>NZ_CP150205.1:5352500-6055669 GCF_037969745.1 Paenibacillus sp. FSL W8-0194 | reverse complement strand
TGAAAGTTTGTGACTCATTTTGAATCTGACGAGAATTTAATTCTCATTTGTGCTCCACAAATCATTCAGCCAAAAGACTCGAACCAATTTGCTTCGCGATCGGCTTTGCAAGCAAAGCCTGTATCTCACTCGTTGTTCAGTTTTCAAAGATCAAATTCTTTCGTTTTCGTCGCTAGCTTTTATCTCAGCAACTCTTATAATATATCATGCTGCCCATCATTTCGTCAAGCACTTTTTTTAAAAAGTTTTTTACCTTGCTTACCGTTCAGTAAGCTTGTACCTTTTTGAAAGGGGCGAGATATAATGTACCACAGAACATAGAGGTCCGTCAACTACCCCATCAAAGATATTTTTAAACCGAACAAAAGTGCCACTCCGGGCAGCCCCAAAACCATCACCGTTCCCACCGTAGTCGGATTCAACGGGATGTACACCTCCGGAATCAGACCCGAGTAATTCACCAGATACAAGCCCAGCGACGCGAGCACCAGATGCGTTCCGAACATCGTCAGCCACCCGAAGCCGATTTTTTTCCGGAACACGATGAGCAGGAGCAGCAACAACGATACCGTCATTATTCCCATGACGACCAGCTTCATTCTTTTTCCCCTCCTTGGTTTTACAGAAACGGCGATGCCAAATTCAGTGAATGGTTTTACGCCTGCTATGCCTCTGCCTCCGCCCTTTGCTGCACCGGAAGCTGAATGCGATTCAATCCCATCCGTTTGGCGGCCCTTAAATGCATCTGGTACTTGAGTTCCGCCGCTTCCAGCATGTAGATCGCGTAATCGATCTGTTCCTCGCCTTCCGCTTCTTCAAAAAAGAGCCTCGCCTGCTCCCACTCCCTCTGCGCCTTGCGCACATCCATAAAAACCGCCAATTCTTCATCCTGCTTCTGTTTCAGCTGCCATGCAGGCACTTTCGGGTTTTTGTTCCGGAACCACGCCATCGCCCAAGCCCCCAATCCATAAAAATGAATAGTGATCAAACCGACTAACCGCTCTCCATTTTCATTCATACGGGACGAAGGACAAACTTAGAACCAAAAAAGGAAGCCCCGGCTCGGGACTTCCTTTAAACGTACAGTTCCATTGAAACATGATTACAATTGACGCCGGCCCTCCAGCGCCTTGGATAGGGTGACTTCGTCGGCGTATTCCAAATCCCCGCCCACCGGCAGGCCATGGGCAATTCGCGTAACGACAAGGTCAAAGGGGCGAACGAGACGCGATATGTACATCGCGGTCGCTTCGCCTTCAATATTCGGATTCGTCGCCAAAATAAGCTCCTTCACGCGTTCATCGCTGAGGCGCGTCAACAGCTCTTTCAGCCGGATGTCATCCGGGCCTACTCCCTCCATCGGCGAGATGGCGCCCTGCAAGACGTGATAATACCCGTTAAACTCTTTGGTCCGTTCCATGGCTACAAGGTCCTTCGGATCCTGCACCACGCAGATGACGGACGAATCCCGGGTCTTATCCTGGCAAATCCGGCAAGGGTCGGTGTCCGTAATGTTGCAGCAGACAGAGCAGTAGTGGAGATTGCGCTTCACACTGACGAGTGCCTTGGCAAAATCGATGACGTCGTCTTCCTTCATATTAAGCACGTGAAAAGCCAGGCGGGCCGCCGTCTTCGGCCCGATGCCCGGCAATCGCGTGAATGCGTCGATCAGCTTGGCGATCGGTTCGGGATAATACAAAACGTTAGGCCTCTCCTTCTGCCTTCAATTAGAACAATCCAGGAATTTTCATGCCGCCGGTGAATTTGCTCATATCGGCGTTGGCGATATCGTCCGCTTTGGTCAATGCGTCGTTAACGGCTGTCAGTACAAGGTCCTGCAGCATTTCAACGTCGTCCGGATCAACGGCTTCCGGTTTGATGGTGATGGAAAGCACCTTTTTATGGCCGTTCACTTCTACCGTAACCACGCCGCCGCCGGAGCTGCCTTCAACCTTTTTCTCGGCAAGGGCTTCTTGAGCCTTCAGCATTTGCTCCTGCATTTTTTTAACCTGTTTCATCATTTGGTTCATATTATTCATACGTATCGTCTCCTCTTTAAAATGATTGGGGTATTGGCGCGCATCATGCGCGGGTTAATCTTTTATGATCACGAGATCTTCTCCAAACATCTGGAGCGCCTCATCAATCCATGGCTTTTCGTTCGGGTCCTTGCCCTCATGCTCGTGTTCCAGCTTCAGCTCCTCTTTCTGCTGGGTGCCGGCGCCTTCAATGGCCGCAGCCCAATCCCTCTGCATCATCGTCACCAGATGGTAAGGCTTGCCGAGCTTGTCGTGGAGCACGCCTTCGATCACCTGCTTGTTCGCGGGCTTCTCCGTCGTTTCGCGGTGAATGTTGTTTTTAAAAGCCACCAACACCGCATCCTCCAACACGGACACCGGATCTCCGTCCATAAACCAGGCATGGACGGTTACCTTCTCGTCCTTGACGCCCTGGAGGACCTGTCCCCATTGCCGCTGCACTTCCACAAACTCCGGGCTGCTCTTGCGGGCCAGAAACTGGTCCAAATTGGCCGGGATTTTGGCCGCGGACGACATCCGCGGAGCAGGCTGGGACGCACGCGCAGGGGCCCCCGAAGCAGCGCCGGATGGCACGGAACCTCCCTGAATAAGCTTCTCCAGCTTCTTCTCCAGCGCCGCGACCTGGCGCTTCAGCTGGTTCACTTCGGATGAATCCGCGGGCGCTGCGGACGTCTGCCGGGCCTGCGGCTGATCGAATTCGGTCGCGCTTCCCTGCGGAATGCCGCAAAGCTTGAGCAGCGCCACCTCAAACAAGGTTTGCGGCTGCGAAGAATATTTCATCTCGCTTTGATAGCGGTTCAAGGTATCGATCATATGAAACAGCTGCTGCCTCGTAAAAGAAGCAGCCATTTCTTTATACTCCTCCGGATGAAGCACCCGGTCCGTCAGCTGGGTAACGTTCGGAATCATTTGGATCATGAGCAGGTCGCGGAAGTAGTACAGCAGGTTTTCCATGCATTTGTCGGCGCTTTTGCCTTCCTGCATGAATTCTTCCACGATCTGCAGCACTAGACCCGCATCGCCTTTTTGAATCGCGCCGGCAAGTCTGCCGAACTGTTCGGAGGCGATGCCGCCGGTCATGCTCAGCACTTGTTCATAGGATACATGACCGCCCGTAAAAGATGCAATCTGATCCAAAATGCTGAGCGCATCCCGCATGCCGCCATCGGATAAGCGGGCTATATACTGAAGGGCCTCGGTTTCGGCTTCCATTCCTTCTTCTTTGGCGATTTGCGCAAGCCGCTGCGTTTGTTCCTCCAGGGATACCCTGCGGAAATCGAAACGCTGACAGCGCGAAATGATGGTAGCCGGCAGCTTGTGGGGCTCCGTCGTCGCCAATATAAACATGACGTGCGGAGGCGGCTCCTCCAATGTCTTTAACAGCGCGTTAAACGCTTCTGTCGTCAGCATATGCACTTCGTCAATAATATACACCTTTTGCCGAACTTCGGTCGGTGCATATTTTACTTTCTCGCGCAGATCACGGATTTCTTCGACACCACGGTTCGAGGCGGCGTCAATTTCCTGTACGTCCATGACCGCCCCCGCCGTTATTCTCCGGCAGGATTCGCATTCGTTGCACGGCTCCGGGGCCGGACCGCGTTCGCAGTTGACTGCTTTGGCAAGCACCTTGGCGGTCGTGGTCTTACCGGTTCCGCGCGGACCGCTGAACAGGTAAGCATGGGAAACCCGCTGCTCCCGGATGGCGTTCTGCAGCGTCTGAATAATATGCTGTTGTCCAACCATGTCCTGAAACGACTGCGGCCGCCAGGCACGGTAGAGCGCTATATGTTTCACTTGCTATACCCTCTTTCAACTTCCACTTGCGTGCATGTTCGTCGCTTCATCATTATACTATAATCCGTCGTCATACAAAACGTCTAACCGATTTTGATGAATTCGCTTTTTTTGACATTGAGCCCAGAATTGTGATGAAAGAATCCAAACAAAAAAGCATCCTTGCAAATGCAAAGATGCTTACCGGTTCACGATATGTAATACCGTGCACCTGTTATTGATTATTGTGATCCAAGCGGCACCCCTGAGCAACGACTCGGGCTAGGCCACCCTCCGGCACAAGAGCGGGCTTGCTTATGGCTGCTTCCTTCCGGACCTGACCAGGTTCACAAGTGCTCATTGCGGAGGACCCAACCGTCAACATCGCACGCAGGGACCAAACCTCACATCAACAAAACCTCTAACAGGAATTCAACCTCGCTACAGCGGATTGCGAGTTACAGGGCACCGCTACCTCCCCGTCTAGCACGGCAAGGATTAGTATAGTTCATTTCAAGACAAAGTGCAACCCGCAGCAAAAGTTGGCACAAAACAATCGTCGAAAATTCATTGGGTGCAGCTAATCGGCACCGCTTCAAAAACACTGCCCCGGTCATGTTCTTTCCGTTCGGAGCGCCGCTTCCGCAACAGAAAAAATCCCTCGCCCGCGGAGCGGACAAGGGATTGGTTGTATGCGTATTAGATACCGTATTTCTTTTTAAATCTATCAACACGGCCGCCGGCATCCACGAATTTCTGTTTGCCTGTAAAGAACGGATGGCAGTTGGAGCAAATCTCAACGCGCAGATCCTCTTTAACGGAACCCGTTTCGAACGTATTGCCGCAAGCACATGTTACGGTCGTTACGTGGTATTTTGGTTGAACCTCTTGTTTCATGTCTTTCACCTCTTTTTGCCCTGAGTCTCATGCGTACACAGAGTTATAATGACACAATACTTATATTATAACAGGGACAAACTCAATAATCAACGAAATGTTAGAATCTGTTAGTCCCGAGCCAAAACGGGCTTTTTCGGCCTTCTCATGCCTTCAGGAGGCACATGGGTATACGAACCGATGACAACGTCTGGCAGCTCGGCCTGGAAAATCTCGATCATCTGTTTCATGCCGAGGATTTCCCCTTTGGCAGGCGGAATCAGCTCCAGGTAACTCTCCGGGTCGATGTTCAAATTGCGCATTTGAATCAGCTTCAGCCCCGTGCGGCGGGCGAATTCGATCATGGCCTCGATTTCCTCCTCGCGGTCGGTCACGCCCGGGAAAATAAGGTAGTTGATCGATGTGTACACGCCTTGGTCGGAAGCGTATTTCAACGATTTTTCCACATTCGCCAGCGTGTATTTGCGCGGTTTGTAATATGCGTTGTAATGATCGTCCAGCGCGCTGATCGTGCTGACCCGCATCAGATCGAGTCCCGCATCGACGATGCCGCGGATAAAATCCGTCAAACCCGCGTTCGTGTTGATATTGATATACCCCATATCGGTGATGGAGCGGACCTCGCGGATCGCCTCGATAATGATCTTTGCCTGGGTGGACGGCTCGCCTTCGCAGCCCTGCCCGAAGCTGATAATCGATTCCGGCGTCTTCAGGTGCTCCAGCATGATCTGGACGAGCTCCTCTACCCTCGGTTTGAAGTTCATGCGCGTCTGCGGGGCCACAAAACCGCTGTCGTCCGGCTGTTCGGAGATGCATCCGAAACAACCCGCGTTGCAGGAATAAGACACCGGAACGGCGCCTTCCCAGCGGTTCAAAAACGTATTGGAAGCCGTCAGGCATTCGTATCCCAGCGCGCAGTTGGACAAATGCTCGTACAGCCGGTTTTCCGGATATTTCTGTCTAAGGTTTTTAACGCCCAGCTTAAGTTCATCGAGATCGCAATTCAGCGGATTCCACTTTTCCGGGTCGTCGGTGAGGCGCGCGGTCGTATAAAACCCCCCGTCCTTCCACACCACGGCGGAATATCCGAACAGCGGCAGCTTATAGTCTTTATCCGTCTTCACGTAGCCGGGCAGGCACAGCCGGGTATACCCTTGCGGCAGGAGAGCCCCTACGGCTTGGCCTCCCCCGGGCAGAGGCATCATTTCCCCGGTCTCCGGGTCCATGCCGATGGCCCGCGTATTCGGCAAGCCGACCAGCGTGGCTCCTTCCGGCAGCGGGATCAGCTCATCCTCCAAAATTTCCACGATCATGTCGCCGCTTCGGGCAAGCCCGTAAAGCGAAGGATGGTCGTATACATTGCCTTTCTCATCTGCATATACCAGGTACATGGTGTTCTCCTCTTTGTTCGTAAAAGTATTTATGTGAGCGGCACCGAAGCCGCAGCAGGTCTAGAGCTTCTCCGGTTTCCTCCGCCATGGCTGCTGCCCGAGCTCTTGCCGTTGCTCACGCCGCTGACGTCGAAGGATGCCAAAAATTCCGCATTCGTTTTGCAGTCCCGGAGCTTTTTCAGGAATCCTTCCACAAAGTCGGCCGATTCATTCATGTTTTTGCGGATCGCCCAAATCGTATCCAGTTCTTCCTTCGTCAGCAGCACCTCTTCGCGGCGCGTGCCCGAACGGCGGATGTCGATCGCAGGGAAAATGCGGCGTTCCGCCAATTTGCGGTCGAGATGCAGCTCCATGTTGCCCGTTCCTTTAAATTCCTCGTAAATGATGTCGTCCATCCGCGAACCGGTATCGATCAGCGCCGTCGCCAAAATGGTCAGGCTGCCGCCTTCCTCCACGTTACGCGCGGAACCGAAAAAGCGTTTGGGACGATGAAATGCCGCCGGATCGATACCGCCGCTCAGCGTGCGTCCGGATGGCGGAATAACCAGGTTATAGGCACGCGCCAAACGGGTGATGCTGTCCATCAAAATAACGACATCCTTCTTATGCTCCACCAGTCGCAGCGCACGCTCAAGCACGAGCTCCGCCACTTTGATATGGTTCTCCGGGAGTTCGTCGAACGTCGAAGCAACCACCTCACCTTTAACGGAACGCTGCATATCCGTCACTTCCTCGGGACGTTCATCGATGAGCAGTACAAACAGTTCGATTTCGGGATTGTTGGTAGAGATGCTGTTGGCAATTTCCTTTAAGAGGAGCGTTTTACCTGCTTTCGGAGGTGCGACGATCAAACCGCGCTGTCCCAAACCGACGGGAGCGAGCAAGTCCATAATCCGTGTAGACAAATGGTTAGGGGATGTTTCAAGCACGAGCTTCTTTTGCGGAAAAAGAGGTGTGAGTGCAGGGAAGTGAAGACGTTCCGCGGCTGTTTCCGGGTTTTCTCCATTGACTGCATTGACCTGCAGCAGGCCGAAGTAACGTTCATTTTCTTTAGGCGCCCGGCATTTCCCTGAGACCAGGTCTCCTGTTCTAAGATCGAATTTGCGGATCTGCGAGGCCGAAATGTAAATATCCTCGGTGCTCGGCAAATAGTTGATCGGTCTGAGGAACCCGTATCCTTCCGGGAGGATTTCCAGAACCCCTTCCATGAACATGAGTCCGCTGTGCTCTGCCTGTGCTCTCAAAATGGCAAAAATCAGCTCTTTTTTCTTCAGCTGGCCGTAATACGGGATCTGGTACTTCTTTGCAAGCTTGTACAGATCGGTCAGCTTCATTTCTTCCAAATCGGCAATTTGCAAATCCATGTAATAACCACCTATTCAATTTTATAAGTCCTGTCGTACGAAATATTGTTCTATCAGTCTATGAAAATCCTTATTAAGATAGCATTACCCAAATGGGAAGGAGATATGCAGTTTTTTAGCAAAAACGTTATACCCTAATGGAATTCGCGAAAAATGCACAATCCCCTTCCGTATGCCATTTATTCCTTTTCACGCCATACATCCGCACCTAACATCCGGAGATTGGTGACCAAATGGTCGTATCCCCGGTCGATGAACTCGACGCCCGTCACTTCGGTGACCCCTTCTTCGACCGTCAGGCCGGCGATCACCAGCGCCGCTCCGGCGCGCAGGTCCGTCGCCTTCACTTTGGCCGCGTTCAGACGGCTTCGCTCGATAATGGCCGAACGGCCCTCCACCCGGATCTTCGCGCCCATCCGGACGAGTTCGGGCACGTGTTTGAACCGGTTGCTGTAGACGAAATCGCTCAGTACGCTTACGCCCTCGGCCTGCGTCAGCAAGCTGGTCATCGGCGATTGTAAATCTGTAGCAAATCCTGGATAAATCAGTGCTTTCACGTCGACATGACCATAGTCTGGCTGACCGATGACGCGGATGCTTTCATCCAGTTCCTCGATCCCGACCCCCATTTCGATCAGCTTGGCCGTCAGCGCTTCAAGGTGTTTGGGAATAATATTGTCGATCAGCACGTCCCCGCGCGTGGCGGCAGCCGCGATCATGTACGTGCCTGCCTGAATCCGGTCCGGGATGATGGAATGGCGGCAGCCGTGCAGTTCGGAGACGCCTTCGATGCGAATGGTTTCCGTTCCTGCGCCTTTGATAACGGCGCCCATGGAATTAAGAAGCGTTGCTACATCTATAATCTCAGGCTCTTTGGCCGCATTTTCGATAATTGTGGAGCCTTTGGCTTTGGCAGCCGCCAGCATAATGTTAATCGTCGCACCCACGCTGGATACGTCCAAATAAATTTTGGCGCCCTTCAATTCCTTCGCATGAAGGTGAATCGCCCCATGTTCATTGGTCACGGTTGCGCCCAATGCTTCAAATCCTTTAATATGCTGGTCGATCGGGCGGGGTTCGAAGTTGCATCCCCCGGGAAGACCGATGACCGCTTCTTTGAAACGGCCAAGCATGGCTCCCATCATGTAATAAGAAGCTCTTAATTTTTTGACGGGGCCGTTTGGCATAGGAATCGACTTGATATCGGAAGGGTCGATGACCATTTGGCTTTCCTTCCAGGTAACTTTCGCGCCCAGCTCCTCCAAAATCTCGGCATATACCGCCACGTCGCTCAGAAGAGGCAGATTGTCGAGCACGACCTCGGACTCGGCCAAAATCGCGGCAGGAATCAGGGCAATGGCGCTGTTTTTGGCTCCGCTAATCGTCACGGCGCCATGAAGTGGGCGTCCACCACTTATCATCAATTTTTCCATACGTTTTAGGTTCCCCCCACTTACTTCGCAGCAGCAAAATCGTTTGGTGTTCATTTTGGTTGATGAAATGGAAAAACACCGGCTAAGCGGTGTGCTCTCCATTTCAACCTATTCAATAGGACAGCCCCTGGCCAGGGGCTGTCCATCTTCATTTCAAACAACACGTAAGCTCTCTTGTGCGGCAAAGCACAGAAACAACGAAAAACGCAGGTTACGCTTTGTTGTTCGAGCCGAACTCGCGGATTTTACCGATGACGGTTGCTTTGATGGCGTCGCGTCCAGGCACGATGTACTTACGAGGATCGTATACGTCCGGTTTTGCGGCAAGCACTTCGCGAACGGCTTTCGTGAATTCGATTTGGTTTTCGGTGTTTACGTTGATTTTGGATGTGCCCAAAGAGATGGCTTTTTGGATGTCATGCGTAGGGATACCGGTACCGCCATGAAGAACGAGCGGAATTTGGGTCGCATTTTTGATTTCTTCCATTTCTTTGAATCCGAGGTTCGGTTCGCCTTGGTAAGGGCCGTGTACGGAACCAAGCGCAGGCGCCAGGGTATCGATGCCTGTTTCTTTGACGATGCGGATGCAGTCTTCCAGCTTGGCATACATAATGCCGCCGATCACGTCGTCTTCTTGTCCGCCGACAGTACCTACTTCGGCTTCAACGGAAACGCCTTTGGCATGCGCATATTCAACCACTTTTTTCGTCGTTTCGATGTTGTGGTCGATCGGGCTGTGGGAATCGTCGATCATAACGGACGTAAATCCGGCGTCGATCGCTTCTTTACATTTTTCGAAACTGGAGCCATGGTCCAGGTGGATCGCTACGGGAACCGTAATTTTCAGGTCATGGATAAGGCCTTCCACCATTTTCACTACCGTATAGAAACCGCTCATATGACGGGCTGCACCTTCGGATACGCCGAGAATCACAGGAGATTTTTCTTCTTCGGCAGCGAGAAGGATCGCCTGGGTCCATTCAAGGTTGTTGATGTTGAATTGACCTACCGCGTATTTCCCTGCAAGCGCCTTGTTTAACATGTCAGTCATCGATACCAATGGCATGGTTTCAATCCTCCTAAAGTCATCGTTTTGTCTATGGTTTAAAGCCGACTTCTCTTATTCGGGATTATTATACCACATCATGTTCCAAATGCTAAACAAGCAATTGAAAATAAGCTTTGCCCCTTGATAGGCGAAGGCAAAAAAAAGAATTCTGCCTAAGCAGAATCCTCTCCCGTCATCCGGATTGAACAGGGTTGTGTTTCAGCTGCATGTTCACCGCAACCCGCATTTCATCGATGTCAAACGGCTTTGTAAAATGCATCAAGGCTCCCAGCTCGGTCGCTTCCTTGATCATGTCGAGCTCGCCGTAGGCGGTCATCATGATCACTTTGATGGCTGGGTTCATTTCCTTAATATGCTTCAAAATTTCGAGTCCGTCCATCCCCGGGATCTTCATATCGAGCAGGACCAAATCGGGCGCGTCCTTTTCCACGATCTCTAACGCGATTTTTCCGTTGGCCGCCTGATATGTCGTATAACCTTCGCTGCTGAACACTTCCATTAACAGGATGCGTATTCCGTTCTGGTCATCGACAATCAATACTTTCTTCTTATCCACTTCAGCAAACCTCCCAACATCAGCCTAACCCTGCCTATCCTTGAATTTTAACATTTATTGGTTAATCGTTGCGAAATATATCCAGTTAATGTTATTCGCTCTCTAGTTACGAATTCCTTCCTCTGCGCAAAAATGAAAAAAGGACCTGTAACAAAAGGTCCTTTTTTTCAAATGAATATTAGATTGTTTTATGGTTAATCGACGCTTTGACGAATTCGCGGAAAAGCGGCTGCGGACGGTTTGGCCGGGACGTGAATTCCGGATGGAACTGCACGGCCAAAAACCATGGATGTTCCGGAAGCTCCACGATTTCGACCAGACGGCCGTCCGGGGAGGTACCGGAAATGCGCAGGCCTGCTTTTTCGATCGCCTCGCGGTATTGGTTGTTGAACTCGTACCGGTGGCGGTGTCTTTCGTACACAAGCTCGTCATTGTAGCATTTCATCGCCAGCGAGCCTTCGGCCAGCTTGCACGGATACAAGCCAAGGCGCATCGTGCCGCCCAGGTCCTCGATATCCTTTTGCTCAGGCAGCAGGTCGATGACCGGATACGGGGTAGCCGGATTGATCTCGGAGCTGTTCGCGTCATCCATGCCGAGGATCGAACGGGCATATTCGATAACCGAAACCTGCATACCGAGGCAGATGCCGAAGAACGGAATTTGCTTCTCGCGCGCATAACGGATGGCCGAAACCTTGCCTTCGATGCCGCGGTCGCCGAAACCGCCCGGCACGAGAATGCCGCCGATTCCGCCCAGCAGCTCATCCACGTTCTGGTCGGTCACTTCCTCTGCGTTGACCCAGCGGATTTTCACGTCGGCGTTTGCCTCAAACCCGGCATGGGAGAGCGATTCGACCACGCTCAAATAAGCGTCGTGAAGAGCGACGTATTTGCCGACGATCGCGATTTCGACCGTTTTTTCCAGCTTGTTGATCCGGTCGACGAGGCTTTCCCATTCGGTCATGTCCGGTTTCGGCGTCGTCAGCTTCAAGTAGTTGACGACGATCTCGTCCAAACCTTCGTCGCGCAGATTCAATGGAACCTCGTACAGCGTGGACGCATCGCGGCATTCCACGACCGCGCTTTCGTCGATGTCGCAGAAGAGGGCGATTTTGGCCTTCATGTCGGCGGACAATTCATGCTCGGTGCGGCAAACGATCACGTTCGGCTGGATCCCGATACTGCGAAGCTCCTTCACGCTGTGCTGCGTCGGTTTCGTTTTCACTTCGCCCGCCGCTTTAATGTAAGGAATCAGCGTCACATGGATGTACATCACGTTCTCGCGGCCGATTTCGCTTTTGATCTGACGGATGGCTTCCAGGAACGGCAAGCTTTCGATGTCGCCTACCGTACCGCCGATCTCCGTAATGACGACGTCCGAGCCGGCTTCGCGGCCCGCACGGAATACGCGTTCTTTGATTTCATTCGTGATATGCGGGATAACCTGAACGGTACCGCCCAAATATTCGCCGCGGCGTTCCTTGCTGATGACGGACGAATATACCTTGCCTGTGGTGACGTTGCTGTTCTTGGACAGGTTGATGTCAATAAATCGCTCATAATGCCCCAAATCGAGGTCCGTTTCGGCTCCGTCGTCGGTGACGAACACTTCGCCATGCTGATAAGGACTCATGGTGCCCGGATCCACGTTCAAATAAGGATCGAATTTCTGGATCGTAACCTTTAATCCTCTGTTTTTCAGCAGTCTGCCCAGAGAAGCCGCCGTAATCCCTTTACCCAGGGACGACACTACCCCGCCCGTCACAAAAATATACTTTGTCACTATAAAAACCCTCCTATTAAAGTTCCAGTAAATTCAGGCGACATATGATGTTTAGCGTAACCCTTTTTCATGAATTCCACCCGAAAAACGGCCGCGCCGGTGATATTGCTTTTACCGTCCGCTTGAACAACAATGCGCCATTTGAAATCAAATGGCACAATGAGGTAATCCGGCATCTATATAGAGTGAACTTTTAACGAGCGAGTCCATTCTACAGAAGCAAAACAGCCTGAAATGCAGCCCGTTTTGCCCCAAAAAAAACAAAAAAAGTGACACCCGTAGGACGGGGCACTTTTTATTATTTTACGCATATTTAAATCTCAATCATAAGCCCATGCAATAGTTTACTCGTTGCCATGTCCTCTGTCAAGAGAGAATGGCAAACGGATTAATATTTATCGTCGTCGTCGGAATCGTCGGCCAAATCCTCGTCTTCTTCGTCGAGATCTTCTTCTTCTTCCAGGTCTTCGTCCTCGATGATATCCTCGTCTTCGATTTCGTCTTCCGAATCGTCATCGGAGTAAATATCGTCATGGTCCTCGTCGATGCGGTCGAAATCTTCTTCGGTGTCGTCCGGATTAAAGCTGTCGTCCTCATCGATGAATTCGTCGTCCTCATCCTCGTCGTCGTCATCGTTGATGATGCGCGGACGCTTCGAGCTCGAGATCGGATCCTCCGAGCGGTCGATCGGATACCAGCGTTTGAGTCCCCAAAGGTTGGTGCCGACGCACGCGAACCGGCCGTCTATATTGATTTCTGTATATAGCTGCGCAACGGTTTCTTTTATTTCTTCTTCCGTCAAGCCGCGAAGCTTGGCAACCTCTTTCATCAGGTCAAGGTAATAAAATGGCGTATTCGCCGCCTTCAACACCGCAAAGGCCAAATCCACCAATGGCATTTCCCTGATTTTTTCAGGGTCCATCTTTAATTGGAGTGAGTTACTCACTAACGGACACTTCCTCTCACGCAATGTTCAACTTATACGGATTTATTGGCGTTGTTCACCCGTATAACATCTGCTTTATAACAACATATCCATTATCAAAACTAAGTAAAACCTATTTATAAATAAATTGCAAGTTTTTATGCGGGAAACCCGGGGGCCTCTTTTCGGGAATGAAAAAGGCAGGGTTTCCCCTGCCCTTTGACTGTATCCGCCCGGACATGGCTTCCCCTGCCGGGAAATTTTGAAAGAGCCCTTGAAGTCTCTCCCATATATTTTATGTCCGCAGGTTTGTTTTGCCATTCGGGCGGGGCCTAATTCCACAAAAAAAGCATCAAGTAAATACTTTCCTCAAAAAGAGCAAGGCACCGAAAAAGTTGCGCTCAACTCACTCGAAAAAGACATCGACCCATGAAAATTTATATCGAATCTTGTGCCGGAACAAGGGCAAGTTCCCACTCGCTGCAGCCGCCTCCCACATACAATGCAAAAAGCAGGGTTCATTATGAGGGGGACTGCCCAATATGGACTACACCGGATTGATACAGATGCTGCTTGAAGACATGGAGAGTCCCGCACCGTCCGGAGCCAAACGGATCATCAGGTTCGTCGATCCCCGGCATTACGACCAATTTGAACAAACACTGGAGGAGCTAAAAGCCCTTCACCCCGATTGGCCAGACCTGCCAACATCCCGCACGCTTAAATCGGTTATGGCACCCCTGTCCGGCAGCGGAAGACATCTGGATCCTTTCAAAAACGACATTATGATCGAGGAAGACAGCCTGGTCCAGGTGCATACGCTGGCAAGCAAAACCAGCCAAGGCCCCGGCATTCCTTATGGCGTCAAACAAATCCAGG
This sequence comes from Paenibacillus sp. FSL W8-0194, assembly GCF_037969745.1. Lineage (NCBI taxonomy): Bacteria > Bacillati > Bacillota > Bacilli > Caryophanales > Paenibacillaceae > Paenibacillus > Paenibacillus sp. FSL W8-0194. The sequence continues at coordinate 6,041,557 of NZ_CP150205.1, read as the reverse complement.
CTCCAAAGGCCTGGGCAACCTCCACCGGGTACCGGATCAAGATCGGCGTGATCGACACCGGCGCGGATTACTACCATCCGGACCTTCGCGGATCGCTCGCCAAAGGCATTAATCTGCTGAACAGACATATGCTTCCGTTCGACGACAACGGGCACGGAACCCATATTGCCGGTACCATCGCGGCAGCCAACGGCACGGAAGGCATGATCGGCGTCGCGCCCCGGGCTACCATATATCCGGTCAAAGCTTTTGATCATAACGGCTCGGCCTACGTGTCCGATATCATCCAAGGCATCGACTGGTGCATCCGAAACCGCATGCATATCATCAATATGAGCTTCGGCATGAAAACGCGCAGCAAAGCATTGCTGGAGGTCGTTAATAAAGCCCACGCAGCCGGCATATCGATCGTCGCTTCTTCCGGCAATGACGGAAAACGGCGCAATATCGACTATCCCGCCAAATATCCGCAAACCATCTCTGTCGGGGCAACCGACCGCCATCGGCGGATCGCCAGCTTCAGCAACAGAGGCGAGTTCATTGATATTTATGCCCCGGGAGATAAAATCGTTTCTTCCTGGACGCAAGGCAAATACCATGAGATGAGCGGTACGTCGATGGCCACGTCCCATGTGAGCGGCGCAATCGCGCTTTTGCTTGCGCAAAATCCTGATCTTCAGCCGGATGAAATCAAAGAGCTGCTGCAGCTGACGGCCACCCCGTTAAAAACCCGAAAAGGACAGCGCCGTCCTGCCGGAGGGGCAGAGGTCAACGCGCTGAAGCTGCTGCGGGAAGGCATGAAAAGAAAAAGACCCAAATCATAAAACGAAAAAAATCGAAAATAAACGCCCAGCCATCCTTATTGATGCGAAAAGAAGGCTGTCCTTGGGCCCATTAACCGGGCCCAAGGACAGCCTTCCTACATTTGATCCGTCCAGATTATTTCCCCTTTGCCGCGGGTTCGTAAATCAGGCATCGCAACATTTTCTCCGGATAACGCAATTCCACGATATAGGAGCTGCCGTCCTTCATTACGATTGAAACGGCAACAACGCCGCGTTGATCATATACTTGATCTTGTATAATTGTTGATTTTTGAATGGGGCGCGCGTCTCCCTGTTTTTTGACGACAATGGCTTTGGCCGCTTCAATCCAGCTTGGATCTTGTCTGATTTGCTTTTTCATGGCGGATGTAATCGGGTTCCTTTTATAAACCGAATTAAAAATCGTGGTATCGTTCACTGTCCCGCTCAATGCATCAATCATGACGTAATACATCATGTAAGCACTTCCGTTGGCATCCAGCGTAAGGGCTCTATAAGGCTGAAAATGGACGATCCACTCTCCCTTTTGCTCCGGCCCAAATTTATTAAATGCCGCACTCGCTTTCATTTTGGATATATCGGCATCAAACAGCTTGCTCACGCTTTCGCGGGCCTTCTCCATTGCCTCTTCTTTTCCTATATCTTTCGCATCGGGTTGCTGCGTTTGAAGCCGCTTGGATTGAGCAAAGACAATTCGGTTGGACCAGTCCACGAATTGCAGCAGCTCCTCATCCGTCAGCTCGCGGTCAGGGTAAACCCACACATCCTTGCTGATGTCAAAATAAAAGCTTGAGATGCCCGGTTGAAGAGGCAGCCTGTTTTGGGGACGGACCCCATCGTAAACATATCGGTCTTCCAGAACTTTCCGCCGCTTTATTTCCTGGTCGCTCATTTCCCGATTTGCCGATAGTAATGGATCCTTGCTGTTGTCGATGTAATTGTATATTTGCTGCATCTCTTCATCCGTCATCGTTCGTTCCAGCTCATCATTCACGGTCGATACCGGTACCTTCTCTTCTACATTCAGCACCGGAACCTTGCTGCTTGCCAGGGTGATCGCCGGCCTTTCTTGCGGAACCGACCCTGCAAACGGCTGCGGGGCATTAGGTTCGCTTTGCGTTAACGTTGCAATATTCGGGACAGCATAAGCGTTGAACCCAAGCAATCCGCCAGCTGCCGCGCAAAAGGCAAGCGCCGTCAATGTATTTTTTGTCTTGTTTTTCATCTGAACAACCTCCATTTATGGACCGGGCCCGGCCAATCCATACTTTAAAGCAAGGATGTTATCGAATACGGACCGTGGTTGTTATGAAGTTGTAAAATCCCCAAAAATCATGTCTATAAACATAAAAAGATGCGGACGCAAGTCCCCTCATTTTCCCGGGATTCGAGAGATAATGTCGCCTGATGCGCCTCCGCTATTTGTTTGCAGATCGATAATCCCAGTCCGGCTCCTCCATGTTCTCTCGAGCGGGCTGAATCTCCCCGGTAAAATGGTTCGAACGCCCGCTGAGCTTGCTGTTCGCTCATCCCCTTGCCAAAATCCCGAACTTCCAGCACTGCAGCCGAATGTTGTTCATAAGCCGATAAACGGATTTCGGAACCTTCCGCCGACGCATGAATAGCATTGTCGATGCAATTGACCAGAAACGACGCAAGCAGATCTGGATCTCCCCATACGCTTTCTAAGGCGTTATACAGGACAAGCGTCATGCCGGCCTTCTCCAGGTTTTCCTGCTCCATTTGCCGGACAGATTGAAACAGCTCATCCACCGATATACGGATGCGTTCCACCGACCGGCGACGCAAAACGGACAAGTCCAGCAGCTTGAAGGCCAAATTTTTCAAACGCAGCGTCTCGCTCCAAATATAACCGCTCGCCGTGATCCGTTCCTCTTCGCTGATGTGGGCTGAATTCAAATACTGCGCAAAACCCTGCATGCTTGTCAGCGGGGTGCGCAATTCATGGGCCAGATTATCAACGATCCGCTGCTTTTCCTCCGCCATGGCGGAAAGCTCCGTGACGTGCCTCTCGACCGCTTCCGCCATCCGGTTGAAATTTTGCGCAAGTTCCCCGAACTCGTCATTCCTTTTCAATGCCACGCGTTCGTTATAATTCCCGCCGGCGATCGTTTGGGTCGTCTTGGACAGCTGCCGCAAAGGTTTGGTTAATTGGCGGATCAGAACATATAACAAGAAGGCAAGAATCGGACCGGCAATGACATTGACGTAAACAAAATAACGGTTCAAATCCTTTTGGCTTGCATACAATCCTTCAATATTCCGTTTATACACCAGCTTCAGCTCCTGGTACGGAGCGGGCAGCTTGCCCGAGGTTACCATTTCATGAACCTTTGGTTCTTCCGTATGTGTTTGCCCCGAACCCTGCTGCCTCCCTGCAGCTACATCGCCATCATACACAAGCCGATCCCGATCCCATAATTGCAAGAAAATATTTTGCTTCTGATAATATTCCGCATAAGAACGAGCCACGTCGAATAATACGTCCTCATTCACGGTCATGCCCCTCGACTTGATCGAGTTTAAATTGTCATAGATGTTGCTGGTGATAAATGCCTGCTCATTGGAGGATCTCTGCATCTCCCTTTCCAGGTTAAGCCTCCAGCTTTTATGCATCATCATAATCACGCTGGCATCAAGGGCAACGATAAACAAAATCAGCACGACCAACAACGTCTTCTGCCAAAATCTCATGGTTCACCCGGCATTTCCAGACGGTATCCAAGCTTGAAAACGGTCTTGATCCGCTCTTCCCATCCCAACTTTTTGCGCAGCTGCCGGATATGAACATCAACCGTTCGGGTTTCTCCCTCATAATCATATCCCCAGGCCAACTCCAGCAGTTTTTCCCTGGATAGGGCAATATTTCGGTTTTGAAGCAATACGTCAAGCAGTTCAAACTCCCTTGCGGTCAATTCAACGGCACAGCCCCGTTTGTATACCTGCCGCTCCAATGGCCGGATCTCGACATCATCGATGATTATTGCCGTTTGCTCCTTGGTGCTCCGGCGCAGCACCACATGGATCCGGGCCAGCAACTCCAAAATTTCAAAAGGTTTGATGATATAATCATCCGCGCCCAGTTCAAAACCGGCGATGCGGTCAGCCAAAGAGTCTTTAGCCGTAATAAATATAACCGGAACATTGAGGTTCCGAATTTGCCTCATCAGCGAAAAGCCGTCCAATCCAGGCAGCATCACGTCCAATAAAATCAGGTCGATCTTCTCCCGTTCCAAAATAGGCGGCACTTCCATTCCGCTAAAAGCCTTAAAAAATCGATGCCCGACCAGCTTTAAATTCATCGTTATCAAGTCATTGATCGGTTTTTCATCTTCCACTACCAATATCGTCGCCACGTTCCAGTCTCCTTCTTCCCATGTTTTTCGAACGCAATCAGACGGGCGTATTTGGTCGTTATTCTACAATAAATGGTTTTTTCCTCTATATTTTTACCAATCGGGTGCCTTCGTTCGCGAAAATAAAAAAATCCCCAGGCCGCGAGCACCGGATTTCATAAAAAATTCCGGGGCCCGCAGCTAGGGGCTTTTTGTATAGCTGATAGCTTCCTTCCCGGAAGATCGGTCGATCCTCTCGGCAGCTCCTTACATTTGTTCCGGCGCGCTTACGCCGACCAGCTTCAGCACGTTGGCAATGACCGTGCGGACGGCTCCCAGCAGGGCGAATCGAGCCTGCGTCTGGGCGGCGTCTTCGGTAATGACGCGCTGCGCTCTGTAATAGCTGTGGAACAGGGACGCAAGATCATACACGTAACGGATCATGCGATGCGGCGCATAGTTCGCCGCGGCGACGGCAATCTCCTCGGGGAGCTCGCCGATTTTGCGGAGCAGATCATATTCATGCTCGGTATTCAGCAGGCTGAGATCCACCTCGGCAAGCGGCAGCAGCGTAATCCCCTGCTCCTCCGCCTGACGGTAGATGCTGCAGATCCGGGCGTGGGCATATTGCACGTAAAACACCGGATTTTCATTGGACGTTGAAATCGCCAGATCCATGTCAAAATCCAGATGGGAGTCCATGCTGCGCATCGTGAAGAAGTAACGGATGGCATCGACGCCGACTTCTTCCATCAGATCCTCCATCGTTACCGCTTTGCCCGTCCGTTTGGACATTTTCACTTTTTCCCCGTTTTGGAACAAGCTGACCATTTGGGCGATCAATACCGTCAGCCGTTCGGGATCGTAACCGATCGCTTCCATCGCCGCCTTCATCCGCGGAATATATCCATGATGGTCGGCTCCCCAAATGTTGATCAGGCGGTCGTACCCGCGCTCGAATTTGTTGCGGTGATAAGCGATGTCCGGCGTCAAATAGGTGTAGGTGCCGTCATTTTTCACCAATACGCGATCCTTGTCGTCGCCGTAGTCGGTCGTGCGGAGCCAAGTCGCCCCGTCCTGTTCGTACACCTGTCCCTTGGCTTTCAATTCGTTCAGGGATTCCTCGACCAGCCCTTTTTCGTAAAGGGAGGTTTCACTGAACCATTCGTCGAAATGCACCCGGAACCGGTTCAGGTCGCGTTTGATTTTGTTCAATTCCTTTTCGAGCCCGTATTTGCGGAAATACGCCGCGCGTTCTCCCGGGTCCATGGAGAGCAAGGAATCGCCTTTCTCGGCGACGAGTTCCTTGGCGAAACCTTTGATGTCTTCCCCATGGTAACCGTCCTCCGGCATCTCGGCGTCTTGGCCGAGCTCCTGCAGGTAGCGGGCTTCGATCGATTTGGACAGGTTCTCCACCTGGTTGCCCGCGTCGTTGATGTAATATTCGCGCGTCACTTCATAACCGGCAAAATCAAGCACGTTGCACAGGGCATCCCCGACGGCAGCGCCCCGCGCATGCCCCAAATGCAGGCTTCCGGTCGGATTGGCGCTGACGAACTCCACCTGAATTTTCTGGCCTTGTCCCAGCGCGATCCGGCCGTAATTTTCCCCTTGCTCATGAACCTGCTGGATCACCGGGTATAGGTAACTTTTGTTCAGCGTGAAGTTGATGAAGCCCGGTCCGGCGATGTCGGCTTTTTCAATGGAAGCTTTGTTCATGTCAAAATGCTCCAGGATCGCCTCGGCGATCTGGCGCGGGTTCTTTTTCGCGATCCGGGTCAGCTGCATCGCGGCATTCGTCGCCAAATCCCCGTGCGATTTGTCCTTCGGTACCTCGAGCGTAAACGCGGGCAGTTCCTCGCGGGTTGCGATGCCAGCCGCTACGACGGCCTCGGCGAGCGCTTCGGTCACCAGCTGGTTGATATGTTCTAATGGGTTGGTTGTCATTGCGTGTCCTCCTGTATATGCAAACTAATGTCAAAATGTCCCGTACATTCCTCATGCACGTACAAATCGTACGTCCAGGAAACCGTTCCCGAAAACCCGCGATCCCAACGGATCTCAAGCGAGTTAGTCCGTGTCGAAAGATTGAACGAGGTATACGGAGACCTATAAAAACCGGGCATCGCGGCGCCTTCCTGAAACGTTTGCTCCGATTCCACCGCGCCGTGCCGGATCATTTTTATGCTGTCCCGGGCAATTTTCAGGAGGGTCCTCGTCTTCCGCCCCTTCAAATCGGCCTCCGGTTCCTCATATTTAAGATAGAGCGCCCCGCCGCGTTCAAACACTTCGGCCACCGCCTCTTGCACCACGAGGTCCCCGTCCTGCTTGCTCTGCAGGCGAATGCGCGCCCTTTTCGCTTCTTGCATCACGTTACGGCTCCATTCTGTTTCTTTCTATTGTAATACTATATCCAGTTCAGGGGCTCAATTCAACAGGCAGAAGCAATTGCGGACGACTTATCCGCGCCCGGCTTCCCTTCGTTATTATACAGCTTTCACGCCTTCCGTTCTTTCTATTCTTTCGCTTTTTTGGATCCGAGAGAAGTTGGAAGATTGATATGAAAAGGAAACCGCCTGGGCTGCGGCGAAATCATACAGGAAAGGAATTTGAACGGTCTTGACGGCAAAACCGCAGATGAGGAGGCAAACTTTGACGATATACGAAGACGATAACTTGCGGATCCGGCCTGTTACGGAAAGGGATCTGCCGCGGCTATGGGAGCTTTCGGCCAAAGAGGAAGCCCCCGAATGGAAAAAGTGGGATGCCCCTTATTACGAGCATACCGCCATGTCTTTCGAAAAATATGCAGCCAACAAGGACAATCTCGTTCATCAGGACGACTTCTGGGCGATCGAAGTCAACGACGAACTGATCGGGACGGTCAGTTATTATTGGGAGCACAAGCCCTCTTACTGGCTGGAAATGGGGATCGTCATTTACCATCCTGCCTATTGGAGCGGGGGTTACGGCACAAGGGCGCTTGCGTTGTGGATCAGCAAATTGTTCGGCACCCTGCCGCTGGTCCGCGTTGGCTTCACCACCTGGTCGGGCAACCACCGGATGATCCGGGTCGGCGAAAAACTCGGGTTTACGATGGAGGCCAGGCTGCGGAAATGCAGGCTCTACAACGGCGTTTTTTACGATTCGATCCGGATGGGCATGCTCCGCGAGGAATGGGAAGAACGGCAGGGAAAATATAAAGGATAGGCCGTTGTCGGACCTATCCTTTCATCGTTTTTTACGGCTGCAGCGCTTCTCGAAACGCAAACTTGCGGCTCCAGGTCGCCCCTCCGTCCTGCGTGGAATAAATCGAGGCTTTGGTTGCGCTGGTGACCGCCATCCAGCCTGTTTTGGCGTTGACGAAGGAAATCCGTGCATCAAATCCGTTCACGGACGGTTTGATGTTTTTCCACGTGTTCCCGCCGTCATACGTAACGCCGATCGAGACCATGCCGCCGGCCGGGGACCCGCCCGCAAGAATCGCGGTTTCTTTGCCGTAAAGCTGCATATTGCCCGGATGCCCGCCCGGCTGGGCAGGACCGCTCGAAACGGCAGCCTTCCCGCTTCCCGGTGCAGGGCCGCCGCCGGCCGTATCCTGGGCAATCACCCGCTTCCAGTGCGATCCTTGATCCGTGCTGCCGTATAGGGAATACGAGACTTGGGACATCCCAGAACCCCCATATAGGATCGCCCATACTTGGTCATCCTTGCTGTAGATTTGGCCCCCTGCCGTGGACGCGGCTTTTACCTTCAGCTTCGCGGCCCAGCTGCGGCCCCCGTCCCGGGTTTGATAAATGCGGTAACCCTGTCCGGGTTCGACCGTAAGCGCATAGCCGTTTTTTGTATCGTTAAAAACGGAATAACGCGTATTTGCCGGCGTCGGAACCTTCATCCACCCGTTGCCGCCGTTATCCGTCCGATACGCGCCTGTGGCCGTATAACCGAATCCCGTCTTGGCGCTCAGGAATTGAATCCGTTCAAAATGAAGCTTGCCCGTATATACGCCCTTCCAATGGCTGCCTCCATCCGCCGTTCGAAGCAAAACGGGCGCTGGCTTCGACGGCAGCGAAGCTAAAGCCCAGCCGTGAACGTTATCCGTAAAATCAATCTGCCCAAACTGCCACGGCCCTTCGTAAATGGTCTGCCAGCGGCATCCGGCATCCGACGTGCCCAGGATAAAACCGGTGCCGGCCGCTCTCCCCGTGCTCCGGCTGAGGAACTGGATATCCGTAAAATGCAGCGGCTCCCGGCCCGCCTCCGAATGCTTCTTCTGCAGGTCCTGCAATAGGCCATGATCCCCGCTGCCGCATGATGCCGCTGTCGGCGGGGCGGCCGCCGCGGCGCCCGGAGAAGAGCCCAAGCCCAACGGCAGCAGCAGGCATGCCGCGGCAGCAGCCAAAGCGCGCTTCGTCCATGGTTTCCATCTCATGCACAACACCTCCGTATACGTTGAACTTACCCGTTAACGACCCGATTTACACGTCAACCGCAAACATTTTCAGGTTTTCCATTCATAAGAACCCCCAAAAAAAAGCATCTCCTTCAGTTCAGCCGGGGCCAACCTTGTCGTTACGGTTCCCGGCATCCTTCAGAAGATGCTTTGCATGCAGATAATGGACGAAATCCAATAAAATTGAAGCGTTATTTCACAAAACCAAGCAGCATTTCGCGAATAAGCTTGGCAGCCACGATTTGCGTCTGTTCGGAATGGTCATAGATCGGCGCCACTTCGACCAGGTCGCAGCCGACCACGTTCACGTCGGAACGGGCGATGAGATGGACGGCCTCCAAAAGCTCTTTGGAGGTGATGCCCCCCGCTTCCGCGGTACCCGTGCCTGGAGCGGCGGACGGATCCAGCACGTCGATGTCGATCGTCACGTACACCGGACGTTTGCCCATTTGAGGCAGCGCTTCTTTCAGCGGAGCAGCTACGTCAAACGGGTAGAAGTTGATGTTTTCGCGTCCGAATTTGAATTCCTCGCGCGATCCGGAGCGGATGCCGAATTGGTAAATGTTTTTGCCGCCCATCAGGGCAGCGGCCTTGCGGACCGGCGTGGAATGCGAAAGCGGCTCGCCTTCGTATTGCTCGCGCAGGTCGGCATGCGCGTCGATATGGATCAGGATCAGATCCGGATACTTCGCGTACATTTGCTCAATCACCGGCCAAGTGACGAGATGCTCGCCGCCGAGGCCGATCGGGAATTTGCCGTCATCCAGCAGCTTGCCCACGTAATCGCGGATGATGTCCAAGCTGCGCGATGCATTGCCGAAAGGCAGGAGCAAGTCGCCCGCATCGAAATAGGTCATGTCTTCGATGCTTTTGTCCAAATAAGGACTGTACTCCTCGAGGCCCACGGATGCCTGGCGGATATGGGCAGGGCCGAAGCGCGAGCCCGGACGGAAGCTGACCGTGTAATCCATCGGCATGCCGTAAATGACGGCCTTGGAGTTTTCGTAATCGTCGGAACTGAGAATAAACACGTTGCCTGAGTATGCCTGATCAAGTTTCATCGTGCTAAGGTGCCTCCTTATTTCGTCAAATCCTCCACGAATTTAGGCAGCACGAAAGCCGCTTTATGAAGACGTGGGGTGTAATATTTGGTGTCCATTTCCGGAATGTCCGCTTCGTTCACTTCGAGCGGATCGTACTTTTTGCTGCCCATCGTAAAGGTCCAGAGGCCGCTTGGGTATGTCGGGATGTTGGCCCCGTATACGCGCACGATCGGGAAAATTTCCTTGACGTCGCGGTTGACCTTTTGGATCAGGTCGGCTTTGAACCAAGGATTGTCCGTTTGGGCCACGAACATGCCGTCGTCCTTCAACGCCTCGTAGATGCCCTGGTAGAAACCGCGCTCGAACAGCGGCGCTGCCGGTCCGACGGGTTCCGTGGAATCGACCATGATGACGTCGTATTCGTTTTTGTGCTCATGAATATGCATGAAACCGTCGTTCACGTGCACTTCGACCCGGGGGTCGTCCAGCTTGCCGGCGATGGAAGGGAGGTATTTTTTCGAATATTCGATCACTTTGCCGTCGATGTCGACGAGCACCGCCTTTTCCACTTCCGGGTGTTTGATGATTTCGCGGATCACGCCGCCGTCGCCGCCGCCGACCACCAGCACGTGTTTCGGATTCGGGTGCGTGTTCAGTACGGGATGGGCCACCATTTCATGGTATACGAACTCGTCTTTTTCCGTTGTCATCACCATGCCGTCAAGCAAAAGCATATTTCCAAACTCTTCAGTCTCGACCATGGCCAGATCCTGAAAGTCGGTTTTTTCGTTAACATACGTTTGTTTGATTTTAGCTGTAATCCCAAAAGCGGGGGTTTGCTTTTCCGTAAACCACAATTCCATCGACAACTACCTTCTTTCCGCTAGAATATAGGGGACTTCGCTTCGGTTGATCCCTCGTCCGGAGCTTTCCGGTCAGGCTGAATCCCCGCTTTATTTATTGTACCAAACTATGGATGCGCAAACACATCTTTTGAATTATACGCGATGGGGGAAATGACTGTAAAGATACAGTTTTTCACACCTTTTCGGCCTGTCCGGCCCCCAGGAATGTACCCGTCATCCCCGGTTCATCTTGTCCTTTTTCCGGCCTGTTTATGAAAGGAAAATGAATATCCCCGCCCCTCCTTTCCCATAATGAATGTATATAACTGGAAGGGAAGAAACGCCATGCCGCAGCACCATCACTCCAAGCCCAGACGCAAAAGCCGGTTTGCCGCGTTGATCAAGCTGATGCTGGCCATGACTCTGGCCGTTCTTCTTGCCGTAGGCATCTTGCTTGGGTTTTTGTATCAAAAAAGCCTTCCCGTCGCCGACACCGACCGCAATTCCCGCCTCCTGGACAGCCAGGGCAATATTTTGGCCACCTTTTCGGCGAGCGGCCGGAGCTATGAGCCCGTCCCGCTCGAGCGGATATCCCCGCTCCTTGTGAAAGCGACGCTGGCCGTTGAGGACCGGAAATTTTTCGACCATATCGGGTTCGACGTCAAAGGCATGGGCCGGGCCATGCTTGTCAATTTGAAAGAAATGCAGCGGGCCCAAGGAGCGAGCACGCTGACGCAGCAGCTTGCCCGCAACCTGTATCTGTCCCATGCCAAAACGTGGACCCGAAAAATAAAAGAAGCGATGTATACCGCGCAGCTGGAGATGAAATACAGCAAAAACGAAATTCTGCAAATGTATTTAAATGAAATTTATTACGGCCACGGCGCATACGGCATCGAAGCCGCTTCGCAGATGTATTTCGGCAAGCCGGCCGCCGAACTCGACCTGGCCGAAAGCGCGATGCTCGCCGGCATTCCGAAAGGTCCAACCTACTATTCGCCATTTAAGCATATGGATCATGCCAAAATGCGGCAAAGGATCGTGCTCGGCACGATGGTGGAAACCGGCCAGATTACGCGGCAGGAGGCCGAAGAGGCCGCCGCCGAGAAGCTTCATTTGAAGCCTCAGGAGCAGCAGCTGGCCCGGGTGTCCGCCCCCTTTTTCCGGGATTATATCCGGAACCTCGTCACCAGCCAGCTGGGCATCAGCGAGGAGCAGCTGGACCATGGCGGCCTGAATATCTATACGACGCTGGATCCCCATGCGCAGGCGGCAGCCGAAGAGGCGGTGGCCCGGGGCATGGATCCAAACAGCGAGCTGGAAACGGCGCTCGTAGCCATCGATCCGCGCACAGGTTACGTCAAGGCGATGGTCGGAGGAAAAAACTATAAGGCAAGCCAGTTTAACCATGCGCTCTCCAAAACGCGCCAGCCGGGCTCATCCTTTAAACCGATCATGTATCTGACGGCGCTGTCTTCGAAAACGATGACCGGCCTGAGCACGTTCAAAAGCGAGCCGACCCTGTTCCACTACGACAACAACCGGAAAATCTACCGGCCGAGCAACTTCGGAGAAAAGTATTTGGGCGAAATCGACATGCAGCAGGCGATCGCCGCCTCGGATAATATTTATGCCGTCAATACGCTCCTGAAAGTCGGCGCTGACAACGTCATCGATATGGCGAAAAGGCTGGGCATCGTCAGCCCGTTGAAGCCGGTTCCTTCGCTGGCGCTTGGGACTTCGCCCATCAGTCCGTTCGAGATGGCCTCCGCTTTCGCCGTCATCGGCAACGGCGGCAAACGGATGCCGCCCGTCGCCGTGCTGAAAATTACGGATGCGGCCGGGGAAGTGCTGTATCAAGCCCCCGAAACCGCGGGCGAACAGGTCGTGGAGCCAGCGGCTGCTTACGTTTTAACCCATCTGATGGAGAGCGTGTTCGAATCCGGGGGAACGGGAAGCCGCGTCTCCTCCCTGATCAAACGCCCGGTCGCCGGCAAAACGGGCACGACCGATACCGACGCCTGGATGGTCGGCTATACGCCGGAGCTGGCCACGGCCGTCTGGGTAGGTTATGACAAGGGACGAACCATCACCACGTTGGACGGCCACCGCGCAGCGCCGATATTTGCCCGGTTTACGGAAAAAGCGCTCGAAAACGTGCCGCCGAAAATATTCAGCATTCCAAGCGGCGTCGTTACCGTATACGTCGACCGGGAAACGGGAAAGCTGGCCACCGCCGATTGCCCGGACAAGAAGCTGGAGGTGTTCGTTGCGGGTACCGAGCCGACCGAATACTGCGCCGCGCACGGCGGAGATCCCGAACAGCCCGCAGCCAAAGGCGGCACGTCGGAAAAACGTTCCTGGTGGAAAACCATTAAACGCTGGCTGACGGATTAACGATGACGATAAAGGCCTCCTCTCCCGGTCTAAGGCAGTCCCGGAGAGGCGGGCCTTTTCTTCTGGATTCCCCAAGCTTCCGCATGATACAGTAGGACTGCATGGAAGAAATTTGCTCGGGAATTTCGAATAGTCTGATATATGAAGGAGTCAATAGATGGTTAGAAAAGTGTTGTGGGCATTCGGGGGCGCCGCGGTTGCGATCCTTTTGTTCGCCGGCGTTTTTTTGCTGTACGTGACCGTGACGGACTACAGGCCGCGGGAAACCGAGCCGATCGTTATGGAAGGCAATCCGGATCGTGTGATGAAAACCGGAGACGCTTTTACCGTCACGACCTTTAATATCGGTTACGGCGGGCTGGATCGGGATCAGGATTTCTTCATGGATGGCGGGACCGGATCGCGTTCAAGCAGCAAAAGGCAAACCGAGTTGAACTTGAGGGGCATGGGAACCTTTTTGAGCGGCCTGCGTTCCGATATCATTTTTATTCAGGAAGTGGATATCGACTCTACCCGCAGCTACGGCATTAACGAGGCAGATTCCCTGAAGGTTTTTCTGCCGGGATACGGCCTCTCCTATGCCGACAATTACAAAATGCCTTGGGTTCCCGTTCCCGTCCTGCACCCGATGGGCCACGTCCGGGGCGGAATGCTGACGCTCTCCAAATTCAGCAGCAGCAGCGCCGTGCGGTACCAACTGCCCGGAGAAGAAAAATGGCCCCGGCAGCAATTCGATCTGGACCGCGCCTTCATCGAAAACCGCATTCCCGTCAAAAACGGCAAGGAGCTTGTTCTGGTCAATCTTCATCTGTCCGCGTTCGATAAGGGCGGAAGCATCCGCAAACAGCAGCTTCATTATTTGAAGGCTTATATCCAGAAGGAAACGGCATTGGGGAATTATCTGATCGTCGGAGGCGACTGGAACCACTCGCTGCCCGGCACCGATCCGAAAGCCTTCAAAACGACCCAGGATTGGCCCGAGTGGCTTCAGCCGTTCCCGGAAGATTTCAAGCCGGAAGGATTCCAGTGGGCCGTGGACAACAAGGTCCCGTCGGTGCGGACGGTCGACCTTCCCTTTAAGGAAGGCTTGAATTTCCGTGCGGTCATTGACGGCTTTCTGGTATCCCCGAACATCGAGATCCTTCATGTGGAGGGCTATGATCTCAAACATGAACACAGCGACCATAACCCGGTGAAGGCCGAGTTTGTTTTAAAATAAGGAAGGAGGCTCGCCATGCAGGAACCGAAACTGATTTCCCCTTCGCTGCTGGCGCGGACGGCGCTAGAAGCGGCCCCGCTCCTGCTCGGCCAAACGCTGGTACGGGTTACGGAGGAGGGCGAAATCCGCTGCCGCATCGTCGAGACGGAAAGCTACGGCGGAGCGGAAGACCGGGGCAGCCATGCGTTCGGCAACCGGCGCACCAACCGGACGGAGGTCATGTTTGCGGCCGGCGGGATCGCCTATGTCTATTTGATATACGGCATGTATTCCTGCCTCAATGTCGTCGTCGGGGAGATCGATGACCCGCAGGCGGTATTGATTCGCGCGGTAGAGCCGATGAGCGAAAGGGATCAAGAGCTGATGCTACGACGCCGCGGCCGGTTCTCCGGAAAAGCCGCCAATCTCAGCAATGGGCCCGGCAAGCTGTGCCGCGCGCTGCGGATCGACAGGAGCCTGAACGGATACCCGCTGTTTCAAGCGGACGGCGTTCTGCGATTGGAGTCTGGAGATGCGGCAAATGAACTTCCGATCGTCCAGTGCCCGAGGATCAATATCGATTACGCCGGGGAATATGCGCTTAAGCCTTGGCGTTTTTACATCGACGGGAATCCGTACGTATCCGTGAAAGACAAGCATCCCACGCCGTGGAGAGGGTGTTGAGGTGTTGACATACGGGCTTGGAAAAAGCAAAAAGGGCCTGCCAGCTGCTTGTTGGTTCAACAAGCGCCGGCAGACCCTTTTATTTGATTGCGGCAGTAAACGGGATAGCCGCGATTAAACGTCAAGCGCCTGCTTCAGCTCTTCCGGCGATCTGTCCCACCATTCCTCGTTATGGGAGACCAGCAGATCCTTCAGCAGTTTTTTCTCTTCCGCGCCCAGTTCGTCCAGCATGAATTTGCGTTTCAACGCGGCATCCATGCGATTGACGTGATCGGCAAGAATTTTCCAGCCTCTGCGCGCTTCCTCGTCGATCCACATTTCGCTGGCCGTCGCACCCGCATAATATTGCCCCGACTCGTCGCGGTCGACTGCCACCCAAACGATCCATACCTGGCGTCCATTCGGCACGTCTTCACGGTTGGCCGAAAAGCGGATACGGCGTTCCGGTTTGCTCTTCGCATGCATGGCGCCGATATCGATCGTAGCCACGCCGCGGTCAATGATGACCGGAGAAATGTTGTTGAGGTCGATGGAGCCTGCGCCAAAACCGATTTTATGCTTGCTTTTGCCGCTGACGATGTTCAGGGCAATCTGCTTCTTGCCTACTTGCTCCTTGTTTTCCACGTTTCGTGTTCCTCCTATTGAAAACGCGCTGTCCCGGTTTCAGGGCAGGCGTCCTGCTTTATATGCCTCTTGGTCAAGCAACTTAATTTTATTTTAACTAATAATCGCTGGAAAGCCAACATATACATGCTTTAGATGCTTGTCAACGGGAGGTATTCGTATATGGCTCCAGCACGCGCCAAAATCGTTATTTCATCGTTCATTGCCCTCTGTCTATTGCTTGCGGGAACAGGGGCGCTCCTTCTTCGGGATGCACCGGAATCGCGGCCTTCCTATGCTCCGGATCAGGCCAAGCCTCCCAAGGTGTCCACGCCGATCGCCCAGCAGGAAAGCGTACAGAAGCCGACGGCTGAAATCCTCAGCAATCGGGTCGTGGAATACCATATCGATACGACGCTTGATGCCGAAAACCGCATCATCAAGGGAACCGAAACGCTGACCTGGATCCACCCCGGCAAAAAGACGGTGAACGAGCTGTACTTCCATTTGTACCCTAACGCCTTCTCTTCGATGGACTCCACGTTTATGAAAGAATCCGGGGGAAAGCTCCGGAATGACACGATGCCTGCGGACGGCTTCGGTTCAATGAGCATCACCGAAATGAAAACCGCCGATGGCCTTTCGCTGATGCACCGCATGCAATACGTTCAGCCCGATGACGGCAACGTCAAGGACAAGACCCTCGTGAAGGTCCGGCTTCCGAAACCGGTCAAAGGGGGCGAAAGCATTACGATCCGCATGCGTTTTGAGGTCAAACTTCCCAAAATATTCGCCCGGATGGGCACCGCGGACGATGATTTCGTCATGGCCGGGCAATGGTTCCCGAAAATCAGCGTCTATGAGCCCGAGGGGACAAGAGGTCGCAAGGCGGAAGGATGGAACCTGCATCAATATCACGGCAATTCCGAATTCTACTCCGACTTCGGCATCTACAGCGTCCGCATTCACGTGCCGGACGACTATATCGTAGCCGCCACCGGCTTTCCCGTGCAACCCGCGCAAATCCGGGGGAAAGAAAAAATTTATCAGTTTTATGCCGACGATGTCCATGATTTTGCCTGGGCCGCGTCGCCGAACTTTATCGTCGCCGAAGAGCCGTTCTCGTCTCCCGAGGTCCCGGGCGTGCGCATCAAGCTGTATTTGGACCCCGCCCATAAAGACTTGAAACAAAGATACTTTTTTGCCGCCAAAGCCGCCCTCAAATATTTTAGCAAATGGTACGGCCGGTATCCGTACTCCACCCTGTCGATCGTCGTGCCGCCGGAATCGGGGAACGGGGCCGGAGGCATGGAGTATCCGACGCTGATCACCGCCTTCGGGGCCAAAGACGACTCTCCCGGCTACGACCTGGAACGGACGGTCATCCACGAAATCGGGCACCAGTATTTTTATGGCATGCTTGCGAGCAACGAGTTCGAGGAAGCCTGGCTGGACGAAGGATTCACCTCCTATGCCGAAGATAAGCTGATGGAGCAGGAATACGGCGTCATTCCGAATTTGCCTATCCAGTCATCCTTGATCGCGTCCCCGATGTCGCTGACGCAGGAAGCATGGAAATACGGCTCCCAGGATCAATACGCCCTGAACGTCTATTACCGGGGCAAACTCCTGCTAAAGGCGATGGAACAGCAAGTCGGGAAGCAAACGATGAACAAAATTCTAGGCACCTACGCAAAAAAATACCGTTTCAAACATCCGACGACGGCAGACTTCCAAAAGGTGGTCGAGCAGGTTACCCGGCAATCCTGGCAGTCCTTTTTCGATCAATACGTTTACGGAAATCAAATGGCCGACTTCGCGGTCGATTCCATCTCCGTCCGCAAGAAGGATGCAGCTTCCGGCCCCGTCTATGAGTCGATTGTAAAAATTTCGAAAAAAGGCGGAGATTTCCCCCAAGTCCCGGTACGCTTCACCTTCACGGACGGGCATACGCTGAACAAAGTCTGGAACGGCTCGGCGGAAAGCGCCGAATTCAAGCTGGAGTATAAGGCACCGCTCGCCTGGGCGATGGTCGATCCGGAATACACGATCGTGATCGAGAACAGGCACTTCAACAATTACTTGAAAGCGGATATGGACAAGAAGGTTCTGGTCCGCTGGAACGTAAGCATCACCAAGCTGATCGAGACGCTGCTTGGAAGTCTGTCCTGGTGAGGTGAGAACCGGTGAAATCCCATATTGCGCATGGCTGGAAAAGTCTTAAAAACCAATTTTATATCGTCATCATTCTCTTTTTGTACCAGCTGATTTGGGGCTACTTTCTGTACAGGCTGGTCCATTCGGCCGTCACTCCGCTGCTGATGCGTTATCCGGACCCCGAGCCCAATGAGCTCAGCCAGCTGCTTTATTACATCGAAGGCAAAATGAGCCTTTCCGACAGCGGCACGGTGCATATGTACATTTGGATTCTTCTTTCGATGTTTGCCCTTCGCATGCTGCTGACCCCTTTTATCCATGCCGGAATTTTTTACGGGCTGCACCGTGAACGCGAGGGCGAAGTCGGGCTGTTTTTCTTCCAAGGCATGAAGCGCCACGGAAAAACCGTCCTTCTGTTTCACTTGATCGAATGGGTTCTGCTCGCGGCCCCGGCCTACTGGGTCATACCTAAGGTATATGCGGCGCTTCTGGACGGGATGCCGCTGCAATCCATGGGCCTGTCCGTTCTTCCCTGGATTTTGGGATGGCTCCTGTACGGATATATCGTGCACCAACTGATTCTTTTCATGCAGTTCGGCAAGACCGGCGGCGGCGGCTTGTTGCCTCCCTTGTGGCACTGCCTGCGCGGCGCGTTCCCGCTCATCGGCGTTTCGCTGATACTCGGCTCGCTCAGCCTGATTTTGTTCAGCCTCTGTACGGGAGTTTCCTGGATGTGGGCAGGCATCATCGCGCTCATCCTCCAGCAGGGCTACCACCTCGTCAGCTGCATTATGAGATTATGGGGCATTTCGGCGAAGTTTGACCTGTGGTACGCCCAAGCGCATCGGGGCACGGAAAAATAAATCATCAAAAAGTTAACTTTTTGTCATCACTCCAACCCCTTGATATAAGAAAAACCCCCCCCTTTCAAAATAAAAAGGGCGGGGTTTTTGTCGTTTTTAGATCCCGAACGATTTGCCAAAGTCGTCATCCTCTGTTAAAATAATCCGAGTAAGCAGTTAGTAACAACTTTGTCATTTTTACTGTAACTTTTTCATATTGTGCTGTAACGATATTTTCAACGAAAATACCAATTAATCGTCATCAATAGTCACTTTCGGGTGCTTGATCAAGGCCGAATTCCTTGGCACCGGGAAGCGGGGGAACCACTTTGGGTGAATTGATCTCGCAGCATAGGGATCATAGGGGACGACCTTCAACCGAATCCTTAAGCTAACCTCGCAGGCAACATGGAAGGGGTTTATATTTTTGAAAAAGAAGTTAACAGCCGCGGCGCTTGGTTTGACGCTTATGTTCTCCATGGGAACCAGCGTATTCGCGCAATCTTCTCTGAGTCATGTCGTGAACAGCACCATCGGCGTTTCCTACAAAACCGGAGGAACGACGACCAAAGGTTTTGATTGCTCCGGGTTTACGCGTTATGTATTCCAAAAATTAGGGGTTTCCATTCCGCGCCAATCCAGCGCCCAATTCAAAATCGGCACCGCCGTCTCCAAAAGCAATTTGCGTGCCGGAGATCTGGTATTCTTCAATACGAGCGGCGCAGGCGTATCCCATGTCGGAATCTACGTAGGAAACGGAAAATTTGCCCATTCGTCTTCTTCGAAAGGCGTGACCATCAGCAAGCTCAGCAACAGCTATTTCGCCAATCGCTACATTGGCGCCAAACGTGTCATGAGTACCGCTAAATACAAAGCGGCCGTCTACAACTAGAAACTCACCCATAAACATACGAAAAAGCTTACGATGCCCGCGCGGAGATTTTTGCCGAAATCCCTCGCGGGTTTCCTGTTACTTATTAGACGTTTGAAAACCTAAAAAAGTAACAACTTTCAAAAAAAATTTTTTTCGAACTTTCAAACTCCGCTCATCCACGTGCCTTCAACTATGATTTACCCTTCCTTTCCGTTAAATAAACCAATTTTCTAAGTAAAAAACGCTTATAATTGTCCTTCGTTGGAGCCGATTTGGCAAAAATCCCGAAATTATGGTGATTTTTTTGAAGGTTTAGGCATAGAAACAATTGCCAAAACGTCATTCCTTTGTTACAATAATCCCAGCGTTAGTAACAACTTTGTAATCTTTGTTGAGCCGTTGCCTGTAAACAGGCGGCTCCTGAAGTATATAGTGTAAAAAGACATATGCCGAATTTCCTCACACTAGGGAAGCGGGGGAACCATTTACGGGTGAATTGATCTTGCAACAGAGGGATCATAGGGGACCTTCTACCGAATCCTTAAGCTAACCTCGCAGGCACCGGAAGGAGTATTAATTTTGAAAAAGAAGCTAGCAGCAGCAGTCATGAGTTTTGCCATCGTATTTACCGTTGGGGCCGGAAGCGCTTTCGCGGATTCGAAAATGGACAAAGTCATCGACGATGTGCTCGGAACGAAATACAGAACCGGAGGAACGACGACCAACGGCTTTGACTGCTCCGGATTTACGATGTACGTATTTAAGCATCTCGGCATCAACCTGCCTCACCAGTCCGGTTCGCAGTTTACGATGGGCACTTCCGTTTCCCGCAGCGATTTGAGAGCAGGAGATCTCGTATTTTTTAATACATCCGGTTCCGGCGTTTCCCATGTCGGCATTTACGTCGGCGACGGTAAATTCGCACATGCTTCGACATCCCGCGGCGTTGTCGTCAGTTCGCTTAGCGAAAGCTATTACGTCAACCGCTACGTTGGCGCGAAACGTATTATGAGCAGTGATACATATCAAGCCTCTGCCGTCGATTCTGCAGACAATGATGACGTTGAATAACATTTTTGCCTGATCCGCACGGTTTGTACGACAGCCCGTACCGAGATTTTTGCCGAATCTCCGTACGGGATTTTTTGCGCTTGTCGCGCTTGATCCCCGAGGAATAGATTTTATGGAATCATCAAATGCTACTTAGCAGCGGACGTCTCTTACGAAAGGAGGCTTCTTGTGAACGTTTCGAAGGACTCTTATACCGTTACGCCCATGACGCGGGAGCAGGCCGAGGCCTGCTGCGGCTGGATGTACGCCCCCCCTTACGACCGCATCTACGGCTGGCTTCCCTGGGAGCAGATGGAGGCCCTCGGCATCGAGCTTGGAGATCCGGATCTGCGGAGGCAGCAATACGTTTCGGTGCTGGATGGAGACGGGCAGCTATGCGGGTTCGCGCAGCTGTTTCCGATGGTCAACGTCGTGCGCCTCGGTTTAGGCATGCGGCCGGATTTATGCGGCCAGGGACGAGGTCCGGGCTTTATCCAGGCGATCGTGGAGACGGCAAAAGACCGCTTTCCCGGACAGGAGATCGATCTGGAGGTACAGGATTGGAATTTGCGGGCGATACGCGCTTACGTCAAGGCAGGATTCGAGATCACCGATACGTACGAAAAACAGACGCCTGAAGGCGTCGAGCGCTTTTACTGCATGGTTTATCAAGGGCTTTAAAAACGTCAATGAAAAATGGTACAAAATTGTGTACGTTTAGTGGATTTAAACTGGCTTTCGTTTGCTTTTTTGTCACAAACTATTTGATGTACCGGCTTGTTCCGTTATAATGAAGAAATGAGAGAACTGCAGTTTACATAGAAAGGACGAAAACGGATGCAAAAATGGATCATGAGCGGTTTGATAACGATTGCATGCGTAATGGCCGTTGTGCTTATGTTTACGCTGCCGGGTAAAGAGCAGGTAGCCGAAGAAGAAAAACCGACCATGCCTGAAGTAACCATGGACGCTGCAGCGGCAGAAGCCGTTGTGAAAGCCCAGGGCTGCATCAGCTGCCACGGCGACCAGCTGCAAGGCGGCGTGGGACCGAACCTGCAAAAAATCGGCTCCCAGATGTCTGCTGAAGAACTTTACACGATCATTACCAAGGGCAGAGGCGGCATGCCTTCCTTCAAAGACAAGCTCCAAAAAGAGGAGATTGCCAACGTAGCCCAGTGGCTTGCAGCCAAAAAGTAATGGCCGTTTTCCTTGAAGGAATAAAAACACGCTTCGCGCATGACCGCAAGGTCTGGCGAAGCGTGTTTTTTTGCTTTCGGTTTTCTTATTTTTTAGCGTTTCTCGCCTGAGCGCATTTTTTCGAACAATTCGTTAAACTGATGCGCCTCCTTGATGTCGAGCGCGGTGATGCCGCCGTCATCCCATGAAGTCAGCCGCAGCGTTACGTTCTTATGGTCAATCGTGATGAAGGGATGGTGATCGAAGGCTTCGGAAATCGCCGCAACCTCATCGACGAACGAAATTCCCTTCATGAAGTTGGAAAAAATAAATTTCCGCACAATCCAGCGTCCTTCCTCCAGCTCCCAGCCTTCCAGTTTCGCTAAATGCGCTTCCACTTCTTCTAGCGTGTAAACCATATTCTCATTTCCTCCCTGAAACCAAACACCCTCGTATCGAAATTTAAAAAGGATGCTGCTTATCCATGCTCTTGTTGACTTTTCCCATTGTATTCCGATCGTTGAATAAATATGAATATGGCCGCCTCGGCCCAGAACTTGTTATATCTTACCATGACGGATATTCAAAAATCCATTCGGCGCTTGGACTAGATGAGTGGGACTACAGTCAGTTCCTCGTCCCCGATCAGCAGATTGATCCGGTGGTTGGCCTTGTCGTACATGACGACGCCGCTCCCTACTTCAATGACCGGCTCGGTACCCAAGGCATAAAACAGGTCTTCCGCAAGCGCCTCATGAACCTCCAGTTTCTCCTCGGGACTCAGCAGCAGCCATTCGCCGCCATCCATCTCAAAAAACAGGTAGCTGTCCGGGATGCCTCCCACCGCCTCCGTTAAATCCTTCAATATTTCGTCATATTCACGCCCATGTTTGACTCCCATCGGCTTTACCTCCATCTGGTCTATGTCGTCTAAACGAATCGAATCGGGCGAACCATGGATCGGCTCCGCCGTCTTTACCGGCTCCGAAGGACGGCTTTTTCTTTTTTCTTAGTTCATTGTATGTAGGGCCTGCGCTACCAACTGTACGATTCTCCCATGTCAGGATAGGTCCGATGAACCCTTATGTTTCATTATAACGGAAAAACCCCCTTAAAAAAAAAGCCGTTCCTGACGATAAATATTATAATTACGTTTTTGATGAGACACCATGCTTGCAAGGATGCAGCCTTGGTGCGCGAAAGGATTCAATTTTATTTCTCATGGATGAGGTGCGCAATGGAAATTTCAACACTTATCGGCCTAATACTCGGGTTGGTCGCGGTCCTATTCGGTATGGTACTCAAAGGTGCGCCTTTGGTATCCCTTCTTACCCCCGCCGCTTACGTCATCATTCTCGGGGGCACGGCTGCTACGTTATTTATTGGTTTCCCGATGTCAGAGATTAAAAAATTCCCTAAACTGATCAAAATGGTGTTCGTTAAGCAAAAGCTGGTCGAACGCCGCGAACTCATTGCCATGTTCATGGAATGGGCCTCCATTACCCGCCGCGAGGGGCTGCTGGCCCTTGAAACGAAAGTCGAAGAGATTGACGACCAGTTTCTTCGCAACGGCATGCGAATGATCATTGACGGCAACGACCAGGACTTCGTGCGCGACGTATTAATGGAAGATATCGCGGCAACGGAAGAACGGCATCGGGCCGGCGCTTTGTTATTCTCCCAAGCCGGCATGTACGCTCCGTCGCTCGGGGTGCTTGGCGCGGTCGTCGGTTTGATCGCGGCCCTGACCAAGATGGAGAACATGGGCGAACTCGCTCACGCGATCGGCGCGGCCTTCATTGCGACGCTCCTGGGTATTTTCACGGGTTATGTATTATGGCATCCGATTGCCAACAAGCTGAAACGACTGTCCAAAAAGGAAATCGAATTGAAATTGATGATGATCGAAGGGCTTTTGTCCATTCAATCCGGCGTATCCACGATTGCGATCAGTCAAAAGCTTTCCGTCTTCCTGACCCCTTCCGAGCGTGCTCAAATGAATGAGAAGGAGGATGCTACAGGTGAGCAAAAAGACTAGACATGAACCTCATGAAGAACATGCCGACGAATCGTGGCTCCTGCCGTATTCCGACCTTTTGACCCTGCTGCTCGCCCTGTTTATCGTCATGTACGCCATGAGCGCGACGGACAACAAAAAGTTCGAGGAAATGAGCAAAGCGTTTAATACCGCTCTCAGCACCGGCACCGGGGTACTCAATTTCAGCTCGGCGCTGCCTTCCGACAAAAACCTGGACAAAGGCAAAAAGGACAGCCAAGCCAACGCCGTCAGCACTGAAGATGGCAGAAGACGAAAAGCCCAGCTTGCAAAACAGGAGCAAGAAGACATGGAGAAGTTAAAGAAGCAGCTGGATCAGTATATTAAAAACAACGGCCTGACGAACCTGCTAAATACGAAGCTGAACCAATCGGAGCTGACCATCACCATCAGCGACAATGCGCTTTTCGCCTCGGGCAGCGCCGCCGTGAAGCCCGAATCGCGGCAACTGGCATTGGCGATCAGCAATATGCTGCAGCAGTTCCCAAGCTATAACGTCATCGTCTCGGGGCATACCGATAATATGCCGATCTCCAACAGCGAATATGCCTCGAACTGGGATTTGAGCTCGGACCGGGCGCTTCACTTCATGAAAATTTTGCTGAACAATCCGAAGCTGAATCCGGCCATGTTCACGTCGAAAGCCTTCGGGGAATACCACCCGATCGCCTCCAACGATACGGCTGCGGGCCGGGCAATGAACCGCCGGGTCGAAGTTTCGATCATCCGCAAATATACGGATCAGTCGCAGCAAATGCAGGTCCCCAACCCATAGAAATGCCCATTAAAAAGCTAAAGCTGTATTTTCGTTGAATAACGATCATACAGCTTTTTTACGTTTATTTGCGGCATGCCGCCTATTGAAGCTCGTAATGAAGGAGCCGGCCAAGCTCTTTTTTTTCGGCTTCGGTCAAATCGCGCCATTTGCCCTTCGGCAAAGAGCCCAGATGAATGTTCATGATCCGGATTCGCTGCAGCTTGCGGACGGAATAACCGAAGCTGCTGCACATTCTGCGGATTTGCCGATTTTTCCCCTCGGTCAAAATAATTTTGAATACCCGGTCGGAAATTCGCGTCACTTTGCAGGGCAGCGTCATTTCGCCCAATATTTTTACTCCGCCCGCCATCCCCGTCAGAAACGAGGTCGTCACCGGCTTGTCTACCGTAACGATATATTCCTTTTCATGTTTGCCTTCGGAGCGCAAAATTTTGTTGACGATATCCCCGTCGCTTGTCATCAAAATAAGTCCTTCCGAATCCTTGTCCAATCTTCCGATCGGAAAAATCCGTTCCGGATGGCCGACGAAATCGACGATGTTGCCTTTGATATGCTTCTCCGTCGTGCTGGTGATGCCTACGGGCTTATGCAAGGCGATATAGACGTGGCGCTTCTTTTTGGCCTCGAGCGGACGTCCGTTGATTCGCACGTCGTCCCCTTCCTCAGCCTGGCTTCCCAAGACTGCGACCTCGCCGTTAATCGTCACTTTACCGCTCTCTACCAGCTTGTCCGCTTCACGCCGGGAGCAAAACCCCGTTTCGCTGATAAATTTGTTAATTCGCAATGGGTTCTTCCCCCTCATGGTTTATGTCTGTTTGCGTCTCCCATGCAATAGGCAACACGATGTCGACCCGCGTGCCTTTTCCCGGCTTGCTGAATATTTCCATCATACCCTTATGGCCTTCAATAATACCTTGGCTGATCATCAAGCCGAGGCCCGTTCCGTTCTCCTTGCTCGTAAAAAACGGCTCGCCGAGCTTAGGCAGGATATGGCTCGGAATACCGATCCCTTGGTCGGTGATCGTGATCCCGATTTCTTCCCGGCTTAATCGGAACAATTCGATCCGGATGATGCCGCCGTCTTCCATTGCTTCGATCGCGTTTTTGATGATATTGATAAAAACCTGCTTCATCTGGTTTTCTTCGCAATGGACCTTGTAATCTTCCGGCTCGAACTCGAATTTGAATTCGATGTCGTACAAATGGGCCTGGCTGTCGAGAAGGTTCACGACGTCGCTCAGGATGCTCCGGATGCTTTTCACCTGAAACTGGGTCGCCTGCGGTTTGGCCAAAATCAAAAACTCGCTCACTATCAAATTGATGCGGTCGAGCTCCGACAACATAATCTCGTTATGCTGCGGCGACACTTGATTGGTTTCGCGCTGAAGCTGCAGAAATCCGCGCAGCGTCGTCAGCGGGTTCCGTATTTCATGCGCCACGCCCGCGGCCAGCTGCCCGACGGTCGTCAGCTTTTCGGAACGCCGCAGAAGCTCCTCCATTTTGTTTCGTTCGGTCATGTCGCGGGAGACGCTAATAAAGGACGTAATATGTCCATCTTCGTCTTTGACGGGTGCCGTGCTGATGCTGACCTCGACCAGGGAACCGTCCTTTCGGAGGCGCAAGGTTTCGGTCGGCGGCAGCTGTTCCCCTTTTCGGAGCGCCTGAACGTTTTTGGTTTCCTCTTCCTCCAAAAAGTCGGGGACGATCTGAAGCTTTTTGCCGACGACCTCATGGCTCTTCCAGCCGTACAAATCCTCAAAGGCCTTATTGACCTGGATCACCCGTCCGGACCAGTCTACCGTATGAATCGCGTCCGCAATTTGCTGGATAATGGATTCGAGATGATCTTTGACCGATTTGTTTTCCTCGGCGGCCTGCTTCAGCTGATTCGTATAATCATGGAGGCTTGAGGTCATGGTATTGATCCTGTCGGATAAAAGCCCAAGCTCGTCTTTGCTGTTAATGGCAAGCGGCGTATCAAACCGCCCCTCCGTGACGTCCTTTACCTTGGCAAGGATCGATTCCATCGGACGGATGATGTAACCCGCAAGCACATAGCTTCCAAGAATGATGATGACAAGAAGCGAAGCAGAAATGGCGATATAACTCACCAACTGATCGTTTAATACGCTCGAAATCATCTCATAGTCCATCACAATGCTTATAATGTACACCGATTGTTCCGGGCTAAACACCGGAATAAAGCTTTTCAGCACCTTTTTGCCGTGGATCTTGGCCTCGAACATGACATTGGAGCCGGTCCCCACAGCCTTGGACACCGCTTCCTTGTCTTTTGTCACATCCCCATAGTTGTAGGTCCCATACTGGATGGGACGGTTGCGCAATTTTATATTATACCCGTCAAAACCGGTGGTTGTCATATTCTTGTTGCCAAAAGTACGGGGATTGATACATGTGATCTCAAGAATATTTTGGTTTACCTGCTTCGTTTTTTCGAGGATCGATTCCGGGCTCACCAACTTCGCGTAATCGTTGATGACGTCGCTTCGAATGAAGGGGTCGATCAAATAGTTGCGTTTTCCGTCATAATAGTAGCCCCATTTATCGATAAAATCAGGGTTCGATGTTGAATATTCAAATGGGCCCGTCCAAAAATTGTCCAGGGACATCCCTTGCGAAACGGTCACCTTCTGCATATTAAAGAGCTGCTGGAACGCAGTGAACCAGTAACCCCAATCCCGCGTGGATAGCCCAAGTTCGCTCGGATCCGACGATTTGACGACGACAATGTCATCTGCGGTCCTGGCCAAAAGGGATATGTGGGTCACGCCGATTTCCTTGCTCAGTTTCCGGAGCTGGCTGTTTTCAATTTCGCGGTAATCCGCCGGCAGCTCCTTGGCCGCAAGGATGGACGCCATGCGAAGCAGCTCTCCGGCTTCCTCCTCCACGTATTTCGAACTGTATTGGCTTTGCTCGATGGAGGCTGCGATTTGCCTGGCGGCAATCAGCATTTTGCTTTCGCTGTCCCTTTTCAAATTGTCTTGGGTCGTGTAGAAGCTGAGGAGAATATATAGAAGCAATATCAACAGCAAAGAGCCAGACATGACCAGCGTTAATTTATACTTGATGGACAAAGGATCACCTCTTGGCAGTTAGCAAACTTTGGTGAAAAATGACAATACTCTATCATCATAACCCCAAACCCTTGCATTTGAAAAGACGGATAACTTATGTATTTTCATTCTTCAACGGCCCTTCCGTTCTCCCTGGAATTGATCTTTGGCGTCTCGTTCACTACAATAAGAAAAACGTCTATTGCAGCACTTCTTAGAAGACAGACCACTTTTCGTTGAAGTTTTTCTTGAGATGTAGGGCAGCAGGCTCTTGCAGCGTTATCTTTCCCTACATCTTAAGAAAAACGTCTATTGCGGCGCTTCTTAGAAAACGGACCACTTTTCGTTGAAGTTTTTCTTGAGCATGCTGCTATATGAATAACTTATGCACGTTATACACATATTCACATTTGTTTTAGAACAATTTGTGGATAAATATGTGTGCAATTAAAAAGTTATCCACAATTATATGCACAGCATGTTAACAAACGAATGCCTGTTCGCTGAATAAACCGCAATTGGAATTTAAGGGGGATTTATATTTTGGAAGAACATTTGAATCATCCTCTTTCTGTGGATGAATCTGTGGATAAAGCTGTGCATGAACGGTGGATGAAAGAAGCCATCGCGGAGGCCAAGAAGGCTGAGGCCATCGGCGAAGTGCCGATCGGCGCGATCATCGTCCGGGGCGATGAAATTATCGGCCGCGGCTACAACCTCCGCGAAACGTCCCAAGATGCGACCGCGCATGCCGAAATCGTCGCCATCCGCCAGGCAAGCCAAGCGATCGGCGCTTGGCGATTGCTCGACTGCCGTCTTTATGTGACGCTCGAGCCTTGCCCGATGTGCGCCGGGGCGATCGTTCAATCCCGCATCCCGCATGTCATTTACGGAACCGGAGACCCCAAGGCAGGCTGCGCCGGCACGCTGATGAATTTATTGCAGGAGCCCCGGTTCAATCACCGCACGGAGCTCACGGTCGGGGTGTTGCAGGAGGAATGCGCAACCATGCTGACGCAATTTTTCCGCAAACTGCGGGGCAAGGCTTAAAACACCAATAGCCCGAGGGCGCTTCTAACTTACGCTAACGATATCACTAACTTTCCAAACATGTCGTCTCCACAAAACCGCCATCTAACAACAAAAAACCACCCGGTTCGGGAAGTTTCCCGACCGGGTGGTTTTGTTTGTGAAGCTTAGTATGCAGCTCCGCCCATTTTTTCTTGCAATTGCTCCATCGTAATGATGTCGCCTTCTTTTGGAATACCGATTTTGAACGTTTGCTTGTCGTTGATCTTGCTGTACTGATTCGTCAATTCCATCGACAGTTTCATGTTTTCTTTTGTCTCAGGATCGTTCATTTCAACATTGATGGCAGCATTCTGGTAGGAAGGGAAATCCTTCTTGTCGATCGCCGTGTTGATGTTGAACTGGTTGATTTTCAGATAGTTCTTCAGTTCGTTCAGACCTTTGCTCACTTCGTCTTTGTTTGCGGAGGTCAGATCCTTTTTGGCCTCTTCGATTTCTTCCTTCGTCACGCCAACCATTTCGCGGTATTCGTCTTTTGCGATAATGTCGAGAATTTTAGGAAGTGCTTTGTTGACGAAAATTTCCGCTGCTTCTTTTACGTTTTCGTCCGTTACGCTGAACTGCACGACTTGTTTTGCTTCTACGCCTTCAGGCAGGTTCGCGTCTTTTGTGTTAATGTCTTTGAAGTATTTTTTGCCGTCGTATTCTTCGAACAACGTATTCAAGACTTCATTGGACAGTTGTTGTGCTTTTTTCTGATCCAGGGAATCCGGATTGAACGTCGTTCCGCCTTGTTCCGCCAGTTCCTTCATGTCCAGCACGAGGTATTTGTTCACCACGTCTTCCGGAAGCGGCAGCATCGGAATGCTTGGAATTTTGACGTACAATTTCTCTTTGGTCATTACCATTGGAATGCTGAAGCTCATCGACATATCGCCCTTCAGGTTGATTCCCATGGTCATCTCGGTTTGCATTGGATCGTTTTGATATACCCCATCAATTGTCAATTCGGCGTTTTTGAGCATGCTCATGACTTGGCTGGCAGCTTCATTATCGGCAGTTTCCTTCGTGGATACCTGCAGATCTTTGATAACCACCTTGCTCTTCATTTCGTACGAAGTCATTTTCATTGCATTCCCGGTGGCGCTCTTCATGGCGTCTTTCGGGTCCTGCTTGCTTGTGCTGCATCCTGCAAGTACCAATGTCAAGGACATAATCAGCGTCAGCATCAGGACTGCAAACTTCTTGTTCATTAATTTCTCTCCTCTCTTTCTCTAGGGCAAAATAGCACACCTTTTCATCATAAACCATTTTTAGGATAACGTGAACAGTTTTTTGGAAATTTTATGATTGGAAAATAATTAATTTCCTTTTTTACCTGCTTTGTGAGCTCACATTGCGTAATACGTCGAATGTCACTCCAAGGTTGCAAAATTTCAATGAGCTTGATGTATAAGTATTTATTTGCATAAAAAAGGAACAAAAAAAGCCCTTCGGCTGGTGCCAAAGTGCTTTTTTCGTTTCCAATAATGTCGTTTGAGGCGAGGTTAACCTTCTCTATTCAAATGATCCACATGATTACGGTTTTTTACTTTTTTCGATCCGGAGAGAGGTTCCTGCATCGTGTTTTCGCGATCGCTGCGATGCTGCCGCTGCTCCTGGCGCTGCGCTTCCGGCACGGGAATGGCTTTCGGTTTGCTCATCTGATTTCACCCCAATCTCGGATTAAGAGTGCTGATGGGTCAAGTCTGTCGTTTTGTCGTGATTCAGCGCATCCTGATGCCGGCGGTCATTGGTATCCTGCTGGATTTGCTGGGCGTGATGGCTGTTTACCCGGGTTTGGTCCAAATCCTCCACAACATTGCTCAGGTTTTTATCCACACCGTTTTTCGCTTTGGTCATCTCTTTCCCTCTTTTCCCTGTTAAACGTGATGAGTCACATCGTGAAGTGCCTGGGCGCATTCATGAATTTGGCGGGTGTACCCTTGGGTCATGTCCTGAATGACCTCGGTGCGCTCATCCACCGTTTGCCCGTCGCGTTCCACGTCGACCAGATCCACCTTGACCTCCCGTGTATCCAAATAGGAGCACTGAAAATCAAAGGAATACATCGTGCGTCCAGCGGAATCGATGTGAATTCGGAGCGCATTCGGATTCGCCTCATCCGCAAACACCTGGGCGGAGTCCGACGGGTCAAGGTTTTGCGGCAGCTGCGATTGCCAAGCCTGAACCAGCTGATCTTGATCGAGTTGAAATTCTCGGTTCATTTCATCACACCTCCCCTGCTTTTTTAATGTGCGGAGAAGGCAACGGATTTATTCGCTTCCCGGCCAAGGAAACGTACGATCCGGAATGCCATTTGTACCCTAACGATTGAAAAACGCTCGGGTGGAAAACGTGGTGAGGGATGCAATACAGTGCATGAATACGAGCATCGGAACAATAAAAAAGAAGCCATTCCATTCGGATGACTTCTGTCGTTTACGTTATCTGGCGGAGAGGATGGGATTCGAACCCATGTGGGCTTGCACCCTAACGGTTTTCAAGACCGCCCCGTTATGACCGCTTCGGTACCTCTCCAGATGGTATAAATATTAAAGGTTACGTAAAGCGTAACAAAAATATCATACCATAGTTTATTTTATTGTTCAAGCTTATTTCTGTTTAGGAGCGATCACCTTGACATTGCCCATATAAGGCTGAAGAACGTCCGGAACGACCACGCTGCCGTCCTCTTGCTGATAGTTTTCCAAAATGGCCGCAACCGTCCGGCCAACCGCCAGCGCCGAACCGTTCAGCGTATGCACGAATTCAGGTTTGGCCTTCGGCTCCGGACGATACCGGATGTTGGCCCGGCGTGCCTGGAAATCCTCCGTATTCGAGCAAGACGAGATCTCCCGGTACATGCCGCTCTCAGGCAGCCATACTTCAAGGTCATACGTTTTGGCGGCGGAAAAGCCCATATCCCCCGTGCTCAGCGCCATGACGCGGTATGGCAGCTTCAGAAGCTGCAGGACGTGTTCAGCGTCGGCCGTCATCTTTTCCAGCTCTTCATACGATTTCTCAGGGTCCACGATTTTAACCAGCTCTACCTTGTTAAATTGATGCTGGCGGATCAGGCCGCGGGTATCCCGTCCTGCCGAACCGGCCTCCGAACGGAAACAGGAGCTGTAGGCCACAAAATGCTTCGGCAAATCCTCCACCGTCAAAATCTCGTCGCGGTAGTAGTTCGTAACAGGCACCTCGGCAGTAGGAATCAGGTAATACTCGGTGTCGCGGATCTTGAACAGATCCTCTTCGAACTTAGGAAGCTGCCCCGTCCCGCGCAAACTGTCGCCGTTAACGATGTACGGAGGCAGCATTTCTTCATAACCGTGCTCTCCGCTGTGAAGATCCATCATAAAGTTGATTAATGCACGCTCCAGACGTGCTCCCAGCCCTTTGTAAAAGGTAAAGCGCGAGCCCGTTACTTTAGCCGCCGCTTCAAAGTCCAAAATATCAAGCCCCTGCGCGATGTCCCAGTGAGCCTTCGGCTCGAAATCGAACGTTCTCGGCTCGGACCAGCGGCGGATTTCGACGTTGTCCTCTTCGGAAGCGCCTACAGGAACGGACTCGTGCGGGATATTCGGGATCGCCATCATCAGTTCGGAGATAGAGGCCTCGAGTTCGCGGATCTCCTCGTCCATAGCTTTGATCCGATCCGACACTTCGCGCATCTCCAAAATCAGCTCTTCCGCGTCTTCCTTATTTTTTTTGCGCTTGGCCACTTCGCCCGATACGACGTTGCGGCGGTTTTTCAGCGCTTCGCTTTCCTGAAGCAATTCTCTGCGGCGCGTATCCAGCTCGGGGAAACCAGAGATCAAATCGAGCGATTTGTTGCGGTTTTTCAGCGCTTGTTCGACTTTCGCAAAGTCGGTCCGCAATATTTTTACATCCAGCATTCCAAAATTCCTCCCAAAATGGTTACATGTATCCGGCCGGAATCCTCGAATCTACGTGAAGGAATTCCTCAGCGTACATCTTTTGAAAACTTCTATTGGCATACCTTCCATAAGCCAAACCATATTCCTGCATGTTCAAAAAAATAACCCCGACCCTTGTGGGTATATCGCTTCAGCCTGCCCATCCCGGTTCGGCCGGAATCGGCAAGCTGAGCAATCCCCTTATCCAAAGCTTACCCTATTTGGAGGCTTTAGATATCATAAAAAGAGTCAAGGTGTCTGTCATGTTATATATCGGCACAAAAGCAGGGTTTTATGACGCTTGGCCGGCTCTTACCATATCCACGAAATATTGATGAAGACGGTAATCGTCGGTCAGTTCCGGATGGAACGAAGACGCCAGCAAATGTCCCTGTCTTGCCGCTACGATCTCTCCGTTGTACGAGGATAGCACATCCACTTGGTCCCCTACGCTGCGGATGAGCGGCGCACGGATAAACACGGCCCGAACCGGCTCGTTAATGCCTTTGACGTCCAGATCGGTTTCAAAGCTCTCCCGTTGGCGTCCGAACGCGTTCCGGGCTACGGTGATATCCATGAGTTCCAAATGGGCTTCTTCCTGGCCTTCAATCGTTTTGGCGAGCACAATCAAACCTGCGCAGGTTCCGAAAATCGGTTTGCCAGCCGCGGAAAACTCGCGGATCGCATCGATAAAATCGTATTTGCGCATCAATTTGCCGATCGTTGTGCTTTCGCCGCCGGGAATGATCAGGCCTTGGATATCCTGCAGTTCTTCCTTTTTCTTGATGGCGACGCCTTCGGCGCCGGCCAGCTCAATGCTGCGAATATGCTCTGCTACGGCACCCTGGAGTGCCAGCACCCCGATTTTCATATGTCTCAAGCCTTCTCTCTTACCAGCCGCGGTCCGACATCCGTTCAGCCGGACTTAGCTTCGAAATCTCGATGCCTTTCATCGGAGTTCCCAGGTTCTTCGATACTTCGGCGATCAGTTTGTAGTCTTGGTAATGCGTTGTCGCTTCCACGATCGCGCGGGCGAATTTTTCAGGGTTGTCCGATTTGAAAATGCCGGAGCCAACAAACACGCCGTCGGCGCCCAAATGCATCATCAGCGCTGCGTCAGCCGGCGTAGCCACGCCGCCCGCGGCGAAGTTGACGACCGGCAGCTTGCCGTTTTCGTGCACGCCCAAAAGCAGATCGTAAGGTACGCCCAAATTTTTCGCTTCTGCGTACAGCTCGTCCTTGGACATGCTTTGTACTTTGCGAATTTGGCTGTTGATCAAGCGCATATGGCGAACGGCTTCGACGATATTGCCCGTTCCCGGCTCGCCCTTCGTGCGGATCATCGATGCGCCTTCACCGATCCGGCGCAGCGCTTCGCCAAGGTCTTTGGCTCCGCACACGAAAGGAACGGTAAAGTCCCATTTATCGATATGGAATACTTCATCGGCAGGAGTCAACACTTCACTCTCGTCGAGGTAGTCGACGCCCAGGGATTCCAGAACTTTCGCTTCCACGTAATGACCGATGCGGGCTTTCGCCATGACCGGAATGGATACCACTTTCATTACTTCTTCGACGATCGTCGGATCGGCCATGCGGGCTACGCCACCTGCTGCGCGAATATCAGACGGTACGCGTTCCAAAGCCATAACGGCCGTCGCACCTGCCGCTTCAGCGATTTTTGCCTGCTCGGCATTCATGACGTCCATGATGACGCCGCCTTTTTGCATTTCTGCCATGCCTCTTTTTACTCTCGAAGTCCCTGTTTCCATGTCCACGCCTCCCGAAATGTGTATCATCTCAATCTATAAGCTAATGCTTTTTGAATATCTTAAAAAAGATTTTTTATTCCGTCAAACAAATCGGCAAACATTTCTCCGATGGCCCGGAAGAACAAACGGAACCAGCTGCCCTTTTCGACATCCTCGGAAGTCACCAGGTTGACCGTCTTGGTCTGTGCTTGATCCATGCCTTCGGCTTTGTACGTATACGTAATCGTTCCAACCTTGGTCCCTTTTTTGATCGGCGCTACCAGTTCGGCCGCATCGAGCTTCGTTTGGAACTTCACGCCTTTCGCGTCGCCGCCTTTCGGCACGACAAAGCTGACATCGCTGTCGCTGACGACGCCGACTTTAGTCTCTACGCCTTTTTTGACGGGAACGGTGTCCAAACCTTCGACTTTCGATTTTCCGGGTACGACCTGCTTGACCTCGAAGTTATCGAAACCAAAGTCCAAAACTTTTTTCGTCTCCGTGAACCGGTGAGCCTCGGAATCGGCCCCCATCACGACGCTGATCAAACGCATACCGTTGCGTACGGCCGTGCCCGTAAAGCAGTTGCCCGCATTTTTGGTGTGTCCGGTTTTCAGGCCGTCCAGACCCGGATATGCATAAGCTTTGAAGTTCGGGATGTTCTTATTCGCTTCCAGCATCCAGTTGTAGTTTACGATGGGCGCTTTATCGCGCTCCCGGAACTTGTACGATTGAATCGCCGTGAATTTGGCGTAATCCGGATGGTCCTTTACGATGTGCATGGCGAGAATGGCCGCATCCTTCGCCGACATGACGTCTTCTTTATCGGTGTCCGGCTGATATTTCTTAGGCATGTCCTTTTTGTCAAGCCCGGTGGCATTGATGAAGTGCGCGGTCTTCATGCCCATTTGCTTAGCCGTTTCGTTCATCAGCTTTACGAATTCCTGCTCGGAGCCGGCTACGCGTTCGGCAAGGGCCACCGTGGCGTCATTGGCCGAGCCTACAGCCATGGCGATATACAGTTCCTCAACCGTATGAACGTCTCCCTGATTCAAAAAAATACGCGAACCCGTGGTTAATTTTGGATTTTCCCCTACTGTAACCTTATCCGTCCATTTCAGCTTCCCCTGTTTAACCTGTTCGGCAACGATATACTCCGTCATCATTTTGGTCATACTTGCCGGAGGGAGCGCTTCGTCGGCATTCATCGACAAAAGCACCTGACCCGTTGAAGCTTCGATCAAAATCGCGGATTTCAAATTCAGCTCCGGCTTCTGGATGCTTCCTGCTACCGCAGTCGTACTGTTCGTTGCAGCGGTCGTGCTTGTCTGCGCCTTCTCCGCAAACACCATGGCGGCCGGCAAAGCGGAAAGGCAAAGCATATTCAAAAGCATAACCGAGGCTATGCTCTTTTTAACGAGGTGACGTTTGTTCTTCTTATGGCCGGAACGACCCGACAACTTCCATTTCTTACTCAATGAATTGTTAACTCCCCTCTTGCCCATTAAAATCTTACTTGTTCTATTCTATCACAGGGGATTAAGCAAAAAAAGACAGACAGGCCTAAATTCGGCCTGTCTGTACAAGAAGATGTTGGTTAAGTGCAAATCATCTTCGGTTTTATACGGAGTAGTTTGGAGCTTCTTTCGTGATTTGGACGTCATGCGGATGGCTTTCGCGGAGCCCTGCGCCGGTAATCCGTACGAATTGGGTGTCTTCGCGAAGTTCCTCAAGATTTTTCGTGCCGCAGTATCCCATGCCGGAGCGAAGACCGCCGATCAGCTGGTGGATCGTATCCTTCAACGGGCCTTTGTACGCTACGCGTCCTTCGATGCCTTCCGGTACGAGCTTCTTATCGTCGTCCTGGAAGTAGCGGTCTTTGCTGCCCTGCTTCATAGCGGCCATGGAGCCCATACCGCGGTATACCTTGTAGCGGCGTCCCTGATAAATTTCAGACTCGCCCGGGCTTTCTTCCGTGCCAGCAAACATGCTTCCGAGCATGACCGCGTGTCCGCCTGCAGCCAACGCTTTCGTGATCTCGCCGGAATATTTGATGCCGCCGTCAGCGATGAGCGGAATGCCATATTCGCGGGCGACTTTCGCGCAGTCGTAAATGGCAGTAATTTGCGGTACGCCGATACCGGCGATCACGCGCGTCGTACAAATGGAACCAGGTCCGATGCCCACCTTAACGACGGAGGCACCGGCTTCGATCAAGTCGCGTGTGGCTTCGCCGGTTGCGACGTTGCCTGCCACGATCGTAAGTTCCGGATACAAGCCGCGAAGCTTACGGACAAAATCAAGGATATTGATGTGGTGTCCGTGCGCGGAATCGACCACAATCATGTCGACGCCGGCTTTTACCAGCGCTTCCGCGCGTTCAAGGCCGTCCTTGGAAATACCGATCGCTGCGCCGACCAACAGGCGTCCTTGCGCATCCTTCGCCGCATTCGGGAACTGAATCGCTTTTTCGATATCCTTGATCGTGATAAGGCCTTTCAAAACGTTATTATCGTCAACCAAAGGAAGCTTCTCGATTTTGTGCTTCTGCAGAATAACCTCAGCCTCTTGCAGCGTTGTGCCGACCGGAGCCGTAACCAGGTTTTCCTTCGTCATCACTTCTTTGATTTGAATGCTGTAATCGTGCACGAAACGCAGGTCGCGGTTCGTCAAAATCCCCACCAGCTTATGCTGCTCGTCCACAATCGGCACGCCGGAAATGCGGAATTTCGCCATCACTTGCTCAGCATCGGAAACAAGGTGATCAGGTGTCAGGGAGAATGGATTCGTAATAACACCGCTTTCGGAGCGTTTTACGCGGTCTACTTCTTCAGCCTGCTGCTCAACGGACATGTTCTTATGGATAACGCCAATCCCGCCCTCTCTGGCGATCGCGATAGCCATGGCGGCTTCAGTAACGGTATCCATACCGGCACTGATGAGCGGAATGTTGAGCTTCACATGCTTGCTTAATCTCGTGGACACGTCCACTTCCTTCGGCAGCACCTCAGACTTGCGCGGCACCAGCAACACATCATCAAAAGTAAATCCTTCTTTACTGAATTTGTCTTCCCACACCTTAGAACTTCCCCCTCATTGTCATGTATTGTATTCGTCAAAACCCTTATACTACAAGGCTTGAAAATCATTTTCTGAAAATATATTATTGCCATCTTAGCAAAGGCCCTGCGAAGCTGTCAAGGAATTGAGGATGGTAAAACAAACAGAAAATGCACTTGTCTAATACCCGAAAATACATGTCCACTGGTAAAAGACAACGATTCAAAAAAAGACATCTCTGGATGGGATGTCCAATGTTTGCAGGCCAATGATCAAAACATATTCAAGTGGCCGATCTTAATGCCATCAACTTTGCCTCGGAGCACCCGCCACATCTTAGCGTTGTTACAATAGGCTATTATTATGTGGCAAAACGCCCATTCATAATCCGCCGACCTTCTCGAGCTTCAAGAAATCGCCCAAACGTGGATAAATAAAAAAACCACCGTCGATTGTTCATCAACAGTGGTTCTTCGCTTGGCAGCGTCCTACTCTCCCAGGACCCTTCGGTCCAAGTACCATCGGCGCTGGAGGGCTTAACGGTCGTGTTCGGGATGGGTACGCGTGGAACCCCTCCGCTATCGCCACCAAACGATTTCAAGTGCTTTGATCACCTGAAAACTAGATACGAAACGTTTGCGTTTTAATTTCCATAGTATTTCCCGGTTTTTGTTCCGGGCCCCGCCAAAGTACTCGGAATCAGCTGCGAAGCTGCTCTTCACTTTGGTGGGTCATTTAGGATAAGCCCTCGACCGATTAGTATTGGTCAGCTCCATGCATTGCTGCACTTCCACCTCCAACCTATCTACCTCGTCGTCTTCAAGGGGTCTTACTAATTGGGAAATCTCATCTTGAGGGGGGCTTCACGCTTAGATGCTTTCAGCGCTTATCCCGTCCGTACGTAGCTACCCAGCCATGCTCCTGGCGGAACAACTGGTGCACCAGCGGTACGTCCATCCCGGTCCTCTCGTACTAAGGACAGCTCCTCTCAAATTTCCTACGCCCACGACAGATAGGGACCGAACTGTCTCACGACGTTCTGAACCCAGCTCGCGTACCGCTTTAATGGGCGAACAGCCCAACCCTTGGGACCTACTTCAGCCCCAGGATGCGATGAGCCGACATCGAGGTGCCAAACCTCCCCGTCGATGTGGACTCTTGGGGGAGATAAGCCTGTTATCCCCAGGGTAGCTTTTATCCGTTGAGCGATGGCCCTTCCATGCGGTACCACCGGATCACTAAGCCCGACTTTCGTCCCTGCTCGACTTGTAGGTCTCGCAGTCAAGCTCCCTTCTGCCTTTGCACTCTTCGAATGATTTCCAACCATTCTGAGGGAACCTTGGGGCGCCTCCGTTACTCTTTAGGAGGCGACCGCCCCAGTCAAACTGCCCGCCTGACACTGTCCCCGTACCGGATTACGGTACCAGGTTAGAACCTAGATACGATCAGGGTGGTATCCCAACGTCGCCTCCACCTAAGCTGGCGCTCAGGTTTCAAAGGCTCCCACCTATCCTGTACAGATCGTACCCAAATCCAATATCAAGCTGCAGTAAAGCTCCATGGGGTCTTTCCGTCTTGTCGCGGGTAACCTGCATCTTCACAGGTATTAAAATTTCACCGGATCTCTCGTTGAGACAGCGCCCAAGTCGTTACGCCATTCGTGCGGGTCAGAATTTACCTGACAAGGAATTTCGCTACCTTAGGACCGTTATAGTTACGGCCGCCGTTTACTGGGGCTTCGGTTCACAGCTTCGGGATTACTCCCTAACCGCTCCCCTTAACCTTCCAGCACCGGGCAGGCGTCAGCCCGTATACTTCGCCTTACGGCTTCGCACAGACCTGTGTTTTTGCTAAACAGTCGCTTGGGCCTTTTCACTGCGGCCCCCTCGTGCTATTCACACTACCGGGGCACCCCTTCTCCCGAAGTTACGGGGTCATTTTGCCGAGTTCCTTAACGAGAGTTCTTCCGCGCGCCTTAGAATTCTCTTCTCGCCTACCTGTGTCGGTTTGCGGTACGGGCACCTTCACCTGGCTAGAGGCTTTTCTTGGCAGTGTGAGATCATGACCTTCGGTACTATAATTTTCCCTCCCCGTCACAGCCTAGCCTTAACGATGTGCGGATTTGCCTACACATCAGCCTCACTGCTTGGACAGACATCCATCAGTCTGCGTCACTACCCTCCTGCGTCACCCCATTGCTCATAGCGGTTTACGGTGGTACAGGAATTTCAACCTGTTGTCCTTCGACTACGCCTTTCGGCCTCGCCTTAGGTCCCGACTTACCCTGAGCGGACGAGCCTTCCTCAGGAAACCTTGGGCTTTCGGCGGATCAGATTCTCACTGATCTTTTCGTTACTCATACCGGCATTCTCACTTGTATACGCTCCAGCGCTCCTTACGGTACACCTTCAACGCTGCATACAACGCTCCCCTACCCCTGATGCAAGCATCAAGCCATAGCTTCGGTGGTGTGTTTAGCCCCGTTACATTTTCGGCGCAGAGTCACTCGACCAGTGAGCTATTACGCACTCTTTAAATGGTGGCTGCTTCTAAGCCAACATCCTGGTTGTCTGTGCAACTCCACATCCTTTCCCACTTAACACACACTTGGGGACCTTAGCTGATGGTCTGGGCTGTTTCCCTTTTGACAATGGATCTTAGCACTCACTGTCTGACTCCCGGTCAATCAGTCTATGGCATTCGGAGTTTGACTGAACTTGGTAACCCTTGCGGGCCCCGCACCCAATCAGTGCTCTACCTCCACGACTGTACAACCGAGGCTAGCCCTAAAGCTATTTCGGGGAGAACCAGCTATCTCCGAGTTCGATTGGAATTTCTCCGCTACCCCCACCTCATCCCCGAATTTTTCAACATTCGTGGGTTCGGGCCTCCAGTGCGTGTTACCGCACCTTCACCCTGGACAGGGGTAGATCACACGGTTTCGGGTCTACGCCCACGTACTATAGTCGCCCTATTCAGACTCGCTTTCGCTGCGGCTACGGCTTCTCACCTTAACCTTGCACGGGAACGTAACTCGCCGGTTCATTCTACAAAAGGCACGCCATCACCCATAGATCGGGCTCTGACTTCTTGTAAGCACACGGTTTCAGGTTCTATTTCACTCCCCTTCCGGGGTGCTTTTCACCTTTCCCTCACGGTACTGTTTCACTATCGGTCGCTAGGGAGTATTTAGCCTTACCAGATGGTCCTGGCAGATTCATACGGGGTTTCACGTGCCCCGCACTACTCGGGATCCGTCTCGGAGGGAACTGACTTTCGGCTACAGGGCTTTTACCTTCTATGCCGGGCCTTTCCAGACCTCTTCGCCTAACCAGTTCCTTTGTAACTCCATGTGAGACGTCCCACAACCCCGGCCAGCAAGCTGACCGGTTTAGGCTAATCCGCGTTCGCTCGCCGCTACTGACGGAATCACTATTGTTTTCTCTTCCTCAGGGTACTTAGATGTTTCAGTTCCCCTGGTATGCCTCTTCATAACCTATGTATTCAGTTATGAGTGACTGACTATTACATCAGCCGGGTTTCCCCATTCGGACATCCCCGGATCAAAGCTTGCTTACAGCTCCCCGAGGCAGTATCGTTGTTCGCCACGTCCTTCATCGGCTCCTAGCGCCTAGGCATCCTCCGTGTGCTCTTAGTAGCTTAACCTTTGACTCCTGTTTGCCTCGCCTCGCTCCGTTGTTTTGTGCTTCGCACAAAGCCAAAGTCGCTCTTCGATTCAAACACTCGTCTGCTACCTTTGTTACTTGGTCAATCACTTGACACAAGCAGCTAAAAGGATATTTCTAAAACGCAAATTCGTTTCGTTATCTAGTTTTCAAGGATCAAAACCCGGTTTTTCCAACCGGACTTATATCATACCATCCTCAGCACCGCTTGTCACCAAGCAAGTTCTGGAAATCGTATGTGAGAGTTTGAACTCTCAAAACTGACCAACGAGTGAGATCGTTTTGCCTTACGGCATATTTGAATGTTTCCGTTGCAGGAAACGATTCTCCATAGAAAGGAGGTGATCCAGCCGCACCTTCCGATACGGCTACCTTGTTACGACTTCACCCCAATCATCTACCCCACCTTCGGCGGCTGGCTCCTTGCGGTTACCCCACCGACTTCGGGTGTTGTAAACTCTCGTGGTGTGACGGGCGGTGTGTACAAGACCCGGGAACGTATTCACCGCGGCATGCTGATCCGCGATTACTAGCAATTCCGACTTCATGCAGGCGGGTTGCAGCCTGCAATCCGAACTGAGACCAGCTTTGATAGGATTGGCTCCGTCTCGCGACTTCGCTTCCCGTTGT
The DNA here is from genome assembly GCF_037969745.1 of Paenibacillus sp. FSL W8-0194. Lineage (NCBI taxonomy): Bacteria > Bacillati > Bacillota > Bacilli > Caryophanales > Paenibacillaceae > Paenibacillus > Paenibacillus sp. FSL W8-0194. The sequence continues at coordinate 6,000,029 of NZ_CP150205.1, read as the reverse complement.
ACTGGCCATTGTAGTACGTGTGTAGCCCAGGTCATAAGGGGCATGATGATTTGACGTCATCCCCGCCTTCCTCCGGTTTGTCACCGGCAGTCATTCTAGAGTGCCCACCTTAAAGTGCTGGCAACTAAAATCAAGGGTTGCGCTCGTTGCGGGACTTAACCCAACATCTCACGACACGAGCTGACGACAACCATGCACCACCTGTCTCCTCTGTCCCGAAGGCCGCCTCTATCTCTAGAGGATTCAGAGGGATGTCAAGACCTGGTAAGGTTCTTCGCGTTGCTTCGAATTAAACCACATACTCCACTGCTTGTGCGGGTCCCCGTCAATTCCTTTGAGTTTCAGTCTTGCGACCGTACTCCCCAGGCGGAATGCTTAATGTGTTAACTTCGGCACCAAGGGTATCGAAACCCCTAACACCTAGCATTCATCGTTTACGGCGTGGACTACCAGGGTATCTAATCCTGTTTGCTCCCCACGCTTTCGCGCCTCAGCGTCAGTTACAGCCCAGAAAGTCGCCTTCGCCACTGGTGTTCCTCCACATCTCTACGCATTTCACCGCTACACGTGGAATTCCACTTTCCTCTTCTGCACTCAAGTCACCCAGTTTCCAGTGCGAACTAGAGTTGAGCCCTAGCCTTAAACACCAGACTTAAGTGACCGCCTGCGCGCGCTTTACGCCCAATAATTCCGGACAACGCTTGCCCCCTACGTATTACCGCGGCTGCTGGCACGTAGTTAGCCGGGGCTTTCTTCTCAGGTACCGTCACTCGGATAGCAGTTACTCTACCCGACGTTCTTCCCTGGCAACAGAGCTTTACGATCCGAAAACCTTCATCACTCACGCGGCGTTGCTCCGTCAGGCTTTCGCCCATTGCGGAAGATTCCCTACTGCTGCCTCCCGTAGGAGTCTGGGCCGTGTCTCAGTCCCAGTGTGGCCGTTCACCCTCTCAGGTCGGCTACGCATCGTCGCCTTGGTGAGCCGTTACCTCACCAACTAGCTAATGCGCCGCAGGCCCATCCGTAAGTGACAGATTGCTCCGTCTTTCATTATCGCTCCATGCGAAGCGATAAATTATCCGGTATTAGCTACCGTTTCCGGTAGTTATCCCGGTCTTACGGGCAGGTTGCCTACGTGTTACTCACCCGTCCGCCGCTAACCATCAGAGGAGCAAGCTCCTCATCAAGTCCGCTCGACTTGCATGTATTAGGCACGCCGCCAGCGTTCGTCCTGAGCCAGGATCAAACTCTCCAAGAAAGTTTGTAGCTCATTTTGAATCTGACGAGAATTTAATTCTCATTTTTGCTCCGCAAACCATCCAGCCATAGGCTTGGACCGATTTACTTCGCGATCGGCTTTGCAAGCAAAGCCTGTATCTCACTCGTTGTTCAGTTTTCAAAGATCAAACATTTCGTTTTCGTCGCCGCCGTTATGTTCAGCAGCAACTTTTATAATATATCATGTTTTGTTTCTTAATGCAAGCTTTTTTTGAAATTGTTTTTTCAAAGCTTTAAAGCTTGCTGGCTTTAAATGCATACCGCATTTATCGGCCGGAATAATAATATATCATGAATCTATTTAGCTTGCAAGCTTTTTTTTGAAATTAATATGTTCAGGGATATAAGAACGGTATTTAGGTAGAATCCATTGCTTTGCTCGGTCGAATCTTCCTATATCCCATCCCCGCTACTTTTGCTCTTTTGGCCAAATCGTATAGCTGAAGCTGATTAAAAAATCGATCGCCAAAATCATGCCCCACATCCTCGGTATGCCTTTTAACGCTTCCGTCCTCGAAGGGTCATTTACCATCCAGATCATCAGCATCAGCAAAACGACGCCCACAACCCATGCCATCAAATGCCGGTACCACCCTTCCCGCTCGCGCCGGGCGCGCTCTTTTCCGTACTTCGGCGCAGGTGCCGGCTTTTCCCCTCCTGCAAAGCGGTATGCAAAACGTTCATCCGCCCATTTGATCATTCGATGTCCGTATGCGACGGTGACCCCAATATATATCGCGGCCAACCCGTGCATGAATTCCGCCGTGGCTCCGCTGCGCAAATCGATGACCGTAAACGCGATAAGCAAAATATCGACAACCGGCGTGGCAAAGAGCAAGATGGCTCCCATCCGCTTCCATCCCGCAATATACCTGGCGCTAAGACCGGCCAGAACCAACACCCAAAATCCGATTTCGCACGCCACAATCAAAGCTGCAATCATGATGGCTTCACCCTTCCCTTTTTAGAACAATTGTATTAAAAACAATTTATCACGACTGTATTAAATAAACAAGGGAAATGTTATACTAAGGACATGCCTAAAATCGTGGATCATGAAAAACAAAGGGAAAAAGTTGCGGAAGCCACCTGGCGCGTCATTCAAAAAATGGGGCTGGACCAGGCTTCGGTCCGGAACATCGCGGACGAGGCCGGACTGTCCGTGGGTTCGATGCGCCATTATTTCTCGACGCATTCGGAACTGCTCTTCTATGCCATGAAGATGGTTTCCGACCGTGTCGGAAAACGGATCGCCAACATTGATTTCAGCGGGGACCTTTTGACGGACATTCCTCTCCTCGTCGACGAGATTCTGCCTACGGACGAGGAGAAACGGCTCGAAATGGAGGTCTGGTTCGCTTTTGTCGTCAAATCGCTGTCCGACAAGGATCTCGCTAGATATCGCCTGGAAGTCGATGATGGGCTCAGGTCCATTTTTATTGAAATCATGGATGGATTGGCCGCCAAAAACCTGGCTGCCCCAGATTTGGACGCCGAGCTTGAAATCGAACGCTTTTATGCCTTGATCGACGGATTGGCCATCCATGCCGTACTCAGGCCGGAAAAGATGCCGGCGGACTTGATGCGCAGAACCGTATATCGTCATCTTCAGTCGCTTTGCCGCCCATCCGAATGAAACGCAAAAAAGGAACAGACGTGACCCCGTCACGCTGTTCCTTTTTTCTTATGTTATAAAAGCTTGCGGCGAATCTTCATCTCCATGTCCCAAGAAGTCTGATGAATCCGGTCATGAAATTCGTCTTCCCCGTTAAACCGATTTAAGCTACTCCTGCGTACGGTTTCTCATATGAGGGAATAACAGTACGTCGCGGATCGAAGGCGAGTTGGTCAGCAGCATCACGAGACGGTCCACGCCGATGCCGAGTCCGCCTGTAGGCGGCATGCCGTATTCGAGCGCATTCAGGAAGTCCTCGTCCATTTCATGCGCTTCGTCGTTGCCTTGCTCCCGTTCCTTGAGCTGTGCTTCGAAACGCTGGCGCTGGTCGATCGGGTCGTTCAGCTCGCTGAAGGCATTGGCATGCTCGCGCGCCACGATAAACAGCTCGAAGCGGTCCGTAAAACGCGGATCCTCTTCGTTTTTCTTCGCCAGCGGCGAGATTTCGACCGGATGCCCGGTAACGAACGTCGGTTGGATCAACGTTTCCTCTACAAATTCCTCGAAGAACGCGTTCAGAATATGGCCGAAGGTCATATGCGGCTCGACTTTGACGTTATGCTCCTTGGCAAGGCGATGCGCCTCTTCATCCGTCATGTGCACGCCGAAGTCTACGCCTTTGACTTCTTTAACCGCATCCACCATGGACACGCGGCGCCAGCCCGGTGCGAGGTTGACCTCATGCCCCTGGTAATTGATGACCTGGGTGCCGAGCACTTCCTGCGCGATGTGGGCAATCATGTTTTCCGTCAAGTTCATGATGTCCTTGTAATCGGCATAAGCTTCATACAGCTCGATCATGGTGAATTCCGGGTTGTGGCGGGTGGAAATGCCTTCGTTCCGGTATACGCGACCGATCTCGTATACTTTTTCCAGGCCGCCGACGATCAGGCGCTTCAAGTGAAGTTCGATCGCGATGCGCATATAAAGCTCCATGTCGAGCGCATTATGATGCGTGATGAACGGTTTCGCGGCAGCGCCGCCTGCGATGGCATGCAGCGTCGGCGTCTCCACTTCCAGATAACCCTGGGAGTCCAAATAGCGGCGCATCGACTGAATGATCCGGGAACGGGCGATAAACGTTTGCTGTACTTCCGGATTGATAATCAGATCCACGTAACGCTGACGGTAACGAAGCTCGACGTCCTTCAGGCCGTGATATTTGTCGGGCAGCGGATTGAGGGACTTCGCGAGAACCTCGACTTCGCTCGCTTTGATCGTCGTCTCTCCCGTTTTGGTCTTGAACATCGTGCCGGCGATTCCGACAATATCCCCGAGATCAAGCAGGCGGAACGCTTCAAAAGCCGTTTCCGGCACGGAATCCTGACGCACGTAAATTTGGATTTTGCCGCTGAGATCCTGAATATGGGCAAAAATCGCCTTCCCCATGCCGCGTTTGGCCATAATCCGGCCCGCAACCTTCACTTCGATATGTTGCTCGTCCAGCTCTTCTTTGGTCATACCGTCATATTTCTTAAGCAGCTCTCCCGCATGATGGGTGCGGTTGTATTTTTTTCCAAAAGGATCAATCCCAAGGCCCCGCAGCTCGTCCAGCTTGCCGCGGCGAATTTGCAGCATTTCGCTAAGTTCCATTTCTTGTTCGTGGTTGTTTACTTCTTCCGACATTTTCATTCGTCACTCCTTCAATCCTACTGCCTGTCCTTCCAAGAAAAACAGGGTACTGCATGACATAACCGGGGAATACATGAATTCATTCCCATTTCATCCTATATATCTGAAAAAAAGCTTCCTAAAGGAAGCTCTTTCTTACAATCCTAAAGCAGGCCGATCTTATTTCTTGATATCGATGATTTTGTATTGGATCACGCCGGCAGGCACGTTTACGTCCACGACGGCTCCTTTTTGCTTGCCTAAGATCGCCTTGCCGACCGGGCTTTCATTCGAAATCTTGTTGTTTAGCGGATCCGATTCGGCCGTGCCCACAATCGTATACTCCATCGTGTCGCCGTACTCCATGTCCTGCACGATCACCGTCGCGCCAACCCCGACAATATCGGTATTGATTTCGTCGTTGTTGATGATGCGCGCATTGCGAAGCATTTTTTCAAGGGTGATGATGCGTCCCTCAATAAAGGCCTGCTCGTTTTTGGCATCCTCGTACTCGGAGTTTTCGCTGATATCGCCGTAGCCGATGGCTACTTTGATCCGTTCCGCAACCTCGCGCCGCTTGACCGATTTCAGGTTCTCGAGTTCGTCTTCCAGCTTTTTGAGTCCGTCCTGTGTCAGAATGACTTCTTTATCGCTCATCTTAACCGATTCTCCTGTCATATAAATGAATTTAAAGCGATTCGGTTTCATAACCCATTCCACCCATTATGAAACGGAATCAAAAAAACGAGTATAGAATGAACTACCCAGCTTGCTTTAGATCAATCTATATTTATGCAAAGTGTGAAGGATCAGAACATCCCTCTGCTGTTTTAAGGATAAAGTCGAATTTATACTGAAAAATTATATGGTAAGCATTTCAAAATGTCAATCGCGCGCAATTTTGTATATGCATGGTCATGACATGGCGGAATTACCGGGAAACCGCCGCCGCCTCAACCGCTTCTGCTTCCAGTTGCTCCCTCTCTTTGAGGCTTGCAACGAAATTTTCCAAAATTCGGACCATTTCGTCCCGCTTCGTTCCTTCCATGATTTCGTCTTTGATGCGGGCGGATCCTTTGAGCCCTTTCAAATACCAGGCCAAATGCTTGCGCATTTCGCGTACGGCCACCGCTTCTCCCCGCAACGCAATGAGACGGTCCATATGCAAAATCGCAATGCGGATCTTCTCTTCGGCCGCCGGTTCCGGCAACAGCTCCCCGGTTTTCAAATATTCGATCGTGCGGTACAGCATCCATGGATTGCCCAGCGCTCCGCGGCCGATCATGACCCCGTCGACTCCGGTTTGATCCAACATCCGGCGGGCATCCTCAGGGGTGACCACGTCCCCGTTGCCGATGACCGGGATCGATACCGACTCTTTGACTTGTTTTATAATATCCCAGTCCGCATGGCCGGTATACAGCTGCTCGCGGGTACGGCCGTGTATGCTGACCGCTTTCCCTCCGGCGCGTTCCACCGCTTGGGCGTTTTCGACCGCAAAAATGTGATCGCTGTCCCAACCCGTGCGCATTTTGACCGTCACCGGTTTGTCTACCGCATCCACCACGGCCGCTACCATTTCGTAAATTCTGTTGGAATCGAGCAGCCAGCGGGCGCCTGCGTCGATTTTGGTCACTTTGGGCGCAGGACAGCCCATGTTAATGTCGATAATATCGGCATTCGTCTGTTTATCCACGACCTTCGCCGCTTCCACGAGGGAGTCGCGGTCGCCTCCGAAAATTTGCAGGCTGAGCGGTTTCTCCCGTTCGTCGACAAAAAGCATCTCCTGCGTGCGCCGGTTGCCGTGGACGATCGCTTTGCCGCTAACCATCTCCGCGCAAACCAGTCCGGTTCCGAACTCCTTGGCGATCAACCGGAAAGCCGGATTGCAGACACCCGCCATCGGAGCGAGGACGACCTGATTTTTCATTTCAATATCGCCAATTTTCAACATGGGATCTCTTTGTCGCTCCTTTGACTTCATGTAATCATTTATATACCCGTAACTCTAAGGATTGGTAAGCTCCTCGAGCGATATGCCCAGTACCTCCGCAATTTTCGCAAGCGTGCGCTCGTCGGCACGGCGGTTGCCCCGCTCGATGGCGCCAAGCAGCGTCAGCGAAATGCCGCATCCCGACGCCAGCTCCTGCTGCGTGTATCCTTTTAACTTCCGAAAGGCGCGGATGCGCTGTGCCAGCTGCATGTTTTCCAAAGCTGTAAACCGTCCTTTCCATCCAGTCTTTCCAACGCTGCGAACAGGATAGGCCGCAATCCGGAGGATTCGCCCTCCGGCACGACGTCTTTCAAAGGGACGAGCACAAACAAACGCTCTTCCATGCGAGGGTGGGGCAAAATCAGCTCCTCGGTGTTTTCCCGCCGCCCCTCCATCCAGATCAGGTCCAAATCGACGGTTCTCGGGCCCCAGCGTATATGCCGAACGCGTCCAAGGTCTTTTTCGATTTGCTGCATGACGTGCAGCAGTCCGTAAGCATCGAGCGTAGTGCGAACCCGTATGGCCATATTCAGAAAAAGGGGCTGGTCGACGTAACCGACCGGCTCGGTCTCATATAAATCGGAACATTCGAGCACCGTAACGTCCGGATGCCGATCGAGACGTTGCACCGCATCCATCAGCGTTTCCTCGCGGTCGCCCAAATTGGCCCCTAAAGCAATATAAGCCTCTGATGACTCAGAGGTGGATTGTGCATTCATGGCAGATTCTCGCTTTCTTGTTCTTGGGACTAGCAAAAAGGCTTCGTCAGCCGCTCATTCTTTGCTAACTCCTCGTTCTGTGAAGCTCCACGGTGACCCCCTGAAAATGGATGTCAAAGGGAGGGTGCGGTTTGGTCACTTTGACCGTCAATGCATCGATACTAGTATAAGTGTCCAGTAACAAGGATGCAACACGTTCGCCGAGCGCCTCGATGAGGCGGAAAGACTCGGTTTCAACGACTTTTTTCACGAGCTCGTGCACTTCGGCATAATTTACCGTTTTGCTCAAATCGTCATTTCGGCCGGCTTCCCGCAAATCGAGCTCCAGCTCCAAATCGATATAGAAACGTTGGCCCAGCTTGCGTTCCTCTTCAAACACGCCGTGGTACCCGTAATATTCCATCCGATGCAGCTTCATTTTATCCATGGATCCGTCATCCCTCCGTAATTTGTTCGCGTACCCTTCTCGTATCCGGCGAGGCATACAGCATCGCGTCGCACATATCCACGGTCCGCTTGATTTGTTTCACGTCATGAACGCGTACGATTTGGCAGCCTTGGGCAATGCCAAACGCGACCGTGGCCGCCGTTCCTTCGACGACATCCCCAACCGGAAGATCCAGCACGGTACGGATAAACTTTTTGCGGGAGGTCGCGAGCAGCACCGGATAACCGATCCCGACGAGCCGGTCAAGCTGCGTCATGATCTGCAGGTTTTCCGGCAAATTTTTCGCAAAACCGACGCCCGGATCCAAAATGATCCGTTCCCCGGCAACGCCGGCCTTCAGCGCCAATTCGACGCTTTCCTGCAGGTCCCGCACGACGTCGGCCGTAAAATCGCCATAGTTCATATCTTTTCTGTTGTGCATCAAAATAACCGGGCAGCCGAGTTCGGCGGCCGCTTGGAGCATATCCGGGTCCTTTTTGCCTCCCCAAATATCGTTCATGATATGGGCTCCCGCCCGGATCGCTTCCCGCGCTACCTCCGCTTTATACGTATCCACCGAGATCGGGATATGGGGGGCGGCCCGGTGCAGCGCTTCAATGACCGGAATGATCCGGCGCAGCTCCTCTTCCGCGGACACCGGCTCGTAACCCGGCCGCGTCGATTCGCCTCCGATGTCGATCAAGTCCGCCCCGTCCTCCACCATTTGCAAGGCATGCCGAACCGCTTGATCCGGGTCGACGTACCGGCCACCATCCGAAAATGAGTCGGGGGTTACGTTCAAAATACCCATAATTTTGGTGGATGCACCAAGCTCAAGCACCGCTTCGCCCATCCGGTATGTCCGTTCATAGATTGTCGTTTTCATGATAGCCTCCCGTTTGCCGGCGGTACAACCGCAGCAGTATATCCGTTAACGGTCCGATTCGCCCTTCGCCGATGATCGAAACAGTGCCGTCCGGGTCGATCAACGAGGTGACGGGCACCAATTCCTGAATGGAAGTGGTCAGCCAGATTTCATCCGCTTCCCGCAAGTCTTCCCAAGTGTAAAACCCTTCCTCGCAGCGTATTCCCGCCTCCGAGGCCAGCTCCAAAACCAACCCGCGCGTAATGCCGGGCAGCAGGCCGCAAGCCGCATCCGGCGTACAGACCTTTCCGTTTTTCGCGAAAAAGACGTTGCTCACGATCCCCTCCGACACATGCCCGTCCGCATTCAGCATCAAGCCTTCGGCATGAAGCCGCACCGCTTCGGGATCGGAGGAAAGCTCCCTCTTGGCCAAAATGTTGTTCATGTAATGGAGCGACTTCAAACGGACGGGGCCTTCCGGCGAATTTCGCCGCGTGCCCAGCAGTTTAAGAGGTTTGCCGTGGGTATACAGCGTCGGCGCCGGCTCGGGCAGCGGTTTCGCCATCAGCACCGAAGTGGGACGGCTATACATTCCCGCGGGCAATCCGAGCGCATCCTCCCCCGCGCTGACCGTGTAACGGACATACGCTTCCACCAGCCCATTAGCCTCCATCAGCTCTGCAATCCATTCCCGCAGCTGCAGGGCATCCGGAAGCGCGGAAACGTCGATGCCCAGCGTTTTGCAGCCCGCCGTCAGTCGAGCCAAGTGCCGCTCCAGCAAAAACGGCTTGCCGCCATAGGTCCGGAGCGTTTCGAACAAACCCATGCCGTATAAAAAGCCGTGATCCATTACGGAGACCACGGCAGCAGAAGCATCCATACATTGACCGTTTATCAGAATCCGATTCATGCGCCCGTCGTCGCCGTCCGCTTCAGGAAATTGCGCAGCATCTGGTGTCCATGGTCGGTAATGATCGACTCCGGATGGAATTGAACGCCCTCGATCGGGTACTCCTTGTGGCGCAGTCCCATAATTTCGCCCTCTTCCGTTTCTGCGGTAACTTCCAGGCAATCGGGCAGCGTGCTGCGCTCCACCAGCAGGGAATGGTACCGCGTCGCCGTAAACGGTGACGGCAATCCCTCGAATACCGACGTTCCTTGATGCAAAATCGGCGACGTTTTGCCGTGCATCAGCCGCTCGGCGCGAACGACCTTGCCGCCGAATGCCTGTCCGATGGCCTGGTGCCCAAGGCATACGCCAAAAATCGGAACCTTGCCTTTAAAATGCTCAATGGTCTCGAGGCTGATTCCCGCTTCATTCGGAGTGCACGGCCCCGGCGAAATCAGAATATGATCGGGAGCCAGCGCTTCGATTCCTTGGATGTCGATTTCGTCATTGCGGAATACTTTGACCTCTTCCCCCAGTTCCCCGAGATATTGAACCAGGTTATACGTAAAAGAGTCGTAATTGTCGATCACCAGAATCATGCTCTCATCTCCTCTTCACGCCGCTGCGACCGGGCAGCCGCTTCCTTTTCGCTCAAAAGGACTGCCTTGACGACGGCTTTGGCTTTATTATGGCATTCGCGGTATTCGCGGTATGGCTCGGAGTCGATCACGACGCCCGCGCCGGTCTGAATCATGCCGATCCCGTCCAAAACGACCAGCGTTCTTATGATAATATTTAATTCCAAATTTCCATTGTAGTCAATCCAGCCCATGGAGCCCGTATACGGGCCGCGTCTGACCGGTTCCAGCTCCTCGATGATCTCCATCGTGCGCACCTTCGGCGCTCCCGTGATCGTTCCCCCCGGGAAGAGGGCGGCAATCACGTCAAACGCGTCTTTGCCCGGTGCGAGCCGTCCCTCCACCTGGGAGACCAGATGCATGACATGGGAGTACTGCTCGACGGTCATCAGCTCCGGTACCCTGACCGTCCCGTAGGCGGCCACTTTGCCGATGTCGTTGCGCTCAAGATCCACCAGCATGACATGTTCCGCGCGTTCCTTTTCGCTGCCCAACAGCTCGGCGGCCATCGCCTCGTCCTCCGCCTTCGTATGCCCGCGGCGCCGCGTGCCGGCGATCGGACGGGCGCCGATCAGGTCCCCCTGCCGCTTGACCAGAAGCTCGGGAGATGCGCTCACAAGGCTGAAGCCCGGAGAACGAAGCATTCCCATATACGGCGACGGATTCAATACTCTCAGCCATTCATAAATCCGTTCCGGTTCGGATTGAAGCTTCCGTTCCTGCCTGAGCGACAAATTGACCTGAAATACGTCTCCCTGCCGGATATAATCCTGGATCGCCGTGACCGCCCGTTCAAAAGCCTCGCGCGTAAAGGCGCTTTCCATGCCGGGCCATTCACCCGAATCCGGCTCCGTTTGCCCGTCTTCCACGTGTTTTTGCCGATGCAGCCGTTCCTCTTCGATCTCGCCCCGCGCTTGTACCGTAAACCGGGACCATCGGTCACACATCGTTTGGGCCCTTTCCCGGGCGGCATCGTAAGCCCCGCCCAGGTCAGTATCTGCCTTTACGTTCGCATGGACCGCACAAAAGAGTTTTTGCCTAGCATGGTCATAGATCCATATCTCGTCGAATAACATCCAAAGGTAATCCGGGACATCCGGATGGTCGGCAGCGGTAGCCGGAAGCTCTTCGAGGAACCGGACGACATCGTAACCCAGGAAGCCGACGCATCCCCCAAGAAACGGCGGCAGGTCGGCCGCCAAATCGGCCCGGTCCTCCGGCGCAGGCCCCTTGTAAGGCGCCATCCATTGTTTTATAGCCTTAAGCGGAGATGCTGCCGAACATGCCGTGCTGCCTTCCCGAAGGCAGGTTACGCTCGCTTCTTCTCCCTTCCCCCGCAATACCGATGTAGGTTCCAGCCCCAAATAGGTGTAACGTCCATCCTTGCCGCTCTCGAGGACAAAGGAATGCGGAGACGCCTGTTTCCAGGCATGCGACCAAGACGCGGGCAGACCGCTGCTTTTCCCCCGGCAATCCGCCTCGAGTACAAAAGGCAGCATCGTATATCCTTTTTCGGCCCACCTTTTCCAATGCTTCAACGTAATGACGCTTTCCCCGTTCATTTCTTCATTCCTTTCGCTGCAAAAGCTTCTCTATTGGTTGTCAGTATACTTGCCCGCTCCCCTTTTGAAAAGGCCCTTTCCCGGTTTTTTGCCGAAAACGCCCGATTCCCCAAAAAAACCCTGCCGCCGTAAAAACGGAAGCAGGGCTAACAATGTTCGAATTAACCTTCGAAGTTATAGAGCGGCGTGCTGAGATAACGTTCGCCGTTGCTCGGGATGATCGCGACGACGCGTTTTCCTTTTCCGAGTTCCTTGGCCACCTTGAGCGCGGCATATACCGCTGCGCCGGAAGAAATGCCGGCAAGGACGCCTTCTTCTTTCGCTACGCGGCGCGCCGTTTCAAAAGCTTCCTCGTTCTCGACATGAATGATTTCGTCATAGATTTCGCGGTTCAAAATGTCGGGAATGAAGTTCGCGCCAAGACCCTGGATCTTGTGAGGACCCGGCTTGCCGCCGGCCAAAATCGGGGAAGCCGCTGGTTCGACCGCAACGATTTTGATATCAGGGAAACGGTTTTTCAGCACTTCGCCCGCGCCGGAGATCGTGCCGCCCGTACCGATGCCCGCTACGAACGCATCCAGCGTGCCGCCGATGGACTCGATCGCTTCAACGATTTCCGGACCCGTCGTTTCGCGGTGGATTTTTACGTTGGCCGGATTTTTGAACTGCTCAGCCATGAAATAACCCGGGTTCTCCCGTACGATTTCCTCGGCTTTTTTAACGGCTCCGTTCATGCCCTCCGCTCCCGGAGTCAGCACCAGCTCAGCTCCATAGGCGCGAAGCAGGTTGCGGCGCTCCAAGCTCATCGTTTCCGGCATGACGATCACCGCTTTGTATCCTTTCGCCGCAGCGACCATCGCCAGGCCGATCCCCGTGTTGCCGCTTGTTGCTTCCACGATCGTGCCGCCTGGTTTCAGCGTGCCGTCCTTTTCGGCTTCCTCCACGATGCTGATGGCGATCCGGTCTTTAACGCTTGCTCCCGGGTTTTGGTATTCGAGCTTGAGGTAAATTTCCGCGCTGTCTTCCGGAACCAGACGGTTCAAACGAACAAGCGGGGTGCTGCCGATCAATTCAGTAACATTATTCACGACTTTAGCCATAGTAAAAATCCTCCCTTTTGAACGGTAAAATTCGTTTTAAGATGTATGCGGATTCAGTTCGTGCGTCTGGCTGTAAAAACCGATTTTATATCCGAGTAAATAAGTAGGTATTTAGTACCTTTATCTTAACAACCTTCCCTCCGAATGTCAATACGAACCCTGCTTGAGCAGCGCTTCATTTCCGCATCCGGCCTAAGGCACCCCGGCCTGACTCCAAAAAAACAACCCTCGCTTCATGGATCCGCAGATCCACTCGGCAAAGGTTTGAAAAAGGCATTATCTCGCCCCCTGCCCGGGCGGGGTTTCGGCTATGATTTTAGCGCCGTATTTATCCCGAAGCTGCGCCTCAAGCTCCGTTAACGGGACGGCTTCGTTCAAAGCGAGCTGTTTGCGGATGCCCTCCCTGATGTCCTCGCTGCTTGGTTTCTCCGTTTCTTGGATATCGATGACCTGCATCACCGCGTATCCGTCGTCCTGAAGCTGGATCGGACCCGCAATGTCCCCCGTCTGCAGCTCCTTGGCCGCGTCGAGCAGCTCCGCCGGAACGAACGGATCGTCTTCTTCGATCCAACCGAGGCGGCCGCCTTGCAGGCGGGTGTATTCGTCGAGGGACAGCTCTTCGGCCAGTTTGCCGAAATCCTCTCCCCGTTCAAGGCGGTCCAGCGCCTCATTGGCGGCTTTACGGCTTTTGAGCTTGATCCACGCCAGCTCGTATTGCTTTTTCGGCTCGAATTCCTCTCGATGCTCCTCCAGATACCTGTCCACGTCCGCATCACTAATATCAATATGGAGGGTGGCGATTTTTTCGAGCGTCAATTGGTAAGCTGCTTCCGCCCGAATATCCGCGGGGGAAAGGCCCAATTGGGCGTACATCGATTGAAAATAAGCTTCCTCCGACTCGTATCCGGCGGCATCGGCTTTGACCTTCTCCGCGATTTCCTCCGGCGTTACCCGGATTTGCAGCGCTTTGGCTTCGGCATCCACCGCCTTCTGGTTCAGCATCTGCAAAAGCATGTTCTTCCCATGCGTCCGCTTCAACTCTTCAACCCACTCGTCCTCCGTGATGATCTGACCGTCGAAAGCAGCGACGGCTTTCCGGCCGCCCTGCTCTTCGTCCGGTTCATGCACGGTCCCGGCAGGCTTTAGCCCCCGGATGACGATGAGGCTCCCCATAAACAACACGCCCGCTGCCAAAATGATGACTGCGGCCCATAATGCCTTTTCTTGTCTGGTCATCATCCTGTCATCCCGTGCCTTAACGAATTGCTCTGTCCAGAATCTGCTGCAATTCTTCTTTGTTAAAGCTGTATGCTTCGTTGCAGAAATGGCACACGACTTCGGCATGGCCGTCTTCCTTGATCAGCTGCTCCAGCTCATCCTTCCCGAGGCTGACCAGCGTCTGTTCCACCCGTTCCCGCGAGCATTTGCACTGGAAACGGATATCCATATGCTCAAGGACTTCCACGTCAGGCAAAAGCCACCGCAGCATTTCATCCAGTTCCAGCCCCTGATCGAGCAGCGACGTCACCGGCGGCATGGCTCCGACGGCCCGCTCGATCACGGTGATTTCCTCATCGCTGAGTCCCGGCAGCAGCTGCACGATAAAACCGCCGGCCACGATGACGGAATTGTCGGGTGCTACCAGGACGCCCAACCCTACCGCCGATGGCGTCTGTTCGGAGGCGGCAAAATAGTACGTGAAATCTTCGCCCAGCTCCCCGGAAATGATCGGAACGCTGCCGCGGTACGGCTCCTTCAGGCCCAAGTCCTTGGTCACGTGCAAAAAGCCCTGGCCGACCGCGCCGGCGACGTCCAGCTTACCTTGGCTGTTGCTCGGCAAATGGGTATGCGGTTCGTCCACATAACCTCTAACTTCGCCTTTGGCGTTGGCATCGACGACGATTTGGCCGATCGGGCCGTCGCCTTTTACCTGAATCGTCAATTTCTCCTCGCCTTTGAGCATAGCCCCCATCATGGCGCCTGCCGTCAGCGTCCGCCCCATGGCGGCCGTAGCCGTAGGCCACGTATCATGTCTTCGCCGCAATTCCTCGACGAGCGCCGTCGTCCTTACGGCGAAAGCCCGGACGCGCCCGCCCATGGCGGTGCCTCGAATGAGGCCGTCTTGTTTATTTTCCATGTCCATCTTAGACTCCTTGCTTTGAATTTGAAGATATTGTAGTCCGCTTTCATTTACGATATGTTCGATGACACCCCTTATGAGGGCGCAAAACGGCTTTCCCTTCGTTTATCGTTCCCCAAAAACGAAGGTCAGGTTCAAACCGGACGTTTGCTATTTGTTGCGCTCATATATAATCCGCAGCCCTTCGAGCGTCAGCATCGGGTTGACCTCATCGATCGCTTCCGATTCGCTGGCGATCAGCTCCGCCAGCCCGCCGGTGGCTACGACCTTCAGCGAAGGGGAGCGCATTTCCTCCTTCATCCGCTTGACGATGCCGTCCACCTGACCGGCATACCCGTAAATGATCCCGGCCTGCATGGCATGCACCGTGTTGCGGCCGATCACCTTTTTCGGCTTTTCGAGCTCGATGCGCGGAAGCTTGGACGCCCGTTCGACCAAAGCCTCCGTCGAAATGCCGATGCCCGGCACGATGGCGCCTCCGAGATAATCCCCTTTTTCGTCGACGCAGTCAAACGTCGTTGCCGTCCCAAAGTCGACCACGACCAGCGGCCCTTTGTACAGCTCGACCGCGGCCACCGCATTCACGATCCGGTCCGCGCCGACCTCGCGCGGGTTTTCGTTGCGCAAATTCAAGCCTGTTTTAATGCCCGGTCCGACCATAAGCGGGTGTTTGCGAATATATTTACGGCATGTCTGGTCGATCACATGAACCATCGGCGGAACGACGGAGGACATGATGACGCCCTCAATGTCCGAAACGTTAATCCCTGACATATGGAACAAATTGTGAAACCATACGCCGTATTCATCCGATGTCGATTGACGGATGGTGCTCAGACGAAAGTGGTGAAGAAGCTCTCGCCCTCTATAGATGCCCAGTACAATGTTGGTATTCCCGATGTCGATGACAAGGATCATGGGGACGATCCCTCCTTTATTTTACAGCATTGAGATCCAGACTGATGTCAAGACTCTCAAAAGAATAGGTTAACCGCCCCACGGATATGACGTCAACCCCGCACTCGGCAATTTCTTTGACCGTTTGCAGCGAAACGTTGCCGGAAGCCTCGACGCGGACATGCGGCGCCTTCGTTTTGATCCGTCTGACCGCCTCTCTCATCATTGCTTTGTCCATGTTGTCCAGCATGATGATGTCCGCCCCGGCCTCCAAAGCCTCCTCTACCTGCTCCAGCGACTCCGTTTCCACCTCAATGGTCATTGTGTGGGGAATATGGGTGCGAGCCCGTTCAACCGCCAGGCGAATTCCGCCCGCTCCTTTAATATGGTTGTCCTTAATCATGACGGCGTCATACAGCCCAAAACGGTGATTGGCGCCGCCCCCGACCCGCACGGCATATTTCTCCAGCATGCGGTGACCCGGCGTCGTTTTGCGCGTATCGACGAGCCGGGCAGGCAAACCTTCAAGCTTATCCACGAACATGCGGGTCCGGGTGGCGATGCCGGAGAGACGCTGCAAAAGATTCAGCGCAAGCCGTTCCCCCGTCAAAATATGGTGCGTGCTCCCTTCGACGACAGCCAGCACGGTCCCCTTCGTAACCCGGTCTCCGTCCTTTACGCAAGGCGTAAACGACAGTCCGGGATCCACCACTTGAAACACCAGCTCCGCAACCGGAATGCCGGCCACGACGCCGTCCTCCTTGGCATGAATGATGCCCTTGGACTCGTGGCCCGGGGGAATGGTGGCCATCGTCGTCACATCGCCGGATCCGACGTCCTCCTTCAACCATAAACGGATGGATTCCACCAAACCTTCGTTATATCCGTTAAACATCATCGCTGAATTCCTCCATCATTTCATCTTCGCGCCGCTGCAGCAGATGTTTGCGCCACACGGCGTCGTCTCTTTGAGGGTAATCTTCCCTGTAATGGGCGCCCCGGCTTTCCGTTCGTTCGAGCGCGGCCCGGGTTACCAGCATGCTGCTGGTCAGCATGTTGGCGAATTCGAACTCCTCTTTCTTCGTAAGCTCCGACTGGAAAATCGGCAGCTGCCGCTGCAGCTCCTCCATCCCTTTGCGGAGCATCGTTCCGGTGCGCCGCAGTCCGGCATACCGCACCATCACCTTCTGCAGCTTGAGCCGCCGTTCGATGACCGCCTGCTTGGGAGCGCCGGTCCGGCCCTCCAGCTGATGGGACAAGTCGATTGAACCGACCACGGGGGCCAAAGCGCGAATCCGGTTTACGATCCGTCTGCCGAACACGATCGCTTCGGAGAGCGAGTTGCTCGCCAATCGATTGGCCCCATGCACGCCGGTCGAAGAGACTTCCCCGCAGGCGAACAACCTGGCTACGCTGCTTTCCCCGTTCAGGTCCGTTTTGACGCCGCCCATCATATAATGCGCAGCCGGAGCGACGGGAATCCAATCCGTTGCCATATCCAGGCCATAGTTCATGCAGGTTTCGTAAATGGTAGGAAAACGGTGCTTGATAACGCCCTGCGGTTCGTGCGTAATATCCAAATACACGAAGGTCGCCTTCGTTTCCTCCATCTCGCTAAGGATGGCCCGGGCCACGATGTCCCGCGGCGCCAGCTCAAGCAGCTCGTGGTATTTTTCCATGAAGCGTTCGCCCTTGATGTTGCGCAGCACGGCCCCTTCCCCCCGCACCGCCTCGGAAATAAGGAAACGCGGGGCACCAGGGTAACAAAGCGCGGTCGGATGAAACTGGAGGAATTCCATGTCGCGGATTTGCGCGCCCGCCCGGTAAGCGATGGCAATTCCGTCCGCGGTAGCCACCTCTGGATTCGTCGTATAGCGATAAAGCTGTCCGGCCCCACCCGTGCACAGAGTGGTAGCCGCCGCCTTGACATACACTCTCTGGCCGTCGGGACGCTGCACGAGCGCCCCGACGCATTCGTTTCCGGTCGTTATGACGTCGATCACAAAATGATGCTCCCATACTTGGACGCGTTCATGGCCCCGTACCTGCGCCGCCAGCGCCCTAACGATCTCAAAACCCGTCGCGTCGCCGTTGGCATGCAAAATCCGGCGGCGGCTGTGGGCGCCCTCCTGCGTCAACGCAAGCTCCCCGTCGATCTCGTCGAAGGCCGTGCCCAGCCGGATCAGCTCTTTGACGCCTTCAGGCCCCTCATTCACGAGAATATCAACCGCGGCCGACGAGCATAACCCCGCGCCTGCCATCAGCGTATCCTCACGATGGTAAGCCGGAGAGTCGTCTTCCGAAGTCACGGCGGCGATTCCGCCTTGCGCATAGCGGGTATTGCTCTCCAGAAGGGCGTTTTTCGTAATCATAAGCACGTTCAGGTCTTTCCCCGCCTCAATGGCCGTATACAAGCCCGCAATGCCGGAGCCGACCACGATGACATCGGTTTCCACGCAAGGTAAGGACTGCAGGTCAAAATCAACCAAATACTGAGGAATCATTGCATCATTCACCTGTCTTAGAGAAAGAGTAGCGCATGCTACTGTACTTGTAACATGCGCTCTAAAGAAATCCGGGCCTTGTCTGCGACGGCCGGCGGTACGTAAATTTGCGGCTTCATCGTTTCAAGGCACTTCACCAATTTTTTAAGATTGTTTACCTTCATGTTCGGACATACCAAATATTTGGTCGCAAAATGGAAGGTCTTGTGCGGACTGTCCATGCGAAGCTGGTAGCCCGTGCCGTCTTCGGTTCCGACGATAAACTCCTGGCAATCCGACTTTTTGCAGTAATCGATGATCGCCGTCGTGCTGCCTACGAAATCTCCCATCGCAACCACTTCAGGACGGCATTCCGGATGCACGACGAACTGGGCGTTCGGATGTTTGGCTTTCATTTCCACAACGTCTTTTACGGTCAGCATGTCATGCGTATTGCAGTAACCTTCCCAAATGATCATTTTTTTGTCGGTATGCTGCTGTACGTAATGGCCGAGGTTTTTGTCCGGCACCCAGATGATCTCGTCGCAATCCAGCGATTGGATCACCTTCACCGCATTGGAAGACGTGCAGCAAATGTCCGTTTCCGCTTTCACGTCGGCGGAGGAGTTGATATATGTAACGACTTTGGCGTTCGGATGTTGGGCTTTCAGCTTGCGGAGCCCATCCACGTTCACCATGTCGGCCATCGGGCAGCCTGCGCGTTCGTCCGGAATCAAAACCGTCTTGTTCGGAGCCAAAATTTTGGCGCTTTCCCCCATGAAATGCACGCCGCAAAAAACGATCGTCTCCGCATCCGTTTGCGCGGCTTTCTGCGCAAGCAAAAAGGAATCGCCGCGGAAATCGGCAACCTCCTGAATTTCGTCCCGTTGATAATAGTGAGCCAAAATAATTGCGTTTCTTTCTTTTTTGAGCTGCATCAGCTTCTCGGTCAATTCCCGTTTTTGCTCCTCTTTATGCTGCAGCGCCAGAGCTTCCACCAGAAACCCACTCCTTTAATAAGGTCATCACATGATCCATGATATTGTGAAAATTCTCTCAAAGTTAGGTGTCTAAGCCTCGAGGTTTTTCAGTTATCAACTAATGTACACAAGGTTTCACGGGCTGTCAATTGGGCGGGAAGTTCGGCATAAACAGGTCCATCCGGCCAAAAAATCCTTATAGGGCGCATGTTTCGTGCATCCCTTCACAGCAAAAAAGCTTGATTGAAAAAATAAAAATTTTTCATGATGCTTGGCTCAGGCTCCTTCACGCAAAACGAAAACAACCTCATGCTCAGGACATACGCTGTGATCGACGGTTCCGTACTCATTGGGGTAAAGCTGCTAAAAAACAAAAAAACCCGGAAGACGATTGCCGTCGTCTTCCGGGTTTTGTATGTCCTGCTGGGTTTACGCTTTCGTACCTGGAGGCGTGCCTCCGTTATTCGGATCGTCTGCCGGCGGGTTCGTCGGATCGTTCGGAATGTCCGAAGAGCTCTTCGGAGCATCGTTCGGAATCTCATTCGTCGGCAAGTCGGCATTGTCCTCTTTGCCTTGAATGCGAACGCGAACGTCGCCGATCTCGTCGATTACGGGCGCGCCGCTTTCGGAGGAACCTCCGTTTTCACCGTCACGCGGTCCGTCTTCCGACAGGTATCCTTGTTCGATCAGCTCTTTGATTTGCTCCAGCTCCAGGGTTTCTTTCTCAAGCAGCGTATTCGCGATGAGATGAACCTCTTTGGCGTGTTTGGTCAACAAATCTTTACAACGCTGATAACATTCGTTGGTCATGCGCTGCATTTCCTGATCGATTTCATAAGCGATGGAATCACTGTAATTTTGCTCGTGTCCAAGATCGCGGCCAAGGAATACTTGGCCTTGGGACGAACCGAATTGCAGCGGTCCAAGCTTCTCGCTCATGCCGTATTCCATGATCATGCTGCGGACGATGTTGGTCGCCTGCTGGAAGTCGCTGTAAGCGCCCGTTCCGATTTCCCCGATAAAGAGTTCCTCGGATACGCGGCCGCCGAGAAGGCCTGTCACTTTATCCAGCAATTCCTGCTTCGTGACGAGCATGCGGTCTTCCTTCGGCATCATGATGACGTATCCGCCGGCACGGCCGCGAGGAATGATCGTTACTTTATGCACCATATCGGCGTTTTCCAGGAAGTAGCCGACAATGGTATGGCCCGCTTCGTGATAAGCGACGATTCGCTTCTCGCGTTCGCTGATCACGCGGCTGCGTTTTTCCGTACCGACAATGACGCGGTCGATCGCTTCGTCGACCTCGCGCATGGAAATATCCTTCCGGTTGCGGCGTGCCGCAAGCAGGGCAGCCTCGTTCATCAGGTTTTCCAGCTCGGCGCCGGTAAAGCCGGTCGTGCGTTTCGCTACCACGTCAAGCTTAACGTCTTTCGTGAGCGGCTTATTGCGTGCATGGACTTTCAGCACCGCTTCGCGGCCCTTCACGTCCGGACGGTCGACCGTGATTTGACGGTCAAAACGTCCCGGACGCAAGAGCGCAGGGTCGAGAATATCCGCACGGTTCGTCGCCGCAACGATGATGATGCCTTCGTTGCCGCCGAAACCGTCCATCTCTACGAGCAATTGGTTCAGCGTTTGTTCGCGCTCGTCATGGCCGCCGCCAAGACCGGCGCCGCGCTGACGGCCAACCGCATCGATTTCGTCGATAAATATAATACATGGCGCATTTTTCTTGGCGTTCTCGAACAAATCGCGAACGCGGGAAGCACCGACACCTACGAACATTTCCACGAAGTCGGAACCGGAAATGCTGAAGAACGGAACGCCGGCTTCCCCGGCTACCGCGCGGGCAAGGAGCGTTTTACCCGTACCCGGAGGGCCTACGAGCAGCACCCCTTTCGGAATGCGGGCGCCGACTGCGGCGAATTTCCGCGGATCCTTAAGGAATTCCACGACTTCGACAAGTTCCTGTTTCTCTTCATCGGCCCCGGCCACATCTTCGAATGTGACCCTCTTCTTCTCTTCATTATATAAGCGCGCACGGCTTTTGCCGAAGTTCATCACTTTGCCGCCGCCGCCCTGTGCCTGATTGAACAGGAAGAAGAAAAGAATGAACATGATAACCAAAGGAATCATGGAGGAGAGCAGCGTCAGCCAAATGCTTTCGCCTTCCATTTTCTTCTGGGTATAGCTCATGCCGGTCTTGTCGCTGGCGTCCACCAGCTCTTGGATCGCGGCATCCGTAGCCGGAATGTAGGTTGAGAAGCTGTCGGATTTAGCCCCTTCCGGTTTTTGATTATATTTACCGGTTACGAGATAGGCGTAACCGTCAAATTGAACCGTGATATCCTTCACATTGCCAGCCTTAATCTCTTGCCGAAATTCATCGTATCTAGGATTGTGAGCAGATTCACCGCTGCTGCTTACGAACTGGACAATGCCCACCACAACTAAAAAAAGAATCAAATAAAAACCAGAATTCCGGATGAACCGATTCATCCCCTACCTCCTCTCAAAACACTTTAATTATTTTACCATAGCCTGTCTGACCATCTCAACAGAGGTGGTATTAGCATGAACCGTCAGCAAAACGTCCATGGGCTGGAGTATCACCATTAGTGGGAATAAACTTCCGGTTTCAAGATCCCGATGTAGGGCAGGTTCCGGTAACGTTCGGCGTAATCCAAACCGTATCCGACAACAAAGGCGTCTGGCAAGGAGAAGCCTGTATAATCTGCTTCCAGATCAACGGTACGGCGAGCCGGTTTGTCAAACAACGTGACGACGCACGTCGACTTGGCGTTGCGGCTCTTCAGAAGCTCGATCAGATGGCTGAGCGTGAGACCGCTGTCGATAATATCTTCGACGATCAGGACGTCGCGTCCTTCCACCGACGCATCCAAATCTTTGATGATTTTGACGACGCCGGATGATTTGGTCTGTGCGCCGTAGCTGGATACGGCCATGAAGTCGAGCTCGAGAGGTACTGTCATATTTTTAACCAAATCGGCCATGAAAATAAACGCGCCTTTGAGTACGCAAATGACCAAAGGATTGCGCCCCTCATAAACCTTGCTGAGCTGTGCTCCAAGTTCCTTGATTTTCTTCTGGATTTCCTCTTCGGTGATCAGGATTTCTTGAATATCGTTTTGCAACTGAGCGAACCTCCTACGTTTATACTATGAAAGTCTTACTATGACCATTACAGTTGCTCCACTGCCTCTGCATCCTCCAGACACATATGAAGAACGGATAACGTTCGTGCCCCGACCGCCGCATGCGCGGACCGCCGGACTCCCGGTATCCAGATGATGTTGCCTGAACCATCGACTAACACAGGAATGCGGGAGCGAGCGGATGGAGGTATCTTCGCGTCAATGAAAATATCTTTTACCTTTTTGCTTCCGTTTAATCCCATGACCTTCATGGTATCTCCAGGCAGTCTTGAGCGGAGTGTTAATGGAAACTTCAATTGGTCGGCATCGAACACTGCTTCGGCGCAAGCCTCGCCCTTGGCCTGAAAAAAAGGGTCATCCGGCGACTGCGCCTTCATCGTCATCCTCTTGCCGATTTCAGGAATAAAAAGTTCCGGAACAGCAGCTTGAAGCTCGTATGTATAGCTCTTGGACTGCTCTTGCGGCTTGTGCATAAACCATATCTTATCGTATTCGCGTATGCAGGCCAAGCCTCCTCCAATGTCAAGGCTCCAGGTCGTGCTTTTATTCTGAATCAAGGTTTGGCGAATCCATTCGATTTTGTGGAAATCAGTGATTTCGGAGCCTGCCGACAGATAATTTAATATTAGTTTAATCAACCTTCGTTGTAAAGCGACATGTAAGGCCAAAAAGGAAGGCGCTTCAAAATAGAGCCTTCCATTCTTATGCTGCACCGTTTCGCGATATGCAAAATCGGCAGCCCGCTCCATGAAATCGTCTTCCCCGCCCGCGATCTCGGCAAGCTGAACCAGCGATTGTCTGATCTGACCATTATATTGCCCCAAAAACGGCAGCACATCCAGCCGGATCGCATTTCGCCGGTACTTGGTGGAGAAGTTGGAGCTGTCGACCGCGTACTCGTAACCTTGCTGCTTACATACGCTGACGAGGTCCGTTTTGTATATACGTAAAAAAGGACGGATGAGTTCCACATTTTTTTCGCTTCTTTTTATTTTCATGCCTTTGAGTCCCGCAAGCCCGCTCCCCCGGAGCAGATGCAGCAGCACCGTCTCGGCCTGGTCGTCGGCGTGATGCGCCAGCGCGATGGATGCCGCGCCCCGGCGGACGGCGGTTTCATGCAAAAAGGCATACCTTTTTTCGCGCGCCGCCTCTTCGAATCCCTTCCCGCTTTCTTCCATATAAGAAGGAACATCGATTCTCGCCAGCTCGAACGGGATGCCCAAGCCTTCGGCCAATCGGCGGACGAGCTTCTCCTCGTCGTCGGATTCGGCCCGGAGCCCGTGATGGACATGCGCGCAGATCAGCTTAAGCGGGACATGCAGCTTCGAAATTCGGTGCAGGACATGCAAAAGAGCCACAGAGTCCGGCCCGCCGGATACTGCGACTATGATCGTGTCATGGGGCTGCCATAATCCATGCTCGCCGGCCGTACGGAGAACATGTTCCGTCAACGTATTCAAATCGGTCCTGCTTTCCATTCAGAATCCCCTTTTCTACAGCAAGCCTTATGTAAAAAAGCCTCAGGACAAAAATGCCCATAAACAGGCCAAACACGCCACCATTAAGGATAGAGCGAATGCATTGATCAGCCAGCGCGGGGTCTTGCCCGGCAGCTTGCCGGCAAAGGCGGGCGCATAGATCGTCTCCTTCCACAGCTTCAGCGCTTCGCGCGAACCGGAGAATTCCCCCCGGATCGCCCGTCCCAGCCATTCGGCGTACACTTTCAGCTTCGGGCTCCGCTGCACGATTGACAACAGCTGACCCGCGCTTCGGGTTTGCGGCAAATGCCGGGTGGCGGCGGCTTTGAGCTCCTCTTCGTTCAACATCTGAATCACCAACACGGCAAAGGCAAACAAGTCGTAACCCTCGTCGCTCGTCCGCGAGCCGGCATTCCAGTATCCCCGGTCGTACCACTCCGTGAACTGCTTGACGCTCCTTCCGATGGAGCTTACGCCGCCGTAATCGATCAGTTCCACGCGGCCGACATCGGACACCATGACGTTCTCCGGCTTTAAATCCCCGAAAATGAAGCCGAAGCGGTGCAGCCCGTTGAGCTTTTCGAGCAGGCGGAGCCCCGTTAGGCCGATCCAATCGTGACCGCGTTTGCGGATGAAATGATGCAAAGAGGTCCCCCGGATATAACGCATGACGTAAAACGGAATATCCCCGTCCGGGCCCTTAAAATCGTCCACTTCAAGCAAATAGGGCATGCGCAGGCCGCCTTTCGGCGATTCCGACGCTTTGCGTTTCGACTGCAGGGACATCAGCACGTTGATCTCGGATTGCAGGTCCAGCGTGTCGAAGCCCATTTTGAGGGCATACGGATCGCGGGAGCCTTCCTTTTGCACCAGGTAAACGACTCCGTTTGCCCCTTTTCCCAGCACGCGGCGGACGATAAAGCGGCTTTTGCGCCATTTCCCCGTTATGACCGTTCCGGCCGGATACGCCGGATTAGACGACGTAGTCACCGAGCATCCCTTCTCCTTCATCGGCATGTTCTCGCCATGTTTCGTGTCCATTTAGTGTACCATAACGGAAGAAATCAATCACCTTCATGATCGCGGGCCCCGTCGGCGTCGCCCCCCTCATCTGAATGCGCTGGAAAAGGGATCTCAACGCCCCCGCATCTTTCGTCCAGCCGCTGTCCATCACCGCATCCTCGCCGCTCCGCCGTCCCGGGAAGTGGAATACCGCAAGTTCGCTCATTCCTTCGCGCGCTTGAAGGCTGAGCATCAGATCGCGGATGGCATCCTCGACCGCCCCGAGCTTGGGTTTCATGCTGGCGCTGGCATCAATCAATAATGCCACTTGGAGCGGCGTCGTTTCCGTCATATCGTCGACCACTTGAACGACCTGCGAGCGCTGCGACGGCGGCAGATCCTCAAGCGTCGCATCCCCCAGAATGTGCTTGAGCTCCTTGTTCACCGCTTGCTGAATAGTCTGAACCACCGTTTTGCGCGTCATCATCTGCATCGTCTGGGCAAGCTGCCTCGTGCCTACGATCCGGCTGACACCTCCTCCCGCTTTGGCAATTTCGGCAATCTCCAAGCTTCCAAGCTCGCCAATCGTACCGTAATCCACCACCCCCGCAACGTTCACCGTAATTCCTTCCTGGAAAGCATGGGCTGCCGCCAGCACCGGGCTTGTTCCTACATTCGAGCATCCGTCCGTTATCAAAAGAATCTGTTTCACGATCGATCTTCCTCCCAAAAATGGATTCTATTTGCCTCTAGCATTTCCATTTTTGAGAGATTTCAAACGCTAAAAACTCCCCCCTTTCCCATTTCCCGGGCAATGCGGACGCTTTAGCTCACCGTGCGCGGCCGCTCCATCCGCGCAAGCCCCGGCACATGCAGCGTCGCCCACTCCGGCTGGTAATGCTCCACTTTGCCCACGACGACGGTCATGTCGTCATGGATGACGTTTTGCTGGTACCGGATCACTTTTTCGAGCAAAATGTCCGCGATTTGCTGCGGATCCTCGCTGTCGATCTCCTGGATCATCCGTTTCATCCATAGCTCCTTGTTCACCGCATGCCCCGGCGCATCGTAAATGCCGTCCGTCATCATGATGACGATGTCCCCCGCCTGCAATTTTAAAGTGACCAGGTCTACCTCGATGTCCTGAATGATGCCGATCGGCAGGTTGCTGGCCGATACCGGTATGACCTCGAGTCCGCGCTTGATAAAGCTTGGCGTCGATGCAATTTTCATGAAGGTCGTCTCGGCGGAATATTGGTCGATGAGGGCCATGTCGACGGTCGCGTACACTTCATCCGGCGAACGAAGCATCAAAATCGAGTTGACGGATTTGATCGCCAGCTTCTCGTCCATCCCGCTCTGCAGCAGCTGCTGCAAAATCGACAGGGCGGTGCTGCTTTCCTGCTTGGCCCGTTCGCCGTTGCCCATCCCGTCGCTGAGCGCGACCGCAAACGTGCCGTTGCCGAGCTCCATCATGCTGAAGCTGTCTCCCGACAGCAAATCCCCGCCTTTGGCTGCCCCGGCCACACCCGTCGTAATCTCGAACGTTTTGGCCGAACCGAACAGCACCGTGGCGAGCCCGTCTTTGGGCGACACCGACGATTCGTGCAGCACCGCGATGTGCTCGTCCAAAATGTCCGACAGCAGCGGCGCGATAATTTTGCGGCATTCATCGTAACCGCGCGTAAACGCATGCACGATTTCGATCTCCACATGCCCGGAGTCCAGGCTGATGATTTCGATGCCCTGAATGGAAAGCCCCAGCTGCTCGAGCGCCTCGCGAATTTGCTCCTCCTGCCGGTACATGGCTTGTCCTTCCCGCTGAATTTCGCGCGCGAGATCCTCCATCACCTGGGACACGCCGGACAATTGCTCGGCAACGAGTTGACGGCTGTCGTATATTTGCCGTTTCCACTGCATATCATGCTGGTAAAGGCCGTACTGCTGCTTCATCTCCTGAAGCACGTCGCCCGTTTTGCCGCACATGCGCATCCATTCCTTCGGAATATGCTGTTCGGTCATTTCCGGGTTCTCTTCCACGGCGGACATCACGTCCGTCATATATTTATAGGTTTGATAAAATTTCGCGTCCCAGCAGTGGCTTCGCTTGATGCAGGAGGAGCAGACCCCTTCCGCGACCGCGTTCATGAAATGGTCCACCTCGCCCGAACGCTTGCTGATCTCCTCCGTGCCGGCCACCTGCCCGAAGCTTTGGGAGAGCTGCCGAAATACGCGGGAAAATTGGGTGACCCTCTCGGCCGTCAGATCGCGCACCCTTTTCGCATATTCATGCTGGGACTTGCTGTGATCGTTCGTGCCGGGTACATATTTCGATATCATCGAAATCACCGACCTCGGCGTCAGCAAAAACAGCGCAATCGCCGCGCAGGATTCCCAGGTGGAGGTCATGACGTCGCCCGGACCGCTGAAATAAATCGATAAAATGGACGAGCCGAGCAGCATGCCGAGCATGACCGCGCCTTTTTTGCCTTCCCGCAGCATGCCGGCAAGCATGCCCGAAAAAGCGAGCAGGCTCATCTGATAAATGGCGGAGATGTCAGCCAGGCTCAGGATCAAGCCGGTGACGACGCCGACCGAAGCCCCCAGCGGCGCTCCGCCGACCAAAGCGAACACCAGGATCAAATAGCGGGACAGCACATGCTCGACCGACAAGGAATAAATCGTCCATCCGACCGCCCCGGTCATGACGGAGGCCAGCAGGATGATGAGGCACAATATTTCCTCCGACCGCAGCTGATAATTCTTTTTTCGGTATGTGAATATCGGAATTGCCTGAATAAATACGAGGGTGAGCACGAAGCTGAGGACCGCATCCAGCGAGCTCATCATAAAGGCGTACCAAGTGAAGGACGAGCCCATGACGATCGCAAACAATTTGACGACGAACGAAGACACGAACACCATGAGAGGCGCGTAGGACACTTCGGCATGGTCGAAAGCGTTCAGGCCCCGATGGATCAAATAAAAGATAAGCAGTTCAGCGGCAATCATTAGCGATGCCGGGAAAGGAGCAAAGAGGCTGCCTGCAATGAGCGCCACGCTAACCGGAAGCAAATAATCGCGGCGCAAGAACAAAATGACGGCGAAATAAGCGATTGCAAATGGCGATAGCTCGTCCAGAATCATGGCTTTCCCCAGCAAAAACGCCATCAGCGTCAGCAAGATCATCCACTTTTTGGCTGCCAGCAGCTGAAGCGGACGCTGCACCGCAGGCATATTCCGCATGCGTCCCATCAAGCCGTTGCCTTCCAAGGAAGCCTCTTTATGCAGCGTTTTAAAACCGGGTATGTTCACGTTCAACTTTTCCATGTACTTAAGCACCACCATTTCCTAGATTTGATGGTACCCATTATAAAAGCCCTCAAACATGAAAGTTTGTCATAACAGCGGACAAGCCGAAAAGAAATTTCCGACAAAAAGGAACGCCGTGCGAAACGTCGGGAATGGCCCGCGATTTCCCTCGCCCCAACCGTTTGCGGCCGTTCGGAACCCGCCCGGATGACGACGGCCCGCGGAAGCGTCGCCAATAATCCGCTATCGATTGCTATAGACAGAGCCGGAAATCAGTTGGATGCTGTCGTTAACTTTTTTTGGAAGCGACAAAAAAACCGCGGCAGGCTCGAACCTGCTGCGGTTTATTATTTTCCCCGGTATTTCGCAAAGGAAATGAAAGCCGCGTCATTCGCGGTTTCTCATGTATAAAATTTTCGCCAAAACAGGCGTTTCGTTCGTTACATGCGTTTTGCGCCGCGTCCTCCGCGCTTGGATTCCGTATGTTTCTTGATCGAAGAAATGCGTTCTTCGCTATCCTTCAGGAAACGTGACATTTTATCCTCAAACGAAGTTTTGCTGGCCGCAGGCTTAAATGGGCGCCCGCCACGTTCACGATTAAAGCCTCCACCGCCGCCAAAACGATCTCCATTTCCGCCGCCGGTGCGCTCCGGTCTTGGTCCTCTTGGAGGACGAGCTTCCGAGGCTGGCTTATCAACAGCTTGTTTGATGGAAAGCCCGATTTTGCCGTCCTTGTCGACATTGATCACCTTAACGGTAACAACATCGTTGATTTTCAGGTGATCGTTGACATCCTTGACGTAATTATCGGCGATTTCCGAGATGTGAACGAGACCCGTGACACCTCCTGACAGATCCACAAATGCTCCAAAATGCGTTATGCCTGTCACCTTGCCTTCTAACTTGGTGCCCACTTCGATTGCCATAGAATAAAATGATCCTCCCTTAAAAATATACAACAAGATTTGAGTCAAACCTTCGCTGTGGTGATTTGATTATACATAAAGCGCAAACTGAGGTCAACTGAGTAATAACCCAGTTCAGCGCCTATATTACGGGCCTGTTTCCTCGGCATGGATGGGTGTTTCTCCGGGTTTGTACATTCCGAAGTTCTTGCGGGCGAGCTGCCCGATGTACTCCGGATCGTTCAGCCTTTTGACATCGGTCATCAGCTGCTCCTTGGTCTTCTCCACGCTTAATTGTTCCTGCTTTTTCTTCGCAAGATCGGCACTCTTGTCCGCAATTTGCGATTGCTGGGAAATCATGGTGAAGCATGCCCATCCCAAAAACACGACCATAAAAGAAGCCCAGATCAATATCCGCCTCCGCGCGCCGGCGTTCTGGACGGTCCCTGCTTCCTGTTTCGATTTGGCCGTTTGCGTGCGAGCTTGTTCCCTGGCAGCATATTTTCCCATGGGCTCCTCCTTTGCATGCGTATTAGCATATATTTCTATATACGTTCGTCATTACCTCTATTCCTTCTTCGGAAACCATTTTTTCCATAGAAGAATGAGCCGGTTCAGGAGCTTGTCAAGCCAAACGGGCATCCGGAGGCGCGACGTGATCGGCCTGAGCATCCATTTCGCCAGCTTCCAGAACGGCAGCAGCAGCTTCAGCACGACGCGAAAAACGAACATCGCAAGCGCGCCCAGCATGACGGCCAGTCCCTTCAGCAGCTTCAGCAGCATCCGGATCGGCGCCCATACCAGCAGCCTGAAAAGCCGTTTCAGCACATCGATGATGTAACGCGCTGTCTTTATTAACATTACCACAAAACGCTGAGTTGTAACACTTAAGAATAAAAAATATAGCCATACCCCCAAAAAGAGTCCGACAAACACATAGAACCTGAGCTGCCCGTAGTTGCTTATATAAAGCATTCTGAACACGAATAAAGCGGCGCCGCACCAATAGAGGAGGTCCAGAACATGAAGGGTCCATCTCGGAAAATGCAGCTGGCCCGACAGCACCCGGTAGCTGTCATAGGCCAGTCCCATCGCTGCTCCCGAAAACAGCATCCAGAGCAGGGTGATCCATTGAATATGCGGACTCATTTAAACAGCTTGCCGAGCATTCCCTTATTTTTGCCGTGGGAACCGGGATCCAGGTAAATGAGGGAATGGACCATGCCTTCAATGGAGAGCAGGCCTTCCTCGAGGCTCAAATTTTTGATATGTAAATTCTGCCCTTTAATGGTCAGGTGCCCAAGTTCGGTGTGCAGCAGAAATTCTTCGCTGTCGAAGCTCTCCACATTATGGACTCCCGTCAAATTCAACTGCTTGCGGTTCAGCATATGCAGCTCATGCTGTTTGTTTTTGGCTGGCTCGATCATGGCATGTACCCCTCCTTCTTACCAATAGCTTATGGGAGGGGAATGCGGTTTAGAACCAAGTGTGCGTTCATACGCTTTCGTTTCGTTGGTTTGGCAAAAAGCAAAGCACCCCCCGGATCGAAAACCGGAGGGTGCATTTTATAAACGACTATGAAAGTGCTTCGGATTACCAATTCAAACCGTTGTCTTTTGCGATCGGTTCTTCCTTGACCAAGGAGTACAGGCTTGCGGCCTCATCCTTGCGGGTGCTCTCGGCGAGGCGTTCCACCTTCACGGTGACCAGCTTCTGTCCGAACTGCACGGTGATTTCGTCGCCGATCTTCACTGTGCTGCTGGGCTTGGCTTCCCTGCCGTTGATAAGCACCCGACCTTGATCCGAGACATCCTTGGCCACGGTACGCCGTTTGATCAGCCTGGACACCTTCAGGAATTTGTCGACGCGCATCTTATTTTACGGCTTCTTTAAGCTTGTTGCCCGCTTTGAATGCAGGAACGTTAGCTTCAGGAATTTCGATGGTTTTGCCGGTTTGAGGGTTGCGGCCGGTACGTCCGGAACGCTTGCGGGTTTCGAATGTGCCGAAACCGATCAGCTGCACTTTGTCGCCGCTTGCCAAAGCTTCGGTAATTTCGCCCAAGAAGCCGTTCAGAACGGACTCAACGTCTTTTTTGGTCAAGCCGCTTTTAGTCGAAATGTTGTTGATCAGATCAGTCTTGTTCATAAATTATTATCCTCCCAATATACAAAAAAATAAGTATAGGTGCGTCCAAGCTGCATATGCATGCAACCCTGGGGACGCCGTCTTCATGTTAGGATTTTCGCGAAAATCCTTCATGCGTATGATTATTCTTGGTGCCCTGCCAAAATTCCTGCCTGGTTCCGCCAAAAATTTAGATGAATGAGGAAATCCCTGTAAAAAAACGTCGATCGGCGTACCTTCCTCAGGTTCATGTCCGCTTTTGCGGAACCCCCGCAGACCTTTTAAGCTGATCGAATCCTTATCATACCTGATTTTTCGCCTGTTGCCAAATAGCGTCCATTTCTTCGAGGGAGCTTTCCTGAATCGTTTTTCCTTGGGCTCTCAGCTGCTCCTCGATAAAACGGAACCGGCGGACGAATTTGCGGTTCGTTCTCGACAACGCCTCTTCCGGGTCCGCGTCCAGGAAACGGGCGGCGTTGGCCGCGGCAAAAAGCAGGTCTCCCAGCTCGCCGATTTGCTCCTCGGGCGCGTATCCCTTTTCGACGGCTTCGCGCAGCTCGGCCAGCTCCTCCTCGATCTTGAGGAACACGTCGCCGATCCGTTCCCAATCGAAACCGACCTTGGACGCTTTCTTCTGAAGCTTGTACGCCTTCATGAGCGCGGGCAGGTCCTTCGGAATGCCGTCCAGGACGGACGACTCCTCCGGATTTTGGCCTTTGCGCCGCTTTTCTTCGGCTTTCATCTGCTCCCAATTTTGGAGCGCTTCCTCGGCATCCTCCGCCCGCGTTTTGCCGAACACATGCGGATGGCGGAAAATCAGCTTGTCATTGAGGCTCTGGATGACGTC
Source organism: Paenibacillus sp. FSL W8-0194 (assembly GCF_037969745.1). NCBI lineage: Bacteria > Bacillati > Bacillota > Bacilli > Caryophanales > Paenibacillaceae > Paenibacillus > Paenibacillus sp. FSL W8-0194. Next base: position 5,967,924 of record NZ_CP150205.1, on the reverse strand, counting down.
GAACACGCTGAAGGTGCCGAGTTCTTCCTCCATTTGCGAATGCAGCATCACCTGCAGCAGCAAATCGCCCAGCTCTTCCTGCATATGCTCGGGATCATCCTCGTCGATCGTTTCCAAAACCTCGTATGTTTCCTCAATGAGGTTCTTCCGGATCGACTCATGCGTCTGTTCCCGGTCCCAAGGACAGCCTTCGGGACTGCGAAGTATGGTGACGATTTCGTGCAGCCGCGCGAACGTGCGCTGGCGCAGCATGTCGTCATCGCTCCGCGGCACGTAAACCAGCGACAAATTGCCGTATCCCTCCACGCGGTCCAGCTCGTACAGAGGAACGCGCAAAACCTTCTCCTGACCCTCCACGCCAAGCGCATGGCCGACGATGACCGTGTAGTCGTCCGGATACAGCTCCATCAGCGCCAGCTTCACGTCCGACGCCGTAAATGCGTCGTACACTTGCCCGATGACGGTATGCAGCTGCGGCTGCAGAAAGCTTGCATTCAGCCCGCTGGCATCAAGCAATTGAAAGCCTTCGATCGGGTCGAAGCCCAGGCGGATGAACGCTTCATCCAGAAAAGACTCCCCGCCGAGGACGGCCAGTTCGATGCCTTCGCTTCCGCAGCGTTCGCGGAGCATCTGCACGGTGGACTCCGCCACCATCGGATGTCCCGGCACGGCATAGACGATCACCGCGCCGTCCGCGCCTGCCGTCGCCTTTTCGATCAATGCGTCGGCGATCGAAGCATAAACCTCGGGAAACGAATCCTTCGCTTCATAAATGTAATCGAACGACCGGACTGTAACCTGCAAATCGTCCAAAACCGACATCATCGGATGTTCCTTCGTCCGGACGTAGACCTCGGACGCCTGCTGCAATTGTTTCACGATGCCGACCGTCAGGCGGTCCGGATTGCCCGAACCCAAGCCGACGATGGTTATGGATGCACCCATCCTTCATCCCCCCGCTCTATTTACCATTCTTCCGGTATTTGGTAGCAGCTATACTATATCATGGCTTTCTCATAGAAAAAAATCATCGGCCCCGCAGCATTCGGGTTACGCCAACAGCCGAAGCCTCCGCATCAGGTCGGCGAGCGGAGCGCCGACCTTGGGCACCATGCGCAGCTCCTGCTCGCTGAGCAGGCGGGTTCGGACGGCGCCGAGCAGAAACACGGCGCCCCCGGCCGCGGCCCCGGCAAGGCTGGCCGCGGCGGCCGCCAGGCGGGCGTGCAGCCCGAGCGCGGACAGCAAAGCGTCCGCGGTGAGCATGGCGGCGCCCGCCGCAAGCGCCATGCCGGCGAGCACGGCTGCCGGCATGGCGAGGGCCCGGCCTGCGCCGATCCGCAGGCCGGCCGTGCGGGCAAGCAGCGCGATGTTCAGCGCTGCGGCCAGTAAATGCGCGGCGACGCTGGCGATGGCCGCGCCGGTAATCCCCAGCTGCGGAACCAGCAGCAGGTTCAGCAGCGCCTTCGCCGCCGCCGCGGCCAGCAGATGCAGCGCCGGCGCTTTGACGATGCCGAGCCCTTGAAGCAGGGCGGCGGAGATGATGCTCAGCGCGCTGCCCGCCGCGGTAAAGGCGATCCAGCGGATGACGCCCGTGCCCGTCCCGTCCTCGTACAGCGCGATATTGATCGGCTCGGCCAGCACGGCGATCCCGATCGACGCCGCCATGCCGATCAGCCAAAACCAGCGCAGAGACAGGCGGCACCGCTCGGCGATCACCTTCTTGTCCCCCGTCGCCTTCGCTTCAGCGAGCGCGGGGATAAACAACACCGACAGCGAGGTGGCCAGCATCGTGACGAGCTGCACCACCGGCATGCCGCGGTTGTAAATGCCGAACTGCACCATCGCCCCCGCTTCACCCGCTCCGCCGCTTTTCAGCAGCCGCGGCATGGTAAAGGTGTCCGCCAGATTAACCAGCGAAATCGCCAGCGCGCCGAGGCAGATTGGAATGGCATATTTCAGCATATCCCGAAATAAACGGCCTCCGGATTGCCGGGGCTGCTCCTTGCCGGCTTCATCCCCGTCCCTGGTCCCTGCTGAAGGTTTCCCTCGGCGCGCATACCCTCTCCAGTATCCGCCCATGACAACAAGACCGGCAAGCCCGCCGGCCGCCGAACCCAGAAGCGCCCCGGCGGCGATCGTCTCCGCCGACGCCCCCGCCGATGTCAGGTATACGAGCAAAATGATCATGACGGCGACGCGTACGATCTGTTCCGCAATTTGCGACACCGCGGTCGGCATCATGTTCTGGTAGCCTTGAAAAAAACCGCGCAGCCCCGTCATCAGCGGAACGAACAGCAACGCGAAGGATGAGGCCCGAAGAGCCGGGACGACGCTTGCGTTGCCGATCATCCAGCCAATAATCGGCGCCCCGAAATAAACGGCCGCCCCGAACAATAGGCCCGACACGATCAACGCTCCGGAGGCGATGCGGATCACCCGCAAGCTCCGGGACCGTCCGCCCAGCGCCGCATCCTCCGCGACGAATTTGGCGACCGCCGACGGAAACCCGGCCAATGCCACCGTGATGATTAACGTATATAACGGATAAACGGTATTGTATATGCCAAAAACCGCGTCCCCGCCCATGTTTTGCAGCGGAATTTTTTGCAGCGTTCCGATCAGCTTCGACAGCACCATGGCGATGCCGAGCACGAATGCTCCCTGCAATATTTTGGAGGATGTCCCCGGTTCCTTCATGCCTCTCGTCCCTACTTCTCCCAAGTTTTATACCCTTAAACGGATTACATCTCTCCATTATACCTGGGAAAACGGAAACATAAAAACTCCCGCCTTTCCAGGTAGCGCCGCCAGCGCCGCCCTGAAGCGGGAGTTTGCCTGTTTTACTGCTCCATTTGTTTGCCGAGAAACGCAGCCGCGGTTTCGGCCATTTTGATTTCCAGCTGTGACATTTTCACGGAGTCGTCCTTGCTGAGTAGAATGACCGTTCCGATCGGGTCGCCGCCCGAAATGATCGGCGCCGCCACGAAAGAAGACAGCGTTTCCTGGTGATCCTTGGTGATTTCGTAGCTGCCGCCGCCGGTCTCCAGCAGCGTTTTGCGATTATCCATGCAGTTTTCGATCGGAGTGCCGATCGGCTTCTCCAGATACTCCTTCTTGGAGCCGCCCGCTACCGCAATATAGGTATCCCGGTCAGAAATGATGGTTATATGTCCCGTGCCTTCGTAAAGGGATTCGGCATATTCCTTGGCAAAGTCGCCAAGCTCTCCGATCGGGGAATATTTCTTCAAAATCACTTCACCATCGCGGTCTACAAAAATTTCAAGCGGATCTCCTTCGCGGATTCGCAGTGTGCGTCTGATTTCTTTAGGGATGACCACTCTGCCCAGGTCATCAATACGGCGGACTATTCCAGTAGCTTTCATTAACATGTTGCCCCGCTTTCTCGAGAAGATTTTTCAACTACTGTTCGGATGGGAAGATGTGTGTCCCAGTAATATAAGTGTGATATCTGACCATAGTATTCATCCTTTCCCAAATCCTTATACATGATGTTGGAATGAATAGTTGCGGTCCGATACAGATTGTACCCTTCACGGATGCCTATTTTTGCCCACGCAAAAACGCGGATTTCTCCGCGTTTAATGCCGCTTAATCCTTGTCATTTTCCGCTTGTGCCTTCAGCCTTCTCGACTTTCTCCGTGTAAGGCTGCGGAGATTTCCCGTCCTTGGCTTCCGAACCGGTCTTCTCCTTCTCCACGCCGCCCTGCGGCTGCTGATCTTCCGTTTTCGGCAGGTCGATTTTCTGAATGATGTCCTTGAGCTGGTTTTGGATGAAGTTGTCGATCTTCGCCGCGCCCAGGTTGTATTTGATGATTTCCTTCTGTTCCTTGGTCAGCTGATCGAACGTCGTCTCCTTCCGGGAGTCTACCTTAACGATATGATAACCAAGCGTCGTTTCGAACGGATCGCTGATTTTGCCCAGCGGCAGCGTCAGCACCTGCTCCTTGAATCCGTTAATGTTATATTGGCCGACGGTAAAGTTCTCGTACAAACCGCCGCTTTCCTTGGTCGCCGAATCATCGGAGTATTTTTTGGCGATGTCCGCGAAGTCTGCTCCCTGATCCAGCTCGGACTTGACGTCCTTGGCGATTTTGAGTGCCTCTTCCTTGGTGCGCTCTTTCTTGTCGCCATATTGCAGCCCGATCAGGATGTGATGCAGGGTGGCTACCGTGTACTCCTGCTTGTTCGCCTCGAATTTATTTTTGACCTCGTCTTCCGTCACTTTGCTGTTCATGTCGGTCATGGCCGTCATCGTTTTGACGAGATAATTCCGGAGGTCCTCCTCCTTCAACTGCCGGCTCTCCAGTTCCTTTTTGAACTGTTCTTCGCCCATCTTCTCTTTATTTTGCCCGATCAGCTGGTCGGCTTGCTTTTCCCCTTCTTTTTTCGAGGATTCCGCCGCCTTGCTGCTCAAATAATCGAAAGCGATCATCTGCTTGACCAAAAAATTCTGAAAATAACTGAGATTGACCAGCTGTGCATCATCCGGGGACGTAAAAGAGATGATTTTTTTCTGGGTCTCAAGCTCTTTTTCCGTGATGCTTCCCCCTTTATAGGTTGCCACCACTTTGCTCGTGTCTTTCGGTTCGGCAGCATCCTGCTGCTCATCCGCCCCGCTTTTTTCGCAGGCAGCCAGTACGGCAAGCATCATGGCCGAGACCACCGTCAAGATGATTCCCTTCCATGCCTTCCTTCTATTGAACGACATCCTGAAGTTCCTCCTTCGATTTGAACAGCTCCCGAATGGCCGCCAAAAAATCCTCCAGCAAACCAAGCAGCTGTTTGTCGTCGAGTCCCTTGCCCTTGATGCGGATCAATAAATGAGACTCCTGCTCAAATTGTACACGTCTTTCGAACTTATTGCCAATCTGGGCAAGTTTGGAGGTGCTGATTTTTTTCTCCTGGCCTTCGTAAAACTTCAGCAGCAAATCGTCGCCGCGGCGGTTGATCGAGTCGATGCCGTACATTTTGCCGTAAATCTTCAGGCGGGCCACCGCAAGCAGGTTGACCACCGCTTCAGGCAGCTCTCCGAACCGGTCGAGCAATTCGTCCTCCAGCTCTTTTTCGTCGTTGAACGTGCCGACGGCCGCAACCTTTTTGTAGATTTCGATTTTTTGGATGCTGTCATAGATGTAGTCGGCAGGCAAATAAGCATCGATGCCGATGTCGATGACGGTATTCCAAGATTTGGACGGCTCTTCTTTTTCGCCGAGCATGGTGACTTTCCGCTTCTTGATTTCTTCGGCCAGCATTTGCGAATACAGGTCGAAGCCGACGGAAGCGATAAAGCCGTGCTGCTCCGCCCCGAGCAGGTTCCCTGCGCCGCGGATGGACAAATCGCGCATGGCGATTTTGAAGCCGGAACCAAGCTCCGTGAACTCCTTGATCGATTGCAGACGTTTCTCCGCAACCTCCGTCAGCACCTTGTCCCGCTGATACGTAAAATAAGCATAAGCGATCCGGTTGGACCGGCCTACGCGGCCGCGCAGCTGGTACAGCTGAGACAAGCCCATTTTGTCCGCGTCGTGCACGATCAGCGTGTTGACGTTCGGAATGTCGACCCCGGTTTCGATGATGCTGGTGCTGACCAGCACGTCGTATTCGCCGTCAAGAAAATCGAGGATCGTCTTTTCGAGCTCCGATTCGGACATTTGGCCGTGGCCGACGCCTACTCTCGCTTCAGGCACCAGCGCGCTGATCTGGCTCGCCATTTCCTGAATGCCCTGCACCCGGTTGTAGAGATAATAAACCTGGCCCCCGCGGCCAAGCTCCCGTTCGATCGCCTCGCGCACCAGCGTCTGGCTGTGCTCCACCACGTAGGTTTGCACCGGAAAACGGTTCTCCGGCGGCGTCTCGATGACCGACAGATCGCGAACGCCCAGCATCGACATATGCAGCGTGCGCGGAATCGGCGTTGCCGTTAACGTCAGCACGTCCACGTTCGTTTTCAGCTTTTTGAGCTTCTCCTTGTGGGTCACGCCAAAACGCTGCTCCTCGTCGACGATCAACAGCCCGAGGTCCTTAAATACAAGATCCTGGGACAACAGGCGATGCGTGCCGATGACAACGTCGACCGTCCCTTGGCGGACGCCCTTGATCGTCTCGTTCTGCTCCTTCCGGGAACGGAAGCGGCTGAGCACCTGGATGTTGATCGGATATCCCGAAAAACGCTCGCGGAACGTTTCGTAATGCTGCTGTGCCAAAATCGTCGTCGGAACGAGCACCGCTACCTGCTTGCCCTCCATCGCCGCCTTGAAGGCCGCGCGGATCGCCACCTCGGTTTTGCCGTAGCCGACGTCGCCGCAAAGCAGCCGGTCCATCGGACGGTTTTTCTCCATATCCTTTTTGATTTCCTCGATGGCCCGCAGCTGATCGCGCGTTTCGTCGTACGGGAACATTTCCTCGAATTCCCGCTGCTCGGGCGTATCCTTTTCGAACGCGTAACCCGGCGTGGCTTGCCGTTCGGCGTAAAGCTTGATCAGATCATCCGCAATATCCTGCACGGACGAATGGACCTTGCTTTTGACCTTGTTCCACTCGTTGCCGCCCAGCTTGTAGATTTTAGGCTCCTTGTCCTCCGAGCCGACGTACTTTTGAATCAGGTCGATCTGCTCGATCGGCACGGACAGCTTGTCGCCGCCGGCATACAGAATATGCATGTAATCCTTATGGATGCCGTTGATTTCGAGCGTGCCGATGCCCATGTATTTGCCGATCCCGTGGTTTTGGTGGACGACGTAGTCGCCGACCTTCAGCTCGGTATAGCTTTTGATGCGTTCGGCATTGTCCATGTTTTTGCCGAGCTTGCGGATTTTGCGCTGCTTTTGCGAGAACATTTCTCCTTCGGTAATGACCGCGAGGTGGATCGAAGGCATCTCGAATCCCGTCTGCAGGTTGCCCTGCATCATGACGGGCTCTTCGATGTTATAGTCCTGCAGGACGCGGCGCATCCGCTCGAGCCGTTCTTCGCCGCTGGCCAGCATGATGACCTTGACGCCGGATTTATGCCAGCGCTCCATCTCCGATTTGAGGACGTTCATTTGACCATGGAAATCCTGCATGCCGCGGCTGATGAAGTTCAAAATGTTTTGCGGCTGCGTATGGGGCACCTGGCGCAGGAAGATGGACATGAAAATGGTCTGGAAAGGACGATGATAGAGCACGGCCTCGTTTTCGACCGAAAGAAGCAGCTGCGGCAACGTTTTACCGTTTTGAAGCAAATGCAGGTTCCATTCGGCCTCGTCGCGCTCCAGTTGTCTTGCCGTTTCCAGGAGGCGGGCCGGCTCGTCGAGTATCAATACCGTGTCTTTGGGCATGTAGTCGTACAGCGTCTTGCGCTCCGGATAAAGGAGCGAAATATATTTATAGATTTCGGGAAAATAGACATGCTCGCGCAAAAGCTCCATTTCCCGGTTCATCTCTTCGGTCAGGCGCAGCTTGGCCTGGCGGTCCGTCATTTTGCCGAGCTGCTCCTCCAGCAAATGTCCTGCGGCTTCGGCTGCTTGGACCAACCGCTGCTGATCCGCGATAATCTCTTTGCAAGGGGTAATGGTAACTTCCTTGACTTTGTCGATGGAACGCTGATCTGCCGGGTCGAAGGTGCGGATGGAATCGATATCTTCATCAAACAGCTCGACGCGGTAAGCAAGCTCGGAGGTCATGGGATAAAAATCGATAATGCCGCCGCGCAGGCTCATCTCGCCCTTGCTTTCCACGCGCTCCACGCGTTCGTACCCCATCTCGATCATGCGCAGCATGAATTCGTCGACGTTCAGCGTGCCGCCGTCTTCGATCCGGATTTGGGACTTCCCCATCACTTCGGGAGCAGGCAAAAACCGCCGTACCCCGGAAAAAGGCGCGACGACGACCCCCGTGAATCCCTGCGCGCATTTCATCAACACGTCGATCCGCTGGGCAAGCGTTTCCGGACTGGATACGGCCGATTCGGCGGCAACCAGCTCATTGGCCGGGTACAGCAGAACGTTTTCCGGAGAAAGCGCTTCCTGCAAATCCTCCGCGATTTTTTGCGCCGAAAACATGTTATGAGTCACGATCAGCATCGGGCGCTTCACTTCTTCGTACAATGCCGCCAGCATGATTTGCCGCGCGGAGCCGGACAGACCCGATACCAGCTGTTCTTTCATGCCTGCTTTTACGCCGGCGGTGACGGATTGCAAATCCGGATCTTTGGAAAACGCTTCTATAAGTGCTTGTAACAAAAGGGGCACCTCTCTCATGCTAACTTTTCTGGATTTTGAAAAATCCTCTTGTTATTTAAAAACTTCAATATTCCGAAAAAATCTACCAATAGGTCATCCCGGGGAATACCGAAAAGAAGCCTCAGCAAAACTGCCGAGGCCCCGAAAACGTCGGGTATCCCCACCGGATCTTTATTGGAGCGGGCTTGTGATCAGGCTCAGCTCCGGATTGTTCTCCAGCGCTTCCCTGCAATAATCGCAAATCACCTTGACGGTGACATCTCCGCTTAAATCATACGCTATTATATCTCTCCGTTCCGCGGGGGTCAAGGAATGAAACCCGAGCTGGGCATCGGTTACCTGGGTCGAATCGAGAGTCCCGAGCGGGGTTCGGCAGTGCCGGCAGATATAATTTATAGCCATCTATATGCCTCCTGAAGGTGGTTTATACCCTCATTATGCCCGCTCTGCGCTTGATTTAGCCCTGTTTACCGAAGCTTGCCGCGCCCTTTTACCCGTTAAACTTCGCCATCGTCTGCTCGTAGGTATGACCGAGACTGTATTCGGCGGCATCGCACGCACGTTCGATCATGTTTTCCAGCAGCTCTTTCTCCTTTTTCGGAAATGCCGATAGGACATAATCTACCACGGCAAAACCCGGCTCCGGACGGGAAATGCCCATGCGGATGCGGTTAAAGGTTTGCGTTCCGGTATGCTGGATGATCGATTTGATGCCGTTATGCCCGCCTGCGCTTCCCTGGTACCGCAGCCGTATTTTGCCGATCTCGGTATCCAAATCGTCGTATACGACGATCATGTCTTCGACGTTCGCTTTGTAATAATCCATGTAAGCCCGAACGGCTTCGCCCGATAAATTCATGTAAGTCATCGGCTTGATAAGCACCACTTTGTCGCTGCCGATCAAACCTTCGCCGATCAATGCCTTGCATTTGCTGGGGCCGAATTTGATCCCGTGGCGCTTCGCCAAAGCGTCAAGCATCATAAATCCGACGTTATGACGCGTTTTTTCGTAGTTAGAACCGGGGTTGCCCAGTCCGACGATCCATTTCATTTCGTTTTGATTCCTCCAAACGGCGGTATATGCCGAGAAGGGTTATATTTTCCTCCCGGAAAACATAACCCTCTTTCGTCGCCATCCATTTATTCGATTTCAAACAGCTTGCTGATCGACAGTTCCTCATGAACCCGGATAATCGCTTCGCCCATAAGCGGAGCTACCGAAAGCACTTTGATTTTGTTGCTTGGGTCTGGATGCGTAATCGGAATGGTATCCGTTACAATGACTTCACTCAGCGGAGAGTTTTCAAGACGTTCCATGGCAGGACCGGAGAATACCGGATGCGTACAGCAAGCGTAAACCTCCTTGACCCCGCCTTCCATCAGCGCGTTGGCGCCAAGGACAATGGTGCCGGCCGTATCGATGATGTCGTCGATCAAAATGGCCGTTTTGCCCTCGATGTGGCCGATGATGTTCATCACTTCGCTCACGTTCGGTTCCGGACGCCGCTTATCGATGATGGCCAGAGGGGCGTTCAGGAAGTCGGCCAGCTTTCTGGCACGCACGACGCCGCCGTGGTCCGGGGAGACGACGACCGGATTTTCGATCTGCTTCGAACGGAAATATTGCGCCAAAATCGGCACGCCAAGCAGATGGTCCACCGGAATGTCGAAAAATCCCTGAATCTGCATCGCGTGCAAATCCATCGTGATGACGCGGTGCGCTCCCGCTTTTTCAATCAGGTTAGCGACCAGCTTCGCAGTGATCGGATCGCGGGAACGGGCTTTGCGGTCCTGACGCGCGTAGCCGTAATAAGGAATCACGACATTGATGCTCTTCGCGGAGGCGCGCTTGAGCGCGTCGACCATGATCAGCAGCTCCATCAGGTTGTCGTTGACCGGGCCGCATGTGGACTGGACGACGTACACGTGGCACCCGCGGACGCTTTCGTTCAGCTTCACTTGGATTTCGCCGTCGCTGAAGCTGGTCGTATGGGAATCGCCCATCGGAATCCCGATATAATCGGCTATTTGCTGCGCGAGCTTCGGATTGGAGTTGCAAGTAAAAATCTTTAATTTCGAATCACAATAAGTCATAAAATAAAAACCCTCCGTGCTGGTTCATTGAAATTCATGCCTGTCTCCATTGCCGTTTGAACAATGATGCTTCTAGGAAATTGTGATTAATCCTCTATTACTATTTAATCATCCTTTGGACGCAAATGCTACTGCTTGTCTTTTTTTGCCTTTGCGCGGGCACGGATTTTTTCGGCGTATCCCGGCTTGTTCTCCTGACGCTTTCTGGCAATGGCCAGATCGTTTTCAGGAACCGAATGCGTAATGGTCGATCCTGCAACCACGTACGCGCCTTTCCCAACCTTCACAGGGGCGATTAGATTCACGTTGCTGCCGATAAAGGCATCGTCTTCGATTTCCGTTATGGATTTATTATACCCATCGTAGTTGACCGTTATCGCACCGCAGCCGACATTGACGTTTTTCCCGACGACCGCGTCGCCGATGTAGCTTAAATGCGACACTTTGGAACCGTCCGCGATCTTGGCGTTTTTGACCTCCACGAAATCGCCGATTTTCACGTCTTCCCCCAATTGGGCTTTCGGGCGCAAATAGGCATAAGGGCCGACGGTCGTGCGGTTTCCGACTTCCGCCTGGTCGAGCACGGAATGTTTGATGACCGCCCCGTCGCCGATGACGGAATCCTTGATCTCGCTTTGCGGCCCGATTTGGCAGTCTTCGCCGATGACGGTGCTACCCGTAAGGACCGTGCCCGGAAGAAGCACCGTGTCGAAGCCGATTTTGACGTCCGCGCCGATATAGGTCGAGGCCGGATCAATGATGGTTACGCCGCCGAGCATATGCCGTTTGTTGATGCGCTCGCGCATCAAACGCTCCGCTTCGGAAAGGGCCAGACGGTCGTTGACGCCGATCGATTCCGCATAATCTTCGGTCATGTACCCAAGCACCGTTTCGCCTGCGCCGACAAGGATGCCGATGACGTCGGTCAAATAATATTCCTGCTGTGCATTGTTGTTCGTTACTTTATCGAGAGCCGCAAACAGCTTGGCATTGTCAAAGCAATAGGTTCCCGTATTGAATTCGCGCACGGCATCTTCTTCCGGCGAGCAGTCCTTCTGTTCCACGATCCGCAGAACGCTGCCGTCTTCGCTCCGGATGACGCGCCCGTATCCCTTAGGATTTTCCGTATAAGCCGTCAGCACGGTTGCCGCCGCGTTATTGCTCTCATGAAGCTCCGTCAGAGCCTTCAACGTTTCCGCAGTAACAAGAGGCGTATCCCCGCAAATGACGATGGTAGAGCCTTGTTCCGATCCGAGGAGATCCTTTGCCATTTTCACGGCATGGCCCGTTCCGAGCTGCTGCTCCTGCAGCACGTATTCCGCGGCCTCACCCAGATAAGATTGGACGGCTTCCGCACCATGGCCCACGATAACGACGCTGCGCTCGCAGTCGACTTCTTTGACGGTATCAAGTACATGCCCTACCATAGGTTTTCCACAGACGGGGTGCAGCACTTTGTATAGTTTCGATTTCATTCGTTTACCCTGCCCTGCGGCAAGAACAATCGCCATTCTTTTCAAGGATCTTGACCTCCCACTCTTAAACTCATTAAAGAATATATCGTATTCTCCGTAAAAAGAAAAGAGAGCCATAAGTCTGGCTCTCTTTTCCTTGAACCCCAATTGTGAACCTTAAGCGCCTTCTTCAATCACTTCTTCTTCATTGGCAGCGCGTTCATATTCCGCCAGGACTGCCGTTTGGATCTTCTCCCGCGTACCGGAAGAGATCGGATGGGCGATGTCGCGGAATTCCCCGTCTGGAGTGCGCTTGCTCGGCATAGCAACGAACATTCCATTGTTGCCATCGATGACCCGAATATCATGAACCACAAATTCGTTATCAATGGTAATGGACGCGATTGCTTTCATTCTCCCCTCAGAGTTGACTCGGCGGAGTCTGACATCCGTAATTTGCATGTGTGTTCACCACCTTTTTCCATCAGAGACTTGGTGTATAATTCCACACAGCAGTTCAAAATCCTCTTTTTTGGAGCAACAAAATGTCCTAATTTCAGGAATTTTTTTATAGAAATGAGATTGTCGACAGACTTCGGAACTATTCGTCCCGAAAAGTTTCCAGTCGACATATTTCGTCATGACGGAGCCGGGTCATTTTTTAGTAAAATAGTTGCCCGGTTTCACACCGATTTCCTTCGTTTTGGCGTCGACGCCGGTCAAGGTCGCCAACGATACGTAGTCATGCAGGAGACGCTCCTCCGTATCCACCTCGCCGGATTCCACCAATACGCCCACGCCTGCGACTTCGGCATCAAATTCGGCCAGCAAATCGACCATCCCTTGAATGGTTCCGCCGGCTTTCATGAAGTCGTCCACGATCAGGACTTTGGACTTCTCTTTGAGGGCGCGCCGCGACAGCGACATGGTGTGGATGCTTTTATGCGAGCCTGAGACGTAGTTGATGCTCACCGCCGAGCCTTCCGTTACTTGGTGGTCCCTCCGGACCAGTACTACGGGCAAATTCAGCTGGGCTCCGGTCGCATAAGCCAGCGGGATCCCTTTGGTTTCCACCGTCATCACCACGTCGATCTCCTGGTCGGCAAAGGCGGTGGCAAATATTTTCCCCGCTTCGTTCATCAAGGACGGCTCTCCGAGCAAATCGGACATGTACAGGTATCCGCCGGGGAGGATGCGGTCTTTTTGCTGCAGCTGGCTGCAAAGCTCCTCCGCAAAGGCCAACGCCTGACTCTTCGGCATCTTCGGAATGAACTTCACGCCTCCGGCCGCTCCGGCCAGCGTCAGCAGTTCTCCCATGCCCTCGTCCTCGAACACCTCCTTGATGATCACCAGGTCTTCGCTGATCGAGGATTTGGCCGCCCCGTACCGTTCAGCGAACGTGGTGAGCGGGATCAAAGTATGAGGTCTGGACAGCAAATATTGGGTCATCTCGACCAGACGCGCGCTTCGCTTTAATTTTTTCACGAAAACTCCTCGCTATCACTTTATTCATCAACGATGGCCGGCCAACAAAGCTGCTTTCGGTCAAGCCATCTTCAAATTCGATTTCATATGTGTAAAATCCGAATAATACAGTATAAATATAGCATTTTTGTACGTGTTTGTACAATAAGATCCTGCCTCGCAAACATTTCCGGCCCGGCTTGCTTTTTATGCGCCCGGCAGGATCATCAGGTCAATAGCCGCACCGCGTACACTTCCCGGCAAAACCCGCGAAGTCCGTTATAAATCCGCGCGACCTTCGATTCTTTGTAAACAAGCCCGAATACGGTCGGGCCGCTTCCCGACATGAGCGCTCCGTCGGCCCCAAGTCTCAGCATGGCTTCCTTCAGCTGGGCCACCTGCGGGTGAAGCTTCAGCGTCACATCCTCAAGCACGTTGCCGAGACGTTCGCATACGGCTCCGAAATCGCCGGCTTCGATCGCTTTAACCATCTGCTCGGCGGACGGATGCCGCTTTACCTCTGCCGCCCTGAATTTGCCGTAGACCTCGGCTGTCGACACATTGATGGGAGGCTTGGCCAAAATAACCCAGCAGCTTAGCGGATTGTCCACCTTGACGAGCTTCTCCCCCCGCCCGGTCGCAAGCGCCGTGCCCCCGGTCACGCAAAAGGGAACATCCGACCCCAGCTCGGCCCCCAGCTCCTGCAGCTCTTGCATGGGTATGTTCAAATTCCACAGCCGGTTCAATCCCCTCAGCGCCGCGGCCGCGTCGCTGCTGCCCCCCGCCAAACCCGCGGCTACCGGGATTTTTTTGTCCAAGTGGATATGGACGCCGCTGCGGACGTCGTACCGGTCCTTGATCAGTCTTGCGGCCTGGAAGGCCAAGTTTTTCTCGTCAAGCGGGATATACCCCGCCTGGCTCGTAATAATGATGGTGTCGCGCGGCAGCTCCGACATTTCCAGCCTGTCCGCCAAATCGACCATCGTCATGACCATTTCGACCTCGTGGAAGCCGTCCGGCCTTTTATGTAATACATCCAGCATCAAATTGATTTTGGCCGGTGCTTTTTCGTAAATTTTCAAGGCGTTCACCCACCCTTAAGTTTCCCTCGCTATCAGCTTCAAATCATTATAACAAACTGTACCAAGCAAGTCATTTCGAACCTTTCGCGGGCCATAGAAAAACGGAGATTCCCATGCGATGCCATGGAGATCTCCGTCTGACATGTTTTGAACCTTACGATTTGCGGGCTGCAGCCTCTTCGGCAAGCTGGATGGCGCGTTTCACCATGTTGCCGGCGTCCTTGGCTTTGATGCTGCCCCAACCCTCCTGCTGTACCGTTTCGTAAAACCCCAAATCCTTGGCAAGCTCCGTCTTCAGTTCCTCCGACATCACGCTGCGGCGTCTGCGGCTCATTTGCAGTCCTCCTTGTCAGTCCCGGAACCGGCCCCGCTTAATCCATCTTCGGGACGGTCCTTCGTTATGCGGTAAAAGGAATTCCTTTTGTATTATTTCTCGCCCGACCCGGCCCCATTCGAAAAATTCGCTGACAACAAAAAACAGCCTTCCGCATGGGAAAGCTGCTTCCAAATAAAAAAGTTACGCCTGATCCTGCTTAGTCCGCGTCCTTCGCCTGCTCTTCGCAAATGGTGACTTCCACGGATTCAGTAAGAATATCTGCATAGCTGTATGAAACACGTTTAAAGGTTTGCTGTTCTTGATCCAGCTTGACGATAAAAACAGAAGGGTACGTTTCCTCGAGCACGCCCGTACGTTCGATCGTCTTACGACGTCCACCGTTAGCCCGGAGCGATATTTTCTGACCTACATGAGCCTCGAGATTTCGTTTGATTTCCAACAGCGCATTTTTAGCCATTGTCGACGACCACCTCTTTCCTTGTCCATTATAACGCAGGAAGAAGTTTTTGTCAAATAAAATTTAAATTATATCAGCATCAAATTTAATTTGTCAATCGGTTTTTTTGCGGGATTTTGCAGGATTTCCGCATACACGCCGTTAACGACAAAAAAACCTTAATCCATGTATCGCGATTAAGGTTTATCGACTGCTCATCCCATGATGCTCTTGTTTAGAAAAACGGGTTTACATCACCGAAGGCGTTACCTTCAGCTGGGAAAGGTCATTCAGGCGCGGCAATCCGATGCGGTAGCTTCCGCGCGTTTCGATGCCCCCGACGCCCTGCGCCCCGCTGATCGTATTATGAAGCACATCCATCATGTTGATGGTTTCCCTCACCGACGTAAAGGAGGCCTTAGCGGCCACGTAAACGGGATCCAGCGCATGGATGAGTATGCGCCCCGGCGAGCTGGCGAAATTCGCTCCCGCTTGCAGCAGCGCCTCAAAATGCGACTGGCAGGCACCGGCAATGATCGTCAGCGTATCGTAATGCCGTTCGTATTGACGGGCAACCTGAATGGCCGAAACGAAATTTTGGGAATTTTTGTAACTGTTCAGGTTATAGAGGTCATTGTTCGGCCGGTGCTTCAACACTCCGTCATGCCCCGTAATGACCACGATATCCGGCCGCACCCGCGGCAGCAGGCGATAGAGCGCATCCGCCATGCCCGCCTCGTTAACGTAATGTCCCTCGACGGGCACGCGAAGCTGCTGGTAAAGATTCAGGCTCTTTTTTAAGTAATTGATATCTCCATCGAGATGGAGGACTTTACCCGGAACTTCAAAATAAGAAGGCTGTTCCGCCATCGGCCATTCCCCGCCGAGATTCGCTTGCGTGCGTTCGGTCAGCTCCTCACGGTGGCGCTGCAGCCTGCTTAACGACTCGTTGGCACGGATATGGGCCTTCTGCGTTTTTTCATTGAACGGCGCATATGGCACCCGAACGAGGTCATCGAGGGGCGAATCAGCCAACAGCCGAAACTCGGTCCCCTTGATCACAGCCAAATTGCTCCGCAGATCTTCCACGCGGAAAGCGACATCACCGCCATAAGATTTGCGGACGACCAGGTCTCCTACATTCATCACAACATCACCCCTACCCCATGGTATGGGCGAATCTCCCCAATGGTTCTTCCCTTTTGCCAAAATAAGCAATGGGACGAGGCCTTGCGCCCTGCCCGCCCCAAACTTGATGCGGTGAGCGAACCGTCCTCATCCCCGTACGCCGGCCCGGAGCAATACGTTGCAAAGCGTCGCATATTCCTGCAGGCTGAGGGTTTCGCCGCGGCGGGAAGGTTCGATCCCTGCAGCGTGAAGCAGCTCCTCGAGGCGCTCCCGGCCCTCTTTAGGAAAAAATCTCGTCTTGAGATTGTTGGCGATCGTTTTGCGGCGTTGGGCAAACGAAGCGTGCACCACTTGAAAAAAGAAATTTTCGTCGTCCACCTCGACCGGAGGCTGCTCGCGCACCTTGAGGCGAATGACGGCCGACTCGACGTTCGGCTGCGGAATGAATACCGTTTTCGGCACGATGCAGACCAGTTCAGGCTCGCTGTAATACTGCACGGCGATGCTCAGACTGCCGTAGTCCTTCGTGCCGGGCGAAGCAGCCATGCGTTCGGCCACCTCTTTTTGGATCATGACCACGATGTTCTCCAGCGGCAGCCGCTCTTCCAGCAGTTTCATCAAAATCGGGGTCGTCACGTAATAAGGCAAGTTGGCAACGACACTGACTTTGGATACATTCGCGAAATCCTCCCGAAAGAGGGCGCCAAGATCCGTCTTCAGCACGTCGCCATGATGAATGCGCACATGCGGATACGGTTCCAATACCTCCTGGAGTATCGGAATAAGCCGCTGGTCGATTTCGACGGCCGTGACGGCGCCCGCTTCCTGGGCCAGCTTTTCGGTAAGGGCTCCGATCCCCGGCCCGATCTCCAAAGCTCCCTTGGAGGCATCCAGCCCCGCCGCCTCCACGATTTTGCCTAAAATATTTTGATCGATCAGAAAATTTTGCCCCAGGCTTTTTTTAAACGAAAAACCGTGACGCTGGATGATTTCCTTCGTCCGCCTTGGCGAGGCGATATCGTCCATTCGCTGCATGTCAACCTTCCCCTTCCTGTTCCAATTGGGCTAACGCCTCCGCAAATTCCTCGCGCGTAATCTGAAAAACGGCCAGCCGCTTATGGAACTGCTTGCCGTTGCAATACCCTATGCCGAGCAGGTTACCCATCACCATGCGTCTGCGGGCCGCGTCCGGGTGCACCAGAAGCCCTGCAGCCATCAGATCCTCCATATCGATCAGGCTTTCCGCGCCTTCGTAGGACGTATGCACGCGGGAGAGGGCCTTGCGGATCGCTTCCGGCGAAGCGTTCTCCACGCCGATGTCCCCTTTCCGCGTCGCTTCCGACTCCGGAATAAAGGCATGCTTGCATCCGGGAACCTTGCTGGCGATAATTTTTCGAATCCGCTCCCCGGCATGGTCCGGGTCCGTCAATACAATGACTCCCCGGCGTTCCTGGGCCAAGGCAATCCGCTTCAGTACGCGGCCGTTGATCGCCGAACCGCCGGTTTCGATCGTGTCGGCTTCCACCGCCCGCTTCACGGCCACGGTATCGTCCCGTCCTTCCACGACTATGACTTCCTTGATCATGACCTGCTTCTCCCTTTCCTAAAGCTCGTCCGTTCATGCGTCGTAAGTTTTCGGACATCCAAACAACAAAAAGAAGAGGAATGCTCCTCTTCTTTAGCATGACATTTTCATGATCATAATACTATAACATTAGAATGACATTGTAAAACGAAATTAATTCAATTGCGGCTTCACGGGACCGATGACGTATACTTTCATCCCGGATTTGCGGCCGAAGTTGTTGGCGCGCTTCACGGAGTCATAGTAGAGGTCGATCTTATTGCCCTTAATGGCGCCGCCCGTGTCTTCGGCACGGCGGAAGCCGATGCCTTCGATGTACACCCACCAGCCGAGCGGAATCACGTTCGGATCCACGGCGATGGTGCGGCCTTCCGTGACCCGCGTTCCCGTCGCGGTACGGGTACCGATTCCGGGTTCGCCGGCAGAATAAGCCGTCATCGAGACATGAATCATTTTTTTATATGAGAAATCAACACCGGCTTTGCTTACGCGGTTATTGCTGCTTACGGTTTTTTTCGTTTTGGCGGCTGATGAAGATTTGGCGGTGGAAGAAGATTTAACGGCCGCTGTTTGAACGACGACAGGCGGAGCCGGTTTTTTCTTCGTGCCCACGGCGATGATTTTATCCAGCGTTTTTGCCTGCACTTCCTTGCCCACCATGCGCATGGATACCATTTGGCCGTCATGATATACCTTTTCGATGTGCTGCACCATCACGCCGGGCCTTCCCTGCTGAATGACGCGGTTATCGCCGACCGTCAGGCTGGGATCCGCCGTCTTAATGACGCGGAAAGGCAAATTTTCATGGCGGTCCACGACTTGTTTGTTGACGCGCACGATACGGATATCCGTTTGGCCCGTCACCCGCTCGGTCAGAGCCGGAGTGACTTTATCGTGTTCTTTGAGCGATACGCCGAACTCCTTCAATACGTCGCCAACCGTGTCTTTGGTGGTATACAACTTTTTCGTTGCCCCGTCCACCGTCAATTGAACGGGAGCAGCGCGGTCGATCACCACTTTGTCACCATTCTGGAGCGAACCGCTCAGCGGCATGGAGACTTGATCTTCCGGTTTGAGGCTGATTGCCTGCTCATCCAGCATTTCTTGTAAAACGGATTTGTGAGTCTGAATCTTTTTGACCTGACCGTCTACCACCAGGTACACCTGTTTGCGCGTGGATGAGTTGACCAGCAGCAAAATCATGATGGTGACCGCGATCGTAACGATAGCTGCAGTAGAGATTTGGCGCAAATTCTCATGCTTCCATCGCAATGCGTAAGACATGCTGGAGATTTTTGAATCATGGGTCTCTTCTTGATGGAAAATGCCCACCTTCTCGATCCTCCTTCATAGCCTCGCCATTAGAGTTACGCATGAATGATTTGACGCGGGCTATACTCGATTTTTTACAAGAACACATAAGGAGCATGCGTTCTTGCACCATGAACCTATCTTTTTTTCATGATTTGTCGCCTCCCGTTTTACAACAGTATGACGACGCCTTCTCCATTATTCAAAAACAAAAGAAGCCAGCTAAGAGCTTATGAGGTCTCCTTCGTGGCTTCCCTGGATGTCAGAATGACGGAAAAGTAAATGCACGAAACCCTCTCTTTATGTCGCTTACGGGGTTAGCTGTCGGGTTTGGGCGAAAGAGAGCCGCCCGATCAACGCCAGCCCGCTCATGGCGGACCGCGCCGAATTCACCCCTGAGACCCTGAAAAGAAATCAAATACATCCCGAGCCCGGGTCGGTATAAAAGGACCGTCGCGCTCTATGTATTGGTTCCCCCGCTCTTTCGAGACCGAAAGACTCAGCGAGATTGGTTCACGGAGGCTGCCGCGATGCCGAAAAAGGAAGCGGCTTACAGCAGCCCAAGTTCACTGAAAAGATGATATCCTGTTTTGATGCATGTTGTAAAGCGGGAATCAACAACGTTTATTTGAATATATGGTTAAAAATTTGTAATATTCATGGTTTTTTTGGTTAAAATTCTTTAATGCTTCGTTCATGCTCGTTTTTTCAGCTGTTTTTCTCCCGTTTTCACTTAATTCCAAATCGTTCCAGTGCATTTTGGGTGGTGATTCGGGCAATTTCCTCCACCTCGACCCCCTTAATCTTGGCAGCGGCCTCGGCTACCAAACGAACGTTGGCTGACTCATTTCGCTTGCCCCGGAATGGGTGCGGCGTCAGGTACGGAGAGTCGGTTTCGATCAGCAGCCGGTCCATCGGAACCAGCGCAAGCACTTCCTTGGGCTGTCTGGCGTTTTTGAACGTGATCGGCCCTCCGAAGGATAGATGGAATCCCATGTTCAGGCATAACTTGGCCGTTTCCCAGCTGCCGGAGTAGGAGTGCATGACGCCTCCGACCTCGCTGGCCTTTTCCTCCCGCAGGATTTTCACGATATCCTCGTGCGCATCCCGGTTATGGATCACGATCGGCATGCCGAGCTCCCGGGCCAACCCGATTTGCTGGCGCAAAACCCGGTGCTGCACGTCTTTCGGGGAGGTATCCCAATAATAATCGAGCCCGATTTCGCCGATGGCCACGACTTTTTCATGGCTGCATAAAGATGCAATCCATTCGAGGTCCCCTTCCTTCATCGTGATCGCATCCTGAGGATGCCAGCCGACGGCGGCGTATATAAAATCATGCGTTTCCGCAAGCTTCATCGTGGACGGAATCGTTTCGCGGTTAAAACCGACGTTGATCATCCGGCTGACGCCGTTTTCCACGGCGCGGCGAATGGTTTCTTCGCGGTCCTCGTCGAACTGCGGCGCGTCCAAATGCGTATGCGTGTCGAATAAATTCATGTCTGGAACTCCCTTCATGTCATAAAGCATAGATTAATATGGGGCAAATCCGTGAATCACGCTGTCGTTATCGCTTGAAAATGCGGGAAACCGGGTCGGATAGGGAAGAAATAACGTCTTTCATTTTCGCCCCCGGATAATATAAGTGATATTTCCCGCGGTGAATGCCGCTGATGGAGCGGACAATATCCGACACCTCCGATATTTCCCGCAGGCGTTCGTCCCGGTCGAGCAGCAGAATCTGCTTTTGGCTGGATTCGTCTCCCGGCCGAAATACATCGTACGGAAGATCCGTCGGAAAATCAATCTCGAGATCGTATTCGGGATTCAGGCCGACCCGCTCAAAATCACGGCGGATCTCTTCGATCATTTCCAGATCCACCGATTCCACTTCCACATATTTATACAGCCTGCGATGCATAAAACGGCTGCAAAGCTCGCTCAGCACGGCGTCTTTTTCGTTCGTCCATAGCGAAAACACGGTTTGGATGAGCGCTTCGTCGAGTTTCAAATAATCCTGCACGGTCAGCCGGTCTTCGAAAAGCCCCGGAAGCGGGTCAATCATGAAGCCAAAAACGTAGTTATCCCGGTATAGCTCCTTCGCGCGCCGGAAGATCTGCCGCAAAATGATTTCCGAACTGCGCGTCACCGGATGGAAATAAACCTGCCAATACATCTGGTACCGGGACATCAGGTAATCTTCCACCGCATGCATCCCCGATTCCTTCACGACGATTCTTCCCTGGTACGGACGAAGCATGCGCAGGATCCGGTCGATGTCGATCGTTCCGTAATTGACGCCCGTGTAATAAGCATCCCGCAGCAAATAGTCCATCCGGTCGGCGTCCAGCGGACTCGACACCAGATTGACCACGATCGGGTGCTCGTAATCCTTGGCGATAACCGATGCGACCTTGGCGGGAAAGTCTTCGGCCACCTCGGTCAAAATCGCGTTTACTTCGGTATCCCCGAGAATAATGCGGCGGGTCCAATCCTCGTGGTCCATCCGGAACGCCTCTTCGATCGAGTGGGAGAAGGGTCCGTGTCCCAGGTCATGCAGCAAGGCGGCGCAGAGGGTTAACAGTTTCTCGCTGTTCGGCCAATCCGCGTAGCCGCTTCGCTCGAATTGGGATATGATGCGGCGCGTAATTTCATACACGCCAAGCGAGTGGGAGAACCGGCTGTGCTCCGCCCCATGGAACGTCAAATACGAGGTGCCTAATTGGCGGATCCGCCGCAGCCTCTGGAACTCCGCCGTGTTAATCAGCCGCCAGATGGTGGAGTGTTGGACATGAATGTAATTATGTACGGGGTCCTTGAACACTTTTTCTTCATTTAAGGTATGCATGCGACTCATCTCCTTTTTAAAAGCTTAAAATTAAACTATTTTTGAACTTTTTTCGACAATGTGTGTCGAATAGTGTCGTTTTAGGTAGAAAAATTGATTTCCAAATCGACATTATCCTACCAAGGATATATAATGGGAAAAGAATCCTGATATGAGTGATATCCCAGGTGCCATGCAATCTGTTCTCATTTTGGCGACGAATTTGCAGGTTGACTGTTTTGGGAATCGTTGGTATTATTGATATCATAAAAGAGAGAACGTTGTCGAATTATGGCACTATAAAACTATGGCGAGAGGAGCAATGATCAGTTATGATGAAATCAACTGGTATTGTAAGAAAAGTAGATGAACTGGGCCGGGTCGTTATTCCGATTGAATTGCGCCGCACACTGGGCATCGGGGAAAAAGACGCATTGGAAATTTACGTGGACGGAGAACGCATTATGCTCAAGAAATATGAGCCTGCTTGCATCTTTTGCGGCAATGCCGAGAACGTGACTTACTTCAAAGGAAAAATTGTTTGCCACGATTGCATCTCGGAAATCCCAACACCTGTGACAAATTAAGTTTTTTAGTATATAATAGTATTATTCTATTTGTTAATTCTAACCTTTTTCATATCTCCTTGGTGTCTCCTAGGCTAAGAACCCGGCCTTTGGAGACATTTTTTTGTCCCGCCGGCTGCGTTGCCCGCCGCAGGTTATGGGCCTTAAGGCACGCTTCCCGAAAGGCGGGCTTGGTTTCGGCAGCCAAGTCATTGGGCATCTGCAGCCCGCTCAAATCAATGCGTTATAAATATCGCGCTTGGAGACGCCGCGGTCGACCGCGGTTTTTTTCATGGCCTCTTTGCGCGGAATTCCTTGTGCCTCGTAGTGCGCCACATGCTCCTCGATCGTCAGGTTCTGCCACCATGCGGCCAGCCGCTCCTGCTCCTCTTCCGGGCTCGTGCCTTCCACGACCACGCAATATTCGCCCTGCGGCGGATGCTCCTGAAGATAGTCGAGACATTCCTGGACGTCCCCGCGCACAAATTCCTCGTAACGTTTCGTCAGTTCCCGCGCCAATACGACTTTTCGGTTTCCAAGCACGCTTTGGATCGCGGTCAACGTTTTGATGACCCGGTGCGGCGATTCGTAAAACAGCAGCGTCCCCTGGGCCGACTGAAAAGATTGAAGCGTATCCTCCACATCTTTGCGTTCCCGGGGAAGGAACCCGATAAAGGTAAAACGGTCGGTCGGAAGGCCGGATGCGATCAAAGACGACAGCGCCGCATTGGCTCCCGGAATCGGTATGACGCTGATCCCTTCCTCGACCGCCAGCTTGACGAGATCAGCCCCGGGGTCGGAAATCGCCGGCAGACCGGCGTCGCTGACAAGCGCCAAATTTTTTCCTTCTATTATATAGCGTATTAATTCCGGTCCGCTTGCCCCCTTGTTATGCTCATGGTAGCTGAACAGCATTTGCGGGCTAATCTCGAAATGCGTCAGCAGTTTCCGGGTCTGGCGCGTATCCTCTGCCGCGATGATGTCGCATTCCTTTAACGTCCGTATGGCCCGAAACGTCATATCCTCCAAATTCCCGATCGGCGTAGCGACGAGATACAGAGCCCCTTTGCCGTCTCCGGACCGGTTTTGAAAACTGCTTTGTCGTGTCAGACTCATGCTTCTCCCTCTTTGGAACCGTAGTAAATTTCCATGATTTCCGGACAATATCGGTTTTGCTCGTCATAAACGATCAGCGGCGGAAGCAGCCTTACCTCCGGTTTCCCCTCCCGTATGCATTCGATCAACACCATGTTGGCCTCCAGATGGGCACGGGGATGAACGAAACGCATCCGTTTCGGCTCCAGCCTATGTTTTCGCATCAAAGCGATGATATCGCCGAGACGCGACGGTTTATGAACCATGCTTACCTTTCCTCCCGGCTTGACCAATCTGAAGCAGGCTTGGATGACCTCCTCCAGCGTGCAGCTGATTTCATGGCGGGCAATCGCCTGATGCGGGTTGAGTTTGATGTCGCTTCCGTTCAGCGGCATGTAAGGCGGATTGACGGTAATGGCATCATAAGCCTGATGTCCCGTCTCCTTATAAAGCTCCCTTAAATCTCCCTCCCGAATGACGATCCGGTCTTCCATCCCGTTCATCGCCACGCTGCGTTTGGCCATACCGGCAAGCCTAGGCTGAATCTCGATCCCTTCGATGTGCGCTTTGGTGCGCGTGCTCAGCAGCAGCGGTATGACCCCGTTCCCCGTGCAGAGGTCCAAAATTTTTCCTCTTGGCGGTATGCCGGCAAACCGTGCCAGCAAAACGGCATCCATCGAAAAGCTGAATACCTCGTCGCTTTGAATGATGTGCAGATCATGCGTCAACAGATCGTCGATGCGTTCCGACGGCTCCAAAAGACTTTTGTCCATATTCATCGGTTCCATTTTCCTTTATCTATTGTTCTCTATCCGTCAAAGTTTACACTTACGGACCCGTTTCATTATAAATGCTTTATTTCTTGAAAAAAAACCGTAGGAATCGCTCCTACGGCTTCATTTATTCAAAAAAGACAGACAGAAAAGGCAGTCGCCTTCCGTGCGCAAATGTCCATAATACACGTTGCAAATGTGAAAGCCTTCATGATAAAGCCGTGCCAAATTGTCATACCCTTCGCCCACGACATCGCTGGGATGCTCGGGTTTGATCGGGACATGAGGCTGCGGCAAAGGAGCTCCCTCTTCAGCGGGCACAGCTTCCTTCAATATCTTGCGGAGGTGTTCGTTTTCCAACGTCAGTCGGTGGTTCTCCTCCAGCAGCTCTTTCATAATCAGCTTCATTTCACCCAGATCACTGTGGATCTGTCCCATTTGTGTTTCCATTTCTTGAATGTGTGCAAAAATACTTTTCTTTTCCAAGTCTCCACCCCGAAAGTAACCCTATGGTCTACTTAATGACAACGTCATCCATTTGCAGTTCCTTCACCTTGCCGATGTCAAACAGCTGGACATGAACGGAACGGTTTTCGGCGTTGATGCCGACCACTTTGCCTTCGCCCAAAGACGTGATGACGATTTTGCCTACCGATGGCAGTTCTTCCTTCACACTTTCATAATTATCATGCTCATATTTCAAACAGCACATAAGTCTTCCGCATAAACCGGAAATTTTGGTCGGATTCAGCGATAAGCTTTGGTCCTTGGCCATTTTGATGGATACCGGCTCAAAGTCGCCGAGCCACGAGGAGCAGCAAAGGATGCGACCGCATGGGCCGATTCCGCCCAGCATCTTCGCTTCGTCCCGGACCCCGATTTGCCTGAGCTCGATCCGCGTCCGGAAAATCCCGGCCAAATCTTTGACCAGCTCCCGGAAATCCACTCTTCCCTCAGCCGTAAAATAAAAAATGATTTTGTTACGGTCAAACGTAAATTCCACGTCCACCAGCTTCATTTTGAGCCCATGATCGCGGATTTTATTTAAACAGGTCGTAAAAGCTTCTTTCGCGGCCTGCTTGTTCTCTTCCACAACGCGTGCGTCGGCTTCGCCGGCGATGCGTATCACCTTTTTGAGCGGCAGGACCACGTCGGCTTCCTGCACCTCTTTTTTGCCGACCACAACTTTACCATACTCGATGCCGCGCGCCGTCTCAACGATAACGCTATGATCCTTTTCAATCGGAAAATCAAGCGGATCGAAGTAATAAATTTTGCCCGCTTTCTTAAAACGGACGCCCACTACACTGTACAAAAACTAACCCCCTTGTATGCCAGAGAAAAAATTGGCTGGCCATGAAGCTATCCTTCCAAACCGATCAAAAATTGTTCAATACAAAGTTGGCCATTCACATTGTAGCGCAATTTTTTCCGGCACTCTGCGGCCAAATCCATATAGGAGACCCATTGTGCTGTGCTGCGGGATGATGCATGCGTGGACAAGAACTCCAGCTGATCTATAAAAACGATACTTTCGTGCCTTCCGTACTGGACGTGAAGCATATCTTTGAACCACAAATGAAACAAGCTTAACAGTAAATCCAGATGATCGGAGAGCCCGGCCTTAAACACCTTCTGCCCTGCGGTCACCAGAGCGGAGCTGCCTCGTCCGAGGGCTTCCTTCCCTAATTGTAACACTACGTTTCTAATTTCTGCAAACCAATTCTGCTCGATCATTTCGCGGCATCCGTCCAGTCCGGAGGATAAATGCACCGCACAGCGCGCAAGCGCCGCCGGGTATCCTTCGTCGACCAGCTGCTGCAGCATCATTCCGGGATTCAGCGGAAAAAAGGGAATCGTCTGGGCCCGCGATTGAATCGTCGGCAGCAGGGCTTGTCCATTTTCGGTAATCAGGACGGCCACGGCCGGAACCGGGGGCTCCTCCAAAAATTTAAGCAGGCTGTTGGCGGCCTGCACCGTCATCGCATCCGCATGGTCTATGATATACACCTTCGGATTCTCCGATTCCGAACGATAGGAAAAGACCCGCTGCAATTCGCGGATCTGGTCTATTTTGATGGACGAACCTTCGGGAGCGAGAAGATGCAGATCGGGATGGTTGCCGTGCTGGACCTTGCGGCATTCCAAGCATTGCCCGCAGGCGTCATCCACGCGTTCGGTACAGAACAGCGCCTGCGCAAACGCGGTTGCCGTCTTCATCTGCCCGCAGCCGGCCGGCCCGCTGAAAATGTAAGCATGGCTGACGGAATCGCTGCGAAGCGCATTTTGCAGCAGCTTCTTCGCCGCATCCTGTCCCATAATATCCTGAAAAGACATAGTTCCTCTCTTCCTTAAAGATTTTGCAAAACCGCAGAAACATTTCGGCAAGCCGTCGGCAGCGCCTATCGTTTCAGGCCTCTCCATAATCGGCAGCAGCTCTGAAACCCGTCCGAGATTTTGCAGAATCTCCCCTTTAAATCTGTCTTCATGATGATCGGTACTATCTCTAGTTTATCATGACAGGGCGAAGTTGTTCATTCCTATTTCTTCAAAAAACGAGATTGATCAGCATCCCGCGGATTTCGCCGATCCGCTGCAGCAGCTCGATTTTTCCTTGCTCGCTTTCCAGCATTTCATCGGCCATTTCGAGTAATGCCGTATCAATCTCATCGATTAATTTATAACGTTTTCCCCGTCCGCGACGGTCCCAGCCCCGCGCTTCCTTCATGGTAACGCCGCGTCTTACCGTATCCTCCAAAAATCGTTTCACCAGCAGACGGTATGCTTTAAGCTCACGGATGGTCATGGAACGGGCAAGGCGTTCTCCTTGCATCTGGATCTCCTTGAACCGGCGGCCGAGTTCCTCCTGTGAGGCCGTTTCCTTCTGCTGCTGCATGACGTCCAGGAAGGATTTTTGCTGAACGGGTTTAGTTAAGCCGTCCGTTACCGGAAGTTCGCTTTTAATGGGCCTAAACCCCGGGTTGATTTTCACGTATATCTCCTGCCTTTGGCTGCCAAAAATAATAACCGGGCTAAAAAATATGCCTTATATTGAAGCGATTTGCGTTCGCATCCATGAGATGGTTCGGCATGCTGCAACATGGATGGCCGCTGGAGGGACTGACTGGATGAATATATCGGCGCTATACTAAGCGCGAATCATCAGCAGCCCCATATCGTGGCTCGATTTGCAGCATCGCCTTTGAGGTTTCACAGGCTTTGCTAATGGCAATGCCTATGCCCCGGGTACAATCTAGAAAGCAACATGCCTCTCGTCCAACTATTGGTGTTTACGAGGCTGCTCTTTCGATTTTCGGGAACTTCCTCATTTTAGAAATGTTCAAACCGGTCTACCGGGAGCACGAATACGGTGGCGCCGCCCACTTGAACTTCAACGGGGAGAGGCAAATAAGAATCTGTCGTGCCGCTCATCGGCGTAACCGGAGTTACAAGCTGTTCCCTGACTTTACAACTGCTGCGGATGACGTTCATGACGGCCTCGACCTGACTGTCGTCCACCCCGATCATAAATGTGGTGTTTCCCGCCCGAAGAAATCCGCCGGTGCTTGCCAGTTTTGTCGCCCGAAAATTCGCCTTCACCAGCCCCGCTGACAAACGGTTGCTGTCTTTATCCTGTACAATCGCAACGATCAGTTTCATCCTGCATTCCCTCCTCTTTGAATTTTGGCCTGCAATGAGCCATACTTACTTATTTGACAAAGCTCCTCAAAAATCCTTTAAAATCCGCTCTTCCAAGCTACGGATTATCTCTTGTTCGACATTTTCCACGGTTTGCGAAGCATCGATCACGACGATTCTATCCTGAAAACGTTCGGCAAGCTTCAAGTATCCTTCCCGTACTTTATGATGGAACGATAAGTCCTCCAAATCGAGGCGATTCACTTCCCGGTCCCGGCTGGCGGCAATCCGCGCTAATCCGGCTTCCGGTTCGATGTCCAAGTAGAACGTAAGCTGCGGCATCCGGTCATGGATGGCAAATTGATTAATGGCCCATACTTCATCCATCCCGATCCCGCGGGCATATCCCTGATAGACCAGGCTGCTGTCCACGAAGCGGTCGCAAAGCACCAGCTTGCCTTCCGCCAAGGCCGGCTCGACCTTCTCCGCCAAATGCTGGCTTCGTGCTGCGGCATACAGCAAAGCCTCCGTGCGGGAGTCCATTGCCGTATGGCTCGGGTTCAAAATGATTTCGCGTATTTTCTCGGCAATTTCGATGCCGCCCGGCTCGCGCGTCACGATATAAGGTACGAAGCGTTTTTCCAGATAATCCTTCAGCTTGGCGATCACCGTCGTTTTTCCGGAACCCTCTCCCCCTTCCAGCGTAACGAATATTCCCTTGCTTTTGCTCATTCAACATTCTCCTGCTCTTTTGCTATTTTTAGGTTGCGTCAATTGATACGGTTCGATGCGCCAACGCCCCGTTGATTTCATGCTCTAGATGCATTCTTTTATCCGTCGGTCGGTTCACGCGCTGCATCTGGAAACATCGCCTGGGACGGACAGTCCCCATAAGCCGGAAAACTGCCCTCGTTTGGCCTTTGGTTCCTTTGCAAGGATACGGCATTCATTTTCCGCTTCCCGCATGACTTCCACGCTTACGGACAAGGATCGTTCCTAACTTCGGATCCTGCACACCCTGGCATTTAGCGCCGGAATGGGCAAGCCTTCTTAATTTGATGGCCGCCGATTCGGTGATCCGTTCACCCGGATACAGAATCGGAATCCCCGGCGGGTACGGGATCACCATCTCCGCCGCCACTCTGCCTGCGCACGCATCGAGCGGAACGGCTTCCGTCTCATCAGGTTCCACCGGAATCAGGCTGAAAGCGACCGGCTCCGAAAAAGCCGCTTGGTCAAAAATGTTCCACGTGGAAAATTCGACATGAGCGTTCTCTTCCCGGCTGTCGACCGGCAGCGAAGCATGCTGCACCGGGGCGCCTGACGAAAAATGCAGCGGCTGGGCGTCCGCCTTCTCTACAGATATATGCGAAAGGGCCTTCAAAAGGTGACGGGTGTCCTCCTCCGTCGACCCCAAACTATAGAGCAGGACCACGTACCGGTCATCGCTCATCTCGGGAATGCAGCCCCAGGCTTCAAGCCGGTGCTGCAGCTCGTAGCCGCTCAGGACCCCGGTGCGGTCATACATGACCACCTTGAACGGGTCCTGCGTGGCATAGGCAGCCGATGCTGCGCCGGCGGCGTCGTGTTGCTGCTGCGCCCGCGGCTGCAGCAGCCCGAAGCGCGGCAGCTCCTGGAGGCCGCGCTTCAGGCTTTCCACGGCGGCGAGCCCCGCCGTGAAAGCCGCGGCGCCCTGCACGTGCAGCTGGCGCCGCGCCAGGTCGAGAGAGCACATCACCGGGTAGGATGGGCTCGAGCTTTGCACCATGGCGAGCCGCTGGCGGAGCAGTCCGCGGTTCACCCGCGGACCTTGGACGTGCAGCATGGCTCCCATGGTGAGCGCGGCCAGCATCTTGTGCGTCGATTGGACAACGACGTCCGCGCCGCTGGCCAGTGCGCTTCGGGGCAGCCTGGGATGCTGCCCGTAATGGGCGCCGTGCGCCTCGTCCACGAGCAGCGGCACGTCGTGCCGGTGGCAGGCCTCGGCGAGCGGCGCCAAATCTGTTCCCATGCCGTAATAGTTGGGCATGGTGACAAGCACGGCTTTGGCCTCCGGATAGGCGGCTAACGCGGCGGCGACCGTCTCGGCTGACGGCGCCGTAGCCAGCCCGCTGGACTCGTCCACCTGCGGCTCGAGAAACACCGCTTTGGCTCCGGCCAGCATCAGGCCGTTTAATACCGACTTATGTACATTGCGTTGAACCAGCAACATATCCTCCGGATGCGAGCAAACGGTCAGAATCATGGCCAAGTTGCCGGACGTGCTGCCGCCGACAAGGAAAAAACTTTCCTCCGCCCCGAAACAATCCGCCGCAAGCAGCTGCGCATCCCGGATAACGCCTTCCGGATGATGAAGGTCATCCGTCCCTGTAATTTCCGTGACATCGGCCTCCATGACCTGATCCAGAAAGCCTGCCCCTCCAAAGGAGGCATAGGCTCGGCCTTTTTTGTGGCCGGGTACGTGGAAGGAGGCATGCCCTCCGTTTTTACATTGTTGCAACGCCTCGAATAAAGGCGCCTTTCCCTTTTCCAGCTTTTCTGTGCCCATTTCAATTCGGTCCTTCCGGTTTCAATCTATACCCTATTTTACCGCATATTGAACCATCCAGCGAATTGAAACATAAGACGCCGCTAGCGTGCGGAAGCCGTTTGAAGGCCCTCACAGTAAAAACAACTGCCACCCTGAGCGGCTGATGCTGCTAGGAGCTGCCCTGCGCCCTTCCTTTTTCGGTGTCATTCCCCGGTTATTTTCCGGATCTTAAAAAAAGGGCAGGCTTCACGCCTACCCTTCCTTCGTCCGCAATTTTGCGGTGCACGATATATCCAACGGTATCGAGGCTATTTTCGAATATGTTGCCAAGGTTGCCTTACGCTTGAGTCTGCATGCTGATCTGTCTCATCTGATGAATGAAAAAATGATATTTTGCATCGCCAGCATCGGTGTGCACCATTTCGCTTTCGCAATCCTCGCAAATGAACTGGGACACAATGGTGATCCCTTCCTCTTTTGCTTGGCCGCAAATAATACAGACGTGTTCGGTATGATTATCTTCCATCATCCATCCCACCTTGTTCCTTTGATTACTATGAAGTATGGCTCATTTTCTATTATTTTAAACCCTTTCATAGTTGTTTCATATCCCCAATGACCTACACCATTCTTATGCAACTGCGACTAAACGCGTGTTTGTACAAGAAAACTTAACGAATTGCTTTCCATCAGCCGATATATGAAATAAAGACATGAGGGGAGGAACGCTATTTTCCTATGATTGAGGAGAACCATAGTAACGCTACCTTTTATCATTATAAGTTAATCAAAAGGATTCCGGTAAAGCGGATGTTCGTCCGCTGTTATCTCCTTCTTCCTTATATCGCGCTCATTGCCGAGACCGTCATGATTTCCTGGAAAAGCCCGTTTTATTTTGCCTTGGCAGCTCCGCTCGTTTTCTGGATCCATTATGTCATCTCGCGCTCGGTACTGCTCCTTGCCGGACCTGCTTACCATAAACGGTGGAGGTTCTCCATGCGGCTGCCTTGGATTGGATACGTTACGGACCAGCATATCAGCTTCCGGTTGTTTCGCAAGGTCTATACGTATATTACAGGCATAGGGCTCGTTCTCTTTCTCATATTTCTGTTCCTGTCGCCTCTTTCATTTGTCGTCTCTTTGTTGTTCTGGCACTTCTGGCTGTTGCTGCCGCGTTTCTATGCCTATGCCCGCCTGTCCCGCCTCAGCAAAGACGGCATGATCAAATTTAACGCCCAGGATATTTCTTACTACAAACAGTGATTCAATTATGCAGATGATTCCCGCTGAATAAAAAAAGACCGGCATCCCTAAAGATGCTGGTCTTTTATGGTTTGGTGGAGTCGGTGCTTTTTACGGCCGCTTTGCCTTTAGCAAGAACGGTCACCGTAAAATAATCGTCGTGAATGGTCAAATGAACCACCCGGTTTTGCTTTTCAAACACCTTGGAGGTTCCCTCCGATTCGTCCGTGTTTTCGCGCCAACCCCACTCTTTTATTTTCTCCAAATACGCTTCAGGAAAGCTGTCCTTTTCCTTCAAACCGTTCATTGAATAACGGACATAATCTATTTTAGTATTCCCTATATTTCGGTCGGTTCGATTCGCTTCCTTAGGTACGGGAAAGGTTTTCTCATTGGCGGCACCTTCGAAAGATGACCACGTCGGTTCAGACTTTCCGCACCCGGCAAGCAGCAGCATGACGATACCCAACAAAAGAAGAGCATGCAGCCGAAAAGATCTGCGCATGTATGTCCTCCTTCTTCCAAGATCGTTCCTCTTAAAAACCTTCAATACACCTCCTGACATGTACACTCCATATTATACTTACAACTTTTGGCGTGTCGGTAACAAAAATGTTACTAAAGTTTAACAACAAATAAAGGTCTGAGGCCAAACCACTGCCCTTATTGCCGCATACGCATTTGAAGGACGTCTATACAAAAGCCTTATAGCGTATTTTGATCAAAACAAGCTTGCCCCAAAGGCTTACATGCATAGGCGCTCTTCTAATCCCATGCCCCGTGGCAGAAGTTTAGATCGCAAATAGGACCTTTCACTATAAAATAAAAAAACCACCGTCGATTGTTCATCAACAGTGGTCCTTCGCTTGGCAGCGTCCTACTCTCCCAGGACCCTTCGGTCCAAGTACCATCGGCGCTGGAGGGCTTAACGGTCGTGTTCGGGATGGGTACGCGTGGAACCCCTCCGCTATCGCCACCAAACGATTCAAGTGCTTTGATCACCTGAAAACTAGATACGAAACGTTTGCGTTTTAAATACTCCGTAGCATTTCCCGGTTTTTGTTCCGGGCCCCGCCAAAGTACTCGGAATCAGCTGCGAAGCTGCCCTTCACTTTGGTGGGTCATTTAGGATAAGCCCTCGACCGATTAGTATTGGTCAGCTCCATGCATTGCTGCACTTCCACCTCCAACCTATCTACCTCGTCGTCTTCAAGGGGTCTTACTAATTGGGAAATCTCATCTTGAGGGGGGCTTCACGCTTAGATGCTTTCAGCGCTTATCCCGTCCGTACGTAGCTACCCAGCCATGCTCCTGGCGGAACAACTGGTGCACCAGCGGTACGTCCATCCCGGTCCTCTCGTACTAAGGACAGCTCCTCTCAAATTTCCTACGCCCACGACAGATAGGGACCGAACTGTCTCACGACGTTCTGAACCCAGCTCGCGTACCGCTTTAATGGGCGAACAGCCCAACCCTTGGGACCTACT
Source organism: Paenibacillus sp. FSL W8-0194 (assembly GCF_037969745.1). Classification (NCBI taxonomy): domain Bacteria; kingdom Bacillati; phylum Bacillota; class Bacilli; order Caryophanales; family Paenibacillaceae; genus Paenibacillus; species Paenibacillus sp. FSL W8-0194. The sequence goes on along the minus strand of NZ_CP150205.1, from coordinate 5,934,634 downwards.
TCAGCCCCAGGATGCGATGAGCCGACATCGAGGTGCCAAACCTCCCCGTCGATGTGGACTCTTGGGGGAGATAAGCCTGTTATCCCCAGGGTAGCTTTTATCCGTTGAGCGATGGCCCTTCCATGCGGTACCACCGGATCACTAAGCCCGACTTTCGTCCCTGCTCGACTTGTAGGTCTCGCAGTCAAGCTCCCTTCTGCCTTTGCACTCTTCGAATGATTTCCAACCATTCTGAGGGAACCTTGGGGCGCCTCCGTTACTCTTTAGGAGGCGACCGCCCCAGTCAAACTGCCCGCCTGACACTGTCCCCGTACCGGATTACGGTACCAGGTTAGAACCTAGATACGATCAGGGTGGTATCCCAACGTCGCCTCCACCTAAGCTGGCGCTCAGGTTTCAAAGGCTCCCACCTATCCTGTACAGATCGTACCCAAATCCAATATCAAGCTGCAGTAAAGCTCCATGGGGTCTTTCCGTCTTGTCGCGGGTAACCTGCATCTTCACAGGTATTAAAATTTCACCGGATCTCTCGTTGAGACAGCGCCCAAGTCGTTACGCCATTCGTGCGGGTCAGAATTTACCTGACAAGGAATTTCGCTACCTTAGGACCGTTATAGTTACGGCCGCCGTTTACTGGGGCTTCGGTTCACAGCTTCGGGATTACTCCCTAACCGCTCCCCTTAACCTTCCAGCACCGGGCAGGCGTCAGCCCGTATACTTCGCCTTACGGCTTCGCACAGACCTGTGTTTTTGCTAAACAGTCGCTTGGGCCTTTTCACTGCGGCCCCCTCGTGCTATTCACACTACCGGGGCACCCCTTCTCCCGAAGTTACGGGGTCATTTTGCCGAGTTCCTTAACGAGAGTTCTTCCGCGCGCCTTAGAATTCTCTTCTCGCCTACCTGTGTCGGTTTGCGGTACGGGCACCTTCACCTGGCTAGAGGCTTTTCTTGGCAGTGTGAGATCATGACCTTCGGTACTATAATTTTCCCTCCCCGTCACAGCCTAGCCTTAACGATGTGCGGATTTGCCTACACATCAGCCTCACTGCTTGGACAGACATCCATCAGTCTGCGTCACTACCCTCCTGCGTCACCCCATTGCTCATAGCGGTTTACGGTGGTACAGGAATTTCAACCTGTTGTCCTTCGACTACGCCTTTCGGCCTCGCCTTAGGTCCCGACTTACCCTGAGCGGACGAGCCTTCCTCAGGAAACCTTGGGCTTTCGGCGGATCAGATTCTCACTGATCTTTTCGTTACTCATACCGGCATTCTCACTTGTATACGCTCCAGCGCTCCTTACGGTACACCTTCAACGCTGTATACAACGCTCCCCTACCCCTGATGCAAGCATCAAGCCATAGCTTCGGTGGTGTGTTTAGCCCCGTTACATTTTCGGCGCAGAGTCACTCGACCAGTGAGCTATTACGCACTCTTTAAATGGTGGCTGCTTCTAAGCCAACATCCTGGTTGTCTGTGCAACTCCACATCCTTTCCCACTTAACACACACTTGGGGACCTTAGCTGATGGTCTGGGCTGTTTCCCTTTTGACAATGGATCTTAGCACTCACTGTCTGACTCCCGGTCAATCAGTCTATGGCATTCGGAGTTTGACTGAACTTGGTAACCCTTGCGGGCCCCGCACCCAATCAGTGCTCTACCTCCACGACTGTACAACCGAGGCTAGCCCTAAAGCTATTTCGGGGAGAACCAGCTATCTCCGAGTTCGATTGGAATTTCTCCGCTACCCCCACCTCATCCCCGAATTTTTCAACATTCGTGGGTTCGGGCCTCCAGTGCGTGTTACCGCACCTTCACCCTGGACAGGGGTAGATCACACGGTTTCGGGTCTACGCCCACGTACTATAGTCGCCCTATTCAGACTCGCTTTCGCTGCGGCTACGGCTTCTCACCTTAACCTTGCACGGGAACGTAACTCGCCGGTTCATTCTACAAAAGGCACGCCATCACCCATAGATCGGGCTCTGACTTCTTGTAAGCACACGGTTTCAGGTTCTATTTCACTCCCCTTCCGGGGTGCTTTTCACCTTTCCCTCACGGTACTGTTTCACTATCGGTCGCTAGGGAGTATTTAGCCTTACCAGATGGTCCTGGCAGATTCATACGGGGTTTCACGTGCCCCGCACTACTCGGGATCCGTCTCGGAGGGAACTGACTTTCGGCTACAGGGCTTTTACCTTCTATGCCGGGCCTTTCCAGACCTCTTCGCCTAACCAGTTCCTTTGTAACTCCATGTGAGACGTCCCACAACCCCGGCCAGCAAGCTGACCGGTTTAGGCTAATCCGCGTTCGCTCGCCGCTACTGACGGAATCACTATTGTTTTCTCTTCCTCAGGGTACTTAGATGTTTCAGTTCCCCTGGTATGCCTCTTCATAACCTATGTATTCAGTTATGAGTGACTGACTATTACATCAGCCGGGTTTCCCCATTCGGACATCCCCGGATCAAAGCTTGCTTACAGCTCCCCGAGGCAGTATCGTTGTTCGCCACGTCCTTCATCGGCTCCTAGCGCCTAGGCATCCTCCGTGTGCTCTTAGTAGCTTAACCTTTGACTCCTGTTTGCCTCGCCTCGCTCCGTTGTTTTGTGCTTCGCACAAAGCCAAAGTCGCTCTTCGATTCAAACACTTGTCTGCTACTCTTTTACTAACTTGTTTTGACACAAGTTCAGCTAAAAGGATATTTCTAAAACGCAAATTCGTTTCGTTATCTAGTTTTCAAGGATCAATAATCATCCAGTTTTTCAACCGGACTTATATCATACCATCCTCAGCACTTCTTGTCACCAAGCAAGTTCTGGAAATCGTATGTGAGAGTTTGAACTCTCAAAACTGACCAACGAGTGAGATCGTTTTGCCTTACGGCATATTTGAATGTTTCCGTTGCAGGAAACGATTCTCCATAGAAAGGAGGTGATCCAGCCGCACCTTCCGATACGGCTACCTTGTTACGACTTCACCCCAATCATCTACCCCACCTTCGGCGGCTGGCTCCTTGCGGTTACCCCACCGACTTCGGGTGTTGTAAACTCTCGTGGTGTGACGGGCGGTGTGTACAAGACCCGGGAACGTATTCACCGCGGCATGCTGATCCGCGATTACTAGCAATTCCGACTTCATGCAGGCGGGTTGCAGCCTGCAATCCGAACTGAGACCAGCTTTGATAGGATTGGCTCCATCTCGCGATTTCGCTTCCCGTTGTACTGGCCATTGTAGTACGTGTGTAGCCCAGGTCATAAGGGGCATGATGATTTGACGTCATCCCCGCCTTCCTCCGGTTTGTCACCGGCAGTCATTCTAGAGTGCCCACCTTAAAGTGCTGGCAACTAAAATCAAGGGTTGCGCTCGTTGCGGGACTTAACCCAACATCTCACGACACGAGCTGACGACAACCATGCACCACCTGTCTCCTCTGTCCCGAAGGCCGCCTCTATCTCTAGAGGATTCAGAGGGATGTCAAGACCTGGTAAGGTTCTTCGCGTTGCTTCGAATTAAACCACATACTCCACTGCTTGTGCGGGTCCCCGTCAATTCCTTTGAGTTTCAGTCTTGCGACCGTACTCCCCAGGCGGAATGCTTAATGTGTTAACTTCGGCACCAAGGGTATCGAAACCCCTAACACCTAGCATTCATCGTTTACGGCGTGGACTACCAGGGTATCTAATCCTGTTTGCTCCCCACGCTTTCGCGCCTCAGCGTCAGTTACAGCCCAGAAAGTCGCCTTCGCCACTGGTGTTCCTCCACATCTCTACGCATTTCACCGCTACACGTGGAATTCCACTTTCCTCTTCTGCACTCAAGTCACCCAGTTTCCAGTGCGAACTAGAGTTGAGCCCTAGCCTTAAACACCAGACTTAAGTGACCGCCTGCGCGCGCTTTACGCCCAATAATTCCGGACAACGCTTGCCCCCTACGTATTACCGCGGCTGCTGGCACGTAGTTAGCCGGGGCTTTCTTCTCAGGTACCGTCACTCGGATAGCAGTTACTCTACCCGACGTTCTTCCCTGGCAACAGAGCTTTACGATCCGAAAACCTTCATCACTCACGCGGCGTTGCTCCGTCAGGCTTTCGCCCATTGCGGAAGATTCCCTACTGCTGCCTCCCGTAGGAGTCTGGGCCGTGTCTCAGTCCCAGTGTGGCCGTTCACCCTCTCAGGTCGGCTACGCATCGTCGCCTTGGTGAGCCGTTACCTCACCAACTAGCTAATGCGCCGCAGGCCCATCCGTAAGTGACAGATTGCTCCGTCTTTCATTACCGCTCCATGCGAAGCGATAAATTATCCGGTATTAGCTACCGTTTCCGGTAGTTATCCCGGTCTTACGGGCAGGTTGCCTACGTGTTACTCACCCGTCCGCCGCTAACCATCAGAGGAGCAAGCTCCTCATCAAGTCCGCTCGACTTGCATGTATTAGGCACGCCGCCAGCGTTCGTCCTGAGCCAGGATCAAACTCTCCAAGAAAGTTTGTGACTCATTTTGAATCTGACGAGAATTTAATTCTCATTGTTTGCTCCGCAAATCATCCAGCCATAGACTTGGACCGATTTGCTTCGCGATCGGCTTTGCAAGCAAAGCCTGTATCTCACTCGTTGTTCAGTTTTCAAAGATCAAACTTTTCGTTTTCGTCGCCGCCGTTGTGTTCAGCAGCAACTTTTATAATATATCATGTTTTGTTTCTTAATGCAAGCTTTTTTTTGAAAGTTTATTGAAAAACATTTTAAAAAGCTGCATTCTATTTCATCATGTCTTTGTGAAGACAAGAATTAATATAACACAGCTTCGTTAAGTATGTCAACTATTTAATTTGAAGATAAAACTTCTTCAATGTACAATTGGGGTTTTTGCGCCAAATTAATAATCTCGCCGCCTATGGACACCATAGGACGCGTCGGTTGATTTCGGTCCGTAAACACGATTTCCCCGATTTGATGATTACTAAGCCGTACCTTTGTGCCGTTGTGGAACTCCGTCGCCTTTTGGATAAATATTCGAACGAGCGTCGGATCCAGCTTGCCGAAAGCCTCGGAATGAATTTGCTCCAACACGATGTAAGGCGACTGAGCCTTCCGGTAAATTCGGCGAAGAGTCATGGCATGGAAAATATCCGTGATCCCCACGATTTTTGCGTAGACATGGATTTTGCTGCCCTCAAGCCGTAGCGGATACCCCGTTCCATCGATTTTTTCGTGATGCTGAAGCGCCGCAAGCCTGACGCCTTCGTTGATGGCTTTGACGTTTTTTAGGATTTGGTAGCCGTATGCCGTATGCCTGCGCATCTCCTCCGCTTCCGCAACGGTCAGAGGACTTGGTTTATACAATATCGCCGGATCGATCTTGGCATTTCCGATATCATGGAAAAGACCCGCAAACGCGGCCTGCATCCAATCCTTCTGCTGCAGCCCGCTCCATTTGGCAAGCAAATACGAAGAAAGTGCGCATAATACGCTGTTATGGAATATATAGTCATACTCATTCATCGTTCTTGGGACGAACGTCAACGGATTATATTCCTTGATATGTCCGATAGCCGCTTCGAGTTGGTTGCGAAGCTCATATATCGGCAGCCCCCCGGCAATAACGGATTGATGAGCGCTTTTCATCAACGAAATCAATTTTTCGTATTCCTCATAAAAAGAGGCCATTTTGGTCGGCAATGCCGGTTCGTCCACTGCCCGCTCGTTTACGGCCGCGACCTGGCCCACAGCGTTTGAGAATCCGTTTTGGGGTTCCATCTCCCCCATATCCACTTCGACCTGCGGCACCATAAAAGCACGCAAAATATCCAAATCGCGCGGGAGAAGAACCGTGCCTTTGCGCATCAGCAATCCGCCCAGCGGTGTATGTACATCTTTTTCTAGCTTGATACCAGGTTTCAATTCGGAAATAGATATGCTGGCCATAACGATGATTCCCTCGCTAACTTTTATCCATGGATAATGGCAATATACTCCATTATATTACGTATAGCAGGTCTGTACAATCTTTATTAACAGTTTATGAAACGAGGATGTTCCTCTTTTTTTATGGCGTAAATGAAACAATGAGTGTTTTTACATGCAGATGGTTTGAACGCAAAAAAGAGCACAGCTTCTGATCGCTCAAAAGCCATGCTCTTTCGACTATCGTTTACGCTTCATCGGAGGAATCGTCCGCGTCCGAATTCGCTCCCTCTTCTGCTCCATTTCCCGGCGCTTCCGCGTCGGACGAAGGATTCAGTCCGGTCTCCTCGGACTCAACGCCTTCTTCTCCTTCTTCCGGCTCCTCGCTCTTATCGACGCGGCATACCGTGGCAACGGCATCGTCCTCGCGGATGTTGATGAGCTTCACGCCCTGCGTATAACGGCCCATAATGGAAATGCCGTCGATGCTGGTGCGGATCAGGGTACCGCTCGACGTAATGATCATCAGATCCTCATCCGGTTTTACGACCTTGAGGCCTACGACCGGACCGTTTTTCTCGGTCACGTTCAACGTCTTGATCCCCTTGCCGCCGCGGGTTTGCGAACGGTAATCGCTCAGAGGCGTCCGCTTGCCGTAACCCTTCGCCGTAACGATCAGCGTGTCCAGATCCTTGTCGACGACGTCCATGCCGATGACATGATCGTCATCATCCAGCGTGATCCCTTTGACGCCGGTTGCGCTCCGGCCCATGGAACGAACGTCATTTTCCGAGAACCGGATCGACATCCCCTGTGCCGTCGCCATGATGACTTCCTGCTGGCCGTCGGTTAATTTGACCTCGATCAGGGAATCATCTTCACGTAGGTTGATCGCGATCAAACCGCCTTTGCGGATATTGACGTAATCCTCAAGCGGCGTTTTTTTGACGATCCCGCTCCGCGTTACAAAGAACAGGTACTTGTCGTTTTCGAACTCCTCCACCGGAATGACGGCGTTGATCGTCTCTCCCTGTTCGATCTGGATCAGGTTGATGATCGCCGTGCCGCGGGCGGTTCGGCTGAGCTCAGGAATCTCATACGCTTTAAGCCGGTACACCTTGCCCCGATCGGTAAAGAACATCAGGTAATGGTGGGAGTTGGTGACGAACAAATGCTCGACGAAATCCTCGTCCTTCGTATCCATCCCCACGACGCCGCGTCCGCCGCGTTTTTGGCTGCGGTACGTATTGGCCGGCAGCCGTTTGACGTAGCCGGTATGCGTAATGGTGATGACCACTTCCTCGCGCGGAATGAGATCCTCGTCCAAAATGCTTTCTTCGCCAATCGTAATTTCGGTACGGCGCTCATCGGCAAAACGCTCTTTGATTTCGATCAGCTCGTTGCTGATGATTTCCAGCACCAAATGCTGGTTGGCCAAAATTTCTTTATATTCGGCAATCTTAACCATCAGTTCCTGGTATTCATTTTCGATTTTCTCGCGTTCCAGTCCGGTCAGGCGCTGCAAACGCATCTCGAGAATCGCTTGCGTCTGCTCGTTGCTCAGTCCGAAGCGTTCGATCAAACGATCGCGGGCGATATCGGTCGTTTGCGAGGAACGGATAATCGAGATAACTTCGTCCAAATGATCCAAAGCGACGCGCAAACCTTCGAGAATATGGGCGCGTGCTTCGGCTTTTTTCAAATCGTATTCCGTCCGCCGGCGAATAACCTCGATCTGATGCTCCAGGTAGTAGTTCAAAACGTCCCTTAAGCTCAGCACCTTCGGTTCGTTTTTGACGATCGCCAGCATATTGATGCCGAACGTGGATTGCATCGCCGTATGCTTGTACAAATTGTTCAGCATAACGCTCGGGTTCACGTCACGGCGAAGTTCGACGACGACCCGCATACCGTTACGGTCGGATTCGTCCCGCAGGTCGGTAATGCCGTCCAGTCTTTTTTCGCGCACGAGTTCCGCGATTTTTTCGACCAGACGGGCCTTGTTGACCTGGTACGGGAGCTCGGTAACGATAATCCGCGCCTTGCCGTTGTTCTCTTCGATCTCGGCTTTGGCACGCATCGTGACGGAGCCGCGGCCGGTTTCGTAAGCCTGGCGGATGCCGTGGCGTCCGAGGACATAACCGGCGGTCGGGAAATCCGGACCCTTAATATATTCCATCAATTCCAGTGAAGTAATGTCGGGATTTTTGATCAGGGCAAGCACCCCGTCAATGACCTCGCCGAGATTATGCGGCGGAATATTCGTCGCCATCCCGACGGCGATACCCGAAACGCCATTCACCAAAAGGTTCGGATACCGCGCAGGCAGCACGACGGGTTCCAGCTCTTCACCGTCATAGTTTTCCGTAAAATCAATGGTTTCTTTGTTAATGTCGCGCAGCATCTCCTGGGCGATCTTCGAAAGCCGTGCTTCGGTATAACGCATCGCGGCCGGAGCGTCTCCGTCGATGGAGCCAAAGTTGCCGTGCCCTTCGACAAGCATATAGCGCATCGAAAAATCCTGGGCCATGCGGACCATTGTCTCATAAGCAGGCGCGTCACCGTGCGGATGGTACTTACCGATGACCTCGCCGACGATTCTCGCCGATTTTTTAAACGGCTTATCCGGCGACAAGCCAAGCTCCGACATCGCATAGAGCACGCGCCGGTGTACCGGCTTGAGTCCATCGCGCACATCCGGCAAAGCCCGGCTCACAATGATGCTCATCGCATAGTCCATAAAGGACTCGCGCATTTCGACACCAATGTCCCGCTCCTTAATCTGGGGATTTTTTTCTTCCGCCATGGTGGACCTCCTCCATTTCCCTCAACAAACAAGCATACGGCCTATATAGAATCAACGAATCTTTTACTTCCATACGGGCATAAAACGGCAAGCCGCAATCCGCCGGCGAACGGGGAAAGCAGTACCGCTTCATGTGCCAAAATAGATAAAAACCACTAATCTTTATTATATTACTTTCACAAAAAGAGCACAATTAAACGTTTGGCCTTGTTTAGATGACCGGTCGCCCAACTTGCCTCTGTTCTGGGGATTCGCCCTACCCTCTTCCTGCCCGGGACATATACTGATAGGCAAAAGGATTTATGTTTCGGGAGTCTAAAATTTCAATTATCCATATCTTCATATTATACCATTCATTTGCTCCCTTGTCCTATGTTTTACGCATTCCATGAAGCATTTTACAATTCTCGACCGCCTTTGTTCCCCCTGCTTCCTACTACAACCTTCACGGAAAGGATGCGATGACTTGTCCATACAGCGTGTTTCGAGCAAATGGGCCAAAACCAAGGTGCTCATGCGGAATAAGCAAATAGCGGCCTATATTCCCCTTACGATGAAGTACTCGCAGGATGCGCTCAACGAAATGATGCAAAACGAAATGATGGTATATATCAAGCCCGATGTCGGGACGTACGGCAACGGCGTGATGTGCGCCGAGCGTTTTACGGAAACCGGAGATTCCGCAGAAATCGAAAACGGGACATCGGCCCCCGAACGATACAAGCTTCATTACGGTACCAGCATTGAGGAGTTCGGCTCTTTAAACGATCTTCACCGTGCCGTACGCAACCAGATCGGCAAAAAGGTTTATCTTATCCAGCACGGCATTGCCAAACTTAAACACAAGGACCGTTCCTTCGACCTCAGGGTCTTGACGCAAAAAACGCCCCATGGCACCTGGGAGTCGACGGGCGTAATCGCGCGGGTGGCGGCCAAAAACAAAGTCATCACCAACTACCACAGCGGCGGCTCGGCAAAACTTCTCCATGAGGTGCTTAGTGATCACGCTTCCCGGCAAGAAATCAACGCGCTTGAAAAACAGCTGTACGCCCTGGGCGAGGATACGGGGAAACAGCTGCAGAAGGAATACCCGCGGTTAAAAGAGATCGGTCTGGACATCGCCCTGGACAAAAACTTGTATCCATGGATTTTGGAGGTGAACACGCTCCCGGCCATTTTTCCGTTCAAAAAGTTTTTCAAGGACAAAAGCGTGTACCGCCGCATCGAGCGATATGCGATCGCTTATGGGCGCATTTCCGCTCCCAAGGGCCGCCGCAAATCGAAGGCATAAGCAAAAATACGCAAAATAAAGAAGGAGCCGCGCGGGCTCCTTCTTGTCTTGATTTAAATATCCAGGTTTTTGACGTGTTTGGCATGCTCGTGGATGAAGTCGCGGCGAGGTTCGACGTTATCCCCCATCAGGGTATCGAACAAGATATCCGCCTGCATCGCATCCTCGATCGTCACCTGCAGCATGGTGCGGCTATCAGGGTCCATCGTCGTTTCCCAAAGCTGTTCAGGGTTCATCTCGCCCAAACCTTTGTAACGCTGGATCGTATATTTCGCGTTTTCGCCGAAGGAAGCGATGATTTCGTCGCGCTCCTTCTCCGAATTGGCGTACCGAATCGTTTTGTTGCGCTCGATCTTGAACAATGGCGGCTGCGCGATGTACACGTACCCCGCTTCAAGCAGCTGCCGCATATACCGGTAGAAGAACGTCAGCAGCAGCGTACGGATGTGCGCCCCGTCGACGTCGGCATCGGTCATGATAATCAGCTTATGGTAACGAGCCTTCGAGATATCGAAGTCTTCATCGCCGATCCCCGTCCCCATGGCCGTAACCATGGCGCGAATCTCCATGTTGGACAAGATGCGGTCCAGTCTCGCTTTTTCCACGTTCAAAATTTTACCGCGAATCGGCAAAATCGCCTGGAAGTGCCGGTCACGGCCTTGTTTGGCCGAGCCGCCGGCGGAGTCGCCTTCGACGATGTACAGCTCGCAGATCGATGCGTCCTTGGAGGAGCAGTCGGCCAGCTTGCCCGGCAGCGCGCTGATTTCCAACGCACTTTTGCGGCGCGTCAGTTCGCGGGCTTTGCGGGCGGCTTCGCGGGCACGGGATGCCTGCAGCGCTTTTTCGAGGATCCGTTTGGATACGGCAGGGTTTTCGCCCAAAAACTCCTGCAGCTTCTCGGAAAACAGGGATTCCACGATGCCGCGCACTTCGCTGTTGCCCAGCTTGGTTTTGGTCTGTCCTTCGAACTGGGGCTCCGGAATCTTGACGGAAATGATGGCCGTCAGACCCTCGCGGACGTCGTCGCCGGTCAGGTTGCCGTTGCTGTCTTTAATCATGCCGCTTTTGCGGGCATAATCGTTGATGATCCGCGTCAGCGCGCTCTTAAAGCCGGATTCGTGCGTACCGCCTTCATGCGTGTTGATGTTATTCGCGAAAGAATAAATATTCTCCGTATAGCTATCGTTGTACTGCAGCGCGATCTCGACCTGAATCATGTCGCGCGCGCCTTCGACGTAAATCGGCTGCTCATGGAGCGGTTCCTTTTTCTCGTTCAAATATTTGACGTATTCGATAATCCCGCCCTCGTATTTGAAGTAGTTGGAAGCGCCCGTCCGTTCGTCCGTCAGCGTCAGGGCAATGCCTTTGTTCAGGAAAGCCAGTTCTCTGATCCGGGTAAGCAGCGTGTTGTAGTCGTATTCCGTGGTCTCAGTGAAAATTTCCGGATCGGGCAGGAACGTTACCGTCGTACCGTGATCATCGGTGTCTCCGATGATTTTGATATCGTATTGAGGAACGCCGCGATGGTATTCCTGCTGATAGATATGGCCGTCACGCTTGACCTGCACGACCACTTTGGTCGACAGCGCGTTCACGACAGACACGCCCACGCCGTGCAAACCGCCGGAAACCTTGTATCCGCCGCCACCGAATTTACCGCCTGCATGCAGAACGGTCATAACGACTTCAAGCGTGGATTTTTTCATCTTGGGATGTTCGCCGACCGGAATGCCCCGCCCGTTATCGACGACGGTAATGCTGTTATCCTTGTGAACGATGACCTCGATGTGATCACATATGCCGGCCATCGCTTCGTCGATACTGTTGTCCACAACTTCCCATACGAGATGGTGAAGGCCTTTGGAGCTTGTGGACCCGATATACATACCTGGACGTTTGCGGACGGCTTCCAGACCCTCCAGAACCTGAATCTGACTCTCATCATATTGCGGTTGATTCATAGACATGCCTGTCACCTACTTCTATAAATTCTAAATCTGCTGTTGCGAGTACAACTGCGATGGAAAAGGAATCTCCTGCTAAGGATATTGCAACATCGTAAATAAAAAATCGCGCTTTATCGCAGCAAAAACTCTCGTGCGAAACCGTCTTGCCGGATTCAGAGAGTTCAATCCATGATTTTCGTATATATTAAGCGTTGGCCACAAATACCTTCGCCCGTTTTTTGAGTGTCGACGAGGAAATCGGGGAATAATAAACCGTGCTCTTCGTGATCACGATCGACTTGGGCTCCTCTTCGCCGATGAACTCCACGTTTTTGTGCTCGCAGGCGTGACTGACAAACTGCTTGGATATTTTTGAGGATTTCTCGATCGAAACGTCGAAAATGGCGACCAATTCCGCGGAGCGGATAATTCTTTCGCCGCCCAGGTGAATATACATACTCCCAACTCCTTAAGAGCCAATCCGTCCGTCGTGGACGTGAAAAACGCTGGCCTTTTTCAGTTTATCGGTATTCAGGCTCTCGATCCCCGTCGCCGTGATAAAGGTTTGCACTTTGGTCTGAAAGGTTTCGATCAGCTGCGTCTGGCGGTAAGGATCCAGTTCGGACAAGACGTCATCCAAAAGCAGGACGGGATATTCGCCGATCTCTTCATGGATCAGTTCGATTTCCGCCAGTTTCAGCGACAGTGCCGTAGTGCGCTGCTGCCCCTGGGATCCGTAGGTCTGCACTTCCTTGCCGTTGATATAAAAGGCCACATCGTCGCGATGAGGCCCGGCAAGCGTCATCCCGCGCCGAAGCTCCTGATCTTTCAGTTGTGATAATTTTAACATAAATTGTTCGAAAAGATAAGCTTCATCTTCCTCCGCCTCTTCGCCAAACGACGGAACATAGACAAGCTTGAGGTCCTCGCTGCCGTTCGTAATGCCGTGGTGGATGGACTCGGCCCATTTTTGCAGCTTTAAGATAAATTGTTTCCTCTTTTTGATGATTTTAACACCATGTTCAGCAAGCTGCTGGTCCCAGACCTCCAGAAGCCCCTGCTGCGGCTTGTCCTTGCCCCACATTTGCTTGAGCAGGTTGTTCCGCTGGTTCAGCACTTTCTGGTACTGCTGCAAATGGTATAAATACCCCGGCTGAACCTGTCCGATCTCCATGTCAAGAAAACGCCGGCGTACGCCTGGCGTTCCCTTTACGATTTCCAGGTCCTCGGGCGCAAACATGACGACGTTCAGCGATCCGATGAAATCGCTCAGTTTGCGCTGCTCCAGACCGTTAATTTTTGCTTTCTTCCCTTGGGGGGATAAATTCAAGTCGAGCGTCAGCTGGCCGTATTTTCGTTCCACCGCCGCGGAAACGTGCGCGCTTTTTTCCTGGAAGGAGATGAGCTCGCGGTCTCTCGAGGTCCGGTGGCTTTTCGTTAAGGCCAGAACAAAAATAGCTTCAACCAAATTGGTCTTCCCCTGGGCGTTTTGCCCGATCAGCAGATTGACGTCGCTGAAGGAATCCAATCGGAGCTCTTCGTAGTTGCGGTAATGCTGCAGGCTGATGCTTTTTACAAACACGTATGCTTCCTCCCCATCTCCCGCCGAATCGTCCCGCGCCGGAGCACGTCTTTATGAGGAGTATATCAGGACTCCCTGGATACGGTAAACTCGCCGCAATCCTCTACGCTCACCCGATCGCCCGGATACAGCTTGCGCCCCCGGCGTTCCTCAGGCTCTCCATTCACAAGCACATGGCCTTCCGCAAGAAGGGCTTTCGCCATCCCGCCTGTGGATATGCAATCGGCCAGCTTCAAAAATTGATCCAGCTTGATATATTCACTGTGGATAAATATTTCTTTCATCGCAAACGCCCTTCCTGTTGATAACTTTGGCTGCTTTAGTTCGTTGTCCGGTAAGGCAAAATGACGTAAGAGCTTTGGCTGTCATCCAACGGCTTGAGGATAATCGGGCTCATCATGCCGGTAAAGGCAATCATCAGCTGTTCGCTTTCCACGATTTTCAGCACGTCGAGCATATATTTGGAGTTAAAGGAGATGCGCAGCGGCTCGCCTTTAAAGTCGATGACATCCAGTTCTTCGCGCACTTTCCCGAGCTCGGACGAGCTGGACGAAATTTCGATTCCGCCGTTTTCCATCGTCTGCAGGCGAACGATGTTCGTTTTTTCCTCGCGGGACAACAAATAAGCGCGGTCGATCGACTCGCTCAATTTTTTTGTGTCCAAAATCAGTTCTGTTTTGTAGGTTGTCGGAATAATTCTAGTAGTATCCGGGTAAATGCCATCCAGAATACGGGAATAGAACAGGACGCGGTCCAGCTTGAACAGCACCTGGTTGTCGGCCACGACGATATCGATCAGCGTGTTTTGGTCCGGAATGATTTTGCTCAGCTCGTTCAGCGTTTTGCCGGCAATGACGACATTGCTGAACTTCACGTCATCCGCCCCCTCCAGGTGGGCCGAACGCGTGGCAAGCCGGTGGCGGTCCGTCGCCGTAAACTTCAGGTCGTTATGATCCAGGTTCCAAAGAACGCCGGTCAAAATCGGAGTCGTCTCCTGCGTGGAGATGGCAAACACCGTCTGGCGGATCATGTTTTTCAGCAGAGATCCCGGGAGGGAAATCGTCTGGTTGCCTTCGATGTCAGGCAGCACCGGGAATTCCTCCGGATCCAGCCCGACCATTTGAATTTCCGTCGAACCGGAAGAAATGAAGGTCTGGAATTGCTCTTTGACCTCCATTTGGATTTCTTGGGAAGGCAGTTTTTTGATGATTTCCACGAAAAACTTGGCAGGCAAAACGACGCTGCCGATTCTCTCCACCTGCACGATCGTCCGGTCGGCATCTTCGGCTGGAATAAACGATTGAATGGAAATGTCCGTATCGCTGGCGGTCAGCGTCACCCCTTGGTAGGTCACGTCCAGCTTGATGCCTCCGAGAATCGGAATGGTGGTGCGGCTGGAAATCGCTTTGGATACATGCTGAATGGATTCGTTAAGGACGTTTTTGAGAATGCTGATTTTCATCTTTTCACTCCTAGCAGGAAATTTCGGCTGGCAGAGGCAGCATGATGTCCGTTCCTCTTTTGCGCAGCTTTTATGGTTATATTTTTTATATTTAAAACATAGTAATAGCAGTAGGGGCGCTGAATATGTGGATAAGCCCACGAAACCTCAACAAATTAAGCCTATCCACATGTGTATAGATTGTGCATAGGCTTTGAACTTGTTCAGGTCGGATTTTTGATTTTTTCTGTAATGTTATTGATCACTTTAAACAGATCCTGGTCGGTTTTCAGCGACTGGGATATTTTTTCGTGCGCATGGATCACCGTCGTATGGTCCCGGCCTCCGAAAGCTTCCCCGATTTTGGGCAGGGAAAAATCCGTCAGCTCGCGCGAGAGATACATGGCGATCTGGCGCGGGAAGGCGACGGCTTTGGTTCGTTTGCGCGCCTTGAAGTCTTCCAGCTTCAAATTGTAGTATTCCCCGACTTTCTGCTGGATGTCCTGGATGGTGATCATCTTCGGACGGCTGGAAGGGATGATGTCCTTCAGCGCTTCGGCAGCCAGGTGCGTGGTGACGTCCTGATTGGTGAGCGACGAATAGGCGACGACCCGGATAAGGGCGCCCTCGAGCTCCCGGATGTTCGTGTCGATCTGGTTGGCGATGTACATCATCGCTTCGTTCGGGATGTCGAGATTTTCGGCCTTCGCTTTTTTGCGCAAAATGGCGATCCGCGTTTCCAAGTCCGGCGGCTGAATGTCGGTGATGAGTCCCCATTCGAAGCGGGAACGCAGCCGGTCTTCCAGCGTCGGAATTTCCTTCGGCGGCCTGTCGCTGGAAATGATGATTTGCTTCTGTTCCTCATGCAGCGCGTTAAATGTATGGAAAAATTCCTCCTGAGTCGATTCTTTCCCAGCCAGGAATTGAATGTCGTCAATCAGCAAAATGTCTACGTTGCGGTATTTGTTGCGAAAGCTTTCCGCCCGGTTGTCCCGGATGGAGTTGATGAATTCATTCGTGAATTTCTCCGAGGAAATGTACACGACGCGGCTTGCAGGGTTATGTTCCAGAATGTAATGGCCGATCGCATGCATCAGGTGCGTTTTTCCCAGCCCGACCCCTCCGTACAAAAACAAAGGGTTGTATGCTTTGGCCGGCGCCTCGGCGACGGCGAGCGATGCCGCATGGGCGAACCGGTTCCCGGATCCAATCACGAACGTATCGAAGGTGTATTTCGGATTCAGCATATGGGTGAATGCTTCTTCTTGGGTCACCTGAGGCATTGGAGCGGGCTGCTGGGGAACGACTTCTGCAGGCTTGTTCTCTTCGATGACGAATTTCACGTCAACCTGTTTGCCAAGTACTTCGTAAATCGTCGAGCTGACGAGCTTGGTATAGCGGCTTTCCAACCATTCAACAGCAAAGGTCGTAGGCGCGGAAATGACAATGGAGTGGTCATTCATCTGGATCGCTTTTGTTGCTTTAAACCAGGTGTCGAAGCTCGGCTTGCTTAGTTTGGTATGAATAATAGATAGGATTTGCTGCCATAATTCGGAAGTATGGCTGTCCACTAACTGTCACTCCTTTAAATCTTCCAAATGCGGCATTGGCCTCCGCTACTTGAGTGGAATTGTCGAAAAAAAATGAAACATGGCGTATTTATCCCCAAGTTTCACGGTCTGGAGAAAATAAAAAAAGTGGATAAATTAAAATTGTTCACAAGTTTATCCACAGCCTGTTAATAATATTATGGGTGAAAACAGATATTCACAACCAAAAGTAATATAATCATAGCAAAAGAATCCCTTTTTATCAATGTATGCGTCCATTTTATCCACAAATTCAATAAGTTGTGTATAAATCATATTCACAACACTATATATTGTTTATAAATTGTTTAAGTTTCGACAGTATTCCTAAAAACGGAAAATCGGTTGTGCACAGGTTGTGCCGGAAAAAAGGAAGTCGAGGCGATTTATGTGAACAAGTGGATAAGTAAGGTCTGTGGATTTTTACATGCTGCGACGAAAGATGCCTGTGGAAAACCTTGCTTTGCCCCTTCAGCCGAAATTTGAGGAGCGGTTGGAAAGGGAGGAACCGTTGGACCTGTGGATGACCTTTTTTGGACTGAGGTTTTATAATGAAATACGGATGGCCATTGTGGTCATTGCCGGATCAGAAGTTGAGTTCCCGATTTTTGGGCTTGGCGGCATGCTTTAGTCCGGTTTGGAGCGGATGAACCTATAAAAAAGAGGAAGAAGAGCGGCCGAAGGGAGAAAAAGAACGGCCCAAAAGGCGGACAAGCCGGATTGGCCGAATTTCGGATGCGAAAAGGGGAAGGGTTCAGGTTGACTTTTGGCCCTTGACATGGTTAAATGTATAAAGGCATTTTCTGTGTGAATGAAAATGAATTAACCATAAAGGTTATTTTAAATCCTGTAAGGGGGTGCGCAATACATGAGACCTACATTTAAACCAAATGTAAGCAAACGCAAAAAGGTACATGGCTTCCGGAAAAGAATGAGCACGAAAAACGGCCGTAAAGTGCTGGCAGCTCGTCGTCAGAAGGGCAGAAAAGTATTGAGTGCGTAAATTTCGTGCATAAAGACCACCGCGGTGGTCTTTTTTTCTTCAATGGGATGGACATTTCGAGGATCGGAATGCGGTTTTGAGGCAGGAATCCGGCAGAGGCATCCGAAAAAGAGGGAGAAACGATTTTGCCGCGTCCGGTTTATCGGTATGGCGGAATGCCAATACTGGTAAATGCGTTTTTCTTTTGGATCAGGATTGGATGTGGTCGTGCCGGCCGGCTGCCGGGGCTTGAAATTGCTGAAAGCGTTTCGTCCGAAGCCGCGGTTCGTCGTCTGTTTTTTCCTACTATTATATGAAGCAAAAATTTTCAATAGGATGGAGGCGGGGGCAGTATGCGAAAAGCGCCCCGTTTTCCGGACAAAAAGGGATCGGTTGTATCCCGAATCGCAAGATTGATGATAAGAATCGAAAAAGATGTTTTAAGAGGATGGTATTGGTCTTCAGCGAAGGCAGGGGCGGTTCGTTTGCCGCCGAGAATGCTTTTTCGCTGACGATGGCCCTCGCTTTCTAAAATTTCTTCATGCTTATTATCAAGAAATGACCGCCTGAGCATACCGGGCGGAGAAGCAGGCAGGGGATCGGGTTGCATAAAAGTTTACGATTACGAAACCGCGCGGACTTCAGTCGCGTATATCGCCATGGGAAGTCTTTTGCGAACCATCAGTTCGTCGTGTATTGGTTCCGCAAAAAAGAGGTAGAGAAATTTCGCGTAGGGATTTCCGTCAGCAAAAAGGTGGGCAATGCCGTTGTCCGCAACCGGATGCGCCGGCTCGTGAAAGAGATCGTCCGCCACCATGAGGACCGGCTCATCGAGCATGTGGACCTTGTTTTTATCGTCCGCAAAGGCGCGCTGGATTTGCCATACAAGGACTTGGAAAAATGCGTGCTGCACGTGCTGCGCAAAGCGTCGCTTTTAAAGCCTCCCGGCCATTGAAAGCTGGTTTCTTTGTCCAATTGTTTATGGTATGATTTACGTTGAACGGAAGTGTCCAGAGAGGGGTTATGAAGTGTCGCTATTCAAGACGAGACGAGGCAGGAAATGGATCCTCCTCACGGCAGTGTTGCTGCTTGCAGTCATGGTATTATCAGCGTGCGGTTCCAATTCGGTAACGTATACGACTGAAGACATGAAAACCAGCGGCAGTTTCTGGCAAAGAAACGTCGTTTATTATTTTTCGTTAGCGCTCGATACGTTTGCTCAGTGGTTTAACGGCGAATATGGACTGGCCGTCCTTGTGATGGTGATCATCGTGCGGACGATCATTTTGCCGCTGTCGATCAAACAGGTTCGAAGCTCCAAGGCGATGCAGGCGATTCAGCCTGAGCTTGCCAAAATCAAAGAGAAGTACAAGGACAATCCGGAAAAGCAGCAGCAGGAAACGATGCGCTTATTCCAGGAAAACAAGGTCAATCCGATGGCGGGATGTTTGCCGCTGATCGTGCAAATGCCCGTATTCATCGCTCTCTATAACTCGATTATTCACAATAAGTATTTGTATGAGCATTCTTTCTTATGGCTCCAGCTCGGTAAGCCGGACCATACATTCATTTTGCCTATTTTAGCCGCGGCGACGACGTTCCTGCAAACGTGGATGATGATGCGGATGAACCCGACCCCGCAGCAAGGGGCCATGCAGTTCATGATGTTCGTGTATCCGGTGCTGATTTTCTTTATGTCCTATCAGTTCCCGTCCGCACTTCCTCTGTACTGGTTCTTCAGTAACCTGTATACGATCGTGCAAAACTACTTCCTTTACCGCAAAAGACCGGGTGCCACCGTGGCGGCCGTATCCTCTGCCGGCGGCGGCAACGCCAAAGGCGGAAACCCTGCCAAGGGCGGCAACAACAAAAGCCAAGGCAACAAAGGAAACGCGGGAAAAGGCAAAAAGGGGGCCAAAAAGTCTAAATGAGCAAAGTCGTCGTATCAGGAAAAACCGTTGAAGAAGCTGTAAGACAAGGGCTCACCCAGCTCGGGGTAAGCCGCGACCGCGTATCGGTCCAGATCCTAACGCAGCCGTCAAAAGGATTCCTGGGACTGATTGGTGTCAAGGATGCGAAGGTGGAGCTGGCGCTGCTGCCCGAGCCTGAATCCGAACCCATGCCAGTCGAGACGGCAACTTCATTGCCATTAGAGCCGGCTGTGCCGGAGGCCGAACACACAAACGCCGATCCAGATCCTTATGAAGAAGCCGTGCGATTCATTCAGGATGTCGGCAAAAGCATGGGCTTGGACGTCACCGTCGACGTGCAGCATGCGAAGGATGTCACGACGCTTCATATATTCGGGCCCGATTTGGGCTTGATCATCGGCAGAAGGGGACAAACCCTCGACGCTTTGCAGTATTTGGCCAACATCGTGGCCAACCGCTATTCGGGAAGTTACATCCGCATCGTGCTCGATGCCGAAAATTTCCGCGAACGGCGCAAAAAAACGCTGGAGGAATTGGCTGACCGGCTTGCGGGCCGCGTCATCCGTTCCGGCAAGGAAGTCGTCCTGGAGCCGATGTCTCCGCAGGAGCGGAAAGTGATCCACGCCAAACTGCAGGATCATCCGCAGGTGAAGACATTCAGCAAAGGGGAAGAACCGAACCGGCGTATCGTCATCACATTAAAGTAACGGGAGTTTCAAGGAATCCCGGGGACTTATAGATTGTCCTAAGACGTGCATGATGTGCAATGACTTTATTCAGCTGATGCAGCTGATGAAGTCATTGCTTTTTTCGTAGATAAGGAGCTCTATCCAGGGTCTTTATGACTCGCGATTCGGGTAGAGTAGAGGTAAGGGCAAACGATCCGTACGAACAATATAAAGGAAGAGGTGAGTAACGTTGCTAAGCGATACAATTGCAGCGATTTCGACGGCGGTAGGGGAAGCGGGCATCGCGGTCATTCGCGTGAGCGGTCCTGCTTCCATAGCCGAGGTAGACAACATTTTTCGCAGCAAAACGAAGCTGACGGAGGCGGAAAGCCATACTGTCCATTATGGGCATATTGTGGATCCGGAACACGGAGAACGGGTGGAAGAGGTGCTTGTTACGGTCATGCGGGCTCCGCGTTCTTTTACGACGGAAGACGTGGTGGAGATCAGCACGCATGGCGGCGTCATTTCGGTGAAAAGGGTGATGGATCTGCTGCTACAGCAGGACATTCGTTTGGCCGAACCGGGCGAATTCACCAAACGCGCCTTCCTTAACGGACGCATCGACCTGTCGCAAGCGGAGGCGGTTATTGACCTGATCCGTTCGAAATCGGACCGGGCGTTTTCCGTAGCGCTGAAGCAAGTGGAGGGGCAACTTTCGGACCAAATCCAGAAGCTCCGCCATACGCTGGTGGAGACGCTGGCCCATATCGAGGTCAACATCGATTATCCGGAGCATGACGTCGAGTCGTTGACGGCTGAATTCATCAAGGAAAAGAGCACGGAGGTCATGCGGGGCATTACGAAGCTGCTGAAGACGGCCGAACAAGGGAAAATCCTCCGCGAAGGGATCACGACAGCGATCGTCGGACGCCCGAACGTGGGGAAATCTTCGCTGCTGAATGCGTTGGCCCATACGAATCGCGCCATTGTGACGGATATTCCGGGGACGACGCGGGACGTCATCGAGGAGTTTGTCACGATCAACAACATTCCGCTGAAGCTGTTGGACACGGCCGGCATTCGCGAAACGATGGACGTCGTCGAACGGATCGGGGTGGAGCGCTCCAAACATGCCGTTACCGAAGCCGACCTCATTTTGCTGGTCCTGAACGGCAGCGAACCGCTGCATGAGGACGAACTGGAATTAATGGAACAAATCCGCGGTAGACAATCCATCGTCATTATGAATAAAATGGACTTACCTCAACAGCTGGATAAAGACGTGCTTTTGCGTTATTATCCGGAGGATTTGATCGTTCCGATGTCCGTCAAAACCCAGGAAGGCGTCGATGCGCTGGAAGCGGCCATTTCGCAGCTCTTTTTCAGCGGCAGCATCGAAACCGCGGACCTCACGTATGTTAGCAATGTACGCCATATCGCCCTGCTGAAAAAAGCCTATAAATCGCTTCAGGATGCATACGATGCGGCCGAGCAGCTGATCCCGATCGACATGATCCAGATCGATGTCCGGCTGGCATGGGAGCAGCTTGGCGAAATTATCGGGGATACGGCGTCCGAATCGCTTTTGGATCAAATTTTCTCGCAATTCTGCTTAGGCAAATAAGGATGGATAACATCCTGAACATATATCGGATTTTTCTCACTCTGCATTTTAAATTTAAAGGAGGTTTTTCATATGAGTTTTGATGGTGGCAGCTTTGATGTCATTGTCATCGGCGCCGGCCATGCCGGCTGCGAAGCGGCGCTCGCCGCGGCCCGTATGGGTTGCAGCACGCTGATGATCACGATCAATCTGGACATGGTTGCGTTCATGCCGTGCAATCCGTCGATCGGCGGACCGGCCAAAGGCCATGTCGTTCGCGAAATCGATGCCCTTGGCGGCGAAATGGGCCGCAACATCGATAAAACATTCATTCAAATGCGCATGCTGAATACGGGGAAAGGACCGGCCGTGCACGCGCTGCGCGCTCAAGCGGATAAATTCCTGTATCAACACACGATGAAAGAAACGATGGAAAAGGAACCGAATTTGACGATGCGCCAAGGCATGGTCGAAGAGCTGATCGTGGAGAACGGCGTATGCGTTGGCGTTATTACGAAAACCGGTACCGCTTATCGCGCCAAATCGGTCGTATTGACGACCGGCACGTACCTGCGCGGAAAAGTCATTATGGGTGAAATGACGTACGAAAGCGGCCCGAACAACCAACAGCCTTCGATCAAATTGGCCGAAAACCTGCGTGATCTTGGCTTTGAGCTTGTCCGCTTTAAAACAGGCACGCCTCCGCGCGTGCACAAGTCGACGATCGACTTTTCCAAAACGGAAATTCAACCCGGGGACGAAAAACCGAAGTTTTTCTCATATGAAACGGAAAGCTCCGACAACGAACAGCTTCCTTGCTGGTTGACCTACACGTCGCTCGAAACGCATCAGATCATCAATGCGAACCTGCACCGGGCGCCGATGTTCTCCGGCATTATCGAAGGAACGGGACCGCGTTATTGCCCGTCCATCGAGGATAAAATCGTTCGTTTCAGCGACAAGCCGAAACATCAGATTTTCCTTGAGCCGGAAGGCAAGAATACGTCTGAATATTATGTCCAAGGACTGTCCACCAGTATGCCGGAGGATGTGCAGCTCGCGATGCTGCGTTCGATCCCGGGACTGGAAAAAGTGGAAATGATGCGCAACGGTTATGCGATCGAATACGATGCGGTGGTTCCGACCCAACTGTGGCCATCGCTTGAAACGAAATTGATTCCGGGACTGTTTACGGCCGGACAAATCAATGGTACTTCCGGTTATGAAGAAGCTGCGGGGCAAGGAATCATGGCGGGCATCAATGCAGCACGCCGCGTGCAAGGCAAGGATCCTGTCATTTTGGACCGCTCGCAAGGTTACATCGGCGTGTTGATTGACGATCTCGTCACGAAGGGTACCAATGAACCTTACCGTCTGCTCACTTCGCGTGCGGAATACCGTTTGCTTTTGCGCCACGACAACGCGGATTTGCGCTTGACGCCGCTGGGACATGAAATCGGCCTCATCTCCGAAGAAAGATACGCCAAGTTCCTGGATAAGAAACAAAAGGTGGAACAAGAAATCGAACGTTTGAAGGCGACCAAGGTCGGACCTTCGCATGTTAATGCGATGCTCGAACGGGTAGGCTCGGCGCCGATTCAGGATGGAAGCAATTTGCTGACCATTTTGCGCCGTCCGGAAGTCAGCCATGACGATATCGAAGAAATCTCGCCTTCTCCGTTTGGCCTTACGGAAGAAATGAAGGAGCAGGTAGAGATTCAAATCAAATATGCCGGATATATCGAAAAACAATTGATTCATGTGGAACGACTGAAAAAGATGGATAAGAAGAAAATTCCGGAAACGATCGATTACAACGAAATTGAGGGTATCGCCATCGAAGCGCGGCAGAAGCTGTCCAGCATCCGTCCGCTTTCCATCGGCCAGGCTTCCCGCATATCCGGGGTTACGCCTGCGGACATTTCGATCCTGCTGGTTTATCTGGAGCACTATAACCGGGTAACGGCTGCAAGAGGTTAACTATGGATCCAATACAAGAAGCTTTTGCGTTACGCCTTCAGGAAAAAGGGATCGAGGTAACCTCGACCCAACTGGAACAGTTTGAAACTTATTATAGAGAGCTTGTTGAGTGGAACGAAAAAATGAATCTGACCGGTATTACCGATCGCGAACAGGTTTATACGAAGCATTTTTATGATTCGATCTCTCTTGCTTTTTATATCGATATGAACGATGTTCGTACGATGGCCGATATCGGCTCCGGCGCAGGTTTTCCCGGCATTCCCCTCAAAATTTGTTATCCGCATGTGCAGCTGACGATTATCGATTCACTGAACAAACGGATCAACTTTTTGAAACATGTCGTGCAGGAAACGGGCCTTGAGCAGGTGCAGCTTTTGCATGGAAGGGCTGAAGACTGGGCACGCAAACCGGAACATCGGGATCAATACGATCTCGTCACCGCGCGTGCCGTCGCCAAGCTCGCCGTGCTTAACGAATTCTGCCTTCCTTATGCGAAGGTGGGCGGCGTGTTTGCGGCGATGAAGGGGAGCAACCCGGATGAGGAAATCCGGGAAGCATCGCGCAGTTTCAAGGAGCTTAAAGGCAAGCTGCAGCGGGTAGAGCGTCTTACGCTTCCGATTGAAGAAGCCGAACGGCATATTGTCGTGATTGATAAAACGGCGGCGACGCCGGGCAAATATCCGCGTAAAGCGGGTACGGCTTTGAAGACTCCTTTGTGAGCCGATAGCAT
Source organism: Paenibacillus sp. FSL W8-0194 (assembly GCF_037969745.1). Taxonomy (NCBI): domain Bacteria; kingdom Bacillati; phylum Bacillota; class Bacilli; order Caryophanales; family Paenibacillaceae; genus Paenibacillus; species Paenibacillus sp. FSL W8-0194. The sequence goes on along the minus strand of NZ_CP150205.1, from coordinate 5,910,183 downwards.
CAAGTATAATGACAACATCATGAATTGATTTTTCGAGGAATGTTTCACGTGGAACATTCCTCTTTTTTTATGCCGGAATAGGGAAGTGTGGATGACGCCCTTGCCCGGCTGCCTGAGGGCGAAAGTGGTGAACGACGGATCTCTTCCCATGATGTGCAGCATGCTTGCATACGCTCACTTCTGTATTGAGACCTCATTGTTGTTCCACCCACTTGGGGAATACGGGAAAAGACCAGGAGCCGCTATAATGCCGATTCAGATCTCCTAGAAGATGTGGCTTTCCAGGGAGGATGTGCATGGCTTGAGGAATGCCTCGGGTTTGTCTTAACTTCTTTTCAAGTCCATCTCTGAGTGGGCATCTTGTCCGCAAGAGTGCGTATGTCGTGGCGTTTCCGTCGCGGACACGAATCCTCAAATAGGAGCGACGTCGCTGAAACGTCAAAGGACTTCCAATGATGATTTCATAATTTTACCCAATCGAGCGGAGAGGGGCGTACATGTAAAAGGCAATCATTTTGTGTACAGGTTCGGCGTAAAATAGGGTGGCATAGAAAGAGATTCGCGACTTGTTCAAAAGGTAAACCACAAGGGAAGCAAACGGTGTTTCCCTAAATTAATAAGCAATTCGTCAAATGATGTTTGAACAGAGAAAAAGAGAAGATGGTTTGAGGGAGGGAATGTTCGAAATCCCTGAATAGCGAGGCGTTTGATTTCGATATCATCATCTTCTTTTTCCACTTTATTTTGTTCGATAACTGTTTTGTGCGGCTATCAAACCAAACCCAAAATTGTGTTTTTATAAACCTTTAGACTTCGGATGTTCCCTTACTCTCAATTTGATTGGCAGCCGGGATAGGAATCAAGTTAACGGTTAGATTTGAGTTGGATCGGGGTTGTAACTAAAGGGACAGAGAGTGGCGGTTGTTGCACAACCCGGGATGGTTCCCCACAGTTCAAAGAACTAAGCCAAAACAAGTCGAGGCGGATGGGAGGCGATCCAGGCCGGGAACGCTCGCAAACACTTTGCGTTATTATCCACGGATTGACAGCATTCAACCGTAAAAAATAACTGGTCGGCAGGAAAAAAAGAGGACTTTGGAGAATAGGATTATATGAAAAAAAGTGGTAGAATAGAGAGAGTTACCATAGTTGAAAGTTTGGGTTCAAGCAGCCCATAACATTCCTCGTCTCATACCCGAAATTCGCAGAATCAATCGGTCGTTTCCGACTGCTTCAAGCAGGGGGCAGCCATTGCCCACGATTCCGGCGGAGGCCGGTCGAGGAAAGTTATCCCCGTACCAAAACGGTAGGAAACAGGGTGTACATAACGGGGGTTGCATTCGTACGCCCGGCTCTTGTTTTAATTCTATTTCGTGTGAATGGATCATGCAATCACCGATGCAGCTTGAGAAGGTCCCGTGGCATACGCTGAATGGCTGGGAAATAAACCAAGTTGATTTGTTTTAGTCATGTTGACCAAGCGCTTTGCCAAGTGCTATTACGAAATTAGGTGGTAATATACGGAATGAAAGAACAATTTTCTAAATTGTTTGGTTTGACGGAGCGAAACCATAGTGATGAAGTGAAACAAATTCCGGTCGGGGAGATCGTCAGCAGCCCATACCAGCCCCGTACGATTTTCGACGACGAGAAGATTGACGAGCTGTGCCAAACGATCAAAACCCATGGCGTCATTCAGCCGATCGTTGTTCGTGTCCGCAATTCCAAATATGAGATCATAGCCGGTGAACGGCGTTGGCGTGCAGTAACGAAACTCGGGATGGAAACGATCCCAGCGATTATTCGCGAATTTAATGATTCCCAGGCAGCTTCGATCGCGTTGATCGAGAACCTGCAGCGGGAAGGATTGACGGCTATTGAAGAAGCGGTAGCTTATCAGAAGCTGATCGACATTCATCAATTGACGCAGGAAAGCCTGGCGCAGCGCCTGGGCAAAAGCCAATCAACCATCGCCAACAAAATTCGGCTGCTTCATTTGCCTGAGGAAGTAAAGATGGCTCTGATGGAGCGCAAAATTTCTGAACGGCACGCGCGGGCTTTGTTGTCCTTGGATACGGAGGAACTCCAGCTGAAGCTGCTTGCCGAAATTATTGCCAAAGAGTTGAACGTGAAGCAGACGGAAGCCAGGGTGGCTTTTTATAAAGAAGCTTCAAAAGTCAAAAAATCCAAGCGCATTTCCTTCACGAAAGACGTGCGCCTTGCGTTAAATACGATCCGCCAGTCGATCGATATGGTTACCGATTCCGGCCTGGCCATTAAAACAACGGAAAATGACCACGAGGATCATTACGAAATCGTGATACAGATCCCCAAACGTTAATCGGGGCGGGGATGACTGCAAGCGGCTGGTCAGGCCGCTTTTTTGGAGCAATGGGTTGTTTTGGGTCTCAGGCGTAGATCATTATCGTTAGCCGGGACAGGCCGTGGGGAAGGGTTGTTTACAACACGCGTACCCCGTAGGGGAGACATCGTTTCGATTCCAATGAATCTGAACATCCCATGGCCGATTTATCCAGAGCAAACAGGTTCTTATGATTAATCTACATGAGGAAGCTCTAAAGTTGTTGGATTGAGCATCATGCCAATTTAGGTTTGCGGGTTGACTGCCCGGTGTTAGAGCAAACGGCTTCTCGTCCAGAAGCGGTTTGCATTTTGCTGTATTGCCAATCGATTTGGGGGAGTTGGAGGGCCATCTGCCGAAAACTCTTCAGGAAGCGATACGTGATTTGCGTTATAGGGTCCTAATCGAATTTTATAGGCGCATCCATCCGTATTATGCATGCATTGAAGCAGATCAAGTTGAAGAAACCGATACTTGTGGTTCAGGCTCAGGTTTTTCCTTTTTGCAAGAAAATGTACTCGTGCAGGGCGAAGCCGTTTCAGCTAGTACCTGAAAGGGGAGCGGACATTCGAACGTCGGTTCCGAATCGCGTTTTCTTTCAGGAGGTATGCAGCCGATTGTTTTGCTGTGTAACATAATCCCGTGACCTACAAGAAGAGTTTTCATACACAATGAGGTGAAATTGAGTGTCCAAAATCATTGCCATAGCAAATCAAAAGGGCGGGGTAGGGAAAACCACAACCTCCGTCAATCTCGGAGCAGGCTTGGCTTCGCTCGGCAAACGAGTGCTGCTTGTAGACATTGACCCGCAAGGCAATACAACGAGTGGCGTTGGCGTAAATAAAGCCGATGTGGCCAACTGCATCTATGACGTCATTATCAATGAAGTTCATCCTAAGGAAGCGATTCTTGAGACACAGGTTGAAGGGCTGCATATCATTCCGGCGACCATTCAACTGGCAGGCGCGGAAATCGAATTGGTTCCTACCATATCCAGAGAACTTCGTTTGAAAAAATCGCTGCATCTCGTGAAGGCAAACTATGATTACATCCTAATCGATTGCCCTCCGTCGTTGGGGATTTTGACGATTAACTCGCTGACGGCAGCCGACTCCGTCATTATCCCGATTCAGTGCGAATATTACGCTCTCGAAGGGTTAAGCCAACTGCTCAACTCCGTTCGGCTTGTTCAAAAGCACTTGAATACGTCGCTGCAGATCGAAGGCGTGCTTCTGACGATGCTGGATGCCCGCACGAATCTCGGTATACAGGTCATAGAAGAAGTGAAGAAGTATTTTCAAGAAAAAGTATATAAAACGATTATTCCTCGAAACGTCCGCTTAAGCGAAGCGCCTTCCCATGGTCAATCGATTATGACTTACGATCCTCGTTCCAAAGGTGCAGAAGTATATTTAGAGTTGGCAAAGGAAGTGATTTCTTATGAGTAAACGGTTAGGCAAAGGACTCGATGCCCTCATTCCTTCCCTTTCGATCAACGACGATGACAAAATTGTGGAGATCCCGCTTAGCCAACTGCGTGCAAACCCTTATCAGCCGCGCAAAGACTTTAACGAAGAGTCGATCCAGGAACTGGCGGAGTCGATCAGGCAGCATGGCGTCATTCAGCCGATCATTGTCCGGAGCGTATTAAAAGGCTATGAAATCATTGCCGGGGAGCGGCGTTTTCGGGCATCGCAAATATGCGGGAAACCAACCATTCCTGCGGTTGTCCGGACGTTTAGCGATCAGCAGGTCATGGAAATCGCGCTCATCGAAAATCTGCAGCGTGAAAACTTGAATGCCATGGAGGTAGCGGTGGCCTATCAAGGATTGATGGATCAGTATTCCTTGACGCAGGAAGAGCTCTCGCTGAAGGTGGGGAAATCCAGGTCCCATATCGCCAACTTTTTGCGGCTGCTTTCGCTTCCCGAAGAAGTCAAAGATTATGTTTCACGTGGAACATTATCGATGGGGCATGCCCGTGCCATTGTCGGATTGAAAGATTCGGATCTCATCAAACAACTGGCGAAACAATGCGTGGCTAACGAATGGAGCGTTCGCGATCTGGAGGAAGCCGTTAAAAATCTGGATCGTAAAGCGGCCGATAAAAACAAGGTCAAGGTGAAAAAACGCGATCCTTATATTGATAGCCTGGAAGAAACGCTGCGCGAAAGATTCCGGACGACGGTCAAAATCAAGCAAAACAAAGACAAAGGCAAAATCGAGTTGAACTATTACAGCAAGCAGGATCTGGAACGGCTGCTGGAGCTTTTGCAATAAAAGTGAATTTGTGATTGCGCCAAGATGACATGTCCGGCTTTATTCCTGTATAGGGAAATGGATATGTCTTTCTCTTTTTATAAGGATCGGCAAAGCGAATGTTTAAGAAAGACGCTCTGAGTTTCACCGCTAACCGTATTTTCATTATTACCGCGGTAATGGTGGGGACAGAGATTCTGGCAAGCTATAGTCCGCATAAATGAAGGGGAGGTGGATGGAGTATCATGGAACCGTTTATATATTTGGATCATGCAGCCACTTCCTGGCCAAAGCCTCCCGAGGTGTTGCAGGCAATGCAGAAGGCGATGGAGGAGGCGGCGGCCAATCCGGGGCGAGGCAGTCATCAGATGGCGGTAAAAGCGAGCAGGGTGCTGTTCGAAGGCCGCAAGATATTGTCCCAACTGTTTCAGGTTCGTAACCAAAATGACATCATATTTACGTATAATACAACGGAAGCGTTAAATTTGGCGATTAAAGGCTTGCTGAAATCCGGGGACCGGGTCGTGGCGACGATGGTTGAACATAATTCCGTAAGACGCCCGCTCGAATATTTGAAACGGGTGATGGGCATTCAGGTGGAATATATTCCGGTGAACGGTCAAGGACAACTGGATATGGCCAAACTGAAAGCTGCGCTGGAAAGCCGCCCCAAATTGGTCATTAGCACGCATAGTTCCAATTTGCTTGGCAGCATTCTGCCGGTTGCCGAGATCGGGGCGCTTGCCCGTCGTTTTGGAGCGGTCTATTTAGTGGATGCGGCTCAAAGCGCAGGCTGCCTGGATATTGACGTATCCGCCATGAATATCGATCTGCTGGCCTTTCCCGGGCATAAGGGGTTGCTGGGACCGCAAGGAACGGGAGGGTTATACATATCCCCGTCGGTTGATTTGGAGCCGCTTTTACACGGAGGGACCGGAAGCCAATCGGAGGAAAAAGAGCAGCCTGCAGTCCGCCCGGATCGCTATGAGGCAGGGACGCCGAATACGGCCGGCATTGCAGGGCTAAAGGCCGGCGTCGCAGAGGTGATCAAGCAGACGCCGCAGCAGATTTATCGGCATGAATGGGAGCTTGCGCAGCGGATTATCGAAGGGATTCGGGGCATTCGCCATCTTCGGGTATTGGGACCCGAAGCGGGGCAGCCGAGAACCGGAATCGTGTCCTTCGTTTCCTCGGAAAAGGATTCCAGCGAGATCGCCTTCCGATTGGACCGGGAATACGGAATCGCCGTAAGAGCTGGGATGCACTGTACGCCGCTGGCGCATGAGGCCGTCGAGACGCTGCAGACGGGGGCTGTCCGGATCAGCGTTGGCGTCACCACGACGCGGCAGGAGGCCGATGCGGTGATTGATGCCGTTAAGGAAATATGCGGCCAGCGGCCATAGGTTTGGTTCGAAAAATAGGCGCAAGCAACGGTATGGAAAAACGATTGTGATCAAGAATGAGGAAAAGGAATGAAATCAGCAATGTCGGACTTGAATAGTTTAATTTTAGAACAGTTGCAGTGGTTTATCGGCGGAGGCATACTCCTCATTTTGATCCTGCTCGTAATGGTATTGACGCAAGGCGCGAAGCTTAGAAAAATGCGCCGGAAATACGACCTGATGATGGCAGGCAGCGGTGTGGAAAATTTGGAGACGCTGCTCATCGACCTGAAAGTGCAAATGGATTCGATCGAGGATGAACATGAGCAGCAGCGCAAAACGCTGGAAACCGTCCTGGCCAAACTGCAGCAGGTCAAAGGGAAGATCGGCATCAAACGGTACAATGCATTTAGCGGTCAAGGCAGCGATTTGAGCTTTTCGATTGCAATTGTGGACGAAAAGAAAAATGGAGTTGTCATCTCGGCCCTTTACAGCCGTGACAGCTCCTATGTATATGCCAAACCGCTTGCGGCAGGCGAATCGTCGTATGCCCTGTCTCCCGAAGAGGTAGAGGCCATCAGTCTAGCCTCGCAACAAGCGTAGAACGGGATTTCCATTCCTGGATCGCCGAATGCAGACTGGACGCAATAATTTCCGATAAACGAACGACCAAACTTAATCGCGTATTTTGCAGCACGAAATATTCCATGAAGCCGCCGACATTAACGATACCCGTCAAATGGATATCGCCAACCGGCGGTAATTCTTTATGTACGCCTGCGCCGGGCTTGAGGGGGCCGCTGGCGACTTGGATGCAGCCGACGCTCGAAGATTGCCCGAGGCAAGCATCGATGCCGATCACGAATGGACGGTCGTGAAGGGCATAGATGGTCGAAAGCGTTTCTTGCAAATTGACGGCATGGACGGGCTCGTCCAGCGTGCCGTAAAGATGGAACCATGGGCTTTTGTAGCGGGCGAGGGCCGTGCCGACCAAAGGGCCCAAGCAATCCCCGGTAGAGCGGTCCGTGCCGATGCAGACGACCACGACAGGTTGTTGTTCTTCGGCCTGGGACAAATAAAACAAAAGACGATGAATGATAGCGGAATGGATTTCAGGATCGGTATGTGGTATTTTTAAGCATGAGAGCTGCTGGTTCTGGGATGGTTTGGGCAGCTGAGTCATAGAATCTTCCTTTCAAATGCGATTGGTAGTATCTAGTATATGGACGGCTGCATGTTTTTATACTTCCTCGGGACAAGCAATTTATTAGAACGAAAAGGCGGGCAATAATGCAATGGAGTCATGGATGTTGATGGCCTTCGATTCGACGCAGCAGGCTCTTCGGGCGGAAATGCTGCTGGAATATGCCGATATTGAAATCGATTTATGCCCAACGCCGAAGACGATTACGGCGGGCTGCGCGTTATCAATCCAATTTCCGAAGGAGGAGCTGGCTTCCGTACAGCAGATCATTGTACAGGAGCAAGTGGAGATCAGAGGAATCTACTATAAAGACAATCATGATAGATATATAAGCATCGAGGGATAGGAGATCGATCAAGATGATGAATCCACAATGGCTCGAAACGGCAAACAGCGAAATGGAAGGAGCTGTGGATAAAGCGTTGAAGTTCAGCGATAAGTTTTTGGACTGGATTACGAATGTGGATATGTGGACAAATGTGATGTTTTCAAGCATCCGCATTGTCGTGTTATTTATCGTGACCCGGATCGCCATCCGAGTCGTTTCCAAAATTATCGACCGGTCGCTGGAACGCCACCAGCAGAGCCGGATCAATGTCAATCCGCGCCGGTTTGCCACGGTCGGGGAGCTTCTGAAAAATATAACGGCCGTCACCTGCAATTTCGTCATGGTGCTGCTCATCTTGTCCGAGTTTAATTTCAAGCTGGGTCCGTTGTTGGCGGGAGCAGGGGTGCTGGGCCTTGCCATCGGTTTCGGCGCCCAGAGCTTGGTGAAGGACGTCATTACGGGCTTTTTCATTATATTGGAGGATCAGTTTGCGGTGGGGGACGTCATTCAGACGGGAACCTACAAAGGCACGGTTGAAGTCATCGGCCTGCGTTCCACCCGCCTTGTGAGCATGAACGGGGAAACGCATATTTTGCCTAACGGGATGATTACGAGCGTGACGAATTTTTCCTTGTCCAATGCGCTCGCAATGGTCGATTTGCCGGTCAAAAACGAACGTTCGCTGGAGGACACCGTGGGCTTGATTAAGCAAGCGCTGACGGGCGTTCAGGAGGAAAACCCGAATCTTATGGCGGTGCCCGACGTTCTCGGCATTCAGTCCTTGAGCACCAGCGAGTACGTGATTCGCATTGTGGCGCAGTGCCTGCCTAATACGAGGGCGGAAGTGGAGCGGGCCATTTTGGAGCATATCAAGCAAGCGTTGGAAGCCGAAGAGCAGCAAAAGCAAGCGTTAAGCGAGATGGCGGCTTCGGAAGAATAAAAAGGGGAGGCATGGTCAAATGGAACGGAAAGTGTTTCAACTCGGCGATATCGTGCAAATGAAAAAAAATCACCCTTGCGGCAGCAACGAAATGGAAATCATTCGCATGGGGATGGACATTCGGATCAAGTGCGTCGGATGCCAGCACAGCGTTCTGATTCCCCGCGCCAAGTTCGAAAAAAACATGAAAAAAGTGCTCCGCTCCAAAAATGCAGGCGAGGAAACGCAGGAGTCGAACGAAAAGTAATCTTTTGTAAAACAGCTATTGCATATTTTGTCCTCTTGTGATAGAATAAGTTTTGCTGCGGAAAGGTACCCAAGAGGTCTAAGGGGGCTGACTCGAAATCAGTTAGGCGTCGCAAGGCGTGCGAGGGTTCGAATCCCTCTCTTTCCGCCACATTCCCTTTTTCATCAAATATACTTCATAGATTAACGTAATTGGACAAAACCTTTGGCCCGTCATCGCCAGAGGTTTTTTACGTTGTATGGGGTTGTGCAGGCGAAATGCTGACACTTCAATAAAACACCAAAGGAGAACCCGAAGGTTCTCCAGTTTGGCAGACGGCTACTCAATGGATTTTGGAATTCGTTCTACAACAAAACGTCATTGAAACTTCGGATAAAGCCGCGGAGCAATCTCCATTGCTCCAGACAAAATGTCTTTGGCACGTCCCCTCGCTTCTTTTAGTTATGCTGTTTCAGACTTCCAGTGATTTGTTACGCAGCTCAGGCCCAACGGAACCACACCTCTCTCGTAACCGTCTGATTGTATCATCTGCATTTCGGCAGCGGATTATGCATCCGCGTCTAAAAAATTTTTAGTGGACCCGAGCTTTGGTTTTCTTTTTCCACTTCCGGTCTTTGTTGGTCGTTTCCGGAAACGTCTCGCCGCGCTCCATCGTGATCATCTTCGGATTCTGGATTTCGGTATGGAAGCTGGCTTCCCCGACCTCCATATATACCCCAGGGTTCGGCGCCTTGTCGCCAGGCTCGAATTCGGTTTTTTCACCCATGGCACAAACCTCCTTATCGAAATGAAAATGGACTGCTTCTGTAGTGTTTACACATCGGGGGGATTCATGTGCCCGTTAATTTTGCCAATTCAGGCATGCTTGCATTCGGTCGGGCGTTTTGATATATTAATATGGTGCGAGTTTAGACTCGCTCCTTGCTCCTGACGCGATCAGGGGCCGAAGTCCATAAGGAGGTGAAAAATATGCGCAAATATGAAGTGATGTACATTATTCGTCCGGACATTGAACAAGAAGCCGTTCAAGCTGCAGTCGAAAAATTCCAAGGCATCATCTCCAACGGTGGGGAAATCACGAAGCACGAAGTGATGGGCAAACGCCGTCTTGCGTATGAGATCAAGAAATTCCGTGATGGCACTTTCGTTCTGGTAAACTTCACTGCAACTCCTGAAGTTGTTGCCGAACTCGAGCGTATCATGAAAATTTCCGACGAAGTAATTCGTTATCTCATTACTCTTGACGTTGCTTAATCCAAGCTTTGGCTTGAAGTGATCCATTCGATCGAAGGAGGGGATAGGATTGTTGAACCGTGTAATTTTAATTGGCCGATTGACCAAGGATCCTGAGCTTCGCTACACGCCCGCAGGGGTTGCGGTAACGCAGTTCACGCTGGCGGTAGACAGACCGTTTACGTCGCAAGGCGGAGAGCGGGAAGCGGATTTTATTCCAGTGGTGACTTGGAGACAGCTCGCTGAGACCTGCGCGAACTACTTGCGCAAAGGCCGTTTGACGGCCGTGGAAGGTCGCATCCAGGTGCGGAACTACGAAAATAACGAAGGTAGACGCGTATACGTCACCGAAGTCATTGCCGATAACGTACGTTTCCTGGAATCGAACCGCGAAGGCGGCAGCGGCGGCGGCCAAGGACCGCGTGAAGACTCCTCTCTCGGAGGCGGAAGCCGCGGGAATAACAATTACTCCCGGAGCAATTCCAATCAAGATCCTTTTTTCGATGACGGAAAACCGATAGACATATCGGATGATGATTTGCCATTTTAAATACGGAAAGGACTGAAACAGCATGGCTTTTAAACAAAGAGAAGGCGGAGACAACGATAAAAGACCGGCTCGCCGCGGCGGCCGTAACAAACGTCGTAAAGTGTGCTACTTCACTGTGAACAAAATTACTCACATTGATTATAAAGACACGGATCTGCTGAAAAAATTCATTAGCGAACGCGGAAAAATTTTGCCTCGCCGTGTAACCGGCACGAGCGCAAAATACCAACGCATGCTGACGATTGCGATCAAACGCTCCCGTCAAATCGCATTGCTGCCATACACAACGGAATAATTCCGTTTCGGCTATAGAAGGGCCAGTATTCTGGGTTTACCAGGATGCTGGCCTTTTTGGTTTTATTTTGCCTCTGAATACCTGCATAACGATCTACATAAAAAGCCACTCTCAGGTGCACAGCATTGGAAGCTTGTGCGAATTTTCAAATTTCCCGGGCAATGACGATTGGACCCAAGGCTTTGCAAGCGGCGTTCTTCAAAAGGCAAAAACGCATGCTAATTGGCTCCAAAGATGCCCAATCGCCAGATGGAGGTAGAGAAGAAGGAGATCTGTCCGCCCTATGTTATAATAATGATGATCAGCGCATGTTCAAATCGACTCGTCGGCAGGAGGGAAGCTTCATGGGAATCGGCAGAATATACAGAAACTATTTTAAGAACAATATGTTCATGAAGATCCTTCTGATCTTCACTTTCATCGCCATTGTGACGATTGTAATATTGTCATACCTGATGATTTCCTCCTTGTCGCAGTCGATCGTAAATAAAGAACTGGATAACCAAAAAGCCGCCATGGAAAGCGTAAGCAGGTACATCGACAATCGGCACCATGCGATAGAGAATATTGCAAGGGACATGTACCGAAACGAAACCTTGTTTTCCAATATCTCATTTTTAATGGAAAACCCTTATGCCGAATACGTGCAGCACCGTATGGATCAGTTTAATGTTCAATCGAACGGGGATTCGACGGACGCGCTTCAATATTTTCAAAATATCATGGACGAAAACGGCGATATCCGAAACCTGATGCTGTACGGGTCAGAACATCAGTATCTCTCTATTTTTAAATCGAACAAGCAGTTTAAGCAGCTCTCCACCAATTTCGCCAATTCCTATATTCCCGAGGTTATGGCCATGGAAACGAAAGGCATTGCGGCTCCAAATGTTTGGATTCGCAAAGCGGCCGATCAATGGGATAAGGAATTATATGCGATTAGAGTGCCCATCAACAACAAGCAGCTGAAAAATGCCGGCCAATTTTTGGTTTACCTTGATTCCAACAGCATTTTGAATGCGCTTGAAACCTATAAAAACGGCTACAAAGGAAGCATCGTCGTCCTTTCTTCGTCGGGAGACGTCCTTTTTGATTCGGAAGGAAAATATTACGGCAAAACCTACCCTTACGTGGACGTCACGGATTCGCTTTTTGATGATCCGCAGGCGGGGCTGACCCGAAGCGGGGAAAGCATGTATATTAACAAGCTGATCTCCGCCGAAGGGGGATACGTGGTCATTGGCGCCGTTCCGAAAAATGAAATCGCATCAAGCTATTCGGGCGTGCGGCAGACGATCATTACGATCAGCGCGATTTGCATCTTGTTTGCGGTTCTTTTCCCGGCGCTGTTCATCATCAATTTTGCCAATCGGACCAACCGGATCATCAAATTTACGCGGAAGGTAAAAAACGGCGATTTTGCCGCCAGAATCGACGATCCGCGCGAGGACGAGCTGGGGCAAATCTCGCGGAGCTTCAACGATATGCTGGATGAGCTGAATGCGTACATCGAACGGGTATACAAGGCGGAAATCAAACAGAAACAGACGGAGCTTGTCGCGCTTCAGGCCCGAGTCAACCCTCACTTTTTGTATAACACGTTGGAGGTTATCCGGATGAGGGCGATTTCCCAAGGAGCGAAAGACGTCGGGGAAATGATCTATAGCTTGTCCGTCCTGTTCAAAAGCCTGGTGCAGCAAAAAAGGAATTACACGCTTAAAGACGAGCTGGAAACCTGCCGCCTATATCTCGAGCTGTTTAGAATACGGTACAAGGACAAGTTTGATTATACGATCACTTATGGCCCGGAGCTCGCCGATAAAGCGGTCATGAAGCTATCGCTCCAACCGATCATAGAGAACTATATCATTCACGGCATTCGAACGGAGAGGTACGATAACCGCTTGTCGGTCGAGATCAGGGAAGAAGGCGATATGCTCATCGCCGAAGTGCGCGACAACGGAAAAGGAATCGAGCCGGATCGCTTGAACGAAATTCGGGAGGAGCTGGAGAAACCGGAGGAAAGCGGCAAAATGTTCGGACTCCGAAGCGTTCATAGCCGTCTCCGTTTTCTGTACGGGCCTGCATACGGAATCGAGATTCAAAGTCGGCCGGATGAGGGCACGGTCATTACCGTGCGTTATCCAAGCCGGGAAGGAACGGATGCTGAACATGTATAAAGTATTTATTGTGGATGACGAACCGTTTATCATTGAAGGATTGTACGATATTTTGGATTGGGCGTCTTTCGGCCTGGAAATCGTCGGGCACGCGGAAAACGGACGGCAGGCGCTGGAGGCGCTGGCTATGATTCCCGCAGACCTGCTGATTACCGACATATCCATGCCGGTGATGGATGGCCTCAGCCTCATCGCTGAAGCCCGGAAGCTTCATCAGGAGTTAAAGGTGATCATCCTCAGCGGGTTTAATGAATTCGACTACCTGAAAGAGGGTATGAAACTGGGCATTGAAAACTACCTGCTGAAGCCGATCAACGTAGAGGAACTGGAGTCCACGCTGCGCAATACGGTGGAAAAGATGAACAGCATGAAATCCGACGAGCTGTACGATGCCTTCGATATGCAGATTTTGAAGGACAATACGCTTTACCGGTGGTTGACGGGACAAATCGGCGAGGCGGAATTTCGGGAACGGGCCGATTTGCTGGGGCTTGATTTGATGAAGCCGTATTTAATCGTTGCCGTCATTCGGACCAACGGGGATACGACCGAGGGCTTGAACCGGATCGGCGAGCGTTGGAGCAAATCGGAAGGGATTACGTCTTTCCGCGATGTGGACGGCGACCTGGTTTGGGTCGGGTGCATGCAGCATTGGACCGAAGGGAAAAAGAACTTTATGGAACGGCTTGAGCGTCTTTCCGACGAATATGCGCAATTAAGCGTCCCTGTCCGAATCGGGGTAGGCAGCGTGGTGCAGCTTCCGGAGGAAGCTTCGCTCAGCTATAGGCAGGCTAAAAAATCGCTGGAGTATTTTATGGTATATCCCGACCGGTCCGTTTTGGATTACGGGAATCTTGAAGGAAGAAGCGAAGGCGGCGATCGCCGGTTGTCCATCCACTGGGAGGAATACGGCAAGCTTATTTTGGCCAGGGATCTTGAAGGGTTGGAGCGGAGAATCAAAGCGGATTTACTGCAAATGCAGGGGATGGAGGGCATCCGGCCGGAAGACCTCCGCAACGCCGGTTTGGAGCTCGTCATCCGGTTCAAGATGGAGCTGGAGCAGATCAAGCATACGGACGAGTCGGATATCTTTAAACAAGCGCTGACGGACGTCCGGAACAGCGGCACCTTCGACGAACTGGCCGCTTCGCTTCAATCGGTGGCCAAAGCAACGGTGTCTTCGCTGCTGCAGGACGTCAAGAACCCCGTGGTCAGCCAGGTGCTCAGTTATATTCACGGGCATTATGCCGATGAACTTTCCCTGAAAACGCTTGGCGCGCAATACCATATCCATCCGGTCTATTTGGGACAGCTTTTCCATAAGGAAACCGGGGAGTCGTTTGCGGAATACATCAACAAATACCGGATCGAAAAAGCGAAGGAGCAGCTGAAAAACACCAACCTGAAGGTGCACGAAATCGCTAGAAACGTTGGTTATTGGGAAACGGGGTACTTCTATAAACAATTCAGGAAATACGTCGGGATTTCACCGACCGATTATAAAAGCTTGGGGTGATCCAAGCCGCATACTCTGGATGATCATGGACTTTGCATCAAAATGCGGGTCCGCTTTCATTCAGAGTATTTTTGTTTATTTTCAGAAAAGTTAAGAGCGTTATCATCTGCGGCGGAGCGGGAATTAAAAGCGGTTTCAGCCGAATTGACAAAATCATGCAAAAATCGAATCTTTTCTTTAATTTGTACCCTGATTTATTAGATTTATCTTCTTTTTGAAACTGCTTTCATTCGGTAAGGTTAACTTAGTTAGTACAGACAAGCCAGAGCGCTTAAATAGAGAAACGCATCTGGCGCCCGCCCGCGAGCCGGGCCGGGAAGAGATGCTTGAAGCATTCAAAAGGGAGGATTATACATGAGCAAGAGTAAAAAAAGCTTCTCGTTCGCACTGGCCATGTTGACGGCCTTGACGCTTGTCCTCAGTGCCTGTGGGGGAGGAAGCAACAGCGCCGAAAGCGATTCCGCCTCCGGAGGAAAAGATTCCGAAAAACCGGTCAACCTGATCTGGTACACCATCGGAACGCCGCAAAAAGACGTGGACAAGGTCATGGCGGAAGTGAGCAAATATACCAAAGAAAAAATCAACGCAACCGTTACGATGAAAATGGTCGATTGGGGCGATTACGCGCAAAAAATGCAGGTCAACGTAGCATCCGGCGAGCCAATGGACATCATGTTCACATCGGCGGGCGGATTCGATTACGTGCAAAACGCAAGAAAAGGCGCATTCATGGAACTTGACGACCTGCTTGAAAAATACGGAAAAGGCATCAAGGAAACGATCGATCCCGCCTTTTTGGAGGGCTCCAAGGTCGACGGCCACAACTACGG
This sequence comes from Paenibacillus sp. FSL W8-0194, assembly GCF_037969745.1. Taxonomy (NCBI): domain Bacteria; kingdom Bacillati; phylum Bacillota; class Bacilli; order Caryophanales; family Paenibacillaceae; genus Paenibacillus; species Paenibacillus sp. FSL W8-0194. Next base: position 5,894,857 of record NZ_CP150205.1, on the reverse strand, counting down.
CATTCCTGCCAACAAAGAGCTTCCTCAACAAGAGGTATGGCGCTTTAACAAAAAACTGTTAGACAAATACAACATCGACATTACAAAAGTAAGATCACTGGAAAGCATTGAACCGCTTTTGAAGACGATCAAGGAAAAAGAGCCTGGCGTGACGCCGTTCGCGATGGACAAACAGTTTGTGCCTTACGTTCCTTATGATTACGTTATTCAGAACCTGCCGATGGCGGTGAAGCTGGACACGACGGATTACAAAATCGTCGACATCCTTGAAACGCCTGAAATGAAGCAAGCGCTGACAACGATGCACAAATACTATCAAGCCGGTTATGTAGCGTCTGAAGCTGCAACGACGGGTTCCACGAACGATCTGATGACTTCCGGCAACTGGTTCATGGACCGCGCGCAAACTCAGCCGCTGGCCGACAACAGCTGGTCCGCAAGCTACGGATATCCTGTCGTTTCGACGCCGGCAAGCGATCCGATCATTACGAACACTTCCGTACAAGGTTCGATCATGGCGATTTCGGCCAACTCCGAACATCCTGAAAAAGCGATGGAATTCCTGAACCTGCTGAATACGGATCCTGTGCTTCGCAACATGGTCGACTCCGGTATCGAAGGCGTTCACTACAAGAAGGTTGACGACAAGCATATGGAAAACCTTCCGGAATCCAAAAACTACGACATGCCGTCTTACTCTTTGGGCAACAACATGCTGCTGAACCTCAATCCGAATGATCCGGACGACAAATGGGATCAATTCAAGAAGTTCAACGCATCGGGTAAAAATTCTCCAATCCTGAGCTTCAACTTCGACAGCACGAAAGTCGCAACCGAAATGGCTGCCGTTCAAAACGTGAAAGAACAATTCTGGGCATCCCTGATGACCGGTACCGTAGATCCTGAAACCTACCTGCCGAAAGCAATCGCTGCCTTCAAGCAAGCCGGTCTTGACAAAGTCATTGCCGAAGCCCAAAAACAGCTCGACGAATGGAGAGCCGCAAATAACAAGTAACAATTGAACGACATTTTTGGGATCGGGCGGGTGATGATTTCGCCCGATCCTTTTTCATTTTTCAACATTCAGGAGGGAACACGATGGCTGCATTTTTTAAAAACCTCTTAAAGAACAAGGTCATGCTGTTTATGGTGCTGCCCGGTGCGATATGGTTTTTCTTCTTTTCCTATCTGCCGCTTGTGGGTACGATCGTCGCTTTCAAGCAATACCGTTTTAGCCGCGACGGCTTTTGGGCCAGCATCTTCAACAGCAAATGGGTAGGTTGGGACAACTTCAAGTTCCTGTTCAGCACAAGCGATGCTTACACCATTACGCGCAATACGTTATTGTACAACATTGCATTTATCTTTATAGGACTCGTGCTTTCCGTTGCGATGGCCGTTTTGCTGTCCGAACTTGTCGGCAAAACGATGGCCAAAATATATCAAACCGGCATGTTCCTCCCGTATTTTCTGTCCTGGGTCATCGTCGGCTATTTTGCGTTCAGCTTCCTCAGCATGGACCGCGGGATGCTGAACCAGATTCTAGGCTGGTTTGGCGCAGAGCCCGTTCAATGGTATTCCGATCCTAAATATTGGCCTTATATATTGATCTTCGTCAGTTTGTGGAAGTCGGTCGGTTACAACAGCGTCGTGTATCTGGCTTCGATTATGGGCATCGATAAATCCCTTTACGAAGCGGCCATGATCGACGGCGCCAGCAAATGGCAGCAAATCCGCAATATTACGATTCCGATGCTTTCGCCAATCATCATCATTATGACGCTGCTTGCGGTAGGCCGCATTTTCTATGCCGACTTCGGTCTGTTCTATCAAGTTCCGAGAGACTCCGGCACGCTTTACTCGGTGACGAACGTAATCGACACGTACGTATACCGCGGTCTGAAAACGACAGGGGAAATCGGCATGAGTACGGCTGCAGGGCTTTACCAATCGGTTGTCGGTTTTGTTCTTGTCATCGTCTCCAACTTTGTCGTGCGCAAAATCGACAAAGACAGCGCCCTGTTCTAAAAGATTTGAAAGGAGTGTCAGAATTATGGCGAAGGTCATCAGAAAAAAACGGGATTTTCATCATGTGTCCCCCGGTTGGAACGTCGTTCTCAACATCATCGCGGGATTGTTCGCCTTCATATGCGTCTTTCCTTTTTTGTTCGTCGTCATCATCTCTTTAACGGATGAAAAAACGCTGGCGACGGACGGCTACCGCCTGCTTCCGGCCAAATGGAGCTTGGAAGCCTATCGGTTCGTATTTCAAAGCGGGGATACGCTGCTCCGTTCTTACGGGGTAACGATCCTTGTCACTGTTGTAGGCACGATCGTCAGCTTGATCCTGATTTCGCTTTACGCTTATGCGATTTCGCGGAAAAGCTTCCGCTACCGCAGATTTTTCTCCATATTTGCCATTTTGACGATGCTGTTCAACGGCGGCATGATTCCGACTTACATGGTCGTATCGCAGTTGTTGGGTCTGAAAGACAGCCTATGGGCCCTTATCTTGCCGCTGGCTATGAATGCTTTTTATATCATGATTCTTCGGACGTTTTACAGCACCAGCGTTCCTGAGGCGATTATCGAGTCGGGACGGATCGACGGTGCGGGCGATTTCTACATCTTCTTGCGTATCGTGCTGCCTTTGTCCCTGCCCGGCCTCGCAACGATCGGTTTGTTCAGCACGCTCGGCTACTGGAACGACTGGTTTAATGCCCTGTTGTACATCGACAATCCGAATTTGGTGCCGCTGCAATCCATGCTCATGCGGATCGAATCCAGCATTCAGTTCATTCAGCAAAACTCGGCGAATACTTCGCTCAGCATGGCGGCGCTGCAGTCGATTCCGCAGGATACGTCCCGGATGGCGATGGTCGTTCTGGCCACATTGCCGATTATTTTTGCATACCCGTTCTTCCAGCGTTACTTTGTTCAAGGCTTGACCGTAGGTGCCGTAAAAGAATAACAACATCACTATAAGCGGATAGGGAGAGTGGAGATGTTGCTTTATAAGGACACAACGAAATCGGTTGAGGAAAGGGCCGGGCATTTGCTGGGCCTGATGACTTTGGAAGAAAAGGTGGGCCAGCTGGTGCAACCGTTCGGCTGGCAAACCTATGAATATAAAGACGGCGCCGTGACATTGACGGAAACGTTCAAAGAGCAGGTGAAAAACGGCGGCGTAGGTTCCCTCTACGGGGTGCTGCGCGCCGATCCGTGGACCGGCGTCACATTGGAAAACGGTCTGTCGGCCAAAGAAGGGGCCGAGGCCGTCAACCAGATCCAGCGGTACGCCGTGGAACATTCGCGTCTCGGCATTCCGATCCTGATCGGGGAGGAATGCTCGCATGGGCATATGGCGATCGACGGTACGGTATTCCCGGTGCCGCTGCTGTTAGGCAGCACATGGAACGTGGAACTGTACCGCGACATGTGCCGCGCGGTAGCCGCGGAAACCCGCGCCCAAGGGGGAGCGGTAACTTATTCTCCGGTGCTCGACGTGGTGCGCGATCCGCGTTGGGGACGAACGGAGGAATGCTTCTCCGAAGACCCGTACCTGATCGGCGAATTTGCGGCCGCGGCGGTTCAGGGGCTTCAAGGGGAGCGCCTGGACAGCGACGGCAGCGTAGCGGCCACGCTGAAGCATTTTGCCGGATACGGCAGTTCCGAGGGCGGACGCAATGCCGGTCCGGTGCATATGGGCTGGCGCGAGCTGCTTGAAGTGGATCTGTATCCGTTTAAAAAGGCCGTCGAAGCCGGAGCGGCGTCGATCATGCCCGCTTACAACGAGATTGACGGCGTGCCATGTACGGTCAATACCGAGCTGCTCCAAGAAGTGCTGCGGAAGCAATGGGGATTCGACGGCATGGTCATCACCGATTGCGGCGCAATCGATATGCTTGCTGCGGGGCACGACGTGGCCGAAGACGGCCTGGACGCATCGGTGCAGGCGATCGAGGCGGGCATCGACATGGAAATGTCCGGCGAAATGTTTGGGCGTTACTTGCTGGAAGCCATCCATCAAGGGCGGCTGAACGTCGAAGTATTGGACCGGGCGGTGCTTCGGGTGCTGACCCTGAAGTTCAAGCTCGGTTTGTTCGACAATCCTTACGTGGATCCGGATCGGGCCGTGCGCGTCATCGGCAGCGAAAAGCATGTAAGTTTGGCGCGCAAGCTTGCCGAGGAAGGCATCGTACTGCTTAAAAACGAAAACGGAGCGCTGCCGCTTGATGATCGCAGCGGCAAAATTGCGGTCATCGGACCGAATGCGGATGCCGGTTACAACCAGTTGGGCGATTACACGTCGCCGCAGCCGCCGGAAAAAGTGGCGACGGTTTTGAAGGGAATCCGGGCAAGGCTAGCGAAAGAGTCTGAGCGCGTGCTGTACGCACCCGGATGCCGGATCAAAGGCGATGACCGGGAGGGCTTTGAATACGCGCTCGCTTGCGCGAAGCAAGCGGATACCGTCGTGATGGTGGTTGGCGGTTCCAGCGCCCGCGATTTCGGGGAAGGGACCATCGACCTGAGAACCGGGGCTTCGAAGGTTTCGGACAATTCGTGGAACGACATGGACTGCGGCGAAGGGATCGATCGCATGACGCTCGGCCTTGCCGGCGTGCAGCTGGAGCTGATGCAGGAAATCCATAAGCTCAGCAAACGCTTCATCGTCGTTTACATCAACGGGCGTCCGATCGCCGAACCGTGGATCGACGAGCATGCCGACGCCATTCTGGAAGCATGGTACCCCGGACAGGAAGGGGGGCATGCGGTGGCAGGCATTTTGTTCGGCGACGTCAATCCGTCCGGCCGGCTGACCGTGTCCGTGCCGAAGCATGTCGGACAGCTTCCGGTTTATTACAACGGCAAACGGTCGCGCGGCAAGCGGTATTTGGAGGAAGACTCGAAAGCGCGGTATCCGTTCGGATACGGACTCAGCTACACGACCTTTGGTTATGACCGCCTGAACATCACGAAGGATTCCATCGGAGCGAACGAATCGGCGATCGTATCGGTGGATGTGACCAACACCGGCGGCAGGGCCGGAGCAGAGGTAGTACAGCTCTACATCTCGGATGCCGTCAGCAAAGCCAGCCGGCCGCTGATGGAACTGAAAGGGTTCGCCAAGGTTGAGCTTGCGCCGGGAGAAACCAAAACGGTTTCTTTTGAAATAGGAAAAGAGCAACTGCAGTACATTGGGCGGGATCTGGAGCCCGTTGTTGAGCCGGGTCTGTTCCAAGTCCACATCGGAAGGAACGTAAACGATACGCTGAGTACGTATTTGACTGTACGGGAGGATGGATGATGGAACGGATCAGACGTTTTATCCGCGAACTGTCGGAAAACCAGTGGCTTGAGCAAATGGAGTACCGCCGCTGGGAAATTACTCGTTCTTATTATAAACTGCCGGGCGAATACGAGAATTCGGCTCCTTATCCGGAAGGGCAAGGATTGAACTCGTTTCCGAGCAAGCAGGGGACGACCTACTTTTTTAAAACTAAGCTGCAACTACCGGCCGAATGGACGCAAGAGCCATTTGGCCTTGTGTTCAAGTCGGGCGGCGAAGGATTGCTCCGGGTCAACGGAGCTTCCTATCAAGGGTTGGACCGGAACCATACGTACGTTACGCTGGACCCGCGCGTCGTCGGCGAATCTCCGGAGCTGGAAATCGAGCTGTTCGATCCGGTGCCGGAGCCCGTGGATCCGCTGAACCAACAGGCTGTGATCCAGCCTCCGATCACTTCGATTACAAGCCAACTCGTCAAACCGAACCGGGCGGTACAAAGCTTGATGTATACCGTTACGATCGTCCGGGATTCCACCGCGCTGCTGCCGCAGGAGGATTTCCGGCGGGTGAGGCTGATGGAAGCGCTGCATCGGGCCATGGACCGATTCGTGAACATGGACGCGGCCTCGATCCGCGAAGGCGGCGGGATTGCCGACATCGAAACCGAGTTAAGACGGGAAGTTCGGGACATCGGCGGAAACGCCGAAGGATTGGAGCATATGGTCGGCCAGTCCCACATCGATATCGCCTGGCTGTGGCCCGTGCGGGAAACGGTGCGAAAGGCCAGCCGGACGTTTTCGACCGTCGACAGGCTGATGGAGGAGTATCCGGAGTATCGGTATGCGCAAAGCCAGCCGCTTCTGTTCGCCTTTTTGAAGGACAACGATCCTGAACTGTTCGAGCGGGTGAAGGCCCGCATCGCGGAAGGGCGCTGGGAACTCGTCGGGGGCATGTGGGTCGAGCCCGACCTGAATCTGCCGAGCGGCGAATCCCTCATTCGCCAAATGTTGTACGGACAGCGGTTCTATCAGGAGGAATTCGGCAAGACGTCGAACATCGAATGGCTGCCCGATACGTTTGGGTATTGCGCCTCGCTGCCGCAAATTTTAAAGCACGGAAAAGTGGACTATTTCATGACCACCAAGCTGGGCTGGAACGACACCAACCGGTTTCCGTACGATTTGTTCCATTGGGTGGGCATCGACGGGACGCCGATTTTGTCTTATCTCAACCATGGCGTCAATGAACACACGCTGCCGAAAGACATCCACGACCATTGGCAGTCTTACCGGGAGAAGTCCAGGCATAACGAGCAAATGCTTCTCTACGGACATGGAGACGGCGGAGGCGGCGTGACCCGCGAAATGCTGGAATACATCGACCGGTCCGAGCTGATGGTTGGACAACCCGCAAGCCGCTACAGCACGGCAGCACAGTTTTTTGAACGCATTACCGAAGCGAATCCCGCGCTGCCGACGTGGCGGGGCGACTTATATCTCGAACTTCACCGGGGAACCTATACGACCCATGCCCGCAACAAACGAAACAACCGGAAAGCGGAAGCGTTATACCGGGAAGCGGAGCTATGGAATTCGTTGGCGCAGCCGGACATGGCCGCATCGAAGCGGGAAGCCGCATTGCAGCATCTGCATGAAGGCTGGAAGCTGATTCTGTTGAACCAGTTCCATGACATCATCCCGGGTTCGGCCATTACGGAAACGTACGAAACCTCCGATAAAGAATACGGAGAAATTTTTGATAAAGGGAAGTCGGGGCTGCAGGAAGGCGTTCAGGCAATCGCTGCGGCGATCGACACGACCGGGCAGGATGGAATCCCGTATGCCGTGTTCAACAGCCTGGGCTGGAGCCGAAGCGCCACGATCCGCATTGAAACGCAGCAGGGAGCATGGGAGGCTTATGACGAACAGGGTACAAGGCTCGAAACCGACCGGGTCGAGCAAGGCGTATCCGTCCATGTTCCGGAAATTCCCGCATTTGGCTATAAGACGATATGGCTGAAGGACGCAACGGACACGTTATCCTCTCAAAAAACGGAAGAAGGGTTCACGTTCGGGGATACATGGGAAACTTCCTATTACCTTGCCCGTTTTAACGAGCGCGGCGAGATGATCGGGCTGTTCGACAAAAAAGCCGGGCGGGAGATCGTCAAGTCGGGCGAGAGAGCGAACCGGTTCCACTTTTTCCATGACCGACCGACGTTATGGGACGCATGGGACATCGATACGCGGTACGAGCAGCAGCCGGCGGGAGAAGCGGAGTTGCTGGAGAAACGGCTGGTACTCTCGGGACGCACCAAGGACGTGCTTCGCTTCCGCTGGCGGATCGGCCAATCCGAAATCACGCAGGACGTCATCTTTTATCATCATGATCCGCGGATCGACTTTCAAACGCATGTCAGCTGGCATGAAGCGCACAAGCTGCTGAAAGTGGGCTTTCCGATCGACGTGGTGACGGAAAAGGCGACCTACGAAATTCCGTTCGGATCGCTGGAACGGGCGACGCACCGCAATACCAGCTGGGAGCAGGCCCAGTACGAGGTATGCGGGCACCGTTTCGTGGACGTATCCGAGCATGGTTATGGCGTCAGCCTGTTGAACGACTGCAAATACGGCTATGACGTTCAGGGCAGCACGATCCGTTTGTCGCTGCTGCGCGCGCCGAAATGGCCGGATGCAACCGCCGATCTCGGCGAGCACGACTTTACGTATTCGCTGCTTCCGCATTGCGGCGACTGGAGAGACGCCCATACGGTCCGCCATGCGGCGGAACTGAACCAAGAGCTCCCCGTGCTGCCGCTGCAAGCAGGCAAGAAGGGGACGCGCCCTGCCGCGCAGTCCCTCATATCTTTGGATAGCCGGCATGTCGTGCTGGATACGGTAAAACCGGCGGAAGACGGAAACGGCGCGATCCTGCGGTTCTATGAATCTTCCGGCGGCCGGGAGCAGATCGAACTGCAATGGCCCTATGCTTTTGAAGAGGCATATCTTTCGAATGCGCTGGAGGAGCCCGTTCAGAGGCTGGAACCGGACGAAGGACGTCTGACCTTGTCTTTTGCTCCGTTCGAGATTAAAACGGTACTCCTCCGATAACCGATTCCGATAGGATATACAGTGTTTTTCAATCCGGGTTCCCGCAGGGACCATGCATGGTCTTGCGCGTCTTCATCGCGGGAATGCCGGTTTTATGACTTTTTTCGTTAGCGATCAAACCGTGCTTCATATTTCATTTTTGCTTACAAAGGAGCGTTCTTCAATTGGAACAATTCAGACTTCCCAAAATACCGATGCCTATGCTTGAGCTGCCGCAGGCTATTCAAGACGTAATCCAAGAAGCCGAAGAGAAGCTGGCCCACCGGCCGAAGCTGCTTCAGCTGTTCAAAAACTGTTTCCCGAATACGCTGGAAACGACGACGAAACTGATGGACGACGGAACGACCTTCGTGATCACCGGCGACATTCCCGCCTCCTGGCTTCGGGATTCCGTCGAGCAAGTGATTCACTACGTGCCGTTTGCCAAAAATGACGCCGATCTGCAGCGCATCATCGGAGGATTGATCAAACGCCACATCCACTACGTTCAAATCGATCCTTATGCGAATGCCTTCAACGAATCGGCGAACGACTGGCATTGGAATACCACCGATAAGACCGAGATGTCGCCTTGGGTGTGGGAACGCAAATTTGAAATCGATTCCCTTTGCTTTGTCATCCGTCTGGCCTACCTGTATTGGAAAGAGACGGAGCTTACCGATATTTTCGATGCCAACTTCAAAGCGGCGTTGCGTAAAATCGTCGACGTATTCAAAACCGAGCAGCGCCATTTTGAGCTGTCTCCGTACCGTTTCACGCGGAACAACGGCATTTTGACCGATTCGCTGCGCAACAACGGACTGGGGATGCCGGTGAACTACACGGGCATGATCTGGTCCGGATTCCGCTCCAGCGACGACGCCTGCGACTTCCATTACAACATTCCGGGCAACATGTTCGCGGTGGTCGCATTGCGCCAAATGCAGGAGTTTGCCGAATGGGTATTCCGCGACATGGATCTCCTTGAAGAGCTCAAGGAGCTTGAAATCGAAGTCAATCACGGCATTCAGCTGTACGGCATTTACCGCCATCCGGAATTCGGGCCGATTTACGCCTATGAGACCGACGGCTTCGGCAACTACTGCCTGATGGACGACGCGGGCACGCCGGGACTGATGTCCATTCCTTACCTGGGCTATACGACGGCCGACGATCCGATTTACCAAAATACGAGACGGTTTGCCCTCAGCAAGGAAAACCCGTTCTATTTCGAAGGCAAGGCGGCCAAAGGCATCGGCAGCCCGCACACGCCGGAAAATTATATCTGGCACATGGCCTTGTCCATGCAGGGATTGACGGCGCAGACGGCCGAGGAAAAACTGGAGATGATCGCAATGCTGGAAGCAACCGACGCGGATACGGGCTTTATGCATGAAGGTTTCCATGCCGACGACCCGACCATTTTCACGCGGAAATGGTTCGCCTGGTCGAACAGCCTGTTCTCGCAGTTGGTTTATAAAGCGATGAAGGAAGGATTGCTATGAGCCAAAACCGAATCATCATTTTTTGCGATCCGGATTTCCCGGCGGCGGGCTTGATCCCGCAGGCCGGGGCGTTCGGGAAAACGGACGGCGTAAACATCGTCGGCGCTGCAGAGCTTGCCGATGCCCTGCGCGGGCTTGAAAACGGCTGTTTCGTCAATTTGCACGCCCCTTATTTCCCGAAATCCGCTTGGACGGAAATATCGGCTTTCCTTCATCGGGGGGGAAGTTTGATCAGCGCGGGTGGGGCGCCTTTTAAGCGTCCGGTTTCTTTGGAAAACGGATCCTGGGTTCCCGAAACGGAACAGACGGCGTACCATCAGGAGCTGTACATTCATGAAGCTTTGCGGGTGGATACGGCGAAGGTTGCCTCGCTTGCGGCCTCGGACAGCATTCCGCTTCTTGCGGGACAAGAAGGGCTTTTCGAATTGGATGATGTGTGGAACCTCGTGCCGCATACGACCAAAAGCAGCGACCTGCCTCACCAGATGGGATCGGCGGGCCCGATGAGCACGCAGATTTATCCGCTGCTGAAAGGGGTCAGCGCCGAAGGGCGCGAAATCGCCGCGCCGGTCGTGCTGTGGGAAAACTCCCGCGTCACGTTTGCCGGTTCGCGCTGGATGTTTGTCTTCCTGCCGCTGAAGGCGGCATTCTGGGACAATGGCGGCGCAGAGCGGTTATTGGCATGGGCACGTTTTTGCGCCAAAGGGGTCACCGAGCTCTCGCTGAAGCCGAATTATGCTTCCTATGAATCGGGCGAACACGCCGTGCTGACGCTTCAGACGCAAATTTTGCAGCGCGGTGACGAGCGGGCCCAGGCTCCCGAAACATGGAGCTTTGCGCTGGAAGTCCGTCATGAGGGAGACGGCGGCGAGGTTTGGAACCACCAATTCGAAGCCCAAGTGAGCAAAGAGCAAAATTTTGTCCGCATTTCGGTTCCGCTGGACGTTCAGAGCGGATTATACCGGATTCGCTGCCGTGCGGAAGGCCCCGACGGCGAAGTGCGGATATTGCGCCAAGGCTTCTGGGGACGCGACGACCGTTTGCTGGCCGAAGGGGAGCCGATCAGCCGCAGCCGGGACTATTTTGTCAAGGACGGACGGCCTTTGCCTGTCGTGGGTATGACGTACATGACCTCCGACGTGGCCCGGAAGTTTCTGTTCCTGCCGAACGTAGACGTTTGGGAGCGGGATATGGCCCAAATGGCCAAAGCCGGCATCAACTGGATCCGTACCGGCGTATGGACGGCATACCGGAATATCATGCAGGTCGACGGACACGCGTCGGAAGAGGTTCTGCGCGCGATCGACGCCTTTTTCCTGACGGCCAAACGCCACGGCCTGCAGGTGACCTTTACGTTTTTCTCCTTCACGCCGGAGACTTGGGAAGGGGTCAATCCTTATCTGGATCCGCAAAGCGTGGAGGCTCAGAAGAGATTCATCCGCAGCATCGTCAGCCGCCATACGGCGACGACCCATGTGGATTGGGATTTGATCAACGAGCCTTCGATGTTCGACCCGCCGCGGATTTTCTCGGAAGGCCCGCGTTCCGCAAGGGATCCGTTCGAGCGCCAGGCGTTCGTGAAGTGGCTGAAACAGCGTCACGGCGATATAAGAAGCCTTCAGGAGGCTTGGAACATGTCGCCGGATCAGCTGCCCGATTTCGAGTCGGTCGTCATTCCCGAAGCGGAGGACATCAACTTCGACGTACAGGATATGCATAAGGCGAAAAAAGGGACCAGATGGCTGGATTACTGCCTCTTCTCGATGGATATGCACAACGTTTGGGCAGAGCAGCTCGTTGGCACCATCAAAGAGCTGTGCCCGAACCACCTCGTGACGGTCGGCCAGGATGAGGCGCTCGGCGCTCAGCGTCCTTCACCGTTTTTCTACGAGAAAGCCGTTGATTATACGACGGTGCATTCCTGGTGGCTGAACGATTATTTGGTTTGGGACGGCATTTTCGCCAAAACGCCTGACAAGCCGAACCTGATTCAGGAAACCGGCATCATGTACGTGGAAACGCCGGACGGACGCGCCAAACGCTCCGAAGCCGAGCTGCGCAACATTTTGGAGCGTAAATACGCGTACGCCTTCTCGACGGGAGGAGCCGGTGCGATCCACTGGATCTGGAACACGAACTTCTATATGGACAACGCAAACGAATCGCATATCGGCGCCCTGCGGGCAGACGGCACGGAAAAGCCGGAGGCCGACGTCTCGTATGATTTTGGCCGGTTCATTGCGGAAACGCGTGATTTGTTCACGGACCGCGAGCTTGAAGATATCGCCGTCGTCTTCCCGTATTCGAACGACTTTTCGAACCGGGCTTTGGCGTTCCAATCGACGACCCGCCTGACGCGACTGATGTCCTATGATCTCAAAATTCCGTTCCGAGGGGCATCCGAATATCATTTGGACGCGCTGCGGCGGCAAACGCCGAAGCTGATCATGGTACCAAGCCCGCATAATATGGACAGCGGCGCTCTGGAAGAATTGATCGCCCTCGTCAAAGAATCGGGCGTAACGCTTCTCGTGACGGGACCGCTCAGCCTCGATGCCTACTGGCGGCCTAGCGACCGCATGGACGAGGTGCTTGGCAAACGCAAGCTCGCCAACGTCCGCAGGGAGGAAATGCTGGGTCTGGGCGGCAGTCCGATGGCCGTTTCCTTCGGCCACCGGCGAATTGCGGAGGTCGTCAAGGAAAGCCCGGCTGATGCAGATGGAACCAAAGGATCCATGGACCATGTCGTCGATATGCCGCTCGGCAAGGGACGCCTTATCTGGAGCAGCCTTCCGCTGGAGCTGAACGGCCGCGACGAGCCGATCATTGAGCTGTACCACTATGCGGCCGAAGCCGCAGGCGTGGGGCAGGACATGCATTGGATTGCCGGCGGCGAGCTTCCGGGGGTATACGGAAGGAAATTAAGCTTTAAGGAAGGAAGCCTGTACGTGTTCGTTTCCGAGTTCGGCTGGGATGCTTCCGTCAAGGTTCAAGATCCGCGCACCGGGGCAGCTTATAGCTTTACGCTGGAAAGCGACCGGAGCGTATTGTTTGCCACGGACCGGGAAGGCCGCATTACGGCGGTGTACCGTCCGGACGAAGTTGCCATCCGCACGGAAGGCGTTCAAGCATAAAGGCTTTGGGATAAGATAGGCCTTGCTCCAAAGTCGGCAGACGAAGACGGGCCGAGCTTGCTGCAGGGCCGACGAAGGCTTTCGGGTATGGAACAACTGTCCTCATATGGTGGACAGTTGTTCTTCATCCCGTTTGGACGGCTTAAGGCGCAATCATCGTGTGTCCTTTTGAAACGCCGAACCTGGGGATGAATGTAACCGTAATAATATTTTGCGGAAAAATCGCAGGTTTTCCTATACGATGAGGACATATTTAAGTATAATATGTGACGTGGCAAGACGATGGAATATTTTTGACTTGAACGAAAAAAGGGAATCATTCCCTGATTTGTGATATAGAGCATAACCTGTCATTGTTCGTGTGGAATGGACAATCGAAAGGCTTCCGTACGGTTCGAAAGAAGCCGGCAATGCAAGCGATCATTATAAAATAAAACGTATATTGGGCAAGCACATGATCTCATTACGGGGATTCCTCGGCCGGTCGGCCGCATGACGCGGCAGGCCCGGACTTACAGAAAAGGGGATTGACTTTCATGACTTCACAACCTAAACGAACGGCGCATATCATTTCGCACACCCACTGGGACCGGGAGTGGTATTTGCCTTATGAAAAACACCACATGCGCTTGATCCGCCTGATGGACGTGCTGATGGATACGCTGGATAAAGACACGGAATACAAAAGCTTTTACCTGGACGGCCAAACGATCATTTTGGAGGACTACCTGCAGGTGCGTCCGGAGCAGAAGGAACGCCTCGAAAAATATATCCGCGAAGGGCGCATTTTCATCGGCCCGTGGTATATCCTGCAGGATGCGTTCCTGACGAGCGGCGAAGCGAATATCCGCAACATGCAGGTCGGCCATAAGGATGCCGCGCGTTACGGGCAAATTTCCAAAATCGGTTATTTCCCGGACACGTTTGGCCTTGTCGGACAAACGCCGCAGCTCATGCGCCAATCCGGCATCGATAATGCGGTGTTCGGCCGCGGCGTGAAGCCGACGGGCTTCAACAACACGGTGTCCGATTCCGATTACGAATCCTCGTTCTCCGAGCTGATCTGGGAAGGCCCGGACGGCTCCCGCGTGCTGGGCATCCTGTTTGCCAACTGGTACAGCAACGGCAACGAGGTTCCGGTCGATCCGGAAGAAGCCAAGGCATTCTGGGACAGAAAGCTGGCAGACGCCGAGAAGTATGCTTCGACTCCGGAACTTCTGTACATGAACGGTTGCGACCACCAGCCGATCCAAACGGACCTGGCGCAGGCGCTGGAAACCGCCCGGAAGCTTTATCCGGATACGGAGTTTGTGCACTCCAATTTCCCGAAATATCTCGAAGCCGTGAAAAAAGCCAAAGAAGGCGAGCTTTCCGTCGTTCGCGGCGAACTTCGCAGCCAACGCACCGACGGTTGGGGGACGCTCGTCAATACGGCTTCCTCGCGCGTGTATTTGAAGCAAATGAACCAGCTCGGACAGACGCTTCTGGAAAAGGTTGCGGAGCCGCTGGCATCGTATGCCCGTCTTGCCGGACAGGAATATCCGCATGACATGCTGACGTATGCATGGAAAACGTTGATGCAAAACCATCCGCATGACAGCATTTGCGGCTGCAGCGTGGACGAGGTCCACCGCGAAATGGTAACCCGTTTTGCGAAAAGCCGCGACGTGGCCGAATCGATCATCGACGAGAGCAAGCAGGCGGTAGCCGATGCAGTCAATACGTCCGTATTCAGCAGCTATGGGGAAGAGGCGGTTCCGTTTGTCGTGTTTAATACGACCGGCTGGAAACGCAGCGGCACCGTGTCCGTCGATCTGGACGTCAAACGCGTATACTTCCGCGAAGGACACTCCTTCGAAGACATGAGAAGCCAAATGAAGGACTTTGACCTTGGCTTGCGCGCGGTCGTGGATGCCGACGGCAACCCGGCAGCTTTTACGCTCGAGGATCTGGGCCTTCGTTTCGGCTATGACCTGCCGGACGATAAGTTCCGTCAACCTTATATGGCCCGCGCCGTCCGCGTGACGTTTGAGGCAAGCCAAATCCCTGCGCTAGGCCTGAAAGCTTATGCGCTCGTTTCCGGAGAAGCGGCGACAGGGCTCCAGGTACAGAAGGATTCGCTGGTCAAAGGCGGCAACGTCATCGAAAACGGCATCCTGCGGGTGGAAGCGGCGCCGAACGGCAGCTTGTCGATTACGGACAAGCGCACCGGCCGCGTGTTTAACGATCTGATGATCTACGAAGACACCGGCGATATCGGCAACGAGTACATGTACAAACAGCCGGAAGGGGAAGAGGCCCTGACGACGAAAGATCTCGCGGCTTCCATCCGCGTCGTCGAAGACACGCCTTACCGCGCCGTGCTCGAAATCGTGCATGATTGGGAGATTCCGGCGTCCGCCGAGGAGCTTCTCGACCGGGAGCAGGTGGAACTGGTTTATTACCCTGTGCGCAAAGCGCAGCGCGTGAAAGAAACCGTTCCGATGAAAATCCGCACGCTTGTCAGCCTGGAGCGGGAGGGACAAGGCGTTCACATCGAAGCCAGCTTCAACAACCAGGCGAAGGACCACCGCGTGCGCATGCTGATGCCTACCGATATCGAGGCTTCCAAATACCAGGTCGACTCGATGTTCGAAGTGGCGGTACGCGATATTCATCCTGCGAAGGAATGGGAGAACCCAAGCAATACGCAGCACCAGCAGGCCTTCGTCGACGTCAGCGGCGAGGGGGCCGGACTGACGGTCGCAAACCGCGGCTTGAACGAATATGAGGTTTTGCGCGACGGCCGCAACACGATTGCCGTTACGCTGCTGCGCTCGGTGGGCGAGCTTGGAGACTGGGGGCATTTCCCTACGCCTGAAGCCCAATGCCTTGGCGAGCATACCGTCCATCTCGAAATCATCCCTCATAGCGGCGATGGAGTCGAAGCGGGAGCTTACCAGGAAGCATACCAGTTCCAAATCCCTTGGACGGCCGCGCAAACCGGGCAGCATGAAGGCGCCATCGACGCCGTCCATGCGCCGTACGCATGGGAAGCGGACTACGGCTTGGCATTTTCGGCTTGGAAGGTCAGCGAGCATACCGGCGACGATATCCTGCGCTGGTACAACATGAAGCGCGAGACGGCAGACTTGAAGCTCGAGCTGACGCAGGGCACGGCTTCCATGTACAAGACGACGATTTTGGAAGAGGACAGCAGCGACAAGCTGGCGACGGCTTCTGCCCGCGCAGAGCTTACCGCAGGTCCTTGCGAGATCGTCACCGTCGGAATCAAGCGATCATAGATCGGCAAAGCAAGAGGGTCAGGGGCATCCCTGGTCCTCTTTTTTTATGTTCCTGTATCTGTGATTTGTTCATGAAAACTATAGTCTCATTGATACATAATTATCTTATATTACCAATATTTAGATTTCCATGGATACTCTTCTTAGTTTCATTCCCTATCTATTCATCTTTGAAAACTCGAATTTCCACCCCTGTGCACCCTTCGACTTTAACGTTAAAAAAATGACATAAGACGACCCGAATTTTTATCGAAAAACCCTTATTATACAGGATTTTTTAACATTCAAAAAAATTGATAAATGCGCACAAAAAAGATATTGACTAGGCATAAGTTTGCACGTATTATTTACATTAAATTTACGAGGAAAAATTACCCATTGTAATTTAATCCTTCCACTCTTGCCGTTTTCAATTGACCGATGGTCATTTAATGCATTAATGCTTTATTGCAAGTATGCGACGAAATGCGGCAAGAAGCAGATTCATCGTCCGAAAAGGAGTGATCGCACCGTTTGTTTGCAGTACCCGTTTTTGGAGTTTCACTAAATCTAAGGGGGATTTTATTTTGAAGAGA
Organism: Paenibacillus sp. FSL W8-0194; assembly: GCF_037969745.1. Lineage (NCBI taxonomy): Bacteria > Bacillati > Bacillota > Bacilli > Caryophanales > Paenibacillaceae > Paenibacillus > Paenibacillus sp. FSL W8-0194. Next base: position 5,877,980 of record NZ_CP150205.1, on the reverse strand, counting down.
AAGCTTTCGATATTTCTATTGACGCTTGCGATGTTTGGCGGATTGTTGGCTGGATGCGGGGGCGGCGATGAGAAAACGGCGGATCCTGCGCCGACAGAGCAAGGAACGCAAAATAAAACCGACGACTCGAAAAAGACAGATGATACGGCCAAAACAGACGATACCGCAAAAACGGATGACGCCAAAAAGGACGATGCTGCGGCAACCGATCAAAATGACGGGATCTTCCCGGCGACGGATCCGGCTTCCAGCCCGGCGTTGGCAACGAACCGCAAAGATACGCTGATCGTGGGGATGACCGCTCCCAAGGGTATCTTCAGCCCGTTCTACGGTGAAACCGCATATGACCAATACGTGGTCAAAGCCTTATTCAGCAGCTTTTTGGAAGTCCAGAAAGACGGAACCTATGACAATTCGCTTGCTGACAAAGTTGATGTATCGGACGATGGCTTAAAATATACGTTCCATCTAAAGCCAGGCGTTAAATATAGCGACGGAACGCCGGTAACCGTTAAAGATTACGTGTTTGCACTTAAAGTACTGCTTGACGGCAGCTACGACGGACCGTCGGACTTGCTCAGCGATAAAATCAAAGGCGCTCAAGAATACCACGACGGCAAGGCGAAGGATATTTCCGGGGTTAAAGTCATCGACGACAACACGGTGGAAGTGACGGTGCTGGAACCACAAGCGATAACAAAAATCGACTTGGGCACGGTTTATCTTGTACCTGAAGCCTACTATGGAAAGGGGTACAAGCAAGGTAATGTCGAATCGATCAAAGCTTTGAACAATAAGCCGATCGGCAGCGGACAATATGTGCTGACCAAATACGCTCCGGGCCAAGAGGTAGATCTCACGGCAAATCCGAATTATTTCAAGGGCGCGCCGAAAATCAAAAACGTCGTCTTTAAAACAACGACCGAGGAAACGAAAATGGCCATGCTGCAATCCGGCGAAACGGATATGGACATGGTCACTGTCAGTGAAGACAACGTCGAAGAACTCAAATCTTACGGCTTCTTAGACGTTAATATCTTCCCGACGAACGGTTACGGATACGTCCAATTTAATCATAAGTTAAAGAAATATCAGGACCTGAAAGTTCGCCAAGCACTGGTATACGGCTTGAACCGCGCAGAGGTCGTCGAAGGCGTCTTCGGCAAATATGCAGACGTAATTAACATTCCTCAGTCCAAAGTTTCCTGGGCATATACCGACGAAAACATCGAGAAATATGAGTTTAACCTTGATAAAGCTAAACAATTGCTCGATGAAGCCGGATGGAAGGTCGGATCGGACGGCATCCGCGAAAAAGACGGCGAAAAGTTCAAGATCAACTTCTCTGCAACAGCTGAAACTTCGGTTGTGGATGCTCTCATCCCGATTATGACCCAAAACTACAAAGAACTCGGCATCGCATTAACATCCGAAATGCTTGATTTCAATGCCGTCATGGATAAGAAGGATAAAGGCGACTACGATATGTTCTTTGCAGCATGGGGTCTGTCAGCGGATCCGGACACAACGATCTTTATCACGAACGGGGCTCAGAACAAAATGGGCTACTCTAACAAAAAAGTTGACGAATTAATGGAAAAGGGCAAGGTTGAGCTGGATACAAACAAACGTAAGGAAATTTATAAAGAGCTGTATCAAGAGCTTAACCACGACCTGCCGATGATTTTCATGTATCAGAGAAGAGACATGTGGCCGATCAATGCCAGAGTCAAGGGCTTTGACCTTTCCCCGTACAAAGATTTCTCCTATGGCCTCTATAACGCGGAATTGCCGCAATAAACGAATGGAATTCATGGTGCTCGGCTCCCGGAATTCAGGGAGCTGAGCATATCCACATATGAAGCCGGGAGGAATCGTTATGAAGCAGTACATTATCCGGAGGCTGCTGCAGATGATCCCGACCCTGATCGGGGTTTCGATCATCATTTTCGCCATCTCTGCGCTCGTTCCCGGAGATTACATTACGGCCCAGAACAACCCGAATATGACCCAGGAAAAGGCGCAGCAGCTTAGGGAAATCTACGGACTTGACAAGCCGGCGGTACAGCGTTACTTCATATGGATCGGCAACATGCTGACAGGGAACATGGGCGATTCCTTGGTTCACAAGGAGCCCGTCACTTCCGTCATGAACAATTACGTATGGAATTCGGTTATTATCGCATTTTTCAGCTTGCTGTTTGCGTGGATCATCGCCATCTTTGCCGGCGTATTTTCGGCCAGATTTCAGTATTCGTTATTCGATAAAATTGTGACCCTGTTTATATTTCTATCTATGTCGCTTCCATCGTTTTTTTTGGGGCTCTTTTTAATTAAAACGCTCTCATTAGGTTTGGGTATTACCCCAGTAGGCGGCATGACGACTGCAGGTCTGAACGCCCAAGGTTGGGCATATATCGTGGATGTTCTTAAACATGCGTTTCTGCCCGTCTTGGTATTGACCATGCTGAGCACAGGCAGCTTAACGCGTTATTTCAGAACAAGCATGCTAGAAGTCATCCATATGGATTATATTCGAACGGCGCGCGCAAAAGGGCTTCACGAACGGGTGGTTATTTTTAAGCATGCTTTGCGTAACGCCATGCTGCCAGCCATTACGCTGCTCGGTTTTGAATTGCCCGGGCTTTTCGGGGGAGCAATTATTCTGGAAAAGATTTTTATATGGCCCGGGGTTGGGCAAGTTTACCTCGAATCCATCAATATGCGGGACTATCCTTTCATGCTGGGCTTTACGATCTTCATCGCGCTGCTGACTCTGCTCGGCAACTTGTTGTCTGACGTATTATACGGGGTCGCGGATCCAAGAATACGGCTAAAGTGAGGGGGGAGAATCCATGTCCGTTATTGATGTAGCCAAAACAGACCCTACCGCCGGTAAAGCCATAAAAGCGCCCGCCTCTCCCTGGAGCATGGCCCTACGGCGTTTTACCAGGAATAAACTGGCTCTTATCGGCTTTATCATACTCGTCGTTATGTTTGTCGTTTGCTTTTTCGGCCCGCTTTTTTCGCCTTACGAGCTTGAAGATTACAAAATTTCGATGAAAAACAAGCCGCCAAGCAGCGCACATTGGCTGGGAACCGATTCCCTCGGGCGCGACATTTTATTGCGGATGATGCTTGCCGGTCGAATTTCGCTTGTGGTAGGGATTATTTCAACGACCATTGCCGTCATCGTCGGCGCAACGCTGGGCTCCATCGCAGGCTTTTACCGTAGGGGAGCCGATACCATCATCATGCGGATTGCCGATATTTTTATGTCGATGCCGACCTTGCCGATCTTGATTATATTGGGCGCCGTTTTGTCCGATTTGAAAGTCGACCCTAAATACCGGATTTACTTCCTTATGTTGATCATCGGCATTTTAGGTTGGACGTCTTTGGCGCGTTTGGTCCGCGGACAAATTCTTGCCCTGCGCGAAATGGAGTACATGCAGGCTGTCGATGCCCTCGGAATCCGGGATCGCCGTAAAATTTTCAGACATCTGCTCCCCAATACGATTCCTATTATTATCGTTGCGGCGACGCTTGGCGTGGCCGGCGCAATTTTGTACGAATCCGCGCTCAGTTACCTTGGCATCGGCGTCGTTCCGCCGACACCGTCATGGGGCAACATGATATCGGCTGCCAACAATATGATCGATTTTCGAAAAAGACCGTGGCTTTGGATTCCTCCGGGCATGTGTATTCTCATTACGGTCGTAGCGATTAACTTGATAGGTGACGGGCTAAGGGACGCCTTAGATCCGAAAACGAAAAAATAGGGGATTCGAATATGGCGAAAAATCTGGTTGAATTTCGAAACTTACAAACTCATTTCCGAACTTCCGCAGGTGTCGTCAAGGCAGTCGATGATGTCAGTTTTACGATTCGGGAAGGGGAGACGTTATGCGTCGTCGGCGAATCCGGCTGCGGCAAAAGCGTAACCGCCATGTCGCTTATGCGGCTCGTCGAATCCCCTCCAGGGAACATTGTCGGCGGAGAAATCGTTTTTGAAGGCAAAGACCTGCTGAAAATGAACAATAGCGAAATGAGAAGAATCCGCGGCAATGAAATCTCAATCATATTTCAGGAGCCGATGTCGTCCTTGAACCCGGTTCTAACCATCGGCGAGCAAATTACCGAACCATTGATACTTCATCTCATGCTGGACCGTAAGGCGGCCAAGAAACGGGCGATTGAGCTGATCAATCTGGTCGGGATCCCCAGGGCGGAGGATATTTTCCATGCTTATCCGCATGAGCTCAGCGGGGGCATGCGCCAGCGGATTATGATCGCCATCGCCCTTAGCTGCAACCCGAAGCTGCTGATCGCGGACGAACCGACAACGGCGCTGGACGTGACGATCCAGGCCCAAATCCTCGATCTGATGCGGGATATCAAGAAAAAACTGAATACGTCCATTATGCTGATCACCCATGATTTGGGCGTCGTCGCGGAAATGGCCGATTTCGTTGTTGTCATGTACGCAGGCAAAGTCATTGAGGAGGCGCCGGTCGTCGAATTGTTCAAAAACCCGAAACATCCGTATACCCAAGGGCTTTTGAAAGCCAAGCCGGTCATCAACCAGACGAAGGAGAGGTTATACACGATCCCGGGTCAGGTCCCCAATCCGATCGAGCTCGGAAGCAATTGCCACTTCCATGACCGCTGTGCCTTTTGCATGGACATCTGCAAAACGAAAGAACCGCCCCTCCGCGCCCATGAATCGGGCCATAAAACGGCATGCTGGCTCTATGAGGAAGAGGGGAGAGGGTAAACGATGGGCGAAGCGTTGATCGAAGTCAAAAACCTGAAAAAATACTTTCCGATCACCGGCGGCGTATTTCAGCGCACCGTCGGGTATGTCAAAGCGGTTGACGACGTATCCTTCGACATCCGCCGCGGCGAGTCCTTCGGGCTGGTGGGCGAATCCGGTTGCGGGAAAAGCACCATTGGCCGCACGATTCTCCGCTTGCACGAAAAAACTGCCGGCGAGGTTAGGTTTAAAGGCCAGGATCTGTTCGGACTGCCCAAAAACAAGCTGAGGGAGCTGCGTCCGGAGCTGCAAATCGTATTCCAGGACCCGTTCAGCTCTTTGAATCCCAGGATCAAAGTAGGGGAAGCCATCGGGGAGGCGCTGCTTGAGCACGGCCTGGTCGAGAGGAAAAAGCTGAAGGAAAAGGTCGTCGAAACGCTGGAGATCTGCGGGCTGGCAAGCTATCATTACGACCGTTTTCCCCATGAGTTCTCGGGCGGGCAACGGCAGCGGATCGGGATTGCGCGGGCGCTCATCCTGAACCCCGACTTTATCGTCGCCGATGAACCCGTCTCGGCACTGGACGTATCGATCCAGGCGCAGATCATCAATCTCCTCAGCGATTTACAAAAGGAGAGGCAGTTGACCTATCTGTTCATCTCCCATGATTTGAGCGTCGTCGAGCATTTATGCGACCGGATCGGCGTAATGTATTTGGGCTCCATGGCGGAAATGGCGGACAAAAAGGCGCTTTTTTCAAACCCGCTGCACCCGTATACGAAAGCCCTGCTCTCGGCAATCCCGATCCCCGACCCGACGCTGAAACGGGAGCGGATCGTTTTGCAAGGCGACATCCCAAGTCCGGCCAATCCGCCCGCAGGCTGTAAATTTCATACGCGCTGCCCGTTGGCGTCCGATATTTGCAAAAAGGATATCCCGGCGTTCCGCGAGGCCGAACCGGGCCACTTCGTGGCATGCCATTTTGCTTGACCCATCGAACTTATCGAGTCTTTCTTTCCAAGAAGAGATTCGGTAAGTTTTTTGGTATTTTTAGGAGCATAAGGAAAGCGGATCTGTTATGTAAATACTGATATGGCAAACGCTAAGAACAGTTGAAAATCGTAAGCAATTCCATGAAATACAATAATTACATTTCAATGTATTTATGCATAATTATTCCATTGACAGATGAATCTGTTTCCAGTAAATTTGATCGTATTATATTAAATATTTACCATGTCAGATAACCTGACAACTTAATTGAAATCCAGACGGCGTTCAACCGTTGTAAGCGAATTCAATTTTTCCATCACTTCCAAACAAGCCATTTCTTACTCAGGCATCCTCTGCTCTTTAACATTAAAATTCGAAAAGAAATGGTTTCTATTTTCACGATAAACCCATTGTTGCCGCTTGTTTTGCGTCATTAAAAAATTTAATCCGATGTGCCTAAAAAAATATTGACGTGAGTTTAATTTACACGTATCATTACATTAAATTTATGTAGGAAGTTTTACCCAGCACAAATCGACACCCTTTTTACTGATTTCAATTGACCGATGGTCATTTAAAGCATTAATGCTTTATTGCGTTATTAGGTATCCGTAATTATGTCCGGGTTGTTCACAATTTTCATCTCTCTCCCGGAGCGGATTTGGTGCCGCAATCTCCTAACATTTGGATATATTAATTTTTTAATATATTGCTTCACCTGTTGCCGTCACCCTGGCTTTTTACATGGCTATAACACTAGAGGGGGAAATCGTTAGGCGTAATTCGGGGCAGTAGAACGAATTGAACACAGGTGTAAAAGTCCCTGATAGCCGGCGGACAAGCTTCGCTTGAACTATTGGTTGGGCTTTTGGGATGTTCCATGCAGCAATTGCAGGTATCCATCATTTTATTTTCAAAGGGGAGGAAAAAGGTATGGCAAGTAAGAAAAAATGGTTGTCCTTATTGGTATCATTGTCTGTTGTCAGTGCTCTGTTCGTAGGTTGCGGCGATTCCAAAACCGCCGATGCGCCTAAAGACGAGCCGAAGAAAGAAGAGCCGGCAAAAAGCGAAGGTGACAAAAAAGAAGAACCGGCGGCCGGCACGCCTAAAGACGGCGGTACGCTGACTTTCGGAAGCACATCCGACATCGTTAGCGTTAACCCGATCTACGTGCAGGACACGGCTTCGGGCGACGCGGAGCAATTTTTGTTCGCTAAAATGTTCGACATCGACCGTTCCGGTAAAGTGGCTGTTGAGCCTTGGTCCTTGGCTGCAGAGCCGATGACGATTTCCGAAAACGGCTTGGAATACACCGTTAAACTGAAAGACACCGCGAAGTGGAGCGATGGCCAGCCGATCACGGCCGACGACGCTGTTTTCACGATCGAAACCGTTCGCAACCCTAAAGCGGGCGCTCCTGGCATCACGGGATTCGACAAAGTAAGCAAGGTCGAAAAAGTGGATGATCACACGTTCAAAGTGACACTGAAAGAAGTGTATGCTCCATTCCAATACGTACTTGCTATGGAAATCGTTCCGAAGCACGTCCTGAAAGACGTGAAGCCGGAAGAAATGCAAAAATACGTATACGGCACCGATCCTGCCAAAACCGTTACAAGCGGCCCTTGGAAATGGACGGAGTGGAAACAAAAAGAATATTTGACGTTTGAAGCGAATCCGGATTACTGGGGTCCTAAGCCTCACATCCAAAAAGTCGTTTACAAAATCTATGCTGACCAAAACACGGAAGTCCAAGCCCTCATCAAAGGCGACATCGACCTGGCGAACGGCGTTCCTGTAACTCAGCTGGAAGTCCTGAAATCCAAAGACAACTTGAGCGTAGATCCAACTCCGGGTCCTCAATACGAATACATCGGCCTGAACCACAAAGCCGACAATTTCAAAGATAAATACGTTCCATGGTCCAGCCCGAAAACAAGACAAGCGATCGCATACGCCCTCAACCGTCAAGGCATGATCGATAACGTTCTGAAAGGCATCGGTTCCGTCATGGACGCTCCGTTCCTTCCAGGTTCTTGGGCAGATCCGAAAGAAGCCGCTACCCACTATGACTACAATCCTGAAAAAGCAAAACAATTGCTTGCTGAAGACGGATGGAAGCCAGGCAAAGACGGCATTCTCGAGAAAGACGGACATCGCTTCTCCTTCGAACTGCAATACAACGCCGGCAACAGCCGTCGTGAAGGCGTAGCAACGGTAATCCAGCAAAACCTGGCGGACGTAGGCATTGAAGTGAAGCCTAAAGCGCTCGACTTCTCCGCATGGGTTGACCAAAACCTGAACCCTGGTAAATTCGAAGCCGTTCTGATCGGTTGGTCCCTGAACAATCCGGATCCGGACCAAGAAACGATCTTCGGTTCCAAGTTTACGCCGCCAACCGGCCAAAACAACGTATGGTACAACAACCCTGAATTGGATAAGCTCTGGCAGCAAGGCACTTCGACTGTAGACCAAGCAAAACGTGCCGAAATCTACAAAGAAGCTGCGAAAATCCTGTCGACTGACCTGCCTTACATCTTTATGTACCAATATGGTGCACCAACAGCAATGTCCAAGAAGATTAAATTTGCAGAAGAAGACAAACCAGAAGCAACGCTTGCTTACGGCTACTTCTTCCACGCAATCAACTGGTGGATCGACGACGCAAAATAATAAATTGGATCACAATTTAGGGGCGCAAACGTGCTAGAGGGGAAGTCATCTTCCCCTCGCCCTTTTTTGCGTTTTCGGATGGTTGCGGTGTCGCGTACGTTTAATTTTAGGAGGATCAATTATGACTGAATATCTCATCCGCCGCTTGCTGCAATCCATATTGGTATTGTTTTTGGTTTCGGTGGCTGCATTTGGCTTGATGCATGCTGCACCGGGCGGTCCGACCCAAATGATGATTTCCCCGGGACTTTCGCCTGAGACCGCAGCGATTCAAAAGCATAACCTGGGTCTGGACAAACCAGTACCTACACAGTACGTCATTTGGCTTAAAAACATGTTAAAAGGCGATATGGGATATACGTTTAAAAACAATGTTCCTGTTGGCGACGTGATTTGGCCTGCCATAAAAAACACGCTTGTCTTGATGTCTTTTTCTTGGGTTATAAGTTTGATCATCGCCATTCCGTGGGGGATTTACAACAGTACCCGCGAATACGGCTTGTCTGATCAGACGGCCAACTTCGTCACTTATATCGGTTTTGCAATGCCGGCCTTCTGGTTCGGTATCATCTTGCAGGAGTTTTTCTCGTTGAAAATGGATTGGTTGCCGCTCTCGGACATGTATTCCATGGATAAGCAAGGGAACATCGGCGACTTGTTTATGCACTTGATTTTGCCTTCAACCGTGCTGATTCTCCTTAATTTGGCCGGTTATGTCAAATACTCCCGTTCAAGCATGCTGGAGGTACTGGAGCAGGATTATATCCGTACCGCACGCGCGAAAGGCGTTTCTGAACGTAAAGTTATTTTCCGCCATGCGCTCCGCAATGCATTAATTCCGATCATTACAGTATTAGGTATGGACCTGGCAAACCTCGTGGCGGGGGCCGCCCTTACGGAAAACGTATTTAACTGGCCGGGAATGGGGCGTTTGTTCGTCGATATGGCAAGGTCCCGCGAATATTCGGTCCTGATGGCCATTACGATGATTACCGCCGTGGCGGTGGTGCTTGGCAACCTGATAGCTGATATTCTTTATAAATTGGTAGACCCACGAGTTCAAATCGGACGCAAAGGAGGAAAAGCTTAATGAGTGACATGAATGCCGCAACCGCTCCGAACGTACAGCCGGCAGAGCCGACGGCGCCGGAAAACGCACCGCTTCCTCCTAGTAAAAAACCGCCAGGACCGTGGAGGCTCGTGTGGCAGAAGTTTTCGCATAACCCGTACGCAATGACCGGTCTTGTCGTTTTATTGATTTTTGTACTTGTAGCCATTTTCGCCAAACAGGTCGCCCCGTTTGATCCGGCGAAAGTCGACATGATGAATTCCAACTTGAAGCCGGGATCGGGCAAGCATTTCCTTGGAACGGACGAGCTGGGCCGGGATATTTTTTCCCGTCTTGTATACAGCAGCCGCATCTCGCTTATGGTCGGTTTTTCCGTCGCCGTTATTGCCGTGTTTTTAGGCTCGTTAATCGGCGCGATTTCGGGTTATTTCGGCGGTTGGGTCGACACGATTTTCATGCGTCTGATCGACGTGATGATTTCGCTGCCGAGCATGTTCATCAACATTCTGGTCATGGCTATTTTCGGAACGAAAATGCTTTACCTCATATTAATATTGGCGCTGACAAGCTGGACCGGGGTTGCCCGCCTCGTGCGGGGACAATTCCTGCAGCTGCGCGAAATGCAGTATGTCGAAGCGGCCAGAGCCACCGGGGTTTCCAGCTGGGGCATCATTTTCCGGCATTTGCTGCGCAATGCAAGCTTCCCGATTATCGTTAACGCCACGCTGATGGTCGGCGGAGCGATCTTGTCCGAATCCGGTTTGTCGTATTTGGGCCTCGGTATCCAAATGCCGCAAACAAGCTGGGGGATTATGCTGAGCAACTCGCAGGAGTTCATGCTGATCAATCCGATGCTGGCCGTTTATCCGGGTCTGTGTATCCTGATTGTCGTGCTGGCCGTTAACTTCATTGGCGACGGGATCCGTGACGCCCTTGATCCAAGACAGAAAAAATCCCGGAGGAGGTTAGCAAAATGGCGGAAAAACTTCTCGAAGTCCGGAATCTGACCACAGGCTTTTTGACGGAAAAAGGTTTAGTGAAAGCAACGGACCGCATCTCATTGAGTATCGAAAAAGGGAAGACGCTTTGTCTCGTCGGCGAGTCCGGCAGCGGCAAAAGCGTCACCTCGATGTCGATTATGCGTCTGATCGATTATGCCAACGGCATCATCCTGGAAGGAAGCATCAATTTTAAAGGTGAAGACCTGGCCAAGAAAAAACAAGAGGAACTGAGAAGCATCCGCGGGAATAAAATCTCGATGATTTTCCAGGATCCGATGTCGGCATTGAATCCCGTGTTTACGGTTGGGGAGCAAATAGCCGAAAGCTTGCGCCTTCACCAAAATAAATCCAAGGACGAAGCATGGAAGGAAGCCATCGAGCTGCTTCGCATGGTCGGCATTCCTTCGCCGGAAATCCGCGCCAAGCAGTATCCGAACCAGCTCTCCGGCGGGATGTGTCAGCGCGTCGTCATCGCCATTGCCCTGGCTTCCAAACCGGAGCTTCTGATCGCCGATGAACCGACAACCGCGCTTGACGTAACGGTTCAGGCTCAAATTTTGGACCTGCTGCAAGATTTGAAAGAAAAGCTCGGCACATCGATCCTGCTCATTACCCACGATATGGGCGTAGCTGCCGAAATGGCCGACCATATCGCGGTTATGTACGCAGGCGCCATCGTAGAGCAGGGAACGGTAGAGGAAATCTTCTCGAATCCGTCCCATCCGTATACGGTTGGCCTCCTGCAATCCATTCCGGGATTCGAAGGCGAACGCGGCGGCGAATTGTACACGATCAAAGGCACGATTCCGGCGCTGGGCAACCTTCCGCAAGGCTGCCGCTTTAATCCGCGCTGCCCGCATGTCATGGATAAATGCCGCCAAGTCGAGCCTGGAGACATCCAGGTCGGTGACGAGCATTACGCAAAATGCTGGCTGTTCGAAGAAAACGGCAAGGCAGCCGTAGCCGGGAAAGGGGATAACATCCATGGCTAAAAATTTGGTGGAAGTCAATAACGTCAAAAAATATTTCCCGATCCATAAAGGGCTGCTGAACCGCGTCGTCGGCAACGTCAAAGCGGTGGACGATGTATCGCTTACGATCCGCGAAGGCGAAACCTTCGGGCTTGTAGGGGAATCCGGCTGCGGCAAATCGACGCTCGGACGGGTTATCCTCCGCCTGCAAAGCGCAACGGAAGGCTCCGTGAAAATCAACGGCCGCGACGTTCATGCGCTGAGCAACCGCGAGCTGAACAAAATGCGCGAAGAAATGCAGATCATTTTCCAGGATCCGTTCGGATCGCTGAATCCCCGTTTCCTCGTTAAGGACGTCATCGGCGAACCATTGAAGATTCATACGAAAATGTCCGCCAAAGAAATCGATGCGCGGGTCGTGGAACTGATGGAAATGGTCGGTCTGGATCCAACGCGCCGCAACCGTTATCCGCATGAATTTTCCGGCGGTCAGCGCCAGCGGATCGGGATTGCCCGGGCCATTGCGCTCAAGCCGAAATTCATCGTCGCGGACGAAGCGGTATCCGCGCTCGACGTGTCGGTGCAATCGCAGGTGATCAACCTGCTCATGAAGCTGCAGAAGGAACTGGGACTGACCTTCCTGTTCATCGCGCACGGCTTGAACGTCGTTCGCCACATTTCCGACCGCGTCGGCGTCATGTATTTGGGTAAACTGGTGGAAGTCGGCGAAACGGAAAGCTTGTACGCCGAGCCGCTGCATCCGTATACGGCTGCTCTGCTGTCGGCTATACCGAAGCCGACGCCAACCAAAAAACGCAGCCGGATCGTGCTGCAGGGCGACGTGCCATCCCCGGCCAACCCGCCGTCAGGATGCCGTTTCCATACCCGTTGTCCGTTTGCCCAAGAAAAATGCAGCCAGGTCGAGCCGAAGCTGCAGGAAGTGAAGCCGGGCCGCGAGGTGGCTTGCCACTTCCCGATCGGCGTCGAAGGCGGCTCCGACATGAGCAAATTAAATCGTTAATCGAAACACTGTCTGACAAAACGGCTAATCAAGGAAGGATTGGGGTCCTCCTGAGCGTTCATTGAATACGACATGTTCATCAGCAGCCTTGTGCCGATAACCGGCACGAGGCTGCTTTTTTGCCTTTCCGGCAGCGACATACCCGCCAAATACTATGCATTGCGGACCTGCTCATTCCGGTAGTCTTTTTCGGTTACCGGTTGTTCACGGCAAAACTGCACATTTTTAACGGGAAAGGAACCTTTTTTTCATGAATCGACACCGTTCTGCGGTTTCTTTTTGCAAAAATACCGTTTACAATGTTAATGTCGTTTATCTTTGCCTAAACGGATCGCCCTTTCATCGAAATGCGTCATTCATCCGGGATCCGTTTAAATAGGAAAGGAGGCTGGAAGGTTCCCGTTTTTGTTTGAGTTAGGACTTTTTATTCTAATCAAAGAAGGAATCATTGAATGAAAAAGAGAACAAAAATATATATATCCATTGCCGTGGTCATTCTTCTGGTTGCGGGGAGCTCGTATGTGTTCCGCAAGCAGCTCGCGGTGATGGCCTTTGATTTATTTCTGTCCAAACAAGTGGAGAGCTCGCTCCAGAAATCGTATCAGCCGCTGGAGTCGAGGGACAACGGGCCGACCAAACCGGCCGAACCGGTCGTGTATCAGAATAAGCCTTTTTCGGTCCTGCTGCTCGGTTCCGACCAGCGCAAGGACGAACCGGCGCGTTCGGATACGCTGATTTATGCCGTCGTGCGCCCGAAGGATTCGAAAGCGCTGCTGATCTCCATCCCAAGGGATACGTACACCGAGATCATCGGCAAAGGGAAAAAGGATAAGATTACGCATGCGTACGCGTTCGGCGGACAGCAAATGTCCAAGGATACCGTCGAGGCGTTCCTCGATCACGAGGTGGACTATTACGCTACGATCAATTTCCAAGGTTTGAAGGATGCCGTCAATGCGCTTGGCGGGGTGGAGCTGCCGATCAAGAAGGATATCGTGAACAAAGGCCGCGACCATGAGAAATTCACCATTAAAGCCAACAAGCCGATCTATGACGGCGAGGAAGCTTTGAACTACGTGCGCTACCGGGAGGACAGCGATTTTAATCGCACGAAGCGGCAGCAGGTGTTTTTGGATGCGGTAGCGAACCGGATGCTGCGCCTGAATCAAATTTCCAAAATTCCCGAGCTGCTCGACATTATGGGCGACAACTTCCAGACGGATATGCAGCCCAAATTCATCATTGATCTGGCCAAACAAATTTTGACCGGATCGGAAGCCCAATTTACAAGCTATACGATCATGGGCGAAGGCATGAAGATTAACGGAATATATTACGATAAGCCGATCCCAAAAGACGTGGACAAGGCGAAAGCGCTCATCGACAGTTGGGAAAATCCCGACACGCCTTCCGACCAGCTGATGCTGCCGGACGATGACACGACGCAAGAGGACGGCACGGCAAAATGAGAACAGCCTCTTCAGGGCGTTCCCTCGCAAGATAAAATGCAGCAAAGGTCATGTACCCTTTTGAATAAAATCGGCAGCCACAGGTGCGGCTGCTGATTTTGTGTCCTCCTGAAACGATCGCAGGGTTACACCGTAAGAAGACGAGGGAAGCTGGAAGAAGCTGCAGAGGAGGATGATCCGACATGAACATCGCGTTTTTTCTGCTGCCTAAACAGGAAGTGGTTACGGTAACGACGGACTCGACGCTGAGGCAAACCCTCGAAAAAATGGAATACCACAGGTACACGGCGGTGCCGATTCTGGGCAAGGACGGAACATACGCCGGAACGGTGACCGAAGGCGACCTGCTGTGGCATATGAAAAACTCGGGCGGGAAAATCAATTTCGAGAATGCGTCCAAGTATCTGCTGAAGGATGTACCGCTTAAAATGAACAATAAACCGGTGTCGATCGACGCGAATATGGAAGACTTGATCAATTTGGCCAAAGTGCAGAACTTCGTGCCGGTCGTGGACGACATGAACCGCTTTATCGGGATCGTCCGCAGAAGCCAGATTATCGAATACTGCGAACGATTTGTGTCCAAAGAATCAGTCAATTCGATATAAGTTTTCGTTTTAGGGAATCATATTTTCGTTTTACCGCGCTCAAGACGTTCGAATTTTGCAAAAGCTGCGATTACCTTAGAGCCAAAAGGCATAGAATGAGAAAAAGACCTGCTTTTGATGAAGACGATTCGGGCAGGTCTTTTTGACAATATCAGAAAGCGGCATGAGCGGAGTTTTTTGATTTACCGCACCACATGGCGGCGGGATTTACCGTTCGTTGCGGACGCAAGGGACTGAGGGACCGTTTTTCGTGGGCGGGACTCTTTTATGCTATAATGGAGAATAAAGCTTTTTCAGGGAGTGTGAGCTTCAGAATATGCCTAAAGATTTGGATGTAGCCAAGCGCGCCAAGGTGATCGAATGGCTGAAAACCGAAGTAGTGGACCACGTATCGAGGCTGTTCAAGGCATTGTGGGAAGGCAGCACGACCCGGGTTGGCGACAGTCTTGCAAGTTTGATCATGAGCTCTTACATATTGGCCCGCAGGCTGGGGATGTCATACCGTGACCTGGATGATCTTTTGATCGATAAATTAAAGAAACACAAACAGGAAGGCCACCAGCTAGAGGACTGGTACCAGGATATTTCCGCGCTCGAAGAACATATGCGTAAGAGGTGAAGACATTGAAAATGCGCTGGACATCGGTAGTATGGAGCGTCGTATATCTGCTTCTGCTGCTTTCCTTGCTTTCTCCTTTGTCCATCGTGACGGTATTTTTTTTGATTTTGCCGGCCACGATTCTGTTTGCAACGCTAAATACGAGATCTTTTTTGCTTCATGTACTCCCGGTATGGCTGATCGCCTTCATCGTTCATCCGGTGAATTTGCTCTTGGCCGTATATTTTGTCATACCTGCGCTCGTCATGGGCTGGGCTTACAAGAAAAAAAGGCCCGCGCTGCGAACGCTGATGTCCGGAGCCGGCACGATTTTGGCCGAAATGCTGATACTGCTGCTAATCGGCACCGTATTTTTGCACTTCGACTTGTCCAGCTATGTGCATGATATCGTAAAAATGACGATGTCGCCGCTGAAGGACGTCGGCGGAAACAATCCGCTGGTGACCGACATGATGTGGACGCCCGAACAAATGCAGATGGTAAGCGACGCCACCATGCAAATGATTCCTTTTGCCATGATCGTCAGCTCCTTTATGATGGCCGTCATCACGCATGCGCTGGCACGGCCGATCATCGAAAGCACGGCGTTCCATGTTCCTAAGTTGAAGCCTGCGCGGGAATGGATGCTGCCGCGGTCCTTGATTTGGTATTATTTGATCGGAGTCATCATTGAAGTGTTCGCCCGCCGCGCAGACAGTCCGTTTCTGACGATGATTGCAGCGAATCTGGTGCCGCTCCTGCACATCTGTTTCATGATTCAAGCCATCGGTTTTTTCTATTACTTGGGGCATACGAAAAAATGGCACCCGATCGTGCCGCTGCTTATTGCGATTCCGATCCTTCTGTTTCCGCCGATGCGGATCATCGGGATTTTGGACTTGGCATTTCCGCTGCGTCAATTTATGACTAAATCAAAACGTTAGGGTGGGAGTCATGCCTAAATTTCTACAACAGCGCTGGCACGGCTATTATACCGTATGGGCGTTTATGCTGATGCTGCTTTTGGTCATTATCGTGACCCGGTACAATTGGCCGCTCGGAATCATAAGCCTCATTCTTGTGGCGGCGTTATGCTACCTGTTGCTGAAGGCGGAAATGCGGTACAGAAAAAACCTGCTGGAATACATCAACGGCTTGTCCTTTCGCGTCAAAAGGGTCGAGGGCGAGGCGATCAGCGCCCTGCCGTTCGGGATCGTGCTATACGGCGAGGATAAGACGGTCGAATGGAACAACCGTTACGTGTGCAAAATTTTCGGCCAAAAAACGTTGGTCGGCGATTCGCTGCAGGAGCTGTTTCCCTCGCTGACGCCGATGCTGAACGACAAGAAGGAAGGCCATAAGGACGGGCATCGGGACGGTGTCAAGGACGGGAAGCAGATCCATACCGAGATCAAAATCGGGGAATCGCATTTTCATTTGATGCTGAACCCGGAAGAACGTTTGATCTACTTGTACGACATTACCGATATGGTGGTGCTGCGCGAGAAATACGAGGCCGAAAAGCTGGCGATCGGCATCATCATGATGGATAACCTCGATGAAGCCGCCCAAGGGATGGATGACCAGCAGCGAACCTCTTTGATCGCGCGGGTGACGACGGAAATTACGGAATGGGCGAGACAATACGGGGTATACCTGCGGCGGTTGTCATCGGACCGGTATTTGATGATGCTGAATTATCAATCGTTGCAGGAGCTGGAAAAAAGCCGGTTTGTGATTCTGGACGAAGTCAGGGAAATGACGGCGGAACTGAAGGTGCCGATGACGCTCTCCATCGGGCTCGGCTTCGGTGCGGAAAGCATCAACGAGTTAGGGGAACTGGCGCAATCCTCGCTGGATATGGCGCTTGGGCGCGGGGGCGACCAGGCGGCGGTCAAGGCGGGGCAGCGGCTGTCCTTTTATGGCGGCAAGTCCAATGCCGTCGAGAAGCGCACCCGGGTACGGGCCAGGGTTATCGCCCATGCGCTGCGCGATTTGATGCAGGAAAGCGACAAGGTTATTATTATGGGACACAAAATGCCGGACATGGACGTCATCGGCGCTTCCATCGGCGTGCTTAAGGCTGCCCAAATGTACAACGTCGAGGCTTACGTCGTCCTGCCGGGGAGAAATCCGTCCATTGACCGGATGATGGATCAGGTTCAAAAGGACGAAAAGCTGTTCGAGCGGTTCATTTCGCCGGAGCAGGCGCTGGCTCTTCTGAGCCCGCACAGCTTGCTCGTCATCGTGGATACCCATAAGGCTTCCATGACGATGGAGCCGAAGCTCGTGCAAAATGCAAGCCGGATCGTCGTCGTGGACCATCACCGCCGGGGCGAGGAGTTCATCAACGATGCTGTGCTGGTCTACATGGAGCCGTACGCGTCGTCCGCATCGGAGCTGGTGACCGAGCTGTTGCAATATATCCACGAAAAAATCCAGCTCACGCCGATGGAGGCCACGATGCTGCTGGCCGGCATCACGGTCGATACGAAGCATTTTGCGCTCCATACCGGATCGCGCACGTTCGAGGCGGCAGGATTCCTGCGCCGCAGCGGCGCCGACACGATCCAAATTCAGCGGATGCTGAAAGAAGATTTACAGGAATATCTGGCAAAGTCAGAAATCATCAAGCATGCTAAAATGGTATATGATCATATCGCTCTTGCCGTGACCGAACCGGGGACCGTCATTCCGCAGCTGCTCATCGCCCAAGCTGCGGATACGCTGCTCAATATGACGGATGTGGTCGCATCGTTCGTGATCAGCGAACGGCCTGACGGCTTGATCAGCATCAGCGCGCGTTCGCTTGGCCGGATGAACGTCCAGGTCGTGATGGAAAGGCTTGGCGGCGGCGGTCATTTGACCAATGCGGCCGTCCAATTGAAGGGAACCGTGGAAGAGGCCGAGCAGAAGCTGCTTGAGGTTCTTTCGCAAATTGAGGAGAAAGAGGGGTTGTTCGAATGAAAGTCATTTTTCTGCAAGACGTTAAGGGTCAAGGTAAAAAAGGCCAAATCAAGGACGTATCCGAGGGATACGCAAGCAATTTCCTGCTGCCGCGCGGATTGGCGCGCCCGGCGACGGAAGGTAACATGAAGACGCTCGAAAACCAGAATGCGGCCGAGCAAAGACGCAAGGAGCAGGAAAAAATCGAAGCGCAGGAGCTTGGCAAAAAGCTTGAAGAGATGACCGTGCAGCTGAAGGCCAAAGCCGGCGAAGGCGGCCGCCTGTTCGGCGCCATTACGAGCAAGCAAATTGCCGAAGCGCTGGCTGCTTCGGGCATCAAAGTCGACAAACGGAAAATTGAACTCGAAGAGCCGATCCGCCACCTGGGCGTTACGCAGATGACCGTCAAGCTGCACCCTGAAGTGAAAGTGACGCTGAAGGTTCAGGTTACGGAGGAATAAGATGGGCGGAGAGCTCTTTTTCGACCGGATTCCCCCGCAGAATCTGGAGGCGGAGCAGGCGGTTCTAGGGGCCATTCTGCTGCAGAGCGAAGCGATGATCACCGCGATGGAGCGGGTGCAGCCGGAGGATTTCTATGACGCGTCACATCAGCTGATTTATGAGGCGATGATCCAGCTCGGAGAAGAGAATCAGCCAATCGATCTGGTTACACTGACTTCACGGCTGCAGGACAAAGGCCAACTGGAGGATGTGGGCGGCGTCAGCTATTTGGCCAAGCTTGCCCATGCGGTGCCGACGGCAGCCAACGTGGAGTATTACGCTCAGATTATCGAAGAAAAATCGATGCTGCGCCGTTTGATCCGCACCGCTACGCAAATCGTAAGCGAAGGCTACAGCGGCGGAGAAGACGTGGCCGGCATGCTCAGCGACGCGGAGCGCCGGATTCTGGAGATCTCCAACCGCCGGACCGGCAGCGGCTTCGTCGCCATCCGCGACGTGCTGATGGAAGTGTTCGACCGCGTGGAGGTTTTGAACCAGCAAGGCGGCACCACGACCGGCATTCCGACCGGATTTGTCGATTTGGACAAGATGACGAACGGATTCCAACGTTCGGACCTTATCATTGTGGCGGCGCGTCCTTCCGTGGGGAAGACGGCGTTTGCCCTGAACATCGCCCAAAACGTTGCCGTCCGGGCCAAAGAAACGGTAGCGATATTCAGTTTGGAGATGTCCGCGCCGCAGCTGGTCAACCGTATGATTTGCGCCGAGGCCAACCTGGATGCCAACCTGATGCGTACAGGCGATTTCAAAACCGACGAGGATTGGGCCAAGCTGACGATGGGAATCGCATCGCTGGCCGAAGCCGAAATCTATATCGACGATACGCCCGGCATTACGGTGGCGGACATTCGTTCGAAATGCCGGCGGTTGAAGAAGGAAAAAGGCCTTGGCATGATCGTTATCGACTATTTGCAGCTCATCCAAGGACGCGGCAAACCCGGCGAAAACCGGCAGCAGGAGGTATCGGAAATATCCCGTACCCTGAAGCAAATCGCCCGCGAGCTGAGCGTGCCGGTTATCGCCTTGTCCCAGCTGAGCCGGGGCGTCGAGCAGCGTCAGGACAAACGTCCGATGATGTCCGACCTTCGGGAATCGGGTTCGATCGAGCAGGATGCCGATATCGTTGCCTTCCTTTACCGCGACGATTATTACAATCAGGAGACGGAAAAGAAGAACATCATCGAAATCATCATCGCCAAGCAGCGTAACGGTCCGGTCGGCACGGTGGAACTGGTCTTTTTGAAAAACTTCAATAAATTCGTCAATTACGAGCGGAACCATGCCGAGCCATTCGCCATGTAGCCGCTTGATTCTATACAACGGACTTCCGCATTTTGGGGGTCTGATGCAACACGATTGCACTTATGGATCCATATCATTTCCATTTCCGAACAATCGTACGTCTCCATGTGCGATTGTTCGTTTTTTATTTGACTTTGAAAATGGGGACTGTTACACTGATAATGCTGCTTTGCTTTGGGAATCGATCTATTATGGTTTGAGTCTGTTAACGGGTTTCAACCGGCCAAGCGGCTTATGAACATTGTTTATTCATGCAATGACACAAGCGGGAAACGTGCATAGAGTTGGGGTTTTTCGCGCACAATGCATAGGAATTATTAAAACGAGGTGCGCCATACGCACCAAGCGGGGGAATGAAAATGTCAACAGTAGTCGTTGTGGGAACACAATGGGGAGACGAAGGCAAAGGAAAAATCACGGACTTTCTCGCGGAAAGCGCCGATGTGGTTGCCCGTTATCAGGGCGGCAACAATGCCGGACATACCATTCTGATTGACGGTAAAAAATATAAGCTGAGCTTGATTCCATCCGGCGTGTTTTACTCCGACAAGATCTGCGTCATCGGAAACGGCATGGTGATCAATCCGGCTGCACTCATTGAAGAAATCAATTACATTCACGATAACGGATTTACAACGGATAATCTGGTCATCAGCGACCGCGCGCATGTCATTATGCCGTACCATCTGGTATTGGACGGACTGGAAGAAGACCGCAAGGGCCCGAACAAAATCGGGACGACCCGGAAAGGGATCGGTCCTTGCTACATGGATAAGGCTGCCCGGAACGGCATCCGGATCGCGGATTTGATGGATGCCGAAGAATTCGAGCTGAAGCTGCGTCACCTGATGAAAGAGAAAAACCAAATCATTCAGCAAGTGTACGGCGCCGAGCCGCTGGACGTGGAAGAAGTGCTGAAGCAGTATCTGGAGTATGCGGAAGTCATCCGCAAATACGTGACCGACACTTCGGTCGTGCTGAACGACGCGATCGACGAAAACCGCAAAGTGCTGTTCGAAGGCGCGCAAGGCGTTATGCTTGACATCGACCAAGGAACGTACCCATACGTTACGTCCTCGAACCCTTCGGCCGGCGGCGTCTGCATCGGTTCCGGCGTGGGTCCTTCGAGAATCGACCAGGTCATCGGGGTAGCCAAATCCTACACGACCCGTGTAGGCGACGGTCCGTTCCCGACGGAGCTGAACGATGAAATCGGCGATTTCATCCGGGAAAAAGGCCATGAATACGGCACCGTAACCGGACGCCCTCGCCGCGTCGGCTGGTTCGACAGCGTCGTGGTGCGCCATGCCCGCCGCGTCAGCGGTTTGACCGGATTGTCTTTGAACTCGCTGGACGTATTGACCGGTCTGGACACCGTTAAAATCTGCACCGGATACAAATACCGCGGCGAAGTGATTACGCATTACCCTGCAAGCCTGAAAATGCTGGCGGAATGCGAAGCGGTGTACGAAGAAATGCCGGGTTGGCACGAGGATATTTCCGAAGCGAAAACGCTCGAGGATCTTCCTGAAACGACCCGCAATTACGTCAAGCGCGTGTCCGAGTTGACCGGCATTCCGATCGCCATCTTCTCCGTGGGACGCAACCGCAGCCAAACGAATCAAATTTTGCCAATCTATTAATCATCATCGCAAGCAGTAAGCTTCGGTCCGGATCGTTCAGTCGACCGCCGCTGCTTACCGTTACGAATCGAGCCCGTTGCCGGAAAATTCCGGCCAGCGGGCTTTTTTTCTTGCCCGAATGGGTTAAAAGCGGCCGCAACCCGTCAATACTTCTAGTAAACAGGATTTTGCAAATCTCTTTCATAGATTGATGCCGATCTTTCTATACGCTGCAATCATCCTAGCATGTTTTAAAAGGAGGAAGACTTGC
Source organism: Paenibacillus sp. FSL W8-0194 (assembly GCF_037969745.1). Classification (NCBI taxonomy): domain Bacteria; kingdom Bacillati; phylum Bacillota; class Bacilli; order Caryophanales; family Paenibacillaceae; genus Paenibacillus; species Paenibacillus sp. FSL W8-0194. The sequence continues at coordinate 5,856,158 of NZ_CP150205.1, read as the reverse complement.
ATGAAATTGACGCGGTGGCTGGTCAAAACGGTATTGACGGTACTTTTGATCAGCGGTTTGACAATCATGACGACCGGACTGATCGTCAACAGCTATGTGCAATCGCTGTTGTCCAGTTTCAATATTACGCTGGAAGGGCAATCTTTTGGTTTCGGCAGCATGATGAAAGGGTTGTTCGGCTGGAGTGGCGGAGGCGGGGAGGACAAGAAGACGGATCAGGAGGAAGCCGCCAAAACGCCGGAACAACCCGACGGGAAGTCATCAACGGACGATAACGATGCGGCAGCCGGAGAAACAGGCGGATCGGATTCGGGCAGCGGCGATTCGGCATCGGGGTCGCAAAGCAGTGCGGATTCATCCGGCAGCACCGGCATGATCGGCGAGGGAACGGACTCCAGCAGCTCCAGCGACAGAAGCGGCAGCGATGCAGGCGGCAGCGGTCTCGCTGAGGGCATGGCGAATGGCGGAACGTCAGGGGAAGCCGGTTCTTCCGACAGCGGGGAATCAATAACGAATGGCGCGACCGGCGGCGGGGAATCCCCAACGGAATCCGGAGTCAGCCGCAGTACGGGGGAAGGGGCAGCGGAGCAAGAGAAAGCGCCGGACAACGCGTTCCCGGTCATGGGCCAGGATCTCCCCGGGGATGCCGGAACGGGAAGCGCATCGACCCAGGCAGAGGAGCAGAGCGGCACGGATAGCCTGCAAAAGAAACGCGAGCTCACCGGAAGCGAAAAAGAGCAAATATTCAACATGCTGATCACAAAGCTGCCCCCGGCGGAGCTTCAAAAAATTTCGGGTGCCATGGAGGACGGACTGACCGAAGACGAATCGAAGGCGATTGAAGCGTCGATCTCCCGGTATTTGAACGCCGAGGAATACAATGCGTTGAAACCAATGCTGGAGCCGTGAAGAATTGTTATTTTTTTGTTAACGCCGCAGCCTGTGCGGACAGCATACGATTCCCTGAGAGCCCGCATCCCAAGCGGTTTTTTTTGCTAATTCCGTAAAGTTGAATTGTTAACGGAGCTTATGTTAAAGTATACGAGGGTGTAAAAAGGTATCAAAATTTTAACCTTTTTGTCGTTGGATTATATTCCAGCCCACCGATACGCAAAGCATAAGGGAGAGTAAAATGAAAGGTTCTAACGATTTTCGCCAGACGGAAGGAACGCAGGCAGAGGCAACACCGACGGTGCAGGCTTCCGGGCACGGAGAACATGACATAAGCCATTCTAACCCTGTAGAGCCAAAGCGGCCGCGGTGGAGCGCAGCCCGAAAGTGGATCATCGGAACGGCGGGAGCGGCGATCTTGATTACCGGCCTCGTTTTTGCAGGCAATCAGTACGTCGATGCCCAAACCGTACCCTACTATCATGTCTACATACATGGGGAAGAAATCGGAACGATTGACGATCCGGCACGTCTTGAACAATTATACGACCAGAAACGGCAGGAATATCAGAATAAATATCCGGATGTGGCGATGAAGCTGCATACCGACGGGATTACGACGAAGCTGGAAAAAGGCTTTAAGGCGGAACCGAACACGCGGGAAACGCTGGACAAGCTGGGCGGGAAGCTGAAAGCTTACGCGGAAGGCGTCCAGCTGATAGTGGGCGGCAAGGTCGTCGGCATCGTGAAGGACCAGGCGACGATAAATGCCGCGGTGGAAAAAGCGAAGCAGAAATTCGTGCCGCAAACGAAGGCTGCCCAAGCGGGCGGCGCAGCGGTGCAAAAGCTGGCAGCCGGCGGCAAGGCCGTGCCTCAAAAAACGGCGGCCGGGCCTGCCGTAAAGTCGGTGCGGATCGAAGAGAAAGTCACTTCGGCTCCGGTAGAGGCCGATCCGAATAAAATACTCACGGCCGAGGAAGCGGCCAAGCTGCTCACGACGGGCCAGGACGCGCCGCTTGTGTACACGGTGCAGGAAGGCGACACGATCAGCTCGATCGCCGAAGAATTCCACGTGAGCCAAAAGGAGATTTTCGCGAACAATCCGCAGGTGAAGGAAAAATACATGCAGATCGGCGACCAGCTGAAGCTGACCGTGCCGAAGCCGCCTCTGACGGTGACGACGGTGGAAAAGGTGTCTGAACAGGTGGCCACAGCCCCGGATATCGAAATCCGCAAGTCCAAGGACCTTCCGGCAGGGAAAAGCAAGGTGGTTCGCCCCGGCCAGGAAGGCCTCAAGGTCATGAACTACGTCGTGACGAAACAAAACGGCAAAGTCGTGGACGAGCAGTGGGTCGGGCAGACGGTGATCAAACCTTCGCTCAAGGAGGTCGTGCTGCAAGGAACGAAGGTTCCCGGCAAGGGCACGGGGCGGTTCGCATGGCCGGTCAGCAGCGCCAGCATTTCCAGCTCTTACGGCTCGCGTTGGGGCCGGATGCATAAAGGCATCGATATCGTGTCCGGCAACCGGACCATCAAGGCGGCCGACGACGGCATCGTCACGTTTACCGGGCAGATCAGCGGTTACGGCAATGCGATCATCATCAGCCACGGCAACGGATATGAAACGCTGTACGGGCATCTGAGAAGCATTTCGACGCATGCCGGGGCGCGCGTAGACCAAGGGGATCCCATCGGCATTATGGGCAGCACCGGCCATTCGACCGGCACCCATTTGCATTTTGAAATCCATAAAAACGGCTCTATTCAAAATCCGATGAAGTATTTGAACTAATTCGCAGTCATACCGCATCCGTTTCGCAATCATTCAACGAATATCGCAACATCCAAGATTCGCAAGTACATGGCACGGCCTCTTCCGGGAGGCGGTGCCTTTTCGCTTCAAGGGAGGCTGCCCAGGAATTGCCGCTTGAACGGGATGTGACGCGAAGCCAGGTATGGTAAAATGGGAAAAGGACTGTACAAGCTTTGATGAACGGGGTGAAAGGCGAATGCAGGGAACCATTTTGGTAGTGGATGACGAACAGCCCATTGCCGATATTTTGAAGTTTAATTTGGAAAAAGAGGGCTATGACGTCATTTGCACCTTTGACGGCGTCAGCGCGGTTGAAATGGCCTTGTCGACCCAGCCGGACCTGATGCTGCTCGATTTGATGCTGCCTGGTAAGGACGGGATGGACGTCTGCCGCGAGGTGCGCGCGCAGGGGCTCCACATGCCGATCATCATGCTTACGGCAAAGGACGGCGAGATCGACAAGGTGCTGGGCCTTGAGATGGGGGCGGACGATTACGTCACCAAACCGTTCAGCACGCGCGAGCTGCTGGCCCGGGTGAAGGCGCAGATGCGGCGGCAGACGAAGACGGCGGGGGCCGAAACGGCTGCCGTGGCGGCGCTGGAGACGAAGCAGGGCATTCAGCTGTTTGACCTTTTTATAGATACGGACATGTATTTGGTGTATAAGGACGGCGAGGCGCTCGATTTGACGCACCGGGAATACGAGCTGGTGTATTATCTGGTGAAAAACGCCGGGAAAGTGATGACGCGGGAGCATTTGCTCCAGGCGGTGTGGGGCTTTGAATATTTCGGGGACGTCCGGACGGTGGATGTCACGATTCGGAGGCTGCGCGAGAAAATCGAGGAAAATCCGAGCAAGCCGGAGTATATTTTGACGCGCCGCGGTCTCGGTTACATGATGCGAAGTCCCAAAAACGGAGGCCTGTAAATGAAGTGGACCTCCTTTTTCCGCACCATTCAGGCGAAGCTGATCATTATTTATGTGCTGCTCATCCTGATCGCCATGCAGCTGATTGGCGTTTATTTCGTGAGTGCCATGAAAAACTCGCTAACCCGGAATTTCACCCAAGATTTGCAGGAAAGAGCCGAGCTCTTGTCTGTGCTGGCTGCGGAGAAACTGGAGAGCGCCGCCGATACGGGCGAGAATAATTCCGTCGAAACCCTGGGGCCGATCGTGACGAACCTGTTCAATATGGACGGGGCGGAAATCCAGGTGCTGGACGCAAGCGGAAAAGTATTGATCACGTCCAATCAGTCGCATATGGACATCGTCGGCCGCAAAAATACCCAGACGGTGGTGAGCCGTGCCCTTCAAGGCAGCAAGGACAACGAGGAATACGTCATCGACGAGGACAACGTCCGGAAGAAGGTCGTCGCCAAACCGCTGATCAACAAGGGGAAAATCATCGGCGCGGTTTATATCGTCGCTTCGATGAAAGAGCTATACACGACGATGGGGCGGGTCAACAACATCTTCATTTCGGGCATCCTGCTGGCGCTCGGGCTGACGGCGGTGCTTGGCGTCATTTTGGCGCATACCATCACGCACCCGATCAAGGAAATGACGCGGCATGCCACGGCGGTCGCCGAAGGCAAATTCGACCTCAAGATGCCGGTCTTCGGCAACGACGAAATCGGGCAGTTGAGCGAAGCTTTTAACTATATGACGACCCGCCTCCGGGAAGCGCTGCTGGTCAATGAAGAGGAGAAAGAGAAGCTGGCCTCCATCCTGACCAACATGAGCGACGGCGTGATCGCGACGGATGAAGCGGGGCGCATCATTCTGATGAACCGCCGCGCGGCGGCCATTTTGAACGTGGATGAAGAAGAAGTGTCCGGCTCCGCCATCGCCGAGGTGCTCGGACTGAGCGAGGAACAGACGCAGATGTTCACGGAGGGGACGTACGTGACGATGCTGCTGCAAATGAGCCAGGAGGCGGACCGGTCCTATATGATCCGGGTGACCTTTACCCCGATCCACCGCCGGGAGGTCGGCATTACGGGGACGATCGCCGTGCTGCAGGACGTTACCGAGCAGGAAAAGCTCGAGGCGTCGCGGCGCGAATTCGTGGCGAACGTTTCGCATGAGCTGCGGACGCCGCTGACGACGATCAAAAGCTATACCGAAGCGCTGGATGACGGCGCGCTGGACGATCCGCCGCTGGCTTCGCGGTTCGTGGGAGTCATTCAGAACGAAACCGGCCGGATGATCCGGCTTGTGACCGATTTGCTCCATCTGTCCCGGCTGGACAGCAAGGAGGCCCTCATGCGCAAGCAGCCGACCGATGTGCTGGAGATGCTGGAGGACGTGGCGGACCGCTTCTCCTTCCAGATGCAGCAGAAGGATATCGGCTCCGAGGTCAAGGTGGGCGCCGGGCTTCCGAAAGCGCTGTGCGACCGCGACCAGATCGACCAGGTGCTGGATAATCTGGTGTCCAATGCGCTGAAATACACGCAGCCCGGCGGAAGCATCACGATGGGGGCCGTGCAAGCGCCCGGGGGCATGCTGGCCATTGCCGTACAGGATACGGGGATCGGCATTCCGAAGAAGGATCTGGACCGGATCTTCGAGCGCTTTTACCGGGTGGACAAGGCCCGCTCCCGCAGCATGGGCGGCACCGGTCTCGGTTTGTCCATTGCCAGGGAGATCGTCATGGCGCACGGCGGAACCATTTCGATTCAATCCGAGCTCGGGCAGGGCACGAAAGTGACGTTTACGCTGCCGCCGGCGGAAGACGAGGGGGTGGCGTCATGAAGGAACGGTTGAAATCGCTCCTCCTGCTGCTGCTCGTCGCGGGCAGCCTGGTGCAGAGCTATTATCTCATCTACCGGCTTCCGGGAAGCGATACGGCCGCCAAAGCGACCAATACCTATATCAAGACGGATAACATGGGCCCGCAGCAGCGGATCGAAAACATGGTGTATCCGGACAAGATGCTCATCCATATGGGCGAAGGCAAGCATACCGTTTTTTATCCGAATTCGACGTTTTATAAATTGATCTACGCGCGCCTCAAGGGGCGCAGCTTCGAAAATTTCCAGCGGGAATCCGTGGAAAACGTGGACTGGAACAAAATCAGGACCGAAAATCCCGGCATTGAGCTGACCTTCGGCGCAGGAATTCCCGTATCGCTGCTCGAACGCGTGATGCAGATTCAGCCCGATTCGCTGTTTGAGGCAGAGCGCATCAACCGGATTTGGATCTATAACACGCCAAGCGAATCGAAAACGCATGCGCTATTTTTCAGCACGCAAGGGGACGTGATGTACGAAGCGGCCAAGGTCGATTTGACCGTCCAGGACGTGCAGCAGCACGTGGATTTCGGCAAGAACTGGATTCCGTATTCGATGCAAAACGGCGGGGCTTATTACGTGCCGGAAAAGCCGCTCGACGTCGTGGAGGCGGACCTGGAGATCGGATCGTATACGGTGGCGCAGATGCAGCAGAGCCTCTTTTTCGACCCGGGCATCACCCGGTACATTCGGGAGAAGGACGGCTCGGAGATCTATACCGATTCGAAACGCAGCCTGCAGGTGCGCCAGGAGCAAAAATGGATGAGCTACACCGATCCGGCAGCGCCCCCGGCAGGGGAGAGCAGCGACAGCAAGGATATGTTGGCCGCCGTGGACTTCGTGAACGAGCATGGCGGCTGGAACGGCGAATACCGCGTGGATTTGTCAAGCGTCGGCGTCGGGCAGAACCAGGTCGTGTTCCAGCAGTATTTCGGCTCCTACCCCGTTTTGGATACGCCTGGCTTCCATTACGGCAAAATGAAGCTGGACCTGCAGCAGGGCAACGTGTCCACCTATGAGCGGTCGTTGATTTACATGAAGCCAGGGCAATCGAAGCAGGTGAGGAAGCTTCCGGCCGGAAACAGCTTAAGGCCGATGCTGCTTGCCATCAGCAAGGATTCGCCGATCGAGGATCTGTACCCGGCCTATTTGCCCAAGCTGGATGAAGGAAAGCTGAAACTGGCGCCGGTATGGGCGGTGAAGCTGGCCAACGGGCAAATCCGGACCATCCGATAGAGAAACGCAAGATGCGGGTTGGCGGCGGGACCTGCCGGCGATGAACCGCTGGCGGGCCTGCGAAGCGGCCGCTGAACAAGCTTCATAAACGATTCAAGGAGGCGAAGCGATGGATTGGGGACGGGCCAAAAACGTGCTGATATACGCTTTTTTGCTGTTGAACCTGGTGCTGGGGTACCAGCTGTGGATCGACATGCGCGAGCAGGCGGACACCAGTCTGGATTTCGCCTCCTTATCGGAAAGCACGCAGAAGGTGATGAAGGAAAAGTCGATCCAGCTGCTGTGCCAAATTCCGAGCATGACGCCGCAGCTGCCGAAAATTACGTACCAATACGTCAACGGGGACAGCGTCGGGCGGCAGGTTACGCTTGGGGAGCATATCGAAAGCCAGCTGATTTTCAAAGAACGGGAGCTGGTCAATGCCCTGAAGCAATCGATTCCGGACATCGCGAACTATCAGTATGACCCGCAGGCCAGCGAATACGCGACCAAAAGCGAGCTCGAACGCATCCAGGAAGCCGGAGCGGCCGGCCGGTTCGTCATGCATACGCTTGTGGACCACAAATGGCCGCTGTTTAACGATCAGCTGGAGCTGTATTACAGCGAGCAGCGGATCATCTCCTACCGCCAGTCGCCGGTTGAAATTACTGCGGTGGACGATGAAGAGCATCAAAAAATGATGCCTGCGAGCAACGCGCTGAAAACGCTGGTAGAGCGGCATCTTCCGCCGGGATCGGCGATCAAGGACATACAGCTTGGATATTACGGGCAAGTATACAATTCGGAAAGCCAGGTAGCCGCCCCGTCGTGGCGGTTCACATTGGAAAGCGGGGATATGTATTACGTTCAGGGCATCAGCGGAGATGTCACTGTGACCAGTCCGAAGACCGAGAAAGAAAGGGAGTAACGGGAATGGGGATATCTTTTACAGTGTTGTCCAGCGGGTCGACGGGGAACGCAACGATCGTCAGAAATGAAGAAACGACGCTGATGATCGATGCGGGCCTGAGCGCCAAACGGATTGACGAGCTTATGAAGGAGCGGGACGTGACGGGAGAGGAGATCGACGGAATTCTGGTCACCCACGAACATTCCGACCATATCAAAGGCCTCGGCGCCGTGGCGCGGAAATACGACCTGCCGATTTATGCGAATGAGAAAACATGGGAAGCGATGGAGAAGTCCATCGGCAAAATCGCGGAGGAAAACCGGGTCGTCCTGGGCACCGGCGAGGTGCGCGACTTCGGCACGCTGCGGGTGGAATCGTTCGGGATTTCGCATGATGCGGCCGAGCCGGTAGGATACTGCTTTTACGACGGAAACGAAAAATTGAGCGTGGCGACCGACCTCGGCTATATGAGCGACAAGGTCAAGCAGGCCATCAGCGATTCGAACGTGCTTGTGCTTGAATCGAACCATGATATCGAGATGCTGCGGATGGGCCGGTATCCGTGGAACATCAAGCGCCGCATTTTGGGCGACATGGGGCATTTGTCCAACGAGGACGCAGGGGAAGCCTTAAGCGAGCTGCTGACCGGCGACCTGAAGCGAACGTACCTGGCCCATCTCAGCCGCGACCATAACATGATGGATTTGGCCAAAATGACGGTGCGCGACAGCATGGAGGAACGCGGCTGCTTTTATAAAGACAGCGAGTTCAAATTATGCGATACGTATTACGACCGCCCTACACCGTGGGATAAGGTGAGTGAACCATAAACTGGTCGAGCTCCGCCGCTTTTTTCTCCACCTCTTCGCGGGTGAGGATGCCCTTGTCGATCAGCAGCTCGATGATGGTGCTTAAGGCAAGGGTATTGCGGTAATGCTCTTCTTTCAAATCCCCAAGCTTGGCCATCAACTGCACGTAGTCCATGCCGGACGGAAACCGCTCTATCATCTGTTCTTCCTCCTTATATCGTTTTATCGTTTAGAAGACGACTGGATCGTTAATGCTATTTTTCCCAAAAACAGGCGAATCGATTCCACAAATCACCAGCGGCCGATTTCGATTTCAATTGGGACCTAAAGCCCCCTTGTGGTACAATGATTAGTACCTGAAAAACCTGAAATGCCTTGCTGTGCGAGGGCTTATGGCGTTTGACCTCCAACCCTTTTTTTGGCAGGGGCATCGCGTTTTTTGCCGCGGGAATGCCATTATGTTCAGGTATGCTGTGAAGTATAAGAGGTGCTTTCTCTTTTATTCTAGTAGCCCGCCGCCTGAATTATTCCTATTTTCAAAGAGAAGGTTTGCAAAACGGCCCATTTTCCATAAAAATTTCCTGATTTTCTGCTTGAAGGCACATTTTTAGGGTGATAGAAAAATAAAGGGCCGGCGAAACGAAACCTTTACGGCCATCGGTTAGTTTAAGATATATGGGAGCCTAACTTTCAAGAACATGCAGCCTTGTATCCCGAGACAATATTGGCTTAAAACGGCCTGTTTGCTTTGTAGGCCCTCTGCTCGGAAATGTTTTCCGAATGGAGACTTTTGCACTACAGAAAAAACGGCGCCGAAGAGGTAATCTTTAGGTATAGGACATCGGATGGATTACATACCTATATGGGTATTGGAGAAAGGCGGCAGAAACGGAATTTAGGCGCTTGATAACGAAGGGGAGAGGATCTCATGGGGCTGTTTCAAGATGATTTTTATTCAACCAAAGTGACGAAACGCAGACGTGTATTCGGCCGTGCTCGCAAGGCACGGGAAATTTGGCCGAGATCCAGGAGCAGCCGCGGGCTGTCGACGCTTCAGATCGCAACGATCAGTTCGGTTATCAGTGCGTTCGTGGCCGTGCTGCTGTTCAGCATGATTACGGGTCTGCCTGCCTCCGGGAAGGCGCCGCATGCGGTCGCCGCCCTGAATTCCAAGCAGGTGGACAGCGCCGCCGATCCCTACGAAAGACTGGTGCAGGCTGCGGCCAAGGTGCGGCCTACCGTCGTGAGCATCGTGAATTACAAGGACGGGAAGAAGGATAAAAGTCTGGAAGAGTCAGCTTTGGGATCGGGCGTCATTTTCAAAAAAGACAAAGGGCAGGCTTTTATCATAACGAACAACCACGTCATTGAAGGCGCGCAGGAGCTCGAGGCGGTGACGGTCAATGGCGAAATGAAAAAAGCGAAGCTTGTCGGCGCCGATAAAGTGAACGATATCGCGGTGCTTTCCGTGGACGGAAAAAACATCGGCGAAGTGGCCGAAATGGGCGACTCCGGGAAGCTGCGGCTCGGGGAGACGGTGCTGGCCATCGGCAATCCGCTGGGGCTCGGCGATACGCTGACCTCCGGCATCGTGAGCTACACGAACCGCATCGTGCCGGTTTCGCTGAACCAGGACGGCGTATACGACTGGGAGCAGGAGGTCATCCAGACCGACGCGGCCATCAACGAAGGGAACAGCGGCGGAGCGCTCGTCGATCTGAACGGAAAAGTGATCGGGATCAACACGATGAAAATCGCCGACACCGGGGTAGAGGGCTTGGGATTCGCGATCCCGGCCGATCAGGTGATGAAGACGGTCAACGAGCTGATGACGCACGGAAAAGTTGCCCGTCCGTATATCGGCATTTATTCGATGGACCTGAACAACTCCTATGCACCTTTAGAGGAAGACCAGCTCAAAGAGCTGAAGCTGCCAAGCGACGTCAAGGACGGCGTCGTGGTGCTGGATGCGATCGGGCCCGCGCAGGAGGCCGGACTTCAGCTGAACGACGTGATCGTGAAATTCAATGATACGCCGATCCCGACGACGCTGGAAATGAAAAAATTTCTGTACGACAAAGTCAAAATCGGCGATACCGTGAAGGTCACGTTTTATCGCGACGGAAAAGAGCAAACAACCAATGTGAAGCTGGCGGAAAAGCCGGATCAATAAAACGCATTGGAGCCAAAATAAGAAAGGGAGCAGCAGCAAGCGACGATCCTTGCGGTTCCCTTTACGGGCAGGCAGAAGTTTCCCCCGCCGCAGGCCCGTCCATGGTATAATCAAAAGAAAGCTCTGGGAAAACCGGGCGCGCATACGCCTGATGAAGGGCTAAAGTCAGTAAAACTAGGGCAGGATCACAACCTTGTGTAGCGCTGGAAGGGATGCTTTCGATATGTACGTAGTATGCAAAGAACATTTGGAACTTGCCATCGACATGTTCGTGGACGAATACGAGGATGCTCCGGACATCGTGGATTTGAAGGAAACGGAATTCTCCGACTGGGATCCGCCGGTGCAGTGTGCGCATTGCGAGCAGGCAGGCAAGTTTCTGGTGGTCTGACATAAGTGAAAAGGCGAAAGAGGAGCGTGGGAGCACGCTCCTTTTTGCACGTTTAGCCTTAAAGGAAAATGAAAGCAGGCAGCGCCTGCCATAATAAATACATAACCCATGTATGAGAGATGGAGGATTCTTCATGTTGATTCAAATCATTGGCGTCGGCAAATTGAAGGAAAAGTATCTGGTGCAGGGCATCCAGGAATACGCCAAGCGGCTGACCCCGTACATCAAATTCCAGGTGATCGAAGTCGCGGACGAAAAAGCGCCGGACACCTTAAGCGAAGCGGAGGTGTCCATCGTGAAGGAGCGCGAGGGCGAACGCATCCTCGCGCAGGTGAAGGAGAGCGCGCACGTGATCGCGCTCGCCATCGGCGGCCAGCTCTGGAGCTCGGAGGAGCTGGCCGCCGAACTCGACCGGCTCGGCACCTACGGGACGAGCCATGTCGTGTTCGTGATCGGAGGGAGCCACGGGCTCTCCGATCAGGTGCTGCGCCGCGCCCAGCAGCGCTTGAGCTTCGGGCGCATGACGCTGCCGCACCAGCTCATGCGCCTGGTGCTGGTGGAGCAGATTTATCGCGCGGTGAAGATCAATCGGGGGGAACCGTATCATAAGTAGGGCGAAAGTTGCCATGTGAAATTGCTTTCTATTCAAAATTCTCTAAATGCGCATTTGAATATTCAAAAGCAAATTTTGCTTGACAGGAATATTCAAATGGATTACTATTGCTTTAGTAAGACATTTTGAATGTGGAGGTACAAAAATGCAAACGACATTTCAGGTTGATCTTGACAACGAGAGAGAAGTAGCTAATCTAAAGGAATTGCTGGAATTGCGACTGGAACAGCTACAACATGGGCATAGTCAATTGTCCAGCGAGGAAGGTTCTTCTGAGAACAATGCCAATGGTGCAATTGCTAAAAGATCTAACATCGAAATCCTTCAGCAGTTCGTAACCGAAGCATCACCTAATCAATATGAAGTCCTTAAATGGATGAAGGACAATCCAGGCAATGTTTCCGCGCACATCTTAAAGCGTGATTTACCATTCTTGGCACCACAGGGCACATTGCCAGGCGTATTCAGGCCGGGCAGATGGCAACGACTTTCAGGTGGTACAAAGGAAGGGTTTCCCTTCTTGCAGATTTCTTGGAACCACACTGAAGGTTGCGGGATATACCGTGGGATTACGCCGGAAGAGGCTAGTGTTCTAGACCTGTAAACTAAATTAGATGAAAATAGATAACTTTTGATTTAACGAAGGGGCTTTTCCGGGCAAAGGAAAAGCCCCCTCTGCTTTGTCAGCAGAAGGGGCTACGCTTAAAAAATGCTTCTCGGTCTCCTCGTTGAAGACGAGCTCAACGCTGCCGACGCGCTTTCTTTCGTCCAGCGTGATCTTCTTTACGATCAGGTGCATCAGGGTCTTGCGCTGCGGGAACGGCGAGCGGTGGAGCAGGGTGTCGAACCTGCCCACCAGGGAACGTACGAGCTCGTAGGAGACGGGCTCGGCCTGATCGTCGCGGAGTTCCAGTTCCAGCTTCGATCGGCGGGTAAGCTCGGTGTCGAGCTCCCTGTTCAGGTCGTTCAGGCGTTCCGCGAACAAGTCGCGGTCGATCTCGTTCATCTCGTACAGCCCGAGGTACTTGCGCTTCTTTTCCTCCAGCCTGTCGATGCGGGCTTGTACTGCCGCTAACTCGTCGCGAAGCGGCTTGATGCGTCCCGATCGGTGTTCGTTGATGCTGCGTACGACTTTCTTGAGAATGTGAGGCTGAGTCACTGCCTGCCGGATGCGCTCCGTCACGGCTTTTTCGGCCTCGTCCTTGCGGACGCTGTTGGCGTGGCAGACCGAACTGCCCTGGCTGCGAAAGCGACCGCAGGAGTAGTACATGCGGACGATCTTCGTCCCGTCCTTCGCCCGGTTTACCGTGCGGCTTGCGGTCATCGCCGCGCCGCATTCGGGGCATCGGATGAGCCCGGTCAGCAAGTACTCCCCCTCGAAACGCTTCTTCGGCATGACACTCTTCTTCTGCCGCAGGAGCTGTACCTTCTCCCATAACTCTTCAGAGATGATCGCCGGATGATGGCCCTCGGAAAGTATGAGCTCGGTGGACTTGCCATTGCGGCGTCTTTCCGCCCAGTTCTCGTAGCGGTTATAGCGGATTTTTCCGACAAACATCGGATTGTCGAGAATGTCCCGGATGGCGCAAGTGGAGAAAGTCTTGCCAGTCCTGGTCTTGTAGCCCCGGCGGTTCAGGTCGTTGGCAATCGCCTTCAGGCCGTGACCGGCGGCATACTGTTCGAAAATGTTGCGGACAAGTGCCGCCTCCTCCTCGATGACGACAATCCTTGTCTCTTTCCCGCGTTCGTCGACCTTGACGCTCCGGTAGCCGATCGGCACCTTGCCGTTGTGCTTGCCCGTTCTGGCGCGCTGCTTGTGGCCCATCTTCACGTTGTCCACGATCGTGTTGCGCTCCAGCTCCCCCACAGCACCCATCATTTGAAGTGCGAATTTTCCCATAGACGTGGTTGTATCAAAATTCTCGGAAAGTGAGCGGAAGGCGACGTTGTTCTTTTCCAGCAGGTCGACGATATGGAGGAGGTCGATGTTCTTGCGGGCCATCCGATTGAATTTCCAGACTAACACCTCGTCAAACTTCCTGTCCTGAGCGTCGCGAAGGAGTCGTTGGAGCTCATATCGCCCCTCAATGCTCTTTCCACTGACGCCCCGGTCCACGTACTCCCCCACGATCTCCCATTTGTATACATCGCAATACTTTCGCAGAGTTTCAAGTTGAGCGTCGATGGAGTAGCCGTGCTCAGCTTGCTCCTCTGTGCTGACACGAGCGTAGATGGCGACTCTTATTGTTTGGTTCATCCTTGCTTGTCCCTCCTTGTTGGAATCGGCGGAATCTCCAGACTCAGCAGGGCTGACGTGCCCTGGATGGTCGCCGCCGAGATGTCCCGGTCACGCGGGACAGTGATGTAATCGATAAGGCTTCGGTAAAGCTTCTTTTGCTGTTCGGGTGAGGCATTCCGCATCATGGGCCGAAAGCTGTCCAGCGCTTGCCGAATGCTCGCCTCAGGAATGGGGCGCTCGGGCTGTCCGGCTACAGATCGTTCTAATTTTTCCCGCTCTTCCTCCAGAAGCCCTGATTCAGCCCGAATCTCATCCAGCCTTTTTCGGAGTTCCGGGGCATCGATGTGCCCATCTTCGAAAAGCTCGTAACATCGGAGGCTTCGCTTTTTCTGAGAGGCGAGCTGGGCGTCGATTTGCTTCAATGCCTGCCGGATAGGCAGCAACTTCCTGTCCCGCCTGAGATTGATCTCCTCCACCAGCCGCTCTGCAACGGAAGGATGGGTGATGAAATGCCGGACCCGGGATTCGACCCAGGATTCGGCTTCATCAGCCCGAATATGGTTCGCCCGGCAAGCCTTGCTTCCTCCGGAGTTGTAGCGACTGCACACATAGTAGAAGCTTTTGGAATGAACGCCGTTCTTTCGTTTCCGTGTTACGTGGGACGGAATCATACTGCTTCCGCAGTTCGGGCACTTGAGAAGCCCGGACAGCGGGAAGGGACGCGTGATGCGCTTTGTAGGCGGGCAAGAGCTTCCGGTAAGCCGCAGCTGCACACGCTCCCAAAGTTCTTTCGGGATGATTGGCTCGTGCTCGCCGTCCACCGTTTGTTTGTTGCCTTGCTCGTCCGTGTAGGTAATCTTGCCGATGTAGTTCACGTTGGTCAGGATGCCGCGTACCGAAATGCTATGAAAGGCCTTGCCGCGCTTCGTCCTGTGGCCTTGTCCGTTCAATCGGTTGACGATGGCCTTCAGGCCGAGGCCGCTGGCGTACATCTCGAAAATGGAGGCGACCCGCTCGGCCTCCCCGGGCACGATCTCCACGTAAGAAAGGCGCGGGTCGTCGGGATGGGTGACCCAGCGGTATCCGAGAACCTGATTGCCGCTGTTCCATCTGCCGAGCCTGCTGCGCTGCTGCATGCTGTGGCGGACGTTCTGTGCGATTTGCCGCCTCTCGTGTTCGGCCACGGACCCGGCCATCTGAAGAGCGAACTTGCCCATCGGCGTGTCCGTCTGGAACTCCTCCGTCAGGCTGCGCAGGACGATGCCGTACCTGTCCAGCAATTCCACGATGTGTAGGAGGTCCTTCAGATTGCGGGAGAGCCGATTCAGCCGCAGGCACACGACTTGCCGGAAGCGACCGCTGCGGGCGTCTTCCAGAAGTTCGCGAAGTGCCGGTCGGCCTTCGATGGACTTACCCGAGCGACCCGCGTCGACATAAACCTTGTGAACATCGATGTGAGACTTGCGGCAGTAGTCCTGCAAGGCGTCCCTTTGGGCGTCCAGGCTGAAGCCCTCGACCTGCTGCTCGGTTGAAACGCGAATGTACAGGGCGGCCAGTTGTTTCTCGTAATTCATGGAGCACCCCCTACGCCACAATCTGCGCTTCGATGCCCAGACTTGCGAGGTAATTCAGCCAGAAGGCTGCGCGCTGTTGCCGCTCCTGTTCGGCATCGAGGTACTGGCAGATCATGTCGGCAAGGACATCGATAAACAGGTCTTGTTCGTTCGATTCTTGTATGGTATTCATGGCTGATTCCTCCCTGTTGTTTGTAGTTTTCAGTATTCTTCGGGTAGCATGATTTGGGCGTGAATGCCCTCGTCGACGATCCAGACGGTGAGGTCGACGGGATTTTCGATGCCGCCAAGCGTGTATTCGGTGCGTCTTTCAGGCTGCTCCTGACGATGGATGATATGCTGAACCTTCTGCCCCTCGATGTCTCGCACCGACAAATCGAAGATTTGCAGGTAGTCCATCTCCAGGTCCTGGTCCAGCTGCGCGTCAATAAATTTAAACAGGATGTACGGCAATTCATGGGGAAGGTTGTCCCAGATTCCTTTGGTCGCCGCGCGCGGAGCGAAAGTGAGTTTTGCCATCGGTGGTCGTGCCCCTTTCTAAATATTTACATTAGTCCTCGTTCTTTCAGGCTGACAAAGTTCCCTTCTCCCAGCACGATGTGGTCGAGAAGCTCGATCCCCATAAGCAAACCCGCATCCCGAATGCGTTCCGTGATTTCGACATCTTCGGAGCTTGGCGTCGGGTCCCCGCTCGGATGGTTGTGGCATCCGATGATGGATGCGGCATTGGCGAGAATGGCGAGCTTGTAGGTTTCCCTCGGATGCACCAGCGAGGCGTTGAGCGTCCCGCAGGATACCATGTGTATGGCTGTCGGCTGGTTCTTGGTGTCCAAAGTGAGGATGCAGAACGCCTCCCGGTCAAAGTCACCGAGAAATTGGAGAAATAAGTCAGCGGCATCGGCCGCCCTGTAGATTCTCCGCTGTGGGTACAGGATGGACGTTTTCTCGCGAACCAGCCGCAGGCTCACCACCTGAACCCTTTTCGCTGGCTTTTCAATTTCGTTTACCGTCATTCCGGATCGGCCTCCTCTTCAATAGCCTGTAAGGCAAGCCATGTTTCCAGTTCGACCTCCTGCTCTCCCTTCAAGGAGAACACGCTTGTGAAGCTCTCGTTATCGTGCATGAGCATGATCCGGTAGTACGGGATGCCTTTAATTGTAAGCAGCTCGACGAACTCTACATTCAGGTAGGGATACCTGAGGCCGAGTGAGAAGATGGAGGCTTTCGGTTCCTGGGGTTCCAGGCACACGATGCTGTAGCCTCTGCCGTCTAGCCGAAAGCCGTCTCCCTTACCGTCGAAATCCAGCAGCTTGCGAAGCTGGTCGAGCTCTTCTCTTGCTGCGCGTATCAGGACGGGCGCGCATTTGTGAGCCATGGTGTCTATGTCTGTCGTGCAGTGAATGTTTAACATATAGGTTTCGCCTCCAAGCGGGTATTGTTCCGCCCCTGTTACTCAAGGGGTACAAGGAAATAATATATATCTGAAATTTCAGACATTCCGCTTGGGGCGACCCCAATCTTTTTGCCTTCTAATTTTTGCCCGAACCGGCGCTTGTGCCTGGACGATCGGGGCGGTAAGGACGGTTTCCTTCAGGGGTTCATTTTCCCTCTGCGTCTCTTCTTGAGGGAGAGGGAAGAAACCGGCTTGTAGTGTTCGTTGGTAATGATGATCTTTCTGTCGCCTGTTTTCCGGGATTCGAAGAAAAGTCCGGCCTGTTCCAGATTCGACCGCAGGTTGTTCATCCGCCGGGTGAGAGCGTTCGGGCTCTCGGGCCAGTTCCTTCCGGAGATGCGGATGGCGTTTCTCATGCATACATCCTGAAGCGCCGTGTACAGGGCGGTTGGGCTGCTCTCCCATTCCCGCCGGTCTTCCATGAGCTTCAAGAGGGCCGCTGCTACGGGGTTATTGTGCAGGATTTCCTGGCTTGCGCATTGCTGATTTTCATTATAGGCTCT
The DNA here is from genome assembly GCF_037969745.1 of Paenibacillus sp. FSL W8-0194. NCBI lineage: Bacteria > Bacillati > Bacillota > Bacilli > Caryophanales > Paenibacillaceae > Paenibacillus > Paenibacillus sp. FSL W8-0194. The sequence goes on along the minus strand of NZ_CP150205.1, from coordinate 5,838,781 downwards.
CAGGAAAAGCTGACCTGGTTTCCCCATGGCCTCGGCAATGGCGTACCCCCATCTGGCAAAGTCGGCCATCCTTGGCTTCTCGGCAAGCTCCACTTGTGGGAAAATGGCCATCGCCTTGGAGAGCAAGAGAAGGCACGAGCCCAGGATTTGGGGCAGGTCCTTTCGAAAAGCATCCCATACTTCCCCTTCATCCTTTCGTTCGGAGGGCGGGATGCGCTTGAATTCGATGACAATGGAGCGGTCCAACAGGTCTGAGCGCGTAACGACAATGTTTATTCCGTTAAGCATGACGCAGCGTTTGAGCTGGAGTATGACTTCCTCGTCGTCGGTATAAAGTCTTCTTTTGGCGATGCTGCCCCCAGTGGCTGCCATGCATAACAGGTCGCTCCGTTCGGGCGATAGGTGATCAAGATTGTCGAAACCCGGCATGTAGTTGTTGCTTAGAATGATGCCCAGGTTGTCGGTGCTGTTGGGCATGGAAAGCAAATCCGTTCTCGCAGGGTCGACGATGGCGCGAATCATCCGCATGGAAGTGGACTTCGCGGCGCCTTTCTCCCCGGCGAGCACGAGAAGCGGATGAGGCATTTCCGGAATGAAACAGCTAACAATGTAGACGGCCAGTAAGAAGAGGTCCTTTTTAAGCTGGGTTCGGAAATGTTTCGACAGCAATTTAAGCAGGTCGTGCTCCTCATCGAAATCAGGCCACACCTGCGGAGCCGTATTCGTGGTACGGTGGAAGATGCCGGGCCCGTTTTTATATGCCCGGCATCCATTGGGGCCGATGATGACGGCACCGGACTGCGAATCGGCCAGGTCGTAAACAATGCGTCCGTCCTTTGCAAGAGCTACACGCCTGGATAGCTTTCTGACCTTTCCATCGAATGTAGCAATGGACTCGAAGTGATAGGCTGCTTGCTTCAATGCTTCCAGGCTCACAGGCTTGCCTGTAGCGTTATAGAAACGTTGGTGAAGGAAAAGCTTGTATGCTTTGCTGTTAACCTTCAGGGAGCGCCGGACATTCTTTTCCGTGATCTCTACGTATGCTTCGCCTAAATTATCCATGAAGTACACGCCGTCAGCGCCGAGATTGATTAGCTTCTGTACATCGGTTTCCTTCGGGTTTTCCCCAAGCCTGCTTTTCATTCTGAATCCCTCTTTCCGAATGTGGTTTTTAACAAACGAGTTGCTTAAAGTGTGTCCTGCAAGCGTGACTAGAAAAGGTCATCCCAGTCAAGCTCGTCAATATCGTCTTCTGTGTTTCCGTTGGCATCCTCTTCGTACGCAAGGAGGCCCTCATCCATCACGCCGGTATCGTCTTCTGAATCAGGAAAGTCGTCCTCCGGGTCCCAATCGGTACGGGCGATTTCTTCCTCGGTCGCCGCCCGAATATCTACGATGGTGTAATTTCCCTCTGTGTTACCCATTGTCCCCATTGAAATAGTCGATATTATAGCCGTACCAAGGAGATCTTCCGGGTTCAGGTATCCACCTTCCAAGGGAAGACACTGGAGCACGGTGAGAGTATGAATGAATTGACTACCCGGCTCCCAGTCCACAGGGACGACATGTTCCAGGTAATAGGGGTGATCGCTTCCCTCGGGTAGGAGATGAAGACCAAGCCTTAGTTTTGCCGGGGATTCCCCATCTGCACAGTGGCATTCCGAGCGAACGATGACACCCAGATGATCGCCGTCCTCCAACTGCGAAAGGTTGGGGCATGGGCGGTACAATTTGTCTACTTGCATTTCTAGCACTCCCTCTTCTTTTGATAGGCCCCGCCTTGCCGGCCGGTTACCGCCCGGATCGACCTTTCCGTCCCGAAAGAAGCAGGGCGGGTTTGGCGTCTGTGGCGGAATGTTGTACACTGGCAGGCAGTCTTTGCAGCGGGGATTTCCCAGTGGTACATTTGGTGCTTGTCTGTTTTGTTTTCAAGGTGCGTTTGTTTATGTAATTATCATATTGGATGCCTGTATTTCTGTCATTCTGCGCCAAGCGGGACTGGCCAGGGGCGATCAGACTGATTGGGGAGGGGGAACTGCCGGATACGGCTTCCGCTATTTTCGTTGTTTTTGAAATCCCTGAATTTTGGAGGGGAAATCATACTTTCTTAGCGGATTTCCTCTTTCATTCTCTTCTTTTCTCGAAAATAGAAAAAAGAAGAGTCCAGGGCTTGTACAGGGCTCTTCCTTTTGTTTCACGAATCGGTATCCTGCGCCTTAAGCGCACGCTTTTGCTCTCTCTTCTGCCTAGCCTCTTGAAGTAGCACTTTTAGCTCAGTTTCCGGGGTGTGTTTGAGCAGGGTGGTTATAAGCTGTTCTTTGTTCAGGTGCTTGAGAAGTCGGGCCCGTTTCTTGGACTTGTCCTCTTCCTTTTCCTGTTGCTCTCTATTCTTTGCCCTCTCGATGGCGGTTCTGGTCTTACGCTTGTTTCCAAGGGCTTTAGAAAGTTCATTTGCCATTTCCCTGCACTCAATCTTGGCACGCTCACATTCACTCCGATCCGGGAAGAGCTGATTCATGTTCTGATTGGTAGTGAGGATTTTGTGGAGAGTAGGAATACGGCTGGGGGCAACAAATTTTCGCGCTTGTTGTTTTTGGGTCACATCTATACCGAATTCATCGTATAAGCAGTGACACTTTTCAACCAACTTTTTCAGGTTCCGGCCCTTTGGTGATAATCTAAGAATGTTACTGTTCATGTTGATAATGCTTCCTCCATTTTTCGCCCCTATTCTTTCTTTAATTATATATGTCGGTTGGAGAGAGTGCATTTTGGAAGGTGTATGCGATGCTGGTATGTTATGTTCTCCCGTCTCGATCGAGTGAGGGAAATGGAAGGGAGGGGTGACCTCATCAAAAGGAAAAAAAGAAGACCCGATTAAATAGGAAGAATCGGATCTTCTCACCATGTCGGCTAGCGCCTACTTTTTCAGCCACTCCAGCCATTTCGTGTTGACTTGTTCGAAGCTACCGAACGTTTGAACAAAGGCCTTTTCCATCGTCGGCTGTGTGCTTGCCAGGAAGCTGTTGAACTTGTCGCTACCGTAGGTTTCGTACAAGAATGCTGTAAACATGTAACCGCCGATATACTGTGTTTTCACGGAAATATTGTCTTTATAGATGATGATATGCTCCTGAGGCTTCTCAAGTATGATTGGTTTCCAGTGTGTCTTGTCTTTCTTGAGATCGTCGGTATCTTTTGCCGCCAGGTATTCTGCTTGTCCCTCCTTGATCCATTGCATCTCTTCTCCACCGGTAAACCATCCTGTTTTATCTCCCCGGCGAATTGTTTCTTGTAAAAGGGTTTGCGGAGTGTGGATGTATTCGTGCTTGAACAAATGGGTGAAGTAAGACGGATCATCGTAAGTGCCCCCATCGAGCGTACAGCACTTTTTCTGATAAGCGGACGGCGTCAGAACGTGAATCTCTGTCTTCAATACATTGTCAGTGCCATAGGTTTTATTATAGGCGTTCCCCTCATCAACATTATCGATCGCAACAGGATGCAAATAAATATAGATTGGATGAAGACCGTCGTTCAGAATGCTACCGATCTCTGGCACGAGGGATGCAAACTCTGTGGTTGCGACGTTGTACCCTTGTTCGAAATCGGCAGCGGCTTTTTCTACGTCCTTTTCATATTGCTTCGTGTATAGGAGCGTAAAATGCTTTGAATGATATTCCAGCCAGCCGTCTGCATTATTTTTGGTTGATTGTGCCTGGGCCAGAAGCTGCTTCAGAGTGGAGACCTGGCCTTGAAGCTTCTGAATTTGCGCTTTGTCCTGATCCTTCTTATAGCTATTGAACATGAAGGTGCTCGTTTTGGAGTCGAACGCATAATTTGCCTGGAAGACCGTTCCGATGGCTGGTGCAGCGATGTATGTAGTCCCGTTCTGAGCGATCGTTGCGGGTACCATTTTGTCTCCGACCTGTATCTTGCCCTTGTTCGTAGTCAGGGTAAATCCGTCCAGCCCGATCTTGAGAATGGGGTTCGTGGCTGCTGTAGCTACTCCGAACCCAAGCAGAAACACGCAGAGTAGTGAGACAATGACTTTGACCTTCGAAAGCTTCATTTTCTAGTATCCCCTCTATGTTTAATTTCGACATCAGACAATAATTCTCGATATGTCAGGAAAATCCTTCCTGCATGTGGGAAATTCATAATTCATTGGGCTTATTCCTGCTGGTTCTTTGGAACTCCTTTTTTGGCTCCATAAGCGATTAGTGCAAGGACGACGCCAATGATGGCAGTCCAGATGTAATGGTGTTTGATAAAGCCGATTCCCCACTCTACAATGGCAAAACCGATCATGACGCAGATGCCGAAAACGACGATCATGCTGTAGAACCCGCCGAAGGTAATGCTGAACATCCGATTCAGCATAATAAATAGGACAATACCAACGATAAGGCCGAGAATGATTCCGAATGTGCTCACTTGCAAATCGCTCCTATGTTAGAAATTTGGTCTGCAAAAATGCTGTGTCATAAGTAGTTCTTTGTTCTTCTCCTTTCGTAATGGTGGCCGTACCCACGCAAGTAAAATGTCGAATTTGTGCGTCTCAGGTACTATTCGTACTATATCCTCATTATAAGAACTTATAAGTATTATTTACAACATTTTCTTCTAGTTTGGTGCTCTGTCCGATAGAGATGTTATTTCCTACCCTTTGGATAAGGGTGGTGGTAGGAATGTCTGACTTCTTGGCGCTGGTAGGCGCCAGAATCAAGCAGTTAAGAGTGCAGAAGGGACTGTCGCAGGCCAGGCTGGCAGAGTTGGCCGAGCTACAGGATTCGTATATCGGGGGCGTAGAGAGGGGGAACCGGAACATCTCTCTGAATTCACTGGAAAAAATCATGTCGGCCCTGGGGGCCGACCCGGTAGAGGCACTTAAGTTTGGTAGACTGGACGAGGTCGCGGATTTGGACGGGGAATTGGAAAAGCAGGAGATCTTGGACATTCATTTGTACCTGCTCAGGGACCGCAGTCTGCCGGAAATCAAGCTGGTGCATCGTATGGCGAAGGACATGTTCGATACCTTTGACAGGAAAGCAGAGCACGAATCGTGAGAAGGGGGCGAGCGGGCAGCGTAGGCTGCAGCGCTCGCCCTTTTATTTATTATCACGGCCTTACCGCTCGGTAAATGAGACTAAGCCTGCACTTCAATGGCTTCCGATCTGCTTTTGAAAACTGGCAATGAGCTTCGAGACCCACTGGGAATGCGGTGGAGATGTTGAGGCTGAGAGAATGCTTGTTCACATAAAGAAGAACGCCGGTCGGCAGGTTCTGTGACGCCTCGGCCTGTTCCGGCAGCTGATCTGCCTTCTTTGCCAGTTGGGGGTTTCGGTTTGTCTTGGACATAGGTGAGTCTCCTTTTCAATGGAAATTGATGTTATTCAGGATTTGTTGCTGTTCCAAAAATCGTCGGTACCGTCCTTGTCGCTGTCGACGCAAATGACGCAAGCTTGCGGGTCAAGTACGGGCGTACTTCGGATTGATAGTGATAGATGCATCCGCATGCTTGCGATAAAAGCGCATGTCCCGGCTCGATTGGTTGGCCTGGGCGGTGAACGCCGCATGTAGCGTCCCATCCTCGAATGTAAAGAAGTCACGTCCCTTCTGGCCCCCAAAGAGGGCGATCATGGCGTAGTGGTAGCTGCCCGGATTGCAGACGCCGCCGCTTCCGAGCGGAACAAGTTCGGCAACTTCCCCGACGGTCAGCTTTTCCTTGCGTTCCGGCTGCCTGTCGAGGGCGAGGAGCAGGCAGGCGAACAGCACGTCCGCATTTGCCCTTCCCGCTATTCGTTCGGGAGCGTATTTCTTGCAGTCGATGGTTCCCCAATTCAGTGATTGAATCACGGGCTCAATGGTGGGCGGAGTCTTGCCCGCCAGCTTGGCCAGGGCGTGCCGGTTCCCGTATGCCTTCAGGAAGCGGTCCAGCTGGACACGCGCCCGATCCGCATCTTTGGGCTGCATCTTGGGGAGCAGTGCCCGGAAAAAGTCGGTGTAACGCAGGAGTACGTCCAGGCTGAAGCCGTCGTCAGGCTCGCCGCCATCATGCCCGACCTCCTTGAGGAGGTCCCACATCGCTTCTAACCGCTGTGCGTCCGCCAGCTCTAGCGCGTCAGGGCAGATCAGATGGGCGAGAAATGAGGCGGTATCGAAGGCGAGGGGGTCGTTTTCGAGCCTGTTTGTCCAGAAGTCGAACACATGGGCGGGTTCAGCAGCCTCCTCCCGCACGAACTCCGGCCATAACCTGACGACGGACAGGGCAGTCTGCCGCTGGGCGTAGGGCGCGTCTTTCCGCTGCCAGAGTCCGCCGCGCCAGGACAGCGCTGTGCGAATCGTCTTCGGGTCGACTGCCTTCGGATCGGAGAACTGCTCGCGCCACTGGTTGAGCGGTTCTGTTGGGTACTTGGCGTAGGGGAAGTGCGACATGTGCTTGTCGAAGTGATCGTTAATGTAAGCAACGACGGATTTTTTCTTATTCTCACTGATGGTTAGGGCCATTGTGGGCTCCTCCTTTTTCGTTTTGATAGCTGACTTGTCGGAATAGACGTAATTGACGAAATTCTGTTTGGTCAGAAGGGTAGGTCAAGTTCATCGTCTATCATGCATCTGTCTTCCTTCTGATCGTCCTTTAACTGTGGCTCGGCGAAGTCCTTGTCATGGCCGTTCAGGGAAATCCACTGCTCAGGTGTCAGAAACGGGTCCCTAAGCTGAATGTAGAAAGGTTCTGCGAGATCTCGTACCCATCGGAGTGCGTCGGGGATAGTCCCGCCATGAAAAATGGGAGGTCCCTCTGCCCAGAGGTCCTCCCACACGAAATCTGCTATCTGGTTTTCTTGGTCTAGCCTAACGTAGACGTCTGTTCCGTCTACGTAGTCGTTAGTTCCGGCTTCGTCGGTCGTACGGAGAATGAGGCGTACAACATGGGTAGGTATTTCTGCGTATGCATTAGGAGCATTCAGTTTCCCAAGGTAATCGACGGCCGCTGCTGCCATAATCCAGACATTTTGCTGATGTGGCCCGTTAAAACCGCTGGTTTCTAATTGTTTTTTCAATAAAGACAAAATTACATTTTGATGAGTTGTCATTTTTTTGGATTCTCCTTCTTGTTTGGTCTGTATTCTTGGCACTTAGAAGGTATGTTTTAGGTGGGAAATATACAAGTACACAGTAATAGAGACAGGCCAAAACAATGCCGTCATAATAGGGGAAAATCGTTAAAAAGTAAGAGCGTCTTGTGCTTGGAGTTTGGGATGCTCCGTTTGATGGCATAGAATCGTGTTTCTGCTTTTATGCTGAATATGTGGCCCAGTGACTTAGGATTATGAAATGTCTTTTGATTTTGAAGGGTGTTCATACTGGCATATCTTAGGGGTTGGCATCAAGGACCTTGATTTGATTTTTTATTGCCTTAAAATAAGGGTATTCACCGACATCAAGGACCTTGACTTTGTATATTGTCCTGGAATATAATTCAATCAAGGACCTTGATTTCTTGAGATATCTCATCTAACAACTTTTAGAGGTGGTATAAAATATGTCAATAGTTGATATCCCTAAGCAAATTCATGACAAGTTTCATATTATTGAAAGGAATCATGCCAGTGCTATTCTTATGACAGATTTTCGAGAAGAATACGAGGAGATTATTACTGTACTTGGGGAATTTGTCTTAAAGAAGGAGGACATCCTCACTCCAGGTGGGAGAAAGTCACCTATTTCTGAGAAGCTTGATAGCAAGTTCTATTCATTTGGATGGAAAGAGCAACAATTCCATATTGATATTATGGTAGACGATGTGCCATATCATACACCTTCTCATAAAGTGGACTGTTTTAAAAACCGTGTGGGTATCGAGATTGAGTGGAATAATAAGGATCCCTTCTATGACAGAGATTTGAATAACTTCCGTCTACTGCATGAAGTGAATGCTTTGAGCGTAGGTGTTATCATAACGAGATCAGAAGGATTGCAGTCAGTTTTCAATCAACTGGGGAAAGGTAGTTCCTATGGACCATCAACCACGCATTTTGGAAAGCTGAAACCGCGAATCGACGGGCGAGCTGGTGGTGGATGCCCTCTGCTTGTGTTTGCTATTGAGAAACAGTGTTACGTTGAGTAGATGGAACGAACAAAAAGGATCATCCTTTATCATAACATAAAGAATGATCCTTTATTATAATCTCTTAAACTTGTTTGGCAATAATTAGTGCCTCTTGAACATTTCTACTCTTATCTTCTCTTCTGCCCATCGTGCTGTGTAAATAATCTACGGTTTTGGTGTCAATAATATAGTGACTTCCGAGTGTTCTTGTGGCCAAGTCAATAAGAGCATCCAAATCAATCATTCCCGTGTTGCTATAACTCAAGACAAGATTAGCCTCCTTGTTACTTACTCTTTGGAACATTTCTCGAAATGCATCTTCTACTTGAGTTCTAATACAAAATGGTGACTGATGTCTGTCAGTCCTATATCTGCCTTTGTGTCGAACTTCTGGATAGTCATATTTCACCAACGTTTCAATGGCGTGATAGAATCTGGAATAATGAACAAAGGCATACGGAGGATCAGCATAAACTACAGCATGTTTAGGGAGTTGCCCAAGGCAATCACGATAGTCCATACAATAGGTATCAAATGAGAAATTGTTTGTACTTAAGGTTTGCTGCAGTTCTTCCATTTTTCTAATGAAGAAAGGGGTAATTTCCTTTCTTCGATAAGTCAAAATGTCCTCCATGGAGGATTGACTTGTAGCGTCTCGATATTGTGCATAATGCCCGGTACTTTGGGAATTGTAAGACATCGCGAACATCAATGAGGCCAATATCGCGTGATAGAAATGGGTTTCCTTATACTCCTCAGCGGTTGCTCTATAAGCATCGATCCATACGCATTGACTAAAGGACCAGTATGTTCCGGAATAGTTCTTTGCAAATAAATGATAGTCAAAGGAACTAAAATCGTAGTCGATAAGTTGACGTTGCTTTTCTTCTAGCGACACAAATTCACCCACAGTGAAATCTTGTTCATAATCGAAGTTCAGATCTGGGAAAGCTTCAAAGAAATTGTTAGCTTTCTCACTTGCCGAAGAAACCACATCTTGAACAAGTGAAGGGCAAGATTCCCAATTATAGCTGGTTAGATAAGCTCTGGCCAAGACAGCGGAGTAGGCTTGAATATCGTTACTAATCATATGAGTTTGATTTCTGAGAATGCCGGATAGTACGCTAGACCCTGCGAACAAATCACAAACAGGCCCAACTGTCTTAACTTCGTTGATTGCTTCCACAACAAAGTTGATGATCTTTCGTTTGGAACCCATGTATTTTATAAAATGAGGGACTTCTACTTCCTTGTTAAGCATCGCTATGTTATCCATGTGGTTTACCGCCTTATACTTTGTACTTTATTCTTAGGTGACATGATGATATTATAGAATAATAAAGTAAATATAATTATAATGCATTGGAGCAAAGCATGCCCACTTTTTTTTGGGTGTGCTTTTTTGCGTTCAGAGGAGGTTTTATGAGAAGCGTTCTATCTTATCCGGTAAGGGGTAAATGGGGAAAGTCAGACTACAGGGGAAATTGCTCGGGATATGTCATTTTAGACTTATTGAAGTTTTATAAACCTCAAAAGTTTTTAGAAGTATTTGCTGGCGGAGGGACAGGTTACGAGGTGGCTAAAGAGTTAGGGTTCACCAATTCCGTTCACCTTGACCTCAATCCACAGTGGGGCGGATGGAATGCTTTAAAAGATGAGGTACCAGTAAGTACCGATTTGATATTTAGCCATCCTCCTTATTTTGATATGGTTGTCTACTCAGGGCAAGTGTGGGGTGAAGCCCATGACGATGACCTCTCTAGAGCACTGAGCTACCAGGATTACATAGATAAATTAGACAGAGTAAATATAAAACTAATGAATAGCCTTCGGGTAGGTGGTAGATTGGCTATCTTGATCGGTGACTATAGAAGGAACGCCAAGTACTACTCTATAATCAAGGACATGAATTACCCAGGAACCTTAGAATCACATATCATTAAGCTCCAGCACAATGTAGCATCTGGACGGTATCAATACCGAGGGCGATTTGTACCAATTGTCCATGAACATCTGTTGATTTTCCGAAAGACGACAAGATAACCATTGAATATAGAAAAGGCAGCTTTGCTCCCTTTTCTATGATTTGAAACGAACAACAGAAGCAATGGCATTGTTGAGGAGTTACACTCCAATTTAGAACATATGTTCTTGACAGGAACGTATGTTTTATATATCCTATAAAAAGGAAAAGTCAGTACTAATTATATTTCTAAGGGAGGCTTCAGAATGGCTGATAGGCATCAGATTACATGTGTTAACAAGTCCGAAAGATATAACCCACATGAAAGAATCACACATGTTGGTGGTAAAAATGCAAACGGAACAAGATGGCGTATTACACAGCAGGACGCAATACAAGGAATTGAAAATGGAAAGTGGGCCTTCTATGTGAGTGCGGGTGGAAGGACCGTAGATGTGATTGTAGCCAAAAGTCAGTATGGTCACAAGTATTTAAAAACAGTGGCCGATGGTTCCCAACCTGATAATCTACTTAGCTTGTCTGAATGCCCTTTGTGAGTTTTCCAAACCAGTCTTTCTTGAATTCAAATTAAACCAAGCTCAAGGCACCCGAATGGGTGCCTTTCAATTTCGCTCTATAGATGTTACGGTGAACCGTATCATAAGTAGGGCGAAAGTTGCCATGTGAAATTGCTTTCTATTCAAAATTCTCTAAATGCGCATTTGAATATTCAAAAGCAAATTTTGCTTGACAGGAATATTCAAATGGATTACTATTGCTTTAGTAAGACATTTTGAATGTGGAGGTACAAAAATGCAAACGACATTTCAGGTTGATCTTGACAACGAGAGAGAAGTAGCTAATCTAAAGGAATTGCTGGAATTGCGACTGGAACAGCTACAACATGGGCATAGTCAATTGTCCAGCGAGGAAGGTTCTTCTGAGAACAATGCCAATGGTGCAATTGCTAAAAGATCTAACATCGAAATCCTTCAGCAGTTCGTAACCGAAGCATCACCTAATCAATATGAAGTCCTTAAATGGATGAAGGACAATCCAGGCAATGTTTCCGCGCACATCTTAAAGCGTGATTTACCATTCTTGGCACCACAGGGCACATTGCCAGGCGTATTCAGGCCGGGCAGATGGCAACGACTTTCAGGTGGTACAAAGGAAGGGTTTCCCTTCTTGCAGATTTCTTGGAACCACACTGAAGGTTGCGGGATATACCGTGGGATTACGCCGGAAGAGGCTAGTGTTCTAGACCTGTAAACTAAATTAGATGAAAATAGATAACTTTTGATTTAACGAAGGGGCTTTTCCGGGCAAAGGAAAAGCCCCCTCTGCTTTGTCAGCAGAAGGGGCTACGCTTAAAAAATGCTTCTCGGTCTCCTCGTTGAAGACGAGCTCAACGCTGCCGACGCGCTTTCTTTCGTCCAGCGTGATCTTCTTTACGATCAGGTGCATCAGGGTCTTGCGCTGCGGGAACGGCGAGCGGTGGAGCAGGGTGTCGAACCTGCCCACCAGGGAACGTACGAGCTCGTAGGAGACGGGCTCGGCCTGATCGTCGCGGAGTTCCAGTTCCAGCTTCGATCGGCGGGTAAGCTCGGTGTCGAGCTCCCTGTTCAGGTCGTTCAGGCGTTCCGCGAACAAGTCGCGGTCGATCTCGTTCATCTCGTACAGCCCGAGGTACTTGCGCTTCTTTTCCTCCAGCCTGTCGATGCGGGCTTGTACTGCCGCTAACTCGTCGCGAAGCGGCTTGATGCGTCCCGATCGGTGTTCGTTGATGCTGCGTACGACTTTCTTGAGAATGTGAGGCTGAGTCACTGCCTGCCGGATGCGCTCCGTCACGGCTTTTTCGGCCTCGTCCTTGCGGACGCTGTTGGCGTGGCAGACCGAACTGCCCTGGCTGCGAAAGCGACCGCAGGAGTAGTACATGCGGACGATCTTCGTCCCGTCCTTCGCCCGGTTTACCGTGCGGCTTGCGGTCATCGCCGCGCCGCATTCGGGGCATCGGATGAGCCCGGTCAGCAAGTACTCCCCCTCGAAACGCTTCTTCGGCATGACACTCTTCTTCTGCCGCAGGAGCTGTACCTTCTCCCATAACTCTTCAGAGATGATCGCCGGATGATGGCCCTCGGAAAGTATGAGCTCGGTGGACTTGCCATTGCGGCGTCTTTCCGCCCAGTTCTCGTAGCGGTTATAGCGGATTTTTCCGACAAACATCGGATTGTCGAGAATGTCCCGGATGGCGCAAGTGGAGAAAGTCTTGCCAGTCCTGGTCTTGTAGCCCCGGCGGTTCAGGTCGTTGGCAATCGCCTTCAGGCCGTGACCGGCGGCATACTGTTCGAAAATGTTGCGGACAAGTGCCGCCTCCTCCTCGATGACGACAATCCTTGTCTCTTTCCCGCGTTCGTCGACCTTGACGCTCCGGTAGCCGATCGGCACCTTGCCGTTGTGCTTGCCCGTTCTGGCGCGCTGCTTGTGGCCCATCTTCACGTTGTCCACGATCGTGTTGCGCTCCAGCTCCCCCACAGCACCCATCATTTGAAGTGCGAATTTTCCCATAGACGTGGTTGTATCAAAATTCTCGGAAAGTGAGCGGAAGGCGACGTTGTTCTTTTCCAGCAGGTCGACGATATGGAGGAGGTCGATGTTCTTGCGGGCCATCCGATTGAATTTCCAGACTAACACCTCGTCAAACTTCCTGTCCTGAGCGTCGCGAAGGAGTCGTTGGAGCTCATATCGCCCCTCAATGCTCTTTCCACTGACGCCCCGGTCCACGTACTCCCCCACGATCTCCCATTTGTATACATCGCAATACTTTCGCAGAGTTTCAAGTTGAGCGTCGATGGAGTAGCCGTGCTCAGCTTGCTCCTCTGTGCTGACACGAGCGTAGATGGCGACTCTTATTGTTTGGTTCATCCTTGCTTGTCCCTCCTTGTTGGAATCGGCGGAATCTCCAGACTCAGCAGGGCTGACGTGCCCTGGATGGTCGCCGCCGAGATGTCCCGGTCACGCGGGACAGTGATGTAATCGATAAGGCTTCGGTAAAGCTTCTTTTGCTGTTCGGGTGAGGCATTCCGCATCATGGGCCGAAAGCTGTCCAGCGCTTGCCGAATGCTCGCCTCAGGAATGGGGCGCTCGGGCTGTCCGGCTACAGATCGTTCTAATTTTTCCCGCTCTTCCTCCAGAAGCCCTGATTCAGCCCGAATCTCATCCAGCCTTTTTCGGAGTTCCGGGGCATCGATGTGCCCATCTTCGAAAAGCTCGTAACATCGGAGGCTTCGCTTTTTCTGAGAGGCGAGCTGGGCGTCGATTTGCTTCAATGCCTGCCGGATAGGCAGCAACTTCCTGTCCCGCCTGAGATTGATCTCCTCCACCAGCCGCTCTGCAACGGAAGGATGGGTGATGAAATGCCGGACCCGGGATTCGACCCAGGATTCGGCTTCATCAGCCCGAATATGGTTCGCCCGGCAAGCCTTGCTTCCTCCGGAGTTGTAGCGACTGCACACATAGTAGAAGCTTTTGGAATGAACGCCGTTCTTTCGTTTCCGTGTTACGTGGGACGGAATCATACTGCTTCCGCAGTTCGGGCACTTGAGAAGCCCGGACAGCGGGAAGGGACGCGTGATGCGCTTTGTAGGCGGGCAAGAGCTTCCGGTAAGCCGCAGCTGCACACGCTCCCAAAGTTCTTTCGGGATGATTGGCTCGTGCTCGCCGTCCACCGTTTGTTTGTTGCCTTGCTCGTCCGTGTAGGTAATCTTGCCGATGTAGTTCACGTTGGTCAGGATGCCGCGTACCGAAATGCTATGAAAGGCCTTGCCGCGCTTCGTCCTGTGGCCTTGTCCGTTCAATCGGTTGACGATGGCCTTCAGGCCGAGGCCGCTGGCGTACATCTCGAAAATGGAGGCGACCCGCTCGGCCTCCCCGGGCACGATCTCCACGTAAGAAAGGCGCGGGTCGTCGGGATGGGTGACCCAGCGGTATCCGAGAACCTGATTGCCGCTGTTCCATCTGCCGAGCCTGCTGCGCTGCTGCATGCTGTGGCGGACGTTCTGTGCGATTTGCCGCCTCTCGTGTTCGGCCACGGACCCGGCCATCTGAAGAGCGAACTTGCCCATCGGCGTGTCCGTCTGGAACTCCTCCGTCAGGCTGCGCAGGACGATGCCGTACCTGTCCAGCAATTCCACGATGTGTAGGAGGTCCTTCAGATTGCGGGAGAGCCGATTCAGCCGCAGGCACACGACTTGCCGGAAGCGACCGCTGCGGGCGTCTTCCAGAAGTTCGCGAAGTGCCGGTCGGCCTTCGATGGACTTACCCGAGCGACCCGCGTCGACATAAACCTTGTGAACATCGATGTGAGACTTGCGGCAGTAGTCCTGCAAGGCGTCCCTTTGGGCGTCCAGGCTGAAGCCCTCGACCTGCTGCTCGGTTGAAACGCGAATGTACAGGGCGGCCAGTTGTTTCTCGTAATTCATGGAGCACCCCCTACGCCACAATCTGCGCTTCGATGCCCAGACTTGCGAGGTAATTCAGCCAGAAGGCTGCGCGCTGTTGCCGCTCCTGTTCGGCATCGAGGTACTGGCAGATCATGTCGGCAAGGACATCGATAAACAGGTCTTGTTCGTTCGATTCTTGTATGGTATTCATGGCTGATTCCTCCCTGTTGTTTGTAGTTTTCAGTATTCTTCGGGTAGCATGATTTGGGCGTGAATGCCCTCGTCGACGATCCAGACGGTGAGGTCGACGGGATTTTCGATGCCGCCAAGCGTGTATTCGGTGCGTCTTTCAGGCTGCTCCTGACGATGGATGATATGCTGAACCTTCTGCCCCTCGATGTCTCGCACCGACAAATCGAAGATTTGCAGGTAGTCCATCTCCAGGTCCTGGTCCAGCTGCGCGTCAATAAATTTAAACAGGATGTACGGCAATTCATGGGGAAGGTTGTCCCAGATTCCTTTGGTCGCCGCGCGCGGAGCGAAAGTGAGTTTTGCCATCGGTGGTCGTGCCCCTTTCTAAATATTTACATTAGTCCTCGTTCTTTCAGGCTGACAAAGTTCCCTTCTCCCAGCACGATGTGGTCGAGAAGCT
The DNA here is from genome assembly GCF_037969745.1 of Paenibacillus sp. FSL W8-0194. Taxonomy (NCBI): domain Bacteria; kingdom Bacillati; phylum Bacillota; class Bacilli; order Caryophanales; family Paenibacillaceae; genus Paenibacillus; species Paenibacillus sp. FSL W8-0194. Next base: position 5,823,611 of record NZ_CP150205.1, on the reverse strand, counting down.
CGATCCCCATAAGCAAACCCGCATCCCGAATGCGTTCCGTGATTTCGACATCTTCGGAGCTTGGCGTCGGGTCCCCGCTCGGATGGTTGTGGCATCCGATGATGGATGCGGCATTGGCGAGAATGGCGAGCTTGTAGGTTTCCCTCGGATGCACCAGCGAGGCGTTGAGCGTCCCGCAGGATACCATGTGTATGGCTGTCGGCTGGTTCTTGGTGTCCAAAGTGAGGATGCAGAACGCCTCCCGGTCAAAGTCACCGAGAAATTGGAGAAATAAGTCAGCGGCATCGGCCGCCCTGTAGATTCTCCGCTGTGGGTACAGGATGGACGTTTTCTCGCGAACCAGCCGCAGGCTCACCACCTGAACCCTTTTCGCTGGCTTTTCAATTTCGTTTACCGTCATTCCGGATCGGCCTCCTCTTCAATAGCCTGTAAGGCAAGCCATGTTTCCAGTTCGACCTCCTGCTCTCCCTTCAAGGAGAACACGCTTGTGAAGCTCTCGTTATCGTGCATGAGCATGATCCGGTAGTACGGGATGCCTTTAATTGTAAGCAGCTCGACGAACTCTACATTCAGGTAGGGATACCTGAGGCCGAGTGAGAAGATGGAGGCTTTCGGTTCCTGGGGTTCCAGGCACACGATGCTGTAGCCTCTGCCGTCTAGCCGAAAGCCGTCTCCCTTACCGTCGAAATCCAGCAGCTTGCGAAGCTGGTCGAGCTCTTCTCTTGCTGCGCGTATCAGGACGGGCGCGCATTTGTGAGCCATGGTGTCTATGTCTGTCGTGCAGTGAATGTTTAACATATAGGTTTCGCCTCCAAGCGGGTATTGTTCCGCCCCTGTTACTCAAGGGGTACAAGGAAATAATATATATCTGAAATTTCAGACATTCCGCTTGGGGCGACCCCAATCTTTTTGCCTTCTAATTTTTGCCCGAACCGGCGCTTGTGCCTGGACGATCGGGGCGGTAAGGACGGTTTCCTTCAGGGGTTCATTTTCCCTCTGCGTCTCTTCTTGAGGGAGAGGGAAGAAACCGGCTTGTAGTGTTCGTTGGTAATGATGATCTTTCTGTCGCCTGTTTTCCGGGATTCGAAGAAAAGTCCGGCCTGTTCCAGATTCGACCGCAGGTTGTTCATCCGCCGGGTGAGAGCGTTCGGGCTCTCGGGCCAGTTCCTTCCGGAGATGCGGATGGCGTTTCTCATGCATACATCCTGAAGCGCCGTGTACAGGGCGGTTGGGCTGCTCTCCCATTCCCGCCGGTCTTCCATGAGCTTCAAGAGGGCCGCTGCTACGGGGTTATTGTGCAGGATTTCCTGGCTTGCGCATTGCTGATTTTCATTATAGGCTCTCAGGAAAAGCTGACCTGGTTTCCCCATGGCCTCGGCAATGGCGTACCCCCATCTGGCAAAGTCGGCCATCCTTGGCTTCTCGGCAAGCTCCACTTGTGGGAAAATGGCCATCGCCTTGGAGAGCAAGAGAAGGCACGAGCCCAGGATTTGGGGCAGGTCCTTTCGAAAAGCATCCCATACTTCCCCTTCATCCTTTCGTTCGGAGGGCGGGATGCGCTTGAATTCGATGACAATGGAGCGGTCCAACAGGTCTGAGCGCGTAACGACAATGTTTATTCCGTTAAGCATGACGCAGCGTTTGAGCTGGAGTATGACTTCCTCGTCGTCGGTATAAAGTCTTCTTTTGGCGATGCTGCCCCCAGTGGCTGCCATGCATAACAGGTCGCTCCGTTCGGGCGATAGGTGATCAAGATTGTCGAAACCCGGCATGTAGTTGTTGCTTAGAATGATGCCCAGGTTGTCGGTGCTGTTGGGCATGGAAAGCAAATCCGTTCTCGCAGGGTCGACGATGGCGCGAATCATCCGCATGGAAGTGGACTTCGCGGCGCCTTTCTCCCCGGCGAGCACGAGAAGCGGATGAGGCATTTCCGGAATGAAACAGCTAACAATGTAGACGGCCAGTAAGAAGAGGTCCTTTTTAAGCTGGGTTCGGAAATGTTTCGACAGCAATTTAAGCAGGTCGTGCTCCTCATCGAAATCAGGCCACACCTGCGGAGCCGTATTCGTGGTACGGTGGAAGATGCCGGGCCCGTTTTTATATGCCCGGCATCCATTGGGGCCGATGATGACGGCACCGGACTGCGAATCGGCCAGGTCGTAAACAATGCGTCCGTCCTTTGCAAGAGCTACACGCCTGGATAGCTTTCTGACCTTTCCATCGAATGTAGCAATGGACTCGAAGTGATAGGCTGCTTGCTTCAATGCTTCCAGGCTCACAGGCTTGCCTGTAGCGTTATAGAAACGTTGGTGAAGGAAAAGCTTGTATGCTTTGCTGTTAACCTTCAGGGAGCGCCGGACATTCTTTTCCGTGATCTCTACGTATGCTTCGCCTAAATTATCCATGAAGTACACGCCGTCAGCGCCGAGATTGATTAGCTTCTGTACATCGGTTTCCTTCGGGTTTTCCCCAAGCCTGCTTTTCATTCTGAATCCCTCTTTCCGAATGTGGTTTTTAACAAACGAGTTGCTTAAAGTGTGTCCTGCAAGCGTGACTAGAAAAGGTCATCCCAGTCAAGCTCGTCAATATCGTCTTCTGTGTTTCCGTTGGCATCCTCTTCGTACGCAAGGAGGCCCTCATCCATCACGCCGGTATCGTCTTCTGAATCAGGAAAGTCGTCCTCCGGGTCCCAATCGGTACGGGCGATTTCTTCCTCGGTCGCCGCCCGAATATCTACGATGGTGTAATTTCCCTCTGTGTTACCCATTGTCCCCATTGAAATAGTCGATATTATAGCCGTACCAAGGAGATCTTCCGGGTTCAGGTATCCACCTTCCAAGGGAAGACACTGGAGCACGGTGAGAGTATGAATGAATTGACTACCCGGCTCCCAGTCCACAGGGACGACATGTTCCAGGTAATAGGGGTGATCGCTTCCCTCGGGTAGGAGATGAAGACCAAGCCTTAGTTTTGCCGGGGATTCCCCATCTGCACAGTGGCATTCCGAGCGAACGATGACACCCAGATGATCGCCGTCCTCCAACTGCGAAAGGTTGGGGCATGGGCGGTACAATTTGTCTACTTGCATTTCTAGCACTCCCTCTTCTTTTGATAGGCCCCGCCTTGCCGGCCGGTTACCGCCCGGATCGACCTTTCCGTCCCGAAAGAAGCAGGGCGGGTTTGGCGTCTGTGGCGGAATGTTGTACACTGGCAGGCAGTCTTTGCAGCGGGGATTTCCCAGTGGTACATTTGGTGCTTGTCTGTTTTGTTTTCAAGGTGCGTTTGTTTATGTAATTATCATATTGGATGCCTGTATTTCTGTCATTCTGCGCCAAGCGGGACTGGCCAGGGGCGATCAGACTGATTGGGGAGGGGGAACTGCCGGATACGGCTTCCGCTATTTTCGTTGTTTTTGAAATCCCTGAATTTTGGAGGGGAAATCATACTTTCTTAGCGGATTTCCTCTTTCATTCTCTTCTTTTCTCGAAAATAGAAAAAAGAAGAGTCCAGGGCTTGTACAGGGCTCTTCCTTTTGTTTCACGAATCGGTATCCTGCGCCTTAAGCGCACGCTTTTGCTCTCTCTTCTGCCTAGCCTCTTGAAGTAGCACTTTTAGCTCAGTTTCCGGGGTGTGTTTGAGCAGGGTGGTTATAAGCTGTTCTTTGTTCAGGTGCTTGAGAAGTCGGGCCCGTTTCTTGGACTTGTCCTCTTCCTTTTCCTGTTGCTCTCTATTCTTTGCCCTCTCGATGGCGGTTCTGGTCTTACGCTTGTTTCCAAGGGCTTTAGAAAGTTCATTTGCCATTTCCCTGCACTCAATCTTGGCACGCTCACATTCACTCCGATCCGGGAAGAGCTGATTCATGTTCTGATTGGTAGTGAGGATTTTGTGGAGAGTAGGAATACGGCTGGGGGCAACAAATTTTCGCGCTTGTTGTTTTTGGGTCACATCTATACCGAATTCATCGTATAAGCAGTGACACTTTTCAACCAACTTTTTCAGGTTCCGGCCCTTTGGTGATAATCTAAGAATGTTACTGTTCATGTTGATAATGCTTCCTCCATTTTTCGCCCCTATTCTTTCTTTAATTATATATGTCGGTTGGAGAGAGTGCATTTTGGAAGGTGTATGCGATGCTGGTATGTTATGTTCTCCCGTCTCGATCGAGTGAGGGAAATGGAAGGGAGGGGTGACCTCATCAAAAGGAAAAAAAGAAGACCCGATTAAATAGGAAGAATCGGATCTTCTCACCATGTCGGCTAGCGCCTACTTTTTCAGCCACTCCAGCCATTTCGTGTTGACTTGTTCGAAGCTACCGAACGTTTGAACAAAGGCCTTTTCCATCGTCGGCTGTGTGCTTGCCAGGAAGCTGTTGAACTTGTCGCTACCGTAGGTTTCGTACAAGAATGCTGTAAACATGTAACCGCCGATATACTGTGTTTTCACGGAAATATTGTCTTTATAGATGATGATATGCTCCTGAGGCTTCTCAAGTATGATTGGTTTCCAGTGTGTCTTGTCTTTCTTGAGATCGTCGGTATCTTTTGCCGCCAGGTATTCTGCTTGTCCCTCCTTGATCCATTGCATCTCTTCTCCACCGGTAAACCATCCTGTTTTATCTCCCCGGCGAATTGTTTCTTGTAAAAGGGTTTGCGGAGTGTGGATGTATTCGTGCTTGAACAAATGGGTGAAGTAAGACGGATCATCGTAAGTGCCCCCATCGAGCGTACAGCACTTTTTCTGATAAGCGGACGGCGTCAGAACGTGAATCTCTGTCTTCAATACATTGTCAGTGCCATAGGTTTTATTATAGGCGTTCCCCTCATCAACATTATCGATCGCAACAGGATGCAAATAAATATAGATTGGATGAAGACCGTCGTTCAGAATGCTACCGATCTCTGGCACGAGGGATGCAAACTCTGTGGTTGCGACGTTGTACCCTTGTTCGAAATCGGCAGCGGCTTTTTCTACGTCCTTTTCATATTGCTTCGTGTATAGGAGCGTAAAATGCTTTGAATGATATTCCAGCCAGCCGTCTGCATTATTTTTGGTTGATTGTGCCTGGGCCAGAAGCTGCTTCAGAGTGGAGACCTGGCCTTGAAGCTTCTGAATTTGCGCTTTGTCCTGATCCTTCTTATAGCTATTGAACATGAAGGTGCTCGTTTTGGAGTCGAACGCATAATTTGCCTGGAAGACCGTTCCGATGGCTGGTGCAGCGATGTATGTAGTCCCGTTCTGAGCGATCGTTGCGGGTACCATTTTGTCTCCGACCTGTATCTTGCCCTTGTTCGTAGTCAGGGTAAATCCGTCCAGCCCGATCTTGAGAATGGGGTTCGTGGCTGCTGTAGCTACTCCGAACCCAAGCAGAAACACGCAGAGTAGTGAGACAATGACTTTGACCTTCGAAAGCTTCATTTTCTAGTATCCCCTCTATGTTTAATTTCGACATCAGACAATAATTCTCGATATGTCAGGAAAATCCTTCCTGCATGTGGGAAATTCATAATTCATTGGGCTTATTCCTGCTGGTTCTTTGGAACTCCTTTTTTGGCTCCATAAGCGATTAGTGCAAGGACGACGCCAATGATGGCAGTCCAGATGTAATGGTGTTTGATAAAGCCGATTCCCCACTCTACAATGGCAAAACCGATCATGACGCAGATGCCGAAAACGACGATCATGCTGTAGAACCCGCCGAAGGTAATGCTGAACATCCGATTCAGCATAATAAATAGGACAATACCAACGATAAGGCCGAGAATGATTCCGAATGTGCTCACTTGCAAATCGCTCCTATGTTAGAAATTTGGTCTGCAAAAATGCTGTGTCATAAGTAGTTCTTTGTTCTTCTCCTTTCGTAATGGTGGCCGTACCCACGCAAGTAAAATGTCGAATTTGTGCGTCTCAGGTACTATTCGTACTATATCCTCATTATAAGAACTTATAAGTATTATTTACAACATTTTCTTCTAGTTTGGTGCTCTGTCCGATAGAGATGTTATTTCCTACCCTTTGGATAAGGGTGGTGGTAGGAATGTCTGACTTCTTGGCGCTGGTAGGCGCCAGAATCAAGCAGTTAAGAGTGCAGAAGGGACTGTCGCAGGCCAGGCTGGCAGAGTTGGCCGAGCTACAGGATTCGTATATCGGGGGCGTAGAGAGGGGGAACCGGAACATCTCTCTGAATTCACTGGAAAAAATCATGTCGGCCCTGGGGGCCGACCCGGTAGAGGCACTTAAGTTTGGTAGACTGGACGAGGTCGCGGATTTGGACGGGGAATTGGAAAAGCAGGAGATCTTGGACATTCATTTGTACCTGCTCAGGGACCGCAGTCTGCCGGAAATCAAGCTGGTGCATCGTATGGCGAAGGACATGTTCGATACCTTTGACAGGAAAGCAGAGCACGAATCGTGAGAAGGGGGCGAGCGGGCAGCGTAGGCTGCAGCGCTCGCCCTTTTATTTATTATCACGGCCTTACCGCTCGGTAAATGAGACTAAGCCTGCACTTCAATGGCTTCCGATCTGCTTTTGAAAACTGGCAATGAGCTTCGAGACCCACTGGGAATGCGGTGGAGATGTTGAGGCTGAGAGAATGCTTGTTCACATAAAGAAGAACGCCGGTCGGCAGGTTCTGTGACGCCTCGGCCTGTTCCGGCAGCTGATCTGCCTTCTTTGCCAGTTGGGGGTTTCGGTTTGTCTTGGACATAGGTGAGTCTCCTTTTCAATGGAAATTGATGTTATTCAGGATTTGTTGCTGTTCCAAAAATCGTCGGTACCGTCCTTGTCGCTGTCGACGCAAATGACGCAAGCTTGCGGGTCAAGTACGGGCGTACTTCGGATTGATAGTGATAGATGCATCCGCATGCTTGCGATAAAAGCGCATGTCCCGGCTCGATTGGTTGGCCTGGGCGGTGAACGCCGCATGTAGCGTCCCATCCTCGAATGTAAAGAAGTCACGTCCCTTCTGGCCCCCAAAGAGGGCGATCATGGCGTAGTGGTAGCTGCCCGGATTGCAGACGCCGCCGCTTCCGAGCGGAACAAGTTCGGCAACTTCCCCGACGGTCAGCTTTTCCTTGCGTTCCGGCTGCCTGTCGAGGGCGAGGAGCAGGCAGGCGAACAGCACGTCCGCATTTGCCCTTCCCGCTATTCGTTCGGGAGCGTATTTCTTGCAGTCGATGGTTCCCCAATTCAGTGATTGAATCACGGGCTCAATGGTGGGCGGAGTCTTGCCCGCCAGCTTGGCCAGGGCGTGCCGGTTCCCGTATGCCTTCAGGAAGCGGTCCAGCTGGACACGCGCCCGATCCGCATCTTTGGGCTGCATCTTGGGGAGCAGTGCCCGGAAAAAGTCGGTGTAACGCAGGAGTACGTCCAGGCTGAAGCCGTCGTCAGGCTCGCCGCCATCATGCCCGACCTCCTTGAGGAGGTCCCACATCGCTTCTAACCGCTGTGCGTCCGCCAGCTCTAGCGCGTCAGGGCAGATCAGATGGGCGAGAAATGAGGCGGTATCGAAGGCGAGGGGGTCGTTTTCGAGCCTGTTTGTCCAGAAGTCGAACACATGGGCGGGTTCAGCAGCCTCCTCCCGCACGAACTCCGGCCATAACCTGACGACGGACAGGGCAGTCTGCCGCTGGGCGTAGGGCGCGTCTTTCCGCTGCCAGAGTCCGCCGCGCCAGGACAGCGCTGTGCGAATCGTCTTCGGGTCGACTGCCTTCGGATCGGAGAACTGCTCGCGCCACTGGTTGAGCGGTTCTGTTGGGTACTTGGCGTAGGGGAAGTGCGACATGTGCTTGTCGAAGTGATCGTTAATGTAAGCAACGACGGATTTTTTCTTATTCTCACTGATGGTTAGGGCCATTGTGGGCTCCTCCTTTTTCGTTTTGATAGCTGACTTGTCGGAATAGACGTAATTGACGAAATTCTGTTTGGTCAGAAGGGTAGGTCAAGTTCATCGTCTATCATGCATCTGTCTTCCTTCTGATCGTCCTTTAACTGTGGCTCGGCGAAGTCCTTGTCATGGCCGTTCAGGGAAATCCACTGCTCAGGTGTCAGAAACGGGTCCCTAAGCTGAATGTAGAAAGGTTCTGCGAGATCTCGTACCCATCGGAGTGCGTCGGGGATAGTCCCGCCATGAAAAATGGGAGGTCCCTCTGCCCAGAGGTCCTCCCACACGAAATCTGCTATCTGGTTTTCTTGGTCTAGCCTAACGTAGACGTCTGTTCCGTCTACGTAGTCGTTAGTTCCGGCTTCGTCGGTCGTACGGAGAATGAGGCGTACAACATGGGTAGGTATTTCTGCGTATGCATTAGGAGCATTCAGTTTCCCAAGGTAATCGACGGCCGCTGCTGCCATAATCCAGACATTTTGCTGATGTGGCCCGTTAAAACCGCTGGTTTCTAATTGTTTTTTCAATAAAGACAAAATTACATTTTGATGAGTTGTCATTTTTTTGGATTCTCCTTCTTGTTTGGTCTGTATTCTTGGCACTTAGAAGGTATGTTTTAGGTGGGAAATATACAAGTACACAGTAATAGAGACAGGCCAAAACAATGCCGTCATAATAGGGGAAAATCGTTAAAAAGTAAGAGCGTCTTGTGCTTGGAGTTTGGGATGCTCCGTTTGATGGCATAGAATCGTGTTTCTGCTTTTATGCTGAATATGTGGCCCAGTGACTTAGGATTATGAAATGTCTTTTGATTTTGAAGGGTGTTCATACTGGCATATCTTAGGGGTTGGCATCAAGGACCTTGATTTGATTTTTTATTGCCTTAAAATAAGGGTATTCACCGACATCAAGGACCTTGACTTTGTATATTGTCCTGGAATATAATTCAATCAAGGACCTTGATTTCTTGAGATATCTCATCTAACAACTTTTAGAGGTGGTATAAAATATGTCAATAGTTGATATCCCTAAGCAAATTCATGACAAGTTTCATATTATTGAAAGGAATCATGCCAGTGCTATTCTTATGACAGATTTTCGAGAAGAATACGAGGAGATTATTACTGTACTTGGGGAATTTGTCTTAAAGAAGGAGGACATCCTCACTCCAGGTGGGAGAAAGTCACCTATTTCTGAGAAGCTTGATAGCAAGTTCTATTCATTTGGATGGAAAGAGCAACAATTCCATATTGATATTATGGTAGACGATGTGCCATATCATACACCTTCTCATAAAGTGGACTGTTTTAAAAACCGTGTGGGTATCGAGATTGAGTGGAATAATAAGGATCCCTTCTATGACAGAGATTTGAATAACTTCCGTCTACTGCATGAAGTGAATGCTTTGAGCGTAGGTGTTATCATAACGAGATCAGAAGGATTGCAGTCAGTTTTCAATCAACTGGGGAAAGGTAGTTCCTATGGACCATCAACCACGCATTTTGGAAAGCTGAAACCGCGAATCGACGGGCGAGCTGGTGGTGGATGCCCTCTGCTTGTGTTTGCTATTGAGAAACAGTGTTACGTTGAGTAGATGGAACGAACAAAAAGGATCATCCTTTATCATAACATAAAGAATGATCCTTTATTATAATCTCTTAAACTTGTTTGGCAATAATTAGTGCCTCTTGAACATTTCTACTCTTATCTTCTCTTCTGCCCATCGTGCTGTGTAAATAATCTACGGTTTTGGTGTCAATAATATAGTGACTTCCGAGTGTTCTTGTGGCCAAGTCAATAAGAGCATCCAAATCAATCATTCCCGTGTTGCTATAACTCAAGACAAGATTAGCCTCCTTGTTACTTACTCTTTGGAACATTTCTCGAAATGCATCTTCTACTTGAGTTCTAATACAAAATGGTGACTGATGTCTGTCAGTCCTATATCTGCCTTTGTGTCGAACTTCTGGATAGTCATATTTCACCAACGTTTCAATGGCGTGATAGAATCTGGAATAATGAACAAAGGCATACGGAGGATCAGCATAAACTACAGCATGTTTAGGGAGTTGCCCAAGGCAATCACGATAGTCCATACAATAGGTATCAAATGAGAAATTGTTTGTACTTAAGGTTTGCTGCAGTTCTTCCATTTTTCTAATGAAGAAAGGGGTAATTTCCTTTCTTCGATAAGTCAAAATGTCCTCCATGGAGGATTGACTTGTAGCGTCTCGATATTGTGCATAATGCCCGGTACTTTGGGAATTGTAAGACATCGCGAACATCAATGAGGCCAATATCGCGTGATAGAAATGGGTTTCCTTATACTCCTCAGCGGTTGCTCTATAAGCATCGATCCATACGCATTGACTAAAGGACCAGTATGTTCCGGAATAGTTCTTTGCAAATAAATGATAGTCAAAGGAACTAAAATCGTAGTCGATAAGTTGACGTTGCTTTTCTTCTAGCGACACAAATTCACCCACAGTGAAATCTTGTTCATAATCGAAGTTCAGATCTGGGAAAGCTTCAAAGAAATTGTTAGCTTTCTCACTTGCCGAAGAAACCACATCTTGAACAAGTGAAGGGCAAGATTCCCAATTATAGCTGGTTAGATAAGCTCTGGCCAAGACAGCGGAGTAGGCTTGAATATCGTTACTAATCATATGAGTTTGATTTCTGAGAATGCCGGATAGTACGCTAGACCCTGCGAACAAATCACAAACAGGCCCAACTGTCTTAACTTCGTTGATTGCTTCCACAACAAAGTTGATGATCTTTCGTTTGGAACCCATGTATTTTATAAAATGAGGGACTTCTACTTCCTTGTTAAGCATCGCTATGTTATCCATGTGGTTTACCGCCTTATACTTTGTACTTTATTCTTAGGTGACATGATGATATTATAGAATAATAAAGTAAATATAATTATAATGCATTGGAGCAAAGCATGCCCACTTTTTTTTGGGTGTGCTTTTTTGCGTTCAGAGGAGGTTTTATGAGAAGCGTTCTATCTTATCCGGTAAGGGGTAAATGGGGAAAGTCAGACTACAGGGGAAATTGCTCGGGATATGTCATTTTAGACTTATTGAAGTTTTATAAACCTCAAAAGTTTTTAGAAGTATTTGCTGGCGGAGGGACAGGTTACGAGGTGGCTAAAGAGTTAGGGTTCACCAATTCCGTTCACCTTGACCTCAATCCACAGTGGGGCGGATGGAATGCTTTAAAAGATGAGGTACCAGTAAGTACCGATTTGATATTTAGCCATCCTCCTTATTTTGATATGGTTGTCTACTCAGGGCAAGTGTGGGGTGAAGCCCATGACGATGACCTCTCTAGAGCACTGAGCTACCAGGATTACATAGATAAATTAGACAGAGTAAATATAAAACTAATGAATAGCCTTCGGGTAGGTGGTAGATTGGCTATCTTGATCGGTGACTATAGAAGGAACGCCAAGTACTACTCTATAATCAAGGACATGAATTACCCAGGAACCTTAGAATCACATATCATTAAGCTCCAGCACAATGTAGCATCTGGACGGTATCAATACCGAGGGCGATTTGTACCAATTGTCCATGAACATCTGTTGATTTTCCGAAAGACGACAAGATAACCATTGAATATAGAAAAGGCAGCTTTGCTCCCTTTTCTATGATTTGAAACGAACAACAGAAGCAATGGCATTGTTGAGGAGTTACACTCCAATTTAGAACATATGTTCTTGACAGGAACGTATGTTTTATATATCCTATAAAAAGGAAAAGTCAGTACTAATTATATTTCTAAGGGAGGCTTCAGAATGGCTGATAGGCATCAGATTACATGTGTTAACAAGTCCGAAAGATATAACCCACATGAAAGAATCACACATGTTGGTGGTAAAAATGCAAACGGAACAAGATGGCGTATTACACAGCAGGACGCAATACAAGGAATTGAAAATGGAAAGTGGGCCTTCTATGTGAGTGCGGGTGGAAGGACCGTAGATGTGATTGTAGCCAAAAGTCAGTATGGTCACAAGTATTTAAAAACAGTGGCCGATGGTTCCCAACCTGATAATCTACTTAGCTTGTCTGAATGCCCTTTGTGAGTTTTCCAAACCAGTCTTTCTTGAATTCAAATTAAACCAAGCTCAAGGCACCCGAATGGGTGCCTTTCAATTTCGCTCTATAGATGTTACGGTGAACCGTATCATAAGTGACAGCGAAAAATGGCCGTTTGGAGGTTCACCCGTACGGCCAAAGTCACGTGTTTAGTCACAAAAGGTTCGGTACTGTATTTAGAAGGATCCAAAGCGTCTGCCTGCGGCCACGCCTTGGGGGGATATGCGTTCAATCTCGGCCAGATCGTCAGCTGTCAGCTTCACTTGCAGCGCGCCGAGGTTTTCTTGTACACGTTCCAATCGTTTCGTTCCCGGAATGGGAACGCATAAAAGAGGAAGAAGGAGCTTTAAATGATCTACAAATTTACAGAAGTGCTGAATGATCTGATAGACTATTTCATTCTCGGGGATATTCTGCTGCTGGAGAGCTGGAAACAGGCCAATCATCATTCTGACAACTTAGCAATGGAATTTACAACAAACGAAAGCGGCGATCGTGCCGTGCTTGATGGTATCGTACTTCCAATGGCAGGGATTGAAAACTATCCCTATACAATTATATTTAATCTTTCTGGTAATACACCGGAATTGTTAAAATCAGATAGCCATTTACAATTTAGACGTGGTGGCTATTCGCTTAAAGTTGAGAACAACATACTGATGTTGTTTACTTGGCGAATACTAGAACAATTCACTAACGAAAGAGTCAACGCTTTACTTAATCATTACCGGCAATACAAAAAGCCGATGATTGAAATTGAAAACGGCTGGTACAGCATAGAAATATTGGGTGGGGAAACGTTGCAGGATTCATATTACGAATCCACATTTGAGTTTGTTTTGCAAAAGACAGAAAGGAAGGGGCCAGCGGAATTTGACATCAATTTAGATTTTAAGATTGAAAGTTCCACCTACTAAAATAGAAGTTTGCCAACCCTCGCATCGGTAAAGCATTTAAGGGACGATCTTCATAAAGTAGATATTCTGGAGATCTCCAAGTAAGGCGAAGCTTCTCCTTGCGTTGCTGGTGTGCCTTTGTGTACGCCTTCTTCATCCCGTCAATCTTTCTCTCCATGCTCTCCTCATGAAGCTTGGACTGGAGCAGTTCCATCGTGAGTCCGTTGGGTCAGACAACTATCTTGGTGCCCAATACCGACGTATTGCAGCTCGCAAAGGAGGGCAACGCGTTTACCGGCGCTTTCGTTATGCCCAGGAACAAGTCCAATCCATGAGCAAAGGTGAGCAGCACTCGGAAATCGGGCACCTACATCCGTTCCGATTTCGGCAAGGATTTGTTCAGCGGTGCGACAAGTAAAAGCTTATATGGACCTTAACTTATTGAGATAGTTAATCATCACTGTAAGTTAGATCGAAGTTGACTCTTGCTTCCTCGACACGTACATAATTTTCTCTTCCCCATTGCCGTAGCTCTCTCATCGGCTGGAGTAAAGATTCCCCTAGAGGAGTGAGTGAATATTCAACCATTGGAGGAACCGATGGTGTGATATGACGTTGGACCAGTCCATCGCGTTTAAGCTTACGTAGGGTTTGAGTCAGCATTTTTTTGGAAATACCCTCGATTCTTCTCACCATTTCCCCGTAACGGATGCTTCCGTCTTCCATTGCGTAAATGATGAGCGCGGTCCATTTATTAGAGATAATATCAAGCACTTTACTGTAGCCACACACCGCAAGCGCGATGTTGGGGTGTTTTGGTTTGACCAAAGATGTCAAATGATTTCCCTCCTCTGCACCTTGAAGTTCCCAGGACACTTTAAAGTGCCTACTTATGTAGGTTTAGTTTATGCATTATTGTATGACTATATCAAGGGCAAAGCAAGCATTGAGCTTTACGCCAAAAGCGCCTGATTCATTACGAAGGTTGACATTTTGAACAGGATGATAACTAAATTAATCTAGTAGGAGGAAATGAACATGTCGAATATTATAAAGCCCCGCCCTAAACTGTATGTGATGGATAACGGCCGTATGAGCATGGACAAAAACTGGTTGATTAACATGCATAACCCAGCCACGGTTAGCAATCCTAACGCGGCGACGCAATTTGTGGAATTTCCGATTTATACGGTGTTGATTGACCATCCGGAGGGGAAGATTCTATTTGATACGGCTTGCAATCCGAATTCCATGGGCGTTGAAGGACGTTGGGCGGAATCCACCCAACAAGCGTCCCCTTGGGTGGCATATGAGGAATGTTTTCTGCATAACAGACTAGAGCAGCTCCGCGTAAGACCTGAGGACATCCGATACGTCATTGCCTCTCATTTGCATCTGGATCATGCGGGTTGCCTAGAGATGTTTACGAATGCTACGATAATCGTCCACGAAGATGAACTGAATGGCACACTGCAGAGTTATGCCCGTAATGAAAAAGAAGGGGCCTATGTTTGGGCAGACATCGATGCTTGGATCAAAAACCATTTACAATGGAAAACGGTCAAACGCAATGAAGATTATCTCGATCTGGCTGAAGGAATCAAAATTTTGAATTTTGGAAGCGGGCATGCTTGGGGTATGTTAGGCTTGCACATTGAAATGCCCGAAACAGGCGGGATCATCCTCGCTTCGGATACCGTTTATACGGCTGAGAGTTACGGCCCTCCAGTTAAACCACCGGGCATTATCTATGATTCAATCGGTTACCGGAACACAGTTGAGAGAATCCGTACGCTGGCTACCCGAACAAACTCCCAAGTGTGGTTCGGACATGATGACAATCAATTCAAACAATTTCGCAAATCAACCGAAGGATACTACGAATAAGAAGGCTATCGCATTATCAATCAATAGATCATCCCAAGGTTAAGCTAACGGATACGATAGTTGAATCATCAAGAGGGCTTTAGCGAGATCATTTGCCATTTCCCTGCATACGATCTTGGCACGCTCACATTCACTTCGATCCGGGAAGAGCTGATTCATGGTTTGATCGGTAGTGAGAATTTTGTGGAGAGTAGGAATGCGGCTGGGTGCAACAAATTTTCGCGCTTGTTGTTTTTGGGTCACATCTTACCGAATTCATCGTATAAGCAGTGGCACTTCTCAACCAACTTTTTCAGGTTCCGGCCCTTTGGTGATAATCTAAGGATGTTACTGTTCATGTTGATAATGCTTCCTCCCTTTTTCGTTCCTATTCTTTCTTTATTATATATGTCGGTTGGGGAGAGTGCATTTTGGAAGGTGTATGACGCTGGTAGGCTATGTTACCCGTCTTGATCGAGTCAGAAATTGGAAGGGAGGGGTGATCTCACCAAAACGAAAAAAAGAAAACCCGATTCCCAAATAGGAAGAATCGGATCTTCTCACCATGTCGGCTAGCGCCTACTTTTTCAACCACTCCAGCCATTTCGTGTTGACTTGTTCGAGGCTGCCAAACGTTTGAACAAAGGCCTTTTCCATCGTCGGCTGTGTGCTAGCCAGGAAACTGTTGAATTTGTCGCTACCGTAGGTTTCGTACAAGAATGCTGTAAACATGTAACCGCCGATATACTGTGTTTTCACGGAAATATTGTCTTTATAAATGATGATATGCTCCTGAGGCTTCTCAAGTATGATTGGCTTCCAGTGCATCTTGTCTTTCTTGAGATCGTCGGTACCTTTTGCCGCCAGGTATTCTGCTTGTCCTTCCTTGATCCACTGCATCTCTTCTCCACCGGTAAACCATCCTGTTTTATCTCCCCGGCGAATTGTTTCTTGTAAAAGAGTTTGCGGCGTGTGGAGGTATTCGTGCTTGAACAAATGGGTGAAGTAAGACGGGTCATCGTAGGTGTCTCCCGCGAGCGTACAGCACTTTTTCTGATAAGCGGACGGCGTCAGAACGTGAATCTCTGTCTTCAATACATTGTCAGTGCCATAGGTTTTATTATAGGCGTTCCCCTCATCAATATTATCGATCGCAACAGGATGCAAATAAATATAGATTGGATGAAGACCGTCGTTCAGAATGCTACCGATCTCTGGCACGAGAGATGCAAACTCTGTGGTTGCGACGTTGTAACCCTGTTCGAAATCGGCAGCGGCTTTTTCTACGTCCTTTTCATATTGCTTCGTGTATAGTAGCGTAAAATGCTTTGAATGATATTCCAACCAGCCTTCTGCCTTATTTTTGGTTGATTGTGCCTGGGCGAGAAGCTGCTTAAGAGTCGAGACCTGGCCTTGAAGCTTCTGAATTTGCGCTTTGTCCTGATCTTTCTTATAGCTATTGAACATGAAGGTGTTCGTCTTGGAGTCGAACGCATAATTTGCCTGGAAGACCGTTCCGATGGCTGGTGCGGCGATGTATGTAGTCCCGTTCTGGGCTATCGTTGCGGGAACCATTTTGTTTCCGACCTGTATCTTGCCCTTGTTTGTAGTCAGGGTAAACCCGTCCAGCCCGATCTTGAGAATGGGGTTCGTGGCTGCTGTAGCTACTCCGAACCCGAGCAGAAACACGCAGAGTAGTGAGACAATGACTTTGACTTTGGAAAGCTTCATTTTCTAGTATCCCCTCTATGTTTAATTTCGACATCGAACAATAATTCTCGACATGTCAGGAAAATCCTTCCGTCTGGTTGGGGGAATTCATAATTCATTGGGCTTATTCCTGCTGGTTCTCTGGAACTCCCTTCTTGGCTCCATAAGCGATTAGCGCAAGGACGACGACAATGATGACAGTCCAGATGTAATGGTGTTTGATAAAGCCGATTCCTAACTCTACAATGGCGAAACCGATCATGACGCAGATGCCGAAAACGACGATCATGCTGTTGAACCCGCCGAAGGTAATGCTGAACATCCGATTCAGCACGATAAATAGGACAATACCAACAATGAGGCCGAGAATGATTCCGAATGTGCTTACTTGCAACTCGACCCTATACTAGAAATTTGGTCTGCAAAAATGCTGTGTCATAAGTAGTCCTTATTTCTTCTCCTTTCGTAATGGTGGCCGTACCCACGCCAAGTAAAATGTCAAATTTGTGCGTCTCAGGTACTATTCGTACTATATCCTCATTATAAGAACTTATAAGTACCATTCCATCAGGCTAAATGCCCGAGAATATAATATTCCTTAACTGAACGACCAGACTTTTAAGTTCCTTCTCCCTCTCCAAATAGTACAGCGAGGCCTGTATTAACGAATGATTCGCTGTTTCCTTGTTAACCTCCGTCTGGATAAAACGGTAAAGCTCCCTTATTTCCGAACGATGTACGGCACCGGCCGGAATCGTGTTAATGGCTGTATCCATCTCCCGAAACAGTTCTGAAAGAATCTGCCCCTTCTCACTCTGGCGATCCTCGAATCCCCAGTTTAGATACCTCTCGAATGAAGCTTGGTTTAGCATAGGCTTAAGATCGGACGTCATCATATGCTTAACGAGCACATGGAGCTTGTCCAAGATGAACCTCGCCGTTTCCTCGAGTGATAACGACCTCTCCTCATATACAATCCAAAATAGATATTCCTTCAGAATCGCCCGATAGATGGCTACCAAATCCCATAGATACGGTTGGATTTCCTCGCCATATACATGCAGCAAGCACTCTCTATGCCATCGGATAAGCCGTCCCCTAACCTTGTGTCTGAGCGGCTGGAACTTGGGATCCTGTTGAATAGGGAGCTCAGTAAATTCGACCAGAATATGTTTGTATTCCATAAAGTAGCGGAATCGCAAAACGATCTGCTGAACAAACTGTTCTTCCGGCGATAGTCCGGGAAGGCGTGTTAGCTCATCGACTTGATCAAAATAGTTGTTATGACATTGATTAAATACCTCGCTAAAGAGATCCTCTTTGGAAGGAAAGTATTTATAGACCGATCCTTTGGAAATGCCGCAGTCATCGGCAATATCCTGTATCGTCGTCGAAAGAAACCCGCGTTCCTTAAAAAGCCTCGTTGCTGATTGAACTACCTCTTCCCTTGTCACAACCATAAAGATGATTCTCCCTCCTTGACATACTATGAATCATAGTACAAAATATGAAACATGAAGTCAAATGACCATTTGTTCACGTTTTTTAATCTGCAGTCAAATAAAATAATGAGGAGAATGTCGGTATGGAAAAATTACTTGATCCGAAAAAAACAGCGCTGGTTGTCATTGATCTGCAAAAGTGGTTAGGGAACCAATACGCCCCTTATTCCGCAGAGCAGGTGGTATCCAACGCCGCCGTCTTGGCAGATGTATTCCGTAAGCAAGGCTCTATGGTTGCCCTGGTCCGGGTATCCAGCAAAGACCTGAAGGATATCCCTAAACCGAAGCTGGATACCCCTGCACCTGCACTGAATCTGCCTGAGGGATGGGATGAGATCGTCCCGGAAATGCGGGTCGCCGATTCAGACCACATCATTACCAAGAAGCAGTGGGGAGCCTTTTACGGTACAGAGCTGGACCTGCAGCTGCGCCGCAGGGGAATCGACACCATCGTCTTATGCGGTATCGCAACCGGACTTGGTGTTGATACAACTGCGCGGGAAGCGTTTATGCGTGGCTATCAGCAGATTTTTGCGATTGATGCGATGACCGGATTTTCCCAAGCCGAGCATGATTACGTGAAGAACTATATTTTCCCGCGCATCGGGCGTATTCGTACCACACAAGAAATCATCTCTGCCCTTTCTGAAGCGGAATCCTAAGGCTATTGCAGGAGGTCGATCTCTATGAGCTCAAGGGGAAGACCCCAGAATGACCGGATGTACCCCTGGTATGTCCTATCCGTAACCAGTCTCGGTGCGTTTCTGGTTCTGATCAATATCGGAACGCTAAATGTCGCCTTGCCGGAAATAAACCGGTATTTTCATGCAGATGCAGCAAGCTCCAGCTGGATTTTACTTTCCTACATGCTGGTCAACACCATTCTGATTTTGGTCTTCGGTCAAATTTCGGATATCTTCGGAAGAAGAAGGATGTACTTAATAGGATTGGCCGTCTTTACCGTAGCGAGTCTGCTTCTTGGCTATTCCCCGAGCGCAGATGTACTCATTCTTCTCCGCATCATACAGGCTGCCGGAGGAGCTCTCGTGGTGACGAACACAACGCCGATGATAACCGATGCTTTTCCCAAATCGAAGCTTGGCACCGGTCTAGGCCTGAATATTTTGTCCGCTTCCATCGCGCAGGTGCTAGGCCCCGTCGCAGGTGGCCTGGTAACCACTGCTTGGGGCTGGAGGTGGGTATTCTGGTTCAATGTCCCCTTCGGGATCATCGCCTTCATCTGGGGCCTCCGGATTCTAAAGGAGAAGCCGCTAACAGAGCCTCGTACCCAAGTCGATCGATATGGGGGTATCTTGGTCTTTATCGCTTTAGCTGGTTTAATTATTGCTCTATCCAAGGGGGGAGAGTTGGGCTGGGGAGACAAGCAAGTGATTGGAGGTTTTGCTGTATTCGCGATCGTAACCCCTATATTTTTATGGTATGAGCATCGATCAGCTTCACCTTTGCTGGATATAAGCCTTTTTCAAAATTGGATGTTCGGTATGGCGAATATCGCCACCTTCTTTCATTCCTTTGCTCGCACGGCTGTTGCCCTGCTTTTCGCGCTGTACTACCAATTTGCCTTCCATCAAAACGCACTTGATGCCGGTCTAAGGATTCTTCCAATTACGATAGGAATGTTGATTATATCCCCCATTGCCGGCTTGTTAACCAAGAGAATCGCCCTTCGACTCCTATCCTCGCTTGGAATACTCCTATCGATAGCAGGGCTTCTGATGCTCTTATTCGTAATCGGGGGGAATTTCCCTTACGGGGCCACCGCATGCGGGATGCTGTTAATCGGGATCGGGACTGGCTTATTTCTTACGCCCAATACGATGGAGATCATGTCGTCCGTTCCTGAGAACAGCCGAGGGATGGCCAATGGGCTGCGGTCCATGCTCTATAACTTGGGCCAGGTGCTGAGTACGGCCCTTTCTTTAACCATTGTCAGTGCGGCCCTACCGGCCCATATGAAGAACGTGCTGTACTCCGGAAAAAACGCTGTGATTTCGAACGTTGATTTTGCTTTCATCCTTCACGGCTATCACTGGGTCATCATTGCATTGCTATGGACTTCCCTATTGGCCCTTGCAGCATCGTGGTTTCGTCCTCATCCGAAAAACAGAGCCTACGAGGGCTTTGGTAGAGTATAAAAAAACGGTAGAATCTTATAGTGTAAAAGTACAGGGCATCAGCCCTGTACTTTCTTAATAGATGGAGATATACGCGTAATGAATTTGTGTTTCAGCGAGGTTACAGTTCGACTCTCCAGCTGCCCATCATCTTGGCGACTTCTGGGTCGCGGTACGATAAGAAGAGACTTTCCCGCGTATCGATTGTGGAAATTTGTTCCATGTCATCCGCGCTCAACTCAAAGTCGAAAATATCGAAGTTTTCTACGATCCGCTCTTTGCGTACCGATTTTGGAATGACAACGACTTCGCGCTGAACAAGCCAGCGCAACACGACTTGGGCGACGGACTTGTTGTGTTTAACAGCAATCGAGGTCAGCAGTTTGTTGCCGAACATGTTGCCCCGTCCTTCAGCGAACGGCGCCCACGACTGGTGTTGAACTCCCTGCTCTTTCATAAAATCGGTGGTCTCCGTCTGCTGATAGAACGGATGCGTTTCAATCTGGTTGACGGCGGGCACGATTTCATTATGCACGATGAGGTCCATCAGACGGTCGGGCAGGAAGTTGCTGACTCCGATTGCCCTAATTTTGCCTTCACTGTACAGCTCTTCCATTGCACGCCAAGCACCGTAGTAATCGCCGAACGGCTGATGTATAAGGTACAGATCGAGATAGTCGAGTTGCAGCTTCTTCAAGGATTTAGCAAACGCCAGCTTGGCACTCTCGTAGCCGGCATCCTGAACCCAAAGTTTGGTCGTGATAAAAAGCTCCTCTCGCGGTACGCCGCTGCGCTTAATCGCGCGTCCGACCGCTTCCTCGTTCAGATAACCGGCGGCGGTGTCGATCAGGCGGTAACCGGTCGTTAGTGCTTCATATACTGCACGCTCGCATTCCTCGGCATCAGGAACCTGGTAGACCCCGAAGCCGATGATCGGCATTTTCACTCCGTTGTTCAACGTTACGGTTTGCATT
This sequence comes from Paenibacillus sp. FSL W8-0194, assembly GCF_037969745.1. Taxonomy (NCBI): domain Bacteria; kingdom Bacillati; phylum Bacillota; class Bacilli; order Caryophanales; family Paenibacillaceae; genus Paenibacillus; species Paenibacillus sp. FSL W8-0194. Next base: position 5,802,539 of record NZ_CP150205.1, on the reverse strand, counting down.
GTAATTCCTCCTATTGTTCAAATAAATAACAGCAAACGGCAGCGAATCCCGTGGGGACGGTACTACAGAGCGGAGATTCCGTTTATAACCAATTTGCGTTACAATCAGCTTAGAACCTTCGTGTTACACGAAGTCAAGCTGTCTTTAAAAATTGTTTTTCTAGGAGGATTCTACATGCATACGGTTAAAGACGCCGCCCAGATAACAGGACTCACCGAGCACGCCGTGCGCTTTTACACAGATAAAGGTTTGGTGCCGAGTGTACAGCGCAATGAGAATAATATCCGGATGTTCGATGAAGAATCGATCAACTGGCTGCATGGCGTCAAATGCCTCAAGCAATCCGGGATGCCCATTGAACTCATAAAAAAGTACATCGATTTATGCCTCGAAGGGGATTCGACCATTCCTCAGCGCTACAAACTCATGATGGAGCATAAAGAGGCAGCGCTTGCTAAGCTCGAAGAAGCTAAACTGCACGTTGCCCATTTGGAGGAAAAAACAACCCTATATCAGGACATTCTAGAGCACCGCTCTCCAGATACGACGAATCCCGGCAACTGGGACAGAATTCTTCATATGCATAGTGACGTATTTTATTCGCCATCTGTTCGTAAAGCATGAGGGATATATAATGAGTGACGGAGTAGAAAGCATATGTATAACGGACAGGTGCCCATCTGAACCGATTGAAATGAAGATGTATGACAGACCGTTGTCATATTATAAAGAACAGCGGAAGGGAACCCCCTTAGTATTTTTCGCCGATAGCCCCGTTAAGCTGAACCGTATCATAAATAACGGCAACTTTTTTCCGGAAGGTGCTTAAACGGATTAGGCTTTCTAGGTGTGACTACGCAGATCGCAGGAGATTGCGGTCATTCACGTTCAAGTTCATTCGGATGCTTGCTCCCAAAAAGCGCCTACATTATTCGATACAACCTCGATAACCTCTTCCACCATCGACTCCAGCGTGCGGGCTTGAATCTCCCTGCTCCACTGCAGGGCCGACCCGAATATGCCCCAACTGACCACAAGAGCCGTAGCTTCCAGCTTTTCTTGCGGGCCGCTCTGTTTAGGCCCCGATTTTAACCATCGGAGCAGAAGACGATACAATTCCTTTTGCATGGCGTTCTCCAGCAGCGGCTCAAATTGCTTGTCTCCCGGCGTGAGGTACTGTCGAAATCGTATTAGAAATTGAAAGACGGTCTGAACAAGGATATATAGATTGTCCGGACTGAAGGCAGCATCATCCGGCAGTCTTTTTTTGAGAATGAGCTGATACTTCTCCGTCATCCAATAAGCAAGAAAAGCGAATTTGTCATCAAAATGGGCATAGAAAGTTGCGCGGTTGACGGCTGCTCGATTCGCAATATCTTGAACAGAAATGGAATAGAGGTTTTTCTTTTCGTCGAGCAGATCGTTAAAGGCTTGTATAAACAATTGGCGGGTTCTCTTCACCCGGGGGTTGCTGGGATTTACCGGCATGCTAAACCACCTTTTCTTCGGATTTCAAAAACAAACAAAACTGCGATTGTGTCGGGAACGCAACAAAACCGGCCTTTTGCTGATTGTTGACCGGGCTCCAACCCTTTATCTTTTGGTTATGCGATATATGCTTACACAAAATCGTATCGTAAGCAAATTTTTTACAGAAGGGGAAGGGTGAGATAACATGCTTATTGTTACTGGAGCGAATGGAAAGTTAGGCAGGGGCGTGGTCGAGGAACTGCTTAAACGCATCCCGGCTGAGCAGATTGGTGTCAGTGTTCGGGATGTGAGCCAGGCGCAGGATTTAAAGGAGCGCGGCGTGCGTGTTCGTCATGGCGATTTCGCTAACGCGGAGAGCTTGCTGAATGCTTTTGAAGACGCGTCGCAGGTTCTCCTTGTTTCAACGGGTATTTTGGGAGATGCGGGGATCCGTCAGCACCAAACCGCGATTGACGCAGCAAAGGAATCTGGCGCCACCCGGGTGCTGTACACGAGTCATATGGGTTCTTCTTCGACGTCGTATTTTCCGCCTATGGCTCACCATGCAGCGACAGAGGATTTGCTTAAAGAGTCGGGTATGCGCCATACGTCTCTTCGCAACGGTTTTTACGCCTCCTCATTGGTTGGATTAATAGGCGACGCCGTCAAAACGGGCGAGTTGATTGTTCCCGAGGACGGTCCGATTGCCTGGACAACGCACTCGGATTTGGCCCAAGCTACTGCAATGATCTTAACCGAAAAGAACTGGGATGGCCCATCTCCGAATCTTACGGCCACTGAAGCGATTGACATGGAAGGGGTTGCGGCGATGGTATCGGATATTGTCGGTCGTCCTATCTATCGAAAGGTCGTCACTGACGAAGAATATCGGGCGTATCTGACTGCCCAAGGTTTTCCGGAAGTGCGCATTGCAATCACCTTGGGTTTATTCCGTGCCAGCCGTAACGGGGACTTCGCGCAAACGAGTAACGCTTTAGCTGACCTGATCGGGCGACCTCCGATGACGCTAAGAGACTTTTTAAAAGAGTCTTTGCCTCAATAGACGCGCTGTGAATGTGTGAATGCTGTTTCCGGTTTATTCGTGTAATGTAAGGGCCATCCCGCAAAGGGATGGCCTTAAAACTTGCCGTTACTGACAATTCCACTGAATCATACAAGCAACTGGAGGGAGCTAGCCACAGCACGTCTATTCTATTAACGGGAGTAACAGTCTACGGGAGCTACCTGTCCTGCTCCAGTAAACGCAATAATCTCTCCTCCGTGCCAGAACCGGGAACCGGAACAAAGAAACACCAGTGCAGTCCAGGGTCGTTATCAATGACAGCCGCCGAATGGAGCACGAACTCCATCTCCTGTGCGTCAGGAAGACGAAATAATGCGGTGGCTTGGCGCTTTTGCTTGACTTCATATAGCTCCCAAAAATGCACGAATTCTTCGCTTTCCCGTCTCAAGCGTTCGAACCGTTCCATATACAACGGGTTGTTCTTGTAAAGGTCGAAGCTTGCCCGCAGAACCGCTACGGAATAACGGGCAAAACCTTCCCAATTCAGCAGTCTTGTACGGTAATCCGGCTTTAAAAACATAATGTTCATCATATTCCGTTCGTAGTCCGGCAGACTGCCGAAATCGGCTACGATCAGTTCTGCTGCCCGATTCCAGGCGATAACATCCGTACCTTCGTCCGTGATAAAAGAAGGATAATAAAGTTGATCTACGATTTTCTGCAAAACCCCCGCATCCGGCCCTCCGTTATTCGGCACTGTAACGACACTCGCCGCGTCTATATTGGCCAGATCGAACAGATGCTTCTGCTCATCCTCGTCAAGCTGAAGCGCTTTGCTGATACTTAGCAGCACTTCCGGCGAAGGATTCACCTCCTTGCCTTGTTCCAGCCAGGTATAGTAAGTCACGCTTATATGGGCAAGAAAAGAGACTTCCTCTCTTCGAAGTCCCGGCGTGCGTCTCCGTCCGGGCAGCGGCTCGATCCCGGCCTCCGAAGGCTGCAACCGTTCTCTGCGCGATTTAAGGAATTCACCCAATGCGGATGAGGAACGATTCATTTTCAACTAGGTCACCTCTATTCGCTCATATGGAAGATATATATCGCGGTGAACCAAATAGACCAAAATCACTTCATACACGATTATTATAATCTCTGTCAAGTGTCCGTTACCACAAAAGAGAACCATAACCGAGGCTGTTAGTCTTGCTAATAGTATAAACATGATGTGGTTAACCTCCTCCTATCGACGGTACGATTAAGATAATTTACATCAGAGCAGTGCTATCAATAGGAGGTTTTGTATCTTGAACAAGTATGCATATCGAAACAAGGTGGCTGTAGTCACCGGTGCTTCATCAGGAATCGGGAAAGCGTATGCCAAAGAACTGGCGGCACGAGGCTGTCACGTCCCTGGCGGCGCGCTCCAAGGACAAACTGGATGCAATGGCAGGGGAAATCAACCGCCAGTACGGGGTGCAGGCTTATGCAATGGCTTGCGATTTGTCCAAAGCGAATGCCCCTCGTCAACTGGCCGAACAAATATCCGAACGGGGCTTATCGGTCGATATTCTCATCAACAACGCAGGCGTTGGCACGTATGGCCGTTTCGAGGAAATAAACCCGGAGCGCGAGCAGGAAGAGATTATGCTGAACACGGCTGCGTTAGTCGATCTTACGCATCGGTTGCTGCCTGATATGCTGAGGCGAGAGGACGGAGTCATCGTTAACGTGGCTTCGATGGCCGCGTTCATGCCTTGTGCTTATTCTACAGTATACGGGGCTACCAAAGCATTTGTATTGTCCTTCTCTGAGGCGCTATGGGCAGAAACGCGTGGGCGAGGCGTTCGCGTGCTTGCATTGTACCCGGGTGCAACCGAGACGGGTTTTTTCGATGCGGTCGGCAGCGAGGATATGGGAGCGGGTCAAAAGCTCTCGACCCCGGAGAAGGTTGTACAGGCCGGATTTCGCGGAATCGACCAGGGACGCAGCTACATCATCGATGGCCGTAACAACTACCTTATGGCTTAAATGATCCGATTTTTTAGCAGGCGCAGGGTAGCCTTGATCATGGAACGCATGTCAAAGCCCAAAAGGCATTTATAGTTAGTTTAAAAAGGGCCATCCCGCAAGGGATGGCCCTAAAACTTGCCGTTACAGACAGCGCGGTGTACCGTATCATAAGTGACGGCGAAAAATTTGGGTTCTTTACTGCCGTCCTCACGGTTCAGCCCGACGTTGCCGAGGTCGCGGACGTTGTGAGTGCCCCGGCTCGACGCAGGGACTTAGTTTCAGATTATGTGAAACTGTGATGACCATTTTACAATTAAACGGGAGCTGAATCGCCAAATTATCAAGATCTCATAAGGAGAAACATATGAAGGCATTTTGTGCGATGAAAAATCTCCATTCATTGTAGTAAAAAGAAAGGGGTGGTACTATAGAACTGCCTCATTAAAAGGCGGAGTTTTCTCATTTTTATAGATAGGTCAGGTGGTTATAAATGAACAAAACCTATAAATCGGCTCGTCAAAAAATTTTGGACGTAGCTTCTGAGTTATTTTATAACGAGGGAATCCGTGCCGTAGGTGTTGATAAAATTGTGGAAGTATCCGGAGTGAGCAAAGGTACGTTATATCGTCATTTTCCTTCAAAAGATGATCTGATTATCGCTTACCTAGAAGAACAAAATGAAAGTTCGTGGGTTCTATTTGAAGATGCCATCTCTGTCTACGAGGGGGCGCCACGTATGCAAATATTAGCGATAGTGGAAAGTGTTAAGACATCGTTGACCGAACCTAGAAATCGTGGTTGTGTTTTTTTGAATGCCCAAGCCGAATTTTCAAGCGAGCATCCTATCCAAAATCTTGTTCAAGAGCGTATCCATAAGTTAAGGAATCTCCTACAGCGTCTCACAAAAGAAGCCGGGGCTACAGACGATACATTGGCTGACCAGCTTCTGCTGCTCATTAATGGCGCTTTATCCACAGCACCGATTATGGGAGCAGACATTGCAGGAGAACAATTAAAAAAAGCATCGGTCAGCCTAATCGATCTGCACCTTAACCAATAGTTGTGCAGCGTCTGCCCATTCTCTCTTCTTTCTTGACATTGGACAAAGCTATACTTTAAAATGAACAGAACTGTTCTGTTCTGTTTAGGACAGCGTTTCCATATTAAATTTGAATTGGAGGAGTATAGGCATGAATATTGGAATTATTGGAGCTGGCGTCCTCGGATCAACATTGGCCAAACAGTTTGTTGCTTTGGGTTATCAGGTTAACATCTCAAATTCACGCGGACCGGACACATTGGCAGATGTTGCAGTCCTCACCGGAGCGAGTCCGGTGACTATTGAAGAAGCAGTTCGTGGAGCCGATCTTATTATTCTTGCAATCCCTTTCATCAAAATTGCTTCACTTCCTCGCGGAGTGTTCGATCTTAGGCAGGATAAAGCTATTATTATTGATGCAAGCAATTATGTTGTACAACGGGATGGAAGAATTGAACAGCTCCTTGATGGCAGCATTAAAACGGAAAGCCGTTGGGTGGAGCAGCATATCGGCGCCCCAGTCGTCAAAGCGTTCAACCACATCGTGGCTCAGAGTATTATTGATCTAGCAAAACCGGAAGGCGTTGAGAATCGAATTGCGCTGTCGGTTTTTGCAGACGATCCTGCGTCCAAAGCGGTTGTGATGAAGCTTATCGATACACTCGGATTCGATCCTGTCGATGGGGGTACCATTGACGATTCATGGCGTGTCCAGATTGGAACCCCCACTACTGGCGTGAATTTGAACGCTATAGAGCTGAAGAAGGCAATTTCAGAAGCCACCGTTGAGCAAAATAACAATTACCGCACCGCGGCTCTTGAAAGCTCGCAATCATAACAAGAAATTGATATTCCCATGAAAATCCTTTCAATCGCATAGCACGATGCTTTTTCAGTTTCGTGTACTTCACAATCAACTGTCTTAAGCCTTGAATGGCGAATCCGGATATTCGGCGATGATTGTCTGATTTTCATTTAATTCTGCCACATCATCGACCGGATTTCCGGAATTGAAGACATACCCAAGTCTCCATTCGTTATCCTTATGCTTCAGTTTCATTTCCAACACATAGTCCCCGTGTTCACTGTACGCTTCCGTACCCGAAATGCCCCGTTGCGCGAAGCTACAGTCTCCCCCGGTCAAAGGAACTGGCGGTAGCTGCAAATGTTATTTTTTCGTTTTCTGGCATGCCAATTCGCTTACAAAACAATGCATTTGGTTCGCTAATTCCGCATTCCCCCATTCGAATAGATCTCCTGTTCTTCCCGTAATGCAATGCGTATATTTTTCAATCGCCCTCCGTCTGTTCATCGGGGACCTGCTCGATCAGTCCGTCTGCAAGCAGGCCGTGAATAAGTGGATAAAGCAGCCCCTCTAGGAGTACTGAACAATTTGCCGGCTTCGTACGTTACAATTGGAAAACAAGGATTTCCTATTGTTTTATACCCGTAAATATTCATTTTCTTGTTCATCATTTCAAGATCGAGCCGATGATGTTACCAAGTATTATTTTTGATGCTGCTGTCACAAAATGAGCTGCATTGGTGTATTAAGAGTGTAGCCAGGAGGGGGGATGATTTTTGGATAGACAGCAAAGAGAGTATAAATCAAACTCAGAAGAAATTGAGATGCTGATTGAAAGAACTAAGCTTGGTGATAAGGAAGCTTTCGCGTCAATTATAAGAAAATTTGAAAAACCAATGTATATCTATTGTTACCATATGCTCAAAAGCAAGGAAGAAGCCGAGGATGCTCTACAAGAAATATTTATTAGAGTGTATGAACAGATACATAAGTATCGTCCAAATATGACTTTCTCGGCATGGCTGTACAAAATTGCCTACAATTACAGTCTGAATCAAATCAGGGGCAAAAAAAGGTGGCTTCGTTTTATAGATCGTTATAGATATGATCAGCCAGAGGCTTCGACTGAGCAAATCGACAGTCAAACGACACTGAAGGAAATTCTAAATTTACTGACGACGGAAGAGAGACATATATTGGTTCTCCGGGCGATTCATCGATATCACTTTAACGAGATTAGTGAAATGATGAATATGAAACCAGCAACTGTGCGCAAAAAGTATGAACGTCTTCGCAAAAAACTGCAGACGAAGGAAGTTAATGAAGGAGGAACAGCGAATGCGTCGATCACCAAATCCATCTAAAACCGTAAGTATTCACCAGGTGGAGCAAATGATTCGAGATACGGAGACGCCGGAGCACAGCATGAGTCAACAGATTATAGAAAAGCTTGAATCAAAAAGCGTGCCACCCCAAAAGCCAGTCTTCACAAGAAGAGCGGGAGTCATCGCCGTGGCATTGGTTGCTTTTTGCGTGTTTCTAACTCCTGTCATGGCTCAAACCATAGAGCGGCTATCCTTGCTTGAATATATCAACCCTTTTGTCAAAGAAGTGAAAAAAAATCCAAATCAGAAGGTGGATACTCTTTATGCGCAGGGTTTGGATGGGAATAAGCATTTCCATACAGGGATGATTCGCTTTGATGATATTGAGGACCAAGAATTTAAAAGCCAGCTGCAAAGGGTTTGGAATGAGATTTTTCCCCAGGGAGAAGGAATTAATGAAGTGATCGTGTACGAATATCGTGCGAACACATTTCATATAGAGGCGCGCAACGAAAACAGATCGATCGAATTTGACCAAGGTAACTGGTTTTATGCGAAACAAACGATTGGAGAGAACCAGGTTCCAGAGGCCGCAAAAGATGCAGCGGATCAAGCTTTTCATAAAGTCGGGGATTTTAAACAAAGTAAACGGTCAGTAAGTCAAATGATCTTAAGACCCAATCAAAACCCGGTGTATAAGTTCGTGTACGAAACAAACAAGGGTTCTATCCTCATTGATGTACAAAAAGATACCAATCAGATCACAAGGGTATTAGCTTTTCCGTTGTCGGATCATCTTTATAAATTGGACGATAAAAATAAATATCAAGATCTAGTTGAGAAAACAAAAGCAATTGAGCTGGATAAGATTCGTGAGGAAACCGTGAAACAGGCTAAAGCATGGATGAATTTGGACTTAACGGATTATAACGTATCCAAGCTTGAATCACGGTTTGATACATTAACTTTCACAAAAGCGGGTTCCCCAGCCGCAACTGCGCTGTTCACCTCTAAAGGAACGGTCTATTGTATTGAAATCGAGCTACAGGAGTTATCCGAAAAAGGAACGGACTAATCAAGGAAATGCAGGGATTAGGCTCAATTAGGGAGAGGGGGTGATGACTACTGCTTCTATAGATTTATTTCAACGTAACTGAAGCATTCCATTAAAAAGCTGTGGGTAAAAAAATTATAAAGGAGTTTATTCGTATGAACAAAAAAATAATTTTTCCTATCATCGGAGCAACCTTATTATCAGGAAGTCTGCTTGGATATGATACACCGATTCAAGCTAATTCGCATAACAACGAGTATATACGCATTGAACAAGATGCTAAATCTGAGCAAACGCTTATGCAAAAGGCCCAGGATAAGCTTAAAGAATTGACAGGAAATACGTATAAGTTGATTCAAGGAACTGCTGCAAATGAATCTATCCATTTAAAAAGAGAGAACTTCAAGGACGATATCATCGCTTATAAAGCTAACGGAAAGCCCGAAACGATCAGCATTAAAATCAATTATGAAGATTTAAACGGTGGGAAATATCAAACCAAACTGAAGGAAATGTGGGAAGCTTTGTTCCCAGGGGAAGAACCGAAGTATGTGAATATATCAGAGTCAATCTACTATACGGGTACAATCTCATCGAATGCTATGCAAAATAAGCAAATTTATATGCAAGAGAATGGCGAGGCTTATGGCGTAAATTATGCTCCTGACGATGCCCCGGCAAGCGTGCAGAAAGAGGCTGATCTGGTTCTGCCCAAGCTTACCGATGGAAAGGTGAAGCAGGGTGCTAAGTTGGATCGTATGTATGTCCGTGATGGCAAACCCAATGTGTATCAATATAAGTATAAATCAAAAACGATGAACGTGACCTTTGCCATTGAAGAACAAACACTGCAACTGCTCCAAGCAGACGTAAATCATACCGATGGTAAAGGGGTAGACAGTTATGAAGAATTCCAGAAAAGAGAAAAAGAAAAAAGTGAAAAGATTAAGAAGTTGACGGTAGACACTTTGATGAAGAACGCAGTGAAAGACGCAAAAACGATGCTAAACCTGGATTTGAAAGGGTATAAAGCAGCAAGAGGAGCGAATGAATGGGATGAAGATTATATGACGTTCACAAAAGAAGGGGCTCCTTCAGTTACTGCTAGATTTAATAAAGACGGATCGTTTAGCAGCTTTACCATTGATAAGTATAATCAGACAATCGATTTTTACGGAATGACTATCGTGGGTCCGCCAAATGAAGAACTCAAGTTGCTAATTGACTGATATGCATGGAAAAGCAGCTTGGAGATGCACTTATATTTCGGTATAACCATGAGGTAGCCAAAGAAAGGAATTCATCGATATGAACAAAAAGATAATTTTCCCTATGCTCGGGGTCGCGTTATTATCAGGAAGTTTGCTGGGGTGCCAAACACCTGTTCAGGCAGAATCGCCTAACAAAGTAAATACCAATGCTTCACAGAATGTTAAGGCGGATCAGAAGCTTATGCAGCAGGCTCAGGATAAACTGAAAGAGCTAACAGGAAATACCTATAAGTTAATTCAGGGAACAGTCATGAAAGATCTTGTGAGTTTTAAAAGAGAGAATTTCAAATATGATGTTATTACTTATAAAAAGAATGGAAAGCTTGAAAGCATCAATATTAACGTCAACTATGAAGATTTAAATGGCGGAAAATATCAGACTGAGCTGGGGAAAACGTGGGAAGCTTTGTTCCCAGGGGAAGCACCAAAGTATGTAAGTATCTCAGAGTCAAACTACAGTGTGGGTACGATCTCATCGAATGCCAAGCAAAATAAACAAGTTTATATGGAAGAGAATGGCGAGGTGCACGGCGTAAATTATGCCCCTGACAACGCCCCGGCAAGCGTGGAGAAGACGGCTGCTCAGGTATTATCCAAGCTTACCAATGGAAAGGTCAAGCAGGGGGCTAAGTTGGATCGTGTGTTTGTCCGTGATGGCAAACCGAATGTGTATCAATATAAGTATAAATCCAAAACGATGAATGCGAGCTTTGCCATTGAAGAACAAACGCTGGAACTGCTTCAAGCAGGCGTATATCATAGTGATGGTAAAAGCATAGATAATTACAAAGAATTCCAAAATAAAGAAAAAGAAAAAGATGCAAAGATCAAGAAGCTGACATTGGATACATTAATGAAAAATGCAGTGAGAGATGCAAAAACGATGCTAAATCTGGATTTGAAAGGATATAAGGGAGCAAGAGGAACAAATGCATGGGACAAGGATCAAATGACGTTCACCAAAAAAGGGGCTCCCACAGTCATTGCCACAGTGGATGCAGACGGATCGTTTAACGACTTTATAGTAGAGAAGTATGGTCAGCATCTCAGTTTCGGCGGAAACACGATTGTAGGGCCTGCAAATGAGGAACCGAAAGTATTAATCAACTAATTCTAAATGTGGAAATCTTTTCGCTGAACCGTATCCTAAGTAAGGAGAAATTTCTGATATTTGCTGCTTGCCAGGTGTAGGGAAATGCGAAACGGAGAAGGGGCTGATTTGTCAGTCCCTCTTTTATTTCTTTTTCTCCAACTTCGCTATTAATCTAATTCTTGCTCATAGGACCTTTTAATCAAGCCATTCAATCAACCAAAATCCGCGGCACTATGATGGTTGTCAGCTTCTTCACTCAAAATATCCAATTTAGCGTTCCTTCTTCTCTGCTTTTTACCGGCGTAAAATTAATGGGATCTGTGGGATACAGTAATGAAACTTACAATGAGGTCATTGAATTACTTGCTAATGGAAGCTTACCCGCACAATCCATTATTACAAGTAAAATTGATCTCGATAATATCGCCGAACAAGGTTTTGAAGCGTTAATTCATGATAAATCTCAAGCAAAAATTCTAGTTAGATTAAGCGGCGCATATTAATAAATGAATTGTGCTCAGTCTAAGAAAAGGCACCCATGCGGCACCCATTCGGGTGCCTTTTTAATTTCGCTCTATAGATGTTACGGGGAACCATACCGCAAGTAACGGCGAAAAAATGGGTTGAGTGGGACAACCCCCTCCTTTAGAGTAGATCGAAACCTCAAGCACTACCTTTGTTGTAGAGCCAGATATACGTACTTTTCTTCTCTACCAATCTCCCAAACTTTTTACATAGATTTTAAATACTTTACGATTTTTATGACTTGATTTATGTTAAAGTATTTCAGAACAGAATTTGGAGAGGGGTTTTTTAACTTATGTTATGGAAAAAAGTTCTGGGTAAAAGCACCATTCGTGTGGCTACTACTGCTCTATTGCTTTCCCAACTGTTTGGCGCGGCAGGTTCTGTCTCGGCTGCAGGCAACGATGTCGAAGTCCACTTGATCGGTATCAATGACCTGCACGGTCAGTTAGATACCACATCGATGGTTGGCGATAAAAAGGCAGGAACTGCTCCAATTCTAGCAACATATCTAAAAGAAGCTCAAGCCAAATATAAAAACTCCCTGCTTTTCCATAATGGAGACTCTGTCGGCGCGTCCGCTCCAATTTCATCCCTGGATCGTGATGAGCCCACGATGGAATGGATGAATATGATGGGCTTTGATGTAGGTTCTTTGGGCAATCATGAATTCGACCAAGGTATCGCTGCATTAAAAGCACAAATCTTTGGCGGCCTTGATCCTAAAGAAGGCAAGGTAACCCATGCCGGAGCAAAATTTGATTATGTCAATGCAAACGTCGTTGAAACCTCCACGGGCAAACCATTGATCAAGCCATATGTGATTAAAGAAGTAGGCGGAGTTAAAATCGGATTTATCGGATTAGTGACAAAAGCGACGCCTTCTAAGGTATCCCCATCGGGCACAGCAGGCGTGCGTTTCTTAAGCGCAGAAGAAGAAGTTGAAGCCGTTAATAAATATGCAAAAGAATTGCAAGGTCAAGGCGTAGAAACGATCATCGTCCTGGCGCATGATCCAGCAACAACCAAAGAAGGCGTAACCACTGGAGAAGCGGCTGATTTGGCCAAAGCTTTGCCTGCCGATTCCCCTGTCGATGTGATCGTTGCAGGTGACAATCATGCTTTGGCTAACGGTGAAGTGAATGGAAAATTGATCGTACAGGCTTATTCTTATGGAACGGCATTTGAAGATATTAAGTTGATGATTGACCCTGCGACGGGGGATGTAACGGAAAAATCAGCTACAGTTACAACGACTTATCAAGACGGCGTCAAAGCAGACCCTGAATCTTTAGCTATTATTAAAAAATCATTAGACAAGCATCCTGAGCTGACGAAGCCGGTAGGTACAACAGATGGTTCTGTGACTCGTACAGATGCTTATAATAACGAAGCGCCTCTTGGAAACCTCATTGCAGATGCAATGCGTCAAGCAGACTTTGGTGATAAAGCAAGCGCTGCTGACTTTGCATTTATGAATCCAGGCGGGATTCGTGCGGATCTGCCGCAAGGCGATGTAACCTTTGCTGATCTTGCTAAAATCCAACCTTTTGGCAATACTTTAGTGAAGCTAGAGCTGACCGGTAAACAAATTCAAACCTTGTTGCAGCAACAATGGGGTACAAACGCTGACGGTACACCAAACACCAAAACACTGCAAATCTCTGGCTTGAAGTATACAGCAGATTTCAATAAGCCGGTCGCAGAACGTGTGACTAGTCTGACTCTTGAAGATGGTACACCGATTGATCCTCAAAAAACGTATACGGCTGTAGTGAACAACTTTATGGCAGCAGGCGGAGATAACTACAAAGTGCTGGTGGATGCTAAATCATCCTTAGCAGGTCCGATCGATCTGGATGTATTCTATCAGTACATCGTGGATACGTTTAAAGGCGGTAAGATTGAGGCTAAAAAAGAAGGACGTATCACGAACCTGGCTGCATCTACCGAACAACCGGAAACACCAGTAACCACAGAAGCTATTTCCCGTGCTGAATTTGTACGTGCGCTGGTAGACATGTTGAAACTAAACGAAGTAGCCACAGCACCTGCATTTAAGGATGTTGCTGCTAACGCTGCCTATGCAGATGCTATTGCTGAAGCTGCTCATGCCGGATTTATTCAAGGCTACGGCGGCAACTTCAATCCGGATCGGGATATCACTCGTGAAGAAGCGGCTACCATTCTTGCTAGATTGTTGAACAATCCGGTTTCTGATAAAGACGCTGCTGCGATCCTTGCAGGTTTCGAAGATGGCAAAACCGTTTCTGCCTATGCGGTTAAATCTATGGCAAAACTGATTGATAAAGGTATTCTAAGTGCAGCGGAGAAAAAATTGCTTCAACCTAAACAAACTTTGTCTACTGACGATGCAAAAGCTTTAATTCAAAAAGCAGTGGCGGCAAAAGCTTCATAATGTAGAACTTATTCAAACCTTATATTACGTCAGAAAAACACATCCCTTTTGGTGAATAAGCTTTCTTCTATTGGTAAACCTCAATTCGTCCTTTAATTCATGGAAAGGTTTATCAAGGAGATTGCTATATCCCAGTTTAGGATGTGTTTTTTCATGCTTACATTCATTCTGATTAATGACGGAGGATACGCAACGGACGATCAGGTCCAGGCCCACAGGAACCGGTCGCGGTCCCAAGCAATTCTGCCGCCATGGAGCTTGCGGAAAGCCTTCTTCACCTCTTTGGATAACGATGCATTTCCATTCTCATTGATGAATACGAATTGTTCGCCGAAATGGGTCTTCGCATATTCAATTGCATCGGCCTGGTGCAGCGTCCCCGTGAACCTGATTTCCTTGACCATCCATTCCGCGACGTCCTGTGCGGTTGCTTCCATGAAATCATGCTCCTTCCTGCTCGTTGATTGCTCCATTATATCATGACCCGCAACGATTCTTATCGTCTCGCTGATCTCATTCAACCGCTGTAACAGTGCCTCAACCGCTTGGGGGCGGTAGGTGGCTCCGGTTCAATGATAGAGTCAGGCAGCAGGACTGCAAGCAAAAAAGCGAGAGACGCTTGAAGGAGTCAGGTTCAATCGTCCATCACTTCAACGATCCGTCAACGCCTGCCTTCGAACCGTTTGATTGCTTCCTCGGTCACCGGCGCGAAGAGGTTGACGAGGTTGCCGTCGGGGTCGCGAAACAATGCAGAGCGGTTCCCCCATGGCATCGTGGTCGGTTCCTGTACCCACTCGTCGACAAGCGGCTTCAAGCGCGTGTACTCGGCATCGACGTCGTGGACGCGAAATTCGATGATGACGGTGTGGTTGTCGGCCGGGCGCACGGAACCAGCGCCGAACAGATGCACCGTTTGGGAGTGGCCGATCGCCAGCGTACACGATGGCAAAACGAACTCAGCGAAGACAGGCGCGGGACGCTTCGCCGGAACGCCTGTGACCTTTTCATAGAACATGACGAGTCGATCCAGATCGTCGGTAATGATGCGTACAGAAGCGAAATTCATGAGATAACAACCTTTCAATAATGGAATATAACGCTACGATACCGTATCGTATCACATTCGCCTGGAAAGTACAAGTGACCGCATGACAAAGCCTGGCGCGGTCGTGAATCCGGCGCCTGGGATGCCCTCGTGGTATAATGTGAAGGACCTTTGTTTTAAAGTAACGAACCTTAGTTTAAATATGTTGATGTTGGAGGGAAGATGGTGAATACGTCTAAGAAATCCGAACGTGTGCCGTCGGCTAAGATGAATAGTCGCGTCGAGCGTTCGCGACATAACGTTTTGACCACTGCGTTTGAACTGCTCAGCGAAGGCGGTGTGGGTGGCTTCACCGTCGACGAGGTGGCGCGTCGTTCCGGGGTCGCGAAGACGACCATCTACCGCCACTGGCCGACGCGGGAAGCTCTGGTGATCGACGCCTGTTCACGGATGATTGCCGAGCAGGAAACCCCCGATACCGGCTCACTCGAAGGTGATATCACGGCAATCCTGATGGAAATCGCGCACCTGCTGCCCACGGCGAATTGGTCCTTCGTCCTGCCCTCAATCGTCGATACCGCCGAGCGCAATCCGGAGTTCGCGGAAATCCACAGTCGGATTCAGCGGGGACACGCGGCGCCCCTGCGAGAGGCCCTGCAGCGCGCGATAGAGAGGGGCGAGCTGGCCGCACACACCGATGTGTCAACGATCGTCGCAGCCCTGATGGGGCCGCTCTTCTACCGCCGCTGGTTCTCGCGCGAACCGATCGACGACCAGTTCGTAAAGGCGATCATCAAACGCGTACTCGCTTCACTTTAGTACGAGACGCCTATCACTGCTTGGCCGGACATCGATGGCGGCCCAGTGCTCACCCCTCGATCTATTCAGCTCGCTGAGTCATATCACAAGTGAAGGTAAACTATGCTATAAAAGGATGACAAGCAAGCCCCTCTCGAATCACGATAGAGAGGGGCTTGCTTATTGAAGCCATTTCCTAAAGCACTCCTCGAGTCTATTGCACAGGAGCCGAAATCATAGCCTTCAGGCTGTCTTCCGGAAGTTTGTCCATGCCCCAGAAAACGGCAGTATAATAAATATCGTTCTGCTTCCATACGTAATAAGGAAGTTGTATGTTTTCGTCGGATGATAAGTAGACATGATTTTTATCTTCATAAGCCGAAATTGCGATGCCGTCCATCTCCAGCGTCCGGGTGAGCGAGAGTTGGGACACATCGAAAAGCGGCTCTTTGCTCTGATACAGCGAGACATTGGTTGAGGAATCGTCAGGTCCGCGATAGGTCGTCCATAGAGCGTCCGTCGTTTGTCTGAACCCATACCTGGTATTCTGGTCGCCGGCTCTAAGCAGTACCGAACCGCTCAGGTTAAGTCCGGGCAATTCCTGAGGGATTTTCACCTTAAAGCCGAGAATATTCTTCGCCGCAAGCAAATCCCTCTCATCATACAAGGGAAATGAGTTTCCGGCTCCGTCGTAGCGGACATGCTGTACTTCCTTCGGTTTAACAAAAGATTGCACCATTTTTGTGAGGTCTTCCTGCGACATATACCCGCTATAATAATCGATTGCGTACCATACGTTGTCATCCTGCCAGTAGAAGCTTTTGCCGGTTTCCGGCTTTTTCTTGTCGCGTCTCATTTCCGTGAATAAAGTGCCTTTGACATTGCCGATCGTCACAGCTTCCTGTCGGTATTCAAGCGGCTTGTTCGGATTTGGGGGAATCTGAGCATAAGGAGCACCTCGCAATTCACCTTCCTCCAACAAATTCCCCTTGCCCTTGGAAGCCTTGACCTCTATGGTCTGTTCATTTTTTTGGCCAAAGTTAGATACAAAAGTAACGGATGCTACATCGAGAATAGGATCGGTATCATTGATGTTGGTGACATTCTTATAATATGATATAGCATCCAAATGATAACCTTCAGGAAGATAGTCAGGCACTTTATAATTATATTTTGGGAAATCGAGAGCCCGATCCAGACTATGAAACCATCTGAATCTGTCGTTGTATGCAGGATATAGATTCAAACCAGGGTTTACGGATGGTTCCGCCATATCCAACCCAGTATCCTTCCCGGCATCCGACGCATTGGTAAGCAAGATGGCTCCCAAGACAATAACCAAAAGAATCGCAGCGGCGGATAGCTTGTACGAACCTTCCTTAAACTTGGTAATCATCATCATCCTCCATTTCGCTTCATATTTGCTGTCCCCAAAATGCGACAGGTTGATCCCAGGACGAGGTTGTTGGGAAAATGAACGCGACAGCAGGAGTAACGTCTTGCCATATGGCAAAGCTTCGCGCTCTCCCAGTGTTTCAAGAACTTTTGCGTCGCAGGCCACCTCCTGATCGGCCTTCATCTTTCTTACGGAAAGCCACACCAAAGGGTTGTACCAATGCATCCCTACGGAAAGAGCCCACAGGGAGTTGAACCATAGGTCCTTACGCTTGTAGTGCACCAGCTCGTGCATCAGGATATGCGTCAGCTGGCTTGGGTCGGCGATCGTGCATATATCTTCAGGTAAATAAATTCTCGGCTTCCATAAGCCATAAAGACAAGGGCTGCGAAGATAGCTTGTTTCATAGGCGTATATCCGTTTTTTTATGTTCAGCTTCCGTTTGCACGCCTCAAGAGCGGTGAGTACTTCAGCATCCTCGATCTTTATGGAGTCCCCGATCCTATTTCTGAAAATGAGCGCGCAAAACAGGTAATATCCTCCCAAGCCTAGAAACCCTATAAGCCACACCAGCGAGCCAATCGATAGCCAAGTCTGTCTATCCTTGTTCACTGGGGAATGATCTTGAGAAGAACGTGACACGACGGAAGGAACGGGTTCATCCGCAAGGTTCAGGGTGAACTCGGGAAGCTTTTTTTGTACATCCGCATCATTGGACTGAATTTCCGGGTTGGAACCGTTCTCGCTAAGGTGAATAGGTTGCTTACTTTTCTGACCTGAATCCCATTCCATCGGGAACGTTTGCGGCAGCACATTAAACAGGCTCACCGGACTCTGCGGAGCAATGGGAACCAGAAGCTTGATTAACACAAGAAACCACAATATATGAACAATTCTTGGTTTAAGATGCTTTTGGCACAGCTTCCGGATCAAAAGCAATAACAATAGGATTACCGTCGATGCCACTGAAGCGTTGAACAGAATAGAGAAGGTTGTTTCCAGATACGTCATGACTTTTTCTTGTTCTCCAAGAATTGTTGGAGCTCCTCAATATCTTTCTCCGAAAGTGACTCTTCTTCGAGAAATTTCGCGCACAACATTCCCACAGCTCCTTTATAAACTCTATTCAGGAATGAGCGATTCTCGGCTTTTAAGTATTCATCATGCGAAACGAGCGGATAGTAAAGGTAATTCCGGCCGGATTTTTCAAATCGAATGGCTTTTTTCTTGTGAAGCCTATTCAGGAAGGTTTTAATCGTTTGATCCGACCATTGCATTTGTTGGGTTAATTCGGAAATGATCTCGCTGGCGGTCATAGGCTCCTTTTGCCAGAGAAGCTTCATCACTTCGCTTTCGGCCTCGGTAATGTGTGGAGACTCGTGCATCGTATTCACCCTTCTAGATTTTTTTGTTTACACACGTAAACGATATTTAAAGTTTACAGGTGTAAACGTAATGTGTCAAGCGTACTTCGAGCGTAGAACGCAAGCGTCTATACCATCTTGCATGCAAGCCATTTCCCTTGATCGAGAGGCAACTTTGGTCTTTGATAGGCATAAATCAAGGCATCCGAGCGGATGCCTTTTAATTTCGCGCTATAAGTGGCATGAAGAACCGTATCATCGCTAGTGGTAATGTAGAGAATCGGGCTAAATGTTGAAGCTTAAATTGTTGAGTTACTTGACGCGCATGTGGAGTGTCTAATTATGAACGGTTTTAAAAACTCTGCACTGGGCTGGTCTTCATTTCATAGATTTTTTGGAGCGTATGGACATGTTTCGTCTTCTCGTCATCGTCCTCTGTGTGGAGATAACCCTCCACAAGCCTGTACCCGAATATGAGAAGGATCATCTCGTAGACGCAATGATCAGTGATAGGGGATACATTCGCATACTCCGAAAAGCCTTTGTAATACGCGGGGATGCATCGCTGGTAGTATTCGACCATGTGATCGATATCCGCTTCATCCGCAATCAGGCTTGCGAGATCTTCTCCCAAGTAACCCCATCCGGATGTGTCCCAATCGATGAGCGCGATTTTCCCGTCGGCATAGATTAGGTTGGTCACCCAGAAATCCCTGTGGCAGAACACGAGGGGCAATTTTTCGATGCGGGCGAAAATTTCGTCTGAATGCTCATCGATATCGATGAGCATTTGCCGCACGTGCCGCGGCAAATCACAGCCATCCGAACGGATATACTCGTAGACGACCGGCCATGACCGGTAATGCAGATACGTATTCTTCATGAGATCTGCATGGCTCAGGTTGGTCAGGCTCTGCAGCACAGGGGGCTTCTCCATATACAGCTTGCCTTGATAGCGTCCTAACTCCAGCGCGGCCTGTTCGTACATGTCACCGGTCAAGTCTAAACCGGTTACGCCGTCGATATATTCCAGCCATAGCCGGAATTCATTTTCTTCCGCATTAATCTCGGCGTGATAACATGTCGGCCAGCGGAAGGCATCCGAGAACGTCGCTCCCAAGTCGGACGCGTAGAGATCAAATTCCCGGCGCCATGAACCCGGATCTCCGTATCGCTCCCATTTCTTCTGGATTTTCAGCACGATACGGTACGGCAATGATTCACTATCTGCGGTTTTGGCGATCCCCGTTACCAGGTACACTTTTCCCACAGTTCCGCCCTGTAACGGCATCGTTTGGCAGTCGGCAGAGATGATATCCTTCCTGAACCGTCGGCTTAAGGCATAGATCAGCGTTTCATATTTAATAATCATCTCTTCCAACCTCCGTCTTTTTTTCGTTTGCTTGCTCCAAAGGGGAGCATGATATTTCTGTGTAGCCATAGGCTTTC
Organism: Paenibacillus sp. FSL W8-0194; assembly: GCF_037969745.1. Taxonomy (NCBI): domain Bacteria; kingdom Bacillati; phylum Bacillota; class Bacilli; order Caryophanales; family Paenibacillaceae; genus Paenibacillus; species Paenibacillus sp. FSL W8-0194. The sequence goes on along the minus strand of NZ_CP150205.1, from coordinate 5,782,452 downwards.
AAATCCATCATGTTTTTTTAGTTAGCTCCTTTAATGTTGTTTTTTGGACGCAAAAATGCCGCGGACAAGCAGCCTCTAAAGAAGCTGCTGTCGCGCGGCATCAGGACGCAAAAAAGATACGACCTTCATCGTATCCTGCAAACAGCAATATTCACGAAAGGTACTTTTGAATGGCATACCAAATAATGCGGGCGTTTTCCCGCTTTTTTCGCGTATGCCTGCTATTCAGTTTTAAGACCAAACCACCATATAAGTCGTTGCCATTAAAACACATCTCCCTTCATGTCAGGAACTCGCTTATCGCTAAGCTGTGTATAGAGTAATTTGTTTTGGAAAAAAAGTCAATGTATTACAGCACTATACTGACGGTACGGATTGTGTCAGCCTGTTCTGCGATGCATCATTTGCGGGGCTTTGCATAATTTCGAGGTCTTGTTTAAGGAAGCAACTAATGATGAATTCCTGTAGTCTTTTGTGCTTGCCCATTAGTGATTTGATGAGCCATTATATGTTGAGAGTATGACGGCCAGGTTTTTTTCGAAAATGAACTCCAATACGATATTGTTTTCTTTATCGAAATAACCTAGAACGTTGTCTTTTTCTCCTGTATCAGTTCTCGTATAATAGTTTTTGCCATAATTCTCAATAACGTCTGCCTTGGAATCCCCGATGGAGATACCTTTTTCCGTGGTAAGCTTTTGGTCCGAAAAAAAATACTCTTTCACAACTCCATCTACGATTTTGAATTGAACATCTTCATTTTTACCGTAAATCAAATAATAAGTATCAGGCTCTTGTGACCGATGGATAGAATCCGGTTTACCAAAAACGTTCGTCACATCCTTTTCAATGGATCCGATCTTGATCCCCCCGATATTTTCTTTGGATAGATCTGTAGTATCCGTATTCTCGTAAAAATCCATTCGATTTTGTGAGCAGCCACTGAGGAACCCAATCAAAATGAATGAACAAAATAATGAATGAACTAATAAGGTGAAGTTCAACTTCTTTTTAGACACGATTTTTCGCTCCTTTTTTCAATGATCGGGCCCTAGTTGTTGTCATCGAGAAAAAACTGGAATTTTAAAGGAAGACCCAAAAAAGGACTGGTTCGGCCAGCCCCTCGTTCATTTTTTTTCCAACTCCGCCTTTAATCTTGCATTCTCTTCCAACAGCTTTTGAACGTCCGGGATATCCTTGCCGGAAACCCAGCCATACAAATCGTCTCTTGCTGCATACTTCGGCAATTGATCACGAAGTACCATTTTAATGTGCCGTACATCATCAACATAATAGATCGGGACTTCTTCCATGACCGTTTGCTTAAACGCTTGAAACTCCTGATAGTGCTCAATTTCTGTGAAATCGTATGGCAGTTGTCTTAATCTCTCATCTGTGAGAACAAAAGCAAATCTAGGTTTTCCCGTTTCTCCGGCATATTCATATTCCCATTGCGTATAGCTTTTGGATTCATCATCGGGGAGCGTTAAACCATAGAATCCGCCGAGAATCAGGATATATACGTCGGAATCGTCGATCCATCTTTTCCTCATGTTCAGTGGACTTTCATTGAAAAATTGCTCGACTCCAGCAGGGATATGACCGGCTCGGAGTATGGATTCAACAGCGGCATGTCGATCCTCGATAAGATCGTAGTAAGTAGCCGATATATAAATTTGTAATTTTCTCCTCATAAGCCCACCATATTAAGGAAATTAGTATAGATAGAATCTACCACTCTCTCGCTTTATTTGTCAAAGCAGATTGCAAGCAGGGGCTTATTCGTGCATTAAAGTTAGTAAAAGGCTGATTCTATTCTAAAGTTGGGCATTTTTTCGCCGATCGTCCAGTTAAACTGAATCGTATCGAGCAAGGGCAAGATTTGATCCATCATAATGCAAACCCGAGACACTTATGCCAAAATAAGACTAAAAAGAAGGGGGTTGAGTAGGCATGAAAACAATAGGACTTATAGGCGGCATGAGCTGGGAATCGTCCATGCTCTATTACCAAATCATCAATGAGCGGGTAAAAGAAAGAAAGGGTGGGCACCACTCGGCAAAAAGCCTGATGTATTCCGTGGATTTTCAAGAAATCAAGGATTTGCAGCATCAAGGGAAATGGACGGAGGCAGCGAAAATCATGATTGAATCGGCTCAAAAACTTGAGGCAGGCGGAGCCGACGTCATCGTCATATGCACGAATACGATGCACAAGATGGCGCCCGAAGTGATGAACTCGGTATCGATACCTTTTCTTCATATTGCAGATGCAACAGCAAGTAAAATTGTTAACGATCAAATAAAAAAGGTGGGATTGTTAGGGACTGCTTTTACGATGGAGCAGGAATTTTACAAGAGCAGACTTATCAATCCGTTTGGACTGGAGGTTGTTGTTCCGGATGAGGCCGATCGCGTGGTCATTCACGATATCATTTATCATGAGCTTTGTCTTGGAATTATAAATGAACAATCAAAGAAAAAATATCTAGACATCATTGACGGTCTTATCCGTAAGGGAGCGGAAGCCGTTATTCTCGGATGCACGGAAATCACGCTGCTCGTCTCACAGGAAGACTGTAATATTCCGATTTATGATACGACACGAATTCATGCCGAGGCCGCCGTTGACTTTGCGTTGGGAGACGAGGAGTAAAACGAAAGCGAATCCGTTGTGGATAACGCGGAGATCCGTTCCGGGAGCAGGGCGAAATTTGTGAACCTTGAGCGCTTTTGATGTACGAAAGATACGCCAGCAAAGGTACCTTAGGCATTTCCAAAATCCATAATCAAACTTAGTGATGATGAATATGCTTCCTTGATGTGATACCATCAGATTATCAGCATATGTTAGCCTGTTCTAAGGGTGGCAAAAAGGTGATTGCATCAATCGAGAGGAGCACTTGTATGCGATCGATCGAGCACGAATACTAAATCTTATCTCCTTATGCGCGCTGCCCTCCGGATGCATCTGTAAATGGAGTCATATTTGATTTGCAGATCACGATATTGGAGACTTTTAAATGAGAAGAGAAGACAAGCCATTTGAATATTGGATCAAGCAAGCGACTCAGCCGTTTTCCGGATGGGACTTTTCCTATATTGTGGAGACGGGACGAATGAACGGTGACTGCTTGGCATGGTCATACGGAAGCATCGAGCCTCATTTCAGAAAACAATGAAAAGCCTTTAAATTGCAAGCCGGCACCGGAACTTTACCGATGCCGGCTTGTTTAGCTTTCTTTGGGTTGAATGTGAAAGATCACAACGAACAATGGCAGTATAATTAGTAAATTGCGCATCTTGCCGCCACGTTAGATCATTTTCAAGAAGCGAGTTTACAAGCGAGTTTACGATACTTACAGGAGAACGGCGATTACGCGTTCTCCTTTGCTATTTTACATGGACAATAGGCGTGTTCCCGAATCGAGGCTCATTGCCGGGTGCTGCGAGGGCTTTGTATAGGTTTGGTATAGGTCCCGGTAATATAATGGTGAAATACGCTGTGTAAACTTGGCGTTATCTGTCATTTTCAGTTCATACGTGGTGAAGATGTTCGAATGAGAGGGGGAATTTACTACATATTGTCATCCGCCTGAACGCCCACGGCACTTATTCTTTCATCTTGAACTCGCAAAAATCCGGGCCACTGGGATCAACCAAATCGCATTCGATGATTTGCTTGAGCGTTGTGTCGGGTAGATGGTCTTGCGGTCGCCACAAATTTCGGGAAATTTAACTTCGGAACGGAGGAGATTTTTGTATTGAAACGAAAACGCAGTGTTGGTAAAACTATTCTATCTATCTACCTAACCTTTTTGCTAGTCTTTCAGACCTTAACGTTTTCTACTGCCGTTTACGCGGAGAGTGCGCAGGACGGTTACGGGAAGGCGGAGGCGAGCGTAAGCGCGGATGAACCGTCGCCGTTGCCTAAGGACGTGGTTACGCCGGATGAACCGTCGCCGTTGCCTAAGGACGTGGTTACGCCGGATGAACCGTCACCGTTGCCTGAGGATGTGGTTACGCCGAACGAACCACCTTCGTTGCCTGAGGAAGAGGCTACGCCGGGCGAACCGTCGTTGGTACCTGAGGGGGAGCACGCGGTCCATTCCGAAGCAATGGCGGCAGAACCGGCGGACAAAACGGCGGTGCTCGTGGGGGCGAATACGCCTTTTCCGCTGGAAGTCACACAGGACGGAAAACCTGTACGGGATGATGGTACGGGCGTCATTCACGGCAGACAGCCGTTCACCCTGAATCTGAGCAACATCAAGGTGCCGGTGTTTGGCGATAATCAAAGTGCCCCTTCTGAATCAATTATCCAGAAGAACGACAAGGTGATTTTTGATAAAGAAACCTATTTCCCGATGGTGGACCTGGCGGCAGCAGGCAGCAAGTCGATCACGGTGGGGGGCCAGAAAATCGCAACGGCTACTTTTAGCGAGACCTCCCTCACCATTACCTTTGATGGCGATGATGTGTTTTTTAACGGTAACAAAAGGAATGTCGTCATCAGTCTTACATTCTCCGCAAAAGCGGATTTGTCGGATCTAGGCGACGGGGAGGATAGACAAACAGAAATATTCGGCAAGAACTACATCATCGACAACCCGCCGCTGACGCCCGCGTATAAAATCGCGATAAACCCTCTGGACAGCGTTAAGCCGAGTCAGTATTCCTACGTTAACCTAGGTAAAAACTCGTTTGTAGAGGGGACAATCACGTGGAAGGTGGATGTCGAAGCATTTGACCAGATTGACAACACCATACCGCTGCCGCTGACCGGAACGACGTTTTATGACGATATTAGCAAGGGCGCTAGCCACAACGCTGCCGGCGTCTATGTGGATGGCTCGTTCGCGGTCGACGGGCAGCCTGCAATGCCGGTCTACGAAAACGGTGCGCTGTCTTACACCTTCCCGGCGAGCGCCGGCAATAAGGCAACCATTACCTTCAAAACATGGATTCCCAAAAACTTGTACTATTATGAGTACCAGCCAGTCCCTGGAAACGATGGCGGCCAGAAGATGGACACTATCGCTCAGTTGAAGGATGAGACCGGGAATGAGTTGATCAAGGCGTCCTCGTATCGCGTCAACATCTATCCGGACTGGATTCAGCAATCTGGTGCAGTGAGCAAGCGGGGGGAGGACACCTTTGTAACATGGACCATCGATGTGAACAAAGGTTACAACAAGCAGGGGCTAAAGAACTTCACTATCACTGACGCCCTGCCGGCCGGGCTGAGCTTCGAATCGGCAGCTTATCAACTGTGGGATACTAATACGAATAATTGGTCCGTTACGACAACGCCGATCACCCCGACTGGCGCAAACAATGATACCTATTCTATTCCTGGCGGTGAAAACAGCCCTGTCCGGCTGGTCATCGAGTCCAAAGTAAACAGCGGCAGCAGCTTCACCAATAAGGCTCGCGCCAACTGGTCGCTGGAAAATCCGCCAAGCGGCCTGCAGGACAACGATGCGACTGAGGGGGATAACCCCAAAACCGTGAGTGCTTTCGCGACGGTCACCGTTGGCGCGCATGGCTTGGCCAAAAGCGGCACATTGACCGCTGACGATCTTAAGATCGGGGCCACCACATGGACAGTGACTATGACACCGCAGTATAGCGACTCCGGCGCAGTGGTGTATGACCTGCTGGTGTACAGCAGAACCCCGAACTTCATCGATCCCAGCAAGCTGGATTCGAAGGGCAAGGTTGCTCCAGCGGTTTTGACGGCACTTGCAAATGGAGTTAGGGGAAATATAGATTTGATCGGGCAGCAGTATCTTGAGGATTCATTTACTACCGGCGATGGTTTAAAAGGGGAAGTAATTCCCTTGTATCAGGACGGCGTGCAGGTGGCGGATCTATTGAAGGTCAGCGGTTACACAGACAAGCAGGCGACCTTTAATTTCCGTACACTAATGACGGATCCGGAGCAATTCGCAGGGCAGTATTCCAAAACAGGCTACGCAGCCCCTAGGTATAACCGCGCATATTTGTTCGAAGGCGATAAAAATGCGAATATAAGTGCACAAAGTTATGTGAATCGTCACGGGAATATGCTTGACAAGGGAATGCTCTTCGCATCCAAGCCCTTGAAGGCAGACGGTACGCCTGAAAAAGTTAAGCCTAACGATGTTAACAGCTACATCACAAACGACAGCAACGAGGCATGGACGATCGCGGGCTACGACCGGGTGACGAAAACTGCGACTTTCCGTCTCGCGGTCAATCATAAAGGCTTAGACACTGTAGCGATGGCTAAGTACGGTGGTAACCGGGTGGCCAGCGACATTAAGCTGGTGGACACCTTACCTGAGGGCTGGGAATTTGCCCCTTATGATGAGAGTGGAAAGTTCTATGAGCTTTATCAAGGCTATTCGAGCAATAATTCAGACACGCAGTACGGTACTCAAATTAGGGCTGAGAAGGTCATTCCGCCAGACTCTGATGCCCATGTGGTCAGCTTCTCCCATAGCGGCAACGTAGGTACCTTCACCTTCGGCAAGCTGGAAAGCCCTTATGTCATTTTGCTGAAGGCAAGACCAACGGCTGAGGCGTTAGACGCCTACCTCGCAACAGGCGAAGCGAGGTTTCAGGGTTATAATAAAGCCGAGCTGAAGATCAAGTGGGGCGGCGTTGAAAAAGTGACCACTGAGGAACGCAAGGTGATTGTTCCGCTCGGTTCGCTGACCAAGTCGGTAACCAAGCCGGCCCCTGGCATTCAGGAATGGACGGTGAATTACGCTCCGTCCTTCGCAATGACGGATGGCGTCTATTTGCAGGACACTCTTGGAACAGGATTGAAGCTGCGCGAGGATGAGAACGGCAAGCTCTCGCTGACATCTCCCGATATGGCGGTCTACCGTGCCACGATGACCGCGAGCGGAGCTCTCGAAAGAGATGGCGCGGCGCTCGATTTAACCGGTCCTGATCCTGAGGTCACGGTGGAGATGCAGAAATCCGCAGGCAACCCGACAAAGCTGATCTTCAAGATGAAGGACCCGAACCGGTACTACCAGTTCGTCTATCAGACCGAGTCGAGCGGTATGTCTCCTGGAAAAGTCGGCAACAAAATCGAGCTTTTAGGCGATGACAGCCTGCCGCCTATCGAAGCAAGCAGCGAAAGCACGTTGGACGTCAATGACGTAAGCGGCGGCGCTGGGTCCAATGGCGTGTTGTATATCCAAAAGGTAGACCCTGCAAACAAGGAGCTGCCAGGCGTAAAATTTACGCTGTATGAAGCCGATGGCAAAACACCGGCGAAAGACCAAAACGGCAAAACCATCGAAGGATTCACAGACGCAAACGGCAAACTTATGCTGTTGATCCCTACGCCGGGGCTCTACCAGTTGAAGCAGACTTATATCGATGAGAATACTTATCTGCCTACCACAACGGTTTATCCGGTGCGTGTTGCCGATGTGAAAGACAGCCCTACCTTTGCGGACGGCGAGCTCGTGACTGCAACTAAACCGCTGGTCGTGCCGACCCCTGCTTCCGGCAAGCTGACGATCGGGCAGACCGTGGCGGGTAAAGACGGGGAGCAGGATAAGGAATTCGCGTTTACCGTTACCTTCGACGGAGAAGGCAAGGATGGCGAGTATCCTTATACTAAATCGGATGGCACTACCGGAACGATCAAAAGCGGCGGCACCATTCAATTGAAACATGGACAAACGGCTGTTATTCCGATACTGCCCAAGGATCTGGTTTACACCGTCGCCGAGGCTGATTGCACTGGAGACGGCTACACCACCGACCCGGCGAATAGAGTGCATACCGGCACCATCGTCTGGAATGGCGACCACAAAGCCGAGTTCGTCAATACACGGATACGGGTCGGCGGTCTGCTGGTCGGCAATGCGGTGGCAGGCAACGGTGGTGACAAGGAGAAGGAGTTTGCCTTCACGTTAACATTTGAAGGCGATGGTGAAGGCGATGAATATTCCTATACGAAATCTGACAAGACAACGGGCAAGATAAAGAGTGGAGATACCATTCTTCTGAAACACGGCGAGGCCATTACGGTGGAGGGGCTGCCGCCGGATATCGCGTACACTGTGACCGAAGCGAATTATACAGCCGACGGCTACACTACGAATCCGGAGGATCGGACTCATACCGGTGTTATCGTGGCGAGGGAAATTGCCGAAGCCAAGTTCGTCAATACGAGAGAGCTTCCAGGCGGCACTGGACCTGGCCCCGGCAACCCCGGTAACCCTGGACCTGACCCTGTCAATCCCACGCCGGGCGACGGCAATAGCGGAACCGACAACGGTACGCCGCCATCCCCTGTCATTGAATCCGAGAAGATTGCAATGGATTTGAACGGCAGCAGCATTGAAATCGGGGATACGATCGAGTATACGATCCGGTCGCGCAACACTGTGCCGGGTACTACGGTTACGAACCTCGCCATTGCCGACAAACTGCCGAAAGAACTGGAATATGTGACAGGCAGCTTGAGCGTGGACGGCAAATCGGTGACGGATGCCATCGATAACGATAAAGGCGCATACGTCGACGGTACGGTCAACGGACAGTTTGGAAACATTACGGATACGAACTGGCACACGATCGTATTCCAGGCTAAAGTAGTGGCTGGGCAATCCGGCCTGACGATCCGCAACACGGCTGAAGTAACCGGAGGCAATTTGATCCGTACCGATCGCCCATTTGAGGACATTGCCATTGGCGGTGAAAGCGGCAGTTATCCTGGCGTACCGGGAGAAGCAGATCCAGGATCACCGTCCGGAAACGCGAACAATCCCGGCGGTGAACCAGAGGATGCCGGACCTTCTTCCGGGAATTTTAGTCATCCGGGCCTGCCGGGAGACACGGATTCTTCCTCCGAGAATCCAAACAACCCGGACGAAAAGGAAACGAATCCTGCCCATCCGGCCCCTGGGCCTGATGGATCCGGACAATCCGGCACTCCTGGCGACCCGGAGAACGCTGATGCTAGTGACAACGAGGAGGCAGGCAACAAACTGCCAGATACGGCCACAAACATGTATAACTATTTCCTGGCCGGATTCATCATGCTGCTTGCAGGGTGGTTCCTGTTAAGAAAGAAAAAAGCATAAAATAGGTATTCATAGACACGAGGGACCGGGTGAATCCGGTCCCTTTAATTTATCGCTTTATCGCCGATCGCCCCATGAAACCGGACCACAAAGAAGTAACGGCAAGTCCCTAACATGACCGAAAGATCCCGTCGGCTTAAAAACGACTGACCGCAACAAATACAGCTAATGCGAGAAAGACAATGTTCATGCCGATATCCCGGTATTCCTTGCGTTTAATATGGAATAAGGCGCCTAAAAAAACGACTACGGCAAGCCCGGTTGCGGCAATTGGCGTCAATACAGGCGCAATATTTAACGCTTCGGGCAGAATAACGCCCAGTGCCCCAACCAATTCGGCTAGCCCGATAAAAACGACGAATCCTTTTGAAACGTCCTTTACCCAACCCCATGACTCTTTGGCTTTTTCATATTGAATTGCCTTCAGCCACCCCGAGTAGACAAAACCTAAGGCTACAAGCCCTTGAATGATCCATATTACAAAATTCATGAATGGTGCCAACCTCCTGATTGCTTGTTCGACATCCTCTGAGGGTATAATAGACCATGGTATTCGACTTCGGAAGTAGGCACTTTATCTAAACATAGTAAACAAAAAGTTACCTTGCAAAAGCAAAGGAAAGTGAGGTGGGGATCCAATGAAAGAGTATTGTAAATTCGAATCGGCACTGGATATTTTAGTGGGGAAATGGAAGCCCGTCATTCTGCTTCAACTGATTTCAAACGGTACAATGAGGTTCAGCGAGCTTCAAAAAGCGATACCGAATATAAACAAAAAGATGCTCACCCAACAATTAAGGGAACTTGAGTACAACGATATTGTACATCGCGAGGTTTATAACCAAATCCCTCCGAAAGTAGAATATTCGATTTCGGATTACGGTAAAGGTTTAAGTGTGGTATTACAGGCATTAAACGATTGGGGAGCGGCTCATATCGAGCACATGAATATGCTCTACGGAGCAGATCGTCCAGGGGATACATCTAAGTGAACCGTATCAAAAGGAACGGCGAAAATGCAAAAAGCCTTAACCCTGATGACAGGGCTAAGGCTTTGTTATTCTTTAAGCGAGTCTCATCTTAAAATCCTGATAGCCGAACTCGCGCACGATGCGGCAGTTGCCGTCTTTGTCCTGCACGGCGATGGCCGGCAGCGGCATGCCGTTGAAGGTGTTGGTTTTGACCATGGAGTAGATCGCCATGTCTTCGAACACCAATCTGTCGCCGCTCTTCAGGGGCTGATCGAAAGAATAGTCTCCGATGACGTCGCCCGTAAGGCAGGTCGGCCCGCCAAGGCGATAGGTATATGCCTTTTCCCCGGCTTCGCCCGAACCGATCAGCGGCGGACGATAAGGCATTTCCAGAACGTCCGGCATATGGCACGTAGCCGAAGTGTCCACGATCGCAATCTCGATGCCGTTGCGATGGATATCCAGGACGGAGGTGACCATATAACCGGCATTCAGCGCGATGGCCTCCCCCGGTTCAAGATAGACCTCCAAACCGTATTTCTCCTGCATTCTCTTAATGCAGGCTTCCAGCCTCGGAATATCGTAATCTTCCCGCGTGATATGGTGACCGCCGCCGAAGTTGATCCATTCCATCTGCGGCAGCCATGGCCCGAACTTGTCTTCGACCGCGTTCAGCGTGGTCTCCAAATCGTCCGAATTCTGTTGGCAAAGGGTATGGAAGTGCAGTCCCGTCACGCCATCCAGCAGTTCCGGCTGGAAATCCTCGCGCTTCACGCCAAATCGGGATCCCGGCGAACAAGGATCATAAATTTCATGCCCCACTTGCGTCGAACATTCCGGATTGATGCGAAGGCCTACCTTTTTGCCGGCTGCAAGAGCCTTCCCCTTAAACTTTTCCAGCTGGGAGAACGAGTTGAAGATGATGTGGTCGCAAATGGAAACAATTTCGTCCATTTCATCTTCGCGGTAAGCGGGGGCAAAGACGTGGTTTTCCTTGCCCATTTCCTCGTGCCCTAGCCGCGCTTCGAATAGGCCGCTCGCGGTCGTGCCGCTTAAATATTTTCCGATGAGCGGATACATCTCCGTCATGGAAAAAGCTTTTTGCGCCAGCACGATTTTGGCTCCCGTACGCTGCATGACGCCGTTCAAAATTTTCAGGTTTTTTTCGATGAGCGCTTCATCGACGACGAAACAAGGTGTCGGCAATTCCTCGAACCGCATATTAACGCACGAGCTCCGGTTCTTTCGTTTCTTCAGGCAAGGCGTCGACCAGCACCGGATTGAAGTCTTCTACCCAAGGAAGTCCCCATTTGTTCAGTTCTTCCATGAATGGATCCGGATCGAACTCTTCGACGTTGTATACGCCCGGTTTATTCCATTTGCCGGTGAGCACCATGGCTGCGCCGATCATGGCAGGAACGCCGGTCGTGTAGGAGATGGCTTGGGAGCCCACTTCTTTATAGCACGCTTGATGGTCGCAAACGTTGTAAACATAGTACGTCTTGTCTTGGCCGTCTTTTTTCCCTTTGAAGATGCAGCCGATGTTTGTTTTGCCCACCGTGCGAGGTCCAAGGGAAGCCGGGTCCGGGAGGACAGCCTTCAGGAATTGAAGCGGAATGATCTGTTTTCCTTCGAATTCGATCGGTTCGATGGAAGTCATTCCAACGTTTTCAAGCGCTTTTAAGTGCATGAGATAGCTTTGTCCGAACGTCATGAAGAAACGGATGCGTTTCAGTCCAGGGATGTTTTTCGCAAGGGACTCGAGCTCCTCATGGTACAGCAAGTACATGTCCTTTTTGCCGACTTCGGCGAAGTTATACTCGCGTTTGATTTCCATCGGCTTCGTTTCGATCCATTCCCCGTTTTCCCAGTAGCGGCCGTTGGCGGACACTTCACGGATATTGATTTCCGGGTTGAAGTTGGTTGCGAAAGGATAACCGTGATCCCCGCCGTTGCAATCCAGAATATCGATATATTCGATTTCGTCGAAATAGTGTTTCAGCGCATAAGCGGAAAATACGCCGGTTACGCCGGGGTCGAATCCGCTGCCGAGCAGTGCCGTGATGCCTGCTTTTTCAAAGCGCTCTTTGTATTCCCATTGCCATTTGTATTCGAATTTCGCCGTATCTTCCGGCTCGTAGTTGGCGGTATCCATGTAGTGCGTTTTGGTAGCCAGGCAAGCATCCATGATCGTCAAGTCTTGGTAAGGCAGGGCCAGGTTCATGACGATATCCGGTTTAACTTCGTTGATCAGGGCGATCAGCTCGTCTACGTTGTTGGCATCGACCTGAGCAGTCGTAATTTTGGTTTTGCCGCCGTCCAATTTGGCTTTCAGTTCGTCGCATTTGGACTTGGTGCGGCTGGCGATGCAGATTTCCTCGAAGACCTCGCTGTTTTGAACGCATTTATGAACGGCTACAGATGCGACGCCGCCGGCGCCGATGATTAGTGCTTTTCCCATTTCTCAATCTCCTCACCAAAATAAAATTTTCTGTAAAACGGCAACAAAAAAGCAAGCGAAACACGCACCATGCGCATCACACTTGCTTGATATAGTCGAATAATAAGATAGTTCCATTAAGCATGACAGGACAAAGCTCTAGCGCGCTCGCCAGTCAGCCATAAAAAGCATCGTTTTCATGGAAGGCTCTTAATATTCAAATATATTACCTAGGATCAGAGTCTATATAGCAAATAATTACTTTTACCACTCTTATTGACCGTTTCACAAGTTGTGTGCGTATGCACTGGTTATAAAGTTACCAACTTATAAAATTTGAGCTTTTAACTCAATCAATAAGGCAACGAAAGTTGCCAATCGGCATTTGACCCGGCTGTCCGTATGGCCTTAACTACCCGAAGGAAGTGGTCAAAGATTATCTGCTTGGAAAGATCCTACATATATCGAATATTCGCTTTCCAAAAATTATGCTTCTCCATAATAGCAGGATAGGAGGTATTGAGCAAGAGGAAATTTGAAACAAGCATTTTTGGCGGTGTCGAAAACCAATAAGGTATCCAATTTATGGGTATTCAACATGCCGTAGCGGTCTTTTGTCGGTATTTCCGTTAAGCTGGACCGTACCGCAAGTGACGGTGAAAGATTCTCTTGAGAAAGTGACCTTACACCTAATAATGCGATCAACTGGAATGGTCCAAGGAAACGGAGAAGACGACACGTAGCATGGTATGCACTTGGGTTGCTCTCTGTGCGTTAATACCCCAAACTTCTATCCAAGCATAATTTTTCCGCACTCATGTCTTGCTTCGCCTTTCCCCAGCGGGCTTTATTTTCTAAAGTGCCATTTCCGCAATTTGGGAGGACGGCACATGAATTCGATCGGTGAAACCATTCGAAACACGCGAAAAAAACAGAAATTAACGCTCAAGAGGGTAGCTGAGGCGGCTTCTGTATCCTTGTCTTTTCTCAGTGAAATTGAACGGGATAAGGCCAATCCCAGCATCAGTGTACTTAAGCGCATAGCGAATGCATTAAACGTGAATTTTACGGATTTGTTCGGCGAGGAGGAGCGAAGCATCGTCGTTAGAAAAAACGAGCGCAAACCTTTGGTGCATTCCGAGGGTTCCCGCATTACCTGGTACGCGCTCAGCCAGGGAAGCAGCAACAAAATGGGACCGATATGGGGAGTACTGGAAGAAGGAGCATCTTACGGCGACGTTAGCGTTGGCCATAGCGATGGCGAGGAGTTTCTATTTGTTCACTCCGGGCGTCTGGAGTTTGTGCTTGGCAATGAACGTTATACACTCGAAGAAGGGGACAGCATTTATTATGATGCCAGAACCCCCCATAGTTATAAGAATATCTGGGACGGTGAAACGCTGCTCATAGCAGTTTCTACTCCGCCTACATTTTGACGGCAAAACGAAATTAAATTAAATCCCGTATGAACCCATAGCTCATCGGCAAAATAAAAAAACATGAATTGAAGAAAAATACGTCTTAGATTCCCCTTGACACCATCGTATTGGTGATATAGCATTAATCCTAATAATTAAACTACGTTGAAAAGGAATAGTACGGTTTTTGAAGCGATCAGAGAGCTGTTGGACGGTGCAAAACAGCCGCGGAGAAGATCGGAACTCGCCTTGGAGTTGCCCGCTGAACCCGTTAAGTAGGCGGAGCCGGAGCCCTGACCGTTATCATCAGGAGGATGCAGGTTTGTCCGTTTTTTGTAATCCTGTATCCGTAGAGTGCATGCCGGGCGACGGCATGAATTCGGAGTGGTACCGCGTAAGATGTCAAAGTCTTTCGTCTCTGTTGGTGGAGATGGAAGACTTTTTTTGTGCGTTCGATCTTTGGCAGGTCAACGCAGGAAATCGATGAAGGGAAGGATATCCATGAAAAATGTAAACAAATACGCCAGAGGATATTTTATGCCGGCGGAGACCAGCTTGAAGTGGGCCCAAAAGGAATATATTACAGAGGCGCCGATTTGGTGCAGCGTCGACCTTCGCGACGGCAATCAGGCGTTGATCGTTCCGATGAATCTGGAGGAGAAGCTGGAATACTTCAAGATGCTCGTGGATATCGGGTTCAAGGAGATCGAAGTCGGATTCCCGGCAGCATCGGAGACGGAGTTCGCCTTCTTGCGCACATTGATCGAGCAGGATTTGATTCCGGATGACGTCACGATCCAGGTGCTGACCCAATCGAGAGAGCATATTATCCGCAAAACCTTCGAATCGCTGAAGGGCGCGAAAAAAGCCGTCGTCCATTTGTACAACTCGACCTCCGTGGCGCAGCGGGAGCAGGTATTCCGCAAATCCAAGGAAGAGATCATCGACATCGCCGTAAGCGGCGCCAAACTGTTGAAGGAATGCGCGGCGGAGACGGAAGGGAACTTTCAGTTCCAGTATTCGCCGGAGAGCTTTACCGGGACGGAGATCGATTTTGCGCTGGACATCTGTAATAGCGTTCTGGACGTATGGCAGCCGACGGCGGAGAACCCGGTCATCATCAATCTTCCTGCCACGGTATCCATGTCGATGCCTCACGTCTACGCCAGCCAGATCGAGTATATGAGCGAGCACCTGAACTATCGGGAGAACGTGATTCTGTCTGTCCATCCACACAATGACAGAGGAACGGGCGTGGCGGACGCCGAGCTGGGGATGCTGGCCGGAGCCCAGCGCGTCGAAGGAACGTTGTTCGGCAACGGGGAAAGAACGGGGAACGTCGACATCGTGACGCTGGCGCTCAACATGTACTCGCACGGGGTCGATCCCAAGCTGAACTTCGAAAACATTCCTGCGATCATCTCCGTTTATGAACGGCTGACCAAAATGAAGGTAACCGAAAGACATCCTTACGGAGGCGAGCTGGTATTCACCGCGTTCTCCGGTTCGCATCAGGATGCCATCGCGAAGGGCATGAAATGGCGCGAGGAGAAGGAACCCGAGCATTGGTCGGTCCCTTATCTGCTCATTGATCCGATGGATATCGGCAGGGAATACGAAGGCGACATTATCCGCATTAACAGCCAGTCCGGCAAAGGCGGAATCGGATACGTACTGCAGCTGAAGTACGGACTTGACCTCCCGGCGAAAATGCGCGAAAACTTCGGGTACTTCGTGAAAAACGTATCGGATCAGCAGCAAAAGGAACTGATGCCCGAAGAAATATACGATATTTTCGTGAAGGAATACGTCAATATCAAAACGCCCGTCGAGTTTGTCAAATACCGTTTTACGGACCATGAAGATTTTCATACCATCGTCACGATCCGGACCGGCAGCGAAGTCAAGGAGATCGAAGGCACCGGCAACGGAAGGCTGGATGCGATCAGCAATGCCCTGCAAACCGAGCTTGGCATGAATTATACGGATTTGACTTATACGGAGCACGCGCTGGAAACCGGCTCGAAATCGCAAGCCGTCTCTTATATCGGCGTCACGGCGCCCGACGGCAGCGTATATTGGGGCTGCGGCATCGACGCTGACATTATGACCTCGTCGGTAAAAGCGCTGTTTAGCGCGGTCAATCGATTTAACCGCAATAGCGCGAACTGATTGCCGGGCAACGGGGCGTGCGTGACCATTGGCTTCTTCGGATAAATGGGCCGGCGTACGGATCGCTGGAATGCTGAGGTGACCCGTTTGATCGATCAGTAATACAACCAAAACAACCATTGATGACCTGGGAAGTCGTCAATGGTTGTTTTTTTCTTCCTAATTCAGGATCGCGCCTGCCGAGGACGGCGGCTTTGCTTGCGGAGCACGCCCTTTTTTACGGAGACGCAAGAAGGTAGCTGATGTCCTCTACCATCCAGGCGCCATGGATGTAACGCACATCGATGATTCGCTCGACGAACATGCCGCCGGTATCATTCGGGCTTTCCAATTGCTTGATATAACCCAAACCTTCCCCTTCATAGAAGCGGGTGACGGGCTTGGTAACGAATTTGTGCCGGGTGACAGCCCCGTTTTTCTGAAGCAGCTTATTGATGAACGCATCCGTAAAATAAGGACGGAAATGGGTCCGGACCTGCTTGTAAGCGGACAGGTCGGCCGACTCGTTGGCGGCTTTGACCAACGCGTTGATCCGGGCTGCCGTCATCGCGGGGAATGTCTTCCCGTACTGCGTGGAAATGGTAACCGTGCGATCATCAAGCGAAGCGGTGGCGGTTCCGGTTGATGCGTCCCAGCTGACGCTGCCTCCCAGCGTCTGGGCGACGAAGCGGAGCGGAACGTACATCGTGCCGCCATCCAAGCTGGAAGCAGCGTCCAGCATCTGGCCTTGACCGTTGACGGTTGCATGATGCGAATGGATCGGCATCGTAATGACGGTATCATTCTTCGTGATGGTCGCAGTATAAGTCTCCTTGCTCCACGTTACCGTCGCTCCGAGAGCTTCGGAAACCGCCCGCAGGGGAATCATCGTGTACCCTCTTACATATTTCCCATGAACTTGGACGATCGTGTTTTCTTTTGCGGAGACAACGCCTATTAAACACGACATGGTCACGACAGCCGCCAGCAGTCCGGCGGTCAGCTTTTTGATCAAGATGACGTCCTCCTTTCTCGGTTCCGTATCTGTTATGGGATTGGACGCCGCATCGGATTAAAAAGTTGCGTTTCGAACAGGGAACCAAATGTTAGACTGGTGATCAAGGACTCCTCCTGAACCGGGGGCAAGTTTCCTGCCCTCCCACCAAGAAATGACGTAACCTTTTGCAGTCTTGAAGGCACTTAGTAGGTGTAAACATCAGATACAAAGGAGGTGCAGGAAAACTGCGGCATTGGATCGAAGAGGCCAGGCAGGGAGATCAAAGAGCGTACGAGCATATCGTGAGCCATTTTAAGGGGTTAGCCTACACGGTGGCTTATGCCAGGTTAAACGACCCGTTTTTGGCGGAGGATGCGGTGCAGGAAGCGTTCGTCGAAGCATTCTCCCATCTCGGCAGCCTGAAGGATGAAGACGCATTCCCGGGATGGTTTAAAGTCATTGTGGAACGCCAATGTTACCGGATGCTTCGCAGAAAGAAACACGCCGTGATGCCCATTGAGGAGACCGCCGGCAAAATTGCGGACCCGAACAGCGTGGATTCCATTATAGAAAGAAGAGAATGGGAGGAGAAGCTGCTTCGGACCGTCGAAGGCTTGCCTCCCGCTCTAAGAATAGCGGTGCAGCTGTTTTATTATCGAGGGTATTCGATTAAAGAGATATCGAGCTTTTTGGGCGTGCCTGTTTCCACCCTGAAAAAGCGGCTTTTCGATGCCCGGAAAAAGCTGAGGACCTCGCTGCTTGTCTCCGACTTTGCATCGGTGTTGAACGATTTATACCAGGGAGGGGAAAACATGCTTCATATCGTGAACGGCGATCATGTGGGGAATAAGCTTAGGGAAGGTAATGTGCAGGGGGATATTTTGGTTTGGAGGGAGGTGTACCCCGTCGGACCGGCATTTGCGAGCATGGACGGGAACCACGAGCGGCTTTTTAGGGCGGACTATTTGGAAAAGACCCTGGGCATTCCTGCATCGGAGTACATCAAAAGCTGCGAATCCCAGGAAACCCGTCTCCAACATTTCAGCAAATACGATGAGGTCGTGATGTGGTTCGAGCATGATTTATTCGATCAAACGATGCTGGCCTTTCTATTGCACTGGTTCTCGAAGCAGTCGTTAGGCCATACAAAATTAAATTTGCTGTGCATCGGGGACTACCCTGGAATTGATTTGTTTCGGGGAATGGGGCAGCTGACGACGGAGCAACTGAAAACCTTGTCAGGTACGTGGCGGCGAATTGGAAAGGAAGAACTCACGCTGGGTGCCGAAATTTGGGAGGCGTACGTTTCCCGGGACGTCGAAAAACATGTTGGGATCTTAAGGTCGGATCCATCGGTGCTTCCTTTCGTGCATTCGGCATTTACGATGCATTTGAACCGGCTTCCGTCGCCGGGCAATGGATTGGGAATCGTTGAGCAAACCACGTTAGAGCTTGTAAAAAGCGGCGTGCAAAAACCTGCCGAGTTGTTTAAGAGAGTGGGGGATCGGCTGCATGAATTGGGAATGGGGGACTTGGAGTTTCGGTACCGCTTAAAAACGATGGCGGAGCTGCCGAAGCCGCTTCTTAAGGCCGAGGGGACGGATTATTTTCTTGGCGGGCCCTCTTCCGCCAAAGACGGCACTGTCGCATTAACCCGTCTGGGACAGGAAGTTTTAGCGGGTGAAAAGGACTGGTTGCTGGAAAAAGAAGTGGATGAGTGGTACGGCGGCTTGTCTGTAACGAATGAAATGGGGTGGCGCTGGGACCGAAGCGGGAAACGGCTCGTTTACATTGAAAAATAATATTTAAGGCCAAAGGCTGCCCGTGAAGGGCATTAGGATGCTCTAATTATTACCTGCGTCCCATCCTGTAAAATTATCAATCGCTTCATTATCTTGACTACACTTTACATACATACTGTATGTATGTTAAGATGGGTACAATAATAATCGAGAGGGGTATTATGATGAGAGTATCCAGTTTTTATCCCGTCATTTTAACAGATCAAGTTATTTCCACTGCAGCATTCTACGAAGATCACTTTGGATTCGAGAAGGTGTTTGAGGCTGACTGGTATATCAGCTTGAAAATGCACGGCAATGACACGCCGTACGAATTGGCTATTCTTGACGCTTCTCATTCGACCATCCCCGACGCATATCGGTCCAAAGTAAGAGGGCTGATTCTGAACTTCGAAGTGGACGATGTTGATGCTGAATACGAACGTCTCATTCGGGGAGCCAAGCTGCCACTAGAGCTTGATATCCGAAGCGAAGACTTTGGACAGCGGCATTTCATGACCTCAGATCCCAACGGGATATTGATCGATATTATTACTGTCATCCCCCCTTCAAACGATTTTAGTAACCAATATTCTGAAGAAATATGGAAATAAGGGAATACTCACAAGGCAGCCATGGATCCTTGAGTCCTGGAATCCGGATGCGTACATTGTCTATGCTAAGTGAGCTATAGAAATTATAATTAATGTAATGAATGGAGAACGGATCGATCATGAGAAGAACTAAGGCAGCGACTGAGGAAACGATTCATAAGCTGATCGATGTCGCCAGAACCCATTTTACCAATTACGGTTATGCCCAAGCCGCATTGGAATCCATCGTTCACGAGGCGAATCTGACGCGGGGAGCGGTTTATCATCATTTTCGCAGCAAGAAGGAACTATTTCGAATCGTCCTTGATGATGTCCAGCGAGAGGTTGCCGCAAGGGTGGAGCAGGAGGCATCGGCAAGTGAGGATGTATGGCAGCAACTCTACCTGGGTTGCCGTGCATTCATTATGGCTGCGGTTGAAGAGCGAAACAGGCGGATCATGCTGATTGACGGCCCTGCGATTCTTGGTTGGGATGTATGGAGAGCGATGGATAAGAACCATTCCATGCGTTTATTACGAGAGCAGCTTGGAATCATGCAGGAACGCGGATACCTTCGGATGGTTCCCCTTGACGCAATGACCCATTTTATTTCAGGCGGTTTGAATGAGACGGCGCTCTGGCTTGCCAACGAGTCCCTGCAGCCTAATGCTTTGGATGAGTCGATGAAGGCCCTTAGTGTGCTCCTGAACGGATTAAAACAATGAGGATAGTTTACTGGAGAGACTAACCCTCCGTTAGCAGCAATTTAGATTTTAACAACTCCGATGAAGGGTTAGTTATTGTACAAGATTTAAGGCAGTCAAGGTAGGCAGTGGCAACTTGATCGATTTAACCGCAATAGCGCGAACTGATTGCCGGGCAACGGGGCGTGCGTGACCATTGGCTTCTTCCGGATAAATGGGTCGACGTACGGATCGCTGGAATGCCGAGGTGACCCGTTTGATCGATCAGTAATACAACCAAAACAACCATTGATGACATGGAAAGTCGTCAATGGTTGTTTTTTTCTTCCTAATTCAGGATCGCGCCTGCCGAGGACGGCGGCTTTGCTTGCGGAGCGCGCCCCTTTTTTACGGAGATGCAAGAAGGTAGCTGATGTCCTCTACCATCCAGGCGCCATGGATGTAACGCACATCGATGATTCGCTCAACGAACATGCCGCCGGTACAGGAGGTTTTATCGGGTGAAAAGGACTGGTTGCTGGAAAATGAAGTGGATGGGCGGCACGGCGGCCTGGATATGTCCATTTATGTTTTGGCCGTATGAAAAAAGCAGGATAAGCGAAGCGGCTTATCCTGCTGGTTAAGCATGGAGCTGGTTGGTGAAGTTACTCGCTTATGACATCAGGACTGGTTGTTGTCACGGCATGGAAAGCCCGGCGGCCGATCAAGCCAACCCCCATCGCCAGCAAGGTAAGGCCGGCCGCGAACAGGTACAGGTTCACGATGCCGAACTTTTCGGCGAGGGCGGCCATGGCCAGCAGCGAAATGCAGAAGATCAGGTTCAGCAGGGAAGCTTGAGCCGACAGCACTTTGGGCAGCATCCCCTTGTCCACGCTTCGCTGGATCAAGGTGCGCCGGTTGATGACCGATAGCTCGGCGAACGGTCCCATCAGCAGCACGAGAATAAGCGCCAAAAAGGGATGGGTGTTAATCGCATAAACAGCGGCCAGGATGCCGTATCCGGCCATGCCGACCAGCATGGCGGCCAGGAAGCGGCTGCCGATGGCCCGCGCTAGGGCCAGGACAACCAACCCGCCGCCAACCGACCCCGCAAAATACGCCGCATTAATGAACCCCCACCACTCTTCGCCTTGCCCAAGCGCAGTTTGAACGAATGCCAGCGTAAAGGCGCCGACCCATACCGAGCCGCCCAGCATGTCGATCATGTCCATAAAGGTCAGCAGCCGCAGGTTCGGCATCCGCCAAATCATTTTCCAGCCTTCGGTCAGGGTGTGCCATCCGGTAGATGGTGCCCCCGGGTTGTCGTGGCTGCCCTCAGGCGCAACGTCGATCTGCTGCTGTACAGGCTGGGCTTCTGCCGGCTCCTTGACCCCGAGCGTAAAAGCCGCCGCCAGCCCGTAGATGACGGCCGTCAACAGCAGCGTGGGGCCGGGTCCCAGCAAAGCAACGATAACGCCGCTCAGTCCCCAGCCCGCAAACTGCACCACCTGGTCGCTGACGCTGATCAGGCTGTTTGCTTTGAGCAGGCCCTGCTCCTGGGCAACGAGCCGCGGTACGAGCGCGTTGCGGGCGGGAACCGTCCATCCGTCCAGGAAGGACATGGCAAAAACCAAAGCAAAGACAAGAGCAAACAGCGCATCGTTTCCGCTGAGCCGCAGGTAGACAGCCAAACCTACGAACAGCAGAAACTGGCCCGTCTGCGAAAAAAGCAATAATGCGGGCAGTTTGAAGCGGTTCAGCAGCAGCGGCGCGATCAGGCCGCTCAGCATTTGGGCGCCGCTGCGCATGAGCGGCATAAACGCCGCCGACACGATCGAGTCGGTCTGGTTCAATACGAGGACGGTAAGCGCCATAATATAGAGCACATCCGCGGCGTTTGCAGCCGTCTGGGTGGTCCACAGGAAATAGAAAGGACGGGTTAATATCGATGATTTCATTGCACGTGCAGTCTCCGTTTCTTGGTACATGATGTCAGAGGACTCGTAACAAGAATAAGGATACGGGAACTTGAAGGTTTTTACAATTCAAAGGGACAGCCATTTCGCTATAGCTAATAACTATAACGTGCTATAACCTTTTGGTAGAACGATATAACCAATGGTGTATGCTATAGTATTTTTAATATTTTTTTCCGAGGAGATAAATCAGATGACCACTCAAACCGAACCTAAAAAGCGAACCGTTTCTCCGTTTCGATATGATATCGTCGGCAGCTTTCTGCGGCCCAAGGCGCTAAAAGAGGCCAGATTGAAATTCCAGAGCGGCGAAATGACAGCCGGGCAGCTGAAGGAAGTCGAGGACGCCGAAATCGTCAAGCTCGTGCGAAAACAAAAAGAGGTGGGCCTTCAAGCGGTAACCGACGGCGAATTCCGACGCTCCTGGTGGCATCTGGACTTCTTTTGGGGCTTGGACGGCGTAGAACGAACCATCATTGATCAGGGTTATCAATTCAACGGCGCCGAGTCGAGGCCCGAAACCGCCCGCCTGACCGGCAAAATCCGTTACAGCGGCCATCCGTTTGTTTCGCACTTTGCATTTTTAAAAGAGGCGGCAGGCGACGACGTCGTGGCCCGTCAATCGATTCCTGCGGCCGCGCAGTTCCTGTTCGAGCTGGACCGGGCAGAAAATCAGGAAAGCACGAAGGCTGTCTACCCGAATCGGGAAGAGCTGGTTTCGGACATTGCCAAAGCGTACAAAGCGGCGATTCTTGATTTTTATGAAGCCGGCTGCCGCAGCCTTCAATTCGACGATTGCACGTGGGGAGCGCTGTGCGACGAGCAATTCATGGCATTCATGAAGCAGGCAGGCATGGATGTCGCCGAATATGCGAACGAATTTGCGAAATTGAACGGGGAAGTGGTATCCGGTCTCCCGGATGATCTCGTTGTCACGACGCATGTATGCCGCGGGAATTATGTTTCAACTTATGCTGGCGTAGGCGGGGGTTACGAGCCGATCGCCCAGACGCTTCTCGGCATCGATGACTACTCCGGCTTCTATTTGGAGTTTGATACCGATCGTGCAGGCGATTTTAAGCCGCTTCGATTCCTGAAGGACCATCAACAGGTCGTGTTGGGGCTGTTCTCATCCAAGTTCGGCGAGCTTGAGAGCAAGGAGGATATTTTGAAGCGGATCGAAGAAGCGACGCAATACGTCGATCTGAACCGGATTTGCCTAAGCCCGCAATGCGGGTTTGCTTCCACCGAAGAAGGCAACCATCTGACCGAGGAAGAGCAGTGGCGCAAGCTTGCTTTTATTAAGGAGATTGCGGAAGAGATTTGGAAGTAGGAATTTAAACAGCCAATAGATAAATCAGGGCCCTTCGTGTTGGAAGGCGCCCTGATTTTTTATGCTTTCTTGCATGCCTGGCACGCAACTGGTTTATTTGAAGCCATATGATGCGCTCGGGATTATTCCGGCGTTCCTTGAGTTATCCCGTGAACATACGTCTGCCATGGGGTGTCCAGCGCCCCCTGCCCCGGATTATAGGTAAAGAAATATTCGACCTTATCCCCTTGCTTCAGGTTGCGGACGGAGTAGGTGTAGTTGCCGTTCCCCGTCGGGGTCATGGCAACGTTCAACTGCACGCCGTTGTTGACCTTATAGTGCAAGTCGGCAAAGGTGGCGCCGTTCACATAGAACAGCAGGTCATCGCCGATTTTCTTCAGCCCCTTCACCCCATCGCCGATGACGATGACGGTGGAAGGAGGAGGCACAACGGTGATGGTGGCACTGGCGGTTTTATTGCCGTCGGCTGTTGTCGCCGTGACGGTTGTCGTACCCGGAGCGAGCCCGGTCACGAGACCGCTCGGACTTACGGATGCGGTACTGCCGCCCGCAACCGACCACGTGACCTGCTTATTCGTTGCATTGGACGGTGCTACATTGGCGTTCAACTGGACGCTTTGCCCGACTTCCACCTGCGCCGTGCTCGGATTCACCGTAACGCCGGTAACGGGTACGTTTCCTGGATTTTGCCCGCCCTGGCCTGCTTTGTACACCCGTACATAGTCCACCTGCATCGTGGCAGGGATATCCGACGGATCCGGGGTCCGGCCCCCGTCAAAGGCCCCGCCGATCGCCAGGTTCATAATGAGGTAGAACGGCTGGTCGAAAGGAGCGTTCGGATTGTTCGGCGCCGCTGCGGAATCCCATTGATCCCGGGTCGCTTTAAAGAAGAACTTGCCGTCCACGTACCATTTGATGTTGTCCTCTTCCCAGACGACCGAATAGACATGGTAGTCATTGGCGAAGGTTTGCCCTGCAGGGAAGTGGTATTCGCCGGAAAGATGCCGGTTCGCCGGCCATTGCCCGCCGAAGTGGATGGCTCCGCTCGTCGCGCCGGGCAAGCGCCCTCTAGCTTCCATGACGTCGATTTCCCCGGAGGACGCCCATGTCCCGTAGACATTATCCTGCGGAAGCATCCAGAGTGCCGGCCAGATGCCGTTGCCGGTGGGCAGCTTGGCGCGGAAGTCGACTCTGCCGTACTTGAAGGAAAAATGATCTTTGGTATTGATTTTGCCGGAGGAGTATTGCGCATACCGATTGGGATCCTGCGGGAACGATTTTGGCTCGTTCAAGGCTCTGATATTTAGCTTTCCGTCCTGCACGAAAACATTTTGCGTACTATCGGTATAGTGCTGCAGCTCCGAATTGCCCCAACCCCAGGTATTGGGATCGTCATTGAGATAATACCCTGTTTCGTAGTTCCACTTGCTGCGATCCAGCGCCGTTCCGTTAAACTCATCCTGCCAGATAAGGTTCATGCCTTCGATGGCCGGGTCGCTTGGCGTTCCGATCGGAATATCCTCCTGTCCGGTGACATCCGGGCGGGGAGCATCCGGATTGCCGATCAAAGTATAGTTGACGAAGTTGTTGCCCACGTTCCCACCTGCCTGACCATTTAATGGATAGCCGATACGGATCTGCATATTCTCTTGGATCGGCTGAAACCACAGGCCGTAGATATGGTCTGCCCAATATCCCCACTGATTGGCTGCGGACATGTTGTTGTAGCCGTTCGCCGAATATGCGAATCCGCTCCGGCTCGAATCAGCCAGATCCACCCACTGTCCGTTGATGTTGATCTGGTAAACGAAATTGCCAAGCTCCTTGGCGATCGGGGCGCTTCCGTCAATCTTGGGCAGCGGGATGCCGATGGCGCCGTTCGCGTCCGCAGTAAAGGTCGTTCCTTCATAAGGCGTAAGGAGATAAGAATTTCTTGCGGGTTCATTAAAAGTAATGGTGTACACGAGGTTGGCCGAAGAGGTTTTGGATTGCAGTTTGACATTGATCGATTCGGTGACGTTAAACCAGTATCCGCCGCCGCCATCGGTGAATTGGCCGAAGTTTTGATCATAGATCCAGCCGCTGGCCGCATTGTTGTCGATATCGATCCATTCGCTGCCGTTTACCGGCTTCACGTACACCTTCAAATCATCCGCTACCGCTTCATAGGTAATGGCCGGATCGTTGTTGAATATCGGATAGGTAAAGCCGGCACCGCCCGTAAAACCCGCCGTAATTTGCGGCCCTTGCGTCGGGGTCATCGCCGTGATGGTGGTTTTGTTGATGTTTTGAAACACAAGCCTGTAATCCAGCGTAACCCCGTTTGCTTTGGAGTACAGCTGAATGTCCGTTGTTGCGGAGAGGGTGAACCAATAGCCGGTAAAGCCGCCGTCGTTCCAGTGACCCCAATTCTGGTTATAGACAAAGCTGCCGACGCTGTCGATATCGACCCAGCTGCCGTTGACTTTTACCTTGACGCCCAAATCCTGGGCCACGTCATTCCAAGTGGCGGCTCCTCCGTTAAAAATCGGCATCACAAAACCATAGCTGGCCTGGCCGACCCCCGATTTCGTGATGACAGGCCCGTCTGCCGCCGAGAAGTACGTCATCGAGGAAATGGTGGTTCCGGCCGTTTCGGCAGCTTGAGCCTGCGAAGTTGGCCATAGTCCGGCCCCGGTCAGCAGGAGGACTGCCAAAAACAAGTTCCATGCCTTACTCCTGAACAGCCTTTTCGCAGCATAAGATCGCTTCATAAATACCCCCCTTGAACATAATGGATTCCCGGCTAACGAGCGAATCGGAAAACGCTTACAACCGGGAGTGACTTCATTCTATCGAAAACCATCCTGCGGTGAACAGGTACCGTTTTTTGGGTTTGGGGTCTGTTTTTTCGGGTTTAGCCGGGCATAATGGAATCATGACATATAAAGAGGAGGGAAGGTACTGCATGACGGCGGAAACGAATCATCCCTGCATCATCCTGCCCGAAGAGCATGCGCCCGAAGGTATGCAGCATTGCGAACGTTGCGAGTTGTTCAAACAGCGGACCCGCATCATCTGGGGGGAAGGCAATCCGCAGGCCTCGCTCGTGATGATCCTGGATAATCCGGGGGCGCGGGAGGACCGGGAAGGCAATCCGTTTTTGTGCGGTACCCGGGAAACCCTTCAACTCGGCATGAGGGAAGCGGGCATGGATATCCACTCGGTTTACGTGACCTATTTGCTGAAACGCCGGCCGGTCCGCGCTTACGATAAGCCTGCCACCCGAGCGGCGTGCCTTCCGCATCTGCAGTCGCAGCTTGTTCAGAAGCAGCCGCTCGTCCTGTTCGGTTTTGGCAATGTTGTGGCCGAAGGATTATTTCCGCAGAAGGAAAATGCCACCGTCAAAGAGCTGCGGGGAAGCTGGCATGAGTTTGAGGGGATCCCGATCGGCTTCACCTACCATCCACTGGCAGTAAGAAGAAGGCCCAATTTGCTAAAGTTCTTTGTCGAGGATTTGAAAGCATTGCGGGAGAAGTGGGAGGAAAGGGCTGCCGCTTCATGCCCTGAGACGAACATTCAACATCGAGGCCCTGTGCCCCGCGTCGGTGAGTAGTATATGGCAAAAACCCAAAAAAACCCGGCAGGTTCTGCCGGGTTTATCTTATGACTAAATGAAGTTGCACACAAAGAAACACTATGATATGATGAAAGAACTGTCAACATTCTTTGCAAACATCATAGTAATCCCATCTTATTTACACTTTAATCTTACCACAGGACATGGCAGTCTGTCAAACCTTCTTTTTCTTCAAAATCGAGCGAAGGAGTGTGCTGGAAATTGATCAACGCAGAGGATTGGAAGCAAGAGCAAGAGCGGCTGGACATGGTCACGGAAAAACTGCAGGCAAGAATCGCCGAACTGGAGCCGGAGGTGGCCGGTCTGCATGGTCAGGTGACGGACATCCGCAAACAATTTTGGGAGGAAGTTACCGTCAACACGAGCACGGATGAGGATTTCGAAGAAACCTTCTACAGCATCCGCCAGCAAGAGGCGATATTGTCCGAGCGGGAGCGAAGCCACCGGCAGCGCGTGCAGCAATGGAAAAACATGAAGCGGCTGCTGTCATCCCCTTACTTTGGACGGATCGATTTCCACGAAGACGGCCTGGGTTTTACCGAAAAGGTCTATATCGGCGTCGCGTCTTTCGTCGATTCGGACGGCATGGAGTTTCTGGTTTACGATTGGCGCACTCCGATCGCCAGCATGTACTACGATTACTCCCCGGGGGAAGCCGGTTATGATACGCCGGGCGGGTACGTGTCCGGCAAAATGAAGCTGAAACGGCAGTATCAGATCCGCGAGGGGCAATTGCACAACGTGTTCGACACCAGCTTGACGATCGGCGACGAATTGCTGCAGCAAGTGCTCGGAAAAGGCGCGGACAACCAGATGAAAAGCATCGTCGCGACGATCCAAAAAGAGCAAAACGCCATTATCCGCGAGGATAAAAGCCGGATGCTTATCGTGCAAGGGGCGGCCGGAAGCGGGAAAACCTCGGCGGCGCTGCAGCGGGTCGCGTACTTGCTGTATAAACACCGGGAGCGGCTGAAGGCCGACCAAATTGTGTTGTTTTCGCCGAATCCGATGTTTAACAGCTACGTCTCGACCGTTCTTCCCGAGCTTGGCGAAGAAAACATGCAGCAAACGACCTTCCAGGAATATTTGGATTACTGGCTTGGCAGGACGTTCCGGTTGGAGGATCCGTTCGATCAGATCGAATACGTGCTGACGGAGCCGTCCGCGCAAGGGTACGGGGCCCGGCTAAGCGGGATTCGTTATAAGGCGTCCGAAGCATTCCTGCAAGCCCTTCAAAATTACGCGCGGTGGTTGGAGCGCGAGGGCATGCGATTCCAAAGCATTCGCTTTCGGGACCGCGATTTGATCACGGCGGAGCAAATGGAGTCCAAGTTTTACGGCTATGATCCTTCCATCCGCATCACCTACCGCATGGCCATGCTGCAGGAGTGGCTGTTGGGCGAACTGGCCGCGCTGGAGAGAAAAGAGCGGGAGGCGCTATGGGTGCAGGAGGAGCTGGATTATCTCGACAAGGACCAATACGCCGAAGCGTATCGGCAGCTGCACAAAGACAGGGGCGTTTTCGATTTTGCCGAGCAATATGAGGAAATGCGCGAAAGGCTGCAAGGCGAGCGCAGGCCGGATGAAGGCGATTTCGACTATGCCGATCGGGAGGAGCAGCTGCTGCGGCGGATGATCGTCAAGGAGCAGTTTAAGCCGCTGAGACGAAGCGTGAAGCGGATGTTGTTCATCGATATGGCCGGACTCTACGCCCAGTTGTTCGAAAATGAAGATGCATTCAAAAAGATGACGGGCGGAGCGGAAGCCCCCCCGTTTTGGCCGGAAATCTGCGAGCAGACCCGGGAAAAGCTAAGCCGCAGCGAACTGTTTTATGAAGATGCCACGCCGTACCTGTATTTAAAAGAGTTAATCGAAGGCGTCCGCACGAATACGGAAGTCCGGCATGTCTTCGTCGACGAGGGCCAGGATTATTCGATGTTTCAATATGAGTTCCTCAAAAGATTGTTCCCCCGCGCCCGCATGACGGTTCTCGGCGACTTCGGCCAGGCGATCTTTGCTCAAGCGACGGAGCTGTACGGCGGAGATTCGCCGCTTACCCGGCTATACGGAGCAACCGAAACGCGCTTGTTCCGCCTGGTTCGCAGCTACCGGTCTACCCGGGAGATCGTGGAATTCTCGAAGTCGCTGCTGCCGAACGCCCAAGAGATCGTGCCGTTTGAACGAAGCGGCAGAAAACCGCTTCTCTCTAAGGCGGAGAGCAAGGAAAAGCGGGCGGAGCAAATTGCCGGGCAGCTTGACGCGCTGCGGGCGGAAGGTTTGACTTCCATCGGCGTCATCACGAAAACAGCGGCCGAAAGCGAGGAAGCTTATAACCTCTTGATGCAGCATGGCTCCGAGGGGATCAAGCTCATTACGAAAAACACGCCTACCTTTGAGAAGGGGACTTTGATTCTTCCCGTCTACCTTGCCAAGGGCGTTGAATTCGACGCAGTGCTCATTTATGACGCCTCTTCGGAAACTTATCATCGGGAAAGCGAGCGCAAGCTTTTTTATACGGCGTGTACGCGTGCCATGCATCGGCTTTTGCTTTTCGCAACGGGAGAATGGACCCCGTTTATTCGGGGGATGGATTCATCGTTGTATGAGGTGAAGCCATAAGTTACATCAACACCCAAGTTGATTTGGGGGTGAACCCAAAACAACCTTTGCTGCCCTGCACGGCCGGCAAAGGTTGTTTTTGTGCGGCAAAGATCTACTCCAGATAAGCGAAGTTCAGGGGCGAAGTTTCGATGTCCGTTTTGCGGTACGGCTTGCCCTTCTTTCAGCAGCTGATCTGCAAGGATGCCGCTTTTCAGGGAGCGGAGCTGATTTTCGGGCGTGAGATGATCCGATTTTTAATTTTGGTAGGGAGCGAGTATCAGAGCCTCCAGGTTTGTTTCCTGGTATTGCTCTTGGCCTAAAAACAACGAAGCATAATAGACATCGTCTTGCTTCCACATATATATGGTTTGGCTTTTTAATTCCGACGGTTCGGAATGACGAGACCCAAAATAGACGTGATGGTTGTCGGCATAAGCGGTAATTTCCACGCCATTGATCTGCAGCTTGCGAAGATACGACAGTTTGGCCGGATTAAAAAGAGGCGCTTTGCTCTGGTAAAACCACAGTTCGTCGTTGAGATCGTAAATGGTCGAATCGTACGGCGGGCTATAGGTGTTCCACAGCGCATCCGCCGACTGCCTGAACGCGTACCCGGTATTGTGATCCTTCGTCCTCAACAAAATCGAATTGCTCAGCGTAAACTGCGTATCCGGCAAGTCCGTCGGGAACTTCAACGGTATGCCCAGGATCTTTTTGGCTGCGTTCAAATCCGTCTCGTCGTACAGGGGAAAGGAGTTCCCCTCGCCATCGTAGCGAACGTGCCGGGTCTGCTCCGGAAATACAAAGGATTGAACGACTTTCGCAAGCTCTTTATTCGTGAGGATTCCGCCTCGTAACAGCCTCCGTTCCTTTGAGGCATCGTTTTCGCTGTAATAGTTGATTGCATACGTGACGCCTCCATCCTGCCAGACGAAGCTTCTGGATCCTCCCGGCTTACGATCGGAGCTCTGCGTCTTCGAGAATAACGTGCCTTTGACATGGCCGGCCGTAACCGCCTTTTGAATGAAAGGAAGTGTCGTTGTCGTTTGTTGGGTGCTAGGAGCTCCCCACAGCAAACCGTGCTCCCACATATGGCCGTTCCCTTTGACCGCCAGCATTTCGATCTTTTGTTCGTTTTTGCCGCCGAATTGGGAAACGAATCGGATGGAGACCGCATCTAAGAGATCTGACCTGTCGGCATTCGAAAATGACTTATACAAATCCACATTTTGAAGTTGGTAACCTGCCGGGAGGTAATCCGGAACTTTAAAATCAAATCCGGCAAACTTCCGGGCCCGATCGAGGCTGTGAAACCACTTATACAAGTCGTCATTCAGTCGGTTTATCTTTAACAGGGAGGGCTCGATTTTGGAGATTGTTCTGGAACCCGTACCCTGGCCGGTGCTTTCCTTGCTTTCCGTCCCTTGGGTCAGCCATGCGGCGCTGAGCGCCAACATCAGGAGGATCGCAGCGGCAAATAACGAATATGTGACTTTTTTGTACTTAAAAATTATAATCATCCTCCTTTTCCTTTTTACTCCCTTTGATACATAACGCCCTAAAGGGTATTGAAGTTACAGATGAATCGGCATACAAGCCACGGGTTTCCAGTCCGGATTCAGGTCATGCATCGGATACCTTTACACCTATTGGAGGGATTGTTATAATAGCTATAATCAACTTCATACGGATTATCGGAGGAGCCTGCCATCGGTAGGCTCCTTTTTGCCTTTTTTTGGCCTGCCGAAGGTTTCTTTCATGACAATCCACATGTTGGGGAATATTGAAGAAAACAACACTTTCGGGAGGGGTTTATGGAAAACCAGGCAATTTTGGCAATCGGCATTTTTCTCGTCATTTACGGGTTTATCATTGCGGAGAAGATCCACCGTACCATCGTCGCGATGATTGGCGGAACGTTAATGGTCGTCTTGGGCATCGTTGACCAAGAAACGGCCCTGCATCACATTGACTTCAATACACTGGGTCTGCTTGTCGGCATGATGATTATCGTAGGGGTGACGGCTGAAACGGGACTGTTTAAGTACATTGCCGTCGTTGCCGCCAAAAAGGCGAAAGGGGAGCCTGTCCGGATTCTGATCGCATTGGCGCTGATTACGGCGGTGGGATCGGCCTTTTTGGATAACGTGACGACCGTTCTGCTTATGGTGCCGGTGACGTTCAGCATTACCAAACAGCTGCGCGTCAATCCCGTACCATTTCTCATAACGCAAATCATTGCCTCAAATGCAGGGGGTACCGCCACCTTGATTGGCGATCCTCCGAACATTATGATCGGGAGCGCCGTGAAAGAGTTGTCCTTTATGGATTTCATCGTCAATCTGGCGCCGATTGCTGCCCTTGTCATGGCCGTGTATATCCCGATTTTTATTTTCCTGTTCCGCAAAAAAATTCAGACGACAAACGAATTGAAACAAACCATCATGGAGATGGACGAAAGCGAGCTGATTACCGATCGCGGGCTTTTGCGGAAGTGCCTGATCGTTTTGGGATTGACGATCCTTGGGTTCTTTACCCATCAGCTGCTGCATCTGGAATCGGCGACCGTCGCATTGGCGGGGGCCTTCCTGCTGCTGCTGCTTACCGGAGAACACATGATGGAAGAAGCATTCGCCAAGGTAGAATGGACGACGATCTTTTTCTTCGTCGGTTTGTTCGTGCTGGTGTCCGGCCTTATTGAAACGGGCGTGATCGCCAAATTGGCCGAGCAAGCCATCGAACTGACCGGAGGGGACCTGGTAACGACGTCCATGCTGATTTTATGGCTGAGCGCGATTGCATCGGCTTTTCTGGACAACATCCCGTTCGTAGCCACGATGATTCCGATGATCCAGGAGATGGGCCATATGGGCGTCAGCAATTTGGAGCCGCTTTGGTGGAGCCTTGCGCTTGGAGCATGTTTGGGGGGCAACGGATCGCTTATTGGCGCCAGCGCCAACCTCATTGTGGCCGGGATGTCGGGGAAAGAAGGCCATCCGATCCGGTTCGTGCAATTTTTGAAGTACGGTTTTCCTTTAATGCTGCTTTCGATCGTCTTATCCAGCATCTACGTTTACTTTCGTTACTTGGTTTAGTTGCAGGTCGGATATCTCTTCGAAAAAGGGAGCGCCTCTAAGGCTCTCCCTTTTCTCTTATTGTCTTTTGTTCGATGATCCGCTTGCTAAGGGCGTGAATCAAAATTTGTTGCTTGGGCTCGTCCGGATCCGCGCTTCGCAAATTCACCGCATAAATCAGAGGCGTACCCGGGATCGAAGGATGATAATACCTCTCGACCGAAAACCCTCCCAACTTGGCTTTGTCCATATTGGAGGCTGCCAAGGCGAGTTCGACGGCTTTTGTTTCGGAAAATGAGGGGTGCATGGGGCGGTTCAGCGTCCTTTTCTTCAGATCGCGATAGATTCTGCCCTCGACGCGCAGAATGACGCCCCGTTCATTCATTTGAACAACCAGCCCGTCGTTCCAGACCGGCGTTTTATAGAGAAGGTGTTGCAGCCTGACTTGGATCGTATCGTCGGAAAGCCGGTTGACTTCGGTCGCCTTCATGTCGGTTCTTGCGTTGCTCAAGCCGTAGACGGCCTTGTTATGATTCAAAAACTCATAGGCGATCCACTGGGGCGAATGTTTCGACGGTTTTGACAAGTTTCCCGCAAGCAAGGAGGGAGTGTTGGCATTTGGATCCCAATGGACCGTGAGCGTATCGCCGCTTTCTTTTTTTAGTCTGTGCATCGCTCTTTTTGCGTCTTTGGGCACCTCTTCGGAAGCCGCTAAAGCGATGGCGGGCGATGAAAAAACGAGCGTCCCCATCAACAACAGCAAGAAAAGCCTCATGGATTTCAACTCCTTTGTATACCAATAGGCATTATGGATATTTTTGGCTTAAAACCAGGCTATTATTCACCGGAACGCCGGATTATAGCGTTGGTTTTTTGTGTTTTCCCAAGGTTTTGTGCCTCGTTTCCCGCTTCTTCCGTGTAATCGGGTTGTAAATGGCATATAACAATCATTTAATAGTCTATAAAATAGTGATATACTAGGAGCAGGTAATCATTCATCCAGAAAAGGTGTTGACCAGGTCGCACTCTGACTTGCCGTGAGAGCGCCTACATCTTTTCTCCAAATATTAGCGTATAAGGGCGGTAAACATGAGCAACAGACAAACCGAAACAGACGTTATTTTAATTGGTGCCGGAATCATGAGTGCGACTTTGGGAACATTGCTGAAGGAATTAGTGCCGTACTGGGACATTAAGGTGTTCGAGAAGCTGGCCAGCCCGGGAGAAGAAAGCTCCAACGAATGGAATAATGCGGGAACGGGGCACGCCGCGCTGTGCGAGCTGAACTACACGACCGAAAAACCGGACGGATCTATAGATATTAGCAAAGCCATAAAAGTAAACGAGCAGTTTCAGGTCTCCATGCAGTTCTGGTCCTATCTGGTGAACAGCAAGCTGATCCGCAATCCGCAAGATTTTATCATGCCGTTGCCTCATATGAGTCTGGTGCAAGGGGAGCAAAACGTAGCGTTTTTGAAAAAGCGCTTTGAAGCCATGTCCAAAAATCCGTTGTTCCAGGGCATGCAATACTCGGATAATCCGAAAAAGTTGATGGAATGGATTCCGCTGATCATGAAGGAACGGGCATCGAACGAACCGATGGCGGCGACCAAAATGGACTCCGGAACGGACGTGAACTTTGGCGCTTTAACGCGCATGCTGTTCGACCATTTGAAAAGGAAAGACGTGGAAATCCGTTACAAACATCACGTTGACGATATTAAACGCGCCGGAGACGGCAAGTGGGAACTGAAAGTGCGAAACGACCGCGGCGAAGTCGAACGCTATAAGGCCAAATTCGTTTTTATCGGCGGCGGGGGAGGAAGCCTTCCTTTGCTTCAAAAATCGGGCATTCCGGAAGGAAAACATATCGGCGGCTTCCCGATCAGCGGCCTGTTCATGGTGTGCAACAATCCGGAGGTCGTCGCGCAGCACCATGCCAAAGTGTACGGCAAAGCCAAGGTCGGCGCGCCTCCGATGTCCGTGCCGCATCTGGACACGAGATTCATCGATCATAAAAAATCGCTTCTTTTCGGACCGTTTGCAGGGTTTTCGCCGAAGTTCCTGAAGACGGGTTCCATGTTCGATTTGATCGGCTCGGTCAAACCGAACAACATCTTAACGATGCTCGCGGCAGGCGCCAAAAACCTGTCGTTGACCAAATACCTGATCCAGCAAGTGTTGTTGTCGAAAGAAAAACGGATGGAAGAGCTGCGGGAGTTCATCCCGAACGCCAAAAGCGAAGATTGGGACCTGCTGGTGGCGGGCCAACGCGTACAGGTCATCAAAGATACGGTCGATGGCGGCAAAGGCACGCTTCAGTTCGGTACGGAGGTAGTCAGCGCCGCCGATGGATCGATCGCCGCATTGCTTGGCGCCTCTCCGGGTGCATCTACCGCCGTTTCCGTCATGCTTGAGGTCATCGAAAAATGCTTCCCGGATCAGCTCAAAGCATGGCAGCCGAAAATCAAGGAAATGATCCCTTCCTACGGATTGTCGCTGGTGGATAACCCTGAACTGATCCGCGAAATTCATGAATCGACCACGCGGGCGCTGGGCCTGAACAGCGAACTGCAAACCATCGTGTAGCCAATATATAGATGATTCAAACGGGCCTTCGTCCAAAGCCTCACGGGACGGGGGCCGTTTTGTTTGTCCGGTCTGCCGCTTGCTCGAAGCACGGTTTTGCCGAAAACGGTATAATAAAGAGCAGAAGTGGACATTTAAAAAGCGATGGGACAACAGGATCATACATGCCTCAAACATAAGGAGAGTTTATGGAAAATCATAAAAAAGCAGGATGGAACTTCGACAATAGCTATGCCCGGCTGCCGGAAACCTTTTTTTCGCGGATCGAGCCGACTCCGGTGCGTTCGCCGCAGCTGGCCATTCTGAATCGCCCGTTGGCGGAGTCCCTTGGGCTCGACGTTCAGGCGCTGCAAAGCGAAGGCGGCGCGGCGGTATTCGCCGGGAATCAAGTGCCGGAAGGGGCGGAGCCTATTGCGCAAGCTTATGCAGGGCATCAATTCGGACATTTTAACATGCTGGGGGACGGGAGAGCCGTGCTGCTTGGCGAACAGATTTCGCCCCATGGCAAGAGGGTGGACATCCAGCTGAAGGGTTCGGGCAGAACGCCATACTCGCGGGGAGGCGACGGGCGTGCCGCGCTTGGACCGATGCTGCGCGAGTACATCATCAGCGAAGCCATGCACGCGCTTGGCATTCCGACCACCCGCAGCCTTGCCGTCGCCACGACGGGGCAGCCCACCATCCGTGAAAGCGAACTGCCCGGTGCGGTTCTAACGCGCGTCGCTTCCAGCCATATTCGCGTCGCAACCTTTCAGTACGCGGCGCATTTCGCTACGATCGAGGATCTGCGCAGCCTTGCCGACTATACCATCAGCCGCCATTATCCTGACATCGAAGCGGGAGGGGACCGTTATCTTTCGCTCCTTGAGGAGGTCATCAAACGCCAAGCTTCGCTGATCGCCAAATGGCAGCTTGTCGGCTTTATCCACGGCGTCATGAATACCGACAATATGGCCATTAGCGGCGAAACGATCGATTACGGCCCTTGCGCCTTCATGGATGCCTATGACCCGGCGACGGTGTTCAGCTCCATCGATACGCAAGGCCGGTACGCCTACGGCAATCAGCCGCCGATCGCCGGCTGGAATCTGGCGCGATTCGCCGAAACGCTGCTGCCGCTTTTGCACGATGATCCGGAGCAGGCCGTCAAGCTGGCCCAGGACAAAATATCCGGTTATAAGGATGTGTACGAAGCGTACTGGCTTCAGGGCATGAGAGCCAAGCTCGGGCTGTTGAACGAAGAAGAACAGGATAAGGAACTGATCGGCGACCTTCTGGATCTCATGGAACAGCATCATGCCGATTATACGAACACCTTCCGCGCGTTAACATTGGATACCATGGAAGGTATGGATCTGTTTCAATCTTCCGAGTTTGTGGCGTGGCATAAGCGTTGGAAAGCGCGGCTCGGCAGACAGCAGGAGGGGGAGGTTTCCTCGAAGGAGCTGATGCGAAGCAGCAACCCGGCCGTCATTCCAAGGAATCACCGGGTGGAGGAGGCGCTGGAAGCCGCAACGGAGGATGAGGACTTCAGCGTAATGGAACAGCTTCTTGAGGTGTTGTCGAACCCGTATGCGTATTCTGCGGAACAGGATGAATACTGTATCGTGCCTAATACGATCACGCCTTACCGGACGTATTGCGGCACGTGATCAAGCGGCCTTTTTCCCTGCATTTTGGGGAGAAAGGCCGTTTTGTTTTGCCTGCAGCCCTTTATGGCCGAGTATATGGCGTGAGTAATACAGGGCAGCCTTGGTCAGGACGAAATCATGACCCGGCTGATCCGCATCGATTTCTAGGGGATGCTGCGTTTTGGCTCGGGTTACGGATGGTCCTTGCGATAAAGATCGCGGCTTTTGTAACCTGCCTGCAGAATCATTTTCATTTCTTCCCGGCGCTTGGCTTGGGTTGCCTCTTGTTTGGCACTGTACACATACCGCGCCCAATCTTTGCGGTAGCCGGCGGTCAGCGCTTGGTAAAACGCGAGCAGCTCCGGCGTATCTTCCAAATCCTTTTCCACGCGGGGAATCATCGCCATGTAATCGTCCACGCGCTGACTCGGCCGGGAAGAAGCTTGTTCCTTCGCTTTGCCCTTGGCGTCCCGCTTGAAGCCGACAACCGTAAACACTTCGTCCAGCCCGACCATGCGCGCAAATTTGATGCCGCTGTCCCCGATATATCCTTCTTCGTCGCTGCCTAAGCCCGGAAACAAATCATCGCGGTGAATATACGTGGGATACGTCTTATTTCCCTTTTTGGGGTAAGCCGCAAAGAGATAGCCGTTGGGTTGAAGAAGGTTCTGCTC
Source organism: Paenibacillus sp. FSL W8-0194 (assembly GCF_037969745.1). Lineage (NCBI taxonomy): Bacteria > Bacillati > Bacillota > Bacilli > Caryophanales > Paenibacillaceae > Paenibacillus > Paenibacillus sp. FSL W8-0194. The sequence goes on along the minus strand of NZ_CP150205.1, from coordinate 5,744,824 downwards.
GATAATCCGATAAACCAGCTCCTTCAGAGATTCCAGATCCAGCGCAAAAGCAAAAATGAGGTCGTAAGGGTCGTTCTTCAGCACGGTGTCGTAGCCGGTCAGGTCCGGAAAATAATCCGTTCCATCAGGCTGATTCAATATCGCTGCATGCTTGTACTTTTGCAAGCCAAGCTTTTCTACGATAGATTTGGACATTGGGTTCATCTCCTGCCTGTTTTCGAATGTTTCTATTATAGCCTGTCCGAAGGGTCGGCATAAACCTTGGGCCTGCAACCGCAGGGCAAAAAAATAAATGCCTGATTTTCGGCGGACAGTCCGAACAGGGGAGGTTATAATAAAAAAACCATTCGGGAAATCTTGGGCGGATCGGGGGAAACAAAAAATGATTAAAGCCGAACATAAACGGGAGTATTATCCAGCCAACCGACAAAGTGGCCATCGAAGGATTCTCTCATGGGTCGACGGGGTCGTTTGTGGGACAACAGTATGCAATAGGCTGGGCAATCCGCATTGGACTGCATGTGCGAAAACAGAAATATATCGAGGTAGCTCCTACCCAGCTCAAAAAATTTGCTACCAGGGTGGGGAAAGGATCGAAAGAGGATTTGATCTTGCCTATATTCAAACGCTGGGGGTTTGAACACCCAAGTGATAACGTCCGGGATGCTTTCGTCCTGGCCCAAGTCATAAGAGCAATTCATGAGCCTGTAGAGCTTACTAAGCCGCAGCAGGAAGTCATTCATAACATTATAAATCCGCCGGCAAAGAAGCCGGCCAATAAGAAAAAGAAGAGAGGAAAGTGATCGATATGGGGAAAGATTTGCGAAGCTTACTGGAGAATTATCAAAAGGTATCAAAATCGGGGAATCGTCTATTGAGATTAAACTGACATTTCCATTTAAAGCAGCATTACCGCATTTGGTCTTCTTAAGTAACAACTAAGGGGAAGAGCTAACCGTTTTCCTTGGGGATCCGCAAATGTCATTTGATTTTGATGAGGAGGATGACGACGCGTACAAGCTATACACGGGCGGCCGCCGTGTGACGGCGGATGCTTCCGGCGTGGTCCATCGGTCCAGCAGTCTGAAAAGGACGAGAATCAGGCGGAGCTGACTCTTGATGAATCGGGTATAGGAGAAGAATGGGATCGTGAAGAGGATAAAGCAGGAGAACCGGTAGTGGAGCCGCCGGCAGGAAACACTTCGGCAGAAGAAAGCGACGAGCTGAGTGACTATGAGAAGGGAATTATGGGTGAGGGAACAACTCAGGAAGGCTCTGATCTTCCGGAATGGATGCAGGGAGACGCTCAATCCTTAAAGGATCAGGAAATGAGCTTCGAGGACACTGATCAGGAATCGGAGGATGAAGCTTCAGCAGCTGCAGAGGATAGCCAAAATTCTGGCGACGTTGAGATCACTCCGGAAGAGCTGGAACAATACATTCTTTCCCAGCGACCTTCTTTCCCTGACCTTCAGCTCGACTTCTCAAGGTTGTTCGAGCGTAAAGGAAGGACGGGGTGACCTGGAGGGAGATTGCAAAGGAAGTGGGTATGACCTCTGGGCAATTGAGCGGCAAGATCTCCAAATACAAAGAAGAGGTCAAAAAGGTAATGATGAGCCACGGTGTGGCTTAAGGATATATGCAAACAAGCCAATCCAGATCGGGGTACCTAAATACATGCATCTACCGATGAGGAAACGGAGATAATCAGCATGAATAATAAACCACCGACACGGCGTCAGAATGAGGTTCTTGAATTCATCAAAGAATTTATTTCAAAAAACGGATATTCTCCTACAGTGAGAGAGATTAGTGAGCACATGGGGTACAGCTCGGCGTCAACAGCATTTAGCATTGTAGAAAGACTTATCAAGAATGGACAAATCAGAAAGAACCGGGGCCCGCGCACGATCCACTTGGTACAGAGCGGCAGAGATACCGTAGACATGTAGAGTTGACCTAGCTGAAAGACCAATAAGTAAAGACCCCCAAATCCTTGGTCGGCGCGGGGGTCAGAAGATAATGCTTTCCTCTCACCATTATAGCATAAAGGGGAATGAGGGGAATGGCGATGCATGGGGACAAGGGGAACTCTTCCCAACAGCCAATGAAGCGGAGGTCCAGCGGACAAAATTCCTGCTCGGTAAATATAAAGAAATGACGCTGGTTATGCAGGATTTCGAAAAGTTTGAGGAAGAGTTAAAGCAGACGACGATTGACGGCGAGGTGGCTCGTCGAATCGATCAGGAGGATCTGCACGCGGACAAGCCAGTTCTATACCCAGCAGCTCAGGAGGGTATTCGATTTAATCCGGGATCCAGATGCAAAGAAGGCTGTCGACTACAGGTATATGCAGGGCTATTCTTATAAGGAAACATTGCTGTTCTTCCGGCATGGATTGTCTGACAGCACGATCCGGCGGAAGATCCTTGAGGGAGTCGAAAGTATGGCAAATACATTAAAGTTGATGGGGTTTTTCGAGCAGGATAATGCAGATTTTTGAGAGGAACGAAAACAAAACGGCAACTAAGATGTATACGAAGTCTTAGTTTGCCGTTTTTTTCACACAGTTATTGAGAGCGTAAGGAATAATTTATAGAATCACTCTTTTAATATGCTCAAAAATATCTAATTGTTCTGGACATTTGAGTATCTTGTCTTTATTTGTTTCAATAATCTTTTCGTAGTGATCTCTTCTTTTTAGTTCCATTGTTCCATAATGTTTTCCTGATAATCTTTGAATACGTTGATTAATTACATCAATTGCAGTGTCCAACTTTTCCAATAATGTAATATCCCATCGTACATAATTAAACCATTGTAAAACTACTAATTCTCGGCGACCATGATACCTCAAGATCGAATCGTAATCAACATCAAAAAAATAGCTGCCACTAGATAGTACACTTTGATTAAAAAAGTCACATTCATTCAAAAGCATAATTTGTCGTTCATTAAGTGTTATTTCTTCAATAAGTTCAAGCTCTATTTTTCTTGTTACATTCTGTATATCTATAGATTCTTTGTTACGTTCTAATGCTGTACATAAAATATTCCAAAAAACTTGATTTGAACAACGAGCAAAATAAGGGTCAAAATTAGCTAGCCAATCTGATAGGACATCCCTTGAGAACCTAGGGTCGATGTTCATTGCAAGTTCTAATATTTTGGGAAACTCTGAATAAAAAGCATAGAACGTTTCGTCAACTTCCATTAGTTCCTTAACAATGCCTACTTGAATTTCCTCATATTCCGTATCGATAAAATCTTTCCAAAAGTCAATGTTATTGTGCATGTTACGGAGGTACTTGATGTCATTTTGTCCAAGTTTAGAAAAAAATTCATCAAAAAATTCTGCTGGGTCATCATAAACAATTTTTAAATCATGAATTAGTAGAGCTCGTTCTCCCGAACCTTCTTCATCAACCTTATGATAGTTATAATTATCAATCATTTTTTCAACGAGATATTCTCTTCCACCTAATACATAAAATTTTGCCATATTATCAATTAGGTAATTCCAAAAGGACTCAACTGTTGAGCTGCTGATAGTAGCCTTTCTTGCATGAGCACAATCATTCCGAATACCTCTCCAGTATTTCAACTCATTAAGTGCTTTATCGCGATTTTCAAAATAAATAATAGCTTTGATGTTGTCAGCGGACGCTTCTAGAATTTTATCTAATGCATCTTCCCATTCTTCATCAGACTTTAGAGGTGTGGAAATGTGATGATTCCACATCTGATCATTAGTATACTTACTTGGTCTATATGTACATTTTAATATACGGTAGCGAACAGTTGTGCGAAAGGCAAGGTAAGACATCAAGAACGCCGAAGTATAAGCGCCCACTTTATAACATAGTACGGATTCCTTAAACAAATGCTCAGCTTCTTCACCAAAAGGTTTTATTTTTTCTGCCCACAATTCGATTTGTAATTTCAAAATAGCACATCCCTTTTTATGTATATTACAACACTAACAATTAAGTTAGACTGATGGTTTTCCCATTTATGCTCTAGCATTTCAGCCCAATACTTTTCCCTTACTCTACGGTTAAATAATACCAATCAAGAAAATTACCATGAATTGAACGTAACCTGATTCTAAGTTGAACACCATATGACGGTTTTCCCATGATAGTATGGGAGCATAGAAAAAGGCGAGAATGACACGCACGGCTGCATGAATACGGCGTTGAAACCGGGGCGTACCTCTTCTCGCTTTTTCTTGTTATGAAACTAATTTAGCTATTAGAGCGAGAAGCCCCAAAGCTACAAACAGTGGAAATGCCCGTTTTAGTATGAGGTCATTCCAAAGACTTTCAAAAATACGCATTTCATTCCCCCTTACTCTTTTGTTTCTTCCAGAATAAACCTTTCCGAGGAGAATATCAAAAGAGTGAGTAACTAGAAGATTATCAGGTATAAGGCGGGGATATTTCGCGAGTATGGCTATTTGAACTTTTGACTCGATTTTCCGTAGCTCGTTAAAATGGTCTTGTCATTCGTATCTAGTAACTAAGTACGGGTTCTTTTAAAGCAAAGAGCGTAGCGTTTTTGCGGCGGACAGATCCGGACGCAAAGCTCTGAACGGATCTCTCTGCAGATAAAAACTGAATAATCCGAAGTCGTTCCTTCCTGGAGCGGCTTATTTTTGTTTCTCGAAGGAGCGTGATGTTACATGAAATGGATTGAATGGTTGGTTAAAGTAAACAGCGGGCATTTCGCCACGGAATCGGGAGGAAAGACGACATGGCCGGAAAACGTAACAAGCTGCAGCGGACACGGCCCAAGTCTAAGCAGCCGGAGAAATGTAAAGGATGTGTTTGGGGGAAGTGGGAAGGCACAACACAAACAGCGGTGTGTGAAGAAGGGGAATCCTTCGTGATGTCGAATTATGATAGCTGGGGGGAATCTCAAATGCAGACAGAATCAATTACAAAATATATGTCATTTTCTTTAATACTGCTAGCGGTTTTAAACATTTTTAATATTGTTGTTTTAAAACCAGCATTTTTAATGGGATTCTCTATAGCGGCTCTAATGTTTGCTATTAAGGATTTCTTAGAATACAAAGCTAATGAGGCTAATGATCCATTTAAATTTGGGTTCTTAAAAAAGTCGTTAATTTTCATTGCAGTAATTGCATTTATGGTTATTCCGGTTATTCCTATACTGTGGCCAGAATCTGTAATAAAAAAAGTGAATGACTTTTCTGGTTTATGCAGTATCGGGATAGTCTTCTATATAATGAGCTTAAAAAATGAGCAGGTCGCCTCAGACAAATTGAGACAGATTATCCGCGATAGAGTGAAGATTGCCGTTGAAGATTTTAAAGAAAAAGAACTACCTAAAATAATTGAAGAAGAAGTGAGTGAGAAAGCACTAAAAAAACTAGCACAAAAGGTTATTGAAGAGAGGGAAAGGGATTAGTATACAGATAAGGAAATAGTGTGCGTCTTTTTTTGCTATCAAACATGGATCTAGGTCGTATTGAGATGTCAGTTATTGTTCGTGAATGAATAATGGAACGTGGAAGGAAAACGGAAGAGAAGGGGCACAGCGTTGGCGTGTGTCCCTATTTTGCTTGAGTGTGTATGTGAAACCAACTCAACACAAATGTCGTTCTTGACCACTGTCGTTTATTGTCTGATACTGGAAGATGTTATTTCAGAAATAGACGAGGAGTGAGCATATGAGGAAGCAGTTCATATTTGGTTTAGTGATTCTAGCAATCTTAACCTTGTGGGGAGCTTCGTGGTATTTTATACCACTTATGTACAGCAAAGAAGAATTAGGAGCCGGAACATTCGGAGATATGTTTGGAGCGGTAAATGCATTGTTCTCAGGGCTTGCCTTCGCAGGGCTCATTTACACAATTTCAGTGCAGAGGCAAGAACTTCAGGCCCAAGTATCAGCCATAAAAATGCAGACGGACGAACTTTCACTTCAGAGAGCCGCCGTACAGATGCAAACTGAGGAACTTGCGTTACAAAGAAAAGCTATAGAAATGCAAACTAAAGAAACGGCTCGGTCTGCTGATCAACTCGAAAGCCAACGAGAGTTGTTATATTTTCAGCTTGTTGTTGCACACGTAAATGAATTAATAGCTATCAAGAATAAGAAAATAAGTTTTTTAAATTTTGAGATAACAAATAAAGGTTTCACAACCACTCATAGCGGAATTAAAGCTATAACTGAATTAGTTAGAAAAAACATGTCTTCAGATGCATCGTATTATCCGGTCCTTAATGAATTTATGAATTCCTTTTTTTACATTCTTCAGTATATAGTTGATTCTGAATTAGAAGACAGATTAAAAGACATGGTCGGTAAGCTGATTTTTGTTGAGGTATCCAAGTCGGAAGTTCATGTTTTATATGGTATGAATCAAAACAATCAGCATAATCTAATGTTGTTGAATAGGTTTGAATTACATAAAAAAATACAAAGTGATGAATGGACGCTCAAATAGCGTCCATTTTTAATATTCAAATAAATAGAGGTGTTTTAAATGAACATCAGAATCGTACCGATCGATCAGATTAATGCAGCAGCCTACAACCCAAGAGCAGATTTACAACCGGGCGATCCGGAATATGAGAAACTACGCCGAAGCATCGAATCCTTTGGCTATGTCGAGCCGATCGTCTGGAACGAACGGACCGGGAATATGGTCGGCGGCCATCAGCGATATAAGATCATGGTCCATTAGCAAGGGCATACAGAGTTGGCCGTCAGTGTTGTCGATCTGGACGATCAGGAGGAACGGCTGCTTAATCTAGCGCTGAATAAGGTATCCGGACGATGGGATGAGGAAGCGCTGGCAAGGCTACTGGACGAACTGCAGGAGGCTGGCGCGGATGTCGTTTTGTCTGGGTTCGAACATGATGAGATTGCGGACCTCGTCAGTACGCTGTCGGACATTCCAGATGTCGAAGAGCCGGTTGTTGAGGACGACTTCGACGTTGGGAAGGCATCGGATGACATCAAAGAACCGAAGACGCAGCGGGGCGATGTCTGGCAGCTCGGCCCCCATCGGTTAGTTTGCGGAGATGCCACGGATCCGGAAGACGTCTCGCGTTTGATGGAAGGAGCCAAGGCGGCCCTAGTTGTCACGGATCCGCCGTACAATGTGGCAACCGAAAGCGATTCTGAGCGCTTGGCCGCTGATGGCCGCAGCAGCATAATGAATGATGATATGCCCGCAGAGGAATTTGCGGGCTTTTTGCATGCCGTCTTTGACCGGTACTCGTCGATTATGGAGGCGACGGCCGCTATCTATGTCTTTCACCCGTCTTCGTACCAGCGCGAATTTGAGGATGCAATGAACGCTGCCTGTATTGTCGTTCGCAGCCAGTGTGTTTGGGTGAAGAATGCAGCATCCTTTGGCTGGTCGCAGTATCGCTGGCAGCATGAGCCGGTCTTTTATGCTCATCTACGGGGTAAAGCTCCTGCTTTGTATGGAGACCGCCGGCAATCTACAGTGTGGCGCGCTGGCCTACCTGGTGAGCCAACGGAACCGGCAACGGTCTGGGAGGTCTCCCGTGGAGATGTAAGCAAATACGTTCATCCAATGCAGAAGCCACTCGAACTACTGGCCATTCCAATAGGCAACAGCAGCCAGAAGGGGGATGAGGTGGTTGATCTCTTTGGTGGATCCGGGTCCACGCTCATGACCTGCGATCAGATGGGGCGTGTTTGCCGGACTTTAGAGTTTGATCCCAAGTTTTGTGACGTGATCAAACAACGGTACTATGAGGCAACTGGCATTGCTCCCATATTGATTTTGCGAGAATGCTCTACTTAAGCTAACTTCAATGTATTATGTTAAAATATAACAAACCAGATGAAAAAAATGAGGGGGATAATATGGACGAGCAAACATTTTTGAAAACAATGATCGAGACAGTAAAATATGATGACGAATATAAAAATAAGGATGAACTACTTGGTATTTTAAGACACTCAATGATCACGTACCGTAAAACAAGTGATTACACGAAAGTCTCTAATCAACGCAAGGAATATTTAGATTTAAGAGTTCCAGTACCGATGTTGAAAAATGCAAGACTATTAAAAAGTGAATTCGAAAAATTGGCAGCAACAGTATATATAGAAACGCCAGAATATTCGTTTTGGGGATTAATTATTAAGCCCAAACCTGTTGAACTCGATAATGTTGAAACAATTGAGCATGATGTTTACTTTGATGAAATACAAGAAACAATAATACAAGGTATCCGAAATGCAAAATATACGATTTGGGTTGCCGTAGCTTGGTTTACAGATAATGATATTTATAACGAGTTATTATTAAGAAAAGAAGCTGGCGTTCATATTCGAATTATCACTTCAGATGAAAAGACAAATGGGTTTTTGATTGAAAAATTGGAACGTGATTTTGAAACTGTGAAGGTTCCTTTAGAGGGTAGAAATAGACTTCATGATAAATTCTGTATAATTGATTTTGAGTATGTACTGCATGGTTCGTATAATTGGAGTAAAACTGCTAGAAATAATGATGAGACTTTAGCTACTGCACTTGACCGAGATTTTGTAAGGAAGTTTGCTGATGAATTTATAAGGTTATTTGTAGAAAATAAATCTTAATCCAAACGGAAAACCGGAGTCCAGCATCAACCACCTATGTATTTTAGGTGGTTTCATTTTTGCCTCAAATGTCTATCCAACGCAAAATGAAAGGAGGACGCAGCAACGTCCTCCCCATAGTCCAGGGTATCCCCCCGGCTGAGATAGCGGCCCGCCGCGCGCGGCATTTAGCTGACATTCGCTATCTCGCATTCCATCATAACGGAAAGCCGAGGGGAACGACAATGGGATCACCTGAAAATAAAGATTTGCTTATGCAGCATGAGCTTCAAGTCATGGAAGGTATCCTCGAGAGCAAGGAACAATACCGTAAGATCGTCAAAGCCGGGATAGCCAAGTGGGTAAAGGATTTTCAAGATGGCCGGATTGAGATTAGAACGGTGGACGACTTAAAGAAGCTGATTGAAATAGATATCGAATTGCAGAAGGATGACTTCTAATCAATCGTATATACCTTCTTTTGCTGCTTTTAGAGCTTCTTCTCTTGTTGGATACGGTCTTGATATAGTTCCAGCTGGCGTGATGAGATTTTGGGGCGTGTAAATTCTCCACTCTCCAGGAACTCTTTCTTCTATAGTTACTCCAATAGGTAGTAGCATGAGTAACACCTCCTTCTGTGCCTAATGTACATTAAAATATAAGCAAAAGGGGAGGATTATTTTATGAGCTTCGGAATGTGCGTTTTACTGTGGGGGTGGTGATTGTGTAGCATGGCCAGAAGGAGAAGTCCCGAACGGGACAAGGCGAAACAGATGTGGCTGGAGAGCGGCGGGACGATGAAGCTTAAAGACATCGCCGCCGCTCTTTCTATTCCGGAATCCAGAGTCCGAAAATGGAAAGCTGTAGACCGTTGGCAAGACGAATTAAATGGGAGCGCTGAAGCACATTCCAAATGGAGCGAATGGGAGCGTTCCGAAGTCAAGGGGAGCGCCCAGAGGGAACACAAACGCTGTGGGTAACCGCGGCGGTGTCCCTCCCGGCAACCAAAATGCGAAGGGGAACCGTGGTGGTCCGGGTGGACCATACCGTAACAAGAAGGCGTTAAAACATGGTATGTATGAGACGATCTTTCTCGATACGCTTGAGGAAGAAGAATTGGAACTTCATGAACATATCCGACACTTCTCCCCTTGCACAATTGGAAGAGCAGCTCCGTATGCTGACAATCCAAGAACGCCGTCATATGAAGCGGGTTAAATTACTCGAGGCGGGATTGAACGACGAAGAGCGGAAAATCAAGGAGGAGCTTACGCAACGGAAGGACATGGTACCTTTCACCAGTCCTAAAAGTGGGAAACAAATGCAGGTACCGGTCCTTACTGAAGGCATGAAAGTCACCGAGATTACGACTGTCATTACGTCAAAACTAGACAAGATCCTCAAACAGGAGGAAGCTCTGGTTAAAACAAGGGACAAGAAGCTTCGGGTAATCAACCTGATCGCAAATATGAAACAGGAAGAAGAAAAACTGGCGATTGCCCGTGAACGGCTTGAGCTGGATAAATTTAAGGCACTAGGTTACGGCGAAGGGGAAGGGGATGACGACGATGAAGACGATGATGGAGATGATTTAGGATGGTAATATCGCTCGCAAAAGAGCACCGCCGGCGGATCAAACGGAAGCTTCGGCAACGGCCCGAGAAACTGGAAGAATTGAAGGAGATTCTTTCAGACTTCGAACAATTCTGTTTCAGGATGCTGAAGATCAAAAACAAGTCTGGGGAAATGGTCCCCTTGGTTCTCAACGATGCCCAGCGTCGATATGCGGCCAAGGCGTTCGAGGATATTAGCAGCCGGCAAGCCTGTACGGATTATTATCTTGAAGGCCCGCCAGATGGGATTTTCAACAGTGACAGAAGCCCTGATCTATTACTTCACTTCGCTGCAGGAGGCGAAGAACGCCTTTATCGTTGCTCAATCTTCGGACGCTTCCAGCAACTTGTACGATATGTTCCAGCTTTACTATGAGAAGGTGCCAGCGGTTATTCAGCCCATGAGCCGGAAAAACAACGCCAAGAAGCTGACTTTCGAGAACCCTTCGATCCGAACGGCAGACCGCCGGAAGAACCCAGGGCTGAAATCGAAGATTACCGTACAGACGGCGGAGAGCCGGGTCCTTGCCCGTTCAGACACCATCCATTATCTGCACGCTTCCGAGGTCGCTTTCTGGCCAGCTAAGAAGAAGAAACGACATCTATTGCCGTTGCTGGCTGCGCTGTCAAAGGAACCAGGCAGCTTGGGGGTAATCGAATCCACGGCCAACGGCATGGAAGAGTTTAAAAAAATGTGGGATGCAGCTGTAAAGGGCGAGAGTGATTTTACTCCGCTCTTTTTCGCGTGGTTCGAAATGCCTGATTATCGTAAGCTGGTCACACCTGGCTTCGAACCGACTGAAGAAGAACTGGAGCTAAAAAAGAAATACGGACTCGACGATGAGCAGCTGCAATGGCGCCGATACACCATCCGGAACGATTGCGGCGGTGATCCGCGGCAATTCGATCAGGAATATCCTTCGGAGCCTGAAGACGCCTTCCTGTTGTCCGGCGAAGGCATCTTTGACAACAAATTTATCAAGCGTCTTCGGGATGCAATCAGCCTAAAAGGCAACCTTCATGAAATCGATTATGTTAAGAACAAGATCATTCCTTCGCATGAGGCTGGCGAGCTGGTCATCTACCGGAAGCCGGAGCCGGGTAAACAATACGTTCTAGCTGCGGATGCGGCTAAAGGTAAAGAAGACGGTGACTATGATGCTGCCTATGTAATCGAGTCGCGTACAGGCGAAATGTGCGGGGCTCTGCATGGCAAATGGGACACTGACTTGTTCGGCAAAAAGCTGAATACGCTGGGCTTGTATTACAACACCGCACTGCTGGCCGTAGAGAACAACAACACCGGGGAATCAGTGCTGAATACGTTGTTCAATACCTGCCATTATCCGCTGCTCTTTATGCACAAGAAGGGAACGATGGGATGGAACACCAACCAGGCAACCGGTCCTGTGATGATCAGCGATTTTAAGGAAGCGATCCGCGATCAGCTTTTCGAGATTTACTGTCCGGAGCTGTCCGGCGAATGCATGACGCTGATTGACAAGAACGGCAAAGCAGAGGCCGACAGCGGTTGCAACGATGACCGAGTCATGGCCTATTCCATCGCCCTGCAGGTGAGACAAGTAGCAGATAAGTGGTTTGAATGGTTTATGAAGAAACAGCAGAAGCGGGAAGAACAGAAGGAAAATGAGGAAGAAGTGGGGTGGATATAGATGGGTGAAGGCAATGCTGCTTGGTTCCCGATCGCAAAGGAAGAGGGGCGCCATATCCCGTCCAGTGCTCAGCTGCCCGATGTATTTGAAAAGCTCTATGATCAGCATGGCCTGTTACCATTTGAACCCGGTAATGATCCGGCCAGTTGCAGGCAGCTTGTCAAAAACAGCAATATTATTCCGCAATGCATCGAAGCCTATAAACGAAATATCGCTGGTTACGGCATCGCATTAGAGTATTTGTCGGGTGAAGATGACAGCACGGCCAAGGAAGAATGGGACCGGGCTGAACGGTTTCTGGAGACCTGTAATTTGGAGGATTCGCCGGAAGAAATTGTGAGCCAGTTGATTGAAGATCTCGAAAGCACCGGAATGGGTAATTTGGAGGTTGCTTGGCCGGCAGGCAGCGAGTTCCCGACGATTTTTGGAATGGATCCGAAGTATGTTCGTTGTACCAGGGAAAACAACCTTACAACGATTAAGCGGAAACGGAGAATTAGTTCTACCAAGAAGGTCGAAGAGTTTTCACAGGAAATCTATGCCCGGCGCTATGCAATGAAGCGAGGGACATCCGTGGTTTGGTTCAGGTTGTTTGGTACCGAAGGCACCAATAATCAAATCATCCCCTTGCGCATTGGCAATGATGGGGCATACGGGGAACCACGATGGTTCGGGAATGCGCCCGGGGTAGTAGGAGCTCGCGAAGCTGAGGAGTTGAATGTTTCCTATTTCAGCAATGGCCGCATGCTGTCCATGATCCTGACGGTAACGAATGGGAAACTGACGAAACAGTCCATGGAATTGCTGAAGAACGTCAAGGGCTCACAGTCTCAGGGAGGCATCCTATACCTCGAAGCTAAGGGGGAAGAAACAGGCGTCCGATGGATGAGAAGGTCGAAAAAGTCGCCATAAATCTAGACAAGCTGAACGACCTCTTACAGCAGGACGCCCTTTTCCTCGAATACGGCAAGGAGAAGAAATCCGATATCCTGTCCGCCTTCCGGCTGCCGCCGATATTGGTCGGCCAGAGCTCAGATTATAATCGTGCAACAGCACAGGCTGCGCTTCAATTCGCGGAGGAACAAGTCTTTGAACCCTCCGCAAATGGATCATGAACGAGCTGTTCAATAAGCGGCTGTTCCCAGCTATGGGAATTTTCCGGGTGCGGGCGGTGCTACGCGGTCCAAACATCTTTGATCCGGTTGACCGTAAATCGATGTTGGACTTTATCGCTGACCGTGGCATTATGCTGGTTCGTGATCTAATCCCGATAGCGGAGGACGTTTTGGGAACAACGATCGATGAAAGCAAATACAGCCTTGAGTATCTTGATACGCCGATTGCTCAGCTTGCTGGCAGCCAGCCAGAGCTGCTCGATCCAGAGAAAGACAACGACACGGATGCCCTGCAGGAGCGGGTTGTTACGATCGCCAAGCGTTTGCTTCGTAAGGGTGGGGCAGAGGTGGGCGTACATGTGTGAAGCATGCTGGACACTGATCGCCAAGGCTGATGACGATGAGTTTCTGGATAGCCTGGAACTGACCTATGTGGAGCGTAATGTGCTAGAACAGCTGTACAAGCAGGGCGAAGAACGAATCATGGAGATATTGGAACTTCAAGGTGAGGCATTGCAGGAAACCATTGCTGAGTTGAGCGAGGAATCCCTGGGTGACATTGGCGAGCTGGCGAAGGTACTTATCTCGCTTCATACCTCGGAAGTTTTCTCGGATATGTTTGAGGAGGCAATACAGGAAGCCTTCGAACCATTGTTTCATTTGGCCGGAGAATCAGAGTTGGTTGCTTTAGACGACGCGCTCAGGCGTTGGCCTAGAAAAAATCGGAATACGAGGGCCTGTTTTTGTTTGGAATATAAAGCTATAATGAGGCAAACAGGTTGGAGGGGGCGGCCGTGCCGATGAACGAGGAAAGAAAAAATGAAGTCGGGGTAAGGTTTTTGTTGAACGGACGGGTATCGGTGGAAGAATGCAGGGAACTGGAGATACAGGAATTGATTTTTTTGATTCATTCCGCCAAGCATTTCAGGCAGCAGCAGACGTTGACCAAACAGGATGCGGATGAGAAAATACAAGCATTTTCCGCCGTGTTGACAGACAAGATCAAAGAAGCGGGAGCACTGTATCTCGCTTACGACAAGCATACGAACTATCCGTACGTCGATATCGATGACAGGGTATGGATGTTCTCGCAAGAGGGATATGCCGCAAGCGCGGAAGATTATTTCCGGCAGCAGCTTCTGATGCTAGAGATGAAAAAAATCGGCAGGGAGGAAATCCCCGGGACCTTTGCCGAGCTTCATACCCTTGGCCTCCCCAAAATCCTTTTGGACAACGGGCAATACCATATCGAAATCGACAGGGACGATGTATTGCCGCCGCCGGACTGGACCGGCATTCCGGAAATCAATATTCCGGTCACCAATCCCCGCCTGCAGCATGCGCTGATCCGGTTTTTCCAAACCTTGCATGCGCGGCAGGGCGGCGAGGGGAATAAACAGCTGCTTCAGGCGCTGGAGGGGCGAATGCTGGATGAAGTCCTGCAGGCCAAATATTTGCTGCCGATGCAGTTGATTGAAAAAGAGCCGGCGCCTTCCGATGAACAAGGCATCAAAACGATCCGGGAAGGAACGGAGATCCGGTTCGGCGTGTTGGGCGCGGAAAACGATTCGACGTGGCTCCCGGCATTTACGGATTGGCCCGAATTCGAGAAGGTTTACGATAAAACGGTGTGGAGCAGCAATGTCGCCGGTTTCGACGACCTGTTGGCCTTGTCCGAAAACATGAACGGCATCGTCGTCAATTGCGCCGGGATTCCGCTGCGGATCGACGAGAACAACAAGAAAGTGATCGAAGCTTACCTGAAAGAGCGAAACGAAATGCAATAAGGCGTTTGAAGAATCTTGTTGTGGTATCCTAAAATATTCCAACCTATGCTAGAATAGCATTAAAAATGTTGGGGGGAATCAATTTGATCGGTCGCAGCGGAAATCCGACGCTTAACAAAAAAACGTTTGAAAGAAGCGAACATTACAACGGCCAAGAGGCCATGACGATCGGCGGGACGGTCAATAAGTCGTTTATGCTGCTGGCGCTCCTGATCGGGGCGGCGGTCGTATCCTGGGTGATGTTTTTTAACGGGTACGAAATGTATCCCTACATGATCGGCGGGGCGATCGGCGCATTGGTGCTTGGGTTGGTCATCAGTTTTAAGCCGACGACGGCACCGTATTTGGCGCCGATTTATGCGATTGGAGAAGGTCTCTTTTTAGGAGCTTTATCGGCGGCTTACGAATCTTTATATTACGGCATTACCTTGCAGGCTGCCTTGCTGACGATGTGCGTGTTTTTGGCTATGCTGGTCGTTTACAAGACGGGATTGGTCAAAGCCAGCGCCGGCTTCCAGAAAGGCCTTTTCGCAGCTACGGCGGGAATCGCGCTCGTGTACCTGCTGAGTTTCGTGCTAGGGTTGTTTGGCGTGACCGTGCCGTATTTGCATGACAGCACCCCGATCGGCATCGGCATTTCGGTGGTTATCGTCATTATCGCCGCCTTGAACTTCGTGCTCGATTTTAACTTTATCGAAGAAGGGGCCCGGCAAGGGGCTCCGAAATACATGGAGTGGTACGGCTCCTTCGGGCTGCTGGTGACGCTCGTGTGGCTGTACGTCGAAATTTTGCGCCTGCTTTCGAAGCTGGCGAGCCGGGATTAGGCGAACGGATCAAGATCAGCATAAACATACAGCTGCCGGGAACATCCGGTCAGAGCGGGCCGCGAAAAGCGGCCCGTGTTTTTGTACACGGGATGGGCGCGGATATCGAATCGCTTGATCCCGTTAACCTCCGTGAGTTGAAGAAGCGTAATCCCTAGCGTTGCAAAAGCACCCGGGAGGGTGCTTTTTTATAATTTCGGCGGGGCGCCGGGCGGCTCCCATGCCTCCAGCGATCGTCCGCGCGGTCGGAAGCCTGGGGGATGCCCCCAGGCATGCAATCCGATTAATTCGCAAACAGATGGCGGCCGATTTTCAGGGTGGGGGTGCGCGTCCGGATCCATTTGTCGGTTGCCGTCTTCGGATTATAGTAGTAATGCGAGTTGCGGGTCGGGTCCCATCCGCGAACGGCATCCAGGGCTGCACGGTAAGCCGTCCGGTTCGGCTTCATCCCGTATTGCCCGTCGCTGACGGCCGTAAAAGCATTTTTTTGGAAGACGACGCCTTGGATGGTATTCGGAAACTCGTCCGATTGGATTCGGTTCATCACGACGGCTCCGACGGCAACCTGCCCTTTATAGGATTCACCCCGGGCTTCGCTGTAGATGATTTTGGCCATGATTTCCATTTCGCTTTCGCTGAGCGTGTATTTTTTAAGTTTTCTCCATGTGGCGGGTCCCACGGTCCCGTCCGGATGAACCCCGTACTTCTTTTGAAATGTCATGACGCTGGACGCCGTGCCCGGGCCGTATGTACCATCAAGCGCTCCGTCATAAAGGCCCAGAGTTTTGAGCCGATACTGCACATCCCGGACCTCGCGGTTTTCGCTGCCAAGCGTAAGGACGGATGCCGCCTCGGCCTGATCCCCCCTCCAACCCAAGCCGTAAACGACAAAGAGAACGATAAATAAAGCAAACCATTTCCACTTATAAGCTTTCATCGACATCATCTCCTTCAGGATGTATTGTAACGGCAGGCGGGAAATGGAACTAAGCCATAAACTGGAAAATGATTGGCAAGTCTTGCTGCTGCATATAAGATTCTCTAGTCTTTTCTAAAATCCTTTGCAACGGATGGCCTATTTTGAGCCCCCTTGATTTATGCTTTTCCTCCCATGCTGGAGACGCCATCCCTCGAATGGTATAATTTGAAAAAGGCTTTTGGTGGGAGGCAAAAAAATATGCGTGAAGATCTTTTGGAACAGCTGGAAACATGGCATGAAGAAGATGAATTCGAGCAAATTGTGGATGCGATCGCGGACATTCCGGAGGAAGAGCGGGATTACGAGCTGGTCAGCCATCTGGGGAGGGCAATGAATAATCTGGAGCGTTACGAGGAGGCGGTCGAGCAGTTTCTGACCGTAGCCGAAGAAGGACAAGACGATTCGCTTTGGCATTACCGCATCGGGCTCGCTTATTATTATTTGGACCGTTACGAGGAGGCTTTGCAGGCGTTTGAAGCCGCGGACAAGCTGGATCCCGGCGATGAGGATACGCTGGAGTTCCTGGACTCCATTCGGCAGAAACTGGCGGAATCGGAACCCGTCGAGGAATTGGCCGGTGAGCCCGTTCCGGCGGAGTCCAAGGCGGAGCCGGTCGTTGCCGCCGCTCCCGCAACCGATGCGGATCCCGATCAGGCCGGTTTCTGGGACGACGGCGCGGAAGGCGCGGAACACTACATATCCGGTCCGCCTGCGGACGATTTGATCGCTTCCGTGGAGGAATCGCTGGTATTCAAGCTGCCTGCCTCCTACGTTGAGATGATGAAGCAGCATAACGGGGGAATTCCGCGCAGCAGATGTTTCCCCGTCCGCGGAACCGAAGCGGGAGACCCGGATCACATTACGATTTCCGGCATTATGGGCATCGGCAGGGAGAAAAGATATTCGCTGTGCGGCCCCGAAGGGAGCCGGCATATCATTGAAACCGAAGGGTATCCGGAATTTGGCGTCGTGATCTGCCCTTGTCCTTCCGGATCCGGAGTCGTCATGCTGGACTACCGCCCGTCGGGCAACGACGGCGAGCCTGAAGTGGTGTACGTCGATAAGGAACGGAACCATAAGGCGATCAAGCTGGCCCCGAACTTCGAGGCGTTCATTCGTGGCCTGGTCCATGAGAATGCGTATAAAACCGGACTTGCCCAAGAATGATGCGAAGGAAATAATTTGAGACTTATGTGACATCGAAGCTATGAAATCATCGACAGACCGCTCCAACAAGGGGCGGTTTTTGTTTGCGATTTATTTTCCAAAATAAGGGGGGACATGCATTGGCATTTTTGACTTTACTTATAACATCGATTTGGCGTAATGTCTTATAGTAATCATTCAATTTAATCTAACAGTGTATGTCATGCAGCATAAGGGCCGAAAGGAAGTTAACCTTTGTTTGAAACGTTGCTTTTAAATTTCCTGTTTTTGTTGGTTCCGGTCATCGTTTTTCTCGTTTTTTTCGAGAACCGTCCATCCGATTACCATGGGAAAATCCTCGTTTTGTTGTCGGCCGCGTCGATGATTCTCTGCATTTCGATGCCGATTCAGCTCAGCATTGGGTTTATCGTGGATTTAAGATACATTCCGTTTCTGGTGGTTGCGTTGTATGGAGGATATCGGAGCGTTTTCCTTTTATATATCATTTTGAACCTGTATCGGTTTTACGTGGGCGGGGAAGGGACGATGCAGTCTTTTCTTTTTTCGACGACGATTATGGTCATCGTGCCGTATTACAGCGCCAAATTTATGAAGCTAAGCTCCAGGAGGCGCATTCTTTGGGCGATGGCCGCCTCTTTTTTGACGATCGGTTTTTACCTGTGTACTTTAAGTTTTGCCACGGGGGCATTAAACAGTCACTTTGGGATGCTCGCCCTTAACACTTTAACGACGTATGTGGTGTTTATGGGAATTCTGATGGTGCTCATCGAAAAGATCATTGCCAACATCAAAAACCGCGACCGGATCATGCATTCGGAGAGGCTGAACGTCGTCAGCGAGCTTGCGGCCAGCGTATCCCATGAAATCCGCAACCCCTTGACGGTTACCAGCGGATTTCTCCAGCTGTTAAGCAAGTCGAAGGCGATCGGGCCGGAGGAAAAGGAATATGTGGAATTGTCCCTGCAGGAGCTGCGGCGCGCCGAAAAAATCGTCAGCGACTATCTTTCGTTTGCCAAGCCGCAATCCGATAACATGGTCTATTCCGACATGAGCGAGGAGCTGGAATACACGAAAAGCGTCATCATGCCTTACGCGTCCATCCACAAGGTTGAAGTGGCGTTCCGATTCAACAATTCGCTGAAAAAACATTACGACCGGAACCAGGTCCAGCAGTGCCTCATCAACCTGTACAAAAACGGGATCGAAGCGATGAAGGAAAAGGGCGGAGGAACGCTGTTCATCGACATTTCGGAGAAAAAGCAAAATATCGTCATCCGCATCGAGGACACCGGCGTCGGCATGACCAAGGAAGAAATCTCCCGGCTCGGCAAGCCGTATTATTCCACCAAGGAGGAAGGGACGGGCCTGGGCATGCTGATGGTTTACAGCACCGTCGACAAATTGAAGGGATTCATCGAGGTAGAAAGCGAGAAGGGCAAAGGCACGACGTTCCTCATTACGATTCCGACCTGATTTTCGTCCGGGGACATCACCCGGCCTGGCGCATGATGATATACTATTGGAATGGGCAAAATGATCGATAGAAACGCTTGCGCTGAAAGAAGGGAGAACATGTCAAACAGGAAGTGGTCCCTCGGACTGGTCGTGGTGGCTTTGGTTTTTGGGTATGTCCTGATTCGCTTTTTCGCTTCGACGACGATGGTGGATGATTTGATCCATCGCATGGAACCCGGCAAAGCGGCGGCTCCGCCCGCAAAGCATATCGTTCTGATCGCGCAGGAGTTCGATAATCCGTTCTGGCGGGAAATGAAGCAGGGAGCGGATCAAGCGGCCGAGCGGCTCGGGATGAAAATCGACTACACGGGACCGATTCGGATCGACCCTTCGGAGCAATCCAGGCTTCTGGAAAAAGCGATTGCCGCCAAACCGGACGGCATATTGGTTCAAGGGCTCGGCAGTGCCGATTACGACCGGCTCATCGCCAAAGCCATCGGGCAGGGAATCCCGGTGCTGACGGTCGATGCGGACGAGCCGGGAAGCCGGCGTCTGGCTTACGTCGGCACGGACAACCGCAAGGCGGGAGAGCGGATGGGAGAGCTCGTGGTCGGAAGCGCCCAAGGCGGCGGACGCATCGGCGTCATCATCGGTAGCGAGTTTGCGGACAACCAGAGGCAGCGGCTGGAAGGATTCCGGGCATATGTCTCAGGAATACCCGGTTATCAAGTCGTCGATGTCCGTTCGTCGAACATCTCGCGGATCGGCGCGGCCAAACAGGCAGAGGCCATGCTGCGTCAGCATCCAGAGATCGGCACCATCGTCGGATTCAGCGCGCTTGATGCCGGAGGCATTCTCGAAGGCATGAAGGCAGCGGGCAGGGAAGACGTGCGTGTATACGGTTTTGACGATTTGGAGGCAACCCGCAAAGGCATCGCGGCAGGAGACATTGCAGCTTCGATCGTGCAGGAGCCGCGGGAAATCGGCGCCCAAGCCATCCGTCTGCTCGATCGATGGTTTCGGGGGGAAAAGCTGCCGTCGCAGCATTTTATTTCGACGAGCGTTCTCGTTCGGGAGCATGGGCAAACGGGAGGGACTACGCCGTGAATATGCGCCGAATGTTGTTCATCGTTATCCCGCTGCTGTTTATCTTGAACAATGCGGTGTCCTTTTTCGTATTCCAGAGCGGTCGCACCGTGCAGCAAAGCTATAATATGATGCTCGACCGGGTATTATTATATAAACAAATCGACGAGAAGACCCGCGAGAACCTGCGGGCGATCAACGTCCATATCATGGACCGCAGCCCCGGCAGCCTGAAGGAATTCGAAAACCAAAGAGCCGAGCTGAAAGCGCTGCAGACAAGCCTGTCGGCGCAGCAGCCGGTGGCTTCGGTCGAGCTTGCCGTCCGGAGTTACCGCCATATGCTGGGAACGTTTATATCGCAGGAAAATAGCGTGATGGACGCGTTAAACAGCCGTACGCCGCTTGCCTATGCGTCCTCCTACGCCGACGCGGAGACGACGGCCGGGTTCATCCGGGAAGAGGCCTATCAATTGATCGATCAGGAGCTCAGCTATTATCAGCCGTTTTACCGGAAAATTCTCGTGCAAACCGATGTCATGAATCATTGGGGGATAGCCGTGTTTGCGGCGAATACCGTGATCAGTCTCGTGTTTGCTTATTGGATTTCGCTGCGGATCACGAAACCGATTCAGGGGCTCGTCCGGACGGCGGAGCAAATTTCAGAGGGCAATCTGGAAGCGACCCGGCCTCCGATAGGGGTCCACGACGAGTTCCGGACGTTATCCGAAGCGTTTCGGCAGATGCAGGAAAATTTGAAGCTGCTTATTCAAAAGGAAAAGGAAGGCCTTGCGAAGGACCGGCTCGTCAAGGAGCTGGAGCTTGCGGTGCTGCAAAATCAGATCAACCCCCATTTTTTGTTCAACTCCTTAAACGTGCTATCGAAGCTGGCTTTGATCGAAGGAGCCGAAAAAACGAGCGATCTGACGGTCTCCTTGTCCAATCTGCTCCGCTACAACCTCCGTCAGCTGGACCGTCCGGTGCCTTTGCGGGATGAAGTGGAGCATGCCAGGGAGTATTTCATCATCCAGCAGGCCCGTTTCCGGGAACGGATCCGGTTCGAAACCGAGATCGAAGAGGCGGGTTTGGACGTTTTGGTGCCCGTGCTGACGCTGCAGCCGATCCTCGAAAACGTGTTTGTGCATGCCATCGAGGGCATGGAGGAAGGAGCCGTCATCAAACTGGCGGTGCAGTGCAAGCCGGACGAAACATGGGTGTCGATATCGGATAACGGGGCCGGAATGAGCGAAGAGATTCGAGATTCGCTGCTTAATTACGACGAGGCGTCCCCGAAAAATGCGGACGGCAAAGGCGGCCATTCCACCGGCCTTGGCACGCGCAACGTGTTCAAACGGCTGGAGCTTTTTTACGACAGAAAGGATCTGGTCCGCATCGAAAGCGCGCCGGGAGCAGGGACGACGGTCATTCTGAGGATACCTGTCCGGGGAAAGGAGGAAAACCATGTATCGCCTGTTGATCGCGGATGATGAAGCTCTGGAGAGGGAAGGAATCGAATGGATCGTGAACCGGATGCTGCCGGACACGTTTCAAATCATGCATGCGGAAAATGGAAGGACGGCGATTCAGAAAGCGGCTGAATTCCATCCCCATATCGTAATGATGGACGTCAGAATGCCCGGCATTCAAGGGCTTGAGGCGCTGAAGGAAATCAAGGCCCACAATCCCGGCGTCAAAATGATCCTGATCACCGCCTATGAATATTTCGATTATGCGAAGCAGGCCTTATCCCTTGGGGTGCACGAGTATTTGGTGAAACCCGCCAAGCGAGAACAAATTGCCGCCGTCCTGAAGCGGATGGTGGATGAGATCGCGGAGGACCGGCGGGAACGCAACGAGCAGCTGGCGGTCCGGGACAAGTTCTTTCAGCTGCTGCCGCTTGCGGAAACGGAATTGGCGCTCCATTTTATGTCCGATCAAGTCAACGAGACCGAGGTTTCGCAGCTGGCCGACATATTGAAACTGCCAGCGGGCAAGGGCTGTGCCATCGTGCTTGCCTTTCCGGAGATCGGCGACCAGAAGAAAAAGGTGTACGACACGGTCAAAACGCTTACGCATGACATTGCCAAAGACCGCTGCGGTGCCGTCGTCAGCTCCATGGTCCACAGCCATATGGCCGTATTTCTGCTTGCCGGTCCGCAGGCCGGCGCTGAAGCGTTACGGGAAGGCGCCGCGCAATTAGGCGCAAAGCTGGCCGAATCGCTTGCCAACCAGTGCGGGATCACCATTTCCGTCGGCATCGGTTCCGTGCAGAGCGAGGCAGCAGGGATCAGGCGGTCCTATTATGAGGCCGTGTTTGCCTCCAAGTTCGAGGACAAATGGGGAAGCCTCTATCGTTTCGAGGATCTGAAGGCCGCTGACGGAGCAGGAGCGGAGGGTCCCTACGGGAAGGGACCTGGCGAAGAAAGCACCTACGTCCAGCTGGCGATCAGGCAGATCCGGGAAGAACGGGAGCAAAACACGACGAATATGCTGGACAAGGCGCTGGCGTACATACGCGATAGATTCCAGGAGGAGCTGTCGCTGGAGGATGCGGCGGAGCATGTTCATCTGAATCCTTATTACTTCAGCAAAGTTTTCAAACAGCAGACCGGCGAAACCTTTATCGACTATGTGACGAGGCTCCGCATCGACAAGGCCAAGGACTTGATGAAAAACGGGGAGCTGAGCCTGAAGGAGGTCTGTTACGCGGTCGGTTATAAAGATCCGAATTATTTCAGCCGCGTATTCAAAAAAGTGACGGGGGTGTCCCCCTCGGAATACCGGGTGCATCTTCAATCCTGATAAAGTTCATGCCGCATGGCATGGACTTTTTTGTTGTGGCCGGGAAAAATAATGCTAGTCCTGCGGAAGCGGAACGGGACCCCGGGCAATTTTATGCTGCCATAACGCAAATAAGTGCAGAGTCCCCGGTGTTACAATGGGATTAAAGAATTCTGCAGTATGGAAACAGCAGTTTTCGTTAATCCTATTACATCATAGAAGGAGACATCGGATGATGAGCTCAAACATACAGCAAGTAAGCGATCAACAGCAAATCAGCATGAAGTTCGTCACGTTGGTCTCGATCGTCGCCGCTCTCGGCGGTTTGTTGTTCGGGTTTGACACCGCGGTCGTTTCGGGTGCGGTCGGCTTTATGCAAATACGTTTCGATTTAAGTGAATTCCAGGTCGGCTGGGCCGTTTCCAGCTTGATCATCGGTTGTATCGTCGGCGCTTTGAGCACCGGGGTGCTCAGCGAGAAATTCGGACGCAAAAAAATACTGATTACGGCGGCCATTCTTTTTATCATCGGTTCCGTCGGCTCGGCGATTCCGAGCACGTTCAGCGGTTTTATCGTCGCCCGGATGATCGGGGGCATCGGGATCGGGATTACTTCCACGTTATGCCCGCTGTACAATGCGGAAATCGCTCCTGCCAAATACCGCGGACGGCTTGTTGCATTGAACCAGCTGGCCACCGTCACGGGCATTTCGCTCGTGTATTTCGTCAATCTGTGGATTTCAAGTTTGGGCGACGATGCTTGGGACGTATCCTCCGCATGGCGCTGGATGTTCGGAGCCGGCGTCGTTCCCGGCGTATTGTTCCTGGTCCTGCTGTTTTTGGTGCCTGAAAGCCCAAGATGGCTGATCAAGCAGGGACGGGCGGCCGAGTCTCTTCCGATCCTGCTGCGCATCCACGGCGAAGAGCTGGCGAAGCAGGAAGTGCTTGATATTAAAGAATCGTTCAAGCAGGAAAAAGGATCGTTCCGGCAGCTGTTCGGGCCCGGCTTGCGCATGGCCTTGATCGTCGGCGTGGGTCTTGCGATCCTGCAGCAGATTACCGGGATCAATGCGGTGATGTATTACGCGCCGGAAATTTTTAAAGAGACCGGAGCGGGCACGAATGCGGCGCTGATCCAGACCATTTTGGTCGGCTTGATCAACTTGCTGTTCACGATTTTGGCCATCTGGCTGATCGACAAAGTCGGACGCAAGGCGCTGCTCCTCGTAGGTTCGGCCGCCATGACGATTTGCTTGGCCGTGATCGGCATAGCTTTCCAAACGGGGCATACGTCCGGACCGCTCGTGCTTATTTTCATTTTGATCTACGTGGCTGCCTTCGCCGTGTCCCTTGGACCGGTCGTATGGGTCGTCATTTCGGAAATTTTCCCGAACCGCGTGCGCGGCATTGCCACCTCGATTTCGTCGATGGCCTTGTGGGCGGCCGACTACGTAGTATCGCAGGCCTTCCCTCCGATGCTGTCCTCGGCGGGTCCGGCGATGACGTTTTGGATTTTCGGCATCATGTCGCTGGTTACCGTCGTGTTCAGCTGGCGCGTCGTTCCGGAGACGAAGGAAAAATCCCTGGAAGACCTCGAGTCATTATGGGCGGCTAACAAGCCGCAAGCCTAAACGGGTGAAAACAACAAAGGATGTCCCCTAAAAGTCGTTTGCGACTTTTGGGGACATCCTTTTTTTCATGTTCGTTCCCGATCCGGATCGCCAGGCCAGAAACTAGCAAGGATGGCGGCTCCATGTTTCGGGCAACTTAGTTAAAAACATGAGTATAGGAGTGAGTGCAATGTCCAGAAGAAACAGAAGATACGCGGTCCCGGGAGCCGAGCGCGGCATGCAGGCGTTTAAAGCGGAAGTGATGCGGCGCGAGGGCTACAACGTGGATCCCAGCCGTCCGGACGACGTGAAATACGAAGTGGCGAAGGATCTCGGCGTTCCGCTTGAGCCGGGCAACAACGGCAATTTAACCACGGAATCGGCGGGCCAGATCGGCGGCAAAATCGGCGGTTCGATGGTGCGCGAAATGATCCGGCTGGCGCAGCAGCAAATGGTGGACCGCGGCGGAAACGAATAATCGGTTGTGCCGTCGCGGCAAAACGGCTTGCAGACTCGAGGATAGCGAAAGGTTTAAAAGGAACATATCCGGCCGTGGTTCATTAAAGGGATATGTTCCCTTCACGTTGACCAAAATTAGTTAACTGGTTTATTATTAAAAAGTGAACTATATACGTGGGGGGACCAGATGTTTCATTTCTTGCATGCGATCGAACGATACTCGGGCAAATTGAATGTTTCGGAAACGGAATACAAAACGGGGAGGGTGTTGGCCAACCTGTTTTTCCTCACCACCGAAATACAGAAGGACCTGGAGCGCCGCGCCCGGGAATTCGGCATCTCCTACGGGCAATACATGCTGCTCTGCGTGCTCCGTTATCAGCCGGACGGCCGGTCCAATCCTTCGGCGTTGGCCGACCATTTGAAGGTAACCCGGGCAGCGGTAAGCTCCATGATCGACGCCCTCGAAAAGGGCGGACATGTTGCGCGCGAGCTGGACGACCGTGACCGGCGCGGCATGGTCATTTCCATTACGGAGGCCGGTTTAAGCAAGGTAAAGGAAATGACGCCATTGTTTCTTTCCTTAATGAACCAGCTCGTGTCGGAATTCGGGGAAAGCGACATCGACTCGCTGCTTCAAGGATTGGCCAAGCTGCGGGGGGGATTCGAGAAACTCCGCCGGGAGGACGAACTCCAAGCGGAAGGGTGACCTGGATTGCCCCGTCTCCGCATGAATCAACAGACTTATGACTTGGGAGGAACCGATCATGAACTATAAAAACATCACGGTTGCCGGAAGCGGCGTTTTAGGCAGCCAAATCGCGTACCAAACCGCTTTTAAGGGATTTCAGGTGACGGTATATGATATCAATGATGAAGCATTGGAACGCGCTAAAGAGAGAATCTCGCAGCTGAAGCCGCATTATCAGGCGGATCTGGGAGCAACGCAGGAAGAGGTTGAGGCGGCATACGGCCGGATGTCGTTCAGCAGCGATTTGCCGCAAGCGGTGGCGGATGCCGATCTGGTGATTGAGGCCATTCCGGAAGTCGTTTCGATCAAAACCGATTTTTATGCGAATCTCGGAAAGGCAGCCCCGGAAAAAACGATTTTTGCGACCAACTCCTCCACCCTGCTGCCAAGCCAATTCGCTGAAGCTACGGGCCGTCCGGAGAAATTTTTGGCGCTGCATTTCGCCAACGAGATTTGGAAAAACAATACGGCGGAAATCATGAAACATCCGGGAACGGACATGGGCGTGTTCCAGGACGTGGTCGAATTCGCGAAAGCGATTGGCATGGTTGCGCTGCCTTTGCATAAAGAACAGCCGGGGTATATTTTGAACTCTTTGCTTGTTCCCCTGCTGGATGCGGCTCAGCGCCTGTTGATCAAGGAAGTGGCCGACGTCGAAACGATTGACAAAACCTGGATGGTGGCAACGGGAGCGCCGATGGGACCGTTTGCGATTTTGGACGTGGTGGGCATCAACACCGCATACAATATCGGGCGCGCGAAAGCGGAAGCGACAGGGGACGAAGAGTTCCAAAGAATAGCCGACCTGCTGAAATCGGAATATATCGACAAAGGGAAGCTGGGAAGAGCGACGGGAGAAGGCTTCTACAAATATCCGAATCCCAGCTTCGCACAACCGGATTTCTTGAAAAACTAAAGTGCGGCAACCATATCGATCGTAACATCCGACCGGCTGGGAAGGAGCATGGGGAGTACAGTCCCATGCTCCTTTTTCGGTTTGGTTTGCTGAATTTTTCGTTGGTGAATAATGGGGGAAGATGTGTTATTTTAAAAAAAATGCGGGGCATTCGCTTTTGTCGCGTCAGGAGCAGTTCTATTTATTTTCGGGGGGTCTATGCAGGCTCCGGCATAGCCGTAGAACTTATGAAGGAGAGAGACTTGAATGACATTAAAGGTAGGCATTATCGGGACAGGAAGCATGTTTAAATCGGCCCATTTGCCGGGCTGGCTTTCCCGGCCCGAGGTGGAGATCGTCGCCTTTTGCGACGCATTGCGCGCTTCCGCGGAGGCGTTGGCCGCCAACTTTCCGGGAGCGAAGGTGTACGACCATTTCAGCGAAGTGCTGGCGGACCCGTCGATCGACATCATCGGCATCAGCACGCCGAACGTGTTCCATTCGGAAATCGCCGTCGCCGCCTTGCGGCAGGACAAGCATGTGTTTTGCGAAAAGCCGGATGCGGTCAATCCGGTCGAAGCGCAAAAAATGGCCGATGCGGCCCGGGAAACCGGCAAGCTGCTGATGGTGATGCGCAACAACCGTTTTTCGCAGGAGGCGCAGTACGTTAAAAGGCTGGTTGAAAAAGGCCAGCTGGGCGAACTGTACATGGGCCGCTGCGGCTGGGTCCGGCGCCGGGGCATACCGGGGCGCGGCGGCTGGTTTACGACGAAGGCGCTGTCGGGAGGCGGGCCGCTGATCGATTTGGGCGTACATATGATCGACCTCGCGATGTGGCTGAGCGGCAATCCGAAGCCGGTTACCGTATCGGGCTCGACGTACCGCAAATTCGCCGACCGTCCGGATGCGTCCGGCAAGGTGCCGGAAGGCACGTTCGACGTCGAGGACTTGGCGGCCGGTTTCATCCGGTTCGATAACGGAGCGTCGCTGCAGATCGAATTCAGCTGGGCGTCCAATATCGAAAAAGAGGAAAAATTTTTGGAGTGGAGAGGCACCGAAGGCGGCTTCAGCCTGGTCAACGACAAGCTGAACCTCTACTTGGAGAACGAAGGAGCGCTGATCAACCAGCAGCCGTATTTTAAGGACGAGATTCCGCAGCATACGGCCAACATTCAGCATTTCATCGACTGCGTGCTCGGCCATGAGCGGCCGATTTTCACGCCGGAGCAGGGCGTCGACATGATCAAAATTTTGAGCGCCATCTACGAGTCCGCTGAACGTGGACGGGAGATCGTGCTGTAATCGGTCACGGGCCGTTTCTGCCTCTTAAATGAATAGGGACGCGTACGGGCATTTTCCTTTGTCGCTTTAAGCGGCGATAGGGACCCGGGCGCGTCCTTTTTTTGTAAGCATATGTCACCTCACTCCGTTCAGCTTGCGAAAAGCCTCCGGGGTCATCCCCTCGGTTCGTTTGAATAACGTGCTGAAGTACCCCGGCGTCGTGAATCCGACCTGCCTTGCGATTTCGCCGATTCGGGCTTCGGGAAATTCCAGCAGGCGTTCTTTGCTCTTGTGGATGCGAAGCTGGTTCAGGTATTCCATCGGGCGTTTGTTCAGTATTTTCCGAAACAGGAGGCACAAATGCTGGGCGGACACCCCGATTTGCAGGGCAAGCTCCTGCAGCGGAAGATCCCGAGCGTAATGTTCCTCCATGTGGTCAAACACGGGCTGAAGGCGCAAATATCCTTGATCGGTGGAGGGTGCGTGCATGGTCATGTCCGTCATCAGATCGATAAAAAACATGTAGGCAAGCTTTGAGCATTCCAGCCCCGCAAGCGGTTTGTCGGAAAACGTTAGGGACAGCGCATTTTTCATGTGGTTGAGGATCAGCTCCTGCCTGTGTACCGGATAGACCGCGGACTCGTTCATGCCGGCAAGCCGTGCCAGCGCTTCCACCTCCGGCCCCAAGAAGGTCATCCAATACACTTCCCAAGGTTTTTCAACGCCGTAATAGGCATGCTCCTCATCCGGGTACAAAAACATGCCCGAACCGGGTCTGACCCGGTAGGTTTGCCCGCGGACCGCCAGTTCTCCTTGGCCGGATACGCAGTGCAGCCATTGGAATTGGGGATAACCGCCGGGTCTGTGGATCGGATCCTGATGATCCCAATGCCCGGCGCCCGTCATATAGACGGGCAGCTTCAAGACTGTGTCGGTTTGCATCAGAAATCCAAGTTTGTTTGCCATGTTCCCACCCCTCAGGCGACAGCTTCATGATGTGAAAATCGTTGAATAAATAAGAAAATCGCGTTCTGTATCAAGCGGTACGCCCCTTTTATAATGTTAATATAACATAACGCTGAAGCGGGGACGATGCCCTTGAGAGTGCATGCGGCCATCGTTCGCTTACGAGAGGAGTCGGAATCCAAGTGACCTTAAAACCTTATTGGGAGAATCCTAAAATATTGCAAGAGAACCGCGAAGAGGCCCGCGCTTCCTACATTCCTTACGGAGACACGGAAAGCGCGCGTTCCGGCAAACGGGCGCGCTCGCCCTGGTACCAAACGCTGAACGGCAGCTGGAAATTCAATTATCGCCCGCGCGCAAAGGATGTCGACACCGATTGGACCGGGGAACGGTACGATACAACGGGTTGGGATGACCTGCTGGTTCCTTCCTGCTGGCAGGTGCAGGGTTACGACCAGCTTCAATATACGAACGTCAATTATCCGTTCCCTTATGATCCGCCTTACGTGCCGGACGACAATCCCGCCGGATTATACGTCAGGGATTTTCGGATCGGTCCGGAATGGTCCGGCAAAGACACGTATATTATGTTCGAGGGTGTAAACGCTTGCTTTTATTTGTGGATTAACGGCGCATACGTCGGATACAGCCAGGGCAGCCGCGTCCCGGCGGAGTTCAACATCGCTCCGTACGTGCGCCAAGGCAGCAATAAAATCGCCGTGATGGTGCTGAAGTGGTGCGACGGCTCGTATTTGGAGGACCAGGATCAGTGGCGTTACACCGGCATTTTCCGGGACGTGTACCTGCTGGCACGCGATCAAGCCCATGTCCGCGACGTGTTCTGCCGGACCGAGCTTGCCGAGGATCTGAAGTCGGGACGGATCAGGGTGGAGGTGGATACCACCGGCGCCGCGTCCGTTGGCGTTCAGCTGACGGATCCAAGCGGGCGGGAACTGCTGAATCAGCGCGGAGACGTGGACGGAAAACATGCCTTCGACCTTCCGGTGGATTCGCCCATGCTTTGGAACGCTGAACATCCGCATTTGTACGAGGTTTTTATTTCGAGCGGGGAGGAAGTTCTGCGCTTCAAGGTCGGTTTCAGCCGCATCGAAATCAAAGACGGGGTATTCCGTATTAACGGACAAGACATCAAACTCAAAGGGGTCAACCGCCATGACTCCCATCCCGAGCTCGGCCAAACGATACCGCTCCGGCATATGATCGAGGATTTGAAGCTGATGAAGCTGCATAACATCAATACGATCCGCACCTCCCACTATCCGAATGATCCGCGTTTTCTGGATCTTTGCGACGAGTACGGCTTTTACGTGATCGACGAGGCGGATTTGGAGTCCCACGGCGATTTTTCACTTTATTACGGCACGAAAGACAACCGAAGCTTCCCGAAAAATCCGGAGTGGAAGGAAGCCTTCCTGGATCGCCAAATCCGAATGGTGGAGCGGGACAAAAACCATGCCTCCGTCATCATCTGGTCGCTTGGCAACGAATCCTATTACGGGCCGAACCATGTCGCGATGGCCGAATGGACGCATGCCCGCGATCAGTCCAGGCTCGTACATTACGAAAGCGCAGCCCATGATCCGGAGCAAGAATTCGATCAAAGCTGCCTGGACATGGAAAGCCGCATGTATATGTCCGTTCCCGATTTGGAGGCTTACGCGAAGGACGGCGACAAACGGAAACCGATGTTTCTCTGCGAGTACAGCCATGCGATGGGCAACGGCCCGGGCGATCTCAAAGACTACTGGGAGATCATTTATGCTTATCCGAAGCTG
This sequence comes from Paenibacillus sp. FSL W8-0194, assembly GCF_037969745.1. NCBI lineage: Bacteria > Bacillati > Bacillota > Bacilli > Caryophanales > Paenibacillaceae > Paenibacillus > Paenibacillus sp. FSL W8-0194. Next base: position 5,713,995 of record NZ_CP150205.1, on the reverse strand, counting down.
ATGGGCGGCTGCGTCTGGGAATGGGTGGACCACGGCATTCAAACCTATACCGAAGACGGAAGGCCGTTTTATGGATACGGCGGCGATTTCGGCGAGAAACCGCATGACGGCAATTTCTGCCTCGACGGATTGGTCAGCCCGGACCGCAAGCCGAATATCGGGCTTTTGGAACTGAAGGAGGTTTACGCTCCGGTGCAGATCGAAGCGATCGATGCGGCGAAAGGGCGTTTCAGCATCACGAACCGCTATGATTTCAGCACGCTGGGCAAGCTTGCGATCCGCTACCGCTTGAAAGCCGAAGGCACGCTTCTTGCGCAGGAAGAACTCGCCGTGCCGGAGCTTGCTCCGCATGCAAGCGCGGAGGTGACGGTCGACTTGAATATTCCCGCCTCGATAGCTGCAGCCGTCGATCTGGAGTTTATCGTGGTCCTGAACGAAGATCAGGTTTGGGCGGAAGCGGGATACGGGATTGCAAGCATGCAATTTGAAGTCAGACCGCGTATGACGAGTGCGGAGCAAGGCGGCGCTGGGGGTCCTGCAAAATCGGTTCACGCCGCTGAAGAGGGACGGCTGCTCGTCATCGAAGGGTTCGATTTCAAGCATACGTTCGACTTGAGTCTGGGCACCTTCACGGGGATCACGAAGCACGGCGTCAACATGCTTGCCGCTCCGGCGCATTTCGAGGTATGGCGGGCGCCTACCGACAATGACCGCAACGAAAAACATGCCTGGGCGAACGCCGGGCTGGACCGGGCCGTGACGAAGATGTACAGCGTAAGCTGGCAGCAGCCTGCTTCCGACCGGGTGACGATCGAAGTGAGTTATTCCATGGGCGGGTATTCGATCCGGAACATCCTGAGGGGTACGGCTGAATGGTCCGTTTTCGCGGATGGCTCCATTACGCTTAGAACCGACGTCGAGGTCGGGGGAACGGTCGATTTCCTGCCGCGGTTCGGCCTGCAGCTTACGATGCCAAAAGGAAACGAGGCCGTAACCTATTACGGTTTGGGGCCGCATGAGAGCTACATCGACAAGAAGCTGAGCGTGAAGCGGGACGTATATCATACGAGCGTAGACCAGATGCATACCGATTACATCATGCCACAGGAAAACGGCTCCCGTTATCATACCGAATGGGCGGTGGTAAGCAACCATCTGGGCATGGGGCTGCGATTTACGGGGCCTGACCGCTTTTCCTTCAATGCGAGCCATTATACGCCCGGGGATCTGACGAAGGCCCAGCATAACGTCGAGCTGGTGCGCCGCGACGAAACGATCGTGCATCTCGACTACAAAATGAGCGGCGTCGGCTCCAACTCCTGCGGACCGCGTCTGATGGAGAAATACCAGCTCAACGAAAAGTCGTTTACGTTCGAGGTGACGATTCAGCCGGTGTTTGGCGAGGACGAGTAGGGGATCAAAAAAAGAATGGAGGTTCAAACGTCATGGGGATCAATCCCGCGGAATGGAAGCTGGGCACGTATTGGGACGACAAGGAGGGGCACTCCCTTGAGGAGATCCGGGAGGCCGGTTTTTCCTGCATCGAGCTGAACCTGGACAACTACCAAGCGCCTGCGGATACGGTGACGCAGGCGAATTTCGCGCGTTACGGCCGGGCGGTACAGGCGGCGACGGAGCTGGGACTCGAAATCTGGTCGGTGCACCTGCCGTTCGGCAGCCTCTGGGACATTTCCGATCTGGATGACGCGGTTCGCGGCCCCGCCATCGAGGGGCTTGTCGAGATCATGGATTGGGCCAAGGGCTGGGGACCGAAAATGCTCGTCATCCATCCGAGCTTTGAACCGATTCCGGACGAGGAGCGGGCAGAGCGGCTTGCAAGAGCCGGAGAAGCCGTCCGTCTGTTAAGCGGCGAGGCCGCGAAGCGGGGATTGCGCCTGGCCGTGGAGGATCTCCCGCGGACCTGCTTGGGCAACAACGCCGCGGAAATCGCGGCGCTCATCAAGGACGCCCCCGAAGCGGCCGTGTGCTGCGATACGAACCATCTGCTGACGGAAACGCCGGAGGACTTCATCCGTGCCATCGGCCGCCGCATCAGGACGCTGCATGTGTCCGACTATGACGGCGTGGACGAACGGCACTGGATCCCGGGCCGCGGGATCGTCAACTGGGGGGCCGTGCTGCGCGCGCTTGTCGACATCGGTTACGACGGCCCGTTTATGTACGAAGCCGGCTACGAAAATCCCAGGGACGTTGCGGCAAGCTTCCGCGCCGTTTTGGACGCCTACGGCGAGGCGGAGCAAAGCGCGGGATAAGGAGAAGGTGGGGCTGGTTCCCGAAACCATTCGGAAAGGATGAAAAGCCAAGGGGCACCCGACGGGCGCCCCTTGCATCATGCATGTAACGAATCGATACCCTTCCAAGCGCTTCATTCATTTTGCGGTATAAATTCGTATCTATACTTTTCGAACGACGTTGAGGAATAATACGTATCGATTTCCTTGACTTCGCCGGGTTCAACGGTCACCTTTTCGTAGGTTCTCCGATCCAGCTCTTTGTCCTGCTCATCATAGGTTGTGACGATCAAGGTTCCCGTGAATCGGTACGAGTCGTTGTAATTTCCGGCATATAATTTGATTTTGAATGATTTGTCATCGCTGAACGACCCGGCGGCCAGCGCCAAACGGTCGATATCGCGTACGGAATCGCCGAGCTGCTCCATTTTATATTCATAGTGGCGGGCGACTTCCGCGCGCATTTTCATTTCCATCGATTTTTCGTTGTACGTGATCGTAGCGATGGGAATCGTCGTAACGATGTACAGCATGACGACCGCCCCGAAACCGCTGCGGAGCACCACGCGCCGTTCATATCCGCCCGCAATCAGCGCCACCCAAGCGATCACGATCAGGACAAGGGTAATCAGATGCCACTTGGAAAAAAACATTTCCGTATAGAGCGACAGTGCCGACGCCTCCTTTCATCTTGCTTTGCTTGTGCTTCAAGTCCGACCGGCTTTTCATGTTAAGAGCGGCTCCGGCGCCGGCGGCGAATCCAGTACAGGATGCCGAAGACCGGCCAAATGGCAAGCGCTGCGAAGATGGCGGCCGTCAACGTGGAGACGTAATACTCTTCGCCGGCCCCGGTATCGGTTTCCGGCATCATTGCGCCGATCAGGGCCCATCCGAAAAACAACAGGAGGGCATAACGCAGCGGAACCCAGTACGTCAAGCGTTTTGCCAAAAACAGGTAGATCAGTCCGCCGACGAGTGATACCGCAAAACAGATGCCGAAGCCGTCCGATGCAATGCTTCCCTTGAAGGCAATCTTCAGAAAAACGTATACGAAAGCGAATAAAAGCGCAAAAATGATCGGTGTCGTCCATTGCGGCTTGAATCTCTTGATCCCTGCGGGATGGCGAGTACCGGCCTCCTGCTGGGGAGGGCCCTCTGCACTGGCGACTTGGCCCGGTCTGCCGTGTTCGATTTCCCTGACAAGCTGCTCCAGTTCTTTTTGCAGATGATGGTGGAAAGGAAAAAGCCTTGAATTGGATTCGTCTTCAAGCTGCGGCAGCTGTTCCTCTTTTGGCAGGGCACTTGGCAGCACGGCGGTCGCCCAAATCGGAATGTCCCTGCTCTGCAGCTCTTTCAGCCATTGCTCGGCGTCGAAATATTCGAAAAAGGGAACGCCCAGCACGCGCCGTTCCGTTTCTTCCCGGTAAACGACGTTGAGCATCGGCAAAATATGATACGTCGGCTGATGTTCATTGAATTTGCTTTTTCGGTAGGCATAATGGTACAGCGCGACATAATACGAAACGTAAATCCGTTCAACCCGATCCAGCGGGATCGTCCCTTCGCTGACTTCGGGATTGGGATGATGGTATATCCGGTATTCGATCCGGTCGCGGCACAATCTGTACCGGCTTAGAAGACGGTTTTTGCGAATCGCGGACCGCAAGTAGCGGACGGAGAACCGGATCAGCCAGAACCCCGGCACCAGCAGGATCAGCAGCAGGAAGGCCCAGGATTGGTACCTGTAGGCGAAATACAGCGGGCCGATGACAAGCCCGGCGCCAAGCGCCCACACGAACGTCATGACCTCGAAGGTCAGTATCCAGTAAAAAGGCTCCATACGCCGATCGGCGCGTTCATGAATGCAATCCTGATCGGTAGTCGAAATCAATCATTTCCCTCCCATGCCATTGGATTTTTTAAGAACAAGAAAACCAATCTCACTATACGCGTCCGGCTGCTTTGAAAGCAACAGCGTGTTTTATATGCCTATATACGGAAAAAACGGGTTTAGGTTACATGCAAAAATGCGTTGGAAAGGTTGAAAGCTCCGGGAAAAAGAAACAAGGCCGCCCGCAGGCGGCCCTGAAAAAGGTTCGGGGATAAGACTTTAAAACACTCTCCGCGCGGTGACGAACCGTTTCTTCCACTGGCCGTCAAAGGCTTCCATATGAACGCCGAGCTCTTTGGAATAGGTGTGCAGGATTTGGTTATCGCCCGCGTAAATAGCCACATGGCCGATGGGCAAATTGCGAGCGGTGAAAAAGAGCAGGTCCCCTTTGCGAAGCTGATCGACCGGCACTTCTTTGCCGACTTTGGCTTGGTCATACGAAACGCGCGGCAGATCAATTCCGAGCGTGTCCTGGAAGACGCGTTTGACGAAGGAAGAGCAGTCGAATGTTTTCGTCTGGTCCGGCGAAGCTCCGAAAACATACGGCGCGCCCCAATAGGTCTTCCCGTAAGCGATCAGTGCGTCCCCCTGCAGTTCGGCGAGGCTCGGGCTCGCATAATCGGTATATTTCGGTTTGGCCGATATGTATCCGGTGCGGTTGTCCGGCGTTTGCACCTTCAGCCACGAGGCGTTGACCTCCTGCAGGACATGGACCTTCGTCCCGGCGGCCAGCATGGCAAGCGAAGCGCCTTTCTCGGCGTCGGGCTTGTCGCGCAAGTTCACTCCCCAAAGAATGGACGTTTCCGCATGGATGGCCGAGGTAACGGTAACGGTGCGCGAGCCCTGGTCCCATTTTACGGTGCCCCCGAGCGCTTCGCTTACGAAACGAAGGGGAACAAGCGTATATCCGCTTACGATTTGGCCGGGAACGTCGACGGATAAAGCTTGTCCGTTTAAGGAAGCGGTGTGCTCGCCAATGCGGTAAACAAGCGTCGCGTCCCCTTTTTTGGCGGTGACGGTTTTGGTGGCGTTATCCCAAGTCAATCGGGCGCCTTCCGCCTCAAACAGCCCGCGCATCGGAACGAGCAAGGTACCGTTTACGTTGTAAGGCTCCACTTCAGGCTGAAGCTGGCGCCCGTCCAGAAAAATCGATACCGACTTGGCTTCCTCCTGAACCTGAGCCGCATTTGCCGCATGCGTCGGGGTAGCGTGAAGCAGCGAAGCCGTTAACAGAGAAAGAAGCAACGCTTTGCTTTTGGACATACTTTCATCTCCTTGTTGACTGATGTTAAGAGTTCCCAACATTTCTCTTCGTATAGTTGGACGACGTCATGCTGAATTGGTTTTGTGCCAAATGATGGCAAGGGAAACGGCCGCCATAATGCCGCCATAATATAGAAGGAAATCAGGTGCTTGAAAAACCCTGCCAAATAGTTCAATATAAAGATATCAATTATTAAAATACACATGTTTAAGCTGCTGCCTGGCAGCGAAACATATATGGATAAGGGAGGGGCTCACCCATGGAGATCGGAATCAGTACCTTTGCGGAAACGACGCCGGACGTCCGCACCGGCAACGTACTCAGCCATGCCGAGCGCATTCGGGAGGTCGTGGAGGAAATCATCCTGGCGGATCAGGTGGGACTAGACGTATTTGGGGTCGGAGAGCATCACCGGAAGGACTATGCCGTTTCTTCGCCGGCGATGGTGCTTGCGGCCGCCGCGCCGCAAACGAAGCGGATTCGGCTGACGAGCGCGGTGACGGTGCTGTCTTCCGCCGACCCGGTGCGGGTATTCCAGGACTTCGCTACGCTGGACGGCATTTCGAACGGACGCGCCGAAATTATGGCGGGAAGGGGATCCTTCATCGAATCGTTCCCGCTGTTCGGTTATGACCTGAACGATTACGACGAGTTGTTCGACGAGAAATTGGAGCTGCTGCTTAAGATCAGGGCGTCGGAGAAGGTAACCTGGAAGGGCGGGCACCGCCCGGCGATCCAGGACCGCGGCGTCTATCCGCGTCCCGTTCAGGATCCGCTCCCGGTCTGGATCGGCAGCGGCGGCAATCAGGAGTCCGTCGTGCGCGCCGGCCTTCTCGGCCTGCCGCTCGTGCTGGCGATCATCGGCGGCAGACCGACGCAGTTTGCGCCGCTGGTGCAGCTGTACAAGCGGGCGGCCGCGCATGCGGGACATGATCTGTCGAAGCTGCCCGTGGCTTCCCATTCCCATGGTTTCGTGGCGGAGGAAACGGAGCTTGCGGCGGATAAGTTTTACCCGTCGACGCAATACAGCATGAACATCCTCGCCCGGGAGCGGGGCTGGGGGCCTTATGACCGCAGCAGCTTTGACATGGCACGGAGCTTCGAGGGAGCGCTGTACGTCGGCGATCCGGAGACGGTGGCCCGGAAAATCATCCATCTTCGCAAACGGGTGGGCATTACCCGGTTTTTCCTCCACGTTCCCGTAGGCAGCATGCCGCATGACGACGTGATGAAAGCCATCGAGCTGCTTGGAACGAAGGTCGCGCCGATCGTGCGCGAAGAGGTCGCCAAATGGGAAGCTGCGGGCGAGCCGCAGGAATAAGGCCAAAAGAGGGGCGTAATGCCTCTCTTTTTTTATGTCAATTCAAATCTTTGTATCGGACTGCGATATGAAATTTTTACCATTGTCAATATCTTCATATCGGCGTAAAATGATGCCTAATACTCTTACGTTGACATTACACCGGAAGTGAGGTTAGGCCATGAACGCCGTAGCAAAAGTAAGCCGTTTTGTCGGAGGAACGTTTTCCTTATGGGTCATTTTGTTCGCTTGTTTCGGTTTTTTTATGCCGGAGGTCTTTATCCCTTTAAAGGGGTACGTATCGCTTTTTCTCGGGATCGTCATGTTCGGCATGGGACTCACGTTGTCCTCCGCCGATTTCCGCGAGGTTTTTCGCCGTCCGTTTGAAGTGCTGATCGGCGTCGTCGGCCATTTTATCATCATGCCGCTGCTTGCCTATGTGCTGGCGCTGGTGCTGAATTTGCCGCCGGATATCGCCGTGGGCGTCATTCTGGTCGGCTGCTGCCCGAGCGGCACCTCTTCGAACGTCATGACGCTGCTCGCCAAAGGCGACGTCGCGCTGGGCGTATCGATCGCATCCGTGTCGACGGTGATCGCTCCGCTCGCCACGCCGGCTCTGATCAGCCTGCTGGCGGGTCGATGGATGCCGATCGACGGCGGCGCCCTGATCAAGGACATCCTGATGGTCGTCATTTTGCCGATCGTTCTCGGCGTCATCGTCAAGACCCTGTTCAAAAAGCAGGCCGAAGCGAGCGCCCAGGCCCTTCCGCTCGTGTCCACGCTGGCGATCGTGCTGATCGTGGCGATCGTCGTCGGCGGCAGCAGAACGAAAATCATCGAAAGCGGGCTGCTGATCTTCGCGGTCGTCATCCTGCACAACTTGCTTGGGTATGCGCTGGGCTATTTGTTCGCAAAACTTTTCCGCATGAACTTAAGCAAACGCAAAGCGATATTGTTCGAAACCGGCATGCAGAACTCCGGTCTCGGAGCTACGCTGGCATCGGCGCATTTTAATCCGGTTGCGGCCGTTCCGAGCGCGATCTTCAGCGTCTGGCACAACATCTCCGGCTCGCTGCTGGCCACCTGGTTCGCCCGGCGCGCCGAAAAAGGAGCGGCATCGAAAACCGCTTGACGCAAATACCCGGTTCCTTCGGCAAAGAGGCCATCCCGATTAGGGGTGGCCTTATTTTTGTGCCGGCCCGGGAAACTTCGGTCCACTCTGGTCCGGATGCCCCGCGGCGAGGTCATGCTCCATGCCAGCCCAAAGCTTGCGGCAGTTTTTTGGGGTGTTTATATCCATTCGCAAATTTGTTGACAAGAAAGATCTTCAGTGTTATATTTATCTCAAATTAAAGATTCTTTAATATAAATTATGTAAGCTTCAGTTTATTGATTTTAAATACAACGAATGGGAACGTTAATCCCAAGGAGGAATCTGCCATGAATGGATTAAAAGGAATCCACCACGTTACGGCGATCACGAGCAGCGCCGAGAAAAACTATCAATTTTTTACGTTCGTGCTGGGCATGCGCCTGGTGAAAAAAACCGTCAATCAGGACGACATTCAAACGTACCATCTGTTTTTTGCCGACGATAAAGGAAGCGCGGGCACGGATATGACGTTTTTCGATTTCCCCGGCATTCCGAAAGGGGTGCACGGCACGAACGAAATCTCCAAAACCTCGTTCCGCGTACCCAGCGACGCGGCTCTCGACTATTGGGTAAAACGGTTCGACCGGATGAACGTCAAGCATTTCGGCATCAAAGAGATGTTCGGGAAAAAGACGCTGTCCTTCGTGGACTTCGACGATCAGCAGTACCAGCTGATTTCCGACGAAAACAACGAGGGCGTACCGTCCGGCACGCCATGGCAAAAGGGACCGATTCCGCTGGAATACGCGATTACCGGCCTTGGCCCGATTTTCGTGCGGATTGCAAACTTCGATTACTTCAAGGAAGTGCTGGAAAAAGCGATGGAATTCAAAGAGATTGCAAAAGAAGGCTCCTTCCATCTGTTTGAGGTCGGCGAAGGCGGCAACGGGGCGCAGGTCGTCGTGGAATACAACGCCGTGCTGCCTCCGTCCCGGCAAGGCTTCGGCACCGTTCACCATGCGGCGTTCCGCGTCGAAGACCGAAGCGCGCTGGAGCATTGGATCAAGCGGATGGGCCAGTTCGGATTTTCGACTTCCGGTTATGTCGACCGCCATTTCTTCGAATCGCTGTACGCGCGGGTGGCGCCGCAAATTTTGTTCGAGTTCGCGACCGACGGTCCGGGCTTCATGGGCGACGAGCCGTATGAAACGCTTGGCGAAAAGCTGTCGCTGCCTCCGTTCCTCGAGCCCAAACGCGCACAAATCGAGAAGCTGGTCCGTCCGATCGACACCGTGCGCAGCACGATTGAATTTACGAAAGAATAAGGTTTTGACCCCGAAGAGGAGTCCATGGTCCGCCCATGTGCTCTTCTTTTTTTCGTCACGGGTTCGCCCAGGCAGCGGGCCTTCCAAACACTCCGTAATTTTTCCCTATAAACGTTTTTTCCCGGGAGAAATGCTCCGCCGTCGTATACAATCCAGCTAGGAAAAACGGAGGAGGAGTCCCTATGAACAAAAACCAAGAACCGGAGCTGGAACAAGTTTCGGCCCTGGCCCGCCGATATTTTCGTTCAACCGCATTTCAAATCGAAAGGGAGCCGTCGGGCGTATCCACTTATGTATATCGCATTGCCGCGAACGGCGGGATTTTTTATTTGCGGGTTCTGCCGGAGCAGAATATGAGCTTTGCCCCCGAGGTACTTGTTCATCGGCTGCTCCTGCAAAAAGGCGTGCAGGTGCCGGAAGTGCTTCATTTTGAGCCTGTTCATGAGGAGCTTGGCCTGTCCGTGATGCTGGTGCGGGAAATCCCTGGGGTTCATGCCGGGCAGGTAACGTCTCAAGCGTCATACGAACGGGTCATGGAGAATGCCGGCAGCCAGCTTGCCTTGGTGCACGGGATACCGGTAGACGGTTTTGGCTGGATCAGGAGAGGGCGGAACGAAGACGGCGCGGTATTGCGGGGGGAGAACCGTTCGGCGGATGAACACCTGCTGGAATTTTTGGAGGACGACGTGCAATTTTTATCGGAAAAGCTCTTCAGCAAAGCGGAGGGCTCTATTATTCGCAGGGTCATGGAACGGGGGCTCCCGCTGATGGGCCGGCATGAGCCGCGGCTTGTTCACGGGGATTTCGACGATTCGCATATTTTCCAGGACAACGGGACCTACACGGGGATCATTGATTTCGGAGAGATTCAGGGAAGCAGCCCTTTATACGATCTGGGGCATTTCAAACTTCACGATGGACAGCGGTATAAAGGTTTTCCGGCGTTATGCGAAGGATACCGAAGCGTCGTTCCCCTGACGGCATGGGATCAGCTGGAGATCGATCTTTGGGCCGTCTGGATCGGCGTGAGGAGGTTAGGGATCGTGGCCCGGCGTTCGCCGCATGCCGGTTATGTGCATCATTTGCTGAGCCGCGTGCGGGAATTGCTTGACGTCGTCTCCAGGCAGCTATGATTCAGGCAGCTTGCAAGCGATCCTAATCCGGCCTGAAACACCTGATTAAGCCCGCCCGGTTATGTCGGTATTACCGATGGAAGCCGGCAGGGCTTTTTTTCTTAAAAACCACCTTATTTCGACACGAAACTTCGACAAAATTCGAAAATAGTTATAGCATTTTTTACAGTTTGGCACTAAAATAAAGTTAGTAGACATTTTAGTCGGTTAAAAGGCTAAAATGGGAAAAAATCGCAAGCATCGGATAAGGATTGTAATTCCTAGTAATCCGATATACAATTGAAAACAGTCAATAGAGAGTGGGGGATAAGACATCATGCGTAAATATTTTTCAGGGGTCGTTATTTTGGCGCTGCTGACCATGCTGGTCACGGCTTGCTCCGGGGATGCCGGCAATTCGGCAGCACCTTCGGACGCTTCGTCTTCCGGGTCTTCGCAAACAACCGGCGACCAGCCTAAAGACGGAGGCAATCTGATCATCGGGGTACAGGCCGATCCGGTCATTTTGAACCCGAACTATGCAGGGGACCGCGTCAGCTTGACGATTGACCAAGCCCTTTATGCGCCTCTTTTCCAAGTGAATAATGGCAAGAAAACCTTTTATCTCGCCGACAGCCTGGAGCCGTCCGCGGATAACTTGACGTATACATTGAAGCTGAAAAGCGGCCTGACTTGGCACGATGGAGAGAAGCTGACGGCGGATGACGTGGTGTTCACCATCGACAAGATTTTGGACGAGAAACAAAACAGCATGTTGAGAGGCAACTTCATCATTCACGGCAAACCGATCAAAGCGGTAAAAGTCGATGACACGACGGTGGAATTCAAGCTGCCGCAGGTGAGCCCGGCATTCGAAGCGACGCTCGTTCAGGTCACGCCGATTCCGAAGCATATTTTCGAACATGAAGCGGACATCGAAAAGAGCCCTAAAAACAATACGCCGGTCGGTTCCGGTCCGTTCAAGTTCAAGGAATACAAAACGGGCGAATACGTGACGCTGGAGCGCTTCGACAACTACTTCGGCGGCAAGCCGCATCTGGACACGATCACGTACCGCATTTCCAAGGATGCGAACGCCTCGAACCTCGCCCTGCAAAACGGCGAAATCAACATCAAATACGTCGATCCGCAGGATGCGGCGACGATCGAAGCGACGGGCAATTTCGAAATGAAGAACTACAGCGAAGGCCGCCTGGCTTACATGCTTTTCAACGAAAACAGCGACACGGGCCTGATGAAAAACAAGGAAGTAAGACAAGGGCTGTCCTACGCCCTGAACCGCGAAGAGCTGATTCAAGTGGCTTACACGTCGCCTGATTATGCCGATCCGGCCAAATCCTTCGTCACGCCGGACGGGCTGTATCATGACAACAACGTCACGACGTACGACAACGACGTGGAAAAAGCGAAGGAACTGCTGCAGAAAAACGGCGTCGTCGGCAAAACGCTGCGCTTTATCGTAACGAGCGGCAACAAGGCCCAAGAGGCGATTGCGCTCTATGTGCAACAGAAGCTGAAGGATGTCGGTGTCAACGTGGAAATCCAGTCGATGGATGCATCGGCGTTCAGCGACAAGTTCACGAATCCGGAAACCAGCGATTACGAGCTGACCGTCGGCGGTTACATCATGGGCTTCGATCCTGACGCATACAGCATTTTGTACACGACGGGAAGCGACTCCAACTACGCGCACTACTCGAATCCGGAAGTCGACAAGCTCTTCCAGGAAGGCGCCGGCGAAGCCGACACGGCCAAACGTGGAGAGATCTACAAGAAACTTCAGGAAACGATTGCCGCCGATGCGGTCATTTACCCGATCGCCTATACGAAAACAATCGTTGCCGTGGATAAAAAATTCGGCGGCCTGGACGAAGCCGTGCTGAAGCCGGTCGTGATTTTTGAAGATCCGTCCAAGCTGTACCAGAAATAAGGGTTTCGATAAAACCGGACGCGAAAGCCGGGAAGATCAACGACAATCAAGCCGGTCATCCAGCATTGGAAGCAGGGGTTATCCCTCCTCCGGTGCTGGAACCAGCTTTATTTTTTTCAGGTGGGTAAACGATAGATAGGCATATTCAAAATCCAGGATGTTAAGCTGGGGGACTAAGAGCATGAAAAGACTGATCGTCAGAAGATTGTTGCAAACCGTGCCGATGCTGTTTTTTGTGTCGATCGTCTGCTTCATTTTGGTGAAAGCGGCGCCCGGGGATCCCGTGCGTTCTTTTATTACACCGAACATGCATGCGGAGGACATTGAACGCGTCAGGCATAATCTCGGCTTGGACAAGCCTGCGTACATTCAATATTTCATATGGCTCAAAAATGGTTTGACGGGCAATTTCGGTTATTCGCTCGTGAACCACAAACCGGTCATGGGACAGATTTTGGAGCGGCTGCCCGCAACGGCCGGACTGATGGGGTCGGCGATCGCGCTGGCCGTCATTTTGGCGATTCCGCTCGGTTTGGCCGCGGGCGCGAACCGCAACCGCTGGGTCGACAAGCTGGTCAATATGATCGCGTACATCGGCATTTCGCTTCCGCTTTTTTGGCTGGCGATATTGCTGATGTACTTTTTCTCCATTAAGATGCACTGGCTGCCGAGCATGGGCATGCGCACGATTGGCGTCAATTCGGCGCTGGACGTCATCAGGCACGGCATTTTGCCTTGCGTGGTGCTGGCGATCGGCTTTTTGACGGTCTACGTGCGGTATATCCGTTCGAGCACCATCAGCCAGCTGAAAGAGGACTATGTGCAAATCCAGTACGCATTCGGTTCGGCGAAACGGATCATCTTGTTCCGGCACGTGCTAAAGCACGTGGTGCTGCCGGTCATTACGCTGGTCGGCATGTCCATGGGCGATTTGGTTGCCGGAGCGATCGTAACCGAAACGGTATTTTCGTGGCCGGGCATCGGATCGCTTGGCATGACGGCCGTGCGGGGCATGGATTATCCGGTCATTATGGGCATCACATTGTTCTCGTCCGTTCTGTTGATTCTGGGGAACCTGCTCGCGGACATTTTATACGGCATCGTCGATCCGAGAATTAAAACAACGAGGTGATCTCATGAAACGGAGTAAATGGATTAATGTTGCCCGTGAGCTTAAAGGAAACAAGCTGGGGATCGCCGCCGTTATCGTGTTGCTGATCATCGCTTTGGCTGCGATCTTTGCTTTCCTGTCCTCCAAGGATCCGAACCAGATCAATGCGCTCGACCGGCTGAAGCCGCCGAGCAAGACGCATTGGTTCGGCACCGACGATTACGGGCGGGATACGTTCACAAGGGCGCTTTACGGCGGCCGCGTCTCGCTGGCGGTCGGTTTTCTGTCCATGATTTTTGCGACGGCGATCGGCGTGACGGTCGGCATCATCAGCGGTTATTTCGGCGGGTGGCTCGACAGCCTGTTGATGCGCCTGCTGGATATCATCATGTCGATCCCGTCCTTCCTCATTCTGCTCCTGCTCAGCGTGTACTTGAAACCGAGCGTGGGCAACATCATCGTCATTATTTCGCTGCTGATGTGGATGAGCATCGCCCGGGTCGTCCGGGCGGAGACGATGGCGCTGAAGGAGAGGGAATACGTCCTGTACGCCAAGGCTTCCGGTCAAAGCGCATTCGGAATCATACGGAAGCATATTCTGCCGGGACTGTTGTCAGTCATCATCGTGAGTGCCACCAACAACATCGCTTCGGCGATCATGATGGAGTCGTCCCTCAGCTTTCTGGGCTTCGGCGTGCAGGCGCCAAACGCGACCTGGGGCAGCATGCTTAACGGCGCGCAGGGGTACGTGGTCAATGCGCCGTATATGGCGCTGTTCCCGGGCTTGCTCATTTTCGTGACCGTGCTTTGCTTCAACATACTTGGCGATATACTGCGCATCGGTCTCGAACCGAAGCTTGGCAAAAGATAAACCGCCGGCGTAAGGCGATGAAGGAGTGAGAAACCAAGATGACAAAACAACTGCTAACCGTCGATGGGCTCAAGGTCTCATTCCAGACCAGGGACGGGCAAAACCAGGCGGTCCGCGGCGTCAGCTTTCATGTGGGTGCCGGCGAAACGGTCGGCATTGTCGGCGAATCGGGAAGCGGGAAAAGCGTGACCGCCAAAGCGATTATGGGACTGATTGCTCCTCCGGGGAAAATCACGGAAGGCAAGGTTTTGTTCCAAGGGGAGGATTTGAGCGGCCTTACCGAAAAAGAGTGGCGCAAGCTCCGGGGCAACCGGATTGCGATGGTGTTCCAGGACCCGATGACGTCGCTGAACCCGGTCAAGACGATCGGCTTCCAGATGGCGGAAGTCATCCGGCGCCACCGCGGGCTCGGAAAAAAAGAGGCGCTGTCGGAAGCGGTGGAAATGCTGCGCAAGGTCGGCATCACCGAGCCGGAGCGCCGCGTCAAGCAATATCCGCATGAATTCAGCGGCGGGATGCGCCAGCGGGTCATGATCGCGATGGCGTTGTCCTGCAGTCCGGAGCTGCTGATTGCCGACGAGCCGACGACGGCGCTGGACGTGACGATTCAGGCGCAAATTCTCGATTTGCTGAAGCAGCTCAAGACGGAGTCGGATACCGCCGTGCTGCTTATCACGCATGATCTCGGCGTCGTTGCCCAGGTCTGCTCCCGCGTCGTCGTTATGTACGGCGGCATGGTCATGGAAGAGGGGACGGTCGAAGATATTTTCTACCGGACCGGTCACCCTTACACGCAAGGGCTGCTGCGTTCGGTTCCGAAACGCGTAGGCGCAAACCGCGAGCGGCTCGTGCCGATCGAAGGATCGCCTCCCGACCTGATCGACCCGCCTGCGGGATGTCCGTTCCGGGACCGCTGTCCGTACGCGTTCGGCAAATGCTCGGAGCTTCCGCCGATGGCGGACCTTGGCGAAGGCCACCGCTCCTTGTGCTGGCTCGTGCAGGACAAAAGCACGCTGAAAGAAGCGCTCGGGGAGGAGGAAACCGGTCAATGAACGAAAATATCATGGTTGATGTGCGCAACTTGAAGAAACATTTCACGAAAGGCGGCGAAGTGCTGAAAGCCGTCGACGGCGTCAGCTTCCAAATCCGCAAGGGCGAGACGTTCGGCCTCGTCGGCGAATCCGGGAGCGGCAAATCGACGGTCGGACGCTGCCTGATCCGGCTGTACGATTATACGGAAGGGGAAGTGTTTTTTGACGGGCAAAACCTGTCCAAGCTGCGGGACAAGCAGCTCAAGCCGTTCCGCCGGCGGATTCAGACGATTTTTCAGGACCCGTACTCCTCGTTGAACCCGAGCATGAGCGTGCTGGATTTGATCGGGGAACCGATGGATATCCACGGCATATATAAAAAGGCGGATGAGCGCAAGGAGTTCGTGGCGGGGCTCTTGGAAAAGGTCGGGCTCAAACGGGAGCATCTGTACCGTTACCCGCATGAATTCAGCGGCGGGCAGCGGCAGCGGATTTCGATCGCGCGGGCGCTTTCCGTCCGTCCGGACTTCGTCGTATGCGACGAGCCGATCTCCGCGCTGGACGTGTCCGTGCAGGCGCAGGTGGTCAACATGCTGGAGGACTTGCAGGCCGAATTCGGTCTGACGTACCTGTTTATCGCGCATGATTTGTCCATGGTGCGCCACATTTCCGACCGGATCGGCGTTATGTACAGAGGCCGCCTGGTCGAAGTGGCGGAAAGCGACGAGCTGTACGACAACCCGCTGCATCCGTATACGAAGGCGCTGCTGTCGTCCATTCCGATTCCCGATCCGCGCACGGCAAACGAAACAATGGCGGTGAAATACGAGGTGCCCACGGCCGATGACGGCGTGGTGCCCGAGCTGCGTGAAGTGAGCCCGGGCCATTTCGTGGCAGACCATTAAAAGATTAGAGGTGCTGATTGAAGCATGGAGAAAAATGAGCGCGTCAAACTGTCCCAATGGGATGCATTAATGCTGGAAGGCCTCCGCGCATACGGCTGGTCCAACGAAGAGCTGCTGCGCAGAGTCCGCGAGCGCGATTTGCCGAAGGATACGAGCATGTTTGAATTCGATTATCAGGCATTGGCCGAATTGGCGGCGGCCGAACCTGAGTTGTTCGAGTCTGCGGTGATGAACGGTTATTCCATCAAGTACAACACGCTTGGCGGCCTCCGCTCCTGGATTTTGGTTGCCTGCGGCTTCGAGCCGGAGGTCATTCGCGAGCCGGGGCAAGAAGCGGTGATCGCCGAGCTGACTCCCGAACAGAAGGAACGCCTCGCGTCCGTCATGTCGTTCGGCTGGGTCATTCGCGAGGAAGCCGGCAAGCCTGGCGTGTATCGAATCGAGCCGCTGCAAAGAGGATAAGGACGCAAATACGGCAAATGAATTGTATGTTCCATAACCGTGATGGTATGCTACATTGTAAAGATATGTATAAATAAACAAAGGCCGACCGCCCATAAGCTATCTGTTGTTCCGAGAATTATAACATGAATATATGTGTAAAAAAGCTCAAGCGATGCGCAGGTGAATTTGCGTCTTTGCTTGAGCTTCTTCTATAAGAAAACCTGCTACTTTTTCAGCAGCAAATAGATGAAATACGGCGCGCCGATGAGCGCGACCACGATGCCCGCCGCCAATCCGTCCGGACTCGCGACTTGGCGGCCGATCGTGTCGGCCAGCACGAGCAGCCAGCCCCCGGTCAGGATCGCCACCGGAATAAACAACTGGTTCCGCGGGCCGACCAGCGCTTTGGCGATATGCGGCGCCATCAGGCCGATAAAGGCGATGCCGCCCGTCACCGACACGGCGGAAGCCGCCAGGGCAACGGCCGTCAGCAGCAGCACAACGCGCTCTTTGTTCAGCGATACGCCGGCGCCGATGGCAACGGGTTCGCTCAGCGACAGCATGTTCAGCTTGTTGGCCTTGTACATCGTAAAAGGAATCAGCACGACGAGCCAAGGGAGAAGCGCCCAGATAAACGGCCAGTCGGTCCCCCAGATGCTGCCCGCGATCCACTTGGAAATGAAATCGACCTTCTCCCGGTTGGCGGACGAAATCAGCACGACCATGATGCCGGAAAGCGCCATGGAGAAGCCGACGCCCATCAGCACCATCCGCACCGGCTGCAGGCCGGATTTGCGGCTGTACGAGCTGATGTAGATCAGGAGGGCAGTTACCATCGCTCCCACGAAAGCCATCAGCGGCAGCAGATAGATGAACGAGCCGGCCTCGATCGGAGCAAAGAGAAAGAAGATCGATACGGCGACGCCTGCGCCGGAATTGATGCCGACGATGCCGGGGTCGGCCAGGTCGTTGCGCGTAATTCCCTGCAAAATCGAACCGGAAAGGGCCAGCGCCATCCCGGCCAGCAGCGTAATGACAATCCGCGGCAGCCGTACGGAGAACAACACGAAATTTTCCTTGAACGTGCCTTGGCCAAGGAGCGTCGGAATCAGCCGGTCGAAGGATAGGGAAGCGTAACCGAGCCCCATGCCGACGACGACGGTCAGTACAATCAGTATAAGCAGGGCCAGCATAATAAGACGCTGCTTGCGGATCAGTGACGGATGGATCATGAGCTTGCCCGCCCTCCTTTCCGTGCAATGACGAGGAAGAACGGAAGACCCAGCACCGCCACAATGGCCGCGACGGGCGCCTCGTACGGGGCGGTGATCGTGCGCGCCAGCGTATCGGCGATCATCATGAAAGCTCCTCCCATGACGGCCGCCATCGGGATCGCAAACCGATAATCGGTGCCGACGACGGCGCGCACGATATGCGGAATCATCAGCCCGAGGAAGGTGAGGCTGCCGACGAGCGCGACCGAAGCGCCCGCAAGCAGGACCGTCACCACGAACAGGATCGCTTTGATCCGCGCGGTTTTCTGGCCGAGGCCGACGGCCACTTCCTCGCTCAGGCTGAGGATCGTCAGCTGCTTGGACAGCAGCATCGCAACGATGGTGCCGGCGACAATAAAGGGCACGATCACCTGAAGCTGGCTCCAGTTCGCCCCGATCAGGCCGCCGGAGGTCCACATGGAGACGCTTTTGGAAATTTTGAAGGTAATTCCTACCCCGTCCGCAACGGCGTTCAAAAAGGCGGAGATGGCGGCGCCCGCCAGCACGATCCGCAGCGGGGAGAAGCCGCCCCGCTTGACGGCGCTGATCCCGAAGACGAGCGCCGCGCCTGCGGCCGCGCCGATAAAGCAGGCGATCATCAGGCCGAAATAATTGACGGAGGACAGGAACGCCAGCGTGACAGCCAGCGCGGCATTGGCGCCCGCCGTCAAGCCGAGGAGCCCCGGGTCGGCCAGCGGGTTGCGGGTCATGCCCTGCATGATCGCCCCGGCGACGGCCAGCGCCGCCCCGACGAAGATCGCGGCGACCTCCCGCGGCAGGCGGATTTCCCGGATCATCGACAGCTTTTCCCCGGCGCTTTTGCTGGTCAAGGCCATCCATACGTCCTTGGCCGAAACGTCGGCGGCTCCGACCAGCATCGCCAGCACGAAGACGGCAATCAGCAGCAGCAGCGCTGCAAGCATTTTATACGTAAATGGGATTCGTCCAGTTTTCTTGTCCATCGCGCACTACTTCCCGAGGAAATGTTTGATAAAGAAATCGAGCTGGTAGTCCAGCGTGATCGGATCGTTGAAATAAAACGCTTTGGCATCCGCGACGAAAACATGGCCGTTTTTAACGGCAGGCATGTTTTTGTACGTCTCCGTCTCCTCCAGGGAATTGCCGGAATCCTGGTCCTTGCTGAAAATGACGTAATCGCCGGCGAATTCGGGCAGCACTTCGGGAGAAAGCGCGTAATACCCTTCCTTCAGAGCGGTTTCCTTGACCTTCTCGGGCATGTTCAGCTTCATCTGCTGATACAGAATTTCGGTGCCGCGGCCCCAGTTGTCGCCGTAGACGTACAGCTGTTTGTTGAAAACTTCCATGACGGACACGGTCGCCTTGTCGCCGATTTTGGCTTTGATCTGTTTGCCGGCCTCATCGGCGCGCTTTTTGAAATCGTCTATCCAGGCCTGCGCCTCTTTTTCCTTGTTCAGCAGTTTGCCGATTTCCAGCTGCTGCGTCAAATAATCGACTTTTCCGTAGGTGTAGGTGACCGTAGGCGCAATCTGTTTCAGCTTGTCGACGTTTTTGATGTTGGACAGTCCGATGATGAGGTCGGGGTTCAGTTCGATGATTTTTTCCAGGTTTTCGTCCGAAACTTCTTCCGCATCTTTCAGCTTGTCTTTGAAGTTCGGGTTCATTTTCGACCAGGAGTCGGCGCCGACCACGTTGACGCCAAGCGCCAATACGTTGCCGGTGAAGCTGGAGAGAACGACGACGCGTTTCGGATGGGCCGGCACCTTCACGGGGCCGTTTTCGGATTGGTAGGTGATCGTTTCGGAGCTTGCTTGTTCCGCGGCGGCGTTTCCTTCCACCTTGCCGTCGGCTCCGTTTTTGCTGCTGCAGGCGCTTAAAGCGAGGATAAGGCATAATAAAAGGGGTAAAAATGCTTTTTTCATTGGATTGACGCTCCTTCTCAAATTATATGTTTGGATTACGCTAGGTTTTGATCAAATCATAGGTGACGCACATCGGTTTACCGGTCCGAGGGTCGCGGCCGACGGCCGCATCGATGGAATAGACCTGCTTCAGCACTTCGGGGCGGATCACTTCCTCGCCGCTGCCGGTTTTGACGATTTCCCCGTCCTTCAGCGCGATGAGGTAATCGGCGAAACGGGCGGCCTGGTTGATGTCGTGAAGCACCATCACGATGGTGCGCTGCTGCTCTGTGTTGAGCTTCTGCAACAGTTCCAGCACCTCCAGCTGATGCGCCATGTCCAGGTATGTAGTCGGCTCGTCGAGGAAGATGATATCGGTTTCCTGGGCGAGCGCCATCGCGATCCATACCCGCTGGCGTTGTCCGCCGGAAAGCGTATCGACCGAACGGTACTTGAAATCCTTCGTGCCCGTCTCCGCAAGCGCCCAGTCGATCACCTCGACGTCGCGCGGCGTCAGGCGCCCGAAACCTTTTTGATACGGAAACCGACCGTAAGACACCAGCTCGCCGACGGTCAATCCCGCCGCGCTTTCGGGCGTTTGCGGCAGAATGGCCATTTTTTTGGCCAGCAGCTTCGTATTCTCCTTGGCGATGTCTTCTCCGTCGAGAATCACCGTGCCCCCCTGATGCGGAATGATGCGGGTGATCGCTTTCAGCAGCGTCGATTTGCCGCATCCGTTGGAGCCGATGATGGCGGTGATTTTTTTGTCGGGAATGCTGACGCTGAGATTTTTGACGATAGAGCGTTCGCCGTAGCCGATGCTGAGTTCCGTAGTGTACAGCCGAACCATGAGTGGCCCTCCCTCATATAGCAAAATATTTTTTAGAGACAAGATATGATTGCCGAAATAAACCCTCCTAAATGGAGCATAATATGTTCGGACATGAATGATAATGATTCTCAATATCGTTAAAAGAATAAGTTGATTTTGCGCAGATGTCAATAGAATCTTGAAAATCAAGGAAAATCCATGTATATTTTTATTGAGAATGAGAATTGTTATCATTAATAAGAATGATTATAAATAAATGTCGAGGAGCGAGCGGGTATGGGTCAGGAAGAAATTTTCGATATGACAGTGGTCGGCGGGGGGCCGGCCGGGCTTTATTCCGCTTTTTACAGCGGGCTGCGGGAAATGAAGACCAAAATCATCGAGTTCCAGCCCGAGTTGGGCGGCAAAATACACGTGTACCCGGAGAAAATGATTTGGGACGTCGGCGGCTTGACGCCGATTCCCGGGGCCAAGCTGATCGAGCAGCTGGTGCAGCAGGGACTGACGTTTAACCCCGAGGTCGTGCTGAACGAAAAGGTCGAGTCCATTACGCGGCGCCGGGACGGAATATTCGAGCTTCATGGCAGTTCGGGGCGCCTCCATCTCTCCAAGACGGTCATCATCGCCGTCGGCGGCGGCATTCTGAACCCGCAAAAGCTGGAGATCGAAGGCGCAAGCCGTTTCGAGATCAGCAACCTGCATTATACGGTCAAATCGCTGAAGCGGTTCAAGGATAAGACGGTGATCATTTCCGGCGGGGGCAATGCCGCGGTCGACTGGGCCAACGAGCTGGAACCCATCGCGAAAAAGGTCTACGTCGCCTACCGCAAGGACGCGCTGAACGGGCACGAGGCTTCCGTGGAGCAGCTGCTGAACAGCTCGGTGGAATGTTTGTTCCATCGGACGATTACCAAGCTGCATGCCCGCGCAGACCATGAAGCGATCGAACGGGTCGAACTGACCCATCAGCAGACGGGCGACGTGATGGAGCTGTACGTGGATGACGTGATCATCAATCACGGATATGAACGCGACACGACCTTGCTGCAGCAAAGCGACCTCAAAATCGACATCGCCGACGAATATTTCATAGCGGGCACGCCAAACAGCGAGTCCTCCGTTCCCGGATTGTACGCCGCCGGGGATATCCTCAAACATGAAGGCAAGCTGCACCTTATTGCGGGAGCCTTCCAGGATGCGGCCAACGCCGTCAACAAGGCGAAACGGTTCCTTCAGCCGGACGCCGACGCGGTCGCCATGGTTTCCTCGCATAACGAAGCATTCAAAGACAGAAACCGGGAGCTCGTCAAAAAAATGATGGGGTAAACCGCGAACCGATAGAAAGTCCTTTTGTCTCAAAGCGAGGGGGCTTTTTTTCGTTATCGGGAAGAGGCCGCGGATCCGATTCCCATTGAATCATCCCCGATCAGGAAGAATCCAGTCCGAGGCACCTGAAATGCAAAAGGATCTTCCTGGAAACGTATTCCTTTTAATTACATTATTGCTTGTATTCCCCTTAAACTTGCAAACTTTCCTTTCTCGAAAACCGCCTTTGCCGACGCATTTTCCCCCTTTAACGTCCCAAATTCGCTGATCGTAGGGGAAATAACTAAAAATTACTATTTTTTTTAGTATTCGATATATAAAAAAGATACCGTTCTGAGTTAAAATAAGGAAAATAGGACCTTATATTTTTTCATCACGCATGACGGAAGTCTAGGATAGGGAGATCATACGCCTATATAACATAAATAGTTCATATTTAGCAGGACCATACATCGATGTCAAACGAAGATGACAAGGGGAGAGCGTGTGATGGTTAAGGAGCAAACGAGGTATTCCCGGCTCGCGAATATTACGAAACTGATCAACACCAAATTGGAATTGCGAGAGGTATTGCAGCATGTAACGACAGCTATTTCGGAGGAGATCGTCCAATGCGATTCGGTTGGCATTTATCTGCCGCAAGGCGATGGGACCTTTAGGGGGTATGTCGGCAAACCCGAGATCATCAACGGGATGACGCTGGACATGCATATCATCGACACCAACCGCGATCAGCTCGCCAAAGAAGTGATCGAAACGCAAAAAACGATCTACATTCCGGACACATCACAAGATCGACGCCCCGACTCCTGGGCGATCGAAGGCTTCGAGATCAAATCGCTGCTCGTTCTTCCCATCTCGTATGAGCAGGAGCTGTTTGGGCTCGTGTTTCTTTTTGATTACGGCATTCCGATGAATTTGACGGAATCGGAGATTCAGACGGTCGAAGCCTACGTCAATATGGCGGCCGTGGCCATCCGCAACGCCAACAATTTGACGCATAAGGAAAATCTGATCGCCGAGAAGCAGCTTCTGCTTGACGTGACACGCAACTTATCGATGTGCTCGACCATGCAGCAGGGGCTGGACACAAGCTTTTATTATATCGCCAAAGTGCTGAACAACTACAACATCGGGGCCCATTTGCTGGACCCGCTCGCCGGGAAAAGAATCAAACCCGCCAAGCTGAGCAAGGACAGCGACTGGTCCGAGGAAGACTGGATGCGAACGCATCAAAGGGTGAAAATCGACCCGGAAAATGATCGCGTTTTCCACGAGGTCGTGCGCACGAAAAAAGTGATCATCATTCCCGACGTTTCCAAGGACGACAGGCCTAACCATGAGGCTTGCCGGGATTTCGGGATCAAAGGGATGTACATGTTTCCGCTGGTTTCGATGGGTGAAGTGCTCGGCGTTATCGCGGTGGTCAATCTCGGCGAAAAAATCATGACGTATTCGGAAGCCACGATCCAGCTGTGCCAATCCATTGTAGAAGCCACGGCTTCGACGTTGTCGAATTTACTTTACATGGAGAAGCAGGAAGTCATCATCGAGGAAAGGACCTCGGAAATTACGTTCAAGAACAGGGAACTGGAGCGGGTCGTGGCCGAGCTTCAGCATCTGAGCCGGGAGAAGGAGCTTATCCTCAACTCAGCCGGGGAAGGAATTTTCGGCCTTGACCTTCAGGGCAACATCACCTTTTGCAACCCCGCCGGCGAGGCGATGCTCGGTTATGAATCCAGGGAGCTGATCGGCCAGCCAGCCAACGTTATTTTTTACGGCAAGGGTGAAGATAGGGAGCGGGGGGACGGCATGGATTACCGCAAATGGGATAAATGCCATGCGGACGACTGCTTTTACCGCAAGAACGGCTCCAGCTTTCCGGTCGAATACGTCATTTCATCCATCAAGGAAGGGGACGATATCGTCGGCGACGTCGTGACTTTCAAAGACATTACGGAACGAAAGCAGATGGAGGAGGAAATTAGATACCATGCCTACTTTGACAGCGTGACGGACCTGCCTAACCGGGTTTTGCTCAAAGACAGGCTCGATCAGGGCATTAAGTACGCCCAAGCGAACGGAGGGAAAATAGCGCTTCTGTACCTGGATTTGGACCGTTTCAAATTCATTAACGACACGCTGGGGCATACCTACGGCGATTTGCTGCTGCGGGACGTTGCCAAACGGCTCGTCGACTCCATTCCGAAAAGCGCGACCGTTTCGCGCCAAGGCGGGGATGAGTTTACGATTTTCCTGCCGAACATCAAAAGCAAAAAAGAGATTTTGAAGGTCGTTAACCAGGTCATCGCTTCGTTCGAGGAACCGTTTTACGTCAAAGACCATGAAGTGTACATCAAAACGAGCATCGGCATCAGCCTCTTTCCGGATCATGGGGACACCAGCGAAACGCTGATCAAAAATGCAGATACCGCGATGTATAAATCGAAAGAGATATCCGGGAACAGCTATCATTTTTTCAGCACGGGCATGGACACGAGGACGTTCGAAATCGTCAAGTTCGAAAATGCGCTATACAAAGCGCTTGATCAGGACGAGCTCATTCTCTATTACCAGCCCCAAATCAATTATAAAACGAATACGATCGTCGGCGTGGAGGCGCTTCTGCGCTGGAATCATCCGAAAGAGGGCATGGTGCCGCCGGACGAGTTCATTCCGATCGCCGAAGAGACGGGGCTCATTGTCCCGATCGGGGAATGGGTGCTGCGGAACGCATGCATGCAGATCAAGAAGTGGCATAAAAAAGGATTCCCGCCGATCAGCGTATCCGTCAATTTGTCGGTCAGGCAGTTCGAGCAGAACAACCTGTTCACCGTCGTGAAAAACATTTTGAAAAAAACCGACCTGTCGCCGGAATTCCTGCACCTGGAGGTCACCGAAAACCAGATCATCAAAAACACCGACGTGACGCTCAGAACGATGGAGCAGCTTAAGGGCCTGGGCATTAATATTGCCATCGATGATTTCGGGACGGGCTATTCCTCCCTGGGGTATTTGAAAAACTTTCCGATCAGCACGCTGAAGATCGATAAATCCTTCGTGCAGGACATCATCAAGGACGACGACAATGCGGCCATCACGAACACGATTATTACGCTGGCCCAGAATTTGAACCTGAACGTCATTGCCGAAGGGGTCGAGACCAAGGAGCAGGCCGAGTTTTTGGCTGCCCGAAGCTGTTATCTGATGCAGGGCTATTATTTCAGCCGTCCGATGAAGGCGGAGGACATCGCTCAATTGTACCTATCCTGCGGAGTGAACTGAGCCTTCTTTTCGGCCCGGTCACTCCTTTACACCATAGATAAATAGAAATTTATTAGGAGGTTTTTTTATGAAAGCAGCACGCGCAGTATTGGAGTATTTGAAAGGATTAGGCGTAAGGCATATTTTCGGCATTCCCGCCGGTTCCGTCAACGTCCTGTTCGACCAGCTGGTTGAGATGCCCGAAATTACGCCCGTCGTTACCAAACATGAAGGGGCTGCCTCCTATATGGCGGCGGCCTATGCCAAATATTCGGGCCAGCTTAGCGTAGCCATCGGCTGCAGCGGGCCGGGGGGAACCAATCTTGTCACTGGCGCGGCCAACGCGATGCGCGAGCATCTGCCGGTATTGTTTTTGACGGGTGCGGTTCCGGTCAATACGGTGGGGTTGAACGCGTCGCAGGAATTGGACGCCGAGCCGGTATACCGGTCGGTCACCAAATACAGCGTGACGGTGCGCGAATCCAAGGATCTGCTGGCCGAGGTGGCAAAAGCGGTTGAAATCGCGATATCCGGCGTGCCCGGGCCGGTCCATGTAGCGATGCCGATCGACGTGCAGCAGGGCGAAGTGCAGGTTACGATTCCCGAGCCGCCGAAAAGAACGCCGATCGTGCCGGAACTGGATACGATCAAGAAGGTTGCGGAGGAGCTGGCGAAACGCGAGAGCGGATATATTTTCATCGGGCAAGGCGTACGCAGTTCGGTGGATCAGGTGCTTGAGCTTGCGGAGCTTCTCAACTGGCCGATCGTGACCACGCCGCAGGCGAAGGGATTCATTCCCGAAGAGCATCCGCTTCTGTCCGGGGTATTCGGTTTCGCGGGCCATGAAGGGACTTCGGCGCTCATCAATGATGGCGATGGACAAGCCCTGCTGATTCTCGGCTCCAGCTTGGGCGAAACTGCAACAAACAACTGGAATATGAATCTGACCAAAAATCGGTTCTGCGTGCAGATGGATTTTGACAAGACCGTATTCGGCCGTAAATACGAAATCGACATCCCGGTCCTGGGCGACATCAACCTGAGCCTGATGTTCCTGCTCGAGGAGCTGAAAGCGCTCGGACTGCCTAAAGAAGGCGCAAAAGCGTTGGAAAAACCGCAAAGTTACGTCGCGACAGAGGAATACAACACGCAAAACGTGCTGAAAAACCTGCAGAAGCATCTCCCGGCGGATACGCGCTATACCGTCGATATCGGGGAGTTCATGTCCTACGTGATCCATTACATGAACGTTCTGGATTACAACACGTTCGACATTAACGTCCATTTCGGGGCGATGGGCAGCGGCATCGGCTCCGCCATCGGATCGAAATTCGCCGATCCGGACCGTCCGGTGGTATGCATCACGGGAGACGGCTGCTTCTTCATGCACGGCATGGAGATTCTGACGGCCAAGGAATACAATTTGCCGATCCTGTTCGTCATCATGAACAATGCGCGGCTGGGCATGGTATATCACGGGCATGAGCTGCAGTACAAACGGTCGCATGCGTCCTTTGGGCAGAAGGAAATCAGCATTGCGGCAATGGCGGAAGCCATGGGCATTCCAAGCTACCGCGTCCAGGAGATGGGTGACCTGAACAAGGAAGCGCTCAGCGGACTGCTGAATGCCGGCGGACCTGCGCTTCTCGAAATCGCATTGGTGGACAACAACACCCCTCCGATGGGCGACCGCGTGAAATTTTTGTCCTCTTTCGGTAAATAATGACCCGTATGATAAAAAGGGCTCTGATCTTCGATCAGGGCCCTTTTTTTGGCGCGGCAAAAGCGTGGAACGCAGCCGGGAAGACGGCTGAGTGAACGCCGATGAGGAAAGCGCAAGTTATAGATGGCTGTATGCATTCCGGATGGAGGCCATAATCGCACCCATCGTTTGGCCTTTAAAGGCATCCGGAACGGCTTGCCCGTCCGGATTGACATAATAATATCTCTGCCCCTCCGCAACAGGGCTGTAACCCAGATCGGCCAAAGCCTGTCCCAGGTCCTCCGGCAGTTCGTCCTGTCCTGTCCGCTCCCGGAAATATGCTGTGGGATACACGCTGACGTCGATGTCCCCTTCGCCCGTATACACGACGAACAAATCCCGATCTTGCCGCACGATCCATTGGCCTTTGGAGAACAGCGATATTCTTGCTTTGTCCAAAGCCGATATGGCGTCAAGATTCACGCCGAACAGCTGGTTCAGCAGGCGGCGAACTTCAGGGCCTGCCAGCCGCCTGCCGCATTCGGCCAGCTGCAAATCGATGACGTCGCGGGGAGGGATCGGGTTGCTGCCAGCTTGCATTTCCCCTAGCCTGCGTTCGGCTGCGGCGCGGATTTCGCGTTCGGCTTCCGGGAGCACCAAGGCATGATCCAGATCCAAACCAAAAACCCGCAGCACGACCTCATGAATGACCTGCCCCGTCAAGTCCTGATCGAACGATAGAAGATATGCGTCCATAAGTTCTGCTTTGCTCATCTGCTGCCGCCGTTGTTCCAGCTCTTCCGGGCCGGCGTTTGGCATTTCCTTGGCGAGCGTCTTGTCGATTCCTTCCGTGATGATGTCCGATAACGATGCTGCGTTTTGCTGCTTCATAGAACCCTCCACCATTGTTAAAGATATCCATCCCATGCTATGAGTTTTATTATAGCGGATTCCGGCGGCCGACAAGAAGCGATTTTTTTAGACTATGCCTAGCAAAGCGTTAGGAGCATGAGGAGGAACCGGCGCATACATTAGGGTAGACATTGACCCAAGGATTGATGACATGATCCTGTGGAGGGAGGCTTCGGAAGTGGCGGTTGACTTAACATCCCCATCCTTGAACTTAAGCGCGGATTCGAACGAGGTGGTGACTTATCGCCGGGATTCGCGGAATTACATTACCCAGCTTTTTTCCCCGCAGCTGCCTGCGGCCGATATCGGGTTTTTTAATATCCGCATGAGCCGGGGCGTGATGATTACGCCGCACTGGCATACGAACTCGAGCGAAATGGTCGTGGTAATTGCCGGCGAAGTGACGACTTCGGTCTTTAACCCCAATACGCAGCGGTTAATGACATACCGGCTCGGGCCGGGAAAGGTTGCCCAATTTCCGAAGGGATGGTTCCACTGGATCGTTTCGTTGACGGACGATACCTTTATCATGGCGATCTTTGACCGTCCGAATTCGGATATCGTATACGCGGCGGATTTTCTCCGGTTTACGCCCAAAGAGATCATGGGACTGGCTTACGGCGTCAATCCGGAGGAGTTCGCGCAGGCGGTGGCGCCGATCCGGCAATCCGTCGTCCTGGGCCCGCCCGTCGAATCCCGGAATCGGGAGAACGTTCCCGGCGTTTCGCAGGGTTCGTTTTATGAGGGGGATGATGCGCGCTCCTATCCGGGACTGCAGCCGGGTTATGGACAGGAGCAGCGGCCTTCAGGCCCGGAGATGCCGCACCCGTGGCGGATGGAGCCGAACCGGTTCTGGTGGTAAATTATCGTGGAGGGGGATGCGCCCCTCTCTTTTTTTGTTCATCAAAAATGTTAACAATGATAGGTGTTCTGCCGCTTCCCGGTTGACCGGACATTTTATCGGAATAAAGGTTGTCGCTATTACATTTTACTCTTATAATATGGTAATACGGTACCATAATAAAGCGAATGAATGGCGAATAGAGGAGCACATCATGAAACGAATAGCGGTCATCGGCAGCAGCGGCGGCAATTTATATAATTTAGGGGGCAAAAACCCGGACAAGCTGGTCGGGGAAATTGCGGCCCAATGCAGCAGCGCCGGCATGGAATTGGGAGCAGTGCAATTTATCGCTGCCTCGGAATCGATGGATACGGCCAAAGAAACGACGGCGGCCGTTTTATATGGTTGGAATACGGAAGAATGCCGATTGGCAAAACGCATGGAAGGCACGTTAAAGGAAGTCAACGAGGCCGCCTTTGAGTTGGACGCCGATATGGCTGCGCTGATCGGGTCCGGACAAATCGACGGCTTGATCGTCATGAGCGCCGATCCCGAAGGCGCCAACGGCCAGGCGATCCGGGCAGCGGCGGAGAAGTCCATCCCCGTCGTCGGCACGGGCGGGACCTCCATGGCGCTGATCGGCTCGAAAGGCGCGAAGGTCATCGCCGCTTCGGGTACGACGGGCACGACCAACCGCACGCGAGCGGTGTCGTTTATAACGTCGTTATGCAAGCATTGGGGGATGAAATACGTCCCTGTGCTTGGAAGCACCGACGGCTACAAGCAGCCTGCGGGCAACCCCTGGCGGAGGATCAATCTGAAAGGGATCATGCAGTCATCCCTTCCCGGGTTTATCGCTATGGCGATCGTGTTGGCGCTCAGCCAAATTCCGGCCCTTCAAGGTTTAAGCGCCGTGTTTGACATTATGCTGAAGGCTTTGCCGGTCGTGCTGGCGGTAATCGCGGCGAAGCAAATATCCGATATGGACGAAGTGTCCATCGTAGCCGGCGTCATCGCCGGAACGCTGTCCATGAACGGCGGGATTATCGGGGGGATTCTCGGCGGAATCGGGGCGGGACTGCTGGTGCAGTTCCTGTTTGTCAAATGCGTGCAGTGGCGTTTTCCGATGACCACGGTCAATATCGTGGCCGGAGGGTTCGCCGGTCTGGTTTCCGGGCTCATCATGTATTATTTGGTGGCTCCGTTTGCGCTGCAGGCCGGAGAATTCATCAAGTACCTGATCAATCTGGCGATTTCCTTCAACCCGATCGTGGCGGGCGTGATCGGCGGCCTGCTGATCTGGCCGGCGATTCTCGGCGGAGTGTACCACGCCGCGATTTTGCCGATCGTACTCCTTGAAATGGAGAAGACGGGCAACAGCTTCCTCGGGGCCATCGATATGGTCGGGCTGGTCATGGTATCGGCAGGCATTACGTTGGCCAATCTGGTGGCGCCGAGAGACAAAGGCGAAGCGGCGGTGGCTGCCCCGGGTTTCCTGATTAACATGGGCTTCGGCACCTTTGTGGAGGCAGCCTATCCGTTCATGTTTTCGAATAAGTGGGTCTTCGGGGGAGCGATAGCGGCGGCCGGTGTCGGCGGCGGTTTGGTCGGCGTGTTTCAAGTCCGCGGCACGGCCTACGTCCCGTCGTTCATGGGGCCGCTCTTGTCCAACAACGCGGTTGGGTTTACGATCTCCATGGCGGCTGCGCTGCTGCTCGCGTTCGCGGTTACGCTGGTGGCGAACAAGGCTTCACGGAGCCGTAAAACATCGGATCGGAACCTGTCTGCCCAGCAGTCGGCATAAACGAAGAGTGATAGGATAAGACCCGGCGCGGCCCGAACTCAAGGCAGCCGGGTCTCCTTTTGCCTGTTGAAGAGCATCATTGACAAATCCGGGCGGAGAACGTATTGTTTCCTAACAACAAAAGGGTTGCTTAAAGGCGCGTTATTTTCGAACGGGGTGTTTCCGCCGGTTCTGTCCGCGGGTTATCGGTTTACGCTTGGAGCTCTGATGCCGATTGAGGTATGCTTGGTGAAGAAGGTGCCGCTACCCCGCCGGCGGGATTTGAAACGGCATATGCTTTGACGTTTTATCGTCTTTTCAGGCATGATCGGTTCGGCGGAACAATCGTGTTAGTTATTTTATGCGTCGGGATTTAGCCCAAACGTTACAAAAAAGTTGCGCAAAGGAGCGGATGTTCATGAAATTTCGCCGTCTTGGAAACAGCGGGGTCGAAGTATCTTTGCTTGGTCTCGGGACCAACGCGTTCGGCAAACGCGCGGACCAGGAGACTTCGACCCGGATTCTCCATCATGCCCTCGATCGGGGCATCAACTTTATCGACACGGCCAACATTTACGCTGGTACGGAGTCGGAACGGATCATCGGGGAGGCTCTGGCGGGAAGAAGGCATGAAGTGGTGCTGGCGACGAAAGCAGGCCTGGTTCGCGGCGAAGGTCCTAACGAGCGGGGCTCCTCGCGGTATCACCTGATGCGTGAGCTCGATGGCAGCCTGAAACGGCTGCAGACGGATTACGTGGATTTGTACCAGATCCATACGTTTGACCCGCACACGCCGCTTGAAGAGACGCTTCGGGCGCTGGACGATATGGTGCGTGCCGGCAAGGTGCGTTATATCGGCGCTTCCAATTATGCAGCCTGGGAGCTCATGAAGGCGCTTGGGATCAGCGAGATGAAAGGGCTCACCCGTTATGTATCCCTTCAAACCAGCTATTCGCTCGCCGATCGTACGCCGGAGCAGGAGATGATCCCCCTCTGTCTGGATCAAGGCGTAGGCATCATTCCGTATTTCCCGCTGGCCGGGGGCATTCTGACCGGCAAATACAGCTTCGCCGACCGGGCACCGCTGAAATCGCGGGCGCAAACGGACCCGAGCTTTGGCCGGTTTATCAACGATCAGACGTTGACGCTTTCCGAGCAAGTGAGCCGGATTGCCGGAGAACACGGCTGCACGCCCAGCACGCTATCGCTCGCCTGGCTGATGGAACAGCCTGCCGTTTCGACCGTCATCGTCGGGGCGACCCGTCCCGAGCAGCTGGACGAAAACCTGAAGAGCTTGGAGCTGAATCCGGACGCGGAGGCTTTGAGCCGGCTGAACGAGATCAGCGAGCCCTTCCGGTACGGCAAGCCCTTTGCGACGTATCGGTTGACTTAACCCTATTGCCGTTACAGACGGTGCGGATAGCCGCGCCTTCCGTGACGGCATATTTTTTTTGCATTTATGACATTTGGTGACGTAGTTCCCCTGTATGATCAGTATAAACAATGACAATGAAGGAGCTGATACGATGGAAAGACCGCTTGATGGGAAGATTGCTCTCGTTACCGGAGGGAGCCGCGGAGCGGGACGGGGAATCGCGATAGAGCTTGGGAAGGCCGGAGCGGTTGTTTACGTTTCCGGAAGGAGCTTGCGCGGCGAGTCGACCAACGGTTTTCCCGGAAGCATCGACGAAACCGCCGAAGAAATACTCCGTTTAGGAGGCCAGGCGGTGCCATGCCGGTGCGATCATACGCGGGACGAGGATACAAAAGCTCTGATCGAAAGAATCCGCCAAGAGCAGGGGCGGCTTGATATTTTGGTAAACAACGTTTGGGGACTGCATGATTTCGAAGCAAATCTAAAGCCGCAGGCTTTTTGGGAATACCCGTTAAAGATGTGGGATGCGGTATTTCAGAGCGGCGTGCGTGCCCAAATAGCGACCAATCACTACGCCATTCCGCTGATGCTGGAAACCGGCAGGGGCATCATCGTGCATACCACCTTTCGGGATCAGGACAAATATTTGTCGACCTTTTATTACGATCTTGCCAAAAATGCAATCCATCGAACCGTGTTCGGCCTCTCTCACGACCTGAAAAATACCGGCATTACGATGGCGGCGGTTTCTCCCGGTTGGATGAGAACAGAGCTTGTGCTGAAAAATTTCGGCACCGACGAAGATCATTGGCAAGAGGTGGAGGCCCTCAGCCGTACCGAGTCGACCTATTATGTCGGGCGGGCCGTATCCGCATTAGCGGCAGACCCTAACAGGCACGATAAACACGGGCAGGTGCTGCAGGTAGGCGACCTTGCGCTGGAGTATGGTTTTACGGATATTGATGGGCGATATATCCCTCCATTTGTAATATAGAATGTTGCTTGTAGCAGTACCCTGATTTTGCCCGAGCTTGCTTGGACGCCCAAAAAGCCAGGCCATGAACCCATGCCCAGGCCCCTGCATAACATATAGCACACTTTGCAGCAGGGGAAGGGAGTGACCCTGACATGGTCATTCATTTAACGGCAATTCATTACGTGTATCTGGCGTTTATCGTGTTTATTATGGCGCTGCTTATCCGGCGGCGGGATACGACGATGATTTGCGTCGCGGGCATTTTTGCGCTCGGCATGCTGGCGACGGGCACGATCAGCGGCTCCGTATCCGGGGTGTTCAATTCGTTTATTTATGCGACTAAAGAGCTGATGGGGACGATCATGATCATCTCCATTATCGTCGCGATGAGCCGCGTGCTGATCCGAACCGGCATCAATGAGGCGATGGTGGCGCCGCTCACGAGGTTCCTGCGGACGCCGGCATTGGCCTACTGGGGCATCGGGATCATCATGATGGCGACGTCCTTTTTTTTCTGGCCTTCGCCGGCCGTCGCGCTGATCGGCGCGGTGCTGCTTCCGGTTGCGCTTCGGGTCGGCTTGCCCGCCTTGGGCGCGGCGATGGCGATGAATTTGTTCGGCCACGGCATCGCGTTGTCCGGCGACTATATTATCCAGGGAGCGCCGAAGCTCACGGCCGACGCGGCCGGAATTCCGGTGGCGAGCGTCATGGAAGCCAGCGTGCCGCTTGTGATCTGCATGGGGGTCGTTACGACCGTAACCGCATTTTGGATGATGCGAAAGGACCTGAAAAAAGGAACGTGGAGGGACGGATTGGTGACCGTCAAAAGCGCGGGGAACACCCTCGCCGCCAGCGGCGAAGAGGATGAACAAGGCTTGAAGCTGCCTGCCGGAACCAAAAACATGCTGGCCGTGGCGATTTTGCTCCTTTTCCTGGCCGACGTCGCGGCCATGTTCGTGCTTAAGCTCCAAGGCGGCGATGCGACGGCGCTCGTCGGAGGCACGGCGGTGCTCATTCTGATCGTGATATCGCTTATTGCCCATAAAAACCGGGGGCTTGAGAAAATCACCTCCTATTTGATCGACGGCTTCGTCTTCGGTTTTAAGGTGTTCGGCCCGGTCATTCCGATCGCCGCCTTTTTTTACTTGGGCGATTCGGCGTTCACCGACTTGTTCGGGAAGGTTTTGCCCCAGGCCTCGCATGGCATCGTCAACGACCTCGGCGTAGCCCTGGCCGGCTTGGTTCCCCTCAACGGGGCGGTCGGAGCCGTGACGCTGACGATTACGGGCGCGATCACCGGCCTGGACGGCTCGGGCTTCTCCGGCATCTCGCTTGCAGGCTCCATCGCCCAGCTGTTTGCGGCGGCGACGCATACGGGTGCGGCAACGCTGACGGCATTGGGCCAAGTAGCGGCGATTTGGGTCGGAGGCGGCACGCTGATCCCGTGGGCGTTGATCCCGGCGGCGGCCATTTGCGGGGTCAGCCCGTTCGAGCTCGCCCGCCGCAATCTGAAGCCGGTGCTGATCGGACTGCTTGCGACGACGATATTAGCGATATTTCTGCTGTGAACGAATATGGCCGAATAGCAACGGCCTCAAGGAGTTTAAGGAATCGGCGTCGAATGATTTGTCAGGGCTTCATCGCCCTGATTTTTTTATGAACGCAGGGCCCATTCAAAGATTGGAGGCGACGCACCATGGTTAAGTCCGGAACGGAGCAAGAATCAGGGAACGGGCAGCAGGCCAAACCGGTCGGTTTGACGGCCGCCGCGGGTTTTCAAATCGGAGTACGAAGAACCTTGCCCTTGTCGGTGCAGGAGGCTTGGTCGCTTTTGGTCTCCCCCGAGGGAATGAAGCTGTGGATCGGCAAGGCGGACGGGCTGGACCTGAAACCGGGAGAAACCTTTGCCGCGGCAGAGGGAGTTACGGGAGAGCTCGGGGTGGTCAAGCCGCCGGAGCAGCTGCGGATGAGATGGCAGCGTCCCGGTTGGAATCATCCGTCCACGCTGCAAATCCGCGTGCTGCCTGCCGCGCAGGGGAAGGCGACCGTCAGTTTTCATCAGGAAAAGCTGGAGGACATGCATGCCAGGGAAACGATGAAAAGCCACTGGGAAGGGGCGCTTGAAGGCCTTCGCGCACTGGCGGACCGAACCGGAAAAATAAGCCGAAATTGATGAGCAAGGAGCCGACGTCCCTATGAACAGAACAGACCGGCTGCTGGCGATCGTGCTGGAGCTGCAAAGCCGAAAAATCGTTCGGGCCGAAGAGCTGGCCGAGCGGTTCGAAACAAGCGTCCGCACGATCTACCGCGATATGCAAGCGCTCAGCGAGGCGAACGTGCCGGTTGTGGGCGCTCCCGGGCAAGGCTACTCCCTGATGGAGGGATATTTTTTGCCTCCCGTCAGCTTGACGGCCGCTGAGGCGGTCGCCCTGCTGCTGGGCGGCGAGTTCGTGCAAAAGAAGCTGGAGCCGAATTACGGCGTTCATGCCGTATCCGCCAACGCCAAAATCGAAGCCGTTCTCCCCGAAGCCGTACGCGCCGAAGCCGGCCGGATCCGGGCTACCATGCGCCTGCTGCAGACCCCGGAGGCGGACGCCGGCAGGATGGAGCGGGAAAACTTGGAGCTGGTGCGCCGGGCGCTCCTGGAGCGGAAGAAAATCCGCTTCCGCTACGTCAAAGCCGGTCCGGGGACGGAGGGGAGCCGGGTGAGCGAACGCACCGCGGCTCCTTATGGCCTGATCTATGACCGGGGAGCCTGGCTGCTGGTCGCGGCCTGCGAGCTGCGCGGGGATATTCGCCATTTCCGGGTATCCCGCATGTCCGAACTTTGCGTGTTGGCGTGTGGCTATGAGC
Source organism: Paenibacillus sp. FSL W8-0194 (assembly GCF_037969745.1). NCBI lineage: Bacteria > Bacillati > Bacillota > Bacilli > Caryophanales > Paenibacillaceae > Paenibacillus > Paenibacillus sp. FSL W8-0194. The sequence goes on along the minus strand of NZ_CP150205.1, from coordinate 5,678,424 downwards.
TTCCGGGCGGATTCGACCTGGAGAAATACAGGCCGGCCGATGACCGCGAGCTTGTGATTCTCCTGTCGGCCGACCGTACGATCGAAGGCCGAATCAGAGAGTCGGACAACTACTATATCGACGCTTTGGAGGAACATCCGGACGGACTTCATATCCGGATGCGCGTCCGTCGCATCGAGGAGGTTCTGCATTGGATCATGGGCTGGGGGTCGGCCATGACCGTACTCGAGCCGGAAGCCCTTCGCGAGCGAATTCGGAAAGAAGCCGAAAAACTCCTGAAACGCTACTGACATAACGGTGTCAGTAGCGTTTTGTTATGGTTATTCCAGAACCAATAACCAAGGAGTGATTGCGATGAATACAAAAGAAACGATCCGCAGCCTGGAGAACATCACCGGGCATTACATCGGGGAGCTGGAACGCTTCAGCCTGGAGGAATTGCACCGCAAGCCCGGCGAAGAGGAATGGTCGCTTGGGCAAATGTACATGCATTTGATTCAGGCATCCCTGCATCTGCATTTAAGGAACGTCCGGGCATGCGCCGAATCCGCTGAGGGCGTCGCCACGGCCGGAGAGAAGACGGAACGGGGGAAGATTGCCTTCTTAAACGGGGAGTTTCCGAACATCCGGATCCAAGTCCCGCCATCCCCGGCGTATACGCCGCCGCAACCCGCGAGCAAGGAGCAAATGATCGACGGCTTGCGTTCGGTCCTTGACGGCATGAGAGACGCCGAGCCTTTGGTGCATCAGGCCCCGCTGCAAAACAAGCTGGTCCACCCCGGTTTCGGCGCTTTACATGCGGCCGAGTGGTTCATGCTGGTAGAAATGCATTTCCGGCATCACTTGCGGCAAAAGGAACGGCTCGAACGGTTTTTGGCAATTTGACGATCCATCCGGAATCTATGAACCTGCCGCTGGCTGACAGCGTCAGGTTTTCTTTTTCATAAGCCCCATCCGCGGGAGTCCCCTTTTTGGCATATAGGCAAGCAAGACACCCGTTGCAGGGACGGTTGTACGCGCCGGGAAAAACGGGCAAGGGTGGACAAACGCAAGGGTTGCCGCAAATCCTGCCTGTCTCCCCTTGTTTTGCTAATGAAATTTTGGGACAATAATGACAGATTTTCGTTCCAATCTGGTAAAGTAGAGAGGGACGAGAATTTTACGCTTTTGGAAAAGAGGAACGTAAACCAATGAGCAAACCATCCATTTATGGACTCACTGTGGACCAGCTGGCCGCTTGGCTGGCTGAGCATGGACATAAAAAATCACGCGCCCAGCTTGTTTGGGAAGGACTGTACCGCAAACGCGTGACGGCATTTTCCAGGATGCCGGAGCTGAAGCCGGAATGCCGGACGCTGCTGGAGGAGCATTTTGCGATTCAAACGTTGGAGGAGCATACCCGCCAGGAATCCGCCGACGGCACCATTAAGTTTCTGTTCCGCCTGCAGGACGGCAACCTGATCGAAACCGTTCTGATGCGCCATAAATTCGGCCTGTCCGTATGCGTGACGACGCAGGTGGGCTGCAATATCGGATGCAGCTTTTGCGCGAGCGGCCTGCTGAGCAAAAGCCGGGACCTGACCAGCGGCGAAATCGTGGAACAGGTGATGAAGGTCCAGCTTTTCCTGGACGGCCGGCAAAATAACGAGCGGGTCAGCCATATCGTCGTGATGGGCATCGGTGAGCCGTTTGACAATTTCGAGCATATGTCGAATTTCATCCGGGTCATCCGCGACCCTAAAGGTCTGGCGATCGGTCCGCGGCACATTACGGTGTCGACAAGCGGCCTGGTGCCGAAGATCCGCGAATTTGCCGACAGCGATCTCGGAACGAATCTGGCGATTTCCCTGCACGCGCCGAACAACGACATCCGCACGCGAATCATGAAGATCAACCGGGCGTATCCGATCGAGCCGCTGATGGAGGCGATCGATTATTACCTGGAGAAAACGAACCGCCGAATCACGCTGGAATATATCCTGCTGAAGGACGTCAACGACCAGCCGGAGCATGCGCAGGAGCTGGCGGAGCTGGTAGGCAGCCGCCGGAACCTGGCGAACGTGAACCTGATCCCGTATAATCCGGTCGACGAGCACAGCCAGTATCAGCGGAGTTCCAAGGAGACGATTACCGCCTTCTACGATACGCTGAAAAAAAACAATATCAGCGTCAGCGTGCGGCTTGAGCATGGCACGGACATCGATGCGGCCTGCGGCCAGCTGCGCAGCAAGCAAATCCAGAGCGACCGCGCGCGCGGGGCAAAGGCAAACCGGGCAGCAAACGAGTAATCTTGTCGGACCAATCAAAAGAGCGCAATCCCTTACTTCCGGGATGCGCTCTTTTTTCGGTCAAAAACGGCCATGCGTTAAAGCTTTTTTTTCACCCTTGCGCCGCCGCAACGATAAACAACACCCATCCGGCCAAAAAAGCCACGCCGCCCAGCGGCGTGATGGCGCCGAGCTTCCGGATGCCGGTGAGGCTAAGCGCGTACAGGCTGCCGGAGAACAAAACGATCCCCGCAAAAATAAACCAACCCGCCAGCACGGCCAGGGAAGATTGCTCCGCCATGCCCGCATAAAGACCGATCAGCACAAGGCCAAGCCCGTGGGCCAAATGGTATTGCACCCCCGTCTGGTATGTTTTCTGCTGGCTTTCGTTCAACCGTTCCTTCAGGGCATGCGCTCCGAAAGCGCCAAGCGCTACCGCAAGAAACAGCATGATCCCGCCAAGAATCAGCATCGTGTCCAAGTCATATCACCTCTTAAGCCCATATTACCGATGGCATGGCGCAGGAGTCAATGTTGGGCTCCGCCGCGAATTCGGCCGGGAACGTTTTATAGTCTCCATTTGCCCGAATTATTTGTTAAAATGGTTGAGAAAGGAAACCGGAATACAGGGCAGTTCCAATTTCAACATACACTCCCTCCATGTTGCAAGCGCTTTTATATATTTGGCGCCGGCTTCGATTGGAATCGAAGGCATCAAAATGGAGGCAAGGAGGAAGGACGGGGATTGATATGGAGATCGTTCATCAGCTCGGGCAAAAATTGAAGCAAAATATCGCTAACGTGATCGTCGGCAAGGAACGCGAGGTCGATCTGCTGCTGACGGCGCTGCTGGCGTCGGGGCATGTGCTGCTGGAGGACGTCCCGGGGACGGGCAAAACGCTGCTGGCCAAAAGCCTGGCGGCGTCGCTTAGCCTCAGCTTTCAGCGGATTCAGTTCACGCCGGATTTGCTCCCTTCGGATTTGACGGGGATTCATTATTTCAACCAAAAGGACGGGGAATTCCACTTCCGGCCCGGGCCGCTGTTTGCCCGCATCGTGCTGGCCGACGAGATCAACCGCGCCACGCCCCGGACGCAGTCCAGCCTGCTGGAATGCATGGAGGAGCGGCAGATCAGCATCGAAGGGCGAACGATGCCGCTGGAAAGCCCGTTTATGGTGCTTGCGACGCAAAACCCGGTGGACAACCAAGGGACGTTTCCGCTTCCCGAAGCCCAGATGGACCGCTTTTTGATCCGGATGAAGCTAGGATATCCATCGTCGGCGGAGGGCGTCGAAATTTTAAAAAGAACGGCGGCCGCCGCGGGCAGCCTGAAGCCGGGGGAACCTGCGCGGACGGCAACGGCCGAAGAGGTGCTTGAAGCGCAGCGGCTGTGCGGACAGGTCCGGGTGGCCGACGATTTGCTCGGTTATATCGTCGCTTTGGCCGAAGCGACCCGGAGCCATGACGAAACGGCGCTCGGCATCAGCCCGCGCGGGACGCAGGCGCTGCTTCGCGCCGCCCAGGCTTATGCGGCGCTGCAGGGAAGGGACTACGTGCTGCCGGACGACATTAAGCAGCTTTTGCTGCCGGTATGGTCGCACCGGCTGGTGCTGAGAAAGCGGCATGAAGCCGGAAGCCATGCGGAGCGCATCCTCGCGGGGATTTTGAACGGGATTCCGGTTCCAAGCGAAAAAGAACTCGAAAGCGGCGTGAAGTAGATGGCGGTGTTATGGCTGTTCCTTGCCTGCGGCGCCGTCATGGTGCTGCAGGGACTTGTTCTCGGGAAATATGCGCTCGGCAAACTGAACTACGACCGCCATTTCAGTACCCGGACATGTTACGCAGGGGACTGGATCGAGATGGTGGAGGTCATCGAAAACAAACGCCGCGTGCCGATCCCTTGGCTGCGGCTGGAAGCGATGTTGCCCGCATCGCTCGGATTCAAGCGCAGCAAGGAAACGTGGGTCAGCGAAGGCGAGATTTACCAAAACCATACGAGCTTTTTCTCGCTGCCCGCCCGAACGCGGATTACCCGGACGCACCAGATTCAGTGCCGTGGACGGGGCATCTTCCGCATGGATACGGCAACGATGACCGGCAGCGATTTGTTTGCGATGTATACGCCGTCCCTGAAAGTGAACCTGAACAAACGGCTGGTGGTTTACCCGTCGCTGCGCAGGGACGAAGAGCTGCCGTCTTCCTGGAAAACCTGGCAGGGCGAGCTGGCCGTCCGCCGCTGGATCGTCGAGGATCCGTTTCTGTATACGGGAGTCCGAAGTTACGCGCCGGGAGACGCGATGAATCGCATCCACTGGAAAGCCAGCGCGAGAAGCGGGGAACTCCAGGTACATCAGCATGGCTACTCGGCCGATCCGAAGGCGATGATTCTGCTCAATATCGAGGTGTCGGAGCAGATGTGGAACGTGGTGACCAAACCTGAGGTCATCGAAGATGCACTGTCCTATGCTGCGACTTGCGCCGCGGCGCTCATCCGCCAGGGGATGGCTGCCGGGTTTGCGAGCAATGCCTGTCTTTCGCCCCATGCCGACGCCAGCCGGTCGGAGCTGATGCCGGATTACGGCCAAGCGCACCTGGAGGCCGTGCTGGAGGCGATGGCCGCCGTCGAGATGAAAGTCCAAATGCCGTTTCATGAGCTTCTCCGGCTTGAAGCCGAAGCGGAGAGGACGGATGCGATCGACTACTTCCTTGTAACGCCCCATGTCTCCCCCGCGATCCGGGACGCCGTTCGGAAGTTGGAGCAGCGGGGCCATCGCGTATCGATCGCCGATGTATACGATGGGACCAAGGAGGCGGGGGCATGATGAAGCAAAAGAAAGGCACGGCCATGCGGCGCGTGCTGTCCGTGATCGGGAACTCGCTCCTCGAGACGGCGGCCTGTTATCCGTTTTTGCTGCTTTACATGGCGTTTGCGATGGATCTCGTTCCCGGCTGGCTGCTGCCGCTCATTTGGCTGCTGCATGCTGCGGGGACGCTGACGGGCATCCGGCAGGCCCGGGGAGGAAAAGCGCTGCTGCCTGCCGCGGCCCTGATCGCCGCCGCCTTGATTCCGCTGGCGGCAACCGGCCTTCGGGCGGGCGTTCTGGCGGCGCTCGTTTCGTTCATCGCCGTGTTTCGCGGACTCGTCGTCGGCCGCAAGGAACTGTGGCGGGAAATCGATCTGAAGCTTCCGTTGGCCGGGCTTGGGGCCGCTTTGATCGTGTACGGCTTTTCCTCCAGGGTGGGCGCCCTTGAGCCGTACCGCATCTCGCTTTATTTCATGAGCCTGTTTACGTTGTTTGCCGTTCTGCTGCGCTGGAACGGAGACCGCGTCCGCGATGCCTCCAACGCGCAGGAGACGGACCGTCAGCTCCTCCGCCGGATTGTGGCCAGAAACCGCCGGATGACGTGGCTGACCATCGCCGTTATCGCGCTGCTAAGCTTGTGGAACGGTCTCGGCGAGGGGCTGGCCTATGCCAGGCGTTGGCTGGCCGAGTGGCTGCGCGGCTTGGGCGGCGGGGAGAAGCCGCAAGCGGTGCAGGAACCGCCGGCTCAACCCCAGCAGCCCGATCTTGGGCTTCCTCCAGCGTCCCCCACGCCGCATTGGGTACAGGTCGCAAGCCAGCTCCTGTTTTACCTGCTGGCAGCAGCCGTGGCGCTCGTCCTGTTGTTCCTGTTATACCGCCTGCTGCGGCGCTGGCTTCCGGAAAGCCTTCGCGCCTGGTTGGCCCGGCTGGCGCAGCGGCTGCGGCTGATGCGCGAGATCCGGCGGACGACGCTGGATGAAGGGGATTACGTTGACGAGGTGGAGAAAATCGAACCCGTGCAGAAGCGGCCCGGAAGGCGGTGGAGAAGGCGTAACGACGATGCAGCCGGGGCCGGGAGCGGGGACCCGCGCCGGGCTTACGCGAGCCTGATCCGCCGTGCCGTCAAGCAGGGGTATGCTTTCCGCTCAAGCCTTACCCCGTCCGAAAACGCGGAACTGATCTCCGCCAAAACTGAATATACCAATCTCGCCCCCCATGAGGTGGAGCAGGTGGTCAGACGTTATAACCAGGTCCGGTACGGGGCTGGGACGAAGCCGGAGGATGGTTCAAAACGATAGTCCGTGTATATCCAATGATTTTGATTTTAAACCGCCATGTACGGGAAATGGCCCGATTCGGATGCGTCCGAATCGGGTTTCTTGCTGATGCTTGAAAAGGAAAGCTCCGCAGGCAAACCCCTTTTCAACATGGAAGCCGATTGACTTCAGCCTGTCATTCCTCGAAACGCCCGTGCGAAGGTTCGGTTTTTGGGGTAAGCTGAGGATAGGAACGTCTTATGCCTAGAAGCCTCAACGGGGGCTTCATAGTCACTAGGGCAGAGAACGCAGGAGGCTGACGGCTTGAAGTTCGCACCGTTTTTTCGGCATTATAAGCAGGCGATAGGATCGTTGCCATCCGGACGGAGCCTGGGGAAAGAGGATCTGTTGACGGATGTTTTTCTCATGGCGACGGAGGGGCGGCTCGAAATGTTTTACGCACCCCATAACGAATACCTGAACCGTTCCGCGCGAATCGTCATCATCGGGATTACGCCCGGCTGGACGCAAATGAAGACAGCGTTTCAAGCGGCGCGGACGGCCCTCGCCGAAGGTCTGCCGGACGAAGAGGTTTGCCGCCGGGCCAAACAGGCAGCCGGGTTTGCAGGTTCGATGCGCAGCCACCTCCAAGACATGCTGGATCGTCTGGGGCTGCCGGAATATTTGCAGATTTCGTCCAGCAGCGCGCTTTTTGGGGAGTCCCGGCATTTGCTGCATACGATCTCTTTGCTGCGTTATCCGGTGTTTGCGGAGAAGCGCAATTATACGGGGGCCCGCCCCGACATATGGTCTTCGCCGCTGCTCCGGCAGCAGGCTTTATCCGTAGGCGAAGAGCTGGAGGAATTGCGTGAAGCGCTGATGATCCCGCTGGGCAGGGCCGTGGAACGGGTTCTTCGGCGGTTCGCGGAACAGGGGAGGATCAGGGAGGAGCAGGTTTTATGGGGATTCCCGCATCCTTCCGGGGCCAACGGGCACAGGCACCGCCAGTTTGCGGAAAATGAAGTGCCGATGCGGCGTAGATTATCGGTTTTTTTCGGAGGCCCGGAAGCAGGGACGACCTAGGAGGGAGCAAAAACGCATGAAAATAGACCGCGTATTAGCCATGACCGTCCTGCTGCTCAATCGGGGGAGGATCAGCGCCAAAGAACTGGCCGATCGGTTTGAAGTGTCGACCAAAACCATATATAGGGACATGGATACGTTAAGCCGGGCGGGCATCCCGGTCGCGGCCTATCCGGGGGCGAGCGGCGGATTCGAGCTGATGGAGCATTATACGATCTCGAGACAGCACCTGACCGTCGACGAGATCGCCTCCATTTTTGCAGCCGTCAAAGGCGTCAAGGTTGCCCTCGACGACCGCGCGCTGGACGGGCTGCTGGAAAAGGTAGGGGCGCTGCTTCGCAGGTCCGGTTCCGGGCAGGGCGCGGCTTATTCCGAAAAGCTTTTGTTCGATTTGAACCCTTGGGGCCAAGGAAAGGATGCCCGAGGCAAACTGGGCCTGCTGCGGCAGGCGATGGAGCAATCCAGGCGGGTCCGGCTGCAGTACATCAACATGAACGGCACGGACAGCGGACGGGTGGTGGAGCCGGGACGGCTGATTTTAAAAGGGAACGTGTGGTACGTACAAGCCTATTGCCTGCTTCGCCGGGATTTCCGGTCCTTCCGCCTGTCGCGCATTCAGGGCATCGAAGTACTGGATGAACGGTTCGAACCGCGGGAGCTGCCGCCGCAGGAGCGGTTTGATTGGAAGCCCGATTGGTCCGAAGCTGCCGCGGTCGGCGTCACCCTTCGTTTTTCCGCTGCGGTGAGGCACCGGGTTGGAGATGCCTTCGACCATCATCAGGTCCATGTCCTGGAGGACGGAAGCCTGCGCGTGCAGGGGGATTTTCCGCTGGATGAATGGTTTTATGGCATGATCCTCAGCTATGGCGGCCATGTCGTCATTGAGGAACCGGCGCAGGCGGCCGAAGAAGTGGTTCGGCGGGCGGAACATATTTTGCGGCTGTATCGGAACGCGGACACCCTGTTGTCCACTTCGGTCGGGTACAATGGGTGCATCTGATCCAAAGGAGATGTAACCACACGATGCATGAAACAATGACGCATATGCCTGCCATGGCGCTGACAGGTGTCGCCGTTCGGACGTCCAACCTGCGGGAAAGCGGTCCGGAAGCGCAAATACCGTCCTTATGGGAGCGATATTTCGCCAGCGGGCTTCAGCAGAAGCCGGGACTTCAAAATCCGTCTGTTCTTTACGCCTTATATACCGACTACGAAAGCGACGTAAACGGGGAGTACACGCTGCTGCTTGGCCATGAGACGGAACGGGCCGTAAGCGGATGGGGAAAAAGTTCCGCGACGGTCCCGGAAGCGGCATACATCAAGTTTACGTCGAAGCGGGGGCCGATACAGCGGGTGGTGATCGAGCTTTGGCAGGAGATCTGGGCGGCGTTTTTTCAAAACGCGGAGCTGGAGCGGACGTATTCCGGCGATTTCGAACGGTATGATGTGCGCGATTTTAACCCGGAGGATACCGTCGTGGACATTTTTGTGGCTGTCAAAGAATCGCGTTGATGTTATGGCGTGCAGGAAGTCTTGCAGACTTTCCTGGCACGCTTTTTATTTTGCTTTTTTAAAATTTACAATTGTAATAGTTTGGGATATCCGTTATATTTACATTTGTAATAGTTAAACCTTATCGGAAAGGAGGTGAAGAGGATGGAAGCAATGCCGAAAATTTCGGAGTCGGAATGGGAAATCATGAAAATCGTCTGGAAGGAGAGCCCGCTGACCGCCGAGCAAATCGCGCACAAGCTGCCGGAAGGCATGGGATGGAGCGATCAGACCGTGCGGACCTTTATCAATAGGCTGGTGAAAAAGAAAGCGCTCGGCTATGAAAAGTCGGGGCGAAGCTACCTGTATTCCCCGCTCATTTCGGAAAAGGAATGCGTGAGGGCGGAAAGCCGGTCTTTTCTTAACCGCGTGTTTAACGGGGCGGCCGGGCTGATGATGACCAATTTTTTGGAGGAGACCCCGCTGTCCGATCAGGAGATCGAGCGTTTGCAGCGGATTTTGACGGAAAAGCAGGGGAAGGATTCGCAGGACGCATCACGGCCAAAACCGTGAAATTTGAAATTAAATGAGGTCATTCCAAATGAGTGTAGCCGAAAGCCTCTTCGGATGGTTCGCCCTATCCACGTTGACGGCAAGTTTCGCCGCCGTGCTGGTCGTGGCGGTCCAGCATGTCCTGCGCAGGCGTATTGGCGCCCGTCTAAGGTATGCGTTATGGCTGATCGTGCTGGCCAGGCTGATGCTGCCGGCAGTTCCGGAAAGCCCGGTCAGTTTGTTCAACATGATGCCCGAAGCCGCAGACATAAAAAAGGCTGTTTCCGGGCTTTGGTTTTGGCAGGACGAACCTGCTCCCGAAGCCGAAAACAGCACACAAAATACATTGATCCAACCACATTATACAACGAAAGCACGTGACGGGAACATCCCGCAAACCTTCGTGCCGCAAGACTCTCCAAAGAGAGCGGCGGCCGCAGGAACCGAATCGCATCCCGCGGTGCGCGCATTGTCCGTCGTTTGGCTGGCTGGCGTTGCAGCATTTTTATCCTATCATTTGATGTATTTGCTGCGTATGAAGGGGCGGCATAGACATTTCCTTCGCGTCGCCGACCCTGACATCCTGAACGTAGTGGAGGAATGCCGCCGTTTATTTTCGATCAAGCGGGAAGTTTCCGTTTATTCGGGAGGGTCGGTTCGCAGTCCCTACATCACGGGAATCCGGCGTCCTGCCGTTTACCTGCCCGAAGGGTTCGGTCATGAACCGGAAGATGCCGCCCGCCTGAAGCATGTCATCGCGCATGAGCTGGCCCATTACAAAAGAAAAGATACGGCCTGGAACATGCTGGGCAGCCTGGTCCTTGCCGTTCATTGGATGAACCCGTTTGCGTGGCTGATCATGCGCAGAATGAAGGCCGACCGCGAGCTGGCATGCGATGCCTGCGTCCTCGAGGCGCTGGGCGAAACGGAGGCCGTGGCCTACGGCATGACGATCATCAGTTTTTTGAAACGTTACTCTTCACGGGGAAGCCAGCCTCAGCTGCTGTATTTTAAGGGCTTGACCGGCGAAAAGGACATTGTGAGGAGGATTCGGATGATTCAATCTTTTAAAAAGGGTTCTTATAAATTTTCCATGCTGGCGATCCTGCTTATGCTGCTGATCGGCACCTTAACGCTGACCAACGGAAAGGTAACGGAAGCGGACGGTGCCGAGTGGGTTCATGCCGAAAGGGGCGGGAATGAGGTGCTGTTTCCGGAAGACTTTCGCGAATATGATAACCTGGAGAAAGCGGCGCGTATGGCGCCGTTCCCGTTTAAGGTGCCCGCGAAGCTGCCGGAAGGCTATCATTTTGACGCCGTGACGTTTGATTTAAAACCTCTCGCATCGTCGGTCGGCTCCGAAATCCGGTTTGATTTCTTAAAAGCCACCGAGACGACGACTTTTGGACAAATTATTTTGAACATGACGCGCAGCTCCGGTTTGCAGGAAGCCTATGAAAGGATCGCCGAATCCGAAAAAGGCAGCTACGATGAAAAGGCCGGTCTCGTCGTCGAAAAAGAGCCGATCGCGCTCCCGGGCGTAAACGGGCTCAAAATAACCCTCCGCATGACCGGGTGGAAAGGGCAGCCGGAGCAGTATTACTACGTCTGGAAGGATCAAGGCGTCACGTATCAGATGCGGTGCTTAGACCGGCTGCCGAGCAGCGATTTAGAGACGATGATTTCGTCAATGAAATCCCCGGATGCGGAGCTGAACCATCTGTATGAAAACAATGACTATCACGGGAAAACCATCAACTATCTGTTTGATACCGAAGATATCCGGCGGGCGCAAAAACTGATCGGTTACAACGCCGTTTTTCCGCGCCGGCTGCCCGGAGGTTTCATCGCAACCGGATCGTATGTTTCAACAAAAGTAAACTTCAACTATCCGGAAAACCAAGCGGATTCCATGCGGAAGCTGCTTGCAGTGACCTACAACCCGAAGGACCGGGACAAAACGGATAAAGAGAAAAAGACTTCGGGCATTAAGAGGGTCAAATTCACGCAAATGCTGAACGGGCAGATGTACGAGGATATGAAAAAAGGCAATACGGTCTCCTTCGAGCGAATCGACGGCGAACGTCACCAGGTTAAACTGCAGCCGATCCTCGTTGGCGGCAGGGAAGTTCTACGGTCGGACAAATACAAAGTTGACGGTCCGTTAAGCAGCCCGAACGAAACCGATCTGGTGAGCTATTTCTGGCTGGACGAGGGCGTATGCTACCAGGCTCAGTTCACGGGCCAGGGCCCGGAGGAGCAGAAGATCGTTCAATATTTGATGGAGCGGAAATAAAGCGGGTCGCAAGCGCCGATTCCTAATCGATGAAAAATTTAGCGGCGGCGCTTGCCGATCATTCTATTTCCAGTCACCCATAAAAAGGAAGCCGTGGCGGTTTGACTTCCTCCAAAGCGAGTACTAGTATAGTTGTATGACAATCAAACTATCAAAAGAAGACGAGAAGCGGGCCAAAATTTTCAAGGCGCTGTCGGAAGTAAAACGGATTGAAATGATTCGTTACCTGCGTGCCCACCGCAGCAACAACACCTGCGGGACGATCGGGGAAGCGATGGGAATGGACAAGTCCAACGTGTCTTACCATCTCAAAATTTTATACGAAGCCGACTTGATCGACGTGAGCCGTGCGGGCCAAAATCGGCTCAGCCAACTCAAAGAGGATACGTTTAACGAATTTTTGCCGGGTTTCCTGGACACCTTATGATGGACGGGAAACCCTTATTTCCGGCAGATAGTTTTAAAGTTTTAAAACTATCTGACTTAAGACTGTCAAAGCCATGGAATTTTGCGCGCCATCTGCGGAAGGTTTTCTTTTGAATGAAGGATCTTATACCATCCTTGAACCACAAAATAAGAACATAGGAGATGTTTCTGTTTCATGAGTCAGCTAATGAATAAATCCATCGTTTTTGTATCCCGTCCGGTCGGTTTGCCTTCCATGGACAATTTCGAATTCCGCGAAGCGCCCGTCCAGGCTCCAGCCGAGGGGCAAGTCGTGGTCCGTTCCATCTACCTGTCCGTCGATCCCTACATGCGCGGCCGGATGAGCGATGCCAAATCTTATGTCGAGCCGTACCGTCTGAATGAAGTGATTAGCGGAGGCATCGTCGGGGAAATCGTCGAGTCCAAATCCGATCAGTTCAAGCCGGGAGACAAAGTGATCGGCATGCTGGGCTGGCAGCTGTACAACGTGGTGGACGCGAAGCTTGTCCGCAAGGTCGACGAATCCATCGCGCCGTTGTCCGCTTACTTGAGCGTGCTTGGCCTAACGGGGCTCACCGCCTACTTCGGACTGCTCGACATCGGCCAGCCGAAGGCGGGAGAAACCGTCGTCGTCTCCGGCGCCGCCGGCGCCGTCGGCATGCTTGTCGGCCAAATTGCGAAAATCAAAGGCGCGCGCGCCGTCGGCATCGCCGGAACGGACGAAAAATGCGCTTATCTCGTGAACGAGCTTGGCTTTGACGCTGCGGTCAACTACAAGACGGCGGATTTGGACAAAGCGCTGGCAGAAGCCTGCCCGAACGGCGTGGACGTCTATTTCGACAACGTCGGCGGCCCGGTATCGGACGCGGTCATGAACCTGCTGAACGACTATGCGCGGATTCCGCTTTGCGGCGCCATCTCCTCCTACAACACCACGGACGCGGATGTAGGTCCTCGCATTCAAACGAAAATCATCAAGACCCGCTCGCTGATGAAAGGTTTTGTTCTTGGAGACTATGCTTCCCGGCAGCAGGAAGGAATGGTGGAGCTCGGCAAATGGCTGTCCGAAGGCAAGCTGAAATATGAGGAAACGGTCATCGAAGGTTTCGATCATGTCATTGACGCTTTCCTGAAGCTGTTCGAGGGCGCGAACCTCGGCAAAATGCTCGTTAAAGTAGGGTAAGCTGCGCGTCGTGAGCTCGCGGGATGCGGAGAAAACGGCAAGCGTACCGTTAAAATCGATAAGCTCGCGCGAAGGCCTCTTCCGGAAATCCGGGAGGGGCTTTTTGCATTGGCCGGAGGGCAAACCTACGATTCTGCTCCCCTTTCCCGGATGCGGGCGAAGGGGCTTTTTTTTAACGATCGACTTGTGCAGGCACGTCAAATAGGGTTATAGTGAAGACCTGTTCCCATATTCGGGCAGAAAAGAAATCATAGGATAGGGATGTTTCAAACGATGACTGCACAATTTAAAGGCAACAAGATGAACATTGCGCTGTTTGGACTGCTGCTGCTGGCGGCATTGACTCGGCTCCTGCTGCAGTGGTCCTCGGACTATACCTGGATGGAGGGCGTCTGGAACGCGATTCTGATGGCGGCGCTCGTACTGCTGTCTTTCCGGTTCTTGCACGTTTATGCCCGTTATATCCGCATTCAGGACGGCAAGGTCACGATCGCGAATGTTCAAGCAACCCGGACGTTCGAGATTAAAGACGTGGAGAAGGTACAGATTTACGATCATTGGATCCGAATCATGATGAAGGCCGACCGCGACGTATTTATTCATTTGAAGGATTTGGACGTGCCGGGACGTGTTCCGTTTATGGCTTGGGTAGCGGAACATTTAGATATTGAAAAGGATTAGGGCGGGAGAGTCGCACCTAATCCTTTTTTACATCCTGCATTGGCTATGAAGCCGCAGGCGCCGCTTTACAGGGGCGTTATGTCTAGGCTCTGATATAAAACAGCAGCTCGCGGCCGTTTTTGACCGGCTCCCGTTCCAGCGTGTAGCCGTGTTTGACGACCTCCTCCGGCACGTTGCGGAAAGCCGCGGGACAATCGGCAATGACCTGCAGCAGCTCCCCTTTTTTCATTCCCTGCAGCGTTTCCAGGGTATAAATGACCGGGTAAGGACACGATTCCCCGCGAAGATCAAGCGTATAATCAATGGACATGATGCGTTTCCCCTTTCTTGAAACCGACGCCGAAGCGGTAATTTTTTTGCCAAAGGACGGCCGTGACGAAGCCCGCCGCCAGCAGGACAAGCGTAAGGATGAGCGCCCAGGCGGGGCCCATGGCTTCGATGAGGTTGACCGGTTTGCCCATCGACACCAGCGCCTTCTGAATGCCGAGATGATCCCATCCGTACGCCAGCGCGGTGGCTCCGGCAATGTTGCCGATAAACACCGGCAGGAACACGACCTGCCCTTCCATCAAACGGTACATCATCCCGGTTTCGCAGCCGCCGGCCATGACGATGCCGATGCCGAACAACAAACCGCCGATCAGCGTGCTTGGCGCCGCTATTTTGGTGACGGGGTCCATCCCGCCGGCGACGATGATGATCAAGGTGACGACCGAGCTGACCGCCATGCCCAGCGTAATCGCTTTGGTCATCGTGGCGCGCCCGCTGATCCACAAATCGCGGAATGCGGAAGTGAAGCAAATTTGCCCTCTTTCAATCAAAATGCCAAAACCCGCGCCGAACAAGGCAGCGGTGCCGAGCATCGTTTTGCCGTCCGCGTAAAAATAGACGATCAGTCCGGCATACGCCAGCCCGATGAGGCCGCCGATGTAGGGCTGGATTTTTTTGCGTTCCTTGACGATGTGCGCCGTGTTGCCCTTTTGCAGAACCGGCTTGCCCTTCCACCACGACGTGCCGACGATTTTGGCGCCCGCGAAGGTGCCGACGGCCGTCGCCACGATAAACAACCAGGCATGCAGCGAAAACTGCGGCACGCCGGTAAAAAACGCGGCGAGGTTGCAGCCGAGCGCCATGCGCGCCCCGAAGCCGGCCACGAACCCGCCGATCAGCCCTTGCAGCAGGCGGCGCTTTTGACGGGGCATCCGGATTTTGAAATTGTTGCTGAGCAGCACCATTAGCAGCGCGCCGATGAACATGCCCCAGACGATCCAGCCGTCCGTGCGGGTGAACGTCGTTCCTTCCATATGGACTAAGTTAAAATAGGCCCAGCCTGAAACGTCCACACCGAACCATTCGAGGATATGCCCTCCCAAGCGGGTAAATTCGCCGGTCACGGCCCAGACGGTGCCGGTGATGCCGAAGTACAGCGCGCTCAGCACGCCGGCGATCGCCATCACCAGGTAAGGACTCCAGTATGTATCGATTGCTTTTTTGAACACGATGTTTACTCCTGCCTTCCTCTTGCCGAAATTCTTTTTCTCTTGGATGTTCCCATTTTACATGATTTTTCGGATGATGTGGGCGCTTTTCGCGTTTGCGCGCCATAACATGTCACTCAATGGGAGTAGCTCTCTGCCAATCTTATGAACTTTAGGGTGCTTAAAGAAGCGATGAGATGGGAAAACTAAAGATTGATGCATTTTCCTCTGCATCGCTGGCGGGTGGGCCGGGTTCGCCGCCGAGTGGATCTTGTGAGCCGGCCGGTCCGGATTCCTGTTAAAGTTTTGTAAATTTTGTAAAAATGCTGCATGAAAAAATGGAAACGGACGCTTTTTATGTTACAATGTTCCCTAGGACATGAAATAAGGAGATGAAAAGCCATGAGCGGCACAATCAACGAGCAGGAGCTTGTGCAGTACATAGCGGCTGAGACGGGCGCTGAGCCCGAGAGCATCAGGGTTGTCCTGAAACATGAAAAGACGTACATCAACACTGCCGAAGCGAATGAACATGGCGAAGTGGAAATCGACAGCGACGATTTGGTCGACTATGTCATGAGCCGCAAAGACGTCAAATTGGATGAAATGACCGTCGAAGCCGTACTCGATGCCGAGATGGATTATCTGATGGATAAAGGAATTGCCGTGGACGAGGATTAATCGCGGCGTTTTTCGGAAAATGAAGCCCATGCCCCCTTTTGCCGGGAGGCGGGGCTTTTTCTTTTGCCCAAGGCAGCGCTTGTCGCTGATAGAAAAAAATCTCCCATAATAAAATTATTATTGGAGAAAATCTCTAATCGCTGCTATAATGAATGCGAACAAGGTGGAAAAAAGTTCCGCTTTACTTGCCAGTAGAGCGTTAGGAGATGAAGCCATGAGCGATCATTTTTTCGAGAACATTCGGGGCGGACTGATCGTTTCCTGCCAGGCATTGGAGGATGAGCCGCTTCACGGGAGCGACATGATGGCCAAAATGGCGCTGGCCGCCGACCAGGGCGGGGCGGTATGTATCCGCGCCAACAGCGTTCAGGATATCGCCGCCATCAAGAAGGCAACGAAACTTCCGGTCATCGGCATCATTAAACGGGATTATGAAGACAGCGAGATTTATATTACGCCCACCTTGCGCGAGGTGCGCGAGCTGATGGACGTCGGCGTGGACGTCATCGCCCTGGACGCGACGGGCCGATCGAGACCGGGCGGGGAAACGCTGGAGGAACTGGTAACTTTCATGAAGAGCCGTGGACAAAAAGTCATGGCCGATATTTCGACGCTGAAGGAAGCGCTTTATGCCGAATCGATCGGCGTGAGCTGCGTTTCAACGACGCTCTCCGGATACACGCCTTATTCGCCGCGGCAAAAGGACCCGGATTTCAAGCTGCTGCAGGAGGCCGTGCGGCAAATCCGCATTCCGGTGATCGCGGAGGGCAGGATCCATACTCCGGAGCAGGCGGCGTACAGCCTGGAACTCGGGGCTCATGCGGTCGTCGTCGGGTCGGCGATCACGAGGCCGAAGCTGATCACGGAGAGGTTTGCGCTGGCGATCCGCGGCTCCGGGAGAGGACGAATGCATTAGCGGGCCATCAAACGCGAAAGGATGGGAAAGGATGAAGGTCATCGGCATCGATATTGGCGGAACTTCCATCAAAGGCATGGTTGTGGATCGCACGGGACGGCTTTTCGATCAGGGGAAAATCGAAACCGATGCCAGGGAGGGCAAGGATCGGATTGTGGCCAACCTGTTGACGCTCCTGGATCGGCTGCTCGCGCGACATGCCGACGTTCAAGGGATCGGAATCGGCACCGCAGGCCGGGTGGACGTACGGTCGGGCGAAGTCGTCTATGCAACCGACAACTTGCCGGGCTGGCAGGGGACGAACCTCAAGGCTTATTTGGAGGATGCCCGCAGCTTGCCGGTATTCGTGGACAATGACGTCAACGCGGCGCTTGCCGGCGAGGTCTGGCTCGGAGCGGGAAAAGATTTGGACGACGTATCCATGCTGACGCTTGGAACAGGCGTCGGAGGAGCCAACATGGTCGGCGGCCGGCTGTATCGGGGGGCCCGCTGGAACGGAGGCGAGTTTGGGCATACCATTCTGGTGCCGGGCGGACGTCCATGCAATTGCGGCGTTCGCGGGTGCATGGAGCAGTATCTGTCCGGAACCGCCCTGGTGCGGCTGGCGAGCGAAGCCGCGGGCAAATCCTACGCGTCCGGGATGGAAGTGCTGGATGACTATGTTAAAGGGGACCCTCAGGTGATGGACGTCATGAGGCGTTTTGCGGAACATTTGGCCATTGCGGTCAACCATCTTCACTTAGGATTGAATCCGCAGGCAGTCATTCTGGGCGGCGGGCTGATCGACTCCAAGCAGCTCTGGTGGCCTTTGTTGTTGGAAGCGATGGCAGAACTGAAGCTGGACGCGGATGTGCGCCCTGCGCAGCTGGGCAATGAGGCGGGTGCCGTCGGCGCGGCTTGGCTGATTTTGACGCACTTGCGGACGGAACAGCAATGATGGATCATCTTCAATAAAAAGACGCATTTTGGGGCATCTTACGATATAAGTTCAAAAGGGCAGCTTGGAAAGCTGTTCTTTTTTATGCCTATAAGGTTGAACAATCGGCATTCCCAGCAAGGCTCGGTTCTTTTCCATCCGGGGCTTGGCTTGAGCCATGCGGCTTCTACTCCGAAGATCTCGTTGAACCAGCCTTCCCCCTTCCTCCGCAAAATCCGTTACGAGGCCATACATCCCTCCCTCATTCTACGCGCATTCAATTTTATGGTTCGTTATTCCGCCCCTCGCACGCACTCCCGCCAAAATGCTTTGAAAGCTCCCTCAAATGACTGTTAAAGTTCGAGCTGCCCGGTTTGGTTCTTCGGTGAATCCTGTCGGCTACAGTCTAATTTAAACCAGAGTTCCCCTCTTGTACCCAAACACGTAAAATGGGCCTTTTTGACGGTTTTTGACGAGGGTTGTTCTAATTTGTACTACGCTTTTCAAGGTGTGCATTATCCCTTGGAGCTTCGGATGACCGCCTCATAAAAACGCCGGGCAGCAGGGGGGAGCGGCTCCTTTCGCGTGAACACGGAGATGGGGTTGCCCAGCTTGGCATCCCGCACATGGACTTTGGCCAATCGCCCCGCCGTGATATACGATTCGATTTCGAGGGCGGAGAGCAGGGCGGTGCCGTAGCCTTCCATCACGACGCGCAGGGTTTCGTGAAGCCCGTTCATCCGCAGGCCGACGGCCGGGGCGGGCAGCCCGCGGACGCTGCACAATGCCAGAAGCTGCTCGCGGGAAAAGCTCCCCTCCTCGCGGTAAATGAAAGGCTCCCGAAGCATCTCGGCGAGCGGGACATCCTTGCCGGCCAGGGGATGGCCCGGGTGAACGACAAAACACATGTCATCCTCAAGAAGCGCCGTCTTGTCCAGCAGCGGATGTTCCTCGCGAATGCCGCCGACGATGGCGACGTCTGCCTTGTAATGGAGGAGCAGCTCAAGCGCCCGGGCGGAGTTGGTCGTCGTCCATTCCAGCTCTACGGCGGGGTGCTGCTTTTTATACTCCGCAACAAGCCTCGGCAGCAAAAAGTTGGCGGGCAAATACGTCGCCGAAATATGCAAACTGCCCTCCGTGCCCGCTCGGATTCCTTCCAGCCGTTCCTCGATCGACCGTTCCAGGTCAAACAGCCTTTGCGCTTCGGTGGCCAGCATTCGCCCGGCATCGGTCAAGGCCACGCCGCGGCCTTGGGGACTCCACAGCCGGATGCCAAGCTCCTGCTCGAGCCTCTTGATTTGTGCCGTTACCGCCGGTTGGCTGACTCTAAGCATTTCGGAGGCAAGCGTTACGCTGCCGGTTTCCGCCACTTTGCTAAAAAACCTCAGGGCATGTAAGTTCATCGGGGTTCCGTCCTTTCCTGCAGCTTGGGTGGTCGATTCATAACAAAATTTTATGAAAAAGCAAATATAATATATTAGATTTATAGGATGTTTCTGCTTATTCTAATCCTGAGCAGGGCTTGGGGCAAGGGGATCTTGGAGCCAAAGCCCAAAACGGAGAGGATGAACCGGCAAATGAAACTGGAATGCGTTCACTGCGGCCATACGCGGAATTGGCAGCAATTCATCATCAAATGCCCATGCGGCGGCAGGCTGGAGGTCAAGCACGACGTGACCGGGCTGGACGGGGAGAAGCTGAAGGGGATTTTCCGGAAACGGTCAGGGGAACGGATGTCGGTCTACGCAAGCGGCGTATGGCGGTATAAGGAGCTGATTTTTCCGGAACTTCCCGAGGACCGGATCGTGACGAAATACGAGGGGAATACCGGCCTGTACGCGCAGGAAACGATCCGAAAAAGCCTGGGGATTCGCGGGCTGTACTTCAAAGCTCAAAGCGAGAACCCCAGTGGTTCTTTTAAAGACAACGGAATGACCGTCGCGGTTTCCCATGGCCGGCATCTCGGATATACGCGATTTGCCTGCTCGTCGACCGGTAACACGTCGGCGTCGCTGGCCATGTATGCCGCCATGGGGGAGGGTTCTTCGTACGTATTCGTGCCGGAAAGCGGCATTTCCCAAAATAAGGTGCTGCAAACGTTGGCGTATGGGGCGAAGGTGATCCGTTTTGGCGGCACGTATGATGACGGCATTGCTTTTTTGGAACGGCATGCCAAGGATTTGGGGCTTTATGTCTGCAATTCGATCAATCCGTTCCGGATCGCAGGCCAGAAAAGCATCATCTATGAAGCGGCCCAATATTTGAATTGGGATCTGCCGGACTGGATCGTCGTGCCCGGCGGCGCGCTCAGCAACGTCACCGCGATCGGCAAAGGGATCGAAGACTTGTGGACGCTCGGGATGATCCCGAAGCGCCCGAGGATCGCGCTGGTTCAGGCCGAAGGGGCGAGCCCCTTTCATAAGATGATGGCGGCGGGGGCCGAGGAGTTACGCCCTGAACCACAGCCGCAGACGGTCGCTTCCGCGCTGAATATCGGAAACCCGCCAAGCTGGAAGGCTGCGCGCCGCGTATTGGAATTTTGCCGGGGCGTCACCTGCAGCGTGACGGATGAGGAGATTTTGGCTTCGAAGCAAGCCATCGACCGGAGCGGGATCGGCTGCGAGCCAGCGTCGGCCGCTTCCCTGGCGGGGCTGCGCAAGCTTATGGCGGAGAAGGTCATCGACAAAGAGGAGACGGCGCTGTGCATATTGACGGGCAACCTGCTCAAGGATACGCAGGTGTTGTCCGGGATGATGGAACATGAAAGAATGGTGAGATCGGATCTGACAGTGAAAGGGGCGGAAAGATGGTTGTGACGGAGGTAGAGGGGACAGGAGCTTAAAACTATAATTTTTCAATATTTTTACAATCGGGTAACTTTTTACGGTTTAAAGCCGTCCTGTTAACAGGATGGCTTTTTTTGATGGGCCAAATGGAAGATAAATCAATATTTTAGCATATATTTCTTAATATTCATCCTTTGGATTGTAAGCGGAGTGTTAAATATTGTATATTGGGAACGGAGGCGATTTGAAAAAAAGTAATAAATAGGAAAACGGAATTTTGTGCATTATGATGTTTAAAGTTCATTTTCATCTTATCAAGAAGCGAGCTGATTATTGCCTGTGCGTCGGTCAAAAAAAACGTGGAAGCTTATGCTCCTGGGCATGGTATCCCTGCTCATCATGACCTTTTTTCTTCCGCGCGGATTGACGCGGATCAGCCAGCCGGAATCCTGCGGGGAAGGCTGCAGCCGTTATGACATCGTCGTCATCGGGAGCGAAATTCAAGGGGTACTCCTCGCCAAGGAAGCCCAAAATCTCGGACGGAGCGTCCTGATCCTCGATCCCCGGGAGCAACCCGGAGGAGAGTTGATCCAAGGGCAAATGCTCTTTCTCGACGAGCCTATGAACAAGGAGCGCAAAAGCCTGGTACAAGGCGAGCTCAAGGCACTGTTTGACGGGTACAACAAGGGCAAAATCCGCGACTTGCACGAATTCCAGGCTTATTACGATAAGCTGATTCAAGATATAACGCTTAAAAGCGGCATTACCATCAGCGGCGTGGAGGAAGATGCCGCAGGCAAAGGCCATCGGATGAAATCGCTCACCTATAAGGACCAGGATCGGAAGACTTATAAGGTGGAGGCCGGCTATTGGGTGGAGAACACCGATTTTAATGCCCTGACGGGCCGGCTTAAGCATAAACGGCGGATTCCGGGCATGGAGACGATCGAAAAAAGCCATAAGCCCGACTATATGGGCGCTACTTATATGCTGAACTTTAAAAACGTCGACTGGAAAAAACTCAGCAAAGAGGTGCTGAAGCATTACCCGCTGTCCAACGTCCGGAAGGTTTTTGGCCCCAATACCTACGTAGACTGGAACTTCGCGGTAGGGTTCAGCAACGTCATGGCCCAATACGTTCCCGCCGAAAAGCTCGTCCGGCTGCGCGGCCTCAACATGGCGAACCAGGGGGACGGGAAGGTCATCATTAACGCCTTAATCATGTATAACGTCGATCCGTCCAGCGATGCCTCCGTCAAAGAGGCGATGCGAAAGGGAGAGGCGGAGGCGCCGCGTATCCTGGAATATTTGCGTTCCCGTCTCCCCGGGTTTGAACAGGCCGAATTGAACGGATTTCCAAGCTACCTGTATATCCGGGATTTCAACCGGTTCGAAACGGAATACGTGCTCAAATACGAGGACGTGATGGGCGGCAGGATGTTTTGGGATAACGTCAGCATCGGCGCTTATCCGGTCGACCTGCAGGGAACGGTGCACATCCCGCACGGAATCGGCTTCGGCGTGCCGGATGCCTACGGGATTCCGCTCCGCTCTTTCGAGCTGAAGGAATACGACAACGTGCTCGTCGTCGGAAAAAACATCGGAGCCGACATCAAAGCATACGGTTCGTCGCGGATCATGGCCAACAACGCGCTGGCGGCCCAGACGATCGGAATCATCCTCGGGTACGAAGCAGACCGGAAACGGCTGAAGGAGCTGACGCCGGAAGACTTCAAGCGGATTCACCAGTATCTGAAACGAAGATATCACATCGATGTCGAACATATTTGAAGAAAGATTATCGGCTGCGAAGGCGATGCCCCGTTTTGGCGGGGCTTTTTTTATTGGCTATTGAATCTCCGGAGTACAGGTTTTATAGTGATGAAAAGATTGGATTCAAAATACTGCAAAAAGGCGGGGACTCTAAACAATGGCTTGGTATCTCGACAGCGCGCTGGAGCGCCATAAAAAAGCGCCGTATACGTTTTACGTCCCGTCGCCTTCAGTCATCGAAAAGCTCGGGGAAGGCGATCGGGTCAGACTTCTTTTTATGTCCGACGCGGAAGAGGACTACGTTTGCGAACGGATGTGGGTCGAAATTACGGAAAGGGACGGAGACCGTTTTGCAGGCACGCTGGTGAACGAGCCGGTAAGCATGGAGCAGCCGGTCCGGGGCGAAACCGTTCATTTTCGCGGCGAGCATGTGTGCGACACCGAATATAAGGACCCCGAGGAGCAGCGGTGGGATTACTATTTCGACAACAGGATCGTGGTAAGCCGCGATGTGCTTGCGAGGAAAGAATTCAACTTTTTGCTGAGGGACTTTCCCAATCGGGACGGCGACACCGGATGGACCGCATCGAGCGGGTATGAAGAAGAAGACTATTGGGAACATGCCGACCATTTGCAGGTCGTTTCCATCGGCGTCGTGCTGAATATGGACGATTCGATCCTCGAGTTCATCGATGACGCGCCGCAATGCGCCTATGAAAGGGATCCGGCAACGGGAAGGTTCGTGAAGGTCGATGATTTCGATTGGGACGGCTACAACAACGGGTAAGGATCAAAAATCAACAGAAAACGACGTTTTTCATGCCATACCCATCCATAATTATGACCCGGAAAAACGAATTTTTATGGAAAAATCTAACTTTGGTTAGTTTTTTTTGAAACTTGTTCTTGGTAATCTGATAAAAGAAAGCAAGTCTTTACATCCTCCCAACGCATCCCCGTCATTTCCCCACGCGCATCCTCAAGCAACATCCCTTCCCGGACAGAGGGTTGAACCCGGTAGCTGCCGGGCTTAACCCTCCTTCGTATGTCCATGTTGAGATAGTGTAAAATCTCTGTGGGTGTAGGAATTGGAAAAAGCGGATATAGAAAAAGAGCTTCTCCCTTGGTAAAGTGATGTTTGACGCACAACACACCAAGAAGGAGGAAGCTCCTGTGAGCCACTTTACCACAATAATGCCGACGATGAAAGAGATTGAGCAATGGATTTTCCGGAAAATGCAGGAGGAATTCGCTCGTGCGATGAAGCAGGTGCTGGAGGCGCTGGATCAGCAGATCCTGGAGCAACGGGACCGAGAGCGTTATCGAGTAAAGGACGAGCGTGAAACAAGCGTCAACACAGTGTTCGGGAATGTGCGCTTTAAGCGGAGATTGTACTGTGACCGTAGAAGCGGCAAACACGTGTATCTGCTGGATCAGCTGTTGCAATTCGAAGGGCGCGGGAAAGTCAGTCCGCATTTGGAAGAGACAGCAATCGCATTCGCAAGCCAAGGACCGTCGTACCGGGACAGCGCAAAGCGGCTGGAGCAGCTTTTGGGCTACAATGTGCTGAGCCACCAAGCGATCAGGGAAAAACTGATGGAGCGTGCGCAACAGCCGATGCCAGCGGTGAAACGGCGCGCTGCCCGCGTGCTGTTCGTGGAAGTGGATGGGCTGTACACGAAGCTGCAGCGGAGCAAAAAGCGCGGGATGGAGAACGCAATTGCAGTCGTACACGAAGGCTGGGAGAAGAACGGCAAGCGGGTACAGCTGAAGAACAAACAGCATTACCTGCATACGAGCGGCGGCGACTTCTGGGAAGGGTTCGGGGACTTTCTGGTGGAGCGTTACGAAATCGACGAGAACACGTGGCTTGTGGTGAACGGAGACGGCGCGGCGTGGATCGGGGAATGTACATCCTACTTTCACCAATGTCTGTACATGCTGGACCGCTTTCATGTGGCGCGTGATTTGAAACGCTTTGTTGGTCATTTGCCGCAGGTGTGGGAGACCGTGAGACGGTCTTTGGCCAAACAGGATGCAGCCGCGCTTATGGCGGTCCTGGAAGGCGTGTCGGAGCAAGAGATAGCGGAAGAGAACCGGAAGGATTGGAAGCCGTATAAAAGATTTCTAAAGCGGCATGAGAAGCATTTGGACGACTACCGAAAAACACTCCAGGCGAAGGGGATCGACACAAGCGGCATGCGCCCGATGGGAAGCGCGGAATCGCAGATGCGTATATTCGCCAAGCGGACGAAGCGTGGCGGGTACAGTTGGAGTGAGCGAGGCGTCAGGGCGATGCTGAGGACGATGATGAGGATTCAAGAAGCGGGCACGGTGGTAAGAACGGTTGAAGGACAAGCGAGTAAGCAGGCAACGCCGCAGCAGTCGATAAACATGCGGCAATTGCTCAAGAACGTGACGCAACCGGTCAAGGGTTGTATCGCTGGAATGATTCGCATGCTGCAAGGACCGAAGCAAAGCAGCACAACGGGTATGGCACTCAAAGCACTTCGCGGATAACGGCAAAAAATTCTGACAAATCACTTGTGTTTGATGAAAGAACGAAGCAAAGCGCTTACAAGGAAGAGGTTCCTTCGGGGTTCGCGTTCCAGGCATCTTAAATGACTGCCCACGCTAGCTTGACACTGACCCATGTTGACCGCGATTTGCCAACCGGCATGCCGGCGCTATATAATAATTTTATCAAAATAATAGTAAACAGGTGTTTATTTATGCAAACGCTAAAGGAAGACGTTCGTCAAAACATATTGCGGGCTGCCTTGGCCGAATTCAAATCCCATGATTACGCGGATGCCTCCATGCGCCGGATTTCGGCGGCGGCGGGCATCACGACGGGCAACATTTACCGCTACTTCAAAAACAAAGAGGAACTGTTCGAAGCGCTCGTCAAGCCGGTATACGAGAAACTGCTGGACTATCTTCTGAGTCTGAAAAACGAGCTCGACCGCTCCTACATCGACGGCAACGGCGAAATGAAGTATTTCGGCATGATCGAGGATACGGTCATCGGGCTGTTTGATGCGTACAGCGCGGAATTGACCATCCTGATGAACCGCAGCACGGGATCGAAGTACAGCGGCGTCAAAGCGGATATGGTGCAGCTTGTCGCCACGATTTTGGAGGATGCGTTTGCTTCCGGCCGCGAACACGCGGCGAAGCTGACGGCCGAGCAGCGCCAAAGCGCGCGGATGCTGGCGGGAACCATCGTCGAAGGCGTCTGCCTGATTTTGCGGGAGCATGAGGATGGGGAGACGGTCAAGCGGCTCGTCAACGAGTTTATTCGTCTGTATCATACAGGCATGATGTGCGGGCTTCCCGACTAAATCGGGGCCCGGATTTCTTTGCGGATGAATAATTTTTTTCTTATTTTTGTAAGATGCATAGGAAGCCCTATTTTTTTTGTTTGAAAAATGAACACCTGTTTACTAACAATTCAGCCGAGGAGGAAAAACAAAAGGATGCGGCAAATCATCAAATGGCGCTGGGCGATTCTGGCGCTTTGGCTTGTGGCTACCGTGCTGCTGACCGTGTTTCAGCCGGACGTGAACGCCATTTTGCATGAGCGGGGGCAGGACCCGCTTACGGAAGACAGCCCGTCGAAGGTTGCAGGCAAGCTGCTCAACAAAATGACGGGCACTACCGGCACCAGCGACATCATCGTATTTCATAGGGAAAACAAACTGACGGATCAGGACATGAAGGAGATCGAGGCGGGGATCCGCAACATGATCGAACATCAATCCGAGCTCGGCTTCAGCCAATTGATCGATCCGTTTACGACGCCGGATGCGAAGTCGTCCCTCGTCTCCGGGGACAACACGACGCTGATGGTGAGCTTCAGCCTGGATAAAATGGGGCGCAACATCGAAGAAATCGACCAGCAGTTCAAGGACGCGCTGAAGGATGTGAACGTGCAGTACTACTTCAGCGGCGAGGATTTTATCCAAAACGACTATATCAAAGCGACGACCGCAGGGGTGGAAAAAAGCGCGGCGCTTACGGTCATCTTTATTCTGGTCGTGCTGATCGTCATGTTCCGTTCGGTTCTCACGCCGTTCGTGTCCCTGTTGACGGTCGGCATCACCTACTTGGTTTCGATGGGGATCGCGGCGCAGATCATCGACAAGCTGGACTTCCCCGTCACCAGCGTGACGCAAATGCTGCTCGTGCTTATCCTGTTCGGGATCGGCACGGACTACAACATTTTGCTGTTCAACCGTTTCAAAGAGGAGTTGTCGCATGGGCGGACCGTGGACGAGGCGATCGTCGCGTCGTACAAAACGGCAGGCAAAACGATTATTTACAGCATCGCCACCGTGTTTATCGCCTTTGCGGGATTGAGTTTCTCAAGCTTCGGCATTTACAAGTCCGCCAATGTGGTTGCGATCGGCACCGTCGTGCTCGTGCTGCAAATCCTGACGCTGACGCCGTTTATGCTGAAGGTGTTTGGTCCGAAGCTCTTTTGGCCCTCGAAAAAGGATGCGGGGCACAAAGAAAGCAAATTTTGGGCGAAGCTTACGTCCGTCTCGGTCAAGTATCCGGTGGTCGTGACAGTGATCATCGTCATTTTGATGATTCCGGCGCTGCTGACGAGCGCGCAAAAACTTTCCTTCGACCAGCTTAAGGAACTGGGAGACGGTTATCCGTCCACCAAAGGCTTCAGCCTTGTAGCCGAGCATTTCAGCCGGGGGCAGGCGCTGCCGACGAGCGTCGTCATCGAAGACGACAAGGCGATGGACAACAATGAAGCATTGGGCGTCATCGACAAGCTGACCGACAAGCTGAAAGCGATCGACGGGGTAAAAACGGTGGCCAGCGTGACGCAGCCGCAGTCGAAGCCGATCGACGAATTTTATATCAGCAGCCAGTCGGAAACGGTCACGGACGGCATTTCGGCTTCCAAAAAAGGCGTGGATCAAATCAAAAGCGGGCTGGATCAGATCGCGGGCAAACTGGCGGCGCCGGATACGTCGAGCGCCAACCAGCTGGTGGACGGCACGGGACAGGTAAAAGACGGTTATGACCAAATCACGGACGCCCTGGGCCAGGTTGCCGCGGGCATCGGCAAAGGCGCCGGCGGCGCGGGCGAGCTGAAGAAAGGAATCGCCGGATTAAAAGGCGGATTGGATGCCGTCAGCGCAAACACGGGCAAAATCAGCGCGGGCCTGTCGGAAATTTCGAAGGGTTACGCGGCGCTGGAGGCAGGTTATAAGCAGCTCGGCGGGCAAATTCCGCAAATCGAGCAAGGTTTGGCGGGCATGAACGCTTTGATTGAAGGACTGGGCGCCAAACACGGCGAGCTGGCGGAAGATCCGGATTACGCGAAATTGAAAGCGACCGGCGCGACGCTGGCGTCCTCTTTGGCCCAGCTGAACGGGGGCTTGCAGCAGCTGGAATCCAATTTTGCGAAGCTGAACGGTTCCCTTGGCGAGGCCGCGGGAGGACTCGGCCAAATCCAGGCGGCCCAGAAGCAGATGTCCGCCGGACTTGCGGCTTTGCAAAAGGGCGCGGCGGAGCTGCAAAAAGGCCTTGAGCAGGGCAGCAGCGGTTCCCGGGAGATCGAGGCGAACATGAAAAAGCTGAACCTTGCGCTCGGAGAAGTGCAAAGCGGCCAGAAACAGCTGATCGACGGGCTTTCCGGTCTTACCGGCGGCATGTCGCAGTTGAAGGAGGGCATCGACAAGAGCGGCAGCGGACTCGGGGACATTTCCGAAGGATTGGGCAAAACCGGCGATTTCCTGACGCAGCTCAGCGGTTCGAAGACGTTCTTTATCCCGCGTGAAGCGCTGGAAAGCGAGGACTTCAAAAAGGCCGAGGACAGCTTTATGTCCAAGGACCGGAAAATCACGAAGCTGCTCGTCATTTTGGACGATGACCCGTATTCTCCGGCGGCGCTGGCCACGATCGAAAAGATCAACGACACGGTCGCCGGCAGCCTGAAGGGAACCGTCCTGGACAACGCCAGCTACGGGGCGGCCGGACCAAGCTCAACCACGTACGACATGAACAAGGAACAGTTGAATTCCTTCAACAGCACGGCCGTGATCGTCATCGTGAGCGTGTTTATCGTATTGTTGTTCGTCATCCGTTCCTTCTGGCCGTCGGTATTTATCGTGCTGTCGCTGATCGCTTCCTATTATGTCGCGATGAGCGCCTCCAATCTGGTGACGACGTATATCATCAAAGCCGACGGGGTGTCCTCGTTCGTACCGTTTTTCTCCTTTATCGTGATCGTGGCGGTAGGGGTCGACTACAGCATCTTCCTGATGGAACGGTACCGGGAGCATGGCGACATGAACCCTGGCGAAGCGATCGTCAAAGCGGCGAAAAGCGTCGGCGGCGTCATCATTTCGGCGATGGTGATTTTGGGCGGAACGTTTGCGACCCTTATTCCATCCGGCCTGGTGCTGCTCATTGAGCTGGCTACCGCGGTCATCGTGGGGCTGGTCGTGCTCTGCTTTATTCTGCTGCCGATGCTCGTTCCGGCGCTGATCACGATGCCGGAACGGCTCCGGCAGAAACGCGGACATCAGCTGAAAGCGGTCCATGTCAGCGGCTCGGATGCCGATGGCAAGCCGATGTAAGAAGAAGCTTCATGAAACGCGGCAAAATTGATGGCCATAAAGCAGAAGAACCGGAAGGAGCACAAGCTCTTTCCGGTTCTTTAATCTATATGGAAGGTGTAAAGGCGATCGCCACAGAGGGGGAGCGGGCTGCCTTACACCAGGGTTTTCAGGGCTTCCGGCGAAAACGGCTTCAGGTCGCCGAAACGGCCTTCGCGGACTTTGGCAGCCCATTCGGGATCGGCCAGCAGCGCCCGTCCGACGGCCACCAGGTCGAATTCCTGTTTTTCCAAGCGGTTCAGCAGCTCGTCGATGTCCTTTTGGCCTGCGCCTTTGCCTTCGGTGAATAGGCTCGTGAACGCTTCGTCCAGGCCGACGGAACCGACGGTGATGACCGTTTTGCCGGTCAGCTTTTTGGCCCATCCGGCGAAGTTGAGGTCGGAGCCTTCAAATTCCGGCTCCCAGAAGCGGCGGGTGGAGCAGTGGAAAATATCGACGCCGGCTTCGGCCAATGCCGTCAGCAGCTGCTCCAATTTTTCCGGCGTATCCGCCAGCTTCGCGTCGTAATGGGTCGTCTTCCATTGGGAGAGGCGAAGGGCGACCGGGAAGTCCGGTCCTACCGCCGCGCGGACGGCTGCCACGACTTCGATGGCAAAGCGGGCGCGCTTCATCATGTCGCCGCCGTATTCGTCGGTACGCCGATTGGTTCTTTCCCACAGGAACTGGTCGATCAGGTACCCGTGGGCGCCGTGGATCTCCACGCCGTCAAATCCGATCCGTTTCGCGTTTGCTGCCGCATCGGCATAAGCCTGGATGACGCGCTTGATTTCCGCCACCGTCATCGGCTCGGTCACGGGGTTACCGTTCAGGTCGAGTCCGGATGGACCGATCGGCAGCGCCTCGGGATTCGGCTGGGCGCCAACGGGGCGCGTCATGCCGATGTGCCAGATTTGCGGCATGATTTTGCCGCCGGCTTCATGGACCTGTCTGACGACCTCAGCCCAACCGTTCAGCGCCGCTTCGCCATGGAAGTTCGGCACGTTCGGATCGTCGGTGGCTGCCGGATGGTCGATCAGCGTGCCTTCGGTAATGATGAGGCCGACGCCGTTTTCGGCGCGGCGGCGGTAATAGGCCGCCACATCCGGGCCGGGCACGCCGTTCGGCGAAAAGCTGCGGGTCATCGGCGCCATCACGACCCGCGTCGGAATCGTCAGGCTGCCCAAAGTATAGGGCTTAAACAAGGATGCGGTTGAGCGGATGTTTTGCTGCGAGTTGCTCATGTATGGATCCTCCCAAAATCTAGATTTTATTTTTCTGTATTTCTATAAAAATAGATATATATGATCAAAAGAAGGAGCTTTATGCTTATGGCAGACCATGAAAACGAAAGCTCTTAAGCCTAAAGCTCTTTCTTGAGTTGTTCGATAAAGCGGCTGATTCCCTCCTCATTACGTCTGTAATAAGTCCACTGTCCCGCCCGGCGGGATTCCAGCAAGCCTGCCTTCTGCAATTTGACGAGATAACCCGAAACCACCGATTGGGCCAGCCCCGTTTTCGCGGAAATGGAACCGACGCAAATGCCGCCCTTGAAATCGCAGGATGCCGGCATATGCTCCTGGGGTCCAAAATGCTCCTCCGGATGCTTTAGCCATTCCAAAATGTTAAACCGGGTTTCGTTTGACAATGCTTTGATCGTTAATAATATATCCATGGGTATTATTATATCTATTTTTATAGAAATGTAAATATCCTTTTTGGGCATTGGACAGAGGTTTGTGTCGGAATGGCTTTATTGTTAGGATAGAGAGGACTTGGATTCCAATCTTTTCAAGTGAAAGGGTGCTTGACGATGAAGGAAACGCTGGAGCGGTACAAAATTTTCCGCGTCCTGGCATCCATATATAGGATCAAAGCCGTTCGGCTGCTCATCCCGCTTGCGGTGATCGGATTCGTCTACTGGGAAGGGAAAAGGGAGCTGTCCCAGATTTCCATTGGACGCACATTTGGGGAGTTGCGCCGGCTTCCGGCTTCGTCCGTTGCGGAAATTTTCCTGTTTGCCCTTTTTTCCGTTGCGGTGATGAGCCTTTACGATTTTATGATCCGCCGCCATTTTCGATTAAAGGTTGGATTCTGGAGCACGTTTCGGTATGCGTGGATTGCCAACACGTTTAACAACATCATCGGATTTGCGGGATTGACCGGGGCCGGGCTCCGGACGATTTTATATAAACGAAGCGGGATATCGCCGGTATTGATGGCTTCCGCCGTCGTGTTCCTTTCCCCGGTCGTCGTGACGGGGCTGTCGGTCCTATCCTGGGGGATCATCTTTGGGCTTTTTAACGTGGACGGGCTCCTGCAGGAGCATGGGTGGCTTGTTTTTGCCGTCTGGGGGATGGCTTTGTATTTGCCTTTATTTGTCCTGATGCAGCGGTCCTCTCTGTTTGCGAAATGGTTTAACCGCGGGGAAGGGAGAACGCCGTGGACGACGGTCGGCGTATCGCTCAGCGCTTCGCTTTTGGAATGGGCCTGCGCGGGCATCACCTTTTGGATGATCGCCGGCAGCGTCCTGCACGACGTATCCTTCCGGGACGTGATCGGCATGTATTCGGTCGCGGCGATCGCCGGCATTCTGAGCATGGCGCCGGGAGGCATCGGGGCGTTCGACTTGATGGTGCTGCTCGGGCTGGAGCAGATGGGTTTCCCTTCCGGCCGGGCCATGGCGGTGCTTGTCCTGTTCCGGCTGTTTTATTACATCGTTCCGTGGCTGATCGGCCTGATCCTGTCGGCCTTTGAGCTGGGCAGCGCGGCCAAGCGGGCCGGGGAAAACGCGACCCCGGAGTTCCCTTTGAACATATGGCAGCGGTTGTGGCGTTGGCCGGGGCAATTCCGGTTTTTAAGCGATCTGGGCGCGTGGGCGCTCGGGAAGCTGGTGTTCGTGAGCGGCCTCGCGCTCCTGCTCTCGGCTGCGATGCCCGGCTTGCTCTACCGCCTGAAACTGACGGAGGAATTGCTGTCGATGCCCATCATGCGCATCTCCCATCTGCTGACGGTCGTTATCGGGTTTATGCTCATCATTCTTTCCCGGGGCATTTCGCTGCGGATTCGCCGCGCATATGTTTGGACAGGGGTTCTGCTGCTTGCCGGCGCGATTTTTACGTTTACGAAGGCGTTTGATTTCGAGGAAGCGATTTTTCTGCTGATCGTCGGCCTTGCGCTTTGGATGTCCCGATCGAGGTTTTACCGCAAGGGCGCCGTCGTCGACTTCCGAAGCTGCCTGCTCTGGTATGCATTGTCGGCGGTCATCGCTTTTGCGTACTACTGGATCGGAAGCCATGTCCACCATGGCTGGCTCAGGCATCTGCCGACGGCCGATCGCATCCACTGGATGTTCGGGCCGAAACCGTATGCCATGACGGCATGCATTGGCCTGGCAGGCGCATGGCTGCTGCTGACGATGCTGATGCTGCTGCGCCCGAACCGGAATATCGCGACCGGGGCGGGTCCGGAGGAGCTTGAGAAGCTCCGGCTTTTCTTAAGGGACACACAAGGCAATATGCTCACCCACATGCTGTTTGCGGGAGACAAAAGCTTTTTCTGGGCCCAGGACGGTCAGGTGCTGCTTCCTTATGCCAAGTCAAGGGACAAGCTGGTGGTGCTGGGCGACCCGATCGGACCGATGAAGCTGGTGCCGGACGCCATTGCCGAATTCCAGCAGTATGCCGACGAATACGCGATGTCCGTCGTGTTTTACCAGGCCACGCCCGAATTTCTGCCCGTTTACCATGAACACGGCTACCGTTTTTTTAAATTGGGGGAAGAAGCGCTCGTTCCTTTGGAGAACTTCACCCTCAGCGGCAAAAAGGCAGCCGACCTGCGGAGCGTCCGCAACCGTTTCGATCGCGAGGGATATGTTTTCGAAGTGGTGCACCCGCCTTTTGCCGATCCGTTGTTCGAAGAACTTCGGACGGTCTCGGATCAATGGATCAAGGGGCGGAGGGAGAAGGGCTTTTCGCTCGGCTGGTTCGATAAAACCTACTTGGAACAAGCCCCGATTGCGGTTCTCAGGGACGATCAGGGCATGATCTTGGCGTTTGCGTCGCTTGCCCCGGGATACGACGGGGGCCGGACGATGTCGATCGACTTGATGCGCCACCGCAGCGGCACCCCGAACGGCACGATGGATGTTCTGTTTATCCGGCTGTTGGAGTGGTGCAAGGCCCAGGGATACAAGGTTTTCAACCTCGGCAATGCGCCCTTGTCCAGCGTCGGGGAGAGCAAAAGCGCGCTGCGCGAGGAAAAGCTTGCGGCTCTCGTATTCCAATACGGCGGCCATTGGTACGGATTCAAAGGTTTGCGGAGATACAAAGAGAAATTTTCCCCTGAATGGGAGCCGCGTTTCCTGGCTTATCCCGCTTGGGTGTCGCTGCCGGCGCTTACGGTGGATTTGGTGAGGCTGGTGTCGAGGAGAGTGAGGGGAGGCGGAAAAAGGTAGAGGATACAAGGCTGCCCTTCTGCATACGGGCTTCGAGAGTGCTTATGCATAACATGGGGCCGCAGGATTCGTATGCGGACATAACAAATCAGCCCGGACCGGGAAAGGGAACGGGCTGATTTTTTTATGGATTCAAATAAAGCCTTACTGCTTCGGCAGCCGAATCCGGAAAATGACGCCCTTCGGCTCGTTATGCAGCGCCTGGATCGTCCCGTGATGGCTGTGGACGATCCACTGGGCGATGGAGAGGCCGAGCCCGGAGCCGCCTTGCTCGCGCGACCGCGCCCGGTCTTCGCGGTAAAAGCGGTCAAAGATGCGGGAAAGCCCTTCCTCGCTGATGCCGATGCCGGTGTCGCTGACTTCGATGAACGCTTTGTTTTCTTTGACGTACGTGCTGATGGCGATGCTGTCATGTTCGCCGGTATATTTCAGGGCATTGTCCAGCAGA
Organism: Paenibacillus sp. FSL W8-0194; assembly: GCF_037969745.1. Taxonomy (NCBI): domain Bacteria; kingdom Bacillati; phylum Bacillota; class Bacilli; order Caryophanales; family Paenibacillaceae; genus Paenibacillus; species Paenibacillus sp. FSL W8-0194. The sequence goes on along the minus strand of NZ_CP150205.1, from coordinate 5,644,310 downwards.
ATGACAAGGAGCTGGTGCAGCCGCTCGGGGTCCGCCTTCAGCCGGGTCCGGCTGTGCAGCCTAAGCTGCATGCTTTTTTCGGACAGCTCGGCGATTTCCTTATAGGGGCGGCATACGTTGTCCACGAATTCGTCCAGCTCGATCGTTTGCTTTTCCAGCTGCGTTTCGGTCGAATCGGCTCTCGCCAGCGTCAGCAGGTCGGCCGTCATGCGGGACAGCCGCCGCGTTTCCGAGAGGGAGAGGGCGATATTTTCGAACGTATCGATGATCCGCTTCTCCGGCATCGTCTGCAGCAGCTCCAGCTTGTTCTGGATGATCGTCAGCGGCGTCCGCAGCTCATGCGAGGCATTTTCCACGAACTCCGCTTGTTTGTCCCAGGAGCGGATGATCGGTTTCATCATTTTCCGGGACAACATGTAACTCGCGCTGATCGACAGCAAGATAAATAAGGCCGAACACATAATGATGATCCGTTTGAAATTGTCGATCAGGTTTTGCTCGGGGTCCACGTTGACCAGCAGCTGCACATAGCTCCCCTCCGCCGCGGGATAGGGAATGGAAACGGTCCGGAAATGGTATTTGCCTTGCACCGTCACGTTGGAAATGACGCCGATGGTGGCGGGATCGAAGCTCATTTCGCTGAAGTAATGATTGTAAGTGATGAAGCCGATCTGCTCGGCATTGGCGATGTGTCCGTCGCTCCACAGAAGCGGAATGACCCGCGGGTTCAATCCCCGGCCTTTGGCAGGGGGGAAGCCGTATTTGTCGCGAATCGGTTCTTTGCCGCGTTCGGCGCCGGCTCCGCCGGTCTCGAGCCATCTTTTGGATGCCGTCAGGTCCGAGTCGGTTTTGGCGTACAGCGTCGATTGGATCTGGCCGAAAATGATCGCCCCGAACATGCCGAACAGAAGGGTAAAGGCGATCAGCGTATAGACCATGAACCGCAGCTGCTGGCTGCGGATGACTTTGTTTTTATTCATGGTCGTCTCCGTTCTCGGTCAGCATGTATCCCATGCCTCTGATCGTTTTGATGTACTTGTCGTAGCCGAAGGGCTTGAATTTCTTGCGCAAATTGCTCACGTACACTTCGATGACGGTGTTGGCGGTGCTGGAGTCCATGCCCCAGACGCGGTCGAAAATTTGCTCCTTCGTCAAAATGATGTTTTTGTTGTTGATCAAATATTCGAGCAGGTCGATTTGTTTGCCGTTGAGCAGGACCGGCGCCTCGCCGATCTGAACCTCGCGGCTTTTCAAATTCAGCTTAAGCTCCTTGAACAGCAGCGTATGCTGCTTGAACCCGCCGACGGAGCGGCGCAGGATCGCCTCCAGGCGCAGCAGCAGCTCCTCGCGGTGGAACGGCTTGACGAGGTAGTCGTCGGCTCCCTGTTGGAAGCCGCGGATTTTGTCGTCGATCCCGTCTTTGGCCGTCAGGATGAGCACCGGCGTCAGAATCCCCTGCTGCCGGAGGCGTCCGAGCACCTCGTAGCCGCTCAGTCCCGGCATCATCACGTCCAGAACGATTGCGTCATAAATGTTTTGCTCCGCCAGATACAAGCCCTCTTCGCCGTCAAAGGCCTGCTCCGTCTCGTACAAATCCCGCGTCGTTGCGCAGATCGTATCGGACAAATGCTTATCGTCTTCTATGACCAGGAGCCGCATGGCCTGTTCACCTCTATCGTTTTTCTGCTTCCCGGTGCACGCGTTGTCAGCCTTCATTCGCCGAAGAAGAACGGAGAAGCATCCGGGAGGCGCGTTATTGTTGCGGTATCAGGATCGCGAGTGATTTCGGTTTCGAACGTTGGCGTCCTGATATCTAAACATAAACATTTCTCCCGGAAAGTCAAATGCGGCGTTTGGACAAAATGCGTAAATTAGGCGGTCATCTCCGTCTTCATGGCGCTCTGATGCTTGCGGTGGAGCCCCGGAAGGGCGATCAGGTAATATACGCTGACGATCAGCATGCTGACGGCCAAAATCCAGTACAGCGCCGTAACGTTCACGATCGCGGGAAACGCCACCGAGATGAAGCCGAGCGCAATCGCCTGCCCGGTCGTGTTCAGGGGCTCGATCCAGGCGCTGACGCGGCCCATGCTTTGCGGCTCGACCAGCTCCGGCAGCCAACCGCCGAGCACCACGTTGATGGGAGCCAGGATGATGCCGAGCAGGACCATGACCCCCAAGTAAATTTGAATGTTTCCGGAGAGTCCGGCAGCAAGGGTCAGCGCCATCGTAAGGAACAGTCCGGTAATCAGCACGGCCACCTTGCCGCATTTTTTAATCAGCAGGGAACTAAACGCGCTGCCTATGAGGTAACCGATGCCGAGGAAAACCATGACCAGCGGGTTATACACCTGATAGCGGTCGGGACTGAGCTCGTATTTCATCGTAAACAGGGGGAGGATCGAAAACACGCCGTTGACGATGCCGAAGAAAAAGAAACCGAGAATGATCGCAAGGAGCAGCCGGGAACGGACGATGTATTGGAAGCCCGCGCCAAAGTCGGCCGCCATGCTTTTCAGGTTGAGGTCGCGCAGCTTCACTTTGCCGTTCGGCTGGCGCACTTCGGCCGGAAAATGGCATGTCGCAAGCAGGATGCCCGATATGATGAAGCTTGCGGTATCGATGATGATGGCTCCTTCGATGCCGAGGTAATAGTAAGCGGCGGAGCCCATGCTCATGCCGAACAGCATGAAGATGCCCATGATCGACATATTCAGGCTGGACGCCTTCACATATTGCTCCGGCTTCATAATGCCCTGCATCAAGCTCATCTCGGCAGGGGTAAAAAATTTCGAAATCGCGCTCCGCAGGAACAGGATGGCGAAGGCGGCGATGATCCAATCCTGATGAATGCAGAGCAGCAGGACGACGGATAAAGCGGCCCGGATCCAGTCGCTTTGCACGGCGATCCGTTTGCGGTCCAGCCGGTCGGCCAGCACGCCGACGAACAGGAAAACGACCAGCGTCGGCAGCGAATACATCAGTTCGGCAACCGAGGCGTAAGCCGGCTGATTGCTGAACCGGTCGACCAAATAGAAGGCGAAAGCCATGCTGCCGACCATCGAGCCGAGCTGGGACGCGAAGGCGGCCAAAAACATTCTGACAAAAATAGCGTTGCGGAAAAGTTCCATACGGGGTTTGCCTCATTTCCTAAAAATTTTATCCGGTACATGCGTCCTGGCGACCTTTTCGGAGTTCTCAGGGCGCGGGAATTGATATGAGTGTACAATATCCTGAATTTTCCGGATAACGGCGCGAGAAGGAAATCGTTCTCCGTCTGTGGACCGAGGCAAGGACAAGAGAGGGCATCGCCGCCGCATAAAAGTAGCGAAGCCTATGGGAGCCCTTGGGCATCCGGGAAGCTTCGCTTGATGGATTTCCGTAACCGCCGACATGCCCGGTTGCCGGGTTTGGCATCTTGCAGATGTCGCCGTCTTTCTTGATATAAAATTCACGGGCCGATGTTTTGGTTACACCTGTTCCTTCGGCGCATAACGCTGCTTAAGCTGCTCCGCCATCGCGGTAACCTCCCGGGTGCCCGGCAGCGTCAGCCGCGCGGCCGATTCGGCGATGCCTTCGGCGGATTGGCGGCTGCGGACGACGTTTTTGACCGCTTCCGCGAAGCTTGCCGCCGCCCCGGGGCCGAGCCCTGCAAGTTCGGCGAGGGAAGCAGTGCTGCCGCTGTCCACCTGCGGGAAATCGCCGGGGTCCGCCCCTTTGCCCGCCCGGTCGTAAAATTCCCGCACGAGCCGGGCCCGCTCCTGCCCCGAGCCGTCGGCGATGACAAAGGCCTGCACGACGAAGGCATGCGCCTGGCGACGCTGCGCAATCCCGCAAAATTTCCGGCCGCCGATGCTCAGGTCGAAATCCCCGGGACAATACGCCCCTGCAATTTCGCCTTTGTCGACCGTTACGCCCGTATGGGCCAGCGCCTCGCGAATGAGGGCATACATCCGCTCGAAATCGCCGCGGAAACGTTCGTCGCCTTTGCCCTGCTTGGGCAGGATGAGCGACAGGTTCACGACGCCCGCGTCAAGCGGCACGGCCGCGCCGCCGGAATTGCGGATGGCCGTTTTGTACCCGAGCGCCTCCAGCCAGGCGCAGGCTTTGGCCGCCCCCGGCAGGCGGCTGTCGCGCAGCCCGATGATAAAGGAGCGGGGTTGGCGCCAAATATGCAGCAAGGGCGGTCCGCCTCTGCCGGTCTCCTTGCACAGCAGTTCGTCGAGCGCGAACGGATACAGCGCATCCTGCTGCGGATCGGGGTTCATCCGGTCCAGAATGAGCATGGAGCTGAATTCGTCGTTGAAATCGGACATCGGGATCACTTCCTTTCGCAAGGGTTATTTATGGCTATCAGCAGGCATGAAAAATTGGATGATGTGCTGAATGGCAACCGTTTCGTAGCCAATGGATCGATAAAGCCGGATGGCGGCTTCGTTCTCTTCAAAAACATTCAGGTAAACGTTCGGAGACGCAGCCGCTCCTGCGCGGGTGAGCTCTGCGCAAACCATTTTCCCCAAGCCTTGTCTCCGGAAAGCGGGATCCGTCCCGATATTACCGAGCTCCACGTAATCCGCGCCGTAAATGTGATACCCTCCTGCGGCGGCAAGCCGCTCATTGTCCATCACGCCATAGAAAGGGTACTGAAGCTCATCGGCCGAAAATGCCATGGTGCCGATCTTTTTCATCAAGGCCTCAATCCGGTCAAAGCGGGATGGCTCCAAACGCTGGACCCGCGGATCCGCGGCGGGCAGCATCTGATGATGTATATGCTTCATGAGAAACAGTTTTTCCGGAGGTTTGGCGAACGCCATTTGTCCGCGAAGAGCGGCCATGTCCTCCTCGTGCACGATGAAATTGCCGATCGCCTCGTCCGGCAGCCGAAGTTCTTTTTTCGTAAACGCCAGAACGGCCGGAAAATCAAACGATGGATGCACGGGGAATATGGAAAAGGCATAAAACGGAAGCCCCTCCAGAAAGGCCAACACTCCAAGCAGCTCGCCTTGGTCTGTAAATTGCCCGTAATGCGTCGTGCGCGGCTTTCGGAACGTCAAATATGAATAATATAAAAAATGCCTCTCGCGGTCGAGCGAAGCGGGGATGGACTCCAGCTCTTCCGGCGTCAGTTTGCGAATCATGTTTTGTTGCTCCTATCCTGGTTTGTCTATTATACTTCTTCGACAACAAGGAGGCATTTCCTTGCTCTGTGCGCATGACCCTATATAAGTACAACGCTTACACTTCCTTGGACGTAACGATTGATTTTTGATCGGCCGCTCGTCAAATATTCACAAATACATATTGCCAAAAGGAAATACATGGAATACAATTTATACAGACCGATCAGTCGGTCGCATTAATGGGAAAGGCATTGGGATCATGAAAAAAAGCAAAGACGAAGCGGAACAAACGAAACGGGATATTGTGGAAGCCGCCAAGGGGCTGTTTGCGGTGAAAGGCTACGCGGCAACCTCCATGAGCGATATTTGCAGCGCCGCCGGCTGCAGCAGGGGAGGCCTCTATCACCATTTCGACAGCAAAGAGGATCTGTTCATTTATATCGCCGACCAGGCGTTTACGGCGTCGTGGGAGAACTGGGACCAGGAGATCGACGGGACAATGACGGCCACGGAGCAGCTGTATAAGTACGCGGATTATTTTGTGGACACGCTCGAAAAGCCGCTCAATAAGGCGGGAGAGGAATTCATAAGCCGCGTCGGCGCGGATTCCGAGGCGGGGCAGCGGTTTCTCGGCACAATGATGGCGTATATGCAGCGCTTCGAGCGGCTCGTGCAAGCCGGTCTCGACCGCGGCGAGTGGAAAGGCGGCAACGCGCAGGAGCTGAGCATGATGATTCTAGGCTATTTTTCCGGCCTCAGCGACCACATCCAGATGATGGGCAAGGAAGACGCCAAACGGTTTTACCGCAAAGCAACCAAGCTATTACTCGAAGGGATTCAAAAATAATTTATTCCTTGAGGAGCGATGAATCATGAATAGCCCATTTGCATCGGGTACCGATCAACCCATTAAGTTTTCCGTCATATTCCGGCACGAAACGAGGAGAAATATATCGGCCGCTGCCTCGATTCCATAGCTGCCGCCGCCAGACCTTATCCGGGGCAGGTCGAGGTGATCGTGATGATCAACCGCTGCACCGACCGGACGGCCGATATTGCCCAATCTTACGGCGCTGTCACGCTGCCGGTCGATCACAAAAACTTGTCGCAGATCCGAAACGCCGGCATTGGGGCCGCCAGAGGGGAAATCATCGTGACGATCGACGCCGACAGCTGGGTGACGGACAATATGCTGACCGAAATCGACCGGATGCTGCAAACGGGCAAATATATCGGCGGCGGCGTCCGCTCGGCTTTTGAACGGAATTCGCTCGGCATCGCCATGTCGGCGCTTGTGCTGATCGTTCCGCTCCTTTTTAAATACGGGCCGTTAACCGTAGGCCTCTTCTGGGGGTACAAAAAGGACTTTGACGCGGTGGGCGGTTTTAACGAACAGATGCTCATGGCGGAAGATATCGAATTTGCCAGCCGCCTGAACAAATGGGGCAAACAGAACGGGAAAAAATACGGTACCGTCACGAAAGCGCTGATGACGACTTCATGCCGAAAATTCGACCAGTATGGGGATTGGTGTTTAGTTAAAAATCCGGGCATCGTGCGGGCTTACTTGAAGGGAAACGACCGGGCCTATGCGGATCAGGCCTATTATGAAATGGAAAAGAAATGATGGGAATTTTTGTGATATACTAAACCAAATAAGACGCGACGCAAATGAGCAGCTACGCCAGAATGTACCATGAAAAATGGGGCTGCAACGTCCTGCTCCCGGATGCCCGGGGGCATGGGGAAAGCGGAGGCGATGATATCGGCTTCGGCTGGCCCGAACGCAGCATTCGAATTTTCAAAAAGGTGCAATATTAGTCCCGATACGAAATATATATAGTAAGACAGACCATCCCTTTTTAGTGGCGGAGGGCTGGCCGATCCATTCTTTATGCATGGAACATAATTCAGCCCTTCCGGGTCATACTAAGGAAACAGCTGGGATGCTGACGAAAATATAGGATGAGGATGGGATTAAATGTACTTCGGAAAAAAAGTGGTTGAGGAGATTCCTCAAGCGGATACGGCGATTTGGTCCTGCACCAACGAGGACTGCAATGGCTGGATGCGGGATAACTTTGCCTTTGAGCAGGAGCCGGTTTGCGCACACTGCAGCTCGCCCATGGTCAGCGGCACGAAGATGCTGCCTTTGGTCGTCAACGATCATCCTATCAAAATGCTGAGAAAGGGCACCTTGATCTAGGTGCACGCCATCATATGAAAAGGAAAAACAGGGCCGCCGCAAGGGACCCTGTTTTTCGTTGCCGGCATAGGTTAAATCGTCACCTGGCTGAACGCTTTTTCCGCCGGGACGTAGTCGTATCCCAAATCGCGGGCGACCGCTTCATGCGTCACGTGGCCGTTAATGACGTTTGCGCCGCTGCGGATGGCGGGGTTCGCCGCAAGCAGCTGCCGCAGCTCCGTGCCTGCAAGCTTGAGCGCGAAAGGCATCGTCGCATTCGTAAGCGCCAGCGTCGACGTGCGGGGCACCGCGCCCGGCATGTTGGCGACGGCGTAATGGACGACGCCGTGTTTGACGTAAGTCGGGTTGTCGTGCGTCGTGATATGGTCGATCGTTTCGACCACGCCGCCCTGGTCGACCGCGACGTCGACGATCACGGAACCGGGCTTCATCGTTTTTACCATCGCTTCCGTGACGAGGCGGGGCGCTTTGGCCCCCGGAATGAGAACGGCGCAGATCAGCAGGTCGGTGTCCGCCACCGCCTTGGCGATGTTGGCCGGGCTGGAGACGAGGGTATGGATCTGGTTGCCGAAAATATCGTCCAGCTGGCGCAGACGCGGAATGCTCAAATCGAGCAGCGTCACGTCAGCGCCTAATCCTACGGCGATTTTGGCCGCGTTCATGCCGACGACGCCTCCGCCGATGATCGTGACCTTGCCTCTGGCAACGCCGGGAACGCCGGACAGCAAAATGCCTTTGCCGCCATGCGGTCGTTCGAGCAGCTGCGCGCCGATCTGCGCGGCCATCCGTCCCGCCACTTCGCTCATCGGCGTCAGGAGCGGCAGCGTGCCGTTCACGTTGACCGTTTCATATGCGATGGCATGCACGCCCGAGGCGACAAGCGCTTTGGCCAGCTCGGGTTCGGCAGCCAGATGCAGGTAGGTGAACAGGATCAGCCCTTTGCGGAAATATCCGTATTCGCTTAACAGCGGCTCCTTAACCTTCATGATCATGTCGGCCTGATCCCATACATCCTTGGCTTCCGCCAACAGGACCGCGCCTGCTTCATGGTATTCTTCGTCCGTGAATCCGCTTCCAAGACCGGCGCCGCGCTCGACGAGGACCTTGTGGCCGTGCTGGACGAACTCCAAGGCGCCTGCCGGGGTAACGGCAACCCGATTTTCGTTGTTTTTGATCTCTTTCGGTATTCCGATGTTCATGACAGATCACCTTCTCCTAAAAATAAATGCAAGCTCCATCAAATCGCGCAAAACCTTGACAGTAAAAGTTTACAATCGATTTTGCGGCGAAGCATCATACGTCTTGTCAAGGGAATAGATCACATGACAGGACATTTTGTTCAGCCGGGCGGGCATGTCGCCCATATTGAAAATGGATCTCCAAACTTCTATAATGACTCCATTAACGAGAGGGGACGTGACGGCTTTGGGCGAATTTACGCTATATATCAGGGACGTTCTGGAACGCCCCGTATTTCGGAAGGCCCGGCTGATCGCAGGCGCGGGCGGAACCGGCCGCAAGGTCGGATGGGTTCACATCCTGGAAATCGCCAACGTGGCCCCATACGTCACGAAAAACGATCTGATCATGACGACCGGGCTTTGGCTCCGCCATTATGAGCAGCAGCGCCTGTCCTACATGCAGCAGCTCATCCGCCAGGAAGCGGCAGGGCTGTGCGTGGAGCTCGGCACGAGCATCGAAAACATCCCGGCCGAAATCATCGAACTTGCAGACGCATCCGATTTTCCCCTGATCGTGTTCGAGCAGCCTGTCCGGTTCGTGGAAATTACCCAGGATATCCACGGCCTGCTCATCAACCAGCAGCACCAGATGCTGAAGGATTTGGAGGCCTTTTCCCGCAGGCTTCAGCAGATCACCCTTCAAAGCACCGACGTGAACGCGATCCTCCATGTATTATATGAATACGCCAAGCAGCAGGTTGTGTACTACTCCACCGTGGATACGAATAAATTTATGCCCCGCGGCATATCCCCGGCCGCTGCGGACGAAATTGCCGCCTTTTACCGGCAGCGCGTGGAAGGAAACGAATCCGCCCACCAGGAGGCGGGCATGTTCGAGCTGCCGCAGGAGAGGCTGCTGCTGACGCAGCCCGTCATTTGCCTCGGGCAGACGCTGGCCCATGTCGGGCTGGTGCTGCCCCGCCAGCAGGTGCAGGAGAGGCTGACGCTGCTGCTGGATTACACCGCCAAATCGCTGGCTTCGCTCCTCCTTAGAATGCTTTTTCTGGAGGAAAAAATGCTCCGCGACCAGAATCAGCTGATCCAGGACATTTTGAACCACCAGATCGAGGACGAAGAGGAAGCACGGATGCGCATGGGGCTGCGGCCGCCGAAGCAAAGCGAAATGTGGTTTGCCGGCGGGATGATCGAAGCGGAATATGGCGGGGGAGACGAAGAGCCGGACCGGGACAAGGTCGAATCGGATCAGCAGGACCTGCTCGTCCGGCTGCGCGCGCTTTTGAAAAAATACGCCCTTCATAACCTGCTCATGCAGAAGGGACGCAGGATTTACGTGCTGTGCGCGCGGGAGAAACCCGCCAGAGAGGATGCGCCGGTTTCCCTGCAGCAGACGATCCGCAAAATCGTGGAACGGCTGCAGCATCCGGCTTCGGGGGCGCCTGTATTCCGGCTGCACGCCGGGTTTGGCCTCGTCCGCAACCGGATGACGGATATGCACCGGAGCTTCAAGGAAGCGGAGCAGGTGCTCGAGGTGGCGAGATCAAGGGCTGCGGTTCAGGATGCCCTTTTTTACGACCGGATCGGGGTATACCGGCTGCTGAAGGCAATCCCGGCGGAAGCGCTCGAATCGTTCGTCCAGGACCAGCTCGGCGCCTTGATTGCCTATGATCAGGAGCATCATCTGCATCTGCTGCAGACGCTCGACATGTATTTGAAATGCATGGGTTCCAAAAACGACACGGCCAAAGCGCTGTATATCCACCGGCAGACCCTTTACAACCGGCTCGATAAATTGATGGAGATTCTCGGCGAAGACTATTTGGAGCCCGAGCGGCGCGTCTGCCTGGAAATGGCGCTGCTGGCGCTGCCGCTTTTAACTTAAACCAAAGACACAGCAAAAAAGGATGATTAGACATATGAAAAAAGTCGGACTGGTCATGAGAAAAATCCAGTTTCGCGAAAACCAGGGGCCGCGCGTGTTTGCGGACCGCCTGAAAGCGATCGGGCAGGAGCTGGGCGTGGACATCGTGTTTGTTTCCCCGGAGCGCCATGTCAGCGGGTATGATTGGCTGCCGGGATACGAGCACGAAAAAGGGGATTTGGTCAATTACGACGTTGTGCTGGACCAAATCCACGAACAGGGCATCGAGCATGTCATCTACACGGTGTCCGGGTTTACGTACCTGAAGATGTTCATCGAAAAAAGCGTCCTTTTTCCGCACAGCTTTCCGGATCCGGCTTTGACGGGATACGAAATGATGAAGCCTTTTTATCAAATTGTGGACAAAGCCATCGTGCAGACGGAGTTTCTGAAAGAGGAATTTGCCCGGAATTTCGGGATTACCGACGTGGACGTCATTCCGATCGGCTTCAGCGAAAGCCTGGCGCAAAAGCACTTTGACCCTTCGCAGGTCGTGCATAACCGCATTTTATGGATCGGCAGGGACGAGGAGAACCGGCGGCCGGATCTGGTGCTGAAATACGCGAAGCAGAATCCGGACAAGGAAGTGTTCATGGTGTTCGGCGGCGAGCGTTACCGGGAAAGCATGAAAAAATACGACGTTCCCGATAACGTGCGGCTGCGGTTTGCGCTGAGCCAGGACGAGGTGTTTGCGCTGATGAACACCGCGAAGGTGTACTGGAACTGCTCCCGTTTCGATACGTTTGCCATGCCGCTCACGGAGGCGCTTGCGATGGGCAAAATCGTCGTGAAGCCGGAGCATCCATGCTACCGCCATATCAATGCGCGCCATTCCTTTTCCGGGCATGAGGAAAACTGGTTCGAGCTCGTGAACATGGCGGCCGCGCTGCCGCAGTCCCATTCGATGGACAACCGTTATTATGCGTTCGACCAGTTTTCCAGCCGGGTGATGAAGGAAGGGTACAAAAACTTTTTCGATGCATGGCTGAGAGATTGACGGATGTCGTCCCGATCGGCGAATATGTATGTACATACATAAAGGGGTGGGGCGTTCGGAAAATACGGCCCTAAACCGCGGGAGGTGGGTGTCGCTTTGTCATTTCTACGGAAATATGTCCGGAAATACGGAAAGCTGTTTTGCGTGGCGGTGCTCTTTTTGACGCTGGAGGCGTTTTGCGATTTGCTGCAGCCGACCATCATGTCCAAGGTCATCGACGACGGCGTCGCGAAAGGAAGCATGGACAAGGTATTCGAGCTGGGCGGACTGATGCTGCTCGTGACGGGCATCGGCGCGTTGTCGGCATCGATCCGCAACGTCATTTCAAGCCATGTATCGCAGCGTTTCGGGGCCGAGGTCAGGTCCGATTTGTTCCGCAAAATCCAGTCGCTTTCGTTCGAGCGGATGGACCGCTTCGACCGGGCCTCGCTGGTCACCCGCCTGACGAACGACGTAACGCAGGTGCAGAACTTCGTGAACGGACTGATGCGGTTTTTCGTCAAAGCGCCTTTGCTGGGGCTCGGCAGCTTAATCATGGCGGTCCGGCTGGACGTCCATTTATCCGTCGTGCTTGCGGTCGTCGTGCCCTTCGTGGCCGTGCTCATCGTGCTGAATATGAAGATCGGCTTCCCGTTTTTCATCCGCGTGCAGCGCGCGCTGGATCGGGTGAACGGCGTCATGAGGGAATATTTGTCCGGCGTGCGCGTCGTCAAGGCGTTCAACCGGTTCGATTACGAGGTGGAGAAGTTTCGTGCTGCCAACGACGAACTTACGGCCCGTTCGGTGACCTCGATGCGCGTCATGTCGGTATTCGGCCCGGGCATATCGCTTGCGGTCAATTTCGGCATCATCGCGGTGTTATGGCTTGGGGGCTTGCGCGTTGACAACGGGCAAATGCAGGTCGGCAGCATCATCGCATTCATCAATTATATGACACAAATATTGTTTTCATTGATGATGATTTCGAACGTATTCAACATGTTCGTTCGGGCGAAAGCATCGGCGGGCCGGATCGGCGAAGTGATGTCCGAGGACAGCGGGATGCCGGGCGAAGGAGCGGATGCCGCGCCTGCCTCCGGGGAGCGGGGACGGATCGATTTCGAGCAGGTCAGCTTCGCTTACGCCGGTTCGTCGGGCGATCCGGTCATCCGGAATTTTACGCTGACCTGCTTGCCGGGGCAAACCGTAGGCATCATCGGGTCGACGGGCGCGGGCAAAACGTCGCTGGTTCACCTCATCCCGAGGTTCTACGACGCGACGTCCGGCACGGTGAAAGTGAACGGCGTTGACGTTCGGGAAATGGACCCGGCCAAGCTTAGGGAAACGATCGCCATCGTCCCGCAAAAAATCATGCTGTTTACGGGAACGGTCGAAGACAATCTGCGCTGGGGGAAAGAGGATGCGACGGCCGAGGAGCTGGAGCAGGCGGCCCGGACGGCGGAAGCGCACGACTTTATCATAGCCTCCCCGGAAGGATACCGGAGCCGGATCGGCCAGGGCGGCGTCAACTTTTCCGGCGGGCAGAAGCAGCGGCTCTCCATCGCGAGAGCGCTTGTCCGAAAGCCGGAGATTTTGATTTTGGACGACTGTACCAGCGCGGTGGACGTCGCGACCGAAGGACGGATCAAGCAGGCATTGCGAACGTATGCGAAGGGATTGACCTGCATTTTGATCGCCCAGCGGATTACCTCGGTAATGGACGCCGACCGGATCGTCGTCATGGACCGCGGGGAAATCGCGGGCAGCGGGACGCATGAGGAATTGATGCAAACTTGCCGCGTATACCAGGAGATTTACAAGTCCCAACTGGGAAAGGAGATGCAGCCGAATGCCGCACAATGATGCCGCACGCGACCAGCAGCAGGCTCCTCCCCCGCCCCAGGGGGCCGGCGCTCCCGGGGGGAGACCGGGTCCCATGCGAGGAATGATGGGCAGGGGTCCCGGCGGAAAGCCGAAAAACTTCGCGGGAACGCTCAAGCGTTTGTGGGGGTATATCGGCCGGGAGCGCGGCCTGTTGTCGCTCATTATGCTGTTTATCGTCATCGGCGCGGGCGTGACGCTGGTCGGCCCGTATTTGATCGGCCGCTCGATCGACGCGATGTCGCTTGATATCGGCGGCGTCGATTTTCATCTGCTTCGCATCCTGATCGCCGTCCTGGCCGCCGCATACGTAACCGATGCCGTGCTGAGCTTCCTGCAGGGCTGGCTGATGGCAGGCATATCGCAGCGGATCGTCGCCTCCTTGCGCCGGGCGCTGTTCGGGAAGCTGCAGAAGCTGCCGGTATCGTATTTCGACGCCCGCTCGCACGGCGAAGTGATGAGCCGCCTGACGAACGATATCGACAATGTCAGCTCGACCATTTCCCAATCGACCGTTCAGCTGATGTCCGGCGTCATCACCATCATCGGGTCGCTTGTGATGATGATCGTCTTGAGCCCGATCCTGACGCTTGCGAGCCTCATTACCGTGCCCATCCTGTTCTGGCTGACGCGGACCGTCACCCGAAAAACGAAGGTGCTGTTCAAAGAGCAGCAGGTGCAGCTGGGCAGGCTGAACGGACATATCGAAGAAAGCATTTCGGGGATGGAAGTGGTCAAGGCTTTCAACCATGAACACAAAGCGATCGAGGAATTCGAGGGCGTGAACCGGAAGCTGTTCGAGGTGGGCTTAAAAGCGCAGATCCGTTCCGGCTTTATGATGCCGATGATGAACGTGATCAACAATATCGGCTTTGCCGCCGTGGCGCTCGTCGGCGGGGTTCTGGCTGTCAAAAGCCTGATCACCGTCGGCGTCATCGCGAGCTTCATCAGCTATTCGCGGCAGTTCGTCCGGCCGCTGAACGAGCTCGCCAACATTTACAACCTGCTTCAATCGGGGATCGCGGGCGCGGAGCGCGTCTTCGAAGTGCTGGATGAACACGAAGAGCCGCTTGATGCCGAACATGCCAAAGCGCTGGAGCGGATTCAGGGCGAGGTCGTCTTCGATCAGGTAAGCTTCGGATACAGGCCGGACGTTCCGATCCTGAAAAATATCAGCTTTACCGCAAAGCCCGGCAGCAGCACGGCGCTTGTCGGGCCGACGGGAGCGGGCAAAACGACGATCGTGAACCTGCTGACGCGGTTTTACGACGTGACCGGCGGTTCGATCCGCATCGACGGGACGGACATTCGGGATTATACGCGGGACAGCCTCCGGCGCAGCTTCGGATTCGTGCTGCAGGATACGTATTTGTTTTCGGGGACGATCAAGGAAAACATCAAATACGGCAAGCCGGAAGCGACGGACGAGGAGGTCCGGGAGGCCGCGGCCATGGCCAATGCCGACGTGTTTATCCGGCGGCTGCCGGACGGATACGATACCGTGCTGTCCGAGAACGGCGGCAACCTGAGCCAAGGCCAGCGCCAGCTGCTGGCGATCGCCCGCGTGCTGCTTGCAAGGCCGTCCATTCTCATCCTCGACGAGGCGACCAGCAGCATCGATACCCGGACGGAGCTGCATATCCAGGATGCGCTGCTCCAGATGATGCAGGGCCGGACGACCTTCATTATCGCGCACCGGCTGAACACGATCCGCGATGCCGATACGATCATGGTCATCGACCATGGCGAGATCGTCGAGCAGGGCAGCCATGACGAGCTGATGCGGCGGCAGGGCTTTTACGCCCGCATGTTCGAAAGCCAGTTCAAAAACCTCGAAAGCGCGGCGGATGCCGCCGGAACAGCCCGGGATTAACGAAAAAGGCGCCTGAAATTACAGGCGCCCTTTTGCCGTGCTTCTTTTTTTCTTGAACCAGAACAACGCCGCCACGACAACGGCCAAAATGACCATGGACAGCGCAAAATAACGGGTGGCGACGTGGAGGAGCTGCTCGATGTTCGGGCCGAAGATTTTGCCGATCATGACGTAAACCAGAACCCATACCAATCCGCCGATGCAGTTCAGAACGAAAAAGGTGCGCGGGCGGATTTTGAGCACCCCGGAGACGTACCCCGTAAAATGGCGGAGCCCCGGCACGAAATAACTGATCAGGATCAGCTTGTTGCCGTATTTTCCGAACCATTCCTTGACCTTGGCCAAGCGCGCCTGATTGAGAAACACATATTTGCCGTACTGTTCGAGGAAGGGGGTCCCCAGCCTGTAGCCGACAAAAAAGGTGACGGTCGTGCCGATGATCGCGCCCACGTAGGAATAAAAAATGATGAAGGGGATATGGAAGTCCCCGAAAGAGGACATGTGGCCCGATATGGCCATCGCCAATTCGCCCGGGAAAGGGAGCGCCAGCGACTCCGAAAATAATCCGAGAAATAACACCAGGTAACCGTATTGTTCAAACAGTTGATTCATCCACTCCATCGTTTCAATCTCCTTTTATCTCTAATCGCCGGAAAATGTCCGGATATTTATTCAAATGGCAGTACAAAATCCGCATGTTCAGGAATGAGTTTCCGTCTATTGTCCATTCTATAAGAAACGGAAGAGCGTTCGGAACTGACCGCGGTCCAGTCTAAGCCCTAGACCTTGGTCTGGCCGCGCCCGCGCGTGCCTGTTATTGATTTAGACGACTTAGCCCCGTCTTTCCCTGCAAGTTCTCAGGAAGCGGTTCGGTACAAGGAATGGCTAGGGGGACGGGACAACGTCCGAAGCATGCCCTGGCGCCGGCGGGAGAGCATGCAAAAAGCACCCGCCTCCGCAATGGAAGGCCAGGTGCTTATTTGCGTCTTACTTATTCGTGCTGTGCTGTTTGTTCTGCAGCTGGGCCTGGGGCTGGCCTGCGGCGCGCTGCTTGTTTTTGCGCTGGTTTTCCTGCTGCTCGTGGACCTTGTTTACGAAATCGCGCGTGCTGTCCGTCATGTTGCCTTCACTCCCTTCTGTTTCGGAAATGGGGTTCCCTGTTACGATTTCCGAAGAGGGCAAATGGAATTCATGGGATGCGAGGCATGCCTCCACGAAAGCAAGCACTTCTTCCCGGATCGGGGCGAGGCCCTGCTTCGAAGAGGCGGGGTCCCGGCGCAGTTTCCAGAACTTCTCCATCAGCTTCCGGTCGCCGCCGAAGGTCAGCTCGGACAGCCGTTCGATTTCTTCGGCAATCGCCTTTCCCTCGCTGGATTTCGGTCCGCGACCTTCTCGTAAACACTGCTCTATTCGGGCGATTACACGCACCCAGCCGCGCGTCGATTCATCGCTGCCCTCGAGGCGGGGCAGTTTCGCCTTCAGTACGCTGAGCTCTTCATCTTCAAAATAAGCTTCCCAGCTTACGGTACGCTCCTTCGATCCTTTCACCAGCGGCAGCAGCGTCTCCCACCGGATCATGCCCTCCGCTTCGAGAAGATTCAGCAAAGCGTTCGTATTGTCCAAGCTTTCTTGCAGATTCTCCAGTTGTGTTTTCAAATGCTTCCGGTGGGCCTCCAAAATCTGCCCGATGGACAGCTCGTCAAGCAGATGCCGGATTTCTTCGAGCGGAAGCGACAAGGACTTCAGCAGCGATATTTTTTCGAGGCGCAATAAATCCTCTTCGGTATAAAGCCGTCTGCCGCCCGCTTCCTTGATCCCGGGGGTGACCAGCCCGATCTGGTCGTAATAGCGGATGGTGCGGATGGACACCCCAAGCTTCGCGGCCGCTTGCCCCGTCGTCCAGGTATGGCCCATGTCGATCAGACCCCGCTTTCTTTAAGGTTTAAATTTGTGCTTGCAGGTGACGTTGCGTCACCTTGTAGACTACATGATAACCGAAGGAAAATATAGGGGGAATCGCAAATGAAAACAACCAACAAACAAGCTTGGCCCAAAGATCCCTGGTCGGTCAAAGAGCTGGCCGCCATCGTATTTTTGGCTTTTGTGCTCGTGCCATGGCTGGTCGAGGTCAAATTATACGCATTTCTTGAACAGTGGTTTGACAACACGCTGTATGCGGGCACGCTGATGGGCTTCATTTTGAGCATCGTGTACATAGCAAGTCTTTATCTTATAGTGCTTAAACCGCATAAAGCCGGATGGTCCGAGGTGGGTCTCCGTTCTTTTCCGCGCAGGTATTGGGGCCCCATTGTGCTGTGGTCCGCTGCGGTGCTGGCGCTTGGGGCAGTCATGCTGCTGATGATGTCGCTGCTTGGAGGCGGCTACGAAAACAGTAAAACCGAAAGTTTACAAAGCCATGCCAACGTGCTGGGCATCCTGATCGCCATTGCGGCCGGAGGCGTGATCTCGCCGGTGTATGAGGAAATCCTCTATCGCGGTTTTCTATACCGCTGGTTTCGGACGCGCTGCGGGCCGGGGTGGGCGCTTTTTATCAGCTCCGCATTATTTACGGTCGCCCACATCCCGACGTATAATACGCTGCCCCTCAATTTTGCCAGCGGGCTGATTTTTGCCTGGACCTATGAAAAAACGCGCTCCGTCGTCCCCGGCATGATCGTTCACGGGCTGACCAACACGGTCGCGGTGCTGCTGACGGTGTTTGCATAAATTGTATACAGTTTTGTGCATAAAACAACAAATCGGGCAGGCTGTAATCTTTGCGGTTACGGCCTTTTCGCTGTTCCGCAATTTTGCATTGCTCCTAAAATTCCTTGATTTGATCACACTTTAATGATTGACAAAACCGGTTCAGCTGGTAGAATGATAACAGAATCCATCTAATTGAGAATGAATATCATTCTTATTATATGTAATATGATGACATATAGTCTGGATAGAAAGAGTCTGATTCCTATGAAAATTTGGTACTTGTGGGCAGCATTCATCGTTTTATCCATCATCTCCCTGTTCGTGGGAGTCAAAGACATCGCGCCGTGGGATTTGTTCCATCTGACTCCGGAGCAGCAGCAGGTACTGTGGATCAGCCGTCTGCCAAGGCTCGTCAGCATTATCATCGCCGGCACCAGCATGAGCATCATCGGCCTGATCATGCAGCAGCTGACGCGCAACAAATTCGTTTCGCCGACGACGGCGGGAACGATGGATTCAGCAAGGTTCGGCATATTGGTCGCGATGATGCTGTTTTCGAACGCGAGCACGCTGGAGAAAATTTTGGTCGCGTTCGTGTTTGCGCTGCTGGGCACGTTCATTTTTATGCGCATTCTGGACCGGGTGAAGTTCAAGGATGCGATTTTCATTCCGTTGGTGGGACTGATGTTCGGCAATATCGTCAGTTCGATCACGACCTTTTTCGCTTACAAAAACGACCTGATCCAGAATATGTCCGCTTGGCTGCAGGGCGATTTCTCGACGGTGCTGAAAGGGCGCTACGAAATGCTGTACGTCAGCATCCCGCTCCTCATCATCGCTTACCTGTTCGCGAACCGCTTCACCATCGCGGGCATGGGCGAGGAATTCGCGGTCAACCTGGGCCTCAACTACAAGGCCGTCGTCAACATCGGGCTGGTGCTGGTCGCGGCGGTGTCGTCGGTCGTCATTTTGACGGTCGGCACGATTCCGTTCCTTGGCCTGGTCGTCCCGAACATCGTGACGATGTACCAGGGCGACCATTTGAAAAAAAACCTGACGCATACCGCCCTGCTCGGAGCCGTGTTCGTCCTGTTCTGCGACATTCTGGGCCGGATCATCATTTATCCGTATGAGATCTCCATCGGCCTGACGGTCGGCGTTTTGGGCAGCGCGATCTTTATTTTCCTACTCCTGAGAAGAAAGGCATATGCGTCATGAAAAAAAAGCTGATATTTCTGGCAGTCATCGCACTTGCCCTCATCGCCGTGTTCATGCTGATCCAGGCCGGAGGCCACTGGGACTACATCCTTCCGCGCAGGGGCAAAAAGGTGCTGGCCATGATGATTACCGGCGGGGCGATCGCCTTTTCGACCGTCGTGTTCCAGACCATTACGAACAACCGCATCCTGACGCCGAGCATCATGGGACTGGATTCGCTGTATATGCTGTTCCAAACGTTTATGGTGTACATATTCGGTTCGGCAGGGCTTACGGCGATGGGAAAAAACGTGAACTTCATCATTTCGGTCGCACTGATGGGACTTTTTTCGATGGTCTTTTACAAGCTGCTGTTTAAGCGGGAGGGGCAAAACATCTACTTCCTGCTGCTGCTCGGGCTGATTTTCGGGACGTTGTTCCAGAGCTTGTCGACCTTCATGGAGGTATTGATCGACCCGAACGAATTCCAGATCGTCCAGGACAAGATGTTTGCGAGCTTCAACAACATCAACACCGAGCTGCTGATTCTGTCGATCGTGCTGATGGCGGGTACCGCGATTTATTTTGCACGTTATACCAAGTATCTGGATGTCATTGCCCTGGGAAAAGACCAGGCCGTGAACCTGGGCGTCGATTACGACCGGGTCGTCAAACGAATGCTCGTGGTCGTGGCGATCCTGATTTCGATTTCGACCGCGCTCGTCGGACCGATTACGTTCCTCGGCCTGCTCGTCGCCAACGTCGGCTACCAGTTCATGAAAACCTACAAACACCATTTTCTCATTCTTGGCTCCATGCTGCTCAGCATCATCGCCCTGGTGGGCGGGCAGCTGCTGGTCGAGCGGGTATTTACGTTCTCTACGACGCTGAGCGTCATCATCAATCTGGCCGGAGGGATCTACTTCCTCTACCTGCTGCTAAAGGAGAGTAAATCGTCGTGATCGAGGTCAAAAACGTAACCAAACGATACAACAACAAAACGGTCCTGGACGATGTGTCCGTCACGATCCGCAAGGGAAAAATCACTTCCTTCATCGGCGCGAACGGCGCGGGCAAAAGCACGCTCCTGTCCCTGATCAGCCGCCTGAACAAAAAAGACGAAGGCGACATCCTGATCGAAGGCGATCCGATCGACAAGTGCAAAAGCGGGGATCTCGCGAAAAAAATATCGATCCTCAAGCAGTCCAACCATATCAATGTGCGGCTTACGATCCGCGAGCTGGTGAGCTTCGGGCGCTTCCCGTATTCGCAGGGCAAGCTGAAGCCGGAGGATTGGGAATACGTCGACGAGGCGATCCGCTACATGGAGCTGGAGGATCTGCAGCACCAATACCTGGATCAGCTGAGCGGCGGCCAGCAGCAGCGGGCTTTTATCGCCATGGTCATCGCGCAAAACACGGAATACGTGCTCCTCGACGAGCCGCTAAACAACCTGGACATGAAGCACTCGGTGCAAATCATGAAGGTGCTGCGGCGGATGGTCGACGAGATCGGCAAAACCGTCATTATCGTCATTCACGACATCAACTTCGCTTCGGTGTATTCCGACGATATCGTCGCCCTCAAAAACGGGCGGGTCGTCAAGGAAGGACCGGCGGCGGAAATCATCGATTCGTCCGTGCTGAAGCAGGTGTACGGCATGGATATCCAGATCGAAACGATCAACGATCACCGGATTTGCGTTTATTTTGCGTAAGACTTGTGTCTCCCGACGTTGGTATTGAGATCGATGCTCGCCAAATTTGCCAGGGCCCGGCAGGACGGCTGTGCGTCGCATCATTCTTATAAGTGTTTGAGTGATTGAAATATTGCACATGGGTAGCGTAGCGGCCGCCGTGCACGAAAGTAAAAATTAAAAAAATATAAATGAGGTGACCCCCTTGAAAACAAGAAACATGTTCATGCTGATTCTATCCGCGATGCTGGTGTTCGTGCTGGCGGCTTGCGGCAACAATAACAAGACGGCGGAAACGCCGGTAACGGAAACTTCGGCCAATGCAGCCGGCGGCTCCTCCGATGCCTCCGCTTCGGAAGAATTGACGATCAAACATAAGCTCGGCGAAGCGAAAGTGAAGAAAAACCCGCAGAAGGTCGTCGTATTCGACTTCGGCATCCTGGATACGCTCGACAAGCTGGGCGTGAAGGTAACCGGCGTGCCGCAGGCCAACATTCCTCCGTACCTGTCCAAATATGAAGATAAAGATGCTTATCAAAACGTCGGCAGTCTGAAAGAACCCGATTTCGAAAAAATCAACGCGCTGGATCCGGACCTGATCATCATTTCCGGCAGACAATCCGAAGCGTACGAAGAACTGAACAAAATCGCTCCGACCGTATACCTTGGGCTGGACACGACCCGTTACATGGATTCGTTCAAGGAAAACATGACCACCGTCGGTCAAATCTTCGGCAAGGAAGACGAAATCAAAACCGAACTCGAAGCCATCGACAAATCGATCGCCGAGGTGCATGACAAAGCTGCAGCTTCCGGCAAAAAAGCGCTGATCGTCCTTTCCAACGAAGGCAAGCTGAGTGCATACGGCCCGAAATCCCGTTTCGGCCTCATTCATGACGTTCTCGGATTTGCCGCTTCGGATGACAAAATCGAGGTATCGACGCATGGACAAAGCGTAACGAGCGAATACGTTGCCGAGAAAAATCCGGATTATCTGTTTGTCGTGGACCGCGACGCCGCGGTAGCCACCGATAAAGACGGAGAAAAAGCGAAGCAAACCGTAGAAAACGATCTAGTGAAAAACACGAATGCATACAAAGAAGGACATATCGTCTATCTTGACCCGAACTACTGGTACCTCTCCGGCGGCGGTCTGCTGTCCGTTCAGGAAATGGTGAAGGAAGTCGGCGACAGCATCAAATAACGGCGCGCAAAGCACGCATGTTATGGCCGGAAAGGCCGCCCCAATTTCCCTTAGGGAATTGCGGGCGGCTTTTTTATAATATCAGCAAGTAAGAACTACAGCCGCTGCCTGCTTTCCGATATTGCAAGAATAATACCACCCTTTAAGAGACGGCGTCTTGGCTTCTTAGGGAATATGTCGATAGGCGTTTTTCTTATTGCCGTTACCATGCTTTTTGCGAGAATCTAAAAATGAACACAGCGCCGTCAAACGATATCTTGTCTGTCAAATCCTGTATATGATTTAATGGGGTTACTGATAAATACCAAGCAATGAGGAGAGGAGAGCGGCATGGCTTATCTGGACTTTCGCCCCAACGATTATTCCGTCACATACAAGTCGGATACCATTGTGCTGCTGGCTAAGGAATACGCGCTGCTTCAGTTTCTGTACCGCCATGCCGGCCGGCCCTTCACGCGGGAGCAGCTGCTCGATCAGGTGTGGGGGGAGGAATATCCCGGCGAACGCACCGTGGACGACCATGTGTACCGCCTACGGAAGAAGCTGAAGCGGTGGAGCGGGCAGATCCGGCTGGTTACCGTACGGGGACTCGGTTACAGCCTGATCGTGCAGGAAACCCCGGCGATTGCCGTTCCATCGCGGTCGGACGGCGGTCTGCAGCAGCAGATCGCGCAGCTGCTCGATACCTATCAAAAGCTGGGACAAAGCCAATCGATGCTGGCTCTGGCCAACCAGCAGGAGCTGCTTGGCGTAAACATTGATGCCTTTTATTTGATTTTTCTCCGTTTTGTGCAGGCGGACTTGGACTGGTTTCTGCACAGCCCCGACGCGGAGGATCGGGATAAATTGTATTGGCTGCTGGTTTCCTATTTCGCTTTTTACAGAGAGCCGCAGAAATGCCTGGATTACTTTGAGCGGGCCATCAAAGCCGGAATTTTACCGTTTCATATGCACCGGGAGCTGGAAATGCTGAACATCATCGGACTTTATACCGACAACGGACGCCTTGAAGAAGACCTGCTCAAGATCGAAGCTGCTTACCGGGTGATTGACGGACTTGCCAGTGAGCTTGACGGTTTTAAGGTACATGTGGCCACGTCGGAACTGTACGTTCATCTGAAAGCGCGGCATATTTCGGAGGCGGAATGCTGCTCGAAGCGGATCGAGGGCATGCTGGCCGAAACCCCTTATTTAAGGGAGATTTGCAGCTATCAAGGTTTAAAGGGAAGGCTGCTGCTGCTTCAAGGCCGCCGTCCGGAGGCGCTTTCCGCTTTTGAGCATGGCCTCGAAGCCGGGGAAGCCGCGCATAATGTACCTGTTCTCGTAAGTTCCGTATTGGGCACGATCGACTTTCTTCAAACGGTGCATTACGATCCTCCTCTCCAGCGGCAGTTTCAGGCGCGTTATGACGAATTCGACCGAAGGTACGGGTTTTTGCCGCATAAACAGCCGCTTGAACGGATGATCGAGCGGATTCTTGATTCCGTCTGATATTCTTCTGATATTCCTCCATTAAAGTAAGAGTATTCTGATTGGTGGAGGAATTCTGATGTCAACCGTATCAACTGCGTCCGGCAACCGCCCGGCATCGGTTTGGGCCAACCGGACGTATTCGAAAATGTTTGCGGCCTACGCCATGGCGTCTTTCGGCGAATGGTTCGACGCCTTTGCGATTGAAATCCTGGTCGCTTACCGCTGGCATGCCGATCCGTTTATGATTGCCCTCATTCCCGTCATGATGGCTCTTCCGGGCATCCTGCTCGGTTCTTTTGCCGGCGTCATCGCCGACCGGTGGAAGAAGGTCAATTTAATGCTGATCGCCGATGCGGCCGAGACGGTCCTTACCGTGCTGCTGCTTTTTGTCCCGGGCATGTACTGGCTGCTGCCGCTTCTTGCGCTGCGCGCCGCCATGGGCGTATTCCGCGTCCCGGCGCATCAGGCGCTGACCCGCCAAGTGGTCCATGAAAACCAGCTGCTAAAGGCGACCTCTTACAACGGACTCGTCAACCAGTTTTCCAAAATCGCGGGTCCCCTGCTCGGGGCCGTGGCTTTGACGGTTTTTTCCCCGCAGCTTTGCATTCTGGTCAATGCGGTCACGCGGCTGCTTTCCTGCGCACTGCTGTTTACGCTGCGGCATATCGATCAAAACGAGGCCGTAGAGCGGAAGGCGCACGGCGGCCATTCGGACGATGAGGGGCAAAAACAAGGCTTTGTCAGATCGTGGAAGCAAGGATGGGGCGCGCTGCTGCAGCGCCGGATTTTGCTCAGCAGCTTTCTCGTCAACATGTCCGTGATGCTGGTCATCCTGATGATCGATTTTCAGTTTCCAACGTTGTACCGGGAAATCGCACCCCATAATGAATCGCTGCTCGGTTGGGTGCTGTCGGCTACCGGGGTAGGCGCGGTGATCACCATCTTGCTGCTGAACCGTCTTGGCAGAGTAAGATACGGCCTCGGCATCGGGGGAGGCGTAGCGCTGGTTGGAGCCGCCTTCGGCTTCTTGGGGCTGCTCGTACCGGGCTCGCCGGACATATGGAGCATCGCTTTGGGCTTCGTCATCGGCATTGGCAACGGGCTGTTTATCGTAACGTATAACTATGTTCTGCAGAAAGAAACGCCAGAGGGCATGACCGGACGCATTTTCGGCATCCAAAACATGTCCGCCAGCACCCTGATGGTCGCCGCTCCGTTAATTGGCGGGGTTCTTATTCATGGATGGGGCGTAAGCAGGGTATTTCTCCTGTTGGGGGCCGTGGTATTGATAATCGGAATAGCCTGCCTCGTTTTTCAGGCGGTGTTGTGGCCGTCCAAGCAAGCCGCGACGCTGTCGGAGGAGATGCGGGAGGTTTCCGGGTAAGTTCTTTTATGCATTCCTTTGAAAAGTTAGTTGAACTCTTTGATGAAGTAAAAAGGCTGCGAGCCATCGCAGCCTATTCGTTACTTAGACGCTTGTCATCTAAGTGTAATGTTTTTTTATTTTTGAATAGTCCTATTGGCTTAATTTGTTGAAATAATTTTTAATATCGTTTAAATTTTGTGTCTTAAGGGTGATTTCTTTGTTGTCGGTCACGATTATAGCAGGGAATTCGTCTATTCCAATGGCATCAGCCATTTTTTTGTTTTTCTTGACTTCAACATCGTATAGCTGGATACCTTGAATTCGTTCCAACAGTTCTTTTTTTGAATTCATATATTCAAGCAGCTTATCATCTAATTGAGTTTGATTATCGTAGAATAAGTGGATTTTATATCTGTTACTAGAATCCGAGGATAAATATTCAAGCACACTTTGCTTGCTTGTACTTGAACAGCCTGTCGTCAAAATAAACGCACAAATAATAATCAATTTAATTAATTTCAATGAATTCACCCCATTGGTTATAAATTTTTCCCCATGTACCATTACCTTAAAAAGTAAAGTAAAAACGGAGGGTCGGCAATGATACGTTATCCCATTTTAAAAGAAGGTGCCGTCATCGGCACGACAGCGCCGTCATCCGGCGTCCCGGAAAGCATGCATGGTTTGATTCGGGAAGCGACCCGACGTTTGGAGAAGGATGGCTTTCGGGTCGTTGCCGGGGAAACCGTATGGACGCAAAACAAGGCAAAATCCGCCCCGGCCAAGGTGCGTGCCGCCGAACTGAACCGGATGGTCCGGGACGAGGGCATTGACCTGATCGTTCCCCCTTGGGGCGGGGAACTGCTGGTCGAGATTCTGGAGCATCTCGATATCGAAGAGCTGCCGGAAAAATGGCTGCTCGGCTATTCGGACATCAGCGTGCTGCTGCTTGCCGTGACGCTCACAACAGGGCTGGCCACCGCCCACGGCACGAATCTGGTGGACTTAAGGGGTGAATTTTCCGATGAGACGACGGCCATGTGGCGTACCGTACTGTCTACGAAATCCGGGGAATCCGTCGTGCAGCATTCGTCGCCAAAGTTTCAGAAACAATGGGATCATGCTAACCCGTCGCCATGCGTCTTCCAATTGACGGAACCGACGGCATGGAAGACCGTATCCGGAGGGAAAACCGCCATCCAGGGCCGCCTCCTCGGGGGCTGCGTCGACGTGATCCGGCATCTGATCGGCACGCCGTTTGGCGATGTCCGCCGCTTTCAGCGGGAACGGATTGGCGGGGAACCGATCCTGTGGTATCTCGAAAACTGCGAGCTGAACACGGCCGATTTGCGCCGGTCGCTCGTGCAGATGAAGCTGGCGGGCTGGTTCGATCATTGTTCCGGCCTGATGTTCGGACGAAGTCCGGCCAACCGTCCGGTCGAAAATTACACCGCCGAGGATATATACCGCGAGCTTGCGGAAGAACTGCAGGTGCCTGTTATCCATGACATCGACTGCGGGCATGTGCCTCCGCAGATTACCTTCATCAACGGCGCATACGCCGAGGTGGAGGCGGAGGACGGACGCGGGAGGGTTGTGCAGCATTTTAGGCCGTAAAAATTTTCCCAAAAGAATTCGCCACTTGGACTCCAAGTGGCTTTGTTTTTTTTACTGTAATATGTAACTTTTTACTTTTTTATCTGTTTTTATGAATATGTCGTAAATAGGAATAGCAGGCCGACTTCTTATTCTCCTTTTCAAAATTAACTTTGCTAAACTAACCAAAAAAACTATTGGAGGGTTCATGTGCGAAAAACAAAACGTTTTCTTATGGCAGTTGCTGTTTTGGCAGTATTCTTGGGTTTCCCGAAAGGTAGCTATGCATCTGCTTCCATGATCGAAAAGAAGGTTCCGGTGCTGCTGCAGATTAATGAATATGATGTATTATACACCTACCCGAAGCAGCCATACCTCGATAAAAACAATAGAATAATGGTACCTTTACGCGCTGTAAGCGAATTAATCGGTGGTAAAGTAAGTTATAATCCAACCCACAAGACAGCATTAATTCAAATGAATGACAAAGATCTCCAGATTACAGCCGGATCGAAGAGTATCCAAGTGAATAATGTCCCCCGAATGATGGATACGGTCCCGGTTCTGTATCAACAATCTTTTTTTATCCCGGTTCGTGCCTTGATCGATAACTTGGATCTTCCGGCAATTATAGACCCAAATACAGGGTTCGTTCATATAAGCAGCGAATCCATGGACAAAAACCAAATAATTGAATTAATGAAAGAGTCAGATCTTTCCCCTGCCGATATTGCGGATCATAATGCAATTCTTCCACTTTTCTACGACTTGACATTAAATAATAACGGCAGCGGTGAATTGCAAAATGGAAAGATCTATATCCAATCGAAAAATATAAGCGGAAAAGTCATAGCCGAAGGAAAAGAGGATCTTCATGTAATATTCCTGTTTGATAAAGCATTTCAAATGGAAGCAGACTCGAATACGACGGATCAGAACAATGAACGACCACGCCCAAAACTCGGGTTGAACCAAATCTTTACTAGAACTGTGAGTTTTACAGCGAGTAATGATGATGAGAAATTGAGGTATATCTTAGCTGTTGGAAGGGTCTTTAAATGATCTGACTTTTTTAACCAGCATATTAGGCAGCCATATGTTATTATTTGGAAGAGAAACGGCATTTGGAAGGGCGATCCATCATCGAATCGCCCACTTGCATGTATGAAGATTTCAAAAATACATAAAGCAACACTAAAGGGAGTGATACGAATTGATTGAAACGGCGGGAAATCGGCAGGAGCCGGTCATATCGATCCGCAATCTGGAAATGAGTTATGGAAGCAAGCCGATTCTGCAGGGCATCGACCTGGACGTGCACAAGGGGCAAATCATCGGTTATATCGGCCCGAACGGCGCGGGCAAAAGCACGACGGTCAAAATCATGCTCGGCCTGGTCGAGGGGTACCGGGGCGAGGTGCGTATTTTCGGCAGGGACATCGCGGACGGGGACATCGAATACAAGCGGCGTATCGGTTATGTGCCGGAGGTGGCGGAGCTGTACGACAGCTTGACCGCACAGGAGTACTTGGTGTTTGTCGGGGAGCTGTACGGGCTTGCGCAGCGGAAGGCGGATCATAAAGCGAGACGGCTGATGGCCAAATTCGGGCTCGAGGAGGTTTATTTCGACCGGATTTCCTCGTACAGCAAAGGGATGCGGCAGAAAGTGCTTCTCATCTCCAGCCTGCTGCATAACCCGGACATCCTGTTCCTCGACGAGCCGCTGAGCGGGCTGGACGCCAACAGCGTCATGATCGTAAAAGAGATTTTGGCGGCGCTGGCGGCCGAAGGCAAAACGATTTTTTATTCCTCGCATATTATGGACGTCGTCGAGAAGATCAGCAGCCGCATTTTGCTGCTTAACGGGGGGCAGATCGTCGCCGACGGCAGCTTCGAGGAGCTGCGGGAGCAGTCGCATGAACGGTCGTTGGAGCAAATTTTTAATGATTTGACCGGATTTCACGAATACAAGGATGTGGCGTCTTCGTTCGTGTCGATCGTTCAGGAGGTGTAGCGGATGGGTAGCGTGAAATGGCTGCGAATTCTGGATCCGCTGCGAGAGCTGTTTGAAAGATCGGGAGTCGACTACGAAATGATGCGCCGCATTTTGGAGGTCAAGCTGTTGATGGACGGCCGCAGGGTGCCGACGCTTATTCAGAAATCCTCCAAAACGGCTGACCCTGACAAGCAGTCCAACCAATTTATCAAGTCGCTGTGGATTTACGTCATTATCAGTGTCATCTTGGTGCCGTTTGTCGTCATGAAGACGAATTACATGTTTCAGATGGGCCTGGTGTTCGGCATCCTAATGTTCATGATCACGACATCCATGATCTCTGACTTTTCATCCGTAATGCTGGACGTGCGCGACCGGAACATTTTGTTTTCCAAGCCGGTGCAGCGCCGAACGATCAGTATGGCGAAGATGCTGCACGTGATGATTTACCTGCTGCTGTTGACCGGATCGTTGACCGTGGTGCCGCTTTTGGTCGGTTTATTTAGGCAGGGCGTCTTGTTTTTTCTACTTTTCCTTGTGGAAATCGTGCTGATGGACTTTTTTATCGTCGCGCTGACGGCGGCGCTTTACTGGCTTGTACTGCGTTTTTTCGACGGGGAGAAGCTGAAGGACATCATCAATTACGTTCAGATCGGGCTGACCATCGTCATGACGGTGGGCTATCAGTTTATCTCCAGATTGTTTAACTTCATCGATCTGAAGGTCGCATTTAGGCCGCAATGGTGGGAGATATTCATATTTCCGGCTTGGTTCGCCTCCCCGTTCGAATGGCTGCTTGGCGAAGGGAAGTCGCCGCTGGTTATCGTCTTTTCCATTCTTTCGGTCGTCGGGACATTGGCTGCCTGGGGGTTGTATTCGCTGTTGATGCCTTCATTCGAACGGAATTTGCAGAAGCTCGTCAGCCATCACGGGCGGGGCAAGTCGGGAGGTTTCCGCCTGCAGGAAGGTCTGGGCAAGCTCTTTTGCCGGGGGCAGCTCGAAAGGCTCTTTTTCCGCTTTTCCTGGGACATGATGGGCCGGGAACGGGACTTTAAACTCAAGGTGTATCCGCAGCTTGGCTTTTCGATCGTCTTTCCGTTCATTTTCATGTTCAACATGCTGCGTTCGGAAGGCGGTTTTGCCGCCATGAGGACGGGCAAAGGGTTCCTGTTCCTGTACTTCTGCGCGCTGATGATCCCGAGCATCATCATGATGCTCAAATATTCGGGCAACTATAAAGGGGCTTGGATCTACCAAACCGCGCCGCTGACGGATACCGCGCCCGTCTACAAAGGCGCGCTGAAAGCCATGATCGTCCGGCTGTTTGCTCCGGTGTTTATTTTGCAGGCCGTCATCTTTCTGATTATTTTCGGCGCGAGGATTATTCCGGAACTCATCGTCATTCTGCTCGGGGTGCTGCTTTACGCGGTCGTCAGCTTTATGGCGCTGGAGAAGGGACTGCCGTTTTCGCAGCCGTTTCAAGGCTCGCAATCCGGCAGCGGGTTCGTCATTTTTGGGCTTTTAGTGCTGCTCGGCGTCTTCGCGGGTGCGCATTTTGGCTTTACATTTTTACCTTACGGCGAGTATTTATATATGCTGCTTCTGCTCGTTCTGAATCTCCTGGCTTGGAAGCTGGCTTTCCGCGAGCTGCCTGCGTCTTAAGTACCTGAATAGGTAAAATTACCCGTTCTTGCTCCAGCGAAAAAAATTTGCACTTTCCTGCCTATATTTCACACTTTGATTATGGTACAAAGAAGTAGTACATTAATAGATGAAATCATAAGGAGGTTTCTGAATTAATGTTCTATGAAGACAATGAGAACCTGACCATCATGACCTACACCTTGAATAGTGGCATTAAAGGAACTGTACCTTTATCGAATAAGCAAATTCAGGAATGGATCGAGTGCTATCGCACCGATGCGAAATTCATTACAGCTATTGGCAAGGAGTTTTTCGGCCTTAATCCAGAGCTGGTCGCGGATTTCAAAGTGCATAACCGTTTCTCCAACTACGCCGAAGTCATCAAGCCCGTAGGCAACCGCCCCACGGAATCGGATAATACCGATCAGCTGTCCAAAGCGTATGAAGAGAACCGCGTGTACTTCAAAGTCGACTGCAAATGCGGCACGACTTACACGACCTATTCCCAGTACTACACGACCAAATGGTATTGTTCCAAATGCAACGAGATCGTGTTTTTGGACAAGAAGAAGGGCAAAGTGGCTACGGACAAAGGCGATGCCTGGTACATGACGAACAAGTATTACGTAGCAAGAGACTAGCAGGAATTTGCGCGAAACGCCCGCCGTCCGGGCGAGAAGATATAGAGGAAATCCGAACCATTAAGGGACTGCTTTCGGGCCGCGTGCGGCTTGGAACGGTCCCTTTTGTTTGGGGCGATGCCTAAAATTTTTAATATTTTGTGACATAATTCACATAAGTGGGCTTTTGGACCTAAGATTGTGACATTTATCACATTTAGAATCCCGATGCTCTGCCAGAATACAGGAAGAAGGGGATTTTGCAGCCCGGAAGCGCGAAAGCCGGGTTTTGCAAAATGCCGAGGAAAACAAAAGGATGGGGTATTCGAATCCATCGCCCAAGGGTTCTAACTTGAAAACTATGAGAAAGAGGGAAGAACAATGGACGTAATTATGCTGTCGCGGATTCAGTTTGCGGCGACGACGATTTTTCACTTTTTCTTCGTGCCCGTGTCCATCGGCCTGGCGTTTACGATCGCCATCATGGAGACGATGTACGTCGTCAAAGGCAAAGAAGAGTACAAACGGATGGCGAAGTTCTGGGGCAAGCTGTTCCTGATCAACTTCGCGATCGGAGTCGTGACGGGCATTCTGCAGGAATTCCAGTTCGGCATGAACTGGTCGGCGTATTCCCGGTTCGTCGGCGACGTATTTGGCGCTCCGCTGGCGGTAGAGGCGCTGCTTGCCTTTTTTATGGAATCGACGTTTATCGGACTTTGGATCTTCGGCTGGGAACGGCTTTCGAAAAAAGTGCATGCGCTGTGCATCTGGCTGGTTGCCATCGGGACGATTCTGTCCGCGTTTTGGATTTTGGCGGCGAACTCTTTCATGCAGCGTCCCGTCGGTTTTACGATCAACAACGGCCGGGCCGAAATGAACGACTTTTTGGCGCTGATCACGAACGGCCAGCTGCTGCTGGAGTTCCCGCATACGATATTGGCCGCGTTTATGACGGGCGCATTCCTCATTGCCGGGGTCAGCGCGTATAAGCTGCTCAAGAAACAAGACGTGCCGTTCTTCAAAAAATCGTTTGTGATCGCCACCGTCATCGGGCTTGTTTCCTCGATCGGCGTGGCGCTTGTCGGTCACCAGCAGGCCCAATATCTGGTCAAAACCCAACCGATGAAAATGGCTGCAACCGAAGCGCTTTGGGAAAACAGCGGCGACCCGGCGCCGTGGACGGTGACGGCGTTCATCGATACGGAAAACCAGCGAAATACCGGGGAGTTCCAGATCCCTTACCTGCTCAGCTTTTTGTCTTACAGCAAGTTTTCGGGCGAAGTGCAGGGCATGAAAGAGCTTCAAGCACAGTATGAGCAGCAATACGGCCCAGGCGATTATATTCCTCCGGTGCGCACGACCTTCTGGAGCTTCCGGATCATGGTGGCGAGCGGTACGCTGCTCATTCTGCTCAGCATGTACGGGGTATACTTGGCCGCGCGCAAAAGATTGGAAAACGGCAACAAATGGTTTATGCGCCTGATGGTTTTTGCGATTTCGCTGCCGATCATCGCCAATACGTCGGGCTGGATCATGACGGAAATCGGACGCCAGCCATGGACCGTGTTCGGACTGATGACGACCGCCGACGGCGTGTCCCCGAGCGTGACCGCGGGTCAAGTGCTGTTTTCGTTGATCGCCTTCGTAGCCATTTATGCCATACTGGCCGTCGTGATGGCCTACCTGTTTATCCGCGTCATCCAAAAGGGACCGTATGCCGCCGAAACGCAGGCGGAAACGTCCAGCGATCCATTCGATAAGGAGGAATACCGCCATGCTATCTCTTAATGAGCTGTGGTTCGTGCTCGTCGCGGTGCTGTTTACGGGGTTCTTTTTCCTCGAAGGTTTTGATTTCGGCATCGGGATGTCGACGGGCATTTTGGCGAAAACCGATACCGAACGCCGGGTGCTGATCAATTCCATCGGCCCGTTCTGGGATGCCAACGAGGTGTGGCTACTGACGGCCGGAGGCGCGATGTTCGCGGCATTTCCGAACTGGTACGCCACGTTGTTCAGCGGGTTTTACACGCCGCTGGTGCTGCTGTTGCTTGCGCTCATCGGGCGGGGGGTCGCCTTTGAATACCGGGGCAAGGTGGAAAAGGCGTCCTGGAAAAAAACATGGGATATCGTCATCCTGCTCGGCAGCCTGCTGCCGCCGCTTCTGCTGGGCGTCGTGTTCGCCGATTTGATTCAAGGCTTGCCGATCGACCGGGCGATGGAAATGAAAGCTTCGTTTTTCGGCGATATCGTCAACTTCTATTCCGTGGTCGGCGGCCTGACGATGGTGGTGCTTTGCCTTGTGCACGGCCTGCTGTTTGCGACGCTGCGGGTGACGGGCGACCTTCAGGCCCGCGCGCGCCGCATGGCCCGCAGCCTGATGGTTCCGCTTGCGGTACTCGTTGTCGCGTTCTTTACGCTGACGTATTTCAACACGGGCATTTTTGAAGCACATGGCGGCATCTTGGCGGGCGTGCTTGCGGCTTTGGCCATCGCGTTCGTGCTTGCGGTCGTGTTTTCCGGCAAGAAAAAAGACGGCTGGGCGTTTGGCATGACCGGGGCGGTGATCGCCATGACGATCGCGACGTTTTTCATCGGATTGTTCCCGAACGTCATGATCAGCTCGATCGACGCCGCCTTCAACTTGACGGTGGACAACGCGGCTTCCGGACATTATTCGCTGAAAGTGATGACGATCGTGGCTTTATCCCTGCTGCCTTTCGTGCTCGGCTATCAAATCTGGAGCTATTTTGTCTTCCATAAACGGGTTCACGAGAAAGGCCATTTGGAATATTAATGGATCGGAATTTGCTCGGCTATAAAGGGATAAAGCCAATTCTTGCCGCCTCACTCGCATTAACGCTTGCGCAAAGCCTGTCGATCATCCTGCTGGCAAGATGGCTGGCGGAGGCGCTCTCCGCCCTTTTTGCCGGCGAACCGCTTCATAGTCAATACAACAAATTGATGATGTTTCTGGGGGCATTCCTAGTCCGGCACATCATCGGTTTCATTCAGCAAAAAATGAGTTATGCCTTCGCCGAACGGACCGGAGCCGACCTGCGGCAGCAGGTGATGGGGAAGCTGTTCCAGCTTGGGCCGAGGTTCGCGAAGGAGGAGGGCACGGGCAATCTGGTCACGCTCATTCTGGAAGGAACGGCGAAATTCCGGAACTACCTGGAGCTGATCGTGCCGCGGATGGCCGGTATGGCGCTCATTCCATGGGTCGTCCTCGCGTATATTTTCATGCAGGACATCACATCGGGGATTATTCTGATCCTGGCGATGCCGATCTTGATCGCGTTTTTGATCCTGGTCGGGCTGGCTGCGCGCAAAACGACGGAAAAGCAGCTGGATACGTACCGCACGCTCTCCAACCACTTCGTCGATTCGCTCCGCGGACTGGAGACGCTGAAACTGCTCGGGCAGAGCCGGGAGCATATCGGAAGCGTCGCTAAGGTCAGCGATAGATACCGGTCGGCGACGATGCGCACGCTGCGGGTGGCGTTTTTGTCCTCCTTTGCGCTTGACTTTTTTACGATGCTGTCGGTGGCGGTCGTGGCCGTCGGACTGGGCTTGCGGCTGATCAGCGGCGATCTGGCGCTGGTGACCGGATTGACGGTGCTCATTCTGGCGCCGGAGTATTTTTTGCCCGTGCGGATAGTGGGCGCGGATTTCCACGCCACGCTGGACGGCAAGGAAGCCGGGGCCGCCATGCGGAGCATCATCGAGGAGCCGCTTAATGAAGATGCGGATGATTTGAAGACCGGTCAGGAAAAAAGAGAACTGAACTGGACGGCCCAAAGCCGCCTGTCCTTGTCGGAAGTGTCCGTACGGCATGAGCAGGAAGGGCCTTATTCGCTGAGGGACTTTTCGCTGGAACTGCGGGGGACGGGCAAAATCGGGATCATCGGCGCCAGCGGCGCGGGCAAATCCACGTTCATCGACGTGTTTGGCGGATTTTTGCAGCCGTCCGAAGGGTTCGTGGCAGTGGATGGACGGCGTTTGGATGCCCCGGCGCTGGGAGAATGGA
This sequence comes from Paenibacillus sp. FSL W8-0194, assembly GCF_037969745.1. Taxonomy (NCBI): domain Bacteria; kingdom Bacillati; phylum Bacillota; class Bacilli; order Caryophanales; family Paenibacillaceae; genus Paenibacillus; species Paenibacillus sp. FSL W8-0194. Next base: position 5,609,606 of record NZ_CP150205.1, on the reverse strand, counting down.
GAAAGCTGATGGCGTATATTCCGCAGCATCCGTTTATTTTCAGCAGCACGCTTGCGGATAACATTCGTTTTTATGCGCCGGAAGCATCCAGCTCAGACGTGGAGCGCGCCGTCTCTGCGGCCGGGCTGACCGAGTTGGTGCGGAGCCTGCCGCATGGCCTTGAGGAGACAATCGGAGGGGGCGGCCGCCAGCTGAGCGGAGGACAGGCGCAGCGCGTGGCGCTGGCCCGGGCTTTTCTCAGCAAACGGCCCGTCATTCTGCTGGATGAGCCGACGGCGCATCTGGATATCGAGACCGAATATGAACTGAAGCAGACGATGCTGCCGCTGTTCGAAGGGAAGCTGGTATTGCTAGCGACGCACCGGCTGCACTGGATGCCGGATATGGATCTGATCGTCGTGCTGGAACACGGACGTGTCGCCGAAGTCGGCACGCACAAGGAGCTGATCTCCCGCAAGGGAGCCTATTATGAACTGATCCGATCGCAAAGGGAGGGAATCGCATGAGGGAAGAAAGCTGGCTTCGGCCTTATGTACGGGCGTATCTCGGCCGTTTTCTCGTCATTATCGCTCTTGGCTGCCTGACGCTCCTGACCGCGGCGATGCTGATGTTTACCTCGGGTTTCCTTATTTCCAAGGCGGCGCTGCGGCCGGAAAATATTTTGATGGTGTACGTGCCGATCGTGCTTGTGCGCACGTTCGGGATCGGACGCGCGGTCGTCCATTACGTGGAGCGCCTGGTCAGCCATGACGCCGTGCTGCGGATCGTCTCCCGGATGCGGACCCGATTGTATCGCGTCCTGGAACCGCAAGCGTTGTTCATTTCATCCCGGTTCCGAACCGGAGATGTACTGGGTGTGCTTGCGGACGATATCGAATATTTGCAGGACGTATACTTGCGAACGGTATTCCCGAGCGTAGCGGCGTTGGTGCTTTATATAGGATCGATCGCGGCATTGGGGCGGTTCGATCTTCGTTTTGCTTTGGTGATGGCACTGTACCTTTTGGTGCTTATCGTCGTCCTGCCATGGGCATCGCTGCTCGTCACCAAGGCGAAAAGCCGTTTGGCGAAAAAACAGCGCAGCGGGCTGTACGCCATGCTGACCGACGCCGTGCTCGGCATGAGCGATTGGGTGATCAGCGGCAGGGAGCGGCAGTTTTTGGCCGCATACGATGCGGCGGCGAAAGAGGCTGCGCGGGTGGACGGCCAGCTCAAAAGCTGGGCGCGTTGGCGGCAGCTGATCGGGCAGGCCGTGGTGGGCCTTTGCGTGCTTTCGATGGCGGTATGGGCCGCCGGAGAATACGCCGCCGGGCACATCCCGGCCGTGCTGATCGCCGCGTTCACGCTCGTCGTCTTCCCGATGATGGATGCGTTTTTGCCGGTATCCGAGGCGATCGAAAAAATCCCGGGGTATCAAAGCTCTTTGCAGCGTTTGAACGAGATAAGCCGGCATGCGGAGACTTCGAAGGAGGAGGGAGATGCCGGGGCGGCGGAGGATATTCGCAGCTTGAACATGGGGAATGTCCATGTAAAGGTACAGGACCTATGCTACCGTTATGACGACCGCTCCCCTTGGGCGCTGCAGGATATCTCCCTGGACCTGCCGCAGGGCAAACGGATCGCCGTTATCGGACGCAGCGGGGCAGGCAAATCGACGTTGCTCAAGCTGATCGAAGGAGCTTTGGCGCCGACGTCCGGCAGCGTTCGATTGAACGGAATCGAGGCTTATGCCATCGGCGACCGGATGCCGCAGGTCATTTCAGTGCTGAATCAAAACCCGCATCTGTTCGATACGACGGTGGCAAACAACATCCGCCTCGGCAATAGGGACGCAACCGATGAGGAAATCCGCGGCGCGGCCGCGCAGGTGAAGCTGGATCGGCTGATCGAATCGCTGCCGCTTGGGTACAAAACGCCGATGCTCGAAACCGGGCAGCGTTTCTCCGGCGGTGAGCGCCAGCGGATCGCGCTGGCCAGGGTGCTGCTGCAGAACAACCCGGTGGTCATTCTGGATGAACCGACGGTAGGGCTCGATCCACGTACGGAACGAGATTTGCTGGCAACCATGCTGGAGACGATGGAGGGCAAGTCGCTCATTTGGGTGACGCATCATTTGATGGGTGCCGAGTATATGGATGAAATCATTTTTATGGAGAACGGCCGCATCGAAATGAGGGGATCCCATGCGGAGTTGATGGCGTCGTCCGAACGATACCGGCGGTTGTACCGGCTTGATCGGCCGGAGATTGGATGGTAGACGGGAATGAATAAGATCGCCAAATCCGCGCATCCTATATATGGTTAAAATGGCATGCGAAGGGGGTGCGATCGAATGGTTGACAACAACAATTCCCAAGAGCCAAGCAAATATGAAGTCCAAAGAACCGAACTGAACAAAATGCCGGTGCCTGACAAGCAAAGAGAGGAATTTGCGAAGGAAATGGTCGAAGACGCGAAGGAAGCGTTCGGCGAGCAGCAATCCGAGTAGTTGGCGGCGATCTTCTTGAAAAAATATATTGCCGTTCTAAACCCATGGTTTACTTCAACATGCAAAATCGCGCTACAAGGGGTGTCTCCCGGTCGATGAACCGTTGGGACACCCTTGTTTGTCATTGCAGTTGCTGCCTTCTACTCTTATTGCAGCCCATTTATCAATCTTTCCCTGTCCAATACTTGACTTATCGTTCAAGAAAAATTATAGTATAAGACACGAAAAGGAGGGCAAAGCCATGGGCAGACATAAAGAATTCGACCAGGAAAAAGCCGTCGACCAAGCGCTGGAGCTATTTTGGGAAAAAGGCTACGAAAGCACCTCCATCCAGGATTTATGCGATCATTTGGGCATTCACCGGGGCAGCCTTTACGATACGTTCGGGGATAAACACGAGCTGTTTTTGGCCTGCCTCGACCGGTTCAGCCAGCGGGCGGACGAAAATTACAATTATATTTTAAAAGAGGACAGCGATTCGCCGCACGAACAGCTGGAGCGCTTTTTCTCCAAGGTCATCGACGTGTCGATGAACAACGCGGCGCGCGGGCGCGGCTGCCTGATGACGAATACGACGCTCGGGCCGGTGGCGAACGTACCGAACGTGGCGCGCCGCCTGGAGGCGCATGCGATGAACACGGAATCGTTGTTTTTCAGCTTTTTGATGCGCGCTCAAAATAAAGGCTGCCTGAAAAGCAAGCATAGCCCGCGGGAGCTGGCGCGTTTCCTGTCCGGTATCAAGCAGGGGCTGCACGTGATGGCCCGGAACGCGGCGGATCGCAGCGTGATGGAGGATTTTTGCAAAGTCGCGGTTTCGGCGGTCTTCTAATTTTTTTTAACTAATTTTTGAATCATCATTCAAGTATTTTTTTCGTCAATAACGCTTTTCTGAAATTTGCAAAAATACGTCTGTCAATCTTTGAAAGTGGGGGCGATAGACGGTTTTTTTGCCTCATTTTCTTGAACGAACATTCCAAAAAAGGAGAGGATCCAATGAAACGCATGTTATGGGTTATTCTGATGATGTCCATCGGGACGACGTTTACTTCGCCTTTATTTCCGCTTTACCAGGAGCATTATCGGTTAAGCAGTCTGCAAATCACGGTTCTATTTGCGGTTTATGCGCTGTTTTTGCTTCCGTCCCTGCTCATTTCCGGGTCCAGAGGGAGCGGCTGGGGACTTAAAAGGGTTTTGCGCTTTAGTATGTGGTTATCCATCATCGCCACGCTTGTCTTTATGGGGAGCCAGCAGGCGTGGCTGGTCTATGCCGCCAGAATTTTGGAAGGCATCGCGTACGGCATCTTTACGGGAACGTCCGTGGCCTTCCTGCTGCAGCAAACCCCCAAGGAGCAAACGGGCAAGGCGCTTATGTTATCGGGAATGACGGTGTCCGTCGGATTCGGCCTGGGACCGGCCATAACCGGGCTAGTCATTCAATATCTCCATCTGATGCCGCTCAGGGTGCCGTTTTGGATCTTGACTCTGTTTTTGCTCAGCGGGCTGATCACGCTTGAAACGTTAAAAGACCGGGACTTCGAGGCTCGCAAACAGCTTGCCAAAACGCCTCCGGCACCGATTTCCCTCGGGGTTCCCGACGATATTCGCCGTCCGTTCTGGTCCTTCAGCGCGCTGCCGATTTTTACGTTGTTTACGCTGAACGGCATCATCCTGTCCTTGATTCCTTCGTTTGTGAAAGGCGTCCTTCATTCGTCGAACTTGTCGGTATCCGGCCTGTTGATTTTGCTGCTGCTTGGAGGCGGCGCTCTGCTGCAGCTGCTGCCGTTCGTCAAACATCCGGTCCACCGTCTGCGCGCCGGCATCGCCTTGCTGTCGCTTGGGGATTGGCTGGTCGTCTTTTCGGGTTCGACCGGAAGCATCGGCTTGCTCTGGGCGGGCGTTTTGATTCAGGCGCTCGGCAGCGGGTGGACGTTCCAGGTCAGTTTGCGCCTGGCCGGGGAATTGCCGAATCCGGAAGCCCGGTCGAAGGTCGTTTCGACCTTTTATTTCGCCGGATATTCGGGATTCATCGTTCCGGTCGTCGGCACCGGCGTGCTGACGTATTTCTTCGATATGAACGTGTCGCTGATCGTCCTGAATATCCTTGCTTCCTTGCTGGTCGTTTACATGCTGGCTTACTCCGTGAAGTTCGCCCGATATTACGCCAAGCGAAACGGAAAGCCGTTGACGGGAAAGCGTCGAAGCGTATCTGCATAACCGCCTGCCGGGCGGGCTAGCCGCAGCAAAGCGATTCGGAACGAATGGAGGCATGCCCAAGGAGCTTCAAACGCTTAAAGTTTAGCCCAACCGCAAAAGCCCGTCCTTTCCGGACGGGCTGATTTATTGCCGTAACGTATTATTCCTTCGGATGAATCATTTGCTCCGGTCGCACAACGGCGTCAAACTGCTCTTCGGTGAGCAGGTTGCTCTTCAGGGCCGCTTCTTTCAGGGTCAGCCCTTCTTTATGCGCCAGTTTGGCAACCGCTGCGGCATTTTCGTAGCCGATATGCGGGTTCAGCGCCGTGACCAGCATCAACGATTGGTTCAGGTTGCGCTCGATGACGGCACGGTTCGGTTCGATGCCGACCGCGCAGTGGTCGTTGAAGGATACCATGGCGTCCGCCAGCAAACGCGCAGACTGCAAGAAGTTATAGATGATAACCGGCTTAAACACGTTCAGCTCGAAATTGCCTTGGCTCGCGGCAAAACCGATCGCCGCATCGTTGCCCATCACCTGGCAGACGACCATTGTCATCGCTTCGCTTTGGGTCGGATTCACTTTGCCCGGCATGATGGAGCTTCCCGGTTCGTTGGCCGGAATGGTGAGTTCCCCGATGCCGCAGCGCGGACCGCTGGCCAGCCAGCGCACGTCGTTGGCGATTTTCATGAGATCGGCGGCAAGCGCTTTCAGCGCGCCGTGAACATACACGAGCTCGTCATGGCTGGTGAGGGCATGGAATTTGTTTGCGGCGGAGGTGAAGGTTTTGCCCGTCAGCTTGCTGATATTGGCCGCCGTCATGTCGCCGAATTTCGGATGCGCATTGATGCCCGTGCCCACGGCCGTTCCGCCGATGGCCAGCTCACGCAGCGATTCGATGCTTGTGCGGATCATGCCTTCGCTTTTTTCCAGCATCCGGTGCCAGCCGCTGATTTCTTGGCCGAGCGTAAGCGGAGTGGCGTCCTGCAGATGCGTTCTGCCGATTTTGATGATATCCATAAATTCTTCGCTTTTCGTGCGGAACGTTTCCTTCAGCTTCGCGATTGCGGGGAGGACTTGATCCTCGACGGCAATCAGGGCTGCGATATGCATCGCTGTCGGGAACGTGTCGTTCGAGCTTTGCGATTTGTTGACGTCGTCGTTCGGGTGCACGCGCTGCTCGCTGCCTTTTTCCTGCAGCAATTGGTTGGCGCGGTTTGCGATCACCTCGTTGACGTTCATGTTCGATTGGGTGCCGCTTCCGGTTTGCCATACGGCCAGCGGGAAGTGTTCGTTCAGCTTGCCTTCGATCACCTCGTCGGCCGCCGCCACGATCGCATCGGCTTTTTCGGCGTTCAGCTTGCCCAGCTCTTTATTCGCGAGCGCCGCGCTTTTCTTCAGGATCGCAAATTCGCGGATCAGCTCCAGCGGCATTTTCTCCGTACCGATTTTGAAATTTTCAAAGCTCCGCTGCGTTTGGGCTGCCCACAGCTTGTCCGCGGGAACTTTAATTTCGCCGATGGTGTCTTTTTCGATTCTGAATTCCACTTGCATTTCCTCCTTCACCACTCGTGAGTTCATATTCGATTCCAAGGCTCGTTACCGGGCCGAAACCGGCCGCAAGAAACGGACCTGTCTCCATATGAAATATATCATAATCTCCCGGCCAGTTGAAATTGAAAAAAAGAAAGCGCGCGAGCAAAAGGATGCAATTAAACATTGCGTTTACATTTCTCTTCATTTCTTTTCATAGTTTCCTTCTATACTAACCCTAGCAGGAACGATATGAAGGAGGAATAATGATGAGCAAAAAGAAACGCAGTATCGTGCAAGCCGCGCTGTGCCTGACGGCGGCAGCCAGCCTTATCGTATCCGGGGGAGCCGTTCAAGCGAAAGGGAACGCGGCGCCGCCGACCAAAGCGAAAAACGTCATTTTGTTCGTCGGCGACGGCATGGGAACGTCCCAGCGCGATGCCATTCGTTTGAACACGGTGGGTCTGAACGGCAAGCTGCAGATGGACGATATGCCTTATTCGGCGCTTTTGCGCACGCATTCCACGGTTGCGGTGACCGATTCGGCCGCTGCGGGAACGGCGATCGCCAGCGGCGTGAAGACGTATAACGGCGCGGTTGGCGTCGACGCCAACAAAAAACCGGCCAAAACGCTGCTTGAAGTGGCAAAAGGCCTCGGCAAATCGACAGGGCTGGTAACGACAAGCCAAATTACCGACGCCACGCCGGCCGCATTTGGCGCCCACGTCGAAGACCGTTCGCAGCAAAGCAAAATCGCCAAGCAGTATCTGGATAACAGCAAAGTCGACCTGCTGCTCGGCGGCGGCGAAGATTTCTGGTACCCTGCAGGAAATCCGGGCAAATTCCCAGATCATCCGGCCGAAGATCCTAAGGAAGAAAGCAAAGGCACGGAAGGCAATCTCGTCGAGCATGCGAAGAAACTCGGCTACCAATACGTCACGAGCAAGGAAGAGTTGCAAAAGGCGAAAAACGGTAAAATCCTCGGGCTGTTCGCCAATGAGGAGATGTTCCAGCAAAATCCGGAAGGCGAAGGGGACGTATACAACCCTGTCGTTTCGCTTAAAGACATGACGCAAAAGGCGCTGGATACGCTGTCCACCAACAAAAAAGGCTTTTTCCTGATGGTTGAAGAGGAAGGCACCGACGAAATGGCGCATGAAAACAACGCGAAGCTGACGATCAAAGCCGGACAGGAGCTGGACAAAGCGGTAGGCGTCGCCAAAGAATTCGCGAAAAAGCACCCGGACACCCTCGTGCTGGTGCTGGCCGACCATGAAACCGGCGGCTTTTCGCTCGAGCCCGTCGATGAGAAGGACGAATCCGGCGACGGCATTTCGAAAGAGGACGGACCGTTCAGCATTTACGGCTCAAAAGAGCAGTTCTACGTCGATTGGACGACTTCCGGACATACCGGGGCGGACATTCCGTTGACGGCGATGGGAAGCGGCGCGGAGCTCTTTACGGGCGTGCACGAAAACACGTACGTGCATGACGCGATCCTGAAAGCATGGGGCGTGAAAAAATAAAGAAAACCTGCCGTTCCTTCCCGGAATGCAGGTTGGTATGAGGGGCAAGCGCTACAAACTCGCTTCTACGCGGGGGCGTTCGGCGCGGATGACGGTCCGGTATTGGATCGGAGTCAGCCCCTCGTTTTTTTTGAACTTATGGATAAAATTTGCGAGGTCGATGAAGGCATGACCGGCTTCGTCCCGCCCGCTTTGGGCAATACAAAAACGCTCCAGCACGCGAGGGTATCCCCGTATGCGGGAGCGTTTTTCGTCATCCAAGCCTTCCGGCGTCCGGATTATTATTTCGCGGGTTTGGCTCTTTTGCCTTTCCGCGCCCGGCGCAGGAAGAAGGACAATACCAATGCGATGACGGCAATCCAGGTCGCCACGATAAAGGCGTCGTTGATCCCTTCGATCGTTGCCTTTTCGGTCACGACGCCAATGACGCCTTGAAGCGCCAGGGCGAATCCGGTTTCGGCGGGCACCCCGGCCGTGGCGGAGATGTTTTGGCTGACCGCGGCCAAGTTTTCGGCCATAAACGGATTATTGGGCGTGTACAGTTCCGCGGCCTGCTCAACGTGAATCGTCGTGCGCGTGGACATGACCGTCACGAGCAGCGCGGTCCCGATCGAACCGGCCACCTGCCGCATCGTGTTGGACATGGCCGTGCCGTGAGCCCCAAGCCGGGGAGGAAGCTGGTTGAGTCCTTCGGTCTGCACGGACATCATGATGAGCGACATGCCGAAGCTGCGCACCGTGTACAGCAGCATCAGGTGGGAGAAGGTGGTGTCCGTGGTCAGTTTGCTGAATTCGAACGTCGTCAGCGCGGTGATGATGAGACCGACGATCGCAAGCGGCCTGGCCCCGGTTTTATCGAAAATCGCGCCTGAAATCGGCGACATGACGCCCATCAGCAAAGCGCCGGGCAGCAATAGCAGCCCCGACTGAAGCGGCGTGAAGCCCCGGATGTTTTGCAGGTAAATCGGGAGCAGCAGCATCGCGCCGAACATCGCCATGTTGACCAGGCCGCCGATAATGGTGGAAAACGTAAAGATATCGTACTGGAACACCCGAAAATCGAGCATCGGAACCTTCATGTTCAGCTCGCGCACGACGAACAACGCGATAAAGACGAGCCCGACGAACAGCGAGCCAAGCACGATCCCGCTTGTCCAGCCCTTGTCTCCCGCCGAGCTGAAGCCGTACAGAAGCACGCCGAAACCAAGCGTGGAAAAGACAACTCCCCAAAAATCGAACTTCGGTTTGGTCAGCTTGTTGACGTTCGTCAGCCACCGGAAAGCGAACAAGATGTCCAACACGGCAAGCGGGATGACCATGATGAACAGAATGCGCCACGTGTAATGCTCCACGATCCAACCGGAAAGCGTCGGGCCCACGGCGGGGGCGAACATCATGGCGATGCCCATCGTCCCCATCGCGGTTCCCCGTTTTTCCGGGGGAAACACCGTCAGAAACACGTTCATGACGACAGGCATAATGATGCCCGCGCCGCTCGCCTGAATGATCCGCCCGACGAGCATGATCACGAACGAGTTGCTGACGGCGCATATGACCGCCCCGGCGGTAAAAAGGCCCATGGCGGACATGAACAAGGCGCGCGTTCCGTACGATTCGATCAGAAACGCCGTCACCGGCACGAGCACGCCGTTCACGAGCATATACGCGGTGGAGAGCCACTGGACGGTCGTGGCCGACACGTTAAATTCATTCATCAAATGGGGGATGGCCACGTTCAGAAGCGTTTGGTTCAAAATGGAGACAAAAGCTCCCAGCAGCAGGACGGTGAGCGTTCGCCCCATATGAAATTCCTTTGCGTTTGCCATGGCAGGAAAGCCCCCTCGCTAAATGTGGATTCGGACGGTAGCGTTCATGCCGGGAACGAGCCCGAGACCTTTGTAGCCTTCGATCGTGATAATAATCGGAACGACTTGCGTCACTTTCGTGTAGTTGGCGTTGGAATTCGTCGTCGGAAACATCGAAAACGTCGAGGCGGTCGCCAGTCCGATTTGATCGATTTTGCCCGTCAGCGTCGTATCCGGAAAGGCATCGACATAGACGTCGACCGTTTGTCCGACTTTGATTTTGTCCAGCTTCGTTTCTTCAATGTTGGCGGTGATCCACAGATTGTTCAAATTATAAGCCCTTGCCAGCGTCGTGCCGGGCGCGACATACGTATGGGGAAGAGCGTTCTGCTGTACGATCGTGGAACTGAGCGGAAACGTAATGTCCGTGCGGGTTCCTTGCACGACGATGCTGCCCACCACTTCGCCCGTTTGGTAATAATGCCCGACCTGCCCGTTCCAGCTCGCCAGCTTTCCGGCCGCCGGCGCGTTAATGGAAACAGCCTGTCCCGTCACCTGCGCATTGTCGGTTTTCACGTAATTCGACGTCTGGTTGTAATAGTAGATCGCCGCACCGCCCAACGCGAGCACGATGATGACAACAAGAACATTGACGAGAAGTGCGCGAGAGTTCATACGTGTTAGTCTCCTCCTAATCTTGGGTAGCTGGTTGCAGCCAGATAAAGTGAGCATCCCCTAAATGGGGAAATCATATTCAGCATTGTCGATTTTTGCATCCGGCCGCCATGCCTATGGATAAATGAAAAGGGAATGGGGATAAATAAGGAATCAAAGCATGAGTAAGGGGGATCATCCGCATGAAAATATACGTGGTTTATGACAGCGAAAACGGACATACCGAAGCGCTTGCCCGTTCCGTGGCCGAAGGCGCCCGCGAAGTCGAAGGAGCGGAAACGGAGATCGCCCATGTCAATGAGGCGGATATTTACAAGCTGGAAGGCATGGACGCCATCATCTGGGGCTGCCCGGGGCATTTCGGGACGATCAGCGCCGGGCTGAAGACATGGATCGATCGTCTGGGGTATTTATGGGCACAGGGCAAGCTGATCGGAAAAGTGGGCGGCGTATTTTGCACGACCGCTACCGTTCACGGCGGCCTGGAGTCGACGTTAATCAACCTGATTACGCCGATGCTTCATAACGGCATGATCATCGTCGGGCTCCCGAGCGACATTCCGGAAAATGCCCTTTACGGCTCTTATTACGGCGTTGGCGTCACCTGCCCCGTCGAGCTGTCCGATGACGATCCGAAAAACCTGCCAAGCGAAAACGACTTGATTCTGGGGCGCGCTTTGGGCAGACGGGTGGCTGAGGTAACCAAACGGCTGGTTGCTTCATCGGCCTCAAGGTAGGGTGAATGAACGATGGTCATTGCATTCGTGGTGCTCGCCATTGCAGCGCTAGTTTTTCTTTTCGTCTATAACTCCCGTGCCGCCAAACGGGCCGGCAAACGCAAGGAAATAAAGGAACCTGCAAAGCAAGAAGCGGCTAAAACGCCCGAAGCTCCGCCTGCGATGTCCATTCAGGATCTTCCTCCGGAGGTCGGGCCCCCGACCGCGGCTCCGTCTGAACCTTCAAGGACGGTCGCGCCAAGGGCCGCGGACCGGACGGCGCTGGCGGAAGCCGAATCGGAGGCGCACCGGTCCGCAAGCGAAGGCGACCGGGCCTATCGTGAGGCGCTGCGCAAGTTTGCGGGGTATGCTCCGGAAGAAGTCCGGCAGGAGAAGACGGAAGCAAAGCCGGACCCCAGCTCCGACGATGCTTACCGCGAAGCGCTGCGGGCCATGGCGCGCAAACAGCAAAACAAAGGGGACTCCTGAACGGAGCTCCGAGCCTCAAAAAGCAGCCGCAGCGGACATAAGCCGCGGGCTGTTTTTTTGATTGGGGCAATCATTGTGAAAGACCGCGGCAAGTGGTATTTTTAAAAGGTACATATTTACAGTGGTTCGATCGCAATTTCGGTAAGGAGGAAAACATGACCGCGGCAATGATCGTCTTTTTATGCGTGATCGTCATCCTGCTGCTTCTTTTCGGAGCAAGCATATATTTCTATAATGTAGGCATTAAACGAAGCCGGAAGGATTTCCTGGAAACCGATCCGGCGCTGGTAAAAGTGGATCATCCGTGGGAACACGCGGAGGAATGGCTGAGCAGCCAGCCTGTTGAGACCGTGCATATTCAAGGAGAGGACGGACTGCCGCTGACGGGATATTACATCCCTGCGCCCCGGCCGTCGAACCGGACGGCGATCGTGGTACACGGATATAACAGCCAAGGACGGGAAATGGGCGCTTTCGCCAAGCTGTACAGCGACATGGGGTTCCATGTCCTGATGCCGGATAACCGCGGACACGGGCAAAGCGGCGGGGATTACATCGGTTTCGGCTGGCATGACCGCAGGGACGTCGTGCAGTGGATCCGTTATATGTTGGAGCGAAGCGGGCCCGAAATGCAGATAACGCTGCACGGCGTCTCGATGGGCGGGGCAACGGTGCTGATGGCCAGCGGCGAGCAGCTCCCCGATCAGGTAAAATGCATCGTCTCCGACTGCGCCTATACTTCGATCAAGGACATTTTGACGTACCAGCTGAAGCAGATGTACAAGCTGCCCCCGTTTCCCCTTTTGCCCGTAACCAGTCTGGTGTGCAAGCTCCGGGCAGGTTATTTTTTCGGTGAAGGTTCGGCCTTGAAGCAGGTCGCCAAAACGCGCCTTCCCATTTTGTTTATCCATGGCGACAAGGACGCGTTTGTTCCTTTTCCAATGGTTCATCGCCTCGCAGCGACGGCCGGAGGGGAAACCGATTTGTATGTCGTGCCTGCCGCGGTCCATGCGAATGCCTATTTTGTGGACAAGAAGGAATATGCGCATCGCATAAGCCGTTTTGTGGAGCGCTATTTGTCCCCTGTGCCGGAAAAAGCGGAAAACCAGCCGGTCGTGTAAGCAAAACTGCAATCGGCGCCGGATCAAAAAAGAAGCCCCCGAACCGCATGGACGTTGGACGTCCGGTGCGGTCCCGGGGGCTTTTATGGTTCAAAGGATTATTTGGTTTCGATAATCAGCGGGACAAGCTCCTGCTTGTTGACGTCCACCAAGCCAAGATCGGTAATTTTGGCTGCCGGAATGACCGGGAGCGTGACGACGATCATGCGGTGGATCGGGTTTTTGCCCGGCATGACTTCTGCCTGGATGATCTCGATGAATTCTTTGATTTTCGGCGCGAAGGTTTCGCCTTCCTCCAAGCTCATCAGCCCTGCAAGCGGGAGCGGAAGGAATGCGATCACCTTGCCGTTTTTGACGGCGATCATGCCGCCGTTGCGCTTGCGCAGCTCGTTGGCCGCCATGACCATATCGTCGGTGTTGACGCCAAGGACGGCCAGATGATGGCTGTCATGGGCAACCGTCGTCGCTACCGCGCCTTCGATAATGCCGAAGCCTGCCGTCAGCCCGAGCGCCTTATTGTTGTTCAGCCCGTGGCGATGCCATACGGCAACGCGGTTCAGAGGCCCTTTATGTCCGTCATATGCTTCCGGGACAAGCTGTCCGTCTTTGACCGGCAGCACGGTTTCGATGAATCCGGTAGGAAGGCCGGGCGCAAAATCGTATTCGATGACGCGTACGCGCGCTTGGGTGGCGTTCGGGTCGTCGACGTCGAGGCGCAAATCTTCGGCGTGGATTTCCGGCAGGTGCACGGTTTGCAAATACGCCTGCGGCGGCTCCAGATGCTGCTGGCGTTTGATCAGCTTGCCTTCTTTGACGATCGCTTCGCCGCCGATGAAAACGTCGGAGACGTTCATCGTTTCAAGCGCGTCGACCAGCACGATGTCGGCAAGGCGTCCCGGGGCGATGGCTCCGACATCCTTGCGGTTCAGGCGGTTTGCGGCGTTCAGCGTCGCATATCGGATGGCGTCCACGGCTGGAATGCCTTCTTCGATGGCACGGACCACAACGTGGTTGATATGGCCCCGGTCGATCAGGTCGGATGCCAGCACGTCATCGGTGCAGAGCGTAACGTTCGGCAGGTACCCTTTGCCGGCGATCGCCTTGGCGACTTCGGCCATATTCAGCGAAAAGGAGCTTTCGCGAATGTCCACGATCATGCCGGCGCGAAGTTTGGCAATCGCTTCTGCCATGGTGCGGCATTCATGGTCGGAGTCCGGTCCGGCGACGAGGTAAGCCGACAGCTCGCGGCCGACGACCGTCGGCGCGTGTCCCTGCGGAATTTTGCCGGCGCGTTCATTGGCTTCGAGGATGCCCATCATGCGCGGGTCCTCGTGAATGACGCCGTGATAGTTCATCACTTCGGCCACGCCGTCGATGCCGTCCCAGGTCAACATGCGTTCGATGACCTCGGGCGTGAAATCGGCCCCGCCCGTTTCGACCGCCGGGGCGGACGGCACGCAGGACGGTGCCAGCGTCATGACGCGCAGGTCCAGCACCTTGCTGGCTTCGACCATGTAACGAACGCCTTCCTCGCCCAGGACGTTGCCGATTTCATGCGGATCGGTCACGATCAGCGTCGTGCCGTGAGGCAGCACGGCTTCCGCGTAATGGGCCGGCGTCAGCATGCTGCTTTCGATGTGCAAATGCGTATCGATCAGTCCGGGAACGGCGAACTTGCCTTGCCCGTCGATGGTTTCGTTGGCTTCAAGCTCCGTTTCGCCCGGCGCGGTGACGTGAACGATGGTGCCGTCCGCGATGCCGATGGCAGCCGGGTAAATTTCGCCGGTAAAAACGTTGACCAGCCGAATGTTGTTGATCGCTAAATCCAGTGGATGATCGCCGCGCGCGGCGGCAATAAGTTTGCGGTTCATGCTGAATCGATCTCCTTATCCCAGATTATTTGAGCCAGAGGTAGTAGATGAGCGGAATGCACAAAATCCATAACCCGATATGGATATCGCGGAATTTGCCCAGGAATACTTTGATGACGACGTAAGACAAAATGCCGAATACGATACCGTTCGCCAAGCTGAACGTAAGTCCCGCAGAGATGACGGTGAGCAAGGCGGGAAGGGATTCTTCCCATTCTTCCATATCGATGTTCTTCAGCGTGGCGAGCATGGACAAGCCGATGACGATCAGGGCCGGAGCCGTAGCCGCGCTGGGAATGAGCAGGATGAGCGGCGTAACGAACAAAGCGAGCAGGAACACAACCCCCGTCGTGACGGCCGTGAGGCCCGTGCGTCCGCCGGCTTCGACGCCGCTCGCGGATTCAATGTACGTCGTGATGGTCGTTTGTCCGAGCAAGGATCCGCCCACCGTCGCGATCCCGTCGACGATAAACGGCTTTTTGATATCCGGAAGATTCCCTTCCTTGTCGAGCAGGTTCGCTTTCGCTCCTACGCCGAGCACGGTGCCCATGGTGGAGAAGAATTCCCCCGTGAAAAAGGTAAACATCAGCGGGAAAAACGCAAGCTTCAAGGCCCCGGGAATATCGACCTGGAAGATGATCGAAGACGGATCCGGCGGCAGGGAGAATAAATCCCCGAAGGAATGCGGAAGCTTCGTAATGCCCATCGGTATTCCGATGGCGGACGTGATAATGATCCCGATGAAAACGGCCGCCTTTAATTTGCGCGCCATCAGGCCGATGATGATGACCAGCCCGATCAGGGAAAGCAGCACGGTCGGCGAATGCAAGCTGCCGAGCGTGAGCGTTCCGGTTTTGTTTTGTACGATGATGCCTGCATTGGCAAAGCCGGTGCCGATGATGAACAAGCCGACGGCCGCGCCAATGGCATGCTTGATATTTTTAGGAATGATGCGGGATATCGTTTCGCGCAGCCCCAAGAAGGTGAGAAGCAGGAACACCACGCCGGAGATGAACACCATCCCGAGTCCTTGCTGCCATGTCGCGAGGCCTGCGGCCACGATGCTGTAGGCAAAAAATACGTTTCCGCCCATGCCGGGCGCTACGCCAAACGGCCGTTTCGCGTAAAGTCCCATAATAATGCTGAACAGGCCGGATGCCAGCAGCACCGTGACCATGACGGCACCCTGATCCATGCCTGCGGCTTTCATCAAGTCCGGTTGGACGACAATGATGTATGCCATCGTGACGAACGTGGTGAGACCGGCGAGAATTTCGGTTTTCACGTTCGTCTTATAATGGCTGAGCTTAAAAAAGCGGTCTAACCAAGATAATCTCGTGCTGTTCATGATTGCTGGAGGACTCCTTTGTCTGGTTGTGTTTTCGTCTTCTGCCTTGTAACTATACCATGTACATTTTGAACGCGTCAAAGAAAAAAGCGAACTTTGTGCAATATCATAGTCATTAATGTTCGTATTTACAGAAAAAAAGGAGCCGGGAAAACCTGAGAAAAGAGCTTTACGGGTATACATAGAAATTTTGTTGCAGCAGTGATATGGTGTATAGAAGCAAAGAAGAGTATGCAGAAGATCCGGTATGAGCGGGGATATTTTGCATCAGCTTGAAAACCGAGACAGGATTGGAGCAGGAAGACATGCAGATGACCGAACAGCTTATTGAGTGGTTGGGCCGCTATGGGGCGGATGCGGACGGCGGAGTGACCCGTCTTTTATATACGCGTTCCTGGAAGGAAGCGCAGGAGGCATTGGCGGAAAAAATGAAATCGCTTGGGCTTGAACCCGCTTTCGACGATGCCGGCAATTTGTTCGGACGGCTGCAGGGCACGGATGCGGACAGCGAGTGCATTTTGACCGGTTCGCACGTGGACACCGTGCAGCGCGGGGGGAAATACGACGGAGCGTACGGGATCGTGGCCGGAATCGCGGCGCTGGCCCGCCTGCGCGAGAAATACGGAGCGCCGAAAAAAACGGTCGAAGTCGTCGCTTTTTGCGAAGAGGAAGGCAGCCGGTTCCCTTATAACTATTGGGGATCGACGTTTCTGACCGGCGCTGCGGGTTACAAGGACGTGGAGCATGCGCGGGACCAGCAGGGAATTTCTTTCATGGAGGCGATGAAGGCGGCGGGCTTCGGGCCCGGAAGCCGGGGGCGCGGGGCGCGGACGGATATCGGCGCCTTTATCGAGCTGCATATCGAGCAAGGAGCGATCTTGGAGCAGGAAGGGCAGACGATCGGCATCGTCGAGCAAATCGTCGGTTTGCAGCGTTATACCGTCCGCGTGAAAGGAGAGGCGAACCATGCGGGGACGACGCCGATGTCGTACCGCAGGGATGCGATGCGGGCGGCCGGCGAGATGGTGGCCGCGGTCATGGACGGCGCGGATCAGATCGGTGCGCCGCTTGTGGCGACGGTCGGGCGCATGGAGCTGATTCCCGGCACGCCTAACGTCATCCCGGGGGAAGTCATCTTCACCATGGACATCCGCCATCCCGACGGGGCCCGGCTGGAAGAGGCTTGCGCCCATTTCGTCGGCCTGCTGCATGAGGTTGCCGGGCGGCGCAACGTCGATATCGAGACCGAACGTTGGATGAATACCGCACCGATTGCCATGGACGCGGAGCTTACGGATGCCATCGAGCGGATCTGCCGATCGCGGGATTTGCCGTACCGCTGGATGCCAAGCGGCGCAGGCCATGACGCCCAAATCTTGGCGGCCTGCTGCCGGACGGCCATGGTTTTTGTCCCGAGCCGAAAAGGCATCAGCCATTCGCCGCTCGAATATACGGAACCCGAACATTTGGAAGCCGGCGTTCAGGTGCTGACCGATTTGCTGCACCAGCTTGCGTATTAGCCGTAATGATATGAAAAGCCCCGCCCTGATTGACATCAGGAGCGGGGCTTTTATTTGCCGCGCGGGGCTTACTTCAGCGGCTGCTGGTTCACGTAGCTGTCGGACAGCTTCAGCAGCTTGAGCGCGCGATTGAATTCATCTTTGGTCGTTCCTTTGCCGATCGAATCGTTTCCGCTCAGCGGGTATTGCGTGCCATCCTCATATCCGCTGCCGGACATGAACATCGCGTTGTCGTTCAAGAACGATCCGGAAGGCAGGTAATACCGCTGCGGGAGCAAATTATAGGTCTGGTTCAGCAGGTCCTGTCCGAAATGGATGTGATCCTTCAAGGAAACGCCGAGCAGGTTGGCCACCGTCGGCATAATGTCGGTCTGCCCGCCGACCTCCTCGCGGATTTGCTCGTGCGGAACGCCGCTGCCGGCAATGATCAGCGGAATGTTCAGCATGTCGGTGTACGAATATTCATGCCCGTAAATTTCTTTCATGAGCTCTTTATCGTCATGGTCCAGGGAATAAATCGGCAGTCCCATATGGTCTCCGTATATGACGATCAGGCTGTCGTCCCAGAGCCCTTTTTGCTTCAAATCGTCGATGAAAAGCCCCAAAGCGTAATCGGCATAATTTTGCGCCCGGATGTAGTCTCCGACAAAAGTGCCTTGGTAACGTTCAGGCAGTTCCATTTTGTATTTTCGGGCCGGAATCGTAAACGGGTGATGCGCCGACATCGAGATGATTTGGGCGTAAAAAGGTTTGTCCTCCCGGTCGAGCTCCTGCAGCTTCTTGGCCGTCTTCGCGTACAGCACCTCGTCGGAAGCGCCGAAGAATACCAGATCGTCTTCCCCGAAATAAGACTGGTCGTAATAATGCTGGAAGCCAAGCGAGGAATACAGCTCCTCCCGGTTCCAGAAATGCACCTTGTTGGTGTGCAGCGTAAGCGTATTGTAGCCGTTTTGCTCCAACAGACGCGGCAGGCTTGGCAGCTTTTTGTCCACGTAACGTTGGGTGGCGGCTCCGTCCGGCGGAATGTAGAAGGAGGTGTTGACCACGAATTCCGCATCCGACGTATTTCCTTGTCCGACTTGCTGGTTAAAGTTCGAGAAGTAGAGCTGCTCCTTGGCAAGCTTGTTCATGTTCGGCGTAATCTCTTTGCCGTCGATTTTCAGGCCGATCAGGAAATTCTGGAACGATTCCAGCTGAATGATGATCAGGTTTTTCCCTTTGGCATTCCCGAAATATTTGGGATGGTCCGGCACCGTAATGCCCTTCAGCTTGTCGATGTCGGCCTGATGGATGTTTTCCAGCGGAATGAGCGGCTCTTTCTTCTGCGAAAAAATCGTATAAGCCTCATAGTTGAGAATGCCCATTTGTTGGGCTTTTTTGATTTCGTTCATGCTGGCCCGGTTCGGCAAAATGTTAAACAGGCAGACGACCAGGCACAAGATGAAGACGACGGTTACGACGCTTTTTTTCGGCTTGCGCTTGATGCTGATTCTCCATTCCTTGACCTTGCGGCTTTTCAGCAAAAGCACGAGCAGCACGATAATATCGGCAAACACAAGCAGATAATACGGGTCCATCAGCGAGAACACGCTGCTTTTGACCTCGGTTACCTGGTTGACCTGCGCCAAGGCATGGTAGTTGACGATGACGCCGTAGTACTTGAAATACATGATGACTGCGAAAAAAACGCCGGTGAGTATGATGTTTACGATCGTATAGGCCATGAGCTTGCGCTTGGAGGCGCACCATTCGATCAGGCAAAACAGCAGCCATATGAAAGGGATTTCCGTGATCAGCACCCTCCAGGGCAGCCAATCTCCAAACGTTACGGCCCAGGCAAGGTACCCTTTCAACAGCAGAATGATCGTAAAGATCGCAAACGGCTTTTTTAAAATTTGGGCAATGGATTCACGTGACACGATACGACTTCCCTCCGTTGAGAAAAACAACTAGCCGCCCAAACGGGCAGCGAAGCAGGTGATGGATGCGGATTTTCGGAGCTTCGTGAGTCAAAAACTTGCAAAATTCCGGATCGTAATAAAAATATTATGCCCCTCGCCAGATCAGAAGTCAAAACCGAGGACAAAACATTTCAAGGCAAATTCGGGGTAAAAAGCCGCTTCGCGGCCAACAACAAAAAGCATCCGGCCTTCCGGAAGAAAATAGGTTTGCCGCAAGGGGCAAATTTCTTCCGGGAAAACGGATGCTTGTAAAAAATGATTGAGACCGGATTAGATGACGCCTTGGGCGATCATCGCGTCAGCCACTTTGACGAAGCCGGCAATGTTGGCGCCGACCACGAGGTTGCCCGGGTAGCCGTATTGCTCGGCCGCTTGGGCGCTGTTGTTGTAAATGTTGATCATGATTTGATGCAGCTTTTCGTCGACTTCTTCGAACGTCCAGGACGTACGGATGCTGTTTTGGGACATTTCGAGCGCGGACACCGCTACGCCGCCGGCGTTGGCCGCTTTGGCCGGTCCGAACAGAACGCCGTTTTCAAGGAATACGTCGATGGCGGCCAGCGTCGAAGGCATGTTGGCGCCTTCCGCCACGGCTTTGACGCCGTTGGCTACGAGCAGCTTCGCCGCGTTTTCGTCGATTTCGTTTTGGGTCGCGCAAGGCAGGGCGATGTCGCAAGGGATCGTCCAGATGTCCGAGCAGCCTTCGAAATATTTTGCGCCCGGATGCAGCTTCACGTATTCGCTGATCCGTTTTCTTTCGACTTCCTTCAGCTGTTTCACCGTTTCGAAATCGATGCCTTCCGGATCGTACACGTAACCGGCGGAATCGCTGCATGCCACGACTTTCGCGCCGAATTGGTTCGCTTTCTGGATGGCGTAAATGGCCACGTTGCCGGAGCCGGAAACGACGACCGTTTTGCCTTCGAGGCTGTCGCCCTTCGCTTTCAGCATTTCGTTGACGAAATATACCGTGCCGTAGCCCGTCGCTTCAGGACGAGCCAAGCTTCCGCCGTAAGTGATGCCTTTTCCCGTCAGGACGCCGGCTTCGTTGCCGCTGCGAATGCGCTTGTACTGGCCGAACATAAATCCGATCTCGCGGGCGCCTACCCCGATATCGCCGGCAGGAACGTCAACGTCCGATCCGATGTATTTGTACAGCTCGGTCATGAAGCTTTGGGTAAAGCGCATGACTTCGGCGTCCGATTTGCCTTTCGGGTCAAAATCCGAACCGCCTTTACCGCCGCCGATCGGCTGGCCTGTCAGGGAGTTTTTCAAAATTTGCTCAAAACCGAGAAATTTGATGATGCTGGAGTTTACAGAGGGGTGAAAGCGAAGTCCGCCCTTGTAAGGGCCAATAGCGCTGTTGAATTGGACGCGGTACCCGCGGTTGACGCGCACGATTCCTTGATCGTCTACCCAAGGAACCCGGAAGGTAATCAGTCTTTCAGGCTCAACCAGTCTTTCCAGAATGCCGTTCTCCATGTATTTGGGCTCTTTGGCCAGCACGGGAACGAGCGAGTCGAGGATTTCCTTGACGGCCTGATGGAATTCGCTTTCGTTCGGGTTCCTTTTACACACCGTTTCGAAGACTTCATTGACATACGATTTGGCTTTCTTTTCCGCAGGCAGTTCTACATGCAAAAATGTCATTGGCTTCTCTCCTTATCCCTGGATTCAAAATTACAGAATGCTGAAGCATTAAGAAAATCTAACTTAAGGCTTACGCATTCTGTAAGCATGAATCTGTATTTAAACAAGAATTATACACGAGAGTGCCGGAAATCTTCAACCCTTTAATACTTTAAACAGGCAATATTTTTTTGGCTTCCGGAAACATTTTGGACAACTTTTTGGAAGGAACACCCTTTTTCTGGGAAGGAGAGGTAGGCTGCGGGAAGAACGATGTGGTATGATATTGAAAAACAACAGGGGAACGGGTGATCCCATTGACTGGCGAAGAAACGAAAAGCAACATCGTACATATTTCGGTTAGGCCGCTCGTGGAATATGTATTCAGCAGCGGGAGCATCGATTCCGGTTTCCGGACCCCGGCCGCGATGCATGAGGGCACCCGGATTCACCAGCAGGTGCAGCGGGCGTACCGGGAAGGGGATCATAAAGAAGTATATCTTAAAACGGAAATCCCGTTTGACGGCATTATATATCAAATCGAAGGAAGATGCGACGGTTTGATCGTCACGGACGAGGGGCTGACCGTCGACGAAATCAAATCGACCTCGGCCGGACTGGACATGCTTGAGGACGGGCGAGCCGTCCATTGGGCCCAAGCGGAGGTATACGCTTATATTGTAGCAAAGGATCAGGGTTTGGAGCGCGTGGGCGTTCAGCTCACTTACGTAGACGCCAAAACGGGGGAGGAAAGGCGGTTCAAGCGCACCCGCACCTTCGGCGAGCTGACGGATTTCGTGACGGACGTCGTCAGGCGGTACGCCCCCTACGCCGCCCTGCGGCTCGAAAATGTACGTCTCAGGGATGAGAGCATCCGGGCGCTGCCGTTTCCTTTTCCCGCATACCGCGAAGGGCAGAGAAAGCTGGCCGGGTCGGTGTACGGGGCGATCATGGAAAAGAAAAAGCTGCTGGCCAAAGCGCCGACCGGGATCGGCAAAACGATGTCCACCCTGTTTCCGTCCGTCAAAGCGATCGGCGAAGGGCTGCTCGGGCAAATTTTTTACCTGACGGCAAGAACCATTACCCGGACCGCCGCGGAGCAGGCGTTAGGCCTGATGCAGGAGAAGGGGCTGCGCCTGCAGTCCGTCACGATCACCGCCAAGGAGAAGGTCTGCTTTCAAGAGGAGACCGTATGCACGAAGGAAGCCTGTCCGTATGCGGACGGTTATTACGACCGGATTAACGGCGCGGTGCTCGACATTCTCGCCAACGAAACGATCATGACGCGGGAGGTGCTTGAGCGGTACGCCCGGAAGCATAGGGTCTGTCCCTTCGAGTTTTCGCTTGATGCGGCATATGCGGCGGATGCGGTCATTTGCGATTACAATTACGTTTTTGATCCGCGCGTGTCGTTCAAAAGGCTGATGGAAGAGCAAAAACGGCGTACGGCGCTGCTGGTGGACGAAGCGCATAACCTGGTCGATCGGGGGCGGGAGATGTTCTCGGCCGACATCGGCAAAGCCGGCTTTCTCCAGCTGAAACGGGATTACAAGCAGCGCAACCGGGCCGTTGCCCAGGCCGCGGACGCCGTCAACAAATACTTCATCGAATTTCGGAAGGCTTGCGGGGACGAACGGACGCATGTGTCCGAAGAAGCTCCCGAAGAGCTGGTTCGTCTCCTGGAGGCCTTTGCAGGCGAGGCCGAACGGGAACTGGCCGCAGGCCCGGGAGAACAGCAGCTTCTGCTGGAAACGTATTTTGCCGCCCAAAACTTCATCCGCACGTCCAAGCTGTACGACGAACGGTACGTGACCTATGCGGAGATTATGCGCAGCGACGTCACGATCCGGATGTTTTGCCTGGACCCTTCCTATTTGCTGGCGCAGGCGGAGAAAGGGTATCGTTCGACGGTGTTTTTCTCGGCGACGTTGACGCCGCTTTCCTATTATCGGGATATGCTGGGGGCGGATGCGGACGATTATGCCGTCTCGATCCCAACGCCTTTCAAGAAGGAGCAGCTTGACGTGCAGATTCACCCGCTGTCCACCAGGTACCGCGACCGGGAGCGGACGCGCGAAGCGCTGGCCGATTTGCTCTACCGGCTGGTTACCGGAAAACGGGGCAATTACATGCTCTTTTTCCCTTCCTACCAATATTTGCAGAGCGTGTATGAAGTTTTCGCCATGAAATATCCGGACGTCGGGACGATCGTGCAGGGACCCGGCATGGCCGAAGAGGAGCGGGAGCGTTTCCTGTCCGCTTTCCAGGCGGATAATCGCGATACGTTGGCCGGGTTTGCCGTGCTCGGAGGCATTTTCTCGGAAGGCATCGACCTGCAGGGAGACCGCCTGATCGGCGTGGCCGTCGTCGGCGTCGGGCTGCCCCAGCTCGGGCTGGAGCGGAACCTGATCCGCGACCATTTTAACCGCGAAGGCAAAAGCGGCTACGATTACGCTTACGTTTTGCCCGGCATGAACAAAGTGCTGCAGGCCGGCGGCAGGCTGATCCGCTCGGAGCGGGATACCGGGGTTTTGATGCTGATCGACGACCGGTTTACGCAGCCGCATTACCGGGCGCTGCTTCCGGAGGAATGGAAGAGCTAGGCGGAACGGATGAAATCCGTAGCCAACCCTTCCGAACGTCCTGTATGATAGGGGATAAATACGGAAGAAGGTGGGATCTGCCATGGCGCTTCAGATCGGAATCATCGGGACAGGCTGGTTCAGCAAGGTACACGCGGATTTGCTGGCCGCAGCCGAGGGCGTAAAGGTTCGGGCTTTTTTGGGGACCAGCAAGGAGAAGGCGGAGCATGCGGCGCAGCCGTACGGGGCCGCCGGATATGGGGACCTGACGGAAATGCTGGAAACGGAGCAGCTGGACGCGGCATACGTTTGCGTGCCCCCGATGTCGCACGGAGCGATCGAACGGGAGCTGATCCTGCGCCGCATCCCGTTTTTGGCGGAGAAACCGCTCGGACTGGATACGGACGTTCCGCGGAGCATCCTGGCAGGGGTGGAGGAAGCCGGTTTGCTCACTTCGGTCGGGTATCATTTCCGCTACCAGTCCAACATGGATAAAATGAAGGAACTTTTGCGTCAGCAGAAGGCGGGCATGGTTCTCGGCCGCTGGATGGACGGCATGCCCGGCGTTTCCTGGTGGAGGAAGCAGAACGGTTCCGGAGGGCAGTTCATCGAACAAACCACGCATCTGGCGGATTTGCTTCGTTACTTGGCCGGCGAGGTGGAGGAAGTGTATGCGCTGTACGGCAGCCGCGTCAAACATGAGCAGGAGGAAGGCGTGGAAGTCTCGGATGTCGGCACGGTCACGCTCAAGCTGAAAAGCGGCCTGGTCGCCAATATTTCCAATACGTGCGTGCTGCCGGCGGGAACCGAAGCGGACGGCGTGGGACTGGCCGTTTATACCGATCAGGGAGTGCTGGATTGGAACCCGCGGCGCTTATCCTGGATCAGGCCGGGCGAGCGGACGGAATACCGGGAGCCTTCGAATCCATACCAAAAAGAAACGGAAGCGTTCCTCCATGCGCTGCGCACGGGTGACCGCTCCCGGATTCGTTCCGATTATGCCGACGCGTACAAGACGCAGGCCGTCACCTGCGCCGCGCTGGAATCGGCGGGTACCGGAAAGCCGGTACGCGTCAATTACGAGTGAAATCGTTCCATCAGATGTCCATCTTACGTGATGGCCGTCATGAAGGTTGCCACGCCGAGCGTAAACAAGGCGGCCAGAATCATCGAAATGCTCGAAATCGTTCCGGACAAGGCGCTCATCTCGAAGGCTTTCGAGGTGCCTGCGCCGTGCGAGCTGGTGCCGTACAAGATGCCTCGGGCGACTTCGCTTTCGATCTTGAACAGGCGAAGCACGAACGGCCCGATCACGGGGCCAAGAAGCCCGGAAATAATGACGAACACGGCGGTGATGTTCGGCACGCCGCCGAGGACCTGCGAAACGTTCATCGCGATCGGCGTCGTGATGGAGCGGGGAATCATGCTCGTGACGAGCGATCCGCTGAGATGAAGCCATTTGGCAAGAAACGCCGATGAGACCATAGCCATGCACGAACCCGCAAGCACGCTGACGATAATTTCGACGGCGTGCTTTTTGAGTACCTTGAAGTTTTTGTACAAAGGCACCGCAAACGCGACCGTCGCCGGCTGCAGCATGGTGCTCAGCCATTTGCCGCCAGAATTGTAGGATTCATAAGGAATATTCGCCCAGATCAAAATAAGGACAAGGATGATGGGCGTAACCAGGAGCGGCGATAAATAAATTTTGCGGTATTTGCCGTAAACGCGCTTGGACGCGAAATAAATGCCGAGCGTAACGAGCAGGCAGACAATGCCGATCATCGCGAAGCCCTCCGTTCTTTTTGTTTGGCGATTCGGGATGCAAGCAGCCCCGAACTGGCCATGACGATGAATGTGCTGAAAATGACTACGATCAAGATGCGGACGCCGTCGTTTTCCATCATCGGGATATATTTCATGATGCCGACAGCCGCGGGAATGAAGAACAAAAGCAGCTCCGCAAGCAGCCAATTGGCGCCGAGCTCGATCCATTCCAGGCGGAGGATGCCGGTTTCCAGCAAAACAAACACCACGACAATCCCCAGAATGCTGCCTGGAATCGGCAAATGCAAAAGTCCGGCCAGCTTGTTCATCAGCAGCGAGAATGCCATGAGCGCCGCAACCTGCACCGTTCCTTTGATCATGTTGTTCACAGGGATTCTCTCCTTTCATTTACGTGAAAATTTTACACCCCTTATTTTCATGAGTAAAATGAATTAAAAGAATGATGACCATTCCCTTTTTCTATACATAACAAGATCGCGTCCGAACGCCGGCAATTGGGACATACCGCTGCAGATCAGGCGTTTTGAAAGGAGTTTGAGGCTTGAGATGGACATCAGGCAATTGCAGTACTTTATGGAGGTAGCCCGGCTGCAGAGCTTTACGAAAGCGGCGGAAACGCTGTACATCACGCAGCCGACCATCAGCAAAACGATCCGCAACATCGAGGAGGAACTTGGCGTGACCCTGTTTGACCGCTCCGGCAAAAAGGTGGTTCTAACCGATGCCGGCCGGATTATTTACGAGCAGGCGCAGCCGATCGTGAAGTCGTTTCAAAGCTTGTCCTCCGAGCTCGGAGATTTGAAAAACCTGAAGAAGGGGCATATCCGCCTCGGCCTTCCGCCCATGGTCGGATCGAGCTTTTTCCCGGAGGTGATCGGGCAGTTCCATCAGAAATATCCGCAGGTGACGATGCAGATCTTTGAAGACGGGGCCAAAAAGGTAGAGGTCGACGTGGAGAGCGGTTTGCTCGACATCGGCGTCGTGGTGCTGCCGACCGACGACGCGCTGTTCCACTCGTTTTCGTTCGTCAGGGAAAACCTGATGCTGCTGATGCATCCCTCCCACCGCCTTGCCGATCGGGAGTGCGCCCGCCTTATCGATCTGGCGGAAGAGAACTTCGTGCTGTTCCGGGAGGATTTTGCGCTGCACGACCGGATCATCACCGAATGCGTCAAGGTCGGCTTCCGGCCGCATATCGTTTACGAAAGCTCCCAATGGGACCTGATCAGCGGCATGGTAGCTGCGAATTTGGGCATCGCCTTGCTGCCGGAAACGATCTGCCGGGAAATCAACCGGGAGCGGATCCGGATTATGCCGCTGGTGGAACCGGTCATTCCGTGGCAGCTTGGGATGATCTGGCGCAAGGACCGTTACCTGTCCTATGCCGCGCGGGAATGGATCGCATTTACGCAGGGGATATTGATGGAAGACAAGGGGTAGCGGCTCATCGTATTTTACATATGTTTTAATTGACATAAAAATCGGAACGGATATATAATTAGGTTGCCTATTTAATTGGTGACCTAATTATTTTTTTGTGCGGGCAAACATTCTTCATAGCACACCTGAGGAAAGGAGGATGATATACGTCATGAACGGCGATAACAACAACCGGCAGGGACCTTGCTGCGAGGATCCCGAGCTGCAGGAGCATGATCGGCATCACGAAACCGTCGTCCAGCTGCTTCAGGCGGTCATGCGGTTTAACAGGGGCGAATTTCGCCACCGGGTGGTCGAAGGATTGAAGCTCAGCGAGATGGGGCTGATGGTTCTGCTCATGCGGCATGTCGAGCCGGGCGCACCGGGACTTAAAGTGTCCGAGATCAGCTCGATGCTGCGGGTCACCTCTCCGACCGTCACCCAGTTTGTCAAAGCGCTGGAGAAGAAAAAATGGATTGAGCGGACCCCGGATGAGGCCGATCGCAGGGTCGTGCGGATCAGGCTCAGCGAGGAGGGGCGGGACGTGATTCTGCAAGCCCGCAAGGCGACGATCCATTCCTTCCGGGGGCTGGTCGATTACCTGGGCATCGAGGAGAGCGAGAAGCTGTCCGAGCTGCTGAACAAGGCCTATAAGTATTATGAAAGCAAAAAGAAGGATGATTCATCGGATGGAGGTGAAGTGCCGACATGCTGAAGCTGTTTCGGAATTTGAAGCCTTACAGAGGGCCGATTCTGTTCGTTTTTTTGCTCGTGTTCATCCAATCGATGTCGGACCTGTATTTGCCTACGCTGATGTCCGACATCGTGGACAAAGGCATCACGCACGGAGATATCCCTTATATTTGGAAAATCGGCGGCTTTATGCTGCTGGTGGCCTTGGGCGGGGCTTTTTGCTCCATCGGAGCCAGTTACCTGTCGGCCAAGGTGGCGGGCGGTTTCGCCAAAAATTTGCGCAGCCGCGTCTTTCGGCATGTCCAGCATTTTTCGCTGCAGGAATTCGATAAGCTGGGCACCGCCTCGCTGATCACGCGCACGACCAACGACATTACGCAAATGCAGCAGGTGCTGACGATGATTCTGCGGATGATGATCAGCGCCCCGATGATGTGCATCGGCGGGATCATTATGGCCGTTTCGAAGGATGCGACGCTGTCGCTCGTGATCGTCGTGATCGTGCCGGTGCTGGCCGGGGCCATTTTCATCATTGCGGGCAAAGGGCTGCCGCTCTTTAAAGCGATGCAGGTCAAGCTGGATAAGCTGAACCGCGTTTTGCGCGAGAACTTGACCGGCATACGCGTCATCCGTTCCTTTAACCGCATCGAACATGAACAGAAGCGTTTTAATGAAGCCAACTACGATTTGACGCAAACGGCGGTCAAAGTCAACAAAATCATGGCGGCCATGATGCCGATCATGATGCTCGTCATGAACTTCTCGACGATCGCCATCGTCTGGTTCGGCGGCATCCGGATCAGCGAGGGCCATATGCAGGTCGGCGCATTAATGGCGTTTATCCAGTACGCGATGCAGATCATGTTTTCGCTGATCATGGTATCGGTCATTTTCGTGATGGTGCCCCGCGCATCCGCGTCGGCGACCCGGATCAACGAAGTGCTGGACATGGAGCCGCAAATCGTCGATCCCGCCGCACCGGCCGCCGAAAGCAAAGAAACGGAGAAACGCGGTTATCTCGAGTTCCGGGATGTGACGTTCAGTTACCCGGGCGCCGAGCAGCCGGCGATTCGCCAAATTTCCTTTAGCGCCGCACCGGGCGAAACGACCGCGATCATTGGGGGCACCGGTTCCGGCAAATCGACGCTGCTCAGCTTGATCCCGCGTTTTTACGATGCGGAAAGCGGCAGCGTGCTGGTGGACGGCCGGGACGTCAAGGAGATGACCCAAGAGGAGCTTCGCGCCAAAATCGGTTATGTCCCGCAAAAGGCGGTCCTGTTTACGGGCACGATCGCGGACAACCTCCGCTACGGCAAAGCCGACGCAACCGACGAGGAGCTGCGCCGGGCCGCGGACATCGCGCAGGCGACCGAGTTTATTTCCAAGATGAAGGACGGTTTCGAGTCCGAGATTTCCCAAGGCGGAACCAACGTGTCCGGCGGGCAGAAGCAGCGTTTGTCCATCGCCCGGGCGCTCGTCCGAAAACCCGAGATTTATTTGTTCGACGACAGCTTCTCCGCGCTTGACTTCAAGACGGACGCCAAGCTGCGCGCAGCGCTGAAGGAAGTGACGGGGGACGCAACCGTTCTGATCGTGGCCCAGCGGGCCAGCACGGTCATGGATGCCGACCGGATCATCGTGCTGGACGAAGGGCGCGTGGCCGGCATCGGCAAACACCGCGAGCTGATGGAAACCTGCGACGTATACCGTGAAATCGTATCCTCGCAGCTGTCGGAGGAGGAGATCGCATGAGCGAACACAGAAAACATCCCGGAAGCCGGCCTCCGGGCCCGCGCCATCCCGGCGGCCACCCCGGACAGATGATGCCGGCCGAAAAGGCCAAAGATTTTAAAGGCACGCTGCGCAGGCTCCTGGGCTATCTGCGGCCGCGCCGCGTGACGCTGGCGGTCATCTTCCTGATGGCGATCCTCAGCACCGTGTTCAGCATCGTCAGCCCGAAAATTTTGGGAGAGGCGACCACCACGCTGTTTGAAGGCATCCTGGCCAAAACGCAACACGTGCCGGGCGCTTCCATCGATTTCGGCTACATTACGGAAATCTTGCTCTGGCTGATCGGGCTGTATCTGTTCAGCGCCGTGTTCAGTTATGCGCAGCAGTATTTGATGGCCGGCGTGGCGCAAAAGGTCGTGTACGACATGCGCGAGCAGATCAACCGCAAGCTGTCGCGGCTGCCGCTCAAATATTTCGATTCGAAAACGCATGGCGAAATTCTCAGCCGCGCGACCAACGACGTGGACAACATCAGCACGACGCTGCAGCAGAGCTTGACGCAGCTGATGACGTCGATCGTCACCCTGGTCGGGGTCATCGTGATGATGCTGACGATCAGCCCTTGGCTGACGCTCATTCTGATCGTGACGCTGCCGCTGAGCTTTATCGTGATCCGGATGATCGCATCGCGGTCCCAGAAGCATTTTATGGGCCAGCAACGTTCCCTCGGCCAGCTGAACGGGCATGTCGAGGAAATGTACACCGGCCATAAAATCATCAAGGCGTTCGGCCGCGAGGACGAGTCCGTGGCGACGTTCAACGAAATCAACGACAAGCTGTACCATTCAGGCTGGAAAGCCCAGTTCATCTCCGGCATGATCATGCCGATGATGTCCTTTATCGGCAACATCGGTTACGTGCTGGTCTGCGTCGTCGGCGGCATTTTCGTCACGCATAAAACGATCACCATCGGGGACGTGCAGGCCTTCATTCAATACGCGAGACAGTTCACGCAGCCGATCATGCAGACGGCGAATATCGCCAACATCATTCAGTCAACGATCGCTTCCGCGGAACGCGTCTTCGAGCTCCTCGACGAGCAGGAGGAGGTGCCGGAAGCGGCCGATGCGGTCGAACTGAACAAACCGACAGGCGCGGTCGCCTTCGAGCACGTAAAATTCGGCTACAAAGAAGGCGAAACGCTGATCGAGGACATGAACATCGACGTCAAGCCGGGGCAGACGATTGCGATCGTCGGGCCGACCGGCGCCGGCAAAACGACGCTCATCAACCTGCTGATGCGTTTCTATGAAATCAATGACGGCGCGATTACGATCGACGGCGTCAATATCACGAAGCTGAAGCGCGGCAACCTGCGGAGCATTTTCGGGATGGTGCTGCAAGATACATGGCTGTTTAACGGCACGATCCGCGAAAATATCGCTTACGGCCGCAGCGGCGCGACCGAGGAGGAAGTGGTGGAGGCGGCGAAAGCGGCCCATGCCGACCATTTTATCCGGACGCTGCCGGACGGCTACGATACGGTCCTCAACGAGGAAGCTTCGAACATTTCGCAGGGGCAGAAGCAGCTGCTGACGATCGCCCGCGCCATTTTGGCCGACCCGTCGATCCTGATTCTCGACGAAGCGACAAGCAGCGTCGATACCCGGACCGAGGTGTATATCCAAAAAGCGATGAACGAGCTGATGAAGGGCCGCACCAGCTTTGTCATCGCGCACCGCCTGTCCACGATCCGCGACGCCGATTTGATTTTGGTCATGAACGGCGGCAGCGTCATCGAAAAGGGCACGCACGAGGAACTGCTGGCGAAAGGCGGCTTCTACGCCGATCTGTACAACAGCCAGTTTACGGGCGGAAAAGCGCAGCATGCAGGCTGATGCGGGAGAAAGAGATTTCTAGATTTACGCATCATCTATAAATGATGAACGCTCCGAATATACGGGGCGTTCTTTTTTTTGGGGAATTACAAGGGATTCCCATTTTGGGAACCCTGTAAAATAACGGAGTCACCGCCGCAGAATTCAAGGCATGCGGGAGGAGTTTTTTTGCGCCTAAAGGTTTACGGATGGTTTTTTTTAGATTAAAATGAGCCTTTGGAAAACTTTTGATAGCGCTACCATTTTTCCAAAAAAAGAATAAAGAGAAAAGGGGACTCCAACATGCTTAACATGAAAAGCCGCTTCAAAAGGCTGACGGGGCTGGCCCTGGCCGCCACGCTTGCGTTGTCCGGCGCAGCGGGTTTCCAGCCGGCAAAAGCGAAGGCCGCCGAAGACCAGCAGACGCACATCACGCTGCTGGCGACCTCCGACGTCCATGGACGGTTCATGCCGTGGGACTACGCGATGGACACGGCCAACACGAACGGCAGCTTTACCCAGCTGTACACCTTGATCAAAAAGGTTCGCGCCGAAAACCCGAACACGATCCTGCTCGATGCGGGCGACGTCATTCAGGACAACTCCGCGGAGCTGTTCAATGACCAGCCGAAATCGCCGATGATGGTCGCGATGAACGAGATGGGATACGATGCCTGGGCCATGGGCAATCATGAGTTCAACTTCGGCCTCGATACCTTCGACAAAGTCGCGGGGCAATTCAAAGCGGCGAAGCTGGCAGGGAACGTATACAAAGAAAACGGGGAGCGGTTCCTTCCGGCCACGACGATCGTCGAAAGAGGCGGCATCAAGGTCGGCATTATCGGGATGACGACGCCGCTCATCACCGACTTCGAGAAAGACACCGATCACCTGAACGGGCTGGTCGTCAAAAATCCGATCGACGAAACGAAAAAGGCCGTCAAAGAGCTGGAAGGCAAAGTCGACGTCATGATCGGCTTGATGCACATGGGATTGGAAAACGAAAATGCACTTCCGGGAACGGGCGTCACCGATATCGCCAATGAAGTGCCGGAGCTGACCGCCATTTTTGCGGGCCATATGCACAAGCTGGTGAAAAGCGCGACGGTCAACGGCGTCCTGATCGGCGAACCCGACAAATATGGAACGCATGTGTCCCGAATCGATCTCACCTTCGTCAATCAAGGCGGCAAAATGGTGCTGAAAGACAAAACGGCCACGGCCATTCCGGTCAAAGGCGAAGACGGCACCCCGGCGGTTTCCGACCCGGATCTGGAAAAAGAGCTGCTGCCTTACCATG
Organism: Paenibacillus sp. FSL W8-0194; assembly: GCF_037969745.1. NCBI lineage: Bacteria > Bacillati > Bacillota > Bacilli > Caryophanales > Paenibacillaceae > Paenibacillus > Paenibacillus sp. FSL W8-0194. Next base: position 5,577,340 of record NZ_CP150205.1, on the reverse strand, counting down.
AATTCGCCCGCAAGGACGCCAATATCGTGGTCGGCGAACTGGTCGGAAAGCGCAATATGGTCCCGGAAAACGAGATCAAGGGCATTCCGGCCGTACAGGTTCAGGAGACGCCGCTGTCCGACTTTTTCAGCGAAGTCATGCTGCATTACAGCAAAGCGGACGTCGTTGCGCATCAGATCGACAATGATAAAGCAAGGCTGGACGTCGGTCCGATCCGCAAAAAGGACATCGCCTACAACTATCAGTTCGCGCTCGGCGAGGTCACCAACTATAAAGTCACCGGCAAGGACTTAAAAGACTACATGGAATGGGCGGCAGGCTATTTCAACAGCACCCGTCCGGGCGACGTGACGGTCAGCTTCGATGAAAAACGCCGATCCTCCAAATACAGCACCAACGATTTCTTCGGGGGCGTCAAATACGTCATCGATTTGTCCAAACCTTACGGCAGCCGGATCACCAACCTGAGACATCTGGACGGCACGCCGATCCAAATGGACGAAACGCTCACGCTCGGCATGAACGCTTACCGCATGGACGCCTTGGTGGCCAAAGGCGGGGCGCTGGAAGGGCGCAAGTTCGAAAAGCTGTGGACGTCGAAAGCGGAAAGCGCCTACGGGGAAACCGGCGGTACGATCCGCAATCTTTCCATCCGCTATCTGAAAGAGGTCGCGAACGGCAAATATGAAGCAAAATTGCAAAACAATTGGAACATCATCGGCGTCGACACGACCGCAAAGGAACGCGCGGATGTGGTGGAGCTGATGAACGCAGGCATTTTGAGCGTGCCGACCACGCCGGACGGCAAATATACCAACATCGCTTCCATCAATATCCTTGATCCGGTCAAGGCGGAAGACGCAGCCTCATTGGCTGCAAAAGCGGGCGTCGATCCGGCGCTGCTGGCCGGCGTCAAAACGACCGGCGAGCTGTACCATAAGCTGAACGAGGCGCGCAAAGCGGCTGCGAAGCCGGAGCAACCTGCCGAAAAACCGGGCAAGCCGGCCAAACCGGAGGCGGAAAAGCCATCGACCAAACCGGCGGAGAAACCGGTGCCTGCTAAACCTGTTAAACCTGTAAAACCGGCAAAACCTGCTGCGAAGCCATCCTCCGGCAAGCAGGCGAAAATTACGGCCGAATACCTGAACATTCGGGCGGGGGCTTCCGCCAAGGCGAAAATTTTGGGTGCGGCTCCGAAAGGAACTGTGCTTGAAGTGACGGGAACGGCGCCGTACGGCTGGGTGAAAGTCGTTTACCAAGGAAAAACGGCCTTTGTTTACGGAAAATACGTCACGATATTTTAAAGCGGCATTCTAAGCATCATGTGAAATTTCATCGCCAAAAAGAAGAGAGGGCACTCCACGCTGAACTGTACCTTTTTTCAAGGAACAGCAACAATCATACGCACCCGCGACTCTAACGGTTGCAGTCGCCGTTATTGAGGGCAAAGCCGATAAATTTGTTTTTTAACGGTTACAGGTGCGGCTATTTCTTGAAAAAGCTTCTTTTTAGAAGTGTTTCGAAGGAATTAAGCGCAGAGATAACCGTTAGACTTTTAAACCGGCTTTTCTTAACCACTTAGCGGTTGTGAGGTCCGTTAGAATATTGTGGAGGCTTGGGCCATAGGGACCAGTCAGAAAAATTGGATGTGAAAAGACGGAGGAAGACCTGAACTGTCCCCTTTGTCAAGGACACTTATAAAAAAGGCTTGTGGTTTTTAAGCCGCGGATAAAAGATGATTCCTGTACTGTACAGGGGTCATCTTTTTTACGTCCCCACTGATATTTGTGGTTATTGTAGTACCGTATGTATCGGATACTTTCTGTTTGAGGCTCTATAAGGTTTTACAGCTTTGGTGGTCAACATGGTCTTTAAGATGGCCGAAGTAGGATTCCTGAGGGGCGTTATCCCGACAGTTACCTCGTCTGGACATCGACTGACCAAGCTTGTACTTCTTGAGCAGTTTCTGAAAGGTCGGGCTTGTATGGCTGCCCTGGTCTTAAGTACCCATAGCCCAGACACCTTTTTTCAAAGCGTCCAGTCTATGGGCAGCCGGGAGCCCCTTTTTTTCTGAAATATTTTCAGTTCATATTCAGTTCATATAGCTCTTTTATAATCGTGGTACCAAAGGAAAGGAGCTATACAAAATGGAAAATGTGTTAAAGGGCGGTCAGGGGACCCTGGAGAAGAAAAATCACAAAGTCCTTGTCATGATCGGCCTACTCATAGGAATTATATTTTCAGAATTGGACGAAACGGTCGTCAGTACCGCGATGCCGACGATCATCCGCGAGCTCGGCGGACTGTCCCTCTATGGATGGGTAGCCGGGATTTACATGCTGGCGATGTCGGCGTTCATGCCGATTCTAGGGAAATTGGCGGACCTGTATGGCCGAAAAAAGGTTTATTTAATATGCATGGCCTTATTTATCGGCGGCTCCATCGTGTGCGGTTTATCGCATTCGATGACCTTATTATTGGTTGGGCGCGGCATACAGGGGATCGGCGCCGGCGGTTTGATGCCGCTAGCGATGACGATATCAAGCGATCTCTTTCCGGTGGAGCAGCGTGCTAAAGTGCAAGGTTTGATGGGGCCGGTCATGTTTATTCCCATGCTGCTCGGACCATTGATGGGCGGATTTTTCGTCGACCAAGTGAGCTGGCATTGGATCTTTTTCGTGAACATCCCGGTCGGAGTGATTGCGGCGATCTTTTTGGCAAGCGGACTTCGCGAGTCGAAGCAGGCGAAGAAAGTGGCTATCGACTGGGGCGGGGCCATTCTATTGGTCGCTTCGATCGTATCGCTGTTAATCACGCCGGTGCTCGTTCAAAATAACGGATATGCTTGGGACTCACCGCTTATTGTAAGCATACTCGTCGTAGGAGCTGCGTTGTTTGGAATCTTTGTATGGGTTGAGTCCAAGGTAAAGGAACCGATCGTTCCGCTGCATCTATTCAAGAACCGCAATATAGTGGTTTTATCCATGATCGTATTTATCGTGGGTCTTGGGCTCATGGGTGCCTTCTCGTCGTTTCCGTATTTCGGGCAAAATGTGTTAGGGCTCACGCCGACGGAATCCGGCTATTTGCAGCTGCCCATGATGGTTGGCGCCGTCGCTTCGTCCATGGTTTGCGGATTTTTGTTGACGAAGGTTCGCTACCGCGAAATTTTCGGCATCGGATTTATCCTGCCGGTTATCGGCTTCTATTTCTTTTCGCATATCAATATGGATACGACCATCATGCAGATTATCATGTTCTTCGTGATCTCGGGCCTTGGCATGGGCGTCCTGTTCGGCAGCGATAACTTGATTGTACAGGAGTCTGTTGAAAAGGAGCACACAGGGGTTGCCTTGGCAACCGTTCCCTTATTTCAAACGATTGGCGCCACCATCGGAGTAAGTTTGTTCGGCAATCTTTTATCGTCGACGCTCATTTCGAAAATAGGAAGCTTAGGCTCGCAGCTGCCTGAGAGCGTCAAAGGACATATGCACGATTTGGCTGCAGGCGGGATCCCTAAAGATCTTCCGCCAAATCTGGTCACGACGGTAAAAACGATGTTCGTAGAGTCGTTCCAGTATATCTACATGTACTCCTTTGCCGCGATGATCATCGTGTTCATATTGTGCTGGTTTTTGAAGAAAGAGGTCTTGTCCTCCAAACCTAAGGAAGCCGAGGAATTGCAAACCGGGGCATAAAGTGCTTGCTAACTTGTTGCATTCTTGCCGATTCCTCTTATAATGGCTATTGTGTATTTCGATGAAAAAGGGGACAAAGATAGGGAATTGGAGATCTTACGCTTAAATCAGATCGCTAGGCGGCTGCTGGAGCGGTCGAAGGTTGATGTTGCCGTTCGGCTTGAATCCCGTTTTGATGGCGGGCGTCTGGTCGGCGGGAAGTTCGGCATGCATTCCAGAAGCGTTACGATGTATACCGGGGTGATTGAGGAGCAGTGCATGCAGATGTTCGGCTCCCTTGAACGGGTGGAGGAATATTTTGCGATTGTGCTGGCCCATGAGCTTGGACATGCGGCAGATCCGGATCTGTCCTCGTTGAGCGAACTAACGGAGGATATGCGCCTCAGCGAAGGAACGCGAATGCGGGCGGCTCTCCAAATTGAAGAGAATGCGTGGAATTACGCGTTGACCCTGATTCCCGAGGCGGATAGGGTCATGGTTAGCAGCATCATCGACGAATCCCTCGAAGCTTACCGCAGCCGGGTCCGGCAGGCCGAGATGGAGGCCGACATCGCCTAGTGAATGTTGAATGAAAGAGGCTTTCCCGGAGGAAAGCCTCTTTTTCGGTTCCGTCCTAACCCTGATTCAACAGGTACAGGAACCAGACGGCGTGATTTTGTTCATCCATGGCGATGCGGCGGAGCGTGTCCTTCAGGGCAGGATCCTGTGCCCGGTCGGACATTTTCAAATAAAAATCGACGGTTTCCTGCTCATCGAGAAACGAAGATATCAAACCTTCCCTGTATTCCCTCGGGCAGGCCTCCGTTTGAACGGGGGTATGGGTTTGACCGGTCAGGTGCCGGTATGCTTGCTGGAAAAATCGCAGATGCCTCACTTCGTCGTCGCGAATTTCCAAAATGCGTTTTCTGGCATTCTCCGATGGGGCGAGTTTCGCCAATTGCTCGTAACAGGTTACCGAGCTAAATTCGCCATTGATGGCTTTGATCAGATCTCCGGCCAGCGCGGCGTCGGGACTCGTTGAGGGCCGGTAGTAGGCTCCGTATAGATTCAAGGGACTGGTCTCCTCTCCAACTTGATGGGCTAATATACCTTATGCAAGCGAAGAGGAGGAGGTTCGGTTGAACGGATGCCTTTTATTTAGGCTCGTCTGACCGGGGTTTGGGCTCCATGCCGACGCCGTTCCAGAACATTTCGATGATGTCGCGGGCAAGCTCCTGGGGCGACGGTTGAATGTCATTGGCCACCTCGCGGTTGCCGAGCATCAGCATCGAGGCCAGCGTATGGGCCATCAGCAGCGGATGCAGCGGTCGGACCTCTTCTTTCCGGATCGCTTCGGTGAAGCTGACCGTCAGAACGTGATGAATGCTTTCCTCGCTCCGGCGGATGCGTTCCAGCTGCTCTTTGGTCAGCGCATCCGACGCTTTGCGCAGGATGGTCTCGAAATCGCCGTGCGGGAAGCGAAGCTTGCGTTCCGCCAACATGACAAGCCGGTCGTATAACGGCAGGTCCCGCTGCTGCATGATTTCCTCCGACGTCTTCCGCGCTCTCTCCATCATGGCCGTGACGGCCGCGGTGAAGAGCTGCGCTTTATTTTCGTAATGGTAGTAGATGGCTGCCTTGGTGATCCCGCATGCTTCGGCAATTTGCTTCAGCGATATCGGTTCATAACCGTATTCCATAAACAGGTCGGAAGCGGTCTTCAAAATAAACTCGCTGGTCGCCTCTTCATGTTCCTGCCGTTTCGGACGGCCGGGAGGACGTTTCGTTTTGGTTGGCTGCTCGGAATGGTTCATGGTTACCTCCGTTGAAAATGCTTGTTCAATAATTAACCTTCCGGTATATTTAATTATTGTAGGAGCGTATGGTTTAAGGGAATGCTCTATGAATCATAACACTTCAAGGTCATACATACACACACTATACCATGTACGCCCGGACCAGGGTGAGGAGGAGATTATGGAACAAAAATCGGGATTTGGGCGGTTCGTTGCCGGAAAACGGAGCAAATGGGTTATGCTGGCGGTTTGGATGATCGTCGTGGGCGTGCTTAGTTCCTTATGGCCGATGGTCAACAAAGAGGTGAAAAACAACGCCGCCAATTTGCGGGAGGACACCCCGTCCGTTCAGGCGGAAAAGATCGCCGCGGAGCAATTCGGCAGCTCAAGCGTTCCGGCCCTGATCGTTTGGCATCGGGAAGGCGGCATCAAAAACGAGGATCTCGAGCTGATCCAGCAGCTGTACGCCGGGCTCGGGGCTTCGCCTGTCCCTTATCAAGAGTTTGTCCCGCCGCTGGATCAGGTCCCTGCACAGGCTCTGACGGCGCAGCTCTCCAAAGATGGAAGCACGCTGGTGACGCCCGTTCTTTTCAGCAGCACCGCGAGCAGCGACCAGCTGAAGGAAGGGGCCGAGCTGCTGAAGGAGCAGGCGGCCAAAACGTTCGGAACCGATCCCTTTGCGGCGGGGGTGGACTCCGGCACCGAGCTCAGCGCCCGCGTGACGGGTCCGGTCGGCATTTCCATCGATGCGTCCGGGCTGTTCAAAAACGCCGACTTTAAGCTGATGATGGCGACCGTTCTGTTGGTCCTGGTCATTTTGCTGCTGATTTACCGTTCTCCGATTTTGGCATTGATCCCGATCGTGGCGGTAGGTTTTGCATACGGAGCGATCAGTCCGCTGCTGGGCCTGATGGCGGCCAAAGGCTGGATTACCGTCGATTCGCAGGCGGTGTCGATCATGACGGTGCTCCTGTTCGGCGCCGGGACGGATTACTGCCTGTTCCTGATCTCTCATTTCCGCCATCTGCTGAAGGAGGAGGCAAGCAAAGGCAAGGCGCTGGTCCGGGCCATTACCGAAACCTCCGGGGCCATCGCCATGAGCGGGTTTACCGTGGTGCTGTCGCTGTTTGCGCTATTGCTGGCCAAATACGGCGCCTATCACCGCTTTGCCGTGCCGTTCAGCGTATCCATCCTGGTGATGGTCATCGCAAGTTTGACGCTGGTTCCCGCGCTGCTGGCGGTCTTTGGCCGCGCTTCGTTTTATCCGTTCGTTCCGCGGACGCCGGAGATGGAGGAAGCACGTGCCCGGCGGAAGGGCAAAGCTATTCCTGCTCCGAAGCCGAAAAAGGAGAGCTTTGCCGGACGCTGGGTCGTCACGAAACCGTGGCTGATCGTCGTCGTCACGCTGGTCGTCCTCGGAGGGCTCGCCGTCTTTTCAAGCCAAGTGAAGTTCACCAACGACATCATGTCTTCTTTCCCGAAAAACATGGCTTCGCGGGAAGGATACGACCTGATCGGCAAACAATTCTCCCCGGGTACGCTTGCTCCCGTTAAGCTGATGGCGAACACCGGCGGCCAAGGGGATGTGCTGGGCGAAAAACTGAAAGGCCTGCCCTTTGTCAGCAGCGTGTCCAAGCCGCAACAAGGAGAAAGAAACGCCGATATACTCGCCTACGATATCGAATTGAACATGAATCCGTATTCGCCGGAGGCGATCGAACTCATCCCCGAGCTTCGCGGCATTGCGGAGCAAGCGCTGCAGGAAGCGGGAATCGCCTCGCCGGCGGACCGCGTGTGGATCAGCGGCCAAACGGCGACCCAATACGACACGAGGGAGACGGGAGACCGGGATACGATGGTCATCATTCCGGTGGTGATCGGCATGATCACGCTGCTTCTGCTGGTCTATTTGCGTTCGGTGACGGCTACCGTTTACCTTGTGCTGACGGTCATTTTGTCTTATTTTTCGGCGCTGGGCCTCGGCTGGATCATTATCCATTACGGCCTTGGAGCCGATGCCATCCAAAGCGCCATTCCGCTTTATTCGTTCGTGTTCCTGGTGGCGCTCGGCGAAGACTATAACATCTTTATGATTTCGAGCATTTGGAAAAAGCGAAAGGAGATGCCTTTCAAGCAGGCGATCAAGGAAGGGGTCGGGGAGACCGGTTCGGTCATCACCTCCGCCGGGCTCATTTTGGCGGGAACGTTTGCGGTGCTGGCGTCGCTGCCGATCCAGGTTCTCGTCCAATTCGGCATCATTACGGCGGTGGGCGTGCTCCTGGATACGTTTATCGTCCGTCCGTTCCTGGTGCCGGCGATTACGGCCCTGCTGGGACGATTTGCGTTTTGGACGTCCAGACCGGCCGCAGCGAAGGAGCGTTCCGTGCGCACGGAAGCTTAAAACGGGGATGCAAGTTCACGAAGATATCAAGTTTGCCGTGGTCCTGCAGCCTTCTTCAAGGCTATAATAGGTACGAACACATAGTAGACGGAGCATAAGGATGATGGAAAATGACGGATCGTAACGTTCTGCTGCAGGAAGCGGAGGATTTTATACGGGTTTGTTATGCCGAACTTGGAAAAACGGAGCAGGAAGCGGACGGCAGGCTGAAGGAAATCAAAAAGGAAATCGGTTTGACCGGTACCTACGGGCATACGTTCGAGGAGCTGGAGCATGGGGCCAAAATGGCTTGGCGCAACAGCAACCGCTGCATCGGCCGACTGTTCTGGGATTCGATGGTGGTGCGGGACCGGCGCCATTTGGCCCATGCGGACGACATCCATTCGGCGCTGCTGGAGCATATCGAGACCGCGACCAACGGCGGCAAAATCGTGCCGACGATATCGGTGTTCAAACCTGCGGGGCCGACCGGGAGCGGCGTGCGCATCTGGAATCACCAGCTGATCCGGTATGCGGGGTACCGGACGGAAGGCGGGATCGTCGGCGACCCCGCTTCGGTGCCGTTTACGGACGTATGCCTGAAGATGGGATGGCAGGGCAAAGGCACGCGGTTTGACGTCCTTCCTCTCGTTATCCAGGCGGAGGGCCGGAAGCCGGCACTGTATTCGATCCCGGATGAGCTGGTGCTGGAGGTTCCGCTGACGCATCCGGATTATCCCGCCTTCGGGGAGTTGGGACTGCGCTGGTATGCCGTGCCGCTCATCTCCGATATGGAGCTGGTCATCGGCGGCATTCATTATACGGCGGCGCCTTTTAACGGCTGGTACATGGCGACGGAGATCGGGGCCCGCAATTTTGCGGATACGAACCGCTACGACGTTTTGCCGCAGGTGGCAGAGGTGATGGGACTAAAAACCGCAAGCGAAACCTCGCTTTGGCGCGACCGCGCCCTGGTCGAAATGAATGTGGCCGTGCTGCATTCGTACAAACGGGCAGGCGTCAGCATGGTGGATCACCATACCGCGGCGGCCCAGTTCCAATTGTTCGAGCAGCGGGAGGCCCAATGCGGCCGGAAGCTGACGGGGTACTGGAATTGGCTCATCCCGCCGGTGTCCCCGGCGACGACCCATATTTTTCACCAATCTTACGACAATACGATCGTATATCCCAATTTCTTTTATCAGGAGCGGCCGTACTAGATCGACACGGGGATGAAACCGTGGCAGATGTATGGGCCGGGAATTTCTTTAATAAGGATCTTTGACGGCCTCGAGCAAGCTTTGAACGATTTGCTGTTCGGCCGAAGTCAGTTCGGCGCCGGCTTGCCATGCCTCGATTTCTTTTTGAACCTGTGTGGCATCCTTATAACTTAAGCCATAGGCGATCAAGCCGATGACCGATTGCCGCCGTTTCGGATCGTCCATGCCGGACAAAGCTTGGATCGCGGCTTTTTTGTCCGTCCAAAACAGTTCGCTCGCAAGGGCGGCGTAACTTTCGCTCCCTGCGCCGTCCAGATTGCGGGTGGCCGAGAACACCGCCTTGTAATGTTCCGGCTTGATCATGCTGCGGTTTCTATATAGATAGCCCAGCGTTTCGTCCATAAGGGGAACGTCTTTCCGGAGCTCCCGATACGTTTTCCAATCCAAACCGGTGATGCGGCTCATCATGTTTTCGATTTTGTCCCGATCGGACGAGCTTTCCTTATACGCGGCGTAGAAGGCTTCTTCCGGCGTTTCCTGCTTTTTGGCAGCGGTGCCGGCCTCGGCATGGCTGTTTTGCACGGCGACGGGCCGTTCCGAAGATTTGGCGGCGGGCGGTTCGCTTGCGCCTTGTCCGGAGCAGGCGGTTAAAGACAGCGCGGCTGCGGTTGCGATGATGCCGAATGCCGTCCGCAACATGAATGGGGTGCTTTTCATCCTATTTCTCCTTTTTGGCAGCATGGAAGGAAACGCTGCTTTTTCTTCTCCTAATCATAAACGAATTTTCCCTAAAAAGGTTGCCTGTGGAAATTAACGCATGCCCGCAGACAGCCCGTCCAATATAAAAAAGCGTTCCCGACCGCCGCGTTTGGCAAGGGAGAACGCTTTTTCTTTGCATTGACCGAAATGGCCGCTTATATTCGTTTTTCCAGCTTGTCCAAAGGTTTCGTTGCCGGCCCTTCAATGACTTCGCCCTCATACGTATACCGCGAGCCGTGGCACGGGCAGTCCCAGCTGCGCTCGCCATCGTTCCACTCCACTTCGCAGCCCATATGGGAGCATGTCGTGTCCACGATATACAGATTGCCTTCGTCGTCCCGGTAGCCGCCGGCCCGCCGGCCGTCATAGGAAATGACGCCGCCTTCGCCGGGTTGGAGATCGTCCGCTTTCCGCTGAATCAGGCCGACCTTGCCCGCGATGAAATGTTTGGCCACGTCCGCGTTTTGCACGACCACGTTTTTGACCGACGGATCCGCTTTGAAGCGCGAAGGGTTATAGAGCAGCGCATAAGGATTGGGCTTTCCTACAATGAGATCGGAAAGAATCATGCCCGACAGCGTGCCTTGGGTCATGCCCCATTTATAGAAGCCCGTTGCGACATAAATCCCGTCGTCGCCTTCGGTAAGCTGCCCGATGTACGGCACTTTGTCGAGCGTCTCCAAATCCTGCGCCGACCAGCGGAACGGAATTTCCTTGATGCCGAACAGCTCCGAGCCGAACTTTTCGAGCTGCTCATAGCGCTCATACGTGCGAATGCTTTGACCCGTCTTATGGTTTTCCCCGCCGGCAATGATCAGATCCTCGCCGTTATAGCTTGCGGTACGCAAAGAGCGTTTGGGCGTCGCGTTTCCTACGCTCAGGTACGTGCCGCCGGGAAACGGCCGTTCCGGCCTGAATGCCACGGCATACGAACGGACGGCATGCAGCCGGGCGAAATAGAGCCCTTTTTTGTCCAGAAACGGGAAATGGGAAGCCGACACGATCCGGCGGCAGCGCACCTTGGCTTTGCCGTGATAAGCGCTGAGCGTATACGGAGGCCCGTCGTCTTCAAGCCGGGTAATCGTCGTATGCTCATAAATCTTCGCGCCGTTTTTCACGCTTTCCTCGACCAGCGGCTTTAAGTAATGCAGCGGATGGAATTGGCCCTGGTCAGGCATTTCGATCGCGCCTTTGACCTTCAGCGGAATCGGGAGCTCGTCCCTCCATTGTCCGGGAATGCCGAGTTTGATGTAGGCGTCGAACTCTTTTTGCAACCCTTGGAGGTCATCGGTTTTTTCGACGTAGATATAGGCGCTTTCCGGCCTGAGATCGCATTCGATGCCGAGCTCGTTCGCCGTGTTCAAAATAAACGCTTTGGCATCCATATTGGCTTTGTAATACATTTGCGCATTTTCTTTGCCGAAATGGTTCAGCAGTTCGTCATAAATTTTTCCGTGCTGGGCGGAAATTTTGGCCGTGGTATGTCCGGTCGTGCCGTTTAAAATGACGCCTGCCTCCAGCACGGCCACCTTCACCCCCTGCTTCGACAGCAGGTAGGCGGTCGTTATGCCGACGATCCCCGCGCCGACGATCGCGACATCGACCTCGATATCCTCGTCCAAACGCGGGAAGGAAGGCAATTCGGTCGTTGCTCTCCACAGGGATTCAGGGAACTGCGGCAAATGCCGGGAAAAGGAATCTGATTGACGCATGGCGTATCCTCCTCATCATATTCAACACCATATTTATTTCCATATTTTTCAGAAATGAAACCGACACGCTTTCCATCGAAACCGCGGTTGTTTACAATATGGGAGGAAGAATAATCCGACGGGGAGGTTTTGCTTGTGACGATGAAGTATCGGAGACTGGGGAAAAGCGGGCTTAAGGTAAGCGAAATCAGCTTGGGCAGCTGGCTGACGTACGGGGGGTACGTGGAGCAGGAGAACGCGGTCAAGGCGATTCAGACGGCTTACGATCTGGGCATCAATTTTTTTGACACGGCCAACGTATACGAACGCGGCGCGGCCGAGGAGCTGCTAGGCAACACGTTGAAAGCGTATCCGCGCGAATCCTATGTCCTTGCGACGAAGGTATTCGGCAAAATGGGCGATGGCCCGAACGACATGGGGCTGTCCAGAAAACATATCATGGAGCAATGCCATGCGAGCCTGAAGCGCCTCGGCCATGATTACGTCGACCTGTATTACTGCCACCGTTATCATGAGGAAACGCCGATCGAAGAAACGCTGCGGGCCATGGACGACCTGGTGCGCCAAGGCAAGGTGCTGTATATCGGCGTCAGCATGTGGACGGCGGCTCAAATGGAAGCGGCGCTCGGCACGGCCGATCGTTACCTGCTGGACCGGATCGTCGTGAACCAGCCGGTGTACAATATGTTCAACCGGGACATCGAAAAGGAAGTCATTCCGCTCGGCGAAGCCAAAGGGATCGGCCAAGTCGTGTATTCGCCGCTTGCGCAGGGCCTGCTGACGGGAAAATACAAAACGGCGGGACAAGCGCCGGAAGGCAGCCGCGCCGCCAAGCTCAACTGGAAGGAAGAGCAGATCAGCGAAGCGAAAATCGCGAAGGTGCAGGAACTCGGCGCCATAGCGGACGAGCTTGGCCTCAAGATGAGCCAGCTTGCGCTCGCCTGGGTGCTGCGCCAGCCGAACGTGGCCAGCGCGCTGATCGGCGCGAGCCGCCCGGAACAGGTCGCCGAAAACGTGAAGGCATCGGGCGTTGAAATCCCCGCCGAAGCGCTGGAGCGAATCGAGCAAATCCTTTCCAAATAAATCCATTATATAGACGGCTTCACGCGGCTCGGCCGTAAGCGTGGATGCAGCGAAAAGGATGGCCTGCGGCGGCCATTCTTTTTTTGTTTTTCGTACCGTTGAGCAGTTGAAAAATTGGCTTTCGCCTCCACGGAACGATATACTTGAAGTATACCTTTACCTAGGGGGAGAACGGCTTGGAATGGCTTAAAATCGACGATGTCGCCAAGGAAACGGGATTAACGAAACGGTCCATCCGCTATTACGAGGAAATCGGCCTCATCAAATCGCCGGAGCGGTCGGATGGAGGAATCCGATTATATACGGAAGAAGATGTCCAGCAGCTTAAAAATATCGTTCTTGCCAAAAAAGTTCTCGGTTTCTCGCTTCAGGAAATCCAAGAGTTTCTGCAGATCCACGACCAGGTGATGAAGCACCGGAGCAACGCCTCCTCGTCCCTGGACGAGGCGCAGCGGCAAGCCGAGCTGGAGCAGATGTCCCAGGCGGTAAGCAAGCAGCTCGAACTTGTCGATTACAAAATCGCGGAGATGACCAAGGTCAGGCAGGAGCTTGCGGATCTCAGCGGACGGATCACGAAGGCGAAACGCAGCTGAAAAAAGGACAGCCCAACGACGAGGGTTGTCCTTTTTTACGTTTAGGGAAAGCCAATGGGGGCACAGGTCATGTTATTTTGCGAAAATTTTGTTGGGCTTCACATTTTGAAACTGGGCCTCTTTGCCTATGAAGCGGAAGATGATAGAATATTCTCAATGAATTGGATAATAGTTGAAAAAAATTTGTGTACTTTTCCGATATATTATGAAGAAGTGCCCAAATAACTATGTCCTTGGTATGTCGTTGTTTACATGCCTTAAGTCCTAATGATGCAGAAAGGAAAATGCCATTGTGAAACGATTTTCAATTTCCATTAAGAGAAAGCTATTCATGACGTATCTTATCGTTTTGCTCGTCCCCAGCTTCATGATCGGCATTCTATCCTACCAATCCGCCAAAAACGCAAATGCGAAGGAATTGATGAACAGCGCGCTCGAAAGCACGAAATCGGCCGACAATATCATCTCCCAGAACATCCAGGCGAAAATGAACGATATCGAATATCTGCTGAAGCAGCCCCATTTGGAACGGGCCATCGGCGATCCGCTCGGAAAGGGAGGGGAACTGAAGCTGCAGCTGCGTGAATACATGGATATGCATTCCGACGTGAAGGACGTCGTTCTGGGCATCGAGGGCGGTTATTTCGTCCGCGCTTCCGAAGATCCTCTGCCGCAGCAATATGACGTCACGAAGCAGAACTGGTATATCCAGTCTTTAAAGCAAGGGGACAAGCCGGTCGTATCGCCGGTATTCCAGGCAGCCAACGGAAAGATGGCCGTGTCGATCTCGCAGGCGGCTCCGTCCGGGAAAGGCGTTCTCTCGATCGAGCTGAATCTCGACAATATCCGGACGCTCACCAATATGAAGCTTGGCAACAAAGGATACATATTCATTACCGACCAGGACCAAAACTACGTCGTCCATCCGAAATATACCGGCAAAAAGGCGGAGGGCGAATTTCTCAAACCGCTTTACGGCAAGTCTGAGGGCAACTTCTCATATACCTTTGAAAATGAGGAACGCCGCCTCGCTTTTACGACGAACAGGCTGACCGGGTGGAAGGTGGCCGGATCGATGTTCGAGGCCGACATTGAAGCGTCCGCGCACGGAATCCGCAATTCGGTGATCATCGTGATGACGGCGTCCATCTTGGCGGCGCTGGCGATCATCTTCTTGAACGTCCGGTCGATCATCCGTCCGATCAGCAAGCTGACGCAGGCGACGGAGCGGATCAGCCAAGGGGATCTGACGGCACGGATCGATACCTCCAGCAGGGACGAGATCGGCCACCTCAGCCGGCATTTCCAAGCGATGGTGGACAACCTTCGGAGCATGATCGTCAACGTCCAGGAAATTACCGGACAGGTAAGCTTGTCCGCCAAAGGATTGTCGACGAGCGCCGACCAGACGACCCAAGCGATCGAAACCGTGACGGAAGCGATACAGGAAGTGGCCGCGGGAAGCGAACAGCAGCTTCGCAGCGTGGAGCAAAGCATGGGCAGCATGGACATCATGTCCACGCAGTCGGAGCGAATCCGCACCCACATGGATGATGCTTTGTCCAAAATGGAGCGGACCACACGGTCGGCCGAGGAAGGCAACGCCGCGGTCGAAGACGTCACGGGCAAAATGGGCGAAATCCATGCCACCGTTCACGAGCTGGACGAAGTCGTCATGCATATGAGCGAACGTACCGGCCGAATCGGGGAAATCGTCACGCTCATGGCGGAAATCGCCAAGCAGACCAATTTGCTTGCGCTGAACGCCTCCATCGAGGCGGCGCGTGCAGGTGAGCACGGGAAAGGCTTTGCGGTCGTGGCCGTCGAGGTCCGCAAGCTGGCGGAACAGTCCGGCCATTCGGCGAAGCGCATCGAAGAATTGGTGGCGGGCATGCGTTCGGAAATGCAGCGGGTGCTTGCGGCGATGGGAGATGCCAAGGGCCGGGTGGCCGAAGGCATGGAAGCCGCAGACATTACGGGCAGATCGTTCACCCGGATCCTCAAAGCGGTTCAAGGCGCGGCGGAAGGCATCCACTCCGCGGCGGAAGCTTCGAGAGAGCTTGCGCGGAACGGTGAAAGCGCCGTGGAGGCGATCCGCCATATCCGGAGCCTGTCGGAGGTGGCTGCCGATAATACGCAGTCGGTATCGGCTTCCGCCCAGGAACAGCTTGCGTCCATCGAAGAAATCGCTTCTTCCGCCGAGCATTTGAGCAGCCTGGCCGAGAAGCTGCAGCATTTGGTGGCCAAATTTAAAATCGAATAAAGGCTCCCGGCAGGGAAAGGTCGTGCCCATGACAGGCACGGCCTTTTTTGCGCAGTTGTCCGAATAATTTCCCGCGACTTCTTCCCGAAAAGCAACTCAACCGGCCGAGCGGTCGAGGTCTGCTTTTGCGGGCATGTTCATTTTTTTGGGGTGCCGGGGCCGACAACACATAATTTATCCAATTTTGGCACAACCTATGGCTCATACGTCCATATTATAGCCGGCATACGAGGGGGTTAGAACATGAGTAAACGCGGAAAGAACCCCGGAAGCAGCGCCCAAGGGCTTGCCTCCGGCACTCCGCTCGGGCTCCCCTCTCCCCCTTGGGAGAAGCTGGAGATCCAGAAAAGCCTCGATCAGAACATCCAGACCTTAAAAACGATTTTTAGAGACTGCTCGGATATGGTATTCCGCTCCATCGAAATCGCTCCGGGCATCAATGCATTCATTGCTTACGTGGAGGGCATCGTGCTCTCGCTGGAGCTTGAAGGGCATATACTTGAGCCGATCGTCGAAGCGTACATGCGGATGAAAAACGAACATCCTCCGGAGCAGATCAAGGCTGCCGATCTCGAACCGCTGGAAAATACCCGCGTTTCCCTGCCGCAGGTGATGAGCGCCACGAAATGGATCGACGCGGTGGAGGGCATCCTCAATTCCAGCGTGGCGGTGTTCGTGGACGGCCTGAGCGAAGCGCATCTGTTCAACATCAAGGGCGGCATCCGGCGCCCGGTCCAAGAGCCGGAGACGGAATCGGTCATCCGGGGCCCGCGCGAAGGATTTACCGAAATGATCCGCATCAATACGGCGCTCGTCCGGTTCAAGGTGAAGACGCCGAATCTCAAGATGTACCGCATGGTGCTGGGGACGGATACCAAGACGGACATCGTCGTTTCTTATATCGAAGGCCTTGCGGATCCAAAGATGGTGAACGACGTCAAAAACAGGCTCAAGGACATTAAAATCGACGGGGTGCTCGAATCGGGCTACATCGAAGAAATGATCGAGGACCACCCGTATTCGCCGTTTCCGCAAATGCTCTATACGGAGCGGCCGGACAGCGTCGCGGCGCAGCTGCTTGAAGGCCGGTGCGCCATTTTCGTGGACGGGACGCCGCTCGTGCTGATCGCGCCCGTGACGTTTTTCCAGTTGATGCAGGCGAACGAGGATTATTACGAACGTTTTTTCATCACGAATTTCATCCGGTGGATCCGGTATATCTTTCTGTTTATCGCATTGTTTCTGCCATCCCTCTACATTGCGGTCACGACGTTCCATCAGGACATGCTGCCGACGACGCTTGTCCTGAGCATCGCCGCGGCGCGGGAGGCCATTCCTTTTCCGGCGCTGGTCGAAGCGTTAATGATGGAAATATCCTTTGAAGCGCTGCGCGAAGCCGGGATTCGATTGCCGAAGACGGTCGGCCAGGCGGTCAGCATCCTCGGTGCGCTGGTCATCGGGCAGGCGGCCGTCCAGGCAGGGATCGTTTCGGCGCCGATGGTTATCATCGTCTCGATGACGGGGATTGCGTCCTTTACGATCCCCCATTTCAATCTGGCGATTACGATTCGCCTGCTGCGTTTTCCGCTGATGCTGCTGGCAGGCGTGCTGGGGCTTTTCGGCATTATCCTCGGCATTACCTGGATTCTCGTTCACGTGACGCAGTTGTCTTCGCTTGGCGTTCCGTACATGTCGGGCGTCAGCCCGTTCCATGGGCAGGACCACAAAGATATTTTCGTTCGCGTCCCATGGTGGAAAATGCGTACGCGGCCGTCCTGGCTGTCGAAGAAAAATTCGGAGCGGGAAAAGCCGGATATCAACGGCAACCCCGTTTCCGACAAGGTATGGTGATGTTGGATGAAAAAAATACGTGCCGCAGGGCTGCTGCTGAGCGTGTCCGTCGCTCTTACCGGCTGCTGGGACCGCACCGAGATTAACGACGTTGCGTTCGTGATCGGCTCCTGCGTGGACAAAGAAGGCGATCAGGTCCGGAGCACGCTGCAAATCGCGCTTCCCGGCAGTTTGGGCGGGAGCGGGAGCGAAGGCGGCGGAGGCGGAACGGCCGGGAACAAAAAGTACTATCTGGAATCGAAGAAGGGAATCACGCTCCGCAACTCCAACCTGCAAATCCAAGCGGGTAACTCGCGGAGACTCTCTTTCGCCCACCGCAGAACGCTGCTGGTCGGAGAGGAATTCGCCAAAGGGGGCATCAGCGAAATGCTCGACCAATTCGCGCGCATTCCGCAAAACCGGCTTTCGTCCCTGGTCGCGATCACGGAAGGGCCCGCCTATAAAATCATGGACGCGGCCGCGCCGATGGAACAGTTCCCGAGCGAAATGATCCGCGAGTTGATGAATGAATTCACGAAAACGCCAGTCACGCTTAAAGTCCTCGCCAACGATCTGCTGACAACCGGCGTTGACGTAGTTTTGCCTTACATTTCGCTGCAGCAGGCCGTTCCCGATAATATCGGGGACCAGAACGAAAAAAAGAACATTCAAATTACCGGTCTCGCCCTGTTCAAAGATGACCGTCTCGTAGGGGTCATGAAGGGACCGGAAATAAAAATGATCAATTTGGCCATGAATCAGTCTACGACATACGACGTGGCGGTGCCGAGCCCCAGCGGGAAAGGATACATCACGATCACGTTCATCGAAAACCTGGTGACGTTAAGACCCGTAATCCACGGCGACAACATTACGATGCACATAGACATTTTGGCCAAGGGAGGGGTCATCGAGAACAACTCCAACTACATTCTAGGCGATGAAAAACATATGAACCGGCTGGAGCAGGAGGCAAGCAAGGAGATCATCGCCCAGATCAAGACCGGGCTTCATAAACTTCAAGACCAGTACCATACCGATATCCTCGGATTCGGCCGGACGATACACCAAAAAAATCCGAAAGCCTGGGACCGCTTTAAGGACCGCTGGGATGAGCTTTACCCGAACGTCAAGGTCGTGGTCAACACCAATCTGCATATCGAAAACATCGGGGCGGTAAACAAACCGTTCGGCAGAAAGGACGTAAAACTGAAACATGATTAAAATTCTGATTATTTACGTGATTGCCTCCGCGATCATTTTGATTACGGACTTCAAGGTGATTCGCGATCTTCCCAAAATCAACCGCTGGTTCACCTATATTTTCCTGCTGGCGGGGATGGGCATTTTCGCTTATACGCTGCAGATCAGCCGCGTCGTGTATGCTTCCGTATGGTTGCAGAAATGGCTTGGCCCGCTAGTGCCTTTTTAGGATCGGGATTTGCGAAAATCCCCGGACATTAAGTCAGGTGAAGGAGGAACGTTTGACGTGCAAAAAATCACCGCCCGCCAAATCGTGCTGCTCGGCATGATCTACGTGATTAATACAACGGCGCTGAACGTGCCGAACCAGTTGGTTTCCAGGGCCCACCAGCATGCTTTTATCAGTTTTCTGGTATCCGGCGCCCTAATTCTGGTGCTGTTGTATATGCTGACCCGCAGCTCCCTGCGGTTTCCCGGCCAAAATCTGTTCGAGTCGCTCATCAGCCGGTTCCCGGCACTCGGCCGGGTGCTGGTGGTGCTGTACATGCTGTTTTTCTTTATGATTCTCGTACGGGATATCCGGATCGTTTCGGATTTTACGAACGTCGTGCTCCTGCCGATTACTCCGCTCCTCATTACGGCGCTCTGCGTTACCGCGACCGTTATTTACATTGCCCGGGGCGGAGCCAGGACGGTCCTGGGGATCACGGAGCTATACGGCCCGATCATCATTATCGTGTTCGCCTTGATGCCGGTCATCGCCTTGCGGGACTTCAACTTTGGGCTGATGCGGCCCCTGCTGCATGTCGATTGGGGGAGAGTGACCGAGGGGAGCTGGATATCCGTCGCGTACATCGGGCAGATGCTGATTCTTCCGTTCATTTTTTCCGGCAAGGATTTCAAATTCAAGTACGGTTTCTATGCCACGCTGCTCGTCGTCGGGATGTTGGCTGCCGCGGTGATCATGGACATTCTTTTGCTTGGGGTGGAGATTACCGAGCGAATGATGTACCCCACGTACGAACTGGTTCGGCAGCTGCGTATTACAGACTTTCTGGACCGTTTCGACCTGATCGTGGTGGCGTTGTGGTACCCGGGGATGCTGCTGAACCTGGCCATCAGCTTGTATATCATTTGCTACGGCCTGAAACTCGTCATTCCGCCGGTATCGGGAAAAATGATGGCGGCGCCGATCGGCCTGCTTGCCTACAGCTGCGCCTTTTGGTTTTATTCCAACTCGATCGAGCTGTTTAACTTCAACGAGGTATGGACGCTGATTGCCCTTTTCTTCATCCTTGTCCTGCCGATCCTGATTTTTCTCGTTCACCATCCTGCAAAAAACGTGAAGAGAAGGGAACACGGCGGCGACGTATCGTTAGAAAAAGGGGCCCGGAAATGATACAATGGGCATAAGGGCAGGCCTTGACGGTACGGCTCTCCATGCGGCTTGACGCCGCCATGGGTTATGAAGGGTGATCGCATGATAAAAAAACAAAAGAAATACAACCTGTTCCATAAATTTTCGCGGAAGCTGCGCTTCAATATGATCAAGCTGTTCCGTTCCCCGGGCGGAGCCAGGAAGGTTTCGCTCGGATTCGCGATCGGGTTCGGGCTCGAAATGATCGTCATTTCGACCGGATCGCTCGTGTATCTTATTTTTTATCCCACCGTCAGACTTGCCGGAGGATCGCTCCCCGCCGCCATTATCGGCAACGTCATCGGCAAGCTGACCTTCCTGCCTATCGTATTGCTTCCTTTTGCCAAAAAAATCGGGGAATGGCTGTTTCCGAAAAAAATGATCGACGTGCCCATGCAGGAGCATGCCTGGCGCAATTTGCTGCAAGGGGATTTTACGATCTTCAAGCATCTGCTGCAGGGAGGCCTGCACGTATTGATCGGCATGTCCGTCTTCGGGCTTGTCCTCGGAGTCGCCTCCTATTTTGTCGTTCGGTATTTGTACAACCAGCGGCTCAAGCACCGCTTGTCCAAGAGGGCGGGCGCGCCGATGTAGGACCGTATTACGACGTGTGCGGCCGAAAGCCATAAAACTCGGAAAACTCCTTTCCCTCGTTCTTCCCGTCAAGTATACTGTTCAAAACAGATTCGCTTCCGGGAGAGGAGAATACGTCAATGGGAAACCGATTGGCTGGTAAAACAATTGCCCTAACGGGTCCGCGCAAAGCGGAGGACATGGTCAAAATCGTTGAAAAAATGGGCGGTGCGGCCCTCGTTCGGCCTGCCCAAGGCACGGTGTTTCTGGATGACGAAAAGGTGCGGGGCGACCTGGCGGATTGGATCGGGTCTCCTCCGGACTGGACGATCCTGACGACCGGCATGGGGCTGGATGCGTTGTTCGCCGTTTCGGCCGAGATGGGCGCGGAAGAGGATTTTCTCGATGCGCTGCGGCGATCGTCGCTGGCCGCGAGAGGGTACAAAACCGTAAACGCCCTGCGCAAAAGAGGGCTCGAAGCTCTCGTCCGCGACGATGACGGCAGCACGTCGGGCCTCATCCGCGGGCTTGCCGAATATCCGCTTCGGGACGCGGAGGTCGTGCTGCAGCTTCACGGCGATCCGGCGCCGAAATTGGAAGCGTGGCTCGCGGAGCAGGGCGCGAAGGTCCGGAAGGTACTGCCTTACCGGCATACCCCGCCTGAACCGGAGCAGCTGGAGCGGCTGCTCGGGGATATTTTGACCGGCGCGGTCGACGCCGCCGCCTTCACCAGCGCCCCGCAAATCCGCAATTTGGCGGAATACGCTAGGCGCCAGGGCAAACTTGAGGCGCTGATAGCCGCCTTCGAAGGGCCCGTCGTCGCCGCGGCCGTCGGCAAGCTGACGGCGCAGGCGCTGCGGGAGGAAGGCATCGCGCGGGTCGTGTATCCGTCCGGGGACGAGCGGATGGGCAGCATGCTTGTCGAGCTTGCGCGTTATTTTCAGACGCAGGATGCGTAAAAATCATATTCGGTGTATTGGTTCAGGCATGAAAGCCATAGAGGGATGCAGACGAAAGCGGCATCCCTTTTTAATTAGGCTCCCTGCGAAAGGGCGTCGATCCGCCCGCACGTGTTTCATGCATTCAAAATTGTGGAATATGACAATATAAGAATAGCCAAGAATGCGTTTTACCGAAGGAGGAACAGCTTTGTACAATAAAAAAAGCATTTTGCTCGGCGACTATACCCATCCGAAATTCCATCCGCTGCAGGGCGTGGACGCGCAGATCAGCTACATACTGAACGAGGTCATCTCGGTCCAATGCAGCGAAAACAAAAATTTGCTGCTTCTCGAGCATCTGAAGCCGTTTGACCTGTGCATCTGCTATTTCGACCTGTGGGACGATCAGGTTTCAAAGCAGCAAACGTCGGGTCTTCTTTCTTATGTCAGCCAGGGGGGAGGTTTGCTGGTGCTTCATAACGGCCTGTCGCTGGGGAACCGCCGTTATGAGCTGGCTCAGCTGATGGGCGGCCGTTTTGACGGGCATCCGCCGATTCAGCCGATCTCCTTCCGCGTGAGCGGGGAACATCCCGTGACCGAAGGCGTCGAACCGTTCGAACTCGAGGAGGAGCCTTACCAAATCCGGTTCGATCCGCTGACGGAAAAAGAGGTGCTGCTTGAATACAAGCTTGGGGAAGATTGGTACCCGGCAGCCTGGACCCATGAATACGGCCTTGGCAGAGTCGTTTATTTCATGCCGGGCCATCATGAGCCGACGTTCCAGCACCCGCAAATCCGCAAGCTCATCCTGCAGGCAGCCCGCTGGGCGGCCCATCTTCCCGGCTAAGTTCGGAGGGAAACCGATTTTCGGCGGCGTCAGAATAACGGTCTTTTAAATACGTAAGGCGATTTCAGGGTATAATAAGGGAAAATGAACCATGGGAGGGAATATGATGAGTGATCTGTTGAAAAAAGCCATCTCGCTCGGATGGGGCCTGACCATCGTCAGCAAGGAAAAAATCGAAAAAACGGTCGAAGAGTTGGTGAAGCGCGGCGAACTGGCGCCTACGGAATCCAAGGACCTGATCGAACGGCTGGTCGAACGCGGTGAGGAGGAGAAGTCCCAGTTCAAAGATTTTCTGAGGGAGCAAGTTCAGCGGATTTTGACAGAGCTTCATGTACCTTCCGGAAAGCAGGTTGCCGATCTGGAGCGGCGCATCGAAGAGCTGGAACGAAAGCTCGCCGAACGCGAAGGGACCGCCGGGGAGCGGGCGCCGGAAACGGGACATTCGTGATATGGCCGTCCGCATCAGGCATACCGGTCGTTACCGGGAAATCGCCATGGCGCTCATGCGTCATGGCTTTGGCTACATGGTGGAGGAATTGGGATTGTTTCAGATGCTGTCCTTGCCGCGGCGCCGGCTGAAGCATGAGCAGGCGGAGACGAAAACGCTCGGCGAGCGGATCCGTCTCGTGCTGGAGGATTTGGGGCCGACGTTCGTGAAGCTTGGGCAGCTTGCGAGCACGCGCTCGGATTTGCTGCCGGATACCGTGATCAGGGAGCTGGTGAAGCTGCAGGACCAGGTTCCCCCTTTCCCGGCGAAAGCCGCCCGAAGCATTCTGGAAGAAGAGCTGGAGGCGCCGGTTGCCGAGGTGTTCGCTCGTTTTGACGACGTTCCGGTTGCGGCCGCTTCCATCGGGCAGGTCCATTTGGGCAAGCTGAAATCGGGGGAAGCGGTGGCCGTCAAAATCCAGCGCCCCGGCGCGCTGCAAACCATTACGCGCGATTTGGCGATTTTGCGGGATCTGTCCCAGATCGCCGAAAAACGTTGGGAATGGGCCAGACGGTACCAGCTGACCAAAATCGTCGAGGAATTTTCCAAATCCCTGCTGGCGGAAATGGATTACAGCCGCGAAGGCCGCAACACGGAAAAAATAGCGCTGCAATTTCAGGACGACCCTTACATTTTCATCCCGCGGATTTTCTGGCAGTATTCTTCTTCGCGGGTCATGACGATGGAGTATGTGGAGGGCATTACGCTCAGCCAGCCCGAGCAATTGGAACAATCGGGATTCGATCCGAAGCTGATCGCCAAACGATTCGTCAACGCCATGCTGCATCAGATGTTCATCGAGGGATTTTTCCATGCCGACCCGCACCCGGGCAACCTGATCCTCCGGAAGGACGGCAGCCTGGCCTTTCTCGACTTCGGGATGGTCGGACGTCTTAGCGGCGATATGAAGGATCATTTATCCGAACTTATTATTGCTCTTATGCGTAAAAATACGGACAGCATGGTCCGCGCGATCCTGCATCTCGGCCTGCTGCCGGAAGACAACGATTTGGATGCGCTGCGAAGGGATCTGGACACGCTCCGGGACGAATATTACGACATGCCTTTCTCCGAGATCGGCATCGGCAAGGCGCTCAGCGACCTGTTCGGGGTAGCCCAGCGCCATGCGATTATGATGCCCCCGGATCTGACGCTGCTCGGCAAGGCGCTGCTTACGATGGAGGGCGTCATTCAGAAGCTCGATCCGGAGCTGAGCATCATCGACATGGCGGAGCCGTTCGGAAAGAAGCTGATCAAGGATCGGTTCAGCCCCCGCCGCATCCGCGGGAAGCTGCTCGGCAGCGCGGCCGGGCTGGCCGAGGCGCTGCTGGATATGCCTTCCCAGGCGAGACATCTCTCCGCTTTGTTCAGCAAGGGCAAACTGAAGGTGGAGATCAGCATGCCGGAGATGGAATCGCTCATGCGCAAGCTGGACCAAATCAGCAACAGGCTGTCCTTCAGCATCGTGCTGCTGGCCTTCAGCATCATCATGGTCGGGCTGATCATCGGATCCTCCATGAACCGGCAGTCTTCGATTCTATGGCATTTTCCGGTGATCGGCATCGGTCTGGGCGTCGCGTTCCTGATGGTCGTATGGCTGCTGTACGCCATTTTCAAATCGGGCAAATTTTAAGTCCGGGCCGTGGCGGCGGATCAAATCGGGATTACCCGGCAAAAGGTGAGTGATGACGGCGGCCCGCGGAGATCACGATGGCCTGCCGGCAAATCCGGTAAATCCGGAATGATTCGGCAAACGGGTTTGGGGCTGGAGTCGCCAACTTGCGGCATATCCGTTACAATAAGTATTTTGAAGATGGATTCGAAACAGGGACAGACGAAAAAGTGAACATAACGAGGTGGATGTTTTGCCAAATTTTTTAGAGCTGGGCATCAAGGAAACATGGGTTTCCGCCCTGAAAGAAAACGGAATTGCCGTGCCGACGCCGGTGCAGGCGGAGACGATTCCGCTGGCGCTGGCCGAACGGGACGTCATCGCCCGCGCCAAAACCGGAACGGGGAAGACATTGGCTTTCCTGCTGCCGATCATGCAGAAACTGGACCCGGGCCGTCCTTTCCCGCAGGCCCTGATCATTGCGCCGACGAGGGAGCTGGCGCTGCAGATCACGGAGGAAGCGCGGAAGCTGGCGCGGGGCACTGAGATCCGCATCCTAGCGGTATACGGAGGCCAGGACGTGGAGAAGCAGCTGCGCAAGCTGGAAGGCGGGCGGCATCTCATTATCGGTACGCCGGGACGGCTGAACGATCATCTTCGCCGCGGCACGCTGGAGCTGGGCGGGGTCAAAACGCTCGTGCTGGACGAAGCCGACCAGATGCTGCATATGGGCTTCCTGGACGAGGTGGAGACGGTCATCCAGGCGCTCCCGTACCATCGGCAGACGCTGCTGTTTTCCGCCACGATGCCGGCCGAAGTCAAGCGGCTCGCTTCTTTTTATACCCGTGACGCCGAAGACGTCACGATCAAGGTGGAACATTCCCCGGTGCCGCTGAAGTCCATTCGCCAGCTGGTCGTCGAAGTGACGGACCGGACCAAACAGCAGGCGCTGGTCTCGATGATTGAAATGTACCGTCCGTACCTCGCGATCATATTCTGCCGCACCAAACGCCGGGCATCGGCGCTGAACGCGGCGCTGCTGGAGCAGGGGTATGAGTCCGACGAACTGCATGGCGACTTGTCGCAGGCTAAACGGGAGCAGGTCATGAAACGTTTCCGCGAAGCCAAGCTGCAGCTGCTGGTAGCCACGGACGTGGCGGCAAGGGGGCTGGACGTCGAAGGCGTAACCCACGTCTTTAACTACGACATGCCGCATGAGGTCGACAGCTACATCCACCGCATTGGCCGTACGGGCCGTGCCGGCGGAAAAGGGATGGCCGTCACGCTGGCATCCCCGAAGGACAGAGGGGACTTGCAGCGCATTGAGCAGGGCATCCAGTACACCATTGAGCGCCGCCGGTATGAAAAGGACGGAGCGATCGTGGAAGCGCGCGGTCCTCGTCCGGCGGAAGGACGGGCCCCCGGCCGCCGGAAAGAGCAGGAAGGCGGGCGCGGCGGCAGCGCCGGTTCGAGCCGGGGCGGGCAAAGCCGTTCCCGCCGCGAGGATAAGCCGGCCCGGGCTTCCTCCCGCAAGGGGGACGTCCGCGGCGGTGCCAAGCGCGGAGCCCCGGGCGGCGGCAAACCGGGTCGCGGCGCATCCCAGGCGCAAGGCCGGAGAGGCCGCGGCGACGCTTCCGGACGCCGTGGCGGAAGAGCGGGACGTTAACATCAACGGATTCATGAACCGAAAAGCGCGGTTTTTGCGCTTTTTCGGTTCATTTTTTTTGCCGGGCGTCGATCCGGGCCGAACGCTTGCCGCGGCTTGCACTCGGCTTCGACTTGTGTATGATGGAATTAGAACGCAAAAACACGGCCCGGTTGGTAGTCCGGGCGCACGGAGGCGGCGGCCCGGCGCCGTCCCGTGTCAGTAACCTTCCCCCCTTGGGATGTCCGGCGTTCCCATGTTGAACAGAGGGGGAGTACCATGAAATTAACGGTATTTTTCGAAGAACCCTATTGGGTTGGAATCGTGGAAGCGGAGAAGGACGGCAAGCTGCTGGCGGGCAGGCATATTTTCGGCGGGGAGCCTTCGCTTCCGGAAGTATGGGAATTTGTCCTGCACAGGCTTTCTTCCGTGGCGGACCGGTTGTCTTGCGGCGTCGATATCGCCAAGGCAACGCAGCCGAAGGCAAACCCGAAAAGGCTCGCCCGGCTTGCGGCCAGGGAGTCCAGGGGACGCGGAGTCAGCTCGGCAAGCCAGGAAGCCATCAAGCAGGAGCTTGATTTGCGCAAGCAGGAAAAAACGCGTCTCTCCAAAGAGCTGCGGGAAGCCCAGGCGAAGCGCAAACGGGAAATTGCCGTTCAAAAAGCCAAAGCCAAACACCGGGGAAGATAATCCATGAAAGCGGGGGAAGAACATGTCGGTATATGCGTATTCAGCCGCCACGCCGGCGGGCAAGGAAGTCTCTCTGGAGGAGTACAAGGGCAAGGTGCTGGTCATTGCCAATACGGCAAGCCAATGCGGTCTGACGCCGCAGTACGGCGACCTGCAAAAGCTGTATGAACGTTACCGGGATCAGGGGCTCGTCATTCTCGGTTTTCCGTGCAACCAATTCGGGGCACAGGAGCCCGGCAGCAGCGAGGAAGCCGCTTCGTTTTGCCAATTGAATTACGGGGTAACGTTCCCTGTATTCGCGAAAATCGACGTCAACGGCGAAGCCGAGCACCCGCTTTTTGCCTATTTGAAGGAGCAGCAGCCCGGAACCGCGGAAAGCAGCGATATCCAGTGGAACTTCACGAAGTTTCTGGTGAACCGCAGCGGCGAGGTCGTCGCACGTTATGAACCGCGCGAAGCTCCGGAAGCGATGGCGGGGGCCATCGAACAGCTGCTGTAGACGAGCCGAAACGGATCGCAGCCGAACAACGAACATCAGCACGGGGAACCTGCCGCTTTTGCGGCAGGTTTTTCTTTAGTGGCTTTAGCCAGTTGAGCTCGCGAAGCGTGCGAAACATAAAACCACCCGCTATGCGGGTGGAGGGATCGAGGGTTTGACCAACAAGACCATTCCGATAAAATTGAGATGTTCAGGCTCAATAATGAAAGGAATGGTCTTAGATGGCAAACAAGAGCTATAGTTTAGCTCACACGAAGTGGATGTGCAAGTACCACATTGTGTTCACCCCGAAGTATAGACGGAAAGAGATTTATAATCAAGTGAGGAAAGACTTAATCGAAATATTCAAACGGTTATGTAAATACAAGGGAGTGGAGATAATCGAAGGCCACATGATGCCCGATCATGTACATATGTTGGTAGCAATTCCCCCAAAAATCTCAGTATCATCATTTATGGGATACCTGAAGGGAAAAAGCTCACTCATGATATTCGAGAAGCATGCTAGCTTGAAGTATAAATATGGCAATCGAAAATTTTGGGCGGAGGGATACTACGTCAGCACAGTGGGCTTGAATGAAGCAACCGTGGCAAAATATATCCGTGAGCAAGAAGCACACGACCAAGCAATTGATAAACTGAGTGTGAAAGAGTATGAAGACCCATTCAGCAAAAACAGTAGCAAGAAGAAGTAAACCAGTTTAACTGGTAAGTGAAAGTGACAAATTACACTGAGCCTGAACAATTTTATTGTCAGGCTAGCGTCTTTAGGCGCAGTTTGGCAACAAGGGGTTATACCCCAAGAGCAAACCACCCGTTTGACGGGTGGTTCTGATTTTGGCGAAAACGCCGACGCCCGGTCGGTTTGGTATGGGTGCGGTTTAATTTCTTTTGCGCATTTCCCGCCCGCCCATTAAGATAACTATAGAAGAGCGAACAATCTGGAAGCGACAAGGGGAGTGGAGCGGAAATGATAGACCAAAAAAACGGCGTGTTCCCGGCGGTATGCCCGCTGGATTGCCCCGACACATGCGGCCTGCTGCTGCATAAGGAAGACGGCAAAATCGTCAAGGTTACCGGCAATCCGGAGCATCCGATCACGCAGGGAGCGATTTGCAACAAAGTCCGCAATATGACCGAGCGGATTTATCATAAAGAACGCATTCTGTACCCGCTGAAGCGGACGGGCCCGAAGGGGTCCGGGGAGTTTAGGCGGATTACTTGGGACGAGGCGGTCAGTGAAATCGCGGCGCGGTACCGGGAGCTGATCGACGAATACGGGCCGGAGTCCATCTTGCCTTACAGCTTCTACGGCAACATGGGCATTCTCAGCGTCGACGGCATGGACCGGAGGTTTTTCAACGCGCTCGGATCAAGCCGCCTGGACCAAGCGATCTGCAACGCCGCCGGAAACGCCGGCTGGAAATATACGATGGGCTTCAAGGGGGGCACCTCGCCGGAAGATACGGAGCATGCGGATCTGATCATCGTTTGGGGAGGCAATCTGATCAGCACGAACATGCACCAGATCGTCATCGCCGAAAAAGCGCGCAAACGCGGAGCCAAGGTGATCGTCATCGACGTGCACCAAAACCGCACCGCCCAATGGGCGGACTGGTTCATCCCGCTTTATCCGGGGACGGATACGGCGCTTGCGCTGGGCATGATGCACGTCCTGTTCCGCGACGGACTGACGGATGAAGCCTTCCTGAAGCGGTATACCGTAGGGCATGAGGAGCTTCGCGAGCATGTCAGAAGCTACACGCCGGAGCATGTTTCGGCCATCACGGGCGTGCCGGCGGAAGATATCGAGAAGCTGGGGCGCGCGTACGGGGAGGCTTTCGTCTCCTATATCGCGATCGGCAACGGGCTTCAGCACCACGATAACGGGGGCATGAATGTGCGCAGCATCGCCTGCCTGCCGGCGCTGACGGGGCAGTGGCTGAAAAAGGGCGGCGGCGCGGTAAAAACGAACGGCGGTTATCATGCCATGAACAGCGATTATTTGGAGCGGCCGGATTTGCGGCCGAACCCCGGGGCGCGCGCCATCAACATGAACCGGATCGGCGAAGCGCTGCATTTGAAGGAGCAGCCGATCAAGGCCGTCTTCGTCTATTGCAGCAATCCGCTGGTCGTTGCCCCCGATACGGAGCGGGTACAGGCCGGCTTCGCCCGCGAAGACCTGTTTACCGTCGTGCACGACCTGTTTATGACCGACACCGCCAAATACGCGGATATCGTGCTGCCAGCGGCCTCGTCGTTCGAGACGACCGATTTGTACGCATCGTATTGGCATCATTACGTGCAGCTGCAGGAGCCCGTGATCGAAAGAATCGGGGAAGCCAAAAGCAACGTCGAGCTGTTTGCGATGCTGGGCCGCGCCATGGGGCTGGACGACGAAGCATTCGCGGAAACGGAAGAAGAGCTGATCGCCGGGGCGCTGAATTACCCGGAGAATCCGTATTTGAACGGCGTGACCCTCGACGCGCTGAAGGAGCGGCGTTTCGTGAAGCTCGACATGACGCCGCAAGCAACCTTTTTGGACCGCCTGCCGACGCCTTCCGGAAAAATCGAGCTGTATTCGGAAGCGATGAAGGAAGCCGGCCTGCCGCCGCTCCCGGAATATATTCCGCTTCAGGAAGGTTATGACGGCACAAGGCGGCCCGGTTCAAGCGAAGCTTATCCGCTGATGTTCATTTCGCCGCCGAACCATAACTTCCTGAACTCCACTTTTGCCAACGTCGAAAAACACCAGCGGCTGGAGAAGGGACCGATGCTGCAAATCCACCCGCAGGATGCGGCGGAACGCGGCATTGAAGACGGGGACGACGTCGTCGTTTACAACGACCGCGGACGGCTGGAGCTGAAAGCGCTGGTGACGGACAAGATGCTCCCGGGAACGGTCGTCAGCCAAGGACTGTGGTGGGACGGCAAGGGCCGCAAGCAGCGGGCCAACGCCCTGACTCCGGACCGGCTGGCCGACATGGGGGGCGGAGCGGTATTTTTTTCGACCGTCGTCCAAGTAAAGCGTTAGCAGGCGTCATTGCCAGGGATGCGAAGATCATGGATACTGGTTTTGGGACAGGAAGACCGTATTCGCTTGCGTTTGAAAAAGCCCCTCGGGGCTTTTTTGCATCGGAAAACAGTCTTCGGGACCGTGGCATCGGAAAGATGCCGGATGTCCCGCACAGCTTGTCTAACACGCATTTTGCAAAAGCAGGAGACATAATTCATGAAATTTTTGCAATCCTATCCGAACGAAGTCAAAATATTTCTCGCCGCCAGCCTGATCAACTCCGCGGGCGGATCGCTGATGTGGCCGCTGACGACGATGTACGTGTTCGACGAGCTTGGGCGCAGCATGGCCGATGCCGGCCTGGTCGTCATGATCCAAGCCTTCGGAGGCATCATCGGCCAGCTTCTGGGCGGGGCGCTGTATCATCGCGTCGGGGTCAAACGGCTGATCGTCGGCTCGCTGGGGTTATGCAGCCTTGGCTTGTTCGCGCTCCCTTTCATCAGCTCGTTTTGGGTCTTGTACATGATCATGATGGGGTTCATCGGGCTGTGCAACGCGGTGTCGATGCCTGCCATCCAGGCCTTCGTCGGCTTTCGGTTCGCGGACCGGCGCGGCGAGCTGTTTAACGTCATTTA
The DNA here is from genome assembly GCF_037969745.1 of Paenibacillus sp. FSL W8-0194. NCBI lineage: Bacteria > Bacillati > Bacillota > Bacilli > Caryophanales > Paenibacillaceae > Paenibacillus > Paenibacillus sp. FSL W8-0194. The sequence continues at coordinate 5,546,462 of NZ_CP150205.1, read as the reverse complement.
TGTGGCCAACAACATCGGCGTGGCGCTCGGAACGGCGCTGAGCGGTTTTCTCGCCGACGTGTCGTATCACCTGACCTTTATCCTGAACGGCGCCACCTCTGCCGTGTTTGCTTTGTTTTTCCTGAATTATTTGAACCGGCTCGACAAGCAGGAAGGCCCCGTGCATTTGGCCAAAAAGACCAAAGCCGGCACGGGAGAAAGCGTCCCTGCCCTTCTCGGCAATACGAGGCTTTATTTGTACTTGGGGCTCGGCTCCCTGTTCCTGTGGTTCGGCAACTCGATTTGGAACACGGGGGTTTCGCCGCATATCATTTCCGAAGGGCTGCCGAAACGGGCCTACGGCTTTTTATGGACGCTGAACGGGATCCTCATTTTCGTGGCGCAGCCGGTCACGACCTGGATCAAACGGTGGTTCGCCAAAGAGTCGTCCTCGCAGATGACGGCCAGCGGCCTGTTTTATTTGGCGGCTTACGTGGTCATTCTGATGCTTCCGAGTTATTCCGGGCTCCTGTTTGCGATGGTGCTCGCCACGCTGGGGGAAATGCTCATCTCCCCGGCCGTGCCTGCGTTCATCTCGGATCATGCGCATAAAGCGGCTCCGTTTTACATTGGCGTGACCGGCGGCATGACCGCCCTCGGCCGCATGATCGGCCCCTATTTCATGGGCATCCTGTACGACGGCGGAGGGCTGGCGCCGGTGGCCTGGCTGTCGATCGGCATCGCCGTCGTGGCCGTTCTCTGTTTCGTCGTGCATGCGATGCGCAACAAGGCGGCGGAACGTGCGCTAAGCGAGTCCATCGGCGGATAGGGCAGGAAGATGATTCGCCGGAGAATTTCAACATCACACGTTAGACAAAAAGAGGTGCAATTTCCATGAACCTTGATCAGCAGACGCTTACGATCCGGTTGTCCACGATGAAGGATGCCCAGGCGCTCATGGATATCGATGCGTTGGTATGGACGGAGCGGACCGCGCCTGAGCCGATGCGTTGGACTTCAAGGGAGGCGTTTCTGAGGCACAGCCCTCCGGCGTCGCAGCTCGTGGCTGAGGCGGACGGGATCGTGTGCGGATATGTCGGGTTTCGGGACCCCACCGGCCTTCCGGCCCATTCGCATGTTTGCGAGATCAACATCGCCGTGCACCCGGCGCATCAGCGGGAAGGCATCGGCACGAGGCTGATCGGCGCGGCCAAGGCGTGGGCTGCCGGGCAGGGCAAACGCAAGCTGCGGCTGCGCGTGCTTTCGACCAATCCCGGAGCGGTCCGTTTTTACCTGAAATGCGGGTTCGTGGAAGAGGGCCGGCTTGTTCGTGAATATAGGATCGGAGGCCGGGAGACGGACGAAATTTGGATGGCATATTTTCTGGATGGATAGCCTGAATTTGATATTTTGCCGCGACGGGCTTATTCTTAATAGAATAGAGTAAATCAATGGACTTTCACGAGGTGAAGGTCCTTTGTTTCAAATGGCCGATTCGCCGGGCGTAAAGCCGGGTAATGAAGGTTATGTGCGTTTTTTGTCGGCGCTCGAAAGTTCGGAAATTTTGATATATTCGGTGGTAACCAATTTGTAAAAAACGATGGAAAAGGGGTTGTATGATGGATTTACAGCTTCAGGGCAAAAAGGCGTTGGTCATTGCTTCAAGCTCGGGACTCGGCAAGGCGATTGCCGCCGAACTCGTCAAAGAGGGAGCGGACGTCATGCTGAACAGCCGCAGCGACGACAAGCTGCAGGCGGTGCAGCAGGAGCTGCAGCAGCTTGGCAGCGGCAAAGTCGAATACTACGCGGCAGACATTACGATTCCGCACGAAGTGGAGGGGCTCATCCGCTATACGGCCGAAACGTTCGGACGGATCGACATTCTGGTCAACAACGGCGGCGGCCCGCCGTCGGGAACGTTCGAATCTTTTACGGATGAAGATTGGGAAAACGCGTTTCGGCTTAACCTGCTCAGCTATGTCCGGACGACCCGCTGCGCCCTGCCGCATATGAAGGAACGCGGGGGCCACATCGTCAATATAACGTCCAGCTCCATCAAACAGCCGATCCCCGGCCTGATTCTGTCCAATACGTTCCGCACGGGCGTGGCCGGCATGAGCAAAACGCTGTCGCAAGAGCTGGCCCAATACAATATCCTGGTGAATACGGTAGCCCCGGGCCGGATTGCCACGGACCGCATCAAGAAGCTGAATGAAAGCAGCGCGAAGGACAAAGGGATTCCGGTCCAGGCCGTCGCGGAGCAGGCGCAAAAGGAAATTCCGCTGGGCCGTTACGGCGAACCCGAGGAATTCGCGAAAGCGGTCGTGTTTTTGCTGTCGGGAGCAAACACCTACATCACAGGCAGCACGTTAGTGATCGACGGAGGGCTGGTCGAAGCCCTGTAACGGAAGGCCATTGCCGCGTAACCGCTCGGCGTGCCCGGCTCCCGCGACGGGACGCGAAACCGCAGAAAACGGACTTGCACGCCGCAAGACGTCAACGGCGGAAAAATTCCTTTGAGATCTTTCTCCTTTTTTTGGTATGATAAGGGTTAAGCATATCGGCAGGGAGATGGATCGAAGTTGAAGGAAAAAAACGCGTACGCCATCGTGTCCGTCAATGTCGGCAAGCCCGTAACGGTCGATTATTTGGGCAAGCCGCTGACGACGGGCATTTATAAACAACCGGTTCATGGCGAAGTGTTCGTGGGACGCACGCAGATGGACGGCGACGGACAGGCCGATACGGTCAATCACGGAGGGCCGGACAAGGCCGTTTGCGTATACCCGTACGAACATTACGCTTATTGGGAGCAGGCGCTGGGCAAGACATTGGACTATTCCGCGTTCGGCGAAAATTTGACGGTAACCGGGCTGCTTGAAACCGGGGTGTGCATCGGGGACGTTTTCGAAATCGGGGAAGTCGTCGTTCAGGTCAGCCAGCCGCGCTTCCCGTGCTTTAAGCTGGCCAGCAAACATGGCGTCAAGGATTTTCCGGCCCGGGTGCTCGATACCGGATTCAGCGGCTTTTATTTGCGGATTTTGGAGGAGGGCCGTTTAAGCCGGGATGCCAAGATCGTCAAGCGCTCTTCGCATCCGATGGGCGTCACGGTAGCGGCCGTGTTGAAGCAGCAGGCGCTCGGACGCCGCGCGGCGGACCGGGAAGAGCTGAAACGCCTGCTGGGCCTGGATGCGCTGGCGGCGACGGTCAAGGAATCCTTTGCGAAATGGCTGCAGGATCAATAAAAAGCTCAAAAAGCCGCTTCAGCCGGATCGCGGATCCTGCCGGGGCGGCTTTCCTTGTGCGCTTCGTGTTTATCGCAGCAGCTTCCATTCGCTTTTCAGCATGCCGTAAATCGCATGGTTCACATACCCTTGGGGCAGCAGCTCCGCTTCGCGGACGATCCCCTCGAGGACGAAACCGAGCCTTTCCGGAATGGCGCGGCTGCGATGGTTGCCCGTGGCGCAGCGGATTTCGACCCGGTTCAGATCCAAATCCATGAGGGCGTAATCGACGAAAGCGCGGCAGGCGCTGGTCATGATGCCCTGGCCTACGAAATGTTTGCCGAGCCAGTAGCCGATGCTGACGGAACGGTTATGCCACTGAATCTCATGAAAGCTGATAATTCCCGCAAGTTCCCCATGCACCCAAATGCCCGCGGAGACGGCGCCGTTTTCGGCTCCCTGCTTGATGGCGTTTTTCACGAAGCTCACCGTATGCTCCACGTCCGTGATGGCATCGACCCAAGGAAGCCACTCGCGCAGCGTGTCGCGCGAATCGACCGTCAGCTCGAACAGCGGGCGCGCATGCTGGAGGGCCAGCGGCTTCAGCTCGATATGGTCATCCAGAAGATATGTAAACATATAATTTCAGACCTTCTTTCTATATAAAATGAGGTAAACGGCATTTGCCGCGCTTTTTGGCTTTCGTTTCCATTCTATTTTTCCATGCTACCCTAATCCCCTGCCTTTCGTCAAAGCTCAAAAAGCCGAATCATTGAACTATCCGGTTAATACAGGTATATTTAAATGAAACACGCTTATAAAGAATAGATGTAGGGTAGAGCAGGAAACTGCTGACGGTTCATTCTATGAGGCGGACATAAATCAGGATGAAAGGTTGATTACTGTGGAGAAACCAAGCACCCCCTCCAACTTTATCAAAAACGTAATGATCGATGACCTGGAGTCCGGCAAAGTCCAGAAAGTGATTACCCGCTTTCCGCCGGAGCCCAACGGTTATTTGCATATCGGACATGCCAAGGCCATCTGGATTAACTTTACGCTTGCGCAGGAATTCGGCGGTTCGACGAACCTCCGCTTTGACGATACAAACCCGCTGAAGGAAGACGTGGAATACGTCAAATCCATTGAAGAAGACGTCAAATGGCTCGGTTACGAATGGGCGGAAAAGCGCTACGCTTCCGATTATTTCGAAGAAATGTACAAGCGCGCCGAGCTGCTGATCCAAAAAGGCAAAGCCTACGTGGACGACCAAAGCGCGGATCAAATCCGCGAAACGCGCGGGACGCTTACCGAGCCGGGACAAAACAGCCCGTACCGCGACCGCAGCGTGGAAGAAAACCTGGAGTTGTTCCGCAAAATGCGCGCGGGCGAGTTCAAGGACGGAGAAAAGGTGCTGCGCGCCAAAATCGACATGGCTTCGCCGAACATCAACTTGCGCGACCCGGTCATTTACCGGATTGCCCACGCAACGCACCACAACACGGGAGATAAATGGTGCATTTACCCGATGTACGCTTTTGCCCACCCGCTCGAGGATGCGATCGAAGGCGTGACCCACTCCCTCTGTTCGCTGGAGTTTGAGGATCAGCGCCCGTTTTACGATTGGGTGATCGCGGAATGCGAAATGGAAAACACGCCGCATCAATACGAATTCGGCCGCCTGAACGTGGCGCAAACGCTGACGAGCAAACGGAAGCTGAAGCTCCTGGTGGACGAAAACATCGTGGACGGCTGGGACGACCCGCGCATGCCGACGATTTCCGGGCTTCGCCGCCGCGGCTATACGCCGGAAGCGATCCGCAGCTTCGTCTATGAAACCGGCATTTCCAAAAGCCAAGGCCTCATCGACCTGCAAATGCTCGAGCATTTCGTCCGCGAGGACCTGAAGCTGAAGGCGCCGCGCACGATGGCCGTGCTGAAGCCGTTGAAAGTGGTGATCACGAACTATCCGGAAGGCCAGGTCGAATGGCTCGAAGCGGAGAACAATACGGAAAATCCGGAGATGGGCACCCGCCAAATCCCGTTCTCGCGCGAAATTTACATCGAGCAGGACGACTTTATGGAAAACCCGCCGAATAAGTATTTCCGTCTGTTCCCGGGCAACGAGGTGCGCCTGAAAAATGCGTATTTCATCAAATGCCACGATTTTATCAAGGACGAAAACGGCAACGTGACCGAAATCCACTGCACGTATGACCCCGAAACGAAAAGCGGCACCGGCTTTACCGGCCGCAAAGTGAAGGGCACGATCCATTGGGTGGAGGCTTCCCACGCCGTGCCGGCCGAATTCCGCCTGTATGAGCCGCTGATCAAAGCGAAGGATGACGGCGAGGCCGAAGGCGAGGAAGCGATCGACGAGACGGAAAAGGCCGAAAAAACGTTCCTGGACGAAATCAACCCGAACTCCCTGGAAGTTCTGCACGGGTTCGTGGAGCCGGGCATGAAGGACGCCAAGCCGCAGGACAAGTTCCAATTTTTCCGCCACGGCTATTTTAACGTCGATCCGAAATATTCGAAGCCGGGAGAGCCGGTGTTCAACCTGATCGTTTCGATGAAAAGCTCCTACCAGCTGCCGAAATAAGGGCGGAAGGGGTTCCGCTGCCCAATACAAAAGCCAGCGCAAAGACATGTTCTTTGCGCTGGCTTTTTTCGTGATGCGTCAGACGTCTTGCATTTCCTCGAATCCTTCTTCAGGGATGTCCGTTTTCGGGTGATGGCCCTGCGAGCGCAGCCAATACCACATCATGCCGAAGCCGACAGCCCCGACTAAAGCCATCAAGAAGCTCATGTTGTACATCGCGGCGCCGCCGAAGTTCTGGTACAGCCATCCGCCGGCCAAGCTGCCGATGACCCCGGAAATGCCGCTCCAGGTCAGCGTGAACAGGGATTGCGCCGATGCGCGATGAGCCGGTGGAACAAGCTGGCTGACGACCTGGATGCCGACGTAAAAATATCCGCCGAACGTGATGCAATGCATAATTTGAATGAACGCGACTTCAAGCGGATGCGAAGCGCCGGCCATCATCAACCACCGTATGCAGAAAAGCACGCTTACCAGTCCCAGACACCCGATCAGGGTCGGAAGGGAGCGTTTCAGGAAACGGTGAAAGAGGATCAGCACGGCAACCTCCAGAAACGACGAGAGAAACACGGCAAACCCGACCATCGTTTTGGAACCGCCAAGCTCCGTAATATAAAGCGACATAAACGTATTATTCATGACATTGGGGACGGAAACGACGATCCCAAGCAGTATGAACGCCACGAAATACCGGTTGATGACAAATTGGGCAAGTCCCCTCAGCCGGATGGGCGGCGTCTCCGAAGCCGCCTTCAGCGGCGGAAGGAGCAAAACCATACCGATGGCGAGCAGCAAAATGCCCGTGACAAGGAACGACAGCCGGGATATGCCGATCCGGTCGATGAGCATGCCCCCGGTCACGGCGACCACCGCCCAACCGATCGAACCCCAGTTCCGGAACGCGCCGAACCTTTCCGGCTGGCTCGCCGTGTATCCCAGAATCAGCGTGTTGCTTTGGGCGAACAGCGGGCTCTGAAAGAAGAAAAAGAGGATCATCGCCAAATAAACCATTCCGTAGGTGCCGGCATGGAACACCCATTGAAGGAGCAGCAAGGTGCCGGTCATCATGATCAGCAGGATGCGTCTCGTATTATGCAGACGATCGCTCCATTTCATCCAGAACGGATTGGCGAATAGGGACACGAGCGGGCCAAGCGCCATCAAGCTGCCGATTTCGAATTTGTTCATGCCTGCGTCCTGCAGGTATAATTGAAAAAAGCTGGTGAAGATCACCATGGTTCCGTAAATTAAGAAATTAAATGCCTTAAGCGGCAGCAGCTTGGACTGTTTTTTTACACGATCATGCACGTTGCACATTCCTTTCCGACCGAATGCAAATCGACAGAGGCTAGGTATAGAAGCCGCCACCCTCACTTTATCATTTGTTGAAAAGGGATACAAACCAATAATTGTTAAAGTGTCCACCCCGCGCGGTTTTTAAACGATGAACGGCCGTAATCAGAGGGGGGGACGGACCGAATTTTCAGGAGGTGATTCAATGACGGATACGAAGCTGACCGGCGTGGTGTTGGCAGGCGGCGAATCGAGGCGAATGGGGCAAAATAAAGCGCTGCTGGCCGTCGGCGGGGAAAAGGCGATCGAGGCCATTATCGGAGCCATGTCGGAGGCCGGCCTCGATGTGATCGTCGCCGCAAACGGGCAAACCGCAAGCGCCTACCGAATGCTGGGCAGGGAGATCGTCTGCGACCGATATCCGGGGCAGGGGCCTTTGTCCGGCATCCATGCGGCGCTGCATGCGGCCAGGACGCCGTGGATCGTCGTCGCAGCCTGCGACATGCCTTTCGTCACTCCGGGGTTGTTCCGTTTTCTGAAAAAGATCGCAGAGGACGCGGAAACCGGTCCGGCTGCAGGCGGATTCCAAGCGGTCATCCCGATGGAGGGAGGCCGGGTACAGCCGCTGCTGGCGGCTTATCACGCCAGCGCGCTGCCCGCGCTGGAGGATTCGCTCGCAACCGGCCGGCTGCGTATGACCGAATGGCTGGAGCATCTTCGGGTCCGGTATATCCCCGAAGACGTTTTGGCCAAGGAGACGGGGCTGGAAGCCGGCCATGTGTTTTTTAATATGAACCGTCCGGAGGATTACCGGGCTGCGCTCGCGAAGCGGCGCGAAGAAGAGGCGGGGCGTTAAGGCGCTCCGCCTTTTATGGCCGTGCAGCGATGTTTAGGCTGAGCGGCATCAGGGATCAGGGGGCTTCGAGCGTTTTTATGCCACTCTTCTTTAAAATGGGCGGATTTGAATCGTATGATGTGAATTAAGTCACATAACTGCGGCTGGGTTTCAGGTAATGTGAAGTTAGGAAGATACATCATCCTGAACAATATCCGGACCTGGATCAAGGAGGGGCGGCAATGACGACAACGCTGGAACCGCTGCTGGATACGGTGGAAGGAGCCCGATGGCTGCAGGGCAGGGGCTGGGCGTACCAGCTGCTGATCGATTTTTTGGAGAGTCCGCCGGGACTGGCGCAGATCGCGCCGTGGCAGCGCCAAGCCGGGCTGCGGGAGGAGCTGGCGCTTACTGCAGGAGGGCGCCGGCTGCAGGATTATTTGGCAAGCATAACGCCGGATCGGCTGCTGGCGGCTTGCCGGACGGAGACGGAAGAGTACGGGCGGCTGTTCGTCGGCCGGAATGCGGTCTTCCCTTGCGTTCGCGAAAGCGCCTATCGGACGGAAGACGCGCGCGGCGCCCGGCGCTGCCTGCGGCAAATCCGGGAGGCTTACGAGGACTGCGGCATCGTCTTTAACAAGCTGCAAAGCGAAACGGACGATCATCTGACGATCGAGCTTGAGTTTATGGCCGTGGCCGGGGAACATATGGCCTTGACGGCAGGGCTGCCGGAATGCAGGCTGACGTGGCTGGATACGCAGGTCGATTTTTTGGAGCGGCATTTGCTGCAGTGGACGCCGCAGTTTGCGAAGGAACTGGCCGCCAGCGCGCGTACACCGCTTTACCGGGAAATCGGCGGCATTTTGGGCGAGTTTATTCCCTATGATCTATCGATGCTGAGGTTGCTGCGAATAGAGCTGACGAAATAAAGAAAGGCGCGTGCCGGTGCGGCATGCGCCTTTTGCTGTCCCCGCAGGTTTAGCGGCGTGGGCCGCGGACTTTTTAATCGGCGCCGAGGGCGTCTAAAAAAGTCACGCGCTATATATCTGCAAGGGCTCTTTATTGTTGGCCGGTCGCTTTCAGCCGTGTTTGGAGAGAACTTGCTCATACACGCTTTTCGGCCGCAAGCCGACCAGTTTCTCTACGGGCTCTCCGTCCCGGAACACGATCACCGTCGGCACGGACATCACCCGGTACCTGCTTGCCGTCTCCGGGGATTCGTCGCAATCTACTTGCAGAAAGCGGACCTGACTTCCTTGTTCGTTCGACAGCTCGCCCAGCATGGGCAGCAGCGTTTTGCACGGAGGACACCATTCCGCTCCGAATTCCACAAGCGTGGTTCCTTCCGGTTGGATGCGTGCCGCAAACGTCTCATCGTTGACGGTTTCGATGCTCATCGTTATTCCTCCCGACCAGATATGGACCGCTCGAGCAGGATGGCATCGATCCGTTCGGTCAAGTTCTGCCGGATGTTCGTCAGCAGCTCGATTTGTTCGTCGATGTCCTGGAGCTTCTGCCGGTAGATTGGCAGCACCTCCTCGCAGAAGGCTTCCTTGTTTTTCAGCACGCACTGCAGGATGCCGGCAATCTCATCGGTTGACAGCCCCAGATTCAAATACAGCTGAATCGAGCGCACCTGCTCTACGGCAAACGGGGCGTACTCCCGGTATCCGTTATCTTTCCGGAACGGCGACAGCAGGCCCTTTTGCTCGTAGTAACGAAGAGAGCGGATGCTTGCTCCGGTCAACGACGACAACTCTCCGATATTCACCGTGAACTCCTCCTTCCTGCCCGGGGTATGTTTATTGTAAAGCCTGACATTAATGTGAGGGTCAAGAGGAATCTGTCGCCTTATTTTTTGTAAAACAGCTTTCGAATCCGTTCCGCAAACTCCTGCAGGTTGATGTTGAGCGGGTCCAGGCGGTTGTATGCGGCTTTGACCGCCTCAAGCAGCCATAGCGGGAGCTTTCTGCCCTCCAAAAGCGGATACACGTTGTCGTAAGCCCACAGCAGATGCTCCCAACGTTTGTCGTTCCCGCTTTGGATATATTCGGACACATCGAGCACTTTCCCCCGGCCATTCTGCATAAGCACGTTTTTGAGGTGAATGTCCCTCGGGTTCAGTCCGTTCCTCCGAACCAGATCGCGTGCCGCCTCCACGTCGTCGATCACCTGCCTTGGGACCGGGATGCCGTAGAGCAGGCAGTCGTACAAGGTCGTTCCTTCCTCGCGGCTGATGACGACGTAACGGTCGCCGGCGCCGTAATAGACGGGGAAATACGGAATGCCCTCAAGCTTATGGTATACCTCGGTTTCCGCCTGTTTTTTCGGCAGCGCGGGTTCGGTATAAAGTTTGTAGGCATAAGCGGGAAGGGGCTCATATACAAACACCGCGGCGTCGGTTCCGACGCCGATGCAGTACAAGTCGTCCGATTCGCCGACGATGGATACGGGATCGTTATCTCCCTGCTTTAGCACTTCCATGCGGGATAATGCCGGTTCCGCCTGTTTCCATTCTTCGTTCATCATGGCCGCCTCCTTGTGCTGCGGATTTTTTTCATTTTACTGCAAGCTGCAGGCCGATACAAACTTGATGGGCCGGGGGAATGGCCCTGGCGGAGTTACGATAAAAGGACGCGCCCCTCCCGCTCGGGGAAGAACGCGTCCTTATTGGTTATGCTGCGTTTTTTGAAATTAATCCTCTATCTTGGGTCTGCGGAACTTCATCAGGAATTCGTATACGACCGGCACGATGACCAGCGTCAGCAGGGTGGAGCTGATCAGGCCGCCGATCACGGTAATGCCGAGGCCCCTCGAAATGATGCCCGCGCTGCTTTCCAGCCCGGTGACGAGCGGGAGCAGGGCGCCGATGGTGGCGAGCGCGGTCATCAGAATCGGACGCAGACGGGTTGCGCCTGCTTCCAGCAGCGCTTCGCGCGTCGACAAGCCTTCGCGTTCCTTGTGAATGACCCGGTCGATCAGGACGATCGCGTTGGTGACGACGATGCCGATCAGCATGAGCGCACCCATAAGCGAAGATACGTTCAGCGTTTCTCCGCCGAGCCACAGGCCGACCAGCGCGCCGATGATCGTAAACGGCAGGGAGAAGAGGATCGCAAACGGCGCCAGACCGCCGCCGAATGTCACGACGAGCACGAAATACACGATCGCGACGGCCGCCGCCATGGCGAGGCCGAGCTGCGTAAAGGTGTCGTTGATCTGCTCGGTCGTGCCCCCGAATTTGACCTCCACGCCGTCCGGAAGATTGATTTTGTCAATGCCCTTCTGCAAATCGGCGGATGCCTTGCCCACGTTGCTTGATACAATGTTCGCCGTGACGTTGACGACCATTTTGCCGTCCGTGCGCGTAATCGTATCCGGAGACGTGCCTTTTTCCGCCTTGGCGACGTCTTTAATCGGCACGTTCATGCCAAGAGGGGATGCAATCGTTTCTTTTTCGATGTCGCCGATGCTCTTGTAATCTTTGCCGTCCGTTTCGATGTACACTTTGTATTTTTTGTTTTCGACCTCAACCTCGGTCAGCACCGGCTTCTCTCTTTCCGGACTCAGCTTCATGGCGATTTGCCCTGCCGTCAGCCCCAGGGAGCTCAGCTTTTGCTGGTCGGCGATGATCGTGTACTGGTCATAGGCTTTGGACAGGCTCGTTTTTGCTTTTTCGAAATTGGCTTTGTCCGCTTCGACCAGCTTCAGGATTTGATCGGCCACCGGCTTGATGTCCTCCAGGCTGTTGCCGAAGACGCTGACGTTCAGCGAGCTTCCGCCCAGGCCGCCCGCCATGTCCATCGTGGCCCATTCGCCCTTGGCGACTTGTTTTTTCAGTCCTTCGATGAGGTTCTTCTTCACGTTTTCGAAATCTTTGGTGTCTTTTTTGTATTCGATATAAAAGAGCCCCGAATTGGAGGAGCCGCCGCCAAGCGGATTGCCGCTGCCGCCGACGGAATACTGCATTTTGTCGACGTCAGGCTGTTGCAAAATGTATTTTTCCGCATCCAAGGCGCGTTTTTCGACGGTTTCCAGCTGAGCGCCAGGCTCCGGAGAGTACGTCACCATGACGTATTTGTCCTCCTGATCCGGCAGGAAGCTTGTTCCGATGAGCGGCGTCAGGAAGCAGCTCGCCACAAGCAGAATCACGGCCAGGCCGAAGGTGAGCAGCTTATGCGAAAGCGACCAGTTCAGGATGCGCTGATAGCCGCGGGCCATTTTGCCGGGCTTGTCATGGTCATGCTTCTTCGATGCTTTGATGCCTTTGCGGAACAAGGAGTGCGCCATCATCGGCACGAGCGTGATCGCCACGAGCAGGGAAGCCAGCAGGGCGAATACCATCGTCAGCGCAAACGGCAGGAACAGCTCGCCGACCATGCCGCTGACGAACGCAAGCGGCAGGAAGACCGCGATCGTCACGATCGTCGACGACATGATCGGGATGAACATTTCGCGCGTGGCTTCGCGAATCAACTCGCGTCCGCGAAGTTTCTCGCCGCTGCTGCTCATCCGGCGGTAAATATTTTCGATGACGACGATCGAGTCGTCGACGACGCGCCCGATTGCGACGGTCATGGCGCCGAGCGTCATCACGTTCAAGGTAATGTCCAGTCTCCACAGGATCAACAGCGCGATCAGCAGGGAGAGCGGGATCGACAGGATCGAAATCAGCGTCGAACGGATGTTTCTCAGGAAGATCAGGATGATGATTACTGCGAACAAAGCGCCGAATACCGCTTTGCTCATCATCGTGGACACGGCGTCCTCGATCGGCTTGCCCTGGTCGAGCAGAACCGTCAGGTGCATGCCCTTGAACTCGCTTTCCAGGGCCTTCGCTTTATCCTTAACGGCGTTTACCACTTCGACGGTGTTGGCGTCGTTGTCCTTGACGATCTGCAGGCCGATTGAAGCCTTGCCGTTCGTGCGGGATACCGACTCGGCCTTGCCGATGACCTGGATGTCGGCGATATCGCTCAGTTTGACCGTCGGAATGCCGGCCGCCGCAAGTCCTTGCCCGGCTGCGCCGCCGGTCATGCCTGCACTGGCGCCTCCGGCAGGCGGAGCGGCATTGCCCTGCGCACCGGCTGCTCCGGAGGCTGCGCCTCCCGCGTTAGGGATGACGGGGATGGCCAGGTTTTTCAGGTCGTCCAGCGTAATGACGTTGCCGTCGACGACAACGGCCTTCGAGGATTGATCCAGCGTGAACAAGCCCAGCGGAACGTGGATCGAAGATCCTTGGACGATGCCTTTGACGGTGTCCTCGGAAAGGCCGAGCTGGGCCATTTTTTCTTTGTTAAACTTCAGCTTTACTTCCTTGACGTATTGCCCCGAAATCGAGATGGAGGCGACGCCCGGGATTTTTTCCAGTTCGGGCTCTACCTGATTTTCGATATTGCGGGTCAGCTTCTCCAGATCGTCCGAATCGTCGGAGGCGCTGAGGGACACGACGGGGAACGAATTCATGCTGAATTTGGAGATGGTAGGCTTCTGGGCGCCGTCCGGCAGTTTGACCTCGTTCAGCGCTTCGCGCACGGCCGCCGTCGCTTGGTCGAGGTCCGTGCCGTAATCGAATTCCATCGCGATGTTGGCCGCGTTTTCCATCGACGTGGAAGTGACGGTTTTGACGCCGTCGACGTTGCGCAGCCGCTGCTCCAGCGGTACGGTCACGTCCTGGACGACCCCTTCGGGGGCAGCGCCCGGATAAACCGCGGTCACGCTAAGGAACGGGATGTTGATGTTCGGGATGGTTTCCTGTTTCATCGCCAAGCCGCTGTACAATCCGGCTGCCGCGACGATGACGGTCAGAATCCAGATCGCAAACTTGTTGTTCAATGAGAAATTAATGATTCCTTTCATCTCGCAGGTTTCTACTCCTCTCTATTTACCTTCCAAGTATGGGGTGTAGCCAAAATCGTCATGTATTTTCATAGCTGCTCGGCTCGGGAAACGATGTAAAGCTCGTAAATTTCCTTCAGTTCCTTGTTCAGCGGCCCAAGCTCCCGGATTTGTTCCAGGTTGCTCATCATGCCGGTCAGAATGGCTTTGCGCGGCTCGATGTCGAGCAGTTCCTGTTCCATGATTTCAATGGAATCGAGGGCAAATTCCTTTCTGGCCGCGTCGATGTCGGCAACTTTGAGCCTATCCTTCATTTGTTTCGTCACCATAAGCGGATGGCGCGGACGGTCCGGGCTTGTCATGTACTTATCCAGCCATTGGGACCACGTCTCGGTGGCGATCATCGGCTCCATTTGCTTGCGGAGCGTGCTTGCCGCCACGTCGTCCAGCAGCATCACAAGGCGTTCCGCCATCCGGCGGACGTTCAGCGGCAGCCCCGGGATCATGAGCATCCGGATGTATCCGCCGAGCATGCCGGTCACAAACAGCGTCAAATCCATGGCGTGGGGCACGATGTCCTTCCCATAGATGACGGCCAATTTGTCGTGGAACCATTGCAGCGCGTGGACATGCTTTTCGCGGATGCATGCTTCCAGGGCCGGCTTTTTGCCGCCCATATGCTGGTCATGGAGCTGCATGATCGCAAACTCCCTAAGCTCGACCAGACGGTTCAGCAGAACTTCGACCTGCTTTTGAAGCTGTTCCTTCGGAGTCAGAAGATGCTCCTGCTCCACCTGCATGACGCTGTCGCGGATCATTCCTTCGCAATACGAATAAATGCTTTGTTCAAGCTCTTCCTTCGATTTGAAGTGCAAATAAAGGCTTCCCTTGGACATCCCGCAATACTCGGCGATTTCCTGCATGGACGTGGACGAGATCCCTTGGGTGGAAAACAGCTGCAGGGCAGTCTTCAAAATCTGTTTCTTTTTGTCCGCCAATTTCTCAGACAAACGAACGTTCACTCCTTTCTGAACACTTCGGTTCTTAATCTGACCGTGTAGTCAAAAAAATTATATTACAAAAGGAAGGGGGGATTCAAATTTGCGTCTTTGGCCCGTTTTTGGGCCGACGGGGATTCCCTTAACGTTAGAGGAGCAGACTGATCTAAGAATGAGGATTCCTGCATCCGCGGAGCAACAATAGAAGCCATGAAGAGCTTCTTCATGGCTTTTTTGTCGCCTGATAAAGGGGCGTTTTTATTACGTTCGCAAGTGAACTAACTTGTGCGGGTTTTTGATCATATACACATGCCGCAGCCGATCCCCCGATTCGGTAAAACGGAAGCAAACTGCCGCTTTCGCTCCATGGCCGTCCGTAAACACGATGGCCGTTTCGCCGTTCAGCTCGGTGATTTGCCTGTTCCAGATCCGCATATCCCGATAAGCCTTCGGTGAGCAAAACAATCTCAGGATGCGGTCGCGGCCGAAAATCGGCCGGATGGCCGTCCGTGCCACGCCTCCCCCGTCGGAAATAAGCACCGCGTCTTCCGCCAGAAGTTCAAGCAGCGCCTTCGAATCGTAGTGAAGAAAAGCGTCCGCAAACCGCTCCACGGCTGCCCTTTGCCGCTCGGTGCCCGGCGGGGATGCAGGCTTTTCGTTTCCCTGAAGCTGCCGTTTGGCCCGGCTGAGTATTTTGCGGCAATTGGCTTCCGTTTTGCCCGTCATGTCCGCAATTTGCCCATACCCGTATTCGAACACTTCCCGCAGCAGAAATACCGCCCGTTCGATCGGGCTAAGCCGCTCCAGCATGAGCAGATAGGCGTAGGAGAGCGTATCCTTTTGCTCCGCTGCAAGCTCGGGCAGCTCGGTGGATGCCGCGATGGGCTCGGGCAGCCATTCGCCGATGTATTCCTCGCGGGTTTTCCTCGCGGAACGCAGCAGGTTCAAGCAACGGTTCGTCACCGATTTGGCGATATAGGATTTCATATGGTTAATTTCCGCCGGGTCCTTGTCCGCAAGCTCGGCGAATACGTCCTGGACGATATCCTCGGCATCGGCGTACGTGCCCAGCATACGGTAGGCGATGGACAAACCGTAGGTCCGATAGGTCCGGTAAAGCGTTTCGAATGCCGCCGTATTCGTCATCTCCAGCCTCCCTCTTTTCGTTATTGTACGGGTATGATACATTTCTGCGCCCAAGAGGGATCAACCTTCCGTGCAATGAAAAGAAACCCTGCACCTTCGCTAAAAGGGCAGGGTTTTCGATTCCGCGAACCGATTAAGCTTTAGCGTTCTCAGGCTGCGAGAAGCATCCGGGGAACAAGCCCGTCGAAATCGCCACCCGGTTCCAGCCGTTGATCGTGTTGATCGTCAGAATCAGCTCCATGAACTCTTTTTCGTCAAAATACTTCCGGGTTTCCGCATAGACGTCGTCCGGCACGCCCTGCTCGGAGATCTTCGTCACCGCTTCGGCCAGGGCAAGCGCCGCCCGCTGCCGCTCCGTAAAAATCGGCGCCTCGCGCCATGCGCTAAGGAGTACGATATGATTCAAATAGTCCCCGTGTTTCATTAAATCCTTGGCGTGCATATCCAGGCAAAACGCGCAGCCGTTGATTTGCGAGACGCGGATTTTGATCAGCTCCTGCAGGACGATATCGATCGAAGTGGCCGAACTGGCCTTTTGCAGATTTCCCAACGCTTGGAATACATGCGGATTTACGGTCCGGTAATTTAATCGCATGTTCATTTCCGTTTCCCTCCTCGTCTTGTCGTTCCATATAGGAAGACAAAGAGGACCTTCATTTTGTGACACCCATTACGAAATTAATTTCAAACCTACCGCCGAACCGAGAATCATCGCGATAAAAAGCATGCGGCGCCATTCCTTCGGCTCCCCGAACACAAACATGCCCACAAGCGTGCTGCCCACGGTCCCGATTCCGGTCCATACGGCGTACGCCGTCCCCATCGGCAGGGTATTCATCGCGAAAGACAACAGGGAAAAACTTGCGGCGAAAGCGGCGAACAGCAGCAAGTAGGCGGTCCAGCCTTTTTTCTGCGTTACGCCCTTGATGCCGATGACGCCGAAAATCTCGCTGATCCCGGCAAGCACGATCGCTGCCCAAGCCATTACGCATCCGCTCCTTTCTTGGCGCCTTCATCCGCCGTAATCAACTTCAATCCGATGACGCCTGCCAGCAGCACGAGAATCAGCAGCGTTTTCGGCCAACTGAACGGCTCCCCGAAGACGAGCATTTCCGTAACGACCGTGCCGGCCGTTCCAAGACCGGTAAAGACGGCATATACCGTCCCCACGGGAAGATGATTCGATGCTTCGATAATGAGATAAAAGCTGACCGCGATCGCGGCAATCGTCAGAATCCATTCCAACAGGTTAGTGGAGTGTTTCAAGCCCGAAACCCACAGCACCTCGACGACGCCGCCCAAAATAACGTACAACCAATTCCGGTTCATGTTGATCCCCTCCTCTAATCATTCCTTCTAGGCTTGCGAAGCTTGAATGCCTGCCCAGAAAATAGGCCAGGATGCTTTCAGTCTCCGCTTGGCGCTGGCCATCCCGCTGTACACCATCTCGATCATAATGCCGTCCACCAAGGTCATATAGGCCACCGAGGCATCCTCGGGATTGGCGATGGGTGCGGTCCCGTCCGCCTTCCCTTGCTCCATCAGCCGCAAAACGCGCCTTTCCATGGAATCCAAAAAGGGATAAATCAGTTTCATGACTTCGTCGTACAAGGAAGAAGGCGGAAAAAAGGACATTCGAAGCACGAATTTGCTCTCGCTGCTGCGGTTGTATTCCTCTTGAAGAAAGGCCAGCAGCCCGGACAAACGCCGATCCAGCGGCTGGTCCTTCCGGCTGATGAAAAAGCGGGTAATTCGCCGCTTTTCTTCTTTCAGCGCGTTTTTGAGCGAACAGAGGAACAGGTCGTCCTTCCCCTTGAAATGGGCGTATATGGAAGGCTTTTTGATCCCGACTTCTTCGGCTATTTTCTGCAGCGAGGCCCCTTCGTAACCATCCTCCGCAAAATGCGCCAGCGCGGTTTCCAAAAGCATTCGTTTTGCATTCATAAACATCGCCTCCATTAAAACTACCTAACGGTCGTTAGGGACATCATTTCACGAATGCAGCCGGTTGTCAAGACCGCCGATGCATCTTTTTGATCATTGCCTTGAAGAGGCGTCCTTATCTGCGTCAAATTTTTCTGTTTAAGAAAAGGGATGGCCCCCTTTCAAATCCCGTTTTTTAAACTGTTTTTTATCGCGGGATCTATAGGAAGATGGCGTCACTTCATGTAGAATAGAATTTGCTGGCTGTACCTGGATTTTCGCCAAATTCCGGAACAGGCCGCGCTTTTGGAAAAGCGGACGAATCGGGGGAAGAGATGAGAAGGGCTATACAGGCTGTACTTATTGCGGCTTTATTATTTGTCTTTTATTACGTCGGATTCGGGTTTTTCGGCAAAACGGCAGGCACGATCGTCAGCATATTTTCGACCCTGACCGTCGTATCGCTCGGATTCATGATATTTATGGAGAACAGAAACCCTTCATCGACGATGGCGTGGATTTTGCTGTTGGCGCTGGTGCCGGTCGTGGGGCTGTTTTTTTACCTGCTGTTCGGGCAAAACTACTTCAAACGCCGCAAATTCGACAAAAAGGCCGAGCAGGATTCGAAAATCTACGAGATGCTCGAGGAAGGAAGCGTCCGCATTCAGCAGGACCTGTCGGATTTGAATCCGATGCAGCAGCAGCTGCTGAAGCTGTCCCAGAGATTGGCGAGGACGCCGATTTCGTTTTCGAGCGAAACCCGCATTTTGACCAACGGCAAAGAAACCTTCTCCACGCTGCTGCAGGAGCTGGAAAAGGCCAAACATCATATTCATATGGAGTATTACATTTACCGGGCGGACGATATCGGGACCCGGATTCAGCGGATCTTGATAGAAAAAGCCAAAGCCGGCGTCCACGTGCGGTTTATGTACGATGCCTGGGGCAGCATGCAGCTGCCGAAGTCGTTCCTGAGGGAGATGGCCAACGCCGGGGTCAAGGTTGCGGCATACGGAAGCTCCAAAGCGTTTTTCCTGTCGAGGGTCAACTTTCGCAATCATCGTAAAATCGTCGTCATCGACGGGAACGTGGGGTTCATCGGCGGTCTGAACGTCGGGGACGAATATTTGAGCCGCAATGCCACCTACGGCTTCTGGCGGGATACGCACATGTCCGTGAAAGGCGAAGCCGTCCGGACGCTGCAGATCATTTTTCTCCAGGACTGGAACTACATGACGGGGGAACAGGTGCTGGAGGCGGAATACCTTTCGCCGCTTCTGGCGGAACGGAACAGCGGGGCCGTCCAGATCATTCCGAGCGGGCCGGACAACGACCGCCGCGCGCTCAAAAATATATTTTTCTCCATGATCACTTCCGCGCAAAAATCCGTGTGGCTGGCGACGCCGTACTTCATACCGGATGAGGACATCCTCACCTCCCTGCGGGTGGCGGCCATGTCGGGCCTGGACGTTCGCATCCTGTTCCCGGCAAAACCGGATAAATGGCTGCCGTTTCTGGCATCCCATTCCTATTTCCCGGCACTGCTGGACGTCGGCGTGCAAATTTACGAATACGAAAAAGGGTTCCTGCATTCCAAACTGCTCATCATCGACGGCGAAGTGGCCACGATCGGCACGGCGAACATGGATATGCGGAGCTTTCATTTGAATTTCGAGGTGAACGCGCTGCTCGTGCAGACGGAAAGCGTGAAGCGGATCGTATCGGATTTTGAGCGGGATCTCAAATCGACGAAGCAAATCGTCATGGACAAGTTCATGAAAAAGAAAATTCCCGAACGGATTCTGGAGTCGCTCGCCCGCCTGATGTCCCCGCTTTTATAGCGGGGCGGGCAAGCCCGCCGTATTGACATTGGTTCCGGGACATTTTATATTTGTGATAATGATTATCATTTGCTGCCTGGCGGAACTTTGGCTTGGATGGCGATCAAAAGAACAGAGAATGGGGAGGTAACCGGCGATGACGCTTTTGCAAACCGAGGCGCTGACACTCAGTTACGGAGATACGGAAATTATTAAGGACCTCAGCCTTCAGATTCCTGAAGGAAAGGTGACCGTGCTGATCGGCAGCAACGGATGCGGCAAATCGACGCTGCTGCGCTCGCTGGCCCGCCTGCTCAGACCGAAAAGCGGATCTGTGCTTCTGGACGGCAAGGAAATCCACCGCACATCAACCAAAGAGGTAGCAAGAAACATGGCGATTTTGCCGCAGGGGCCGACGGCTCCCGAAGGACTCACGGTGCTGCAGCTGGTCAAACAAGGCCGATATCCGCACCAGTCCTGGCTGAAGCAGTGGAGCGAGGAGGACGAACGGCTTGTGCGGGAAGCGCTGGAGATGACCGGGCTTACCGACATCGCGGAACGCACGGTGGATTCGCTATCCGGCGGCCAAAGACAGCGGGCGTGGATCGCCATGACGCTGGCGCAAAATACCGATCTTATTTTGCTCGACGAGCCGACCACATATTTGGACCTGAACCATCAGATCGAAGTGCTCGATCTTCTGTACGAGCTCAATCGCGAACAGGGCCGCACTATCGTCATGGTGCTCCACGATTTGAATCTGGCCTGCCGTTATGCCGACCACATGATCGCGGTCAAAAACCAGGGCGTATTTTGCGCCGGGGCACCCGAAGACGTGCTGACGCCTCAGATGGTCAAGGAAGTGTTTTACATGGACTGCATGATCGCGGAAGACCCGATTTTCGGCACGCCGATGTGCGTACCGCACGGCAAAGGCCGCCTGTGCGGCGACCGCTGCCAGTTTAAGTCCGTTTGCGAGCAACCATAAAAACGCCATAAAAAAAGGTGTCCCGCCCGGCGGAACGCCTTTTTTGCATGCTTCCATGTCGGCGGGGGAATACCGGGGGTACCGTAATACCACCGTCAATAGGTGGTGTAACGGACCGCCTTCTGGACGCGGTAAATGAGATTTTCGTACCAGGTGGTGCGGTAGGCGCCGAGATCGAGGCTGAAGGAGCCGTCCCGGTTGTTCCATAAGCGGTCGAAATAATGCTGCAACTGCAAATCCAGCGGCGAGCCCGCCGGCATGGAAACCCACAGGTCGTTTTCCAGGTTGTAATCGTCCAGGTTGCGAGGGGTCATGTTTGCGGCGCCGCCGATGATGACGGAATGTCCGGTCGGCTTTTGGATGTACATCATTTTCGTATGGAACTGCTCCTGCGTCGTATGGTACCAGCGGATGGAGATGCTCCCTTTTGAACGTTTGGTTAGCATGGGAGCGATCTGCCGGTTCGGAATCCCGATTTTTTTCTGTCCGAAGGCGTTATTGTTCGGATCAAGCACCAGGCGGACGTCCACGCCGCGCGCCGCCGCGGACAGCAGGGCGTTCACCACCTTTTTGTCCTCGATGTAAAACATGCCCATCCACAGCGTATCGTCCGGCTTTGCCTTCTCGATCTCCTGCAGCACGTATTTGTACGTTTTGCCTTCCGTTACATACCGGACGCCGATCGGCCCCCGGTTTTTTCCTGCGTGTTCATCCGGAATGTACCGCGGAAGCTTGCCTCCCTTCGATAAGTCGACCGCGCCCTGTTCCGACGCGAGAATATCCTGAATCACCGGACCCTGCACTTCCAGGGCCACATTGGAATGATAGGCGCTGGCGTCGTGGACGTTGCCCGAAAGGACGAGGGCGTTTTTTTCGCTAACGACGACTTTTCGGTGGTTTGCCTTCACGTTTAACAGCTTCAAGTAGGAGCGGACCGTCATTTTCGGAGCTTTGTTCGCCATCAAATTCGGCACCCATCCTTGGCCGGATTCGCCGAACCATTGCATAAACGTGCGCCATACCGCCGAATAGACCGGATTTGGGTCGCGCAGCGGATTCAGTTCCGTCACCACGACCCGGATCCCGGCTGCCTTCAGCCGTTCCAGCAACGGGTTGGGAGCGGAGCCGTATTCCGTGTTGACCGGGTCGGTAATCATAACGATGTCCATGGCGGGGAACGCCTTTTTGTGGCGTATGAGGTGATCGGTCAAATCTTCGCTGACCTTCGGAAAGTTTTGGCCCTTATGGGTGTAGTTGTTGAACAGGAACAAGTCGATCACGAGAAACCGCCGGGACTCGTCCACGATTTCATGGATGCGGTCCTTGATCTGCTGCTCGCTCACCACCCTGCCGGACGGATCGGGGTAGGTCAGGTCATAGAGAAACCGGACGTTGTTCACGTAATAAAGCGGGCTTTCGTGGGAAAGGCCCGGAGGGAGCGGTTTATGGGTCTGGTATATGACCACGCATACGAGCCAGAGCACGAGGAGGGCCGACAAAGCCGTGGCCCAGCGGCCTTTGCGCCGCTTTCCGCGGCGAAGGCTTTCGGATCGGTTGTCTGAAGAGGGGGGATTCGCCCCGTAAGCCGCGGCACTGTCCGCCTTTTGTCGCATGTGTCATCCTCCGTTTCGGCTGCTTTTTACGCGTTCCGTCCGTTTTTTCAAATCCACCTTCTAGTCTGGACTAAAAAGGCGCCGGTCATGAATCGGATTTGAACTAAAGGGTTAGAAATGAGATGATAGGAGAATATTTTGGCGGACGGATGCGTAATCTACGGGTTCATATTCGGCCGGATCACATGTGTATGGCCAAGCGGGAAGATGCGGAAGGGGGATCGCGATGAGCGATAATCATACGGGCAAAAAATCGCTTTTGCCGGAAATCGCAACGGGAGAACGAAAAATCGAACATGTGCGGATCAGTTTGACGGAGGATGTCAGCGGCGTAGGCGTGACGTCCGGACTGGAAACATACCGCTTTCGCCATTGCGCGCTGACGGAGACGGATTTTGAGGCCATCAGCCTGGAGACCTCCTTTTTGGGCAGGCCGGTGCGCACGCCGCTGCTGATCAGCTCCATGACGGGGGGAAGCCAAGCGACCGGGGCCATAAACGAACGACTTGCCGCGGCCGCAGAGGCGCGGGGCTGGGCGCTTGGAGTCGGATCGGTGCGCGCCGCCGTAGAGCGGGAAGAGCTTGCATACACCTTCCATGTGCGTAAACATGCCCCCACGATCCCCGTCATCGCCAACCTGGGAGCGGTGCAGCTCAACTACGGCTTCGGGGCGGAGGAGTGCCGCCGTGCGGTCGACATAGCGGGAGCGGACATGCTGGTGCTTCATTTGAACGGATTGCAGGAAGTGTTTCAGCCCGAAGGCAATACGAACTTCAGCGGATTGTTGTCCAAAATCGAGCATGTATGCCGGCAGCTGGAGGTTCCGGTCGGGGTCAAGGAAGTCGGCTGGGGCATCGACGGGGAGACGGCGGTGCTGCTTTTGGAGGCGGGCGTGAAATTCATCGACGTCGCCGGAGCCGGAGGCACCTCCTGGAGCCAGGTCGAAAAGCACCGCAGCCAAGATCCGATGCGAAGAAGAGCGGCCGAGGCCTTTGCCGGGTGGGGCAATCCGACGGCCGAATGTGTCGCGGAGATCCGGAAAACCTCGGCGGAAGCCGGGTTGATCGGCAGCGGCGGCCTCCAATCCGGCGTGGATGCCGCCAAGGTGCTTGCGCTTGGGGCCGACCTGGCCGGGTACGGGCGAAGCATGCTTGGCCCGGCCGTGGAGTCGGAGGAGGCGCTGCATGCGGTGCTGGCCCAAGTCGAGTTTGAGCTGCGCACGGCCATGTTCGGGATCGGCGCGGCCGATATCGCCGCGCTGCGGGCGACCGACAGGCTGGTCCGGATTTCGCCGTGACGGCTGTCTGCACCAGCTTTCCGCCCTTTTGTGGAAGGGATCATGGCGTTTGGCGCGAACCTCCGCCGCATCGGCGGGGAATCGGTTCCTTATCTTGATGCCCCCAAGGTTCTAATATATAATGGGTAGGATTGAGAGGCTGCGCATTTGCAGCGAAGTAACGAGGATTCGCGTATGTGTTTTTTTAATAGATGAGGGTTTGCAGCATCCTTCAATTCATTCAGGCTTAAGCCTAGTCCAATATGAAATAGGAGTGTCATCATCCATGGCTTTGAAAGCAGGTATCGTGGGACTGCCGAACGTCGGCAAATCCACTTTGTTTAATGCGATTACGCAGGCGGGAGCCGAATCCGCCAACTATCCGTTCTGCACGATCGACCCGAACGTCGGCGTCGTCGAGGTGCCGGACGAGCGCCTGGACAAGCTCACCGAACTTGTGCAGCCGAACAAAACCGTGCCCACCGCATTCGAATTCGTGGATATCGCGGGCCTGGTCCGCGGCGCCAGCAAAGGCGAAGGGCTTGGCAACAAGTTTCTGGCCCATATTCGCGAGGTGGACGCCATCGTCCATGTCGTCAGATGCTTTGAGGACGAAAACATTACGCACGTCGACGGCAAGGTCGATCCGGTCAGCGACATTCAGACCATTAATTTGGAGCTGATTTTGGCCGATCTGGAGAGCGTGGACAAACGGATCGACCGCGCCCGCAAAAACATGAAGGGCGGCAACAAGCAATACGAGCAGGAGATCGCCATTCTGGAACGCGTCAAAGAAGCGTTGTACAACGATCAGCCTGCGCGCAGCGTGGAGCTGACCGAAGACGAGAAGGTTGTGCTGCGCGATCTGCATCTCTTGACGATGAAGCCGGTTCTTTATGCGGCCAACGTCAGCGAGGACGGGGTATCCGACGCGGACAACAATCCTTACGTGCAGCAGGTCAAAGATTTCGCGGCGGCGGAACATGCCGAAGTCGTGCCGATCAGCGCGAAAGTCGAAGCGGAAATCGCCGAGCTGGAGGGAGAAGACAAGGCGATGTTCCTGGAAGAGCTGGGCCTTGAGGAATCCGGCCTGAACCGCCTGATCAAAGCGGCTTACCGCCTGCTCGGCCTGTATACCTATTTCACGGCCGGGGTTCAGGAAGTACGGGCGTGGACGATCCGCAAAGGAACCAAGGCGCCGCAGGCTGCAGGCGTGATCCACTCCGACTTTGAACGCGGATTTATCCGGGCCGAGGTCGTATCCTACGATGACCTGATGGCCGCCGGCAGCATGAACGCGGCCAAAGAGCGCGGCCAGCTCCGCCTCGAAGGCAAAGACTACGTCGTTGCCGACGGCGACGTGATGCATTTCCGGTTTAACGTGTAAGAAGAGTTCGACATATTAGGCTGTCCCGACAGCGCACTGCACCCGATTGCTAGTCAATTAGCGAAAGAGTTCAGTTTGCCCGGGGGCAGCCTTTTTACATCTCTTAGTCTGGCTCCGGGCAAGGCAACGCCCGAAATGAACGGAATGGGTGTCACGGTGATCGGACACCATAGGAGTACATGGACATCTGGTTAAAAAGGGGGAGGATCCGTTGAGCGACGACATCAGTATTTGGACGCTAAAGAAAATGCCCATGCAGGAAGTCATTCAATATATCGAGCAGAACAGCACGCCCGCATATCGGGCGCGGATGGCCAAAATAAACCAAGCCGATTATGAGCGGCTGCCGTCCGAACAAGCCCAGGACAAGCTGGCGGCCGCCATTTCGAAGATGAGCGAGCAGGAATACACCGATTACTTGTTGGAGCTGGTCGATGAATAAAGAATGAACGACGGGGCCTGCAAACAAAAAGATCGGCCTAAACGAGATGAACAATCTCGATAGGCCGATCTTTAATTTTACGAACGAATAAAATGAACATCTCCTGTAAAGGCGGCTAAAGGTTACTCTCCATAATTGACCTTGATGCTCCCGTTGGATGTCGACAGCACGACTTGGTGGGAACCGTCCCCGACCACGGCCTGTTTATGTTTATCACCGCCGTCCTCGGTCCACGGAACACTGCCGCTGATGGATGAGTTGGTGGTTTTGGCCTTGATTTCGGCGCTTGTGTTTTCGGGAACCTTCAGGT
This sequence comes from Paenibacillus sp. FSL W8-0194, assembly GCF_037969745.1. Lineage (NCBI taxonomy): Bacteria > Bacillati > Bacillota > Bacilli > Caryophanales > Paenibacillaceae > Paenibacillus > Paenibacillus sp. FSL W8-0194. The sequence goes on along the minus strand of NZ_CP150205.1, from coordinate 5,520,788 downwards.
TAATGCTGCCGTTCGTGCTGCTTAAGGTCCAGTCGCCGCCAATGGCGGATGTTCCCCGGATCGCTCCGTTGGTCGTCTTGGCGGTGACCGCGCCGGCGACCCGTTCGATCGTAAGGGCCCCGTTGGTCGACTTCGCTTGGGCGGAGCCGCCGATGTCCTTCACGCGAACCGCTCCGTTTGTCGTCGAAGCGGACACGCTGCCTTTGATTTCCTCCAGCGTAATGGACGAGTTGGTGGTTACGGCCGTGAAGCCGGCGTCCATTTGTTTCCCGGTCACCGAGTCGTTTTTGGTATGAACCTCGACCTCAAGCGATTTCGGAACCGATACGTTCAAATAATCATCCGGGATGAAGCCGAAATTAAACCAAATTTCAGGATTGTCTTCGAGCGAAAGGACGAGCGTGTCTCCCGACGAACTGACCTTCCATCTTTCTTTGGCTTTGAGGTCGGCATCTTCCTGATGTTTGGCGTCCCGGAAACGAAATTTTCCGTCGTAGGTCAACTTGGCGTCTTCGGTGCCGGTGACGTTGATCTTCCCGTGATCGACCATGATTTCGACGCGTTTGATGCTGCTCCCTATTTCCTCCTGGCCCCGAATGGCGCTGACATATCCCCGGTTGAACAAGCTGCTTACATCGGGAACCACGGTCTGAACCATGCTGACCAGCAGCAGCAGAATCAGGATCGTGACGCTGAATCCGCCGAGACGGACCCTTCTTTCGGAGTGGACGATATTGGCGATGACCACCTCGACGCCAAGCAGAATCAGCAGCATGGGCCAAACGTATTTGAGCGCTTCAAACGAAATGATGTTATTGAATTGCAGCAAAACGATCACGCCGATGCCGATCAGGCCGATGGCAGAAGTCCATCGGCCGACCTTGACGGGCGGAGGCGTTTGATTCACTTGGGGGTTCATAAAGATTCGCTCCCTCTACGATCGGGTTTTTTTAGCAACAGCCGCAGGCCGTAGCCGATTAATGCGACGGCGAGCAGGACGCTGGCCGTGTTTTGCTGAAGCAGCCAGTGCCAGAGCGCGGGGAAGATGGTCATGAGCAGTACCGCTGCCCCTACGATGACGCACCCGATCCCGGTCCAGACCGGATTCAGCTGGTTTTCCCGCGGATATCCGCCCATTGCCATCAAATCCTGCATCGTCCAAGGATACCCGAAGGTTTCCTGCCCCATCATCATGCGTTCCTGCTCCAGGGCTGCGGCTTTCATCCAGGCGGCTTTTTGCAGCGCGTCGAACAGTTGATAGAACCACAGAATCGCCAGAGCGAACGAGAAAATCATCGGAATGGACGGAATCAGGATGATGCAGGCTGCGGCCCCGATCATCATTTGCAGTCCTTGTTTGGTGAAACCCAGGTACAGGTGTCCGACGCCCGGAATCATCGCGAGCAAAAACGTCAGCCATCTACTTTTTCTAATCATCGTTTACCCTCCTTAAATATATGATCCACGGAATCGGAGAAGATTTGCGTCGCCTGGGTGATGCCTGAGCTTACGTGTTCGAACACGTTGAATTGGAACAGGAAGAAGGCCAGGCAGGCCGCTACCCCAAAATGGGCGATCATCGATCTTCGGGAATCCCTCGGCTTCAAACGCGAAGTCTGGCGCGTATATAGAGGCGGCATCTGCCGGATTTCATCCATGATGTCCGCCGTTAAATCGGGAAAGTCGTTCGTTTCTCCAGGCTGTTGCCAGATGAGGGCCATTTCCTGTACCTCCTTGTGCCATGCCTGGCAGGCAGGACAGGTACGGAGGTGCTGTTCGATGAAAAGGGAGGATTCGTGAGGAAGTTCCCCTGCGGTATAAGCCCCCAGCTGGTATTGGATCAATTCGCATTTCATCGTAATTCCTCTCCTTTCTTTCGCATCATCGCCCTTGCACGGTACAGCTGCGATTCCACCGTTTTGGCGGTGATCCCGCGCCTCTCGGCAATTTCCTGATAAGAGCATTGTTCAAAATAATACATCCGGACGGCCGACCGGTACGGCTCCGCCAATTCGTCGACCATCCTTCGGATCCGGCTGCTTTTTTCTTCGGACAGTACGATTTGTTCCGGGGTCTCGCTTGTAACCCAATCGTTTTCGTTGACTTCCCCGGGACTCCGCCGCGCCTGCTCGCGCTGCTGCGCGCGCTTCCAGTCGAGACATTTGCGGACGGCGATCTGGTACAGCCAGGTGGAGAAGGAGGAATCCTCGCGGAAGGCGGGAAGGGCCGAATAAGCCTTCATGAAGATGTCCTGTGACAAATCCTTGGCCGACGTATCGTCGGACGTTATTTTAAGGCACACGTGGTAAACCATGTTTTGGTACCGCTGCACCAGGTATTTGTAAGCTTCCGGATGGCCGGCCTTGACGGCCCGGACCCATTGCAACTCTTCCAGTCTTCTCCCCTCCTCCCGTTTCATTTCGTTAGACGCCCCGCGCGAAACGAACCCTGCAAGATTTTTAAAAACTTTTTTTTAATTCTACCCTAAGGCGGAAGGGTGCTGTATTTGTTTTGAATGATCTTGCGGCTGGCCTTTGCTTGCTTTCCATTTTGGCATACAATGAGGTTTAAAATGCTAAGCGAACATGAAGATGTTAGGGAGGCAGGCATGAGTCAATTCTATAGCGTACATACCCGGCACCGCTCCAATTATCCTCACCCGATTCGCCTGATCCAAGGTCAGACGGTCGTGCTCGGCCGAATCGACGATGATCCCGAAGGCTGGAAAAACTGGAGATACTGCTACACCCTTGACGGCGGCATGGAGGGGTGGGTGCCCGAGCAAATCATCGAAAAAAACGGGACGGAAGGCAGGATCACCGAAAACTACTGCGCGCATGAACTCGATGTCGACGAAGGCGACACGGTTGAACTGTTTAAGGAACTGAACGAATGGGGATGGTGCCGCATGGCGAGCGGGCAGGATATGGATGGATTCCGGTGCGGAACCTTGAACCGTTGGCACCGCACTCAACCCGGGAAGCTTGAATCCCGGCTATTTCAGAGTTCAGTAGGGCCACTGTTTTGAAGCTGGAAAAAATACATGTTCCATGTTATAATAAAAAGTCGTCTGTCCATGGTGTGCTAGCGAAAGGATAAACGGCTTTTTCTTCATATGATACCAAAAAAACAGCCCCACAAAGTGACGCGTGATGTCTGAAGCTTATTCCGATTGCTTTGCGGGGGCCCGGAATATATTAAAAACAGGAGAGGTGACCCCCCTTGTTGGACCGATTGCAAGCCTTGGCAGACCGCTATGAAAAACTCAGCGAGCTGCTGTGCGACCCAGATGTTGTGAACGACAGCAAGCGACTTCGGGAATATTCGAAGGAACAATCCGACTTACAGCCTGCTTACGAGGCTTATACCGAATATAAAACCGTAACGGAAGAGCTGGAGGCCGCCAAAGCGATGCAAGGCGAAAAGCTCGATGACGAGATGCGCGAAATGGTCAAAATGGAAATCGAGGAGCTGTCCTCGCGGCAGACCGAACTGGAAGAACGCATCCGCATCCTGCTGCTTCCAAAAGATCCGAACGACGACAAAAACGTCATCGTCGAAATCCGCGGCGCGGCGGGCGGCGACGAGGCGGCGCTGTTTGCGGCCGACCTGTACCGCATGTACACCCGCTACGCCGATACCCAAGGCTGGCGCGTGGAGCTGATGGAAGCGAACATGAACGATCTCGGCGGCTTCAAAGAGGTTATCTTCATGATCAACGGCCGCGGCGCCTACAGCAAATTGAAATACGAAAGCGGAGCGCACCGCGTGCAGCGCATCCCGGCAACGGAGTCGGGCGGCCGGATCCATACGTCGACGTCGACGGTGGCGGTCATGCCTGAAGTCGAGGATATCGACATCGAGATTCTCGACAAGGATATCCGCGTGGACACGTTCTGTTCCAGCGGCGCGGGTGGACAATCCGTCAACACGACCAAATCCGCCGTGCGGGTTACGCATATCCCGACCGGAATCGTGGCGACCTGCCAGGACGGTAAATCGCAAAACTCGAACAAAGAAAAGGCGCTGCAGGTGCTGCGTGCCCGCATTTTCGATATGAAACGCCAGGAAGAGGAAGCGAAATACGCCGGCGAGCGCAAAAGCAAAGTCGGCACCGGGGACCGCAGCGAGCGGATCCGGACCTACAACTTCCCGCAAAGCCGGGTGACGGACCACCGCATCGGCCTGACGCTGCATAAGCTCGATCAGGTGATGAACGGCGAAATCGAAGAAATCATTTCCGCGCTGAACATCGCCGAACAGGCGGAACTGATGGAAAAAGGGGAATAACGCTTTGCATGATGCCACGTTCGTGATGACGCCAAAGCAAACGATACGGGAAGCCTTCGTTGAGGCTTCCTCTTTTTTAAGCGGGTGCGGCGTAACCGAACCCCAGCGCAGCGCCCAGCTGCTGCTTGAGCATGTGCTGGGGCTGGAAGGGGCCGCCTATTACATGGCGCTGGCCGAGCCGTTCCCGGCGGAGCGCCGCGAAGCTTGGGAGCGCGCGGTGTCGCGCCGCGGGGCCGGGGAGCCGGCGCAATACATTATCGGGATGCAGGAATTTTACGGCATCCCGTTTGAGGTAACGCCGGCCGTGCTCATACCGCGGCCGGAAACGGAGCTGCTCGTGGAGGCCGTGCTGACGCAGGCCGGACGTTTATGGCCGGAGGGCGCCGCGCGAAGCGGCGCTCCAGGCGGACCCGATGCCTCCGGTGAAGGGGCATCGGGCAAAAACGGCGCCGAGCGGCGGCTCGAGTGCGCCGACATCGGCACGGGCAGCGGCGCCATCGCGGTCACGCTGGCGCTGCACGCCCCGCGCTGGCATGTCCGTGCCAGCGACATCTCGGCAAGCGCGCTGCAGGTGGCCGCGCGCAACGCCGCCGCAAACGGCGCGCAGGTTGCCTTCCTGGAAGGCAACCTGCTTGAACCGTTTGCGGGGGAATGGTTGGACATTCTGGTGTCCAACCCGCCGTACATTCCTGCGGCCGACATTGCCGGCCTGCAGCGGGAGGTGCGCGACCACGAGCCGCGCACCGCACTTGACGGCGGCACAGACGGACTCGCGCCGTACCGCCTCATGATGGAGCAGCTGACGCTGCTCCAGGCCCCGCCCCGGCTCATCGCCTTCGAGCTCGGGCAGGGGCAGGCCCGCGAAGTCGCGCAGCTCCTTCGCGCCGCCGGCCATTGGGACGAAATCATCATCGTCCCTGACCTCGCCGGCATCGAGCGCCACGTGATCGGCGTCTCCAACGTGCCGCGCCTGAGGTAAATTTTTCTTTGCATCCGGTTTAAACTACAATAGAGGTATTGAGGCTTGGGGAATTTCGCCAAATCCAAAACATATTGGAGGATGCCGCATGCTGCAGAAATTCAAACGCATGGACATGTCCATCATTTTCATCCTGCTTGCGTTGATGGCGTTCAGCTTGCTTTCCATCTACAGCGTCACGGCCGGCAGGCCCAAAATCGGACATTATTCGGAGCGAATGGCCGTTTATTACGTGGTCGGATTCGCGGCTTTTTTGAGTTTCTCGCTGATCAGCTACAAGCTGCTGGTCAGGTATGCCTTATATATCTATTTGTTCGGCCTGATGCTGCTCGTGCTGGTGCTGTTATTCGGCAACGAATATTACGGGGCCAAAGGGTGGATCACGCTTCCGGGCGGGCTCAGCCTGCAGCCGGCGGAATTGTTCAAACTGTTTCTCACCATTTTCATTTCCTTCCTGCTGGTCCGCAAGCGCAAAAACAAACTGCTGTTCTGGCGGGACGTGGTCCCGCTCGGCCTTGTCACGCTGGTTCCCTGGGCGCTGGTGATGCTGCAGAACGACCTGGGCAACGCCCTCAGTTACATGGTCATTTTGGCGGGGCTGCTGTGGGTCGGCAACATCAAATATTCGCATGCGTTTATCGCGCTGGCGATCGCCTCTGCCGCCATTTTCGGGGGCATTCAGGCTTACATCCATTATCATGACAAGGCGGTCAAACTGATTAGGGATGATCTCGGCAAAAAACACTGGATCGCCCGGTTCGACCCGTGGCTGGTGCCGGATCTCGCCTCCCGCGACGTCAGCTGGCAAACGTACAACGCCAAGCTGGCCATCGGTTCGGGAGGCATCGAAGGCAAAGGGTACATGAAAGGCACGACGATCCAATCGGAGCGCGTGCCGCTGGCTTATGCCGACTCGATTTTCGTGCAGATCGCCGAGGAATACGGCTTTATCGGCTCGTCGGTGCTGCTGCTGCTTTATTTTATCCTGATCCACCGGATGGTGCTGATCGCGGCCGATTGCCGCGACCGGGCCGGGCCGTATTTGATCACGGGCATCATCGCGATGTTCGTTTATCAGATATTCGTCAACATCGGGGCTTTTATCGGCCTGATGCCGCTGACCGGGATCACGCTCCCTTTTATCAGTTACGGGGGGACCTCGCTGGTCATCAATATGGTGAGCATCGGGGTTGTTATGAGCATCCGGATTCATGGGCAAGAGGAGGAAGAGCCGTTTCCGCTTCCGGAAAGCATGGAGAAAGGCGGCCGGTACGGCCGTTTGCTCCGGCGTCTTCGCGATGGATTTAACAGGAATTGAATATGGGGCTGCTATTCCATTACAATAGTACAGTGAGTTTTCGGCAAGGATCACGGCAAGAAGGGCGGGAGAGGCCCGCATCAGGGGGATAGCAGATGCTTCAGAAGCTAAAAAAAGTGGATTACGTCGTCGTCTTTATACTTATGATTTTCATGGGCGTCAGCATCATGGCAATATACAGCGTTACTACGGATACCAAGTTCGCAGGCTCCCACATCAAAATGCTCCAGTATTACATCTTGGCTTTTGTCGTTTTTTTCGGGCTGGTGTTACTGGATTATAAGTTGCTCGTCAAGTATGCGTTATATATTTATTTGTTCGGCAACGCGTTATTGGTCGCGGTCAACTTTTTGGGATCGGACGTAAACGGGGCCCAGGGCTGGTTCAAATTCGGAGGATTCAGCCTGCAGCCGGCCGAGCTGTTCAAGCTCATTTTGATCATATTCCTGACGTATTTGTTGATGAAAAGGCCCAAACCCAAGCTTTCCCTATGGAGGGACGTGCTGCCGATCGGGGGGCTGACCTTTATTCCGTTTGCGCTGGTTATGATCCAAAACGACCTTGGGAACGCGCTCAGCTATGTGCTCATTTTGCTCGGGCTGCTGTGGGTTGGGAACATCAAGTTCCTGCATGCGTTTCTGGCCCTCATTATTTTGGGAGCGGTCGCCGTCGGCGGGATTTTCTCTTATATTCACTTTCATGACAATATCGAAAAATTCTTGAAAGACATCGGGCGAGAACATTGGACGGAACGGATCGACCCTTGGCTGGTTCCGGACAAAGCGACGGCCAAAGCCTCGTACCATACGAAAAACGCCAAACTTGCCATCGCTTCCGGAGGCATGATGGGCGAAGGGTACATGCAGGGGACGTCGGTCCAGTCCGGCCGCGTGCCTTACACGTATTCCGACTCGATTTTCGTAGAAATCGCGGAGGAGTTCGGGTTTGTCGGATCGTCGGTCGTTCTGCTGCTGTATTTCATATTGATTCACCGCATGATCCTGATTTGCCTCGAATGCCGGGACCGGGCAGGGCCGCTGCTGATCGTCGGGGTCGTGTCGATGATGCTTTACCAGATTTTCGAAAACATTGGCGCCTTTATCGGGCTCATGCCGCTGACGGGGATTACGCTGCCGTTTATCAGCTACGGCGGTACGTCGCTGCTCATCAATATGGCCAGCATCGGCATCGTGATGAGCGTGCGCGTGCACGGCCACGAGGTGAGCGAGGATATTTTCGCCCCGGCGCCGCAGAAAGCTGCGGCCGCCAAACAGGCCTGACACGGACAAGTGGACCGTTTTCCCTGACCTTCAAAGGTAATGGGAGAACGGTCTTTTGTACTATTTCGCTAGATTCATAGATTGCCAGGTTTAGACTCTATCATTTCCGGCCATACTGGTCAGTATCATAGCAGGATTTGATAGAGGGGGCATGAACGGCATGTGGAATCATAACGAAAAAGGAGACCGTCTCCGGTCTTTGGTGAAGAATACCGTCATTATTTTTTGTATCTTATTGATGCTCGCCATGACTTGGGAAGCGCAAAAAACGGACGCGGCCGTCGCCGGCGGGCCGATTCCGGGGGAATCGATCCGGCTGCGCATCCTGGCCAATTCCGATCATCCGGACGACCAGCTCGTCAAGCGGCAAATCCGGGATGCGGTGGTAGAGCAAATGGATGCCTGGGTACAGGATTTGGAGGATCCGCAAAGTCTGGAGGCCGCTCGCGCAACGATCCGCGAACATTTGCCCGAGCTTCATGACTTGGTAGGCAGAGAGCTGGAAGAGCGGGGGATCGGCTACGGTTACCGCGTGGAACTCGGCGTTGTGCCTTTCCCGACGAAATTGTACGGGGGCACCGTGTATCCTGCGGGAAACTATGAAGCGCTGCGGATCACGCTGGGCGAAGGCAAAGGCCAGAACTGGTGGTGCGTGCTGTTCCCGCCGCTTTGCTTCATCGATGCGGGAAGCGGCGACGCGGCGGCAAAACCCGCTGCGGCGAAAGCGGAATCGTCCAAAGAGTTGTCGGGCAAAACGAAAAAAACGTCCTACAGCCCGGGGGAGCCGGGAAGCCAATCCGCAAAAGCCGCAGATCAAGCGCCGGTCAAAGCATCCGAACCGGAAGTCCGCTTTTTTCTCTGGGACATGCTCGAAGGGATCTTCAGCTGGTTCAAGGCTTTGTTTTGACATTTTCGCATCCGGCGTTTTCCGGACGGCGGCCCGGGCGGGAGATACAACCATCGTTTCAGGTGTGATAAGATAAGGAATGGATAAACCATTTCATCGGTCAAACGGCTCAACTTCATAATCACGGCAATATGCGCGTTAGGGGGCTGCTCGACGGGTCGCTGATCGGCTGAAAAGCCTGAGGCAAAGCCGTGGTTCGAATTTGGGTCTTTTTTAAATATTGGGATGAACATCAGACAGAAAGACAGGGATAAACATGGAACGAACAGATCAAGAGACGGTTTCGGGGACATCGGTCACGCCTTATTGGCGTATCGGTCCGGAGCTTCTCTCCGAGCCCGGCAGGCTGAAAGAAGCGCTTAAACCGGCGGCGGCCATTCTTCGGGAAGGAGGCGTGGTCGCTTTTCCGACCGAAACGGTATACGGCCTTGGCGCAGACGCCCGTTCCACGGCAGCGGTTGAAGCGGTATTCAGGGCGAAAGGCAGACCGTCGGATAATCCGCTGATCGTACATATATCGCGGAAGGATCAGCTGGACGGGCTGGTAAAGGAAGTTAGCCCGGCGGCGCGGCGGCTGATGGAAGCCTTTTGGCCGGGACCGCTCACGATCGTGCTGCCGGTACGGTCCGGCGCGCTTTCGCACCGCGTGACCGCGGGACTGGACACGGTCGGGATTCGGATGCCGGATCATCCGGTCGCGCTGGCGCTCATCGAAGAATCCGGCTGTCCCGTGGCGGCGCCGAGCGCGAACCGCTCGGGACGGCCGAGCCCGACGCTGGCCGGCCACGTGCTGGAGGACCTTGCCGGCGCCATCGGCGGCATCGTCGACGGCGGCGCGACCGGCGTCGGCGTCGAGTCGACCGTCGTTCAGGTGGCGGAGGACGGCATCGTGACCGTCCTTCGGCCGGGCGGCGTGACGCTGGAGCAGCTGTCGCAGGCGGCGGGAGCGCCGGCGCGTTTGGATCCGGCGCTTCTGCCGGAGTCCGGAAGCGAGCCTGTCCAGGCGCCGAGAGCTCCGGGAATGAAATATACGCATTATGCTCCCCAGGGCGCGCTCCGCATCGTCACGGGACCTTCGGCGTCCGAAGTGTCCGATTGGATTGCCCGCCATTTGCGGGAAGCCGCTGCCCGCGGCGAACGGACCGGGGTCCTTGCGTTCGAGGAGCATATCGGCCGCTATCAGGCCGATTGCGTCGAGTCGCTGGGGAGCCTGTCCGATTTGAGCGCCGCTGCGCATCGCCTGTATGCCGCCCTGCGCCGCATGGACGAAGAGGGAGTCGGTTTTATTTTATCCGAGGCTTGCCCGGAAGACGGCATCGGCGCGGCGATCATGAACCGCCTCCGCAAGGCGGCGGGACAGGACGTCGTCAGGCTTGGGCGGGCCGATCGGTAGCTTGGCCGCCACAACGTACAAGTCATGATTGTCCACCTGTCCGCATATGGTTGTACAAGAACCTAACGGACATGGAGGAATGGGAATGTTGGAGACACCCGCCGGTTTGGGTCAGCTGATCGCGATCCTGATGATGGCCGCGGCACTTGGAATGGACGCATTTTCCCTGGGGATCGGAATCGGCATGAAAGGGATTCGCCTGCTGCACGTGCTGAAGATCAGCGTGCTGATCGGCTTGTTTCATATCCTGATGCCCCTGATCGGCATGTATACCGGACAATACATGAGCTCCCTGCTTGGACAGGTAGCCGACTATGTTGCCGGGGGACTGCTCATCCTGCTCGGCGTTCACATGGTATTCGGCTCTTTCAAAAGCGGAGAGACCCGGATGATCGACCACCGGTCGCTGCCGGGCATGTTGTTGTTCGCCTTAAGCGTCAGCGTGGATTCCTTTTCCGTCGGGCTGTCGCTCGGGATGTTCCAGAGCAATTTGATCGTCACCGTGCTTGCCTTCGGCATCAGCGGCGGAGTGATGTCGGTCATGGGACTCCTGCTGGGCCGGAGGGCAAGCCGCAACCTGGGGGATTTCGGGGAGGCGCTGGGAGGCGTGATCCTGCTGGCATTTGGCCTCGCCTTTATCTTTTGATACAATAATCGCCAAAGAACAATCCGGGAGGTGCGATAGACGTGAAGCATATCTTGTTTGTGTGTACAGGGAACACGTGCCGCAGCCCGATGGCGGAAGCCCTTCTCCGCAAAATGGCCAAGGACCGCGGCATCGACGTGGAAGCCCGTTCCGCCGGCGTCGCGGCCATGGACGGCATGTCGATGTCGCGGCATGCGGAGGCAGTATTGCGCGACCATGAGATCGGCGACCGCCTGACTTCGAAATCGTTGAAGCCGGAAGCGGTCGATTGGTCCGACTTGATCCTTACGCTGACCCAAAGCCATAAGCAGCAGGTCATCCGCAACTTTCCGCATGCGGCGGACAAAGTGTTCACGCTGAAGGAATACGTGGAAGACGACGAAGGCGTGCTGAACGACCTGAAAGAACTGGACGGCCTTTACGCGACCTGGGAGGTCAAACGCTCGCTCGGACAGGAGCTGACCGATGCGGAGCGGGAACGCTTGATCGAAATCCAGCAGCGCGTGCCGAGCTTCGATATTTCCGACCCGTTCGGGGGGTCCCGGGAGGATTATGATTTGGCCGCGGCAGAAATCCGGGCCGCGATCGAACGTTTGCTGGATAAGCTGGAAGCTTATCGCGCTTCGTAAGCAAAGCGTGGGGATCGGCTTCGGTTTGATCCGGGGCGCGTCAACGAACCTCTTCAAGGGATACAGCGGCCCAGGCTGCACGTTTCCCCGGTGCGCCTCCGGCAGGCGGAGCAAGCACCGAAATTGCTTGCTTTTCGCCGTCTAATGATTTATGATGGTTGTGAAAAACCTTGGATCCGGTGTAACTGGCGACAACTGTGGATGAAACCACGATGGAGCACCGGATGATACGGCCGGTCGCCTGGGCAAAAGAGCAATTCTGCGGTTATCCGCGGACTGCTCTTTTTTGTATTCATAGGGAGGATTTTGCAGGCATCCCCATGAAGGTATTTTCATCTTGTGGCTTTGAAATAGGGTATAATGTACAAGAAGTCACAAAAGCACGACATTCAGGGAGGTTTTTCGAAACATGAAGATTGCTGTGGGAACAGATCACGCGGGAGTGCGTTTGAAAGAAGACATCATCGCCGTTATTCAGGAAATGGGCCACGAGGTCGTGGACGTGGGGTGCAGCTGCGCTGACTCCGTGGATTATCCGGACTATGCCCTGCCTGTATGCGAGCAGGTTGCCTCGGGTGAGGCTGATCGCGGCATTCTGATTTGCGGTACGGGGATCGGCATGAGCATCGCGGCCAACAAGGTTCCGGGCATTCGCTGCGCGCTGGTGCATGACGTATTTTCCGCCAAAGCGACCCGGGAGCACAACGATTCGAACGTGCTGGCGATGGGCGAGCGCGTCATCGGCCCCGGCCTGGCGCAGGAAATCGCGAAAATCTGGCTCGATACGCCGTTCAGCAGCGGAGAGCGCCATACGCAGCGCGTCGGCAAAATCAAAGCGATCGAGGACCGTTATCTGCAGCGCTAGGGAGGTATTCGCATGGAATTTTCCGAACAAGGCATTCCGGCGGAAGTTTCGCTAAAAGAGCAAGTGTCGGCCATTTTGCGCGAGCTGGCGGAAGCGGCCGGGCTTGGCCCCGGCAAGGTCGTCGTGGTTGGAACCAGCACGAGCGAAGTGGCGGGCCGGCGGATCGGCACCTCGGGGGCGCTTGAAGTGGCGCAGGAGCTGCTGGAAGGCATCCGGGAAGTCAGCCGCGAGTTCGGTTTCGAGCTCGCGTTCCAGTGCTGCGAGCATTTGAACCGGGCGCTTGTCGTGGAGCGTTCCCTTCTTGCCGCTTTGCGGCTGACCGAAGTGGCGGCCGTACCGGTGCCGAAGGCCGGAGGTTCCATGGCCAGCGCGGCATACCGCTCCATGAAGGAGCCGTGTTTGGCCGAAACGATCGAAGCGGATGCGGGGATCGACATCGGAGAAACATTGATCGGGATGCATTTGCGGCGCGTGGCCGTGCCTTACCGCACCAAGCTTCGATATGTGGGGGAGGCGCGCGTGAATACCGCCTTCACCCGGCCGAAGCTGATCGGCGGCGAGCGTGCGGTGTACCGCATCTCGCCCGGGCAGGATGCGGGCAACGCCTCCGCTTGCGATTAAACGTCGGGGATTGGACAGCGTTCATGCACAAAAAAATAGGAAAGTTTATTTTAAGGGAGGAACAAGAAGATGGATCAATTGCGTAAAAAGGACCCTGCGGTATTGGATGCGATGAATCTGGAGCTGAAGCGCCAGCGCAGCAACATCGAGCTGATCGCTTCCGAAAACATTGTCAGCGAAGCGGTGATGGAGGCCATGGGCTCCGTCCTCACGAACAAATATGCGGAAGGTTATCCGGGCAAACGTTATTACGGCGGATGCGAGCGCGTCGATATCGTCGAGGATATCGCCCGCGACCGCGCGAAGCAGCTGTTCGGCGCCGAACACGTCAACGTGCAGCCGCATTCCGGCGCACAAGCGAACATGGCGGTATATCTTGCCGCGATCAAACCCGGCGACACGGTGCTCGGCATGAACCTGGCCCACGGCGGACATTTGACGCACGGCAGCCCGGTCAACGCCTCCGGCCTTTTGTATAACTTCGTCGCTTACGGCGTTCGCGAAGACAACTTCCTGATCGATTACGACGAAGTGCGCAAAGCCGCGTTCAAACACCGTCCGCGTTTGATCGTTGCCGGCGCCAGCGCGTATCCGCGCACGATCGATTTCGAAGCTTTCGCTTCGATCGCAACCGACGTGGGCGCGTTGTTCATGGTCGACATGGCGCATATCGCCGGCCTGGTCGCCGCGGGCGTTCACCCGAGTCCGGTGCCTCATGCCCAATTCGTCACGACAACGACGCATAAAACGCTTCGCGGTCCGCGCGGCGGCATGATTTTGTGCAAACAGCCGTGGGCGCAGGCCATCGACAAAGCGGTATTCCCTGGCACCCAGGGCGGTCCTTTGATGCACGTCATCGCGTCCAAAGCGGTGGCGCTTGGCGAAGCGCTTGATCCTTCGTTCAAAACCTATGCCCAAAACGTCGTGAAAAACGCCAAAGTTTTGGCCGAAACGCTGATCGGCGAAGGCCTGAACATCGTATCCGGCGGTACCGACAACCACTTGATGCTGGTGGATACACGCAGCGTGAACATCACGGGTAAAGACGCCGAGAAGGTGCTGGATTCCATCGGCATTACCGTGAACAAAAACGCGATTCCTTTCGATCCGACCAGCCCGTTCGTCACAAGCGGCATCCGGATCGGCACGCCAGCCGCCACTTCGCGCGGCATGGACGAGGCCGCCATGGAGAAAATCGGCAAAATCATCGCCATGACGCTGAAGCAGCCTCAGGACGAAACCGTCCTGTCCAAAGCGGCTGCCATGGTGAAGGAATTGACGGACCAATATCCGCTGTATCCGGAACTTAACTATTAATTCGCATCCTACTTGAACCTGAAAGGGCTGGAGGCTTGGCCTCCGGCCCCTTTTTTATGCATGCCGCACCAAGACCCTCCGGCCGGCCAAACGGTTTCCGGATTGCAGCCCTTGTCACAAAAGGTTTAATCTTCCGCGGCTTGGGGCGAAAATAAACATGTGAAACGTGGTGCAATTTCATTTCAGGGAATGATATAATAAACAAGATTTGTGTACCTAGACGTCTTTGCACATGGCAAACCGGCACTGGCAGCACTTAGACTTACGATTACCGGAGGGACAATACAATGGGAAAACTGGTGATTTGCGATCACCCTTTAATTCAACACAAGCTGACTTTTATCCGTGATGTGCGGACAAACACAAAAGATTTCCGTGAACTTGTTGACGAGGTTGCTTCTTTGATGGCTTATGAAATTACGCGCGAGGTTCCGCTTGAAACGGTGAAGGTCCAGACGCCTGTCGCCGAGGTCGACGGCAAGGTGCTTGCCGGACGCATGCTCGGACTCATTCCGATCCTGCGTGCGGGCCTTGGCATGCTTGACGGGGTTTTGAAGCTCATTCCCGCGGCGAAGGTGGGCCATGTCGGCTTGTTCCGCGATCCCGAAACGCTGCAGCCCGTCGAATACTACACCAAGCTGCCTACCGACGTGACGGAGCGCGAGCTGATCGTCATCGACCCGATGCTGGCAACGGGCGGTTCCGCGATCGCGGCGATCGACGTGCTCAAAAAACGCGGCTGCACCCAGATCAAAATGATGAATCTGATCGCTGCACCTGAAGGCGTCAAAGCGGTGCAGGAAGCTCACCCGGACGTAGACATTTACGTGGCGGCCCTCGACGAAAAATTGGACGACCATGGATATATCGTGCCGGGCCTCGGCGATGCCGGCGACCGCCTGTTCGGAACCAAGTAAGCGAAAAGAGGTTAGAGTTCATGTCTAAAATAAAAGTGATGACGATTTTTGGCGTGCGTCCGGAAGCAATCAAGATGGCTCCGCTCATTTTGGAGCTGGAAAAACACCCCGAGCATATCGAATCGGTGGTCTGCGTGACCGCCCAGCATCGCCAGATGCTGGATCAGGTGCTTGACGTGTTCAAAATCAAGCCGGATTACGATCTCGATGTCATGAAGGACCGGCAAACGCTGAACGAAATTACCATCCGCGTGCTGGAGGGGCTCGAGCCCGTGCTTCGCGAAGCGCAGCCGGACATCGTGCTGGTGCATGGCGACACGCTGACGACTTTCCTGGCCAGCTATGCGGCATTCCTGCAAAAAATCCAAGTAGGGCACGTGGAGGCGGGACTCCGGACTTGGAACAAGCTGTCCCCGTATCCGGAAGAGATGAACCGCCAATTGACCGGCATCCTCGCGGATCTTCATTTTTCGCCGACGGATTGGTCCGCGGACAACCTGAAACGGGAGAACAAAAACGAATCAAGCATTTATGTCACAGGCAACACAGTTACCGATGTGTTTCAATATACGGTACAGCCGGATTACACGCATCCGGTGCTGGAATGGGCGGCAGGCAAAAGGCTGATCCTGATGACGGCGCACCGCCGCGAATCGCAAGGGGAACCCCATATGAACATTTTCCGCGCGGTCAAACGGATTGCCGACGAATTCGAGGACGTCGCGATTTGCTATCCGGTGCATCTGAGCCCCGCGGTGAAGGAGCCGGCCCACGCCATCCTCGGCGGCCATCCGCGAATCAAGCTGATCGACCCGCTGGACGTGGTGGACCTGCACAACTTCTATCCTCATACCCATCTGATCCTGACGGACTCGGGCGGGCTTCAGGAAGAAGCCCCTTCTTTTGGCGTGCCGGTTCTCGTGCTCCGCGATACGACCGAACGTCCCGAGGGCATTGAGGCAGGAACGCTCGAGCTGGTGGGCACGGACGAGGAAAAAGTGTACGAGCGCACCAAAACGCTGCTGACCGACCAGGCGCTTTACGAATCGATGAGCAAGGCGGCGAATCCTTACGGGGACGGCAAGGCGTCGGAGCGGATCGTTCAAGCGATTTTGCATCATTTTGGCATCCGAAAAGAACGTCCGGAACAATTTCACAGAATGTTCACAAAGGAAAGTTGAACCAACATTCTTGAGGCAAAGAGTACAGCATACAGTTAAACTGTACGGTTTGCACGGTTTTGCGGCGTTTTGCTGTGATGATTTTCATAGTTTCGGGCAAAAATGACATTAATCCGCTCAATTGACAAACTCTTGTGACATTCAGTAAAATGAACAGGGATTATGAGGGTGGACTATAATGAGTAAACCTGAAAAGCCGCGTAAAACCAATAAAAACGTTGCAACCCCAATGAAATATATCGGACTTGCAAGCGCAATCGGAATTGATCTGGCAGCGTGTACTTTAGGGGGCTTTTATTTGGGCTCCTGGCTGGACAAGATCTTGGGAGGGCCCGGACTTTGGATCGCTTTCGGCGTTCTATTCGGACTCCTTATCGGCGGCGTAAGCGTTTTTATAATCACCAAGGCAGTCCTGGGGGAAAGTGATGAATGAAATATGGAAATACCGCAGGGTATTGACCAGAACCACGCTTTATTTTCTTGCCCTATGCTTTTTGGGTGCTGCTTTCTTTCCCGATTACAAGAGCATTGCGCTCGGGATGGTGCTTGGCGCTACCGTCAGCCTGCTGAATAGCTTCTATCTGGGCTATAAGGTGCAGAAGGTGACCGATGCGGTCGCAAACGGAGAAAGCAAAAGAGTGAACATGGGGTTCTTGACCCGCGCAGCGGTAAGCGTGCTGGCCGTCATACTCGCCTATCAGAAGCCGGAAACGTTTAATTTGTACGCTGTCGCAGCTACCCTGATCTTATCGCAGTTCCTTCTCTTATTTATAGGAATTCGATTGTCTCGCAAAGAAGAGTAGATTGCTCAACTGAGAAAGGGGTGAGAAAAATATGCATGAATCACCGATTATTGAATTGGGCGGCATTCCAATTGACCTTTCCATCGTTCTCATGCTCATTGTGACATGCGTGATCGTGTTTGTCATCGCGAAACTGGCAACTCGAAATTTGTCTGTCGAAAATCCGGGCAAACTGCAAAACTTCATGGAATGGGCAGTTGAATTCGTTCAAAATCTGATTTCAAGCACGATGGACTGGAAAAAAGGGAAGCATTTTCTGTCCCTTGGTCTCACTTTCATCATGTTTATCTTCGTAGCGAACTTGCTAGGCTTGCCGTTTGGTATCGTAACCGACTATCACGGCGCCGAACATGCGCACATTTTCGGCAAGGAGATCGTCTCCGTAAAAGAGGCCTTCGAGAAAAATCCGGAACTGGAGGAAGTTGGAGTCGCTTGGTGGAAATCCCCGACGGCCGACGCTTCCGTGACGATGGCGCTCGCGTTGATCGTTTTCCTGTTGTCGCATTTCCTCGGCATCACGAAAAATACGAAGAATTATTTCAAACACTATTTTCAGCCATACTGGTTCTTCTTCCCGATCAACGTCATCGAACAGTTCGCGAAACTGCTCACGCAGGGCATGCGTCTATTCGGTAACATCTTTGCGGGCGAGGTGCTCATTTCGGTATTGCTGAAACTGACTGCGCTTGGCGCGGCGGGCTGGGTGGCTTCGGCGCTCGGACTCGTGGTATGGCAAGGATTCAGTATTTTCGTCGGCGCGATCCAGGCCTTCGTATTTACGATCCTGACGATGGTGTACATCTCGCAAATGATCGAGTCGCATGACGAACATTAGCTTCAAAGTTAAGCTTGGAGTAAGGCTTCACTTAACTCAACATAAATACAAACAAAATACACATCTCTAAGGAGGATTTACAAATGGGAGTTTGGGCATTTTTGGCAGCTGCTATCGCAGTAGGTTTGGGCGCGCTTGGCGCAGGTATCGGTAACGGTTTGATCGTATCTAAAACGGTTGAAGGGATCGCTCGTCAACCAGAAGCAAAATCCACTCTGCAAACGACGATGTTTATCGGTGTTGGTCTGGTCGAAGCACTTCCAATCATCGGTGTCGTACTCGCGTTCTTGTTCTACGCAGGAGCTTAATTTAACACAAGCAGGGTTTGGCGGGGAAGGCCACGGCCATCCGCGCCTTCTTTTTAGCCGTGAGAATTATGGTCTTTCGTAAACGAGAGTGAACGGCAGTGCACGTGCACCGGAAAGGAGTGACTAAGATTGAGTATTAACATCCCGTCTTTTATACTCGCGTTGATCGCATTTGTGATTTTGTACCTGCTTCTCAACAAATATGCTTTCGGACCGCTCTTTTCCATCATGGAAAAACGCCGTGAGCTGGTGATGTCGCAGATGAACGAAGCTGCGCAAACCCGCGATCAGGCAGTCGCTTACGTAGAGGAGCAGAAGAAAGCCCTCGAGGCGGCTCGCAAGGAAGCATACGAGATTATCGAACAATCCAAGCAAACGAGCAGCAAACAGGCCGACCAGTTGATGGCGCAGGCGAAGGAAGAAGCGGCCCGCATCAAAGAAGAAGCCGTCCGCGACATCGCCAGCGAAAAGAACAAGGCGGTTCAGGAGCTGCGCAACGAAGTGGGCGCCGTTTCCGTGAAGATCGCTTCCAAGCTGCTTGAGAAGGAAGTCAGCAGCGAAGGCGTGCAGGAAGAACTGGTGGACCAATACCTTAAAGAGGTAGGGGGCAGACCATGAGCCGGGAAACGATAGCAGCCAAGCGTTACGCAAAGGCGCTGTTTGAAGTGGCTGCAGGGCAGCAGAAGACGCTGGAAGTGGAGCAGGAGCTGAAAGCCGTCGTGGAAGCCATCGCGCAAGACAACGACGTGCAGCAGTTTATCTCTACACCCAACATTTCCGTGACAGTAAAACTGGATGTGCTGAAAAAAGCCCTTCAAGAAAAAGTATCCCAGCCGGTCATCAATACCGTAGAACTGCTCATTGAGCGGGGCAGAGCTGATATCCTCCCGGATCTTCTGGAAAGCTATATCCGGATCGAAGGTGAAAGCCTCGGAATTGCGGATGCGACAGTGTACTCCACTTATCCGCTGAGTGAGCAGGAAAAAGGGACCGTTGCTGCACAATTTGGAGCTTTGGCCAACAAAAAAATCCGCGTGACGAACGTGATCGATAAAAGCCTGCTCGGCGGCGTAAAAGTCATCATCGGCGACAAGCTGTATGACGGAAGTCTGGCAGGGAAGCTGGAACGGCTTGAAAAGTCTTTTAACAGACTAGCACAGTAGATAGGGGTGAAGACACTTGAGTATCAGACCTGAAGAAATCAGTACGCTGATTAAAAGTCAAATTGAACAATATAAATCAGAGATCGAGGTATCCGAAGTCGGTACCGTTATTCAAGTTAGTGACGGTATTGCCCGCGTTCACGGGATCGACAACGTCATGGCCGGCGAGCTCGTGGAATTCGAGAACGGTGTCGTAGGCCTTGCGCTGAACTTGGAAGAAAGCAACGTAGGTGTCGTTATCCTCGGACCTTACACGGAAATCAAAGAAGGCGACCAAGTGAAACGTACCGGGCGCATCATGCAGGTTCCCGTAGGCGAAGCGCTGCTCGGACGCGTCGTGAACCCGCTTGGTCAACCTCTCGACGGCAAAGGACCTATCGAAGCATCCGAATTCCGTCCTGTAGAAAACAACGCTCCGGGCGTTATCGACCGTAAATCGGTACATGAACCGATGCAAACCGGTATCAAAGCGATCGACGCCATGGTACCGATCGGCCGCGGCCAGCGCGAGCTCATCATCGGCGACCGTCAAACCGGTAAAACGCAAATCGCGATCGACACGATCATCAACCAAAAAGGCAACGGCGTAAAATGTATTTACGTTGCGATCGGCCAAAAGCAATCCACGGTTGCTCACGTCGTAGAAAACCTTCGCCGCCATGGCGCCCTGGAATACACGATCGTCGTTACGGCGTCGGCTTCCGAGCCGTCCCCGCTCTTGTACATCGCTCCTTACGCCGGCTGCGCAATGGGCGAATATTTCATGTACAAAGGCGAGCATGCCCTGATCATCTATGATGACTTGTCCAAACAAGCAGCGGCATACCGCGAACTTTCCTTGCTGCTCAAACGTCCTCCAGGCCGCGAAGCTTATCCTGGTGACGTATTCTACCTGCATTCCCGCTTGCTGGAACGCGCAGCGAAGCTGAGCGACGCGCTCGGCGGCGGTTCCTTGACCGCGCTGCCGTTCATCGAAACGCAAGCTTCCGACGTATCGGCTTACATTCCGACGAACGTCATCTCGATTACGGACGGTCAGATCTTCCTGGAGTCCGAGCTCTTCTATGCCGGCCAACGTCCGGCGATCAACGTGGGTATCTCCGTATCCCGCGTAGGTAGCTCCGCTCAAATCAAAGCGATGAAAAAGGTTGCCGGCGGTATGAAGCTCGACCTTGCCCAATACCGTGAGCTTCAAGCGTTCTCGCAATTTGGTTCCGATTTGGATAAATCCACGCTTGCCCGCCTCAACCGCGGTGCCAGACTGATGGAAATCCTGAAGCAGGGCGTTAACCAGCCGCTCAAAGTCGAGCAGCAGGTAGCGAGCTTGTATACGGCTGTCAGAGGCCATCTGGACGACATTCCGGTGAGCGACATCCGCCGCTTCGAAAAAGAATTCCTGGCGTTCCTGGAAAGCAACCATCCGGAAATTCTGGCGTCCATTCGCGACACCAAAGATCTTGTCGCTGACAACGAAGCAGCCTTGAAGGATGCCATCGCGAAATTCAAGAGAGGCTTTGCTGTGACGGCGTAAGTCATAACATGAACCGGGCCGCAAGGCTCGGATTCATCTTTTTCAATGAATGCGAACATGCTTTGGCACAGGTTCCGAAGGCGCGGGAATACAGCCTCCGGTCCTGGGCCAAAAAACGGATAAATGCTGTTATGACCGGCTTGGCTATAGCTAGCAAAATGCTTACGAAGTAACTTTGGCTCCGCCAAAGTTTAGCTTATGCTTACGAAGTTAGCTTTGGCTTCGCCAAAGCTTGAAGGTGGTGAAAACATGGCAAGAGGATTGCGTGAAATCAAACGTCAGATCAAGAGTATTCAAGGTACGAAGCAAATCACGAAAGCGATGGAAATGGTCGCCGCCTCCAAGCTGAGAAGAGCCCAGGAGATGGCGCAGCATGCCCGTCCTTACTCCGATAAGCTGAAAGAAGTGGTGTCCAGCATCGCTTCCGGTACGAAAGGCATCAAGCATCCGATGTTCGAAAAACGCCCTGTGAAAAAGACCGGTTATCTGGTAATCACCTCGGATCGCGGTCTTTGCGGCGGGTATAACTCGAACATTTTGAAAGCAGTGATGTCCACGATTAAAGAGAAGCACAAGTCCAAGGACGAATACGTGATTTTCGTTATCGGGCGCAAAGGCCGTGACTACTTCCGCCGCCGCGAAATGCCGGTTGTCGAGGAGGTTACGGATCTGTCCGATACGCCTTCCTTCTCGGATATCAAATCCATCGCTTATGCAGCGGTACGTCAGTTTGAAGAGTCCAAAATCGACGAACTGTTTATCTGCTACAACCGTTTCGTGAACGCACTGACTCAAATCCCTGAAGTAAATCAGCTCCTGCCGATGGAAAACATGGAAACGCAGTCGACCGGCGTAACGGCAAGCTACGAATACGAGCCTTCTCCGGAAGCCGTGCTCGAGGCGCTTCTGCCAAGATATGCCGAAACGCTGATCTTCAGCGCGCTGCTCGACGGTAAGGCGAGTGAGCTCGGATCGAAAATGACGGCGATGGGCGCTGCAACGAAAAACGCAACCAAGCTGATCAACGAATTGACGCTTACGTACAACCGTGCCCGTCAGGCTGCCATTACTCAGGAGATTACCGAGATCGTGGCCGGAGCGAACGCTCAGGCATAAGTAGAACGTTTTTGTACCAAATGACAAACCATGAACGGATTTTGGCGTAAAGCTGCCAGCAGCTTACGATGAAGGTTTGCATAGAAGCAGACTTGTAGGAGGGAACAAAAAAGATGAACAAAGGACGCGTAGTCAGCATTATGGGTGCGGTTGTCGACATCGAGTTCGAAAGAGGTCAACTTCCGGAAATCTACAATGCGATCAAAATTGAGGGCACTGTCGCTGGCGGACGCCAAATCGACCTGACCCTGGAAGCTTCAAACCATCTTGGCGACAACATGGTACGCTGCATCGCCATGTCCTCCACGGATGGTCTGGTTCGCGGCATGGAAGCCGTCGACCTTGGCGCTCCAATTACCGTGCCGGTAGGAAGCGCGACGCTTGGCCGCGTATTTAACGTACTCGGAAAGCCGATCGATGAGGCGGGAGACGTTTCTACGGAAGTAACCAGCCCGATTCACCGTGAAGCTCCAAAATATGATGAATTGTCCACGCAAGCCGAAATGCTTGAAACGGGGATTAAAGTTATCGACTTGTTGGCTCCTTACCAAAAAGGCGGTAAGATCGGTCTCTTCGGAGGCGCGGGCGTAGGTAAAACCGTCGCCATCCAGGAATTGATCCACAACATCGCGCAAGAACACGGCGGTATTTCCGTATTCGCGGGCGTCGGCGAACGTACCCGTGAAGGTAACGACTTGTACCATGAAATGAGCGATTCCGGCGTTATCTCGAAAACGGCGATGGTTTTCGGACAAATGAACGAGCCTCCGGGCGCGCGTCTTCGCGTTGCGTTGACAGGTTTGACGATGGCCGAATATTTCCGTGACCAAGAAGGCAAAGACGTGTTGCTCTTCATCGACAACATTTTCCGCTTTACGCAGGCCGGTTCCGAAGTATCCGCTTTGCTCGGCCGCATGCCTTCGGCCGTAGGTTACCAGCCTACGCTGGCAACGGAAATGGGTCAGCTGCAAGAGCGTATCACATCCACGAAAAAAGGTTCCGTAACGTCCATCCAGGCGATTTACGTTCCTGCGGATGACTATACCGACCCGGCTCCGGCAACGACATTCGCCCACTTGGACGCAACGACCAACCTGGAGCGTAAAATTTCCGAGATGGGTATTTACCCGGCGGTGGATCCGCTCGCTTCGAGCTCCCGGATTTTGACGCCTGAAATCGTAGGCGAAGAGCACTACAACGTTGCTCAAGGCGTTAAGCAGCTTCTTGCCCGCTATAACGAGCTTCAAGATATTATCGCGATCCTCGGTATGGATGAATTGAGCGAAGAAGACAAGCTGATCGTAGCGCGTGCCCGTAAAGTACAACGCTTCTTGTCTCAACCGTTCCACGTTGCGGAAGCATTTAACGGCATGCCGGGTACTTACGTGCCTGTAAAAGAAACGGTCCGCAGTTTCAAAGAAATCCTCGATGGTAAACACGATGATCTTCCTGAAGCAGCTTTCCTCTTTGTAGGAACGATTGAAGAAGCGGTAGAAAAAGCAAAAACACTGGAATAAGTCCTGCGCGGGGGCGTTAAGCTTCCGGTGAGAGCTGTTCAGGAGGGATGAAAGTGAGTACCTTTATATTGGAAATTGTGACGCCGGATCACTTGGCATATTCCGGAGAGGTAGAAAGCCTGACGGTTCGGGGTGTGGAAGGCGATCTCGGCATCTTGCCGGGACACATTCCGATGGTAACCCCACTTCAGGTCGCTCCGCTTACCATCAAAACTGGCAATAAAACCAGTCAAATTGCGGTGAACGGCGGCTTTGTGGAAGTCCGCAAAGACAAAGTGGTTGTGCTGGCGGAAAGTGCCGAAGCAGCCGAAGAAATCGATTTGCAGCGTGCGCAAGCCGCTAAGGAACGTGCGGAACGCCGTTTGGCCAATGCTGACAAGCAGGCCGAAATCGATTATCGCCGTGCGGAATTGGCCTTGCAAAAGGCGATCAACCGGATCAATGTTCATAGCAACAACAAATAAATAAGCTGTTCAGCCCGTCTCATAGGTTTTGAGGCGGGTTTTTAAATGACCGAAGCGTATGATATGCGGGAAAGTTATCGAGGACGCCTGTTTGTAACAGGGCTTACCTTTGCCTATGGGGCCTGTCTAAGACGGATCATATGCCCGATTCTTCCTGTTCAGGTGCCAAAACCAATTTGAGCCTCGCCCTGAATGTTCCTGTTTTAGCTTGGATTGACATGAAAACGGAAATAAGAGGTTGCTTGTTTTGGTGATTTATAGAATGCAAACTTCATATTGGAATTGGATTTAGGAGAAAACGATGCCTCTTGTGTCGAAAAGCGCGAATATATAGGATTTTTTATCCTTTTTCAAATATATTTCCGAGGAAATGACGAATGTGGAGAAGCAAAAGAAAGCCGTTCTCTTTTGATCTAAAAAAGGTATTCCTTTTTTTGGATTGAAAGTTTTCGAAAAATTACGGTTTTGAAGCTGGATTCTTGAACCAAAGCCAAGTATTATATAATAGTTCAGTCGAACCTTTGCGGAAGCAAATCCTACAGGAAAGGTGGAGTAGCCATGGATTCCAATTTTGCAAATAACCTGGTCGGCAGTTTGGGCGTAATGGGCTTGATCTCGATGATTGTCTCGCTGGTCTGCATTGGACTGTCTTGGTGGGCTCTGCAAAATTTAAAGCTGGATTTGTTCATCCGGTTTCCGAAGAGTCCCCAAGGCAAACTGCTGCATTTGCTGCTGGCCATTATTTTGGGACATTTCGTCGCGAAATTCCTGCTGGATTACTTGAACTGGAGCCAAATGATCAAATACATGTTTTAACTTGACGGTATGTGGTTATAACCCCATTAGGTTATCCTGCAAGACAGGAAGTCGAATGAACGGAAAACTTGTCGAATAATAACATTTTTTTATGTCAACAATGAGTATAACGGGATTTATAGCTTGTTCTAACCCCCCTTTCGTATCGGCTGCCCGGGGTCTGACATTGCAGATTCGGCGCACATCGGTATCCCTCCGTATTCATGAAATGATTCGGCCAAATTGAAAGTAGGTCTTAAGACACAAACCAAGCTGTGTTCTGGGCCTCATTCGTCAAAAAACGCTTGTATCCTTGAAATGGTCGGTGTTAAGATGGAGGTTAGGGAATTCACAATGTGTTTTCTAATAAATACAGAATTTGCGGAAAAAAATGGACGCGGAGGGAATCATGATGAGCAAATTTATCGTCCGCGGTGGCAATAAACTGACCGGAAGCGTGAAAGTCAGCGGAGCAAAAAATTCAGTTCTTCCGATCATCGCTGCCTCTCTTCTTGGGGAAGAAGGAGTAAGCGTCATTCATGACGCACCTCCTCTTGACGATGTAATTACAATCAGCAAAGTGTTGGAATCCATAGGTGCAGGCATTACATACGACAACAATGTAATGAGGGTTGATGCCCAAGCTATTTCCTCTTGCGAAGCGCCTTACGAATGGGTGCGAAAAATGCGTGCGTCTTTCCTGGTTATGGGTCCCTTGCTTGCTAGAATGGGGCATACGCGGATTTCCTTGCCGGGCGGCTGCGCCATTGGAACGAGACCGATTGACCAGCACTTGAAGGGATTTGAAGCTTTGGGCGCCGAGATCAGTCTCGGGCAAGGTTATATTGAAGCGAAAATCAACGGCAGACTGCGCGGGGCTAAAATCTATTTGGATGTGGCAAGCGTAGGCGCTACTGAAAATATTATGATGGCAGCTACCCTGGCGGAAGGGGTAACCATCATCGAAAATGCGGCAAAAGAGCCGGAAATTGTCGATTTGGCAAACTACCTGAACGGCATGGGCGCCAAAGTTCGCGGCGCGGGTACGGGCGTGATCCGGATCGAAGGCGTCGAGAAGCTGCACGGCACGGAACATACGGTCATTCCGGACCGGATCGAAGCCGGCACGTTTATGGTCGCTGCGGCGATCACCGGCGGCGACGTGTACGTGGAAGGCGCGATTGCGGACCATCTTGGTCCGGTCATCTCCAAAATGGAGGAGATGGGCGTCACGATCGAAACCGACGAAAACGGAATCCGCGTAACGGCGAACCATCCGCTGAAAGCAGTCGACATCAAAACCCTGCCTTATCCAGGATTCCCTACCGACATGCAGGCGCAAATGATGGCGCTGCTGCTTAAATCGGAAGGAACGAGCGTCGTCACCGAGACGGTGTTCGAGAACCGGTTCATGCATGTGGACGAATTCCAGCTCATGAATGCGGAAATCAAGGTTGAAGGCCGCTCGGCCATCGTAACGGGCGGAGCCAACCTGAAAGGCGCCAAAGTATGCGCAACGGATTTGCGTGCCGGTGCCGCGCTTATCTTGGCGGGCCTCGTTTCCGAGGGGACGACCGAAGTAAGCGGAACGCATCACATTGACCGCGGATACGTGGATCTGGCGGAGAAGCTGTCTGCGCTTGGCGCCGATATTTGGCGCGTTTCCGTCGACGAGCCGGTGCTTGAACCGGCGAAGAAAAAAGTGGAGCTGGAAGAAGAGGTTCCTCTATTCAAAGTCCAGCCGACTTGGGTATAACTGTTTTTATTTCTTATTAAATGAAGTAAAAAATAACATTGTACTGGAATCGAGCAAGAACTTGGACTGGAACAAAACATAAAGTACGTGTTTTTGGGAAGAAGGCCGGGCCCGTGAGGGTTCGGCCTTTTTTGCGTTTCGATCGTTTTGCAGAATTCTCGTCTCCCGTTTCTTCAATATAGAAGAGAAGCTGCAAGCGGAAGAAACCATGTATGCGATGCGTGCGACGATCGGGTGAAGCTGCGGTTTTCTGCATGAACGTGCCGTTATGTTCGGGGCATATGAATCTTCTTTTCTCTTAAAAAGGAGTTCTATCATCCAAATTGGGGTCATAACTATACGTATCGGGATTGTTGAGAGGCGAAATAGCTGGAGGAATCCGACCACAATCCCTTACGCAAGCCGAATGCCGATGACATTCTACCAATAGCGGTTGATCCGAACCAATGGAGGTTGAAAGAATATGAACGATCCTCGCACGCAAATCAGAGTTTCCGTCGGGCAGCGCCGCCAAGCTGCGGAGCCGGAGCATACGATACATCAGGAGGGCGGCCGGGAGCGCAGCCCGGCCGCCAGCCCCCGGCAGGAGCCCGGGCGGCGGCCATGGGCCCCGCCGCCGCCCGCGCGCGGCCGCGGCAAAGCCTGGCGGCCGCAGGGGCCGGGCAGCGCCCGCAGGCTCCGCCCCGCCGCCATGTGGGCGGGCGGGCTGCTGACGCTGGCGCTGCTCATCCCGGCGCTTGTGGTGGCAACGCACCAAAAGCCGGATCCCGCGCCGGCGCCGATCCCCGCGCCGGCCGCCCCGGTTGTGCCGCAGCAGACGGCACAGCCGCAGGTGTCCGTCTATTTAACGAAGACGGGCCAGGTGGAGAAGCTGTCGCTCGAAGATTACGTCGTTGGTGTCGTCGCGGCGGAAATGCCCGCCGAATTCGACCTTGAAGCGCTTAAGGCGCAAGCGGTCGCGGCTCGCACCTTTATTGTCCGCAGGCTCGCGGACGGGGATAAAAGCGGCGTCCCCGGTTTGCAGGCGGACGTGACCGATACGGTAACCCACCAGGCTTACATTTCCCAGGCCGAGCTGGCGGCCAAATGGAAGGAAAAACCCGAGGAGCTGGCGAAGCTGAAACGGGCGGTGGAAGAAAGCCGCAACACGATCATGACTTATAACGGTAAACCGATCACCGCTTCATTTTTCTCTACCGGCAACGGATACACCGAAAATTCCGAAGACTACTGGAGCCAGAGCATCCCGTACCTGCGCAGCGTCGCCAGTCCATGGGACGAGCAGGCGCCGGGTTACAAAGAGACCGTTCAGATGAGTATCAAGGATTTTTTGACCAAGCTCGGATTGGCGGACAAGGCGGTTCCGGCTTCAGTGACGGGAGAACACCGGCCTTTTATCCAAATCCTATCAACGACCGAAGGGCATCGGATCAAAGAGATTTCGATCGGGGGCGAAACGTTCACCGGCCGCGAAGTGAGAGAAAAACTAGGGCTGCGCTCCAGCGAATTCAGTTGGAAGACTTCCGGCAGCGACGTGTTGATTACGACGTACGGGTACGGCCATGGCGTAGGCATGAGCCAGTGGGGGGCGGAAGGCATGGCGAAGGAAGGATACACCGCCACGCAAATCCTGAAACATTATTATACCGGCGTCCAATTTTCGAAAGCTTCCGATTTTGTAAAGTGAGACTCCGAAAATGGGCCGATAGATTTTTTTCAAAAATAATATAAGAGATACGTATAAAAGGTTTGACCCCGGTAACAATGATTACTGAGGTGATAACCATATGAATGAACAAAACAAAAGTAGTCAAAACCATGGAGAAACTCCTAAAAAATCACAGGGAGAGCTGGTAAACCAGCCGTCTGCATGGAAAAAGCTGTTGTCCAAACGGTGGGTATACCCGGCAGCTTACGTGGCCGCAGCAGCAATTATACTAACCTTAGTTTGGGTCTACCAGGATGCCAGCATGAAGAACCTTCCGCAAGACCCTGCTAAAGTGTCGGAAACCGCAAACGCGCCTGCTGCTGGCGAAACCGGCAAGGACGCCAAACAAGACAAAGCCGTTGAAGTGACCGCAACCGTCGAAGACATGGCATGGCCGGTGGCCGATGCCAAGGAAATCAAAGTCGTGAAGCCGTTTTTTGAAGAAGATGGAACGCCGGAAAACAATCAGGCAGCCATGGTGCAGTACAATGACACGTTTATGCCGAACGTCGGGGTCGATCTCGGACGCGAGGACGACAAAGCTTTCGAAGTCAAAGCAGCGCTCGGGGGCAAAGTCACCCGCGTGGAGCTGAATCCGCCGCTCACCGGCACGGTCATCGAAATTACGCATGACAACGACGTCCAAACGGTGTATCAATCCCTTTCCGACGCCAAAGTCAAAGAAGGCGACACGGTGAAGCAGGGCGATACGATCGGTACGGCCGGCCGCAGCGAACTCGAAAAAGACCTGGGCAACCACCTGCACTTCGAAGTGCGTGAAAAAGGAGCGCCGGTCAATCCGGAAGAGCTTCTTCCCAAAAAATAATTAAAGCATGAGGAAAGGCAGGGAAATCCCCTGCCTTTTTTTCGTCCATTCCTTTGCTTGGCGTTTCATGCCGGTCCTTCGTACAGCGGAGCTTTTATGGGGAACCGGGACGATGATCCTTTTCCGAAGCCCGGCAAAGCGCTCGGTCGGCTTCGAACCAAGGCCCCGTTTTCCTTAGGTTTTTTGCATGCAGCGAAAAATAAATAGGCCTAAAGGAGCTTGTCAGCCCTCCAAAGCGCGAATATATAGGCACGCCCCTCATATAATGTACCAAACTATCCACAGTAGGGAGGCGGGAACGTGCACGATTACATCAAGGAACGGACTATTAAGATTGGACGTTGTATCGTGGAAACGAAGCACACGGTCCGGACTATAGCCAAGGAATTTGGCGTATCAAAAAGCACTGTGCATAAGGACTTGACCGAGCGGCTGCCGGAAATCAATCCTGATCTGGCTGACCAGGTCAAACACATACTCGAATACCATAAGTCGATCCGTCATCTACGGGGAGGGGAAGCGACAAAAATCAAATACAAAAAGACGAAAAAACGCGAAGCCGTGGCGTCGGCCAAATCGTAACGATTGGCTGGTCCAAAAGCGCCTTAAACCATTGAATCCGTCCCCTGAAGTATGATATGTTAAAAGATGGTATGAGGTCGAAAAATGTGATCCCTGCTTCCCTATATACATAATTCCTGCCGCATCTTGTCGAAAAGGGACTTCTTAAGGCTCAGGGACTCTTTTACCATAAAATATGACTTTGGGGGCTCTTTTCATGATGTTTAGCAAGGATATTGGAATTGATTTAGGTACGGCTAACGTTCTGATCCATGTCAAAGGGAAGGGGGTTATCCTTGACGAACCTTCCGTAGTAACGATTGAAAGCGATACGAAAAAGGTGCTTGCCGTCGGCGAGGACGCCCGCCGGATGGTGGGACGCACGCCGGGCAACATCGTGGCCATCCGTCCGCTTCGCGACGGGGTCATTGCGGATTTTGCCATCACCGAGGCGATGCTGAAATATTTTATCGGACGTGTGGGTGCACGCGGCTGGAGCAGCCGCCCCCGCATCCTGATTTGCGCGCCGACCAACATCACGTCAGTCGAACAGAAGGCTATCCGCGAGGCGGCCGAGCGCAGCGGGGCCAGGGACGTCTTTTTGGAAGAGGAACCGAAGGCCGCGGCGATCGGAGCCGGCATGGACATTTTCGAACCGAGCGGCAATATGGTCGTCGACATCGGCGGCGGCACGACGGATGTGGCCGTGCTTTCCATGGGCGACATCGTAACGGCTTCTTCTATTAAAATGGCGGGGGACAAGTTTGACGAGTCCATCGTAAAATATATCAAAAACAAATATAAACTGTTGATCGGCGAGCGTACTTCCGAGGATATCAAAATCAAGATCGGCACGGTGCGTCCGGGGGGACGCAAGGATGAAATGGATATTCGCGGGCGCGACATGGTTTCGGGACTTCCGCTCACGGTCACCATTTCGTCGGACGAGGTCCAGGAGGCGCTGTGGGAGCCCGTTTCCTCCATCGTCGCTGCAGCCAAGTCGGTTTTGGAACGGACACCGCCCGAATTGTCGGCGGACATTATCGACCGCGGCGTCATATTGACAGGCGGGGGAGCGCTGCTGAACGGACTGGACGAGCTTCTTTCCGAAGAACTCCGCGTTCCGGTATTGATTGCCGAAGATCCGATGCATTGCGTCGTCAAAGGGACGGGCATCATGCTGGACAATTTGGACAAGGTGGTTAAGAAAACGGTCTGAGCGTCCGATAAAAAGGTATAGGATCACGGGCCGTCGGGCTCGTTTACGGATATGCACCACCAGGAAAAGGGGGCTCCCGCTCAATGATTAGAGGATTGTACACGGCAGCCGCCGGCATGCTGACCCAGGAAAGCCGGCATGATACGGCGGTTCAAAATTTAGCGAATATCAATACCCCGGGCTACAAACAGGTGAACAGCGTAGCGCGTTCGTTTCCGGAAATGCTGCTGTCGATGGTCGGCGGCGCAAGCGATGTCCCGGCAACCAGGATCGGCAAGCTGAACACGGGGGTTTTTGCGGAAGAGGCGTTGTCGATATATCAGCAGGGCGTCATTCGGGAAAGCAGCAAACCGACCGATTTTGCGCTCGTGTCCGATATGGAAATGACCGATCCGGCCACCGGGCAACCGATCCGGTTTGACGGCTCCGGCAAATACGTGAATGCGGACGGTGAAGTTTTTTACAAGCCTGAAGCTTTCTTTACGGTGCAGGATCAAAACGGAGAACTCCGGTATACGAAGGACGGCAGCTTTAAAGTCGCCCTTGACGGCAGCCTGCTGACCCAGGAAGGATACCAGGTATTGGATAGCAATAATCGGCCGATCGTATTGACAGGCCCTGCAGACCGTTTTAAAGTGGACGAGCAGGGATACGTCCTGAATCCGGCCACCGGAGCGCGCGGGGCGCGGCTGGGCGTGGCGGTCGTGGGACAACCTTATCAGATGGTCCGCGAAGGAAACGGCGTATTCCGGATCGACGATCCGCAAGAGGCCGGCGTCCGTCCCGTCGGCGGAACGGACCGCGTTGAGGTACGCCAGCACTATATCGAGAGCTCGAACGTCAACGCGTCCGAGGTCATGGTCGATATGAATACGGCGCTGCGCGCGTACGAGGCCAATCAGAAAGTGATTCAGTTTTACGATAAAAGCTTGGAAAAAGCCGTCAACGAGGTCGGCAGGGTATAAAGCGGATATGAGGGTTAAGGGAGGTCTAACATGAACAACTCCATGATCAGCGCGATGGTGTCGATGAACGGGATTCAACGCAAACTGGATGTCATTGCCGACAATATCGCGAACCTGGATACGGTGGGATACAAACAAAAGGATACCACGTTCGAGGATACGCTGACTTCCGTGATGCAGCAGCCGAAGGACTTCAAGCAGCAGGGAAGATTTTCGCAGCTGGGATATACGACCGGCTTCGGCGTCCGTACGGGCGACGTTTTCCGTGATGTGTCGCAAGGACCGCTGGAACAGACGAACCAGCCGATGGATCTGGCGATCGAGGGGGAAGGCATGTTTGCGGTCGAAGCGGGCGGCAGACGGGCGTACACGCGGGAAGGCGCCTTCCATTTTGTTCCGGATCCGGGCGTTCCGGGATCGATGGTGCTGGTCAATAACCAAGGCTATTTCGTGTTAAACGACAAAAACCAGCATATCCGGGTGTCCGATAAGGCGAAAGTGGCCATTGACCCTCAAGGCAAAGTTCTGGTCGATCGAGGCGGCGCCATCACGACGGCAGGCACGCTTAAAGTGCTGAAGCCGCTGCGCGAAGATGAGCTTCAGCAAATGGACGGCAACCTGTTTGTCGTTCCGGCGAGCTTAAACGAAAATCAGGTGTTTGAAGTACCGGCAGCAGGAGGCCTGCCGAAGGATACGTCGATCCGTTCCGGGTATCTCGAACAATCCAACGTGGATTACATGGGCCAAATTACCGATATGATGCAAATGCAGCGCGCGTATCAGTTGGCGGCCCGGGCCATTGCTTCCAGCGATACGATGATGAGCCTGGCCAATAATATGCGGGGTTAGGTGGAAGCGGCTATGAGCGATACGAATAAGCCAACCGATCGTTTGGCGAGGGTACGGCATACAAACGATGCCGAAGGCAAGCAGGACGGGAAACCGGATGACGGGACGAAGCCTGCCAGGAAAAAAACGGCACGCTGGAGAATTGTCATACGCTGGATGATTCCGCTGTTTCTGCTGCTTGCGCTGGTCGGCGGGATGATTGTCGGATACGTCGTCATCGGCAAGCAAAGCTTGTCCGACGTGTTCAAGTGGGAGACATGGCAGCATGTCATCGATTTGGTTTTTGCTCCTTAAAGGGCGAAACATTGCAACAGAGTGACAGAAAACTCCTTCGTTCGTCCGTGGGAGTTTTCTTTTTTTGCTCGGAAAATGTATAATGATGGGGGACTTGAGAACGCCCAAAAGGGCCCTCTCCGGGCCGCGCCAATCGACTGCGGCTTGATGGAGAAAGCCCCTTATCTGAACCTTCACTTCTGCAGTTGGTGAAGGATACGTATAGTTTTTTCCGTATATTTATGTTTTTATGCAATGATAGAGGTTAGAAACGCCGTTTAGGCGCAGGCGGTAGCGGCGCCCATCGGCTCAACCCACTTTTGGAAGGAGAATTGATACTCGTGCTTAACGTTAAAGAAATCCAGGAGATTATCCCTCACCGTCCCCCGTTTTTGCTGGTGGATCGGATCGTGGAAATGGAGGTCGGCAAACGTGCGGTCGGCATTAAAAACGTGACGATCAACGAGCCGTTTTTTATTGGCCATTTTCCGGAATATCCGGTAATGCCGGGCGTTCTTATTACCGAAGCGCTCGCTCAGGTAGGGGCTGCGGCGATTTTGCAGGAAGAAAGCAATAAGGGCAAAATAGGTTTTTTGGCCGGCCTTGACGGATTCCGTTTCAGAGGACAAGTCGTTCCGGGCGATACGCTCCGTCTGGAAGTGGAAATCACCCGATTGAAAGGGAGCATCGGCAAAGGCCATGCGGTCGCGAAGGTTGACGACAAGGTGGTTGCCGAAGGCGAAATCATGTTTGCTTTGTCCGATCCAACCAAAGGTTAGACGAAACCAATATTAAAAAGACGGTGAAAGGGGAAACGATATGACGCAACTCAGCTTAACGGCAGAAGAAAACGTACGGCGCTGGTTATCCGATCCTTCGGTCGACGAAGAGACCAAACAGGAGCTGCAACAGCTGCGCGAGCAGCCGCAGGAGCTGGAAGACCGTTTTTATAAGGATCTCGAATTCGGAACCGGCGGCCTCCGCGGCGTGATCGGCGCGGGAAGCAACCGGATGAACCGTTATACCGTGGGCAGGGCCACGCAAGGTTTTGCGCGCTACATTCTTGAGCAGCACGGCCAGGCGGAAGGTACGCCATCGGTCGTGATCGCCCA
Source organism: Paenibacillus sp. FSL W8-0194 (assembly GCF_037969745.1). Lineage (NCBI taxonomy): Bacteria > Bacillati > Bacillota > Bacilli > Caryophanales > Paenibacillaceae > Paenibacillus > Paenibacillus sp. FSL W8-0194. The sequence goes on along the minus strand of NZ_CP150205.1, from coordinate 5,486,644 downwards.
TGATTCCCGCCATTTTTCTCCGGAATTCGCGCTTGAAGCGGCACTGGTTCTTGCCGGCAACGGCATCACCGCCAAACTCTTTCCGTCGCTTCGCCCGACGCCTCAGCTTTCGTTCAGCGTACGCCATTTGAACGCGACCGGAGGCATCGTGGTGACGGCCAGCCATAACCCGCCGGAATATAACGGCTATAAGGTGTATAATGCCGAAGGCGGCCAGCTGGTTCCGGACCAGGCGGAAAAAGTGATCGCTTATATTCAGGAAGTCGATTCTTTTGCCGCGGTAAAACGGCTCGACCGTTCCGAAGCGGAAGCGAAAGGGCTGCTTGTCTGGCTCGGGGAAGCCGAAGACGAAGCATTCGAGGATACGGTCGCGGCGGCAAGCGTCAATCGGGACCTGATTGCCTCGAAGCTGGGCAAGGATTTTAACATCGTTTTTACGCCGCTGCACGGCACGGGCAACATCCCGGTGCGGAACGTGCTCAAAAAGGTTGGCTTTACCAACGTGCATGTCGTAACCGAGCAAGAGCAGCCGGATGCGGAATTTTCAACCGTCAAATCGCCGAATCCGGAGGAACGCGAAGCGTTTACGCTGGCGATGAAACTCGGCAAAGAGCTGCAGGCCGATATCCTGATCGGCACCGATCCCGATTGCGACCGCATGGGAGCCGTCGTGCTGAATGACAAGGGCGAATATGAAGTTCTTTCCGGAAACCAATCCGGAGCCATCATGATTCACTATTTGCTGAGCCAGCTGAAGGAAAAAGGAAAACTGCCGGATAACGGCGCGGTCATCAAAACGATCGTGACGAGCGAAATGGGCGCGACGATCGCCCGGCATTACGGGGCGCAAGTCTTCAATACGCTGACCGGCTTCAAATATATCGGCGAAAAAATGACCGAGTTCGAACAATCCGGCTCGCATACGTATTTGTTCGGCTATGAGGAAAGCTATGGATACCTTGCCGGAAACTATGCACGGGACAAGGATGCGGTGCTTGCGTCGCTCCTGATCTGCGAAGCGGGCGCTTACTATAAGGCTCAGGGCAAAACGCTCTATACCGTGCTCCAGGAGCTGTACGAGCAGTTCGGATACTTCCGCGAGAAGCTGGAATCCCGCACGCTGAAGGGCAAGGACGGGTTGGCCCAAATCCAGGCGAAAATGACTGATTGGCGCAATCATCCGCCGCAGACCATTGCGGGGGCTTCCGTGAAGGAAGTGCTGGACTATTCCAAAGGGCTGGACGGCCTGCCGCGCGAAAACGTGCTGAAATATATGCTCGATGACGGTTCATGGTTCTGCCTGCGCCCATCCGGCACGGAACCGAAGATTAAGGTGTATTTTGCCGTTCGCGGCACGTCGCTGCAGGATGCCGAGGAGCGGATCAACAAGCTCGCGGCCGAAGTGATGTCGAGGGTGGACGCCTAACACGACAAGACAAGGATAGTCCGCAAAGCCCCGGCAACTGCTGCTGCGGCTTTGCGGAGTGTTATAAACGAGGAGGTACTTTTGGTGCATCAAAAATGGCAGCACTTTAGCACGGCATCGCGCAAATGGCTGTGGATCCTGGTCGTATTGGGCATCGTCGCCGCATTGCCGGTCGCGTACGACCGATACCAAACGGAATCATCAGCGAGCAATGTGGAGCTGGTATTCAACTACCGCGGCTTGGCCGAGGTGGCTTCTTACCACGCCCATCCCGAGCAATTTTTGCAGGAGCAGCTGGATAAATTAAAAGCGGCCGGCATCACAAGCATGGCCATGTTTGAAAGCACGCTGGACGATTTCAAAAAATCGCGGCGTCTGATGGTCTATAACGCCCAAGACATTGCGCAAATGACGCAAAGCGTCGTGCCGACCGATGAAAACTTCACGTACATTCTGTTTACCAATGAAGAGAATGCAGGCCGGTTAACGCCTGTTATCGAAGATACGTTCAAAAGTCTGGATATCAACGTGAAACCTTGGGAGTTCCATGGCCAGAAAGGTTTGATCATCGAAACGTCGCCGGAGGACGCCGCGCTCAAACCGATGCAGCCGGATCCGATCGCGTTCGAAATGCTGCGCAGCAAAGGATTCCATATCGTGCCGCGCATGTCCGACAGCCTTCCTTACGACCAAGAGGCGATGGAGAAGCTGCTTGCTTATTATGAAGCCAATGACGTCAAACGGATTTTGTTTGAGGGAGACTCGGTCAGAGGGTTTAACGATAACGAAGACAAAAACAGCCTGCAAAGCTTCGCCAATCTGCTGAACCAGCACGGCATCGGCATTGCGGCCATCGAAAACACGAAAAAACCGCAGGCGGGCATGTCCACGCTGGCGTATAACATCCATTATAATGTCGTCCGGCTGTACTCTTTGAGCGATAAAGACGCGCTCCTGGACGAGAACACGATCGCCGACCGTTTTGCCTTGGCGACCAAAGACCGGAATATCCGGATGCTTTACATCAATACGGCGCCAAGCCGGAGCGCATCCAAAGCGATGGTGACCGATTCGATCGACAACATCATCAAAAGTTTGAAAGAGCCAGGCAACGCCATCGAACAAATGGAGAAAAACGGTTTCCATATGGGACGCGCAGAAGCTTTCCATATTACCGATTCTTCCTTGCAGCATTATTTGAAAATGGTCGTCGTGCTTGGCGGAGTCGCTTTTGTGGCGCTTATGATTTCTTATTTCCTGCCGCTGCTTACTTTGCCGGCTTTTGTGCTCGGTTTGATCGGCAGCGCGGGGCTGTATGTGCTGAAGCCTACGCTGTTTGAACAAGCGCTTGCTCTGTTCGTGGCCATCAGCGGCCCAACGGTGGCGATGATTCTTGCGGTACGCAAGATCAATGCCCTTAACGGCGCGGATTCGGAACTGGCAACGGGGCGGCGCGTGACGCATGCCATCGTGTTGTACATCAAAACGGCCATTATTTCCATGGCGGCGATCCCGTTTGTGATCGCGCTGCTCAACAATATTACGTACAGCCTGGTGCTGAACCAGTTCCGCGGCGTCAGCCTGCTGCATGCCGCTCCGATTCTGCTTATCGCCGTGTTCGTCATTTTGTACCGCGGCGGCCAGCCGTTCCGTCAGATCGGCAAGCTGTTCAGAACGCCGATTACGCTGCTGTGGGTCGTCGCGGGCGTCGTGATCGCCGGCGCCGGCATGTATTATTTGAGCCGGACAGGCAATGCGGGCAAAGTCAGCTCGATCGAAATGGTGATGCGTACGTTCCTGGAAAATACGTTCCATGTGCGTCCGCGTAACAAGGAAATCGCCATGCATCCGCTCTTCCTGCTTGGCATCTTCCTGTCGATTAGATACCGCAATGCCGTTTACATCATGATTTTCGCCGTCATCGGCCAATTGTCGATGGTGGACACTTTTGCCCATATTCATTCGCCGATGAAAATTTCGCTTGCCCGCGACCTCCTGGGTCTGGGAATCGGATTTATCCTCGGACTGATCGCTATCGTGGTATGGCAAATCGCGGAAGGATGTTGGAAAAAATGGTCACCTCGCCTGAAACAACAGTAGTCATTTCGGGGTATTACGGCTTTAAAAACAGCGGAGACGAGGCCGTGCTGCAGTCCATTCTGACGGCGCTGGAAGAACAGGGGAAGCAAGCGGGGGTCAAAATCACTCCCGTCGTGCTCTCGATCGATCCGGCATGGACGTCGTCGACCTACGGCGTGCGGGCGGTTCACCGGATGAAGCTGGGCGAAGTGAGAAACGCCCTGAAGAATAGCAGCGGCTTGATCAGCGGGGGCGGAAGCCTATTGCAGGACGCCACCGGAACCAAGACCATTCCGTATTACCTGGGGATCATCAAGCTGGCCCAATGGTTAAACAAACCGGTGTTCATATACTCCCAAGGGATCGGCCCCGTGAACCGTAAGCTGTTTTATCCGCTGATTAAAGGAACGTTCAAAAAATGCGAATACATTTCCGTTCGCGACGAGCAATCCGCGGAGCTGCTGCAAAGCATGGGGCTGGAGCGGGACCGGATTCAAGTGGTTCCCGACCCCGTGATGGGGCTAACGCCTGAAACGGAAGGCTTGGCTGCGCTTGCCTCGGATGAAGAGCCGCAGCTGCCCGTCATCGGCATTTCCGTCCGTTATTGGGATGCGGAGCGCCGGGAGCTGCGGGCGATTGCCGAAGGGCTTCGGGAATTTTGCCAAAAGCAGCCCGCCCACCTGCGCTTTCTGCCGTTTTATTTTCCGGGCGACGAAAAGGCGTCGCAGGAAATCATTGAGCAGCTCGGGGATCTCGCTGCCAGCGGAAGCAAGGTGTCGGTATGCCGGGAGGCGGTACATCCGCGCCACATGCTGGCCGAAGTGGGTCGCTGCGACCTGGTCATCGGGATGCGGCTTCACAGTTTGATTTACGCCGCTAACCGGCAGGTGCCGCTGATCGGCATTTCGTACGACCCGAAGATCGACCATTTCCTGAAAAGGCTCGACGTTGAGCCTGTCGGAACGAGCAGTTCGCTTTCCCCCGCGGCGCTTGCGTCGGAAATCTCCAGGCTGTTGGCCGGCGCGGAGCGGTGGAAGGAAGAGGCCAAACCCCGCATCGACAAGCTGAAGCGGGAGGCGCAGGAGCCTGCGCGGCACATCATTGAGTTTTTGAGCAGTAAAGGATAAGGGGATTTGACCGTGAACCAATTCGAACAGATGCCTACGGTTCCCATCTACGGTTTGCAGATTTGCAGATGGGGGATGGAGGACACCGTTAAGTATTTAACCCATAAGTTGCAGTCGGAAGAGCGCAAGCCTATACAGGTAATTACGGCCAACCCGATCATGGTGATGAAAGCTCTGGAAGAGCCGGATTACATGCAGGTGATGAAAAACGCCGAGCTGCTCGTGCCGGACGGTACCGGCGTCGTGTGGGCGGCCGCAAAAACGGGAATGCCTGTCCAGGAACGCGTGGCCGGGTTCGACCTTTTACATGAACTGATGAGAGTCGGAGAAGACTACCATTGGAAGGTATACTTGCTCGGTTCGACGCCGGAAGTGATTCAGGCCGCCGCGGAGCGGTTACATCTGCAATATCCGGGCGTCGAAATCGCGGGCTACCGCGACGGTTATTTCAAGGCGGAACAGGATGCGGAGGTCATCGCGGAGATTCGCAAGGCTGCGCCGGATATTTTGTTCGTCGCGCGGGGGGCGGATACGCAGGAACCATGGATTGCCCGTTATAAGGAACAGCTTGGCGTTCCGCTTATGATGGGCGTCGGCGGAAGCTTCGACGTCATCTCGGGCAAGTCCAAACGCGCGCCGAAGCTGTTCCAAAAACTGCGTCTCGAATGGTTCTACCGGCTGCTGAGAGAGCCGACGCGGGCCGCAAGAATGCTTGCGCTGCCGAAATTCGCCCTTAAAGTGATGCGGGATAAAGAAAACGTGACGAAACCCAGATAAAAGACGCTTATGAACTGCAAAAACCCGATTTTTTGCTGAAAAACAGGATTGGTTTTATTTTTTTGATGAGAGTATAATTCAATCCGGTAAAGAAAATGGGGGTTGAACGTACACATGTTAATGATAGCCATCATCGGATGTATCGTGTCATTGGCTTTGGCACTGCTGTTAACGCCGCTGGTGAAAAAACTTGCGATAAAGATCGGCGCCGTCGATGTTCCGAACGCCCGAAAAGTGCACACGAAAATCATGCCCCGGCTTGGCGGATTGGCGATATTTTTGGCATTTATGCTGTCCATGTTTGCCGTCCTTCCATTTGTCGCAGATCAGTTTTCCGCTCGGGATGCGAATTTTATTAAAGCCTTCTTGCTTGGGGGATCGCTGATCGTCCTGACCGGCGCCTTGGACGACCGGTTTGAGCTGTCGGCCAAAGTGAAACTGCTTGGACAAATCATTGCCGCGTGCATCGTCGTTTTCGGCTTTGGCATCACGGTCGATTTTGTGAATATACCTTTTAACGATTCCTACTCGTCGCTCGAAAGCTGGATTGCCATCCCGCTCACGATTTTCTGGATCGTCGGCGTCACGAACGCCATCAACCTGATCGACGGTCTGGACGGGTTGGCCGCCGGAGTATCGGGCATCGCGATCGGAACGATTCTGGTCATGTCCCTGCTCATGGGCAACCTGACCGTTGCGCTGCTCTGCCTGCTGCTGCTTGGCGCGATCATCGGATTCCTGTTCTTCAACTTCCATCCGGCACAAATTTTCATGGGCGATACGGGTTCGCTGTTCCTCGGCTTCTGCCTGGCGATGTTGTCCATGCTCGGATTCAAGCAGATCGCGATCGTTTCGTTTATCACACCGCTGATCATTATCGGCGTGCCGCTGTCGGATACGTTTTTCGCCATCGTGCGCCGCTGGATCCAGAAGAAACCGATTTTCGCCCCGGACAAGGGTCACCTGCATCACTGCTTGCGGGAAATTGGCTTCAGCCACCGCCAGTCTGTCCTCATCGTATACGGCATCGCCGCCTTTTTCGGCGTCCTGGCTGTCATTCAGTCTTCCGCCGCGATGTATGAAGCGAATTGGGTCACCTTCGTCGTCATCTGCGTGATGATGTTTTTTATGCAAATCGGCGCCGAGGTCATCGGCCTTGTCGGCAAGACGAAACGTCCGATTCTGGACTTGGTTGCAAGGCTTAGGATGAAGGCAAGCGCGGAGCGAGGTTCGAAGTGAAGTTTTAAGGACATGGATTCATGCCATTATATTTAATTTATATGGAGAACGCTGCACTGAGGTGCGGCGTTTTTTTATTGCTTTTTGACGGACGGGTGCGGCCATGAATAAAGCGATCAAGTTGGATGCTCGTGAGGAAAGGTTTTTTTATTGTTAGCTTTTTCTAAATTATCGATAGATTGGTGCCGATAAATTAGATAAATGCATAAACAGGAGGGAAATGATTTTGAAGAGGATCCTATCTGTATTTTTGACGGTAGCCCTGGTCATAGGTTTGTTGCCGGCTTCCTTTGCGAGTAAGGCAAGCGCAGCGCAAGCCGGCACCTTTTTTATTTTTCCGAACGAACAGTATGACGCCAACTCGGCGCGCCTTGTTAATGAAGACCGCGTCAGCTTGACGGGTACGCTGAACGGAGTCAATGACAAGCAAATCTCCTACAGCGTATACCAATTGACGAAGAAGGCGGACGGAACGACTTCCGTCGTCAACTCAAACGAAGGACAGACCGGCAATATCATCGTCAACAACGGCAAAATCACGGTGTCCAACATTAAGCTGTTTTCCGGATTGAACCGGATTACGTTTAAAGGATTGCAGGGGACGACGCAGGTCGAAGATTCGATCTATGTCGAGTACCGCAACGGCCCGACGATTTATGACCTGAAAGCCAATTTGGTGGACGGCAGCCAAGCCGTGGAATTGAAAGAAGACAGCCCGGCCGTATTGACGGCTTCCGCGGGAAGCCCTGCGTATGGCAAGACCAAAACGGATATCAGCATCTCCGGTTATGCGCCGAGCGCGGATAAAGTGACGGTCGAGGTTAACGGACGCAGTTGGACTTATACGGTGTCGAGCTACAACAACTACAAGTTTTTTGCTTCGCCGATCAATGTCAACAGCGGAAGCAACATCGTCAAAATCAAAGTTTTGAATCAAAACCAGACGCTTGAAACTAGCCGCGAAGTTACGTTTTATAACGGCAAGGTCACCTTTTTTGACGTAAGAGCGACGGACGGTACCGACGTATCGGCAGATCTGTCGTCTTTCCCTAACTTCAATGTAAGCAGCACGAAAATTACCGTCAAAGGTAAAGCAATTATCCCGATCAAAAACGGTCAATTGCCGGATGTGGCAGCTCCTTCGACCTATTTGGGGTACGCGTTTGCCGACGGGGCATCCGGCAGCGGAACCGCGCGCGTGACCGTGCTCGAGAGTGCCAACGATTACATGATGATCGAGTTCTCCGACGTGGCTCCGGTTTCGGCGCAGTTCGACAGCCTGATCAACGTGACGCTGACAGCTGCAGACGGCACGACCGGTGCAGGCATTAGTTCGACGGTCGGTTTAACCTTAAGAGACAAAAACAAGCCTTTTATCCAGGAAGTCAATTATTTGTCCGGTTACAGCAGCGGCATGAGCCCGTCGCAGATCTTGAACCTTTCGGGGACTTCGATGAACGGCGCCAACATTTTCTCCCTGCCGATCGCCATGGAGGTTTTGGTCGCGAACGGGGCAAGCGTCAATAACATCACGATCACCGGCATCACGGATGCCAAAGGCAACGACCTTACGCCATTCAGCCAGCCGGTTGTCCTGGCCTCCGAAAGAGTCGTTAGAAACATTAACGGCAATCAGGTCGAACTGCAGCGCATCATCATCCGGGTAGACAAGCTTCCCGCGGCAGGCTATCAGAAGATTACCTTCCAGGCCAACAATGTGGCTGCCGACCCCAAAGGGTCTGAGCTGACCGTTCCGGTTACGCTGCTTTACGGCCCTTATGTGCAGTTCACATCGCTGTATGACGACATGAAAATCGAGATGGATACGAATAATCCGAATCTGAAAGACAACGTCATGAAAGACGTGGATTATTTCAAAGGGCAGCTGATGAACGTCGCCAACGACACCGAGATCAAATACAGCGGCAAGGATCAGACGATCTTTTTGTATATCAACAATACGCTCGTGAGTCTTGAACCCACGGATCGGAACGACCCTTCGAAGTTCAAAATCGCCTCGGCGGACGAAAACAAAGCTTACACAGCATTGTTCCCGGGCAACAATATCATTAAATTCGTGTTCAAGTCTCCGAAAAATTCGTATGAAAAATCGATCAATATCAGCTACGTGCCTTTGAACGTACCTGTGATTCCGGTACCGGATTCCGTAGGGGTATTCCCTTACAGCATTGACAATACCGACCCGGTTCCTGACAACAACGACAAGAAGTTCGAAAAGACGGGTTCCGTCTATACGACGACCGAGAAAAAGATGAACGTATACGGAACGTTCGATTTCATCGATTTGGGCCAAACCAAAAGCGCGGTGGACAGCAAGCTTTCCACCAATTCAGCAAGCAACTCGGAATATATGCTTAAAATCTCGACTCCAACGACGGATGGCAAAACCCAAGAATATACTTGGTCCATGGATCAAAGATTTTATGCATTAAAAAGCCCGGGCGACGTATTTAACAGCTCGAACGGCAATACGAATCCGAACCTGAACGTTTATTATGATTACGACACCCAAACGTTCAGCTTTAAGCTTTTGAATCAATCCTTGCCGCTGAACGGCAGCCCGATCGTATACAACATCACGGTGTATAACAGCGGGGAAGGCGGTCCGACGGCAACGTTCCGACTCGAAGTCACTTATAAAACGGCACCGTTCCAGATCATTCGTCCGCTTGAAGGCAGAAGACTGGTGAACCAGAACTTCGTCGAGGTCATCGTTTCGTCCGACAACGCATCGAAAGTGATGATCGGAAAGCAGGAAGCGAAGAAGTCCGCTTTTGACGCGGATTACGATCCGTCCAACGGCATCGATTACCCGAACGCTTATCGGGCGATCGTTAAAGATCTCAAGCCGAACAAGGACAACAAAATCGACATTACGGTATTTGTCGGAAACGATCAACTGAAAGACTACATTACCGTCAAATACGTGCCGACAAGCATTCCGGGCGCGCAATATTTGGAAACGATGAAAAGCTCGCACAAAGCTTTTGACGGCAATTTGACGTTAACCTTTCCGAAAGGTGCAAGCCTGATCCGGAGAGATTACAACGTGGCCGACCAGTTCAAAAACCAAGTGTTCTCCGGGCATGATATTTTGTTCGCCATCGCGAACAGCGAGGACGGCGTCGTAGACCGCCGCGAATTCGAAGTGCCGGTTGCCAATTTCGATAATGAAATCGCGCTGGGCAAACAGCTCTTTATCGGCAACTTCCAGCAGCGGTTTGTCAAATCGAGCCCTGTATTCTGGATTGATCCGGGAACGGCCGACGATATCAACACGGACAAGGTATATGACCCGATTACGCATGGTTCCGACCCATACCAGCTTCCGGGGTCCGAAGTGCGAAGCTTCTATAATAGAGAAAGCATGAACGAGCTGGTTCCGTCCAAACGCGGGACGCTGACGCTCACCTATGACGCGAATATTACGCAGGACGCGGGACGGCTCGTAACGGTATTCCGTTTTGATCCGGAGCTGCAGAAATGGGAAAACATCGGCGGCGTCGTGGATCCGAAAAAACATACGGTTAAAGTGCCGTTTGACCGCTTTGGCTACTACGTCGTTGCCAAATTAGGTTATTCCTACAACGATGTCGTGCAGCATCCGTACGGCCGGGATTATATCGAAACCATCTATGCCAAAGGCGTCATGAACGCCTTCGATCCGTCGGAACGTTTTGGAACGGATTTGTATATTTCCCGGGCTGAATTCGTGCGCGCGATCGTCAGAGCGCTGGAGATTCCTTTGAATTACCAGGGACCTAAGCATTTCTCCGATATTCCAAGCTCGCTTACGAGCATTAACGTCGACGGTCTATGGGATTTCAGATATATCGAGACCGCGGCGCGCGAAGGGATCACGAGAGGGGCGCAGCCGCAGTTCTTCGACGCGGAAAGCGCCATTACCCGCCAGGACGCTTCGGTCATGATCGCCAAGGCGCTCAACCTGAAGCTTGAGACCGACCGGGCGAAAATCACGAAGGATCTCCAAAAATATTTTAAAGACTATGCAAGCATCGATTACTACGCGCAGCCTTCGGTTCTGGCCATCGCCAAAAAGGGCTTCATCCAAGGTTCGCCTGTCGATCCGGCCGATCCGAAACGGGGTAACATGTTTAATCCTACCGCCAATATGCTGCGCGGAGATGCCGCCATCATTATGGGCAAAGTCATGGCAGACCTGAAGAAGCTGCCTAAGATGTAAGCATGAAAAAACAAACAGCGGGAGCCGGCAATTCCGGCTCCCGTTCTATTTCCAATTACAATTCTTTGTAATTTGTCGAGGATTAGGATACAATGACGTAGAAAACAATTTATAATTTAAAGGGTGAAGGCTATCTTATGAAACCGATCTATTCCAAAGCTCAGTTGGACTATATGAAAGCAAAGACCAAATTTGAGAATAAGGCCAGCACATTGGAGAAAAAGATTGAGATGACTCGCAAAACGAGAGAAATTACTCAAGAAGTTATGGAAGGCCTTGTAATGGAAACGGGCTTTCATGATGCCTATAACGAACTGCTGCAATCCGAAAACGCACTGATCGAGTGGTCCCACACCACGATCAAACACGAGAAGACATACCGCGAAAACAAACAGCCGATCGAGCAGATGTATGAGAACCTGAACTCCAGTCCGGAGATGCGCGCTCAGATCATCGAGCTGGCCATGAAAATTCGTTAATGTTTTGTAACCGATGATACGTAAACAGGAAGCTTAAAGAACGCCGTCCGGCGTTCTTTTTTTATTTCCAGTTCGCAAAGGCCTCGTGCTTCCACATTTTTCATGTACAGGCCCTTTGTATCCGCTTCAAAAATTTCGGGTAACAAATTTGAAATTTTTTAAAAAAGAGTGCAACTTTTTAAAACCTTGTGCGTCTAAGATATAGAGTCAATTACGATGGGCGAATCCAACAATGACCTGAAGAAGAAATTTGTCTATGATTTAGAAAAATGTTCTTTACGGCACCTTGGCCCCATTGTATAATACTTAGGTAGGATTAGGAATCTACTCTATTTTTGTCGTATTCCAAGTTTACCAGTTTCTGTGATCTCGTCACAGACATCATTTATATGTAACTCTGCTCAACTCGGGAAAGGGGGTGCAACGACAATGAGTAACAAGAGCTACCCAATTAAAGAAAACTCTATTGTGATGAAAGTTCAAGGAGGAGAACAAAAGGTTATGAAGAAAATTTTGACAGTCGCTTTGTCTACAGCAATGGCATTCTCCATGTTTGCTTCTGTAGCATTCGGTGATTCCGCAGTATCCGTACAAGAGAAATATGATTCCCTGAAAGCTAAAGGAATCTTCAATGGTTACCCAGACCAACAAGCTCACCTGGAAAGAGACATGACTCGCGCTGAGTTCGCGAAGGTCCTGACTAAACTTCTGGGCCTGAAAGAAGTCACTGGCACATTGTCTTACAAAGACAAAGGCTATGACGCTAAAAACTGGGCTGTTCCTTACATCGAAGCAGTAACTGCTGCCGGTATCATGGAAGGCCAAGACAAAGTAAAACAAATCTTCAACTACAACGGTAAAGTAACCGTTCAAGAAATGGCGACTGCATTGGTTCGCGCGCTGAAAATCGAAGTTCCGGCTAATGCTGACAACAGCGCATCCGCTTGGGCTAAAGGTTATGTGCAAGCAGCAATCGACAAAGGTCTGATCGCTAAAGACCTGAACTTCCAAGCTAACGCTACTCGCGAACAGCTGGTTATCGCTGCTTACCAAGCAGAGCAAATCATCAACCTTTCCGTAAAGGAATACAAAATCGCTGACAACGGCAAAGACATCGAGTTCACACTGAGCTCCGGCGAAGTTGTAAAAGTAACTTTGGAAAAAGCTCTTGAGCCTAACAAAGAAACTGAAGTTAAATTCAAAAACGCTGCTGGCCAAGAAATCACTGCAAAAGTGACTTGGGTTGTAGAATCCGCAACTAAAGTTTCGTCTGCTTCTTCTTCGAACCTTAAAGAGGTTGATGTAGTATTCGACGGCAAAGTAGACAAAGCTAGCGCAACTGATAAGGATAACTACAGCATCAATAATGGTGCAAAAGTGGTTAAATCCGCTGCTCTCCAAGCTGATGGAAAAACAGTTCGCCTCTTGCTGGCTGATGGATACGTGTTCGTTCAAGGCACTGATTACACTGTTAACGTGAAAAACGTTAAGTCCTCTGCAGGGAAAGTGCTGAGCACTCAAGAAGTGAAATTCACATCTGCTGACAATACTTTGCCAACTGTTTCTGAAGTGAAAGCCCTTGGAAACAAAGCGATCAAAGTGACTTTTTCTGAACCAGTGAAGAATGTTGCATCCAGCAACTTCCAATTGGATGATAAAGCATATGTTGGTAATGTAACAAAAGGCGCTAATGAAAGAGAAGTTGTGCTTCAACCATATTCCGGAAGTTTGGGGATTGGAGCTCATAAGTTGACTGCTGCATTGGTTGAAGATTATGCAGGCCTGAAATCTTTGTCCGCGACTAATGATTTCACAGTTGTTGAAGACAAAGAAGGTCCAGTTGTTTCTGAAATCAGTGCAACTTTGGAAAAAGTAACTGTAACATTTAATGAAGAAGTTGATCCGGCTAGTGTGACTAGCGATAGCTTCTACTGGAAGTCTGGCGATACCAAGAAAACAGGTAAAGCCACCCAAATCGCAGGTAATGTTTATGAAGTAGATTTTACTGCAAACCCGCTTCCAGGTTATGAAACTACACTCTATATCAACGTGAAGGATTATAGCGGTAATGCCAACGCAACTGTTGAACATAAAATTACTGCTTCTGTTGACTTGACACGCCCTAAAGTGTCTAGCGTTGCTTATGGTAAAGATGGAAACAATATTCTGACAGTTAAATTCGACAAAGCTGTTTACGGTGATGTTAAGGGTGCCTATAAAATCACTAAAGGTGACAACACGTACCCTGTGACTAGCGCTGAAGCAGCTCCTGGTTCCGATAACAAAGTGTTCTACCTGACTACTAGCAGTGGCCTGGGCGATGGAGAATATACTTTGAAAATTAGTGGAATCAAAGACAGAACAGTTCTTGGTAATACGATGGAAGACTACACCACTACTTTCAAGGTTGACGATGTTACACGTCCTTCCCTTAACAAGGATATCGATGCTAACAATCTGACTCGTACAATTGTTGTTAACTTCGATAAAAAAATGGATCTGGCAAGCATCACTGATCGTGGCAACTACTACCTCGATCTTAACCTGAATGGTAACAATGTAACTAAATCGTTGCCAGCCGAGGTTTCGATTCGTCCAATCTTGGAAGGTCGCGCAGTTCAACTCGTGTTCCCTGAATACATTGACGGAAACGTACCTACTTCTTTCAGTGAGAATGGTAACGGCGGTTCCGTTAAAGCGATCACTGTTGTAGGTGTCAAATCTGCTGCTGGTAATATCCTGAACACAACGTATGCTCCAAAGGCAATCGCTGTTAAAGATGCAACTCCAACAAAAGCTGTACAGAAGGACTACAGAACGATTGAGGTTACTTTCGATCAAGCGATTTCTCAAGCTTATGCTTCTGATTTCACTGTATCTGGTTCTTCCATTTCTTCTGTAAACATCGCAGACAACGGGGATGTTGTAGTTATCAAAACTGCTAACGACCTGTCCGCATCTGGTTCTGATGTTATAGTTAAAGCTAACAGCAACTTGAGAACTTATGCAGGCAACAAAGTTGTAGGTAAAACACTCTCTACTACTAGCACTGTAGCTCCTAAACTTGTTAACGGCCCGATCTACAGAGAAGGTAACAAAATTACAGTGCCATTCACGACAACTTTGAAAACAGAAAATGCTAATCTGTTTGGCTTTGACCTGACAATTAAACAAGCTGACATCAAAGATACTCCTGCACTTGTTGCCGGTGTAGATTACTTGACAGATTGGAGCAAAGACGGAGTAGTTGTTAATTTGACTTCTTCTAAAGCTCAAACTTACACTGGAACCTATACAGTTCAAGTTAACGATGGAGCGAAATATATTGCTGCATTGAACGGTGAAACTGCTGTTAAATCCGATCCAGTAGTTGTAACTAATAAATCGACAACAGCACCAGATGCAGTTACAATCAAAACTATTAGTGCAACAACTCCTGGTTCTGATGCTACTCCAGCTAAAGGTGAAATGACCCTGGATAGTAAAAAAATTACTTTGACTGCTAAAACAGATGGAAAGGAATATAACGATTATGTAGTAACTGTAAGTTATAATTCTTCCAATGTTGAAGCTGGCAAAGCAGTTGCAAGTATCAACGATAATGTTATCACTGTAAAAGGCAATGCTACTACAGTGTTGGCTGTTGCTAATGCATTGAAAGACAATGCAAAAATTGCTGAGTTGTTTGATGTAGCAACTGACGACGTTGCACCTGGAACAGCATTGACAGCTAATGGTACTGTTACTACAGCAACTGGTAAAGATGCGGTAGCGCCAACTGTTACTTTGACAGCCGACAACAAAGTGACTAAATTCAATTATGTTGCTCTGTACACATCTTCTGATAAGAGCGGAACGCCTGTAATTGTCTCCAAAGACCAAGTATCCGTTTCTGATAAAACACTGGTAGTTGAATTGCCTGCTGGCACTACTGCTACCTTCCATTCGGCTGAATTGCTCTAATTGTTATTTCCCAATTAGCAGTTGAAGTTCGAAATATCCCGTAGCAATTTGCTACGGGATATTTTATTTATATAACATACAGAATAGGAGTAAGAAATGACCAAAATTTCAAAAAAAATCTTTGCTATCACTGCAATTGTTGGAAGCTTCGCCCTTGGCTCCATCTTCAACATCACCGCCCAAGGCGCTAGCTCTGTAGGCCAACCCGGCACAGCCGACGACCCCGTCGTCACCAAAAGCTACGTAGACCAGCAAATCCAAAAAGCACTAGGCGGTGGCGGTAACACGCCAACAACGCCGCCAACAAATCCAACTACTCCGACGACACCACCTGCAACGGAGAAGCCAAAGCCATCCGATAAAGACGAAACCACCGTCGTTGAAAATACGGTGTCGGTTGTGACGCTGAAACCAGGCGAAAAGCTGATTGCCAAAGCCGGTACCGAATTTATTATTCGCAGCGGCAAAGGCGTTATATACAGCGAAGATGTCAACGGCGTTGCCGATCTGACGGACGGGAAAGATATTGCCAATGGACAACCTGTAGGGAATAACCATTTGCTTTCATTTCCGAGAGAAGGACGCGGCATCATGGTGCAGGATGGCAACAAATACAATTTGATTGTCATGGTACGCGGTGGATATTCGATTCAATAATGTACGATAACGTGTACTTATAATCATATTTTTGCCAAAAGTAACAATGATTTATACGTCTATTGTGATGCGAAATACAGATACTATTCCTGCAGTACCAACCATGCAGGAGGTGCATTTTCAATGGCTAGATCAAATAATCGTAAGGTTGTTCCGGAATCCAGAAACATGCTGAATCAAATGAAATATGAAATTGCAGCGGAGTTGGGGCTGGGTTCGGCTTACGGTTCTTCCGGCGGTTCTGCGGACACTGAATTTGCCGGAGAGTTGGGCGAAGTTGGCGGATTCGGCGGTAGAAGTTCTTATGCCGGCCATTTGAGTTCGCGTCAAAACGGATCGGTTGGCGGGGAAATGACGAAACGCCTCGTTCGCCAAGCACAGCAAAGCTTATTGTAATCCTAACCCATCATTTGAATTCGAAAGCGCTATACAAAAACAAAAGATTTCCTCAGTAATGGGACACGATGATCCGGTAAAGGGAACGTCTTTTTGCAAATATAGGATTGATTCTCCTTTCGTTGACATAGGTTGACAAATGCGTTAATATGTCCATTGAGGATTGTCAGCAGCCTTTTCCTGCCTGGGAAAAGGTTCATTTTTTGTGTGGGACATATTTATTGATTATTTTTATAATCGAAATCCACCACCACCGCGATCCGCGGTGCAGCTGCAAAGGAAGTACGTCGAAGACGTTTTTCTCAATATTCTGATCCTTAGGAGGTTGAACCTATGTCTGTAAAAGGACGTCATCTGTTTACTTCAGAGTCCGTTACGGAAGGACATCCGGACAAGATTTGCGACCAAATCTCCGATGCGGTGCTTGATGCTTTTCTGGAAAACGATCCATACGCTCGCGTCGCGTGCGAAGTGTCGGTTGCGACGGGCCTTGTGTTGGTCATTGGCGAAATCAGCACCAAATCCGAGTATGTCGATATTCCAGCTATTGTTAGAAATACCGTGAAAGAAATCGGGTATACTCGCGCCAAGTTTGGCTTCGATTACAATACGATGGCTGTGTTGACATCCCTGAACGAGCAGTCTGCGGATATCGCCCAAGGCGTGAACGCTGCCCTTGAAAGCCGCGATCCTGCCCAAGTGGACAAAGAAACGGAAAATATCGGTGCAGGCGACCAAGGTCTGATGTTTGGCTTTGCGACCAACGAAACGCCGGAGCTTATGCCGCTCCCAATCGCGCTTTCTCACCGTATTGCACGCCGTTTGTCCGAAGTCCGTAAAGACGGCACGTTGGACTACCTCCGTCCGGACGGTAAAACGCAAGTAACGATCGAATACCTGGACGGCAAACCGGTACGCGTAGACACGATCGTCGTGTCGACGCAGCATTCCGAAGATGCCACGCTGGAACAAATCCAAGCGGATATTAAGGAAAAGGTTATTCTTCCGGTCGTACCGGCTGAATTGCTGGATGAGGAAACGAAATATTTCATTAACCCGACCGGACGTTTCGTCATTGGCGGACCGCAAGGGGATGCCGGTTTGACAGGCCGCAAAATCATCGTCGATACTTACGGCGGTTACGCACGCCACGGCGGTGGTGCATTCTCCGGTAAAGATCCAACGAAAGTGGACCGTTCCGCAGCTTATGCAGCACGTTATGTCGCGAAAAACATCGTTGCAGCCGGTCTCGCCGACAAATGCGAAATCCAGCTTGCTTACGCGATCGGCGTAGCTACGCCGGTGTCCATCAGCATCGATACGTATGGCACGGGCAAAGTCAGCGACGAGAAGCTCGTTGAGCTGATCCGCGGCAACTTTGATCTTCGTCCTGCGGGCATTATCCGCATGCTCGATCTGCGTCGTCCTATCTACAAGCAAACCGCTGCTTATGGTCACTTTGGCCGTACGGACGTGGATCTGCCATGGGAACGCGTGGATAAAGCGGAAGAGCTTAAAGCCCAAGCGGGTCTGTAAGCTTCTAATCTTTTATAATTCAAATGCAACCTCAGTTTGGCTGGATGCCGGGCTGGGGTTTTTTTACGTGGAAAAGAAAGCTTCCGGCCGGAATCCTAAACTTCGTCCCTCTTTTAACCGAAAAAGAAGGTAAGCGTGTGTTTTGTGATGGGCTCATAAAACATGTCAGGAGAACACCAAGCCCGGGAAAGGAAGATGAGACGAATGAGAAAAAGGCTGTCGCTGCTGCTGGCCTTCATCATGACGATTGAAGTGATCTGGGGAGGACTTGGCGCAAGCGCCGCTGCGGTCACTTCTGCCCAAGATTTAACGCCGAAAATTTCCGTATCCCCCAATCAATGCAACAAGGATGAAGTCGGCCTGACGCCGACCTTTAGTCTGGATTTTAATCAACCCATGAAACTTGTGATCGTTGGCGGGAAGACGGAAGTCGACCTGCAGGATGTCACGAATTCGAACGGAAGCATGGAAAACCTGCAGATTCAGGAGGACCCGGCGCAGCCAGGGAAGCATTACGAGGTCCGGTTCACCAGCCAGAATCGATTGCAATACGGTCATCAATACATACTGAAAGTGAATGCAGGCGTTTTTCAGACGGATGATGGACAAAATTCGCTTTCGGAAGAGCTCAAATTCAACACGATCAAGAAGGCTGTCACGGGTTTTGAACCTGCGGTGAATGAAACCGGGGTAAATCCCAATGGCCTAAAGCTGAAAATGGCATTTGCAGAAGAGATGGTGGCAGGAACAGGTTCCATCCAACTGGTGCAGAAGTCGAATGAGGCGGTGATCGAAACGATCCCTGCCAGCCGCAGCACATTCCTCAATAACGGCTGCGCTGCGGAAATATCGCTCTCCAAAACGTTGGCCAATGACACCACGTATGCGGTAAAAGTAGATGCTAATGCTTTTAAATCGAAAACGGGCGTACCCTATGAAGGAATATCGGGCGTAACCGAATGGTATTTTACGACCCTGAGGAATACGTCGATTACGGACACCACCCCGCAGAACAACGCGACGAACGTATCTCGCGGTACAAAACTGACGATCTATTACAACCAACCGGTCATCGCCGGGAATGGTCTCATAGAATTGCGGCGTACGGATGGCACACTGGTACGGTCTGTTTCGGCCAGTAACGCTGCCGTCGTGTCGGGGAACGGTACTTCCCGGATTACGATCGATTTCAGTTCTAATTTGTCCAGCAATACCGGATATTACGTCACGGTTGCAAACGATGCTTTTAAAGATCAGCAAGGCAACGCGGTTCAAGGGATTACGTCCACCAATGGCTGGAGATTCTATACGGCTGCCGACAGCAGCTCGTCGACGTTATCGGTGGTTAACCTAAGTCCAGTTCATCAAAGCACGAACGTGCCGATCGATGCAGACCTGTACATCACCTTTAACCGGGAAGTGGTGCGGGGATCCGGCGAAGTGACGGTACGCAAATCGGGAAGCAGTTCGAACGTTCCCACCGATGTCAGCGTAAACGGACGCGAGGCGCGAATCCGCTTGTATCCTGGATATACGTATGATTATGATTCGACGTATTACGTGACGATCGGCAGAAATGCCTTTTACGATGCGCAAAATTACAATATTCCGTTCGCCGGTCTGACATCGGGCTGGACGTTCCAGACGCCGGTTTCGGACAAACAGCCGCCGGTGCTGCAGAGCAGCGAAATGTACAGCAACACGATCATCCGGTTGACATACAATAAGCAATTATATTCGGATAATTGGCTTAGTACCAGCAGCTTTAACGTCACCGTCAATGACGAAACGCGCCGCATCAGTTATGTTTACACATCGGGCAACAGCGTGTATATCGTGCTCGAAACAGGCGTAGCCGTCGGACAGGTCGTCAAAGTAAGTTATACGGGAGGCGCCCATCCGATTCAGGACGGGTATCGGAACCAGGCGGCCGCCTTCTCGGGACGGGAAGTCGTCAACGGGGTGGATTCCGCCCAGCCGAAACCTACAGACGGATATGTGTCCGGCAACACGGTGAGGCTGAATTTTGGGCAGTCGTTAAAAAGCCCTTCGACGTACGCCTACGAGCAGTTTAAAGTCAAAGCGGACGGGAACGCCATGAAGGTAAGCGGGATCAGCCAAAGCGGAAATACGCTGATGCTGACGCTGGCCGAGGCGGTTGGAGACGGGCAAGTCGTCAAAGTCGACTACAGTCCGGGCGCTAATCCGATTCAAGACAACCGCGGAATGAACATTGCTGCTTTTTCGGATTTTTTGATCCGGAACTATCTGGATAGCAAACCTCCCGTTTTTCAAAATGCAGAGGGCGCGGACAGCAAGGTTACGCTGAATTATAACGAACTGTTAAGCACGAGCAACGTACCGATGAAAAGCCAATTTTCGGTGCTGGTCAACGAAAAAGCGAATTATGTAACGAAAGTGGAAATCAAAGACAACCAGGTCATGCTGACGGTAACTTCCCCGCTGCCTAAGGATGCCAAAATCACGGTCTCTTACGTGCCGGGTACGCTGCGCATAACCGATTTGAACGGCAACTCGGCGGATTATATCAATCTTCAGCCGGTTACCGTGGTCGGAAGTTCGCTCGGGAACGACATCAAATCGGCCGTTGTGCAAGGAGACACGATCCAGGTCGTGTTCAACCGGACGATGGTTTCGCAATCATCGCTCGTCACGAATCAATTCCAGGTGAAAGTGGATGGCGTGATCCGGGGGATTGTGCAGGCTTCCATCACCGGAAGCACCATGACGATAAAATTGTCGAACCCGGTTTCGAGCGGGCAAAAGGTCGTCCTGTCGTATATCCCGGGAGCCACCCCGCTGAAAGATACTTCGGGCAACCGCCTGCTGTATTTCAACAATATTCCGGTCACCAATACAGGCACGGGCAGCGGATCAACCTTCACCGACCCGAACCTTCCTTCCGATCTGACCCGGCTGGATGCCGGAGAGTTCGGCAAAGATATGCTGGCTCTGGGCATTCAGTCCGTGGCCGTGGCGGATAGCAAAACCCGGAACGGGCAGTTTATCAAGCGTTATACGGTTGACCGCGAAAAATTGAAGAGGGCGTTCGAGTATATCGTCAGCCAAAACGAGTCGAGTCACACGGTTGTCATCGATGCCGCTTTAGGCCTGAACTCGGCTTCCGTCAGCCTGCCGCTGGACGTGCTCGAAAGCGCCTATAACCGGGACCGGGGCGCGGAGATCGCCGTAAGGGCGGGCGATGCGGTGTATGTGCTGCCGCTGAAACAGGTCGCGTTCACAGGAATTGCAAAAAGCTTGAATGCAAGCTCTTCGACCGCGATGCTGAATATCACCGTCGAGAAGCTGGCAGAGCCGATCGCCATGGAGTTAACCAAATCGTTAAACGGCGGATCGACGCAAAAAATAACCGACCCTGTTGATTTCTACGTAACGGCCAACACGACGGGAGGACAGGAAGTCGAAATCATCCTGAGCGGGGAGTATCTGATCCGTACAAAAACAACGCTACAGAACATGCGAACGGGGCTCGTGCGTATGGATGATGCCGCGGGCAAGCTGACGTTCGTTCCGACAGTAATCGACACACTGAACACAAGCAAGGTCCTTCATGCAAAAGCGAAAGGGAATTATACGGTTCTGGGATTGACCAACTATAAGTATTTTACGGATGTCGGCAACCATTGGGCCAAAAGCTCCATTGACACGCTGGGAGCCAAATTTATCATCGAAGCCAAAACGGGCAATGCCTTTGAACCGAACAAAAATATTACGCGGGCGGAGTTTGCCGAATTTGTCGCGAGAGCGTTAGGCCTTCAAGGAGATTTGAAAACGGCGGAACGATTCTATGACGTCACGAGCTCGCCTATGAGGGCTTTTATTGGTGCGGCTGCTAAAGCCGGCATCGTTACGGGGAACACGGACGGTTCGTTCCGGCCGAATAGCCCGATTACGCGAGAGCAAATGGCCATCATGATGGTTCGTGCAATGAACTATGCGGGGCACCCTCCAACATTGAATTTCTCTCCGGCATCGTATCTGCAGGTGTTTAAAGACAGTAATTCGATCCAATCTCCGGAATCGGCGGCACGGTTGATCAAGGAAGGAATCATTCAAGGCGTTACGCCGAACACGTTCCAGCCAAAAGGCAATGCAACGCGCGCGCAAGCGGCGGTCATGCTGGAACGGTTTTTGAAAAAGATCGGTTATTTATAAAAGCTGGTTAAAGGCCCTTTTTCCGAATGTCGGAGGAAGGGTCTTTTTTTGATCAGGAGAATGAAGATAGATTCACAAATTATGATAGGCAAAATACATAAGAGACGTTTTTTTCGAGATGGCAACCAAAGAGTTAGAAGAAAAGGCAAAAAGCGTCTGGTTTTTCGACCGAATCTGGCGATTTCGTTAAAAAAAGCATATTTATCCGTAACTTTTCCCGTTTAAAACAGTCTATTAAATAGGACAGAGGTTACAGAAAAGTAATCTCTTAAGCTCGTAAAAGCGAACCGAATGGGCAACATTGGCCAGCGGTGGAACTTTTTTCTAGGCAGAGACGTCAGTAGATTATTAGATTTATTCCGGTTCATAGGGTTGAAATGTGTTTTAAAAAAAGATGGGAGAGTAACGCTTCATGAAAAGAAACGGAAAGACAAGTGACAGCAAGCAGGGGATGGCGGCAAGCAAAAAGTGGATGGTCGTTTCGCTCGCGGGATTGCTTTTTATCGCCCCCGTCGTCGGCAGCGGGATTCCGCTGAACGGGCATTCCATTTCCTCGGTAGCAAGCGCCGCGTCCGCATCGGTCGTCAAGCTGGATGAAAATCCGGTGACGTCGGGCGCGATGTTGACCAAATACAAGTTCACGACGACCCGTTCCGGGAAAAAGGCAACCGCTTTGGCGGACGTGATCCGGATCGATCTGCAAAATCCGTACGTCAAGATCGACGTGATGAACGGCAAAGGCGGCCAGTTTACGACGAAACAAAGCACCGGCGGCATGGCCAAAGAAAACGGCGCCGTTGCTGCGGTGAACGGGGACTATTTTAATACCACAGCGGAGGGCGCGCCGATCGGCGGCCAAGTGACGGATGGACAGCTTCTGTCGACGCCGTCGGACATTAAAGGGATGTATTCCTTTGCGGTGACGACGGACGGCAAGCCGATCATCGACGAGTTTGCTTTCAGCGGCTCCGTAACGGCAGAGGACGGATCGTCCTTCCCGCTCGCGGGCATCAATAAATCTTCGTATAATCCGGAAAGCAGCAGTGCGAAATACAGCCACTGGGACGCCATGTACATCTACACCAGCGCCTGGAAATCGACGGAACGTCCGAAAAACAGCGCAACGACGCCAATCGAGGTGCTTGTTCAAAACGACGTCATTACGCAGATTTCCGACGTGGGCGGATTCGTGGGGATGCAGGTGCCGCAGGACGGATATATTTTGCGGACGCACGGCAAAGCCGCCGAATTCGTGAAAAATCATCTGGCCGTCGGCCAAAAGCTGAAGACCAGCTACATGCTGAACTCGAAAACGATGGGTCAGTCCGTGGATCCCTCCAAACTGCAGACGATGATCGGCGGGCACACCATTTTGGTGAATAACGGCAAAGCCGCCGCCTTCTCCCGCGACGTGTCCGGCATCGGCGGATACCGGGCGCGGACGGCTCTCGGCTACTCGAAGGACGAGCGTTACGTCTACATCGTGACGGTGGAGAAAAACGACAGCAGCTCCGGCATGTCGCTGGGCGAGCTGCAGTCGTTTATGGTCGACATCGGCGTATGGAAGGGCTTGAATCTCGACGGAGGCGGTTCGACGACGCTGGTCAGCAGACCTCTGGGCGAAAATGAAGCCACGCTTACCTTTCATACCGAATACGGGACGCAGCAGCGCAGCGTCGTGAACGCCGTGGGCGTGTTCTCCGAAGCGCCGAAGGGCGAACTGAAAGGCCTGAAGATCAGCGGTTCCTCGGCCATCCTGATCGGCCAGCAAGCATCCTTTAAGTTAAAAGGCTACGACAATTACTACAATCCGGTGGATACGTCCAGCCTTACGCCGACATGGAAATCCAGCAACGGCAACATTAAAGTGAGCGGCCAGACCGTTACCGGCGTGAAGCCGGGAACCTCGACCATTACCGCGGTCAGCGGCCAAGCGAGCACAAGCATGCAAGTGAAGGTGCTGGGGGCAAGCGATTTGACCGCGCTTAACGTCGGTTCCCAAACGGCGCCGCTGCAGGCAGGCAGCACGGTATCCGTGCCGGTGACCGCCGTGACGAAGGACGGGGACAAGGTCGAAGTGCCGGAAAGCGCGCTGAAGTGGGAGTTCGTCGGCTTTAAAGGCAGCGTGAAAAACGGCAAGCTGACCGTGGCTTCCGTTGATCCGGACGTTAAAGTGGGGTATGCGATCGCCCGTTACAACGGCTTCAGCACGGCGGTCATCCTGTCGGCAGCCGGCGAAGACCTGTGGGAGAACTTCGAAAAGGTCTCTTATCCGGTCCAGTTTACGAGCAATCATCCGCAAGTGACCGGCACCGCCGCCGTAACGCAAGGAACCGGGGACCATGCGGGTTCGAAAGTGCTTCAATTGACGTATGACATGACCGCGGGCACAGGCAAAATGTACGCCTACGCGGAACTGAACGGATCGGCAGGCAAAACGATTTCGGCTTCGGCCACCCGGATGTCGATCGACGTGATGGGCGACAACAGCCTGAACTGGGCCCGTGCGGAGCTGAAGGACAACAACGGTCAAACCGTCTACGTGGATCTGGCCAAGGCAATCGACTGGGACGGCTGGAAAACGATCGACGTCGACCTCAGCGATAAAGGAATCGCCTTCCCGGCCCAACTTAAGCGCGTCTATGTCGTAAACGTGGAAGAGGGGCAGGACGAGCGGGCAAAATCCGGCACGGTCGCATTCGACAATATCAAATTCACGATGCCGTCCCTTTCCAGCGATGCCGGCTTGCCGACCGGAAAAGTCGTGATGGCGATCGGCCAGAAGTCCTTTACCGCGAACGGACAGAGCAAAACGATGGAAGTTGCCCCCGTCATGAAGGGAGCAAGTACCTATATTCCTATCAAATACGTGCTGGATACGTTCGGAGGCCGCGCGGTATGGGATGCCGCCAATCAACGAATCACCGTGACGCGTGGTGGAAAAGTCATGGATTTGACGGTAGGAGATACGGACTTTATCCTAAACGGAAAGCGTAAAGGCGCAAATGTTGCTCCATATATTAGTAATGGTCGGACTTTAGTCCCACTTCGTCTCGTATCCGAGCAATTAGGATTAAATGTAAAATGGGAACAAAAAACGAAGACCGTCACTATCGAATCATGATATGGTATGATATGTATAGAAATGAACTAATGACCATGGATCACGGGAGTCAGTCCGGTAGAGTTCTATTTTGCGTGCGATATACAAGTTACTGTGTTCGTCGGACCGACTCGTAGCTCATTCTATATAGAACTGTAATGGTAAGAAATGGAGTAGAACGTACGTGGATTTTCAAGCCGATGCGATAGACCGCGTCATTAAGAACGCCATTCAGGTGATGGAAAACAGCAAGTATCAGATGTTCGAGATTCTTGAGGCGGCCCGGGACGAGCTGGCCTCATTGAATCAGGAGCTGCAATACGTGATGAAGGAAACGATCGAAACGCTGCAAAAGGTGGATCAGCTGGAGCTGAACTACAAGCGTTCGCGCATCCGGCTGACGGAAGTCAGCCGGGACTTCGTCCGCTACAAAGAGGATGACATCAGGCAGGCGTATGAGAAAGCGACGCAGCTGCAGCTCGATGTTATGATTTATCGCGAGAAGGAAATGTACCTGAAGGCAAGACGCGATGAATTGCAAAAAAGGGTCCGAAATGTTGAAAACTCTGTTGAACGTGCTGAATCCATCGGATCACAAATGGGTGTGGTACTGGAGTACTTGTCAGGCGAACTGGGACAGGTGACTCGGATTATCGAAACGGCGAAAAACCGTCAGTTGATCGGTCTGAAAATCATACTGGCTCAGGAAGAGGAACGCAAACGCATTGCCCGCGAAATCCATGATGGTCCCGCACAGCTGCTGGCCAATCTCGTTCTCCGCACGGAAATTGTGGAAAGAATGCTGATGAAGCAGGAATTTAAGATGGTGCAGGACGAAATATTAGATTTGAAGGGACAAGTGCGCTCCAGCCTGGAAGAAATGCGGAAGGTCATCTTTAACCTCAGGCCGATGGCTCTTGATGATTTGGGGCTGATCCCGACGCTCCGGAAATACGTGCATGATTACGAGGAGAAAACGAAAATCCGTACGATTTTCGAAACGCGGGGCAAAGAGCACCGTCTCTCTTCCGCCATGGAGGCAGCCATTTACCGCTTGGTGCAGGAAGCGCTTAGCAACGCAGCCAAACATGCCTATCCTACTTATGTTTTAGTCGAGATTACATACCAGGCCCAGATGGTGAAAATTGTTGTTCAGGATAATGGACTCGGTTTTAAGGTGGAACTCCTGGAACAGAAATCGAAGGATCATTTTGGGTTGATCGGGATGCGCGAGAGAGTGGAGCTGCTCGAAGGAAGAATGGAACTTGAATCCGCAGAGAACCAGGGTACAAAGATCGTAATCCATATCCCAACGAACGTGGAGAAGGGAAAGGAGTAACAGGATGGAAAACAGGGATTCTGACAAAACAACCATTAAAGTCCTTTTGGCTGACGATCATCAATTGTTTCGCGAGGGTCTGAAGCGCATTTTGAACATGGAGGATGACATTGAAGTCATCGGCGAATGCGGGGACGGCATTCAAGTATTGGAATTTTGCAACGAAGAAAAACCGGACATCGTGCTCATGGACATCAATATGCCGGTCGAAAACGGCGTGGAGGCGACCGAGAAGCTGCGCGAGCTGTTTCCGGACGTGAAGGTCATCATTCTGTCTATTCACGACGACGAAAGTTATGTATTTGAAACGCTCCGCAAAGGCGCTAACGGTTACCTGCTGAAGGACATGGAGGCGGAGTCGCTGATCAATGCAATTCGTTCGGTGCAGGAAGGATACGC
The DNA here is from genome assembly GCF_037969745.1 of Paenibacillus sp. FSL W8-0194. Lineage (NCBI taxonomy): Bacteria > Bacillati > Bacillota > Bacilli > Caryophanales > Paenibacillaceae > Paenibacillus > Paenibacillus sp. FSL W8-0194. The sequence goes on along the minus strand of NZ_CP150205.1, from coordinate 5,459,702 downwards.
TTTTATTCATCCGAAAGTTACCGGTAAATTGATCCAGCAGCTGCGCCGCATGACGTTCCTGAACGAAACGGGAGCCATGGCGGAAAGCGGCGTCAGGGAAGCCGGAGTTAAATTCGTTGCCGGGGAAAATAATCCGTTGACCCGCCGCGAAGCCGAAGTGCTGCGCCTGATGGCTGAGGGCAAGAGCAATAAAATGATCGGGGAATACCTCTTCATTAGCGAAAAAACGGTGAAAAACCATGTCAGCAGCATTTTGCAGAAGATGGAAGTCGACGACCGTACGCAAGCCGTCATCAACTCGATCAAATACGGTTGGGTAACGCTATGACGCCGTGCAGCTTTGGAACTTCTGGTTCCGGCTGCCATTGTTTGTGAAATTTCCCACGGGGTATAGGCGATGGACGTGACCGCCCAAAAGGGTGTGGGCTTCTGATGCGCTTTCATTCACCGACCTGTTGTGGCCAGCATATATTGTTGGTAACAGGGAGGTGAGTCAGCATGTTGACCCCGTTATTGTCCATCCTTCTGGTGTATGCTGCAGCGATTGCAGCGGTTCATGTCTTTCATGCCTGGCACAAACGCCGGGAAGGGCGTGAAGTCCATTATATTCTCGTCACGTCGAATCATGAACGGCAGATCGAATGGTATGTCCGCGCTTTAGGCTTATATGCCTGGGTAACCGGCAAAAGAATCCGGCTTACGGTGCTGGATCTCCATTCGGATGATGCCACGCTTGGCATTTTGAGGCGGCTTCAGGGGTTGGCCGGCATGGAGCTGTCCGTGACGACCGATGAATCAGTCTTAAGCCGTGCTGGCGGTTCCGAAGATTCGGATGTAACGATGATCGATTTGCGAAATCCGCATGAAGCGAGGCAGATTCCGTATGTTTAGGACGAAGCCCGCAAACAGCGGCATAGGGAGTATTCCGATGTGAAGCACACTTCTTAACGGGAAACCGGGGAGGTGTGCTTTTTTGCTTGGTTCAACGATATTGACGGTCATCATCGGCGAAATGTTGCGGATCGGATGGATTTGGACAAGCCCGATTGGAACGCGGCGATACATTTAGGCCGAGAATGTTTCTAAGGAGGGATTCGCGTGCGGGTGGCGGTTTATGCCATTGAGCATGAAGGGAAATGGAGGATAAGACGTTCGCTGGATTTGCGGGTGGATGTCCTGTGGTGGTGGCAGCGGTTTTGCGCGAAGCCAGGTTCCGCCAGGATGGTATTGTTGTCCGCGGCAACCGCGTTCAGTTCGGCCGTCCGGTTGGAGCAGCGTTTTGAGCCGCGGACGGATATGAACGGATGGGATCTGCGGAAGTGGGGGCTTTGGTTTCGCGAGCAGATGGAAGAGGAAGCGGGCGGGAGAATGAATGGGGATGCACCCGTTGATGGGCAAACGCTTTTCGGCGATCCCGGGGAAAGTTTGCATAGCGGCACCGGGGGATGGATGTGGGATTTTCGCCAGGCGATGCCCGAGCAGGTTTGGCGCCTGCTGGAGCGTCCCGCCGGACCGGGACAGGCTGCCGGCGCTTTGGCCGAGCTTGGCGGAATGTCCGATGCACTGGTCGCGCAGGTCAGCGGCAGATCGCTGCTCGCAGCGGAGGTCGACGCGCTGCTGCAGGAGATGGCGCCGGGCCTTGCAGGCGCCTGGCACAGCGCCGCCCAGCTGGCCAGCCTGCAGGGCCGGCTGGCGCTGGACGCGGGCCTTGCGGATGCCGGCCCGCGTCGGGGAGGCGGCCTGCTGCGCATGGGCCGCCCGAGGCTCCCCGCTGCCGGCGCTGCGGCAGCGAGGCCACGGGCCGCACGGCATGCGCCGCGTGCGGCCGCGCGGACTGCGCCTACTGCGAGGCGTGCCTCGCTCTGGGGCGCAGTCGCGCCTGTTCGCTGCTGCTCCGCTCAGCAGCGAGGGACCCGGCCGTGCGCGCAGCGGCCGGGCCGTCCACCGCCGCGGTGCGCGGGCGGTGGGGATTGAGCGCGGCGCAGGGCGATGCCGCCTGCGCCGCGCTGGGGTTCCTGGCGGAGCCGCCCCGCAGGGGCTCCGCGGCCCCAGGCGGCCGAGCGGAGCGGCCGCCCAGCCGCCATGCCCGCTTCCTCCTATGGGCCGTCACCGGCGCGGGCAAAACGGAGATGATCTTTCCGCTGCTCGGCGCGATCTTGGAGAGGGGCGGCCGCGTGCTGGTGGCCACGCCCCGCCGGGACGTCGTGCTGGAGCTTGCGCCCCGGCTGGCCAAAGCCTTTCCAGACACGCGGATCGTCACCTTGTATGGAGGCAGCGACGAACGTTGGCGGGAAGGCGATCTGACACTGGCGACAACCCATCAGCTGATGCGTTTTTATCAAGCTTTTGACCTGGTCGTCATCGACGAACTTGACGCTTTTCCTTACCACAACGACCCGATGCTGGCTTATGCAGCCGAGCATGCTTGCAAACCGGACGGAAAGTTCATTTATCTGTCCGCGACGCCTCCGCGCCCTTTGCAAAAGGAAGCGGCCCGCGGCCGTCTGCCGCATGCGAAAGTGCCCGTCCGGTTTCATGGGCATCCCCTGCCGGTTCCCAAGCGGATCGCGCTCAAAAGCATAGAGCAATGTTTGCGCCGGCCGATGCTTTTAAAGCGGTTGTCGAGCCATCTGAGTCTGTCGTTGGAGCGGGGGGCGCAGATTTTTTTGTTCGTTTCCCGCATTCGGCATATCGATCCTCTCGTCGCCATCCTGCGCAAGATGTTTGGCGAGGTTTGCATCGAAGGCACTTCATCGGAGGATCCCTTCCGCGCGGAGAAGGTGACGCGGTTTCGCCGGAGGGAAATCCGGCTGCTGGTGACGACGACGATCTTGGAACGCGGGGTGACGGTTCCGCGCAGCGACGTTTTTATCGCGGACGCCGACAGCAGCCTTTTTGACGAAGCTTCGCTTGTGCAAATGGCCGGCCGGGCAGGCCGCTCCGCCGAGGACCCGGCAGGCCGGGTCGTGTTTGCCTCGCCGCAGTGGACGATTTCGCAGAAAAGAGCCGTCAACCAAATCAAAAGCATGAATCGCATTGCGCGGAAAAACGGGTATCTGTGAAGGACTGCAACATCAACCATTAGGAGGGGTAAAGCGAGATGAATTCGTTAAGTTCATCCATTTCCCGATTTATTCGCGAGCTTCTGGCTCCGCCGGGAGACGTTTGCCTGACATGCGGCAGCAGGACGAAACTCGTTCGGGAATGGCCGGGGATATGCCAGCGATGCGCCGGGGCGATCCCGTGGATTTTTCGGCCCCGTTGCGCGTATTGCGGGAGAGCCATCGGCTGTCCGGATTGCCTGCGGCCCGATGCCCGGCTGCGGTCTTTTGTCATGAACCGAAGCGCGGTCAGATACAACGAGATGATGCGGGAATGGCTCGCGCAGTATAAATACCGGGGACATGAGAGATACGCAGCGTTAATCGTAAAAATGCTCAGCCATGCTTTTGTGAGGATGCAGCACGAGATCTCTTCCTTGCAGCAGCAACCCAGCCTGTCCCGAAAAGGCCAGCTTTGGCGGCCGGATCTCGTGACGTACGTTCCAGTGAGCGATGAAAGACTGCTCGAGCGCGGATTCAACCAAGCTGAAATTTTGGCAAGGGGGATCGGGAAAATACATCGCATTCCGGTCGCACCGCTGCTTGTTCGGACGGTGAGTACGGGGAAGCAAAGTTTTAAAACCCGACAGGAGCGGATTAAATCCATGGAGAACGCTTTTGAATGGAACCAAGAAATGTCCAGCAAGATAAGAGGCTGTATATCCTCGCCCGCAGCGTTCCGTATTCTATTGATTGATGATATTTATACGACTGGGAGCACAATTAATGCTTGTTCCGAGGTAATGCAACGAACCTTCAAACATGAAACGGGTATATATGCACACATTTATAGTCTTACATGGGCAAGGTCCTGATTAGTGACTTCAATTTGGATCTGCAGGAACTGCATTGTGGCTTTTGATCGATTCAATTTAGTTGAAGCGCTTGTAATTGCAGCTATGAATGGTGGGTTTGAAAGATATGCCATTGGTAAGAGTGAATGGGGTACTCAAGTCATAATAGTTGAAAGCAATAATCCAATTGTTTATAATTGCCCTAAACATGGCATAGATAACTGTCATAATGTAATAATAGATCTACTGTTAATGCTGGTGTGTGGGAATGCGACAATGGGAAATTCTGTGAGTGTAAGGTTTTGTCTGAGAGGATAGGATGTAAAGAAAATAAATACATGCTTACTCTAAAAGGTGAACTGGAACTGCGGATGAGAACCGAACAGACCTTCAGATCAAAGAGTCAGGATTAGATCGCGTTTTCGTCCACTAGGGACTAGGAGTTTCAAGAAGCTGTTAACTGCTTGAGTGATTCTGGAAAACATTCTAACATTGACGTCATAAGTTCGTCTATAATGTTTGGATTTGAAAGGGGGCGTCATCGTGAACCTGGCAAACTGTCCTCGCTGCGGAAGATTGTTTGCAGCTAATTTTAAAGACATGTGCCCGAACTGCATCAAGGAAATCGAGCATGAGTATGAAAAATGCGTCCAATACCTGCGCGAAGAAAAGGGGGCGACGATTCAGGAGCTTTCTGATGCGACCGAGGTTTCTGTCAAACAAATTACCCGCTTTATCCGGGAAGGCCGGATCTCCGTGATGAATGCGCCGAATTTGATGTACCCTTGCGAGGTATGCGGAACGCTGATTCGCGAGGGTCATATGTGCGACTCCTGCCGCACGCGCTTGACGAAGGAACTGACTCAGGCTGCCAAAGAGGGTGCAAACAAGGAACATGGAACTAGACTACAGGGCGAAGGAGCCTATCGGGTTATCGACAAATTTCACAATTAGCAGACCACCGGACTAAAAACATAAAATCTATTAATAAAGTTACAATGACGACCGATAAACTTAGTAAAGATTTATCGGTTATTTACGTTGGTGCGCCGGATACGCGCCGGATGACTCTTTTAAAGACTGATACGCAAGCCGCCCTGAAGGCGTCCCATATATACTTTGAAAGAAGGTGGACGATATGAAAATTAACGATACCGGACGAATTGGTGGAGTTAACCCTTACCAGCGGAATATGGAGGCCCAGAGACAGGAAGCCAAAAAAATGGAGCGTCGCAAGGATGAAGTGTCCATTTCGTCGGAAGCGATTGAAATGCTTGAGGCCCAAGAGCGCAATTCGGATCCGGAGCGGGCCAAGCGCATTCAGGACCTCAAGCAACAGGTTTCTTCGGGCACTTATCATGTGGAGGCAGGTAAAATAGCAGAGAAGCTCATGCCTTATTTCAAAAAGTTTCCTGAGAGCTAGGTGATTTTATTGACAATCGAAGACATCATTGGCATCCTTGAAAATCTTGAAACTGTACATCAAACAATGCTTGAAATCGCCGGGTGCAAAAAGAAAGCTATCATTAAAAACGATTTGGAAAGCTTGATTCAGATGATGAATCAGGAGACGAAAGTGTTAAAGCAGATCGAACTCTTGGAGTCGCAAAGAGTTGAAGCCGTTCATCAATTTTTGCAAGAGAAAGGGATAAAATCCAAGTTAAACCTTAATGTATCGGAACTATCCCGCCTCGTTTTCGACGTCGAGGAAAAAAACAGGCTGCAAAGCATACAAAGCAGGCTCTCGGATACGTTGTCCCTGCTGAAGCAGACGAATGAGCTGAACCAGAAATTAATTGCCCAGGCCCTTGAATTTATAGACTATTCATTGGATGTTCTCGTCGAGAAACCGTATCAGGAAGTTACTTACCAGCATCCGCTAACGGAACGGAACGGCGGGAAGCTTCAATCGGGTTATTTTGATTCGAGAGCCTGAACTTCATGGGTGTGTAGGTTTTAATCATAGTCATTACAAAGGGGGAACCACATGACGTCCACATTTCATTCAATAGAAACGGCCCGAAGAAGCCTCGCAGCCCAAACGACGGCTTTAAATACGACCGGCCATAATATTGCGAATGCGAATACGGAAGGCTACAGCCGACAGACGGTCAAGATGCAAGCCTCCCGTCCGATTGAAGCATACGGAATGAATCGATCCAATGCTCCGGGACAGCTTGGTACAGGGGTGGAAGTCACCTCCATAAATCGTATTCGCGAGCAATTTTTAGACAGCCAGTATCGTAACGAGAACAGCGCGAACGGAGGCTGGAGCATTCGCTCCAACACGCTCGAAAAGTTGCAGGCGATCATTAACGAACCTTCGGAGACGGGCATACGGACCGTTTTGGATAACTTTTGGAAGTCCTGGTCCGATCTAAGCAAAAACCCCGAAGATCCTACCGGGCGTAAAATCGTGGTGCAGACCGCGCAAGCTTTGACCGACGGCCTGAACCATATGAGCCGGCAAATTGACAGCCTTGAGAACGATCTTGCGACCAGCGTCGGCTTGAAAGCCCAGGAAATCAACGGATATTTGTCGTCGATCTCCGACCTGAACAAATCGATCACGCGCATCGAGGGGCTCGGCGATAATGCAAACGACCTGCGGGATCAGCGGGATCTGCTTGTAGACAAACTCTCGAAGATCATTAATATCAATGTGGTTGAAACCGACCAGGGATATAATATTTCAATGGGCGCGAATCAAACGTTGCTGGTCGGGGCCGAACCGGTCGCCGTCAATGTCGATAGCGAGTTTTTGAATGCGGCTTTTGACAGCGGCAGCTTGAACTCCGGGGAAGTCTACGGAATGATTTATTCCGGCAGAAATTATATTACCGACTATCGAAATCAGTTGAATCAACTCGCAAATACGATTGCGAACGGCGAAACGGAAGTGACCATCCCTAAAGGGTCGAACCTTCCGCAAGGCGTAACTTTTTCGGAAGATGTCGAAATTATGCTGAACGGAACGGTCAGCACGCTGCCTGCGGGCCAGCCGTTCCCGGACGGAGCGGCACTGAATCAAGACGCGAAAATGATCGTAAACGGCTTTAACGGGCTGCATCAATTGGGCTACACGATGGACGGAACCGCCAATCCGGGCAAACCGTTTTTTGTTTCGGATTCGTCTGCAGGGACGATCCGGCTCAACCCTGAAATTGCCGCCAATCCTTCCCTGATCGCAACCTCTTTGAGAGTCGATGGTACCGGTACCGGTAAACATGTGATTTCAGGAAACAACTCCTTGACCATTCTTCTGGCCGGAATGAAAGACAGCATTGTAAAATCGACGCAAAGCGGACAGCAAGGAACCATCGGGTCGTTGTTTAATTCGATGGTCGGGCAGCTTGGCGTAGAGGCGCAGGACGTCATGCGCCAAGTGGATAATTCGACGACATTGGTGGAGCAGGTGGATAATTTCCGTCAATCCGTCAGCGGCGTGTCTTTGGACGAGGAGATGTCGAATATGATTATGTTCCAGCACGCATATGGAGCTTCCGCCAGATTCATGACCACTTTTGACCAGCTTTTGGACAAGCTCATTAACTCCACCGGAGTTGTAGGCAGATAGATTAGGGAGGTGTGACATATGATGCGAGTAACTTCTAACATGATGAATTCGCAGCTGATGCTGAATCTGAACCGCAATGCTTATAAAATGAGCCAGACTCAAAATCAGCTTGCGACAGGACGGAAAATTAACAAACCTTCGGATGACCCGGTAGGGATTACCTATTCCCTGCGTTACCGCGCCGAGCTTTCTTCGAACGAACAATATCAAAAAAACGTGGACAGTGCTTTGTCCTGGCTGGATTATAACGATACGGTGCTGAATCAAGCGGGGGATGTCCTTCACAAGATCAGGGAATTAACGGTGCAGGCCGCGAACGGGACCAACCCGCAATCGGCGTTGAACAGCATCAAGGAGGAAATCGGCCAACTGAAAGAACAGTTGGTGGATCTCGGGAACAGCAAATTGAACGGCAAATATATTTTCAATGGCCAGACCTACGATAAGAAGCCTTACGATCTTCCCAAAAATCCGGATGGAACGACGGATATCACGAATGCCGATCAAGTGAAGACGGATGCGGGAAGCGTCGAATATATCGTTGGCGAGTCCATTAAGCTTTCGATCAATGTGACAGGGAATGACGTGTTTGGAACGGATCAGGATCCGGACAACCTGTTTACGATCATTAATAATATTACGAAAGCCCTGGAAAATGCCAATTATTCGGAACTGTCGCAACAGCTGACGAATATCGATACCCGGATGGATAAAATCCTTACGGCAAGGGCTGACGTTGGTGCAAAAACCAATCGGGTGGAGCTCATACAGGGCCGCCTCAGCGATATGGAAGTTAACTTGACCGATCTTCAATCCAAGATGGAAGACGCCGATTATGCCGAAGTGATCATGAACTCCAAAATCCAGGAAAACATTTATAACGCTTCCTTGTCTTCCGGAGCAAAAATTATCCAGCCTTCTCTTGTCGACTTTTTGAGATAAACGAGGTGCAGACATGCAGCCTATGATCCAAATCAGGCAAAGCCCTGCGCTGATCGGGATGGAGTCGGGGTTGGGCGAATATTCGATCCGTCAGCCGAGAGCGGATTTGACGATTGCGACGGAACGAAGCGAGCTCGATATCCAACATGAGAACCCCCGGGTGACGATCGATCAATCCAAGGCATGGGCTGCTTATACGGGCGGTTCCGTTATTGAAATGAACAATCGAATATACTCCGGCGTGCGTGAGATTTTTTTGCGGGGAATCGCGAATCGGGTCGAGCAGGGCAACCGGGTTGCCTCCATTCACCAGCCAGGGTCCATGATAGCGGATGTTTACGGGACGGACACGGAGGCCGGTGTTTTACCGGAGTTTCGGGGGCCTGCCTCCTTTGATAACGTTGATATTGATGTGCAGGTATCGCCGCTGCAAGTTTCCTATAGAGAGGGAAAGCTCGACATACAGGCCCGGGTAAATCCTCCTGAGGTCAGTTATCAGAGGGGCAAGCTTAACATTTATATGAGGCAATACCCCTCGATCGAGATCATCCCGCCTGCGCTTGATGCCATGATTTAGTTACAAGAAACGGATGAAGTCTTTTTACAAAGGCCTAACCCGTTTCTTTTCTTGTTAAGAGCCAAATATGCATTGAAGGAGTGAAATCATTTGATGATAGAGACAAGTTGGGGACCACTGGAAGTGGATGAAGAGCAAATATATCATTTTCCGAAAGGAATACCGGGGTTCGAGGAGGAAAAACGATTCGTGCTCATTTCAAATCAGGAGGAACCTTTCCAATACCTCCAATCCCTTCAGGAAAAATACCTCTCCTTTCTGATCGCAGACCCGTTCCTGTTTTACCCTGATTATGAGTTCGAATTGCCCGACCCCGATTCCAAAGAATTGAAGATCGAAGATGAAATGCTGATTCGTTGCATGATTACGCTGAGGGATCCGGTAGAGACATCGACGATGAATTTGCTCGCTCCGCTGGTCCTGAACCCGAAACTGCAGCTCGGCAAACAAATCGTTCTCCATGCATCGGCATACAGCACGAAGCAGAAACTGTGGGATTCGTCCGGGAATACGAAAGGGGAGGAAAAAGAGGATGCTGGTACTTTCACGCAAAAAGGGTGAGGCGATCGTCATTCAGGATCAGATTGAAATTACCGTGTTACAGGTGGAAGGCGATACCATAAAAATCGGGATTTCCGCCCCTTCGGATATCGATATTTTCCGGAAGGAAATTTATGCTTCAATCAAAGAAGCGAACCGGGAATCGGCCGTTTCTGCATCGGCGGACGTAAACGCACTTTTGAAGCAAATAAAAGGGATAAAATAAAAAATATTTTGCATCAACTATAAACAGACGCGAAGATTCCGTCGATATAAATAGTACAAGCTGTTCTGCGGGTGCGGCCGACTTGCGGAACAGCCGAAGTATATCCACATGGATGTGGAATGAACGAATTTCAAGGAGGAAATGAACATGATTATCAACCACAATATTGCCGCTCTGAACACGCATCGTCAATTGGGCGCAAACACATCTGCTTCTTCGAAAAACCTGGAAAAACTGTCTTCCGGTCTTCGCATCAACCGTGCTGGCGATGACGCTGCAGGCTTGGCGATCTCCGAAAAAATGCGCGGCCAAATCCGCGGTCTGGACATGGCTCAAAAGAACGCGCAAGACGGAATTTCCTTGATCCAAACAGCTGAAGGCGCTTTGACCGAAACTCACAGCATCCTGCAACGTATGCGCGAGCTCGCAGTTCAATCCGCTTCCGACACGAACACGGACAAAGACCGCGTTGAACTTCAAAAAGAAGTTGACCAGCTTGCTCAAGAATTGACTCGTATTGGCAAAGATACCGAGTTCAACACGAAGAAATTGCTCGACGGTACTTTCAGCGGCACGTTCCATATCGGTGCTAACGAAGGACAAAACATCTCTCTGTCCGTAGGCGACCTGCGCGGTTTGAGCCTTGGCGTCGTTGGAGATATCAAGTTTGAGCAGACTAAAGCTATTACTAACGCCGATAATAAAGTAGACATCAAAGACGGTACTTATACCGTTGACGGTACTGATCTGAAAGATGCAGAAGGTAACGTTGTTGCAACTACAGCAGATAGCGGAAAAACATGGAAATCCAAAACTGGCGATGATGAGTTTACTTTCGATGAGGCAGTAACTTCTGGCAAAATCACGATCGCTAATGGTAAGGCTACCGGTACTTCGAAATTCACAAATGGTTCCCTTCAAGCCGGCGAGTATACCGTTACCGATAAAGAAATTAAAGATGCAAACGGTAATGTTTATGCTACATCTACTGATGGAAAAGAGTTCAAAAACGCTGCCGGTGAGGCTGTGCTGACTTTGGACACTGCAGCAACCTCAGCTGGTCTTAAAATTAGCGTAGGCGGAACTGATATTTCTTCCGCAGCTACAGCCAACAAAGCCATCACTACCATCAACAACGCTTTGGAAACCGTATCTTCCGAACGTTCCAAGCTCGGTGCTTACCAAAACCGTCTTGAGCACACGGTTAACAACCTGGGTGCTTCTTCCGAAAACCTGTCTGCAGCCGAATCCCGTATTCGCGACGTAGACATGGCTAAGGAAATGGTTCAGTTCACGAAGAACAACATTCTAACGCAAGCAGCTCAAGCGATGTTGGCTCAAGCGAACCAACAGCCTCAAGGCGTTCTGCAATTGCTTCGTTAAGATTTTTCATTTAAAAGGAGACCTTAGTCTTACTAGGGTCTCTTTTTTTGAAGTTGAAGGAGCTTGATTTTTGTGGAGCATAGCATGGAAGTTATGAGAAAGACCTTGGAGTTAATGGATACATGTATTGATGGCGTTGAATATATCACTTGGAGATTGCATGAGGGAAAGATGGAGGCATGCCTTTATCTTTTGGAGGATATTGTTTGCGGCTTTTACAAGATGAAAGATTCTATGGATTTGCTGAATAACTATTTTTCCAGGCGTTATGATCATTACAAAGAATATGAAGTTGAAAACGAGCTTGATGCCATCATTACGGCTTACAAACTTCATCAAATTAATCAGGCAATCCTCCACGCAGGTCGCCTTCTACCTAGGTTTAAGGTTTGGAAAGGAGAGCTTGAGGGACACTTCCGTTCGTTTATCTTATCCTAAAGGGAATTTTTACGGTTTGGAGGAACATAATGACAAAGCAGAAAGTGATGCTGGTACCGAGCTATATGAATCAATTTTCGTGCATCGGTTCGGCTTGTGAGGATACATGCTGTTCGGGATGGCAGGTTTCCATAGATCAAGAAACGTATAAAAAATACAATAAAGTCCGATCCGATCTCAGACCGATGTTGGATAAACATGTAAAGCGCAATCGCGCAGGCAAATCTGCCGAGAACTATGCCAAAATTATTTTAAATGAAGACCGTTCTTGTCCGATGTTAAATGAGGAAAGGCTTTGTTCGATTCAATTAAAATTGGGGGAGGAACATCTGTCAAACACTTGCAGCACCTATCCTCGTATCGCCAACAGGGTCAACGGCGTTCTTGAGAAGTCTGCGACATTGTCGTGCCCGGAAGCGGCCCGCTTGGCCTTGCTTAATCCGAACGGGATGGAGTTTGATGAAACTTTGGAAGAAACCAATGCCCGAAACATCATTACTGCGGAAATAAAAGCAGCATCAGGACAAAAAGTTTCGGAATTGTCGGCGTATTTTTGGGAGCTTCGTATTTTTACGATTCAGGTTTTGCAAACGAGAACCTATTCCTTGGCGGATCGTTTGATCTTATTAGGCTTGTTTTATCAAAAAGTGGAGCAATATATCGAAGCAGAAGATATCAACGATATTCCTCAATTGATCGCATCCTATACCAACATGATTACAAAAGGAGACCTTGAAAACATATTATCAGGGATTCCTGCGTTATCTACCATACAAATGGAACTTCTAAAGCAGTTAGCTGATGTCCGTGCAATCAGGGGAATAGCCAGCCAGAGATATTTAGATTGTTTCAAACAATTTTTAGCCGGAATTCAATACGATAAAGAATCCAAGATTGAGGAAATTTCGGAGCGCTACCAATACGCATATCAAACATTCTATCAGCCGTTTATGGCGCAGCATGAATATATACTGGAGAACTACTTGGTCAACTACGTATTTAATCGCCTCTTCCCGCTCGCTAGAGGTAAAGAGGTATTTGAAGAATATATTATGCTCGTCATCCATTACTCCATGATTAAAATGCATCTGATTGGAATGGCTGGGTTTCATAAGGGAAATTTTGCATTGGAACATGTCATTCAACTCATTCAGTCTTTTTCCAAAACAATAGAACATAACTCCCAATATGTGAAAGATGTTAGAGAGCTGCTCAGAAAAAATGGATTCACGACCATGGCTTATATGTCTATATTAATTAAAAATAATTGAGTTTTGAACGAGGCTGCCGTGGTCCTTCCAGGCAGTTTTTCTTTATTATATTCAATAAAACAAGCAGGTCTTTTTTGATCCGGTGTAAAGACCGGGAAGGAAATGACCGATATATACTACTAAGAACAATATTAAATCGGAGGGTTATTTAATGAGTGATGTCTCACTTTCGGGTAGAACGCCATCCATGAATAACGCATCTCAGACGTATTCCCCTGCCAAAAAAGCGGAGCTGCAGCAACAAGCCGTTTTCGTTACCAGCGAGAAGCAAATGAATACCCTGGAAAGACAAGGGGCCGACGTATCGATCGGGGAAGCGCAGCTTATCAAGGCGATTGATCGGGCTATGAGGGCCCTGGAGGGTCCTTCCACCACGTTTGAAGTGAGCGTACATAAGCAGACCCATTCCATTATGGTCAAGGTTTTAAATAAAGATACCGGCGAGCTCATCCGGGAAATCCCGCCGGAAAAAACGTTGGATTTGGTAGCCAAAATGATGGAATTTGCCGGCATACTCATCGACGAACGCGTTTAGCGTTTAATACAAGGGAGGTTTTATAATGAGAATATCGGGATTGGCATCGGGGATGGATATCGACACTCTCGTGCAGCAAATGATGAAGGCCAAGCGGGTCCCTTTGGACAAGCTCAACCAGCAAAAGCAGGTGTTGGAGTGGAAACGGGACAATTATCGCGCGATCAACAGCCAGTTGGTGGATTTCCGCAACAACAAGCTTTTTAATTATAAAAAAAGCGAATCGATGAATGCCTTCAAATCCGAGGTTACCGGCGATACGGATGCCATTAGCGCAAAAGCAACGACAAACGCCAACAGGGTCACGATGGAGATCAAAAATGTAGAAATGGCAACCCAATTTACCTATCAGGGAACTGAAGCGGTCGCTTCTGGTGCCACTACAAAGACGACTTTGGGGAGCCTTAAGCCTTCCAGCCCGGATAAGTACACCCTGACCGTTAGCCGCGGTGCAAATGATCCGAAGGTTACATTCGAATTCTCGAAAAATGATACCATCGATTCAATTATCCGCAAAATTAACGGGGACGTGAAGGCAAATGTGACGGCAACGTTTGACGAAGTTACAGGGAAGTTTTCGATTACCTCCAATGAGTACGGAAGCGATGCGCTGAAAATTGAGGGCGGCGATTTCATGAGCGCAATGAAGCTCCCTTCAACAGGGACTGGCGGCAAAAAGGCAACTGCTTACATTAACGATAAAAAAATGGTGTTTGATACCAACAAAAATATCATCAATGGCGTAGAAATCACTTTTTTGGCAAACACCACACCAGAAGAAATAACCAAAGTCACCACCAAAACGGACTCCGCCAAAATCATGGACACCATCCAATCGTTTATCAAAGATTACAACAGCGTACTCGAAGCGATGAACAAAAAACTCGACGAGGAACGTTATCGCGACTACCCGCCGCTTTCGGAGGAGCAGAAAAAGGAAATGAAGGAAAATGACGTCAAGCTGTGGACGGAGAAAGCGCAAAGCGGTCTGCTTAAAAACGATGAGATTTTAAGATCGGCCGTAAACAGCATGCGTCAGTCGATCGTGACGGCTTCCGTTGACGGCTCCTCGATGAAGCTGAGCACCATCGGCATCTCGACCGGGGAATGGTATGAAGGAGGCAAACTGAGCATTGCTGACCCTGACAAGCTTCAAAAAGCGATCGAGGAGCATCCGGATGAGGTCATCGAGCTGTTTATCGGGTCAGGAGATCCGAACAAGCCTAAGGGTTATTTTAACGAGCTATACGACAATTTGGAGAACCCTCTCAGGGCGATTTCCGAACGGGCCGGGACGTCGAAATATTCATCCGACATCAATGCCAAGTACAACGAACAAAGCGTCATGGGGAAGGAACTCACCGATTTGAAGAGCCGGATATCCGATTTGACCAGAAGATTGACGGATATGGAAACGCGCTATTATAAGCAATTCAGTGCCATGGAAAATGCCCTGAACAAGATGAATTCGCAATCCGCAAGCTTAGCCAGCTTCGGGATGAATTAAGAAATTTAGGAGGGAATCACCATGATCACATCTCCCTACGAAAAATACAGACAATCCTCTGTTCAAACCTCTAACCCCGCTCAGCTGCTCATCATGCTTTATGACGGTGCCGTCAGGTTTGTCCGGGCGGGTATTGAGGGGATTAACGAGGGCAACCACCAAAAGACGAACGATTTTCTCAAAAAAGCGCAGGCGATCATTGATGAACTCACGGTTACCCTGGACCATTCGTTTGACGTGTCTAAAGGACTGGCATCGATTTACGAGTATATGAAATATTTGTTGATTGAGGCTAACGTGAGAAAGGAAGCAAAATATGCGGAGGAAGCGCTCGGATATTTGCTTGATTTGCGGGAGACCTGGGTCCAGGCATCCAAGTTGGCCTTAACAGAAGGCAAGACACCGAAAGAGGTGTAAAGCCATGGACTACACAATTGAGCAACTGGTTTCCAAGCTGGAAGACATGACCAATGGCATGGTAGCCCGTCTGAATATCGTTTCTTTTGAGGAGTTGGCCGTTTTTGCAGACGATCGTCAGGGGCTGATTGATCAATTAGAAATGGATTTCAAAACAAGCCCTCCAAGTGAATCAGTAAAAACAAGATTGAGAGCTATCGTTCAATCCGATTTTTTGATTAAAAATCAAATGGAAGCACTAAAAAATGAAGCAGCCAATTGGCTCCGGCAGAAAGAAAAAATAAAAGTCCAAAGAAATGCGTATGAATCGGTTTATAATTACTCGGACAGCATTTTAATGGATCAGAAAAAATAAACGGAGTTTATGGTATAAAATTCAAGTAAACCATTTTCCTTTCCAATTGACAACAAACAAGCCTGAGTGGTATATTCAGGAATGTGGACGAAAGTCACACTTTATTTGATGACGAAGGGAATGTTTGTGCATGCAAGGAAAAGTTAAATGGTTTAACGCAGAAAAAGGGTATGGCTTCATCGAAACGGCTGAAGGCGGCGACGTATTCGTACACTTCTCCGCAATTCAAGCTGAAGGTTTCAAAACTTTGGAAGAAGGTCAAGACGTTGAATTCGACATCGTCGAAGGCGCTCGCGGACCTCAAGCTGCTAACGTAATCAAATTATAATCATCCGGCAAGGCCGACCTACATATACGGTTAGATGGTTAAGTAATTGAAAAACGATAGCATCAAACCCTGGAGCAATCCAGGGTTTTTTTGTGTCCTTCGATCGTTTTCCGTCATCGCTCATTGGGTAAAAAGCGCGCCAGCGCCAACAAACGCGAAGTCCGTGGATAAGCGCTTACATCCGCGCCGCCGTACACAGAAATGTCTTTTTACTTAGCGTTAACAAATGTGATATAATGGAATTGCAAAGGAGGAGTGCCATATGAATTTAAGTGTTCGAGGTCAACAGATCGACGTGACTGAAGCTTTGAAGGACTACGTTGACAAGAAGCTCCGCAGACTTGAAAAGTATTTTGATGCACCCCTTGCCTCAGAAGGATATGTAACGCTAAGTGTCGTTCGAGGTTTGCACACCGTGGAAGTGACGATTCCGCTCCCGGGCATGATGCTTCGTGCCGAGGACCGCAGCGACGATATGTACGCATCCATTGATGCCGTTGTGGACAAGTTGGAACGTCAAATCCGCAAACACAAAACCAAATTGAACCGCAAACTCCGTCAGGAGGGCAGCTTGAAGACGTTGTTCGCTGATGAAGCGGCCGTTGCGGGCGCAGCGCCATCCGAGCTTCAGACGGAAGAAGACCATGACGATTTCGAAGTGGTTCGCATCAAGCGTTTCACGTTCAAACCGATGAATGTGGAAGAGGCCATTTTGCAGATGAACATGGTCGGGCATAATTTCTTTGTGTTTTCCAATGTAGATACCCAGGAAGTGAGTGTTGTCTACAAGCGCAACGACGGCAAATACGGTTTGATCGAACAAACGGAATCCGATCCGTATTAAGCAGCTTTGGGCTTCCAGAGGTACATTTTTCAAAATGATGCAAAAATTAAATCCGAATTTATGAAAAAAAGAGCTCAACTCCTGCAACGGATTGGGCTCTTCTTACGTATATAGATCGTAGGCCTAAAAACCGCGCATGCATCGCCATCCGCACGGTTGCGGCTTTACTTACAAACTGTTACAATTTATGCAAACGCCATTTTCGGGATTTTATATGTAGAGGCTTGAATATGCATCCTAAGGATTTGGCAAAATCCTGTTTGTTCAACGAATTAACTTCAAACCGTAACAACGGTCTGGGTGAAGTCGATTCTGTTTCGCGGATCATTTCATTCAGACAATCACCTGCATTTCTGTATGAATCGGTTCGTCAGCGGATCCTGTCATTCAGCGCATGCCTGTGAGACGGATTCTCCGGATCGATTTCATTTGTTGATAACCCTGAATTCTTGAAGTTAATTTAACATTTGTTTTGCGTGAAAGGGGTTAACCATGCTAGGACTTGTTAAAAAAATCTTTGGTGACACGAATGACCGCGACGTCAAACGTTTGATGAAAACGGTCGATATCATTAACAAACTAGAACCGGATTTCGTAAAGCTGACCGATGAACAGCTGAAAGCCAAAACGGCGGAATTCCGCGCGCGCATCGAAAAGGGCGAAACGCTCGACGAGCTCCTTCCGGAAGCGTTCGCGACCGTGCGTGAAGCCTCGAAGCGCGTTCTCGGCAAAAGACATTACGATGTCCAGCTGATCGGGGGCATGGCGCTTCACGAAGGCCGTATCGCCGAGATGAAAACCGGTGAAGGTAAAACCCTCGTCGGCACGCTGCCGGTATATCTGAACGCCCTCCTCGGCCTAGGCGTGCACGTCGTTACGGTCAACGACTATCTTGCACAGCGCGACAGCCAGGAAATGGGCCAAATTTACGAATTTTTGGGCATGACCGTCGGGGTGAACCTGAACGGCATGGACCATGCCGATAAGCAAGTCGCTTATGCTTGCGATATTACGTACGGCACGAACAACGAGTTCGGCTTCGACTACTTGCGCGACAACATGGTGCTGTACAAAGAGCAGATGGTGCAGCGTCCGCTGTATTTCTGTACGATCGACGAAGTGGACTCCATTTTGATCGACGAAGCGCGTACGCCGCTGATCATTTCCGGACAAGCTCAGAAATCGACGCAGCTGTACTACGTGGCTGACCGCTTCGTGAAGACTCTCCAGGCGGAAGAGGATTACACGGTCGATATTAAGGTCAAATCCGTTGCGCTCACCGAAAAAGGCGTGGCGAAAGCGGAACGGGCCTTTGGCATCGACAACCTGTACGACCACGCCCACGTAACGCTGAACCACCACATCGTGCAGGCGCTGAAAGCGAACGTCATCATGCGCCGCGACGTGGATTACGTCGTCACCGAAGACGAAGTCGTCATCGTCGACGAATTCACGGGCCGTCTGATGGCCGGCCGCCGCTATAGCGACGGGCTGCACCAGGCGATCGAAGCGAAGGAAGGCATCGAGGTTCAGAACGAAAGCATGACGCTGGCCACGATTACGTTCCAGAACTACTTCCGGATGTACCGCAAGTTGGCGGGAATGACCGGTACGGCGAAAACCGAGGAAGAAGAATTCAAGAAAATTTACGGCCTGGAAGTGCTCCAGGTGCCTACGAATAAACCGAACCAGCGGATCGATATGCCTGACGTGGTCTACAAGAGCGTAAACGGCAAGTTCAAGGCCGTCGTGGAGGAAATCGTGGAACGCCACAAAAAGAACCAGCCGGTTCTGGTCGGCACGGTGTCCATCGAGAACTCCGAGCTCATTTCGGATATGCTGAAGCGCAAAGGCGTCAAACACCAGGTGCTGAACGCCAAATACCATGCCGAAGAAGCCGAAATCATCGCGGGCGCCGGTCAACCGGGCGCCGTTACGATCGCCACGAACATGGCGGGCCGCGGTACGGACATTTTGCTGGGCGAGGGCGTGGCCGAGCTGGGCGGTCTGCACATCATCGGTACGGAGCGGCATGAATCCCGCCGGATTGATAACCAGCTTCGCGGACGCGCAGGACGCCAGGGCGACCCGGGCTCCACGCAGTTCTACCTGTCGCTGGGCGACGAGCTGATGAAACGTTTCGGCGCGGACAACGTGCTGAACATGATGGAGCGTCTCGGCTTCGAAGAAGACCAGCCGATCGAGAGCAAAATGATCACGCGTGCGATCGAATCGGCGCAAAAACGCGTCGAAGGCAACAACTTCGACCTGCGCAAAGTCGTTCTCCAATACGACGACGTCATGAACCAGCAGCGCGAAATCATCTACAAGCAGCGCCGCGAAATTTTGGAATCCGACAACATCAAGGAAATCGTCATGGACATGATCAAGCCGGTCATCGACCGCGTGGTCGAAGCCCACTGCCAAGACGATATTCCGGAGAACTGGGAGCTGCAGGAGGTTGCCGATTACGTCAACAGCAAGCTTCTGGACGAAGGTTCCGTTACCCGCGACGATTTGTGGGGCAAAGAAATTCCGGAGATGGCGGATTTCATCTTCGAGAAAGTCAAAGCCAGATACGATCAACGCGAAGAACGCATCGGCTCCGAACTCGTTCGCGAGTTTGAGAAAGTTATCGTGCTCCGTTCCGTAGACAGCAAGTGGATGGACCATATCGACGCCATGGACCAGCTGCGCCAAGGTATCCACCTTCGCGCTTACGGCGGTACGGATCCGCTTCGCGAATACCAGTTCGAGGGCTTCGAAATGTTTAATGCCATGACGGCAGCCATTCAGGAAGAAGTGGCCACGTACGTCATGAAGGCCCATATCGAAGCGAACCAGGAGCGCCAGGCGGTGGTGGAAGAAAGCAAAATTACCACCAACAGCGAACCTGCCGAGAAAAAACCGGTGCATGTCGGGGAACAAATCGGACGCAACGATCCTTGCCCATGCGGCAGCGGCAAAAAATACAAGCACTGCCACGGGCAAGAATAGCCGTATCGGAATAAATTGAACTGGCGGCAAGAGACGATAAACAGATCATAAAGCCTGCATGCGGTCTAACGGCTTGCAGGCTGCAAGGATAACAAGCCGGGCCCTTTGAACGGATCCGGAACCAGACTCCCTTGAATCAAAGGTTAAGGTGCGGGCGACCCTGCAGGTATTCCGAGCCCCTTTGTTTAAGGGAGTTTATGTCGATAGAAGAGGTGAAGAACAATCATGATCGATGCATCTGTCAAACATGATTTGCGGGAAATCGCAACCAAATTAACCAACCTTAGGGGGTCTCTTTGACTTAGATCTCAAACAGGAAATGATAGCCAACTACGAGGAGAAAATGTCCGCGCCCGATTTTTGGGACGATAACGAAAAGGCGCAGGGCATCATCGCCGAAATGAACGCGGTCAAGTCTTCCGTGGACCAATACGAAAAGCTGCAGCAGGAATACGACGACGCAGCCATGATGGCCGAGCTGGCCGAAGAGGAAGGCGACGAATCGCTTGTCGAGGAAATCAGCGAAGCGGTAACGAACCTTAAGAAAAAACTTGAAGAGTTTGAACTGAATCTGCTGCTGAACCAGCCTTACGACAAAATGAATGCCATTCTCGAACTGCACCCGGGAGCGGGCGGCACGGAATCCCAGGACTGGGGCCAAATGCTGCTGCGGATGTATACGAGATGGGCGGAAAAAAGAGGCTACAAGGTCGAAGTGCTCGATTACCTGCCGGGTGACGAAGCGGGCATCAAAAGCGTCACGCTTCTCATCAAAGGCTTTAACGCCTACGGATATTTGAAGGCGGAAAAAGGCGTTCACCGTCTGGTGCGGATTTCGCCATTCGACTCGTCGGGCCGGCGCCATACCTCGTTCGTATCTTGCGACGTCGTGCCGGAAATTACGGATGACGTCGAGATCGATATCCGGACCGAAGATCTGAAGATCGATACGTACCGGGCCAGCGGCGCGGGCGGCCAGCACATCAACACTACCGACTCGGCCGTGCGGATAACCCACATCCCGACGGGGATCGTGGTCACCTGCCAAAACGAACGGTCGCAGATCAAAAACCGGGAGCGCGCGATGACGATGCTCCGTTCGAAGCTGTATGAACGCAAAATCGAAGAACAACAAAAAGAGCTGGATGAAATCCGAGGGGAACAGTCGGATATTGCCTGGGGCAGCCAGATCCGCTCCTACGTATTTCATCCCTATAGCATGGTAAAGGACCACCGCACATCAGTAGAGACCGGCAACGTCGGCGCCGTGATGGACGGGGATCTGGATCTGTTCATCGACGGCTATTTGCGCAGCCAAATTAAAGTGGATACCGAATAAAACCTAAAAAATTCCTACACGCTATATAGATTGAACGAGGGATTCGTTTCCCTGAAGTTCACTGTATCGTTGTAGGAATTTTTTGCGTTCATCGCCATGATTGGGTGGACTCATCACACCCGCGAGTTTAATCATTTTTTTGACCAAGGAGAGAAAAAGAAGATGTCGCATGCTGAAGTTTCGGGCCGCAGAAAGGCCCCCATCCTCCCCCCATCCGGACCGCTCCGCCATACGGCGGATATCGCCCTGATCGTCGTGGGTTCGTTTGTGATTGCTTTAGGGTTTAATCTATTTTTCCTGCCTCACGGGATCGCGTCCGGCGGCGTCTCGGGGATTTCCGTGCTGTTTGAGGCATGGTTCGGCCTGGAGCCGGCTTATACGCAATGGGCGCTGAACATTCCGGTGTTTATATTGGGATTTTTGCTGCTGGGGAAAAACTACGCGGTTCGTTCGTTGCTCGGCAGCATCATTTTGCCGCTGTTCGTCTATGTGACGAAGGATTGGCCGCTGCCGACGGATAACCCGATACTCGCCTCGATCTACGGGGGGATCGCCGTAGGCTTGGGCATCGGCATCGTATACCGGGGCAGAGGATCGACCGGAGGGCTGGCGACCGTCGCCCAGATCATCCAGAAGTACAGCGGGCTCAACTTTTCCCTCTGCGTGGTGATGCTGGACGGCAGCGTCATTCTTTTGGCGGCATGCACGTTGTCCCTCGAAAAAGCGCTGTATGCGCTTGTAGGCCTTTACGTCTCAGGAAAGGTCATCGATGCGGTAGAACTTGGCTTCAGCTACTCCAAGGTGGCGTACATTATATCGGACCATACGGACCGCATCAGCGAAGCGATTTTGCATGAACTTGACCGGGGGTTGACGAAGTTGAATGCCCAGGGCGGTTACACCGGGGATGACCGAACCGTGCTGATGGTCGTCATCGGCCAAAGCGAGGCGACAAGGCTTAAAACGTTGGTGCGTTCCGTCGATCCCAAAGCGTTTGTTATTATCAGCAGTGCGCATGAAGTGCTCGGGGAAGGGTTTAAATTGGAGGCATAGCGAGGTAATAGGGCCCGAAAGAGGCATCCGGCTATCATCGATAGCTTGGGTGTCTCTTTTTTTGATATGAATGCTTGTTTTGGCGAAAAGGAAATAAAACGGTGGGGACATGCGTAAATTCGGTTTGAAGTGTTGTATTTATATAAATACAGTCGTATAATAATACATATTTGTGAGAGGGATGCAAGTCAGAGGGATAGAGAGGAGAACAAAGGGATGCCAGGAGAACAAGGGGAAACGGGGAAAATCAGAATAGCGATCGTCGGCTCGACGGGTTATGGCGGGGTGGAATTGATCCGGCTGCTTCAAGCCCATCCGCTGGCGGAAATTACGTCTGTGATTTCATCATCAAGCGCGGGAGCGCCGATATCGGAAGGTTTTCCGCATTTAACGGATATTATCGTGCATAAGCTGGACGGCGTGAATGCCGCGGAAATCGCCGGAAAAGCCGATGTCGTGTTTACGGCAACGCCATCCGGCGTAAGCTCGAAATTGGTGCCGGAGCTGCTGGAAGCGGGGCTGAAGGTCATTGATCTTTCGGGCGACTTTCGGATGAAGGACGGCGGCACGTACGAACAGTGGTATAAACATCCGGCGCCGGAGGAGCGGTATTTGGAAAAAGCGGTGTACGGCTTATGCGAGATTTATGGGGAGGAAGTCGCCAACGTCGATTTCGTCTCGAACCCCGGCTGTTACCCAACGGCAACGCTGCTCGGCCTCATCCCGGCCATCCGTTCCGGATGGATCGACCCGAAAAGCATCATTATCGATGCCAAATCCGGCGTTTCCGGCTCGGGCCGGGGCACCAGCCTGACTTCGCATTACGCGGAAATCAACGAAAATTTCAAAGCCTATAAGGTCAACAAACACCAGCACATTCCTGAAATCGAACAGGTGCTGGGCCAAGTTGCCGGCGAGCCGGTAACCGTGACCTTTACGACGCATCTCGTTCCGATGACGCGCGGAATCATGAGCACGATGTATGCACGGATGAACGGTACGTATCGCGATGAGGATTTCGTGAAGCTGTACCGGGAGCATTATGAGGGCCGCCCGTTCGTGCGCGTGCGGGATAAAGGCATTTGGCCGGCAACCAAAGAGGTGTACGGCTCCAATTACTGCGATATCGGTTTTGCGGCGGACGAACGGACGGGACGCGTGACGATCATTTCCGTGATCGACAACGTCGTGAAGGGTGCCGCGGGCCAAGCGATACAGAACCTGAATCTGATGATGGGATGGGAGGAGAATCTCGGACTGGGATACACGCCGGTGTATCCGTAAGGAAAGGGATGAAAGCATATGGGACAATCAAAATTTACCGCGGTACAAGGCGGTTCCATCATAACACCAAAGGGCTTTTCCGCAGGCGGCTTGCACTGCGGGCTCAAAAAATCCGGGCGTCATGACCTCGGCGCCATTGTGTGCGAAGTACCGGCCGTCGCGGCGGCCGTCTATACGACCAACTTGATCCAGGCAGCACCGCTGAAGGTGACGCGCGAAAGCCTGCAGGACGGCAGACTGCAGGCTGTTGTCGTTAACAGCGGCAATGCCAATGCCTGCACCGGCAAACAGGGCGAAGAAGATGCCTATACGATGCGGGCGGAAGCTGCCCGCCATCTTGGGGTAGCGGAGCAGGACGTGGCGGTCGCCTCAACGGGCGTAATCGGCGAACTGCTCAAAATGGACCGCGTCACGGAGGGAATTGCCGGCTTGCCGAATCGGCTGAGCGGCGAAGCATCCGGAGCGGAGGATTTCTCGCAGGCGATTTTAACGACCGACCTCGTGAAGAAGGAAGCATGCGTTTCGGTCGTCGTTAACGGCAAGGACGTGACGATTGCCGGGGCGGCCAAAGGGTCGGGAATGATTCATCCGAACATGGCGACGATGCTGGCGTTTATGACGACGGATGCTGCGATCGAGGCAGGGGCGCTGCAGCAGCTTCTGCGTCAGGCCACAGACGTTACCTTTAACATGATAACGGTGGATGGGGATACCAGCACCAATGACATGCTCATTGCGATGGCGAGCGGGTTGGCCGGCAATGATGCGCTGCATCCGGCGCACCCGGATTGGGAGGCTTTTGCGGCAGGTTTCACTTACGTATGCCAAGTATTGGCCCAAGCGATCGCCCGGGACGGCGAAGGGGCAACGAAGCTGGTCGAGGTGCAGGTGAACGGAGCGGTCAGCGACGCATCAGCGCGCGCTATTGCCAAAACGGTGATTGGATCGAGCCTCGTCAAATCGGCGGTATTCGGCGCCGATGCGAACTGGGGACGGGTGATCGCGGCCGTCGGCCGTGCAGGAGAACCCGTGAATCCGGAAACGGTGGACATTCAAATCGGCCGCATTTCGGTTTTGGAAGGCTCCCGGCCGGTCGCGTTTGACGAAGAGGAAGCCTTGCAATATTTGAAGGGCGATACCGTCCGGATTGTGGTGGATCTGCATCAAGGAGAAGGCCGGGCCACGGCCTGGGGCTGTGATTTGACTTACGATTATGTCCGCATCAATGCGGCTTACCGAACCTAATCAAACGGATACGGAGGGAGGAGAGAGCGGTGGAAACATTGGAGCAGCGGGACGCTCGGGCGGCCGATCATGCAGGCCGGCAAAGCTTCGTGATGAAATGCGGCGGCAGTACGCTGGCGGCGCTGCCGGATTCGTTTTTCGAGGATTTGAAGCAGCTGCAGGCGTCCGGCATCCAAACCGTGATCGTTCATGGCGGCGGACCGGCCATTTCGGAAAATCTGGAGAAGCTTGGGATTGAGACGGAATTCGTGAACGGCTTGCGACGGACGACGGAGGCGGTGCTCGACGTCGTGGAGATGGTGCTCGCGGGCAGCATCAACAAGCAGATCGTCCGGCGCATCCAGCAAAGCGGCGGCAGGGCGCTTGGCATCTCGGGCGTCGACGGCGGTTTGATCCAAGCGCAGCCGGTAGCGAATAGCGATGCGGTAGGCTGGGTCGGGGACGTCACGCATGTAAGGTCCGACATCATTCAAGGGATTGCGGCTATGGGCTACATGCCGGTCATCGCGCCTGTCGGCGTGGATCCGAGCGGGCAGCGGTACAACATCAACGCCGACACGGCCGCGGGAGCGGTCGCTTCGCATCTGGGAACGGACCGGATGATCGTCGTGACCGACGTTCCGGGCATCATGAAAGAGATTGAAGGCATCAAGCAGGTGCTCCCTGTCGTGACGGTTCAACAGATCGAGGACATGATCGCCAGCGGCGACATTTACGGCGGAATGATCCCGAAAGTCAAAGCAGCGGTCAGCTGCATTCAGGGCGACGTCCAGGAAGTCGTCATCGTGAACGGCAGCGAGCCGATGGTGCTGAGCCGGGTGCTGCAAGGGGAAGCCATCGGGACGAGAATCGTAAAATAAAACCCTTCAAATACAGATGTTTGGCTATACCGGAACCGCAACCAACGCGGCGGATGAAAAGTACGGCAAAGAAACGACCATATATCGATTCGGATAGGAGTGATTTGATATGAGTATCCCTGAAGGGCAATCCAGTTCGTTGTTTCCCAATTACGCCAGATATCCGATCAGTTTGGTAAAAGGCCAAGGAAGCTGGTTGTGGGACGACCAAGGCAACAAGTATCTCGATTTTATGAGCGGCATCGCCGTTACCAACCTGGGCCATGCTCCGGAGAAAGTGACGGCGAAGCTGAAAGAGCAGCTGGATCAGCTATGGCATGTGTCGAACCTGTTCCACATTCCGAATCAGGAAAAGGCGGCGGCGCTTCTTACGGCGAACAGCTGTGCCGATGCGGTGTTTTTCTGCAACAGCGGCGCCGAAGCGAATGAAGCGGCGATCAAGCTGGCACGACGTTATCACCAAAAGGTAAAAGGCACGGATCGTTATGAGATCATCACTTTTTTCCAATCCTTCCATGGACGGACGCTGGCGACGCTGACGGCGACGGGGCAGGACAAAGTAAAGGACGGCTTCCTGCCGCTTCCTGCCGGCTTTAAAAGCGTGCCGCTGCATGACCTGGATGCGCTCAAAGCGGCCATTACCGACCATACGGCGGCCATCATGCTGGAGCTGGTGCTTGCCGAAGGCGGCGTGCTTCCGGTGGAAGAAGGATTTGTCCGCGCCATTCAGGAGCTGTGCAAGGAGCATGGCCTGCTGCTGATCATCGACGAAGTGCAGACCGGCATGGGACGTACGGGCAAACTGTTTGCGCATGAGCATTACGGCATTGAACCGGATATTTTTACGCTTGCCAAAGGCATTGCCAGCGGCTTTCCGACCGGCGCGATGCTCGGCAAAGCTTTCCTGCGGGATGCGTTTTCGGCGGGCAGCCACGGCTCGACCTTCGGCGGAACGCCGATTGCGACGGCGGCCGTCATCGCCACGATCGAAACGATGCTGGAGGACCGGCTGCCGCAGCGCGCGGAAGAAATGGGAGCTTATTTGAAAGAGCAGCTGACGGAGAAGCTGGCAGGCAACCCTCACGTCAAAGCCGTCCGCGGCCTCGGTTTGCTGGTTGGTATCGAATGCGCCGAACCTGTGGGCGACCTGGTGCTTGAAGGCCAAAAACGCGGGCTGCTGTTCATTACCGCAGGACCTAACGTCATCCGGCTGCTGCCGAACCTGTACGTGACGAAGGAAGAAATCGATCAGGCGGTAAGCATCATCGCTGGCGTGATCCATGACCAAACGGCCGTAAAAAAGGATTAATATTATAAATATTTTTTATCATGAATGACCTGTTGCGGAGCGAAGCGGCCTGAAAACGCCGGGATCGGCAAAACGGCCCGACCGCAGCGTCATTAGGCGAGATGATAACCAAAAGCAAAAAGGAGGAACACCCATGACCCAAACAGAGCAGCTGCAGCATGTCAACCTGAAGGGCCGGGATTTGCTTGAGCTGGACGACTACTCCACGGAAGAGATCCAGTACCTGCTCGATCTGGCGATCGAACTGAAGCGCAAGCAAAAAAACGGCGAGGTTTATCAGCCGCTGAGAGGCAAAACGATCGGACTCATTTTCGAAAAATCTTCCACCCGCACGCGGGCTTCCTTTGAAGTCGGGGCGTTCCAGCTCGGAGCGCACGCGCTCTTTTTAAGCAAAAACGACATCCAGCTCGGACGGGGCGAAATCATCAGCGATACCGCGCAGGTGCTTTCCCGTTACCTCGACGGCATCATGATTCGTACCTTCGGGCACAACAATGTGGTGGAACTGGCCAAATACGCTTCCGTGCCGGTCATCAACGGGCTGAGCGATCTGGCGCATCCGTGCCAGGTGCTGGCAGATTACCAAACGATCCTCGAACATAAAGGCAAGCTGAAAGGCCTTAAGCTCGCATACATCGGCGACGGCAACAACATGGCGCATTCCCTCATGATCGGCGGAGCGAAGCTGGGCGTGCATGTGTCCGTGGCCAGTCCGGAAGGATATGAGCCGGATGCGGAGGTCGTGAAGGCAAGCCGCGAAATCGCGAAGGAAACCGGCGCGCAAATCGTCGTGACGCGCAGCCCGCAGGAAGCGGTCAAAGACGCCGACGTCATCTATACGGACGTATGGGCAAGCATGGGCTTCGAGGAAGAGCAAAAGATCCGCGAAGCCGCTTTTAAGGACTATCAAGTAGACGAAGAGCTGGCGAAAGGCGCAAAAAGCGACTATCTGTTCATGCACTGCCTGCCTGCGCACCGCGGAGAGGAAGTCAGCGAAGGCGTCATCGACGGCAAAAACTCGGTGATTTTCGATCAGGCCGAAAACCGCCTGCACGCGCAGAAAGCATTGATGGCTGCGTTGATGGGGTAGACACCAGCGATCGGAAGAACGATCCGTACCCGGAGCGGTCTCATAGCACAGTGTATAATTTAAATTCTGGGTTAATCCACGAAGCATAAACGAAAGGAAGTTCATGATGGCAAAAGAAAAAATCGTGCTCGCCTATTCCGGCGGGCTGGACACATCCATTATCCTCAAATGGCTCAAAGAAACTTACGACGCGGAAATTATCGCTTTTACGGCGGATATCGGCCAGAAGGAAGAACTCGACGGCCTCGAAGCCAAGGCGCTTGCGACCGGTGCTTCCAAAGTATACATCGACGATTTGCGCGAGGAGTTCGCGAAGGACTTTATTTATCCGATGTTCCAAGCAGGCGCGCTGTATGAAGGCCAGTATTTGCTCGGCACAAGCATCGCGCGTCCATTGATCGCTAAACGCATGGTGGAGATTGCTCGCGCCGAAGGCGCCACCGCGATTGCGCACGGGGCAACGGGCAAAGGGAACGACCAGGTCCGTTTTGAGCTCGGCGTTGCCGCACTGGCTCCGGACATCGAAGTGATCGCGCCATGGCGCCTCGAGGAGTTCCGCAACGACTTCCCGGGCCGCGCCGAAATGATCGCTTTTGCCGAAAAACACGGCATTCCGGTTACCGCCTCTGCCGCTAAACCTTACTCCATGGACCGCAACCTGCTGCATATCAGCTACGAAAGCGGCGTGCTGGAGGATCCTTGGTTCGATGCCAGCGCACCGGAAAACAAAGACATGTACCTTCTCAGCAACTCCCCTGAGGATGCGCCGGATGAAGCGGAATACCTCGAGCTCGAGTTCGTCCAAGGCAACTGCGTGGCGTTGAACGGCGAGCAGCTGAACCCGCTGCAGGTCATGGAAAAGCTGAACGAGCTTGGCGGCAAACACGGCATCGGCCGCGTCGACATGGTGGAAAACCGCTTCGTCGGCATGAAAAGCCGCGGGGTGTACGAAACGCCGGGCGGAACGATTTTGTTCACCGCTCACCGCAAAATGGAATCCATCACGATGGACCGCGAAGTGATGAACCTGCGCGACAGCCTCATTACGCGTTACAGCACGCTCGTATACAACGGTTTCTGGTTTGCGCCGGAACGCCTTGCTTTGCAGGCGCTGGTAACCGAAAGCCAAAAAAACGTCACCGGAACGGTGCGTGTGAAGCTGTATAAAGGCAATATCATCGCCGCGGGCGTCAAAAGTCCGGTCAGCTTGTACAACCCGGATATCGCAACGATGGAAGCCGATCCGACGCAAGCGTACGATCAAGGGGATGCAACGGGCTTTATCCGCTTGAACGCGCTTCGCCTCAAAGTGGGCACGGGCGTGGAGCAGAACAACAAATAGGACCATGAACCGCGCAAGCGTAAACGGCGATGACGGCCGCTGCTTTTCATTCATGAGAAGGAGCGGCCCTCTGCCGTATCAGAGAGGAGAGAACATTCGTGAGTAAATTGTGGGGAGGGCGCTTTACGAAGCAAACCAACCATTTGGTGGACGAGTATACCGCTTCGATCGGGTTTGACCAAAAGCTGGCCGAGGAAGACATTCAAGGGAGCCTGGCGCATGTGACGATGCTGGGCAAATGCGGGATTTTGCCGCAGGAAGACGTGGAAACGATCAAAGGCGGCCTGAACAAGGTGCTGGAAAAAATCCGCAAGGGCGAAATCGAGTTTTCGGTGTCGGACGAAGATATCCATATGAACGTGGAAAAAAACCTGATCGCCGAAATCGGCCCGGTTGGGGGCAAGCTGCATACGGGCCGCAGCCGCAACGACCAAGTGGCCACCGACATGCATCTGTACCTGCGCAAACGCGTGGTGGAGCTGTCCGGCATGCTCTATGAGCTGCAAAAATCGCTGATCGGGCAAGCCCGCGACAACCTGGATACGATCGTGCCGGGATATACGCATCTGCAGCGGGCGCAGCCGATCCTGTTCGCCCATCACTTGATGGCATACGTATCGATGTTCCAGCGCGACATTGAGCGCCTGATGGACAGCTACAAGCGCATCAACGTGCTGCCGCTCGGCGCCGGGGCGCTGGCCGGAACGACGTTCCCGATCGACCGCCATTTCGTGGCGGAGCAGCTGCAGTTCGACCGCGTGTACGAAAACAGCCTGGACGCGGTCAGCGACCGCGACTTTATTCTGGAGTTTCTGTCCCACGCCTCAATCATCATGATGCATCTGTCCCGCCTGTCGGAGGAGCTTGTGCTGTGGAGCAGCACCGAGTTTAACTTCATTGAGCTTGACGACGCGTTTTGTACCGGCAGCAGCATCATGCCGCAGAAGAAAAATCCCGACGTGCCGGAGCTCGTCCGCGGCAAAACCGGCCGCGTCTACGGCAACCTGATGGGGCTACTGACGGTGCTGAAGTCGCTGCCGCTTGCCTACAACAAGGATATGCAGGAAGACAAAGAAGGCATGTTCGACACGGTGGCGACGCTCGAAGGTGCCCTGCAGCTGTTCGCTCCGATGATCGCCACGATGAAGGTCAACAAATCGCGGATGCGCGAAGCGGTCAACAAGGATTTCTCCAACGCGACGGACATCGCCGATTTCCTCGTAGGCAAAGGCCTCCCGTTCCGCCAGGCGCATGAAGTGATCGGGAAAACGGTGCTGTACTGCATCCAGAACGGCAAATATCTGCTCGACCTGACGCTGGAAGAATTCAAGCAGTTTTCTCCGCTGTTCGACGATGCGATTTACGAGGTGCTGCAGCCGGAGACGGTCGTGAACGCCCGCAACGTATACGGCGGCACGGCTACGGAGCAGGTGGCGGATGCGATCAAGCGCAGCGAGGTGCTGCTGCGGATGACGGAGCAGTGGCTGGAAGAACATCAATAAAAGGCGAAAGGCCGATCCCTGATTTGAGGGGTCGGCCTTTTCCTCTGAAGAGGCATCTTCAATTATACAAGCATTAGGTGTCAATAAAGGCGGATGTTTTCCTGCTGCTACATCTGCTCCAAGTATTCCTTCAGCACCACGGCATGGTTAAACTGCCGGTCTTTTGCGGCATACAGCAGCGTGACCGTTCCCGATGCCGCCCAGCCGCGAATCTTTTCCAAAGAAGCCTGGGCTGTCTCATCGGATAATTCGGCTTCGTAACGCGCTTTGAATGCTTCGAATCTTTCCGGCCGATGCCCGAACCAGGTGCGCAGGCTTGGGCTTGGCGTAATTTCCCTCATCCAGGCCGCAATTTGCGCTTTTTCCTTCGTTACCCCTCTAGGCCAGATCCGGTCCACCAAAATCCGCTGTCCGTCCGAAGCTTCGGCAGGGTCATAAATCCGTTTGATCTGTATCATGTTCACCATGCTCCCCTTATTGCTTACGTTAGCGCTGCCCGCGCCTCGGCCTCCGTCGTATGTGTTACTTAATATATATCCCGAAAGCGAAATTTAAGCAAACCCTGCGGATTTCATTCCGGACGGAAAAAGGACGATGCCGCTACGATGAAGGGAGAACAGCGGCGAATAGCTTCACGGATCGGTGCAGGGTTATGCTCGGACATCCAGATCGGGAACGCCCCAGCGCACGACCAGTCCCGCGTGGGTCAACCCGCCGCCGAATCCGTATAGAAGGAGCGTGTCGCCGTATTTCAGCTTCTGCTCCCGCACGCCGAGGCCGAGCGACAGCGGGATGGATGCCGCGGATGTATTCCCCATATATTCCACGCTGTAGAGCGTTTTTTCGATGGGAATGCCGGTCTTCTCGCAAATGGACTCGATCATTCGAAGGTTGACGCTGTGAGGCACGAACCAGTCGATATCCGCGGTCGTCATGCCGGCATGCGGCAAAAGCTCCGCGATTCCCGAGGAGACCGTTCGCACGGCCCATTTATACACCTCTCGTCCGTTTTGCACGATGTTTCCTTCGCCTGCAAGCGGTTGGCCTTTTAATGTATCGGACATCCCGGCACGGTAGAGGTGGACGCCGCCGCTGCCGTCCGTGCCTTGGAGGGACGCGATGAAGCCGGGACGGGCTTCGTCCGCTTCGACCAGCACCGCGCCCGCGCCGTCCCCGAACAGAATGCATGTCGTCCGATCCGTATAATCCGTCACCTTGGACAGCGTTTCGCCGCCGACGACCAGCACCTTCCGGTGCAGCCCGGCGCTGATAAGCCCGTTTGCCAGATGCAGGCCGTAAGCAAACCCTGCGCAAGTCGCGTTCAAGTCGAAGGCCCCGGTGCTTCGGATGTTAAAATGCTCCTGAATCAAACACGCCACGCTGGGGAACGGGTAGTCCGGCGTCGTGGTGGCGACGATGATCAAATCGACATCCTCCACGGTTTTGCCGTAGGTCCGCATTAAGTCATCGACCGCCCGGATGCACAGGTCCGAGGTAAACTCTTGCTCGGCGCTGATCCGGCGCTCCCTCATGCCGGTCCGCTGCACGATCCATTCGTCGTTTGTCTCCACGAGTTTTTCCAAATCCGCATTCGTTAATCTTTTGTCCGGCACATAGGTGCCGATGGCCGTAATAGCCGCTTTGGATATTGCGTTATTGATCATGGTTTTTCCTCCTTACGGATAATGGACAAGACGATAAACCGGGAAAACGGGTGAAATTTAATATCAAGTATTAGTACTTGGTACTAATTATATGCAAAACGAGTTCGGATTCAACCTTTTTATTTCATGGCAAAACAAAAAGACCCTTTTTGAAGGGCCTCTTTTGACAAAGGCAGTCCGATTTGTGGCGAGTGTGGCTCGATCAAATGAACGGCGTGCAGAAACCGGTTGAGCTTCGCTACGGCTTGAGCGCGGGTAGGATCAGCCCGTAGGCGAATGTAAGCATGGGGATGTCGATTTCATGGACGGTAATCTTTCGGACACACGGAGAACTGCTTTTTAAAAAGTCTGGAAAAGTGATTATAGTTGGAAAACCCGACTTCGAGGGCCGCTTCGCCGGCCGTCTTTTTCATATGCCGGATCAGCAGGGCCGCCTGTTGGATTCGCATCCGGTTGCGGTATTCGAGGATGGACAGTCCGGTCTCCTGCTTGAACAGATGGGATAATCGCGAAGGGGATAGCGCAACCGACCGGGCGAGCTCCTCGACGGTGATGTCTTCGGCCATGTTGCGGGTAAGCCAATGCAGAGCCGTCTGCACGCGCGGATCGAGCGGGGAATGCAGGCTTTCGCAGGATAACAGCAACACTTCCCGAATGGCGTTTTGGCATAAAAATTCCCACATGCCTGCCCGCTCCCTGGAATCATGAAGCAGGTTCCGAAATGCATGGCCGATCCGCACACGGTAATATTCGCTGGAGATGCTTTGATTCCATACCTCAACCTGGGGAAGATAACCGATCTCGGGCAACCCTTGAAAATGGGACCAGAAAAACCGCCATCGTTGTCCCGGCAGCGTTCCGTATTGATGAGGGACGCCGCTCCGCAGAAGCGTCACGTCTCCTTCCGTGCATTCTTTTCGGCCTTCGGGCGTCTGAAAATAACCGCCGCCGCTGACGGTATAGAGAAGCAGCCAGTCGGACATGCCATCGGGGCGTCTCACCATATAAGCGTCGGATTCGTCGTAATATCCACCGAAAATATATCCGGAGTCGGCGGTATGATGGTTGAATTTCATATTTTTCACTGACCCTCCTCCGTTGATCGCAAAACAGGATCGGACCGATTCCGACGGCCATTGGCATGACAGCAGAATCGGATGAGTTTTGAGCAGAAAGCTTACTGTTTTCGTTTGTCTTCGCAAGTTACAATGACCATAGTTCATTTCGATATCATTGTAAAGGAGCGAACTTATGGGCCCAAGCGGAAAAGGATTGTCGCCGGAGCAGATGGCGTTTTTTCAAGCGGAAGGGTATCTGATCGTAAAAGGGCTGTTCGAGCCCGGAGAGCTGGACGACATTCGCAGCACGTTCGAGAGAATCGGCGAAACGACGGTAGCGGGGCATTTTGAACCCGTGTTTGATCCGGACAACCCGGATCCTCTCAAAAGATATCCGCGCGTCATGCATCCGCATCGATTCAATCAAACGGCCATGAAATACATGCTGCACAAACCGGTGATGGATGTGCTAGAGAATCTGTATGGGGAACCCGCGCTGGCGGCGCAAAGCATGTATTACTACAAACCGCCGGGATCAAGGGGGCAGGCGCTTCACCAGGACAATTTCTATTTGAAGGTCGAACCGGGCAACTGCATTGCCGCATGGACGGCGATTGATGCCGCCGACGAGGAAAACGGCTGTTTGTTGGTCGTTCCAAAAACCAGCGGTTATGAAGTGGTGTGCCCCGAACTGGCTGATGAGAAGGAGTCGTTTACCACCCATTACGTCAAACCGCCCAAAGACAAAAAAGCCGTTCCGGCCGTCATGGACGAAGGCGACGTGCTGTTTTTCAACGGGAATCTGATCCACGGGTCGTACCGCAACAAATCCAAGGACCGTTTCCGGCGCGCGTTCATATGCCATTATGCCAATGCATCCGCGGTTCGAATCGGAGCCTTTTACCGCCCGCTGTACGCGGCGGACGGTTCCGAGGTGATGCTGGAGGCAAATCCGGACGGCGGGCCGTGCGGAAACGAGTTCGACGTTTTATACCCGCATTGACGAAGACATTTGCATACGCAGATAAAGCTGAAGGCTGGCACCGGGTATCACCCGGCGTCAGCTTTTATTTGGTTTAGCCCCGTTTTGTGCGGGGTTATTTTGCGTCTATTCCGTAAAGCGATGTTTGCCGGAACGCCCTTCCGTGAACTGAGCGCGCCTGAATTTGGCGGGGGATACGCCCAGCTTCTGGGTGAAAATCCGGGTGAAATAGTGGACCGATTGGAAGCCGCACTGGGAAGCGATGTCCTTGATGGACAAATCCCCGTTCAAGAGCATCTGCGCGGCCAACTGAACCCTGCGTTCCTGAATGTAATGGACGAAGGTTTGATTCGTATGCTGTTGAAACAATCTCGTCAGATGTCGGGGCGAAATATGGAGATGGCCCGCTACCCTGGGCAACGTCAGTTCCTCGCTCAGGTTGTCGGCAATGAACAGCTTCGCCTGGCGAAAAAGGCTGTTTTCATCCCATGCGGCGTCCGCCTGATGATGCCAAGCTTCTTCCCGGTAAGATCCATGAAGGGCCGGGACCGACAGGAGCAGGGATGTGGAGGTGTGCTGCAGCAAGGCCGGAAAAACAGGTTTTTGATCGTCGAAGATCGATATGAGCGTCTCCCATAAATGGCCCAAAGGTTCGGCATCCGCGCCGTAAATCACGGGCCGGGCCTGTTCCGCAAGGCGATGGTAGTCTTCGGCGCAACTTGGCCCGGTTCGCTCCTCATCCACTTCAAAAGCGACGTAAACCAAGGTTAACCCCTTAAGGCTCCGGATTTGATGCCAGGTTCCCGGCACGGACAAAAAGGAGGTGCCTTTGCCGAGCGGGTATTCCGTGTCGTGTTCGATGTAGGAGCCGCTGCCTTCGATGACGTAACAAGCTTCGAAAAACGAATGGCGATGCAGGGCATTGTCGAAATGCGCAGGCATAAACCCCCAATAAAGAATCGAAAGGCTTAAACGATCGGCTTCGATGCGGGTCAGCTGGCGGTTGCATATTTGGTTGGCTTTGCGAAAGCTGGATTCGATGGACATGAGGAAACTCCCCTATACGGTGTTGTCGGGAAAGGATGCGCATGCGCGTGTCCGTTTTTTGCAAAAGGATGGCCCGTTCATGCAAAGACGCCCGCAAGGTCCTTTTGTACAATGGTACACGAGTTCGTTTTCGTTTGAAATACGGTTGTTCCAGCGATCATCCGGGCTCATAAACAAGTGGCTCGGAATCGCGGTGGGTTCCCGTGTGATGCGGGCTGATTTTTGATTTCGTATAGAGGCCCGGCAGGAAAGGATGGAGCTTATGTTTGAAAAAAGACCGCTGAATAAGGTTCGGCAAGCCGTACTCGAACTTGGCATTCTAGAAGGATACGAAGCCGTGCTGGAGCGGGCTTTTTCCCTGGCTCAAGGCCAAAACGGCAACGTCACAACGATCGTGATTGACGGGACGCACGGCGCAGACTTCCAGTCGCTGCTGAAACGTTTGATCCCTTATGCCGAAAAGCAAGGGTTTCGATTCGCCGCTTCGGATACGTACGGTTATTTGAAATCGGGCGCGGAACTTCGAGAACATTTTCGGCGGAACATAACCGATAACCGCGCTTTCGGATACGTCGCCGAAGGGAATATCGACGAATATTTCCGAGACGGCTCGCAGCGTCGTTTTGAAGAGCATGCAGCGCGATTGGCGGAAACGGCAGCCGAACGGACGGTATTCGTCGTTTTTGGCCCGGGCGCCTTGTGGCTGTGCGGCGGACGCTGCGACGCATCGATGTTTCTCGACGTTTCCCGGGAATACCAAGAGCTTGCTCACAAGCAGGGGTTGTTAAACTTCGGGTTCACGTGGAATGTGGATGCCGTGGAAGCCTATAAAATCGCTTATTTCGTGGAATGGCCGCTGCTGGAGGCTTACCGCAAGGAGAGACTCCAAGCCTTCGACCTGTATGTCGACATGAACGACCCGAGCCGGCCCGCCCTGCTCGCCACTGGCGATCTGATCGCCGCCATCCGCGATGTCGCGCGGTATCCGCTGCGGGTCAAACCGTTTATGATGCCGGGCGTATGGGGCGGACAATACATGAAACGGATCGCGGATTTGCCGGAGGATATGGTGAACTGCGCCTGGAACTTCGAGCCGATTGCGCCGGAAAACTCGCTGCTTGTCACGCACGGGGGGCGGGTTGCGGAGATTCCGTTCCTGCTGGTCATGGCGCATGCCCCGATGGAGATCATGGGGGAGCGAAACGTGCGGTTGTTCGGCGATTATTTTCCGGTGCGATTCGACTACTTGGACACGATGGACGGCGACAACCTCTCCTGCCAGGTTCACCCGAAGCAGCGCTTTATCAGGGAACGGTTCAACGAGTTCATGGAGCAGCAGGAATCGTATTACGTCATGGAAAAACAGGGCGATGCCAAAGTTTATCTCGGTTTGACGGAGGGGGGCACGCCCGAGGCTTTCCGCGAAGCGGCGGAACGGTCCCAGATTACCGGCGAGCCGATCGCCTTCACGGATTACGTGCAGGAATGGGAGAGCGAAAAAGGCCGCCTGTACCTCATTCCGACCGGCACGGTCCACTGCTCCGGAAAGGATAACTTCGTCCTGGAAATTTCCGCGACGACCTGGTGGTTCACGTTCAAGATTTACGATTACGTGCGCAAGGATCTGGACGGCAAGCCGCGGCCGATGAACATCGATTACGCTTTCGAGAACATTGATTTCTCCCGCAAAGGGAAATGGGTTCAGGAGAACCTGATCCCAAGCCCAAGGCTGCTGAGGGCCCAGGGAAGCAACGAGGAATACGTGCTGGGCGAAAGGGAGGATCTGCTGTTTTACGTCCATCGCATCCATTTGGATGACCGTTGGGAGGAAGCGGCCGAAGGCGAGTTCGTCATGCTGAATTTGGTCGAAGGGGAACACGCAGCCGTCGTTTCGCTTGAAGATGGAGCGGTGTACGCCGAGCTCCGTTATGCGGAGTCTTACATCATTCCGGCCGCGTTTGGCGCGTACGCGATCGTCAATCGGGGCGGTTGTCCGTGCAGGCTGATTAAAGCAGGCGTTTCGAAAAAGTGGAACGTCAGCCTGGTTGATCCGCATGCGTGACGTCGTGTTGGCTTTTGACGTAGGAGGAACGTATATCAAGGCGGGCCTAGTTGGCGTCGATGGAAGCCTGCTAGGGTCTCCGCAGGTTTATCCCGCAAGATCGGGAGAGAAGAAGGAGGCGCTGCTGCGGCATCTTACGGATCTCGTCGACATTCAAGGGAAGCAGGTTCCGCCCGAATGCGGCATCCGCGGCGTCGGGCTGGCCTTTCCGGGCCCTTTCGATTATGAACGGGGGATTTGCCTTACCCGCGGTTTGAACAAGTTCGAGGCTTTGTACGGCGTGAATCTCCGGGAGGAATTAACGGAAAGGATCGCTTCGGTTCCGCTG
Organism: Paenibacillus sp. FSL W8-0194; assembly: GCF_037969745.1. NCBI lineage: Bacteria > Bacillati > Bacillota > Bacilli > Caryophanales > Paenibacillaceae > Paenibacillus > Paenibacillus sp. FSL W8-0194. The sequence continues at coordinate 5,421,705 of NZ_CP150205.1, read as the reverse complement.
CTGAAAGGCAGGTGGAGCGGCATCCCGGCGGTTGCCATCGAAAACGACGCGGCTTTGTTCGCGCTGGGCGAATACGCTTTTGGCGCGGGGCGGTCCGGGGAGAAAACGATGTATTTGACGCTGGGTACGGGACTCGGCTCCGCTTTTGTTAACCGCGGACGGCTGGTCAAACAAGGCGAAGGGGTCCCGGAGGAAGGCTGGCTGTACCGGCTGCCTTATCGGGACGGGGTGCTGGACGATTACTTCTCGCGCAGAGGGATCGTTCGGCTCGCCGAAGAAATGGGAGTGCCTCGAGTGTCGCACGGGGACGAAGACGTGAAATTGTTGGCCGCCAGGGCGCGTGACGGCGAAATGCAGGTTGTGCAATTGTTCCGCCGATTCGGCGAAAGGCTGTCGGAGGCGCTGCTTCCCTGGATCGGCTCTTTTCAGCCGGATGAGATCATGATCGGCGGGCAAATCGCCAAATCCGCGGACCTGTTCGTCTCCGGCCTGTCGGGAGGCGTTCCGGTTCGAATAGCGGCGGACACGTCGATAAGCGCGCTTAGAGGGGCAAGCCGGCTTTTTGCGGACGTGCAGCGCGAATGATTTTTCCATGGAACATAGGTCAATACCGTTTTTATGAAATCTTCATGATGGGAGAGGTACTCATGAATAAACCAAGCCGGAAGTGGCGCATGTTTGTGATCCATCATTCGCATACGGACATCGGTTACACGGAAAGGCAGGAACGGATCGAGCAGTACCATGTGGATTTTATCCGACAGGCTATCCGGATATGCAAAGATATGCGATCGGGAAAACGCGAGGAATGGAAAGGCTTCAAATGGACCTGCGAGACGTTTTGGGCGGTGGAACAGTTTCTGAAGGAGGCGGGCAGCGAGGAGCTGCACGATTTTGCGGAGGCGGTACGGCAGGGCGATATTGAGCTTTCCGGTACCTACCTGAACATGACGGAGCTTGCCGATGAGGATCTGCTGCGGGCCATCCACGCCAAAGCGGCGGAATACGGGCGCTCCATCGGCTGTCCCGTGGACTCCGCGATGACCGCCGACATTAACGGCTACAGCTGGGGGTACGCGCAAAGCCTGCTGGATGCGGGCATTTCGCATCTGTTTTCCTGCATCCACACGCATCACGGCATGTTTGCGCTGGGCCGCAAACAGACCCCGTTCTGGTGGGAAGCGCCGGACGGAAGAAAGCTGCTCGTCTGGAACGGGGAGCATTACATGTTCGGGAACGAGCTGGGCCTTTGTCCGGACGGGGTCGGCAGCTACATGATCCGCGACGAATTCCGGACGCCGGCCATCGTGGACAACCGGGAAGAGATCATGAAAACGCGCATCGAACGGTATTTACGCAAGCTGGAGGATGAAGGGTACCCGTATGATTTTGTGCCGGTCATGGTGTCGGGACTGGCCACCGACAACGGCTCGCCGAACGGGGACATCGCGCGGGCCATTCGCTCCTGGAATGGGCTGAACGGAGACAAGGTTTCCATAGAGATGTCCACGTTAAGCCATTTTTTCGCCCATCTGAAGCAGCAGGATGCCGAAATTCCGGTCTATCGCGGCGATTGGCCGGACTGGTGGTCGGACGGCGTAAGCTCCACGCCGATGCACACGCAAATGTTCAGGGATGCCCAGCGAACGCTGCGCAAAGTGAAAAAGTTGGACCCCCGGCAGCAGACTGTGAGCCGCGAGGAGCTATCCGGCATCGAGCAGCAGCTTGTCATGTATGCCGAGCATACGTGGGGATTCCATGCTTCGGTGCATGCGCCGTGGCACTGGAACGTGCAGATGCTGGAGGCGCGCAAGCTGGCTTATGCCGCCAACGCCAGCCGGTTGGCCCATCTGGCCTTGGATAAAGTCCAGCAGGCTCAGGGCGGAACCCTGCTGTATCCCGGACGCCCTTTCCGTTACCGGGTGGCCAATACCGAGCGGCATGCATTAAGGCAGCTGGCGGATTTGGAATGGGACGGCTTCGAAAACGAACGTTTTAAGGACGGGCTGGAAGTGGTGGACGAAAGCACGGGGCAGGCGGTATTGCACCAAACCGGCGTTCAGTGCGCCGCGGTCGAGGTAGACCTGGGGCCGGGGGAACAGAAACAATTCACGGTTCGTCCCGCCAAAACATCGAAGGCGGTCACGACGAGCAACGTGAAGCTGGTCGGCGCCGACACGGTATACGACATCGAGGATATGTACCCGTCAGGCGAAGTGAGGGATGCATGCGTATTTTCGCAGCATGGGGCCGAATCCCCTTACGTAAACATCGGCTGGAACGAAGATGGGATCGTGTCCTGGGTCATCAAGGAAACAGGAGAGGATTTGATCCGCGCGGACCGGAAACATGGGGCGTTTACGCCTGTTTACGAAGTGACCCCTGCGGAAGGGCCTGCGAATTCGGGAAGCATGTATGCCGTGCGCAGCGCGATGGGCCGTAACCGAAAGGGGCTGAACGTGCAGCGCTTTGTCGGGCGGCTTGCGAAGGCCAAGGCCGTCTCGAACGGCCCGTTGTACGGAGTCGTGGAGCTGCAGTTCGAAACGCGCGGCATGAGTTGTTATTCCGTATTTCTGAAGCTTTATGCTGGATCAAGCCGGGTCGACGTCTCCGTCCGTTTTCATAAAGAAAGCGTATGGGAACCGGAAAACGTATATATTTCGCTGCCGTTCACTTCCGGCTTGCCGGATGCCGAAACGCTGTGGCTGGATAAAGCGGGCGCGCCCGTCCGTCCCGGGATCGACCAGCTGCCGGGAACGCTGCTGGACTACTACTGCATTCAGGAGGGGCTGGCTTTTGCGGGAGAAACCCAAGCCCTCATGATCGCCACGCCGGATACGCCGCTTGTGCAGCTAGGTTCGCTGGACTACGGAAAACGGCTGCTCCACACCCAGCAAACCGAAGAGACGGAACGGCACCTGTACGTATGGGCCATGAGCAACTATTGGGAAACCAACTTCAAAGCAACCCTGGGCGGATTTTACGAATTCCGCTATTTCATCGATTGGAGCAAGGCCGTTGGTACAGCGGAAGAGGCGATCGGCCGCTGCCGGGCGATGAGCTCCGGTGCTGCCGTGTGGCGCGTGCGGGCGGACTCATAAAATCGTTGCAACAAAGTATAAAGTATATTGTAAGAGCAGAATCCGGCATTCTGCTCTTTTTTATTTCCGGGGATCCCGTTCGTATCCGAAATCGTCTGTTCGTAACCGTCTCTGCTGTTTTTCAAGTGTATATTGCCGCAATCCCGCAAATCATAAAAATGTTTTAAACCCATTTACAACGTAACAATGTTATGTTACATTATGATGCAAGGAGGCGGTGTCATGAACGAAGAGGATCTGATTTCGAAAAAGGAACTGCTGGAGCTGACGGGGATCTCCTACGGGCAACTGTACCGCTGGAAGCGCAAAAACCTGATTCCCGAGGAGTGGTTTGTCCGCAAGTCGGCCTTTACGGGGCAGGAAACCTTTTTTCCCAAGGATAAAATACTGCAGCGGATCGAACGCATAAAAAATATGAAAGACGGATTGTCGCTGGATGAGCTGGCGGATGTATTTTCCCCGAGCTCGAACATCCAGTCGATGTCCTCAGCCCAACTCATGGAACGTAACATTGTTACCAGTATTTCGCTGGCATTATTTGAAGAAGTGGCCGGAAGGCAGGAAACGTTATCTTTTGACGATATCCTGACGGTATATGTGCTGCAGAAGCTGCTGCAAGGCGGAGACATGACGCGGGATGAAGGCAGAATGCTGATTGCGGTCATGCGCGAGCACTACGGGGCGTTTGCGTCCAAACCGTGCGAATTGGCCTTGGTCCGGAAAATGGGAGTTCCGCTGCTGTTTTTGGCGGAGTCGGCGGAGCAAATTTATTTTGACAAGGACGCGAAATGGATTTTCCGGCTGCCTTTGGCGGCATCCATCGAGGAATTGAAGCTGAAGCTAAATGAAACGGAGGCGTAAGATATGGAAAGAACAGAAATGAGCATTTCCGGCATCGGCAGGTCTCAAGGCGGCTTGTATTCTCATGTCAGGCTGGACGGCATGGTGAAAATCAACGGGGACACCGACTGCCTTTCCTTCGACAGCAATGGCACGTTGACGTTGGAGGGGGCCCTGCAAAGCGAGGCCGTCACGGTGAACGGCACGGCGACGGTCGAAGGCCGGGTGAACGCAAACCGCATGATGTTGGATGGGCTCGTCACCTTTAAGGATCAGGCGGTCTGCCATGAATCGCTTACGGCCAATGGACGCTTGTCCATCGCTGGCGGGCTGATCGGCGAGAAGGTTGAAATTTTCGGCAGCTTGAAAACAAGAGGCGGCGTGCAGTGCGAATGGTTTCACGTTCACGGCGGATTCAACGTCGGCGGTTTGCTGAATGCCGGAATGATCGACGTCAAACTGAGCATGCCCAGCAAGGTCAATGAGATCGGCGGGGATACGATATCGGTCAAACGGTTCAAAAAGGTCAGCGTCCTCGAGCAGGTCGTTCCGGCATTTTCCGCCCGGCTTCAGGTACAAGTCATCGAAGGCGACGAGATCGACCTGGAATATACGGAGGCGAATATCGTGCGGGGGAATGTCGTGCGCATCGGCAAAGGCTGCAAAATCGGCCGCGTGGAGTATAAGGACCGGCTGATTCGGGAAGACGATGCCACGATTGAAAAGGCACAGCAGATTTAATGCAAGGACATTTAAAAGGAGGAACGGAGACATGAATATAAACGGAAATCCGAACGGCACCCGCGGCGATTTGAAAATGACGGGGAACGGCCAATCCGGCGGAGGGGCTTTCCGCAACGTTAAAATCATGGGCGACGCGATCATCCATGCCGACACGGAATGCGAAATGTTCAAATGCCTGGGCAATTCCGAGATGAAGGGGGCGCTTCGGGCGGGGAGCGTATCCTGCACCGGCACGCTGAAAGTAGCCGGCAGCGCAAGCGGCGGGAGCTTCCGGACCCAAGGGGAGCTGCGGATCGGCGGGGACCTGTCGGCTCAAAGCGTCTCCATTTCCGGCGTCATGTCGGTCGACGGACGGGTGTCGGCGGAAAAAGCGAAAATCACGGGAGAGCTTCGGGCGAACGCGGATTGCCAGATGGAAGAACTGGTTGTCCGGGGAATGGTCGACGTGAACGGCATGCTGAATGCCGAGCAGGCGGATTTCAAGCTGCACGGGCACAGCCGTCTGCGGGAGCTGGTCGGGAGCCGAATTACCGTCAAAAAAGGAAGCGGCATGTCTCTTTTCGGGAAATTGTTCATGGGGCAGGACGGCATGCTTACGGCGGAAACGATCGAAGGAGATACGGTCGAGCTGGAAAATACCAAAGCTGCCGTGGTCCGGGGACGCAGCGTCATCATTGGCGCCGGATGCAGCATCGGCCTTGTGGAATACAAGGATGAATTGAAGCAGGATCCCGAAGCCGTCGTTTCGCAGTCGTCCAAAACCGAATGGTGAGGAAAGGAGCAATAGGCTTTTATGGCGGTTAAAAAGAACAGGCTGGGTTGGATCGTTGCTGGGCTGTTGCTTGGCATCCTGATCGCGGCCATCGATAATACGATCGTGGCGACGGCCATGGGAACGATGATCGGGGAGCTGGGCGGGCTCGACCAATTCGTTTGGGTGACATCGGCGTACATGGTGGCCGAAATGGCGGGCATGCCGATTTTCGGGAAGCTGTCGGATATGTACGGCAGGAAGAAATTTTTTGTCTTCGGCATCGTCGTTTTCCTGATTGGCTCCATGCTGTGCGGCACGGCGCATACGATTACGGAGCTCAGCATCTATCGGGCCATTCAGGGAATTGGCGGCGGCGCGCTCATCCCGATTACGTTTACGATCATTTTTGACATTTTTCCGCCGGAGAAGCGGGGCAAAATGTCAGGGATGTTCGGCGCGGTCTTCGGCATCGCGAATTTGTTCGGTCCGTTGATGGGAGCGTATATTACGGATTATTGGCATTGGCGTTGGATTTTCTATATCAATATCCCACTGGGGCTGATCGCGTTTCTGCTCGTCGTGTTCTTTTACAAGGAATCGCATGAGCACTCGCGGCAAAAAATCGACGTCTGGGGAGCGGCAACGCTTGTAGGCGCCGTCGTCAGCCTTATGTTCGCGCTCGAGCTCGGCGGCAACAAATATGCATGGGATTCCTTCGTCATTTTAGGTTTGTTTGCGGCGTTTGCCGTGCTGTTCATCGCGTTCCTGCTGATTGAGCGCAAGGCGGCTGAACCGATCATCTCGTACGACATGTTTCGGAAAAGGCTGTTTGCGGCAAGCAGCGCGGCCGCATTGTTTTACGGGGCGGCTTTTATTACGGCGGCGGTGTATATTCCGATTTTCGTCCAAGGCGTCATGGGCGGGAGTGCAACTAACTCCGGATTGATACTACTTCCCCTCACGCTGAGCTCGGTTGTCGCTTCGCAAGTCGGTGGCATGCTTTCCGCCAAAATGACGTTCCGCAGAGTCATGGTCTTCTCGGCTGTCGTGTTTTTGCTCGGCATGTATTTGCTTGCCACGATTACGCCGGAAACGTCCCGGACGGTGCTCTCGCTTTATATGATGATTACCGGCTTTGGCATCGGCTTTTCGTTTTCCGTGCTCAGCATGTCGGCTATCCAAGGGATGGATGCGCGGCAGCGGGGGTCGGCCAACTCGACGATTTCTTTTCTGCGTTCGCTCGGGATGACGATCGGAATTACCGTCTTCGGCATCATTCAGCGCAACGATTTCAATATTCAACTGGCGGAAAGGCTTGGGGGTTCGGGGGAAAACATGCCGGCAAACGCCGACCCGCAGCAGCTCTTATCGCCTGAGATGAGAGCGCTGATTCCGAGGCCCGTCATGGAAAAAATCAGCGCGGCGCTTTCGCTTTCCGTCGATCACGCGTTTCTGTGGGCGCTCCTTCCGGTGTTTTTCGCCTTGCTTTCGGTGTCGATGATGGGCGCAGGGCGGATGCAGTTCGCCCAAGAGCCTTCCCCCGCGCAATCCCGAACGAAGGCTTAATGGGATTATCGAACAGAGCCGTTGCACTTCGGCTGCCATTTTGCTGTCGACAAGGGTCCATGGTTGGGTAATACTTGAATTAAATACGGTCAACATTAGGAGGCTGGTCGCTCATGAAAGTGATTATTACCCAGGAAGAAGCAGTGGAAAAAGGGATTTGGCCTGAAGTCATGAACATGTTCGGCGTGGACGACGAAGACGAGGTATGGCCGGCCGAGGAATTTATTTTGACCGAAGAGCAGGCGCGCAAGCTCAAACTGATTCCTTGACTTGTGCCATAAACGGCTTTCACGGCAAGGAGCGAAGAAGGGGAGAAGGTGAAACGCATCGCGACGATATATGCCGTAAATCTTAACGATTGGCGGGAAGGCGCCGGCGCGGATATGCAGCGGCTGCTCGCCTTTTTGCCTGATGAAGCAAGGTCCCGGGCCGCGAGGCACAGATCGGAGCGGGACGCGGAGCGCGTGATCGTTTCCGATACCTTGAAACGGGTGACGGCTTGTCTCGAAAAGGGGCTACGGCTCCGGAACGTGGAGTTTGCCAGGGATGGTTACGGCAAACCATTCCTGGCAGGCGTTCCCGACTATTATTTTAACGTGTCCCACGCCAAGGATTGGGTCGTATGCGCCGTGGGCGCCAGGGGACCGATCGGCATCGATGTCGAGCATATCGGCCGGGCGGAAGCGGAAGCAGCCGAGTTGTGTTTTACGCCACGGGAGCTTACTGAATGGAGAAGGCAGCCCGCCGAACGTCGGGATGCCTTCTTTTTCGAGTTGTGGACGCTTAAAGAAAGTTATTCCAAAGCCGTCGGCAAAGGCCTTTCGATCGGCTTGTCCAGGCTGGAGACGATCAGGCATCCTTCCGGGATTCGCATCATGCATCAAGGCAGGATCGATCCGGAGCTGCATCTTCAAGTCGTCCCGTTTGACCCCGACTACAAGTTATCCGTTTGCATGCAGCTGGAGGAGCAAGCGGCCGCTGTCCGGCGCTTTTCTCCCGATGGGCTGCTGGACGCGTTAAAGTCATGTTCTGAAGCCGGGGACTAAGGGGCGGGGGGCTTTTCCAATGATAACCTATGGCATTTCCCATAATTTCGGGATATAGACACTTTTATTACCTCTTATTGGAAGGATCTAACCTGTACTTTAACTATAAACATGATATATTAAAAGTGTATTTTTCAGATATTTCATTTATTTTCAGCAATATCTGAAATACCGCACTTTGAAAACTCAAGCCAAAGGTAAACCTGCCGAAAGGCAGGGGCACAAAGCTAAAGGGGCTTCAGGCGGCAAGATCCTTGATCTTATCGCTATGCCAGCCAGCTGCCGAAAGACGTTTTCGCGATCGAAGGAACTCTACTCTCGGCAAGTAGAGTTTTTTTGTTTTTAATTTTTTTCTATACAGAATCCTATGATCAAGCAAAGGAAAGATGAACATGTCGGTGTTAACAACAGGAAAGTCCAACTTGGATGAATGGAATCGGTATGTGAAGCAATTGGAAGAACGGACGATACTGCGCATTCATTCCGGAAAGGCGTCCATTCCAATGCAAAGGGTTATGTATCGCTGGCCGGAGGAAACGGGGCGTCAAATTCGGCAGGCATGCGAGACCGCACGTATCGAACCAAGCGTGCTGCTGAGTGCCGCATGGGGCATGCTGCTGATCCGGTATTTGCGCCGGGAGGAGGTTGCGTTCGCCGTCGTCGCGTCCGCCGAGCAAGCCTATCCGCTCATAACGAAAGCGGACGGGGCAACGACGCTGCAAAGTCATGTGCGTCAGGTTGCCGCCGCCATGAAGGAGCATGCGGCTAAGTCGGCGGCTTTCGATGAAATTGCCGGTATTTGCGCCGGCCTGGACGAAGGATCCCCGGTATGCAACACCGCCATTTGGACGGGGAGCGGCATAGGCCCGGACGAGCTGCAGGGCAAATTCGAGCTGGCGGTCTCGCTGGATCGGCACGAAGCGGGCGGCTTCGAGGTTTGGCATGCGGACGGCATGTTCCCCGGCGATTTTATTCTCCGCATGTGCCGGCATTTGCAGCATATCATGGCCGCATGGGCGGCAGGTACAAACCTGACGATCGGCGGCTTGAAGCTGCTGACGGAAGAAGAGGAGGCCCAGCTTGCGGGCTGGAACCAAACGGCTGCGCATGCCGAATTGGACCGGACCATCCACGGCTTGTTTGAGGAGCAGGCGCAAAAGGCTCCGGATAACGTCGCGGTGGTCTACCAAGGCGAATCGTTGACGTACGGCCAGCTGAACGAAAAAGCGGGCAGATTGGCCCGCGAATTGGTACGGAGGGGAGCCGGCCGGGAGCGGATCGTCGGCATCATCGCGACGCCGTCCCTTGAGATGATTGTCGGGACGCTGGCGATCCTGAAAACGGGCGCGGCCTACTTGCCGATCGATCCGGCGTATCCCGCCGACCGCATCACGTATATGCTCGAAGACAGCGGAACGGAGCTGCTTGTCACCGAGCCGAAGGTCAGACTGGACGGAAAAGTCCGCTTCAAAGGCGAGATGGTTTGCGCGGCGGAGTTTTCTGCCGATACTCGCGGCGAATCGGAGGCTGCCGATGCGGAGATGCGGAATGTGCGCGAATCTGCGGTACCGGGCGACATGGCTTACGTCATCTACACTTCCGGTTCGACGGGAAGGCCGAAAGGCGTGATGGTCGAGCACCGATCGCTTGTCAATCTGTGCGCCTGGCACATCCGGGAATTCGGAGTGACCGAAAAGGACCGGGCCACCAAATACGCCGGGTTCGGCTTTGACGCTTCCGTGTGGGAGATGTTTCCGTATCTGGTGTCGGGGGCGGCGATTCACGTCATTCCCGAAGAGATCCGCCTGGATTCGACGCAGCTGCATGCGTACTTTAAGCGGCACGGCATTACGATCAGCTTTTTGCCGACCCAGTTCTGCGAGCATTTCATGACGATGGACCATCCGACGCTGCGCGTTCTTTTGACGGGCGGGGACAAGCTGAAATCGTTCAGCAGGCAGACCTATGATCTGTACAATTGCTATGGCCCGACGGAAAACACCGTGGTCACGACGGCCTATAAGGTCACGGAGTTGACGCCGAACATTCCGATCGGTTATCCGGTCGATAACTCCAGGGTCTACATTCTGGACGCATACGGGCATCCGCAGCCTGTCGGCATTGCCGGCGAATTGTGCATTGCCGGAAGCGGGCTGGCGCGCGGTTATTTGAACCAGCCGGAGCTGACCGGGCAGAAGTTTGTTCCCGGGGGCATAACCGGAGAAAAACGACTGTACCGGACGGGAGACTTGGCAAGATGGACGGAAGACGGCGCCATCGAATTCCTCGGGCGGATCGACCACCAGGTCAAAATCCGCGGCTTCCGGATCGAAACCGGCGAAATCGAACACCGGCTGCTGCAGCACCCGCAGGTATCCGAAGCCGTCGTCATCGATCTCGAGGACGCATCCGGCGCCAAATATTTGTGCGCATACGTTGTGGCGGACGGGGTATTGGCCTACGGCGAAATGAAGGCGTTTTTGGCGGAGCAATTGCCGGATTACATGGTTCCTTCCAAGTTGGTAGGGCTTCAAGAGCTTCCGCTAACGGCCAACGGCAAGGTCGACAGACGTGCGCTTCCCGCCCCCGCGGCTTCGCTGGACGAGGGACGTTACGAAGCCCCGGCTGGCGAATGGGAAGAAGAAGTGGCGGCCATATGGAGCGAGGTGCTGGGCTTGGGCCGCGTGGACGCCTGCGAGTCGTTTTTTACGGCAGGCGGGGATTCGCTGAAGGCCGTCCTGCTGCAAGCCAAGCTTGAGCGGCGTTTCGGCGCATCCGTACCGGTCACGCTGCTGTTCGAACGGCCGACGGTTCGGGAGCAAGCGGAATGGATCGAACAAGCGGCTTCGGAATCGTCTTACGGCAACGAGCAAGCGGCTGCAACCGAAACCGCCGGAACAGGCCCGGACGTCATTGCGAAAGGCCCGGCAAGAACAAGTTATCCGCTTGCTTCGGCGCAAAAAAGGCTTTATTTCATCGAACAGATGGAGCAGGTCGGAACGGCCTATAATGCGCCGTTTGCTTTCCGGATCGAAGGGGACGTCGATCAGCCGCGGCTGGAACAGGCATTCCGTACGATGATCGCCAGACATGATGCTTTCCGCACGTCCTATCAATGGGAGAACGAAGAAATCGTGCAGCGGCTGCATGACCAGGTTCCGTTCGAGCTTGGGCAGAAGGAAACCAGCGAACCAAACCTGAACGCCCTGATCCATTCCCTGATCACGCCGTTCGATCTCGCCAAGGCGCTGCTGCTGCGGGCTTGGCTCATCCGCTGCGGGGATGCGGACCTCCAGGTGCTGTTGGTCGATTTCCATCATATTGCGGTCGACGGCATCTCGGCCAACGTCTTTTTCGATGAGCTGTCCCGATTGTATCGCGGGGAAACGCTCGGGGAGCTGCCGATCGGTTTTGCCGATTTTGCCGTCTGGGAAGCGGACTCGGCTGAAAGAAGGGCTAACGGGGGCCATAAAGCTTATTGGGAAAAAACATTGTCCGGCGAGCTTCCGATCCTGCAGCTTCCGACCGACCGGGAACGGCCGGCCAAACAGAGCTTTGCGGGGGATACGGTAACGATCAGGCTTCCCGAAGAGACGGCCGGCCGGCTTAAAAAGTTCGCGCTCGATTCCGGCGTCACGCCGTTTATGGTGCTGTTTGCGGGTTATCACGCGCTGCTGTCCCGCTACACGAACCAGGAGGACATCATTACAGGCGTTCCGGTTGCCGGACGGTTGCGCGAAGAGCTTCACGCCGTGATCGGCATGTTCGTCAACACGCTGCCTGTCCGCTGCTATCCCGAAAAGCGCAAATCCTTCATGCAGCTGCTGCAGGAAGTGAAGACGGCGCTGCTCGGCGCTTTCGAATATCAGGATTACGAGCTGGAGGAACTGGTTCGTTCATTGAACATTCCGCGCGATCCAAGCCGCAACCTGCTGTTCGACACGCTGTTCGTCATGCAGAATACGGGCAAACTCGAGCTTCGGCTGGAAGGTGCGGAAACGTCCCTTTATCCTTATGTCCATCCGATCTCGAAATACGACCTGATGGTCGATTTGACGGAAGAAGAAACCGGCATTCGGATCGACCTCCAGTACTGCACGGATTTGTTCGAACGGCAAAGCATCGAAGCATTCGGCGCCCGTTTCCTGCAGCTGTTGGCCGATGCGCTGGTCCATCCGGGCAAAATGCTGTGCGAACTCGAGATTTTGGACGAAGAGGAGCATGAGTTCCTCGTAAAAGGATTAAATGCGACCGATTCGGCTTACCGGGATCAAATGACGATTCACGGCTTGTTCGAGGAACAGGCGCGGCGTACGCCGGAGAAAACTGCGCTTGTCTTCGGCCCGCGCAGCATGTCCTACCGCGAATTGAACGAACGCGCCAACCGGCTTGCCTGGACGCTGCGCGCCAAAGGCGTCGTGCCGGATCAGGTCGTCGGGCTGATGGTCGACCGCTCGTTCGAGATGATCGTCGGATTGCTTGCCATCCTGAAGGCGGGCGGGGCTTACGTGCCGATCGATCCAGAATATCCGCAGGACCGCGTCGTCTACATGCTGGAGAACAGCCATACCCGGCTGCTGCTGACGCAGTCGCATCTGGACGGACAAGTCTCCTTTGGGGGCGAAACGCTGCTGATCGATCGCGAGGACGCTTACGGCGACCGCACGGAAGATCTGCCGCACGTGAACGGACCGTCCGACCTGCTGTACGTCATCTATACGTCGGGGACCACCGGAAAACCGAAGGGCGTCATGATCGAGCACCGGAACATCGTCAATCTGCTTCATTTTGAATACGAGGCTACAAACGTCGATTACGGCGGCAATGTGCTGCAATTCACCACGATCAGCTTCGACGTCTGCTCGCAGGAAATCTGGTCGACGCTGCTGGCGGGCGGCACGCTGCATTTGATCACGAACGATCTGCGGATGAGCGTCGGCGACCTGCTGGAACATATCGAAAACAAAGGCATCGAAATCCTGTTTATGCCGGTATCGTTCCTGAAGTTCATTTTGAACGAAAAAGAATACGCGGACCGTTTCCCGTCTTCCGTAAAACATGTCATCACGGCGGGCGAACAGCTCATCGTGCCGGAAAAATTCCGCGCCCACCTGAAAAAGCACGGCGTCTATTTGCATAACCATTATGGACCGTCGGAAACGCATGTCGTCACGACGCATACGATCGACCCGAACGGGGCGATTCCGGAGCTGCCTCCGATCGGCAAGCCGATTGCCAATACGCAGATTTACATCGTGAACGAAAACCTGCAGCCGCAGCCGGTCGGCGTGGCCGGGGAGCTGTACATTGCCGGGCACAACGTCGGACGCGGTTATTACAACAACGAGGACATGACCCGGGAGCGCTACGTGCCAAACCCGTTCATCAAAGGCGAACGCATGTACAAAACGGGCGACTTGGCTAGATGGACCCGGGAAGGCACCATCGAGTTTTTGGGCCGGCTTGACCACCAGGTCAAAATTCGCGGTTTCCGGATCGAGCTCGGCGAAATCGAAAATTGCCTGCTGAACCATCCGGCGGTGTCGGAAACGATCGTCGTGGCCAAAGAGGACGGCAAAGGCGGCCACTATTTATGCGCTTATTTCACGGCGACGGCCGACATGTCCGTCAGCGAGCTGCGGGAGCATATCGGCAAGGCCTTGCCGGATTACATGATTCCTTCTTATTTCACGCAGCTGCCGGAAATGCCGCTGACGCCGAACGGGAAAATCGACCGCAAGGCTCTGCCGGAGTCCGATGCGTCCCAGGGTAGAAGCAGGGATTACGCAGGTCCGAGAACGGAAACGGAGCAGGCCGTGGCCGAGGTGTGGCAGGCGGTGCTTCAAGTGGACAACGTCGGGATCCATGACAATTTCTTCGAGCTTGGCGGCCACTCGTTGAAAGCGACGGTCGTCGTCGCCCGGCTGCAGAAGCAGTTCGAGATCGGCATGAACGATATTTTCGAGCATCAGACGATTGCGGAGCTGGCAAGCAAGATCAAACCGAAAACAAACCATCTCCACTCCAGGCTCGAGCAGGTGAAAGAACTGTACGCCGGCTTAAAAAATATCGACCTTTCAGCCGATAAAACAATGTATAACGAGCGTAACCGAAATTACGAGCAGTTGGATACGGCAGCCATGAACGGATACGGGAACGTGCTTCTGACGGGGGCCACGGGGTATCTTGGAGCCCATTTGCTCTGGGAGGCGATGACCGAAAAAGATTGGAACGTCATCGCCATCGTTCGGGCAGGGTCCGACGCCGAAGCCGAGGAGCGGCTGAAGCAAAAATGCGCCTATTACTTCGGACCGGATTGGTTCGGGACATATCGGGAACGCATCCATGCTTATGCCGGCGATATTACCCGGGACCGGTTTGGACTCGATGTTCAGGCGTATGAGAAACTCCTGCAGCAAACGGACGCGATTATCCATTCGGCGGCCAACGTCAAACATTACGGAAGTTATGCCGATTTCGAACTGCAGAACGTGAAGGCGACGGCCAACCTGCTTGCCTTTGCTGCCGAAGGCCGGCCGAAACATATGCACCACATCTCCACGCTCGGCGTTGCGACAGGCGTCGTCGAGGGGGCACGGCATGTGTGCTTTACGGAATACGACCTGGAAAAAGGGCAGCGGTTCGAAAATTATTACGCCAAGACGAAATATGAGGCGGAACGCCTCGTATTGGCCGCACGGGAGCGCGGGATCGTCACGAACATCTACCGTCTCGGCAACATCGTGTTCCACTCCGAAACGGGAAGGTTCCAGCAAAACATCGCGGACAACGCGTTTTATACGACGATGAAATCGTTTTTCGAGCTAGGCATCGCGCCGGGAGAGCACAGCGACTTCGACTTTACCTATGTCGATCAGGCAAGCAAGGCGATTTTGCTGCTGGCCGATTCCCGGGCGCTTCGGAACGAATCGTTCCATATCGCCAATCCGCACGAAGCGAATATCGGCGCCGTTTTGCAAGAGAATCCGTTCGGCCAAACGATCGGCCTGCTATCATTCGACAAATTTGTCGATTATCTTGGGAAGCAATACGACGATGAAAAATCGAAGCGCGTCATCGAACAAATCATGCTGCATTACGGCTGGATGGAAGAAACGGTGTCTACGACATTTTTTACGATCTTCTCCGGCAAGACGACGCAGATATTGTCGAAATTTGGCTTTTTGTGGAGTTCACTGGACCGCGAAATGATCCATAAGATGTTTAATCATTGCAGAAAAGAAGGATTTATCTAATTCGACATAATTCTACATAATTCGGTAAATTCTTCTTTACAAATCTATGATTTTTGCTTATGCTAAAACCAATATATTCTATTCGGGATATTCGTTATCCTGATAAAAAATGGGGGAAAAAGCATGTACACAATTAATTATGATGCTGGATTGAACCGTCTTACCGTCAAAGTGAGCGAAATCAACAAGGACAACGTCAACCAGTACATCGAAGATTTCAAAAAGGCGCTTGAAGGAGTCAAGCCAGGATTTACGGGCCTGACGGATTTGAGCGAAGGCAAGCTGTTTACGATGGACGTCGCCGAAAAACTGAGCCCGCTGGGCGATCTTTCGGTCCAAAAGGGACTGTCCAAATGGGCTTACTACACCGGTTCGGCCGTATCCAAACTTCAAATGAAACGGATGTTTGGCGAAGTGGTCGATTCCTTTGAAAAGCTGGAAGACGCGGAAGCGTTTTTGAAAAACTAATCCATACAACATGCACCCGATGTCCGCGGACATCGGGTGCAACCGGATAGGTGGGTGAAATGCACCATGAAAGTCGAAAATCCCGACATGCAAAAGCAATATAGAAAAATAGGGCTGGCGGGCGCAGGATATTTTGCGGGAGCTGTTGTCATCATCAATCTGATTTGTCTCTTATGCGGTTTGCCCGGTTGGGCGGGATTGATCGCGAGCCTTGTTTTGACGGTACCGGTCGGTTATTGGATCGCGGTATGGCTGCTGCGTACGGCAGGGGCCGGGAACGTTCGGGGCCAGGCCGTAACCGGCGGCGGAATCTCCGGCGAGCCCGTAGGCGCATCGGAAGATCATATACATAAGATCGGGCTTCAGTACAAGGAATTATCTGAAGAGTTTAATACCCAAATCTCGCAGATGGCGGGTACCATCGAAGAAGTCAAAGCCAGCGCCGAAATGGGCTTTTACGTATCGGACATGATCAAGGAAGCGACGCTGGGCGTATCCCAAGATGCAAGCCAGCAGACCGACATGATCCGGATCAGTTCCAATACGGTGGGAGACGTGGTCAACGCGATCCGGCACATCGCCGGCAGCGCCGACGAGGTGGCTGCGGCGGCAGGCGAATCGTCCGAAAAATCCGCGGAAGGACAGGAAGCGATTTTGGCAGCCATGAAGCAGATGGACGAAGCCGACACGACGGTTCGTTCCCTGGTCGAGATGATGAACCGGCTGGACGAGAGCTCGCGCGAAGTCGTATCGTTTGTCGCCATGATCCGGGAAATCGCCGAACAGACGCACCTGCTTTCGCTGAATGCGGCCATTGAGGCAGCGCGTTTCGGGGATGAGGGCAGAGGGTTCTCCGTCATTGCCAGTGAGATCCGAAACCTGGCAGAGCAGTCCTCCAATTCCGCCAAGCAAGTGACGAAGGTCGTATCGGCGATCCTGAAGGAAACGGCGCAGGCGGTCGATTCTACCAAGCTGGTGGCAGAACAAGTAGGAAACGGGCTAAAAGTCGTGAACCAAGCCGGAGACTCGTTCGAGTTCATCAAGCTTTCGATCGGCGAGGTCGCCGGTCAAATTCAGGAAGTGTCCTCGGCCGTCGAAGAAATCGCGGCAGGCGCGGAGCAGCTGGTCGTGACCATGGAAAAAACGGAGCAAATCGCCGTGAAAACGATGTCGGAAATGAACAACGTAACGCAAGCCGTCGAAGAGCACCACTCCATCATGGAGCAAATTTCAGCTGCAACCGAAACGCTGAACCAATATTCGAAAGGGCTGGACCTGGCCATTCGGAAATACCGCGAACAGATCGGCGATCACGAAATATCTTCAAAACCCGTGAGTTAGAGAGCAATCGGATGGACGGAGAGCTTTAGCAGCATCCGCCTGTTCGTCCATATAAGATGAGAAGGCGGCCTCTTCGCTTTTGGCGAAGGGCCGCCTTTTGTATTGCATGCTCCCCGTTTCCTAGAAATTCGGGCCGCTGATTCCGTCTTCGACGATCTGCTCTTTGGAGCCCTGGGAATCGCTGCCGGCCTCGGCGCTCCCGTTATTTACGGCGATCAGCCTGCTTTGCGGTCGGTACGTATCCCGGGAAACGCGTTTTTTCTCGACGGTCTCGCCGTTCACCTTCTTGATCTGATAGGTTTCCACGACGTATCCGGGCTTGCCCTCCTGCAGCACCTCTTGCGCGCCTGCCGGAATGTCTTTGTTCTGCACGAATTTTTCCTTCACGGGAAGCGTCTCGACGGTTCGGGTCTCCAGCTCGTATTCGGTGTTTTTCGGAAACGTGCCGAAAAATTTGACGGTCAAATTGTTGCCTTCCACGTAAGCGCGGATCAGCAGCGATTTGCCTGTCGTGTTTTTGAACCGGAAGTTGATGGAGCCCTCGGCAAACGTGGCGTCGAGCCCCTTGGGCAAATAACTGACCGGCAAGGAGTGGTTGCGTCTTTCCACGATTTCCAGCCCGGTCCGCAGCGCCGCATTGTACACGGTACTGGACACCTGGCAGATGCCGCCGCCGATTCCCGGGACGAGCTTCCCGTTCAGAATGACCGGGGCTTCGCGGAAGCCGTACGTTTTCTCGGCCTTTGCAATGACCTGCCCGTAATCGAATATTTCCCCCGGCTTCAACACCATGCCGTCGATAGCCTTAGCGGCGGAGCTGACGTTGTATACCCTGCCGGAGGCGCTGGAGCCGAGGCCGGTGCTGGACTCGACGATTTTTCGTTCGATGCCTTCTTCCTTCAGACTGTTCACCGTTACCTTCGGTTTCAGGTTATATAAAGGAAGCTTTATCTTCAGCGGCACGTCCGCGTCTTCGGGCTCGGGGAAGCTTTTGGGAATGAGCGCGGTCATCGTTCGGGTGAAGTTGTCCCAATCGATCCGGGACACCGATACTTCCGGGGTATAGACCACCTTGTCGTTTTTGGCGATGCGGCGCGAGGCGTTGACGGGGCTGCCGAATTGTTTTTCCTCCCATGCGGGCCCGAACCGCTCCTTGATCAGCGCCCGATTCCAGCGCGGGGACAGCGTCCATTCCCGTTTGAACCGTTGGCGAGCTTTGAGCCGGTCCAGCCAGCTGCCTTCGTCGAGGGCGGCAATCGCTTTTTTGAATTCGGCCGCGTCGAACGTGACGCCCGCCGTTTTTAGCGTCATGTTGAATTCCTGGCCGTTGCTCGAGGCAAGCGTCACCGTCAGCGGCTTTTCCTCCAGCTGTTTCAGTCTGGCGTCCAAATCCCGGAGGGCCTCGTCCTTTTTCTTTCCGCCGACGTCCCAGCCGCCGACCGTAATGTAATCCGGAAGCGTGTTTTGGCCGATATAAAGATGTATGCCCCCGGCAGCGACGGAACCGATCAGCACCATGGCGGCGACGATGATCAATGTCAAATGAACTTTTTTCATGGCTCCCACCTTTTTTCGCTTCATATTAAACGCGGTTGATGCAGTCTTTCATATATATGTAAATAAATTGGAAAAATTTCGGGTACTCAAAAGGTAACAAATTTGTTACAATAAAAAACATCATGGTGATTCCGAAAGATTTTTAAAGGAATTAGCTGGAACATGTCGAAATTATAATGGCTAATTATGTAATGTAGGAAGTGATAATGAAGTGATCGAAATGCAGGATGTGTGGAAGACGTACCCGAACGGAACCCATGCGCTTCAAGGGGTGTCCGTCAAGATTGACCGCAATGAATTCGTATATGTCGTCGGCCCGTCCGGCGCAGGAAAATCGACCTTTATGAAACTTATATACCGCGAAGAGGTGCCTACGAAAGGGCAAATCTCCGTAAACGGGTTTAATATAGGGAAGCTGAAGCAGCGGAAAATTCCTTACGTCAGACGCAACATCGGCGTTATTTTTCAGGATTTCCGCCTTTTGCCGAAGCTTACCGCGTATGAAAACGTTGCGTTTGCCATGGAAGTCATCGAAACCCCGAAACGCCAGATGAAAAAACGGGTCATGGAAGTGCTGGATCTGGTCGGCCTGAAGGCCAAAGCGAACCGCCAGCCCGCCCAGCTTTCCGGCGGAGAGCAGCAGCGCATCGCCATCGCCCGCGCGATCGTCAACAATCCCTCGGTAATCATCGCGGACGAGCCTACCGGTAACCTCGACCCCGAAACGTCCTGGGGCATCATGCAGCTTCTGGACGAAATCAACTTCCGCGGAACGACCATCGTCATGGCCACCCACAACAAGGATATCGTGAACACGATGCGCAAGCGCGTCATCGCGATCGAACACGGCAACATCGTGCGCGACCAGCTGAGAGGAGAGTACGGATATGACTTTTAACACCTTCTTGCGGCATTTGCGGGAAGGGGCGAAAAACATATTCCGCAACGGCTGGATGTCCGTCGCATCGATTGTATCCATTATCGTATCTCTATTCATTTTGGGCGTATTTATTCTGCTTGTACTCAATGTAAACGCCATCGCGGACAAAGCGGACAAGCAGGTGCAGATTCGGGCATACCTGAATTTGAACGTGGACCAGAAGCTGCGCGAAACCGTGCAGAAGGAAATTGCCGCCATGCCGGAAGTCAGCAAAATCGACTTCATCTCCAAGGAGCAAGGGCTCGAGGATTTCCGCAAGAGCATGGGCGATGAAGGCAAGGATCTGCTCGAAGGGTTCGACAAGGACAACAATCCGCTTCCGGACGCGTTCAAGATCGAAGTATACGAACCGACGACCGTTCCTTTTGTTTCCAAAAAAATCGAAGCGTTAAACACGAGCCATGCCGACCAGCAGCCGATCATGAAGGTGAAATACGGCAAAGGCACGATTGAAACGCTGTTCAAAGTCACGCGCATGGTGCGCAACATCGGATTCATTTTCGTGGCCGGGCTTGCGGTGATGTCGATGTTCCTCATTTCCAACACGATCCGGGTCACGATTCTTGCGCGGCGCCGGGAAATCGGAATCATGAAGCTGGTGGGCGCGACGAACACGTTTATCCGCTGGCCGTTTTTCGTGGAAGGAACGCTGATCGGCCTGATCGGTTCGATCATTACGGTCGCGATCCTGTTTACCGGGTACAGCCGTTTGGCGGCAACCGTGGGCTCCGATTTCACGCTGCAAATGTCGCTGCTGCCCGTAAGCGATTTGTGGCAGTGGGGCGGCCTCCTGATCGTGCTCGGCGTCCTGATCGGCATGTGGGGAACGACCCTCTCTATTCGCAAATTTTTGAAGGTATAGGTTAATCGCGCGAGGAACGCGCCCGAAGCTAGGGCGACTCCATACGGAAGATTATTTGAAAAGGATGGGGAGCGCAAGTTGAAAAAGATAGCCTCTGTACTTGCCGTTGTCTTGCTGGCGGCGGCCGTTGTCCAGCCCTCCGAGGGCTACGCCAAAAAGAGAACCGTCGATCAAATCGAACATGAGATGAGAGTGCTGCAGCAGCAGGCGCAGGCGGCCAAAAAGCAAAAGGAAAAGGCCGAATCGCAGAAGCAGGAAGCGCAGCATTATAAAAATAAAACGACGCAAAATTTGCAGTACGTGTTGAACCAAATCGAGCAGGTCAGCAATAAGATGACCCAGATTTCGGTCCAGATCGACGAAACCCAGGACAAGCTCCGCGAGACGGCCACCGCGCTCGACGCGGCGGAAGACCGGATCGCGTCCCGGGAGAAAATGCTGGAATCCCGCGTCAGGCTGATGTACACGGACGGCAGCGTGTCTTACCTGGAAGTGCTCCTGTCTTCGACGAGCTTTTCCGATTTCCTGGAACGGGCGGACACGCTCAAAAACTTCGTGGACCAGGACAAGGATTTGCTCGAGCAGCATAAGAAGGATAAAGCGCTCGTGCTCGAAAAGAAAAAAGAGCTTGAAGGGCAGTATGCCAAGGCGAAGGATCTGTACGCCGAGATGGAAAACCAAAAAGCCATCCTGGACGAAAACGAAAGACAGAAGCAAATCCTCATCGCCAAATACGATCAGCAAATCGAGGATTCGGACGATCTCAGCGAAGAGCAAAACGCATTGCTCGTAACCCTGGTCAGCAAACGATCGGCGCTGCAGCAGGAGAAAAACAAACTGAAAGCCGAAGAGGCCGCCAGACGCGCGGCTGCAGCGAAGGCCGCGGCAGCGAAAAGGGCCGCCGCGGCGGCCAAGAAAAAGGCCAGCTCGTCGGTCGCAAGCTCCGGAGGATTCTCCGGCAACGGCGGACCGTTGTACATGCCGGTCAGCGGCGCGCGCGTGTCTTCCGGGTATGGACGAAGAGTCCATCCGGTGACGGGGGAAGTCGGCAAAATGCATACGGGCGTCGATTTGGCCGTTCCGGAAGGAACGCCGATCCACGCGGCGGATGAAGGAACCGTCACGCTTGCCGAATGGTGGAGCGGATACGGCTACTGTGTTATTATCGATCATGGAGGCGGGATGTGGACGCTGTACGGCCACATCCGCAGCGGCGGAATCAAGGTGAGGGTTGGCGAGCACGTCAGCCGCGGCCAGGTGATTGCCGAATCCGGATCGACGGGACGGGTAACGGGCCCGCATTTGCATTTCGAGGTCCGCGAGAACGGCAACCCTGTGAATCCGATGCCTTATTTGTAAGATCATAAATATTCCGTACAAGCCGGACATATACTACAATGGTTAGAACTGGTCCCTACAAGGCTTGGCCGGAAAATAAAAGGCGGTGATCACACATGAAAAAACGTACGGTCGTATTTCTGGTCCTTCTGGCGATGCTTTGCGGAAGCGCGCTGACGCTTGCATTGACAGGTTCCAGCATAGCCAATCAATGGGCTCTGGGGAAAAGCGTGTTCGCTAGCGCAGCCGGCGGCTTGAAGCCGGATGAAGCGAAAAAATTGGGCACGGCCCTGGACCTCATCCAGTCGAATTATTATCAGGACGTGGACCGCACCAAACTGCTCGACGGCGCCATTAACGGGATGACCCAATCCCTTGACGACCCGTATTCCTCTTACATGGGCAAAAAGACGGCCGAGGAGTTCGAGGAGTCGATCGAAGGATCGTTCAGCGGCATCGGTGCCGAGGTTTCGTCCGAGAACGGGAACGTCGTCGTGGTGTCGCCGATTAAAGGTTCGCCTGCCGAGAAGGCGGGCATCCGTGCGAAAGACATCATTTTAAGCGTCAACGGCGAATCGCTTCATGGCCTGGAACTGAACGATGCCGTCGCCAAAATCCGCGGCCCGAAAGGCAGCGAGGCGAAATTGACGATCAGACGCAGCGGCTCGGCCGCGCCGATCGAATATACCATCATCCGCGACGACGTTGACGTCGAGACGGTCAAAGCCCATATGGAACCCGGCAAAATCGGGGTCATCGAGATCACCCAATTCTCGCTGAATACCGGCGAACGTTTCAAACAGGAGCTTTCCACGCTGGAGAAGGAAGGCATGAAGGGGCTGGTCATCGATGTCCGCAACAATCCGGGCGGCGTTCTCTCCGTCGTCATTGACATTGCCCAGCAGTTCGTGCCGAAAGGCAAAGTCATCGTTCAAGTCGAAGACAAAAACAAGAAACGGGAGCAGAACCTTTCCAAGGGAAGCGGCAAGCCTTATCCGGTCACGCTGCTGATGAACAAAGGAAGCGCCAGCGCATCCGAAATTTTGGCAGGGGCGCTGCAGCAGTCGGCCGGAGCGAAACTGATGGGCGAAAACTCCTTCGGCAAAGGCACCGTGCAAACCAGCTTCAGCAAACAATTCGACGACGGCAGCCTGCTGAAAATTACGATTGCCAAATGGCTGACGCCGAACGGAAGCTGGATTCACCAAAAAGGCCTCAAGCCTGACATCGCGGTCGCGCAGCCGGATTATTTCTCGGTGGCGCCGATCAACAAAGAAACCGCGCTGAAATCCAACATGAACAATGCCGACGTCAAAAGCGCGCAGGTCATGCTGGACGGACTCGGCTACAAGCCGGGCCGCAAGGACGGATTTTTCGACGAGAAAACCGCCTCCGCGGTCAAATCGTTCCAGAAAGCGCAGAAGCTGGGCGTAACCGGCGTCATTGACGCCAAAACGGCCGAAGCTCTTGAAAACGAGCTGATCAAACGCATTCGCGATCCGAAATTCGATCAGCAGCTCAAAGCGGCGATTGCCGAGGTTCAGAAGGAAATCACGGCAACCGCGTCGAAACATTAAAGAAGGCTCTTGAGCCTTCTTTTTTTCTTGCTTGTAGCGTCCGCCGAAAATCGCGGATTCGAAAAACATCCAGAAAGGGGAGTGGCGTCGTTTGGAAGTCGCCTTGGAATTGCTGTGGAACTTTACGGATGCGATCGTACAGCTGCTGATGCAGCCGTTTTATTATATTTCGATCCTGTTTATCATGCTGATGTACCGCAGGCAGGTGCTGCTGGAGCGCAAGCTTTTTCATGTGAGGCTGCATAGCTGGGGGCTTCAGACGTGGCGTACTTTTATCGGCGGATTGCTGGCAGGCCTTTCCGTGTCCGTCGTTATTCTGTTTCTCGGGATCTCGCTGACGGCCGGGGCCGTCGTTTGCATTTGGATCGTCGCGATCATCCTGCTGCTTTTCCGCGTCAGATTTTTATGTTTTGCCTATTCGATCGGCGTGCTCGGCGTCATTCAGTTCGTGCTTGGCTTTTTCCCCGGGTTTCATCCCGCGGGGATGGCGGGAACGGCCGTCGATACCGTCAGGGAGCTGGACATCCCGGCGCTGCTCGCGCTCGTCGCTGTTTTGCACCTGGCCGAGGCCTTGCTCGTCAAGCTGCAGGGAGCAGGCTTCGCAAACCCGGTATTTATGGAAAGCAAACGCGGCAAGCTGGTCGGAGCGTATCAAATCCAGGCGTTTTGGCCGATCCCGCTGTTCCTCCTGATCCCGGCGCAGACGGGAGGGGAGCTGCTGCCGTGGACGCCGCTGCTTGGGGGAGACGGCTGGAGCGCAGGGTTCAGCATGGCGGCGCTGCCGGTCATCATCGGTTTCAGCGAAATGACCCAAAGCATGCTGCCGCAGGCCAAAGCGGACAAAACCTTTAGACGGCTGCTGGTCTACGGCATCGTGCTGCTGGGACTCAGCTTGCTGGCGGCGTGGTGGAAGCCGCTGATGATCGCCGCCGCCCTCGTCAGCTTCCTCGTTCATGAGGGGCTGCTGTGGTACAGCCGATTGGAAGAGCAGCAGAACAGTCCGATGTTCGTACACCCGCAGGAGGGATTGAAGGTGCTTGCCGTCATTCCGGGCAGCCCGGCCCAGGAGATTGGGATCAAGGCGGGGGAATCCATCGTCAAAATCAACGGGATCAGCATTCGAACCAAGGAACAAATGCATGCCGCCTTGCGGAAAAATCCGGCCTTCTGCAAGCTTGAGGTCCGGAATTTGCAGGGGGAAAGCAAGTTTTTGCAGCGTGCCATCTATGCCGGCGAACACCATCAGCTCGGCGTCATTTTGGCGCCGGATCCGGATGCGGGCGTCGTCCTCGTGATGAAGCCGGTCAGCATCTTTCAGCTGGTCGCCATGAAGGTCCAGGCCAAAACCAAAACAAACGAACTGCAGCTCGGCAAGCCAAGCGAAGGCGAATCGGCCCGGATGCAGTGAGGCGCAAAACAACGCAAAAGGCGGGGAACGATCGGTTCCCCGCCTTTCATGTTTCGGCTACTCTTTTAACTGCCGCAGCACGATGATTTCCACGCGCCGGTTTTTCTGCCGCCCCGCCTCGGTTCGGTTGTCCGCCGCCGGCCGGGTATCGCCGTAGCCCGCATATTGGAACTCCCGGGCATCCAGATGCTTTTCGTCCAGAAAATAACGCAGGACGGAGAGCGCCCGGGCACCGGAAAGCTCCCAGTTGTCTTTATATCTCGAAGCGTACACGATCGGCAGGTTATCCGTATGGCCTTCGATGCTGATGACGGTGTTCAGCTCCTTAAACAAGCTGGCCAGCTTGTCCATGACGGGCATCGCCCCCGGTTTGAGGTCGGCCTTGCCGACGTCGAACAACAACTTGTCGCTCAGCGTGATGGAGATTCCCTGCGGCTGGTCGGCGACGAAAATTTGGTCTTCGAGCTTGTTGTCCTTCACGTATTTGGAGATGACCTTCATCAGGTTTTGCAGCTCCTGCTCCTGTTTGCGGAAGGCAAGCTCGCGGTCCGAGAGCTGGTCCGCTCCTTTTTTTTGCTGATCGGATTTCGACGTAACGTCCGGATTTCTATGCGTATACTTATCCGCGGTGCCCGTGATGCCCGAGCCTTGGCTCAGAAGCGAATCGCCGCTGCGGAACGTGTTCTGGAGCGATTGCGTGATTTCTTTATACTTTTCGGTATCCAGCCGGCTCATGGCAAACATCAGAACGAAAAAGATGAGCAGCAGCGTGATCAGGTCCGCATAAGTGATCAGCCACCGGTCCTGGCCGCTTTCCCCGCCTTTGTCGCGTTTGCGCCGGTTACTCCGCTGTCTCATGGAATCCCTCCTTCATCGCAGGCGCGGACGCTAAATGGCGTTCCTCCGGCGTGAAGGATAAAAGTTTTTTGCGCACGAGGTTCGGGTGTTCGCCGTTCTGGACGGCCAGAATGCCTTCGACCAGCAGCTCCATCGTTTGAATTTCATCGGCGCTGCGCGACTTAATCTTCGATGCAATGGGTAAAAAGATAATATTGGCGACGGCAACGCCGTATAACGTGGCCGTAAAGGCGACCGCGATGGAAGGGCCGAGTTCGGTCGGCTCCGTCAGGCTGCCGAGCACGTGGATGAGTCCCATGACGGTGCCGATGATCCCCATCGTCGGGGCGTACCCGCCGGCGGATTCGAACATTTTGGCATATCCTTCATGTTTGTGTTCGGCCGCATCGATCTCAAATTCCATGATTTGCCTCAGCAGCGTTTCTTCCGTTCCGTCCACGACCATCTGAATGCCTTCGCGCAAAAACGAGTTGGGATGATCCTGCACGAGCTGCTCGAGGGACAATACGCCGTTGCGCCGGGCCGACGCGGCCATGTTGACCAAATCGTCGATGAGCTGTTCGGGATTGTCCGTCTGCCGGGTAAAGGCGAAACGGAGCGCTTGGGGGATCGTTTTAAGCCGTGCGAGCGGGAAGCTGATGACGACGGCGGCGATGGTGCCTCCGAACACGATGAGCGCCGCCGCTCCCTGCATAAGTCCGTTTATTTGGCCCCCTTCCCATAAAAAGCCTCCCACCAGCGCGGCAAGGCCGGCCAGAATGCCGATGATCGTCGTAATTTCCATGTTGTCGTTACCACTCCTATCCTTGAGTTAGGGTTTGCATAGAGCAGGTGATCAGAGTATAATAGACGGGAACAAGCATTCCTATTTCAACAAAGATTTTCCTATTCATATTATCGGGAAATCTCGACATATAGTTTAGAATATCTATTTTAGATGATAAGGGTGATGTTGGGCAATGAGTGATATTGTCGTCAGTACCAAACCGTTCGAGCTGATCTCGGACTACAAGCCGCAGGGCGACCAGCCCAAGGCGATCGGGGAACTGGTGGAAGGACTTAAGCAAGGGAAAAAGCACCAGACTTTGCTTGGGGCAACGGGAACGGGAAAGACGTTTACCATCGCGCAGACGATCGCCAAGGTCAATCGCCCGACGCTGGTGATCGCCCACAACAAGACGCTGGCGGCCCAACTGGCGAGCGAATTCAAGGAATTTTTCCCGAACAATTCGGTGGATTATTTTGTCAGCTACTATGATTACTACCAACCGGAAGCTTATATCCCATCATCCGATACCTATATCGAAAAAGATTCGAGCATCAACGAGGAAATCGACAAGCTGCGGCACTCCGCGACGAGCTCGCTGTTCGAGCGCCGGGACGTGATCATCGTGGCCAGCGTGTCGTGCATATACGGCCTCGGTTCGCCTTCCGAATATTCCAGCCTCCTGCTGTCGCTGCGCGTCGGCATGGAAAAGCCGCGCAACCAGATCTTGTCCCGCCTTGTCGACATCCAGTACCAACGCAATGACATCAACTTCGTTCGCGGCACGTTCCGCGTCCGCGGCGACGTCCTCGAAATTTTCCCGGCTTCGAACGGCGAGAGGGCCATCCGGGTCGAGTTCTTCGGGGACGAGATCGAACGGATCACCGAGATCGACGTCCTTACCGGAGAACTGGTCGGCGAACGCGAGCATGTGGCCATCTTCCCGGCCTCCCACTTCGTTACGAAGGAAGAGACGATGCGGGTCGCCCTGCAAAACATCGAACGCGAGCTGGAGGAGCGGCTGGAATATTTCCGTTCCGAAGGCAAACTGCTGGAGGCTCAGCGGCTCGAGCAGCGTACGCGTTACGACATCGAGATGATGAAGGAGATCGGCTTCTGTTCCGGGATCGAGAATTACTCCGGTCCTTTGACCTTCCGCGAGCGCGGCGCAACGCCGTATACGCTGCTCGATTATTTTCCGGACGACTTTTTGATCGTGGTCGACGAATCCCATGTCACGCTGCCGCAAATCCGGGCGATGTACAACGGGGACCGGGCCCGGAAGACGGTGCTGGTGGATCATGGATTCCGCCTTCCTTCGGCCCTCGATAACCGTCCGCTGCAATTCGAGGAATTCGAGGAAAAGGTGAACCAGATCATTTACGTGTCGGCGACGCCGGGACCGTACGAGATGGAGCATTGCGATACGATGGTCGAGCAGATCATCCGTCCGACGGGACTGCTGGATCCGATCATCGAGGTTCGCCCGACCGAAGGGCAGATCGACGACCTGATCGGGGAGATCCGGGAACGGATCGATCGCGACGAACGCGTGCTGGTGACGACGCTTACGAAGAAGATGGCGGAGGATTTGACGGATTATTTGAAGGAGATCGGCATCAAGGTCCGGTACCTGCATTCCGATATCAAGACGCTGGAGCGGATGGCGATATTGCGGGATCTCCGGCTGGGCGTGTTCCATGTATTGATCGGCATCAACCTGCTGCGTGAAGGCTTGGACCTGCCGGAGGTATCGCTTGTCGCGATATTAGATGCGGACAAGGAAGGTTTCCTGCGTTCCGAACGCTCGCTGATCCAGACGATCGGCCGCGCGGCGCGGAACTCGGAAGGGTTCGTCATCATGTACGGCGATCAGATGACCGAGTCGATGGATAAGGCGATCAAGGAAACCGCCCGCCGCCGCGCAATGCAGATCGAATACAACGAGAAACACGGCATTACGCCGCAGACGATCCGCAAAAAGGTCCGCGACGTCATCGAAGCGACGAAGGTCGCCGAATCGAAGGCGGAATACTTGTCGGACGCTGCAGGCAAAATGTCGAAGAAGGAACGCCAATCGGTCATTCAGCGCCTGGAGGCAGAGATGAAGGAAGCGGCCAAAAACCTCCAGTTCGAACGCGCCGCCGAACTTCGCGATGCTTTGCTGGAGCTGAAGGCGGAATAACTGCAAGTTGAAACAAGAGAAGAGAACGGCCACGAATCGCAGGTCGTTCTCTTTGTGAATATTAGAAACGTCATTATGGCGTTATCATAAACAAACTGATGCCATAAAGCTCGCAAAGAACGCCGGCTTTATGATCCAAAGGAGATGAACGAGCATTGGCAAGCGAAAATATCGTCATCAAAGGCGCACGGGCTCATAATCTGAAAAACATCGATATTACCATTCCGCGGGACAAGTTTGTCGTACTGACGGGATTAAGCGGATCGGGTAAATCCTCCCTGGCCTTTGATACGATTTATGCCGAAGGCCAGCGCCGTTACGTGGAGTCTTTGTCCGCGTACGCGCGCCAATTTTTGGGCCAAATGGAGAAACCGGACGTGGATTCGATCGACGGCCTTTCCCCGGCCATTTCCATTGACCAAAAAACGACCAGCCGCAATCCCCGCTCAACCGTAGGGACGGTAACGGAAATCTACGACTATCTCCGCCTGCTGTTCGCGAGAATCGGGCATCCCCATTGCCCGGAGCACGGCATCGAGATTACCTCCCAAACCGTGGAACAGATGGTCGACCGGATCATGTCCTACCCGGAAAAAACGAGACTCCAGCTGATGGCTCCGCTCGTGTCCGGACGCAAGGGCGAGCATAAAAGCCTGTTCGCCGACGTGGCCAAACAAGGCTTCGTGCGGGTTCGCGTCGACGGGGAACTGCGGGATCTTTCCGAAAATATCGAGCTTGAGAAAAACAAAAAACATACGATCGAAGTGGTCGTGGACCGGATCGTCATTAAGGAAGGCGTCGAAGCCCGGCTTGCGGATTCGATCGAGACGGCGCTCAAGCTTTCCGGCGGTCAAATTCTCGTGGACATCATCGGCCAGGAGGAGCTGCGTTTCAGCTCCAACTTTGCCTGCCCGATTTGCGGCTTCAGCATGGAAGAGCTGTCTCCGCGCATGTTTTCGTTCAACAGCCCGTTCGGGGCTTGTACGGCCTGCGACGGCCTCGGCGTCAAAATGATCGTGGATCCGGACCTGCTCATCCCGGACATGGAAAAATCGATCGAAGAAGGGGCGTTTTTGGCTTGGACGGGAAGCACCTCCAATTATTATCCGCAGTTCCTGAGCTCCGTATGTGAGCATTACGGCATTCCGCAGGACGTTCCGGTCAGCCAGCTGAAAAAAGAGGACATGGACAAGCTGCTGTACGGAACCGGCAACGAAAAGGTCCGATTCCGTTACGAAAATGACTTCGGGCAGCGGAAGGAAGCGAACGTCGTGTTCGAGGGCATCATTCCGAACCTCGAGCGCCGTTACCGCGAAACCGCTTCGGACGGCATCCGCGAGTTCATCGAAAACTTCATGAGCGCCAAACCATGCGAAGTCTGCAAAGGGCATCGTTTGAAAAAGGAAGTGCTCGCGGTAACGGTATGCGGGCATAATATCGCCGACGTGACCAGCTTGTCGATCGGCGACGCGATGCAGCTGTTCGATTCGCTGGAGCTGAGCGAAAAGGAACGCTCCATCGCCCATTTGATTCTGAAGGAAATCAACAGCCGGCTGGGATTCCTTGTCAACGTCGGTTTGCAGTACCTCACGCTCAGCCGCGCGGCGGGAACCTTGTCCGGCGGAGAAGCCCAGCGGATCCGGCTTGCGACCCAAATCGGCTCCAGCTTGATGGGGGTTCTGTACATTTTGGACGAGCCGAGCATCGGCCTGCACCAGCGCGACAACGACCGGCTGATCGCGACGCTGGAGCATATGCGGGATCTTGGCAACACGCTCATCGTCGTCGAGCATGACGAGGATACGATGCTCGCCGCCGATTATATCATCGACATCGGTCCGGGGGCGGGCATTCATGGCGGACGCGTCATCGCAAAAGGGACACCGAAGCAAATCATGGAAGATCCGAACTCCTTGACCGGACAATATTTAAGCGGCCGGAAGTTCATTCCCGTCAACCCGAACCGGAGAAAACCGGACGGCCGTTGGCTGGAAATCCGCGGCGCGCGCGAAAACAATCTGAAAAACCTGAACGTCAAAATACCGGTCGGCGTATTCACGGCCGTGACGGGCGTGTCCGGCTCCGGGAAATCGACGCTGGTCAACGAGATTTTGTATAAAACGCTTGCGAAAGAGCTGAACAAAGCCGTGAAAGTGCGTCCGGGGGCGCATAAGGAGATCCGCGGTCTCGAGCATTTGGAAAAGGTCATCGATATCGACCAGTCTCCGATCGGGCGTACGCCGCGTTCGAACCCTGCGACCTATACCGGCGTGTTCGATGATATCCGCGACATTTACGCGCAAACGAACGAAGCGAAAATCCGCGGCTACAAAAAGGGACGCTTCAGCTTCAACGTCAAGGGCGGGCGCTGCGAAGCCTGCCGCGGGGACGGCATCATCAAAATCGAAATGCACTTCCTGCCGGACGTGTACGTGCCTTGCGAAGTGTGCAAAGGCAAACGCTACAACCGCGAAACGCTGGAGGTCAAATACAAAGGCAAAAGCATCGCCGATGTGCTGGAAATGACGGTGGAGGACGCAACGGAATTTTTCAAAAACATCCCGAAAATCCACCGGAAGCTGCAAACGCTGCTTGACGTGGGTCTCGGTTACATTACGTTGGGGCAGCCGGCCACGACGTTGTCCGGGGGCGAAGCGCAGCGCGTGAAGCTGGCCTCCGAGCTGTACCGCCGCAGTACCGGCAAGACGATGTACATTCTTGACGAACCGACGACGGGGCTTCACGTGGACGATATCGACCGCTTGCTGACCGTGCTGCACCGTTTGGTCGATTCGGGCGAATCGGTGCTTGTCATCGAACATAATCTGGACGTCATTAAAACGGCCGACTATTTGATCGATCTCGGGCCGGAAGGCGGCAGCGGCGGCGGAACGATCATCGCGACGGGCACGCCGGAGCAGATCGTCCAGGTTGAGGCTTCCTATACCGGGAAATATCTTAAGCCTATTTTGGAACGGGATACGGCGCGCACCGAAGCGATGAAGGTAAGCAGCTGATTCTCGTTTCCCAGGCAGCGGAGACATGGCCGCCGGAGGGAAACTCCGGCGGTTTCTTTTTCTATAACATATGGATAAATTCTGGGGGCCCTGCAAAGTCCTTGATTCGGATTCGAGGCCATCAGCCCCGTTTTGTGGGGTTGTTTTGGTTGTTCCGAACATATTTTGGGACGAATAAACCCATACTATGACAAAGCAGGTTCAGGTCTTTTTAAGTATCCTTTTCACGGCATCGTTATCCAAAAATAGGCAAATTCATGACAATTTCAACTTTTTGCAGGCTTTTTGAAGGGAAAGTCTTGCATCTGCCCCGGCAGAAGGATAACATGTAAGGAGATATGTAAAAACGAGCGAACGTTCATAGAGGAGGTCCAATCATGTTGCTTGCAGAAGCTGCTGCATCAGCCGCATCCAAATTCAACACCTTTGATATTTTTATGATACTGTTTACGCTGCTTATTTTGATCGGAACCATTCGTTTGATCAGACAGCCGGTCAAGAACAAGTTTGCAATCGGATTCAGCATCATTTGCTTGCTGGTTTTCCTTGCTTCCGATTATGCAATGGTTCAAAACTGGTTAAGCTAGGCCGACATTTACGCAAAGCATGACGAAGACACCTTGCGCCCTGGGGCGTAGAAGGGGTCTTTTTTTATACGCTGATACATGGGAATGCCCGGCGTTTCGCCTGACCCGCAGAGCATTCGTCCGCGACGTTCAGGGGTCGGTATCGCTGTCGGTAAATGTTCTTTTTCGCCTTTAAAAGATAGGGCTACGGATGAATTGTACACTTTAATATTCTGTGTTACATTTGGCATTAAGGTTCAGGGGAGAAGCACCAATAATGTGTAAAATTAGAAAAATGAGGCTAGGTGAGGACGATGAAGCCTATGGGGAAAAAGAGGGTCATGATACTGTTCTGCAGCCTGCTGCTGCTTAGCGGTGCCGCTCAAGCCGGCGCGCAAACCGCAGCGAAGCAAGGGACTGCAAAAGCCAAAACGGCGACGGCGGCCGCGGCTGCCAAAAATCAAAAAACTGCGGTGCCGAATCCGCTGAAAGTTGCTGCGGATCCGGTTCCGCAAATCGTGAAAGACATTTCGCCGTCCGTCGTCGGCATTATCGGCCGGGCTCCGGCAGGACAAACCACGGCAGACCGCAACAACTTGATGCATGGCACGGGGGTTATCATTCGGCCGAACGGCTGGATCGTGACCAACGCCCATGTCGTGAACGGACTGCAAAGCACCGTCGTTGTCACTGCGGATGGCAAAACGTATAAAATTACGGATACATACGTCGATGAAATCAGCGATTTGGCCTTGATCAAAATCAATGCCTCCAACCTGAAACCGGCCGTGTTCGCCAAGTCGGCGCAAAACGCCCAGGTCGGGGAAAAGGTCGTGGCGATCGGCACGCCGATTTCGTTCTCTTTTCGCAATTCTGCAACCGTGGGCGTGGTCAGCGGCCTGAACCGGGCCATTAACGCCTCGTACCGGTTGATTCAAAGCGATACGGCGATCAATCCAGGCAACAGCGGCGGACCGCTCGTCAACATGAAAGGCGAAGTGCTGGGCATCAACAGCATGAAGTTTTCGGCGGTCGGCGTGGAAAATATGGGATTTTCGATTCCGTCGGAAACGGTGCAGTACGTGATCAACCAGCTGTTTAAATACGGCGAGGTCAAGCGGCCAAGCCTGGGATTCAGTATGGAGGAGAGCTGGTCCGCGATCGTGGGGCTGCCGACGCAGGATCCTTTGACCATCACGAAGGTCGTCTCCGAGGAAGCGAAGAAGGCCGGCATCCGCGAAAATGACGTCCTGTACAGCATTGACGGCAAACGCGTCACATCGATCGTGGACATCAACGAACTGTTCAAAGCCTATATGCCTGGACAAACGGTCAAGTTGCTGATGCAGAGCGACGGCGATATCGTGGTCCGCAAGCTCGTGCTGACGGTGGAGCTCGGGGAGGACGCCATCGGGGAAGCGGCAGCGGTCGATGCCGGAGATGAATTTTAATGGGGAAGGGACATGCACGGATGAAGAGAAACGGGGTTTTGAAATGGGGTTCCGCGTTATTGGCGGGAAGCATCGTATTTTCGGCGGCGATGCCGGCGTGGGCCGACAATGCGGCGGAGAAACTATCGTTTAGAGTAAAGGCCGGAAGCACCTCGGCTTTGCTGAACGGAAAAGACGAAAAGATCGCAAAACCGTATTTGGACCACGGAACGCTGATGGTTCCGCTGGGGTTGTTCAAACGCGCATTTGGCAGCCAGATACGGCTTGAAGGCGAAAACGTCGTGAAAGTGATGTATGGGCCCCATACGGTCTCCATGACGATCGGGAGCCATACTGCTTGGGTCGACGGACGTAAAATAAAGCTGGAAGCTGCGCCGGCGATGGTATCGGGAACGTTGATGGCCCCGCTCAGATTGGTGGCCGAAGGCATCGGGGCGGAATTGGCGCCGGGAAGCACGGGAACGCTTGTCGTCAGCCTGGCGCCGTCGGATACCGGTGATCCGGAAGACCCGGGCATTGACACCGATCAGGGCAAAACGAAAATCGGCAACAGCTACTATCAATGGTCGATGAACTACCCGAGCGGCCTGCTTCTGGGCGATTCGGAGCAGGATGAGAGCATCGTGTCGTTCGGGGATGCGGAGAATACCTATTACGTCGAGGTTCACACAAACGATCAGGACGTCAAGCTCGGAGCGGACGAGCTGCTTGAGATGCTGGTAAGCGACGCGAAAGATGCCGGCGAATTGGTGGTGGACCGGGAAAGCTTCCCGCAGGCCAAAGTGCCGTATGCCCGCATCATCAGCAAAGACGGGGACGGGACGTTCTGGGAAAACCGCAGCTATTATGCAAACGGCCGGGTATACGAGGTGTATTTTGCCGACCTGAAGGCAACGAACTACAAAGATTTGAAACGGTATGCCGGATTCCTGGATTCGTTCAGCATCGGCTACAACGGTTATGATAAAACGGTAAAAGACCTTTCCACCGTCCAAAACGGCATGCGCCGCGAAGGGAACGACGATTACGGCGTTTCTCTGGACGTGCCTGCAGGCTGGAGCGTCGACAATGCCAATATGTATTACGAAAGCAAAAAGGGAAGTTATCTGAAGCTGGACGTCTCCTCCTCGCCGAAAGGCGAAAGCCTGGAGCAGTGGAGCGAGGATTTGAAAACGTGGGTCAAAGAGGCTTTTGTGCAGGATGCTTATCAATTCGTAGGCACGACTCCGATCGAGATTTCCGGCGAGAAGGGGCTCGTCAACGAGGTCCGGTACAACTACGGCGACGGCTGGTTCACGGAATACGAAGTGATGGTGCTTCATAACGGCTACCGCTATTATGCCGAATACGCCGTGCCGGAGGCCAACAAAGAGGACTTGAACAAATTCAAGGATTTGATGAAGTCCATTGAGATCGATTTTGACGTCGTCTCCGACACGTTTGGCAAAATGGAGGAAGACGCCTTCCTGATCAGCAAAACAAAAGCGACGACGAAGCAGTCCAAGACGTTCGGCTACAAAATCAACATTCCGCAGTACTGGACCGCGATCCAGGATAAATTCGAAAGATCTCCCGTCGAATATCAGTTTGTCGGAGGGAGATTCCGGATTGCAGCCGAGAAGTCGGGTTCCCTGGATGCGACGGCGAGCCAGCTCAAAGCGTATTACGCGGAGGCCGCGAAATACCAGAAGGACCTGAAAGTCGAAAAGACCGAAAACATCACCTTTGCCGGCGTGCCGGCAGTTTCAATCACGGTGCACCAGGTGAAGGACGGCATCCCATACAGCGCGCGCCAGATTTTGCTGCAAAAGGACGACGTCGTCTACACGATCAGCGCGTCCCTCAATGACGCCAATGCGACCGAGCTGCAAAAAGCGGCGTTGGAACAGACGCTGAATTCGTTTGCGTTGACGGAAAAAGCGAAATAAGGAACGAGCATAAGCACGTATAAAATTCATCATCGACTGACCGCAAGCGGCTCCTCAAAGGGGCTGCTTGCGTTTTTTTGAAAAGAAGGAAGAGCTGTATAGTCCGAGATCCATATCAGATGCCTTCATGGCCCGAATGCCTGGCTTCTATTTTGACCAAAATGATAGCGTGCATGTTTGCAAAATCCACCACCCGTGGATCGCTCGGTCGTAGTAGATGGATTGCGGGATGTCTGGTAAACTAGATAAGTTGAAGAGGTTATAAGAGTTTGAAGAAGATAACTTGGATTAATAGAAACAAAAACTACAGCAACCGGCAAAAGCCGGTTTGGGAGGATATACATGAGCACAAAAGCATTGCGCAGGGAAGATGTGGAGCTGCTTGCGCCGGCCGGCGATTGGGATTGCATGCGGGCAGCGGTGGCGAACGGGGCGGACGCGATCTTTTTCGGCGTCGAGAAGTTTAACGCCCGGGCGCGCGCCAACAACTTTTTGATGGCCGAACTTCCGGAAATCATGTCGTTTTTGCATAGCTACGGCGTAAAAGGGTTTTTGACGTTTAATATTTTGGTGTTCGAAAACGAGCTGGAGGACGCCAAAGAGCTGATCGATGCGTGCATCGACGCGGGCGTCGACGCCGTCATCGTCCAAGACCTGGGGCTGGTCAAAATGATCCGTGAAATTTCTCCGGACTTTCCGATTCACGGATCCACGCAGATGACGATCACGTCCCCGGAGGCCGTCGAATTTACGAAACCTTGGGGCATGGAACGCGTGGTTTTGGGCCGCGAGAACAATTTGAAGCAAATCCAGAAAATCGGGGAGCAGGCGAAGCTGCCGATGGAGGTTTTCGTGCACGGGGCGCTTTGCGTTTCCTATTCCGGTCAGTGCTTGACCTCGGAAATGTGGGGCGGCCGCTCGGCGAACCGCGGCGAATGCGCGCAGGCATGCCGCCTTCCGTACGACCTGATGGTCGACGGCGAGCAAAAGCCGATGGGCGACGTTGCGTATTTGCTTTCGCCGAAGGATTTGGCGGCGATCGATTTGATGCCGGAGCTGATCGAAGCGGGGGTGACTTCGTTCAAAATCGAAGGGCGCCTCAAAAGCCCGGAATACGTCGCAAACGTGGTCAGCAAATACCGCAAGGCGATCGACCGCTACTTCGAAGGAGACGACACGAAGCCGAGCAAGGAGGAGATGCGCGAGCTGCAGCAGAGCTTTTCGCGCGGGTTTACGCATGGCTTCCTGGAAGGCACGAACAATAAAAAGCTGGTAGACGGCACGTTCCCGAAAAGCCGCGGCGTATATGTCGGACGCGTGGAGAAAATTTTGCGCGACGGCGTCGTGTGCAAAATCGAAGCGCCGCTGAAGCGCGGGGACGGCATCGTGTTTGACGCCGGGGATCCGACCAAGCCGGAAGAAGGCGGACGTATCTATGATCTGCGCCGCAAAGGCGTCAAGATCGAAGGCGAAGCGGGCGAGGGCTGGATCGTCGATATCGTTCCCGGCCGCAGCGACGTGGACCTGCATAAGGTGCATGTCGGCGACCGCATCTGGAAAACGAACGACCCGGCGCTGGACAAGCGCCTGCGCCAAACGTTCGAGACGGATAAGCCGTACCGGGTCTTTCCGGTGCATGTGAGAGCATTCGGCCATGCCGGCGGCCTGCTGACGACGATCTGGACCGATGTGCAGAAAGGCACGACGGTCCAGGTGGATTCGGAGCTGGAACTGGAAGTCGCCAAGAAACGGCCGATGGATTACGCGCTGCTCGAAGAGCAGTTCGGCCGTTTGGGCGGCACCGTGTTCCAGCTGGAGAAGCTGGACGTCGACCTGCAAGGCGACGTCATCTTGCCCATGCGCGAGCTGAACAGCATCCGCCGCCGTGCGGTGGAGCTGCTCGCTGGCGAGCGCCCGAAGCCGCCCGTATACGTGAAACGGGCGGTGGACGTGTTCGGCGATGCGGCGCGCAGCGCATCGCCGGTGGCCCGCGGTGAGGCGGAGCTCACCGCGCTGTGCCGCAGCCTCCCGCAGGTGGAGGCTGCGCTGGAAGCCGGCGTCCAGTTTATCTACGCCGACTTCGAATTCATCAAGCAATTCAAGGAAGCGGTAGAGCTCGTTCATGCGGCCGGCAAGCGGATTGCGCTCGTGACGCCGCGCATCCATATGCCGATCGAGAACGGCATCCACAAAAACATCCTGCGCCTCCAGCCGGACGCCGTGCTGGTGCGCAACACCGGCGCGCTGTATTTCTACCTGCGCGAACGGATGCAGAACCCGGATGCCAAACATCCGCAGCTGATCGGCGATTTCTCGCTGAACATCGCCAACCATAAAGCGGTGAACCTGTTCCTGGAAGCCGGCTGCGACATCGTTACGCCGTCGTACGACCTGAACATCCAGCAGATGGTCGATCTGCTCGAACGTTCGAACACGTCGCGGATGGAAATCGTCATCCATCAGCATTTGCCGATGTTCCATACCGAGCACTGCGTATACTGCACCTTCCTGAGCGAAGGCACCGACTACACCAACTGCGGCCGCCCGTGCGAAGCGCACCGGGTATCGCTGCAGGACCGCATCGGCATGTCCCACCCGGTCCGGGTGGACGAAGGCTGCCGCAATACGGTCTACAACGCCATCGAGCAATCCGGCGCCGAGTACCTGACGAACTTCATGGACCTGGGCGTAGCGCGCTACCGCGTCGAGTTCCTCGAGGAAACGAAAGAGCAGGTGCATGAGGTCATCGACCTCTACAACCGCGCCCTGCGCGGCGAAATCAGCGGCACCCAGGTGTGGAAAACGCTGAAAGCCACCAATCAGCTCGGGGTAACCCGGGGGCAGTTGGTGAAATAAAGGATCTAACCGATATCGCCCCTGCATTGATCATTTCTCCTCTGATCAAGCGGGGGCTTTTTTTACATTCAAGCGAATTCGGGTAAAGTCCGATATAATAGGGTAATAGTTAATGTATAAATCGTGTATTAACCGTGTATTACATAGAATTTCCGGATAAGGAGCATATAGATGAGAATTCGTAAGGCCATCATTCCGGCGGCGGGGCTGGGGACCCGTTTTCTACCGGCCACCAAAGCGATGCCCAAAGAAATGCTGCCGATCGTCGATAAACCCACCATCCAATACATCATAGAAGAAGCCGTTGCCTCCGGCATTGAGGATATCATCATTGTTACCGGCAAAGGCAAGCGGGCCATCGAGGATCATTTCGACTATTCATTCGAGCTCGAACATAATTTGACGGCGAAAAGGAAATGGGATCTGCTGAATGAAGTCCGAAAGTCCTCCGAAATGGCAGACATCCACTACATTCGGCAAAAGGAGCCCAAGGGCCTGGGCCACGCGATCTGGTGCGCACGCAAATTCATTGGCGATGAGCCTTTTGCCGTTCTGCTCGGGGACGATATCGTAGAGTCCGACATTCCTTGCTTAAAACAGATGATGGGTATATACAATGAACATCAATCCTCCATCGTCGGCGTGCAGCCCGTGGAATGGTCCGAGGTTTCCCGCTACGGCGTTGTGGATGCAACGAGGGTGAATGATCGGGTATACCGGGCAAACGCCCTGGTAGAGAAGCCACAGCCTTCAGAGGCGCCCTCCAATTTGGCCATCATGGGAAGGTATATTTTGACACCCCAAATTTTTACGATCCTCGAAGAACAGCCCGTTGGTGTTAATGGCGAAATCCAATTAACGGACGCGCTCTCCAAGCTGAGCGAAACCGAATCAATTTTTGCCTATCATTTTGATGGCTTGCGGCATGACGTCGGCGAGAAGTTCGGATTCATCAAAACGACGATTCACTATGCGCTGCAGCATGAGGAGCTGAAAAAGGATTTGCTGGAGTTTATGAGGGAGGTAATGGAGAGGGAGCGGAAGTATTCGGTTTAGTTAAATAAGCAAACGTAGGTAATCTATGTTGTCCAATATGCCCTTTAACCTGCTAGTATGACGCCTGAACTGTATTGCGTTATATACGTCCGCTTGGATTGGATTATGCTAATAAAAAGAGCAGCTCACTATTGAAGTGAACTGCTCTTTTTTGATCTAAATTAAAAATTGATTTGCACTAATTTTTCAATCGAATCTTTTTCAGTTGGGTCCGCCTTAATGAGTTGGTCGTATACAGCCTGATCGTTCGAGCCCTGCTTCATCAATGCCGCTATATACCAATGAGCGGTTTCACGGTTCGTCGCGTCGTTAAAGTCCTGAGAGACACCCATTTTTAACGTCTCGGCAGCTTTATCCAGCTGGTTCATCATGTAGTACATCTTTCCGGCATCGAGGATCATAACCGGAGAGTTGGAGAACGGACGTCCAGCCATTTGCCCTTTGGGCAGCGTAGCCAGATGCTTGAGACCGGCTTGAACCTTTTCAAAGGCTGCAATCCCTGCTTTAAAGTACTTCTCTTTCGCCACAGTATCGCCTTGGCCAAGCGCCGTATAACCCAGCTCATAACCTTGCGTAATCATTTTTTCATACCATTCGATATCCCAGTTGAATTTCGGTGCGTTCGCAACCAGCGTTTCAAAGGCTTTATCATTTTCATTTTTCAGCTGGTAGTTGGTAATGAGGCGGTTGATCATGCTTTTGTTATAAGGTTCTTTCTTAAGCGCATCCGTCAGGAGTGAATTCGCCGCATTGTAAAAATCGTCGTTTTGGGTCTGTTTATACACCGATTGATACAGCGAAGACATCAGCAGTACGGAATCCGGATGAGTGTGGCGAATCTTCAAATCTTTATCTAGCGCCGCTTTGATTTCCTCATAAGAAGTGCTCGTTTGTGCTATTTTTCGGGCTTCCAGACCGGCATTGCTTGCCTGCACAAAGCGAACCGAAGTAATCAGCACGACGATTCCGCAGATGCCGACCACCAAACTATAGATCCATCCTGCGCCCTCTGTTTTCCAGGCAATCTTCTTCAGCGGCTTGCTGTCCATGGCGGCGGCCATGCCCCCGAGACCAATGAACACCAGCATCCCGATAAATACGTAACTCATGTTAAAGTCTAGAATACTGTGAATAAGAATAGACAGGGTCAGAATGAGGTACAAGAAATATGAATCTTTTCTTTCCCCATCCGATTGGATATACCCGCGAATATATTTATAGAAAATAAACAGGACAAATGCCATGAAAATAACAAATCCGACAATGCCTACTTCCAACAGGTACTGGACAAAGAAGTTGTGCGCCTGACGGCTTGTGTAAGGGTTGTTCTGATACTTCTCGTACAATGCAGCCCAAGCGCCGCCGCCGGCTCCGAGAACCGGGTAATCTTTGACGACCTTCATGCCGTCTTTATAGAAAGTAATCCGCTCCAGTACGCTGTGCTGATTGAAGTTAATGTTCTCAAGTCGCGTGCTGACGTTTTCCGGCAAAATATTGCGTACGCTCGTTCCGATAAGCAAAAAGGCTACAACGCCAACCACGATCACCGATCCGACCGGAATCCACAGATTGGCAAGTTTTTTGGCTGAGGCCTTAGCCAAGCCCTGTTCCATTTTAGGAGCAAGAAATGCTTGAATGACCCAGCCGATCACTGCAACCACAACGGATGTTATTAAGAGGAATGCCCATGCTTTGGCTGCTCCGCCTGCCTCGAATTTTTGGTTCAGTTGAAGTCCCAGATCGGTAACCTCTTTGGAGATGGCGAGGGAAGCTATGCCTGCGATTGCACAATATACGACCCAAAGAATTTGTTTTGCCGGCTTCAGGAATAGCAGCAAAAGAACGAATACAACAGGCAGCATAACCAGACCGCCGCGGGAAAGCGTGAGCAATATCGACACGATAATCGGTACCAGCATGAATGCGTGGATGGCTTGCCCATACCATTTTTTCGAGCGAATCAGACAGAATACGGCAGCAAACAGGAAAGCCATGAGGAATGCCGCATATGTATTGGCATACTGGAAGACGGAGGTCAAACGCAGACCATTGGAGTCTGTCATTACCGCATCCGTATATTTTCCGTCAAGCACACCATTCGAAAACCAGACGATCAGCGTTCCTGCAAATTTTCCATGCCCGAACCAGTTCAGGAAACCGAACCATACAATAATATACGCGACCGTCATGATCGTCGTCTGAATGATTTTATTGGCTCTCTGATCCTGGAGCAGATAGATGCTAATAATGAACATGATGGCATACAGGCATTGGACAAGCACCATATTCATCGCCAAATAATGCGAGGCGGCCCCAAAATACGACAATAAATATGTAATAGGCAGCAATAGTACCGCTAAGGGGAGCCAGTCTCGCTGCTCATTAAGTTTAAAGCTCTTGTAATAGTTGGCGATCCATAGGAACAGCAATACTGAACCCAAGGCAATTGCCCAAAACAAAGGCTTTTCGAACTCTAACATCTGACCATTAAAAAGTGCTACCTGAAAGGGAGTCCAAACTAAAAACGCTATGATGGCAACAATTAAAACTAATAGAAACGAAGGCTTTTTCTCGACGTTACTCGACCTCTTCGCCTGGTTCCCGTATACTGAATTAGACAAAGTTTCCATTCTCCTTTTTGTGAGATACGACGATATTTTAACATAAGATCAGTTTGATTACATTGACAAAGAGATATTTTGGAGGAATTATGAGAAACCCCATAACTTACTTTAAAGAAAAGAAGGACTTGATATTCGAATTAACAAAACGAGATTTATTGCTTCGGTATAAAGGATCATATCTTGGTATAGTTTGGTCTGTTTTACATCCCTTGTTTATGCTTGTGATCTACACCTATTTTTTTAGTTTTGTTTTAAAATCGCGCTGGGGGCAAACGGAAACAAGCACGCTTGATTTTGCATTGGTTTTATTCTGTGGCATTTCTACATTCAATTTCTTTTCTGAAATAATTACCAAAGCACCATCATTAATTCTAAGCAATGTCAACTATGTAAAGAAGGTTGTATTTCCCTTGGAAGTTTTACCGATCGTTTCACTTTGTTCAGCATTTGTACAATTTCTAATTAGTTGCTCCTGAAAAAGTCGATTTTCAAAAATAGTTTCGGGTTGCTGGCTGGGTTGTGAGGGGGAACTTTCCCTAATGATCGGTTTCCATGTTAGTTTTGGAGCATTTTTGCCGCTCTTTGCAGGTTGTGGGTCAGAATCCCGAAGCCGACCCAGCATTTTGAGCCGACAAAGCCCCGATACCTGCTGCGGTTCAAACCGTACTTCCGCTTGAGAAGACTAATCTTCGCTTCTCCAGCTGCACGGTAACGCTGCAAGTCTTTGAACCATAATTCGTTTTCGTACTCGGATCGGGCAATGCCTTTTTTGCCCTTTCGCGGCAAGCTAGCTCGCTTCACACCAAGTTCGGTAATGGCCGTTTCGTTCTTCTTGCTTGAGAAACCGCGGTCGGTCGCTACAGCTTGCGGCGCTTTGCCGAATTGCTTGATATGCGCCTGTACAGCGGGAACGAGCAGTTCATCATCCGAGGGGTTCCCTTCGTAGACAGCGTAGCCGGTCACAAAGCCGCTTTCCGTCTCGTCGATTCGCACCTTGTAGCCGAACTCAGTTCCTTTGGCCAGCTTACCTTTCTTAATCGGTCTTGCTTCCGGGTCAAAGAAACTGACGATCCGATCTGCGATGATTCGATTGCCGGAAACGACCTGTTTGGCTTGTTCCAACAACTTGCCGGTTAGCGTGACCGCCTCGGTCAGTTTGGTTTTACTTTGTCGAAGAGCAGCTTTGCCCTTGTCTTGCAGTTTCTCGATAACGGCTTGCGCCTTGTTCACAACGTTCTCGGCTACTTCGATTACGCTCCCAGTGATCCGGTCAACTTCTTCCCAAGATTCACGGGTGCGGCGACGTAGAACTTTCGCGATGGACAGAATCTTTTCCTTGATTTCTGCCGTACGATCTTCAAAGCCTTGAACAGTGTGGGAGGCGACTTTCCGGATTTTCTGAATCGTTCGAGTGATGACTTTTACGCCATCTTGCAACAGCGTAGCGTCTGTCGGGTGATGGATGTCGGATTCCACAACCGTCGTATCCGTGCGCAATTTGCGGGTTTTCAGAACGGCTTTTTCCTCACACTGCTTTACGAGTGCGGCATTGATGTCTTCGACGATCTTGTCGCCGTAGCGTTTGCGGGCATAGATGAGCGTAGACGGGTCGGGCATCGGTTCGTCGATGGCAAACCGGCAG
This sequence comes from Paenibacillus sp. FSL W8-0194, assembly GCF_037969745.1. Classification (NCBI taxonomy): domain Bacteria; kingdom Bacillati; phylum Bacillota; class Bacilli; order Caryophanales; family Paenibacillaceae; genus Paenibacillus; species Paenibacillus sp. FSL W8-0194. Next base: position 5,377,958 of record NZ_CP150205.1, on the reverse strand, counting down.
AACATTCGCCATGTGATGCTGTCACCGACTTCCTTCACGAGTGACTCGTAGCCCAAATTGTATTTATGCTTCAGGACCATAAGACGGATGTACTTTTCAATTGCAAGCGTAGGACGGCCGCTTTTCTTGCCTTTCGGGTGCAACTCAGTAAACGGTTGAAGAAAACGGTCGTCGTCCAGTAATTGATCTATGATTGCAAGCTCGACCGGCAACTTTCTAACAGATTCCGGGAGAATGGCATCCCAGATGGTCAATTGCTCGTCTCGAAGTTTCAACATTTTCTTCACCTCTTGGAAGGATTCCCGTGGGCTTCTGTTGAACTCCTATAGCAAAGGAATTCTTCCCTCGGGGTGTGGAACTTTGTTATCTCGTCAATAACAATTTCCATTTTGAGGTGCTGAATTCCTTTTAATTATGCTCAAAACACCCTGACTTTTTCAGGGGAAACTAATTAGTTTAGTAATTTTATGTGTAGGAAACTTAATCATTAACGGATTCATTGCCTGGACAGTTATTTTTCTCCCGTTGGTAATGCTACCATTAATATTGCTGTCTCTTGGGCTTTCCTTAATTTTATCCTCTCTAGGAGTCTTTTTTAGAGATATTCAACATATTTTGGTCGTTTTGGTACAAGGATTAATGTTTTTAAGTCCGATTTTCTATCCCATTTCAATTATTCCCGAGGCACTTCGCCCGATATATTATATAAATCCGATAGGTTACGTAGTTGAGGATATGCGGAATATTTTTATTTGGGGGAACATTCCGAATTGGACGTGGTGTATTTTTGGAACAATTATTGGTTCAGCGGTGTTTTTATTAGGGTATGCGTGGTTCAAAAAGACCAAAGGAGCGTTTGCAGATGTTCTTTGAAAATGCAATTGAAATCTCTCAAATAAGCAAATGTTATCGGATATTTAATAGACCTCAAGATCGAATACTTCAAGGCATTTTTAAAAATATTAAAAGGTATAATGAATTTTGGGCTCTTAATGATGTATCTTTTAATATTCGCAGAGGTTCAACAGTTGGCCTGATTGGAAAAAATGGTTCAGGAAAAAGTACAATCCTCCAAATTATTGCAGGTACATTAACACCTACTTCAGGTGAGGTTAAAGTTAACGGAAGAATTGCAGCTCTTCTTGAATTAGGGAGTGGTTTTAATCCTGAATTTACAGGAAGAGATAATGTTATCATGCAAGGTACGATCATGGGACTGACCAAGAAGCAAATACAAGATCAAATGCCTCTAATCGAGGAATTTGCGGATATAGGTGAATTTATTGAACAACCTATCAAAACATACTCATCCGGTATGCTGGTAAGGCTTGCGTTTGCCTGTGCGGTTCATGTTGATCCCGATATTTTAATTGTTGACGAAGCTCTTGCTGTTGGCGACATGCAATTCCAGTTGAAGTGTATTGAAAAAATGAAATCCTTTAAGGATCAAGGGAAAACCATTCTTTTTGTTAGTCATGATTCATACTCTATAAGAAATTTTTGTGATGAAGTTGTTTGGATGATGGATGGTGAAGTCCATGCTAGAGGAGACGTTAACACTATAATTGAACAATATGAAGACTTTATTAAATATGGCTTTAAAAAAGAAGAGGTATCGCAAGAGCCCGTAAACTTCGAAATTAAAGAAGACTTAACCATTGATAAAGTCTCTTTTGTCGACGAAAACGGTATAAATAAAAAGAATTTTAAAATGGGCGAGAAAATCTATGTAGTTGTAGAATATACAATTCATAGACCAATTGAAGGGCTTGTCGGCGGGGTTGCGATTTTTGATAAGCAAGATACGTACATCTGTGGATTGAATACCAAAATTGACAAAAAGCCTTTGGAAGGTGATTGTGGAACATACGAATTAGTACTTGAGTATAGCAATTTAAGTCTACTTCCAGGAACCTATATGGTTGATGTCGGTTTCTTTGAGAGTTCTGCTCTCATTAGATACGACTATAAAAGCAGAGTTAATTCATTTTGGATTGATTCCTCGGAATATGTTGCTGAGGGGTTATTATTACTAGATCATAAATGGAGTAATAAGGTGGTTATGAAATCTAATGAAATATAATTATAAGATAGACATGTCCAGCGATAATTCACTATCTTTAATATTAAGAAGAATCACCCCAGGTGCAAAAGTCTTTGAATTTGGGCCAGCCCTTGGATACATGACCCAATATTTAAAACAAGAGTTAGGCTGCACGGTTTATTGTATTGAAATCGATCCTGAAGCTGCGGAAGTTGCTTCTAAGTATTGCGACAAAATGATTGTTGCTGACTTGGACGATTTATCCAACTGGGGTCCGCAATTAAAGAATGAACAATTTGATTTTTTAATATTTGCGGATGTTTTGGAGCATTTGAGAAACCCCTGGGAGGTGCTGAGATTCAGTAATCGCTTCCTGTCAAAAGAGGGGAAAGTCCTTACATCCATCCCTAATATCGGGCATAACGCTGTCTTGATGAAGTTACTCTTAGGAGAGTTTGATTATAGGGACTTAGGTTTGCTGGATAATACTCACATCCGTTTTTTCACTAGAAAAAGCGTTCTGGAGCTTTTGAATTATGCGGGTTTGAAACCGGTGGAATCTTTAGAGACCTTTCTTAAACCTGAAGAGACCGAGCTAAGGCAATCATATAACGAATTTCCCGAAAGACTGCAAGAGTATCTAAAGAAAAAAAATGATGGCCATGTTTATCAATTTGTTAGTGTTTCTGAAAAAAAGGGGTCTATTTCACCGAGTGACATTGGGAAAATAGGTACTGAAAATAATCCTTTTAATTTTAGTCGGCTCCACGTTACTATTGAAGGTCAAGAGGAGATCTATTCTGAAAAAATACCAAGCAATGGCGGATATCATGATTATGAATTTTCAATTTTAAGTCTAAATAACAATAAAGTAAATATACAAATACAAGGCAGTTCACCTGCATTTATAGAGATTACAAAGTTGCAATTGATAAAGGAAGATAATGTCATCGCGACGGACTTCTTGAAAGAGGGCTCATTAGTGATACCTGAATCTGGAACGGTAAAGTTAGAGAGCTTTCAAACTTTGAGATTCTTAACAATTAGTGAAGAGCCTTGCTTTATATTGAATAGCAATAATATGGCTAGCTTTTCGGGAAATTATCGGCTTCGTATAAATCTTTGTTTGTCAGAGCAAATACCTGTTACTATTGGTGAAGAAATCAGAGCATTGTTCGACGAATTATTTTTAAAGCGTACGGAAGTTAGCAGTTTGAGATCTGATAAAACGAAAATTGAAGAGGCGATTAGAAATACTCAAAATCAGATTGAAACTCTACAAGATGAGATTTTGGAATTACGGAATGAAATGAATTATAAGCAAGAAGAGGTAACGGCCCTCGGCATTAAATATAATAATCTCGTTACTGAGAAGGCAGAATTGATTCGAAACAATGACAGTATCCAGCAAAGACTTGAAGAAATTCTGAATTCTAGATCTTGGAGGTATTTGTCTCCGGCACGGTCAGGAATGAATATGATTAGAAACTCAAGAAAAAATGCGAAGACAATTCTAAAAAACAGGATGAAACCTGTGATAGTTAAAGCAGAGAATTCTAGTCTTGTTAGAAAAGTGCATTCCAAAACTTTTAATATGATGAGACGGACTCCTGAACCATTTAGATCGCATTTTAAAAGAGTTTACTATAAGCTTCTATCGAGTAAAAACAAGATTAAATATCAAGACGTGATTAACGAAATACCGGAATCATTTGAGAATGTTGATTTAGTAAATCCTTTAGTATCAATAATTATTCCTGTGTATAACAACAAGGCCTATATTTCGAGTTGCATCGATTCAGCACTAAACCAGACATACGAGAACATAGAGATTGTTATTGTGGATGATTGTTCGCCTGAACAAGAAGTTGAGCAAATATTGAGTAGATACAAAAGCAATAAGAAAATAAAAATTTATAAGAATGAAATTAATCAGGGTATCTCTAGAACACAGAATATTTGTCTTGCAAAATCGTCGGGTAGCATAATTGCTTTCTTAGACTGCGATGATATTTTAGAACCAAATGCTGTGGAACGTTCGTTGTCCTATTGGACTGCTGAGACAAAATATTCCTTTTCAAATCGAATTCATATTGATGAAAACTCGGAGGAAATAGGAAGATTTTCGTGCGATCATTTACCAAAGGAAAATATTTTTGAAGATCATCTTGATGTCAGGATGTATGCATCCCATTTTAAAATGATCAGCCGGGATGTATTTATGAAAGTCGGAGTTTTTAATCCCGATTATGATGGGGCCCAAGACTACGACATGGTTCTTAGAGTTGCTTTTCATTACCCTAACGCTTCTTTTGTGCACGTACCTGAATTTTTGTATAAACACCGAATTCATACTAATCAAAAGTCTATTCGGTCTAATGATAAGCAGAAGAACATGTCAATATTCATATCTGATCAGGCAAAAATGCGAAGATCCATAAGAGATGGAGTATTTCACAAGTTATTATCATTTATTATTATTTCTTTTGGTAAAGAAGATCAGACTTTGCAATGCATCCAATCTATCAAAAAAACGGTAAAAGTTCCGCATGAAATTATTCTATTTGATAATGGATCGTCTGAAGAATGCGTCTCATTTATACGCGAGAATATTGAAGGTATTGACAATGTTAAAGTTATTTACCATCCAACGAATTTGGGGCCGGCAGGCGGTCGGAAGGAAGCTTTGAAATATGCTAGCAAGGATGCTTACTATATTTCGTTAGATAATGACATTGAGGTCACTTCTGGTTGGATTGAAGAGTTGCTCGTTCGAGCAGAAGAATCTGACGATATAGGTTCAGTTACATGCCGAGTAGCCTTCCCTAGCGGAGTTTTACAATTTACCGGTGGATATGAGGAGATCACGGGAAATAGGATTCAATTTAAATTGTACAACATCAATAAGTCAGTATATGACTTGTCTACTTTAGAAAGATATCAAACGGATTGGAATCCCGTTGGAGCTACATTGTTTAAAGGCTTCCTCGCTATAGTTCATGGCTAATGTCTGCTTAATAGAAATTTAGTCAATACTGCTCTGTAAGATGATTAATAGGGCGGGATGACTAGTGTGGACTACATTAAGCAGTAGTGACAATATGATTTCAGAGATGTTCAAAGTGGCGTTACAGTTGGAAGAACCATGGAAATTGACGCATGTTGAGTTTGACGATATGGATCAAGCTTGGCACCTGTTTATCGACTTTGCACGAGGAGCAACCTTCGCTTGTCCCTTATGCGGGATCGCTTGTAAAGCATATGACTCCGAGAAGAAGACCTGGCGACACTTGGACTTCTGGAATTGGAAAACATATATGCACGCCAGAATGCCACGAGTAAAATGCAAGGCGTGTAACAAGATAACGCAAGTATCGGTGAAGTGGGCCAGACCGCTTTCTCATTTCACTTTGCTCTTTGAAGCATGGGCGATGCGATTGATGGCGGAAATGCCCGTCAATGCGGCAGCCCGTGAGCTGAGAGAACATGACACACGGATGTGGCGCATCTTCCATCACTACGTCGATAAAGCGATGGCAGAGCTTGATATATCCAAGGTGAAACGGATTGCGATTGACGAGACGTCATCTAGGCGAGGGCACCGCTACATTACCCTGTTTGTTGATGTTGATCGCAAAACCGTGCTGTTTGCAACTGAAGGCAAAGGAATGGATACGTTGGAGCGCTTTAAGTCGTATCTGACAACAAAAGGTGCTGCCGCGCAGCAGATTGAAGAAGTATGCTGCGATATGTCACCCGCCTTTATCCGAGGCATTGAGGAATATTTTCCTGATGCCGAGATCACCTTTGACAAATTTCATGTGATGAAGCTGGTGGGCGAAGCCCTAGATGAGGTTCGAATTCAAGAGCAGAAGCAAACGCCAGAACTGAAGCGAACGAAATACATCTGGTTGAAGAACGAAGCAAACCTCAAAGCGGAGCAGAAAGAAACCTTACTGCGCCTAAAGGACAGCAACCTGCAGACTGGGCGGGCTTACCGTCTTAAGCTGGCCTTACAGGATCTCTGGACTACCCCGCATATTTTGGCGGATGTGTATTTGCGGGAATGGATTGGCTGGGCCACTCGATCAAAGCTCTCACCCATGATTAGCTTAGCCAAGACGATCAAGCAACATGAGGAAGGCATATTACGCTGGTTCCACAGCAAGATGACGAACGGTTTGCTCGAAGGTATTAATGGTCTGGTGCAAGCAGCCAAACGGCGAGCCAGAGGTTACCGCAACGTAGAAAATCTGATCGCCATGGTCTACATGACCGCGAATAAGCTCCGACTTCCAACGCTCGGAGCACGCCGAGCACAATAACCCTTACCGCCTTAACACCACGCTTCAGAGATTGAAACAGCGGTCAAGTGCTCTTCTTGAGGGCTGTTTCAATCTCTGAAATTCTCTTAGAGGCGGAAGGGTTATAAAACTAATATTTGCGCCTCTACCCACCCAGTAGAGCGAAGAGCCGTTTAAAGGATGGTTCCCTGAAGTCGAGGGTTATCCGAATGTTTACGAGGATTCAGCAATATCATACTTGCTAAGAAAGTCAGGAAAACGTCTCGTAAACTCGCCTAATTCCCTGTTGGTTCATCATCATATTATGTTTGATGAAGAGCGAAATAAAAAGGAAACCGACTATCTGACATTTAGGTATAATCCTAGTCTTATGCTGCGTTCATTAGCACAATTTTATTTTGATAATAATCTTATTATTGATGATGATTATATTTATTCGACAAATAATATTGATATCTCTAAATTAACTGATGAGCAGGTCATTAGCTTATTTAATACCTTATAAATATGAACAAAAAGAAGGAAATTTAATAATGAAGAATAGTTGTTTTTCCAAAAACTTTATAAATCGTTTTATTGGGGGGGCTTTTTTTTCGTTATTTGTTATTGTAATGGTCGAGTGGAGTTGCAGAGGGGATATTCAAGAGACTCTTTATTGGATTCAGAAAAACGTAAAGTTATTTTTATTGAATTATTTCTTACTTTTTTTATTGGAATTATTTATTACTTCATTAGTTTCCAATTTATTCATGGGATTGTTTATTTATAGTTGCGTAGTATTTGTATTTGTAATGATTGAAATTTATAAAATGAAATTTTTAAACGAGCCGTTTTTTCCTTGGGATTTATTATTTGTAAAGCAAATAGTAAATTTGTTGCCAGGAATGTATAAAGAAGTTAATTTAATATACTTGATAGGAGTATTAGTGCTCTTGCTGCTATTATTTATTTTTCGTAAGTATCTCCCAAAAATAAGGATTTCAGCTTTATCTCGGCTAATTTTAGGTCTTGCGTCGTTATTAATTTTAATATCATTTGTATTTTGGGACAGGATTGATTTGTTGCAATCACTACTAAACAAATCGAAGATTGAGAACATAGTTTGGGAGCAAAAAGAAAATTATAAGCATAACGGTGTTATTTTAAGTTTCATATTAAACATTCCAAGTGCTCGAGTGGTACCACCTTCAGACTATAGTGAATCTAATATAATGAAAACTGTTTCCGAAATAAACAAAATTCTTGATGAAAACAGTGACACCGATAGACATAAGTTATCTAGCAGTAAGGCGCCTAATATTATCTATATTATGAATGAGGCATTTTGGGATCCTTCTGTTGCAAGTAATGTCTCATTTTCTCAAGAGCCTATACCATATTATAAGTCTCAAATCCCAAACAGTACGAAAGGGTGGTTGCTATCTCCTCAATTTGGGGGTGGGACTTCAAATGTTGAGTTTGAAGCCATGACAGGCTTGTCGATGAAATATTTGCCTGAGGGCTCGATTCCCTATCAGCAATACATTAAAAGACCAATTCCGTCACTAGCTAGTGTACTCAAAGAACATGGTTATAAATCCATTGCTATTCACACTTATGTTAAATGGTTCTGGAATAGGAGTAATGTTTATAAGCTATTCGACTTTGACAAATTTATTGGAGAAGAAGATTTTGTTAATCCAGAGAAAAGAGGTGTATATATCGCAGACATAGAGATGTCGAAAAGAATTCTTAATGAAATTAATCAAACTTCTGAACCTGCGTTTATTTATGCGATTACCATGCAGAATCATTCTGCGTATAATAAGGAATCCAAGTATGAATCAAGTATAAAAGTAAAAGGTAGAATTAGTGAATTAGCGAAAGAATCACTGGAAATATATTCGCAAGGTGTTCACGATGCTGACAGCGCTCTAAAGTATCTCCTTGAAAACATTAACGAACCAACCATAGTAGTGTTTTTCGGAGATCATTTACCTAACTTAGGATCAACAGTTTATGATGAACTTGAAATTAGAGGTAATAGCCCTCTAGAGCAGGATTTAAAATTAAAAGAAACCCCATTATTAATCTGGGACAACATTAGCAATAGAAGCCAAGAGAATATTGGAGTTATCAGTCCAGGATTCATCATACCTGAGGTTTTTAAAAGAGCAAATTTGGAAATGCCTGAATTTTACGGGTTTTTAGATTACTTTAGAAGATATTATCCTGGTAATTCTAAATCAGTGGATGTTGACTCGAACGGTCAGTTGTCTAAGGGTGTGAAAAATAAGTTAGAACCAATATACCAATTAATACAATATGACTTATTATTCGGAAAAAAATTCAGTGAGGCATATTTGTTTTAATTTATTTCAAATGAAAGAAGTTGAGTCTATGAAAGGCGTTGTTTTGGCAGGAGGTACAGGGTCTAGACTATTCCCATTGACGAAAGTTACGAACAAGCACTTGCTTCCTGTAGGCAAATATCCTATGATATTTCATTCTGTTTATAGACTTAAACACGCAGGTATAGATGACATTTTAATAGTCACTGGGAAAGACCACATGGGCGATGTCGTCAATCTCCTCGGAAGCGGCAGAGAGATGGGGGTTTCCTTTACATATAAGGTGCAGGACGAAGCTGGAGGAATAGCTCAGGCGCTTGGTCTTGCAGAACATTTTGTCGGCGAGGATCAAATGGTCGTTATTCTAGGGGATAACGTTTTTGAGGACGATCTATCTCCGTTTGTTCAAAACTTCCGTCAGCAACAACATGGCGCAAAAATTTTGATCCAAGAAGTTCAGGATCCGAAACGGTTCGGAGTGCCGGAAATTGACGGGGATCGTATTGTATCAATTGAGGAAAAGCCTACCAATCCCAAATCCAACTACGCTGTCACAGGAATTTATATGTTCGATCATCACGTGTTTGAAATTATTAAAACCCTAAAACCTTCTGCTCGAGGCGAATTGGAGATCACGGATGTAAATAATGCATATATTGAACGTAACCAGCTCTCATTCGACATCTTAAAAGGATGGTGGACCGATGCAGGTACACACCCATCCCTGGCGAGAGCAAACGAATTAGCAAAGGATCTTACTTTTAGCGAAGAGTTCGGAAAACTGAAAATATAGAGAGTATGGAGGGAATCCATCATGAAAGTCACTCCTTTACACCTGCAAGGCGCATGCCTGATTGAACCGGTTGTCCATGGAGATAACCGGGGTTTTTTTATGGAGAGTTATAATGAAGCCATCTTGGAAAAGCAAGGCGTCAAATTCAACTTCATCCAAGACAATCAATCTCTTTCAGCTGAGCCGGGCGTGATTCGCGGACTACATTATCAGCTGAATCCTAAAGCCCAAACCAAGTTGATCCGCGTCCTCACCGGCGCAATCTACGACGTCATCGTTGACGTCCGCAAAAGCTCGCCTACCTTCGGTCAATGGGTGGGGGTTATTCTGAGTGAACATAATCACCGTCAGCTGCTTGTGCCTAAAGGTTTTGCGCACGGATTTTGCACACTCGTGCCGAACACCCAGGTGTTGTATAAGGTGGACGAATATTATTCCCCGGAGAATGACCGCGGCATATTATGGAATGACCCGGCATTGGGAATCGATTGGCCGACATCGAGGCCCATTCTATCGGACAAAGACCAGCGTCATCCGCTTCTGAAGGATGCAGAACTGAATTTTGATTAGGAGGCCGCTTTTTACATGAAACTTCTCGTTACCGGCGGAGCCGGATTTATTGGCAGTAACTTCGTTTTATATATGCTTCAGCAGCATCCGGATTGCAAGATCATTAATGTAGACTCGCTAACGTATGCGGGCAATTTGGAAAACCTGAAATCGATTGAAAATCATCCGAACTACACGTTCTCTAAAACGGATATTACCGACGCCAAGGCAATTGACGTCTTGTTCCAACAAGGCATTGACGTTGTGGTCAACTTTGCTGCCGAATCGCATGTGGACCGCAGCATTTTGGATCCGGAAGTATTCGTAAAGACAAATGTTTTAGGGACGCAGGTCCTTCTGGACGCAGCCAAAAAATACGGTGTGACCAAGTTCGTTCAAGTATCTACGGACGAGGTGTATGGTACTCTAGGGGAAACCGGCTTATTTACGGAGGAAACGCCTCTAACGCCAAACAGTCCTTATTCTGCGAGCAAAGCGGGCGGAGATCTTCTTGTACGTGCCTATCACGAGACTTTTGGTCTGCCGGTGAACATCACCCGCTGTTCTAATAACTATGGACCGTATCAATTTCCGGAAAAACTGATTCCGCTGATGATTTCCCGTGCTTTGAACGACCAGGCGCTTCCGATTTACGGAGACGGGCTTAACATTCGCGATTGGCTGTATGTGGAAGACCACTGCAGCGCCATTGACCTGGTTATTCATAACGGCCGTGTCGGGGAGGTATACAACATTGGAGGCAATAACGAACGGACGAACCTCCATATCGTAAAAACCATTTTGGCGGAGCTGAATAAACCGGAGTCGCTGATTACCTATGTACAGGATCGTCCCGGGCATGACCGCCGTTACGGCATCGATCCGACGAAGATTACGCAGGAGCTTGGATGGAAGCCGAAACATAATTTCGAAACAGGCATTAAGGAAACGATTCAATGGTATCTGAATAATAAAGACTGGTGGACTCGCATTCAGTCCGGTGAATACCAGGACTATTACGCAAAGCAATACGGCGAGCGGTTAGGCGATTCCGTATGAGAGTCTTAGTTACAGGAGCCTCCGGGCAATTAGGCAAGGATGTAGTCGCTCTTTTTCAACAAAAAGGGCACGAAGTCATGGGATGCAGCCGCTCCGAATTGGACATTACGAGTTTGGAGCAGTGTCAGCAAGTAATAGGCGGATTCCAGCCCGATTCTATCATCCATTGTGCCGCTTATACTGCGGTGGATGCCGCCGAGACGGATGTTGACGGAGCCTACAAAGTAAACGCGGTTGGCACAAGAAACGTAGCTGTTGCGGCTGAAAAGGTTGGCGCTAAGCTGGTCTACATCAGTACGGATTACGTGTTTAACGGGCGTTCCGCAGCCCCTTACCAGGAGTATGACAATACAGATCCGCAAAGTGTGTATGGCAAATCGAAAAGAGCCGGTGAGGTTCTTACGCAAAGCCTGTCTTCACGATATTTCATTGTCCGCACATCCTGGGTCTACGGGCTGCACGGGAACAATTTTGTGAAAACGATGCTGCGCCTGGGTCAGGAGAAACCCCAGCTGCAAGTCGTCCATGACCAAAAAGGTTCTCCTACCTACACGGTTGATCTGGCCCGTTTTCTTGAGGAATTGGTTCACACCGAAAAATACGGTATATACCATGCTTCGAACAGCGGAGACTGTACATGGTTTGAATTCACCCAAGCAATTTTTGAGGAAGCTCAGAAGCTTGGTTTTAAAATTACGGCTCAGGTTGAGCCATGTACCACAGAACAATTTCCGCGTCCGGCTCCAAGACCCGCCAACTCCGTCATGGATCACTTGTCGATTCGTACGAATGGGTTTACAGATCTAAGGCCGTGGCGTGAAGGGTTGAAAGATTTTTTGGAATTCATATAATACAAGTTTAAGAGTCTCCCTCATCAATTCTCAGGAGTTGAGAGGAGGCTTTTTTTACAATATTACCTTTCTCTCGTTTCTTCCATATTTCCCCTGACAACGCTGCAATGCTATAATGATGTCGATAGATAGAACGAACGAGAACGTATTTTGTCATATAGTCATTCTTACCCGATAAAAATTTGTCAGGATGTGCTTCAATTGGATTTAAGCATTCTCATCGTGAATTACAATACATGTCAGCTTACCACGGACTGTCTTCGTTCGGTGTTTGCCTCGGAGACGGTGTACGAATATGAAGTCATCGTGATCGACAACCATTCCTCGGACGGCTCGCTTGAGTCGATTCGCGAGGAATTCCCGCACGTAACGCTTATCGCGAACACGGAGAATACCGGATTTGCCAAAGCCAACAACCAAGGGATGGCGGCGGCGAAGGGCCGGTATATTTTGCTGCTTAACTCGGATACGGTCGTGCAGAAGGATACGCTGCAGACGATGATCGCTTTTATGGATGAGCATCCGAAGGCGGGGGCCTCCGGCTGCAAGGTCATTTTGCCTGACGGCTCGCTCGACAAAGCTTGCAAGCGCGGTTTCCCGACGCCGTCTGCTTCGTTTTATTACGCCTTCGGGTTTTCGAAGCTCTTTCCGGACAAACCGAAGTTCAACCAGTACCAGCTGGGCCATCTTGATCCGGATCAGGAGTACCCCGTGGACTGTTTGGTCGGGGCTTTTATGCTGGTGCGGCGGGAGACGATCGAGCAGATTGGCGGGTTGGACGAAACTTTTTTCATGTACGGCGAGGACATCGACTGGTGTTACCGGATCAAGCAGGCGGGCTGGGACATTCGTTACTACCCGAAAACGAGGATTGTCCACTATAAAGGCGGGAGCGCCCGCAGACGCCCGGTTCGCATCATCTATGAATTCCACCGGGCAATGATCGTGTTTCACCGCAAGCATTATCGGAAGCGGTACAATATTCTGACGAATGCGCTCATATACCTGGGGGTAGGGCTTAAATTTGCCATGGCTCTTTTGAAAAGCAGACTGGCCCCGGCAGGGCCGGCACCCAAAACCAAAGAAACAAATATGGAGGTGGGCATGTGATCCGCAAAAATCAGGAGTTTTTGACGCAAATGTATGTTTTGACGGATTTTGTGTTCATCCAGTTTTCTTTTCTGTTAGCCTGGTGGCTGAGATTTAAAAGCGGCTGGATACCATACGAAGCTCCCTTGCCGATCGAGACGTATGCCATGTGGAGCTTTATTTACGGGGCGATTGCCGTTTTGACCGGCATGTTGATCGCCTTGTATTCCCCGAAGCGAAAAAAGCGCTTCGCGGATGAATTCATCAAAATCGTGCAAGTGCATGCCATCAGCATCTTCGTTTTGCTCAGCTTGATGTTTTTCGTGAAGGAAATCAACATTTCCCGGTCGTATTTGGCCATTTACATGGTTTCCCTCGTCATGTTTATCCTGTTTTACCGGTACATACTGAAAGTATCCCTCAAGGTCATCCGGGAAAAGGGCTATAACCGCCAGTTCGTGCTGATCGTCGGCGCAGGTTCGCTCGGCAAAAGATTTTACCAGAATCTGAAGCAATACCCGGAGATGGGGTATGAGGTGGTCGGTTTCCTTGACGATTTTCAGCAGTGGGATTCGCTTGAAGAGAAGCGGTATAAACCTATATTAGGAACGGTAGACGATCTGGAAAAGGTGCTTGAGGAAGTGCTGATCGACGAAGTCATCATGGCGCTTCCGCTGGATGCGCACTCGAAGTATCCGAAGATCATCAACCTGTGCGAAAAAGCGGGCGTACGTACGCTCATCATTCCCGACTTTTTCGATTATCTTCCGACCCGGCCGTATTTCGACAATTTCGCCGGGATGCCGATGATCAACGTCCGCGACATTCCGCTCGATTTGGCAGGCAACCGGATGTTTAAACGGCTGTTCGACATCGCGTTTTCCTTGTTTGCCATCGTGCTGACGTCGCCCATTATGCTTGCAATCGCCATCGGCGTGAAGTTGACGTCGCCCGGGCCGATTATTTTTAAGCAGGAGAGGGTCGGGCTGAACAGGCGCAACTTCATGATGTACAAATTCCGCTCGATGAAGCAGCTGCCGCCGGGCACCGAAGACACGGGCTGGACGGTCGAAAACGACCCCCGTCGGACGAAGTTCGGTTCCTTCCTGCGCAAAACAAGCCTGGATGAGCTGCCGCAATTTTTTAATGTGTTGTTCGGGCATATGAGCGTGGTCGGCCCGCGGCCGGAGCGTCCTTATTTCGTAGACCAGTTCCAGGAAGAAATCCCGAAGTACATGGTAAAACACCATGTCCGTCCGGGCATTACCGGCTGGGCGCAAAGCAACGGCTTGCGCGGGGACACTTCGATCGAAGAGCGCATTAACCACGACATTTTTTACATTGAAAACTGGTCTCTTTTATTCGATATTAAAATCATCTTCAAAACGATCCGCAACGGATTCGTGAACAAAAACGCATATTAAGCATTTTCAGATGCGAAGAGCGGCGTGGTCGACACGTCGCTCTTTTATGTTTGCCGTTCGTTTCTCCCCATCCTTTTCCGGGTAATTTCCCACATGACAGTGCATCGTTCATAAATACATAACCCGACGCCAAAGGATGTGAACCGCTATGCGAAAATGGATTGCCCTGCTGCTGCTGGCCGGGACCGCCGCGATCCTGTTCTGGACGCCCCGGGGCAATTCGCAGGAAACGACCGGAGGTTTTACGGATTATAAGGTGATTTCCCACGCGATGGGAGGCATCCGCGATCATGCGTATACGAATTCTTATGAAGCTTTTATCGCCAATTATGAAAAAGGGAATCGGGTATTTGAAGTGGATTTGCTGCTGACCGAAGACGGCAATCTGGTGGCAAGGCATGAATGGACGCAGGCGATGACCGAGCTTCTGCAGCAGGAAGGCCAGATCCCCGAGGATCGCCAGGCGGCACGTTTAACCTACAAAGAGTTCAAAAACAGCAAAATTCTCGGCGCTTACGCTCCGCTCGATTGGCAGGACATCATGGACCTGATGGAGCGTTATCCGGACATTTATATCGTGACGGACATGAAGGAGCAGGATGCGGAAAATAGGAAGCGTCAGCTTGCGTTGCTGGTCAGGTCGGCCCAAGCGCGCGATCCGCAGCTGCTGGAGCGGGTGGTGCCGCAAATTTATAACCGGCCGATGCTGAAAACGGTCAAGGCCATTTACGACTTTCCATCGATCATCTATACGTTGTATGCAACTCAAGATACGGATGACGAGGTCGTTGATTTCGTAGCGGAAAATGCCATCGATGCGGTGACGATCCCGGAACAACGCGTGACCCGTTCCTTTTTGTCAAAGCTGAAAAAAGCGGGGGCGGCTGCTTACGTCAACACGATCAACGAACCCGCTGATGCGAATAGGTTTAAGCGAATGGGAGCGAACGGCGTGTACTCGGACTTTTTGACGGAAAAAGAGGTGGAATCCGCAGGATGGCTGTATGCGCTGGGAAATTAGAACAAAATGGAGTCGCAAGCCGCTGACAAACATATCGTCGGTGGCTTTTTTGCGCTTGAAATATCTGAATTTCCCGGAGCCCCTCATAGAGCCTGAAACGGACCTTAAACCGCGGCTGATTCGCCTTTTGCCGTCTTATTTAACGCTTGCTGGAAATTCCATAAAAATGTTCGCATCGAATGCGAACAAGAAATTGACACTACTCCCGTGCTGACATAGACTAGATTTAAGAGAAAAAGTCGTGGAGGAATGACGTTTGAAGCAGATGATCAAACCATGGAGACATGTTTTTAAGCTGGACCCGGACCGGGAGATCGACGACGCGTCGCTGGAAGCGGTATGTATGTCCGGAACGGATGCCGTCATGATTGGCGGCTCGAGCGGCGTAACGTTCGATAATACGGTCGATTTGCTGTCGCGGGTGCGCCGATTTGAGCTTCCGTGCGTGCTTGAGGTTTCCAATCTGGAGATGATTGTGCCGGGTTTTGATTTGTACATGATTCCGATGGTGATGAATACCGCGGATTCGGCGTGGATTACCGGCCAGCACAAGCGGGCCATTGAGGAGTACGGCTATATGATTCCGTGGGATCTGCTCGTTCCCGAAGGCTACATTATATTGAATCCGGATTCGACCGTAGCCCGGCTGACCGGCGCCCAAACCGATTTGGACGCGGATGCAGCGGCTGCGTATGCGCAAGTGGCGGACAAGCTGATGTCCCTGCCGGTCGTTTACGTCGAATACAGCGGCTGCTTCGGCGACCTGGACACGGTCAGAAAAATCCACCAGTCGGTCCATGGCGCCAAGGTGTTTTACGGGGGAGGCATTCACGATCCGGAAACCGCGGCGGCCGCGGCGGCAGTTTGCGATACGATCGTCGTCGGCAATGCGGTCTATGACGATTTGAAACAGGCGCTGCTTACCGTCAAGGCCGTGAAGTAGCTTTTGCCGGATTACAACGACATGAAGGAAGGAGCATGCCTGCATGCAACCGATAGATATACATCAAGCGATTCAAAAGTTAAACCCGCAGCAGCGGCAGGCCGTCGAAGCGACGGAAGGACCGCTGCTCATTTTGGCCGGGGCGGGAAGCGGCAAGACCCGGGTGCTGACGCACCGGATTGCTTACCTGATCGCCACCCGCAAAGCGCCGCCTTGGAGCATTTTGGCGATTACGTTTACGAACAAGGCGGCACGCGAGATGCAGGAACGCGTCACCAGGCTTGTCGGCCATGAAGGCCGCGACATTTGGGTATCGACGTTCCACTCGATGTGCGTGCGCATTCTCCGCAAGGATATCGAACGGATCGGCTTTAATTCCAATTTTACGATTTTGGATTCGACAGACCAGTTATCCTTGGTGCGGAACTGCATGAAGGACCTGAACCTGGACACGAAAAAATTCGAGCCGAAAGCCGTGCTTTCCCTGATCAGCGCCGCCAAAAACGAACTGATCACGCCCGCTCAATACGAGCAGAAGGCCGGAGACTTCATGGAAAGCATCGCCGCCAAGGTATATACCATGTACCAGCGCCGCCTGAAAAGCAACAACTCGCTGGATTTCGACGACCTGATCATGGCGACGATCCAGTTGTTTAAAGAAGTGCCTGAGGTGCTGGATTTTTATCAGAAAAAGTTCCAATACATCCACGTCGACGAATACCAGGATACGAACCGGGCGCAGTACATGCTGTGCCGGATGCTGGCCGACGGCCATCACCGCATTTGCGTCGTAGGCGACAGCGACCAGTCGATCTACCGCTGGCGCGGGGCGGACATCAGCAACATCCTCAATTTCGAGGAGGATTATCCGGAAGCCCGCACCATCCTGCTCGAGCAGAATTACCGGTCGACGGCCACCATTTTGAACGCGGCCAACGCAGTCATCAAGCAAAACAGCGGACGCAAGTCGAAAAATCTGTGGACCGATAAAGGCGAAGGCGCCAAGATCAAAATCTACAGAGCCGATTCGGAACATGATGAAGGGTATTTCGTGACCTCTGAAATCAGCAATAACGTGAAGCAGGGCAAGTCGTACCAGGATCACGCCATTTTGTACCGCACCAACGCGCAATCCCGGGTGATCGAGGAAATTTTGATCAAATCGGATATTCCGTACCAAATCGTGGGCGGCATCAAGTTCTATGACCGCAAAGAGATTAAGGATATCCTCGCTTATTTGCGCCTGATCTCCAATCCTAATGACGACCTCAGCTTGGCGCGCGTCATCAACGTGCCGAAAAGAGGTATCGGCGACACCTCGGTGGCCAAACTGACGGCAGCCGCGGCCGAACGCGGCGTGTCGATTTTCCAGGTGCTTGCGGTCGTGGACGATCTCGGATTTGCCGGCAAAACGCGCAACGCGCTGGTGGAATTTTACGATATGATCGCCGCGCTGAATCAAATGGTAGAATATTTATCCGTCACGGAGCTCACCGAAAAAATGCTGGAGATGAGCGAATACCGCGTCGAAATGCAGCGCGAAAACACGATCGAATCGCGGTCGCGCCTCGAGAACATCGACGAGTTCCTGTCCGTTACGATGGAATTCGAAAAAAGCAACGAAGACAAGTCGCTGGTTTCCTTCCTCACGGATCTGGCGCTCATTGCCGACATCGATTCGATGAACGACGAAGACGAGGATCAATCCGATGCCGTCATTCTTATGACGATGCACAGCGCAAAAGGATTGGAGTTCCCGATCGTGTTTATCGTCGGCATGGAGGAAGGCGTGTTCCCGCACAGCCGGGCGTTTTTGGACAACGAAGAATTGGAAGAGGAGCGCCGGTTGGCGTATGTCGGCATTACCCGGGCGGAGCAGCAGCTGTACCTGTCCTGCGCGCAGATGCGGACGCTTTTCGGGCGGACGACGGCGAACCAGCCATCGCGTTTCCTGGATGAAATCCCGGAAGAGCTTAAAGAGGAGACCGGCGTCGCCCGCGACCGGTACCGCCGCGGCGGCAACATTGGCGGCTCGTACGGCAGCCGCGGATTCGGAAGCAGCGGCAGCAATTTTGGACGCAGCAACCAGACCTCATCGCTCAGCGGTTCAACAGCACGGGCCACCGGATCGTCCAGCAAAGTGACGGTGACGACTTCCGCGCCGCAGCCGGCGGCTTCGGGAGACAAATCCGACCTGACGACGCTGAAGGCCGGCGACAAAGTCGCCCACGGCAAATGGGGCACGGGTACGGTCGTGTCGGTCAAAGGCACCGGGAACGATACCGAGCTGCAGATCGCGTTTCCGGCGCCTGTCGGCGTGAAACGATTGCTGGCCGGGTTTGCGCCGATTACGAGAGTGGAAGGCTAGAAGTAGAATTCAACTTCATTTGTTCTGGGCTGGATGCTGGATTGGCGGAGGGACGGAATCGATTCTTTCGAAGCTAAAATCTTTTTGAAAAAAATAATTATATATGACGGAGGGATGGTCCGCGCATGGATCCGATGTCTACGATGGAGCAGCTCGTCGCCGAGCTGAACAAATTGAATTATCATTATTACACGCTCGACAAGCCGCTGATCAGCGATAAAGAGTATGATGCCTTATACGATCGGCTGGTCGCTTTGGAGAAGGAGAGCGGCGTCGTTTTGCCGGATTCCCCGACCCAACGCGTCGGCGGCGAGCTGCTGAAAGGATTCGTTCAGCATCGTCATCTGGCTCCGCTGTGGAGCCTGGACAAGGCGCAAAACGCGGACCAGCTGCAAAGCTGGAACGCGCGCGTCGCCAAGCTTGTGGCGGACTATAACAGCAAAAATCCGGACAATCCTTTGCCGCAGCCAAGCTACGCGATCGAGCTGAAATTCGACGGCCTGACGCTCAATCTGACGTACAAGGACGGCAGGCTGGTGCAGGCGGCGACCCGCGGCAACGGCGTCGTTGGCGAAGGCATTTTGGCCCAAGTCAAAACGATCAAATCCGTCCCGCTCACCATCCCTTACAAAGAAGGCACGATCGAAGTACAAGGCGAAGGCATCATGAACCTGTCGGTGCTGGAGAAATATAACCAGACGGCGGCCGAACCGCTCAAAAACGCACGCAATGCGGCAGCCGGCGCCCTCCGCAACCTGAATCCGAAGGTCACCGCCGAGCGCAAGCTCAGCGCATTCTTTTACAACGTCGGGTACTCCGACAATATCCGTTTCGAATCTCACAAGGAAATGATGGACTTTTTGCGCGACAATCATTTCAAGGTGAACCCGTATATTTTCTATTTCGAAAATTTCGACGACGTGACGAAGCAGCTGGAGGACATCCAGGAGCGCCGTGCGGGACTCGATTACCTGATCGACGGCGCCGTCGTGAAAATCGTCGATATGCGTACGCGGGAGGCGCTGGGATACACGGATAAGTTCCCGCGTTGGGCCGTCGCCTACAAGTTCGAGGCGGAAGAAACGACGACCGTTCTCGAGTCCGTCTCCTGGGAAGTGGGACGCACGGGCAAAATCACGCCGGTGGCGCGCGTCGAACCTGTCGAGCTGGCGGGCGTGACGGTGCAGAACTGCACGCTCAACAACATCGGCGACATCGAACGGAAAAACCTGAAGCATGCGCTGGGCACCCGCGTCTTTATCCGCCGCTCGAACGACGTCATCCCGGAAATTTTGGGGAAAGTGACCGAAGAGAGCGACGGCGAGGAGATCGTGTACCCGGAGCATTGCCCTGCCTGCGGATTCCCGCTGGAGCAGCGCGGAGCGCATCTGTTCTGCAACAACCGTTTGGACTGCAAGCCGCAAATCATTGGCCGGATCACCCATTTTGCCTCACGGGATGCGATGGACATCGAGACGTTCAGCGTCATGACCGCCGAGCAGCTGTATAATGAGCTGAATGTGCGCGAGCCTGCCGATTTGTACACGCTGACGTTCGAAGACCTGATCAAGCTGGACCGTTTTGGCGAGAAAAAGGCGAACAACCTGCTTGCCGCGCTGGAAAAAAGCAAAGACCGGGATCTTGCTTCGTTCCTGTTTGCCTTGGGCATCCCGAATACCGGCAAATCGACGACCAAAATGCTGGCCGACCATTTCCGCGACCTGCATGCGATCATGAACGCAACCGTGGAAGAATTGATTGCCCTCCCGGACGTGGGCGGCATTGTCGCCGAAAGCATCGTAAGCTTTTTCGCGGATCCGTTCATGAAATCGGGCATCGAAAGAATGCTGGCCTTGGGCGTCAAAGCGAAAGCGCCGGAAGCGCCGCAGGTGGTGAGCACCGATTCCTTCTTCAGCGGCAAAACGGTCGTCCTGACCGGAACGCTGCACCAACTGACCCGCGACGAAGCGGCCAAAAGGCTGGAGGCGTTGGGAGCCAAAGTCACCGGCAGCGTATCCTCGAAGACGGATCTGGTCATCGCGGGCGAAAAAGCCGGCAGCAAATTGACCAAAGCCCAGCAGCTCGGTATCCAGGTCATCGAAGACGAAGACGAGTTTATCCGTTTATTGAATATGGAAGGTTAATTGAATATACCCGCATAGGAAAAGTCCTGATTCAGCTTATGAATCGGGACTTTTTGCATGAAAAGGAAATATAAGCATGGAATCTTTGTTAAGATGAAATGAGAAAAATCACATGGATAGAGAGGACGCTTGTTAGTGAAAAAGGAAACCATATTGCTCGTAGACGACGAACAGGAAATCGTGAAGCTGCTCGATATTTATTTTACGAACGAAGGATACCGGCTCCTTAAAGCCTATAACGGGGCAGAAGCGCTGAAGTGGCTGCAGAAGGAGGACGTGGACCTGATCATTCTGGACGTGATGATGCCGCAAATGGACGGGATCGCCGCCTGCATGAAAATTCGCGAGGAGCGCCGCATGCCGATCATCATGTTGTCCGCCAAAAACACCGACATGGACAAAATATACGGCCTCAGCATCGGCGCCGATGATTACGTCGGCAAACCGTTTAATCCGCTTGAACTGATTGCAAGAGTCAAATCCCAGCTGAGGCGTTATCACCGCTTTAATAAAGATGTGCCGCCCCAGGCCGACGAAGGCGTGCTTGCGTTCGAGGATTTGGTGGTGGATACGGTAAAACATGAAGTGCGCGTCGATGGCCGACTGGTTAAGCTGACTCCCCGGGAATTCGCGATTCTCGAGCTGCTGACGCGGCATCAAGGAAAAGTGCTCAGCATGGAACAAATTTATAACAGCGTGTGGAACGAGCCTTTTCTCGATGGGGGCAACACGGTCATGGTGCATGTGCGGAAAATCCGCGAAAAAATCGAGATCGATCCGAAACGCCCGCGTTACGTGCAAACGGTTTGGGGCGTAGGTTATAAACTGGACACGCCGACGTCCTGATGGGGAGGTAGACCAATTCATGAATGCAAAATACATAAGCACGATCCGTTGGAAGTTTATTTGGGCTTTTTTGTTAAGCATGGTATCGGGCGCGGCCGTGTTGATGGCAGGATATCAGCTCGTCAACTTCATGGTGTATTCGAACTCGGCCCCGCCTTCGGCTCCGTATACGCGCATCTTGAGATGGATCATTAACCATATCGGCTCGGGGCCTTTGATGGCCGTTGCCGGCATTGTCAGCTTTTTGATTTTCTTTTTTATTTTTACCCGAAAAGTCATTTCTTATCTTGAGGAAATTACCGCAGGCATTCAGCAGATCACCAAACTGGGCGAATCCCACCGGATCGAAGTCCGAACGACGGACGAGCTGGGAGTGCTGGCGGAAAACATCAACGTGATGTCCGAGCGGCTGCAGCATTCCTTGATGGAGGAAAGGGCCGCCGTTCAGGCGAAAAACGATCTGATCACGGGCGTATCCCATGATTTGCGGACCCCTTTGACGTCGATTCTCGGTTTTTTGGAAGTGATCGAGCAGGACCGCTGCCGCGACGAACTGGAGATGCGCTATTACGTCGATATTGCGTACCAGAAAACGCTCGTGCTGCGCAAGCTGATCGACGATTTGTTCGAATATACGCGCGTGAGCGGCGGCGGGCCTCCGCTGGTGTTGGAACGGCTGGATCTGAAGGCTTTTGTCCGGCAATTGGCCGAGGAGGCGGTTCCGGAGCTGAGCCTGGCCGGAATGACGTACACGGTCCATGACCAGACGAACGAAACACTTTGGATTGAGGCTGCGCCATACGAGCTGGTAAGGGCTTATGAAAATTTGATCACCAACGCGATCCGGTACGGCAAATCGGGAAAAAAGCTGGAGATCTCTTTTGCCCGCGAAAAGGACGAGGCGGTGGTGCGGATCAGCAACTTCGGGGACATGATTGCGGAAAAAGACCTTCCGCATATTTTTGAGCGGTTTTACCGGGCGGAACGTTCGCGGTCGCAGCATACCGGGGGATCGGGTTTGGGGCTGGCGATTGCAAAAGGAATCGTCGACCGGCATCATGGGAGCATTTCGGCGCAGAGCGATACTTACCGGACGGATTTTATCACGCGGTTTCCGCTGTGCAGGGAGCAAAAGGCATCGGCTTAAACGAACGCTTTCGGACTAGGTGCACGACTATCTCCCGCCAAAGTACGGCGTGTTGGCCGCAACGATCTGTCCTATAGGTTGTTTTTAAGAGAATGTTAAGAATTTATGGGCTGTTTTTTAAGAATTGGCCGTTATCCTTTATTTGCGAAAGGCGTCATTTGCCTGCGGTTGCAAGGAGGAATGGAAATGGCAAACAAGCTGATCACGGTACGCGCCGCGTACTTGTACATTTTTATGGGAAGCATGCTTCTCAGCGGCCTTTTTCTTTTTATTGCATATAAAATGTTTGGACTGCTGTATTCCCATTATGCGTCGCATCCGGAAGCATTGGTGGTGCGGGCCGCCCACTGGCTCATCAATCATATCGGTAAAACGCCGATTGCTGTCCTGCTCTTTTTGGCGGTGTTTGTTTTGTTTTTTATGTTGCGGTCGCAGAAGACGGCCGATGATGTCAAGGCGCTGTTAGCGGCGGCGGAAGAGCTGGCCCGAAAAGGATCGTTCAAAAAGCTCGAAGTCGCTTCGGCTGGCGAACTGCGGGAGTTGGCCGGATATTTGCGGCGCTTGAACGAACAGGCCGGTTCCAGGCCTAAGCGGGATGCTGCTGCTGAGGATCGCAACATACAGGAAAAACAGGATCGCCGGCTGGAGAATGAAGAGCTCATGGCGCTTGTCTTGAGAATCAAATCTTTGCGGCGGATCATCGAAAAGGCCGATCAGGCCCATAGCGGGCAGGAACGGGACGAACGTTTGGACGTGGATGCCTTAAGGCGGGAAGCGCTCGGAATGGAAAGGCTTTTGGAAAGCCTGATCGCCGCGCCATGATCGGAATTCATGTGAAAGCAAGAAGGAAGCTGCTAAAAGGGGCTTATATCGCGTTTGATTTGGCCGTTATTGTCTCGGTCATGCTGCTTGCCGGTTTGTTTTACGTCCATGTTTATGGTCAAAATACCGTATCCCGCCACCCGGAAAAACTCGTGCTGCAGGAATCGAGCGTCGTAACGGCATCGGACGGAACCGTTTTGCGGAAAATTCCGCTGCCCGGGTCGGGTTACCGGAAAGTGGCGGCGTTCGAGGAAATGCCCAAACTGCTGGTCGATACCTTTTTGGCGGTCGAGGACCGGCGGTTTTATCGCCATCAGGGCCTGGATTATCAGGGAATCGCCCGCGCTTTGTTGAATAATACGCTCCATATGCGCGTCTCGGAAGGCGGAAGCAGCATCACGCAGCAGCTGGCCCGCAATTTGTATTTGAACCGGAAGCAGACCCTGCTGCGCAAGCTGAACGAGGCCTCCATCGCGCTTGCGTTGGAAAAGCGGTTGTCCAAACATGACATTCTGGAGATGTATCTGAATCAGATTTATATGGGGGAAGGGCAATACGGGGTGAAGGCGGCGGCGGAGCACTATTTTGGCGTCACGAATTTGAAAGAGCTTGATGTCGCGCAGATCGCTTCCCTGGCCGCCATTCCGAAGGGGCCGTCCATATATCATCCGGGCGATGACGCCGGGCTTTCCGTGCAGCGGCGGAATCTGGTACTCGGAATCATGCGGGAGCAGGGGCTGATTACGCAGGAAGAAATGGCGGCCGCCCAGCAGAAGGAATACCGCCCTCCGGAGCGGGCAATGGAAAGGCGAATCGGCGCTTCGTACATCGATGCGGCTGTGGAGGAAGCCTCAAGGCTGACGGGCAAGCCGCAAACGGAGCTGCTGACGGGCGGATACACGATCGTGACCAGCATGAATGCTTCTGTGCAGCAAGCGTTGGAGGAGACGTTTTCGAATCCCGGCTTGTTTCCGCCGGACGGCAAGGATCAGCAGGTTGAGGCTGCGATGGCCATGATCGATCACCGCACCGGCGAGATTGCGGCATTGACCGGGGGAAGAAATCCGGTTCGCGGCGGCTTGAACAGGGCGACCGTCGACGCACGGCAGCCGGGGTCGGCCTTTAAGCCGATCATTGATTACGGGCCTGCCCTCGAAAGCGGGAGGTTTACGCCGGAGAGCCTGCTTCCAGACCGGAAAGCTTCTTATGGAAGTTATGCGCCGGAAAATTTGAACGGAGTTTATCGCGGGCAAGTGACGATGAGGACGGCTCTGCAGCAATCGATGAATGCCCCTGCCGTGTGGCTGCTTTCGCAGGTAGGCATTTCGCAAGCGACGGCGTTTGCCGCGAAACTGGGGATCGACCTGCCGAAGGAGGACCGCAACCTGTCCATAGCGCTTGGGGGACTCCATGCCGGAATCTCTCCATTAAAAATGGCGCAGGCGTACAGCGTGTTTGCAAGCGGCGGCGTGTTTCGCGAAGCTCACATGGTGCGCCGGATCCAAGACTCCAAAGGGAACGTGGTGTACGAATATGTTCCCCGGGAGCGGCAAGTGATTTCGCCGCAGACGGCTGAACGAATGACATGGATGCTGCGAAACGTTGTGACGGAAGGGACGGGGAAAAAGGCCCGGATCGGCCGGCCCGTCGCAGGCAAAACGGGAACCACCCAGCTCGATCTCCCGGGCGTCAGCCGAAAAGCGAACCGCGACCTCTGGTTTGTC
>NZ_CP150205.1:5277500-5347500 GCF_037969745.1 Paenibacillus sp. FSL W8-0194 | reverse complement strand
AAACTCCGAATGCCATAGACTGATTGACCGGGAGTCAGACAGTGAGTGCTAAGATCCATTGTCAAAAGGGAAACAGCCCAGACCATCAGCTAAGGTCCCCAAGTGTGTGTTAAGTGGGAAAGGATGTGGAGTTGCACAGACAACCAGGATGTTGGCTTAGAAGCAGCCACCATTTAAAGAGTGCGTAATAGCTCACTGGTCGAGTGACTCTGCGCCGAAAATGTAACGGGGCTAAACACACCACCGAAGCTATGGCTTGATGCTTTGCATCAGGGGTAGGGGAGCGTTGTATACAGCGTTGAAGGTGTACCGTAAGGAGCGCTGGAGCGTATACAAGTGAGAATGCCGGTATGAGTAACGAAAAGATCAGTGAGAATCTGATCCGCCGAAAGCCCAAGGTTTCCTGAGGAAGGCTCGTCCGCTCAGGGTAAGTCGGGACCTAAGGCGAGGCCGAAAGGCGTAGTCGAAGGACAACAGGTTGAAATTCCTGTACCACCGTAAACCGCTATGAGCAATGGGGTGACGCAGGAGGGTAGTGACGCAGACTGATGGATGTCTGTCCAAGCAGTGAGGCTGATGTGTAGGCAAATCCGCACATCGTAAGGCTAGGCTGTGACGGGGAGGGAAAATTATAGTACCGAAGGTCATGATCTCACACTGCCAAGAAAAGCCTCTAGCCAGGTGAAGGTGCCCGTACCGCAAACCGACACAGGTAGGCGAGAAGAGAATTCTAAGGCGCGCGGAAGAACTCTCGTTAAGGAACTCGGCAAAATGACCCCGTAACTTCGGGAGAAGGGGTGCCCCGGTAGTGTGAATAGCACGAGGGGGCCGCAGTGAAAAGGCCCAAGCGACTGTTTAGCAAAAACACAGGTCTGTGCGAAGCCGTAAGGCGAAGTATACGGGCTGACGCCTGCCCGGTGCTGGAAGGTTAAGGGGAGCGGTTAGGGAGTAATCCCGAAGCTGTGAACCGAAGCCCCAGTAAACGGCGGCCGTAACTATAACGGTCCTAAGGTAGCGAAATTCCTTGTCAGGTAAATTCTGACCCGCACGAATGGCGTAACGACTTGGGCGCTGTCTCAACGAGAGATCCGGTGAAATTTTAATACCTGTGAAGATGCAGGTTACCCGCGACAAGACGGAAAGACCCCATGGAGCTTTACTGCAGCTTGATATTGGATTTGGGTACGATCTGTACAGGATAGGTGGGAGCCTTTGAAACCTGAGCGCCAGCTTAGGTGGAGGCGACGTTGGGATACCACCCTGATCGTATCTAGGTTCTAACCTGGTACCGTAATCCGGTACGGGGACAGTGTCAGGCGGGCAGTTTGACTGGGGCGGTCGCCTCCTAAAGAGTAACGGAGGCGCCCCAAGGTTCCCTCAGAATGGTTGGAAATCATTCGAAGAGTGCAAAGGCAGAAGGGAGCTTGACTGCGAGACCTACAAGTCGAGCAGGGACGAAAGTCGGGCTTAGTGATCCGGTGGTACCGCATGGAAGGGCCATCGCTCAACGGATAAAAGCTACCCTGGGGATAACAGGCTTATCTCCCCCAAGAGTCCACATCGACGGGGAGGTTTGGCACCTCGATGTCGGCTCATCGCATCCTGGGGCTGAAGTAGGTCCCAAGGGTTGGGCTGTTCGCCCATTAAAGCGGTACGCGAGCTGGGTTCAGAACGTCGTGAGACAGTTCGGTCCCTATCTGTCGTGGGCGTAGGAAATTTGAGAGGAGCTGTCCTTAGTACGAGAGGACCGGGATGGACGTACCGCTGGTGCACCAGTTGTTCCGCCAGGAGCATGGCTGGGTAGCTACGTACGGACGGGATAAGCGCTGAAAGCATCTAAGCGTGAAGCCCCCCTCAAGATGAGATTTCCCAATTAGTAAGACCCCTTGAAGACGACGAGGTAGATAGGTTGGAGGTGGAAGTGCAGCAATGCATGGAGCTGACCAATACTAATCGGTCGAGGGCTTATCCTAAATGACCCACCAAAGTGAAGGGCAGCTTCGCAGCTGATTCCGAGTACTTTGGCGGGGCCCGGAACAAAAACCGGGAAATGCTACGGAGTATTTAAAACGCAAACGTTTCGTATCTAGTTTTCAGGTGATCAAAGCACTTGAATCGTTTGGTGGCGATAGCGGAGGGGTTCCACGCGTACCCATCCCGAACACGACCGTTAAGCCCTCCAGCGCCGATGGTACTTGGACCGAAGGGTCCTGGGAGAGTAGGACGCTGCCAAGCGAAGGACCACTGTTGATGAACAATCGACGGTGGTTTTTTTATTTGCTGTGGATAAAGAATCGCGATTAATGATTTCACAGTGGATAAGGCACCAATATTCCGGTTTTCACGCAGTTTTCATGCACATATTCCCGATTGCGCTGTGGATGATCCGTAACGCATTTCGGCCATCCACAGAAAAAGCGACAATATCGATCTTTTATTTTCATTTTGTGCACATACTTATCCCACTCGCACACACCCCATCTGCTTGTCCTTTAAATTTCGTCCACAAATTCACAAATTCATCCCCATCATTCACAGGTTTTGTTCTAATTTATGCTTAAAAGCCCCGCCGTCGTTTTTAGAATTCCTAATCTTGTGGGTAATTCATTGACTTTGCCAGGCCTGTTTGACATACTCGATGTGTAATCCACAGAAAGTCGCAATTGCTTTGTTGATTTATCGTTTTACGAATACATAGCGAGGTGAAACGGGATGGAGATCAGGACATTAAAACCGGAAGAATTCGATGCCGCGATAGAGCTGGGCGAATATGCCTTTCAATACCGGATGACCGCGGAGGCGAAGGAGAAAGCCAGGAAACGATTCAAGCCCGAAAATACATGGGGCATGTTTGATGAAGAGGGGCGTCTAAGCGCCAAGCTGGGTCTGCTCAACGTGGACATTTTCGTCAAAGGCAAAAAAATGCCGATGTCCGGGGTAGCCGGCGTGGCCACATGGCCCGAATACCGGAGGCAGGGTTTGGTGAAGCAGTTGCTTACCCATTCGCTGCAAGTGATGAACGAATCCGGAAAGCTGATCTCTATGCTGCATCCGTTTTCGTTTGCGTTTTACCGTAAATTCGGCTGGGAAATGTTCAGCGATTTTAAAAAATACGTCATTCCTACGGAAAAACTGCCCGCCAAACAAGTTACGGAGGGTACCGTTCGCCGCGGCGTGACGGATATCTCGGTTTTAAACCGTGTCTATGAAGCTTACGCCAGCCGTTACAACGGCATGATGGTTCGGGATGAAGACCGCTGGAAGCATGCCATCCTGAACGACGAAGAGGACCAAACGGCCGTATATTACGATTCAGCGGAAGAACCGCAAGGTTTCCTCTTATATAAAGTCCAGAAGCAAGAAATGCAGGTGTACGAGTTTATTTACCTGACGGAAGAAGCCAGACAGGCGTTATGGACGTTTATCGGCAATCACGATTCCATGATCAAACAAACCGTGCTCGATCAGATGCCGGTGGATGACGGTTTGACATACATGCTGGCGGATCCGCGAATCACGCAGGAAATCGTTCCGTTCGGGATGGCCCGGATCGTAAACGTTCCCGGCTTCATTGAGGCATATGCCTTCCAAAGCGACGGAAAGGAGCAGGCATGGACGGTTCAGATTCAGGACCCTTACGCCCCTTGGAACGAAGGAAAGTGGAAAATCGCGTTGTCTCCGGAAGGAACAGCAGCCGTAACGGCCGCAGATCCGGCGGAACCCGTACAGCTAAGCTTGGACATCCAGACGTTGACGGCGATGATGCTCGGTTACAAACGTCCCGGCGAGTTGTTGAACATGGGAAGGTTGGCGGGGGAGCCGGAAGCGGTCGCATACTTTGAACGGGTGATCCCCATTGGCCGAACCTTTTTGTTGGACTTTTTCTAAAATAATTCCGGGCCGCCGGATGCTTGACTCTCCTGCATGAATGCAGGGGAGTTTTTTATTCCCGAAATGAGGCACAAAAGCACGAAAACAAGGGACGGTTGCCTGTCTTTAAAGCAATTCGCACGAAATGCGATATTTTTGTACGCTTATAGGGATGGAATAAAGCAAAAAGGTCAAAAATGATAAAAGATGCTGGGAAAGGCAAAACGGCGTAACATACCGCTTGCGGAGCAATTTTACGGGCGCCCCTTGGCAAAATGCGAGAATGTGTTATAATATAGTCAAAGAAAGTCAAAGTCAATTATTGATCAAACATGCATATACTGTTGGAATCCTACAGTTTATGTATGATCCGAATGGTCTGAAGTTACACTAACCATGCGCTGCTGAAGACCCTGCCGGTCCGTTGCGGCTTGTGGGGTTACGGTTCGCATGACGGCTCTTTGGTTAATGTCCATAGTAAATACCGGGATCATCGGCCGCGAATATGGGGTAACTCGGCTTGGCTTTCTGCAAGCAATACGCGGATTTTGCGCGAAGTCCGGAACCGGGCGGAAGCAAAATCCTGAACCAAGTGGAGGATGAACGATGCGTAATATCTCTGATGTTATTGAACAATATCTGAAGAGTATTTTGCATGAGAGTCCCAACGGTTTGATCGAAATACAGCGTAATGATTTGGCGGACCATTTTTCTTGCGTGCCTTCCCAAATCAATTATGTCATAAGCACCCGCTTTACGCTGGAAAAAGGTTATCTCGTGGAAAGCAAGCGCGGAGGCGGCGGATACATCCGGATTCGGCGCATCGATCTTCCGCAATATTCGGCGCTTCATACTCATCTGCATCAGACGATTGGCGATACCATCGACCAGACGGTCGCGGAAGGGCTCATCTACCAGCTGGAGGAGGCCCGGGTTCTCACCAAACGTGAAGCGAACATGATGCGGGCGGCCGTTTCCAGGGAGGCTTTGATGGTCAAACTTCCGTACAGGGATGAATTACGTGCAAGATTGATGAAGGCGATGCTGATTTCTTTGTTAGGCAAATAAGTCTACAGGGAAAAGGAGGTACAGCAATATGTTATGCCAAGAATGCGGTAAAAGACCCGCGACGCTGCATTTCACCAAAATCGTAAACGGCGAAAAAAATGAATTTCACATTTGCGAAACTTGCGCAAGGGAAAGAGGAGAGATGCTTCCCGGCACCTCGGGAGGGTTCTCCATACACAGCTTGCTATCGGGGCTGCTCGATTTTGAAACCGCGGGCAAAGGGATGGCCAGCAGCGTCAAAACCCCCCAATCCCTGCGGTGCGAGGAATGCGGAATGACGTATACCCAGTTCAGCAAAATCGGCCGGTTCGGCTGCAGCTCCTGTTATAAATATTTTGGCGACCGCCTCGATCCTTTGTTCAAAAGGGTGCACGGGAACACCGTCCACGTCGGTAAAGTACCGAAAAGAAGCGGCAGCCGGATTCAATTGAAACGTCAAATCGACGATTTGAAGCTCGAGCTTCAGCGGCGTATCCAACAGGAGGAATTCGAGGAAGCCGCCCAGCTTCGGGATCGAATCAGAACGCTTGAAAAAGAAATGTCAGGACAGTAAAGTATTCGCTTAAGGAGGAATGCGTGATGCCCAATCTCCGGTTTACCGAGAAAGCGCTGAGCGAATGGATGCGGGGGACGGCAAGCGACTCCGACATCGTAATCAGCAGCCGGGTACGGATCGCACGGAACCTGCAGCACATGCCTTTTCCCCTTTTGGCCACGCGCCAGCAGTCGGAGGAAGTGCTCAATCGTCTGGCCCAAGTGGCGGAGACTCCGAATCTCAAGTCTTTAGGGACGTTTTATACCGTCAAGCTGGATGAAATCGAGCCGATCGACAAAAGGGTGCTGGTCGAAAAGCATTTGATCAGCCCAAGCCTCGCAAGCGAGTCCCAAAACGGAGCCGTCATGATCAGCGAGGACGAATCGGTCAGCATTATGATTAACGAAGAGGACCATCTTCGCATCCAATGTCTGTACCCGGGCTTCCAGGTCCGCGAAGCTTGGGAAAAAGCGACCGCCATCGACGACCTGTTCGAAGCCGAGGTGGATTACGCTTTTGACGATAAGCGCGGCTACCTGACCAGCTGTCCGACCAATGTGGGAACAGGACTCCGGGCATCGGTGATGATGCATCTGCCGGCCCTTGTGATGACGCAGCAGATTAACCGGATTTTGTCCGCGGTCTCGCAAGTCGGCCTGACCGTAAGAGGAATTTACGGGGAAGGCAGCGAAGCAATAGGTAACCTGTTTCAAATCTCCAACCAGATCACGCTCGGGCAAACCGAATACGAAATCATCGATAACCTGCACAGCGTCGTATTGCAGATCATCGAACACGAAAAAAACGCGCGGGCACGCCTCATGAACGATTCGCGACTGCGCATTACGGACCGGATCAAACGGTCTTACGGCATTTTGTCGTATGCGGAGGTCATGGATTCCAAGGAGGCCGGGCAGCGGTTATCGGACGTGCGTCTGGGGATTGACCTGGGGATCGTGCAAGGACCTTCCATTCCGGTGATGAACGAACTGAACGTCATGACGCAGCCGGGTTTTTTGCAAAAAAAATACGGCCACGACATGAACAGCGAGGAACGCGACATTTACCGGGCAAGGTTGATTCGCGAGACTCTGGCGAAAGCCTGAGCCCAAGTTTTAGACTAGAAGCAAACGAGAATTCGATGGAAACGAGAATGCAAAAATTCTTGAAATCATATTTCAAACTCATGGAGGTGCAGGAGAATGATGTTCGGAAGATTTACGGAACGCGCTCAGAAAGTGCTGGCACTCGCTCAGGAGGAAGCCGTCCGTTTAGGACACAACAACATCGGTACGGAGCATATTTTGCTTGGGCTGATTCGCGAGGGTGACGGCATTGCCGCGAAGGCATTGATCGGGCTAGGACTCGGACTCGAAAAAATCCAGGATGAAGTGGAAACGCTCATCGGCAGAGGTCAGGAGCAGCCGACCAATATCGCCTACACTCCGCGCGCCAAAAAAGTCATCGAGCTGTCCATGGACGAAGCCCGCAAGCTGGGACACACCTACGTGGGTACGGAGCATATCCTGCTCGGACTGATCCGCGAAGGGGAAGGCGTTGCGGCCCGCGTATTGAACAATTTGGGCATCAGCCTGAACAAAGCGCGCCAGCAAGTGCTGCAGCTGCTTGGCAGCAGCGAGGCCGTATCCAGCCACCACGGCTCCCAGGCCAACGTCAGCACGCCGACGCTGGATTCTCTGGCCCGTGACCTGACGGCCATTGCCAAAGAGGGCAACCTGGATCCGGTCATCGGACGGAGCAACGAAATCGAGCGCGTTATTCAAGTGCTCAGCCGCCGTACCAAGAACAACCCGGTACTGATCGGCGAGCCCGGGGTAGGTAAAACCGCGATCGCGGAAGGACTCGCCCAAAAAATCATCAACAACGAAATTCCGGAAACACTGCGCGACAAACGCGTCATGACCCTCGATATGGGTTCGGTCGTGGCCGGCACCAAATACCGCGGCGAATTCGAAGACCGCCTGAAAA
Source organism: Paenibacillus sp. FSL W8-0194 (assembly GCF_037969745.1). Taxonomy (NCBI): domain Bacteria; kingdom Bacillati; phylum Bacillota; class Bacilli; order Caryophanales; family Paenibacillaceae; genus Paenibacillus; species Paenibacillus sp. FSL W8-0194. Next base: position 5,340,038 of record NZ_CP150205.1, on the reverse strand, counting down.
AAATCATGGATGAAATCCGCCAAGCCGGCAATATCATCCTGTTCATCGACGAGCTGCATACGCTGATCGGCGCAGGCGGAGCGGAAGGCGCAATCGACGCCTCGAACATTCTGAAGCCGTCGCTGGCCCGCGGCGAGCTGCAATGCATCGGCGCCACGACGCTCGACGAATACCGGAAATACATCGAAAAAGATGCCGCCTTGGAACGCCGCTTCCAGCCGATTACGGTGGATCAGCCTTCCCCGGAAGAAGCGATCCAAATCCTGTTCGGCCTGCGCGACCGTTACGAAGCACATCACCGCGTGAAAATTACGGATGAAGCGATCGTGGAAGCCGTGAAGCTGTCCGACCGCTACATTTCCGACCGGTTCCTGCCGGATAAAGCGATCGACCTGATCGACGAGGCGGGTTCGAAAGTAAGGCTTCACACGTACACGATCCCGCCAAACCTGAAAGAGCTGGAAAGCCGTCTCGAAGACATCCGCAAGGAAAAGGATTCGGCGGTGCAAAGCCAGGAATTCGAAAAAGCGGCGGCGCTTCGCGATACCGAGCAAAAAATCCGCGAAGAGCTTGAAATCACCAAAAACCAATGGAAAGAAAAACAAGGCCGCACCGATTCCGAGGTAACGCCGGAGGATATCGCGCAAGTGGTATCCAGCTGGACCGGAATTCCGGTACGCAAGCTGAAGGAAGAAGAAACCGAACGCCTGCTGAACATGGAGAACATTCTCCATGAACGCGTCATCGGCCAGGAAGAGGCCGTCAAAGCAGTCAGCCGCGCCGTTCGCCGCTCCCGCGCCGGCCTGAAGGATCCGAAACGCCCGATCGGTTCGTTTATTTTCCTCGGTCCTACCGGCGTAGGTAAAACCGAGCTGGCACGCGCCCTTGCGGAAGCGATGTTCGGCGACGAAAATGCGGTCATCCGCATCGACATGTCCGAATACATGGAGAAACACTCCACGTCGAGACTGGTCGGAGCGCCTCCGGGATACGTCGGTTACGAGGAAGGCGGCCAGCTGACCGAGAAGGTTCGCCGCAAACCGTATTCCGTCGTGCTCCTCGACGAAATCGAAAAGGCGCATCCGGAAGTATTCAACATCCTGCTGCAGGTGCTTGAAGACGGACGCTTGACCGACTCCAAAGGCCGCGTGGTCGATTTCCGCAACACGCTGATCATTCTGACGTCCAACGTCGGGGCGGAAGCGATCAAACGGAACTCCACGCTCGGCTTTACGGCGGTCAACGATGCCGGCGCCGACTACAACAACATGAAAGACAAAGTCATGGGCGAGCTGAAGAAAAGCTTCCGTCCGGAGTTCCTGAACCGGATCGACGAAATCATCGTCTTCCATTCGCTGGAAGAGAAGCACATCGCCGAAATCGTTTCGCTGATGGCCGAAGAGCTCCGCAAACGGCTGCGCGAATACGACGTGGACTTTACGCTGACCGACAAGGCCAAAGCGTTCCTGGCGAAGGAAGGTTACGACCCTGCTTTCGGTGCCCGTCCGCTGCGCCGCGCGATTCAGAAGCATATCGAGGACCGTTTGTCCGAAGAGCTGCTGACCGGCAAGGTGGCCAAAGGCGATTCGCTGGTAATCGATGAGGAAAACGGCGAGTTGACGGTGAAAAAAGCGGATAACGTATCCGCAACGTCCGAAGCGTAATGAAAGCTACAGCTTAGTTTAATGAAAAGGATTGACCCGCTGCTGGTTTAGCGGCGGGCCAGTCCTTTTTTGCGTGATGGGATACTGATGGAAGGATGCAAGCCATAAAACGGTTTCTCTATTCTTTATGTAAACTTTTTTCAAATACTTTACGATAAAACTTAATAAATGGTAAAATTATAATAATGCCAATTTTCTGAGTGATCGACAAATTTAGACAAAATCCATTACCTCTAAGGAGAGATCATGGCTAAAACGAAAACGAAATTTTATTGCACGGAATGCGGCTATGAGGCTGCCAAATGGTATGGCAAATGTCCGGGTTGTCAAGCTTGGAATACCATGATCGAAGAAACCGAAAGCGTCATTAAAACGCAGGGAATGAATTCTCCGCTCTTTCATAGTAAAGAAAAGGCGCTTTCGATCATAAATATAGAAAGCAGCAATGAAGCGCGCGTGCATACCGGCATCGGCGAGCTGAACCGCGTGCTCGGCGGAGGGATCGTGCCGGGGTCGCTCATTTTGGTCGGCGGCGATCCGGGGATCGGGAAGTCGACGCTGCTGCTGCAAACCTCGCATGCGTTGACCGTGTCAGGCCTGCGCGTCCTGTATATCTCCGGGGAGGAATCGGTACGCCAGACCAAACTTCGCGCCGACCGGCTCGGAGCTTTGTCTCCGGAGCTGTACGTGCTTTGCGAAACGAACATGGATCTGATCGAGGAAGCGATCAACAGCATTCAACCGCAGTTTCTCGTGATCGACTCCATCCAGACCGTATACATTCCGGAAGTGACGAGCGCTCCGGGCAGCGTGGCCCAGGTCAGGGAGTGCACGGCCCGGTTCATGCGCGTAGCGAAAGGCATGGGCATTGCAACCGTTCTTGTCGGGCATGTTACGAAGGAAGGAGCCATCGCGGGTCCGCGACTGCTTGAACATATGGTGGACTGCGTGCTCTATTTTGAAGGTGAACGGCATCATACGTACCGTTTGCTGCGCGCGGTGAAGAACCGCTTCGGGTCCACGAACGAGATCGGCATTTTCGAAATGAACGAATCCGGACTGGTGGAAGTGGAGAATCCGTCCGAACTGTTTCTGTCCGAACGTCCGCTTGGTGTGGCCGGCTCGACGGTGGTGGCCAGCATGGAAGGAACCCGGCCGGTTTTGGTCGAGCTCCAGGCGCTTGTATCCGCCACGCATTTTCCGTCGCCGCGGCGGATGTGCACGGGCGTTGACCATCACCGGATGGGGCTCATTATCGCCGTGCTGGAGAAACGGATGGGCATGTTCCTCCAGAACCAGGACGCCTATTTGAATGTAGCCGGAGGCGTGAAGCTGGATGAACCGGCGGTCGATTTGGCGATTGCTGTCAGCATCGCCTCCAGCTTTCGAGATATTCCGACAAAACCGTATGACGTGATGTTCGGCGAAGTAGGCTTGACCGGCGAAGTCCGGGCCGTCTCGCGTGCCGAGCAGCGGGTAAGGGAAGCCGAGAAGCTCGGCTTCAAACGGATCATCATGCCGGAAAAAAGCTTGAAGGGGTGGAAGCACCCCAAAGGAATCGAAATCATTGGCATCAATACCGTGGCAGATGCGCTAGCGGTCGCGTTAGATTAGGGGGCATAAGAGATGAAGGAACCGAGCCAATTGGATAAAATGAATGACCTGCTCAAGCTGGTTGCACCAGGCACCCCGTTTCGGGACGGCCTGGAAAACGTGCTGCGAGCCAAAACCGGCGGGCTGCTTGTCGTCGGCTACAGTCCGGAAGTGATGGAGGTGGTCGACGGCGGTTTTTCGATCAACTGCGATTTTTCGCCGAACTACCTATACGAGCTTGCCAAGATGGACGGAGCGATCATTTTGAGCGAGGACCTGAAGCGGATTCTGTACGCCAATACCCAGCTGATTCCGGATTCCTCCATTTCCTCGACCGAAACGGGCATCCGCCACCGTACCGCGGAGCGCGTCGCCAAGCAGACCGGAAAGCTGGTCGTGTCGATTTCGCAACGCCGCAACATTATCACTTTATATCAAGGCACGCTTCGATATGCGCTGAAGGAAATCGGCGTTATTCTGACGAAGGCGAACCAGGCGCTGCAAACGCTGGAAAAATACCGGGCGGTGCTGAACCAGTCGCTTACCAACCTCTCGGCATCGGAATTCGAAGAGCTGGTGACGGTACCGGAGGTCGTCAATGTCATTCAGCGGGTCGAAATGGTGCTGCGCATCAAAATGGAGATCAAGCGCTATATCAATGAGCTGGGCAACGAAGGCCGGCTGATCAGCATGCAGATGGAAGAGCTCGTCAGCAACATGGAAGAGGAAGCATGGCTTCTGTACAAGGATTACGCCCGCGAAGACAACGACGACAAAATCCGCGAGATGATATCCGGACTGAAGCGGGCTACCGACGATGAACTGCTGGATATCCATTACGTCATGCGGCTTCTCGGTTATCCGATCTCGGCGGCGAATTCGGAGGAATCGATCGCTCCGCGCGGATACCGCATCCTGAACAAAATTCCGCGGCTGCCGAACGTCATCATCCATAATTTGGTCGAGCGTTTCGGCCGGCTTCCGCATATCATGATGGCAACCATCGAGGAATTGGATGAAGTGGATGGAATTGGCGAAGTCAGAGCCCGCAACATCAAGGAAGGTTTGAAGCGGTTGCAGGAGCAAGTGTTCATTGACAGACAAATTTAAATGCCATACAATCAAGTGATGATACGGGGGTACTAAAAAAATTCGAGGTGAAATAATGTTTACGAAATCAATTCCGAACATGTTTACGTTAGGTAACTTGTTTCTCGGAATGGTAGGAATTATGCTGGCCTTTGACAACAAATTCAGCTTGGCAGCCATCATGATCATTATTGCGATGCTTTGCGACGGATTGGACGGCCGGGTGGCCCGGGCGCTCAATGCACAAAGTGAATTCGGCAAGGAACTGGATTCTCTCTCGGATGTCATTTCTTTTGGAGTTGCACCCGCACTTATCATGTACGTTACTTCTTTTCATGGCATGCACCATGCGCTCATCTGGGCCGTGACGGCCATTTTCCCGATTTGCGGCGCTTTGCGCCTCGCAAGGTTTAACGTTCAATCCGGGATTCCGGGCTATTTCATTGGTTTGCCTATACCGGCTGCAGGTGGCGTTTTAGCCACGTTGTCGCTGTTCCATAAAGAAATTTCGGCTCCTTACATGATTTTTGCCATGTTGGTCCTGTCGTATTTGATGGTTAGCACGGTGAAGTATCCGAACTTCAAGAAAGTGGGGCTCCCGAAAAAAGCCGTGATGTACGCCCCCGTCGTGATCATCGCGGGAGTCGCCGTCGCCGTGATTTTTCCGGATCAGATATCCAAGCTTATTTTCGTTCCGCTGGTGCTGTATGCGGCCTACGGATTAAAGCAAAACGTGGAGAAGCTGACCCGCAGACGGAATCATGACCAATCGGCGGATCAAAACGTGTTTAACGATCATTCCTAGCCGGAAAAAATAAAAAGCATTTATTTCTCGCTGTCCGCAGCGGAAATAGATGCTTTTTTTGTTGCCGTTTATTCGAATGCGCGGATTTGCTTTCGTTCTATGACAGATTAAACAAGCCAAGCGTGGAGCATTTCTGGGACTCCTTCTGGACGACTTCATCCATGTTGATGCCGAGGAGGTTGCACAAGGCCGACATGTAAAAAATATTGCGTCCCAATTCGGCGCTGATGATTTCCTTGCAATTTTCGCATAACTCTCCGCGTACGTGAGTCCGGGCCACGTCTTTCGCTTCCTCCAGGCTCACTTCGGGTTCAAAGGACTGTTTGGTGGCGTGGAGTTCGATACAGCCGCAGTCCGTAACGGCCTTGGCAACAGCCCGGTTGACGGATGCGCTGCTTTGCCCGTTTTTGGACAAGACATCCAGCAGACTGCGGTGACGGAGCAACAATTCGGAAACCTGATCCTGAAAAGCCTGTAAACTTGGTGCGCTCATTTTTCCTTTTCACCTCTAGCTTAAGAATTGAGTTCATTATATGCCAGGCATTTGCCCATTTTCAACCAAAATCGAGACTCCTAACGAAAGGACCTTTTGCAGATCAAATAGAAAAATTTGGGTTGCGAAGGATTATGTGGGCCAAAATTGGACCATACTGCTAAGGAAATATGTATGACTGATACAATCAAGGAGGTGTGGGAACTTATGCTGAGAAAATTCATCGTGGCGTTTGCCGGTCTGTGCGGCGCTTGGACAGGTTATACCCTTCATCAATCAGCCGGATGGACGTTCCCGAGTTTAGGTATTGATCAATCCGTATGGGGCAGCTTGATGTTTGCAGGACTTGGAGCAATTTTATTTTTGTTGATAGGTTCCCTGTGCGCTCAGGCGCTCGCGGCACGCTTTCAAGCGATGATCCAGATGTTTGCGGGAATGCCGATGAATGAATTGGCGGCGGGAGCGGCCGGTTTGACGGGAGGTTTGCTGTTATCCCTGCTGATCTATCCGAGCCTTGCTTGGGCGGGAAAAGCGGGTGAGATTGCAGCCGTGGGGCTGACGTTGTTTTGCGGCTACATCGGATTCCGGGTCGGTTTGGACAAAAAAGACGAGCTGGCGACGCTGTGGACCTCGGGACGGTGGAGCAAGGGCGATGCGTACGAGGACCGGAAAATCGAAGAACATAAAATTTTGGACACCAGCGTCATTATCGACGGCCGCATCGCGGATATTTGCAAAACCGGGTTTATCGAAGGAACGATCGTGATTCCCGAGTTCGTGCTCGAAGAGCTGCAGCATATCGCGGATTCGTCGGATTTGCTCAAACGCAACCGCGGCCGCAGAGGGCTCGATATTTTGAACAAAATCCAGAAGGAGCTGGATGTTCGGGTCCTGATCTACGAAGGGGATTTCGAGGAAATTTCCGAAGTCGACAGCAAGCTGGTCAAGCTGGCCAAGGTCCTGCAGGGGAAAGTCGTCACCAACGATTTCAACCTGAACAAAGTGTGCGAGCTGCAGGGCGTGTCGGTGCTTAACATCAATGATCTGGCAAACGCCGTGAAGCCGGTCGTGCTGCCGGGAGAAGAGATCATGGTGCAGGTCATCAAGGACGGCAAAGAACACGGCCAAGGCGTGGCCTACCTGGATGACGGCACGATGATCGTGGTCGAGGGCGGGCGCGATTACATCGGCAGCATGATGGAAGTGCTGGTGACAAGCGTGCTTCAAACTTCGGCCGGACGGATGATCTTCGCCAAACCGAAACTGTTGGAAAAAGCCCAGTAAAAGGGGTATGATGGGGGTATACATTTTTTCTTACGGTGGTTGAGGAGGCAAATCTCGTTTTGGACAATCAAAATAGCGTGGGCGTCGTGGTGGTTTCCGCGGGCAAGGGTTCAAGAATGGGGACCCGCGAAAGCAAGCAGTACCTGCTACTGGACGACAAGCCCATCATGATCCATACATTGGAGGTCTTCGACCGGATGCCGCTGGTTCGGGAGATCGTCCTGGTGACCGGAGCGGAAGACATCGAACGATGCGCCGGGTGGATTGACCGGTACGGGCTTCGCAAAGTGGTGAAAATCGTGCCGGGCGGCAAGGAAAGACAGCAGTCCGTATATAACGGCTTGTTAGAGATCAGCACGGAATGGGTAATGGTTCATGACGGCGTCAGACCGTTTGTCGAACCGGAAAGAATCGAGGCATGCCATCAAAAAGCCCTGCTTACCGGGGCGGCGGTGCTGGCGGTTCCCGTGAAGGATACCATCAAGTGGGTGAGCGGTTCGGGAATGATCGAAGGAACCCCCGACCGCCGAAGTCTGTGGGCGATCCATACCCCACAGGCTTTTCGTCTTTCCGATTTGAAAAAAGCGCATGAGCTGGCCGAGGCCGACGGCTTCGTCGGCACGGACGATTCCATGCTCGTGGAACGAATGGGCATTCCCGTTGCGGTCGTCGAAGGCAGTTACACCAACATCAAAATCACGACGCCGGAAGATTTGGAGTATGCCGCATTCATGTTAAAACGCAGGGGAGAGAAGAATAGATGATACGAGTAGGACAAGGATTTGACGTGCATCAGCTGGTGGAAGGCAGGCCGTGCATCATCGGGGGCGTCACCATTCCTTACGAAAAAGGCTTGCTTGGCCATTCCGACGCGGACGTGCTTTTGCACGCGGTGACCGATGCGATTCTCGGCGCGCTGGGGCTTGGCGATATCGGCAAGCATTTTCCGGATACCGATCCGAAATTCAAGGACGCCGATAGTTTGAAGCTGCTGCTGCATGTATGGGAGATGGCTAAGGAGCGGGGATACCGCCTGGGGAACATCGATTCCACCATCATCGCGCAGAAGCCTAAAATGGCGCCGTACATCCCGCAGATGGCCGAAGTGATCGCCCGCGCCCTTGATGCGGACCTGGAACAGGTGAACGTCAAGGCGACGACGACCGAACAGCTCGGCTTCACCGGCAGAGGCGAAGGAATCGCGGCGCAATCGGTTGTCTGCCTTGTCAAAGATGTGCTATCATCTTGAAGGATTTGAGCGGCAGAAACGTAAGTAAACGGTTCATCGCCGGTTAGTTGAATAGTTAAGTGAAAGTAGCGAAGGGGATGGAATCGATTCTTTCGAAGCTGAAAGTTTTAAAAAAAAAGCTGCTTCGGAAACAGATGCTAGCGGTCGCCTAAAAGCTTTCCGAAGGAAAGCTGGCATCGAAAGCATAAGCTTTGTCTCCGAATTTCTACCTTGTTGGAATATAGATCAAGAAATTTGGAGACAACAGCGATCGGAAGATCGATCCGGGAGCCGTAGCGGCCAACTAGCACGTCTGAATTAGCGTTGGGCTAAGCAAACACAAAGTGGAGGGGATTTTCATGACTGATAAAGTTCGCGTACGGTACGCACCGAGTCCTACGGGACATTTACATATCGGAAACGCCAGAACGGCGCTGTTCAACTATTTGTATGCCCGCAATCAGGGCGGGGACTTCGTGATCCGGATCGAGGATACCGACGTCAAGCGTAACATCGCCGGGGGCGAAGAAAGCCAGCTGAAATATTTGAAATGGCTCGGCCTCGATTGGGACGAAAGCATCGATATCGGCGGGGAGTACGGACCTTACCGTCAGACCGAACGTCTCGACATCTACAACAAATACACGCAGGAGCTGCTGGACAGAGGGCTTGCTTACTACTGCTACTGCACGGAAGAAGAGCTTGAAAAGGAACGGGAAGAGCAGCTTGCGCGTGGCGAAACTCCCCGTTATTCCGGCAAACATCGTAATTTGACCGAGGAGCAGCGGAAAGCGTACGAAGCGGAAGGCCGCGTCGCAAGCATCCGTTTCCGCGTTCCCGAAAACAAAACGTATACGTTCGACGATATGGTCAAGGGAACGATTTCGTTTAATACCCAGGATACCGGCGACTTCGTCATCGTCAAAAAAGACGGCATTCCGACATACAACTACGCGGTCGTCATCGACGATCACCTGATGCAAATCAGCCACGTGCTTCGCGGGGAAGACCATATCTCCAACACGCCGCGGCAGCTGATGATTTATGAAGCGCTCGGCTGGGAGCCGCCGCGTTTCGGCCATATGACGCTGATCGTGAACGAACATCATAAAAAGCTCAGCAAACGGGACGAATCGATCATCCAGTTCATCGAGCAATACGACCAGCTCGGATATTTGCCCGAAGCGCTCGTCAACTTCATCGCCCTGCTCGGCTGGTCGCCCGAAGGGGAAGAGGAGATCTACAGCCTGGAGGAATTGATCAAAATCTTCAATCCGGACCGTCTGTCGAAAAGCCCGGCGGTGTTTGACCAAAACAAGCTGGCGCACCTCAACAACGCATACATTAAAAAAGCGGATCCGGAGCGTATTGCGCAGCTTGCGATTCCGCATTTGCAAAAAGCGAGCCGCCTTCCTGCCGAGCTTTCCGCCGAACAGGAAGCGTGGGCGAAAAAACTGGTTGCCCTGTACCAAGAGCAAATGGTCGCCGCTTCGGACATCGTCGAATTATCGGCCATGTTTTTCCGGACTCATCTGGAAGTGGACGCCGAAGCCCTGCCGATTTTGGGCGAGGAGCATGTGCCGACCGTGCTGAAAGCCTTGCTTGAAAAAATCGAAGCTTCCGCCGAATATTCGGCGCCGCAGATCGCAGCCATGATCAAAGAGGTGCAAAAGGAAACGGGCTTTAAAGGCAAACAGCTCTTTATGCCGATCCGCGTGGCGCTGACGGGCCAGATGCACGGGCGCGACCTGAACGAAACGATCTATTTGCTCGGCAAGGACCGGGTCATCGACCGGCTGAGATCGCAGATCAAGGGAGCTTGACCGGGAAGGCTGCGCCCAAATGCCGAAAACTTTCTTGTCAGCCCGATGTATTTTCGGATATAATAACTACCAAAATAAGATCTATAGAGCCTGTCTATAAGAACAGGCCGGATATTATAGACGAAGTGATCGAAAGAGCGATGAGCAGGAGAAGTACGCTTTAGCCTCAGGCATTTACCAGAGAGGATAACCTCATGGAGAATTTGCTTTCCATGCTGGCTGGAAGTTATCCATATGCCGGCTGCGGAAATGCGCCTGTGAGCTGCATGGATGAGCGGTTCCGTCCGGAGCCGTTAGACTATGCCGGAAGGTCCCCCGTTATCAGGGCAATTGAGTGGAATCCAGCCGTGCGCATCAGAAAGAGCGACGCGCCAATCAGGCCGGATTCAAGCAGAGTGGAACCGCGTATCATAACGCCTCTGCAGCGTAAGCTGCCGAGGCGTTTTTTGGTTTTCAGGCGAGCCGCTAAGGCGGCGGCAGCCTGCGCTTATGGGAGCGAAGGAAGAGAAGAGCACAAAGAGGGGAACGGACATGTTTAAAAGAATCAGATCGGATATCCAGACGGTATTTGAAAACGATCCGGCCGCCAGAAGCCTGTTCGAAGTGGTATTCACCTACTCGGGATTGCACGCCATCTGGGCTCACCGGATCGCGCACAAGCTGTACGCCCGCCGATGGTTCACCCTTGCCCGCGTCATTTCGCAGTTCAGCCGTTTCATGACGGGAATCGAAATCCACCCCGGCGCGAAAATCGGCAACAGGCTCTTTATCGACCACGGCATGGGCGTCGTGATTGGGGAAACCTGCGAAATCGGCGACGACGTCGTCATTTACCAGGGCGTAACGCTTGGCGGTACGGGGAAGGAGAAAGGCAAACGCCATCCGACGATCGGCAACAACGTCGTCATCGCTTCCGGCGCAAAGGTTCTGGGTTCTTTTAAGGTGGGCGACCAAAGCAACATTGGAGCCAACTCCGTCGTGCTCAAGGAAGTACCGCCGAACAGTACGGTCGTCGGCATCCCGGGCCGGATCGTGAAGCAGGACGGCCGCCGCGTCGACCGGCTCAGCCACCAGCTGCCCGACCCGATCGTCGATTCGCTTCGCAGCATGCAGCAGGAGATCGACCGGCTTCGCAGCGAACTGGAAAACCTGAAAGGCGAACGCGGCGAGCTGGTCCGCATCCATGCCGCGCGGGAACCGGAGCAGGGGGAATAAAGCCCGTTCCGGGCAAGGACGTTGCACGCGGGAGGCAGAATCCGACGCCGATGATTCGCCTGAATCGCGATTGGATAAGAAAGATAAGAAAAACCGAGGATTTTGGCTGAAAATCCCGAACGAAAGGAAAAGTGACTATGGCGCTTCAAATATATAATACGTTGACACGCTCCAAAGAAGAGTTTGTACCGATGGAACCGGGAAAGGTAAAAATGTATGTGTGCGGGCCGACCGTGTATGACTACATTCATATCGGCAACGCCCGTCCCATGATCTTTTTCGACGTGGTGCGCACGTACCTGGAGCAAATCGGCAACGAGGTCAATTACGTCGTCAACTTCACGGACGTGGACGACAAGCTGATCCGGAAGGCAGAGCAAATGGGCAGCACCGTGCCGGAGGTTGCCGATACGTTCATCAAGGCTTATTACGAGGATCTGGAAGGACTGGGCATCGAAAAGGCAACGGTCAATCCGCGAGTCACCGAAAACATGGCCAATATCATCGCTTTCATTCGGGAGCTGGAGGAGAAAGGCTTCGCATACGAAAAAGGCGGCGACGTCTTCTACCGTACGAACAAATTCCCGGATTACGGCAAGCTGTCGCACCAAAAGCTGGATGAACTTCAGTTCGGGATCCGGATCAACGTCGACGAGCGAAAGGAAAATCCGGAGGATTTCGTGCTTTGGAAAGCGGCGAAACCCGGCGAAATTTATTGGTCCAGCCCATGGGGAGACGGACGTCCGGGTTGGCATATCGAATGCTCGGCCATGGCCCGCCGCTACTTGGGGGACACCATCGACATCCACGGGGGCGGGCAGGATTTGCAATTCCCGCACCATGAATGCGAAGTGGCCCAATCCGAAGCGCTGACGGGCGAGCCGTTGGCGCGCTACTGGATGCATAACGGCTACATCAAAATCAACAACGAAAAAATGTCGAAATCGCTCGGCAACGGCATACTCGTCAAAGATTTGCGCAAGGAATTCAAAAAAGAAGCGATCCGATATTTCATGCTTTCGACGCATTACCGCAACCCGCTGAACTTCAACGCCGAAACGATGAATCAGGCGACGAACAGCGTGGAGCGCATCGCGAACGCCGTCTCCAACCTGAAGCACCGCCTGGAAACGGTGACGCCCGACGGGCATGGAGCGGTCCGCGAGGAGCTGAAGCAGAAGCTGGACGGCATTTTGAGTCAGTATTACGACAAAATGAACGACGACTTCAACACGCCGGATGCGATTACCTCGGTTTTCGAATGGGTCAACGAAACGAATTCGCTGTTGCAGGAGCCTGTCGTCAATCCGGAAGAGCTGAAGCTGATGCTGTCCGCCTTCGAACAATTGAACGCCGTGCTTCGCCTTTATGGCGGGGAAGACGCCGTGCTTTTGGATGAAGAAGTCGAACGATTGATCGCGGAGCGCGCGCAGGCCCGCAAGGATAAAAACTGGAGCCGTGCCGATGAAATCCGCGACCAGCTGGCGGCGCAGGGGATCGTGTTGGAGGATACGGCGCAAGGCATGCGCTGGCGGCGCAAATGAGCGGCCGGGACAATGCAGGGCTGCCGCCGGAAGCGGGGGATGAATGGAACGGCTGGTTCGAATACCCGCCTTCCAGGCAGCCCCGGCTGATTCCCCCGATCGTGCTTGCGTACATCGGGGATGCCATTTATGAAGTGGCGGTCAGGCAATACCTGATTTCCAAACGGAACCTGAAGCCGAACCAGCTTCACCACCAAGCGACCGGCATCGTGTCCGCGAAAGCGCAAAGCCGGATTCTGGCGGCGCTCGAGCCCGTCTTGACGGACGAGGAGAAGGACGTCGTCAGGCAAGGGCGCAACGCCAAATCCGGCAGCATCCCGAAAAACGCGAACGTGCTCGAATATCGTCATGCCACGGCGTTCGAGAGTTTGATCGGGTATTTGTATTACGCGCAGCGGCACGACCGGATGCGGGAGCTCATCGGCATGGGAATCGAATATATGCTGCAGCAGAGTCATATCAAATAAAGCTAGTGGAGGATATCATGGAGGAAGAAATTATCGGCGGAAAGCATTCGGTCATCGAAGCGCTGAAATCCGGCCGCACGATCAATAAAATCTGGGTTGCCGAAAATGCGCAAAAGCATTTGACGCAGCCGATCGTCATCGAGGCGAAAAAACTCGGCGTCGTCATCCAGCACGTAGACAAGCGCAAGCTCGACCAGCTGGCGCCGGGCGTTCAGCATCAAGGCGTCGTGGCCCAGGTCGCCCCTTACGCTTACGCCGAAGTGGAGGACATCTTGCAGGCTGCCGAACAGAAAGGGGAGCCGCCGTTCATTTTGCTTTTGGACGAAATCGAGGATCCGCATAACCTGGGATCGATCCTTCGTACGGCGGATTGCACCGGGGTGCACGGCGTCATCGTTCCGAAGCGCCGTTCGGCGCAGGTGACCGCCACCGTGTCCAAAACTTCGGCCGGAGCGGCCGAATACGTGCCGGTAGCCAGAGTCACCAACCTGGGGCAAACGATCGATGCTTTGAAGGAAAAAGGGATTTGGGTCGTAGGTACCGATGTGTCGGCCGCTGCGGGGATCTACGAAACGAATGTTTTCGACGGGCCCGTAGCCATCGTCATCGGCAACGAAGGCAAAGGCATGGGGCGGCTGATCCGGGAAAAATGCGACGTTCTGGTCAAGCTGCCGATGAACGGGCGGATCAACTCGCTGAACGCCTCCGTGGCCGCCGGCGTGGTTATGTACGAAGTATTGCGGCGCCGCACCCAAGGTTAGATCGGGATGGCGGATTTGCGGGACGTGCTCCTGGTGGACGGCTACAATATGATCGGTGCTTGGCCGTCTCTTGCGAAGCTGTCGCAAATCAGCATGCAGGAGGCGCGCGACAATCTGCTAAGCAAACTGGCCGATTACCAGGCTTTTACCGGCCGGAAGGTGATCGCCGTCTTTGATGCGTATCGGGTGCCGGGGCTTGGCAAAGCCTTTTCCCAGAGCAAAGTTCAGGTTTACTTCACGAAAGAGAAGGAAACTGCCGATGAATGCATAGAGCGGCTGGTCGGGGAGCTTAGCCTCCGCAGCCGCAAAATCTATGTGGCCACCAGCGACTTCATCGAGCAGCATGTCATCTTCGCGCGCGGCGCGCTGCGGCTTTCCGCCCGCGAACTGCTTATCGAAGTGGAAAACTGCGAAAAGGCGATTCAGCATCGGATTCAGCGCGAGCATGCGCCGAAGACGAGAAATACGCTGGACGGCAAGCTGAAACCGGAGCTTAGGGAGTTATTCGAGAAATGGCGCAGGGAATGACAGAAATTGGAACCTATTACAAATTTGCATCTCTTGACAATTTTGTTAGCGGCGTTCTTTTTTAGGTAATACGTGGTTGACGGTGTCAACTGCCATCATTTATACTGTTCGTATATTTCACAGAGTAACGGGTACCTTGCGTTGCAGCCGGGGGGATTCTTGGTGAGTGTAGACCTCAAAGAATTAACGTTGTCGGATTACGAGTACAAGTCGGATGAGGACGTCGTCGAATATTTTCGTGAAGGCGATAGCGAAGCGCTCGAGTTTTTGATTAACAAGTACCGGAATTTCGTGCGCGCCAAAGCCAGGTCTTACTTTCTGATCGGCGCCGACCGGGAGGATATCATTCAGGAAGGCATGATCGGATTATACAAATCGATCCGTGATTTTCGGGTGGACAAGCAGTCTTCGTTCAAGGCTTTCGCCGAGCTCTGCATCACGCGGCAGATTATTACGGCGATCAAGACGGCGACGAGACAGAAGCATATTCCACTGAATTCTTATGTCTCTTTGGACAAGCCGATTTACGATGAAGATTCCGACCGGACGCTCCTGGACGTCATTTGCGGTTCGCAGGTGTCGGACCCGGAGGAATTGATCATCAACCAGGAAGAGTTCGTGGGTCTGGAGGACAAGATGTCCGAGATTTTAAGCGACCTGGAACGCAAAGTGCTGATGCTGTATTTGGACGGCCGTTCCTATCAGGAGATTGCGGTCGACCTCAAGCGGCATGTGAAATCGATTGACAACGCCTTGCAGCGTGTCAAACGCAAATTGGAACGTTATTTGGAAGTTCGCGACAATTAGACGCTCGGTAACAAAAAGGCTCTTAACGGAGTCTTTTTTTCACAATTGGACATGACAAGGTTTAAGCGCCACAGGAATGAATCATAATGGTAAATGAATGCAGGCGGCTTTCAGTAGAGGAAAAAGGCTTGAAAACACTAGGGATGTAGCGATCCCGGCATGCCGGAAACAGGGCCATTCTTTCGTTGACACGGTTTCACCCTTATGATAAAGTGTTTTAGGTAGGCCTAAATTCGCGTGTTTTAATGGATGAGCAGGCAAAGACCGCAAGGTTTTTGTTTCTTATTCATTTCGCAAGAACGGTTTTTTCTTTTCAGCAATGAAGGGCTTGGGCTGTTCTGCTAGGGAAATATAGAGCCTTCTGAAAAGAAGGACGTCTTCGGGAGGTGCACAGCATGCGGGTAATTATCACTTTGGCTTGTACGAACTGCAAACAAAGAAACTACACAACTACCAAAAACAAGCGAAATCACCCCGACCGCATGGAGATGAAGAAATTTTGCAAGTTCTGTAACGAGCAAACTCCTCATCGCGAAACCAGATAGTTTTTTGGAGGTGTAGTCGGCGTGAAAAGTAGTTTCAAGTCTCTGTTTTCCTTTTTCTCTGAAAGCTGGGCGGAGCTCAAAAAAGTTCGCTGGCCTAATCGTAAAGAGCTGACGAATTATACTCTGATCGTCCTCGGCACCATTGTATTCGTCACGATTTATTTTTGGGTTCTGGATATCGGCATTTCCGCTGTGATCGAAGCGATTATTTAAGAAGGGTCCCGGGTGGCTTGATATGGAAACTATGGAAAAAAGATGGTACGTTGTTCATACCTATTCCGGGTATGAGAACAAGGTCAAGGCCAATTTGGAGAAACGCGTCGAGTCCATGGGCATGGAGGACAAGATATTCCGCGTTCTTGTTCCGATGGAAGAAGAAGTGGTAAACAAGGACGGCAAGAAAAAAACCGTCATGAGAAAAGTTTACCCGGGGTATGTCTTGGTTGAAATGATCCAAACCGACGACTCTTGGTATGTTGTCCGCAACACGCCGGGGGTGACGGGCTTCGTTGGTTCGACGGGGTCGGGTTCCAAACCTACGCCTTTGCTTCCGGAAGAAGTAGATCAAATTCTGAAGCATATGGGCATGGAAGAACCTAAACCAAAAATCGAATTCGACATTAAGGAATCCGTGCGGATCAAGGTTGGTCCATTTGCGAATTTTGTGGGCTCTGTAGAGGAAATTCTCGCCGACAAGAGCAAACTCAAAGTTCACGTCAACATGTTTGGACGGGAAACCCCGCTTGAGCTGGATTATACTCAGGTGGAGAAGATATAAATATTTTCTTCAGGTTTCTTGTGGGAGGGGCGCAAACGTCCCGTTAACCACTTTTGAAGGAGGTGTCTTACATGGCAAAAAAGGTAATCAAAATGGTAAAACTGCAAATTCCTGCAGGTAAAGCGAATCCGGCTCCGCCAGTAGGTCCTGCATTGGGTCAAGCAGGTGTCAACATCATGGCATTCTGTAAAGAATTCAACGCTCGTACCGCTGACCAAGCTGGTCTGATCATTCCGGTTGAAATCTCGGTATTTGAAGACCGTTCCTTTACGTTTATCACGAAAACTCCACCGGCTGCAGTTCTGCTTCGCGTAGCTGCAAAAATCGAGAAAGGTTCCGGCGAACCTAACAAGAAAAAGGTGGCAACGGTTAAACGCGACAAGGTTCGTGAAATCGCTGAAACAAAAATGCCTGACCTGAACGCTGCTTCCGTCGAAGCTGCTATGCGTATGGTCGAAGGTACTGCCCGCAGCATGGGTATCACGATCGAAGACTAATTTTATTTTCGGTTTTTCTGCGACAACCGGTCGATTGGGACCGGCATATGTGGGAGGAATTTCCGTTAAAACCACAAAGGAGGAACAAACATGGCGAAACATGGTAAGAAATATGTTGAAGCTGCCAAGCTGATTGACAGCGAAGCATTTTACGAGCCAGCAGAAGCCGTTGAGCTTGTGAAAAAGGCTGCGACTGCCAAATTCGACGAAACCGTTGAAGTTGCAGTTCGTTTGGGCGTAGACCCACGTAAACAAGACCAAGCCGTTCGCGGCGTCGTTGTCCTGCCTCACGGCACGGGTAAAACGCAGCGCGTATTGGTATTTGCGAAAGGTGACAAAGCGAAAGAAGCGGAAGCGGCTGGCGCGGATTATGTTGGCGATCAGGACATGATCAACAAAATCCAACAAGGCTGGTTCGAATTCGACGTCTGCGTAGCTACACCTGACATGATGAGCGAAGTCGGTAAACTGGGTCGTCTGCTCGGCGGTAAAGGCCTCATGCCTAACCCTAAAGCAGGCACGGTTACATTCGATGTTGCCAAAGCGGTTCAAGAGATCAAAGCGGGTAAAATCGAATACCGTCTGGATAAAGCAGGTCAAATTCACGCTCCGATCGGTAAAGTATCCTTTGATGCGGCGAAACTGAATGAGAACCTCAAAGCTCTCATCGACGCCCTCAACCGTGCTAAACCGGCAGCTGCGAAAGGCGTTTATCTGAAAGGGATCGCAGTATCCTCGACGATGGGCCCAAGCGCTCGCGTGAACACAGCTTCTTTCAGATAAGAAATTAACGTTGACTTCCGTCGCGTTATCTGATAATCTGTAAAAGTTGTTGTGAAAGAACTGACCATTAAAGTTGAATATGCTTACCGTAGACAGTAGGTGCCCCGCAAGGCTTAATTTCCTACCGAGGTGTTGTGATAGAATGAGGATGGTTGCTCCTGACGTTCGTGTGGACAATCATCATTTATCAGGCCTTCGTGATTCTACGGAGGCTTTTTACATGCCTAGAATCATTAGGAACGGGAAGCAAGTCAGACTTTTCATCCAAACGATTGCAGTACATGTTCCGGCCGTTTAGGTGCCGGACAGCGAAACTTTCAGGAGGTGTGAACATTGGCAAACGCAAAAGTGATTCAAGCGAAACAAGAAGCAGTGGAAGCAATCACGGCTAAGCTGCGCGAAAGCGCATCTACCGTTGTTGCCGACTACCGTGGATTGAACGTTGCCCAAGTGACCGAACTGCGTAAGCAGCTTCGCGAAGCCGGCATCGAATTCCAGGTTCTGAAAAACTCATTGCTGCGTCGCGCTACCGCTGCTGCCGAGCTGACAGAACTGGACGAAGTATTGACCGGTCCTACAGCGATTGCATTCAGTGGTGAAGATGCCGTAGCTCCAGCGAAAATCCTTAACGATTTTGCTAAGAAAAACGATGCATTGAAATTGAAAGGTGGCGTGGTCGAAGGCCGTGTCGTCGGCGTTGACCAAGTCAAAGCGCTGGCAGAACTGCCATCCCGCGAAGGTCTCCTTTCCATGCTCCTCAGCGTGCTTCAAGCTCCTGTGCGCAACTTCGCGCTTGCAGTTAAAGCCGTTGCAGAGAAAGAAGAACAAGGCGCGTAAGCACCTGTTCCTCGATGCAGTATTGAAAGACAAACACAAAAACTTTAATTATAAAATGGAGGTTTAACCATGAGTAAAGAGCAAATCTTGGAAGCAATCAAAGGCATGACTGTATTGGAACTGAACGATCTGGTTAAAGCAATCGAAGAAGAATTCGGCGTAACTGCTGCAGCTCCAGTTGCTGTAGTAGGCGGCGCTGCTGGCGCTTCCGAAGCTGCTGAGCAAACTGAATTCGACGTAATTCTGGCTAGCGCTGGCGCTTCCAAAATCAACGTTATCAAAGCGGTTCGCGAAATCACTGGCCTCGGCTTGAAAGAAGCTAAAGACCTGGTTGACAACGCACCAAAACCACTCAAAGAAAAAGTGGGTAAAGAAGAAGCTGATTCCATCAAAGCTAAATTGGAAGAAGCAGGCGCTACTGTAGAAGTGAAGTAATTCCTTCTTACGAGTGATTAAACATAACAAACCCCTTGAAAATTCAAGGGGTTTGTTTTTGTAAACGGGATTCCCCGTTTGGGTGGATTGAAATGAAACCGATCGGGACAATCTGTAAAAGGAAGACGAAACGAGACGGAGGGACGGCATGTCACAGCATTATTATTCGAATCAGCCTGAAGCCGGCCATGACCGGCGGGAGCTGGAGGAACGGCTGCGGGGACAAACCTTCAGGTTTATCAGCGACGCGGGCGTATTCTCCAAAAAAGGGGTGGACTACGGCAGCAAGGTGCTGATCGAAGCGATGGATATTCCGCAGCATGCCGAAGTTTTGGACGTGGGCTGCGGGTACGGCCCGATCGGTTTTGCGGCCGCCAAACTTGCCGCCAGCGGTCATGTGACCATGCTTGACGTGAACTCCCGTGCAGTCGCCCTGGCGAAGGAAAACGCAAAGCTGAACGGCATTCAAAACGTAACCATTCTGGAGAGCGATTTGTTTGCGGCCGTGCAGGGGAAAACTTTTGATGTCGTGCTGACCAACCCGCCGATCCGTGCCGGCAAAGAAACCGTGCATACGATTTTCGAACAGGCCCATGCGCACTTGAAAAACGGAGGTTCCTTGTGGATCGTCATTCAGAAAAAGCAGGGAGCGCCTTCGGCGAAAGCCAAGCTGGAGAGCTTGTTTGATCAGGTCGAGGAAGTGACGAAGGATAAAGGGTACCGGATTTTTAAGGCTACAAAAACTTTTCGGTAATTTGCAATAGGACTATTGACTTGAAAATACTGATGTGATATTATTATAAAATGTCAGTATTAGGATAGGCTTCTTGTCTTTAGTTGACTGAAATGTCAATAGTTTTTATGCGGAGAGATGCATAAACAAGAGCATGTTCACGTATAATATGTACATTTTGGGCAAATCTACAGGATATGAAGCCACTTCCGTGTTTAGCTAGGAAGACCATGGATAAGTTGCTCTTTGTTCGAAAGCATTCGGGTAAGGGCTTTTCTTTATTTGTGGATGGAATCCTCTGCATGAATCCATTATAAGGTTCCAAACAGAGGTTCGCAATCAATTTTTGAAGTGAGTAGACATGAGGGGTGAGTTAAAGTTGGCAGGACATCTTGTTCAGTATGGTCGACGCACTCGGCGAAGTTATGCGCGAATTAATGAAGTACTTGAGGTTCCGAACCTGATCGAAATCCAACAAAAATCATACGAATGGTTTTTGGAGGAAGGATTGCGCGAAATGTTCCAGGATATCTCGCCAATTCAGGATTTTACGGGAAATTTGGTGCTGGAGTTCATTGACTACAGCCTTGGTGAACCGAAATACACCGTCGATGACGCGAAGGAACGCGACGTGACGTATGCGGCGCCTTTGCGGGTGAAGGTGCGGCTCATCAACAAAGAAACCGGAGAAGTCAAAGAACAGGAAGTATTCATGGGTGATTTCCCTCTGATGACGGAAACCGGTACGTTTATCATCAATGGCGCAGAACGGGTCATTGTCAGCCAGTTGGTACGCTCTCCTAGCGTCTACTTCAGCACGAAAGTCGATAAGAACGGCAAAAAGACGTACACCGCGACGGTCATTCCGAACCGCGGGGCATGGCTTGAACTGGAGACGGATGCGAAGGACATCATGTATGTCCGCATTGACCGTACCCGTAAAATTCCGGTTACCGTTTTGCTGAGAGCGCTTGGTTTCGGCAGCGACGCCGAAATTTTGGACCTGCTCGGTAACGACGAATATATCCGCAACACGCTTGATAAAGACAACACCGATTCGACGGAAAAAGCGCTCATCGAAATCTATGAACGCCTTCGTCCGGGCGAACCGCCTACGCTGGATAACGCGAAAAGCCTCCTCGTAGCGCGTTTCTTTGATCCGAAAAGATATGATCTGGCCAATGTCGGCCGTTATAAAATCAATAAAAAGCTTCACATCAAAAACCGTCTGTTCAACCAGCGCCTTGCCGAAACGCTGATCGACACCCAAACGGGCGAAATCATCGCGGAAGCCGGCCAAATGGTTGACCGTCGTTTGCTGGACGAGATCATGCCGCATCTGGATACGATGGTGGGCCACAAAACCTATCATGTGTCCAACGGCGTGCTTGACGCCAACGACATTCCGCTGCAAACGATCGACGTATTCTCGCCGATCGAAGACGGCAAAGTGGTCAAAGTGATCGCGAACGGCAACATCGACAAGTCGGTGAAGCACATTACGCCTGCTGATATTATTTCCTCGATCAGCTACTTTATTAATTTGCTGCACGGCATCGGCAACACCGACGACATCGACCATCTGGGCAACCGTCGTCTGCGTTCCGTCGGCGAATTGCTGCAGAACCAGTTCCGTATCGGTTTGTCCCGTATGGAACGCGTGGTCCGCGAAAGAATGTCGATTCAGGATGCGAACGTCATTACGCCGCAGGCGCTGATCAACATCCGTCCGGTCATCGCGTCAATCAAGGAGTTCTTCGGAAGCTCCCAGCTTTCGCAGTTCATGGACCAAACGAACCCGCTTGCGGAATTGACGCATAAACGCCGTCTGTCCGCGCTCGGACCGGGCGGTTTGACGCGTGAGCGCGCAGGCTTCGAAGTCCGCGACGTTCACCACAGTCACTACGGCCGGATGTGTCCGATCGAAACGCCGGAAGGTCCGAACATCGGTCTGATCAACTCCTTGTCGACGTTCGCCCGCATCAACGAGTACGGCTTCATCGAAGCTCCTTACCGTTGGGTCGATCCGAAGACGGGTGTGGTTACCGAGCATATCGACTACCTGACGGCCGATGAAGAAGACAACTACGTCGTGGCCCAGGCGAACGCGAAGCTGAATGAAGACGGAACGTTTGCGGAAGATATGGTTATCGTCCGTTACAACAAACAGTCCGACAACATTTTGCCGATGCCGAGCGATCGGGTAGACTACATGGACGTTTCGCCTAAACAGGTCGTATCCGTCGCGACGGCGCTCATTCCGTTCCTCGAGAACGACGACTCCAACCGCGCGCTGATGGGATCGAACATGCAGCGGCAAGCGGTGCCTCTGCTCGTGCCTAAAGCTCCGCTGGTCGGAACCGGCATGGAGCATAAAGCTGCGAAGGACTCGGGCGTATGTATCGTTTCGAAGCACGACGGCATCGTGGAGCGCTCCAGCGCCGACGAGATCTGGGTACGCCGGATCGAAAATGTGGACGGAAAAGAAGTCAAAGGCGACATCGTTAAACATAAATTGCACAAATTCATGCGTTCCAACCAAGGAACGTGCATCAACCAGCGTCCGATCGTCAAGAAAGGCGACATCGTCAAAAAAGGCGACATCCTGGCCGACGGACCTTCCACGGAGATGGGCGAACTGGCCCTTGGCCGCAACGTCGTCGTTGCGTTCATGACGTGGGAAGGTTACAACTACGAGGATGCCATCCTGCTGAGCGAAAAGCTGGTTAAAGAGGACGTGTACACTTCGATCCACATCGAAGAGTACGAATCCGAAGCGCGCGATACCAAACTCGGACCTGAGGAAATCACCCGCGATATTCCTAACGTAGGTGAAGATGCGCTTAAGAACCTCGACGAGCGCGGCATCATCCGCATCGGTGCGGAAATCAGCGCCGGCGACATTCTGGTCGGCAAAGTAACGCCGAAAGGCGTAACGGAACTGACGGCGGAAGAGCGTCTCCTGCACGCGATTTTCGGCGAAAAAGCCCGCGAAGTGCGTGACACCTCTCTGCGCGTACCGCATGGCAGCGACGGCATTATCGTCGACGTCAAAGTGTTTACCCGCGAGAACGGCGACGAGCTGCCTCCAGGCGTAAACCAGCTGGTTCGCGTGTACATCGCCCAGAAGCGTAAAATCTCCGAAGGCGACAAAATGGCCGGACGTCACGGCAACAAAGGGGTCGTGGCCCGCATTCTTCCGGAAGAAGATATGCCGTTCCTGCCGGACGGCACGCCTGTACAGGTCGTGCTGAACCCGCTCGGCGTACCTTCGCGGATGAACATCGGGCAGGTGCTCGAAGTCCATCTGGGCTTCGCGGCCATGCAGCTCGGCATTCACGTGGCAACGCCGGTATTCGACGGAGCCAACGAATACGACGTATTCGATACGATGGAAGAAGCAGGCATGCAGCGCAACGGTAAGACCGTGCTGTATGACGGCCGTACCGGCGAGCGTTTCGAACGCGAAGTGACCGTCGGCGTCATGCACATGATCAAACTCGCGCACATGGTTGACGATAAAATCCATGCCCGTTCCACGGGTCCTTACTCCCTCGTTACGCAGCAGCCTCTGGGCGGTAAAGCCCAGTTCGGCGGCCAGCGCTTCGGGGAGATGGAAGTGTGGGCGCTCGAAGCCTACGGCGCGGCGTACACGCTTCAGGAAATCCTCACCGTCAAATCCGACGACGTGGTTGGCCGGGTGAAGACGTACGAATCCATCGTCAAGGGCGAAAACGTTCCGGAACCGGGCGTTCCGGAGTCGTTCAAAGTCTTGATCAAAGAGCTCCAGTCTCTCGGCATGGACGTAAAAATCCTGAGCGGCGACGAGCAGGAAATCGAGATGAAAGAGCTCGATGACGACGATGATACTGCAGGCGATAAACTGAGCCTCAATTTGGAAGGCGCGGAAGTCGGAGTGGAATAAGTTCGCGGATGGACGGCGGACGGGGCAAACCCGTCTGCCTCATTCGCGGATTAAAACAATAGGACTAGGAGGGTTGCTCCTTGTTGGACGTAAACAATTTCGAATTCATGAAAATCGGGCTTGCATCCCCGGAAAAAATTCGTTCATGGTCCCGCGGAGAAGTAAAAAAACCGGAAACCATCAATTACCGTACGCTGAAACCGGAGAAGGAAGGCCTGTTCTGCGAACGGATTTTTGGACCGCAAAAAGACTGGGAATGCCATTGCGGCAAATATAAGCGTGTCCGTTACAAAGGCGTCGTCTGCGACCGCTGCGGCGTAGAAGTTACCCGCTCGAAGGTGCGCCGCGAACGGATGGGCCACATTGAGCTGGCAGCTCCCGTTTCCCATATCTGGTACTTTAAAGGCATTCCGAGCCGTATGGGTCTCGCTTTGGATATGTCTCCAAGATCTCTCGAAGAGATCATCTACTTTGCATCTTATGTCGTGACCGACCCAGGAGATACGCCTCTGGAGAAGAAACAGCTTCTGTCCGAAAAAGAATACCGCAGCTACCGTGAAAAATACGGCTACGGATTCCAAGCGGGCATGGGTGCCGAAGCCATCAAAAAGCTTCTTCAGGATCTCGACGTGGAAAAAGAACTGGAATTCCTGAAAGAAGAGCTTCGCACCGCTCAAGGCCAACGCCGCAACCGCGCGATCAAACGCCTTGAAGTGATCGAAGCGTTCCGCAATTCCGGCAATAAGCCTGAATGGATGATCATGGACGTCCTTCCGGTCATTCCTCCGGAACTTCGCCCGATGGTACAGCTGGACGGCGGACGTTTTGCAACGTCTGACCTGAACGATTTGTACCGCCGCGTCATCAACCGTAACAACCGTCTGAAACGCCTGCTTGACCTGGGCGCTCCGGACATCATCGTGCAAAACGAAAAACGGATGCTGCAGGAAGCGGTAGACGCCTTGATCGACAACGGCCGCCGCGGCCGTCCCGTAACAGGTCCGGGCAACCGTCCGCTCAAATCCCTCAGCCACATGCTGAAAGGTAAGCAAGGACGTTTCCGTCAAAACCTGCTCGGTAAACGCGTCGACTACTCCGGCCGTTCCGTTATCGTCGTTGGACCGTACCTGAAAATGTACCAATGCGGTCTGCCGAAAAAAATGGCGCTTGAACTGTTCAAGCCATTCGTTATGAAAGAATTGGTCAACAAAGGCCTTGCACATAACATCAAGAGCGCGAAACGTAAGGTTGAGCGTGTAAGTCCGGAAGTCTGGGACGTTCTTGAAGAAGTCATTAAAGAGCATCCGGTTCTGCTGAACCGTGCCCCTACGCTTCACCGTCTCGGTATCCAGGCGTTCGAACCGATTTTGGTCGAAGGCCATGCGATCCGTTTGCATCCGCTCGTATGTACGGCGTACAACGCCGACTTCGACGGCGACCAAATGGCGGTACACGTTCCGTTGTCCGCCGAAGCTCAGGCTGAAGCGCGCCTTCTGATGCTCGCTTCCGGCAACATCCTGAACCCTAAAGACGGCAAGCCGGTCGTAACTCCGTCCCAGGATATGGTCCTCGGTTCCTTCTATCTGACGATGGACAACAAGGAAGAAAAAGGTTCCGGCATGATTTTGGGCTCGGTCAACGAAGCGGTGTCCGCTTACCAACGCGGCACGGCAGGATTGCATGCGCGCGTTGCCATTCCGGTTAAAGCGCTCGGCAAAACCAGCTTTACCGAAAAACAGCAAGACGCGATGCTTTTGACCACGGTCGGACGCATCATTTTCAACGAAATTTTCCCAAGCAGCTTCCCGTACATCAACGAAGCGACCCGCGACAATCTTTTGAACGGTACGCCTGAGAAATATTTCGTTTACGAAAAAGGCGTGGATATCCGCGAACGTATGAATGAACTGCCTATCAGCAGCGCTGTCGGCAAAGAGTACCTGGGCCAAATCATCGCCCGGTGCTTCGAAATCTACCATACGACGGAAACATCCATCATTTTGGATAAAATCAAGCAGCTCGGATTCACGTACTCCACCCGTGCCGGCGTAACCGTCGCGGTGGCGGACGTTATCGTTCCTGAAGAAAAACAGGAGATCCTCAGAGAATCCGAAGAGAAGGTTGCGGTCGTTACCAACCAGTACCGCCGCGGTCTGATCACCAACGAAGAACGTTACGACCGGGTTATCGACATTTGGTCCAAGGCCAAAGACGATATTACGGACGTCCTCATGAAATCGATGGACCGTTTCAACTCCATCATGCTCATGGTCGACTCCAAAGCGCGGGGTAACAAATCGCAGATTACGCAGCTCGGCGGTATGCGCGGTCTGATGGCGAACCCGTCCGGCCGGATCATCGAGCTCCCGATCAAGTCGAACTTCCGCGAAGGCCTGACGGTCCTCGAGTACTTCCTGTCCACGCACGGCGCGCGGAAAGGTCTCGCGGATACGGCGCTTCGTACGGCGGACTCCGGTTACCTGACCCGCCGTCTGGTCGACGTCGCGCAGGATGTCATCGTGCGCGAGGAAGACTGCGGAACGGACAAAGGCTTTACGGTTAGCAGAATCCAGGACGGCAAAGAGGTCATCGAGGATCTGTACGACCGTATCGAAGGCCGGTACTGCTTCGAAACCGTTCGTCATCCGGAAACCAACGAAATTCTGGTTAACCGCAACGAACTGATCGATTCGGACAAAGCCAACCTGATCGTGAGATCCGGAATTACGAAACTGCAAATCCGCTCCGTGCTCAGCTGCCGCGCCCGCCATGGCGTGTGCAAGAAGTGCTACGGACGCAACCTGGCGACGGGCAAACATGTCGAAATCGGGGAAGCAGTCGGCATCATCGCCGCGCAATCCATCGGTGAACCGGGAACCCAGCTCACGATGCGTACGTTCCATACCGGGGGCGTAGCGGGCGACGATATCACGCAAGGTCTTCCGCGTATCCAGGAGTTGTTTGAGGCCCGGAATCCGAAAGGTCAGGCGACCATCAGTGAAATCGACGGCGTCGTCAAAGAAATTCGCGAAGCAAAAGACCGCCGCGAAATCGAAATCCAAGGGGAAGCCGAAACCAAGGTTTACTCCGTCACTTACGGTTCCCGCCTGCGCGTGACCGAAGGCATGGAAATCGAAGCCGGCGACGAGCTGACCGAAGGTTCGATCGACCCTAAAGAAATGCTGCGCATCAAAGGAATCCGCGGCGTGCAGAACTACATCCTTCAGGAAGTTCAGCGCGTATACCGGAACCAGGGCGTAGAAATCAACGACAAACACGTCGAAGTCATGATCAAGCAGATGCTGCGCAAAATCCGCATCGTCGATGCGGGAGATACGCCGCTGCTGCCGGGATCTTTCGTCGATATTTACGAATATGAAACAGCCAACAAGGAAGCGATCCTTTCCGGCAAGGAACCGGCCGTTGCCAAGCCAGTTCTGCTCGGGATCACGAAAGCTTCCCTCGAAACCGACTCGTTCTTGTCTGCGGCTTCCTTCCAGGAAACGACGCGGGTGCTCACCGACGCAGCCATCAAAGGCAAAGTCGATCAGCTGCTCGGTCTGAAGGAAAATGTCATCATCGGTAAGCTGATTCCTGCGGGTACAGGTATGAACCGTTACCGCAACGTCAGATTCGATGATCCGAACGCGGAAGAAGACGGTTCGAAAGAGCTGGAAACGGCAAACGTGGAGTAAATTCAAACGGAAAGCGGCTTGCGGGGGCGGGCGATTGACCGCCTGCTCTCGCAAAAAGCTTTTTTACAATGATTTTCCTAGCAAAAATTAATAGCCGTTTTTCTTGACATCGGCGAATGCAGGTGCTAATATATCAAAGGTGCGTGAGTAGCAACATCCCTGTGCTTTTGGAGGAATCGTAAAGATGTCTAATGATAAAGGATTACAGGATGCTCATGTCAAAATCGGGGCCAAACAGACCATGAAACTTGTGGAGTCAGGCCAAGCCGCAGAAGTTTATGTGGCAGAGGATGCGGAATTCCGGCTCATTTCCAAGATCGAAGGGCTGTGCAGCAAGCACGGCGTGAAGATCACCTATGTGGACACCATGCAGCATTTGGGGAAAGCATGCGGGATTGAAGTGGGCGCAGCGATGGCTGCCATCGTGAAACCATAGCAATATGGGATGAAGGCAAGTTAATACCGTAAGAAACGTTTTTGTTAGGGAAGCCAGGCTTCTCTCGGCAAAAACTTTTCATTTGTTCTTTTATGAACCGCCTGGGTCTGTGGACTTAAAAAAGAGGTTTGTAAGGAGAATGAACATATTGGAAGGAGGTGGCTAACAATGCCAACAATTAACCAACTGGTTCGCAAAGGACGTCAAGCTAAAATCTACAAATCGAAGTCCCCTGCTCTGCAGAAAGGATACAACGCTTTGAAGCGTGAAGATACGGATTTGAGCGCTCCTCAAAAACGTGGGGTTTGCACCCGTGTAGGTACGATGACTCCGAAAAAACCGAACTCCGCACTTCGTAAGTATGCCCGTGTTCGCTTGACGAACCGCATCGAGGTTACTGCTTACATTCCGGGGATCGGACACAACCTGCAAGAGCACAGCGTGGTATTGGTTCGCGGCGGACGGGTAAAAGACCTTCCGGGTGTACGTTACCATATCGTTCGCGGCGCGCTTGATACGGCTGGCGTAAACAACCGCATGCAGGCTCGTTCCAAATACGGCGCTAAGCGTCCGAAAGCTAAAAAATAAGCGGCTAACCGCTTTGTAACAACCAAGACGTAAGAAAGGGGGATATCCATGCCACGCAAAGGTCCAGTTGCCAAAAGAGACGTGCTGCCAGATCCGGTGTACAACAGCAAGCTGGTTACTCGTCTGATCAACCGCATCATGCTGGATGGTAAGAGAGGTGTTGCTCAAAGCATTCTTTACAACGCGTTCAACCTGATTCAAGAACGTACGGGTAAAGATCCTATGGAAGTGTTTGAAGCAGCCATCAAAAACATCATGCCAGTACTGGAAGTTAAAGCTCGCCGTGTCGGTGGTGCGAACTACCAGGTGCCTATCGAAGTAAAACCAGAGAGACGTACAGCTCTCGGACTTCGTTGGCTCGTAAACTACTCCCGCAGCCGCGGTGAGAAAACGATGGAAGAGCGTTTGGCTGCAGAGATCATCGATGCATCCAACAACACAGGCGCTTCCGTCAAGAAACGCGAAGACACGCACAAAATGGCTGAGGCGAACAAAGCGTTTGCTCACTACCGCTGGTAGGATTCAGTTCATCATATATTACACTTCAATTTTGAAGGGAGACTATTTTCATGGCAAGAGAGTTCTCCTTGAAAAATACACGTAATATCGGGATCATGGCGCATATTGACGCTGGTAAAACGACCACCACAGAGCGGATCTTGTTCTATACAGGCCGTACGCACAAAATCGGTGAAGTTCACGAGGGTGCAGCTACGATGGACTGGATGGAGCAGGAACAGGAGCGCGGGATCACGATTACTTCCGCTGCGACGACCGCTTCTTGGAAAGGTCACCGCGTCAATATCATTGATACCCCAGGGCACGTTGACTTCACTGTTGAAGTTGAACGTTCCCTTCGTGTATTGGATGGGGCAGTAGGCGTTTTCAGTGCGAAAGAGGGCGTTGAGCCTCAGTCTGAAACCGTATGGAGACAGGCTGACCGTTACGGCGTACCACGGATCGCATATGTAAACAAAATGGATATCATCGGAGCCGACTACCTGAACGTCGTAAAAGACATGCGTGAACGTCTGCAAGCGAACGCGGTTGCGATTCAATTGCCGATCGGCGCGGAAAACGACTTCAGAGGAATCATCGACCTGGTCGAACAAAAAGCTTACATGTACAAAGACGACCTGGGTCAAAACATCGAGGAAACCGAAATTCCTGCAGAGTTCAAAGACCAAGTCGAAGAACTTCGCGCGGAATTGATCGAAAAGGTTGCGGAACTCGACGAAGAATTGACGATGAAGTATCTGGAAGGCGAAGAAATCACCGTTCCGGAACTGAAAGCTGCACTCCGCAAAGGGGTCTGCGAAGTTAAGATCTTCCCGGTTGTCTGCGGCTCCTCGTACCGTAACAAAGGGGTTCAGCTGATGCTGGACGCCGTTATCGATTACTTGCCATCTCCAGTCGACGTGCCGTCGATTCAAGGTCACCTTGAGGACGGATCCGAGGTAGAACGCCACTCTTCCGACGAAGAGCCGTTTGCGGCTTTGGCATTTAAAATCATGACTGACCCTTATGTCGGTAAATTGACATTCTTCCGCGTATACTCCGGTATCCTTCAATCCGGATCTTACGTATTGAATGCAACCAAAGGCAAACGCGAACGTATCGGACGTATCCTTCAGATGCACGCGAACAGCCGTCAAGAGATCAGCGAAGTTTACGCTGGTGATATCGCGGCTGCCGTAGGTTTGAAAGATACGGGTACGGGCGACACGCTTTGCGACGAAAAAGCTCCGGTAATTCTCGAATCGATGAACTTCCCTGAACCGGTTATCGAGATTGCCGTTGAACCTAAAACCAAAGCCGACCAAGACAAAATGGGCGTTGCTTTGAGCAAATTGACGGAAGAAGATCCTACGCTGCGTGCTCATACGGATGAAGAAACCGGTCAAACGATTTTGGCTGGTATGGGTGAGCTTCACCTCGACATCATCATCGACCGCATGCGTCGCGAGTTCAAGGTAGAAACCAACGTGGGTAAACCGCAGGTTGCTTACCGTGAAACCTTCCGTACACCAGCTCGCGTTGAAGGTAAATTCGTTCGTCAGTCCGGTGGTCGTGGTCAATACGGTCACGTATGGGTTGAGTTCGAACCTCTCGAAGCAGGTACTGGCAGCCAGTTTGACAGCAAGATTGTCGGTGGCGCGGTACCAAGAGAATATATTCAGCCTGCACTGAATGGTATCGAAGAAGCCATGAAAAATGGTGTTCTCGCCGGCTTCCCGATCGTGGACATCAAAGCTACGATCGTAGACGGTTCCTACCATGATGTCGACTCCAACGAAATGGCGTTTAAGATTGCCGGTTCCATGGCGCTTAAAGCAGCAAAAGACAAGTGTAACCCTGTCCTGCTCGAGCCAATCATGAAAGTCGAAGTTACCGTGCCTGAAGAATACATGGGCGACGTAATGGGTATGCTGAACTCCCGCCGCGGACGGATCGAAGGTATGGATTCCCGTTCCGGTGCACAAATCATTCGTGCGAAGGTGCCTCTCTCCGAAATGTTCGGATACTCGACCACACTTCGTTCCGGTACCCAAGGACGCGGCGTGTTCTCGATGGAAATCTCTCACTATGAGGAAGTTCCTCGTAACATCGCCGAAGAGATCATCTCGAAGTCCAAAGGCTCTGCCGAATAAGTTTTACGTTTTAAAGACTGGCCGGATCATCAACATCCAAGAAACCCTGCATAAATGCCGGCCGGCATAAACATACAACATTTATTCCATTTAAGGAGGAATTGTTCAAAATGGCAAAGGCTAAATTTGAACGTACTAAACCGCACGTTAACATTGGCACGATTGGTCACGTCGACCATGGTAAAACTACTTTGACTGCAGCAATCACAACTGTATTGTCCAAAAAATACGGTGGCGCTGCCGTAGCATTCGACCAAATCGACAAAGCTCCAGAAGAGCGCGAACGCGGTATCACGATCTCTACTGCACACGTAGAATACGAAACTCCTGCTCGTCACTATGCACACGTTGACTGCCCAGGACACGCCGACTACGTTAAAAACATGATCACTGGCGCAGCTCAAATGGACGGCGCAATCCTGGTTGTATCCGCAGCTGACGGCCCAATGCCGCAAACTCGCGAACACATCCTGTTGTCCCGTCAGGTAGGCGTTCCTTACATCGTCGTATTCCTGAACAAATGCGACATGGTTGAAGACGACGAACTGCTTGAACTGGTTGAAATGGAAGTACGCGATCTCCTGAGCGAATATGAATTCCCAGGCGACGACACTCCAATCATCCGCGGTTCCGCTCGTGAAGCTCTGCAAAACCCAGACGGCGAGTGGGCTGAAAAAATCGTTGAAATGTTCAACATCATCGACGAGTACATCCCAACTCCAGAACGCGACACTGACAAACCTTTCCTTATGCCAGTCGAAGACGTGTTCTCCATCACTGGCCGCGGTACCGTTGCTACTGGCCGCGTAGAGCGTGGTACAGTTAAAGTCGGCGACGAAGTTGAAATCGTCGGTATTGCTGAAGAAACTAAAAAATCCGTCGTTACCGGCGTTGAAATGTTCCGCAAATTGCTTGACTCCGCTCAAGCCGGCGACAACATCGGTGCTCTTCTTCGCGGTGTAGACCGTAAAGAAATCGAACGCGGTCAAGTACTTGCTAAACCAGCTTCCGTAAACCCACACACTGAGTTTACTGCTCAAGTTTACGTACTGACTAAAGAAGAAGGCGGACGTCATAAGCCTTTCTTCACTGGATACCGTCCTCAGTTCTACTTCCGTACAACTGACGTAACAGGTATCATCAACCTGCCAGAAGGAACTGAAATGGTTATGCCTGGCGACAACATCACTGTAACTGTACAACTGATCTCCCCAATCGCGATCGAAGAAGGAACGAAGTTCTCCATTCGCGAAGGCGGACGTACAGTTGGTGCAGGTGCGGTAGCTAGCATCATCAAGTAATGATTTTGGAATGAAGCAGCTTCGTTACTGAAGCTTCAACTTCCGGAGTCTGAACGATATACGATATGCAACATTGTGCTGGAACGAGTAACATTGTGACGTAAACGCAAGGCAAGCAAAAGGTACTTCTTTTTCCGGGAAGTGCCTTTTGCTTTTTTTCTTAGATAGTGTAAAATCTCTGTGGGTGTAGGAATTGGAAAAAGCGGATATAGAAAAAGAGCTTCTCCCTTGGTAAAGTGATGTTTGACGCACAACACACCAAGAAGGAGGAAGCTCCTGTGAGCCACTTTACCACAATAATGCCGACGATGAAAGAGATTGAGCAATGGATTTTCCGGAAAATGCAGGAGGAATTCGCTCGTGCGATGAAGCAGGTGCTGGAGGCGCTGGATCAGCAGATCCTGGAGCAACGGGACCGAGAGCGTTATCGAGTAAAGGACGAGCGTGAAACAAGCGTCAACACAGTGTTCGGGAATGTGCGCTTTAAGCGGAGATTGTACTGTGACCGTAGAAGCGGCAAACACGTGTATCTGCTGGATCAGCTGTTGCAATTCGAAGGGCGCGGGAAAGTCAGTCCGCATTTGGAAGAGACAGCAATCGCATTCGCAAGCCAAGGACCGTCGTACCGGGACAGCGCAAAGCGGCTGGAGCAGCTTTTGGGCTACAATGTGCTGAGCCACCAAGCGATCAGGGAAAAACTGATGGAGCGTGCGCAACAGCCGATGCCAGCGGTGAAACGGCGCGCTGCCCGCGTGCTGTTCGTGGAAGTGGATGGGCTGTACACGAAGCTGCAGCGGAGCAAAAAGCGCGGGATGGAGAACGCAATTGCAGTCGTACACGAAGGCTGGGAGAAGAACGGCAAGCGGGTACAGCTGAAGAACAAACAGCATTACCTGCATACGAGCGGCGGCGACTTCTGGGAAGGGTTCGGGGACTTTCTGGTGGAGCGTTACGAAATCGACGAGAACACGTGGCTTGTGGTGAACGGAGACGGCGCGGCGTGGATCGGGGAATGTACATCCTACTTTCACCAATGTCTGTACATGCTGGACCGCTTTCATGTGGCGCGTGATTTGAAACGCTTTGTTGGTCATTTGCCGCAGGTGTGGGAGACCGTGAGACGGTCTTTGGCCAAACAGGATGCAGCCGCGCTTATGGCGGTCCTGGAAGGCGTGTCGGAGCAAGAGATAGCGGAAGAGAACCGGAAGGATTGGAAGCCGTATAAAAGATTTCTAAAGCGGCATGAGAAGCATTTGGACGACTACCGAAAAACACTCCAGGCGAAGGGGATCGACACAAGCGGCATGCGCCCGATGGGAAGCGCGGAATCGCAGATGCGTATATTCGCCAAGCGGACGAAGCGTGGCGGGTACAGTTGGAGTGAGCGAGGCGTCAGGGCGATGCTGAGGACGATGATGAGGATTCAAGAAGCGGGCACGGTGGTAAGAACGGTTGAAGGACAAGCGAGTAAGCAGGCAACGCCGCAGCAGTCGATAAACATGCGGCAATTGCTCAAGAACGTGACGCAACCGGTCAAGGGTTGTATCGCTGGAATGATTCGCATGCTGCAAGGACCGAAGCAAAGCAGCACAACGGGTATGGCACTCAAAGCACTTCGCGGATAACGGCAAAAAATTCTGACAAATCACTTGTGTTTGATGAAAGAACGAAGCAAAGCGCTTACAAGGAAGAGGTTCCTTCGGGGTTCGCGTTCCAGGCATCTTAAATGACTGCCCACGCTAGCTTGACACTGACTTTTTCTTATTAAAGCTTGCATTACGCCCAATCTTTCTATATAATAGTGAATGTTGTTCTGAGACGTTGCGATGATGTGAGAGGTTACTGACACACCCGGCCCCTTTGCCATGGAGCAGGATGTCAGAAAATTTTCACGGAGTATGTCCGATACCAAATTGGGCGATAGAAGGAGGGACTAAAATGGCAAAGCAAAAAATTCGTATTCGTTTGAAAGCTTACGATCACAGAATTCTTGATCAATCCGCTGAGAAAATCGTTGAAACTGCGAAACGTTCTGGTGCTGGTGTATCCGGACCGATTCCGCTTCCAACTGAAAAACAAATCATTACCATTCTCCGTGCGGTACACAAGTATAAGGATTCTCGGGAGCAATTCGAAATGCGCACTCATAAGCGTCTGATCGACATTGTGAACCCAACTCCACAAACTGTGGATGCTCTTATGCGCTTGGACCTGCCGTCCGGTGTAGATATCGAAATCAAACTGTAATTTCCGTCAAGGAATCAAGAAGGGAAAAGAGGTGTCAACATGAAAGGTATCTTAGGAAAAAAACTCGGAATGACTCAAGTATTTACCGCTGAAGGTAATGTAATTCCTGTAACTGTAGTGGAAGCAGGTCCTTGCGTTGTTCTGCAAAAGAAAGATATCGAGAACGATGGATACGAAGCGATCCAAATCGGTTTCTCCGATAAAAAAGAGAAAAGTGCCAATAAACCGGAAGCAGGACATGCCAAAAAGGCTAACACTGCACCTAAGCGCTACGTTCGCGAAATCCGCGGTGTTGACCTCGGAGCATACGAGGTTGGCCAAGAGCTGAAAGCTGACATTTTTGCGGAAGGCGAGTATGTTGACGTAACTGGCACGTCCAAAGGTAAAGGTTTCCAAGGCGTTATCAAACGTTGGGGACAAAGCCGCGGACCAATGGCTCACGGTTCCCGTTACCATCGTGGACCAGGTTCCATGGGTTCCATCCAAGCAAACCGCGTTCCTAAAGGCAAACACCTTCCAGGACAGATGGGTCATGTGACCGTAACGGTTCAAAAGCTTGAGGTTGTTAAAGTTGACACAGAACGCAACGTATTGCTGATCAAAGGCGCCATCCCAGGCCCTAAAAACAGCTTCGTGAAAATTAGTGAAACGGTGAAGAAATAATCACCTAAGGAAAGGAGGAACAATAAATGCCAAAAGTATCCGTGTTTAACGTTAGCGGAAGCCCAGTAGATGAATTGGAACTGAACGATGCGGTATTCGGTATTACGCCAAACGTTCATGTCATGAACCAAGCCGTATTGCTGCAAAGAGCGTCTTTGCGTCGCGGTACGCATAAAGTGAAAGGCCGTTCTGAAGTACGCGGCGGCGGACGTAAGCCTTGGAAACAAAAAGGCACAGGCCGTGCTCGTCAAGGTTCGATCCGTGCACCACAATGGAAAGGCGGCGGTACTGTGTTTGGCCCAACGCCACGCAGCTACACGTTCAAGCTTCCTAAGAAAGTTCGTCGTTTGGCGATCAAATCCGCGTTGTCTTCCAAAGTGATCGACAACAACATCATCGTTCTGGATGCACTTGCGTTGAACGCTCCTAAAACCAAGGAATTCGCAGCCATCCTGAACAACCTGAAAGTGGAACGCAAAGCCCTGATCGTGGCTCCTAGCTATGATGATAATGTGGCTCTTTCCGCACGTAATATTCCTGGCGTGAAATTCGTAGCGGCAGACGGCATTAATGTTCTTGACGTACTTCTGTACGACAAGCTGATCATTACGAAAGAAGCAGTTCAGAAGGTAGAGGAGGTGCTCGCGTAATGAAAGACCCTCGTGATATTATCAAACGTCCGGTGATTACGGAACGTACGGCCGAATACATGAGCGACATGAAATACGCTTTCGAGGTTGACATTCGTGCCAACAAAACCGAGATCAAACAAGCCGTTGAGTCTATTTTCAAAGTGAAAGTGACTAACGTTAATACGATGCGCGTCCCAGCGAAGCCGAAACGTTATGGCCGCTACAACGGTTATACGACCGAGTGGAAAAAAGCCATCGTAACGCTGAGCCAAGACAGCAAACCGCTTGAGTTTTTTGAATCTGTAGAGTAAGGAGGAGTAAACGTGCCTATTAAAAAGTATAAACCGACTTCCCCGGCAAGACGTAACATGTCCGTCTCTACGTTTGAAGAGATCACGACAAACCAGCCGGAGAAATCGTTGCTTGCGCCGCTCAGCAAAAAAGCCGGCCGCAACAATCAAGGTAAAATTACAGTTCGTCACCACGGCGGCGGACATAAACGTAAATACCGTATCATCGATTTCAAACGTACGAAAGACGGCATACCAGGTACCGTTGCTACAATCGAGTATGACCCGAACCGTACTTCCAATATCGCTCTGATCCACTATGCAGACGGAGAGAAACGTTACATCATCGCTCCAAAAGGTCTGAAAGTCGGAGACAAGATCGAATCCGGCCCT
This sequence comes from Paenibacillus sp. FSL W8-0194, assembly GCF_037969745.1. Taxonomy (NCBI): domain Bacteria; kingdom Bacillati; phylum Bacillota; class Bacilli; order Caryophanales; family Paenibacillaceae; genus Paenibacillus; species Paenibacillus sp. FSL W8-0194. The sequence goes on along the minus strand of NZ_CP150205.1, from coordinate 5,303,308 downwards.
AACGCCGACATCAAAATCGGTAACGCGCTTCCGCTGGAAAACATTCCGGTAGGTACCGTTATCCACAACATCGAACTGAAGCCTGGCAAAGGCGGACAATTGGTTCGCGCTGCCGGTACAGAAGCTCAGCTTCTCGGTAAAGAAGAAAAGTACGTATCCGTGCGTTTGTCTTCCGGCGAAGTTCGCAAGCTCCTGAAAGTTTGCCGCGCGACGATCGGTTCCGTAGGCAACGAAGATCATGAATTGATCAAAATCGGTAAAGCAGGCCGCAGCCGCTGGCTCGGACAACGTCCTGAAGTTCGCGGTGTCGTCATGAACCCTAACGATCACCCTCACGGTGGTGGTGAAGGCCGCGCTCCAATCGGACGCAAATCGCCTATGTCTCCATGGGGCAAACCAACCCTTGGTTACAAAACGCGTAAAAAAGGAAAAGCTTCTGACAAGTATATCGTTCGCCGCCGCACAAAATAATGCACGCTGTGCATAACTTTGTGAAGTGCCGAAAGTAACGAGAGATTGGACGAAGGGAGGATTTTATAGATGAGTCGCAGTTTGAAAAAAGGACCTTTCGTTGATGGGTACCTGCTGAAAAAAGTAGAAGCGATGAACGAATCGAACAAGAAAGCCGTTATCAAAACTTGGTCCCGCCGCTCTACGATTTTCCCGCAATTTATCGGTCACACGTTCGGTGTATATGATGGACGCAAGCACGTTCCTGTATACGTAACGGAAGACATGGTAGGTCACAAGTTGGGCGAGTTCGCGCCAACGCGTACTTACAAAGGTCATACGGACGATGACAAGAAAACAAGAAGATAAAACTGAAGCTCTTTGTTTGAGAGGAGGTAAAACAAATGGAAGCAAAAGCACATGCCAGATCGATCCGGATTGCTCCTCGTAAAGTCAAGCTCGTGGTTGACTTGATCCGCGGTAAGCAAGTTGGTGAGGCCATCGCCATTCTTCGCCACACTCCGAAATCGGCTTCCCTGGTCGTAGAGAAGCTGCTGAACTCGGCGATCGCCAATGCTGAGCATAACTACTCGATGGATATTAACAATTTGGTTGTGAGCCAGGTTTACGTAAACCAAGGGCCGACCATGAAGAGATTCCGTCCACGTGCCATGGGTCGTGCGAGCCGAATCAACAAACGCACCAGCCACATTACTTTGGTGGTATCTGAAAAATAAGGAGGGATAACGTGTGGGCCAAAAGGTAAATCCAGTCGGACTCCGGATCGGTATTATCCGTGATTGGGAATCGAAATGGTATGCAGGCAAAGATTTCGGAAATCTTTTGCTGGAAGACGTTAAAATTCGTGAATACCTTAAAAATAAATTGAAAGACTCTGCCGTATCTCGCATCGAAATCGAAAGAGCGGCTAACCGTGTGAACGTAACGATCCACACTGCGAAACCAGGCATGGTTATCGGTAAAGGTGGTTCTGAAGTCGAAGTACTGCGGAACCAAGTAACGAAAATTGCAGGCGGTAAAAAAGTTCACATCAACATTTCTGAAATCAAACAAGCGGACATGGACGCGATCTTGGTTGCAGAAAGCATTGCACAACAATTGGAACGCCGCGTTTCTTTCCGTCGTGCATTGAAACAAGCAATCCAAAGAACGATGCGTGCAGGCGCTAAAGGTATCAAAACTCAAGTCAGCGGACGTCTTGGCGGCGCTGAAATCGCTCGTACGGAAGGCTACAGTGAAGGAACTGTTCCACTTCATACGCTTCGTGCTGACATCGACTACGGTACAGCTGAAGCACATACGACTTACGGCCGTCTTGGCGTGAAAGTATGGATCTATCGTGGAGAGGTTCTTCCTACGGCTAAGAAACAAGTAGCTCAGGAAGGAGGCAACTAATCATGTTGGTACCAAAACGTGTAAAACACCGCAAGCAGCAACGCGGTCACATGAAGGGTATGGCAAAAGGCGGCACTGAGCTCAACTTCGGCGAATTCGGTCTGCAGGCTCTGGAGCCAACTTGGATCACGAACCGCCAAATCGAAGCAGCGCGTATCGCGATGACTCGTTACATCCGCCGCGGTGGTAAAGTTTGGATTAAAATTTTCCCAGATAAGCCGATCACTCAAAAACCTCTTGAGGTTCGTATGGGTAGCGGTAAAGGTAACGTTGAAAAATGGGTCGCAGTTGTTAAACCAGGCAAGATTATGTTTGAACTTGGAGGCGTGCCAGAGGAAGTTGCTCGCGAAGCGATGCGTCTCGCCGCTCACAAGCTGCCGATCAAAACGAAGTTTGTGAAACGTGAAGAATTGGGTGGTGAAGCAAATGAAAGCTAATGATCTGCGTAACTTGACCACTGCAGAAATTGAGCAAAAGATTGCGGGCTTTAAAGAAGAACTCTTTAACCTCCGTTTTCAATTGGCTACCGGACAGCTTGATAACCCGACTCGGATCCGTGATGTGCGCAGGGAAATAGCTCGTGCTAAAACCGTCATCCGTGAAAGAGAACTTGGGATTAGTTAATTGATGCAGTCATTATTGCCTGTATTCAGGAAGGAGGCTAACGATGAGCGAAGAACGCAATGCTCGTAAAGTGCAAATCGGTAAAGTTGTCAGCGACAAAATGGATAAAACCATTGTCGTAGCTGTTGAAACTTACAAGAAGCATGATCTCTATCACAAACGCATTAAATACACTAAAAAATTTAAAGCGCATGATGAGAACAACACTGCACAAATCGGAGATACCGTTAAAATCATGGAAACTCGTCCAATCTCCAAAGATAAGCGCTGGAGACTGGTAGAAGTCGTTGAAAAAGCGGTTATCATCTAAAGATATAGCGACAGTTTTTCCGAAAGGAGGAAATTTCAATGATTCAACCATTTACACGTCTGCAAGTAGCTGACAATTCCGGTGCGAAGGAACTGATGTGTATCCGCGTATTGGGAGGAACAGGACGTCGTACTGCAGCGATTGGCGATTTGATCGTTTGTTCCGTAAAACAAGCAACACCAGGCGGCGTTGTCAAAAAGGGTGACGTAGTCAAGGCTGTTGTCGTTCGTACGAAACGTTCCGTACGTCGTAAGGACGGATCTTACATCGCATTTGACGAAAACGCAGCGGTTGTTGTTAAAGAAGACAAGAGCCCACGCGGAACTCGTATTTTCGGACCAGTGGCACGCGAACTTCGTGATAAAGACTTCATGAAAATCGTTTCCTTGGCACCGGAAGTTATCTAAGTCTTCAATTGAATCGGATAACCGATTGAATAAATCGTTCCAAGTTACTTGCCATGGGCAAGCCCGCAGGAGGTGTAACGAATGCCAAAAGTGAAAAAGGTTCTGGAATCCTACAACAACAAGCTTCACGTTAAAAAGGACGACACAGTAATGGTGATCAGCGGTAAAGACAAAGGCAAAAAAGGCCGCGTCATTGCAGCTTATCCTCGTGAAAACCGCGTACTGGTGGAAGGCGTGAACATGGTGAAAAAACACCAAAAGCCTAGCCAAATGAATCCGCAAGGCGGAATCATCGAGCAGGAAGCGCCAATCCATGTATCCAACGTGATGCATATCGATCCGAAGAGCGGCAAAGTAACCCGCATTGGTTATAAAGTGCTCGATAACGGTAAGAAAGTTCGCGTAGCGAAAAGATCCGGAGAAGTTATCGACTAATCGAGAGCTAAAGAAAGGAGGTTTATGATTCATGGCAGCAAGATTGAAAGAACGTTTTTTGAATGAAGTTACTCCTGCTTTGATGCAGAAGTTCAACTATTCTACTGTTATGCAAGTACCTAAAATCGAGAAGGTTGTCATCAACATGGGTGTGGGTGATGCCGTATCCAACTCGAAAGTGCTTGATTCCGCAGTTAACGACATGCAGCTGATCGCTGGTCAAAAACCGGTAATCACTCGTGCTAAAAAATCCATCGCAGGATTCAAATTGCGTGAGAATATGCCGATCGGTGTGAAAGTAACGCTGCGCGGTGAGCGCATGTATTACTTCCTGGACAAATTGTTCAACATCACTCTTCCACGCGTGCGTGACTTCCACGGCGTGTCCACGAAAGCATTCGACGGACGCGGAAACTATACGCTTGGCCTCAAGGAGCAACTGATCTTCCCTGAGATCGAGTATGATAAAGTGGATAAAGTCCGCGGTATGGATATCGTTATCGTAACGACGGCTAAAACTGACGAAGAGTCCCGCGAGCTGCTCGCTCAATTGGGAATGCCTTTCGCGAAGTAATTCGCGAATCCATTTCTCCGAAAATTTTTAGGAGGTGTCAGGCTAAGTGGCAAAAACTTCGATGAAAGTAAAACAACAACGTACGCCTAAGTTCAAAGTACGTGCTTATACACGTTGCGAACGTTGTGGTCGTCCACATTCGGTACTGCAAAAGTTCAAAATTTGCAGAATTTGTTTCCGTGAATTAGCTTATAAAGGCCAGATCCCTGGCGTGAAAAAAGCAAGCTGGTAAGAAGTTTATAATCGGGAAGGAGGTTTACACACATGACTATGTCTGATCCAATTGCAGATATGCTTACTCGTATTCGTAACGCGAACACTGTGCGTCACGAAACAGTTGAGATGCCTGCTTCGACGATGAAAAAACAAATCGCTGAAATCCTGAAGCGTGAAGGTTTCATCCGTGATGCAGAATATATCGAAGATAACAAACAAGGGATTATCCGTGTTTTCCTGAAATACGGTCCTAACAACGAACGCGTTATCTCCGGCTTGAAGAGAATCAGTAAACCAGGTCTGCGCGTTTACACGAAGAGCAACGAAATCCCTCGTGTACTCGGCGGTCTTGGAATTGCGATTATCTCCACTTCGAAGGGGATTATGACCGACAAAGAAGCTCGTCAATCCAAAGCTGGCGGAGAAGTTGTCTGCTACGTTTGGTAATACACGTCACAGAACAAGGAGGTGCAACAAATGTCCCGTATTGGTCGCAAACCAATCGCAGTACCTAGCGGTGTGGATGTCACACTGAACAATACTACAATCACGGTTAAAGGACCGAAAGGATCTTTGACTCGTGAACTTCACAAGGATATGAAAGTAACGGTTGAGAACAACGAAATCATCGTTGAACGCCCATCCGACAACAAACTGCATCGTTCCCTTCACGGCACGACCCGCAGCGTTGTCAGCAACATGGTGAGCGGCGTAACCGAAGGATTCTCGAAATCTCTGGAACTCGTTGGGGTCGGATATCGTGCAAACAAGTCCGGAGACAAGATCGTCCTGAACGTTGGTTACTCTCATCCGGTTGAAATCACTCCAGAACCGGGTATTGAATTCGAAGTGCCTGCAAATACGAAAATCATCGTTCGCGGTATCGATAAAGAGCGCGTAGGTGCATACGCCGCTAAAATTCGTTCCGTTCGCGAACCTGAACCGTACAAAGGCAAAGGGATTAAGTACGAAGGCGAACGCATTATCCGTAAGGAAGGTAAAGCTGGTAAGAAGAAATAAGCTTTCTAAGCTTACCGGTCTTTTGCCTTGTGCGTCTTAGTGAAGCTGTAATGGCAAACTGAAAGGAGTGAAAAGGAAGTCATGATTACAAAACAGGATAAGAACAAGGCACGTGTCAAACGTCATCTGCGTGTACGCAAGAAAATCCAAGGTACTGCAGCTCGTCCGCGTTTGAACGTATTCCGTTCTTCTAAACATATCTATGCTCAACTGATCGATGACGTAGCAGGCGTAACCCTGGTATCCGCATCTACGGTTGATAAAGAACTGAGCGGTTCCGTGAAAAACGGCGGCAGCGTGGAAGCAGCTCGTCAAGTAGGCGAACTGGTAGCAAAACGCGCGAAGGAAAAAGGACACACAGCGGTTGTATTCGACCGTGGAGGATATCTGTATCATGGACGGATTCAAGCCCTGGCTGAAGCAGCACGCGAAGCAGGCTTGGAATTCTAAGAATTTCTAAAAAGGAGGTTAACGACTTGCGTGTAGATCCGAACACTTTAGAACTGACTGAAAGAGTTGTAAATATTAACCGCGTAGCTAAAGTTGTAAAAGGCGGACGCCGTTTCAGCTTCAGCGCACTGGTTGTTGTCGGCGACGGCAAAGGCTGGGTCGGTGCAGGTATCGGTAAAGCCGGTGAAGTACCTGACGCGATCCGCAAAGGCATCGAAGATGCGAAGAAAAACTTGATCCACGTTCCGATCGTAGGAACAACTATTCCTCACCTGGTTACTGGTCACTTTGGCGCTGGACGCGTTCTGTTGAAACCAGCTTCCGAAGGTACTGGAGTAATCGCCGGCGGTCCTGTTCGCGCAGTACTCGAGCTGGCCGGTGTAGGTGACATCTTGACAAAATCTTTGGGTTCTTCGAACTCCATGAACATGGTCAACGCGACTCTGGAGGGCTTGTCCCGTCTGAAACGCGTTGAAGAGGTTGCCAAACTTCGTGGCAAATCTGTCGAAGAGCTGCTCGGTTAAGGAGGGAATGTCATGGCTAAACTTCAAATTACCCTCGTCCGCAGTGTGATCGGTCGTCCTGAAACTCAGCGTACTACCGTGAAAACTCTCGGCTTGCGTAAACTTAACTCCAGCGTGGTCCACAACGACAATCCCGCGATTCGCGGTATGATCAACAAAGTGAGCCATCTGGTATCTGTTAAAGAAATTGAAGGTTAATTCCAGCGTCGAATTAACTTACAAATATTAAGGAGGTGCAACGAACGATGAAGTTACATGAACTTACTTCAGCTGCGGGTTCCCGTAAAGACCGCAAGCGTGTAGGTCGCGGTACAAGTAGCGGTACGGGCAAAACATCCGGTCGCGGTCATAAAGGTCAAAACGCTCGTTCCGGCGGCGGTGTACGTCCTGGATTCGAGGGTGGCCAAAACCCGCTGTATCGTCGTTTGCCAAAACGTGGTTTTGTAAATCCTACCCGGAAAGAGTATGCGATTGTTAACATCGAGGAACTGAACAGCTTTGCAGAGGGCACAGAAGTTACTCCTGAAATTTTGGTGGAGAGCGGCGTAGTGAAAAACACGAAAAGCGGCATCAAAATTCTTGGCAACGGTGAAGTGACCGTGAAATTGACTGTAAAAGCAAATAAGTTCTCTCAATCTGCGGTAGAGAAGATCGAGGCTGCCGGCGGTAAAACCGAGGTGATCTAATGTTTAAGACCCTGAAGAATATATGGCGGGTTGAGGACCTTCGAAAAAGAATTTTGTTTACCTTGTTCGTGCTGATCATTTACCGTATTGGCTCATTCGTTCCTGTTCCTGGCGTCAATAAAGATGTCCTGGAACAGACGAATCAACAAGGTTCAGAATTGTTTGGTCTCTTAAACACGTTCTCAGGGGGCGCGCTCCATCAGTTCTCTATTTTTGCCCTCGGGATCGTGCCGTATATTACCGCGTCCATTATCGTGCAATTGCTTTCGATGGACGTTATTCCGAAGCTGGCCGAGTGGGCAAAACAAGGCGAGCACGGGAAAAAGAAATCGGCGCAATTGACTCGTTATGGTACGATCGTGTTGGGTCTCATCCAGGCATTTGCGATGTCCGTCGGTTTTAACCGTTTGTACGGTACGCAGATGATTCCCAACGCCACGTTCGCGGATTACTTGGTGATTGCGATCGTATTGACCGCAGGTACCGCGTTCTTGATGTGGCTCGGCGAGCAGATTACGGAAAAGGGAATCGGCAACGGTATTTCCATCTTGATCTTCTCCGGGATTATCGCCAACATTCCGACATATATCCGTACAACGGCTCAGTCCAGTTTCATTCAAGAAGGTCAGGCTTTTATGAATACGCTGAAATCTTTGATCGTCCTGATTGTTATTGTGGCGGTTATTGTGGGTGTCATCTACATCCAACAGGCGATTCGTAAAATTCCTGTCCAATATGCCAAACGCGTGGTTGGCAACAAGATGTACGGTGGACAGAATACGCATATTCCGCTGAAAATCAATGCGGCAGGCGTCATTCCGGTCATCTTCGCCGTATCCCTGCTGCAGTTCCCTACCATTATCGCGGGATTCTTTAACACGTATGCTTGGGCCCAATGGATCCAAACAAACTTGAGATATGATTACCCTCTTGGTATGGTACTGTATGTCCTGATGATTATCGGTTTCACGTTCTTCTACACCTTCGTGCAGATGAACCCGAACCAGATGGCAGACAATATGAAGAAAAACGGCGGCTATATTCCGGGCATTCGCCCTGGTAAAGCTACCGAGAAATATCTGACCCGGGTCATGTCCCGTCTAACCATGACAGGCGCCATCTTCCTGGCTGTTATTTCCTTGCTGCCGATCGGCTTGGGTACGCTGGCTGGCTTGCCTAGTTCGGTCAAAATCGGAGGCACTTCACTGCTGATCGTCGTCGGGGTTGCGCTCGATACGATGAAGACCATCGAAAGTCAGTTGATCAAACGCCACTATAAAGGTTTTATCAATAAATAGTGATAGGTTCCGGTGAAGTCGTTTTTTGCGCTTCCCGGCAACTTATTGCGTTGTTTCTTGTAAAGAGGCAAGTCGGAGGGAGAGAGAAACGTGAACATACTATTCATGGGCCCTCCTGGGGCAGGGAAAGGAACGCAGGCAGAAGTCATTGTCAATGAATTCGGCATTCCCCACATTTCCACCGGCGATGCATTTCGTCTGGCGATTAAACAGGGAACTCCCATTGGGATCAAAGCCAAAGAATACATGGATCAAGGGCTCTTGGTACCGGATGATGTCACGATCGGCATCGTGGAGGAACGTCTGCAGCAGTCCGATTGCGAAAAAGGTTTTTTATTGGATGGTTTTCCAAGAACTCTTTCGCAAGCGGAAGCGCTGGATGATATCCTTAGCAGACTGAACACCAAGCTGGATCATGTCATCAACCTGAAAGTGGACCGCGACAAACTGCTCGCCCGCTTGACGGGGCGGCGGATTTGCAAAAGCTGCGGCGCTACGTACCATGTGATCTTCAACCCGCCTAAACAGGAAGGTGTTTGTGATAAATGCGGAGGCGAGCTGTATCAGCGCTCGGATGACAACGAAGAGAGCGTCGGTACCCGTCTGGACGAATATATCAACAAAACAGCACCACTCCTTGCATTTTATGAGAACAAAGGTCTTTTGCGTCAGATCGATGGTGATCAACAAATCGATGCGGTATCGAAAGAGATCGTGTCGGTGCTGCGAGGTTAGTCGTAATGATCATTTGTAAGTCCGAAACGGAACTCGGCTTTATGCGGGAAGCAGGGCGAATTGTGGCGGAAACGCACCGTCTTATGGCAAAGCATATCGAACCGGGCATCACGACCGGGGAACTGGACGCTATCGCTGACCACTACATTCGCAGTCAAAAAGCACTGCCGTCTTTTAAGGGCTACAATGGTTTTCCTGCCAGCATTTGCGCTTCAGTCAATGATCAATTGGTACACGGATTTCCCGGCAAACGCAAATTAAACGAAGGCGACATTGTTACGCTAGACATCGGTGCGCAGTACCGTGGTTACCATGGAGACTCCGCTTGGACCTATCCTGTAGGCAAGATCTCGGAAGAAGCCCAGCGATTGCTGGACGTTACCGAAGCATCCTTGTATGCAGGCTTGGAGCTTGTCAAACCAGATGTGCGCCTGTTCACGATCTCACATGCCATCCAGCGCGTCATCGAAGACGCCGGCTTCTCGGTTGTTCGCGAGTATGTCGGACACGGAGTTGGGGCAGAACTGCATGAAGAACCGCAAATTCCGAACTTTGGCGTTCCGGATCGGGGCCCGCGGCTCAAACCCGGCATGGTGCTGGCGATTGAACCGATGGTGAATGCCGGATCCCGTTATGTCAAAACGCTTGAAGACAACTGGACGGTCGTTACGGTCGACGGTTCCTTGTGTGCCCATTTTGAGCATACGGTTGCCGTTACAGCCGAAGGCCATGAAATTCTCACAAAACTCGATATGTAGGTGATGGTTCTTGAGTAATCCAGGCAGCCTGCAAATCGGCCAGATTGTGAAGATCCTGAAAGGCAAAGACGCCGGACAGGTGGCCGTGGTCGTATCCATTGAGGACAGCAGGTTCGTGTATATAGCGGACGGGAACAAACGAAAGTTTGACCAGAAAAAGAAGAAAAACCTTCTCCACCTGGAGCCCCAGTCCTTCATAAGCAGCGAGGTCGCAAACAGTTTAAATGAAAGCGGTCGGGTCACGAACGGAAAACTGCGTTATGCAGTCATGAAGTTTATGAAGTCCACCGAAACCCATGCTGAAGAGAAAGGAGACTAACTGTGGCTAAAGAGGATGTAATTGAAGTGGAAGGCACGGTCATCGAACCGCTGCCGAATGCAACGTTCAAAGTCGAGCTTGAGAACGGTCATCAAATTCTTGCCCATGTTTCCGGTAAGCTGCGGATGCACTTTATCCGTATTCTGACAGGCGACAAAGTGGTCGTGCAGTTATCGCCTTATGATTTAACCAAAGGCCGTATAACGTACCGTAAGTAATTTTTACCGTTTCTTTCAATAGGACGCCCGGGATGTTATGATCCTATAGGGCACTTGAAAATATTCGATCGAGGGTTTACATTTGTAAAGTCCGGTTGATCCTTAAATATGAATTTGCTTCCTTCATGATGGGAGTAAATTCTCTGAAGAAGGTTTTGCGTAAAAGCAAGACTTTAGTCAATCCTTACGAAGCGAGTTTTGTTTTTTGCAAAACTTGAGGGAGGTAATTAACATGAAGGTAAGACCTTCTGTAAAGCCTATTTGCGAAAAATGCAAAGTCATTCGCCGCAAAGGGACTGTAATGGTTATCTGTGAAAATCCGAAGCACAAACAAAAACAAGGTTAATAGAAGGGGGTGTAGCGTAAAATGGCTCGTATAGCTGGTGTGGATTTGCCACGTGACAAACGCGTTGAGATCGCCTTGACTTATATTTTCGGAATCGGTAAAACGACTTCCCAGAAAATTCTGAGCACTACAGGCATCAATCCGGACACTCGTGTTCGTGATTTGACGGAAGATGAAGTCAGCAAACTGCGTGAAACGATCGACAAAACGGTTAAGGTTGAAGGTGACCTGCGTCGTGAAATTTCCTTGAATATTAAACGCCTCATTGAGATCGGCTGCTATCGTGGAGTGCGTCATCGCCGCGGTCTGCCGGTTCGTGGACAACGTACTAAAACGAATGCTCGTACACGGAAAGGCCCTCGTCGTACTGTAGCGAACAAGAAGAAATAAGAAGGGGGGATAAAAGACAATGGCTAAACCGAAAAAAGTCGTACGTACTAAACGTCGTGACCGCAAAAATATTGAATCCGGAGTGGCTCATATCCGTTCCACGTTCAATAACACTATCGTAACGATTACGGATCCTCATGGAAACGCGATTTCTTGGGCAAGCTCCGGCGGCCTTGGATTCAAAGGTTCCCGTAAGTCGACTCCGTTCGCAGCGCAGATGGCTGCCGAATCCGCGGCTAAAGCTGCGATGGAACATGGCATGAAGTCGGTAGAGGTTATGGTTAAAGGTCCAGGTGCAGGCCGTGAAGCAGCGATCCGCTCTTTGCAAGCTGCTGGTCTGGAAGTCAACCTGATCAAAGACGTAACTCCAGTTCCGCATAACGGTTGCCGCCCACCTAAGCGTCGTCGTGTCTAATTGAAGCAAACCTGTAAAATGTGGTATATTTCCGGCACAATCTGCTAATAATGGTTGTTTAGGCATACTACATGAGTACACAAGGGTAATGACAGTTTCAAATAGGAGCGACGCTTGAAGGAGGGGTACTTGCGTGATTGAAATCGAAAAGCCGAAAATTGAGACCGTAGACGTCAGTGAAGACGGTGCCTATGGCAAGTTTGTAGTAGAACCGCTTGAGCGCGGATATGGAACGACCCTGGGGAATTCCCTTCGCCGGATCCTGTTGTCCTCGCTGCCAGGCGCAGCCGTAACGTCCGTTCAAATCGATGGCGTACTGCACGAGTTCTCAACGGTTCCGGGTGTAATGGAAGACGTGACGGAAATTATTCTGAACCTGAAGGCTCTTTCCCTGAAAATTCATTCCGACGAGGAGAAAGTCCTTGAGATTGATGCTGAGGGCGAAGGAGTCGTGACGGCAGGAGATATCCGGGCGGACAGCGATGTCGAAATTCTCAACCCAGACCTGCATATTGCTACCATGGGACCAGGTTCGAGACTTCACATGCGTATTTTTGCTAACCGCGGTCGTGGCTATGTCCAAGCAGATAAGAATAAACGTGATGATCAACCGATTGGCGTCATCCCGGTCGATTCTATCTATACCCCGATTAGCCGCGTGAATTATGGCGTGGAGAATACGCGGGTTGGTCAAGTGACCAACTACGACAAATTGACGCTTGAAATCTGGACTGATGGAAGCATCCGTCCGGAAGAGGCCGTAAGCCTCGGCGCCAAAATTTTGACCGAGCATTTGATGCTGTTCGTCGGCTTGACCGATGAGGCGAAAGATGCGGAAATCATGGTCGAAAAAGAAGAAGACAAAAAAGAAAAAGTGCTTGAAATGACGATCGAAGAGCTGGATCTCTCTGTTCGTTCCTACAACTGTCTCAAGCGTGCCGGCATCAACACGGTACAAGAGCTGACCACGAAGACCGAAGAAGATATGATGAAAGTCCGCAACCTGGGCCGCAAGTCTTTGGAGGAAGTTCAAGAGAAGCTCGAAGAGCTCGGTTTGGGACTCCGTACAGAAGAATAGCATCTTAGATTCGTTAGCGAAGGAGGGGAAAACATGGCATACCAAAAGTTGGGCCGCGATTCCAGCGCACGTAAAGCTTTGTTCCGTGACCTGGTAACCGACCTGTTCTTATATGAGCGCATTCAAACAACGGAAGCGAAAGCGAAGGAAGTTCGTTCCATCGCTGAGAAGCTGATCACGAAAGCGAAGAAGGGTGACCTTCATGCTCGCCGCCAAGTGGCAGCATTCGTACGTCGTGAAACAGTTGACGGAGAGCAAGACGCTATCCAAAAACTGTTCAGCGAGTTGGCTACCCGTTACGCTGAGCGTCCAGGCGGATACACTCGTATCCTGAAGCTCGGACCTCGCCGCGGTGACTCCGCGCCTATGGTTTATCTGGAACTGGTTGACCGCGCGTAAACAGGTGAGGATGGGGAAAGGGGGGAAGGAATCGCATGATTCTGATCGAACCCTTTTTTTCACGTCCGGGGCCTGTATACGGAATAAGATTTTTCTTATCCGGATAAGAGGCCCCGTTTCGTGTTCCTTTTGAATTACCTTGGAACGGCTTCGCCGTGAATTACGGCGGAGCCGTTTTATGTTTGCGGCATGAAGCGCGTCATCGAAGCAGGAAGCAAGAGGTCAGGAGGATTTGGGGAATGCGCAACATTTGCATGAAAGTCAGTTATGACGGTACGAATTACAGCGGGTTTCAGACGCAGCCGGACGGAAACGCCATTCAGGATTATTTGGAGAAGGCCATTAAGCTGCTGACGGGCGAGCAGGTGAAAATCCATGCCTCGGGCCGGACGGACGCCGGCGTTCACGCGATCGGGCAGGTGTTTCATTTTCATACCGCCTCCCAAATTCCCGTGGAACGATGGTGCCTGGCGCTGAATTCGAGACTTCCCAAAGATATTTTGGTGACCGAAGCCCGGGAGGTTTCCCTGGATTTTCACTCCAGAAGAAACGCGAAGCGAAAAACGTACCGTTACACCATCAATGCCAATCAATATCCGGATCTGTTCCGCAGAAATACGGAGCTTCATCATCCCGGCAAGCTCGATGTAGAAGCGATGTCCGAAGGGCTGAAGCATTTGATCGGTACCCATGACTTTACTTCCTTTGCTTCCCGTCATTCCACCAAGCCTTCCCATATTCGCACCGTATATGATGCCCATATCGAAAGGGATCAATCCATGTGCCGCCCGGGAACCCGGGATCAGGGCCTGATCCATGTCTATATCACCGGAAACGGCTTTTTGCAGCATATGGTCCGCATTATCGTGGGCACGCTGCTGGAAGTGGGCAAAGGCCGTAGACGTCCTGAGGACATTGCGTCGATCCTGAAGGCCAAAGACCGGATGAAAGCAGGTCCGACGGCCGAATCGAAGGGTCTCATGTTATGGAATGTGGAGTATGAGAATTTCGATTAAAAACATTGAAAATCGGCTTGCGATTTATCTGCCTATACTGTAAAATAAAAGTTGTGTTTTCTTATGGCTCTCCCACAGCCCCCAGTAAGAAAACGACAAACCTAACATTACAAATGACTTTCTTTTCATAACAAAGATGAACGAAGATAAATGATTTTCGGACGATTACAAGGAGGAACTATTCATGCGTACCACCTATATGGCGAAGCCAAATGAAGTTGAGCGCAATTGGCACATCATCGATGCCGAAGGCAAAACGCTTGGTCGTTTGGCGAGCGAAGCAGCTGCTTTGATCCGCGGCAAACACAAGCCACAATTTACACCTCATGTTGACGGCGGCGATTTCGTTGTCATCATCAACGCTGAGAAGATCCATCTGACAGGCAAAAAACTGCAAAACAAAAAATACTACCGTCACTCCCTGCATCCAGGCGGTCTGAAAGTGACCAACGCTCAAGACCTCTTGAACAGCAAACCTGAACGTGTATTGGAATCCGCTGTTCACGGCATGCTTCCTAAAACCCGCATGGGCGAAAAAATGAAGCTGAGACTGAAAGTATATGCAGGTTCCGAACATCCACATGCAGCACAAAAACCAGAAGTTTACGAACTTCGCGGATAATTAAAAGGAGGACAAGTTTCATGGCACAAGTACAATACTATGGGACAGGTCGTCGTAAACATTCGGTAGCACGTGTTCGCCTTGTACCGGGTGAAGGACGCATCGTCATCAATAAACGCGACATCAACGAATATTTCGGTTTGGAAACCCTCAAACTGATCGTGAAGCAACCGCTGGCTCTGACTGAAACGCTCGGACAATACGACGTACTCGTTATCGCTAACGGCGGCGGCATCTCCGGTCAAGCAGGCGCAATCCGTCACGGTATCTCCCGTGCGCTGCTGAAAGCTGACCCAGAATTCCGTCCGGCTTTGAAAAAAGCGGGCTTCCTGACTCGTGACCCACGCATGAAAGAACGTAAAAAATACGGTCTCAAAGCGGCTCGTCGCGCGCCACAATTCTCGAAACGTTAATATTTCCTGGATTTCAGGATACAAGCCTCTGGCCTTTACCGGCCAGGGGCTTTTTATTTTGCCCGTTCCAGAAAAAAACTGCCTTGCGGCAGTTGGATTAACCCTCAAAAAAGCGGAGTTATTCATTTTGCAAAATATGTAATGCATCATCGACAGAGCCGATTTCCCCGTACGCATGTTTTTTCATGAGCTGGGCATGGCAGGCCGGGCATTCGGCAAAAACCTCGCTGTAACCCAATCCGTCGTCATTCCGTCCGTCTTTCCACCATACGTTGATCTGTTCGTTTTCCTTGCCGCATTGGCTGCAATACAACGATTGGCCAAGCTGGTTGGAGGAAACAATCATGCTTTTTCACCTCATCGGAATTTTGAAAGGAAATAGACCGAACTGCTCGATCTATTTCCCGTTTGGATGATTATTGACGCTGAAAGCCTTGGTAGTTGTTGCCCATTCCGTACTGCTGTTGGCCAAAGCCGGTGTAGGAATGGCTGACGTTTTCCATTTGATGAGCCATATTGGAAATTTGCTGCAGCTGTTGAATCGCAGTTTGGTGTCCTTGCAACGCGTTTTGGATCACCTGGGCTGCATGGCGC
Organism: Paenibacillus sp. FSL W8-0194; assembly: GCF_037969745.1. NCBI lineage: Bacteria > Bacillati > Bacillota > Bacilli > Caryophanales > Paenibacillaceae > Paenibacillus > Paenibacillus sp. FSL W8-0194. The sequence goes on along the minus strand of NZ_CP150205.1, from coordinate 5,287,595 downwards.
TCACGCTGAGCGAGTTGCTCGAGCTGCATCGCGTTGCTTTCTTCTTGTCTCAACAGCTGTTGGTAAGCTTGCGAAGCCTGTTGAGTTTGCTGAATCAACTGCTGGACGAGCTGGGTAATTTGCTGCGTTTGGTTGAACTGATTCAAAGGGAATGCCTCCTTCGGTAGTCTGGTATGGTTTTGATCCCTTACGTATTGTTCCTTTGCAGGGCGGATTCTTATTCTTTTTTGGTAAGACAATGTGCCCATTGGGCGGATTCATCATATGCTGTAGCATAACTCGAACGGAGGGATTTGATTTTGCAACCTAACGCACAGCATAAACATTTGGCATGGCATGAAACGATGGAGCTGCATGAACTTACCGCTTCGCAGTCCAACACTTTGATGGGGCTTAAAATGCACGTACATGACGTGGCGGATCCGAAGCTGCGGGGGCTTTATGAGGAGACGATCCGCTCCACGGAGTCCAACCTGAAGGAGCTGCTGCAATTTTATCCGATGGCTCCCATGGAAGCGAGAAACAACAAAAGCAAGCCGCATCACGAAGACCTGACCGCCTTTTATGCCGGCCATCTGCTCGGGATAGCCAAAAACTCCGTCAAAAACTACGCGGCAGCCGTTACGGAGGCAGCTACTCCGCAGCTTAAAGATACATTCGTCAAACATCTGAACCATGCGATCAAGCTGCATACGAAAGTGTTTAACTTCATGCATGAACGCGGATTTTATCCCGCATACGATTTGCATCAGCTGCTCGAAAACGATAAGAAAACCGCTAAAAAAGCGCTGGAGATGTAAGGGCCCGGCCAAGAAAAAGATCTTTCGCAGCGAAAGGTCTTTTTCTTCTTCGTAGGTTTCAGGACTTTTTATAGGATTGACAACTAAAGATATTGCTTTATACTGGATTTAAATCATATTAAACCGCTTGGTATTCACTGATTATTATTGCAATGATTATGATACGAATTATTGGAAGGGGAGACATTCGCATGAATTTGCTTGAAAAAGAAAAGTGGATCGAGGTTCAAGCCGCCGAGCTGGAGCATGCTTCCGCCGAAGAGGTCATTCGAGTTGCCGTCGAGAAATTCCCGAATATTACGTTTGCGTGCAGTTTTGGGGCCGAGGACGTGGTTTTGGTTGATATTTTGCAAAAGGTGAGTCCGTCCACCGATATTTTTTATTTGGATACGGATTTTCACTTTAAGGAAACGTACGAAACGAGAGACCGGCTGGAATCCAAATACGGCATCCAGTTCGTGCGCGTGTCTCCCAAATTGACGCCGGAGGAGCAAGCGGCCAGCCATGGCGAGGAATTGTGGAAAAGCGACCCGAACCAGTGCTGCAACATCCGCAAAGTCGAGCCGCTCACCCGGATTCTTTCCCAATACGACGCCTGGATCACGGGGATCCGCAGAGACCAGGCTCCGACGCGAGCCAATGCCAAGAAAGTGGAATATGATCATAAGTTCGGGCTGGTCAAATTCAACCCGATTGCCGATTGGACATCCGACGATGTCTGGACATATATTCGCGAAAACCAAGTGCTGTACAATCCTCTCCATGACCGGAACTATCCGAGCATCGGTTGCGAACACTGCACCCGTCCGGTGCAGCCGGGCGAAGACCCAAGAGCCGGCCGCTGGTCCGGAACGGAAAAAACGGAATGCGGACTGCATCAATAAATTTCGAAATAGGAGGAATGAACGGCATGACTGGAATACTTCCGCATGGCGGCAAGCTGGTTAACAGGTTTGCAGAAGGAAACGAACGCGATGAGCTTCTGAAGGCTTCGCCGTTTTTGAAGCAGATCCCGGTGAACAATTGGACCATTTCCGATCTTGATTTAATTGGGAACGGGGCATTTTCTCCGCTTGAAGGATTTCTGAACGAAGAGGATTACCGTTCGGTGGTCAGCACGATGCGGCTTGCCGATGGAACGGTATGGAGCATACCGGTGACGTTATCCGTCGATGAAACGACGGCCCAAGGGCTTAGCCTGGGGGATCAAGTGGCGTTGACCGGAGCCGAGGACGGCGTCGTGTATGCCGTTTTGACCGTGGAAAGCGTGTACGAAGCCGATCAGGAGGAAGAAGCGCTGAAGGTGTTCAAAACGAGCGATCTGGAGCATCCCGGCGTGAAAAAGCTGTTCGAGCGTTCCCCGATCTATGTCGGCGGGAGCGTCAAGGTCCTTAACCGCCCGCAGCCTGCAAAGTTCCGCGAATTTTATTTCGACCCGGCGCAAACCCGGGAGCTGTTCCGGGAAAAGGGCTGGAAAACGGTTGTCGGCTTCCAAACCCGCAATCCCGTGCACCGGGCCCACGAGTACATTCAGAAGACGGCGCTAGAGATCGTTGACGGCCTGTTCCTGAATCCGCTTGTCGGCGAGACGAAATCGGACGACGTTCCGGCGGACGTACGAATGAAGAGCTACCTGGTTCTTCTGGAAAACTATTATCCGCAGGACCGGACGTTTTTGGGCGTGTTTCCTGCCGCCATGCGTTATGCGGGTCCTAGAGAGGCTATTTTCCATGCGATGGTCCGCAAAAATTACGGCTGCACCCATTTCATCGTCGGACGCGACCATGCCGGGGTAGGCGACTATTACGGCACTTATGAAGCGCAGGAGATATTCTCGAACTTTACGCCTGAAGAGCTCGGCATTACGCCGCTGTTTTTCGAGCATAGCTTCTTCTGCAAAACATGCGGCAACATGGCGTCCAGCAAAACCTGCCCGCATCCGAAGGAAGATCACCTGACCCTGTCCGGCACCAAGGTACGCGGATTGCTCCGCGACGGGCAGTGTCCGCCGCCGGAATTCACCCGTCCGGAAGTCGCTGAAGTGCTGATCGCAGGCATGCGCGCGCAAGTTACGCCTTAAAGGTACTATTTGTCCACCTTCGCCCATATAGATGAGTAGAGTCGATATGGGAACGGAGGTGGATTTTTGATGTCCAAGCCTGGCAAGCAGGTGCTGTGGATCCGGCTGAGCTCTATCAAGAAGCTTTTCATCGGCATATGTCTGGCGATCGTGTTTGTCACCGTAGCCACGCTGAATATTCCCGCGGTTAAAACGACGGGGCAATGGGGCCTTCCGTTATCGGGAAAGGTCATCGTGCTCGATGCGGGCCACGGCGGCCCCGACGGCGGAGCCGTAAGCAAGCAGGGCCTGATCGAAAAGGATGTGAATCTGGCGATCGCCTTGTATTTGCGCGATTATTTGCAGCAGGCGGGGGCTGTCGTGTACATGACGCGGGAAGGCGACTACGATTTGGCAGGGAAGGATACGAAAGGATACTCCAAACGCAAAACGGAGGATTTGAAGCAGCGCGCCAAGATGATCGAAAACTCCAACGCCGACCTGTTTCTGAGCATCCATTTGAACAGCTTCCCCGGCAGATGGAGCGGAGCCCAAACCTTTTATTATCCCAATCATCCTGACAATAAGACGCTGGCCGTGTTCATCCAGGAGGAAATCAAGCGCAACCTGGAAAATACCGACCGCGTCGCCAAAACCGTAAACCACGTGTACCTTCTTAAAGCCGTGAAAATGCCCGCGGCATTGGTCGAAGTCGGCTTTTTGTCCCATCCGGAGGAGTCTCAGCTCTTAAGGGACGAAGGATACCAGCGGAAGGTCGCGGCTGCGGTGTATAAAGGGATGCTGCGGTATTTATCGGGGGAAAAGGCGAATTTGTCGCCAGAAATGTAAGCGTTGATGGTATAATGGCTTCTGGGGCGCATTCGCCTCGTGCGGATGCACAATATACAAAGCAGAGGTGCTGCCATCATGTTGTCACGTGAGCAAGTACAAGAGGTGCTACAGCCCGTAAGCGAGCCTGTTACCGGTAGAAGCCTTATGGAGCTGCAAATGATAAGAGATATCGTCGTGAAAGACGCCAGGGTGTCGCTATCCGTGATTACGCTGGACGATTATGGACAAGCGCTGGAAAAAGAAATCCGCGAGCGTCTGCAAGCTGCCGGAGCGGGAGATGTGCACATCCGCATCCGTCCGGCCAACGAGCATGAGCGCGGCAAGATTTTGGGCGACCACGAACGAAAAACGGATAAAGACAAGCTGGTGAAGGGGCATGCGGCCGGCCTCGAAAGAAACGAGCTGCTGAACGATCCGGACGTGCATTTTATCGCGGTGGCGAGCGGTAAAGGGGGAGTCGGCAAATCCACGGTAACCGTCAACCTTGCTGCGGCGCTGGCCCGCCAAGGCAAACGGGTCGGTTTGATCGATGCCGATATTTACGGCTTTAGCGTTCCGGACATGATGGGAATCGAGGAAGGCCCCGTCGTTGAGAATGAACTGATCATTCCCGTCGAACGGTTTGGCGTCAAGGTGATGTCGATGGGCTTTTTCATCCGCGAAAACAGTCCGGTCGTATGGCGGGGCCCGATGCTCGGCAAAATGCTCCATCAATTTTTCGGCGACGTCAACTGGGGCAAGCTGGATTACCTGCTGCTCGATTTGCCGCCGGGAACCGGTGACATTGCGCTGGACGTTCACCAAATGCTTCCGCAAAGCAAGGAAATCATCGTGACGACCCCGCATGCGACGGCCGCTTTTGTCGCAGCCCGTGCAGGGGCCATGGCCATTCAGACGAATCATGAAATACTGGGCGTCGTGGAAAACATGGCATACTACGAATGCTCCCATTGCGGAGAAAAGGATTTCGTGTTCGGCCGAGGCGGCGGCGGACAGCTGGCGGAAACGCTTCACACCGAACTTTTGGCCCAGCTTCCGCTCGGAGCGCCGGACAACCATATTTCAGAGCCGGATTTTTCGCCATCGGTATATAAATCCGAATCCGCTAGCGGACGAATTTACAATGAGCTGGCGGCGAGCATTATCGCCAAATGCGAAAAATAGACCGTTTGGTTCAAAGAAAAAAAGCCCCGTCGCGAGGGCTTTTTTTCTTGTGTCATTCGTTTTTTAGGAAGCGTTGCCGCCACCGCCTTCTTCTCCTTCTCCGCCGCCACCGCCTTCTTTTTCTTTATCGCCTTTTTCCCCGCCTTCCTTCTGTTTGCCGCCTTCTCCGCCTTGGCCGCCTTCCTTTTCGACCTTCGGCTGAAGTTCCTGGGTCACCACGTTTCGCAGGAGCGACATCACTTCCATTTTGAACATCGGATTTTGCATCGCTTCCTGCATGACCGTCATCGATTGCTTGCGGTATTCCGGCGTTTTGGTCAAATCGAGGAACATCTTCATGACCTCGGGCGACTTCATGATATCGGAGATCGCCTTTTGATACGTCGGATCCTTGATCAGCTGCATGTGCAGCTGCTTGTTTTGGGTGCTGATCGCCTTGGCAAAGTCGCCGGCGAACTGCGGATCGGTCATGATTTTTTCGAATTCCTTTTTATATTCCGGCGAGGTGATGGTATCCTTGACCGCCGTTCGGATCTGATCGGTAGCCTGCATCGTCATCATTTGCATGCCGGGACCGCCGCTGCCGCCCGAAGAGCCTCCGCCGCCCTGTTTCAGCGCATCTTCGACGGCTTTTTTGCCTTCGTCGCTTTTCAGGATGTCGACCACCATCGTCTTCATTTCTTTATAATCGCCTTGAGGCGGTGCATAGCTCGGTTCGGATCCGCAGCCTGAGAGTACGGTGGTAAGTCCGAATATGATTCCCCAAATGCCTAAAACAGGCCACTTCATGAGCGTCACTCCTTTTGCTTATCATCCTGCATGTAGTATGCCGAAGTGGATTTCGAAATATGTCGTTTCCGGGCATGGTTTTTTAATGTGAACGTTGGTAAAATAAAGTCTTGGGGGTGCAGGCGATTTGAACTTGAAAAATTGGTCCAAGTTATTTTTGCAAACATTGCTGGTGGGAGCCGCCGTCTCCATCATCACCGGTTTTCTGCTGCCGTTCAGCAGGGAATCCATTTCCTTCAAGGATGTAAGCGATGTATTGTTTTACGTGCTTATTCTTTTCGGTTTTGGAGCACTTACGAGCGTTTACTCGCAGCTTGGTTTTTTTGCTTATATGATCCTGAATTATACGGCTATCGGTGTATTCCCAAAAAAGGCTTGGCAATACATACAGCTTGTTTTAGCAATATTGGCGCTGCTGGAAGTGATGTTCTTCCGTTCCTTCGTCGGCAAGGAAAACAGCCAAATGGCGGATTTGCTCCTGGGACTGGCGATTTTGATCGTGGCTGTTGCCGTTGCCTATTTTAAAGCGAAAGCCACCAACGTTACCGCATGGGTGCCGACCCTCTTTTTCATGATCGCCGTGACTATCGTCGAAATGGTCGGCGGTCTGAAAATCAATGAGAACAATGCCACGATCTTTATTGTGGTACCACTCCTTGCGTGCAATGCATACCAGATTTTAATACTGCATAAAGTGCTGAAACCAAAAAAGAGCTAAGAAACTTAGCTCTTTTTTCTTTAAATTTTCGTATGCTACATGCCTGCCGCATCTTCAAGGGCTTGCTGCAGCGTCGCCTGATCCTGCACTTCTTTTCCTTTGGTATCGGCTTGCGACAATAAATCGGAAACCGTGACGAATTCATAACCTTGTTTCCGCAGTTCGTCGATAATGATCGGGAGCGCCTGATGGGTTTGTTTGACCGAATCGCTTGCATGGAGGAGAACGATATCGCCCGGATGGGCGCTGCTTACGACGCGGTTCACGATATTGTCGACCCCGATGTTTTTCCAATCCTGCGAGTCGGTATCCCATTGAATGACCTTGTAATTCATGCTGTCGGCGATTTTAAGCACGCGTTTATCGAAGTCGCCGTTCGGCAGGCGGAGCAGGGTAGGTTCCTTACCCGTCAGATCGGTTAATATAGAATTAGCCGTCATGAGCTGGGTTTTGATCTCCTCGTCGCTTAAGCTGCTGTAGTTGACGTGCTTATGGCCATGGCTTCCGATTTCGAAGCCCGCGGTTTTGATTTTATTGACGATATCCGGGTGGCTTTTGCTCCAAGGGGAAGAGAGGAAGAAGGTTGCTTTGGTTACGCCTTTTTCTTTTAGAATGTTCAGGATAGGCTCGGTGCGCTTTTCTCCCCAGCTGATATCAAAGGTCAGGGCGATCACTTTCTTTTCGGTAGGAACGCTGTAAATGGCGGCTGGATCCCCTTCGGAGAATACCGTGACATTGTCTGACTCTACATAAATGATGCCGATCGCAAATAGTGCCGCGGCGAGCACGAAGAAGGTGCGTTTGATTTTGCGGCCGTTCAGCACATAAAAAAATGAATTCATTTGCGTTTGTCGCTCCTTTCCCACAATGGAAATGCTTGTTTACTTTACATAGTATGCTCGTACTAGCGAGTTATACCAGGAGGAGGTCAACTATGCTTCGCCCTTCGGTTTTTCTGAAAGATTTGGGTTCGATCCGCAAGACCCTGCTGTTCGTCACGGTCCTGTTCGTTTTGGGCATCGTCGCGGGATGGTACAGCACCGGCGTATTGGCGCAGTTCATCGATCAGCAGATGGGAGGAATCCGCGATATCGGGGAAAGCCTGAGCAGGTCGTCCAACCCGAAGTGGAATTTTTTCGTGTTCATCTTTTTCAATAACAGCATCAAGGCCGTATTGATGATCTTTTTGGGGTTGTTTTTGGGCATCCTTCCGATTTTGTTTTTGCTTGTGAACGGCATGGTTGTCGGGTTCCTGGTTCATACCTCTATGGAGCAGGGAAACAGCTTGTTCGATCTGGTCGTGAAAGGTCTGCTGCCTCATGGGATCATTGAAATTCCGGCGATTATCATCGCTTGCGCTTTTGGGGTTCGGATGGGGATGCTTGTCATTGCGAGCCTTGGCGGGAGCGGGAAGGAAGGATTAAAGGGGAAATGGAAGGAGGGTTTCCGGCAGGCATGGACGGCATCGGTATGGATCGTCATTTTATTGTTTGTGGCCGCCATTATCGAAAGCACGATTACTTACACGCTGATGAAGGGGTAAATAGGCATAGCGTCTATTTGCCTTTTTTCGGCATACCGCATTCATAAATTTCCCAAAAACTGTGCATAACATTAAGGCGGCATATCGAGCCACATTTTAGAATGTTGCAAATTCCGATAATTTCAGAAAATATGCTCTAGTCGACAAGGAGGCCAAGCAACCATGCTGGGTATGCTTTTTAACGATAAGGAATGCAAAGAACTGGATTATGTACTGCGTAAAGAGCTGGATGAAATGCTGTTTGACTTAAGCGACCATAGATTGGACCTGGAAGTGAGAAACGCGATCGCGAGCCGATATCGCACGGTGTTCCGCATGTATGCCAGATTCGCGCCCCCGAAGGAACTTTCCAAATATGCGCGTAACAGCAAGCTGTCTCAATTCAAACAATAAATGCGAAAAAAGTGCTTGACGGTCAACGGGGATCTATGATAAATTTATTTTCGCTTCGGTTTTAGTCAAATAAAACGGAAAGCTGCGAGATGTTGACGAATTTAAAACTTCGAAAAAAAAGTTTAAAAAAAAGTCTTGCAAAACATCGAGCATGTATGATATATTATAAAAGTCGCCGCTGAGATGCGGTGATGAACGAAAACGAAAGAATTTGATCTTTGAAAACTGAACAACGAGTGAGATACAGGCTTTGCTTGCAAAGCCGATCGCGAAGCAAGTCGGTCCAAGCCTATGGCTGGATGATTTGCGGAGCAAACATTGAGAATTAAATTCTCGTCAGATTCAAAATGAGCTACAAACTTTCTTGGAGAGTTTGATCCTGGCTCAGGACGAACGCTGGCGGCGTGCCTAATACATGCAAGTCGAGCGGACTTGATGAGGAGCTTGCTCCTCTGATGGTTAGCGGCGGACGGGTGAGTAACACGTAGGCAACCTGCCCGTAAGACCGGGATAACTACCGGAAACGGTAGCTAATACCGGATAATTTATCGCTTCGCATGGAGCGGTAATGAAAGACGGAGCAATCTGTCACTTACGGATGGGCCTGCGGCGCATTAGCTAGTTGGTGAGGTAACGGCTCACCAAGGCGACGATGCGTAGCCGACCTGAGAGGGTGAACGGCCACACTGGGACTGAGACACGGCCCAGACTCCTACGGGAGGCAGCAGTAGGGAATCTTCCGCAATGGGCGAAAGCCTGACGGAGCAACGCCGCGTGAGTGATGAAGGTTTTCGGATCGTAAAGCTCTGTTGCCAGGGAAGAACGTCGGGTAGAGTAACTGCTATCCGAGTGACGGTACCTGAGAAGAAAGCCCCGGCTAACTACGTGCCAGCAGCCGCGGTAATACGTAGGGGGCAAGCGTTGTCCGGAATTATTGGGCGTAAAGCGCGCGCAGGCGGTCACTTAAGTCTGGTGTTTAAGGCTAGGGCTCAACTCTAGTTCGCACTGGAAACTGGGTGACTTGAGTGCAGAAGAGGAAAGTGGAATTCCACGTGTAGCGGTGAAATGCGTAGAGATGTGGAGGAACACCAGTGGCGAAGGCGACTTTCTGGGCTGTAACTGACGCTGAGGCGCGAAAGCGTGGGGAGCAAACAGGATTAGATACCCTGGTAGTCCACGCCGTAAACGATGAATGCTAGGTGTTAGGGGTTTCGATACCCTTGGTGCCGAAGTTAACACATTAAGCATTCCGCCTGGGGAGTACGGTCGCAAGACTGAAACTCAAAGGAATTGACGGGGACCCGCACAAGCAGTGGAGTATGTGGTTTAATTCGAAGCAACGCGAAGAACCTTACCAGGTCTTGACATCCCTCTGAATCCTCTAGAGATAGAGGCGGCCTTCGGGACAGAGGAGACAGGTGGTGCATGGTTGTCGTCAGCTCGTGTCGTGAGATGTTGGGTTAAGTCCCGCAACGAGCGCAACCCTTGATTTTAGTTGCCAGCACTTTAAGGTGGGCACTCTAGAATGACTGCCGGTGACAAACCGGAGGAAGGCGGGGATGACGTCAAATCATCATGCCCCTTATGACCTGGGCTACACACGTACTACAATGGCCAGTACAACGGGAAGCGAAGTCGCGAGATGGAGCCAATCCTATCAAAGCTGGTCTCAGTTCGGATTGCAGGCTGCAACCCGCCTGCATGAAGTCGGAATTGCTAGTAATCGCGGATCAGCATGCCGCGGTGAATACGTTCCCGGGTCTTGTACACACCGCCC
>NZ_CP150205.1:5252500-5272500 GCF_037969745.1 Paenibacillus sp. FSL W8-0194 | reverse complement strand
ACTTATCGTCATGGCTTGATGAACTCCATTCTAGGTTTGAATTTCCCTTCATTATGGGAATGAATGTGGTTACCATTGAATTACTTGAATCTGATTCATAAAGGGGAAAGAATCATGCATCATAAACGAGGAGAAGCCTAAATATCCATGATTTATTGGCCTAAAGAAAAGGGATAGGGTTTGATTTTAAAATTCCAAAAAAATATTTTATAAAAATGCTTGACTCTTTATTGAGATGTATGGTAAGATCATTCTTGTCGCTACGAGATACGGTTTGATAAAACAAGCCGAATCACGATGCAAACGGCGACGAATCAGTCGAAGATTTGCGCGTGTGGCGGAATTGGCAGACGCACTAGACTTAGGATCTAGCGTCTTTGACGTGGGGGTTCAAGTCCCTCCACGCGCACCATTGTTATGCGGACGTGGCTCAGCGGTAGAGCATCGCCTTGCCAAGGCGAGGGTCGCGGGTTCGATTCCCGTCGTCCGCTCCATTATAAATGCGCCCTTAGCTCAGCTGGATAGAGCGTTTGACTACGAATCAAAAGGTCAGGAGTTCGAATCTCTTAGGGCGCGCCATTTTCATGTCATATCGGGATGTAGCTCAGCTTGGTAGAGCACCTGGTTTGGGACCAGGGGGTCGCATGTTCGAATCGTGTCATCCCGATATTTTCATTCCGTATATGCGGGTGTAGTTCAATGGTAGAACTCCAGCCTTCCAAGCTGGTAGCGTGGGTTCGATTCCCATCACCCGCTCCATATAGATTTAAAACAAACACGCCGAAGGGCGTTTTTTTGTTATATGGAGATCTGTGAGGAAGAGAGCCCGTGCATTAGGGTGGACCGTCTCTGCAGGCATCTTCGTGATCACCCGATCAGGACGCGCGTCGATTATTTTCTTCCTCAACAGGATGCTTAACTTTTGCTGTTTCAGAACGGCTCTTTTTGGGGTAAATCAATCGAGTGGACTCTCCATTCTCCCTAAGCATCTCCTCAACGGATGTCAGCCTTTACGATGTTCTCAAAAAACAGGTCTAATCCCGAGCCGGAAATCCATTACTCATTATAGAGAACTATATCGTTGGCAGGCTTGTATACAATCAGGCTTCGGTTCCCCGCAAAACCTAGGAAATTGTTGGGCGCCATAAAAGCCCGATGAATAAATACCCGGAAATAGGAATGGTTATTATCAGGGGAAGTAATTACTGTTCTTTATTATCAAAGTCAATGCTTGAAACGGCATGTTTTATTTCTGCATATAAATGCACTGTCCTTTTTAATAATTTACATAATAAATTTTCGCTTTATCGCAGAAAAGTGCAGATTTTCGATGTATTTTGTTGTATGATGTTTAGAAAGCAGAGCTAAGAGAGAGCAATACAAACGGAATGGAATGGGAGGAGTAGCATGACTGAACTTACGGTAACCGCAAATAAAAGCAATTCAAACAACCTTCTGCGGCGTGATGTACGCTTCTTGGGAAACATTCTCGGCGAAGTGCTTGTCCATCAGGGCGGTAACGAGCTTCTGGATATTGTTGAAAAGATTCGCGAGACCAGCAAGTCATTACGCTCTGTGTTTTTGCCTGAATTGTATGAAGATTTCAAACAAATCATCAAAACGCTTGAACCGGACATTCGCCATCAGGTCATCCGGGCCTTTGCGATCTATTTCCAATTGGTCAACATTGCCGAGCAGAATCACCGGATTCGCCGCAAACGCGATTATGAACGGTCGGCAGGGGAAACGGTACAGCCCGGCTCGATCGAAAGCGCCGTTCAGGACTTAAAGGATCGCCGGTTCACGTACGAGGAAGTGCAGGAGATCATCGAAAGCCTTTCGCTTGAGCTGGTTATGACCGCACACCCGACGGAAGCGATGCGCAGAGCCATTCTCGATATTCATAAACGGATCTCAGAGGATGTCATGCTGCTGGATAATCCGACTCTTACTTTCCGTGAACGGGAACAGCTCCGTGAAAAGCTGCTGAACGAAGTCATTACGCTGTGGCAAACGGACGAACTGAGAGCGGGCAAGCCGACGGTTCTGGATGAGGTCAGAAACGGCATGTATTATTTCCATGAAACGCTGTTCCACGTGCTTCCTGAAGTATATCAGGAGCTGGAACGCTGTTTGAACAAGTATTACCCAGGCCACAACTGGCACGTGCCTACGTACCTGCGTTTCGGTTCCTGGATCGGCGGCGACCGCGACGGAAACCCGTCCGTGACGGCCGAGATTACTTGGGAGACGCTGCGCTTGCAGCGTAAGCTGGCCATTCGCGAGTATCAGCGGATTTTGAACGAGTACATGCAATATTTGAGCTTCAGCACTTCGATCGTGGATGTGTCGGGCGAGCTTCTGAAGTCGATTGCCGACGACCGCGAACATGTCGAAATTACGAGACGGACCATTTGGCATAACGAAAAAGAGCCTTACCGGATCAAACTCGTTTACATGATGGAGAAAATCAGCAATGTTCTGGACGACAGCAAAAAGGGAACGCCTCAAGCATACGGCACGCCGCTCGATTTCATCGAGGATTTGAAAATCATCGACCGCAGCTTGCGTTTCCACTATGCCGATTACGTTGCCGATACTTATATACAAAAATTAATACGGCAGGTTGAGCTGTTTGGGTTCCATACGGCTGCTTTGGATATCCGCCAGCACAGCCAAGAGCATGAAAATGCGATGAAAGAGATTTTGGCGCAGATTAACGTCACGCCGGATTATTCGAAATTGTCCGAAGAGGAAAAAATATCGCTCTTGGCCCAGCTGCTTAGCGAGCCTAGACCGATTACGTCCAACTATCATCAATACAGCGCAAGCACGAAAGAGTGCCTTGACGTGTTCCGCACGGTCTATAAGGCCCAGCAGGAATACGGCAAACATTGCATCACGAGCTATTTGATCAGCATGGCCGAAGGCGCAAGCGACATCATGGAAGTCATGGTATTCGCCAAAGAGGTCGGATTGTTCCGCCAAAACGCCGACGGCACTGTGCATTGCACGCTGCAGGCCGTACCGCTGTTTGAGACGATCGAGGACCTTCATGCCGCTCCGGCCATCATGAAACGATTGTTTAAGCTGCCGATCTATCGTGAGAGCATTAAGGCAAGAAACGATCTGCAGGAAATCATGCTCGGTTATTCCGACAGTAACAAAGACGGGGGAGCCGTCACCGCGAACTATGAGCTGCGCGTAGCCTTGAAGGAACTTACGGCGGTTGCCAATGAGGCAGGAATCAAGCTGAAGTTCTTCCACGGACGCGGCGGCGCGCTTGGACGCGGCGGCATGCCGCTCAACCGTTCGATCCTCGCTCAGCCAGCTTCCACGATTGGCGGCGGCATCAAAATCACGGAACAAGGCGAAGTCATTTCGTCCCGTTATTCCCTCAAAGGGATCGCGTACCGCAGTTTGGAGCAGGCAACGTCGGCTTTGATCACCGCGGCGATCAACAAACGTGCTCCGCAGGAAGATGACGAGCGCGAAGCGTATTGGGATAACATCGTCAAAGAGATGTCGGAGGTATCCCGTAAAAAGTATCAGGATCTCATCTTCCGCGATCCGGACTTCTTGACCTTCTTCAAGGAGTCGACGCCGCTGCCGGAGGTGGGAGAGCTGAATATCGGCTCCCGTCCTTCCAAACGGAAAAACAGCGACCGTTTCGAGGATCTGCGCGCGATTCCGTGGGTGTTTTCCTGGACGCAAAGCCGTTTCCTGCTGCCGGCATGGTATGCTGCGGGAACGGGGCTCCAAAGCTTTTATCAAAATAAAGAAGAGAACCTGAAAATCATGCAGGAAATGTACGAGAAATTCTCGTTCTTCACTTCCTTGATCGATTCTCTTCAAATGGCCATCGCCAAGGCGGACATGGTGATTGCCCATGAATACGCGAATATGTCCAAAAACGAAGAAGCCCGTCAGCGGATCTTTAAATTAATTGAAGAGGAATTTAAGCTGACTTCGGATCTGATCCTGAAAATCACCGGACAAAAGGAAATCCTGGACAATGTTCCTGTCATTCAGGAATCCATTCGTTTGCGCAATCCGTACGTCGATCCGCTCAGCTATCTTCAGGTGCAGCTTCTGAGCGAGCTTCGCGGCCTTCGCGAGAAAGACGAGGACGACGCCGAGCTGCTCCGCGAGGTGCTTCTCACCATCAACGGCATTGCCGCAGGTCTCCGGAATACGGGCTGATGTGCCGCTGAAACTGATTCGTAAGACGCATTCATGATGCCTTATTTTTGGAAAGCCGGGATTCAATTCGTTGAACCTCGGCTTTCCTTTTTTTTTTTGGCCAAAACCTCTTTGTATATCTTTACAAAGTTGTCTTGCATTTTGCAGGGAGTTGAATTACGATTTGAATGATGTGAAAAAAAGCTCGTTACCCATCAGCAAGTCTGGGGGAATTCATTGGTGGATAATATAGAAAATAGGTTGACCAAGCTGGCCCTGAAAGGGGATCAGCGCGCATTTGCCGAAATTGTGGAGCTCTACAAAGATAAAATATACCATTTGGCCTACAGGATGCTGAGCAACCGCCATGAGGCGGAGGATATCGTTCAGGAGACTTTTTTGCGCGTGTACCGAAACCTGGACCGTTATGACCAGAACCAAAAGTTTTCGACCTGGATCTACCGGATCGCAACCAACTTATGCATCGACCGTTTGCGGAAGAAAAAACCGACGTATTCGCTGGATGCGGAAATGAACGATCAGGAAGGCATGGATGGTTATTCGATGATCCCAAGCGATAACCGCACGCCCGAAAGCGAAGCGTTGTTATCGGAGACGCAGCAGATCATCTATCAGGCGATCGACTCGCTTCCGGCCAAATATAAGTCGGTCATGATACTCAGGTATTTGCAGGACTTGTCCTTGCAGGAAATCAGCGACGTTCTTGGCATGCCTGTAACAACCATTAAAACGCGGGTACACCGGGGACGGGAATTTTTGCGCAAAAAACTGGAGCCCAAAATGTAATTTTCCTGTTTTTTTGTTGAAACATTATAAACGGCCCTACGTATTACAAATTAAACAAGTCTTGTGCCCTTCGGCAGAAAAGGGTTCGAATACATCTACTTGAATGAAAGGATTGGCTCATATGGAATGCAACTTGGCCGTCTCTTTAATGCATGACTACCTAGATGACGACTTGTCCAAGGAACAGCAGATGGAGCTAAAGGCCCATTTGTTGTCCTGCCCTGCTTGTCGGATGCAGTTTAAAGAGCTGGAACAGACGGATATGCTGATGTTTTCCTTGTCCCATCATGCCCCGTCTGCACCTCTTGAGCTGACCCAGCGGATCATGAGCGCGTTGCCTCAGGAAAAGAAACAGCAGCCTTGGCTGGGATGGATTCGGAGACATCCTGCTGTGACGGCTGCGGCGATTTTTCTGATCGTGATGTTCATCAGCTCCGTCAGTTTCTGGGACCAGGACTCGCAGTTGGTAGTGAAGGGGAATGACCTGGATCAAGTCGTCATTGAAGGAGACACGGTAATCGTCCCCGAAGGAAAAAGCATCGCCGGCAATTTGACGGTGGAAAACGGAAAAACGAAAATTTACGGTGAAGTGAACGGGAATCTGACAGTCATCGACGGATCTTTATACCAAGCTTCAACGGCGCATATTTCCGGAAAGGTCAAAAACATTGACCAGGCTTTGGATTGGCTGTGGTATAAAATTACAAACGCGTTTTCCGATGTCGCCTACCGTTAAAACCATGCTGGAACTGAACATTGATGGCGCCTCTTTACAGAAAGAAGGCGCCTTTTTGCTGGAAAAATGTTTAAATGCATCCAATCCGGAGCTTGCGCCGCTTGCAACCTGCACTTGATCGTTATAACCTAGAAGATATAGGGGAAAGTATATTACATAGAGACCCATTTTACATTCAAGGGGTAGTACGGGGGCCTAAGTATGAATTATTTTACGGATCTGACATGGAAAGAATCCATTAAAGATATTATCGATATCGCTATCGTTACCTACATCATTTATCAGGTCATTCTACTCGTCAGAGGTACCAGGGCCGTTCAGCTTTTGAAGGGGATCCTGGTTCTCGTGATTATATGGGCATTAAGCACGTGGTTCGATCTGTTTACGCTGCGATGGCTGATGAACCAGATCTTTAACTTCGGCATTTTCGCCATCTTCATCATCTTCCAGCCGGAGCTGCGGCGGGCGCTGGAACAGTTGGGCCGGGGCAAGATCTTCGGCCGATCATCGGCGGAAGACGAGGAGTTCAACAAACTGATCGGGGAAGTCATTAAAGCCGTAAATTATTTAGCGCGTAGAAAAATAGGCGCATTAATCGTTTTTGAGCGGCAGACGGGACTTAACGAATACACCGAGTCAGGCATTCCGATGCAGTCGATGGTCAGTTCGCAGCTGCTCATCAACATTTTTATCCCGAATACCCCTCTACATGATGGAGCCGTCATCATCCAAAACAACCAGATTGCCGCCGCAGCGTGTTACCTGCCGCTTTCGGAGAATCCTTTTATCAGCAAGGAACTCGGTACGCGGCACCGTGCAGCGATCGGGATCAGCGAAGTCGGGGACGCGGTGTCGGTCGTCGTGTCCGAAGAAACGGGCCAAATTTCGCTTGCGATCAATGGACAAGTCGTTCGCGACATCAAGGAAGAGTCCTTGATCTCGAAGCTGTATGAGGAGCTCCGCCCGAATTCAACCCCTAAAGACAAACGCCCGATGTTCTGGCGCCGGAAGGGGACGGATAAACATGAATAAATGGATCAATAACAACAATTTCGCCAAAGTGTTGGCGCTGGCGGTCAGCGTATTGTTATGGAGCATGGTTCACTGGAACAACGATACCCCGACCCCAACCGCCAAAATCGATACGAGAATCATCGAAAACGTCAAGGTCCAGCCTTTTGGATTGGACGAGAAAAAATACATTTTGAGCGCGATGGATACGGATCGGGTTCGTATTGAAATCAAAGGAAAAAAGATGGATTTGATCTCGGCGTTTTCCGATGAATACAAAATCAGGCTGGATCTGTCGAAAGCCAAGGTGGGGACCAGCACATTGCCTTTGAGCGTGGATCTTCCCAAAGGGTTGGAACTTGTCAACATTCAGCCTTCCACGGTAACCGTCAATATTGAAGAAAGAAATACGGCGACGTTCCCGGTTACGATCGTGACCAAAGGCACGCCTGCCGAAGGGTATACGCTTGGGCAAATTACGCCGCAGCCAGCAACCGTGAAGGTGACGCTCCCCGAAAGCGAGCTTCGCGAAGTCGCAAAGGTGCAAGGCTCCGTTTCCATCGACGGCGAAGACGGCACCCTGAAGGAAAAACGGGTAAAGCTGGCGGCCTACGACAAGCAGGGTCAAGAAATCCAAGGCGCCGTGCTTGAACCGTCCTCCGTAACGGTGGATATCGTCATATCGCCTCCTTATAAGGAAGTGCCGATCGAACTGCAATATATCGGAAAACTACCGGAGGGGCTTGTTATTTCCAAAGCACTGCCTAGCGCGACCAAAGTGAAGCTGTACGGCCCGCAGGATGAATTGGCGGGAATAAAGTCCTACAGCGAAATCAACGTCGATCTAAGCAAGATCACCGCAGCCGGAACGGTAGTTCTTCCTGTGGACTTGACGCCGCCGCCGGGTTTTGAGAAAATCGAGCCTAGCTCCCTGCAGGTGGAAATTACGACGGTTTCCAATTCGCAGCGAGTTATAAACGATATCCCGATCATGATCAAAAACGATAACGCGAGCGGATTATCGGCCGACATCGTAAACCCGGCGAGCAAAACGATGTCGCTGGCGCTTAACGGAGCTCCCGGCTTGCTGGATAGTTTGACGAAAAACGACATCGAGCTCATCGCAAGCATCGACGGACTAAGCCCGGGAACCCACGAGGTGACGCTGCAAGTGATTCTCCCGCGGTATGTTTCCCGAGCGGATCCGGGGACGCCTCTGACCGCGACGGTTGAAATTAAAGATAAATCGAAGCCTGCCGTTACCCACCCTGATCCCGGAACCGACGATAAGGGAAAGGAACAGGGAAATGATGCCGGAACCCAAACCAACGAGAAAACGGAGGAGCCATTGCCGCCGGATTCCTCTACCTCAACCGATAATCCTCCGGACGGCAGCACCAACGAAACGGGCGAAACCGAAAACAACTAACGTTATTTCGGAGGAACTAAAGATCATATGAATGGGGTCTCTAAAAGGAATACGGATCGGGGATTGAGGAGAACCATGCTTTAGTTCGACGCCGCTTGAGAGATAATAACTTCCGAGAATGGACTGAAATGAGCAATTTATGGATTGATTTAAAGCATAGTATTCGAAAAAGGAGAAGGAACATGGGGAAATATTTTGGAACTGACGGCGTACGCGGTGTCGCAAACAAGGAACTGACGGCTGAAATGGCATACAGCATCGGCCGCTGCGGCGGTTATGTGCTCACGGGCGATGTAGAGAAGCCGACGGTCGTGATTGGCATGGATACCCGCGTATCCGGCGTGATGCTCGAATCCGCCTTGGTAGCGGGCCTACTCTCGATCGGAGCGCATGTCGTCCGTCTTGGCGTTGTGACAACGCCTGCGGTTGCCTACATTACGAGATTGTTGAAAGCCGACGCGGGCGTCATGATTTCCGCTTCGCACAATCCGGTGCAGGATAACGGCATCAAGTTTTTTGGCGGGGACGGATTTAAGCTCTCCGATGAAACGGAGCTCAAAATCGAAGCTTTGATGGATGCCGAAACCGACGAGCTGCCACGCCCGATTGGGAAGGATCTCGGCAACGTCATTGTCGACAACGATTCGAAATATAAATATTTGGACTATTTGAAATCCACGATCAGCCACAGCTTCAAAGGCATGAAAATCGTGCTGGACTGCGCGAATGGAGCGGCCTATGAACTGGCGCCGAAACTGTTTGAAGAACTGGGTGCCGAAGTCATCAAAATCGGGGCGGAGCCGAACGGCTTGAACATCAACGACCAATGCGGCTCGACGCATCCGGAAAAGCTTAGAGAAACGGTCCTGGCAACCAAAGCCGACCTGGGCCTTGCATTCGACGGGGATGCGGACCGTCTGATCGCCATCGACAACGAAGGAGAGGAAGTCGACGGCGACTTTATCCTTTGCATTTGCGGGGATGCGCTCAACAAACAAGGCAAGCTGAACAAAGGTACGATCGTGTCGACGGTCATGAGCAACATCGGTTTTTACAAAGCTGCCGAACAGCTGGGCCTGAATACGGCAAAGACCGCCGTAGGTGACCGTTACGTGATGGAAGAGATGCGCAAAGGCGGATATAACCTGGGCGGCGAACAGTCCGGCCACGTTATTTTCCTCGACTATAATACGACCGGGGATGGCATACTAACGGCGATTCAACTCGTTGACATTGTGGCGGGCTCCGGCAAAAAATTGAGCGAGCTTAGAACGATGATGCGCAAATATCCGCAGGTGCTCGTCAACGTGCGCGTGGAAGACAAAAGCAAATACGAAGGCAACGCAGCAATCGAATCCGCGATTAAGGAAGTGGAAGGTATCCTCGGCGACAACGGCCGCGTGCTGGTTCGCCCGTCGGGGACGGAATCTTTGATCCGCGTAATGGCCGAAGGTCCGGATAAGGACCAACTGGATCAGTACGTCAGCCAAATCGTTGACGTTGTGAAACGGGAGCTTGCGTAAGACCTCGGATTTATTTTTACAGTAAAATACAGGAACTTTCATCATGGGCCGGTGAAACTAAAGTTCAGGTTTCATCGGCTTTCATATAGGGTGAACAGGGAAGAGGCAAGCAAGCATGGGAATGATGCCGGATTGCAAAAGCGGGTCGGTATGAATATAATTAAAACTACGTTTGTCGAACCATCACAAAAACGACAAGCGGGTTAAGCAACAATTGTCATTCCGAAATAGAAAGCGAGGATCGTGAGGTATATCCATTAAGCGCCAGAACTTGGGTTTTGTACGGAGAAAGAATCGGGCCGGCAGACGGCTTGATTTGCGAAGCACCAAGTTGACGAGGTGAAGGTGTTCGAATGATTCGGCGGGGACCTTCCGGTGATTCACCAAAGCCGTAAACCGAAAACGGAAAATGAATGGGCGACTGTTCACACAACGCTTCCGGTGGGTGAAAGAGAAAATCATAATTTTCATGAGTGTGCGGGCATGAGAACCTAATGAAGCGGCAGCAGCCGGATGTACATTCGTGAAATCGTACCTTGTAAACTTCATACAAAGTTTGTTTTCCCGTACATTTGGCACATGCCGCACGGTTTGTTCCCGTATGCTCTCTAAAACCCAATTTGGAGAAGTGAACGGAGGAAAATAGATTATGTGTGGTATTGTCGGATATATTGGTCAAAAGAATACGCAGGAAGTATTGATCGAGGGATTGAAAAAGCTGGAATATCGCGGTTATGATTCCGCGGGAATCGCGGTTTTTACCGATCAGGGATTACAAATTGCCAAGGCTAAAGGCCGGATCGCGAATCTGGAGTCGAAGCTGGAGGATACACCGCTGGTGGGAAGCGCAGGGATCGGCCATACACGCTGGGCTACCCATGGCAAACCTTCGGACGCCAATTCCCATCCTCATACGGACAACAGCCATAAATTTTCGGTCGTTCATAACGGAATCGTCGAAAATTATTTGGAGCTGAAGGATGAGCTGATCGCGGAAGGACATCATTTTGTGTCGGAAACCGATACGGAAGTCATTTCCCATCTGATTGCGCGTGAATACCAAGGCGATATTGTCAAAGCCGTACAAAAAGCGATTTCCCAAATGCGCGGCGCGTTTGCGCTGGGCGTATTGACTGAATACGAGCCGGATAAGCTGGTTGCCGTTCGTCAGGCAAGCCCGCTTATTATCGGGATCGGGGAAGGCGAGAATTTTATCGGTTCGGACATTCCGGCGATTCTGCAATATACGCGAAACGTGTATATTTTGAACGACGGCGAGATGGCCGTTTTGACGAAGGACTCTGTCGAATTGATGACGATTGAAGGGAATTTTATTTCTCGGGAAATGATTCATGTCGACTGGGATGCCGTTACTGCGGAAAAAGGCGGCTTTGAGCATTTTATGCTTAAAGAGATTCATGAGCAGCCGAAGGCATATCGCGACACGATGCGCGGACGGATCGACGAATCCGGCAAAAAAGTCGTTCTGCCTGAGCTGAAGCTGACGCCGGAGCAAATCAAAGGCATCAGCAAAATCCAAATCGTTGCTTGCGGCACGGCATACCATGCCGGTCTTGTCGGACGTCATGCCATCGAATCGCTGGTACGGATTCCGGTCGAAACGGATGTCGCTTCCGAATACCGTTACCGTTCGCCGATCGTGACGAAAGATACGCTGGTTATTGTGGTCAGCCAATCGGGCGAAACGGCGGATACGCTGGCCGCTTTGCGCGAAGCGCAGTCCCACGGGGCACATGTGCTTGCCATTACGAACGTAGTCGGCAGCTCCATTGCCCGGGATGCGGATGACGTCATCGTAACCCTAGCCGGACCGGAAATTGCCGTCGCTTCGACAAAAGCATATACTTCCCAATTGATCGCATTTTACCTGCTGGCTCTCTACCTGGCGGAGGTGCGCGGTACGCAAACGCCGGAAGAGGTTGCACACATTATTGCCGCCATGCAGGCGCTGCCTGAGCAGCTCGAAAGCATGCTGGCGAAACCGGATGCGATCAAAGCCTATGCAGAACAGATTTCCAAGCATGAGCACTTATTCTTTATCGGACGGGGATTGGATTATGCGGTGGCACAGGAAGGCTCTTTGAAGCTGAAAGAAATTTCCTACATCCATTCCGAAGCGTATGCGGCCGGGGAACTGAAACACGGCACGCTGGCCTTGATCGAAGAAGGCATTCCTGTAATCGCCCTGGCAACCCAGGAATCCGTACTTGAAAAAACGGTGAGCAACATCAAGGAAGTCAGCGCACGCGGCGCCGACATTATGGCGATTACGCACGAAGAGCATGTCGCAAGCCTGCTCAAGTCCGTGAACCAGGCTTTCGCCATTCCTAAAACTTTGCCGCTGCTGACGCCGGCCCTGTCTGTCGTACCGCTCCAGCTGCTGTCCTACTACGCTTCCCTCGCCAGAGGAAACGACGTGGATAAGCCGCGGAATTTGGCGAAAAGCGTGACGGTGGAGTAAGGAATCAAGAACAAATGATATTCGTGATTTATTACAATAAAGTATTGTTCTGAACAATAAAGCATTGTTCTGATAATCTCAATTACAATATAGTTTTGTTTTAAGCGATGGTTATAAAAAGTTCCGATGATGAGACCTCCTAGGTGAACAACCTAAGAGGTCTTTTTCGTTATGCAAACGATTTGCACAGTAGCATTCTCTGTTATTTCTTCCAGGCTTATACCACTTTTAGGGAAATTTGAAAAATTAGAAAATTCGACATTATTGCTCAGAAATACATTTTTAAAATCTATACATCAAAATGTACTTGATAATGACAAATTCATTAAGTCTATAGTTAACTTAAAGGTAATGGACAATGAATATTCAACTGAACTTATAAATCAATTAAGTTGAAGAGAACAATTGATGCATTGAGGATTATGGTTAGAAAATTTATAACAAAATAGCATTTTAACATTTAAGGAAAAAGTCCAACAATATTTCCTGCCATTTGATGGAGGGACCTGGGACATGCTATCCCGTTGATGGAGGGACCTGGGACATGCTATCCCGGTTTTTTTATTTATCCTACACTGGATCTTTGAAATTTCGGAAATTAGACTATGGGACATTTATAAAAGGTAAGGCTACCAGTTCAAGAATGGACTAGTCCAGATGGGGCTGCTGATAATAAGTCGGCAGTTCTTTTATACCTCCCGACGTGTCAAAAAGCATGCTTTTAGAGACAGTAAATAATCACCCTTTATTTGGGTTTCAAAATTCCTTAAAATATGTTTTGAAACGTTTGATTATAAAGCATGGCTTTTTGATACGCTTTTCAGGGGGGAGAAATAAATAAAGTTGGCTTATGGACGAGTAAGTGCTAAGGATCAGAATCCGGAACGTCAGCTTGTTAAGTTTCGTGATTTAGAGATTGAGGATCGCTTTATTTTCGTTGACAAACAAAGTGGCAAAGATTTTGATCGTCCACGATATCAGGCAATGCGGATAATGATCAGGGAAAATGATTTGGTTTATTTAGATGCACTGGATCGTTTGGGACGCGATTACGATGGAATCATATCGCAGTGGAAAATTTCAAAAACATAAATTGAATCTAGGAGATCCTATGAATAAAATAGCGAAGTTTGTGATACTTGGATTTTGTATTATATTTACTATCTTTTTTGTGGATTCATACGCTATTGCGGCTACTGACCCAAATCTTGTTACAAAGGATCAATTACAAAGCAGCTTAGAAAAAATCAAGACAGACATGGCCACAAAAGAAGAAATACAATCAATGGTTCAGCAGCAAGGGCATACTCTCACAAAAGAAGAAGTCACTCAGCAATTAATTGATATGCAAAAATCGAGAATCACGCTACTTGAAGGGAATATTAGCTCAATATTAAATCTTTCCGCCCTAGTTATTACTTCGCTAGCCCTATTAGGTGGTATTATCGTCTGGCTTGTCAGAAGGTCCTTTTTATCCAAGCTGGAACTTGTAGAGGCTCAGCTTGTAGAAATGAAGGGGATCAAAGATAAAACAATTTCAAAGGTTGAGAGTGCAAGGGAACTAAATAACAATTTAAACTTGGCTATTCGCGAAGCACAAGATTTACATATCAGTTTAAATAAAAGCAAAAGTGACTTCGATGATAAAGCCAAAAAAATAGATCGATTATGGAAATATGCTGATTTTATCGAACTCAAAGGATCGCGAATAGAGATTATTAGAGCATTTGAGAGGGAAGTTATAAAATCTAAAAGATTAATTTCAGGACTTGAATTCTTGCTTAAAGGTAATCTTCCGAATTATATAGAAGCTCATGAAAGGGCAACGGAAATTTTTGGCGAAAATGTATCCGTTGCAGATCCTAATGAAACCATTTTAGAAAAACTAAGTTTTTATAAAGAGTGTTTGGAGGATACCGAGAATGATTTTTGGGAAGAGGCAGAGATAGATTTGGAGTGGGAAAATTACGAGGATAGGGAAACTCTCGAAGATCCGCTTTATGATATATTCAAAGATTGGGAGGGTTACTTTAAACGGATAAAAAAGTTTAATGATTTTATTAAATAAAAGTATTAACGAAGCTTCCTATGTGAAGCTTTTTTATTTGCTCTACCCGATGCTAATTCCCGCTTCCCGCTCCAGTTAAGTTTTTATTCCTTCGAGGGATTTGTCCATGCGTGCTTTTGTCATCCGCCTGACCCCGGATTATCAAAACGGCGCTATGCCGTCAAAGGCTTCGCAAGTAAGAGGACGTAATACGGCAAGCCGTAAAGTCCTCTAACCCTTGACGGCATAGCTCGGCCACAGAACTTCACTCCGCTGCGTGGGCGAAGCCCTACGGCCGATTCACCTTTTTTGAATCGCAGTTGTCAGGCAGATGACAAACGCCAAAATGAACTTGGAGGTACTTTAAAATGAGCAGAATATCCATTTACAGAGTGCAGCTTAAAAAATTTGGGAGCGTTGACATGCGCAACCTGAACTACGATCGTTTCCGCAACGATCCGGAGTGGTTGGAGATTAGACGGATCTCCGAGCTTGAGGGTCCGCTCGTGGAGAAGCTGGAAAGCCTATTTATGAAGAATGCGACCTTTTTTACTACCAAGTAAATGAATTCTACCAAGAATGGCGCATACCGACATGAAAACAATAGTGATCGTAACACACCCAAACATCGAGTTGTCAAATTGGAATCAAGCCTGGCTGAATGAACTGCGACAGCATGAGGACATTACGGTCCATGAGTTGTACAAGGAACACCCCGATGAGAACATCGACGTGACGCGGGAGCAACGACTGATCGAAGACCATGATTTTTTCCACATATATACATTATTGAATTTGTATGCTATTATTCTATTTGTAGTCACCATTATATTACTTAGGGGGGAAATAAATGAAAATGGTTAAATTGCTCGGAATTGGATTACTATCTGCGATGTTGTTAGCCGTGAGTTCGAGTACATATGCTGATGGGATCACTAGCAACAATGTCACCACAAATACTACTAGCGCCACAACAAATGACGTTTTTGAAGGTTCGACCATCACTGTAACAGATAAAGGCTCCGGTATTTTCCCTTTTGATTTGCAGATCCTCAACCCACAACATTTTGGCACCAAAGATAACTATGAGAAGACATTCTCACTAGAACCGAAAAACGGGAAAAATTGCAACGTTTGGGTTCAAAATACAGGCACTGTAACTCTTAGCGTGAAAATTTACAGAAACGGCACATTACAAGCTGACATGTCTATTGCTCCCGGCACACAAAAAACAGCCGAAATTTACAACGCCGTTACTGCCGATTACAGAGTCAACGTCAACAACAGTGTAGGCGGAATCAATGATTTCAATATTGCAATCAGACAGTTTGAATAAAATTTGTGACGGCGCATCTTCTCGGAAAGTCCGAGGAGATGCGTTTTTTATATTGTCCCAAAGCTCCGGAAGACATACGGGCACTTACTCCTTTGGTCTATACACATGTGAACCCTTATGGAACGTTCAAACTGAATATGAGTGAACGTCTTCCCTTGGAAGGGAGTGTGCTTGCGTGAGCGAAATTCGTACATCTCCAAAACGCAAAGCGAAAGAGCTGGCCAAATATATCCGGGGGGAACGACCAGATTATGCTTATCTCAAAAGCCTTATTCCAGCATCTTCGTGCGGAGCTGGAAGTCGAGGTGCCCAAAGCAGCAAAAAAGCTCCCCTATGTACCCACAGAAGAGGAGCTAAAGCTTTATTATGATGTTGCCTGGCAGGCGAAGGAATTTTCAAGACATGATGATCGTGAAGACGCTTCTGTATACGGCCATTCGGGTCAGTGAACTGATTAATATCAAGTTGGTCGATGCTGATTTCCATTACTGCCAGATCCGCATTAATAGTGGCAAGGGGAAGAAGGATCGGATTGTACCATTCCCTCATTCGTTTAAGGGAATGTTGGCCATGCATGCTGATTCCATGAAAAATAAGCAAGCGGTGTACCTTTTCGAATCATCGTGGAAGAAGAAATATACCGATCGGGGAATCCGCAAAATCCTAAAACGCAAATGAGTTTCATATGGGGTCGGGTGCTGTGAATACTATTAATCAATACTCATTATGGGCAAGGAATTACCCTTATCCTGGCGAGTTTGTAAAATTCATTAAAAAGCCTCTTGCTATGAGGGATTACTATGATTCTATGGAAGAAACGCCAAGAAGGGTTATGATAATCGAAGAGGGAAATCCTAATCTTGGTTTTCTTGATTATTCACTCACTCAAAATCCATTTGAACTAATGATAAAGCATTTTAATGCAAAACATAAACATAATCTAAGTAATGCGAAAAAAAACAAATTTGCTAGACAAAAAAAGAAAATCAAACTTCAGAAACATTTACGAAAAAAGAATAGGTGAAGTGTATTCATAATACAGGTTACCAATTAATATCTACTAGTTTCTCGGTTGATTCTGAATTGCAGGTTCAATGTATTTTTATTTTCAAGTTCATCTTCATTGACGATTAAGCATAGGGAAAACAGAAGTACTTATTATGACCAACATTTGGAGCAAAGCCTACAAGTTTAAGCGCTTGGATAATAGCATGTTTTCGATGGATACCAAGGAAGTCAAGTGTGACAAGATGTTTAAGAACAACAGTTTATTGTAAGTGACATATGCATATTTTTTATATAGTTTAGAGTTTAGAACAATACTTTATTGTATATTTGATTTTCCAATTTCATTAATAATCCCAGTAGTATCAAAGAGTTTAAAACCAATACTTTTTTGTAATGTGTCAATTCGACATTGATTGTCCTGCAACAAAAAATATGGGACATAGATCCCTTTGTAACTGCCCCACAAGAAAGCCCGCTGGTCTCAGCGGGCTTTTTACTTTAACAAGCTGCAATATTTCGATTAACTGGTCATGAAATACCTTAGTTGGCGGTAGCATCATTTTCAGTTGTTGCACTCTTTACAAGTGTTACGGTGGAGAGAGTTTTTCAGACGGTGTCACTTTTTTGGCAATGGTATTTTTCATAGTTGCATTTAGCGTTTGGTTTTTTCCTCCGAAACTAGATCTGAGTGTTGCGCAATATATTGGAGACCCATTTACTATTCTAGTTGGAAGTGAAGCAGAACGTTCATGGTGTTGATGTTAAAGTGCTATTATTGTTATGTGATTGCAAGATCATGATAATGGAGTGGAAAACATTACCTGTGGTAATTGGTGAATATTCATGGTATATTAATTATCCGGACACAAGATAGCCAATGTTAAAAGGAATTGCTGGTCTGGAATTAATTACTAGTAGCATTACTCAGTTGTATGTGGTATATTAGTATTCCGGCCAAAAACGGTCCGATATTTAGTTGCTCTTTGAAAACTGAACAATGAGTGAGTATATATGCGATGGTCTTCGGACCGGAGCGATTGAGATTAAATCAATCTCGTCAGATTCAAAATGAGCTACAAACTTTCTTGGAGAGTTTGATCCTGGCTCAGGACGAACGCTGGCGGCGTGCCTAATACATGCAAGTCGAGCGGACTTGATGAGGAGCTTGCTCCTCTGATGGTTAGCGGCGGACGGGTGAGTAACACGTAGGCAACCTGCCCGTAAGACCGGGATAACTACCGGAAACGGTAGCTAATACCGGATAATTTATCGCTTCGCATGGAGCGGTAATGAAAGACGGAGCAATCTGTCACTTACGGATGGGCCTGCGGCGCATTAGCTAGTTGGTGAGGTAACGGCTCACCAAGGCGACGATGCGTAGCCGACCTGAGAGGGTGAACGGCCACACTGGGACTGAGACACGGCCCAGACTCCTACGGGAGGCAGCAGTAGGGAATCTTCCGCAATGGGCGAAAGCCTGACGGAGCAACGCCGCGTGAGTGATGAAGGTTTTCGGATCGTAAAGCTCTGTTGCCAGGGAAGAACGTCGGGTAGAGTAACTGCTATCCGAGTGACGGTACCTGAGAAGAAAGCCCCGGCTAACTACGTGCCAGCAGCCGCGGTAATACGTAGGGGGCAAGCGTTGTCCGGAATTATTGGGCGTAAAGCGCGCGCAGGCGGTCACTTAAGTCTGGTGTTTAAGGCTAGGGCTCAACTCTAGTTCGCACTGGAAACTGGGTGACTTGAGTGCAGAAGAGGAAAGTGGAATTCCACGTGTAGCGGTGAAATGCGTAGAGATGTGGAGGAACACCAGTGGCGAAGGCGACTTTCTGGGCTGTAACTGACGCTGAGGCGCGAAAGCGTGGGGAGCAAACAGGATTAGATACCCTGGTAGTCCACGCCGTAAACGATGAATGCTAGGTGTTAGGGGTTTCGATACCCTTGGTGCCGAAGTTAACACATTAAGCATTCCGCCTGGGGAGTACGGTCGCAAGACTGAAACTCAAAGGAATTGACGGGGACCCGCACAAGCAGTGGAGTATGTGGTTTAATTCGAAGCAACGCGAAGAACCTTACCAGGTCTTGACATCCCTCTGAATCCTCTAGAGATAGAGGCGGCCTTCGGGACAGAGGAGACAGGTGGTGCATGGTTGTCGTCAGCTCGTGTCGTGAGATGTTGGGTTAAGTCCCGCAACGAGCGCAACCCTTGATTTTAGTTGCCAGCACTTTAAGGTGGGCACTCTAGAATGACTGCCGGTGACAAACCGGAGGAAGGCGGGGATGACGTCAAATCATCATGCCCCTTATGACCTGGGCTACACACGTACTACAATGGCCAGTACAACGGGAAGCGAAGTCGCGAGACGGAGCCAATCCTATCAAAGCTGGTCTCAGTTCGGATTGCAGGCTGCAACCCGCCTGCATGAAGTCGGAATTGCTAGTAATCGCGGATCAGCATGCCGCGGTGAATACGTTCCCGGGTCTTGTACACACCGCCCGTCACACCACGAGAGTTTACAACACCCGAAGTCGGTGGGGTAACCGTAAGGAGCCAGCCGCCGAAGGTGGGGTAGATGATTGGGGTGAAGTCGTAACAAGGTAGCCGTATCGGAAGGTGCGGCTGGATCACCTCCTTTCTATGGAGAATCGTTTCCTGCAACGGAAACATTCAAATGTTAAATCTAGCCGGTTGGCTAGTTACTCACTCATTGCTCAGTTTTGAGAGAGCAAACTCTCAATTTGATCCTTGAAAACTAGATAACGAAACGAATTTGCGTTTTAGAAATATCCTTTTCTGATGATTTTAAATTTGGCTTCGCGTCAAATTGAAATTCATCATAGCTGCTTGTGTCTTCATTGAAAGACCAAGTAATAAAAGTAGCAGACGAGTGTTTGAATCGAAAAGCGACTTTGGCTTTGTGCGAAGCACAAAACAACGGAGCGAGGCGAGGCAAACAGGAGTCGAAGGTTAAGCTACTAAGAGCACACGGAGGATGCCTAGGCGCTAGGAGCCGATGAAGGACGTGGCGAACAACGATACTGCCTCGGGGAGCTGTAAGCAAGCTTTGATCCGGGGATGTCCGAATGGGGAAACCCGGCTGATGTAATAGTCAGTCACTCATAACTGAATACATAGGTTATGAAGAGGCATACCAGGGGAACTGAAACATCTAAGTACCCTGAGGAAGAGAAAACAATAGTGATTCCGTCAGTAGCGGCGAGCGAACGCGGATTAGCCTAAACCGGTCAGCTTGCTGGCCGGGGTTGTGGGACGTCTCACATGGAGTTACAAAGGAACTGGTTAGGCGAAGAGGTCTGGAAAGGCCCGGCATAGAAGGTAAAAGCCCTGTAGCCGAAAGTCAGTTCCCTCCGAGACGGATCCCGAGTAGTGCGGGGCACGTGAAACCCCGTATGAATCTGCCAGGACCATCTGGTAAGG
>NZ_CP150205.1:5122500-5250000 GCF_037969745.1 Paenibacillus sp. FSL W8-0194 | reverse complement strand
GTACTTTGGCGGGGCCCGGAACAAAAACCGGGAAATGCTACGGAGTATTTAAAACGCAAACGTTTCGTATCTAGTTTTCAGGTGATCAAAGCACTTGAATCGTTTGGTGGCGATAGCGGAGGGGTTCCACGCGTACCCATCCCGAACACGACCGTTAAGCCCTCCAGCGCCGATGGTACTTGGACCGAAGGGTCCTGGGAGAGTAGGACGTTGCCAAGCGAAGGACCACTGTTGATGAACATCGACAGTGGTTTTTTTATTAGCACATACGTGAACGCCGGATCGGGTTACTACGATTTCAATGAACAGACCAGTAAAGAAACCAAGGGCAGGTTCCTGCTCTTGGTTTCTTTTATCCAGCGGACGGAGCTTCTTCATATTTAACTGTTCACTACCGGCGAACGTTTGCGAAGGCCGAGAGCGGTGATGCCAATCCCGAGAAGGGAAGCAGCAATCGGAACGATCATCGCTGTGCGGTAGCCGTCGAGCATCGCTTGCGGGGAATTGTCCAAACCTGTAGCGCCAATCTGCACAGCGGTCACGACCGCCAAACCGAGTGCGGCGCCGAACTGGAAGGAGGTATTCAATAAACCGCTGGCGAGCCCCTGCTCTTCTTCCGCAATTCCGTCCGTGGCGGCGATCGTTAAAGGTCCGTAAGTCAGCGAAAAGGCGAGGCCCGTCAGGATCATCGTCGGGAACATCGCTGCATAGGTCCAGTCCAAACCGATGGGAAGAAAAAGGGCGTAGGCTAACGCAGCAAGGCAGAATCCGCCGAAAATCACCGGAATATTGCCGAAACGGTTTACCAGCTTGGGGGTCAGGGTAGGTGCGAGTATGGAATCGACACCGACGGCGAGCAGGGCAAGACCCGTTTCAAGGGATGACCAGCCGCGCAGTTCTTGGAGGTAGAGTACCGTCACGAATTGGAACCCGAAAAAAGAGCCGGCAAACAACATGGCACCCAGGTTTGCCCGGACGAGTGAGCTGGCAGAAAATATGCCAAGGCGTACCAAGGGGGATGCCGAGCGTCGCTCAATCGTTGCGAAGAGACCAAAAAGCAGAACACTGCAGGCTAATATTCCGGTGGTCCAGCTCCAGCCCAGGTTGGAAGATTCCACGACACCGTAGACCAGAAGCAGCATGGCTGCCGTGACGCTGATTGCCCCGGCCAGATCGAAGCCTTTGGAGGATGCCTCCGGCCGACCGGAGGCCGGTATGAGGCGAATCGCGGCTAGAAGAATCACGAACGCCAATAAAACCGGTCCAAAGAAAACCCACCGCCAGCTGATCTCACTTAAGATGCCTCCGACCACAAGACCCAGTGAAAACCCGGCGGCTGCCGTCCCGGCATAAACGAGCAATGCCTTGTTGCGTGCAGATCCCTCCGCAAAGCTTGTCGTGATGATGGATAAGCCGGCCGGAGTCATAAACGCTGCGCTAATGCCTGTAACAAACCGGGCAGTGATCAGCATCCAGCCTTCGGTCGATAGCCCGCCTAGCCCGGAGAAAGCAAAGAAAACCGTGAGCCATAGCAGAAACATTTTTTTTCGCCCGAACAGGTCGGCTGCCCGGCCCCCGAGCAGCATGAAGCCGCCATACCCCAGTACATAGGCGCTGACTACCCATTGCAGCGAACCGGTCGACATGCCCAGTTCAGCACGGATCGCGGGCAGAGCCACGCCCATCATCGACACGTCGATCCCTTCCAGAAAAATAGCGCCGCACAAAACGAACAATAAGCCCCAGGAAAGCTTGCCGGAACTTTGAAACGTTTTACCGTTTGCCTTCATTCGATATGTCCTCCTCATTATGAATAATCATCCATTCCGGAAACGGCTGGATTAGATATGCCGATTTCCTTGTTGGCACAAGGAGATTATGTATCATATAATCGAGGAACAGAAGTACGCACTTTTTTGTGTCATTTTCACCAAAAGGTAATATAGGAACCCAAAAGTACCTATTTTGATCGGGGGAAAACATGCCATGAAAACAAGTATGCAGCAAGCTTTTAATATACCTATAGAAGCGACCTTGGAAGTCATCGGGGGAAAATGGAAAACGCTTATTTTATGCCATTTAACCTATGGAGCGAAACGAACGGGCGAGCTAAAAAAGTTGATCCCGGGCATCACGCAGAAAATGCTGACTCAGCAGCTTAGAGAGCTGGAGGAGGATGGGGTCATCATCAGGACGGTATACAACCAGGTTCCGCCGAAAGTCGTTTATGAGTTGAGCGGGCTCGGCCAGTCCCTTGGGCCGGTCATCGATGTGATGTGCGAGTGGGGAGAGCGGTACATCCAGGGATCAACCGAGAACCAGGCAAGCTCAAACATGTGACGTTGGCCGCTGATTTACGAATTTTAAGAATCCGTCCGACAGGCACACTTTGACCGGAAGGAATATATGTATAAGGAATGGTCATGGACGCCCATTCAGCACTCCCTCGTACAAGGAATCACCCAAAAGAGGTTGTTTTAGTTCATTCAAATGATTAAACTAACGGATAACAGTAGGCTCAAGACATTCGATAAGACGAAGTGGGGGGAAACCGAAATGAAGACGATCAAGAGCATGATGGACCACCTGTACTGGGCGGACGGACGCATTTTGGACGCGCTTGAGGAAAGCGGGACGAAGAACAAGGAACTTCTGAAGCTGGTCCGGCACGTCGCGGTCGCGGAACGGGTCTGGTTGTCCCGATTGCAGGGCAAGGGCAGCGCGCAATATTCGTTGTGGGAGGAAGCGGAAGACCTGGCGGCGATCCAAAGGATGTTCGAAGAAAACGCCGAGGAATATCGCGTCTATGTCGAGGGGCTCGAGGAATCCGGGTTGGATGAGATGATCGACTATGCGAATCAGAGCGGGGAT
This sequence comes from Paenibacillus sp. FSL W8-0194, assembly GCF_037969745.1. Lineage (NCBI taxonomy): Bacteria > Bacillati > Bacillota > Bacilli > Caryophanales > Paenibacillaceae > Paenibacillus > Paenibacillus sp. FSL W8-0194. Next base: position 5,247,129 of record NZ_CP150205.1, on the reverse strand, counting down.
CCGTTCCGGACGTCCGTGCGGGACATCCTGTTGCAGGTTCTCTTGCATGGGCAATATCACCGGGGACAGATCAACCGGGCCCTTCGGATGGAATCGGCAGAGCCTGTCCAAGTCGATTACATCACGTTCGCGCGGCTCTAACAAGGCCTAAAAATCACCATGATCCGGTATGGGTTAGCATTCATTGAACGAACGGGAGACGTTCGTCCCCATAAGCAACAACATACACAGGCATACAAACCTTCAATCTCTGGCTGAGATGGCAACGACAGCGGGTCTGACGAAAGCCCGCCATAGAGAGGGGAGGCTGTAGATTCACCAGCCGTCAGCCTGTTCCACAATCATATGCCCTCACGAGTCCTGCAGCCATTTTCTCCCCTTGATGAACAGTTAAGGCGTAACCCCACTCTTCTAGTGAAAATATATAGGCATCCTCGCTCATCTAAGCAAATCCTCACTACAGATCCATTTCGTTTCCTTCCCGTTTCGGCTGATCTGCCCCCGCAGACGCTTCATGACAGACCGAATTTCGGTATCGGTCAACAAATAATACGTATTCACGACTGATATTGCAACAGCTAAATAAAGTATTTGACGAAGAATATTTATATCTATATTATCAGAAATATAGAAATACAGAAAAATGACCAATCAATCCAATATATGAAAGAAGGGATGGCAAGGATGAGTAATAAACCTCTATTGGTGATCGTAGGGGCCGGCCCGGGCGTAAGTGCGGGGATCGCTAGGAAATTCGGGAGCAAAGGCTTCCGGGTGGTACTCCTATCAAGAACCGAGGCTTCGCTGCAGCACAGCTTGGAGGAGCTGCGGCAGATGAACATCGAGTCATACGGAGTAACTGCTGATGCTTCGGAACCGGATTCCGTCAAAACAGCGTTTACCCAAATCAGGAATTTATATGGAGCCGCCGATGTTTTTGTATATAACGCGGCACATATTGTGCCTGGGGATGCTCTTTCGTTGACAGAACAGCAGTTGATTGATGATCTGAAAGTAAATACGGTCGGCGCATTAACCAGCGCGCAGCAAGTCATTCCGGATATGGTCGAAATGAAAAGGGGGGCTCTCTTTTTCACGGGGGGCGGTATTGCGTTGAATCCGAATCCACAGTATGCTTCTTTATCCATCGGCAAAGCCGCGGTCCGCTCACTGGCGCTTTCCCTGGCCGAGACGTTGGAGCCCCATGGAATTTATGTGGGCCAGGTTTTGATCGCAGACCATGTTCAGCAAGGGACCTATTATGATCCGGACCGGATCGCTGATGTGTATTGGGAGTTGTATAATAATAGAGACCGGAAAGAATATTTATATAAGGAATGATCATTGACGCCCATTCATGTGCGATGGTCTTTTCATTAAAAGGAGAGTTGCTGAGCGATCGCAGCTGTCCTTTTTTACCTTAATTGTGCAAGTATAGACTGTGCTTTAGATCATGCACTTTTCCAATGCGCTTCGAACTTCCATGCCGGATGACTTCGCTGCCCGTTCCAGCCTCCAGATTACGTTGGCCGTTCGTTTAATGCAATCGCGGACACGTCCTCGCATGAGACGGTTTCGTCATGCCGATATTCGGCCGTTCCTGGCGCTTGAGGAAAGTGGGACGAAGAACAAGGACCTTCTGAAGCTGGTATGCCCTCATGAGACCTGCCGCCATTTTCTCCCCTTGATGAACAGCCAAGGCGTAACCCCGCTCTTCTAGTGAAAATATATAGGCATCCTCGCTCATGTAAGCAAATCCTCACTACTGATCCATTTCGTTTCCTTTCCGTTTCGGCTGATCTGCCCCCGCAGACGCTTCATGACAGACCGAATTTCGGTATCGGTCAACAAATAATACGTATTCACGCTCCAGGTCTCCCTGTTTTTCAAATGAAAAATCAGCATAGGAAATTTCGGAAGCAGCCACTTCCGAATGGAAGGGCCGCTGTAGCTGATGCTGGCAATTTCCGCCCAGGCTACGGTCCGCGTACCGTCCGAAACGGAATTTTGATCGTAGGCCAGCAGCTGCGTGTTTGATTTGAGCGCCTTTGGCAAGCTGACAACCAAATATCCTCCAAAAAATGGAATCCCTATCATGGCTGATGTGATACAAAAGAACTTGCGAATAAAAGAGGTATCCATAAAAAAAGCCGCATACAGCAGAAACAGGCAGGCCAGCACAAACAGTAAGCTGCCGAGTGTTTTGGCCCATGCCACGGATTTTCGATAAAATATCGCGTTCATGATCCAGCGCCCCGCCTCCTCAAATGATTTGAACATTCCGTTAATCCAGCGGATTCCCTTACGACGACTTTAGCTGACAAGCCGGAAGCCTCGCCGGTCACATGGTTCACAATCTGGCGATTTATGCCTCTTGCCAAGCTCTTTAAGAACGAATGGTCACCTTTTCCTATTAACCCAATGATTTGACATTGTCTTTCCTAAGTTATCATGGAGGTTTAAGAAAACGCAATACGTAAGAAATTTTAGATATTTTTAATATCTACCCACTTTTTTCTTAATCATTCCTATCTAATCTTAATCGCATAGGAAGCGTAACAGGAATCAATATGGAAGTCGAAATTAACAGTGAAAGGATGGATCCAGAATATCATGAAAAAATGGCTCCGTAAGGATGCTTCGGCGGCCATGTTCTTTCTCGTGCCAAGCGGCATGGGATTTGCACTCTTTTACCTTATTCCTTTTGCCATGAGTGTGTACTATTCCTTTATGAGCCAATCGGTTGACGGCCATTTTGTGGGTCTCGATAATTACGTGGAGCTGTTTGGCAGTGCTTCCTTCCGCAAGGCGGCGTCCAACACGTTGTATTTCAGCGCAGTCAGCGTTCCGCTTATGGTCATGCTGTCGCTCGGGTTAGCGATGCTGCTTCATAAAAATACATATTTTCAAAAATGGCTTCGGACCGCTTATGTGATGCCGCTTGTTGTGCCCGTCGCCTCCATTATCATGATCTGGCAGCTGCTATTTGATTGGAACGGCTCCCTGAACGCCTGGCTGAACAGCTTTGGATTTGAACGGGTGGATTGGATGAAGACGGAATCGGCACGCGTGGTCGTGATCATGGTGTATCTATGGAAGAACATCGGTTACAACGTCATTTTATTCTTGGCGGGACTGCAGCAAATCCCGAAGGATTACTACGAAACGGCCCGGATTGAAGGGGCTGGCAGATTGCGGCAATTCCGAAGCGTTACGCTGGTCTATCTGACTTCTTCGATGTTCTTTGTCGTGATTATGTCCATTATCAACTCATTCAAAGTGTTCCGGGAAACATATCTGATCGCAGGCGATTATCCCCATGACAGCATTTACATGATGCAGCACTATATGAATAATATGTTCATTTCACTCGACATTCAGAAACTGACCGCAGCGGCGTCCCTGATGTTTGTCTGTATTCTGCTGATCGTCCTGGCGTTGTTTGCCATTGAGCGCCGGCATCGGCAGTACATGGAATAGGAGGTGGAGCGAAGTCTCGTGCGAGTCGTCCATATATTGAAAAAAAGTGTATTAACATTCGTCATGGGTGTTATCGCCCTGGTTTTGATATCGCCTATTGTGATTACATTCACAAATTCATTGATGACAGAACAGGAGATCCGGATCAATTATGGTCTCATCGGTCAAATGAATGAAGTGACTTCAGGTAGAGACGGCTCTTTTGCAAACCTGAAACTGATTCCCGACAAGGTGTCTTTTGCACAGTATGGGAAGTTGTTCATTGACAACCCGAAGTATCTGACGATGTTCTGGAACTCCGTGTTCATGGTGGTGCCGATCATTGCGGGTCAGACCATCGTGGGAGCACTGGCCGCTTATGCATTCTCCAAGCTGAAATTCCGCGGCCGGGATTCGATGTTTCTTGTGTACGTCATGACGATGCTCATGCCATTCCAAGTCACGCTGGTGCCCAACTATATTATGGTCGATAAGCTTGGCATGCTGAATAGTACGAATGCCATCATTGTTCCAGGCATTTTTGCGGCTTTTGGCGTGTTTATGCTGAGACAGTTCATGCTGGACATTCCCTACGCCTACATTGAAGCTGCCAAAATAGACGGCGCCGGACATTTGCGGATCTTCATGACGATGATTATACCGATGATCAAGCCGGGGCTGGCCGCCCTTGTGATCCTGCTGTTCGTTGATTATTGGAACATGGTGGAACAACCGCTTATCTTTTTGGACGACCCGTTCAAGCAGCCGTTGTCCGTCTTTTTATCCAGGATCAAAGATAGCGACCGGGGGATTGCCTTTGCTGCATCCATGCTCTATATGGCCCCGATGGTGCTGTTATTTTTGTACGCAGAGTCGTATTTCATAGAGGGCATTCAATTGTCAGGCGTTAAGGGTTAACTTTTCAGGGCGTTTTTAGGAGGAGAAAAAAAGAATATGGAGCTAGGAAAAGGGGTAGCTGATCAACGACGAAAGCGAATCCTTCAAATCGTGTTCGTGGGTTTCATGGGGCTGCTGCTGCTCTTTACATTGTTCAGCAATACGCTGCAGTCCTTGACCTTACCCAAGGTAACCACGGAGCAGCCGAAACATGGAGGCATCACGCTATCCATCGAAGGAAGCGGAATACTTCAGCCGATCGCTGAAGCAAAGCTATCCGGTTCAACCGGCTGGAAGGTTCGACAGATTCTCGTGAAAGAAGGAGAACGGGTCAAGAAAGGGCAGAAGCTTATCACTTATGACAACCCAGCGGCGAGACAAGAAATCGAACTTGAAGTCACGAATCTGGAAAAGCAAAGAATCGAGCAGCAAAATCTTCAGGACCAGTTTATTCTATCCTCCATTGAAGAGGATGAGCTTAAGCTGCGCAGCGCAAAACGCGAAATTGAAAAAGGGAAACTTGATATTGCTGCGCAGGAACGCAAGATCAACGAGATGAAAGAACGGCTGGCAAAAGATCAGATGCTTACCGCTCCGTTCGACGGTATTGTAACGAAGCTGAATGCGGTCGAAGGACTGGCATCTGCGGGCGAGCCGGATGTCATTGTCTCAAATAGCAGTCAAGGCTATAGGTTCAACGTGGGTGCGGATGCAAAGCGCTTGTCCAGCATTGGGTTATCTGTTGGAGAGCGGATCGAGGTAGAGGTCCTCGCAGATAAAGAGCAGCAAGCAAGCGTCATGGAAGGCATCATTGAAGAAATCACCAATGCAGAGCCGCTTATAGAGGGGGCATCCCAAGAAGCAGAGGCGGCAGCCATCCCTCAAAAGAGCATTCGTATTAAACTCATCGATGCCAAGCTGAAGGGAGGTGAGCAGGCTCGGATTAACATCGAGAAAAGCTCTCTCGATCAAGGGCTGCTTGTTTCTAATGAAGCTATTCATCAGGACCGGGAAGGCGTGTATGTTTTTGTAGTCGAAGAACAGCCGGGTGCACTCGGTAATGTTTTTGTAGCCCGGAAAGTCAACATCAAGTTCAGCGAGCGAAATGACAAAGAAACGATGATCCAAACGGACAGCATATATGAACAGGATAAGATCATCCTGGACAGCAGCGAGCCCCTGCAGGATGGCAACCGGGTTCGCTTGGAATAGTTTAGCGTTTGAACCAGAACATATCAGGAGGAAATCATACAATGAAAAAATGGCTTTTGTTTATTTCTATGGGAGCTTTAATCGCTAGTTTAACTGCATGCGGCTCAGGAGGAAGCGGGAATGTGAATAAGCCCGCAACGAAAGAAGGGAAAACAGTGCTTACCCTGTCGCTAAGAGAGACGAGTCCATTCTATCAAACGCTGGAAAAAAAGTTCGAAGAGAAATACCCGGATATCGACTTGCAGATCAATGCATACAAGAGCATGGGTGAACAATGGGGACCCGGGGAATTCGAGAAGTATCGTACTGCTACGAATACAGCCATGTTATCGGGCAAGGGCATGGATATCATTGAAGTTGACGGCTTGCCTGTTAAAGAATTTGTGAGCAAAGGCTTCCTGCTCAATATGAATGATTTGCTGAAGCAGGACAAGACGCTCGATAAAGGCGATTTACAAATGAAGATTGTGGACGGTCTGAAGCTGAATGGCGGAGTGTATACCATCCCATCGGGTTACTCTTTGAGGGTATTGGTCGGTAATGGGGACATACTGGGCAACGCCAACGTGACGTTTGATGATAAGACCTGGGATTGGAAAAAGTTCGGGGAGGTTTCGAAGGAAGTGATCCGGAAGGCAAAGGAGAGCGGTACCAGGGAGGTATATGCATTGGCGTCCTACCCGCCGGAATATCTTTTTCAGGAGATGCTCTATGAGAACTATGCTACATTTGTTGAACCTTCCGCCAAAAAGGCTTCGTTCGACTCTCCGGAATTTGTGGATTTGCTCCGGCAAGCGATGAACATGAATAAGGAGAAGATCATAACCGCCGGCGAGGCACAGCCGGGCCATCAATTGTTCAGTTCCACCCCGATCAGGTCACCGCTTGATTTCATCGACGGCCCTTATATGCTGTTTGATCATCCAAAGATCATGCTGTTACCCCGAGCGGGAGAAACCGCGGGTCAAAAAGGTGCGCGTGTCTTTACTTCAAACCAGTTCGCGATCCATGCCAAATCGCCGGCACAAGACGAAGCTTGGAAGTTCATCACCTTCCTATTGTCGGAAGAAGCACAATTACTGCAGGAAAGAGAAGGGTTCTCGATGCTTAAATCCGTGAATGAAAAGATGATCAATGACCTTCAGGAAAAAGTAAGAAGTGGCGATTATAAGCTACCCAATGGGCAACAAGCCAAAGTACCTGACGAACAATTCACTGTATTTAAACAAATTGTTCAATCCGCGGATCAATACGTGGATCTGGACAGTAAAGTGATATCGATTGCCGGTGAAGAGTCTATGGCGTTCTTCAGCGGACAGAAAACAGCAGAAGAAGTGGCGAAGCTGATCCAGAACCGAGTAACCACCTATCTAAACGAATAGTTAGATCACTAGGCAGCAGCCCACTTTTGTGCGCTGCTACCTTTTTCACAGATGAGAGAAAGCGGAGGACAGACTTATTGATTTTCCTTTTTTATACAGGGAGGTACATTTATGCACAGGCCAAAAAAGACATATGCGTTCATCATGCTCAGTGCAGCCATGTTGAGTCAGGGGTTTGCCCTTGACGTGTACGGGGCATCCACAACAGGTCACTCTGTTTCCAAATCCGTTGCTGCAGCCGCATCCAGCTTCACACTGGACAAACTGGGATCGGTACCATTGAAGCAAAACGTCAGTGTAGAGCTGACGGAGATGGATATTTTCACTCAGCCAGACGGAAATATTCTCGTCTATACACTTCGTTATCGAAACAGCAGTGGCAGCAGAGTGGATCTTATCGATTATTTTTCCCAAGTTACTACGCCAAGTGGCACGTCGGTAAAAGGCAAGAATGTAACGAGTGACGCGGCCAAACGAACGGTGCCGGCGAACAGCAGCCTATCCGTGACGTACTATGCGAATGTTGGAAAATCGACAAAGGTAAACGGAATCAGGGTTTCCATGTTCGGTTGGGATTTTGGCAGCGCGAATTATCAGAAGAGACTGGGGCATTTCACCATTCCGGCTGAGTACTCTACGGAAGTTCCGATCGGTCAGAGCAAGAAGATCACGATGAATCATCTTCCCGTTACGGCCAAGGTGGATACCCTGCAGAGGTATGCCATCAATGGAAAAGTTTATATTAGATTGGGACTCGGACTCACGAATGGAGGAACAAAGGTATTAAGCGACCCCGGGTATAAAGCATACCTGAAGTCGGCCGGCGGCTCGGTATTTGAGCTTATCTCCGATTCAGCCAGCACCGGCTACAAGCTTCAGCCTCAGGAGAGCGGCGTTATCTCCTATTGGACGGAGATCCCTTCCACGATGCAGACGAATGGAATGACGCTACAGCTGGCTCAGGAAGACGAAGCGTTAAAGATTCGTGTTCCGGTGCAATCGTTCAAGCTTCCCGCAGCATCCACGGAGGCCGCCGTGGCTAAGGGCAATAGCGCAAAGCTGCGGATGAAACAGCAGCCTGTTACGGTTAAGGCGGAAAGTGTGCAGCGAATGAAGCATAATGAAAAAGTGTATGTGAGAGTGGGGATTAATTTTGCAAACGGAGGCAAGAAGGTACTGAGCGATCCCGGATATAAAATGCAACTGAAGTCGGCCAGCGGCTCGGTGTTCGATCTCATGCCTGAGGATGATACAGGGGGCAGCTTCAGGATCCAGCCAGGACAGAAACGAACCATTTATTATCTCGCAGAGGTTCCGACCAAACTGCAAACAGACAATATGACGATGCAAATTTCGCAGGAAGACGAGGCTTTGAACATGATGCTGCCTGTAAGAACCTTCAAGCTTCCGGCCATTACTGCTGATGCGCCTACGGCGGATTATGCCATCCGAAACATATCGGTGAACCATCAAACGATAGAGACGCAGCTAAAACATGCTTCCGTGTCTGCTGAGAACGATACCGGCAAATGGAACCTTCAATTTCGCGTTAAAAATCTCGGTGAAAGATCATTGAAGCTGCCGGCCTATGAGCTTTCCATCCTCACGGATGAAGGCTACAACATCCCGGTGATAACAAAGGGGCTTGATCATATTGTACTGAAGCCGCTGGAAGAGAGGCTCATTGATCTCAGTGCGGATGTGCCGTTACATATGAATCAGAGTAGGCTGCAGCTGCAATTGACGGAGCCTGCTGCGGAAGGGAAGATCAGCTTCCCGGCTGCCCGCTATAAAATCCCTTATGCTCCGGAAAGTGAAAGTTATCTGGGTGTAGAAAACATCATCGAGAATGCTCACGGCACATTCGGCGTCAAACTAAGCTCGTTTCAGCGGATGCCACAGGGAGATGGGGATCAAATTGCAGCCCAAATCAGTATTCGTAATACCAAATCATCGACCGTACCGCTGCCTGAGCTTAAAGCGGCAGTTAAGGCAGGAATGCGCGATCTCAGCAGCACGGCCCAAGTGGTCGTACCGAATGACCAAACAACCTTGGCACCGAATGAAACCATGGACTTGTATGTACTTGCCAATGTTCCGTATTCCTATCCATTCAATCAATTGAGAGTCGATCTGCTGGAAACTTCAGGAGAGGATGTACACAAATTTCTGTCGCTGAATACCCATTCGCTCAACACTGTTATGAAACAGGTCGCTGCCGGCGAATCATATCTTATTCATACGCCCGGCAAGAAAGCGGAAGTCCGAGAACGCCTGACGACGGTTTATCAAGACAACAGCTCCAGTGTAATATATACTGAATTGGTGATGGCGAGCCGTGAAACACGCCAATCCAAACAGGCACAGCTGGTTGCTTACTATAAAACGCCGGAAAACGAGATATTTGAGGCCAAGGTCAGTCAATCATCCGATAAGACAAGTCCGAACGGGAAAAATCTGGTGACCATTTGGAGCAAGCTTCCGCAGCATGTGAATCCTTCGCAGCTTGTATTGTATATCGGGGAAGGTGTAGCAAACGGAAAGATGACAGAGTTAGGGGAAGAATCAACGGGATCGATCAATACGGTGGGGTTGGCACTTAGCCCTAAAGTTATACAACCAACAACCAATCTGCAGAATGTTGAAATGTTTCCGTACCATCTCACCATTACGAGAGGAGAAGGTAGGCTTAGCGCAGGAAAAGATACGCTTACTACGGTTATTTATTATAATCTCGTAAGGAACGGGGATTACGAAACAGGTTCATATGACCATAAGCTCATCATGGAGCTGATCGACCCAACCGGACAGTCGACGGAAAAGGTTGTAACACTCGGTACCGATCTGACCATCGGCAATAATAAATCATACTCCATTAACTTAAACGGCAATTTCAGCAAAATCGTAAGCGGAGGGGCGGTTCGCATCAATCTGTATGACGAGTTCCAAGGTCGGAGAATGCTGCTCGGAAGTCAAAGCTATCCCTTTATTTACGAAGAGAATCAGGCCAATAGACCGGATAGAGAATAGTATTACTGATACACAAGTTGTTAGAGGACAACATCCCTGAAGATATGGACTGTATTTTCGGGGGTGTTTTTTTGATGAATTTCTGTCAGTTTGCAGTTTTAATAACCTTTTAATTATTCTAAAAGAATTTTTAAGATATTCCATGTAAGATGTGTAGTCAGGTGGGACGTGATATTTCTTGGATTGATTAACGCTTGTTCTTCTTAAGTCCCCAGATTCAATCTGAACTATACGCAGAGGATGGATATCATGAAACAGGTTACAATTCTCATTGCGGACGATGAGGCGGAAATCGCGGACCTGATCGAACTGCACTTGAAAAAGGAAGGCTATGATGTCCTTAAAGCAGCGGACGGGGAGGAGGCGGTGCAAGCCGTTCAGGCGCATTCCGTCGATCTGGCGATATTGGACATTATGATGCCCAAGCTGGACGGTTATGAAGTCATCCGGCAAATTCAGGAGCGCCATCAAATGCCGATCATTTTTGTGAGCGCCAAAACCTCCGATCTTGATAAAATTGCCGGGCTGGTGAGAGGGGCGGACGATTATATCACCAAACCTTTCAATCCGATGGAGCTGATCGCGCGCGTGAACGCCCATCTTCGCCGTTATATGCAAATGAGGCAAACAGCGCCTTCCGACAAATCCAAGCTGGAAGCGGGAGGTTTGGTCATATATCCCGATCAGCGTACAGTGACCCTGTACGGAGAAACGATCGAGCTGACGCCCAAGGAGTTTGACATCTTGCTCCTACTGGCCAGTTATCCCAAGAAGGTGTTTAGCACGGAAAATATTTTCCAGCATGTATGGGGCGACTTCTACTTTGAAACAAGCAATACAGTTATAGTACATATTCGGACATTGCGAAAAAAACTGCGCGACGATACGAACCAAAACAAGCTGATCAAAACGGTTTGGGGGGTAGGCTATACGTTCAATGGCTAACTTCATACGAGGCTTCCGCTCCAAAATGATTGTGCTGTTCGGCTTAAGCATGTTTTTATCCGGCATCATCATATATTCATTATACAAAATATTGCAATATTATTACCGCACACAGGTCAAATTCGAGGATCCGTTGAACCATGTCCGACAGTTTATTCGAACGGTCGGTGATATCAATTTTTTCCTGATATTTTTTGTCCCGTTGGCGGTTTTGTTCTTCTTCCTGCTTACGAAACCTTATGTGGCTTATTTTAAAGAAATTTCTGCGGGGATTCGTCGCCTCGCAAGCGGCGAGTTCGACAAGCGGGTTTCGGTTGCATCCCGGGACGAGTTCGGTGATATCGCGGCGGATATCAACCTGACCGGTGAGAAACTGAAGCAAGCGGTGATCAGGGGAGATTTTGCCGAGAGCAGCAAAGATCAGCTGATATTGAATTTGGCCCATGATTTGCGTACACCGCTCACTTCCGTTATCGGTTATCTGGATTTCATTCTTAGGGACGAGTTGTTGACCAAAGAACAGGTTAGGCATTATACGAGCATTGCTTTCGCGAAGTCAAAGCGCCTTGAGAAGCTGATCGACGAATTGTTTGAAATCACGAGAATGAATTATGGTATGCTGCCTGTCGAAAAACGATCGATCGATTTGAGCGAGCTGCTGACGCAGCTATGCGAAGAGTTGCTTCCTGTTTTTGAGAAAAGTAAACTGGAAGCCCGGTTGCGCGTTACTCCACTAATGATCATTTCAGGCGATGGCGACTTGCTGGCACGCGTGTTTGAAAATTTGCTGACCAATGCGATTCGGTACGGCAGCGACGGTCAGTTTGTAGATATTCACGGAACCCTTGAAGAAGATGAAGCGGTAGTTCAGGTGATTAACTACGGCGATCGCATCCATCCGGACGAGCTGCCGCATCTATTCGATATGTTTTATACCGGAGATAAATCCCGGAATCATCAGGAGGGCAGCACGGGCCTGGGCTTATTTATCACAAAGAACATCATCGGGCAGCATAATGGAACGATCACGGCCGAAAGCAGCTTGCTTCGGACCGTTTTTGAAGTACGGCTGCCGCGGGGAGAGAGGCGGGAGGCCGTGAAGCCGTGAAGCCTTGCGGCTGTGAGGATTGGTGAAACGGTGCATGTGGATTTAGGTGAACTGTTTTTTTGCTAATGACAAGATTCCTTTGCGTACGACAATTTTCTTACCTGAAGAATCAAAAAAGGAGCGGGTAGACTTCAACCTGCTCCAATAAACCGATATTCAAACCTGTATTAATGGTGATGATGGGCATGTGCATCCGGTGCACCGGCTTTTACGTTGCATAAAACAGATTCATCGTGTCTATGTTGTTCGGATTCGATTTGTAGGGTAGAGTGAGGAATATTTTTGTGCTCCAGCATATGCTCGATTTTTTGCAAAAGGGCGTCGACCTCATAAACCGTTCTGTTCCCGTCGACCACAATATGGGCCGTAAGCACGTTTAAGTTGCTCGTGATGGTCCATATATGCACATCATGCACGGCCTTCACGCCTTCAAACTGCGAAATGGCTTGCACAACTTCCTCTACATCGATGTTACGCGGCGTTCCTTCCATAAGTACATGCAGGGAAGATTTGCTGACATAGTAACCACTCCGGAGAACGAGTACTGCGACGATGACACTGGCAACCGGGTCTGCCCATCCCCAGCCGAAAAACATCATCAGCAGTGCGGCAATAATGGCCCCGATCGATCCGAGCATATCACTGATCACGTGCAGGTAAGCGCCTCTCATGTTCAGGTTGTGCTCCGTATCGCTGCCACGCATCATTATCCAAGCAACCAGGATATTAATGAGCAGGCCGACGCAACTGATGACCAGCATTCCCACGGTAGCGACTTCCGGCGGGTTCACAAATCGATCGATCGCTTCGTAAAAAATGTATAAGGCAATCGCAACCAGGGTAACGCCGTTTAGCATCGCAGCCAATATTTCAAATCTCCGGTAACCAAACGTGTTTCCCTTATTGACGGCTTTTTCTCCAAACTTAAACGCAAGTAAAGCGATCGCTAACGCAAGAGAGTCCGATAGCATATGACCGGCATCGGATAACAGGGCAAGACTATTCGTAAAAAATCCCCCAAATGCCTCGACCAGCATATAAGCGGTAATGATGATAAAAGAGAACAGCAACACTTTTTTGTTGTTTTGTCCATGTCCGTGACTATGATCATGGGCGTGATTGTGATCATGTCCTGCCATACCTATACCTACTTCCTATATGGTTGTAATCATATGAACAGTTGCTCATATGTTCTATTGATGTTAATTATATGTGGATAGCCAAAACACGTCAAGGGCAAACCGGTACAAAAAATATAAAAGCCACATCCTCATTGCGAAAGTGGCTTGTTAGGTCAATGTATTGGAAAAGCGGGGGCGTTGATGCAGCCTAGACGGCTTAGGAAACATCTGAAAGGATATTCTTAATCGAGATCCGGGGAAATGTGATGTTCATGCTCCTGGCGCAAGACTTCGTCGAAGAGATTCCCCTTTGGTTGGGTCTGCTGTTGTGGCAGCTTCAATTGCAGCTGTGCCAACGCCTGTTCGAACTCCCCGATCGTTACCGGTTTGGCATGCCGCATCAATTCGTAACCGATTTGGCCGCTCATTTCAATGGTAGCGGTCTTGACGTCGGCAAAAGAGGAGATTCCCTTCACCCGCAATTTTGCCTCCAATTGATCGGCGGATAAGCGCAGCTTTTTCAAGTTTTGCGGTATAATCTTTCCATCCTGAATGACAAGCGTTGCTTTGCCCATAAACCATCTCTCGACCCAATCGAATTTTATCGCCAGAACTTGAACCGTAATCAAAAGCGCCACGAAAATGCACAAGGTTACGATGGTTTTCCATAATCCGTGCCCGGAAATCGCGTGCCCGATCATAGAGGCCATAGCCAGCAGGGTAATGATTTCAAGACCCGTCATTTCCGCTGCCGTTTTTTTGCCCAATATGCGCAGCAAACAAAATCCCACGAACAGCACGGCCAAAGCTTCCCAGATAAAACTAAGGTTCATTTGGGCCCCTCCCATACCAGATGGTTGTATTGGGTCATTTTACTTTCATAATCAGGGATTGATCCACTTCTTCAATCCGGCTTCGCCCGGATATAGCCAGCTGCAGCTCGGTTTCCGCCATAAGATGTTTGATCACTTCTTCTACTCCGGATTGTCCCGCAACGGCTAAAGCGTAAGCATACGGGCGTCCGACCAAAACGGCCGTGGCCCCAAGAGCGATCGCTTTTAAGATATCCGCCCCTCTGCGAATGCCGCTGTCCATAATAATCGGGATTTTGCCCTGTATCGATTCGCTGATCGAAGGCAAGGCATCCAACGTCGCCACGGCTCCATCAAGCTGTCGTCCTCCATGGTTTGAAACGATGATGCCGTCGACGCCATGTTCCAAAGCCAGCAGGGCATCGTCCGGATGCGTAATTCCTTTAATCAGCAAAGGCAGACGGGTTTGTTCCCGAATATATTCAAGCTCTTTCCAAGTAAAACAGGTGTTATTCCCTTCCTCCAGAGCCTTCAAGGCGGCCTCCTTCACGTTTTTGTCGGGAGATTCCTTGAGTTTCGAACAAAAGACGGGATCGGAAAAATAATTGCCCATTCCTTGTCCCGTAAGGAAAGGCAAGTATGCATTCCTTAGATCGGTTTCGCGCCATCCAAGAAGGGTCGAATCCACCGTGACGACGATGGCCTTGAATCCGGCCGCCTCCGCACGTTTCAGAAAGCTTTTTGTCAGCTCATGATCTTTGGGAGGATAAAGTTGGAACCATTTAACGGCGTCTCCCATTGCTTCGGCAACCTCCTCCATGGAGACGCTGGAAACGTTGCTAAGGATATAAGGAACGCCCAGTTTCGCCGCAGCTTTGGCAGGTGCCAGTTCGCCATCGGGATGAAGAATCGTATTGACCCCGATCGGCGCCAATAGAAAGGGAACCGGGAATCGGTCGCCGAAAATCGATACCGAAAGATCACGCTTGGAAATATCGCTGCAAACCCGAGGCCGGAGCCGGTATTTTTGGAAGGCATCCACATTGCCGCGATGCGTATCTCCGGCTCCTGCCGCTCCATAAACGTAGCCAAACGGGGCAGCGGCAAGAACTTGTTTTGCTCGGTTTTCCCATTCGTCGAACGATACCGGTAAAAGCTTCGCAGCCTCGTCGCCGCATTGGTAGATATCCATTTGTATCGTTTCGCTCTGAAATGCCATTCATATACCTCCACATTTTCTGAAAAATTCCGCTTCATCGATTCTTAGCTTGGACAAATGGCAGGAAGGTTAGTCAACATAAATGGATTTTTCTTTCCTTGCTTTAACCATAGTGAACGGAGAGCGAAAGTCTAAGGGGAGGGCAGGAGGGTTCGTTTTTTTCGTCCGTTGCACAAAAAAAGCCTTGGCTTCAGGCCAAGACTTTTCTCCTGCTCTTTACGCATGATCGATAGCTGTAACAGCACCCGTCTTTGCCTCCAGTTACCCAGACTGAGCGAGAGCGTATCATCGGCGACCCGGTTACTGCGTTTCAGGATAATATATCGTCATGCTTGCCCGCACCAAGGAATCCCCGGTATTACGGTAAGAATGGGATCGGTCCGCTTTGAATCTGATCGAATCGCCGCGTTTGATCGTAAACTTCGATTGGTTGACTTCGATGGTCATTTCGCCGTCAAAAACGGTGACGTATTCTTCCGTGCCTTCAATATGCGGATCGGCGTGATGGTAACCATCTGGTTCGATTTCGATAAAATAAAGCTCAAACCGCTGATCCTCATGATAAGGAAAGCAGGGGTACACTCTATATTTTCCGTCGTCTTCCGACAATACGTTGATTTCATCCCGGAGCACGATTTTGGTTTCAGGCTGAGGCTCATGGATCAATGAAGTAAAAGATACCTTCAAACCCGTCGCTATTTTCCAAATGGTCGTGATGGTCGGGCTCGATTCCCCTCTTTCGATTTGTCCGATCATCGTTTTGCTGACTCCCGTTAATTCGGATACTTTATCCAGGCTTAGTTTTTTGCGATCACGGATGTCCTTTAAGTTCTTGGCGATGACGAGATGAATTTCTTCGGCCATAGAAATACGCTCCTCGAGGGTTGTTTTAAGAAAAGTATAACATACGATCCAAAAACAAATGGAGGAGAAAGGGGAGCATCCTGTTCCAAGCTACATTTCCAATATAGCGTTCATCTTGCCTACACGATTCTTAAATATTAAAAAAACGCAGAAATAGGACGGTTCCTCTGCGGCGAAACGCTGCAAGAACCGTCCTTTAACCGCTCATGCCGATTTAGCTTTCAGGCACGAATCCAACCTATTCGAGATACATTTTTTTCAGCTTGGCCTGCTCGGCTGCGCTCAGACCGATTCCCTTTTCCAAGAAGCCTTGGATGGAGCCGTATTTTTTGGCCATTTCGTCGAAAGCGGCGTTCATGTATTCCGGGCGAACGTCCATCAGCGCCTGGATGATCCCGATGGCGTTGTCGTCCTTCAGTTGGAACTGTTTCACCATGGCATCGACGGCTGCTTTGTTGTACGCTGCGCGGTATTGGTTGCTGAGGAGAAAATCCTGCATGACCGTTTCCTTCGGAACGCCAAGCGCGAGGAGCATAAGCGCCGAGCCGAGTCCGGTGCGGTCTTTGCCGGCGGTGCAATGCTGAACGAAAGCGGTCGTGGCAGGGTCCAGCATCATGTCAAAAAGCTTCGCGTAAGCTTCAGGGTGGTCCACCATGTCCCGGTTTGCCGCGATCAGCACGTCGCCGGGTTTGCCCATTTTGTCAAATTCGCCTGCAGCCATATATGCGAAAATATCGGTTCCGCTGCCGGATTGCCCAAAAACCGGGTTCCGGACGTAGGCAGCGCCTTGGATGGCGGGATCGGGTTTTTGCTTCACTTCATCGTCGGTGCGGTAATCGATGATCGTTTTCAGCCCGCTTTTCTGAAGAAAAGAAATGTCGGCCTTGGTCAAGCCGGCCAGCTCGTCCGAACGGAACAGCTTGCCCCATTTGACGGTTTTGCCGTCCGTCGTTCGGTAACCGCCAAGATCGCGGAAGTTGGTCGCGCCTTGAAGGGGGAGCAAACGTTCAGCGGTTTTGATTTCGGAGCCGTTGCCGCCCTTGATTTTAAAATATACCCGGCTTCCCGGATTCGGATCGGCTGTATGCAAACCGCCATAAGAAGCATAGGTGCGCGCGAGTTCTTTCCAGCCTCCGTCGGGTTTGGTGCTCCAATACACTTTGACCGGGCCAAGGTCGGCCGACGTTTTCCAATGAATCGTAAGGGCTCCGTTTTTTGCTCTCTCGACGGTCGCTCCCGTAAAAGCACCCTGCTTCGCTGGATGCTGGACAGCCGCCGTATTTTTATGGGGAACCGCACCGGCCTCGGCCATGGCAGCGCCCAGCGGCGATACGGTCAAAAAGAATGCAGCGCCCAGAAGCGCCGTTTTTTTCATCATTGCCATCATGTCTCCCTTTATTTAAATGAACTCCAAGATGTCCTTTCTATCATGAGGGATGCGTGTTTTTCCTTCGTCAAGCCTGCGTAAACCGAATGTAAAAGTTTGCTTGATTCCATGCTGATTAGGCGGGAAGCAAGCCTTTCATCACATGCTTGAGCCTTACGCGGCGTAATGGTGTATATTGAAGTTACCGGTAATTGGATCGCGCGAAATGAGGGGATGATCATTACAAGCCAAAAAAGTTGGAAGGTCGGCGAATTGGCCAAACTGACGGGGTTAACCATTCGAACCTTGCGGTATTATGATCAGATCGGTTTGTATTCGCCGTCCGGATATTCCGATGCGGGGTACAGGCTGTATAACGAATCGGACTTATCCCGATTGCAGCAAATCCTGGCTTTAAAGGATTTGGGTTTATCGCTCGACGAGATCAAATCGATCCTGGCCGATGACGGCTACAACCCGCATGAAGTCGTTATGCTTCAAATCGATCGGTTGAAGGAAAACATCGGATCCAGCAAAAGCTTTTAAAGGAATTGCAAAACGCATCGAGCCTGATGGCGAAGGATGAGCCGTTAACGGTCGAAGATTTTACGAAAATGCTGAGCATAATGAAAAAAAGCCATGAAAAGTTTTTTGCCGAACGCCGGACGAGCATGGAGAACCATTTCGATAAATTGGGCGACTTTCTCGGGGGAAATTCGATGGAAGGAAACGAAAGGGAGGAATGATTGTGAGCAAACATTTTGCAACGCATGATACTTTTGTGATTGAAAGAAACTATGAGGCTCCGCCTGCACGAGCCTTTGCGGCTTGGTCGGACCCTGCAATCAAGAGTCAATGGTTCCAAAAGTCCGAAACATTTGAGTTCCGTGTAGGCGGGCGGGAATTCAATCGTGGGGGCCCTCCCGGAGGCCCGGTGTATACCTTTGATGCCTGCTATCAAGAAATCGTGCCGAACGAACGGATCGTTTATTCGTATACGATGGACCAAGGAGACGTTAGGATATCGGTATCGGTAACCACGGTGGAATTCAAAGAAACGGAACAAGGAACGAAGCTGATTTACACGGAGCAGGGCGTTTTCCTTGACGGCCATGATACGGCTGTCCAGCGCGAACACGGAACGAAAATCATGCTGGACAAACTGGGGGAAGAACTGCAGAACATGTTCGACCCCGAGAAAAACCAATGAGGAAACCCCAGGCGCAGGCGGGCGCGCGGGAATGGACCGGACTGGGCGTATTGGTCCTGACAAGCCTGCTCGTCTCCATCGATATTTTTGTGCTGGTACTGGCGCTGCCGTTCTTAAGCGCGGATTTGGGGGCCAGCAGTACCCAACAATTGTGGATCATGGATATATACGGGTTTATGCTTACGGGATTTTTGATGACGATGGGTACCTCGGGAGACCGCGTCGGTCGCCGCAAGGTGCTCATGATAGGAGCGACTGTATTTGGCATCGCTTCCATCGGGGCGGCGTTTGCGGTGAGTCCGGGGATGTTGATTGCTGCCCGCGCCATACTCGGAATAGCCGGGGCCACGCTGATACCCTCAACGTTGGCGCTGATCAGCCGTATGTTCCATGATCCCAAGCAGCGAGGTTTTGCCATCAGTATATGGATGGCCGGGTGCATGGGCGGCGCGGCTATCGGTCCCGTGATTGGGGGCGTGATGCTTGCACACTTTTGGTGGGGGTCCGTGTTTATGATTGGCGTACCTGTTATGCTGCTGCTGCTCGTGCTTGGCCCGGTACTGCTGCCCGAATACCGGGATGAAAATGCAAGCCGCCTTGATCTTATAAGCGTCAGCCTGTCGCTCGCCGCAATTTTACCGATTGTTTACGGCATGAAGGGATTAGCCCAGAATGGGCTGCAGCCGTTAAATATGGCGGCGATCGCGGCCGGGGGCGCGTTCGGCATCGCATTTGTGCGGCGCCAACGGAGGCTGCCAAATCCATTGCTGGATCTGCGCTTGTTTGCGAACCGTGCGCTCAGCACGGCGATGGGTGGCCAGTTTTTCGGCCCCTTCCTCATGGGCGTGATTATGCTGCTCGTTACGCAATATCTTCAGCTCGTTGGCGGGTTAACCCCGTTACAAGCCGCGATATGGCTGCTGCCTGCGGTAGCTGCGCAAATGGCGAGTTTTCTGTTATCCCCGCTTATAGCGCGTCGAATCCGTCCTGCTTACCTGATTGGAATTGGATTGGTTTTTTCGGTGGCCGGACTATTGCTCATTACCCGAGTCGAAGCATCGGCCGGCCTTGCGGGTTTGGTGCTCGGTTACGCGCTTACGAACTTCGGGTCAGGCCCGCTCATGACTTTAACGCCCGATATGATCATCGGAGCCGCTCCGCCCGAGAAAGCGGGCGCTGCTGGGGCCTTATCGCAAACGAGCGCTGAAATCGGTTTTGCATTGGGCATCGCGGTTCTGGGAAGCGTCGGCACGGTTGTTTACCGCAATCGGATTGCGGACACGATGCCGGCTGCGCTGCCTCCCGAGACCGAAGCGGCTGCGCGTGACTCGCTTGTCGGTGCGATTGAAGCGGCCCAAAAGCTCGTAGATCCGCTTCATGCAACACTTCTTGCATCGGCTCGCAATGCTTTTAACAACGGGCTAAACACCGTCGCGATGATCAGCGCCATCTTATTGGTCATGGTAGCGATTTTCGTCGTGGCCCGGCTTAAGCATATACGCCCAAGCGGAGCCCCCCTCCAAAAACAGGATGACAGAATTCCGGCTCCCTTAACTCGAACCGAACATGAGCCAAGTTAATTGCACGATTTTTCTTGTGAAGCATGCTAAAACGGAGTGTTTTTATCCCCTCTGTCCAAAATTTGCCACAGCCCCTTTCTATCGGATATGATTTTATAAATTCGCGTTTTCGTTGTCCGAAATGGGGAGGAAAAAACCAATGGATCTGCAATTAGCCGAACAACGGGTTAGGGAATGGGCAAGGGAACATTCGCATCGGCTTGGGCTGAAAGGGTCGACCATCGAGGCGAAATATATTTGGAACCCCGGAGGATTCGTCAACCAGTCCTACCGGTTATCCGATGGGGAAACATGGAGGCATGTCAAATTCGCCCGGGAGGATCGCACCTCGCATCTTCAACAATGGGCAAAAATCAGCGAACACCTGACGGAACACTACAATGCGCCCCGGCTTGTCCAAGAGGTGACGGAACCGGTTTTGCCCGGATTCAGCTATGGTTTGGCATTCGAATACATTGCTGGAAAACCGCTGAGCTCCGCTTCCGATCCTTTGCCGGTCGTCGGAAAGGTGCTGCGGGCATTAAAGGAATTGCATCAGGATGAGCAGCTCCAAACGATGCTCGCGGATGGGCAGGCCGCCCCTACTTATGCCGAAGCATTTGCAGAGGAATACATTACAAGGTTCGAGGAAGACTTGGAAGGGATTCTCGCGGAGAGGCATCTGCTGGATTTTGTCGAAGATCGCACGTTGGATTGGTTTCGCGCTGAGATTGAGACATTAAGGGAAATGGCGCTTCAGATGCCTTGTTTCCAACGCCAGGCGGCGGATGTCGTGCATAATGACCTGAATTGGCAAAATATTTTGTCAAACGATCAGCATCGCTTCTGGATGATTGACTGGGACGACCTGACGGTAACAGGGGATGCAGCTATGGACTATTCGGTATTTTTATGGCCGTTGTATCGACAGGAAAAAGAGAAGCCGATCTGGAAGGAGCGCATCATTCGCGAAGCGGGGGCGGATACGTTTGAGCGGATGGAGCTTTATTTTAGGGCAAAGCTTTTTGATGATGTCATTGACGTCCTTGCCGATTACGTCGAAGCGGAAGGCATGCCGGAGGTGAAGGAAGAAACCCGGCGACGAGCCAAGGACATCCATCTTCGGGCGTACCCGGAATATGTAAGGCTTTATGGTTGACATCCACCCATTTGAACTGCCCCCCCAATATGTTAGATGGTATAGGGGCAGTTCACCTTCGGTGTGTTTTGCTTAGTAGATTAACTTTGCCCGTCGTGGGTTTCTACTGCCTTTTTGTCCTTGGAGTCTTTGCCGTTGCCGCGGCAAAGGCTCTTTTCAGTGTATATCGAAAAGGTGTTTCTTTATACTTGAATTCTATCACCTGTCATATGCAGCCACTTCTTTTTGTGCTCTCCTCTTGGGAGGAGTAGCGCATGCCGCTTCTAATCAGTTTGCAGATGCAACGTTACAAACCGGTGCGTCCACAGCTTCAAGTAGTTATATTAATGGGAATGACCAAGGGGAATATGGAGGCTACCTTACTGTACAGAGAGGAAGAATGAAAATTGCGGCAAAAAGAGTTGTAGCCTATTGGCCGGACCCTTCCATATCTTATTTTACAACGAATACAACATCACTCCAAAGCGCCAGTATTGGTATGACTCCGACACCGATTTATACTATGTCGAACTGAGCCCGGAATTAAATGCACCAACGGGTTGGGGATATATACAAAATTATTAACTTTTATAGTGAAGAGGCTGTCAACATCCCATTGGCAGCCTCTTCACTAAAATTTTCGGTCAGATCGATTTGATTACATAACGACATACCAAGTGGTGATTCATAATGCGGACTTTATTTGCGATGATGAACATGGAATTTAAACAATACCGAAGAGGGTTATTGATATGGATTGCAATAGCTTTATTAACGGTTTATTTGCCTATCGGATATTATCACTTTCTAAGCGATTTGATGCAGGCAGGGCAATTTCTGCAATCCTCAGGGTATATTGGCATGGCCTCCGCTCTGTTCGGTCTTTTCTTTGGCATACTTATCTCCAGACGAGAACAAGAGGCCGGCATGGCCTCCAAATCTAAAAAAACCTCCAGGCAAAAAGCCTGGAGGTTATTCGTGCATAAGCATTCAGGTTGTGCAGCCAAGTCTGGGATTACATAATGATCAGGGTTACCTTTCCGTTCAGGAAGGAAACGAAATCGTAGCTTGCATAACCCCATGTTTCAATGGTGCTGCCTTGTACCTTTTGGATATCTTTGGCGATCGGCGCTCCCCACGAAAGGAGAACTTGCTCCTTGGTCATGCCCAGCGCCACGTTTCCTGCTTTGATCTGCTTCCAGACGGAGGCGGACCATTTGTATTTTTTGTATGGATCGTAATTCAAAAAGTAACTGGAATCGGTCATCGTCTTGATGACTTCGGAAGAACTCATGGAATCGCTTTTGAGCGTTTTTCCCGCAGGCGTTTTGAAGACGATGACGAAGCTTCCGGTATCGGTAGGAAGAACGTCGGCGACGGTCACCTTCGAGAATCGCTCCCAGCCTTCGAAGTCGTTCACCCAGTAGGATTTTCCGATGAATTTGGCCAAGCTGCCCTGCATCGCTTTTTTGATCAGGCCCGCGGTTTCCGTTGAAACGACGGTCATCTTGGCGCTGCCGAAGCTGATGTCCGCCTGTTTCCACTTCGAGTCCCAGCCTACCTTCGCTCCCAGCGTATCGGCCAACAAGGAAGCGGGGATGTACGTTTCTCCTTTTTCGGTAAACGGAGCGGCTTTAAGCTGGACGTCCTTGCCTCCGAATTGCGCTGCTAAACTGCCGACTTTGAACGACAGGGAAGCATCCCCGAACGCCACGTTCCATCCGTCGCCCGAAGGAGTTGCGGTTCCGCCCAAGGCTTTGGATACGGTCTTTACCGGAAGGAAGACGGTGCCGTTCACCTGCTTGGCGAATTTCAACGAATCGCGGAGACTGGCGGATACGGTCACGCTCGCGGACACGCCGCCCGATGTCACCGTCAGTTTCGTTTGGCCCACGCCCGCCGTTTTGAGCTTGCCGTCGGCCTGCTGCTTGAGCAGGTACGGCTTGTCCATCTCGAGCTTGGCTTCGCTCACCGGGACTTTGATTTTGGCCCCGTTCGTATACGTTTCCTGGATATGGACTTCGACGGCATCGCCGACGAAAGGCTCCCGGTCGGAAAGCGAGACGGAGACCGCCTTGACCGTCGGTACATCGATCGGTTTGATTTCATCATCCTTGCTGAACACCCATGTTCCGTCGCTGCGTTGGGCGTAAATGCCCTCGGAAAGCTTGTCCGCATAGGCGTCCACCGCGGTTTTTACGACATTGCTCAAGCCTTGAACTTGATGCGTAAGTTTCCAGCGGTTGGAATATTCCCCGGTTAACCAAACGGATCCGTCTTTCCGGGTGACGATAAGCACGTCGGTGGGATCGGCAGATACATACGTGATGTGGACCGCATCCTGCGCGACGGTGACCGGAATGATTTTTCCGTTGTCGTCAAAATTCGAGCCTTCGTACAGGACGACTTCGCCGCTGTTGAACAGCAGAGCGACGCGGTCGTCGTGCACCGCCATGGACTTGACCGAGGAAGGATCGGCGACGGTACCGAATTTTTTGTAAGTATCCTGCTTGCGCGAATCTTCGAATAATAGGTCCCCGTTTTGGGCCAGCGCCGCGAAATCTTTTTCCCCATAAGCGATTTGCACGATGCCGCTGAGGTTTTTCAGCTTCGTTTTGCCGATCCAAACCGTTCCGTCCGACTTCAGCCAGTAGGAGCCGGATACCTGCTTGACTCCCGCCGCGCCTTCCACCGGATGGGGGGCCAGCCCCGTGTCCCATTCCACCAGGCGCCCGTCCTTCGTGATTCCCAGTCCGTCGTATAGATCCCCGGAAATGGTTTCAATGTTTCCTTTGGTATGGAGGACACGCGTTCCTTCAATCTGCATAACGGTCGTCCACATGGACCCGTCGCTCATCAAATACGTGTTTTTGCCCGCGATGTCTTTGATTTGAAGCTGTTCTTCGCCGGCGGCAGAGGCTTCATGGGCCCCGAAGGCCGGGCTTAAGCCGAGCGCGAAGGCGCCTAAAGCCATGACCAGTAATGACTTTTTCCAGTTCAAGTTCATAACCCCTCTTTTGCGTTCGATTTTGTTTTACAAATCCTTATTCCATTCGACACCATGGGAAAATTATCCTCCAAAGGAGACGTAAAAAAATACGCCGTTTTACGGCGTGTTTCGGCATAACCTCGAGTCTGGTTTGTTCATGACGGCCGGCAGCAACGGCCCGGCTGTTTTCGAACCCGTCCCGAAACGACGGGCTGGGGGAGGATGACGCGATAGTCGATGATATTGCCGTAACGGTCGGTTTGGATCTCGCAGCAGCTGTTCATCAATTCCCGGACCATGTCCCTGCCGCGTTGGACTCTGGATTTGGCGCCCGAATAAGAAAGGCCGAGGCGCTCGCTGAGCTCCTTTTGGGACATTCCCTTCAGTTCGGATAACTCCACGGCTTCCCGGTATTTATCGGGCAAATAACATAATACGCCCTTCATGCCGGCAATGGCTTCTTCCGAATAATCCTCGGGCGCTGCCAACTCTGGACCGGGCATATGGTCAGGCAATTCGTCGGTCGGCTTTTCCTTGCGGAAATGGTCCGCGATCGCGTTGCGCGCAATTTGGAACAGCCAAGCCCGGAGTTTGGTTTCGTCCTGAAGCTGCGGCAAATGGCGATAGGCTTTCATAAACACCGTTTGCACAATATCTTCAGCATCCGGATGTCGATTCGTTTTTTGCTTGACGTAGCCGGAAATCGGGCCGTGATATTGTTCCCACAGCAGTTCCGGCGTGATTGATTCTGCCGTGCCGGCCGGGCTTTTGGTTTCTATGCGATGGGTCATATGTTCACCCCTTTATCCATCGGGAAATTTTTTTTGTATGAATCGCTTATTTTTTGCGTCTTTTGATTTTGGCCTCCGTCTCCATCAATATAAAACAAATTTTGGAGGGAATAAAGATGAAATACAACTTGCTTGGCAATACGGGCGTTTTGGTTTCGGAGATCGGGCTGGGGGCCATGACATTCGGCGGCGGGGAGCAATGGGGCGTCTTCGGCTCGCTCGATGAAAAGGAGGCTTCCGTGCTCGTCGGGCAGGCGCTGGAAGCGGGCGTCAATTTTTTTGATACGTCGAATATTTATGCCGGCGGGCGATCCGAAGAGATCCTCGGCAAAGCGCTCGGCAAAAAACGCCAGGACGTGATTATCGCCACCAAGGTGAGGGGACGTACGGGAAGCGGCCCGAACGATATCGGCCTATCCCGCCTTCATATCATGCGCCAAGTGGAGGAGAGCCTGAAACGCCTCGGGACCGATTATATCGACCTGTATCAAATCCACAATCCGGACCAGTTGACCGATTGGGAGGATACGCTGCGGGCCTTGGACGATTTGGTGCGCAGCGGCAAAGTGCGCTACATCGGCGCTTCCAATATGACGGGGTGGGAAACGATGAAAACGCGCGGCATTTCCCGGCAGCTTGGCCTTCATGAATTCAAGAGCAGCCAATTGTACTACTCGCTGGCCGGCCGGGAAATCGAAAGGGAAATCATTCCCGTCCTGAAGGATCAGAACATGGGGCTATTGGTCTGGAGTCCGCTCGCGGGCGGATTCCTGTCGGGCAAATACTCCCGCAGCCGCCAGGGGAGCGGAGACGATCGGCATACCAAAATGATGTTTCCGCCGGTTGACCTGGACAAATCCTATCGCATCATCGACGTGCTGGAGGAAATGGCGAAAGAGCGGGAATCCACCGTTGCCCGGATCGCTTTGGCCTGGGTGCTCCATCAGCCTGCGGTGACCAGCGTCATCGTCGGCGCGAAGCGGCCGGATCAGCTTCAAGACAATCTTGCGGCCAGCGACATCGAGTTGACGCCGGACGAATTGGCCCGCCTCGACGAGGTCAGCAAGCTGCCTGCCGAATATTTGACTTGGCCGTTTATGGAAGAGGATGAATCGATTATTCGGAAGCATCCATGAAGAATAAAAGGCTGATCGGAAGCAGGCCATGCAATTTTTTGATTTGCGATACCATTGATGACGCGATAAGGTTTTGCCAATGTGATCGTTCCCGTAACTTTTGTTTGAAAATACAGCGCCCGCACCACCCGACTTTATAAATTCTTTAGAAGCGCCCGTTACGATGATGGAGTGAACGAACGAAAATATTGTAAGGGAGGAAAACAATGAAAACATTCAAGCGATTGACGGGCATGGTCGCAGCGGGGCTGGCCGTTGCCGTGGCGCTTTCGCCGGTTGGCGCGTCCGCGGCAGCTGGCCATGGTGCGGGAACGAAGGCGAACATTCGGGAGATCAAATCCCTGACCTCGGAGGACTATAAAGATTTGGCTTTTCTAAAGCCGATATTAAAGGATAAAACCGTCGTCAGCCTGGGCGAGAACTTTCACCGGGTCGCCGAATACAGCAGCATGAAAACGAGGCTGATCAAATATTTGCACGAAGAGCTCGGTTTTGACGTCATTGCCTTTGAGTCGGGGCTTGGCGATTCTTTTATGACCTATGAAAACGCAGGGACGCTTTCGTCCAAAGAAATGATGGAGCGCTCGATTTTTCCGGTCTGGCATTCCAAAGAAACGGTGGCGTTGTTCGATTACATCAAACAGCAGCGCAGCAAGGGAAAACCGCTGTACCTTGCCGGTTACGACATGCAGTTCACGTCCGCCTATTTGACGCAGTGGATCGCGGAGTGGATTGCCGAGGTGGACCCGCAGCGGGGCCGGGATTATTTCCAATTCGAGCTGCAGGCGATGACCGATTATTATAAAGTCATAAACGAATATAACCTCGATAACGGCAACAACCCGAAAGCCAAGCAGGAAATCCAAAAGGTAAAGGATCAGTACGAACCCCAATACAAGGCATTGATCCAGTTCATCAAAGAGAACAAAACACAGCTTGCGGCCGCCTATCCGAAAAATCCGCGAATCGTCGACGTCGCCGTCAAAACGCTGGAAGACCGCATCAAGTTCATCGAAATGGGATTGTACGACACGAAAGAAAGCTACGAATTCAGGGACCGGATCATGGCGGACAACGTCGAGTGGTTAACGAAAGTGATGTACCCCGGGAAAAAAGTGATTTTGTGGGCGCATAACGACCATCTTGCGAAAAACACGTCGAAAATGAGCGTCAAAGAGCAGGGGGAATGGATCAACAGCTTTACGAGCATGGGAGAGCTGCTTCACAAAAAGCTGAAGGACAAGGAATACGTCATCGGCCTGTACATGAACAGCGGCAGGGCCAGCACGATTACGACGCAGAAGATTTTCCAGATCAAGCCGATGCCGAAGGGAAGCTTGGAGCAGCTGATGATGGGAAGCGGGTATAAGATCGCCTTCGCCGATTTATCCAAGCACCAAACGCCGAACAAAAACAATGCCTGGATGTTCAAGCCCATCTATGCCGCGGAGGACGGCATGACGTCCGAGATCATCGAACCGATGGCGATGAGGTTTGTGCCGAAGGAGCAATACGACGGCATTATCGTCTTCGATAAAGTCAAGGAACCGACGACGAAGTATTAATCCGATCGATGCCCGAATCAAGGTGCGAAAAAATGCTGCGCATCAAAAAACGCAAAGGGCGGCAGCAGGATGCTTCGCCGAGAGGAACAGCAAAAACCAGTCTCCATTCCGAACGGATGGGGGACTGGTTTTTCGTGTATCGTTTGCTGCGCTTTTCCTTATTCGGTTGGTGCCGCGCCTTGCCTTCCCGCGTAATGCGGCTCGCCCGGATTCAGGTCAATGACGACGCGGTGCGGGGCGGCCAGCGCGTATTGGTGCTCGCAGCGCCAGCGCATGTCCTCGGTGAACCCGATTGTTTCCCCGTCGCTGATGACGTCTCCCTGGTTAAACAGGTAATAGCCGATGTTCATCAAAATCCCGGCGACTTCATCGGGGTTCAGGTCGTAAAAATGGCACTGCACGTCCGGTATGCCGAGCGCCGCCAGCCCGACGGTATCCATCAAAGCTTCATGCCGCCCGCTTCCCGAACCTTCCACGTTGTAAAAACGGACGTTCATCGCACCGTACAAGCTTTCCCCCTCTTCAATGGAGGCCAGATACGCGCGGGGTTCGACCAGCTTATCGCTTGCCCGGAAATAGACCGCGTCGCATGGAGCGGTTTCGAGCACCGCCCGCAGCGCTCCGGTAAACAGCTCAAGCCGGGATTTCGGCTCCAAGCCGGATGCCATCATGTCGACGAGCAGCAGCGAGTGCTTGCATTCCTGCACCGTTGGTTCCGCTTCATGCCAATGCCAGGCCTGCTGGATCGCCGCGGCGTAATCGGCAGCCGGACGGCTTTCGATCTCCATCAGGCTCGTTTGGGCGGGCATTTCTCCTTCCGCATAGGGAACCATGTAGTTCAAATGGAAAAAGTGAAGGTGTTCCTTCTCGGCTGTTTCATTGGCCTCCCATACGGCCAGCCCCGCCTGTTTTTCCGATTCCGGGCGGTCCAATTTCCCGGTATGCCGTTCCATGTTGGCATAAAGCAGATCCCGATCGAGCTTCGGCTGCTCCTTATACATGAGTTCAACCGAATACACCCGCGCAAACCCGAAGTCTTGCTCTTGTTGAAGCATTTCTTTAGTGTCCAGTGTTCTCTCCTCCATTCCTGCGTTAAACTTCAGCATAAGGCATGCTTGAATCGGTGTTCCCGGATCAGCCCTTCCAATTGCATCCGGTATATCCAATACCGTGTTAGATGACATCAGGCGACAAGCAATAAGCTTATCATACTATGTATCCTTAAGGCGGTTCCATAGTACCATGTGCCCATAGCGTAAACGATGTTCGGCCATGAAACGAATAAACCGCCTCCCGTCAAGGGAAGCGGTTGTTCTTGTTCACCCAAGCATGCCCACCAGCAAAATGCCGCAAAAAACGACGATCGACGTGGCGATCCGTTTTAGTCCCTGCTGCTCCTTCAAAATGAGGATGCCGAGGAAGGTCGCGAAGACGGTGCCGATTTCCCGCAGCGGACTGATATGCGCCATCGGCGCCTGCTGCATCGCAAACAGGAAAAGCAGGTACGAGCCGGGGTTCAAAATAGCGCCGAGCAAAATCGTGGAACGGTTCTTGCGCCATTCCTGCCGGAGCTGCCGGGAGGCCAGGACAAGCGGCGTCAGCCCGAGCACGAAACCGATATTGGTCGCTTCGGATAAAGCCAGCGGGGACAGGTTCTCCAGGTTTAATTTATCCACGAACACGTAGCTGGTCGTACACAAGCCGACGCAAAGCGCGAGGGCAAAAGGTTTTAAGCCGTGCGGCTGGGCTTCGGCGCGTTTGCCGCCGAGTCCGCTGAGCAGGAAAAAGCCGCCGAGCATGCAGACGATGCCGATCCAACCGTACACGGAAAGCGATTCATGGAGAAAAAGGACGCCGATGATCGGAATCAGCAGCGTGCTTGTGCCCCGCATAATCGGATAGATTTGCGACAAATCGCCGAGCTCGTAGGTTTTGGATAACAGCCAGGAATACAGGGCTTGCAGCGCAACGGATAGCAGCAGCAGGCCGTAACCGCCCCAAGTCAGCGGATTCCGCCACAGCTCGGCGACCAAAACCGGGAGCAAAATGACGGAGGGGATCATCATGATCGACCAAAGGAAAACGCCTTTGTTCAGGCTCCGTTTCGTAAACATGCTCCACACGGCATGGGCCATGCCGGAAGCGAGAACGAGCAAAATCGAAAATACCATGGATGATAAGACCCCTTATGCTTTAATTTGTTCCGGATCCGGATGATGAACCGGCTGCTCGGCGACGACGGATCCGTCGTCCAGGCGGAGCCACGTGGCAAAATCCGATTCTCCGGCCGTCAGGCGGATCACGCGCGCGCCGCGCGGGAAACCTTCCCTGCCGTAGGTGTTGTATCCGCTCGCCCGTCCGTAACAAAGGCGAATGCCATGCAGTGTGCCGTAATAATCGTTGACGTGGTCATGGCCGCAAAACGTTCCGATGACGTCGCCCATTTCAAGAAAAGCCGTAAACAATCCCGAATTGACGGGAGCGCAGCAGACCGGCTCGAATTTATGCCCGTAACACGTCTGCGTGTCCCACACTTCCTGGTATTCCGGAACCGGGATGTGGAAGAAGGCGAGCGCGGGCACTTTGCCTGCCTTTGCGTCAGGATTCAGCCGCCGGGATTCCTGTACCAGCCAGTTGATCTGGTCCCGTCTCACCCAGTTGTAGTAAGGAACGTGCGGCAGGGGGGAGACATCGCCGGAATCGAGGAAATAAAGGTTAGCCGCCGGTTTTCCGTGCGCATCCAGCAGTTCGACGGTATAGTTGCCTTCGCCGGCAATCTCTTTCGGACCGGCCTCCGCGACCGAATGCTTGTGCTGCATGGCAAGCCGAATCAGCTCTTCCCGGGTAATGCGTTGTTCAGTGTCATGATTGCCGAAAACGACGGCCCACGGGATGCCCCGCTCTTCCACGGCGCTGACGGCTTCCCGGAAAGCCTGCTCCGGATTTTCGCATTCGGTATATCCGGGAGAAACGGGGCCGGTATAGATGACATCGCCGGTAAAGACGACGAGATCCGGCTTTTCCGCGTCCAACGTCAGCTCCATGAGGGCACGGGTCCGGTGATCCTCGGGTTCCCCGTTTTTCCAATGAAGATCCGTGAATTGAACGATCGTAAAGGTTCCGTCCGGCCGGAAGGATAATTGGCGGCTCATAGATTTGTTTCCTCCTTGTAAAAAATACATATTGTATTGTTGTTGTTTCATGCTTAAATTTGTTGTTTTCGTGTTGATTGTATGCCCGGCGTAAAATGTTGTCAATTCTTTTTTTCATTGTACGGCATTTTCCATAAAAATAGGGAGAAGCGTGGCCCGAAAGAACCGAGGAACTTTTCCTCGCCCTTCCGGACCAAGGAGCCTTTGTCGTTTGACAATGGTCGTGCGGACCGAATAAACTGAGGAAAACAACAACAAAACACATAAAAGCAATTGGGATTGCTTAGGTAAGGAGGAACAGATATGTCCCTAACCTATGAGGAGCGGCGCGAAACCATTCTTGCCGAGCTTGGCGCAAAAGGCAAAGTTCAGGTGCATGCGCTTGCCGGCATATTCAACGTTTCCACCGAAACGATCCGGCGCGACCTGGACCGGCTGGAAAAGGAAGGACGGCTGCGGAAAGTGTACGGGGGAGCGGTTCAAACCCGTTCGGAACGGATCGAGCCGACGTATCTTAAAAGATCCCAGATGCACAGCAGCGAAAAACGCGCGATCGGAAAGCTTGCGGCTTCTTTGGTGGGAGAAGGGGAGACCGTCCTGCTCGACAACGGAACGACGACGATCGAAATCATGCGGGAGCTGAAGGACCGGGCCGACGTCACCGTCATTACGAGCTCGGTCACGATATTGACCTGTGCGCTGGACGGGTTTCAAGGGAAAGTCATTTTTGCCGGCGGCGAGGTGAACATGGGCTGCCAAGCGTCGACGGGGGCCATTGCCCACCAGCTGCTGGATCAATTTAAAGTGAATAAAGCTTTCATATCGGCCGGCGGCATTTCGCTGGCGGACGGCATCACCGAATATAACTTGGAAGAAGCGTTGTTGTCGCGCAAAATGATGCAGCGGACCGAAGAAGCCATTTTGGTGGCGGATCACTCCAAATTCGGGGTGACGACCTTTGCGCAAATTGCCCCGATCGAGCAATTTTCGATGATCGTTACGGACCCCGGCTGCTCCCGGGAATGGATCGATGCGCTGAACAAGCTCGATATCGAAGTGTTGATCAGCGGCACCGGCAGCTAGGGAAACGGATTTTCAGGAAATGATTGTATTTCATCCGCGATTATGTTAGGCTTGAGACAATTCAAACGGACGGAGGGATACGTGTGTTGATTTTTTTTCCGGTTTCACTTTAAGCGAATAAGTGTATGCTTGAAGTCTGTGCTTTTTGGCGCAGTCATCGGAAAAGGATCAACATGCGAAAGGCCGGGTCTTGGACGACCGGCTCTATTTCGACGGGCAAGGATGGGTTATAACGAATATCCTGTTTATTATGGGTATAAGGAATGAGGAACCGAGCGTTTAACGTCCTTTATACCGAGCGTGCTTCTAGCGCATGAACAGGCAATGTTGTTTTTGCCCTTGGAAGTGCCCGGATCCCGTGTTTCATTCCGTTTTCCGATGACTGCGAACCGACACAGGCGAAAGCCTGTGTTTTTTATTTCGTTCAAATACGGAAACGGAGGAATATGAAATGACGGAACGGTTGATACAGACGCGCGGCGTCGATATTTGCACGGAAAGCTTCGGAAACCCGAAAGACCCTGCCGTGCTGTTGATTATGGGAGCTACCGTATCGATGATTGGGTGGGAGGATGCGTTTTGCCGAAACATGGCGGATCAAGGGAGGTTCGTCATCCGCTACGACAATCGGGACACGGGCCGCTCGGTGACCTATGAGCCGGGAAATCCCGGGTATTCGTTCGAGGATCTGGCAGACGATGCGATGGGAGTCCTGGATGCGTACGGCATCGAAAAAGCCCACATCGTCGGCATGTCGATGGGCGGCCTGCTGACGCAAATCCTTGCGCTGCGGCATCGGGAGCGGGTGCTTAGCGTGACGCTGCTGGCGACATCCAATTTCGCGCCGGGGCTGCCTCCGATGGAAGAGAAGGTGGAGCGGTTTTTCGCCGAGCAAGGAAACGTCGATTGGTCCGACGCGCAAGCGGTCGCCGCTTTTTCCCTGGCAAGATGGAGGGTGCTCAGCGGTCCCGGCCGAGTGCTCGACGAACAAAAAATAGTGTTTTTATCGGAATTGGAAGTGAAACGTGCCGTCAACCCGGCAAGCAAGTCGAACCATGCTTTTGTGACCGGCGGGGAAACGTATCTGCAGAGAACGCAGGAAATCGATGCGCCCGCGCTCATTATCCATGGCACGGACGATCCAATCATTCCGTATGCCCACGGGGTACATTTATCCGAAACGATCCCGAATGCGAAGCTGCTGACGCTTACCGGTGCCGGGCATGAGCTTCACCCCGACGATTGGGACGCAATAATTCAGGCGATCGCTCACCATACGTCCGGTTAACGGGACCATTAGCAGACGGCCTTACCTTAGACGAACGTTCTCGGAGAAATCATTAGAACCAATCACGTATCCGGATACCTGGCCCATCCGTTTGCCGATTTCGCCGGTGCCATGATGGCAACGGCATCCTGATGGTCCGGGTGGAGTTGGAATACGGCAATTACAAGGTGAGCCTGCCGATCGGGCAGATCAAATAGAACGGAATGAAAATCCCCTTGCGAGCGAACAATGTAGCAGGGGGATTTTTGCGTGATGAATTTGACAAGACCGGCCAATCATAGGATAATTGATTAGTCAACTGTTGCTATATCAACTAATGAGGTGATTCGGTGGGTTCCCACGTGTTCGACAACATCGGGGTTTTGATTCATACCGTGGATTTGGAAATCTCCCAATATTTAAAAAAACAGCTGGCTCCTTACCGGCTGGCGCCGGAACAGTATCTGGTCCTTGCGCTTCTTCGGGAGGAGGAAGGGCTGTCCCAGAACCAAATCGCCGAACAGCTTGGGAAGGACAAATCCGGGATCGCCCGGATGATTGCCAGTCTTGAAAACAAAGGATTTATTCGCAGGAGCGGCGGTTCCCAGGACCGGAGATCGGTTGAAGTCTACCTGACGGACCAAGGCAGGGAGCTTGGCCAAACGCTCGAATCCATCCATATCGCGGCGCGGGAGATATTAAGCAAAGGGTTGACGGAAGAGGAAACCTCGGAGCTCAGGCGGCTGCTCGGAATTGTGCGCAACAACGTGCGGCGGGTATAGCGGCCCGGGCTTGTGAAGCATACTAAACACACACAAATTGGAGGAATGAAGCATGAAAGTGATCGCGCTCGTAGGCAGCATCCGCAAGGACTCGTACAACCGGAAGCTTGCAGAGTATGTAAAAAACACATTCAAGGAACAAATGGACGTTGAAATTTTGAACCTCCGCGACATTCCTTTTTATGACCAGGATATCGAAAACGATCCGCCTGCTCCCGTTCAAGAACTGAGACAAAAAGTGGCCGCTGCCGACGCGGTTCTGTGGGTAACTCCGGAATATAACTACTCCATCCCGGGCGTGCTGAAAAACGTCATCGACTGGCTTTCCCGCGGCGACCGCGCTCTGAACGGCAAACCATCCTTCATCATGGGCGCTTCGATGGGGCTGCTCGGCACGGTTCGCGCGCAGCAGCATTTGCGTGATATTTTGTTTTCGCCGGGCGTCAACTCGCCTTTGCTCCCCGGCAACGAAGTGTATGTGGGCGTCGTGCACGAGAAAATGGACGATAACGGAAACCTCAAAGACGAAGCGACCGTTATTTTCATCGAATCCGTCATCAACAATTTCGTGAAGTGGTTCGACCGGCAGGCTGCGGCCGCAGCTTCGAAATAATCGTTTTGCGATTCAAAAAAATAAGGAAAAAGACCCTCTGCGGCAAAACCGCAGGGGGTCTTTTTGACGTTTCCGCAAATTTTGGGGCATAAAAGCGGAGCTTTCAAATATGGTATTAAAGGTTAGGCAGAAAAAGTCATCAGTCCCGGGAAGTATTTTTATGTCGAAATTGAGGATTTTTTAGAAGGATTTTCAAAAAGAATCGCGAATTAGGAGAGGTGCATTTTTAACTAAGGATTTTGGAGAATCCTGAACTTGGAAATTTTATATATTTATTTAGGGGGTATTTTTAGTACATGGCAGCTTTTATGATCTTGATTTATTTGGTAATTTATTTTGCCGTTTGCGGTGCATTCTTTCAGCTCGCGAAAAAGGCCGGAAGGGACGACATCGCCTGGTTTGCGTTCATTCCGATTTTAAACAGCATCTTGCAATTGAAGCTGATCAAGCAAAGCGCTTGGTGGGTTTTGATCCTGCTGGTGCCGATTGCGAACGTCGTGTTTGCGATCATCTGGCAGGTCAAGCTGCTTAACGCCTTCGGCAAAAACGGGGCTTATGTGCTGTTCGCCATTTTCCTGGCGCCGGTATACTTGATCCTGTGGATGGTTTGGGGCTACTCCAGCAGCACCGTTTATTATCTGAATAACACGCCTCCGGCGCACAACGGACCAACGGCTTCTTTCTAAGGGGATACAACAAAAACGAAGTAAGAACAGGGCCGCGGGAGGCCGAACATGAATCCCTGCACATGCACGCGCTGCAGCGGAAGCGCGGACGGATTCATTCCGGTAGAGCCTTGGTTCTGAGCGGATTTCTCCCGGATGAACAAGAGTTAAGAATGCACCGTATTCACGGCCGCTTCCAGCGATGGAGGCGGTTTTTTCTGTTCTGCGGCATCTGCTTGGCGGTTTGAAAAACTGGCTCCCTTTCGAATCATGTAGTATATTGAAATCAAATCGGGAAACCGGAGGGAAACAGCATGGCATTTGCGAACAGTTTCAGGGAAGGCTCCGCGCAAAGTTCGTATGGCAGGATACGGCGGCGGTGATTTGCAGCGGAGCGGCATCGGTTCAAAACCGCCCATTTTTTTGCATTAGGCCTAGAAGCCGTAGGTCATAGGGACTTTGCTGTTTATATCGAATTTGGATATAAAAGGAGCAGAGGCAACGTGAAATATATCAATGCCGAATCGGTTTTTCCCCGACGGTTGCTGGAAGAACTGCAGCAATATGTCCAAGGCGGCTGGGTGTACGTCCCGACCTTGAAACATTCGCGCACCGCGTGGGGAGAACGGAGCGGAAGCAGGGAAGCCTTGCGGAGGAGAAACGCCGAAATGAAGTCCCGGTTCTCCGGAGGGGAATCCATTGAACGGCTGTCATCCGAATACGGATTGGCCTACGACACGGTGAAAAAAATCGTATATTCCAAAATGTAACGTCACGGCCCGCCGACTTGTCTGCGGGTCTTTTTGTGCCGAAAACGAATTGCAGTGTTCTCGGTCTATTTTTTTTCGTCCTTCGCCCGTAAAATGGGCTTCATAAAGGAGGGGCCGCGATGAACGTGACCGTGGAGTTATGCGCTCCGGAAAACAAAGGAATCATTTATAATCTATATCCGCTATACATGCATGATTTGGCCGAAATCCGGCAGGAGCTGCCGAATGCGTTCGGCGTTTTTGAAGATACCGATGAATATCGAACGCTGCAGTCGCAGCAGCCGCTTTTTGATATTTGGTGGCAAAAGGAGCACGTCCTGTTTCCGTTTTTGATCCGTGTTGACGGCTTGCCGGCCGGGTTCGGGCTCGTCGCCACGCCTCCCTATCTGGTGGACGACAGCGAATTCATGCTCAATGAATTTTTTATCCTGAGGCCGTTTCGCAATCAGGGAGTGGGAGAACGGGCGGCGGCAGCCATGTTCGACCGTTTTGCCGGTCAATGGATGCTGTTTACGACGGAGGGGGAACGCAATCTTCATACCCAGCATTTTTGGAGAAAGGCGCTGGGAAAGT
This sequence comes from Paenibacillus sp. FSL W8-0194, assembly GCF_037969745.1. Classification (NCBI taxonomy): domain Bacteria; kingdom Bacillati; phylum Bacillota; class Bacilli; order Caryophanales; family Paenibacillaceae; genus Paenibacillus; species Paenibacillus sp. FSL W8-0194. The sequence goes on along the minus strand of NZ_CP150205.1, from coordinate 5,210,421 downwards.
ACACTTCTGGCAATTTTGTCGAAACGGACGAGATTTTGCCGCATTACGGCAGCGTTAAGACCTTCCGTTTTCGCAGCAGAGGAAAATAAATAAAAAAAATTAGATCTTTTTGCCCATTTGGGAAAAATTGCCCTTCATATATGCCCACCAAAATGACGATATAACAATCATCACAGTGCTGGTTGCTCAGACGACGCAATTTTGTGTAGAGACGATCGAGAACAGAATGGCGCGCCCTGAAAGACGGCAATGAAACTTCAAACATTAGGTGGGGTTGTGTACATGAAAAGAAGAAGCAGTCTCGTGTTCAAATCGATCATTGTCCTGTCGGTACTATTTTTTCTTATGGAAAGCATTCTTTCGACATTAAACAATTTTCGACTCCGCGACGAGCAAATGACCGGCCTGAACAATATTCAGTGGACGTTGAAAAACGTGATCGCCGAGGAAATTCCGTACATTGAAAAAGCCAAAACGCTTCTCGGTTCCGACGAGTTGATGAAGGACGAGCACATCCTGCTGATGCAGAAGCAGCTGGACAGCATGAAAAACAACGAAAAAGTGTCGAACAGCTACATTTATATGCCGGACGTGGAAGCAGCGGGAGACACCGGCAAAATGACGCTTATTCTGGGCAACAGCGAAATGTATCAAAAGGGAGTCCGGCCCGGTAGCGTCTATGAAGCCAAAGGGGAATTCAAAGAGACCCTGGATGAAATGAACAAAAAAGGCTTTGCGATTTCGGATGTTTATACCGACGAGTTGGGCGAATGGGTCAGCATCATCAGCGAAATCAAAGATGCCAGCGGGAAGAGAGTCGCCGTCTTCGGCGTCGACTTCGATTATGACGTGATTGCGAAAATGGAGCGCGACCGGACGATCCAAACGACGGTAATCGGTACGGCGCTTGCCGCTGTGTTCATCGTAATCGTGATCTTTATGGTTAGGGCAATACTGCGCCCGATCTCCCAGCTGTCCAAGCTCAGCATTCAGGCGGCGGAAGGCGACTTAACCGTCGTGGCCAACGTTAAGAGCAAAGATGAGGTCGGCGTGCTGGCGGCCAATTTCAATACGATGATCGGAAATATCCGCCATTTGATCGAAAACGTGCAGCAGACGTCCGAAAAGGTCACGCAGTCGTCCAAAGCGCTGTCCGCAAGCGCCGAACAGACCTCCAAAGCGACGGAGGAAATCACCCGCGCGATTCAAGAGGTTGCCCAAGGCTCCGAAACGCAAATGCAGTCCGCGCTCGAAAGCCAGATTGCGATGGAAGAGATGGCGGTCGGCATTCAGCGCATTGCGGAATACTCCTCGCGCCTGTCCGAGCATGCCCAGGAGGTCGCGCAAAATGCCGAGGCAGGCAACCATGTCGTGCGGCAGTCGGTTGACGAGATGCAAAGCATTAAAACGTCCGTGGCGGACACGATGACCATTCTGAAGGAATTGGAACAGCGCTCCCTTGAAATCGAAGAGATCGTCTCCATCATTTCGAACATTGCCGGCCAGACGAATCTGCTTGCGCTGAACGCCTCGATCGAGGCAGCCAGAGTCGGCGAACACGGCAAGGGCTTTGCGGTCGTCGCCCAGGAAGTCCGGAAGCTCGCCGAGCTGTCGGGATCGTCTTCCGAGCAGATTTCCGGCATGTTGAGCGAGATTAGCGCGTATATCAGCCGGGCTTCCGCGGCCATGAATGCCAGCATCGGTCAGGTCGAGCAGGGCTCGCAGTCGGTGCAAAAAGCAGGAGAGGCGTTTGGCGGGATCGTCGTTTCCCTGCAGAACGTCACCGAGCAGGTGCACGAGGTGTCCGCTTCCGCCCAGGAAATGTCCGCGGGCAGCGAGCAGGTGGCCGCATCGCTTGAAGAGCTGGCCCGGATCGGGAAAAACGCCTCGGGTCATTCGCAAAGCGTGGCCGCTTCGTCAGAGGAGCAGATGGCCTCGATGCAGGAAATCGCAGGTTCGGCCGCGATGCTGCAGGGCATGGCGGATGATCTGGAAAAAGAGGTTCGCGTATTTAAATTGAAATAACGATGGGAAAAGGGTCCTCTTTCGGGAGGTTCCTTTTTGCTGTTCGAGTGCAGCGGCGGCTGCGGCCGGAGCGTAACATTTGACGTTTCCGCCATAAGACGGTAAAAGCAGGAGATCGGCCGGTGATTGGCGTATCATTATCTTGGAAGAGACCGATTTGAGTTTGCCCGGACCCGACAAGGGGTCCGAATCTTGGCATTGAAAGCGGGGAACCAAAGTGAGCCAACAAGCCTGCAACATCGAAAAAGAAATCACAAAGAAGGTCACCTTGAACTATTTGCTGCATGTACCGCAAGAGTATGATCCGAACGCGGACCGAAAGTGGCCCGTCATCCTGTTTCTTCATGGCGCCGGAGAACGCGGCAGCGACATCGAGAAGGTCAAAGTCCACGGCATTCCTCACATTGCGGAACAGGATCCGTCCTTTCCGTTTATCGCCATCTCCCCCCAATGCCCGGAAAATTCCGATTGGGCGCGGGAAAAGGATGCCGTCATCGCCGCGCTGGACGAAGTGATGGCTGCTTACAACACGGATGCCTCCCGCGTATATTTAACGGGGTTAAGCATGGGCGGTTACGGCACTTGGCTGCTGGCGGCGGATCTTCCAGACCGTTTTGCGGCGGCCGCTCCGATTTGCGGCGGCGGAAGCTGGATGGATGCGTTCCGGCTGACGGACATGCCGATTTGGGCTTTCCACGGGGCGAAAGACGACGTGGTGCTGTTATCGGAATCGGAGAACATGGTCCAGGCGGTTCAAAATGCCGGCGGCAGCCCGATACTGACCGTGTATCCGGAAGCCAACCATGATTCATGGACAAAAACCTACGACAATCCCGAACTTTATGAATGGTTTTTGAAGCATTCGCGGTAATATAAGGACCGGGCCCTGATTCATGCCTCTCGGCACGTTTGGGCTCGTTCGAAGATTCGCAAGCCATCCGTGATGCGCTTGGAATTTCGAAGCAAGAAAGGCCGCGGCACTTTTGAATTTGCATTTCCGTATGAGAACCCTGCCGTCCACAAGGCGTGCAAAGGGTTCTCTTTTTTATGGGAGCGGCATGCGAAGGCTTACGGTTTTAAGGCGGAATCGGATATGATAGAGTAGATGCACATCTATTAAAACTCCGCTAGGAGACGATAGTCCAAATGGATACGAATCATATGATCAACGATATGGAATGGCAGAAGCTCATTGCGGACGTCGGCGAGCAGTTCAGCGAGGTTACGATCAAACGGGGCTTTCAATATTATAAGCAGGGTTTTGTCCGCGAGACCCGTCCCGAAGGGGCCGGGGGAATCGCAGCCGTTGTCGGGGGCGGCGAACCTTTGGAGGTTGTTGTCCAAACGGAGGCTTTATCCGCCAGCCGCTGTTCTTGTCCGGAGGGGAGCGGGTGCAAGCATATCATCGCCGTGCTTCTGGATTACGCAAGCCGGCAAGGGCGTTCCGTCCATGCGATCGTCAATGCCCATGCTACGCTGAGGCTGCAGAAGCCTTACGTGGCGCTGCCGGAAGAGGGCGAAGCTCCGGCGCGGACGGGAACGCGCCGAGGCAGCGCGTCGCTCAAGGAAAGGGCGCTGCGAATTCCCGAAATCAGCATCGCCGAGTGGCATGTTTTGTTCAAACAATGCATTACACCGCTGGAATTCGGGAGCCCGAATGCCGGGTACGCCCGAAGCGCGATAGCCGCCATCGAGTCGATGAAACCGCCGCTTTCGCCCGGGATGGAGCAGCTGTACGATCTTCATGCGCATTTGTTTATGCTCATCAAACTGGTGAAGCCCGCACATTCATTGCTGCCGGCCGCCGGCCACTTGGGATACCACGTGCAGGTGGCTGCGGATGATTTGCTGAAGGCGATGCGGGAGATTTTTGAATGGGGCATCCCGCTTGCGACGGAACCAGAGCTCTGGCCGCGGGTGACGAAAACGCTGACGTATTTGCGCAGACAGATGCTGACGGAAGCCAGAAGCCATCAATATTTATTCGAGGCCTACGACCGGCTGTGGCTGAAGTGGCTTCGGCCGCATCTCGGGGACGACCGGATGTACCGGGAAGAGCTCGAAAAGCTGAAAATCGCCGAAGAGGATTTGGGAGACGGTTTGTCCCGTCTTTCCTGGATGCTGGCGCACAGCCGGGTGTATTTTCTTATGGGAGAAGACCGGCAAGCATGGACGTGGCTGCATGGCGCAAGCAAAGCTTTTATCGTCCCGCACGGATTTTTATTTTCGTTTTTGGGAGAAATCGCCGAAGCAGGGGAATGGACGCGGCTGTCGGATTGGCTTGTGGTGATCGGACCGCTGCTTAGCGGCCACCGGAAAGAGCAGGCTTCCGATTATATGCGTTATTGGGGCATGGCCGTTCGGCATGCTCCGGAGTCGGAGGAACGAATGTGGCAGACGCTGGCCGGAATGCTTCCCCAATCCAAAGAGATGTACGAGGAAGCGCTGCTGGATTACGGCAAGTGGCAGCCGTGGATGGACATGCAGCTGAGCGCGGGAACCGAACCGCTGGAGCTCCGCGTCAGCGTCCTGCAACCGCTGGAGAAGGAGGCGCCCGAACTGCTGCTTCCTTTTTACCATCAGGCGGTCGAACGTTATATTTTGCTGAAAAACCGGTCGGGCTACAAAGACGCGGTCAAGCTGCTCAAGCGTCTCGGCAAGCTGTACAAAAAAATGAAGCGGGAAGAGCGGTGGGAACAGTTCCTGGATGCCTTCGTCGACCGCCATGGGCGGCTGCGGGCCTTGCAGGAGGAGCTTCGGAAAGGAAACCTGATATCATGAGTTCTTATTTGACGTACGCGGAAACCATCACGGTACACCTTCGCTTGAGCGCGCACGGGGATGCGCTGATTTTCGGGACGACCCCAGCCCGCCGGTACGTGCCCGGGCTTCAATTGAAACAGCGTTTGTTTGCCTGGCATGAAGCGTCTTTCTATGGCACGGATTTAGAACTCCGCAACGTGAAGGACGCGGAGCTAGTGGTTTTGCCCGCCGAGCAGGTCATCCCTTTTTTCGGGGAATTGAAGCTGCTGGAGCATGTCGCATGGGAATGGGATGAGCAAGCGGAGCTTTTGCTCCGGCTTGCACCGCCGCTCTATAAGCTTCTGCGGGAGCGGCGCTTCCACCCGAGCCTGGCCGCGGCTTTGGCGGGAAGGCTCGGGTGGACGTGGGACGAGGCTTATTTGAGCGCCTCGGCCCGCCAGGACATCGGCCGCAGCAGCGGGGAATTTGCCGAGGGACTGCGGGCTGCGTTTTCGGCCGCGGCGTTTCAGCAGCATTTCGGGACGGAGACCGCCGCCGCCGATTTGCGGCGGGAGTACCCGATGCTGTTTGCGCGGAGCGGCGCGATGGAGGGGCTCGACGAGGAAACGTGGCTCGTCTCCATCGGGTGGAAGGCCGATACGTCGCCGTTTCGGCCGCTGTTGCAATTGCTGGAGCCCGATGAGCAGCATCCCGCATGGCGCCTTCGGCTGGTGCTGCAGGACAAGCAGGACCTGTCCATGCTTGTTCCGGTTCGCCTTCGTACCGACGGCGGCATAACCGGCGAATGGCCGGCGGCATGGGCGGGCCATGTCCGGGACCGTGCCGCAGGTTGGGCGCAGAACTTGCGGGCCGTTCTGCCCGGATTGGCGCAAGGCGCGCAGGGCGATCTGTTCGCGAGCCCGCTCAACGATGCGGCGGCCTGGCGGTTTTTGACGGTTGACAGCCGCCGCCTCCTCGAAGCCGGATGGCAGGTGCTGCTGCCCGCCTGGTGGGAGGCCGCCAGCCGCCGCAAACCGAAGCTCCGCGCCAAAGTCCGTTCGGGCGAAGGAGAAGAGGCTGCCCAAGGAGGCAGCTCGTTGTTTGGCCTGGGTTCGATCATTCAATTCGACTGGCGGATCGCGATCGGCGAAACCCAGCTGACGGAAGGCGAGTTCCAGGAGCTGGTCGAACGCAACGAACGGCTCGTCCGGTTCCGGGGAGAATGGATCATGCTGGATCCTGTCTTGGTCAAGCAGATCGGCCAAATGATGCAGGGGATCGATCGCAGGCAAGGCATGTCTTTGCAGGACGTGCTTCAGCTGCATCTGCAAAGAAGGGACGAGAATCGGAAAACCGACGGGGAAACAGGCGAACCGGAAGAGGAAGCTTTGTCCCGCGTGGAGCTGGAGGTCGAGCTGAACGACCATCTCGAGCGGCTGTTCGGCCAGCTCGGGCAGCAGTCCGGATGGCCGAAGCCCCCTATTCCCGAGGGGCTGAAAGCCGAGCTGCGTTCCTATCAGTACGACGGGTATTCCTGGCTCGCGTTTTTGCGGAAATTCGGTCTGGGCGCTTGCCTTGCGGATGACATGGGTCTCGGAAAAACGGTGCAGTTCATTACGTATTTGCTCCATTTGCAGGAGACCGCCGCGGATCCGGGCGGCAGAAATCCGTCGCTGCTGATCTGTCCGACGTCGGTTTTGGGGAATTGGCAAAAGGAAATCGGCCGGTTTGCCCCTTCCTTGAAGGTGATGCTGCATTATGGAAGCCGGCGTGCCGACGAGCGGGGCTTTCGCGAGGCCGTCCGGCAGGCGGACGTCGTTCTGACCTCTTATGCGACGGCGACGCTCGATCAGGAGCTGCTTCAGGAAATGACGTGGGAGTCGCTTTGCCTCGACGAAGCCCAGAACATCAAAAACGCCCAGACCAAACAATCCGCCGCCGTCCGCAGTTTTCCTGCCCGGCATCGGATCGCGCTTACGGGCACGCCGATCGAAAACCGCCTATCCGAGCTTTGGTCGCTTTACGATTTCATGAATCCGGGATATTTGGGCAGCCTGAAGGCTTTTAACGTCCGGTTCATCCAGCCGATCGAAAAGGAGCGGGATGAGCAGCGGACGGCCCAATTGCAGAAGCTGGTCAAGCCGTTTATGCTGCGGCGCAAAAAGAAGGACCCGGCCATCCAGCTTGCCCTGCCGGACAAAAACGAGATGAAAACCTATATTCATCTGACCGCCGAGCAGGGGGCCCTGTACGACCAGACCGTCAACGACCTGATGAACCGGGTGCAGAAGCTTGAAGGCATGGCCCGGAAAGGAGCGATTCTTTCGGCGCTTACCCAACTGAAACAGATATGCGATCATCCGGTGCTGCTGACGGGGGAATCCTGGGAAAATGCCGACGAGGACGGCGACGAAATCGATACGCCAACGCTGATCGGCCGTTCGGCGAAACTCGAACGGCTGCTGGAAATGGTGAAGGAACTGCGCGAAGACGGGGAACGCTGCCTGATCTTCACCCAATATATCGGCATGGGCGAGATGCTGCAGCGCGTTCTGGGCCAAGAGTTGCAGGAGCCGGTGCTGTATTTGCACGGCGGCACCTCGAAAACCGCCCGCGACCGGATGATCGAGCAATTCCAGTCCCGCACGCTGCCGTCCGAAGCGCAGCCGAACGTGTTCATATTGTCCATCAAGGCAGGGGGCGTCGGTCTGAACCTGACCGCGGCCAACCATGTGTTTCACTTCGACCGCTGGTGGAATCCCGCCGTGGAGAATCAGGCCACCGACCGCGCCTACCGGATGGGGCAAACGAAAGACGTGCAGGTGCACAAGTTTATCTCCATCGGGACGCTCGAGGAACGCATCGACGAAATGCTCGAAAGCAAGCAGCAGCTTAGCGACAACGTCATCTCCAGCACGGAAAGCTGGATCACCGAACTGTCGACCGAAGCGCTTAAGGAGCTGTTTACGCTGCGGAGCGATTGGAGCGGTTGATGGATTGTATGACAATAAAACAGCAGGACCCAGATTTTGAATTAACGCCTGAGTCCTGCTGTGTTTTTTTTCAGCATGCCTCCGCATGCTCTTTCATTTTGCCATTCGTGCGCTTTCTTTTTTTCGCCAGATTGACGCCCGTCACCCCGGCGACGATCATGGCCGCTCCTACCCAGTGGTACCAGCCGAGCTGCTCGTTCAGCAGCAGCACCCCGCCGGCGATGGTGACGACGGTCGACAAGCCCGCAAACACGCTGACGGTGGAGGCTTCGAGAACCGACAGCGCGTAGTTGGACAGAAAGGACGTGACAAGGAAGGACAACACGCCCAAATAAACCATGTCGACGATAAACCCGGTTTCCTTTAGCGGCACGAAATAGGACGAGACCGTTCCTTCGGCGCCATGTTTGATCAGGGCGATCGCGTTAAACACGACAAAACCGAAAAGGATCATCATGTAGGTCAGGTCTTTCGGGCGCACCGTCCGCGTCAGTTTGCGCCCCAGCGTCGTATATCCGGCCTGGGACAACGCCGACAGCAGGATGAGCGTGACGCCGAGCAGGCTGGCGGAAGAAGAGCCGACGCCGGGCACCGCAAAAACGAGAATGACGCCGGCTACCGACAGCAGCGTGCAGAGCCGCTCAGCCGATCCGGTGCGTTCCTTGAGGAAAATCGCGGCCAGGATCATCGTGAATATCGGAACCGTCGCCTGCACGATGCCGGCTACCGCCGACGAAGCATGCTGCAGGCCGAAAGCCTGCAGGGCGAAAAACAGCGACGGATTAAGCAGCGCCAGCGGAACGACGGTAAGGAACGTTTTTTTCATCGCCTTCAATCGGGCCCAACCAGGAAAAGCCAACAAGGAGGCGGCAACGAACGAAATCGTGAAGCGATGGGCCAGCCCGTCGAGCGGATCGGCAAAATTAAGCGAATGTTTGACGAATATGGGCGAAAAACCAACGATGACGGCGTTGATGATCACCGCCAAAACGGCTTTTTGTTGTTGAGTCATGTTCATGTAAGCAACCCCCTGAGTAATAACGCGCGGCGGGAGAATCTCTGCCAGGAAAGCGGGCGTCTTATTCCTCCGGACGTGCTGAATTATCGACGTTTTTTATTCTAAGCGCTCGGCCCCTCTGCTACAATACCATTAATTCGGATCTGTACCGGTACAGATCGGCGGCGGAAGGCAAAAACATGGCGCGGATAACCGGCCGCTTTCTCCGCATTCCATTTTGGAGTTCTGATTGCATTGCCCTAACCGTATATTTATCAGGGAATGGCCGGCCGGCTGTCTCCTGCTAGGATGACGTTCAAAAGTTAAAGCGATTTAATTTTTGAGGTAGATAGGGAAAGGGGATGCACATGGGTACGTTTTCGTGGAAAAGGTGTCAAAAGGTTTTATCACTGCTGTTAGCCGTGTTCGTGCTGGCATTGCCGGTACAGGGAACATCGCATGCCGACGGCAAAGCGGCTCCGGTTCCGCTGGCGGAATGGAAATTCGCCTCCAATCCGACGGATTTGGGCGTGTTCCCGGCAACGGGCGGGGTGCACCAGCAAGCCTCGAATCTTCAGCCTGTCCCGCCAAGGCTTTTTTACGATTGGGACAATGATCTCAAAGCCATCCGTTATCAAGGCTGGCATCCGGAAGCAGGGAAGGAGAAATATTGGCTTGCTTCCCTGTCGACCAAGGGTTATCACAATATTGCGATTTCTTCCGTGCAGCAAGGGAGAGGGACGACCGGCCCGCGCGATTTCAGGGTGCAGTTCAGCACGGACCGGGAAAACTGGACGAATATAACGGGAAGCGGAACGAATGTGCCCGATCTGGTCCTGAGTCCGGATACGCCTTCCGTATTGAACGAGATCCCGCTGCCGCCGGCGGCCTATGACCAGGCGCAGCTGTATATCCGCTGGGTCGTCGTCACGGATACCAGCACGAGCGGCTCGACCATCGGGGACCGGGGTTCGAGCCAGTTGATCTCGATTTCGGTGACAGGAGAACCGAAAGAAACGGCTCCCGGTTCCGACCAGGAAGCTCCCAGCGTTCCGGGAAGCTTGGCGGCCGGCGAAGTGACGTCCGGCAGCGTGAAACTGACCTGGTCCGCGTCGACGGACAACGTCGCCGTCACGGGCTACAACGTTTATCGGGACGGCACCAAAGCAGGCAGCACGAACAGCGTATCCTATACCGATTCCGGGCTTGCGGCAAACACGGCATACAAGTACACCGTGACGGCCTTCGATGCGGCAGGGAACGAATCGGGCCCGAGCGCTGCGGTAAACGTGAAAACGTTGGGTGCAACTCCGCCGCAGGAGCAGGCCGTGCTGGCCGAGTGGACGTTTGCGAATTCCGGGACCGGAGGCGTGTTCCAGGCAACGGGCGGCGTAAATCAGGGCTCTTCGAGCTTCCGCAACGTCGGCGGTTATTTCGAGGATTACGACGCCGGCCAGCATTCGATCAGTTATCAGGGGTGGGATAACGGCAGCGGCAAAAAATACTGGCTCGCCACCCTTTCCACCAAAGGCTACGAGCAAATCGCGGTGTCCTCGCAGCAAACATCGTCGGGGACGGGCCCGCGCGATTTTAAGGTGCAGATCAGCAGCGACAACCAGAACTGGACGGATGTGCCCGGTACGGCGCTGAAAATGTCGCTGTCCAGCTTCAACTGCGCCAATGATTCTTGCAAGCTGAAGGAGGCCGCCCTGCCGGCAGCCGCCAATGACCGGGACCTGCTGTATATCCGCTGGGTCGTCAGTTCGAATACGAACACCAAAGGCAGCCAAGGTATCGGCAGCACGGGCTCCAGCCTGATCAAGGACATTCGCGTGACGGGAAAAACGCAAGGAAACGGACCGGGAGAAACGCCGACGACCGTCCTGAGCCAATCGCCGAAACCGGGCGAAAGCAGCGTGCTTCCATCCGCTCCGGTAACGGTCACGTTCAACAAGGCGATTTCCTTGAACGCGGGTTCTGGCGTCAGCATCACGGACAAAAACAATAACCCGCTCGGGTCCGTAACCGCTGAGGTCGTCAACGGCAATACGTTGAACATTAAACACCCGGCCTTTGCTTACGGTCAAACCTACACGGTCAAAGTGCCGAAGGAATTGGTAAGGGGCAGGGATGACCAGGTTCCGTTGTCCCAGGATCTGTCGTGGAGCTTTGCGATCCAAAATACGCAAGGCACGGCGGTCGTGCCGAAGCTGATCAACATGACTTTGAACGGGGACGCCAAAACCAGCCGTTCCTTTACCTGGTATACCGATGTGACGACGCCGTCCGTCGTGCAGGTCGTCGAGGCTTCAAAGGCTGCGGGAGGCGGCTTCCCGGAACAGGAGGCGTTGACGTTCCAAGGGACGACCGAGGAAGTTCAAACCTATCTCACCAAAGCGGACCGGACCGCGAACAAGAAAAAGAAATTTTACAGCCATAAAGCGACGGCGGCCGGGCTGGTGCCGGGAACGGCGTACAAATACCGCGTCGGCAGCGGCGCGGCGGACAGCTGGAGCGCGGTGGGCAGCTTTACGACGGACGCGGCGGGAGCCCAGCCGTTCCACTTCATCGTCGGTTCCGATTCGCAGGCTTCCAGCAAAACGGATTTCGAGCCGTGGGCGGATACGTTCAAGAAAGCCGTGCAAACGATCGGCAACCCGAAATTCCTCATCAATGCGGGAGATTTGGTCGATAACGGCGACCTCGAGGAGCAGTGGCAGTGGATGCTGGGGGTTGCGCAGGACCAGCTGCTGAACGTGCCGATCGTTCCGGTGCTTGGCGGCCACGAGGTGCAGGATTACGACGGCGACGAGACGACGCCGAACTCGAACTTCTATCATCACTTCAATCTGCCGAAGCAGGTGGTCGCAAATACGCATGACGGTTCGGTATACTCCTTTGAGTACGGCGACGCGCTGTTCCTGGTGTTCAACTCCCAATATGCCGGGGAGCTTGCAAGCAACGGCAAAGACATCAAGGAGCAGGATCCGCAGTTTGCCGATCAGGTCGAATGGATGAAATACGTCGTCGCCAAAAGCAACGCCAAATGGAAATTCGTCGCCTTCCACAAAGGGCCGTATTCTGCGGGCGACAATGCCGGGGAGTGGGAGGACGACCGGGTCCAGTTTTATAAAAAGGTGCTCGTTCCCGCCTTTGACGAAATGGGCATCGACATGGTGTTCGAAGCGCATGACCATATGTACATGAGATCGTACCAAATGCTTGATGACAAGGTGGTCCCGACCAGCCAAATCACGTACGATGCAGAGGGCAATGCCGTCAACCCGAAAGGGACGGTGTACCTGATGTCCAACGCGCTCGGGGATAAGTTCTATACGAAATATCCGGGGTATAACGATTATTTCGCGGCGATCGACGCCCAGCCGAACAAAAAGATGTTCACGGACGTGTCCGTTTCCGGCGACGTGCTGAAAATGAAAGCTTACACCGCGGCCAAAAAAGACGAAAAGCCGGGCGACAACGGCGTGAAGCTGTACGATCAATACGGCATCAAGCGGACGGATACGAAGCCGGCCAAGGTACAAAACGCGGCGGTGCAATACAGCGGCGGCAAAGCCGTCCTATCATGGAAAGCGCCGTCTTCGAGCAGCGAGCCCGTTCGAGGTTTCCGCATTTACGAGAAAAACGGCAAAATCAAACCGTATTGGAACGCGTACGTGAAAGCCGAAGCGGGCAAAACCGACTACAGCTTTTCGGTCGGAAACATCAAGGCATCGGAAACCTACGAGTTCGTGATCCGCGCGGTCGGCAGCCGAATCAATTCCGATCCGGTCGAAGTGCGGTTGAATTAGGGGAAGAAGAGATCGGGCCAAATTATACGAACATGTCGAAAACCCGGGGCTTGCGCCCCGGGTTTTTCCGTGCAAGTGCATCGGTCGACGTTATTTACGGCTGCGTGCCGACGGCGGAGGAGGCCGCGCTCCGTGCCAGCCCCTCTTTCAGCCAGCCGTACAGCTTGCCCGCAGCGAGGCGCGGCGGGTACTCGGCCGCCTTGCATACGATGCCGCAGGTCAGATCGATCCGGTCTTCCTGCAGCGGCCGGACCGCCGTTCCGTCAGGCTGGGGACATAATACGGACCAGGGGACGAGGGCGCATCCGATGCCGCTTTTGACGTAATATTTCAAGGCCGACATGCTGCCGATCTCGACCGTATCCGGGGGATGCCCGCCCGACTCCTGCATGAGCGTTTCGAGCTTGCGGCGGTACGGGCAGTCGGCCGAGGTGATGAGCAGACGGTGTTTCCGCAAATCGGAAATGGCGATCTCGCGTTTGTTCGTCAGCGGATGATCTTCCGGGAGCAGGACGACGAACCGCTCCGTGAGCACCGGCTCAAAATGCAGATCCGTCCCGAACGGCGGCGGGGAGCATAAGGCCAGATCCAATTCGCCGCGGTGAAGCTGCCGGCATAAAGTCTGAGAATTGGCGATCGTCACGGACACGCGAATTTTGGGGTAGTCCCGCAGAAACCCGGCCAGAATGTCCGGCAGCCGGTAGCTGGCGATCGGTTCGACCACGCCGAGCCGTACGTTGCCGGTTTCCCCGAGGGCGAGCCCCGTTATCGTGTCCTGGAGCTGGTCGATGTCCCGAACGATGGGCGCGCTTTGTTCGAGAAAGAGGCGGCCCGCTTCGGTCAGCTCAAACGTTTTGCCCCGTTCGATCAGCCGCGCGCCGAGCTCGGCTTCAAGCTTTTGGATCTGCATCGTCACGGTGGACTGGGCATAATTGAGTTCCTCCGCCGCACGGTTGAAGCCTCCAAGCGCTACGATCCGATGAAAGGTTTTGACGGCTTTAAGGTCCATGGTTCCTCCATTTTTTATTCAATATTTTTGAATTATGAGTTCATATAATTCAATTATACAGATAGAACGGGATCGGATACAATGATTTTGCAGGCAATACATCATCAAGGAGGCGTTTGAGCATGCCGTTTGTACGCATAGATTTGCATCACGGGAAATCCAAGGAAGAACTGTCCGTGATCAGCCGCTCGATCCACCAGGCCATGGTCGAAACGATCGACGTGCCGGAGGACGATTATTTTCAGGTCATTACCCCGCACCCGCCGGGCGAATTGTTATACGATACGGGATATATGAACATCTCCAGATCGGAGCAGCAAATGTTCGTTCAAATCACGATGAAGGAAGGGCGCCCGCTGCGCAAAAAACAAGCGCTGTATGCCCGCATGACAGAGCTGCTGGAGACGAATGCGGGGGTTCGCCCGCAGGATGTGATGATCATTGTGACGGAAAACACGCAGGAAAACTGGTCGTTTGGCAACGGAGTGGCCCAGCTTGCTCCGGAAGCATGATGTTATAGAGGTCGCGATTGCGGAAGCGTGGGAGCCCCAAGCGCTCAGAGGCGCAAACCAATGAAATGAAAGGAGAGGGTTGCAAATGGACTTACGAGGTAAGAAAGCTTTGGTTACCGGCGGCGGCACGGGCATCGGGAGGGCGGTTTCCCTTTTGTTGGCTGAACGCGGGGCGTCCGTGGCCGTCAATTATTCGCGGTCGGCACAAGAAGCGGAGGAGACGGTGCGCCTCATTCAGAGCCGGGGAGGGCAGGCTTTTGCCATTCGGGCGGATGTCTCCCGCGAGCCGGAGGTGAAGGCGATGGCAGAAACCGTTGCGCAGCGCTGGGGAACCATCGACCTGCTCGTCAATAACGCCAGCGTGACCCGCCATATTGCCATGGACGATCTTGAAAGCGTCAGCGATGAGGCGTGGGACGAACTGTTCGGGATCAACGTGAAGGGCATGTTTTACTGCGCGCGGGCAGCCGCTCCTTACATGAAAAAGCAGGGGAAAGGGGCCATCGTCAACGTCGGCAGCATCGCGGGCATTACGGGGACGGGGTCGTCGCTTCCCTATGCTGTTTCCAAAGCGGCCGTGCACGGTTTGACCCGTTCCCTCGCCAAGGCGCTTGCGCCGCACATCCGCGTGAACGCCGTCGCTCCCGGCGCCGTGCTGACGAGATGGTGGGAAGGCCGCGAGCGGCAAATGGAGCAGCTGGCGGGCAGCCTGCTGCTGGGGGATACCGCATCTCCCGAGGACATCGCCCATATGATCTGCGCCGCGCTGGAGCAGGAAGCGCTGACGGGGCAAATCATTACGGTGGATGCGGGGCAATCGATGTAAGGCGGACATGCCGCCTGCCGGTTGCAAACCTTAAATAAGCCTATTCCGCTTGGCATGATCCGGGAGTAGGCTTATTTTTTCATGTGAATAATTTTTTACCTCATGAATCCTATTTGAAGCATGATCCCGCATCCGATGGCGGCTTATCTGACCTTCGCCACGACGCCGTTACGGACTTTGATGCAGCCGTGGCGGCGGATGTCAAAACCGTTTTACGACAGGGCTTGTAAATGCGTTTACAAAAAGCATATGACAAAATTCGGAACATGATTATGATCCTTTTTCCGGTTCAATCGGCCGCAGAGCGGTTACAAGTAAGTATCGCACCAAACTTTGATAGAAAAGGGTGATTGATATGTTAGGATGGGCATTTCTATTTTTGATCATAGCCATTGTCGCCGGGATTTTCGGTTTCTTCGGCATCGTGTCGGCGGCCGTTGGCGTCGCGAAGGTTTTGTTCTTCATTTTCCTCATTTTGTTTATCGTTTCGCTGTTTTTCGGACGCGTCAGAAGAAGCTGACCCACGCCTGAAAAGCAAGGCTGGCATGAACAGTATGCATGAAGAAAAAACGGGCGTTCTCCTGGGAAGGAGAGCGCCCGTTTTTTGCTGCCCCCGCATAGGGTTCCATGGTAACATGGAGCCATGCAGCGCCATTTCTAACCTTTTTCTAATCCCTAATGAGCGGAGGCATGAACCATGCAGGAATTCATCGGCAACTGCCGCGGCTGCGGCAAAGCGATTTATTGCGAGAACGGCTTTTTGAACGGAACGGTGCAGGAGGACCAAACGCTGGAATGCTTTGAATGCCAGGAGCAGCGCCGGGAGTCCGAAGACTGAACGTTCCGCGCCGATTGCCCGTCATACCGTGCACGCTTCGATATACCTTGTCTCAAGCAGCGGCCATTTCTCTCTCTGTACATGCTTTTAGGCTTCCACGGCCATCGGTTTGGCCTTTTTGCGCTTGGCTTTTCCGTCCAACGAAAAATACGTCCACATTCTCAGCACCCGCTCCACCGGCCCGGATTTGAACCGTGTCAGGTACCATCCGCTGGCGAACAGCTGCACGCCGTAAATGATGAGCCCCAGCCCGCAGCCGGCGATGACGCCGACCTTGCCGAACCAGCCGAGCCCGTAGCCGTAAAACAGCGTCGTGCAGATGACCGTTTGCATCAGGTAGTTGGTCAAGGAAAGCCTGCCGACGGCTTCAAACCGCTCCATTAAAGGGGAGGGGGCCGACTTCGCGTACCATAAGGAAAAGCCCATGATATATCCGATCGAGAGCGCGAACCCGCCTAGCATTTCCCCGGTGCCCGAACCGATCATTTCCGGGAATAATAGATGGAAAGATTTCATCGCGAGTCCGAGCGGTATAAAAATCAGCATCCCTCTCCGGTACATGCCTTTGTTTTCGTCAGGGTCGGCAAACCATCCTTTTTTGGCGGAATACATCCCCATCAGGAACATCGGCGCTGTCATCAGCGGGGAAAACAGGACCATAACCAGGGCAAACGCGCGGTCGTTGCCGAGCGGATTGGCCGTATTCCGGTCATGTTTGATTTCCGCATAGGAACCTTCGGCGTACAGCGTAACCGTCGATTGAACGTAATTTTCGATCCGATGGTTCATCGCCTGCATTTCTTTGTCGGCTTTATCTTCGGGCGCCAGTCCGATCAGCCCCGTCACCGTCAGGAATATGATGCTCCACACCATCAGCGTCTTCGGTTTTCGGTTCATAAAGACCAGCAGCAGCAGGCCGATCGCGCCGTAAAACAGCAGGATGTCCCCGTCCCACAAAAACGTGCTGTGGAGAAGGCCCAAGGCGATCAGCATCGCAAAACGCCGCGCCAACGGCCAGCCTGCCTTGCGGTTTTTGGCGTTTAAGCTTTCCTTCATCTTGATCATGCCGAACCCGAACACGAAGGCGAAGATCGGCATAAAGCTGCCTTCGACCAGCACCAGGAGAATGTTGTGCGCGGCCGCGTCGGCGGCCGGAACGTGGAATAGATGCAAGATGTCTTTTCCGAACATTCCGTATTGAAAAATAAGCATGTTGGCAAGCAGGATGCCCAGCAGGCTGAATCCCCGCAAGCCGTCGATCAGACGAACCCTTTTGCGTGTCGTCAACGTTATCACCTCACGAGCACAATACCAACCCCCATTAAAGCGAAGCTAAAGGAAACCTTAACGCTGGCTAAAGCCTACGTTTTTTTTGTTTAGCTGGAATTAAGAACGGTCTGATACAATGCTGTTTGAGGTGGTTTTTTCGATGTATAACGCCAAAATTTTGCTCGTTGACGATGAAAAATCGATCGTTCAGCTCATCGAGATGGTGCTGCGGAAAGAAGGCTTCCGCCACATTTATGCGGCCTATAACGGACAGGAAGCACTGGAGCTGGCTGCCCGCCATTCCTTCGATATTATCCTGCTGGACGTCATGCTGCCGGATCAGACCGGGTTCGAGCTGTGTCCGCAAATCCGGCGGCTGTCCGACGCGCATATCATTTATTTGACGGCCCGGACCTCGGATTTGGACGTGCTTACCGGTTTTGCCACCGGCGGGGACGATTACGTCACCAAGCCTTTTAATCCGCTGGAAATCGCCGCCCGCGTCAAGGCAAGGCTCCGCAGAACGGTGGCCGCCGCCCCCGCGAAAGCCGTGCCGGAGGAATCCCGCGGCAGGTACGATTTCGGGCGGTTCGTTCTGGACGAATATGCTGGAACGCTGATCGTCGGCGGCAAGGAAATGCCGTGCCCGGCTCAGGCGTATCAGCTGCTGTTGTTTTTATGCAAGCATCCCGGCATCGTTTTTTCCAAATCGCAGCTGTATGAGGAAGTATGGGGCATTGACGGGCTGGGGGACGACAACACCGTCATGGTACATATCCGCAAAATCCGCGAGCGGATCGAGGAAGATCCCGGCGATCCCAAGCTTTTGGTCACGGTCCGCGGCCTCGGCTACAAGCTGATGAAGGTGGACGCATGAAGCGGATCCGGACCCGTTTGACGCTGCATTTTACGTACCAGGTTTTGCTGCTGTGGGTGATGATTCTCCTCACCTTGGCGGTTTTGCTTTTGACCTTGATCAGCTACCTCGTGAACCAGGATTTGAAGCGGACGTTTTCGACCAGCGCGCTCGACGGCATCACGACCGAAACCTTTATTGAAAATGACCATGTCAGCATGAATAAGCGCTGGCAAGGTTTGCTGAAGGAACGCGGCTACTGGCTGCAGGTCGTGAATGAATCGGGAAACGTGATTTATGACGTGAATGCTGGGGAGGATTTAAAAACCTCCTACGGAGCGGCGGAGCTGCTGCACATCCAGGAAACGCGGCGTCTCGGTCCTTACCGTGTGGAGACGTTGCTCGAGAGCGAGGCTGACGGGATGCATTCCGTCCTGTATCTGATGGGCTCGAAGGATGCAGGCGCGCAGAGTTTGGAGCAGTGGTTCCGGCAGTTCGGCAGCGGCGGGCGCATCCGTCCGGAAGCGGAGAGCAAGGTCAAGGCGGAGCTGACGGGGGATAAGGATTATTTGCAGGTCGTGAGCCCTACCGGGCAAATTCTGCAATCGGTCGGACAGGCCGAGGCGAAGAAAAGCAAATACGGCGCGCTGGAGCTTGTGTCCATGCGGGTGGAACCGGGCAAATATCCGGTGGATTTATCGGTATATTTCGACGAAAACTCCGGTTATACCTGGCTGCTCCATCAAGGCAAGCCCGAGAAGGAATTCGTGAAGCAGACGTTTTTCCATGACGTGATCCTTGTGCTCGTGGCGATCGGGGCGGCGGTGCTTGTGCTGACGTTCGGCATTTCCATTTGGCACGGCTACCGCTACGGACAGCCGCTGATGCTGTTTGCGGGCTGGTTCGAGCGCATGAGCCAAGGGCGCTACAGCGAAGCGCTGACCGAAAAGGAGCGCAAAAAGGTATTCCGCAAAAACGGCAAAATCCGCATGCGGTACAGGCTCTACAAAGAGGTGATCGCCGGGTTTTACGACATGGCCACCAAACTCGACGCTTCCCAGCGGGAACGGAAAATGCTCGAGCAGACGCGGGAAGAATGGATGACCGGCATATCCCATGATCTGCGGACGCCGCTGTCGACCATCCAAGGGTACGGCCATTTGCTCGAAAGCGGGCAGTTCGCCTGGAATGAAGCCGAGCTGAAAGAGATGGGACGCATGATCCGGGAAAAAGGGGATTTTATGCTGGAGCTGCTTCAGGACTTTTCCCTGACGTTCCAGCTGAAAAACAAAGCGATCCAAATTCCGCTGCAGCCGATCGAGCTCAACGAATTCGTCCGCCGTTCGGTGCTCCGTTACGTTAATGACGCCACGGTGGATACCGCTAAGTTTTCCTTCGAGGAATGGGACGGCGCCTTGGCGATCCTGGCGAATCCGAAATGGTTCCGGCGGATGCTGGACAATATCCTCACCAATGCCGTCAAGCATAACCCGGAGGGAACGGAGATTACGGTCCGGACCGGAAAGGACGGCGGGCAGGCATGGATCACGGTGGAGGATAACGGCAAAGGGATGGATGAGGAAACGAAGCGCAACCTGTTCGAGCGCTATTACCGGGGGACGAGCACGGATGAGACGACCGACGGCGCCGGACTGGGCATGAGCATCGCCCATGCGATCGTGATTGCGCACAAGGGGCAGATTCAGGTGGAGTCCGAGCCTGGGCGGGGAACGACCGTGCGGATGGCATTTCCGTTCATTGAATCCAATTGATGGGAAATGCTAGAATGGACTCACCCGAACATGACAAGGAGGACGACCCATGCATGACAAACGATTCGACCCGACGCTGATCGCAAGACTGGACAATCCCGAACGGCGCAAAAAGCTGCCGCCCGAAGAGCTTCTTGCCCTGCTTGAACTGAAAGGCGGCGAGGATATTTTGGACGTCGGCGCCGGCGCAGGTTACTTTACGTTCCCGGCGGCGGAAAAAACGAGCGGCACCGTGTATGCGCTGGACGCGCAATCCGAGATGCTGGACTATCTGCTGAGCCGCTTGGAGGAAAGCGAATTCGACGGCAACATCGAAATCATCCAGGGCGAAGCCGAACAAATCCCGCTCGATGACGAGCAGGTCGACGCCGTCATCTGCTCGATGGTGCTGCATGAAGTGGAGCCGCTTGCGCAAGGGCTGAGCGAGATCCGGCGCGTGCTGAAGCCCGGAGGCAAAGCGCTGTGCATCGAGTGGGAGGTCGCCGATACCGGGAGCGGGCCGCCGCAAGCCCATCGCGTTTCCTCGGCCGATATGGCCCGCATCTTGAAGGAGACCGGTTTTCAGGTATTAAGCACGCGGCCATGGACCGAAGCCTTTTACAGCATCGTATTTCAGAAGTGAAAACGCGTCTACGCAGAAAGGAGCATCCTGATGGCTCAATCCGGAGGACAAGCGGAATGGCCGCTGCTGCTGTGCGCAAACCAGCAGGAATGGGAAGCTTGGCTTGATGCGAATCATCTTGAGTCGCGCGGAGTCAGGCTGCAAATCGCCAAAAAAAACGCGGGGCTAGCCACCGTCAGCTACGCCGAGGCGTTGGAAAGCGCGCTCTGCTACGGATGGATCGACAGCCGCAAGGAGGCGCTCGATGAGCGCAGCTGGGTTCAGCGCTTCGGGCCGAGAGGAAAGGACAGCCTCTGGTCCGAGATCAACCGGGAGAAGGCGGAGCGACTGATCGCGGAGGGCCGGATGAAGCCGGCCGGACTTCAGGCGATCGAAGCGGCCAAAGCCAGCGGACGCTGGGATTCGGCCTACAAGCCGCAAAGCCGCGGCGGGCTGCCGGCGGAGCTGGAGGCCGCCTTTGCCGAACATCCGCAGGCCAAGGCGTTTTACGACACGTTAAACAGCCAAAACAAGTACGCGATTGCGTTTCGCATCCATAACGCGAAGAAACCCGAAACCCGCGCAAGAAAGGTAGAGGAATTCATCCGCATGCTGGAAAACGGGGAGAAGATTTACCCTTGATTCATGAAGGAGAGGAGCTGCGGCGCGTCCGGGGCTCCTCTTTTTTCGTGAGGCCCAAGAGCCGCTCGGAGGATTCATGCCATCATTCGCCGCTTTTGGCCAATAGCTGTTTTCTTAAAACAGACTATTGACGCCATCTTTAGGCGCGGATAAAATTTTACCTATCGGTAGGTAAAAAAAGGAGGTTCATCATGAAAAAAAGGGAAGTGACCTCGCAGCAGCTGATCGAGGCGGCGACCCTGCTGTTTGCGAAGCACGGCATCGAAAAAACAAGCCTCGCCATGATCGCGGCCGAGGTCGGCATGACGAAACCGTCGATCTACTACCACTTCGCATCGAAAGAAGAACTGGTCGAAAAAGTGTTCGAATTTATGTTCAGCGACTACCGTTTTGAGGCGTATTTTTCCGTGTCCGATTTCAACGAACGGAATTTTGCGGAGAAGCTCTACCAGGGAGGCCTTCGTATGTTTCCGGAGGATGACGGCAATTTGCATGCAGCGATGCGGCTGCTCCACGAGTTCATGCTCACGGCCGGCCGCGGCACTCCTTACGGCGATCGCGTCGCCCGGATGCAGCAGGCGTTTTTGGACGGCTTTCGCGGGCTGCTGCAGCATGGGGCCGATCTCGGGGCGATTCCGCAGGAAAACGTGGAAGCCAAAGCCTATTTGCTGGCGCTTGCCATCGATAATATGACGAGCTACATGATGATGGGAATCCAACTGGACTATGAAACCATATGGAAGGAAGCGGTGAACAGCGTGTTCCGAAAAGGGGGAAATGTCATTGCATAACGTGATGGAATTTACGGAATTAGGGCTGACCCGGACCGATAAAACGGTTATTTGGACGTTTTTCCCGGTGGCGGGTGCGGCAGTCGGGTGGTTTCTTCCGAAGCTTGCCCATTGGGCGTTAAAATTGCCGTGGGTTCCTTTCGAGGGCCCGCTCAAATTGGTATCTTCCTTTCAAGGGGGCTGGGTGTCGTTTGCCACGGCTGCGCTCGGAGCCCTGGTCGGAGGATGGCTCTCGCTCGTGGCCATGAGGGAAACGCTGCAGATTCGCCTATCCGATCAAGAGGTCAACCTGCGCATTCGCGGCAAGGAGCGGTCTTTTAAGCACGGGGAAGTGGCCGCCGTATTTGTGGACAACAAGCAGCTTGTTCTGCTGGGGACGGACGGCCAAGTGCTGTACCGGGAAAAACCGGAGACGAAGCGGAAGAAGCTGGCCGAGGCGTTTACCCGGCATGGCTACAATTGGCGGGAGCAAGACCCTTTCGAAGGCGAATATGCGAGATGGGTGCCCGGTTGCCCCGACCTTTCGCCAAGCGCGAACGCGCTTTTTGCGGCGCGGGAGAAAGCGATCGGCAAAGACGAAAAAGAGGACGCGGAGGACTTGCGCCGGGAGCTTTCGAAATTGGGCGTGACGGTTCGCGACGAAGGAAAGCGCCAGTATTGGCGCATGCACGGGCGGAAGCCTTAAACCATGGCATCCAGGTGTCCGGGGGGACGAAAAAGGCATTGCGCAGAAGGCCCGTTTCAGTGGGCCTGTTCCTTTGGCCGCTAACGCGGGTTATCAGCATAAAGATAAAGGCGGCTGAATAAGCTTCTTACGAGCGGAAGGAGCGGCGGATGGGAGCATGCGCCCATGCTGGGCGCTGTCTGCGGCATCCGCTGCTGCATCAGGGCGAAAGGAGCCATGCGTATGCTGTTGAACATGAGTATGCTGATTGTCTTCATTTATACGGTGTTATGCATCATGTACGTCCAGATGAACCGCCATTTGCTCGGAAATATGACCGGCACCGTCGTCGCGATGACGACCGGACTGATGTCGAATTTGACCATCGGCGTCATTCTCGGCATGGTGTTTGCCCAGAATCTGGTGCTGTCGACGGGAATTTCGATCGTCTTTTGCTTTGCGATCGGGTTCATGATCGGCAGGCCGCTCGGACTGCTTGCCGTCGTGGAAGGCATCGGCGGGGGCATCATGGGCGGCGTTCACGGGGCGATGCTGGGGGAAATGATCCCGGTGCGCCAGTGGGACGCCATGCTGTTCATTACGGATGCGATGTACATCGCCGTCACGGCTCTGGTCATTTACCTGATTCAGGACCGCAAGCATCGCGAGGGACAACCCGCGGCGGCCGCCGTCAAGCCGGTCCATACGTCTGCCATAAGTCCCGCTCCCGGAACGCCTGTGCGCTACTCGTTCTGGATGATCTACATCGTCATCCCGGTCGTCGTGTTATGCGTCGCCGCCTGGCTCGGGCACAGCCCCTCCGGATGGGAGACGCCGTCCCCCGGGCACGACATGCATGCGATGTAGCCCTTTTGCAAACCCGGCCATAAAAGGCTAAAATAAGAGAACGGTTCGGGCTGTGACGAAACTCATGGACAGCTCCCGAACGGAAGCTTCTCGGATGAAGCCGCAAAAGACGCTGGGTAAAGGGGATTACAGAACATGGAACGAATTCAAACGCAGCAGCAATACGAAGAATTGATCAACCGCGACAAACTGACCGTCATCAAATACGATGCGACCTGGTGTCCGGATTGCAAGACGCTTGACAAATTCCTGCCTGACATCATGGCGAAACACGCGGACAAAGAGTTTTACGCCATGGACGTGGAGCAGTTCGAGGAGATTACGAGCCAAAACGAAGTGCGCGGCATTCCGAGCCTTCTCGTATATAAAAACGGCGAAAAGCTGGCCCATTTGCACAGCAAATACGCCAAAACGCCGGCCGAGATTTCCGAATATTTGGAGACGCTCGAATCCAAAAAATAACGTTCCGCCCTATGGCGGACGGGCATGACCGAAAAAGCACCGGTCTTCTACCTGCAAGCAAGCGGGGGAAGGCGGTGCTTTTTTTGCTGTTCCCCATCATCTTTCCACCTTGTTCCACCCTGTTCCATCGCCATATGTAAAACTCCTCCCGCCAAAGACGGCGAAGCCGTTTACGCTTGCGTTCTGAAATTCACGAATCATGAAACCGGCTTTCCGCCAATAAGATAGGAACGTAAGCAGGGCGAAAAGATCACATGATGGGATGTGCAGCTATGGCAACAACGGAGCAGGTACTGCAAATGATGGACTGTCACAGCGCAAGCAACTATCTTCCGCTGCCGATCGTGATAACCAAGGCGGAAGGAGCATGGGTAGAGGACGCGGCCGGCCGCCGTTATCTGGATCTGCTGAGCGCGTATTCCGCGCTGAACCATGGACACCGCCACCCTAAAATCATACAGGCGCTTAAGGAGCAGGCGGATAAAGTCACGCTGACTTCAAGGGCGTTTCATAGCGACGCGCTGGCGGCATTCGTGCGGAGGCTGGCGGAAGTCACCCGAAAAGAAAAAATCCTCGCGATGAACACCGGCGCGGAAGCGGTGGAAACCGCCCTCAAGCTGGCGAGGCGTTGGGCGTACAGGGTGAAGGGCGTTCCGGAGAACCGCGCGGAAATCATCGTCTGCGACGGCAATTTTCACGGCCGGACGATCACCGTCACCTCCTTTTCGACGGAAGCGGCGTACAAACGCGATTTCGGCCCCTTCACGCCGGGGTTCAAAAGCATCCCTTACGGCGATTTGGAAGCGCTCCGGGCCGCGATTACGCCGGATACGGCCGCGTTTTTGGTCGAGCCGATACAGGGCGAGGGGGGGATCATCCTTCCTCCGGAAGGCTTTTTGTCCGAGGCGTATGAACTTTGCCGTGAACGGAACGTCCTTTTTATCGCCGACGAGATCCAGACGGGACTCGGCCGGACGGGCAAAACCTTTGCCTGCGATTGGGAGGACGTGGTTCCCGACATCTATATTCTGGGCAAAGCGCTTGGAGGGGGGATCCTGCCGGTTTCCGCGGTCGCGGCCGACGGGGAGATCATGAACGTGTTCGAGCCCGGCTCGCACGGTTCGACCTTTGGGGGAAATCCGCTTGCGTGCGCGGTCGCGCTTGCGGCGCTGGACGTATTGGAGGAGGAAAAGCTGGCGGAGCGATCGGAGGCGCTTGGGCGCATGTTTATGAAAAAGCTTACATCGATCTCGCATCCCGATATCGTTTCGGTCCGCGGGCGAGGCCTGCTGATCGGCATGCAGCTGTCGGTGCCTGCCAGACCGTATTGCGAAGCTTTGGCCCGGATCGGCGTGCTGTGCAAGGAAACGCATGAGACGACCATCCGGCTGGCGCCGCCTCTGGTCATTGCCGAGGAAGAACTCGACTTCGCGTTGAGCCGGATCGGAGAGGTATTTGCCAATCAAGGGAGGGCTTGAACCCATATGCCTGAGCAATCCATTTCCATCATCCGGGTGCTGTTCGGGCTCGGCGCAGGCCGGCCCGGCAGCGAACACGGCCCGGACAGCATCATGAAATTCGGACTCGCCAAAAAATTGGCGGGTCTCGGTTACGATGTCGAGGCGGATCGGTCCATCCGCCTGCCGGAGGGCGTCCGCTCGCCTGCCGGGACCAAAATGAAACATGTTCAGGAGGTTTTGGCCGTATGCACCCGGCTTGGCGAAGCGGTCTCCGAAGCGGTGGCAGACGGCCGCATTCCGCTTGTTCTGGGCGGCGACCACAGCATTGCCATCGGCTCTTTGGCGGGATTAACCCGGCATTACGGCAACATGGGCGTCATTTGGGTCGATGCGCATTCCGATCTGAATACTGAATCGACGAGCCCGTCGGGGAACATGCACGGCATCTCGCTTGCGGCAGGAATGGGGCTTACGCATTTGAAGCTGAATCAAATCGCCGAAGGCGCCGCCTCCTTAAAAGCGGAGCATTGCGTCATCATCGGCGCGCGCGATTTGGACCGGGACGAGAAGGCGCTTATCCGTTCCTGCGGCCTGACCTGTTTCACGATGCATGAAATCGACCGGCTCGGCATCGAGCAGGTGGTTCGGGAAGCGCTCCGGATTGCGGGCCAGGGGACCGACGGCGTGCATCTCAGCTTCGACATCGACAGCGTCGACCCGATCGAAGCGCCGGGAACGGGGACGCCCGTCCGCGGCGGACTCAGCTACCGCGAGGCTCATTTGCTGCTCGAGCTGCTCAGCGAGTCGGGGGCGGTCACTTCGGCCGACTTCGTGGAGGTGAATCCGCTGCTGGATCGCAACAACCAGACCTCGAAGCTGGCCGTGGAACTGATCGGCTCCTTATTCGGCAGCCGGATCCTGTAAAACCCAAAAACACCATTGGCCGGGGCAGCTTGCCCTCATCGATCCAATGGTGTTTCTTTTTTACATCTGTTTGCGTGCACCCGGCTGTCCGTTGGAACGCCTTATTCGTTTCCCCTGGCAGCTTTCATGGCGTCTCCCCGCTGGTATTCGATCAGTTCGCCCAGCTGGCGGATCGCGACAAGCAGTTCGTGGGTCTCTTCGTTCGTAAAGCGTTCCACCGTTTCAACGATTCGCTCGGCGCTTAAGTCCGTAAGCTGCTTCAGCACCTGCATTCCTTTTTCCGTTATCGTAATGTTGACATAGCGCCGGTCAGTTTCGGAGCGGTTCCGTTCGATCAGCCCTTCATGCACCAGCTTGTCGCAAATCTGCGTGATTGCGCTGGTCGTCAGGCCCGTCACTTTCACGATATCCGTACCGCGCTGGCTGCCGTTATTGTGCAGATATTGCAGAATAAACGCTTCGGTGGTGCTCAACTTCATCTGCCGGACAATCCCCGTGTAATCGATGAGACGAGGTAACCTGTCCATAAGTTCACAATATCGGTCTGCCAATTCTTTAGATGAAGAATGCAAGCTCATCACCCTCCTGCATATAACGGAATAATGGTTTTATATGTTTTCGGACCGGCTTGTATAGTTGTCATCATGGTAGCCTTTTCATGACCGGACGTCAATATATCAGTAATACGGGAATCGGTCCGATTTGTTGCGCTCGCAGGGAAATATTGCTTTTTTGCCGATATTCGCGGGGCGGGACTTGACAAAGGCAGGGCAAAAGCGCTATTATTTTTTTTGCACTTTTGAAAGGTAAGCTTATTTAAAATAAGCCCTTACTAATCAAACGATAGAATTATGCATAAAGCTTCATATGGCATGATTCGATATCGGCAACTCTCTCTAATATTCTCAGGGTTCTTTTTTAGAACAGCCGCCTAAGCGGCTGTTTTTTTTAGTGGCTTTAGCCAGTTGAGCTCGCGAAGCGTGCGAAACATAAAACCACCCGCTATGCGGGTGGAGGGATCGAGGGTTTGACCAACAAGACCATTCCGATAAAATTGAGATGTTCAGGCTCAATAATGAAAGGAATGGTCTTAGATGGCAAACAAGAGCTATAGTTTAGCTCACACGAAGTGGATGTGCAAGTACCACATTGTGTTCACCCCGAAGTATAGACGGAAAGAGATTTATAATCAAGTGAGGAAAGACTTAATCGAAATATTCAAACGGTTATGTAAATACAAGGGAGTGGAGATAATCGAAGGCCACATGATGCCCGATCATGTACATATGTTGGTAGCAATTCCCCCAAAAATCTCAGTATCATCATTTATGGGATACCTGAAGGGAAAAAGCTCACTCATGATATTCGAGAAGCATGCTAGCTTGAAGTATAAATATGGCAATCGAAAATTTTGGGCGGAGGGATACTACGTCAGCACAGTGGGCTTGAATGAAGCAACCGTGGCAAAATATATCCGTGAGCAAGAAGCACACGACCAAGCAATTGATAAACTGAGTGTGAAAGAGTATGAAGACCCATTCAGCAAAAACAGTAGCAAGAAGAAGTAAACCAGTTTAACTGGTAAGTGAAAGTGACAAATTACACTGAGCCTGAACAATTTTATTGTCAGGCTAGCGTCTTTAGGCGCAGTTTGGCAACAAGGGGTTATACCCCAAGAGCAAACCACCCGTTTGACGGGTGGTTCTGATTTGCATGCAGCCCATGAAACCGATCGCGAAAATCCCGGTCTTTTGGCCGTTTTGGGCCGTAAATGAAATAATTCTCATTAATTTAATAGGAATTATCATTTTTTACCTTTTCAAACGCTGGGGAGTATGAGAAAATATAACAAAAAATTGACGCTAATGGCGATTGATTGATGCGAGAAAAGGGAGGATTTTACCATGTCTAACGAACGTCCATTATCTTTTGAAACCTTAGCCGTACATGCAGGGCAAGAGATCGATCCAACGACGCTTTCCCGGGCCGTGCCCCTGTACCAAACGACGTCCTACGGATTCCGCGACAGCGAGCATGCGGCCAATCTGTTCGCGCTCAAGGAATTCGGAAACATTTACACGCGTCTGATGAACCCGACGACCGACGTGTTCGAGCAGCGGGTGGCTGCGCTGGAAGGCGGAGTGGGGGCGCTTGCGACCTCTTCGGGACAGGCGGCCATTACCTTTTCCGTATTGAACATCGCAGGAGCGGGAGACGAAATCGTATCTTCCTCCACGCTGTACGGCGGGACGTACAACCTGTTTTCGACCACGCTGGCGAAGCTCGGCATCAAGGTGCATTTCGTCGACGCAAGCAATCCGGAAAACTTCCGCGCCGCGATCACGGATAAGACCAAAGCGCTGTACGCAGAGTCGATCGGCAATCCGAAAGGGGATGTGCTGGACATCGAAGCCGTGGCCCAAATCGCCCATGAAAACGGCATTCCGCTCATTATCGACAATACCTTCCCAAGCCCGTATTTGCTTCGTCCGATCGAACACGGCGCGGATGTGGTCGTCCACTCGGCAACGAAATTCATCGGCGGCCACGGCACGTCCATCGGCGGCGTCATCGTCGACGGCGGTAAATTCGACTGGGCGCAAAGCGGCAAATTCCCGGGCCTGACCGAACCGGATCCAAGCTACCACGGCGTCGTTTATACGCAAGCCGTCGGACCGCTGGCATACATCATCAAAGCGCGCGTGCAGCTGCTTCGCGACATGGGCGCGACGATTTCGCCGTTCAACTCCTGGATGCTGCTGCAAGGGCTTGAAACGCTGCATTTGCGCATGGAGCGCCACAGCCAAAATGCCCTGAAGGTGGCGCAGTTCCTGGAAAACCACGACGCGGTGGAGTGGGTAAGCTACGCTGGTCTTCCAAGCCATCCTTCGTACGAACTCGCGAAAAAATACCTGCCGAAAGGCCAAGGCGCGATTTTGACGTTTGGCATCAAAGGCGGCAAAGAGGCCGGACGCAAAGTGATCGAAAACGTCAAACTGTTCTCCCACCTCGCCAACGTGGGCGATTCCAAGTCGCTGATCATCCATCCGGCAAGCACGACGCATCAGCAGTTGTCCGAAGAGGAGCAGATTGCGGCCGGTGTCAATCCGGAAATGCTGCGCCTGTCCATCGGCACCGAAGCGATCGACGATATTTTATACGATCTGGAGCAGGCTATCGCCGCCAGTCAGCAATCATAATATAGAGGTTCAAAAGGAGACAACCGCTCGATTTTTCGAGCGGTTTTTTTGTTGGGCCATTTTCGGCCGGTTGGTGTCGGAACCCTGTCATCCGTTGCGGTTGGCATGGTACACGCTGGAAAAAATATACACGACATTATGCAGGACAAAGACGCCGGTCATCAAAAAAAAGGTTGTTGAAATGCCGTCAAAAACGATAATCAGCGCCCAGGCGACAATCAGTAAGAAGGTGGTGACGTTCCAGCCCGCCGCTTTGGCTTGATTCGTAATCCATTGTTGACGTTCGTCAAACAATCGCTTTCTCATTCCATGCCGCCGATATATCAGCTGCAGAATCAGAGATGCTGCCACCCCCGCCAGAAGTCCGGCGCATCCGATCATCGCGTTTTGAAGCTGATCAGTCAATATTTTCATCTCCTTCGAAAATGAATAAATCCTCCATCCTGCATCCGAAAATTTGAGCCAGCTTATGAGCCAGCACCAGAGAAGGCTTATACTTGTTGTTCTCTAACGAAATGACCGTTTGCCTGGATACGTTCAGGCGGGCGGCGAGTTCCTCCTGTGTCATGTTCCGTGTTGTCCTATTTTCCCGAATTCGCGTTTTCAATCGATTCCCGCCCATCTGAATGTAAAGTATATTTTACGTAAAGCATACTTAACATTGACTCCTGATGTCAAGTGAAAAAACGACAGAACGCCTGCCCAAATGCCGTATATTTCGCGCTCCCCGCTAATATGGTGTAAGGTAGGGCTCACTGCAAACGGGCTCATTTATCCGGGAAAAGAGGGTGGACTGCCAAACATGAGGAATGGTCGGTGTCAGAATAACTGCTGCCAAAACGGCTCCTGCTCGATGTCTTCTTTTATGGAAGCGATTTATCCTGTTGACAGGCAAAATGACGGCATGTCCCTGCAGGATGAAGGGCAGGCGCGGGCATGCTCCTTGCCGGAGATTGCGTCGCTTGTAGAATTGGTCCGAATCGAGTCCATGACGAAAGAGGAGGCGATCCGCGCCGCCGACCCGTATTCGATCGGGAGCCTTTTGCGCGAAGCCGAGCCTTTTTCAGGAGATCAGGGCGATCTGGGGGCACCGGAGCTTTTGCTCGGATGGTGCGACGATGCGCGCGGCATGGGCATTTTTGCCGAAGATTGGACGTATCCGCCGGAACAGGCCGAAGCGTTGTCCGGGACCGCCGGTTTGACGCTGCTGCGGGAGGATGATTGGCTTGCGCGCGGCCATTTGAAGGAGATTTACGAAGAATGGATCATGCAATATGCCGGTCTCAGCGGGCGGCCGCACCCGAGCATCGCCTGGAGGGAACGTCTGCTGTACCGGTGGAAAGGCCATATGGAAACGGTGCTGCATCACTTGGATGAGAGGGTTTTATGCGTCGCGTTGATTTCCGGGCTCGATATTATGAAGGGACATCCGAGAGAAAAGGAAGCCCTCTCCGATTTAAGGGACATCCAGCTGGAAGCATTATTCAGAGCCGCGCTGGCTTGCCACCGGCAGGGAATGGAGCATCGGATCGAAATTCTCGTTCCCCATACGTCCGACCCGGAGGCATGGAACCAAACCCATGAATTGATCGAGCGGGTGGCCGAAGAGACGTTGTGCCATCAACGCCGTACCGTCTCTTTCAGCATCGGTGCCTTAATGAAGGCGGATATGTCCTGCAGCGCGGCGGCCGACCTTGCTAGAAGCGCGAACCTGCTAGTATTGGATTGCGGCGGGATCGGCGATCCGGAAACGCCATGGCCTGATGATGTCGTCGAACACATCGCCGCGCTTTCGGGAACGATTCGAAAAATAAGGCCGCGCCTCCTGCTGCGCGCGACAGGGCTGCGAAACACGGCCGATTTGCCGGCGGTTTACCGCGCCGGGTTCGCGGAGATCGGCGTTCCGGCGGAGCGGGTTCCCGCTTTCCGTCTGGCTGCGGCGCAGTGGGAAATACAGCAGAGGGCGGGAAGATCCCCAAGCTCCCAGAAGCACCATTCGGGTTAAGGGATGATGAATTCGATACTGCATAAGGTGATTGCCTAAAACGGCATTCCCGTATGCAGTTTTTTTGTCTTTTCGTGAACAATGGGCCAGAATATGGGTTTACTTTTTTGCCGGTCCGGCATATAATGCAAGTATAAAGTTGTATGTAGGAAAAACAATTGTATTAGTGCAAAAATGATTATCATTCTCAATGGGACGGTCCCCGTCCTTCATGAAAACATGCTGCTCCGGCTGGTCTGGAGCAGCATGTGCTGTTTTAAGGGCAGTAATAATGTTTTTCATTCTCAAACAGGAAGGTGATTACGATGGAAAATGTACAAAAAATCGCGGCCAAAGCCATAAAAGAGCTTCCTTCATCCGGCAGCGCCAATGCGCCGAACCCGCACCGCAGAAGACGCATCGATCTTCGGAGCATGCTGCTGAACAAGGAAATGCAAGCGGCCATACTCAGCGGCTTGCTTATGATTGGCGGATGGGCGTTCGGCCATGTTTCCGCCGGAATTTCGGTGCTCTTATATATCCTGTCCTATGCGGCCGGGGGGTGGCTGAAAGCGAAGGAAGGCGTCGAAACGCTGATCAAGGAGCGGGAGCTTGACGTAAACCTGCTGATGGTCGCGGCGGCGATGGGTGCCGCAAGCATCGGCTACTGGAACGAAGGCGCGATGCTGATCTTTATATTCGCCTTAAGCGGCGCGCTGGAAAGTTACACGATGGAACGGAGCCGGAAGGATATCTCTTCCTTGATGGCGCTCAAACCCGAGATGGCGCTTCGGATCGAAGACGGCAGGATGGCCCTGGTTTCGATCGATGAGCTGAAGGTGAGCGACCTGATTTTGGTGAAACCCGGCGAGCTCATTCCTGCGGATGGCATCATTCAGAAAGGGAGCTCGGCCGTCAACCAGGCCTCCATCACCGGCGAATCGGTGCCCGTCGACAAAGCCGAAGGCGACGAGGTGTTTGCCGGAACGCTGAACGGGGAGGGCGTGCTGTATATTGAAGTGACGCAAACCTCGGATGCGACCGTCTTCGCAAAAATCATCCGTCTGGTGGAAGAAGCGGAAAACGAGGTTCCGCAATCGGAGCGGTTCATGCAGCGTTTTGAAGGCATTTACGCACGGATCGTCGTGGCGGCCACGCTTGTCATCATTTTTGGGGCGCCGTTCGTCCTTGGCTGGAGTTTCGGGATGTCTTTCTATAAAGCCATGGTTTTCCTGGTCGTCGCCTCGCCTTGCGCGCTTGTCGCTTCGATTATGCCGGCCCTGCTGTCGGCGATCTCCAACCGGGCCCGCCGCGGCATCCTGTTCAAAGGCGGAGCGCACATGGAAAACATGGCGCTGACCTCCGTCGTTGCCTTCGATAAAACCGGCACGCTGACGGCCGGAGAGCCTCAGGTTACGGACTTGATTGCAGCGGAAGGGTATGACCGCCTGGACCTGCTGGCCGCCATCGCATCGGTGGAACAGCTGTCCGAGCATCCGCTCGCCAAAGCGATCGTTCGCCAAGCCGAAATCGAGGGCGTCGAGACGCTCCCGGCCGAGTCGGTCACTTCGGTGACGGGCTGGGGGATGGAAGGCATCGTGGCGGGCAAAACCTGGCGGATCGGCAAAACCGACGTGCTGGATCGTTTGGACGACCGCGCGGAAGCGGAGCGTTGGAAACGGCAGCGGAGCATCCTGGGCGGCGAAGGCAAAACCGTGTCGGTCGTTATGGACGGAGAGCGGGTAGCCGGACTTGTCGCTTTGCAGGACGTGGTGCGTCCTCAGGCCATCGCCGCGGTCCGCAAGCTTCAGGCGATCGGCGTGAAGGTCGCGATGCTGACCGGCGACCGCGGCGAAACGGCGCAGGTGATCGGCCGGCAAATCGGCGTCGACCTGATTTATTCCGACCTGCTTCCGGAAGAAAAGGTGAAATACGTGAAACAGCTGCGCGAGGAACACGGCCATGTCGTGATGGTCGGCGACGGCGTCAACGATGCGCCGGCGCTGGCCACGGCGACCGTCGGCATGGGGATGGGCATGAGCGGCAGCGGCACGGCGCTGGAGGTGGCTGACGTCGTCCTCATGAACGACAACATCGAGGAAATTGCCGGGACGATCAAGCTTGCCCGCCGCGCGCGCCGGATCGTCAAGCAAAACCTGGTATTTGCCATCTCCGTCATCGTGCTGCTGATGGCCGGAAATTTCGTAACGGGCATTGCGCTTCCGCTCGGCGTGGTCGGGCATGAAGGGAGCACGATTCTGGTCATTTTGAACGCGCTGCGTTTGTTGAGATAAATGTCGGAAATTCCCGCATAATGAGCTCCCGGGCCGTCTGGCCGGGAGTTTTCCCTTTAAATAAAGGTTAACAATCGGTTTGAACCCATGTATACTAGTTCTATTGACATTCGTGTCCATTTATATGATAATAATTATCAAATAATAATCATTTTAATTAGTACACTACAAGTGATCCTGGTAACGTCCCGCTTTGAAGCGGACTACTTTCCGGGCACTGCAAGCTTGGAGGGAATCTTTATGTATAAATCCGTAATTATCGGTACAGGACCTGCAGGTTTGACCGCAGCCATCTATTTGGCGCGCGCCAACCTGAACCCGCTCATTATCGAAGGACCGCAGCCTGGCGGCCAGCTCACGACGACGACCGAAGTCGAGAACTTCCCGGGTTTTCCCGAGGGCATCATGGGACCCGAATTGATGGATAACATGCGCAAGCAAGCCGAACGTTTCGGCGCGGAATTCCGCACGGGATGGGTCAACGGCGTGGAGCTGGGCGGACGCCCGTTCAAACTTGACGTGGAAGGCATCGGCCAAATCGAAACCGAAACGCTGATCATTTCGACCGGCGCGACGGCCAAATATTTGGGCATTCCGGGCGAGCAGGAAAACGTCGGACGCGGCGTCAGCACTTGCGCAACCTGCGACGGCTTCTTCTTCCGCGGCAAAGAAATCGTGGTTGTCGGCGGCGGCGATTCGGCGCTGGAGGAAGCAGGTTTCTTGACGCGTTTCGCATCGAAAGTGACGCTGGTTCACCGTCGCAACGAGCTGCGCGGCTCGAAAATCATGCAGGACCGCGTGCGCAGCAACGAGAAAGTGGAATGGGCGCTCAACCGCACCCCGATCGAGGTTGTCGCCGACGAGCGCGGCGTGCAAGGCTTGAAAGTGCGCAATAACGACACCGGCGAAGAAGAATTGATCGAAGCAAGCGGCGTATTCGTCGCGATCGGCCACCATCCGAACACGGGCTTCCTTGGCGGACAAATCACGACCGATGCCAACGGATATATCGTGGTGCAGCCGGGTACTTCCGAAACAAACATTCCGGGCGTATTCGCCTGCGGCGACGTTCAGGATACCCGCTACAGACAAGCGATCACGGCAGCCGGCAGCGGATGTATGGCAGCGATGGATTGCGAAAAATACATCGAAAGCCTGGAGCATCATACCGCCGTTCTTTAATGGCTTGAAATATTCAGTACGTGATGGATTTTTATATTCAGATTTGACGACGAGGTGACATTTCCATGGAAAAAGCAATCGTATATACCAGCACTAACTGCCCGCACTGCCGTCAGGTGAAAAGCTATTTGGCGGAAAAAGGCGTGGAATACGAAGAACGCAACATCGAGCAAAGCGATGAATTCGCCCAGCAGGTATGGGATATGGGCATGCGTGCCGTTCCGGTTACCGTCATCGGCGAGCACCGCATTCTCGGCATGAACAAACTGCAGTTCGAAAAGGCTTTGAACGAGCAGGCGTAACGTTCGGCAACATCAGACCTTTCATCCGTAGAGCAGTCTATGGGTGAAAGGTCTTTTTAGATGAACGGCACAAAGGATCCCGCAATAAAAAAAGGGAGTCGCGTTTGGTTCGAAAACCAGCGTGAGTCCCTTTTTTCTTAAGGCCATATTTCGTTCGACCGGACCGGAATAACGTCCGCGGCCAAACGTTCAAAAAGCGAGCGCATTCAAAATAAAAATTTCATGACGATCTGAAAAACAAGGTAAACTGCCACGCCGGCCGCGATCAGCAGCAGCCCGGCTTTTTTCTTGCCCTGGAAAAACCGGAGAATCGCCAAGCTGAAAAGAGGCGCAATGATGATCAGAAACAGCAACACGGTCACGAACACTTCGGCCGATATATTGGAAGTATCCACGTAAGTCACGGACATTCGCTCCATTCATCGATATGGATCAAGCTGAACAACATACAACCCGGATTTTTGCAAAATCCTCAACATTTCTATTATACCGGAATTTGCCGGAGATTTCCGCTACAAACGGCCGAAAAATGTTGCGATTTTCCGACCGTTGACGTCTTTTGGATTTTCTCGCCTACAGAAGGGAAACCGCCTCAAGTCTGCGAATTATGTTTAATAGAGAAGAGGATAGGGGGCAAGCACGACATGAAATTACTTAACGAGCTTTTATCTTCCCGGCTGGTGGCCATCGTCAGGGGAATTACGCGGGACGAGGCCAGGGTGGCGGGGGCCGGCCTCGCCGCCGGCGGGGTAAAGCTGATGGAAGTGACGATGAATACGGAAGGGGCGCTGGATATCATCCACGATTGGCGCTCGTTATATAACGGCCAAGCTCGTATTGGGGCGGGGACGGTGCTGAACGTGAAGATGGCCAAGGAAGCGGTATCGGCCGGAGCGGAATTTTTGATCTCTCCCAACGTGGATTTGAACGTCATCCGGTATGCGCTCGAGCAGGGGATCGACATTTGGCCGGGAGCGATGACCCCGACCGAGATCGTTTCCGCCTTTTACGCGGGGGCCGAGGCCGTAAAGCTATTTCCGATGGCCAGCCTGGGTCTCGGATATTTGCGCGAAATCCGCGCTCCGTTGAACCATATTCCGTTGATCGTGACCGGCGGGGTGTCGCTTCAAAATATCGCGGAATATTATGAGGCAGGCGCCAGCGCGGTCGGCATCGGAAGCTCGTTGCTGCCGAAAGACGCCTTGGCGGCGGGAGACGCGAACCGGATCGCCGAAAGCGCAAGGGCCTTCGTGCAGGCAGCGTTTAAGCCGAATCCGTGAATGACGGATAACCTGATGCGGGCAAAAGAACAGCCCAATACGCAGTCATATATGTTCCATCATAGGAATAGAGTCAATTCGGAGGGCTAAAAAGCGGCTCGTTGTTACCCGGACAAATATGCCTATTGTAGAGAAGGGAGGGGACTGTATGAGATGGAAGCGGGGATCGGCGGCCAAAATGCTGCTGACCGGCACGCTCATCGCAGCGGTAATACCCCTTTGTATCGATTGGGAGATGGTTTATGCATCCTCGACGACATCAGGCGCCAGCGTGGTCAAAACCGACCAGGAGCTACAAAACACGCTGCTGCGCGCGATGAATCAACGGCTCGGGCAAATTCAATTTGTTTATCAAGGGAAAACGAATCAGCTCAAGGGGCAGCTGAAACAGGCGCTCGAAGAGGCGCTTGAAAGCGATCCGTACATGAACTACACCATCGAAAGTTACGGTTATTCTTACAGCGGCAGCTCGAAGTCGGCGAACGTGAGCGTTCAATTGAGCTACCGGGAAACGGCGGCCCAAACGGCATATGTCTCCCGGCAGGTCCGGAGCATTTTGGGCGATATTATCAAGCCGGGGATGAACGACCACGAGAAAATCAAGGCGATCCATGACTGGATCGTGCTTCATTTGAAATACGACGAAACGCTGCAGAAATATACGGCTTACGACGGACTGAGCTCCGGCAGCACGGTTTGCCAGGGATAC
Organism: Paenibacillus sp. FSL W8-0194; assembly: GCF_037969745.1. Taxonomy (NCBI): domain Bacteria; kingdom Bacillati; phylum Bacillota; class Bacilli; order Caryophanales; family Paenibacillaceae; genus Paenibacillus; species Paenibacillus sp. FSL W8-0194. Next base: position 5,173,408 of record NZ_CP150205.1, on the reverse strand, counting down.
TCCCTACTAGCTTATAAGATGCTGAAGGATGCGGGCATCACGAACCGGATCGTAGAGGGGACGGCCACGCCGCGGAATACGGGGATGAGCCAGCTTCATGCGTGGAACCTCGTCTTGCTGGACGGGAAATGGTACCATCTCGACACGACTTGGGACGACCCGGCGCCGGACAGGAAGGGAGAGATCGGATTCGGATATTATCTTCGCACCGACGCGCAGATGAAAAAGGACCACGCCTGGACGAAAAGTTATCCGGCCGCGAATACGCCGTACCGGGATACGCTCAAGCAGCTGATCAGGCAGAACGACAGCCGCAAAGGCTTCTACAAGAAGCTGGAGCGGGACCTGGAATACCAGCTTTACGATCCGTCGCAGATCGTCAGCTCCAGCGCCCAACTGAGGTCCAAAGCGCAGGCCGTGATCAAGCAGGGGGGACGCTCGTTGTTGTTCCGTTATCACGGAAGCAAGGAAGCTTTGGTGGATGATCTGCAGGATCTGTACCGGCTTGGCGTCAATTCCATCTCATACGTGGAAAGCGAGCTGGATGAAACGGAGGACTTGCGGGTATACGTGACCTGGAAATAGCATACGTTAAAAAAAGATCCCTCCCGGACTGCATGCAGCAGAAGCGGAAGGGATCTTTCTTGTTTCATTATCGGTTCGCCCGTTCGTGCATCGTCAAATCGCATTCCTTCAGCGGAATCAATTTGCTGCCTTTGACCCATTTGTATCCGAGCCAAATAACGATAAACAAAGGGACGCTGACGTAGGATACCAACAAACCGTACCAGTCGATTTTCGAACCGGTGAAGGCGCCCGTATTTTGGCCGGCAATGGCGACGATGCACAGGAAAAAGGCAAATATCGGGCCGAACGGGAACCATTTGGCGCGGTAAGGCAGCTCGTCGAGCGAATGCCCCTGCGCGATGAAGGCGCGGCGGAACCGGTAATGGCATACGGCGATGCCGAGCCAGTTAATGAAGCCGCACATGCCCGAGGCGTTCAGCAGCCAGTTGTACACGACGCCGTCCCCGAACAGGGAGGCCAGGAAAGCCAGCATGCCGATCAGTCCGGTCATGATCAGCGCGTTGATCGGAACGCCGCGGCTGCTCAGCTTGCCGAATATTTTCGGCGCGAGCCCGTCTTTGGCCATCGCGTACAACACGCGGGTCGAAGAGTACATGCCGGAGTTGCCTGCGGAAAGCACGGAGCTCAGGATGACCGCGTTCATGACGGAAGCGGCGAAGGCGAGCCCGGCTTTTTCGAATACCAGCGTGAACGGACTGACGCCGATGTTGTTCAAGTCGGTTTTCAGCAGGTTCGGGTTCGTGTAAGGGATCAAAAATCCGATGACCACAATCGCCAAAATATAAAACAGCAGAATGCGCCAAAAGACTTGGCGGATGGCCCGCGGCACGTTGCGCCGCGGGTCTTCGCTTTCTCCCGCCGCGACCCCGATCAGTTCGGTGCCCTGGAACGAGAAGCCTGCGGCCATGAACACGCCGATAAAGGCGAAAAATCCGCCATGGAACGGGCTGCCGCCCAGATTGAAATTGCTGAAGCCGACGGGTTTGCCGCCGAAAATGCCGAAGATCATCATGACGCCGAGCACCAGGAACAGGATGACCGTGGCAACCTTGATAATCGCAAACCAATATTCCGATTCGCCGTAACCTTTCGCGGATAACGCGTTGAGGGCGAACATAAGCGCCAGGAACAAAAAGCTCCAAAGAAGCGACGGGGAATTCGGGAACCAGTATTTAATAATGACGGTGGCTGCGGAAAGTTCGGCCGCAATCGTGACCGCCCAGTTATACCAAAAGTTCCAGCCGACCGCAAAACCGAAAGCGGGACTGACGAAACGGCTGCCGTACGTGCTGAACGAGCCGGAGTCGGGCATGTAGGTCGCCAGCTCCCCAAGGCTTGTCATCAAAAAATAAACCATAAGTCCGATCGCGGCGTAAGCCAGGATGGCTCCGCCGGGACCGGCCGAAGATATCGCGCTCCCGCTGGCAAGAAAAAGTCCGGTGCCGATCGAACCGCCGAGGGCGATCATCGTCATGTGGCGGGCTTTCAAGCTTTGCCTTAGGGAATTCGCAGGTTGTTTGCTGCTCATGAGTGTAAAACTTCCCTTCTGTATGATTTCGTTATGATCATGGAAGGGGATAAACCAGCCCAAAAAGCCCGCAGGGCATGGAATGACCTGCGGGCTGTATGCTTGTCCTCTGGCTTCCGCATCCGTGCATCCATGAAAGATAGCTCAACACGGCCAAACGGCATTCTTAAGCGATGCCGATTCAGCCGCGACAGTTCTGTCCCTTTCGGGTACAGCCCCAGCATGGCCGTCGATCGGAACGGACCGCCACACTTCGGCGAAAGCGCCCTTCACGGCAGATCGTCGGCGGTTCCTTGCGCCTCCCTGCAGCTACTCATCGCTTTCGCAACCTCTACCTCACCTTTGCAGGATGAGGTTATCTTTACGTTTTCAATTGCTTTTCTATAGTAAAGCAATGCGAAACGTATGACAATAGATATATATGGTAATGCAGCAATAAATCGGCGGGCCGGTCAGGAACGGTTGCGTTTGGCCATTTGCTGCCACACGGTGCCGGCGGCCTGTTCGCCGGATTCGATCCGCTCCAGCGCCATCCGCGCCTGCAGGCTGACCTCGAACTCGGGATCGTCGACGGCCTCCTTCAGCGCGTCTCTGGCGTCCTCCGTTCCGACCTCGTACAGGAAACGGGCGGCCCGCCAGCGGACGATTTTGCTCGTGTCCTTAAGCAGAGCCTGCATGGCTGGCGTCGCCGCCGGATCGCCGATATCGGAGAGCGTATCCCCGGCCGTGCGGCGCACGGTAGGCGAGCTGTCCTTCAGCGCTTCGTACAGCAGCTCCATCGCTTCGGGCGTGCGGATGTCGCCAAGATAAACGACCGCAAGGCGCCGCGTCTGCATTTTCTCGTCGTGGAGAGCCTGACGGAGCAACGGAAGATGCTTTTCCGTCGGCGTCATGCCGTCCAGCGCCGCATAACGGACGCGCCAGTCCGAGCTGTTCATCGCTTCCTCGAGCTCTTCGTCGGTCAATTCGCGCCGCTGCTCTTCGAATTCCTCGCTGCTGGCCCCATGGGCGATGGCTTGGGCGACGACCTGCTTCAGGCGCTCTTCGGGGAATGCCGCTTCCAGCTCCTGCTCAACCTCTTTGGCGATGTCCTTCAGCTCCCCGTAACGGACGCCGTAATCCTTCAGCTTGCGCTCCTTGATCATGGTCGTCGCGGCGACCTCCATCACCGCATCGGTGAATCGCTGGGAAAGCGCCAGACGTTCTTCCTCCATGCCGGATTTGACGCGAATCTGCATCGGAATGCCGCGGAAGAACTGGACCAGCACCTCGGCTTCGCCAAAATGCTCGCCGGCTCCCGCTTCGTCCTCGAGCGCGGCGTTTTGCACGCCTTCCTGCCCGAAGCGTTCCTGCACCTCCCCGAGAATGGCAGACCAGTCGGCATTGCCTTTGCGTTCAAGCGCCACGAAATCCAAGGTGTGGAACACGCTTTTTACGCCTTCGATATGCAGCATTTCCCGGATCCAAGCCGGGGCCGATCTTTCGTTTTCGAGCGTATATGTTTTGCGGATTCCGGGCTCCAGGCTTTCATCCAGGTGAAGTTTCATGGAGTTCGGACTCGGCGTCGGTTCGATGAATTTTATTTTCATGGGATACAAACCTCCTTCAAGGTAACGGCCATATCAAATATTTCGCCTCATAAATAAGTGTACCTTACTTCGCGATAAACAAAAACCTTTTGCCGCAGGTTACGACCCAAAATTTTCAGGAGAGCGGCAGCTTCGGTCAACCGCCTTGGCTGGAAAATGGCGCCATGTTCAGGGTAAAATGGAAGGGATGAGCCTGGAGGAGAAGGAGGGAGAATATTTGCCAAAAATTCGCTATAAAAATATGGATGATGTCCGTACGGACCATTCCGTGCAGGAGTTCAGACAGTGGCGAAAGGAACGGAGAGGGAAGAAAAAGGATCTCGCCTTCCGGGTACCCAGCGTGCCTCCCGACATCGAGTATCTTCAGGGAAACCGCCGCGAACCTACGATCACGTGGATCGGGCATTCGACGTTCCTCATTCAATACGAGGGCTTGAATCTGCTGACGGATCCGGTCTGGGCCAACCGGATGGGACTGGACCGCAGGACCCTGGATCCGGGAATCGCCATCGGCGACATGCCTCCGGTGGACGTTATCCTGATCTCGCATTCCCATTATGACCATTTGCACCTGGCTTCCATACGGAAGCTGTATCGTGAGGGTACGACCTTGATCGTTCCGGCCGGGCTGCGCGCCAAAATGGTCCGCAAAGGCTTCCGGAACGCCATGGAGCTGGGCTGGTGGGAGCAGACGGCCGTCGGCGGCGCGAAGATCACATTCGTGCCCGCCCAGCACTGGACGCGGCGGACGCCTTTCGACACGAATACCTCGCATTGGGGCGGATACGTGCTCGAGCCTGCCGCGGAAGCACGGTCTGCAGCCGACCGCGATCCGGACCCGCCGAAGCGGACCCTGTACTTTGCCGGCGACAGCGGATATTTTCCCGGATTCCGAGAGATCGGAAGCCGCTTCAAGATCGATGCGGCGATGATCCCGATCGGGGCGTACGAACCCGAGTGGTTCATGGCGACGCAGCACGTCAATCCGGAGCAGGCGGTGCAAGCTTTTCTCGATGTCGGGGCGAAAACGATGATACCGATGCATTACGGCACGTTCCGGCTTGCGGACGATACGGCGCAGGAGGCGCTGGAGCGGATGGAGGCCGAGCGGAAACGGCTAGGCATCGCCGAGGAACGCATCCGGGTGCTGAAATGCGGGGAGACGATGCGGGTCGAGTAAAGCCTAAGCGGCAAAAACTCCCCTTTGCGGGGGCATTTTATGCTATAATGTGCTGAAGCCTATTAGTGAAAGGGATGGTAATGCTTAATGATCAGTACAAGCGGCGTGACGCTCCGTTACGGAAAGCGCGCACTTTTTGAAGATGTGAATATAAAATTTACAGCGGGCAACTGCTACGGCTTGATCGGCGCAAACGGCGCCGGCAAATCGACCTTCCTCAAAATTTTGTCCGGCGAGATCGAGCCGAATTCCGGCGAAGTTCATATGACACCGGGCGAACGGTTGGCCGTGCTGAAGCAGAACCACTTTGAATATGACGAATATCCGGTTCTTGAAACGGTCATTATGGGCCATAGCCGCCTCTATGAGATCATGAAGGAAAAGGATGCCTTGTACGCCAAGCCGGACTTCTCCGAAGAAGACGGCCTGCGCGCGGGCGAGCTTGAAGGCGAATTCGCCGAACTGAACGGTTGGGATGCGGAAGCCGACGCGGCCGCGTTGCTGATCGGTCTCGGCATTACGCGCGAGCTGCACGACAAAAAAATGGAAGAGCTGAGCGGCAACGAGAAGGTGCGCGTGCTCTTGGCCCAGGCTTTGTTCGGCCGCCCGAACAACCTGCTGCTGGACGAACCAACGAACCACTTGGACCTCGAATCCATCCAGTGGCTTGAGAACTTCCTGATGGATTATGAAGGCACCGTCATCGTCGTATCCCACGACCGTCACTTCCTGAACAAGGTATGTACGCATATTGCGGATATCGATTTCGGCAAAATCCAGCTGTATGTCGGCAACTACGACTTCTGGTACGAATCCAGCCAGCTGGCGCTCCAAATGCAGCGCGAATCCAACAAGAAAAAGGAAGAAAAGATCAAGGAACTGCAGGCGTTCATCCAACGCTTCTCCGCCAACGCCTCCAAGTCGAAGCAGGCGACTTCCCGGAAGAAGCAGCTGGAGAAAATTACGCTGGACGACATTCGTCCGTCCAACCGCAAATATCCTTTCATCAACTTCAAACCGGAGCGCGAAGCCGGCAAGCAGCTGCTGACGGTCGACCGCCTGACCAAAACGGTGGAAGGCGAGAAGGTGCTGGACGATCTGAGCTTCGTCGTCAACAAAGGCGACAAGATCGCGTTCGTCGGTCCGAACGGGCTGCCGAAATCGATGCTGTTTGAGGTGTTGATGGGCCGCACGGAACCGGATTCCGGCGAATTCTCTTGGGGGGTTACGACTTCCCAGGCGTATTTCCCGAAAGACAACTCCGAATATTTCGACGGGGTCGATCTGAACCTGGTCGAATGGCTGCGCCAGTATTCCAAAGACCAGGACGAAACCTTCCTGCGCGGCTTCCTGGGCCGGATGCTGTTCTCCGGGGAAGAAGCCCTGAAGAAAGCGAGCGTGCTTTCCGGGGGCGAGAAGGTGCGCTGCATGCTTGCCAAAATGATGCTGAACGGCGCCAACGTCCTGCTGCTGGACGAACCGACCAACCACTTGGATCTCGAATCGATCACTGCGCTGAATAACGGGCTGATCGATTTCGACGGAACGATCCTGTTCACGTCGCATGACCATCAGTTCATTCAGACGATCGCCAACCGAATTATCGAGATTACGCCGACCGGTATCATCGATAAGGTCATGACCTATGACGAATATCTGGAAAGCGAAGAGATCAAGGCGCTCCGCGAAAAAATGTATCCGAACGGCCTGTAGGCCGGCGGCGATGACATATCGAAAAAAGCTGCTAACCCGCCCGGGCGGTCCTCTGTTTTCAAACAGGGGCTGTCCGGCGGGGAGCAGCTTTTTTTTCGTTCATAGAAATTCTATACTTCGGGGTCCCCGCAAAGCCCTTCGAAAAAAAACAATTGCAACGGGTTCGCTTTGTGGGGGAGTTTTCCGCCATGGCTCAAGAGCCTCCGGTGCGGCGGCGTTGGTTGTTCGGCTTTTTATTGTTTTGGCTTTTCATCGCCTGCGGGGAATTTCCTTGAAATCCGCCGGGCTTAAACGATTGGTTCTGCTGTTTTTTCTGTTCCAGCTTGGCGCGGATGGCGTCAGCCAGGCTGACCTTCTTCTGCTCTTTGCTTTCGGACATGGGCAGGCCCTCCCTAAGGTTTATCGTACCTAATTCTATCCGTTTTTGCGGATCCCCACAAGAGATGTAGCGCATAAAACCTCTTTACCGGCTGCAACTATGTTTCTCTAGACCCACTCGGGTGGTATTTGATAGGATAGGAAAAGACTTTTTGGACCCCATGTAAAGGTGGCTTCGAAATTGGTGAATATCTATGACGATATACGGAAAGGGGAGCGGGGAGCCTGGATCAGCATCGCGGCTTACTTGCTCCTGTCCTCCTTCAAACTCGCGAGCGGTTATTGGTTTGCGTCCAGCGCCCTGCTTGCCGACGGTTTTAACAACGTGACGGATATCGTGGCCTCCCTGGCCGTGCTGATCGGACTGCGGATATCCCGGAAGCCGCCCGATTCCGACCATGCTTACGGGCATTTTCGGGCCGAAACGGTCGCGGCGCTGATCGCTTCCTTCATTATGGCGACGGTCGGGATCCAGGTGTTGGTCGATGCCGTACGATCCTTGTTTGCCGGCAAGGGGACGCAGCCCGATCTATGGGCCGCCGGAATTGCCGTGGTGTGCGCGGTATGCATGTACGGCGTGTATCTGTACAACCGGAGATTGGCGAGGCAGATTAACAACCAGGCGCTTATGGCAGCGGCCAAGGACAATTTGTCGGATGCCCTCGTCAGCATCGGAGCGGCGGTCGGCATCGTCGGGGCCCAATTCGGGCTGCCTTGGCTCGACATGGTTGCGGCGATCGCGGTCGGCTTGTTGATCTGCAAAACCGCTTGGGATATTTTCAGGGATTCAACCTACCGGCTGACCGACGGCTTCGACCAGGCGGAGCTGAAGGATCTGCGCAGCGCCATCAGCCGCACGCCGGGCGTGGAAGGCATCAAGGACGTCAAAGCCAGGGTACACGGCAACCATGTGCTGGTGGATGTGGTGATTGAAGTGGACCCTCATTTGAGCATCATCGAAGGGCACCGGATCAGCGACGAAATCGAGGACCGGCTGACGGATATGCATAATATCATGAACGTCCATGTCCACGTGGAGCCGAAGGATTTGGATGTGTTGGAACCGGGGCGGCATGGTGCCGTCAAAAAATAGAAGGTTATGCGGGCGCCGGGTTGCCGGCGTTTTGTTATTCAACCGGAATAGAATTTTGGGTCTTTAGTCCTGTGAATGTCTAAAACGCGAATGGAAAATTTGTGAGAAAAGAAGCATGTAGCACATCCTTCCGCATGACTATAATGGGGACAAGAACGCCCATTTTCAGTCAGCATAAGGAGGATTGACATGTTCAACATCAAGAAATGCCTGATCGGCTGCCTGCTGGTTTCCGCGGTGATTCCCGGTGCGGCGCTGCTGCCGGGCTCCAAAGCCGATGCCGCTTCGGTTTCGGCGCAAAAGAGCGCGGTCACGCAAACCGGCGTCATTCAGGCGAGCGTCCGGTTGCGGGACAAACCTTCCTCGTCGGGCCAGGTCATCGGATATTTGAAAAACGGGGATAAGGTCACCATTCTCGAAAGCAGCACCGCTTATTTCTATAAAGTAAAAACACTGTCAGGCAAAGTGGGCTATACCAGCTCTGACGAACGATACATAACGGTACCTGGCAAAGCCTCCCCGGGTTCGGGTTCGGGATCAGTGGCCCCTTCCGGCAGCGGATCCGGCGCTCCGCAGGCAACGCCGCCGATCGCCTCGGAGGCCGGCGAGGCCATTGAACGGGTGATCCAAACGGGAATGAAATATTTGGGGACCCCTTACGAATTCGGCTCGGACCGCAACCAAACGAATACCTTCGACTGTTCGGCGTTTACCCGCCAAATTTTCAAGGAAGGCGCCGGCATCGTCCTGCCGGTGGACTCCCGCCAGCAGGGAGCCTGGGTGAAACAAAACAGCCAAGCGGTATACGATATTGACGGTCTCAAACGCGGGGACCTGGTCTTTTTTGTGAATGATATCGGGTCTGCGGCTTTGGAGGGCGTCGGCGCCGACAAAGACCATGAGCGGATTACGCACGTGGCGGTGTATCTGGGGGAGGGCAAGCTTCTGCACACCTATTCCCAAAAAGCGGGCGGCGTCGTCGTAACGGATTTCAGCAATTCATGGAAGCAGCGCTTCCTTTACGGAGGCAGCATCATCAGATAACTTCTTTGGCGTCATGTCAATCATCATGGCCATGCAAAAAGACCGGAGGTTCGCCTCCGGTCTTTTTGCGCTGCATGTTCCTATTATGTATCAGAAATTATACCGCTTCGGGAATATGCAGCCAGGCTGTGCCGAGCCAGGTATAAATTTCGACCCACTGGCCGTCGCCGTTGACGTCGGTGACATGCTTTCCGGTGCTGTACACGACCTGAGGAGACAGGAAGTTCAAAATGCGGCCGTTAGGATCTGCAAAAAAAGGAGTGATTTTGGAAATGACGATCGGTTCGTTGTTTTCCTTCGAAAGATCGCCCGGCTGGATCAGGGGCTCATCGAACAGCTTGGTAGGCTGAACGACCGTCGTCGACGTGCCGGTAACCGGGGACGCCGCCTGTTCCGCCGCGGAATTGTCCGCATCGGCAAACGCCGCCGTGCCCATGGAGGCCATCAGGCCGAAAGCTGCTGCAAACGTAATCATTTTTTTCATCCTTGTATTCCTCCTTAAATGATGTGGATTCGCTTCCTATCGTAGAAATAACCCGCGCTTGGCAAATTGAACCAACAAAATTGGAGGTCATCTATCAAAAACATCAAAAGTTCAGGTATATTAATCTAGAGTAATCTTGAAAAATCAACCAGGAAAGCGTGGAATGGTGCCAATGATTTCGAAGGAAAACGCGGTTATTTTATTCCAAGGGGATTCGATCACGGACGCAAACCGGGACAGAGGACTTTATCAAAAGCATTTTATCGGGCAAAGCTACGTTTTTCTGATCGCCTCCAAACTGGCAAGCGACCATGCGGATAAACATCCGGTATTCGTCAACCGGGGCATCAGCGGCAACCGGGTCTCCGATCTGTATGCGCGCTGGAACGAAGATGCCTTCAGCCTGAATCCCGACGTAATCAGCATTTTGATCGGGGTTAACGATGCATGGCGGACGATGTCGGAGGAGCCGAGCGGCGTGACGGACCGTTTTGAAAGGGCATACAGGCATCTGCTGGAAGAAACGAAGGAAGTGCTGCCGGATACCCGTCTCATTTTATGCGAGCCGTTTGTTCTCAAGGGAGTCGCAACGGAAGCCAAATGGGAGGAGTGGCAGAAGCTCGTCGGCAAATACCAAACGGTCGTCCGTGAGCTCGCGGAGGAATTCGGAGCGGTTTTTGTGCCGCTGCAGGACGCTTTCGACGAAGCGGCGAAAAGGGCCGAACCGGCATACTGGCTCTATGACGGCGTCCACCCGTCGGCGGCAGGCCATGATCTCATCGCTAGACGCTGGCTTGAAGTGGCCGGCCGGACAGGTCTGGCCTGATCGCAGGGACGGCGGCGCTTCAGCCCCCCGATTCGAGATTGATAGGCGAATTCAGTATAATGGGAGAATAGAGAGGCGGGAAGGACCGCCTTGAACCGGAAAGGAGTCGGAACATGAAAGTACTGCTTCGGATGATCGTTACGTTGCTTTTGCTTGCCGTCATCGCGTGCGGCCTCATCATCTGGTATATTTCTCCCGATCAGAAACTGGACCTGAGCTATCAAGACATAGACGTCAAAGCCAAGGCCGTGGAAATGCTGAAAACGCGCAAGCCTGAAATAACGCTTAACGGCAGCGAGCTGAACGAGCTGGCCAAAAAAGAGCTGCTGAAACATTTGGGGGATATCCCGCAGCAGATCACCGTTACCGGTGCGAAGTTTCATTTCAGCGGCCAGGAAGTGACGGCGGATATTAACGGCAAATACGAGAATCTGATTCCGTTCGGGGCTGAGCTGAAATTCCATATGGAAGCCAGCGGCAGCAGCCTGGATCTGCAGCATGAATCCACGAGCGTCAAATCCGTGCGGATTCCCGCTTCATGGCTTAATTTGGGGACGATCACAGTCCATTTGAAGGACCATTTGCCGGACATGCTGACGGTGGACCACATCGAATTCCTGCAGGACGGCGCCAAGCTGACGTTTAAGCTGGACTGGCTTTCTTTGCCGTCGCTCCTGCTCAAATAACATGATGCGAATATAGAAGAAACGCCGGGCGTCCGAAGACGATGCTTGGCGTTTTTTTGTGCAGCAAAAGGCTTTGTTTCGGGCATCCTCCGGCAGGGTAACTAACGCATATCAGCACATTCGGCCGCGTGGTGAGCCGCCTTAGCGCATGTTGTCTCGTTGGCGGTTTATGCCGGAGCTAACGGGATAGCGGTGCAATCTACTGGGAAAGCGAGGTTTTGCTATGCTCGTCGGAGTAAGCGTTGCCGTCATTGCCGCCGCGTTTGTGGCGCTGGTCGTTTATTTGATCAAAACCCTTCTCGCCGCCAAGGAATCGTTGGAGAAAACGACGCAAACGCTGCAGGAAATCCAAAAAACGGTGGACGAACTGGGGTACGAAGTGAAACAGGTCGTAAGGGAAGCCAACGATATTACGAGGGACGTTCGGCACAAAATGCAGCAGATCGACCCCGTCATGGAATCGGTCAAGCATTTGGGCGAGGCGCTCAGCGAAATTACGCTTGCCGCCAAACAGGCGTCGGCCGCCTTCATGCACAAATTCAAGCTCGGAACCGAAAGAGTCCGCATCAAACGGCCTTCTCCCCTGAGAGCCGCTCCGGCCGACTCGGAGGAACGCATGATCGAGGCCTATGCGTCGGCTTATGGAACCCGCGGGAAAAAGAAAAAGGATGCGGGCTGGATGAAATGGGGAGATCTTGCGGTTTCCGTCTGGCAGAAATTCCGCCATGAATGACCAATGGAAGGACTGCGACACCGGCCAACCCAATTTTCGAAAAATAAAAGGTTTCACCGCCGCCCTTCATGGTTAATAGGAACATGAGCGGACGAAAAAAACGCTTAAGGAGAGTGAGGAACATGAATTCATCAACCCATGCAAGATCGTATGCAAAAGTCGTGGAAAACGGCGTTCAAGCCGTGGAGGAAGTGCGCCGCCTTCGAAACAGCGGCTACATGAGCGACGACATCTTCGTTTTGGCCCATGACGGCGACCGGACGGAACGGATTGCCGATGCGGCAAATGCGAACGAGATCGGCATTAAGGAAGAAGGCATGTTTGATGCTCTTGCCAATCTGTTCCGGCTCAGGGGAGACGAGCTCCGCGCCAAGATCACGTCGCTTGGTTTCACGGAGGCGGAGGCCCAGTTTTACGAGAAGGAGCTGGACCTCGGAAAGGTCTTGGTCATTGCCAAAACCGTATAACGTTTGACACAAGTTTCGGATAGGGTATCCAGAATATAGATAAGGAATGGGGTCTTTTGTCCCATTCCTTATCTGTGTTTTTGGAGCCGGGCCCGCTATATGGAAAATTTTGAATTTTCCGGGTGTTGGCCAAAAAGTTATCTTTTAGATTATGTTAGTATGGTAGCAGGAGACTTCATAACCCAAACCTATTCGGGCGTGTTAAGGAGAATGTTATGAGAATATTAATCGTTGACGATAATCCGACAAATATCATTATTATCCGTGAAATTTTGAAAAAAGAGAATTACCGCGAAACGGCAGCGGCCTCCTCGGCCCACGGCATGTTCGAAATACTGGGCATCGAGGGCAGCGGAGAAAGCGGCTCGGGCGGACAGTCCCCAGGCCATCGGGCCAACATCGACCTCATCCTGCTGGACATGATGATGCCGGAAATCGACGGGATCGAAGCCTGCCGGATCATTCAGCGGCATGAGCATCTTAAGGACATTCCGATCATTATGGTCACAGCCGTGGGCGACTCGAAAAAATTGGCTGAAGCGCTGGATGCCGGAGCGGTGGACTATGTGACGAAGCCGATCAACAAGGTGGAGCTGATGGCCAGAATCCGGCTGGCCTTGCGGCTTAAAAAGGAAAACGATTGGCACAAGGAGCGGGATCAGCGGATCAAGGACGAATTGCGGTTGGCCGCGCTGGTGCAAAATGCCGTGCTGAGCCCCCCGATCGAGGACAGCGCCTTCGAGGTGCACGCGATCTACCAGCCTTCGGCCGAGCTTGCCGGGGATTTGTACGCGTGGTATCCGCTTGGCGGGGGACGGTACGGCGTCCTTTTGCTGGACATGATGGGCCACGGCATCTCCTCGTCGCTGTTTACGATGTTTATCGCGTCGGTGCTGAAGGATACCGTAACGACATATGTGGAGCCGGAAAAGGTCATCCAGGAGCTGAACCGCCGGTTCAACCAGCTCCATATCGAAAATCAGCTCGTGCAGTACTATTTTACGGCGATCTATCTCGTCGTGGACACGGTCGTGAAAAGGATCGACTACGTCAATGCCGGGCATCCGCCGGCGCTGTTTTTCCCGAATGAAGGGGGAGTCGTTCAGCTTGACAAGGCATGCTGTCCGGTAGGGCTGTTCGAGAAGATGGAGATTGAACCGCAAACGCTTCATTACGAAGGCGACGGGCATATCGCCCTGTATACCGACGGGCTGCTGGAGGTGGTGGACGGGGAACATGAAGAGAAGATGGATTTCCTGATCGACCGCCTGAGCCATTCGCATCGGTGGGACGAGTCCCGGATGTTCGAGGCTTTTTTTGAAGACCACGGCACGCAGGAGCGGGAAGACGACAAGTGCCTCGTGTGGATATCGTTAAAAGAGGGGGAAAACGCTGAATGAAGCTGAAAACCAAGCTGATTATCGGTTTCGGCGTCATGATGGTCCTTATGGCCGTAATGACCACGATCGGTTACAACCGTTTGAATGATATGAACAAGCAGCTGGACGAGATCTATGAGCAGCGGTATTTGAAGGTCAGATATTCCAGCAGCGTGCGGAGCGAAGTGAACAATATTTCGCGGGTGCTCGTCAACGTGATGTTGAACCGGAACGCCTCGCCCGAAGATAACAAAAACGAGATCAACGCCATGATAGACAGCGGAAACGAAAATCTGCAAAAGCTTATCGCGAGCAGCAAATCCCCGGAAGAGCAGCAAATGCTGACCCGGGTGAGAAGCGCTTGGGAAGGCTTCAAGCGATACGAGGAGAAACAAATGTCGCTTGTTTCGCAAGGATTGTGGGAGGCAGCCAACGCGTACCGCAACACGAGCGGACTTGCCTTGCAGGAGGAGGCGCTGAAGGGCGTCAACGAGCTCGTGGCCTTCCAGGACATGCAGGTGGACCGCGACATAATGGAAGCGAAAGCGAACTACAACCGATCGATTCAAATCACGTCCGTTTTGATGACGGCCGGTTTGCTGATTGGATTTGCCGTCATTTTATGGGTGATTCCAAGCATTACCAGAGGGCTTCACGTGGTCTCCATGATGATCGACAGCTTCGGCAAGGGACGGATCCGAACCATCCGCCGGATCAAAGTGACCTCCAAGGATGAAATCGGGCAGGTAGCCCGCGTGTTCAAAGAGATGGCGGAGGATCTTGAGGAAAAACAGCAGCTTGAAAAGAGCTACCTGCAAGCCCAAAAAGATTTAAACTGGCTGAATTCCAACGTGAGCCGGATTACGGAGCTCTTGCGGGGCATCAATTCCAGGGAGCAGGTGTCCCAGGCCTTCATCAGCGAATTTACGCCCGTCCTGGGAGCGATGTACGGGGCCATCTATATCCATGATGAAGAAAAAGAGCCGGACTGGCTTGTTCTGAACGGCACGTATGCCCGCGAAGGCGAATTGGCCACGAAGGGGAAGGTCGGGGTAGGCGAAGGCCTGATCGGACAAAGCGCGCTGGACCGCAAGCCGATCACGACCACGGTTCCGGACAACTATTTATCCGTGACGTCGGCCTTGGGCCAGGGCAAGCCGGCACATTTGATGATCCAGCCGATCCTGTTCGAGGACGAGCTGCTGGGAGCGATCGAAGTGGCTTCGTTCGAGCCGTTTTCCGAGCTGCAAAGCAAGCTTTTTTCCCAGCTCGCCGACCATTTGGGCATCGTGATCAACAATATCAACCGGAGATTGCGCGTCGAGGAGCTGCTGCGGGAATCGCAGGCGCTTACCGAGGAGCTGCAGTGCCAATCCGAGGAGCTGCAAACGCAGCAGGAAGAGCTGAGACGCACGAACGAGAACCTGGAAGAGCAAACCGAAGCGCTCAAAAAGTCCGAGGATCTGCTGCAGCGGCAGCAGGAGGAACTGGAGCACTTCAATACGGAGCTCATCGCAAAGACGCGGGCGCTCGAAGAGCAGATGCAGCAGCTTGAGGAAAAAAACATCGAGGTCGAGGAAGCGAAGGAGAAACTGGAACGGCAGGCGATGCAGCTGGCGGTAACGAGCAAGTACAAATCGGAATTTTTGGCCAATATGTCGCATGAGCTGCGCACGCCGCTGAACAGCCTGCTGATCTTGTCGCAGCTTCTGGCCGAAAACAAGGAAGGCAACTTGAGCGATAAGCAGACCGAATATGCCCGCACGATTTATATGTCGGGGGCCGATCTCCTGAAGATGATCGACGAGATTTTGGATCTGTCCAAAGTGGATGCCGGCAAGATGGAGATCAATCGGGAAAAAGTGGCGGTTCAGGAATGGAAAGGCTTCGTGCATCAGAACTTCATGCCGGTCGCGACGCAAAAGCAGGTGGCGCTCAGGTTCGACGTGGACCCGGATTTGCCAGAAGCGATCGTGACGGATGGTTACCGGGTCAAGCAAATCATTCGCAACCTGATGTCCAATGCGTTTAAATTCACGAACCGCGGTTCCGTCACTTTCAGCGTCCAGCAGGCGGAGGAAGCGGAGCTGCCGACCTATCTGGACGGGCGCCGCAGCTACATCGCTCTGTCGGTCAAGGATACGGGCATCGGCATTCCTAAAGACAAGACGGAGCTTATCTTTGAAGCGTTCCAGCAAGTGGACGGCACGACAAGCCGCAAATACGGGGGAACGGGCCTCGGGCTTTCGATCAGCCGCGAACTGGCCAAGCTGCTCGGAGGCGGCATAGAGGTGCAGTCTACGGAAGGCAAGGGAAGCTGCTTTACTTTGTATCTGCCGATCGAAGCGGACGAAGCGGCGCTCCAGTCGGCACGCAGCGAGGCTGCGGCTGCCGGCGAGCTGCTCATTTCCGATGAAACCGTGCCGGCCGGAGAGCCGGACCGCAAAGCCAAGGACCAAATTCCTCCTTTGGCGGCGATTGCCGACGACCGAGACCGGATCGAGGACAACGACAAGGTGCTGCTGATCATCGAGGACGATCCGAAATTTGCCGGCATCTTGCTGGAAATGGCCCGGGGCCGCGGCTTTAAGGGCCTTGTCGCGGCGCAGGGCGATATCGGCCTGCAGATGGCCCAGTCTTATTTACCGGACGCCATCATCCTCGATATCCAGCTCCCGGTCATGGACGGCTGGTCCATTCTCGGCGAGCTGAAGAGCCATTCGGCTACGCGGCACATCCCGGTGCATATCGTTTCGGTCGTGGACGAAGTGAAGCAGGGACTAAAGATGGGGGCCATCGCCTATCTGAAAAAGCCGTCTTCCAAGGCGGCGCTCGAAAGGGCATTTTCGCATATCGAATCGTATACCGAAAATTCGGTCAAACATTTGCTGATCGTAGAGGACGACGAAACGCAGCGGAATTCGATCATCGAGCTGATCGACCACGACGATGTCGTCATTACGGCGGTGTCGACGGGCGAAGAGGCGCTGAGGGAGCTGCGGAACAAACGTTACGACAGCATGGTGCTGGATTTGATGTTAAGCGATATGACAGGCTTCGAACTGCTGGATCAAATCCAGCAGGACGAGGAGCTGGAGGACCTGCCGATCATCATTTACACAGGCAAGGACCTGGACAGCAAGGAGGAAATGAGGCTCCGGAAATACGCCGAGTCCATCATTATCAAGGACGTGAAATCGCCCGAGCGGCTGCTGGACGAAACGACGTTGTTCCTGCACCGGGTCGAAGCGAATTTGCCGGAAGACAAACGCAAAATTTTGCAAAGGCTGCACAATAAGGAAGTTTTGTTCGAAGGCAAGCGGATTCTGCTCGTCGACGACGACATCCGGAACGTATTTGCGCTGTCCAGCGTGCTGGAAAGCTATGATATGGACGTCACCTTTGCCGAAAACGGGCGGGATGCGATCGAAATATTAAACAGCGGCGAGCATTTTGATTTGGTGCTAATGGACATGATGATGCCGGAAATGGACGGCTACGAGGCGATGCGCCAGATCCGCCAGCAGCCGGAATTCCAAAAGCTGCCGATCATCGCTTTGACGGCGAAAGCCATGAAGGAGGACCGCTCGAAATGCATCGAAGCCGGAGCCTCGGATTACGTCAAGAAACCGATCCAAACCGAACAGCTTCTTTCGCTCATGCGGGTATGGCTGTATTCGTAGGCCGGATATGCGGGTAATGGAAAGTGTTATACGGGAAATCAGGAGGAACTTGAATGGATATTTGCATTTCGGATGATTTTGAAGAACGTTTGACGGCAGGCGGCAACAGGGAGCGCGAGGATATCGAACTTGAGCTTTTGCTTGAAGGGGTTCACCGGCTTTACGGTTACGACTTCCGCAACTACGCGCTGCCATCCCTGCGACGGCGAATATGGCATTTTATCCATTCGGAAGGCCTGAAAAGCATTTCCGCGCTTCAGGAACGGGTGCTTCATGACCGTACGTGTTTTGAGCGGATGGTTCAGACGTTGTCGATCCCGGTGACGGAGATGTTCAGGGATCCGGAGGTGTTCAGGCTTTTCCGCGAGAAAATCGTGCCGCTGCTCCGCACCTATCCGTATATCCGCATCTGGCACGCGGGCTGCTCGACGGGCGAAGAAGTTTACTCCATGGCGATATTGCTGCATGAGGAAGGGCTGTACGACAAATCGAGGATTTATGCGACGGACATGAACGACCGCTCGCTGGCGATTGCCAAGCAGGGGATATTCGGCATCGAAAAAATGAAACAGTACACGAAGAACTACATCGAGGCCGGGGGAACCCGCTCGTTTTCGGAATATTACACGGCGAAATACAACTCGGTCATCTTTAAGCCGTTTTTGCAAAAAAACATCATTTTCGCCGAGCATAACCTGGCCACGGACCGTTCCTTTAACGAATTTAACGTCATTTTTTGCCGGAATGTCATGATTTATTTTAACGATACGCTCCGGGACCGGGTACACGGGCTGTTTTACGAAAGTTTGATACGCTCCGGCATTTTGGTCCTCGGCTCGAAGGAGTCGATCCAATTTACGGAATACAGCCAGTATTACGAACCGATGGACCGCGTGGAGAAAATATACCGGAAGATGAAATAGGTTATTGGGGAGGATTCTATGGGGGTTCAAGAACCGATTCATATATTGCTCGTGGACGACCATCCCGAAAATTTGCTGGCCCTGGAGGCCGTGCTGGAGAGCGAACGGTACAACCTCGTCAAGGCGACGTCCGGAGAAGAGGCGCTGCGCTGCCTGCTGAAAGACGAGTTTGCCGTCATCGTGCTCGATGTGCAAATGCCGGGGCTGGACGGGATCGAAACGGCGAAGCTGATCAAAAAAAGGGATAAGACGAAAGACATTCCCATCATCTTCATTTCGGCGAACAGCAAGGAAGCGGAGCATTTATTCGCGGGGTATTCCGCCGGAGCCATTGATTATATGGTCAAACCTTTCATTCCGCAGATCCTGAAATCGAAAATCGAAGGTTTCGTCGAAATGTATTTAACGGGAAAAAAACATAAAACCCAGTCGATGCTGCTGCAGCAGAAAACCCAGGAGCTGGAGAAAATCAACCAGGAACTGGTGAAGGCCAAAGAAGCCGCGGAAATCGCGGCCAAGGCGAAAACCGAATTTTTGGCGATGATGAGCCATGAAATCCGCACTCCGATGAACGGGGTGATCGGCATGGTCGATCTGCTGATGGAAACCGAACTGAACGAAGAGCAGCAGGAATATGCCGAGATTATCCGCAGCAGCGCGGATGCCCTCGTGACGGTCATCAACGACATCCTGGATTTCACGAAGATGGAGTCCGGCAAAATGGAGCTTGAGGAGCATCCCTTTGACCTGGGCGTCTGCATTCAAGAGGTGTTCAGCCTGTTTTCCGTCGAAGCGGGCAAAAAGGGGCTCGAGCTCGTCTATTTTCTTGACGACCGGATTCCCCCGGCGATTTACGGCGACATGGCCCGGTTGCGCCAGGTGCTCATCAATTTGATCGCCAATGCGGTGAAATTCACCCACGAGGGCGGCGTGTATTTAATCGTGTCTTTGAAGGAGCGGACGGCCGGGAGCCTCGATATCGAATTTGCCGTCAGGGATACGGGCATCGGCATCTCGGAGGACAAAATCGACCGGTTGTTCAAGCCGTTTTCCCAGCTCGATTCCTCCATGACGCGCAAATACGGCGGCACCGGCCTTGGGCTGGCCATCTGCAAATCGCTCGTCGAGATGATGGGCGGCGACATCCGGGTCGAGCCGTCCGAGGTTCAGGGAACGACCTTTATTTTCAACATCGTCGTCAAGGAGCCGGAGTATGACGAATGCTTGGACGGATGCTGCGACGAACTTCGGCTGCAGGTGAAACGGGACGGTAGCGCGCCGCCGGACATTCTGGTCGTGGACGATCATCCGGTCAACCGGAAGCTGATGGTCAGCATGCTCGGCAAATTTGGGCTGAAAGCCGAAGTAGCCGAGGACGGGCGGCAGGCCGTGGACAAGTCGCTGGCAAGCCCCGGTTACCATTACATTTTCATGGATCTGCAAATGCCGGTGATGGACGGGCTCGAGGCGGCCAAACGAATCCGCCAGCGGCAGAAACCTGCAAACCGGACGCCGGTGATCGTCGCGATGACGGCCAACGTGATGGAGGGCATCCGCGAGCGCTGCCTGGAAGCGGGAATGGACGACTACATCAGCAAACCTGTGCAGATGAGCAGGCTGAAGGAAATATTAAATCGTTACCCGCTTTCGCTGCCTTCATGAACCGGAAGTGATTCAAGTAGGCGGGTTCGGGTTATTTGTAAATATCGGGTCGTATGGACCTGGGATGCACATGCGATGGATATGACGAAATGAAATCAATTTTCGGGAGAGAATGTCTATGAATGCAAATAAAAACGATAAATTCAAAGCAACGACAGAAAAAAACGGAAATTCTTGCACCGTATATTTGGCCGGAGAGCTGGATTTGTCGGTAGCCCCTGATTTCAGGCTCGTCATGGAGCCGTTGGTATCGGACGCGGGGATCGATCTGATCGTCAACCTGAAGGATTTGAAGTATATCGACAGCACCGGGATCGGAATTCTGCTCTCCATTTTGAAAGCCAGACACGGCATGGAAGCCCGCTTCCAGGTAGAGCAGGTTCCTCCGCAAATCCAGAAGCTGTTCGACATGACGGGCATCGCCAAGTTTTTCGCCCCTAATGAGAATTCCCAATAGGAAAGGATCGAAGAAAAGAATGAATGCTGAAGTTCAAAGAGTCGTGATCAGTCTGCCGGCCAGAGCGGAATACGTCGATATCGTCAGACTGAATTTATACGGGATCGCCTCGAAGATGGGTTTCACTTACGAGGATATCGAGGACATGAAGGTAGCGGTGTCGGAGGCGTGCAACAACTCGGTGCTTTATGCCTACGGCAAGCAGGACGGCATCGTGGAAGTGGCGTTTGAGGTTTTTGAGGACATGTTGTCCATTACGGTACGGGACGAAGGGGAAAGCTTTGAACGGACTTCTACGAGCGGCAGTGCGACGCTTCACGACAAGGAGCTGCTGGACGTAGAAATCGGCGGGCTTGGTTTCTACCTGATGGAAGCGCTCATGGACGAGGTCAGCATCGAAAATGCGGCCGGGCGCGGAACCAAGGTCGTGATGACCAAACGTCTGACGAGAAGCGAGGAAAAGGTATGAACGATAAAGTGACTCCCCCTGAGTCCATGAGCGAGGCCGTCGGTTTGATTTGGCAGTACCAGCAGACCAAAGACAACGAAATCGCTACCGTTCTAATCCGAAAATACGAGCCTATGGTAAAAATCGCAGCAGGCAAAATTGCCCGAAACCGCCCCGATTTGTACGAAGATTTGTACCAGGTCGGCCAAATGTCGCTCATTCGCCTGCTGCAGCAATACGACATCGAACTTGGAGTTCCGTTTGAGCCGTACGCGATGAAAAGCATGATCGGCCACATGAAAAATTTCCTTCGCGACAAATCTTGGTACATACAGGTGCCGCGGCGGATCAAGGAGAAGGGCGCGCTGGTCCAGCAGGCCATCGATGAGCTGACGGTAAAGCTCGAACGTTCGCCAAGCGTGGATGAAATCGCGGAGTTCCTGGATCTGTCGGTGGAAGAAACCGTCGAAGTCCTAGCCGGACGGGAATGCTATCATTATGTGTCCTTGGATTCCCCTTTGTCCCAGGAAGAAACGGGGGCGACGCTCGGGGAATTGATCAGCTCCGAAGCGGACGACTACGATACGGTCGAAAAGCGGATGGATTTGCAGCAAGCGTTGAGCCAGCTGAAGGAACAAGAGCAGCGGGTGCTGCTGATGGCTTTCCAGGACGGAGAATCCCAGCGCTCGATCGCCCAGAAGCTGGGCGTTTCGCAGATGAGCGTTTCGCGCATCCAGAAGCGGGCCACCGAAAAACTGAAAGAAATCATGTCGAATTCTTCGTTATGACGGACAAGCTTTTTTGCGGTTGCGCTCATGGCGGGAAGGTTATAGATAGGACACGCAATGGATTTCTCCATCGAGAACTTGCGTGTCCTTTTGCATATCCGAAAGGCGGATGATGCCTTGCTATTCGCAGTTTAACGAAAGGGGCGCTTAGCCTATGAAGAACAACGGTTCCAATGCGGCACAGCACCGCTTGCTCCACTTTGCCGGCGGATGGCGATGGTACGATGTGGCCATGGAAGACTCGTCCCATGAATGGCTTCAGAGGCTTCGGGAGGAATCCCCGGCGATCGACGAGTGGCTGCGCGTCATTCCGAAGGTGAGCGAAAATTATATTTCGGTCCGGTTTCCCGATGGCGCGGAAGCCGTTATTTTCGGTACGCTGCCATACTCCGTCAAAAGCGAGGTCACGGGCGCCGGCCCGGTGGACAGGCTTCATTTTTTCGTAAACGATCAGATGCTGGTCACGATCAACCTGGATCCGAACACCAGGGAGATGATGGCGGCCAAAGAAAGAACGTCGATGCTGCAGCAGTGCCCGAACGCCGTCGACGGTATGTTCGTGTTGGCAAGGACGCTGCTTCATTATTTCCATCAAGGGCTCGACCGCTTCGAGATGAATTTGCGCGCCATCGAACGCGCGATGGAGATGGACAATCAGCGCCATCTGATGGATAAAATTTTGAACTCCCGGTTCGAGCTGTTGTTCTGGAGCAATTTGTTCACCCCCTTTGACGAGTTGATCGCGGCTGCCAGGGAAGGGTATCTGGATAGGCTGGAGTCAAGCAAACCCTTCCTGCGGCTGCTCCATCGGATGGAACGGATGGATAGGGCCTTCCGGCATTACGAGGACGAAATCGATACCCTCATTGCCATCGACGACGCCGTGTCGGCGTTTCGCGGCAATGAGATCATGAAGACCCTCACGATCGTCACCTCGATCTTCACGCCGGCCACCGTGGTCGGGGCGATATGGGGCATGAACTTCGATAACCTGCCGGCGATCAAAACCCCCTGGGGGTTTGTGTCCGTCATGTTCGGCACGCTTCTGTTTACGCTGGGCATGTACTGGTGGATGCACAGCAAGGGCTGGACCGGGGATTTGCTGAGGGTCAAAGGGCGAAAATCCAAAATATGACGGCATCCGACACGGAACTTCGGACACCGGTCGCGTCACGAAAAAGCGGCCCCGGAAGGAATTCCGGGCGCCGCTTTCCGGTTAAAAAACGCTGAACCTGCGCCGGTTCAGCGTTTATATTGGTTGATATAGTGCAGCAGGTTGGCGATATATTCGCCGATGACGGGCATTTTGACGAACAGGCTGAGAATGTACCCGAGAACCCCCAAAATGACGAACGTGCCGATGGAGAGCCCGAGCCCGCGGGCGATGCCCGAAGTGAAATTGGTGATGATTCTTTTTTTCGGATTCGTATAATTTTCAAGAATGTCCTTGATTTCGGCCTTTTCGAGCGAATCGGCGATTTGGTCCAGCCGCCGGTTGAGCCTTTTGACCTCATGCCTCAGCTCGAAAGGATGTTCATCGACGCGATACGGGCTTATTTTGCTCATGTTCATCCCTGCTTTCTTCCGGCGCGCGGGCGCCTTCAATGTCGCTTGGGTCGCGGAAAAAGCCAGCCGCTTCGGCTGGCTTGCGGACGAATCGTTCATTCGGCAGCAGGAGGCTGTTATTCCATTTTGCCCGCGGCTGTTTGGGAGGCATCCTCCGCCGCCGCTTTGACTTTATCGGAAGCGTTTTTGGCGTCCTCCGCCAGATCGGCGGAAGCCTGTTTCACGCTTTCCATGATGCTGTTTTTGCCTTCGTTCACCGATTTGGCCAGCTCCGTCGTTTTGGAAGAGACCGATTTGGCGACATCGGACGCTTTTTCGCCCAGGGTGGACGCGAGTTCCTTCGATTTATCCGTCACGGTGCTGATCGTTCCGGACAAATCGCCCCGCAGCTCGCGGCCCGATTTAGGGGCGAACAGCAATGCCGCGGCCGCGCCGAGCAACCCGCCGACCAGCGCCCCTTTGAGGAAGGTAGAGGTGCCGCCGCTTTGTACTTGGCAATCCGTTTCCGTCTTATTCATCGAAATCACTCCTTGTTTTATGATGATGGCTTGAGATTGGCCATGATAGGGTTTGTCCTTGCTTATTTCGTATTTAAACGGTCTTATGGGGCCTGAAACAAAAATCATGAAATGCGCAGCGAAAGAAAATAATGAACTATATTGCGGCAGTCTTCAAACTCTTCGGAATAAGTTGTATGATGGATAAGCGATTAGCTAAAGGAGAGATGGTTTGATGGAACCGGTATTGATCAAGGAATATCGCGCGGGCATCATGGAATGCTCGCATCATGGACATATATGCGTCGTCGACGATCGCGGGAAAACCTCGGCTTACGCGGGAGATCCGGATTTCGTAACCTTCACGCGTTCGGCCGCGAAACCCCTTCAGGCGATCGTTGCGATCCGCGGAGGCATTGCGGCCCATTACGGGCTGGACGACAAGGAGATCGCCATCATGACCGCATCGCACATGGCGCAGCCTGAGCATGTGGACGTGCTCGAAAGCATCATGAAGAAAACGGGACTGACGGAGTCGGAGCTCGTTTGCGCGGCAAGTTATCCCTGGAACGAAGAAAGCAAGGAAGAGGTGCTGCGCCGGCAGGGCGGCAAACGCCGCTTGTACCATAATTGTTCCGGCAAACATCTCGGCGTGCTTGCCTACTGCAAAATGAAAGGATACCCGCTGGAAGGGTATGCGGATCCGGGGCATCCCGTACAGCAGGAAATCATCGGGACCGTGGCGATGATGTGCGGCATTCCCGCGGATCGCATCGAACTCGGTACGGACGGCTGCGGTTTTCCCGTTTTTGCTTTGCCGCTTTCAGCGATGGCTGCGGCCTACGTGAAGCTTGCTTGCCCGGACCTCATTGCGGATGAAGCCGTCAGGGAAGCGGTCAAAACCATTGTCCGGGCGATGAACCAACATCCGGAGATGGTGGGCGGCCGCGGCCGCGTCGATTCCCTCGTCTTGCAGGACGGAAATATCGTCGCCAAGGGCGGCTTCAAGGGCGTGTACTGCTTCGGCCTGAAGAAGGAACGCCTCGGCATCGCCTTTAAGGTATTGGACGGGTCGGAAGAAGAATGGGGCTGGATCGTCGAGTCCATCCTGGAACAAATCGGCTACGGCAACCACTCGCTCATCCGGGAATTGCGCGAGTCTTTTACGCATGACATCTATAATGACGAAGGCAAAAAGGTTGGGCATGCCGATGCCGTATTCCGGCTGCAATCGGTATAACGCCTAAGGATGCCTGCGCAAGGTGCCACCCGGCACCGGATTCGTTTTTTTCGCGCCTGGCATCCCAAAGAGAATAGGAATCCGCATGAAATCCCTTCCGGATTGCAGGAGGGATTTTTTTGTTTTTGAATGTGATTGAGCGGTGAAGGTTAGGGGTAAGAATTACGTAATCAAGACCAACCTTTTTTGAGAAAGACATTCATGGAGGTGGATGTAAAATGATTAAAGTAGTGACTTCGGCGGAGCGTCATACTTCGGAGAAAGGGTGGATCCACAGCGAATTCAGCTTTTCTTTTGCCGACTACGATGATCCGAGCAATTCGCATTTCGGCTGCCTGCTGGCGCATAACGATAATTGTTTAAGTCCGTTGCAAGGCTTTAAGAAACATCCTCATCATGATTTGGAAATCGTCAGTTACGTCATCTCCGGCACGCTTGAGCATAACGACAGCCTGGGCAACGCGCAGCGCCTTCCGGCCGGCACGGTCCAGGTGATGAGCGCAGGCACCGGGATCGAACATGCGGAGACGAATCCGTCCGAAGACGAACCTGTCAGGTTTATGCAAATGTGGTTTTTGCCGTCGGAACCGGGGCACAGGCCGTCATGGACGTCCCGCCTGCTCACCAGGGAGGAGCGTTTGAACAAGCTGGCGCCGGCGGTGACCGGAAGGACGCAAGGGCAAGAGGGGATCCGGATACATTCGGATATTTCCCTTTACATTCCGATCTTGGAAACGGGCCAAGAGATCGTGTTCGATCAGCAGGAGGAAAGACGGACTTATTTGTTCCTTATTTCCGGCCACCTGGAAATCGGCTGCAATGACGGCACTTTCCAGCTTGAACCGGGGGATGCCGCCCGGATCCGCAACAACTGCGACCTTCACATCAAAGGGACGAGCAGCGACGGGGACGCGGAATTCGTGCTCGTGGATCTTCCCTGAAATGAGCCGGCTCGTAGAAAAGCCCCCTGCGGCCTTCCTTCGTACACGTTGGAACGATAAGGATCGACAGGGGGCTTTCGTATTCCGCGGAAAACTTATTTGCTGCGTAAGCGGCCAAGCTCCGACACCAAGGCTTCCACTTCGGAAATGCTGAGGTTCGATTTGGTCATGACAAGCTCGTAGACATCGCGGATGTCTTCGTATTGATCCACCGAAAAGGCGGTGGAGCTCATGGCGGCGCCGCTGGCCATTCGAAGCTTGCTTTTGATCTGTTCGATCATGTATTCGATATTTTCAGCCGTTTTTTGCGATAAATCCATGGGGAGGTTCATCCTTTCCAGTTTCTTTTCTTCATATGCAGCCGTTTATCATTTCCCTTGCCCCTTCGAAGTACGAGAACAGGCTGGAAGCCAAATCCCTTCCTTCGGGGAATCGGCGGGCTGTACCCATTGTAGCATGTCTTGCCGCCCGGCACAGGAAAATGATTTTTCTTGCCGGCTATTTTGCAGTAAAATCAAAAGGAATATGTTGATCAACCTGCAAGGGAGGCACTAGGCCTTGTCGAATCAAGACTTCCGCCCCGGCCGAGATAAGGGCGGGAACGGTCGCAAAACGGATGCGGACGGGCTTCGCGCTTTTTTGGCCGACATCCGCAGCCGCCATGAGCCCTCCGCCGTAACCTTTTTGTGCATCGGCACGGACCGGTCCACCGGCGATGCGCTCGGCCCGCTGACGGGAAGCGCGCTTTCCGCCTGCGGTTTCCCCCATGTCATCGGAACGTTGGCGTCCCCGTGCGATGCCTCCAGCCTGGAAGCCCGTTTGGCGGAAATCCCGGAAAGCCATGTCGTGGTCGCGATCGATGCATGCTTGGGACAGCCGCAGTCCGTCGGAAGCTTCGTGGTTGCGGACGAGCCGCTGTTTCCCGCCAGATCGGTGGGACTCTCGCTTCCGCCCGTCGGAAATTACAGCGTCGCCGCGGTCGTGAATGCGGTCGGCCCCAAGCCTTATGCCACGCTGCAGATGACCTCGCTGCATCACGTGATGGCGATGGCCGGCCAGATTGCCTCCGCCGCGGCGGAAGCGTTCGGACTGGCGGCCGAGGCGGGCGCCAACCAGGCCTATGGTTGGCCATTCATTTAAATGTATGGGAATGCGGTCCGGAATATGGCTGCATGATGGGATTGGAACCGAAAAAGCGAATACAAAAAATCCTCACGAAAGAAGGGTTTCACGATGGATAAAGTAGTTTGCGACGGATATACGCTTTGTTATGCCGATCGGGGAGAGGGAGAGGCTGTCGTGCTGCTCCACGGCTTCTGCGGCAGCTCCGCTTACTGGGAGCCGCTCGTGCCGCTCTTATCCGGCAGCCTCCGCTGCATCGTGCCCGATTTGCGCGGACACGGCTCGTCGGATGCCCCGCTGGGAGCGTATTCGATCGAGCAAATGGCGGACGACGTCCTGAAGCTTCTCGACGAGCTGAACGTGGAGAAGGCGACGATGCTGGGGCATTCTATGGGCGGATACGTTACGCTTTCCTTCGCCCAGCGGTATACCTCGCGGTTAAACGGCTTCGGCCTCATCCATTCCACGGGATACGCGGATGACGAAGCGGGCAAGGAAAAGCGGCTGAAAGCCGTAAGCACCATCCAGACGGAAGGAATGACCGCGTTTATCGACGGCCTGATTCCGGGATTGTTTGCGCCAGGCACCGCGAAGTCCCGGCCCGAGCTGATCCAAAAGGCGAAGGAAATCGGCTATCTCACGCCGCCGCAAGGCGCCGCAGGCGCGGCATTGGCCATGCGCGAGCGGCCGGACCGCCGCGACGTCATTTCCGCTTCGGCGCTGCCGGTCCTGCTGGTGGCGGGAGAACATGACGGCATTGCCCCTCCGGAAAAAGTGTTCTCCTCGGACCGCCCGAACATCACGAAAGCAACGATCAAGGGCGCAGGCCATATGAGCATGATGGAAACGCCGGAGGAGCTGGCCGGCATCGTCCGGAGCTTCTTGAAGGAAAGCTGAGTGCCCGCGGCCCTCGTTCATGCGCTGAAAATTTCATCCCGTTACAGCTTCATGCCATAAATCAAAGCCGGAGCCCTAAGAACAAAGGGCTCCGGCTTTTTGCGCCATGAAGGCAGCGGCTTGAATCCGGTTTATCCGGGCGTTTTTCGGGCGGGCCGCTGGCTTTGGCATGCCGAATAGCATACAATCATTAAAAAGAAAGATCCTCGTGGCATAAAACGCGGTCTTCCCGGGCATCAAGGTTCAACTTGTACCAGAAGGCAAGAAAAGGGAGGCTTCGTGATCTTGCCTATCGCTTAATCATTTTGGAAAGGGTTGAGGAGCGTCATGTTCAGGAAAGACTATTTGCTGCAAATGGTAGAGGATATGGTTGAAATGGTCGGCAAAGTATTCGGGCTCAAACAACAGAAAAAATACACCGAGGCTCTATGGGAAATCGACGACCTGCTGAGCAAAAATTTCCGCCTGAACTCGAAGCTTTTGAATTCCCTGTCCGTTGAGGATATCATAGAGATGTTTCGCCTGGGGGGCGGGATCGAAGCCGACAAGCTGCAAACGATCGCCAGGCTGCTTCAGGAAGAAGGCGGGGTATACTTGGATATGGAGCAAAAGGACGAGGGGCTGATCCGCCTTATGAAATCGCTGCATCTGTATCTCTATGCCGACCTGCACGGAGCGGACCATACGATGCTGAAGCTGCCCGAGCGCGTGGCCGAGCTGAAGGAAGGGATCAAAGGCTACAGGATTCCGGCCAAAACGGATCGGCTGCTGCTCCGCTATGAAGAAGAGCGGGGGCGGTACGACGAGGCGGAGAACACCCTGTACAGGCTGCTCGATCAGCAGGAAATCACCGAAGAGGAAGGCCTTGCCTTCTATCAAAGACTGTTAACGAAAAGCGACGAAGAGCTTGAAGCGGGCGGGCTTCCGCGGGAGGAAGTGCAGGAAGGCTCGGAAGAACTGCAGCGCAAAGCAAACAAGCCGCGTTTGGAAAATACGAGAAAGTGAGATGTACCCTCTTGGAATCTTTACGCAAACTCATCCATGACATCACGGAAGAAACGACATTGATCACGGCAACGCTGAGCCAGCTGCGCAAGCGGGAAGGCGCAACCTTTACCAAGGTGCAGATCAAGCCGGTGGAGCTGAAGAAAAAAATACATTATCAATTCGCTTACGTGTATGCGAACAAGGTCGTTCACCAGAACGTCCCCGCGGAAGAAGCGGAGGAGGCGATCATGCGCCTGTTCGAGCAGACGTTCCGGCAAGGAATGATCTGCACGCCGGATGCGGACTACCAAATCTTGATCAGCAAAAAATACAAAGTATCGATCCTTACCAAATCCCCGACCAAAACCTCCGCCGATTTGGCGCATAACCGCAAGAAAAAATATGTGCTGGAGGAAGGGCATCCGATTTCGTTCCTGGTCGAACTGGGTATAATGAATGAACAAGGGAAGGTTTTGGCCCGAAAATACGATAAGTTCAAACAGATCAACCGTTTCCTGGAGATGGTGGAGGACGTGCTCCCGGCGCTGCCCGAGGGACGCCCGCTGACGATCGTCGACTTTGGCTGCGGCAAGTCCTACTTGACCTTTGCGCTCTACCATTACCTGTCCATCCAGGAACGGCGGCCGCTGAACGTCGTCGGGCTGGATCTCAAAGCCGACGTCATCGAACATTGCAACCGACTGGCGGACAGGCTGAATTACAGCAATCTGCGGTTTTTGGTCGGGGACATCGCCGACTACGACGAACTGGAACAGGTCGACATGGTGG
The DNA here is from genome assembly GCF_037969745.1 of Paenibacillus sp. FSL W8-0194. Taxonomy (NCBI): domain Bacteria; kingdom Bacillati; phylum Bacillota; class Bacilli; order Caryophanales; family Paenibacillaceae; genus Paenibacillus; species Paenibacillus sp. FSL W8-0194. Next base: position 5,143,720 of record NZ_CP150205.1, on the reverse strand, counting down.
TGACGCTGCATGCCTGCGATACCGCTACCGATGCGGCATTGGAGAAGGCGGTCCGCTGGAACGCTTCGGTGATCCTTTCGGTTCCGTGCTGCCAGCACGAGCTGTTCAATCAGATCGAAAGCCCGGTCATGGAGCCGCTGCTTTCGCACGGCATTCTGAAGGAACGTTTTTCCGCGCTGGCAACGGACGGAATCCGGGCCAAGCTGCTTGATATTCTCGGCTACAAAACGCAACTGCTCGAATTCATCGATTTGGAGCATACGCCGAAAAACATTTTGATCCGGGCGGTAAAAAGCCAAGGCGGCAACCGGGAGCAGCTTTGGCGCGAGTACACGGCTTTCCGCGATTTCCTTCACGCCGAACCTTATTTGGAAAAAGCGTGCGCGGATTTGCTGCCGGGAAAAACCGACGGGAAGTAAGGATTTGAACGTTTCGGGCAGGAAGAAAAGGCGATGGGGGGCGGGAGCGTGAGACGCTCTGTGCTGGGAATCATGGGGGCCGCGCTGATCGCGGTGCTGCTCATGTCTTGTCTGAAATCCGGCTTTTATTTTACGTCCGATCTGTATCCGGCCTGGATGCTGTACGGCCTGCTGCCGTTTTTTGGCAGCGTTGCGGCTTTATTGCGCCGTTTGGCGGTATCCGAAAACGAAAAGCGGATCGCGCCTGCAGCTGTTTCCGCTGCGGAAAGGCTGCTGATCCTGAGTCCGTTTATATTGATGACCGTATATGCCCTTCACTGGCTGCTGGGGCCCTTGTCCGTTCACGGAACGGCAAACCAGCTGCTGCGATGGGGGTTTTACGGTCTTTTTGCCGTTTCGGCGGTTCGGATCGCCCGCTCCGAGGGAGGGGAAAAGGTGCTCGCTTCGGCCTGGCACGCGGCTGGGGCGCTGCTGTGCGGTTCGGCGCTGCTGGCGGTTTACGGCATCCTTCCGCTGCCGCATGCGGTCGTGTTCACCTCGAACGCCGGGATCAGCGCCAGCGGGGCCAGGCTTGCCGGCCTGGTCGAATACCCGAACACGTTCGGCCTGTTGATGGCCGCTTTCCTGCTGGAGCGGCTCTTTGCGCTCGCCGCCCTGCTCCGGCGGGAACCCGGAGCAGGGGAGATCCGGCTGCTGCGGGCTGCGCTCCCGCTGCTGCCGTACGCCGCCGCGCTGCTCCTCAGCGAGTCGCGCGGCGCGTGGCTCACGGCCGGCGTTGCCGCAGCCGCCGGCCTCGCCCTGCAGCGGCGGCGCAGCTTCGCGCCGCTGCTGCTTGCGGCCGCGCCCTTCATGCCGGCGCGGCCCTGCTGTACCGCCAGCTGGCAGCCGCCGCGCTGGCGGTACAGCCCGCCCCCGGCCTGCTCGCGCTGGCCGGGGCGTGAAGCCGGCAGCCTGCTTGCTTGCCGCCTGGGGCTTTGCCGCCTCGCGCGCAGCGGGGCGGCTTCCCGGCGCCGCCTGGCCTGGGCGGCAGGCGGCCTTGTCGCGGCCGCGGGGATGGCCGCGGTGTTTCTGACGGCGCAGGAGCGCATCGTCCGAAACTTCGGGACGGCCACAGCGCGCGGCGCGATCTACCGCGATGCGTGGGGGCTGTTCATGCAAGCCCCCTGGTTCGGGCAGGGCGGGGAGACGTGGCGGCTGTCGTACCGCGCCGTCCAGTCCAATCCGTACGTCGGCAGCCAGGTGCACAGCGGTTACCTCGACATGCTGCTGAACACCGGCGTTCTCGGCACGTCCGTCTTATTGTTGCTGCTTGGCGCCATCGGCCTGCTGCTTATCCGCCGCCGCCGCGAGCTGCTGCCGGTTTACGGCGTGTTTGTCCTGCACGGGGCCGTCGACCTCGATTTCAGCTTCGGCCTCGTTTGGCTGCTGATATTTCTGCTTGCGGCATGGGGGCTTTCCTGTAAAGCGGAGGAAATCCAAGCTGGTGCTGAGCTCGGGGAGGATCAGGGTTATGCGGTTTTGGCCAGGCCCGTAGCGGCGGCAGGCCGTTTGGTGCGCCGGGCCGATCCGATCGCATCCGGTTATAGGCACCGGGCATACGGACCGGCGGTGCTCCTGCTGCTTTGGCTTGGCGTCACCGGCGCCGGCATGTGGCTTGCTTTCCGCGGAGAAATGGCCCACCGGCTGCATCGGCAGGCGCTGGCGGCAGCGGCTCCGGCCAAGTCCGCCGCGCTATTGCGCTCCTCGCTGCAGTGGAATCCGGCCGATGCCGGGACGGCGATCGAGCTGGGGCGCAGGCTGCCGCCCCGGGAAGCCGAGGCGGTGCTCAAGCGGAGCCTGTCCTATTCCCCGGGGCATCCCGGCCTGCTGTTTGCGCTGGCGGACAACGCCGTCCAGCGGGGAGATGCCTACGCCGCCGCCTCGTGGGCTGAGGCGGGGTTCCGCCGCGACAAATACAATGCGGCGGAGCAGACGAAAAGCCTTGAGGGGCTGTTCAAGCTGGCGCGGCGCAAATGGATGTCCGGCAGCGTGGCGGAAGCCCGGCGGGTCCTGGACGCGGGGCTCGAGCTTTACGGCGATTACGCGCGCCGCGCCGCGGACCCGGACCAGGTTCGGGTCCGGAACGACCGGGAGTTCCGCCTCACCCGCGAAGCCGAGCGGTGGGGCCGCGAGCTGGCGAGCCTGGAGCATTCCCTTCCTGACCCGGAATGAACCCGTCCGCGGGAAGAGGCCCTCGGGCTACCGAACTTACGCCCCCAGGGCCCTTTTCTAGGACGACGTGTGCCATTTCCTTCAGCCGCCAAAAGCTTCGCGGAAAGCTTTTCCGAGATGCTCTTCGTCTACCTTCCATAGGGCGGCAAGCTCGGCGCGGACCGCTTCGTCCCACCAATCGCACAGCAGCTTCCGGTTGCTGCGGTTTTCGTGAATCCAGATCAGGTTGCCGATGACCTTGCGGTAATAAAGCGTTTCGCCTTCGCGGAGGGCGTCATCCGGGACGTACACCTTCAGCCGCTTGACCGTGCGGTACAGCTCCTTGCTGCAGGCTCTGCGGATGCCGCGGGCCGAAGGCAGCGGAGCGTCTTTTTTCTGGGAAATCGGCGGCATTTGACCTACCTCCTTTATTCCCCACCATATGCCGCGGACGGCTGGGAAGACACCTTCCCGCAGCAAATGGGCTCATGTAGAAGTCATGTCCGCTCCTATGCTAGAATAGATTTGGGATAGGGACTTAAAAGTACATATAGAAAGAGGGGCCAGGGTGCATTTTATATCGGATATCGTCAGTCAATTGTTTCATTGGATTCAAAGTCTGGGTTATTTCGGCATCATGCTGGGCTTAATGATTGAAGTCATTCCAAGCGAGATCGTGCTTGCTTACGGCGGCTTTTTGGTATCCTCGGGCCACATCAGCTTTATCGGAGCCGTGCTGTTCGGCATCGTCGGCGGCGTCATCGCGCAGCTGTTCGTGTACTGGATCGGACGTTACGGCGGCAGGCCCGTGCTCGAGAAATACGGGAAATATATTTTTATTCATAAAAAGCATATCGATGCTGCGGAGCAGTGGTTCAACAAATACGGAACGGGCGTCATTTTTACGGCGCGCTTCATTCCGGTGGTCCGTCATGCCATCTCCATCCCGGCGGGGATCTCCAAGATGAACGTATGGCGTTTCATTTTGCTGACGACGCTTGCGATCATTCCGTGGTCGGTGCTGTTCGTTTACCTCGGGTATATCCTCGGGGATCAGTGGGAGCATGTGGACGAGAAGGCGGGCCCGTACGTGACGCCGATCTTGCTCGTTGCGCTGGCGCTGCTGATCGTGTATTTTGTTATCAAAATGGTCAAATCCAAATCCAGAAAGGGGACGAAATAAATGGCAGTCCATTTGGCGGACAAGCTGAATACGGGGCTCTCCCCGCAGCAGTTTATCGACGGCATGCAGAAAAACCAGGAGGAATTCAAACGGGGGTACGACGCGTTTGCCTGGGACAACGACGGCGACCGCGAGTTTTTTGAAAACCTGAAATCGCGCGACGACCTTCGCGTCCTTATTTTGGCGGCGGACTGGTGCGGAGACGTGGTGCGCAACGTGCCTGTCGTGTTCCGTGCCCTTGAAACGGCCGGCATTCCGACCGAAGTGCTTATTCTCGAAGAAAACTTCGACGTGATGGACCAGTTTCTGACGATGGGCGGTCGGAGCGTTCCGGTCGTCATCTTTACGAATGCGGAAGGGCATGTCCTTGGCAAATGGGGGCCGCGCCCCGCGCACGTGCAGCAAATCATGGTTCGGTTCAAGCAGCAGAATCCGGACCGGGAAGCGCCGGATTACCAGGAAAAAATGGCCGAGTGCCGGAAAGAGCTCATTGCAGCTTACGGGGAAGGAACCGATCATCATGCGTCCGTCATCAAAGAACTGCGTGAACTGATTTCGGGGTTCTAAAGACGGATATGCTGAACATTCAAACCTTTTGCCTCGGCCCGCTGCAAACCAATGCCTATTTGCTGACCGGCGAAGATCCCGGGCGCGCGGTCATCATTGATCCGGGGATGAATCCCGGCGCCCTCATCAAAAAAATCGAGCCGCTTACGATCGAAGCGATTTTGCTGACCCACGCGCATTTCGACCACATGGGAGGCGTGGATGAAATCCGGAAATTAAAAAACTGTCCGGTATACCTGCATGATCTGGAGGCGGATTGGCTCGAAAATCCGAAGCTGAACGGATCGCTGAACTGGCCGCAGGTGTCGCCGCCGCTTTCGACCGGCCCTGCCGAGTATGGCTTGGACGAAGGGCAGAAGCTGGAGTTGATCGGCCACACTTTCACGGTGTACCATACGCCTGGGCATTCGCCGGGAAGCGTCAGCTTTTTGTGCGGGGACGACCTGTTTTCGGGGGACGTGCTTTTCAAGCTTGGCGTCGGAAGAACGGATCTGTACGGGGGACGCGAACGCGATCTGCTCGACTCCATCCAAAACAAGCTTTTTGCTTTTAAGGATGAAGTGAAGGTTTATCCTGGCCACGGTCCCAAAACGACGATCGGATATGAACGCGCCCACAATCCTTACGTGTCCTGAATGGATCCGAAAGGCGTTTTCTCGACAGAAATCGGGAAAAAATGGCTGGACAAACGGTAACGCCCCTGATACAATGATGTTAATTTAATGTTACCTTTACATTCGCGAAGCACGCAAGCTGTGGAATATATCCCGGTTTGCGTTCTTTTTTTGCATTCTATATAATCTATTCTATCGGAGGTTCATATTTTCATGCGCTTGTTCAAGAGGGGGACTTCCGGTAACCCGGGCTTAAGAAGCATGAAGCATGGCCGCGTTGTCTTTTTTGGGGTTGCGAAGCGTCCCGCCATGGTTATTTTCGGACGGATTCGCATTCACGGACCTGCTTTTTTCAAAATTAAGCCTTTTGCCTCGTTTTCCGACAGGCTTACGTGTAGACAGACCTACTTTTTTTTAGTAGACTATACAAACAATGATAGACATCTAGGAGGTAGACGATGCTGCAACTTGGGGAAAAGATTGTGATCGTCGCGGACGCCTTTGAGCAGAACCTTCCTATTGGGGAATACGGTTATCTGATCGCTTATGACCGGAATCCGGACAATGCGTTCGATTACGTCATCCGGGTACCTAAGATTAACCGGAACTTTTTCGTGCCATCGGGTGATGTGCAGCCGGAAGAGCTGCTCATTCAGCATGAAGTGGAGATGACCACGCGGGAAGCGCTGATCGATTACGCCCTTGCGACATATAACGAGAAGCTGTTCCATCAAATCATGAACGGCGAACTCGAACAGGAAGAAGAAGAGGAATCGGCGCCAGAGGTGCTTTCGCAGGCGGAATTCATCAAGCAAGTGAATTTGCGGGCCTGGATTTAGAAGAGTCGGCTACATGCCGGCTCTTTTTTGTGTATATGGGGGCGTAGAAGCCGCCGCCAAGCTGGCGGTCCGGCGGGCACCTGAACTATAGGTTGAAAATGTCCGGATAGCGGTTACGAATAACATATCGATAATGGAAATAACGTTTCGCTATTGAAATAACGTTGCCGGTCTTTGTTTTTTATTACTAAACGCGGTATACTTTTTTTGGTACTAAAAATAATAAAATAGTTTTATCGTTACCGAAAATGAATGTGGGAGGATGTTCATGAAAGAGAAATTGCAGCAGGCCGCGCTTACGCTGCTGAATCGCAAAGGCTTCAAATTTACGATGGGGGATCTCGCATCCGAGCTTGGCATCAGCAAACGAACCATTTATGAGCATTTCGCATCCAAGGAAGAGCTGATCGGCGCGATCGTGGACGAAGCGATCCACGAAGTGCTGCAAACCCAGCGCGACATCTACGGGCGTCCGGATTGGAGCGCCGTGCGGAAATTAAAAGCCATATTGTCGATCATACCCAGCGGACTGCGGCTTGCGGATGCGCGGGTGCTTGAAGAGATGCGCCGCCACGCCCCGCAGGAATGGGTCAAGGTCGATCGCTTGTTGGAGGAGGAATGGGGCACCGTGGAAACGCTGCTTGAGGAAGGCATCGCGTCAGGGGAACTGCGTCCCGTGGACATTCCGTCGGTCGTTCAGTGCATGCGCGGAGCGTCATTTGCCGTTTTTGACCCGGATTTCCTCGTGAACGCAAAGGTGTCCCTCGTCGGCGCCGTTGATGCGATGGTCGATATGCTGTTATTCGGCATTGTTTCGCAAGGGGACGGAAAAAGCGATATAGCTCAATTTTCGGAAGGGATGTGATCAAGGCATGTCATGGGTTTATTTGATTTTTGCGATTGCGCTGGAGGTCGGGGGAACCGTCTCGATGAAGATGTCCAACGGTTTTACCAAAATCGTGCCGTCCATACTGATGATCGTGCTGTACATATTAGCCTTTTCCAGCTTGAACCTGGCCCTAAAGCAGGTGCCTGTCAGCGTCGCCTATGCCATATGGTCCGGAGTCGGCACCGCAGCGATTGCCGTTATCGGGTACATGTATTTTCAAGAATCGATGACGCTGGTCAAAGCCGTTTCGATTGCCTTAATCATCCTGGGCGTCATCGGGTTGAATTTGGGAGATCGAGCCCATGGGGCCCGCTCGTCGGGAGAGCCTGCGGACATTTCGGAGAAAAAAATCCAAACGGAGCTTGCGGCGGGCATTTCCGGGCTGGCGGACGAACGGGGAAAGGGGATCTGATCCATTGAACGTTTTCCATCAAAAAGAGCCCTCCATGCGCATTTTGAAATGGTTTTTTCTGTTGACGGATATTTCGTTCATTCTATATTTCGGCGCGACGGCACTGGGCCTCATCCCTCCCGAATGGGCATATTCCGATTACAGGAACCCGATTTTGATCGCTTGGAACTGGTCGTTTTTTCCGCTTGACATGCTGGTATCGGCAACCGGATTGACGGCGCTGTATTTGTACCGCAAGCCGTCGCCGGCCTGGAAATCGGCGGCCTTGATTTCGCTCGTATTGACGTTTTGCTCCGGGATGATGGCCATTTCCTATTGGGCGATCCGCTGCGAATTCGATCCCGCATGGTGGATTCCGAATCTGTTCCTTATGATATACCCCATGTTTTTTATCCCTAAGTATTGGAAAAGCACGTTTGCTATACGGGTTTGAAGAGCTTGGCAGAGAGCCTGCAAAGGCTGCGCGGACCGGAGCGGAGGCCTGCCGGGGAATCCGGCGGGAGCGCCCGGTTTTTCCGGCAGGGCCAAGCTCCGCATTGAATTGTCGCAGGTTCTACAATATAATTAGAAACGTTATCCCGAGGCTTTAATCCTTTAATATAAGAAGGAATAAGGAGGAATCCGATTTATGAGCATCACCAATCAGGACGTTCAGCACGTGGCCAAGCTTGCCCGCCTCAATTTGAGCGCGGACGAAGAGCAAAAGTTCACGGAACAGCTGAACGCTATTTTACAATATGCCGAAAAATTGAACGAGCTGGATACGGACGGCGTCGAACCGACGACCCACGTGCTGCCTGTCAGCAACGTGATGCGCGAGGACGTGAAACGCGAAAGCCTGCCGATCGAAAAGGTCATGCTGAACGCGCCGGAAGAGGAAGACGGACAGTTCAAAGTTCCGGCCGTGCTTGAATAGAACGTTTCATTACGAAAGGAGGAAGAGGCAACTTGAGCCTGTTAAATCAAAATTTGAAGGATATACATAGCAAGCTTCACAACAAGGAGCTTTCTGTGCTGGAACTGGTGGAAGAGACGTTCCGTGCCATTTCCGAACGCGATGAACGGATCGGAGCGTATTTGACCCTAAACGAAGAGGGCGCGAAAAATACGGCCCGCCGCCTCGACGACAAATTGGCGTCCGGAGAGGAACGCGGACTTCTGTTCGGCCTGCCGGCCGGCATCAAGGACAACATCGTGACGGAAGGCATCCGCACCACCTGCGCAAGCCAATTCCTGTCGAACTTCAATCCGGTGTACGACGCGACGGTCGTGCGCAAGCTGAAGGACGCCGATGCGGTTACGATCGGGAAATTGAACATGGACGAGTTCGCGATGGGCGGCTCCAACGAAAACTCGAGTTTCCATCCGGTGCGCAACCCGTGGGACCTCGAGCGCGTTCCGGGCGGTTCCAGCGGCGGCTCCGCGGCATCGGTCGCGGCGGGCGAGGCGTATTTTACGCTTGGTTCGGATACGGGCGGCTCGATCCGCCAGCCGGCGTCCTATTGCGGCGTCGTCGGCCTGAAGCCGACATACGGGCTCGTGTCCCGTTTCGGCCTGGTCGCTTTTGCTTCTTCGCTCGATCAGATCGGCCCGGTCACGAAAAACGTCGAAGATGCGGCCTACGTCCTGCAGGCGATTGCCGGCTACGACAACATGGATTCGACTTCGGCCAACGTCGACATTCCGGATTACTTGAGCGCCCTGACGGGGGACGTGAAAGGTTTGCGCGTTGCCGTTCCGAAGGAATATATGGGCGAAGGCATCGACGCCGGCGTGAAGGAACGCGTCGAAGCCGCCTTGAAAGTGCTTGAAGGCATGGGCGCGGTCATCGAGGAGGTTTCCCTTCCGCATACCGAATATGCGGTCGCCGCTTATTATTTGCTTGCATCTTCCGAAGCTTCTTCCAACCTGGCCCGCTTCGACGGCGTTCGTTACGGCGTCCGTGCCGGACAATCCGGTAACCTGCTGGATTTGTACCTCGAATCCCGCAGCCAAGGTTTCGGTCCCGAAGTCAAACGCCGGATCATGCTGGGCACCTATGCGCTGAGCTCCGGTTATTACGATGCGTTTTACCTGAAGGCGCAAAAGGCGCGCACGCTGATCAAACGCGATTTCGATCAGGTGTTCGAACAATATGACGTCATCATCGGGCCGACGGCTCCGACGCCGGCGTTTAAGCTCGGCGCTCAGGTGGGCGATCCGCTGACGATGTATTTGAACGATATTTTGACCATTCCGGTGAGCCTTGCCGGCGTGCCGGCGATCAGCGTTCCTTGCGGTTTCTCCGAAGGGCTGCCGGTCGGCCTGCAAATCATCGGCAAACCGTTTGACGAAAGCACGGTGCTGCGCGTGGCGGGAGCCTTCGAGCAAAACACCGAACATCATAAACAGCGGCCTAACCTGTAGAAATCGGCTCAAAAGGAGGGAATCTAAACCATGTCATCTTCGAAATACGAAACCGTCATCGGCCTTGAGGTCCACGTGGAGCTGAAGACCGAATCCAAAATCTTTTGCGGCTGTTCGACTGAATTCGGCGCACCGCCCAACACGCACACATGCCCGATCTGCCTGGGCCATCCCGGCGTGCTGCCGGTGCTCAACAAGCAGGCCGTGGAATACGCGATGAAAGCGGCGATGGCGCTCAACTGCGAAATTGCCGATGTCAGCAAATTCGACCGGAAAAACTATTTTTACCCGGATTCGCCGAAGGCCTACCAAATTTCCCAATACGATCAGCCGATCGGGCAAAACGGCTGGATCGACATCGAAGTGAACGGACAAACGAAGCGGATCGGCATCACCCGCCTTCATTTGGAGGAAGACGCGGGCAAGCTGACACATATCGACGGAGGGTATGCATCGCTGGTGGACTTTAACCGTGTCGGCACGCCGCTTGTGGAAATTGTGTCGGAACCGGAAATTTCTTCGCCGGAAGAAGCACGCGCTTATTTGGAAAAACTGCGCGCCATCATGCAGTACTGCGAAGTGTCCGACGTCAAAATGGAAGAGGGCTCGATGCGCTGCGACGCCAACATCAGTATCCGCCCCCATGGGCAGAAGGAATTCGGCACCCGTGCCGAGCTGAAAAACATGAACTCCTTCCGCGGCGTGCAAAGAGGGCTGGAGTACGAGGAATACCGCCAGGCCGAAATTTTGGACGAAGGCGGAACCGTCGTGCAGGAAACCCGCCGCTGGGACGAAGCGCAGGGCAAAACCTTCACGATGCGCGGCAAGGAAGAAGCGCATGATTACCGTTATTTCCCGGACCCTGATCTGGTGAAGGTATACATCGACGAAGAATGGAAAAACCGCATCCGCGCGTCGATTCCGGAGCTTCCGGACGCCCGCAAAGCGCGCTACACCTCCGAATACGGTCTGCCTAGCTACGATGCCGAGGTCATCACCTCCTCGAAGCCGATCGCGGATCTGTTCGAAGACAGCTTGAAATATACGAAAGATGCCAAATCGGTTTCCAACTGGATTATGGGCGAATTGCTCGGCTATCTCAACAGCAACAACCTGGAATTCTCCGAGGTGAAAATCACGGGCCAAGGGTTGGGCGAGATGATCGGCTTAATCGAAAAAGGGACGATCAGCACGAAAATCGCCAAAACTGTCTTCAAGGAAATGCTCGAAAGCGGCAAGCTTCCGCAGCAAATCGTCGAGGAAAAAGGGCTCGTACAGATCAGCGACGAAGGCGCGATCAAGTCCATCGTCGAGCAGGTCGTGGCCGCGAACCCGCAATCCGTCGAGGATTACAAGGCGGGCAAGCAAAAAGCGATCGGCTTCCTCGTCGGCCAGGTCATGAAGGAGAGCCGCGGCAAAGCCAATCCGGCGATCGTCAACAAGTTGCTGGAAGAAGTGCTTAATCAGTAAGAGGAACGGGTCTTGGGGCTTGTCCGCCGGACAGGCCCTTTTTTATTAGGTGGATGTTTTTGCCTGATAAGTTGGTCTTTTTTTGACTTGCGGCGTATAGCCTGAAAAAAGGGGGATTCCCGTGATAACGAAGCTTTCCTTGCAGGATGCCGACATGCTGGACCAAATTTGGAGGCTGCAGCATATTGCCTACCGGCTGGAGGCCGAAAAAATCGGCTTCTACGACATTCCTCCGCTGCTCGACACGCATGAAACGCTGCGTACCTGCGGCGAAACGTTTTACGGTTGCTTGGACGAGGACGGGGAGCTGCTCGGGGCGGTGGCGACGAAACAGGAAACCCCGGGGTCGCTGACCTTGATGCGGATGATGGTTCATCCCGCTCATTTCCGCAAAGGCATCGCGGGCAGCCTGATCCGGCATGTTTTTGACCTTCATCCGGACGTTCCGCTGTTTATCGTCTCCACCGGCGCCAAAAATGAACCCGCGGTGGCGTTATACCTCAAATACGGCTTTATTCCTTTCGAGACGTTCGAGGTAGCCCCGGGCGTGGAACTGACGACCTTTCACAAGCGGGCAGACGTATCGGTTTAATTCAAGGCCTTATGGCCGCGGATTTGCATTATTAGAGTGAGATAGGGAGAGATAGGCTCTTGGCGGATCCATGGTATATAGATAACGTTCATATATTGCTGCGGTTGCTTCTGTCTATGCTGTTAGGCGGGCTTGTCGGCTTGGAGAGGGAACGCTCCAACCATGCGGCTGGCCTCCGGACCCACATCCTCGTATGTATGGGTTCGACGCTGATCATAATGTTGTCCATTTATGGTTTTTCCGAATTCGTGCATGAGGTCAACATCCGGATCGACCCCGCGAGATTGGCTTCGGCCGTCATTACGGGGATCGGGTTTTTGGGCGCCGGGACCATTTTGTTTACCGGCAAATCGATTACGGGCCTAACCACAGCCGCGTCGGTATGGGTGATCGCCGCCGTCGGGCTCGCCGTGGGCGCAGGTTTTTATTTTGCCTCTATTGCGGCTACGCTACTCATTTTGCTGACGTTGGTGGTTTTCAACAAATTGGAGCAGCGTTACATCCGCAGCAGCAAACTTCATTTGATATCGGTGTGCGCGATTTCGGCGCCGGGGCTGCTCGAAGCGATATCCGGCCTGCTGGAGGAAGAGGAAATCACCGTCAAAAAAGCGGTCGTCAACGAGCGGAGCACCGTGCCGTACGGCGAGCTTCAGCCGCCTTCGACCACGGTCGAAATCGCTTTGAACGTGCTCAGCAAAAGGGTATTCGATCCTTTGGAGCTCGCTTCCCGCATTCGCAGGCTTGAAGGGGTATCCATGGTTTCCATCGATTGAACTGCACCGAAAAACTCCCTTAACCAGGGAGTTTTTTTGGTTTTTCAGGGACTTCATCCAATTATTTACCTGTTATTGTCCCGGTTATATAGGGTAGTATCATCTATATAGTATAGAGGGTGGGCTTTTTTTGGCCTGAACCGGCGTGTCAGCGATGAATTTTACGGTGAAAGGAGCGGGAGGATGCACAGCGTCGAACATTCCGGCGGATCGAAGGAAGAAACGGCAAAAAGAAACCGCATGCGCGGCGAAAAGAAGGCTGCAGTCCGGACCCGCCGCCTGTTTTCCCGAAAACGCAAGTTTACGGCAGGATTCCTCGCGGCCGTTTGTCCGGGGCTCGGCCATATTTACCTTGGATTGTACCGCAAAGGCATCGCCTTTATTTTTACGCTCCTGTTGGACGCTTCGGCGTTGTTATATTTTTCGTCCATCGGCATGCAGATCAACGTCCCGCTGCTCATTTTGCTGGCGCTCGTGATCCCGGTGACTTATTTTTACAATGTGTACGACGTCCTGCAATCGGCCGATTACGTCATCTATTACAGGGTGGGGACGCATGGGCAGGAAGAACGCCAGGTTTCGCCTTACCGGAATCCGTTCGCCGTGGAGCGAAGCTCGCTTTTCGGCATCATGCTCGTCGCGGGCGGCGCGCTGATGTTTCTTTTTTATCAAAAGCCGCGGTGGCTCCGGTATTATATGGAGGATTACGGCAAAATCACGGTGGCGGCGGTGCTGATCATCGCTGGCTTGTGGGCAGGAGGCCGGGAAATTTGGCTTTTGCGGAAACAACGCGGCTCAAAAAGCCGGGAGAGGGAAAAGGGCGACGTTTAGGCGCCAGCGAACGGGGGAAGAAAACATGAACCGGATACGGCGAATGCGCGTGGGAAGATTCACGGCCGTCCTGCTGCTGATCGCAACCGGCGTGCTGCTTCTTGGCGATGCGCTCCAAGGCACCGAGCGTTTGCTGCTGCTTTTGAAATGGTGGCCGCTCACGCTGGTGCTGTGGGGGCTGGAATATATCGCATTGCTGCTGATATCGCGCCGTTCCCAAGGAACGGGCCGGCGGTTTCAGCTGGACCTGCGCGGGGTGCTGATCGCCGTCGTGCTGTCAGCCTCGGTGTTTATCGTGACGGAACAAAAACACTATTTGCACCTCTGGAACAAGGTGAGCCTGAATCTGGCCGCGGCCGGCGTGGATTACAGCGAACAGGAGGGGAGCAGCGTCGGAAAAGACCTGCTTGCCGTCCCCGTGACGTTAACGACGCAAAACATCAAGGTGGAAAACATCAACGGCGATATCGTCGTGCAGCGCGGACCGGTGACGGACATCGGGGTGCAGGCGGAGATTTGGGTCGACCAGATTACGGGACCGGAGGCAGAAGCCATCGCTAGGGAATCGGCGCTTGAGGTCGGCGGCGGCAACACCATTACCATCCAGACCAAAGGGAAAGGCTATGGCCAGTCCGGAAAAAGACAGCCGCGGATGAATCTGACGATTACGCTGCCGCAGGACCGGCGTTTTGATCTGTCGCTCCGGACGATGAACGGCAGCATCCTTGTGCAGCACGTGGACGCGATCAAGCAAATATCGATGGAGACGGCAAACGGAGATCTCCGGTTAAACCGCGTCACCGGGAACGTCAAGGGAAGCACGCTGAACGGAAAAGGCATCGCGTATCACGTCATGGGTTCCGTCGACTTGAGCACGAATCAGGGCAGCATGCAGGCGGTGGACGTTTCCGATGCCGTAACGCTTTCGACCCAGGTAGGCAATTTGTCCGTCCGAAAATCGCTGGGCCCGATCGACGTTCAGACGAAAAACGGGAACATCGACGTGGACGAAGTCCGCTCCGATCTGAAGGCGGAGTCGCTTAACGGTGGCATTAAGGCCCGTTCCAGCGTCGTTGAAGGCGACTGGGACATTTACAGCGCGGTAGGGGAACTTACCGTCACCCTGCCCGAATCGGGAAGCTACGAAATCGACGGGAGCATCAGTTATGGCGATATCTACAATCAGTTTCCGGCGTTTACGGTGGATAAAAAGAACATTACGGGCACAATAGGTCTGGGGGAACATCAGGTTCGTATCGAAGGCAACAGCGATTTGAACGTGAATAAATATTGAGCCGGAGCATACATTTATTCCAAGTTCTTTCAGGGCGGGCCCTTTCGTTGACAAAGTTGAAACGATGAACGTACAATAATGTTATAGGGCATATTTTAGAATGTTGGGTGAACAACCTTTTTCATTGCATTCGAGAATATCAGAATTTTGTTTAATCTTAAGGCGGTGGGTAAGAATGTCAACGCGAGTCGAGCATGCATTGGAACAATTGAAAACGAATGGTGTTCGGATTACGCCCCAGCGTCATGCGATATTGGCTTACCTCATGGAGTCCATGAGCCATCCAACGGCGGATGAAATTTATCGTGCCCTGGAGCCTAAATTTCCGAGCATGAGCGTAGCTACCGTTTATAATAATTTGAAGATGCTGATCGAAGCCGGTATGGTTCATGAGCTGACTTATGGAGATAATTCAAGCCGTTTTGATGCGAACGTTTCGGATCACTTTCACGTGATTTGCCAGAAATGCGGGAAAATCGAAGACTTCAGCTACCCGTCCCTCGAGGACGTGGAGCAGACTGCTGAGAAAAGCACAGGCTTCCAGATTCAAGGGTTGCGCATGGAGCTGTACGGTATTTGCAGCAGCTGCAAAAATAAGTAAAGCATCCGTTTCAAGCTTTCTGCTTTCGACAAAACGTGCGGATTCCTGCCATGGGTCCTCACGTTTTTTTAGCTTTCAAGCCTTTTTGGCATAACGATACTTATACGATGATGGAGGATCAGCCTTTGAGTAGAAGTAGACGCAAACGCCGTCCCACGGCTAAGAGGCGGCTTGCCGTTTTTCTCGGACTGTGCCTGATTGCGGCAGGAGCCTATTTGACGGTGACGGAGGTTCTCCCGAATCCGCTGCATGAAAAGCCGGACTGGAGAGGGATGGACAAGCCCATATTCGTTGAAGGCAAGCTGCTCGATCAGCCTGCCGAAGGTGCCGGGGAGCAGCTGAAGCTGCCGCTTTCGGTGCTGCAGGAGAGCATAGACCCTAACATTCGTTACGAAAAAGGAACGCAGTCGCTGATTTTGACGACCCCGGCCAAGGTGATGCATTTGCAGGCAGGGGAGAAGGAAGCGCGGCTGAATAACAAGCAGGTCCAGCTCCGGTTCGCGCCGGAGGAAGAGAATGGCCTGTTGTATGCGCCGATCCATCCGCTGAAAGAGCTGTACGGAATTACCGTTCACGAGGATCCGAATACGGGCGCCGTGCTGCTGATGAGAGCCGGGGATACGGTGCAAATGGGCAAAATCGCCGGCGATGCCGGTTCCAAAACGGCGCTTCGCAAGGGGCCGTCCAAACATGAGCCGATCCTGGCGGACATGGCAGGGGGAACGACTCTGCGGGTTTGGGGGAGCGAGGAATCGTGGTATTTCGTGCAGATGGATAACGGGTATGCCGGTTACGTGCCGAAATCCAAGGTGACGCTCGGCGAAAAGAAAACGGTGGAAGCCGTTCAGGAGCAGCCTACGCAAGCCGAACGCAACTGGGCGGGCAAAAAGGTCAATCTGGCCTGGGAGGCCGTTTATCAGAAAAAGCCGGACCCGGCCGTCATCGATCAGATGACCGGCGTCAACGTCGTCAGCCCGACGTGGTTCAGCATCATCGACGGGGAAGGGAACGTCCGCAGCAACGCGGACATTGCCTACGTACAAAAAGCCCATGCCCGCGGGATGGAAGTGTGGGGGCTTCTGAGCAACAGCTTCGATCCCGAGATCACTGCGAGCGCGATGGCAACCTATGAAACAAGGTTGAACGCTATCAGTCAAATCCTCGAGTTTGCCAAGACGTATCATTTGGACGGGATCAATTTGGACTTCGAAAACGTCAAAACCGAAGACGGGGAAAACGTATCCCAGTTCGTCCGCGAGCTGAAACCTTTGGCTCGTGCGGAGGGATTGATTTTATCGGTGGACGTCACCCCGAAATCGGGAAGCGAAATGTGGTCCCGCTTTTTGGACAGGCGTTCGCTGGGGGAATCCGCAGATTTTATCATTTTGATGGCCTATGACGAACATTGGGCTTCAAGCCCGAAAGCGGGTTCGGTGTCGTCCTTGCCGTGGACCGAATCGGCCGTACGCAAAATCCTTGAGGAGGATGAGGTGCCGCCCGAAAAATTGGTTTTGGCCGTGCCGCTGTATACCCGGATTTGGTCGGAAGAAGCCAAAGACGGCAAAACCAAAGTCTCGTCGAAGGCGGTAGGCATGAAAACCGTAAAGGAAATCCTTGCGGAAAAGAAGCTGAAACCCAAATACCTTGAGGACGTGCAGCAGAACTATGTCGAATATACGGAAGACGGCGTTTTGAAAAAGATATGGATTGAAGATAAAACGTCGCTCGGCGCAAGAGTGAAGCTGGCCAAGGAACTGAAGCTTGCCGGAGTCGCCGCGTGGACCCGAAGCTTCGGCACCGAAGAAGCATGGAATACGTTGAAGGATATTTCATCCTAATGCGAATCGCACTCATATTTGTTATAGATATCGACTGATGGTTTAACGCAGGCATCTTATGAATGATTACTTTTTTTAAAATACGAAATGGCGTAGTCCGAACGTAAAAAAACCGGTCATCCATGAAGGATGGCCGGTTTTTTGTTTGCCGCTCATAAATTTTGCCCAAAGACGGCGTCTAGTGGTGATGGACGGCCGATGAGGGGCCGGCTTGCGTTTCCTGGCGCTTTTGCATTTCTTCCAGCTCGTCGTCCGTAATGTCTGCCAGATTGATGTCGGTCGTCATGATGGTTCGGCAGAACATGCAGCGGTCCGTTTTTCCGAGCATTTTCGTCGGTTTGTGACATTCCGGGCATTCGATCGTCTTTACGCTCGTGGAGAGCATCCCGGCCCAAAAATAAATCCCCAGGCTGCCCATCATGGCGATCAGGCCGATGACGAGACCAATCGCCGCCACGATTTTTCCGGCTTGCCCCCAGAAGACGATCCCTGCCGTGCCCAGCACCATCAGCATCATGCCGATGATCGTCAGCAGCAGTCCCCAGGTACGGAAAGCAACGATTTTTGCGGTTTTGAAGATCATGGATCATTGGCTCCTATCATCATTTTAGTTGTATGCAAAAAAGAAGGAACTGACGTGGATCATGTAGAAGTATATTATAACTGAATTGGCTGGTTTTCGCCAAGGAATGCATGGAGGGAGACATGGATTTGTCCAATTTGTCTTTTTTTTATGGAGAGTCTTTTGATGCCGATGCCATCGGTACTATCATATATCGTCAGGAAGCGCAAAAATTCGACGGGTCTTTGCTTCATGACTTCGACTATATCGTCCTCGTCGTCCATGAAGGACAGGAGGCGGAATTGGCCGTAGAGCATACGCTTGTAGGGGAACTGCCGTGCCAGACGCTGCATGTTTCGTCCGAGTCCCTTCAGCGCTGGCTTATTGCGGGCGAAAAAGGGGACTTGATCCGCTGCTTTATGGAAGGGGAGCTGGTGAGGGACGTGGACGGGAAACTGGCCCGGCTCCGCAGGGAATATACGGAGTTTGAACAGCCGCTGCGGGATCGCAAAATGCTGTATGAATTCTCCCGCTTCCTAAGCATATACGTTGAAGCCAAGCGGTATTTGCAAGCCGGATATGAGGTCGACGCCTATCAATCCGTGTTGGATTCGTTAAGGCATTGGGCAAGGATCGAACTGATCGAACGCGGGGTGCTGCCTGATCGGGCCGTTTGGGAGCAAGTGAAGGAACTGAATACGGCGATCCACAAGCTGTACGAGGAATTGACCCAGAGCAAGGAAACGATCCGGCAGCGCGTGGAGCTGGTGCTGCTTGCCTGCGAGTTTTCCGTCATGTCGAAAATGGCGGAGTGCACCGTGCTTCTGCTGCAGATTTTGAAAAGCCGGTGCAAGCCCTGGAGCATCGAGGAACTGATTCATCACCCGGATTTGGACATCGTCAAAAACGAACTGCCGCTTGTCATGCGCAAGCTGGTCAACCGTTCGCTGGCAAAGGAATCGGTCGTGTGGTCCGACGCCTCGGGATACAGCAGCCCGGCAATCCGCTATTCCGCGGAATAGCGTCATCTGTATTGCGCAAGGTTCGAGGGGGTAAATGCTCCCTCTTTATTTATGCATGGAGCGTTCCGTTTTGGGGGGACTTATAAAGGGAACTTAGCTGCTTAGCTTTTTTTTATATTTAGAGGTTGACTCCTCAATGTTTTATGTGTTAAATTATAACTCGCCCCATGAAACCTCGGGTTTACAACAAACGAGGATTCGACAAGCTCAAAAACGAGCTGAAAAAAAGATCGAAAAAAGTGCTTGACGAAATGATGGGCAACATGATATATTATAAAAGTCGCCGCTGAGATGCGGTGGTGAACGAAAACGAAATGTTTGATCTTTGAAAACTGAACAACGAGTGAGATACAGGCTTTGCTTGCAAAGCCGATCGCGAAGCAAATCGGTCCAAGCCTATGGCTGGATGGTTTGCGGAGCACAAATGAGAATTAAATTCTCGTCAGATTCAAAATGAGTCACAAACTTTCTTGGAGAGTTTGATCCTGGCTCAGGACGAACGCTGGCGGCGTGCCTAATACATGCAAGTCGAGCGGACTTGATGAGGAGCTTGCTCCTCTGATGGTTAGCGGCGGACGGGTGAGTAACACGTAGGCAACCTGCCCGTAAGACCGGGATAACTACCGGAAACGGTAGCTAATACCGGATAATTTATCGCTTCGCATGGAGCGATAATGAAAGACGGAGCAATCTGTCACTTACGGATGGGCCTGCGGCGCATTAGCTAGTTGGTGAGGTAACGGCTCACCAAGGCGACGATGCGTAGCCGACCTGAGAGGGTGAACGGCCACACTGGGACTGAGACACGGCCCAGACTCCTACGGGAGGCAGCAGTAGGGAATCTTCCGCAATGGGCGAAAGCCTGACGGAGCAACGCCGCGTGAGTGATGAAGGTTTTCGGATCGTAAAGCTCTGTTGCCAGGGAAGAACGTCGGGTAGAGTAACTGCTATCCGAGTGACGGTACCTGAGAAGAAAGCCCCGGCTAACTACGTGCCAGCAGCCGCGGTAATACGTAGGGGGCAAGCGTTGTCCGGAATTATTGGGCGTAAAGCGCGCGCAGGCGGTCACTTAAGTCTGGTGTTTAAGGCTAGGGCTCAACTCTAGTTCGCACTGGAAACTGGGTGACTTGAGTGCAGAAGAGGAAAGTGGAATTCCACGTGTAGCGGTGAAATGCGTAGAGATGTGGAGGAACACCAGTGGCGAAGGCGACTTTCTGGGCTGTAACTGACGCTGAGGCGCGAAAGCGTGGGGAGCAAACAGGATTAGATACCCTGGTAGTCCACGCCGTAAACGATGAATGCTAGGTGTTAGGGGTTTCGATACCCTTGGTGCCGAAGTTAACACATTAAGCATTCCGCCTGGGGAGTACGGTCGCAAGACTGAAACTCAAAGGAATTGACGGGGACCCGCACAAGCAGTGGAGTATGTGGTTTAATTCGAAGCAACGCGAAGAACCTTACCAGGTCTTGACATCCCTCTGAATCCTCTAGAGATAGAGGCGGCCTTCGGGACAGAGGAGACAGGTGGTGCATGGTTGTCGTCAGCTCGTGTCGTGAGATGTTGGGTTAAGTCCCGCAACGAGCGCAACCCTTGATTTTAGTTGCCAGCACTTTAAGGTGGGCACTCTAGAATGACTGCCGGTGACAAACCGGAGGAAGGCGGGGATGACGTCAAATCATCATGCCCCTTATGACCTGGGCTACACACGTACTACAATGGCCAGTACAACGGGAAGCGAAGTCGCGAGATGGAGCCAATCCTATCAAAGCTGGTCTCAGTTCGGATTGCAGGCTGCAACCCGCCTGCATGAAGTCGGAATTGCTAGTAATCGCGGATCAGCATGCCGCGGTGAATACGTTCCCGGGTCTTGTACACACCGCCCGTCACACCACGAGAGTTTACAACACCCGAAGTCGGTGGGGTAACCGCAAGGAGCCAGCCGCCGAAGGTGGGGTAGATGATTGGGGTGAAGTCGTAACAAGGTAGCCGTATCGGAAGGTGCGGCTGGATCACCTCCTTTCTATGGAGAATCGTTTCCTGCAACGGAAACATTCAAATATGCCGTAAGGCAAAACAATCTCACTCGTTGGTCAGTTTTGAGAGTTCAAACTCTCACATACGATTTCCAGAACTTGCTTGGTGACAAGAAGTGCTGAGGATGGTATGATATAAGTCTGGTTGAAAAAACCGGGTTTTGAATCAAATTTTCATTCACACATCCGTGATGAACCGAAAAATTGATTATTGATCCTTGAAAACTAGATAACGAAACGAATTTGCGTTTTAGAAATATCCTTTTAGCTGAACTTGTGTCAAAACAAGTTAGTAAAAGAGTAGCAGACGAGTGTTTGAATCGAAGAGCGACTTTGGCTTTGTGCGAAGCACAAAACAACGGAGCGAGGCGAGGAAAACAGGAGTCGAATGGTTAAGCTACTAAGAGCACACGGAGGATGCCTAGGCGCTAGGAGCCGATGAAGGACGTGGCGAACAACGATACTGCCTCGGGGAGCTGTAAGCAAGCTTTGATCCGGGGATGTCCGAATGGGGAAACCCGGCTGATGTAATAGTCAGTCACTCATAACTGAATACATAGGTTATGAAGAGGCATACCAGGGGAACTGAAACATCTAAGTACCCTGAGGAAGAGAAAACAATAGTGATTCCGTCAGTAGCGGCGAGCGAACGCGGATTAGCCTAAACCGGTCAGCTTGCTGGCC
>NZ_CP150205.1:1107500-5120000 GCF_037969745.1 Paenibacillus sp. FSL W8-0194 | reverse complement strand
AAGCGTGAAGCCCCCCTCAAGATGAGATTTCCCAATTAGTAAGACCCCTTGAAGACGACGAGGTAGATAGGTTGGAGGTGGAAGTGCAGCAATGCATGGAGCTGACCAATACTAATCGGTCGAGGGCTTATCCTAAAAGCTTTCTGAAAGAAAGCTTGCTACGGAAGCATATGCTTTATAAAACGCAAAACGTTTCGTATCTAGTTTTCAGGTGATCAAACATCTGAATAATTATTGTTCCCTGATAGCTCAGTCGGTAGAGCACTCGACTGTTAATCGAGTTGTCACAGGTTCGAGTCCTGTTCGGGGAGCCATTATGGAGAGGTGTCCGAGTTGGCCGAAGGAGCACGATTGGAAATCGTGTAGGCGTCACAAGCGTCTCGAGGGTTCGAATCCCTCTCTCTCCGCCATAAAATTTCATCAGCATTAAATTAAGGCCCGTTGGTCAAGGGGTTAAGACACCTCCCTTTCACGGAGGTAACAGGGGTTCGAATCCCCTACGGGTCACCATGGAGACTTAGCTCAGCTGGGAGAGCATCTGCCTTACAAGCAGAGGGTCGGGGGTTCGATCCCCTCAGTCTCCACCATATCATCCTCATCAACGAGGATTCATAATGACGCGGGGTGGAGCAGTCCGGTAGCTCGTCGGGCTCATAACCCGAAGGCCGCAGGTTCAAATCCTGCCCCCGCAATTTATCTCTAAAAGGTCTACATATGTTTTCATAACATATTGCAGATTCTTTACAGGAGAAATTATTAAGGCCGTGGAACCGTGGTGTAGAGGCCTAACATGCCTGCCTGTCACGCAGGAGATCGCGGGTTCGAATCCCGTCGGTTCCGCCATTCAATATTTCAGAATATGAAGTATTGCATACATGCTTTAAGCATGTTATAGTAAGGCTCGGTAGCTCAGTCGGTAGAGCAGAGGACTGAAAATCCTCGTGTCGGCGGTTCGATTCCGTCCCGAGCCACCATGAAATCATAAACGAATAAAAGCCGGTGTAGCTCAATTGGTAGAGCAACTGACTTGTAATCAGTAGGTTGGGGGTTCAAGTCCTCTCGCCGGCACCATTGTGGAGGCTTAGCGAAGTGGCCAAACGCAGCAGACTGTAAATCTGTTCTCGTACGAGTTCGGTGGTTCGAATCCATCAGCCTCCACCAGTATATAGGGGCATAGTTTAAAGGTAGAACAGCGGTCTCCAAAACCGTTAGTGTGGGTTCAATTCCTGCTGCCCCTGCCAGTTCAATTTTATATATGGCGGTCGTGGCGAAGGGGTTAACGCACCGGATTGTGGCTCCGGCATTCGTGGGTTCAAGTCCCATCGATCGCCCTCTAAGTTTTCAAATTGTTGGGGATTAGCCAAGCGGTAAGGCAACGGACTTTGACTCCGTCATGCATAGGTTCGAATCCTATATCCCCAGCCATTTACGCGGACGTGGCTCAGCGGTAGAGCATCGCCTTGCCAAGGCGAGGGTCGCGGGTTCGATTCCCGTCGTCCGCTCCAATATTTACGGCGCCATAGCCAAGTGGTAAGGCACAGCTCTGCAAAAGCTTTATCCCCAGTTCGAATCTGGGTGGCGCCTCCATTACAACCAAATATGCGCCCTTAGCTCAGCTGGATAGAGCGTTTGACTACGAATCAAAAGGTCAGGAGTTCGAATCTCTTAGGGCGCGTTTCATCTTCATCTGCTGGTGTGGCGGAATGGCAGACGCGGCGGACTCAAAATCCGCTTCCGGCAACGGAGTGGGGGTTCAAGTCCCTTCACCAGCATACTCATGAACGATCAAGCTCTTAAGTTGCAATGATTGCAGCTTAAGAGCTTTTTTGCATTTCCTTCACCGTTGCGGTGGTTCTAAACTTGATCAAGCCATTCTTACGTTTTTCTAACGAAGATCAAACAATACATGAATGATCCTGTTGTATAATATAAAAAAACTGAGATCCCCAATTGGAGGCTGATATCGCCCAACGGCTGCTAACAATCTACAAGCGAATCAAGTTTTTGTTTTATACTGTGCCAGAATCCCGATTTTAAAAGAAAGTGGAGGTCATTCCCTTCATGAAAAAAACATGGCTGCTCGGATTCGGTTTTTTCAGCATCAGCATTACCTGGTCGCTTTATAACGCGTTTGTTCCTTATTTTTTGGATCCGTATCTTAAAAGCACTGCCTTGATCGGCTTCATGATGACCCTCGACAACTACTTCGCTTTGTTTTTGCAGCCATGGATCGGTCATTTGAGCGACAAAACCCAGACCCGCTTCGGCAAACGGATGCCTTTTCTTATGTTGGGCATGCCTGCAGCGGCGCTGTTCGTCATCCTGATTCCATTACATACGAGTTTTATCACGCTTCTTCTGTTCATGATGCTGATGAACCTTTCAATGAGCGTTTACCGCTCCCCGACGGTCGCCCTCATGCCGGATATTACGCCCGATCATCAACGGACCAAAGCGAACGGCATCATTAATTTTATGGGCGGTTTTGGCGGCATTTTGGCCTTTGGAGCCGGTTCTGTGCTGTATGGGGCGAATCCTTCCTTTCCTTTTATCGCGGCAGCGGCGATTACCTTGATTTCATTATGGATTCTGACGGCCGCAATTAAGGAAAATAGGGACGTCATCGTATCGCTGCCTGCCGAGAAACGCCCGAAAATCAAGCTCAAAGGAGAACTGGACCGCACGACGGTGCTCCTGCTCGCAGCGATCTTTTTCTGGTTTGTGTCCTATCAAGGCGTGGAAGCGCTATTTACTTTATACGGTAAACATTACATGGGATTAACGGAAAAAGACGCGGCATTTTCGCTCACGTTCTTTTCCTTGTTTTTCGTGTTGTTTGCGATCCCGAGCGGCTGGCTTGGCAACCGGTTGGGCAAAAGGAAAACGATCCTTGCGGGCGTGATCGGACTGTTTGCCGTATTTGCGGCGGTGCCGTTCGTCGATACCGTTCTGCTGCTGCGGGTGTTGCTTGCGCTGGGAGGGATTTGCTGGGCCCTCATTAACATCAACTCGTACCCTTTTGTGGTATCGGTCGGCAGCGAGGGCAGCATCGGCACGCGGACGGGATTGTATTATCTCGTCTCGTCGCTTGCGGCGATCACGTCGCCGCCATTGCTCGGCCTGATGATCGATCAGTTCGGATACCGTTCCTTGTTCATTTGCGCCTCGGCCGGCATGCTGCTTGCGCTCCTGTTCATCTCTTTGGTCAGGCATGACGGAAAAAGCGCTGCCGCAAACGAGTCGGTTTCGGCCGAAGCAAATATGTAAAGCTTCTTATAATAGGGTGCCGGATGTTTCCGGTGCCTTTTTGCTTTTAGCTGCCTTCGCAAACTCTCGGAGGCTAAACAACCCGGAAAACGGCTGTATAGGGCAAAAACCCCCGATAGCCTTAGGTCTGAAACGTTCCCCGACCAAGGTCTAGGATGAAAAACCGTCTGCAGTCTGTTTTGGAAAGAGGCCGTACCACCTAAAATAAAGACATAAGGTTGATGCACTGAAAGGAAGTGAGAAATGCATGAAAAACCGCAATAACGGAACAGCAATCGTATTGATCGTCGTCGGGGCGCTGATGCTCTTCGGTTTGTTCGCCCCACTGTTTGGTAAACTGATTGGTTTGCTCTTCCCGATTCTGCTGATCGTCCTTGGCTATTACGGAATCCGCAGAGGCAAAGTGGTGATCGGAACCATCATCCTTGCGTTCGGTGCTTTGTCTTTGCTGGCGAAGTTGTCCTGGATCATCGGACCGCTGCTCGGCATCGCGCTGGTGATTTTCGGAATCTCCCTTCTGAAGGGAAAGAAAAGCTACTACTAACATGAATCTGTTGCAAATATCGTACCACGTATCCGTAAGAAGAGGATGTTATCCGAAATCCGGAAAAAACGAATAAGGAGGGGCTACACAAGATGAGTGTTTTTCGTCGGGTGCGGGATATTACCGCAGCGAATATCAATGAACGTTTGGAGCAAAGTCAGGATCCGGTGCGGCTGATCGACCAGTTTCTGGCCACCACGCGGGATGACATCGTCGAAGCCGAAAAGCTTGTACAGCAGTCCACCGCACATATGAGACAGCTGAAGCTGCAAGTCGATCAAGCCGAAACGATGAAAAACAAACGCGAAGAGCAGGCGCTCCTGGCCTTGAAGGCCGGGGAAGATCATCTCGCCAAGCTGGCGCTCCAAGAAAAGATCATTTATGAGGAAAAGCTGGAACAATACAGCGAATTGCTGAATACGACCCAAAGTTCCTTGATGGACCTAGAAAGCCAGCTGAACGAATTAAAACTGGAATACCAGACCGTTTATAACAAACGCCAATATTACGTGGCGCGCATGGAGACGCTTCGGCTCCAGCAGCGCATGAACCAACGGATGGAGGGCTACGGCGGCGGCCAGGACGTTCCTAAAATGTTCAACCGCCTCGAGGACCGCATCTCCGACTGGGAGTTTGAAGCCCAAAGCTTGCGGGACCTGCGCCGCATGGGCCAACAATACTTAGAGCAGGCCGGCGAGACGGTATCCAGCATCCTGGAGAAGGAAATGGCCCGTTTGAAACAAAAGCTGAACAACAGCGGAAAGGAGTAACATCATGAGCAAACTCTACCGTTCGAGACGGGATAAGATGGTCACCGGGCTTTGCGGCGGACTGTCGGACTTGATCGGGATGGACTCGACGCTGCTGCGGATTTTGTTCATCGTCACGGTTTTCTTCACCGGCGGCACCACCTTGTTCATCTACTTCATCGCCGCTCTCGTCGTACCGAAGGAACCGGTTCCGCCTTATAATCCATACGGCCCCGCGGGCCCAGGCGGTTACTACGGCGGCCAGCCGGGCAACGGAGCTTACGGCAACGGAAGCTATTACGGAGGAAACGGCCACTACAACAACAACGGCCCATCCTTTGACCCAAGAAGCAGATACAACGATCCGTCTTATGGCAGCAGACCTAGCGGAGGATTTTCCTCCCCGTCGTCCAACCTGGACGCCATGATGGAAGACATCGAAAAGAAAGCCATGAAAAAAGAGCTTGAAGAGCTGAAGAAAAAACTGTCCAAATACGAGAAGGGAGAAGTGTAAAACATGGGAGTATTTAAAAGATTGAAAGATATGACGAAAGCGTCGGTAAATGAGCTGCTGGATAAAGTAGAGGATCCGATTGTAATGCTGAACCAATACCTCCGCGATATGGAGGCTGAAATCCACGAGGCCGAACTGACGGTTGCCAAACAAATGGCGAACGAGCGCCGCATGAAGCAGCGCGTTGAAGAAGCCGAAAAAATGTCCGTGCAGCGCGAGGCTCAAGCCGAGCTCGCCCTGAAAAACGGCCAGGAGGAAATTGCACGCAAGCTGCTCGAAGAAAAAATCTACTTCGATCAAAAAATCACCGAATACCGCGACCTGCATGCGCAGTCCGAAACGCAAGCCAAAGAACTGGTGCAGCAGCTGCATGACATGAAAGACGAGTTCTACAAAATGCGCAACAAACGCAACGAGCTGGTGACCCGCGCCCAAATGGCGAAAGCCAAAAAGCAAATGTCGCAAATCAACAGCCTGCATACGATCGAAAGCGGCAGCGCGTCCCTCGGATTCCACCGCATGGAAGAAAAAATCATGCAAATGGAAGCTGAAGCCGACGTCCTCCGCGCCCCATACCGCCCATCGGCCAGCACGTTCACGAGTCCGGTGGATGCCGAGAAGCAGCTGAAAGTGGAAGAACAGCTTAAGGCGCTGAAAAACAAAATGAACGCTTCCGGCAATGCCGGCGGGACAAAAGCTACGAAAGAATAAGTCTTCACAAAATAGGACAATATGATATGCTATAAAGAATGAGAAGTGGAAAGCCATACTGGTGCGAAAGCCTCGCCCCATATGGCTTTTCCGACCTTTACCATGAACGGTTTCAAGACATCGCAAGGAGGTGCGGCATGGAAAAAAGAAATCGCTTGATTGCCCTAATTCTCATCGGGGTCGGCCTTCTCATGCTGGTCGGCAGGTGGGTCGGCTTTTTTACCATTGTCGCACTGTTGTTTTTATTGGCGGGAATCTATGCGATTCGCGGCGGCAAGGTAAAGCGGGGCTATCGCCTGCTGGCGGTCGGAGCCATTTTGCTCGTACTCGACCATCTAATGATTGTCCTCGGCATTGCGCTGTTATCGCTCGGATTCTTTTTCATCAAGGCCAAAAAGGTACAGCCGAAGGAAGGTTTTATTCAAAAGCAAAACTTTTCCTCCAATTTCGATTGGGACCAGCAGCCATGGGTGATGCGCAGCATGAGCGTATGGCATGTGTTTGGCGAGGCCGATATGGACTTGTCCCTGGCGATCCCGGAGGATAAGGAAACTGTGATGATGTTCCAAGGAATCATGGGCGATATGGATCTGCAGATTCCGGAGTATTACGGCATCGAGATCGAAGCCTTCGTCCTGTTCGGCTCCATCGACTTCAGGGGGGCACGGGACAACGGCATGATGAACCGTTTGAACTGGAAGTCGCCCAACTATGAGACCAGCGAGCAGAAAGTGAAATTCATCATCTCTTATCTCGTTGGCGATCTTGATATTCATATTACCTAAGAAATGGGGGTTCCCCGCGTGAAAGAAAAAAAGCCGGTCAATATGGTCTCCCGAAGCATGGGCGAGGGAGCCCTTCTTTCTTTTATACTGCTGCTTATCATTTTTTACGTGTTGTATACATATGGTTATTTGGCGCCGTTCGACGACTGGAACAAACGGGTGCAGGCGATTACGACGCTGGTACTGGTTCCTCTCGGGATCGGCGCGATGTACGGGTTTTACCAAAGCTACCGGACGAAAAGAAGGTTGGAGCTGCTTCGCGACACGCTGTTATCCTGGGAAAAAGGGAATTTGTCGCGGGACGTGCCGGAGCTTGGTGTGGACGAGGTGGGCCGCCTCGGCGAACAGCTCGGGCGCATCAGCAAGAAATGGGAGGAGCAGGTTACGTCTCTCCAGCGCCTGTCCACCAACAACGCCCAGCTTGCCGAGCAGGCCAGGGTATCCGCGATCGTCGAAGAGCGGCAGCGGCTCGCCCGGGAGCTGCATGATGCGGTCTCGCAGCAGCTGTTCGCGATATCGATGACGGCTACGGCCGTGGGAAGAACGCTGGCGAAGGATTTTGACAAGGCGCAGCGGCAGGTGGCTCTGATCGAAGAGATGGCCGCCGTGGCGCAATCGGAGATGCGGGCGCTGCTTCTTCACCTCCGGCCGGTGTATCTGGAAGGGAAACCGCTGGAGCAGGGGTTGAAAGAGCTTATTAAAGAGCTTAAGGTTAAAGTACCGATGGAAATCGCGTTCGAAATGGATGAAGGCATCCAGTTGATGAAAGGGATCGAAAACCATCTGTTCCGGATCATTCAGGAAGCGATGTCGAATACGCTGCGGCATGCCAAAGCGGAAAAAATGGAAATCCGCATTCATCAGAAGCAGGACGCCGTATGGGTGATGCTGCGCGACGATGGACAGGGATTCGAAATGGACGAGAAAAAACAGGCCTCGTACGGCCTTTCCAATATGCAGGAACGGGTGAGCGAAATCGGGGGTTCGATCCTGTTCATTACCGCTCCGGGCAAAGGAACGCGAATCGAAATTACGATTCCGATCGTATATGAAGAAAAAGGAGAAAAAGGAGGGGAAGAGGACCATGGAGGATTTAGAAAAGCCGGCGATCAAAGTGCTGCTCGTGGATGATCACGAGATGGTGCGCATCGGGCTGGCCGCAGTGCTTGGCACGGAGGACGGCATCGAGGTGGTCGGCGAAGCCGGCAGCGGCGAGGAGGGCATACGCCTGGCCCGCGAATACAAGCCGGATGTGGTGTTGATGGACCTGGTGATGGATGGAATGGACGGCATTGAAGCGACCCGGCAGCTGCTGAAGCTGTACCCGGACTGCAAGGTGATCGTGCTGACGAGTTACCTGGACGACGAGAAAATGTATCCGGTCATCGAAGCAGGCGCTTTCAGCTACCTGCTGAAAACGTCCCGGGCAAGCGAAATCGCCGAAGCCATCCGGGCCGCCGCCCGCGGCCAATCGGTGCTGGAATCGCAGGTGGCATCCAAGATGATGAACCGGTTCCGGCATGCGGAAACCGAAGCCCCTGCCCATAAGGAATTGACGGAGCGGGAGATGGACGTGCTGCGGCTTTTGGCCCAAGGCAAATCGAATCAGGAGATCGCCGATGAATTGATCATCGGCATCAAAACGGTTAAATTCCACGTGACGAACATTTTGGCGAAGCTGGGGGTCGACGACCGCACCCAAGCGGCCATATACGCCTATAAAAACGGATTGGCGGAATAAAGCAAATGCACCCATGCCTATACCGACGGAGCCTGAAAGGGCCCGAAAGGTATCGGCAGGGTGCATTTTCGGTTTTAAATGAGGAACAGAAGCGCAAGCAAGCCGAGGCTGAGAGCGACTGCTCCGGCTCCGAAACCGTAATACCCGTAACCGTAAGGCGGGTACCCGTAGCCGTATGGCGGGAATAGGGCGCGAACCTGGGCTTTCGGGGCGGCGTTTTTCTGTTTTTTCGAGGAGTGCGGGCGTTTCTGGGCCGGCTTGAGGTTGGCGGCGTGAAGCGCGGTATTTTCTTCGCCGTTTAATATGATTTCGCCGTTGCGGCAATGCGTCAACCTTCCGACGTAGGTTCTGCCGTCATGCATACAAGCAAGGACCATTCTGCCGCGATGTTTCATGATATTTTCTTCTGAAAGGGGATAGATCGGGATCATGTAAAGGGTCAATCCTCCTCTTCTATTTTTGTTAACAATGTATTCGGCTTTAGGCTGGCATGCCATAGTTATTCACCCATTTATCCAACTTTGCCTGCAGGGTATAATCTTCTCTTAACCCGGACATCCTGTTTAGTAGATTGATAGTTTAGGGCCGAGGGGATGGATGGGGATGAAAACGGCGGCAAAATGGGGAGCTTTGGGTTTGGCGGGAATGGTTTTATTGGGAATCATGTATTTTCAGTTTTGGAACAGCATAACGAAGGTTAAGGCCGAAGCCGATCAAAGCGAACTCCGGACGCTGTTTAACCTGGGCCGGCAAATGGTGAAAGAGCCGCAGCGCGTCGTCATCAAATGGCAGGGAACTTGGGAAGGAAGCGGCGATGCCGAAGCGGCTGCGCAACATCTGAGCCGATCGCTGCAGTTGCCGTCCGTGAAAGAAGTGGAAGAAAACGGTCATACGACTTATCGGGCCATAGGGGAAAAAGACGCGGTCAACGTTCGGTTCAACTGGCAGGAAATCTCCGGCGACCAAAGTTACGTCATCATCCAGCTGGAGGCGCAAACGCCGCAGCAGTGGGACAGCCTTGCCGATTTGCAGGCCGAGTTCGGGGAAAAAATGCGGGATGCCGGCATCGATGCCAAGTGGAATGCGGCTTTGCAGGGGCATGTCGATGATCGGACGGAAGCGGCTGACACCATGAACCGGATTGAAGGGCAGCTTAAGGGGATTTTGGATGCCGTCCCTAAGGAAACGTACCAGGATGACACGACCGTCAGCAATGCTTATCAGGTGCCGTCGTTGAAAACGCGGGTAAGAAGCGGCGACACGTGGCTCAATATGCAGGTTGCCGTTCATGAAGATGATGTACGCGGAACAAACCGGGTGACGATCGGCCTGCCGGTCATTACGATCGAATATTGATGGTGGATGGTTTATTGAAGAAATGGCCATAATATTTTGAGTGTTTTGGTAAGAAAAACGGATAGCAACATTTGGATGAATATGCTAAAATGACGTATCATTAATTTTTGGGTATAAAAGGATATGAACTGACGTTTGCCTTGATAAAGATGCTGCTGTTTGTCTTGGATCACCGTTCAGCAAAAGCTGAAGCGATGTTGTTTTCGCAGGGAATTGCCGCCGGCCGCTATGCGCTCCTTTTATAATAAGGGGTGCCCAAGACGGCGTATTTCGGATCTCTTGGAGATCCAGGCGGAAGTTCCTTTTGCATAAAAATACACCATACTACATAAGGGATGATTGAGGGCCATGGCTGAAAATCAAAATTTGGAATCGCTCAAGACGCCGGGAGCCGTGTTTTTCATTTTTGGCGCTACCGGAGATTTGGCAAGACGCAAACTGTTTCCCGCCATTTATAGCTTGTACCGCGAAGGCAAACTGGCCGAAGATTTTGCCGTGATCGGCGTGGCGCGCCGTCCGCGTACCCAAGACGAATTCCATGAAGACGTGCTTCATTCCATACAGGAGTTTTGCCGGTACAAAGCGGAGGATAACGACGATTTTCGGTCCTTTGCAGCGCATTTTGAGTACAAGTCCCTGGATATCAACAATGTGGATGGGTTCCGCGAACTGAACGAGCAGACGGTCGCTTTGGAAGGGAAGTTCGGCATCCCCGGCAACCGCATTTTTTACTTGGCGCTGGCGCCGGAATTGTTCGGAAGCGTGTCGTTCAACCTGCAAAAAGGCGGCATGCTGAACAGCGCAGGCTGGAAACGCCTCGTCATCGAAAAACCTTTCGGGTACGATTTGAAATCGGCCGAAGAGCTGAACGAGCAAATCCGCCAGGTGTTCAAGGAAGAGGAGATTTACCGGATCGACCATTACCTCGGCAAGGAAATGGTGCAGAATATCGAAGTGATCCGCTTTGCGAACGCGTTTTTTGAACCGCTTTGGAACAACAAGCATATCGCCAACGTGCAAATCACGCTTGGAGAAACCGTCGGGGTGGAAGAGCGCGGCGGATATTACGACCATGCGGGAGCACTGCGGGACATGGGACAAAACCATATGCTGCAAATGCTCACGATGATCGCGATGGAGCCGCCGAGCCGGCTGCTTCCGGAAGACATCCGCGACGAAAAGGTGAAGGTGCTGCGTTCCTTGCGTCCTTTTGCCAACGCGGAGGAAGTGAAGAAAAACGTCGTCCGCGGCCAATACGTGCAGGGAAGCTCGCGAGGCAAAGAACTGCCGGCTTATCGCGACGAAGACAAAGTGGATCCGCAATCCAACACCGAAACGTATTTTATGGCGCGCGTGTTCGTGGACAATTTCCGTTGGGCGGGCGTACCGTTTTACATTCGGACAGGCAAGCGGCTGCCGGTCAAAACGACCGAAATCGTCGTCGAGTTCAAAGGTATGCCGAATAATGTCTACCTCGGGAAAAAATACAAACTCGAACCGAACCTGCTTGTGATCCGGGTCAATCCGATGGAAGGCATCTACGTCAAAATCAATGCCAAAAAGCCGGGTTCCGAATCCGAAATCGAACCGCTTGCGATGGACTTCTGCCAAAGCTGCATGGTGGGCATCAACTCGCCGGAAGCTTACGAACGACTACTGCATGATGCGGCGCGCGGGGATTCGACCTATTTTACCCGTTGGGACGAGGTGGCCACGGCTTGGTCTTTCGTGGACCGCATCGCCGAAGCTTGGAAGCAGGACCCGGAAGGGCCGCTTCATTACCCGGCTGGTTCCTGGGGGCCGAAAGAAGCCGACCAGATCCTCGAGGAGGACGGATTCCACTGGTGGCCGGTCAACGGGCAGGAAGAAGACAACGTCGTGTGGCAAGTCCAAAAATAAATCCTCCATATGCAAAAAATGTTCATCCTCATGCAGCCATTGCATGGGGGTGATTTGCGTATGGAATGTGGTACAATAATAAAATGACAAAAGTAGTATAGAAGGAACCGATCGTGCTTAATACCGCCATCGGTTCGATCTATTGAGATGAAGGGAATAGTGAAATGAGCAAAGCGATAGATCAGGCCTTGCAGCAGGAAGTCGATAAGCGAAGAACCTTCGCGATCATTTCCCACCCGGACGCGGGTAAAACGACATTGACGGAAAAGCTGCTGTTGTTCGGGGGAGCCATCCGGTTAGCCGGTACGGTCAAAGCCCGCAAAGCCAGCAAGCATGCCACCAGCGACTGGATGGAAATCGAAAAACAACGGGGGATTTCGGTCACCTCCTCCGTGATGCAGTTTGATTATTTGGGGCACCGCATCAACATTTTGGATACGCCGGGGCACCAGGACTTCAGTGAAGACACCTACCGGACGCTGACCGCAGCCGACAGCGCGGTCATGCTGATCGACGTGGCCAAAGGCGTCGAAGCGCAGACGATCAAGCTGTTTCAGGTGTGCGCGAAGCGCGGCATTCCGATTTTCACGTTCATTAACAAATTGGACCGCGAAGGCCGCAACCCGTTCGAATTGATGGAAGAGCTCGAGCAGGTGCTCGGCATCCGTTCCGTGCCAATGAACTGGCCGATCGGCTCCGGCCGGGATCTGTGCGGCGTATACGACCGGGCGAAAAATCAGGTTGAGCTGTTCCAGGGCAACGACCATTCCATGATTCAAGTGAAAAAGGTCGATGACTACCATGATCCGGTCATCCGGGAAATGGCCGGGGAATATTTCCATGAGCAGCTCTGCCAGGACCTTGAGCTTCTTGACGTTGCAGGTGATCCGTTCGACATGGACAAAGTGCTGAAAGGCGAACTGACGCCGGTATTTTTCGGCAGCGCGATCAACAACTTCGGCGTGCAGACGTTCCTAGAAAACTTCCTGCAGCTGGCGCCGAAACCGCAGCCGCGGAGCAGCACGGCCGGACTGATCGAGCCGTCGAACGAAAAGTTCTCGGGTTATATTTTCAAAATCCAGGCGAACATGAACCCTGCGCACCGCGACCGGATCGCGTTCATGCGCATCGTATCGGGCAAATTCCAGCGGGGGATGAGCGTCAAGCATATCAGGGCTGGCAAGGACATCAAGCTGTCGCAGCCTCAGCAGTTTTTGGCCCAGGACCGCGATATCGTCGAAGAGGCGTATCCCGGCGACATTATCGGTCTGTTCGACCCCGGGATTTTCCGGATCGGCGATTCGCTCAGCCAGGGAAGCGAGGTCGTGTTCGACGAACTGCCGACGTTTTCGCCGGAGATTTTCGCCAAGGTCACGGTGAAAAACGCGCTTAAGCATAAGCAGTACCAGAAGGGGATCGACCAGCTGACGGAAGAGGGGACCATTCAGGTGTTCCAGACGGTCAGCTTCGACGATACAATTCTCGGGGTTGTCGGCCAGCTCCAGTTCGAGGTGTTCGAATACCGGATGAAAGGCGAATACGGCGTGGACGTGCAGCTGCAGCGGATGCCGTACCAGTTCGCCCGCTGGATCGTCGGCGACGACATCGACCCGAGCAAGTTCCGGATCAACTCGACGCTCGTGAAAGACAAAAAAGGAAATTACGTCGTGTTGTTCGAAAACGAATATGCCATGCGTACGGCTATGGAAAAAAATCCGGACGCGAAATTTTTGGACACCGCTCCGTAAAACCATCGTTCAGCAAAAAACCTCCGCAGGATAGGCGGAGGTTTTTTCGTCCCGGCGTTGCAGGTTTAGGACAAAGGACCTGGAGTGACGTGCTTCAAATGTTCATTCACGACATGAACCAGGTTGTCCTGCTGATTCGTATCTATGTTTTTCCAGATCATTTCAAAAATAACGCCGAGCCCGGGCAGCGCCTGTTCAGGCCCGTCCACCGAGCCTTCGATCATGGAGCGGAGATCCGCTTCGCTGCTGTCATGAACCTTATGGATGACCGCTTGACGCAGGTCAAGTGTGATTGACATCGTATTCCCTCCACCTGTGAAAAATCGTTTACCTCCATAATGTTCCCCATGCCGCTGGGCAAAATTCAAGTTTTTTGCGCGCTGTGATATAATAATCGGGATAGACTTCTGCAACCCGGGGGGTTAACAAATGGCGAAAAAGCAGTACGCCGTCATAGGTATGGGGCGATTCGGTTTTAGCGTAGCCAATGCGCTCAGCGAGATGGGTTTCGACGTTCTGGCGATCGACTCTGACGAGCAGCGCACCCAGGCGGTTTCCAATATTGTAACGCATGCCGTTTCGGCTGACAGCACGGACGAGGAGGCGCTGCGTGCGCTTGGAATCCGGAATTTCGACGTGGTGGTCGTGGCAATCGGCGAAGACATCCAGTCCAGCATTTTGACCACGCTCATCCTGAAGGACATCGGTGTGGAGACGATTATCGTCAAAGCGCAAAACGAGCTTCACGGGAAGGTCCTGAACAAGATCGGAGCGGACAAAGTCATTTATCCAGAACGGGATATGGGCATGAGGGTCGCTCATCATTTGATTTCCCCGAATATTCTCGATTACATCGAAATTTCCGAGGACTACAGCATTCTCGAAATGAAAGTGTCGCAGGAAATGATCGGCAAAAACTTGAAGGAACTTGATGTGCGCGCCCGCTACGGCTGCAACGTCATGGCGGTGAAACGCGGCACCAAGATGAATATTTCCCCGAATGCGGACGACCGCCTCGAAGAAGGCGACGTGCTGGTCATCGTGGGCGAAACGGGCAACTTGACGAAGCTGGAGCTCGCGTATCCGAAGTGATCCCGAGGGATCGTCGGCGGAATACGAGGCTGCTCCTGCATGAAGGACGGTTTTTATGGATATATTATCACCGCAAAATCCCCGGGCGAAGGAATGGGCGCAGCTGCTCGAGAAAAAGCACCGGGACAAGCAGGGAAAATACTTGATCGAAGGCATCCATCTGGTTCAGGAAGCGCTGCGCTCCGGGGCCGACCTGGAATGCGTCGCTTTTGACGTGGAGCGGGGGATTCCCTCTGAGCTGGCGTCCATGGCGGACACCGGTCAAACGCAGTGGATCGGGGTGTCGGCCGCGGTCATTGCGAAATGCTCGGATACGAAAACGCCGCAGCCGGTGTTTGCCGTCGTCCGCAAGCAGAAGGCGGGAATCGGCAAGCTGCTTGCGCAAAAAAACAGCCTGGTCATCGTTCTGGACGCCGTTCAGGACCCGGGCAACGTCGGCACGATCATCCGGACGGCGGATGCGGCCGGAGCGGACGGCGTCATCGTCGGACGCGGTTCGGCCGATATCTATAACCCGAAAACGATCCGTTCGACGATGGGGTCGATGTTCCATCTGCCCGTCGTGGAAGGGGATCTGATGGAATTGCTTCCGCAGGCGAAAGAGAGCGGCGTTCGGATCGTCAGCACGAGCCTGCAGGCGACGTCGACCTGCTACGGATACGATTTTACCGGACCTTCGTGGCTTTTGATGGGCAATGAGGCAAAAGGCGTGTCCGAAGCTGCCCAGCAGCTGGTGGATGATGCGCTGATCATTCCGATGAAGGGCCAAGCGGAATCGCTTAACGTCGCGATGGCTTCGACGGTCTTGCTGTTCGAGGCGATGCGGCAGAGGCATTTTAATCAGCCGTGAATCCTGCCAAGTTTGAGCGGTTATGACATACATCAAGGCTTAAAAATACATTCTGACGAGATAGTTTAAAGGCAGTCAACCCTTACCATACAAGGAGCGGCTGCCTTTAAGCTTATAGCGGGCCATGACCGAATATAATGGAAAGGCCGCGTAAATGCCCTGCCCCAGCAGCATGGATTCTAAGAGCTGTTGATTTCGATAAGGCAGGTGGATTGTGATGTAGTACAATAATATCTTGAAGGAGGTCGCGAGATGAGCGTTCCGGATCCGAGAAGCGTTTTTCCGATGAAAAATGTCAGAACCCTCTGTTTCCTAAAAAATGTTGTGGTCAATCCTAATATAGAAGTCGGGGATTACACATATTACGACGATCATGATAATCCGCTGAATTTTGAGAAAAACGTTCTTTATCACTTTGATTTTATCGGGGATAAACTTATCATTGGAAAATTTTGCGCAATTGCATCCAACGTAAAATTTATCATGAACGGGGCGAATCATAATATCAATTCGTTTACGACGTTCCCTTTTGGGGCGTTTGGCGGAGACTGGGAAACGGGGTTAACGAATTTAAGCGGAGGTTACAAGGGCGATACAAATGTCGGAAATGATGTTTGGATCGGCTACAACGCTACGATCATGCCCGGGGTTCGCATCGGCAACGGCGCGATCATCGCCTCAAACGCCGTGGTGACCAAAGATGTGGCCCCTTATTCTATCGTCGGAGGCAACCCGGCCCGATTAATCCGTTATCGATTCGACGAAGAAACCATTGAGATGCTTCATGCCTTAAAGTGGTGGGATTGGGATATTGAAAAAATAACGGAATCCATTCCGGTGTTGACGGGCCATAACAAGGCAGCCTTAAAAGAACTGCTGAATCATGTGAAGGAAGCCGATGCAACCGATGGATAAGGCCTGATATCATATACATAATGACAATGACAAATTAATGGAGAGTGGCATGCGTGTCGGTACAAAAAGAGCATCATGGCGTGGTGGTCGATTACGGGAATCCGGCGGTGACGAAGGGCATTTCCGTGTTTGATCCGGAATTCGACTCTTTATTTGCGTATGAAGGCGACGATCTTGGCGTACGTTATACGCCGGAGGCAACCAAGTTCCGTCTATGGGCGCCAACGGCATCCGAGGCGAAGGTATTGTTATATCCCGTGTGGAGATGCACGTTTGCCGAAGAGATGGACATGACCCGCGATGAAGGCGGGACGTGGACCCTGACCCTTGAAGGCGATTACAAGGGAATCGGCTACAACTATAAGGTGAAAATCGGCGGGCAGTGGAATGAAGGTGTGGATCCTTATGCCACGGCCGTAGGAATCAACGGGGACCGCGGGGCGATCGTGGACATGGAAGCGACGAACCCGGAGCGCTGGACGGAGGATAGGCCTCCGCTTGCATCGCCGGTGGA
The DNA here is from genome assembly GCF_037969745.1 of Paenibacillus sp. FSL W8-0194. Taxonomy (NCBI): domain Bacteria; kingdom Bacillati; phylum Bacillota; class Bacilli; order Caryophanales; family Paenibacillaceae; genus Paenibacillus; species Paenibacillus sp. FSL W8-0194. Next base: position 5,103,315 of record NZ_CP150205.1, on the reverse strand, counting down.
TGCGGTCATTTACGAACTGCATCTCCGGGATCTTTCCATTCATCCAAAGAGCGGGATTTCCCATCGCGGAAAATATATCGGGTTAGCCGAAGAGGGGACGCGGGGGCCGAAACAGATCCCGACCGGACTTGATCATATCCGCAGCCTTGGGGTAACGCATGTCCAGCTGATGCCCATTTACGATTTTGCGACCGAAAGCGTCGACGAAGCAAAATCCGACGTTCCGCAGTACAACTGGGGATACGATCCGAAAAACTACAATGTGCCGGAAGGCTCCTATGCAACCGATCCTTATGATCCGGCCGTGCGGATCAAGGAATTGAAGCAGCTGGTGCAAACGCTGCATGACAAAGGCCTGCGCGTCATAATGGACGTCGTGTACAACCATGTGTACGATTGGTATTTCATCAACTTTACCAAGCTTGTGCCAGGCTACTACCTGCGGTACAGGGATGACGGGACGCTGTCGGACGGCTCCTTCTGCGGCAACGAATTTGCTTCCGAACGGAAAATGGCCCGGAAATTCATCGTGGATTCCGTGCTGCATTGGGTGAAGGAATACCATATCGACGGTTTCCGGTTCGACCTGATGGGGCTGATGGACATCGAAACGATGAATGAAATCCGCCGCCGCTTGGATGAAATCGATCCCGGCATCATCATGATCGGCGAAGGCTGGAATATGTCCGATACGACGCTGCCTGCCGAGAAGCGGGCCAACCAGGCGAATGCCGCCAAGCTTCCGGGAATCGGCCAATTCAACGACGGGCTGCGGGATGCGGTTAAAGGCAGCATTTTCAACCATGAAAACAAAGGTTTTATCAGCGGGGCGACCGGCTTTGAACAGGATATCCGAAAAGGCGTGGCCGGAGGAATCCGGTACAGCGACAGGCTGCGCCAGTATGCCGAAGAGCCGGTGCAAACGGTCAATTACGCCGAATGCCATGATAATCACACGATGTGGGATAAGCTGGTGCTTTCGACGCCAGGAATCGGGGATGACATGCGGAAAAGCATGCACCGCCTCGGGACGGCGATCGTGCTGACCAGCCAAGGCATCCCGCTGCTCCATGCCGGCCAGGAATTTATGCGTACCAAAAACGGCGTGGAAAACAGCTACAAATCGCCGGATGAAGTCAATTGGCTGGATTGGGAGCGCTGCGCCGCCCACCCTTGCGAAGTCGACTACGTGCGGCGCTTGATCCGGCTGCGGAAAGAGCATCCGGCCTTCCGCCTTCGTACGGCGGAGCAGATCAAGACGCATCTTGTGTTCGAAGAAGCGCCCGCGGGATGCGTGGCATATACGCTGCGCGATCATGCCGGCGGCGACCCGTCGAAGCATTTGTATGTGCTGTATCATGCCAGGGCCGAGGAAACGATCCTTCCGCTTCCAACGTTGGGAGATTGGAGCGCTGTCATGGGCGAGGAACATATTCGATCCTTGAACCCGGATCGTTTGACCGCCGGCGGCATTGGGCTGATCGTGCTGGAAGTCAAACAATAATCCCAAAAAAGGGGAAGTCCCATATCGCGAATGCGACGGGCTTCCCTTTTTTGCGCGCCGGGATCACGGGTTCCCATGGCTTGCAGGCGAGAACGTTTCGCCTCTTTGGTTTTTCCCTTGATCCCGTTCTTTGCTTTTTCATCTTTCAGGGTACGATTTTTGGATCTCCAGGCTTGGTCTAAACGCCCGAGTAGGCCATGAAACCTCCGTCCACGGGAATGACGGTTCCCGTGACAAAGCCGGATACCGTATCGTCGACCAGCCAGAGCATGGTGCCAAGCAGATCCTCCGGGACGCCAAAACGGCGCATCGGCGTATGGGTGATGATTTTATGAGAACGTTCGGTAAGCGAGCCGTCGGGGTTCGTCAGCAGCGTGCGGTTTTGTTCCGTAAGGAAAAAACCCGGAGCCATCGCGTTGACGCGGATGCCCGTTTCCGCAAAATGCACGGCAAGCCACTGCGTAAAATTGTTGATGGCCGCTTTGGCCGCGCTGTAAGCAGGCACTTTCGTCATCGGGCTGACGGAGCTCATGGAGGAAATGTTCAGCACGGTCGCTCCCGGGCGGCCTGCCATATGCTTGGCGAAAATTTGCGTCGGAAGGAAGGTGCCGATAAAGTTCAAATCCATGACGTTCCGGAAGCCCTCCACGCTGACGTCGAAAAAGGACGTGACATCCGGCAGCGCTTCGTCGCCGCTCCGATAAATTTCATTGGTCGTGTTGGCGCTTGGATGGTTGCCGCCCGCCCCGTTGATGAGGATGTCGCAGCCGCCAAAATGCTCACGGACCTCTTTTTCGGCCGCCTCCACGCTGTTTTTGTCGGTGACGTCACAGCCAATGGCGACGGCGGTGCCGCCTGCGGCGCGGATGTCTTCGGCGACGGCTTCGCCTTTGGACGCGGTCCGGTTCAAAATCGCCACCCGGGCTCCCTGACGGCCAAGCTCCAGCGCCATGGCCCGGCATAATACGCCCGACCCGCCGGTAATGACCGCCGTTTTGCCTTTCAAGGCTGGGTGGATGGGCATCGTATTCGCATTGGCGTTCATACGGTTCCTCCTTTTCCGTGGATGGGTTCGACCCGCTCCAAGGCATCCCACAATCCCCACAAATACATAATGCCAAGCGCCCGGTCATAAAGCCCGTATCCGGGTCTGCATTCTTCGTCCCAGAGATGGCGGCCATGGTCGGGTCTGGCGTATCCGCTGAATCCATGGTCGTGGTACGCTTTGACGATCCCCGCGATGTCGACGGTTCCGTCCTGGGTGCGGTGCGAGGTTTCGATGAAGTCGCCGTTGTCGTAAACGCGGACATTCCGGATATGGGCGAACGGAATCCGCTCGTGGAACTCATGGATCATGCCGATGATGTCGTTTTCCGGATTGGCCCCGAACGAACCGCTGCACAGCGTGATGCCGTTGGAAGGACTGTCCACGATACGGAGCAGCCGCCGCAGGCTTTCCTGGCCGGTAATGATGCGCGGCAGGCCAAAAATCGGCCATGGCGGGTCATCCGGATGGATGGCCATTCGAATGCCGCAGCGTTCGGCCACGGGTACGACGGCTTTGAGGAAATAAGCAAGATGTTCCCATAAATCCTCGGCGGAAACGCCTTTATAGGCCTCAAACAGGCTCGTCAAATGCGCCAGCCGTTCCGGCTCCCAGCCCGGCATCGTCAAGGTGCTGTTCCGGTTGATCTCCTCGACAAGCTTAAACGGATCGATGCCGTCGATGCGGGATTTTTCGAAAAAAAGCGCGGTCGAGCCGTCGTCCATCTTTTTGTGCAGTTCGGTCCGGGCCCAATCGAAAACGGGCATAAAATTGTAGCAAATCACTTTGACGCCGACCTGCGCAAGCTTTTCGATCGTTGCAATGTAATTTTGGATATACAGGTCGCGGGTCGGCCGGCCGAGCTTGATGTCCTCGTGAACGTTGACGCTTTCGACCACGTCGAGATGGAGGCCGTGTTTTACCGCCTGGTCACGGACCTCAAGGATTTTTTCCATCGGCCATTCTTCTCCGGCCGGCACGTCGTGCAGCGCCCAAACGATGCCTTCCACGCCGGGGATTTGCTTGATGTGGCTCAGCGAAACGGTGTCGTTTCCCTCGCCGAACCACCGGAATACCATACGCATATCTACACCGCCTTTTTACGTAATGAATCGGGACGTTCCGCAGCTTTGGGAAGCGGCCTATGTCCGGTCATCGGGCAAGATCTCGCAGTTGGTAGGGCTTACAACTTTTTTTACTTGAAATACTCCGGGTAACGTTCTTTGAGCACGGGAAGGTTCGCGATGCTGAGCCGCATATGCTCTATCATGATCCGCTCGGCTTTGTCGGCTTGCTGCTGCTTGATCGCGAGGAACATCTGACGGTGCTGCTCATAAAGAAGCTCCCAATGCGGATCGGTCCACAGCCACAGGATGCGGGTGCGGTTGAAATGGGCATTCATCTGCTGAATGACGTTCCATGTTCCGCTTTTGCGGCAGCCGTCAAACAAGATCCGGTGGAATTCTTCGTCCAGCTCGAACATGTTTTTGCTGTCCTGGCGCTGGATCGCTTCCCGCTGCTGTTCAAGATTGTGTTCCAGGGCGGCAAGCCGCTCTTCCGGAAAAGCCCCGCAAGCCAGGCGCACGACCGCTTTTTCCAGCTGCTCGCGCATAAACCGGGCTTCCTCGACCTGCTCGGAATCGATCAGCGATACCCGGGTGCCGCGTTGGGGCAGCACAAGCACCAATCCTTCCTGCGCCAGCCGCACGAAACTTTCGCGCACCGGCGTCCGGCTCACCTCAAAGGCCAGGGAGGTTTCCTTTTCGGACAAAGAGGTTCCGGGCGGCAGTTCTAAGCTGACGATTTGCTGTTTCAGCCGCTGATATACCATGCTGCCTGCCGAGCCCGACGGTTGAAGCATACGATCATCCATAAGGTTCACCTCCTAGGTTCCATACTACCATACAAGTATGGGAGTTGGAATCTCGAAATTTGGGCGAGGTTGGGACGAGGGACCTTGGAACTTCCCTATTACCTTTGTGAATACATGTACTTACAATGCTTGGCGTGCATAAAATCCGGTTGACCGGCGGCGAACCGCTTATGCGGCGCGGCTCCCCCGATTTGATCCGAATGCTGAAAGGCATTCCGGGCATCGAGGATATCGGCTGCACGACGAACGGACTTCTGCTTGGACGGCAGGCGCAAAGTTTGTACGAGGCGGGGCTTCGGCGCCTGAACGTCAGCCTGGATGCCTTGGATCCCGAGTTGTTCGGCGCTATGAATGGCCCTAGCGTTGATCTTAAGCGGAAAAAAGCTGCCTGAAGCCATGTATGCTTCAGGCAGCCTTTGCCTATGGGATCCTGAATGCTTCAGGACAGCGGCTGCGTAATGATTTTGTCTACCATCCCGTATTCGAGGGCTTCCTCGGCGGTAAGGAAGAAGTCGCGGTCGGCGTCTTTATATATCTTCTCCAGCGGTTGGCCGGTTTTTTCGGCGATGAATTTGTTGACTTTTTCTCTCGTTTTAAGGATCCGGCGGGCGGAAATTTCGATGTCGCTGGCCTGCCCCTGTGCGCCTCCGAGCGGCTGATGCAGCATAAATTCGCTGTTCGGCAGGGCATACCGTTTGCCTTTGGCGCCGCCGAGGAACAGGAATGCGCCCATGGAAGCGGCCATGCCCATGCAAATCGTGCTCACCTGCGGCTTGATGTAATCCATCGTGTCGAGGATCGCGAACCCGGATGTGATCGATCCGCCCGGGCTGTTGATGTACAGCGAAATTTCTTTGTCCGGATCGTCGGCGGCGAGGAACAGCAGCTGGGCGATGATGCTGTTCGCCACTTGGTCGTTCACCTCGGAACCGAGGAAAATGATCCGGTCTTTCAGCAACCTGGAGTATATATCATACGAGCGTTCCCCAAGACGGGATTGCTCGACGACGTAAGGAATCGTGTTCATGCATGCAGCCTCCTTCGGGTATTCAAAATGAACCTTGCGAAAGGGCTACGCCGCACGCAACCGAAGGGATATGGACCCGCTTCCGGATGGATGCGCATGCCGCTGCGCAGGTTCTGCTTGCTTGACTTTCCGCAGTTGGACGGCCAGCCGTTGCAGCAGCTCGGGCTGTTCCATGCGGATGGCAACAAGCAGCTGCCGCTGGAACCAATCCGCATCGACAGGCTCCCACTCTTGGGCGGAAGCGGGGGGTTCCGGAAACTCTTCTCCGTTTACATTGTGGCGCGCCCGATGCAAAAGCGATTTGACGGCCGTTTCGCTTGTTTCAAGCGCATCGGCAATATCGGACAACTTGTATTCGAAGACATCCTTCAGCACGAAGGCAAGCAGCTGCTTGGGCGTCAATCGCTCCATCAGCGTCTCCAGTCCGCTGAGCAAAAGCTCCAGCGGTTTGTCGGAGGACGGTTCGTCTACGGACTGGCCCGTCGTTTCGCGCCCTTTTTTGCGCAGCTGGTCAATCCAGTGGTTGCGGGCGATCGTAGCCAACAGCGGGAAGCTTGGCGTTCGTTTGCCTGAAGGGTCCTTTTGGCAAAATCTCAGCGCCTTGAGCATGGAGTCGTGGGCCAAATCCTCGGCGTCCCAAGGATTGCCGGTCACGCTCAGGCAGAAGTGCTTCAGTTTCGGGTAAACGTCTTCCATTTCTTTATGGATTAACATGTTAATCACTCTCCTTGAGAGGCCTCTACATAATAAACGTTTGGGATGGCATTAAAGGATACGGGCGCGCAAAAAAAATTCGCAGCCTTTTTCCCATTATACCCGTTCGTGCATGAAATTCCTTCTTCATCAAAGAACGGCAAGCCCGTTTTTTGGCAAACCGGAAGGGGCCTGAACAGAATGATCGGCCACGTTCGCAAAAGGCAGGGGCTATATGGCTCGGCCCGACTTTGTGGGTTATTTCGGTGGACAGGGACATATGCTGTAAGGTAGGCAACCTCTTCTTCAAAGGAGGGATGGGCGAACATGAGAAGAAGGGCGAGATGGCGAAGCAGAGGCGCCAATAAACCGCGCAGCAGACGGAAGGTATGGCTGATCGCCATATTGGTGTGCCTTATTCTTCTTCTGCAATTTTTTGCGTACGTGGAAAACCACATGAAACCCCCGATCATGCATCTGGCCAAAATCCGCATGAAGCAAATCGGAACGGACGCCATCAACGAAGCCGTCGCATCGCAGGTGGCCAAAGGGGAAAACGCGGAAGAGCTGATCGACTGGAAGATGGACTCCTCCGGCAAAGTATCCGGATTTATGCTGAATTATGCCGAACATATGAAAATCACGTCGGAGACGTTCAAGGTCGTGCAAAATACGCTGCAAAACAAGCATATGCTTTCCGAAAGCATCCCGCTGGGGCAGGCGCTGGGCAGCCCGATTCTTGCTTCTTTCGGCCCGAACGTTCCGATCCGCGTCGAACCGCAGGGGGCCGTCAAAGTGGAGCTGAACACGAGGGAAAAAGACGCCGGCATCAACATGGTGCTGGTCGAGGTTTTCATCCATGTCACCGTGGAAGTGGCGGTCGTCATTCCGTTTGACATGGAGCCGGAGGTGATCGATACGGAAATTCCCGTTTCCTACCTGATGGTCGTCGGGGACGTGCCGATGTATTACTACAACAGCCAGGGCCAGCCCATCGGCAGCAACGGCGCCAATGCGCCGAACATCGCGCTGCCCGGCATTGCCGGCCAAGGGGCTTCATCCCACAAGAGCGGACCCGGGGACCCAAGCGGGGGAGCGGCCGCGGTGCCGGAAATTCCGGCCGGAGAGCAGGGCGGGGCGGAAGAGAAATCCCAGACCGGAAAGGCGAAATAGTGAATATAAAGGTTGACTTTGAGTTGAGACAAACCCATGCAGCGCCTGACACAGGCGCTCCAATGAGTATTTTTGTTTCGGAGATGAGGGATGAATCTTGCAAGTGAGGCGGGTCCCGCACTGGGAGCGGGGCCTCGCCGTATAGGGGAGGACGGAGAGCGCCACAGAGTTGCTATTTTTCGTTAGGGGTAGAACGTGTCGTAGATAAGCATCGATAGAATAACGTCGGTAAACAAGCATTTTAGCAGATAAGGGTAGGCAGACAAGCGTCGCCGGGCAGTTCATGGAGAAATTCATCATCCTCTGAAATGTCTACGGAGGCACAAACAGGGTTAGATCGCTGTGCGTAAGCTGTTCTCAAATTCTAACGGTTGTGACAGCGCCTATGTGGCTTCAAATGGTTCTCTGTAAGTTCTAACGGTTACCAATGGGGTTATTTGAAAGATTACCATATGAAGTTCCACCATAATGCCCAAATAACGTCAACCAGAACCGTTAAAATATCATAACCTCCATTTTCCCGGCATTAACCGCTGTGGCAATCGTTAGAAATTTACTTCCCTACTTTGATTTGCCTCCTCACATTGACTACATCTCCTCGCGTCCAATTGTACCCTCGATTCCCCACATCTCCTCACATTCAATTAGTCTCCATGGTTCCTTATATCTCTTTGCGTTCAATGGTCTTTTTACTGGACTGTCAATAGTAAATCAGACAACTTTTTTAAAGGGCTTTGCTTTGGCTTTTTAGCAACTGCAAAGAAAAAAAGAGAAACCCAGCGTCTCCAAGACGTGGGTTTCTCGACAGCCTGAGCGCCTGACACAGGTGCTTTTTTATGGTTTTATCCGGCGCTTTGGATAACCGACCGGAGCAGATCCCCCGCTTAATAGAGTGATTTTAGCCGTGCTCCCTTTTGCTTTCAGGTTCGGTTAAGCATCGGAATCTATAATTCTGAACAAGCCGCGTTGGGCGGCGAACCTTTTACCGACGGAAGGTGGGGAGGACGATGCAGCATTACGCGGGCCGCTTTATGAACACCGACTTTTCGGTTGCCGTTTCGGACGGCGTGGCTCCCGGGTGGAGAGCACAGATGCGGCGATGGTTTGCGTACGTTGACCGGGAGTGGTCCAGGTTCCGGGATCATAATGAGCTCAGTAGGCTGAATCAAGCGCCGGAAGGGGTGAAGATCGGGCTGCCGCCTCCCCTCTATGATGTTCTAAGGATGGCGGAGCGATATCGGGAGCTGACGGAAGGAAGATTCTCCCCCTTTTTGAAAAGAGCCATGGAGCATCAAGGGTATGACCGCCCGTTTCCGTTTTCCCATGCGGATGATACGCCGCCTTTTACGTTTCAGCTTGAGGAACGCCCCATACGTTTTTGCGGGGGGAACGCGATTGAAAAGCTTACGTCGGAGCAGCTGGACTTGGGCGGCATCGCCAAAGGTTATGCGGTGCAAAGCGCAGCCGAATGGCTGAAACGACAGGGTGCCGGATTCGGCATGGTCGACGGGGGAGGCGACATGACGCTTTGGTCCGATGGATCGAAGGAGTGGAACATCGGCATTGCCGATCCTTGGAACCGGGTGGAACCGATCGATGTATTGCGCCTGAAAAATCGGGCGGTCGCGACGTCCAACCGCCTTTACCGCAGCTGGATGCAGGGCGGTCGAACAAAACATCATCTGCTGGACGGCCGTTCCGGCCGGGTCGTTGAATCGGATATCGTCCAAGCGACCGTCATGGCCCGAGACTGCGTCGAAGCGGAGGTTTGCGCCAAAATGTGCTTTCTGCTCGGCTGCGGGGAACGGGAGGAATGGTTTGCCGAACGTTTTCCGGACGTATTGTATGTGCTGGTTATGGAGGATGGGACGGTCGTACGAAATAGAAGCAAGGAGAGTGCATCATGAAAGCGAACAAAAAGGCAAAATGGATCATAGGCGTCAGCGGCGTGGCATTTTCGGCTTTCGTATTAAGCCAGTTCGGCTCGGCCGATCAACACGCGGCGGATTTCCAAAACAACGGCCAGGTAGAGCAGCAGGAGAGCAGTCCATCGTTCGACGGATCGAATGAGGAGCGGTTTGCGACCCGAGGCGAGCGGCCGTTTGCAGGAAGGCATCAAACCGACGGAACGACTAGAAGGTCTTGATATGGATAGGGTCTTTCAACTTTTCAGTTCCTGGCATGTCATTCGATGGATGGGGCTGCTCGCCTTTTTCTTTTTTACGATTTCATTGGCGTTCGGCATGTTGGGCAGGTTCAACCGTTTCAGAAGGCATAAGGGCTTGTTTCAATTGATTCATATCTCCTCGAGCTGGGCGGGAATCAACGCGTGTCTGGTCCATATGCTGATCCTTATGATCGATCGGTACCAGCCGTATACATTCGCTGCAATATTCGTCCCGTTCGTATCGGATTATATGCGGGCGGCCACCTCGCTGGGCATGATTTCCTTTTATTTGCTGCTTGTTGTTTTATTCACATCGGACCTCCTTATGAGCCGATTAAAACGTTCGGTGTGGAAGGCGGTGCATTTGTTGGTGTTCCCTTCTTGGCTGCTCATGTTGGGGCACGCGTTGTGGATGGGCTCCGACACGTCCGCATGGTGGGGCAAAACGTTATATGGAACCGCGGTCGTGGTGATTCTAACGTTGTTCGTCTTTTATCTGATCGATCGGCAGGCGAATCATAAACGGCAGCTCATCGTCATGGAAGCGCAAGCTCCGGACGATGCGGGAAACGCGTTAAGACGATTTCTTAAATGACAATAGGGACCTTCGCTCAGAAGGTCCCTTTTCTTTTGGCCTTGATCGCCTTCCGTTCCTCCGCCTCCCAGTGGCGCAGCAGCGGGTAGGGATCAAACGACCATTCGGCCAATCCGCTGTCGCGGTAAATGCCGTAATGGAGATGCGGCGGGAATTTGCCTTGGGTGCCCGGCTTGCCGTAACCGGAGCTGCCCACCCAGCCGATCGTTTGGCCGGGGGTGACGATGTCGCCCTGATTGAGGCTTTTCTCGAAGCCTTGCAAATGCGCGTAATAATGGTACCGGTTATCGAGGTCCCGAATGCCGATGCGCCAGCCCCCAAACGGGTTCCAGCCTTTCAGCTCCACGATGCCGTAGCAGGTGCTGCGGACGGGGGTTCCGTACGGCGCGAAAATATCGGTTCCTTCATGGATGCGGTATCCGCCCCAGCTTCGCCCGCTGCCCCACGTGTCCCGGTACGAATACGAAGCCGAAACGGGGAGCGGAAAGGCATGTCCGGACAAATCGAGGGTTTGGAATTTTTCGTACAGCTTGGAAAACTGCAAAATGCGCTGCACCGACCGGCTGTTATGATAATACTCCCATAAGGCGATGCCAAAGTCGTCCTCGGATTGACCGTGCCGAAGAAGATAGGAGGCCATGCTGTAAAGCACGTCCATATCGTCGTTGATGTCGGCGCGGCCGTCGCCCGACCCGTCTTTGCCGTAGCCGTTGAAGATGCTGATGGAACGGGGGTTGCTGTCGTTCCGGTCGGGATTGAACATCCCGCTCCAGACCGGTTCGTTCATGTAAATGCCGGTCAGCCGTTTCGGGTGGCTGCGGTCTTTCGGATGGGCTTTGGTGAGCGTATGCTCGTACTGGTCGACCGCGGCGATCCGGTACCATGGAATCCGGGTGGTCGCCGCTATTTTATCGTAAAGCTTTTTTCGCGAGGCAAGTATGTCCTCCCGGCTCATCTTGTCCAAAGATTCGGCGGTTGTGGCGGATTCGGGATCGGCGCTTCCCCTAACAGGACAAGCCGCGGTACCGAAAAGAACCGCTGCGGCGGTTGCGCTAATCAACAAACGGCGCGCTTTTTTCGGCTTGGATTCGGATTTTTTCATCGTTAACCTCCTGCTGGCAGCTTTTATCGAAGTTTCCGGACGTAACGGTCATAAACTTAGATTGATACAAGGGAAGTCATTTTATCCCGGGTAGAGAAATGGAAGTATTTTGGGGTATTTCATGATATAATATGGGGCATGCAGCAGTAAAACCATGAAGCGAAAGAAGGTCAGATCATTGCCTAAACAAACCGTCAAGGAACCAAAGCCGGACTGGATTCGCATCAAACTGACAACCGGTGACAATTATCAGGAAATCAAGAGCATGATGCGCTCGAAGACACTACATACCGTGTGTGAAGAAGCGCGTTGCCCTAACATATACGAATGCTGGGCGAACCGCACGGCGACTTTTATGATTTTGGGCGATATTTGCACGCGCGCCTGCCGCTTTTGCGCGGTCAACACGGGAAAACCGACCGAGCTGGATCTGCAGGAGCCTGAGCGCGTTGCGGAAGCCGCCGAAAACATGGGGCTGAAGCATTGCGTTGTCACAAGCGTTGCGCGGGACGATCTTTCCGACGGAGGCGCTGGTATTTTTGCCGAAACGATTAAGGCGATCCGCAAACGCCTGCCGCTGTGCAGCGTCGAGGTCCTTATTCCCGATTTCATGGGGAACTGGGATGCGCTGAAGGTTGTGATGGACGCCAAGCCGGATATTTTGAACCACAATATCGAAACCGTGGAACGCATGTCGAATCGCGTCCGCGCGAAAGCGAAATACGACCGCTCCTTGGAGCTTTTGAAAAAATCGAAGGAATTTCAGCCGGATATTCCGACCAAATCGAGCATTATGCTCGGCGTAGGGGAAGAATGGGACGAGATCCTGCAGGCAATGGACGATCTGCGCGCCGTGGACTGCAACATCATGACCATCGGCCAATATCTGCAGCCGTCGCCGCAGCATTTGAACGTCGTTAAATATTATCATCCTGACGAATTTGCCAAGCTGAAGGAAGAAGGCATGAAGAGAGGCTTCAGCCACGTGGAATCCGGACCGCTCGTCCGCAGTTCCTATCATGCCCACGAGCAGGTGAAATCGGCGGCAAGCCATAAATAAAATCAATTTATTCATTTGAGCAGTGGAAGGCAGGGGGAGCACATTTGATTCTGATAGGCGGAAAAAGCTACGAGCTGCTGAAAGACCATAAAAACGGCTGGAACCCTGAAGCCTTTCGCGACCGTTACAGCGAAGTGCTGGACCGCTACGATTACATCGTCGGAGACTGGGGTTACAACCAGCTGCGGTTGAAGGGATTTTACCGGGATAAGCATCCTAAAGCCACCAAAGACACCGCTTTTTCCGGCATGGTGGACTACATTAACGAATACTGCAATTTTGGATGTGCTTACTTCGTTCTGCAAAAGAACCGGGACGTTCAGCCGAAAGAGAAGGACAAGGAAAAAGATAAAGAAAAAGATAAGCCCGAAAAAGCAAAAGGCGGTTCCCAATAGGAGCCGCTTTCGTTTTGCTTAAATCCATGTATTGAACGGCACGCAGGCCGCGTTAGGCATGTTAACCCAGGAAAGCCTCCCTGACGCGGTTCCAAAACGGAAACGGGCGGTAACGGGCAAAGCTGACCTTTTCCTTCGCGACCTGGCAGCGCACCGAAATCAAATCGTCCACTTGAATGTTGATATGGTCGATCGTGAGCAGCAGCCGCTGTTCCTTTCGCGAAAAAATGTCGGTATGGTGGTGTTTCGGCAGCAGCAGGGGAGATCCCATCGTTCGGAACACGCGGTTGTTGATCGACGCGATTTCCGCAATCTGCAGCGCCTCGATCGTCGGGTGCACCATCGCGCCGCCAAGGCTTTTGTTGTACGCGGTGCTGCCGGTCGGAGTCGAGATGCATATTCCGTCGCCGCGGAACATCTCAAAGGTCTGGTCATTGATGTCCACCTGGGCGACGACCGTGCCGTCCATGCCTTTCAGCGTAAACTCGTTTAAAGCGATATAAGAAGTATTGCCCGATTTCCGGTGGATTTCCAGCTCAAGCAAAGGATATTTCACGATCCTCGGCCGGACGGAGCCGGACTTGCTGGCGGAACTCATCAGCTCGACGAGCTGCGGGAGCTCGTCTGCCTGCCAATCGGCGTAAAAGCCGAGATGGCCGGTATGGACGCCAACAAAAGCGATATCGGGAATATGGTCGATAAACGTATGGAAAGCATGAAGCATCGTCCCGTCGCCGCCGATCGAAACGACGATCTCGGGGGATTCGGCATCGAGCCGAAAACCGTGCTTGGCCGCCATCTTGTGGAACTGCTCACTTAAATCAACGGATAACTGATCACCGCGATCCAGAACATAATATCTCAAGAGAGTTAAGCTCCTTTATTTGGGGATATAAAGATCATAAACAATATCGGAGCATAACACAACGTTATTTCACCTTTCCGCATGCAGCCGCCGCCAGATCGAGCGAGCGACCGTCCATAACAGCGAGGCTGCGGTAATGAACGCGATCAAGAGGCAGAAGTACGCCAACCGGTCGGCGAACGCGCCGGGAGCCCATGCAAACCCCGGATCCGGCACGAAGGGCTGGAATGCAGGCGCAGGCAACAGCTTGCCCATCACCGGATTCCACAGCAGCAGGACAAGCGCCGCCGCCAAAACGGCATGGATCAGGCGGGCAAACATAAACGGCAGGTAGCGTAAATTGGTGGCATGCAGGATGCTCGCGATTTGCGCATGAACCGAAAGGCCTCCCCAGGATAAAATAAACGCCGCCGCCGCCGCTTTGAAGGGCAGTGGAATGGAAGCCGCCGCTTCTCCGGCGGAACGGGCGCCAAGCGTCACCTCAAAAAGCCCGCCCACAAGGGCCTCGGACAGCGAAGGGGGGAACCCCCCGATCCTCAGCAAATGTTCCAGCACCAGGTACAAGCTTCTCATCACGCCGGCCTGGGTCAGAAGCTCTAAAAAAACCGAAAAGAATACGACCAGCCCTCCGACGACAATAATAAGCCTTAATGAGGATTCCACGGCCTGCCGCATCATTTCGCCCAAACTCCGGCCGTCTTCCATTCTTGCATGATGCATCGCCGCAAAAGCACGCCGAATCCGGCTGCGCCGATTTTTTACGTTTTGCGCCGATTGGCCCGAAGCGCCCGAAGCCGCAGGCAGGCTGTGCCGGCTCCCGTGGAAGCGCATGAGCAGCCCGATCAAAAAACCGCCGCCGTAATGGGAAATCGCCAAAATAACCGCCATTTTCGGGTCATGGAAAAATCCTACGGAGACGGCTCCGATCAGAAAAATCGGATCCGAAGACGTCGTAAAAGCGACGAGCCGTTCGCCTTCGTCCCTGGTCACCATGTTCTGTTCCCACAGCTTGGCCGTCAGCTTGGCGCCGATCGGGTAGCCGGATACGTAACCCATGGCCGCAACGAATCCTCCGCTGCCGGGAATCCGGAACAACGGCTTCATCAGCGGGTCGAGCAGCGTCCCGAACAAATGGACGACGCCGAAGCCAAGCATGATTTCCGAAATGATAAAAAACGGGAACAAGGAAGGAAAAAGGACGTCCCACCATATCTCAAGGCCTCGCAAGGCGGATTCCAGGTATGCCCCCGGGAACAGCATCATGAGTAGAAGGAGCGCGGCAAGTGAAACGATCATGAGCGGAAGACCCAGCTTTTTTACGGACATAGTCACACCTTCCTGTTCATGGGTCAATGGAAATGAACCTGTATACCCAAAATTTATGTTTCGCATCGGACAAACAGTACAAAAAAAGTCAGAAAGCGTTTACAAAAACGGGTGTTTTTTTGGCGAATGTATGTTAAAATATACAAACAAAACCTCAATTTAAAGGATTAAATTTGAATATATGGATGGAGTGATGGGATCATGAGTATTGTCGCCGGTGTTCTGGTCTGCGCCTTCGTGTATGTCATTCGCGCCTCACTGGTCCATCCTGGGGAAGAGGATTGGAGCAGCTACTAATCATTATCTTGAAGGAGCTAAACAAACGTTTAGCGCCTTTTTTTGTTTTTTGATATACTTGGAAATGAAACCATGCGCCTCTTCGGCTTTTGGGTCCTGCCTGCTTGAAACACCATGGATCCACAGACTATAGAACGAAAGACATGAAAGGAACGTGGGGATGTGGCTTTAGAACCTCTTTATACCATTAAAGTGACCTGCAGTTTTTGCGAACATGAATTTCAAACCTCGCGCGTCCGTCCCAGCTTCAAGAAAGCCATCCGGACCGATTCCGACTTTTGCGCGTATTATAAGGACGAAAATCCGGATTACTACGTCGTCAGGGTATGCCCCAAATGCGGGTTTGCCTCGACGGAAAACTCGGTGGAACGGCTGAACGATTCGCAAAAAAGGCGGTTCGAAAGCAGCATCAGCAGCCGCTGGACCGGCAAGGACTTCGGAGGGCACCGGAATTGGGAAGCGGCTTTGGAGACGTACAAGCTCGCTTTGCTCGTCGCCCAGACGATCGGTGAAAGGGAGCGGATCATCGCAAGCCTGCTTCACCACATCGCCTGGCTGTACCGGTATAAAGGAGACGAAAAACAAGAGCAGCGGTTCCTGAAATACTGCCTGGAATCATACATAAAAGTTTATGAACTCGAAGGCGTGGGCGCAAACAACGCCCGTCTTTTATATTTGATCGGGGAGCTGAACCGCAGAATCGGCGCTTTCAACGAAGCGGTCCGTTGGTTCTCGCGGGTCATCAACGACAAAAACATCATCGACGCGGCCATGATCCGGGCCTCCCGCGAACAATGGGGCGTTCTCCGCGAGCAAATGCTGGCCCGCAAACTGGAGCTGCCTTCCGAAATGAATCCGGCTTAAGCAAACAAAAACACGCATGACTCATGCGTGTTTTGCGTACAAAGACGGTTATTTTATCGGACAGGCTGGTCGAAGCGAAGATAGTCGTTATCCGTTTCGATGACGTTCAACCTGCTGCTGCAGCAGGGGAAAACCACCAGCTTTTTGCGGCCTTCGTTGACGGTTTTCAGTTCGCTTGGCTTCAGGTTCAACCTCACGTTCCGGGCACCGCAAAAAGGGCATTCATGCACATAGATGTCGCCCATCTGTTTGTCGTAAGGCCAAGTATGCGAAAAAGGGATCATGGCTTGTCCTTCTTTTCCGCTTCTTTGGCATCGGCCGGTTCTTTGCCGAGCTCCGCGATTTTTTGCAGCAAAATATGCTGCGGCATGTGCATGAGATGTTCGAGCGGCACTCCCAGTTTTTCGGACAGCTTGACGGCCGTTTCCGGCGAGATTTGCAGTGGTTTCATGGCAAGCATCCCTCCATTCGGATCTATTTCAGTCCCTTTGGGACCTGTTTGCAGGATTGTTCCCTTACGTAATACACCTTATCACGAAAACCGTTCAATTGAAATCCTATTCAAAGAAAGGTGATTGTTTATGAATAACCCATTGAAATTGACCTGGGATTTGGAATCCATATTTCCGGGTGGTTCATCTTCTTCGGAATACCAAACGTTCCTGGATACGCTCGAGAAGGATCTCCGCCAGCTGAAGCAGGACGTGGAAGCCGCCCAAGCTCCGGCCAGCGTTCAGGAGACGGAAGCGTTCGACGCGATCATCGCATCGATGAGCAGCTGCATTTCCCGCCTTTCCGAAGGCAGCGCGTTCGTCAGCTGTTTGCAGGCGCAGGATCAGAGCGATAAAAAAGCCGTTCAGCTCTCCGGCCGCATCACCGGCTTGCATGCGCTGCTCAGCACGATTACCACGCAGTTCGACGATCTTCTCGCCCGCACGGACGACGATACTTGGAAAGCCTGGATGCAGCGCGAAGAGGTGCAGCCGATTTCCTTCGTCCTGAATGAAAGCAGGGATCAGGCACGCGAAAAGATGAGCCCTGAGCTGGAAAGCCTGGCGCTGGATTTGGCCGTAGACGGTTACCATGGCTGGGGCGATCATTATGATACCGTTGTCAGCCATATCAAAATCCCGTTCGAAAAAGACGGGGAGACCGTGCTGCTGTCCGCGGGGCAAGCGCATAACAAACTGCATGACGCGGATAAGGAAGTCCGCGACTCCATGTTCGTCAAGTGGAAGGAAGCATGGGCCGAGAAGGCCGATTTTTGCGGGGATACGTTAAACCATCTGGGCGGCTTCCGCTTAAAGCTGTATGAGCGCCGCGGCTGGGACGAAGTATTGAAGGAGCCGCTCGCCATCAACCGCATGTCCAAGCAGACGCTGGACGCGATGTGGGGCGTCATTCAGGACAACAAGGCGATGCTGGTCAAATATATGGAACGCAAGGCCAAGCTTCTCGGCGTCGACAAACTGAGCTGGGTCGATGTCGAAGCGCCGATCGGCAAGGTTTCCTCCACCGTGTCTTACCAGGAAGCGGCGGAAACGATCGTGGAGCAGTTCCGCAAATTCAGCCCGAAAATGGCCGATTTTGCCGAAATGGCTTTTGACAAGTCGTGGATCGAAGCCGAGGACCGTCCCGGCAAACGCCCTGGCGGGTTCTGTACCTCCCTGCCTGTCAGCAAAGCGACGCGGATTTTCATGACATACAGCGGCACGGCTTCGAACGTGTCTACGCTCGCGCATGAGCTGGGACACGGATATCATCAGCACGTGATGGACGACCTTCCGGTGTTCAACCAAAACTATGCGATGAACGTGGCCGAAACGGCTTCGACGTTTGCGGAAATGATCGTTTCCGACGCCATGGTGAAAAAAGCCGGCGACGAGCAGGAAAAGCTTGCGCTGCTTGAGGACAAAATCCAGCGGAGCGTTGCGTTCTACATGAACATTCACGCCCGTTTCCTGTTCGAAACCCGCTTCTACGAAAAACGCAAAAACGGTTTGCTTAGCGTCCAGGAGTTAAACGATTTGATGGAAGAAGCGCAAAAAGAAGCGTATTGCGACGCTTTATCGGCTTATGAGCCGACATTTTGGTGCTCGAAGCTGCATTTCTACATCACCGGCGTTCCTTTCTACAATTTCCCGTATACGTTCGGATATATGTTCAGCACGGGCATCTACGCGCAGGCGCTTCAGGAAGGCAGCGGCTTCGCGGACAAATACGATGCGCTCCTGCAGGATACCGGCGCCATGACCGTCGAAGAGCTGGCGAAAAAGCATTTGAATGCGGATTTGACCGGACGGGAGTTCTGGCAAAGCGCTTCCGATCTCCTCAAACAAGACGTGGAAGAATTTTTGGCTATGACCGATTCTATGGCTTAAGGCCTGCTTGAACTCGGCACGGAACGATAAAAACAGGAAAAACCGCCCTTGATGGCGGTTTTCCTGTTTTTTTTGCGTTTGAAAGGAAAAATCAAGGATTTTGTCATATAAACCAGAATTATATCGGAATCTAGACGAAAAAAGGATCGAAAAAGCGAAAGTGTTAGGAATAAATACCCAATTATGTTTTATATTGTTGTCTGTTCCGGCACCCTGTCTTATAATGAGTCATAAGCCCTAATTATTTTGGCGAAAGTTGAAGAGAGGAAGAAGGAAATGATGAAAACTGAGCAATTATCCCTAGCAAGACAACTTGATCTGGTCTTCAAGGAACTTGAAGAAGAGCTTTCAGGCCTATCGTCAGGAACGGTGTTTGTGCAAATACGAAATAACACCATCGGCAAATTCGGGATTCGTCATCATCCGCTGGAGGGAAGAAACGGAGAACTGCGATCCGGGGATTCCGGCTTGACTCCGGTTCAATATTCTTCATTCCGCATCATGGCGCTTGAAAGCCTGAAGTACAAACGCCACTGGACGCACGGCGAAATCAGCTATGAGTTTGCGGTCCGGCAGGGCTCGATCATCGTCGACGCCATTTTGGAGTCGAATTATAACATGGCGAATTTAATGATCCGCTATCCCAGACATACATATTCAGATTCATTGACCGAAGTTTTTTAACCAGATACGCTCAGCAGCTTGAAGCAAGCAAAAAAGGCAACCTCGAAGGCTGCCTTTTCTTGCGGACGTTTTGGCCGCAGGACGGCAGGTATGGCTCACGCCTTGCCGCCGACCGACATGATATCACATTATACAAATGCCGAAAGCAGATTATTGACGACCGGAAAGCTGCTGTTCTGCGATTTGTACCAGACGTTTCGTGATGTAACCTCCCAAAGAACCAGTCTCGCGGGAAGTCATGTTGCCGTAGTATCCGTCTTGAGGGATTTGAACGCCAAGCTCTTGAGCAGCTTCAAACTTCATTTGTTGAAGAGCTGCGTTAGCTTGAGGAACCACCAGGTTGTTGGAACGGTTGCCGCGTCCTTGGTTTTGTTGTCCTGCTTGACCCATGATTGTCACCTCCTTTGAACTTTATGGTGTTATTATGGTTTTAAAGATTTGAAAACATGCGGTAAAAGAGAACGAAAAACGGTGGGAATATTTTACATGATTACGGCCTTTGTTGAAAAAATGGGGGCACGCCGATTTTTCGTCGAAAGCAGCTTGTACGGTTTGACAGTCAAATTTGCGTTTTTTCGTAAAAAGGCGCCCCTTCGACATATGTCGAAAGGACGCCTTTTGCGTAATCCTTCGTATGTTAAGACCCTGCAGGGTACACCATATCAAGATGCAAATCCATTTCAACCGCTTGCCCGGGCTCCAGCCGGATCAAGCCCGTGACGTCGGGTCCCGCATCCAGATTCGGAGCGTTCGGGAGCCAGGTGTAAGGCTCGATGCACAAAAATTCCTTGGCATCGCCTTTGGTGTATAGGACCCAATGCTTATAATATTGCGGATCCGCCGAATATTGAAGCCCGTAACCGTCGCTGCGCATCAATGTCGCAACGGCCGGCTGGCCTTGTCCGATTCGGAAAAGCGTGTCGAAATTCGTTCCTTGAAGGTTTAAACCTTCATTAAGTTGTTCCAAAGGCCCCAGCGGCAGCACTTCGCCCGTCGTCAACAAATCCTGATCCAGACCGTAGACGGCGTCCACCGGAAGTTTAAGCGTCCATTCTTCGGGTTGCCCATCCAGCAGGAACCACGTATGGTACCCGATTCCGAAAGGCACGGGCTGATCTCCCAAATGGGTTACCTTAAAATGCTGGGTCAATCTTGCCCCCTGCAAACGCATCGTGACTTCAAGCCTCATCGGTGCCGGAAACTGCCGCATCCAATTCGGATCGTCCGCGGTCAGAAATTCCGTGGTTACCGCACAGCCTTCTTCGTCTTCTTCGATATCGCTGACTCTCCAAGGCTGCGTGCGATGCAGACCATGGATATGGTTGTCCCCGGCCGTGTTGCGGTCGAATTGATACTTGCGGCCTTCATATTCGAAGTGCCCCCCGCGGATTCTGCCCGGAGGAATGAGCATCGGCATGCCGAAATGATAGGGTTTTTGCATATAAAATGCCAAATCGTTTTCATCGGGTGTTCTTAAGACTTGTCGGTTCTGGATGTTGTCCCAGATGGAAATCACGTTGTTCCCCAGCCACGGCAGCAGCGTGACTTCAAGCTCGCGACTATGAAGGATGTAAGTATCGTAACCATTCCATTGCCCTTTGGTCACTTGTTTCATATCGATGCTCCTTTTCCAATCTTTGAATTCAGTTCGTTAACGGTCACTTTAAGATATCATAACAGATTTTGCGACGGTTCGTAAAAAAGAGGTTTGACAATTTGACAAGTTCAGCGATATCATAGGCATTGCATAAAGGCTTTCAATGATTATACGAACACGATGACAGGGACAAGTAAGCAAAGGCGGCATAACCTTCAGAAAGCCGGTGGTTGATGCGAACCGGTGGGGCCGATTTTGCCGAATGGACCCTTGAGTGCCGAGTTGAACGGAAGCGGTAAGCTTCCCGCGTAGGCCGGCCGGCTTATTCCACGTTAAGGAATCGAAAGGCTTCCAGAACATGGGTTTTGCGTACGCTTCGTATGCATGATCGTTTCCATGCTGGCGGCAAAAAAGGGTGGCACCACGGTCTCACGTCCCTTGCGGGCGATGGGGCCTTTTTTGCATACACATCAATTAACATTTGGAGGGATATTTCATGAAAAAGGTACTTTCCGGCATTCAGCCGAGCGGCAAGCTGACGCTGGGCAACTATATCGGCGCCATGAAAAACTTCGTCAAGCTGCAAAACGACTACGCCTGCAATTTCATGGTCGTCGACCTGCATGCGATCACGGTTCCTCAGGAACCGGCGGCGCTTCGCGAGCAGTCTGAGGCGGTAGCGGCCTTGTTCATCGCCGCGGGCATCGATCCCGATAAAGCCAACGTATATATGCAGTCCCATGTACCGCCGCATGCGGAGCTGGGATGGATTCTGACGACGCTCACTTCGATGGGCGAGCTCGAACGCATGACGCAATTCAAGGACAAGGCTGCCGGAAAAGATTCGGTCGGGGCCGGTCTTTTCGTGTACCCGTCGCTTATGGCGGCCGACATTTTGGTGTACAATGCGGATCTGGTGCCCGTCGGCGAAGACCAGAAGCAGCATCTGGAGCTGACCCGCGATTTGGCGGGACGGTTCAACCACCGCTTCGGCGAATATTTTACGATTCCCGAGCCGTATATTCCGGAAGTGGGCGCACGCATCATGTCATTGGACGACGCTTCGAAAAAAATGAGCAAAAGCAATCCGAATCCGGGAAGTTATATCGCGCTTCTCGATACGCCGGATGAGATTCGCAAAAAAATCAGCCGCGCGACGACCGATTCGGGCAGAGAGGTCCGTTTCGACCCTGCCGAAAAACCCGAAATCAGCAACCTGATGAGCATTTACGCGGAATGTTCGGGCATGTCGATCGCCGAGATCCAAAACAAATACGAAGGGCAAATGTACGGCGGATTTAAAAAGGATTTGGCCGAGGCGGTCGTTTCCGTGATTGAACCGCTGCAAAAGCGATACTACGAAATCCGCGAGTCCGGCGAGCTTCACGATATCCTTCAAAGAGGCGCCGAAAAAGCAACGGAAACCGCATCGCGCACGCTTTCGGACGTGAAAGAGCGGATGGGCTTCCTGCTGCCGAAAAAATAAACGGGTTTACGCTTCGTTGGAACGGTTCTTTTTGGCCTTGACCACAAAACCCCAGCCGATGTTGCAGATGGCCAGCACGCCTAACAATATGGCGATCCATCCGTTATAGCTTATGGCAATGGCGCAGGCACCCAAAAGGAAAATGGACGAGCATGCAAACCAAAGGGACAAACCTTTACTCATGTAAAAAACCTCCAGACAAGATATGAATTCTGTTCTGTATAACTCTTAAAGACGGTGACATACTAAGCTTGCAAGTTCGTTACTCACTTGAGGATATTGCAAAGATCCGAACGGGACTTTGGACGGGAGCTGGCTTGAGCGATGTGCTTGTGCCAGATTCGGCGCCTGAAGGGAGCCGTTGCCGGATGTTTGCAAATTCCGAACTCACATGCAGAATAGAAGGGAGATTTTTATTATGGGTCAATCTCGTTCTAACAATCTGGTCGTTCCGCAAGCAAGAACAGCTTTGCAGCAAATGAAAATGGAAGCTGCGCGCGAGCTGGGGGTTCAAATTCCCCAGGACGGTTACTACGGTAACATGACCTCCCGCGAAACAGGTTCCCTTGGAGGATATATTACCAAGCGTCTGGTCCAGTTGGCCGAACAATCGTTGCAAGGCCGTCAATAATTCGACTTGTCCCAGGCCCGAAGCGCATGAAGCGTTTCGGGCCTTTTTAACGTGGCTCTGCGAAAGATCGCTTTAAGCAATGCAACCCCCTGCTTGCGGTAAAGGCGATTCCTACGCGCGAAAACGCTCTTACGGTGATTCTCTCGTACCGAAAAGCATTCGTCAAGCCGAAATCGGGAAGACGCATAAAAAGCCGCCCCCTAAAAAGGAAGCAGCTTCGCGTTAATCCACGGGCATCAGCCCGAATTGATGGACAGTCTTTTATCCATTTTTTTGGCGCTGAGCCATCCAACGTACGTGTTGATCGGTTGATACTGTTTATCCATGACCAAAACGGCCACGAACGGATATTGCTTGCGGTGGCGGTAACGCACGTCGGCCCAGCGGACGACGTAACCCCAAGGCAGGTTTTCGACTTCGGCCACGGCAAACGAGGTGAAGTAAAGAAACGCTTGGACGTCGGGATGACGCTTGGAATGCTCGACGGCCGGATGCTGCTCGGTGCGGGCGTGTTTTCGCCACTCCAGCTCATTTCCGTTCAGCACCCCGATTTCGTAGCTGCCGTCTTTTAAAGCCTTGACGACATGCCATTTATGGAAAGTGACGGTCGGGATGACGTAATAGCGGTCGCCTTCTTGGCGGGAAGCATCGAGACGTTTGACCTCGGCCGTTTTCATGGAATGGACGATGGTTCGCCATACGTAATACAGGGCCGTCAGAATGTATAGTCCCGTGAACAGGGGAGCGGGCTGCATCGCTCCCGTGCTCCACAGCAGCACGGCCGCGGCATGCGTCGAAAAAATAAACGGATCGAAAATATGGATAATGTTCCAGGATATCCAGCGTTCCGAGAACGGGCGTGCGGCTTGCGTACCGTACGTATTGAACAAATCGCTGAACACGTGAACGCAAACGGCGATTCCGGTCCAGAGAATGATATGCCCTGCCGGCACGCTCCTGAACAACATCGCCAAAATGCCGCTGATCAGCGCGGTCCAAATGACGAGAAAAGGAAGCGAATGCGTAATGCCCCGGTGGTTCTTCACGTAGAGGGCATTGCTCTTGACGCGCAAAAGCCCGTCGAAGTCGGGGGCCTGGGAGCCGATGACCGTGCCGAGAAGCACCGCGGTGGCGAGCATGGGGCTGCCGGCGACGGCGGGATCGACGTAAGCGAGTCCGGCCAAACTGAGGCCCATGACAAAATGTGTGGCTGTATCCATCTCCATGTCTCCTTCTTGTTGTTCTTATTTCCATTGTAACAAAACCTGAAAATGCATTCCTGCCCCGACGGGGCCATTCGTGTGACCATTTTGCGAATAGTGCAATTTTCTTCCTTATAATAGTTACTACCCACTTTTGGATGAATATATAAGGGTTTGACCATACTAATTTGTGTCACCGAATTGTCAAAAAGGTGAAAGAATTTGCAGAGGATTGTCAAACACTTTTGCCTTTTGATATGATAAACTTTATAGCGGAGGCTTCAATTCCTCCAGAACGACAGAATAAGGAGGATTCTAAAGGCGTGGACAATCATTTAAGTTACCAGGCTCCTTCGGATTCCGCGACCCTTTCCATCAAGCAAACGCCGCCGAATTCATCGGCTACATGGAAAGATTTCATTACACTTACAAAACCCGGGATTATCCGGTCTAATTTAATTGCTGTTTTTGCAGGCTACTGGCTTGCCTCCCAGTGGGACATTCAATTCGGGAAATTGATCCTCACGCTGCTGGGAACGGTGCTCGTGATGGCCTCCGCCTGTGTATATAACAATTATTTTGATCGAGAACTCGATATGAAAATGGAACGCACACGGAACCGTACGCTTCCAGCCGGTCGCCTGAAGCCCTCGATTGTGTTATGGTATGCATTTATCCTGGGGGTCCTTGGACTGGCGGATCTTTTTATTTTTTCGGGAGTTCTTGCCGGTATTTTCGGGCTCGTCGGCATGTTCGTATATGCGATCGTGTATACCATGTGGCTGAAACGCTCATCGACATGGAGCACGTCGATCGGCGCCATCTCCGGCGCGATGCCTCCGGTCATCGGCTACGTCGCCGTGACGCAGAGCGTCGATCTCGGAGCTTTTCTTCTGTTTGCATTGCTCTTTCTGTGGCAGCCGCCGCATTTCTGGGCGCTTGGCATTCGCCGCGTTGAAGAATACAGAGCCGCGGGTTATCCGCTTTTGCCTGTAGTCAAAGGCATCAAAAGAACCAAAATCCAGATCATTCCGTATCTGGCGCTGCTCGTTCCCATTCCGATCCTGATGTATGTGTTTGGTTATACCGGCATTTATTTCGCGATTATCGGAACGCTGCTTTCGCTCTTCTGGCTGTACCTCAGCATCAAAGGTTTGACGGCTAAAGACGACGACGCTTGGGCGAAAAAATTGTTTATCTTTTCGATCAATTTTTTGACGTTGAGCCTGATCGTCATGATTTTGAATACCGTTCATTAACCAATATATAACCGGACAAATCCCATGGATGCATGGGATTTTTTCTGGAAAGCCTTCAATTTCCGACAACATCGAATATGGCCCGGGACGGCAGGGGAAAGGATTGGAATCAGGTAGAAGCTTTCGGGCGTCTACCTGAATTTATAATAACCGTTTGCTTCAAGTTGGCGGACAGCTTGCGAACGGATCGTGGGAGGAAAAATGGAACATGTTGAAACGCTATAAATGGACATGGATTCTGCTGGCGATCATCGTCATTTTGGCGGGATATTTGGTTTATGCCGGTACGGGGATCGGGAAATCCAAGCTGCCGGTTCTCGGGGAAGTCGAGGATTTTTCCTTCGAAAACGTGGACGGCAAAACGGTAACCCGCGACGACACCAAAGGAAAAGTCCGGCTGTTTTATTTCTTTTACACCAGCTGCCCGGACGTATGCCCCGTAACGACGTTCCTGCTCTCCCAGACGCAGAAGCAGCTGATTAAAGACGGAACGTTCGGCAAGGATGCGGAATTCGTATCGATCTCCTTCGATCCAAAAGTGGATACGCGGGAAAAGATCAAAGAGTTTGCGGATAAATTTTACGTCGATTACAACGGATGGTATTTCCTGCGAGGGGAAGACCAAAAAATCAGGGATGTCGCCGAAAAGTCGTTTAAAATCGCGATCGTAGGCGACAACAAGGACAACTTCGCCCACTCCAACATCATCGCTTTAGTGGACCGCGACAATAAGGTGCGGAAGCTGTACAACGCCAATGACACCGATAACGTCACCGCGGAAGCGCTGGCCAAAGACGTCGAGGAGCTGGCGAAACAATAAAAGCATACACGGGCAATCGAAAGCGCCGTTCATTCACCTAGAGGTTCTAGGTTGAGTCGAAAGGCGCTTGTTTGCGTGCATGAACGAAGAAGTGATCGTCACGGAATCGGAGGAAGGTCCGGGTAAATGATGAATTCTTCAAGTCCCGCTTTTTCAAGCTGGGCAACCAGGTATTCGTCCGGCGTACCCTCGACCCCGGGATAACCTCGCCTCGTATAAATATGGCCCGCATCGGGAAACGCGTCGCGGAGCACGCCGCGGATTTTTTTGCCCGAGCTGTCGTTATCCATAAAAAGATAAACCTCTTCGTCCTTGATTTCTTTGCGCAGCGATTCGAGTTTGTTGGAATTGAGCGTGCCGAAGGTGCACACAATCCGGACGTCCTCGTGAAGCAAACGGCGGAGCTTGCTGCGGTCGTTTTTGCCCTCGACGATAATGTAAATGGCCATGAGTTCACCTCGGGTAAGGAGAGACGCTGCCGTCTCCTATCGAAATTCCCCGGGAAATGTTGAAAACAAACATCGTCCCCGGTTTCCTTTAGTGTAGCTCTTTTGATGGCCGTCATGCAAAAAATAAGACGATCGGCCTTGGCAGGCAGATCGTCTATTCAGGTTTTCCCTAAACTAACACCAGAAGGCGCGCAAAATGATGACCAGCAAGATAAAGAGCACCAGAACCACTCCGACATTGCTGCCTACGCAAGGCGAAACGACCGGTGCAGTCGCTACTGGAGCAACCGGCGCTACGGGACCGCAACCGCAGTGTCCCAAATGATGACCCATACCTATCACCCCGCTCTCGTTTATGTCGCATGACACAATGTATCCTATGTGGGTATAAGGCATAAGTTTTGTGCAATGGCCCATTCGCCCTGATTTAGGTTTTTACCCATATGGGACGATCGCTCATGAAGCCGGCGTCTGCTTCGCGTTCGGATACAGCAGGGAACCGGGCTTGCGGCTCGTCGGGATCATCATCAGCCCGAGCATCAACAGGGCAAACGCAATAAAATACGGCGACACGAAGTCGCGAAGCTGCCCCGCCGCGATGGGCCCGATAAAAGAGCCGATCGACATGGCGATGGACTGCAGCGAAAAAACCCGGCCGAGCTTGCTGCCGCCGCTCAATTGAATAAACAGCGAGGCCATGGCGGGGAAAATGATCCCCTTGGCGGTTCCAAGGATAAACAGCGTCACCGTAAGCGGTATGCTCTGAAAGGCTGCCAGGCCATAAAAGCAAAGCGCCAGCAGGAAAATGCCGCCCAAGACTCTTTTGAAGGGGGAGTACCGGTTGACGAAAAGCATGCTGAGCGTCAATAACGCGCCGATGCTCATGACGGAAAACAGAATGCCCGTCGACATAATACCGTCCATGCCGGTGGCCCGCAGCGGAAGCTCGAAAAACAGAATTCCCTGCGAGCATGAGATAACGAACGGCAGAATATATATGCGCCAGGGGACCTGGAATTTAGTGGCCGGGGAAACTTGGCCGTCCATTTCCGGCGTATTGCCGGAAGGGCGAACCGCTGTTTGCAGCGTCCGCGGAAGGCTGAACATGGCCATGATGCCGGTAGCGATCAGAAGCCAGCCAAGCCCCTGGAACGTAGCCGAATACCCGGCTTTGGCAACGATAAACGCCCCTGCTGCGGGGGACACGACGGAAGCTAACGTGTGCACGACGCCGTGGCCGGACATGAATTTGCCCTGGACGACTTTATCCGAAGAAAGCGAGGCGAGCAGCGCAAGGCAGGCAGGAGAAAGAAAGGCAAGCACGAAACCGCTGACCGACCGGAGCGCCAGCAGCTGCCACGGGTAATGAACGTAAGATTGGAGCAGCAGCACGATGCCGGCCGACACGAGGCTGAATATGATATAACGTCGGCTGCCATGTTTGTCGATCACGGCGCCTGCGATCAGATTGCCGGGCAAATGCGTCAAGGCGTAGATGCCCATCATCCAGCCGATAAAAACGGGCGCCGCCCCGAGGGACACGGCAAACGGCGTTAATATGGGGTATTGGGCATGGAGATCGAAAAAAGCGAGAAACAAAAACATGTACAGCCAAATGGCGGTTTTCACTTGAGGCAGCTCCTTTCCGGCGGAAGACAAGTCATAATATACCTTTACGCTTGTACGTCCCGTATTAGACCCGAATTTTCGGGTGGTGCCCGCAGCAGCGTTCGCAGCTTGAGGGAGCAGCATGAGGGCGGGCTGACAGGCCCTGTTCCGATCATGTATAATAAGAACGTCTTTATTCTGATACCAAGCTTTAGCTGATGGGAGTGAATGTGAATGAATACGCAGGTATGGTCCGATTTCTTACAGCAAAACTGGCTGGTAATCCTTATTGCTCTCATTGTGCTGTTCGTGGTCCTGAATCTGGTGAAGACCATGGTCAAATGGGCGATTGCCGCCATCATCGTCGTGGCCTTGGTGGTGTACAGCGGCGTTTCCCTCGATCAAATCAAGGACGTGGTGAATGACGTGAAGACGGAAACCGTGGATACGCTTAAAAGCGAAGCCACGAACCTCATGATGAAGGAAGCGAAAGAGGCAAAATATACATCGGATGCGGCTGGAAACTTTACGATCACGACCCCCAACCTGGAATTGAAAGGCCAGAAGGGGAAGGAAAAGGTGGAGGTTTCGCTGCGCGGCGTTTCGCTTGGCGAGTGGAAGATCAGCGATACGGTTAAGTCGTTTATCGAGGAATCGAAGAACAACACCAATGTCACTGCGAAATAAAACAAGAAAACGATCATCGTACCAGGGCATGTCGTGGAGGGAGGTTGTCTGATGGTAGAAACATGGATCCAGAGCTTGCGGGAGTTTAACGCGGTTTCGATTTTTTTGCTGCTGATCCTGCTGGTTTCGCTGCTTCAAGGCTGGCGGCGGGGAGCGTCGCGCTCGGCCGGAAGACTCCTCTCCCTGCTGCGGGAGGGAGTTTTTATTTTAGTGGCCTTGGTGCTGTCGGTGCCGTTTACCTTATGGGCATCGCCCAAGGTGCAGGAATGGCTTACGGAATATTCGAGCACGATCCCGAACCGCGATTTGAGCGTGTGGGAGCAGATCTATTATACGTTGATGTCGTCGATGGCCGAGTTTCCGCTGCTGCGGTTTGCGGTGCTGTTCATGCTCAGCTACAGCATCATCCGTTTGTTGATGCGCTGGCTGACGGTGCTCGTATTCGGCGGCAAAGACGCTTTGTTCGTGCCGGGGACGCGCCAGTCCTCGTCGCTGTTCAGCCGATTATCGGGCGCGGCGCTTGGTCTTCTGATCGGAGCGGGACGCTGCATTGTCGTCGTGGCGCTGCTGTTCGTGTTTGCTACGCTGTACCCCGACTCTTCTTTTACCCGTTACGTGGAGGCCTCGCCGATTTATCAGGAAGGCGCCAAGCGGGTCATTGAGCCGTTATCCGGCAATTTGGTGAAGGACAAGCTACCGGTATTTACGAAGGCAGTGGAAAAAGAGCTTAGCGGCATCATGCAGCGCAAATACGAGGTCATCGACCATGCGATTCCGGACGATATCGATGCGGCCGCCGCCGAAATCGTCAAAGGCGCCAAAACCGACGAAGACAAGGCGAGACGGCTGTATGACTGGGTCGGGACCCGGGTGCAGTACGATTACGGCAAGGTCGACGATTACGAGCAAAAAGGCATTTGGCATGAACAGACGCCGCAGGATACGTTCGATACGAAAAAAGGGGTATGCATCGACTATGCCCGCCTGTATGCGATGATGGCCCGGTCACAAGGATTGCAGGTCCGGGTCGTCACCGGGCAGGGGTATAACGGACAAGGCGGGTATGGTCCGCATGCCTGGAACGAAGTCTACTTGAGCGAGCAAAAAAAATGGGTTCCGCTGGATCCGACGTGGGCGCAAAGCGGCAACTGGTTTAATCCGCCGAATTTTGCGGCGACCCATATCCGGGACGGCATTCTGTCATAATCCGGATGCTGCCAAAAAAATTAGGAGCTGTACCGATCGGCCATCACATGGCGCGGACAGCTCCTTTTTCTTTTGCTGTGGTTGGCTCGAAGCGGCTCTTTTCTGGCGGGACTCATGTCCGGGACATGCCCTCAAGCAAAGGGCACATTTCCGGCGGAATGCCGCTGCGCCTGCAAACGTCCTCGGCGGTTTCATCCTGACGTATGGCGACCCCTGCGGTCAACAGCAGGACGGCAAACCGGTTGGCCTGCCGCTCCAGCTTGCCCGGCGCAAAATAGGAATGCTCCTCCAGGAAAAAACGGTTAATCCCCTTATGCAGCCGGTCATGGCCCAGTTCATGCGCGCAAACGAATCGCTGCCACTCGGGGGAAAGCTGGTTGTGTATGACGATAAACCGCCTTCGCAGCTTGCGGTAATACAGTCCCTTGGTCGATTTGCCAAGGTCGGTATAACGGATCTGTATGCCAAGCGCACGCGCAAGCTCGAAGGGACAGCTTGTTTTGTATTTGCGGGTTAATTTTCGAATGATCTCGTCCACCATATTCACCTGCTTTGTCGTTTAGTCGTAAGTTGGCAGCGTGTGGAGGAGCTATTTTCCATCCGGCGTTCCGTTTGGTTTTTTCTTTCTTTTGTTCATTTGCTTGGCTTCCCAGAACAACCCGGTCAATACGTCCTTGATCCGCTGCCGGTCCTCCTCGTCCAGGGGAATTCCGTCGAACATCAGCTCGCCGTCTTCTTCCAGCATTTTTTTGAAATCGCGTTTGTCTTTGTACGTGGCCCACTCCGGCGCCTGAGCGGCATCGTGCGCAGTCCCGCTTCCCTCCAAATATCCCGCGGCCGTCATCAGCTCCCCGTAGGAAACGCCCAGGGCATCGGCCAGCTTGCGGATGGTGGGGGCTTTGGGCACGCCGCGTACGCCGTTTTCCATCCGCGAAATTTGCGAGTTGCTGATTCCCGCGGTTTCCGCCAGCTGGTTGATCGACATGCCTTTTTGTTCGCGAAGTTTTCTTAACAGCATTCCGAATTCGTTTTCCACGAGTATGTCCACTCCTTTGCATCCATCAGGACCTGTGCAAAATTCGAACGGCTTGTGGAAGCGCGGCGTTTTTGCAGATCCTCTATTAAGAACTTACGTTCCCGCATACTACTATAACGTCTTGTTGCCAAAAGGTAAAGAAAAAGGAGAATTTCATGCCAAAAGGTATAAAAGAGGAGGGATAATCACCCGTTTTCTTCGATTTTGCCGGTTTGCGGCTTGTACCAAAAAGTGGTATGTTAACATCATTATACGAACAAAAATGCGAACACGCTACAACTATTTACTATTTTAATCTTGAAGGAGTGCATATTCATGGAACAATTTCTGCCGGAGCTGGACCGCCGCAAAACGCAAACCGCGATCGAGGCTTTGTTCGAAAAATATCGCATTTATAAAACGATCACCTTCGAAGCAAGGGAAGCCAGCATTACCGCTTCGTATACCGAACGCTTCCACGGACCGACGAACGTCACTTCCGACCAGACCGCGCAAATCGCCGTTTACAACGTGGACGTGCCTGCGGCCCGCAGGGCGTACTGCGAAACGATCGAATCCGTCGTGGACCGGCTGGGGGAACGGGAACGGCTGATCATCCGCGAGCGGTACATGAAGCAGGACGATGTGTTCGATTATAAAGTGTACAACTACATTTTGGATCCGCCGGTCAGCAAGGACACGTACACGAAAATCCGGACCCGGGCGTTTTATAAGCTGGCGCTGGCCTTCGCCGATTTGGGGCTGCTTAAGCTTGACGGGCTGCAAAAGCGGGTGACGGTGGGCTAGATTTTAGATTTGTGGAAGCAAAATATTCGCATGAACGGTTCAGGTCGCTGCGGCTGGGGCACCCCTAGTATGAATTGGCAGAATGGAGTCTGTTGAAGAAGTCGTGGAAACGCTGAGGAACAGGCGAGTTAAGCTGTGATAGAAACGGGCGTAGAGACCCGTGGAAATAAAAGTAGCTGCAGTCGTTGAAGCAGTCGTGGAAGCAATCGAGAGGCTAGTTGTAGAAGCGGTTGTAGAAGCCGTTGAAGAAGCAATCGTAGAAGCGATCGTAGAAGCCTTGGTAGAAGCAATTGTAGAAGCGATCGTGAAATCAGTCGCAGTAACCGCCGTGAAACAGTCGTGGCTCTATCCTCGAACGTACTGACTGCATCGCACGAACAACTCTAACGGTTGCAGCCGCCGTTATTGAGGGTAAATTGGCTCCATTTGTTTTTTAACGGATGCAGTTGAGGCTATTGCTTGAAAAAGCTCATTTTTGGTGGTGTTTCGGAGCAATTAAGCACAGTGATAACCGTTAGAATATTAAACGGGCCTTTCTTACCTACTTAGCGGTTGTGAGGTCCGTTAGAATATCGTTGAGGCTATGATTGAAAGGATAGGGGAGAGCCCCCTGTCCTTTTTTTATTTCCAAATATCAATTCATCTATTAACGGTGTGCAGACCTCGATATATAGAGAAAAACCCGAACAAAAATACGAACATACATTCGTACCTTTTTCATCCGACAATACGTCTGAAACCGTCCAATTCGGCGTCAGCGCATCCGTTTGAGGGGTGTAAGATTGTATCATCGGAAATGAATCAAGAGAACAACCGAAGACGCTAACAGTCGATGTTCAAGCCGGCCCATGTGGCCGGTTTTTGATTGGCGGTGAAATTCTCTTGGCTCATGTCCGGTGCGAATGTTGGCAGAAAGGAGGAGCCGCAAATGAAAAAGCAAGCGGTGTTTGCAGGCATGAACAGCCTTAGGGAACGAGGGGCGCTACGGCAGCCCCCGGTATGAGGGCGGCGCTCAAGCAAGCGATCGCGGAGGTCGTGCCAGCGCTGAAAGACAGGCTGTACGACGTGCAGCCCCCGGCTGACGGTGCAGCGGAGCCCTACGGGGTGATCGCGTTCGGCGAGGAAATCTGGAAGTCGGCCTGGGCGGGATACCGGCAGGTAATCCGGCTTAAGCTTTACGCAGGCAACGCAGGCCTGGATCAAGCAGATCAGTGGGCGGAATCGCTTGTCGGCGGGCTGCACCGGAAGCGGGTGGCCTATCCGGATGCAGCGCCGTTTACGCTGGTTTACCTGGGAGCGCGGGAAGCCGAAAGGCTGGAACCAGCGACGGGCAAAGCGGTCCGGACGCTGCGGTTTGCCGTGTATGTTCCGGAAGCGGAGTCCGGGAGCCCGGGGGCCGGGCCGGATGAATGGTTAAGCGCGCTGGCCGGCTGGACCGGGAAAAGGTTAGGCGAGCCGTGGGCGGTATACCAAACGTCGTGGCCTTCCGGACCGGACGACCATGCCGTGCTGTGGCGGATGACGGGCTGCGAGACAAAAATGGCGGGGGCGTCGCTTTACGAGGTCCGCAAACATTTTGCAGGGCATATCGCCGCCCCGAATTCCGACGTAGAGCAGCAGGCGGCCGTTTCGCTCATCGAAGGCTTGGGAACTCAGGTGCAGCTGCCTTTGAGCACCGACCAGCGCAGGTACATGTCCGTTACGGAAGCGTCGGCCGACTTGAACGCGGATGCGTTTTTGGATGGGCAGGTGAAGCTGACGCTGGTGCAGCGTCGGATGCGGCCGGCCGAAGAGGCGGCGCTGATCCGCAGGGTAGAGATTCATCCTATTTTGAAATGAGGTGTTTGGCATGGCGGTTAAAAAAACGGCGCAAACCGAAGGAACAGCCAGTGAACCGCGTTACATGCTTTCGGAGCTGACGGATCGATCCAAAGATTTGTTTGGCGTTCAGGAAGAAGTGATGGCGGGTGCCTTTTATGGCGAAGGGGACAAGACGTTTTCAGTGGCGGAAGCAAAAGCAAAAATCGAACAATTCATGAAAGCGAAGGTGGATTAATTATGGCAGGCGGAACATGGGAAAACACGAATAAACCGGTATTGCCGGGATTGTATATGAATTTCAAGGCGGCGGCCGCTTCGGCGATCCAGGGCGGTTCCC
Source organism: Paenibacillus sp. FSL W8-0194 (assembly GCF_037969745.1). NCBI lineage: Bacteria > Bacillati > Bacillota > Bacilli > Caryophanales > Paenibacillaceae > Paenibacillus > Paenibacillus sp. FSL W8-0194. The sequence continues at coordinate 5,069,339 of NZ_CP150205.1, read as the reverse complement.
GCGGCACGGTGCTCGTGCCGGTGAAGGCAAATTGGGGGCCAGTGCGCGAGTTCGTGGAAATCGGAAGCGAAACGGCCATTGGCCAGGTGTACTCGACGGACGCAGCGGACGGCGCGACGGCGTACAAGTCGCTGTATCTCGCGTTGCTGGGCGGACCGAAAAAGCTGGTCGCTTACCGTCTCGCGGATGATACCGCGGCGCAAGCCAGCCTGACGCTGCAAACGGGGGATGCCACGCCGCAAGACGCGCTGCAGCTGCAGGCGAAATATCCGGGAAGCCGCGGCAACGGCTTTACCGTAACCATTCAGCCGGCGCTTGGCGAGCCGAATGCGAAGGAACTTCGCCTGTACGAGGGTGCCAAACTGCTCGGAACTTACAAGGGAGCCGACGGCACGGCCGCCTCGATCGCCGAACAGATCAACAAGGATAACGGCAATGCCTGGATTACGGCCAAAGTGCTGGGGCAAGGCGGAACGCCTGCCGACGTGAGCGGCGCTGCCTTTACGGGAGGCGCCAGCGGCAACGGCAGACTGACGAATGCCGACTACATCGCCATGCAGGAAGCGGCGGAAGGCCAGGATTTTGACGTGCTTGCGCTCGATTACGCCGCCGATATGGCGCTGCTGCAAAGCTTTGCGGCATGGATCAAGCGGATGCGCCGCGAGGGCAGGGGCGTCATGGCCGTCTTTGGCGGTTCGGCTGCGGACGATACGGCCAAGGATGCCGTGAAGCTCGCTGCGTCCCGATCTCTGGCGCTCAATCATGAAGGCATCATCAATGTGGGCACGGGCGTGCGCCTCGCCGGGACGGATTACAGCTCCGCGCAGACGGCGGCATACGTTGCGGGCCTCATTGCCGGGCAGCGGCTGAACCAGTCCGCAACGTATGCGGTGACGCCTTTTGAAGACGTGACCCGCCGCTGGACCCGTTCCGAGCAGGAGGAAGCGGTGAAAAACGGCGTGTTCCTGCTCTTTTACGACGGCCGCCAGGTTAAAGCGCTGCGCGGCATCAACAGCTTGGTGACGCCTGCCGAAGGCCAAAACAACGCCTGGAAAAAAATCCGCTCCATCCGCGTCATGGACGCGATCAACGCCGACCTTCAGCTTGCCGCCGAGCAATCGTATATCGGCAAGGTGAACAACACCGAGGAAGGCCGTTTGGCGCTGATCGGCGCCGTGAAGGAGTATTTGGCCCAGTTGTCTTTGAGCAGCGTCATCGAGCCAAACGGTTACGACGTCATTTTGGACCCGGCTTATTACGGCGACAGCGCCGTGAACACGCCGGAGCCGGATCAGGTGTTCCTGCAGTGGAACGTGAAGCTGACCGACGTGATGGAGCAGCTGTTCGGAACGTTTTACGTGCAATAAGGACGGTTTTCGATTCAACAGGCTGAACGATTCAGCGGATTAAACAAACATTTCATGAACTTTTAAAATACGGGGAGGAAAAAACAATGTTGGATGCTTCAAGAGTCATTATGGGGACGTATGGCCAGGCCTATATCGACGGGGTATGGCAAACGCATATTAACAAGCTGGAAGCGAGCGTGGAGATCGAAAAGAAAGAGCTGAACCTGGTCGGCCGGGACTGGAAGGTGCATAAAAACGGCGCCAAAAAGGGCAGCGGCACGATGAGCGGCTACAAAGTCACGTCGGACATGATTCAGCGCGGGTTTTCCAAGTTCGACATTATCTCCAAGCTCGACGATCCGGAGTCTTTCGGGCATGAGCGCGTGCGCCTGATCAACTGCATGCCGGACAAAATCCAGCTTGCCAACTGGACGGCCGGCGAAGAGGTGCAGGAAGAGACGCCGTTTACGTTTGAAGGCTACGAGCTGCTCGATCCGATCGTCGGCAACTAAGGCATTTTTCGAAACCAGGGAAAAGGAGAATGAGACATGAGCGTACATGAGCATATGACGGAGGAGCAAATTTTGGACAGCTTGTTCGAGGCTGCGGAAAAATTGCCTGAAGCGACCGTCCGCATCAAACGGCTGGACATGAACATCGTGCTGCACGGGCTTACTTCGAGCAAGGTGGACAGCATCCGCGAGCGCTGCATGATCCGCCGCACGGTGAAAGGTTCGGTGGAAGAGAAGGTGGACAGCGAAACGTTTAACGCCTTGCTGATCGCGGAAGCGACCGGAAAGCTGGAAGTGAAGGGCTTGGCCTTGAACGGCTGGGGCGATCCACGGATTACGAGCCGTATGAAGCTGTCCGGCGGGGAGCAGGCGGTGCGCCGCATGCTGCTGGCAGGCGAACTGGACGCTGTCGGCGACAAGGTGCTGGAGCTGTCCGGCTTCGGCGTCGACATCGATGACGTAAAAAACTAATCCGCTCCGGGGGAATGACGACGATGCTGTATCATCTGTGGGTACGGCATCACCTTCGTCCCGGAGATTTCTGGCGGCTGCCGCGCGGCGAGCGCCTTCTTCTGATCGCTTTTGCGGAAGAAGAGATGGACCGGCTGGCAGCCCAAATTTTGGACCGATGAGGAGGTGACAAAGAGATGGCTGAAACGATGAATTACCGGATGAACCTGGTCATCGACCCGAAAAACGTCATCAAAGCCAACCGCGAGCTGCGGGCCATGGAGCGTTACTTCGAGCGCATCCAGGGCCGCGTCCTGAGAATCGGCCGAACCCGTATGGCTCCCGAGATCGTGCTGAAGGACCGGGCTTCGAAGGGGCTGGACAACCTGCTGCACAAGCTGCAGCGGGTAAGGTCGGAGGTGGTGAATGCTTCGGCAAATATCAATTTGACCGTTAAGCATACATCTGGACAACAGCCCGATTTTTCTCCGCTGGTCCAAGTCCTTCAGGGGAATACGAAGGCTTTGCTGGAGTTAACTAAGGCTTTGGGATCCCTCAAAATTGGGGGGGCTGCTGCATCGGCCACAGCTCCAACTCCGGAGAAGCCGAAAACTGTTTGGGACAAATTGAAGGATGGTTTTGGAGCTATGAAAACCTTTGGAGGTGGAGTTAAAAGCGCAGCTGAGGTCCCAGGGAAATTTAAGAAAGTAGGGGAAGCTTGGCAAGGGAAAATTCCTGAAGACCAAAAGGGGGACGCAAGTAAAAGCGGGACGGCTAAAGATGAAGATCAACCCATAACGAAGACTAGGAAAGAACGAATAGAGGGAGGCAGACTCCCAAAACGAACGAGGATACTGAATACAGTAGGGGCTGTTGGTGACCTAGTTTCAACCTTTGGTTCCGCAGGCGCAGATCTCATAGGAGGCAGCCAGGATTTGTGGAAGACAGGGAAAGAGTGGTTAGGGATTGGTTCAAAAGCAACCAATGCGGCGAGTTCCGCGGCAAATGCAACAGGAGCTGCCACTTCTGCAGCGAGCGCTGCAAGTACTGTTACTAAGGCAACAAGTGCCGCTACTAATTCCGTAAGCTCAACGGCCAATATCGCAAGCTCTGCAGCAAAGGTTGCCGGAAATGGCGGTGTTGGCGCCATGGCGAGCGGATTAATAAAAGGAGGCCTTAAAAAGCTGCCTGGGCCGCTTGGCCTTGTCGGTGATGTGATGTCGATCGCTTCCGCCAAACCAGGTAAAGAGCGTGCACAAGCGATCGGCTCTACGATTGGAAGCAACTTGCTTGCAACAGCTGGAGGCGCCATCGGAACTTTCCTTTTGCCAGGGGTTGGTACAGCGGTCGGGACCGTACTGGGCGACATGGCTGGAGATTTTCTTGGAGGTAAAATCGGGGGCTTTATAGCCGATAGCGCGCCAAAAATCAAAGAAACATTTACCGGGGTATCCAACTGGTTCTCCAAAAATATTTTAGGTAAAAAGGACAAGCCAAAAGACAAAGAGGACGTTTCCAAGAAACCTGACGTAATCAGGACTCCGGCTGTGCCGGAAAAACAGCCCTTATTGCCTCCGGCACCACTCATGCAGAGGCCGACCTTACCACCTTATCCACCGTCCTCTCCGTACTACCAAAGTTATCAAATGGGTATGGGGATGACTTCACCACAGAACATGAACATGGCTGGGCCCGGCCCCCGCATGCAGTCTGCAGTGACAAACAACGCTACTTCGGCAGGCGGAAAAATACCGCAGGTTGTCCAGATCAGTCCGGAGCAGTTGACGACGTTGTCGGGATTTTTGCGGGACATGAAAACCGAAACGACGACCCAATACAACCTGCCGCCAGGTGCGGTACAGGTGACGGTTCACGAGGAATATCCGGTCGATGTCGAAGGTATTATCCAGCAAGTCGGCCAGCGTTTGCGGGCGGAATTCGCGAAGGCGACGCAAAATCGAAAACCGCAGTCTATGGCGCTTGCTTAAAGCGAAGTTGCAGGGTGGTACACTGGTTAATTTTTTGCTGAAAGGAGGAAGGCGGAAGCAATGGAATTTTTGCTGAGGGACGGCAAAGGGAAAGACTTTCTATTTCCGGTCAATCCGGAAGAGGTTACGATCTCAAGGCAAAAGGGTCTGGATACGGTGAATATTTTGTCATCCGGGGAATTTGATTTTCCGCAGGGAGATAAGGTGAAGGAAATTTCCTTCGCCTCTTTTTTTCCTAAAACATTCGATGGATCCTTTTGCCGAGGAAGTAAGGACGATCTGCCTGATCCGCAGACGGCGATGAATAAGCTGAATGAATTTTTGGCGTTAAAGACGCCATTGCGTTTTATTATTTCAGAAACAGCCGTGAATGTGCCGGTGTTTGTGGCTTCGCACAATTCCACTTTTCGCGGGGGTGAGCCGGGGGACGTATATTTTGAAATTACGCTCCGGACCTGGAGGGAACTGAAGGTGGCCAAAACCGCCGGCGGCAGCCAGGGAAAGACATCCACGGTTAACAAAAAGCCGCGCGTGGACTTGAAGGAAAAAAGCAAAACCTACGTCGTCAAACCGGGAGATTCCCTATCCAAAATTGCAAAACTGGAGCTTGGAAACAGTTCGGCCTGGAATAAAATCTATCAGCTGAACAAAAAGATCATCGGCAGTAACCCGAATGCGATCAAACCCGGACAGAAGCTGGTGCTGCCATGAGCTACAAGGTGATTTTGCAGAACAAATATGATTTGACTCCGCTGGTGGAGGCTATCAATCTGCGGGATTCGCTAGAGCAGGTCGCCTATCAAGCTACGGTGAATCTGGTCGTCTCGCCGGATATGCCGCCGATCTCGCCGGGCATGTCCATTCGGATCAGCGGCGTTCCTTACGGCAAAACGAATTACGTGCCGCTGTTGAATCCCGGCGTTGTTTGGGAAGTGGAGACCTCGAACAACGGAATTAAACGGATGACGCTGACCATTTATGACCGCACGATCTACTTGGACAAGTCCGAGGATGAATACTTGTTTCCGGCGAAACAGACAGCATCCCAACGTTTCAAAAAATATGCTTCCGATTGGAATTTAAAAATCGAAAAGCTGCCGGATACCAAAAAAGAGCTCGGACGTTCCGTCTACCGCACGCAGTCCATCTATGCCAGCATGTTCGCCGACCTCAGGGAGACGGCCAAAGCCGGCGGAAAGCTGTATCATCCGCGGATGATTTCATCCGGGCTTGAGCTGTATGAGCTCGGGACCAACCCGGAGGTATACATTCTTGAACATGTTACGGATACGACCCAATCCCGGACGTTGGAGGGAGCGGCTACCCAGGTGAAGGTACTTGCAACGACAGCCAGCGAATCCGGGAAAGAGGTCCCGTCCAAAGTGATGGCGATCGCCAAGAAGGACATCGACAAATATGGCCAGCTCCAGGCGATTATCCAGGACGATGAAGTCAAGTCGCAAGCAGCGGCGAAAGAGTTGGCCAAAAGCAAACTGCGTGGAATCTCGCAGACGATTTCCGTCAACGCCCCTGACATCAACACGATACGTGCCGGGGATGCCGTTATGCTTGGAACAATGAGGCTCATCGTTATTTCAGTCAGCAGGGAACTGGGGAATCCGGGAAGCATGTCGCTTGAGCTTGGCACTTACGATGACGTGAAAAGGAGGTTTTATCTTGAATAAAGATCCTTACGGACAGCTGGCGTCAGCGCTTTATTCTTCTGTCGGCAAACATACGAGGCAGGCGCTTGGCGGCGTGGGAGCCGTTCTTGGTACGATTACCGGAACCGGTTTGAAGCTGGATGATTTTAAACACGAGTTTCAAGACTACTTAGTTGCGGAGCTGCCGGGCGTATTGGCTGTTCCGGGTTCTGTCATGGCAGGGACACCCATGTTGGACGTACGGTCGGCAGGGGACCTTAAGCAGGAGGAAACTTCTTCGGCTAAAACCGAAATTGAAGATGCTCGTCTTAGCTTGGCCTTAAAGTCTGGGGATCGTGTGCTGGCGGTTCGGGTGAATGGTGGGAATGATGTGGTGGTCGTATGCAAGGTGGTGAGCGGGCATGGCTAATTTGTTTCCGGCGACGGAGGACATGGTCTGGGAGGATGCGACAGAGCCGGAGACGTATGAAGGAAGCGGGGCCGTGTTCGGCCGCAGCTGGAAGTTCGATTTTGACGCAGGCGAATTTGTCATGTCGCCGACCCGTAAAATGGCCGTGGCCGATGAAAAAGAGGCTTGGGTGCTTTGGTGCGAAAAAGCGATTCGAACGCCGCGTTACCGCCATCTCATCTATTCCCGTGATTATGGCAGCGAGCTGGAAGAATTGATCGGCAGCGGCAACCGGGCGATTCAGGAAAGCGAAATCCGGCGTATGGTGTCCGAAACGCTGCTCGCGGATGCGCGAACGCAAAACGTGGACCAGTTTGTTTTCGAGTGGGAAGGGGAAAGCTGTCGTTTCACCTGCCGGATTACGAATATCCGCGATGAAGAAGCCGTATTGGAAGGGAGTGTGGGATAATGGCGGATTTGCCGCTTTATTTGCAAGATCAAACCGAAGACGAAATCATGCAGCGCATGCTGAGCCGGGTGCCCGCGGATATCGATAAATCCGAAGGCTCTTTTATTTGGGACGCGCAGGCGCCCGTGGCGTTTATGCTGTCCGAAGCGGCGATTTGGGCGCAGCAGGTGCTGGATCGGGGCTTTGCCCGGACTACATTCGGAGAATATTTGGATATGCGGGCGGAGGAGCATGGGGTGACGCGCCGTCAAGCGGTGGCCGCTACCGGAACGGTTAAGTTTAAGGGGGCGCCCGGAAAGCAGATCCCTTCCGGAATCGTGGTCGCCACGCCTGCTGATGAAATTTCCGGGGAACCGAGCATCGAATACAAAACGACTGCGGAAGTAACGCTGGACGGTAATGGCGAAGGGATCGCTCAAGTGACAGCGGTTGTGCCCGGCAAAGCCGGCAACGTGCCCGCGGGCGTCATCGAAATCATCTCGGCACCGGTTACCGGCGTAGTGTCGGTGACAAATCCGGAAGCGATCAAAGGCGGCGCGGATGTGGAGTCCGATGAATCCTTGCTGGAGCGCTTTTATACCCGGGTTCGTAACCAGGGGACAAGCGGCAACAAAGCCCAATACATTCAATGGGCGAATGAGGTCGCCGGTGTAGGCGGGGTTCAGGTCAAACCCTTGTGGAAAGGACCGGGCACGGTCGGTATTTATTTGCTGGATATGGATAAACGCGCCGCAAGTCCGGCGATTGTACAAGCCGCTCAAGACTATATCGATCCGACGATGGACGGTCAAGGAGAAGGGCAAGCGCCAGCCGGGCCGATCGTCACCGTCATGGCGGCCGAGGAGGTGCCTATTCATATCTCGGTTCAGCTCACACTGGCGGCCGACGCAACGATCGAACAAGTAAAGGAACAGGTAGAGAAGGGGGTTACTGCGTATCTTAAGCAGCTTGCTTTTGCGGATCCGCTCGTTCGTTACACCCGGATCGCTGCGGTGCTGCTGGATATTCCTCCGATTATCGACTACTCGAATCTTACCGTCAATGACCAGTCGGACACTAATATTCAGATCAACCCCGGTCAGGTGGCCGTATTGGGGACGGTGACGCTGAATGGCTGATTTTACGATCGCTAGTCCGAGAGGCGCTGAGCTCTTTTCTTATTTGCCTGCCTATTACGAGTCTTCCCGAGTCATGCAGGCTTACTTGAATGCAAAAGGGACGGAGATGGATGCCTTATACACGGCCCTGAACCAAACGCTTGATCAGTTTTTTGTCCGGACGGCCACATGGGGACTGGATCGATGGGAGTATGAGCTTGGAATCGAAACGGATCGAACTAAACCGATCGAACAGCGGCGTTCCTTAGTAGAATCAAAGCTGCGCGGAGCAGGCAAGTTCTCAGGGCGTCTGGTCAAAAACGTTGCGGAGGCCTATGACGGCGGAAAGGTAGATGTTTCTTTTCAACCTGCCGAGTGGGGTTTTACGATCAAATTCGTTGATACGATCGGGATTCCCCCGAATCTGGAGGATCTCAAATCCGTGATCGAAGAAGTGAAGCCCGCGCATCTGACTGTAAAATACGAATTCAGTTATTTACTCATCCGGGACATTGAAGGCGTCATGACCCTAGATCAAATGGAACAAACGCCATTATCCAAATTTGCAGGAGGTGCTTGAAATGGCGAGTAATACGCCTAATCTTGGTTTGTTAAAAAAAGATCCGATAGCTGATGGGAACGAGACGTTTAATATTCAAACGATGCTGAATGATAACTGGGATAAGATCGATGAAGCTGTGGGGAATATTAAAGTTCCTGATGCTTCTTTGACGGACAAGGGGGTCGTGCAGCTTTCTAATGCGACCAATGGGACGAGGGAAGATGTAGCTGCGACTGAAAAAGCGGTAAAAGCGGCTTATAATCAGGCTGTTTCATATATCGAGGCAAGGGGTTGGCAAAAGTCCCCTTTAACGACTAATGATGGAAGAGGTATTAATCTCCCGGATGGCACTGATCTAAACACAGTTGTAAATATTGGTTTTTACGATGTAAATGCTCCGCTTAACGCTCCATCTTCTATAATGCCCGTTGGAAACTGGTGGTATTTGCGAGTTGAGAGGCATAGATTTGACACACCTGATAATCGATGGGTAACACAGCGAATTACCCATTTTTATACGGGTCTAGAGTTCATACGCCAATCACGTACACTCAGCTTGAATGTAGTCGCATGGACCCGATGGGAACCTGTATTGAATGGATTTAGCTATAAACCTAACCTAGTATCCAACAGCACGGGGTTATTGGGTTTTGCGAGATGGACCAAAGTAAATGGCGAAACCGGATGGAATTATTATAGGGAGGCGGGAAATCGTATTTCGTCTTTTTTCTTTGACGCCGAGCCATCTGGGGTGAATTACCGTTATATAGAATCAGAGTCAATACCGGTATGGTCAAATGTTTACTATACACTGTCTTTAGATTTTCTAAATCCGACAAACACTGCGTCCGAGATCTACGCTGAGGTATTGGGGAACGGAAGCATTATCGGACAAGTATTTTGCGACGCTTCTACTGAGTGGCATCGTAAGAGCTATACTTTTAATACTGGAAGTGCAAGAGGCGTAACAATAAGACTGGTCGTGAAATCCGATTTGCCAAAGGCATCTAGAGGTTTCAGCAGAATCATGCTTAATGAAGGAACAACAGAAGCTGTATGGAATGATGATGCGGATGGTAGCTTGCTTTTTCAATATGCCAATGATGGAAAATCTCGAATCGCTTCCGCCATCAACGGCAAAGGAGTTCCAGCATCAGGAAGTGATGATTTTGCAACATTAGCAACCAAGATAATGCAAATCCCCTTGGGCATGAAACTATACAGCGGCGTGATTCCAGACTTCATTGTCGACTCCGGGAAAGGGTCAGTCAAGGGAGGGGAAATCAGGGGGATTCCATTCACTCCCAAAATCATAATCATCTCAAGGAGTAACTCATCCTCATACTCGTACGATTGTGTCACCATTGCTTTTAGGGGATTGACCGAGCTCAGAAATGGAACTGCATGGTACGAAAATCCCCAGGGGGCACTCGAATCAGTGTATTTGAAGTCTGAAGCGGACTTTCTTCCGGACGGGTTTGCGTACTGGGCAACCTCTGCTGCAGCCCAGCCGGGGGAACGGATTCGATACTACACTGACATAAAGTACCTTGTTCTCGGGTAGTTATAATGATCCAAAGAATGGTATTTCAGTACAGTTCAACGCCGCATAGGCGTTTTTATTTTGCCCTCGGAGCTCCCGGGGGCAATTCACCTTCACGAAAGGAGGAATCGATGATGGACTTCGCAGCGATCACTGCTCTCTTATCGGTGTGCGGGGTAATCAGCGGTATTATTATCGGCTGGTCGGGAAGAACCCGCGCAGTAAGGCAGGATACAAAGGAAGAAGCCCGGTCGGATGCCATGGCTCGTGCCGATATCGAGTACATTAAGCGGGGCATTGAGGACATCAAGCATGAACAACGGGCCCAAGGAAAGCGGTTCGACGAGCTGGCCGAACGTGTTACGCGCCTGGAAGAATCCCAGAAATCGATGCAAAAACGAGTAGACCATTTTGAAAAAGCAAAAGGGAGAGATTGAATTTTGGATAAAGCCAAATACAACATCGAGCGTCGATATATCGGCGTTCGCCATAACACAAGGCCTGGACTCCGACTAACAACCGGAACCCCGGCCTTTTTTGTTGCCCATGACACAGGAAATCCGGGGGCTACGGCAGATAACCATTATACGTATTTCAATAACCTTAAGGACCGTTCTGCTTCCGCGCAGGTTTTTATCGACGACACAAAGATTTTGGAGATCATTCCGACCGGGACCGGACCTGATCCGGCGGAAAAAGCCTGGCATGTGATTTATAACGTCACGACAGACAACGAACGTTTCGGCTACGACGCCAACGATGCTGCTTTGGGCATTGAGCTTTGTTATGGCGGCAAGATCAGCTTCGTGGAGGCTTACAAACGGTTCGTATGGTATTTGGCGTATTGCTGCGACAAGTGGGGCAAAAATCCCTCCACTTATATCGTGAGCCACAAACAGCTTGATCCAGCCCGTAAGAGCGATTGCGAACAAGCCCTCTTCGCAGGCAATAAAACCTTCAAGAATTTAATCCTGGACGTGGGTGCTGAGTTGGCGGCTCCGATCGCTGCACCTGATTTTGAACCTTTACCCGCTGCTATCGCTCAATCGCTGATCCGCTACTATATACAACCAGCGTGGTTTTCCTCTCATAACTTCGGGGATGAAGCAGGGAAAACCCATTTCCATAACTTGGCCAATAATCTTCGTTTGGCTGCAGGGATAGCACTGGAAGCGGGAAAGGCAGCCCAACCGCTTACCCGATTGCCGAAAAGCAACGCGCAGGAGATTATTTTCCGTTGGCTTTCGCCGGCATGGTTTCAGGCTAAAGCTGCTGGAGACCGGACGGCCATGAATCATTACCATAACTTGGCGAATAATTTGCGGCGCGCCGCGGGGATTCCGGAAGAATAAGAGAGGAGAATCGACATGGAAAATGAAGTATTGGATCATGTGCTAGCATTTGCCTCCGTTTTGGCGGTGTTTGTTCTGTCGCTAGTCCAACTTGTTAAAAGCGCGGTAAACGTGCCGAAGAATATCGTACCGGTCGTTGGCCTGATTATCGGCTTCATCATCGGTGCGGCAGCCTATCCTTTTACGGAGTTAGGACTGGTGCTCAGGATCTGGGCAGGAGGAATTGCCGGGCTGTCCGCTACAGGTTTGTTTGAATTGGCATTTAACCGCCGAAGTGGTGGCACGAAGGAATGAACTGTTTTATTTGTCATAGCACGCTTTTAAGAGTGTCGGCATAAAAAGCCGCTGACCTTATGGATCGGCGGCTTTTAACTAAGTTTGGTTTTTTAACCGGATAAGTAAAATGCAGAACGTTGCTGAAATTGTATTCTTTGATGCTCAAAGTCCGGATTAGAATTAAAAATAGAAATTGCTAAAAAAAACGAGATTATTGCTACAACTCAAACGAAAGGCTAGCAATGCAGGGAGAACGGTCTAAATTCAAGTTTGTACCAATGAATACATACGATTTGACTCTGTATAATCTCGCGAATTCTCCTCTGTTCGTCCTTTCCGCCTCCTCTTTTCAAAATCCCCCTTCAAAACCTCCCCGTTTTCGAATAGCATAAGAAGTAGGAAGCCAATTGCAGCAGCCATACCCACATAAGTCCATACTTAGATCATTTCATTTCATCTTAATGATAAAGCGCTTACGAAACATTCAACATGCCAACGAAACGGGGGAGAACGATGGAAACCTACATATTGTCATTGGATCAGGGGACGACAAGCTCGCGGGCGATTTTGTTTAATAAAGCGGGCGAAATCGTTCATATCGCGCAAAAGGAGATAACTCAGCATTTTCCCCAGCCCGGCTGGGTGGAGCATAACGCCAACGAAATTTGGGGGTCGATTTTGTCGGTCATCGCGTCGGTGCTGTCGGAATCGGGCGTGAAGCCGGAGCAGATCGAAGGCATCGGCATCACCAACCAGCGGGAAACGACCGTCGTGTGGGATAAGGAAACGGAAGAGCCGGTGTACCATGCGATCGTGTGGCAGTCGCGGCAGACGGGCGGCATATGCGAGGAACTGAAAGCGAAAGGATACGACGACAAGATCCGCGAAAAAACCGGTCTGCTCATCGATCCGTATTTTTCGGGAACGAAGGTCAAGTGGATTCTCGACCATGTGGAAGGCGCCCGCGAAAAAGCCGAGCAGGGCAAGCTCCTGTTCGGCACCATCGATTCCTGGCTGATCTGGAAGTTTACCGGGGGCAAACGGCATGTCACCGACTATTCCAACGCTTCCCGCACGCTGATGTACAACATCCACGAACTCCGATGGGACGACGAGCTGCTGGAAATCCTGGGCGTGCCGGCTTCGATGCTGCCGGAAGTGCGCCCATCCTCCGAAATTTACGGGCACACGGTGAAGCACCACTTTTTCGGGCAGGAGGTTCCGATCGCCGGGGCGGCCGGCGACCAGCAGGCGGCGTTGTTCGGGCAGGCTTGTTTTGACGAAGGGATGGCGAAAAACACGTACGGCACCGGCTGCTTCATGCTCAAACATACCGGCGAAACCGCGGTTCGCTCCGGGCACGGGTTGTTGACCACCATCGCCTGGGGCATTAACGGCCGCGTAGAATACGCGCTGGAAGGCAGCATTTTCGTGGCGGGATCGGCGGTGCAGTGGCTCCGGGACGGACTGCGGATGCTGAAGGATTCCAAAGAAAGCGAAAATTACGCAAACCGGGTCGCAAGCACGGAAGGCGTTTATGTCGTGCCTGCATTCGTAGGCCTCGGTACGCCGTATTGGGACAGCGATGTGCGCGGAGCGGTGTTTGGCTTGACCCGCGGCACGTCCAAAGAGCATTTTATCCGGGCGGTACTGGAGTCGCTCGCTTACCAGACGCGGGACGTCATCTCGGCGATGGAGGGCGATTCTGGCATCGAGCTGCGGACGCTCCGCGTAGACGGCGGGGCCGTGCAGAACAACTTCCTTATGCAGTTCCAAAGCGACCTGCTTGGCGTGCCGGTGGAACGGCCGGTGATCAACGAAACGACGGCGCTGGGCGCGGCTTATTTGGCCGGACTTGCGGTCGGCTATTGGAAAAGCCAGGAGGAAATATCCGCCATGTGGGCCAAGGAGCGCCAATTTGAGCCTGTGATGGGGGAAGAGGAGCGCGATAAGCTGTATGCCGGGTGGAAAAAAGCGATCCACGCCGCCATGGCATTCAAATAGAAGGAGAGAAGAGCCCCGCAACCGGCGGGTCTCTTTTGTTTTCAGCATCCTGCGAATCAGCAGAAAGGAGGGACGCATATGGCCCAACATGTCTGCCAGCCTGATCATGGTTGTTTCGCCTTTGCTTGGGTGAACGCTGATCCGCAAACTGGGCGTAGGGAAGGTATTCCTTTATATGCGGATCCTGGTTCTCGCCATGGGCGTGATATGCTTGCTTTTTCTAGCGCAGCTTTGGGCCGTCCGGCCGGGATCGGCATTATTCGGAGGGGCGTGCGCGGGAATCTGCTTGAAACCCTAAAGTTCATGCCGTAAAACATCCATAGACTGAATAAATATTTGCCCACGACGCGGCCCTCTGCCTTTCCGATCCAGGCGGCGGGCCGTTTTTGTGCGGAAATAAACTCCGATTTGCTGGGGAATTACCCTCCCTTCTTTCCGAAACATGAATATTTTTCCGAAATTATGTAACTATTCCCCTGTTTGAAACGTGTTTAGATAGAGGGGATGAGATGGCCAAACGCAGCACGCTCGAAAGCGTATATCGAACTTATATGCCGGACGTTTACCGATATTTGCGTTCCCTTTGCGGGGACGATGCGACAGCGGAAGACTTGGTGCAGGAGACGTTTTACCGCGCTTATTTGCACCTCGAAAATTATAGGGATGAGCAGGTCAAACCTTGGCTTTTCCGCGTCGCCTATCATGCGTTGATCGATCTGAAGCGCAAAGAGAGCCGGAGCATCGCGTCTGCGGACGAGTGGTTTCATCGCTTGCCGGACGACGACGGGAATGGGCCGGAATCGGTGCTTTTGCGCAAAGAGGGGCATGACCGGCTGTTGGCATGGATTGGGGGGCTGCCGGAGATGCAGAAGCAAGCGGTGGTTTTGGTGGATCTGCATCAATTTTCGTACCAGGAGGGCGCGGAGATCATGGGCATCACGTTGTCCCATTTTAAGGTCGTGCTGTTTCGGGCGCGGCAGCAGCTGAGGAAGATCCGGGAAAAGGAGGAGCGGGATGAGCGACGATTTTAAGCAAAAGCTCCGGGATTACAAGGACGGAAAACTGTCCGGGGAGGAGCGGGAAGAGCTGGAGCGTGAACTCGAAAAGATGGAGGTCTACCAATCCTATCTGGATGAAATGATGGACCTTGAAGAACACGCGGCAAATATGAACCCTCGTCCCCTATCGGACGCCGAGAAGAAAAGGCATAAACGTGAAGCCAGGCTGCTGAGAAAAGGAAAATGGAAGGCGCGGATCGGGACGGCGTTTACGTTGATCGGCTTTTTTATCGGGTTTAGCATCCTGTGTTCGATCGGCACGTCCATTTTTTATCAGGCGGGAGATCCGAGTTTTAGCGAAATCAACCGCGACGTTGTGAAATCGGCGTTTGCGGTCGGTTATCCGAATGTGACGATTCAACCCAACAGCAACGCCGGAACCTATTTTAATATGAAGATTAGCGGCAAAATGTCCAAACGCATCGGGGACGAACAACGGGAGGTCGGCGATTTTTCGGCGACGTATTCCTTTCAATGGCTCCGGCTTTATGATTTTTCCTGGTCGGACAACAGCGTGGCCTATAAGGGAATGTTTCTTTTCCCGGGTTATCAGGGGGGCGACAGCGGGCGGGAATGGACACGGTTGGAGAAGCTGCCTGAAGGAACGGTGGCGGAGGCCTATGTTTCTTATAAAAAGCTCTATTCGACCGACGAGTTTTTGAAAAGGTTCGAGGGCAAACATTACGACCCGCTTTGGTTTGCCGTTGACAATGGGGACTCAGACATCAAACGCTTTGACGGGCTCGTCATCAGCCCGATCGGTTTTCCGGCGATGCCGGTATGGCACCCGGGGGACGGCCAAGTGACCGAAGGGCCAAAACAAAAAGTCGGACCGTTTGTCACCATGAGCTCATCTTCCACCTCGTACCCTCCGATCGATCCGTACGGCTCCGGCGCTTTGCGGGAAGCGAATTTCATCCAGACGCTGCGCGTCCTGTACCAACATAAACGGGCTGCCGGGAGTCTGGTTCCCTCCGTCGATTTCAAAGCAACGCTGGACTACGTCGAAAAAAACGGGGTCAAAATCTACGGTGCCGTCATTACCGGACCGACCAAAGAAATTTTAAAACTGAAAGAAGATCCGGAAGTATCCGCGATCCGCATCGGGGAGGTTGCGCTGTGGAACTGGCGCGAATAGGCCGCGCCGAATGATTTACTCATAAACCGTCTTTTCAGGCAATGGCCGAGAGGGGCGGTTTATTTTTGCATGCAGCCCTACCGAAAGGATCCTTTTTTTTCGAGACATGCACTCCCAACCTCCTAATGGGCTGGCGGACTGGCAACAATGGGTGACAGAGGCACCACGCGCTCATGAAAAAATCAAAGAACGGCACAGGCCGAAATGCCTTATAATGAAAAAATAAAAAAACGGAGTAGGGAGTGCTGTATATGAATATCAAGGATCAAAGGGAACATCGTCAGTACCCTGAACAAACCAAAGCGGACGCATCCCGGGCGACGTATGAACGGGATTATTCGCGGCTGATCCATTCGCCGACGTTCCGCCGCCTGCAAGGGAAATCGCAGGTCTTCGGTGCCGGCACGGGCGATTATTACCGGACGCGCCTGACGCATTCGCTGGAGGTGGCGCAAATCGCGCGGGAAGCGGCCAAAAGCCTCGTGCGGGCTTACCCGGAAGTAACCGAGGAACAGGCCGGCAACCCCGGGCTCGTGATCGATCCGGAGGTGGTGGAATGCGCGGCGATCGCGCATGATTTCGGCCATCCGCCTTTCGGCCATAAGGGCGAAGAAGTGCTGGACGGCATTTTGGAGCAGCTGATCAAGGATAAAACGAAAGAAGCCGTGGAAGGGCTCTACATGAATTCCGAGCAAATCCAGGACGTGCGGACGCGGATGCGGCATAAATACGAGCATTTTGAAGGGAATTCGCATAATTTCCGGCTGATCATGTTTCTGGAAAAACGCGAAAACGTGGACGGCCTGAATCTCTCCGACGCCGTGCTGCTTGGCATCAACAAATATCCGTTTCCCGGCACGGTCAATAAAAAGGGCTTGTACAAGCATGAATGGAGCTATATTTCGGAGATTCGCAACGAATGGGGCATTCCGGCAGGAAAAAGAACGCTGGAATCCCAGCTGATGGACCTGTGCGACGACATTGCCTATTCGGCCCATGATCTGGAGGACGGCATCAAGGCGGGCAAAATCGAAGTGCATGAGCATTTTCTATATGACCCGTACATTATCCGGCTGATCATCGAAAAAATCATGACGCTCGAGGACGCTTTCTGGCAGGGCTGGGACGCGGACCGCATCCGGCTGAAGGTGGAAGAGGTCATGGCCGCTTTTCTTCACGTGTGGAAGGAGAAGCTGCCGTATTGCGAGCATGATTTTTCGCGGGCGCGGCGCGAGGTCAAAGCTTTTTGGGTGAGCCATTTTGTCGGCAGCCTTGGCGTCATCCCGGACGGGGATTGGAAAAAGGTCACCTTCATCAAAGGACAGGAAGAAGATTTCGATATGCTTCGGACCGTCAGCGTGCTGAAAAGCTTCGCGTGGGTGACGATGATCCGCGACCTGCGCGTGCAGCGCCTGCAAAAACGGAGCGAATGGATGATCAAACGGCTGTGGGACGCTTTCCTTGATCCGGTGGCATCGAAATCCATCATCCCTTCCGACTGGCTGCAGCGGTTCGAAAGGGATCAGGCCAGCCCGAACCCGATCTGGACTTGGGAGCATATGGTGATCGATTATATTGCGGGCATGACGGACGCCTTTGCGGAAAAGATTTATAATGAACTGTACGGACTGAAGGTCGGGTCCATTTACGATTTGGATTAAGCGGCCGGGTTCACTTGAGAAGAGACGAGAAACAGCGGCATGAGGGGAGAGTTTCGCAGATGGTTACGGGGTTAAGCTTGGGAGTGCTGGACTTGGTTCCGAAAATCGGGGACGCTTCTTACGAACAAGCCCTGCAAGAGGCGGCGGCGCTGGCCGTATCCGCGGAAAAATGGGGTTATGAACGTTATTGGGCGGCCGAACACCATGATCTGAAGGATTTGGCCTGCGCGTCGCCGGAAGTGCTGCTGGCTCACATCGGGGCGAAAACGAAACGCATTCGCCTCGGCACGGGCGCGCTGCTGCTGCCCCATTACAGCCCCCTGAAGGTCGCGGAAAGCTTCCGCCTTCTGGCGGCGCTGTATCCGGGACGGATCGACCTCGGCATCGGGCGGGCGCCCGGCGGGTCGGCCCACGCTTCGATGGCGCTTAGCGGCAATTTCCTGCAAAACGTGGCGGATATGCCCAAAAAGCTGCGCGCATTGATCAAGCTGCTGGAAGACCGTTATATGTATGAGGACAGGCTGGTCCAGGCGCGGCCGCTGCCGACGGTGCAGCCCGATGTGTGGATGCTTGGAACGAACAGCAAAAGCGCCGGTTTTGCCGCCGAATACGGGACCGGGTATGTTTTCGGGCAGTTTATGAGCGAGCGGGACGGGGCCGAAGTGCTGCAAACGTACCGCGAACAGTTCAAGCCGTCGGCATTGCTGGACAAACCCCGTGCGATGCTGTCGATCGGGGTCATCTGCGCCCGGACGGAGGCGAAAGCCCGGAAGCTGCTGGAGGACGCAAAGCTGCCGGGACCCGAGCGGGCCGCGGAGCAGGGGGAGCCGGAGGAGCACTCCGATCCGCAAAGGCGATTGATAGCGGGTACGCCCGAGCAGGTGCGGGAACGGCTTGTTCGGGTGGCGGAATCGACCGGATGCCGGGAGTTTTTGATCTTTTGCCCCATCCAGGATTACCGGCACCGCCTGGAATCTTACAGGCTTTTGGCCGCCGGCGGCTGGAAAGGGTAAGAAGCCGAAAGATGCAGGGAAAGGTACGGGTTACATGAATGAATAAAAAACAGGAACAGGCAAGTGGTCGGATGCATCGGCCGATGCATGAACAAATCGCTGGGCGAATGGATGAACCAATCGATGAACGGATCGGTGAACGGATCCAACAAGCGTTGGCCGCCGGCCGCTCGCTTTATCTATACGCGTACGCCAGCCATGAAACGGAAGCCGAGCTTTGCGCGATGGAGCTGCGGGCGCTGTTCGGCGGCTGGACGGAATGGAAGACGGAGTCGCTTTTGCTTAGCCGCCGGAGGATCGACCCGGATCGCAGCCCGTTTCTAAACCTGCGTCTGGATATCGCCGCTTGCGGGGACTCTGCGGAAAAAATCGCCGAGCTCGCGGGCTCAAGGCGTTGGGTAGAAAGCGGAGAAACGTTTAAGGTCACGTACATCAAAGCCGGGGATCCGTTTGATTATGCAGAACAAAGAAGCTTCGAACGGCTGGTCGGCAGCCGGATTCAGGGCAAGGCGGACATGAAGCATCCCGATGTGACGCTGGGGCTGACGGCTGTGAACGGGACTTGGGTACTTGGCGTATGGCATGCCTCAAAGCGGGCTTGGCACGCGCATATCCATAAGCCGCAGAATTATTCCACCGGCCTTTCCGCGGCCGTAGCCCGGGCGCTGGTGAACATCGCGGCTCCGGAGACGGAAGGCTTGCGCCTGCTTGATCCCTGCTGCGGCATGGGAAACGTCCTGATCGAGGCATTATCCATGGGGCTGGATATCCGGGGAAGGGACATCAATCCGCTTGCGATCCGCGGCGCCAGAACGAACCTCAAGCATTACGGATTTCCCGAAACGCTGGTGACGCTTGGGGATATGAACGACCTGGAAGGCCATTACGATGCGGCGGTGTTGGACATGCCCTACAATCTGTGCTCGGTGCTTCCGGAAGAAGAGCAGCAGAGGATGCTGACAAGCCTGCGCCGCCTGGCGCCCCGTGCGGTGATCGTCACGACGGAAGAGGATGTGCGGGTTCGGGTGCAAGAAGCGGGGTATCGGATCGCCGATGAATGCCAAGTGAGGAAAGGAAGCTTCGTGCGGCAGGTGTGGCTTTGCGAAGCGCTCCAGTAACATGCGGGAAATCGAAAAATTATAATATATGGGGATGGGGGGCCTGCGCCGAGGCTCCCCGGCCAATACCGGGGCATTGAAAGTTCCGGGTCGTACTTTAAAGGGGGGACCGCGTTGGTCCTCCTCTTTATTTTTCTGCGGGCCTTAAACAGTATCATTTTTTGGCATGATTAGAAGTTATGATAAACCCATCAAGAGAAAAGACGAATCATTGAAAATTTAAAGCGAAGGAAGGAATCGAAGATGAAAAATTACACCCTTGAGGAAAAAGAAAGCTTTAACGTTTTGGGCATTGGGACGGAGCTTCGAAGCGATTACACGGACTATGCCGGCATAAACCAGGAGAAGGCCGACTTTCGGAAAGCCGTGATGCAAGACGGAAGACTTGACGCTTTAAAATCCGTAGCCGCAAACGACTGCATTTTTGCCGTCAACGAAGCGGTAAACAACAAGATGATGTACTACGCCGGCGTCATGACGGAGGCCTCGGTACCCGAAGCAACCCGCGTGATTGAGTTCCCTAAAGGGGAATACCTCGTTGTCAAAGGGGAAGGAAAAACGGCCGATGAGCTGGGCAACATGCTTTCCGGCATTGCCTTTGGTCAAGTTTTGCCGGAAGCCACCGATTTTGCCTATGTCGGCGGGCCAAACGCAACGGTGGAGATGGGTGAGCGAAACGGTTTGGTATATGGAGAAATGTGGATTCCGGTCGTTAGGAAATAGAGACGTTCGCGGCTCGTTTTTTTGAAACGAAAAAAGATTTTATAATGATGAGGAGGAGTCAAAAATGAGTAAGATGGTCGGTGTGGAAACAAGCATGAAAGTCTATCCCCAGCCCCTTGGAAAAAGGGTGGCTTATTGGTCAGTCACATCACTGCTCGTCATTGCGATTGCGTTAAGCGGGATCGGACAGCTGATGCAATTTGGAGGAAACATCGATTTGGTGAAAAATCTGGGGTATCCATTATACGTATTGACCATTCTCGGGATTTGGAAGGTGCTGGGGGCCGTCGCTCTCGTCGTGCCGGGTTTGCCTCGGCTTAAAGAATGGGTTCACGCCGGGATCTTCTTTTTAATGACGGGCGCGGCATGTTCCCATGCATTGGCTAACGATTATGGCGATTACGGGTTTAATCTGATCCTCCCGCTTTCCTATGCTGCGCTAAATATGCTCTCGTGGGCTCTGCGGCCTTCGAATAGACGCTTGTCTTAAGGAAATGGAGAGGAAAAGGCGCCCGTTTGCGCCGAATGAGAATATCCCTTACAGGGGATCGGAGGCCTGCATGGCGCTCCGGTGCCCGGTTAAGGGATATTTTTCGTTAAAGCCTATCGTTTTCTCAAATATGCCTGAATTTTAATACATCCGCCCGTAATCCACCAGATTGCGAGGCGGTTTTTGGCCTTGGGCATAGGCTTTGAGGTTCTCCGTAAAAATGGCGATGACGCGTTCGGTATAACGGTCGTTGCTGCCCGCGACATGCGGGGTGATGATGACCTGCTCCATGTCCCAGAGCGGATGGTCCGCCGGAAGCGGCTCCGCTTCGAACACGTCGAGGCCCGCGCCGCTCAGCCGGCCGCTTTTGAGGGCATCCATAAGCGCGTCCGTATCCACCGTAGGTCCGCGGCCGACATTGAAGAAATAAGCGCCCTCCTTGGCTGCGTTCCAAGCCGCTGCATTAAAGATGCGGCGCGTTTCGGCCGTCAACGGCAGGATGTTCACGATGTAATCGCCTTGTCCCAGCGCCTCATGCAGGCCGTCCATCGTATACATCCGGTCCACATGCGGTTCCGGCTGGTCCGACCGTCTGACGCCGATCACCCGCATGCCGAACGCTTTGGCGAGCCGGGCCGTTTCGCGGCCGATTTCGCCGACGCCGACGATGACCAGCGTTTTGCCGCTGATTTCGCCCAACGTGGCGAGACCGGGAACGGAGAGGTCGGATTTCCACTCCTTTTTCAGTTGATGGCGAACCGCCATATGCAGCTGGCGCGAGAACGAAAGCATCATGCCGATGATGCTTTCCGAGATCGGGATCGCGTGCACGCCGCTGGCGCTCGTGAGCAGCACCCCTTTGTCCCGCAGGCGTTCCAAAGGCAGCGTATCCACGCCCGCCGACCAGGTCTGCACCCATTTCAGCTTGCTGGTTGCGAGCAGGGCGTCTTCGACGATCGTTTTTGACCAGCCGAGAATGACCTCCGCGTTTTGAACCTGTTCCGCGCTGAGTTCCTTTTTATTTTTTACGATCAAATCGTAGCCTGGGGCGGCCTGCTTGATTTGTCCGACTTGTTCCGGCGTTAAGGAATGAAGACATACGATAGATTTCATGGTTCGGCTCCTCCGTCGATCGTTATTTGCCTAAGCAGAATTGTTTTTAGGATACCAGATTCCGGCGGGAAGTGAAAAGGCGTTTGGACGAATCGCCGTTGGAGCGGCGGCGAACCAACATCCAGTTTTTCTGGTCCCATGTGCGAGGAATACGCTATAATTAGAGTATTTCATACAGAATTTGGAGGCACGAATACGGTTATGATGCAAAATGCAGCAGGTAAGGCTTCGGGCGCTCAGCCCGGCCTGATTCGAAGGTTTATGTCGTATTACCGCCCGCATAAACGGCTGTTTATGGTCGATTTCGGCTGCGCGGTGGTGGCGGGCTTGCTGGAGCTCGGGTTTCCGGTCGCCGTCCAGTGGGTCGTGGACCGGCTGCTGCCGGACGGGGCGTGGGGGACGATCGTCGCCGCCGGATGCGGCTTGCTCGCTTTATATTTGATCAGCATGGGGCTGCAGTTTATCGTCAGCTATTGGGGGCATAAGCTGGGGATCAACATCGAGTCGGACATGCGCCAGCAGGCGTTTAATCACGTGCAGAAGCTGTCCTTCAAGTTTTTTGACAATACGAAAACGGGGCATCTCATGTCGCGCATGACCAACGACTTGTTTGATATCGGGGAAATGGCCCACCATGGGCCGGAGGACATGTTTATCGCCGTCATGACCTTTTTCGGGGCGTTTGCGATCATGTGGTCGGTGAACTGGCAGCTTGCCCTGATCACGTTTATCGTCATGCCGGTCATTGTATGGATGATCGTTTATTTTAACCAGAAGCTGAACCATGCTTCCTCGGAAATGTTCCGCAACATCGCGGAGCTGAACGCCGGCGTGGAAGACAGCGTGTCCGGCATCCGGGTCGTCAAATCGTTCGGCAACGAGGAATACGAAATCGCGCGTTTCCGCGAAAGCAACGCCGCATTCCGCCTCGCCAAGCTTCGGTCGTACCTGGCCATGTCGTTCAGCGTCTCGGGCATGTATATGCTGACGCGGCTGATTTCGCTGATCGTGCTCGTCTGCGGGGCCTGGTTTGCATACCAAAACAAGCTGAGCTACGGCGAATTGGTGGCATTTTTGCTGTACGTCAACATTTTCCTGAAGCCGATCGACAAAATCAACGCCTTGATGGAGATCTATCCGAAAGGAATGGCGGGTTTCAAGCGCTTCTGCCAGCTGATGGACACCGAGCCGGACATCCAGGATCAGCCGGATGCGATAAAGGTGCGGCAGCTGGGCGGGAACATCGAGTTCCGGAACGTTTCCTTCGGCTATGAGAAGCAGCGGCGGATTTTGGAAGGGATCGACCTGAGCATCAAAGCCGGGGAGACGGTAGCGCTCGTCGGGCCTTCGGGTGCCGGCAAGTCGACGCTGTGCAGCTTGATCCCGCGGTTTTACGAGGTGGAGGAGGGAAGCATCACGATTGACGGCATCGATATCCGCGAAATGACCCAGCAATCGCTCCGCTCGCAAATCGGCATGGTGCAGCAGGACGTGTTTTTGTTCAGCGGGACGATCCGGGAAAATATCCTTTACGGCAATTTGAACGCCTCCGAAGACGAGCTGATGGATGCGGTGCGCAAAGCCCATCTGGAGTCGCTGGTTGCTTCCCTGCCGGACGGGCTGGATACGGTCATCGGCGAGCGGGGGCTCAAGCTGTCGGGCGGGCAGCGCCAGCGGCTGGCGATCGCAAGGATGTTTTTGAAAAATCCTCCGATCCTCATTTTGGACGAAGCGACGTCGGCCCTCGACACCGAAACGGAAGCGATCATCCAGGAGGCGCTGGAAGCTTTGGCGGTGAACCGGACCACGCTGGTCATTGCGCACCGGCTGGCCACCATCCGGAACGCGGACCGGATCATCGTCGTCACGGAGGAAGGCATCGCCGAACACGGGCGGCATGAGGATCTGCTGAGAAGCGGGGGCGTATACGCAAGATTGCACCGGGCGCAATTTGGGTAACGCTGAATAGGGGCAAGGATGTTTTGAAGGCTCTTGGAGCTTTCGGAACATCCTTTTTGTTTTGGTGGAAACAGGCGATTTTGGATATGATAAAATGGACGGTATTATATAGTAGCAAAAATTTGTGAAAGGAGCAGATTTTACTTGGACAAGGAAAATAAGGAGCGGCCGCTGCGGCTGTTTATCGCGGTCAGATTGCCGGATGAATTGAAATCGGTGCTGGAACGTTGGCGGGAAGCCCATCAACATCTGTATCCTTTCAAAAAATGGACGCACAGGGAAGATTATCATATTACGGTGCAATTTTTAGGGGACGTCGAACCGGAGCGCGTGCCGGCCATCGCGGAAAAATTAAAGTCCATCGCCAGCCAATTTCGCCCATTTGAGCTTGGTTTTGGAAAGGCGGGGGTGTTTGGCGCAGAGGCATCCCCGAGAGTGCTTTGGGCTGGAGTAATTGACTACAAAAACGGCCTCGCCGAACTGCAGGAAAAGGTGACGGACGCCATGGAAACCTTAGGGTTCGCCAAAGAGTCCAGACCTTATCGCCCGCACATCACGATCGCCCGAAAATACGCGGGAAATCAGGGATTTCAGCTGGCTTCGATGCCCCCTCTGCTTCAGCAAACAGCGGCTTCGGAACAAGGGGACGACATGGCAACATGGATCGCCGATGAATTTGTACTTTTTTCCACACATTTGCACGAAAAGCCAATGTATGAGATACTAGAATCCTTCCGTATGGAATATTCGTAGATTGATATTTTCGAGCGTTTTTAGCATACATGGATTTTGCGGGCATCCGGGCGAGGATGTCCGGCAAGATCCGATCATTCAAAACATTCCTGCACATAAAACAATAGCTTGTTCCCTTTAGCCGTATCTGTGAACCGTAAAATTGTGCCGTCACGAAGCTGTTTGGTGTTGTAAAGATGTAACAAACGTATTTTCCGTTTTCTCGTATTCGCGGATGCAGCAAATCACTGAAAATATTAACAGGTTTTCAAAACCTCTATTTTCGGTTACATGAGAATGATGCAAGATGATCGTCATTTGCAAAATTCGGTGTGAAAAGGGAATGTGCCGGGAGTAGTGGGAGGAAAAACATGTACACTTTAAGACAAAACCGCTGGATGGCTTTGCTGATCGGAGTTCTTCTGGTGTGTTTCTCTGCGATTTGTTTGCTTCTGCAAGACGAGCAAGCGAAAAAACTGCAGCATAAAGGCAATATGACGCTGGACCGGATCGGTGCGGTTTCTTTGAGCATGAACGAAAACGCGAGCGCGGTGAACAAGGAACATATACAGGTCCAGGGCAAACGGAGCACGTCGCAACAGACGCGTTTTGAGTTGCCTATTCAATTGCAAAATGTAAATAATTTCAAAACATGGAATAATAAAACGAAAATTGCTTTTGTTGAGCAGCTTCCTTCGACGTCGCCGAAGTCCAAAACGGTGTTGGCACGCGAGCAAGCCCAAGCGAAACCGAAGGTCGTTCAGGCGGAGGCTTCCCATCGGCAAAAGCAAAATCTTCAGCTGACTCCCCCAAAAACATTATTCTTCAGCCGGACCAAACTGCTGAGTCCGTCGGAACGGGCGAAAGCCACCTGGCAGTACAACGTGACCGCTGAAGATGTGCTCCTGCTGCAAAAAATCGTCATGGCAGAAGCAGAAGGCGAACCGTACCAAGGCAAAATCGCAGTCGCGAACGTTGTCTTGAACCGGCTACGGTCAGCCAATTTTCCCAATACGATTAAAAAGGTCATCTATCAAAAACATCAGTTCAGTCCCGTGGCGAACGGACGCTTTGACCGCGTGAAGCCGAACCGGGATTGCATTCGCGCGGTGAACGAGGCGCTGAACGGCAAAAAAGCCGTGACGGATGACACGTATTTCTTCCTGTCCCTGAAGCTGGCGCAGGACCTGACCATTCATCATACCCGCACGTACGAAAAGCGGATCGGCAATCATACTTTTTACAAATAAATCCCAATTCGATATGATAGAGATGGGTTGTACAGGCTTTGCCGTTCAATCCGGAATATCATGTTTTGGCGATTAATTGTAGGAGGTGCCGACGTTTATGAAAATTACGTATTACGGTCATTCATGTGTGTTGGTGGAGGCGGAAGGGAAAAAAATCATCATCGATCCGTTCCTGACGGGGAATCCTGCCGCGACCGTTTCTCCCCGGGATATCCGCGTGGACGCGGTGCTGTTGACGCACGGCCATGGAGATCATTTTGGCGATTGCATCGACATCGCAAAAGCGAATGAGTGCCCGATCGTTGCCGTTTACGAATTGGCGGAATATTGCAAAAGCCAAGGGGTTGAAGCGTACGGTATGAACATCGGCGGCAGTCAGACGTTTGACGGCTTTAAGGTAAAATATACGCTCGCGTTTCACAGTTCTTCGCTTACGGTGGGGGATACCGTGATTTATACCGGCGAACCCGGCGGCATTTTGCTGACGATCGGCGACAAAACCTTTTTCCATGCAGGCGATACCGGACTGTTTGGCGATATGCGCCTGATCGGGGAAATGAACCGGATCGATGCGGCGGCGCTCCCGATCGGCGATTCGCTGACCATGGGGCCGGAGGACGCGCTCGTGGCGGCGGAATGGCTGCGGGCGTCCCACGTGCTTCCGGTACACTACGATACGTTCGAAGGCATCCGGCAGGACGCTTCCGCGTTCTGCGAACGGCTGGCCCAAAAAGGCATCCAGGGTCACCCGCTGAAATCCGGCGAAAGCTTCGAAATCTAGAACTTCGCCTCCCCAAGCAGCGTCATGTCTTTAGACAAACACCACGCCGCTTCCCGGGCATATACTGGTCGGGAATAAGCCTACAGGAAAGGCGGGAGTCTCCCGATGATGGACCGGATGACCGGATGCAGCCCCATCGCCGTTCACGACCTTCAATACATGATTCAGGCGGAGTATCGTTCGATGATTTACGCGCAGCGATTGCTTCAGCTTGCGCCGCCGGAGCATCGGGCGTACTTCAGCAGGAACGTGGAAATGAAGCAGAAGGAGCGCCTTGCGGTCTGGACGCGATGGTATTACCGTTTGACCGCCTGTTATCCGGTGTTCAGCAAGGTTGAGCCTCCCAAGGAATATCCGGACGGGCTTCGCTTGTTGATTGGCGATGCGCTTGATGCCGCCGAGCTGTACGAGGGACTGCTGCACTGCACGCGGGATCCGCAGCTGCAATGGATGCTGCAGCGCGCCATGAACGGGGAAACCCGCTGGGCTATCCGGCTGCAGTCTTTATATGCAGATTATTTGGCCGGGAACGGGGATTCGGCGAAAAGCAAAGGGCGGATCGGCGTCATCCGGAAATAATTGCCGCATCCGGAGGCGCTTCTTGTAGAAGGGGACTTACTCCCCGTTCATCGCCGCAAAAAAACAGCTTCCTCCATATTGTTGGAGGGAGCTGTTTTTGCGTCCGCATTTAGGCTGGATCCTATGTAACCTGGTTGAAGAGTCCCTTGCTTTAAGACAGCGTATGTCGATGGAGCCATTCCAGAACCTGCTGCGCGCAATAACAAGGTTTTTTTCCGGGGCCTGTGGCCGTCAGCGCCTTCAGCCTGTCGTTTTCCACCTGGCCGTATTCATGCAGGAGGCGGTGGTGCCAGCGGCGAAGCACCATGGGAGAGATCATCTCCGCGCTGCCCAGCTCCACGAAATATTGGCCGTTTTCTTCCTCCTGCCCGGGAATCGCCTCGTAAAACAGCATCGGAATGCCTTTGGCGAGCCCTTCCGTGCATGTCATGCCTCCGGGTTTCGTAATCAGCAGATCGGAGACATCCATCCACCTGTCGATATCCTTCGTATACCCGAGAAGGCGGATATTCGGGTGGTCGAGCTCGGGGGTGCTTTTCATCTTCTGCAGCTGCTTTTCGTTGCTTCCCATGCAAAATATCAACTGAATGTCATCCGCCCAGGACAAGAGCAGACGTATCATTTCTTTATTAAAAGAAACGCCCCAGCCCCCGCTCATGATCAGCACCGTCGGCATCGGCTTCAGTCCCAGTTCTTTCTGCAGCTGCTCCTTGTCCCCTCGTTCCCAAAAATTCGGATGGACGGGGATGCCGGTAACCTGGACCGACTCGGCCGGCACGTTTCGCCGCAGCAGCAGATTCCGCACCTGGGGCGTCGAGACGAGGTATTGGTTCACCTCTTTGTTGACCCAGGTGGCATGGACGTCGTAATCCGTAATGAGCGTGATCAGCGGCGCCTGGATTCCTTTCCGTTTCAGGCGGGAGATCACCGCGTTGGGAAAGGGATGCGTGCAAACGATCAAATCCGGCCTGAGCTGCTTCATCACCCGGGCCGCCTGCGTGTAAAAAATCCGGTGCAGCGCAAGTTTGGTCAGCCGGTTCAGCGATTTGTCGTATTGCTTGCGATAGAGCATTCCGACCAGCCTTGGGCTGCTGCTGACCGTTTTGCGGTAGGCCGAAAGGATGAAGGGGCCCATCTTCGGATTCAAAAAATTGCCGAGCTCAATAACGCGGCATTGCAAATGGGGGTCGAGCCTTTTCATCCCGGCCGCCAGCGCGTAGGCTGCTTGCGTATGCCCGGTGCCGAAACCTTCGGACAGCAGCAGCACTCTCTTTTTTCGCATGTATTCACCCACTTTTCCTTCCTCTATCTTACAGGAGGCCATATCAAAAATCCATAAAAGAGCAAGAGAATCGCCGGAGCATGAAAACCATCGCCGAAAATTGCAGAAAAAATCAAAAAAAGAGGATGGCAAGGGTTGCCAAAAAGCGATCGGCGTGCTAAAGTATGAATTGACCAATTGACCGAAATGGAAAATCAGTCATAACTCATGAACGACCATTCCCCACGGAAAGGGGGCGAGGGTATGTCTGCCGTAGATCGCCGAAAGCAAATCCTTCGTGCGGCGGCGCAATCTTTTACGCTTTTTGGGTACAAAGCCACGACGATGGATCAAGTGGCCAAAATAGCGAATGTCGGCAAAGGGACGATTTATACGTTTTTCTCGAACAAGGAAGAGCTGTTTGACGAGATTTTGAATACGGCCATATTGGAGATGAAACGGTTGGCCGAGAGCAAGGTGGACAGGGAGAAAACCTTTTTCGAGAATCTGTTCAGCGTCCTGGATGCTTTGCTGGAGTTTCGCGGCGAACATGAGCTGTTCATCAAGCTTTCCCAAGAGGTGCGGGACGTCGGAACGCTCAAAGCCAGAGACGGCCTTGCC
This sequence comes from Paenibacillus sp. FSL W8-0194, assembly GCF_037969745.1. Lineage (NCBI taxonomy): Bacteria > Bacillati > Bacillota > Bacilli > Caryophanales > Paenibacillaceae > Paenibacillus > Paenibacillus sp. FSL W8-0194. Next base: position 5,040,188 of record NZ_CP150205.1, on the reverse strand, counting down.
AGGCTGGAGCGGGTCATCTTGGAGTATTTGGAGAAAGAGATCGCCTATGCGCTGGATCATGAGGAGATCGGCACATGCGATCCTCAGGTGGCCGCTTTTGTCATGTTCAAGCTGTACATTGCGCTGACTTCCGATTACAAGCATGTTCGGGAGCCGCTCGGCAAAGAAGAAATCCACCATTATATCCGTTTATTTTTGGCGGACGGTCTCGCGAATCCCGAATGCAGGCCATATCAGCATACCTGATGAAAAGTGCTTCCCCGTAAGCGTCCGGACGGACGGCGACGAAGAGGAAGTTTTTATCGGTCAAAAATTGACCAAATGATTAAAACGGTCAATTGGTTTCATCACTTCAAAACGGATTTAAGGAGAGAACTATGATGAGGTCATTATCGGTATTCTTAAAGGATATGGCTGCGACGGCCCGCAACCGTAAACTGCTCATTTCCATGATCGCGGTCATTTGCATTCCGGTCATGTATGCCGGACTGTTCCTGGGTGCCTTTTGGGACCCCTACGGCAAAATGGACCAGCTGCCCGTAGCGGTCGTCAATAACGATACCGGGGCGAAGTACGGGGACGAGGAATTGCAGATCGGCAATGATCTCGTTGAGGAGTTGAAAAAAGGAGCGGACTTCGCCTGGAAGTTCGTCAGCCGCGACGAGGCCGAGAAGGGGATGGAGGAGAACCGCTATTATATGACGATCGTCATCCCTGAGGACTTCTCCTCCAAAGCCGCGACGGTGCTGGATGAACATCCGCAACCTTCGGAGATTATTTTCGAGCCAAACGAGGGTTATAACTTCCTGGCTTCCCAAATCGGCGGGACGGCCGTCAAGGAAATCCGGGCCAAAGTATCCGAAAAAGTGACGGAGGCTTATTCCAAAAGCCTGTTTGAACAAATCACCAAGGTAGCGGACGGACTCGGGGAAGCCGGAAAAGGCGCCTCGGAGCTGTCCGACGGCACGGTTAAGCTGAATGAAGGGGCTGCCAAGCTGAAAGAGAACTTAAGCAAAATGGTAGCGGGCACCGTCAAACTTCAGCAGGGAGTCCAGCCGCTTGCAGGCGGTGCGGCCGATTTGCAGAAAGGCGCGTTGAGATTGAAAGAAGGCTCGCAGCAGCTTGCAGGCGGTCTTGGACAACTCGCCTCGGCGCATAAGCAGCTGGAAAACGGCGTGAGTGCATCGCATCAGGGCACGGTCCAATTAAAAGAAGGGCTGCAGGCTTCGGCGGCCGGCAGCGCGAAGCTGCAAAGCGGGCTTCAAAGCGCCGTGGAAGGCAGCGGCAAACTGCAAGCAGGATTGGCGGCCACGCTGGAAGGCAGCGGCAAGCTGCAGGACGGCTTGAAGCAATCGGAGGCCGGCAGCGCAAAGCTGGCGGAAAGCATGAAAACGGCCGAAGCCGGGGGAGCCAAGGTCGCCGCAGGCGCCCAAAGCGTGGCGCAGGGCCTCCAGCAGCTGGCTCAGCAGAACCCCGAGCTGGCGCAAAACCCGGCTTTCCAGAAGCTTGTTGCAGCGAGCCAATCGGTAGCCAAAGGCACCGAGGAGCTGCATCAAGGGCAACAACAGCTTAGCGAGGGGACCTTCCAGCTGCATCAATCGCAGCGGCAGCTCGCAAGCGGAGCCGCGGGCCTGCATGACGGGCTGCGGCAGGTTTCGGGAGGCGCGGATGAGCTCGGCAAAGGCGCGAAGCAGCTGACGGCCGGGATGGAGCAGCTGCATCAAGGGCAAAAGGAGCTTCTTCAAGGAGCGACGCGGCTTGAAGCCGGGCAATCCAAGCTGGAATCCGGCATGAAGCAGTTCGGCACGAAGCTTGGCGAAGCGGCGGGAGGCGGCAAGCAGCTGGCGAGCGGCGCCGCGCAAATCGCCGAAGGCTCCGGCAAGCTGAAAGGCGGCATGAGCCAATTGGGCAGCGGCGTAGCGGCGATTGCGGACGGCTCCAAGCAGCTGGACGACGGCGCCGGACAACTGACGGAAGGACTCGGCAAGCTGCAGGACGGCTCCGGGGAGCTTGCGTCCAAGCTGAACGAAGCCGCCGAAAAAAGCGGGGAAGTGAAAGCGGGGGACGAGAACTTTAAAATGTTCGCCGAACCGGTGAAAATTGAGGAGAAGAAGTTCTCCAAAGTTCCTAACTACGGAACGGGCTTCGCGCCGTATTTCCTGTCCCTGGGACTGTTCGTGGGCGCTTTGATCTCGACCATCGTCATTCCGATGCGGGACAGTTCCGTGCTCGGGGCATCCGGGTTCAACCGGTTCATCAGCCGGACGTTGTCGTTTGTCATGATGAGCGTGCTGCAATCGTTGCTGTCGGCCATCATCATTCTTTACGGTTTGAAGCTCGATGTGCAAAACGTGCCTCTGTTCTACTTGTTTACGTTTATTACGAGTTTGTCCTTTATGTTCATGATTCAGGCCATCGTCACCTGGTTGGATCAGCCCGGGCGCTTTGTCGTCATCGTTTTGCTGATTTTCCAACTGACGACGAGCGCAGGCACGTTCCCGCTGGAGCTCATTCCGGACTGGATGAAAGCCCTCAATCCGCTCCTGCCAATGACGTACAGCGTGATCGGCTTCAAAGCGGTCGTGTCCACCGGCGATTTCGCGGCCATGTGGCAGCAAACGGCCGTGCTTGGCGCGGTAGGTATCGTCTTCCTGGCTCTGACGCTGGTTTACTTCCTGATGAAATCGCATAAAAGCGTCCTCGACCAACAGCAGTCTTCCGTGTCGGCCTAAATTAACGGGAGGCATGAATAAGGGACCGTTCCCCAACGTTTCATTCGGGGGGCGGTCCCGTTTTTGATTTCCGGCATGGTCCGTTGTATCCGGATGCCAAGCCTTTATGGCTCCATGGGCCGATCCAACCTTGGTTCAGGCGGAACGGATGCCTTCAAATGCGCTTGTCACTAATTGCTTCACGTAGGATTCGTCCAGCGGATCGCCCGTCACGAGCAAACGATAGAAAATCGGACCGTAAATGAGATCGATGCATACGCCGACGTCGATATCGTTTTTCAATTCCCCGCGTTGAATCCCTTTCTCCAAAAGACCTCTGGCCTCAAGCCGGCGGGGGCGGAAAAACCGGGCCCGATAGGCCTCCGCCAACCCCGCATCGAATTGCCCTTCGCCTAATAACTCCGTAATGACGGTACCCTCGCGGCTTATCAAAAACATGGCTAAATTCGTGGCGTGAAGGAGAATATCATCGAATGTCGTACCGGTATCAGGCACAGGCAATCTGGCGGTGGCCGCATGCAGGAAACCGTCCATGACAACCGCAGCCTTGTTGGGCCACCACTTATAAATCGTGGCTTTGCTGACTTGGGCGCGGTCGGCGATTTTATCAACGGTAACGGCTTGAAAGCCGTGATCCAGCAATAACTCGTAAGATGCGGAAAGGATCGACTTCTGCGCTTCTACGTTACGCGGGCGGCCTCTTTTTCCACTCATCGTCATCATCCTCTTTCGTCCATACATCGCTTTTTACCGAAAAAAATAAACTATACGTTCAGTATACCAATAATGGTTCGAAGATAAAACCGTCATCGCCTATTTACAAAACTGTACGTTCAGTATATTATTTTGGTATCGAATTTATAAACTATACGTTTAGTATTTAAAAGAGGAGGAGCTCATGCTGAGGAGAAAACCGAATGGAATCGGAGTTGCCGTGAAGCGATAAAGGGATGGATCGGGGAAAAACAAGAAATTTCTATAATAAGAATAAGGAGCTGCTCAACATGACGGATTCAAAAACACAAACCAACGGGAAAAACCTCCCGGCTTGGCTGACCATGCTTCTGGCCGCCGCATGCGGCATCATCGTAGCCAACCTTTATTACGCGCAGCCATTGGTCGGGACCATCAGTTCTTCGATCGGGTTGTCCGCAAACAGTTCCGGGTTGATCGTGACGTTGACGCAGGTCGGATACGTAGCCGGCTTGTTGTTTGTCGTGCCGATGGGAGATATCATTGAAAATCGCAGGCTCGTCGCCGCCTCGCTGCTTCTGACCGCGCTGGCCCTTGCCGCCGCTGCGGCTGCCAAACAGGTCCCGCTGTTTTTGGCCGCGTCCTTTGTCATCGGACTAGGTTCGGTCGCTGCGCAAGTGCTGGTGCCCTTTGCGTCGTACCTTGCATCCGAATCTTCGCGCGGCCGCGTGGTCGGCAATGTGATGAGCGGCTTGCTGCTCGGCATCATGCTTTCGCGCCCGCTGTCGATCCTGGTCGCCGATCTTTTTGGCTGGCATGCCGTATTTGTTTTGTCCGGCGCAGCCGTTTTGGTTTTGGCGATCGTATTGTCGAAGGTGCTGCCTGCGAGACGGCCTTCCTCGAACGCTTCCTACGCCGCGCTGCTCGGATCGATGTGGCGATTGCTGAGAACCACCCCGCTTTTGCGCCGCCGGGCCGCGTATCATGCATGCGTGTTTGCGACGTTCAGCCTGTTTTGGACGACGGTTCCGTTCCTGTTGGCCGGCCCGATGTTTCATTTTTCCCAGAAAGCCATCGCGTTGTTCGCGCTTGCGGGCATCGCGGGCGCGGTTGCCGCGCCTGTGGCCGGACGGCTGGCAGACCGCGGCTGGACCAGGCCCGGCACAGGAATCGCGCTCGTTACGGTTGTCCTGTCGGTGTTGCTGCCGCTGGTCGTCCGGACCGGTTCGCCGGTCGGCGTCGCGGTTCTCGTCGCTGCAGCCATATTGTTGGATGCGGGAGTATCCGCGAATCTTGTGCTTGGACAACGCGCGCTTTTCTCGCTGAGCCCCGAAATACGCAGCCGTTTGAACGGGCTTTTTATGGCTATTTTCTTTTTGGGCGGCGCCGCGGGCTCGGCGGTCGGGGGCTGGGCATACGCCACGGGAGGATGGAGCGCTGCGTTATGGTTCGGTCTGGCATTTCCGGTCGCTGCGATATTATATTTTGCCACGGAGAAAAAATAACGAATCACGCCGAGGGCAGGGGCTGTTGGCCGTTCGCTAAAAAAATTCGCCTTGACAATATAAAGGGGATCATGCAATTTTACTGATATCGAATATTGAATAGAGCGCGGGAAGCGGGAAAAGGGGAACCACTCTGAAAGCAAATCGCATGGAAGCGTTCAGCGATGGCGTGCTGGCGATTATCATTACGATCATGGTCCTGGAATTCAAAGTGCCGGAAGGCCATGACTGGCATGCGTTGATCGGCCTTGGGCCGAAAGTTCTTAGCTACATTTTCAGCTTCGTGTACGTCGGCATTTACTGGAACAATCACCATCACTTGCTGCACATGGTTCGAACGATGAACGGCCGGTTAATGTGGCTGAACCTGCTGCTTCTGTTCTGGTTGTCCCTGGTGCCGTTCACGACGGCCTGGATGGGGGAAAGCCATTTTGCAGCCACTCCTACGGCACTGTACGGCATGGTTTTAATGCTGGCGGCGTTCTCGTACTGGCTGCTTCAGCGCACGATCATGAAGCAGCATGCCGGCGACTCCTCCTTCGTCGTAACGATGGGGAAAGACTGGAAAGGGAAATTGTCTCCGCTGCTCTACTTGTTCGGGGTTTTGACCGCTTACGTGAGTCCATGGTTGTCCGGCATCTTTTTCGTGCTTGTTGCCGTGGTCTGGTTCATGCCGGATCAACGGATCGAGCGTACCTTAAGCCATTAAAAAACTCTTCGAATCCCGCGTTTCAAGCGGGCTTCGAAGAGTTTTTTCCGCTGATGCGGACCTCGGCGCGCGATAACTCCGAACCTGCACAAGGCCCCGTTATTTGGAAGAATCCTGGGAGCTTTGCGGCTTCGTTGGATCGTTGGTCTTGGCCTGCTTCTCATAAAGCGCGATCGCTTTGTATAAAATCGAAGCGGCATCTTCCCGCGTTATTCGGGTTTGCGGATGGAAACGGCCCGACTCGTCAAGATCAACCAAACCGTAGTGCAGGGCGCGCTGAATCGTGCCCTGGTATTCGACGGTCAACTGGTCTTCATCGGCGAGGGCTGCAGGAACCAGATTGATCATAGGGAAACGCTTCGTCGACTCCAAAGCCTGCATGACATAATGGACAAACTGCTCTTTGGTCACGGCGCCTGCCGGATCGGCGTCGGCGGGCAAATCGAGCCCGCGGTCATGCGCAGCAACAAATGAAGCATGATACCAAGCATCCGCAGGGATGCTTGTGAAATACGCGCCGCCCGGGCCCGTTTTGTCATCGCCTGCCGGCGCATCGGCTAACAGGCCGCGTGCGATCATGGCCATGCCTTGGGCCAACAGGAGCCGTTCGCCTGGCGCAAACCGGTCGGCGGCAACGCCCGTCACGACTCCCTTGGCCTGCAAAGCTTCGATTTGTTGCTTGGCGCCGCTTTCGCCGATGTCCCGAAAAGATGCCGAAGCCAAGGCAGAGCCGGCCGCCGATACCAGCAGGGCGAAAGACAGGGCGGTTACAGTCCAGGTTTTTTTCATGGGATGTAGTCTCCTTCTCCATAAGCTTTGATAGATTACCGCATTTTAACAAACGGCCCGGAAGGCAAAAATGTTTCAAGCAACGATGAATCCATTGTGCAAGGGGAGTATTATGGCCGGTGGAGGAAAATCCAGGATGCCCCATGCATTTTTATTCGGCATTTATAGTATTTAACCGGAAAACGCTTTAATGCGGCACTGCAAATCATTATTTATCGGGCTCATAAAAACTTTGAATTGCGCTGCTTTTAGGGCAGTGATAAAATAAAAAAACCAATTCTTGCTGAATAAATATCAATACCCATTCCCCTAAGCAACAAGGTTGTCCGCTGTTGTAAGTTACCCCATTCCCCAATCTTAGTCACTGTTTTGTTCTGTAGCCAATGATCGTCTCGACGTGGTTTTGTTTTGCCGTACCCGAAATTAAGTCATTATTCATTCTGAAGACAGAAAGGTTGCTTTCCATGAGACATACGGTACTTCCCCCTAAACAGGGACTTTATGATCCGCAGTTTGAAAAAGACGCCTGCGGCATGGGGTTTGTTGCTCACATCAAGGGCAGGGCTTCCCATGAAATCGTCACCCAGGCGCTGACGATGCTCGAAAATATGGAGCATCGGGGCGGACAGGGCAGCGAACCGAATTCCGGTGACGGAGCCGGGATTATGCTGCAGATTCCGCATCGTTTTTTTGCCGAAGAGGCGCAAAAACAAGGTTTCGAGCTTCCGGAGCCCGGGCAATACGGAGCAGGCATGTTGTTTCTATCCCATGATGAGGCCGTTCGTGAGGCTCATGAGAGCCGGCTGATTCAGATCATTAAGGAAGAAGGGCAGAAATTCCTCGGATTCCGCGACGTCCCGACCTACGACGAAATGCTCGGCAAATCGGCCAAAGAAGCCAAGCCTTACGTACGCCAGGTGTTTATCGGACGCAGCGCCGACCTGAAAGAAGATTTGGATTTCGAGCGCAAGCTGTACATCATCCGCAGACGCGCGGAACGGGCCATTCGTTACGGCGGCACGCCTGAAGGCGAAACGTTCTACATTTCCAGCCTGTCCTGCCGGAAAATCGTATACAAAGGGATGCTGACGACGGCGCAGGTCGGCCAATTTTACCTTGATCTGCAAAACGAAGCGGTCGAAACGGCCATCGCGCTCGTCCACTCCCGTTTCAGCACGAATACTTTCCCGAGCTGGGAGCGGGCGCACCCGTACCGCTTCATGATCCATAACGGCGAAATCAACACGCTGCGCGGCAACGTCAACTGGATGCATGCCCGCCAATCCTTGTTCAAAAGCGACGTTTTCGGCGCCGACCTGGACAAGGTAAAGCCGGTCATCAATCCGGACGGTTCGGATACGGCGATGTTCGACAACACGTTTGAGTTCCTCTATCTGAGCGGCCGTTCCCTGCCGCACGTGGCCATGATGATGGTGCCGGAGCCGTGGAACAACCATGAAACGATGGACGAAACGAAAAAAGCGTTCTACGAATACCACAGCACGCTGATGGAGCCGTGGGACGGGCCTGCGGCCATGGCGTTCACGGACGGCGTGCAAATCGGGGCGATCCTGGACCGGAACGGCCTGAGACCTTCCCGTTATTACGTGACCAAAGACGATTTGATCGTCCTGTCCTCCGAAGCGGGCGTGCTCGACATCGCGCCGGAAAACGTGCTGTACAAGGACCGGCTGCGCCCGGGCCGCATGCTGCTGGTCGACACGAAGGAAGGGCGCATCATTTCCGACGAGGAAGTCAAGGCGCAAATCGCATCCGAGCAGCCTTACCGGCAGTGGCTCGACGAGCATTTGGTCAACCTGGATGAGCTTCCGGACGCGCCGGAGCTGCCGAATCCGAAGCATGACAACGTGACGCAGCTGCAGCTGGCGTTCGGCTATACGTTCGAGGAGCTGCGCAAAGTGTTGGAGCCGATGGCGGCTACCGGCATGGAGGCGCTCGCCTCGATGGGGTACGACGCTCCGCTGGCCGTGCTGTCCGACAAGCCGCAGCGTTTGTACAATTACTTTAAGCAAATGTTCGCGCAGGTCACGAACCCGCCGATCGACGCGATCCGCGAGGAGATCATCACGTCGACCGCAACGACGATCGGACCGGAGCGCAACCTGCTGCATCCGGAGCCGGAAAGCTGCCGGCAGATCCGGCTGGACACGCCGATCCTCTCCAACGAGGATTTCGCGAAAATCCGCCATGTGCATCGTCCGGGCTTCAAGTCGATGACGATTCCGATCTTTTTCACGGCGGCGGACGGGGCCGAAGGTTTGCGTCAGGCGCTTGACGTGCTGTGCGAAGCCGCGGACCGCGTGATCGCCAAAGGCCATAACATCCTGATTTTGTCGGATCGCGGCGTCGACCGCGAAAATGCGGCGATTCCGGCGCTGCTGGCCGTTTCCTGCCTGCATCACCACCTGATCCGCCAGGGAACGCGCACGAAGGTGAGCATCCTGCTGGAATCCGCCGAACCGCGCGAAGTGCATCATTACGCGCTGCTGCTCGGTTACGGCGTAAGCGCGGTCAACCCTTACCTCGCTTTCGAGACGCTGGACGACATGATCCGGCAGGGGCTGCTGCGCGGCGTAACGCATGAAAAAGCCGTCAAAAACTATATTAAAGCGGCGACGAAAAGCGTCGTGAAAATATTGTCCAAAATGGGCATTTCCACGATCCAGTCCTACCGCGGAGCCCAAATTTTCGAGGCGGTGGGCCTGAAGGAAGAATTCGTGGAGCGATACTTTACCAACACGCCGTCCCGGATCGGCGGCATCGGCCTGGAAGAGGTGGCGGCCGAAGCGCTGGCGCACCACAACCGCGCCTTCACCGACAAGGACGGCAACGACAAGGTGCTGGACTCCGGCGGCGAATACCAATGGCGCAAAGACGGGGAAGAGCATCTGTTCAACCCGCAAACGATCCACCTGCTGCAGCAGGCCGTGCGCACCGGCGATTACCAGGTGTATAAAAAATACGCCAAGCTGGTGCAGGGCGAAAACGAGCAGCGGATGACCATCCGTTCCATGCTGAAGCTGAAGCCGGCGGGACCTGCCGTGCCGCTCGAAGAGGTCGAGCCGGTCGAATCCATCATGCGCCGTTTCAAGACCGGGGCGATGTCCTTTGGTTCGATCAGCAAGGAAGCGCATGAAAGCCTGGCGATCGCGATGAACCGGATCGGCGGCAAAAGCAACACCGGCGAAGGCGGGGAAGATCCCGCGCGTTACATTCCGGATGCGAACGGCGATTCCCGCCGCAGCGCCATCAAGCAGGTTGCGTCGGGCCGATTCGGCGTCACGTCGCATTACCTGGTGAATGCCGACGAAATCCAGATCAAGATGGCGCAAGGCGCCAAGCCGGGCGAAGGCGGGCAGCTGCCCGGCCGTAAGGTGTACCCGTGGGTAGCCGAAGTGCGCGGTTCCACGCCGGGGGTCGGCCTCATTTCGCCGCCGCCGCATCATGACATCTATTCGATCGAGGATTTGGCGGAGCTGATCTATGATTTGAAGAACGCCAACCCGAGAGCAAGCATTAACGTCAAACTCGTATCTGAAGTGGGCGTCGGCACCATCGCGGCCGGCGTCGCCAAAGGCAGAGCCGACATCATTCTGGTCAGCGGGTATGACGGCGGCACGGGAGCATCGCCGCAAAGCTCGATCCGCCATGCCGGCATGCCGTGGGAGCTCGGGCTCGCGGAAACGCATCAGACGCTGATCCTGAACAATCTGCGCGACCGCGTCGTGCTGGAGACGGACGGCAAAATGCTGAACGGACGCGACCTGGCCGTCGCCGCGCTGCTGGGGGCCGAGGAATACGGCTTCTCCACCGCGCCGCTGATTGCGCTCGGCTGCATCATGATGCGCGTCTGCCAAATGGATACGTGCCCGGTCGGCGTCGCCACGCAAAATCCGGAGCTGCGCAAGCATTTTATGGGCGATCCGGCCCATGTCGTCAACTTCATGAAATTCGTGGCCGAAGATCTGCGCGAGCTGATGGCCGAGCTGGGCTTCCGTACCGTGCAAGAAATGATCGGACGTACCGATTGCCTGGATGCAGATGCGGTCAGCGACCATTGGAAGCGGAAGGGCATCGATTTGTCCGCGCTGCTGCACATGCCGGAAATTCCGGAAGGCAGCACGCGTTACCGCAGCAAAACGCAAAACCATGGTTTGGAAGAAACGCTGGATATGCGCCGCCTGCTTTCCCTCGCTGAACCGGCGCTGGAAAACGGGGCAGCCGTATCGGGCACGCTTCCGATCACCAACGTGGACCGGGCCGTCGGCACGATCCTGGGCAGCGAGGTCACGCGGAAATACGGCGCGGCCGGGCTTCCGGAGGATACGATATCCTTCACGTTTACGGGAACCGCCGGCCAAAGCTTCGGGGCATTCGTGCCGAAAGGCATGACCCTGACGGTCGTGGGCGATGCCAACGACTATACGGGCAAAGGCCTCTCCGGCGGCAAGCTGATCGTGAAACCGTCGGATCAAGCGACCTTCAAAGCCGAAGAGAATATCATTATCGGCAACACCGCGTTTTACGGGGCGACCAGCGGCGAAGCGTACATCAACGGGATTGCCGGCGAACGTTTTGCCGTCCGGAACTCCGGAGCTTCGGTCGTCGTCGAAGGCGTGGGCGACCACGGCTGCGAATACATGACGGGCGGACGCGTCGTCGTGCTGGGCGGCACGGGACGCAACTTTGCGGCCGGCATGTCCGGAGGAATCGCGTATGTCTATGATCCGGAGAATAACTTCATCCAGCGCTGCAACCTGGAAATGGTGCTGCTGGAGCGGGTGGAGGAAATCGAAGAGGCGGAAGAACTGAAGCAGCTGATTCAAAAGCACGTATCCTATACAGGCAGCGCCATGGGACAAAGAGTGCTCGAAAACTGGGATCAAAACTTGAATCAGTTCGTGCGGGTCATTCCGAAGGATTACAAACGGATGACGCAGCATATCCGCAAGGTTCAAGAAAAAGGACTGACGGGCGAAGCGGCCCTGATGGCGGCCTTCGAAGCCAACATGAGAGAGCTTGCCAGAACCGGCAGTCAATAAGTCATAACATTTTCGTGAACGTGTAGGCTCGGTCATAAACGGGTCTGTGATTCGGGCTCCGAAAGGAGACAGAACTCGCAGACCCGTTTTTTTCGACAAAAATAGAACTATATTTAAGAGACAAACTCTCCATCAGACGACAGCATCACGGACGTTCTTGGGATATAATAGAAAAGTCCTATTCTCTTTGGTCAAGGAGACTCGACTTGAGGATAAGACGGATGATCTGATTCTATGATGAATAAATCGATGAGTGGAGCGAGGGTATCTTTCGATGAGAGAAGAGAAGGAGTTTGGTACCGAAGCACGGACCGATCATGAGCATCCGGCGCAGACCCATGTGGATATCCTTAAAGTACTGGAGCAATGCGGGATACACCCCGACAGCTGGCATAGCTACTGTAAGCGGCAGGATCGTTTGGTACGGCATGAACCCAAATAGATCCGTTCATTCCAGCGGAATACTGCTTGCAGGGCTCCTACTTTTTCTATGGTAACTTGGGTTGAAACGTTGGATCTGCCTATCTGTTGTATAGAATTGCGGCAAATGATTATAGAATCCCTCTTCCTTTGCGTAAAGCGCATACATTCTATAATCTTGAAGACCTCGGCGGCTGATGGCTGCCGAGGTCTCTTTCTGTTTATTTCATGGAGCGCTCCATCCGAACGAAAGCGATGAAACGTCTGGCTTCCTCTTCGGTCAGGCTCCGTCCGTCGACGGTCAAGTTAAACCGGTCCAGCAAATCGGAATCCGAAAGCTCCAAATGATCCACGAATTCCCGCACCTCGGGGTCCATCTCCAGCTTGGGCTGATTCGTGCGGCCGATCAAATAATCGATGGAAACTTCAAACTTATCGGCAAGCTTGGTCAATATTTCGAAATCAGGTTTGCGGCGGTTCTTTTCATAATGGGAGAGTGCGGCTCTCGTGATGCCAATCGATTGGGCTAATTCTTCTTGAGTCCATCCTCTTTGGTCCCGGAGTTCTGCGATGCGATTACCATGATTCATGAATTAACCTCCTCTGATTGCTTGCAAATTACCGATTTAAGGAAACAAATGAATCGCATGCTTTCCTATGCTTATGTATATCGAAATTGGCTTAAAAAAAGATTGACTAGTTACAAAATGTATCGTAAAGTAAAAAATGCGAGTGATACTAAATGTATCCATATCAGAAACATTATGTATCGATAATAAGTGTAGTACGATTCACATATTTTTATACCCATAGGCAGGGTCGGTGCGATGAATATATTGACGTCATACGGCATACACCTTCAAATGTACATATCCATTAAACAAATAGGAGAAACCCTCGTTGCCCTGGGACGCTCCCGTCCGGCCGTATTGTGGGAAGTCGAATCCCGCACGCTCGTATTTATCAGTGATTTGGATTTTCCTCTCGTGCCGGAAATCCGGCTCTTCTTCGACATCGGTTACGATGGAAGGCCGATCTGCCGGATGCATGGCAAGCTGCTGTGGAAAGAGGACAGTTTGTCGAATGCCAAGCTGTACGGAGTCCTCCTCGATCCGGATGAGCACGGACAAGCAAACATGGCGAAACAAATCACCCGCACCGTCACGGGCGGCAGAGTTCGACAGCAACAATATGATCCCTATACGGATGTCATGGCTGAACATGAAAGCGGCCGGATCTTTGATGTTTCTACATAGGAATGTTGTTGAAAAAAAACATGGGATCGCTAGAAAAAAACCGTATTATTACGGGAAAAGAATATCAATGGGATAAAGTCATTTTACTATATTTATCGAAGCGCTGCATAGTGCTTTCGCCCGAAAAAACCATTTAAATAAGCGTGGAGTAATCCATACGGGGGACTCGGATTTGCGCAAAAGCATAAAAGCCATTTTTGGGGGCGATCCAGGCTTACCGGGTTTTGTGCCAACGGGCGGGGACACCTATTAACCAACGAAAGGTAGCGTGCCGATTCAATGAAAAAATGGATCCTTATCGTGTCTTCCATATTGATCATCGCCGTCGCGGGTGTTACGGCATATGCCGCTTACATTTACCAATCGGTCAAGACGACCGCGCACAAAATCTATGAAAGCAGGGATGGGCAGGTGCTGCCTGAGCCGGCCGGCAAGGAAGGGAACACCGCCGAGGCAGCCGGGGCGGAGTACAGTGCCTCCCGAACGGAAAAGGCCGCTCCTTTTGATTTGCAGGATAAGAAACCATTCACCGTGCTTGTGCTGGGCGTCGATCAGCGCGAGCATGACCGGGGACGATCGGACGCGATGATCTTTCTGACGGTCAACCCGGCGAAGCAAAGCATGCTGATGTTCAATATTCCGCGGGATACCCGGACGGAAATTATCGGCCGCGGCACCGTGGATAAAATCAACCACGCATACGCGTTCGGGGGCGTCAACATGTCCGTCAAGACGGTGGAGCATTTCCTTGATTACCCCGTGAATTACTATGTCAGGGTGAATATGGAGGGGTTCGCGCGCCTCATTGACTCCCTTGGCGGCGTCGATGTCGACAATCCTTTTGCTTTCTCTTATGCAGGGCACCGGTTTGATCAAGGACAGCTGCATTTGACCGGGCAAGAGGCGCTGATGTATTCGCGGATGCGGTTCGACGACCCGCGCGGGGACATGGGCAGAAACGCAAGGCAGCGACAGATTTTGCAGCAGGTCATCAAAAATTCATTGAACATCGCCACCGTGACCAAAATCGAGTCGTTGCTGGATGAGGTTGCGGACACCGTCAAAACGGATATTACCTTTGAAGACATGAAAACCTTTCTGATGGATTACAGAACCGACCTCAAAAAAATCGATCAGGTCGAAATCAGCGGCCAAGGGCAACGGATCCAAGGCATCTGGTACTACCTGGTGAACGACAAGGAACGAAGCCGGATCCATCAGTTGATCAAGCAGCATATGGAGTAAGGATGTAACCGACCGGGAAACTATCCCGGCGGTTTTTTTGCATTGTACGGCAAGAAACTTGACAGAAAGCAGCGCTTGATGTAGATTTCTGATAACGATACAAAACGTAACCTTTCCGAAACAAGAAGATGCGGCAGGCGGTTTGTCCACGAATCAGGATAAAAAATGCGGCTTTATACCCAGGGAGAGGAAGGCGGTTCCAATGAAAAACCTGCAGTACGTCTATTGCTTGTGCTGCGAGAGCGCGGTGCCTGCATCGGACGCGATGGTTATTTTCCAGACGGGATACTACCGGGGGACGATTCCTTTGGGCTGCTGTCAACCATGTTATCAACAGGGGGAAAAAGAGAAAAATTACCAGTATATGGGGCATTTGCGTCACGGCTATGTTACAATGAGGCGATAATCTACGACGAGGGAGTGAAGCGAATGCAGCATGAACCGGTGGTCCGGCTGGAAGGGGTAACGAAAAAGGTTGGGTCCAGAACGCTGGTGGAAAACGTTACGCTCGACATTCCGCCCGGGCAGGTATTCGGATTTCTGGGACCCAACGGCGCCGGGAAAACCACGACGATTCGCATGATGGTCGGTTTGACCTCCATCAGCCAAGGGGATATCAACATTTGCGGTTACAGCATAAAGGAGCATTTCGAGAAGGCCGTCGCCAATGTGGGGGCTATTGTCGAAAATCCGGAAATGTACAAGTTTTTGACGGGATACCAAAATTTGCGCCATTTTGCCCGCATGATGAAGGGCATTGACGCAAAGCGGATTGAAGAGGTGGTCCGGCTCGTAGGTCTCGGCAACCGGATTCACGACAAGGTTAGGACTTATTCCCTGGGAATGCGGCAGCGCTTGGGCGTGGCGCAGGCCATTTTGCACCGGCCGCGGCTTTTGATTCTGGACGAGCCCACCAACGGGCTTGATCCGCAAGGAATCCGGGAGCTCCGCGATTATTTGCGCCATCTGTGCCGGGATGAAGGGACGACCGTGTTCGTCTCCAGCCACCTGCTGTCCGAAATGGAGCTGATGTGCGACAGCGTGGCGATTATCCAGAACGGTCGGCTGATCGACGTCAGATCGCTCCGAAACGGCAGCGAAAGCAAGGCGGAAGCGGCCGAAACCGGATTTGCGGTGGATGAGCCGGAGCGCGCCCTGGCCGTCCTGGAAGGCGGCAGCCGGGAGGGGAACGTGATTACCCTGAAGCTGGGCCGGGACGAGATTCCGGAAATCAACGCCAGGCTGGTTCAGGCGGGCATCAAGGTGTACGGCATCCAAACGGTGACCCGGTCGCTGGAAGATCAGTTCCTGGAAATGACGGGAGGTGATCCGATTGGGTAATTTTCTCGGCCTCGTGCGAAACGAAAACATGAAAATTTACCGGCGCGTCCGGACGTGGGTCATGCTCGGGATTTTGGCGTTTTGCAATGCGATCCTTCCGGTGCTTTTTTCCATGGTCGATTCGGGAGGGCAAACCACGTTATGGGACAGCGTCATGTTGACCGCATCGTTTACGTTTTACCTGTGCACGATTTTTTCCGTCATCGTCGCAGCCGACTCCGTGGCGGGGGAATTTTCCTGGGGCACGATCAAGCTGCTTTTGATCCGCCCGTGGAGCCGGTCCAAAATTTTGCTTTCCAAATATATAGCGGTCATTCTGTTTAGCCTGCTGTGCACGCTGCTGCTTGCCGCGGTCGCGATGCTGGCGTCGAGCATTTTCTTTGCGGGCGGCGGGGAAAGCAGTTTGATCGGTCCGGGCGAGAGCGGTTCCGCCTTTACGTTCCGCTACCTGCTTTGCGATTACGTGAATTTGTTCATGACGGTGGCGATTGCGTTCATGCTGTCGACCGTGTTCCGTGCCGGAGGGTTGTCCATCGGTCTGGCGCTGTTCATCATGTTCGCCAAAGGGATTTTTGCGAGCTTGTTCAACCCGGACCGTTACGGCTGGGCAAAATATCTTCTGTTTTCGCACATGGATCTCTCGGGGTATCTGAAAGCCGACGAAGGACCGGGCGGAGCGACCCTTGGATTTTCCCTGGCGGTGCTGGCCGTCTATTATATCGTGTTTATGGCGGTTTCCTGGTACGTGTTCCATAAAAGGGACGTTGCCGCCTAATTCGTCAAGCCCGGCTTTAGCTGTGCGCGCATTCGCTCGCGTACCGCGAAGGCCGGGCTTTTTTGAGAAATGCCCTGGGAGGACGAATGATGGCGTGAAGCGTCACGTTTTCCGGCGGCAGTGCATCGGTTTTAGCCTGCTTCCGATTCCAGCAGATGCACATCGCCTGCTCCGGCGTTTTCCTGGCGTTCGTCCTGTTTGGGCTCCATTTTGCTGGAACCGTTCAGGATCCCGCCCTCGGCGATGACGAGGGACGAGGCGGCGAGCACGTTGCCGAACATCTGGCCGGTCGAGGTGATCGTCAGCCTGCCTTCCGCCTGCACGTCTCCAAACACTTTTCCCGCAATGATAACCTCCCTGGCGCTGATGTCGGACCTGGCCTCGGCATGCTCGCCGATGGTGACGCAGGCGGTGCTTTCGATGACGCCGCTGAATTTGCCTTCGATGCGCACGTTGGCCTGGCAGGCCAAGGCGCCTTCAACCTCGGTGCCTCTGCCGATCAACGAATCCGTCGGCATGGCATTTTTTTTGGACGATTTGGATCTGCTCAACATAAAACCCTCCTTAATCGAATTCAGAATTCTGCGCTCGAATGTACGGAAGCGGATTCACGGGCTTATCGTTTTTGACGACCTGAAAGTGAAGATGGGGGCCGGTGCTGCGGCCGGTGGACCCGAGAAGAGCGATTTGCTCGCCTTTATCCACCGAGTCCCCTTCTTTGACCTGCAGTTTGCTGAGGTGCATGTACCAGGTTTGCAGCCCGTTCGGGTGTTCGATAACGATATAGCGCCCGCGGGCGCCGCTTTGATCGGCAGCGATGACCTTTCCCGCGCCCGCGGCATAAACCGGTTCGCCGTTATCTCCCGCAATGTCGATGCCGGCATGGAAGGAAGCTCTGCCCGTAAAGGGATCGGTCCGGTACCCGAAGCTGGAGGTCATCACTTTGGATTCGGTCGGCCATAAGGTCGGGCTGCCTGCGATCTGCCGCTGGGTTTCCTGGGCTTTTTGCAGCGTTTGGGGGATCTTGCTTTCCATCGTTTTTAGCAGCTCCTGCATCTCCTGAAAGTCGTCTTTCGTCTCCCGGGCCAAATCCAGCATCTCGTTTTGGTGCACGGCAACGAACTCGCCCCCGACATGCTGCGAAGCATCCCGGGACAGGGAAGACGCTTTATCCGATGAATCATCCGCGGCCATGCCGGTGCCGTGTTTTTGGATAAACTGCTGAAGCTGCCGCTCCAATTCGTCGACTTGCTGCATCCTTTGCTGCATATCCTTCGCCTGCGTCGACAGCTTGATGATTTCGTTTTGCAGTCGTTCGATGGATTGCTCGCGGCTGTTGACCGAGTTTTGCAGCTGCAGGTTTTTCGCGTTTTCGAGGGTGACCTTCTGCTCCAGTCGGGAAATGGCTTGGGAGGAATGGGCCTGCAGGGCAAGGATGAGGCCGGACAACGAGAGGACCGCGGCGGCGGGAACGGCCATCATCAAGGGTTTGGATAGACGGATCTGCTTGACCGAATGCTGGGCGTCCCTCATCACGAGAAGCGTCATGCGTCGATTGGCGGATGCACGTTTCATGGCGGCTCCTTTCCATAACTTCGTTTATACTTGTCTTATCATCTATGTATTCGAAAGAGGCGCCAAACATGTCTAAAATGTTACCTTTTTCATCCCTTGCGTCTGCTTGTCCGTCTTGAGGTAATGACTTGAATAAAGAAGGCTTGGTTTGGTCAATGATGGATAAGTAACCGATTCAAGCGGGAAGCGTTCGGGGGAAGGGGGGAGTCTTTCATGGCATGGCTGCTGCTCGCACTCATCATCTTTATTTTTCAAATGGGAACGATTTTGCTGCTGGAATTCCGCAATCCTTCCAAAACGGTCGCATGGATGTTCATCCTGTTTTGCTGCCCGATGATCGGCTTCGTCGTTTACTATTTTGTCGCTCAGGACTACAAGGCCCGCAAGCAGCTCCGCACCCGGGGGACGCGTTTATTCCGGCAAGTCCGTCCGGTCATCTGGAGCAGGGCGGTTACCGTCCAAACCATCGAAGAGATGCACAATCCCGAATTCCGCCACCAGGAGCGGCTTTTTAATCTGCTGTCGCGTTTGTCGGAAAGCCCGATCACGGGCTGCAACAAAAGCCGGGTGCTGACCGACGGGGAAGAGACGTTCGGCGCGATGCTGAAGGCGATGGAGGCGGCCAAGGAGCACATCCATATCGAATTTTACATTTTCAGGCACGACGTCATCGGAACCCGTTTTCAGGAGATCATGATCCGCAAGGCGAAAGAAGGCGTCAAAGTGCGGTTCATGTGCGACGGCCTGGGAAGCTACAAGCTGAAACGGGAGTTCGTGGACAAGCTGAAGGAGGCGGGGGTGGAGTTTCATTTTTTTCTGCCGCCGCTTTTTGCCCTGATCGACCGCCGCATCAACTACCGGAACCACCGCAAAATCATCGTGGTGGACGGGGTCAAAGGGTTCGTGGGCGGCATCAACGTCGGGGACGATTATTTGGGACAATACCCGAAAATGGGCTACTGGCGGGACACGCATCTGGAGATCGAGGGGGATGCCGTCTATTTTTTGCAGAACGTATTTTTGAACGACTGGCAGCTTGCTTCCGGCGAAAAAATCGCCGACCCCGCTTTGTTTCCCGAGCATCACTGCAAGGGAGACGAGCAGATCCAGATCGTCAGCAGCGGCCCGGACCAGGCATGGAACGCGATACAGGAGTTTTGCTTTACGGCCATCTCCGTCGCGAAAAAAAGAATTTGGATCGCTTCGCCCTATTTCATTCCCGATCCCGGCATTTACGAAGGGCTGAAAACCGCGGCCGTCAGCGGCGTCGACGTTCGGATCATGATCCCGTGGAGGGCCGATTCCAGGCTTGTCCATCTGGCGTCCTTGTCATACGTGGAGGAGTTGATGCTGGCGGGCGTCCGCTTTTTTCAATACCAAAAGGGATTTATCCATGCCAAAGTGCTGATCGTCGACGACTTGCTGGCTTCGGTGGGCACGGCCAACATGGACATGCGCAGCTTTTTTTGCAATTTCGAGCTGACCGCCGCGCTCTTTGAGCCGTCCGCCATCGACCGGCTGACGGCTGACTTTGAGAACGATATGGGCGTATGCCGGGAGATGACGAAAAAGGAGTTCCAACGGAGGCCGTTTCTGCACAAAAAAGCGGAGATGCTTTGCCGCATGCTGTCTCCGCTGCTGTAGCGGCCCTGCCCCTCCTTAGGAGCGGGGAGCCCACAGAATAATCGATACGCCGACCAGGCAAAGCGCCGCGCCGATCCAATCGTAGAGATCCGGGACGTTTTTGTCGATCCCCCAGCCCCAGAGCAGGGCAAGGAGGATAAAAACGCCTCCGTACGCGGCATACACCCGCCCGAAAGAAGGGAAATGCTGAAGCGTGGGGATGATGCCGTACAAGACCAGCACGGCCGCGCCGGCCAGCCCGTACCACCAAGGTTTGGATTCCCGGAGCCAAAGCCACACCAGGTAGCCGCCGCCGATCTCCGCCAGCCCGGCCGCCAGAAATAAAAATATGGTTCTCATGATAGAAAAACTCCCATCAACGTTAATACTCAGCTTAAAACTATGATATAATATATAAGAAGAATATTCACAAAAAACTCGCCGGGGGAGCGTTCAGTTTTATTGATAAACACACCAAATCGATAAGAATCGGGGGGATTCGATGGCTGGAACTTCTAATACCCAAACCGCGGAACGCGCAAAAATTCCGCAGGGAAAGCAGCAACCGTTAAATGCGCCGACTTCCAAGCTCAAGGTTTTGTCGCGCATCATCGTGATGCTGATCGGCGCCGGGCTGGTGGCGGTCGCGCTTGAAATCTTTCTCGTAAACAACAATATCATCGATGGCGGGATTACCGGCATCTCCATCATGTTAGCTCACCTCTTTCATTTGCCGCTTGGTATCTTTTTGACATTGCTCAATCTTCCTTTCCTGTTTCTCGGTTATAAGCAAATCGGCAAAACCTTTGCCTTCTCGACGCTGGCAGCCGTACTCGTCATGTCGGTCGGCACGGCTCTTCTCGAGCCCGTCAAACCGATTACGTTCGATCCGCTGCTTGCCGCCATCTTCGGCGGGGTCATCCTGGGAGCCGGCGTAGGCCTGGTCATCCGTGCAGGGGGATCGACGGACGGCAGCGAAATCGTGGCGATCCTTATCAACAAGAAAACGCCGTTTTCCGTCGGCGAAATCATCATGTTCATCAACGTGTTCATTCTGACGAGCGCAGGGTTCGTGTTCGGCTGGAACAACGCCATGTACTCGCTTATCGCGTATTTCATCGCCTTTAAAGTGATTGATATCACCAACGAAGGCATCGACCAATCGAAATCGGTATGGATCATCAGCGATAAATACAAAGAGATTGGCGATGCGCTGACCCAGCGTCTCGGCCGCGGCGTGACGTATCTCGAAGGAGAAGGGGCCTATTCGGGCGACAGCAAAAAGGTTATTTTCGTCGTCATCACCCGCCTCGAGGAAGCGAAGCTCAAGTCCATCGTCGGGGATTGGGACCCGGACGCGTTTCTTGCGGTTGGTAATATCCATGACGTTAAGGGCGGCAGGTTCAAGAAAAAAGATATTCATTAGCGCAAAGCATAAAGCAAGCCCGGAAGGTTATCTTCCGGGCTTTGTCGCGTTCAAATGGCGGAGCACCTGCTCCACCGGCTGCGGAGGCAGGGCGGCGATCAGGTCGCCGGTTTCCTTCAGGCGCTCCTCGATGTTCAGCAGATGGAAATCAAGCGGCGACACGTTGCTGTCCACCTCTTCCCAGTAAAGCGGCGTCGATACGGTCGCGCCGGGACGGGCACGGGGAGTATACGGGGCGGCGAGGGTTTTGCCGTGATAATGCTGCAGGTAATCGAAATAAATTTTGCCCTCGCGGTTTTTCTTCAGCCGTTCGAGCGTGAACAGATCGGGATGTTTTTCGGTCACGAACCGGCCGACGAAATGGCCGATGACCCGGAGCTCGTCGAAGGTAATGCCCTGGTTGATCGGCACGATGATCTGAATGCCGGTGGCCCCGGAGGTTTTCGGCACCGAAGCGAGTCCCAGGGAGTGCAGCACTTTGCCGACGATGGAGGCGGCTTCCATAATGCGCGGCTCTTCCTCGCGCGACGGGTCCAGATCGATCATCCATTCGCAAGGGAGGGTGCTCCCGACATAATGCAGGGAAGGATGGAACTCCAGGGCGGCAAGGTTGCCGAGCCACAGCAGCTCGGGCAGCCCGTTCAGCACAATATAATGGATGCCGTCCTGCTCGGCCGTTTGGACGAACTCGGGCAGCGGATCGGGAGCGTTTTTCTGGTAAAAAAACTCGCCGGGCACGCCATGCGGATAACGAATGGTCGTCAGCAGGCGGTTTCGGCAATAACGGAGCAGGTAAGGGGCCAGCGCGGCCAGCTTTTGCAGATACATGGCTTTGGTGACGCCCATTTCGGGCCAGAGCGGCTTGTCCGGATTCGTGATGGGGATGTCGTGGCCTTCGATGTTGATGGTGCCTTTAATCGTTCGGGGCATCGGTGTACCTCCATTAGAAAATTTGTTGCCGGGCGTCCCTTTTTGGGAGCCGCCGTTCGTTAGACCGGTAGAAGACCTGCGCCCGGAAATGGAGGTGCTTTCGGCACGAAGGGATAAATGACCGGATGATGGCCGTTTCTCATGGGTCCAGCCTGCATTCTTCAGGCAAAACGTCGACGAAAGCCTGGATGCTCGGCTGCCGGAGCGTCCCGTAGACCGTCCATTCCAAAAAATTCACTTTCACGACCCACCGGGGGCGGATCCATACCGCTCCTTTATGGCGTTCCGGCTGATTGGCAAAGGGCCTTTCCTTTTGGAGCATGCCGGCGGCTTCTTCCGTAATCCTCCGCCAATCGGCGACGCCGAGCTTGCCGGTTCCCGCGTGTCCGATGTAGATCAGCCGGCCGTCCTCGTCGTACAAGCCGAGCAGCAGCGCATTAACGATGCCGTCGCGATAGGTGACGCCTCCGACGACCGCATTCAGGTCCATGATGTTTTTCAGCTTCTGCCATCGCTTGTCTTTGCCGTCGATCGCATAGGCGCTGCTTACGTCCTTGACCACGATCCCTTCCAGCCGATGCTGCCGTGAAATATCGTGGAGCAGGGGAAGATCGGAATAGCTTGGCACCAGCTGAACGTGGGGACCCGGAATGAGCATTTCCTGCAGCAGGGCTTGCCGCTCGCGCAGCGGCTTCGACGTCACCCATTCCCCGTTGCAGTACAGGATGTCAAACACCATGTAAACGATCGGGATTTGCCGTACCCGGGCGCGGATCTGCTGCTCTTGGCGCAGCCCGTCCCTTTTCATGACCTGATGGAACGAAGGCACGCCGCCCACCAAAGCGATGATCTCTCCATCCAGAATGACCGATTCCGCTTTGCAGTATACGGACGTGTCCCACAGCTCGGGATATTGGGGCGTGCGGCTGTTCCCTTTGCGGTTGATCAGCTCCGTTTCCTCGCCGTCGTTGTATACGAGCATGCGCACGCCGTCCCATTTGATCTGGGCGATCCAGTTGTCCCCGGAAGGAAGAACGGCGGTCATGATCGGCTCGAACGGTTTTACCGGGGCGAATTTCATCTGATGTCCCCCATCTTATTCCGGTTACGATACCGTTTCATTTTTCTTTGCGGTTTTCCGCCGTTTCGGCTTCGGCCCTTCAGCTCCTGCGGCCTGCTTGTCTTCCGTGGCTGCGGTTTTGGTTTTGGCCTTGGCCGTTTTTTTCGGTTTTCCGGGGTCGGTCGGAGTGATGGCGGCCGGCTTGGCGGCTTCAATGCTTGCCTGAAGGGCGGCCATCAGGTCGATGACGTTCGTTTCCTGCTTGGCCGGAGCAATCTTGATTTCTTCGCCCGTGACCTTGTGCTCGATCAGCTCGAGCAGACGCGCGCGGTAGTCGTCCGTGTATTTTTCCGGATCAAAAGGGGTCGACAGCTGGTCGATCAGCATTTGGGCCATGCCGAGCTCCTTTTCGTTGACGGCGATGTTTTCGGGCAAATTCGGCACTTGCGAGACGGGGCGGATTTCATCCGGATAAAACATCGTTTCGATCGCCAGGCAATTGTCGAGCACCCGGATGGCGGCCAAACTGCTTTTGGAACGGATGGATATTTTGGCGATGCCGATTTTTCCGCTTTGGCTCATCGCTTCCTTCAGCAGCTGGTACGCGTTGCCGCCCGCCTGGTCCGGGGCCAGGTAATACGTTTTTTGAAAATAAATCGGGTCGATTTCGGACAAATCCACAAAATCCAAAATGGCGATGCTTTTGTTCGCCTGCTCGGCGATCTGCTCCAGCTCGTCCTTTTCGAACAACACGAATTTGCCTTTTTCGTATTCGTAGCCTTTGGAGATTTCCTCCCACTGCACTTCTTTTTCGCAGACGGGGCATTTCCGGACATAGGACAGCGGGCTGCCGCATTCCTTGTGCACGTAACGCATCGAGATATCCTTGTCTTCCGTCGCCGAAAACATTTTGACGGGCACGTGAACCAGTCCGAAGCTGATGGCCCCTTTCCAAACCGTATGCATGATTTTAGCCTCTCCTTCGCTTATTGATCATATCGTTTTGCAGCATGTGCTCGTTCCTTATAGTATGGGTATGTTTCGCCGAATCTATGACATCCGGGTTGAAAGAAAAGGAGAAGTTTTGCCCCAAATGACATGGTTTTTCATGAAAAGGGCATAGTAAGGGGGGCGCGAGATCATTTTATGTTTCAGGAGGCAGCGAATAATGCGTGAACATCAGGATGAAGCGAAGCTGAACGCTTCCGCGGCGACCGAAAGATACGACGAAGAGTCCCGCAAGCTGGAGTCGGCCAGTTATACGCAAAGCGGCAATGACGTGGATTGGGAAAAGATGACCTCCAAAGATCCGGTCGTGACCCATGAAACCCATATGTTCGATATCGACCGCATGGTGAATGAAGGCCTCGGCGGCGGCAATATTACGGCGGATAACGGGTATATCGGCGACAGCACGACGGATGCGATGGTTCCCGAAGCGCGTTCGGACGAGGATGCGTAAATTACAAAATCGCTTATTAGCGAAACATATATCGAAAGGATGATGACGGATGGACGTTAAACGCGCCATGGAGATTTACACCGACAAAGAGCATACGTTCGAAGTAAAGCTGGAAGGACAACCGGTTTGGATCGAAAACGTCGATGAGCAAAACGGCATGGCGACGGTGCAGGTCGGATCCCGGCCGACCAACACGCAAACCGTAAAAGTGGAGCGTCTGCAGGAAGGCTGACGGAATGAAGCGAAAAAGCCCGAGTGACCCGAAGCAGGGGAATCGGGCTTTATTTGTGCGTTTGGGACCGCGTCGGAAGGAGGAATCTATTTGTGCGCTTTGCAGCATGGTAGATTCGCCTGTGGAAAATAGCGAGGTTCATGTCTAAGATCGTCATTGATCCGGCAATAGGCTTTTGATACAATCTTCCCGACAAAAGCCTTGCGCGAGAACGATACTTCGATGGATTTTCACACCTGCGAATGAGAGGCTGCAAAAACAGTAGGATTCGGAAAGGTGCTGAAGCTGATGATGCCGGGAAATGACATGACGGAGGTTGCCGCCGGAAAAAAAGGAAGATGGTGCCCGGATTCGTATTTGAAGCAGCTGGCCGCGAAGGGGGCGGAGCATGTGTTTCGCCAGGGGACCGATTGGCCAAGCTGGAGGAAGGCGTTGAAGGAGCGCGTTGCGTTTCTATTGGGCGGGTTTCCTGAACGCGCAGCGGCGCTCGATCCGGTCGTTCTGGAACGGACGGCGTTCGGCGACCATATCCGGGAGCGGGTCGAAATCACGACTTACGAGGGCTTGCGGATGCCGATCTACGTCCTGCTTCCCTTGGATTCGGATGCCAAGCCGCGGCCCGTCATCGTGGCTTTGCACGGCCACGGGTACGGCAGCCGGGAAATCGTCGGTTTGGAACCGGACGGAACGGAGCGGAGCGGGGAGCCGGGGCTGCACAAGGATTTTGCGCTGGACCTTGTAAGGCGCGGATTCGTCGTGACCGCCCCGGAGCTTCTCGGCTTCGGCGACCGCAGGCTGGCGGAGGATCTGGACGGCGATCCGAAAAAAAGCTCCTGCCACCTCCTGGCCCTTCATTTGCTGATGGCGGGCCGAACGCTGGCCGGCTATCGCGTCTATGAAACGATGCGGGCGGTCGATTACGTGCAGACCCGAACGGAGGCGGTTGCGGATCGGATCGGATGCATGGGCATATCCGGCGGGGGGCTGGTCGCCTCGTTTGCGTCGGCGCTCGACGAACGGATCGGCGCGGCGGTCGTCAGCGGTTACGCCAATACGTTCGCAGACAGCATTTTAAGCCGCAGCCACTGCATCGACAACTATGTCCCGGGGATCATGCCGGAGGCGCGGATGGCCGACGTGATCGGCCTGATTGCGCCGAGGGCCCTTTTGCTGGAAACGGGAAGCGAAGACCGGGTGTTTCCGCGTGAAGGCGCGGTGAAGGCATATGCCGCCTTGGAAGAAATTTACGAAGCGGCGGGCGCGAAGGATCGGCTGGCGGCGGATTTCTTTGACGGAGGGCATGAAATCAGCGGCCGGATGGCTTATGATTGGCTGGAGCGACAGCTTATGGGGAGCGGGCTTTAATCGGATGTTAACCGCACCTTGATGTGGTGCTGCAGGGCCGCTGGATGGCTATGGAATTTTTAAAGGAGACCCCGCCAAAACCAGGCGGGCACCTCCTTTTTCTTTTCCTTATACCACCCGATCGAGCAGCGGTGTCGAAGACAAGTCAAGCCGGTACCCCTTTACAAGCGTTTCCCCGTTCCGCATGTCCGTTTCGTAAGCCCGTTCGAAGCCCAGTCGTTCGTACAGCTGGACGGCCGAAGCCATCATGTCGGAGGTGTGCAAATGCAAGGACGAAGCGCCGAGCAACACCGCTCTGCGCGCGGCCTCCCGGATCAGGAGCGTGGCGATGCCGCGTCCGCGGTATGCGGGCGAAACGGCCAACAGCCGGATGATCGGCGCGTGGATGCCCAATTCGGGTCTGCCGTAGGCTGCCTCCGAGGATAAAAACAATTGGGCGCTGCCGACGATATCGCCGTCAAGGACGGCCACGATCCGGGCATATGGACCGTTTCCGTAGACGGAGTTTCGGATGGAGTCCCGGTATTCCTCCCAGCGGGGCTGGGGAAGATCGAAGGCATATTGCTGGTAAGCTTCGAGCATAACCTGCGCGATGTTCTCCTGCTCGAATTCCTCCGCGTCGCGGATGACGATTTCGCTTGCTGCAGTCATCGGATTCACTCCTTTTATCGCTTTCTTCGAATTTGATATCCAGTATAACGTTTAAAACCGAGTAAACCTATATGGAATTATAAATATTAATGCCCTTATTAAAAAAATCAATGCTACCGTCTGAGGGGCAGGAGCCCGAACGAAAGCGGTCATCCGCGATTTGTCATGCGATGCCGGACAGGGTGAAGGGATTTTCTGCCTCTTTTGGGATTGACAATAAAATTCCAACTCCCTAAGATAAAAATAATTTATGGAAACTGCGCCGAGTTAAAACCATGTAATTTTATATGAATAATAAGTATTTGATTTGTAATCCATTGGAGGTGGATGTCTTTTGAATATCGAAAATCTCGAAGCCTTTGTGTACATCAATCACTACGGCAGCTTCAACAAGGCGGCGGATGTGCTCTTTTTGTCTCAGCCGACCGTCACGGCCCGGATCCAGTCGCTGGAGCGGGAGCTGGATTGCAAGCTTTTCGACCGTTTCGGCAAACAGATTCATCTGACGGACAAAGGCAAGCAGTTCCTTCCCTATGCCCAGCAAATTCTTCAGACGTACCAAAAAGGCAAACATCAACTCCACTCCAAACGGGTCATGCCCAATGAACTGCGGATCGGATGCACCGTGTCGGTGTCCAATTATTTGATGCCTTACCTGCTCACGCGGCTGAGCGAAAGGTTTGCGGATATCAAATTCAAAATAACGACCGCCGCGACGGATGAGCTTGCCGGCAAACTGGCTTCCGGCGAGCTCGATTTGGCTTTCGTGCGCAAGATGATGAATCCCGCTTTTCAGTCCTACTCCTTTTTCGAAGATCCGATCCGTTTGTACGTTTATCAGGGTCACCCGCTGGCGATGGCCGAAAGGGCGTCGATCCGGGACATCCGGCACGAAAAGCTGATCTTCTTCGAGTGCGGCTCCCTCGATTGGATGCGAATCCACCGCGTGTTCGAGAGCCTGGAGCAGCCCCCGGGCATCGTCTATCAGGTCGACAATTCGGAGACCGCCAAAAAACTGGTGCTGCGCGGAGCCGGAATCTGCTTCCTTCCCGGTTTGTGCGTGCAGCAGGAAGTCAAAGCCGGGCTGCTCGTCCCCGTCGACATTACCGAAACGGCCGGAATCGCCCTGCAAACGAACCTCATCACGTTAACCGGCGAGCATACGGAAATCGCGGAAGCGCTTCTGGAATGGGGCGGGTGCCCGCCGGATTAAGGATTTGCATCCATGAATAGAAAAACTCTATTAGACGCGTGCGGCGAATCGCGGTAAAGTTAGTGTCAACCAATTCACACTAAACAGATTGGAATTTATTAAATTGGATGACAAAAGGGGATGAGATCATGCGAAAAACATGGACATGGGCCGCTTTGCTGCTGCTTGCGGGGGTGATGGCCGGATGCGGAACGGGCGCCGGCAAAACGGCGGACCCGTCGAAGGAAGGCACCGCCGCAGCATCTTCGGGAGACGTCAAAAAAATCGTGGTCGGCACCGGGACGAATTTTCCGAAGGTATGCTTTATCGACGAAAACGGCAAGCTGACCGGCTTTGACGTCGAACTGGTCAGGGAAATCGATAAGCGATTGCCACAATACGAGTTCGAGCTGCAAACCCAGGAATTCGCCAACCTCCTCCTCAGCCTGGAGACGAAAAAAATAGATTTTGTCGCGCACGAGATGGAAAAAAATCCGGAACGCGAGCAAAAATATCTGTTCAACAAAGAGCCTTACGCCCACTGGCGAAACAAAATCATCGTAGCCAAAGACAATGACTCCATCCATTCGCTGGACGACTTGAAAGGCAAAAAAGTGCTGACCGGGGCGACAAGCGCCGAGGCGCAAATTTTGGAGAACTACAACAAGAAAAACAACAACGCGATCAACATCGTGTATCAAAGCGGAGCCGCGCGGGATTCGGTAAGCCAGATCACCAGCGGACGCGTCGAAGCCACGATCGGCGCCGATTTCTCGCTGCCGCTGATCGACCCGCAGGGCAAGCTGAAGACGACCGGGGACGATTTGTCCGAAGCCGACATTCTTTTCGTATTCCGCAAAGATGATCCGGAGTCGCAGAAGCTGGCCGACGACATTGACGGCGCCATCAAGGAATTGAAGACGGACGGCACGTTAGGCAAACTCAGCAAGCAGTGGCTGGGCGACGACTTTACGGCCGATTCCAAGCAATAAGCCACGCAGCGAATCGAACAAATCGTAAGGGAGGAGGGGACTCATGGGAGCGCCGTTTGATTACACGTATATTTTCGGCTATTTTCCAAAGCTGCTGTCGACGCTGGGCATGACGCTGCTGATCGTGGCAGGTTCGCTTTTGGCGGGGATCGTCGTCTCGTTTCTCATCGCCCTTCCCCGCCTGTACCGGATTCCGGTGCTGAACGGCCTCGCCAGGGTCTACGTCTCCTTTTTCCGCGGGACGCCGATCTTGATTCAGCTGTTCCTGTTTTATTACGGCCTTCCCGAAATGCTGAAGCTGGTTCATATCGACATGTCCAAAGCTCCGGTGCTCGTATTCGTCATTTTGACTTACGGCCTTCATACCGGCGCATTCATGTCCGAAACGATCCGGGCTTCGGTGACGGCGGTGGACCGGGGACAGGTGGAGGCGGCGTATGCCATTGGGATGAAGGGGTATCAGGCGTTCAGCCGGATCGTGCTGCCCCAGGCGCTCGCGATTGCGGTTCCGGTGTTTTCGAACCTTGTGATCGCGCTGCTCAAGGACACGTCGCTCGCATTCACGCTGGGCGTGATGGAAATGACGGGAAAAGCGGAGACGCTGGGCGCGCTGACGCAGCATTTTGTCGAAGCCTACATCTCGCTATCGCTGATTTATCTGGCAGTGAGCCTAACGCTGGAGAAGCTACTGCGGATCGCGGAGCGCCGTTTGCTGCGGCATGAGCAGCCCGATCCTGCGGGCCAGAGACGGTTCCGGCTGCAAAGAAAACGCGGTTACCGGGGGCTGATCGCCGGCATCGGTTCAGGCAAAGGAGGGGCGGAAGCATGAAAATCGATCCTTCATTCATTTGGACGGCTTTTACCCAACTGCTGCCGTCGATTCCCACGACGCTGGCGATTACGGCCGTATCCGTTTCATGCGGTTTTATCATCGGCCTGATCGCCGCGCTTCTTCGGATCTACAAAGTCCCCGTCCTGGGGCAGATCGCATCCGGTTACGTGACGTTTATACGGGGCACCCCGATGCTCACCCATCTGCTGCTGATCTATTTCGGGCTGCCGATGCTGCTGGACGCCGTGTCCGTAGGGCTCGGGTGGGGATTCAAATCGACTTCCATCCCGATGATCGGCTTTGCTTTCATTTCCTTTTCGATTACGGCGGGGGCGTATATGTCGGAAGTGATCCGAGCGGGGCTGCTCGCGGTGAACCGGGGCCAGCTGGAAGCGGCCTATTCGATCGGGATGACGACGCCGCAGGCGCTGCGGCGGATCATTTTCCCGCAGGCATTGGGCGCAAGCCTGCCGAACCTGTCCAATTCCGTCATCGGCATGCTGCACGGCTCCACGCTTGCTTTTGCCGTCTCCGTGGTGGAAATCAACGCGAAGGCGCAGATCGTGGCGTCGACCAACTGGAAGTTTTTCGAAGCCTATTTGGCCGCGGCCGTCATTTTTTGGGGGCTGACGCTCTTGATCGAACGGCTGACCGCGGTCATCGAGAAACGAATCAATATGTACAATCGGGGGGGAGTGGCATGATCAAGCTGACCCGTATCACCAAGTCCTTCGGGCGCCAGCAAGTCTTGAAGGGCATCGACCTGACCGTGCAAAAAGGCGAGGTGGTCGTGATTCTGGGCCCCAGCGGTTCGGGGAAAACGACGCTCCTGCGCTGCGTGAACATGCTGGAAAAGCCGAACGACGGCGTGATCACGGTCGGGGATTACACCTTGGACTGCAAGCGTGCAGGCAAAAAGGACGTCTACCGGCTCCGCCAAAAATCGGCGATGGTGTTTCAGCAATACAATCTGTTCAAACATAAAACGGCGCTTGAAAACGTAATGGAAGGCCTTGTCGTCGTGAAAAAGCTGCCGAAAGAAGAAGCGAAAGCCCGCAGCATCGCGGTGCTCGAAAAGGTAGGGCTTGGCGGCAAGCTGGACGCTTACCCGAGCCAGCTTTCCGGCGGACAGCAGCAGCGCGTCGGGATTGCCCGGGCGCTGGCGCTCGAACCCGAAGTCATCCTGTTCGACGAACCGACGTCGGCGCTGGATCCGGAGCTGGTCGGCGAGGTGCTGGCCGTCATCCGGAAAATCGCGAAGGAAGGCATCACGATGATCGTCGTCACGCACGAGATGGGGTTTGCCCGGGACGTGGCGAATCACGTGGTGTTTATGGACGGGGGCGTCATCGTCGAGGAGGGCAAGCCGTCGGAGATATTCAACCATCCCCGCGAGGAGCGGACGAAGCAATTCCTGCAGCGGATCACGCCGGAACTTAACTATAGCATTTAGGAGGACAAAACTATGGCGATTACGATAAGCGTTCTCGATCAAAGCCCGGTTTACCCGGGGGAAACGGGAGCCGAAGCCCTGGCGCGCACGGTGCTGCTGGCACAGACATCGGAGCGGCTCGGATTCCGGCGTTTCTGGGTGTCGGAGCATCATGATTCCGATCAGCTGGCAGGCTCCTCCCCGGAGGTGCTGATCTCTTATCTGCTGGCCAAA
The DNA here is from genome assembly GCF_037969745.1 of Paenibacillus sp. FSL W8-0194. Lineage (NCBI taxonomy): Bacteria > Bacillati > Bacillota > Bacilli > Caryophanales > Paenibacillaceae > Paenibacillus > Paenibacillus sp. FSL W8-0194. The sequence goes on along the minus strand of NZ_CP150205.1, from coordinate 5,008,654 downwards.
ACGAATCGCATCCGCATCGGCTCGGGCGGCGTCATGCTGCAGCATTACAGCCCGTACAAGGTGGCCGAAAACTTCAACGTGCTCGCCTCCCTGGCGCCGGGGCGCGTCGATCTTGGCATCGGGCGCGCGCCGGGCGGTTTGCCCCGCAGCACGCAGGCGCTGCAGCGCGGGAATGCCGATGCTGCCTCCTTGACGGACAAAATCGCCGAATTGGACGGCTATGTGCATAACCGCTTGGCTCCGGACCATCCTTTGTCCGGGCTGAAAGCCGCCCCGCTGGCGGAGCGGCCCGCTGAAATTTATGTGCTGGGCGCCAGCGTCGGCAGCGCGGAAATCGCGGCCGGCCTTGGACTGCCGTATGTGTTCTCCTTGTTTATCAACGGGGATGAAAACGTGGCGCTCGAAGCGATCCGGAAATACCGAGAGGGCTTTAACGCCGAACGCGGAACCCGGCCGCAGGCGATTATAGCGCTTGCCGTGGTCGTAGCCGATACGGAGGAGGAAGCCGAGAGCCTGGTTGCCTCCCAGAAGCTGGTGAAGATTCATCTGTCCAGCGGCAAAACGCTGACGCTCGGCACCCGCGAGCAAGCGGAGGAATTCGGCCGGCAGGCTGGCGAGCCGTATACGATCGAGGAGCAGGAGCCGTTCATTACTAAAGGCACAAAGGCATCCGTCCGGGAAAAGCTTGAGGAGCTTCAACGGTCATCCGGCGTGGATGAGTTCATCGTGACAAGCAACATCGCTCCGTTCGAAAAACGTCTCCGTTCCTTCAAACTGCTGGCCGAGGCCTTGAACGGGGCGGTTGCAGAGGTATAATGCGCGGGTCGGGCAGATTGCTATCGGCCTGCATTTTACAGGAGGTGGAGATGATGACGGGACATCAACTGGAGCCGGTGACCGAAACCGGTTATGACAAATTCATAAACATACGCCGCCGTTTGCACCAATATCCGGAGCTGTCGAACGAAGAGTTCGAAACGACGAAGTCGATCCGGGCATGGCTTGAGGAAGCGGAGATCCGCATCCTGGATTTCCCCTTGGCGACAGGCGTCGTGGCCGAGGTCGGTGGCCGGAAGCCCGGACCCGTGATCGCGCTGCGCGCGGACATCGACGCGCTGCCGGTCCAGGAGGAGACGGGGCTGCCTTTTGCCTCCAAAATCCCCGGGAAAATGCATGCCTGCGGGCATGATTTCCATACCGCCGCGTTGATCGGAACGGCGTATGCCCTGAAAGAAAAGGAAAACGAGCTGCAGGGAACGGTCAGGCTCATTTTTCAGCCGGCCGAGGAAAAAGCCAAGGGAGCCAAGCAAGTGATCGACGCCGGGGCGCTCGAAGGGGTGCAGGCCATCTTCGGCATGCACAACAAGCCGGATTTGCCGGTCGGAACCGTCGGCATCAAAGGCGGGCCGCTCATGGCCGCCGCGGACGGCTTTGCCGTCGAAATCGAAGGGAAGGGCTCCCATGCGGCGGTTCCGGAGGCCGGACTCGATCCGATCGTCACGGCTGCCCATGTCATTACGGCGCTGCAGTCCGTCGTAAGCCGGAACGTCAGCGCCCTGCAGAGCGCGGTGATCAGCGTGACTCAGCTCCATAGCGGTGCATCCTGGAACGTGATCCCGGACCGGGCGGTGCTGGAAGGAACGATCCGGACGTTCGACGAGACGGTACGCGAACGGGTGCTGGAGCGCTTCAGCCAGGTGGTCGAAGGCGTGACGGCCGCTCTCGGCGCCAGCGCCGGCGTGCGCTGGATCGAGGGGCCGCCGCCGGTGAACAACGACGAGGCGCTGGCGGAACTCGGCCGGGCGGCGGCGGAGGCAGCGGGACTTCGCGCCGTGGTCCCCGCACCGTCGCCGGCAGGCGAAGATTTTGCCGTCTATCAGCGGAAAGTTCCGGGATTGTTCGTGTTCATGGGGACGGCGGGTACGCAGGAATGGCATCATCCGGCGTTTACGCTCGACGAAGCGGCGCTTCCGGTCAGCATCCGTTTTTTTGCCGAATTGTCCGAACGCGCATTGGCGCAGCTCCGCGCCGCGGGAGGTGAGCGGAAATAACGATGATCCCAAGCTATGACGTCATCATCGTCGGAGCGGGCTCCATGGGCATGAGCTCCGGTTATCATCTGGCCAGGCGGGGCGTGCGGACGCTGCTGATCGATGCCTTCGACCCGCCGCACCGGGAAGGGAGCCATCATGGGGAACCCCGGTTGATCCGCCATGCTTACGGAGGCCACCCCGTTTACACGGAACTGGCCGTTCATGCCCACCGGCTGTGGAACGAGCTTGAGGATCAGGCGGAAACCCAGCTTCTGGTGCAGTCCGGCGTCCTCAATATTGCGGACCCGAAGCTTCATAATTTTCACGGCCGCCTGGCGGAAGCCGCGAAACATGACGTTACTGCCGTCAAGCTGAATGCGGACGAAGTCCGCAGGCGCTGGCCGGGTTTGGCGATTCCGGATCATTTCGAAGCGATGTTTGAGCCGGCGGCCGGGTACCTCCGCAGCGAAGCATGCGTCGACGCCTACAAAAGGTTGGCGTTGGCCTACGGAGCCGAGCTGCTGACGCATTCGGCCGTTACCGGAATTACGGCCCGGAGAGGCAGCGTCGTGGTCCATACCCGAAACGGCAAATTTCACGGAGCCGCGGCGATTTTGACCGCAGGGGCATGGTTCGGAACGCTGGCACCGTTCGTTTCCATCCCGGTGAGGGCGGTCCGCAAGACGGTCGGCTGGTTCGAAACCGCCGGTCAGGATTACAAGGTTGGGAGATTTCCGGGATTTACGCTGCATACGGAGGAAGGCGGGTTTTACGGCTTTCCGGATATCGGCGGGGCCGGGCTGAAAATCGGGCGGCATGACGCCGGAAGGGAGTGGAAGCCGGGTGAGCCTTTCTTGCCCTTCGGAAGTTTTCCGGAAGACGAAGCGGATTTGCGCGCCGCCCTCGGGACATATATGCCCGGCGCGTCCGGGCGCCTGATCCAAGGCACCGCATGCAAATACGAGCTTTCGCCGGACGAAGGGTTCATCATCGACAGGCACCCTCATTACCCGCATATTGTCATTGCTGGGGGATTTTCCGGGCACGGCTTCAAATTTTCAAGCGTCGTCGGCGAACTCTGCTCGAAGCTCGTCATGGACGAGGAACCGCCGTATGATCTGGGCCCGTTTGCGCTTTCGCGTTTTTCGGGGCAGGCAGCGCCTGCGCCAAGCTTTGCACAAGGAGGAGAATGAACATGAGCGAAGTGGATTTGGATGCTTTTTTGGACACCCATGGGCAGCTGGCCGAAGCGGTGGCCGGACTGAACGAGGAGCAGGCGAAATGGAAGCCCGCGCCGCAAATCTGGAGCGTGCAGGAGGTGGCTTCGCATCTCGTCGATCACAGCTTCGTGATTTCGTTCCGGATCCGGGACATTTTGGCGGGGACGGCGGCAAGGCTGCCGGCGTTCGACCAGGATGCCTGGGTGAGCGGCCAACGTTCGAACGAAGGGCGGCTGTCCGACATTTTGGATGCCTTTCACGCGATTTTGGAGTACAACGCTTTGCTGATCGGACGGTTGAGCGAAGAAGAGCTGGAAAAGACCGGGGTCAACTTTAAAGGGGAGAGCGTCAGCATCAAGGCAATCATTCGCGGCTTCATCCGTCATGTTCAAGGCCATCTCGGCCAGATCGAGCGGATTCGGCAGGCCGCTGCCCTTGCATTGGAAAAGGCATAAGGAAGGGCTTTGGTCGGAGGACCCGTTTCAGGGGATTTTCAAAAGGGAGGAATAATCATGGCAAAGCAAAAACAGTTGAAGCTGGGAGCTCTCCTGCACGGCGTCGGCGGAGGAACTTCGCTTTGGAGGCATCCGGACGTCGACCCGGGCGCAAGCGTCAATTTCGAACTGTACAAAAGCTGGGTCCGCAAGGCGGAAGAGGGCAAGCTGGACCTGATTTTTATCGCGGACGGCTTATACATTACGGAAAAATCGATTCCACACTTTCTGAACCGCTTCGAGCCGATCACCCTCCTGAGCGCGCTTGCGGCCGTCAGCACGAACATCGGGCTTGTCGGCACCTTGTCCACTTCGTACAGCGAACCGTTTACGGTGGCCCGCCAGTTCGGTTCCCTCGACGTCATCAGCGGCGGGCGCGCCGGCTGGAACGTGGTCACCTCTCCGCTCGAAGGGTCTGCCCTCAATTACGGCAAAAAAGAACATCCGGATCACGACAAGCGTTACCGGATCGCCACGGAATTCCTCGAAGTGACGCGCGGCCTGTGGGATTCGTGGGAAGACGACGCGTTCGTGCGGAACAAGGAGACGGGCGTATTTTTCGACCGGGACAAAATGCATGAGCTGAACCATCAAGGGGAGTTTTTCTCCGTCAAAGGGCCTCTGAATATCGCCCGCTCCAAGCAGGGGGGCCCGGTCATCTTCCAAGCCGGTGCATCGGAGGTCGGCAAAAACTATGCCGCGAAGGAAGCGGACGCCATATTTACGGGAGCCGAAAATTTGGAGGAGGCGCTGCGGTTTGCGCAGGACGTCAAAGCCCGCGCCGCGGCTTTCGGCCGGAATCCGGACGACGTGCTGATTTTTCCCGGCATCGGCCCGATCATCGGCCGCACGGAGGAAGAGGCGGAGCGCAAATATCAGAAGGTGGCGAGCCTCGTGACGATCGAAAATGCGCTCGACTATTTGGGGCGGTTTTTCGAGCATCATGACTTTTCGCAGTATCCGCTGGATGAACCGTTTCCGGAGCTTGGGGATCTCGGCAAAAACAGCTTTCAGAGCGGCACGGACAAAATCAAACGGGACGCCAAGGAAAAAGGGCTTACGCTCCGGCAGGTGGCGCTCCAATCCGCTACGCCGCGCGGAAACTTCATCGGAACCGCGGAGCAGGTGGCCGATCGGATTCAGGAATGGTTCGAGGCCGGAGCAGCCGACGGGTTCATGATCACGGCCGCCGTGCCGCGCGGGCTGGAGGATTTCGTGGATCAAGTGGTGCCGATCCTACAGGAACGCGGATTGTTCAGAACGGAATACGAAAGCGACACGCTTAGGGGCCATCTCGGGCTTGCGGTGCCGGAGAACCGGTATACGAAAGCCCGGGCGGAAGCCGTCCGTTCCTGAAACGCAGCAACCCTATCATGATAAGCGTGTCGGGCGCAGCAGTTCAACCTAAGGAGGATGAAGATGACTAAAATCGCTGTGATTGCAGGCAGTCCATCAAACGGATCCCGGTTATTCGGTTTGATTCAACATGCTACGGACCGGTTGGCCCGGGCGGGTTATGACGTCGATTTGATCTCCGCCGCGGACCTTCCGGCCGAAGAGCTGCTGAGGGCAAATTTCAACAGTCCCGCCATTCAAGAGGCGCTTTCCTCCGTCGACGAGGCAGACGCCGTGATCATTGCCAGTCCGGTGTTTAAAGCTTCCTATTCGGGGGCGCTGAAGACCGTTTTAGACCTTGTGCCGCAAAAGGGCTTCCAGGGCAAAATCGTACTGCCGCTTTTTATCGGCGGGACGATCGCGCATCTGCTGGCCGTCGATTATGCGCTGAAGCCGGTCGTGGCCGCGCTGGGTGGCACGAATATCCTGAGCGGCGTGTTCGCCGTGGACGGGTGGGTCAGCCGCACCGAACACGGGGGATACGAGCTGACCGAACAGCTGCAGGAACGGCTGGATGACGCCATTGGCGACCTGGTCCGCGAGCTTGGGCATTATGCCTCTGCTCCGAATCGGACCGAGCAGGGGCAGGCGGTATGACGGCGCCGGGTCTTTATGCCTTTTGGGGATACGGCCAGAAGTGGTCTGGCCTTAAGGGGGCAGGGATCTCATGAAGGTCGCATTATTCAGCTTGATGATGAATATCCCCAATGCCGTTACCGGCGAAACCTGGACGGCGCAGCAAAAGTTCCGGAACGTCATTCGCCAGGCGGTCCTTGCGGAAAAGCTCGGATTTGACGCTTACGGCGTCGGCGAGCGGCACGGCGCGCCGTTCCTATCCTCTTCCCCGCCTGTCGTTCTGACCGCCATTGCGGCCCAAACGGCCCGCATCCGCCTGCTGACTACGGTGACGGTGCTGAGCGTGCTGGATCCGGTCCGGGTCGCCGAGGATTATGCGACGCTGGACCATCTGTCCGGGGGCCGTCTGGAGATGATTATCGGAAAGGGCAACGACCCGCGGCATTATCCGCTTTTCGGCATTACGGAAGAGGAGCAGTGGGAATCGATGGCGGAGCGTTACCGGCTGCTGAAACGATTATGGTCGGAGGAAAACGTATCGTGGGAAGGCAAATACCGTCCGCCCTTGGAGCAGGTGACGACATACCCCAGGCCTTATCAGAAGGCGATACCGGTATGGCACGGCAGCGCGTCCAGCACGCTTTCGACGGAGCTGGCGGCACAGTTCGGGGAACCGATTTTCTCCTCGAATTCGTTCCATCCGCAAGCCAAATACAAAGCGCTGATCGACCATTACCGCGAGCGGCTTGCCCATTACGGGCATGATCCGGCGCGCGCCGTCGTCGGTGCCGGTTCGGGCAGCCTGTATCTCGCAGCGACGACGGAGGAGGCGATCCGCCGTTATCGGCCGTACTACAATGCATTCAGCGCGACCGAATCCTCGAAGCATAACCAATCGCCTTTCGTCAGCCTGGAGGACATGATCGAAAACGGACCGGCTTTGATCGGCAGCCCGGAGCGGGTCATCGAGAAGGTGTTGAATTACCACGAAGCGTTTGGTCATCAGGTGCTGAGCATCAGCGTCGACGGACTGGCCGAATCGGAGCAGGAGGAGCAGCTGCAGCGTTTTGCCGAAGACGTGCTGCCCGTGCTCAAGCGGGAAATTCCAAGCGAGGTATGGGAGCGCGGTACGGTTTTGGCGGAAGAAGGGAAGGCGGTCGTTTCATAATTGGATACCATCAAAGGGCCCGCGGCGATTCGCGGGTCTTTTTAGGCATTTTTTATGATATTCGAGGGGGATGCCCGGATAGTTTTTTTTCTTTTGCGATTAAATCTCCCTAAAATGCGAAGGACAAATCAGTTACACTATTCGTATAGCGGATAAGAGAGGGAGGAGTGGAATGAACGAGGAAGAAGCGAAGTTAAAAACGACATTGCTGCATTTGCGGGCTGGCCGGAAAGGAACCGGGGATGATCTGCACCCGGAACAGCTGCTTCCGGACATGTTGAACCATATCGGCAGCACCGATCCAGAACTTAGGGACGATTTGATCTACAGTACGATTTGCCGCTGGACGAAGCAGCGGAACATTTCCCCTGAAGCTATGCGCAGGCTTCTTGTTTCCGCAATGGATGAGGATCATCTGTTTTTCGGGATCGGGGAAAAGGGGACCGATTCGGTATTTACCCGGTCTTTTTCGGCGCTTATTCTCCCCGTAGCGGTGTATATGCATAAACAGACCCCTTTTTTGCAGAAAGATGAATTGCAGGCCATGAAAACAAAGCTCATCCAGTACCTGGATTCGGAGGAGGATTTGAGAGGCTACGTGGAGGGGAAAGGCTGGGCTCATGCGGCGGCGCATGCCGCGGACGGCATCGAATCGCTTGCGGGATTGGAGCCAATGACGGGCTCGGATTTGCTGAGGATGCTGGAAGCGATCCGAAATAAGGTTTGCATCGGCAGCTACCTGTATGTGAACGATGAAGACGAGCGCTTTGCCGACGCGGCAGCGGTCATATTGATGCGCAACGCCTTGGCGGACGATGATATTGCAGACTGGATATGCAAGATTGCCTATGTCCCTTTGGCCGGCAGCATGACGGAGAACGAGACATTGCGGGCCAACACGAAGCATTTTTTGCGAAGCTTGTATTTCAAAATGCTGAAAGAACCAGAGTTGCTTAAGTATTCGTCTTTTCTATTGAAGCAATTAAATGAGAGGGACAGATACGCATAGATAGGAAGGAGTGTCAGTTGAACGAGACAGATCAAGCGAAGGGGAGGATTGGAACATGACCAAGATTGAGTTATCGCCGGATCAACGCGAAGGACTGCTCAAAACATTAAAAGCCCGTTTCGAAAAAAACATGAGCCGCCATGCGGGTCTTGAATGGGCCGGCGTACAAGCAAAACTCGAAGCAAATCCGGACAAGCTGTGGCCGCTCCATGAAATGGAAGCAACCGGCGGAGAGCCGGATGTTGTGGGTTATGACAGCAAGACGGGCGAATACATTTTTTACGATTGTTCGACCGAAAGCCCGAAAGGCAGGAGAAGCGTTTGTTACGACCGGGAAGCGCTGGAGTCCAGGAAAGAACATAAACCGAAAAACAATGCTGTCGACATGGCCGCTGCCATGGGCATTGAGCTGTTAACGGAAGAACAATACCGGGAACTGCAGCAGCTGGGCAATTTCGATATGAAGACGTCGAGCTGGGTGCTGACCCCCGAAAGGATTAGAAAACTCGGCGGGGCCCTCTTTTGCGACCGCCGCTACGACACGGTCTTCGTGTACCACAACGGGGCAGAATCCTACTATGCGGCAAGAGGGTTCCGCGGCTCGCTAAGGGTCTGAATGTTGGCGGCGGGTCTGCGCTGCCGTCCGCAGGTCAACCGGTACGATCAATGGAAAAGGGAATGTATTAGAGAAGGTCTTTTGGAGACGTTCTCTTTTTGTTTGGCCTGATCAGAAATAAACTCCAGTTGCGGAGTTGGATGCTTAAGAGAGTGCTCGGCTCCATGAAGCTCCTCTCGCCTGACGGCAGTACAGCGCGCATCATGGAACCTTCGCATTTGGAACCGGCGCCTCGACACAATGGCTTCGGAGCCGCCGGATGATTTCACGACGCGGGGAGCCCGCCAAGAAACCGGAGAAGAATCGCGGACAGCTCGTCGGGATGGCTCAGCATCGGCATATGCCCCGAATTTATAGCCGCAGTCTTGCAGCCGTCAAGGTTTCGGATCATCCGTTCCTGCAGCTTTGCCGGGAGTTCCCGATCCTGCTCAAGTCTGACGTATAGCGAGGGAATTCCGGCAGGCCAATGAGCATTTATTTTATCCGTATAGATGCGAAGGGGCTCAGGCGTGAAATGCTTTGCGATCTCCGCAGCCTGTTCCGGCGACAGGTCGCTGCACAGGCTTTTGCGAATCACCTGCTCCGGCGGCATCGTTCCGAACGCGCGCATTAATGTCGCCATGAGGATGCGTTGGGCCGGCGGGAATACGGAAAGAAAGGAACCGCCGTCCGCAGGGATGACCGCACCAACCGCCGCCAAACCGGCCACCTGCTCCCGGCGGTCCGCGGCAATCCGCAATGCGGGAACGCCGCCGATCGAATGCGCGACGAGGATAAAGCGCTCCACGCCCCAGCGATCGATCTGGTTGTTGATGTCGGCGATGTAGTCATGAAGCGACATCTTTTGCCTAATGGCATCTTCGGCTTGGCGAAAAGGAAAATCGATCGACAAACAGGGAACCGGAAGCCGATCCATGACCTGGTTCCAAATACCGCCGTTTAATCCGGCGCCGTGAATGAATACATATCCGGTTTGGGAGCCGGAATTATCGAATTTTTTCATAAAAAAGTCCTCCTAAGCATGTTGGGTTTGGTGATGGGTCAATCCTTTGTTAACATCATACGACCGCTTCCCTGACAAAACCGGTCAGTGAAGTTCGGCCATGCCGAAAATCGGGAAGATGGTCCCGTCCGTCCTTGCGGCAGCGAATACAGACCGATATAATTAAGGACAAGTTCATGCAAGGAATTGAAACCGAAGGTGGGTCAAGGTATTGGAACAGATTCAAAACGGGGAACCGTTTGTGTATACCTCTCTTCGTCCGCAGGATACCGAAGCGCTGGCGGCATGGCTGGCAAAAGCGGCGGTTCCCGGGACGGTCATCGGATTGGACGGAGATTTGGGAGCGGGCAAAACCGCTTTTTCGCAATTTTTCGCCAAACATTTGGGCGTAAAGGGCGTCGTCAACAGTCCGACCTTTACGATCATTAAAGAATATGAGGGGCGCCTGCCTTTCTACCATATGGATGTGTACCGGGTGTCTTTGGAGGAAGCGGAGGACCTGGGGCTTGACGAATATTTTTACGGCAGCGGGGTCAGCCTCGTCGAATGGTCGCAAATCGTCCGGGAGCTGCTGCCGGAGCAGCATCTGCATTTGTATATCGAGACGGTCGGCGAGACGGAGCGGAAAATTACGTTGCAGGGCTTTGGGCAGCCATATGAGGAATGGTGCGGAAGCCTGAAACAGAATGGAGTCTTTCAGGAATGAATCAACCACAAACACAGCCGCTGAAGCGGTTTTTGGCGTTGGATACGTCGACCGCTTGCCTTGCGCTGGCGGTGATGGAAAACGATAAGGTGCTTTATAAGATCAAGGCTGCGGGAGAACGGAACCACTCGGTGCATTTGCTGCCGCTCGTTCAAAAAGGTCTGAGCGAAGCCGGAGTGGACGCATCCGCTTTGAACGGGATTGCGGTAGGAATCGGGCCGGGTTCGTATACGGGGACGCGGATTGCGGTGACGGCCGCCAAGACGTTGGCATGGGCGTGGAACATTCCCGTCGCGGGCATTTCCAGCCTGCACGCCCTGGCATGGAGCGGCCTTCTGACGGCGGCTGCAGCAAGCACGGGCATCAACTGGGTGATCCCGATGATGGATGCCCGTCGCGATCAGGCGTACACGGCATTGTTTCGGGCCAGAGGCACAGAGATGCCGGCGCGCCTGCAAGAAGACGCCATTCGTCTGATGGAAAACTGGGTCGGCGAAATCGAGCGGATCTGGAACGAAACGCCGGCGGAGGAACAACCGGATGGCGTCTGGTTCGTCGGGGATGCCGGAAAACACGAACCCGCCATCGAACGTCTGCGCGCCCTGCTGGGAGACCGTCTTCATACCGCCGCTTGCGATATGGAAGGGGAACCGGTGGGCCGTTTGGGGTCTGACCGGCTGATGCAGGGAATCACCGACGACGTGCACGCGCTCGTGCCGAATTATACGCAGCTGGCGGAAGCTGAAAAGCTCCTGCGGAAGCCGTGAAGGGAGTTCGATAGTCATGGAGCAGGAGATGTATCCGAATCACGAAGGATTGTCCTTCCGCCAGATGGCGGTGGACGATATCCCGGATGTCATGGTGATCGAACATGAATCGTTTACGCTCCCCTGGACGGAGGAAGCATTCCGAAACGAGCTGACCCAGAACCATTTTGCTCGATACATGATCATGCAATATTTGGGACAGCCCGTAGGGTATGCCGGCATGTGGACCGTGATCGACGAAGCGCATGTGACCAACATCGCCGTTCTGCGGGCGTACCGCGGGCGGAAATGGGGGGAGCGTCTTTTGCGCGAACTGATGAAAACCGCCTCAGATCTGGGCATGCAGCGGATGACGCTTGAAGTCAGAGTGTCGAATGAAGTTGCGCAGAATTTATATCGTAAGCTGGGATTTAAGCCCGCAGGTCTCCGCAAAGGTTATTATTCGGACAACCAGGAGGATGCTTTGATCATGTGGGCGGATCTGCCTGAGCGCGGCAGCGCGCAGGGAAGTAGGGAAGGAAGCGAAACGTACTGATGAGTGAAATTCATAACGAGTTGGAATCCTGCTATATATTGGCGGTCGAAACCAGCTGCGACGAGACTTCGGTGGCCGTCGTCAAGGACGGCAAAGAGGTTCTCAGCAACTTGATCGCCAGCCAGGTCGAAACCCATAAAGCCTTCGGCGGCGTCGTACCCGAGGTTGCTTCGCGCAAGCATGTCGAAAATATTACGCTGATGCTGGAAGAAGCGGTGCGCAAAGCCGGCATCGGCCTAAACGATCTGTCGGCAATCGCCGTGACGCAAGGGCCGGGGCTGGTCGGCGCCCTGCTGGTCGGCGTCGTCGCGGCTACGAGCCTGTCGCTGGCGCTGAACAAGCCGCTGATCGGCACCCATCATATCGCCGGGCATATTTATGCCAACCGCCTTGTGGCGGATTTGGAATATCCGTGCATGGCATTGGTCGTTTCCGGCGGGCATACGGAGCTTGTCTACATGAAGTCCGAAGGAAACTTCGAGGTGATCGGTCGGACCCGGGACGATGCCGTCGGCGAGGCGTATGACAAAGTCGCGCGGGCGATCGGATTTCCGTACCCCGGCGGGCCTCACGTGGACCGTCTCGCCCTGGAGGCGGAGGAGGCGGTGGATTTGCCGCGGGTATGGCTGGAGTCGGATTCCTACGATTTCAGCTTCAGCGGCTTGAAATCCGCGGTGCTGAACGTCGTCAACCAGCGTAAAATGCGCGGGGAGCCTATTCTGGAAAGCGCCATAGCGCGCGGTTTCCAGGAATCGGTCGTCGAGGTGCTGGTCACGAAGGCCATCCGGGCGGTCAGAGCCTATGAAGCCAAACAGCTGCTGCTCTGCGGCGGCGTCGCCGCAAACCGCGGGCTGCGCAAAGAACTGGAGCGGCAGTGCCGCGAGGAAGGCATCGAGCTCATCATTCCGCCGTTCGAATATTGTACCGACAACGCAGCCATGATCGGCGCTGCAGCCTATTTGAAGTGGAAAAATGGGCAATTCGCCGGTTTGGACCTGAAGGCGATGCCGCAATTTTCGCTTGAAGCATGGTCGGTTCAGGAGTCCTGATCGAACTAGTCCGGGAAACGCGGCTGCCTGCTCCAGCGCGGTACAGTCTGCAGGCGGATGAAGATGAAGATCGGCAAGAAGCAGCGATATAGCACGGCAGCTCATGGCCCGTACTTGGCAACAAGTACGGGCTTTTTTTGCAGCATTCGACAAAGTTTTTGTCAAGTTGTGGACAAGATTATCCACATATTCAAGTAAATTTGTGTACAAACCCGTTATGGATGCGAAATCCGTTGATTTCAAAGGGTTTTGAAAACGTGGATATGATTTTCATTTAGGACCCTTAAAAACTGTGGATAATGTGGATAGTTTAGTGGATAATAGTGGATATTCATTAAAAAGATGAATTTAATCCATAAAAAACGGCCCTGAGGGCCATTTTTTCAACCAGGTTATGCACCGTTTATGTGGATAATCCTGTGAATAATTGAATTGAACCGAAATTTAAAAAGTTTTGTGAATTTGACAAATTAAATTTTGTTGATCTCAAAGACCTAATCAAAAAGTCCTGGCCGCATTAATCGGCGGCAAGCAGCTCCCATTCGGCAAAAGCTTCATCAAGCTCTTTTTTCTTGGCTTCCTGTTCCTGCTGATGTTTTTGCAGAGAGATATAATCCTGATACACCTCGGGTTTCGTCATCTCGGCCTCCAGCCCGGAAATTTCCGCTTCCAGCTGCTGGATCCGTTCCTCGAGCGCGGCGATTTTACGCTGGCGGCTGCGTTCCTCCCGTTTGGCCTGCTTGTCGGCCTCAAAGGTGTTGATGCCCGGTTTGCCTTCGGATTCCGCAGCATTCTCCTGTTTTTGCGTCCGGTTTCCGGCAGCTTCAAGCGCCTCCTGGGACAATTCCTCAAGTTCCTGCTTTTTGGCGGTATAATCGTCATAATTCCCCAGGAAATGCTCCACCCCTTGCGGATGAAGTTCGATAATCCGTTCGGCCATTTTGTTCAGGAAGTAACGGTCATGCGAAATGAACAGCAGCGTGCCCTCGTAGTCCATCAAAGCCGATTCGAGCACCTCTTTGCTGAACAAATCGAGATGGTTGGTCGGTTCGTCGAGGATGAGCATGTTGGCTTCGAGCAGCATCAGTTTGGCCAGCGCGACCCGCGCTTTTTCGCCGCCGCTGAGCGCCGCGATTTTTTTCAGGACATCCTCGCCGCTGAACAGGAAGTTCCCGAGAACGGTCCGGATGCGGGCCTCCTCCATATGAGGGTAATGGCTCCACAGCTCTTCGAGCACCGTATTGGAGGGATTCAGGTTTGTTTGCTCCTGATCGTAATAACCGATCTTTACTTTTGTACCCCATTGGATCGTGCCTGACGCAGGGCGTTCGCTTCCGGTCAGGCATTTGAGCAGCGTGGACTTGCCGATGCCGTTCGGGCCGATTAAAGCGACGGTTTCCCCGCGATGCAGATCGAACGAGACGTTTTGGAAAAGATGATGGGGCGGCGCAAAGGAAACGGCAAGGTTTTTGACCTGCAGCACGTCTTTGCCCGACATGTATTCGACTTCGAACGAAAAGCTGGCCTTTTTCAAGTCGCCGAGCGGCTTGTCCATCCGCTCCATCTTTTCGAGCGCCTTGCGCCGGCTTTGCGCCCGTTTGGTGGTCGAAGCCCGCACGATGTTTTTCTGGATGAACTCCTCCATGCGCGCGATTTCGTCCTGCTGCTTTTCGTATTGCTTCATGGCCGACTCGTATTCCGCCGCCTTCAAATCGATGTAACGGCTGTAATTGCCGGTGTAGCGCTTCGATTGGTGCCGTTCGATTTCAACGATGGACGTCACGAGCCGGTCGAGGAAATAACGGTCGTGGGAAACGACGAGCAGCGCGCCCGAATAGGAACGCAAATAATCTTCGAGCCACGTCAGCGTGGCGATATCCAAATGGTTGGTCGGTTCGTCCAACATGAGCAGATCGGGAGCTTGCAGCAGGATGCGCGCCAGCGCAAGGCGCGTTTTTTGGCCGCCGCTTAAGGTCGAGATCGGGGTGTCCGGCGCAAAGCTGCCGAAACCCATCCCGTGCAGCACGCTGCGGATGCGCGTCTCCATCTCGTAGCCGCCATGGTCCTTGAACCAGTCGGAACGGACGGCATAACGGTCGAGCAGCTCCTGATATTTTTTGGGATTCTCCATGAGGGCGGGATCCGCGATTTGTTCCTCCATCTGCCGGAGCTCTTTTTCGGTTTCGATCAGATGGGCGAATACGTTCATCATTTCTTCCCAGATGGTGCGGCCGGATTGCAGTCCGCTGTTTTGCGCGAGATAGCCGATGGTCGTTTCTTTGGCTTTAAAAATTTGTCCGCCGTCATAGGACATCTCGCCGGCAAGGATTTGGAGCAGGGTGGATTTGCCGGCGCCGTTTACGCCGACCAGCCCCACGCGATCCCTCTCCTGAATCTGCAAATTAATTCCGTCAAGTACGGGCTCCACACCGTACAATTTTTTGATTCCACTTGCTTGAAGCAGCATGAGCTGTAAACCTCCGTCTATAGATCATTGTCGTATTTGCTTGGTATTTTGCTTTTGGAAAAACTTTTGTTTTGGATGTTGAATGGCACGCGGCAGGCGTTGTTCATTCGAATGGCTTCATATAATTTCAGTTTACATTAAATATGAAGAATTCGCGACATAAGGGCAGGACTTCGGGGTTATCTTGGCGAAAATGGAGCAACAGTGGTAAACTAAGAGCAAAATGGACGCAAAGTTCATCAAGCGGCTGAAGCGGCTGCCAAATGTAGATCGATGGCGGTGTGTCGATGCTATATATGGTGCCATGGCCGATCTTGATCTTTGCGCCGCAGAAAATTGAAATGAAATTGCAAACATCTGAAAAATGGATAAGGAAGGCAGCTGTTGACGTGATGAACGGGGAACTGGAAAGGATGCGGCAGCTGAAAGCGCAGCTTCGCGCCCGCATGTCCCGGATTCGCGGCAGCCTGCCGCCCGAGCGGCATGCAAGCTTGTCGGGGCGCGCATGCGGTCACGCAGCCGCCTGGCTCACCGGGGAGCAAATCCGGAGCATGCTCATTTACGTGCCGTTCCGCAGCGAGCTGGACACGAAACCGCTTGTCGAAGCGGCATGGCGCGCGGGCATCGACGTTTATGTGCCGCGATGCCTGCCGGAGGACCGCTCGATGACGATTCACCTGCTGCAGCAGTGGGACGAGCTGAAAACCGGCGCATACGGCATCATGGAGCCCGATCCGCGGCGCCGTCCGGCCGAAGCGGATGACTTCGTGCCCGAAGCGGTGATCATGCCGGGACTCGCTTTTGATCTGAACGGGGGAAGGCTGGGTTACGGAGGGGGCTACTACGACAGGCTGCATGAACGTTTTTCGGCAGGGGGCAAGCGCCGCGGTCCAAGATGGGCCGGCATCGGCTTCGGCGAGCAAGTGGTGGAGCAGGTTCCGATGGAAACGACGGATGCGCGTCTTCAGGTTCTGATTACGGAACAAGGTGTACGCAAAATGAACGGGGAGGCTGAAGATGGAACTGACGCATTTTAACGAACAAGGCAGAGCCAAAATGGTGGACGTATCGGACAAGGACATCACGTCGCGCACGGCGGTCGCGCAAACGGCGGTTAAAATGGCGCCCGAAACGTTATCCCGCATTAAGGCAGGAAAAATCGGCAAGGGCGACGTACTTGCGGTCGCTTCCGTCGCCGGCGTGATGGCGGCCAAAAAAACGTCCGATTGGATTCCGATGTGCCATCCGCTGCCGCTGACGGGCATCGACATCCATTTTTCCGACAACGGCATCGATGAGTTATATATAGAAGGAACCGTGAAAACAACCGGCAGGACCGGCGTCGAAATGGAGGCGTTGACCGCCGTTTCCGCAGCCGCCTTGACCGTCTACGATATGTGCAAAGCGCTGCAAAAGGATATGGTGATCGGACCGACGATGCTGAAGTCCAAAACCGGCGGAAAAAGCGGCGATTACGTACGGGAATCTGAATAAAGGATGAGCAGGAGGAGGGGTGATCTTATGGTGTGGAAAACGGCGATCTTGACGGCAAGCGACAAAGGCTCAAGAGGTGAGCGCGAAGATACTAGCGCCCAGGTCATCCGGGAGCTGGTGGAGGAGGAACTCGGCGGGGAGATTGTGGAGTACCGCATCGTCCCCGACGAACAGGATGAGATTATCGCATCGCTCATTGAACTCACAGATTATTTTCAGGCGGATTTGGTGCTGACGACGGGGGGAACGGAACTGGCCATCCGCGACGTCACCCCGGAAGCGACAAGACGGGTCATTGAACGCGAAGTGCCGGGCATGGCGGAAGCGATGCGGGCAACGGTCATGCAGAAGAACCGGGCGGCCATGCTGTTCAGAGGCATCGTGGGCATTCGCGGCCGGACGCTGATCGTGAATTTGCCGGGAACGCCGAAAGGCGTGCATGAAAATTTGGCGGCGATCATGGACCAGCTGCCGGAGGCGCTGCTGATGGTGACGGGGCAATTCCGTCAGTAAACCTCCCGCATGCTATTTCCAAAATTGTCACACTTATTTGATATTGTTGAGATTTGAGTTATGGTATGATGTCTTTGTGGCAGAATTATGTCCGAATTTGACGTCGTGATGTTTTATTGATAGAGGACAGAGAGGAGAATTCGAAATGCTGAACGGTATTGGCGTGCCGGGAATTATATTGCTGGTGATTTTGGCCTTGCTGTTATTCGGGCCGAACAAGCTTCCTGAGCTCGGACGAGCCGTGGGACGCACTTTCCGGGAATTCAAAGACGGTGCCCGCGATATTATTGCAGAGGATGACGAGTCTTCAAGCAAAAACGAAAAAGCCAAACCGCTGGCTGCTGCTTCTAACGAAGAGCAAGCGGCTGCTCCGGCAACTTCCCAAAGCACAACAGACAACAAACGTCTTCCGGAATAGGTTTAGGAAAGAGGACTTTGGAATCCCTTCCGTGCGGGGAGGGATTTTGTTTTGTCCGCAGGCAGAAGAGATAGGACGGTGACCGTATGTCTGATAAACAGGAAGAAATGTCGATTGTCGAACATCTCGGGGAGCTGCGCAGGCGGATCATTTACGTTTTGGCCGTTCTTTTGCTCGGCCTTGTCATCGGCCTCGTTTGCGCCAACCCTATTTACCAATATCTGGTCAGCGTGGACTCGGCGAAGAATTTTCAGCTTCATGCATTTGCGTTCTGGGACGGCATCGGCATGTACATGAAAATCGCCATGGTGGTGGCGCTTGTCCTGACCATCCCGTTTACGGCCTACCAGCTGTGGGCGTTCGTCAGCCCCGGCCTTAGGGAAATCGAGCGCAAAGCCGCGCTGCGTTACGTTCCGTACGTCTTTATATTGTTTTTGGCCGGCATTGCCTTTGGTTATTACGTGGTGTTTCCGATGGCGCTGGGCTTTACGACGACCATCACCAAAAATATGGGACTGACCGAAACGTACGGCATTTCCCAATATTTCAATTTCATGTTTACGCTGGTGGTGCCGATCGCCCTGCTGTTTGAGCTGCCGCTGATCGTGATGTTTCTGACCAAGCTGAGAATATTGAACCCGCGCAGGCTGCGCAAGATGCGGAAGGTGTCCTATTTTGCGCTGGTGTTCATCGCCGTGGTCATCACGCCGCCGGATTTGATCTCCGATTTTCTCGTGACGATCCCGCTGCTCCTTTTGTACGAATTCAGCGTGTATTTGTCATCCGTGGTCTACCGGAAGCAGCTTGCGGCCGACGAAGCCATCGAAGCGCGGTACAAGCAGGAGGAAGGCGACCCGGAATAACCGATTGCCGAAATCCGCAGGAACATAAAGAGCGTTCTTCCCCGCAAGGGAAGCAGGCTCTTTTTTTGTTTCTTGAATCTTTGGAAACGGAGGCTGCCTTTTTCTGAATGTTGTTTTCGCTTTCCGGCATATTTTCAAATCCGGTGGATAGAATGATGGAGTATGCCCTGAAAACGCTTTGGACAGGCTCTGGACAAGCTTGCCGGAGGCGGTTTGAAAAAGTGCGGGTTTCTTTGAAAAATCAATCCAGAGGACTTGAAATCTGCGCTCAAGTTGAGTATCATAAAAGTGGTTGTTAGCACTAGACGTTGTCGAGTGCTAATACATACCGACAACAACGCCGTTACAGAAACACAACATATTAACAAGGAGGCTATTTTTCATGATCAAACCTTTAGGTGACCGCGTATTGGTAGAACCGATCGCACAAGAGGAAACGACTTCATTCGGGATTGTCCTTCCGGACTCCGCAAAAGAAAAGCCGCAAGAAGGCAAAATTATCGCTGTCGGCGGCGGAGCGGTGAAAGACGGAGTGCGCGTTCCTTTGGAAGTTAAAGAAGGCGACCGCGTTCTGTTCTCCAAATATGCCGGAACGGAAATCAAATACGAAGGTAAAGAATATCTGATTATGAAAGAAAGCGACATTCATGCAATCGTAGGCTAACGGCCTGAACATAGCAATATCGAAATACAACAATATATTTGTGGGAGGTTTTTATCAACATGGCAAAAGATATCCGTTTCAGTGAAGACGCGCGCCGCGCGATGCTGCGTGGGGTAGACGCTTTGGCGAATGCCGTAAAAGTGACGCTCGGACCTAAAGGCCGCAACGTCGTTCTCGAGAAAAAATTCGGAAGCCCGCTCATTACCAATGACGGCGTGACGATCGCAAAAGAAATCGAACTGGAAGACGCTTTTGAAAACATGGGCGCCCAGCTCGTTAAAGAAGTAGCTACCAAAACGAACGACGTTGCCGGCGACGGTACGACGACTGCAACGGTTCTGGCTCAAGCGATGATCCGCGAAGGCCTGAAAAACGTAACGGCAGGCGCTAACCCTATGGTCGTTCGCAAAGGGATCGACAAAGCGGTGAAAGCGGCCGTAACCGAACTGAAAAACATCGCGACTCCGGTGAACGACAACCAAAAAATCGCTCAAGTTGCCGCAATCTCCGCTGCCGACGACGAAGTGGGCAAACTGATCGCCGAAGCGATGGAAAAAGTGGGCAAGGACGGCGTCATCACGGTCGAAGAATCCCGCGGATTCAACACCGAAATGGAAGTCGTGGAAGGCATGCAGTTCGACCGCGGTTATGTATCTCCATACATGATCACCGACACGGACAAAATGGAAGCCGTTCTCGACAATCCATACATCCTGATCACGGACAAAAAAATCTCCACAACGCAAGAAATCTTGCCGCTGCTTGAAAAAATCGTTCAACAAGCCAGACCGCTTGTAATCATCGCCGAAGACATCGAAGGCGAAGCTCAAGCGATGCTGGTCGTAAACAAACTGCGCGGAACGTTCAACGCCGTTGCCGTCAAAGCTCCTGGATTCGGCGACCGCCGCGAAGCGATGCTGCAGGATATCGCTGCCCTGACCGGCGGCCAAGTGATCACCGAAAAACTCGGTCTCGACCTGAAGAGCGCTACGATCGAGCAATTGGGTAATGCACGCCAAGTGCGCGTAACGAAAGAAAACACGACGATCGTGGACGGAGCCGGCGACAAAGCCGACATCAACGCTCGCGTGAACCAAATCCGTGCGCAGCTGGAAGAAACCACTTCCGAGTTCGACAAAGAAAAACTGCAAGAACGTCTGGCTAAACTGGCTGGCGGCGTAGCAGTCATCAAAGTCGGCGCTGCAACCGAAACCGAACTGAAAGAGCGCAAACTGCGCATCGAAGACGCCCTGAACGCAACCCGCGCTGCGGTTGAAGAAGGTATCGTTTCCGGCGGCGGTACGGCCCTCGTGAACGTATACAACGCTGTGGCTGCCGTTGACGTGACCGGCGACGAAAAAACAGGCGTCAACATCGTGCTTCGCGCTCTGGAAGAGCCAATCCGCACGATTGCCGCTAACGCAGGCCAAGAAGGTTCCGTCATCGTGGAACGCCTGAAAAAAGAAAAAGTGGGCGTAGGTTACAACGCCGCTACCGACGAGTGGGTGAACATGTTCGAAGCCGGTATCGTCGACCCTGCGAAAGTAACGCGTTCCGCTCTGCAAAACGCAGCTTCCGTAGCGGCTATGTTCCTGACTACCGAAGCGGTCATCGCCGACAAGCCTGAACCGGAAAAACCAGCTATGCCTGACATGGGCGGCATGGGCGGCATGATGTAATAAAAGGCCCTAAAAGCCTGTAATACAAGTGTTTTAAAGGCTCCCGTACGGGAGCCTTTTTCATTTTTTGGGAGCGTTCGTTTCGATTCGAATTCCAAATGTCACGGTCCAGGCAACGCTTCGATTGGATCTGCATACAATAAAACAGACGGCAGCCCTTGGATCTGGGCTGTTACCGAAATGCCCTTTTGAATAAGATGGGAGCGGCGGCAATGAAACATTCAAGGCTGAAGCGAGGTGCAGGACCGATGGCAAAAAAGAAGAAAAAAAAGACGCAACGCGAAGAGCCGGGGGGCAACCATATTTTGCTGCAAACCCAAGTGCTTCTCCTCCTCACCTCCATCTTTAGTTTGTCCAGACGTTTGATTTTATTGGCGGCGAAGGACTCGAAACCGCGTTAAGTATTTTCGTCGCTTTAAAATGATCAAGCCGCCATTATGGCGGCTTTGCTTGTTTTAGATGCGGTTTTCCCCTTTTTGAATCCATTCGCCGAATTGCTTCATGGCTTTTTCGCTGTGAACGTATTTATACGTTTTGCCGTCCTCGTAATGAAAGATTGCGGCGCTGTCCTCATCGCCTTCGATTTCGGATG
The DNA here is from genome assembly GCF_037969745.1 of Paenibacillus sp. FSL W8-0194. Classification (NCBI taxonomy): domain Bacteria; kingdom Bacillati; phylum Bacillota; class Bacilli; order Caryophanales; family Paenibacillaceae; genus Paenibacillus; species Paenibacillus sp. FSL W8-0194. The sequence continues at coordinate 4,987,393 of NZ_CP150205.1, read as the reverse complement.
ATATCGAAAGAATGCGTCCGACATCGAGCAGCTTGAAATTGCCTTGTTCATCTTCGGCCGGAATGGCCTGTAGCTTTTGTTCTTCTTCCATGTCCATGAAGCCTCCATCAGTCGATTTGTCTCTATTGTACCCGAAATGAACAACCGATTGCATTTGTGCTATGATGGAAGGTAATACTACGCAGGTTGATATGAGACAGAGAGGGCAGTGATATAAACGTGGAACCGCATATGATCCGGGCGAACATCAAACCGGGAATGGCCGTGGAAGTCGTCAAAAAAGAGGACCAGCGCACAGGCAAACGCACGCAGGGCGTCGTCCAAAGGCTGCTGACGAATTCCCCCAACCATCCCAGAGGGATCAAGGTAAAGCTCACCGACGGAACGGTGGGGCGCGTGCAGAATATTTTGGAGTCTTAAGACCCTAGCCAAAAAAGCAACTTAAAGAAAGACCTTTCGCAGCTTCATGCGGAAGGTCTTTTTGGATGCGCCTGGTTTGGATATCTAGCGGTTGAAACGGCTGCTCGCGATGGATTCAATGAGCAGTTGCTTGAAATTTCGGGCCGCCTTAGAGAGATAGGGGTCCTTCAAAGTAATGATGGCGGTATCGGATGCGATCAGCGGAGCGATTTCGGCGTAAGGAACCGGCTCCCGCCGGAGCAGCAAAGCCGATCGGGGAACGACCGCGATGCCGATGCCGGATTCGGCGAGAAGCATCAGCGTGGACACGTCCGGGCTCTCGCAAACGATATTCGGTTCGGTCCCTTCGATTTTGCAAGCATCCGTAAACCGGTGGTACACGCCGTAGTCCCCTTGACCCCGCAGGATCAGCAGGGGATGGCGGCATAACTCCGCCAAAGAAACGCTGCTTGCCTGGAACGGTTCCCAGCCGCTCGGCGGGACGGCCACTAACGGTTCCGTCTGTAAGCGGTGAATCGCTACGTCAGGGGTTTGGGCGGCCAACTCGGATTGCAGCGGAAGCCGAACCAGGCCAAGTTCAATCGTCTTGTTCTGCAGCAGCTGCTCTACCCGGTAAGAATCGTCTTCCCACAGCTGAAAGGAAACCAGCGGATAGGCCTCCTGAAACTGCTTAATGACGGAAGGCAAGTAAGGAACGCAGGACATGACCGTGCCTATGGAAAGCTTGCCCCTCATCCCTTTATGTTGTTCCTGGATTTCCGCGACCATGCCGTCAATCGAATGCAGCACCTCTTTCGCGCGTTTGTACAACGTCCACCCGGTCGGGGTGATTTCGAACTTTTTGTTCCCGCGGTCGATCAAGGTTACGCCCAATTCTTCCTCTAAGGATCGAAGCTGGAGGCTGAGCGGGGGCTGGGCGATATGCAGCCGCTGCGCGGCACGGGTAATTTGTCCTTCTTCGACGATGGTCACGAAATATAACAGTTTTTTTAAATCCATGCTGTTTCCTCTTCTAACAATATATTTTTTATATGTTAACCAACATTAATATATATTTTACATATAAAAAGTGGCGGGTGTAAACTTTTCATGCAGATTATTTTAGAGTACGCAGGAGGTTTAAGCCGATGGAAGCCATCAAGAAATCTTATATGAGTTTTCGGGAATATATCGATGCATTGAAACGGTTTGGAGATGTGTTCACGGTCGACCAGGAAGTGGATTGGAATTTGGAAATGGGGGCCATGATCCGGTATGCCTATGAATTGCCGGCCCCCGCGCCGCTATTTTGCAACATCAAGGACAATGCTTCCGGGTTTCGGGTGCTGGGAGCGCCGGTAGGGCTGAGCCCGGGTAAACGTCATCCCTTTTTGCGAATCGCGCTTTCGCTCGGACTTCCGGCGGAAACGGGAATGACGGAGCTGGTCGAAGCATGGTCCTGCCTTCCTGAAGTGACGCCGGTGCCTCCGCAGGAAGTGGAGGATGCGGCTTGCAAGGAAAATAAGCTTTTCGGGGACGACATCGATTTGACGAGTCTTCCGGTTCCGTACCTGCATGTAGGCGACGGCGGCCGTTACATTAACACATACGGCATCTTGATCGTACGCAGCCCGGACGGTTCCTGGGTCAACTGGTCGATCACCAGGGTCATGCTGCACGGCAAACGGACGATGGCCGGCGTCATCGTGCCCTCCCAGCATATCGGCAAAATATACGGGCAATGGAAGGCGCTGGGGCAGCAGATGCCTTATGCCCTTTGCCTCGGGGTGGACCCGGGAATCGCGATGATTGCGGGATATCCACTGCCTGACGATACCAATGAGGCCGAAATGTTAGGCGGATGGTACGGTAAGCCGCTTGACGTCGTCCGCTGCGAAAGCCATGACCTGACGGTTCCGGCGAACAGCGAAATCGTGATCGAAGGTTTTGTGTCTTTGGATGAAACGGTCCCCGAAGGCCCTATGGGGGAATACGCAGGATATACCTGGGTGGGGCACCAAAAGGAAGTTCCGTGTTTCCATGTGACGGCGATGACGCACCGCCATGATCCGATCATGCCGGTCGTGGCCGCGGGCATGCCCCCGGAAGAGAATCACACGAATTGGGGCGTTGCGATCGCCGCAAGCATTCAACATGAACTGCGACGGCATCGATTGCCTGTTCGGCGCTGTTTTATTCCCTTTGAGTCTGCCGTCCATTGGCTTGTCGTAACGGTAGACTCCGCCGCGGAATGCGCCGATCGGCACGAACTGGCCCGAAGCATCGGCGAAGCGGTGTTTGCCTGCCGCGGAGGGTCGTACATTCCGAAGGTAATCGTCGTGGGCGACGATATCGATCCAAGCCGGATCGAACAGGTGGTATGGGCCTTGGCCACCCGCAGCCATCCGGACAAAGCCATTGTTTTTCCGGATCAGCCTGTATTGCCGCTTGTGGCTTACCTGGATCAGAGCGAGAAGAAGAAAGCCGCAACGACGAAAATCGTATATAACTGCCTGTCTTCGGATGAGTGGCCTGCGGGCTATGCGCCGCTTCAAGCCTCGTTTTCGGGTTACCCGGAAGAAATGCAAAGACGCGTCCGGGACATATTTGAAAAGGCCGGGAACGTAAAATGAAAATCATTGTGGGAATGTCCGGGGCGACGGGGGCCATTTTCGGGATCCGATTGCTTCAAACGTTAAGAGAGGCCGGCGTTGAAACGCACGCGGTCATTTCGCCCTGGGCGGCGGCAAACATTCAGTATGAAACCTCCTATACGTCCAAAGAAGTGGAAAAGCTTGCGGATGCGGTCTACGGATACAAGGATTTGGGAGCGGCCATTTCCAGCGGCTCGTTCCAGGTGGATGGAATGATCGTGGCGCCGTGCAGCATGAAGACATTGGCTTCGATCCGAATGGGCTTAAGCGACAATTTGCTGACCCGGGCGGCGGACGTCATCTTGAAGGAGCGGAAAAAGCTGATCCTCCTGGTGCGCGAAACGCCGCTGAACGATATCCATCTCGAACATATGCTGGCGTTATCCCGAATGGGAACGACGATTATGCCGCCCGTCCCGGCATTTTATAACCATCCGGCCACCATGGACGATATGATCACGCACATTGTGGTCCGAACGGTGGATCAGCTGGGGATGCATCTGTCGACGGATAAGCGATGGCAGGGAATGAAGCGGGGGAGCCAGACCGCAGAGCAGGGAAAGCGGGAGGATTCTATCAAAAAATGATATAAATGCATCGGTTGTCTTGTCCATACCAACTCTATCACTCCGACATAGAATGAACTATCTTTCGAAAGGAGTTGATAGAGCAATGACTCAGCAACTGATCGCTTATAACGCAAGCGTGCCGACGCCGGTGACCGACGGTGTTTCCATTCCGATCCCGATCACTCCGGCAGGCGTGGGGATTGCGCATTTCCAATTAACGGTTCCAGGCGTTCCGAATTTCGTGGATCTGAAAGCCGTGGTCGGCATCCGCGGAGATACGGGGACGGGAAGCGTATTGTTGCGTATCTTCCGGGGTACGAATGTCATCTACTATGCTCGGCAAGGCTTCGAGGCCGGATTTGAGAGATATTACCTCATTCCCGTCCAATTCACCGATGCCAACGTAGCGCCAGGCGTTCATGATTATACGCTTTCGATTGAAAACCTGACGCCCGGCACGAGCGCAACGGTCATCGGACCGATCGCGTTCAGCGGATTCATTACGACGTAATCCGTCAACGTAAAGACCCTATCCACCAAGGGATTGTCCCCTCAGCAAAGCTGCGGGGGGACGGTCCTTTTTCTTTTTTCTGAAAGATGCCGGGCTGGAAAATTCCCTTTGGAAAAGATGGAATGCCGGAACAAGCCATCGACATATATTGAGGTATTCAGCTTTATTATGCGGGCAATCTCCGGCGCTTGCGGAACGGAGGCTGTCCCATCTGCTGTCATGCCAATTTTAAGGTGTAGGGTGGTTTCATGGAGGTTCCGATCACGGGGTTTATGGTTCACTCGGATGACGGCTCAGGGCATTCGCACAGTCTTTTTATTACGTCCTGGGACGGGAGGCCGGTCCGAATGCATGTGCATCCGTTTGCGGGGGAGACGTCCGTCGACGTCGGGCACTATCACCGCTATGCGGGGAAAACGGACCCGGATCCAAGCGGCGTGCAGCATGTCCATAACTATTACGTGGAAACGACGGTGGACGATCAGCATGCGCACGTGATCAGAGGAACGACGGGACCCGCGGTTCCGCTGCCGGGAGGAGGACATTACCATCTTTTCGAAGGATATACGACCGTAAACGGGAGAATTCCGCACGCGCACCGGTATCAGGGAAAAACGGGGAATGAAGCGGCATATTGAAACAAGGAATCGATCAAATTGAGCGGCCGGCGAAATGCCGGCTTTTTTCGTGCGCCTGCCTAATCGACATTTTCCTTCGACATGTATTACTTTCATCGTATTTGCGACATTCCTTTGCGAAGTGTCCATAAATCGTCAGAAACAAAGAAACTGTCGGTTGCCATTTTATTTGGAGCTACTATAATGGAATTGCGACATAATGTCGATAAAACGACTTGTTGTCAATGAAATGTTCATTATGATTCTTTTGAGTTGTTGCTTTTATTCTGATAAGGAGGCAAAAACATATGGGGCGTTTGGACGAAAAAGTAGCGATTATTACGGGGGCCGCTTCCGGGCAAGGCGCCGTGGAAGCCAAGCTGTTTGCCAAAGAAGGGGCAAAGGTGGCAGCGACGGATATCAACGAGGAGGCGCTGCAAGCGGTTATCGCCGAAATTAAAGCGGCGGGAGGCGAAGCGATCGCCGTCAAACATAACGTCGTGAGCGAAGAAGATTGGAAAAACGTCATCGAAAAAACGGTCGAAGCTTTTGGAAAGGTGGATGTTCTGGTGAACAACGCGGGCGTGGCGCCGGCAACGCCGCTGCTGAATACGACGCTTGACCAATGGAAAAAGGTGATGGACATCAACGCGACCAGCGTATTCCTCGGAACGCAAATGGTGGTGCCGGAAATGCGCAAAGCGGGCGGCGGCTCGATCATCAACATTTCTTCCATGGCGGGCATCGTGGGTACGGGAGCGGCCAATGCTTATCCGGCATCCAAAGGCGCGGTCCGTCTCTTTACGAAGGCGTCCGCGGTCGAGTTTTCGAGAGAAAACATCCGCGTGAACTCCGTGCATCCCGGCGTCATCGAAACGGCCATGACCAAGGATATTTTGGCAGACGATCATTACAGCGCGCCGCTGAAAGCCGCAACCCTTCTCCCTCGTTGGGGGCAGGCGGAGGATGTGGCGTACGGCGTATTATTCCTGGCGTCGGACGAGTCTTCCTTCGTAACGGGTTCCGAGCTTGTCATTGATGGCGGATATACGGCGCATTAATTGATTTGAGGCAATTCGCCAATTCATAAAAAGGCGGTCCTTATTCCCTATGGGAGTAAGAATCGCCTTTAGTGCGTCGTGAGGATCTTCAAGGAGCCTGCACAGGTTATTTGACGAACGGGTCTTCGATGTACGGGCCGCGGGTACCGATCCGCATGAGCTGCGTTGCCATGAACTTCGGGGTGTAAGGCATGTCTTTTTCAAGCCACCACGTGATGACCCCCAAAAAGGCGGCGGCAAAATACCTTACGGCAATATCCCGGTTTACGGCCAGCTTTTCGTCGTCGGGCTGCAAATTTTTCATCCCTTTGGCCACAAAATCGATCATGAGTTCCATCAGGCGCGAAGTGAAATGCGACATGTTTTTTTCGGTCAAAAACACTTTATATAAACGGCTGTTGAACGATATTTGCTCAAACAGATGGATAAACGTATCGTGGGGTTGGCCGCTCATAAAATCAAAGGGCTCGGTTCCCGCTAAAGACGCGTTCATGCTTTCAACCAGGTCATGCAAAATTTCCTCGCAACTTTGGCTCAGCAGGTCGAGTTTGTCGCGGTAATGCAGGTAAAATGTGGCGCGGTTCAAGCCTGCGCGTTTCGTGATGTCCTGAACGGTAATTTTTTCGTATCCTTCTTCATGAATCAATTCGACAAGCGCGTCCCTTAACATTTGGCGTGTTCTGGCTACGCGCGGATCCAGCTTTTTCGACATGTCCTACCTCCATGGCATGGCTTCATTCTATTTAACAACACTAATCAACATCATGTCAATAAAACGTCAAATTCACTCGAATTGTTGTGTCTTTGAAATGGATTTCCTCGACATATTTCTTTGAAAAAAACATCAAATTTTAAAATCATTTTTTGTAGTAAAATTTTATAATGCACTATATAATTAAAACATATTTTCAAATAGATCGGGGGTGGATCGCCGAAAAGGATTCGGGCGCTTGTCATTCGCTGGAAAACTTCACTTATGGGAGGAGAAAGCAAGGATGAACCACCAGGGATCATGGTTTGGCAGAACGTTTTGCGGGATGCTTGCCGCAAGTTTAATTGTAAGCGCATTCATAACCTCTGTTCCGGCATCCGTGCACGGGGAAGCAGACAACGGGGAAACAGCCGGGCATCAGGTCATTGAAAACAACGTTGCCGCAGGAAACATCGCGGAAGAAGGCCTTGCCGAGGACAGGGCTGGCTCTGCCAACGCCGTCAATGAACATAGCACGGGAGAACGAGGCATGAAGGAACATACGGGCGATAACCGAAACATGGAGGCCGCGCGCCTCGAAATTTCACCGGGTCCGATGACGATTGAGACGAATGCGTCCGTTGCCCTGGTTGCGAAAGGATACGGAGCGGACGGAACCGGGACGGACATCCCGCAGTCGGAGGTGGCTTGGAGCATCAAAACGGACAGCGTACCCGGCATCGGCACCCTCGACGGCTCGACGCTCACGGCGGGGAATCAGCCGGCGCACGGCGTCGTCGAAGCGGTGTACAACGGCCTCGCCGCAGAGGTGGAAGTGAACGTCGTGGCGCCGGCGCAGGCGACGGCAGAAACCGGATGGTCCCAAGTGTTTGAGGATTTTGAACGGATCGATGACGTCCGGGTCACTTCCGTAAGGGCGAACTCGGCCGCGCTGGACCAGGTGCAGCGTCCGTTTCCCGTACGGTACGGCCTTTCGGCAGGACGGCTGGAATACGATTTTACGAACAACGAAGGCACTTCCGCGGCTTACATACGATTCAAAAATCCCGACGGAAAAGACGGCCGCGATATTCCGGGCAAACCGAAAAAAATCGGATTTTGGGTGTACGGCGAAGATAAGAAACATTGGATTCGCGGCCAGGTGCAGGACAGTCTGGGAAAACAGTTTACGCTTGACTTTACGCTCAGCAGCGAAGTGTTGAACGGCTGGCGTTACGTCACGGCAAACATTCCGTCCGAAAGTTATCCGGTCAAGCTCAACTACATTTATTTGGTAGAGACCGGCACTAAAAGCGCGGGAACGCTCTATGTGGACCAAATCAGCGCCGTGTATGAAAACACGGATGTTTTTGCCGTGGAATGGTCGGGAGTCAAACCGCTCAAAGCCGGGGATTCGGCGTCGGCCGGCATCCTGGTCACCCGTAAAGGCGACGCGGCTCCGCAGCCGGCCGAAAGCGGCAGCGTGACGTTCGCAAGCAGCGACGAATCGGTGGCAACGATTGACGCAAACGGAACGATCCGTGCGCTGGCGCCAGGGGAAACCACTTTGACGGCCACGTACCTGAATCAATACAATGCCGTATATCGGCTGGCCGTATCTTCGGATCCCGTCGTGCCGGACCGGTTGTTCATTGAAGGACCGCTTTCGCTCGTGCTGACGGAGACGGCGGATCTGAAGGCATTTGCCGTTTACGGCGGGGGAGAGCCGGTCGATGTGTCGGCGGCAGCAAGGTTCGAGGTCGAACCCGGCAGCAGCGTCGCCGAAATCACCGGGCGGCAGATTCATGCTTTGCAGGTAGGTGAAACCGAGGTGAGCGCCAAATATGAAGGTCACGAAGCGAGCTACAGGGTTCAGGTGAAAGCAGGGGAGCTGAAAAGCATCGAAATCGCAAACGTATTTTCCGTGACGATCGGAGAAGAAGCGCCAGCAGCCAAAGTGTACGGGGATTACAAGGTTGAAGGCAAAAAGGAAATTACGGAAGGGATCACGTTCGGCAGCACGAACGAAAGCGTGGCGGCGATCGATCCGGTGACCGGCCAAATGACGGCCAAGGCGCCGGGAACGACCACGATTACGGCCGAAGTCGGCGGCAAAAAAGCCCAGCAGCTGCTGATCGTCACGAATCCGGCCGCCCATCCGAAGCGCGAGCTGCGCGGCGCGTGGATTTCCACGGTGGAGAACATCGACTGGCCGACCAAAAACGTGTTTGATCCCGCGCAGCAGAGACAGGATTTCGTGAAGCTGCTCGACGAGTTGAAGCAAACGGGAATCAACGCGGTTTTCGTGCAGGTCCGCCCGACAAGCGATTCCTTTTTCCCGTCCGAATACTTCCCATGGTCGCATTGGCTGACGGGAGAGCAAGGCAAAGCGCCAAGCGACGGGTATGACCCGCTCCAGTTCATGATCGAAGAAGCGCATAAACGGAATCTCGAATTCCACGCGTGGATCAACCCGTACCGGATCAGCATGCACGACAACCCCGCTCTGCTCGCGGCCAACCATCCGGCCCGGCTCCATCCGGACTGGGTCGTGAAAAACGGCGGCAAGATGTACTTTAATCCCGCCGTTCCTGAAGCGCAGGAATACATCATTGGCGGAGTCCGGGAAATCGTCGAAAAATACGACGTCGACGGCATCCATATGGATGATTATTTTTATCCGTATCCGGGAAGCGAGCCTTTTGACGACAGCAAGCAGTTTAGCGACTACAAAAACGGCGGAGGCACCCTGTCTTTGGCCGACTGGCGCAGGGACAACGTCAACCGCATTGTCGAAGGACTGCACACGGCCATCAAGAGCGCAAAAGGTTACGTCAAATTCGGCATCAGCCCGTTCGGCATCTGGCGCAATAAAGGCACGGACCCGACCGGATCGGACACGAACGGCCTGCAAAATTACGACGACTTGTATGCCGATACGAGAACATGGATGAAAAACGGCTGGGTGGATTACCTGGCGCCGCAAATTTATTGGCATTTCGGAAATCCGGCGGCTGCTTACGAAAAGCTGATCGATTGGTGGACCAAAGAAATCAACGGGGAAAACGACAATTCCGGCAAACATCCCGTACAGTTATATATCGGCCAGGCGGCATACCGGGTCGGCGAAAGCAACTGGACGAATCCCGATCAGCTGCCGACGCAGCTAAGATACAATAACGATCAAGGCGGAGACGTTTCGGGCAATATCATGTTCAGCACGTCCCATTTGCTTGCCAATCCGCTGGGTGTAAGGGACGCCGTCGCGGCGATGTATTCCCGTCCCGCGCTGATTCCCGCCATGCCGTGGCTGCCGGACGAAACGCCGGTCGCGCCGAAGCTGCTCAATGTCAAAGGCAAAAAAGGTACGATTGAAGTCGACTGGAAGGACAACGGGAAACAAAAACCTGCTTATTACGCGATATACCGCGTCACCGGCAAAGGTTCCATCGATCCCGACGATACTTCGCAGCTGATCGCCACCGTGCGCAGAGTCGATGGGGTGAAGCAAACGTTTACGGATCTCAGCGCCGTTCCGGGCCAGGAGTATACTTATGCCGTCGCGGCGGTAACCCGATTGCACAATGAAAGCGAACTGAGCAATACGCGTACGGGCCATGTAAAGTAAACCGTAGTCGAGTCAAAGCGGATTCGCCTTCAGGCGGATGAAACGGCACCCGGATACCCGCGAATGTGCCGTGGCTGGAATGCGGCTGGAATGAAGCACACGGAAACGCGGCTGGAGCGAAAGCTCCGGCCGTTTTTTCTTCTTATTAAAATCGGGAGGGTTTTTGCGCCACCGTCGTTTGGATCTCGGGTTCGATTTTACGTATTGACAACTAATTCAATTTACAATATCTTTATATCAAGATAAATAATTTGAATTTACGATTTTAACAGTACGTATTCGATCTCATATCTTAATTTTAAGAAAATTGGATTTTAGAGAGGACGATGAACATGAAAACCGCAGGCATTCACCACATTACCGCGTTTGTAAGGGATCCGCAGAAAACGGTCGATTTTTATGCAGGCGTACTGGGGCTGCGTTTGGTCAAGCAAACCGTCAATTTCGATGCGCCGGAGGTGTATCACTTGTATTTGGGGGATGAACAGGGCACTCCGGGTACAATCATCACGTTTTTCCCATGGCCCCGTTCCCGCCAAGGACGCGTCGGCGGCGGGCAGGTTGGCGTCACGACGTTTGCCGTTCCTGCCGGAGCGCTTGCTTTCTGGGAAGAGAGATTGGCGGCGTACGGCATTTCGTACGAGAAAACGGCGAGATTTTCGGAGACATACCTCGCTTTCCGGGACGGGGACGGGCTGCAGCTGGAAATCGTGGAGCGGGAGGCCGGTCCTTTGAGCACGTGGAGCTTTGGCGGCATTCCTGCCGGGCGGGCGATTAAAGGTTTCGGCGGCGCGGTTTTGTACAGCCTGGATCCTGGACGGACGTCCCACCTGCTGCAGCAGGTGATGGGCCTGGACAGAGTCGGGCAGGATGGGGCATACATCCGGTTCCGGTCGTTCGGGGAGCTCGGCAATACCGTCGACGTCCTTGCCCATCCGGTCGAGCGCGGAACGGGAGGCGCGGGCACGGTGCATCATATCGCCTGGCGCGCGAAAGACGACCGGGAGCACGCCGAGTGGAGGGAGCATGTGCTGGAGCATGGCTTCCAAACGACGGAGATCGTCGACCGTCAATACTTCAACGCCCTCTATTTCCGCGAGGAAGGCGGCATCCAGTTCGAAATTGCGACCGATCCGCCGGGATTTGCGCGCGACGAAGAACCGGACCGTTTGGGCGAAAAACTGATGCTGCCGGCATGGTTTGAGCCGCGGCGGGAAGAAATCGAAGCCAAGCTGACGCCGTTTGAAGTCCGCGAGATACCGGGGGTGGAACGCCGATGATGGTGTCCGTCGATCCGCTAAGCCAAAGCGAACGCGACAATTACAAGCTGCTGACCGGCAGCATCATTCCAAGACCCGTGGCTTGGGTGACGACGCTTGCCGGCAACGGCAAGGTCAATGCGGCGCCGTTCAGTTACTTCAACATCGTGACGGCCGATCCGCCTATGATATCCGTGTCGGTTCAGAGAAAGCAAGGCATCCCGAAAGATACGGCAAGCCATGCGATTCGCGAAGGCGAGTTTGTGGTGCATATCGGGGACGAATGTTCGGTAGAGAAGCTCAACGTTACCGCGGCGAGCCTGCCGCCGAACGAAAGCGAGCTGGAGCTTGCCGGACTGACGGCGGTTCCGAGCGAAAGCGTAAGCGTCCCGGGCATTGCCGAAGCGAAAATACGCATGGAGTGCGTGCTTGAACGGGCCATACCGCTGGGAGGGACGCCGGATTCCCCGGCTGCAGATCTGCTGATCGGGCGCGTCGTCCGCTTTCATGTCGATGACGTCGTGCTGGATCGCGGCCGGATTCTGGCGGATGTCTTAAGGCCTGTCAGCCGTTTGGCCGGCAGCGATTATGCGAAGCTGGGAGAGACGTTTTCTTTGGAACGGCCGAAGTGATTTTTTGCAAATGCTTGTCTGTTCGCCTTATCTTCGCGGAAAAAGCGGGATATAATGAGGAAGGTAACTCATGTTAAAAACGAATCATGATAAGGGAGGACAAGGAATATGAGCTTAAAAGTCGCGCCGTATATCGTATTGGACGGACAATGCGCCGAAGCGGTATCGTTTTATGAAAAGGTGCTGGGCGCCAACAACTTAGGCGTTCAACGTTTTGGCGATCAGCCGGATCTCGGACATCCGGTGCCCGAGGAAGCGAAGGACCGCGTCCTGCATGCCGCGCTTGAATTCGACGGTCAGATGCTGCTGTTCTCCGACACGTTTCCAGGGAACCCTTACAAGCAGGGGGACCAATTGACCATCGCTTTGATGACGAAGGATTTGGAGCGCCTGCAATCGATTTATAACGGACTTTCGGGCGGCGGACAAGTTCTCATGGAGCTGCAGGAAACGTTCTGGAGCCCGTCCTACGGCATGGTTCGCGATAAATTCGGCATTACCTGGCAGCTTAGCGGGGAAGGTTCCGAAGGATAAAAAAAGCATGTGCAAAGGGCCGGCTTAGCCGGTCCTTTTTGTTGTGTGTTCGAATGCTGAAGGCTCCGAAAAATCCGCACATGCCCGCAACCTTTTCCGCTCTAAACTGTTTTATATGTAAAAGGCTTTTTTAGGGAAGGGAACGACAAGTCCATGAAAGCCGCGTGGTTGGTTTCGTTGATCCTGCTCGGCGTCCTGGCAGCCGGGTGCCATCATCCTCATCGTTTTGAGGTGGAGGGCCGGATCGATAGCGTCGATGCCGACAGGAACATGCTGCACGTCAGCGGATTTGAAGTGAAAGTCAAAAACGCGGAGGAGTACCGGGCAGGGGAATATGTGAAAGCCGTATTGGAAAGCCCCTATGCCGACAAGGACGTGTACGATCCGGCCAGAACGAAAACGGTAAGCGTTGAAAAGGGTGCCCCGTAATAACGTGATGCCGAGATCTTGGAGGTTGACATGAAAAAATGGTTTGCCGCATTGCCCCCGCTGCTGGCCGCCTGCATGCTGTCCCTGGGCTCTTCCGCGTCCGCGGCCGGATGGACGGATTACCGGCTGGTTGCCCACGCGCTCGGCGGGATCGACCAGAAGCCGTACACCAATTCCTACGAGGCTTTTGTCACGAATTACGAAAAAGGACAGCGCGTTTTTGAAATCGATCTGCAGTTTACGTCGGACGGCTGCCTGGTCGGGCGGCATGACTGGTCCCTTTATGCTTTTCAATCGCTTGGACAACCGGTTTCGGCAGACATGACCGGAGGGCCGCTTCCGCTTGACCGGATGAGGTCGTTAACGATGTTCGATCAATACCATCTGCTGACGTTTGGCGATATCGTCGATATTATGCACGAGTATCCGGACGCCTATTTTGTGACCGACACGAAAAGCACGGATCCGGATACGGTGACCGCCCAGTTCAATCAAATCGTAGAGCTGCTGAATGAAGACCCGTATATATTGAAGCGGATCATCCCGCAAATTTATAACGAAAAAATGTACGAGGTCATCGAGCGCGTCTTTCCGTTCGAGTCTTACATCTATACGTTGTACCAGACGGCCGATTCGAACCAAAAAGTGTTGCAGTACGTCAAAAGCCGCCCGAAAGTTACGGCCGTCACGATGCCCGAATGGCGGGCGACCTCCGGATTTCTAAGCGGCCTGAAACAGTTGGGCAAGCGGAGTTTCGTCCATACGATCAATAGCCCCGAAGCGATGGACAAGTATAAGGCGAAGGGCGTTTACGGATTTTACACCGATTTTGTCACGCCGGAGGACTTAAGACGGTATGCTGCTAAAAAGGCTCAACAAGGCGCGGCCAAAACGGCCAAAGCCGCTTTGCCGAAGCCGGATAAACGTACATAAATCGGCAGCCGGGTCCGCAGGAAAAAGCCCGCTCGATGACCTAGGGGGTATTCCCTGAGGCTACCGACAAGCAGAACCCGTAGAATTAGCGCCGGAAGGCGGTCTCGTGCTTTAATACCTCTTGAAAGGCTGCCCATGGGCAGCCTTTCGTTTGTTCATCATGGATTTGTTTTCTTTCGCGGAAGGAACAAGGCGGCAACTCCCCCGACAATCAATCCTGCGGCGGCCAAATACAAGGCGGTTTGGACACCGGAAGCCTGCGCGGCCAGCAGCGCGCTGCCGGTTTGCCCGTCAATGCCGGAATTGGCGATGAAGATCAGGAAGGCCATCCCGATCGCGTTGCCGATATTCAGCGTGGTTGTGGCCATGCCCGAGGCTACTCCTTGCTCCGAATGGGCCACGCCGGTGGAAGCGGCGATCCACATGCCGGTCCATACGACGCCCTGGCCGACACCGGAAATGATCAAGCCGGGAACGATCAGCAAGTAGCCGGAGTCGACACCCGCCCCCAGCGGGAGGAGGGCAGTACCCGCAATGCCGATCAGGAAGCCGCTCAGGAGCGTGCTGCGCATGCCGAAACGGGTGGCAAGCCTTTCGCCCCATTGGGTTCCGAGGGCGATGGAAAGCGAAGGCACGATAAATGCCAGACCGGTTTGCAGGGCGTTGAATTGATGCACATTTTGGAACAGAACCGTCAGGAAATAAGGGATCGCGCCGAATGTGCCCATGTAAAGAAAGGTTATGATCATGCCTGTGACAAGGCTGCGTCTCCGAAGGAGATGCAGCGGCATGAGCGGATCCGCGGTACGGATTTCGATCCGTACAAAAGCGAGAAACAACAGAAGGGATATGACGGCGCATACCAAAATGCTGACCGAACCCCATCCCGACTCCGGTCCCTGCACGAGAACATAAACGAGAAGGGTCGCGGCAGCGGTAAAGGTTAGCGCACCGGGGAGATCGAAGCGGCTTCTTCCCGATCGGGCGGAGTCCCGCGGAATCACGAAGAGGGCCGCAAGGGCTGCGCCGCCGGCGAAGAGCACGTTGACGAAGAAAACGGCTTCCCATCCGATGGCATTCGTTAGAATCCCGCCGAGAAGGGAACCGAGGGTCAGCCCGCTGGCCCCGGCCCCGCCCCACACCGCGAGGGCACGGTTTCTCCGGGGGCCTTCTTCATACAGCCGATTGATGAGCGACAAGGTAGCCGGAAAAAGAAACGCGGCTCCAATGCCTTGGAGCGCCCTGGCCATGATGATGACGAGCGGATTCCAAGCCAGCCCTCCGAGCAGAGAAGCCAGCGCAAACAGAAGCAGCGCGGAGACGAACATCCTTTTTTGCCCGAGCCGGTCCGAGGCGCGGCCGCCAAGAAGGAGGAAACCGCCGCAAAAAATCGTATAGGCGCTGACCACCCACTGAAGGGATTGCTTCGAAAAGCCCAGTGCATGGCCCACTTCGGGAAGCGCGACGAACACGATATTAATGTCCAGGGAGTAGATCAACTGGGCAAACGCAAGGATCGCCAGGCTCCAGCCCAAGGCTTTCCTTGACGCATCCGGTTTGGTAGCAGAGTGGGCAGCGGCAGTATTCTTACCCCTTGAAACTGTGGAGGATAAATCTCGTGGGGGCATTAAAAAGCACCTCGTTTCAAAATATTTTGAAATGATTATATTTCAAGAAAAGTTGAATTGTCAATAAGGGAAGCGTATAATATTTTCCATGAGACCCAATTATGAAAATGATATGGCCAAAGCGGCCAAAGCACTTAGCGACCCGATTCGGATGAAGGTTTTGGTGATGATCAAAGAGGGCAGGCAGCCGGATTACCAGTCGCCTGTCTGCACGTTTGAGCCTGCTGCCGTGTGTCCTGCGGATTTGCAGCTTAAACTGGAGGACGTATCGCCGTCCAAACTGTCCTACCATTTGAAGGAGCTCAAGGAAGCGGGCTACATCAAAGAATGCAGGGAGGGAAAGAGGCACTATTATACGCTGCAGCCGGACAAACTGAAGGATTTTGCGGAGTCCTTGGGCTGGCTGTATGAATAAGAGGAGGCTAGCGGCACGGTATAGGGATTTGTAAACTTATGCCGGCACCTCTTCCGGATAAAGCAAAAGCGCTTCCGGCATCGACGGGGGCGCTTAAAATTTGCAACCATGCAGCGCGCGATTGGAACAAGGGCTTGTTCCCGCATGTTTTCCTTAACAAAACACAAGCCCATCAATAAAAAAGACATGTCTTTCCACACCTGCGCAAGTTAAAATGTAAGCGATTTCAAAATAGAGGGGATGCGGAATGCAATCCTAGCCACTTCGCACAATCCTCATTTCAGAGAGGTGGGATTTTATTGATGGGCTCGATGAAAAAACTTGGCCTCGGCTTCATGGCTCTGTTGCTGATACTTCCGGCTATATCCGGCAGCAAGGACAAGGCGGCTGCAGCCGGCGACCCAAGCGCCAATCTGGCGCTCGGCAAAAACGCGCAGGCCAGCTCCGGGAAGGCCGGCAATGCCGTGGACGGCGATCCTTCGACCGTCTGGCAGCCGCTGGCCGCGGACCGCGGGGACGATATGAAAGTCTGGATATCGGTCGACCTCGGAGCCAGGGAAACCTTCAACAAAGTCATGTTTCATCTCAATCGCGCGGATAACCTAAAGGATTATCAAATCCTATATTCCGACGACAACGGCAGCTGGAATCAGGCATACGGCAAAAATAAAGATTTGACGGCAACGGAGGCAGCGATGTTCGAAAACGTGTCCGCAAGATATATCAAACTCCATCTCAATTTAAGCAAAGACTTGAACGTTCAGTTGTCCGAACTTGAAGTGTATCACAGCACGGAAGCGCCGGCCCCCGCCGGGCTGAAGCGGATCTATTTTACGGACCCGGGCGGAAAGGAATACCCGAACAATGCCGAAATCCGCTTGAATAAAGGCGAACAGGGGACCCTGGTCCTGAAGGGCGAACTGGACTCCGGGCAGGAAGTGGATTTGACGCCTTACGCCAAGACGTTTGCGTCCACGACGCAGGACGTGAGCATCGCCCCTTCGGGAGCGTTTACGGCCAACCAGGCGGGCGCGGCGCTTGTGCATGGCGTAGTGCAAACGGCGACGCAGCTGAAAACGAATGATTTTTGGATCGTGGTCGATGATCCGAACGCGTTTTTGGATGAGAAATACGTGATGAACTCCACGCTCGCCCATCCGCATATCCCAAGCGAAATCGGCCAGCCTGCACTCATCGAGCCGAAAGATGCGTATCCTTCCGTGTCGACCGTCTCCAACGTGAACGGCAACCTGAGCGGCGAACTGATCTACGGCGGCAAGGTTATTGCCAAGCTGGATCCGATCTCGGTGTCCAAAGGGGAGACCAAGCAGTGGACGCCTGCGGGTGCAGCGGATCAGAAAGGCCGGTACGAAATCCGGCTGAAGATGGAGCAAGCAGGCAAGCCTCCGGTATACGACTCCTTCTACTTTACGGTATGGGACAAAAAGAAGATTCCGAAGGATCAGAGCCAAATCGCCTTTCTTGGCGATGACGGCAAGCTGGTGTACGTAAGCGACTTCCGCGGCAATCAAATTCTGGATTTTTCGAATGCCGGCTACATGGGCGGCGGCGTAAAAATCCCGAACGTCAAAGTGAAGGCGACGGTGAAGCCGGGGGACGGGGACGACACGGCCCGCATTCAGGCGGCCATCGATGAAGTGTCTCAATTGCCGGTGGGCAAGGACGGCTTCCGCGGAGCGGTTTTGCTTAAAAAAGGGAAATACGAGGTCGGAGGCACGCTGAAAATCAAAGCCAGCGGGGTCGTGCTGCGTGGCGAAGGGCAGGATGACAAAGGCACCCTCATCTACGGCACGGGAACGACGCCGCGCAATCTGATCGAAATCGGGGAAAATACGGGCCTTAGCATCGATAACGACTCCATGAGAACGATCACCGATCTGTACGTGCCTTCCGGCTCCCGGACCTTCCACGTGGACGATGCCAGCGGGTATCAGGTCGGCGATACGGTCGTGGTGCGCCGGATCGGCGACAAAAACTGGATTCACGAGATCGGCATGGACTACATTTATAATCGCCCGGGCGGAACCGTCACGCAGTGGTCGCCGTTTAACCTCGATTTTGACCGCGTCATCACGGCGATCGACGGCAACACGATTACGGTGGATGCGCCTATCGCCAATGCCATCGAGCAAAAATGGGGCGGCGGGCAGCTGTTCAAATATACGGATGGCGCCCGGATCGAGCAGGTCGGCGTGGAAAACATGCGCGCGGATACCGAGTTCGACCCGAGCGTGATGGATACGGTGATGGACAACGACAAAACCGATCCGTATCATGCCGACGAAAAGCACGCGGAACGTTTCGTCGTTTTTAACAGCGTCAAAAACGGCTGGGTCCGCGACGTGACCGGTTACCATCTGTCGTATTCGCTGGTGCAGATGAGCCGCAACTCCAAATGGATTACGGTGCAGGACAGCCAAATGTACGACATGGTCAGCATCATTACCGGCGGCCGCCGTTATGTGATCCACCAGATGGGGCAGCTGAATTTGGCGCAAAGGATTTACACGGAAACGGCGCGGCATGCTTTTGTCGTCGACAGCCGGGTGCAGGGGCCAAACGTGTTCCTGGACGGCAAGGCGACCCTAAACTACAACACGAGCGAACCGCATCACCGCTGGTCGGTCGGCGGCCTGTTCGACAACATCGATGCGCCGATCTCCATCCG
The DNA here is from genome assembly GCF_037969745.1 of Paenibacillus sp. FSL W8-0194. NCBI lineage: Bacteria > Bacillati > Bacillota > Bacilli > Caryophanales > Paenibacillaceae > Paenibacillus > Paenibacillus sp. FSL W8-0194. The sequence continues at coordinate 4,968,744 of NZ_CP150205.1, read as the reverse complement.
CGACCGCGGCTGGCTGGGCAGCGGGCATGGCTGGGCGGGAGCGAACTACGTCTCTTGGAATACGGAAAACGAGCTCACTTCGCAGCAGCCGCCGACGGCGCAAAACTACGCGATCGGACATGCGGGTCCGAAGGTGCCCGGCCTCGTGCCAAGCGAATACGACCCGCGTCCGCGCAGCGACGGTTACTGGGAAAGCCTCGGCAAACACGTGAAGGTGGAAAGCCTGTACAAACAGCAGCTGCTGGAACGTCTGGGCAAAAAAGCGCTGGACAACATCAAACGATAGATTTTGATTTGGCAAACGAAGCTATGGATGCCGCGGGCGGCGTCCGTAGCTTTCTTTTTTCAGGTTAGGTAGAATAGGGGGATGGCCTAGCATTTGGTTAAAAAATTGCGATATTTTATGCGCTGGGAGGGCAGCACTCAAAATGAGAAACGAACAACAATTCATGGATTTGCTCGTCGACTTCGCCGTCAATGATCCCCGGATTCGAATGGTCACGCTGGAAGGGTCGCGAACCAACGCCAACATCCTCCGGGATGCGTTTCAGGATTTTGATATTTCTTATTTTGTGACGGATATGGATTCGTTCAAAGCAAGCGATGAGTGGCTGAACGTCTTCGGGGAACGCCTGATGATGCAAAAGCCGGAGGATATGGAGCTTTTTTCGCCCGAACTCGGCAATTGGTTTTCGTACATCATACTTTTTGAGGACGGGCTTAAATTGGATCTAACGCTTATTCCGGTAGCCGAGACTGATGAATACTTTGCAGGCAGCGACGGTTTGGTCGAGGTTTTGCTGGACAAGGACGGTCTCGTCAAACGCGAGGTTCGTCCGAGCGACCGGCAGTATTGGATCCAAAAGCCGACTGCCAGGGAGTTCGACGATTGCTGCAACGAATTTTGGATGGTGTCCACGTACGTCGTCAAGGGATTGGCCCGCCAAGAGATTCTGTTCGCCATCGACCATTTGAACGAGATTGCCCGGCCCAATTTGCTGCGCATGATGTCTTGGCATATCGGAACAGAGAAGGGCTTCTCTTTTAGCGTCGGCAAAAACTATAAATTCATCGACCGTTATCTTCCGCCGGAAGATTGGGAAAAGCTGCTGTCCACGTATGCCGAGCAAGGATACGCGAACATGTGGCAATCTTTATTGACTTGTTATGAATTGTTTCGGAAATATTCCAAAATGGTATCCGCCAGCCTGGGCTACGACTATCCGGATTATGACGCGGCCATCACCGGCTACACGGAACGGATTATGCAAAATCTAACACTCCATGACAAAGATCGATAAAAGTGCTATGCTGAAATAGAAAGAAAACACAACTTTTTTCGACGAGGGATGTTGAAAAATCCTATGATTTCATGCGGCTTCTTTTCTCTGAAAGAGGCTGCTTTTTACGGAAAAGTTTGTGAAAAATATCATTTGTTCGGTGGCGTTGTTTCGCCGAATCCATATTCCCGAAAGAATAGGGGTATCCTTAGAAGAAAGGAGCATCGGTGAACATGCTCAAGCAATTTCGAAAAGCTTCCCGGTTCGGCGTCGTGCCGGTCATGCTCATCCCGGTTGCGCTGGGCGCGCTCGGCGCGTTTGTGTGGGACGGCGTGTTTAACGTCTGGCTGTTCCTGATTACGCTGGTCGGGGCGGCGGCCGCGCATTTGTTTTCCAACATGATCAACGACCTGTGGGATTACAAAAGCGGAACGGACACCGCGGCGAAAGAAGCGGTTGACGCCGTTTCGACCAACTCCGGGTTTTTGACGAACCAGGTATGGAGCGTCCGCAAGTTTGCGGCCATTACGTGGGGACTTTTTGCGCTGGCTGCCGTTTGCGGCATCGTGCTGGCGATCTGTTCCGGCATCTGGGCGTTTGTTTTCGGAGCCCTCGGCGGGCTGATCGCTTATTTTTACGTGGCGCCTCCGCTGAAGTTCGGGTACCGGGGGAAAGGGTACAGCGAAATCGCGATCCTGCTCTCCTTCGGCGTGCTTCCGGTCATGGGCGCTTATTACGTGCAGACTTCCCATTTGGATTTGCGGGCGCTGCTGCTGTCGCTGCCGATCGGACTTTTGACGACGCTGATTTTGTTCAACCACCATTTTCTGCATTGGCAGGCCGACCGTCAGGCGGGCAAACGCACGCTGGTCGTCGTATGGGGCGAGAAGCGGGCATTGGCGTTTTCCAGATTCCTGCTTTTTCTGGCCGCCGTCATGCTGGTCATCAGCGTCATTGCAGGTGCGCTTCCGGTCTACGGTTTGCTGGCGCTGCCGGCCATGCTTCCGCTTTACCAGGTATACGGCAGGCTGAAGCCGCAAAACAGCTCCCATGCTTATTTGCCTTTGATGGGCGCATCCGTCAAATCGGCGCAGCTGAGCGGTCTGATCATGATCGTGTGCCTCGTGATTCAAGGACTGATTTGATTTGCTTATCCCATCCGTAAAAGAAAGGAAGTCTTAGCCACATGGAACAACAAAAAGTGATCGGCGATTTTCATACCATTTTGTCGGAAGGCGAGGTTTGGAAAATCGGCGGGTTTCCGCTGCCGGACGGTTCGTTCTGGGAATACCGCGAGCCGGATGCGGTCGTCATCGTCCGCAACGGCATCCTGTACGTGCGCGCTCCGCTGAGCCGCCAAAACGACCAGATTCAAATTTTGGACAACGCCAAACATATGTATTATTCGGTGGAAACGATCAAGGTGCCTGAATCCGGCGAGGTCAGCTTTGAGCTGCAAATTCGCGCCCGCACGCAAAATACGGTTCCGGGCGACCTGTACGACGGTTACGTGTCGCTTAACCTGCTCGATTTTACGACGGGAGCGGCGCTCGACTTTTTTGCCGGAAACGACAAGTACGCCAGCGTGTACGCGGTGCTTCCTTTCCCGGGGGTTGAGGTGCCGCCGTCCGATAAAACGCGTTATTTCTGCATTTTCAAGGAAGATACCAACTTCAAAGCGCGCGAGTTCAACACGTACAAAATCACGTATGACCGCGGCAACGACGAAGCCGTGTTTTACCTGAACGGGGAAGAAATCCGCCGCGAAAAACAGATTCCGATCAAATTCAACGAATTTACGATCGCGCTTGGCATCATGACCGAAAAGGACATTTCGCCGGAGGGCAGCGTGTCCGTCCACGGGCAAACGGTCACCGCGGAATATTCGCCGGTCACCGTGACGATCAAAGACGGAAGCCACTCCGGCAGCAATAAGGAAGAGAAGTAAAATTGGATGGAAAGAGGCGTCCCTGACTCCGTTGTCGGAGGGAAGGGGCGCCTTTTTTTGATTCAGAAGCCATCATTTTCGGGGCTCTGTTTTTAGAGGACGCGCGAACGCCGGGGAGCAGGTGCCGCTGATGGCGTGAAAATGCGATCCGCAGGCGTATTGCCAAGCACCCGGATCCCCGCAACCAACGCGATCAGGAAACAGGCGCCCGCCGCAACCGTCGGAACCGACCATTCAAGAACGGCATGGCCCAAAACCGTCTGCCAGCCGATCGCGATCAGCCCCAGCACATAAGCGCTGCCGGCCACATGAACCAGCCGCAGCCGCGTTGCCCTGGAAAGGGAAGAACGCTCCGCCAACCAGCCGACGAGCGGGATCGCCTGAAGCGCGTGGAAACCCAAGCCGTGCAGCCAAATGATGTTCCCGTGAAGGCCCACCGTCCGGCCCTGATTCACCGAAATCCAAATGCCCGCGGCAAACGACAGCGTGACGGCAACCATGGCATAGCGAATCCCGGTTGCAAATTCCGGATAGTTGGCGTATACCTTGGGACGGAAATAGGTAATGGCGATGGCCAGGTAAAAAAGAACGAGAAGCAATGCGACAAAAGCGAAAATATTGCCGACCGCCTCGTCGAAGGGAGTGCCCCCAACGACAAACCTTGGATTCACGCCGCGAAAATTTTGCACGGTTTCGGCTGCATAGGAATAAAGCGCAAGCGCGATATACGGATACCGGAAGAATGCCCTGCCTTTGCTCCCCAGCCCGGAATACGGCAGGATGGCCGCCGTGGACAGCAGAAAGATGCCGATGGCTGCGTTAAAAGAGAACGCATTTAGAATGTTTCCTCCCGGAGCCGCCTCGCTCCCGAATGCGAGCACCCAAAGCCCGCAAAACGCCGAGAGCAAAAAACCGAGCACGGATGTCAGCACGAGCCATTTCTCGCCTTCAAACAAGCGGATGGCTGCGCTTTGTTGTGTACTTCTGACCTTTCTCACACGAATCTCCCCAATCCAGTTCAATTTTGAAATTAACTGTATTTTATTGGGAATGGGTCCTTGCTGCCTCCATCCGGGGACTGGACTTTTTCCTGGACCTTGGTCGATAGGATCCCCGACTTCAAGCGGGGAAGCGAGGGGAGCCCCGGAATGGCCGGCTCAATCCAATAATTTAGGACTAGATGCCCATTAAAAAATATCGAATATTGTCGATAAACAACATTAGATTCCATCAAACCGGCCGGAAAAGCCGTCCTCCGGAACGCAGGCCGCGCATGGAGGCACGGAAGCACCGGCTGAATCAAGCCATCGCCATTCGAAGGAGATGAATTATCGTTGAAAACAGCAAGAAACCTGCTCACGCTTGCGCTGGTCATCATCTTGACGGTCGGCCTTGCCGGAATGACCTCGGCTTCAAGCGGCAAGAAAGCGGATTCAAAAGGCGCCAAGCCCCCGTTTGCCCTCGACTTTAACGACATCGGGGATGCGGATTGGGCCGAAGCCTACATCGCCAAAATGAAATCGAAAAACGTACTTCAAGGGTTCGAGGACGGATCGTTCCGGCCGAATCAGCCGGTCACCCGGGTAGAGGCGATCGTCATGGCCGTGCGGCTGCTCGGATTGGAAGACCAGGCCAAAGCCCAGAAGACGGATGCGAAGCTTCATTTCAAAGATGCCGAACTGATCGGCAAAAAATATCCTTGGGCAAAGGGTTATATTTTGGCGGCTCTGGAAAACGGCTTGTTCGACGCTTCCGAGCAAGCGGTGCAGCCTGAAAAGCCGGCAAGCCGCGTGTGGATCGCGGGGCTGCTCGTCAAGTCGCTCGGGCTGCAGTCCGAGGCACTGCATGAAATGACGAAGACGCCGGCGTTCAAGGATGCGGCTGCCATTCCTGCCGGCTCCGTCGGTTATGTGAACGTTGCGGTCGAAAAAGGGATCATCAGCGGTTATCCGGACGGCACGTTCAAACCGAACAAAAACGTGACCCGGGCCGAAATCGCCGCCTTGCTGGACAGAACGAGCGGCGGTCTGCTCGATCAGGCCGGCGCGGTTAAAGTAAGCGGCGTGATTCAGAACATTGAATTCAACAAAACCAAAACGCCGGCCACGGTCAGCGGCAGCGTCTACGGTTCCGTTGACGGCAGCGTGACTATCGCTACATACGCGAACCAATCGTTCACCTACGGCATTTCGTCCGAACTGCTCGTGTCGTACCATACCAAATATGTCCGCGCAGACCAATTGGCGGTTCATGACTCCGTACAGCTGGTCGTATTGGACAACATCGTCAAAGAAGCCGTTCTGCTCGATGCGAAGCCGAATGATGGCGGGAAAGATTCCGAACCGAAGCCGGACGAGCCGTCGAAGGTAACGGTCGTTCAATTGGAACTTGAAATAAAGCTGACCGGCCAGGGCAAAGTGGAAGCGGAATACGAAAACAAAAAAGGGAAGATCGAAGCGGAGTTCGAGCGCAAGTCCGGCCAAACCCGAGAGAAGCTGGAAGGAAAACCAGCCGCGGCGGCCATCGAAAAATGGCTGAGCGATGCGGCGATTACCGAGCGGACGAATCCCGAGGATGCCCTCAGCAAACTGGTATCGGTGCTTAACGTGAACCCGGGCGACGTCCAAGAGATCGAGCTTTCGGTGAAATTCTCGAACGGAAAAGAAATCAACATCGAAAAAAAGCAACCGGAACAAAACCAAAGCAAAGGCAAACATGAAGACAGCCATGGACCCGGAAATGGAAAAGGCCACGGGAAGGGTAACGGCAAAAAGTAACGAGAACGGCACATCATGCATAAAAAACGTATGGTCCCTATGGGCAACGTAAATGTGCAACAGCCTCCGCGAATGCGGAGGCTGTTGATTTTGACCCTATTTGTTTCTTTCGAGCATTTTCTTTTCTAAACGGTCTATCTTTGCGGATTGTTTAGAGTTGACTATAAGAATACAGCCTAATAGAATCACGATCAAGCTCAGTAGCAGCAAACAATAAGTATAAAAATCCCCGGACGACAAATGAAATGTACCTCCTTTAAGCAATTTCAAGCTCATAAATTATACTAGCAAAAAAAGATACATTAAAACTATTATTTACCAGTACCGTTTAATTTCCACGTCCCCTTAGCATATTGACATCCCAAGCACGCCTAAATGAGCAAAAGAATTCCCCGCAAAAAAAACCGCCCCAATTGGGGCGGCATCATCAGCGTTAAAGCATTTTTTTCAGGCAAAGCCCGTTTATTTTTTCAAATCCTCAATCGAGTTGATGTCCACGTAGGACGGCACGACAAGCCCGGTTTTGACGCCGGTCATGTTGGCGCCGAGGTCATCGACTTTATCCTTGTATTTGTCCATGTAGTCCGCGTGGGTCAGCGGCAGCCAGGCCGCGGCGGTCGCGTCCACGTCGCCGTTGGCGACTCCGGTCCACATCGGGCCGGCTTCGACCTGCAAGGCCGTTACCTTGTAACCAAGCTTCTCTTGAAGGATATATTGGAGCAGATTGGTGCTGGCGATTTCCGAATCCCAGGCGACATAGCTGAGCTTCAGCTTATTGCCGCTTACCGGCTTCAGATCCTTGATCCATTCGTTTACGCGGTCGGGATGGTCTTCGGCCCATTTTTTCGCCGCATCTTCGGGTTTGGCGCCTTCTTCGATGGCGGTCATGATTTCGCCCATTTCATCCGACGTCCATTCGAAACGGTCCAGAAACTCGTAGGCTGTCGGCTCATCCTCTTTCAAGCCTTTGCGGGCCACGGTATGAATCTCTTCGGCTTCGCCGTATACCTTTTTCGGGTCGTCAAGATATTTCAGATCGTATTTGGAGAACATCCAGTGCGGCGTCCAGCCGGTAATGATGACGGGCTTTTTGGCTTTGATGTCTTTGGCCAGCGTCGCCGTCATGGCTGCACCGGAGCCTTCGATCAATTTCCAGTCCGACAAGCCGTATTCCTCGATCGCTTTGCTGGTGGCCTTCATGATGCCCGCACCCGGGTCGATGCCGATGATTTCGTGATTGACTTGCTTGCCGATGGATTCCGCGGAGCTTCCGTTCTCCGTTTTGCCGTTATCCGCGCCGCTGCTGCCGCTGTTGCAGGCAGAAAGCGTCAGCACGCCGGCGAGACCAAGCAGCATCAACCATTTGCTTTGTTTTTTCATCTTATCTTCCCCTTTTTCGATCGGATTTTTTGAACAGCTGTTGCGTAAAACGGTCCAGTACGATAGCCAAAATAACGATCACCAGTCCGGCTTCAAAACCTTTGCCGATTTGCAGCTGGGTTACGGCGCGGTATACTTCCGCTCCGATCCCCTGCGCGCCGATCATCGAAGCGATGACCACCATCGACAGCGACAGCATGATCGTCTGGTTCACGCCCGCCATCAGCGTCGGCATCGCGAGCGGCAGCTGCACCTTAAACAGCTTCTGGCCCGAAGTCGAACCAAAAGCATCCGCGGCTTCCGTCAACTCGCCCGACACTTGCTGAATGCCCAGCATGGTGAGGCGGATGGTCGGCGGAATCGCAAAAATGACGGAGGCGATGACGCCCGGCACGACCCCGATGCTGAAGAAGGTGACGGCAGGGATCAAATAAACGAACGCCGGCATTGTCTGCATGAAATCGAGCAGCGGCGTGATGATCCGGGCAGCGCCTTTGCTGTATGCGCACCAAATCCCGATCGGAATGCCGACGACGACGGAAATCAGCGCGGCCGTAATGACGAGGCTTAAGGAATCCATCGTTTGCGACCAATACCCCAAATCATAAATCAGCAGGAAGCCGATGACGGAGAACAGGGCCAGCGACCAGCGCCCGACCAGGAAGGCCAGGATGCCCAAAATAACGATAAAAAGAAACGGATGAGGTAGCATGAACACCCAGGTAAAAGCATTGACGATCCCTTCAATGGCGCCGGAGATCATATCGAACAAAAACGTCAGATGATCTTCCATCCAGCCCACGATCGTCTCGATCCATTCATCCAGCGGTAGTTTCGGCATCCGGCATCACCTCCTTCGGATGGTTTTGTCCGGCGAGGGCACCGAGCAGTGCTCCGCGGACAATAACGCCGAGAAGGCGATTTTGATCGTCGACGACGGCCAGCGGCACCTTGGACAGGCTCGTGATTTCGAACAATTCGTTCATGACGACGTCCGGATGGACGCGCGGCCCGTCGACGATCAGAATATCTTCCAGCGACTGTCCGCCGCGCATGGCGGCCGAAGCGTCCTCCGCCGTGATGACGCCGAGCAGGCGTTTGGCGCGGTCGACGACGAACAGGTTGGAAATGCCGCGTTCGCGCATCAGCTCCAGCGCGACGCGCGGCCCCCTGTCGGCCATGATGGTTTCCGGACGGCGCATGACATGGGATGCGGTCAGCACCTTCGAAAGGTCGACATCCTCCACGAAACGTTCCACATAGGCGTTGGCCGGTTGGGTCAAAATTTCCTCCGGCGTTCCGACCTGCACGACGGCGCCGTCCTTCATCAGCGCGATCCGGTCTCCGATCCGGAGCGCTTCATCGAGATCATGGGTAATGAAGACGATCGTTTTCTTCATCTTCTCCTGCAGATCCAGCAGCTCATCCTGCATATCCCGCCGGATCAGCGGATCAAGCGCGCTGAAGGCTTCGTCCATCAGCAAAATTTCGGGATCGTTGGCAAGCGCCCTGGCCAGGCCGACCCGCTGCTGCATCCCGCCGCTGAGTTCGTCCGGGCGTTTGTTTTCCCAGCCCGCAAGTCCGACGAGCTCCAGCGATTGCTTCGCTTTTTCCCGCCGCTGGCGTTTATCCGCTTTTTGTATTTCAAGCCCGTATTCCACGTTTTCAAGCACGGTGCGGTGCGGAAACAGCGCAAACTTTTGGAACACCATGCTGATCGTTTGGCGGCGGACGGTACGCAGCTGCTCCTTGTTCATTTTCATCAGATCTTTGCCATGTACGAGGATTTCCCCGGACGTCGGCTCGATGAGGCGGTTCAGCATCCGCACAAGCGTCGATTTGCCGCTGCCGGACAATCCCATGATGACGAAAATTTCGCCGGCCTCGATATCGAGGCTGACCCGGTTGACGCCAACCGTAACGTTTTTCTCCTTGGCTATTCTTTCTTTGGTCCAACCTTGCTCGAGAAGCTCCACGCAGCTCTCCGCGTGGGGACCGAACAATTTGCTTACCTTATGAAGCTGTAAGATGGACAAATGAATCCCCCCTTTAAACCAGTTAGAGCACAAAAATTGCAAAAAACCCATAATTCGGATCGGCGGCCCTTTAAACAGCAGAAAAAAAGAGCGCCGATGGAATCCGTGGCGTTGAACGATGCAACAACTAACAATATCGTAACAAACGTTTTAACAGTATGTAAAGAACGTACAGAAAAAACTGTACAAACCATTCCTTGGGTTTCCTCTCGTATGCTCTCGTATGCGGCTTCTGAGGCTTCTTTACTTTTAAAAGGCGTTTTTCTACAATAGACCAAGAAGGTTGTTGCCTCTGGATTTTCGTCTAAGCGATGAGTGATCTAACGGAAAACACCCGAGAGAATGGCTGAACTATAAGGAGGTTGCAAGCATGGGCTTGGACCCGGGCAAAGAAGCGCAGCATGCGGCGCTGGACAAAATACGCAAACGTGTGATCGAAACGATCGGGCGAAATATGGACTTATACGGCATTTCCTTATCGACGGGACATCTCTATGGCCTGCTGTTTTTTGCGGACAAGCCGATGACGCTGGATGAGATGGGCGCCGAAATGAAGATGAGCAAAACCAGTATGAGTACGGGCGTTCGCACGCTTCTTGATCTGAAAATGGTAAACAAGGTTTGGGAAAAAGGCTCGCGCAAAGACCTGTATGAAGTGGAGTACGATTGGTACCAGACGTTTACCGACTTTTTTGACATCAAATGGAGAAAGTCCGTGGAATCCAACATGATGGTCCTTCGCAAAGCGACGGATGAAATGAATAAAATGGAGAAGGAATACGCGGAAGATCCGGAAATGATGGAGATGCTGCGCAAAGACAAAGCCAAGCTCCAGGATGCGTTCGCTTATTACGAGTGGCTGGACCGGCTGATCGATACCTTTGAAAACGGGGACATTTACAAGCTGGTACCGAAAGTGCCGCCCAGGGAAAATTAATCATAGAGGACCGGGATGCTTCAGGCTCCCAAGGTCCTTTTTTTGTGTCTTCTGCCCGTGGACCGGCGGTGTTGGAACCTTTTGTCAAGCGGGTACGTCAGGAAGGGAAAACGTCACGAGTAAGAGGGGGATTCTATGAAAAAGCTTGGCTTGCTAATGCTCATCGTTATGCTGACTTTCATCTTCGGCTGTTCCGACCGGCAGGAGCCGCAAAACGGCAAAAAAACTCCAGAAACGCCTCGCCATACGGAGAAACCGGGAGCAGACGGCCAAACATCCAAGGGCGCCGATGTGGTCGACATGCACGGGATGGTCAAAAACCTGGGACGGCTGGATGCTTTCGTGAACGAAAAAGAGGGAACGCAGCGGCTGATCCGGTACACGATCGAAGGCGATCCCATTTACCATGAGTTAACGCGCAAAAACGGCCGGGTTGAGTTGCGGCTGGATACGACGATGGACGAATACGGTTCGGGCACGGTAATGACCTTTGACTGCGGCCGGATGAACCGCGAGGAAACGGAAACGCAAATCCGGTATGTTCTTACGGGCTGCGCAGGGGAGAGGGAGGAGGTCGAGCTGCTGACGGTTCATTTTGACGTGAGCAGGCAGGACCGCTTCGATATAGTTCTGAAGTATGGTCCCGGCTTGAAAAATGAAATCAATACGGCGGAACAGAAGCTTGTAAAAAGCCTTGAAGGCGACAGCATGGCGGCGGTCAGCGACTTTGCCATTCCGGAAAAGGATCTCCAGAAAATATACCGCGCCTTGGTCCTTGCCGGTTACCTGACCGAGAAAAAGCTCTCTGCTGCCTGCAGCGGCCCCGCGGGGGATGCGTATGATCTGACGGTATACATCAACAGCGGCAAGCGGAATTTTCGGTGGAATTCCTGCGACGGCAGTCCGGACGGCAAGCAAATGACGGCGGTAGCGAAGGAAATCATCGGGATCGTACACTCTGGTTCCGTCTATCGGTCCTTGCCGAAGACGGCGGCGGAGCAAGGGACGGGAAAATAACTGCAGCGAAAGCACCTTTTTTTCTTTTTTTGCATGGTTTTGCCGATCCGGGCCGTCAAACGTTAATAGAAGCCATTCCTCGAGGAAAAAAGGCGGTCTGCTGCAGAAGACCGAATCTTGAACAGAAAGACGTGAACCCTATTGAATATGTTCGCTACGTTTTCAAAAGCAAGCGTTCAGTCGTTATGGATGGCCTGGGAATCGGTGTTTGACCAAATGACGAAATGGCGGAGTTCCTCCGTTCAAACCTATGGAATTTGCAAACTTGTGGTGAAGAGGCATCACGGAAAAAGCCTGGAATGCCATACCGGAGAATGGATTCATGCCGGCGATTGGGTTGGGGAGCTTCATTTGGACAACCGGCAGGTGCTCCGGCTCTCCAAGGAGCTGGGGGCCGACCGTGCGGCGCTGCTGACCGCCAGAATGCTGCGGAAATCGATGCAGGAGATCAGCGCGGCGTTCGAAACCGATCCCGGGCTAACGCATGTCAAAGCGCTGACCGGCATTACGCTGCTGCACCGCGGGATGATCCACGGGCTTGGCTTTGAGCTGCATCCGCTGAAGTCCAAGAGCTTCCGGATGTTCTCGACCTATTATTTGCGCCTGCTGCTCCGGGTGCTGCACCCGGAAGGGGGAGCCCGCACGAAGCGGCAAGTCACGAAGCTTGTCCCCAAAATGCTGCTGATGACGAGGCAGTCTTTGCTTTTGCGCTATCGGAAGGAAGCATGGGCAAAGGTCGCCGGAATGGCCGCGATCGTGTCATGACGGCTTGTGAAGCGTTTTCAAACAGCAGCCGCCATCTTGGATGGCGGCCTAAAGGATGTCATGGGGAACATGCGCCCGATGGCCTCACCAATGGTGCTTTTTCTTATGGGGTCTGCAGACGTGGCAACGGCTCCGTTTACAGTGGCCCTTCTTACACGGAATTTCCTGGCACCAGGAAAACGGATCGTGGTACTTTTTAACTTTTGGTTTATAGATAATGGTTGTGTAAGTGACGCAGCCTTTGACTTCTTTAAAACACCGCTTGAACTTTTTCGGTTTAGGATCGCATTTGCATGAATGTTTTCTCATGAAAATTTTCCTCTCCTAAAGGATATTGGTAGGCTTCCGTATACTATATTTCAGTCGGCCTGCCCTTGACAGGGACACGAAACCAGCTTCATGAAATATGGGCGACGAAGAGCGTTATATCCTTTGTTCTTCGATGACGGCCATGTGGCCGGCCACCGGAAAAAGCATGGAAATCCAAGGTACGACCGTTTCTTACAGTTGTGCCTTTATTTTTTTCGAAAAGAAAAGATGCCTATTTACAAATGGAAAATGGTGGGTTATGATAAAGCCATCTTATCGATCTAAAAAATTAGAATGAATTATAAATGTAGAATGATTAATTAAATTGGATCGAAATTTTAAAGAACGGGAGTGTCGCGTTTATGGAACAGAATGAGCACCAATCCATTGAAATCTCGGTGGAGCAGGCCAAATTGCTGGGGAGCGCCCAGCGGGTGAAGATTATCGGAGCGATCGTCGAGACACCGAAAACAGCCAAGCAAGTAGCCGATGAACTTGGGGAATCGCCGGGAAGCATCCACTATCATATTCAGAAATTGCACGACGGCGGATTGATCGATTTGGTGGAGACCCGGACTGTCGGGGGGATCGTGGAGAAATATTATAAGTCCAAGGCGAAGTGGTTCAACACGAAGGGAACGCAGCTTGTCGATCCGGTTCTGGCAGACGATTATCAAGCGGCATCCAGCACGAAAATGAACGTGAGAATGCAGCTCACTCCGGAGCAGCACGAGGAAATGACGGCCGAATTCAAGGCTTTGCTCGAAACATGGGTTGCGAAGACCTCGGCATCGAAAGCGGAAAACAGCCGGGAATATGCGATCGGAATTCGGGTGATTTCGGCGGAAACGGCAAAATAACCGGCCAAACCGGGTTGCTTGGGTTATGAATAATGACAAACGGGAAGGGTGTATGGGATGGGGATTTTTAAGAATCGTAATTTCACGCTGCTGTTCATCGGCCGGATCCTGACGAATATCGGGGACAGTTTGTATGCCGTTGCGGCCATGTGGCTGGTGTACAGCCTCGGCGGCTCCACGCTGTATACCGGGATCGCCGGATTTCTATCGATCTTGCCCAGAATCATTCAGCTCTTCTCGGGGCCCATGATCGACCGCGTGCCCCTGCGGGGCCTGCTGGTATATTCCCAGCTGTTTCAGGCGGTTTTGCTGCTGGTCGTGCCCCTTGCGCATTATTTTGATTTTTTGACGGTTGGGCTGGTGCTGGCGATTACCCCGATCTTAACGACGATCAACATGTGGTTTTATCCCGCGCAAATGTCGGCGCTGCCGAAAATCCTGGATAAAAAGCAGCTGACGCAGGGCAACTCCTTGTTCTCGTTTGCGTATCAAGGGATTGACGTTGCGTGCAACGCCGCGTCGGGGGCGCTCATTGTACTGCTCGGCGCGGTTGCGCTTTATTTGTGGAACTCGCTCGGCTTCTTTATCGGGGCGCTGCTGTTTATGCAGTTGAGAATCAAAACAATACCAAAGGATTCGTATAACAACGAACAGAAGATATTAAAAAACAAAACCTCGGAATCGAACACCCGTCGCACCCCGTTCAAGGATTACGTATCGGACATGAAGGAAGGGATTCGGCTGATCCTTGCCACGCCGTTGTCGCGCATCCAACTCGGCGTGATCGTCATCAACGCGGCGGGCGGGGCGACTTTTACGGTCATGCCGGCTTTTGCCGACCGATTGGGCGGGCCCGGGATCTATGGGATGCTGCTTATGGCCGGGGCTTGCGGAAGTTTGCTTGGCGCCCTTCTCGCGCCTTATATGAAGCTGGAGCGGGTTCGTCTCGGCATTGTTTTTGCCGCCGCTTTCTGCTTATCCGGGATCGCCTGGTGCCTGTGCGTATTCAACAGTTGGACGTGGCTCGTCGTGTTGGTTTATGGGCTGGCCTGGTTCCCGGGAGGCGTCACCAACGTCATCATCAATACGGTCATCCAAAAAGGCGTGCCGGAAAAAAACATGGGAACGGTTTTTGCCGCGGCTTCCGGGTTAAGCGGTATCGCGATGCCGCTGGGCAATTTGCTTGGCGGCAGCGCAGGCGTCGTGACTTCAAGCTCGGCCGTCATTGCCGTTTGCGGGCTCGCGGTACTGGGCGTGGGCATCTATTGGATGTTCGACCCGGTCACGCGAAAGCTGCCTGCGGCCGATGACGTGGATCAATCCTGGTTTGCTTCCCCGGAAAAAACGAATGCGGCGCAAGCGACCCCATCTCTATAATTCTTTATTCCTTTTCTTCATATAAAGTGGTGCGGCCCCGCAGGATGAAGTCCTTTACGGGGCCGTTTTTTACACCGGCTGAAGGCTGAAATGGTTTGCGAAGGGCCGGTTTGTTCAATCGGACTTTTAGTTGCTCTCGGTAAGGAGAGAATTCGGATCCATAGAGGTATCGGATGGGTATAGACCGATATTAGCGCCCAGCGCTGGTAGGCGTGGTTGAATCTGGCCGGGTAGATGCGCTCGCCGATGATGCTTTTGCCCCCGGCCTGCGTCAGCAGGGCGGTTAACGGCTGCTGCAAGTCGGTGGCAAACCCCGGGTACATCGCCGTCCGGACTCTGGTTGCCCGCAGCATTCCGGTAGAATGAGCCGTAATGGATTGCTCGTTTTCTTCGATCTCGATGCCGATTTCGCGCAGCTTGGCAATACAAGACCTAAGGTGTGCCGGTATGACCTCCTGGACGGTCACTGAGCCGCCGGTGACGCCGGCTGCCATTAAAAACGCGCCTGCGATCAATCGGTCGGGGATGACGGTGTAAGTACATCCTTTTAACGCGGACACGCCTTCGATCCGGATGGTATCGGTCCCCGCGCCGGTAATTTTGGCGCCCATCAGATTCAAAACGCCGCGTATTTCGAGATGGCGTCTTGGTGCGGCGCCGCATTTTCGTATCGAACGGATCTGGGCTGGGCCAGCGTCCGTACCTTCGGAGGCGGCGCTAACGGGACGGCGCCCCCGTATGTTTTTTGCAGCAGCCCCTGTTCCTCCATGATGGTCAGATCCCGCCGGATCGAATCAATCGACAGGTCAAACATGCCGGCGAGATCTTTTGCGATGACCCTGCCGTCTTTGACAAGCAGCTCCAATATCGGCTGCCGGCGTTCCTCAGCTAACATAAAGATCCTAGCATGGTTGATGATCAGGTATGATCTTATCCTGTTCCTGATTGTTCGTTATTGTCAATGCCAAAATCCATGTTGTTTCATTTTGTTTCAGCATCTTATCCGTTACCGAGCGGTCAGGCTAGTCGATATCATAAACTTTCCTGATTTAGATAGCTTTAAAAAAAGACCACACAACGGAGTGAGTGGGATAAAAGAACTAGTTTTATCGTTATTACAGCTAAAGATTATGCTTATATGATCCGATAATACCTATTAGTAGAACTAATTATCTAGGAGGAGAGTATCGTCATGTGCAAGAAACCTAACAGACCTAAAATTCTTTACTTCACAACAGGCTTTATTGCAGCCGCTTTGTTGACTTCATCTGTTACAGCATTAGCAGAGCCGGTCAAGAAACAAATTACGGCTTATTTTAACCACACTAAAATTTATGTTGACGGGCACCTGCTGCATGCGAAAGACGAAAAAGGAAATGAAATCGAACCTTTGGTATATAACGGAACCACCTACCTGCCTGTGAGAGCTGTCGGAGAGGCCTTTAACAGCAAAGTGAAGTGGGACGGCAGCAAAAACAGCGTCTATATAGGAAAGATTAATGCAGAAGACTACAATGTTTCTTTGAGCAAACTGGATTATTTGAGCGAGTCCCATCAAATTCAATGGGGTGGCTCCGACTGGGACACTTACGGCAACAATTCCATCTCGCCATGGGACGAAGAATCTGATCAGGACAATACAGGCGCCAACTATGAAAACGGGCTTCTTTTCGAGATGATCGGTTCAGGGACAGGAGGTACGCATGGCCTGGAATCGGAAAGAGAGTATCTTTTGAACCGGAAATATAAAAGTTTTCAAGGGGATTTTGTCCTCCATTACGAGAGCCGCTCCTCCACGGATGCTCATGCGGTCCTAAAGGTATATGGGGATGGAAACCTTCTCTACACCTCGGATGTTCTGGAGAAAGGCACGCTGCCGATTTCCTTTAATGTTAATGTTCAAGGCGTAAACAAGCTTAAAATTAAAATTACCAATACAGAAATGGATATGAAATATTCTGATAAATTGTATTTCGGTATCGTGAATGCCGGTTTTATGAAGTAGATTTTTCGCAACCTGAAATGTCTGACAAATAAAACCCGTGAAGATGCTCTCCTAAAGCGGCGGAATCAATTCTGTCTGTCTTAAAGGGGAGCGTTTTTCATTACGGGTTAGCTCTAACCAGCATGGATTTATGGCTGTGTACCGAGGCATATAACCCATCCCCGGCTTGTCAGGCTAGTCTGCATAGCTGGTTGAAGGCACTAAAAAGCCTCTCAGTCATATTTCTGAGGGGCCAATATTTTACTATCTAAAATTATGGCACAGTCCATAAAATGTTGAATAAAGTTGAATAATTTATGATTAAACATAAATATTTCCTCGATCTCGTTGTAGACTACCTGAATAAATTGAATAAAATGAATAAGATTTAGAATTTATCAGGACCATAACTAACTTAGGTCTAACTTTCTACGTACATACTTAATATTAGAATTTTGAGCTTATTCAGCTTATTCTATTTACTCATGACCTCACCGGCAAGTAGTCCCAATTTACTCTGCCTTTATCTGCAGTCTTTCTCTGGTTCCTCACCTTGTAGACTTTTAGATCTCTCAACCCGAATACTTTTGTTTGCCCAGAGTTTTCCATTCCCAGCTAAAGGCCTCTAACCCTATTTAACTAATGGAGAGGCGTGTCTTCACCAAATCTGCACGCAATTCTGTTTCTGGAATCCAATACATGATAAGCCGTTGTAGTATCCTTAGCAGATGCTACTTGAGAGGCATTTTAGGTCACTTGGTAATGAGCCACATTGATGCGGAACTTTGTGCTACCCTCACCTAGGTTAGCATATGGGTAAATACCACCTGTCTCTGACCCCGTAGCGCTAAGGCATCTCCGCAACACTACACTATCTGGCCTTCATCGGCACACTATACTTTGGGATGGTGGCTGCCACCTACACCGATGTACTTTCCCAAGTATCAACGAGAATCTCATACCACGTCCAGTCAACGCCTCTCCGATAAACGAAAAGGTATTTCTCTTGCTCCTACCGCCAATTAGGGCTATTTCTAACACTCTTGTTACCCCTACCTCGTTTAGTAATGCGTGCTAAAGATCCCCATCATAGTTATCTCTCTTTATCTCAAAAAATAGTGTATAGTTCGTATAACCATCCGCACCAGACATTATTGGCCCATCATATAAAATACCTGAGTCAAGAAGTCTTATGTTGCCTGTTTCCGTTGTTTCTTCATATTCACCAGCGGGCCCAGTTTTTGAAGACAGGTGAACTTTTGCTTTTCCCCTTCCCTGCTTGTCAAACACTATATCTCCAGATGTGGAAGCATGTGCTCCAAAGTAATTATTTGTATCCTCAATGTAAAATGAATAACCATTAATTCCTTTCTCCAGAATTATTGAGATATTCATGATATCATCTTCTTCAGGAACCATATGTCTCTCCCAAGTGCCCACATATGTATCTGGGTTGCTGATATCAAGAATAGTAGGGGGCAATATACTTATCACTTTACCACTTATCCACCCAGTTATTCCCGAATTTGTTTTAACATGATACCAAATGCGACCGTCATTAGAATCGTAGGTAGTTCCACCCAAAATTTTTAAAATGGAACTTTTCTCAACAATCGATATGGATACACTGTTTATTGAAGGTTCTTTTCGAATATTTGATTTCATGATAACTTGAGCGGAACTAGTATTTTTCTCATGCAGATTAAAATTCTGACCATCTGATTGTGCAACAACAGCACTACTAACCCACCCAATTGCCCCTTGATTGTTTTTAATGTTATACCAGATTCGATTATCACTCGGATCAAGAAATTTGTGGTGAAGGTATTCTAGATCTTGATCTTTCTTACCAATTGCAATTGTTTGCGATTTTATATTAGGAGATTTACGTATATTAATTGTGTCTGATATAACTCTCCAAAAGGCAACTTCTTTTTCAATACTGGACTCTGTTACTTCACTTGAATTTTTTTCTTCTCCCGAATCAACCAATTGTTTTTTTGCTGTTTTGTTTTCATTTTCATTCTGAGATGCTTTATCGACATGGAGACTGCTCTTCTCCCTTTCCACAATTTCAGTATTACTAGATGATGAGTCATTACACCCACATATCATAGTAAATAATAATAGTGAAATAATGATCTTTTTCATTAGTCCTCAACTCATTCCTGTGCATTTGTAAATCAAATAATAGAAATACTGCTCCCTAAATATCCTCCTGTAGCCGTAAAGCTTAAAAGACCAAGGGCATAAAAATTTGATCTTGGTCTTTTAAGCAGTATTAGTGCTGAAAATTTTTACCGAATTTCCTGTGTAGGATCTGCGTTTCGTGTAAAGTGATTATTACTGAGATAAATGGAGAGGATCCATAACTACAACTCCAACAATAAAGACGAAAAGGACTTTATATGTGGTTTCAAGACATCTTTATTCTTATTTATCATGTTATTATAAAGTTGATAAAACTGATCAATGTTACTCACTTGGGATGTTGAAATTTTATTACCATTTTTATATTTAGTAGCTGTGTAAAATTCATCTGCATCATAGTGATATATGGTTCCTGTATGCAGACGGTAATCAGTGGTGTTTTCGGAAGATAATGATTTATATGTACCCTCTGAAAAAGAAGAAGCTGACCCTTCTGACCCAACATGAAATCCTTGAAAGTAACCGTTTTTAATTTTGTTATAGTAACTTAAAGAGGCAATTTCTCCATTTTTCAAATTGGAGGATGATAACTTTTGTGCATCATTGTGAGAATAAACAGAAAATTGAATAACCTTTTGCTCATCAGTATAACTAAAATAATCTCCTAAATAAGAAGAAAACAAACTATAGCCAGTTTTGAATGAATTATTCACAAATTTCCCTTTGTAAACATTGGTTATATTAACGTCATCGCTGGTAAGCACGGTTTTCAAAATGCCGTTACCATTTTGGCGATCATTACTCCAGTATCCTTTGTATAGGGTGATTTCAACATTGACTAGTTTCCCTTCTTCGTTTGTAGTGGCATTACTGTAATCGGTAACTCTGTAGATTCCAAATCCAGATCTCTGTCCATTAATCCACGAACCAGAATAGGATTTATTTGCTCCCCATTTCATTGTACCAGCACCATTTGGTTTACCATTTTTCACTTCACCAAAGTATGTAGCTCCATTGGATAATTTTAAATGAACTTTATGTACTGCTTGGGTAGCTTCAATGTGAGAAATTCCAAAAGCATTTGATATGAGAGAAATCCCAGCCATTAAACATAAGATTTTCTTTTTCATATTTCCCCTCCTGTTTTTATCGCTAAGGTATCTATCTTGCTAGGTCTTTAGAACCTTATGATTAAAAATAATGGTATAATATACCTGGTTATTTGTCTAGAATACAATTAGAATCGGTCTATATACGTATAATTTTGGAAGG
Source organism: Paenibacillus sp. FSL W8-0194 (assembly GCF_037969745.1). NCBI lineage: Bacteria > Bacillati > Bacillota > Bacilli > Caryophanales > Paenibacillaceae > Paenibacillus > Paenibacillus sp. FSL W8-0194. Next base: position 4,948,651 of record NZ_CP150205.1, on the reverse strand, counting down.
AGATTGATATATGAAAAAAACGTTATCACTTCTGACTGTTATCATCTTATCTTTTATTTTGATTAATTCTCCAGTTAACGCATCAAATGCCAATGAATTTTGGGCAAAACAAATTGTAATTAGTAATAGGGACACCCTTATACTAAAAAATAATGGTGATGTTATCGCATGGGGAGAAAATGACTACCTTGATGGATCCAATAAAAAAATAACAAAGCCTAAGAAGATAGCAGGCAGCGTGGAATTTTTATCACAGAATATTAATGATGGTGTCTATGCCATCAAGAAGAATGGAATTTCGTCAGGTGAGTGGGGTATTGGAAATTTAAAAGATTCTAAGCTGAAATATATTTCAAAATGGTATTCTACTTATGTAGTAATAAAAGATAACGGAGAACTTTGGGGTTGGAGTCATCCTGGTTATTATGGAATGAATGAAAAGCCAAAAAAACTGATGGATGATGTTAATCAAGCAATTGTTGATGACATGAATCTCATGATGCTTAAAGAAAATGGAGAACTTTGGTTTTGGAGTGATAGCTCAGATACTCCCCAAAAATTAATGAATGACGTTAAGTACATTAATACACGGAACGATAACTACTATCGGTCCTATTATGCAATAAAAGGTAATGGAGAGCTTTGGGGCTGGGGGGACAATATTTATAATCAGGTCGATCCGAACTCTTCTTTCGATGATATCTCTACTCCAACGATGATAATGAGCAATGTAAATGATGTATCTTCTGGAAATGGCTATGTAATGGTAATCAAATCAAATGGTGAGCTCTGGGGTTGGGGAAGTAATTCAGATGGACAAATAGGAATTGATTCAACTGAAGATGTAAGATCTCCAAAACTTATTATGGATAAGGTTAAACTTGTTTCTGCTGGTTCTTCAAAAACAGTAGCTATCAGAGAAGATGGGACGGTTTGGGCTTGGGGAGACAACTTAGGGGGATACTTTATACCTGATAAAAAAGAGGAGAAGATCCTGACCCCGGTAAAGATTATGGATGCTCCTGCTACCTTGTCGGTAGAAAAGGCAAGAGAATATAAAAATGCAAGCCAATGGGCTAAACCAGAACTGAGAGAAGCTGAAAAAAAGGGGTTATTGCTTCCTGTAACAAATCTTGATTTTAGTAAGCCAATTACGAGGGGAAAATTTTCGGAAATTACAGTTAAGTATTACGAATCATTAACAGGCGAAAAAATATCTGATGCAATAAAAAATCCATTTATTGATACTAAGAACAATAAAATTGTGAATGCCTATAATTTAGGAATTGTAAAAGGCACTTCAGAGAATATTTTCTCACCACAAAAAACAATAACAAGAGAAGAAATGTGCGTGATGTTGTATAGAGCCTTCATTATTGCCAGACCTAGTGCTGAAATCGACTATAAATATAAGCGGTTTGAGGACGAGAGTGAGTTTTCTTCATGGGCGAAAGATTCCATTAAGAAACTTCGTTCTCTAGAAATAATCCAGGGGGATAGTAATAATAACTTCAATCCTAAGAAGAATACTTCGGTTGAAGAAGCCGTAATTATGGCTTACAGATTGTTACAAAGAACTGACTGATTATATGCCAAAACTAGTATTACCTCGTTTATTGCCCGGGATTAGGAGCAGGCCGCAGTAAAGATCTATGAGATGTTGCAGGTTCAAGCGTTAAGGTAAGTACATGAAGGGAGCTTAAATAGGTTCCCTTTTTTTATGCTTGAGATTCATATGGCTTGTCTAACCTAGCCTAGCCAATCAAAAACTTTGAGTTTTGTGGCGCTCACGTGTAATTTTGAATAGTAATGGTCTTTTAATATCTAAACTAATCGGTTCTATTTCCAAGGGCGAACTCGCAGGTAATAAAATTACATAGGACTGGGTTATCTTGAAGTATACTGCAATCATGCTTGGGCTCGAGTTTGGGTTAAAATTTGAATGTAAACATTTGAATGTAAACATTTGATTGTATCCTTATACTATTACCACATTCATGCTAATATTTACAATGCATCAGACTGCTAAATTGGCCTAGACCAAAGAATCCGCGACGAACGCGGCCTTGCTGCCCTTCTGATGTACCGGAGGGTACAACCTGCTCGGCTTGTCAGGCTAGTCTGCATAATGTGAACAAGTCCCTCATAGACATGTATCAATCAAGTAAAACATGTGCTAAAGGGGATGATGTCATGCGCCGGATGTCATGGGTACTCGCCATGATCTTGTGCGTTACCGTCGTATTTGCCGGGTGCGGCAAAAAGGACGCCGCTTCCGTAGTCAAAGGATTAACCGATGTGGCCGACACACTGCAAAGCAAGGAGGGATCTTATAAAGGAACGGGCAAAATGACGTTGTATACGGGCGAAAAACCGCAGGAATACGACATTGAGGTCTGGTACCAAAATCCTTCCTACTACCGGATCAGCCTGACCAACGCGCAAAAGGACGTGACGCAAATCGTTCTCCGCAATGACGACGGCGTATTCGTCCTGACGCCCAGCCTGAAGAAAAGCTTCCGTTTCAAGAGCGACTGGCCCGAAAACCAAGGGCAGGTCTACTTATACCAATCCCTGGTGCAGGGCATCTTGAGCGACAAAACCCGCCAGTTCGCCGAGGACAAAGACGCTTATGTATTCGACGTTGCCGCCAATTACCACAGCTCATCCCTGGTTCGCCAAAAAATTTGGCTCAGCAAAGACAACTACGCTCCGAAGCAGGTCCAGGTATCCGACGCCGAAGCGCATGTCATGGTGGAAGTGAAATTCAGCGACTTCAAGTTCGATGCCAAGTTCGAAAAGGACTCCTTCGACATGAAACGGAATATGGCGTCCGCAGGCGATCCGACGCTGGGCATGGTGACGGAAGTGGACGAGAACGGAAATCCAATCTCCGCGGACGATTCGCAGGGAGCCGAAAACGCGGCGGCGCCAACAGTGCTTGGAGACTTCGGAACGATCGAACCGGTGTACATGCCGGAAGGCGTTGAACAGAAGGATGTCCACAAAATAGAGGACAGCGCAAACCATACGGTCCTTCTCCGTTATGACGGAACCTATCAATATACCATCATGGAATCGCGCTCCCCGGATCAGGCCGTATCCTCCCTGGCATCCGGAGATGTCGTCGATCTCGGCTTTACGGCAGGGCTGTATACCGAAGACGAGCAAAAGACGCTGACCTGGATGAACGACGAAGGCATCGAATTCCGCATCACGAGCAGCAACCTGCCATTCGACGAGATGAAAAAAATCGCCGTGTCGCTGCAGGAGCAGACCGGAAAATAACTTCACGCGGGCGGATTCTCCGCTGCAGGGCAACTGCTCTGCGGCAGGGGAATCCGCTTTTTTGATTGCGGGATGGATCGGTACGCCCGCGTGGTACGGTAAACATGCCCGAAACCGCCCCGCCGTGGTTCATTGACAGTGGCCTTTTCGAACATTACGATTAATGAGCGAGCTTGGCGTAAAACGTAAGAGAAGGTGACTGCAAAAAATGCAAGTTCAATATAGAGCAACACGGGCGGAAATCAATTTGGATCATCTCATCGAGAACTATAAAGCATTCCGGCATGCGCTTCCCGAAGGGATGCGGCTGCTGGCCTGCGTCAAGGCGGACGCTTACGGCCATGGCGCCGTGGAAGTGGCAAGAGCGCTGGAGCAAGCCGGCGCGGACTATTTGAGCGTCGCCTTTCTGGATGAGGCGATCCAGCTTCGCCGGGCAGGCATTCAGGCGCCGGTGCTGGTGCTGGGGTATACGCCCCCGGAAGGAATCCAGGCCGCCTGGGAGCATCGGGTGACGGTGACCGTATTCAGTCCCGAGGTGCTTGAGGCGATCCGGCGCCTGCCGGAAGCAAGCCTTGAGCGGCCGCTCAAGGTGCACGTCAAAATCGACAGCGGCATGGGACGCCTGGGGCTGCTGCCCGGGGACGGCGCGGTGTCCTTCATCGAGGAGGCTGCGGGTCTGCCTCAGGCTGAAGTCGAAGGGATGTTCACCCATTTTTCCAAAGCCGACGAAGAGGACAAAAGCTATACGCAGGAGCAATACCGCCGTTTTGCCGGCGTCGTTGCAGCCATGGAGCAAAAAGGCATCCGCCTCCCGATACTCCATACCGGAAACAGCGCGACCGCGATCGACATGCCGGAGCTGAGCTTCAACATGGTGCGGATCGGGATCAGCCTATACGGCTTGTACCCATCGGATGAGGTCAACCGGCAGCGCGTGGCTCTGCGCCCCGTCATGTCGCTGAAAACCAACGTTTCGTTCGTCAAAAAGCTGCCCCCGCATTGGGGCGTAAGTTATGGCGCAAGATATGTAACAGAAGCAGAGGAAATGATCGCTACGCTCCCGATCGGGTATGCCGACGGTTATTCCCGGATGCTGAGCGGCAAGGCAGAGGTGCTGATCCGCGGGCGCCGCGCGCCCGTGGCCGGAACGATCTGCATGGACCAGTGCATGGTGTCGCTCAAATCCTTCGGGAAAGAAGCGGAAGAGATCGGGGCCGGCGAAGAGGTGGTGCTGTTCGGCAGCCAATCCGGCTCAAGCATCACCGCCGACGAACTGGCTTCCTGGCTTGGCACGATCAACTACGAGGTCGTCTGCATGATCGCGGGCCGGGTGCCGCGCTTGTACGTTCGCGGCGGAAATTCCGTCCGATTGGTCAACTCTCTCCTCCCTGAATAACAGGAAAAAAATGGCCGCCCGACTTTTCCGAAACAGCTAGCAGGAATAACTTGCCTGCTTCTCGAATAAGGATTTATGCCGAGATTGTCTGTACGGACACCGCGGCTGTAGTTTATAATGGAATGCAGCATACCTGATATACCTTCGGCATATATATTCCTTTGTATAAATTTCCTTGAATAAAGTAATACTGGTGCACAAGGGTGTGAAGGTTGTGGGGGTGGAAGAAAAGGTGGCTAATATGCAGAATACCAAACGAATTATGATCAGCTTGCCGGATCATCTTTTGCAGGAAGTGGATGGCATCGTTGCTATGGAAAATTCCAACCGCAGCGAATTGATCAGGCAGGCCATGAAGCTGTATCTGATGGAACGGAAAAAGCGTTATATTCGCGAGTCCATGCAGCGCGGTTACATGGAAATGGCCAAAATCAATTTGACGATGGCCTCTGAGGCGTTTCATGCGGAGGAAGATGCAGACAGCACTTTAGGTCGCTTAGTGAGCGGGGTGTAAACATTGATCGTAAAACGCGGCGACGTTTTTTTTGCGGATCTGTCACCCGTTGTCGGTTCTGAACAAGGCGGAGTAAGACCGGTGCTGGTCATCCAAAACGATATCGGCAACCGTTTCAGCCCTACGGTCATCGTAGCGGCGATTACGGCCCAGATTCAGAAAGCCAAGCTGCCGACGCATGTGGAAATCGATGCGGCTTCGCATGGCTTTGACAGGGACTCTGTCATATTGCTGGAGCAAATCCGGACCATTGACAAGCAAAGGCTGACGGACAAAATCACCCACCTGGACGAGGAAACGATGAAAAAGGTGGATGATTCCCTGCAGATCAGCTTGAGCTTGATCGACTTTTAACCATGAATAGTGCAGTGAAAAGGCGTGCCCGGGGGGCCGCCTTTTTTCGTTTTTTTTTGCGGCTGTTTGCCTGGGAAAAGAGGGGGAGATGATATTTTGATGCGAAATTCGGCATAGCAGAGGCGAAACTTTTTTTGATATTTAAGTTAAAAAAAGGTTTATAATGGTAAAAAGGAGGGGATTTATTGTTTAAAAATATTCATTTAAAGGAAATCCTTATGAGGCTACTGGCCTTAATTTGTATAATTATAGGCGCTCGGTATCTTCTAAATAGTACTAGTATGGGGGATGACCGTGCTCTGGAATTTTTAACTGCCGTGGGAGGAAGCACGGATTCCGCCGACCTGAAAGCCCATTTGGAATCATACATTATCGGATATCGTTTGTTTGGAGGAATATTATTATCTGTTGGTTTATTTCGTTTTTTACAGAAATAATCAAAAAGAGGAGGCTCACAAAATGTGAACCTCCTTTTTATCACATCAGTCCTGTAAAAGTTGACGGCATCCTCTTCCAAAATACTTTGGAGGGATCGCTTTTTTGAACTTCGACATTCCCCCTCGTTAGATGGATCCCCCCCTTGTGGAGAAAGTTTCCACCGCCCCAAATCCTTGATAGACCGCGTAAAAAGATTGTAAAATACAAGCCTCGCACCCGAGCATTTTTAACAAAGCGTTAACGCAAATGCCGACGAAACCGGCAGACTGAAGGGAATAAATGCCCCCTGAAAGAAGCATCTGCCATCCTTGTTTGCCTCTTCCAAAGATGTCCGCTGGAAATGTAGGCAAAAGTTTGTGATAATATACAAGAACCTTGCTTCACTTTTTAGAAAAATATCTAAATTTTTTAGACCGTTTGACGAGGATTTTACGCCAATTTGGAACTTGAAGCTCCATGCCTTGCATGTAATGCGGGTGGAGAACGAAATTTTACATGACAACCATAAATGCATAAAAAGCGCCATTAAACGAACGAAATATACGAACGAACGATGCAATTGTCGCCGAAACAAGCGAATTGAACGGGAAAGAGGGATTTCATATGACGGAAAAAGCAGTTGTCGACATGAATACGGAAGAACAGAAGGCGATCGAACAGGAACGGATCATCCAGCAGACCGCGAAGGAATTGCAGCTTTCGCTGAAGCAGATCCGCACGACGGTCGAGCTTCTGGACGAAGGGAACACCATTCCGTTTATCGCCAGATACCGTAAGGAAATGACCGGAGAACTCGACGAAAACCAGCTGCGCGATATCGAGGAACGGGTTCACTATTTGCGCAATTTGGAGGAACGGAAACGCGAAGTCATCCGGATCATCGACGAGCAGGGCAAGCTGACGGGCGAGCTGAAGACGGCCATCGAGAAGGCGGTCAAGCTGCAGGAAGTGGAGGATTTATATCGTCCATACCGGCAAAAACGCAAAACGCGGGCAAGCGTCGCCAAGGAAAAGGGACTGGAGCCGCTGGCGGAATGGATCATGGGGCAGCCGAAGCAGGGGGATCTGCAGCAGGAAGCCGCGAAATACGTGGATGCCGAAAAAGGCGTGGAGAACACGGACGACGCCATTGCCGGCGCAATGGACATTTTGGCGGAAAACATGGCCGACGACGCGACGATCCGCTCCTGGGTACGCCGTTATACGATGGATCATGCGATGCTGACCTCGGAGGCCAAGGATGCCGAGCAGGAATCGGTGTACGAAAACTATTACAATTACCGCGAGCTTGCCAAAAAGATGCCGCCTCACCGGATTTTGGCGATCAACCGGGGCGAACGCGAAAACGTGCTCAAAGTGGGGCTTGAGGTATCGGCCGAGCCGATCCACAATTTCATGGCGCGCCAGACCGTAAAGGGGCCGTCCATCGTGCAGAACGTCCTGACCGCGGTCATTGAAGATGCGTACAAACGTCTCATCGCGCCTTCGATCGAACGGGAAATCCGCGCAGAACTTACGGAAAAAGGGGAGAATCAAGCGATCTCCATCTTCTCCGGCAACCTGCGCAGCCTGCTGCTGCAGCCGCCGGTCAAAGGCAGATGCGTGCTCGGCGTAGACCCGGCGTACCGGACGGGTTGCAAGCTGGCCGTCGTCGACGAGACGGGCAAGCTGCTTGAGGTGGCGGTCACCTATCCGACGCCTCCGAACAACAAGAAAAAGGAAGCCGCGGAGAAATTCCGCGAGCTGATCAACAAATACGGGATCGAGCTGATCGTCATCGGCAACGGCACCGCTTCGCGCGAAACCGAGCAGTTCGTGGCGGAAGTGATCGGGGAGCTGCAGGATCGTAACCTGGCGTACCTGATCGTCAATGAAGCGGGCGCGAGCGTATATTCGGCGTCAAAGCTGGCGCAGGAAGAGTTCCCGGACCTGGACGTAGCGGAACGGAGCGCGGTTTCCATTGCCCGCCGGGTGCAAGACCCGCTTGCGGAGCTGGTCAAAATCGAGCCGAAAGCGATCGGCGTCGGACAATACCAGCATGACGTCTCGCAAAAGCATCTGGACGAAAGCCTTAAGGCAGTCGTGGAATCGGCCGTCAACCACGTCGGCGTCGACGTCAACACGGCTTCGCCGTCGCTTTTGTCTTACGTGGCCGGGGTCAACGCGACGCTGGCGAAAAACATCGTGAAATACCGCGATTCGAACGGCAAATTCATCAGCCGCAAGCAGCTGCAAAACGTGCCGCGCCTCGGCGCCAAAACGTATGAGCAATGTGTCGGCTTCCTGCGGATTTCGGACGGGGAGAACCCGCTGGACCGCACGCCGATCCACCCGGAATCGTATCCGGTGGTCGATCGCTTGTTCAAGGAGCTGGGCATCGGCATGGACAAGCTGGGCACGCAGGAGCTGTCGGATTTGCTGGCGCAGCAGCATGTCGGCCAGCTCGCCGAAGCGCTTGACGTCGGCGTTCCGACCTTGCGCGACATTTTGGAAAGCTTGCAGCGCCCGGGCCGCGACCCGCGCGAGGAGCTGCCGCTGCCGATTTTCCGGACGGACGTGCTGAAGATCGAGGATTTGTCTCCGGGCATGGAGCTTCAGGGCACCGTGCGCAACGTGATCGACTTCGGGGCCTTCGTGGATATCGGCATCAAAAGCGACGGACTCGTGCATATTTCGCAGCTGAGCGAAGGTTACGTCAAACATCCGATGGACGTCGTCTCCGTCGGGGACAATGTAACGGTTTGGGTGCTGAACGTGGATTTGAAAAAAGGCCGCGTCGGTTTGACTATGCGCAAGCCGAAAGATCAGCAATAGAAGGCGGTAAAAACGAATAAGCCCCTGTCGAAAAAATCGATAGACCGGGGCTTATTTCCGCATGTCTTTATAAGGGAAGTCGGTTATTCTTCAGGGGGCGTCCGGGTTCGCTTGAACGGGGGCGGAGAGCTTCTTTTTGGCCCGGAAACGCCGCACCTTCATCAGGTTGCCGCACATTTTGTCGTCACAATACCGCTTGGAGCGGTTGCGCGTATCGTCATAATACACCCAAAGGCAGTCCGGGTTGTCGCAGATGCGGATTCTGGACGTTTCGCCATTCGCCAGCACGGACGCAAAGGAGGCCGCTATTTCGGCCATGCTTTGCGTCCAATCGGCGTTGGCCGGAAGATACGCCAGGCTCACGGCTTCATCGGCCGCACGGGTCAATTTGCGGTATACCGGCGCTTTTTCCATCCAGTCGTTCAGCATCCCGATCTGATCATCGGTCATGCTTTCCCCGGCGACGATCCGGCCAATGAGCTCCCGCAGAAATGCCCGGAGCTTTTTTAGTTCGCGGAGTTCCGCTGGATCCGGAAGGGTGGCGGCGGTAATGCCGTTTTCCTGCATAAACCGGCGAAGCCACGTTTCCTTCTCCAAACGGTCCTCTTCGCGTCCGCTGCCCCGCCAATCATGCCAATGGCTGTTCACGAAATCATCCCATAACATGGCCTCAATTCATCCTTTCTATATGAGCATTGTAGCAATCACGGATGGCTTTTGCCATCTTTGGCCGCGAACCGCCGGGAGAAAACCGTTTTAAACATATTGGCTGTTGTGCAGGAAGAATATGTATGCTATTCTCGTTGTAACTACCGTATATTAATTTGATGGTTACAATGAAATGGAGGCGATGGAATGAGCATCCGGAATTTGCTGCTGAAATATTGGGGTTATTGCATGGAAAAGGAAGATTGGTATCCGCCGCTGCAGCCCGCCCTTCAAAATGTATCGTTTGAGCAGGCGCTGTGGAAACCCGCCGACGGGGCGGCCAACAGCATTTGGGAAAACGTCCAGCATCTTTTGTATTATAAGGAGCGTTTGCTGGCCCGGCTAAAGGGGACATCCGGTGCTTTCAACCTAAGCAACGATGAGACGTTCCGCATCTTTGAAGCGAGCCGCGAAGGCTGGGAGCAGGCCAAATCGAGGCTTATGGATGTTCACGCAGCGCTGCAAAGCGAACTGGAGCTACTGCCGGAAGAGGAGCTCGAAGTGCATCCTCAACGTTTTATGAGTTTGATTACCCACGATGCCTACCATACGGGTCAAATTGTGTTATTAAGCAAGCTGCAAGGCGTCTGGCCGGCAACGAGAAGCTTTGAATAAGCGTCAAGATTTGGGGGATGCCCCCGCTTCCTTTTTAAAATAAAAATTTCTGCTGCTGGCCGTGTTTCGGGGGGAAGAGAACGGATACGACCAGGGGTTCATAACCAGCCTTCAGGACAAAAAAGAAGCCGGACGTTGACCGTCCGGCTCGTTTTCTTGCTTTAGGTTTTTGCAACCTCTTTGCTTGCGTTATGGATGTCGAAACTTATGAGTGATCCGAGCCCTCGCTGCCTGAATTGCGGTAAAAAAACCAGCAGTCGTTCAGCAGCTTGATTTGGCGTCTGTCCTTTTTGCGGAAGGCGCGTGTCAGTTGATTGCAGAGCCATTGCGGCAAGGGTATCTCCTCCTCATGCAAAACCGTCTGTATGGATAGCATATGGGGAAGACGCCCAAAGCGTGCAGGTCTACATCGTTTTATGAGGCGGATCATGCCGCGAACATCCAAGCAATCGACTTTTGACGTAAAGCGGACCCGAACGGGACGCGATGTGCCCTCTCTCTAGCGGCGTGCGCCTTTAAACATGGACGTCAGACGGCTTCTTCCTCGTACCATTGCTCCAGCTGCGCCTGCAGGGCCCGGATTTCGGTGAGCAGCGAGATGAGCGGATAGTTTGTTTCATTGAGGGAAGCAAAAGATTTTTCCAGTTCGTTGATATAATCCAGGCCGCTTACGATCGCGGACGTTTCCTGCAGCAGCTCGAGATGGTCGCATTCGGCCACGGCTAGCGGCAGCTCCGGCGTACCCTGGGCGGTAAGCTTGCTGACTTCCTTATGGAGCCTCAAATTCAGCGCGCTGAGCTGATAAGCATAATCGGCGGGCATCTCCACGTATTGGAGCTTGTCTCCCGATTGCAAAATAACGTATCGCATGTTTGGCATTATGATGGTTCTCCCTCCGTACTTGCTGCTTGCATATCGATGCAAATCAATCCTTACTTGACAGTGTAGCTTAGGGTGAAGTTAAAATTCAAGTAGATTCCTGCGCGGAAATACTCGTGTCCGTGCAAATAGACGGAAAGGGAGCATTGATGAAGGACATGCCGATCATGAGCAACGACGAGCTGCAGGAGTGGGTGGAACGCGTATCGCTGGAGAGCTTCGGCGTACCGTTCAGGCATCGGGCAACGTTTAATGCGAGATTGTCCTCCACGGGAGGACGATATTTTACGCATACCCATGACATTGAAATCAACCCGCATCAGCTGGAGGAAAACGGCAGGGAAGAGGTGGAGAAAATCATTAAGCATGAGCTTTGCCATTACCACCTGCACCTTGCCGGAAGAGGGTACAAGCATCGCGATTCCGATTTTAAAACGCTGCTCTCGCATGTGGGCGGAAGCCGGTTTTGCAGCACGCTTCAGAGCCGCGGAGGGAGAAAAACGCTGCCGTATCGTTACGTCCTGGTTTGCCAGGGATGCGGGATGAAATATATGCGCAAGCGGAAGGTGGATACCAGGCGTTTTCGATGCGGCAAATGCAGGGGAAAACTCCGGCAGACGACGCTTGACTCGCCCCAAAAATCATGATAAATTATGTATTGTCACCATATTGAAAACGTTCCCCGATAGCTCAGTCGGTAGAGCACTCGACTGTTAATCGAGTTGTCACAGGTTCGAGTCCTGTTCGGGGAGCCAGTATCTTGGAGAGATACCCAAGTGGCTATAAGGGGACCCTCTGCTAAGGGGTTAGACTGCGTAAGCGGTGCGAGGGTTCGAATCCCTCTCTCTCCGTTTTGGAATACTTCGAGAACTCCCAGCGCTTTAGCGCCTGGGAGTTTTTATGTATAGGGATGAGAACCCTCGAAGAGGGGGCGTCGGAGCATAGGCATCGATAGGAACAGCGTCGCAGTCCCGAGCGAAGGGAGGGTATCCCTCTCTCTCCGTTTTGGAATACTTCGAGAACTCCCAGCGCTTAGCGCCTGGGAGTTTTTATGTATAGGGATGAGAACCCTCGAAGAGGGGGCGTCGGAGCATAGGCATCGATAGGAACAGCGTCGCAGTCCCGACCGAAGGGAGGGTATCCCTCTCTCTCCGTTTTGGAATACTTCGAAAGCTCCCAGCGCTTACGCTGGGAGCTTCTTCTGTTCTAGGGATGGGAACCCTCGTTTCAACTTATTGATTTTTTTCGTCTTGGTATTCGGCTTCAAAGCCTTCGATGGCTCTTTCGCGCTTCGTATTTTTGTGCTGGAGATTGTGGAGCTCTTTCCCGGAGATTTCATCGGCATGCTCGTCCAGGTAATCGTTCGTTTTTTGGATGTTTTCGCGCGTATTGTCGATGGCGTTTTGGATTTTTTCCGCGTTGTCGGAGCGGTTGTCAGGTTTAGCCATGGTTTCGTTCTCCTTTGATGTGTGTATTTTAGGTTCAGGATTAAATCATCCCGGTGATGACATACCAATCATAAGATGCCGGATTAAGGCCAAACTTATTCATCCATGACGCAAAAAAAGGCCCGTTCCAAAAGAAATAAAAAAAATTTCAAAAAGGTACTTGTCATGTCCCAGAAATTCTGTTAAGATAATTTCTGTTGTCACGATTGATAATCTGGCCCGTTGGTCAAGGGGTTAAGACACCTCCCTTTCACGGAGGTAACAGGGGTTCGAATCCCCTACGGGTCACTTCTTTCACTTTTACATGTATTGGCGCACATCTTTGTGAGTCATCGAGAGCCATTAGCTCAGTTGGTAGAGCACCTGACTTTTAATCAGGGTGTCGAAGGTTCGAGTCCTTCATGGCTCACCAGTTTTATTTTCCCTAAACGTGCGGTAGTGGTGGAATGGCAGACACGCTATCTTGAGGGGGTAGTGGGCGTATGCCCGTGGAGGTTCGAGTCCTCTCTACCGCACCATAATCATAACGACGACAGTCCTTGCGAAGCCAAGGATTTTTTTATGTTCAAAAATAAAAACAAAAGCGCACCGATGCCGCGAACCGAGGATTCTGACGGGTACCTCGCGGCAGCAGGTGCGCTTTTTTGGTGAATTTTAATAAGGAATATGAGTTCGGAATAACGCGGAAAGTTAAACGTTATGGCGTCGAACCAGGCGCCTGGCGATGATGCGTGTGCTGTTCATAGCTATAAGCCAGCTTGATAAGCTCAGGTTCGCTGAATGCCCGGCCGAAGAAGTCGATGCCCACCGGAAGACCGTCCGGCGTAAATCCTGCGGGCACCGTTACCGTAGGCCAGCCCGTAAAAGAACTCAGCTTGAAGGCGTCTCCGGCCACCTGATCTTCGCCGATTTTGACGGCGGTTTTGGACGAGGTCGGGAAGATCAGGGCGTCCAGCTGATGGTCCGCCATCATTTTCAGGACGGCCTCCTGCACGTATTTCGTGCGGTACAGGACGATGTCCTTATACTCCTGCGCGTCCAAAGAGGTTCGTTTGTTCCGGTCGATCAGCGCCTTTTCGATTGAAGGATCGTATTGGCCGGAAGCGATCAATTCGTCCAACGATTTGTACGGCGAAGCGTCGCCGAGCGACTTGAGATAATCGTTGAATTGGAATTTGAATTCCCAGGCGCTTAGGCTTCCGTATTTGTTGATGACATCGAAGTTCGGGATTTTGACATTGTCCACAAGTACGGCGCCTGCGGCTTTCATTTCATCGATGGCGCGGGAGGCGACGGCGTTGACCTGTTCGTCGGTGCCGAATACTTCGCGTACGATGCCGATCCGGGCGCCTTTCAGCCCGTCGCGATCCAGGTAATCGGTATAATCCTTTGGCACGAAACCTACGCTTTTGGCCGTCGCAATGTCGTTGGGATCATAACCTGCCGTCGCATTCAATATGAGGGCCGCATCGGCTACGGTACGTGCGATCGGTCCGCCCGTATCCTGGGTGAGCGCCAGCGGGGCAATGCCGTCGCGGCTGGATAAGCCGACGGTCGGGCGGATACCGACCAGGCTGTTGAACGAGGAAGGGATCCGGATCGATCCGCCGGTATCGGTGCCCATGCCGACCGCGGCGAGGTTGGCGGCAACGGCGGCGGCCGTACCCCCGCTGGAACCGCCGGGCACGCGGGTCAGGTCGTACGGGTTAAGCGTTTGCCCGCCCATCGAGCTGACGGTCGTATAGCCGAAAGCAAATTCGTGAAGATTGGCTTTGCCGATCACGATGGCGCCGGCGTCCCTTAATTTTTTTACTTGCGCCGCGTCATCCGGAGGGATGACGCCCTTCAGGCCGACGTTGCCGGAGGTCGTGGGCATGTCATATGTATCGTAGTTGTCTTTGACGATCACGGGGATGCCGTGGAGCGGGCTGCGTTCCCCCGTGGCGGCGCGCTCGGCGTCAAGCTGTCTTGCCGTTTCCAGCGCCTTGGCGTTCAAAGTAAGGATGCTGTTGAGTTTGGGGCCTTGATGATCGTATTTCGCGATCCGCTCCAAATATTGCCCGACCAGTTCTTCGGAGGTGAGGCGCCCGGTTTCCATCGCTTTTTGCATCTCCGCGATCGTAGCCTCCGTCAGCTTGAAGGGCTGCAAATATCGGTAAAGGCGATAGACGATGGCGGCGGTTTCGCGATGGGTCAACATGCTGCCGTAGCCGAAAGCCTGGGGCGATTTTCCCTGCATCAGCTCGGCGGTGTATACGTCTGCGATGGCTTTGCGATCGGGACTGTCCGGAGCAACGTCGCGATATTCAACCGGCTTGGCGTAAGGCACTTGAATGAGCGAATCCAGGAGGGAAGCCGCCTTTTCCCGCGTCAGCCCCCCATTTTCTTGGGTGGGCGCCAGGGTGACGGAGGAACCGGCGGCTTTTGCGGCTGTTTTGACCGCTTCGGCGAATTCGGCCGCCGTGATCGGCGAACTGCTCGCCCCAGCCGATGTCAGCGATTGCGGCATCCAGTCTTGGGATAAGGCTTCCGCCATCTCGCCGCTCGGGGCGGGGGAGGCTGCCGGAGAGGCCGATGCCATCGTCGGGGTGAGCGACAGGGCAGAGATAAATAGCAGCACTAACTGTTTGCTTTTGAAACTCTTCATAAGTTCTCCTCCTGTGGTGATGTTATGAAAGATGACTCTATACGGAAGACAAGGGCCTGTTTGAAATCCCTGGTTTGGGGGCCGGAAGGCGGATATACAGGGATTGGGGATAAACAAGCGGCCTTATTTTCATCGTTGGAGCCTATTTTAGCGGAGGAGATATCACATGGATTGTATAAAACGGAACTGATGTGAGGTAATATGACGCTAACTATGATTTTTTTGCAGAAGTTGCGTTAGCCAGACGGTCGGGCATTCGCGGCTGAATTTTTTGAACTCGCGGATAAAATGGGCTTGATCGTAATAACCGGATTCCGAAACGATGTTGCTGAAGGCGATTTTACCGGGCTGCAGCAGTTGGCGGACGGCGGATTGGAAACGTACGATTTGGCAAAACGTCTTGGGCGGGATCCCTACATATGCCTCGAATAAAGAGCGGAAGTGACGGCTTGAGCAGTTCATGATGCCCGATAAATGGCTAAGGCTGATATTTCCGCGAGCTTCGCAGATTCGGTCAATCGCAGGTCCGAGTCCTTTGGGTTCCCGATCTCCTCCAAGCGGCGCCAGCGCTGTAACACGGGCTATTCCCTCTTGGAAGAGGCTGATCCGGCTGAAAAAGGAACCGCCCTCCAATGGAATCCGCAGCATGGAGCACAGGCCGGCGGGGAGGAAGTCGCCAAGCGGGACGCAGCTGTTCGCCAGTTTTTTGACGGGGATCAGGGAGTGAGGGGCAAGCGGTACGGGGAGGAGCCTGGCGCCAAAATACGTCGTTCCTGGCTGAAGCGATAACGTCCGGCTGCGGATGCCGCCAATCACCATCGGGCCCGAAACCTGTGCTCCGAAAGGGAACAGGATATCGATACAGCCTCCGGGGATAAGCGGGCACCGTCCCGGGTGTACCGGGGGAACGACAAATTGATAAAAGAGAACCGGGAAGCCCTCTTGCGAAATATGGTCGCGGAGTTCGATATAGTCGTCGAAGTGATTGGCCATCCCCGGCTGTGCGGGCAAAAAATCAAAAGCGGCAGGTGCAAGGTTCATCGTCATCTCTCTCCTTCATGAAACATCGGGTCCATATCAAAATAACCCCACAACGTGGGGCCGCTTCCGTGTCTATTCGGGCGTTTCCGGTCAAGCGATATGGGGGCTGCTTGCCGTGGATTCAAAACGTTCTTTCGTCAGGGAATCTTTTTCGAGCAGCCACGCCTTTTCCGTTTCCGCCGTCCATTTGCCGGCCAACATAGCGGCCTCGGGACGGGCGATATTCAGAGGGCGGGCCGCACCGTAAACGCAGGCGCATATGGCGGATTTCATATAACCGTATACGGCCTGATCGCAGCTTGTTCCCAATTGGTAGTTGATGTACGCATGGACGGTAGGCAGGCAAGCAGGACCGAGCTGATCCCGGACGATGCCCTCCAATACGGAGAGGTTGAGCCATGGGTACAAGGCTTGTGCCAGCTTCACCAGTCTTTTTCCCCGTTTTCTTGCGGCTTCGCATTCGTCCGTCGTTACGGCTGGGCCAAGCAGCATATTGTCGATGTTGCTGATTGAGGCGATGTCCAGCAGCTCGGCCGCCTCGTATACCGCTTGAATGGCGGTGCCGTCTTGGCGGACTAAACGGTTCGTCAGGGGATGAAGAAAATAACCTTCGAGTTCCATCAGCGTTTGAATACGTCCCTCCGAAATGCGGCTTCTTAAGTCCGATAAGCAGCTGAAGCCTCCAACCGATAAATCGTTATCCAGCATCTGCACGTAATCCAGCAGTTTGGTGCTTTTGTCGTTCAACGCGGTCACCTCCAAGCAAGAATAGGATGAGCCATTAGAAATGGATGAAAACCAAATTTGATGTTATATTATATTACACTAAATACACTATCCGACTGTTTGAATCAGAATATTTGTAAGTTAATATCACACAAACTTTTCCTTTTGTCAATAAAACAAGTGAAAAAAGATGATAATAACTCTACTGAATGTAATAAAATATTACATAATATTAACAAGGGGTGGTTTGGCCCGAAGAGAGCGATCCGTTTGCTCCTTCGGTACGAGATTCATGACAAACATGAAGCGCTTAAAGGGAATAGGGGAAAAAAGAGACTACCTCGATCCGGACAAGCCGTCTGTAATCAGATAACTTCCTGTCAGAGCCGTTTCCGCAGGCAGGCCCGAATCGTCTTCGATTTTTGAGGGGCATGTCTCGCTTTTGCCTTCGCTGCTGAGCCCGATGCTGCGTATCGTGACGCGCTTAGCCCTCGCTCCAGCGGCTGGTCCGCTCCCGGTCCTGCAGGGCCGGCGCATATTCTTACGCATGCCTTTACGAAGCATTCAAAGCCCTTCCGGAATGAACCGGGAGGGCTTTTTGCCGCTGCCGGTTATAGGTCACCAGCGATTGACCGCGTGCTCCACGAACCCCGACATGTCCTTCACGTCGATCACGGTGCCGTCGTCCAGAACGGCTTTGCCTTTGAAACGCCCGAAAATTTGGTGGCAGCAGTTGTCGACGAACAGCATTTTCGTTTCGGTATACCGGTCGTAGATCGGCTCAAAATCCATTTCGAACCGCCCGTCATCGCTGGTGATTTTTTTCGGGGACATGTACCCGCCTGCCGCCAGGTCGACGTACACCTCGTTCAGCTTGTGGGCGTTTCCGTCGTAAAACAGCATATTTTCCGTGGCGGCCTCCGTATTGCCGAACCCGAAGCCGATGTTGAATCCGAAACGTTTGCCGCCGATCCAGGCGCTGCCGCTGCCCCAAACCCATTCATGGTTAAACGGCCAGACGCCGCGTCCCCAGTCGAGAAGTCCGAAAGCCGTTTCCGGCTCGAACGCGATCGTCCGGTCGCTAAACGTGACAGTGCCGCTGGCAGGCATGCAATTGATTTTGTGATTGTAATAAAAATAGCGAGGATCTTCGTCAAACGGCGTTGCAATGACCATCGATTCCAGATCGGGCTGGGAAAGCTCGATATCGATGTCGATTCGGGGGAACGTTTTCGGATCGCGGGTTCGGCAGCGCAAACGGCGGCCGCCTTTGTACACCTCAAACTGCATGTCGATCGTTTTGCGGCGAACGGCCAAATCCCCATGCTCGGCGGAAGCGGGCATGTGCAGCCGGTTGAACGGGAGCGCGATGATTTCTTTTGCGGCGTATGTTTTTTTCTCGTTCAAATCGATCAGCATCGCGGAAACTTCCCCGGCGTAAGAGGCGTGGCCGATGGTCAGCTGGAGGCAGTAATCGTCATTGGACACTTGGTAGAAATCCCATTCCTTGATCCGCCACGGCGGAGCCTTAATATGCTTGCGGTTGTAGCGCATCACGGCTTTGGTCGAATAGCCTTTTTGCATCAAGGTACCGTTCGGGTAGAGCAAATCGGAGAAGGTCGTAATCCGGTGGTTTCTCATGACGGGTCTTCCTCCTTATGTATTGTGATTAGATAAGAAAGCGCTTGCAAAACAAAAAGACATGTGCCGCTGCATTTTTGCTAAATGGCTTTAACGTTAGGCTTACGGATGTCATGAAACCATTATATGGGGAAGCGGTTCGAAGAATCACCTTAAATTCCAGGGGGGCCGCCGGGACTTAAAAACGAAGCGTGGAAAAAGACCCCTCCGCGGCATGCGGAAGGGTCTGCGACGTTTAACCGTCGATCGAGCGGTTGTCCGGGGAAGGCTGGAGGATGGCTTTCGCCCCGTCTTTGGATCGGGTCAGCAGGTACAAGGCATAAATGGCGATAAAGACGCCCAGGAACAACGAGGAATACCGATACATCGTGCCGTAGCTGCTGAAAGCGGCGATTTGCCCCAAAACGAGCGCGCCCACGGCCACGCCGAAGTCGAGCGAGTTGAAATACATGCTGTTCGCCATCCCTTGCCGCTGCGGCGGTACGAGCTGAAGCATCCAGGATTGCAGCGTCGGCTGCAGCGTGCCGAATCCAAGCCCGTAGAAGAGGGCGGCCAGCGCCAAAAAGCCGGTCGACGTCGCATAGGACAGCAGCCACAGCCCGACGATCAAACATGCCGCTGCCGGGATGAGCAGGGCTTTATGGCCTTTTTTGTCGTAAATTTTGCCGGAAATCGGCCGGATCAAAATGACCGCTGCCGCATTAAACAAAAAGAAAAGCGAAGCGTTGGCCAAATGGGCCTCTTTGCCGAACAGGTTCATAAAGCTGAGGAGCCCGCCGTACGTCACGGACATGAGCAGGTTCAGCAGGCTTGGCAGCAGGAGCGCTTTCGGGAATCCCTTTTTCTCCGGGACGGCCGAAAATGCTTTGGGAACGGCGGCAGGCTCCGGCGGTTTAACCTTTTTCGTCAGCGGATAAACAAGCGGAAAAATAAGGGCGATTACGATGATCGTTGCGTACACGAGCGTCGTGAACCCTTGCTTTTCGAGCAGCATGCTGCCGATCACGGGTCCAAGGGACAAGGCTATGCTGGTCGATAAGCCGAAATACCCCATGCCTTCGCCGAGGCGGCGGACCGGAACGATCCCGGATGCCATCGTCGGCAGCGTGGTGCTGCCCATGCCGAAGCCGATGCCGAACACGATCCGCATCGCTAGCAGCAGCGCAAGCGTGCCGCTCCATAGGTAGCCCAGCGTGGCGAGAAGCGCCAGGGCAAGCCCCAGAAACAAGATGACGTTGCGTTTCCCTTTTTCCAGCGCTTTCGCCGAGAAGAGACGGGAGATAATGGCGGATAAAGCAAACACGGTCGTGAACAGGCTGACCGTTAAAGCGCCCGCGTGAAAATGTTCTTTGACGTAACCGGGGAGCGGCGACAAGATCATCTGCAGGTTCAAAAACAGCAGCAGATTGCACACCGTCAGCATGATAAACTCCCGGGTCCACAATTTGTCTTTGGTGTCTTCCATGGTTGTAACCTCTACTCTACAAATATTCGGTCAATATTGGCGTTGATTTGTTTCATAATCTGGTCGAGCGTCTCGAGCTGCTCGTCCGTAATCCCGGCGATCAGCTCGTCGTTCAGGCTGAGCTCCAGCGGCTCGGTTTCGTTCATCAGCTGCTTAACGGCCGGGGTCGCATAGATCAAATAGGCTCTCCGGTCGCCGGGGTCGGGTTTGCGCCGGACGAAGCCCTTTTTGTCGAGAACGTCGAGGATCCGCGTAATGGAGGGCTGGTCTTTGCCGGATCTCAGCGCAAGCTCCTTTTGGTTGATTCCTTCCTGGAGATACACTTGGTACAGCACCGTCCATTGTTCGGGGGTGATGCCGTACGGCTTCAGTCTGCTTGCAAACAGGGAGGACATTTTGCGGGACATGTTGCCGAACCGGAATCCAATCGATTGGTGGGGCAATTTGGACCTTTTCAGAGAGATGCACTCCTTCAATTAATTGTCATAACAATTATATTCATATAAATAGAAATCGTCAACGTTACATCCATAAAATGGAATGTTATTCATTGCGAATGCATACAAGCACGGATGGCTTTCGAGCGTCGCGTATCGAAACGACAATCCGGGCATGCGTATGTTAAGGCCGGTTTACGAGCAGGACGATCCGTCCAAAATAGAGGAATACTTCGGATACAGGCGCCGGATGCAGTCCGGACAGATGTCATGGGTGAACTCCGCGTGCGTATGTTTTTCGAGAAAACTTTCGACCGAATTCCAAATATCTTGTTCGTCGCGGATTCTTTTGCACACGGCGCAGATCGGAAGGAGCCCGCGCAGCGTTCGGATTTGGGTCAGGGCCTCCAGCAAATCATGCTCGATCATTTTGCTCTTGGTGATGTCGGTGAAGCACACGGTCATCCCTTTGACGGTATGGCGGCCATCGTCGTAAATCGCCGAGGCTTCGAGCAGATACCACTTATTCGCACGCTGCATCGAGGACTGGATTTCCTGGCGATAATAAGGCAGCGTTCCGTTCAATACGGAATCAAGCTCGTCCGGCGGCCGTCCGTCGGCCTCCGACAGGGCGTAATAAATTTGCATGAAGCTGACGCCGATCCATTCGAACGTTTCGGGAATGCCCGCATCGATCGAATTTTGGACCCAGTTTCGGTTGACGGAGACAATGCAGCCATCGGCATCGACGACCGCGACGGCCTGCTTGAACGAATCGATGATTTCGGGAAAAGTGAAGCTTGTTTTAGGCAACTAAGGTCGCTCCCTCTATTTGTATTGGAAGTGCTTTATCGCAGGTACGCGTGCTGGTTCAGGTCTGTCTGACGGGGAGTTCGCATGGGATGTTTGAGGATTGCGTGAATAAAGGAATAAACTTATTTCTCCAATTATTGTTATGTTATAATTACTGTAGCATAAAGAAAAGTATATACTTTTTTACGTCATTTTGCAAGAGAAAAATTACGAAAATACGTCGTCATAAGAATTATCGGAAGGCGGTTTAATATGCAATCCATTTACGATCGAATCGAATCGTTAATCAAAATGCGGGGGATGACGAAAAAATCGTTTTGCGAGCAGCTTGGCATCAGCACGGGGAATCTGGGGGATTGGAAAAGAGGAAAATCAACGCCGGGTACCCATAAACTGATCGAAATTGCCTCCTTTTTCGACGTCAGCCTCGATTGGCTGATTTTGGGCAAAGACCAGGAGCGTTTTCATTTGAAGGAAAACACAGGTACATACGCATGGGAGGAAGGGGATGACGGCGACGTTCCGTTGTCCGAGAAGGAAAAAGAGTTCATAAGGGAATATATCGAGTTTACGCGTTACCGAAAAAAACAATCGAACGGCGAATGAGCAAATAGAATCGGACGCGACGGCCTGAAGGGACGCATGCGTCTGTTCCTGCAGGAAGGATGGACCGTCGATCCCGATGGATCAGCCGGGTGGCGGCAAGCCTTCAGGGAGCGGCTATCATAGGGGGGGCGTGCCCCGGGACAACGCAAAAAAGAAGCCTTTGCTTTGGGAGCAAGGCTCTTTTTTGTGGTTGGGAACATTAACGTTCAATCCGCGGGTTGCGGCCCTTTCGGCCGATAAAGGCAAACGACAGCAGGCTCCCGGCCAGCAGGACGGCCGCAGTCAGGGCCAGCCCCAGGCGCATCCCCGCCGTCATCGACGGGGTGCCGCCGAGGATCGAGCCGATCATGGCAACGCCCAAGGTCGCGCCCACCTGCCGGCTCGAATTTAATGCGCCCGATGCGGCGCCTGTCTGCTCCCGGGGAACCGCGCCTATGACCGCGGTCATGAGCGCGGGGATGGTGAGGGAAACTCCAAGGCCGATCAGGAACAGGCCGATCAAAGGAAGGGCGTAATCGGAGGTTGAAACCATTCGCAGCTGGAAGATCGTTCCCGCGGCTGCAAGAAGGAACCCTGCGGTCATCGGGATTCTGGCGCCGATCCTGCCGACGATGCGGCCGGTGACGATCGGATTGAATGCCAGCGGGATCGTCATCGGAAGGAGGGCCAGGCCTGCCGTATGAGCCGATAATCCGCGCGCTTGTTGAAAAAAGAGCGGCAGCGCGAACAAAATGCCCGACAATCCGATATTGACGGCCATGCCGGCAATCATTCCCGCCGATACGGTTGCGTTTCGAAACATTCCCAGCGGAAGCAGCGGGTCGGGGCCTTTCCTTTCGGCCCGCGCAAAGAGAGCCGCGCTGACGAGCGTCAGGACGAAAGCGGCGATCACGATCGGCGATCCCCAGCCGTAAGCCGATCCCTCCATGAGCGCGAAGGATAACGCGGCGATGGCCGTTACAGCCGTCCATTGGCCCGTCCAATCCAGGGGCTGCCGCCGCTTGCGGGCGGTTTCGGCGCCGAGCCGCAGGACGATGGCCAAGCTGATGACGGCAAGCGGCACGTTCAGCAGGAAGATGCTTCGCCACCCGAGCGAATCGGCCAGCAGGCCGCCCGCAACGGGCCCGGCAGCCATGGCGATCCCGGTGACCGCAGCCCAGATGCCAAGCGCCCTGGCACGTGCGGACGGTTCGGGAAACGCATGGGCAACGAGCGCTAGCGAGGCCGGCGTCAGAGCCGCGCCTCCGATGCCCAAAACGGCGCGCAAGGCGATCAGCAAGCCAAGCGAAGGGGCGGCCGCGGACAAGGCCGAAGCGGCCAGAAACAGGACCAGGCCTCCGGCATAGACGCGGCGCGCTCCCAGTTTATCGGCTAGCCCGCCCATCGAGAGCAGGAAGCCGGCAAACACGATCGTATACGCA
Organism: Paenibacillus sp. FSL W8-0194; assembly: GCF_037969745.1. Taxonomy (NCBI): domain Bacteria; kingdom Bacillati; phylum Bacillota; class Bacilli; order Caryophanales; family Paenibacillaceae; genus Paenibacillus; species Paenibacillus sp. FSL W8-0194. The sequence goes on along the minus strand of NZ_CP150205.1, from coordinate 4,925,400 downwards.
TTGACGACCCATTGGAGGCCGGAAATCCCGCCGCCAAGGTCGGCGCGGATCGCGGGCAGCGCGACGCTGACTACCGTCGTGTCCAGCAGCACCATAAAGTATCCGATCGACAGTCCGAGCAGCAGCAGCGCTTTAGCCGGCTTCCAGCGGCCGTCGGACTGGATGTTCATCGCTTTTTCCAAGACAATCCCTCCGTAAAGGCAAATTCGGCAGTCATCGCCGTTACCGGGAAAGTGTATAATGGTTCTTATCATGGGACTAGATGAGGGTTTATCCTAGGAGAAATTCTCCTAGGGAACGGGAAGGGGAGGAGAAGCACTTGTGGGAAAAAGCGGATGGGGAGCGTCTTCGGGAGCTTGCCCAGTTTTTGCGGACCCGGCGCGCCCGGATGACGCCGGAGCAGGCCGGATTGAAGGTGGAGGGGCGCAGGCGGACTCCGGGACTTCGGCGCAGCGAGGTGGCGCTGCTTGCCGGCATCAGCGTCGATTGGTATACGTGGCTGGAACAGGGCCGAAACATACAGGTGTCTTCCCAGGTGACGGAGAGCATCGCGCGCGCCCTGCAGCTTGATGCCGATGAAAAAAAACATCTGTTTCTGCTTGCTTTGCAGCAGTATCCCCCCGTTTCGGAGGAGGCTGCCGCGGAAATTACGCCGGCGCTTCAGCGGTTTCTGGACCTGCAGGGAACAAGCCCGGCTTACGTGACCGACCAGCGCTTAAACATCGTGGGATGGAACCGGATCGCCAGCATGGTGTATGGAGAATATGAAACGATGCCGGCAAGGGAACGCAACTCCGTCTGGCGTACGTTTACCTCCCCGGATGTCCGCAGCCTGCTCCGGGAACGTTGGGAAGCCCATGCCCGGCACCGTCTGGCGCAATTTCGGGCAAACTACGCCAAATTCGCCGGGGATCCATGGTGGACGGACATGATCGGGGAATTAAACCGCGCAAGCGAAGAATTCAGGGCGTGGTGGCCGCGGCATGACGTCTTAAACGGCCCCGAAGGGAAAAAAATCATTCATCATCCGGCCGCGGGCAGGCTCGAATTCGAGCAGGTTTCGTTTGTGACGTCCGACGACCCGGGTTTGACCGTCACGATCAACGTTCCGACGGCGGAAGGCGATACGGTCGCCAAGCTGGGCAAGCTGTTGAAGGAATGAACGGGCTTTGGTCCACGGCCCGTTTTTACGCAACGGATCATATATTCCCTGGGATCGGACTGGATAAAAGAAATAAGCTATTTACATATCGTGATAATCGGTGTATAATAACAGAGTTGCTGCAAAAGTTAATATTATGCGGTAGTGGTGGAATGGCAGACACGCTATCTTGAGGGGGTAGTGGGCGTATGCCCGTGGAGGTTCGAGTCCTCTCTACCGCATTGACGATCTGACCGAGAAAATCCCTGTTTTGCAGGGATTTTTTTGTTGCACCGGGCAATGTTTCGCCATCCAAGCGTTCGTCCGTAAAAAGAAGCTTTTGCCGCCGCGGGAAATTCCATAGACTCACATATAACGAAAGAGGCCAATGCGGCCTCTTTTTTGTTTTGCTCCATTCTTTATGCTTTTAGGTCGCCATAGGGCAATGGTTCACGATTCGATTGGGCCCGGCCGGTTTGCGGAAAAAGGGATCCGATTCAAAGGAACGCAATAGAAGGGGCTTTCGAATCCATTGCCAAAAACGCGAAAAATAGAGAGCATGCGAGAGCTTGGCGCAGATAAAGACTTTTGTAAGCGGTAACCTGTATGCTAGGGTCGTCATTTTACGCGGATAACGATTTCGCGTCTCCTTTACATGCCGATGCACGCGGGTGTATGATTCAAATCGTAATTGAACATGTTTCCATTTTTAAATCGCTGAGTTTCCGTTTGAAGAAGCGGAAATCGGGGGAACCAATCGCGCGTCCCGTCGTCCGGTGTGAGAGTCGGAAGGCAGGGAGGCGCCGGGGTGAATCCTGCGAACGGATGCCATGGATCCGATCGCGGGTAGAGCGACTCTCACCGCTCGAATCCGTCAGCTAACCTCGTAAGCGTCGCCTGAGAGAGGAATGATGAAACTTGTGATCGATGAACATCGGCCGCAGGGGATCGGATGACCTCTGTGGTTTTTTATTGCCAAAAACGCAACGTTGCACAAAATGGATGAAAGTCAATAGAAACGTCTTTAACGCTGAATTCTGGCTTTGGCCGGAAGCGGGGGAACCAACGCGCCGTTTGCTTCCACAAGCGGATGGCGCCGGGGTGAATCCCTTTGTCCGAAAACCGGACGGGGGAAGGGCGACTCTCACGCCCTAATCCGTCAGCTAACCTCGTAAGCGTATCGGGAGAGGCCCCATTCGTCGTGAGCGATATTTCATGGCTTTCTTTGGTCATGGATGTTGGAAGCCGCGGGAAAGAATCCTCTTTCCTGCGGCTTTTTTTTATTCGGGTCAGCATTTCGGATAAGCATTTTTAATAAAAGGTGCGATTGTTGCGGATTGCCCGATCCAGAAACGAAAGGAGGCGAGAGCCGTGGAGGAGGAACTCATCGTCGTGACGGCCCCGAACGAGGCCGGGCGCAATTTTATCAAGCTTTTGATCTATCTCAAGCGGCCTTTCGCCGCGCTGACGAACAATGCCAAGGAAGAACGCGATCTGAAGAAGCTGGGCGTCTCCAAAGTCATCCGGCTCCATACCAACAACACGGAGGAATGGGTCGTGCCTGAGTGGCGGATCGGCCGGATTTTTATATTCGAAAACAGTTTGAATTTAACGTGCCGTTACTTGCAAATTTGCCGTGCTTGGACGCCGGATTCGATATACGTAATCACCCGGGCGCATCACTCGCCGGGCATTTACCGGGGGCTTGGCGCGGATCACGTCATTCACACGTTGAACGGCGAAGTCGGATTTTTGCTGAAATAAGGGATTTGACAAGGAGAGCGTTGAACCATGATGGATTTTTTAATGATTTTAACGCTTGCGGGCGTGTTCGGAATCTTTTTGCTGTTCCTCATGTGGTGCGGCCATGTCGTGGATGGGGGAGGCGAAGGCCGATGATCGTGGTTTTGGTGCTGACGGCGTTTGTGTTCGTCTACCTGGCGTATGCCTTGATCCATCCGGAACGGTTTTAGAAAGGCCGGGCGGAGCAGGCTTAGACGCCTTCGACCCGCTTATAAGAGGAGGAAACGATTTTGGATATATTGCAGATAGGCATCGTGATCGTGGTGCTGCTGCTGTTGGTCAAACCGGCAGGCAGTTATATTTACCACGTATTTTCTAACGAGGCGAACTGGACGGACCGGATGTTCGGTCCCGTGGAGGAGTTTTTTTATGCCGTCATCGGTCTTCGGAAACGCTCCGGGATGAGCTGGAAAACATACGCCCTAAGCATGATGGCGACGAACGTCGTGCTGGTGGCCGCAAGTTACGCGGCGCTGAGATGGATGGGCGGACTGCCGGCAAACCCGAACGGGACGGGAAACATGGAGGCGAGCTTGTCCTTCAACACCGTCATCAGCTTTATGACGAATACGAACCTGCAGCATTACAGCGGGGAAAGCGGCATGTCGTATTTGGGGCAAATGATCGTCATCACGATGATGATGTTTACGTCGGCCGCGTCCGGCCTGGCCGTGGCGATCGCTTTCATGCGGGGCATAACCCGCCGGCGGGGCGGACTCGGCAACTTTTTCGAGGATTTCGTCAAAGCCCATGTCCGGGTGTTCCTGCCGCTCGCGTTGATCGTTACCCTGGTGCTTGTGGGGTTGAAGGTGCCGCAGACGCTTGATCAGGCGGTGACCGTGAACACGCTTGGCGGCGCTGTGCAGCATATCGCGATGGGGCCGGTAGCGTCCCTGGAATCGATCAAACATCTGGGAACGAACGGCGGCGGATTTTTCGGGGCGAACTCGTCACATCCGTTCGAGAATCCGAGTCCGCTCACGAACGTCATCGAAATTTTAAGCATGTGGACGATATCGGCCGCGCTGCCTTACACGTTCGGGCGTTTCGCCGGCAACCGCAAGCAGGGCTGGATTCTTTTTTCGGCCATGATGGTGCTGTTCCTGGCGTTCCTGTCCCTGACGTACGTCTCGGAAAAAAGCGGCAACCCGCTGATCCATCAGCTGGGCATCGACGCTTCGCAGGGCAGCATGGAAGGAAAAGAAGTTCGTTTCGGCGTGGCGCAGTCCGCTTTGTTCACGGCGGTGACGACCGCGGCGACGACCGGTTCGGTCAATAACATGCACGATACGCTGACCCCGCTCGGCGGGCTGGCTCCGCTGGCTCAGATGATGCTGAACGTCGTCTTCGGGGGCAAAGGCGTCGGGCTGGTCAACATGCTGATGTACGCCATATTGGGCGTGTTCATTTGCGGCCTCATGGTCGGGCGGACGCCGGAGTTTCTCGGGAACAAAATCGAAAGCCGGGAAATGAAGCTGATCGCCGTCGCGGTCCTGGCGCATCCGCTGATCATTTTGGCGCCGACGGCCATTTCGTTCCTGACGCATCTCGGCACGGACGCCCTTTCGAATCCGCTGTATCATGGGCTCAGCCAGGCGTTGTACGAATTTGCGTCATCCGCGGCGAACAACGGCTCCGGCTTCGAAGGGCTGGGGGATAACACGGTGTTCTGGAACGTCAGCACGGGGCTTGTCATGCTTTTGGGACGGTATGTGTCGATCATCGCGCTTCTCGCCGTGGCCGGTTCGTTGTCGCGGAAGAAGCCCGTTCCCGAATCGATCGGCACCTTCCGCACGGATACGAAGCTGTTTGCCGGGATTCTGGTCGGAACGGTGCTCCTGATCGGGGCTTTGACCTTCCTGCCTGTGCTCGTGCTGGGGCCAATCGCGGAGTTTTTGACGATGTAAGGGGCCTGTCGAAATGGTTTGCAAACGGAAGCGATGGTTCGCTGGGAGCGTCCCATCGAAAAACGCATGTTAAGCGATGGATAAACGAGGTGGAGAAAATCATGGACGGAAAACGAAAAAGCATGCTGACGGGAAGCATCGTGAAGCAGGCGCTGAAGGACAGCTTCATTAAACTGAATCCGGTCGTCATGATGAAAAACCCGGTCATGTTCGTGGTGGAAATCGGAACGTTCGTCGTTCTGCTGATGGTGCTGTTTCCGGGGTATTTCAATACCGCCGGACGCACGGGTTTTAATCTGGCGGTGTTCCTGATCTTATGGTTTACGGTATTGTTCGCCAACTTTGCCGAGGCGCTTGCGGAAGGGCGCGGGAAAGCGCAGGCCGACGCCCTGAAAAAAACGAAAAAGGAATCGTCCGCGAACAAATGCGTCGGTTCCGAAATCATCGCGGTGAATTCCACGGAGCTGCGCAAAGGCGACATCGTCGTTGTGTCCCAAGGCGAAATGATCCCGGGCGACGGCGAGGTCATCGAAGGGCTTGCGTCGGTCGACGAGTCGGCGGTTACGGGGGAATCGGCTCCGGTCATGAAAGAAGCGGGCGGGGATTTCAGCTCCGTGACCGGGGGAACCCGGGTCGTGAGCGACCGGATCAAGGTCGTCATCACGAGCGACCCCGGCGAGTCTTTCATTGACCGGATGATCTCGCTCGTCGAAGGCGCGTCGCGCCAGAAGACGCCGAACGAAATTGCGCTTAACACGCTGTTGACCACGCTCACGCTCATCTTTTTGATCGTGGTCGTCACGCTGGCACCGATTGCCGAATATTTGGGCGTTCCGCTGGATATCCCGGTGCTCATTGCTTTGCTCGTCTGCCTGATCCCGACGACGATCGGCGGTTTGCTGTCCGCGATCGGAATCGCCGGGATGGACCGGGTGACGCAGTTCAACGTGCTGGCCATGTCCGGGAAGGCGGTCGAAGCCTCCGGCGACATCACCACGATGATCCTGGACAAAACGGGAACGATCACGTACGGGAACCGGATGGCGAGCGAATTTATTCCGGTCGGAGGAGAGGCGCTTGCCGAAACCGCGTACTGGGCCGCGGTCGGCTCGCTCAAGGACGGAACGCCCGAAGGGCGGTCGGTGCTGGAGCTGATGAACAAGCAGCAGCTCGCCTATGACACGGAGGTTGCGGCCGGCGGCGAGTTCGTCGAATTCAAAGCGGAAACCCGCATGAGCGGCATCGATTTGCAGGACGGGCGGCATGTCCGCAAAGGCGCGGTCGACGCGGTGCGGCGGTGGGTGCTCGCCCAAGGCGGCAGCATTCCGGAGGATTTGGCGGCGAAGTCCGACGCGATCGCGTCGGAAGGCGGCACTCCGCTGGCCGTGGCGGTCGACGGCAAAATCTACGGCCTGATCCATTTGAAGGATACCGTCAAACCGGGGATGAAGGAACGTTTTGAACAGCTGCGCCGAATGGGCATCAAAACGGTCATGTGCACGGGGGACAATCCGCTCACGGCGGCGACCATCGCCCGCGAAGCCGGCGTCGACGAGTTTATCGCCGAAAGCAAGCCGGAGGACAAAATCGCCGTTATCCGCCGCGAGCAGGCCGAAGGCAAGCTGGTCGCGATGACGGGGGACGGGACGAACGACGCCCCGGCGCTCGCCCAGGCTGACGTGGGAATCGCGATGAACAGCGGCACCGTCGCCGCCAAGGAAGCGGCCAACATGGTCGACCTGGATTCCGACCCGTCCAAAATCATCGAAGTGGTGGCGATCGGCAAACAGCTGCTGATGACGCGCGGCGCGCTGACGACGTTCAGCATCGCCAACGACGTCGCCAAATATTTCGCCATCATTCCGGCGATGTTCATGGCGGCCATACCGCAGATGAAGGCGCTGAACGTGATGGGGCTCGGCTCCCCGCTGTCCGCGATCCTGAGCGCGCTCATTTTTAACGCGGTCATCATCCCGCTGCTGATTCCGCTGGCGATGAAGGGGGTCCGCTACAAGCCGATGAGCACGGCGCGGCTGCTGGGCCGCAACCTGACGGTTTACGGCCTCGGCGGCGTCATCGCCCCGTTCGCCGGCATCAAGCTGATCGATCTGGTCGTGCATTTGTGGATCTGAGCATGCTGATTTGGATGGCAGAGATACATGGGGAAAGCTGAACGCTCCTCTTAACGATATGAAAAAGGGTGATATCCATTGAAAACCACGGCTGAATTCGAAAAAATGCCGCATGGCTCCATTTGGCTTTTGGCGCTGCGCTCCAGTTTGCTGTTCATCGTTGTTTGCGGTCTGGCGTACCCGCTGGCCAGCACCGGGCTGGCCCAGCTTTTCTTTCCGCACCAGGCCAACGGCAGCATGATCAAGGACGGCGCGGGAAGAACGGTGGGTTCGGAGCTCATTGGGCAGACGTTTGCCGATCCGTCGTTTTTCCAGGGCCGGATTTCCAGTATCGACAATAACGGCGCAGGCTCCGGGTCCAACAACTATGCCCCGTCCAATCCCGAGCTGCTGAAGCGGGTTCAGGCTTCCATCGCCCGGTGGGAGAAGGAAAACCCGCAGGTTCCGGTCGATAAGCTGCCGGCGGATCTGGTCACCAATTCCGGCTCGGGGCTGGACCCGCATATATCGCCCGCGGCCGCGATGGCGCAAATTCCGCGGATCGGCGCACTCCGGCATCTTCCCGAGGAGCGATTGAAGGAGCTGGTCGAACAATTTACCGAAGGGCGCGACCTGGGCGTGTTCGGCGAAAAAAGAGTGAACGTGCTGAAGCTGAATTTGGCCCTGAAGGAGTTGGGGACGGGCAGGGAATAAGCTTTGGATTTCCAGGCTGTTTCAAGTGGAAGGCAGAAAGGGCAGATCGTAGTGCAGCTGTTATTGCCATAAGAAAAAAGACGCCATGTTCGGCTTGGGACGAACCATGGCGTCTTTTTTCTTCAGCCTGCAAAGGTTTGGTAAATAAGAAACATGTTCAAAACGACGATGACGGCGGAGACGCACCAGGCGAGCAAGCTGATCCAGGCCGGATTGGCGAATGAACCCATAAGCTTTTTGCTTCCGGTAAATTGGACGAGGGGAATCACCGCAAACGGAAGCTGGAGCGACAACATGACCTGGCTCAAAATCAGCAGATCTTCGGTTCCTTGTTCGCCGGCGATCATCGTGACGATCACTGCCGGGATGACGGCGATCAGCCTCGTAACCAGCCGGCGAAGCCAGGGCGGGAGCCGGATGTCCAGGAAACCCTCCATGACGATCTGCCCGGCCAGGGTGCCCGTCAGCGTGGAGTTTTGCCCCGAAGCAAGAAGCGCGAGTCCGAAAACGATGCTTGCCAGCGTCGTTCCGACCAGAGGCGTCAGCAGATGAAAGGCATCGCTGATATTAGCGACCTCCGTCAAGCCCGCTTGATGGAAGGTCGCGGCGGAGACGATCAGGATGGCGGCATTGATGAAGAGCGCCAAAGTCAGCGCAATGGCGGAATCCCAGGCGGAAAAGCGGATCGCTTCGCGTTTGCCCTCATCCGTCGTTTCATACCGGCGGGTCTGCACGATGGACGAATGAAGATAAAGGTTATGCGGCATCACCGTGGCTCCGAGAATCCCGATCGCGATATATAGCTTCTCGTGGTTCGTTATGAGGTCGGGCGTCGGCATGAATCCGGCCCACACGCTGGGGAGATGGGGTTTGGCCAGCCACAGGTCGACCGCAAAGCAGATCCCGATCGTCGCCACAAGCACGATGACCAGCGTTTCGATGGCGCGAAAACCTCGATGCTGCAGAAGCAGGATTAGCAAAACGTCAAGCGCCGTAATCAGCACGCCGTACAGCATCGGAATGCCGAACAGCAGCTTCAGGGCGATGGCCGAACCGACCACTTCCGCCAAATCGCATGCGGCGATCGCCGCTTCGCACAGGATCCACAGGCCGATGGCCGCCGGTTTGCTGTATTGGGTGCGGCAGGCTTGCGCCAGGTCATGGCCGGTGACGATGCCCAGCTTGCTGGAAAGCGATTGGAGCAGCACGGCCATCAGATTGGACAAAAGAATGACGGACAGCAGCGAATACCCGAAGCCGGCGCCCCCGGCGATGTCCGTCGCCCAGTTTCCCGGATCCATGTAACCGACGGCGACAAGATAACCGGGACCGGCGAAAGCCAGAAATTTCCGGAATGCCGGGCCTCTGCGTGGAACTTCCAGCGAATGGTTGATTCCCGTGAGCGAGGAGCGTCTTTTAGGTTTGGTCCAGCCCTTCATTCGGTATCACGCACCTTGTGCACCTTATTATGGGGTAGTTTTCTAAATGCTCCCGTTTGCTATTCACTTGCGGTCCGTTTGAATATTTTTTAGTATAGCGGTGCCCGGATGTGGGCAAGCAGAGAGTACGGACTTGAAGGGTCATCGACCGCCTGCCGGTTTATCGCCGGATTTTACGCTGAAAAAAAATTACCAGGCCGCCGCCGGTGCGCCATCGTTTAACGAAGGACGCCGCATTTTCCAGTTTCCAACGGAATAGCGGCGCGCGAAGTGACGCAAGCTTTTATTGACATGAAGTTTAAAATTCTTTAATATGTCTAGGTACTTGATTCAGAAATTTATTATAAACGGGTGATGCATATGTCTTACAGACCAGTGATTGCGAACATGAAGGAAGCCAGCAGCAACGAGCAAAGCGGATTGTACGAATTCATCATGAACCTGGCTGACGGAACAGTGTGCCGCGTGTTCTATAGCCGTTTTCCGGAATGGAAAATGACAAACATCAGCCGATTGCAAAAAACGCCTTGCCCCGTATGCCGCAAAGACTTCATCTGCAAATGCATCGAGAGCTACAAAGGCGAGCTGGAACAGCAAATCGAAGAAAACCAATGGATCGACAAAGCTTTGGCGAAATAAGCTGTCGAACCGAGATACAGGCGCGGGAAGCTACCCGGGCTTTTTTCTTTTTTCGGATTATGTAAGCCTAATTATACGTTATATACCTGCTTGATAGATAAAAATGCGGCTCGTTTTCCCCGCCCCTTTTTTCTGCCATGCTTGATTTCAGGGCAAATACGGCGGATACTAACTTCAGGAGGTGCCGAAAATGGAAAAGGGACGCACGCCTGAAAGCGGCGGCTATGAAGGCATCGTGCTTGTCGATGGAGTCTGTCATTTGTGCCAGGGATTAACCCGTTTTATCATCGAGCGCGACCCGAAGGCAAAGTTCCGCTTCGCATCCTTGCAATCCGAGATCGGGGCCGAGCTGCTGATCAAGGGCGGTTTGCCCGCAGGCGAGGTGGATACCGTGGTTCTGATCGAAAAGGGGCGCTATTATGTCCGTTCGGAGGCGGTGCTGCGAATCGTCCGGCAATTGAAAATGCCTTGGCCGCTGCTGTATATATTTGTGGCCGTGCCCACGCCCATCCGGGATCGCCTGTACCGTTATGTCGCCCGGAACCGCTACCGCTGGTTCGGCAAGGAGGAGCAGTGTTTGCTCCCGACGCCCGAGTTGAAAAAACGGTTTTTATAGGAAAGGCGCGGAGTATTTTTTATCCAAGATATGTCGATATTTTACACATTTTGTATTGTAATTCATTTCAGGATATGGTAAATTCCTAATTAAGTCATAATCAATTTATGATAGACGAGCTTAATATGAAGCCGATAACGGAAGCACCGTTTGACAGCCGCCTTTGCGGTTGTTCAACGGTGTTTTTTTATGTCTTGGAATGGGGGATGCGAAGGTTTATGGTGCCGTATACGGTGGTCGTTGCCGTCAAAGAGCCGCAGTACTTGGAGCCGCTGCTCCATTACGTGCATGCGAGCGAATACGGAAGCAAATTGCGGATGATCGGTTTTACGAAGCAGGAGGCTTTTTTGGAGTTCATGAACGGAGACGAACGTCCCGATTTGGTCGTCGGGGACCGGGATTTGCTTGGGCCTTGGATGGAAGGGGGCAAAACCTGCTCCTGGAAGGTGCTCGGAACGGGCGGCGGCCCGCCTCATGAGATAGCGAAATTTCAGGCGCTTCCCGAATTATGCGAAGCATTGTTTCAGGCCTGTTCCAAGGAAGGAATGCTTGCGGGACAGGCGGCTCGGAAAGGGGACGGGGCGGTTACGATCGGCTTTGTGTCCGCGGTCGGAGGCAGCGGGAAAACGACGGCAGCGGTCAATATGGCGAAGCAGCTCGGCGGATTGGGATGTTCCGTGTTTTATCTGAACCTGGAGACGATGAACAGCAGCGCCGTTTTTTCCAGGCCCAACCGCAAAGCGGAGGACGCCCAAGGCCTGCCGCGCCTGCTGTACGAGATGAAGGCGGCGCAAGAAAGCAAAAGCCCGGCGCGCATTCCGATCGAACCGTTTTCGGTAAAACATCCGGCTTTGAAGTGCGATTGGTTCGAGCCGGTATCGAACCGCAACGAAATTCTTCAACTGAGCAAAGCCGACGTACTGAACCTGATCGAACGAATCGCGGCCTGCGGGAGTTATGACGTCGTCATCGCCGATACCGATTCCGGAATGAATGACCGGACGTCCGCCGTCCTGGAGGGTTGCGAGCATTTGGTCTGGATTTTGCTGGACGACCTTATCCATATGTATAAAAGCGGCCAGCAGCTTGCTTACATGGAACGCAGCCATCCTGAGGCATTCGGGCTTGTGGCGGGAAAAAGCCGGTTTATCGTCAACCGTTTCGCCGGCAGCTTGGCCAATACGCCCCCGGAGATCATTCGGGAGATTGACGGAGTCCTTCCTTATATACCGTCCTGGAAACAAAACCATAACGAAGAGCTGCTGCTGAGCTCGCCGATTTTTCAACGCGATATGTTGAAGCTCTGCCGGGATTTGCTCGGGGAAGGGCTGGTCAACGGAACCGGGGTGAAGGGATATGGATGAAGAGCTTTTCAGGCAGCTGCGGGCGGAGGTCCGCTCCGGCCTGGACGTCACGTCGGCTTTGGACAACGACGAGCTGATGAAGTTCATCGAGCGGACGGTGCTCAGCCGCAGGGAGCTGCAGGATCTGACCGCGACGGAAAAAAGAAAGCTGGTCCGGCGCATATTCGATTCGTTCCGCGGGCTCGATATTTTGCAGCCGCTCGTCGATGATCCAGCGATCACGGAAATCATGGTGAACAGCCATCGGGACATTTTTATCGAGCAAAACGGCGAGGTTTCGAAGCTGCCGCTGGAATTCGAGTCCCGGACGAGGCTGGAGGACATCATTCAGACGATCGTGTCCGGCGTGAACCGGGTCGTCAATGAATCGTCGCCGATCGTGGATGCCAGGCTGAAGGACGGCTCCCGCGTCAATATCGTCCTGCCCCCGATCGCGCTCAAAGGTCCGACCATGACGATCCGGAAGTTTCCGGAAAAACCGATGACGATGGACGATTTGACGAGGCGGGGGGCGCTCGGCGAGGAAGCTTCGTTGTTTCTGCAAAAGCTGGTGGCTGGCAAGTATAACATTTTTATCAGCGGCGGCACGGGTTCGGGGAAAACGACCTTCTTGAACGCTTTATCCCAGTTTATCCCTGGGGACGAGCGCGTGATCACGATCGAGGATTCGGCCGAGCTGCAGATCGTGACCGTGCCGAACCTCGTGTCGCTGGAGACCCGCAACGCCAACACGGAGGGACGGGGAGAAATATCGATCCGGGACCTGATCCGGTCTTCGCTGCGGATGCGGCCCAACCGGATCGTCGTCGGGGAGGTGCGCGGCGGCGAAGCCCTGGACATGCTGCAGGCCATGAACACCGGCCATGACGGGTCTTTATCCACCGGGCACGCGAACAGCACGCGCGACATGATCAGCCGGCTGGAGACGATGGTGCTGAGCGGTGCGGAGCTGCCGATCGCCGTCGTTCGGCAGCAGATCGCCTCGGCAATCGATGTTTTCGTCCATCTAAGCAGGCTGCGCGACCGGTCGCGGCGGGTCATGGAAATCAGCGAGGTGGCCGGCCTGGAAAATGGGGAAGTCGTCCTTCATACGCTGTACAAGTTCAGGGAAACCGGAGAAAAGGACGGAAGGATCATTGGGGAGCTGGAGCCTCAGGGACCGCTGTTGAACCAGGACAAGCTGAAAATGGCCGGCATCCGTTATGATCCCCCGGCGTCGAAGGAGGCTGTCGTATGAAAACCGGACAAGCGTTCAAAGGGCGCGGCCGCCAGGGATACGCCGGGAGCGGGAGCATGCTGCGCCGCAGCCGCCGTCCCCCCAAAGCAAAGCCTGAAGGGCATAAGCAGCTGCCCGATTACAGCGTCTATGTTTTAAGCCCGTTAGAGCGGGTAATGTGCGTTATTTCCGGAGCCGTCTTGTTTTTTGGCATCGGATACCTGTTTTATCATCAGTGGCTGATGGCGCTTGTGCTTTCGACGGGCGGCCTGCTTGTTCCCCGATTTTGGAGGAAACATATGCTGCAGCGGAGGCGCGCGGCACTAAACCTGCATTTTAAGCAGGCACTTTATTCGCTTTCCTCCTCGCTGTCAGCCGGACGATCCGTGGAGAACGGCTTTCGGGAGGCGATTTCCGACTTGCGGATGCTCGATCCGGACGCCGAAAACGATTTGATTACGGAGCTGTCCATCATTTGCGCCCGCTTGGAATATGGGGAACCGATCGAAGACGCGCTGCGGGATTTCAGCCGCAGGGCCTCCATGGAGGACATCACGAATTTCGCGGACGTATTCATCACATGCAAACGGACGGGGGGAGACCTGGTGGAAGTCATCCGGAGAACCTCCTCCATCATCGGCGAAAAGCTGGACATTCAGCAGGAAATCGCCGTTCTCGTGGCCCAGAAAAAATTCGAGTCGAAGGCGCTCCTCGCCGCGCCCATCCTCATGCTGGTGTTCATGAACCTGACCTCGGGCGATTATATGAAGCCGATGTTCGGGGGCATGGGGATGGTCATATCGACGTTTGCGCTGCTTGGGCTTGCGGGCTGTTTATTATGGATTATCAAAATTATGAACATCAAAATTTGAGCGGGGTGAGGATGTGGAGCTGATTGCGGTCGTGATGCTGGTTCTGCTGGCGGGTGGTTGGGTGGTGCTGAACCGGATCGGCGGCGCGAAATACCGGAGCGTGACGAAGCTGCATATGGAGGGGCTTCGGCTTAAAAGGTTGGCTCCCCCGATGCTGTATGTTGTGGAGCGATTGAAGCTGATGTCCCGTTTCCCGCTGTTTTTCTTCAAAATTCAGCGCTCGATCCAAAAGCTGAACGGCCAGCGCTACAGCGCCGAATTGACGCTGTTATACGCCGGGGAAATGATGGCTTACGGCTGGCTGCTGCTTATGCTGGGCTGCTTGCTGACGCTTGCCATGAAAGACGCCGCGGGGCTGGCGATCGGCGGGACCATGGGCGTGCTGGTGCCGGCGGCCATGATCAAGGACATGCACGGCAAGGTCGTCAAGCGCGACCAGGACATTTTGACGGAGCTTCCGGAACTGCTGAACAAAATCGTGCTGCTGGTCGGAGCCGGCGAAACGGTCCAAAAGGCGATCAGCCACTGCGTGGAGCAGAAAAAGCAGCAGGTTCATCATCCGCTCTACCGCGAGCTGATCAAGATGAAGGATGATCTCGAAGGGGGATACTCCTTTCACCAGTCCTTCGAAAACTTCAGCAAACGCTGCGCCGTTCAGGAGGTTTCGATTTTTACGACGACCGTCCTGCTCAATTTCAGGCGGGGCGGGAGCGACTTCGTGCTGGCATTGACCGATTTGTCCCGGGTTCTGTGGGAGAAACGGAAGGCCATTACGCGGACCCGGGGAGAACAGGCGTCTTCCAAGCTGATCTTTCCGATGGTCGTCATTTTTATGATTGTGATTGTGCTTGTCGGAACGCCTGCTTTTATGATGATGAATTTGTAGGAGGAATGAAGGTATGTGGATGCTTGCTTGGAGCAAAGCCAAAGATTTTTGGAAACAGGAAGACGGGCTCGGAATGCTCGAAATGATCTTGATCATTGCGGTGATTATCATCATCGCCTTGTTGTTCCGAAAAGAGCTGCTTCGGATCGTGCAACGGCTGTTAACGAAAGTGGACAAAAAAAGCGATGAAGTATTTTCGGATAGCTAAACCTCTCAAAGGCAGCGAGGGGAGTTTCACCGTCGAAGCTTCCCTCGTGCTTCCGATCTTCCTGTTTGTCACGATGACGCTCGTATTTTTTTGCCTGTACGTGTATCAGCAGAGCTTTTTGCACCAGACCGCGTCCGCCGTCGCGGAGCGGGCGGCATACAGCTGGGACAACAGCCACAAGCAAGCAGCCACCGGCCAGGTCGGGAAAGGACAATACGATTCCTTGTATTGGAGGCTGAGCGAAGACGGGATGCTTGGGGCGTTGTTTAGCTGGACCGGGATAACGGAGAATACGGAAACTGTTCCCATGCCGGGGGGGAATGGCGCGGGAGGCAGCCTCCCTGTCATCAAAATGAACCATTCCGGAAGCATGGTCCCGCCTGAGATGAAAGGCGAGATCAGCTACAAAAACACGATCGTGCAGCGGACGGTGAGGGTAGACCTGACTCGCATGCTGTCCCTCCCGCCGCTGGATACCCTGCTGAAAGAAGGTTCGGATGCGAGCAGCTTTGCCAATTCCGCTGTCGTCGAACCCGTCGAATTCATTCGTACGGTTGATTTAATGAGATATTATGCTTCGAAATTCAAAGGTACAAGGGAAGACGCCAAAACCGATCCGGGCAGCGCCGCGGAGGTGTTGAATCAATTCAGGTCTTCGGGCAGGTAGCGGAAAGAGGGGATAAGGTGTGTTTGCTGGAAGGCGGGCGGAAAACGGTTCGGTTTCCGTGTTTTTAATCATGATTCTTGCTTTTATATTTGCGTTCGTCGCTCTTTTTATCGATTATGCGCGCATCGCGGCGATGAAGGTTCAAACCGAACGGTTGGCGCATGCGGCGGTTCGTTCCGTCATGTCTTCTTATGACGTGGAGCTGCAGGAACGGTACGGTTTGTTTGCCTACGGGGAACAGAGCGGGGATCAGATTATGGCGGGCGTGTTGAGCAACAGTTTGGAAAAGGGGAAAAGGAGCGACCGGTTCGATTTGCTGCCGATGGAGCTGGACAGTTCCGGCCTGCAGATGGAAAGGATGCTCGGCGAATACGACATTTTCAACCGACAAATCGGGGAGGAAATGAAGTATAAGGCGCCAATCGATTTTACGCTTGAGATTGCCGGAAAAATGAAGCCGTTGTCTTCTTCGATGAAAGAGGCTTCCGATACGGTCGACGTGCTGCGCAAACTGCAAAAGCTGTACGACAAACGGGAGGCCGCGCTGGACCGGATGCTGGACAAGCAAAGACAGGCGGCGGAAAGCGCAAACGGCATACCGGGCATGCTCATGGGCGTGTATTCCTCCTCCATTTCCAATGAGTCTCTCGGATCCTCGCGGGTGAGCGCTGCAGCAGGCATTGCTGCCCAATACGATGATTACGTCGCCAAGGCGAATGAAGACGCGAACCGCGGCGAGGATGAAGAGCCGCAGTACAACGACGAGATCCGCGATTATTTGACGGATTCGTCGGACGTGACGTCCCGGCTTGGCAGCAAGCATCGTTCGGCGGCGAACAGCCACGGCAAGCTTCTGCAGGAGGCCGATCTGGCATGGCAGGAGGCATCCGAACTGAACGAAAAGATGAAAGAAGTCATCGCGGCTTCCGAAAACCGCTCCGAAAGCGCAGGTTACGACGCGGTTTCGCGAAGCGTCATTCCGGGGCATACGGCCGGAATCAACGGGGATGACGCGGCGACGATCCGCGGCTTGCGCGGACAAACCGACCAGCTTTTGCTGAGCGAAAGCCTGCTGGGCGATCTGAAGCAAGGGATCAGCCGCCAGCGGGACGAGTTCCGGCAGGCGGACCAAAGTCTTTCGTCGGCACGGTCTGAGCTGGCCGGGGCATCCGGGCTTTACGGCAGCTCAAGCAGCATGAAAAGCGCGGTCATTGCGGCCCGGGGGGTGATCGACGGCTATTTGCGGGCCTACGCCGAGTCGGGTTCCGCGAACAGGCTGGACCAGGAAGCGGCGGTGATCGAGCAGCACCGCGGTTCGGATAAAGAGCGGAAGGAAAAGGAAAAACAGGGCAAGGCCAAATTGAAAGAGGCAGCGAATATTTTGGAACGGATCAACGAGCTGGATCAAAAGGCAAAGACTTATATGAAAGAATACGACACGCTGCAAACCTATTACGGCGAAAGCATCGAATTTAACAATCAAGCTGCCGAGGCGGAAACCAAGGGAGCCGACCTTGACGACGATCCTTACGATGCAGGGAAGTCGGCGATGAACGGAATGGACGGGTTGTACGGAGCGCTGGGGGGCATGATGTCCGGGGTTAAGGACGAATTGCTGCAAAACGAATATGCGGCCATGTACTTTAATCATTTTGATATCAGCCGTCTGAAGGATGCAGCATCCGATCCGAAGGCGGGTTTGGGAGACGCGGTCGCAGACCAGCTAAGCGTCAAAAACCAAGAGTTGGAGTATATCGTATACGGGTTTCATAACCCCGTAGGCAACGTTTCGGCGGCCTATGCCGAAATCTTCGCGTCCAGGTTGGCGATTCGTACGATGGAAGGGCTGGTCAAAAACAGCGGCCTCGGCCATCCGCTGCTTGTGCTCGCCGCTGCTCTGCTCTACGGCATCGAAATGGCGATGGCTGACATGATCACCCTGTGTACGACGGGATCCGTAGAACTGTCCAGCTACATTAAAGCGAAATTGACGTACCGCGACCATTTGCGTCTTTTTTTACTCCTGCACAGCAACAATCAGAAAAAAATGTCGCGCATGCTAGCGCTGATCCGTTTCAATACGGGAATCAACCCCGCGGAAAGAACCACTTACGCTTCGGGAGAGGTGAAGATGGGCATGAGACTATGGTTTCTCCCCGGCGTGATGAAATGGGTCGGATATGCCGGCGGCAGTCCGGATAAGGTGGAAGGAAGCCGATATTATGCGGTCAAACAAGCGGATTATTCTTATTAACCGAATGCGGGCGAGTTTCGGGAGAGGATGCCCCCGATCCGGCGGCACCGAGCAGGGGAGCATGGTCGTCGAGGCATCCCTGGTGATGCCGATGTTTATCTTCTTTGTCCTTTTCCTGATTTATATCGTGCAGATGACGCTGGTTTCTACGGCGCTGCAAAGCACGGTTAGCGATACCGTCAAAATGGTATCCACCCATATGTACCCGGTTGCGCTGGCCATTGAGCCCAAAAAGCCAGGGGATAACGAGGACGGCAAAAAGCCTGCCGGCAGCTGGAGTATCCCGAAGCTTTCTTTGAGCGATTGGGCCGCCCAATACACGGATACGCTGCCGGCTCCCTTGAACGAATGGATGGCGGACGCGGCCGCCAGGGCGGACGAACCGCTTCAGGATTTGAAAAATCAGGCGGCGGAGGCTGTCCTTGACCCGGTCGTAAAGCCGATTCTTAAGCCGTACATGGAAAGCCGGCTGCTTGACTATGAGCGCATCCATGTATCGAACATTCAAATTCCGAATTTGCGGACCCGCACGGAGCCCTATTTCGGGATCGAGGTCAGCTATGAGTTGCCGATGAAGGTGCCGCTTCTGAATAAAAAAATCGTAATCCAGGCGAAAGCCCAGGAACGGTTGTGGATTGGGGAAACGGAAGAGAACGCGGGCAAAGGGGACGAGTCCGGATCCGAAGGATCGGCGGTGCAAATTATTGAAAAACCGGACCCTGCCTACGTCGGCAAAAAGGCAAAGGTGCGCGTCAAAATCGAACCCGGGGCGTCGGCCAACCTTTCCGTGTTCTATAAAAGCGGACAAAGCACGGCCAAATACCTCGGGGATCAACAAGCGGATGCGGAAGGGTATGTCGAATGGGAGTGGTTCGTCGGAACCAATACCACGCCGGGCACGTGGCCGTTTGTCATTACGACCTCGGACGGGAAAAGGACCGAGGTGATGTTTACGGTTGTCAAAGGATAAGCCCGGGCGCAAAAAAGTCTGTTTGAAGTCTCATAGCGTCGGGCACATCGTGAAAGAAAAGGAGGTTCGGACATGACTTTTTGGATTTGGGGTTGCGCGCTGATCATCATCTCGGCATTCGTCACGGATATTCGCACGATGAAAATTCCGAATTGGTTGACGCTGTCGGCGATGCTTAGCGGGATTCTGATCCATTTCGCAGCGGATGGTTTCCAGGGACTGTTGTTTTCGGTCAAAGGACTTGGAACGGGGTTCGTGCTGCTTCTGCTGATGCATATGATGGGGGCGGTCGGCGCCGGAGACGTCAAGCTGTTTGGAGGGATTGGCGCATGGCTGGGGACGCTGTTAACGATCCAGTGCATCGTTTATTCGGTGCTATGCGCCGGATTCATCGGTATTCTGATTTTATTGTGGAGACGCGAGACCATGCAAAGAATGCGGAATGTGGCACGCAATTTGGCCGGGTTTTTTATATTGAGGAATTTTCGGTCCCTGACGGCAGGCAAGGAGAAGCAGCTGCGTTTTCCGTTTATGCTTGCGGTGCTTCCCGGTTATGTTGCGGCCAGCGTCTATACACTCGGTTAGAGGTGAACAGGAATGATGGGTTTGTCGCGCGATTTTATGCAGCAGGGCGGAACCTATATGGTATTGTCGGACTCCTCCGGCATCGGTTCGGACGAACTGAGCAAGGTAGAGGTGGCGATGATCGGGGCTTCGCGGATCCCGCGCTTACTGCCCCTCCATGTCAAAGAAGTCGATCTTCGGGTTACGCTTTGGTACGACATCACGGAAAAAAAGATGTTGTCCCATATGCTGAAAAGCGAAAAAATCAACATGACGGAATATTACGCTTTGCTGCTGCAGGTGGCCGAGGCGTTGGAAGACAGCGCGCTTTACATGCTGCAGCCGCTCAAATACGTGTTGGACGAAGAATACATTTTCGTGCACGGGTCGCTGCAGGAAGGGACGCTTTACCTGACCTACGTTCCGCTTGACCGGACGGAAGGCTTAAAGCCCGTCCAAGACGCCTTGAAGGAGCTGGTCACTCGGTTCATGGCATCCGTAACCGAACTGAGCGGCAGCGGAGTGCAGCAGCTGCTGCAGTATACGGCATCCGAGGACTTTTCCCCGGGAGGATTTAAAAAGCTGCTCCTGGGTCTTCTCTCTAAGGAAGGCGATGTCCGGATTCAGTCAGGCGCGAACAATCATACTCCTCCTGCCGCCAGGAAACGGGACCGGATGCAGGAAGCTCCAGGCATTGAGGATTCGGGCCGTTGGGGAACAGATGAACCCGCGGCGATGAATGGGGGGACCTTTCCTTGGCAACGTCCCGGAGCCGTTTCCCGGTTGCAGGAAAAACCGGTGAGCCCCGTGAGAGAGCGGGGGTTACGCAGGGACTCGGAGAGCCTTGCGGCGGCGCGAAGCGGGTTGCAGGCCGAAGCTGCCATGCCTGGCGATGATCTCTTGAGTTCGAAGCTTCATCCGGCCGGCCGGAACGTTGATGCGCTGCCCGATTTCTTGAAAAGCTGGAACGGCGGTGACCTGGAAACGGAACCGGAAGCAGATGAAAACGTCGATGGGGCGGCGCAAAAATCCGCCTCTGCGCGCAAAACATACATCGCGCTTGGCTGCCTTCTGGCCGCGGCAGTTGTCTGGAGGATGATTTATATGCCGGATCCGGGCAACGGGACGATGATCTTATGCGCCATATTGACCGTGATTTTGGGAGGCGTCGCTACTCTGAGCTGGATGGGCAAACTCTTCGCGCCCAAATATGCCGCGGCGGATTCCGCTTCGTTCGAAGCGCTGCCCGATTTCGGCTCCGCCGAGCTTTCCACCGAACCGAACCTTCGTCAGGGCCGTTCCCGTTTTGAAATTGAAAGGTTTACGGGATTTTTGAGAGGCGGGAGAAAAAACAAAGAAGAGGCTTTCTTTCAAGCGGACAAGGATCCAGAGCCGGCGTGGAAGTGGAAATTCCCTCCGCAGGATGCCGTGCAAGACCGCGAGGGCAACCGTGAAATGAGGACAAAAGAGAGCAGCGCTGGAGCCGTGGGCATTACGGGGCTCCCGCATCGCCGGGAAGGATGGAACCGGGCCGAAGATCATGTGCCGCTGCGTTTTCCGGATACAGACGAGGGGGAGGGGGACGGCGGCATTGGCCTAAAAACGGAAACCCTGCAGCCTGGAAAAGGCGCCGGCGCTACCGTGCTCTTAAGTCCACTCCCCTCGTCGGGTCGGGAAAGCCATGCACCGGTGTCCTCCCCTCTTTCGGGTTACCTGCTTCGGGAAAGCGAGGGAGGAAGGGCAGCCGAAAGGATCGAGCTGAGGCAGCAGCATTTTGTTATCGGCAGGTCCGAAGAGGTATCGCAGTACGTCGAGCGCTCCGTAGGAACATCGCGTGCGCATGTGGAATTGAGCCGGAGCGAAGACGGAAGGTTTTTGATCAAGGATCTCGGCTCGAAAAACGGAACGCGGCTCAAAGGGGAAGAGATGGTGCCTTACAAGGAATATCCGTTGCAGGACGGGGATACGTTCGTGATCGTCAAAGGACGTTATACGTTCCGATCCGCTTGATGCCCCTTCTTTAATTGCCGCAGAGCCTGATCCAAAGTCGGATATTCGAAGCGGAAACCTTGCGAGAGCAGCTTTTCCGGGATCACCCGCTGGCCTTCCAGCAGCATGAGGGAGAGTTCGCCCAGAACGGCCCGCATCATAAACGACGGCACCGGGAACCAATGCGGGCGTCGGTAGATCCGGCCGACCGTTTGCCCGAACCGGTTGTTGGTTACGGGCTCCGGAGCCGTTGCGTTTACCGGCCCCCGCAATTCCGGATGGAGGATGGAGTATTCGATCAGGCGAACCATATCCTGCACATGGATCCATGGGACCCACTGTTTGCCGCTGCCGATCCGGCCGCCGAAACCGAGCATATACGGCAGCTTCATGAGCGGAAACGCTCCGCCGTCATTCCCTAGCACCACTCCCGTCCGGAGTTTGACCAAACGAACGCCCTGAATTTCGTCGGCGGCATCTTCCCATTCCTGGACGACGGAGGAAGGAAAATCGACGACGCGGCGTTCGCTGTCCTCACGGAAAGTTTCGGTAAGCGATGTGCCATAGATGGCGACCGCTGAACCTTGGACGACGACCGCCGGCTTCTCGCGCAGCGCTTGAACGAGTTTGGCGACGGCATGGACGGTGGCCAGGCGCGACTCGATAATGTTTTGTTTGGCTTTTGGCGTCCAGCGCTGATTTAGCGAAGCCCCGGCCAAATTGACGATCGCTTCGGTGCCTTCGAGAAGATCCGGGGCGGTTTTGAGCTGATCCCAGGTCAGGTATCGCACGCCGGCTTGGGCATCAGCCGGCTTTTTTCGGGAAATGATAGTGACTTCGCATCCTTGTCCCACCAGATGCGCCGTCAGTGCTTTCCCGACGAACCCCGTTCCGCCGCCAATGGCTATGTTCTTCAACTTGATCACCTTCTTATCCGGTTCTCGGAATGCAAAAGCCCCCGGGCATGGGATCCAATTGACGAAATGATTCATTTCTTCAAGAGTGATGCTCCTGCCGGGGGCTTGTTTCGCTAGTATCTCGGAACCTACTTTTGCATCAAATGCTCGTACGGCTTGTAGTCGATCTGGTTTTTGTTCAGAAAAGCGACGAGGAACTTGTTGTCCTTTTTTGGCGTCGCGGAGATGTACCCTTTAATGCAATGGTCGCGGGTCACTTCCGCGGCTCCCTCTTCCAAAGCGATTCTGCCGATTTCGGCGGCGATGGAATGTTTGGCGATGTCCCGGAACGGTCCGGGCACGGGTTTGACCAGTTTTTCCAAAAATGCCTTGGATTCGTCCGTCCAAAGATGGCGGCTGGATTCGACCCAATGGTTCTGCCAATCGAGCTTGGACTTGCCGTCGTTTTTCGGCAGGACCTTCAAAAATTTCCGGATCATGAAATATCCGCCGATCATCATCAATACGAGCAGGATGACGGCCCATAACATGATGGAATTCATGAACATATCGGAAGGCATGGACGAGGACAGCAGCCTCACGCCCCATGTACTGTGCATGCGGTTCACCTCTACACTATTCTTCGATTTTCATTTTACCTTCTTAGAATTATAACCCATTCCTAGATTTATTTCAGCATTCACGATAAAATAAGGTTTAATTCGAATGAGGGGGATGGATTATGCTAAAAATCGGTTCTCATGTGTCCTTTTCGGACAAGGGCCTGTTAAGCGCAACCAACGAAGCCAACAGCTATGGATCGAGCTCGTTTATGATATATACAGGCGCACCGCAAAATACGCGCCGCAAACCGATCGAATCGATGTATCTCGAAGAAGGCAAGCAATTAATGAAGGAGAGCGGCTTTGAGGAAATCGTCGTTCACGCGCCTTACATTATCAACCTTGGATCTTACAAGCCGAATACGTTCGAGCTTGCGGTCAGCTTCCTGCAGGAGGAAATCCGCCGCACGCACGCCATCGGCGTGAAAAATATCGTCCTCCATCCGGGAGCATATACAGACAAAGACCCGGAATACGGCATTCAGCGGATCGCCGACGGCCTGAACGAGGTGCTGAACGGAACCGATGAGACGGAAGTCCACATCGCCCTCGAAACGATGGCCGGCAAAGGGACGGAAATGGGACGGACCTTCGAGGAAATCGCCCGCATGATCGAGAAGGTGGAAAAAAACGACCGCCTCACGATCTGCATGGATACATGCCATATCCACGACGCCGGTTACGATATCGTCAACGACCTGGACGGCGTCCTTGAAGAGTTTGACCGCATCATCGGATTGGATCGCATCGGGGTCGTGCATATCAATGACAGCAAAAACCCGCGCGGAGCCGGGAAGGACCGTCACGCCCCGATCGGTTCCGGATGGATCGGTTTCGATACGATTCGCTCCGTCGTGCATCATGAGAAGCTGGCCGGCAGACCATTTATCCTGGAAACGCCTTGGATCGGCAAAGACGCCAAAACGCAGCGTCCGATGTACGAAATCGAAATCGCGCTTTTGCGCGGCAGCGTATCCGAGCGTTTCGGCGGCGACTTTATGAATCAGGTGGAGGATCTGCACTCGTTTTTCGCGAAGCAGGACATCCAGCCAAGCCAATACGTCCTGGACGTATGGACGCTGCTCAAAAACGATGCCAAAGCGAAAAAAGCCGATTCCCGGGAGCCTTTGGAACGCTTATACGACATGATCGCCGAAGCGAACCTGTTCCCGGATCTCAGCGAGGAGCAAATCAACCAACGGCTTATCGCCTGCCTCGCCGGCAAAGAAGCGTTGAAGTAACCGGCGGGCCAAGAAACGTTGGAACCAAAAGAAGATTATAGAGAGAACGAGGAGGAGCAGAAGCTTCATGGAACTACACGTCAAGAAAAATGCATCCAGTACATCCCAAGCACATGCCAACCGCGCGCGGATGCTGATCTCCTGTCCGGACGGACCGGGAATCGTCGCGGCCGTATCGCATTTTCTGCATCAACACGGAGCGAATATCGTTCAGTCCGACCAATATTCGATGGACCCGGAAGGCGGCATGTTTTTTATGCGGGTCGAATTCGACCTGCCGGATTTGCAGCAGCGGCTGCCCGAGCTTGAAAAAGAGTTTGCGGCCGTAGCGGCGAAGTTCAGCATGCAATGGAAGATATACGACGTTAACCGCAAGAAAAAACTCGCCATTTTCGTTTCCAAAGAGGACCATTGCCTGGTCGAGCTGCTGTGGCAGTGGCAGGCGGGCGATTTGGACGCCGACATCGCGATGGTGGTGAGCAACCATCCGGACATGAAGGAATACGTGGAGTCGTTCGGCATCCCGTACCATCACATTCCGGTGACGCCCGATACGAAAAAAGAAGCCGAGCAACGGCAGCTTGAAGTGGTCGGCAGCGATATCGATGTCATCATTTTGGCGCGGTACATGCAGATCATTTCGCCGTCCTTCATCGAACATTACCGGAACCGGATCATTAATATCCACCATTCCTTCCTCCCGGCATTTGTCGGAGGCAAACCTTACGCCCAAGCTTATGAGCGCGGCGTCAAAATCATCGGGGCAACCGCCCATTACGTCACGGAAGTGCTGGACGGCGGCCCGATCATCGAGCAGGACGTGCAGCGCGTCAGCCACCGCGATAATGTCGGCGAATTGAAGCGGATCGGCCGGACCATCGAACGCGTCGTTCTGGCGAGAGCCGTCAAATGGCATATCGAAGACCGGATTTTGGTGCATGAAAACAAAACGGTCGTATTTAACGGCTAAACCTTCGTCTTAAATCGTCAAAACCATATTCACTTACAAAAAAGTCTGCTTCGGATGGAAGCAGGCTTTTTTTATACATCCCGAATCCGGAGGGCCTTTGCTGCGGGGGGTGCCTTCGGAACCCCATGTATGGCGCATCCCGATGGGATTCGGAGGATTCCAACCGGCCTTTTTCTCGCAAATTTTGACGATCGGGCAGGAAATTTCTTAGAAAATTTTAAAAATATTGAAGTGAAACGGCAAAAAAATGCGTCTTTATTATGAGGACAATTTTGCCAGTGTAGATAAAATCATTTCAACCCATGAGAAGAGAGGAGCGGAAATATTGTTTTTTACGACACGTAATAAAAAGCGGACAAGGCTTCCTTTATGGGCGATCGCGCTTTTGCTGCTGCTTCCGCTGGTATCGGGCACAGGCACGGTGTACGCCGATGACAAGCCGTCCATCGCGCTGAAAAGCGAAGCAGGTTACGGAGGAACGATCAAAGAGGGGACATGGAATCCGCTCAAACTGACTCTGACGAGCAACCGGGACCTTTCCGGGGATATCGTGTTCCAAGTGACTCAGGACCGTTACGGGAACAGCCCGGCGTCCTATATTCAGCACGTCGAGCTGCCGAAGGATACGGCGAAAGAGGTCGTTTTGGCGATTCCGGGGCAGCAATACGACAAAAACAATAACGAAATCCGTTTTTATGAGGGATCCGTAAACAAAGGAAATCTTGTCGGTTTTTCGTCCGGGAAAAGTTATGTTTCCGGAGCCGGCATGAATCCGACGAACGTCGCCGTCCTGTCGGAGGATCCGGATGCGATGAATTTCCTGACGCTCCTGCCGAGCGGCAATTCCAAAGTAAGCGTGCTTCACATGAAGCAGCAGGACGTGCCTGGCGATCCGATGCTGATGGACGGCTTGGACGTGATCGTATTGAACCGCTTCGCATCCGACTCCCTGACTCCTGCCCAAGTGGGGGCGATCGAGCAGTGGGTCAGAACGGGAGGCAAGCTGGTGCTTGGAGGCGGCGCGGCTTATCCGAAAACGGCTGCCCCTTTTGCCGCGATTTCGCCCGTCGAATATAAAGGCACCTTCAGCGTTGCAGCGTTGCCCGAACTGGAAAAGCTCGGGGCGTACAAGCAAGGAAACGG
Source organism: Paenibacillus sp. FSL W8-0194 (assembly GCF_037969745.1). NCBI lineage: Bacteria > Bacillati > Bacillota > Bacilli > Caryophanales > Paenibacillaceae > Paenibacillus > Paenibacillus sp. FSL W8-0194. The sequence goes on along the minus strand of NZ_CP150205.1, from coordinate 4,899,167 downwards.
CAAAGGCAGTCCCGGCAAGCTGAGTTTGGACGGCGAGCTGACATTGGCTGACGTCCAGCTGGCGAAAGGAGCGACGGTGCTGTATTCGACCGCAGGGAAACCGCTGTTTGCAAGCAGGCAGATCGAAAACGGGCGGGTGCTGTATGCCGCTTACGATTTGGCTCAGGAGCCGGTCGCTTCTTGGCCCGGCCATCCGTTTGCATGGTCCGCCCTGCTTGGCAATGAGCTGCAAAAAAACAACATGAAATCGATGACCGGAAATTACAGTCCGCTGATGAACCTGAGCTATGTTTTGAACTTTTTCCCTACCCTTAAAATGCCGTCGTTCAAGGTTCTCGCCTGGCTGATCGCGGTTTACGCCATTGTGGTCGCCCCTTTGCTTTATTGGCTGCTGAAAAAGGCGGACAAGCGGGAATGGGCATGGTGGATCATCCCGCTCGTCGCGGTTATTGCCAGCGGTACGGTGTACATGATCGGCGCTTCGGACAAAACAAAGGAGCTTGCCCACACGCTCAACGTCGTCGAGCTGGATGGCAGCGGACTGGGGAAGGTCAAAAGCGCAACCGCGTTTTTTTCCCCGGGCAGCGGCGATTACCGACTGGAGCTTCCCGCAAACACGTACGTGAAAGTCCAACGGGACGGAGGTGCATTTTCCGGGTCGGACAGCAGCCGCAATCTGGTCGAGGTCGGACCGAAAAGCACGGAAGTCCAGCTGCTCGATATGCCGCAGTGGTCCCTCGCCAAGCTTTGGGTGGAACAACGCCGCCAAAACGAAGGTTTAGGGCAGCTGAAAGTGAACCTGTTCATCAACGACAAGGGCAATATCGACGGAAACGTCGCAAACACGACCAACACAAACTTGAAGAACGCCGCTCTCGTCGTCGGAGGGAAACTTTACCCGCTGGGGGATTTGGAGAAAGGCCAAACCGTCTCCCTGGCATCGGTCCAAAACGTGCAGACGGCCCGGAACGGCATGCTCAGCATGGCGCTGTTCCAGCAATACCCGAACGGCAACGACCCTTATGTCCGGGAGAGAGGGCTGGTGGATAATTACCTTCAAGGTTCGGCCTGGACGTCCCGGGATGCCTATGTGCTGGCGTTCAGCAACGATAAACTGTTCAATTACCGCAGCGACAATCACGAAATCGAAAGCGACCAGCTGAACCTGTGGCTGCAGCCGGTCAACGTCCATTGGATCCAAAACGGCAAATTAAACCTTCCGTTCGGCTTCATTGCGCCGGTCGTCAATCAGATCTCGGCGCCGGGGTGGTACGAGGAACCAAACGGAATCAGCCATATCGAGCAAGGAAGCGTCACGTTCGATTACGACGTTCCGGATTTGAAAAAGATGGCGGGCGGCGTCCTCAAGCTGCGGAGCAAAAATGCGGGCAAGCAAACGGAATATCATATCTTCAATTACAAAAAGCAGGATTGGGAGCTCATCCAATGGGATACCTCCAAGCAGTGGAGCGCAGCGAATCCGAACGACCAGTATGCTTCGCAAGGACGGATTCGCATGAAGGTGACGGCCAAAGCGGCAACGGAGCTGATTCTGCCCGAGCTTGCGGTAGAGGGGGCGGTCAAACCATGATCGATATTCAACATTTAAGCAAACGTTACGGCAACTTTGCCGCCTTAAAAGATATCAATCTGCATATTCCCGAAGGGACGGTGTTCGGTTTCGTCGGTCCCAACGGGGCCGGAAAATCGACGACCATGGCGATTTTGGCGACGTTGATGCTGCCGACTTCGGGCGTGGCCCGAGTGGACGGCTTCGACGTCACCCGGCATCCGAAAGAGGTCCGCAAACGGATCGGGTATATGCCGGATTTCTTCGGCGTATACGACCAGCTCAAAACGACGGAATATTTGCATTTCTACGGGGCGAGCTACAACATTCCGCGCGCCGAACGCGAAAAGCTCATTCCGCAGCTGCTGGAGCTCGTCAACTTGAGCGACAAACGCGACGTTTACGTCGACGGCCTGTCGCGGGGGATGAAACAGCGTTTATGCCTCGCGCGCTGCCTGATCCATGACCCCAAGGTGCTTATTTTGGACGAGCCGGCTTCCGGGCTCGACCCGCGGGCCAGAATCGAGATGCGCGAAATCCTGAAGGAACTGAAGCAGATGGGCAAAACGATCATCATTTCCTCGCATATTTTGCCGGAGCTGGCGGAGATGGTGGACGAGATCGGCGTCATCGAGCACGGGGAAATGGTGGCGCAGGGCAGGGTAGCCGACATCCAGGCACGCCTCCGCGTCAAAAAAGTGCTCCACGTCCGCGTCATGGAACGCCAGGAAGAACTGGCCGCGCGTTTGCAGGACGAAGCCATGGTCTCGGCGGTGCTGTCCGACAATACGGGCGTACACGTCCATTTCGGCGGCGGAGACCTGGAGCAGGTACAACTGCTGCAAAAGATCATCTCCTGGGGATTTGCCGTCATATCTTTCCATGAAGCGCAAACCAACCTGGAGGACGTATTCCTCGAAATCACCAAAGGAGGGCCTGCCGAATGAACTGGAGCCGCAAATGGATCAACCCGGTGCTCGACAAGGAATTCCGCTTGCGCATGCGGACCCCGCGGTCGGCGATTTCCCTGCTGGCATACGTTTTGGTGCTTGGGCTGATCGCCCTTGGCTACATTTATGTTTCGCTTTATCTTGACCGGCAGGGGAACCAGGCCTTTAATTCGGGCGCCGGCCGCATGATGTTTTACGTGCTGAGTTTTGCCCAGCTCGTCCTGATCGCGTTTATGGCCCCTGCGCTGACGGCCGGCGTCATCAGCGGCGAGCGGGAAAAACAGACGCTGAGCATGCTGCTGACGACGCAGCAAAGCTCGTCCACGATCATCCTGAGCAAGCTGTTTTCTTCCTTGAGCTTTATGACGCTGATCGTCGTGGCGACCATGCCCATTTACAGCATCGTGTTTCTGTACGGAGGCATTTCGCTGAAACAAATGATCTATATTTTCTTGTTCTACTTGTTTGTCATGCTGCTGCTGGGTTCGCTCGGGGTGCTGTTTTCGACCTTGTTCAAGCGGACGATGATTTCCGTCATTGTCACGTACGGCGTCGGTTTGTGCATATTTCTGATGACGGGGCTGCTTTATTTGTTCGTGATGAGCATCGTGCAGCGCAATTATTATTCGATGCCGACGACGGCAACGGGGCCGACGTACTCTTTTGTCGGTTACATTCTTGGGCTGAACCCGGCAGGGGCGCTGATCAGCTTGTTCGAGCCCGGCTTTTCGAAGGGGGCATTTCTCGTTCGGAACGGCAATCTCAATTCCGACGCCCCGATCCAGCTGTGGCAGGAATTTTTGTTGGTGTACAGCGTGGTCATCATCGGATCGTTGTGGATCAGCATCCGCAAAATCCGACCGGTGGCGAGACGCAAGCATAGAAAGCAGAGGTACGACGCGCCTTCCGTCGAAACGGGCGCAAGCGATCCCTCTTGAGACCTGGACGTTTTAGGGGAAGGTTGGACTTGCTTTAAGAGCATTAAACGTTTGTGGCGACAACGCGCGACGTTAAAGGAGGGACACGGGTGGACGCCATTCGCAAATCCATCGGCAAAACGAAATTTCGGCTGCAGCAGTTCCGTTTTTTGCGCTGTTCCTTATACGGGATCGCCGCAGGGCTGTCGGGTGCCTTGCTGATTCTGCTCGCGGCCCGGCTGTGGCCGGTTCCGTCTTACCGTTTTCTGGCGCTGGCCGCTGCGATCCTCGGTCTCGCCGCCGGCATGGCGTGGGGGCTTGCGCACCGCGTGAAGGACCGCGAGGCCGCGGAGGCCATGGATGCGGCGACCGGCGGAGCCGAGCGGACAGATATGATGGTCACGGCGCTTTCTTTTGCCGGTTCCGACGCTCCGGCGGCCGTTTGGCAGCGAAAGCAAGCGGAAGCTTACGGGGACCGTTTCGTTTCCCAGCTGAGCCGCAGGCTGCCGTTTCCAAGCCATAAAAAAATCGCGATCGCGGCCAGTCTGCTGTTCATCGGGACGATCGCGCTTTCGCTGCTGCCGAGCCCGATGGACGCCAAACTTGCCGAAGCGGACCGCCGCAAGGAATGGGTTCAGGATCAGAAAAAGAAAACCGATGAACTGGTGCAGCAGCTTCAGACGCAAAAACTCGATCCTTCCGTGAAAAAACCGCTGGCAGACCGGCTCCAATCGCTGCAACAAAAGCTGGATGGACAAAAGGATCCGGAAAAAGCGTTGGCCGAGCTCGAAAAAACGATGAAGGAAATGGAAAAAACGGCGGCCAAACAGGAAGCGGCCGTGCGGAACGTCAAGGAACTCGGGAAAAAGATGCAAAACGCTCCGAACATGTCCTCTTTAGGGAAAAGCCTGGCGGATGGCCAAGCGGAGAACCTGAAAAAATCGATGGAACGATTCAAGCAGGAAGTGAAGCGGCTTTCAAAGGAGCAAAAAGAGCAGCTCCGGGAAGCATTGAACAAGCTGGCTGCCGAAGCCGATAAAAACCCGGAAACGAAGGCATTGAAGGAAGCCTTGAAAAAGGCGGAAAAGGCCCTTGCCGAAGGGGCTAAAGACAAAGAGACGGAAGAGGCGCTGGACGAACTGGAGGCCGCGCTTGCCAAAGCGCTTGCCGCCCAAGCGCAAGCCGCGAGCCAATCGGCGGCAGCCGCCAGCCTCAGTTCGAAGCTGGCTGCGCAAGGGCTGGGCCTGGCTTCGCAAATGACCGCCTCCGGCATGGAGGTCTCGGACGCCTGGAGCAGCGGAGGGAGTGCAGAAGAGCTGGCCCTGGCCGAGGAATACGACATCAGCGATGCGGAAAACGGGGGTTCGGCTTCGCCGGGAAGCAGCGGAACGCAAGGGTCCGGGCAGGGGAGCGGCTCCGGCAGCGGCAGCGGTTCCGGGAGCGGTTCCGGGTCGGGAAGAAGCGCAGGCAGGGGCACGGGTCAAGGACCCGGAGCGGGGCTTGGCGCCGGGGAACAAAATTTCGTCAAGACGCCGCGCAAATTTGCGGGCAGCGGGAATAAGCAAAACGACAAAGGCCCGCTGCAAGGCCAAGGCGGAACGATCCAAAAAGGCGGCCCGGCCCCTGCCGTAGATGGAGCGAGCCGCCCGTACGAAGAAGTCTATAAGGAATACGAAGCCGAAGCGAAAAAATCGCTGGGGCGGCAGGAGCTGCCGCAGCAGATGCAGAACCTCGTCGAAAGCTATTTTACCGGGATCAATCCGAATCCGTAACGATATCCGGGATGTAACCGGGTCTAACACATATAAGGGAACGGGAAGGAGCACGAAGATGCAGGAAACTATCATCCAGCCTGAAGCCTGGAAAGAAACGATTGCGCGGGTGCGCGGCCAAATCGGCGAAATCATCGTCGGCCAGCAGGAGGTCGTCGAGCAGATGCTCTGGTGCATTTTCGCGGGCGGGCATGCGCTGCTGGAAGGGATTCCGGGACTCGGGAAAACGATGCTTGTCCGCACCATTGCCGATACGCTGGATCTTTCCTTCTCCCGCATCCAGTTTACGCCCGACCTGATGCCGAGCGACATTACGGGAACCCAAATCCTGTCCTTCGGCAAGCAGGGCGAGACGGGCATGACGTTCCAGCGCGGACCGCTGTTCAGCAGCATCGTGCTGGCGGACGAAATCAACCGCGCCACGCCCAAAACGCAAAGCGCGCTGCTGGAAGCGATGCAGGAAAAAACGGTGACGGTCGGGAACGAAACGCATCGTTTGCCAAGCCCGTTTTTCGTGTTGGCGACGCAAAACCCGCTCGAAAACGAAGGCACCTATCCGCTGCCGGAGGCGCAGCTTGACCGTTTTCTCCTCAAAATCCTCGTGCCGTATCCAAGCTCCGACGAGCTCAAGGAAATCGTCAAAAGAACGACCGCAAATCTTGCCCCGTCCATCGCGAAGCAGGCGGGACCGGAGGAGCTTCTGGAAATCCAGCATGGGGTCAGGGAGGTCCTGGTTGCCGACGATGTGCTCGATTATGCCGCCAGGCTGCTGATGATGTCCCATCCGGAGGAAGCCTCGGCCCCCGAAGGCGTCAAAAAATACGTGCGTTTCGGCTCCGGGCCGCGCGGGATTCAATCCATCATATCGACCGGCAAGGTGCGGGCGGTTTGCCAGGGAAGAATGCATCTGGCGCAAAGCGACATTCACGCGGTGGCCGTGCCTGCCCTGCGGCACCGGATCTTTTTGAATTTCGAGGGACAAGCCCTCGGCATCACGACCGACCAGATCATAGGCGAAATGCTGCAAGCCCTCGGAGGGCGGCCATGACCAGCGACCATCTGCTGCCTTCGGACTGGATGGCGCGCCTTGAAAGGCTCACGCTCGGTTCCGGCAGAAGGGTGGCGGGCACGCTTCAGGGCAAACGCCGTTCGAGCAGGCTCGGTTCATCCTTGGAATTTGCCGATTACCGCTCCTATACGCCCGGAGACGACATCCGCCGCTTTGACTGGGGCGTGTATTCCCGCACGGGAAAACCGTTTGTGCGCCAGTTCATGGACGAGCAGGAGCTGATGCTGAGCCTCTATGTGGACTGTTCGGCTTCGATGGATTTTGGCGGCGCGCCGTCGCCGGATGAAAAAGGGGGCCGGAAGTCCGGAGAAAACAAGCTGCTTTTTGCCAAAAGGCTTGCCGCCAGCATCGGGTACATCGCCCTTTGCTCCTACGAGCGGGTCGGCGTCTGCTGCTACAGCGACGGGATCGACGCCCGTTTGCCCGTTCTGCGGGGGAAAGGCTCGGCGGTGCGGCTGTTTCAGTTTTTGCAGGACATGCCCCCCGGCAGGGAAGGAAGCTTATCAGCGGCGCTGGGGCAACCTGGCGCAATCCCAAGGTTGAAAGGCATGACCTGGATCTTTTCCGATTTTTGGCTTGCCGAAGGCGAAGTCGATGTGGGAAACGCGCTTTCCCGCTTGGCGGGCGCCGGTCAGGAGGTCGTGCTGGTGCAGGTGCTGTCGCCGGAGGAGATCCGTCCCGAGCTTAGCGGCGATTTGCGGCTTGTCGACAGCGAACTGAACACCGGGAAGGAAGTGGCCATTACCGGACGGGTGCTCGAACGTTATCGGGAGGAGTTGCATCGTTACCAAAACGAGCTGCGAAAAATCGCATCGGAGCGCGGCATTTCCTTTGTCGCGTTGTCCAGCGGCATGACGCTTCAAGAAGCGGTGTTTGGCGCGTTGGCCGGCTCGGGGCTTATCCGGGCGTAAAGCCGGACTTGAATCCTAATGGGGGAAGGAGGAATCCGAGTGGGGATCGGTTCATGGCTGGGCCTCTGGTTCGGCCTGAGCATACCGGCGATTTTGGCGATGTATTTGCTGAAGCGCAAATTTTTGGATACGACTGTGCCAAGCCATTTGCTGTGGCAGCGGGTGATAAAAAACCTGGAGGCCAACCGGCCCTGGCAAAAGCTGCAAAACAGGCTTCTTCTTTGGCTGCAGCTCCTTGCCGCGGCATTGCTCGTTTTCGCCTTAATGAAGCCCTATTGGTCTGCTGCGGACATTGGTAAAGCGCATGTCGTGCTGGTGGCCGATACGTCGGGAAGCATGAGCGCACGTTCCGGTTCGGCACAGGGGCAACCGGGCGAGGAGAAGCTGGCGCTGATGAAGCGGATGATCAAAGACTATCTCGAACACGAAGCCAAAGACGGCGAGATTACGCTGCTTGGCATGAATGTGGAGCCGAACCTGCTTATTTCCCGGGAAAAAGACCGCAGCCGCGCCTTGCAGGCCGTCGATTCGCTGGAACCCTATTTTGGAAGGGCCGCTTACGATGAAACGCTGTCCATCGCTTCCGCGCTCACCCGGGATGAAACGGATGCCGAAGTCGTCGTGTTTACCGACGGGCAGTGGAGAGGGGAGCCGGACTCGGTGCCGTTTGGGGTTCCGGTAAAAGTGATGAATGTAGAGGCGGAAGCCGGTTTTAATCTTGCCCTCCAGCAATTTGGCGTTAAAAACGGAGCGGAAGGCAAAACGGCGGTGGCCGTTGTCGGCCAAAGCGGCGGCGCGGCGAAAGAAGCGCACGTCAACCTGTATGGCGACGGCAAGCTGCTGCAAACGGAAAACGCAATGCTGGCGCCGGGAGGAACGGCCACGCTTACGTTCCGGGAGGTGCCGGAGGCGGAAGTGTACCGGGCCGAAGTGGAGGAGGCGGACGATTACGCCGCCGACAACGAAGCGTACGCGTTTTCGGAGCGGAATGAAACGGCGCGGATTTTGCTGCTGACCCGGGGCAATCTGTTTCTGGAAAAAGCGCTGCAGCTGACGGGAGCCGAAGTCGTCAAAATGACGCTGCCCGGGAAAGAAGGCGAGGAGTCCGTTCCCGGCGGGGCAGGCAGGGCAGCCGTTCCCGGGAACCCGCCGGATCTGGTCGTCATCGACGGGCCGGCGCCGTCTTTTACGGCTCAGGACGATTGGAAAAAGCTGATGGACCGTACGCCGGTGTGGACCGTGGGCGGGGGCGAAAGCAAGATCGACGCGGGCGGAGCCCAGCCGAAGCTTGAAAATCACCCGGTGAACCAATATGCGAGCTATAACGGCGTCTACATCGGGAGCCTCTTGAACCGGAAGCTTCCGGATTGGGCGTCCCCGATCGTCAGCATCGGCACCCACCCCGCGGTCATTGCGGGGATGGAAAACGGACAGCCGAGGTTGTCGTTTTTGTTCGACCTGCAGGATACGGATTTTCCGCTGTCGGCGGAGTTCCCGATCGTCGTTCATGAGGCGGTCTCCTGGCTGACGGGAAGCGGAGGCCAAAATCTGGGGCGCCATACGGCGGGATCCCGGGTCGAAATCCCGGTCGCGGCCGATGCCGTTTCGGCCCGGTGGGTGGCCAAAGAGGGGCTGGCCAAAACGCTCCAGGTGCCGGAAATCCAGGCCGATGCGAACGAAAAAGGAATCAATGCGCTGCAGCAGCTGCCTCCGGTTCCGGGGTTGTACGTTTTTGAGCAGCGGGATCGCGAAGGGAAAGTGACGGAGTATTACGCCGAAGCGTCGGCCGATCCTTTCGAGGGGAAGCAGGGAACGCCGAATGCCAAGCTTGCGGCGATAGGCCAAACGGCAGACGGGAAGGATGTTGCCGCCGGTAAGGCGGCTGAAGTAGCCGCGGACAACAGCCGCGGGGAGCGGCGCCAAACACCGCTGATGACGCTGCTTGCCTGCCTCGCTTTGCTCGTTATTCTCGTGGAATGGGGGGTGTACCAGCGTGGGCGTTCAATTTAATCATCCCTGGCTGCTGTTTCTGCTGCTTCCGCTCGCGGCGTTGATGCTGTACGCATTCAAATCGGATTACCGGCTGTCCGGCGCACGGAAAATCGGGGCGGCGACGGTTCGTTCCGCCGTGCTCCTGCTGCTGGTGCTGGCCATTTCCGGTTTGCAATCGTATACGGTACTCGAGCAAAAAAAGGTCGTGTATGTCGTGGACCGGTCCGCAAGCATGCCGGAAGCCGGGCCGGCGGAAGATTGGGTGCAGAAATCGTCGGCTTCGAAAAAGGAAGCCGACGCCGTCGGCGTCGTCTCTTCGACGCTCCAAGGTTCTTACGAGCAGAAGCTGCTGAAGCTGCTGCCGGACCCGTTCCGGTTCAACGCCGCCGGAAAGCCGGAGTTCACCAACCTGGAGTCAGGCCTTATGCTGGCAGGGAACCTGCTGGGCGGCAGCGGAGATTCCAGGATCGTGCTGATCAGCGACGGCAAGGAAAACGTCGGCAGCATGCTGGCCGCAGGGCGGATGCTGAAGGACCGGGGAGTTCCCGTCGACGTGCTGCCGTCGCCTTCCCGGCAGCTCCAAGATGTCTCGGTGGAGGAAGTTACCGTGCCATCCAAGCTATACCAAGCCGAATCCTTTTCGATCGAGGTGCTCGTCAGGAGCACCTACAAAGGGCGCGGCGAACTGAGGCTCTACGAGGACAGCCGGGAAATCGGCAGGGAAACGGTGGATATCCGCGCAGGCGAAAACCGTTTTGCCGTCAAAGCGCTCGCGAAACAGACCGGACTCCACCGTTACCGGGCGGAAATGTTCATGGACGGCGACGGCCAATCGGCGAACAATGCCGGTTATGCGTTCACCCGCGTGGACGGTCCCCCAAAGGTGCTCATCGTGGAGGGCAAAAAGGGGACCTCCGGGAACATTGCGGCCGCGCTGCAATCCGGACTCGTGAAGTATGACATCTTGCCGAGCCCCGCGCTCCTGCCGACGGAGCTCGCGAAATATGCCGCCTACGATTCGATTATCTTTAACGACGTATCCGGGGATCAGGTCGGCGAACGGCGGCTGGAAATGATCGAGCAGGCCGTCAAGAGCTACGGCATCGGTTTTATGATGGTCGGCGGCGAGGATTCCTTCGGCATGGGCGGTTATTTCAAAACGCCGATCGAACGGGCTTTGCCGGTATCGATGGAGCTCGAAGGCAAAAGGCAAATCCCGTCGCTGGGACTCATCCTCGTCATCGACCGCTCGGGCAGCATGTCCGGCGATAAAATGGAAATGGCCAAAGAAGCGGCGATCCGCACAGTCGAAATGCTCCGGTCCAAGGATACGGTCGGCGTATTGGCTTTCGATACCAACAATTTGTGGGTCGTCCCGCCTATGACGCTGAATGATAAAAAACAGGAAGTGATCGACGAAATCCAGTCGATCCAAAGCGACGGGGGAACGGACATTTATCCCGCCGCCGCTTCCGCGGTAGAGGAAATGCTGAAGATCCAGGCCCAGCGCAAGCATATCATCCTGATGACGGACGGACAGTCCGCGGGCAACGGCGGATACGGGCCGCTTCTGGAGCAGATGAACGACGCCAAAATTACGATGTCCACGGTAGCCGTAGGCAGCGACGCGGACGTCAACTTGCTTCAAACGCTTGCCGATGGAGCCAAAGGACGGTTTTACATGGCGTTTGACGAGACGACGATTCCGGCGATTTTCAGCCGCGAAGCGGCGATGATCTCGAAATCGTATATTGTGGACAAGCCGTTTGTTCCCGCCCTGCAGGATCCGGGCGACTGGAGATCGTTGTTTGAAAGCGGCGTGCCGCAAATTTACGGTTACGTGGCAACGACGGCCAAGCCCGCGGCCCAGACGGTGCTGACCAGCCCCGAACCGGATCCGCTCCTTGCCCGCTGGCAGTACGGCTCGGGCCGCACGGTGGCCTGGACGAGCGACATGATGGGGAAATGGTCGAAGGATTGGGTGTCCTGGCCGGCATTTTCCAACGTGCTGACGCAAATGGTGAAATGGACCTTCCCGCAATTTGCCGCTTCCCCGTACGATGTCAAAACGCAGGTCGAGGGGAACAAGGTGCGGTTTGAAGTAAGCTCCGCCTCCGGAACCGGGCCCGAGCAGCTGCAGGCGATCGTGACCGGCGATGAGCTGGAGCCGGTGACGACGGAGTTGGTTCAGGAATCGCCGGGCACTTACAGCGGGGAGATGACGGTGGAGCAGCCCGGATCTTTCCTGCTGTCGCTGGAAGACGGCAGCGGCCAAAACGTCGCCATGCCGACCGGGCTGATCGTCCCGTATTCTCCCGAATACCGGATCGAAACCGGGGACGCGGAGCGGGAGCTGCAACGTCTCGCCGACATGACCGGCGGTCGCGTGTTGTCCTGGGACCGGCCGGAGGAGCTGTTTGCGGCGCCTCCGCGCCCGAGCCGGCAGCTGCATGATCTCCGTTATGCGCTGCTGGCCGCGGCCCTGATGCTTTGGGTCGCGGATGTCGCCGTGCGCCGCCTGGCCCTCCCGTGGGGCCGGATCGGCGCACGCCTGGCCGCCGCGCTGCGCAGGCGGCCGCAGCTTGCCACGGGGGGGCGGAAGCCCCGGACGCCGGCCTGGGCAGGCTTGCCGCGCGGAAACAGCGCGCGGCAGCCTTTTACGGCGGCGGCGAACGCCCAGCGCCGCCGCCCGAGAACGGCCGCAGCCGCAGGCACGCGCCGGGAAGCCCGAAGCCGGAGCGGAGCGTCCGGCTTCGGAGGCCCGCCCCGCGGCGCAGAGCCAGGGCGGCGCGCGCGGGCGGGAAGGGGCCCGGCCGCCTGCGGCGGGGCCGGGCCAACCGGCGGCGGCCGAAGCGAAGCCGCCGCAGGACGAGCGGTCCGCGGCGATGGACCGCCTGCTGGCCGCGCGCAAACGCAATTCGCGTTAGCTATGCGAAGCCAAAAAGGCAAAGCTAAGGGCGTAAGTGCTGCTTGCCAACGGAAAGCCGACAGCGCTTATGCCCAATCCTAAAGAAGGCGGCGTCCAATCGAAAAAAAGTTCACCGAACGAAATGTTCATCGCATCACCTCCTTTCGGAGGGTGCGTCCACTCAAGGCGTGTATGTACATCCATATTGTTCCATAAGGGCCTCGTCCGAGGGTCCTTTTTCTTTTGCAAAATGGGGATCTCGCCGGCAGGTCGAAGACCGTCCCCATGATTCTTGATGGACGATCCCGGAAGACGAATCATTCCAGCTTATCCCCTTGAACTTCTAGCGAAGCCCCTTCGGGCAAAAAAAAATTATGACAAATGTTGTGCATTAGGGTAAGGCGCGCCAAGCTAAATGTGACCGCTTTAATCCGCGGTATATTACGATTTTGCAACCTTCCGTCCGTTGTCAATTGTTGCCGCATAATGACGTTCGCTGCAGGGAATGGTGATAAAGGATATGGAAAAGAAGACTGCCAAGTGTTACAATAAGTCAAAATGAAACATTCAAGCGGAGCTTCTTAAAAATCCGTAAGCGGGAGAAGGCTTTTGCGCTTTCTTTTGTCGTGTTATTGCAGCTGGTTCGCCCGGTTACGCGATTTGGCGCCGCTGGCTTTACCTCATCCGAAAACCTTTAAGGAGGATACACATGACTGACAAAAATCAGACAATCGATAACCTATCGATTACGACCATCCGTACGCTGGCCATCGATGCCATCGAAAAGGCGAAATCCGGTCATCCCGGCATGCCTATGGGCTCTGCTCCAATGGGATACCAACTGTTTGCCAAAACGATGAACCACAACCCGGAAAATCCGAATTGGATCAACCGCGACCGGTTCGTCCTGTCCGCCGGACACGGCTCCATGCTGCTGTACAGCTTGCTGCACCTGAGCGGCTATGATCTTCCTATGGAAGAATTGAAGCAGTTCCGTCAATGGGGAAGCTTGACTCCGGGCCACCCTGAATTCGGGCATACCGCAGGCGTTGACGCTACGACGGGTCCTCTCGGCCAAGGCATTGCGATGGCTGTCGGCATGGCGCTTGCCGAAACGCAGCTGGCTGCAACGTACAACAAAGATCAATACAAAGTGGTCGACCACTATACTTACGCCATTTGCGGCGACGGCGACCTGATGGAAGGCGTAGCTTCCGAAGCTGCATCCCTTGCCGGTCACCTGAAGCTTGGCAAATTGATCACGCTTTACGATTCCAACGACATTTCCCTGGACGGCGAACTGAACCTGTCCTTCTCCGAAAGCGTGCAAAAACGCTTTGAAGCTTACGGATGGCAAGTGCTGCGCGTAGAGGACGGCAACGATTTGGCCGCGATCGAAAAGGCGATTGCCGAAGCGCAAGCCGAAACGGAAAAACCGACCCTGATCGAAGTGAAAACGGTCATCGGTTACGGAAGCCCGAACAAGCAGGGCAAAGGCGGCCATGGCGGTACGCACGGTTCCCCGCTTGGCTCCGAAGAAGCGAAGCTGACCAAAGAATTCTACAAATGGGTATACGAAGAAGACTTCTACGTGCCTGAAGAAGTGCGCGAGCATTTTGCAAAAGTAAAAGAACGCGGCATCCAAACGAACAAGGCTTGGGACGAGCAGTTCGCGGCTTACAAAAAAGCTTATCCGGAACTCGCTGCCCAATTCGAGAGAGCCGTTGCCGGCGAATTGCCTGAAGGCTGGGATAAAGACCTGCCGAAATATGCCGTAGGCGACAAAGCTGTATCCACTCGCGTGGCATCCGGCAATGCGCTGAACGGGCTGGTAGGCAACGTGCCTCAGCTGCTCGGCGGATCCGCCGACCTTGAAAGCTCCACGATGACGCACTTGAACGGCGTGGGCAACTATACGCCGCAAAGCCGCGACGGACGCAACATTTACTTCGGGGTACGCGAATTCGGCATGGCTGCAGCCATTAACGGCATGATGCTGCATGGCGGCCTGAAGCCGTTCGGCGGTACGTTCTTCGTATTTACGGACTACCTGCGCCCTGCAGTACGTTTGTCCTCGATCATGAAACTGCCTGTGACTTACGTTCTGACGCATGACAGTATCGCTGTCGGCGAAGACGGACCAACGCACGAGCCGATCGAACAACTGGCTTCCCTGCGCATCATCCCTGGATTGACGGTCATTCGTCCGGCTGACGGCAACGAAACGTCCGCGGCTTGGGCTTATGCGGTCGAAAACAAGGAAAATCCGGTAGCGCTGGTGCTCACTCGCCAAAACCTGCCGATCCTTGAAGGAACCGTCGAAAACGCAAGAGAAGGCATCAAGCGCGGCGCTTACGTCGTATCCGACGCGAAAAACGGCAAACCGGTTGCCCAAATCATCGCAACGGGCTCCGAAGTTCAACTGGCTGTCAAAGCCCAGGAAGAACTCGCCAAAGAAGGCATTGAAGTGCGCGTTATCAGCATGCCAAGCTGGGATCTGTTCGAAAAACAGGATCAGGCTTACAAAGATTCCGTGATCCTGCCTGACGTCAAAGCCCGTCTTGCGGTGGAAATGGCGCAAACCTTCGGCTGGGAACGTTATGTCGGAGACAAAGGCGATATCCTTGGCATCACGACCTTCGGTGCATCCGCTCCTGGGGACGTCGTCATGAAAGAATACGGATTTACGGTAGAAAACGTCGTTAAACGCGTCAAAGCGCTGCTTTAATACGTTTCGCTATCGGCATCAATCTAAGTTTCATGGGACAAGGAGCAGTGGTATTCATGTCGGAATTCAACAACGCGACGGTTGTCAAAGCCGCGAATATTTATTATGACGGTCAGGTCACGAGCCGGACCGTCATCCTGGAAGACGGAAGCAAGGTTACGCTGGGCATCATGCTTCCGGGCAAGTATGAATTCGGTACGGAGGGTCCTGAAATCATGGAAATCCTCTCCGGGAAGCTTAAAGTGCTTTTGCCGGGCCAAGAAGCTTGGCAGGACATTGACGGCTCCGCGACGTTCCATGTACCCGCCCGTTCGAAGTTTGCCCTGGAAGTGTTCGGCGTAACGGATTACTGCTGCTCCTACCCGGAGGAAGCTTAAGACGTTCCCCATGCTACGGGGGCGGCCGAATCCGAAAAACGAATAATTATAAAAGGGTAAGACTGCGTCATACGCAGCCTTACCCTTTTAGTCATCTTTTCAAGAGGGCCCTTGGCAGGTTCGAACATCGGGATTGCCGAAACTTCGATGCATACGGGCGGAGGAACGGGCCAAACTTAATCCAGCGGCTTGCCGCCGATCGTTTGGCCGATCCAAGCTTCGTAGCATTTGACGACGGCAGACAGGTCCTCGTCGCCGTAACCTTGCGTCGCTCCGGCCTGGAACAGGCTTTTGGCCATGTTCAGCATCGGCGCGGGAATGCCGGAAACGTCGGTCAGGGAGGAAGCGAGCTTGAGGTCCTTCAGCATTAAGGCCAGCGAAAACTGGTTGCTGAAATCGGCTTCGATGATCTTGCGGCCTTTCAGATCCGCGGCTTTGCTTCCCGCCGAACCGAGCTGAACGAGCTCCAGGAAGCTGTCCGCAGGAATGCCGGATTTGGCGGCGATGGCGAAACCTTCGGCGAGCGCAAGGTTGTTGATGCCGACCATGGTGTTATGCGCCAGCTTGGCAACGGAGCCGCTGCCGTTCGGTCCCATGTGGATGATCTTTTTGCCGAGGGTATCCAGCACGTCGGTGACGTTTTGGAGTACGGAAGCCTCGCCGCCGACCATAAACACGAGCGTGCCGTCGATCGCCGCCGGCTTGCTGCCGGTCACCGGGGCATCCAGGAAGTAAGCGCCAAGCTCCCCGACGGAAGCTGCGATTTCCTTGACCAGCCCGGGGGAGATGGTGCTCGAATCGATGACGGTCACGCCGGCCTCCAGCGAGCGCAGAATGCCGTCTTCGCCGTAAAACACCTCGCGGATGGAATCGTCGTTGCTGACCATCGTGATGACGACGTCCCGGCCGGCCGCGGCTTCGCGCGGCGTTGCGGCGGCTGCTGCGCCTTCGGCGACAAGCGGCTCGCATTTGGACGGCGTGCGGTTATATACGGTTACTTCGTAGCCCTTTTTTAGAAGATTGGAAGCCATCGGCGCTCCCATGGTTCCCAGTCCGATAAAACCTATTTTTTTCATAGCAGATCACCTTTTCTTTCCGTGGAGGAACGCGCGAAGGGGCTTCGGATGAAGCCCCCGGCGCATCCCGGAGAATTTATGAAGCTGGATCTATTTTACCATGAAGCCCGGCCGGCATACCACGAGGAGACGCTTTTCATGGAAGCTTTCTTTCGTGCTTGCTAGCGGCAAGAAATTACAGTATCCTATTCTAAAGCTATTTTTTAGAGCGTGGAGTAGAGATGAAACCAGGAGGTACAGACAAATGTCAAAACCGTTGAAATTCGATTACAGCAAAGCCCTTGCGTTCGTCAACCAGCATGAAGTGGATTATTTCGCCGATCCGATCCGGCTGGCTCACGAGCAGCTGCACAACAAAACCGGCGCAGGTTCCGACTACCTGGGATGGATCGATCTGCCGACGGCATACGATAAAGAAGAATTTGCCCGCATCCAAAAAGCGGCGGCCAAAATCCAAAGCGATTCCGACGTCCTGATCGTCATCGGCATCGGCGGTTCCTACCTCGGCGCGCGCGCGGCGATCGAAGCTTTGTCGCATTCCTTCTATAACTACCTGCCGAAGGACAAGCGCAAAACGCCTGAAATTTATTTTGCCGGCAACAACATCAGCTCGACGTACGTGACGCATTTGCTCGACCTGATCGAAGGCAAGGATTTCTCCGTTAACGTCATCTCCAAATCCGGAACGACGACGGAACCGGCGATCGCATTCCGCATTTTCCGCGCAGCCCTGGAGAAAAAATACGGCAAGGAAGAAGCGAAAAAACGCATTTACGCTACCACGGACCAAGCAAAAGGCGCGCTCAAGAAGCTTGCGACCGAAGAAGGCTACGAGTCCTTCGTGATTCCTGACGACGTGGGCGGACGTTATTCCGTGCTGACCGCGGTAGGCCTGCTGCCGATTGCAACGGCCGGCATCGACATCGAAGAAATGATGAAAGGCGCTGCCGACGCGGCCAAAGAATACAGCAACCCGAACGTGGCCGAAAACGAAGCTTACCAATACGCCGCCGTTCGCAACGCGCTCTACCGCAAAGGCAAAGCCATCGAGATTCTCGTGAACTACGAACCTTCTTTGCACTATGTATCGGAATGGTGGAAACAGCTGTACGGCGAAAGCGAAGGCAAGGACTACAAAGGCATTTATCCTGCTTCCGTCGATTTCTCCACCGATCTGCACTCCATGGGTCAATTCATTCAGGAAGGCAGCCGGAACATTTTCGAAACCGTCATTCAGGTGGACAAGGTTCCTCATGAAATTACGATCGAAAGCGATCCGGACGATCTGGACGGCCTGAACTTCCTCGCCGGCAAGACGATGGATTTCGTGAACAAAAAGGCTTTCCAAGGCACGATGCTGGCACACACCGACGGACAGGTTCCGAACCTGATCGTAACCGTGCCGGATCTGACGCCATATTCTTTCGGATACCTGGTTTATTTCTTTGAAAAAGCTTGCGGCATCAGCGGTTACCTCTCCGGCGTGAACCCATTCGACCAGCCGGGCGTTGAAGCTTACAAGAAAAATATGTTCGCATTGCTTGGCAAACCAGGCTATGAAAAAGAAAAGGCTGATCTGGAAGCCAGACTTTCTGAATAACGACGCATCTTAAGCATAGACATAAGGCAGAAGGAAGCAGTTCACCGGTTGGAAAAATACGGGGGACTGCTTTCTTGCCAATCTGGGAAAGGGTACCGAAGGACATGATTGAACGTTACCGTACCGTTCGCAGGAGCGGGGAAAAAGAAATCATCATCAAGAAGTCGCGCTTTATCGGGCATATCATGCCGGTTGAAAGCGAAGAAGATGCAAACGCTTTTATCGAGGATATCAGCAAAAAACACTGGAACGCCACGCATAACTGCTTCGCCTACATAATCGGGGAGCGTGACGAAATCCAAAAGCAGTCCGATGACGGGGAGCCCAGCGGAACCGCGGGCAAGCCGATTCTCGAGGTCATCAAAAACCAGGGCCTGAAAAACGTGGCGATCGTCGTCACCCGGTATTTCGGCGGCATCATGCTCGGGGCCGGAGGATTGATCCGGGCCTACACGGACGGCGCCGTCGCGGCGATTGAAGCCGGGGAAGCGATTACTCGTGTACTTCATCGGCAAATTTTTGTAGAATTAGATTACACGTGGCTCGGCAAGGTTGAAAATGAGCTTCGGAACCGCGAGGTTCGCATGGGGGAGACACGTTTTACGGACAAGGTAACGCTGGAATGCCTGCCGCTGGATGCGGAAAAGGATGCGTTCATGTCGTGGATGGTGGATCTGACGCAGGGTCAATCCCTGATTACGGAGGGTGAGCAGCTTTATTTTATTGAAGGGGAATAAGGTCTATGGCAAGAAGAGCAGTGGAACAGGAGTTATCCAGGGAGAGGATTCTGGAAGCAGCCAGACATTTGTTCGTCACAAAGGGCTACAGGGCCATCTCCATGCGCAGTATAGGTCAGCATTTAGGTTACAGTCATGGTTCCTTGTATTATCATTTTAAGGAAAAGGCGGAGCTGTTTTACGCTATCGTCGTGGAGGATTTCAACAACCTGGCGGTTCAGCTGAAAAAGGTCATCAAGGCCTCCCCGGTTCAGGATTTGACCAAGGTGGAGCAGCTCATGCTCGAGTTTATCCGCTTTGGCCTGGACCATCCGTACCAGTACGAGATCATGTTCATGATCCGGGACGAAGAGCTGTTGTCCTACTGCCGTACGGAGCAGGGGCGCTGTTTGGAATTGTTTGCATCCATCGTACGCCGTTACATGAACGAAGAAAAGCACGGTCAGGATTTCTGCCGGAATCTTCCGCTGACACTGTTTTTGTCTATGCACGGGTTCATCTCGTATTACATCCAAGACCGGGTTACTTTTGAGGAAGTGAAGCCTGCAGCGCTCGCGCATGTCAAAATATGCTGCGAATGCTTGCGGTAGCTATGGTTTGGCCGTCCGAGATTCGATGAACATTCCGCAAAGTGCGGTTCATTCGTTGGGAAGATGCCCCGGCGCCATTTTTTGGCGGGTTTATGCCGCCTCCTCCGAATCCCCCAAAACGACGACAACGGGATCGGCGGACAAGAGAAAATTCGTGAATCGGCCGTCTCTTGACGGACGTTCACTTTATAGCACTAAATTGTTATTGCGTCAAAGCGATCGTGCAGATGGGATGGTGAAGGGGATAGGCGGAACGGCCTGAACCCCAACGCCTGTTTTGTTTTGGATGCTTGCTTTTCGTTTGCGTGGATCTAAGTTACCCCTGCATGATTTTGACATGGTACTGCCTGCGGCGGGGACCGTCGAATTCGCAAAAATAAATGCCCTGCCAGCGGCCGAGCAGCAGATCGCCTCCGGCGATGATGACCGTTTGGGACGGTCCGCAGGTGATCGATTTTAAATGCGATGCCGTATTGCCTTCCATGTGGCGGTATTTCGGGTGTTCCCATGGATAGACCTCGTCCAAACGCATCAACACGTCCCGTTTGACGTCCGGATCCGCGTTTTCGTTAATGGCGATTCCGGCGGTGGTGTGCGGGCAATAAATAAGCACCGTGCCTTCCTTGATTCCGCTTTTTTGCACGAGCGAGCGGACTTCCCGCGTAATATCCCTCATTTCGTCGCGGCCGGCAGTGGTCAATTCAAGCGTATGCAGCATAATATGGATTCTCCCTTCTTTTTCTCCAATACGATTTGATGATTTACGGCAACTCAACTACTTCGCCGCAGCTATTTTCAATTCCTTTTGCAGTGTACATTATTTTCTAATTTCCATACAAACTTACATATTGACGATGACAAACAGTTTTTGGTAAAGTATCTCTTAAGTGAAAAGCCGAGTATACAAATAGGAATTCAATTCATTTTATTTAATAACCATTTTGATGACCATATGCACCATACGCGCAATAGGCGCATTGCGTCACACGGATTCAAAAAAACGGGGAGGAAAGCCGTATGAATACATTGCTGCGACATAAGGGCTGGACCTGGGGGTTCCGCAGCACCCTGCTTTTATATTTTCTGCTGCTGGTGATCCTTCCTTTGCTTGGCGTCTATTATCATTCCTTTTCGGAAGGCTGGCGCCAATTTGCGGAAAGCGTTACGGATCCGATCGCCTGGAAGGCCGTTCTGCTGACGCTCCGGCTTGCGCTTGCCGCGGCCGTCATCAACATGCTGATCGGCACGATGATCGGATGGGTGCTGGTACGCTGCCGTTTTCCGGGAAGAACGCTGCTGAACAGCCTGGTGGATTTGCCTTTTGCGCTTCCAACCGCCGTGGGCGGACTGATGATCCTTTTGCTGCTCGGACCCGCCAGTTGGGTCGGCCAGGCTGCCGGAGCGCTGGGGTTCGATATCGTGTTTCATCCGCCCGCGATCATTATCGCGATGGTATTCGTGACGTTTCCGTTCGTGATCCGCGCGGTACAGCCGCTGCTGGAGGAAATTGATCCGTCCGAGGAGGAGGCGGCAAGAACGCTGGGAGCGTCGGGCTTCAGAGTCTTTTTTCAAGTGGTACTGCCGTCCATGCTGCCCGGCATATTAAGCGGCGGCATGCTTGCCTTTTCCAGGGCGCTGGCGGAATTCGGCGCGGTCGTGCTGGTGGCGGGCAACATACCCGGACGCACGCTGGTCGCTTCCGTGTATATTTACGGGGAAGTCGAAAGCGACCATACGGCGGGCGCGGCCGCGGTGTCGGTCCTTTTGCTGACGTTGTCCTTCATCATTCTATGGGTTGTGAACTGGGTACAGACACGGGGGAAAAATCAATGAATAAACTGTGGATCGTACTTACTTATGCCGTATTTACCGTTCTTTTGATCATTCCGCTCGTTAAAATGACGACGGCCGCCTTCAGCGGCGGGCTTGGGGCGCTGGGAGACGCGCTGTCCCGGCCGGAGGCCCTTCACGCGTTTATGATGACGGCGCTTGTGGTCGTCACGGTCACGATTTTGAACACACTGCTTGGGATGATGACGGCAGTTTACCTCGTACGCGGCAATTGGATGAGCCGATGGCTGAGAAGGCTGATGAACAGCCTGGTCGATTTGCCTTATGCGGTGTCTCCCGTCATCGGCGGTTTGATGATCGTTCTGCTGCTTGGCCCGGGCAGCGCCGCGGGAGCTTTTTTTGACCATATCGGCTTCAAGATCGTCTATGCGTTTCCCGGCATGGTCATCGCGACGCTGTTCGTGACGTTCCCGCTCATGGTGCGCGAGGTGATGCCCGTTTTGCAGGAGATCGGCACGCAGCAGGAGGAAGCGGCTTCCACGCTCGGGGCTTACAGCTGGACGACGTTCTGGAAGGTGACGTGGCCGTCGATCCGCTGGGCGGTCATTTACGGCGTGGTGCTGACGATCGCCCGGGCGCTCGGGGAGTTCGGGGCGGTGCTGGTCGTTTCCGGCAATATCATCAACCGTACGCAGACCGCGACGACCCTCATTTACCAGGACGTCGAAAACTTCAACGTCACTTCGGCCAACGGGGCGGCGCTGGTGCTGGCGGCGTTTTCGATCGGGCTCATGCTGCTGATGGAATGGGCGAAAAAAAGAAGGGGAGTGCACTGATATGCATATTGAGGTTCGCGGTTTAAACAAGCATTTTGGCAGTTTCCACGCCGTCAAGGACGTGAGCTTTGACATTGCGAAAGGCCATCTGATCGGGCTGCTGGGACCAAGCGGCGGCGGGAAAACGTCGGTGCTCCGAATGCTTGCCGGCCTGGAGCAGCCGGATGCCGGAGAGATTTTGTTCCACGGGGAACCGGTCACCGATCTGCTGCCGCAGGAGCGCGGGATCGGCTTCGTCTTTCAAAACTATGCGCTGTTCAAGCACATGACGGTGTTCGACAACATCGCGTTCGGGCTTAAAGTGAAAAAGGTGCCGAAAGCGGTTTTGAAGGAGCGGGTGATGGAGCTGGTGGAGCTGACCGGTTTGTCCGGCTTCGAAAAGCGATATCCCCATCAGCTGTCCGGCGGGCAGCGGCAGCGCGTCGCTTTTGCCCGGGCGCTGGCCCCCGAACCGCAGCTGCTGCTGCTGGATGAGCCTTTTGCGGCCATCGACGCCAAAATCAGGCAGGAGCTGCGCTCCTGGCTGCGCGAGCTGATCGAACGCGTGGGCATCACCTCGATTTTCGTGACGCATGACCAGGATGAAGCGATCGAGGTCGCCGACGAGATCATGATCATGAATCAGGGGCGCCTGGAGCAGAAAGGAACGCCTTGGGACATATACAAAGAGCCGAAAACGCCATTCGTCGCGTCGTTCATCGGGGAATCCACGATCATCGACGACGTGTCGGAGCTTCGGGGCTTTGAGGAAGCGGGATCGGGCGCAGGAACGCGCGCGCTCATACGGCCCGAATACATCGAAGTCGGGGATGCGCATGAATTCACCATGCCTTCCGCCACGGAGGAAGGGGTCGTGCACCGCCTTCATTTCCGCGGCAGCGAATGGATGGTGGAGGTGGAGGTCGGCGGCCATAAGCTGATGACCTACCGCTCGCTGGAGAAGCCGTCGTTGACGCCGGGACAGCATGTGAGGGTGCTGGTGCACCGCGCGTATATGTTCAACGAGGAGCGGAGCTGGATGGAGGAGAACCGGCTGAAGGTTGATCCGATGCCGGTGATGATTTAAAAATAATTAGTCCTAGACATTGTCCAAGGTAGCAGCTGCGGTTACGGATCGTTCTTCCGATCGCTGTTGTCTCCAAATTTCTCTTATTCTGTTTATCGAAAGGGTAGAAATTCGGAGACAAAGGCGACCACTACCGTTTCTTCAGATCGATTCCGTCCCTCCGCTACTTTTGCTTATTGTCCAAAACAAATATGATCTTGAACCAATTCGGGGCAGCGTGTTTTCACGGGGCTAGCGTTCTGTGAGACTCTCACCGATCACCGCAGCTTCGGAGGAGTCGATTTTACTCACATACGCTGCCTACGCTTTTTTATACCGATGATGAAAGTTCATCATTCTTAATTTTTTTAAACCAGGAGGAAGCGCATATGAAACCATCCTTAAGCCGGTTGAAAGTGAATATGTCGGGTATGCTCGCCTTCCTTCTGCTGATGTCGGCCCTGTTGTCCGGATGCAGTCGGGAAACCGCCACGGAAGCCAGCGCGGCTCCGGCGAGCGGGAAAGAGGTCACGCTGGTCATCGGCGCTTACAGCATCGTCAAGGACGCCATGGCGGATATTTTGCCCAAGTTCCAGAAGGAATGGAAATCCAAGACCGGACAAACGGTCAAATTCCAGGAATCCTATGAAGCGTCCGGTACGCAGGCCCGCGCGATCATCGGCGGCTTTGAGGCGGACGTGACGCTGCTTGCGATGGAAGGAGACGTCGATAAGCTGGTCAAGGAGGGGCTCGTCAGCAAGCAGTGGCGGGACGCGCCGGACGGCGGCATGATTACGCGCTCCATCGTCGCTTTGGGCACGCGGGAAGGGAACCCGCTTGGCATCCGCGATTTTGCGGATTTGACCAAACCGGGCGTCAAGGTATTGTATCCGAACCCGCAAACCTCCGGAGGGGCCCAGTGGGATATCAACGCCATTTACGGAGCCGGACTGAAGCTTTCGGAGGAGCAGGGACAAAAAGATCCGGCATACGCCAAAGCCTTTTTGGAAAAGGTGCACCGGAATATCGAATCGCTGGACAAAAGCGGCAGGGCGTCCATGGCTGCCTTCGAATACGGTGTCGGCGACGTGGTCGTGACCTACGAAAACGAGCTGCTCGCCCGCATCAGGCAGGGGCAAAAATATGACGTGATCATCCCAAAATACACCATCAAAATCGAAAATCCCGCAGCCGTCGTCGACAAGTACGCCGATCTGCACGGAACGCGCAAGGTAGCGGAGGCTTTCGTGGAGTATCTTCGAAGCAAGGAGGCGCAAACGGTGTTTGCCGAATACGGCTTCCGGCCGGTGGACGAAGAGGTGCTGAAGGCCAACGAAAGCCGGTATCCGATGCCTTCCGGATTGTTTGACATTTCCTATCTGGGCGGCTGGGACGAGGTGCGGGAAACGCTCTATTCCAAAAAAGGAATCTGGTATCAGGTGCTCGCCGGCATTTAGCCGGATGCCTCTTCGGGCAAAAGCCGCCGGTCAAGGACGGGAAATTGCGGCTAACATGTTGGCGGGACTCTATAGTGATAACAAGCGGGAGTATGCCTGTATGGCAGATCCCGTTTTTTTTGTGCAGAGCGATATCGCCGGTTTTCGGCGGGCACCCCTTTGCGCGGCGTGATACAATATAAGCATTCCATGAGGTTTGAATGGCCCGGAACATGATAGGCGCCAAAAGGGGCGTGGAGGAGGAAACAAAATGGATACGCTTGTGTTTTTGGGAACCGGCGACGCGATGGGCGTGCCCCGGGTTTATTGCGAATGCGACGTATGCATGGAAGCAAGAACGACCGGAATCAACCGCCGATTGCGCTCGCTCGTGATGGTCGAGGGGGCGGAAGGCGGCTTTTTGATCGATTGCGGTCCGGATTGGCGAGGTCAGATGGAAAGCCAAGGGATTCGTTTTGCCGAAAAAATATTGGTGACGCACGCGCATTTCGACCATATCGGGGGACTTCCGGAATGGGCGGATGCCTGCCGCTGGCTGGGCCGGAAAGGGGAGCTGTACGCCCCGCAGGAAGTGATCGATACAATCCTGAAGCAGTTTCCATGGCTTGCGAGACATTTGATGACGACGGCGGTCGATAAGGGGATCGAACTGGGCGGCTGGATGATCCAGGGCTGGAAGGTATGCCACGGCTACAACGGGTTCAGCTACGCGTACCGGCTCGAAAAAAACGGCTTCCGCTGGGTGTACTGCTCCGATTCCATCGGTTTGAACGAGAAGGAAAAACAGCCTTTGCATGATTTGGATTTGCTGGTGCTGGGGACAAGCTTTGTGCACGAAACGGCTCCGTACGAGACGCGTTCCGTCTACGACATGCGGGAAGCGGCGGAGCTTCTGGCCGAGGTTCGCCCGAAACGGGCGCTCTACACCCATATGTCCCACGACGTCGATTTGAGTCGGGATATACCGTTGCCGCCGAATGTCGCGCTTGCGCGCACCGGCATGAAGGTGGATTTGGCCTGAAAACCGTGCGCCAGCTAAACGTAAAAAACAGCCGCAGGGGTTCGGAAACGAACCTGCTCTGCGGCTGTTTTTTTATCCGTGCAAGGATGCGATGCGGCTTAGGATTATGGATCGACACGAGCGAACTTCGGCCTCAGGCGTTCAAAACAAACTTCTCGATCGCAGCCTTTACGCCGTCCTCGTTGTTGCTGAGCGTCACGTAATCGGCAATATCCTTCAGTCCTTGAATAGCGTTGCCCATCGCCACGCCAAGGCCTGCGGCCTCCAGCATCTCGTGGTCGTTCCAGGAGTCGCCGATGGCCATCGTTTCTTCCAGATTCACGCCAAAATGGTTGGCGAGGAAGGTCAGCGCATGTCCTTTCGTGCCTTCGCGATGCATAATCTCAAGGAAATGCGGCTTGGATTTGGTGATATGCACCTCGCTGCCGAGCAGCTCGCGGAAAATCGGGATCAGCTTGTCCAAATAATCAGGGTCGTCGATGATCAGCATTTTCGGCGTCGGCTGTTCGACCAGCTTTTCAAAATCCGGTTCGATATAATACGGCGTCCGGTTCAGATTGCAGTAGTCGATCAGCTTCTGGTTTTCCTCGCGCGCGTACAGCTTGTCGTCGATGTATACCTGCAGGTGGAGATCATGCTGAATGCAGTATTCAAAAAGCTTATGCGCCGCGTCTTTGGGGACGTAACGCTCGTAAAGCACTTTTTCGTCCATCAGGTTTTTGACGAGCGAACCTTGATACGTAATGATCGGCACGTTCAGGCCGGTCTGGCGGGCGATGGCTTGGGCGGACGCGTAAGCGCGGCCGGTGGCCAGCGTCACGACGGCGCCTTTGGCGATCGCGGCCTCCAAAGCCTTTTGCGTGGCAGGGGTCACTTCTTTGTCATCGTTGATGAGCGTGTCGTCGATGTCGATGGCGATCAGTTTGTACATGATGGCTTCTCTCCCTTTTTCTATAGTATCCGGCTTCCTTTATTGTACCGTAGGGGGCGCGGATTTCAATTCCGCAATAATCATGCCTGCGAAAATAAACAGGCAGCCGACCCCGGCGGCGACGCCGAGCGTTTCTCCCCCGAACCACAAGCCGGTAAGGGCGGCAAAAACCGGTTCCATCGCAAAAATGACCGCCACCCGGGACGGGCTCGTATATTTTTGGCAGACGGTTTGAATCCAGAACGCAAACGCGCTGGTAGGTCCGATCGAAACGGCCAGCGCCCATAATACCTCCGGCTGCAGCAGCCGCTCCACCGTTTGCGAGGCCGGGCCCATATCCTCGAACAGCAGCGATCCGATCAAGCTAAGCAGGCCGACGACGGCCATTTGCAGCGCCGCCAGCGGCAGCGCGGGATATCGGGGCGCGAAAATGCCGGTATAGGCGATATGAAGAGCGAACCCGATCGCGCACAGGAAAACGAGAACATCCCCTTTGTTCATTTCAAACGCGGAACCGGCAAAGGTCAGCAGATACAGTCCACAGGCCGCCAGCAGGGCGCTCAGCCATGTAAAACGCGAAATCGGATGCTTGAGCAGGACCAGCGCCAGGAAGGGCACCAAAACGACCGATAACCCCGTGATAAAGCCGGCATTGGAGGTCGTGGTGTACAGCAGGCCGACCGTTTGAAACGCATAACCCAAAAACAAAAAAAGACCCAGCAGGCAGGCATGGAGCAGCATGCGGATGCTGACGGCACGCCACTGGCCGCGGTAAAACACCGTGATGATCAAAGCAAGCAACACCGCCGCCCCGACGAAGCGGATGCCGTTGAAAGCCAGCGGAGGCAGCACCCTCACGGCATGCTGGACGATCAAGAACGTGCATCCCCACATCGCGGCGACGATGAGCAGGCTGAGATCGGCAAGACGAGAGCGGTTCAATGAAGTCATTCCTTTCATGCATGAACCCCGGGCGCTTTCAATCAGCCCCAAGGCAAGTGACCAAATTGTATCGCAAATCCGCCGGGCGGACAAGAAAAATTGCCGAAAACCTACCTGACCTTAAACGGGAAACCTGCTATAATGTGGGGTGAAACGGAGTTGATGACATGGCCAAAAAACGAAAACAGGATGCGGCCGTGAAGCCGCAGGCGGCGGACAAGCCGGCAACCCTGAAAGATCTTTTGAGCAGCGAGGTGCTGAGCAAGCTGAAGCAGCAGTCGGAGGAATTAAAAGCCGAGCAGCAGAAGCAAAAGGAAGCCGAGCTGAAAAAAGCGGAGGAAGCGCGCAAAGCCGAGCAAAAACGCCGCGATAACGACTTTGAATATTTGCTTGAAAACAGCAATATGGACTGGAAGAAATATAAATGACCGACGGAAAAGCTGCCCATACGGGCAGCTTTTCGTATGTCTGCGGCAGGATTATGATTAGGGCCGGGATCGGTGATCCATGCATCATGGCACATTCGTTGAACTCCCGGGACTCATGCGGTCCTGAGCGGTCCGCTTTTTAAGCCTCACCCCGTAATATCGCATCGCCCGCGGCACGCCTTTGATTTCCAGCCGCCCCTCATAAATGAGATGCCGGAGCCGGTACTCAAAAAAGACATCCCCGATATAGTCATCCCACATGCCGATGGCTTGGCCGATCACGCGGGCCGCTTTGATGAATTCATGCTCCGGGATGCTGTTTTGAAGTTCCTCTACGGTTTGAAGCAAATAGGCATCGAGGTGGTCCACGCTGACGCTCCGGAGACCATCGTCTTCCCACAGACGCAGCGCCTCGCGCCGACCGGACAACTCCAGCCATTTGTCCTCCAGCTGCCGCCGGATCTCGCCAGGGATCGGATCTTCCTGTTCGGCTTCCGTGTATACCTCTTGCAGTTTTTCAGGGGTGATCTCGCCCGTATGGTTGTATTTGCACCAATAATCCGGCGTGTTGTATTTTTTGCCGCAGGCTTCGTCCGCATCGATGATATGGATGGGGTTCGGATGGTGCCGCAGCAAATAAACGGCCCACAGCAAACCCGTCCGCTCATGGGCGTTTTTACAGCTCCAAATGACGATGCGCGCTTCCGGGGGAATCTCGGACAGCTGCTTTACGAGCTCCTCATGGTATTCTTCATAGCTAATCCCGTCATCTTTTCGGGACTTGTTAATGTGATCCCTGAACCATTCTTCCCTGCGTTTTCGGCCTTCTTCCGTATGAAGATCATGCAGCGGGCCAAACGCAAAATAATCCTGGTCGAACGAAACGATTTTGTCCGTGTCGACACGGCCCAGCGCCTCAATCACGCATTTTAAACTCCCAGCGGGCGAGTGGCCGAAGACCACATGGACCGTTTTTGTGCCCGCATCAGGCTGCCAGCGGCGGACCTGGTTTTGGCGGATGTCAAGAAGATGGTCGTACATCTCTATTAGAAAAGGGTACAGCTCTTCTTTTGCAAGCTGGCCGTTTGCGGCTGCCTCCACCTGATGAAACGTCTGCAACAGCAACTGCTTCAGTTCTTGCGCGGAAAGCTGGTTCAATGCTTCTTTCATCTTCACGATTTTGTCCATCTTCCGAATCCTTTCTTTCCGAAATGACTGTATAGCCTGGAACGCCGCTTTAACCGCTTAAGACTGTCGATGCTTTAGCCGATATTGATGCGGTGTCGACCCGGTTTTTCTTTTAAAAATGCCGTGGAAAAATTTCGGGTCCTGGTACCCGGATAGTTCGGCGATGTAGGGGATTTTAAACGAAGTTTCGCGCAGCAGGCGGCAGCTCCGGTCAATCCGGACATTCTGCAAATACGTCAGAAACGTCACGCCGCAGTATCGCCTGAACATGCGCTGGACGTATCCGGTAGAAACGTTCAACTGTCCGGCCAACTTTCCGATCGTAAACTGGGATTCGCCGCAGCGTTTATGAACGATGCTCAGCATCTCTTCGAACAACGGGTCTTGATTGCATGCCTCCCCGGTGCTGAACAATTGGCGGTCGAGAAGTCCCAGCAATTCCAGCAGCTTTCCACATAGGATGGCTCGATAGCCGTCCGCTTTGCGGATATATTCGGAGTACAGACCGGTAAAAAGCAGCGCGAAGTCGCCGCTGTTGTCCGTCGTTTTCAGCCAGGAGGGCGGCGAATTTTCGTCAGACCGCAGCGACAGGTATTCGAGAAGCCGTTGAGGAAGCGGGATCGATTCGGACCATTGCTCGATCGTCCGCGGATGAAAAACGCAGTTATAGATGACGATCGGCTCCTTCGACGACACCGCGGTTGGCCGAAACACATGCGTCGTTCCGACGGGCAGGACAAAAACGTCGCCTTTCTCTGCGGCGACCCGATCTTCGCCGATATAATGGAATCCCCGCCCTTCGGCGACGTAATTGATTTCGACGAAATCATGGCCGTGCTGCGGCGTTTCGAATGATTCCGCGATCCGGTTCACGAAGATGCTTTCATTCGGGTTCAGCAACGAATCGATCTGCATGATCACAAACGAGCTTTTTCTCAAAGGAAATCCTCCCTTTAGAAATGATCCGGTATCCCCTATTCGTATGCAATGAATGCCCCATTTTTACGTTATTTGGTTCATTGGTTTAACTTTGAGGGAAATGAATATATATGGATGCATCATTAGCTGTTTTTTCCATTCGACATTTGCTCCTAATGTCTCAGCGATAAATCTGAGGTTTACATAAAAAGTACTGTTGTCTGGATTAAAACTGGGGACCTGATTCAGAACTTGAACTTTTCCATTTACGTAAGCCTCATTGGCATTATGAATAAGTTTGATCGATGTTTCACCTTTTGTTGCGGTAGCTGACTTTGTCTTATTGTCCCAATCTACAGTCATACCGAATTTTTCAAAAATAGGCCTCATCGGGACTAAGGTGGCTCCACTGTATGCTACGCTTGCATATATATCCATTTTCTCATTATTTATAAAGATTGAAGGTTTTTCTCGAGAAGCAAAGGCCGCATGTACCCCAAATATCATAGAAATGGCCATAGTCGAAATGAATAATTTTACCGTAGTTTTCATTTTGCAAATTTCTCCTTTGAAGTTTAATAGGCAATAGATATCATTGCATCCATTGCCTATTAAATACGTTATTTATATAACGACTATCTACGGTAATTGTTACGGTGTTATTGATGTCACGAGTAACATAAGCATGATTGGGGATGAAATGGAGAGAACCGGCTATTTGGCCGGTTCTCTCCATTTAAAGACGTTTCTTCTTTTGCCTTTCGCATATGGTAACGCGAGCAAGGCCTTTTGTGAATCTACTTATGATTTACCCCTGCTTTTTACCTTTTTGGTTCGTCCGTAAACGTAAGACCTTTAAAAACTGTATACGATTTTATAAGTTCTTCCTTACTTGCTTTAAATATACCATCAATTAAGTATTTTCCTTTGTCTTGGTCATATTTCATGTTGAAATCCAATTGAACTTTAGCAATTCTTCCATATCCTTTGTTAATATCAATAGTTCGGATCACTTCAACACGAAATTTAAATTGAAGAGGCTCTTCTAATGTCCCAATAAATTTACCGCCAATAATTTTGTAATCTAAGATTGGTTCATCATTGGAAGTTATAATTTTTTTGGGGTCCACAAAATCACTCTTAAATTGATCTGTCACCAACGCTTGATAGCCATCCTTTTTTGAATCATAGTAAGAGAAGTATGCAGCGATTACATCTCTTACGGAAGCATAGTGAGTGTACAGGTCACTTAAATCACCATTTAAAACGTTTGGCTTCGAATCCACCTTCACCGACTTAGACTTAGGATCCCAAGTTACCCCAACGCCTAACGCCTTGGATATCGTACTAATGGGGACGAGCACTCTTCCATCTTCAATTTTGGGTGACGTGTCGGTAGTTAGCTCTGTTCCATTGACAATTATTTTGATTTTCCCTGTGGCTGCAAGAATTGAACCGATGCTAAACCAATTGCAAGTCCTGACCATACATATTTTTTCAAAAAAACCTCCTATGACGACTTTGTTATAACATAATTTATTATAAATATTAATATATGGAATAAAGTTACAAAATACAAAAATGACATTTTGCTACCAATCATTTTAGATTCCGTGAAGTTAGATTGAGATTGATTTCTCACATCGAATACACAAAATATTGAAAAATACCTTGCCGGACTTAGAGAAAACGGCCTGCAAAATATCCATGCCAAGTTTCGGTTAAATCGTAACATTTTTACGTCTTTGATGTTTATAATAATAAACAAAATCAGGAAGGATTTATTTATGTCTTTGCTTAGGAAACTTATTCCCTTCTGCTTAACCGTTCTTTTCATGTTACCGAGTGTAAGTTCAGCTGCTTCTACGGTTACAACGGACAACCCAACACCAAGACCTATAACCGTTAACATTAACGGGTCGTTTATCTCAATTGATACGAATCCTTTTATACAAGCCGGTAGAGTTATGGTACCGGTTAGAACACTTGCATCTCTAGGGCTCAATTATACGTGGGACGCTAAAAAACATACCGCAATCATTACGAATTCCACTAATGAAACATTCAAAATGACTCAAGGTGAGCGTACTGCATATAAAAACGGGAAGCCTGTGCAGATGGATAGTGAAGCAAATAATTATAACGGTCGTATGATGGTTCCTGCGAAATTTGTCAGCGAAGCATTTGGATATCATGTGAACTATGAGAAGACTAGGGGGATATTATTCATACAGTCAAAGAATTTCAACCCTGATGCTAACGCACTGAATTCATCCGACTTAAAGCAGGCACGTCTGGCAGCTATTTCATTACCAATTAATTATTCATTTAAATCCGACCCGAAAGCCGAAAGCGATGAATCTTCATATTATACCTACACTTTTGCATCTAATGACGCAACTCGCTATACCTATAGTAATGGTAATGTAACAACAGTAGTAGAAATTAAAAATGGAATTGCAAAAGCTGTCTGGCAGTTTATCGATGCGGATATACCTGGTTATAATACACAGACATTAGGCGGTACCGAACCGGATTATATTCTGGATATGTACAACGATTCTTTTAATTATAATAATGGCAGCTATATTGGATATTACAGACTTAGTGATGGAACTGTAAAAACCTTCAAATATAAAGGCAATAATTATGGAGATATTATTCACAGTATTCCTTAGCAAAAGTAGTTGAACATTATTATTTCAGCACATACGGCTTAACAAGTTTGATTATACGAATAGCAGCTATGAGCCAGGAACGATATTATGTTTTTGGTTCTTTTTTAGTTTTACATTCAAACGTATCGACTCTATTAGGAGATGATTAAAATGGAGTTTAAAAAAGTAATGGGAATGATCGCACTTTTATCGATCGTTTTTACATCGGGATGCGGTCATGAGCCAAAAAGTGTGAATGTAAAGCAAGCAGCGGATACCAATCATTCAGGAAACAATCAAGGAACCACCGGTTCAAAAAACAAGATAGGAAGCACGACGATTCTTTATAAAAAAGAATCTAATACGCAAAAATCCGAACTTTCAAATTTTAAAGAGGGAATTTCTTTCGACTTATCGGATGATGTTAAAGGTTTCTTCACGCAAGATATTGCGGACAAAATTGCGAATAATATGGAAGCCATTGTTCAGCATGATGAAAAAAATTTTAAAGAGAACATGCTTGATGAGGGTTCCATAAAATTTAACATGGATTGGTTTGGCTATAAGTATGAAAAGGGAGTTAAATTTGAATTCAAGGAAGTCAATGAAATTACCTACGACGAAGATGTGAAACGTATCCAAGTCATCGTTACTTTTCTAAGGAATATAAAAGATAAGGAACTTGAGCAAGGTACGATGACCTATTCATTATTAAAGGATAAAATGAGTGGGCAATGGCTAATTGCAACAATGGATGGAAATTGAAAAATGTTAGATATGGTCTGGCGAACCGGTGTCATACCGGAATAGCAGGAACTTCTTTTTTGTTAGTCCGGCTTGAAGACGAAGAATGGAATTCCGATGCTGATGACGCTTGGAGGATCGGACTTCCAAAATTTATTTCCTAAATGACTCGTGCTGTCCCGAATGCATAATGATGCCACAAAATATCCTCCACCGTGTCAGCTTGGGCTTCATCGCACTCAATGATGAGGATTACTTCCGAATTTTTCCCGCGCAACAAACGTTGTTTCTTTTTGATGACCTTATAGTAGAATACGTC
This sequence comes from Paenibacillus sp. FSL W8-0194, assembly GCF_037969745.1. NCBI lineage: Bacteria > Bacillati > Bacillota > Bacilli > Caryophanales > Paenibacillaceae > Paenibacillus > Paenibacillus sp. FSL W8-0194. The sequence continues at coordinate 4,865,693 of NZ_CP150205.1, read as the reverse complement.
GATGCAAATCCCGAGAAAAAAACCGCTTGCTGCACCGATCAGTCCCCAATAAATCGGCCCCCATGCCAGTTTAAAACCAACGCTAGCCCCAATGACGGCAAACGCAGTCCCAAGGGTTGCTCCGGTGCTAATCAGTGAAATGCCGTCGGCGTTATGGATGCTATCCAACAATCGCCGCTCCGTTTTGCGATTCGTTAAGGGGACAGCGAAAATATGTTCTTTATTAATTCCGTTTTTCTCCAGCTCAGTAATCGCGATTTCTAAATTCGTGGAATGCTCAAACGTTGAAAATATCTGTACCATCGTTTTATACCACCACTTTTCCCTTTTTCACTTGAAATGAGGGGCTTTGGTAATGTTTGATCAGGAAGTCCTTTTGTTCGGAGTCAAATAGCTTGTTGTTTTCTACGGTGTTCACATATGAATCATAGACTGCAAATCCCCATATGGAAGGCATAAACAGCAACCATTGTTTGTCAAGCACGGCGGTTGACATTGCAATTTGACCAAGAAACAGGTAATGGACGGATAAAAGAATTTTGGAAAAATATACAAATATGATTGTCCAAGCCAGTGTAAAAAACGCGGTAAGCAAGCGATGGATGTGCAGCTGCCCAAGCCCCGGCATAAATAAGGACCATATGACCGACATGGCGGGCATTCGTTTGTCCAAATAATTGATCTCCATCGCTCCGATCGAAAATGAGTTGAATGGCGCGTTTTCCCTTTCCGCGAGCAAATAAACTTTGTTCATATCGACCGAGGTCCGGTAACTGTCCCAAATGCCAAACAGATACACCGGAATATACATGAGCATCCACCGGGGGTCCAGCACTTTTTTCGCTTCCTCAATATTGCCGCAAAACGAATATACCATGGCCAGATTGATCTTTGCGTTGCAATTTACAATCACTTCCCACATAAACAAGGAGAGACCGCGTAAATATTTGCTTAACAGGAGGTGACCAAAACCAGGGAAGGCTGCAGACCACCAGGCAATGAAATACGGATTGCGGATATGTATTTGGGTGGTACCGGCAATGGAGATATGGGCTTTGTATCGGCGGAACTTGTTTTCTACATTTCTGTAATTGTCCAAGGGTTACCTCCATGAATGTCCATTTAAAAGTCGCATAATTCCAGATAAAATTGATACTTCTACCGTTCTTGACTATGATCGATCTGCTTTTTCACGAAACTCAGATTACAGACAAGAATCCAGAAAATAAAGGGATACAACAAAGCGGAATACCACAGTTTCCAACCATTGTAATAAAAAAAGTCGGTCTGCAACGTGAGCCACTCAAAGCCGGTTGAAAACGCCGACCAGACCAGGATATAAATGATTTTGGACAGCAATCTCCCATGCACAGGAAAAAAGTTCAGGAACAGAAAGCTAATGGAAGGAATATACATTAGAATTCCCAACAAGGCCAGCCACTGAAAGCCAGGGGAGAGATAACCGTAAAGGTTATAATGCAGGTCGAGCACCACATCCGTTGTGAGACCAAACGAGTAGGCAAAGAAGGACGTAGCGTAAATCTCGATCCTGCTTAGATTTTTAGGGACTGAAAAGGATGCCGCGATCAGCAATAAAAAAAACACAAAAATATAGACCATAAGGAATGGACCCTTCCTGTTTTTTACACTCATAATTTGCCTAATTCGTATTATTGGAAGATTGAGATCATAATAAACCCCAGTCCATTACAATGGTTGCCATTAGCCAAATGGTCTCTTTTTTGATGATGTCCGTTCAGGGCCTGAGATGACTGGTTTAATCCGCGATCCGGTATCCCCTATTCGAATGCAATGAATGCCTCATTTTTTATGTTGTTCGGTTCAATATACCAGAGGCAGGAAATGGATACATGGGGCGAAGAAGGAGCAGTCCGTGAGGCTGCGCGTTTACGATGTGAGATGCGAATATATGCAGAGTCCGCTCGGCATCGGGCCGATCCGGCCGAGACTGAGCTGGAGGCTGGAGGCGGGCCAAGGGGAGAGGCATGTGCTGCAAGCGGCTTCCGGTTGGATGGAGGGATCGTTCGTGCCCGAGCGTACGCCACGGCGCTTGGCTCGTACCGGCTTGAAATGAACGGCCGCAAGGCGGGCGACGGCAGGAGGAAAATCAACGAATACCGGAGCCACGAGCACCCGAAGTAGGGGCTTATGCTCGGAGCATCGAAACTGCCCAAGCGCTCATGCCGGCAGCTGCGGAATGATCCTACCCTGAGCTGCCCGGGGCGAACTGACCCTTTCAATGAAGAATCGTAATTGCCCCGTAATAATAAGAAAACAGCATCCTTGCCGGAAGCAAGATGCTGTTTTTTTGCAGTTATGTTTAAAAAGCGTAATCGCCTAAGTTTAATCTTCCAAAAAGACGAGCCCGATGAAGTCGTCCATTTCGATATTGCCGAAGTAATGTTTAATATCGACGCCTTGAAGCGCTTCACGAACTTCGGACTCTTCGTAACGTTTGCCGCGGAGCTTGTCCTCGATGTCGGCCACGTCGCCCACGCCGAAAAAGTCGCCGTAGATTTTGATGTTCTGAATGCGCGCGTCCTTGATGTCCATCCGGATGTCGATGATGCCGACGGGGAAACGTTTCGTATGTTTGACGTTCGATTCCGGCGATTGGCCGTAGTTCCATTCCCAGTTTTGGTACCGCTCTTTGGAGATTTGGTTGATCTTTTCCCAATCGGCTTCGGTCAGACGATATTGCGGCACGTCTTTCGGATCCATGTTGAAAATGGCACGCAGCAGTTCGGAGCGGAATTCCTCGATCGTCATTTTCCGGTCCATCAGGTCGCTGATGTTGGCGACGCGGCTGCGGACGGATTTGGTGCTTTTGGATTTGAATTTTTCCGGATTGGCGTTCAAGGAAGCTTGGACGTCATCCAGGTTCAGGTTGAACATGAGCGTGCCGTGGCTGAACATCCGGCCCCGGGTGGCGAACTGGGCGTTGCCGGAAATTTTTTGCTCTCCGACCTGCAGGTCGTTGCGGCCGCTGAGTTCGGCATTCACCCCCATGCTGCGCAGCGCGTCGATCACCGGCTGGGTAAACTTCAGGAAGTTGTGGAAGGACTGGCCGTCGTCTTTGGTAATGAAGCTGAAGTTCAGGTTGCCGAGGTCGTGATAAACCGCGCCCCCGCCGGAAAGCCGCCGCACCACCTGGATATTGTGGTCTCTGACGTATTCCTGGTTGATCTCTTCGATCGTATTTTGATGCTTGCCGATAATGATGGAAGGACGGTTGATGTAAAACAGCAGGTAACTGTCTTCCTCCATCGGCAAATGCTTAAGGGTAAATTCCTCGATGGCCAGGTTGATGGCCGGGTCGGTGATGCCTTGGTTATCGATAAACAGCATGGCTTGACTCCTCCGTTTAAAGGCCTGTATTCGATCTCTTTGGTTTTTGCAAAACGAAAAACGAGCTTCGCTGGGATCTTTTTGGATACATACGCCAAACGCGCCTGCAACCTCCCTAAAAACATAGCCCGAATGCGGCTTAAACCGGCTTTCGCAAAATTCAAAGCAGCTTACGAATCTATTGTAAACCAATCGATTGCAAGAAACAAAAAAGAATTTGCATTGACGCCGCAAAAACATTGACGCCATAATGGATTCAATTAGGGTGAACAGACAGGAGTGCAGCATATGCTGGAAAGATACGGGCATGGCGGGGATTTGGAAAGCGCTGCGGAAACTTACGGCCGGGGCGCTTTTTTGGATTTCAGCGCCAACATCAACCCGCTGGGGCCGCCTCCCGGCGTCATGGAGAAGCTGCGGGACGCGCTGCCTGCGGTCATTCGTTATCCCGACCCGGGGCACCGGGGGCTGAAAGAGCTGCTGAGCGTCCGTTTGGGCGTTCGGCCGGAGCAGCTGTGCATCGGCAACGGGGCGGCGGAGTGCATGGCGCTCATTTTGCTGGCGCTGCGTCCCCGGAAGGTGGGGATCGTCGAACCTTGTTTTTCGGAATACCGGCAGTTGTCGGAGCAGTTCGGGGCCGAAGTGCAGTCGGTGTACGGCACGCGTGACAACGGATGGAGGGCCGAGGCCGATGAGATCGAAAAGCTGCTTCGAGCCGTCGATCTGCTGTTTATCGGCCAGCCCAACAATCCGAACGGAATCCAGTACGATATGGAAGTTTTGCGCCGTTTGGCAGGCGCGGCCGAGCGCTGCGGCACCTATTTGGTGATCGACGAGGCGTTTATCGATTTTATACCGGACAAGGACCGGCAGACGCTGCTGCCGGAGCTTGCCCGGTATCCGCGGACGATGCTGGTCCGTTCGATGACGAAGTTTTACGCGATTCCGGGCCTGCGGCTCGGGTTTGCCGCGGCGCATCCGGATCTGGTGCAGGCCATGACCGGCAAGCAGGTCACGTGGAGCGTGAACGGGTTGGCGCTGCTTGCCGGGGAAGCCTGTTTGCAAAGCGGCGAAGGTTACGAGCGGGATACGATCAATCTCATTACGGAACAAAGAGGATTGTTGGCCGCAGGTTTAAGGAAGCTGGGCTGCGACGTGACCGAGGGAGTAGCGAATTTTCTGCTGGCGGGCCTTCCGGCTCCATGGACGGCGGAGAAGATGCAAACGGAAATGGGCCGGCGGGGCGTGCTGATCCGAAGCTGCGCCATGTACCCCGGGCTGGGCCGAGAGCATATCCGGGTTGCGGTCAAAACGCATGCGGACAATACGCGGCTGTTGGACGTCATGGGAGAGGTCATCGCCGGAACGCCGCTCTGGAACGTTGGCAGCTAAGAAGCCAAAAAAAATTTGGAAAAATTAAGATGATCAGCTAAAGGGAAGGTAACGTTTCAAGTGTTTCGCTTGGCTTCAGCTGGCTGCGATTGCCGGTCCGTGGGCGGATCGGAGGCGTTTTGACGGGTGAAAACCTGCGGCCGAAGCCGTGTCTATCAATAGGGATTTTTGAACGAGGACTGGAAAAATAAAGAGATACAATCTAAGGGGGAAGCGGTTTGGCAACACCTTTTTTGACCGAAATAGAAACCGAATACGCATCAAACATTTGGCCGGGGCTCGTGCTTCGGAAAGGGGAGCGGCATCTGCTGCTTCAGGCGCCGGGACCGTTCGACGCGATGGGAAGCGCGGTGTACGGCGGGGGCGTGGCGCGGCTGCGCAGAATGGCCAACATTTATGTGGACAAACATTACGACTGCTCCGATCCGGTGCGCGACGTGGCCGATTGGCTGCGGGAATGGCGATACCCCGTGGATACGACCGCCGGGCTTCTGACCGCGGTTCAGCTGAAGCACGCTTCGGTTATGGAGGAGCACAACGGGGAGGCTGCCGTCTTCTGCTGCGTGACCGCAGGAACCTCCAATGCCGCCAAAGCGGGCTCGGAACGGACGACCTATCCGGCGTATCGCCCCGGAACGGTGAACATCATGCTGATGATCGATGCGAAGCTGACCCAGGCGGCGATGGTCAATACGATCATGACGGCGGTGGAAGCGAAGGCGGCCGCTCTCGCCGACCTTGACGTGCGCGATGCGGAGAACGGGCTTGTGGCGACGGGAACGACCTCGGATGCGATCATGCTCGGAGTGAGCCAAAGCGCAGCATATCCCGTGGAGCATATGTATGCAGGAACGGCTACCGATCTCGGGGCCATGGTGGGACGCGCGGTGTACGGCGCGGTGAAGGAGGCATTGCTGACGGCATGGGCGGAGCGGCATTGACGGCGATGGCCGTGTTGGCCGGGGCTTTTATACTGGATCTGCTGATCGGCGACCCGCGCTGGATTCCGCATCCCGTCATTCAGATGGGCAAGGCGATCAAAGCCATGGAGAATGGGATTCGCCGGCAATTCCGGCCCGAACAATTCAAGCTGGCGGGAATCCTGCTGCCTGTCGTTGTCGCCGGGGGGTCATTGGTTGTCACTTGGGCGCTGCTCAAGGTACTAAACGCGATCCATCCCTGGCTTGGCTGGGCGGCGGAGGCGGTGCTGATCGCCACGACGATTGCCGTTAAAGGGCTGAAGGATGCGGGGATGGAGGTGTACCGTCATCTCGCTTCCGGCGATCTGACGGCGGCGCGCCGGAGCCTCGGCATGATCGTCGGGCGCGAAACCTCGCATTTGGACGATCCGGAGATCGTCCGGGGGACGGTCGAAACGGTCGCCGAAAACATCGTGGATGCGGTCATTTCCCCGCTGCTGTATGCGCTGATCGGCGGAGCCCCGCTGGCCATGGCCTACCGTGCGGTGAACACCCTCGATTCGATGGTCGGCTACAAAAACGAAAAATACATTCACCTCGGCTGGGCTTCGGCCCGGCTCGACGACATCGCCAACTGGATTCCGGCAAGATTGACGGCGCTGCTGCTCACCGTGTCGGCTTTTTTTCTCCGGATGAATGGGCGCAGAGCCTGGCGCACGATGCGCCGGGATGCGCGAAAGCACCCGAGCCCGAACAGCGGTTTTCCCGAATCGACCGTCGCGGGCGCGCTCGGGATTCGGCTCGGCGGGGTCAACGTATACCACGGCGTCGAATCGTTCAGGGCCTATATGGGAGACGCGCTCAGACCGATGGAATCCCGCGACATTTTGCTGGCTAACCGGCTGCTGCTGACCGTCTCGGTGTTGTTCGTCCTGCTGGCTTTGCTGGCCGTTTGGGCGGCGGGAGGCGCGTTATGGACATGAAGCGGCTGGAGATCGTTTTGATGAGACATGGCTCAACGCCGTGGAACGAAGAGAAACGATATTTGGGGCACACCGACATCGGCCTTAGCCCTCGGGGCAGGGACGAGCTGGCTGCCGTCCGCGAAAAGCTGCGGGACCGGAGCTTCGGCATGATCTATTGCAGCGATTTGTCGCGGTGCCGGGAAAGTTTGCGCGAGGTGCGTCCGGACTTGATCGAAAAAGCGGTGTACGATTCCCGCTTGCGCGAAATGGATTTTGGCGCGTGGGAAGGGCACACCTATGACCAGCTCAAGGATATCGCCTTGTACCGGCAATGGCTGGACGATCCGAAACATGCGACCCCGCCGCAAGGCGAATCTTGGGAGGCTTTTGATAGCCGAATCGCCAAGTTTTTGGCAGGCATGCTGCAGGAAGCGGAACCAGGAGCGCCTGAACACGGGGAGTCCGCTCCCGTCCTGCTTGTGGCGCATGGCGGGGTCATCCGGCAGATCGTACATGTGTTTATGCACGCCGTCGCTTTTTGGGATATCCGTATCGAACCCGGAAACTTGCTTGTCCTGACGCTGGAACGGACGGAGGAAGGCTGGAGCGGCGCGGAGCTTGGGAGTTTGTGACGTAAGGAAACCACGCCCGGCCATAAACGGATTCCGCACTAAACACCGTAATGGCTCGTTGGATTCCGGCGGTCGGCGCGAACGATTCTCTCAAAATCAGATTGTCACCTCTTCCATCTTCCCCTATAATCAACAACTAGAGATGCATTGCCTGGAATAAATGAATAATGAACGCTGATGAGGTCCCGGAAAGCGGCGCAGCGCCGCTTCTTCGGGTGAAAAGGGAAGCCGGTGCAAATCCGGCACGGTCCCGCCACTGTAAAACAGGTATGTCCCGATATGCCACTGTTCCGCCACGAAGGCGGGATGGGAAGGCCGGGACGATATCGCCCCGCCTGTAAGTCAGGAGACCTGCCTCATGAGCTTAATGACGGTCCTTCGAGGAAAAGGATTACGTTGCAGCACTTTCCGGCGGAAGGCATTCATGCCATTCGCCCATGAGGTGTGCCTGCCCATTCCCGCGGTTTTTCCGCAAGATGCGGCAGGCAACGTGATCCCTGGTTCTTTGACGATAAGAATCAGGGTTTTTTTGACGATATCAGCAAGGATAAACTTTCGCGAGGTACCGTCAAAGCCGCATTCATGAACGTTCTATTGCCAGGCCTCTTGTGCGTCAAAGAAAAAGAACCCATAGAGGAGAGAACAGTACATGAATTTGTCTATCAAAAGATGGTCCACCGGCCTTGCGGCGTTGCTGCTCGCGTTATCGCTTGCGGCTTGCGGCAGCAAGGAACAATCCGCGCCTCAGGAGCCTGCTAAGCAGGAGCAGGAGGCCTCCCAGCAGCAAACGCAGGCGGACAGCCTGAAAACGACGTACCCGCTTACGCTGCAGGACGCGACGGGCGAATCCTTTACGTTCAATGAAGCCCCGAAAAAAATCGTGTCGGTGTCGCCGGCCGAAACCGAAGCGCTGTTTGCGATCGGGCTCGGGAACGAAATCGTCGGCGTATCCGATTTTGACGATTATCCCGAAGAGGCCAAAAGCAAGCCGAAAATGGGCGGCATCATGAAGCCGAACGAGGAAGCGATCATTGCGGCACAGCCGGATATCGTTTTTACGGGCATTTCCATGAGCGAGGAAGCGGTCAAAAAAATGCGCGGGCTCGGCATCAAGATTTTCAAAACCGATCCGAAAACGGTGGACGACGTCATTCAAAATATCGAAACGTACGGCAAAATCACCGATCATCAGGCCGAGGCCCAAAAAGTGGTCGACCAGATGAAAGCAGAAGAAAACAAAGTCGTCGAGGCCGTCAAATCCTTGTCCGGCGACAAGAAGAAAAAAGTGTACATCGAGTTTTCCCCGGGCTGGACCGTCGGAAAAGGCGAGTTTATGGATGAGCTGATCAACTTGGCCGGGGGAATCAACGTGGCCGCGGACACGCAGGGCTGGAATGAAATCAGCGAAGAGAAGATTATTAAAGACAATCCCGACGTCATTTTGTATGCCAAAAGCGTGGTCGACGATAAAACGAAAAAAGGCTTGGGCGACATCATCAAAGGCCGCAGCGGCTGGGATCAAATTACGGCCGTCAAAAACGGAGCGGTCATCGGACTGGACGACAACCTGCTCAGCCGTCCGGGCCCGCGCGTGACGCAAGGCCTGCAAGAGGTTGCCAAAGCCATTTATCCGGAGTTGTTTAAATAATGAGCAAAAAGCTGGCAGGTTACGGAGGGATCGGCCTGGCGCTGCTGGTGCTGACCCTGCTGGTCTGTCTGGGGATCGGCTCGGTCGCGCTGCCGGTGAAGGATATCGCGTTGATCGTGCTTCACCGTCTGCCGGGAGTTTCCGGTCTCATTCATCCGACGTGGGATCCGTCGTTTGAGCAAATCATCCTTAAGGTGCGGCTGCCGCGCGTGCTGCTGGGCATGCTGGTCGGGGCCGCGCTGGCGGTGGCAGGCTCCGGCTTTCAAGGCGTGCTGCGCAATCCGCTCGCCGATCCGTTTACGCTCGGCGTCTCCTCGGGTTCGGCCGTCGGGGCGTCGATGCTGATCTTTTTCGGTTTGCAGTATTCGCTGATCGGCGCGTGGACGCTGCCTGCGGTCGCTTTTGTCACGGGAGCGTTGACGTTGTGGGGCGTGATGGCGCTGGCCCGCGAAAGAGGCAAAATTCCGACGAACAGCCTCATTTTGTCGGGCGTCGTGATGCAGTCCTTTCTCGGGGCGGTGGTTTCGTTTTTGACCGCGATGTCCAAGGAAACGGTCAACGAAATTTTATATTGGACAATGGGCAGCTTGAGCCTGCGTGGATGGTCGTATACGGCCATCCTTTTGCCTTATTTTCTGGCGGGGTTCCTGCTCGTTTGGAGCCGGGCCCGCTCGCTGAACCTGCTGGCGCTCGGAGAGCGGCAGGCCGCGCATTTGGGCGTGAACGTCGAAGGGCTCAAACTTACGGTGCTGCTCGTCAGCACCCTGCTGACGGCGGCAGCCGTCTCGATGGCCGGCGTGATCGGCTTCGTGGGGCTCGTGATTCCGCACGTGGTCCGGCTGATCGCGGGCTCCGACTACAGGCTGATCGTGCCGCTTTCCGCGATCGGCGGCGGCATATTTATGGTCTGGGCGGATACGATCGCGCGCTCCCTGCTGGCGCCGACCGAAATTCCGCTTGGCGTCGTGACCGCCTTTGTCGGAGCTCCGTTTTTCGGTTATTTGCTATACCGCAGCAAGAAACAGCGAAAGGGGATGGGCGCATGATCGAAGCCATCGGCGCAGGGAAGGCGTATGGCGGCGTCACGGCCTTGCATGGATTGGACTGGACGGTCCGGGAAGGCGAATGGTGGGGGATCATCGGTCCGAACGGAAGCGGAAAATCGACGCTGATGCGCCTGCTGTCGGGCGTGGAACGCGCAAGCTCCGGGATGATCCGCATCCGGGGCCGGCAGGTCGAAGACTACGGCCGCAAGGAGTTGTCGCGGATGATGGCCGTCCTCCAGCAGGAAGGGATGATGCCTGTTCCTTACCGGGTGCGCGAAGTGCTGGAAATGGGCCGCCACCCCTACTTGAATTGGCTCGGGCAGGATCCGAAAGAAAACGTGGACGTGATGATCGACGGCATTATGGAGAAGCTCGATCTCCTTGATTTGGCGGACCGTCATGTGGATGAATTGAGCGGCGGACAGCGGCAGCGGGTGGCCTTGGGGCAGGTCATGGCGCAAGAGCCGCAAATATTACTGCTTGACGAACCGACGACTTTTTTGGATATTCATTACCAGCAGCAGTTTATGGAGCTTGTGGCCAAGTGGAGGGATGAGGCGGGGATCACCGTGGTCGCCGTGCTGCATGATCTCAATTTGGCTGCGCTTTATTGCGACAAGCTGCTCGTGCTGCGTGACGGAAGGGCCGTCAGCATGGGGACGCCGGAGGACATGCTGACATCGGAGCGGATCCGGTCCGTATACGACGTGGAGCCCGTCATCGTGGCGCATCCCGTCTATGGCGCGCCCCAGGTTCTTTTGTCCAAGGCAGCGTTAAAGCGAAATAAGGAGGAGGGAAATTAATGGGCTTTCTAGAGCAGTATGTGGAACGGATCCCCGAGCTGGATATGGAAGCTTCGCGCGCGGCGGCGGCCCATATCGGGAACTTGACGGTTCCTCCCGGCGCCTTGGGGAAGCTGGAATCGCTTGCCGTTCAGCTGGCGGGCATTACGGGACGAATCAAACCTTCGTTCGAAAAAAAAGCGGTCATTGTCATGGCGGCGGACCACGGCGTATGCGAAGAGGGGGTCAGCGCATTTCCGCAGGAAGTGACGACGCAGATGATCCACAACTTTCTGTCCGGCGGCGCCGCGGTTAACGTGCTTGCCCGCCAAGCAGGGGCGAAGGTGGTATGCGTGGATATCGGCGTCAATAACGATATCTCCCATCCGGCGCTCGTTTCCCGCAAAGTCCGCTTCGGCACGGCCAACATGGCCAAAGGCCCCGCGATGACGCGCGAAGAGGCGATCCGGTCCATCGAGACCGGCATCCGCATCGTCGAAGACGAGGTTCGGCGCGGCGTCGGCATTTTCGTGACCGGCGAAATGGGGATCGGCAACACGACGGCCAGCGCCGCCGTCATGTGCGCCATAACCAACACCGATCCGGCGAAAGCGGCTGGGCGCGGCACGGGCCTCGATGATGAACGGCTGAAGCATAAAATCGGGGTCATTGAAAAAGCTTTGCAGCTGAATGCGCCGGATGCGGCGGATCCGATCGACGTACTGGCCAAAGTCGGGGGACTCGAGATCGGCGGATTGATCGGGGTGATTTTGGGCGCGGCGGCGAACCGCTGTCCGGTCGTGATCGACGGCTTCATCTCAAGCGCCGCGGCGCTTTTGGCGCGTGTCATTTCCCCGGAAGCCGCCGGGTACATGGTGGCCTCCCATATCTCCCAGGAGAAGGGGCACCTCCAGCTGCTTGAGGCGCTGGATCTTCGTCCCGGACTCGATCTGGACATGCGGATCGGCGAAGGAACGGGCGGCGTGCTTGGGCTTACATTGGTGGATGCGGCCTGCCGCATCGTCAGCGAGATGGCGACGTTCGAAAGCGCCGGCATCTCCGGAAACGGAGCGTGAGGGCGATGGGCATTTTGGTTACCGGCGGGGCCAGGAGCGGGAAAAGCTCGTTTGCCGAGCGTTGGATCATGGCGAACGCGCAGGAGGCCGTGTACGTGGCTACGTCGCAGGCGTTCGACGCGGAGATGAAACAGCGGATCGCCCTGCATAAGCAGCAGCGGGATCGGGCGGAATTCCGCTGGAACACGATGGAGGAGCCGCTGAGGCTGCCGGAGCTCCTTTCGTCGCTGCATGCCGGCTCCGAGACGCCGGCGGTGCTGGTGGACTGCTTGACGTTGTGGCTGACCAACGTGATTTTGGCGGCGGAGGAACAGGAACATATGGAGCCGTCGATCCGGGAAGCCATCGACCGGCTGGTGGCAGCGGTCCAAGCTTACCCCGGGCCGCTCGTGCTCGTCACGAACGAAGTCGGGGACGGGATCGTGCCGGAATATCCGCTGGGCAGATTGTTCCGCGATTACGCGGGAATTCTGAACCAATCGGTCGCCCGCGTCTGCGAGCAGGTCTTTCTGGTGACGGTCGGCATCCCGATCGAGCTCAAAAGCAGGGAGTACCGGTTATGAATCCGGGTCTGCAAGCCGTAGCGGCGGCTTTTCAATTTCTGACCCGGTTTCCGGTCAAAGCGCAGCTGGATTACACGCCCGAGCTGTTCCGGCGGAGCACGCGCCATTATCCGCTTGCGGGCGCGGCGATTGGCGCGGTGGTATGGTGTGTCGCGGCCGCTGCTCTGTACTTGCTTCCGCCGCTGCCTGCCGCGGTGCTGACGCTGGCCGTGTGGGTTGCCTTGACCGGCGGGCTGCATTTGGACGGATGGATGGACACCGCGGACGGGCTCTTGAGCTACAGGCCGCGGGAGCAGATGCTGGAGATTATGAAGGACAGCCGGGTCGGCGCGATGGGCGTCATGGCCTGCGTGCTGCTTCTGCTGCTGAAGGCATCGCTGCTTTATTCGCTGCTAATCAGGGGCTGGCCGCCGCTCATGCTGCTGCTGCCGCCGGTCTGGAGCCGGTGGTTTATGGTGCATGCGATGGCGTCGTGGCCGATGGCCCGCGGCAACAAAGGACTGGCCGGCAGCAATTTTAACGGCATGGAGAAACGCCACAGTTTGGCGGCACTGCCGGGGGCCCTTCTTCTTGCCGCAGCCGCGGCAGCGCTGTGTCCGCTGCTCGGCATCGGGGAGTGGACGTATTTGCAGGCAGGCCTGGCCTGGGTGGCGTTGCCTCTTGCAGCCTGGGCGGGAGGAACGTGGGCGGCGCGGCGCATGGCCCGCAAGCTCGGCGGCCTGACCGGCGACACGTACGGCGCGCTGAACGAGGGGATCGAAACGCTGCTGCTGCTCGTGCTTGCGATCATTCAGTATCGGTTATAAATGGATATAGATAGAGGAGGAAACCGCAGGTGACGGAGGACAAGGGAACAGGGAGCGTTAAACAAGCGGCGGTGCTGATGCTGCAAGGGACAGCTTCGGATGTGGGCAAAAGCGTCCTTACGGCCGCGCTCTGCCGGATCTTCGTGCAGGACGGCTTCCGCACGGCTCCGTTCAAATCGCAAAACATGGCGCTGAATTCCTATGTGACGGCCGACGGCAAGGAAATCGGGAGGGCTCAAGGCATGCAGGCCGAGGCGTGCGGGATCGAAGCGACGACGGACATGAACCCGATCCTGATCAAGCCGACGCATGACATGCATTCCCAGATCGTCGTCCATGGCCGGCCTTTGGCGAATATGAGCGCGGCGGACTACCGCAGCCGGTATTTACCGACGGCCAAAGCAACCGTCATGGAGGCGCTGAAACGCTTGCGCTCCGCATACGATATCGTCGTGATGGAAGGCGCGGGCAGCCCCGCCGAGATCAATCTGAAAGACCGGGATATCGTCAACATGAATTTGGCCGGCTGGGCGGACGCGCCCGTCGTGCTGGTGGCGGACATCGACCGCGGGGGCGTGTTCGCCTTCCTCGTGGGCACGCTGGAGCTGCTGGAGCCCCATGAACGTGCGCGCGTCAAGGGATTTATCATCAACAAGTTCCGCGGGGACCTGTCGCTGCTGCAGCCGGGGCTGGACTGGCTGGAGGAGCGGACCGGCATTCCCGTGCTTGGCGTGATCCCCTATATCCATGATCTTCGATTGGAAGCGGAAGACTCCGTAGCACTTGAAGAGCGAAAACAGCCCGCGGCTGAAAAAGCGCCTTCCGGCGGCATCGATATCGCGGTGATCCGCACGCCGCGCATTTCCAATTTTACGGACTTCGATCCGCTCGGCAGAGAAGCCGGCGTGTCCGTGCGTTTCGTCAGCCGATCCGCCGAGCTGGGGCAGCCGGACGTCATCGTTTTGCCCGGCACGAAAAACACGATCGGAGATCTCAGGTTCATCCGGGAGCAGGGCTTCGAAGCTGCGATTGCCGAGGCGATGCGGTCCGAAACGGTCCAGCTCATCGGCATATGCGGCGGGTACCAGATGCTGGGCAGAACGCTGTCCGATCCGGCAGGGCTGGAAAACCCGCATGCGGCGGAGACGGATGGCCTCGGCTATCTGCCGCTTGCCACCGTTTTTGCCGAAGACAAACGAACGGTGCGGGTCAGCGGCCAAGTGCTGCCGGAATGCCCGCTGCGCCTGGAACACGATCCAGGCCGTGAATCCCTCACGGTAGAAGGTTACGAGATACATATGGGACGAACCGCCGTGCTTGAAAGCGATCATTTGAAGGTCCAACCGCTTTTCCAAATCCATGAGTCCGGCGGGGAACCCAAATCGGAAGGATGCGGCACGGCCAGCGGCCGGTTGTGGGGCACGTATGTGCACGGCATTTTCCATAACGACGGGTTCCGCAGGAGCTGGCTGAATGCGATCCGCGCGGCAAAGGGGCTGCGGCGGGAGGCGGAGACTTTTTCGGTGCAAGCGCTAAAGGAACGGGAATTCGACCGCGTCGCTGAAACGGTGAGACAGCATGTGCGCATGGACGAGATTTACAAGCTGCTAGGCATGAAATGAGATGCGAGGTTCCTGCGGGGCATGTCCGCCTTCGGATAAAAAAGCAGAAACCGGCGGATGCGGTTATAAATTGAACGAAATAGGAAAAAACTGAGGAGAAGTCATCCAAAATTACAAGGGATGACTTCTTTTTGCGTCATATCCCCGAAATTGTCCTAAAATTAATCCTATCCAAATACTATGAATTGTGCTAAACTTAAAATCACTTTCGAAGCTGATTGAGAAGCTCGCCGATTCTACCGGCGTTAAAGCTTGCTTTCGGCCAGTCATCATACATCATCAAAGGCCAAGCAATTTCCGCCTGCGGACGGGGAACGCTGAAGGGCCTTAAGAATAACAAGGGGTGCTATAAAAGAGATGAACACATTATGGGTTGTTGTCAATGTGATCGTCATGCTGGCCTTGATCGGCCTTCTGCTGTGGATGCAGAAAAAGCATGTATCGTTCACGAAACGCGTGTTTGCCGGTCTCGGACTCGGCGTCGTGTTTGGCGTCGTACTGCAGTTGATTTTCGGCGTCGATTCCAAAGTGATATCAAAGTCGGTCGACTGGTTCAATTTGGCGGGTTACGGCTATGTCGGCCTGCTGCAGATGGTGGTCATTCCGCTGATCATGGTTTCGATCATTTCCGCCATCATGAATTTGAAGGGCAGACAAAATCTCGGCAAAATGAGCGGTTCGATCATCGCCGTGCTGTTGATCACCGTAGCGATTGCAGCCGCGGTAAGTATCGCGACCAGCCTCAGCTTTAACCTGAAAGCCATTGACATCAAAGCGGGCGACCGCGAGGCGCAGCAGGGACAGAAGCTGGAGCAGAAGCTTGGCGATGTCCAGGATAAAACGATTCCGCAGCAAATCCTGGAATTCGTGCCGACGAATCCGTTCGCCGATATGACGGGCGCGCGCCGTTCGTCCACGCTGGCCGTCGTTATTTTCTCCGCGTTCATCGGTGTGGCGGTGCTCGGCATCGACCGCAAAAAGCCGGAGCAGGCGGCCACCTTCCGAAAAATGGTTGAAGCGGTCTACGCGGTGGTACTCAGGATCGTAACGCTCGTCTTGAGGCTGACGCCGTACGGCATCCTCGCCTTGATTACGAAGACGGTGGCGACCACTAACGTCGACGAAATTCTGAAGCTGATCAAATTCGTCATTGCATCTTATGTCGCTTTGATCGTGATGTTTATCATTCACTTGATTATCGTTGCTCTCTTCGGATTTAATCCGGTGCAATACGTCAAAAAGGTATTCCCGACGCTGACCTTCGCTTTCACTTCCCGTTCGAGCGCGGCGACGATTCCGCTGAACGTGGAGACGCAAACGAAGAAGCTGGGCGTCTCGGAAGGGATCGCCAACTTGTCCGCAACCTTCGGGGCCACGATCGGGCAAAACGGCTGCGCCGGCATTTACCCGGCCATGCTGGCCTGCATGATCGCGCCGACGGTCGGCATCGATCCGCTGAGCTGGAGCTTTATCGTGCAGCTGATCCTGATCGTCGTCATCAGTTCCTTCGGCGTTGCCGGCGTAGGCGGCGGGGCGACGTTTGCTTCCCTGATCGTCTTGTCCACGATGAACCTTCCGGTGGCGCTCGCCGGCCTCCTGATCTCGGTTGAACCGCTGATCGACATGGGCCGTACCGCGCTGAACGTCAACGACTCGATGGTCGCGGGGCTGGTATCCAGCAAAATTTTGAAAGAAAACGACCATGACGTCTTCAACAAGGACGTGGATCTGGACCATGCCGTCCAGGCATAATCCGGTCAACGTTTAATCAGAACGTTCTTTTCCCGGGATTTGCGGCGCTTCGTTTTAACATGTGCGTAGGTTGAACGAGGTCTCTCTAGGGCTTGCCTGCAACATCCCGACATATAGATGGTTTGGAGCTTCGGCGGATGCCGGGGCTCTTTTTTTCGTTCACGCCCGGCTTTGCCCACATGTTTTTTCAGAAAAAAACAATAGCCACAAGGGGACGAATTATGTTACATTAGAACATGTTTTTGGGCCAAGACGCCCGGAAACCGCGGTTCGAAACCATCCCGCGTAATCAAAACTAGGAGGAAACATCATGTTTAATTTGCTTTGGGGTATCGTGTACGTACTCGTCAATTTTTCGCTGTACTTGCTCTGTTACCGGCTGTTCGGCAAAAAAGGCCTGTACGCCTGGATCGGCGTCGCCACCGTCGTGGCCAACATTCAGGTGACCAAAACGATCGAAATGTTCGGCATCGCCATGACGCTGGGCAATACGATGTATGTCAGCCTGTACATGACCAGCGATCTGCTGAACGAAAAATACGGCAGGCAGGAGGCGCGGAAGGCCGTCTGGTTCGGCTTTTTTACGCTGATCATCACGACCGTGCTGATGCAGATGGCGCTTTATTTCAAGCCGATGGGCGGCGCGGACGACGAAATGCAGAAGGCGCTGCAAAACATCTTCGGATTGATGCCGCGTCTGGCGCTCGGAAGCTTGACCGCGTATTTCGTGAGCCAGTTCCTGGACGTGAAGCTGTACAGCTGGATCCGCAAGTTTTACGGCAAACGCCATCAGTTCTGGATCCGCAACAACGGCAGCACGATGATCAGCTCGCTGGTGGATACGCTCGTCTTTTGCGTCATCGCGTTTGCGGGAAGAGAAGGTTTTACGTGGAACGTGTGGCTGGAAGTGTTCCTGACGACGTATATCATCAAGTTCATTTTGACCGCCGTGGGGACGCCGTTTTTGTATATCGCCCGCGACTTCAAGTTTGCCGATGAGGAACCTGGCGCAAACCGTCCGGCACAATCGTAATCGGCAGCCTTTTTATTGAACGGCCGGCAGAGCGGCCGGCGAATGCATATACATTCTGTACGCATAAAAAAACCGGAAGCAGCATCCGACAAGGATGAGGCATTCCGGTTTTTTGTTGTTTTTCAAGCGGCGAACGAATGCTCTAAACGCTTGGTCAGCCTTCGAGAATGGTCAATTCTTTCGGATAGGACGTCAGCACTTCCACGCCGTTGTCCGTCACGAAAATGTCGTCTTCGATCCGCACGCCGCCAAGGCCTGCGACATAGACGCCCGGTTCGACGGTGAACACCATGCCCGGCTGCACAAGATCGGCGTTGTTGCCGTGCACGGAAGGATATTCATGCACATCCATGCCGAGGCCGTGGCCGAGGCGATGCAGGAAATACGGGCCGTAGCCTGCGTTTTCGATCGCATCCCGGGCCGCTTTGTCCACCGACGCGAGCGTCACGCCCGGTTTGATGGCTTGAATGCCCTGAAGGTTGGCTTCTAATACGGCGTTGTATATCTTTTTCAGTTCCGGAGAGATGTCTCCCACCGCAAACGTGCGGGTAATGTCGGAGGCGTAGCCGTCCGCGTAAACCCCCATATCGAACATCAGCAGGTCGCCGTGCTGGATTTTGCGGTCTCCCGGCGTGCCGTGCGGCAAGGCCGTTTTCGGTCCGGACAAGACCATCGTTTCGAAGGAAGGGCCCTGCGCACCGAGTTTCTTCATTAAGTATTCCAGCTCGGCGACGATTTCGATTTCGGTCACGCCGGTTTTGACGCTTTTCAGCCCTTGGCGCAGCACCTCTTCGATCAGTTCCATCGCGTGTTTCATCCGTTTGATCTCTTCCGGCGATTTGTTCACGCGCATGCTGCGCAGCAGCGGGCCGATATCCGCGTATTGCTTGGCCGAAACGGCTGCGGACAGCTCTTCGTAACGGGCGACGGTCAGCTGTTCCTTCTCGATGCCGAGCGTGCCGATGCTGCCTTTAAACAGCCGCTGCAGCAGCTCATACGGATTGTCCGTGTCGCTGTGGGTCACGATGTTTTTGACGCTGGATGCGGCGTTTGCCGCTTCCGCGTCCAGGGCCGGCACGATCAGCGTCGGCTCTTCGCCGCGAACGAGCAGCAGGCCGAGAAAACGTTCATGCGGATCGCTGGCAAATCCGGTCAAATAGTATACATGTTTGGGATCGGTCACCAGCAGGCTGTCCCATCCCTTTTCATTCATGGATTGTTCCAATTGTTCGATACGACTGCTCATCATCCCATCTTCCTTTCTTTAAAAAAGCTCCCCCGTGCGAATCGCTCTTCCATTGTACACCCAAGCGTGATTGGGCTGAACCGTTTTCTGGCTCTCAATCCCAAAAAACTACGTGCGGAAATGAGGGCGCATTTAGGAAAGCTTGTTCGGGCAGTTTGTTATGCCTGTTCCAGCGTGCGGATCAGCTCGGCAAGGCGTTCGGATGGATGGTTATCGTACAAGCCCCCATGGTAGCAAAAGATTTTTTGCAGCGACAAACCGGTCAGCTTGTGCATGCTCCGTACGGCTTCGTCCATGTCCAGGGTGAAAAAACCTTCCGGAGGTCCCGCCAAATCCCCGTCAACGACGCGCAGCTCGTCCGCGGCCAGCAGCAGCTGTTCTTCAGGCAGATACAAGCAGATATGGCCAGGGGTATGGCCCGGCGTATGAATGACGCGCATGCCCCCGTGGATATCGAGTACGTCGCCGTCTGCGAGCACGCGGGAGATCCGGATGGAAGGCAGCTTGTCGAAAAGGGAGCGGATGGCGGTTTGCGCCGCTTCGGGCATTTGGGAGATGCGCTCGTCCGTCATTTTGATGATGCGTTTTTCGCCCGTGATGTACGGAATGTCATCGGCATGCGCCCACACCTCGATCGCCGGATTTTCGGCGATAAACGCCGCCAAGTTTCCGATATGGTCAATATCCTGATGCGTCAAAATAATCCGTTTAATGTCCGACAGCTGCAGTCCGGCTTCGCGGATCGCCCGGGTCATCTGGTCCATTTGCCCGATCATGCCGGTATCCACCAGCGTTGCCCCCTCTTGATCCCACAGCAGCACGGGCTGGTAATAAGGCTGGGCAGCTCCAGGCTGCGCGTATAGTTCGATCGACACGATGCGTTCTCCAAGTTTCATATGTTCTCCGGATAATATCCGGCACACCTCCTTCGGTTTTCTATTCTACTTCATTATAATCCGTCAGAGCGGCAAATAAAAAACGCAGGCCTTGGGTCAAAAGGAAAACCAACGGTTGCTTTCCTCGTGCGGGCATGTTTAATTACAGATAGGGAGAAATAGGAAAAGACTGGACGGCGGGCAGACATTGGGATGATGTGAAGCTAAAAAAAGGGACGGGAGGAACGAAACGATGGGCAAATTGATGGTCGTCACCGGGGCCAATTCGGGCATGGGGCTTGCATCCACGATTGCGCTGGCCAAGCAGGGAGCGGACGTCGTGATGGTGTGCCGCAACGAACGACGGGGGCAGGAAGCGCTGGCAGAGGCCGTGCGGCAAAGCGGTTCGGATCGTATTCAATTGATGCTTTGCGACTTGGGCCGTTTGGACAGCATACGGGAATTCGCCAAGGCGTTCCGGGAGCGTTACAGCAAGCTTGACGTGCTGCTCAACAATGCCGGCGTCGTCATGCTGAAAAGGCAGGAGACGGCCGACGGCTTCGAAATGGACATGGGGGTCAATCACCTGGGTCATTTTTTGCTGACGAATTTGCTGCTGGAGCCGCTGCTGGCCGCCAAGCAGGGAAGGGTCGTGACGGTCGCCTCCGGCGCGTATAAGGCGGGGAAAATCCATTTCGACGATCCGTTCCTGACGCGCGGATTCAACCCGGCCAAAGCTTATGGGCAGTCGAAGCTGGCGAACATTTTGTTTACGAAGGAGCTCGCTTCGCGCGTGGCCGGTACTTCGGTCACCGCCAACTGCCTGCATCCGGGAGCGGTCGGAACCCAAATCGGCGTCAACCGCGATACCGGGTTCGGCAAAACGGTGCTGGCCATGCTGAAGCCGTTTTTCCTCACTCCGGAAAAAGGGGCCGAAACGGCGGTGTATCTCGCTTCCGAGCCGGAGGCGGGGCAGTTTAGCGGGCAATATTTTTACAAGAAAAAACCGCAGCCGCTCACGGCCAAAGCCGAAAACATGGAGGATGCCAAACGTCTGTGGGCGTGGAGCTGCCGTCAGGTGGGGATCGAAGACGAACCTGTCGAGCGCAACGAAAGGAGAACGCGATGAATCCAAACGATAACCTGGAACGCGAGACGAGGCCGGCGAGGGGGCAGCCGCCGTTATCCATGCGGACGGATGTGCCCCAAGGGCTGGGCGGATGGTTAGTGCTTTTGCAGATCAACATGTATTATTCGCTGTTATTGTTTTCCGATTATTTCTTTCGGGGCTTGCTTCCGATCTATTCCTCGGAGACTTGGCATTCCTTGACGTCCCCGGACGGCGCATACTACAACCCGCACGCCAAACGGCTGTTTATGCTGGAAACCTTGTCCACGGCCGTCATGCTGGGCCTGCTCGTCGTCGCCTTAGTGCTGCTCTACCGGAAAAAGTCCGCGTTTCCATGGATCATGATTTGTTATTTTGTGCTGACCGTGTTGTTTGATTTGGGAACAAGCATGGTGTTCGACCGGTTTTTGACGTATGAGGATTTGGGCGGAGCCGAACGGGATCAGTATACGAAAACCGGGCTGGTCATTCAGCGGTTAACCTTTTGCGTCGTGTGGACGGCGTATTTGCTCCGTTCCCAACGGGTGAAAAATACGTTCGTGAACTAACCCATGACGGGAAGGCCCGGCCTGTGACGGAGGGTCATCCCTAAAATCTGCCGTATAGCGCTCCCGCCGTTCTTCCATTACAATAGAAAACAAAATCTATCGGACTCGCTCGAGGAGGACTGTTTGCAGCATGACATGGGACAACTATACGATCGAAGATGCCGTACTTGAAGATTTGCCGGACATCGTCGCGATTTACAACTCAACCGTTGCCGGAAGGCAAGTGACAGCGGATTTGGAGCCGGTAACGGTGGAAAGCCGCCGGCGCTGGTTTGACGAGCATAACAGCCATCACCGCCCGCTGTGGGTCATGAAGTCGGAGGGGAAGACGGTCGCTTGGCTGAGCTTTCAATCCTTTTATGGACGGGCCGCTTACAATGCGACGGCGGAGATCAGCATTTATGTGTCGGAGGAGTGCCGCGGCAAGGGCGCGGGCGGCATTTTGCTGGAAAAAGCGTTTGAAGCCTGTCCGCGTCTGGGGCTCAAAAGACTGGTCGGTTTCGTGTTCGGCCACAACGATCCGAGCCTCAAGCTGTTGAGAAAGTATGGTTTTGAGGATTGGGGATTGCTGCCGGGCGTGGCCGAACTGGATGGCATCGAGCGCGATCTCGTGATCGTGGGGAAAAAGGTGGAGGCATAAGTTCGAGATGAAAGTCCAGGCATAAAGATAGCGGAGTCGCCAAAAGCAGACCCTAAACATACGCTGGAAGCCGCATTCCATTTTCACCATTCAAATTCAAAAGCCGATCTTGTCTGTTACGAAACAGTGCGAGAGTCGGCTTTTGCTTGTTTGGGGGAGTTCGTGTCGGATTCCAAAATCATGCAAAAATAGTGTTTACACAGGCCTACGCGCACTGGCATACTATATACAATCGGGAGATTCCTGAGTGTTTTTTATGGCAAGAAAATACGATGGGTACATAAGGAGGAACATGATGAAGAAGCGTTTCAAATGGGGACTGGCTGCCATGCTGTCCTTGCTCCTGGTCGTAATGGCAGGCTGTCAAGCCGTTGGCGGCGTGGATGTTGGCAAGGCGGCGCTGAGCTCGCTGGATGTCAAATCGTCGATGTCCAAGCAGACCGTGTCCTTGCAGCTGGTTCCGGCTGACGGCAAACTGAGCGCAGAGGACCAAAAGGCGATCGATCTGCTGAGCTCCTTGTCCATTACGATCGACCAAGCCATTACGCAGGACTTGAATCACGCGTCTATGGAAGGGGCCGTTCAGTTCCAAGGCAAAAAGCTTCCTTTCCACCTGGCGATGGATGCGAAAACATTGAATCTGTCGGTCGAAGGCATGACGCAGCCGATCTCCGTATCGCTTGAACCGGAAACATTGGATCCTGCTTTTGCGGTTCCGCAAATGAACAACGAAAGCGTTATTCAAATGTACAAGGACATGCTCGGTTTTCTGCTGAAGCATACGCCGAATCCGTCCAAGATTTCGATTACGCCTGTGAACGATACAGTGAACGGGGAGTCGCTGTCGCTGCAAAAGCTGCACGTCGAAATCCGCGGGGATGAGCTGGCCGGCCTGGCCAAAGGCTTCCTGACCAGCCTGTCCAAGGACAAAGAAGGCCTCAAAGAACTGATTACCCGTTTATACGACACCTATTATCCGATCATCGCTGCTTACTACGCCGGCGTTCCGGGGATGGAAGAGGATGCGCTAACCAGTGCGGAGAAGGAGAAAGAAATCGCTCTCGTTGCGGATCAGCTGATCAGCGCCGTGAACGAGATTTTGCCTGATTTCGATAAAAACGTAAACCAGCTGTTCGAGGGAACGCCTGAGCTGCGCACCGTTTTGGGCAAAGACACCGTGCTTTCGCTCGACTTCCTGCTCGACAGCAAAATGAATATCCGCAAGCAAAACATGGACCTGACCGTGCAGCTGCCGGCGAACAAGGACATTCCGGTGAAGCAGGTGAAGGTGCATTCCGAAGCGGAAACGTGGAAAATCAACGAGCCTGTGACCATCCATCCGGTGGACGGCTCCAAAGGCTTCTGGAACGTGGCTCCGGGCGAAGGAACGCCGGGCGAGGTGCTGCGCCATCTGGACAGCAAGTCGGAACTGTACCGTTTATTGAAGAACGATATGCAGATCACGCGTAAATCGTTCGACATGTATGCGGAAGATGACCCGACCATGATGTTGGTTCCGGGATACGAGCCGGTCATCGTAAATAACACGCTGATGGTGCCGGTGAAACACGTCGCGAACCAGTTGGACGCAAAATTGTCCTGGGACAAAGCGACCAAACAAATCACGCTCACGGAAGACCTGACCGGCGCCAAAATCGTCCTGAAAGTAGGCTCCAAGCAGGCATCCATCAACGGTACCGCCGAGGTGCTTGCCGAGCCGGTGCAAAACTTCGAGGGCTCCAACTACGTGCCGATGCGTTTTATCACCAAAGCACTGGGCGCGCAAGGGCATTGGGATGCCAAGGGGAAAGTTTTGACGATTGAGAGGGATTAAGCGGGGCTTTTGGTTTTGGTTATACCTTTTTGAAGAGAGCAATATGTTCCGAAAGAATCGGAGACGGTTGAAAAACCGTCTCTTTTTTACGTTCTAGGAGACGCGTATCTGTAGAGTAAGAACACCAGCATTTTGATCGGGGGGACAACCGTGCATGTAAAACGTATTGAAGTGCAAAATGACTTTGAAGGGCGGCTATGGCTGACACTTTCTCCCGATCGGGATTGGGTTCGGCGAATACGTAACGTTCCGGGACGAAAGTGGCATCCGGATCTAAAGCAGTGGAGCTTTCCTGCTGATGAACGTACCTTGGGGATATACAAAAGGCAGGCATTCAAAGGCCCGCGACTATTCATGCGCTGAGGCATTCCTTTGCTACCCATCTCTTGGAGGCAGGTACAGACATAAGATATATTCAAGAAATGCTGGGCCATACGAGTTCCAAGACTACTGAAATCTATACTCATGTGAGCATTAGAGATATCCGACGAATCCAAAGTCCTTTGAACCGAATGCAAGAACGAATTGAATATACTGGAAACTTCGCATAACATTATAATAAATGGATGTAATGCGAATGTCGTAATAATTCGGGAAAGAGAAGGGATTACGACATTCGCAGAATAAGAGTTATCTGAAAGACTTGTGAATAAATTACTGTCATGGAGGTATACAGTGAAGGGTATATTAAAAATTATTAATTTAGTTATAGGTTTAGCAATAATAGTTGGATTTTTATATGGCTTCTGGTATCTATTATCTTCACTCTGGAGAGCATTCTCTGGACTTCCAAAAGAGTACGTTCCTGCAATAGTGACTGCAGTAACAACATTTATTGTTGCTGTCATGACTATTACTTTAGGAAAATATTTAGAGAGAAGAATGATTATAGATAAGGAAATGAGGGAAAAGAAAATACCGGTTTATAATGAATTAATAGATTTCATGTTTGATTTAATGGACAATCCTCATAGTAAAACTCCAGTTGAAATGAATGATTTTATTAAAGATTTTACAAAGAAGATATTAGTTTGGGGATCCGATGAAGTAATTATTCAATGGTCAAACTATCGAAACATATCAAAAAGAAAAGAAGAAGCCAATGATCCGAATATTATACTTAAAGAGCTCGAAAAATTATTACTAACAATTAGGAAAGACGTTGGGCATAAGAATAAAAATTTGAAGGAAGGAATTCTTTTATCCATGTTTTTAAAGAGCTGATAATCTACTAAGGGTTATTCTATGATGACAAGTCCTTCAGATAACAATATATTCACGCATCGGGGCTATCGCCCCTCGGTTGTCAGATGTACAATCATTGAAGAAGCTCAGACAACAAACGCCTCAACCTAAGATAAGAGCTATCTAAGGTTGAGGCGTTTCGTGAATACAAAAACGTTATCGGAAATTTAATTCTAAAGGAGAATATAAAGTGATAACAATTTTTCAAGAGAGCAATAAATTAAACCAATTAACGAACTCAACTTTAGATGTCTTTATAGAATTGTTTATTGAGTTTGCAGGAAATCTACCATTTGAAGAAATGTATGCTGATATTTTCCCAAAGGAGATGAGCAGTGAAGAAAAATGCAAAAATGAATTGATGCAATTACGTCAATACGTTACAGACGATTTCCCGCACACTTTAAAGCCTATACATGAATTCATACTGTATAAATTATTGGATTACATGAGTGATGCAATAGATTTGGATGAACAAGAAGAGATTTTTAACAACCAAATTAAGAAGTATTACGACAAAGATAACGAAATATCTGATGAGACTAAGGATATATTGGATTCATTTCAGGACATAAACTATTTAATTGGTTTAATTTTTGAAGACGTTGATTTTCTTGACGTTGGTATACTTTATCAAATGTATATTAGAGACCCGCTTAACTTTGAAAAAAGATTTAATGTAAATCTAGATGATTATGTTGATCTAATGCCTCAGGACATAAAAAAAGAATATGAGAAGGTAAGAAAAACTAATACTGGAGAAGCCTTTATTGACATTCAAACAAAAGAAGGATTCATTGAAATAGTCAGAGGTATGATGAGGAAATTTGATTATTATGTAAAGCATAAGCAATTGTATAAATTAATAAACAATAAACAGAAGGTTTTTTCGGAAGATGAGATTCAAATCCTTTTTGATTTTTATATTGATTTGTATTTAAAGAATTATAACTTGGATATAACCAGAGAAAGTCACACAGGTAGAGGCTATGTTGACTTCAAAATCAGCTGTGGAAAAAGATATAGAGCTCTTATTGAGTTTAAAGTAGATTCTCATAGCAGTCTAAAAAAAGGTTTAGAATATCAACTTCCACTTTACCAACACGTAACCGGAATTGATTACGGCATATTTTCAATCATTTGTTACGATGAAAAGTCTTACGAGAAGAAAGAGACTTTTGAAAAAGAAGCAATTAAAATCTCAAAGGATTATGAGATTACTATAGATTTCTTTCCGATTGATGCCCGGCATAATAAAAAGTCAGCTTCAACCGTGAAAAATAAAGCAGATATGCTTATCGAGGAATACGAATGAAACATCCGATAACAATATATTCACGCTGCGGCTCCTTCTGAGCCTTGGCCTGCGGATGGATTTCGAGTAGGAATTTCAGCAGACAACCCCTTGGAGGTTCATGAATACAGGAACGTTAAGGAAATCGGCGTGAAGAATTAGTAGGAGGCATTTTCAATGAAGAAAATTATGTTTGATTCAAATGTATTTGATAAATTGCCTGAATTCATCGATAAAGTAAAGAACTCTAGCAGAAAACAATTTGAATACTATATAACTTCTATTCAGGTTGAGGAGCTATGTGAAATACCAGATGCAAAACAGGATATTCGAAAAACAAATATATTAATGTTAGTTGACCTTCGCGCAACCTTGGTACCAATATCACTATTTATATTGAATGGTCGAGCTAGATTTGGATATGCAAGATTGGGAGAAGGCGAAGTCTATCGAAAGATACTAAATGATTCAAAGAATAATATTGATGATGCGGTTATCGCAGATACAGCCGTTTTCGAAGGCTGCACATTAATAACTCAAGATAAAGATCTCTATAAAAGAATGAAGAATAATAGTTATGATGTAATGTACCTTGAAGATTTTTTAGAGACTATTGACGATGGGTAGTATCTCGACGAAGACGCTGACATCCTATAACACAATATTCACGCGGCGTGCCGGCTGACACCGTCCCTTGGTCCGTCAGTGGAATTTCGAGGAGGTGGAGTCAGGCGGACAACCCTGCGAACCTAGCCGCAGTCGCGTCCGCCCCTGTTGGGGCTTAAGGTTCTCGGGTTCGCGAATACGGGAACGTTAGACGAAATTATTGCAAGGTTAAATCCTTTAGAAAGAAGGAATTAAATTGAGTAAATACGGGGAAGCAGCTGTAAAAACAGTAAAATACATAAAAGATAATAATTTTGTAAATCCAAGAGAAGCATGGGAAGTCATTACTAGAGAGATATTTGGAGTTGGAACAGCTTCACAAGCAAAAGGGTGTCCGAAAACAACGTTCTTAGGATTATGTGAAACAGGAATTGTGCATGGAATACCAAAAGGGGAATATACAAAATCAGATAAGAATAAAAAATACGGATTAAAAGCAATAGAACTAATCAAGAATAACCCAGAATTAATTAATAATAAGAAAGAACTATGGAAAAGAACGATAGAACCAG
The DNA here is from genome assembly GCF_037969745.1 of Paenibacillus sp. FSL W8-0194. Classification (NCBI taxonomy): domain Bacteria; kingdom Bacillati; phylum Bacillota; class Bacilli; order Caryophanales; family Paenibacillaceae; genus Paenibacillus; species Paenibacillus sp. FSL W8-0194. The sequence goes on along the minus strand of NZ_CP150205.1, from coordinate 4,838,098 downwards.
AGGAAAAGGTACATAATTCACAGATGGATGTAGTAATTGAACTCTGGAACAATAGAATGATTAGATAAATATTTTTTGAGTTTCGAAGTGGGAAATAACTTCGTCTAACATAGTATTCACGCTTTGGGGCTATCGCCCCTAGGTTGTCAGATGTATAATCATGGAAGATGCTCAGACAACAAACGCCCCAGCCTAAGATAAGAGCTATCTAAGGCTGGGGCGTTTCGTGAATCCAATGACGTTATAAGAAATTGGGGCAAAGGATATAAAAAAACAACTCAAAGGAGTAATGTACATGGCGAAGACCTCTTTGGAAATGGTAGAAGAATTCAAAACCTTTATTGACTTTGTACAAGAGTTAAAGACTATAGATGAGGAACATTGGAATAGTCCCATTTCAGAAGGGAAATGGTCATTGAAAGATGTTATAAGTCATATCATGCTTTGGGACAAATATTTTTATGAGGAAGGTATAGAGAAGATCAAGCTTGGTCAATCCGTGACTGTAAGGCATTTGAACTTTGATGAATTCAACGCTAATGCAAGGGAATATGCAAAGACTCAAACAAGAGATTCTATCATTAACCAATTCTTTGAATACAGAAACAAGATCATTGATGATATCACCGGATTACCAGAGGAAGATTATATAAAGGAATATAAAGACGGAGACAGAAAGAAGTTTTCGATTAGGGGATATTTAAGAGGATTTATTCCCCACGATAAACACTATAAAAAACAAATTAAAAAGTACGTAAAGTCAATACAATAAAGTGTAAGCAATTCAGGGATGGATCCAACATCTTATAACACTGTGTTCCAGCTTTGAATCTGTTGCCACTCGGTCTGCCTGAAGCATTTCAAGGAAGCAGATTCAGGCAGACACATCAATTCCCCTAGGATTAGAGCTATCTAAGGGGAATCGGCGTCAGGAACACAACAACGTTATAAGAAATTGGTGCAATATACTTATTGATAGTAAGCACAAGAAGAGGGTGAAAATATTAATTTGCAAAGCGGATTTATAAGAGAAATAAAAAAACCAGCAAGAGATGAAAAATTCAAAAGGAGTACATCGAAATGTTAATTAAAAGAATTACATGTCAAGTAAAAAGCAATGAAGTTGATACTTTTTCAAGGTTACAAACAAATTGGGAATTAATAAATAACCTAAAAGGATTCATAGGCCAAATAGGCGGTTGGGATATAAAAAATAAGTTATCGGCTTGTATATATTCATTTTGGGAAAATAAAGAAGATTATGATTACTTTATGGGCAATGTACATGATGAGATAGTCTCAGAATCTAATCAGTCAAGGACGTATTCATCAATTAATGTTGAACTTTTTGAAGAAGTAAATAACATCACAGGGCTTTTAGATGATTTTATTTCAGTTCTTAGAAAAAGTAAGTTCATTCGAACTGCAATAACCGATGTAAAAGAAGATAGAATTAATCATTTTAAAGAGGTCCAAAATCAAGTTTGGAATCCAGGAATGAAAACGACTAATACGATGCTTGGTGGAAAGTTTGCCTGTTCTTCTAAAGACAATAATCGGTATTTAACCCTAACTGGTTGGGTAAGTCGAGAAGCACATGAGAATTACACAAATCATCTTTTCACTAATCTTAAATTGAGAGCGAACACGGAGTTAGACATAATTAGAATTTCAAGTCAACACTTTGTAAGTGAGGACTCGTGGAAAGTGCTACCTTGAACTAACACATGTAAGAAAACATTTTATGTTTAGTAATTTCGAAGAAGGCGCTGAATTCCAATAACACTACATTCACGTATCGGGCCGACATTCGCCGTTCCTCGGTCCCGAAGCATTTCGAGGAAGAGGACTCAGGCGACACACCCGCATCACCTAACCGCATCGCGGCCGGGTCCTCCGGAACCTTGGTGGTGGGGCGTCGTGAATGCTGGAACGTTATAAGACATACCACAAGCGCAGAAAGGATAGATTCATATGATTACTCTTATGTATTTTGAGCCTCCAGACTTTGATAAACTTATTGAATGGAGTGGAGATGAAGCATTCTTACTTCAATGGTCTGGTCCTCAATTTACTTATCCTCTAACTACAGACCAATTGAATGATTATTTAAATGATGCTAACGATAAGACAACCTCTACTAAATTCATTTATAAAGCAGTTGAAGAAGACACAAAGCAACTTGTAGGTCATATCTCCCTTGGAAACGTCGATAGATATAATCGATCAGCACGAATTGGTAAAGTACTACTAAGTAATGATCATAGAGGTAAAGGCTATGGGAAGCAGATGATTAATAGTGTTCTTAGAATCGGTTTTGAAGAATTTAAATTACACCGAATTAGCTTAGGTGTATTTGATTTTAATACCTCGGCTATAAATTGTTATGAGAGGGTTGGATTTGTAAGAGAAGGACTTATTAGAGATGCTAGAAGATATAAAGACTCATTTTGGAATTTGATAGAAATGAGCATACTAGAAGCTGAATGGAGAAGAATCATTACTAATTGAATGCAATTCAAGAAGTGTGGTACGTCATATAACATAATATTCACGCTGCGGATCGGCTGGCGCCGATCCTTGGTCCGGCCGAAGCAGTCAGAAGTAGATTCAATGAGGCATTTGGCAGTCACCTAGGAAGCAGAATCAGCCGGACACATCCGCACCGACTAACCGCATCGCGGCCGGCTTCTGACGGAGCCTTAAGTCGGTGGGACGTCGTGAATACGGGAACGTTAGGTGAAAGTGACGAAGGACTATATTTTTCTGGGGGAGATCAGTGGTGCCAATATGTAAAAACAAAAATGGAGATGTATTTGAAGAGCTTATTAATATTACAGAAGATCAGATAAATAATATAGATTTAAGTCCAATTACACATGCATTTGTTGTTGCGAAGAATAATGACGGATTTCTACTCTTGTATAATAGTTGGAAGAATAATTGGGAGTTAGCCGGCGGTATAAGGGAACCTGGGGAAACTCTAAGAGAATGTGTATTGAGGGAGATGCTCGAAGAAACCAATCAGATTCCAGAGAGGATTAGATTTAAAGGACTAATGAAATTTACGCTTAAGACTGGAAAGGTAGAGTATGCTGGGCTTTTTTAGTGCAGACATTGAATTAGGAAAGACCCTTCATAAGAAATAATGAGGCAAACGAAATAGTCTTTTTTGGGATGGAATAAAAGATATTGGATCTATTGACGAAATTGATAGGGAATTATTGAACTACTAGTAGAATGAATTTGTAAGTAATTCAAGAAGCCGTCACCATCATCTAACAATGTATTCAAGCGGCGGGCATTCGCCCTTGGTCTGGACCGAAGGCATTTCGGAGAAATGAAGGCAGCCAGACAACCTCCTACGAGGCTAAGTCTTCGACCTGGCTCCCGTTGGTCGCCTTAAGACTCTCGGGTTCGTTAATACAAAGACGTTAACTGAAATACCAGCAAAATTGTAAAGGGGATATATCTCAATGGAATTGAATGAAAATTTGTATTCAGACAACTATGATACTTTTGATGAGTGGTATTAACTCGTAAAAAATGGTGACGAGGTTTACCCTCAATTAAGAATACCATATGAAGAATGGTTACAAGATTATATTGATGGAATAATTAATGAAAGTATTGAAGAAGTGAAATCATTGTTGAGGTTATTGTTATATCCTATAAATAGACCATTGGATATTGAAGAATACAAGCTGTATAAAAAATTACAAAATGATAGTTCACTGATGTAAGCAAAGCGGCCTACATGGTGATCGGCATCGACCTGGACGGAAACAAGGATGTGCTCGGTATGTGGATCGGGGAGAATGAATCCAGTAAGTTCTGGCTAAGCGTCCTAGATGACCTGCGAAATCGTGGTGTCCAAGACATTCTCATTATCTGTGTGGATAATCTTAGTGGTCCTCCGAAGCGATTGCGGCCTGCTATCCAAAGACCGAGATTCAAAAGTGCATCATTCACCAGATCCGCAACTCCACCTGTTAACTGTCGTACAAGGATCTCAAGAAAGTCACCGCTGACCTGAAGCCGATTTACAAAGCTGCAACTGAGGAAGGGGCGCTGCTTGAACTGGACCGCTTCAAGGAAGTCTGGGGCGTCAAGTATCCGCTTATTATCTGCTCTTGGCGCAACAATTGGGGGGGGAACTCTCTACCTTTTTCAAGTACCCATCTGAGATTCGCAAACTTATCTACACCACAAATATGATTGAGAGTTACCACCGGCAGCTTCGCTAGGAAAGGTATCTTCCCTACCGATGAAGCCCTGCTGTAAATGCTCTACCTGAGCACGATGGATGTGACACTAAAATGGACAGGCCGTGTCCAAAACTGGGGACAGATGCTGCTTCAGCTTTCGGTCTTCTTTCCGGATCGGGTCAGTAACTACTTACGTTAGAAACGCCAAATCCTCCCCGCGGGGGGATTAATTGTTTGTAATCACTTTCTATACTTCACAATCTCTTTATTCAGATCGATACGTTTACTAAGTCCTCAATACACTTTTTCATACAGTTTTTGCTTTTCAGTACATGGGATTCAATTCGCTGAACTTGTTTCCTTGTACCCTCCTTTACTCATAGAATAAAAACACAAATTAGGCATTTTATCCCACTGGAGTCCAAGGACTATATTATTATACGACCACCACACATAACACCGTCTAAATTCCTGTTTTTTAACAATTTATGGACATTATTTGTTTACTATGTTAATAATGTAATATGTCGCGACAAATACATTTGCAGGAGGGTCTTTAATGAAAAAATTAAAACTTTTCCTCTCACTTTTTATTGCTGCAACGATTATTCCGCTTAATGTGCAAAATGCAAGTGCAACTAGTTATGACGAAGTTGAAACGTATAGCTATAGCTTAGATAGTGGTATCAATTCGATTTCTCTCAATGATATTAAATCGGAAATTAATCAACCCGGAAACACTGTGGTATTTACGGGGAATGATATTGATAAACTCTCGTTATATAAAAAAGTGTTTGAGCAATTAAATCTTCCTTTATTTCTTGACAACAACGAATTTAAACAGCTAAATCCTGATGCTGTCATTCAAAATGATGAAGTGACAATAGATGGTCAAAAAAACATCGTAGTTCCAACAAAAACAACACTTATTGCTCTCTATAATTCCCATGGTAAAATTGCAGTACTTGAAAACGATGAGCCGATAGATAACGAAGCTAAACAGCTCAAGAAATTTAATTCATTTGTGCAAACAAATGATTTAGCTTCTTTTATTAATGATTTTAAAAATGATATGGATAAATTGTTCTCCTCTGCAACTGAATATACTACGAATTCAAATTCTCTTGCAGCTGCACAACAAGGTGATTTACTTACTAGTGTAAGAAAAACCTTTTCAGTAAATGGAACATATAAACCAAGCGTGAATGGTTCGGTTGTGACATTTATTGCAGGTAAAGCAGTTACCGATTATTTATTCTATGCGAATAGCGCAAAAACTCACTATTATGTATTAGCGGACTCTCAAATTTATCCTGCGGGAGTAGCTGACTCTAATCCAAACGTCTGGACTTCAGGATATAAATCAAATATTAGGACGAACTCCAGTTCAAATTATTTGATTAACTGGTCCCCAAACACTACGAATTTAAACTTGGACAATAATACTCAATATCAGGTTGGGATCTCTGCAAGTAAAGAAGGCATCGAATTGAGCTTTAACTATACTTGGCAAGGAACTTCTAATACCAAAATGGATGCGATTGGGGATAAATTAACAGGACTAACGACAGAGTATTTATATAAAAGTAATAATTCGTCATTAGCAAGCAAATCCTTCACTACTGGCCATGGTGCTCTGATTAATGCTACAAATAAAATCTTGTCTTTTGCATCAAGCCATCAATTTAGAACGCAAACCCTCTTTACAGATGGCCCTACATGGTATTCCACTACAGCAACCAATTTGTCTTACAGTCCATAACCAATTATAATGTTTCTACCTGAGGGAGTTCTTCAAATTCTCTAGGTAGAATCTATTTTGGAGGAGGATTAATGATAAAACAATTACTAGCTTGTGTATCTTTCTTGTCTTCTGTCGTAATTCTCTGTACTGGTTTTATTGTATCTGCATTAGAGTCAGTACAAAAAGCAATTAACAATAACAATAGTGGTGCGTTCAGATATAGTTTATTCGATCTTAGTATCTGGTGGATTATCATACCTGTTCTGTTAATTATCATAGGGGTAGTTTTATTAATATCATCCAAAAAACAATGATTAATAGTTTCTGACACCATCAGATCGATTAGCTTTTATCGCTATTCGGTCTTTTTTACGAATTCATCAACTTAAGACTACTTTTCAATGAAATGCGGGTAGTTGGTAAGGAACAAGGAGAGGACCAATTTAGATATGATTCTACAATGTGCAACTCATTTTTCTGAACATTTAGGACAAATTATGTATATTGGAAAATTGATAAAGAACAATGAATATGTAATGACATCAATACCGAAGAAGAATAGACCGATGTGAGCAAATCACAGATGATAATAACTTCAGATAACACAATATTCACGCGGTTGATGTCTGAAGCCGACACTTGGTCCGCCAGGGGAGAATGACAGGGAAGCGGAGTCAGGCGGACAACCCTGTGAACGTAACCGCGTCGCAGCCGGCAGCGCCTTAAGGTTCTCGGGTTCGTGAATACAAGAACGCTAGGCGAACCCACACAGCTTATTCACGTTACGGATGTCCAGATCTATAATGTTGGATGAAGCTTAGACAACAAACGACCCAGCCTAAGATAAGAGCGATCTAAGGCTGGGTCGTTTCGTAAACACGGAACCGTCAAGTGAAATTACTGCAGACAACATTACGGACTTATATAGATAAAAATAATCAACAAAACCTATAAAAGCGTTATAAAATGAGTTATACTGAGGTAAGAATAAGTAAGGAGCCGTGCGGGAACACGACTCCAAAGCACAATAACTGCATAAAGAGCAGTCGGCCACGTAAGATGGGTCGGAAATAGACCGTTATCCTAGCCAGGGCGGTCTATTTCTTTTTCATGTAGGTGAGCAATGCCAAAATGAACATGCCGAACATGAACATTAAGGAAAGAGCATCTTTGACCTCCATGGGCATCACCTCCCTTCTGGGAGATTAGCCGACCGCCCTTATAGCCGTATATTGTACTAGAAAATTATAACATATAAAACATGATGAAATATCATTAAAATACGATAAATAACTAGAATACATAGGAAATAATAGGAAACAAATGTATTTATCTAAACCGTATATGGAATGTAAATACAGAGAAGGCAGTAATATCACTTCACAATGCATCTATGTTGCGGGGCATTCGCCCCTTGGTCAGAAGAAGCTCATAGGGGCAAATTCAGACAACAAACGACCCGGCCTAAGATAAAAGCTATCTAAAGCCGGGTCGCGTCATAGATGTGGTAACGTGATAAGAAATCAATGCATTCGATATTAGAGAACACGTATAATAACGCCAAAGTATCTAAATTCAAGCCAGGAGGAGCAATCTCATGGATGAATTTACGAAAACAAGAATAAGTAAAATTATGGATAATTATACAAAGGATAAAATACCAAAGCATGGGTTATCAATCGAAGAAATTGAAGATAAATCAGAAGAGGAAGAAACTGCATTAAAGATATATAAAGTGCATTTAAGAAGACAATGACTGGAATATATTTCGAAGAAGTCCGAGGCATCGCATAACACAATCTTCACGCTTCGGGACATTTGCCGCTGAGTACGGCAAAGTTAGAAGAGGATCAGAGAAGTATTACCGGCAGCAGAGAGGTAGATTTAGCCGGACACATCCGCACCACCTAACCGTATCGTTGACCGGCTCCTGACGCAGCCATAAGTCGGTGGGACGTCGTGAATACGGGAACGTTATCCGAAATAACCAAAAGATTAATCGAATAGTGAGGTACAAAGATGAGTTATAAATATATTCTCATAGACCAATTAAACGCCTGTTATAACGATAAGAGTTGGTTCATTCCGCTCCATGAAATTTTAAAAGATTTAAATGCTACACAAGCTGCATGGGAGAATGAAAGTAAACAATCAATTTGGTCGATCGTGAATCATCTCATATTTTGGAATGAGAAGTGGCTTGAGAGATATAACGTCGAACAATTTGAATTAGAAAATTCAATAAACAATGATGATACTTTTTACGTGAATCCACATACAATAAATGATATTGAGTGGAAGAAGACCTTACAGAGACTTGAAACAGTCTTTAATAGTTGGAATAGGGCACTTGAAGAAAGCGAAGATCTCAAACTTATGCAAGAAATCCCTTCCTATTTCAATGCACCTTGGTGGGGAGTAGTATCAAATTTATGTATTCATAATGCATATCATATTGGTCAGATCATGCTGCTCAAAAAACAATTGATAAGTATAGGTAAATAACGATTATTTCAGAGGAGTCGGTTTCTTCGGATAACCCAATATTCCTACTTCGGGCATCGCCCAATGATAGGCATGAAAAATTACAAGGTCAGGAGATAAGTAACCAGGAGTACCGCTGTGTCGCTGACACTCCTTGGTCAGCAGGTACTCGGGTTCGTAGATACAATAACGTTAGCAGCAACTGTGGGAATTCGATCTAAACAATACAAGGAAGGAAAGGTAAATTGAAAATAATAAAAGTAGCTTTAATTGTACTTCTAACAGTTTTTTTGATTTTTATATATTCAATTTCTTTTTATTTAATAGCTGATAAAATTACGTTCGAATGGGCTTTAAAAACCAAACAAGTCTCTGCAGCTCATATATTGAATATAAATATCTATAGTAGATACATAGGGATTTGTGCCGGAATTATAGTAAATCTGATTTTATTGTATTTATTTTATAGAAAGCCGCGAGTTTATTACTATCTTTTTTTGGTTCATATAATTATTGCAAGCTATCTTTACTACCTGATTTATATAGATCAAAACTATATTTTTATTCCTTATATCAAGGATGGTTTATTTTAATCAAGAAGATGTTGGACGCAGCTCTAGATGTCACTGGCATCAGCTAACATTATATTCACGCTACGGGCAGGCTGGCTTCGTCCCTTGGTCCGCCCCAAGCGGTTTCGAGGAAGTGAACCCGGGCTGACAACCCTGTCTAACTGCTCAAGCGCAGCCGGCGACTATGTCGCCTTAAGGCTCTTGGGTTCGTTCGTGAATACAAGAACGTAATCGGAAATCAGCGCAAAGAATTAAATGGCTTTAAGAACATGTTTCTCTCTATGCCATATCGGCACAAAGAAGGTTTTTATGGATGGTGTTTAATGATATAGTTTGGTTCATTATTTTTTTAGAAGACTTACAATAGGGAGAACCACCATGAAGAAAATGCTAAGTAAAACAGGCACATCAACAGTATGTGTCATCCTACTTATCGCAATCATTACTACTATAGCGTGTTGGGATGAACTTGGAAGTTTGATAAGGACAGGGAATTATGATAATACGGATAATATGGTGGAAACCATAATGGCCAAATCAGCGACTCCAGGGGTGGCTATGGTAGTATCAGAGCAGGGCAAGACAATATATAAAAATTACGGATATGCTGATGTTAATAATAAGAAGATGGTAACTGAAGAGTCATTATTTGAGTTGGGATCGACTACAAAGGCATTTACGGCATTGGCCGTTATTCTATTAGAAAATGAGGGGTACTTATCTCTTTCAGATTCTGCTGCAGATTATATTCCATCATTTGAGCCAACTATTAAGGGTGAGAAAGTTAATATTACGATTCATCAGTTGTTAGCTCATACAAGTGGAATTCCACCGTGGAGTATTCGGTTAATTCCTGAAGGTACCACGGAGGACATGCTTGAAAAGACGATACATAATGTGTCAGACATTGCGTTAGATACGTATCCTGGGACAGCATATAATTATGCTACAGTTAATTATGATATTTTAGCGATGATTATTGAAAAAGTTACAGGCAAACCTTATCAGGATTACATAACTGAAAACATACTGGTTCCTTTAGGGATGACTGATAGTTATTTTTCAACAGGTCAAGAAAAGAAAACTGATAAACTTACCAAAGGATATCGTGTATTTTTTGGAAAAAGTTTAGAATATGATGCCCCTAGATATTATGGGAATATCGCTGCAGGTTATTTGGTAACGAATACAAAAGATTTAGAACGCTGGATTAATGCCCAAATGGGGATAGGCGACATACCAGATCATTTATTGAAAGCGATACAACAATCTCATCAAGTCGACATCAAAACGGCGGGATACGAAGATGAAAATCAATACTATTCATTCGGATGGAGTATAGATACGAAAAATAGAGTTGTTAGTCATAATGGATCTAATCCTAATTACTCCTCACAGGTTCTTATTGATTTAGAAAAGCAGCAGGCCATATTTGTTCTGGCTAATTTGAATTCAACTGCACCATCGCAAATTGCTAATAACATTTATGAGAATATGAATGGAAATCACATGAATAAATTTAATTATGATGACGTGTATCTATTCATTGATTTGGTATTTTCATTCTTAGTAATAATAGCCGTCGTTATCTTATGTGCACAAGTAATTAAATTCTCTAGAGGAATAGAACTAAATATTAAAGATGAAAAGACAAGATTCAGAAAAATGACAGGTAGTAGTATCGCACTAATCTTAAGCATTATGCTTTTGGTATTGGTAATGATTTTTCCTTATTTATTAAACAATAATTATTTAATGGTATGGGTGTGGATGTCGTATTCAATATTTATTTGGATGGGGCTTACTTCTATCAATTGTATTTTATCGATCATAATTAATATTAAAAAAATCGGAATTATTAGAAGCAATTTATAAAAAATAACGTTATGCGCCATTACCGGTAGATAATATTTAAGGAGATCATTTATGAAAAGTAAGATACTCTTACTATTTTTTATTACGATAGTGTTTTCATCTTGTCAAAATAGTAGTCAATCGACTACCTTGCACAGCGAGACTAAATCAATAACGAATTCTGAACTGCCTCCTGATGTAGTGAGTACAGGTAATGGAAATGAATCGAAAGAAATAACTGAAGGTCGATCAGATTCTTCTAACAATGAAGTGTTAACCATGAGCATTGGGAACTATGAATTGAAAGGAGAATTTTATGATGAAATGCTTCGAAATCCTATAGATCATGATTATGAAGTCGAATTAAATGAATTAATAAATTCCAAAGAGATTAATACAACATTGGGATGGGGGGCGTTGGAAGGCAAATATACAGAGATTTGGGATAAAGAGTTGAATCAAATATATAAAAAGCTTCTTTCGAAGTTGGATAGAGAACCAAGAGAAGCACTCATTGAATCGCAGAAAGAATGGTTACAGTATCACTTAAAGGAGACAAAATTTGTAGAGGAGACATTTATTTATAATGGATATCTTGGATCACGAGGACCTGTAAGTCTAGCCACGGATATAAAGGAGAGAATAAGGGAAAGAACAATGCAATTATTGGAATATCGATATTTGCTGGATGGTGAAGTTGAGTTTTTATACCAAAGTAAAAAATAGAGTTGGAATCTTGATCAATGGTTTTTAGGTGATGTTTCGAAATACAGTAACGGTGCATCACAATGTTTACACACTGTGGGTCTACCACCCCTTGGTTGTCAGATGTATAATCATGGAAGAAAGCTCAGACAATAAACGACCCGGCCTAAAATAAGAGCTATCCAGGGCTGGGTTTTGTCGTGAATTTGGGTTCGTAATAAGAAATCCTTAACAGGGAAGAACATTATGGAACTTACTTGGTTGCTTATCCTAACGAGGGTTATACTAATATTAATAAAGCCTATCTAATGCAGCTTGAATCGAACAAAAAAGTGGTGGTTAAATTGGGGTAACCGTTAAGGATTTACTGCAGCTGCCTTCATTTAGAGGGGCTCAGGTGGTCACCGGAGCAAGCAGGCTTCATCAGACCGTTTCCTCTTTATCTGTTTTAGAGGTAGCGGATGTCAATTTCTTTTCGCAAATCATTCAAACCGTTCAGGAAGAGTGGTATGCCGAAGAGCTGGTCATCAGCTCTTTTTATTCCATTAAGGACAGCGTGGAGCAGCAGTGCAAAACGGTTCAGTATCTGCATGACCTGGGCGAAGTGGGATTGATTTTGTACTATGTCGGCATTGTGATGCCGGATATCGCCGATGAAGTGGTCGAGCTGGCCGAATCCCTGAATTTTATTATCATCTGCATGCCGAGAAACGACTACACTCTTAGGTATAATGAAGTCATTTATGAAGTCATGGAGGCGATCGTCAGCAATCAGAATGTGAATGAGCATTTCGTAAATGAATCGCTGGAAAAGGTCTCGTTGTTGCCGGAACATTTGCGGAGCGTGGAAATTACCCTTAAACTGCTGTCGGACCGGATGAAAGCGAACATCGTGCTGACCAACAGCAACCTGGATATCATCAACCGGGTCATGTGGCCGCGGAATTCATCGCTTGATGTGGCGAGTCTTATTCGGTCCATGGCGCCTTCCATCTTGAACGGCGGAATGGGAGAAGGAGAGCTGAATTCATCCTGCTTTGTTGAATACAAACGTGTTCATCAAAAAAACGGGGAGATCCTTTACCTGTTTCTCATTAAAGAGAATGCGAAGCTGCCTCCGAAGACGATGGATCAAATCAGCGAGGTGGTGCAGGTGGCCATCAATTTGTGGGGAGACAAGCATAACGAGGTCAGCGAATACGCTTTGGTCAAAGCGATCGTGAATGATGAAAGCGAAAAAATGCGCAGATTGGCCAGTTTGCTGTATATCGACGTTTCCGCCATCCAAATGATGTGGCTCGTTTACATTCGGGATTTGTCGGAGGAAAGAAGGATAAGGGAAGACTTAAAAGCGCATCTTTCGCAATATTATAAAACCGCGGTCATTCAAACGATCGATCACTGCGTTGTCGTTTTGCTGGGGAATTGCTCCTATAAATACAATGAATATGAAATCGCAGCCGAATATATCGAAACGACGAGTCTCGTCGCTGAAATCTCTAGCGTCGTGTATTCCCCGAGAATGCGGAACACGCAGGACGTACGGCGGATGTATCAACTCGTTAACGGCGTAGAAAAAGAGGTTCACCGCATCTATCATCACCGCAAACTGTATACCGCGGCTGAAGTCCGTTCCATGAAACGGGCCATAGACCTCAGCAAGCAAGGGGAAGAGGTTACGGAGGAATGCTTGTCCGTCATGGAGCCGATCATGGACGACCCGGATGCTTTGAAAACCCTGATGACTTTTCTTCTGGATGCGAAGGGAAATATGGATGAATGCAGCAAGCTTTTGTTCGTCCACAAAAATACGGTGAAATACCGCATCAAAAAAATTAGCGAGCTCATCGGATATGACGTCACCGTCAATTCGGAATCGTACGATGTTTACACCGCCTGCATGGTCTATCGTCTTATTCATAACTAAAAAGTCCCGAGGTTTTGTCGAATCAGACAAAAACTTCGGGATTTTTTTTATTTTCTGAAAAAGACGCTGCCCTGCTTCATCTTATACAATGAGAAAAATGATTCGAACGAACAAACGTGAGGAGGGGTCATATGAAATCCGCCAAAGAATATCAATCCTGGTTCAGTCTGGGGATCATCTGGGCTGGTGCAGTCATCAGCATCCCGAGTTTGTTGGTGGGGAACGCACTTGTTGCAGGAATGGGGTTATCAAAGGCATTGCTCGTCACGTTGGCAGGCTACGCCATCATTGTGCTGCTCATGATTTTGCAGGGGATTCAAAGCACGGATTTAGGAAGGCCGACCGTTCAGGTCGCAGGTCAAGTGTTTGGCAAAAAAGGATCTCGGACGATTCTTTCGATCATCCTCGCCATTGCGTGCCTCGGATGGTTCGGCATCCAGGCGAATGTGTGCGGCGCAGCCCTGGCCAACTTGCTGGCCGAGATCGGCATGCACCTTCGGGTGCCGCTGGCATCTCTCATCTGCGGTCTCGTGATGGTAGTTTCAGCCATGTACGGCATTAAAGTGCTGCGGGTGATCAGTTATATTGCCGTTCCTTTATTGATCGGGATCAGCATATTTGGTCTGATCGAAGCTTTGACCGGTGATTCCCTGCAGATCATCAAGAATTATAAACCTGCGGCGGTGATGAGCTTTACGGACGGACTCGCGGTAACCCTGGGTTCATTTGCGCTGGGAGCGGTCATCGCGGGAGATTATTCGCAATTTTCGAGAAAACGGTCCGATGTGCTGAAAGCTGCTCTTTTCGGAATTATTCCGGCGGGTTTGCTGATGATCGGTGCAGGAGCCGTCCTGACGATCGCTTACCGGGCCAGTGATATTACAGCCACTTTTTTGAGCATCACGACGCCGTTTATTGGCGGTGTGATTTTGATCCTGGCTACCTGGAAGACGAACCTTGTGAATGTTATTTCAGGCGGTTTTGCCTTAATCAACGTGTTCAACGTTTCGAAGGAGAAAGAAAAGTGGGCCATCGGCATCGCGGGAACCATCGGGACCGTATTGGCTGTCGTCGGCATACTCAACTATTTCACTCCGATCATGTCCATCCTGTCGGCTATGATTCCGCCGGTGGCGGGCGTGATGATCGCTTCGTACTGGGTGCTTGGCAAAGGGGATAAGAGCCGCTGGCAGGAGGTCGAAGGCGTGAATGCTTTGGGCGTTGTCTCCTGGCTTGCGGGCGCGGTCATTGCTTGTGCTCCTGTCGTGTTGTCCTTTTTCCCGAGCTTGCTGCAGGTACCGAATCAGCCGCTGGCCGGGATTGTGATTTCTTTTGTCGTGTATTATGTCGGTTATCGTTTATCGGCTCAGAAGACTGTCATATTGGAGGAAACGTAAATGAGATATATAGATCAAGCAGCTGTTGAAAACATCGCCGTCGGCGCGGCATTTCTGGGAACCGGCGGAGGGGGAGACCCTTATATCGGCAAATTGATGGCTATTTCGGCCATTGATAAATATGGTCCTGTAAAACTATACTCGGTCGACGAGATTCAGGATGAGGACTTTTTTATTCCGGCCGCGATGATGGGGGCGCCTTCCGTATTGGTGGAGAAGTTTCCTAAAGGGGACGAGTTTGTGAAGGTGTTCCAAAAATTAGCGAATTACTTGGGAAAAGAACAGATCGCCGGAACGTTTCCGATGGAAGCGGGAGGCGTCAACTCCATGATTCCCATCGTCGTTGCGGCGCAGCTGGGATTGCCATTGATCGACTGCGACGGTATGGGACGGGCGTTCCCGGAGCTGCAAATGGTGACGTTTAACCTGGACGGCATTCCGGCGACGCCGATGGCGATTACGGATGAAAAAGGGAACATCGGCATCTTTGAGACCATCGATAATCAATGGACGGAACGGCTGGCAAGGGTGGCTACGGTAGAAATGGGAGCCAGCGCTTTAGTCAGCTTGTATCCTGCAACGGGTGCTCAAATCAAGCAAAGCGGCGTTCACCATATCGTGACTCTATCCGAACAGATTGGCGCAATCATTACATCGAAAAACCGGGATACCAAGGATAAGCTGCAAGAACTGCTGAAACTCGTGTCCGGCTATGAACTTTTCCAAGGTAAAATCGTGGATGTCATCCGGGAGACCAAGGGCGGATTTAATCTCGGCCGGATGCATCTCGAAGGCATCGAAGCGTTTAAATCCGGGGAGATGAAGGTTCATTTTCAAAATGAAAACCTGGTTGCCGAACGGAACGGTCAAGTGGCCGCGATCACTCCGGATTTGATCTGTCTGGTCGAATATGAAACCTTGTTGCCCGTGACCACGGAGAGCCTGAAATACGGGAAACGCGTACGGGTGATCGGGCTGCCGGCCCATGAAAGGTGGAGAACGGAAAAAGGAATCGAGACGGCAGGTCCAAGATACTTCGGATATGATTACGATTATGTTCCGATCGAGGAACTGGTAAAAAAGGCGGTGGCTGAAAATGTATAGAATCGGGATCGATGTGGGCGGCACCAATACGGATGCCATCATTTTGGATGAGAATCACCAGTTGATCCATGCGGTGAAATCACCGACAAGCTTGGATATTAAAACGGGCATCGAAACCTCTCTCCGGAGGTTGCTGCAGGAAGCGGACATCGATAAAACCCAAATTACGCATGCCATGTTAGGTACGACACAGTGCACGAATGCGATTGTGGAGCGTAAAAAGCTGGCCCAAGTCGGCGTCATTCGTCTGGGTTACCCGGCAACGGCTTCCGTGGCCCCGTATACGTCCTGGCCTGAGGATATGGTGGAGAAGCTGTCGGGTAAATACGCTCTCGTCCATGGCGGATATGAATACGACGGCCAAGTGCTTGGTGAAGTCGATGAGACCGAAATTACGGCTCTTCTGGAAGAGTGGCGCGGTCGTATTGAATCCATTGCGGTCATCGGCGTATTTTCATCCCTTAAAAATGACCAGGAGTTCCAAGTTCGCGATCTCATCCATCAAATGTACGGAGCGGAATTTCCTGTTTCCTGTTCTTCATTGATCGGTTCGGTCGGTTTGATCGAACGGGAAAATGCGACCATCCTCAATGCGGCATTGTGCAAAGTGATTAAAACGACGACCGAGGGCTTTGTTCAGGCGTTGGAAGAAGAGGGCATCTCGGACGCAGCGGTGTTTTTATGCCAAAATGACGGAACCTTGATGTCGATTGATTATGCCAAACAGTTTCCGATCCTGACCATTGCCTGCGGGCCAACGAACAGTATTCGCGGGGCTTCCTACTTAGCGAAGATCAAGGATACGATGGTTCTCGATGTAGGCGGGACGACATCGGACATCGGGGTATTGCAGGACGGCTTCCCGAGAGAATCCTCGGTTGCGGTCGAGGTTGGGGATATCCGCACGAATTTCCGCATGCCGGATATTATCTCCGTCGGGCTGGGCGGCGGAAGCATTGTGCGCTCGGAGAACGGCAAAATTACGGTTGGCCCTGACAGCGTAGGGTACAGGATTGGACAAGAAGCGCTGGTCTTTGGCGGGAATACGCTGACTACGACGGACATTGCCGTTCGGCTCGGTCTTGCGGATGTCGGGGATAAGAGTCTGGTAGCGCATCTGGATGAAGACTTCGCTAAACAGGTACAAGCTGAAATTGCAACCATCATAGAGCAGGCCATTGATAAAATGAAGACATCGTCGGGAGATGTTGAGCTTGTTTTGGTAGGCGGCGGCAGTGTCGTTATACCGGACACGATTCGCGGGGTATCCCGTATGATTAAGCCTGAGAACGGGGGCGTAGCCAACGCCATTGGCGCGTGTATTGCCCAAATCAGCGGACAATATGAGCAAATTTACATCTATTCTACGGAGCCGCGCGAGGAATCATTAAGAGATGCGCGTGAAAAAGCCGTGAAGCAGGCGGTGCTGGCCGGCGCTGATCCGGCTACGGTGGAACTCGTGGAAGTGGAAGAAACCCCGCTGGCTTATCATCCGGGAAATGCGACGAGACTGAGAGTGAAAGTCGTAGGAAACATGAAGTAGAAGAGAGGCCTCACATGAGTTTGGACAACTTGTGTGGGGCTCTTTTTTTGTTATCGGTAAAGTGCAGTGTGATGAGCGGAGAAGAGGTTTGACTTACTCAACGTCTATGCTGCGGGACTATCGTTCCATGGTTGTCAGATGTATAATCTAGGAAGACATGGAATAGAGCGTACGCCCCAGCCTGGATTATGTGATCTAAGGCGAAAGGATAGGTGGTATCAATCTTAATCTTGTATTAATGAAAGAATTTCATGGATTTCGAGAAGCATATATTTTCACAAAGCGGCTCCGAACGGAGCCTTAAATAACAGGAGTTCAATTACATGATTACCTTTAAAGAGATTTTAAACAAAGTCGTTTTCGAAGAGATTTGGGACAAGTTGATTGAATACTATCCGAATATGAACCGCACAAAGAGAAAATATCTAGTCAGTGTCAAGCTAGCGTGGGCAGTCATTTAAGATGCCTGGAACGCGAACCCCGAAGGAACCTCTTCCTTGTAAGCGCTTTGCTTCGTTCTTTCATCAAACACAAGTGATTTGTCAGAATTTTTTGCCGTTATCCGCGAAGTGCTTTGAGTGCCATACCCGTTGTGCTGCTTTGCTTCGGTCCTTGCAGCATGCGAATCATTCCAGCGATACAACCCTTGACCGGTTGCGTCACGTTCTTGAGCAATTGCCGCATGTTTATCGACTGCTGCGGCGTTGCCTGCTTACTCGCTTGTCCTTCAACCGTTCTTACCACCGTGCCCGCTTCTTGAATCCTCATCATCGTCCTCAGCATCGCCCTGACGCCTCGCTCACTCCAACTGTACCCGCCACGCTTCGTCCGCTTGGCGAATATACGCATCTGCGATTCCGCGCTTCCCATCGGGCGCATGCCGCTTGTGTCGATCCCCTTCGCCTGGAGTGTTTTTCGGTAGTCGTCCAAATGCTTCTCATGCCGCTTTAGAAATCTTTTATACGGCTTCCAATCCTTCCGGTTCTCTTCCGCTATCTCTTGCTCCGACACGCCTTCCAGGACCGCCATAAGCGCGGCTGCATCCTGTTTGGCCAAAGACCGTCTCACGGTCTCCCACACCTGCGGCAAATGACCAACAAAGCGTTTCAAATCACGCGCCACATGAAAGCGGTCCAGCATGTACAGACATTGGTGAAAGTAGGATGTACATTCCCCGATCCACGCCGCGCCGTCTCCGTTCACCACAAGCCACGTGTTCTCGTCGATTTCGTAACGCTCCACCAGAAAGTCCCCGAACCCTTCCCAGAAGTCGCCGCCGCTCGTATGCAGGTAATGCTGTTTGTTCTTCAGCTGTACCCGCTTGCCGTTCTTCTCCCAGCCTTCGTGTACGACTGCAATTGCGTTCTCCATCCCGCGCTTTTTGCTCCGCTGCAGCTTCGTGTACAGCCCATCCACTTCCACGAACAGCACGCGGGCAGCGCGCCGTTTCACCGCTGGCATCGGCTGTTGCGCACGCTCCATCAGTTTTTCCCTGATCGCTTGGTGGCTCAGCACATTGTAGCCCAAAAGCTGCTCCAGCCGCTTTGCGCTGTCCCGGTACGACGGTCCTTGGCTTGCGAATGCGATTGCTGTCTCTTCCAAATGCGGACTGACTTTCCCGCGCCCTTCGAATTGCAACAGCTGATCCAGCAGATACACGTGTTTGCCGCTTCTACGGTCACAGTACAATCTCCGCTTAAAGCGCACATTCCCGAACACTGTGTTGACGCTTGTTTCACGCTCGTCCTTTACTCGATAACGCTCTCGGTCCCGTTGCTCCAGGATCTGCTGATCCAGCGCCTCCAGCACCTGCTTCATCGCACGAGCGAATTCCTCCTGCATTTTCCGGAAAATCCATTGCTCAATCTCTTTCATCGTCGGCATTATTGTGGTAAAGTGGCTCACAGGAGCTTCCTCCTTCTTGGTGTGTTGTGCGTCAAACATCACTTTACCAAGGGAGAAGCTCTTTTTCTATATCCGCTTTTTCCAATTCCTACACCCACAGAGATTTTACACTATCAATATCTAACTGTATATAAATCCTTACTTTCAAAAGATCCGGCAAAAAATGTAGAGGAGATGATCATACATATAGACAAGGTTGATTCTGATGCTTCTCTTCACGAAGATTATGTGGAGTATCGGGTACATGGAAAAAATAATTCATCCGAGTGGGATGGATATTGGGACATCTCCGCAAACAATTGGGAGGAGTGGCTAGGCTTTTATATAGATCATAACGTACTTGAGCGCTTTTCAAGCGAACAAATAGCGGCGCTTTGTTTGTATGAAATGACCTGGTTTGGTTTTTCTGAAGAACTTAATCATGAGTAAAATTGATAACCTTGAGGATCATGATGAAAAACCTTCCCCTAAGAACTTGTAAAAAGGAAGATACCTAAACTTTCGGGGGGCTTTATGAAGCCATGGGAAAGACTCATTGAAATATTGCTAGATGAAAGAGCTTCAGAGGCCGAGCGGGATGATGCTGCGATGGATCTAAGTGGATACAGCCATGAAACAGTTATCGAGGCATTAGCGGTAACAATCAATGATGATTCGGCTAACGACATGATTAAAGCAAGCTGTGGAGAATCCCTTGCGATGATTTTTATACAGAAAAACAGATTTGAAGAACAGATTTATAAAAAATTGAAGGGCATAGCCAAAACAGAATTTGATCGATCTATCCGTTCTCAAAAAAAGGAGTGGAAAAAATACTTGGATCTAGAAACTTGATGAGTAAGAAGCGGGTTCAGAACGGATATTCAGCAGCAATTCGTGAATACACGAACGTTATACGAATTCAGCGCATAAAAAACCTTTTTTTCGGGAGGAGCCGTTCTAATGAATAGCATTTTTGAACAATGCCACACCAATGACATTATTGCCCGTATCAAACGATTACGCCCGGATTCACAACCACGTTGGGGTAACATGAATGTCGCGCAAATGTTGGCTCATTGCTCATCAAAAATCCGATGAATAATCACCGTATCTTCAATTACCCGATAAAACACTAAATAAGGGTGCACGACAATGAATCGGTAACCTCATTGCAGTAAGGGAAAATCATCTTCCGACAAAACGGACCCCATATAAGGGAACTCCGCAAGATTTGAAATGTGATCGTCTAGTTTTTGCAACAAATTTTCTGCAGCTGAAACATTGTCCTTTTTTGCTGCCTTATTGGTTAAATCCCTTGCAACACCAGGAGTTCGTTCCTGGGGGACTGTAGCCTCCTCCATGAACTAATCTCCTCCTTCCTCAATCGTAAACTCGCGTACCTTCCATTCATCATCGGATTTTCTCAAGGTTACGAAATACTGCAGTTGTTCGGTGTATGGGCTCCCCTTCGCTGGAGTCACCTTCCCTTCGACCACCACACACCACCGATAGGGATGAAGATCCTACTGATACTCGGGATTGCCCTTATTTTGATTGTTGTTTTGATTTTATTTATTGGTGGGATGTTCATCGGGGCCGTATCTCAATCCGGGAATACCTCATTTCGTTACGGGGGACAGATCTCGGAAGTAGGGCTCGCTGCCATCCCGCCTGAGTTTTTGGAGTATTACCACGAAGCCGAAACCATCTATGGAGTTCCGTGGAATATATTAGCTGCGGTCCACCGGGTTTAAACAGTGTTTTCGACTGATGTTTCCGAAAGCTACGCCGGCGCTATCGGACCGATGCAGTTCATGCCTTGTACTTGGATGGGATGGAGTCACCCGACCTGCGGTGGCTTAGGGAAAGGGAATATACCAGAGAATGATCTGAGAAATCCGGACTAATCGCCAGATATGGCGGCTATGGTACTGATGGAGATGGCGATGGGATTCCGGATCCCTGGAATAATAAGGACGCGATCATGTCGGCGGCGAAGTATCTCGCCGCTAACGGAGCTGCGTCTGGAAATATTGAAAAAGCACTCTATGCGTACAATAACTCCAAAAAATACGTCAGAGATGTCTTGGCTTTTGCTAATGACTATGTACAAGCTGGGATCGTTTCTGCAGATGGGTCGGTTTGGCCATCTCCAGAGGCGACGATCATCACTTCCGGATTTAAAATCCGCTGGGGGAGACAGCATGCCGGCGTGGACATTGCGGCGCCTGGCGATTCGACGGGAATTGGGATAGTCGCCTTTATGCCGGGGACCGTCACCTTTAGCGGTGTTCGCGGGGGCTATGGGAATTGCATTATGATTGATCACGGGGGCGGTGTTGTTACTTTGTATGGCCATATGCAGAACCCATCACCGCTTTCTACCGGAACAAAGGTAGCTGCCGGTCAGCATATCGGGAATGTTGGTAATACGGGGAGCTCTCAAGGGGCTCACTTACATTTTGAAATTTGGATCGATGGAAATCCGGTTGATCCGCTGCCTTATCTTATGGTATTTAACCCTACCATTCAAGATGCTGATATTTTAGAAGTGAAAAATGATAGGATTATGTTTGGAAGTAAGATCAGAACAATAAAAGGCCACCGGAAAACTTGAAAAACCGGTGGTTTTTCGGTTGATCTAAATTTAGTGGGTATGAACCATTCTTTTAGTGCATGACTTATAAACCAGGTGATCTGCGGCCTGGTATTCCTAGATGCAAGTAAACACTCCATTGATATGTTGAACTAATGGACGCTATCAGAATTATTTCTAGGAAAGCTGCATCTTAATTAGGGCC
The DNA here is from genome assembly GCF_037969745.1 of Paenibacillus sp. FSL W8-0194. Classification (NCBI taxonomy): domain Bacteria; kingdom Bacillati; phylum Bacillota; class Bacilli; order Caryophanales; family Paenibacillaceae; genus Paenibacillus; species Paenibacillus sp. FSL W8-0194. The sequence goes on along the minus strand of NZ_CP150205.1, from coordinate 4,815,872 downwards.
AATTTTTTAATTTAAGAGAGGCCCCCAGATATTCAAGGTAAAGATTTATGGTTTGGCGAAAATTACGTTTAAGGAGAAATTAGCCACTTTACGTGAAATGCTCTAAAAACAAGGCGTGTGGAGATGTTAAAAAACGAGGAACAAGTGTTTTTTTGAGGTAGATTGCCAAAAAGAGACTCTATTAATCAAATTAATTATATATTTGACAATATTTCACTAAAAATACATACTAAATACAGTATTAACCATTTAATACATATCAAAGAATACCAAGGAGGAATTTAGTTTTATGAAGAAAAAAAGTGCTTTTTTTGCAACATTATCTTTAGCTATGGCAACAACAGCGATAACTGCTTTTGCTTCACCAAGTACAACTCAGGAAGAGGTAACTCCCGAAACTAGTGTAGTAGAAAGCCAAACCCCTAGTCCCATTAATAATCCTTTTGTCGAAGATCACTTGATCAGCCCAATGGTTATTGATACGTCCAACCCCATTGGCGATACCGTATCAGGAGGCGCGATTGTAAAAAAATCCTTTAAAATAAATAGCGGATATGGTCATATTAAACTTTTAATGAAAAACTATAGTAGCAAACCCGTTATGGTTACCTTGACACACAATGCTACTGGACTTGTATATTTTGTTAGAGAAATTAAAGCAAACGACCAAATAACATGGAAAAATTTTGAAGAAGGTTTCGGACAAGGCATGCGTAGTGGAGAATATACGCTTCAATGGAGTGGTGCCGGTACTCCCGTTAATGGGGAATTTTTTGGAAAAACGGGTTCATCCATTTCCGATGTTAGAAATTAATTCAAGTTTTGCTGTTGAGAAAGCCTCTCGATTTCCGGGGGCTTTTTTATTGCACAAAGTGCAGGCCACACAGACAGATAATGTCCTTTGTTCCAGGTATGCGAACAGATGGAGTTTTTTTGCGTCAAAACCAACTGTTTTCTAAGATATTAGGTACCACAAATGTTCATTATTAACCATTTAGGTTAGGGAGAGATTAAGAAGCGAAAAATGGTAGGATAATTTGGTATAATAAAGAGGATAAAGTAACCGGTAGGAGTCCGGTACTGTACCGGACTCTTGCCCAACAAGCCGCCTAATAATATAACCTGTCTAACTTTACGGGGTCACTTCAGAATAGGTTGGGAGCCTACTATCCGGTTGTTTTTCATTAGCTTTGTGAAAATCTCGCCGTGGTTGCCCGCCGACCTTTGTTAAAGACATGATGTGTCAGCATCGTGTCTTTTTTATTTTACGCTTTCTCTATTTTTATTAGACCACCAACATGATTGGAACAAGCTGCGAAACTCTTGATATCCTACGTGAATCCATATTGTGATCTATGCTATATTGATAAATAAATGTTCGGGAGGGCCGAAGAATGAAAAGCACGGGTATCACTCGCCAGCTAGATCAGCTGGGCCGGATTGTGTTCCCTATTGAATTACGACGCACACTTGATGTGGGAGTTGGAGATCCCCTTGAAATCTTTATCGATGAAGAGTCTCGGCAAATCATGTTCCGGAAATATAGGTCGCAAGAGTGCTTATTTTGTGGCTCGATCGAGAGGCTTACTTACTTTCGTGCGAAGTTTATATGTGCTTCTTGTTTAGCAGAATTTAATGCTGCTTATGGATATGAAGTGAGTGAGCCCGAGGTGGCAGTAACTTTAGAAGTTGTAGACGAAGGATCTGATTCCGTTTTACATGAAACAATACGTAAAAGGGGAAGAAAAGAAAAGGTTTCGTGGGGAGACTTGGTGAAGGTAATGGAAGCCAATCCGGATGCATCGCAAAGGGAATGGGCACAGCAATTGGGCATTTCCCAAGGTCGAGTCAGCCAAATGATTCGAAAGCATAGATGATACGAAATGGATGGTTAGTGTGAGGTTGCATTGAAAAAAAGAAGCCAAGAGCGAATTTCGCCCCTGGCTTCTTTTTTGGCAGTTGTCTAATACTATCAGTATATTCATATCACCTTGGCATTATGCATGAGAATACGATTTTCCAAGTCTTTCATGATATAATAGATCAAGGACTTAAAGCGGTGGAGCGGCCACGGCGTAGCACACTCCGGAAGGAGGTGTTGCCATGGCCGCACTTGTGGCGCTACTGGATATCCTTAAATGGATCGCGACCTTACTAAGCCTTGCGTTTAGTATTCGGAAGCTCTATCGATGGATTAAACGGAAGCTAAACAAGCGAAAACCCACCGCATAAAGGTTGACCGCCTTCGGTGGGTTTCTCGCTTAGGTAAATGAACCTAGCACGCCGTGGGTTCCACAGCCTTTTTGTCCTTGGAGCCTTTGCCGCTGGAACGGCAAAGGCTCTTTTTAGTGTATGCCGGAAAATGGTTTCTTTATACTTAAATTCTATCACTTGTCCGCTATTGGTTCAACTGATTTTGGAAGGGATCGGCTGCAGGAGGATATTTGATAAGCGAGTATTGGCGATATGGAGAGAGAAGTTCATGCCTATTTTTTTCTGGATTGGTTAAAGGGTTGTAAAGAGAAAAATGACAATCACATAGGCTCATGCTACCGGCTCTAAGGCGGCAAAAAACGCCACCTAAGAGCCGGTACGCACCGCTGCGGGGGGACTCGGGCCGATAACGAAAGCGCCTAAACCGGAAAAAGCGCCGGCTAAGGCGCTCTACGTTCCTGTCCCTCGCTTCACCCCCCGCACGGAGCGAGAAGCTTCTGTGGGTAGGGGCAAGGGAGGCATGAATACATCATGATCCGTTTCGCTACGCTCTACTTCTCATCATGTATTCATGCAAAGGCAAGGGACACCCTGATTCCGCTAAACGCTTCATCAGCGTGTCTTGGGGCCAATACTAAAGTAGAACTACGGATGTTGACGTATCAGGAGGCCCTTTTTATCCATGCTTGAGCATGGGGATTTGCTTGAGCAAATCAAGGTAGAAAGGGCGGAGAAGGGAAAAGCAGGGGAGAAAACTAAAGCTGAGGGATAGCTCAGGGATGAATGGAGAGAACCGGCCAGGTGGCCGGTTCTTTTGATTTTAGGGCGTTTTTTCCCTTTTGCCAACCGCATGGTAACGCGAGCAAGGCCTACTAGCCTTTGCCAGGCCGTGCCTCCTCGGCTGCACCCTCAACCTGTCAAAGGCTAAGTAGGCGGCCGAACGGTCAAGGGGTACAAGTCATCACGATGGGGGCGCTTGAAGCTATAAGTGAGGATGAACGTATATCTGCGCTGACTCGGCACATTGGCGGTAATTGGGGAGATGTATGCGATGCGGACCGGGATGCTAATGATGAAGCGTTGCGCCTGGGTGGACGGCTTTTGTTGGTGTATCAGACGGCGGCAGGTGAAAAGTTTTGGATTATTACGGGGCACGGCCGGAGTGTAACGACGATTTTGCTTCCTTCGGAATATTAAGTTTAGAGGCCGGACGGGGGTTAAGGCCCCCGTTTCCAAGGTAAATGCCGGCGGCGGGGGCAAATTTGCTCCCCCGGTCCCCCCATTTTTATCCCTTCATTAATCAAGCTATTTAATGAAAAAAATATAATGCTTGAACTTCGATGACGGTCGCAGATCCGGCGGAATGCTACGCGAACACGCCTGAGGTTTGAATTAGTGATAGTCGGGGCATTAAGCTTTGTCTATAGATAATAATTAACCATGCGGGAGGGAATGTTTAGGGAAAAATAAAACTTAGTTGGTGCACCTGAGGCGAATGAAAGATACATATGAATGCCTTCATTTAAAAAGAAGTAGTCACTGAACATGAAGGAGGTTGAAAAATGAACTTTCGGTATTTGAAACGGGCCGCTATCACAGTAGCAACAGCTTTAATTGTCTGCAGCTGGCTGCCGCTTGCGCCACTCGGGAATCAAACAGCACAATTTCCATGTATGCAGAAATTCGGATCAATCTTATCACGACGTTCTCTCAGGCCTTCTATGCAATCTTCCCATAGTTTATAATGGGGTTCTAAAATTAAGTTCCGATCTACACTAGACACAAATCTCATCTTATTGTGAAACGTGCAATACAGAATGGGAGTTAGTAACAAAATGGATATTATGTTATATTCCGGGCAGCTCCGATACCGGTGGCCGGCCAGTGTATCCGGGCAACCGGTGCTTTCCTCTCGGAACGTTAACGGCATCCAGGAACTTTGGCGCGGACACGGAGCTGGTGAGGAACCGGCACGCTGCTGCTTCCTCCGATCTGGCTGGACGAGCAGAGCAGCCCTGTACCGGCCACCCGGCCCGGTCAACATCCGGACGTCATAGGCCACTTACAGAAGATGTTCTATCTGAGATTGATTCAGTGTGTTTATCAACTAATGGTTTGAAAACCAGATAAACAATGTATCCAATAGAGGCACCTAGAGTATTTAAAATAACGTCATCTATATCAGCAACTCCGAGTATAGTAATAAATTGGAATATTTCTATAGACAAAACTATTCCAAGTGAGTACACAAATACCTTCCAAAAGTTAGACTTTGGCAAAAGTAATGCGATCAAGAAACCCATAGGTACAAATAAAATTATGTTGGCCATTAAATTAAATAATACAGGCCCACCAAGACCATATAAAATGTATAACTTAATTGTTGCTGACCAGATCGTTTTAAAGGGGGTCAGTTGTATATGCCAGTATCCTTCGTTTATGAGTACGAGCCTGTCCTTAATTCGGTTTATTAATTCATTTGGATTTCCAGTAAACTTTACACCAACAAGAATAAAAATCAAGAATAAATACAAACGAAAAGCCCACTTAATTTGTCTTCTCTTAATCTTCATTTCAACCTCCACCAAGTCATTTGTTATATATATAAACAATAGAAATCAAAAAAAGTTTAAAAAGCTACAACCTCCTATTTAGAGGTCGTAGCTTTTTAAATAGGATGACTTAATTGTTACTGATTGATCCGTTAAAGGAGTATATGTTTCCGTTGGTTGCTGTCGAGAACAAAACATAATACCTCGTACCTGGATCAAGACCTGTGAAACTAACGCTTGCTGATGAAGTATCCATATCTAAACTCGTACTAGAAACAGCACTAATGAAAAGGTGCATTTCTTCAAAGGTAACAAAGGATTCGTCTTTTTCACAAAAGAAGGGTGAGTACGGGTTATGGAAAATATTTATCTGTAGCTAAAAGAGAATAATACTTCACCAGAAGATGCGTCTACAACAACATTGTTCTCTGTAAAAGTCACATGCTGCGTTTTACCTTCTTTAATCGCTCCTCCTGCTGAAGGGAAAAAGACTCCTTGGAAAATAACAATATACACAGGTGTTCCATTCAAACCATTGCTTTTCAGCTTTTCGTTTTTACGAATAGCATTTTCAGGAAAGGTCTGAATGTCTGGAGCAGTTAAAAGCTGATATTCCACCTTAATATTTTTTGCAGAAGACGACATTGGGAAGTGCTCAGATGCTGCCTTAATAGCATCATTTTCCGATATTGTGATTGCTTGTGTGGTAATTCCATTTGGCTTGTTTAGTTTTATATTAAATCTGTTTAGGGCGTTTAAATCAATTGAAGTCTCGGGATTATCCAAAACTTGAGGTGCTGTATCTTCCACTGTAGTCCTCGTTGATTCGTAATCAGTATCAGCAGCATTTACTGCTGAGATTGAAGGTACAGCCAAAGCCGTAAGTATCACCAGTGTAATAATTATGTTTTTTGTCTTCATCATGTTATATACCTCCTAAATCGTATGATGTCCAATATCCGGATGAACTATAATTGTTATAATTAATACCAGATGCACCATCGTTCATGAACTGCAAAGAAGGTTTTCTCCAGACCCATTTTGATGTATCGCTTGAACTGGCACTCCCATCCCAATACTGGACTTGAGAGAATTTTAATGGGTTAGAACTGCTTGTCCCCATCCATTTTTCTGCATCATCGTATGTTTCATTTAAATATTCCACTTTTATCGGAGATACGTTCGTATTTGTCGAACCAATCAGACTCCCATTATAGTATCCCTTCCAATAACCACTTTCTTTCTTCACTGTATATGTGGTGCTGGCACTTTTGGCAGGTCCTGATAATAAACGAATCTCTTGATAGCTAGTATTTGATGCCCTGTATCCTAAATAATGGTGAGGATTTACCGAACTTACACTAGGTTCGAACGCAAACCCTGCTTGAACAATTGCGGGAGCGTTAGTGACAGCGACATACCCTGTTGTTATCTGACCAGAAAGTACTGAAGGGAAACTACTGGGCATAGTAATTACAGCTTGGGCTCCTTGAATTTGTTGGATAGAACCGCCGGAATAGGCTCCGATCCCCCCGACCCAAAGCGAGCTACCGTAGGCCATAGTAGTGCTTGGGAGAACAAGTGTTAAGGATAATAATAGTAATTGGGCAATCTTCCTCAATTTAAGCCGCAAACTGAACGGAGCTGGCGGAAGCAATGCAAATCATGTTATAGCCGCCGTTGATGCGTCAAAGGTGCTGCGATTGGTTGACCGACACTTTCGGGGAATTAATCGTGAGCTTTATGGTCGTACTATCCTTGGTAATTGTGATTTGCTTGGTTTGTTGATTCCAATCAACCTTCGCGCCCATATGCTCCGACACAGAACGTAATGGAATCAGCACCCGCGCGGGACATTCATTGCTCTTTTTAGGGGAGGATTCACTTTTTTTGTACTAAAAGAATAAAAGGGCACTTCATTTGGTTGTAATTCATACTGATCAATCTCCTTATTAAGTGAAGGCGAGAAAAGTTCAAACCCGGGAACGGACTTTTCATTGTCAAAACTATTAAATAAGGAGTTGTTTTCATATGGCACTTGGTTGTGATACAGCAACAAGAGTGACGGCGGCACGGTTGAAGACGCTTAAAGATTACAAAATGACCTTTGTTGGCCGCTACCTGAACCGCGTTGAGGGAGCGCATGACGAATTGACAACTGCCGAAGTGGACACCATTTCGGACGGCGGATTGTTCATTGTATCCATTTATGAAAAGAATGGGGCTACCAAACAAGACTATTTTACTAACGCTAATGGTGTTAGCGATGCCACAGACGCTGTAAAGCTGGCAGGCAACTTGGGACAACCCAATGGAACTCCCATTTATTTCACAGTGGACACTCGGGATTGGACTACACAGGAGATCAAGGATAAGGTCGTTCCTTATTTTCAAGGGGTACTGTCGGTCTTGAATAACAGTTCCAAGAATCCGCACGGGTACAAAATGGGTATTTACGGTTCAAGAGCAGTTTGTTCTTACATCCGTGGCGCTTACTCGGCTACCGAACGGTATACGTTCATCGTAGATAGTTGGCCTGGCACTTTCGATGATTGGAACCTTCGGCAGTATAAATACAACACCGACCTTGGCACTGATGCTGCAAAAATTAAAGTAGACTATGTAGAGTCTTCTTCTAATGGCGGCGGAGGTTGGAAAAAGTAATTTTTCATGAATGGCAAAAGAAAGAGCGGCCTGTATAGACAGCCGCTCTTTCTTTAATTTTTTTGGTTATTTTAACTTATCCAGGGATGCGTCATAAGCCCAAGTTAAGCCTCCATCCTTGCTGGATAAATAAATGGTTCCAATAATTCCATTATCCCCGGACAGGCTAATAGGAAAACGTCCTTCTTTCCCGTTAAAGAAAGGCGAGAGCGGGTTTTTTGAATAATTCTCAAACTTTTCTGGCAGGCTGACAGGGAGTCGATCCCAAGTCTTTCCTCGATCCTTAGTCCAATAAATGATCGGATCGGGCGCTGTGAAATATCTGTATCCTAAAAAGCCGGTATCGGGGTTAGCGAAACCGACCCCCGTTAAATGTTCCGAATACTGATCATTCGGATTTCCTGTTTCGATCCATGTTTTTCCGCCATCCGAAGTCTGAAAGACAAAGTTTTCTGCGCATGCGACTCCGCATCCGTGGCCGACAACCATCCAGCCTTCTTTTTCCGATGTGAAACCGATGAATAGCTCATCACCCTTGGCGTCTTCGTTTTGAACGACGGTCTCGTTCCATGTCTTGCCCATGTTGTCGCTGATCAGAACATGAACCGGAGCGAATTTGTCAGGATCGGGATTATATACAATGGCAGTTTTATCTTCGGAGATGAAAAAGCTGCCTTCGCTTAGTCCTCGGTCGAAGGATTCCCTTGCCATATCTAATTGTAAAGGCGTTTTTGCAGTCACTTTCCCATTTCGATATGAGATGGAAACATGGCCTTCCTTATCAATCGAATAGGAATTGCCCGCGTCATAGGAGACAACTTGGTCCCCGACGAGGTTAGAATAGATCGTACCGGGTTTGAAGGCCGCGCTGTTTCCGCTTGTAACATTGGCGCAGGCTGCTAATACGCCCAGCGAAAGGACAACGGCACAGAACAGCATAAGTCCACTTCGTTTCTTCTTCATACTCAGGATGGACTTGAATCTTTGTTTCATGGTATGTTTCCCTCCTAAAAAATTCGTGGATAATGCTAAAAAGCGAGGACTCGGCTTCTGCATGACAGAGAGAATGACTTCGCAATATTTTTTGCGATAGGCTAGGCTTTGCTTAAACACGACAGTATCGTCGCAGTACAATTCAATTTCTCGACTGGCTTCCCGGACGAGCAGCCATACAAAAGGATTAAACCAATGTAGAGCATGCACCGTTACGAGCAGCAACTTATACAGAATGTCATGGCGCTGATAATGGACCAGCTCATGCTTGATGATGAACGTCAATTCTTCTTCGGAATACTGCTCATGCGGCAAAAGCAGCAGTGGTTTTCTGAAACCGACAAGCATCGGATTTGGCACTTTTTCGCTGGTTAGCACAGGGATAGACAAGGGGACGCCCATTTCGAGCATCATGTTTCGGATTCGGGCTGCGATTAGTTTACTCTCGATGGGTCTGCTCCAGCGAAGCGCCTGTTTTCTGAACGTGTAGTATCCTGCGACATGATACGCGAGAAACAACACCGCCCCGATCAGCCAGATTGTAGCTAGAATATAGAAAAGAGACGGGGCATGGACGGCCGGTTCGACGGATGTCTGTACCTGTATGGGCTGTGCTGCAAGTGGATTTTCTACTTGCGTGTTTACTTGCGACATGCCTTGAGCGGTAGGGTTCATAATTGGGTTACTGGGTAACGGAATATCGATTAAGCTCTTGTCAAATGAAAAATGGAAAGGCAATAGCAATCGGATCGCCAAAACCATCCATATCCAGTAAGTCCATTTTGCCGAATAATGTTTGCGCAACAGGGGAGTCAGGAAAAGTAAGATTACAATGAGTAAGCTGGTCGTAATCGAAATGTTCAGATAGTCTGAAAACAGGCTGATCATCAGCTCTCCTCCCTTTCCACTTTATCAATGAGCTCCCGCAGCTCGGCAAGATCGTTTTTGTTAATCGCTTTCCCGTTGTACAAGGACATCACCATGTCTTGAACCGAGTTGCCGAACAGTTTCATCAATGTGGATTTGCCTTCGCTCTCCTTATATTCGCTTTCCGATATGGCTGCAGAGTACCTGTTATTTCGACCTTCTTTCTCACAAATTAGAAATCCTTTTTCCGTTAACCGTGCAAGGACAGTCATAAGAGTAGGCAATGACCAATTCCGCTTATCCCGAAGTTGATCCAGAATGTAAGAGGAATTTATCGATTGCCCCGTCTTCCAGATGATTAGCATTACTTCCAGTTCTGCATCTGGCAATCGTTTTATTTTTTCCATGGTTTTCCCTCACTGTTATACAATTGTCTAATACAATTAATTATACAATTGTATAATTGAAATGCAAGTTATTCCTAAAATTTTTGTTTCCCTGATCTTTGACGTCCCGAAAGGATGAAAGGTTGCATGTGGGGGACGTTTCGTGTAAGCATGCAAGCGGAAACCCGTTCAGCCTTCTGTTTAATTAAGCACGGCCTTGAATTCCAACTATTTCCGGAAAAAGCGGCAGGTTCCATTGGGATTTTTTACGGGCCTCGTAAGAAGGCGTACCTCCCTAGTAGAAAAAAGAGCCCCTTTTAGGGCTCTATGCTCTCTGTAGTTTCTTTTAAAATAAATCTGTCATAAGTTTTTTGTACATTTTATCATCGATTTCGAGCAAGCTTTTTGAACCATCTTTAAATTGTACTGCGACAGTATGCGTTCCTTTCTTTTTCGCCGAGAGTCCTGCCAGCATTCCGACAGGCCCCAAAAGAAGCGAGCCAGCTAATCCGCGACCTACAGCACTAACAGCGCTGGTCTGACTGCTTTCATCTACAACTTCATATGCTTCTACCGTATCTTTTGTAAGCTCTACTCTCTTGAGAAAACCAGTCGCAATCGCAATACATTTGCCTGTATTTAACACTATTTTTTTTGATAGTCACCTGCTATAACCGCGTTTTTAGCCCCCATGCGGCTCCTCACACCAATATTTTCCTACATAATAACATAGAGTGATAAAATTCGGCTATTTTCGTTTTAATTTGTCTAGATTCAATAATTTCATGGTTTTACTGCAATACGATGAAGTATCGTGGTCCATCGAAATGAGGCCCCCTAGGGTCATATTATAATGCGGGTTATTCCGTATTTTTTGTTAACAAGCTCAAGTTGATCGAAGAGCTCTTATTCAGAACTGACTTGTCTGATTTTAGCCGAGGTCAATTCACAGTCTTTCTGGGGTCAGGTCGAGGTAAATGGCCAATGGCTCTAAAGTTGGAATGCACTTTTGTAATATTCTTGTTGTATTGCATTACACCATTGTTATCTGAAGCTTGTACAAGTTCAAGAAACTCAGTAATGATAGTTGATATGGCGTCTTCCTTAGGCAAATGGATAAATTGACTAATTCTCAAAATATCATCTCTAAAAAGGTCTATGAGTTTCAACATCGCAGTACGATCCTTTTGTTTGGCAGCTTCAAGAAGTTTTATCATTTCGCTATTAGAGATAGTTGTGCAAGCATTTTTCGCTTCCATTTGTTCACCGCCTGTTGACTAATGTTAAGCTGTTTCGCTACTTCAACTTCCGTAAGGCCTTGTAGATATATTTTTTCTATAATTGATTTTCTCTGAGGAGGTAACGTGTCAAGCAATTGGCGAACCCACATTTTTTCTTCTGTTTCCGTAGCAAAGTTTGAGTAGGAGGGCTCTTTATCATTGAAGGAACGTTCACGATTTCGTATTTTTCTGGCTTGATATTGAACTCTCCAACCAATACGATAAATTTCTGTTTTATAGTGTTCATAAATTTCTGTTTGTTCCATTTGTATCTCTCCCTTTTGTGATCATCGTGTATATATAGGGAAAACAAGGGGTAATTTTACAACTAAAATAGGAACGTTTGTTCCCATTTTTTATTGTATCATTTTTTTGTTGTTAAATGGTAAATCGAGTTTCCTAATAGATAGAAATTCGAAAAGGAGGGTACGGTATATGGAAGTTACGGATACAATATCATTAATTACAAATGTGGGTTTTCCGGTAACTTTGTGTTTCATTTTGATACGCTATGTCTTACAGACGATAGGTGAGAAACTGGATCGTTTGGACTTCTCCTTAAAGCAGCTTGCTCAAGCCATTCAATCGGTTCATAAAGAAACACAAGATTAAAGGTGTTGTCTATATGAATTGAAGTGATTACTTTGAAGTTAATTTCAATTTTGTATAACAGGATCTGCGAAATTACCTGGTTAATGAGAAGTCGGTCTAGGCTTTCTGTTCATTCTTCTCGTTATATTTTTTCCGGAAGATCATGGTCAATGGATCATGGTCTTTTTGCATGGGTAATGTAACAAAGTAGAAAGAAATAGTGTCTATATATCTGATGACATGAAAGTTGGGAGGATTTTTATGCTTAAAAAGTGGACTGCATCCGTACTTGCCTTCGCCTTATTTGCTTTGCCTATGACATCTGTTCCGATTTATGCTGCGGATGCATCAAAAGAAGTGATAATTAATAATGGTCAAATTAATAGTGGTCGAGTCCTCATTCCGCTGCGTGCCGTTTCTGAAAATCTGGGAGCGAATGTAAAATGGTCTCAAGAAAACAAAGAAGTTAAAATTCAAAAGGGCGACTCGACAATTCGCCTTGCTGCAAATTTCAAGGGGGCTATTGTTGAAACGCCGCCGACTGCTGAATTTCCTAATACTCCTCATCGGGAATACATTAGTCTCGATACTGCTACGCAAATTATGAAAGGAACGACTTATGTTCCGTTAGGATTTGTAAGTCAATCACTCGGAGCCAGTGTTACATGGGATAATAAAGCGAAGAAAGCAAGCGTCGTATTGGATGGAAAGCACATCATTATTAACATGGATCAACCGTCTGTTCAAATCCCAGAAAAACAAAAAATTACGGATGCACGTTTAAAGGTGTTGTCCGAGAAGCTAAACGAAGCAGGGAATACAGCATCACTGAAAAATGTTAGTGCACATTTTAAACCGTATTTTACTGATAAACTGATAAAATCGGTTGTTCAAAATAAAGGACTGGGTACAGAAAATACTTATACAGCTCCTATTACTTTGCCTGAATATATCAGTCAGACAAAAGCTCTACTTTCACAGTCTGTCATACTAGCAAATGGTTTGATGGGGGAAGACCAATATATAGAGGATCGGTCAATTACGCTTGTGTTTACAAATGGGGTATGGAAGGTGGACAGTGTTAGCAGGGGATCTCGAACTCTGATTACAGGATACGCATTTTATGAATAATTAGTTTATTCAGACCAAGCAAAGAAGCCCCTTCGTAGGGCTTCTTTGCTTGGTTTTTTTGTTTATACAGTTTGGAATACAATGAGTGCAGGAGTAGATGCCCCACCTGTTTGGCTGACAGTACAGGTTTGTCAGAATTCGCTGGACGGGAGCTGATTTGCTGGCGCGAGTTATTTATTCAGAGGCACAAGGGGAAGGTTTTTTTGGAAAACAAGGAGTTGCACACTGCATTAAAAACAGAAAAGAGAAAAATATTGATGAATTTGGGGGAGCAACCTTAGAAGGGGAATTTTGAAGACGAACAATGGTATCGCAGCTTTCCAAGGAATGACAACGTCTTTTGCTCGATGCCCAGATAGAAATTCACAAGCATGGAAAGATAGCCTTGCTATTGCACAGAATATACAGCTCAGAATAATCCAATCGGTAAATGTCTGTGGTTTGTAAAATCATCGATATGGGAACAAAAAACAATCAAAGTAGACATTAACGAGATGTATACATTTGACGGCAAGAATTACAAACTTATTGTTGAAAAAGTTGTATTGGGAAATCATGTTTTTTTCCGAGTTCAAGGGTATTGAGCGTGTTAAACAAAGCCTACCATTTGGTAGGCTTTGTTTAATTGAATAACGGTTCAAATTCAATTTTTTTAGCATAATATAAGTTATTTTTGAACCCATAAGTAATTATTATGGTTCCAGCGCTGGTTCCTCCTGGAGTAAGCTGTGTTGGCATTATTGCTCTTAAACTTTCGTTTAACACATCAAAATCAATGACACTACCGTAAGCAATATCATTTAATAGATGGGAAGGTTGGATTCCCAAAATCTTCAGATTGATGGTGTTTTTCTTTGGACCAATAATAATTTCAGCTTCTGATGGTGTTAATTTGGTTTCTACGTACTTTTGGGAAACAATAACAGGGTTTTCTACAAGGCTCTCGTGTAAGTATTTATCTAAAGCAAAAACATGGACTTCTCTTTCAGATACACCAGTTCCGGTTCCAGGCGTTAGGACAATAATTAATTCTTTTTTTCATCATTATTGATATCTGAATATAAAATCTTTATGTCTCGATTGGCTGAACTTCGCCAGTAAGGAAAATGCTTTGTTTGATTCCTAACTCGGAGCTCCAAATTTGTAAAGTCACAATTTTTTTCAGTTGCATAAAGGGCAGCATTAGCTTCTGGTAAGGATGCAACTAATTTTAGAGGAGGCATCTTTTCAATGATATGCAATGTGTTTTTTTGATGGTCAAATTTTACATCATATCCGAGTTCTTCACCAATGGCTTGAAGAGGAACCATGATTTTTCCTTCTATGATTTGCGGGGAAACGGCAGATTGAATCTCCTTGTTATGAAAAATAACTTTTATCGGGTTTTCAGCGAACACTATACTTGAAACAAATAGGCATAGAGCTAAAGAGATGGCTATTATCCACTTTTTTTTCAAGTCTTCCCCTCCATCAGTGAGTGATTATCGCTCGAAAATTTCGGTGCTTTCCACTGATCTATGGCCTTGCACATGAAGAATACAAAATATTATTTATTGGGAAGATGCATTTGTGCCATCTTTTTTTTGTGGTTTTTTTCTAACTTTCAGGCCTACATCGTGGGCTGTTTTAAGGATTTGTTGAACCAATTTTTCAACTTCTTGATTAGTCTTTTTCATTTTAGCATTCCCTCCCATGGTTTTAGTATTGCCACGGGAAATAGTAAGCATACTCTGCCCTCCCCCGATCAAATCCAATATTAAGTCTGCAACACCGCAACAGTGTTGCTGTAATTATTTGTGCAAAAAAATGAAGATTATATCAGAGGAGAAGTGAGAAAGATTGAAGTGATAAGAAAAAAGAAATAGGGCGCTGCTTGTAAGGAAGTAGCTCGAATCACTTATGGTTGTGATCTTGGCATAGATTAAAATTTCACTATATGAAAATTTCATAACAGAAATCTAACTGTACTTAGCACATTTTCCCTTTTGGTGGTTATTGTTTTGATTTTAATGATAGAATAATGTCATTTGGAGAAGGGAAGTGCAAAATGAACATTAAGCCCTCAACCACAATCCGGCAGGATTATAATGGTTTCTCAAAATATTGTCATGAACTCGACGAACCGGTTATTTTAACACGAAATGGCGAAGCTGATCTTGTTGTTATGAGCCATGAGGCTTATCGCCGGATGGAAGCTCGGATTAAATTACAGTCAAAGCTTTTGATTGCTGAGAAACAGGTAACCGAAGGGGAAGCATTACTCGATCACGACCAGGTTATTTCAAGAATCCGGAGGAAGATCGATGCAACCAAGGAATAGGGTCCAATATGCTCCGGCTGCGGTTGATGATATGGATGAAATTTTTTCATTCATATCTTTTTCAGGAGATCGCGACGGGGAACTCTCCTTCCTCCAAAAGCTGGCTCGGGGTGGTTATAGGAAAGTTTGTGAAACCCATCATTTAAAACAGTTTGGCGTTTAGTTCATGAAACGTGATGACGCTGTGGCCCGAAACTGAGGTCAAAGAGGAATAATCAAATGAACATTGAATATGGGAATACGCTTAAGGAATTTAGGACGCTATATCCTGTTACGTTTTATATCATTGCAATTAACACTTGCTTATTTTTCATTACGGTCATTTTCAATGGAATTTGTGGAAGCGGCTATGTCCAATCCTTGTTTGGAATTACCTCTGGAAGGTATGAGCCTTGGAGGTTCGTCACCTATGCTTTTTTACATAATGGAATTCAACACTATCTAAGCAACAATTTGTTTCTATATATCATGGCTCCTCCCATTGAATACATATTAGGGCGAGGCAAGTTTATGATTTTCATATTGATGAATATCATACTAACTCCAATGGGTGACTTTTTAATATTGTCAACGAGCAGTCTGGTCGGCTCCTCGGGAATTTGTTTTGGGATCATGGCTGTATATTATTGCATCATGATTTCTAAACGGGTTGTTTTCAGAAAAGAAACGGTTATTATGTTATTTGTTTGGTCATTCCTTGGTTGGGGCAGTACGTTTCTTATGGAACGTATAAGTATTAGCGGTCATATAACCGGTTTTATATGGGGGCTTTTATTTTCACTTATGGTCTTTCGCAAGAACGACAAAAGGCACAAATCCCATACGGGCTAGAGAGTTTATAGGAGATACCCCACAATCCAATTTAATTAAATACACCCCCAAAAAAGTCCTTCGATGGTTATAAACGGAGGGCTTTTATCATTTTTTGACCATTCAGCAGATTTATTTTGAAAATAATTCGAACGATATCATTCGATTTTACCAATAAATACTGTAAGGCCTAAGGGGGAGGTGGCAGATGAATCATTCAACTGATTATGCAAAGCTCGTTGCACTGACATTAGCGGGAAGCCGAGATGCATTTGGCGAGCTGTATGAAGCAACCATCAAGGACGTTTACAAAACCGTTTGTTTTCTTGTTAAAGAACAGTCTGACGCAGAGGATGTCATTCAGGAGATCTACATTCAAGCATATCGGTCTCTGGGCAAGTTTGATGCAAACAGGCCGTTTCGGCCTTGGTTCATGGGCATCGTGATGCGTCAAATTCAAGCCCACCGAAGAAAAAGTTGGACACATGTACGAATCATCAAAAGAGTGGAACAGATTGAACAACTGGTGGCCTATGATTTCTCCAATGAAGTGGTGAACAAGGTATCGAACCGTTCGCTGCTTGCATGCGTAGACCGGCTTCCTTTTAAGCTGAAGATCGTAATTACCCTGCATTATTTAAACGATTACACGCAAGAAGAGATTGCAGCCATACTCGAGATCCCTCTCGGTACCGTAAAATCAAGGATCCATGCTGCGCTGCAAAAGATACGGAACAAACAGAATATGAACATTCCGGCGTTGGGAAGGGTGGAGAAACTAAATGAGTCTTGATGAAAGATTAAAAACGGCTTTTACGGAAGAAACCAAAGATTGGAGCGCACCTGCTGATCTTAAGGGGAAAATACTGAACCAGGTCGTAACTGTTCAAACTGGACGGCGAATGAAAAAATGGATTGCTGCGGGCATGTTGGCCGCGGCCTTGTTAATCCCGACTGGTGCATATGCCGGGTACAATTACATTGCGGATTCCATCTACGGTTCGCAGGAGAATATCTCCAAGTATGGGGTAAGTCCAAAACAGTACGAAGAGCTCGAGGCAAAGCTGCAGAGCGCCAAACAAAAACTCGGTGAAGAGGAATTTACTAAATGGCTGTCTTTACTTCAAGAGTTGGAAACAATGAATTTGAACATTGCCGATGCTAATGGGGATGTTCACCCTGAGCGCTTGAGCGCAGAGGAGCTTAAACGCTATAAAAGCTTAACATCTGAGCTGGAGCCTATCTTTAATAAATTAAACGAAATTCAATCAACCCCAAAAAGGGAAGTTAAAATGGTAGATAACGCTGCTTTCTGGGGAGGAATCGTAGACCAAGCCAGGCAGGCATTCGGTAAAGAGGAATTCGATGAGTTCCAAACTTTGATCAATGAGTTGAAGGCGTATGACGACAAGACGCTTGATCCGGATGGAAGCATTCATGTAGAACGAATCTCAGAGGAAGATGAATCGAAGATCGATCAGTTGACAGAGCAGCTGGAGCCGTATTTTAAGAAGCTGGGAATTACGTTTAAACCAAAATCTTGACCTCCTGGTTGATCGAATTCCTTCGGCCTCAGTTCCATATATCCATTTTAAACTGTTTCGGGCAAAACAACATTTGCCCGATTTTTTTAACCAATCCGTTTGAACGGAACTGAAACGATGAGGGGACTCTTTTGAAAGGGTAAAATGGAGGGTGTTGAGCTGCATGGTCAATGCACATTAAAATGATCTTATCATTTCCTAATCTACCCAACCGATTGTGAGATGAATTCAGCTAACCGTCCCACCCCGTATCCGCAAACAACTTTCTGTAAACAAATATGATATACCTTAACTGCTGCGAGAAAAGGAATGAGGCATAGCCATGGAAAATAAAATGAATCCCAAAGTAGATGCATATATAGGCAGAGCCACGAAGTGGCTTGAAGAAATGGAGAAGTTGAGAGAGATCCTGCTGGACTGTGGGCTTACCGAAGAATTGAAGTGGGGGAAGCCTTGTTATTCGTCCCAGGGACGAAACATCGTGATCATCCAAGGGTTTAAAGCTTACTTGGCGCTTCTGTTTTTTAAAGGTTATTTGTTGCAAGACCCTCATGGGATTCTTGTCAAAACCGGGGAGAATACGAAGGTAGGACGCCAGATTCGGTTCAACGATACCCAAGAAATCGTACGGCTGGAACCCATCTTGAGAGCTTATATTGCCGAAGCCATTGAAGTAGAACAATCCGGCGTGAAAGTGGATATCATCAAAGAAACAGAACTTGATATTCCCCAAGAATTTCAACATAAACTCGATGAAAACCCTGCCTTGAAAGCGGCCTTTGATGCCTTGACGCCAGGGCGGCAGAGAGCGTACGTGTATTACTTTTCGGCGCCCAAACAATCCAAAACCAGAGAGTCCCGGGTCGAAAAATGTACGCAGCAAATTCTCGACGGCAAGGGATTAAACGAACGGTAACATCCGGTGGGAAGGGCATTGCAAGGAATGCTTATTTATCACGAAGCAGTTGATCTATCTATATCAGATCGCGCATCAAACTGGCTTCCCGGCTACCTGGATTCCTTATTTTGAAAAAGGGTTGAATTGCACGCCATCTCTCGGTCCGCACAAGGCTATCAGAGATTCTTGCAAACAATACAAAACATACTAAAGGAGATTTCAATGAGGATAAGGAATTCAACGAAAGCTGTAATCATACATAATAATAAATTACTTGTAACCAAACTTAAAGATAAGGATGAAGTATTTTATTTATTGCCTGGAGGAGGGCAAGAGCCTGGCGAGATGCTTAAGGAATGTCTGGTCAGGGAATGTACAGAGGAAACAGGATATGAAATTGAAGTACAAGAATTACTATATGTAAGGGAATGCTTTTTAGATGAAGGCATCCATAGGGTTGAATTTATATTTAGCGCGATTCTGAAAGAAGCTGATGTAATCGATGGGACAGCAATGGACAAAAACCAGATAGGAATCGAATGGATAGAAATTGACAACATAATGGAAGAGCCGTTATTTCCGGCAGGATTCAGAAGTCTTATTGATTCTTACAGTAAAGGAAAGCATGCAACAACATATTTAGGGGAAATTATATAGAACTTATTACCTAGAAGCAAAGGAGAAAAAAACGATGTTTAAATACGAGGTGGATGACTCTACTTATTTGTCGTTATTGGAGATTAAAGATGCAGAAAAATTGTATGATTTGATTGACAGAAACAGGGATCATATTGGTAAGTGGCTAAAGTTCCCGAGTATGACATTAACAGCGGACGATTCAAGAACTTTTATAGAAAGAACACGTCTCAGATACGCTAAGGATGAAGGTTACTGGTTAGGAATATGGTGTGGAGATCAGCTTGTGGGATCAATTGGTTACTTATACTTAGACCATGAAAATAAAAAAACTGAAATTGGATACTGGCTGGGGAAGGAATATGAGGGCAAGGGATTCATTACGAAGGCCGCTAAAATATTAATAAACTATGCCTTTGAGGAGCTTGGATTAAATAAAATCGAAATAGGAGCAGCTTCAGACAATATAAAAAGCCGTGCAATTCCTGAAAAATTAGGGTTTAAACTTGAAGGGGAACTAAGAGATTATGAATACATTAACGGGAGATATATAGATAGAACAATTTATGGATTAAAAGCTAATGAGTGGAGAATTCCATAATTTTGAAGAAATCCATATGACATCATGTACATCATATTCACGCTGCGGGGCTGACGCCCGCGGTTATTCAATGTATAATTATGGAAGATATTTCAGACGATACACGAGCCGGCCCATAGATAGAGCGATCTAAGGCCGGCTCGATTCGTGAATGACGGGAACTAAACTCATATCCGACAATTAGGGGAGGGGAGATCCATGAAGGTTGATAAATCTGGCTCTTCGCTCTACTGGGTGGGTAGAGGCGCAAATATTAGTTTTATAACCCTTCCGCCTCTAAGAGAATTTCAGAGATTGAAACAGCCCTCAAGAAGAGCACTTGACCGCTGTTTCAATCTCTGAAGCGTGGTGTTAAGGCGGTAAGGGTTATTGTGCTCGGCGTGCTCCGAGCGTTGGAAGTCGGAGCTTATTCGCGGTCATGTAGACCATGGCGATCAGATTTTCTACGTTGCGGTAACCTCTGGCTCGCCGTTTGGCTGCTTGCACCAGACCATTAATACCTTCGAGCAAACCGTTCGTCATCTTGCTGTGGAACCAGCGTAATATGCCTTCCTCATGTTGCTTGATCGTCTTGGCTAAGCTAATCATGGGTGAGAGCTTTGATCGAGTGGCCCAGCCAATCCATTCCCGCAAATACACATCCGCCAAAATATGCGGGGTAGTCCAGAGATCCTGTAAGGCCAGCTTAAGACGGTAAGCCCGCCCAGTCTGCAGGTTGCTGTCCTTTAGGCGCAGTAAGGTTTCTTTCTGCTCCGCTTTGAGGTTTGCTTCGTTCTTCAACCAGATGTATTTCGTTCGCTTCAGTTCTGGCGTTTGCTTCTGCTCTTGAATTCGAACCTCATCTAGGGCTTCGCCCACCAGCTTCATCACATGAAATTTGTCAAAGGTGATCTCGGCATCAGGAAAATATTCCTCAATGCCTCGGATAAAGGCGGGTGACATATCGCAGCATACTTCTTCAATCTGCTGCGCGGCAGCACCTTTTGTTGTCAGATACGACTTAAAGCGCTCCAACGTATCCATTCCTTTGCCTTCAGTTGCAAACAGCACGGTTTTGCGATCAACATCAACAAACAGGGTAATGTAGCGGTGCCCTCGCCTAGATGACGTCTCGTCAATCGCAATCCGTTTCACCTTGGATATATCAAGCTCTGCCATCGCTTTATCGACGTAGTGATGGAAGATGCGCCACATCCGTGTGTCATGTTCTCTCAGCTCACGGGCTGCCGCATTGACGGGCATTTCCGCCATCAATCGCATCGCCCATGCTTCAAAGAGCAAAGTGAAATGAGAAAGCGGTCTGGCCCACTTCACCGATACTTGCGTTATCTTGTTACACGCCTTGCATTTTACTCGTGGCATTCTGGCGTGCATATATGTTTTCCAATTCCAGAAGTCCAAGTGTCGCCAGGTCTTCTTCTCGGAGTCATATGCTTTACAAGCGATCCCGCATAAGGGACAAGCGAAGGTTGCTCCTCGTGCAAAGTCGATAAACAGGTGCCAAGCTTGATCCATATCGTCAAACTCAACATGCGTCAATTTCCATGGTTCTTCCAACTGTAACGCCACTTTGAACATCTCTGAAATCATATTGTCACTACTGCTTAATGTAGTCCACACTAGTCATCCCGCCCTATTAATCATCTTACAGAGCAGTATTGACTAAATTTCTATTAAGCAGACATTAGCCATGAACTATAGCGAGGAAGCATAAATCTGTACTCAATCAAATTCTTGATGTATTGGACGATCACGGAACCGATATTCATATACTTGGTGGGTATTATAATAACGTTTACGAAATCTCTTCTGAAGTACCAATCGTTGTTAAGATTTTTAGTAGAGGGATTCATACTGAGGAGGACGTTCTGTCTGAGATCGAATGGACGCAATTCCTTCATGAAAATGGAGTCAATGTAACGGTTCCTATAATCCTAAGTGGCAGATCCTATATCCATAATTTGACGGATGATCTATTTTTCGTAGCTTACGAGAAGGTGAAGGGAGTCCATATTGATATTAACGGTGAAGACTGGAACGAAAAATTATTCAAGCAATGGGGCAAGGGGATGGGGACAATGCATTCCTTATCCAAGATATACAAAGGGAAGTACAAACGGCCAGAATGGAATGAGCATAAGATTTATCAGATGAGTATGGATTCGTTTGACAGTAGGATTAAAGAGAAATGGGAGCAGTGTATTGAAGATATCAAATCAATGAGCAAGTCTATAGAATCATATGGAATCATACACGGCGACCTAAATCACCATAATTTCCTGTATGATAAGGACGAAATCACCTATATTGATTTTGGAGACAGTGAATTTCATTGGTTTGCATACGATATCGCAATTGCTGTATATCATGCTTCGCAAACGATTAAAGATAGAGCTGAGCGGGATCGGTTTGCGTCTGTATTTTTTAATTCATTCGTTGAGGGATATTTAATGGAGAATTCAGTGAATGAAATCTTGAAACACGTCAATTTTTTTGTTAACTTCAGGCATCTTTATTCATTTGTTTATCATCATCAATTTTCGCAAAAAGATCAGTTGAATAAACAACAGCTTAAGTATTTAAAAGAAATGGAGCAATCATTAATAAACCGGAAAACTTATTTGGGGGTTTCGTTAGTATAGCAGGATGGCGTATGACATCAGTTAACATGGTTGTATCTAAGCGGCGGTTCCACCCTTGATTCGTCACATACAAGAAAGTGATATTCCCGTAAAAGGGCATAAAGGAGAAAAAAATTGTCTATGGTGCACGATCATACGATTCTGTCTTATCAAGTAGATTTTCAGAAAGATATCATTGCAATCCATACAGTACATGAAGGTAAAGAAAATCTAGAAGAGGCGGATATTATTTTTAATGGTGTATTTAATCATTTCTTTGAACATCACTTGAAAGACAGTATTATTCTTGATATTTGTGAATCAGACCTTAGCAGTTTTATCAAAGAGAACTCTGAGCTCATATTAAGGGGGCAAAATTATGGTTGGCCGACGACGTTTAATTCTTTGGATGAAGTCGAAAAGGAATTGGTTCAAGAAGGATACAAATATTTCATTCTAATGTCCTCGTACGGAATGAACGGCTGGGTGTTAGCCAAAAGTTATGAAATAATAACACGGTAATGGATGAAAGTAACAGGTGCGGTGCTATTAAGCGGATGGATAACCAATTCACAAAAAAGAAAGGAGAAAAAAATGAGGAAAACCATATTCATAATCGCGCTCTTTTTATTGGTGAACATGAACGTTACTTTTGCTGGCTCAAATCAAAACTCATCCTTTGCGGGAAATAGTACGGGGAATTTGAATAATGATGGATTCTATGCGAGTAAGGGGGAATGGATCTACTATAGAAGTTTTTCTTCGGCAGGAGGGCTATATAAGGTAAAAAAAGATGGAACTGAAAAAACAAAATTAATGGATGGGTTTCCCGGCTATATCAATATTGTTGGAGATTACTTGTATTACTCTGACGGCTGGAAGCTGACGAAAGCAAAAATCGATGGGACAGAAAAACAAGTATTAGCCAATTCTGCGTTTCATGTCAATGTCACAGATCAATATATTTTTTATACCAATATAGGGCCTCAGGATGGTTTCATCTATAGAATGAATTTAGACGGGACCGGCAAAATACAATTGAATAATGATCATGCAAGCCAAATTGTGGTTAGCGGTAAGTCGCTGTATTATACGTCATATTACAATAAGTTAATTAAGATCGATATCCATGGGAATTCAAAAGTAAAACTTTTAGAAGGGAAATTGATTAACGAATTAAATATCGAAGGGGATTGGTTGTACTTCAATTATGACCAAAAGTTATACAAAATGAAAACGGACGGCACCAAGCTAACGATGTTGTCTAGCGATAATGCGCGATATATAAATGTTTCGGATGGCTGGATTTATTATAGTGATCATTCGAAGAAAAAGAATCTGGTCCGAATCAAAACAGATGGGACGGAAAGACAAGAATTAAATCAAATAAAATCATTTTATATCCATCTCATTGATCACTATGTTTTTTTTCATGATTTATCCAAGATGGTGAAGGTTGATATTCACGATATGGTGAAGGATGAACGAAAAATCAACTGAATGGCTTGGGTTGCGAAAGCCGAAATTGGAGATGAAATATAAAAATTCGAAAGTCGGAGGATTCATATGCCATTTAAAGATGCGTTCATTACTTTTCCTAAGCTTGAAACGGAAAGATTTATATTGCGAGAATTACGCTCGGATGATGCCAAGGAATATTACACTTATTTCTCAGATCATGAAGTAACAAAATATTGGGGATATGAAGGTCCAAAAAATATGGAGACAGCCGCGAAGACATTTACGCGGTTTCAAAAACATTTAATAGAAAAGAAATGATAACTTGGGGCATAGCTACAAAAGATGAGGATAAAATTGTTGGGACATGCATATTGAACGATTTTATTAGAGCCTCCATGGTTAACTTATCCTATAATTTATCAAAAGAATACTGGGGGAAGGGAATCATGACCGAAGCGCTTGAAACCATTATACCCTTTGCCTTCCATGTGCTAGATATGAATCGAATACAAGCTAAAGTCATGCCGGAAAACAATGCATCTGCAAAACTTCTAACAAAGTTGGGCTTCGTACAGGAGGGTTTACTTCGGGACTATATATTTGGTGAGATCATCACGGATACGTTGATTTTTTCAATGCTCAAGAAAGATTTCATGGAGAAGGCACTCTGAAACCAGTCACAGTATTCAAAGGAGGCAAAATGATTGAAAGATCACGAGGAAATCCTGACCGGAGGAAATATAAACAGAGTCGTAAAAGTAGGAGAGACAGTACGTCGTGAATCCAAACCAAACCCGTATGTAAATCATCTTCTTAGGTATCTTGAGTCTGCAGGTTGCCCGCACGTCCCAAGATATTTAGGAATTGACGAGAAGGGGAGAGAGGTTTTTTCTTACATTCAAGGCGTGGTTCCCGGGAACAACTACCCTGAAAATGAAAGTTATATGTGGTCGGATTTGGCGCTGGCTGAATTGGCCAGGATCTTAAGACGGTTCCATGACTCGTCTGTAGGATTCTCCACCTCTGAAAAATCTTCAAATGATTTTCCGGATGAATCCCAGCACGAAGTCGTCTGTCATAATGATGCTGCGTTATATAACGTTGTGTTCAAAGACGAGATCCCCGTTGGAATGATTGACTTTGATATGGCGGGATTCGGGCCTCGTATTTGGGATATTGCTTACACTCTCTACACATCAGTTCCTCTAGCCGGATTCGCGCCAGGCGGGGAAGATTTTTCGGTTGTAGAATATAACAAAACGGATCATGCATCCGTACGGAAAAAACGAATAAAGTTATTTTTTGATTCCTACGGCATGGATGTACCTATGGATCTAAAATGGTGGGTTGTTTCTCGTATCCATTTCATGTGCACCACACTGTCGGATCGTGCCGCAGCCGGGGACCCTGCTTTTATCAAGCTGGTTCAAGAAGGGCATCTGGATCATTACAAAAAGGAATTAATCTTCCTTGACAAACATTTCGATGATTGGAGTTAATTGGTGCAGACCAATTTTTTTCGCTTATATTACATATTGTATTCAATTCATTTTCAGTTCTCTTTTCAAAGAGAATAATAAATAAACTCTTCTAACAACGTAATAACACGGCGCGTTAAAGCCTATAGGGCCATTCGTCCCCAATTTACATCAGCAATAAGAAGGTATGGGATATGAAGACATCAAAACTTACAATACAAAAAAGAATCAGAGAAGGATATCCCGGCACCATTCACTACGGGGATATTATTATTAATGGCATTTCACTATATGAGCGAATAGCACAAGAGTTTGATTTCGTTTCGTGTTTAGGATGGGGAGATAGAGACTTTCAAAAAAAGCAAATAAGAAGATTATTACTACGAGACGTTTCGGATTTCCCTAATCATCGTAATTCAATTTATATTTGTCCAGTATGTGCTGACTTGGGTTGCGGCGCCGTCACAACAGAAATTGAAATTACAAATGGTATGGTCAAATGGTCTAGATTTGGATTACAGGATAACCTAAAGGATACTGTTCAATATTTCGAAAAAATTGAAGCATTTCACTTTAATCTTGATGAGTATAAGGAGGCGATAATAAATTCGAAAGGAATTGGATCGTTTAAATGGCCCTGGGATAAGGAGTAACTTGGAGGAAATTGCATCGCCTAACATCGCGTATTCACTTGCTTTCCTTGGTCGGATGAAAGATATAAGGAATTAAGAGGAGATATGTAAATTCCGGAGAAGGAAATTAGGATAAATACTATCCCTTTTCAAGGAGGAAAAAATGACTGCCAAAAAGGATAGTAATAAAACGAAAAACGGGCAAGAACAAGTAGAAAAATTTCTAGAGGAACTTAACCATCCATTAAAGCCTGAAATTGAATATGTAAGAAGCATCATTCGAGAAGCGAATGCCCAGTTGTCAGAGCACATAAAATGGAATGCACCGAGCTATTTTATTCATGGTGACGATCGAATAACGTTTAACTTACATGGCAAAGACGGGTTTCGCCTGATTTTCCACTGTGGTTCGAAAGTGACTCCGCACGCAAAAGGAAGGCCCCTCTTTGAAGACTCCACACAGCTCTTGGAATGGTTGGCCGGGGATCGCGCTGCCGTTAGATTCAGGTCATTAGATGAAATAGAACTAAAAAAGGAAAGTTTAAAACAAGTTATAAATAAATGGATCGTTGTTACGAAAGATATATAGGATATATCGGACAGGAGAGGTGACTTTGAAGATCGAAAAAGTATTTGAATATGATATCAGCACTGAGTTGCAAGCATCTATACAAACATTATTAATCGACAGTTTTCCGGATATCTATCCCAAGGATCGGATTTATTTCAAGCAATTGCCGCACTTTAGATTTCTGGCTTTGAATCAGGAAAACCAACTCATAGGACACGTAGGGTTAGAATATAGGGTCATGAATCTAAACGGAAAACCCGTAAGAATACTGGGAGTCATTGATTTTTGCGTTTCACAAAACAGCCGTTCACAGGGTGTGGGTTCAAAGCTGCTTTTAGAAGTTGATCAATTTTCTGAGGGCCGAAATATCGATTTTATACTTTTATTTACAGATAAGACGAACTTCTATTTGAAAAATGGATATAAGCCGGTAAAGAATAAATGTAAATGGATGAAAATTAACTATGAAACGCAGACAACCAACGGTATAGGCCATGAAGAGGTCGATCAGTTAATGATTAAGGAAGTAGGAAAGACCGCTTGGAGCGAAGGGGATCTGGATTTTTTAGGCTATTTTTATTAAGCTGACATCCTGAAACGCCATTCACGAATCGGGACTTTGGACCATCGGTCCGCCCGAGGCACGTCGAGGAGAATCAGGCGGACACCGCACAGCAAGGCTGACTTCCATGCACAGTCCGCGACTTCGTCGCTTTAAACCAGTTAGAATAAAACTAACTCGTTAATAAACCGATATGGCCAATTTAGAACTTCTCATTGAGATCTATGCGCCAGTCGTTGCATCGTAAGGCGTTCCCTGGCGGATATTCGAACGCGCACTCGGAGATCAACGAGAAGTTGAGCTTCCTGCAAATGGTGTTTGACGCTGGATTATCAACGGATGGAAATGCGTGAATGTACCTATGTTTCTGTTCTGCACTGGCACTTGCGAGCGCAGCCGCCGTAGCCGAAGCAGCTATGCCTCTGCCTTGAAAAGGCGGCAAGACCCCCCAGCCGATCTCGTAAATCGTTTCCTCCTGCCAAACTCGTTCCCAGTACCCGATGTTACCGACTGCTTCAAGTTCCGGGAGCAGGACGATGCTGAACATACGTCCGTTTCCCTTCATGCCAATCTCAAGATACCGCTTATGGCGTGCAAGGATCTGTTCGTCGGATTCCGGGCCGCCCAAGTGCTCTAGCATTTCCGGTGTATTCAGGCGATAAAGTAAAGCAAGGTCGGCGTCTGACCAGGGCTCAATTCGTACACTCATTCGGCTCCCCATTTTTTCACTCCTATAATAGTATGGTAAACTTTCCTGCATACCACGACAGGGAACGTTTGTTCCTCTTTTTGGATTGTATCACGATTTCCTGGATACGTCATTAAGAAGCATAAAAAATCAGTAAAGAACGAAAGAAGGTGACCATTGGTGAATCGAATCATCGTTATAGGCTCGGCCGGCTCAGGAAAATCGACTTTATCTCAAAAACTCAGTAAAATCCTATCGCTGCCGGTGATTCATTTAGACCGGTATTATTGGAAACCCCATTGGACCCCGACCCCAAATGAAGAATGGGATGACTTTATTAAAGCTGCCGTAAGCCAAGATCGGTGGATCATGGACGGAAATTATTCAAGAACGCTAGGGATGAGATTGAATGAAGCAGATGCGGTGATATTTTTGGACATGCCCACGCTCTTATGCATTTATCGGATCATCAAAAGAAGAATCATATACCATGGAAAAACGCGACCCGATCTCAATGAGGAATGCCCCGAAAAATTGGATTGGGAGTTTTTTAATTGGGTCTGGAATTATCGGAAGAGAACCAGGCCACGGGTGATAAAAGAGCTTGAGCAAGCCAAAGAGCGCAAACAAGTTGTCATCTTAAGGTCAAGAAAAGAGGTGCGGCATTTTTTGGATCGAATGGACAAGGGCGAACGATAAGAGCTATTTCAGCCCCACATAACAAATATCGTTGTACCGAATTCTAAACTTTAGGAGGTGATATCGTCATGAAATCGCCGGGAGGTTCCATCTATCCTTATTACTATAAGGGCGGAGCAATCCATTGTTTGAAGTACGGAAGCAAATATAACAACGAAGAACAGCTTTTTGCATTGATGAAACAAGAAGAGGAATTCATTTTTAAAACAAACAAAAGGCTTAAAATATGGGTGGATATGTATCATACATCCGTTACGAAGCGAGTACGTCAAGAGCTCATAAACCATATGTACAATCTAAAGGACCATATCGACAAAATTTCGTTTGTCGGATTATCGAGTCTCAATGCATGGAGACTAAGAAGAGGAATGAAGAAGCTGGGGATGAACCCAAGGATATCATTTTATGCCGATCCTGAAGATGCCAAAACATGGCTGATCCATGAATGATTTCGAACTGCATTTTTACACCCGGAAAATACAGCATTTATCCAATGCCCCAAGTCCTTTTATATACTTGAAATGTTTATGCGCAAATCAAAAGGACTAGGTGGTCGATGTGATGTTAAAAAAACGCGATTTGCACGAATGCCATGCGCTGTACAACCTCATGACGGATCCTGCGGTGTTTCCTTTTGTTCGTTATCCATGCCAATCTTACGAAGAATATCTGTTCATAACCAAGCAGCTGATCGTTGAGGAAGAGCAGGGAACTTGTATCTCCAGGACGATTCTGGACGAGATGGGACAGCCCATCGGCACCATTGATTTATATCAGATTGCGCATCAAACGGGCTTCCTGGCCACATGGATCGGTGCCCCTTATTTCGGGAAAGGGTATAACGCGCGGGCGAAGGAAGCTTTTTTGGCTGAACTGTTTCTTGAACACCCTATCGAAACGGTTTATTTGAAGATCCGGAAGCAAAACATCCGATCGAGAAAAGCGGTGGAAAAGCTGCCGTACGTCAAATTAGGAAACAACATCTATGAGCAGGTATATCAATCGATCAATCAACCGCAGCATTGCTTCGATTTGTATTATGTGGAGCGGGAAAGCTTTTTAGAAAGCAGTGAAGGCATGCAGCATGAGATGGCTACGTAAACCATTCATGCCAAACGTGCAATAAAACCTTTCGCGGCGCGGCTTAAGATATGAGCTAAGGCTGAATTGTATTGCATCGTCGTCACCAATCATGAAAACCTTGCTGTTCGGATCGCTGACAGGCGGTCTTTTTTATTTTTCGGGGAATTTGGCGTTGCGGGGCGTTTTTGTAGTAAGCTGAAACTAAAATAAAATTTAACTGGGAACAAGCGAGGACATTACAGATGACGAAGAAGTTATACTACGAATCGGCTTATATCCGGGAATGGGAGACACGAATCACGCGCAAAATGGAGCGGGAAGACGGAACCTATGTGGTTTTGGAGGAGACGGCTTTTTATCCGCACGGCGGAGGGCAGCCTTGTGATCTGGGGTGGATCGATGCTATCCCGGTGCTGGATGTCGTGCTGGAGGAAGGAGAAATTCTGCATAAAGTCGAGCGTTTCCCTGAAAAAGAAGCGGTCAACTGCCGTTTGGACTGGGACAGAAGATTCGACCATATGCAGCATCACAGCGGCCAGCATCTGCTGTCGGCCATGTGTCTAAAGGTATGCCAAGCGGAAACGCTCAGTTTCCACTTGGGCCAGGATTACGCTACCATTGATGTCGCCCGCGCCGATTTGCCGCAGCACGAGCTGATGATGCTGGAACTCGGAGTGAATGATCAGATATACCTGAACCGGAAGGTCACGAGTTATTTTGTGAGCCGGGAACGGGCAGCCGAATTGCCGCTGGTGAAGCAGCCGAAGGTCACCGAGGATATCCGGATCGTCGAAATCGAAGGGATCGAATACAATGCCTGCGGCGGAACCCATGTCTCCGCAACCGGCGAGATCGGAATGATCAAACTGCTGCGGGCGGAGAAGCAAAAGGGGCATACGCGCCTTTATTTTAAATGCGGTTATCGTGCGCTGAAAGAATTTAATGCCGGCATGGAGATTTTGGGCAGTCTGTCGGCCCGATTCAATACCGGCAAGGAAGAGATTTTGGACCGGATTGCCAAATGGGATCAGGAGCAGAAGCAGCTCCAGGGGGAGCTAAACGCGGTAAAGGCGGAAAATGACGTTTACCTGGCCGAAAAGCTGCTGGCAAACCGTCAGGGCAACCTCATCCAGCATGTATTCGCGGACAAGTCGTTGAAGGATATGCAAAACCTGGCGGCCAAACTCGCCGAACAAGCCGATGCGATCATGCTTTTTGCCTCCAACTCGGAGCATAAGGTGCTTCTTGCCCGGGGAGAAGGGGCGGACTTGCCTGCGGCGCGTTTTTTAAGCAGCATTTGGCCGATTATCGCGGCAAAGGCGGAGGCAGCGACAAAATGGCGCAGGCCGGTTTTGCCAATGCGGAGGACGCCATGGCGTTCTACCATTTTGCGGCACAGTCCTTAAGCGGCGATTGATGAGGAATAAGCGGCATAGTATTATGTAAAATAAAACGAAGGCGCCATTTCTGGCGCCTCTTTCGTTTCCAATCCAAGCTCAGGATCTCCCGGCACGGATTGCTTCTGCAATTTTAAAAGTGTGAACATCTTCTTTTTACCACGGCGTTTCGGTTTTATGTTCAATCACTTGCAATACTTTGGGCTCAAGCGCCTTTTTGATTTGTTTCATTAAAAGATCGTTTTTCGTTTTTCCCGTTTGTTCGGCTTGAATTTGCCCTTCAGCCTGCGTAGTTGCAATGACATCGATGACTTGTTGTTTGGAAATATGTTTGGCTGCTGCAATCTCGACCACGGATTTGCCTTTCGCCAGCTCTTGTTTTAATTCGCTTGGGCTCATTTTTAGTAAAGCAAACAGTTTGTCATCGTTCAAAAATGCATCGGCCGTATAATCGGGTTTGCCATTTGCGGAGAAGAATCCTTCTACCGATGGAGCAGGACCGCCTCCGATCAACGATACGCTGATCGTATTCCCCTGAACGAATGCCTGGTAGAACGGTGTTGCGGATCCCTTTTCGGTGTAATTCAACATGAACGTTTTTTGATTCGGATTCCCCATCTGTTCCATGCTGAACTCGTACTGCTTCACGTTGCCGTATATTTTGTCAATGAGATGATCTACCTTCGCCTTGATTTCCTTATCGGTTAAAGAAATGACCGGCTTCGCCTGGGGCTCCCAATTTTCTTGATTCACGTGTTCAATCTCGCCCGTCACCCCGTTGATATCCAGCCTGATTTTTTTGCCTGCGGCTCCTTTTTCCTGCAATACGATGCTCGTTTGGATCGCTTTGGTTTTTGCCGCATTCGGGTCGCCGCCAAGCTGGCTTGCCTCGACGATTTCAAACGATTTGGTTTCGGGAAATGCGCTGTACAACTTCTCGAGCGCGGCTTTTCCTACTTCATCGACCTTGACTTGTTCAGCGGTGATCGGCGTTCTTGTCACCATTTCAATCAGGGTAGGGGCGGCAAATGCTGCAGTAGGAATCATAATTACAGCGGCAACCATTCCAGCAATCAGACGTTTTTTCATCGGTTTTTCGCTCCTTTTTCGTTGCAAATATTGAGAATAGGATTGTTCGATTCGTTTGGAAAGCGCCGGCGGGCACTCCCGGTTCTCTGCCTCGTTATGCAGGTATTCACGGATCTGGCGTTCAATAGGCATTGTTTTTGCTCATCCTTTCCAGGGGGAGATTCCCTAAGTGTTTTCGAAGCGCCTGTAGACTGGCATGATATCGGGACTTGACCGTACCCAGCGGAATACCGAGCATCGTCGCGATTTCCTCCAGCGTATAGTCGTGATAAAAGCGGAGGATAATCACTTCTCGCTGTTTGTCGGTCAGTTTGTGGATAGCCTGCGATATCTCAGGGTCAGCATCTTCCGCAACGGTGGGGCGGTCCCAATGATGCTCTTCCCGGGAGAAGGCACGGATGCGTTCAAAAATTCGGAATCTCCTCCAACGCTTGACCCGAAATCTCTGCACTTGGCGGATGACCAGGCCGTGCAGCCAGAACTTGAAAGGACGGTTCGTATCGTAGTTGGCCAGGGAGGTCCACATTTGCATATAGATCTCGTTCATGACATCTTCCCGATCCTGCTGATGATCCACCAGAAAGGAGACGGTCCGATAGACATCCCGATAGGTGATCTCATACAGCGTGTGAAACGCCTGCTGATCTCCTTCAATCATTTTTGTAAGTAATTGGTACATATCATCGTTTTGCATTCAGAGGGCCCTCCTGGGTAAGCAGCTTACACCCTATATTGTCTCTCTCCCGAAAAAAAGTTCGGTTCTTGATTATTTTTTTTGGAGGCCATGTAAACCTACCGCTCTTTTGTTATTAAATGTATAATTATGGAATAACCTCGGCCGGAAAGCTTGCTAACAAAAGGAGGTGCTTCGCGTGCGGTCCATGATCCTGATGTTGCTTGTCCTGATGGCACTGGCGGGATGTAAAGAACATACAAAAGAATCTGTTGAGATTTACAATCCGCAGCATACGGAATATTTGCAACAATATGGATGGCATATTGGGCAATATTACTCGGAAACAAGGTTTCAGGCAAACACCTTGCAGGATTATCAAGAGCATGTCGATAAGATCCGAACCGAAGGACATGTTGATTTGTCTCCGTATCTGGATCGGGATGTAATCGAAACCGGGTACGTGCTGAAGGAAAAAACGGATCATTACAACCATATTGTAGTTTACATCTTAGAATCAGGGGGAGCCATCATCGGAAGCTATTTGGATTTTAACCATGAAGTGGTACAACCGAACGGAGAAATTCAAGTGAACGCCGGCCAAACCACGCCAATGTTCCCTTCAAACCAAAAGGATGAGCAATATGGCATTGGACGGTTCGTAAACGCAAATAACGATTAGGCCATCACTTTTTGCAAGAGGTATATGGTCCGATAATCGATGAAAATCATAAACTCCTGATGATCCAAGGCGTGCTTTGGAATACGCTGATGTCTAAATACGAAGGCGTGATCGAAATGCTGAAGGAGACCTGCACGCAATTATCGGATGCTGATCTCGATCAAGTGGTCACTTTTGGACATGACAATGAAAAGGAAGCAACCATCCGTTGGGGTCTATGGCATATGGCCGACCCTAACCGGTATCATTAAGCCCACATCAATCTGCTTAGAAAATGGTATAGGGCGGAGTAGGAGGTGACGCATGAATATCATCCTTATAGGCATGTCCGGAGCCGGTAAAAGCACCCTTGGCGTTTTGCTTGCCAAAGCTTTGGGAATGGATTTCGTGGATACGGATATCGTGATCCAACAACATGAGGGCAGAATGTTACAGGATATCATCGATCATGATGGCGTGGAAAAATTTCTGGAGATTGAAGAAACCATCGTGTCCGACATGCGGCTGAACCATTGCGTTATATCTACAGGTGGAAGCGTCGTCTATTCAGAAAAAGCGATGAACGTCCTGAAACAGCATGGGAGCATCATTTATTTGCATGTCCCGTTCGAAGAAATTGAAAGGAGGCTAAAAAACATAACCACCCGAGGTATTGTCATCAAAAACGGCAGCAGTCTTAAGGACGTGTACGAGGAAAGAGTTCCGTTATACAGGAAGCACAGCGATATCATGATCGATTGCTCGAATAAAGATATTGAACAGTGCGTCAGAGAAATGATCGTGAGCATACAAGAACATCATCGCCATTAAAATTGATTGGAGGCCCTGTACAATGTATTTTATCATCGGCATCATCATAAGCGTGATCGTTTATTTTGTTCTGACAATGATACTGGGCGGAATGGGCGGATTGGTTTTCTTGCTGCTTTTAACCGGCATCATAGGCTATCTGTACGGCGAGATTCAAAGATTAAAAGAAAGACTGCAAAAGCTCGAAAAGCTGAATGGAATAGACGAAACCAAGGAATTTCAAGCAAGCAATGAAGAGATCGAAAAGGAATTGGAGCAATACCTGGATTCGGACGATTCGGAAGAGAACAAAAGAGAATAGATCATGATCATTTAATCAAAAGGGGGGCGGCTTATGAAAAGGGGAATGATTTCTGTATTCATATCCTTGGTCATCATTGCCTTGGCTTCATACAGATTATGGTCCTTAGATCAGCCTAAAGTCGGGCCGGTGGGAGATGGGGAAATTCCCCGGTTTGCTTATACATCCATGTATATAGGGCTGGCTGCGGGCATCTTTTGCCTGGTCCTCGCGATTATAAGAATGATTATTGAATACAAGAACAAACCGTAAGATCTCATCTCCAAAACAATTTAAACCAAACAATACATTTTCATAATGAGCATGTTGTTATAAAGTAAATATTATTCGGGGTCGGGGATGATACATATGTATAAAGCCGTAATTTTTGATTTGGATAATACGATATTAAATTATTCCTTATGCGAATTGGATTCCATGAAAAAAACGCTTCGGGATCACAACTTGTTCGTAGACGAAGAACGGAAATGGGATGAGTTTTGGCAGTCGTTTTTGAAGCATAACGCCAAACATTGGCTGGACTTCGTCAACAAAAGCGGCATGCATCGTTCGATTCAAGACGTCTTGCATAGTTCGTTCCGTGACGCTTTGAACATGAATCCGTCCGATCATGACATGCTCACCAATACCTATTGGGATTATTTTTGCAATACTTGCATTTATGAAGAGGGAGCTCAGGAGGTCCTTCAGTCCATCAAACCGCGGTATAAGCTGGGGATTATCTCCAATGGCATCGGCATGGCCCAAAGGAAGAGGTTGGCGGTGGGGGATCTTCATCACTTTTTTGAGTCCATTGTGGTTTCCGACGAAGTGGGGATTCGAAAACCCGAGAAAAAGATATTTGATATCGCTCTCAATGAGCTGCAACTTTCAAGTCATGAAGTGCTTTTTGTGGGCGATTCATTAACCGACGATTACCAAGGCGCCCGGAACGCGGGGATCGATTTTTGCTACTATAACAGGAACGGTCATTCCATATCTATTGAATATCAACCGAAGTACATCGTAAGGGAATTAAAAGAATTATTGGGAGTTGTTTGACTCCGTGAGGGCCTCGGCAAGCCCATGGCTTCATCCATCACATGTTAAATACGTAGGAGGCGATTCCATTGGTAACCAAATAAAATGGGAAAATCTAAATGCGCTTGAGCCCCAAAAATAGCATGCGGATTTTCTCTTTACCGTTGAAAATAAAACATAGAGGAGATTTGACATGCTAAATCAAATAGGCGAATCCATGTATTACTTGCCGCACCACGACGATAAAGAAAGACCGACGCTTGGATTGGTTTGCGGAGACCGATACAGCTTGGTTATAGACAGCGGCAATTCAGTTCAGCACGCAAGGGACTTTTTGAATGAAATCGAGAAGTTAAAAGTCCCTCCGGTTAAATATTTGGCGATCACGCATGCGCATTGGGACCATATTCTAGGGATGAACGAATTTGAAGCTGCTGCCATCGTTGTGAATACCCGAACGAATGAAATCATTCAGGATTGGCGCAGCCTTTCGTTTGACGATCAATCTCTCCAGAAATATGCAGATGCCAAGAAGATGACCTCAACATGCGTGGAGACCATCAGGAGCGAAATACCGGAGAGAGACACCTTCCAGTTAACTTCACCTGATATCATTTTTGAGGGCTCGCTGCGTCTGGACTTGGGGAATAAAGTTTGCGTTCTTGAAACCATTCGAAGCACGCATACGGAGGATTCAACCGTCGTATATATTCCCGATGAAAAAGTTCTTTTTCTGGGGGATAGCGCTTACGGAACCACGAAAAATTCTTTGTATCATTTTAAGCAATCCCTGTTATTGCCGATGATCGAAGATATTCGGAAGTATGATGCGACTCACTTCTTGCTGGGACATGAGTCAGTATGCGACACAGAGGAGATGGACCAGTATTGGAAAGAGCTCATTTCCACGAGCAAAGCGGTAACATCCGCATCATTAGAGGAAGCCATCGCAGCTTTTGAGGCGGATCACGACCGGAAACCCAATGAAAATGAACTCTTTTTCCTCAAAGCATTCGTGAACGATCAGATATTAAAATCGCAATCAGAATGAACGGATTATCATAAAGCTCAAAACAACACATGACCCAGCTTCAGATAAGGCTATTCTAAGCTGGGTCTTTTATTATCGTCTAGCAAGAAGGGGAACGGAATACATAAAATATGTATACAATTCACTTTACTACTTCACCTTCGTACAGCTTCCAGTTGAACTGCAAAGTTTTATCACCACGAGAATCAAGGGATGCTTTTAGTGTAACTTTATCACCTTGTTTTAAACCTTTTTCATTGATTTATCTTTTAATTCAACGATGAAAGTATAGGGCATCATATCCTTCTTTTTTGTACTGATCGTTAACCAATCTTCATTACCCGTGTTTTTCAGGTCATCTAGATTGGTTCCTAAACGGACGCCAACCGTTCCAGACATCTTTTGTCCAGAGGAAATAGTGATAAAGAACATGCCCGTAGACCATGGGGCACCTTGGGTGTAATAACTGTGCGGTATTTTATCAGCCGGGACGGTGTAAAACATCTTTTGCGGACCTGTCTGGCTGCTTTGGTTAACCGTAAACGTGATTGGGTTAGGTCCAGTGTTCTTAATGGTCACTTTTACATAACCCCATCCCGGATTAATAGTAAAGTTATTTACATATGTGGTATTCGAGATTGATTCATTTATGATAACTGGATCTGTAGAATACGGTACAATAACATCGGACCCCGACGATTCTACTGATTTCACTGGTGCAAGAAACACAGCAAATACAGAAGGAAGACCTAAAATAGTTCCTGCCATGAAAGTCGTTAATACAATTTTTTTCAAATTCATGAGCTACATTTCCTTTGAAATAAAAGTGTTTTGTGGAACAATATATAAAACACTCGGAAATGGAATAAGTTACTTGCTTTATTTAAATTGTGGAACCGGCCAGGTGCTGGTTCTTTTGATTATCTGAAATTGGCGCGAAATGGAACGTATGCATGCCAAGTTAAGAGTAACCTAAGACCGTGATGTGTTGTTTTATAGTACATAGAAACTTTCACTAGGAGGACAATCTGTGACCGCTGCAAAACTGATTTTATTCGAGGGGATTCCCGGATCGGGGAAAACCACCACTTCACAGCTGCTGCACACCTATTTTGAAGAAAAGCGGACGGAATCCGTCGTTTTTGTGGAAGGCAGCGAGCATCCGATTGATCTTCCATTTTACGCTTATCTGACTACGAACGAGTTTAAGGAACTGCTTTCGAAGTATCCACGGCAAGCGGACTGGTTAGAGCATCATTCCGTTATAGAAGATGAATATGTGCTCGCGCCATACCAATCGCCTGAACCGGATCCCCGGGATGATACGCTGCTGAAGGATTTGCGCGCCAAAGAATTTTGTTATTCTGATCGTCCCGTTGTTCCGTTTGATACATTTAAGCAGGTATTTTGCAGACGATTTGAAAAATTTGCAGCGGCAGCGATGAAACAAGAGCGCGTCACGATTTTCGAGAGCGTCTTATTTCAGCACCAAATTCATGACATCCACAGGTTGTATCCCGAAGCCGGCGGACGTGAAATCATTGATTACCTGGCCATATTAGCCGAGATCCTCAGACCGTTAAACCCGGTGTTATTTTATATGTCTCAACGCAGCGTGCGAGAGTCTCTGGAACATACGGCCCGTATTCGATCCAAACCGAAGTGGGCGAGCGAAGAAACCATTGCCTATTATATTCGCCGCAAAACGTTGGAACTGGACGCCCTCAAGGTGCTCCCGATTGGTTCGTTGGTGATTGACAACACGGATCGGGACTGGGACAAGATGATGGCAACGATTTTACATAGGCTTTCTTGAAAAATAAGACCCGAATCCGCAAACCGTCGGGAGAAACAACCATTCACCATTAGAGAGGGGCCATCCACTTGAACGGACAAAGTGAGCAAAACAAAAAAGCGTGGGAATATCGAGCCTATGAGTTTTGGCATAAAAGAGACGGTTCGCCAACGGAGAAAGCCATTCAAATCTTAGAAAACCCGCTGGCCAGCTTGAAAAAGCACAAACATCACTTCGAAAACATTGCAGGCAACAAGATCGCCAATCTCTGCGGTTCGAACGGGAGGAAGGCGGTGCCGTTAGCTTTATTGGGAGCAGAGGTCACCGTCTTCGATATTTCCGAGGAAAACCAAAAATATGCCTTGGAATTGGCCGAAGCTGCAAATACTTCCATTGAATATATCGTTACGGATGTCTATGACATCGATTTGGACAAGTACAGGGGATATTTTGACCTTCTTTATTTGGAGGGAGGGATTCTGCATTACTTTGGCGATCTCGGCATGTTCATGTCCATCCTATATGAGTTGTTAAAAGACGGAGGAAAAATGATTCTCAGCGATTTCCATCCGTTAAGAAGATGTTTGTTGAGCCAAGGAGAGGTTGAATATTTTGATACGGAATTAAAAAGCGGTGACGTAGCGTACAAGGGATTTTTTGATGAGCAAGAGCAGACGGAATTTCCCGATGTATCCGTGCGGTTGTATACGTTAAGTGATATTATCAATGCCGTTCTTGAAGCAGGTTTTACCTTGAAGAGGTTTGACGAACATCGCGGATGGAACAATGAAAATATCCCTTGGGAGTTTACGGTTCTGGCAGATAAATAAGGGCATGGATAAGGTCATGGGCACTATAGATGTATCCTAAAAAAGGAGGTCATACCTTGGATTTTACCCAATTTATTTTGCTGCTGGTTTTGTCTTTGTTCTTCGGCGTATTCGTCGTGAAGCTGGGGATCGACAACTCTCAAACCCATAAGCTTACGAAGGAAATGTTGGAGGAATTGAGGGAAATTAAGGAGCTTTTACGCGAACATCCTCCACATCCTCCGCATCACTAAGCCGGCGAATCGCTAAAATAGAAATTAAGGAGATGAATTAATGGGCTGGGGTGAAGTAAGAGAATTTCGACATGAATATAATGAAGAGGTCAAAGCAATCGATGAGCAGATTATTAAATTGATTTCGACTCGCCGGTCGATGACGACAGGCAAAAGATTTTCTCCGCCAAACGAGCAACTAACGGAATGGGCAAAAGCGTTCGAAATGGATGAATTAGAAATCCGGTTAATTCTCCATCATTTGCAGCCGAAGATGGCTCCTCATTTTCCGAATGAGTTCGGCCCCCTGTTGAATGTGGTGTCAATCATGAAGAAAACCGTCGTCGATTCATGCGAGTACATCCTTACCCATGCCATGCAGCATGAACAAGTAAGCATTGTGCATGTGGAAATCAATCTTTTGGATGAGGAAAAAAGCGGCGGGGTTCATTTAAAGCCAAATCTCATGCTCGAAGTTTTCAGCGATCGGCCGTTTGCTGTAGGAAGACACGGGAGCTATGGAGGAGGATCACATTCGAAACTGCAATTCGTTGTTTCTCCGCCTCTCCCTGAACCCCTAGAGCATATTGAGTTTTCTTTGGTACCAAGCGCCGTGTTTATGGAACATCCAATCGAAGAGCTGATTTTGGATAAACAGGTCGATTTTGAATAAAAAACGTTAGACAGTGGAAGTCGGCAGCCGCCGGCTTTTATGTTTTACACGGATATCACCGCATCAATACACCTTATACATATCATTGTTTTCTTTGAAATAGGAAATGATAAAATCCCGGAACTCTGTCACGGCCGGAGACAACAAACGATCTTTGACCCACGACAACCTGACGGTATAGGCAGGGTCGATGTCCGTGATTTTGACGTAATGCAAGCCGAGTGTTCTGCATGCCGAAATGGGGAGCAGCGCCACGCCTTGGTCCAGTTTTATGATTTCCGCCAATAGATGAGAATCCACTTCGAAATTGTTGCTGGGCGCGAAACCGGCCCTTTCGCAAAGGCTTGTCGTAAAATCGCGATATTCTTCGTTGTTGGCCAAGGATATAAACGGTTCGGCGGCAACTTCGCTTAATGAAATTTCGGATTTGCCCGCCAGCTTGTGGCTTGAAGGCAAGACCAACACGATGTCCTCATCCACCAGCACGCAGCTTTCGATTTCTTCATCCGCGGTCGGCGGACCGCCTGCGATGCCTAAATCGATCTCCCTCTTTTTTAAGCGGGTCATGATTTCGGTTCTTTCCCCGACTTCCTGGTGTATTTTCGTATCCGGATGCCGGGTAATGTATTCGCTGATCAATCCCGAGAGAAATCTCGGATTGGAGATCGATATCCTGATGGTCCGGTCATGTTCATACCCCTGCGCCTGTATTTCCGTTTTTGCATTTTCAAGCTCGGTAAAAATTTTGTTCACATGTTTTAAAAGGATTTTTCCGGAGGGGCTTAACTCGATGTTCCTTCCTTTTCGGAGAAAAAGGCTTGTGCCTAATTCGTCTTCCAGCCGCTTGATGGTCAGGCTTAAAGAAGGCTGGGCAATATTCAGTTGTTCCGCGGCCTTGGAAATATGCTCGGTATAGGCCACCGTCTGAAAATATTTTAATTGGAGCAGCTCCATGGATCTTTTTGCACCTCATTCATTTATTTTGATAAATGCATTTATATTTTATTATGTATTAGATTAAATGTAAAACCGCGATGTAAAATAGGGATAGGGATCGAACAGCAGGACAGCATAAATGCAAAAGGAAGGTGCATTCAGGTGAAAAAGGATGAAGTGGTGAAGCAGTTTACGACTCCGCTTGATGCGGGGGCGTTTCCTTTAGGCCCGTATCGATTTTATCATCGCGAATATTTGAACATTTTATATAAAACGGATCTGGATAGATTGAAAAAAATCGTTCCGGAACCGTTGGAGGTTACAGAGCCGCTCGTCAGGTTCGAGATTATGAAAATGCCGGATGTGACCGGGCTTGGATCGTACACGGAGTGCGGGCAGGTCATACCGGTAAGCTTTGAAGGGGAGGAAGGCGACTACCTTCATGCCATGTATGTGGACAGCTTTCCGGCCATTGCATCCGGCAGGGAAATCGCGGCCTATCCTAAAAAGCTGGGCAAACCCAGTTTATACGTCGATTCCGACACCTTGGTAGGGCTTCTGGATTACAGCACTTTGAGGGTCGCTACGGCTACCATGGGGTATAAGCATTTCCCGATGGATCATGCGGAGGCCCTTCAAGAAATCGTAAAACCGAACTATATGCTGAAAAAAATGCCGGGGTATGACGGTTACCCCAGAATCTGCGAATTGGTCCGGAGCCAAATTACGGATATTCAAATCCTTGGCGCTTGGTCAGGCCCCGCTAGGCTGGAGCTATTCGCCCATGCGCTTGCGCCGATGGCCGATTTGCCTGTGCTGGAGGTCGTGTCGGCTTCCCATATCGTCACCGAGCTGTCGTTGGCTTCTCCAACGGTTGTGTACGACTATTTGGCCGAAAAGTAAAAAGGGGGATTTTCAAATGCGAATTGCAGTTTTAGGAGCGGGTTCATTGGGAACCATTGCCGGAGCCTACATGGCTGCGGGTGGACAAGACGTGGAGCTGATCGATGTCTATCAAGCCCATGTGGACGCGTTGAATCAATCCGGCGCAAAAATTACCGGCACGACGGATTTTCAATCCAAGGTGAAAGCCATCACTCCTGATGACATGTCCGGAACTTATGATTTGGTGTTGCTGTTAACCAAGCAGCTTTATAACGATTCCGTTCTGCAGAATTTGCTGCCGTTTTTAGGCGATGATAGCGTCGTGCTTTCCCTGCAAAACGGCATTCCTGAAGAAAAGGTGGCTTCCATTGTCGGCCGGGAACGCGTCATCGCCGGGTCGGTCGAATTTGGCGCTACGTTCATGGAACCGGGAATTTCAAGCCTTACGACAGAGTACAGCCATTTTAAAAGCTATGCTTTTCAAATCGGGGAATTAAACGGCGAACGGACGGAAAGAATACAGCGGATCAAAACGATTTTGGATCTTGTGGGGGGCACGCACATTTCCGACAACTTGGTGGGGACCAAATGGTCCAAATTGCTGATCAACAACGCGTTTAGCGGGTTATCGGCTGCGCTGAATACCGAGTTCGGCGGGGTGTTGGATCATGAGGTCAGCGTTGTCAGCGCCGCGCATATCGCGGATGAGACGATCAAAGTCGGCCATGCGAACGGCGTAACCTTTGCCCAAATGAACGGATTTGATCTGGCGTCTTTGGAAATCCACAGCGAAGAGGACCTTCCGGCACGCGTGCAAACGCTTCGGGGGTTCATGAAATCGTCGAGACGGCTCAAAGCAAGCATGCTGCAGGACCTGGAGAAAAAACGCGAGACGGAAATCGATTATATTAATGGCGTCGTACCGCGGCTTGCAAAGGGGAAAGGCATTTTGACGCCTTATAATGACATGGTCGTTCAACTGGTAAAACAAGCCGAAGCAACCCAAAGCGTACCGGATTTCGACACGAACCTTCGGTTTTTCGAACAACTAAACCATCAAAAATAATTTTGTAGTGCAAGAGGCGCGGCCCACAAGGCTGCGCCTTTTTTTGTTAGTGGCTTTAGCCAGTTGAGCTCGCGAAGCGTGCGAAACATAAAACCACCCGCTATGCGGGTGGAGGGATCGAGGGTTTGACCAACAAGACCATTCCGATAAAATTGAGATGTTCAGGCTCAATAATGAAAGGAATGGTCTTAGATGGCAAACAAGAGCTATAGTTTAGCTCACACGAAGTGGATGTGCAAGTACCACATTGTGTTCACCCCGAAGTATAGACGGAAAGAGATTTATAATCAAGTGAGGAAAGACTTAATCGAAATATTCAAACGGTTATGTAAATACAAGGGAGTGGAGATAATCGAAGGCCACATGATGCCCGATCATGTACATATGTTGGTAGCAATTCCCCCAAAAATCTCAGTATCATCATTTATGGGATACCTGAAGGGAAAAAGCTCACTCATGATATTCGAGAAGCATGCTAGCTTGAAGTATAAATATGGCAATCGAAAATTTTGGGCGGAGGGATACTACGTCAGCACAGTGGGCTTGAATGAAGCAACCGTGGCAAAATATATCCGTGAGCAAGAAGCACACGACCAAGCAATTGATAAACTGAGTGTGAAAGAGTATGAAGACCCATTCAGCAAAAACAGTAGCAAGAAGAAGTAAACCAGTTTAACTGGTAAGTGAAAGTGACAAATTACACTGAGCCTGAACAATTTTATTGTCAGGCTAGCGTCTTTAGGCGCAGTTTGGCAACAAGGGGTTATACCCCAAGAGCAAACCACCCGTTTGACGGGTGGTTCTGATTATATGCGCAGAATTTGTGTTGACCATATACTGTTTATATAATATACTGTTTTCAAAAGTTACTGTTTATATCATAAACAATAAGGAGAGGATTTATGATGAGCACTGCAACCCCCGCAACGGCCGGAGCGGCCGGCCGCAAAGAATGGATCGCGCTATGCATCCTGTGTCTCCCGCTGATGGTCGTATCGATGGACGTTTCCATTCTGTTTTTTGCCGCGCCCGCCATTGCCGCGGATTTACTGCCGACCGCCACCGAGCAATTGTGGATTTTCGACGTTTACGGCTTCATTCTCGCCGGCCTGCTCCTCACGATGGGCGCCGTCGGCGACCGGATCGGACGCCGGCGGCTGCTGATGATCGGTTCGGTCGGCTTCGCGCTTAGTTCGTTGTTTGCAGCGTATGCCCAGACGGCCGAAACCTTGATTCTCGCCCGGGCCATTCTGGGCATCGCCGGTTCGACCCTCATGCCGTCGACGCTGGCTCTTGTTCGCACGATGTTTCAAGATCCGGCGCAGCGGCTGAAGGCGATGGCCATTTGGAGCGCCGTCATGGCCGGCGGCGTCACCATCGGGCCGATTATCGGCGGCCTGCTTCTGGACTCATTCTCCTGGGGTTCCGTGTTCCTCATCAATATCCCCGCGATGGCGCTGCTGCTCGTCATTGCGCCGTTCCTGCTGCCGGAGTCCCGCAGCACGGCAAAAGTCAAGGTCGATCTACTCAGCTCCATTCTTGCTCTCGCCGCGATCCTT
Organism: Paenibacillus sp. FSL W8-0194; assembly: GCF_037969745.1. Lineage (NCBI taxonomy): Bacteria > Bacillati > Bacillota > Bacilli > Caryophanales > Paenibacillaceae > Paenibacillus > Paenibacillus sp. FSL W8-0194. The sequence continues at coordinate 4,771,632 of NZ_CP150205.1, read as the reverse complement.
CCCATGACTTACGGTGTTAAGACGCTTGCGGAAGATGGCTGGGCCATCATTCCCGCCGCTTTGCTCGCAGCAGGCTTGCTCGTCGGAGTCCTGTTCGTGCGGCGTCAATGGACGATCCCCAACCCGCTGCTGGATATCCGCGCGCTGATGGAGCGGCGGACCGGCGGTTCGATTCTCGTGAACTTTATCGCTGCATTCACCCTTATGGCCAGCTCATTGATCTGTACCCAGTTTCTTCAGTCGGTTCTTGGCTATTCCCCGTTCGTCGCTTCCCTTTGGAGCGTGGCGCCTTCGATCGTGGTCGCAGCGGCGGCGCCGATTGCCGGGAAATTGTCGCAAACTTGCGGGAGACCGCGGGTGATGGCCGGGGGCTTCGTTCTGTCGGCGCTCGGCTTCGGCGTATTGTCCCAGATCCGCCTGGAAGGCTTCTCGCCGCTGGTCGTTTTACTCATTGGAGCCGGTTTGGTTGCGGCCGGAATCGTCTCCGTCATGACCCTCGTTACCGATTATGTCGTGGGCGTAGCCCCGGCTGACCGCGCCGGAGCCGTCGGCGGCCTCATCGAAACGTCCAATGAGCTCGGGGGGGCGTTCGGCATCGCGATTCTCGGCTGCGTCCTCGCCGCTGTCTACCGCCATGCGGTCACTCCGTTCCTGCCCACGGAGCTTGCGCCGGAGGCTGCCCGGGCAGCCGGGCAGACCATCGCCGGAGCATCGGCCGCCGCCCGGCATTTGCCGACGGAAGCCGCGGCTCAAATGATGAAGGCTTCCCGGGAAGCCTTCATCACCGCCATGCATGCGACCTGCATCGTTTCCGCGGTTATCCTGCTGCTCGCCACTGCAGTCACGGTCATCCTGCTCCGTGACAAGAAAAAGGCCGTCAGCACCGCCGCGTAAACTCGGCATTTTAATGAAAAAAGGCTGCTTCCAAGGATGGATTCCTGGAAGCAGCCTTTTTAGCTGCAGCTTTATGGGGCGTTGCCGCCGCCCATTTTCCGGTTCAAATATTGTTCGATCCCGTCCAGCACCCGTTCCAGTCCAAATTCCAAATCGTCGCCCACGGTGTTTTCGGCCTCTTTTTCACCCGAATAAACCCCTGACATGACGATCGGATACAAGTTCGGATATTGTTCCGGCTTGACCAGCGTACGAAGCGCCGCCGAATAATTGATGCCGCTGAACGCTTCCTCGCTCGAACCGGCCTGAACCGCCCGATCGATGTCGCGCCGGAGCATCCCGCAATTGCGGGCATAGCCGCTCAGCAGAAGAACGATCGACATTTTCTCGAAATCGTCCAGGGGCATATCCCGCAGCGGCCGGAGCGCCCAATCGACAATCCGTAGATTGTTAGGCGTGATCGGAATGCCGAGAATCGGAATATCCCCATACCATGGATGTTTCCGAAAAATAGCGACCGTTCCCAGCACATACTCGCGCATGCTCTCCCGCCATTCATGCGGAGGACGCTCCGGAGGCAGCGGAATATCGCATGCTGCATCCTGCATGAGGATGAGCAGGTCGTCTTTGCTCGGGATGTAGCGGTAGAGAGACATCGCCGTAAAGCCGAGCGCGGACGCGATCCGGTTCATCGAGACGGCGGCGAGGCCGTCCTGGTCCGCGATCTCCATCGCCTTCGACACGATCAGGTCGATGCTCATTTCCCGCTTGGGCCCCCGCTGCGGCGGCTTCACCAAACCCCAGCCGAGCGCCGCGCCTGCGGGAAGCATCTTTGCTGTTTCTTCCGGCGTCATATCGTCATTGCTCATCAGAAAGTACCCCCTCATTCGACCATAGCCGTCTTTCCTAAAAGTGTTTATAATATAAACAGTATATCACAGTTGCGCAGCTTTTTTTCGTTTTTCGGGAGGAAAACACGGTGATGAGAGCGGAATATCATCCAGAGAGCAAAGGAGGGAACCACCCGCTATGGCTTACAAAGGATCGCAATTTTACGACGACGAACAAGTGCTGAACAAATACCTTGAACGAAGGCGATGGAACGAAAACGCAAACGATACGATCGAAAAACCTGTTTTCATGGACTTAATAGGCGATGTCACAGAAAAAAACGTCTTGGACCTGGGGTGCGGCACCGCTGCATTCGGCAAAGAGCTTTTAGGGTTAGGGGCCCGTTCTTATACGGGAATCGAAGGTTCGGAGAAAATGGTCGAGCTCGCGCAGGAGACGCTGCCGGAAGTTAGCGGGAAAGTCATTCATACCGCGATTGAGGCATGGGAATTTCCTGCATCTGCTTATGACTTGGTCGTTTCGCGGCTTGTTTTACATTACATCAACGACATCGATGCCCTTTTTGGTCAGGTCTACGACACGCTTGCGCAAGACGGCGCCTTTATTTTCTCGGTAGAGCACCCCGTCATCACATCTTCCTACGGAACGGTCAAAACGGAAGGTTTGAAGCAAAGCTGGGTCGTGGACCAATATTTCCATACCGGCCCCCGGGAGCAGGATTGGCTGGGCGGAAAGGTGATCAAATACCACCGCACCATCGAGGATTATTTTGGCGGACTGCAAAAAGCGGGGTTTGTCATCGAAAGTTTGAAGGAATCCAAACCGCGGGAAGAGAACTTTCACAATCCGGAGACGTATCATCGAAGAATGAAAATTCCGTTGTTTCTGTTGATCAAAGCAAGAAAGGTTTTGGGATGATCGGTTTGCATAAAGCTGGGGAGGCGAGTTCATGGGTGAAGCATACAAATTAAACTGCGGGCGGTGCTCCTATAAGCAAGAGGTATTTTTAGGCATCGGATTTAGATACTGCAGTTTGAGCATGATTCAGGAATGGTACGAGGAAGAAGAGGGCAAAAAACGAATCGCAGAGTTTATTCAACATGAAGAGGAATCGACCTATGATTGCTTTGACGGTTTGTATGTATGCCAGTCCTGCGGTTACCTTTTAAATGCAATCTATTTGCATATGGAGTCGGCCGCCGATTCTTACACCAATCGGTATGCCTGCCCGCGCTGCTCGGCGCCCATGCCGCCAAAACCTATAGAATATATCCCTGAGGATGCCGCGCTGCATTGCCCGGATTGCCGGAAAGAGAAGTTAACCGTTCAGGCCTTTATGGATTGGGACTAAGAGAGCGATGAAAAAAATAATTTTAAGTTCTGTGGCAACGGTATTGCTGCTGATTGCGATGGTGGGCTTCATTCTGCACCGGACGGTCAATGAGGACGTATCCAGAATATGGATCAGTGTAACTGAAATACCGGGTATTTTAAAGATCGGCAAATCCCCTAACATTCCTGAATGGGAAGTACAAAAAATTATGGCCTACGACGATCATTTTACGGCTCCCACATGTACGGTGTATTTTGCAAACGGCATTGAATTGTTGCTTTCAACTGGATCGGTCGGCTTTGAAGGAATGGACGAAAACCAGATGCTTATCGGGAATGATAAATATACGGTATTTGGGAGCAAAAGGGATAAAGTGTACCAGTATCCTGAAGAAGGGGTATGGTATTCTTTAAAAACAACCAGGGGAGCGGAAGAAGAAATCATCGAGGCATATTTGAAGGCTAGGAGTGTGAAGCCGCATTCGAAGTAATGGCGCAAGGACTTTGGAAAATGGAGGCGAGGCATCGTGAAACGCATTTTGCTTTCCCTTTTTATATTCGCTTTGGTTACTGCCTGCAGTCTAAATTCATCGAAGCAGCAAGCTCTTTCGATCATTGATCGAAATTTGGATGCGATCATTTCTAACGGCAAGATTCAAGCTTCAAGCAATCCTGCCGACTATATTCACGCAAACCCGGAACGATACGGCGAAATACTAGATACGGGGAACCCAGGGGTAGATTATTTGCTACATGAATTAAAAGAAAGCCCGGACAACGGCCTGAGAGAATGGATCATCGCCAAAGCATGCGAGGACATGTTAAAGGATCAAGCTCCGGATGCCCAGTGGGCTTCCGGGAAGGAATGGCTTCGCGTCTATGAGGAAAGCAGAGGGAAATAAACCAGCAAAAGCCTAAATCATAACGGCATATTTCGGCGAAATTACATTGGCACGAGAAGCTCTTATAACCTGGTAAATTCAGGTGTTTCCATTAGCCATTCGAAGAAATCATTTTTGGCCTGACGATAAAGCTCCATGTCTTTGCCTTCGTATTTTTTCTTTAACTCATCGTATTTCTGTCTGTACCGATCATTGCTTAACAGCACATCTCTGAATTTCCAAAAAAAATCGAACTCGGAGTGAACGACGGTTAATTGAACTCCTAAAGGCGGAATCGTTGTATCATCTTTAAATGCTCTAAACGATTCGGTGTGTGTACTTCCCTCGTTAGGCGCATACAACTTTGACAATGCTTCAACTGCATGTTCAAATTCGGGGGGCTCAATGCGAACCTGAATGTCTAAATCCCCTTTCGTTAAACTGTTGGGAATTGCCGTACTTCCTACGTGTTGTACATCTGCATTGGGTAACACAGCCTTTATGATTGATCTTTGCTCCATAAACAAATGGTCAGCTTTTGTTTTAAAAGTATTGTGATCCAAAAAAGTTACAATCTCCATATATTCATACCTCGTCTTAAAAAGATGATGTAGTTTACTTGTTTTTTAATCATTATAATATCATTAACATAGAGTGACTATCTTTACGAAGGGGATATCCGCCGATTTTGATTCCGAGCAGGACATGGACGTATCTGATAAACATTTTAAGCCGCCGTTCATACATACGAACGAATCGATGTGCGGGCCGTATTTTACCGTAAAAAGGAGGAGCTAAAGTGAAACATGCATTAGTCGTAGGCGGTTCGGGAATGCTTGCTGGAGCTTCTTTATGGCTGGCTGATCAAGGGTATACGGTATCTGTCATTGGCCGAAGCCGTTCCAAGATGGAGAAGCTGACCCAGGCCAGTCCAAACATCATTCCCCTTCTGATGGATTATAATGACGAAGAATCGTTAACCGGCGAGATCCGCCGCTCTATTGCTGCCCATGGCGCCTATAACATTGTCGTTGCCTGGATTCGCGGGAATTACCCGAAAATCATCCACACCATCAGTGACGAAATCAAATCGGCTTCGGGCCGGGAGTGGAGCTTGTATCACGTTACAGGCAGCCGTTCGAACCTCGATGAAATCGCGAAAGAAATCGGCGACATACCAAATCGTACCGTTCATCAGGTTAAGCTTGGTTTCGTCATTGAAGATGAGGCATCCCGCTGGCTTACGCACGAAGAAATATCAAACGGAGTCATCAACTGCATCAAAAGCGGCGCCAAAAGAACGGTTGTAGGCACTTTGACGCCCTGGGAAAAGAGACCCGAAGGCTAATGATTAAAATAAAGGGCTTGCCCCTTGATGGGAACAGGTGACACACATTAAACTACTATTTATTTGCAGTCGCAACAAATGGCGGAGTTTAACCGCCGAGAAGATTTTCCATGGTTTTAACGGATATGAAGTTCGTTCGGCCGGAACGGAAGAAGGAGCAAGAATTAAAGTAACCGCCGGTCATGTGGGATGGGCCGATATCATTTTTGCCATGGAGAAAAAGCATGTTCGAAGGCTAAGGGATAGATTTTCTAGCGAATGCTCGGGCAAGCGGTTGATTTGCCTGAACATTCCGGATGATTTTGAGTTTATGGACGAAGAGTTGATCGAGATATTAAAAGAGAGGGTCTCCGGGTATATTGAAGTTCCCGAGTAGCCGGCTTTTTTTTAAAACCAACCGAAAGCGAAACAAAATGGATGCATCGTTTATTTCTTGGCCCGCGGAATCCGCGGCTTTTTTATTAGGATACAAACTTCTATGAAATAAAGGTAAAATCAGGATATCCATGGAATTCATCTGACAAGGGAGGAAATGCCTCCATGGAAAAGATGCACCCAAATTCTGTATATGGGAAAGGTTTATGAGTAAGTCAATGCCGGGCGGAACGGCCGTGTAATTCAAAGAAAAAGGGTGATGTCGTGAATATGAACGTTGAGATAAAACCGATAGGTTATCATGAAAAGGAAATATTGAGACGTTTACTCGAATTTTACTTATACGAGCTGAGCATATATACGGATCAGATCGAAATGAATGAACACGGCATCTTTGGTTATCGTTATTTAGATCATTATTGGACCGAGAAAGACAGATATCCTTTTTTTATTTTTGGGGATGCAAAACTGGCGGGATTTATGTTGGTTCGAAAGTTTGATTACAGCGGGAACGAAGATTATAAATGGCTGATGTCGGAATTTTTCGTTTTGAAAAAATATCAAAAGCGCGGAATTGGACGCAGCGCTGCGTATCAGGTCTTCGATTCCTTTTTTGGCCCGTGGATTGTTGCTCAAATCGAAACTAACGAAACATCCCGCCATTTTTGGAAACGAGTCATTTCCGAGTACACGGCGGGCAACTACATCGAGTCAAAACTAGGGTCTCAACCGGCACAAGAGTTTATATCGAATAATACAAGCGGAATAAAGCTGTGAGAGAGCCAAAAGAGTATCCTTCAAGGAGCGTGTACCCAAAATGATTTTAGAAGTCGCGATGCTTAACGTCATCCAAGGCAAGGAGCAAGAGTTCGAAGACAGTTTTCGCCAGGCATCCAAAATAATCTCCGGCATGAAGGGGTATATCGGCCATGAACTCCAAAAATGCCTCGAAGAAAACAATAAATATATATTGCTGGTCAGATGGGAAACGCTTGAAGACCACACGGTCGGCTTCAGACAGTCGCGAGAATATTTGGAGTGGAAAAGGCTGCTTCATCATTTTTACGATCCGTTTCCAACGGTTGAACATTATGAAAACATTGAACTAGAATAACATCAATGCAGCAAAAGGCATTAAAACTACGCCATGGAAAGGAGAATCGCGAGCCATGTTTACTTCACGCAGAGTCCAGAAAGAAGATTTTAAAATCATCGCCTCTTTTCCTCAAAACCAAGACGAACAGTTTTATATGTTTCCGCGGGGAACGTTTCCGCTTGATCCGGTACATTTGGAAGAGGTCGCGAAGGAAAGGGTGCATCGGACCGTCATTTTGAGCGGGGAAGAGATTGCAGGCTATTGCAATTTGTATGATGTGGAGGCGGACAGCCGCTGCTGGCTTGGGAACGTGATCATCAACCCGGGTTACCGGGGACGGGGAGCCGGGAAGTTTTTGCTGGATACGATGCTTACGACCGTCAGGGACGAGCTGCGTTTGCCTGAACTGCACCTGATTTGTCACAACCCGAATACGGCGGCGCTCAAATTTTACCATAAAAACGGCTTTATCCCTTATGGCCTCAAAGAAATGGTCGACTACAACGAACAGCCGATTGTTGGTATTTTGATGAAAAAATATTGCGAGCCATGTTGAAAGATAGGATCGAAGCAAACCAAACGAAACTCATCGAGGAAATACGAACCAATTCGAAAGAGGTGATCACTTGTTCGAACGCATCGAGGAAATCATCGAAAATTACCAGCGGGAACATCTGTTATCCGGCAACGTATTCATTTCCAAAGAAGGCAAAGAAGTGTTCAGCAAATCCTATGGCCATGCCAGTATGCAGCTAAACGTCCCGAACGGGATCGACACCAAATTCCACATTGCTTCCGTCACGAAAATGTTTATTGCCGCCGCGGCACTTAAGCTGTACGAACAAGGGCGGATTGATTTGGATCAGCATCCGGGAGCATACGTTGAGAAGTTTAAGGGCCTTCATCCGGACATCACGATCCATCACTTGCTGAGTCATTCCTCCGGGCTGCAGGACATTTACGCGGTGCCCGACTTGCGTTTGGAAATGAGCCGATGGAAGGCGGAGAAGCGGGATTTTATCGACTATTTCATCCAGCTGGAGCAGCAATTCAAACCGGGTGAGCGATGGGCGTACAGCAGCACCGGTTTCATTATGCTCGGATACATTTTGGAAGCATTGACGGGGATGGCATATGAGGAAGTTTTGGACTCATGGTTCTTTTCGCCTTTACATATGGAATCTACCGGAGCGGATAACCCGCGAAACATCAACCCGGGACGTGCATACGGACATGCTTTGGAGAGCGAAAAAATAACCAATGCAGACAATGATAAGTTAAGCGATGTTGATGCGCCGGGAGAGCTTTATTCAACCGTTCGCGATTTGGACCGATGGTGCCAGGCTTTGTTCAGCGGGGAGCTGCTCAAGCAAGAGACGATGGATAAGATGCTTACGCCGTATTATACTACGTCATTTGATCCGAATTTGAGTTACGGGTACGGTTGGTTTTTGAGACCTGATATTCGTTTGATCGGCGGCGGCACGCCGGGATTCCGCTCCGAAATTTGGCATGATCCTGCAAATGATTTAAGGGTGATTATGCTGTGGAATTACGAAAAGGTCGATTCGCATCAATTATTCCGTCTGATTAGGCCGGTGCTACTAGAAGCTTAGTTAAACGCAAAATCATGGAATTTCATTTGTTTTACAAGGAGACATCAATGGAGCATAAATTCACCTCCATCCGCAAGAAGACGAGAGGAATGAGCAGAAGGGCGAGAAAACTCCCGGATTGGGGAGCGTATCATCAAGAGTTGGATGTAGAAGGCTTGTGCAAACACCAAAAAGAATACGTGAAACTATGGATCAGCCCCTTTTATAACCTGCATCAAATCAGCGAAAACGAGGTCGGCAAAAAAAATCCCCCTTATAAATTCAGAAAGCAGGTTCTGGAGCAGCTTATAGGAATATATCTGGAATGGGAAAAGAAACTCATCGAGCTGAAGAAGCCGTATTATTTGAAAATTTGGGTGGGGGATCCCCAATTTATGGATTCGCAGGTCGTAGCGGCCGTCCGTTCGGAAATCGATTATTATGAGCAGCTTTTTATGCCGAACCCGGAGCCGAAGCCTTTTCCTTACCGGGTTAAGCATCCTGCCTTCGACCTTTTTGCATGGGAAAGACGCGTCAACGGATATTACGTATGGGAAAGCGATCTGGAAACGGAAGAAGAGATCGGGGAGGCACGGGAAAAAGCGGTTGAAACCAAGGAATACATGATCGCCGGCAAGATGGAGAAGTCGCATTTTATCAGCACGGGGGATTTATGGGTCGGGTCGACAAAGGAGCGGTGGGATGGCTCAGGCATCCCTCTATAAATAAAGAACAAGAAGGTGAACCTATGTTAATACCAATCAGCGAATATCCCGTCGATAAAAAAATAGCCGGCATTCACAGCGTTCCCATTACCGATGACGGCATGGTGGTGATGGTATGGGATCAAAACGAAAAGGTCCTGACCACCATCGGCGGAAGGCTGGAGCAACATGAAGGCATCCATGAAGCCTTGAATCGGGAAGCGATTGAAGAAGCAGGCGTCATTTTGGACGCGGTCCGAATCCCCATTGCAGCCTGGTATTGGGAGAATACGGACACGTACACGGTTTTTGTAGCCGCTAAGGTAAAGGACTACACCGCCGTACCGGACGGCTTTGAAACGACGGGCAGAGTGATTATGAATTTTGAGACGGCACGGCAAATGGTGAGGCGATTAGAAGGGGACAGCCACCGGATAAAAGTGCTTGATCTGGCGGAAGAGGCTTACCTTAAATGTCTGCTATTTCCTTTTCCGGCTTCCCGGGAAGAAAAGCTGCAAATGGTCGACGAGATTAAAAACCGATTGCTGGAGCTGCATGGGGACGATATTTTGGCAATCGGAATATATGGCTCTACCGCTTTAGGAAAAGAAGGTCCGTTCTCGGATATCGAGCTGCATGTGGTTTCCGCAGATGGGGTACAGATCCAAGGTCACGAATTCATTTACGATAGATTCAAAATCGAAATCAGTCCTAAACAAAAAAGCGAGATGATAAGGCAGGCAGCGGAAGTGGACGATTCCTGGCCAATCAAAGCAGGCGTGTACATAAACGTTTTGCCGGTTTACGATCCCGGACGTTTTTTCGAAGAGTTATCCCGAATCCCGATGCAGGTCCCCCAGGAAGCCATAAGATCGGTCATGAGGGAATTTATGATCTGGGAGCCTTACGAAACGATGGGCAAGATCCGAAACAATTTTACGTCAGGGAACTGGGGGTATCTTCCGATGGGAGCCAAAGATCTGACTTGGCAAACCGCGAAGCTGATCGGGCTGGCCAATCGGCAATTTTACAGCACGAGAGCAAAAACGTTTGAGGAATCTTTGAATATGGCGTCCAAACCTGCCGGATATGCGGAACTGGTCACCCGCGTCATGGAGGGAAAGCTCATGGATAAAGAGCATGTGTACCGGCTCTGCGAAAATCTATGGACGGGTTTGAATGCTTGGTACGAGGAGCTGGGGATCGAATATCGGAGCAAGGAGCTTCCTTTTTAAAAAACATCATATCCCCCTAAGGAGGAACCCATGGAAGTGGAACTTCGCCCGGTACGTTATGCCGAGAAAGATCTTTTATCGAATTTGTATCAATTTTATCATTATGAGTTCAGCCCATATACTGAAGAAGATTTGAATGAAGATGGCAGATTTGATGCCAATATCGATTATTTTTGGGAAGGCGATCATAGGTGGAACCCGTATTTTATTATGCTGTCGGGAAAAATCGCCGGTTTTGCGGTCGTTTTATTTGAAAATTTGGATACGGATCCGGATCCGACGCATGTCATTTATGATTTTATGGTGTTGCCGAAATACAGAAGGACCGGGGTTGGGTCTGCCGCCGCCCAAAAGGCGTTTGCATTATTTAAGGCCGACTGGGCCGTAGCTCAAATGGAAAAGAATACGCCTGCCATATCCTTTTGGCGAAAGGTCATCGGCGAATTTACGGGTGATGCTTTCAAAGAAACGTATAGGGAAGATATAAAGAAATTCATACAGCGCTTTAGCACAAAATCACAGACGTCGGCTTAAGAGGCTCGAGTCTCGCAAATACCAATCGAAAGGATGAACAGCATGAAAATTCAGGAGTTAACGTTCCCTACTTCATGGAATGCTCAGGCGAGATTTAAAAAATTCGAAAATGAGGCATCCACCACGCTCGTCGTCGAATTTCCGGGTGCCCAATACGGCACCGAACTGCCGCTTTTTCATTACCCGAGAAAACTGGCTTTTCAATACGGATTCGATGTTTTATCGCTTGAATACGGCTACCAAAGCGCGCGCCTGAAGCCTGAATTCAGCGATGAACTGATCGGGAGCATCGTTTCCGATTTGGCAGAAGCTTTTCAAACAATCGATTTTTCGACCTATCAACGGATCGTCTTTTTGAGCAAAAGTCTAGGGACGGTTGTCGCCGGCTTGCTGGCAGAGAAACTGGGGATGGATGTAAAACATGTGTTCCTGACCCCGATCAGCCGGACCATTCCTTATATTCGCGAAAATAATAGTTTGGTTGTGACGGGAAGCGAGGATCCGGTATTTACCGAAAAAGAACGAAATCAAATCGCAAGCGCCAGAATGCTTGTCGTTGACGGGGCCGATCACGGATTAGAGACGCAGGATCCAATGAAAACATTGAAGATGCTTGAACAAGTTTTGAGGGAAATCGATACATTTTTTGTTGAGCTTCGTCTAAAATAATGCGGCTTATTCAGCCTAACGGAGGATAAAACTTTTGACCCAACTAATGCATATTCGCGGAACTAGGATTTATATGGAGCAACTTGGGCAGGAGCATGAGGAAGCATTGCTCTATTTGCACGGAGGCCCCGGCGCTAGCTGTATCGATTTTACGTTTCACCAGGCACAGGCGTTGTCTTCATCGATCCGGGTAATCGCCATTGATCAGCGAGGGGTGCTGCGGTCCGATCCAATCCTTGAGGAGGATGCATTCGGCATTCAAGACATCATCGAGGATTGCGAAGAAATCCGGCAAATATTAGGGATCGAACGTTGGTCGGTTTTGGGGCATTCTTTTGGCGGTTATGTCGCGCTGATGTATGCAAGCCAGCATCCGGATTCGATACATAAGGTCATCTACGAAGCTCCCATGTTTGACCCGACGCTTTCGATGAAATCATTATTCCGACGCGCCCTGCCATTATTCGAACAGGAAAATCAGGCGGACCAGGCCCAAAAGTGCGTCCAATACATCGACGGTTCCTTTTCGCCGAAAGAGCTTTGGGAAGCTTGGATCCATATCGGGAGCCTGTTGGGAAACAAGCGGGATTTGGTTTACTTTTATGGGATAGATCCAAACGGCTACAATACCATATTCGAAAATATCGAGCTAACGGAAGAACAGTGGGGCAGGAGTCGTACGCATGGCGGTCGGCTGCAGGAAGAAGGGAAGTTCTTTGAAAGTCTGCTGCCTTTGCTAGCCCAGGTTCGGCAGCCTTCGCTTCTATTGTCGGGCAAATACGATCCGATCTGCTGCGAAGAACAAACCCGTGTATTCCGGGATGTAACCCCGAACGGGAAAATCGTCATCTTTGAAAACAGCGGTCATTTTCCGCGAATCGAAGAGCCGGATCAATATACCGACGAGGTACTGAAGTTTATTTTGGCATAGTCTGTGTCATGGGACAGGATGGACAGTCGACTGGAAGGGAGTACGGAGAACAACATGAAGCTTTTACCCGAGTATGCAAAAATCTTGATCGCCGGCGTCGTTTTTCAAAACCAATGGAGCTGGTACGTTACCGAAAGGGAGTATTGGTTCCTGAATGTCGAAATGGAGGACCGGTTTGGCATTGAAGTGTTGGATGAAACGACGGCGGCGGCGTTTTTCAAGAACATTGCGGAATATAAGGCGGCAACAAGCGACCTGACCCGCATGCTGATCGAGCTTGAAGAAGCGTTTGAGAGTTACGACGACGTGCTTGAGTTTATGCCTACGATCTACGTGAATTTCGATGACAAAGTGCTGTATTCCCTTTTTCCGGAGCCCATGTCCTTTGAACATTACGTACCCGACGGATGGACGGGGGAATATCGGGATTTTTATGCGCTGGTGCCTGAACGTGAGCGGTATTGGGTGATCCAAGGGGAAAGTTTTTTTGAGCGGATGTGGAAAAAGTTCAGGGCTTGAATAAAGAAGTGAACAGTTTTAAAACGGAGACTTTATACATGAACATTACGGATTATTTGAACGCAAAATTCCCGGGGTTGTCGCTTGAACCGCCTTTATTTTATGGCTGGAAAACGGCCATCCGATTCGAATTGGGAGACCCGGAGTTATTTGGCATTGATGGAGAGCATTATTTGGAACGGGTATATGTTCGAGCGGCGGAGCTGTTTAAGGCACTCCATCATCCCGAAGATGATATCGTTCTCGTAGCCGATGCATTTTTTACGAAGGTTTCAAAAGGCCAGGCCCATAAATTGAATCTGTACCAACGATATATTAAAAACAAAAAGATATTGCGGCATATCCGAATGGAAATGATCCCGGACGATTCGGATGAAAGCGACGATGCAAGCATCGATCCCCCATGGTATATTCATCGATATTGGCTTGCCTGCAAAACGGGGGAGATTAAATACATGCCGCTCATCCAAGCGATTTGTAACCAGGACATGGCTTTGAGGCCCAAGATGAAGCATAGGGTGTTTTTTATCAATCTAACTCAAGGGACGATCTTCCATATTTACGATGATCGAGGGTGTGACGTTATATCCGTAACACCTGATACATTGAGGGAAGTTTACAAGAAATACAACGGATGGATATTGGAGCACGACCGCGAAGCGATTGATCGCGTTTTTAACGGGAAAGCGGAATGATGGAGCAAGCGAAGATGATCCGCATTTGAAATGGAGTTATTTTCATACAGCCGACAGAGACTCTTTGAGGAGTGATTCCGTGGAGATTATTTTTATTCGTCATGGTCATGGAGAACATCTCGTTAACTATCCCCATCAATTGAATATGCAGCATCCGGGGTTAACCGGTCGAGGTCTATCGCAAGTACGGGAGTTGCGGAAGCGGATGCCGGTACATCCAGAGGATCTGGTTTTGGTTAGTCCGACCAAGCGGACGATCGAAACCGCCCAAATATTATGCGAAGACAGCAAGCTGTATGCGACACCGCTCGTTGGTCCCCGCATGTTTCCGCAACATCCCGATTTGCCGGCATTTGGTTGCGATGAAATATACCCCAAAGAAGAGGTGATCCAACGTTATCCGCAGATCGAAATGTTGGAGTCAGGCATGGAGTGGCGAACCGAAGGAATCAATCGGATGGATCAAGGCGATTTTGAAACCTGTGCAAAACAATTGCTGGATTGGTGCCTTGGCCAGACCAAACGGTTGATCATGATTTCCCACGATGGAACGATTACGAGCTACCGGCTGTTGCTTGGCGAAAAAGACCTAACCCGCAGCGATTTTCTTGGAGAAGCAGGGGTATACGAAACGACGTATCGTTAAGTATAAAAAATGATAGATTCCTGTGATGGAACCTTCGGACGCTCCTTACATATGCTATATTGGAAATCTGTTGCAGCTAGATTGATAGAATATCCGAAGGAAACGGCAGGAGGTGACGGATATGAAATATCCTTTTGATTGTCTGACGGATCTGGTTTTTGTCGAAGAAGAGAAACAAATCCTTCCGGCGGATGTCATCCTTGTTCCCGGGGGGAGCCACACGGAACCGATGAGCATGGCTGCGAGATTGTTCCATGCCGGGATGGCGCCTTATATTTTGCCGTCGGGCGGATACAACCGAAAGCTTGGAACAACGGAGTGGGAACATTTTAAGGAAATCGGCCTGTCGCTGGGCGTTCCCGAGTCCCGAATTTTGAAAGAAGATCAGGCCAGACATACATTCGATAACGCCAGAAATTCCTGGAGGGTTCTGCAGGAGCAGCATATCGAAGTGAAACGTGCCATTCTTGTGTGCAAGTCTTATTTTTCGAGAAGAGCGCTTATGACCTATCAGACGGTTTTTCCGCCGAGCGTTGCCTTTCAAGTTCTTCAGGATGATCGCCGGATCAGCCGGCAAAACTGGTTTTTGGACGAGGAAGGCATTCGATGGGTTCTGGCGGAAGCCCAGAAAATATCGACTTATTTTGCCGACCATATCCCGAACTGGGTGAAACAAAGCCAAAAGCGCTGAGATCGAAGGAATCATGCTTTATTAGGGGGCGGGCGCCCAAACCTCTCTGTGTCGCAATCGGCTCCGTAAACCTCCTTTTTGATCCAAATCATCATGAAGCCAGTGAACTTAACAAGTTTTTCTGCCCCCTTATTTTTTCCAAGCGGAATGATATTTGCATAAGGAATCAATGATTTCTGTGACCCAATCGATTTGGCCTCGCGTTTTTTTACATATGGTAGAGGATTCGCTCGTGAATCCGCTGGTCATTTCCGGATATATCCACATTACCGCCGGGAAGTAGAACGTTATTGCCCTGATCAGCGGAGCAGTCGCGACATTGCTGTATTTGGCAGTCGGATTCGGAAAAAGATGGTTCGCAGATCGGAACTCGAATGAGGTGATCAGGTGAAAAAAGCAGGGATGGTTGCGGCGATCGTAATAGCTGTATTCATCGGATTTGGCGCCGGGCGTTTGTACACGGACTATATCAAAGTGAATGCGGCGGTAAAAGAATCGTTGGAACGGCGAACAGTCAAATACTTGAAGCAAAAAGGATATACTCCGGACCAGTATACGATGACAACGATAAAAACCGTAAAATTCGACGGAATGAACGACTACTCCGTTGATATTCAATTTAAGGATGAAGCGTCGAGGCATTACTACTACAGTGAGGATCCTGAAGGGAATATTCAGCAATACGGTTTTAACGGATCCAAACATATTGAGAACGAAAGCAACGTAAAAGGGGAAAAGGACAATGTCGATGATTGAGGCTTTGGATAAGATTGGAGCATGACGCTAAAAGAAATCCAGGATTACGCCAAAATATGCAGTGAGATATTTAGCCTGCCTTGCTTGACGTCAAACGTTAGCAGGGCAGGCCGATTTGTATCTATAGGGGGTTCAGGGTCCAACCATTACGCGCAGATGATGACGTTGCCGCAATATTCGCATTCCTTCTGCTCGTGTGGAGCAACAACGACCCTGGCGCCGCAGCCCGGGCATTCCAACGCTCGGGGGCCTCGCATATCAGGATTTTCATGGTTACCTATGCCGGGTTGCGGATGAGCTTCTTCGCTAGGCTCGGCTTGCTGCTCAAACGGATAACTTCCCGGCATAAATTTAAGCATGCCATTTTCGATGACGCCCAGCGGCAGCATCCGATGATTGATCATAAAATTCAGGTCCCTTTCCGCAGGGATCGGGGATTGTCTGGTTTCCAACGCTATTTGCCGAACGCTGGTGATCCCCTTTTCCATGACCAACCAGTGGTATTGCGAAAGCAGCCGATTGAAATTTCGATCCGAGGGACCGATCAACGAGAAAAATATGAAAGCAGGCAGCAGGAGGAGCGCCCCATAGACGACCGCATTGGCAATCGACTCCGCGGCTTCCGCGGGCCCGAATTCATCATATGTGATGAGAAAGATAAACATCGTAACAAGATAGGTGAGAGTAAACGCCCAACCTAACAACCTGTGATTTCTCCCTTTGCAACTGCGGTGAAAGTGAGTAGAAAACACACGAATAAGAGCGATGACCAAGCCGAGGGGAAATATCACGTAGCCGGCAGGAAAGATTAGCACCGTAGTGCAAAGAATGACCCGGTCAAAAGCAGTTAGTTTGGATGTATATTTAAAGTCCATTGCTGCAGCATACCTCCCGAATTTCTTCTATACCGAATTGGACTTGAATGGAGAAGCAAGGTTGTTCCGGTCAAGAAAAAGTTCGCGCATTTTCCGGACGAGCAAGACCGTTTCGGCAGTTAACGCTTCTTTTTTGGAATCGTCGACCGCCTGAATCAGTTGAATCTGGTCCTCTAGAAGCGAAAGATGTTGTTCGACCACGCCGGTCAGACCGGCCCGGGCGGCAATGACCGCCGGATCGCCATAAGCGATGGTTTCTTCCAATTGGGCAAGTTCCTGCATTAGATCGCTTTGGCCCGGCGTGGCCGACATGCCCCGTACGTGGGCGCGCATGGATGTCAATCGTTTGAGCAAATTGTTTCTGATATTCCGTTGATCGCGCTGCTTTTGATCCTGAGACCCGGCAAATTTGCCGCTAAATCTCAGAAGGGCAGCAACGACTGCATACCCGGCCAAAAGAATAAGATGGACCGTGAAATACGCGGCGGCTGAGATATCGAACACATAACCGAGCAGCAGGACGCATGCCAGCACGGCGATCAAATAGGCAACGTCAAGAAATCCTAAAGCGATACGAAAAGGAGCAGGCGCCGCTTCATGTCCTTGGCCTCTGCCGCCGGGCCGCAGCCAACCGATAAGCAGGGCGGCCTCGGCACAGGCGACGGCGGCGCCCGAAATCCAGGCATGCGCCCGAATCCATCCGCCGCTCAACCCAAACAACAATAGCGTAATCAAAGGCAGCAGGAAGATCAGGGATCTGATCCAGCCTCTGCGAACGATTCCGGTCATCAAAGTGATCCCCCGCTTTATGTTAATTTCGCGCCGCATTCCATGCAGAATTTCTGTCCGGGCAATATTTCGTGATTGCAGCTGCCGCATTTCAGGATGCAATTCGCGCCGCAGCTCGGGCAGAACTTCGCTTTGGCATCCACCCATTCGCCGCACTCCCTGCAGACCTTCGGAAGCGATGTTCCGCATTTCGGGCAGGAGGACATTCCTATCGCGAAATCATATCCGCAAGAAGGGCAAGGATTGTAGGGATCTCCGCAATTCTCGCAAAACTTGGCGTTGGGAAGAAGCGGATTCCCGCAGTCGCTGCAAGTGCGCTGCTGCTGCCGGTTCGCCGCAGGGGCCGTCAAAGCCTGGCCGCAATCGGAACAAAACCGGGCCGTTTCCGAATTGAGGCTTCCGCAGTTCAAGCAGCTTCTCTGTTTGGTGCTTGCAACGGCAGCAGCTTGCATGGTCAGATTTCCGGCCATTTGATGGGCGGCTTCGTACATCGGTGCGGCCATGCCGAATCCTAACCCAAGTCCAGAACCGATGACGGCGGCGCTGCTGCCGGGGTTTTTGGCGGCATCTTCCATCGTGTCGAAAGAACGTTCTTCCTGGTATGTATACCCGATGATGTCCATTTCGGCTTTTTTGGCCAAGGCTGCTTTGATCCGCTGGGCGGCGGGATCGTCCGTCGGCGTGTTGATCGAATCGACATAGAAGTTCAGCAAGGAAATCCCCATTTCCTCGAATGCCGGCGCGATGGCCTTCTCGATATGTTTGGAAATTTCAGCGGCATACGCGTTGATTTCGACCACGCTGATCTTTTTATGGACGATATAGGAGGATATGATTTCGGTAATGTTCGACATGAGCACGCCGCGATAATATTTAATGAGCGTATCCTGATCAAAGGTTGGAAGCGTTCCTACAAGTTTGAGCAGAAACTTGCGGGCATCGACGATTTGAATGCCGAACTGGCCGTAAGCCCTTACAGATACGATAATATTGAACTTTGGATCCTGAAGCTCGAGAGGAGAGCTGGTGCCCCATTTGACGTCCAACGAACTGAGCTTGTTAACGAACCATACCTCTGCCGTAAAAGGGGACTCCCCTCCAAATGGCAGGTTTACGAAGTTGGACAAAATTGGTATATTAGCGGTACTTAGCGTATAACGTCCCGCAGAAAAGGAATCCAGCGCTTGACCTTCTTTGAACAAAATCGCTTCCTGCGTTTCATGAACGATCAGTTGGGACCATGTGCTTAATTCCTGGTTGGGATGGCGCCACGCATAAACATCCGGCGGACCTTCAAATTTGACGACATCAATGATTGCCATTCGTTGCACTCCTTTAACACCATTCGTTTCATTCATATGGAAAAAGGTACTTATCTACTATTGTATACGATTTAAGGCCTATGCGGATGCGAATATTTGGAAAAATTCGAAAGATTCTGCGGGAAGGGAAGTTTCTGAGGACAACAACCAAGAACCAAGGAGAATATGATGACGGACCATACCTTTTACCTTGCTCCATACGACCCGGACTGGAAAAGAGAGTTCGTGGAGCTTGGAGCACGCATCAAACATGCGTTGGGGGATACGGCCCTGCGGGTCGACCATATCGGCTCGACCTCCGTGGCGGGGCTTGCAGCGAAGCCGATCATCGACATTCAGGTTTCGGTGGCCTCCCTAGAACCGGTTGAGCTGTACAAACCGCAAATGGAAGCCATCGGCTTCATCCACCGGGCGGACAACGAGGAGTTGACCAAACGGTATTTCAGGGAGTCGCCCGGCGGAAAAAGGGTGCATATCCATATCCGGGAGAAGGGGAGTTTCGGCGAACAGTTTGCGTTATTGTTCAGGGACTATTTGAGAGAACACCCGGATGAAGGCCAAATATACGCCGCCGAAAAACAAAGACTTATGCTTTTGTATCCGAACGAGCGGCAAAAGTACGTGGAGGAAAAAGAACCGGTCATCTGGGAGATCATGCGCAGGGCAAGCCGGTGGAGCCAGCGGGTCGGATGGAAGCCGGGGCCTGCGGATTTTTGAGCTGGAGGATAAGATGAGAGGTTATCATGGTGGATTGGGACCGGGCATGATTGCCGGGTTTCTGGCAGGCAAGATGGGGAAATATCTCAAGCGATATCTCCCCGGGCCTTACTGGGATATGTATAAAGCAACTTTTTCGGACGGCGCCGTTTTTGCGGCGTGCCGGTTGTTCCGAAAGTTAGCCTGCGAAGTGGCAGAAGAGCTCTCCTATACATACCCGCTGCAGGACGATGCCAACATGACCCCATACCTTAAGCATGTCCGCCTGCTGCCTGCCGATGCGAAAGAGATTTTGTAGCGGCAAGCGCCTGGGTTATTTTTCGCAGGCGATCCGGTCTTTGTCGCGATCCAGCTTTTTGTTGGCATCGTACAGGGATTTGGATACAAACGGCGCGTATTTCGTTTTTCCGCCCTTGTTTTTGACTCCCGGAGCTTGGGCGACGCCGCCCTTGTAAACGCGGTTGAGCTCGGAGCAGTTTCTGAATTTTTTCGTCTGGGACGCGGCGCTGGCATCCGATACGGAAAACATCACGCCTCCGAGCAGAACGATGCTCATACCCCATAGGAAAGTTTTTCGGAACATATGCATTCTCCTTTACAATGATGATGCCATTATCGTAAACGATGATTATTTTTTAGACAATACCAATTGAATCCCGAAGGAGGTTTACGCCATGCCGTGGCCGATGGTCCATTTTGCGGTTGCCCAAAAACTGTCTTTGCCCCATCCCGCGCCCGCTTTTTTGCTCGGCAGCATCTCGCCGGATGCCATCCATGCCAGAGAACACGTTACCCGAAGCGAAAAGGGCGCTACCCACCTCGTTCAGGAGGGGCGTTTTCCAAGCATCGCTGCACTGCAGGCAGCCTGCAATTCCTATCTGGCCCAAGACCGAAATTCCGAATGGCTGGCCTTCGTTTTAGGCTATTTTGCGCACATTTATACGGATATCCGGTGGACGGAGACGGTTTATGCGGATTTTGAGCGAGCATACGACGGAGACCCGGGCGGGATCCGGGAGACGTATAACAGGGAAGTCAGCCAATTGGAATTCCATTTGTTAAGACAGGAGCCGTGGGCGAAGGATGCGCTCGAACAATTGCGGCGGGCGCGGGCGTTTGCGGTCGAACCGTTCCTCACGCAAGACGAAGTCGGGCGGTACAGGGACATGAAGCTGGCCTGGCTGGAAGATGAACGTCAAGAGCCGGGAGTTCAAAATAAGTATTTCCATGCGCAAAACGTGAGCGATTTTACCGAAAATACGGCACTCGAATTAACCGAGTTATTCCAAGCGTGGAAGGTCCCCCAGAGAGGAGTTTAACGAATCATGCACATTCAAAACATACGACGGGAACAAGCGGAGCAATTCTGGAAGCTGCGGCTTGAGGCGCTAAAAACGCAGCCCGAGGCTTTTGGTTCCTCCTACGAGGAACAGGTCCATACCCCAATGAACGAAGTCGAATCAAGGATTAACGATGAACCGGACAATTATATACTGGGCGCGTTTACGGAGGAAGGCGAACTCATCGGGATGGCCGGGTTCCGGAGGGAGGCGGGACGAAAGATGAGGCATAAAGGCATGGTATGGGGAGTGTACGTCACTTCGGCGCATCGCGGGAAAGGGATCGCCAAAGCCCTTATGCAGGAAATTCTGCGCCGGGGACAAGCCATCGAAGGCTTGCGGCAGATCCAGCTGGCGGTGGTTACGGCCAATACGGCTGCAGCCTCATTGTATAAAGGGCTGGGGTTCGTAAGTTACGGCTTGGAAAAAGAAGCTCTGATGGTAGACGGACGCCTGTATGACGAAGAGTTTATGGCGTATTTTTTAGGATAGCGATATGCCGTTTACCTTCGCGCATCCATTATACATTGCTCCTGCCAAGTGGATCCGTCCCGGTTACATGAGCCTGGCAGGGCTTGTCCTTGGCAGCATGGCCCCGGATTTCGAGTATTTTTTGGCGATGGAGCCTTACCAGTGGATCGGGCATACACACCCAGGATTGCTGCAAGCCTTCGTGCTGTGCACCCTCCTTTTGTTTTTGCTTCAGGTCGTCCTGAAGCCGCTGGCCATGCATTTGCCTTCTGCTTTCGATTTGGATCTGCGGGTGTCCGCGCTGATTCGACCCTTTGATTTCCGCCGCATGCGAAGCTGCGTCGTGTTTATCGTCTCGGTTGCGGTCGGATTTTACAGCCATATTTTGATCGATGGGTTTACGCACGCCTCCGGCTTTTTTGTGATGAGGTATCCCGCTTTGCGCAGCGTCGTTGTTGCCGATTTGCCTGTTTATAAGCTGCTGCAGCATGCCTTGTCCATTTTCGGTTTGACGCTGGAATTGGCGATCCTGCTCTACGTATTGGCCAATGTCCCATACTCGTCTGCAGGAGCGGCCAGGGTCGCGGGAAAGCGAAAGCGGAGGTATTGGATCACGGTGGCGATCATGATGATCGTTGTCGTTTGCGCCAAACTTCTATTTACTTCCAGTTCGAACCTGTTGGGAATTCTCGTCGTGTCGCCGATATCCGGATGTTTTGCAGGGTTGGTTGCGGCGGGAGCGTTGTTTGGAAAAGCGCGTTAGACTTGATGGGAAGATGACATTTTAAGCTGCAAGACCATTCGGTTGTGCCGGTTATGGTTTGCCATATATCCACGTGCAGGCCCGGGGGAGAGAGTCCCTTGGGTCTTTTTGCGTATGTCCATTTTTTTCGCGAACGCTATCATCGGAACTGAAAATTCTGCGGGAGAAATGCCAAAGGCATATGAAAGGGTTGTCATTTGGTGTCGATTGGTCATATTTGATGTCATTCTGAAAGCCTTTTCCGGTAAGCAAAAACGACATATTGTCAGCATGTCAGCCGCGATTGTCAGCACCCAAAAACCTTGATGCGGCGCGGGTTTCCGGCGCTCCTAAAATGACATATTTACGATGCCTGCCAGGTTGTCTATCGTTAAACATGTAAGCGCTAGCAACCCTGCATAACTTCGAGAGAAAACAAACAGAAAGAAATCATATGAAAGGGGTGATCCTATGCAGGATACAAAAGCTGCTATTCCGGGCAATGCAATGTTGAAACCGGGAAAGGCCGGCACCGGCAAGGGCGTCTGGAAGAGAATCGTCACGAACTGGGAATTGTACATCTTTATTGCGCCAGCGTTTCTGTACTTTCTCATCTTCTCTTACGGACCGATGTATGGCATTCAGATCGCGTTCAAAAACTTTATTCCGACAAAAGGGATTTCGGGGAGCCCGTGGGTCGGCTTCGACCATTTCGAGCGCTTCTTCCATTCCTATTACTTTTGGGATTTGTTATGGAACACGCTGAGCATCAGCTTGTACGAACTCGCCATCGGATTTCCGATTCCGATCATTCTGGCACTGGCGTTTAATGAGGTTAGAAACGGATTCTTCAAGAAGCTGGCTCAGACCGTGACGTATGCGCCTCACTTTATTTCCGTCGTCGTTATGGCCGGGATGATTATTTCCTTCCTGTCCCCGTCGACCGGGATCGTGACGCATATCATTGAAGGTCTTGGATTCCAGGCGCCGGACTTTTTGACGGATCCTAGATGGTTTAAAACGATGTATGTATTGTCTGGCGTGTGGCAAAGCGCAGGCTGGGGCACCATCATTTACTTGGCAGCGCTTTCCGGGGTGGATCCGGGGCTTCACGAAGCGGCGATCATCGACGGGGCCTCACGGTTCCAGCGCATTCGCCACATTAACATCCCGACGCTGATCCCTACGATGACAATCCTGCTCATTCTGAACATGGGTAGCTTGCTGGGGGTAGGCTTTGAAAAGATTCTCCTGCTGCAAAACCCGCTCAACATGGAATCGTCGGACGTCATTTCCACGTTCGTGTACCGCTCCGGGCTCGTGGATGCGCAGTACAGTTTCTCGACAGCGATCGGCTTGTTTAACTCCGTGATCAACTGCGTGATGCTGATCGTCGTGAACCAGATTGTGCGCCGGACGAGCGAGAATAGTTTGTGGTAGAAAAGGAGGGGCACGGATGTTAACAGGCGTAAAAGAAACCAAACGCGACAAGATCTTTGTAATTTGCAACTACATTTACGTGCTTCTGGCTTTCCTGATCGTATTTTATCCGCTCATCTACATGATCAGCGCATCGATCAGCAATCCGAAGTTCGTAGGCTCCGGGGAAATGTGGCTGTGGCCGAAAGGCATCACCTTCGACGGCTATAAGCGCGTGTTCGAAAATTCAAGCATTTGGATCGGCTACGGCAATACGATTTTGTACACGGTCGTGGGTACCGCGATCAACCTGATCGTAACGCTGCCTGCAGCGTATGCGCTGAGCCGCAAGGACTTCGTCGGACGCAACTTCTTTATGGGCATGTTTATGGTGACCATGTTCTTTGGCGGCGGTCTGGTGCCGACTTACCTGCTCGTCAAGGAGCTTGGCATGATCAACTCGATGTGGGCGATTGTGATTCCGTCCGCCGCATCGATCTGGAACATTATCGTCTCCCGCACGTTTTTCCAAAGCTCGATTCCGAAAGAGCTGCAGGAAGCGGCCCAAATCGACGGTTGTACCAATATGCGGCTTTTCGTCAAAATCATTCTGCCGCTGTCGATGCCGATTATCGCGGTCATGGCCTTGTTTTACGGCGTCGGCAACTGGAACAGCTACTTCTCGGCGCTCATTTATTTGAATGATTCCGACAAGTATCCGCTGCAGCTCGTCTTGCGCCAAATTCTCGTCTTGCAGGAGATGGCGGCCCAAGGCGGAGGGGCGATCGATGCCTCGACGGCCGCGGCGATGAACAGCAAAGCCGAAATTGCGGCACTGGTCAAATATGCGGTCATCATCGTCGCAACGCTTCCAGTTATTGTGATTTATCCTTTCTTACAGCGTTATTTCGTGCAAGGTGTTATGATTGGTTCCGTAAAGGGCTGATCTTGCCAAATAGGGATTTTGCCATCCCGAATACAACAAAGGGGAGTTATACAGATGAAAAACATTCGCAAGGCTTCATCCATTTTACTTTGCCTTACCCTTTCCGCGTCCTTGCTTGCAGCATGCGGCTCGTCGAAAGGCAGCGAAGGCGCATCCTCTTCGGCGCAGACTCAGGCTGAAGGCGTGAAAAAAGACGGCTTTCCGATCGTGGACAAGCAGCTGACGCTGACCATGATGTCGCAGGACGCCGGCGTGGCGGACTGGAACCAAATGCCCGTGCTTAAAGAAATGGAAAAACTGACGAACATTAAATTCAACTACCAGCTTTCGCCGATCGACAGCTTCGCCACGAAGAAAAACCTCGTGTTCGCGAGCGGCGACTTGCCGGACGTATTCTACGGCGCGGACCTTAAGCCTGCCGAGCAGGTCACTTACGGAACGCAAGGCGTGCTGATTCCTCTGGAACAATACATCGACGGAGGTTACGCGCCGAACATCAAAAAAATCTTTGACGAGCATCCGGATATCCGCAAATCGTTTACGACGCCGGACGGACATATCTATGCGCTGCCGAACGTCGACTTGTCCGCCGTATGGTACCGGAGCCCGATGTGGTATAACGGCAAATTCCTGAAAGCGCTCAACGTAAAGGAACTGCCTAAAACGACGGAAGAATTGTACGCGTATTTGAAACGCGTGAAGGAAGAAGATCCGAACGGCAACGGCAAGAAGGACGAAATTCCGCTGACTTCCGTAAAGCTGGACGATTTGCGCATGTATTTCCTCGGCTTCTTCGGCATCTATGACGAAGTGATTTACGCGGATAAAGACGGCAAGGTGCATTACACGCCGCAAGAGGAAGGCTACAAAGGTTACCTGACGTTCATGAACCGTTTGTGGAAGGAAGACCTTCTCGACCACGAAACGTTCTCGCAAACGCCTGAACAGAAAAAGGCGAAGGGGCAAAACAACCAGCTTGGCGTATTTAACGACTACTTCCCTTACTTTACGCTCGGCGGCGAACCAAGCAGCGACAACCCGCTTATGACGCCGGTGAAGAGCGAAATCCCGGATTCTCCGGTATACGGCAAACACCCGGGCATCTCGGCCAACGGCACGTTCGCGATCACGAGCAAAAACCCTGCTCCGGAAGCGACGATGCGCTGGATCGACTACCAATACGGCTATGACGGCGCAACGTTGTTCGCCCAAGGCCCTGAAAACCTGCTGTGGAAATACAAAAACAAAGAAACGCATGAAAAAGAATGGCTTCCGGTTCCGGGAGGAAAAGACCGCGAGGAATTCCGCGGCACGATGACGCCGAACTACGGTATCCTGACGCCGGGCATGAACTCCGCCGAACTGACCAAAGGTCTGAAGAGCGACTTCGACAAGTGGATCGACAAGGAAAATGCAGAGAAGCTTGTACCGATCAGCAAAACGCCGTTCCCTAACGTGTACTTGACGAATGAAGAGCAAAGCGAAGCAACGGCACTGCTCTCCGACCTCAATACGTACGTTCAGCAAATGGAAGCGAAGTTCGTGACCGGACAAGAGCCGCTTTCCAATTGGGACAAATACGTGGCTCAGCTGAAAAAGATGGGCGCAGACCGTATCGTAGAGCTTTACCAAGGCGCGTACGACCGCTGGAATTCCGGGAAATAATCGATTAGCAGCACAAAAAAATGAAGCCAACATGTCCCGGTCTCGACGACCGGATGTTGGCTTTCATCATTATTCGCCGTCCAAATCGGACTCGGATGCGGCTTGGCCGTCCGGCGAAAACATTTTGCGGTATTGGCCCGGCGTATAACCGGTTTCCTTTTTGAATTTGCGGATAAAATTCGGCGTGTCCAGATAACCGACCCGAAGGATGATGTCCTTCAGCGGATCGCTTGTCGTTTTCAGCTGATGCATGACCTCTTCCATTCTTTTTTGCCAGATATACTGGATGAAGTTCAGCCCCATCTTTTCCTTGAACGAGCGGCTGACATGGGATGGCGAAATGCTGAACTCGAAAGCGACGGTCTCCAGGCTGAGCGTATTGTCCGCGTAATGCTCGTCGATGTAAGCAACGATCTGATCGATGATCGACTGTTCTTCCTGCTGCGTATTCTGCTCGACCTGGGCGCATATTTGCGCGCAAAGCTTCAGCAGGCTGCGTTCCAGCTCGTCCAGGGAGTTGCCGTAAATCATGTTCGGCGCGACTTCCTGAAGCATGCCGTGATGGCCGAGCTCCGACGCGGTTTTCAAAATGCTGTTCAGCAGGTCGAAGCAAACGCAGCGGATCAGCAGCGCGGAATGTTCGGACGTATGCAGGTTCTGGATGGCCGAATGAACGATCTGGGCTGCCACATCGTAGCTTCCCTGCTTCAAACTTTGCGAAAGCTTGAGCAGCGTGTTGTTCGGGATCCAAAATTCCTGGTCCTGCGTTTGGGACAGCTTTTCGAAATAGGTGACCGAGCCGTAATCGTTGGATACGCGGAGCTCAAACGCCGAGCATGCCTCGATAAACGATTGGTTCAGCTGATCCGGGCTCGGGTAGCACGTACCGACGCCGATCATCGGAATCGTATCGAAGGTTTCGAGAATGTTGCTGCGTACCGCTTCGACGATTTGCCGGATATGGGAAAATTCGTCCTGGCCGCCGAGATTGAAGCTGATGATCAGGCCAAACTGGTTCAGCTGAGACAGCTCCACGCCGTATCCATGGGCATTCAGCTCCGGAATTTCGATCTGGGCGAGCAGCTCGATCATGTCCTGGCGCTCCTGCTTTTCGGTTTCGCTCATGTTGTCTTCGTCCCAGCCGATGACCATCACGAAATGATGGGTGCGGTCGAACCGGAGATCAAAGGCTTCCTGAAGTTCGGGCGTCAGGCTCTGGGCGCTGCCGTACTTGAGCAGCATGGACAGAAAATGGTTGCGGGCGAAAGGCTCCTGCAAATCGACGCGCGAGCTGTATTCCTGCAGCGCCGTCCGGATTCGGTCCAGCTCGTTGCCCGAGGCGGAAGCCCCATCCGGGCGTTTGGCGCCGGCTTTGGAAGCCGCGAACTCGACAAGCATGGATATCGGCTGGTATTGCATGCGGGCGAGCACGACGGCGATGGCTGCGCCGACCAGCACCACGATGATAAACAGCATGATGATAAAGCTGCGAACATGCAAAACGCTGCTGAAAAATTGGGCGCTCGGCATGATCGTCACGTAGCTCCAGCCGTTGCTTGCCGACTTGACGGAGACGATCGAATGAGCTTGTCCGTTGATGTTCCGGTCCTCGATGCCGGGCGACAAATTATCGAAAAGCGCTTGCGCGTCTTTTTCGGTCAAAGCTTCCCCCTGGCGGTTGTCGACCATGATATGTCCCTCGTTATCGAGGATGTACGTTTGGCCTTGGTAGCTTCCCAGAATCGAGTCGATCAGGCTGCTGAGCTCGGACTCCTTGATCAAATACATGACCGTCCCGTGGGGGGAGGAGCTTCCCGGCGTGATCGGAATCAAATAGGCAAGCATCGTTTCCTGGACGCCGGAAGAGTTCGTTACGATGTCCGCCGGTCGCATGATCGGATACGTAGCTTCGTTCAAGTCCCGGTAAAGCGTATCTTTGCTCCAGTTTTTGAAGCGAATGTTTTTCGCGAAGACGTCAAAATTGTTGAGGCCTTTGCTGGAGTAAATTTTATCGTCTTGATGGAAATACAGGTACATTTCGCCGATGATCGAGCTGGTGGACTTATACTGGTCCAGCGCTTGAATCGACTCCCAGCTGGAGACCGGATCATGGACCTGGTAACGTGCCAGCCGTTTGTCGTAGGAGATGCGGGTCGCGATTTCGCTGAGCTCCTTCATCCTTCCGTCGATGATGACCTTCGCTTGCGTCAATTGGGCAAGGCGGGACTGTTCGATTTCGGAACGGAGATTCGTGACGGCGTTTTCATAAATGAAAATCGTCATGCAGACGAGAGGAATCAGCAGGATAAACAAATAGGACCAAATATATTTCAAAAACAGCCTGGATTTAAAGTAGTTTCGTTTCAACAATTCTGCCTCCTGTGTCAGCTGATAATCTTCAGGTACCTATCCATGATACCAACAAATCGGCGGTTTGGACATAGAGGGGCGGAAAGTTTCGAAATGCGTCCTCGGAAGAAAAAGCGGGCAAATCAAGTTTTTCGGGTTGGCGAATGAAGGAATCGGCGCCGCTTCGAAGAAGTTATCTCTCAAAGATAGCGTTTTCATAAATCCGGCGGCAAGGCCGGAAACCGCGTGACATCCGTTTTTGCAAGGAAACCAAACCAATCGTGATATGGAGGATGACCATGAGTGAAAAGGAGCATTTGATCGAGGAAGAAGAATCCGTCGTCGTGCAAGGGGTGCACAACTACAGCAGCGAGGAGCAGTGGGTCAAACCCGAAGATCCGCTTCTTCTGGAGCGGCTCGAATGGTTCAAGGACCAGAAGCTCGGGCTGATGATGCACTGGGGGCCGTATTCCCAGCTGGGCCTGGTCGAGTCCTGGGCGCTAAGCGACGTGGACGAAGAATGGTCGCGCAACGAGATCGACTGGGATATCGACGCGGAGGAGCTGAAGCGGCAGTATTTCGATCTGAACAAAACGTTTAACCCGCTTCGTTTTCAGCCGGACCTTTGGGCGGACCTTGCGGCGGACAACGGTTTTAAATATTTGAACTTTACGACCAAGCACCATGACGGATTTTGTATGTGGGATACCCGTACCACCGATTACCGTATTACCGGTCCGGATTGCCCTTTCCATACGCATAAATACGCCGACATCACGAAACAGCTTTTTAATGCGTTCCGGGCGAGAGGCCTCGGCATTTCCGCCTATTTCTCCAAAGCCGATTGGCATTCGCCGTATTATTGGGCGCCGGGCATGCGGCCGGGAACGACGACGTCGCGCGGTCCGACCTATGATCCGAAGGAATATCCATGGCTGTGGGAGCAATTCGTGCAATTCACCCACGAGCAGATCATGGAGCTGATGACGAACTACGGCCGCATCGACGTGCTGTGGCTGGACGCCGGATGGGTTAACGACTACCGTGACCAGAACATCCGCCTCGGCGAAGTGGTGGACAAGGCGCGCCAAATCCAGCCATGGCTGCTTTCGGCGGACCGCACGGTCGGCGGGCCTTACGAAAACCTGATTACGCCGGAGCAAACGCTGCCTGAGCGCGCGCTTCACGTGCCGTGGGAAAGCTGCATCACAATGGGATCGGCGTTCTCGTTCCGATACGAGGATAACTATAAGTCGGTGCGCCAGCTGATTCATCTGCTCGTCGAAATCGTGGCCAAAGGCGGCAACCTGGCGCTGAACGTCGGACCGCAGCCG
Source organism: Paenibacillus sp. FSL W8-0194 (assembly GCF_037969745.1). Lineage (NCBI taxonomy): Bacteria > Bacillati > Bacillota > Bacilli > Caryophanales > Paenibacillaceae > Paenibacillus > Paenibacillus sp. FSL W8-0194. The sequence continues at coordinate 4,741,910 of NZ_CP150205.1, read as the reverse complement.
GACGGAAGAATCTCCAGAACGGCGATTTCTCGCATCCAGGGCATGGGAGCCTGGCTGAAGGTTCATGGCGAAGGCATCTACGGAACAAGAGTTTGCGAGCCATATTCGGTGGGCAACGTGCAGTTTACGCAAAAAGACGGCAAAATCTATGCCTTCTACCTGTACAAGGACGAAAACGAAAACGTTCCGGAAGAAATTCATCTGCCGCTGCAGAAGGAGTTCAGCCGGATCGACCTGATCGGCGGGCCGGAAGGGCTCGAGTACCGCAAGACGGACACCGGCATCGCCGTGCGCCTTCCGGCGAAAGAGCGCGAAGCCAAAGCGCCGATCGCGCATGCGTTCCGGATTCAATAACGCAGAATATCGCAAGTTTGACATAACCGTATGAGGTATTAGGCTCAGCATGGATAGAGCCGACCATTTGATCTGAAAGGTGCTGAACATATATGCAACAATGGTTTGAAGACGCAAAGCTGGGCATTTTTATTCACTACGGGATTTATGCAGTGGACGGCGTCGCCGAATCCTGGTCTTTTTACAACGGGAGAATGTCTTACGAGCAATACATGAAGCAGTTGGACGGCTTTACCGCCTCCAAATTCGACGCGGACAAATGGGCCGACCTGATCGAAAAATCCGGCGCCAAATACGCGGTGCTGACGACCAAACACCATGACGGCGTAGCGTTGTTCGACACGCAGTACAGCGATCTGAGCGTCATGAAGAAAACCCCTGCCAAGCGGGATATCATCAAGGAGTACGCCGAAGCGGTTACGAAAAGGGGAATCCGGCTCGGCATGTACTACTCGCTTATCGACTGGTCGCATCCGGATTATCCGAGCGTCTACGAAGGCGGCAAAGTGCCGGACGATTTGAGCACGGTCAACCGGTTTTCGAGCCCGCCGGACGGGGTGCAGGACGAAGAAAGATGGCAAAAGTTTTTGCAGTTCAACAACGACCAGCTGAAAGAAGTTTTGACGAATTACGGCAAGGTCGACCTGCTGTGGTTCGACGGGGACTGGGAACGGAGCGCCGAACAGTGGAATTTGCCGGAGTTCAAGCATTACCTGAAATCGTTCAACCCGGACCTGATCATCAATTCGAGGCTTCAAGGGCACGGAGACTACAAAACGCCGGAGCAGGGCTTGCCGATCACGAGACCTGAAGGGCCGTGGGAATTCTGCACGACGATCAACTCGTCGTGGGGGTACGTGCCGACGGACAATCATTATAAATCGCTGAACCAGATCATCCGCATGTTCTGCGACTGCATTTCGATGGGCGGCAACATGCTGCTTGACATCGGGCCGCGCGAAGACGGAACGATCGACGAACGCCAGGAAGAGATCCTGCTCGGACTGGGCGACTGGATCCGTACGCATGCCGAGGCGGTGTACGGCACGCAGGAAGGCATCATGACGCGTTATTACCTTGGCGGCAGCACGCTGTCCAAAGACAAAAAGACGTTGTATCTCTTCGTCTACGACGATCCGAAAGAAAGCATATGCTTGAAGGGATTGTGCAACCCGATCAAAAAGATCACCGTGCTGCATTCCGGTAAAGAGCTGACGCACGAAATCCACGGCGGCGTGCCTTGGTTCAACATTCCGGGAACGACCTGGATTCCTTTGACGGCCGAAGACACGCATGAGCACGTAACCGTGCTGAAGTTGGAATTCGACGAGGAAGTGGAAATGTACGGCGGTTCCGGAGCGGTCGTTACGCATAACTAAAGAGCCTGGCTTGGGGCCGGCAGCCGGATGAAAGGCTTTCGAAAAGGTCCGGGTGCCGCTCCCCTGCATTTTTGGACCAATCATCAATTATTTAAAGGAGATTCAAATGGAGCAATTCAGATTACCGAAAATCCAAATGACCAGCTTCGAGCTTCCGAAAGCCGTGCAGGACGTCCTGAGCGAAGCGGAGGAAAAGCTTAGCAATCGCCCGAAGCTGCTGAAGCTGTTCAAAAACTGCTTCCCGAACACGCTGGAGACGACGACCAAGCTGATGGACGACGGCACGACCTTCGTCATTACGGGAGATATCCCGGCCATGTGGCTGCGCGATTCGGTGGAGCAGGTCATGCATTACGTGCCGCTGGCGAAAGACGACGAGGATCTGCAGCGCATTTTGTCCGGCTTGATCAAGCGCCATATCCGGTATATTCTGATTGACCCTTACGCGAACGCGTTTAACGAGTCGGCGAACGATTGGCACTGGAACACGGCCGATCAGACCGAAATGTCCCCATGGGTGTGGGAACGCAAGTTTGAGATCGATTCGCTTTGCTTCTCCATGCGCCTTGCTTATGCTTACTGGAAGGAAACCGGGCTCACCGATATTTTCGACGCCGGCTTCAAATTGGCGATGCGCGTGATTTATGACTTGTTTAAGACGGAGCAGCGCCATTTCGAGCGATCTCCGTACCGCTTCATGAGAAATGACGGCATCCGCCAGGATACGCTGGCCAACGGCGGGCTCGGCATGCCGGTCAATTATACGGGCATGGTTTGGTCCGGCTTCCGTTCCAGCGACGACGCCTGCGATTTCCATTACAACATTCCGGGCAACATGTTTGCCGTCGTCGCCCTTCGCCATATGCAGGAGTTTGCGGAATGGGTGTTCCGCGACACCGATTTCCTGAATGAGCTGAAGCTGCTCGAGCAGGACATCGATCACGGCATTCGATTGTACGGCATTTACAGGCACCCGGAATTCGGGCCGATCTATGCGTACGAAACGGACGGATACGGCAATTACTGCCTGATGGACGACGCGGGCACGCCTGGCCTTCTGTCCATTCCGTATCTCGGATACGTGTCGGCGGACGACCCGGTGTATCAGAATACGAGACGTTTCGCCCTGTCGAAGGCGAACCCGTTCTACTTCGAAGGCAAAGCGGCTAAGGGCATCGGCAGCCCGCACACGCCGGACGGCTTCGTATGGCATATGGCCCTGTCGATGCAGGGCATCACGGCTACGACGAAAGAAGAGAAGCTGGCGATGATCGAGATGCTGGAGGCGACCGATGCGGACACGGGCTACATGCACGAAGGTTTCCATGCGGACGATCCGGCGAATTTCACGAGAAAGTGGTTTGCATGGTCCAACAGCCTGTTCTCCAAACTCGTGCATCAAGCGATGAAAGAAGGGATTCTATGAGCCGGAACGTCATCGTATTTTACGACTCGGCATTTCCGGGCAGCCCCGGGCTTGACGATCGGGCCGTCAAGGCCTTGCGGCAGATCGGCACGGTCGTCGGCGCGGCGGATTTGGCCGGAGCTCTCGGCTCCAGCCGGGACGGCTGTTTCGTCAATCTGCACGCGCCGTATTTTCCAAAAGCGGCCTGGCCGGAGATTCACGCCTTCCTGCGGCGCGGCGGGGGGCTTATCAGCATTGGCGGAGCGCCTTTCAAAGTCCCAGTTCGCTGCGAAGAAGGAGGCTGGACGCCTGAAGCCGAACAAACCGCCTACCATCGCGAGCTGTTCATCCACGAAACGCTGCGCGTGAACGCAGGGCCCGTGCAGTCTTTTGCTGCGTCCAGTCAGATTCCGCTGTTGGCCGGCCGGGAGGCGCTTTTCGAGATTCGGGATACGTGGAATCTGGTGCCGCATACGACCCGAAACAGCGATTTTCCGCATGAAATGGGTTCGGCCGGAACGATGAGCACGCAGGTCTACCCGCTCCTGAAAGGGATCAGCGGCGAAGGACGGGAAGCGGCCGCTCCCGTCGTCTTATGGGAACATTCCCGCGGCGACTTTGCGGGTTCCAGATGGCTGTTCGTCAATCTGCCGTTATCGAAGGCGTTTTGGGAACAGGGCGGCGTCGATGCGTTAGCGGAATGGAGCGCCTTCTGCGCGAAACCGGTGACGGAGCTTGCGATCAAAACCAATTATGCCGCTTACGAGCCGGGCGAACAGGCGGTGCTGATGCTGCAGATGCAGCGGATCGCGAAATCGAATGAGGCGGAGGTTTCGGATCAGCGCTGGACGTTCGAAATCACCGTGGAGCAGGATGAAGGCGACCAGTTTTGGGTGCAGCGTTTCGGCGCCGAAGTGACGAAATCGCTGGATTTCGTCCGCATTCCGGTGCCGCTGGACATCCAAAGCGGGCTTTACCGCGTCGTATGCCGGGCGACCTCCGAAGACGGGGAGACGCGCGTGCTCCGTCACGGCTTCTGGGGGAACGATCCGGAGCTCCTTGCGAAGGGAAGCCCGGTCAGCTGCGGCCGCGACTATTTCGTGAAGGACGGACGGCCGCTGCCGATCGTCGGCATGACTTACATGGCCTCCGACGTGGCCCGCAAATTTCTGTTTCTGCCGAACGCGGATGTTTGGGACCGGGATATGGCGCAGATGGCCCAGGCCGGGATCAACTGGATCCGGACGGGGCTTTGGACCGCTTACCGCAACGTGATGCAGGTGGACGGGCATGCGTCGGAAGAGGTGCTTCGGGCGATCGACGCGTTTATTCTCACCGCCAAAAAACATGATCTGCAGTTGACGTTCACTTTCTTCTCTTTTACGCCGGAAACTTGGGAAGGCACGAACCCTTATCTCGACCCGCAAAGCGTGGAAGCGCAAAAGCGGTTCATTCGTTCCATCGTGCATCGCCACCGGGCGACGAGCAACGTCGATTGGGATTTGATCAACGAACCTTCGATGTTCGATCCGAAACGGATTTTCGCATCGGGACCGAGATCCTGCGGCGACCGGTTCGAGCGGGCGGCTTTCTCGGCCTGGCTCGAGGAACGCCACGGACGGATCGAGCTTCTGCAGGAGCGCTGGAACATGACGCCGGAGCAGCTGCCGAGCTTTCAGGCGGCGGCGATTCCCGGGCCGCAGGAAATCAACTTCGACGTGCAGGACATGATCTTGGAGAAAAAAGGCACGCGGTGGCTCGACTACTGCTTGTTCTCCATGGACATGCACAATCGGTGGGCCAAGCAGTTATACGAAGAAATCAAACATTTGAGTCCGGATCAGCTCGTCACGGTCGGGCAGGATGAAGCGTTAGGCGCGCAGCGTCCTTCGCCGTTTTTCTACCAGGAGGCGGTCGACTATACGACGGTCCATTCGTGGTGGCTCAACGACGACCTGGTCTGGGACGGCGTATTCGCGAAAACGGCGGACAAGCCGAACGTCATTCAGGAAACCGGCATCATGTACGTCGAAACGCCGGAAGGACGGGCCAAACGAACCGAGGAGGAGCTGCGGAGCATCCTGGAGCGCAAATACGCTTATGCCTTCGCGACCGGAGGAGCCGGGGCGATCCATTGGATCTGGAATACGAATTTTTACATGGACAATGCCAACGAGTCGCATATCGGCGCGCTCCGGGCGGACGGGACGGAAAAGCCGGAAACCGACGTCTCGTACGGGTTCGGCAAGTTTATGGGCGAAATCCGGGACCTGTTCCAGGAACGCGAACTGGAGGAAGTGGCCGTTATTTTTCCTTACTCGAACGATTTCTCCAACCGCAAGCTGGCGTACGAGGCGACGACGCGCCTGACGCGCGTGTTCTCCTACCAACTGAACATGCCGATTCGCGGCGTATCGGAATATCATCTCGAGCCGCTGGAACAGGATCCGGCGAAGCTGATCCTGCTGCCTAGCGCCCATAATTTCGACGATGCCGCTTGGGATCGCCTGCTCGGCATCGTGGAGCGGACGGGAGCGACCCTGCTTGTGACGGGGCCGATCAGCATCGACGCCTACTGGCGTAAAACGGAGCGGCTGGCCGATTTGCTTGGGGAAGGACGGCTTTGCAATGTCCGCCGCGAAGAGCTGCTGAACGTGGACGGACATGAAATTCCGTTATCTTACGGCAAACGCCGGATTGCGGAAGTGAGCAAGGAGGCCCGGAGCGGCGGAACGGCTGAAGCGGCCGATGCCCCGGCCGCGGGCGACGCGGTCCGGAATATCCGGTTAGGCAACGGGCGGTTGATCTGGTGTCCGCTTCCGATCGAATTAAACGACAGAACGGATTCGATGGCGGCGCTGTACCGGTACGCCCTTGACGAAGCAGGCTGCCAAAGCGGCCTTGAATGGATCCGGGGCGATGTACCCGGCGTATACGGCCGGAAGCTGAAATTCAGGGACGGGTATCTGTACGTTTTCGTATCGGAATATGCCTGGGATACGAACATTGAAGTGAAGGATGCCGACACGGGCGTGGCCTACGCATTCGGACTGGAACGGGAACGATCCGTCCTGTTCGCGGCGGACGGCGAAGGGCGGATCATTTCGGTTTATCGCCCGCACGAGGTTGAAATCCACATCAAATCATGAATTGCCGGAGGGAAGCGACATGAACTTAAGCGGAGTGCCTGAACCGAAGATCGAATACGCTCCGAAGCATTATATTTGCCGCCGGGCGGCCGGGCCGCTCGAACTGGACGGAAGGCTCGACAAGCCGTTTTGGGAAACCGCGGCCTGGACGGAGGAATTCGTCGACATCGAAGGCGACCTGCGTCCGAAGCCGGCGAAAGCGACCCGAGTCAAAATGCTCTGGGACGACGAATATTTTTATTTCGGGGCGGAGCTGATCGAGGATCAGATTTGGGCGACGCTCACGGAACGCGAATCGGTCATTTTTTATGACAACGATTTTGAAATTTTCATCGATCCGGACGGGGATACGCATCAATATTACGAGTTCGAGATCAACGCGCTGAATACGGTGTGGGATCTGATGCTCGTGCAGCCATACCGCGACGGTGGACCTCCGGTGAACGGCTGGGATATCAGAGGTTTGAAAACGGCCGTCCATATCGACGGGGAACTGAACAATCCCGAAGCGGACAACCGGAAGTGGAGCGTCGAAGTAGCGATTCCTTGGAACATCTTGAAGGAATGCGCGCCCGCAGGCCGTATGCCGGTCAAAGGCGAATTTTGGCGCGTCAATTTCTCCCGCGTCGAGTGGCAGGCCGAGGTTCGGAACGGAAAATACGAAAAGGTGATCAATCCCGAGACGGGCAAGCCTTATCTGGAAGACAACTGGGTATGGTCGCCGATGGGCATCATCAACATGCATTACCCGGAGCTTTGGGGATATGTGGTGTTTGCCGATGCCGACGGGCCCGATTCGTTCGAGCTGCCGCGGGATGAACGCATCAAGTGGGAGCTGCGCAAGCTGTATTACCGCCAGCGCAATCATTTCGAGGCACGCGGCGAATTCGCGAAGGAGATGGAGCATCTGAAGGGCGATGATGCCTGGAGCATCGAACCGGTCATCGAGACGACGCGGAGCCTGTTCCAGATCACGGCCCCTTCGGCGGACGGAACGGCGGTATATTGCATCCGGCAGGACGGAAAGTTGTGGAAGGAGGAACGGAAATGACGATGCAGACCTCTGCTTTTTCGCTGGATCAGGCGGCGATCGGGCTGATTGAACGCAAGTTCGGCGAGAAACGCCGGATGGCCGCGGCAAGGGAACAGGAATTGTTTGGCATTTTTCAGGAAGAACTGACGGAAGAAGAGACTTGGGCGCTTAAGTACTTGTACGCGTATATGCCGGTCAACGACATGGCCGACTACGACGGTGCGCTGTTTTTGAGCCATGTGCGCACGACGCTTGCGATCCGCAAGGAAATGCCCTGGGGGGAGCGCGTGCCGGATCATCTGTTCCTGCATTTCGTCCTGCCGTACCGGGTCAATACCGAAAATATCGAGGATTCCCGCGGCATTCTGCACGAAGCTTTGGCGGAACGCACGAAATCCTTGTCCATGGCGGATGCCATCCTGGAAACGAACTACTGGTGCCATGAAAAGGCGACTTATATCGGCAGCGATCTCCGTACGATTTCGCCGCTGACGATGATCCGCAACGCCCGCGGCCGCTGCGGCGAGGAATCGACGCTGGCGGTTGCCGCGCTGCGCAGCATCGGCATCCCGGCGCGCCAGGTATACACGCCGCGCTGGGCGCATTGCGACGACAACCATGCTTGGGTCGAGGCTTGGGCCGACGGGAAATGGTATTATTTCGGCGCCTGCGAACCGGAAGCCCGGCTGAACCAAGGCTGGTTCAGTCCGCCGGCCCGGCGCGCAATGCTGATCAACACGCGGATTTACGCGGATTATCCGGGTCCGGAAGACATCACGCTTGCCGACGAATGGTTTACGGAAATCAACCTGCTGGAAAACTATGCGCCGACGCGGACGATCACGGTCGCCGTCAAGGATCGCCAAGGGAAGGCGGTCAGCGGGGCACAGGTGCACTTCGAGCTGTACAATATGGCCGAGTTTTATCCGATCGCCACGATTCCGACGAATGAACTTGGAGAGGCTTCGTTCAAGACGGGATACGGCGATCTGCTCATTCGCGCCGTCCGGGACGGCGCGTGGGGCGAACGCAAAGTGACCGTGGCCGAAAGCGACCGGATCGAACTGGTTTTGGATCAGGCGGAGCAGCCTTCCGGAACGTTGGATCTCGACATGGTTCCGCCGCCGGAGCGCGAAGGAGACGAAGCGGAAGCTTTATCCGAAGAGAGCATCCAAAGGCATAACCGCCGCCTGGAAGAAGGCACGAAGATCCGGACCAATTACGAAGCCACGTTCCTGACCGAAGCGGATGCGACGGAACTTGCCGCGGAATTCGGGCTGCCGGCAGACCGGGTGTGGGACGTGCTGCGCAAGGCTCGCGGCAACGACCGCGAAATCGCCGCTTTTCTCCGCGAGCGTTCGGGGGAATACGGCGAGTGGCCGCTGCGGCTGCTGGAAAGCTTGAACGAAAAGGATCTGGTGGATACGTTCCGTCCTTCGCTTGACGATCATCTGATCGGCGGGCTGGCGCAGCGCGGGGAACTCGACGAAACGACGTTCGTTTCATACGTGCTTTGTCCGCGCGTGCTGTACGAAATGATCGTGCCGTATAAGCGCTTTTTCCAAGAGACGTTTGCGGTCGATGCCGCGGCGATCCAAGCCGATCCTTCGGTGCTTGTCCGCAAGCTGGAAGACGGATACGCTGTGTGGGAAGACCTTCAAAACCTGAAGGGCAAAGGCAATCCGGTCGGCACGTACAAGCTGATGCACGGGGATGACGTATCGCTCGACATTTTGTTCGTCGCCGTATGCCGGAGCCTGGGCATCCCGGCCCGCCTGCATCCAAGCGAGCTGAAGCCGCAATATCTCGAAGGCGGCACATGGAAAGACGCCATGTTTGCCGCGCATGCGCCGCAGGAAGAGGAAACGAAGGCATGGGGGTCGCTGCGCCTGCTGCGCGATCCGGAGGCTGCGCCGGAAACGGCCGAAGCTTCATATTACGAAAATTTCACGTTCGCCCGTCTGGAGAACGGCAGGTACAAGACGCTGGTCTATCCGTACGGCAAAAAAGACGTATATGACGAGCCGTTCGAGGTGGAGCCGGGCTTTTACCGGCTGACTTCGGGCGTACGGCTGAAGGACGGCACGGTGCAAGCGCGTTTCGCCTATTTCAAGGTCACGGCAGGGGAAACGACCGACGTTGTTCTGACGTACCGCCAAGCGCAGCATGACATTCCGGTGCTCGGAAAGATCGACCGGACCAGCGCGTTGACAACGCTGGAGGGAACCGATGCAACGCTTGGCGAGCTGATCGGCGGCTCCGGGGCCATCGTCGCCTGGATCGAGCCGGAGCGCGAGCCGACGAAACATCTGTTCCGCGAAATCGGCGAACTGGCGGAGCCGTATGCGAAGCTTGGCGCACCGATCGTGCTTATTATCGGCAATGCCGAGTGGACCGCTTCGTTTGATCCGGCGGCTTACCCGAACCTGCCGTCCGGCACGGTGTTCGTCCGGGATGCCTCCTACGCGGCGCTGCCGGATTTCATTGCCCAGTCCCCTGCCCGGGATGCAGGCTACCCGCATTTGTTCGTGCTGGATGCAGTGGATCAAATTCGCTATACGGCATCGGGTTATAAAATCGGAACCGGCAAGGAAGCGCTGCAGGTTTTGTCCGGCGTATGGCAGTAAACTACGAATCGGAGTGAAATCGAATGACCGAGAAAAAATATATCGTCGCGGGTTACGCCGTCGACGCCAAGCTTCCTGACATGACGCGGGAAGACCTCATGAAATTGACCCATCTCAACGTGGCTTTCGGCCATGTCGTGGACGGCCGGATTTCGACGGCCCATCTGAAAAACGCGGCCGTGTTGCGGAAGATCAAGGACGAGCATCCGGAGCTGAACATCGTTTTGTCCGTCGGCGGCTGGAGCGCCGGAGGTTTCTCCGAAGCGGCTTCGACCGAAGCGGGAAGACAAAGCATGGCGGAGTCGGCGGTTCAAGCCATCGTGGACCATCCGTTCGACGGGATCGACCTGGATTGGGAATATCCGTGTTACGGGGAAGCCGAAATCGCGTCCAGCCCGGACGACAAAAGGAATTTTACGCTGCTGCTCCAGACGATCCGCGAGGCGCTGGACCGCAAAGGCGCGGAAGACGGACGCCATTACCTGCTGACCATTGCGGCGGGCGCGGACCAATATTACGTGGACGGCACCGAAATGGACGAGGTGCAGAAATATCTCGATTTCGTTCAGTTGATGACCTATGATATGCGCGGCGGATTTCAGGTGCTGACCGGTCACCACACGAACCTGTACACGCCGACGGGAGATTTGTTCCGCATCAGCACGGACGCCTCCGTGAAGATGTTTATGCGCGCAGGCGTGCCGAAGGAGAAAATCGTCATCGGGGCCGCTTTTTACTCCCGCGTCTGGCATCAAGTGCCGGACCGCAACAACGGGCTGCACCAAATGGCCGGCACGACCGGCGGGTACGGACCGGATTTCGGGACGCTCACGAGAGAATATATCAACAAAAACGGCTACACCCGTTATTGGGACGAAGAGGCGCGCGCGCCGTACTTGTTCAACGGTTCGAGTCTCATTTCCTATGACGACGAGGAGTCGATCGGGCATAAATGCGGCTATGTCAAAGACAACGGCCTGGCAGGCATCATGTTCTGGGAATACGGCTGCGACGACACCCATCAATTGCTTGACGCGATGCATCGCGGACTGAAGTAACTGATGTTTTGAAACCTGCTGTCATTTGATCCATATCATCAAGTTAAAAAAGGCTGAAGGCTTGCGGCATCGTCGGGTGTGCAGCCCTCGGCCTTTTTTATCATGGCGGGCTCTCTGAAAGAGGTTGGCCGATCCTCCATCTCCAGTCCACCGGGCCATATCTTTCATGATGCAATTTTAAAGGGATTTTTGTCGGCATATGGAAGTGATTAAGGCGGTTCACAGCATATACATGATGGCGAAGGAGGGAAACGGCATGCAGAAAGCATTTATCCTCTACTTTTGGACGGAAAAACGGAATAACCTCGACGAGCTGAACCGGCTGCTGTCCGAAGGGTGGAAGGTACACAGCCAAAAACCGATGGGCACGGGCCAGACTACCGGAGCGTATTCGCTTGTCATTTTGGAAAAATAAGCGGCTAACCATGGGACTGCCCACATGCAAAGCCGATATGAGGTGATCGAATGAGTGACGTTATTACGATAAAGCCGTTAACCGATCCGTCGGAGGCGGAGATGCTGAATCAGGAGTTTACCCGCTACGGCTGGTACCGGCAGGGGGATTATTTCGAGCGCTGCCTGCAGGAGAACCGGGAAGGGAAGCGGGTTACGCTGATGGCTTTTTGCGGAGAGGAATTGGCCGGATGCTGCCATCTCATTTATCAGTCCAAATATCCGTATTTTCAGGAACGGCGCATTCCGGAGATTAACGACTTGAACGTATTCCCGGAATTCCGGCGCAAAGGCATCGCCAGCCGTATGTTTGACGAGTTCGAGCGCATCGCGGCAAGGGAGTATTCCCGAATCGGCCTTGGCGTCGGCTTGTACGAGGATTACGGAAACGCACAGCGGATGTATACGAAACGCGGGTACGTATTGGACGGGCAGGGTTTGACCTATAAAAACGTAAAGGTGAAGCCGGGCGAAAGCGTCATGGTCGATGACGACCTGGTTTTATATTTGATCAAAGAGCTTGATGGAGTGCCAAAGAAATCGTGAGGATCATGCGGCAGGAAATATTCGGCGAAGCCATCGAATAAATGGCCAACGACGAAAAAGCGACGGCACGCGGCCCGGCAAAACGTTCGAACCCTAACGTACAGGGAACGGGCGTTTTTTTTTGCTCGCCAGCCTTTGTATTTTATATGTGCAAGGGCCGTTTAGGCAGCCATGTGGCCATCAAAGAATCGCGGGACGGCCATCGGGCTCAGGTTTTCACTTTATGGGGAAGAAGAGTAGGCGTTTTTCTGCTTCGTTTAAGGCTATTTTTATCCCAAGGCATTTGTTATGATCGTGTAAGGCCTCGAAAAAGGAAAAACAAGCCAAAAAAGGAGGGGCGGCGATGAATTACACGATCAGACCCATTGCGGAGCGGGATGTCCCTTTCATGTGGGATATGCTGTATGAATCGCTTTATGTCCCGGAAGGCGGAAAACCGTTCGGAAGGGAGATTCTGCAGGACCCGGCGATCGCCAAATACGCGGAGCATTGGGGGCGTCCGGGCGACATCGGATGGATCGCCGTCACGGATGACGGACAGCCGATGGGGACGATCACGGCGCGTTTGTTTGACGAAAGCAACCGGGGATATGGTTATGTCGGCCCGGACGTGCCGGAGCTCGGCATGGCGATTTCGCGATCTTATCGGGGGCAGGGCATCGGGACGGCGCTCATGAAGGCGCTTTTCGATGAACTCCGGAAAAGAGGGATTTCCCGGGTATCGCTCAGCGTTGACCCCAATAACGAGGCGGCGGTCAAGCTTTATCGGCGTTTCGGTTTTACGGACGTAGGCGTCGTGGATACGTCGATCACCATGGTGGCCGACGTGAAGCGCGGGAATTAATTTGCGCAGCAAAGGGAGCGGATAGCGTGAACATATATCACTTCGGCAGCGAAAAAGGAAAAACCATCAACGCATACGGCAGCCGGCATCTTGTTATGACCCGCATTTTAAGCAGTTCGGGCGAATTGCAGACGGGATGCATGCATCTTGGTCCCGGCGGCGTCGTGGGGTACCATCAAGCGACGATGCCGCAGTTATTTCTGGTTGTGAGCGGCGAAGGCGTCGTCAGAGGGAGCGAAAACGAGGAGATGCCCATTCAGGCCGGCAGTGCCGCTTATTGGGAAGCGGGCGAATGGCATGAGACGCAAACGGAGCAGGGACTGACCGCCATCGTCATTGAAGGGGAATCGTTGAAGTTATATTTGGAATAGCGATGGATGAGGTGAACAAGATTGATCATTTGGGTAAACGGCGCGTTCGGCGCGGGAAAGACGCAAACGGCGCATGAGCTTCACCGGCGGATTCCGAATTCGTACATCTATGATCCGGAGAACGCGGGCTATTTTATACGCAAAAACGTCCCCAAACCCATGGCCAAAAGCGATTTTCAGGACCACAAGGCGTGGCGCGACACGAACTATGGCATGATCAAATACATCCACGAGGAATACGACGGAACGCTGATCATTCCGATGACGATCGTGAATCCGGAATATTTTGACGACATTGTCGGCAGATTGAGGCGGGACGGGATCGCCGTTCATCATTTTGCGCTTTGCGCCGGCAGGGAGACGCTGCTGAAAAGGCTGCGGAGCCGCGGAGAAAACGGCCGTTCCTGGGCCGCCCGGCAGATCGACCGCTGCATCGAAGGGCTTTCCCTTCCCGCATTCGAACGGCAGCTGCAGACGGACGACATGACGATTTCCGAAGTGGCGGAGACCATTGCGGCAGCGGTCAACATTCCGTTGCTGCCCGATCCGCGCGGCAACTTGCGCAAGAAATACGACAGGATCATGACGCAAATCAAGCATATCCGCTTTTTGAATTAAACCATGGAAGAGGGATGGATTTGAAAACATTCGAACAAAAACTTGAGGACTACGCCAGGCTGCTGATTCAGGTAGGCGTGAACCTGCGGGCCGGGCAGGTCCTGTACATCGAATCGCCGATCGAAACGATCGAATTCACGCGCCTCGTCGTTAAGCAAGCCTATCGTGCCGGAGCCAGGTATGTCCAGGTTGCATGGCAGGACGAGGTATCAACGCGGCTGCGTTTTGATGAAGCGGAGGAGGCTACCTTCGACTATTATCCGACATGGGTCGCTTCCTCGATGGAACAGCTAGCCGAATCCGGCGGTGCCGTTCTTCTGCTGGATGGAGAGGATCCGAATCTGTACGACGGGGTGGATCCGGCAAAGCTTTCCGCTTCCCGCAGAGCTGCCGCCGCAGCCCGGCAAACCTATCTGGGGTATGTGCGGAGCAACTATTTGAACTGGTGCATCGTCAATGTGCCGACCCGGGCCTGGGCGGATGCGGCGTATCCGGAATTGCTGAGCGAAAGCCGGGTGTCGGCATTATGGGAAGCGATCTTTTCCATGAGCCGCATTGGAGAGGTTGATCCGGTCAAGGCCTGGCGGGAGCATATGGAGGCCCTTAAACGGAGGGCGGATCTCCTGAACGCCAAGCGTTACCGCAGACTTCATTACCAAGCCCCCGGGACGGACCTGACGGTGGAACTTCATCCGGATCATATTTGGGCAGGCGGCGGACAGCTCACGCAGGCGGGTTTTCCGTTTGTGGCGAACATGCCGACGGAAGAGGTGTACACCATGCCGCTGCGGACCGGAACCAACGGCGTAGTGGCCGGCACCAAACCGTTTTTGCTGAACGGACAGATCGTGGATCGCTTCAGCTTGACCTTCAAGGAAGGCCGGGTCACGGATTTCGCCGCCGAAGCCGGCTATGAAACGCTGAAACGTTTCCTGGAATCGGATGAAGGGGCCCGGTATCTCGGCGAAGTGGCGCTGGTTCCTTACGATTCCCCGATCTCGAATACCGGCAGGCTGTTTTACAACATCGGCATCGACGAAAATGCCTCTTGCCATTTTGCCTTAGGAAACGCGTATCCGACCAATATGACCAACGGTACGGGTTACTCGAAAGAAGAACTGCTCCTCAGCGGCGCAAACGTCAGCCCGTTTCACGAGGATTTTATGATCGGGTCGCCTGAACTCCGAATCGACGCCGAACTGGAGGACGGGACGATGGAGGCGCTGTTCCGGAACGGAAACTGGGCTGCGGACGTTGACCCAAAATAATGCTTGAGCAGGTTTGCCATCCTGTTGTATGATGCTACCAATTACTTTGAAAGGGGTGGCCCCGTTGCAACTGCAGATCGAAGAATACTCGCTTAATGCCTGGCCCGCGCTGCAAACGCTGGTCTATGACGGATGGCTGCTCCGCTTTGCCGACGGGTATACGAAACGGTCCAATTCCGTGAACGCGCTGTACAACCGGGACGAAGAACGCCTTGAACGGAAAATCGCCAAATGCGAGGAGTTGTACGCTAAGGCGGGGCTGCCGGCCGTGTTTAAAGTCACGTCGTTTGGTCCTCCTTCATTGGACCGGGCGCTTGAATCCGGAGGATATACGCTTGTCGACCCTTCCTGCAACATGTTCTTGGAGGATCTGGACGGATCGGCAAAACCGCTTCTCACGGACGCCGAAGTGTTCGCAGCGCCGACTTCCGCATGGCTGGAGACCTTGGCAAGACTGAATCCCAAGCTGTCGGAGCATGATCTTGCCGTCACCGCGAAAATGCTGTCCGGTACGGTGCTGCAAACCGGATGTTTTACGCTGTATGAAGGGGCCGTTCCCGTTGCCTGCGGCATCGGCGTCATCGAGGACCATATGGTCGGTTTGTTTGATATCGTCACGTCCGAGCAGCACCGGAACCGGGGATACGGCGAGCAGCTGATCCGGAACATGTTGAGATGGGCAAAAGAAAACGGGGCAACGCAAAGCTACCTTCAGGTTCTTCGGCATAATCCGCCCGCCCACAGGTTGTACGAAAAGCTCGGTTACCGCCTAAATCTATTCCTATTGGTACCGGGTAAAAAGATTAAAGTAAAGGAGGTGCGCACGCATGAAGTTGGTCATTATATTCGGGCCGCAGGCCGTCGGAAAAATGACGGTGGGGCAGGAGCTCGCCAAAATCACGGATTTAAAGCTGTTCCACAACCATATGACGATTGACCTCGTTTCCAACTTTTTCAGCTACGGATCGGCTCCCGGGAAACGGCTGGTCGGGCTGTTCCGCCAGGAAATTTTCGAGGAGGTGGCCAAAAGCGATTTGGCCGGGCTGATTTTTACGTTTGTATGGGCATTTGATTTGCCGAGCGATTGGGATTACATCAAGCACATCAGCGGTATTTTCGAAGAGCAGGGCGGTACGGTCTATTACGTCGAGCTGGAAGCGGATGTAAACGAGCGTCTTGCCCGGAACAAAAGCCCTCACCGATTGGCCCACAAACCGACCAAACGCGATCTGGAATTCTCCGAGCGGGACCTGCTGGATTCGATGGAGAATTATCGGCTGAACTCACTGGAAGGAGAAATCACGCACTCCCATTATCTGCGGATCAACAATACCCGTCTCGGTCCGGAAACCGTCGCTCGGATGATCAAGGAGAAATTCGGTTGGTAACGGGAGCGGAAGGAGCTTACGTCCAATGAAATACATCGAGTTGTCCCGTCTCATCCAAGACGGTTTGCCGGGGTACCCCGGAGACACGGTAACGGAACTCAAGCCGCACAAAACGCTGCAGCGGGACCATTATAACAACCATCAACTGAACATCAACATGCATGCCGGAACCCATATCGACGGCCCGATGCATTTGACCGACCGGCGGGTCTATCTCAGCGAATATTCTCCCGATAAGTTCATTGGAGAGGGTTGTTTGCTGAACGTGCGCGGCGAGCGCGAAATCGGGTATCAACCGGCGTACGAAGAACGCATCAAGGAACACGGGATCGTGCTGCTGCATACGGGACACGGCAAGCGGTACGGACACAGCGATTATTTTACCGATTATCCGGTGCTCACCCTGGGGCTGGCCGAGTTGTTCGTGCGCAAAAACGTGAAGCTGGTCGGCCTGGATACCCCGTCGCCGGACAAATTTCCGTTTGAAGTACATAAGTATTTGTTTGAGCACGACATTTTGCTGATCGAAAATTTGACGAATTTGGATGGGATGGAAGGGGCCGGTTCGTTCGAAGTCATCGCGATGCCGCTCTACATTCAGGCCGACTCTTCCATCGCCAGGGTTGTGGCAAGGGTTAAATAACTTTTTTCCAGGGGAGTGGCTGGAGATGAGAAAAGGTTTTTTCTATGATGAGCGCAAGGCCGAAACGAATATGTGGGTATATTTGAAATTATGGGCGTACCGGCTGCTCGTGAAGATCAACCCGGATCGGCCGCAATACCGGCGCATGCTGGAGGACATCCAAAAACGGATTCAAGAATCGCGGCATTTGCGGGTGAACGGGACGTAAAAAAGGAGGCAGCCGCATGAATAAAGTGATCGCATATTACGATCGTTTCGACGAATGGGGACGGCTCGACCGCGAGCCGATCGAATTTATCATCAACCTTCATCATATCGAAAGCATGTTGCCGCCGCAGGGGCATATTTTGGATAACGGGGCCGGGCCGGGAAAATATGCGGTCGAGCTGGCGAGGCTCGGGTACCGGATGACGCTGACGGATTTGACGCCGAGTTCGGTGGACGCCGCCAAAAGGAAAGCCGCGGAATTCGGGGTCCTGGATCAGTTTGAAGGTTTTTATGCCGCCGACGCCAGGGATTTAAGCATGCTGCCGGATGAACATGTCGACGCCGCGCTGATGCTTGGGCCGCTGTATCATCTGCAGACGGAAGAGGGCAGAGTTAGCGCCGTGAAGGAGCTGCATCGGGTAACGAAGCCGGGCGGACTCGTGTTTGTCGCTGTGATGTCCAAAACAAGGTTTTTAATGAATTCGCTCATGCAGCCCGAGCATTGGAAACCGAACCATACGGTTGAAGGCATCCGCCGGTTTTTGCAGACCGGTACGTTCGATCACGCGGACGAAGGACGGTTTACCGGGGCCTATTATTTTGACATCGCCGAGGTAAATCCGTTTATGGAGTCCCAAGGGTTTGAATCCGTAAAATTGATCGGCTCGAGCAGCGTTGCGGGTGCCATGACACCGGAACAGTGGGACTACTGGCGCCGGCAGGGAGATGAGGCATATCGCCAAGTTTTGGACATCGTCATCCAAGAATCCGAAAATCCCTATTCGCTCGGTACTGCTTCGCATCTGCTTTATATCGGGAGGAAGGTTTGAATGGAGCGCATGATTTGAAAGGGAGCCTGAAAGGCTCTTTTTTTGCAAGGCACGGCATGGCGTAACGATGATAACCATTAGATCTGAAGGCACGGGAATATATGTAGAGAGGGTGGGTTCGATGAAGATGGCCTTGGTTTTGTTCAACGGAGTGACATTCCTTGATTTTGTCGGATTTTATGACGTGATTTATCGTTTGAACCTTTTTGACAAGACGAAAGGAACGACTTGGGACATTTGCGGTGTCACCGGGGAAGTAACGGATGAACTTGGCATGCAGGTAAAGGTCAATGTCATTCAGCCCGACTTGTCCGAATATGACCTTGTTTTTATTCCGGGAGGAATGGGAACACGAAAACTTAAGGATGATGCCGGATTCATCGAATGGATCAAGACCGCGGAACCGGTGAAGTACAAAGTATCGGTATGCACAGGTTCGTTGTTGTGGGGAGCCGCAGGATGTTTGAAGGACAGGAAAGCAACGACCCATCCGAATGTATATGACTTGTTGGAGCCCTATTGTTCAGAGGTGATCCCGTCCCGGATTGTGAAGGATGGCAACGTCATTACGGCCGGGGGAGTCGCAACATCAATCGATCTAGGACTATTTATCACGGAATTGTTTGCGGGAAAAGAAGCGGCCGATGTTGTGAAGAAACAGATTGATTATCCATATACGGCGGTCGGGATCGTGGAAGGCCCTGAGGGGCTATAAAGGTACATAAGCACATAAGATGGCTCACCTGAAAAAGGGGCCATCTTATTTTTAACTTTGGTTATGTATGTACCATATCCAGAACGTAAACAGTTACCACAGTCGCTTGAAGAAATGGATGGACCGCTTTAATGGTGTTGCCACCAAATATTTGCAACATTATTTGGCATGGTTTCTTTTTATAGATAGCAAGGAATATGAGAAGACCTCATTTCGAATAAGAAGAATATGTTGGTGAAATCGTGCCTGTTTACTGTAACCGAAACGAATACCAAACTTCGAGCTTTCTGCTTATTCTTGCTAAGCTAACGGGGCAGGATAAGGAATTTTTGAAAGGTTATTGATACAATAGAAAGGTGGGAGATTTTTGATAGAAACAAAACGTCTTATAATTAGAGAAATGGTGCAGTCCGATTATGATGCATTGTGCGGAATATTGTGTGATGAGGAAGTAATGCGTGCTGCTTATGAAAGTGCATTCAACTTAGAAGAAGCACAAAATTGGCTTAACAGACATCTTAAAAGATATGAAGAATATGGTTTTGGACTTTGGGCTGTTGTATTAAAAGAAACAAACGAAATGATTGGTCAATGTGGCTTGACAATGCAAGGCTGGAGAGAAAAAGAAATTTTGGAAATAGGATTTTTGTTTCAAAAAGCGTATTGGCACAAAGGTTACGCAACAGAAGCGGCAATTGCTTGCAAGGAATACGCTTTTTCAGTTCTTAATGCAAATAGGGTTTATTCTATTATTAGGGACACAAATATAGCCGCTCAAAAAGTTGCTGTTCGAAACGGTATGAATATTATTGATAAAGATACTAAGAATTTTAGGAATATAGATATGGAATTTTTTCTGTATTCTGTAGAGCGAACAAAATGAGCAGGTGAAATTGAAAAAGGTTTCCATGATGAACCCATATACTGTTTGAAATTGAGCAAACGGGAGACGATAGCTTAATAAACCGCCTTTCAAGCAAGGCGGTTTTCTTTTGGTTAATGCCAACATTAGAATTTAACATAGCCTTAACTTTAAAAGGCCACAAAGCCTTTTCCAGGTTTTCGCAACTCGGACCATCCGCCACAGTCCCGCGTTTGCAAGAGAGGAGGAAACTGCAAGTTGAACGAGATCAAAGGCATTATTTTTGACATGGATAATACGTTATTGAAATCCAAAATTGATTTTGCGGCCATGAAACTCGAGACCTTTCATTTTTTGGTTTCCCGGGGACTGCTTTCCCGGCAGCTCGATATATCGAAGCACACCACCTCCACCTTAATTGAAGAAGCTACGAAAACCGGCGGGATGACGGAGGAACGGGTCGCCGAAATGTGGGAGATCCCCAGAAGATTTGAAATGGAAGGCATGAAGGGGGCCGAATTGGAGGACGGCGTTGCTGAAACTCTGGAAGAGTTGAAGGGGAAATACCGTATGGCCGTTGTGACGAATAACTCGAACATTGCCGCGGAAGCCGCTTTAAGGGATCATGATATATTGCATTTTTTTGATATTGTCGTCGGTAGAGAAACCATGTCCTCCCTAAAACCTTCGCCTGCCGGCTTTCATTACATTTTGGATCGGTGCAGCGATATTTCAGCCGGGGAATGGATTTCGGTAGGCGACTCTTGGATCGATGGAAAAGCCTCGATGACCGCGGGGATTCGATTCATATCCTATCAAGGAGACATCGCGAAGATGAACAGGATGGGCGTACATCCGTACACATCGATTGTGGATATAAGAGAGTTAAGGGATTTTGTAGGATAACGCATCAAAAGTAAAAGTATTTTACAAACAATCTGAATTAATTGTTGTTATCTTCATATGAATTAGGACGAAAAATATAAAAAATATGGTAACTAAACTAAAACCAAATGGTTATATTAAATGACAGTTTGATCGATGGTTAGAGGGAAGAGCGTTTTTTATATTCATATGATATGGAACATGGTCTGATTTCATCTATAAATACCAGTTAGCATGCATGCTGCAATGGCGAAATAAACTGTAGTTGTTGAGGGAGCGGATATTTTGAATTTCTCTTGGGCGGCCGCGTTATATCAAATCATATTCATGTTGATCGTAATTCTGTTTTTTGTTGGATTGTACCGCTTTGTAAATAGACTCATCCAGCATACGAAAAACACGGAAGAAAGCTTGAGAAGATTGGAAGAGAAAATAGATCGGTTGAACCATGAAATGAATAAGACCGAGTGAATTTTTCGGATGAATCCGTTGAGCAAAAATAAGCCCGAAAAAAAGGACGTTCTAGGCGAACGTCCTTTTGGGGCATCTATTGGACCGATAGAATATTATGGACTCAAATCGATGTTCAGCGTCCGGTCAATTCGAACGGCATCCGTTTCCCGCATCATGCGGATTTCGTAAGTCTCCTGTTGCGGGGCCATAATGGACAGATCATAGGCATCCGTTCCTTCGGCCGGAACGAGCAGATCTTTTCTTTGATCCGCTTTTTCTCCATAATACTTGTCCCTAAGCTCCCCTTCCGGCTGGAACGTAGGTATACGAAAACGTACGCTCATGCGATCTTTCTCTGGTTGCCGCACGTGAAGCTTCAGAAAACCATCTGCATACCGCGCCTGGGCAATGGCCATTTCCTTGTCTTTAAAGCGGATCGGCTTCGGCATGTTTTCGTTCAGGCTAAGGGTAAACGAATCGCTTCTGGTCCAGTCCGATACTTTGATATCGCCGATATGCAGCGTCAAGCTTTTTACCGTCTCGTCAAAAAAAGGAGAGGAATTAAACGCGAGCTCGATTACGCCGGGTTGAAAGTTCTCGTTTGCAGGCTGATACTTCGTCCGGTAAGTCTTGAGGGGGTATGTCTTGCCATGATCGTCCGTAAGCCGAACAGCGTCCCCGGTCAAATCAAGATCGAGCCCGTAATCGGCGCTCTGGTCCAGCCGAAGCTCGGCGAAAGTATTCAGCGGAGTGATCTTGATATTTTCCAGCACAAGTTCTTTGATATCCGGATCCCCCGTAATTTCGAGCCTTTGATGTACGGGAATGATTCGATCCTTCATCCATTGGGACGAGGAAAACGGCACATTCATGGCGTATTCCTGCGCCTCGCGGCCCGAAGCATCATGGCTGGCAAACAGCTTGAAATGAAGGGTGTCGGGATTCCCTGCCAGAAAAGCGCGAACCTCTTCGGCATTCAGCTCAATGGTATCGGAAATGACCAAAATCGGATCCCCCGTCTCTTGATCGGCAATCACTTCTTTGCTGCCGCTACCTTCGATCTGCTTGAAATCCAAACTTTCCACGGCATAAAAATGCGCCGTCCGGTCGAGCCCCAGACTTCCGTCAGGATTTTTGGCAAGATGGTCCTTCAATCCATCCGTCCGGATAAACGCTTTATAGGTCAGCTTGTCGCTGGTTAGATACACGTCCGCCAGGGTGACCTTCATATCTCCAACCTGCTGGGCCACCGGCTCAAAAGGCGTATACTGATGAACGGCGGCATTCTCCACCCCGTCCCGGCTGCGGATGGAATCCAGCCAGGACGCGGCGACCGAAACGCCCGGAATTTGTTTTATCATGCCGGCAAACGCAGGAGACACCTCAGCCGATACGAACAATAGCGAAACGGCGGCCGCCCCGGCGGCGAATCCGATCCACCCCGGCCGTTTCTTATTAGGAAGACGGGTTCCGGTCTTGCCTGTGGCGTGAAGATCGATATTCCGGGCAAATTCCCGCAGCGATTCCGGTGCGGCTAGTCGTTCGAACGAACGGCCGATTTCCTTTGGCAATTCTCTCTCATTCCTTGCATCCAACATGCGTCATCACCTTCCTTTTCCTAAGGGATTGGTTGCGTTTGAGCAATATGTTCCGGGCGCGGTGCAGACGGGATTTCACGGTTCCCGCTTTTACGCCGAGCGCGGCTGAAATTTCTTCGATCGACATTTCCTGATAATAATAAAGAAGGATGACGGAACGGAGCTTGATATCCAGGGACATCACCTGGGAGAGCAGGCCGGACTGTTCCTCCTTTTTCAATAAAGCCTCCATCGGCTGCGCTTGCGGATCCCTGGGATCCATATCGTCCAGACTCTCCGTTATCTTGCGAAGCCGCGAGCGTTTCCTTGCCAAATCCATCGTTCTCATGGCAGCCAATTGTTTGAACCAGGCGGTAAAATTACGGATTTCCTTTCCGTTCATAATAGCTTGATAGGCTTCGATCATGGCATTCTGCACGGCATCCTCCGCCAAATGCGATGACCGAAGCATCGCGGTGGACGTGCTGTAAACACGGTCGAGCAGAGGCTCCACCAACTGGTAAAACGCCTCCCGGTCGCCGCTCCGGCAGCGCTGCATCCACGCCTGTTCATCCTGCAACAGGGTCACCTCCTAAAGTTGATCTTATTCTATAGGCGAAAGCCGCCGGGTTTCGGTTCATTTTTTTCATAGTTCAAGCCCAAAAATAATCTTCGATCTGAAAAAAAGCGCTCGTTGGTCCCCTGGACCTACGCCGAACTCTACTTTACCATAGAAAAAAACCAGCCATTGACGGCTGGTCCATTCCAAGAGATCCTTATGCATTTTCCAGAGGACAACTTACAGCCCTTTCCCGCCGACAGGCACCACGGGGATGGACTCGACGCCGGCAATGAGCGGCATGGCACGGGCGATGGACGCCTTCGTTTCGGGATCATCGAGCGAAGCTTTATGGGCTTCGGCGCTGCTCCATACTTCCGTAACCCAAACGGCATCGGGTTCGGATTCCGACACATTGATGATGTACACTTCGCATTCCTTTACGGTGCGAGCCGCGGCGGCAGCCTCCAGCAATATGTCGGACAACGCATCCCGCTGCCCCGGTTTGGCCGTGAACTTCACATAGGCTCCGTATTTGCTCAATTTCAACTCTCCTTTGAAAGTGCTTCTCTCTATTTTCCCTGAAATCGTATACAATAACAACCAACATAGATTAAAATTGGAATCATATATGCTTCCAAAGTCATCCGCTCGGGAGGGAACGTGATGCAATGGATCTCAAAGGCGTTATGCCGATTCGGCTGTGCGTCCATGGCCAGCGTCCTGTGCCTGGTCCCCTACCTCGGATATCTTCTTTTGCGGATGGAGGTCGCCAGTGCCGTTCTTTTTTTCGTTTTCGGGCTGTACATGGCTTTTAAAGGGATGATCTCATTAACGGCGCTATCTTTCATTCTGGACGAATGGCTGTTAAACCGGTTGCTTGAACGAATGGCAAATAAAGCCGGGGTTGGGCTAAGGGTATGGATCTATCTCGTTATAGGCGCGGTTCTTGCCGCAGTCCTTTACGGAGGGAATTCGGTCTTCATCGGAGCGGGCCTGATGACTTCATTGATTTACGTTTTGATGCTGCAAAAGATATTGCCAAGAGGCTAATAAGCCTGAAGGGGGTGGCACCGATGAAAATCCGGATTATAGGTTCATGCGGCAGCGGCAAATCTTACATCGCACGCGAATGTTCGCGAAGGCTGAACATCCCTCACTATGAAACGGACAATTTCGTGTGGGAACGCGGCGAGGTGCAGCGCAGATTTCCGGCGGAAACGAGGGATGCCTTGTTAAGGCTGGTGGCCTGCAGCGAGGCTTGGGTCATTGAAGGCGTGCATCATAAATGGGGAAAAGAGAGCTTCGAGCATGCCGATGTTATTTTTATTATAACGCCCAACCGCTGGGTCCGGGATTTTAGGGTCATCCGCCGCTTTTTGCGCACCAGGCTTGGACTCGAGCGGGCGAATTACAAGCAGTCTTTCAAAAATTTGTTCGAGATGGCTTGGGTATGGAACCGGAAATTTGACAGGGTGCACATGGAGGAGATTCTGGAAATGACGGAACCGTTTAAGGCGAAACGGATGGTCGTACGGAGCAATAAAGAGATTTTAACATACATACAAGCGCGTGAAAGCCGATGAAAAAAAGCACGCTGATTTACCTCGCCTTGGTCGTTATCGCCGGAATGGCTTTGTTCCAAATATTAGTCGAATGGACGGCAGGGACGGAAAAGTACGTCAGAGATTAAAATAATATGCTTTTTGCAGGGAGGAACGTACATGCCGAAGCGCTGTTTTATCATTACGGGGACATCCAAAGGAATCGGTGCATCGCTTGCCGGAAATTTGCTGGCGCAAGGGGACATGGTTGTAGGCATTTCAAGAAGCGAAGCGGGATCGTTGGAACGTTGCCCCGGCTATACGCATGTCGTATTCGATCTGATGCAAACAACAGGGCTTGAGCGTATGCTTCAATCCATATTGGCGCGGATCAACCCGGATGAATTGGACATGATCGGCTTGGTGAATAATGCCGCGATGCTGGAGCCGTTAAAGCGGATGGATGCCATCCGGCCGGAAGAGATGGAAGCCAATCTTCGTGTCGGCCTGGTGGCGCCGATGGTTTTGACCTCGGTATTCGTGAGGGAGACCCAAGCGTGGGATCTGCGGAAAAAGGTCATTCAAGTGACTTCGGGGTCAGGCTCTTACGCCAATCCGGGCATGAGCGTTTATTCTACGGCCAAAGCTGGACTGAATATGTTTACGATGTGTGCCGGAACGGAGCTTGCGGGCAGCGTCGAAGTGATAGCCGTAGATCCCGGCATGGTGGACACATCGCTGCAGGAATCCGCCAGAAACAAAGGCGGCAAGGAATTTGGGCTGGCTCCGTATTTCGAGCAGGCTTACCGGGAGGGTCAGCTACTGGAACCGGGCGATGTCGCGAAGCGGATCGCAGACATCATTGACGACCGTTCGGAGCCTGGGACCATTGAAAAAATATGAATTGCGTTACCGCCGGATGAGGCTGACTATAAATTGGATCGCCGAAAGGAGCAACTTATGATACTGATACCATCTACGCCAAAACTGTTTAGCGAGGAAGTCATCATTTTGAATTCGGATCCTTTTTTTAACCGGGTGTCGAAGGAGAAGGACGTGTTCACGGAAGAAGAGATCCGCGAAGAGCTTCAAGAAGGCCAAAACATGGGCGCAGAACGGTTTGTCATCCAAGACGGAGACCGGTACGTCGGCGTGCTCGAGCTGTTGATGAACAATCCCAAAGACGGTTATCCGTGGCTTGGGCTGCTGCAAATACGAAAGGACTTTCAGGGGCAGGGGTACGGCCGCCGGGCGATGGACTTATTTTATGACATCATGAAGGAAAGAGGCGTCAGAACGTTTCGCCTGGGGGTGATCGCCGAAAATGAACCGGGACACCGGTTTTGGAAGGGACAGGGGATGGCGCCCGTAAAATCCGTGATTAATCAAGACGGGAAAGAAATTATCGTGTATCAAAAGGATATCGTTTAGCACGGTTGAATCCATGATCCGGTAGGATGCAGGAACAGGAGGCCCATATGACTCATGATTTTTATTGCGATGAGGTTTTGAGCGGGAAAATGCCCGTCCGTAAAGTGATGGAGACGGAGCGGGTTTTGGCGTACCATCACACAAGACCGTCCTATGAACATCATGTCGTCGTCATTCCGAAAATTCACGTCGGTTCGCTCGTCTCCGATGAAGAAAGCAACGACGATCGGCTGTTGCTGGAGCTCATGGCCGTCGTGAAAAAGGTCGCTTCGGACATGACCTCAAGCACGGGCGCGGCCAGAGTGATCACCAACCTCGGAGCCTACCAGGACTCCAAGCATTTTCACTGGCATGTGGTGAGCGGCGAACGGACCGGATCAAAATAACGCGAAGAGAGGACGATCGGCATGGAGCATAATCCGCCCAAACACACGGTTTCGGTTTCCGCCTTGTTGATGAACGAACACGACGAGGTGCTGCTCGTGAGAACGCACTGGCGGAGCGACACATGGGAGATGCCTGGAGGAAACGTGGATGAAGGGGAGCCTTTGGACCAGGCCGTATGCAGGGAATTTCTGGAGGAGACGGGGGTCGTGATTCGGCCGGTCGGAATTACGGGCGTTTATTACAATGCGACGAAGCGCGTCCTTTCGGTTGTTTTTAAAGCCGAATATGTGAGCGGGGAGATCCGCATCCAGCCGGAAGAAATTCAGGAAGCCGGATACGTTCGAATCACCGAATCCAACATCGATGACTATATTACCCGCCCGCAGCAAAAATCCCGAACGCTCGACGCGATGAGGGCCAAGGGTATGATTCCGTATGAGACATGGGAGGTCGCCCCGTCATACCGCTTGGTAACAAGAATTGAAAATGGATAACGAAACAAAAGCGATATTTTGAAGGAGGGTTGGTTTGTGCAGATTGTCACACGTTTCGGTGAACCCGAAGATTTTGTGAAGGCACGGGAGATGGACCCGCATTTTGATCCCGAGTTTCTGAGGTGGAAGCTGGGCCGCCATGAGGTGCTTTTGGCCGAAAACGAGGGGGAACTGCTCGGATATTTGCGTTTGGAATACATTTGGTCCACGGTTCCGTATATCGGGCTCATCATCGTAAAAGAAGGCAGCCGCGGGCAGGGGATCGGGAAAAGGCTTCTGGCTATGGCGTCGGACCATTTAAAAGAACGCGGTCATCGCTACCTGTACAGCTCATCGCAAGTGAACGAAGCGGAGCCGCAAAGCTGGCACAGGCATGTCGGCTTCGAGGAAGCGGGGATCGTTTCGGGCATTAACGAGGGCGGGATCGGCGAGGTTTTTTTCAAAAAAACGCTGTAGCATGGAACGTGCGGAGATGCCGCAACAGGCAAAAAACAATGCCGCAATCGCAGAAGGAGAGAGGCAAACATGAAGGTGGCAGATCATTCTCGGCTTATCAAAGAGGCAGAACGATTCGTAAAACAGGTGCTTTCCGGGGAGGCGAGCGGCCATGACTGGTGGCATATCGAACGGGTGCGGAATACGGCGCTCGACATCGCCGCCAAGGAGAACGCCGACCGGACCGTGTGCGAGCTGGCGGCGCTTCTGCATGACGTGGCCGACGAAAAATTGAATGCAAGCAAGGAAGCGGGTTTGGAAAAAGTGAGGGCGTGGCTGAACGAACAAGCCGCTGACTTAGATTTGACCGACAAGGTGATGGACATCATCGCGAACATGTCTTTTAACGGCGGCAAAAATCCGCCGATGACCACCCTGGAAGGGCAGGTCGTACAGGATGCGGACCGTCTGGATGCGATCGGGGCGATCGGCATTGCCAGAACGTTTGCGTATTCGGGGGCCAAAGGCCGCATCATCCATGACCCGGAGCTGAGCCTGGATGACCTTGCCCAGGAGGATTACCGGTCCGCCGGCAAGACCGCTATCTACCATTTTTACGAAAAGCTGCTGAAGCTTAAAAGCTTGATGAATACGCCGTACGCCAAGGAGCTGGCCGAGCAGCGGCACGCGTTTATGGAACAGTATTTGCAGCAGTTTTACCGCGAGTGGGGAAGCCGAAACCCATAGGAAAAAAACAAAGGAGGGACGTTGCGTTGAATATGGCTAACCGGATCACATTGGCACGGATCGCGCTCATTCCGCTGTTTATGCTCTTTTTTGCCGAGTGGCCTGCCAAACTGGCGGATGTGGCGGTATTCCGTTTTTTGGACGATTACGGATCGTACATTGCCGTAGCCATTTTTGTGCTGGCCTCCGGAACGGACAAACTGGACGGTTATATTGCCAGAAAATACAACCAGATCACCAACCTCGGAAAACTGCTTGATCCCCTGGCGGACAAGCTGCTCATTTCCGTCGCGCTGATCATGATGGTGCAGTCCGGCATGATTGCGTCTTGGGCAGCGGTGTTGATGATCGGACGCGAATTCGTGATCACGGGCCTCCGGATGATCGCTTCCGCGCAGGGCATCGCTTTGGCCGCCGACAAGTTCGGCAAATGGAAAATGGTGGCGCAGGTTGTCGCCATCGTGGCCGTCATGCTTGAAAATGTCCCGTTCCAGTGGTTTACCTCCATTCGGGTGGACCAGGCGTTGATGCTGCTTGCCGTGTGGATGACGCTTGCTTCGGGCATGCACTATCTGATCAAAAATTTTAAAGCGCTGAAGCTGAACGAAACGTGAACATCGCAAAACGACGAAAAATAATCTTCAGGGAGGTTATTTATGGCGTTTTCTTTCCTGCGGATCGGTTACGTGTACGTGCCGACGACCCGCCTCGACGAATCGGTTGCGTGGTATACGCAGCACCTGGACTTCAAGCTGATGGAGAAATTCGAAGACCGCGGCTCCTTTTTGGCCGTCCTGCATCATCCACACGTGAACTCGATTGCCCTGCTGCTGATCGAAACCCGCGACAAGCAGCCGCTGGAAATCCGAAGAAACGGCAAGCCTTTTCCGATCATGGCCCTGAATTGCGAAAACATCGAGCATACCTACGATAAGCTGAAGCAGGCTGGGGTTCAGGTGGATGAACTCTGTGCGCTTGGCCAAGGCGAAGCCAAATATTTTTATTTCCGGGACCCGGAAGGCAATTTGCTGGAAGCGGCCTGGTCCAAATGGGATCCGCAGGATGACATCAAGGAACATTTTAAGGCATAGTCCGTCTTCTTTGGGAAATAACGTCTGTCGACGTTGATCGGAGGTTGCGATGAAAAAGCTAACCTTGCTGTTCTGCATCTTTTTCCTATATATATCCACGGAAGTTTCGGCAAGCTGGGCGTATCGGTTTGTCGTGTACAATCACGGGACTTATGAAGTGACCGGGGAGCAGGTAGATTCGGATCGCATCGGGAAAAAGCTGGGGAAGGTGACTCGCTACTCCGACCGCGAAGGCACATACGGCGGCAACTTTTCGAACGTTTACCCGAAGGGGACGACGTAC
Organism: Paenibacillus sp. FSL W8-0194; assembly: GCF_037969745.1. Taxonomy (NCBI): domain Bacteria; kingdom Bacillati; phylum Bacillota; class Bacilli; order Caryophanales; family Paenibacillaceae; genus Paenibacillus; species Paenibacillus sp. FSL W8-0194. The sequence continues at coordinate 4,712,274 of NZ_CP150205.1, read as the reverse complement.
CATGAAATTCTAGGGATCAGCCCCCAAAAGCAGATTGCCGTAAAAACGGGCACCGAAGCCTACGTCATGGCTGAATATCGGGGACCGTATGCCGGACCGGCAGGCAGGCCGGGAGAGGTCTGGTTAAGCATTCTCGTCATTGCGCTGCTGGCCGCAGCCGGCATGTTTTTCTACCATCGCCATAGGACGCGCCATCGGCCTACTTGACGGAAAAGGAGAGAGCAGCGGTGAAACAAAAAATCGTGATCGCCGGCGGAACCGGTTTTATCGGGACGTACCTCGAACAAGAATTCAAACGGCGCGGATGGGAGGTGTGCATCATCTCCAGACGGGCTGGCCATATCTCTTGGCAGGACCGGGAAGGAATCCGCGAGGCGCTGGAGTCTGCGGACCTGCTCGTCAATTTGGCGGGCAAATCGGTCAACTGCCGTTATCATGACAAAAACAAAGCCGAAATTTTGAACTCCCGCACCGAAACGACGACGATCCTCGGGGAGGCCGTTTTGGCCTGCGAGCAGCCGCCGGAGCTATGGATCAATTCGAGCACCGCCACCATTTACCGGCATGCCGAAGACCGTCCGATGACCGAGGAAGCAGGCGAGATCGGCTCGGGATTTTCGGTGGATGTCGCCACGGCCTGGGAGAGGTCTTTTTTCTCTTTTAAGCTTCCCCGTACCCGTCAGGCGGCCTTGCGGATCGCGATCGTGTTGGGACGCGGCGGCGGGGTGATGGTTCCCTACCGCAATCTCGTCCGTTTCGGCCTCGGCGGCATTCAGGGGCCCGGCACCCAACGATTCAGCTGGATTCATCTTCACGATGTTTTGGGCGTCATTTTGTTCTTGAAGGAGCATCCGGAGCTCAGCGGCGTTTTTAACGTTTCTGCCCCGAATCCGGTCACGAACAAGGAGCTGATGCAGGAGCTGCGCCTGGCGATGAACATGCCTTTCGGGCTGCCGGCCCCGGCCTGGATGCTCGAAATCGGGGCGAGAATCATTCAAACCGAAACCGAATTGGTTTTAAAAAGCCGCTGGGTCGTCCCGGAGCGATTACTGCAGGCGGGGTACGACTTCAAGTACAAAACGTTGGGAGAAGCTCTCCAAGAAATCATTCCCTAAACGCCATTCGAAGGAATTAGGGCTTTAGTTCACAGCCAAAGAAAGGTACACTACTTATATTGGTCCTTATCCGATACTTTCCTGAAGGGAGCATCAACCATGTCTTTTGAGGCAACGAACACGCTGGAGGAAAAGTTGATCAAAGCGGTCAACGAGCCTTCCGCCAGACCTGATTTTTATTACGAACTCCGGAATTCCGAAATTTACGCGATCCAGGGCGGGACAAACCCTGTTCAGGAAAAAACCGAACTGGCAGCGGGGCAATCCGTCCAGCTGTTAAGCGTTGAAATGAACGGGAAACGATACATCCCGATATTTTCTTCATTGACCCGCATGCAGGCCTTCATTCAAGAGCCCGTGCAATATTTGGCCATTAATGCGGTGCATTTTTTTAATTTGACGAAGGGAGCCGACCTTCTGCTTAATCCGGGCTCCGAGTTCGGCAAAGAGTTTACCGCGCAGGAAATCGAAGCGATCCTGAACGGCTCCGTATTTAACGCCCAAGAAGCTTACGTCGTTGAAAAAAACACCCAAACGATGATCGGTCCCCCTGCGGAACCGCCGACCGAGCTGCTGACCGAGTTGAGCAAGGTTTTTGAGGGATTAAAAAACGTCATCTGCGCCTACAACGCCCAGGTGTTTAACCCGCGTACGGATCAGGCGCCGCACACGCTCATTGCGGTCAGCTACATCGGCAAAGGCGATCAAATCATTGCCGAGGCTGGGAAAGTCGCCGAATCGGTTCAAGTGCAGTATCCTCCGGTGCAGTTTATCGAGCTGAACGGCAGCTCCGGGCTTGAAAGTTATTTTGAAAGCAAGTGCAAACCGTTTTATTTGAAGGAAACGTTCTAAGCTGTCAACGGATTGCTGGATTCCCGGTACCGCGCTGCTCCGTCCATGGGCGACGCGGTCATCGGGGTTGAATATAGTCGATATTCGAAGGGATGCGTTAGACGATGGAAAAATGGGAGTACAAAACGGTCAAGTACCAAACCGGCGGCTTTTTGGGAGGAAAGGTGGACGAAGAGGAATTCGAACAACTGCTGAACGAATGCGGCATGGAAGGCTGGGAGCTGACCTCCTGCTTCGACACCAGCGCGGGCCAAGGACATTCCAGGGATGTCATCGCCGTGTTCAAAAGAAAGGCGTCATATTAACCTGCAGCAAAGCACGCGGCTTGTCTTTCGGAGAAACCTCCGGCGGGCCGGGTGCTTTTTTGTTGACGGAAACCTGCGGGCCCGGAAGAAGTCCCGGCGAAGGTGGATAAAATGCGTTTTTTCCCTTAAACTAGTTAGGATAAAGGCTGCAAGAAGCCGATTTTACATAGAAGGAAGGCCTGCAATTTGTCTTACGAATGGATTTTATTCGATTTGGATGAAACGTTGTTTGATTTTAAAATGTCCGAGGCGCGCGCCTTGGCTTACGTCATTTCGAGCCTGAATCTCGATCCGGAGGATGCCGGCATCATCGATTGCTATAACCGGATCAACAAAGGGCTGTGGAAGGAACTTGAGCAGGGATTAATCAATTCGACCGATTTGAAAGTGGAGCGTTTCCGCCGGTTTTGCCAGGAGCAAAAGCTGGAGGAGGATGCGCAAATCGTCAGCGACCGCTACATCCAATCCCTCTCGGAGCATTCGTACGTGTTTGAGGGGGCGCTTGAGCTGCTGCAATATTTGAAGGACAACGGCTACCGCATCGCCGCCGTCACCAACGGCATCAAGCAGGTGCAGTTCGGGCGGCTTAACCGTTCGGCGCTTAAAGACTTTTTCGAAGCGGTGATCGTTTCCGAGGATACGGGCTTCCAAAAGCCGCAGCCGGGGATCTTCGAGCATGCTTTTACCCAAATCGGCAGCAACGAAAAAGAAAAAATGCTGATGGTCGGCGATTCCTTAACCTCTGATATCCAAGGCGGAAACAACATCGGCATCGATACGTGCTGGTATAATCCGGAACGCCTGCCGAACCCGACCGGCATCGTTCCGACGTATGAAATCCACAAGCTGGACGAACTCAAGTCGGTTTTGCAGCGCGGCAAAGCCAAAGCCAGAACCTGATGAAAGCGCACTCGATCATGACAACAATTTGACGTGGTTGTAACCTTATTGTGACGATTTGGCGCGGGGGATGTTTTATAGTGAAACTATAAGAAGACCACGCCCGAACGGAGCTATTCCGGAGTTTTTACGCAAAATTCCGTTTGAAAATAAACTCGGCAGGGTAATGGATAATATGGAAATCAATACATGTCCATTAAAGGAGATATTTTCAATGAAAAAAATCACGCTGTTTGCTACCCTCATGATCGCGGTTCTGTTAAGCATGACGACGTCGGCCAGTGCAGTCGGAACGGACAAGGAATATACGCCGGTTCCTCCGAGCGAGGATACAGTGACAGCTTTGATTTCTTCGATAAAACAGGAGAACGGGCATATCATCGTCCAGGCCGATCCGATCGAATGGTATGAAGGCGCCGCGGCCGACCAAAAGTTCATGGAACGGGAAAAAGAAGCCGCCGAAGAATTGGGCGGCGCGCCTGACGGTTATTACATCGTCAACGACGATCCGACGCTGAAAACGTATGACATTGCGCCGGATGCCCAGGTGCTGATGCAGTTGTACGATCACGACGGAACGTACGAAGGGATGGACATCCAGTGGAACGAACCGGTATCGATGGATAAATATTTGGCCATCATGAACAACGACAAGCTGATCGACATGAAAAGCTTCCCGTACCACCTGACGATACGGGACGGCAAAGTGGTTAAAATCGTTCAGCAATATATTCCATAAACAGAAAGAATCCAGCACTTTGACGTGCTGGATTCAGATTGTTGAGAAACCCTGTCCTTTTATCGGAGGAACAGGGTTTCTTTCTTTTGTTAGGAGCCCTAGAACTCAGAAAAACAGGGATTACCCCTGTCTTTCCAGACGATCCAGGTGGATCGCCATCTACTTCATGTTCTGCACGGCTGCTGGCATCAGGGCTTGCTCCCTGACGTTAGCCAACCCGCGCAAACGGCAATAGCGAAACCCATGGAGCTCTTTAGCATCCGCGAAGCTTCGCTCAATTGTTTCTTTTCGTTTTCGGTACAAATACTTACCCGCACGGCTGAGTCGGTTGCCTCGTACCCAGTCCTTGCTGTCTTCCCATACATGCCGAGTCACCACCTTCTGGTGGTTTCGGGATCTGGTGCACTGTAACATGGGACAGCTTTTGCAATGCTTCGGGTCAGATGCATATTGCCTGTAACCTTCCCGGTTGGTCGTGCGGTAGGTTAACTCATGTTTTTCCGGACAAATATACACATTACGTTCGTTATCATAGGTGAATTTCCATTTTGGGAATAACCCTTGAGTAGGGTGAAATCTCCGATGAGCAATGACCGCAAAAATATTCCGGCTCTTCAAACCTCTGCAAATGGGCGTAGTTAAATAACCCGAGTCCAGAGCAACCGCCTCTCTTCGAAACCAAATTGCTCCCGTTGGTGATCCAATCGAGATTAGTAAGCTACGGAGTCGTGTACATTACCCGGGGGCACATGGACGTCGGTAATCATGTTGTATTTTAAGTCTACTGTACGATGATCCAAATAGAAGAACCCTTCCGGTTTCCCATCCCGAATCATATAACCACTATCCGGATCTGTTGTGCTCACGCGAACTTCTTTTTCCTCGACCACTTCCTCTCTAGGTTTCAAAGCTTTTTTCCATGGGCTTTCCGGTCTGCCTCCACGGCTGCGTTCAGTTCATTGATGTAATCCCGCGTGTTTTGCAGGACTTGTTCTTTTGGGTATTTATGCTTATTGGCACTGGCCTTCACATGAGTGGAATCTGTAATTAAAACACGTCCTCCTACCATACGGTGTTGAATGGCTTGAAGTACGATCTCGTCAAAAATATCCTGAAAGATGTTCGTATCTTTAAAACGCGTACGACGGTTCCAGCTAATGGTGGAGTGATCTGGAACTCTGTCGGTGAGTCCCAAACCGAGAAACCAGCGGTATGCAAGGTTGGTCTGTATCTCGCGTTCAAGCTGGCGTTCCGAGCGAATGCCGTAAAAATATCCGAGAAAAATCATTTTGAAAAGACCACAGTTCGATGGCGGGGCGTCCATTGTCTTCACAATAAATATTATACAAAATTAACGCGGTGTCGTATTGAACTAAATGGACATAAAAATAGCTGTCGAGAACTTTCTCGACAGCCTGCCACTCCAATGAGTGTTTTTGTTTCGGAGCTGAGGGGTGAATCTTGCAAGTGCGGCGGGTCCCACACTGGGAGCGGGGCCTCGCCGTATAGGGGAGGACGGAGAGCGCCACAGAGTTGCTATTTTTCGTTAGGGGGAGAACGTGTCGTAGATAAGCATCGATAGAATGACGTCGGTAAACAAGCATTTTAGCAGATAAGGGTAGGCAGACAAGCGTCGCCGGGCAGTTCATGGAGAAATTCATCATCCTCTGAAATGTCTACGGAGGCACAAACAGGGTTAGATCGCTGTGCGTAAGCTGTTCTCAAATTCTAACGGTTGTGACAGCGCCTATGTGGCTTCAAATGGTTCTCTGTAAGTTCTAACGGTTACCAATGGGGTTATTTGCAAGATTACCATATGAAGTTCCACCATAATGCCCAAATAACGTCAACCAGAACCGTTAAAATATCATAACCTCCATATTCCCGGCATTAACCTCTGTGGCAATCGTTAGAAATTTACTTCCCTATTTTGACTTGCCTCCTCACCTTGACTACATCTCCTCGCGTCCAATTGTACCCTCGATTCCCTACGTCTCCTCACATTCAATTGGTCTCCATGGTTCCTTATATCTCTTTGCGTTCAATGGTCTTTTTACTGGACTGTCAATAGTAAATCAGACAACTTTTTTAAGGGGCTTTGCTTTGGCTTTTTAGCAAGTGTAAAGAAAAAAAGAGAAACCCAGCGTCTCCAAGGCGTGGGTTTCTCGACTGCCTGAATCCAGCACTTTGACGTGCTGGATTTTTTTCATGCGGCGTTACAAAGCGCGATTCATGCAGGCCGGTGCTTAGAGATGCGATCCGCCGCTGGCGTCGATGAGCTGGCCGGTGATCCAGCGGCTGTCTTCCGATGCAAGGAAAGCGGCGATGCCGGCGATGTCGCCCGGCTGGCCCCAGCGTCCGAAAATCGAAAAATCGGCGCCGAACTTCCGGCCTTCGGGACTTTCCAGGCTTCCGGCATTCATGTCGGTTTCGACAAAACCGGGAAGAATCGCATTGATCGTGATCCCGCGCCTGCCCAGCTGGTTGGCAAGGGAAAGCGTCAAAACGTTTACGGCCCCCTTGGTCATGCTGTAGGCGGGAACGACGGGGAGGGAAATTCGGGTGGTGGCGGATGAAAGATTGATGATGCGCCCGCCGTCCCGCAGGCGGGATAGGCCTTGCTGGATGATGAAAAAGGGAGCTTTCACATTTACCGCCACGATTTCGTCAAAGGCTTGTTCCGTCGTTTCTTCGATGGGAACCGGCAGCCCGATGCCCGCGTTGTTGACCAATATATCGAAGAGGCGGTCGTTCGAACGTTCCTGCAGCGATGCATCCAGGGATGCATACAGCTGCCGGATGCCCTCCATGGACGCGAGATCCGCGCCTATGGCGAATGCGGTTCCGCCGCGCTCCCGGATTTCCCGAACGACCTCTTCGCCGGCGGCCCGGTTTCTTCCGTAATGAACGGCGACAAGCGCGCCTTCCTCCGCCAAACGCAGCGCGATGCTGCGTCCGATGCCGCGGCTTGCGCCCGTCACCAGCGCGGTTTTTCCTGCCAATGTACTCATAACCTTCAGCTCCCTTTATGTTTAACAGGCGCCTTGTTGGATGTTCCTGTTTGACAACAGTTATAACATAAGGGGAATGTTAAAATTTTGCTCTCTCATTCGGGAGGGGCCCTGATCCTCCAGTTCTGCCTTTTCTGGCGATTACAGGCGAGCCTAAAAAATCCCCATGCTGAGATAACGCTCCCCGGTATCCGGGGCGATGCACAACACCCGTTTGCCCGGACCAAGGCGCTTAGCCGCTTGCAGGGCGGTCCAGACGGCGGCGCCGGAGGACGGTCCGACCAGTATTCCTTCTTCCTTGGCGAGCCGGCGGGCCGTTCCGATCGCATCCTCGTCGCTCACCTGGAAGATTTCGTCGTATACGTCCGTGTTCAGGATGGGCGGAATAAAGCCGGGGCTCGTCCCTACCAGCTTATGCGGGCCCGGCTGTCCGCCGGACAGCACGGGCGAGCCTTGGGGCTCGGCGACGTATACATGGATTCCCGGGATGCGCTCCCTTAATACCTCGCCGATGCCGGTAATCGTTCCGCCGGTCCCTGCCGTCGCCACAAAGGCATCCAGGCGCCCCTCCATCTGCTCGAGGATTTCCAGCGCCGTCGTCCGGCGGTGAATGTCGGGGTTGGCTTTGTTTTCGAATTGCTGGGGGATGAAGCTGTCCGGGATTTCCCGGCTCAGCTCAAGCGCTTTGCGGATGGCGCCCGGCATGCGTTCGGCGGCCGGGGTCAACACGACCTCCGCGCCGTAAGCCTTCAAAATGTTGATCCGCTCCTTCGTCATGTTGTCGGGCATGACCAGAATGGCTCGATATCCTTTGGCGGCGGCGTTCATCGCCAGTCCGATGCCCGTATTGCCGCTCGTCGGCTCGATGATCGTGGAGCCGGGCTTCAACAGCCCGTCTTTTTCGGCTTGGGCGATCAAGTTGAAGGCCGCCCGGTCTTTGACGCTTCGGCTCGGATTGAAATACTCGAGTTTGACGTACACTTCGGCTTCCTGCGCGCCCGCGAGACGGTGCAGGCGGACGGCCGGGGTTTGGCCGATAAGTTCGGTTATGTTTTGTACCACTTTAGGTCGTGTCATGACGGCAAAGCTCCTTTTCGCGTTTTTTGCACGTTGCGGACAAGCTTTTCAGACCATTATAATTCCAGGCGGGCGATTCCACAATGAAGGCGGACTGAAGGCGGAAGGCGTTGCCGCGGCAGGGTTCAGGCAGGAGCGACCGCTTTATTGCGTACAGCGTATATGTATTCCCCTAGGATCGACGCAAAAGCGGCCGAAAAGGCGGCAACACCAAGCCCTGCGTGGAGGTTGGATAATTACATGGCCGATTGGCCGCGGGATTTTCCCGTTTTGGCCCTCTTTTCCGGGAGAACAAAGCAGACCAGATGCATCAGAACGAAAATAAGCAGGGCGATGCCTTCTTCAACCAGCAGATAGAAAGGATGGGGACCGAGATAATCGAGCAGGGAGGGCGTGGAAGGCTTATGCATCAAAAACATGTAGTTGGCGCCGAGAAGGTAATCCAGCGTCCCGACGACCACGGCGGCGGCGTTCAGGAAAATCATCGCCATCCCCACCGATCTCCAGGTCGGCTTGTAGTTTTCGATCCAGGTCATGTACAGCGAAGCCAAAATGATCAGCATATGGGCGACAAAAAACTGGAAAAAGCGGATGTGCGGATAGCCGAAGGCCAGATTGGGCGTGACCAGCGCCTGCAGCGCGCCCCCGATCCCGGCAAAAAAGAGGATGCCGTACAGCACCCGGCTGCGTGTCAGCAGCATGACGACGGATAGAAGCAGAGTGATGCTGCATAACTCCAGAGGCAGCGTATACGTTGCGCTCCATGCGCCCTCGGCGATATTCCATGCATCAAGGACGGCTTGGGATACGGCCAGCAGCGCGGCTAAGGCATAACGGAGAAGATGCTTGAGCTGTGGGCGCGTGCGCAAAGGAACCCGGAAGGCGTAAAGCAGAAAAGAGAAAACGGCAAGCGTAAGAAGCATAAGCAGATGGGAAGCTGAAAATGGGACAAACGGTTCGCTCATGGCCATGCCTCCTGGAAACGGTTGTTATTCCCATGATAACGGTCAGCGCTCCGACCGAAAAGCTTAAAAATGTTTTGCTTGCTTTTTTGGGGCGGCAGGCATATGATAAAGCCATAGATAAATGTACGTACAAGTATGAATAATTAACGAATTTTAATCATATAGGTATGTACAAGTGAATGAACCCATAAGCATCAATATAGGAGGGCTAACAAAATGAATTTGAAACCGCACTCATTTTGGTTTGTGACAGGCAGCCAGCATTTATACGGACCCGAAACCTTGGAAGAAGTAGCTTCGCACTCGCAAATTATCGCAAAAGAACTGGATCAGGACGCTTCGTTTACGTATCCGGTCGTCTTTAAGCCGATCGTGACCACGCCGGATGAAATCTACAACTTGATCATCCAAGCGAACAGCGATGAAAGCTGCGCGGGAATCATTACGTGGATGCATACCTTCTCCCCGGCCAAAATGTGGATCGCCGGCCTTTCGCAGCTGCAGAAGCCGCTGCTTCATCTGCATACGCAGTTTAACCGCGATATTCCGTGGGAAACGATGGACATGGACTTCATGAACCTGAACCAGTCCGCCCACGGTGACAGAGAATACGGCCATATCGGAGCCCGTCTCGGCATTGCCCGCAAAATCGTCGTCGGACATTGGGAAGACCCTGAAGTGCGGGATTCCATTGCCGGCTGGATGCGCACCGCAGCCGCATTTGCCGAAAGCCGCCGCCTGAAAGTGGCCCGTTTCGGAGACAACATGCGCGAAGTGGCCGTAACCGAAGGCGACAAGGTCGAAGCGCAGATCAAATTCGGCTGGTCGGTCAACGGCTACGGCGTAGGCGATCTGGTGCAGGTCCTGAACGAAGTCAGCGACAGCGAAGTGAAAGCGCTCCTGAACGAATATGCGGAGCAGTATACGATTACCCAGGCCGGGCTCAGCGACGGACCGGTTCGGGATGCGATCGCATACCAGGCGCGCATTGAAATCGCGATGAAACGTTTCCTCGAGGAGGGCGGCTTCGGCGCCTTCACGACGACGTTCGAAGACCTTCACGGGTTGAAGCAGCTTCCGGGCCTTGCCGTGCAGCGTTTGATGGAAGCCGGATACGGCTTCGGCGGCGAAGGCGACTGGAAAACCGCCGCGCTGACGCGCGTTTTGAAAGTGCTCGCGAACAATAAGGACACGTCGTTCATGGAGGATTACACCTACCATTTCGAACCGGGCAACCATATGATCCTCGGCGCCCACATGCTGGAGGTATGCCCGACCATCGCGGCTACGCGTCCGTCCCTGGAAGTGCATCCGCTCGGCATCGGCGGCAAGGAAGATCCTGCCCGCCTCGTATTCGACGGCCGCGACGGCCAAGCGGTCAATGCGTCCCTTGTGGACCTCGGCCACCGTTTCCGCCTGCTCGTGAATGTCGTGGACGGCGTGAAAGTCGAGAAGGCGATGCCGAAATTGCCGGTTGCCCGCGTGCTTTGGAAGCCGCAGCCTTCCCTGCGCGAATCCGCCGAGGCGTGGATTTTGGCGGGAGGAGCGCATCATACCGTGCTCTCGTACGCGATTACGGCGGAGAACCTGACGGACTTTGCGGAAATGGCCGGCATCGAAGCCGTCGTCATCGACAAAAACACGTCGGTTCAGCGCTTCAAGAACGAGCTTCTGTGGAGCGACGCGGCATATCGCTTAAGATAAAAAGGGCAGTTTGTCTCTATTCGCCCAGCCTATGATACAATAACTATATATGGAAGGGCCTGCCCGGCTGCACCGAACCTGGCGTCGGGCACGGCAGGCTCTATACTCGAATTGTTTCGCTGAGGTGAATGATGAATAATAGACGGATTCCCAAATATATTCAATTAAAGAAAGAGCTGTTGTCCTGGTTCGAATCGGGCAAGCTGCAGCGGGGACAGCAGGTCCCTTCGGAGAACGAGATCGCGGAGCAGTTCGGCATGAGCCGCCAGACGGTCCGCCAAACCTTCGGCGAGCTGGAGAAAGAAGGGTGGCTGGAGCGGATTCAAGGCAAAGGCACTTTTGCCCGCCATCCGCAGCGCCGCGAAGCCGAACAGGCGAAAACGATCGGCATTATTACGACGTATATATCGGATTACATCTTTCCGCATATCGTCCGGGGTGCCGAAGCGGAGCTCCGCAGCCAAGGGTACCGGCTGCTGTTGTCCAGCACGGACAACACCAAGGAGAAGGAAATGGAAAGCCTGCAGCTGATGACCAGCCAGCCGCTCAGCGGATTGATCATCGAGCCGACGAAAAGCGCCGAAGGCAATCCGAACCTGGCCTATTTCCTGGAGCTTCAGGAAAAGGGAATCCCTTACCTGATGATCAATGAAAAATACCGGGAGCTGGAATGCGCCTGCTTGAAGGTGGACGACGAAGCCGGGGGCTACAAGGCGGTCCAGTATTTGCTCGAGATGGGGCATACCCAGATCGCCGGTTTCTTCAAGCGGGACGACCTGCAGGGCGTAAACCGCCTGAAGGGTTTTTTGGCGGCGCATAAAGCCGCTGGAATGAGCGCTTCCCCGAAAAGGGTCGTCACCTACACGACGGAGGAGAAAAACAGCCTGCCTTACCGCCAGGCTTTGCAAATGCTTGGGGAAGGGGAAAACCGTCCGACGGCATTCGTGTGTTATAACGACGAGCTGGCGGTGCTGCTGATGGAGGCGGTTGCCGAAAGCGGGCTGCAGGTGCCGGAAGACGTGTCCATCATCGGCTTCGACGATTCCAGTTTGGCCACCGCTTCGGGAACGAAGCTGACGACGCTGACGCATCCGAAGACGGAGATGGGGCAGGCGGCGGCGAGCCAGCTGATCGCGATGATCGAACAAGGAAAACCGGCACGGGATACGATTTACGAACCCGAACTCATCGTGCGGGATTCCGTAGCGAAAAGAAATTGACGCGAAGAGGGACGGGTCTGCTTAAGTGCGGGCTCTCCCCGCCTTCGCTTGTACGTACAACCATTGATAAGAAAGGATGTGTCCGACATGCTGGAAGCATTAAAACAACAGGTGCTGGAAGCGAATTTGGCTTTGCCGAAACACGGCCTTGTCACTTTTACATGGGGGAACGTAAGCGGAATCGACCGGGAAAAAGGGCTGTTCGTCATTAAGCCGAGCGGCGTTCCTTACGAGGATTTGAAAGCGGAAGACCTCGTGGTCGTCGATCTGGAGGGACGGGTCGTCGAAGGCGACTTGCGGCCTTCATCCGATACGCCGACGCACATGGTGTTATACCGTTCATTCCCTGAGATCGGCGGGGTTGTACATACCCATTCGCCGTGGGGAACCAGCTGGGCCCAGGCGGGACGGCCGCTGCCGGCGTCGGGAACGACCCATGCCGATTATTTTTACGGCGAAATTCCCGTGACGCGCCCGATGACGAAGGTGGAGATCGAAGGCGCTTACGAGCTGGAAACCGGGAATGTCATCGTGGAGCGGTTTCAGGAGCTTGGCTTGGATCCGATGCAGGTGCCCGGCATCCTGGTGCATGCGCATGCGCCGTTCGTATGGGGGAAAGATGCCCTGAATGCGGTCCATAATGCGGTGGTGCTGGAGGAAGTCGCCAAAATCACGGCCCGGCAGCTGCAGCTCAATCCGGAGAGCAAGCCGATGGACCAAACGCTGCTCGACCGGCATTTTCTGCGCAAACATGGAGCCAATGCTTATTACGGCCAAAAATAATCGAAAAGCAGGCAACGTTTACTGCCATCATTTTATGATTTTGCAATAGGCATTCCAGCCGCTTCTGTGTAAGATATTGTCAAGTTCATCGGTTTCGAGCTAGGCAGCGCTGGATGGGAAGGTTATTTTCGGATATAGAAATTTCTCATGATAACTCGTTATCGAGCTGGAGGGGACTCAAATGAGCAAAAAGTATACGATCGGGGTGGACTACGGAACCCAATCCGGCCGTGCCGTATTGGTCGACCTGTCCAATGGGCGCGAAGTCGCGGACCATGTCACGCCTTACCCGCATCACGTCATCGACGAAAGGCTGCCGGGGTCGGGGAAAAAGCTGGAGCATGACTGGGCGCTGCAGCATCCCGCCGATTACATCGAAGTGCTGCGCCGTTCGGTGCCCGCCGTCGTCCAAGAATCCGGCGTCGATCCGGCGGACATCATCGGGATCGGCATCGATTTTACGGCCTGCACCATGCTGCCGGTCGATGAAAAGGGCGAGCCGCTGTGCCTGAAGCCGGAACTTCAGGACGATCCGCACAGCTGGGTGAAGCTGTGGAAGCACCATGCGGCCCAGCCGGAAGCGGATGCGATCAACCGGATCGCGGCCGAGCGCGGCGAAGCGTTCCTGGCGCGTTACGGCGGCAAAATTTCTTCGGAATGGATGATCGCCAAAGTATGGCAAATTTTGAACGAAGCTCCGAAGATTTATGATCAGGCGGATCAGTTCCTGGAAGCGACGGATTGGGTCATCTCGCAAATGACCGGCAGAATCGTGCGCAACAGCTGCACCGCGGGTTACAAAGCGATTTGGCATAAACAGGACGGATATCCAAGCAAGGAATTTTTCAAAGCGCTGGATCCGCGTCTGGAGAACTTGACCGAAACGAAGCTCCGCGGCGAAGTGATTCCGCTCGGAACAAACGTCGGCGGATTGACGGAAGACATGGCGGCCATGATGGGGCTGAAGCCGGGCATCGCCGTTGCGGCCGGCAATGTGGACGCCCATGCGGCCGTGCCTGCCGTTGGCGTCGTGACGCCGGGCAAGCTCGTCATGGCGATGGGAACCTCGATCTGCCATATGCTGCTCGGCACGGAAGAAAAGCAGGTCGAAGGCATGTGCGGCGTCGTGGAAGACGGCATCATTCCGGGATTGTACGGGTATGAAGCCGGTCAATCGGCCGTCGGCGACATTTTCGAATGGTACGTGGAAGAAGCGCTGCCGGCTTACGTGAAGGAAGCGGCGGACAAAGAGGGCATCGGCGTTCATGCTTGGCTCGAAAGGGAAGCCGCGCAGTATAAGCCGGGCCAAACCGGACTCCTTGCGCTGGATTGGTGGAACGGCAACCGCTCGGTGCTCGTCGATACGGATTTGACGGGCATGATCCTCGGCATGACGCTGCTGACCAAGCCGCAGGAAATTTACCGCACGCTGCTTGAAGCGACGGCTTTCGGCACGCGCAAAATCGTCGATGCCTTCCATTCGAGCGGCGTCAACGTGGATGTGCTGTATGCATGCGGCGGTCTGCCGCAGAAAAACAAGCTGCTGATGCAGATTTACGCGGACGTGACGAACCGGGAAATTTTCGTTGCGGATTCCAAACAGACGCCGGCGCTCGGAGCGGCGATCTTCGCGGCGGTTGCGGCCGACAAAGAAGCCGGAGGTTACGACACGGTCATCGCCGCAGCCGAAAAAATGGCGAGGGTCAAAGAAGAAACCTTCAAGCCGATTCCGGAAAACGTTGAGGTGTACGAACGCCTCTATCAGGAATACAACCTTCTCCATGATTACTTTGGCCGCGGCGCGAACGACGTGATGAAGCGGCTCAAGAACATCAAAAAGTCGGTCGAGTAGCCGGGAGGAAACTTGCAAAGACGCTGGTCTGCCTTCCATGCAATGGGGGGCAGACGGTTTTCCTCAAACCGGCGGTCGTTTCGTTTGCGAGCAGATTTAAAAGGAGGGGATCAGCATGAACATTCCGGGAAAATACGGTCTGGATCGGATGGTGCTCGAGAAGGGGGCTTTAAAGCAAGCGGCCTTCTATCTTAAGGACAAAGGATGCCGGGACGTCATAATGGCGGCCGACACGAACACTTACGAAGCCGCAGGCAAGAAGCTGAAAGAGGAGCTTAAGGCAGCCGGGGTTACCGTTCGGTTGTGCCTCATCGAACCCGGAGCTTCCGGCGACGTCGTGGCCGACGAAACTTCGCTTTTGCAGCTGCTGATCGAGGTGAATCCGGAAACGACGGATGCCGTGATTGCTGTTGGTTCGGGAACGATCCACGATATCGTTCGTTATGTTTGTTACAAAACCGGCAAACCGTTCGTTTCGGTGCCGACGGCTCCGTCGGTGGACGGCTTCACGTCGAAGGGGGCTCCCTTGATCGTCCGCGGCGTCAAAAAGACGTTCCCGGCCATCGGGCCCGTGGCGATCTTCGCGGATGTGGACGTTCTGACGAAGGCGCCTCAGCAGCTTGTTGCCGCGGGTTTCGGAGACATGCTCGGCAAGTACACTTCGTTGTTCGATTGGAAGTTCTCGCATCTTGCCGCACAGGAGCCATACGACGAGGAAGTCGCCGACATGACGGAAAAAGCGCTTCGCGCCTGCGTGGAGCACGTCGACGAGATCGGGAAGCGGACCGAGGAAGGCATCCGGATCTTGATGACTTCCCTGATCGAATCGGGAATTGCGATGCTGAAGTTCGGGCAATCCCATCCGGCCTCCGGCGCGGAACATCATCTTTCCCATTTCTGGGAGATGGAATATTTGCGCCGCGGCAGCCGCGCGCTGTTGCATGGCGCGAAGGTCGGCGTCGCCTGCGCGGAAATTTCGCGCCTCTACCACGATGCAGCCTTCCGCGGCGTCTATCCGGGACGGGAGCCGGAGATGCTGAAAAAGCACGAATCCCAGGTCCGGGAATGGCTGAACGAGGTGCCCGGGGAAGCCGATATCCGCTCGCTGCTGCAGCGTGCAGGCGGCCCTGCAAGCTTGCAGGAGCTTGGCATAGACGACGGCCTGTTTGCGGATAGCGTGCGCGAAGCCCATCGCCTGCGCGACCGCCATACGCTGCTGCGGGCGCTCAATGAAGCATAGTCCCGTCCGCCCGTTGACAGGGCGCATATCCGAAAGCAAAAGGGACCCGGAACAGGTGCATGTTCGAGGTCCCTTATGGATAAGCGCGATCGCCCGAAACGGCGCGGTTTAATCCGGCTTTACGTCATAAAGCACGCGGGCCAGCAGGTCCTGGCTGTAGTTGCCGAAATTTTTGCCGAAAATGGTCAAGCCGCGTTTGTTTTCGGCCTGTTCCGTGACGGCGATCCGGAAGGTCAACTCGCTTTTGTAGTCGAGGTTGATTTGGTCCAGCGTCACGTCCGAAATCCGGCAGCCGTCGATAAAGCTGCCGTCCTGGTTGATGCGGATCAGCTTCAGCATGCCGTATTGGTTCAGATGCGGCGGCCACCAGTCGGGATTGAAGGTGCCGCGGGCATCGCCGAAATCGCCGGGACTGGTCCAACAGCCGATCTCGATGCCGTTGACGTAAAAATAAATGTCCGAAGGATAGTTGTCGCAAAACCCCGGGGCTTCGGAACCGAGCTCCATCGAAAACTGGATTTCCCGGAAGGTTTGGTTCGGCTTCAGGTAGTTCGGAATGCGGTACTCCAGGAAACCCTCGGCCAGCCAAATGATTTCCGCGTCGATCCGCTGCGGGTCGGCAAAATACCGGGGATCGTCGAAATCTCCGACGATGCTGTCTTTGGTTGCGAGTCCGCATGTCGGGGCCGCCTGATAGTTGCTGTAATGCCCGACCTGGATTTCGACCTCGTACAGATTATCCACGTCTTTGCTGCGCAAATCGACCATCAGCTTGTCCTTGTTCAGATAGCAGATTTTCTGGATGCCGTGTTTGCCGACGCTCGTATTGATTTCGATCAGTCCGCTTTCCTCCAGCTTTTTGACGTGCATCGTAATAGCCCCGTTGCTTAAGTTTAACTTCCCCGCCAGATCATTCAGGTTCAGGGCCTGGTTTTTGGCCAGCAGCTCGAGGATCTGGATTCTGATTTCCGAGCTTAACGCTTTGAAAATATCAATGCCGCTCATTAAATCCTTGATATAAATCATTTCATCGAACCCTTCTTCAATAGGTAATGGATTAATCCCTAATTCTTTTATTTTAAATAATTATAAACTAATATAACGGCTAAAGATAGTGCGACGCCTATTTTTTTAATAAATCACAATCTTTCTAGGAAAAATGATAGATTTTAAGACATTTCATTTCATAAAAAGATAAAGTTATATAGGTGAGGTAAAAAGTGTAACAGAAGTATGTAACGTTTTCGTTAAGTAGATCGTTTATTTGTTTTAATAAACAATAAAAAGTTTTACAGTTATTTATTTACAACCGAAATTCGGTATGATATTTTATACATGTAAGCGAATTCATTGTGGTATACATAAAATGATTCACTATAAAGTAAAATAAAGGGTTGCGAAACGCCGACACGCCAGCGCCTTAAAACAGGGTTCATTTGAAAGCGGTTCATGATGAAATGAAATGATGAAGTCAAACCTCGTTCCGAATCAGGCTGAAAGCGCGGGACCTTGCGCCTGCTTGGGCCTGAAACCGGAATGTTATAAGTTTGAACAAGGCTTCAAGCCTATCAATCATTCAGGAGGGTCAAGTATGAAGAGAACATGGCTGATTACGCTTCTGGTGCTTACGATGACAACGATTTTATGGGGCTGCGGCGGCGGCAAGCCGTCGACTTCGGGAGGGAAAACCTCCGTGCTGGATGGCGGCGCCGGTCAAAGCGCGACGGAATTATCCTATTGGACGTTCGTGGAGCTTCATGGACAGCATTTCGAAAAAATGCTTGAAAAATGGAACAAGGCAAACCCGGAACGCCAGATCAAGCTGAACGTGACGGTCATGCCTTACGACGACATGCACAACAAGCTGTCCATCGCGGTGCAAACCGGCGTCGGGGCTCCCGATATCGCGGATATCGAGCTGGGCAAATTCCCGGACTTCCTGAAGGGCACCCCGCAGCTGGAGCCGCTGAACGACGTGATCGACCCTTACCGGGACACGGTCGTGAAGTCGAGAATCGACCTGTACAGCAAAGACGGCAAAAATTACGGCGTTCCGACCCACGTCGGAGCATCGGTCGCATTTTACAATACGGAAATTTTGAAGGAAGCCGGGGTCGACTACACGAAGATCGTCACCTGGGAAGATTTCAAACAGGCGGGCATCAAGGTGCATGAGAAGACGGGAAAATATATGGGAACCGCGGACACCAGCGCGCTCTGGCAGGTTTCCCAGCTGCTCGCCCAGCAGGGAACCGACCTGACGGACGACCAAGGCAATCCGGTGGTGAATTCGGAGGCGATGGTGAAAGCGCTGAAGCTGCTGAAGGATTTGCAGGACAACAACGTCATTGCGACCATTGCCGGAGGCCAGCCGGACACCGAGGAAGCTTACGGGGAATTCAATTCCGGGAATTACGCTACGGCTTTCATGCCGCTTTGGCAAATGTCGCGGTACACGAACTACATGACCGATCTGGCGGGGAAAATCGCGATCGCGCCGATTCCGGTCATGGAAAAAGGAATGCCTCGTTCCGTCGGCGGCGGAGGCACGGGCACGGTCGTTACGAAAACGGCGAAGGACGTGAAGCTGGCCAAAGATTTTCTCGCATTCGCCAAATTGAGCCTGGACGCGAACAAGGAAATTTGGAACACGCTCGGGTTTGACCCGGTCAACATGGACGTTTGGAACATGAAGGACGTCACGCACAATCCGGAGAACAAGTTCGTCAAATATTTCGTCAACAACCCGTTTGACGTGCTGAACGAAATCAAGGACGAAATCCGGCTGATCAAATCGACGCCGGCAAGCCCGACGATCAACAACGTGCTTTGCACGGTGACGCTGAACGAAATATTCGAGGACGGCAAGGACATCAAGCAGGCGCTTGACGATGCCCAGGCGCAAATCGAACAGGAATTGAAATAAAGCCGTCGTGATGGCAAATCAGGAAAGCTGCCCGGGGACCTGGGCAGCTTTCCTCCAAAAGGGGTCGGAGGCTATGGTAAAAAGATTTTTGTATTCGCAGAAAGTCGCTCCGTATGTCTTTGTTCTGCCGTTCGTTTTGGTTTTTCTCGTATTTTGGATTTACCCGCTTGCGAGTTCGGTAGGCATGAGCTTTCAGAAGGTGACGCTCGGGCAGGAGGCGCAGTGGATCGGTTTCGACAACTATGCGAAGCTGATGGGCGACAAGACGTTTTTTAAAGCGGTAACCAACAGCGCGGTCTACATGGTGCTGACGCTTGTCATTCTCATTCCTTTCCCGATGCTTTTTGCGGTGCTGATCAACAGCAGGCTGATGTGGGGGAAGGAATTTTTCAAATCGTCCTTTTTCTTCCCGGCGCTGACCTCGGTGGTCGTGGCCGGCACGATTTTCCGCCTGATGTTCGGCGAAATGGAAGGCTCCCTGATCAACAGCATCCTCGGCTGGTTCGGCTTGGACCCGGTCAAGTTTCTGAAAGGGCAGGCGACGGGTTATATCGCGTTGGTCGCGCTGGCCACGTGGCGATGGACCGGGGTTAATATCCTCTATTTTTTGTCGGGCCTGAAAAGCATTCCGGACGATTATTATGAGGCTGCTTCGATCGACGGCGCTTCCAGCTGGCAGAAATTCACCAGAATCACGATGCCCTTGCTGAAGCCGACGACGATCTACGTCGTAACGATCAGCATCTACGCGGGACTCGCCATGTTTATCGAAAGCATGATGCTGTGGAACGGCAACAATTCGCCCAAAAACATCGGCCTTACCATCGTCGGATACCTGTACCGCCAGGGCATCGAGAAAAACAACCTTGGTTACGCGGCGGCCGTCGGGGTCGTGCTGCTGGCCATCACCATGATCATCAACCTCGCCCAGCTGGCATTCTCCGGCATGTTCAAGAAGGAGGAGTAGTCCATGAAAAAAGAGCTGGCAGCCAAAATCGCCATTTTCGCGCTGTTTGCGGTCATCTGTCTCCTGATCCTCATTCCGTTTTACGCGGTGACGATCGCTTCCTTTAAACCCGGGGAGGACCTGATCCGGTACGGCCTGAACCTGCGGTTCGACGTATCCGCGATGAGCCTGGACAATTTCGCCTACCTGTTCACCGGCGATCATGCTTATTTCAAGTGGTTTTTCAATTCGCTCCTGCTGACCGTCGTCCAGGTGGCCCTGACGCTGATCGTCAGCGCCACGGTGGCTTACGGGTTCGCGGCGTACGATTTTAAAGGGAAAAACATGTTGTTCGTCTGCGTGCTGCTCATCATGATGGTGCCGTTTGAAATTTTGCTGCTTCCGCTGTACAGGCTGATTTACGACATGGGACTGATGAATTCCTATTCGGCCATCATTTTGCCGGGCGTTGCGAGCGCGGCCACGATTTTCTTTTTCAGGCAGTACCTCAGCGGCGTACCCAAGGAAATCATCGCGGCGGGACGGGTCGACGGCGCCACCGAATACGGCATTTACGCCCGCTTGATTTTGCCCGTGATGAAGCCGTCCTTTGCGGCGATGGCCATTTTGAACGGGATGAACAGCTGGAACAATTTCCTGTGGCCGTTCATGGTTCTGAGCGATGACAAAAAATATACGCTGCCGATCGGATTGAAAACGCTGCTGACGCCTTACGGCAACAACTACGACCTGCTGATCGTCGGCTCGTTTTTTTCGATCATTCCGATCTTTATCCTGTTTGTCGCTTTCCAAAAGTATTTCATCGACGGCATGACAGCCGGGGCGGTAAAAGGCTGATGCATCCGCTGCGGGAACGGCCTCACGCCATTCAAGCCCAAAAGGGGACACGGAGCAAAATATGGCCCGGTCCCCTTTAGCGTTGTCTTCCGCGAACGCTTGAGCTTAATCCTGTTTTACGTCATACAGCACGCGGGCCAGCAAGTCCTGGCTGTAGTTGCCGAAATGTTTGCCGTAGATGGTCAGGCCCCGCTTGTTTTCGGCATGCTCCGTGACCGCGATCCGGAAGGTCAGCTCGCTTTTGTAGTCGAGGTTGATCTGATCCAGCGTCACGTCCGAAATCCGGCAGCCGTCGATATAACTGCCTTCATGGTTGATGCGGATCAGCTTCAGCATGCCGTATTGGTTCAAATGGGGCGGCCACCAGTCCGGGTTGAACGTGCCCCTTGCATTGCCGAAGTCGCCGGGACTGGTCCAGAAACCGATTTCAACGCCGTTCACGTAAAAATAAATGTCCGACGGGTAGTTGTCGCAAAACCCCGGGGCTTCGGAGCCGAGTTCCATCGAAAACTGAATTTCGCGGAAGGCCTGGTTCGGCTTTAGGTAGTTGGGAATGCGGTATTCGAGAAAGCCTTCGGTCAGCCAGATGATCTCCGCGTCGATCCGCTGCGGATCCGCAAAATACCGGGGATCGTCGAAGTCGCCGATAATGCTGTCTTTGGTGGCGAGGCCGCAGGTCGGCTCCGCCCGGTAGTTGCTGTAGTGCCCGACCTGGATCTCGACTTCGTACAGATTGTCGAAATCCTTGCTGCGCAGGTCGACCATCAGTTTGTCTTTATTAAGGTAACAAATTTTTTGGATGCCGTGTTTGCCTACGCTGGTGTTGATTTCGATGAGCCCGCTTTCTTCCAGCTTTTTGACGTGCATGGTGATGGCCCCGTTGCTCAAATTGAGCTTGCCGGCCAAATCATTGAGGTTAAGCGCCTGGTTTTGGGCGAGCAATTGCAGAATCTGAATTCTGATTTCCGAGCTTAATGCTTTGAAAATATCAATGCCACTCATTAAATCCTTAATATAAATCATATCATCGAACCCTTCTTCCGGTAGATATGGAAAAAATAAATGATTCATTTCACATCATTATAAACGAACGGAACTGCTAATGATAGTCCGGCGGCCGATCGGCAGATACCGGTTCCTAACGTTTGTTTTCCCATTTGTTTTATATAAATATAAAAAATAAGCAAAAACCGGGTGGGATTTCCCTATGAAATCTACGTAATAAGCGCCGGATCGACAATTAATTTTAGTAAAACATAAAATGTTTTAGATTTTTATGTTTACATTTTGCTGATCATATGTTATTTTATATCTGTAAGCGGATTCAATCAAGTTTTCTAAATTAATTCATATATCGTTAAAACGGAAGGTGGTCGAACGATGTCATCGACAGGACAAAAAGCCCGCATCGTCATAGATAAAGCTTTTAAAATCGCGGAAGTGGATAAACGGATATACGGCTCGTTCATCGAACATTTGGGACGCGCGGTGTACGGCGGAATCTATGAGCCTTCGCATGAGACGGCCGACGCCTTCGGCTTCCGCAGCGACGTCAAAGAGCTCGTTCGGGAGCTGGGCGTTCCGATCATCCGATACCCCGGAGGCAACTTCGTATCGGGATACAATTGGGAGGACGGCGTAGGGCCGGTCGAATCCCGGCCGAAACGTTTGGAACTCGCATGGAGAACGGTCGAACCGAATGAAGTGGGGACCAACGAATTCATGCGCTGGGCGAAGGAAGTCGGCTCGGAAGTGATGATGGCCGTCAACCTGGGAACCCGGGGCGTGGACGCGGCCCGCAACCTGTTGGAGTATTGCAACCATCCTTCCGGCAGCTATTACAGCGATCTGCGCCGCAGCCACGGCTTCGAACAGCCGCACAAAGTAAAAACGTGGTGCCTCGGCAACGAAATGGACGGCCCTTGGCAGATCGGGCAGAAGACGCCGGTCGAATACGGGCGGCTGGCCTATGAAACGGCCAAAGCGATGCGCCTCGTCGATCCGGACATCGAGCTCGTGTCCTGCGGAAGTTCGAGCACCGCGATGCCGACCTTCCCCGAATGGGAAGCGGTCACGCTGGACCATACGTATGACGTCGTCGATTTCGTATCGCTGCACCAATATTACGGCAACCGGGATAACGACACCGCCAACTTCCTTGCGCGAACGATGGATCTGGAGCACTTCATCCACACCGTCATTTCGACATGCGACTACATAAAAGCGAAGAAGCGCAGCAAAAAGACGATGTATCTCAGCTTCGACGAATGGAACGTTTGGTATCATTCCAACCAGGCGGATACGAAAATCGAGCCTTGGTCGGTCGGACCTCCGCAGCTGGAAGATATCTATAACTTTGAAGACGCGCTTTTGGTCGGAGGTTTCCTGATCTCCTTCCTGCGCCATGCCGACCGCGTGAAAATGGCTTGCTTGGCCCAACTGGTCAACGTCATCGCGCCGATCATGACCGAAAACGGCGGCCGTTCCTGGAAGCAGACGATCTTTTACCCGTACCTTCATGCTTCAATGTATGGACGCGGCACCTCGCTGCTGCCGATCATCGATTCGCCGAAATACGACGCGCAGGACTACACGGACGTGCCGTACCTGGAAAGCGCGGTCGTACACAACGAAGAAGACGAAGAGCTGACCGTTTTTGCGCTGAACCGCCATCTGCAGGAAGCGCTCGACGTTGAAATCGACGTCAGAGGTTTCGAGGGGTACCGGGTCGCGGAACATATCGTTCTGGAGCATGACGACGTGAAAGCCGTCAATACGGCCGACGCGGAAAACGTCAAACCTCATTCGCGCGGCAACGCGGAATGCAAGGACGGATTCGTGAACGCCCGTCTTGGCAAGGCTTCCTGGAACGTGATCCGTTTGAAAAAGGGATAATTCAAAGAGACGTTTTGGATGGATTCGGGCGGCCTGGGGCCGAGGCGTTTATATGAAGTTTGGATATTACCTCATATTTTCATAGATTGCAGGTGTGGATCTGCCGTTTCCTTTTTGTCCGTCGGCAAAAGAAACGATCGGGCCGAAAGGAACGGCGGGTCTTCAGGATTTTGCTTTGGGGGGTGGGACGATCCGGGCGCCGGCAAGGGACCAGGAACATGAATGTCATAGGTTCAATGCACATCAACATGTACGTACAAGTTGAAGGCGGGTCTTATAAAAAAACGCAATGCTTTACAAGTTTTCGAAATGCAGTGAAAGCAAGCTATCAAAAAAAAGAAAAAATCTCGAAGGAAACGAGAGAATCCATCTTTAGGGGGCGGAAGTTTTGAAGAAAAAAGGCTTTGTGGCTACATTGTTGATGGTATTCGCGGCAAGCATGCTGCTGTCGGCATGCGGCGGGGGCAACGACAGCAAGACAATTACGTTCTGGACGCCGCTGACGGGCGACGACGGTGCCTATATGGACGAAATCGTCAAGGCGTACAATGCGACGAATCCTGAAATCAAAGTCAAACACGTCATTACGTCCGATATGTACACGAAAATTTCGACCGTGCTGAACTCGGGCAAAGGCGTTCCGGATTTGGCCATCATCCACGCCGACCGCGTGCCGGGATTCGCGAAGCAGGGCGTGCTTGAGCCGATCGAAAGCGCCATTAAAGGGCAGCCGGAAATCAAGCAGGAGAACTATTTGCCGCAAGCGTGGTCGACAGGAAACGTGGGGGGCACGCAGTATACGGTACCGCTCGATATTCACAGCAACGTGATGTACTACAACAAAGATTTGCTTAAAAAATACAATGCCGAGTCCATCCTCGACGACAACGTCGTCACGATCGACGAAATGCTTTCCTTGAAAGGGAAGCTGGCTCCGGACGAATACGTCGTCAACGACGCGCTGCTTGGTTGGGTTATTTTGGCGCAGGTCCAAGACCTGGGTGGAGACATCCAAGAAAACGGCAAGCCGGCCGTCAATACGCCGGTGATGAAACAAGCGTTCGAAAACGTGAAAAAGATTGCCGACGCCGGCCTGATGACGCCGTTCGGCGAAGACGGCTACCTGATGTTCCAATCCGGCAAAGTGCTCTTCTCGACGGACGGAACCTGGAGCTCGACGGCCCATGCCAAAGTCGAAGGCTTGAACTTCGGCGTGACGAACGTCTACTCGCCGACGGCCGACAAGTTTACCAACCGCGCATCCTCCCACTTGTTCGCGATGTTCAAAAACGACAAGCGTACGGATGAAAAAGAAGCAGGAATCGGCGCCTTCCTGGAGTTCGTTCGCGAACACTCCCTGGAATGGGCGAAAGCAGGACAAATCGTAGCAAGTAAGCAAGTCAATGAAAGCCCTGAATACAAGCAATTCATGCAGTCCTTCTTCACTTCGAATGATCAGGAAACGAAATCGCTCTACATCTACACTTACGAATATTACCCATACGTAGCCGAAGCGGTTGACACGTATTGCGCCGATATCGTTCGCGGCAACGTGGATCTGGATGAAACGCTTCAGAAAATGCAGAAATTCGTAGAGGATAAGATCGCGGAAAGCAGCAAACAAAGCTCCAAGTAAGCCTTAGCAAAATAGAAAGATAGAAACAATGTGCCGGACAAGTCTGCCTGGCGCATTGTTTCTCCAAAAGGAGAATTTACAAGGCTATGAAAAAGAAATCATTTGCACCGTTTTTCTTTGTCGGCCCTCATCTGATTTTATTTCTGATTTTCATCCTGATCCCGACGATTTACGGGATTTATGCTTCGTTTACGCAGTGGAATCTCATGAACGATCCGGTTTGGATCGGCCTTGAAAACTATAAAACGATTTTGTTCGACACGACTTCGACGTTTCACACCCAATTTTTTAACGGTTTGAAAAACACGTTGATTTTTGTCGTCATCAGCGTCCCGCTCCTGATCGTCATCCCGCTTATGGTTGCGGTCGCTTTGGAGCATAAGCAGGTGAAGCTGAAGGGCGTCATTCAATCGATCATCTATATTCCGGGTCTGATTTCGATATCCGCGGCCGCCTTGATTTGGCTGCTGATTTTCAATAAACAGCTGGGGATTACCGGCAACGTGCTGAATTCGGCGGTTTCCTGGGCGGCAACGCAGCCTTATGCCTGGATCATTATTTTCGTCATTACGGTATGGGGCGGCGTCGGCGGCAACATGATCATTTACCGGGCTTCCATCGCCGGTGTTTCCAAAGAATTGTACGAAGCGGCAGAGATGGATGGAGCCGGATCGATACGGAGATTTTTCAGCATTACCTTGCCTTCCATCAATTTCCCGTTAATCTACACCTTTGTCATGACGACGGCGGGCGCTTTCAACGTGTTCGGACAACCGCTCATGATGACCAAAGGCGGACCTCAGCAAAGCACGCACGTGCTCATGATGTATATTCGCCAGCTTGCTTTCGGCAACGGGGAATCGATTGCCGGAATGGCCTCCGCCATGGCCGTTTTGCTCGGCGTGGTCATTTTGGTCATCTCAGCGCTGCAATATTACGTCATGAACCGGAACACGAAGTAGGTCGTTTAAGCAGATGCTGGATTTAGGAAACGAGAGGTAGGGTTAATCAAAATGTCGAAAAAAGTGAGCATCTCCAAGTATATCGCGTACCTATTCTTAATCGTTCTTTGTGTCATTTGGGTGGTCCCGGTATTGTTCGGGATATCGACATCTTTCCGATCGCAAACCGAAGTGGTATCTTCGGGTTTCCGTCTTTTCCCGAAAGAATGGACGTTCGAAAACTACGTAGCCATTTTGGACAACACATCCACGGCGCCGATCGTACGCTGGCTGTTCAACTCCGTATTTATCGCGGTGTCGCACACGTTGCTTGTCGTCGTCATCATTTCCCTGACGGGTTACGGGTATGCCCGCATGAATTTTAAAGGCAGGGATGCGCTGTTTTTCACGCTGCTGGGCATCTCGTTTTTCCCGGGCGTCGTCAACATCATCCCTTCTTATAAAATCATCGATGCCTTCGGCTGGGTAAACACGTCGCTTGCGATGATTATTCCCGGTCTGGCCGGAATGGGGAACATCTTCCTTGTCAGACAGTTCCTGAAGGGGATTCCGGGCGAGCTGGACGAATCCGCGCGCGTCGACGGCGCAGGCGATTTCAGGATTTATTTCTCCATCATCCTGCCGCTCATCAAGCCGGTGCTGATCGTTTGCGGCCTGTTTTCCTTCGTCGGATCGTGGAACGACTTCCTGTGGCCGGTCATCGTGTATACGGATGTCGACAAAATGCCGATTACGGCCGGTTTGCTGCTGCTTCAGGATATTTACGGCAACTACCGCATGATCGGGCAATTGATGGGTTCGGCGATGCTGGCCATCATTCCGACGCTGCTGCTGTTTGCGTTTGCCCAAAAGTACTTCATTCAATCGATCAATTTGAATTCGGGCATCAAAGGATAAAAATACAACATCTCATTGGAGGATTCAGAATATGCATAACGTTATCGTGAGCACGGACATTGCAAAAGGAAAAATCAGCAGACATATTTACGGCCATTTTGCCGAGCATCTCGGCCGATGCATCTACGAAGGCATTTGGGTCGGAGAGGATTCCCCGATTCCGAACACGAAAGGGATCCGCAATGACGTGCTGGAAGCTTTGAAAAACATCAAGGTGCCGGTTCTGCGCTGGCCGGGGGGCTGCTTCGCCGACGAATACCACTGGAAGGACGGCGTCGGCCCGAGAGAAAGCCGCAAACGGATGGTAAACACGCACTGGGGCGGCGTGGTCGAAAACAACCATTTCGGCACGCATGAATTCATGCTGCTGTGCGACCTGCTGGAATGCGAACCGTACATTTGCGGCAACGTCGGCAGCGGGACCGTTCAGGAGATGTCCGAGTGGGTCGAATACATGACGTTCGACGGCGAATCCCCGATGGCCAACTGGCGCAAGGAAAACGGCAGAGAAGAGCCTTGGAAGCTGAAATATTTCGGCGTCGGCAACGAAAACTGGGGCTGCGGCGGCAACATGCGTCCGGAATATTACGCCGATCTGTACCGCCGTTACCAGACGTACGTCCGCAATTACGGCGACAACAAAATTTACAAAATCGCCGGCGGCGCCAACGTGGACGATTACAACTGGACCGAAGTGCTCATGAAAAACGCGGGCTGGCTCATGGACGGCTTGAGCTTGCATTATTACACGATTCCGGGCGATTTCTGGCTCGGCAAAGGATCAGCGCTTGATTTCGAAGAAGGCGAATGGTTCATCACGATGAAAAAGGCCCTTCATATGGACGAACTCATCACGAAGCATAGCACGATCATGGACAAATACGATCCGGAGAAACGCGTGGGCATGATCATCGACGAATGGGGCACATGGTTCGATGTTGAGCCTGGAACGAATCCGGGATTCCTGTATCAGCAAAACACGATCCGCGACGCGCTGGTGGCGGGCGTGCATTTCAACATTTTCCACAAACACGCCGACCGCGTGCATATGACGAATATTGCCCAGACGGTAAACGTGCTTCAGGCGATGATTTTGACCGAAGGCGAAAAAATGATCCTGACTCCGACGTATCACGTGTTCGATATGTTCAAGGTGCATCAGGACGCCGAGCTGCTGGCCGTGGACGGTTCGATCGGCACGTATGAAATGGGCGGGGAAACCTTGCCGCAGGTGACCGTGTCGGCTTCCAAGGATGCCGAAGGCAAAGTACATGTCAGCCTGGTCAACATCGACCATCAAAACGAAGCCGTCGTCAGCCTGGAGCTCCGCGGGCTTCAAGCCGGAAATCCGCAGGTGTCGGGTACGATCCTGACGGCGGACCGCTTGAACGCGCATAACACGTTCGAGCAGCCGAACGTCGTTGCGCCGGCGGCATTCAACGGCGCAGCCGTGGAAGGCGGCAAGCTGAACGTGAAGCTTCCGGCGATGTCGGTGGTCACGCTGGCTATTCAATAATTATTGATAGCGCGCCATAAACCCCAATGCCGACAGGCGGGGAAAAAGGAGGCTGAGCCGTCATGGAGCGTCAGGAAGGCTGCAAGGGATGCAGCGCGAGCGTCCAGGTTTCGCCGGAAAAGCTGGAGCGGCTCGTCGAGATTGCGACGCGCGGCAGAGAAACGGCTTCCGAGGAGGTATACCGGCAGCGGATCGCCCAGTGCGAACGCTGCCCGGGGCTTCAATATGGCACGACATGCCAATATTGCGGGTGCCTCGTTGCCGTAAAAGCCCGGCTGCTGGATTCCGCTTGTCCGTACCCTTTTGCTCCGAAATGGGGCTAGAGGGGGCAAAGCAAGCGCAGAAAAAGGACCGGTCCCCGGTCCGAAAAATCGGTAATACGTTATAAAGGAGAACCTGATATGGAGAGAAACCGAACATACAACAACCCGATCGTTTTGCAGCGTGCCGATCCTTGGGTGTATAAGCATAGCGACGATTACTACTATTTTACGGCCTCCGTTCCGGAATACGACCGCATCGAAGTCCGCAGATCCAAAACGCTGCAGGGGCTGGCGGAAGCCGAGCCGATCGTGGCTTGGCGCAAATACGAAACCGGCCCGCTCAGCGCGAACATCTGGGCGCCGGAGATTCATTATATCGACGGAAAATGGTACATCTATTTTGCCGCCGCCCGGACCACCGAAACGAAGGAGGGGCTGTTCGACCACCGGATGTACGTTTTGGAGAACGGGTCGGAGAATCCGCTTGAAGGCGAGTGGGTCGAAAAAGGGCAAGTCCGTACCCAGTGGGAATCCTTCGCGCTGGATGCCACCACGTTCGAACACCGCGGGGTGCGCTATTACGTCTGGGCCCAAAAGGATCCGGAAATCGAAGGCAATTCGAATCTGTACATTTCGGAAATGAGCAATCCATGGACGCTGAAGGGCAAGCAGGTCATGATTTCGACGCCGGAGTATCCGTGGGAAGTGATCGGCTTTAAGGTGAACGAGGGAGCCGCCGTGCTGAAACGCAACGGACGCATCTACATCAGCTACTCTGCCAGCGCCACCGACCATAACTACTGCATGGGGCTGCTGTATGCCGACGAATCGGCGGATCTGCTGGACCCGGCTTCCTGGGTGAAGTCGCCGGAACCCGTGTTCCAAACGTCGGAAGCGACCGGGCAATACGGGCCGGGGCACAACAGCTTCACCGTCTCCGAGGACGGGGAGGACGTCATCGTCTACCATGCCCGCAATTACAAAGAAATTACGGGAGATCCGCTGTACGATCCGAACCGGCATACGAGAGCCCAGGTATTTACCTGGAACGAGGACGGAACGCCGAATTTCGGCATTCCGGTGCCGGACGGCGCCGAACGCGAAGACGAGGTCAAAGCTTAATAGCAACGAAATTGCGAGGGTCCGCTGCGATGGCAGCGGGCTCTTTTTGCTCATTTTGGAAAGCCCCGAATTGCGGGTTTATTTTTGCGTTAGCTTTCGAATAAACGCTCCTAAACCCGGCGGGCCTTTTGTATACTAGCAGTAGAAAGACTAAATTACGTTTTTTCAAGAGAGGAGCCGAAGCGATGGAAACCAGCCGGAAGGCCATCATTTTGATCACGGGGATCATGGCCAGCGGAAAATCGACCGTCGCCCAGCTGTTGGCCGAACGATTGGACAGATCGGTGCACCTGCGCGGGGACGTGTTCCGAAAAATGATCGTAAACGATCGCAGGGAGGTGCGGCCGGATGCCGGCCAAACGGAGCTTGAGCAGCTTTCGCTGCGCTACCGGCTGACGGCGCAGGCCGCCGATGCCTATTTTGCCGCGGGATTCAACGTGGTCGTGCAGGACGTGGTGATCGGCAGGATGCTTCAGGATTTTGTCTCTTATGTACATAGCCGCCCTTTTTACGTCGTCGTGTTAAACCCCGATCCTTCCGTCGTGGCGCAAAGGGAAGCCGGACGGGCCAAAAAAGGCTACGGGGACTGGACGGTGGAAGAGCTGCATGGAGTGCTGCTCGGCGAAACCCCGCGGATCGGCATGTGGCTTGATTCTTCGTCGATGACGGCCGAACAGACGGCCGATGAAATCTTGAAATCCGTGTGGGAGCAAGGAGTTATTTCGTAGACAAAAGCGGAAAGCCCGTTTTTTGGGTATAACGTTATTGGAAGGAAATAGTTGGTCATACTAAGTCATGATGGAGTCGATTGCCATTGAAACATGCAGACATAAGCGACAAACAGGTCCAAATCGGCCTTGCGGGCTGGGGAGACCATGACGGCATTTACCCGCCCGGAACGAAAACGGTAGACAAGCTCAAGGAGTACGGCCGCCGTTTTCCGATCGTGGAGCTCGACAGCTCTTTTTACGCGATTCCAACGCCGGAAAGAATGCAGAAATGGAGCGAACAGACGCCGGATTCCTTTGGATTTATCGTCAAAGCCTATCAGGGGATGACGGGACATACCCGCGGCAAAATCCCGTTCCCGGACGCCAGATCGATGTTTGAGGCGTTCCGGGAATCCGCGGAAGCGCTTCAAGCCGAGGGCAAGCTGAGGGCCGTGCTGTTCCAGTATCCGCCCTGGTTCGATTGCGACCGCAAAAACGTGGAAGTGCTGCGCAGAACCCGGCAGTGGATGGACGGGCTGCCGCTTGCGCTGGAGTTCCGCCATCAGAGCTGGTTTGCCGGGGAGATGCGGGAGAAGACGCTCGCCTTTATGCGCGAGGAAGGATGGATTCATTCGGTGTGCGACGAACCTCAGGCGGGGGAGGGCTCCATCCCGACGGTCCTTGCGCCGACGCGGGAGGACTTCACGCTCGTCCGCCTGCACGGGAGGAACGCTGCAGGATGGCAATCCGGCGGCCAGCCGAACTGGAGAGAGGTTCGATACTTGTACCGCTATGACGAGCGGGAGCTTTCGGAATGGAAGGCGAATATTATGACGCTGCTCGAATCGACGCAGGCGTGCTGGATCGTGTTCAACAACAACTCCGGCGGAGACGCGGCGGACAACGCGATGCAGCTGATGCGTTTATTCGGCTTGGACGTGCCCGCGCTGCCGCCGGATCAGCTTTCGCTTTTTGACGAGGCGTAGAGAACCGATCGTCCCGTACCCGGGCCCGTCAACGTCGCCCATTTTTCCATGGGCGTCATGCATCGATGCCGGATTTGCATGGGTGCTGTCAATGTTGCCATATCGTTTGACGGGCAAACGGGCGTTTTTGTCCCGATTGATCTGTTTTTTAGATCATAACTATATTAAATGGTTATTTCAGGTATGGAGAGGATTTGTTTATAATAGAAATTGAGCCGCTTACATTTTGCTGAAACGGCTTACAAGAATCATTTTTTCAGATTTCCGTCCAACGTATAGATTGAATGATTCGAACGATTCTCATTCTATATGACTATTAAAAAATCAAGGCGGAGGTATTACTTTAGCGATGATAACCAATAAGAGCGACACACAAACGCAGGGTGCCTGGGAATCTTACTACGGCCCCAATCTGGGTTATGTTCAGGAGCAGTACGAACGTTACGTCAACGATCCCGAATCGGTAGACGAAACGTACCGCAAAGTGTTTGAAACATGGGGCGCGCCTCCGATGGCATCGGCACAGCCGGCGCCTGTAAGCGCAGTATCTGCCAGCGCGCCGTTTGACCCGAGCATGCTGAAAAAGGGCGTGGATGCCGGCAAGCTGGTATGGAACATCCGGGCATACGGCCACTTGGCGGCCGACATCGATCCGCTCGGCATCATTCCGAAGCCGGATACGCGCGTGCTTGAACCTGAACAATACGGTCTCAGCCAGTCCGATCTCGCGGCTTTTCCCGCATCCCTGATCTGGGACGGGGCGCCGGAGAACGTCAAAACGGGCTGGGAAGCAATCCAGAAACTGCGTCAAACATATACAGGAACGATTGCGTTCGAATTCAGCCACGTGCATGAAACCGAAGAACGCATATGGCTGAACCGTCACGTCGAAAGCGGCCACTTCCCGGCGCCGCTGAGCGAAACGGAGAAAGTGAATCTGCTGGAACGACTGATCGAAGTCGAGCAATTCGAAGAATTTTTGCACCGCACTTTCGTCGGGCAGAAACGTTTCTCGATCGAAGGGAACGACGTGCTGGTTCCGATGCTCGACGAGCTGGTGAAGAGCATGGCCGACGACGGAGCGGAGCATATCCTGATGGGGATGGCCCACCGCGGCCGCTTGAACGTGTTGGCGCACGTGCTCGGCAAGCCTTACGAAAAGATATTTTCCGAATTCCATCACTCGCCGAACAAAAAGCTGTTCCCTTCCGAAGGATCGATGGGCATCAACTTCGGATGGACCGGCGACGTCAAGTACCACCTGGGAGCCAAGCGCGTCCTGAAGGACGGCAGCGTCGTGCAAACCCGCATCACGCTTGCGAACAACCCGAGCCACCTGGAGTTCGTCAATCCGGTCGTCGAAGGTTTCGCGCGCGCGGCTCAAGAGGACCGTTCGAAGCCGGGTTACCCGCAGCAGGACGTCAACAAGGCGGCAACGGTGCTCATTCACGGGGATTCGGCTTTCCCTGGCGAAGGTATCGTGGCGGAAACGCTCAACTTCAACAAGCTTCCGGGCTTCCAGAACGGCGGCACCATCCATATCATTGCGAACAACAACATCGGATTTACGACGGAAAGCCGGGATTCGCGTTCGACCCATTATGCCAGCGACCTGGCCAAAGGGTACGAAATTCCGATCGTCCACGTTAACGCGGATGATCCGGAAGCATGCATCGCAGCGATCCGCCTGGCATGCGAATACCGCAACAAATTCAAGAAGGATTTCCTGATCGACCTGGTGGGCTACCGTCGTTACGGCCACAACGAAACGGACGATCCGGATACGACGCAGCCGCTCATTTACGATAAAGTGAAAAGCCATCCGCGCGTCGCCTCCATCTATGCGGGCTTGCTCGAGAAACAGGGTCTGGTCAGCAAGGAGCACAACAGCCGCTTGATCCAAGGCGTGCAGAACCGCATGAAGGAAGCGTACGACAAAATCAAGGACCAGGAGCAGGAGCCGGCGACTTCGCATCAGCAGACGCCTGCGGAGGATCGCATCAAAGCGATCAAAACCGGAGTGCCGCTGAAAAAGCTGCGCGAGATCAACGCCGACCTGCTGAAGCGGCCTGAAGGCTTCAACGTATATCCGAAGCTGCAGCGCATTTTGGAACGCCGCGAAACGGCGCTGAACGACGGGGAAAAGGTGGACTGGAGCTTGGCCGAAACGCTGGCGTTCGCCAGCATCATCGCCGACGGCAAGCCGATCCGCATTACGGGACAGGACGCCGAACGCGCAACGTTTGCGCACCGGAATCTCGTGCTTCACGACGTGAAAAACGGATCGACCTACTGCCCGCTGCATGAGCTGCCGCAGGCGAAAGCATCCTTTGCGATTCATAACAGCCCGCTGTCCGAAGCCTCCGTGCTCGGATTCGAATACGGCTATAACGTATATTCCCCGGAAACGCTGGTGATCTGGGAAGCGCAATTCGGCGATTTCGCCAACTGCGCGCAGGTCAT
Organism: Paenibacillus sp. FSL W8-0194; assembly: GCF_037969745.1. Lineage (NCBI taxonomy): Bacteria > Bacillati > Bacillota > Bacilli > Caryophanales > Paenibacillaceae > Paenibacillus > Paenibacillus sp. FSL W8-0194. The sequence goes on along the minus strand of NZ_CP150205.1, from coordinate 4,678,331 downwards.
TACGGACCAGTTCATTTCGGCCGGACGTTCGAAGTGGGGGCAAAAATCGAGCCTGGTCATGCTTCTGCCTCACGGCTACGAAGGACAGGGGCCTGAGCACTCCAGCGCCCGCCTGGAACGTTTCCTTCAGCTTGGCGGAGAAGAGAACTTTACCGTCGTCAATCTGACGAGCGCGGCTCAATATTTCCACCTGCTCCGCCGTCAGGCGGCCTTGACCGAAAGCGAAGACGCGCGTCCGCTGATCGTGATGTCGCCGAAGAGCCTCATCCGCAACAGCCGCGTCGCCTCCAGCGGCAAGGAACTGAGCGAAGGGCAGTTCAAACGCGTGCTTGAGCAGGAGGGACTGGGCAAACATCCGGAACGCGTCGAGCGCCTCATTCTCTGCAGCGGCAAAATCGCCGTCGAACTCGAGGAAGCGCTCAGCAAGGAAGAGGGACCGCATGATTGGCTGCATATCGTGCGCGTGGAGCAGCTGTATCCGTTCCCTGAACAAGAAATCCGCGATATTTTCGCAAGATATACGAATGCCAAAGAAATTTTGTGGGTACAGGAAGAACCGGAAAACATGGGAGCATGGCGTTACATCGAACCTCATCTCCGCAAGCTGGCGCCTCAAGGCACGCCTGTAAATTACAACGGCCGTCCTGAACGTTCGAGCACGGCCAGCGGCTTCCAGCAGGTACACAGCTTTGAGCAGCAGCAGATCGTATCTACAGCTTTGAACCAAAAATCTATCAAGCATAACATCGCATTGGGGAGGTAGCAGGCCGTGAGCGAAATTACAGTACCGGCAATGGGTGAATCGATTACCGAGGGAACAATTTATAAGTGGCATGTTCAGGAAGGGGACGCCGTCAATCAGGGGGATGTGCTCCTTGAGCTGGAAACCGACAAGGTTAACCTGGAAATCAGCGCGGAGGAGTCCGGCGTCGTCGAAAAGATTTTGAGAAAAGACGGCGAAACCGTCCAAATCGGCGAAGTGATCGGAAGATTGGCGGCAGGCGGCGAAGCTGCCGCCGCAGCTTCCGCCGCGCCGGCCAAGGAAGAGCCGAAAGCGGAAGAAAAAGCCGCTCCGGCTGCTCCGGCGGCGCCAAGCGTACCGGCCGAGCCTGCGAAGGAAGGGGAAACGTACCTTGCGGCTTCCCCGGCGGCGCGTAAACTGGCCCGCGAGCAAGGCATCGATCTGGAACAGGTGAACCGCGATCCGAAAGGGCGCATCTACCAGGAGAACGTGAGAAACCACGCGGAAGCTCCGGCTCCTCGTCCGGCAGCCGCAGCGCCTGCAGCGCAAACGGCAGCGCCGGCCGTAACCGGCCAGCCCGGAAAACCTGCCGAACGTCAGCGCATGTCCCGCCGCCGGGCAACGATCGCCAAACGTCTGGTGGAAGCACAGCACACGGCCGCTATGCTGACTACCTTCAACGAAGTGGATATGACCGCGATTATGGACATCCGCAAACGCCGCAAGGATGCGTTCAAGGATAAACACGACATCGGACTCGGATTTATGTCCTTCTTCACGAAGGCGGTCGTCGGCGCGCTGAAGCAGTTCCCGCTGCTCAATGCCGAAATCGACGGCGAAGACATCATCGTGAAAAAATATTACGATATCGGCATCGCCGTCGCGGCGAAGGAAGGTCTCGTCGTACCGGTCGTCCGTGAAGCGGACCGCCTCAGCTTCGCCGATATCGAGAAGGAAATCGCTTCGCTCGCTTCCAAAGCGCGCAGCAACACGCTGGCATTGTCCGAACTTCAAGGCGGAACGTTCACGATTACGAACGGCGGCACATTCGGTTCGCTGATGTCCACGCCAATCCTGAACGCGCCGCAGGTAGGCATCCTCGGCATGCACAAAATCCAACTCCGTCCGGTTGCGATCGACGCGGAACGTTCGGAGAACCGTCCGATGATGTACATCGCGCTTTCCTACGATCATCGCATCGTAGACGGCAGCGACGCTGTCCGCTTCCTGGTAACGGTGAAGGAACTGTTGGAGGATCCGGAATCGCTGCTGCTCGAAGGTTAATGATATTCATAACACTTACTAGGAACTTAAAGCCGCCCGAAGGTTGCGACCGGGGCGGCTTTTTTGCGAGGGTGGGGCAAAGCGAATACCTTAACGGAAACCTCTGAGATGGCGTCAGGCATCGAAAAGCGCTGAAGCCCGCCATAGCAAAGGCCCGCTCGTTCTTCCGGAGACCGGAAGGACAAGCGGGCCTTTTTGACGTATGATGTTATGAGTTCCCGCTCGCTTTCGCTTTGTCATCATCCGAAGCAGGCTCGATCAGTTGATCGGCGGGCGTATTCGGATCATGCCAATTGGCGATCAGCTTGCGAATATATTCGATGTCTTTTTCGTCCGGATCGTAATACCAAAGGGAGTCGCGCATGGCTCCTTCGCCTTTGAGCATGTAATTGCTGATGGCCGGCATGCTGCCCCCTTCATAGAAGGTTTTGGCAAGATCGATCATAAAGGTGGACGTCATATTCGTTTTGAAATTGCTTCCCGCGACTTTCATCAAATCCGGCAGTTTCGTAATATTTTTGATTTCAAGCGCTCTTGCCAGAATCGCGTCGATCAGCACGCGATGCCTCATCGTCCGGTTAAAGTCGGAGTCTTCGCGGTAGCGGGCGTAGCTGAGCGCGTCCTTGCCGTCGTAAATCGGTTTGTTCGGTTCGATCCGGAGCTTTTCGTGGTATTTCTGTTTGTTTTCGATCACTTTGGTGATCGGGAGACGTACGCCCCCGAGCTTGTCGACGACGTCTTTCAGGCCTTGAAAATTAATGGTGGCGTAAAAATCGACGTTGCTTCCCAGCAGGTTTTCCACCGTATCGACGCTGCGTTTGATCCCGCCGCGGGCATACGCCGCGTTGATTTTGCTTTTTTTGTTTTCCTCGGCAATTTCGGTGTAGGTGTCCCGCGGGATCGAGATGAGGAGGACTTTGCCGTCCTTCGGACGCACGACGGAAAAGATGATCGTATCGGAACGTCCCGGTTCGTTTTTGCGTTCATCCGTGCCAAGGAGCAAAATCGAAAACGGGTTTTGCACCTTTTCCGGTTTTACCTCCTCGTCGATTTTTTCATAGGATTGGTCAAGCGTCTCGGCAACGGTATCTTTCATCAGCGTATCAAAAGCGAGCAGCGCGACTTGTTTCCTGAAGATATATCCGGCTCCTGCCACGAGCAGCAGGCAGATCAGCGTAACGAGCAGCCACGTTTTTCCTTTTCGCTTCTTTTTCCTTTTCCTGGGGCGGGTAAGCCGCGTCGGCTCTTGATTTTCCATCGGTCACTCCTGTTTTGATTTACAAAATTTTCTTCCGCTTTCCATCATTTTATAGTATTCTCTTAACCAAAATCAACCGAGGGTTCGCGATCGTTCGTCACCAGCGGCGTTTTTTCGTTTTTTGACAGCAAAAAAGACGGCCGTTGAAGGAGCCGCCGATCGGAAAGCGAATGTTATTTTCAACAAAAAAATAATATCCGCTAGTATTGGAATTGAGTTATAGCGAAGCCGCTATTCTATGAATTTAGGGCAAAATGTTTGTGTTGAAGACGCTCCAGCTTGCGGATGATTTCTTTCTGCCATCTGGCGTCGTCCAGCTGTTTGGCAAGATTCAGCAAATCCAAATAATCGTCAATACGCAGTTCGGCGCATTGGGCCGATGGGTTTACCATGCTCGTCGACTCCTTACCGTTGGTGTTGATTGCGATTCTTACATCATTGTATCACACTTCATTCGGGTAGTGATAATCTTTCTCAATGAAAAAATGAATTTTTTAATGCGAAGGAGCGTGTGCGTAGTATGGAGAAACCACTCAAATGGCTTGATTGGGCCAAGCAAATTCAGGGCATTGCCCAGACGGGCTTGGCCTACGCCAAGGACGTATACGACAGGGAACGGTACGAGCAGCTGCGGGCGCTCAGCCTGGAGATCATGGCGGAATATACGGAAGTGGAAACCGGCAAGCTGGCGGAATTGTTTGCGGGCGAACACGGCTATGCCACCCCGAAGGTGGATATCCGGGGCGTCGTCATTCGAAATGGCGAAATTTTGCTGGTTCGGGAAAAGGAAGACGGGGAGTGGTCGCTGCCGGGCGGATGGGCCGACCTGCTGCTGTCCCCGACCGAAATTGCGGTCAAAGAGGTGCGTGAAGAATCGGGTTACGAGGTGAAGGCGCTGCGCCTGCTGGCCGTGATGGACAACCAGAAACATAATCCGCCCGCTCCCTATCATGTCTATAAAATGTTTATTCAATGCGAGATTACGGGGGGCCGGGCGCAGGAAGGCGTGGAGACGAGCGGCGTAAGGTTTTTTGGCAGGGAGGAGCTTCCCAAGCTATCGCGCAGCCGCAATACGGAAGCGCAGATCCGCCTGATGTTTGAACTGCTGGAACATCCGGAGCGCATCCCGGTGATCGATTAGAAGGGATAGCAGCGCCTTCACCGTCAAGGGAGTCCTGACTTTTCTAAGCGGTACGAAAATGCGGCTGCGGGAAAAGGTTGTATGTTCCATGAGCATGTCTGTTAGAATAAGAAGGAACGCAACAAGCGGCGGCAACGAGCTGAATTCAAGCTGAGAAAGGATGACATCATGCTGACGATTACCGAATATGAGGTGGAGCATATTAAAGACCCGTTCCGCATTTTGGCGGGCAAACGTTACGAATACAAGCTGGATCTCGAGGTTCCGGAGGACGACGAGCTTTACTCCGAAAACGGGCTGTACGTCCGGGCCATATATAACGAGCTGGAAGAGGGCGGAAATCTCGTCAAGTACGACTTGTACGAAAAATCGACGGACCGCTACCTCGACTTCGATCTGGAAGAGGACGAGGTTCGGATGATCGAGGCGTTTTGCCGCGAGCATCTGGGGGATGCGGAAGCATGAGACGTACGCCCGTGACGGTCCCTTACGGCTATGAACCTCCCGCAGAGCAAAACAAGGGGACGCTGATTTTTTACGACGCCTTTGAGGACATCACCGCCCAAGGACTGCTTAAAGCGGAGAAAACGGCGGAAGAACGCGCGTTTTCGCGGTTGGTGCTGTATCCGCTGCATGAAGAAACGGCCAAACGCATGTTGAAAGCGGCCGTCAGTGCTTATTACAAACGCGAGCGGCAGCTGGAGAGCTGGAAGGAAGAACATCGTTCCTCCGCCGTGATCGAGGGATTTGAAGCCAAGCGGAAAAAATATACCCCCATGGACACGGCTTTGCGCCATTTGACGGAGAAATACCCGGCGCCGCATTTTTTGTACCTGACGCCGGACATGGCAAACCTGTTTGCGTCCTACGCTTCTTTTAAAGACTGGATCGTCCGGCTGCGGCTCATTTTGTCGGAGCGCCCGGAGCGGGTACACCCGCTGCTTGAAGAATACCAAAACCGCTGGGATGTATCGGGAGAACCCAAGGCAGGGGAATAAGCTATTCATGGTATGTAGACAAAGCCGGCATTCGTGCCGGTTTTTTAAATGCAAAGGATGTTTGTTGCACCGGGCTCCGAAAAATACGAGAACGGGCTGAAATCGAGGCCCTGATACCGGGTTGTCTTACTTTTTTTTGTTGCGGACGCGCCGCCTTCGGATGGTTGCTCATTCCCGTAAAGCCCGGTAAACTTAATAGTAACGGTTTTGAACTAGATTTCGTTAGGAGTTTTTAAATATATGAGTGTGGAAACGATGACGATGGAGAGGGCGCAGCAGCTGCTGCAAACCTATTACGGGTACCCGGATTTCCGGGAGGGCCAGAAAAAGATCGTCCTCAGTCTGCTGGAAGGAAACGATACGCTGGGCATTATGCCGACGGGCGGGGGCAAATCGATCTGTTACCAGATTCCGGCGCTGATGCTGCCGGGGCTGACGCTGGTCGTTTCGCCGCTGATTTCGCTGATGAAGGACCAGGTGGATGCTTTAACGGCGATGGGCATTCCGGCTGCGTACATCAACAGCACGCTGAGCGGCAAGGAAGTCAACGAGCGGATCCGCGCCGCCAAACGCGGCGATTTGAAGATGCTGTACGTGGCGCCGGAGCGGCTCGAGGTCGAATGGTTCCGCGACGAGATGAACCAGCTTTCCATCTCCTGCGTCGCGGTGGACGAGGCGCATTGCGTGTCCCAATGGGGGCATGATTTCCGGACGAGCTATCTGGCGGTGGCGCCGTTCGTCGAGAGCCTTCGCGACCGGCCGATCGTCGCCGCCTTTACGGCCACGGCCACGCCGGAGGTCACGGACGATATGGTCCGGCTGCTCCGTTTGGAAGAGCCCGAAGTGTTCGTCACGGGGCTTAGCCGCGATAATTTGGCGATGTCGGTGTTGCGCGGGGAAAACAAACGCGATTTTGTCATGAAATATGCCGAGGTTCATTCGCATCAGCCGGGAATCATTTATGCCGCCACCCGCAAAGACGTAGACGATTTGTACGAACGTTTGCGCAGCAACGGGCTGGCCGCGGGGAGATACCATGCCGGCATGAGCGACGAGGAGCGGGCGGCAAGCCAGGAGGCTTTCCTGTACGATGATATCCGGGTCATGGTCGCGACCAACGCGTTCGGGATGGGGATCGACAAATCGAACGTACGGTACGTCATCCATTACAACATGCCGAAAAACATGGAGGCTTACATCCAGGAAGCGGGCCGCGCGGGCCGCGACGGCGAACCGAGCCAGTGCATTTTGCTGTTCGGCGCCCAGGACATCATCACGCAAAAGTTTCTGATCGAGCAAAATCCGCAGGACCCGGAGCGTAAAGCCAACGATTACCGCAAACTGCAGCAGATGGTCGATTACTGCTATACGACACGCTGCCTGCGCAGCGCCATGCTCGATTATTTCGGGGAAAAGCATGAGGACAAGCCCTGCGGGATCTGCAGTTCCTGCACGGACGAACGCGAGCTGGTCGACATGACGATCGATGCGCAAAAAATATTTTCCTGCATCCACCGCATGCGTGAACGGTTCGGCGTATCCATGGTGGCGGCCGTTTTGAAGGGCTCCCGCAACAAGAAGGTGCTTCAATACCGGTTCGATGAGCTGTCGACCTACGGCGCGATGTCGGACCGGACGGAAAAGGAAATTTCGGAGATCATCAACGTCATGGCCTCGGAAGGATACTTATCCCTCTCGGAGGGACAATATCCGGTCTTGAAGCTTCAGCCGCTGGCTGCGGAGGTGCTGAAAGGGCAGCGGAAGGTGATGCAGCGCCTGCCGGCCAAGGCGGCTTCCGGAGACGGTGCGGGCGGGCGCTCCGGCAGTTCGCGTAGAGACTATTCGCCGTCGGCCGTCAACGAGACGGTGTTCGAACAGCTGCGCCTGATCCGGCGCGAGCTTGCGGAGCGGGAGCGCGTGCCTTCCTATATCATCTTTAACGATGCGACGCTTCGCGAGATGAGCGTGGTATGCCCGCAGACCGAACAAGCCATGCTGAAAGTAAAAGGCGTGGGCGAAGTGAAATACCGCAAATACGGCAAGCCGTTCCTGGATTTTTTCCGGGAGATGGGCGACGACCGTTACGACGGCGATTATGAATAATAGAAGGAATGTGAACCCATGAAAGTCATTTTATCGACCTTAAACGCCAAGTTCATCCACACCTCGCTGGCGATCCGCCTCCTGAAGGCCTACAGCGAGCATGCGTTTGATATTGAGCTGGCGGAATATACGATCAAAGATCCGGTGATGAACATCGTCTCCGATTTGTTCCAGCGGCGCCCCGACGTGATCGGTTTTTCCTGTTACATCTGGAACATCGAAGAGACGCTCCGGGTGATCGACATCGTCAAAAAGGTCATGCCCGAAGTCAAAATCGTCCTCGGCGGTCCTGAAGTCTCTTATGACACGGGGTATTGGATGGAGCGCGCGAAAGGCGTCGATTTTATCGTCATGGGCGAAGGCGAGGAGACGTTCCATCATCTGCTGCAGGTGATCGAAGGCGACCGGAAATACCATTTTGTGTACGGCATCGCCTACCGGAAAGGGGAAGAGGTAATCATCAATCCGCCCCGCCCGAAAAGCGATTTGAATTCGCTGCCGTCCCCGCACCGTTTTCAGGAGGACATTCCGAACCTCGGCAAACGGATCGTTTATTTCGAAACAAGCCGGGGCTGCCCGTTCCAATGCCAGTTTTGCCTGTCAAGCATCGAAAACGGGGTGCGTTATTACGACATTGAGCGGGTCAAAGCGGATATTACGTATTTGATCGACAAGGGCGCCAAAGTGATCAAGTTTTTGGACCGGACCTTCAACATCAACCACAGCTATGCGATGGAAATGTTCAAGTTCCTGATCGAAAATAACCGCGGCTGCATTTTCCAGTTCGAAATTACGGCCGATATCATGCGCCCCGAGGTGCTGCAATTTTTGGCGGACAACGCGCCGCCCGGCATCTTCCGCTTCGAGATCGGGGTGCAGTCCACCAACGACCCGACCAACGTGCTGGTAAAACGCCGGCAAAATTTCGAGAAGCTGTCCCGGACCGTCAATATCATCAAAAACAGCGGCCGGATCGCGCAGCATCTCGATTTGATCGCAGGCCTGCCGGAGGAAGATTACGATACGTTCCGAAAAACGTTCAACGACGTGTTTGCGCTCAGGCCGGAAGAGCTGCAGCTCGGCTTCCTGAAAATGCTGCGCGGGACCGGCCTCCGGCACGACGCCGAAAAATACGAATATACTTACATGGATCAGGCGCCTTACGAAATTCTCGGCAGCCACAAGCTTCCGTTCGAAGACATCGTGCGGCTGAAAAGGCTCGAGGACGTGCTCGAGAAGTATTGGAACGCGCACCGGATGGATCATACGCTGAACTATTTAATGAAGCATGAATTCGACTCGCCGTTCGATTTCTTTCAGGAATTCGGCGATTATTGGGAAGGGCAGGGATGGCAAAAAATCGGCCACCAGCTGGAGGATCTGTTCATGCGCCTGTCCGCTTTTCTCGCGCACCGGGGCATCCGGCGGATGGACGTGGCGCTGGGCCTGATGAAGCTGGATTATTTCCTGAACCACAAATACAAGCCGCGCAAAATTTGGTGGAGCGAGCCGATCGATAAACAGGAGTGGAGCACGCTGATGCGGCGGGTGCTTGACCATCCCGAAAACGTATCCGGCAGCTTCGCGGGGCTTGGAATCGGCGAAAGGGAGCTGCAAAAGCATGCCGTTCTGGAGGTGCTTCCTTTCAGGCTGGAAGACGTGCTCGCGGGAGGTACGGGCGAAACGCCGGAAGGAACGCCGCTGCGGCAGCTTCTGATGGTGCTGTACCAGCAGGACGACAGCGAGCAGCCGGTCTATTACACGATGGAGCTGGAACCGGCCGGCTCGGCGCAAAGCTGATTCCTTAACGAATAAAAAACGCTCTCGGCCATAAAGTCGAACTTTATGGAGCCGAGAGCGTTTTTGCGTGGAAAGGATTAGGATTCCTCTTCGGACCTCGTTTGCGAAGAAGACGGGGTATGGCGGTCGAGCCAGTCGATGACGTCCGCGGTAACCTCGTCCCGGTTGACTTCGTTCAGCATTTCATGCCGTCCTTCCGGATAGAGCCGGCATTCCACGTCGGCCAGGCCCAGGTTGCGGTAAACCGCTTCGAGGCGGCGGACCCCCCGGCCGTTCAGGCCGACCGGATCTTTTTCCCCGCTGAACAGGTAGACGGGCTTATGCTTCGGAATGCCTTGATACCCTTCCGGTTGCTGGATTTCCTGGAGCAAGCCGAAAAAATCCCGGAAAAATCTTGTCGTGCAAATCGCCCCGCAGTAGGGGTCTTCGATGTAACGGTCGACTTCGGCCGGGTCGCGCGACAACCAATCGAACCGGGTGCGGTTAGGGGCAAAGGCCTTATTGAATCCGCCGAATACGATGGCGTTCATCATCAGGCTGCGATGCGAATCGCCCTGCAGCGCCCGCTGCAGGGCGGCCAGCGTTTTGCCTGCGCGAAGCATGCCGCGCGGACCGTTGGTGCCGGATAAAATGAAACCGTCGTACCCGTCCGATTGCGTCATGATGACCTTTTGCACGAGAAAGGATCCCATGCTGTGCCCCATCAGGAACAAGGGGACGCGGGGATGCTGAGCTCGCGCCAGCCGGCCCAGCTGGACGATATCTTGAACCATGAGTTGAAATCCGTTTTCTCCGACGTCTCCCAACCGCTCGAGCGAACCGGCGGTCAAGCCGTGTCCGCGCTGGTCATGGGCGTATACCGCATATCCTTTGCCGGTCAGCGCCGAAGCGAAGCGGCCGTAACGTTCGGCGGTTTCGCACATGCCGTGGGCGATCTGGACGATGCCAACGATTTCGGCCTCCGGATCGGGAAGCCACTGATAGACATGAAGCTTCGTTCCGTGCGGATCTGTCATCGCAAAGGTTTGCTCAAGCATGCGCCATCCCTCCTCGTTATCCATTAGGAACCCTCAGGCCGGCCGCGGGATCGGCTGCCGAGGTTCGAAAATATATAAAAGCGAACAGATTATTCCGGCAAATAAGAACGAAGCACGGTTGCGTCGCCTTCCAAAGTGTATGCGCCGAGGTTGGCCGGAAGAAGGAAACATTGGCCCGCCTTGATGTCCAGGGAACCGCCGTTCCAGCCCAGCTTGCCGCTGCCGTCGCATACGACCAGGATCGTAAAGCTTTCCGGCGTCGTGTTCAAATTCCAGGCGCCGTCCACGATGCCTTTTTCCACGATAAAATAAGGCGATTTGGCGATTTGCAGCCATTCTCCGGCACCCAGGCCGCCCGTTTTCATCGTCGTTGCGCCGGAGCCTTCGAACGCGGTAACGTTCAGGGAATCCTCGATATGAAGCTCGCGCGGTTTGCCGTCCAGGCCCGGACGGTCATAATCGTAAATGCGGTAGGTCGTATCGGAGTTTTGCTGAATCTCCGCCACGACGACGCCCGCGCAAAGGGCGTGAACCGTACCCGCTGGGATGTAGAACGTATCGCCGGCTTCGACGGATACTTCGCGCAGCGTATCCATGACGGTTCCGTTTTCCAGCGCCGCTTTCATGCTTTCGCGGGTGACGCCTTCCTTCAGGCCGTAAATGATTTTGGCTCCGGGTTTGGCGTCGAGGACGTACCACATTTCCGTTTTGCCGAGCTCGCCTTTCGGCAGGCCTTCATAGTCGTCCGTCGGGTGAACCTGCACGGACAGGTTGTCGTTGCAGTCGAGGAGCTTGATCAAGAGCGGAAAACGCCCGTTTTTCTCGGAAAAGCCTTTGCTGCCGAACCATTCCTTGCCGAGCTCTTCGCGGATTTGATCGAGTCCTTTTCCGGCCAGTTCGCCGTTGACGACGGTCGTGGTGCCGTTCGGATGATCGGCGATCATCCAGCCTTCGCCGATATGCCCTTCCGGAGGGGTGAGGCCGAAACGTTCAAGGGCGCGGCCGCCCCATACGCGTTCTTTGAATTCGGGTTGGAACAATAATGGATAAGGTTGTGTCATAGCTGCATCTTCCTTTCAAGTCATTAATCTGAACATGAATCGTTGAATCAAACCGCTTGCATTCGGATTCGTTAGATCCGAGATCTATATGTTTCAGGCGCACATGCTTGGATGTGTCACCCGCGGTTTACCGTTTTTTTTCGATCGCGACGACGTACGGCGCGTCGTTTCGCTGAAGCTGCCTGTACATCACCGTCTGGCACGTATCCTGGGGCAGGCTTGAGGCCCAGGCCGTCACCGCTTCCGCTTCGGCCGCCCCGCCGGCATGGCCGGGATACAGCACGGCCGTAATGATCCCTTTGGGGCGGAGCAGCGAAAGCGAGGCTTCCAGCGCTTCAAGCGTGCTTTCCGTTTTCGTTATGATATGTTTGTCGGCATCCGTCGCAGGCAGATAGCCCAAATTAAACATGACGGCGCCGACGCGGCCCCGGCACTCCGGGGGGATGTATGACGTCATCCGCGCGTGGCTTGCAAGAAACAGGGAAACGGAAGCCATGCCGCCGGCAGGCTCCCGGGACAGCCGTTCCTCGGCAAGGCGAAGCGCCTGCTCCTGAATATCGAAGCCGTACACCCGGCCTTTAGGCCCTGCGGCCTTGGCGAGGAACGCCGTGTCGGCTCCCGTGCCGACCGTAGCGTCGACGGCGATGTCGCCGGGCGCCAGGCGTCCTTCGATTTGCTTATGCGCGAAGCTGAGTACGGATAAAAAACCCATTTACGCGTTCCTCCAATATTTCCCTTGCCATGTATCCCGCGCTTTCAGTTCGGCGTCGATGCCGTTGAGCACTTTCCATTTATTGAGGCTCCACATCGGTCCGATCAGCAGCTTGCGCGGCGCATCGCCCGTCAGGCGATGGACGATCATGTCCGGCGGCAGCATCTCGAGCGTGTCGACGACAAGCTTGATGTATTCGTCCTCCTCCAGAAAGCGGAGCAAGCCGGCTTCATGCTGGCGCACCATCGGCGTGCCTTTCATGAGATGGAGCAGGTGGATCTTGATCCCCTGCACGTCCATTTTGGCTACTTCGTACCCGGTCTCGAGCATCATTTCATGCGTTTCCTGCGGAAGTCCGTAAATGATGTGGGCACAGACCCGGATGCCATGCTTGCGGAGCTTGGCGACGGCATCCACGAAACATTTCGTATCATGGGCGCGGTTGATCAGCTCGGAGGTGGAATCGTGAACCGTTTGCAGCCCCATTTCGACCCAGAGGTAGGTCCGCCGGTTCAGCTCGGCCAAATATTCGACGACATCGTCCGGCAAGCAATCGGGCCTTGTCGCGATCGACAAGCCGACGACGCCGGGCTGCTGCAGGATCGTTTCGTAATATTCCCTCAGCACCTCTAACGGCGCATAGGTATTCGTGTAAGCCTGAAAATATCCGATGTACTTCGCGTTCGGCCATTTCAGGTGCTGTTTGTCCCGGATTTCATTGAATTGGGTGACGAGGTCGTCACGGCGTTTGCCGGCGAAGTCTCCCGATCCGCGCGCGCTGCAGAACGTGCAGCCGCCCCTGGCGATCGTGCCGTCGCGGTTCGGGCAGGTGAAGCCGGCATCGAGCATGACCTTGAACACCTTTTCGTCGAACTCGCGGCGCATTTCGTAATTCCAGGTATGGAATCTTTTATCTCCCCAAAGAAGCGGAGGGCTTGCTGCTTTCGAATGCATGTGAAGGTGCTCCTTTTTGGCGTATCAGCAAAGGTTAAACCGTGATGGCTTACTGCTTGCTCTATTGTAGCAAAAAAAATCGGGGAAGGGTATGAGAGGGCGAAACCGAGTCATTTTTATCGGCGGCCGAGCATATGATTTATTGAAAAAACTTACATGAAATGTTATATTAAAAGTGAGAGTCGGAGCGCTCCCGTTTTCGTAACACCGGCACCGATTCATAAAAGAAACGAATCTCGGCAACCATAATCCGTGAGGTGATCATGATGAGTTATTTAACCGCAGAAGCTTCAGGAAAAGGTAAAATTGCTGTGGAATTGACTCCGGAGGAGGCGCTTGCGTTGACAGGCGTCAAATTTAACGGAAATCCGGAGGTGAAAGCGGAGGCGCATCGAAAAATTCGCAAAGCCTTCGAAAAGACATTTGATTTTCAGTATCAAGATAGGTTAGACTAACAACAAAGAATTCGTTGGACCCCAATTCCAAATAGATTTGGAAAAGGAATTCTGCGCCCCTTGGCATCGATGCCGGGCGGCCGGAATTCTTTTTCTTTTTTTCCGGGGATGCTCTTTACATTTGACTGTATCTTCGGCACAATATTGCAAGTAAGCTGTCCGCGAATACCTGCGCGGATATTAAAGCGATGAAAGTGGAGGTATGAAATGCGTTTACGCGGCAGAAAAGGAATCCGGGAGAATTTGGAGGCCCAGGCCGGCTTCGTTATTCTTGATCCCCGGTCCCATAAAGGAAAATGGCATACGTTATTCGGCAACGACCGTCCTATTTACGTGGAGCTCGGCATGGGCAAAGGCCAGTTTATCAGCCAGATGAGCTTCCGTGATCCGGACATTAATTTTATAGGCATCGATATGTATGACGAACTGATCCGCCGGGCGAGCGAAAAGGCCCGTTTGGCCTGGTCCGAGCGGAATGTCGAAACGCCTCCGAATTTGCGGCTCGCGCTTGCGAACGTGGAATTTTTGGAGGAGGTGTTCGAAGAAGGGGAAATCGAGCGGATTTTTTTGAATTTCAGCGATCCTTGGCCTAAAGCAAGACATGCCCGTCGCCGTTTGACACATCCCCGTTTTTTGGAGAAATACCGCCGCTTGCTGAACGAAAACGGAGAAATTCATCTTAAGACCGACTCGCAGACGCTGTTCGAGTTTTCGTTGAACGCTTTTGCCGATTTCGGCCTGCAAATGAAGAACATTTCGCTAAACCTTCACCGCGAAGGTCCCAACGAACAGCATGTCATGACCGAATACGAAACGAAATTCCACGGGCAAGGCGTGAATATCCACCGCTGCGAGGCCATCGTCGGGGAAAAAGCGCTGCAGCGTTACCAGGAACACCGGCTCGATAATTACCGCCTGCAGGACACGCCCCAAGCGAACAAAAGCGGGCAGGAGTAACGCGGGAACTTAGAGCTGCGATGCAGCCCGGTCTTTTATAAGGAAAATAAGCAGGACAAAAATAATCCCTGCGAACGTGCGCCGGCCGGTTTGGCCGCGGGGCCCGTTTGCGGGGATTTTTTGTACGCGCAAAAAAAAACGGCGCCTTCCTTCTCAGGAGGACACCGTTTTCGAATCCAGCATTTCGATGATGCTATGCGCGCTTTCCATCGGGCGGTACCGGGCAATGCTTTGCAGCTGCTCCTCCCGCCGCCGCCGGATGCCGTCCAAATCGCCGACGAGCTTGTCCATCCATTTTACGATGACGTCCAGCGACGAAATCGGCTCGCCCAGCCCCTGCGCGGTGAAATAATGGCAGTTTTCTTCCTCCTGCCCGGGAAGGGGATGGTGGAACAGCATCGGGATGCCTTTCGCCAAACCTTCCGTGCAGGTCATCCCGCCCGGTTTCGTGACGAGGAGGTCCGACACTTCCATCAGCTTGTCCACTTCGAGCGTAAACCCGATCAAATGGATGTTGGGATGATTGTATTTGGGGTCCTGCTCCAACTTTTTCAGCTCTTTTTCGTTATTGCCGAGGCAGAACAGAATCTGGACCTTGTCCTTCCAGCGGGTCAAAAAATCGTTGATGACCTCGTCGTTCATGATGCCCCAGCCCCCGCCCATCACCATGACCGTAGGCATGTCCTTCAGCCCGAAGCGTTCGCGGATTTCTTCCTTCCCGGGATGCTCCCAGAAGCTGGGATGGACGGGGATGCCGGTGACCTTGATTCTGGAAGGGGGAACCCCTTGGTGGATCATTCTGGCCCGCACCTCCTGGGTGGAAACCAAATAACGGTCGACCTGCGGGGTGATCCATGTGCCGTGCGCGTCATAGTCCGTGATGACGGTACACAGCAATATTTGCTCTCCGAGCCGCTTCAGGCGCGAGATGACGGCGCTCGGGATCGGATGCGTGCAGACGACGATGTCCGGACGCAGCTGGTGGACGACGTTTTTCGTATGCGTGTAAAAAATGCGGTGCAGCGCAAGCGTCGTGAAACGGTTCAATGATTTGTTGTATTGATGGCGGTACATCATGCCGACCAGCTTGGGCTGCGAAAGCACGGTTTTTTTATATGCGGTGATGATCAAAGGCGCAACCTTCGGGTTCAAAAAACTTCCAAGTTCAAGGACTCTCGTCTGAACGTTCGGTGAGAGTTTGCGTAGACTGCTTGAGAGTGCGTACGCAGCTCGAGTATGTCCAGCACCGAAGCCTTCAGATAATAACAATACCCTTTTTTTGCTCACTCTCAATTCACCTGTTCCTGCATGTTTTGGTCTAATTACACCTTATCCGCTTTAGGGCCATAATGCAACCGTCCCCGCGGCAACGGCCGTGCCGATGGTCGCGCCTGCGAGGCAATCGGAGGGGTAGTGCAGGCCTAAATACATCCGGGATACGGCTACGGACAAAGCGACCGGTACCAGCACCCAAGCCAAAACGGGGCATGCGGCCACAAAAGGCGTAACCAGCGAGAAAACGGCGGTCGTATGGCCCGACGGAAAAGAGTGGTCCGTCAGCGGATTGCGAAACGTGTTCGTCCCCGGCAGCGTCAAATACGGCCGTTGCCTGGGCCATGTTTTTTTCGACACGGCTACGGGAATATGGCTTAATGCGAGCGCCACGCCGGCCTGCAGTCCGTATGTGCTCCACGGTTTGGGCGCTAAAAGCCACATGGACAGGGAAAACAAGATTGTAAACCAAGCGCCGCCAATATGGGTAATATAATAAAGCCAGCGATTTACCATGCTCCGGTGCAAGCTGCTGTTCACCTTTGTAAATAACTGTTGGTCCAAACGTTTTAATTTCTGAATAAGACGGATCATGGGATACCTCCGGGCGTAGTTTAGCCATAGTGGGCGCTGGTTTGATATTTTTTTCATGAATTTATCATATTTTGAATCCGTCGGCTTTTCAAGAACGATCGCGAAAAGGGGTCATTTTCGGAACAATTATTCCTGAAAATGACCCCTGAAACGTATATGGGGAGTATGCGGTTGGATCCGAGGGGAGGCCCGGCCCGTTTAACGAAAAGTTTGGATTGCCGAAGACTTAAGGAGGTTTTTGGCAACGGTGAAGTGCGGGAAGAAGCCTTTCGACAGCGGAATCGTCAGCTCGCCATCCAGGGTGATGTCGTAATGGTTCCATTCGTTCGGGGAAATCGCTTGGATATATTTAATGTTGACCAGAAAGCTTTTATGGCACTGAAAGAGACATGGCGTCGATTGGTTGGCGATGTCTTTTAAATTGGACGTGCTTTCGATCTTCTCGTTGTTGGACAAGGTCACCTGAATCACGTTTTTACCCGTTTTCTCCACGCATTTGATGAGATTTTCGACCAGGATCAGCTTTTTGTTGTCATGCTTGAGCGTAATGTAGTTCAGGCGGTCTTCGTTTTCGGCAATTGCGGCCAATTTGCTTTCCAGAAGGCGGCTGGACGCCAACTTAATCGATGACAACAACGTATTATAGCCGGAAAAATGAAGCCGAAGCGGCTTTTCGTTGGCATAAGAAATGATTTTTTTCATGAATTCCCCGCAATCCTCATCGCCGCACAGGCAAAGAATTTCGATGTTGTTTTCCTGTTCGCACAGTTTCGCAAACAAAATCCGCAGATGGCATAACGTGGACTTGGATAATTCCCATATGAAGATAAAACCGTCGTTTTTACGGGCGAAATCCAGAAACTCCTTGGGATTCTTCAGGTTGTATACCCTATTGTTTTTGAGGTGAGCTGACAATTTGATTTTCAATGAATAGTTCGATGAATAGACGGCTACATCCGGAAAATAGGGCAGCAAATGATTAACCTCCTAATCGTAGTCGTGATCGCAAGGGAGCGAAAAGAATATTTTCGCCTGAATTACCTATAATTGGAATCTATTAATTATTATACTAATTAATGATGAATAAATCAAAAATAGGAATATAAAGGGAAAATTCGACATTGAACCACATGAATTGATGAGTTTCGTCAGACGATGTACAACATATCCTCAGATATTAGTGTTTTACCCAAAAACTGTTAACTAGAGCCGGAAAATTATTTATCATGAATCATGTAGCTACGTTCCTATTGCCTGGCCGGCAAAAAACAAAGGAGGTTTCATAATATGGTATGTAAATACAGTTGCCCAAGCGGAATGTCCGGCGGCACCCCAGTGCCTGGTGACGACAGCGGTTGCGTATCCAGCACCGATTGCGTCAGAACACGTTATATTTACCAGTACTATACCCCTTGCTACCAAAATGGTTCGATCCAGGTTTGGAAATACTGCAACTCCGAATGGGGAAATTGTTGCTAGTCATGTAGGCCATATCGACAGGTGCCCAAGGTTTTGGGCGCCTGTTTGATCCATGCTCCGGAAAGGGTGACGCGAACATGCAGGAACAAGAATATATGAAATTCCTTAAAAAGCGGACGATGGCGCCGATTCCGATCGGGGAGAACATGCCGACCCAGTTTGCGTTTGACCGAGCCGGGCACGAAGCCGCGATCGAATTCGGGCCAACCGGAACGGTAATCTTTTTTATGAGCAAAACTTGCGAAAAATGCGATTTTTCGCTGTTAAGCCAATATTCCGAAACCTTTCGTTTCAAAACGTACTTGTTTGTGGATGCCGACGACGATTTTGCGAGTGAGATTGCAAGAATGTACCCCGGGTTTGAAGTTTTCAAATCGGATCTGACCGTGTTGTTCAAGGAAATCAGAGTCGAAGCGGTTCCGCTGGTATATGCCGTCAATAAGGTAGGCCAAATCGTCGGAGGCGGGCTGTTCAATACTTACGAGAGTCTGACGCGCAAGATTTCGCCGCTGATCGAGGTGTTCGGTTCCGGGAGCATTTTGAATGAAAGCATTTCGTGAAGGCCTCGGATTGTTCGCCTTATCTTTTAAGGAAGTGTGGATCGCGGACAAAACCTATTTCTACTTCAACCTCCTGATGCTGATCGCGATTCCTTTCCAAATGAATGCTTCGATTTATCTCGGCTCCGCGCTGATCAACGATCTCTCTTCCCCGAACTTCGAGTTCGGCGGGGTTCTCCGGCTGATCGTTCTTATCGTCGGCATGGAACTGGCGGTAACGGTACTGGGTCAGCTTCAGCAAAAGTTCAACTTGGCGTTTACGGAAAAGTTCTCGCTTAGGCAAAAAACGAGATTGCTGGATTATTATTATTCGATCGATCTCGTGGAAAAGGAAAATCCGTCGTTTCACGGCAAGGCGCAATTCAATGAATTCGCGTTGTCCAAAATCGAAAGCAATTACCAATCGTTCCTGTCCTTGGCTTCGCTGCTGATCAGCATCTCCCTGTCTCTTTATTTGCTGCGGAATCTAAGTCCGGCTGCGATGATCTGTCTATTGGCGGTGTGCGTCGCTAGGGGCATTTTGGAGCTGAAAACGATCCGAAACCGAGTCGAAGTCACGAACGTCCTTCAAACTTCGCACCGTACGTACGGTTATTTGTATCAGTTGTTGAGCAATTTTACGGCACATAAGGAAATGATGGTAAACCAGGCATACCCGTTCTTTAAAAAGCTTTGGCTTGAAAGGAAACGGGAGGCCTTTGAGCTGCAATACGGCTTGGAAAAAAAGACAATCGTTTTCGTTACGTTAAGCAAGATCCTGTCGGGTTTGTTCAAACTCGGGCTTGCCGTCCTGATCATCTATTACATTTATAATAGAAAATTGACGATCGGCGATTACATGGCTGTCACGATGGCCGCGCCGCTGATCGAATCCAATATATTGAACCTGTTTAATCTTGGCGGAAAATTTTACGAGAATACCAGTTATCTCCGGCTGGCCGGGGACATGCTGTCTGCCGAAGGCGGAGACGCCGGTTCTCGGGGCAGCATCATCGACGATATCCAGTCGATCGAGGTCCGGAATCTCTCTTTTCGATATCCGAATCGAGCCGAAAATGCCTTAAACGGCATTCGCCTGTCGATCCGCAAAGGCGAAAAAATCGCCATCGTGGGCGACAACGCATCCGGAAAAACCACCCTTGTCAAGCTAATATTGGGGTTATATCCGCCTGAGCCCGGCAGCGTATTTTACAATCAAACGGATTTGAACGACATCCATCTGCCCTCGGTCTGGAGCCAGGTCAGCGCGGTGTTTCAGGATTTCTCGAAGTATGAACTCGACATTCGCCACAATATCGCGGCATCCGATCTGAAGGAGATCCACAACGACAAAAGGCTGTACGAACTCGCCGATGCGTTCGGCATCGCGAATATCATGCTTCCGGAGCGGGGCCTCGAAACGGAACTTGGCTACTTGACGGAGGATTCCATCAATCTCTCGGGAGGCCAGTGGCAAAGAATCGCGCTGGCAAGGGCGCTGTTCAAACAAGCTTCGCTCATCGTCTTGGACGAGCCTACTTCAGCCATCGATCCCAATAGCGAGCTGGAGCTGCTAAACCGTTTGCTGGACGCGTCCGGCGAAAAAACGCTAATCGTCATTACGCATCGTATCGGCATTGCGGCCAACGTGGACAAGATCGTCGTGATGCAAAACGGCGAAATCAAGGAAGTCGGAAGCCATTCGGAGCTCGTCCATGCCCAAGGCTATTATTTCGACATGTGGATGAAACAAAAAGAGCTGTACAACAAGCAGGAAATGGAGGTCGCTTACCCATGACCGATTTTGCTTCGGTCGTCGACTTTGAAGGCAATGAGATCCGCTTCACCGACGGCCGCCCCCAACTGTTTCTGTTCGTGTCTTTATTCTGCAACCATTGCGTCGAGTTTTTGCCGCAAATCAGCGTTCTCCGCAGCAAAATCCCCGAAATGGGACTCGTGCTGTTCTGCAACGGGGATGAAGAGGAGCACCGGGACCTGAAGGCCTATTTTCATTGGGACTTTCCGATCGTCTATTTGGAGCCGGAAGATGCGACGCTGACGTATGACGTTGAATCTTTCCCCTACATGATTTTGGTCAAAAACCGCCAAAAAGTGCTGGGAGCCTCTTTGACGGAGTGGGAGAAATACGAGGACCGGCTCGTTTCGGAGAGTTTGTTATGATCCTGTCTTCGATCGGTCAGTGCCTTTTGGTATTCGTATTTTGCATATCCGCCATTTCCAAAAGCCTGGATGTCGGCGAATTCAGGATCAGCATCCGGCAATTCGGCATCATAACCAACGAACGGGCGATCGCCGCGGCCGCTTACTTGTTTATTTTGGGCGAGTTTGCGGCATCCGTATTGATCGTGTTTGCTTTCGGCCGGGTCATTACGCTTGTCCTGACCATGGCGCTCATGACGACGTTTGTCGCCGCGCTGCTTAAAGTATCGTTCGAAAAAAAGACGGTGCACTGCAACTGTTTCGGACAGAGCCGCAAACCGACGAACAAGCTTTACGCCATCGGGCGCAATGTCGTCATAATCGTGCTCATCCTGTTTTGCTGGACGTTTCAGGCGAGCCCGCGCTTTTCTCTATCGGAAAACGTCATGATGTATGCCATTTTGGCGAATGTCTCGCTGTTCGCGGTCCTGATCAAGCAGTATTGGTATAAAAGGGGGATGGGGATTCATGCATGAAACGCTCCCATATGCGCTGAGCCTTGTCTCCTTGGGGCTGGCCGTTCTATTGATAGGGTACGTCAGGCGGGCCGCCGCCCTTGAAAAGCTGCTGAAAACCGGGGAGATGCTTTACAGGAACCAGGTGCCGGCAGCCGGTTTGGAAACGGCATTCGACATTATTTTTATCGACGCCGAATCCGAGCCCGAATTTTTGCGAAACCGGGCCGCGTACGATTCCGGCAGAATGGCCGTCGTGTTCTATCATGCCCCCGAATACCGCATGAATCTGTTTCGAAAAAAGTTGCCTGGCCATATGATCGTTTGCGGGGATGCAGGCAAAGAACTGGCACAGGCGCTGGACGTCCAAAAGTATCCTAGCCTGCTCAGGCTGAATTATTCCAAGGCATCGGTCAAAAAAATCATGTAAGGAGTGCGTTTCGTGAAACTTTCCTGTTTTATCGTCGATTATTGCGAAATGGTGCAGTCGGAACAAGGCATGAAGCTTAACCATTCTGCACCCGTCCCGTCCGTTCTCGTTGAAACCCTTCCTTACGTTTCGAATCTGCGGGTCGTTGTGCATCTTCAGGATTTGACCGTTAACGAATCGCTTGAAATCGAGCTGCAGCTGTACGACGACCAAGGGCAACTCATCGCCTTTACGGAGAGGAACCGGATCGTGGCCGGCAAGACGGAATTAAAGACCCATTGCACGCTTCAAACGGTCCACTGCAAAGAGGGAGAATTTTCAATCGTTTTGTTTAATCATGGACAACCTGTCTATAAATATACATATGCACTGGAATGCGAAGATAAAAATTTACATTTTTCGAAACTTCCGTCACTGCACTGATCGTGAGCGTTGTGGGACCATGAAGGGGAGCTCGGGTTTTTGAAATCTCGCCGCCCCTGATTCAAGGGTCCCTTTTGTTTGCGTTTTTTCCCGCTGCGATGCGCATATTTTCGAATTTTTGACTTCGCCTGAAGAAGCGATTAAAATGATTCAAGTACCCAAAAGTGGGTTAAAGAGGTAGTGGGTACCTTTTCTAATCATAAACTTTTGTTAAAAGTTCAAAAATAAGCAAAAACTAAGATAATTCATGATAAAGGGAGGTTAGTTGGGCAAATACATCTTGATTGACAATGTTTTTTGGCTTAAGCTCTTAAATGGCAATTTGACAATGAGCTGTCATATGGCCGACAATCAGTATACGTTTTTTGTTTTCGGATTTTAAAAATAACGGATGCCAGTACAAATATAAAAATGGCCGTTTAAAGCATCGAGAATAAAAAAGGGGTACAACTCAACAAGGATATGGGGGGTCAAGAGAGTGTTTGAAAAGATTATGATCGTTCTCCAAGTGTTTTTCGGGCTTGTAGGACTGTATCAGCTGGTCCTTTCCTTTTTCGGATGGTATCGCAAAAAAGAATCCAAATCGCATTCTCCGCAAAAAACTTTCGCTGTCATCGTCGCAGCGCACAATGAAGAAGAAGTGATCGGCGCATTGTTAGAAAATTTACAGAAGATGCGCTATCCAAGAGAAATGTACGATATTTTCGTGATTTGCGATAACTGTACCGACAATACGGTAGCAATCACCAACAGCTTTGAGGGCGTAACCGCCTGCGTCAGAAATAACCCGGACAAACGGGGCAAGGGCTATGCTCTCGAGTGGATGCTCGACAAGCTGTGGAAAATGCCGAAGTCGTATGACGCAGTTGTCGTTTTTGATGCCGACAATCTCGTCGACGTCGATTTCCTGCAATACATGAACGATGACTTGTGCAACGGCAAGCAGGTCATTCAAGGATACTTGGATACGAAAAACCCTAACGATTCCTGGATCAGTGCGTCGAACGCGATCAACTACTGGTTCTGTAACCGTTTATGGCAGCTTCCGAGATACAATCTTGGCCTCTCCAACTTCCTTGGCGGAACCGGGATGTGCTTCGAAAGCAAGCTTCTGAAGGAAATGGGCTGGGGCGCGACCAGCCTGGTCGAGGACTTGGAATTTACGGTACGCTGCATTCAGCGCAACGTATATCCGAAAATCAATTTCGACGCACGGGTGTACGACGAAAAGCCGTTGACGTTCAAAGCGTCGGCCAGACAGCGCCTGCGCTGGATGCAAGGCCACTTCGAGGTTACCCGGAAGTATATGTTCCCGCTGCTCAAACAGGGCATCAAGGAGCGCAGCTTGACGAAAATCGATGCGGCTCTGTACGTGTTCAACTCTTACAACTTCCTGATCGGGTTCCTGCTGACGATCATTTATTACATCAATTACATGCTTCCGACGGATCTGAACCTGATTTCGATTTACGGATACCTGCCTCTTTGGGTGTCGATTCCGTTCTCGATCTACGGGATCATGCAATGTCCGCTGGCCATGTATCTGGAAAAGGTGCCGTGGAAAACGTACCTCAGACTCGTGTTTTATCCGATTTTCCTGATTTCCTGGTGGCCGATCACGTTCTGGGCGTTCTTCACGCAAAACAACAAACAGTGGAGCCATACGAAGCATACTCGCGTGGTTCGTCTGGAAGAAGTGCAAAGCAAGCAGGGCTAAGGATGATTTATTGTTGTTGACAAAGGCTTGTCCTTTGTGGTACATTACTCAAGTACGTTAAAACAAAATGGATTTGCAAGCAGAGGCACCAGCTTCTCACCTGGCCGACGAAGGTTGGCGGGTCATGATCCGATGATTTATGAATGCAAAATTTCATGAAGAATTGATCATAGGGATGCTGGTCGTAGACACCGGTATCCCTTTTATTTTTGCTTTTGCAAAAGCATCACCATTCGAATTTGGAGGTGGACGGTTATTAGTAAGGATCATATGATTAATGAGGAAATTCGGGCGAAAGAGGTTCGTCTGGTCGGAGCTGACGGGGAACAGATCGGCATCAAGCCGATTCGGGAAGCTCTCCAGATGGCGGCGGATTTGAATCTGGATCTGGTGAACGTGGCGCCGCAGGCCAAGCCCCCGGTGTGCCGCATCATGGATTACGGCAAGTTCCGCTATGAGCAGCAAAAGAAAGAAAAAGAAGCCCGTAAGAATCAGAAAATCGTGGATATCAAAGAAGTATGGTTCCGAGCTAACATTGAGGAGCATGATTTCCAAACCAAGCTTCGCAATGTCGTCAAGTTTTTGAAAGAAGGCGACAAAGTGAAATGCTCCGTCCGTTTCCGCGGACGCGAGATCACTCACGCCAACATCGGCCAAAAGATTCTGGAACGCGTCAAAACGGAGGTTGCCGAACTTTCCGTCGTCGAACGCCAACCGAAATTGGAAGGCCGCAGTATGATTATGATTCTGGCTCCAAAAGCCCAATAGTCCTGAGGAGGAAGTACTATGCCTAAAATGAAAACACACAGCAGCTTGAAAGGCCGCTTCAAAGTAACTGGTTCCGGTAAAGTAACTCGTTACAAAGCTTACAAAAACCACTTGCTGTCCCACAAGTCCAAACGCGCTAAACGCGTGCTCGCCGGCAACCCGGTGATGGCTCCTGGAGACGTAAGACGTTTGAAGCAAGGCTTGGCTAACTTGAAATAGTTATAACACAATTTTGGGAGGTTTATTATTATGGCAAGAGTAAAAGGCGGATTCGTTGTTCGTCGTAGACATAAAAAAGTATTGAAACTTGCAAAAGGTTATTTCGGTTCCAAACACCGCATTTTTAAAACAGCTAACGAACAAGTGATGAAGTCTTTGGTATATGCATACCGTGACCGTCGCGCAACCAAGCGCAACATGCGCAGACTGTGGATCGTCCGGATCAATGCGGCTGCACGCATGAACGGCTTGTCCTACAACAAACTGATGCATGGTTTGAAATTGGCAGGCGTGGACATCAACCGCAAAATGCTGGCTGATCTCGCCGTGAACGACATCAACGCGTTCAACTCGATCGCAACCGTTGCGAAAGAAAAAATCAACGCGTAATTGTTTAACATTAAATGGAAAAACCGCCTTACGGCGGTTTTTTTTATGCTTCGAAATAAGCCGCTATGGGGCATTGTTTCTCTTGATGGCAGGAAACATGACGTGAATTTCGTGATGGAATGAGATAAAACCAAGGAATTACCCCTTATCGCTTATACATAACATGTATTTCGAGATAAATGTGACATGTGTTGGTATATTCAAAACTCTTAAAGCGCTTTCTTTTACTTTTATTCAAAAAAAGTTTTTTGAATCCGACGCAAATTTGCTGGATTTTGAGGATGCGAGATTGTATAATCTGAATGTAAAATGTCCACGTTTGAAACAAGCTCTCTATTTCTAATTGATAGGTGGTAAATTAATTGGTAGAAGGGATCTTGCGCAAATGATAGGGCAAAAAAATTTTAGGGGGACATACAGCAATGAAGAAAATGTTCAAATTGTCGCTGATCATGCTGCTCGCATTTTCAGTGGTACTCGCTGGCTGCGGCAAAAAGAATGAAGAGACAGGCGCAACCGGCAGCGAGCCTGCAGGCGACGCGAAGTCCAGCGTCAAAGTCGGCCTGGTTACCGACGTGGGCGGCGTAAACGACAAATCGTTTAACGAATCCGCTTGGGAAGCTCTCGATGCTTTGAAAAAAGACAAAGGCATCGAAGCTCAGTACTTGCAAAGTAAATCCAAAGAAGATTACGTTACGAATCTGAATAAATACGTTAAAGGCAAATACGATCTGACTTGGGGCATCGGTTTCGACCTCGGACAAGACATGAAAACCGTGGCGGACCAAAACCCTGACGCGCATTTGGCAATCATTGATGCTACTGTCGATTCCCCTAACGTTCGTTCCATCACGTTTGCCGAAAACGAAGGCGCATTCCTCGTGGGCGTCGTTGCAGGCAAAATGACGAAAACAGGCAAAGTCGGCTTCGTAGGCGGCTCCGAAATTCCTGTCATCAAACGTTTTGAAGCTGGTTTCAAAGCCGGCGTCAAAGCTGCGAACCCTAATGTCGAAGTCAAAATCAACTATACAGGCGCTTTCGACAAACCTGACCAAGGTAAAGCAGCGGCAGCAACGATGTACAACGACGGCGTAGACATTATTTTCCACGCATCCGGCGCTACGGGTACCGGCGTGTTCAACGAAGCGATCGCCCGCAACAAAGCCGGCGGCAGCAAAGTTTGGGTCATCGGCGTCGACAAAGACCAATCCCTTGAATTCGGAGATGACGTAACGTTGACTTCGATGGTTAAAGGCGTAACGACGGCTGTCGACAAAGTCACAAGAGAAGTGATCGACGGTCAATTCAAAGGCGGCTCCGAGGTTCTCGGCTTGAAAGAAAACGGCGTAGGTCTTGCGGACACTTCCAGCAAAAACGTTCCTGCAGACGTATTGAAAGCCGTTGACGAGTTCAAAGAGAAAATCATCAGCGGGGAAATCAAAGTCCCTGAAGAATAATACTGCCTGAGCTTACCATCTAAACGGATCCAAAGTTGCGAAACGACAAGGCTGGTTGTATAACTGGCCTTTTCTTTGCTTTTGGCCTGAAACCAAATCATGATAAAGGGTGATCTCATGGGTGCAGCGACCCCTGTCGTTGAGTTGAAGCAAATAACCAAACGCTTTCCCGGCATAGTTGCCAACGACTCTATCAGCTTAAAGCTGCATAAGGGAGAAATTCATGCATTGCTCGGCGAAAATGGCGCGGGCAAGTCCACGCTCATGAATATCGTTTTCGGATTGTACCAGCCGGACGAAGGAAGCATCGAAGTAAACGGCAAACCTGTCATTATCGACAGCCCGAACAAAGCGATCGAACTCGGGATCGGGATGGTGCATCAGCACTTTAAGCTCGTCCAGCCGTTTACCGTGACCGAAAATATCGTGCTGGGCATGGAGCCGAAAAAAATGGGGTTCCAGCTGGACTACAAAACTTCGGTCGCCAAGATCCAGAAGCTGTCGGATCAGTACGGGCTGAAGGTAAATCCGCATGCCAAAATCCAAGATATTTCCGTCGGGATGCAGCAGCGCGTCGAAATTTTGAAGACGCTTTACCGCGGAGCGGATATCCTTATTTTTGACGAGCCTACCGCCGTTTTAACCCCGCAAGAGATCAACGATCTGATGGGGATCATGAAACGTCTCGTCGAAGAGGGAAAATCGATTATTCTCATTACGCATAAATTGAAGGAAATCATGCAGATTTCCGATAATGTGACCATTATTCGCCGCGGCAAGGTCATTGATACCGTCAAAACCTCGGAGACGAATCCGAATGAGCTTGCGGAGAAAATGGTCGGACGGAGCGTTTCTTTTAAAGTGAACAAAAAGCCGGCTTCGCCGAAGCAAAACGTTCTCGAAGTGCAAAATTTGACGATGAAAAACAAAGAGGGCGTTTCCGTGCTGAACGGCTTGAATTTGAACGTTCGTGCGGGTGAAATCCTCGGGATTGCCGGCGTCGACGGCAACGGACAAAGCGAGCTGATCGAAGCGATCACCGGGCTGTGCCAGGTCGACAGCGGCATCATTATGCTCAACGGCAAGGACATCACGAACAAAAGTCCGCGCTTCATTACGGAAAGCGGCGTGTCCCATATTCCGGAGGACCGTCATAAACACGGGCTTGTCCTTGATTTTTCGATGAGCGAAAACATGGTGTTGGAGACGTATTACAAGCCGCCGTATAACAAAGCCGGGTTTTTGAGCAAAAAGGAAATCGACAAGCAGGCGAAACGACTGATCGAGGCGTTTGACGTCAGAACGCCGAGCATCGAGACGAAAGCCCGTTCCTTGTCGGGCGGTAACCAGCAAAAAGCGATTATAGCCCGGGAAATAGATAAAAATCCGGATCTGCTGATTGCTGCCCAGCCGACCCGCGGTTTGGACGTGGGCGCGATCGAATTCGTGCAAAAACAGCTGGTTGCCCAGCGCGACCAAGGCAAAGCCGTATTGCTGATTTCTTTCGAGCTGGATGAAATCATGAACGTTTCCGACCGGATTGCCGTCATCTACGAAGGCCAAATCGTGGGCGAAGTATTGCCTGAGGAAACCAACGATCAGGAGCTGGGTCTCATGATGGCGGGCAGCAAGAAATCGGGAGGGAAAGCATAATGAGCAAATTGTTTAAGATTTTTTCCGTGAACAGCCTCCTGGTGCCGCTTGTGGCCGTTGTTTTGGGTCTGATCGTCGGGGCGATCATTATGCTGATCGGCGGTTATGATCCGCTGCTCGCATACGGTTCCCTGTTTAAAACCGTTTTTGGCAACGTTTATGATTTCGGGGAAACGATCCGCGAAATCACGCCGTTGATCATGACGGGGCTTGCCGTCGCGTTTGCATTCCGGGCAGGCCTGTTTAATATCGGCGCCGAAGGGCAATACATCGTCGGCATGACGGCTGCCACGGCGGTGGGCATTAAGCTGTCGGGCTTGCCGATCGTGGTGCATGCGCTTGTAGCCATCATTGCAGGCGGCCTTGCCGGCGGCATTTGGGCCGGCATTACCGGCTACTTGAAAGCGAAACGCGGCGTCAACGAGGTTATTATTTCCATCATGCTGAACTGGACGGCGCTGTACTTCAGCAACTACATCGTGCGTAACTTCCTTCTCGAAAAAGGCCAGCAACGATCCGAGGAAATTAAGGATACCGCATCCATTTCCATCGGCTGGTTGTCTACGGCTTTTGACAATGCGCGCATGCATTGGGGCACGATCATCGCCATTTTGGCAGCCGTATTCTTTTTTATCTATATGTGGAAAAGCAAGCAAGGATACGAGCTCCGGGCCGTCGGCCATAACGGGCATGCTGCCCAATATGCGGGCATGAGCGTAAAAAAGAATATCGTCAAAGCGATGTTTATCAGCGGCGTGTTTGCCGGTTTGGGCGGAGCGTTCCAGGTATTGGGCGTATTCCACTATCAAGCGATTTTCACCGGATCTCCGGGAATCGGCTTTGACGGCATTGCCGTCGCATTGATCGGATTAAACCATCCATTCGGCATTTTGTTGTCCGCATCGTTGTTCGGCATATTGACATATGGTTCGGCGGGCATGAGCTTCGGGGCGGAAGTACCGCCCGAAATCATCCGGATCGTCATCGGTTCGATCATATTCTTTATTGCCGCACAGGGCATCGTGCGCTGGGTTCTTAAGCCCTTCTATCTTAAGCG
The DNA here is from genome assembly GCF_037969745.1 of Paenibacillus sp. FSL W8-0194. Classification (NCBI taxonomy): domain Bacteria; kingdom Bacillati; phylum Bacillota; class Bacilli; order Caryophanales; family Paenibacillaceae; genus Paenibacillus; species Paenibacillus sp. FSL W8-0194. The sequence continues at coordinate 4,649,156 of NZ_CP150205.1, read as the reverse complement.
CAAGAAAGAGAAGGTGTTGTAAATGGATTGGATGACAACAATTGGCCAGCTGATTAATACGACGCTTGTTTTTTCTACCGCGCTCATTTTTGCCGCATTGGGAGGCATCTTCTCTGAACGTTCCGGCGTCATCAACATCGGGATTGAAGGCTTTATGACCTTTGGCGCGTTTGCCGCCGGCGTGGCGTCGTTTTATGCCGAGGATGCCGGCATGGGCGCAGCTTCGCCGTATATCGGCATTTTGGCCGCGCTGGTCATGGGTGCCATCGCTTCCTTGATTCATGCCGTCGCATCGATCACGTTTAAGGCGGATCAGGTCATCAGCGGCGTCGTCATTAACTTTTTGGCTGCAGGAAGCACGCTGTACATGGTGAAGCTCTTGTTTGAAGGGGCAGGCGAAACGACGCTGCTCAAGGAAGGGCTCGCGAAGGTGCCGATTCCGCTGCTGTCGGATATTCCGATTATCGGGGAAGGGCTGTTCAACAACTATATCACGACCTATTTGGCGATCATTTTGGTGCTGGTCGTATTTTACGTGCTGTACAAAACATCGTTCGGCCTGCGTCTCCGCGCCGTCGGCGAACATCCGAGCGCCGCGGACACCGTTGGCGTCAAAGTGCTGCGGATGCGCTACATCGGCGTGATCGTCAGCGGCGTTTTGGCGGCGCTCGGCGGGGCGACCGTTACGTTGACGACGACCAATACGTTTTCGCATAATACGATTTCCGGCCAAGGTTTTATCGCGATCGCCGCGATGATCTTCGGGAAGTGGAATCCGCTGGGCGCTTTTGGGGCCGCCGTATTTTTTGGCTTTTCGCAAGCGATCGGGAACTACTTCCAGCTGTTTGCTTGGTCGAAGGAAATTCCTCAGGAATTTATCTACATGCTTCCTTACGTGTTGACGGTTATCGTGCTTGTCGCCGCGGTCGGAAGATCTTCCGCTCCGGCTTCGCTCGGGGAACCGTACGATCCGGGGAAACGGTAAAACGTTATATGCAAGTGAAACCAAAAGGCTGCATTCCAATGGAATGCGGCCTTTTTGCGCCGGAATTTCCGGCGGAATAGGCACCAAACTTGACGGTATACCGGGCTATGGAACAAGCGGAGGGGGGGCAGGCGGAATAGACTGCCATTGAACACATTTGGAGGAGGGATCTTATGCAGCAGACTGTTACCCGTAAACAAGCGCAAAAGCTGATCGGTCAACATATAGTGGCTGTCAAAAAAGACGGCAACTTGGTTACAGGCAAACTTCTTCGGATATCAGGAAACCGTCTGATTCTCGGGCGGAGCAAAGGTGAAAAAGTGCAAACAAAGGCGATCATTCCGCTTGTATTGTTCGATCTTTTGGCCATCGGTACGGCTCCTTATGCAGGATATTACGGCGGAGGGTATGGATACGGACCTTACGGGGTTCCGGGATACGGATACGGACCTTATCCGGGAGGTTACCCGGCAGGATATCCTGGAGCGTTCGGATTTTTCTAAAAGAGAAATAAGAGAACAGTGCACTGAAAAAAGTGCAAACATGATTTGAACGACCGTAGGGTTCTGTTTGATAGGATCTTAGACCAGTCAAAGCTTCTTTTCAAGTTCATGGCATTGGTTCAGCGTGTGATACCGCACCGTAACATAACCTAGCTTCCGGTAAAAAGATAAGCCGCTGGCGTTACCAGCATCGACCATCACTTTCGACCGGGTGCACCCGCGTGACGCCGCAAATTTTTCGGCATGCACCATCAGCATATTGCCCCATCTTTTGCGCTGCGATTCGGGTGTGACGGCCAGCATATCGATGTAAAGCAGATTGCCGTGCAATATGAAATGGACGAATCCAAGCGGATCATCCTCATAGCGTTGGCAGGCGATTAGGGTAATGCCGCGGCTGAGTCTTTTTGGGATTTCTTTGCGAACGGTTTCGATCTGGGACGGAGACAAATGCGAGATGGGGACAAGCTGGGAATCGATTAACCGCATAATGAACGCATCGTCTTGTTTCGGTCTCCGATAGCGGATCATCATGTCTGACCTCCCTTCAAACTGGGCTTCTTCGAAGATGAATTTATGTCATCATATGAGTGAAGCCGACATCCGGTGTACGCTCCTTCCCGGGGGCGATTTTTCATTTTTTTAGAAATATGGGTATTGACTTTTAAGTTCGTGGGATCATATAATGTGTCTAAACATTTTAACGAACATAAAGCAACGGCAATGAAGAGGACGAAGTTTAAAGGGCTCTTTTGCTCAGAGAGTGTGAGGAATTGCTGCAACCTCCACCAAAATCCCTTTTATACGAGCTCACCTCGGAGCTGTTCTCCTGAAACGCGTTAAAGCCTATTAGGGAGAATCGTAGGGTCCACGTTACGGACTTAAGGTATGGGAACGGCTGGTGATGATTAAGTTATGGCCCTGATCCCGTTACCTGGTGAGGCTGACATCGCGAGATGTTTGGCAAATATGGGTGGTACCACGGAAGCGCAACCTTTCGTCCCTCACGCAGATGGAATTCTGTGTGGAGGGCGGAAGGTTTTTTTGTTTTTCGGATATCGGAATGAAATGAGCACCCAAGCAATGGCAGCCCGAAGATCCTAAGGCAAACCTCCCGGCACGCATAACCTTTCTTTCGTGAAAGTACGTCGAACAGACGTTTTTCTTAGATGCGAATCAATTTCATAAGGTTCAAAAGGCAGCAATGAAACGATGTGTAGGCCAGTCAACGTTTTGAATCTATAGATCGTCACCATTGAACTGCCGATGATGTTTTGAAATTGACTCATGTCACATGTATGTAAATTTTGAGGAGGAGGATGACTGATGAGCGCGCAAATTCCTGAAGTGCGGTCTACAGAACAATTACGTGAGAAATGGATGAAGTCGGAAGTCATTACCGGCTCGGAAATATTGCTTCGCAGCCTTTTGCTTGAAGGCGTCGAGTGTGTTTTCGGATATCCAGGCGGGGCAGTGCTTTACATTTACGATGCGATGTATGGATACGAGGATTTCAAACATGTGCTGACTCGTCATGAGCAGGGAGCGATCCACGCGGCTGACGGTTATGCAAGGGCCAGCGGCAAGGTCGGCGTATGTATCGCAACGTCCGGACCGGGGGCGACGAATCTGGTCACAGGAATTGCCACCGCTTATATGGATTCCGTTCCTCTGGTTGTCATTACCGGCAACGTGGCAACGTCCTTGATCGGAACCGATGCCTTCCAGGAAGCGGACATTACCGGCATCACGATGCCGATCACGAAGCACAGTTACCTGGTCAGGGACGTCAAGGATCTGCCGCGGATTATCCACGAAGCCTTCCACATCGCTTCGACGGGACGCAAAGGTCCGGTCCTGATCGACATTCCGAAGGATGTTTCAGCAGCGCTGACTTTGTTTGAGCCCAGCAGTAACGCGGTAAATCTTCGCGGTTACAACCCGCGGATGGTGCCGAACAAACTTCAGCTGGACAAATTGGTGCAGGCGATTGCCGAAGCGGAGCGTCCGCTAATCCTTGCAGGAGGCGGCGTCATTTACTCCGGAGGCCATGAAGCGCTGTACGAATTCGTCAAACGGACCGAAATTCCGATCACGACGACCCTGCTGGGACTCGGCGCTTTCCCGAGCGGCCATGAGCTTTGGACCGGGATGCCGGGCATGCACGGAACGTACACGTCGAACATGGCGATCCAAAAGTCGGATTTGCTGATCAACATCGGGGCGCGTTTCGATGACCGGGTAACGGGCAACCTGAACGGGTTCGCTCCGAATGCCAAAATCGTGCACATCGACATCGACCCGGCGGAAATCGGGAAAAACGTTCCAACGGACATTCCGATCGTCGGCGACGTCAAAACCGTTCTGGAAATGCTCAATTCGGAAGTGAAACGCGCGGACAAAGCGGACGAATGGAGAGCGTGGATCCGGGAATCCAAAGCGGAGAAGCCTTTTAGCTATCAGGATTCCGACACAGTGCTGAAACCGCAGTGGGTCATCGAAATGCTGAACGAAACGACAAAAGGCGAAGCGATCGTGACAACCGACGTCGGCCAGCACCAAATGTGGGCGGCGCAATATTACAAATTCAGCCAGCCGCGTTCGATGATCACCTCCGGCGGCCTCGGAACGATGGGCTTCGGATTGCCTTCGGCGATCGGCGCCCAGATGGCGCAGCCGGATCGCCTGGTCATCTCGATCAACGGAGACGGCGGCATGCAGATGTGCTCCCAGGAGCTGGCAATCTGCGCGATCAACAACATTCCGGTCAAAATCGTGATTATCAACAACCAGGTGCTCGGCATGGTTCGCCAGTGGCAGGAATTGATATACGACAACCGCTACAGCCATATCGATCTGGAAGGAAGCCCGGATTTCGTCAAACTGGCTGAAGCATACGGCGTGAAGGGACTCCGGGCGACGAACAAGGAAGAAGCCCGCCAAGCTTGGGCGGAATCGCTTGAAACGCCGGGACCCGTCGTTGTCGAGTTTGTGGTCAGCAAGGGTGAAAACGTGTATCCGATGGTAACTCAAGGCTCGACCATTGATCAAATGCTGATGGGAGATGCATAAATATGAGTACGAGACATACCATTGCCGTTCTAGTAAATGACCAACCGGGCGTATTGCAAAGAGTTTCCGGACTTTTCGGCAGACGCGGATTCAATATCGAAAGCATCACGGTGGGGCAATCGGAAGAACCCGGGCTCTCCCGCATGGTCATCGTAACGATTGGCGACGAACACACCTTGGAGCAGATCGAAAAGCAGCTGTATAAGCTGATCGACGTTATTAAAGTAGTCGATCTCAGCTCTAATCCGATGGTGGCAAGGGAACTGGCCCTGATCAAGGTAAACGCCGAACCGTCGGAGCGCCCCGAAATCATGGGCGTGGTCGAAACCTTCCGGGCTTCGGTCGTCGATATCGGCAGCCATAATTTGATGGTGCAGGTGGTGGGGGATACCACCAAAATCGACGCGATGATCGAACTGTTGAAGCCTTACGGCATCCGCGAGCTTTCCCGCACGGGAGTCACCGCGATGATTCGCGGAAACGTATAATTATTCACGAGTATCATATGCATACCGCCCGCCGGAGAGCGGGGGTTTGAAGGGATCATGCCTGGCGGCAATACGGCGGAGGTCTCTTGAAACACCCGCTCTTCATAAGGGTTCTTTTAAAAACAAAGGAGGATTTATACAATGGCAGTGACGACTTATTATGAACAGGATGCAGAACTCAGCGTATTGAAAGGGAAAACGGTTGCCGTCATCGGGTACGGAAGCCAAGGCCATGCCCAAGCGCAAAACCTCCGCGACAGCGGCGTGAAAGTCATTATCGGACTTCGCGAAGGCAAATCCTTCGATAAAGCGAAAAACGACGGCTTTGAAGTATATTCCGTTGCCGAAGCGACAAGCAAAGCGGACATCGTACAAATCCTGATGCCGGACGAAACTCAAGCCTCGGTTTACAAAAACGACATCGAACCAAACCTGAAAAAAGGCGCAGCTTTGATGTTCTCCCACGGCTTTAACGTTCACTTCGGACAAATCGTGGCTCCTAAAGACGCGGACGTGCTTTTGGTAGCTCCTAAATCGCCGGGCCACATGGTTCGCCGCACGTACGTCGAAGGTTTCGGCGTGCCTGGCCTGATCGCCATCGAACAAGACGCTACCGGACAAGCCAAGCAAATCGGCCTTGCTTATGCCAAAGGCATCGGCTGTACCCGCGCAGGGGTTATCGAAACTTCGTTCCGCGAAGAAACCGAAACCGACCTGTTCGGCGAGCAAGCCGTACTTTGCGGCGGCGTAACCGCCCTGATCAAAGCCGGCTTCGAAACGCTGGTGGAAGCGGGTTATGCTCCTGAAATGGCATACTTCGAATGCTTGCATGAAATGAAGCTGATCGTCGACATGATCTATGAAGGCGGCATGGCCAACATGCGCGACTCTATCTCCAACACCGCTGAATACGGCGATTACGTGACTGGACCTCGCATCGTGACCGACGAAACGAAAAAAGCGATGAAAGAAGTGCTCGCGGACATCCAGCAAGGCAAATTCGCGCGCGACTTCATCCTGGAGAACCAATCCAACCGCGCATTCCTCAATGCGACCCGCCGCAACGAAGCAAACCATCCGATCGAAATCGTTGGTTCCCAGCTGCGCGAAATGATGCATTGGATCAAGAAATAATTAAACTTATACCCATCATCAGCTTATTCCCGGAAGGGGAAAGCGCACCTTGCGATCATAAAAAAAGCAGACCGCCAAACGGCGGACTGCTTTTTTTGCTGATTACGGGTTCATCAATGGCCGGCTTACCACGCGTATGCTTCCGGAGCTTCGCCGCCCGGTCCCGGGAAGATTTCATCCAGGCGCTTCAAGATGGCTTCGTCCAGCTTCAAGTCGATCACGCGCAGCGAGCTTTCGAGCTGCTCCAGCGTCCGCGGCCCGATAATCGGCGCGGTGACGGCCGGATGGGTAAGCAGCCAAGCCAACGCGACGTTGTCCTGCGGCTCGCCGATTTCGCTGCACAGCTCGGCAAAAGCTTCCAACTGCGCGCGGTGTTTTTCGATTTTGTTCGGATTGCCGCCGCTGCGAGTGCCCTCCAGCTTTTTCAGCGCATTGCGTCCCAGCATGCCCCCGTCGAGCGGGCTCCAGGGGATGACCCCGAGCCCCATCGCTTTGGCTGCGGGCAGCACCTCAAGCTCCGGCAGGCGGCAGTTCAAATTATATTTATGCTGCTCGGCGACAAGGCCAAGGAAGCGGCGGTTTTGCGCTTTGCCCTGCGCCTCGGCAATTTGCCAGCCGGCGAAGTTGCTGGAACCGACGTATCCGATTTTCCCTTGCGATACGGCAAGCTCGAATGCGCCCCAGAGTTCGTCCCAAGATACGTTGCGGTCGATATGATGCATTTGGTACAACTCGATATGGTCGGTCTGCAGACGTTTCAGCGAACCTTCCAGATGCCTGCGGATTTTGTATGCGGACAAGCCTTCCGTTCCGTTCGGCCCGTCGGCGGGATCATGCATATTGCCGTGAACCTTCGTCGCCAGGACGACCTTTTCGCGGCGTCCGCCTCCTTGCGCAAACCAGCGGCCGATGATCGTTTCCGTGAGCCCGGCGTTTTGCCCCCAGCCGTAAATGTTTGCCGTATCAAAAAACTGGATTCCCGCATCGAGGGCAGCATCCATGATGCGGAACGCCTCTTTTTCGTCCGTCGCCGGTCCGAAATTCATCGTCCCAAGGCATAAGCGGCTGACCTTCAGCCCTGATTTGCCGAGATAGGTATATTGCAACATCGTTCAACTCCTTCAGCGTGAATTTGGGTCTATACGATACCATTGTAGCCCGATCGCGAAGGAATAGGAATGTCGGAAATTACGATGGATGGCGAATCGGTTGCTCCTGCAGCAGCTTATAGGAAAATACTATAAAGGTGATAGATTCTATATCTTGGTCAATGCCCCGCGGAATATGATACAACAGTAGATAAGAATAGTGATCAGTGAGTGAAGGAACCAGAAGGAGTGACGGAAACCATGCCAGAAGTGAAGAAAATTGCCGTGATCAGCGGGGACGGAATCGGACCGGAGGTCGTAGCCGAAGCCGAGAAGGTGCTTAAACGTACGGAAGAGTTGTTTGGTTATTCGTTTGAAACGGAACACGCTCTGTTCGGCGGGATTGCGATTGACGAGAAAGGAACGCCTCTTCCGGAGGAAACGCTGGCGGTGTGCAAAAATGCCGACGCGGTGCTTCTCGGCGCCGTGGGCGGACCGAAATGGGACAGCAACCCGAAGGAACTGCGGCCGGAAACGGGTTTGCTCGGAATCCGCAAAGCGCTCGGATTGTTTTCCAATCTTCGTCCGGCGGTTGTGTTCGATTGCCTGAAGGATGCCTCGACGCTGAAACCGGAAGTGCTTGAAGGCACGGATTTGATGGTCGTTCGCGAATTGACCGGCGGAATTTATTTCGGAGATAAATTCAGACGCCAAGGCGAACACGGGGAAGAAGCGGTCGATACCTGCGTGTACAACGTGGCCGAAGTGGAGCGCATCGTTCGCCAAGCCTTCGAAATCGCCCAGAAACGCCGCAAAAAGCTCGCTTCCGTCGACAAAGCCAACGTCCTGGAAACCTCTCGCCTGTGGCGGGAAGTCGTCATCCGCGTTGCGGCGGATTACCCGGACGTGGAGCTGGAACACGTGCTCGTCGACAACTGCGCGATGCAGCTGCTCCGCCGTCCGGCAAGCTTCGACGTCATCGTGACGGAGAACATGTTCGGCGATATTTTGAGCGATGAGGCAGCGATGCTTACGGGCTCCATCGGCATGCTGGCTTCCGCATCGATGGGCGAAGGGGCGTTCGGTTTGTACGAGCCGGTGCACGGTTCCGCGCCGGACATCGCCGGACAGAATCTGGCGAACCCGATCGCGACGATTTTGTCCTTGGCGATGATGCTTCGCCTGACCTTCGGTTATGCCGACGCGGCGGACGCCATTGAAGCGGCGGTAGCGAAGGTTCTGAACGACGGCCATCGCACAAGCGACATTGCCGTGGACAAGAGCAAAGCCATCGGCACCCGCGAGATGGGCGATCTGATCGTGGCAGCGATGAAGAAATAATTTAAAGCTTAACCGGGCTGCAACAAAACCAAACGGGCGTCGCCTTTATGAGGCGGTGTCCGTTTTGCCGTATATCGGGAAACCCTAAGGAGCACCCTTAAAAATAAGTGCAAAAAATAAGGTGCAGATAAAGACATATATAATAGGAAGCTTTTGTTCACGAAATCGTTCTGTTTATAATTATTATAAATAAATAACGAATATAATCTTGACTTTGAAATGGGCGGATGATAACATTTTAAATGTAGGTTCCGCCGGGATCGCACATACTTTGAAACAAGAAAAACATATGTTTTTCTTTCATATAGAACAGGGGAGAGCTTTCGCCGTCCGGCTGTTCTATAGATATCATAAAGGAGGATTTTTAAACATGGCAGAACGTTTAGTAGGTAAACCAGCTCCCGATTTCACGATGGAAACCGTACTTGGTGACGGTTCCGATTTCAGTAAAGTCAGCCTGTCCGACTACCGCGGCAAATGGCTCGTATTTTTCTTCTATCCTTTGGACTTCACTTTCGTGTGCCCAACGGAAATCACGGCTCTGAGCGAAGCCGCTTCCCAATTCAGAGCGCTTGACGCTGAAATCCTCGGCGTAAGCACGGACTCGATCCACAGCCACAAAGCTTGGATCAACACGCCAACAGACGCTAACGGTCTCGGCAAAATCAACTTCCCGCTGGCTTCGGACATCACAAGATCCGTTTCGAAAGACTACGGCGTATACATCGAAGAAGAAGGCGTAGCGCTGCGCGGCCTCTTCATCATCAACCCTGAAGGCGAACTGAAATATCAAGTGGTGAACCACAACGATATCGGCCGCAGCGTTGAAGAAACATTGCGCGTATTGCAAGCTCTGCAATCCGGCGGACTGTGCGCAATGAACTGGAAACCAGGCGACAAAAACCTTGTTGTCTAATTCAGTTTTAACATAAGACAAGCCCCCTTTGCCAAGCCTAAGGATGAACCTTATGCCGGCAACGGGGGCTTTTTATACCTGTCGGCGAAAAACGGCGACTGTGCGTCAAAAGCACGAGATCCGGCGCGACCTAGGCCTTTATTCCGATTTTTGCCTTAAATCCGGCCTGGGGTTGCAGGATTTTTATCCGGCCGCATCGAACTGAAAAAAAGGAATCGACATAAATAAAAGCGAATACATTAATGAGGAATGCGGCGGAATCAAGAGGAGGGTGAACTGGCATGAGTTATTGCTGCGGAGCGAGTATGGTTGGAACGAAGGGAACGTTGAAGCATTACCGCACCCAAGTCCATAATGTTCCCCTGCTGTTCTGTCCCGTGTGCCACCGGGTTGAAGTTCATTATAAAGTCGAAAACGAATATGAAATTTTAGCTGAATATGCGCATGGAGACGGGACGGCGGAGATTGATTTCCAGGATTACGTCGTGGAGGACGATGAGGCCATCTTCGAAAACGTCGTCAACTGCGAAAAGGAGGATCCGAAAGACATCGTACAAAGCCAGATCGATATGGCACTGGACCTGCTGACCATCGCCAAACAGATGAAGGACGAGAAATGGGAGGGCGAATTAAAGAGACGATTGGCCGTGATGAGCCAGCGAAGATTGCGGCTGCAGCATAAGGCATAAAAACATGATACGACAGAAAGTCTATTACAGAAGCAGAAATGCCTGATTGGATAGATAAAGAAAAGCATCGGTACATGCGCTTCATGTATTTGATGCTTTTATTTTGTGCCGAAATGGGTAAATTTAACTGTATCTTCGATTTTTCGACAGTTTTTCCGATTGAGTTTTCGGCTTACCTTGTCTATGATAAAACTATCATTTTAGATTGTAGAATTTACCAAGTTTACTGAGAAGCTGAAGGATTTCTGTAATCGCAAGGAGAAACATTGATAATGTGGACCGTCATCTAAGAAAGTCACGTCGATCGACGTTTTCTTTTTGTTTGTCGTGTAGGTGAAGAATAGGAAGTGGGGGAGGCCATCCTTCATTTCTGAAAGGGGGAGTATCGTGTTGGGCGATATCCAAGAGACGCTGTTACAGTCCCTTGAGGCTTTTCAATCTACGCAGCTGGTAAAAAACAAGTATGAAAACATTCTGGAGCATCTCGACAGCGGCGTTATGCTGTTTGACAGCGAGGGTGTACTGACGTTTATCAATGTCCAAATGGCAAGACTGCTCGAAGTTTCCCGCAAATCATTAACGGGGTGCACGATCGTACAGATTTTGCGCCATCCGCAGCTGAGCCGCTACAAGAAAAAGAAGATTTTGCGGATTTATCGCGAAACTCTGATTCATCGCAAAAAATACCACGAGTTGACGGATGAGTCCGGGCGGCAGTGGCTGCTCACGGTGACCGACGGCGACCAAATGGACGGCGACTACTTGTTCAGCGTCAAGGACGTATCGGATTTCAAACAGATCGAGCAGACTGCCTACCGCAACGACAAATTGGCCATGCTGGGCAAAATTTCCGCCTCCATTGCCCATGAAATCCGGAATCCGCTGACTGCCATTCGCGGCTTCATTCAGCTTTTGCGTCCCCATCTCATTAAACTGGGTAAAGACGAGTACGCCCGCATCATTTTGACCGAAATCGATCGGGCCAATGATATCATATACGAGTTCCTGAATTCATCCAAGCCGTCCGCTCCGCAAACCACCGTTATTCCGGTCTCCTCGCTGCTGAAGGAGGTCGTGCTGCTGACCGAAAGCGAAGCGCTGATGAAAGGCTGCCAGGTCATCCTGCACGAGGACAAGCAGCCGCTGCACATCTCGGTAGACGTCAAGCAGATTAAACAGGTGATTTTGAACATCGTCAAAAATGCGATGGACGCCATCGAACATTTAAGCGGCGAAAACGGAGGGCTTATTGAAATCCAAACGAACCGGGACAATAAAAACGTACATATTTGCATATCCGATAACGGCAAGGGGATGGACCATAACACGCTTTCCCATCTTTTCGATCCATTTTTTACGACCAAGGAAAGCGGGACGGGCCTCGGCTTGTCCGTCAGTTACCGGATCATCAAAAACCATAAAGGTTATATCGCCGTCAACAGCACCGTCGGCCAAGGCACGGAATTCGTCATTTCGCTGCCGATCGTGGAAGTGGTATAACCGGTATGCCCAAATAAGCCTGGTCCTTCACGCAAGACGGTTGAGGGAACGGGCTTTTTTTCGGGCGAACATGTAATTCTGCCGGCCGGCTGCTGCACGGAAAATAAGAATAAGGCCCGCCTTCCTAAGAAGACGGGAGCAGCTTGACTTAAAGCGGTTCGATGCTATTTCAAGGCTTGGAGGGCCGCCTCCGTAACATGGATAAACCTCTCGCCCCGGGCGATCACGTGGATGCGCATCCCGGGAAAATGGTCGTATACATAATCCACGAAATATCCCGGACGCTCCGCATTCCCTGCAAAAATGTCGTAATGCATGGGGATCGTCATCCCGATGCCGGCCGTTTTCGCCAGCTCGGCTGCTTCACGGTAGTCCATGTTGCCAACAATGCCGCGGCTGTTCCGGAATGTGTCCCGGCCATTGATCGGCAGCAGCCCGAGGTCGATGGATTCCTTGCGCAGCCGGTCCGCCAGGCCTTCGTAGACCACCGTATCCCCGGCATGGTAGACCGTAACGCCATTCAGCTTGATGAGGTAACCGACGTAACGGTGATAACCTTGCTCGTCCGTTTCCAGTTCTTCGTGCGCAGCCGGGATCGGCTGGATGATCGTTTCATCGCCGAATTCTTTTTCGGTATCCGCGATGAGGAAGCGCTCGCGAGGCACGCCTTGCTTTTTCATATCTTCCCAGCAGCATGCCGGAGCCATAAAAACGGTGTCCCTGCCGGTTCGCACCATGGCGGCAATCGCGTCCAGATCCAAATGATCCATGTGCTCATGCGTAATCAGGCAGTAGTCGGCATTCGTAATATGTTCCGGGTCGATCGGAGCCGGATAAATGCGGTCCGGGTTATGGGTGACATACGGATCGATATAAATGACGGTTGTTCCGCCTTTGAGGATAAAACTGGCTTGTCCAAGCGGCCAAACCGCGACCATGCCGTAAGGCACGACGGTTTTTTCGATTTCCTGGATCAGCAGCTGGCCTTTTGGTGATTGCAGCGACGGGCTCATGTCCATCTCTCCTTTCCACACATCAAACTTATCATCCTTTGGGGAACCGATGCAATTCCCTTTATATGAAGAATTCAGATTTTAATCTCTCCCCAAAGCCGTCTTAACCAGGTGATCCGCCCGGCGGGTCGTTTCCGGCAAACGGTAGCGGGGAGAAAGCTTTAAAATCCACTTGCGGGCGGATGCGAGCGATATGCGATGCCCGACGGACACGAAAATAGGTTTAACCCCTTCCTGGGTTCTCAGCACGCTTCCGATTTCCTCGCCATGATCCACTAAGGAAGAATAGGATCCCCGTTTCAAATCCGGTTCCGCATACTCGCCAATAAGCCTCGTTTTGCCGCATCCGATCGTAGGGAGTTCCAAAAGGACGCCCAAATGGCTGGCTAATCCAAACCGTCTCGGATGGGCGACGCCCTGGCCATCGCAGACGACCAGCTGGGGCGTCATCTTTATTTTCTCAAACGCTTTGATCACCGGGGGAAGCTCCCGAAATGAAAACAAGCCCGGGATATAAGGAAAAGCGGCGGTGTCCTCGACGGTGGCCGATTCGACGAGCTCGAGCGAGCCTGCATCCAAAATCACCACGGCCGCGACAAGATTGCCGCTATGCTTGCTGTAGGCGACGTCCACCCCGGCGACATATTCAACCGATGAAAAAGAGTCTTCCTGAATCACTTTTTGCGCCAGATCCCGCTGCAGCGCAGCGGCTTCGGATTCGTCCAATTGCCATGAGTGCCGCATCCGTAGTTCCATAAACTTGCCTCCATTTGTTTGCATGAAAAATGATAAAACCAACTTGGAAATCATTTGTATACAGGTGTGGAATCATTGTATCCGCATGGGACCGTTTTTGTAAACCGCGATGGATTCCCGCCATGATTGGAAAACGGCCCGTCTTCCGAGTTGCTTTGGACAAACGTGGAATAATATATATGATTATCGTCCGAAAACTTCATGACAAAGGAAGATGACAGATGGATGGATATTCCTGTTCCGAAACCATGCAGGTTTCGATTGAGTGGATCGGGGAGACGGATGCGGCAAGGGCGGATGTGGACGCGTTTATCGTATTGGTTTCGCCGCAAGGCGCCCAGGACGGCAGCATGCGTCAGGCATGGAACTCGCTGCTGCTGCCGCTGATGGAACGGCATTTGTTCCAGGGAGCGCCCTTTCAGACCTATGCCGTGCCGCTGCAGGGCCGGGGAGAATCCCGGACGGTCATTTTCGTCGGAGCCGGCGAGCGGCCGCTGACGTCGGAGGAGTTAAGGGTGGCGGCGGCCCAAGCGGCAAAGGCGGCATTAAAAATGAGGGTCAAAACGCTGGCCTGGGAGTTGAGCGCGCCTCTGGTCGCTTTTACGGCGGAGCAAAACGCCGCGGCCGCGGCTCAGGCGCTGACCGAGGGGATGATTCTCGGCGCGTATCGCCAGCGGCAATATAAGCAAAACGCCTCTGCTTATACCGGAATCGAGCAGCTTTTATTTTTGCGCAAAGGATCGGTTTCGGCGGCTGAAAAGGCGGAATGGGAGCAAGGCATCCGGCGGGGGGTGGCTTATGCCGAATCGACTTGCCTCGCCAGGGATTTGACCAATCTGCCCGGGAATATGCTCGTGCCGGAGGGGTTGGCTGAAGCCGCGTTAAACGTTGCCGCCAAACACGGCTTCGAGTCTGCCGTCCTGGACGAACGGCAGCTGGCGGAGCTGGGGATGGGCGGACTGCTTGCCGTCGGGCAGGGCAGCGTGCATCCGCCGCGGCTCATTATGATCAGGTACCAGGGCAGGGACAAATGGGACGACGTGATCGGGCTGGTGGGCAAAGGCATCACGTTTGATACCGGCGGCATTTCGCTGAAAAGGCGGGCCGGGATGGAAGAAATGATCAGCGATATGGGCGGGGCGGCCGCGGTTTTGGGCGTCATGAACGCGCTCGGGACGTTAAGGCCCGCGGTCAACGTCGTGATGGTGATTCCCGCAGCCGAAAATATGCCGGGCGGAGGCGCCTTTAAACCGGGGGACGTCATCCGAAGCTACAGCGGCCGGACGATCGAAGTGTTAAACACCGATGCGGAAGGGCGCGTCGTGCTGGCGGACGGGATGGCTTACGCACGGGAGTTGGGAGCTTCAAAGCTGATCGATGTCGCCACGCTCACGGGGGCCGTGTTGACCGCTTTGGGGGACGTGGCGACCGGAGCCGTCGCCAATGACGACACGATGCTCGAGGAGTTCATCCTCGCTTCCAAACGTGCCGGAGAAAAGGTATGGCCGCTGCCTGCGTACAAGGAATTTTGGGATATGCTGAAAAGCGATGTGGCCGACATCAAAAACAGCACGGGCTCCAGGGGCGCGGCGATTACGGCCGGACTGTTCGTCGGGACTTTTGCCGAGGGGCTGCCTTGGATCCATTTGGACATCGCCGGAACGGCTTTTCTCGCCAAAGAGCGGGGCGTGAACCCGAAAGGGGCGACGGGGGCGATGGTTCGTAGCATTACGGAATGGATATTGGCGCAGGAGGCCAAAGAAAAATAACCATGAAGGCAAAAGCAGCTTTCGGAGTCGTCCGCACGGCTTCCGCGGCTGCTTTTTTATTGTGATTCGCAACGGATTGCAGGTGAATAGCCCGTATTTTTGATATTTTGCGTAAAAGCGTCCACGCTTTAATGAGAAAATGTCATATTCATCTTTACTTTTCGACTGCCGTTCAAGTATGATGAAATAATAAATTTTACGCCGGAAGGAGAAGTTTTGGTTGAAGACGAACCCTTGCAAAATTGTGGATTGTACGATTCGTGACGGTGGACTGGTGAATAATTGGGATTTTAGCGTTGAATTTGTGCAAAATCTGTACGCCGGGCTGAATGAGGCGGGCGTTGATTATATGGAAATCGGCTATAAAAACTCCCCCAAGCTGCTGAAGGGCGCCGATCAGGTGGGCCCATGGCGTTTTTTGAACGATGATTTCCTGCGCGAGGTCATTCCCCAAAAAGGAAAAACAAAATTATCCGCGCTGGTGGATATCGGGCGGGTGGACGTGGGCGACATTCTTCCGCGCTCCGAAAGCATGCTCGACCTGATCCGCGTCGCCTGCTACATCAAGGACGTGGATAAAGCGCTCGATCTCATCCAAACCTTCCATGACCGCGGATACGAAACGACGTTAAATATCATGGCATTGTCCAACGTCATGGAAAACGAGCTGGCCGAGGCTTTTGAGATGATCAAGGACAGTGCGGTCGACGTCGTGTACATCGTTGATTCCTACGGCAGCCTGGATCATAAGGACGTCAAATATTTGGTGGAAAAGTTCAAAACGAACCTGCCGAACAAACGTCTCGGCGTGCACACGCACAACAACATGCAGCTGGCGTTCTCCAATACGCTGATTGCCGCCGAGCTGGGCGTTGAACTGCTTGATGCATCCGTGTACGGCATGGGACGCGCGGCGGGCAACTGCCCGACGGAGCTGCTCGTGACGCATTTGAAAAACACGCATTATAATCTTCGTCCGGTTCTGGATATCATCGAACGCTACATGATCCCTCTGCGCGAAAAAGAGGAGTGGGGCTATCTGATCCCGTACATGATCACGGGCACGCTCGACGAGCATCCGCGATCCGCCATGGCGCAGCGCGCTTCGAAAGACAAGGACAATTACGTGGAGTTCTACGATAAGTTGACGACGCCCGAAGTCAATTTTGATAGCAAATAAAGCCGGAATACGATAAAAAGCTTGACCGCATCCGCTGCGGCCAAGCTTTTTTGATTGCGGAACGAGAGTTTTCGAGTAGGGCGGGCTATCTGATCGGAACGTATTCCCGCTCGCCCGTTTCGTGATTGTAATACACCTGATATTTGATTCCGTCCCGCGGGTCCACGAATATTTCGGAGGTCGGCGTAAATTTGCCGCTGAGAAGGTCGCTCCGGCTGGACTGTTCGTTTTTTCTGCGGTAACGGCGGTCGAAGAAGCGCCAACTGAGCCAAAGCAGGACAAGAAAGACGACGATTTGCAATCCGTAAATCATGACGACGGCCACGATCGCACCCATGCGGATCCCGGCTAACCGATCGGCCTTGTTTTTACGACGGTGCCGTAGGCGACGATTTCGCTCATGTTGTTGCCGATGTCCCCGCTGTCGAAACGCATCATGATAATGGCGTTGCCGCCCATGGCATGGGCGTTTTGCACCAGCCGGTCGATCGCCTGACGGCGCGCGTCTTCAATCATTTGGGTATATTGCTTGACTTCGCCGCCGACAAGCCCTTTCAGGGAAGCCATAATATCGCCGCCGATTCCCCGCGCCCGCACCACCACGCCAAACGTCGTTCCAAGCACTTCGATGACTTCATGGTTATGTATATTTTCCGTGGTCGTAATGATCATTTCGCATTCACTCCTTCATCGTTATAATTCATATTACGGATAAAACGCAAAAAAGATTCAGACCGAAGACCGCGTTTTCTGTCGAAGATTGCCAAAGCGCGTAAAATATTATCTGGTATCAGCAGGAATAAGGTCAGATACGTGGAATTATTTAACACGAATCCATCTTCATATCTTTATTACCCGGGGGTCAGATGGCTTTATGCGTCCAAGAAGAGTTGAGGAAATAAGAACGGTGAAAACGGCCCTGTGGGGAATAGTGATGTTTGCCGCCGTCCTGCTTGCGGAATCGTTGTATCCGCTGCCGGGATTGGATCCCCGCGTATTTCAAACGGCATATATTTTGCTGGGCAGCTGCTGCACAGCCGCAAGCTTTGCCATCTTTTCGCAGGGATGGCTTTTGTTCTCCCATAAATTGTCGCGGTACCGGCTGTATACGGCGGCTTTATTCTTATGCGTGGCCGTGCTGGACCTGCTGCAAATGCTGAGCCTGATGGGCATGCCGCTGATCGGCTCCGCCATGAACGACAACGACGCCCTTTGGTTGTCTTTGATTTCCAGGCTGCTGCTCACGGCAGGCATATTTTGCATTTATTCGTTAAAAGATTTTATGGTCAATGTCGCTCATAAAAGCTTCGTGCTTACCGTCACCATGGTCGCTACGGCTGCCGCGGCGGCGGCGTTCATCGCGTGGGGCCGCATGCTGCCGCCGCTGCTCGTCGACGGGGGAATGGGCCCGGCGGTCAAGTACGCCGTGTTTTTTACCGCGCTGACGGCGCTGGGCGGCATCGCTTCAATCGTTTACCGCGGCAGAAAAGAGCGGGCCCCTTCGCTGCTGATCATCATCCGGGCGCTGATTTACACGGCGATTGGCCAAGGGATGATTTTGTCCGCAGGCAGCATGTACGAAATCAACTATTTGCTGGGAAGCTTGGGGGCCGCGATGTCTTATTACCTGATGCTAAAAGGCGTATACCGGCTGACGATCGAAGACCCTTTCCGCGAACAGCAGCGAATGGAAGCCAAAATGAATTATTTGGCTTTTCATGACGATCTGACGGGTCTCCCGAACAAGCGGAGGTTAACCGAACGTCTGGACAAGGTGATGAAGGCCCAGGACAACGGTACGACCGGAGTCGTCGTGTTTAACATTAACCGTTTCAAAAACATCAACGATTCGCTGGGGCACCAGGCGGGTGACCGGCTGCTGCAGCAGGTGGGCGACCGTTTGAAGCGGAATACCCTTCCGAAGGAGGAGGTATTCAGCATGGGCGGCGACGAGTTTGCGTTGATCATGCCGGAGCTTGGCGACGTGGAATCGGCAATCAAGCGAATCCGAGGTTTGATGCAGCTGTTTGAGGAGCCGCTGACGATCGATGACGGCGATTATCATATTACGTTATGCGCGGGATTGGCCTTATATCCGGAGGACGGGGATACGGCGGAGCAGCTGATTCAGAATGCCGACACGGCGGTGCACCACGCGAAGGATTACGGGATCGACGTACGGCATTTCGTGCCGTCCATGCAGCGGAAGGCGAAGGAAAGATTGAAGCTTGAAAACGATTTGCGCAAGGCGCTGGAACGCCGCGAGTTTTACCTCGAGTACCAGCCGCTCGTTTCCTTGGAAAACTGCGAGATCGTCGGCATGGAGGCTTTGCTGCGGTGGAGGCATCCGAAACGCGGCAACGTTTCGCCGCAGGAATTCATTCCGCTGGCCGAAGAAAGCGGCCTGATCGTTCAACTTGGCGAGTGGGTTCTCCGGACCGCCTGCAAACAAAACAAAACGTGGCAGGATGCGGGCTACAAGCCGATTTGCGTGTCGATCAACCTGTCCATGCGCCAATTCCTTCAGCCGCATCTGGCGGATCGGATCGGACAGATTTTGCAGGAAATCGGCCTGGAACCCAAATACGTCGAGCTGGAAATTACGGAAAGCATGACCTTTGATAAAGAGACGGCTTTTGAACAGCTGCGGAGGCTGAAAGAGCTCGGCGTGTTCATCAGCATCGACGATTTCGGGACGGGCTACAGCTCCTTGCATTATTTGAAAAGCATGCCGATCGACCGGCTGAAAATCGACCGTTCTTTTGTCAACGAGGTGATGAGCGATCATAACGACGCGGCGATCGTGTCCACCATTACCTCCATGGCCCATCATTTGCAGCTGAAAGTGACGGCCGAAGGCGTGGAGAACGAGGAACAGCTTCATTTCCTAAGGGAGCAGCGCTGCCACGAAGGGCAGGGGTACTACTTCAGCAAGCCGGTGCCGCCGGCGGATTTCGAGAAGACGTTTTTGCTTCATTAGCACATACATAACATGTTTTGAACAAAAAAAGAGTTGCATATCCCGCGGACTCATGGTATATTATTTCTTGTCTTCAATATCTGAAGACGTGAGTAACCGCGGGACGTAGCTCAGCTTGGTAGAGCACCTGGTTTGGGACCAGGGGGTCGCATGTTCGAATCGTGTCGTCCCGATCTTTAATTTTTCTGGTACGGGCCCCGCAAAAGTAATCGGAATTTACTGCGGAGCGTATCGTCACTTTTGAGAGTATACGTGCGGGTGTAGTTCAATGGTAGAACTCCAGCCTTCCAAGCTGGTAGCGTGGGTTCGATTCCCATCACCCGCTCCATAAAACATAAAACAACGCCGAAGGCGTTTTTTTTTTTTTTGTTATATGGAGGTTCGTGGGGAAGAGAACCCACGCGCGTGGGTGCGACCGTCCGTGCAGACATCTCCGGGAATGACCCGATCAGGACGCGCGTCAACATCTACCTCTAGGTGCGAGCCGAAGGCTCGCTTTTTAATCAGGATGTTGAGTATTCCCATCACCCGCTCCAAATTAAGAAAAAACCAAAACGCCGATGGGCGTTTTTTTGTTTGGAGCGGTTGTGGGGAAGAGAACCCACGTGCGTGGGTGCGACCGTCCGTGCAGACATCTCCGGGAATGACCCGATCAGGACGCGCGTCAACATCTACCTCTAGGTGCGAGCCGAAGGCTCGCCTTTTTAATCAGGATGTTGAGTATTCCCATCACCCGCTCCAAATAAGAAAAAAAAACGCCTATGGGCGTTTTTTTTTCTTACTAATTACACCATCACCCTCGTATGCCCCAGAAAATGCATCGCCGCAGAGAAGCCGGCACCGATCATCGTCGCACGGCTGCCCAGCGCGGAAAAGGCGATTTCGAGCTGCTGCTTGTGGTAGGGCAGCGTCCGTTTGGCCACGACCTGCTGCATCGGCTCCTCGAGCCATTCCCGGGCTTCGGACAACGCCCCGCCGAGCACGATCAGCTCCGGGTTGAAGCCGTTGATCAGGTTCGTCAGGCCGATGCCCAAATAGTTGCCCATGACGCGGAACTGGCTGCGCGCAGCTTCATCGCCTTCGGCGGCATGGCGGACAAGCTCCCGGGTCTGATAGGCGGGGAGCTCGCTCGCCGCCAGGTCGTACGCCTTCTCCGAAGCGTACAGCTCCCAGCACCCGCGGCTGCCGCAGCTGCAGGGCATGCCTTCCGCTTCGATGCTCATATGCCCGGTTTCGCCGGCATATCCTCTTGAACCTTTGTACAGCTCCCCGCTGATGATGATCCCGGAACCGATCCCCGAACCGGCGCTGATATACAGCAAATGCCGCACATCCTGGCCCCGGCCGAAATGAAGCTCGCCGAGCGCTCCGCTGTTGGCTTCGTTGTCGATGATGACGGGAATGGCAAAATGCTCTTCGAGCATGCTGCGCAGATGGACCATCTCCCATCCCAGGTTGGGCGCAAACAGGACGACGCCGTCCTCGTCGACCATGCCGGGAACGCCGACGCCGATGCCGACCATGCCGTAGTGGGTCGGAGGGGCCTCGTCAATCAGCCCGGCAATCATCGTTTTCATGAGTTCGATCGTATAGGCCAAATCATGCCGGCGAAGGGGGACTTCCGTCTCCGACAGCACGTTCCCGTTCAAATCGCATAAAACCGCG
Organism: Paenibacillus sp. FSL W8-0194; assembly: GCF_037969745.1. Taxonomy (NCBI): domain Bacteria; kingdom Bacillati; phylum Bacillota; class Bacilli; order Caryophanales; family Paenibacillaceae; genus Paenibacillus; species Paenibacillus sp. FSL W8-0194. The sequence goes on along the minus strand of NZ_CP150205.1, from coordinate 4,628,077 downwards.
GTCATCTGCTTCACGCGCAGCTCTATGCCGATCACGCACCCGGCCATCGCGTTAAAATGCAAAATGAGGGGTTTGCGTCCGCCGCTGGATTCGCCCGGCCCGGCTTCAAGCACCAGCTGCTCCTGCTGCAGCTCGGCCACCAAGTTCGATACGGTCGCTTTGTTCAGTCCCGTAATTTCCGAAATCCGCGCGCGCGACAGCTCGGGATGTTTGCGGATCGTGTGCAGGATCAGCGACTTGTTTATTTTTTTGACGAGCGCCTGGTCGCCGGTCACGTTCATGTCAAAAACACATCCTTCAAGGAACCTTTCGATGTTTCAAAAATACAACAATGTATGCGATTCATACATAGAATCAGGCTTGCATTTCATCCGCGAAACGGCATCCCCGCCTGTCAAGACGGGGAGTCGTTTACGCCTGTATCCCCCTAGTCTAGTGTCTTCCTGGGCAAATTGCAATAGGATAAAAAAACTTAGTTTAACCAATATACAAAGTCGAAACTTTGTGTTAGGATGGTGTTGTAAAGGCTTTCGTCGATAAAAACAGCAGAATAAATCATACGGTATCCAAGGAGGAACATGCGTTATGGCATATTTTGAAAACGTCGGAAAAATCAATTACGAGGGCAGCCGCTCGACCAACCCGTTTGCGTTCAAGTATTACAATCCGGAAGAAAAGGTTGCCGGCAAAACGATGGAGGAGCATCTCCGCTTCGCCATGGCTTATTGGCATACGTTGACCGCGGGCGGAACCGACCCGTTCGGCAGCGAAACCGCCGTCCGCGGCTGGGATCACCTCAGCGGCATGGATAAAGCGAAAGCCCGCGTGGAAGCCGCCTTTGAATTCATGGATAAAATGAACCTGCAGTACTTCTGCTTCCATGACGTCGACATCGCGCCGGAAGGCAGCAGCCTGAAGGAGTTTTTCAGCAACATCGACACGATCGTGGATTTGATCGAACAAGGCATGAAATCGTCCGGCAAAAAGCTGCTGTGGAACACGGCAAATATGTTCACGAATCCGCGTTACATGCACGGCGCAGGTTCGACCTGCAATGCCGACGTATATGCGTATGCTGCGGCCCAAATCAAAAAAGGCCTTGAGGTCGGCAAACGCCTCGGCGCCGAAAACTACGTGTTCTGGGGCGGCCGTGAAGGTTACGAAACGCTGCTGAACACCGACATGCAGCTTGAAATGGACAACATGGCCCGCCTGTTCTCCATGGCGGTGGATTACGCGAAGGAAATCGGCTTCGACGCCCAGTTCCTGATCGAACCGAAACCGAAAGAACCTACGAAACACCAATATGATTTCGATGCGGCGACCACGATTGCGTTCCTGCAAAAATACGGTCTCGACAAACATTTCAAACTGAACCTGGAAGCCAACCATGCGACGCTGGCCGGCCATACGTTCGAGCATGAGCTGCGCGTGGCGCGGATCAACGGCATGCTTGGCTCGCTGGATGCCAACCAAGGCGACATGCTGCTCGGTTGGGACACGGACGAATTCCCGGTCAACATCTACGACGCGACGCTGACCTTGTACGAAGTGCTCAAGAACGACGGCCTCGGCAAAGGCGGCATCAACTTCGACGCGAAAGTGCGCCGTCCGTCCTTTGAGCCGGAAGATCTGTTCCTGGCCCACATCGCCGGTATGGATACGTATGCCAAAGGGCTGAAAGTAGCCGCCAAACTGATCGAAGACCGCGTGTTCGACGACTTCATCGAAAAACGCTACAGCAGCTTCAAGGAAGGCGTGGGCGCCGAGATCGTTTCCGGCAAAGCGACGCTGGCATCCCTGTCCGAATATGCGCTGAACAACGAGCAGCCACGCAAAAACGAGTCCGGACGCCAGGAAATGCTGAAGTCTTTGCTGAACCAATACATTTTGGCGGAATAAACGGTACGCGAGCAATCATGCATGCGGCGGAGGTTGCCTGAAGAAGCATTCTTCGGCAGCCTCTTTCTTGTTTTTCATAAAAGACTTTAGCCTTAAGGAGGCGCTATAGATGAAGTATGTAATCGGTATCGATATCGGAACCAGCGCGGTCAAATCCGTGCTTGTGTCGGAGGAAGGCCAGGTCGTTTGCGAACATGCGGAAAGTTATCCGCTGCATCGCCCGAATCCGGGCTGGAGCGAGCAAAATCCCGAGGACTGGGCGGAGCGCACCATTACGAGCCTGCGCAAATTGATGGAGAAATCGCAGGTTGCGCCGTCCGACGTGGAGGGCATCAGCTTTTCGGGACAGATGCACGGGCTGGTGCTGGTGGATGCGGAAGGCAAGCCGCTTCGTCCGGCCATCTTGTGGAATGACACGCGGACGACGCCGCAATGCCGCCGGATCGAGCAGACCCTTGGAACCAAGCTGCTGGATATCGCCCGCAACCGGGCTTTGGAAGGTTTTACGCTTCCGAAAATATTGTGGGTGCAGGAACATGAGCCGGAAATTTTGTCCCGAGCGTCGCTTTTCCTGCTGCCTAAGGATTACGTCAGATATCGCCTGACGGGCGGCTTTGCGATGGATTATTCGGACGCGGCCGGCACGCTGCTGCTGGACGTCGCGGGCAAAACATGGAGCGCGGACATCGCACAAGCGTTTGATCTGCCTTTGTCCCTTTGTCCGAAGCTGGCGGAATCCTCCGAGCTGACGGGCACGCTGCTGCCGGACGTGGCGGAAGCCGCGGGGCTGCTGCCGGCGACCAAGGTGTTTGCGGGCGGGGCGGACAATGCGTGCGGAGCAATCGGCGCTGGCATTTTGGGCGAAGGCAAAACGATGTGCAGCATCGGCACGTCGGGCGTGGTTCTTTCCTATGAAAGCCGCAAGGACGTGAATCCGCAGGGCAAAATGCATTTTTTCAACCACGGCGAAGAAGACGCTTTTTACGTCATGGGCGTTACTTTGGCGGCGGGGCATAGCCTCTCCTGGTTCAAACAAACGTTTGCGAAAGAGTCTTCCTTCGACGAGCTGCTGGAGGGGATCGAAGACGTTCCGGCGGGAAGCGGCGGACTGCTGTTTACGCCTTACATTTCCGGGGAACGCACGCCCCATCCGGATGCGGACATCCGCGGCAGCTTCATCGGGATGGATTCGGGCCATACGCTGAAGCATTTTGCGCGTGCCGTCCTGGAAGGCATCACGTTTTCGCTGCGCGAGTCGATCGACCTCATCCGCGAGTCCGGCAGGGAGATTGCCGAGGTGACCGCGATCGGCGGCGGGGCCCAAAACGAAACATGGCTGCAGATGCAGGCCGATATTTTTAATGCCGACATCGTGAAGCTGGAAAGCGAGCAGGGGCCTGCCATGGGCGCCGCGATGCTGGCCGCGTACGGCTGCGGATGGTTTCCGTCCCTTGAAGCATGCGCGAAAAAGTTCATCCGTCCGGCTGAAGTCTTTTCACCGAATCCGGAGCAAGTGAAGCGGTATGACGGTTTGTTTTCGGTATACCGGGACGTCTACGGCCAAACCCGGGAATTGAACGAAAGGCTTGCGGCCTACCGCCAATAAGATATAAAGTTTAAAAGAGAGAGGGACGATCATCCGCCGGGATAGGGTCCGGCAAAGACTGCCGTGGGGGAATAGACATGTGGCACCGGTTCGTAACGTTATTAAACGACATCAAAATTCGGAATAAACTGCTGCTGTCTTTCCTGCTTGCGGCGCTGCTGCCCGTTTTGCTGGTCGGGGGATATCTCACGGCCGAAATGAGGCAAATGGCGTTCAATAACGCGATGGAGCAGGCTTCGACGAACGTCGACCGGATCAAAAAAAGAACGGAGGAGGTCATCCGCGTCTCGCTGGACATCTCTTACCGGCTGTCCAATGACGCCAGGCTCAAAAAGCTGGCCAACCGGCATTATGAAAGCGTATACGACGTGGTCGAGGCCTACAGGGACTATCCCGACATGCGGGAGTATTTAAGGCTCTACAAAGAAATTTCGAACATCAGGCTGTATACCGACAACGCCACGCTGCTGAACAACTGGGAGCTCATCAACGCCTCGGACGAAATTAAGGCCAGCGACTGGTACCGGCATGCGCTTGATCATGAAAGCCTGGTCAGCTGGCGGTATATCGAGGATGAACGCGACCATAAAAAATATTTAAGCCTGGTGCGGACGATCGAGCTCGAAAGCCTGAAAAAATACGGCGTGCTGGTGCTGAACGTCAATGCCAACATGCTGAATTCGATTTTGAGCCAGGAAACGTTCGACACGATGATCGTGGACGATCAGGACAACATCGTTGCGGCGAACCGCGGCGACTGGAAAAACAAGAAACTGACCGACCTGTCGCTGGACCGGAACATGATGACGCAGCGCAGCGGCACGTTCGAGGCGACGCTTAACGGCATTCCTTCGAAAGTGCTGATCGATGAGGTCAAACCGGCTTCCAGCGAAAACGGGATCCGGATCATTTCCGTGTTTTCGATCGGCAGCATCGTGAAGGAACCGAACAAAATCATCAGGCTCGCGCTGACGGTCATCGTGATCAGCATCGTTCTAGCCTTCCTGCTGATCTACAGCGTGTCCTCCCTGTTCTCCCGGCGGATGCTGCGGCTCAGCAGGCATATTACCCGGGTCGGGCTCGGGGATTTCGATACGACGCTGCAAATCGACGGCAAGGATGAAATCGGACTATTGTCCAGGCAGTTCAATTCCATGGTGCGCAACATTCACGACCTGATGGAGGAAGTGACGCAGTCCAATGAACGGAACCGGCTGCTGGAACAAAAACAGAGCGAAATCCGCTTTAAAATGCTGGCAAGCCAGATTAATCCCCATTTTCTGTTCAATGCGCTGGAATCGATCCGGATGGAGGCCCATATGAAAGGCCAGACGGAAATTGCCAGAATCGTGCGGCTGCTCGGCAAAATGATGCGCAGCAACCTCGAGGCCGGCAACAGCAAAATCCCGCTGAAGCAGGAGCTGGAGATGGTCAGCTGTTATCTGGAAATCCAGCGGTTCCGGTATGAGGACCGGCTGCGTTACGAGTTTCACGTCGATCCGGCATTGGAAGCGCTGTACGTGCCTCCGCTCATTATCCAGCCTCTCGTCGAAAACGCCGTCGTGCATGGCCTCGACAACAACGCGGAAGGGGCGTCCGTCAACGTCGCGATTATGCGCGAAGGAAATGCGGCCATGTTCACGATTACGGATAATGGCATCGGCATCCCGGAAGAGAGGATGGATAAACTCATGCAGACGCTGGAAGACGCGGAGGAAAGGGAAGGCGAGCGGATCGGGCTGCGAAACGTGCATGTCAGGTTGAAGCTGACGTACGGGGAGTCCTGCGGATTGTCCATTCGAAGCAAGCCCGGCTGCGGTACGACCATTTCCTTTGCCATTCCGCTCGAGGGGGGAATGATAGATGCTTAAAGTGATGATCGTGGATGACGAACCGAAGCTCCGCGAAGGCCTGCGGATGCTGATTCCTTGGGAAGAGCATGGATATCAGGTGGCGGATACGGCGGCGAACGGGCAGGAGGCGCTCGAAAAATACGAGGTCCATCAGCCGGAGCTGATTCTGGCCGACATCCGGATGCCCGGCATGGACGGATTGGAGCTCATTTCGAAGCTGCGGGGCCGGGGGGCGGAAAGCCATGTGCTGATTTTGAGCGGTTATGCCGATTTCGAATACGCGAAGCGGGCGATTTCATACCGCGTCGACGGATATCTGCTTAAACCGGTGGATGAGGAAGAATTGGTTTCTTATCTCGGGCAGATCCGGGAGACGATCGAAAAAGAGCGGCAGCTCAGCTTGTGGACCCGGGAGGAACCGGCCCGCGGCAAGGAGGCGGCGCTGAAGGAGCTGCTGCTGCCGGATCCTGCCGAACTCGGCGGCGAACGGCTGAAACGGCTCGCGGCTTCGCTTCAACTCCCGGAAGGGCCGTGCGAAGTCGTCTTGCTGCGGCTCGGACCGGCGCCGTCCGTGACGGAGGAGGTTTACTCCCGTGTCCGCCAGGCATTGGAGGAGGCCGTCCGGCAAAGCGGAGCGGGCCTATGTTTTCATCTTCCCCCGCATTTGGGAATCCTTCTAACGAAACCGCCGGCGAGCCGGGAGGATGACCGGGAGCTGTATCGGATGATTGCGGAGCGGGTATCCGCGGAATGCCTGACGTTCAGCGCGGCGGCCGGAGGAAAGGCCGCGGGGCCGGAAGAAGCGCATATATCCTTGTCGGCGGCAAGCGAGGCGTTGAAGTTCAGTTTTTTCTTCGAAGGGGATACGCTTATTCGGGAGGAAGCGGCGGCAGGCTGGAGCGGCTTTCAGGCCGAAGATCTGCCGGACTTCGATCCGGACGAGGCCGAACACCGGCTGCTGCTTGTTTTGGAAACCGGAAATACCGCCAAGCTGGAGAAACTGGTCGAAGCGATCTGCCGCCGCATGGCAGCGGACGGGATGGATGAGCTGAAGCTGAAGGAGAACCTGATCCGGCTAGCGGGAAGCGTGCTGGCGCGGCTGGAGTCGTCCCACCCGGACATGCGCGCCTTTTGGACGGAGCACGGGGTCCCGGTCGGCGCGTTTTATGCATGCGGCCGGATCGGCGAGCTGATGGCTTCGGCGCATGCGTATTTGCGGGAAATTTCCGAACGGATGCGCAGCGAAAGCCGCGGGAACGAAATCCAAAGAATGATCGAACTGATCGAACGGCGCTACAACGAGAACCTCAAGCTCGAAACGCTGGCGGAGCTGTTTAATTACAACAGCGCTTACCTCGGAAAAATGTTCAAAAATACGACGGGCGAATATTTTAACACGTTTTTGGATAAGGTCCGCGTCGAAAAAGCCAAGGCTTTTCTGGACCAAGGCATGAAGGTGTACGAGGTCGCCGAAAAAGTGGGTTACATGAATCCGGATTATTTTAATATGAAATTCCGCAAATATGTCGGGGTTTCTCCAACCTCTTACCGCAAGGGAAAATGACGGTAAGGGGTTTTTTCTTGCCGCAAAGTGGGCGAAGAGGCAGGGATATGGCGGAATGTCTAATTTTCACAGGATTTTATCTCTAATTTTTCGGGTACTGCAATCGCTTACAGAGAATTAAAATGGGGGTATAGAGAGGAGGGCATTTTCATTGAGAGCGGCAGCCAACATACCAGACGGCACTCCGAATCGCGGGAAAAGGACCGAAAGCAAGGCGGCATCCCGAAAACGTTTTTGGAAAACGTTCCGAAACCAGAAGTATTTATATCTGATGTCGATCCCGTTCGTCATTTGGGTGTTCGTGTTCAGCTATCTCCCGTTATGGGGATGGACGATGGCCTTTCAGAAATATAAACCGGCCCGAAGCTTTTTCGAGCAGGAATGGGTGGGCTTCGAGCATTTCAAGGCGCTTTTCCACGACGAACAGTTTCTGCTGTCCTTGCGCAATACGCTGGCGATGAGCACCATGGGCCTGATTGCCGGCTTCGTGTTTCCGATCCTGTTCGCCATTTTGCTGAACGAGGTTCGCCTCAGCTTTTTCAAGCGTTTTGCCCAAACGATTTCGTACCTGCCCCATTTCGTGTCTTGGGTCGTGGCAGCCGGGATCGTCACCAAAATGCTGTCGACCGATAACGGTCTGGTCAACGACGTGCTGCTGGGCCTCGGCCTCATTCATGAACCGATCCAGTTTATGGCCCAAGGCCATCTGTTCTGGGGCATCGTGACGTTGTCGGACGTGTGGAAGGAAACCGGCTGGAATGCCATCATTTATCTAGCGGCCATCGCGGGCATCGGGCCTGAGCTGTATGAAGCCGCCCGGGTGGATGGGGCAAGCCGTTTTCGCCAGATATGGCATATCACGCTGCCGGGCATCCGGCCGACGATCATCGTTTTGCTCATTATGTCCGTCGGCAATTTGCTGAACATCGGCTTCGAGAAGCAGTTCCTGCTCGGCAACAACCTGGTGACGGATTATTCGCAGGTGCTTGATCTGTACTCGCTGAAATACGGGCTCGGCATGGGCCGTTATTCCTTCGGCACGGCGATCAACATTTTCAACTCGGTCATCAGCGTCGCGCTTTTGTTTACCATTAACGGCATCTTTAAGCGCACGACCAAAGAAAGCTTGTTATAGGGCACCAGGCGATTTGTCCATACATACGGCTGCCTGGCGTGCAGATATTTTTGGAAAGGGGGAACGAGGGTCGTGGGGAATGCAGCTTTTGCGCGCGGCAAATCGTGGTCCGACCGGATTTTTGACACGGTGGTTTACGTGATCGTGCTGTTTGTCGTCGTGGTCACCGTCTATCCGTTCCTGAACGTGCTCGCCATCTCGCTGAACGATTCCATCGACAGCGTGCGCGGCGGAATTACCGTTTTTCCCCGGAAGTTTACTTGGGACAACTACATTAAAATATTTACGTTCAGCGGGTTGGTTACGGGCTTCAAAATCTCGGCGCTGCGTACCGTGCTCGGGACCGTGCTCGGGCTGCTCAGCGCATCGATGCTTGCTTTTACGATCAGCCGCGCGGATTTTCAGGGACGCAAATTCGTGTCCACGTTTCTCGCGCTGACGATGTACGTGTCCGGCGGATTGATCCCGACGTACATGCTGATGAAGGATCTGGGCCTGATGAACACGTTTGCCGTCTATATTTTGCCGGGTGTCGTAAGCGCTTTTAACGTGTTTGTCATCCGTTCTTTTATCGACGGCATCCCGTATGCGCTGCAGGAATCGGCCAAACTTGACGGAGCGAACGACTTTACGATTTACTGGCGGGTCATTTTGCCGCTCACCAAACCGGCCTTGGCGACGATCTCGTTATTTCTGGCGGTGGGGCAGTGGAACGCCTGGTTCGATACGTACCTGTATAATGGATCCAGCGAATCGCTGACGACGCTCCAATACGAGCTGATGAAGGTGCTGCAGAGCACGACGGCGGGCAGCGGCGGGGATTACCGGACGAACGTGGTGGCGACCGCGGTCAACCAAGTGTCTCCGGAGTCGATCAAGATGGCCATCACCATCATCGTCACCGTACCGATTTTATTGGTGTATCCGTTCCTGCAAAAGTATTTCGTCAAAGGCATGACGCTCGGCGCGGTCAAAAGCTGACCGGTGCTATCCGAAGCGGTATGATCAGGGGCGCTTGCCGGCTCCCTTGTTATACGCATAGATTCTCGCTTGAAAATCCATTCGAATTCATCAGGAGGGGTGTTTCAGTATGGAAAGCAAAAGAAAGAGAAAGACAAAAGCTTCCGCCCTGCTGCTCGTATCTGCCTTGTTCGTCGGCCTGCTGGCCGGCTGCGGGGGAAGCGGCGGCAACGGCGTAGCATCCAAGGAGAACGGTTCTGGCAAGGAAGCCGCGACGGGCAACGATAATGCGCCGATCACGTTTTCCCTTTTCAGCGCCGACCCGAGTCCGAACTGGACGGGAATGAAGGACGAAATCGGGAAAGTGATCACCGAAAAAACCGGCGTGACGCTGGACGCGGAATTCGCGGTCGGCGATCCGCAGCAAAAGGTGGCCCTGATCGCTTCCAGCGGCGAATATCCCGATCTCATCAGCGCGAAAAACGATATCAGCAAACTTGTCGACGCCGACGCGATGCTGGATCTGACCGATCTGATCGACAAGTACGCGCCGAACATTAAAAAAGTGCTCGGGGACTCGATAAAACGCGCGCGCTACAGCGACGAAGACCATGCGATTTACGCCATTCCGACTTATGCGGGCGTAGGCCAGCAGTACTTTCAGGCCGGAGGCGGCTTCGAACTCCAGCACCGCGCGGTCGCTGAAGCGGGATATCCGGAGATCCGGACGGTCAAGGATTATGAGAACGTTATCAAAAATTATATCGAAAAACACCCGACGGACGAAAATGGCAACAAAAATATCGGCCTGACGTTAAACGCCGACGATTGGTACATGTACATCACGGTCACGAATCCGGCCTTTTACACGACGGGCTCGCCGGACGACGGGGAATACGCGATCGACGTGGATACGCAGAAGGTCACGTACCATTTCCGCCGTCCCGCGGAAAAAGAATACTTCCGTTGGCTCAATCATATGAACGATATCGGGCTGCTTGATCCGGAGAGCTTCGTTCAAAAATACGACCAATACAAAGCAAAAATCGCGACCGGGCGCGTTATCGGCCTGATCGACCAGGACTGGGCTTACGGCGACGCCGAAAAAGCGCTGAAAGCGGCGGGCAAATTCGACCAAGGTTACGGCCACTACCCGGTTACGTTAACCGAAGAATACAAGGAAACGTCGTTCTGGCCGACTGGCTTCATGGCGGGTTACGGCATCGGCATCAGCAAAGACTGCAAAGATCCGGTCCGGGCGATCAAATTCCTCGATTACCTCGCTTCCGACGAAGGGCAAGTGCTGCTGAACTGGGGAATCGAAGGCAAACACTACAAAGTCGAAAACGGCAAACGCGTCATTCCGAAGGAAATCAGCGACCGCAAGGTCAACGATGCGACCAACTTCACGAAGGAAACGGGCATTGGCCTGTATAACACGCTTGGCGTTCATTACGGCGACGGCGTGAAGGATCCGTCCGGAAACTATTACACGACCAATTTCCCAGAGCAGATTCAGAACTCGTACAACGAAGTCGAAAAGAAAACGCTGGCCGCCTACAATGTCAAGTCGTGGAGAGAGCTGTTCCCGAAAGAAGAAGAGTTTAAAGTCAGACCTTGGGGCGCGGCATGGAATATCGCCATTCCGGGCGACAGCGAAATCGTCGTGTTGGATAACAAGCTGAAGGATATTACGTGGAAACGGATTCCGGAAGCAATTTTGGCCAAACCTGCCGATTTCGATAAGGTATGGGACGCGTACATGAAGGACCTCGAAAAGGCGGGCGTCGACAAAGCCGAAACGCTGCGCGAGGAGCTCGTGAAACAACGCGTGAAGCTGTGGAACGAATAGGGCGGCTTGCGAAGCCGTGAATGGCTGCAAAAAAAAGAATGGCGGGAAGTGTTGGCCGGTCAAGGCCGGGGCTTCCCGCCGTTAACTGAGGTGAGCTTAACAGATGAAATTTAGCGACGGCAATTGGTTGACTCTGCCCGGCTTCGAGATCATGAGCCCGATTCAGGCTTACGGCCCGAAAGCCCAAGACAAAACGGTAAGCGTGTATGCTTCGCCCCGGGATTTGACGCCCCGCTGGGCGATGCTGGACGTTCCCCTGCTGACGGTGAGCCTTTCTTCCCCGATGGAGGACGTCATTCGCGTGTCCGTTCATCATCATAAAGGCGGCGCTCCGCTGAAGCCCGAATTCCCGATTCACGAAACGGAGGAGCATGCCGTACGAACGGGATTAAGCGACGAAGAGGTTTGGCTGCAAAGCGGGCGGCTCAAAGCGAGCATCCGCCGCAGCGGCGGCTGGGAGATGTCCTTTTACCAGGACGGCAAGCGGATCACCGGCAGCGGGCTGAAGGCGCTCGCATACATTACGCGCTCGGACGGCCAGACCTTCATGCGCGAACAACTCGATTTGGGCGTAGGCGAACATATTTATGGACTCGGGGAACGGTTCACCCCGTTCGTCAAAAACGGGCAATCGCTCGATATTTGGAACCGCGACGGCGGCACGGGCACGGAGCAGGCCTACAAAAACATTCCGTTTTATCTGTCGAGCAAAGGATACGGCGTATTCGTCAACAATCCGGGCCTGGTCTCCTTTGAGGTGGGCTCGGAGAAGGTTTCGAAGGTGCAGTTCAGCGTCGAAGGGGAGAAGCTGGAGTATTTGATCGTCGGCGGTAAAACGCTGCGCCATGTGCTGCAAAATTACACGGCTTTGACCGGCAAGCCGGCGCTGCCTCCGGCCTGGACCTTCGGCTTGTGGCTGACCACTTCTTTTACGACCGATTACGACGAACAGACGGTCATGAGTTTTGTCGACGGCATGAAGGAACGGGACCTTCCGCTGCATGTGTTCCACTTCGACTGCTTCTGGATGAAGCCGCTTCATTGGACGGATTTCGAGTGGGACGAGGCCGTGTTCCCGGATCCGAAGGGATTGCTGGAACGATTGAAAGCCAAAGGGCTGAAAATTTGCGTCTGGATCAACCCGTATATCAGCGAGCAGTCGCGATTGTTCGACGAAGGGGCGAGCCGGGGTTACTTCCTGAAAAAACGGGACGGCGGCGTATGGCAGTGGGACCGCTGGCAGCCGGGCATGGCGATCGTCGATTTCACCAATCCGGAAGCCTGCCGCTGGTACGGCGATTATCTGCGCGAGCTGATCGATATGGGCGTGGATTCGTTCAAAACGGACTTCGGCGAGCGGATTCCGACCGACGCGGTTTATTTCGACGGCTCCGACCCGCACCGGATGCACAACTATTACACCCAGCTCTATAACCGGACGGTATTTGAGGTGCTGGAGGAAAAGCTCGGCAAAGGGGAAGCGGCTTTGTTCGCCCGGTCGGCAACGGCCGGCGGCCAGCAGTTCCCGGTCCACTGGGGCGGGGATTGCACGGCCAACTACGATTCGATGGCGGAAAGCCTGCGCGGAGGCCTGTCCCTGGGCCTGTCCGGCTTCGGTTTCTGGAGCCACGACATCGGCGGCTTCGAAAGCACGGCGCCGGCGGACGTCTATATGCGCTGGGCGGCGTTCGGATTGCTGTCGAGCCACAGCCGCCTTCACGGCAACCAATCGTACCGCGTGCCGTGGTTGTTCGGGGAAGAAGCCGTCGAGGTGATGCGCTTCTTCACGAAGCTCAAATGCCGCCTGATGCCGTACCTGTTCGGCGCCGCCGTGGACGCTTCGGTCCTGGGGCTGCCGTTGATGCGGGCGATGGTGCTCGAGTTCCCGGAAGATCCGGGATGCCGTACGCTCGACCGGCAGTACATGCTGGGCGATTCGCTGTTGGTTGCGCCGGTTTTCAGCGAAGACGGACAAGTCGAGTTTTATTTGCCGCCGGGTACGTGGACTTCCTTCCTGACGGGAGAGAAGGTGCAGGGCGGCCGATGGATCACCGAGCAGCACGGTTTCATGAGCCTGCCGCTATACGTGCGTCCGGGCAGCATCATTCCGGTCGGGGCCGTGGACGACAAACCGGATTATGATTTTGCGGACGGCGTGGAGCTTCACATCTTTGCGCCGGAAGAAGGCAAGGAGATGCGGGTAACCGTTCCGAACCTGAAAGGGAAGCCTGCGCTGCAGGCCAAGGCGGTTTTAGGCGGGGGCGAACTTTCCGTTTGCGTCGAGGCATCCGGAGCCGCGAATTGGAAGGCCGTTTTGCCGGGCGTGAGCCGGGTGGCGAGCGTCAAAGGCGGCACGGCGGCGAACACGGAACGAGGAATCGTCGTGACGCCGGACGCCGGCGCTTCGGAGCTGACGATCGGCTTTTGAACCGGGAAGCTGAAAGCCCGCAAAGATTTTAGCGTCCGGATTTTTGCATCATCCTTGCGTGCAATATTTTGCTGAAAATGCATTCGGAGGAAGGAACCTCCCGTACGCCTATGGAAAGCTCATGGCAAGAAAGATGAGTTGACATGGGTCTCTGGAAGGGGAAAAGTCGCATGAGCCAAAACAAAAAGCAATTATGGTACGGGAGGCCGGCCCGGGAATGGACCGAAGCGCTGCCGGTCGGGAACGGCCGGCTGGGAGGCATGGTATTCGGAGGAGACCGGGAAGAGCGGATTCAGCTGAACGAAGACACGCTTTGGTCCGGCTTCCCGCGGGATACGTTAAATTACGAGGCGCTCCGTCATCTGAACCCGGCCAAGGCGCTGGCCGCCGAAGGGAGATACAAGGAAGCCGAAGCGCTGATCGAAGGGGGCATGATCGGGCGGCGGAGCGAATCCTATCAGCCGCTTGGCGATCTTCATATCGCCATCCGCGCGGAAGGCGAGATCCGAAACTACCGCCGGGCGCTTCATTTGGAGGAAGCGGTGGCGGAAGTCAGCTATGAGGCAGACGGCGTCAAAATCTTCCGGGAGGTGCTCGCCAGCCATGCGGATGACGTCATCGCCGTGCGAATTCATGCCGAAAATGCGGACGGAAACGGCGAAGCGCTGCTGCCCGATATGGAGGTCCGGTTATCTTCGCCGCATCCGTTCCGGATCGAGGGGGACGGGGAGCTGGTCCTGACAGGCCGCGGCCCGTCCCATGTCGCGGAAAATTACCGCGGCGACCATCCGAACCCGGTCCTTTATGAGGAGGGGCTGGGGATCGGCTTCGCGGTCGTGCTGACAGCCCGCACCCGCGGCGGCGAAGCGAAAACCGAAAACGGGCGGCTGGTCATCCGCCGGGCGAACTCGGTTTTGCTGCTGCTTACGGCTGCGACGGATTTCGCAGGTTACGACGTCATGCCGGGCCGGGACGGGGTGTCTCCGGCTGCAAAATGCTCGCGGATTTTGCGGAACGCGCCGGCGAAGTATGAAGAGATTCGGAAGCGGCATGTGCAGGATTACCGCGCGCTGTTCGACCGCTGCGATCTGCTTCTCGGTACGGAGCCACCGGGGACGGAAGCGGGAGCAGCCGCGAACCTCCCTACGGATGAGCGGCTGACAGCCTACCAAGGCGGAGCGTCCGATCCGGAGCTTGAAAGCCTGCTCTTCCATTACGGGCGGTACCTGATGATCGCCGGCTCCCGGCCCGGCACCCAGGCCCTGAACCTGCAGGGCATCTGGAATCCGCATCTTCAGCCGCCGTGGAACAGCAACTATACGACCAATATCAATACGGAAATGAACTATTGGCCGGCGGAAACATGCAGCTTGGGAGAGTGCCACGAGCCGCTTTTCGACCTCATCCGCGAGCTGAGCGTCAGCGGCGGGCGCACGGCTGCCGTTCATTACGGCTGCCGCGGGTGGACGGCGCATCATAACACCGATTTGTGGCGGATGTCGACGCCATCGGCCGGCAGTGCCAAGTGGGCGTTTTGGCCGATGGCCGGCGCATGGCTGTCGAGGCATTTGTGGGAGCGGTATGCCTTCCGGCCGGATCCGGAGTTTCTGAGGGAAACGGCGTATCCGATCCTGAAAGGAGCCGCGCTGTTTTGCCTGGACTGGCTGGTGCAGCTCCCGGACGGCACATGGACGACCCCGCTGTCGACGTCGCCGGAGAATGTGTTTCGGACGGCGGACGGGACGCCGTGCAGCGTGGCACCGGGCTCCGCCATGGATATGGCGCTGATCGACGAGCTGTTCGGCCACTGCATCCAGGCGTCGACGATTTTGAACGCGGATCCCGAGTTCCGCGGCGAGCTGGCGGCACGGCGGGAACGGCTTGCCCATCCGGGCATCGGGCCCGACGGACGGCTCAGGGAGTGGAGCGGGGACTTTGCCGAGCATGAACCGGGACACCGCCATGTTTCCCATTTATACGGCCTGTATCCGGGAAGCGCCATCCATCCGCGGCTGACGCCGGAGCTTGCCGAAGCGGCCTCCTTGACGCTTGCGGCGAGACTTGCCGCCGGCAGCGGCCATACCGGCTGGAGCGCGGCCTGGATGATCAATTTGTTCGCCCGGCTGGGCGACGGGGAGCGGGCTTACCGCAGCATCCGCCGGGTGTTGACCGATTCGACCCTCCCGAACTTGTTCGGCAACCATCCCCCGTTCCAAATCGACGGCAACTTCGGTTACACGGCGGGGGTAGCGGAGATGCTGCTCCAAAGCCATGCCGAAGGTCTCGAGCTGCTTCCGGCGCTGCCGGAAGCCTGGAGCTGCGGAAAGGTTCGGGGACTTGCCGCCCGCGGCGGGTTTGCCGTCGACATGGAGTGGGCCGAAAGCCGGCTGATCCGGGCGCGAATCACGTCCACGCATGGACGCGCCTGCCGGATTTTGAACGGGGATGCTTTTGTCGTCCGGCGCCAAGACGGGACTTCCGTGTCAGCCGCGGAAGGATTTGCGACGCAGCCGGGAGAGACGTATACGATAACAACGATGATGGAGGAGAAATGACATGAGCATATTTCAATTTCCGTCCGATTTCCGCTGGGGAGCCGCGACGGCCGCTTACCAGATCGAAGGGGCCTACGCCGAGGACGGGCGCGGGCTTTCGATCTGGGATACGTTTTCGCATACGCCGGGAAAGGTGAAAAACGGGGACAACGGGGACGTGGCCTGCGACAGCTATCACCGTTACAAGGAAGACATCGCCTACATGAAGGAGCTTGGCATTACGATGTACCGCTTCTCCGTGTCCTGGCCGCGCATTTACCCGCAAGGACGGGGCGAGATCAACCAAGCCGGGCTCGATTTTTACCACCGCTTCGTCGACGAGCTGCTGGAGAACGGTATCGAACCGTTCTGCACGCTTTACCACTGGGATCTCCCGCAAGCGCTTCAGGACGAAGGCGGATGGAACAACCGCGTTACGGCGATCGCTTTTAAACAGTATGCCGAAACGATGTTCAAGGAATTTTCCGGAAAAATCAAAAAATGGATCACGCTGAACGAGCCGTGGTGCAGCTCCTTCCTCTCGAACTATCTGGGCGTGCATGCGCCGGGCAACCGGGATTTGCAGCTGGCCGTCAACGTGGCCCACAATTTGCTCCGGGCGCACGGCGAGGCCGTCCGCAGCTACCGCGAATACGGCTATGACGGGGAAATCGGCATCGCCCCGAACATTACGTGGGCTTATCCGTATACGAGCAGCGAGCAGGACAAGGAAGTATGCCGGCGCGCGATCGAATGGACGTGGGACTGGTTCCTCGATCCGATCTATTTCGGCCGTTATCCGGAAGGGCTGCTGAAGGTTTTCGAAAAAGGGGGAGCGAAACCGGACGTGCAGCCGGGCGACATGGAAACGATCCGCCAGCCGGTCGATTTCATCGGCGGGAACTATTACACCGCAAGCGTGCGCCGTTACGCGCCAGGCAATAACCTGTTCGACGACGAGGAGCTGAACATGGGCTACGACCGGACGGATATCGGCTGGCCGCTGGATTCGGTCGGCTTGTACGATTCGCTGCGGTACACGCATCATAAATACGGCAACGTTCCGATCTATATCACGGAAAACGGCGCCTGCATCAACGACGAGCCGGTGGACGGAAAAGTAAACGATATCCGCCGCATCCAGTACCTGCGCCAGCATATCATTTCCATGCACCGCGCCATCAGCGATGGCGTGCCCGTGAAAGGGTACATGGAATGGTCGCTGCTCGATAACTTCGAATGGGCGGAAGGTTACGGCATGCGCTTCGGATTGATCCATGTCGATTACCGAACGTTGAAACGCACGCCGAAGGAAAGTTTCTACTGGTACCAGAAGCTGGCGAAAAACAATTTTTTGGTCACGGAATAAGCAGCGATGCGATAAGGGGAGGCGGCCGATGTGATCCATCCAAAACTGCCGAAAATTTGGTACGGCGGAGATTATAATCCGGAGCAGTGGGGGCCGGAAGAGTGGAAAGAAGACCACCGGATGTTCAAGCTCGCCGGGATCGACGTCGCGACGATCAACGTGTTTTCCTGGGCGCTGAATCAGCCGGATGAACATACGTACGATTTTGCCTGGCTGGACGAAACGATGGACCGCCTGCATGCGGACGGCATCGGCGTCGTGCTTGCGACAAGCACGGCGGCGCATCCGGCCTGGATGGCGAAACGTTACCCCGACGTCAGGCGGGTCGATTTTTACGGGAGGAAGCGAAAGTTCGGCGGGCGCCACAATTCCTGCCCGAACAGTCCGACGTACCGCGAATATTCCGGGCGGATCGCCGGCAAGCTGGCGGAGCGCTACAAAGATCATCCCGCGCTTTTGCTCTGGCACGTATCGAACGAATACGGGGGTTACTGCTACTGCGAACGATGCGAGGCGGCATTCCGCGAATGGCTGCAAAACCGCTATGGAACGCTTGATGCCGTCAATCACGCATGGAATACGCGCTTTTGGGGACATACCTTTTACGATTGGGACGAAATCGTGCTGCCCAGCGGCCTAAGCGAAGAGGGAGAGGGCAACGTCAGCGCGTTTCAAGGCATTTCGCTTGATTTTCGCCGGTTTATGTCGGACAGCCTGCTGGCCTGCTACAAAATCGAAGCGGACGCGATCCGCGAGCACAGCAAGGACGTGCCGATTACGACCAACCTGATGGGCACGTACCCGGAGCTGAACTATTTCGATTGGGCCAAGGAGATGGACGTCATCTCCTGGGACAACTACCCGTCGCTTACGACGCCCGTCAGCGAGACGGCGATGGTCCACGATTTGATGCGCGGGCTGAAAGACGGGATGCCGTTCCTGTTGATGGAGCAGACGCCGAGCCAGCAAAACTGGCAGGCTTACAACTCGCTGAAAAGACCCGGCGTCATGCGGCTGTGGAGCTATCAGGCGGTCGCCCGCGGCGCGGATACGGTCATGTTTTTCCAAATGCGGCGTTCGATCGGGGCCTGCGAAAAGTTTCACGGCGCGGTCATCGAACATGCGGGGCATGAGCATACGCGCGTGTTCCGCGAGGTGGCCGCGCTTGGCGAAGAGCTGAAACGGCTGGGGGACACGCTGCTGGACGCCCGCAGCGACGCGAAAGTGGCGATTTTATACGACTGGGAAAACCGCTGGGCGATCGAGCTTTCGAGCGGCCCGACGGTGGAACTGCAGTACGTCGCCGAGGTGCATAAATATTACGACGCTCTCTTCAAGCTGGGCATTCAGGCGGACATGATCGGCGTTGAGGCCGATTACGGCCGGTACGACATCGTCATCGCGCCGGTCATGTACATGGTCAAACCGGGGGTCGCAAAAAAGCTGGAAGCCTTTACGGCGGCAGGCGGCACGTTCGTGACGACGTTTTTCAGCGGCATCGTCAATGAAAACGACCGCGTCACCACCGGGGGATATCCGGGCGAGCTTCGTCCGCTGCTCGGCATTTGGGCGGAGGAGATCGACGCCCTCCCGCGGGGGCAGTACAATCAGATCGTCATAAAGAAGACCTTCGGAGAACTGGAGGGCTCCTACGACTGCGAAATGCTGTTCGATCTGATCCACGCGGAAGGCGCCGATGTGCTGGCGGAATACGGCTCGGATTTTTATCGGGGCATGCCGGCTTTGACCGTCAACGCCTTCGGCAAAGGCAAGGCGTATTATGTAGCCACGAGCGCGGCTCCGGCGTTTTTGCGTCCGTTCCTTGCCAAGCTGTGCGCGGATCAAGGGGTCAAGCCTCTGGTCGAGCGGCTCCCCGAAGGGGTGGAAGCCGCAAGGCGCGTGAAGGAAGGCCGGTCATTCCTCTTCCTGCTGAACCATAACGCGGAGCAGGCGGCCGTCGACGTCGGCAGCGGCAAGCGGCGGGATCTGCTTTCCGGGCAAATGCTGACGGGAACCGTGGAGCTGCCGGGGCGCGGGGTCATGATCTTGGAAGAGGTTTAAAGCTGCATCATCGATAGAACAGCCTATTCCTGGTGGTCAGGGGTGGGCTGTTCTTTATTCGTTAGGAGAGTATATCCGTAGATGTACGCGGCCGTTTTTCCGGGCTTTCCTTCCCCGGCTAAATTTGATACAATGGCATGGAGCATTTCATCCTAACGAAACGAGGTAACCACAATACCAATGGATACACATGGCTATTCTCTTTAATCTGCATGACGACATGAATATGTTGCACAGGCAGTTTTCTCGCGCCAAGCGCAGGGAAGAGAGTGGTTATGTCTATTTTTGTGGACTCGTGGGCCTTGTTACGGATGCAGAGTGCTTTTTTTCTGCGTTTTTGAAGGCATATATGGAGAATCGTTCCGGATGGCAGTCCATTCCGGGTCATTTGGCTCCGTATGCCCGCGCATGAGCGAATAGGCATCATCATATTTTCGAATCCCTGCCGTAGGCGTGCTGCCTGCGGTTTTTTCTTATTTTTGATTTCAAAGGGATGATGCATAGATGATGAACATTATAAAAGCAAAACAGCTAACCAAGGAGTTTAAAGGCAAAACGATTTTTGAAAACGTGGATTTTGAAATTTTCGAAGGGGAGCGGCTGGCATTGTTCGGCACCAACGGAGCCGGCAAAACGACGCTGCTCAACATCCTGACGGGACGGCTGGCCCCGGACCGCGGCAGCGTGGAGCGCGGACTGCCTCTCGAGCAGTGGGGAATGATGGAGCAGAGCTCCGAATCGCTGATGGCATTAAAAACGCTGGATGCGGCGGGATGCGACAGCGGCGAGGTCTGGCACGCGAAACAAAGCTTGAAGCAGCTTGAGCAGCGGCTCGCGGATCCATCCGCTTCGGAAGACGGCACCGTGCTTGAAGCTTACGGGCAAACGCTGGAGCGTTATGAACAGCTCGGCGGGTTCCAGTGGGAAATCGAGCTCGAGCGAGTGCTTACCATGCTGAACATCGGACCGGAGCTATGGGAGCTCCCTTTTGCGGACCTGAGCGGCGGCCAGAAAACGCGGGTCCGGCTGGCAGCGCTGCTGGCCAAACGCCCGGCGTTCCTTCTGCTTGACGAACCGACCAACCATCTCGACGGGGAAAGCATGGCCTGGCTCGAAACTTGGCTTAACCAATATGACGGTACCGTGCTGATCGTCTCCCATGACCGGACGTTTCTGGACCATGTGGCGACGGGAATCTGCGAGCTGACCGCAACCGGCGCGAAGAAATACAAAGGCGGCTATTCCGACTACAAACGGGAAAAGGAGCGGGAGCTGAGGGAGCAGGAGGCGCTGTACAAAAAGCAAAAGCAGGCGAAGGAAGCGCTGGAAGAGTCGATCCGCCGTTACCAGGAATGGTTTCACCATGCCGAAAAATCGGCAGACAAAAATACCGAAACCAAAGCCGCTACCCCTTATTACAAAGCAAAAGCGAAGAAAAACATTTCCAGGTACCATGCGAAGCAAAAAGAACTGGAGCGCCTGGAAAAGGACAGCGTGCAAAAGCCGAGGGACACGCCGAAGGTCCATATGCAGCTTGGGGACGGAGGGTTTGCGGCCCGCTACCTGCTGCGGCTGGAAGGCGTAACCTTTGGTTATGATGATATGCCGCTGTTCCGGGATTTGGATTTTGATCTGTCCCGCGGCGACCGGATGGCGGTGAGAGGCCCGAACGGCAGCGGCAAATCGACGCTGCTGAAGCTGGTGCTCGGCGAGCTTGAACCGGATCAGGGCAAAATATGGATGCACCCGGCGGTCCGCATCGGTTATTTTTCGCAGGAGCTGGAAGGCTTGAATCTGGATGAAACGCTGCTGGACAGCTTGCTGCGCCTGCCGGACATGACGGAAACGCATGCGCGCACGATTCTGGGCTGCTTTCTGTTTTCGCGGGAAGACGTGTTCAAAAAAATCGGCAATCTGAGCATGGGCGAAAAATGCCGGGCGGCGTTCGTGCAGCTCTATTTCAGCGGCGCGAACCTGCTTGTGCTGGATGAGCCGACGAACTACCTGGACATCCAGACGCGCGAGGTCGTCGAAGAGGCGCTGGCTTCGTATCCCGGGGCCCTGCTCGTCGTGTCCCATGACCGGATGCTGGTCCGCAAGCTGGCGAACCGTCTGCTGACGCTTTCCCCGGATTATGAACCTGCGCTGTTCGAAGGCACGGTGGAGGAAGAAGAGGAACGTATGGCAAGGCATGGGGGAGCTTTAAAGGAAGATCCAGAGCGGGAAAACCGGAGGCTCGCGCTTGAATGGGAAATCGCCAGGCTGCTCGAGATCGAAGAGGCGGAGGGCGCCGAGGAGCGCATCCGGCAAATCCGTTCGCTGCGGAAGGAACTGGAGAGCCTTTAATCCCGATGCGAATGGGGGATAGTGTAAAATCTCTGTGGGTGTAGGAATTGGAAAAAGCGGATATAGAAAAAGAGCTTCTCCCTTGGTAAAGTGATGTTTGACGCACAACACACCAAGAAGGAGGAAGCTCCTGTGAGCCACTTTACCACAATAATGCCGACGATGAAAGAGATTGAGCAATGGATTTTCCGGAAAATGCAGGAGGAATTCGCTCGTGCGATGAAGCAGGTGCTGGAGGCGCTGGATCAGCAGATCCTGGAGCAACGGGACCGAGAGCGTTATCGAGTAAAGGACGAGCGTGAAACAAGCGTCAACACAGTGTTCGGGAATGTGCGCTTTAAGCGGAGATTGTACTGTGACCGTAGAAGCGGCAAACACGTGTATCTGCTGGATCAGCTGTTGCAATTCGAAGGGCGCGGGAAAGTCAGTCCGCATTTGGAAGAGACAGCAATCGCATTCGCAAGCCAAGGACCGTCGTACCGGGACAGCGCAAAGCGGCTGGAGCAGCTTTTGGGCTACAATGTGCTGAGCCACCAAGCGATCAGGGAAAAACTGATGGAGCGTGCGCAACAGCCGATGCCAGCGGTGAAACGGCGCGCTGCCCGCGTGCTGTTCGTGGAAGTGGATGGGCTGTACACGAAGCTGCAGCGGAGCAAAAAGCGCGGGATGGAGAACGCAATTGCAGTCGTACACGAAGGCTGGGAGAAGAACGGCAAGCGGGTACAGCTGAAGAACAAACAGCATTACCTGCATACGAGCGGCGGCGACTTCTGGGAAGGGTTCGGGGACTTTCTGGTGGAGCGTTACGAAATCGACGAGAACACGTGGCTTGTGGTGAACGGAGACGGCGCGGCGTGGATCGGGGAATGTACATCCTACTTTCACCAATGTCTGTACATGCTGGACCGCTTTCATGTGGCGCGTGATTTGAAACGCTTTGTTGGTCATTTGCCGCAGGTGTGGGAGACCGTGAGACGGTCTTTGGCCAAACAGGATGCAGCCGCGCTTATGGCGGTCCTGGAAGGCGTGTCGGAGCAAGAGATAGCGGAAGAGAACCGGAAGGATTGGAAGCCGTATAAAAGATTTCTAAAGCGGCATGAGAAGCATTTGGACGACTACCGAAAAACACTCCAGGCGAAGGGGATCGACACAAGCGGCATGCGCCCGATGGGAAGCGCGGAATCGCAGATGCGTATATTCGCCAAGCGGACGAAGCGTGGCGGGTACAGTTGGAGTGAGCGAGGCGTCAGGGCGATGCTGAGGACGATGATGAGGATTCAAGAAGCGGGCACGGTGGTAAGAACGGTTGAAGGACAAGCGAGTAAGCAGGCAACGCCGCAGCAGTCGATAAACATGCGGCAATTGCTCAAGAACGTGACGCAACCGGTCAAGGGTTGTATCGCTGGAATGATTCGCATGCTGCAAGGACCGAAGCAAAGCAGCACAACGGGTATGGCACTCAAAGCACTTCGCGGATAACGGCAAAAAATTCTGACAAATCACTTGTGTTTGATGAAAGAACGAAGCAAAGCGCTTACAAGGAAGAGGTTCCTTCGGGGTTCGCGTTCCAGGCATCTTAAATGACTGCCCACGCTAGCTTGACACTGACCGAATGGGGCGGTGACTTGCCACCGCCGCCCTTTTTGCTTATAATAGTTGACTATAGTGTGCAAGATGAAATAAACGTCATACGATGATGTTCAACAACAAAAGCAAATGCCATGATGGAGACAAGTACGCAGTGCCGCTTTACAGGGAGGAGACGCCGGAGATTGAGAGCGTTTCTACAGGGACAGGGCTGCCGAAATTCCCTCCGGAGCAGTTCCCTGAACCTTTTGTCCGGCGCGGCCGGCACGGGGCAGTAGGGGAAACCGGTTTTCGTGCCGTTAACGACGAATCAGAGTGAGAACAGGCGAGTCCGTTCGCGGGCGATGCGCGGTTCTAACAAGGGTGGTACCACGGTCTTTTCGTCCCTTTTCGGGAGAAAAGGCCTTTTTTGTTTTCTGTAAAGTTTCAGGGATACGGTTCGGTTGCGCTGCTCCTCTCCGCTTGCGGGGAGGCATGCCGAATCGCCCTTGGAGCGGAAGCGGTACGTTCATTTTGAGAAGGAGGCAGGAAAAAGATGAAGGAGAAACTCGAAGCGCTGCGGCAGGAAGCTCTGGACCAGCTGCAGGGAGTAGAGGACGTGCAGCAGCTGAATGACCTGCGCGTCAAATATTTAGGCAAAAAAGGCGCCCTGACGGAAATTTTGCGGGGCATGGGCGCGCTGAGCGCGGAGGAACGCCCGGTCATCGGCCAGGTGGCCAACGACGTGCGCGGCGCGATTGAAGCGGTCATCGAATCGAAACAGGAAGCATTCCAGAAAGCCGAAACGGAAAAACGCCTGCAGGCGGAAAAAGTCGACGTGACGCTGCCTGGACGCAAAATGAAGCAGGGCGGCGTTCATCCGCTGAACCGGGTCATCCAGGAAATCGAAG
Organism: Paenibacillus sp. FSL W8-0194; assembly: GCF_037969745.1. NCBI lineage: Bacteria > Bacillati > Bacillota > Bacilli > Caryophanales > Paenibacillaceae > Paenibacillus > Paenibacillus sp. FSL W8-0194. The sequence continues at coordinate 4,603,990 of NZ_CP150205.1, read as the reverse complement.
AAATTTTCATCGGCATGGGTTATGAAATCGCCGAAGGGCCGGAAGTGGAGACGGACTATTACAACTTCGAAGCGCTGAATCTGCCGAAAAACCACCCGGCGCGCGACATGCAGGATACGTTCTACATTACGGAAGACATTTTGATGCGGACGCAAACGTCGCCTGTCCAAGTGCGGACGATGGAAAAAATGGAGGGGCATGTGCCTGTCAAAATTATTTGCCCGGGCAAAGTGTACCGCCGCGACGACGATGACGCGACGCACTCCTTCCAGTTCAACCAGATCGAAGGTTTGGTCATCGGCGAAAATATCCGGATGAGCGACCTGAAAGGCACGCTGCTCCAGTTCGTGCAAAAAATGTTCGGGCCTGAAACCCAAATCCGCCTGCGTCCAAGCTTCTTCCCGTTCACCGAGCCAAGCGCCGAAGTGGACGTGACCTGCGCAAGATGCGGAGGCAGCGGCTGCCGCGTGTGCAAGCAGACCGGCTGGCTCGAAATTTTGGGGTGCGGCATGGTGCACCCGGAAGTGCTGCGCAAAGGCGGCTACGATCCTGAGGTATACAGCGGATTCGCTTTCGGCATGGGGCCGGACCGGATCGCGATGCTCAAGTACGGCATTGACGACATTCGTCATTTCTATAATGGGGATATGGCATTTTTGAAACAGTTCGCCCGCCGATAAGGGAAACTGCGAACGGACATGAAATCAGGAAAGAAGGAAGGGACCCGGGATGAAAGTATCAACAGAATGGTTAGCGGACTATGTTTCGCTTGAAAACGTGGCGGCCGAAGAGCTTGCCGAACAAATCACGCGCGCGGGGATCGAAATCGATGAAATCGAAAACCGCAACAAAGGCGTCTCGAAGGTCGTTGTCGGCTACGTAAAAAGCAAGGAAAAACATCCGGATGCGGATAAGCTGAACGTCTGCATCGTTGATGCCGGACAAGAAGAAGACCTGCAGATCGTGTGCGGCGCGAAAAACGTCGCGGCAGGCCAAAAGGTGCCGGTGGCGCTCGTCGGAGCAAAGCTTCCAGGCGGGCTGGAAATTAAGAAAGCCAAGCTGCGCGGCGTCGCGTCGCAAGGGATGATTTGTTCGGCGAAAGAGCTCGGCATGAACGACAAGCTTTTGCCGAAGGAACAGCAGGAAGGCATCCTTGTGCTGCAAGAGAACGTACAGGTCGGCACGCCGATCGGAACGGTACTTGGCTTGGACGACAAGGTGCTGGAATTCGACCTGACGCCGAATCGTTCCGACTGCCTCAGCATGATCGGCGCGGCTTATGAAGTCGGGGCCATTCTCGGCCGGGACGTGAAGCTGCCGAAGCCGGAAAAGGAACTGGTTGAAGTCAGCGACGCGGCGGCCGACCATATTTCGGTTAAAATCAGCGCTCCGGAGCAATGCAGTCACTATGCCGCCAGATACATTACGAACGTGAAGATCGGGCCGTCCCCGCAGTGGATGCAAAACCGGTTGATGGCCGCGGGCGTGCGACCGATCAACAACATCGTCGATATCACGAACTATGTCATGCTGGAATACGGCCAGCCGCTGCACGCGTTTGACGCGGATAAACTGGAGGGCGGCGCGATCGACGTCCGCCTTGCCAAGGAAGGCGAAACGCTGGTCACGCTGGACGGGCAGGAACGCAAGCTGGAGCCGCATATGCTGCTCATTACCGACGGCGTAAAACCGGTCGCGCTTGCCGGCGTCATGGGCGGACTGAATTCCGAAGTAACGGACGGCACGGTGAACATCCTGCTGGAATCCGCCAAGTTTGACGGCGGTACGGTGCGGAAAACGTCCAGACAGCTGGGGCTCCGCTCCGAAGCGAGCCTGCGGTTCGAGAAGGAAGTCGATCCAAGCGCCGTCATTCCTGCGCTTAATCGGGCCGCAGAGCTGATCTGCCGTTATGCGTCCGGCGCGATTCATAAAGGCATCGTGGAAGCCGGATCGGCGCAAACCGAAGAGAAGGTGATCGTGCTTTCGTTCGACAAGCTGAACCGTTTCCTCGGGACGGACCTGTCGATGCTGGAGGTCAAAACGATTTTCAATCGCCTTCATTTCAGCTGCGCGGACACCGCGCAGGGCGTGCTTGAAGTTAAAGTGCCGACGCGGCGCGGAGACATTACGCTGGACGTGGATCTGATCGAAGAGATCGCCCGCCTGTACGGCTACGACAACATCCCGACGACGGCGATCGAAGGCCAAACGACGCCGGGCGCTTACACGAAGGCGCAGGCGATTCGCCGCGATATCCGCAAGCTGTTTACGCATGGCGGATGGCAGGAGGTCATTACGTATTCCTTCACGCATCCGGATACGACCCGCTTGTTCCCGGCCTTGACCGAGGGCAGCCATGCCGTCAAGCTGCTGATGCCGATGAGCGAGGAGCGCAGCGTCCTCCGCACCAGCGTTATTCCGAACCTGCTCGACGTTGCCGCGTATAACGCCAACCGCAAGCAAAACGACCTTGCCGTATTCGAAATCGGGAACGTGTTCTATACGCAGGAGGAACAGGTGACGGTTCAGCCGAAGGAGCTGCCGGTGCTGTCGCTGATGTTGTGCGGAAACCGCGTGGATAAGCAGTGGAATCAGGCACCGGAGAGCGTGGACTTCTTCGACCTGAAAGGCGCGCTGGAAACGCTGTTCGAATTCCTCGGCTTGGAGGACGTCATCCGTTACGTGGCGAACCAGCCGGAGGGATACCATCCGGGCCGTTCCGCTTCCGTCTATTTGCAGCACGGCACGGAGCAGATTCTGATCGGTACGATGGGCCAGGTGCATCCGCAGCTTCAGCAGGAGCGCGACCTTGGCGATGTATACACGGCGGAAATTTTGCTTCAGCCGTTATATGATCATACGAGCGAAGACATCAGATACCGCGAGCTTCCTCGCTTCCCGGCATCCGAACGCGACATCGCCGTCGTAGTCGACGAAAGCGTGGAAGCCGGAGCGATGCTGGAAGCCATCCGCGAAGCGGCCGGAGAATTGCTGCAGTCCGTGCAGGTATTCGATGTGTATACGGGCAGTAAGCTCGGCGAAGGCAAAAAGAGCGTCGCGATTTCGACGGTATACCGCCACAACGAACGTACGCTTACGGATGAAGAGGTATCCGCAGCGCATGCAGCCGTAGTCACCCGGCTTGAGCAAACTTTTCATGCAGAATTGAGAAAATAGCAGGAATTGAACAAAGCCGCATCGAATCCATGTACATAACGATTCGATGTGGCTTTTTTTGCGAAAAGAACAGACATCTCAGACCAACACACATATGAAGGAGGGCGCAAGCAGTGACTACACCCGATCGTACACGCGTCTCCGTAGAGATCTACGGGACTTCTTATAAATTGGTGGGCAGCAGTGCCGACTATATGAAAAAGATCGCCGCTTACGTCGATGAGCGGATGAACGCCATTTCCAAAAACCACGCCCGGCTCGATACGATGAAGCTTGCCGTGCTGACAGCCGTACATATGGCCGAGGAAGCCCTTCAGGTGAACGAGCTTCAAAACGAGGTCAAAATGCTGACCGGCGAAAGAAGCGAGCTGCGGAGCGAGCTGGCGAAGCTCCATACGCTCCGCGCCGAGCAGCAGGAGCTTTACGAAAAGCTTAGGGAAGAACATCATGCAAGCGTCAAGGAAAAGGAGGAGCTTCGCAAGCAGTGGGAAACCGAGCAGGCGGAGCTGAAGAAGCAGCTGGAAGACACGAAAACCTCGCTTGGCGCGGAACTGCAGAAAACCCGGGCTTCGCTCGGCAAAGAGCTGGAGGAAGCGCGCGCTTTGCTCAAGAAGGAAACGGAAATGAAGGAAACGCTGCAGCGGAAGGAGAAGCAGGCGGCCGAGCAGTACCAAAGAGACCGGCAATCGCTCGAAGCGCGGCATAAAACGGCGGTCCAGGAGCTTGAGAAGAGGCATGCCGCGGCGCTTCAAGCGGCGCAGCAGAAACAGCAGGAGCTGCTCAAAACCGCCGAAGACAAACATCTGGCCGCATTAAAGGAAGCCCGCGACAAGCATGAGGCTTCCCTGCGCGAGGCGGAGCAAAAACATCAGGCGGCCATCGATGGCTTAAACAAGCAATTGAGCGAGCTTCGGGAAGGAAACGCCCAGCTGCAAGGGAAGCTCCGCAGTCTGCAAGAGGAGCTGCAGCAATCGAAAAACGCGTATGCCAAGCTGCAGGAGCAGCACCAGGCTGCGCTGAAGAAGGAAGAAGTCTCCCAGACCGAGCTGAAGACGCTCAGGGAGCAGCAGGTTCGGCTGAACGGTCAGATCAACCGTCTCAAAGAAGAAGCGGCGCTTTCGGAAGAGGAGCATCGCCGGATGCAAAAACTTCTTGAAGAATACGGCGCATCCGCCCAGAAGCAGAAAGCGGAGCTTGAGAAGCTGGCTGCCGAGGCAGCCTCTTGGCGCAGCCAAGCCGACAAGCAAAAAGAAGAAATCGGCGATTTGGAACTCCGTCTGCTGGAGGCGGGAGAGCAGAACGATACGCTGGAAGCGGGCATGAAATCGCTCCATGACGAACTGAGCGTTCTGAAGGAGCAGCTCGCGGAGGAAATCCGGAAGGCGGAATCGGCAGAGCGGAACTACGAGGAGCAGCAGGCCCGGCTGGAACAGCAGCAGCGGCAGATCGAATACCAGAACCAAAAGCTCGAGGACCTGGACGAAACGCTGCAGCTGCAGGAACTGTCGATCGAGGAGCAGCAGGAGCTTCTTGCGGCCAAGGAGCTGCAGCTCCGTGAACGGCAGGAGCAGCTGGATTCGAGCCATGGGCTGATCGAGAAGCTTCAGCAGTCGCTGAGCGAGCAAAACGGCGTTCGGCAGCAGCTTGAGCGGAATCTTCAAGAAAGCGAAGCCCGGTACGGGGAGCTTCAGCAGTCGCTGAAGGAGAAGGAAGATCAATACATCGAACTTCAACGGACGCTGGAAGAAAGCGAAGGTCGATATAAGCAGCTTCAGGAGACGCTGGCGGAGAACGAAGCCCGGTACGAACAGCTTCTGCAGACGTTGAAGGAGAAGGAAGAACAACATCGTGATCTTCAACGGAAGCTCGAAGAGGGTCAAACCGAAAGCGATCAGCTTCTGCAGATGCTGGAAGAAAGCGAAGGTCGATATAAGCAGCTTCAGGAGACGCTGGCGGAGAACGAAGCCCGGTATGGTCAGCTTCGGCAGACTTTGAAGGAGAAGGAAGAACAATATCAGAATCTCCAACGGAAGCTCGAAGAGAACCAGTCCGAAAAGGATCGGATTCTGCAGACGCTGGAGGAGAAGGAAGCGCAACAACTTCAGCTTCGGCAGACGCTGGAGGAGAAGGAAGTCCTGCATGAGCAGATTCAGCGGGCTTTAGACGAGAGCCAAGCCCAATCCGGGCGGCTCCAGCAGTCGCTTGAGGCAAGCCAAGCCGAGCGGGCCAACCTGCAGGCGGCATTGGAAGAACATGAAACGCGGCATGCCGCATTGGAGCAGACCGCGGCGCAGCAAGAAGCGTTGCTTGAACAGCTCCGGCAGTCGATCGAAGATAAAGAAGAGCAGTACCGGAAGCTGCAGCGCCAGCATGGCGAAACGCTGCAGCAGCACGAGGTGCTCAGGGACCAATACGACCAGCGCCTTCGCGAACTGGATGAGCTGCTGAACCAACTGGCCGACCTGGGCGAGCAGTGCGAGCGGCTGCAGAGCGAGCTTGAGGATCGCGAGGCGGCCTACCGGGATGCGGAACGCCAGGCCAACGATTTCAGGCAGAAACAGGGCGACATGGAACGGCTCTATCAGGAGCACTTGAAGCAGTACGAAAACCTGAAGCAGCAGTATCAGGGCCTGCAAAAACAACATGAGGAACTGCAGCAAAAGGTTGCCGAAACGAAGCGGCAGCAGGAAGACACCGAAATCGAATACCTGCTGGTGCTGGAGGAAAAGGATGAGGCCGTCCGCAAGGTGGAAGAGCTGACGCGGATGCTGGACGACGCGGCCGACAGGGAAAACGAGCAGCGCGAACTGCTTCGCAGCAGCGAGCTGGCGATTCAGTCCTACCAGGAGAAGCTGGAAGAGATGATGAGTCGCGAGGAGCATTGGAACAGCAAAGAGCAGGAACTGAAAGCCGAACTTGCGGAATGGCAGCGCCAGATCGCCGCAGGGGAAGAACGGCTGGACCGCTTGCAGGACGAAAAGGAGCGCGCCGCCGCCGAGCTGCGCGAAGTCGGCGAAAGCTTTGAGCTCGTAGCCCATCAATATCGGCTCCTTCAAGCGGAGCTTGAACTCCAGAAGGAAAAAACGGAGGAACTGCAAAAAGAACACAGCTTGCTTCAGGATGAATATGCCAAGCTGCAAACGGAATATAACGAATGGATCGAATTGATCGAACAGGACCAAAGCTGATTGTTGCGATTTAAAAAGACGCAAATCCCCCTACAAACCGGGCAAGCAGGAACATCATCGTTGAAGTTCCTCCCTGCAGTTTTCGTAGGGGGATTTGCTTGAAGCCGTCGAACCGCCCAAGTCCCGCGAAACCAAACCCTTTAAAGACAGCGTTGGTTTTACGGGACTGTTTTGCGGCGTCTCCCGGCGCCGGGTTATTCGTCGACGACCACCTTGGCGATCATCGCGGTATGGCCGGCACCGCAAAATACCGAGCAGGTCATTTCGAACGTGCCGGTTTTCTGGGGCGTCACGACCTGGGATTTATGTTTATTGTCGAGCTGGAGTTCGAGACCCGGGATCAATACGCCGTGGGTGCCTTCCTCATTCTCGAACGTGATTTTGACGGGAACCCCTTTTTTGAGATGATATTCCTGTTTATCGAACGCATAATTGGTCGCTTTGATGACCAGTTCTTCGCTCGGGGCGACGCCCGTTTCGGCGACACCGCTGTCTTGCGACGAAGCATTTTTGTTCTTCTCCCCGCAAGCGGCAAGGACCAAGAGAAGCGTGCAGGAAAGAACCAAAGCAATGGCCTTTTTCAAGATGGACCCTCCTCAAAGCATTAAATTTGAAGTAACGATTCTAGTAGTCATCATACCCCAAAAATGGAAGCGCGGAGCCATCGGCATTTGAATAATTGGTGAACTCGGCGCCGGTTGCCGCCCGTATCGAACGAATATCAGCCTGATTTTCAATATTTTTACAATTAAAGATGTATTTTGGCCTGACGGTAAGCTATAATGATAATCACGATTTCATTTGTTATTCCTTGCAAGATTTATTCTTTCCTAAAGAGTAGGGGATTGACTTTTTCATGGATGGGAACAATGTTCTTTTGGAGGATCGGTGGCACCGAAAAATATTAAATGCTTACTGGATTGTCATGGGGATGTTTCTCTTGGCGCAGGCCGTTTTTTTGCTGTTCGGCGGAATCCCGCAGGGGGTGGCTGAGAAAGGCGGCATGTTCTGGCCCCGGCTTTTGTGCTCCAACGGGCTAACCTTATTGCTGCTGGGGATGACGGAAACGTGGCTGCGGCGCTGGACGAAACATCATAAAAAAGCCATAGTGGCATGCGGGTTTTTGATCTCGTACCTGTTTTATTTCATTATGGAGCCGGCCGCGGACGGTTCTCAGGTGGCGCTTTTGCTCCCGGTGTTGATTTCGATCGTGTATTTCGACCGGAGAATGATGTACGGCTTCGGCATGTTTACGATACTGATGTACGTTCCGATCTATTTTTTGCTGGAACGCCCGCTGTACGAGAAACCGATCCCGGAATTCATCCAGGTCGAAAGCGTGTTTGTGGTCTGCCTGATTTTCGGGAGAACCATTTTGATCCGGGTCAAGGAATTTTTCGCCTATTTGAAAACGGTAATGAAATCGGAACAGCAGCTGCTGGTCGAAAAAACCATTTCGGACAAGCTGCTCAAAATGGATGCGTTGACGGGACTTTACAATCATAAAACGTTTCATGAATACCTTGACGCTTTGCTGGAGCATTCGGAGAAATATCATTTGCCGCTGCAGCTGGCGATTATCGATATCGACGGTTTCAAAAAGGTCAACGATTCGTACGGACATTGGGTCGGCGATCTTGTGCTGAAGCAAGTGGCGTCGACGATCACTTCCATCATGACGCCGAATGACTTCGCGGCCCGTTACGGCGGGGAAGAGTTTGCGGTCATTTTTGCGGATAAAACGCTGGCGGAGGCGGAGCGCATTACGGAAGAGCTGCGAAAAGAGATCGCCGTCGTCGAGCTTTCCAACATGAAAGGCACTCCGGTCACCGTCAGCATCGGACTTTGCAATTACCAGCCGGGGGACGACAAGGAAACGTTGTTCCGCAAGGCCGACAGCGCTCTTTATCAAGCCAAGCGGACAGGTAAAAACAAAGTGGTGACGGTTTCCGATGCGATTCCGGCCGACTCGCCCCAAGGCAAGGTCGCTTCCATCTGAGCTTAGGGCCGGGCGAGACGAAAACACCCCTGTTCCATGGAACGGGGTGTTTTCGCTTGAGCGTTATTTACGGTCTTTGGCTGCGTTGAAGGCAGAAACCGGAATAAACAGGTCGATAATCCCGATCACGAGAGCGGCAAGGATCGCACCAAGGATGGTGACGCTGACGCCGCCAACGATGAATTGGGCGATGTAAATGACCAGCGCGCTGACGATAAAACCGACAATGCCCCGACCGAACGGCGTGACTCGTTTACCGAAGATTCCTTCAATGACCCAGCCAAGCAATGCGATGACCAGGGCCAACAGCAGGGCGCTCCAGAATCCACCCACGGAAAATTGCGGAACGATCCAGCCGACAATCATAAGCACAATCGCAGAAACGATAAATCGCACGACATGACCCAGAAAATGCATGCAATTGGCCTCCTTTGCGTAAAAGATACGTAATATGAATCCATTTCATAATGCGTCCTGTTTACGTTCATTAGGAAATGGGTTCTGTATGCATCGTTTATTGTATTCAATTTATAAAATGTTATGTACCGGGCTTGGCCGGATTTATTGGAAATCCGGAATAATCCGGAATCAAGCGTTTGACTTGCAAATAGCGAAGGCGCAGCCGTTTCGTATATAATAAAAGCGATATGGGGATTGCAGAATCGAGGCGGATGGAGAAGCTATCGTATTCTGGCCATCCCGATGCATGAGAGGAGCAGTGAAATTTCTTGGACGATAAAATTTTGCATACATTGGAATACCGCAAGATTTTAAATACATGCGCCGGCTATACCCAAACCTCCATGGGCAAACAAATCACGGAAAACGTAAGGCCGGATACCGACCTTGAATCCGTCAAAAGGCTGCTGCAGGCCACGGATGAGGCGTACACCGTGGAGCGGCTGAAAGGAACGCCGACCTTTGGCGGAATCAGCGACGTATCGGCGGCCCTGAAACGGGCCAAAATCGGCGGCACGCTGAATCCCCACGAGCTTCTGGCGATCAGCAACACGACATACGGGGCAAGACGCATCAAACGTTTCATTTCCCAAATGAATGAAGACGAGCCGCTTCCGCTGCTTGCGGGCATCAGCGAAAACATTTCGGAGCAAAAAGCGCTGGAAGACGCGATCAAAGCGTGCATATCGGATGAGGCGGAGGTGCTGGATACGGCGAGTCCCGAGCTGGCCCAGATCCGGCGCGAGCTGCGTTCCGGCGAAGTGCGCATCCGCGAGAAGCTGGATAACATGATCCGCTCCTCGTCCGTCGCAAAAATGCTGCAGGATCAGCTGGTTACGATCCGCGGCGACCGGTTCGTCATCCCCGTAAAAGCGGAATACCGCTCGTATTTCGGCGGGATCGTGCATGACCAATCCGGTTCGGGCGCGACCTTGTTCATCGAACCGGAATCGATCGTGGCGATGAACAACAAACTTCGCGAGACCCGGATGAAGGAAGAACGGGAAATCGAAGTCATTTTGCAGAAGCTGACGGCCAAAGTCGGGGAGCAAGCGGATTTGCTGCTGTTCGACCTGGATTTGGTCGGCCAGCTTGACTTTATTTTTGCGAAGGGCCGTCTGGCCCATGCCATGAGAGCTTCCAAGCCGATCATGAACGACCGGGGGTTCCTGAAGCTTCGCAAAGGGCGCCATCCGCTGATCGATATGGAAAAGGTCGTCCCGATCGACGTCGAGCTGGGGAACTCTTACACCTCGATCATCGTGACGGGGCCGAATACCGGGGGCAAAACGGTCACGCTGAAAACGATCGGTTTGCTCAGCCTGATGGCGATGTCGGGGATGTTCGTGCCTGCCGAGGAAGGCAGCCAGCTTTGCGTCTTCGACGCCATTTACGCCGATATCGGGGATGAACAGAGCATCGAACAGAGCCTGAGTACCTTCTCAAGCCATATGACGAACATCATCCGTATTTTGAAAAACATGACGCCAAAAAGCCTGGTGCTGCTGGATGAGGTCGGCGCGGGCACCGACCCTGCGGAAGGTTCCGCGCTGGCGATCGCGATATTGGAGCACATTCACCGGACCGGCTGCCGCATGGTGGCAACGACGCATTACAGCGAGCTGAAGGCCTATGCCTATGAACGGAAATCCGTCATCAATGCCAGCATGGAATTCGACGTCAATACGCTCAGCCCGACCTACCGTCTGCTCGTAGGCGTGCCGGGACGAAGCAACGCGTTTGCGATCGCGGAACGGCTCGGGCTGCCGAACCCAATCCTCGATTTTGCGCGCGGCCAAGTCAATGAAGAGGATCAGCGCGTGGAGCATATGATCGCTTCCCTCGAGGAAAACCGCCTTGGCGCGGAAGTGGAGCGGGAGCAAGCCGAAAAGCTGCGCCAGGAGATGGAGCAGCTGCGCACCCGGCATCAGCAGGAGCTGGAGAAGCTCGAGCAGCAGCGCGACCGCTACATCGAAAAAGCGCAGGCCGAGGCGAAAGAGGTTATTGCCAAAGCGAAACGCGAAGCCGAGGAAATCATCGGAGAGCTTCGGCAGCTCGCGAAAGAAGAAGGCGCTTCGGTCAAAGAGCATAAGCTGATCGCCGCGCGGAAAAGGCTGGAGGATGCCGAACCGCAGCAGCGCAAAAAATCGGGAGCGCGAAACACGCCGAAAGCTCCGCGGAAAATCGAAGCGGGCGACGAGGTTATGGTGTACAGCCTGAATCAGAAAGGCCATGTCGTCGAGCTGGCCGGATCGAAGGAAGCCGTCGTGCAGCTCGGCATCATGAAGATGAAAGTCAGTCTGGACGACCTGGAGCTGGTTCAGACGCATGAAGCGGCAGCCAAGCAGGTTCAGCGCCAGGCAACGACCGTCAAACGGACCCGGGACGAGAATGTCCGGAGCGAGCTGGATTTGCGCGGCGCCAATCTCGAAGAGGCGTTGATCGAAGTCGACCGCTTCATCGACGAAGCTTTCCTGGGCAATTTGGGGCAGGTTTACCTGATCCATGGAAAAGGCACCGGCATCTTGCGGAAAGGGATTACGGATTATCTGCGCAGGCATAAACACGTCAAAAGCTTCCGTCTGGGCAATTATGGCGAAGGCGGAACCGGCGTGACGGTAGCGGAGCTGAAGTAAACGGCCGGTTGCTGCCGGCTGCAGCTGCGGGCAGATATGAAGGAGGCAGGACGATGAAAAACTGGGTAGATCAGATGCTTTCCCATCCGCTTGGGATTCTGATCGGTTATTTTTCGGTAGCCATATTGGGTTTGATCGTATTTTTGTACCTGTTTGAGCTGGTGGCCAGATATAATTGCTGGAACGAGATCAGCCGCGGCAATGTCGCGGCATCTCTGGCGACCGGCGGAAAAATTTTCGCCATCGGCAACGTGTTGAGGTACAGCATCGAGGCGAAAACCTCCATTTACGATACGATGAAGTGGGCGTTTTTTGGTTTTGTTTTGCTGTTTGCGGCATATTTGCTGTTCGAGTTTTTGACTCCGGTTTTTTCGGTCGACGAGGAAATCCGGAAGGATAACCGCGCGGTAGGGATCATTTCCCTGCTGATCTCGGTATCCTTGTCTTACGTGATCGGCGCTTGCATTTATTAGGGGGATAACATGAAGAACCTGATAAGAATTTTATTCGTGGCCGCTTTAATCTTTTTTATCGTTGGCATCTATTATTTAATGAATCATTGAGGAGATGAATGGCAATGGAAACGACCGTTTGCCCTTGGTGCCAGACGGAGATCGTCTGGGACGAAGAAATTGGACCGGAGGATACCTGTCCGCACTGCCAGAACGAATTGAAAGGGTACCGTACGCTGAACATCCAGCTCGGCGACGAGGAAGAAGAACCCGAAGAGCAGGTGGATTGGGAAGACGAAGCCGATGAGGAGGACGCTGCGGCGTTTTGGGGGCAAGAGGATATGCGTCACAGTCTCCCTCCTTCCATCCGTACGCTGGATAAATTCGAAGAAAGCCACGACTTGATGAATTACGAGGAAACCGTGGAAAAGATTTTGGATGAACAGGAAGAAGTGCCCGAATGTCCGAAATGCCGAGATTACATGATTTTGGCCGGCACGCAGGAAGTGACGGGAGACGGCTTTAAACCCGCGCAATATCGCGCCCTGAAGTCCCCGGTCATTCAGCCCCCTTTCCGGGTCAATATGTATATCTGCACCGGCTGCTTCCATGTCGAAACCAATTTGACCGAGGAAGACCGGCTGCGCATGGTGGATCATTTAAGCCGGGAAAAGGCCTGATCTGCACCAACCGAATGGTTTGAAATTTTCAAAATGATATCCCTCCCTTTGGGGCATGTTAAGACCGAGCATGTCCGGCGATCCAAAGGGGGGACTTATGAAAACGACGGCACATTTGAACCGCCAATCGCTGCTTTTACTGGCCGTGAACGGGTTGATCGTGTTGGCCGGAGCCCTTTCCGGCACGTTTTTGAATGTATACTTATGGAAAAGCAAGCAGGATTACGCGATGATCGGCTGGTTCACCGTCGCCCAGCAGGTGGCTGTCGGGCTTACCTTCTGGCTGGGCGGCAAATGGGTGAAAGAATACAACAAGATGAACGCCCTGCGTGCAGGCATCGTTCTTTCGGGTTTGTTTTATCTTTTCGTTTTATGGGCAGGCCCTCACGCCGTCCGGTGGATTTGGCCGCTGGGGCTGCTGCTCGGCATTGCGATGGGACTTTTCTGGCTTTCGTTTAACGTGGTGTATTTCGAAGTGACCGACCGGGCCAACCGCGATTTGTTCAACGGCTGGGTCGGGCTGCTCGGATCGGTGACCGGCATCGTCGGCCCTTGGTTCTCGGGGCTGCTGATTACATGGCTCAAAGGCGACCGCGGATACCGGGTCGTATTTACCATTTCGCTGGCGATTTACGGTCTCTGCGTCGTGTTAAGCTTTTTTCTGAAAAAGCGGAAAAACGGCAGCGGCTATCATTGGATGGAACCGATCGCGCAGCTGCGGAGCAAAGGAAATCCGTGGCGGCTTATGGCCCCGGGACTGATTGCGCAAGGGGTGCGCGAAGGCGTGTTCGCCTTTTTGATCGGCCTGCTCGTTTTCGTGGCGACGAAACAGGAGTCCAAGCTGGGACAGTTTACCCTGATCACGTCCGCCATCTCGCTCCTGACATACTGGCTTGCCGGAAAATGGTTCAAGCCCAAGTTCCGGAGCGCCGGGATGCTTGTCGGAGCGCTGCTGCTGTGGATCGTCATCGTCCCGCTGCTCTGGAAAACCGGCTACGGCACGCTGCTCGTGTTCGGGATCGGAACGTCCGTGTTTATGCCGCTGTACATTTTGCCGATGATATCGTCGGGGTTTGACCTGATGGGCACAAGCGACGAAACGGTGGAGAAACGGGTCGAGCTGGTCGTCCTGCGCGAGCTGAGCCTGATGGCCGGCCGGCTGCTGGGGACGTTTATTTTTATCGCCGTATTGATGGTGAGCAAGACGCCGCTGACCATTACGGTGCTGATGCTGATCCTCGGCGCGTCGCCGATCGCCAGCTGGATATTCGTCCGCAAGCTGCTGAAGGCGGAGAAGTCGGCCGTAACCAACAAATAGCACATCCAATTGCAAACCCCCCGGGTAACGCTTAACCAGCGTCCCGGGGTTTTTTTGTGCCTGTTCGGGATGATCCCCGCACAGTTGCCCGAATCGGCTGCGAATTCCGGCCCCATTTGTTGGGGCTGTATTTATTTTTAAATTTAAGGTTGCTGTAAGGTTGGCATTAAAACGCTGTAAGGTTCGGGCCTTAAGATTAGGTTTGTGATCAACTCCTACATCCTATAGCGCATCTCGCATAGGGAACCAAAATAAGTAGGCCAAAAAATGATTCATATAAGGAGAACACCAATGAAAACGATCCTCCAAGCTAAACACGTCAACAAAACCTTTGGTACAAAAGGAAACCAATATACGGCGCTGCAAAACATCGACCTGAGCATCGAACAAGGCGAATTCGTCGGCATCATGGGCCCTTCGGGCGCCGGCAAATCGACCTTGCTGAACATTTTCTCCACGATCGATACCCCGACGTCCGGGGAAATCACGATCGACGGGCAAAACATCGTCGCCATGAACGAAGAGAAGCTTTCCGATTTCCGCCGGAATAAACTCGGGTTTATTTTTCAGGATTACAACCTGCTCGATACGCTGACGGTCAAGGAAAACATTTTGCTTCCGCTGGCCCTGTCCAAGGTACCTGCGGCAGAGATCGAAAAGCGGGTGGAGGCCATCGCCGATACGTTCGGCATCCGTCAGATCCTCGATAAGTACCCGTACCATATTTCGGGCGGCCAAAAGCAGCGGGCGGCGGCATCGCGGGCGATCGTGGCGAATCCGAGCCTCATTTTGGCGGACGAACCGACCGGGGCGCTTGATTCGAAATCGGCCACCAGTCTGCTCGAGAGCTTAAGCAAGCTTAACCAGGGGAACCAAGCGACCATCCTGATGGTAACGCATGACGCTTATGCCGCGAGTTTCTGCAAGCGGGTCATTTTCATCAACGACGGAAGGCTGTTCCGGGAGCTTCATAAGGACGAATTAACGCGGAAGGAGTTTTTCGGACGGATTCTCGAGGTGCTGGCATCGCTCGGAGGTGAACATCATGACGCTGTTTAGGATCGCCGGGAAAAACATCCGGAAAAATTTCACCAACTATTTTCTTTATTTCGCATCGATGATTTTCAGCATCGTCATTTATTTTACTTTCGTGTCTTTGAAATACGACAATACCATTCAGTCGGCATCGGACGGATCGCCGAAAATCAGCTCGGCTTTCAGCGGGGCGGCGGTCGTGCTGATCGTGTTCGTCGCCATGTTCATCTGGTATTCGAATTCGTTTTTTACCCGCAAGCGCAAAAAAGAAGTTGGGCTGTATTCCTTGCTTGGCGTGCGCAAAAAACAGATCGGGCGGATGCTTTTTTACGAAAACTTTCTGATGGGCGTCCTGGCGCTGATCGTAGGCGTCGCGCTGGGTTTCGTGCTCAGCCGGTTTTTCGTCATGATTTTGATGAAGGTCATGGGTTACGGCGTCATAGCGAACTTTTCCATCTCCCCGGCCGCGATCGTCAATACGGTCATCGTGTTTATGGCCATTACGCTTTTGACGTCGGTTCAGGGTTACCGGTTGATTTACCGGTTCAAACTGATCGAGCTGTTCCATGCGGATCAAGAGCACGAAAAGGAACCGAGGTCTTCCGTCCTGATCGCTCTGCTGTCCGTTATCCTGATCGGTTTCGGCTACTGGCTCGCGCTGCAAAACCTGGTCACGTCAAAAGCTTGGGCAACGCTTGGTTTGATGCTGACGCCGCTGGTCATTTTGATCACCGTCATTTTGGGCACGTATCTGTTGTTTAACACGTTGACCGTAACGCTGCTGAAGCTGTCGCGCAAAAACAAAAAAAGCTACTGGAAGGGCCTGAATTTGATCGGCACGTCCCAGCTGTTGTACCGGATGAAAGGGAATGCCCGCACGCTGACTGTCATTGCGGTGCTGAGCGCGACGACGCTGACGGCGGTGGGAACGGCGTACAGCTTGTACTACAACAACCGAATGAACGCGGAGATGGCGAATCCGAACAGCTTTACGTTTATCGGCGTGGACGGAAAAACAACCGCCAAGGCCGATCAGGCGATCGAGCAGGCTGCGGGCCATAAGGTGCTCTACCACGAGTCCGTTCCTGTTCTTGAAGTGGATGCCGACATCTCCGGCCTGAAGCAAAACGCAGGTTCGATGGAGCAAACGTACAGCGTGATTGCCAGCCGCGATTTTAACCGATTGGCCAAACTGCAAGGCCGGGACGACTTCGTCAGTCTTGAAGGAAGCGAAGCCGCGGTACTGGATCCGGCGTACATGGAGGGGATTTCCCCGGACTACGTGGGTTCGACGGTCAAGCTGCAGGGAAAAGGCATCAACGAAGTCATCCGGTTCAAAGCGCTCAAAGAGTACACCGTGTTGAACCTTGGAACGGTCTACTCGACCATCGTTGTCGGCGACGAGATGTTTGCGGCCCTTCAGCCGAAGGCCCAAACGACTACGATTGAAGCTTACGGCATTTCGCGCCAGGACAAGGCGAAGGAACTGACCGGGCAGCTGCAAAGCATCTTGCCGGAGAAAGCGGAACTTTCGAGCTTTTACGACCAATATGCGCGAGGGATGGAATCCAGCGGCTTGCTGATGTTTATGGGCGGGTTTCTCGGTTTGGTTTTCCTGGCCGCGACAGGCAGCATCATTTATTTCAAACAGCTGACGGAAGCCAGCAGCGATAAAGCCCGTTATTTGATTTTGCATAAAATCGGCGTCAAAAAGAGGGAAATCCGCAAAACGGTAGCCAAGCAGGTCTTGTTTATTTTCGCGCTTCCGCTTGCCTTCGGCATCGCCCATTGCGCCGTCGCGCTGATGGCTTTATCGAAGCTGATGATGACCAGCCTGGTCGTTCCGGTCGTCAGCTGCATGGGAATCTATGTCTGCATTTATTTGGTCTATTATCTGTTGACCGTCAACAGCTACTACAAAATCGTCACGAATGTGAAGTAAGGAGCGAATCGAATGAAAAAAGGCTGGATCGTTGCAATCGTCGTTTTGGCCGTTCTGGTCGGATTTGTGGTTTTCATCCAAAACGTGAATATCAACCGCCTGGGCGCGCACCAATATTACGTTCAGGTGAACCAAGAAGGAAAGAAAGTGGAAGATAAGTCGGACAGTGGACAAAAGTATGTTTCTTACGAATACACCCTGGAGGGGGTTGATGCTGACGGGAAGGAAAAAAGCCTGACCTTTACCGCATTCAAAGAACTGCGCAAAGAAGCATACCTGCGAATCTATGTGAAGGGGGATGAAGTCAGCTCCTACCAGGAGGTGCAGGCCGCGGAGCTGCCCGACGGGGCAAAACGAAAGCTGGAAACAGCCGGGAAATAGGGACCTGCGCCGCCTGAGAGCTTTCATAAATATCAATCTTATTTTTGGATCAAGGGAGAGAAAACGATGAAAAAAACGGCCTTTAAAACCGTATCCCAAAAAACGCTGGCTTATTCGCTCGCATTTACGCTTGCAGCTTGCCCGCTGGCCAGCGCCGGTCATGTTCTGGCCGCGCCGGCAGCGGCATCCGCGGATTCCGTAGAGGCTGCGCAGGTGCAGACCCACACCCAAGTCGCGTACCGGATTGACGCTAGGCTCGACGAAAAAAATATGCGCATCCAAGGGAGAGAAACGGTCACGTACCGGAACACGTCCAAAGATACGCTGCGGAAGATCGTCTTCCATACGTTTGCCGATGCCAACCGGTCCAAAGCGACCCAAACTTCGATGTTTGAGCAAAACAACGAGGAGATCCGGAAGGAGCATCCGGAGAAAAAGGCGGACGATTTCCTTGGAGGCATCGACATCTTGAGTGCGTCGGCGGGCGGGGAAGCATTGGCCTACCAAAACAGCAATCAGGCTCTGACCGTTGAATTGAAGCAGGAGCTAAAGCCAGGGGAAGCGGTAACGGCAGAAATCGGCTTTGAGGTGAACATTCCTTTCGGCATGCAGCGCCTGTCCTACTACAAGGATATCGTCAATGGCGCACATTGGTTCCCGGTCATGTCGGTCTATGACAAGGAGAAGCATGAGTGGGATAAAACGCCGTACAGCAAAATCTTCGAAACCGATTATTACGACTCCTCGGATTTCGAAGTTCATTTCAACGTGCCGGATTCCTACCGGGTGCTGATGCCGGGTACGATCTCCACGCAGGCGGACCCGCAGGAGCCCGGCCGGAAAATCGTGTCTGCCGTGGCGGACAACACCCGAGAGCTCGTCTTTTTTGCCAGCCCGAATTATAAGGTGGAGAGTGTGACGCGTGACGGCTTGACGGTTGAATATTATTATTTCGACAACATGCCGGACAAGAAAAAAATCGTCGATGAATACATCGACACCGCTTTTAAGGCGATTCAATTTTTTAGTGAAAAATACGGGAAATACCCTTATCCTGAGTTCCGGATCGCGGAGTCGTACGTAGAGGGGGTGGCGGTCGAGTTTGCCCGGGTCATTCAAATGGGACAAATCCGGCCGAACAGCGACCCGGCCCATGATTACGTGTTCGTGCACGAAATCGCACATCAATGGTTCCATGCCCTGATCGGCAACAACTCGGAGAAAGAATCGTTTTTGGATGAAGGATTTGCCGATTTTTCGAAGGTTTATTTTGCGGAAAAACAAGGGGACGACCTGAACGGGTTCAAATCGATCCAAATCGACGATTTGTCTTCCATAGATAAGCCGATCGCCGGAACCAATACGGAAGTAGGAGACTTGCAGAGTCCAACCTTTTACAATAAAGGACGCCAGGCCATCTATCAGCTGTACCGGACCGTGGGCGAAGAGAAATTCGACACGTTCATGAAAGAATATTTCAAACGGTACGAGTTCAAAAACGCGACGATCGAAGGGCTTTTGCAGACGATCCAGGATACGCTCGGCGATAAGGCCCGAAAGGAAATGGACAAGGCGCTCCATGATCCGCATTTTGTCCTGAAGCCCGAATATCTATTGTCCGAGGCGGAAGCAGCCGCGTATTGGCGTGAGCAGTTCAAAACCATGTACCGTTCTTCCCTGTCCCAAGTTGCGAATCTTCCGGCGGAAACGATGAGCCGCATCTTGGATAAGGCGCTGCAGGGCGAACCGCTGACGATCGTGGTGAGCGACCAGGCCGGCAGCCAAGCGAAAAAGCAGCAGCAGACGATCCTGACGCAGCTTGAAGGGACGCTTGGAATTATGGGCATTCCATACGAGGTCATTTCCGACCGGCAAACACTTAAGAAAAAGCTGAAAAAGGAGCTGCCAAGCAGCAATATCATTGCCATCGGCAGCGCGAAAACGAACGGACTCATCCAGGCGCTTAAACCCGGCATCATACAGAAATCGATAGCCCTCGGCTTCGACTGGAAAAGCAAGATGAACCAAAAAGCTTCTTCAGGCGCTTATGTCATTAAACATCCATACAATCAGAACCGCCTGCTCCTGCATTTTTTCTGGAACGGCGACGCCCTGAACGGCAACGCGGTCGAACCGTTTGCGGAGCAGATGCTGAAATCGATCAGTTTTAGCAGCGATTTTTTTCAATATTACGTCTTGGACAAGGCAGGCCGAATCGCGTCCGACAAAAAGACGGCCAACCCGATGGCGAAATTTTTTGCCGAAAATTAAGATCAAGCGAGCCGCTAGCCAAAACGCCGGATTCAAGATATGGTTATAGTAATCGGCAGGGCGGGGAAGATGATACTGCAAGGCCGCGGGGAGCGGCCTCGCGGTTTTTTTGTTCCGCATTGTTAGAATAGGAGGTCGAACGGAATTGTCGCTAAGCCAAAAAATACTGATCGTGGACGATGAAGAAGATATTTTGAAGCTCCTGAAAACGGTTTTGATCAAGGAAGGATTCGAGCACGTACATACCGCCGCTACGGCGAACGAAGGCTGGCTCCAGTTTCAGGACAAGCAACCCGATCTCGTTATTTTGGATATCATGCTCCCGGACGGCGAAGGGTATGACGTCTGCAAACAAATCCGGAGCGTTTCGAACGTGCCGATTTTCTTTTTGTCGGCCAAAACCGAGGAAATCGATAAAATACTCGGATTTGCCATCGGCGGCGACGACTACATCACCAAGCCGTTCAGCCCGAAGGAAGTGGCTTACCGGATCAAAGCCCGTTTCAGAAGAGCGGAGGCAGTGCCGGAGGAGGAGAAGAAGGACCACATCCTGAAAGCAGGCCCGTTCGAGCTCAACGAACAAACATTCGAACTGAAAAAAAACGGCGAAATCATCGAACTCAAACCGAAGGAGCTTGGGCTGTTTACCCATCTGCTCAAGCACCCGAACCGGATCATCAGCAAAGAAAGCCTGTACGATCAAGTATGGGGAGAGGAATCCTTCGGATACGACAATACGGTCATGGTCCATATCCGGCGGCTGAGGGAAAAAATCGAGGAAGATCCTTCGAATCCGCAGTTTTTGGTGACGGTGAAGGGACTCGGGTACAAGCTCGCCCTGGAGGAAACGAAACGATGAAATGGAGGCTGACCGGCAGGTACTTGGCATCCGTCGTCCTGATCGTCGTCATCGTCATTTTCATCAACTTCCTGATTTTGGCCGGGTTGTATGTATACCATAACGTATCCCCCAAATCCCCGCTCAAATACGGAGAAGATTCGGCCGAGGGCATCACACGCTCATTCGCCCAAGAGATCGTCGTTTCCGGATCGGGGTTGGCCATCACTGGGCAGGGAAAGAAAACGCTGGAGGGCCATGGCGCCTGGATTCAAATTTTGGACGATAACGGCAGGCAGGTTTATGGCTATCTCGTACCGTCCGGGGCCAAAACCAAATATACGCCGCTGGACATCGTCCAGACTTACAAGTATATGGAAAAAGAGCTGATGTCGACGGTTTTTATCGGGGAAAAGGCGATCGACGGCAAACACTACAGCTATTTGATCGGCTTCCAAGATCCTTATCTGGAACGAAACATATTAACTTACGATATCCGGTCCGTGGGACGCGTCTTGCAGATCGGAATCCTGACCGTGCTTTGCGTCGACGGCTTCATCGCGCTTTGCATCGCTTACCTGTTCGGCAAAAGGTTAACCCGGCCGCTTCACGCCCTGATTGACGGGATTAAGCAGCTGGCCCATAAAAACTACCGGATCCGGTATGAAGCCAAGGGCATCTACAAGGACGTGTTTTATAACGTAAACGTGTTAAGCGAGGAACTGCGCGCAAGCGAAGCGGAACGAAAAAAGCTGGACCGGATGAAAGAGGAGTGGATCGCGAACATCACGCATGACATCAAAACGCCGCTCGCATCGATTCAAGGATACGCGGAGATGATGAGGGACAAGGACTACGAGTTTACGGTCGAAGAGATGCGCGAGTATGCGGAAGTGATCGAGCGGAAGTCGCTGTACCTCAAAGACGTCATCGAGGATTTGAACCTGTCGACCCGACTGAAAAACAAAAACATATCCCTCAACCTAAAACAGGCGAATCTCGTAAGCCTTGTCCGGAATACCGTCATCGACATGCTGAACGATGCGCGCTACGGGAGCCGAAACATCGATTTTCGGTACAGCGACGAGATGGTCATCATGGATGTGGACGAGATTTTGATCCGACGGGCCGTGAGCAATTTGATTTATAATGCGGTCGTTCATAATGCGGAGGATACGGCCGTTCAAGTCAGCGTAGAGAAACACGACGGAACGGTCTCCATCGTCGTGGAGGATCAGGGCAAAGGAATCCGGGAGGAAGAAATGGAGCGCGTGTTCGACCGCTATTATCGCGGGACCAATACGGGCGAGCTGCACAAGGGTTCGGGCCTGGGCCTGGCCATCGCGCACGATATCGTCCAGGCTCACGGAGGCAAAATCGATGTGGACAGCGAGCTTGGCCGGGGAACCCGCATCGAAATTATGTTGGGAATGGCAAAAGCAGGCGATGTCAACAGATGACGTTGGCCTGCTTTTCCATGTCAACGAATCGTCAACGAGTCGGACGGCGAAGGTTTGCTGCTCCGCTTAAGGGAAAACATGTTCAGCTCCGGGCGCGGCCGGCCCGTGAGCTCGTCCCCCAGCAAATCCGCGGCGATCATGCAGTAGACGGTGCCGTTGCCGCCGTACGCTTCGATAAAATAACAATTCGGGTAATCCGGGTGCGGGCCGACCATCGGCATTCCGTCATGGGTCGTCCCGAAAATCGAAGCCCACGCGTAATCCGCTTCGAGGCGGGCGTAAGCGGGAAATAATTTGCGGATTTCTTCAATCAGCAACTTCGTCTGGTGCAGGAGGCGGGCTTCGCGTTTCTCCGGGGCCGGAGGGGACTCGTCCAGTCCGCCCGCCACGATGCGGTTGTCCGGGGTCGTCCGCATATAGAGATAAGGCCTTGCCGTTTCCCAAATCAAACAGCGTTCATGCCAATCGGACAAATCGCCGACAGGTTTGGTCAATACCGCGTAAGAAACGTTGATGACGGCGTTTTTATCCTTTTTCAATTCCTGCGTTTCATACCCCATCGAAAAAATGACTTTGTTGGCGCGGATTTTCTTGCCGTTCGCATAACAAGTGACCCCGTGCTCGGCAAATTCGAAGTGTACCGCTTCGGTCTGTTCGTAGATGCCGGCTCCTTGCTCCGCCGCGGCTTGAACCAAAGCGTGAACCAGGCGGTAAGGATTGACTTCCGCATCGCCGTCCTTGTAGAGCGCGGCCGGTTTCGTGAAAGGCATGCGTTTTCCGATCTCTTGTTTATCCCAGTACTGTACTTGGAAACCGTATTTTCTAAGCGTTTGATACTCCTCCCGAAGCATTTCCACGTCGTCTTCGCTGCTGGCAAAATACAGGCTGCTGCGGGGGACGAACTCCAGTTCCGGCGAAAGCTTGGCGCAAATCTCCCGGATTTGGCGGATGCTTTGTTCGCACTTTTTATAGAAAGCGACGCCGATCTCCTCGCCGAAGGTGTGGATCATGGACGTCAGGGATTTGTCGTTCGAACTTTGAAGCAAACCGGTGTTGGCCGCCGTGCTGCCGCCCCCGATGTTTCTTTTGTCGATCAGTACGATGTTCTGATGGCGCGCCGCGAGTTGATAGGCCATCATCGCGCCGCTCATCCCGCCGCCGACGATGAGGAAATCGCAATCCACGTCTTGATCCAGCGCGGGATATTCGGGTGCGGGCTTCAGCGTATGGGGCCATGCCGGATTTCCGCTGTTCAAGATCATCGTTTTTCGCTCCTTTCCCTTGAGATACCAGCCTCGTTTGCTCCCAATTCAGTATTTCTCGATCTCATGCCGTTTATCGGCTGCACATAGAAAAAAATGACCGGGATATAATAAGCACGAGTTAAATATCCCCAGAGGAGGCAAAACGTTATGCAATCCGGTCAAATGCAGCCGATCACCGGCAAAGAGCTGGAGTATATCGTCGATTCGATATCCAATGAAGATTTGCTGATCAAGCAGTGCGCCGCGACGTGCGCTACGACCCAAAACCCGACGATTCAGCAGGCTCTGCAGCAATATATCCGCTCGATGGACCATCATCTGGACCTGCTCGTCCAAGCGCTGCAGCAGCATCAGCCGCTTGCGCCGACGCAGCCGCAGCAATAAATTTCAAAGGAGGCACGCATAAATGTATTATCAACAATCCGGCTATTCCGCCTTTATGCAGGATGAGGACCTGCTCTACACCATCCTCGCAGACCTGAAACGGACGGTAAGGGAATATACGACGGCGACGACGGAATCCTCCTGCCCGGCCGTTCGGAACCTGTTCACGCAGCTGACCAACGATACGCTCCGCATGCAAGGCGAACTTTATAACCTGATGAAGCAGCTCAACATGTACTCGACTTCCTCCAAGGCCCTGCGCCAGGATCTCGACAAGCAGGTTCAGAGTGCGCGGAACACGCAGCAAAAAACCCGGCAATTCGTGCAGCAAAAAACGTCCAACATGGGGCAATACGCGCAGGCCGCGCAAATCCAGCCTCCGCAGCAAAACGCTCAAAATCCTTACTACATGTAAAACATAACCTGCTTCCCGCCTGCTCAAACATGTGATGGAAAAGGGCGGGGCAAGGGGCATGGCACAATTTTACCGTCTCAAATTCGGCCCACGCCGTGGAGACGGTTTTTCTTTGCATGCACCCTAAAGTATTGTAATATTAGTATTAATCTCTTTCCCGGGTATGACATGTTTTGTAAGCAACCCGCGAAACGAATGCTGGAGGATACTTATGAAAGAACTTACCGAACTGAAGCTGAAAGTCCTCGACCTGCTGAATGAGGACGCGAGACGATCCCCAAAACTTCTCGCCACCTTGATTGGCGTGGACGAGGAGGCGGTGAAAGAGGCGATTGCCGAGCTTGAGGCGGACCATGTCATCGTAAAATACGCGGCCGTCGTCAACTGGAGCAAAATTGAGGAAGAAACCGTGACGGCGCTGATCGAAGTGCAGATCACCCCTGAGCGGGGACGCGGTTTTGAAGGAATCGCGGAGCGCATTTATTTGTACCCGCAGGTGAAGTCCGTTTATTTGATGAGCGGAGCGTACGACCTGCTCGTCGAAGTGGAAGGACGCAATCTGAGGGAAGTGGCGAACTTCGTTTCCGAGAAGCTGTCGCCGATCGATTCGGTATTGTCGACGAAAACCAACTTTATTTTGAAAAAATATAAACAGGACGGCATTATTTTTGAGGACCGTGAAGAAGATAACCGTCTCATAGTCTCGCCGTAAAGGAAGATGTGTCATGATCGTGAATGAAGATACCAAACAACAGCAAGTCAAATCGATGGAAACGTATTTGTCCCCGCTAGTCAGAAATATCCCGCCGTCAGGCATCCGCAAGTTTTTCGACCTGGCGAACGGCAGCAAGGATATCATCACCCTCGGCGTGGGCGAACCCGACTTCACGACGCCTTGGCATGTCAGGGAGGCTTGCGTTTATTCCCTGGAACGCGGAATGACCGCGTACACTTCCAATGCGGGGATGATCGAACTCCGTGAAGCGATTTCGGACTATTTGAACGACAATTTCAAGGTCGCGTACGATCCGAAGGATCAAATTATCGTGACCGTCGGCGGCAGCGAAGCGATTGACCTGGCTTTGCGGGCGCTGATCGTTCCCGGGGACGAAATTCTGATTCCGGAACCTTGTTACGTGCCTTATTCTCCGATCACTTCGATCGGGGGCGGCGTTCCCGTCGGCATCGAAACCTATGCCAAGGACGATTTCAAGCTGACGGCCGAAGCGCTGGAAGCCAAAATCACGCCGAAAACCAAAGTGCTGATCCTTTGCTATCCAAGCAATCCGACCGGCTCCATCATGACCTACGAGGATTGGCTCCCGATCGCGAAAGTCGTGGAAAAACACGATCTGATCGTCATTGCCGACGAGATTTATGCCGAGCTGACCTACGGCCAAAAGCATGTCAGCTTTTCGTCCATTCCGGGCATGATGGACCGTACCATCCTGGTCAGCGGTTTTTCCAAGGCGTTTGCGATGACCGGCTGGCGGATGGGATATGTCTGCGCCCACCCGGACCTGATCGCAGCCATGCTGAAAATCCACCAGTACACGATTATGTGCGCTCCCGTCATGGGCCAGGTCGCCGCACTGGAGGCACTGAAGCACGGCATGGAGGAAAAGGACCGGATGGTCGAGTCCTACAACCAGCGCCGGCGCCTGATCGTCCAGGGCTTCCAGGATATCGGGCTTTCCTGCCACGAGCCGCAGGGCGCGTTTTATGCGTTCCCGAGCATTGCTTCGACCGGACTGAGCTCCGAAGAATTCGCGCACCGGCTGCTGCTGGAGGCGAAGGTCGCGGCGGTTCCCGGAACGGCCTTCGGCGCGAGCGGGGAAGGATTTTTGCGTTGCTCCTACGCCACTTCCGTTGCCCAGCTGACCGAAGCGCTTGACCGGATCGGAAAATTTTTGCACAAGCTCAAGCAGGAGTCATAAAAAAAGTTTCATTTTAGGAATTTTCTGGTTATTATATTGTAAGCCTTCCTTGTACACGATGTTCTTTTCTTCTGGTCTGAAGGCCGCTCCTATGGATATTTGCAAAACCTGTCTCAGGGTTTTATACTGATTTTGAATAATTTAACAAATTATTCACTTTCTTTTATCGATTTATATGTTATAATTTTGCTTCGGGAGCAAGAAAAGACTTACCAGGGAGGGGTTACCTTTGTTCTGTGCCGAATATGATTTGCCCTCATATCGCGGCGACTACATTGCCGAAGGCGATCAGCGCGGTGATTGGTCGGCCAAAACGACGGATTCTGCGAAGAATATTTCCTTGGAAGACGAAATTTTGATGCTCCGCAACAAGATGGAACAGATTTTCATGCAGGAACAATCCTTCACCTCGGAAGTCGTGATCGAAATCAGCAGCTTGCTCGACCTCAAAATCAACGAATACATGAAATCATCATGCCCGAAGAAAAATAAATCGTAAGCCTTAAAAAAGCTTGCAGACATCCAGTCGCTACGCTTATCCCGTCCCCTTCAGGGCGCAGGAGAAGGAAGTTCATTCCGGTGAATTTCCCTCTTGCCCCGGGAGGGGATTTTTGCTGTCCGGCCTTTATGAAGGGGCCGCTTTTTTGTCTCTCCCAGGTATGATATATTGAACCTATTGGAGAATAGAGGAGGAGCAGAGAGTGAAGGCGTACGGTAAACTCATGCTGGTTATTTTCGCTGTTTTTATGCTTGCGGGCTGCGGGAAGGAAAAGCCGGACCTGTCGATTTTCATGATCGACGACAAGTCCGACCCCACCCAAGTCGCCGAGCCGCTTGAGAAAGCGCTGCAGGAACGTCTGGGCCAGGAGATCAAGGTCGAAGTGATCGCAAGTCCGCTGTACAATCCGGAAAAGCTGATGGTCGAATATGCCGCGGGCGGCCACGACATCATGATTTTGCCTGAAGAGGACATGAAAAATTACGGCAAAATGGGAGGCCATGTGGTGCTGGACGACCATTTCGACCCGAAAACATATCCGGAAGGCGTATTTGCGAGCATGGAAGAAAAGGATGACAAAACGATCGACAAAACGGAACATCTTTACGGGATCCCCGTGAAGGACATGAAGATGTTCAAGGATTTGAAATATACGCCTGACAAGCTGTTCGTCACCATCCCGGTGTCCTCGAAGCATATGGATAACGCGGTGAAGGCGCTTAAAGAAATGACGGAGTAGGCGGCTTTGGAGCTTAAGGGAGGAACGAACGAATGAGAATTTATACACGGACCGGCGACGAAGGCCAGACATCCGTCATCGGCGGACGCGTTTCGAAGGATGATCTGCAGGTGGAAACCTACGGAACGATCGACGAGCTGAACTGTTTCGTCGGCCAGGCCGCAAGCCTGATGGAGGGCGAGGTTTTTGCCGATTTGCGGGACAACCTGATCGAAATCATGCATGAATTGTTCGACTGCGGGTCGGACCTGGCGTTCGTCAAGCTGAGCGAAAGCAAATATAAAGTGCGTGCCGACATGGTGGAGCGGCTGGAGCAGTGGATCGATCGATACCTGGAGGAGACCCCCGAGCTGGAGCGGTTTATTTTGCCTGGGGGAACGCAGCTGGCGGCGACGCTGCATGTGTGCAGAACCGTATGCCGCCGTGCGGAACGGAGAGTCGTCACGCTCGGCCAACAGAAGGAGATCAATCCGGAAGTCCGCCGGTACTTGAACCGGCTGTCGGATTATTTCTTCGTCGCGGCCCGCACGGCCAACGTCCGCAGCGGCGTCCCGGACATCGAATACGTCCGCAGCAAAAAGGTGTTCGGCAACAAAAAATGACAGCTTATTATCCGCCCATCACTTATATCGTGCCCGAAGCGGAGGATGGCTGGCTGCTCAAGGCCATCCTGCTGCGGCGCATGCATGTTTCGCGCAAGCTGCAGTCCCGGCTGAAGCTGACGGAACAGGGAATTACGTTAAACGGCCGCCGAGTGTACACCAGCGTTCCCGTCCAGGCCGGGGACGTGGTGGCGATCCGCATGGAGCAGGAAATCTCCGACGACATTTTGCCGCAGCCGATCCCTTTTGAAATCCTCTACGAAGACGAGCATCTGCTGGTCGTCAATAAAGAAGCGGGCATGATCGTGCACCCGACGCACGGGCATTATACGGGCACGCTTGCGAACGGGGTCGTGGACTACTGGCGCCAAAAAGGCGAGTCGTTCCGTTTCCGCGCCGTACACCGCCTCGACCAGGAGACGACCGGCGTGCTTGCGATAGCCAAAAATCCATACGTGCACCAGCATATATCCGAGCAAATGATCGGAAACCGCGTGGACAAAACGTACCTCGCATTGGTGCATGGGACCCCGGCCCCGTCGGAGGGCGAAATTGACGGGCCGATCGACAGGGACCCCGAAGAGCCGCACCGCCGGATCGTCACGCCTAACGGTTATCCGTCGCTGACCAAATACCGGGTGCTGGAAAGCTGGAATAACGGGTCGCTTGTCCGGCTGAAGCTGGAAACGGGGAGAACGCATCAAATCCGCGTCCATATGACGAGCATCGGCTGTCCCTTGATCGGGGACAAGTTGTATCGGCATGACGTTTATAAAGAAATCGGGATCGAAGCCGCGGACTTGTCAGAGGGTGCCGATTCCGTTATTGAAACGAATGACCCTCCTATGCCGGCGGCTGCGCGGAACATCGTTCAATTGGACCGGGCGATCTCGCGCCAGGCGCTCCACGCCTATGAACTTTCCTTCGAGCATCCGGTCACGCACAGGCAAATGACCTTTCAGGCGCCGCTGCCCGCGGATATGCGGAAATTGCGGGAGCGGCTGGAGGAAGGGCTGTAGTGCCGAAGGGCCTGAAGCAAGCATCAAATACCGACAAAGAGAGTGGAATGACAGATGAGCAAACTGCAAGTTTACCAATATCCGAAATGCGGCACCTGCCGCAACGCAATCAAATGGCTCCAGTCCCATGGCCATGAGCTGGAGCTTCACCATATCAAGGAAGAACCTCCGGCGCCCGAAACGCTGGAGAAACTGATCGGCTTAAGCGGCCTGCCGCTCAAAAAGTTTTTTAACACGAGCGGCGAAGCGTACAAAGAAATGGGCCTCAAAGACAAGCTGGCAGACATGTCCGAAAAGGAGCAGATCGAGCTTTTGTCTTCGAACGGCATGCTGATCAAACGTCCGATCGTGACCGACGGCCGCAAAGTAACGGTCGGCTTTAAAGAGGATCAATACGAGTCCGCCTGGGGATAACAGGAAACCGCCCAAAAGCTCCCCCTAGTTGTGTTATACTAGAGGCAGCATTGCCCGCCCTTGAAACAGGGATGAGGCAGACAAGGGGAGAAACGAAGATTGATCACGAATGAAAAACGACCATCCGTTATGTTGGTGGACGGGATGGCATTGTTGTTTAGAGCTTATTACGCTACCGCAACCAGCGGATATATCCGCCGGACGAAATCGGGGATTCCGACGAATGCGATTTACGGGTTTATCCGGTATTTTTGGGACGCGGTGCAAAATTTTGATCCGACCCACGTCGTTTGCTGCTGGGATCTTGGGGGCAAAACGTTCCGCGGGGAGCATTTTTCGGCTTATAAAGGAAACCGGCCGGAGGCGCCGGAGGATCTGGTGCCCCAGTTTTCGCTGATTCGGGATGTGATGGACAGCATGGGCGTCCCCAATATCGGCGCCGAAGGGTATGAGGCCGACGATTGCATCGGCACGCTGGCCGCGAAGTTCAGCCAGGACATGGACGTGATGGTTTTGTCCGGCGACCATGACCTGCTGCAGCTGGTAAGCGAACGCACGACCGTCATCATCATGAAAAAAGGCCACGGCAACTATAAGGTGTACACGCCGGAGACGTTGTACGAGGAACGGCAGCTTCATCCGCGCCAAATCATCGACGTCAAGGCGCTGATGGGCGATGCCAGCGACAACTATCCAGGCGTTCGCGGCATCGGCGAGAAGACGGCGCATAAGCTGATTCAGGAGTACGGTTCCATCGAGGGGCTGCTCGACAATCTGGATCAGGTATCGAAGAGCATCCGCGCCAAAATCGAAGCCGATCTCGAGATGCTGCATCTTTCGCGCCGCCTGGCGGAAATCCATTGCGCAGCCCCTGTGGCGTGCGCGCTGGAGACTTGCCAGCTGTCGCTCGACGAGCAGGCGGTGGTCGATAAATTCGAAGAGCTTGAGATGAAGAGTTTGTGCCATCTGCTCGGGGTCGTCTAAAACAAAACGAGAAGTTTGCCACACACGGGGATGCCGGCAATCACGCCCGGCGTCCCCTTTTCCGTGCGCTTGCGCATTGACTTTCATGGAACAACTGGGCTATAATGCCCGTGGTTATTGGATAGGATTCGCTATTTGATGCCGCAGACGGGCAAACAGACAAGAGAATGGTGCAGGAGGGATTGCAACGATGAGTATTCTGGGAGCGATTGAAGCCGGAGGTACGAAATTTGTATGCGGTATCGGGAAGGAAGACGGAACCGTGCTGGAGCGGATCAGTTTTCCGACGACGACGCCCGAAGAAACGATGGCACAGGTGGTTTCTTTCTTTCAAAATAAAGGCGTGGAAGCGCTCGGGGTAGGTTCGTTCGGACCGATCGATCCCGTCAAAGGAAGTCCTACATACGGACGCATTACGACGACCCCTAAACCGCATTGGAGCAACTTCGATATCGTCGGCCATCTGGGCTCGCATTTCCAGGTTCCGATCGAATTCGATACGGACGTGAACGGTGCGGCGCTGGGCGAATATACGTGGGGCGCGGCCAAAGGCTATGACAGCTGCCTGTACATTACGGTTGGCACCGGAGTCGGCGCCGGCGCGGTTGTCGGCGGCGAACTGGTGCATGGTCTGTCGCATCCGGAAATGGGACATATTTTGGTCCGCCGCCATCCGGAGGACAAATTCGAAGGGTTCTGCCCTTACCATGGCGACTGCCTGGAAGGCGTAGCCGCCGGGCCTTCGCTGTCGAAACGCTGGGGCGTTCCGGGTGCGGAATTGACGCCGGATCATCCGGCTTGGGACATGGAAGCCTATTATCTTGCGCAAGCGTTGATGAACTATATCCTGATTTTGTCTCCGCAAAAAATCGTCATGGGCGGCGGCGTCATGAAACAGCTTCAGCTGTTCCCGCTGATTCACACGAAGCTGCAACAGCTGCTGAACGGTTATGTGCAGCTTCCGGCCATCAACGAGCAAATCGCGGACTATATCGTTCCTCCGCAGCTCGGAGACAACGCCGGATTATGCGGCGCGCTCGCTCTGGCCAAAAAGGCGCTGGCTGCGGTTTAACCCTCGTCGTCTAAGGGACGGGCTTCATTAAAACAGATTCAGGCAGGAGGCTGTAAAGCCTCCTTTTTCGCGTTTATGCCGTCCATTTGATCTACTGCTGCAATTTTTTTTAGTCAAAAAGGCGCTTGTTAGAAGAAATGCAAAGCTCTATAGTTCATATATATTGATTATGAAATTCATTTTATGGCAAGGAGTGGAGAGTTTGAAAAAGAAATGGATCCTGACGACGGCTGCGGCCGCAATGCTGCTAACAGCGGCTTCAGGCGTTTATGCCGGAGCCAAACTTCAGGAGGTCAAGGCGTATTTGAACAGCGGCATCCAGCTCAAATACAACGGAACGCCCGTCCAGCCTCGGGACGAGAAAGGAAATGCGGTGCTGCCGATTACATACAACGGAACGACGTATCTTCCGGTTCGGGCCGTCGGGGACGTGATGGGAATCGCCGTATCGTATAACCCGGAAACGCACACGGTGGAGCTCGGGGAGAAGTCGGAAGGCGTATCGATCGCAAAAGGGTTCGAAAGCATGTATTATACGAAGGACCCGGCGCAAACGACATATCAGGGCAAGGATTACAAGGAAGCGTATTTCGATAATGCCGGCAGCAAACGCAGCAGCAGCTTCATGCTGTTCCCGAAAGGAAAATACCAGAAGTTGTACCTGCAGGTGGCTGCCGTGGGCGAAGACATCGACAACTTTTTCATTCAAGACAGTGAGAAGGACGTCAAGCTGAAAACCGAAAAGCTTGCCGTAAAAGACGGCTTGAAAACGATCGTCGTCGACATCTCCGGCGTCAACGAACTGTTCATTTATGCGGATCTGGAGAACAAAGGAGCCTTGTTCGTTCCTCTGACCACGTCTTATTATAAGTAAGCCATTGCAGGAATCCGACAGGCATGC
This sequence comes from Paenibacillus sp. FSL W8-0194, assembly GCF_037969745.1. Lineage (NCBI taxonomy): Bacteria > Bacillati > Bacillota > Bacilli > Caryophanales > Paenibacillaceae > Paenibacillus > Paenibacillus sp. FSL W8-0194. The sequence continues at coordinate 4,571,923 of NZ_CP150205.1, read as the reverse complement.
GCCTTTGATGAACCAAGGCCGCCGTTTTTTCAAAAAGGATTGACCATTTTCGATGATGTGGTATCATTTGGAATAACAGCATAATAACGGGGAAGCACCTCTCTTGAACTTCAAGGGGGTGCTTTTTTTGTTGTGCTGATTCTAAAGGGAGGTAGTAAGATGCAGACCGTATTTATGAACCGAATGGTGAAGGAAAGCAAACAAGGGGGAAAATGGGCCGAAGTATGGATCGATGAGGGGGAAGGCGTCTGGAAGCTTGGCTGGAGGGATGTGGAAGGGGGCGGCAGCGTAACGGAACAGACCTGGTATGAAGGCGGTTCCTGGAATGAGATGCTCCATATATACCGCCACGGTCTGGCCGTGAAATTGGGCGAGGGTTTCCGTCCGGTCATTGACGGCATCTTTCACGACGAAGAGGAGCAAAAAGGAAAAAGCCAAAACGCGCAAAAGCTGTATTGCTACAGCGAGCTGAACTACGACGAGGAGCTTTACAACGAGCTGTGCGCCTGGCGGCGCAAAAAAGCGGCGGCCGAGCGGAAAGCGCCCTATTTTATCGCAACGAACCGGCTGCTGCGGCTGATCGGCACGTTCGTGCCGATGACCTTGGACGAGCTGCTGCAGCTGCCCGGCGTCGGGGACAACAAGGCGGCGGAATACGGCGCGGAGCTGCTGGAAATAACAGCAGGGCGTGAACGCAGCCACGGCTTCCCGCTGGATTGGGTGCAGGACGAGCTGGACGAGGCGACCTACGAGGCTTGGGTATACAAGCAGAAGGAGCTGAAATATAAGCAGGATCTCGATCGATACCGGACCAAGCAAATGCTGCTCCAAGGCATCCAAAACGGCAAAAGGCTTGAGGCAATGGAGCAGGAAACCGGCTTGACGAGACGGGAGCTGGTGGAAGCGCTGGAACAGCTGGAGAAAGAAGGTTACGACGCCGAAAGCCTGATCGCCGGGGAACTGCAGGAAATGCCGGAAGCGGAGCAGGAAGAGGTATGGAAGGCTTTCGAGGAGCTGGGGGACACGCTGCTGAAGCCGGTCATGCACCGCGTATACGGTCAGGAAGCAGCGGCGGGACCGCTGATGGAGCTCCGGTATGAACGCCTGCGTTTGATCCGGATCCGGTTCCGGAAGGAAACGGGCAGCCGCCGGCATGCGGGATAACCTGCAGGTCGCGGGCTCCGGGCGTTTGGTGCGGCGATAAACGGAAGAAGGACGTGTGGGGCACGGAGCGCGGTGACAATGCCGGGATGACGGGCCGTACCGCGAATGAACACGGATCACTGCTTCTTATCCATGCCGCTTAAGAAGCAAAAAGGACGAAGATGCTTTACGTGCACGTGGAATGCAGCTTAAGCCAATCTTCGTCCTTATTCTAAATCGACCGTCTTTCAGATCCAGTCCTTCTTGCGGAAAATCAGCAGCATGCTGACGGCGAGCACGGCCATGATTCCGATCACGACAAAATATCCGTAAGCCGTATGCGTTTCGGGCATGTTGTCGAAGTTCATGCCATAGATTCCGGTAATGACCGTGAGCGGCATGAATATGGTCGTGATGGCGGTAAACACGCGCATGATTTCATTCGCGCGGTTGGCGATGCTGGACTGGTAGGCTTCGCGAAGGTTGCCCATCAGATCGCGGAACGTATCGAAGGTTTCAGAAATTTTGACGGCATTTTCATAAATATCGCTAAAATATTTTTGCAGCTGATCGTCGATCAACCGAAGATCCCGTTTATTGAGCGTATTGATCAGTTCTTTTTGCGGTCCCAGCACCTTTTTCAGCCACAGGATTTCGCTTCGCAAACCGATGATTTCGTTCAGGTGCGATTTTTTCGTGTGCATCAGGATATCTTCTTCCAGCTTTTCGATTTTGGCTTCGATCCGGTCGCCTACGGTGAAGTAGTTGTCAACGACAAGGTCGATCAGCAAATACAAAAAGCGGTCGGGGGTGCTGACTTCCTGCTCCCATAAAATCGGCTTCAGGGAGCGCAGCTCGTGAATTTTTTGCTTGGTCACCGTGATAATAAAATGGCGGCCCAAAAAGACGTTCAGCGCACGCAGGAAAATTTCCTCGTCATCGAAACGGATGGAATTCACGACGATAAAATAATGGTTTTCGTAAATTTCGAGTTTGGGGCGCTGTTCCTCTTCGCTCAAGCAGTCTTCCACCGCCAGATCGTGAAGGGAAAATAAAGGCTGCAAAAGCGCCAGATCTTCCACGTCCGCATCGATCCAATAGAATCCTGCAGGCGGGGCAGTCAGCGTGGTTTGGATGTCATCGATCGGGCTGAAAACGCCCTCGTTTACCAACCGGATTTTCATCTGATCTCACTCCTTTATCCCGACATGCGGCGCATGTTCAGGAAACGCTTGTTTAGGGCATAGGAAAGAAATCAGCGTTGCCGGTCGTTTTTTTCGGGGAATTAAAAGAGGAATCCGCGGTAGACAAAAGCGAAAACTTCCCTGCGCCGGCAAGCCGATTTCAGTTCTATGCGGTTGTGTTCATTTGCATTCAGCTTCGGGCTCGGGTCGCCTTCCATCTCATGTCACCTCTTGTTTTAGGTTCAAACACTTGTCTAGTATAACGCCGGGCCATGGACCTTTCAAGAAAAAAATCGCGCCTGGCGCCGTCCTGTTACAGCGTATGACAAAGGCTGGAAAAACGTGTGGGCTCCTCTTGCGGCATTTGCCCGAAAGCTTCTTGACGAAGGATGGGATTATGATTTAAAGTAAGGAACAAGATCAAATAAAACTGAATACAGCGAAATCTTATCAAGAGCAGGTGGAGGGACTAGCCCAATGAAACCCGGCAACCGGCGCGAATGCGCACGGTGCTAATTCTTGCAGGAACGTGAAGCTGCTTTGCGCAGCGGTTTCTGACAGATGAGAGAGGCGTAAAATATAACGAACATGACCTTTCTCTATGCAGGAAGGTCATTTTTGTTTTATATGCACCTTGCTCCCCCGTATGATTTTCGCCACCTTCAAAAAGGAGTGTTGAATCATGCCGATTAAAATTCCGGATGCCCTGCCGGCCAAAGAAATTCTAAACGGAGAAAATATTTTCGTCATGGATGAGAGCAGAGCGTACCATCAGGACATTCGGCCGCTTCGCATCGCCATCCTGAACATCATGCCGACCAAAGAGACGACCGAAACGCAGCTGCTCCGCCTGCTGGGCAACTCCCCGCTGCAGGTGGAAATTACGCTGCTGCATCCGCAGTCGCACACGTCGAAAAATACGTCCGTGGAACACTTGGAGGCATTTTACAAGACGTTCGACGAAGTGCGCCACCGCCGTTTCGACGGGATGATCATTACCGGCGCGCCGGTGGAACGTTTGGATTTCGAAGACGTGTTCTATTGGGATGAGCTCGAGGAAATCATGGATTGGTCCAAAACGAACGTCACCTCTACGCTGCATATCTGTTGGGCCTCGCAGGCCGGCCTGTATCATCATTTCGGGGTGCCGAAGTGGGATTTGGCCAAAAAATGCTTCGGCGTGTTCCCGCATACGGTCAACCGGCAAAACGTAAAGCTTCTTCGCGGTTTCGACGAAGTGTTTTATGTACCGCATTCCCGCCATACGGAGGTCCGCCGCGAAGACATCGAAGGCATCGACGAACTCGAAATTTTGTCCGAATCCGAGGAAGCGGGCATCTATTTGGTGGCAACGAAAGACGGCAGACAGATTTTCGTCACGGGTCATTCCGAATACGACGCCTATTCCTTGAAGTGGGAGTACGAACGGGATATCGCCAAGGGCATGGAGATGGACATTCCGAAGCATTATTACCCGAATGACGACCCGAGCCAAACCCCGCCGGCGATCTGGCGCGCCCATGCAAACTTATTATTCTCTAATTGGCTGAATTACTATGTATATCAAGAAACGCCCTACGACATCGGCGAGGTCGCCGAAGTTTGGCCGCAGATCTAGGCTGCATACTTGAGGAGATTATGGGGGAAACCGACATGGAGAAAAGAAAAGCACTAAACATCGAAAGCCGATTGGCGCAAATCGGTTCGCAGGAGGATCCGGCCACGGGAGCCGTAAACTTTCCGATTTACCAGGCCACGGCGTTTCGCCATCCGAAGCTCGGCCAAAGCACGGGATTCGATTACGCACGGACGAAAAGCCCGACGCGCAAAGTTCTTGAAGAAGCTGCCGCTGAACTGGAGTCCGGAGACGCCGCTTTTGCGTGTAGCTCGGGCATGGCTGCCCTTCAAACGATTTTTTCCCTGTTCAAGCAGGGCGATCATTTGATCGTATCGCTTGATTTGTACGGCGGAACGTACCGGCTGCTGGAGCGGATCCTTTCGAAATTCGGGGTCAGCGCGTCGTACATCGATACGAATGATCTGGATGAGCTCGAAAAATCGAGACGCCCGGAAACGAAGGCGGTCTTCATCGAAACGCCGACCAATCCGCTGATGATGATTACGGACATCGAGAAGGTGGCTGCTTGGGCGAAACGCCATGAACTGCTGACCATCGTGGACAATACGCTGCTGACGCCGTTTTTCCAGCGCCCGATCGAACTTGGCGCAGACATCGTCATTCACAGCGCGACCAAATATTTGGGCGGACATAACGACGTGCTCGCCGGCCTGATCATCACGAAAGGAAAAGAGCTGTCGGAAGAAATGTTTTTCCTGCACAACTCGATCGGAGCGGTACTTGGAGCAAGCGATTCGTACCAGTTGATGAGGGGCATGAAGACGCTGGCGCTCCGGATGGAGCGGCACGAGAGCAACGCGATCGCCGTTGCCGAGTTTCTGAAGACGCATCCGGCCGTGGCCGAAGTGTTCCATCCGGCGTTCCCCGAGCATCCGGGACATGACATACAAAAGAAACAATCCAGCGGGAACACGGGCATTTTCTCCTTCAAGGTCAAGGATGCCCGCTACGTGGAGCCGGTTCTTCGCCACATCCGGCTGATCGCTTTTGCCGAAAGCTTGGGCGGCGTGGAGTCGCTGATGACCTATCCGGCCGTGCAAACCCATGCGGACATCCCGGAAGAAATCCGGAAGGCGGTCGGCGTGGATGACAGGCTGCTTCGCTTCTCCGTCGGCATCGAGCATATCGACGATTTGATCGCCGATCTCGGCGGCGCGTTGAACGCAGCCATTGAGGAAGTCGAAGGGGGAAAACGCCATGAGTGAGCGGCACGGCAAAGAGCAAAACGGCCAAGAATCGCGGAAGTTCGCGACCAAACTTCTTCATTTCGGCTCGGAAATCGATCGCAATACCGGGGCGTCCAGCGTACCGATCTACCAGGCATCGACCTTTCACCACGAGGACGTGTTTAACCCTCCGGTTCACGACTACAGCCGTTCGGGCAATCCGACGCGCCAGGCGCTTGAAGATTATATTGCGCTTTTGGAAGGCGGCGTAAGAGGTTTTGCTTATTCCTCCGGCATGGCTGCCATCTCCAGCACCTTCATGATGCTGTCCGCAGGCGACCATATGATCGTGACCGAAGACGTGTACGGCGGTACATACCGATTGCTGACCAGCATTTTGAACCGGCTCGGCATCGAAAGCACGTTTGTGGACATGACCGACCTGGATCAGGTGAAGGCGGCATTAAAACCGAACACCAAAGCGGTATATATGGAAACGCCGTCGAACCCGACGCTGAAAATTACCGACATTGCGGCCGTCACGTCCTGGGCGAAAGAACATGACCTGCTCACGATGCTTGACAACACGTTCATGACGCCGTATTACCAGCGTCCGATCGAACATGGCGTCGATATCGTGCTGCACAGCGCGACGAAATTTCTGGGCGGACACAGCGACGTGCTGGCCGGTCTCGCCGTTGCCCGCACCCCTTCCATCGGCCGGCAGCTGAAGCAGCTGCAAAACGGGCTCGGAACGGTGCTTGGCGTGCAGGATTCCTGGCTGCTGATGCGCGGGATGAAAACGTTGCAGGCGCGGATGAACCACAGCGAGCAAAGCGCGGCCGTGTTGGCCGCATGGCTGAACGGGCGTCCGGACATCGAGAAGGTATATTATCCGGGACTGCTCGATCATCCGGGGCGGGAAATTCATGAAAAGCAATCCACGGGTTACGGAGCCGTCGTTTCGTTCGACGTAGGTTCGGGCGAACGCGCCAAGCAGGTGCTGAACAAAGTCCGCATTCCGCTTGTCGCCGTCAGCCTGGGAGCGGTGGAAAGCATCTTGTCCTATCCGGCCATGATGTCCCATGCCGCCATGCCGGCCGAAGTCCGGCACGAGCGGGGGATTGCGGACGGGTTGCTGCGCTTCTCCGTCGGCCTGGAGGATATCGACGATTTGATCGCCGATTTGGATCAGGCTTTGCAAGGATCTTAACAAGGAAGGAAAGCGCCGCTTGACGCGGCGTTTTCCTTTTTGCCGTTTGCCGTGAGCGAAATCGCCGGATTCATCGCGAGCCAGGGATAATTTATGTCCATTTCGTGACCATTTTGTGACGGCGGCGATGCCAAATCCTTGAAAATCACGGTTTTTGCCTCACATGCCGCCTGTCATCCAAGAAAGTGAAGTTTTTCTCAAACCAAAAGTATGTTAAGATGATGAAGACGGTTTAATGATATAAGTCTGCTAAACGTATATATATTTTGCCATATGATAAGGAGGCTTCCGGAGATGAGCACAGTAGATCAGATCCTGGACAAAGCGCTGCGCGGGGAACGGTTGAACCTGGAGGACAGCGTTACCCTGTTTGAAAGCAACGAAGTCGAAAAAATCGGCCACGCCGCCGATATCATGATGAAGAGACAGCATCCGGAACCGATCACAACGTTTGTGATTGGGCGGAACGTCAACTACACGAACGTGTGCGATACATACTGCACGTTTTGCGCCTTTTACCGCGTCCCGGGACATAAAGAAGGTTATCTTCTTCCGGACGAAGTCATCTTCCAAAAGATTAAGGAAACCGAGGATGTGGGCGGAACCGAAATTCTGATGCAGGGCGGCACGAACCCGGACTTGCCGTTCAGCTACTATACGGATTTGCTCCGCGGCATCAAGCAGCGGTTCCCGAACATTACGATGCACTCGTTCTCCCCGGCGGAAATCCGCAAAATGGTGGAGGTGTCGGGTCTTTCCCTCGAAGAGGTCATGCGCGAGCTGAAAGCTGCCGGACTCGATTCCCTGCCGGGCGGCGGAGCCGAGATTTTGGATGACCGCATCCGCAAAAAAATCAGCCGCCATAAAGGCACCTGGCGCGATTGGATGGACGTCATGCAGATGGCCCACAAAATCGGCATGAACACGACCGCCACGATGGTCATCGGCTTCGGCGAATCGATGGAAGAGCGGGCGCTGCACATGCTGCGCATCCGCGACGCGCAGGACGAATGCATCGCGAACGGCTATGATTCGAAAGGGTTCCTTGCGTTCATTCCGTTTACGTTCCAGCCGGACAATACGAGCCTGAAGCGGGAGCGCGAAACCCCTGAAGCCTACCTGAAAACGGTGGCGATCGGCCGCCTGGTGCTCGACAACGTGCCGAATCTGCAATCCTCTTGGGTCACGATGGGCCCGGAAGTGGGCAAATTGTCGCTCAGCTACGGCTGCAACGACTTCGGCAGCACGATGATGGAGGAAAACGTCGTTTCCTCGGCGGGCGCGGTGCATAAAGTGAATATCGCTTCGATCCTTCAGCTGATCCGCGAGGCGGGGAAAATTCCTGCGCAGCGGAACACCCGTTACGACATTTTGCGCGTGTTTGAGGAAGGAACCGAAATCGAACGCGATTTTGTCATGCAGAACTAATCCATACTATAATGAAGATATTGTAAAAATGGGAAAAATCCTTATACGAAATCCTGCTTCGAATGCGAAGCGGGATTTTTTTATTTTTAGGGAAACGAGGGAATGTCGAATTTTGCGAAAAAAAGTATTGTATTTTTATGCGTCTTTTCGTATAGTTTACTTAATTAACGTTAATTAAATCGGAGCTGAGGTAATCCATGACCAGAAATAAGTTGAAGGAAGCCGCGATGCGTTTATTCGGGGAAAAAGGGTACGACGGCACGGCACTATCCGAAATCGCCAAGGAAGTCGGCGTGAAAACGCCGGCGATTTACGCCTTTTACGAGAATAAGGAAGATTTGTTCATGACGGTCTTTCGCGAGGCGATGGATGCATACAATTCGTACGTTCAGGAGCTGGCCGAAGGGCGGGAGAAGTTAGGCGTCCGGGAAAGCTTGTACGGGATTTTAAGCAGGCAATACGAATTTTACCGGGAGTGTCCCGAGGCAAGCAAAATCGTGCTGCGGTATATGGTGTTCCCGCCTTCGTTTCTGAAAGATACGATCGAGGAGGCTTTTCTCCATTCGGACCAATTGCTGACGAAGCTCGTCGGCGCATGGATGGTTCGGGGAATGGAAGAGGGCGTCATTCGCGAGCAGAAGGTGCAGCCGCTGGTAGATTCTTTTTTGAACGTGATGGACGGATTAAGCATTCAATATTTCTATTACTCCTCCAAGGAAGTTTATGAACGCAAGCTGAACCATGTCTTTGAAACGTTTTGGAACGGCGTGCGCTCGTAGGCGATGGACAAACCTCAACCAGAATTTACATGACAAGGGGATGGGTACATTGAGTGAAGCGAGTCAAGTGAAAAGCAATGAAGCAAGCGCGCAGGATTTTGAAAGGGAGCCCGTTCCCGCGCATATGCGCAAAAAGTGGTTGTCCATGTCGCTGGTTTGGATCGCGATCGGCATCGACTTGTCGGCCATGTTTTTGGGAGCCGAGCTCGGCAATGGCATGAATCTGTCCGATTCGCTGACGGCGACGGTGATCGGTTCCGTCATTCTCGGCTTGATCGGCGCTTTGTGCGCTTTTGTCGGGGCGAAGACGGGATTGTCCACGGCGATGATCAGCCGGTTTTTGTTCGGCAACGTCGGGGCGCGGATCGTGTCGATCGTGCTGGGGATTTTTTCGCTCGGCTGGTTTGGCGTCCAGGTCGGTTTTTTTGCTTCGAACATGCATACGGCCTTCGATAAGCTTGTGGGGGTGGACCTGCCTTTGGGATTGCTTTCTTTTATCGGCGGGTTGCTGATGATGTCGACCGCGATTTGGGGTTACCGCTCCATCGAAAGATTAAGCGTATGGTCGGTGCCGCTGCTCGTTATTTTTATCGGGATTGCCGTGTTTACCGCGTTTAAAACGAAAGGCACCGCGGCCATCTGGGAGCCGATCAGCGCCTCGCCGATTCCGATGGGAACCGCGATTTCGCTCGTCATCGGGATTTTTATCGTCGGCACCGTGCTTTCGCCGGACATCGGGCGCTGGGCCCGTACGCCGATGCATGCGGTAACCGCGGCTTTTATCGGCTTTTTCGTCGGGAACAGCTTTATGACGGTCATTGCGATCTTTTTGTCCCGGCTGATGGACACGGACGATTTGACGAATATTTTCATTGCGCTGGGGCTGGGCCTTCCTGCCATTATCGTATTGACGCTGGCGCAGTGGACGACGAATACGAACAATTTGTATTCCGCTTCCCTCGGCTTTTCCGTCGTCTTTCAGCGGGTGCCGAAAAAGCTGATCACCATCATCGCAGGCATTCTGGCCACGCTGCTTGCGGTGTTCGGCATCTATGACAAGTTTTTGTCTTTCCTGAACGTCATTACGAGCTTCGTGTCGCCGATCGGCGGCCTGTATACCGCGGAGTATCTGCTTGTGAACCGTGCGAAGTTTACGTTCGAAGGCATTGACAGCAACAAAAACTGGATCATCCGTTCGTTGATCGTCTGGGTGGTTGCAACGCTGTTTGCATACATGACGACACCGGCGCCGGACGGCTTCGGGTTGTTCCAGCTGACGCGCGTTCCGGCGCTGGACGCCTTCATATTCGCATTTATCGTCCAGTGGATCGTCGGAAAACTGCTGAGCAAAAAAGAAGAACAGAAAGGATAACATCATGGCTAACAACAATACGGATCAGAATACTTTGACGGAATTGGACGAACAGGCCGTGCAATACATCGCCGTCGGCGCGGCGGTGCTTGGCACGGGCGGGGGCGGGGATCCCCATATCGGGAAATTGATGGCGTTGGAAGCCATCCGCAAATACGGCCCGGTTCGATTGGTTAGACCCGAAGAACTGGAGGACGATAGTCTCGTTGTCCCGCTTTCGATGATTGGGGCGCCGACCGTCATGAACGAAAAAATCCCTTCCATCGAGCAGATGACGCGGCCTTTGGATTTGATCGAAAAGGAGCTTGGCCGCAAAGTGAGCGCCGTTATGCCGATCGAGGTCGGAGGCGGCAATTCGCTGGTGCCTGTCATCGCGGCAGCGGAACGAGGCATTCCGATTCTGGATGCCGATGCGATGGGGCGCGCTTTCCCGGAATCGCAGATGGTGACGTTTTACCTCGACGGCATCGACTGCAGCCCGATCACGATGGCGGATGAACGGGGCAACGGCGTGCTTATGCATGCGATCGACGGCGTTTGGGAGGAACGGATGGCGCGCGCGCTGACGATCCAGATGGGCGGTTCGGCTTCGATCTGCGATTATCCCGTGTCGGGGGCACAGGTCAAAAAAAGCGCCGTGCCGCACACGCTGACGCTGGCCTATGAAATCGGGAAAACGCTGTTTGAATCCAAAGAGCAGAAGCAAAACCCGATCGAAGCTTTGCTGAAGCAGCTTCACGGTTACGCCTTGTTCAACGGCAAAGCCGTGGACATCCGGCGCCGGACCGAAGGCGGTTTTACGCGGGGCGAAGCGGTGTTTGAAGGCACCGATGCCGAAAAAGGACGCACGATGCGCCTCTTCTTCCAGAACGAATTCCTTCTGGCGACGGAGGACGGACGGTCCTTGGCCGTGACGCCGGATCTGATTTCGCTGCTTGACCAGGACACCGGAATGCCGATCACGACCGAAAACCTGAAATACGGCGCGAGGGTGACGGCGGTCGGCTTCCCTTGCGACCCGAGATGGCGGACGCCGAAGGGGCTTGAGACGGTCGGGCCGAAATACTTTGGCTACGATATTCCCTATGTTCCGATCGAAGAGCTGGCAGCCGGAAAAGGAGGAAATCTGTAATGCCTTGGACGATGATGAACAACGAAGAAAAATACCGCATCGGGATCGACGTCGGCGGGACGAATACGGACGCCGCGCTGCTCGATTCGAAGCTCGACACGATTCATACGGTCAAGGTTCACACGACGCGCGACGTCAACGAAGGCATCGTCGAGTCGATCCGCCGCCTGCTCGCGGAAAGCGGCGTGAATCCGGCCCGGGTGCAGTACGCCATGCTGGGTACGACCCATTGCACCAACGCCATCGTCGAGCGGAAGCATCTGGGCAAAGTCGGCCTGATCCGGATCGGCGCGCCGGCAACGACGTCCGTGCCTCCGCTGGCGGATTGGGACGATACGCTGAAGGCCGCGGTGGGCCCGCATGCCTATGTTGCACGGGGCGGGTACGAATATGACGGGCGCACGATCGTCGAACTCGACGAAGCCGAAATCAAGGATTACCTGGCCCGAATGAAAGGCGAAGTGGAAGCCGTCGCCGTCTGCGGCGTATTTTCTCCGGTCAACGCGTCGCAGGAGAAGCGGGTCGCGGAGCTTGCGAAAGAGATTCTCGGCGAAGGCATGCCGGTGACGCTTTCGCATGAAATCGGCAGCATCGGCATTTTGGAACGCGAAAACGCGTCGCTGCTGAACGGGGCGCTGCTGAACGTGATCGCGGGCGTCGTGCGCGGCTTCGAGCAGGCGCTGCAAAGCTTCGGGATCGACGCCGGCGTGTATATTTGCCAAAACGACGGCACGCTCATGCGCAGCGAATACGCGCTCCGTTACCCGATCCTGACGATTGCCTGCGGACCGACGAACTCGATCCGCGGCGCGGCGCACCTGTCCGGGCTGAGCAACGCGCTTGTCGTCGACATCGGCGGCACGACGACGGATATCGGCGTGCTGGCCCAAGGTTTCCCGCGGCAATCGTCGGCCGCGGTCGAAATCGGCGGCGTGCGCACGAACTTCCGCATGCCGGACATTTTGTCGATCGGCATCGGCGGCGGCACGATCGTACGGGCCGGCGGCGCGGGCGAAACCGTCACGGTCGGACCGGACAGCGTCGGGTACGAGCTTTTGAAACGCGGCCGCATTTTTGGCGGCGATACGCTGACGGCAACCGACGTGGCCGTGAAGCTCGGCCGTTACGAGTGGGCCGGCGCGCGGACGGAGGGGCTCGACGCTTCGGTTTGCCGTCAAGCGGATGAGATCATCACGCGCGACATCGAAGACGCGATCGACCGCATGAAAACGAGCGCGGAGGACGTAGACGTCATTCTCGTCGGAGGCGGAAGCATCCTTGTCCCGGACAAGCTCCAAGGCGTCGCCCGGATCGTCAGACCGGACCATTACGATGCGGCGAATGCGATCGGCGCGGCGCTCGGCGAGGTCAGCGGGGAGACGGAACGCATTTACTCGCTCGATGAAATGACCTACGACGAAGCGATGACGGATGCCAAAAACCATGCCATCGAGCAGGCGGTGCTTGCCGGAGCCGACCGGGCGACGGTGCAAATCGTGCTTTCGGAGGACATTCCGCTTGCATATATGCCGGGCAATGCATTGCTCGTGAAAGTGAAGGCGGCGGGACGTTTGTAAAAACATCCGAAAACGATTGAAACAAGGAGGCTTCTTCCTTTGTCGGACAGACAGGGGAGGGAGCCTTTTTGGCTTCGGAAACACCCGGAATTTGGCAGCCGGAAACTCGAATTCCGCCCGGTTTTTCCAGCGGATGCAAGTCGGGTTCAGCCTGAGAAATGTTAGCCTGTTTTCCATCGATCCCTCCCGTATATCCCCCCCGCAGAGACATATACTTTGTAAGAAGGATTTTGAAAGGAGTGAACTCCATGGAACTGTTCAGCATTGCAGCCCGAACCTCCGATCCGCAGGAAGAGGAGCGCTACATCAGCATCATTACGAAAGCGAACCAGGCTTTACATAAAAAGTACAAAACGCTCAGCATCAGCTGTTCGGTCCATGAGGGGATGACCTTCTGGCGCTGCCGCGAGGACGATCCGCGTTTTATCAAAGGCAACGTGCTGCAGCAGATTTACGGGACCGCGGCCAAAGCGCTTGCCGAGTATATTTTGCAGGAGAAAGAGCGGGAGCTGGCGGAAAAAATATTGAACGAGGAGTTCGACTTTCCCGAACCGGAAGAGCATGAGCAAATCCTAAAACACTGCCGCATGATCCTGGAGAAAAATCCCGAGTTCGGCGCATCGTGGAACCGCCGCTGCGCGATGCTGGAGCAGGGCATCCAACAATGCCTGAGCGAAAGGCCGCTGCTGCACGTGGACGGGTTCCTGACCTTTCGCGCTCATAGCTACATGAAGGAACTGAAGGAAATCGTGGAATACGCGGTGGACGAATTTATTATGGACCGTCAGTACGAGGAATTCGTTGGCATGCTGAAATATTTCGTGTACTTCCAGCAGCCGCAGGTCCCGTTGGTTCATCTGATCCATAAAGGCGGCCAGGACGTGCTGCTTTTGGATGAAAATTTGAAGCCGCTGGATTACCGCTATGACGAAGGCGTCGTCGTGGAGCGGCTGGATCAGAAGGACCTGCAGATGGAAGACGCGGTCGTGACGACGCTGATTTCCGTGTCCCCGGCCAAAATCGTCATTCATACCCGGGAGCCGCATATGGCGGTGATCCGGACCTTGACGCAAATATTCGAAGACCGGGTGGAAATATGCAGATATTGCCCCGATTGCCACGGGTATTTCCGCGAGACGGGGAAGATCTGACTTGACTGTCAAAAGCTTGGGACTTATAATAACACACATAATTCGATAAAAGCTTCGACAAAGACATGGACCTAAGAAACGGGCGTTGCAGAGAGAGGAACCGGCGGCTGAAAATTCCTCACGCATCCGGCTTATGCGTCTACCCCTTTGTAGCTGCGGCCAGGAACGTTTTCCCTTTCGGGCAAGCAAGTAATGGGCCGCCGGGTCATTCCGTTATCAGATGCTGACGAAGGATAATGCTTCGGCTCCGCATTAGGAAATTCGGATTTTGGGGCGTTATCAAAATTGGGTGGAACCACGGGTACAGACACTCGTCCCTATGTTTTTAGGGATGGGTGTTTTTTTGTATGCTTTTGGTTGAATTTTGAAGGAGGAATGAAAGGTGTCAGTAAGTATCAAACTGCCGGACGGTTCGGTCCGGGAATACGCGGAAGGAAGCACGATCGAGGATGTGGCCGCATCGATCAGCAGCGGTCTGAAGAAAAATGCGGCAGCTGGCAAAATGGACGGGATTGTCGTAGATTTGTCCACCCCGCTCAAAGAGGGCGCAACAATCGAAATCGTGACGCTTGATTCGCCGGAAGGCCTGGAAGTGATGCGTCACAGCACGGCCCACTTGATGGCTCAGGCGACGAAACGCCTGTTTGGCGCCAAAGAGGTAAAACTTGGCGTCGGACCGGTCATCGAAGGCGGATTTTATTACGATATGGATCTTGAGCATCCGCTCAACCCTGAGGATTTGCAAAAAATCGAAAAGGAAATGGAACGCATCGTCGGCGAAAACCTGCCGATCGTACGCAAGGAGGTCAGCCGCCAGGAAGCGCTGGACATGTTCGGCGAGCTCGGCGACCCTTACAAGCTGGAACTGATCAATGCGCTGCCTGAAGACAGCGTCATCTCCATTTACGAGCAGGGCGAGTTTTTTGACCTTTGCCGCGGTCCGCATCTGCCTTCGACGGGCAAAATCAAAGTGTTCAAGCTGATGAACGTGGCCGGCGCATACTGGCGCGGAGACAGCAAAAACAAAATGCTGCAGCGGATTTACGGCACGGCATTCGCGAAAAAAGCCCAGCTGGACGAGCATCTGCACATGCTGGAAGAAGCGAAAAAACGCGACCACCGCAAGCTAGGCAAGGAGCTCGGCATCTTCACCTTCTCCCAGCTCGTGGGACAAGGCCTGCCGATGTGGCTGCCTCGCGGCGCCAAACTCCGCCGCACGCTGGAACGTTACATCGTGGATTTGGAAGAAAGCCTGGGCTACCAGCACGTTTACACGCCGGTGCTCGGCAACGTCGAGCTGTACAAAACATCCGGCCACTGGGAGCATTACCAGGAGGACATGTTCCCGAAAATGGAGCTCGATAACGAGGAGCTTGTCCTTCGTCCGATGAACTGCCCTCACCACATGATGGTTTACAAGAGCGAAATGCACAGCTACCGCGACTTGCCGATCCGGATCGCCGAACTGGGCATGCAGCACCGCTACGAAATGTCCGGCGCCCTGACCGGCCTGCACCGCGTGCGCGCCATGACGCTGAACGACTCGCATATTTTCTGCCGTCCGGACCAAATCAAGGAAGAATTCCTGCGCGTCATCCAGCTGATCACGAAGGTGTACGAAGACTTCGGCATCAAGGACTTCCGTTTCCGTCTGTCTTACCGCGATCCGGAAGACACCGAAAAATATTTCCCGAACGACGAAATGTGGGAAATGTCCCAGCGCATGCTGCGCGAGGTCGTCGAGGAAACCGGCATTCCGTTCTTCGAAGCGGAAGGGGAAGCGGCCTTCTACGGACCGAAGCTGGACGTGCAGATCCGCACGGCGCTCGGCAAGGAAGAAACGCTGTCGACCGTACAGCTCGACTTCCTGCTGCCTGAACGCTTCGAGCTGGAATACGTCGGCGATGACGGGCAAAAACACCGTCCGGTCGTCATCCACCGCGGCATTTTGGGCACGATGGAGCGCTTTACGGCCTTCCTGCTCGAAAACTTCGCCGGTTCGCTGCCTTTGTGGCTGTCCCCGGTGCAGGTCAAAGTCATTCCGGTATCGAACGCTTTCGAAGACTATGCGAAGAAAGTCGCCGAACAGCTCCAGCTGAACGGCATCACGGTTGACGCCGACCTTCGCAACGAAAAAATGGGCTACAAAATCCGCGAAGGACAGCTGGAAAAAATCCCTTACATGTTCATCGTCGGCGAAAACGAAATGAACGCAGGGTCCGTCTCCATCCGCAAACGCGGGGAAGGCGACCAGGGCGCGAAGCCGCTTGCCGAAGCGGTGGCGATGCTGAAAGAGCAAATCGCAAACCGCGAAATTTTTTAAATACAAATTACTCGAAATTGGGTAAGAACGGGAATGAGCCGAAAGTAGCGCATGTGCTGCGGTCGCCTAGAAGCTTTCCAAAGGAAATTTTGAAGACAACAGCGATCGGAAGAAGGATCCGTAACCGCAGCAGCTGCTCTCGCCTATTGAAAATGCGTTCCCAATTTTGAGCGACATCATCCTCTGCCTTGAACCTCAGGTTCAACATTCATGTATAAACGCCAAATCATCTGGACATCCTCGGAAGTAAAGGGGGAGGATTTTCAATGATGAAGGTAAAAACATGGCAGAGGATTTTGTTTTGCATACTTTTGGTCGGGTTGTTCGCGGAAACGCCGAGTCTGTATGCGGGGTCGTTTTCGATGATGCCGTCTTACGTCGAGGACAGCAACCCCAATTCGATGATTGCTTCAAAAAACGATTATTATCTGAAACCGTTAAAATATGCTTCGAACCCGGAAATGTTCATGATCGTCGATCTCAATAAGAGCAAAGCGTCGCAATTCGCCGCGAAGTCCCAGAACGAGTTGCCCAAATTTGCCGCGAAGGCATGGCCTGCAATGACGAAACCCGAAACAAAGGTCCCGGCGAAAAAGCAGGGGGCGGTTGCGGTGACGGCTCCTAGGAGAGAGCAGGTCATCCATACCGTCAAAGTCATGGCAACGGGTTATACCGCCGGTTACGAGTCCACGGGCAAACGCCCTTCGCACCCGCAATACGGCATTACCTACTCCGGCGTGAAGGTGCGGAGGGACAAAAACACGATCTCGACGATTGCGGCCGATCCGCGCGTGTTTCCGCTGGGCACCATTTTGTACATTCCCGGTTACGGGTACGCGATCGTCGCCGACGTCGGCTCCGCCATTAAGGGACGGAAAATCGACCTGTATTTCGATACGACCAAGCAGGTTTATAAGGAATGGGGCAAAAAAGAGGTCGAGGTGCAGGTCATCAAACGCGGCAACGGCAAGTGCAACGAAAAAATGCTGAATACGCTGGGCAAAGCGATTCAGACCTATAAGTCGGTTCCGGCTTCATTGCTGGAAGAAGTCATTTAGAGCGACTGCCGCTGCATAATTTTCTTGGCATTTCACATACTACTGACTGGGGAAAAAACCCCCCGGCAACCGAGGTTTGCCGTTTACGACAAGCTCAGG
The DNA here is from genome assembly GCF_037969745.1 of Paenibacillus sp. FSL W8-0194. Lineage (NCBI taxonomy): Bacteria > Bacillati > Bacillota > Bacilli > Caryophanales > Paenibacillaceae > Paenibacillus > Paenibacillus sp. FSL W8-0194. Next base: position 4,554,659 of record NZ_CP150205.1, on the reverse strand, counting down.
GAGGTGAAACGGCCATGAAAAAGCAACAACAAGGCAGCTATTTGACTCCGAACGAAAAGTTCAAAACGGAATTTGGCGAAGACACTGCGAACACGCCTACGACGCAAACGACTGGCGCAGCTCGTAGCGGTGGTGCTGGCAGCGCAGGAAGCGCAGGCAGCAGCAGCTACAAAACGCCAAACGAGAAGTTTGACGAAGAATTCAAACCGACTGACCAAGCTTAAGGAACATATCGAAGCATAAACATCCGCCTGAAAGGGCGGGTGTTTTATTTTTTTGTAAATCTGTACCATTTGCCTCGGTCCCGGGACGGAGGACGATTTCATTCCCGCGCCGCTATCGTTCTTACGCCAACCTGTTGTACACTTAGATCAAAGCTGCAGAAGAGGCTTGGAGCGAAATCCAGCCCCCTAAGTTGACTGTTTAAAGGAGATACGGCTTATGAAAAAACGATGGTTGGACCGGCTGTTCGGCGGCGTCGTCCTGATCGGGATCGGCGTGATTTTCCTGTTGAACCAGCTGAACGTCATTGATATCAGTCTCGGTTACGTATTCAAGCATTATTGGCCCGTCATACTCATTGTCCTTGGCGTCAAGGAATTGCTGAAAGGGCGGAGAGCCTTTGCGGGAGCGGCCATCCTGCTGCTGTTCGGAACTTATTTTCTGGGAAGGAACGAAGGCTGGGATTGGGTGACCCCGGGCAGCTTCTTTAAAATTATCATCCCGTCTCTGCTGATCCTGGCGGGCTTGTACGTCATCTTCAAACCGAATGACAGCAAGCCGCCGTCCCGGCCGAATCAGACGGTTGAGCCGCCGGCGTTTACGCCCGACCCGCCCGAACCGGAGGATTTGACTGCAAAGTCGACATTGGACCAGCAATTCGAGGAAAAGTTCGGCATTCCGTACACGAAACAGCAGGCCGAGCACAAAACGACCCATGCCGATGCGGGCTTTGATGACGACGATGACTTTGATCCGGACGACATGGACGACGATGATGAGAAGGATCGATACAAGCAATATAAAAAAAGATACCGCGAGCAAAAAAAACAATATCGGGAGATGAGACAGGAAGCCCGGCACCAACACCGCCACCATCACCGCCACCATGGCGAATGGGACGGACATGACCACGACGGCGGGAAAATCAACCGGTCCTCGTTTATCGGCGACATTCACCTGGGACGCGATTACTTCCAATTGAAGCCGACGAATCTGTCGCAATTCATCGGGGATACGGTCCTGGATTTGACGAACGCGCATATTCCTTACGGCGAGACGAAAATCAACATTTCGGCGTTCATCGGCGACATCAAGGTGTACGTGCCCGACGATACGGACCTCGGGATTTCCATCCATACCAGCTCGTTTATCGGCGACATGTCGGTGCTTAACGAATCACGCAGCGGATTCATGAGCAGCGTACAGACGAAAACCCCGTTTTACAAGGAAGCCCGGAAAAAAATCCGGATTCATGTCAGCGCGTTTATCGGGGACATTAAAGTGAACAAAGTGGGTTAAGCGCATGCGGAATATTATGAAAAATACGAAGTGGGTGCTGCTGTTTTATTTTATTCTGACTGGCCTGTTGATGAGCGCGGTGCTCGTGATCGGGGCGGACAGCGGATATCTGGTCGTAAAGGGAACCTGGGTTTGGGTCTACACAAGCCTGGGCTTCCTGCTGTTGTCGATCATGATCGGCTATGTGGCCGGCCAGCGGATCCAGCGGAGGGTCGACGTTCTTGAATACAACATGTTGCAAGTGGCCAAAGGCAATTTATCCGTACGGATCGGGGAGTGCGATGACCCGACCTTTGCGCGGCTGTACCATGAGTTCGACAACCTGATGGATGCGATGGAGAAAAAAATGATGCTGCTGCAGCGGATGGGCGAGCAGGAGGTCGTGGAAAAGGAAAAAGCAGCCGAACGGGCCGTTTTGGAGGAACGCCGGCGCATGGCGCGGGACTTGCATGATACGGTCAGCCAGCAGCTGTTCGCCATTCATATGTCCGCCTCCTCGCTTCCCAAAGTGTTGGAACGGAATGCCCAGCAGGGGCAAGTGGTGATGGATCAGCTGATTTTCATGTCCCAGATGGCGCAAAAGCAGATGCGGGCGCTGATCGCCCAGCTCCGCCCGGTTGAGCTTGAAGGCAAAAACCTGGAGGATGCGCTCGAGGTATGGTTCCCGGATTACTGCCGCCAAAACGCGCTCAAAGGGATGAAGGAAGTCGAACTGCAGGGCAAATTGTCCGAAGCGATCGAACATCAGCTGTTTTTGATTATCCAAGAGGCGATGGCGAACATCGTAAAACATGCCCATGCGCGTCTGGTCAGCATGTCGCTGCGCGAAGAGCAAAGACAGGTCGTGCTCAGCATTAGCGATGACGGACAGGGTTTTAACGAGGTGCCGCATAAGACGGGATCTTACGGTTTGTCCACGATGCAGGAGCGCGCCGAGAAATTGGGCGGAAAAGTGGAAATCATCAGCCGTCAAGGTTCCGGAACGACGATTCGCGTACATATACCTAAATTTGTGGAAGGAATGAACGGGGAACAACCACAGGGAGAGGATGAGGAACAATGACGGATGTTTTGAAAGTGATGATCGTCGACGATCATGAAATGGTGCGGATGGGGCTGAAGACGTATTTGATGCTGGAGCCGTCCATCGAGGTCGTGGGCGAAGCGGACAACGGCTCCAAGGTGGTCGATTGGCTGAAAAACGCCGCGCCCGAGCAGTTTCCCGATCTGATCCTGATGGATTTGATGATGCCGGTGATGAACGGCGTGGAAACGACCCGGGCGGTTTTGGCCGAATTCCCCGCCATGAAAATCGTCATTTTGACCAGCTTTCTCGAGGATGAGCTTGTCGTGGATGCGGTGGAGGCCGGCGCCGTCAGCTACGTGCTAAAAACCGTGTCGGCGGATGAGCTGATCTATGCCCTTCAGGGCGCCAACCGCGGCATGCCGGTCATGACCGGCGACGTGTCGCAGGCGCTGGCCCGCGGCATTCGGCAGCGTACCGTCCAGGGCGATTCCTCCGGGCTCACCGAACGGGAGAAAGAGGTGCTGCTTCTGATCGCCGAAGGCAAAAGCAACAAAGAGATCGCCGAAGAGCTGCACATCAGCATCAAAACCGTCAAAACCCACGTCAGCAACCTGCTGATGAAATGCGAGCTGGAGGACCGGACGCAGCTGGCCATTTACGCGCACCGCAAAGGATGGGTGCAGGGAGGGTAAATGAGAGCGGTCCGGCTCCCAAGGAAATTCGTCGATCCTTTTTCTTTTAGAAATCAGTTTGAAATTACCCTGTGGAGAGCGTCCTGATTTCGCAAGAAAAACAACCTCTGAACGCGGTCTGGCTCCCAAGGAAATTCGTCGATCCTTTTTCTTTTAGAAATCAGTTTGAAATTGCCCCGTGGAGAGCGTCCTGATTTCGCAAGAAAAACCACCTTTTAAATGCGGTCTGGCTCCCAAGGAAATTCGTCGATCCTTTTTCTTTTAGAAATCAGTTTGAAATTACCCCGTGGGGAGCATCCTGATTTCGCAAGAAAAACAACCTCTGAACGCGGTCTGTCGACTTTGAAATTACATCGATCTTGTTTTTCTTATCTCCTTTTTAATTGTTTTTAATCTGTGGTTAAGGTTTATAGTACATCATATATACAGATAAACAATTCCCCTACGAAATTGATATATAACAAGGGTGCACAGGAGGCATTATTATGGACGAAAGAAACAGATCGGGTCAACCTGAAGACGAATTTCAAAACGACGGCGTCAAACGTCAAGGATCTTCCGAATCGGGTTCTTCATATTATTATTCCTATGGACCGTTTCAGTCGATCGGCAAGGATCGCGCCGAACAGCATGGCGCCGAAAGCCACGGCAGACAGGAGGACGTCGAAATTACGCCTCCGAATCCGGTCCGGCCGCTCCCGACAGCAAATGCATACCGTTCATCGGCCGACTCCGGCAATCCCGGCGGAACGGGAGGGGGCGGCGGCAACTGGCAATTTAACCAGAAGCCGCCGCAGAAAACTTCCGTCAAAACGGTGTTGATTTCGTTCCTGGCCGGCGTGGTCGTCATTTCGGCGCTCATGTTTACATCCGACCGGATGAACCTGTTTACGCCGGACACGGCCGCCCAGTCTGGAGAGCAAACCAGCGCGCCGGTAACGGCGGCTCCGGAAAACAGCAACGGCAGCAATCAACCCGCTTCGCTTCCGTTGAACAAGCCGCTTGACGTCTCGGGCGTCGTGGAACAAGCCGGACCGGCAGTCGTGAAGATCGAAACGCTCGTGAAATCGAACAGCCGGAACTCGCAGTCCCAATCGCCGTTTATGAACGATCCGTTTTCGTTCTTCTTCGGCGGTGAGAGCGATTATTACGGCAACAACGGTGGGGATTCCGGATCCGGCCAAAATTCGCAGAATCAAGGAAAATCGCAGCTGGTTCCGTACGGCATCGGCTCCGGATTCATCTATAAAAAAGACGGCTACATTTTAACGAATGAGCACGTCATTGAAAACGCGGATGTCATCCAGGTAACGATCGAAAACGATAGCAAAACGTATGAAGCCAAACTGCTCGGCAAATCCAAGGATCTTGACCTTGCCGTGCTGAAAATCGAAGGCAGCAAGGACTTCCCGGTCGTGCCGCTCGGCGATTCCAGCAACATGAAAGTCGGTCAGCCGGTCGTTGCGATCGGCAACCCGCAAGGTTTTGACCACTCGGTTACGACAGGGGTTCTCAGCGCCCGCGAGCGTACGATCGACGTTGGCGACGATAACGGTTCGGATACGAGAAAATACCAGCATCTGCTGCAAACCGACGCTTCCATCAACCCCGGCAACTCCGGCGGTCCGCTTCTGAACCTGAACGGCGAAGTCATCGGCATGAACGTCGCCGTCAGCAAAGATTCGCAAGGCATCGGGTTTGCCATCCCGGCGAGCACGATCAAAAACGTCGTTCAGAAGCTTGAAAACAACCAGGAAATTCCGAAAGATCCGGAACCGTTTATTGGCGTCAAGCTGATTACTTTGACGGATGAAGTAGCCAAACAGATGGGAACGGACATTACGGAAGGAAGCGTGGTTGCGGAAGTGACGTTTAGATCGCCTGCATATGAAGCTGATTTGCGCCCATATGACATTATTACCGGCGTGGACGGCACGAGCGTTAAAACCAACACCGATTTGGTAAATTATATCCAAAAACAAAAAGTTGGCGCGAAAGTTACGCTTCATGTCGTCCGCAACGGCAAAAAGATGGATATGCAAGTCACCATCGGCGACAAAAACAAATACAACATTCCTTCTGAAGACAGCAATCAGTGATCATCGGAAGGCTACAATCAACAGCGGAAGGGAAGGTCCCTTCCGCTGTTGGCGTACAAGGATGCAAACGCAAAACTTCACTGCTACAATAGAAATAACAACGAACTTAGTTAAGAAATAAAGGAGCCATCCGTTTATGCGATCGAAAGTATTGATAATTGACGACGACGAAAAAATCATTTCCATGCTGCGCAGAGGGCTTGCGTTTGAAGGGTACGATATTATTACGGCCAGCAACGGAGCGGAAGGGTTAAAAAGCGTGTTGAACAGCGAACCCGATCTGGTGATCCTCGACGTGATGATGCCGCAGGTGGATGGATTCGAGGTGTGCCGCCGTTTGCGCGAAGGCGGAATCCGCGTGCCGATCCTGATGCTGACGGCGAAAGACGAGATCGAGCACCGCGTGAAAGGGCTGGATCTTGGCGCCGACGATTATTTGGTCAAACCGTTTGCGCTTGAGGAGCTTTTGGCCCGTGTTCGCGCATTGCTGCGGCGGAAGCCCGGCCAGGAGGAAGCGGAAGACCATCGCTTGACCTTCGAGGACATCGTGCTTGACGTCGATTCCCGGGAGGTGCTCCGCGGCGGCCAGCGTCTGGAGCTGACTGCGAAGGAATTCGAGCTGCTGCATCTGTTTATGCAAAATCCGAAACGCGTGTTGTCCCGCGACCTCATCATGGATAAAATTTGGGGCTACGATTACAGCGGCGAATCCAACGTGCTTGAGGTCTACATCGCGATGCTGCGGCAAAAAACCGAGGAACATGGAGGCAAACGCGTAATCCAGACGATTCGGGGGGCCGGCTATATTCTGAGAGGTGACTCCTAAACATGTCCATACGACTCCGGCTGACAGCCTGGTATACGTGCATCTTGGCCGTGACGCTGATCTTGTTTGGCTCTGCCGTGTATGGGGTGGTTCATTTTTATACTTTTTCTAAAGTGAAGAGCAATCTTGAAGAGCAGAGCAAACAAATTCAGCCTAATCTGGTGTTGTACATTTCCCAAGGTGAATTAAAATTTGATATTGGCGGGTTGTCTGCAACTTCGGGTTTTCAATCATCCCAGATCTTTGGACAGTTGCATGATTATAATAATAATCGCGACCTGATCACGGAAAATTTGGGGAGGATGAAAAAGACCTTTCCCGTCCCTTCCGCAAAGAATGCTTTTAACGTCGATACATTTGAGACCTTCCGCTTAAACGGCAATCCTTTTATGGTCTATCAAAAGCCGGTTGTTGTTCAGAATCAGTTAATCGGATTTTTGCAACTCGCCGTTTGGACCGGTCACGAGGAGGAATTGCTAAGCCTTCTCCGTTCCATATTGATCATCAGCGCCACCATCATGGTACTCATGGCTACCACCTTCGGCTTGTTCCTCGCCCGCAAGTCGATAGCCCCGATCGGGAAAGTCATCGAAGCGGCCGACCAAATCCAGAAGGGCTCAGACCTGAGCGTCCGAATCGCTTACGACGGGCCGCAGGACGAGATCGGGCAGCTGATCAATACGGTCAACAACATGCTGGGCCGGATGGAAGGCTTTTATAAAAACTTGGAGGAATCCTACGCCGCGCAGCGTCGGTTCGTCTCGGACGCGTCCCATGAGCTGCGCACGCCGCTCACGACGATCCGGGGCAACGTCGATCTGCTGCAAAAGATGTGGTCCAAGGACGATTCCGAACGGCCGAATCTGGATGAAGAGACCATGCATCAGATGACGCTCGAAGCGGTCAGCGACATCGCGGACGAATCGAAGCGGATGAGCAGGCTGGTCAGCGATATGCTGTCGTTGGCCCGCGCCGATACCGGGCGGACCTTCGAGAAGCAGCCGGTGCCGCTGGAAATTCTCGTCGAGGAAGTGGCCCGCCGGGCCAAAATGCTGCCGCGCACGGCCGAATGGATTACGGGGGACTTTTCCGTCCTGAACGGCGTTTATATTAACGGCAACAAGGATTACATGCAGCAAATGCTGTTCATTTTTATCGAAAACGCGTTCAAATATACGCCGGAAGGCCAGGTCGTGTTCGATGCCTTTATTTACAAAAACCAGGTAGGCATTCGGATATCCGATACCGGCATCGGCATGGACAAAGAAGAAGTGCCGCATATTTTCGACCGCTTCTACCGGGCCGACCAATCGCGCGGCGTGACGGAAGGCATCGGCCTCGGCTTGTCCATCGCCAAATGGATCATCGACGAGCTGGAAGGTTCGGTGGAGGTCGTGACGCGCCTCGGAGAAGGGACGACGTTTATCATCTGGCTGCCGATCGTCTTTCCGACGCCACTCGAATAGGGTATAATGAATAGATGTTAGCTGAAACAGCATAAGGAAAGCAGGTGAAGTCAGGCATGGAAGTTATTAAAATATCACCGCGCGGATACTGCTACGGCGTCGTGGACGCCATGGTGCTTGCGCGCCAGGCGGCCCAGAACCTGGATCTCCCGCGGCCTATATATATTCTCGGCATGATTGTTCATAACAGCCATGTGACGAACTCTTTCGAAGACGAAGGCATCATCACGCTCGACGGAACCAACCGCTTGGACATTTTGAACCAGGTGGATAAAGGGACGGTCATTTTCACCGCCCACGGCGTTTCGCCCGAAGTACGGCGTATTGCCCGGGAAAAGGGACTGACGACGGTCGATGCGACTTGCCCGGACGTAACGAAAACGCATGATTTGATCCGCGAGAAGGTAGCGGACGGATACGAGATTATTTACATCGGCAAAAAAGGCCATCCCGAGCCGGAAGGCGCCATCGGCATTGCGCCGGAACACGTGCATCTCATTGAGAAGGAAGAAGAAATCGATCAGCTGGACATTCCTTCTTCCAAAATCGTCATTACGAACCAGACGACGATGAGCCAGTGGGATATCAAGCACATCGTGAAAAAGCTGCTCGAACTGTATCCGTCGGCGGAAGTGCATAACGAAATTTGCCTTGCGACGCAGGTTCGGCAGGAAGCGGTGGCTGAGCAGGCCGGCCAGGCCGATCTGGTCATCGTCGTGGGCGACCCGAGAAGCAACAATTCGAATCGATTGGCGCAGGTTTCCGAGGAGATCGCCCATGTCAAAGCGTACCGGATCGCGGACATTACCGAGCTGAAACGCGAATGGCTGGAGGGCGTCACCAAGGTGGCGGTGACTTCGGGGGCATCGACGCCGACGCCGATCACGAAAGAAGTCATCAACTATTTAGAGCAATACGATCCGAATAACGAAGAAACCTGGGAAATCAAACGGACGGTAAACATGCAAAAGCTTTTGCCTCCGGTCAAAAACATCAGATCGTAAAAAGCGATGCCAAATAAGCGATTAGGGAACAGCGGTACAAGAGATCCACGTCTTGTGCCGCTGTTTTTTTATTTCCTTACATCAGTCCGTTTTCTAGAAAATACGAGACGAAGCGGCGGAAACGATAGAAGCAGCGCGCGAGGTATCGGCAAAATCCCCGATGACCAGACGCCAGGAACCAATTGATTTTATGGCCCGGTCTTGACGGGGGGCGGAAAATGGTTTATTGTTACTTTATCGATTAAAAGCATAAAAGCTAAAAAGCTAAAACGCGTTTAAGCAAATAGGTGAATGTCACCCCCGAATTGATCGGATTGAAGAGTGTCGGCTTATCAAGCTTTCCGGAACCCGGCTTCCGGGATTCGATTCGGCATAAACAACCTGATAATAGAGAGGAATGGTAATCATGATCGTCATTACATCCAATACAACTCCCGAAGAACAAATCCAAGATATCGTTCGCGTCATCGAAAAGAACGGGCTCCAGGCCCATATTTCCAAAGGCTCGGACCGTACGGTGATCGGGCTCGTCGGGAAAGTGGACCCGTCGATCGCCGAACATTTGCGGCAGATGAAAGGCGTCGAAAACGTCGTTAAAATCACGAAATCGTATAAATTGGCAAGCCGCGACTTCCATCCGGAAAACACGGTGATCGACATTAAAGGCGTTAAAATCGGCGGCGACGAGCTGGTCGTCATGGGCGGACCTTGCGCCGTGGAATCGGCGGCCCAAATCGACGAAATCGCCAAACTCGTGAAAGCGGCCGGCGGACAGGTGCTGCGCGGCGGCGCATTTAAACCGCGCACAGGCCCGTACAGCTTCCAAGGCGTCGGCGTCGAGGGGCTGATCATGATGGCCGAAGCGGGGCAAAAACACGGCCTGCTTACGATCACCGAAGTCATGACGCCGGAATACGTGGATATCTGTGCGGAATACGCCGACATTTTGCAGGTCGGCACGCGCAACATGCAGAACTTCGACCTGCTGCGCAAGCTGGGAACCTGCGGCAAGCCGGTGCTTCTGAAGCGCGGTTTCAGCGCGACCTACGACGAGCTGCTTAATGCCGCCGAATACATTCTTGCCGGCGGAAATCCGAACGTTATGCTGTGCGAACGCGGCATCCGCACATTCGAGAGCTACACGCGCAACACGCTGGACCTGTCGGCGATTCCCGTGCTGCAGCAGCTCAGCCACCTCCCGGTCATTTCCGATCCAAGCCACGGCACGGGCCGCCGCGAGCTGGTGGAACCGATGTCCAAAGCATCCGTGGCCGCCGGAGCCAACGGGCTTATTATCGAGATGCATACCGATCCCGACAACTCGATGACGGGCGACGGCGTGCAGTCGCTGTTCCCGGACCAATTCGCGGCGCTGCTGAAGGATTTGGAAAAGCTCGCTCCGCTCGTCGGACGCACCTTCAACACGGAAAAGGCCCCGGCTGAGGCGTTTGTCGTCTAATCGGCCGGTTCATAACTTGCGATATACAAGCCTGCTCACCGGCTCCCAGACCGGGTGGGCAGGCTATTTGCGTGCGGATAACATAGGCTTGAAACCAAATGTGTAAGAATACCTGACACAGGTCAAAAAAATACCTGACATGGATATTGACGATGTCAGGTTTTGCGTTTTATAATGACGACATAAATAGTAGATACTGAACGTTCACGTAGAAAATGCGGGTAAATGTTCGGATAATGGGAGGAAGAGAACATGTCGGTTGAAAATGTGTTGAAAACGATCAAAGATAATGCAATTGAGTGGGTGGATTTTCGTTTTGTGGATTTGTCTGGCCGTGCCCATCACATTTCTTTGCCTGCCAGAGAAGTGGATGAGGAAACGTTCGTAAACGGGGTTGCGTTTGACGGCTCTTCCATCGCCGGATTCCGCGGAATCGAAGAATCCGACATGGTTATGATGCCCGATCCGGAAGCGGCATTCATCGATCCGTTTACCGCACATCCGACCATCAACATCATGTGCAACATCTATACGCCGGACGGCGAGCGTTACGAGCGCGATCCGCGCAGCATCGCGGCGAAAGCGGAGGAATATCTGCAAGCCAGCGGCATCGGAACAGCTGCATTTTTCGCGCCGGAGTCCGAGTTCTTTATTTTTGATGACGTACGTTACGAAAGCAGCATGAACAGCTCTTCCTTCTATGTGGATTCCGAAGAAGCCGCATGGAATACGAACCGCAAGGAAGACGGCGGCAACCTCGGCTTCAAGGTCAGAGTGAAAGGCGGATACGTGCCGGTCGCTCCTGTCGATACGCAGCAGGACATTCGCAGCGAAATGTGCCGCCTGCTTGAAGAAGTGGGACTGCGCGTGGAACGCCATCACCATGAAGTGGCAACCGCAGGCCAAGCCGAAATCAACTTCCGTTTCGACACCCTGAAGAAAACAGCGGATAACCTGCTGATCTACAAATATATCGTGCACAACACGGCCCGCCAATACGGCAAAGTGGCAACCTTCATGCCGAAACCGCTTTTCGGCGACAACGGCAGCGGCATGCACGTGCACCAATCGATTTTCGACGGCGATACCCCGCTATTCTATGAAAAAGGCGGCTACGCCAACCTGAGCGAGATGGCTCTTCACTACATCGGCGGCATCCTGTACCATGCGCCTGCGCTGCTTGCGCTCACGAATCCGTCGACCAACTCGTTCAAACGTCTGGTTCCGGGCTACGAAGCGCCTGTAAACCTCGTATTCTCCAAGGGCAACCGTTCCGCGGCCATCCGCATTCCGGTCGCTGCCGTAACGCCGAAAGGCTGCCGCATCGAGTTCCGCACGCCGGACTCCACGGCCAACCCTTACTTGGCCTTCTCCGCGATGCTTATGGCCGGCCTCGACGGCATCAAGCGCAAAATCAACCCGGTTGAGCTCGGCTACGGACCGATGGACAAAAACATCTACGAGCTCTCCGACGAGCAAAAAGCCGAAATCCGCAGCGTGCCGGGCACGTTGGACGAAGCGCTCGACGCGCTGAAAGCGGACCATGAGTTCCTGCTTGAAGGCGGCGTATTTACGAAAGAATTCATCGATAACTTTATCGAATTGAAACGCGGCGAAGCCAAAGCGGTATCGATCCGGATTCATCCGCATGAATATAGTCTGTATTTTGACTGCTAATCGAAGATGTTGGCGAAAGGCTGTCCCAGCACGGGGCAGTCTCTTTCGTTTTGCAATTCTTTAAAGCTTTAATTAGGGAAATATGCTAAAGTGGGATAAGGAACGATGGCAAACCGGGACCTGGTGCTTGTGCATTTTGGTACTTGATGCCTTCCCGGATACCTGCTATCATTGAATTCAAAAATTCGAGTACAGAGAGAGGATGGAGAGTTAACGTGAGCAAGAGAGCATACAATTTCAATGCGGGGCCGGCGGCGCTGCCGCTTGAAGTGTTGACGCGCGCGCAAGCGGAGTTTGTTGATTTTCGGGGAACGGGCATGTCCATCATGGAAATGTCGCACCGGGGCAAAGTATACGAAGAAGTCCACCATGAAGCGGAAAGCCGCCTGTTGTCGCTTCTCGGCAATCCCGAAGGCTACAAGGTGCTGTTTTTGCAAGGGGGAGCCAGCACGCAGTTTGCGATGATTCCGATGAACTTTTTGACCGAAGGCAAAACGGCAAGCTACGTCAAAAGCGGAAGCTGGGCGGACAAAGCGATCAAGGAAGCGAAGCTGATCGGCGAAACGCATATCGCAGCCTCTTCGGAAGCGGACAAGTATATGAAGATTCCCGATCTTGCAAGCATCGAAATTCCGGAAAACGCGGCATACCTGCACGTGACCTCCAACGAAACGATTGAAGGGACGCAATACCAGCAGTATCCGGCCACCGGAAACGTGCCGCTGATCGCGGATATGTCCAGCGACATTTTGTGCCGCGAATTCGACGCGACGCAGTTCGATTTTATTTATGCGGGCGCTCAGAAAAACCTGGGACCTTCCGGGGTTACGGTCGTCATCGCCCGGGAGGCCATGCTGGCCGATTCTCCGAGCCACATTCCGACGATGCTTCGTTACAGCACGCATGCGAAAAACGACTCTCTGTACAACACGCCTCCGTCTTTTTCGGTATATATGGTGAACGAGGTTTTGAAATGGATCGAGGAGCAGGGCGGCCTTGCCGGAGTCGAACGGGCCAACCGCAAGAAAGCGGGACTTATTTATGATATAATCGATAGCAGCGAAGGCTTCTATCGCGGTCCCGTGGATGCCGGCAGCCGCTCGATCATGAACATTACGTTCCGCCTGGCATCGGAAGAACTCGAAAAGCAGTTCATCAAGGAATCGGAGCAGGCAGGATTCGTAGGCCTGAAGGGTCACCGCAGCGTCGGCGGACTGCGCGCTTCGATTTACAACGCGGTGCCTTATGAAAGCTGCAAAGCTTTGGTCGATTTCATGGCCGATTTCCAAAAGCGTCATGGATAAGGCAAGCTGAAACGGACTTTAGCCTGTGGAACAGACAGCCTTTCGCCCAACGGCGAAGGGCTTTTTCGTTGCTTTATGGCGGCGGTTTCCCGCTTTGAATCTTGAATCTGAAGGATGGAGTGATTGATTATGGCACTGCATATCGTGCTTGTAGAACCTGAAATACCGGCCAATACCGGAAATATCGCAAGAACCTGCGCGGCGACGGGCACCCATTTGCATTTGGTGCGTCCGCTCGGATTCAGCACGGATGATGCGAAGCTGAAAAGAGCGGGCCTGGATTACTGGTATGCCGTTCACATCGAATACCATGATTCGTTTGCGGAGCTGCAGGAGAAATACCCGGAAGGCCGTTTCTTCTATACTTCGACAAAAGCAGACAAACGCTATACCGACGTCGAGTTCCGGGACGGGGATTTTCTTGTGTTCGGAAAAGAGACCAAGGGACTACCGCCGGAGCTGCTTGCCGCGAATCCCGACACCTGCATCCGCATGCCGATGACCGACAAGGTGCGCTCTTTGAATTTGTCCAATTCGGCGGCGATCATCGTGTACGAAGCGCTGCGCCAGCTCGATTTTCCCGGCATGAAGTAAGTTTCTAAAAGAAAGAAATAAAAATGTTTATCGTTAGCAGGATTCGACATCCGTACATCGAACTATTAAAAAAGACCCATATTTTTGTGATTGGAAAAGGCATCCTGGCCGTAAGGAGTACTTTCTAATCAGGGGGGAAATGTCCTTCGACGGCATTCGAGCATATGAATCCGCGCGAATCGACGTTTTCTTCGCGATTGTAGAGATGGTTCGGCCCCGTTCGCAAATCATGTCTATAATCCCATAAGTTGAATAGTTAAATAGGAGAGGTGTAGTTTGTCTATGAAACCTGCTGGCGTAGTTCGCAAAGTCGATCAGCTGGGGAGAATCGTCTTGCCCAAATCGTTAAGAAAACGGTATCAGATGAATGAGGGGGACCCTGTCGAAATTTTGGTGCAGGGAGATCATATCATTTTGGAGCGTTATCGTCCGAAATGCGTATTCTGCGGCTCCATGGAAGAAGTGAGCGAGTTCAAGGAACGTTATATTTGCGGGCAGTGCCAATCCGACATGGCGCAGCTGCAAAGGCACGCATAATGACCAAAATCAGGCATCACGAATGCATTCGTGATGTTTCTTTTTTAGCGGCTGAAGAAAACGAAAAAAAGGCTTCCTGGTTCAGGAAGCCTTTTGGGCCGTGGATTAAAGGCCTTTGGTCTTATCATCGTTATAAGCCGCGGTTAGAATGCCTGCCAGGAACATAGCAAGCACCAGTGCAATAATCCAAAACGTTAATGAGAACGACATGAAGGCCACCTCCCGCTAATCTACCATGCTCATAAACCATATTATACCCACACTTCGGCAAAAAATAAATGAATATCGTTTTATTTGAAAAATAAAAAGTGGGTCGGCACCGGCCGCAGGCTGCCGTCCGACGGATGGTTGACGACTCTTCCGTTCACAATAAGGGAAGAAGAACCGCCGCCGTCAAGATTATAGGCATCAATGACGCCAAGCCCGTACAGTTTGCTTTGAAGCTCTTGCAGAGTCGCCCCGGAGCTGCCGCTTTCGTTGTAACCGTCGACGACAAGGATCAAAAGCTGGTCGTCCTTATAGTTTCCGATCAAGGTACGCGGCGCACGGTACGGGGACGTTTTCCATTTTTCCGGAATCGGCATCGGCTGCCCGTTTTTCAGCAGAACCGGCACGAACGTAGCCCCGAATCTCGGTTTGAGGCGATCCAAATCCGCCTGGTTCGAAAATTTGCCGCCGATCAGCTTGCCAGCATCGTTCAGGCCCACAAAAAACAGATCCTTGAAGCTGGGCTCGAATCCGTTGACGTATTTTCCGTTCAGCACCGTGGTGCTCAGCGGGTAACGCTTGCCGCCGCTATCGGCAAACCCTCCGGCGTTGATGCCGGCCACGGCGCCTTTCCGGTTGACGGCCTGAAGCGTCGTTTCCGCCCCGCCGACTTTGTCGCGGCCAAGCGCCATCTGCATGGCGTCCGGGTCCTTGAGCTTCACTTTCATCGCGTACCCCTGGTATACGCCGGGATTCACGCGGTACAGCTCGATCCGGATCCGGCTGCTTTCGACCCGCTCGAACGGGGTACCGAGCTTGACGCTGATCCTGCGATTATAAATGGACTCGGGTCGCGCCGCCTGGGTTTGCGCCGTCTTGACGATGGCATTCATGGCGGCGGTCGTCTGTTTATACAGGGCCGAAGTTTTGCGAATCGAAGAAATGGTCGCCTTTACGGTTTGATCGGCCTTGTCCAGGTTTTGCTTGAGCTGCACCGTTTGGGCCGCCAGCGTTTGCTTAGGGACGTAGGAGGCCGTATGTACCTCCACATGCATCGAATTGAAGCTGAACAACATAAACGCGAACATGCCCAAAAAAGGTCCGGTCGCAAGCAGGAAAAACCGGTTGATTTTCTTTTTCGTCGAAATCATTTCAGCAAGTCCATTTTCCGCTGAAGTTCGCTCAGCTGTTTTTTGACTTCGTTCAGCTGGGTGTACAGCTTATTGCTGTTATCCGTTTTGCTGGTCGCGTTGTCTTTGGTGAACGTCAGCAGCTCGTTAAACGACTGCACCTTGCTTTCGAGCTCTTTTACTTCCCCGGACAATTCCGCAAACCTGGCTTCATAGCTTTGCTTCAGCTCATCCATTTGTTTGTGCGTGTCGGCCTGAATCTGCCGGACCATTTCCTGCTTCATATGATTGCTGTATAGATAAGCGCTGGTTATGCCTGCGGCTATAAGCAATACCCAAATGATCAAAACGAGCATGACGGAAGGGGATTTTCCCCGGCTTGTCCGGTTTTGATAGGCGGAGGAAGGATCGGTGTTCGTTTGCATATCATCACCCCGGTTACAATTGGTTTTTTTGCCAGTCCTCATTCTAACATTCCCCTACCAATTTCGCAAAAATGAATCTAAAGTCACAGAAAAGCCTAAAAAGAGATTGCGCCATATGGAAGCGTTGCGATACAATCTTGTTAGATTTATTTGCTGCAGGGAGCGGGCATGGTATGTTTAACATTATTTTCCTAATTATGCCTCTGACGCCACGATCTACCTTTTATACGTCTGAAAACAAGCATTTAACGCGCTCATGACTAATCATAAATCAGATGATCAAACATTCATTCCACTTTTATCGATCAGGGGGTTTCAATCGAAATGACGAAGGTTTGGCGGGTCGTGATTGTTGACAGTCACCCCACGAGTATGCTGGGAACCAAATTGATTCTAGAAGAAAGGGAAGAACTTAGGGTTACGGGCATGGGTTCCACCTGGGAGGAAGGGCTGGTGCTCGTGGCCGAACAAAAGCCGGAACTGGTGCTCTTGGACTACCAAATGCCGGAAGGAACGGCGGAAACGCTGCTGGAGAGAATCAAACATGCGTCGCCGGACAGCCACGTGATTATTTTGACCGATACCGACGGGATCAAGCTGTTGCATTCGATCGTCAATTTGGGCGGAAGCGGAATTTTGTCGAAACAGGCGTCCGCGGCCCAATTGATGCTAATGATCGACGGGCTGCGCGAAGGGCTTGCGATGCTGCCGATGGATTGGCTGAAAAACGGGATTTGGCAGGTGCAGCCGGCGGTGATCGACGGCGGGTTGTATCATTTGACGGAAACCGAAATTTTCATCATGGAACGGATCGTACAGGGCATTACCTATGATAAAATCGCGATGGAAATTTCCGTCAGCCGGCGTTCGATCGACAATTATTTGCGTAAAATATACGTAAAGCTCGGCGTGTCCACCCGGGCCCAAGCGATCGAAAAGTTCGCGCTGACCATGAGACAAAAAAGTCCTGTTTTCAATTGATCCGGGATATATATAACATGTAGAAGAGAAGATACATACCGGATCGCCGGTGATTGGAACTGGGAGAAGGAGGAGATATCATGCAGTATTCCTTTGCGGAGCGCACGAAGGCGATGCTTTCGTCGCCGATTCACTTCATGAGATCGCTGTCTACTCGGGAATCGTTCATTTCTTTTGCCGAGGAACTTCCCGCCGAGGAGTTGTTCCCGATTTCGTCACTGGAGGCTGCCGCGGCAGCCGTCATTTCCAAAAGCCCTGCGGCGCTGCAATACGGCGAGCCGCAGGGCTATTTGCCGCTTCGGGAATGGCTGTGCAAGGATTTTCAGGAACGCAAGGGAACGGATGTGCATGCGGGACAGGTGCTGCTCACGACCGGCAGCCAGCAGGCGATGGACCTTTTAGCCCGCGTATACGTTGAGCCTGGCGATCCGGTGCTGGTCGAGCAGCCGACGGCTCCGGGATTTTTGCAAATCCTGAAGATGCAAGGAGCGTCGATCGTGCCGGTCGAAGGGGATGCGGAGGGGATCAACCCGGAGCGGTTGCTTGAGGAAGCGGAGAGGCTGAAACCGAAGCTTCTGCTCGTATCGCCGAACTTCACGAATCCGACCGGAATATTGTGGAGTCTGGAACGCCGGCGGGAGGTTCTGGATATATGTAAATCGCGGAAAATCCTCATCGTGGAGGACAATTCCTATGGCGACCTTCATTTCGGGGGAATCGGGGCAAAGGCGTTTTACCGCGAGCATCCCTCCCTGTATTCGCTGGACGATGCGGGAAACGGGGGGCAGGTGCTGCATATCGGCTCCTTCAGCAAAACGGTCGTTCCCGCGCTTCGTACGGGCTGGGCGGCCGGCAACAAAAAGATGATCGATACGATGGTCATGGCCAAACAGCTGGCGGATTGGCAGTCGAGCCATTTCAACCAGTGCCTTCTCCACTATCTGCTTGAATCTTCTACCTTTAATATCCATGAACATATCCGGATGCTGAACCGCGAGTACGAAACGAGACTCAAGCTGATGACGGAACTGCTGAAGCGCCCGGCGTGGAAACAAGTAAGCTTCGAGGTGCCCCGGGGCGGCATGTTCCTGTGGGTAAAGCTCCCGGATGCCCTGGACGGCGTCGCCCTGCTGAAATGTTCGCTGGATAAAGGCGCCGCGTTTTTGCCGGGCTCATTGTGTTATCCGAATGGGGGCGGCAGCGGATATATCCGCCTGAACTTCACGCATCCCGGCCGGGATGAGCTGCTGCTCGGGATGAATTTGATCGGCGAAGCGATCTCGGAATTCACGGCCCGGAGTTAACGTTTGCCGGCCGGTTCCGCCGCGGATGAAGAAGCGGTTTCGAGCACCCCGGCATATTCCTTGAGGCTTTCGGTTCCGGCTGCCGAGAGCACGTAACGGCCGCGCCTGATCCGTTCAAACCATCCGTAATAATTATGCTGCAGGATGGCCGCCGCGTTGCCGATGCCGGTCAGGCTGCGAAGCTGGGCGGGAGACGCGCCTTCCGGAGGTGCGGCCGCCAGGGCTTGCGCGACGCGCAGCGCTTTTTCGCGGTAGGCGGTAACCAGCTTTGCCCGGCTGCTTCCGCCGACGTTATAATCCCCGCTGCGTTCGTGGAACTCGTACAATAGGCGCTCCTTGCGTTTTTGCCTGACGGGTTTCGCCGGCTCCTGGACGCCCGGTTCGCAGAGCACTTCGACAAAAGGTTGTTTCGTTTTATAAAACGTAATCGTGATGAGGCCGAATCCCAGCTTGCGGCACAATTTCGCAATATCGCCCCAACGCTGATTGACAGCTCCGCGCTTGGCCCTGCTCCGTTCGACCGCCAAATAAACGCGGGAACTTAGCTGAAGACGTTCCATCCCCTGCAGCAGCAGCGCGAGATTGAACGTTTTTTTCATTTCCACGATCAAGGGCTCCGCCTCCGCCGGATGCACCCCGACCAAATCGCAGTGCCGCACCTCTCCTTTGATTTCGTAGCCCCGCTGTTCGAAAAAAGCCTTCAGCGGCTCATACAGCTCGGTTTCATGCCGTACGGTCATGATCATTCCCCTTTGCTTCCAAGACGGTTGATTTCCTATATTATAACATTCGATAAAAGACAATCCTCCTTTCGCGAAAAAATAGGTCAACTAATCCCATGGTTCCGCATAGGTATGTAATACACTTTTCGATCAATGGATTTGCGAATATGAACAAAGAAAAACGGGATGAAAGTTGACCCTTGACGCTTTGATGGAATTTTTGACAACTCATAACGTAGTCATAGGAGGTACTAGCATGGATATTTTCGAACGCGTTGCGGCCTATCGGGCAGAAAGTGATCAACTTGCGTGGAACGGCACCTTTAAAGATTACATCGAGCTGCTCCGTAAAAATCCTTCGGCGGCGGTCACGGCTCATGCACGCGTGTATGACATGATCAAGTCGTACGGCGTGGAGGAGGTTGGCGGCCATAAGCGTTATAAATTTTTCGAGCAGGAGATTTTCGGCCTGGACCGGTCCATCGAGAAGCTCGTGGAGGAATATTTCCATTCCGCGGCGCGCCGGCTTGACGTCCGCAAACGGATCCTGCTGCTGATGGGCCCGGTTAGCGGCGGCAAATCTACGCTGGTCACTCTCCTAAAACGGGGCCTGGAAAAATACTCGCGAACGGAACAGGGAGCGCTTTATGCCATAGACGGCTGCCCGATGCACGAGGAACCGCTGCATTTGATCCCGATCGAGCTCAGGCCCGAAGTGGAGAGGGAGCTTGGCGTCCGCATCGAGGGGAATTTATGCCCTTCCTGCCAAATGCGCCTGAAGCTGGAGTACGGCGGTGACATCGAAAAGGTGCCCGTAACCCGCGTGATCATTTCCGAGGATGCCAGGGTGGGGATCGGCACGTTCAGCCCTTCCGACCCGAAATCGCAGGATATCGCCGATCTGACCGGCAGCATCGACTTTTCGACGATCACCGAATACGGCTCGGAATCGGACCCGCGGGCCTACCGTTTTGACGGCGAATTGAACAAGGCCAACCGGGGGCTGATGGAATTCCAGGAAATGCTGAAGTGCGACGAGAAGTTTTTGTGGAATTTGCTTTCCTTGACCCAGGAGGGCAATTTCAAAGCAGGCCGTTTCGCGCTGATATCGGCGGATGAATTGATCGTCGCGCATACGAACGAAGCGGAATACAAAGCGTTTATTTCCAACAAGAAAAACGAAGCGCTGCAATCGCGGATGATCGTCATGCCGATTCCATACAACCTGAAGGTTTCCGAGGAAGAGAAAATCTACAACAAGCTGATCAAGCAAAGCGATATGCAGCATGTGCATATTGCGCCGCATGCGCTGCGAGCCGCAGCCATTTTTTCCATCCTGACCCGCCTGAAGGAAACGAAAAAACACGGCATGGATCTGGTCAAAAAAATGCGGATGTACGACGGGGAGGAAATCGAAGGCTTCAAGGAAGCCGACCTGAAGGAAATGCAGTCCGAGTATTTGGAAGAAGGCATGTCCGGCGTGGATCCGCGGTATGTCATCAACCGCATTTCCAGCGCTTTGATCAAGCAGGACCTTCAGTGCATTAACGCGCTGGACATTTTGCGGGCGATCAAGGACGGACTCGACCAGCACGCCTCCATCACCAAGGACGAACGGGAGCGTTATTTGAATTTTATCGCCGTTGCCCGCAAGGAATACGATGAGCTCGCCAAAAAAGAAGTCCAAAAAGCGTTTGTGTACTCTTTTGACGAGTCGGCAAAAACGCTTTTTGAAAATTACCTGGACAATATCGAAGCTTTCTGCAACATGTCCAAAATCCGCGATCCGCTGACCGACGAGGAGATGAATCCGGATGAGCGCCTGATGCGTTCGATCGAGGAACAGATCGGCATTTCGGAAAACGCCAAAAAGGCGTTCAGGGAAGAAATCATGATCCGCATATCGTCCTACTCGCGCAAAGGGAAAAAATTCGAATACCACAACCACGACCGGCTGCGCGAAGCAATCGAAAAGAAATTGTTTGCCGATCTGAAAGACATCGTCAAAATCACGACCTCCACCAAAACGCCGGATGCAACGCAGCTGAAGCGGATCAACGAAGTCAGCAAACGTTTGATGGATGACCATGGATATTGCCCGGTCTGCGCGAATGAATTGCTGAGATACGTGGGAAGTTTGCTGAACCGGTAAAAAGCGGAGCCGTCCTCGGACAGAGGGCGGTTTTTTTCGGTTCCGGATCTCCGTTTCGGAGCCCCTTCAAACGTTCGGGCTAGAGCCAGGGGAGGGGCAGGCGCTCCCGCCGGATTTTTCAGGTACAGAAAAGATTTGCAAAAAAATGATTCAAATCTAGTGGATTACGCGTCGATATAGTCTATAATATACAAAGTTAGCATTTTAAACGGAAAAATTTAGGACTAAAGAAGGAGATGCCTGATCCATGATCAATATATCCCCGAAACGGCAGCAGCAGCTGAATTACATCAAGTTGACCGAGCAGGATATGGAAATTCTGGCGCAACACCGTCCCGTATTCGAGAAAGTCGTCGAAGAGGTGGTGAACCGTTTTTACGCCCATATTGCGACGGAGCCGGAGCTGATGGAGATCATCGGCAGATTCACCACCACCGATAGATTAAAAGAAACGCAAAGGAAGTACTGGCTGTCGCTGGCCGAAGGCAGGATCGACGATGCGTATTTGGAGAGACGGGTCGCGATCGGCCTTGTGCATTCCCGCGTCGGGCTCGGCGTCGAATATTATCTCGGCAGTTATATGACTTATCTGGACATCGCGACGGATTTGCTCCGGCAGGCCGTGCCGGATCAGTGGACCAAGGTCGTGTTTTCGCTCAGCAAAATGTTCAATCTCGACTCCCAGCTGGTGCTTGAAGCGTACGAGATGAAAGAAAAAGAGAAGCTGAAAGATTTGGCGGACGAAAAAGAGCATGTGCTGCAGGCGGTGACCGAAGTCGTGCAGCAGCTCACCGGCATGATTGCGGAGCTGAACGAAAGCGCCGGACAGATCGCGGTGACCGCGCAGGTAACGGCCGATTCCCAGGAGACGGCTCACGCGCTGATGGACGAGCTGCACGAGGACGTGCAGCAGATCGAAAGCATGGGCGCCTTGATCAAAGCGATCTCCGACCAGACGCATTTGCTGGGGCTCAATGCCGCGATCGAAGCCGCGCACGCCGGGGACATGGGCAGAGGTTTCGCGGTGGTCGCGGGCGAGGTGCGCAAGCTGGCGGCGCATTCGCGGGAAGCGCTCGAGCAGATCCAGGACAAGGTATCGGGCATTATGGAACGGCTGAGCCGCGTCCAGGCGGAAACGGAAAAAACGACGGTTCATGCCAGGGAACAGGCGAGCAGCTCGCAAGAACTGGCATCGTTTGTGAACGTGATCGAAAAGCTGACGCAGGATCTGGCGGAAATCCAGAAACGAAGCCAAAGCTGACCTGGAACGGATTGTTTAATCTTCCATTTTCCTGCAAAATAAATCGTATATTCGCTCCACCATTCTAGTATAATAGAGTATGGCATCATGAGGATGAGGCAGACGATACATTAAAAGCGTTTCGGCAATCCGTCGTTTGGGGTGATTGAATGGCTTCGATCCATGATGTGGCTAAGGAAGCAGGGGTATCGGTTGCAACCGTATCCAAAGTAATAAACCATTACCCGGATGTCAGCGAAAAAACGAGAAAAAAAGTGAAACATGCGATTGCGCGGCTTCGTTACCGTCCCAATGTCATTGCGAGAGGCCTCGTCACCGGCAGATCCTGGACCGTCGGGGTCCTCATTCACGTTCCTTTTACGAACCCGTACGTATCGATGCTGCTGGAAGGAATCAAAACGGCGCTGGAACATAGCGGGTATGATTTGATGCGTTTGTCCGCGCGGCTGAACGATCCGGACTATTCCTTCATCGACCATTGCCAAAGCCGGAATTTGGACGGGGTTGTCGTCTTCGGCGTGGAAAAGGACCACCGCAGCATCCAGGAACTGATCCAGTCCGGCATTCCGACGATGTTCGTGGACACGGACGCCACCGGTCTCCGGGCGGGCAATATTACGACGGACAACCGGAACGGCATCCGGATGGCGGTCCGCCATCTGTTCGAGCTGGGACATCGCCGGATCGCTTATTTGGCGGGCGTTTCCGGCCAGGACGTCAACGAATTGCGTTTGGCGGGATACCGGGAAGGGCTGGAGGTTTTTTCGCTTCCCTATCGGGCCGATTATGTCGCGGACGGCGACTATTCCTACGACAGCGGCATCCGCGGAATGAATATGCTGTTGGATCTGGCCCAGCCTCCGACGGCGGTCATCTGCACCTCCGACATGGCGGCCTTTGGGGCGATCCGGGCGGTCGAAGCGCGGGGGTTATCCGTTCCCGGCGATATTTCCGTCGTCGGTTTCGATAATATTTTCGAAGCGGAGCTGTTTAAACCCAGGCTGACGACCATCAACCAAAATATTCATGCCATCGGCGTCAAATCGATCGAAGCGCTGATTGCCATGATCAAACATCCCGGAGATCCGCCGCCGGTCTTGACGGAACCGTCCAGCTTGATCGTCCGCGAATCGACGGGGAAAGCGAAGGATGCATAATGCCGGGAAGGAAGAAGGAAGAACATGCCTCGAGGAGGGCTCGGGAGCATGTTCTTTTTTGATGCAAAATTTCCACATCCGGGCAAATGCATAACATGGATCGGGAGTTATTGACGAGCTCATAAATTTTGCAAAGCCCGAAAGCATATTACAGTTTCATTTTGTTAAAGGCTTTGCCGAAGCTCCATTTTGTGGGCATGCCGTATGCTCTAAAGGTATAGATGATATCGGACGGGTAAATCTCGTTCCGCATTGGGATAGAAATCAAGTCCGAGTCCAGTTGCGAACTCTGTAATTTCAGCAATAGCTCCTTTAAATCTAAAGAAAACATTTCCATTCCTCCATTTCTGATGTTGGTTATCTGCTTGCAGCAAAGCGGCTGATTGAAATGCCTGTCGGTTGGTAAGGATGGATATAAGGGAGTGATGCTAAATGACGGTGCTGTTCAGTTTATCGATAATAGCCATTTGTTATATACTGTATCTGTATTACAATCAAAAACGCATGTTAGAGAATTATCACAGCAATGCGCTCGATGCGTTCTCGTCACACGAAGATATGAAGGAGACCCTTCGTATTGGTTTGTATAATCGTTTCAAGCGGGAGTTGGAGCAGGAGAAAGACAATGATCCGTTAATGTTTGAACATTTTGTTGCTGATATCTTGACAACCGTTCGAGGTGGTAACACTTACGTTACTAAGAGTTCAGGAGATTTTGGTGTCGATATTGAAGAACAAACTGAAAACGGATTGTACCTGGGGCAAGTGAAATGTTACAACGATATGAATCTGGTTGGATTTGGACCAATCGCGATTATCCATTCCCAGATGGTTAAGCAAGGTGCGGTAGGGGGTTATGTGGTGACGACAAGTGATTTTACATCTAATGCTCGTATCTACGCTGAAGGATTAAATATTGACTTAATTAACGGCAGACAGTTGGTGGAGCTATGGCTGGAACATTTGGAGACCAAACGTGAAGAGGTTGAGGTGCTAAATCCAATACCGCAAATGTAATTGACGCTCAAGCGACAGTTATTTACTAATGAGCTGCAGGTTGAATATATGCTATAATTCAGCTATGAGAGTTATGCTTAGCAGGCTAGCGATATCTTCGAAGGAGGTTGCAAGGATGAATTTTAGTCTAAGAGCTCCTGACGGTACGGTGATTGAATCGTATCATAAAGACCGCAAAGAATTTATTCGGATTGATGGCATGGAATATGAAGTGTACAATCCGGTAGATGATTTAGATTCCGACCCTGAGATTAGACAAATGATCGAAGCTTCTGAAAAGGACATTCACCAAGGAAAACTTTACTCGACAGATGATTTGATTGAAGCGGTAAAGCGTGGTGAAGTGTAATTGATTGTTCAGTGGACCGAAACGGCAGTGCGCCGACTCCATCAAATCAAGAGCGATCATTACACAGAACAAGAAACGGTGGAATACAAGATTAATCTCATTCGACGCGTAGAAGATAAAGTGATTAGGATGGGAACGACCATGCCATCTCGGGAATACCGTAATATTTTCTACTGCATGGTTGACCGCTATATTGTGTCTTACAAGGTGCTGAATAATGGTGAGCGATATGTGATTACCTCTTTCAAGCACGGGGCAATGAAGCGCACTTTTAAATTTTAACGAAAGCCGGATCCATATTAAACTGTACCCTATCGAGAAGACACTTTAAAAAAGTCTCTCGGTAGGGTACTTTTGTTTATAAGCAAAACGATGGGGAGGGGGAATTGGCGGATCATGAAAAAATACGGCATTTTGTGCCCTTTCAGGAAGGCAAATCCCTATAAGAGAATGATGAAAGCTACTCATGAGCACCGGGTCGTTCCTAACCTGCTGAATCGGGAATTTAAGCAGAATGTTCCTGGTAAGGTATTGCTGACGGATATCACCTATCTATTCTACGGTTCAAGTAAGAAAGCCTATTTACCAACAATCAAGGACAGTTCAACCAATGAAATTCTGGCCTATCATGTATCAGACCGGATCACAATGGACCTTGCGACAGATACCCTTCTTAAGCTTAAGAAAAACAGAAGCTTTAAAAAGGCCGATGGTGCCTTCATTCATTCTGATCAGGGATCTCATTATACACATCCGGATTTTCAAAAAATGGTTAAGAAAATGAAATTGAAACAATCCATGTCCAGGCGGGGAAACTGCTGGGATAACGCCCCTCAGGAATCCTTTTTTGGCCATTTTAAAGATCAGGCCTCCATTAAATCTTGTTTGACTTTGAACGAGTTAAAACAGGAGATCAAGTCCTACATGACCTATTACAACCACTATAGATATCAATGGAATTTAAAAAAAGATGACCCCTGTTCTCAATACAGAGATCATCTTCTTCAATCTGCCTGGGCTTTTTTAAGAATGTCCTTTACAAGCGGTACAGTTTAGGCTCGGGAGCATGTTCTTTTTTGATGCAAAATTTCCACATCCGGACACCATTCATTATAATAGGTACAACCGGAAAAACGGCTGCTGCAGGCAGCGGGAGGGCTGACTGATGAATCAAAAAAAAGTGCTGGTTGCAGACGACGAGGAAAGCATCCGCAGCGCTATCGTATATGCATTGAAACGCGAAGGGTTTGAGGTCGCAACGGCGGCGGATGGGGAGGAGGCCCTGCAAAAGGCCGCTTCGTTCCGCCCCGATCTGATCGTCCTGGACGTCATGATGCCCAAACTGAACGGCTACGAGGTTTGCAGGAGGCTGGAACATGAGAAAGGGCTTGGCATCCTATTGCTGACGGTGAAAAACGATATCGTCGACAAAGTGCTCGGACTCGAGCTTGGCGCAGACGATTTCATGAGCAAACCGTTCGATATCCGCGAGCTCGTCGCCCGTGCCAAATCGATCGTCCGCCGGCTGGACAAAGGAAGCGACGGGACGTCTTCGCCCGACTCGGAGGTATACCGCCTCGAAGGCTTAAAAGTCGATACGGTCCGGCGAACGGCGGAGATGAACGGCGAACCGATGGATTTGACGCCGAAAGAATTCGACCTGCTGGCGCTTTTGGTGTCCCATGCCGGACGTGTATATACCCGCGAGGATTTGCTCGATCTCGTATGGGGGATGGCGTATTTCGGCGGTACGCGCACCGTGGACATCCATATTCAGCGCCTGCGCAAAAAGCTTGGGGACGCCCATTATTTGTTGCAAACGGTATACGGGATCGGGTATAAGGCGATGGAGAAATAAGCGGAACGTGGGACGGACAAAAAATAAGCAACCTCGCTTCCGGTGTAGACCGAAGCCAAGGTTGCTTATTGCCGTTGCTTGTTTATGAGGGCTGCAAGAGGCTCTAAGTCGACGAGGCCTCGCCTTTTCTCTCTCGCGTACTCCGCCTCATTGCAAAAATGGCCTTGCGCCGGCTTCTTACCGGGCAAGACCACTTTTTTTCTTCGTACCTTTGGCTTTTTCTTGGCCTTAAAACCCAAACATCACACAAACTTGCGGTGCAGCTTTTTGCCGTCGTACGAAAACATCACTTTTTTATCTTCGATCACCGTCTCGAGATGCACCGTGCGTCCCCACAGCTGATACACGTAGGGCATCGTGCGTTCCATGTATTTCAGGTCGAGTTCGGTGCCTTCGTATTCATGCCGGATGACCATTTCCCCGTTCCGCATGTAATCCCCGTCGGACACGACCAGGTACGGGTTGCCGCCGTTGACCCTGGAGACGACGAGCTGGTCGCGGACGCGTTCCCAGGCTTTGTCGGTAATTTTCCATTCCGGGCCTTTTTTCTCGAATACGTATAAATCCAAATCATCGGTCAGTTCTTTCGTCAAATAGTTGCGGATAAAGGAAATATCGGAATCGTACTCGCGTACCTCGAATATTTTTTGGCGCCCCTGCCCGGGTTTGCGTCCGGCAAGCTCCTGCTCTTCCCGGGTCGGGTGATCCCAGCGCCGCTCGATATCCTCGAAAATTTTCAGCCCCAAATAATACGGGTTCAGGCTGTTGCGCGACGGCTGCACGACGGAGGCATTCAGTTTGGCGAATTCGATCGTTTCCTCGCTCGCGAGGTCCAGCTCCCGGATGATGCGCTGATGCCAATACGAAGCCCAGCCTTCGTTCATGATTTTCGTTTCGATTTGCGGCCAAAAATACAGCATTTCCTCGCGCAGCATGCTCATGATGTCCCGCTGCCAGTCCTCCAGCACTTCGGAAAACTCCTGGATGAACCACATGATGTCTTTTTCCGGTTCGGGCGGGAAACGGCGCGGGCCTGGTTCGCCTTTTTCTTTGTTTCTGGGCTCATCCAGGCTCCACAGATCGTCGTATTCGCTGGTTTTCGGCTCGCGTTTGGCCGATTCTTTTTGTTCTTTGATTTTGTATTCCATGTATTGCTGCTTATCGAAATGCTGCGGTTTGATGAGCTGCGGATCGACATGCTCCTGGATGCTCAGGACGGCGTCGATGAAATTTTCAACGGCTTCGGTGCCGTATTCCATTTCGTAGCGGCTGATCCGTTCGGCCGTGGCCGACATGCTCTCCACCATGTTGCGGTTGGAAGCGGAGAAGCGGTAATTGTTTTTGAAAAAATCGCAGTGGGCGAGGACGTGCGCGACGATCAGCTTGTTTTGGATCAGGGAATTGCCGTCGAGCAAAAACGCGTAGCAGGGGTTGGAGTTGATGACCAGCTCGTAAATTTTGCTGAGCCCGAAGTCGTATTGCATCTTCATTTTGTTGAAGGTTTTGCCGAAGCTCCAGTGCGAGAATCGGGTCGGCATGCCGTAGGCGCCGAAGGTATAAATAATGTCTGCCGGGCAGATTTCGTAACGCATCGGATAATAATCCAGGCCAAAACCGTCGGCAATTTCCATGATTTCGCGGATGGCATATTCGAGTTGTTTGATTTCATCGCTCATGAGTAAGTAGCTCCTTCCCAGTGTCCAGAAGAACGCCGGTAAGCGCCGAACGGGTTAAAATCATGATGTTACAGCTTTACGGGATGGATGCTGCGATTAGCGCCGGGGGCGGTTCTCCTTGAAAATCCTCCAGTACATTGTATGCAGCGGATGTGCGATTTAATAATGCAACGATGGACGATTGTCCTGGATGTGAAATTTGAATTGACCATTCTCTAAGGGTTACGTAAGGGAACATTCCGACCCGGGGTTCCTCGGACGATTTATGTTATAATTCAGTTACTGATGGGTTCAGCAACCGGAATTTTTAGATCCGCTCTGAAGCGGATCGCAAACATGACAAAGTTTAGATCAGAGATGAATTGAACGGGTGAAATTAGGATCACTTTAGCCATTTGTACGGATTGAATACGAAGGAGGTTTGAGACTTATGTCGAATCCGGATGAGAAGAAGCTGCACACCTATCAAGATTGGTTGACATGGGACGGGGCATGGGAACTAATTAACGGCAAGGCGTATAACATGTCGCCGGCTCCGACAGCCCTTCACCAGTTTGTTGTGGGGGAGCTCCATTTCGCGCTGCGGACGCACTTGCAGAATCAGAGCTGTTATGTGTTTGTTGCTCCGTTCGACGTGTTCTTCAGTGAGAGCGATTCAAATGATGTGCCTGATCATGTGACGCAGCCGGATTTGTCGGTGGTCTGCTCCAAGCATCAGATTTCCAAAAACGGCTGTCATGGCGCGCCGACGATGATTATCGAAGTGTTGTCGCCCTCAACTGCACTGAAGGATTTCAATGAGAAGTTCAATCTTTATCAGAAATACGGAGTCCAGGAATATTGGATCGTCGATCCCGGCAATCGCACGGTTCATGTCAATATGCTGCAGGATGGCTTGTACCAGGTGCGAAACTTATATACAGAGCAGGATGACGTACGGTCGAACATCTTCAAGGATTTTCAGATATCGCTTTGCAAGTTGTTTAACTTGGAAGCCTAATATAGATAAAGCCGATTCCAGCGGGAGAGTCGGCTTTTTTCTTCCAAAAATTAAGCACGGTTCTCCCTGGAAAACTCCCAGTACATTGATTACGGCGGATGTGCGATTTAATCATGCGAGCCTGGGTTCGGCTTGGTTTCCACAAGCAGCTTCTTCCAAATCCATATGGCAGCGACGGCCCAAACTACGATGGTCACGATCCCGCTTTCTCCGGCGACGTAAGACCAGCCCGCGGATTTTACGAAAAACAACTGCTCCAGCCAGCTGCGCGACAAATTGATGATCATGTGAATGACGACGGCCGGCCATACGCTTTGGCTCCGCCAGCGAACCCAACCCATAAAAACCGACAAAGGAAAAATCATGACAGTAAACAGCAACAAATTGATCCAGACGTTCCCGTCCTCGTTATAGCCGTTCAGATAAAAGGATAATGGAAGCAGGTCCACACGGCTGCGGTGATCAGGATCGATTTTTTGATGCCGAACGCTTGGGTCAGTCTGGGCTGCAAATACCCGCGCCAGCCGATTTCCTCCCCGAAGGAAAAAATGAACATCATGATCAGCATGACCGGCGCCCAGGAGTTCCGCGTGATATACCCTACGTATTGGGGAACGGTAAAATGGGCCGCGCCTTTGGCGAGAAATTCGGCGGAAGGCAGGTCCACGATGCCGAAGGCCCAAGCGCCGAGAAAACCGACCGTAATCGGAACGATCGACAGCAGTGCAGCCGCGTACCATTTCAACCCGCCGATTTTGGTGATGCCGAGCAGCTTCAGGGCTTCCTTTCGTCCGGGCAGGACGATGAGCAGCAGCATGACGGTAATCAGGGGCGCGAGCTGGCTGATGGCAACCAAGGCCGTAATTTTCGATAGATTGGCAAGCAGCGTCAGCAGTAACACAAGGATGCTAAAGGCCGCACCGGAGAAAGCAAATGATTTATTCATAGGAAATTCGTTCCTTTCATGTATGTGTTGGACCCATTGTAGAAGACGATTATCAAGAATTTATAAAGACGCTGGATTTGGATCGGATTTTTTTCGAATCCCGTTCTCCGGCTTTTTAGAATTTGAAAAATTTTCAAATATGGTTTGGCGGCCTGCCGCACGCCCCGTGCTACAATAAAATTGAAAATGCATCATTTTTAAATTCTTGAGGTTCATCCATTTTCTTGAAATGAGGTGGCGCGTTTTGGACTGGAATGACCGTAAAAAGAAAGCGGCGCAGGAAGTTCAGCAGCACACGACCGATGAGAGGCATGAACATCTATCCGCGCGGGAAGGCATGATCGAATCGGCTGTCGACGCATTCGCCAAAAACGGCGGGTTTAACGATTTGCCCGGCAAAGGAAAACCGATCAAAATCGAAGCAGGGGACGTGCTGACGTCCATCCTGAAAAACGCCAATGTTCAGCCGCCCTGGATCGAGCTCCGGAAGGAAATCGCCGCGGATTTGAAGCGGGTCGCAGACCGGAAGCCGTCGGTGGCGGAGATGGAAGCCGAGCTTGAAGCCATTAATCAGAAGATCCGGAAATACAATCGGCTGGTCCCGAATTCCCTCTTGCAAAAAGGGCTCGTGTCGGCCGCAAACGTTGAATCGGCTTGCGAGAAATGGGTTTAACCCGGCGACCACGGCTGAATGATGTAGGAGGTAACATGTATTCCATTCAAGAAATAAGACAGCAATTCCAAAAAGGCCGGAAGCTGAAATACGTTTTTTTCTGGGGGCATCAGCCCGCAGCAGACGGCAGCGTTACCAAAAGCTGTTTCAGCCAGTGGTGGCCCTGCAGGTTCACCGAGGACGGCGTCTCGTACACCAGCGCCGAACATTATATGATGGCCGGGAAGGCAAGGCTTTTTGGGGACGAAGAGATGCTGGAGCGCATTTTGGCGGCCAAACACCCGAAGCAGGCAAAAGACTTGGGCCGGAAGGTGAGAGGTTTCGATCCGAAAGTATGGGATGAGGAAGGTTATCGCATCGTCGTACGCGGCAACCTGGCGAAATTTTCCCAAAACGAGGAATTAGGGCAGTTTTTGCTTGGTACCGGAACGCGGGTGCTGGTGGAGGCGAGTCCCGTCGACCGCATCTGGGGAGTCGGGCTTGCAGCCGATGACGAGCGGATCGAAAATCCGCTGTTGTGGCAAGGAAACAACCTGCTCGGATTTGCTCTGATGGATGTCCGGGACCGGTTGCGGGCCGATGCCGACGGGAAGGGACACGGGGCATTTCTGTCGTAGTTTATCGTAACCAAAAAAGACGTTGCCCGGCTGCAATGCCTGCATGCCGGCAGCGTCTTTATTTATGATCCACCCGTCGTCTTAACTTTCAGTTCAGCGCGGCCTCCTGTTTGCGGAAAAACGTCCGCAGCGCCTGGTACACCTCGCCTTTTTCCTTGATGACATAATACATGAACTGATCCAGTTTAATATTGCGGTATGCCGACATCAGCGTGCTGCTGCGATTGTATTGGTTGACTTCGCCGTAACCGAACATGTTGCTGACTTTGAGCAGCTCCCCGATCAAGCGCACGCAGCGTTCGTTGTCGGAGGTCAGGTTGTCGCCGTCGGAAAAATGGAACGGATAAATGTTGTACTTGGACGGCGGGTAACGCCGGTCGATGATTTCAAGCGCTTTTTGGTACGCGGACGAGCAAATGGTGCCGCCGCTTTCCCCCCTTGTGAAAAAATCCTCCTCGGAAACTTCCTTCGCTTCCGTATGATGCGCCACAAACACGATATCCACCTTTTCGTACTGCCGCCGCAGAAAACGGGTCATCCAGAAAAAGAAGCTGCGCGCGCAATATTTTTCGAAGGAGCCCATAGAGCCTGAAGTGTCCATCATGGCGATGATGACGGCGCTGGAGTGGGGCACCACGACTTCCTCCCATGTTTTGTACCGCAGATCGTCCGGACTGATATGGTGGATGCCCGGCGTTCCGGACGTGGCGTTGCGGCGCAAATTTTCGAGAATGGTCCGCTTTTTGTCGATGTTGGATTGCATGCCTTTTTTGCGGATGTCGTTGAAGGTGATTGATTCGGTCTCCACATCCTGCTGGTCCTTCGGCTTCATGAACGGGAGTTCCATTTCCTCGAACAGCATATTTTCCAGGTCTTCCATGCTGACCTCGGCTTCCACGATATCGTATCCCGGCTGGTCTCCGGCTTTTTCGCCCTGTCCGGGCTTTTGCGCCGGATCCCGTCCCAGCACATCCCCTACCTGGCTGTCTCCGTCTCCTTGGCCGACATGCTTCTGCTTTTGGAAGTTATAAATAAAACGGTATTCGTCCAGACTCCGGATGGGCACCTTGATAATCTGTTTACCGTCCGACATGATAATGCTTTCTTCCGTAATGAGATCGGGCAGGTTCTGTTTAATCATTTCCTTCACTTTTTCCTGATGCCGGACTTGATCCTGGTATCCTTTGCGGTGCAGCGACCAGTCCTCCTTGGATACGACAAACAGCGAATGATCGTCAGATGGCATTGTTCAGCACCTCCCATATGCGCGTACTCGGTTAACGAATAAGCCATTATTAATCAAGTATATTCACGCGCGGGGATGATATGTGATACGGACAAAAGCAAATTCGCAAGTTCAAGCCATTGCAAAAAAATCCATATTCAGGCTCATTCCCGAGATTTTCGACTATTTATGACAAATATTTCAAGAATCTTGTAGTATAATGCAATTGTCCTATGATTTAGGACGGATCGCTCATAAGTCTAGCATGACCAATTACATAGCTTTTGAGGGGGTGTGCTCCAGATCATTCACGTGGGCAAGCAGTCCCGTAGGATAAGACAAGATCAAAGTAGATTGATAACGGAGACGGTTGTTGGACAAGAAAAATGTGATTGATAGGGAGTGTAATGGATGAAAAAAATCGCGCCATTATGTTTGGCAGGAGCTTTGTTGTTATCCGGCGGTTTGTTTGCGAACGGTTCCGCGACTGCCGCAGCTTCATCGACGGGCAATATTGAAGTGTTGTTAAACGCCAAAAAGATTCAGTTTCCGGACGCGAAACCTTATCAGGATGCGCAGGGGAGCGTCATGGTCCCGATCCGCTTCGTGTCCGAAGCTTTGGGAGCCGAGGTAGGCTGGGAAAAGGTAAACGGCCAAATGACCGTGTCGGTGAATAACGAAAAACATAACGTCCAGATGACGGTCGGGCAAAAGGTGGCCAAAGTGGACGGACAGGATAAATCCTACGGCACCAAAATCGAGCTGAAGCAAAACCGGACGTTCGTTCCGCTGCGCCTGGTGAGCGAGGGACTGGGGCAGCCGGTGGAGTGGGACAAGATCGGAAGATGGGTGTGGATTGGGGAGAAGAAGGCCCCGACGCTGGAGGAGTTAGGGTTGAAGCCGGTGAGTATAGAGCCGTATAGGAAGTGGTTTACCAAGAAGCAGTACCTGCTGAAGAATTTAGAGGATCAACCTTATAAAAGTACATTAATTTTTAAAATTACAGATCTTCCGACATCGTTAGTACGGGATATTTACAGCATTGAACCTTACACTGATCCTAAAACAAAGGTACCGTATCTCAAAGTAAGAGCAAAAACTACATCTGGAGCTGGTAATTTATTTTATTTAACCAATAAAAACGACATTCGTTATCGAAATCCGATTGACTCTTTAACAATCAATAACGGTGATGGTACTAAATACAGCTTTTATAAAATATGGTCTAGCGCCGACGAAGACCTTGACGGTATCGTTGATGATAAACGACTTACGATAAAGGACATCGAATATATTGGGTTTCGCTTTGGCTCTCCAGATTATATTCCTATGATGATTAGCCCATGGAAAGGAAAGTAATGGCCGTGGGACGAATACTGAAGCGAATTACTGCCATATCTTTAATTGGGCTGCTGCTCTTTTTGCAGATGCCCCTTTCTCCATTTCAAGTACAGGAAGCGTACGCGGCGACCGAAATTACTCCGCTCGGATACCATAAAGAAAGCAATTATCGATATTTCGTCGGCATGATGTATTACGAAATGTGGAGGAGCACGGATGGATCTTGGACGGATGGAGGACGACAGCCGAACAAAGGAATGCGAGGCGAGGCGACCTTCACCTACAAATTTCAGTTTCCTAACCGGAAGATAAAGAATGTTGAAGCACGGATTTATAAATATCCTGCCGATCCGGAAGTTTATTTTCAAGAATCTAGATCGGATTCATACTCGGATTATGGAGACGCAGTAAGCATCGGTACAACAGATGCAGACATAAGACCATTCAGCAAACAGGGAATTGGAACGGATACGACGACCATCCCGATCACAGTAAATATGCTTCTTGATGCTGCCAATCCAAGAGATGTAAAAAACGAGCAATGCCCCACATGTGCTCCTGAAGTCAGAGCATACCGGATTTTTGTCCCCATGCTCTTCAAAATCGAACTCGCCTCCCAACTCAACGTCAAATACTTCACGACCGACGCGAAGCCGCTAAACGTTTTTACGCCGCGGATCGATGAAGAGATGGTCGTAGGGAAGGATTATTCCTTCACGCCGCCAACGCATCCGGATTACGAATACGTTGGATTTAAAAAATCAACGACGGACGCTTCGCCAAGCGGCAATATCACGCCGGGGAATCCGTATTCCTTTACTTACGACGGCACCTTTGAAAAGTACACGCTGTTTATGTATTACAAAAAGAAGGACGGCACCGACAACGGCTGCCCTCCCGGCCAATCCTGCGAACCTGAACCTAAGCCACCGGCGGAACCTACATGCACCAAGCCTGCTCCTGCCCAGACGGTGAATGGCAAAACGATGGACCCGAACGTGTCCGCGGTCATTAAAGCCGACAGCAGGGGGAGCGAGAAGTTCGACGTGCTGCAGGGGATTCCGACCTCCGAGAGCTTGTACGGGAACGTGAAAGCGAAGGAGTATTTATACCAACATGCCTTCACTCAGATGAAAGGCGTCTGCACGTTTGAGGTCAAGGTGAAAAAGACGTACATCCTGGAATGGGACCCGGGCAAAACAGTGCCGAACCCCGACGGCAAAGGCAGCCATGAAGAACCCGACCCGCAGCGCGAAACCGAAGACAGGGAGTACACCTACACGATTCAGCGCCCGTATTCTTTTTGGAAAATCGACAATCTCGAAGTTTATGATATCGATCGGGCCACGCTGACCAACTACGCCTGGGATACGGTGACGATTCAGCCGGCCGGCTATCATCCGCCGGAATATGCGGCCACCCAGGACGGGAACTACTTCCCGCCGGACCCGCCCGGGACGCTGACCGCTCCCTCGGAAACCAAGTCAGGAGGCAAAACGAAACCTAGCGTGCCGAACGAGCAAGGCGCTTTTCAGGGCATGGCGGAGCAGGCGGTGAAGAAGGTAGAGGTCCAGAACGATTCTTTGGTGTTCAAAGGCCAGACGATCATCAGCGGCGCGCGCACCCAGGAAAACGGCCCGACGCCAAGCCGGATTCCGGAGCCGACGATGATTAACGACAACGTTTTGTACAGTCCGGGACATGTGATCAGCAAAACGAAAACGAACAAAAACAGCCAGCCCAGCACTGGCGAAATCTTTTACAACCTGATGGACGGCAGCATCAACGGGGGTTCGAACCGATCCTTCCCGATCCCGGGCATCAACCCGGTGACGGTGCATACGCCGGTCGTCATTTACGCCTCCACGACGGATGATCGGGCGCATAACCAAAAAACGAATCCGGCCGCCGGCCGCAACGCGACCATATTGGACCGGCCGTTTACGATTTACATGCCGACCGGCGGACAGCACCGCAACATTCCAGGATACGGCAACCGGGACTACGCCAAATACATCCGGGACAAGCAGGTCAAGTTTCCGTTTGATGTGTATACCGCCGATAAAAGCCGGTTTATTCCGAAAAACACCTGGGTTTCGATTCCGGTCATGCAAACGGCGGAGACGTTTTTTTTGCCGGTGTGGGTGGACGAAGGCTTTTACGACATCCAGTTCCGCACCATCGCGGAAAACGCTCCTCCGGACTATACCTCCGAATCGCACGCCAACCTGAATTTGGCCCATCATGCGGCCACGGACGTCATCCCGGTGGACGTGATCGGCAGGCTGTATGATTTCCATGTGACCGATATCGCCGATTATAACTGGGAAAAGGTATTCCGCACCCAATCCGGCAGCGCGAATCCAACCGGGGTGTCCTACTGGGTCGGCCAAAACCTGATCGACGGGGAGCCCCGCGGCAATAAAGCGGTGTATACGCTGCCGATAAGGCCGGGAAGCCATCCGCTGCAAGGTTACAAAAACGTATCGGTCAAAACCGGCTACCATTTCAAATTCGATTTCAAAACCAAAGGCAACATGTTCGGGCCGCTTGACGGCATCCGGATCACGCCCAGCTTTTATTTCGTCCGGAAGGACGGCAAAGCCGTCAACGCCAAAGGCGACACCCGCATTCCGGTAGACCTTTATTACAACACCAGCAAAAACAACTTCGTCAAAATCGGCTCGGCGCAGGACCAGGTCAAGCGTTACGTCATCCTGAACGACCGGCTGCGCAACGTACCGGCCACGGAGCTCCGCGATACCGCCGACTACAAATACGGGCATTACGGACAAGCCGGCAGCATGGGCAAAAACGAATATATCCAAAACTATATCCAGTCCTTTACGAAGCAAAAAACGCCTGTCGGCAGCTACAGCCTGCTCATTTTGCCGGAACAGCTCCGGACGTTTCTCAGGCTGCAAGGAAACATCCCGGCGTCCGTCGATCCGGAACGCGCCCATGTTTCCGTGCAAAAATGGTACGGGGAATACTCCCTGCCGGCCGAACCCTTCGTGGTGGAAGCGGGATTGAACGTGGCCGAATACGGGCGCACGCACGGCGGGCTGGACAGCAAGTCTCCTATTTTTCTCAAAAACGGGTATATCATCGTGAACTTCAACATTGAATCGATCCAGCAGGGGAATTTGAAAAATCCCCATCTGCAATACATTCATGCCCCGCTGATGAACCAGTGGCAGCTTGAAGGTTTTAACCGGAGCATCCAGGATGCTTACGGCCATCGCTTTGCGCTGAAAGACGGCGATATTCTCTTTTACCATGCGGACAAATCGAGCCGGGACGACTTCAGCTCCCAGGTTCCGCATTAAACAGGCAAGGAAACGGAGGCAAATCCGAAGGTTTTATGGAAACTCTACGGGTTTGCCCCGGCCTCCCGGCCTAAACTTTGGGCTTCCGCGTGACCGGCCCTAACCTCGCAACGTTTGCGTTGTTTTAGGAGTAAGGGGAAGTTTGATCCAAAGGAGGAGGACCGCTTGAATCATGAAATCATCGTTGAAGCCGCGCTGGAGTTGAAGGACGTGCAGGAGGTGAACCTCTTTTTTACGAGGACGTCCAGGTTGATGCTGGCTGTCGTGTTTTTTCTGATGGTCATCGGGATTGTCCTCTTGGTCGACGAGAGCCGGACCGGCATGGAGTTTATGATCGCGTTCCTGCTGGATGTTTTGCTCAGCGTCATTTTATGGTTCGCGTACGGGTGGAGCATTCGCCGGAAATCCGTAAAAGCGTTTTTCAGCGACCGGTTGATGCGGCAGCGCCATACGTTCATGTTTTCGGAGTCGGGCTTTCGATACGCATCCGAATCGGAATCGGCCAAGGTCCGCTGGAGCGATATTTATGAGGTGCGCGAATCCCGGAATTTGTTTTTGATTCTGCTGTCGTCGAGCCGGACGTTCATCGTGCCGAAGGATGGTTTTGCGACGGAACAGGATCGGGCGCAGTTCAGGGGAATCGTGGAATCGAACGTCAAAACCAGCCGGTTTCACTGGCGGAGGGAAGCGACAAGTAGCAAAAGTTAAAGCGCTTAAATTCACGCCGTCTCATGCGGTCGTTTTTTGCTTAAGAAAATGATGGTATGCGGCCTCCCGAAAGAAGGGATACGGTTTTTAGCCGGCGGTTTGCCTGTTCCATTGGGGGGCTCATAAGTACGTCATGTACGGAAAAAGAGGTGCTGAAAAAGAAGCGGGTTCCCAAGCCCATAAAATTAAATGTGCAATGCCGCCTTTCGCCAAAGCAAGAGCGTGCCCGGCAGGAAATGACTGTAAATACAACTGAATTTTCAACATAAGTTGTACGTACCATTTTTTCGCGCGAGTTGGTATAATATCCATTAACGATGAGAAAATGACCATCCTTGCCGCTTCACACGCCCGGTAAAAGAAAGGTGGTTGTCCATTGAGAAAAAAACGGAATCGTCTGTTGACTCAATTTCTTGCCTCTTATCTTCTCGTTCTTTTATTCCCTGTCTCCATCATCCTCGTTTATTATTATCCGCATTCAACCGAAGTCGTGAAGCAGCAGGATACGGATTGGAATACCCATATTACGGAACAATTGATGACTTCGATGGATACCTTGATGCGATATGTTTACCGCTTGCCTTCCGAACTCGTGCAAAACCGCGAAATCAAAATGTACGACAACAGCGACTACGGCCGGGTCCTGATTGCGAATGAAATGCGCAAATATAACGCCACGGACGGTCTGATCGACAATACCTTGCTGTACATCGAAAGCAGCGGTTATTTGTTCGCCAAAACAGGAAGCGCTTACAAGGAAGAGGATTTCGATAAGCCGGGCATCGGATATTATTACGAAACCTGGCCGCGCCGGGAAATGTTCGAGACGCTGCAGCATTTGAAAGCGCCGATGGTCCGTCCGGTCGAGGACGTCATCATCCCGGGCAGCAACCGCGTCCGCATGTTGACTTTTGCTTTCCCTTTGCCGGTCGGCGGATACGATCCGCCGGGCGCGGTGCTGATCATGGTCCGCGAAGACACGGTGATACGCATGATTCAATCCCTTTCCGAGAAATATACGGGCCGATTTTTTATCTTTGACGAGCAGGGCCGCCAGCTGCTGGCTTCGGAGAAAACGGATGACGCCGCAACGGAGGGGGTTCGCCGCCTCATGCCGGAACTGAAGGAGGGTTCGGAAGGAGGCGGCATTTACCGGGTGAACGGCAAATCTTACATCGTGTCGCACACGTTGTCGGG
This sequence comes from Paenibacillus sp. FSL W8-0194, assembly GCF_037969745.1. Taxonomy (NCBI): domain Bacteria; kingdom Bacillati; phylum Bacillota; class Bacilli; order Caryophanales; family Paenibacillaceae; genus Paenibacillus; species Paenibacillus sp. FSL W8-0194. Next base: position 4,515,178 of record NZ_CP150205.1, on the reverse strand, counting down.
AACCAACGGCTGGCATTATGTAAGCATGCTGCCGGTTACCGAGACGCTGCACGGCATTCGGACGATTCAGCGCAACACGGTGCTTTTGATCGGGCTCATGCTGCTCCTCGAATGGCTGGTGATTTATATTTCGATCCGCAAAAATTACCATCCGATCAAAAGGCTCGTCGATTTGGCGGTACATATTTTCGAGCCTGCCGACCGCAAGCCGCTCGGCGAAATCGAAACGATCCGCTATGCGCTTGGCGAGCTTGCATCGGCGAATCATACGCTGGATGCGAAAGTGAAGCAGACGATCCCGATCATCCGGGAAAATCTGCTGTTCGAGCTCGTCAGCGGCCGGGCGCCCGATTGGGAGACGTTTTGCCTCGAAGCGGAGGCTTACGGCATCGCCTTTCCGCATCCGGCCATGGCTGTTGCGGTTTTGTCCATTGAAGCAGGCGGTACGGCGGAAGGATCGGATGCCGGCGGGCAGGCGTTCGCAGGGGCGGCGAACCTGCTCCGGCAGATCGAAAAGCGGCCGGAGAAGGGACTTCAATGTTATTTTTTTAAAAGCATTTACAATCAGGAAATGGTCTTTATCGGTTCCTTTGCGCCTGATTTTGCGATCAAAGCATTTCTTGATGACGTGCGGAAAGAGCTGGAGGCCGAAACCGGGGGCCGCGTGTTTATCGGGGCCGGCATACCGGGCAAGCTCGAATCGGTCGAAGCGGTTCACGTATCGTATTTGCAGGCGGTGCGCGCATCCGAGCAATTGCGCTTCCGCCGCGAACGCCAGGTGCTTTTTTTCGGCGAGATGGAAGCCCCGAAGGCAGGAACGGTATCTTACTTCGCCGAACTGCTGCAATCGTTGGAGCTGTCGATATTAAAAAACGACGCCGCTTCGGTTCAATCCATCGTGGAGCGGTTGGTGGCCGGCATGGGCAGCGAAGGGGCGCCGCCGCATGTCGTGCGGAGCGTCTATTTGAACACGGTCAGCGTCATCCTGAACGGCTTGCACCGGTTCAGCCATGATGATGCCAACCTGCTCCGGCTGACGGATGCGGCATTTCGGCACCGTTATACGTTCGAACAAATGGCGGGCATCGTCAGGGAGAGCTGCGGCAAGCTGTGCGACATGATCCAAAGCACGCTGCCGTCCTCCCGCAAAGTTTCGCGGGACGAAATCGTCTGTTTTATCGAGCGAAAGGGGATGGAGCCTGATTTCTCGCTGCAGCTGATCGCCGACTATTTTCAGATGTCGCCCTCGAATTTCAGCCATTATTTCAAAAAGACTTTCGGTCAGAACTTCAAGGAATATATCGACTTGCAGCGCATTCAGCAATCGGTGCGGCTGCTGCGCGAGACGGATCAGACGCTGGATGAAATATCGCGCAAGACGGGATTCTCCAATACGTCGAGTTTTATACGTTCGTTCAAAAAAATCGTGGGTACGACGCCGGGACAATACCGGGAAACGCATAAGGCGGTGTGAAGGGGCATCCATACGGCGCGGCTACAGGAAACATTGAAGGTCGATTCGGGGCAATAAGCCAGCCCCTGAACTCGGCCTTTTTGCGTCTTTTCCGGGATGAAGAGCAAGCGGGCGCGGCGCCTTCAAGCGCGGTTCGTCCTTCCCATGCCGGTGCCGTTTTTTGAACATATTCAAAAATTGAATCTGCCGGAAAATGCCGCTCCCGCAAGGTTTGACGGCTGCCGGTTTTCAAGCTTTTCAATAAATGCGCATGGTTTGAAAACTGTTCGTTTACGGCCGTTCGCGCCGGCGATTAAAGTGGTGGCAAGGGACGGACGCGTCCTTCGCGGACATCCCATCCGGATGAGATGAACATCTTCGAATTATTCTTTTATGAGGGGGCAAAATGATGCGATTTGGCATGCGAAAAAAAGTAATCGGTTTCACGTCGGTTCTCTTGGCAACGTCCGTCGTCATGACGGCCTGCAGCGGTTCGGGGGGAGGCGGCAATGCCGAGGATGGTGCATCGACCGATCCTGCGGGCAGCGGCAAGAAGGTAAAGTTGACGGCGATCATGACGAAACATGCTTTAACGAAGCCGCTGGCGGAGATGGAGTGGCTGCAGAAGGTCGAGGAAAAAGCCGGCGTCGATATCGAATGGCAGGAAATAACAGCGGATTGGGGGCAAAAGAAAGGAACGATGCTCGCAAGCGGGGACGTGCCCGATTTGTTTGTCGGACCAAACGTCATCACGGACGCCGATTTCGCCCAGTTCCAGGGATTGTTCCAGGACTTGTCCGGCATGCTGGATCAGGCGCCCAACGTTCAAAAAATGTTCGAAGAGAAACCGGACACGAAGCGGATTGCAACGCAACCGGACGGCAAAATTTACGGTTTGCCGAAATACCAGCGGTTCTGGCCAAGCTCCGCGTCCCGCCTCTACATTAATCAAAAATGGCTCGACAATCTCGGTCTGAAGGTTCCGACCACTTGGGATGAGCTGTACGACGTGCTTGTCGCATTCAAGGAGAAGGACGCCAACGGCAACGGCGACCCGAACGACGAAATTCCGATGGATTGGCCGGGAGGCATCGGCGGATATTTCAACGCGGCATATTTGCTCGGCGGTACCGGCATGACCCTGACCGACGGCAGCCCGCAAGGTTACTTCGTCGAAGACGGCAAGGTCAAAAACTTCCTGACCGACGATCGTTACAAAGAGCTTGTCATGTTTCTGAACAAGCTTTACAAAGCCGGCCTCATCAATCCGGAAGTGTTCACGCATGATTACACGAAATATCAATCGGTCGCCCGCGGAGACGGGGATACCGCGAAGGTCGGCTTTACGCTCGGGTGGGTGGCGTCGGACCGGTTCGGCGAAAAGCTTGCGCCGCAGTATACGTCGATAACGCCGCCGAAAGCTGCGCCGGACAGCGAGATTTCGTGGAGCTATGATTACAATTCGTTGAACTACGGCGTCAATCATATCGTCATGTCGGCCACATCGAAAAACAAAGAAGCGGCCATGCGGTTCATCAACGAATTGTATGCGCCGGAGGTCGGCATGCAGGTGCTCTTCGGGTCGATCGGTCCGAACATCAAGGATAACGGGGACGGCTCTTACGCCGTGCTGCCGCCGGCCGATCCGAACATGGACCCCGGCACGTGGAAATGGACGTCGACCATGGCGGACAACGGCGCTTTTTATATTCCGGACTCGCTCAAGCTGACGCTGGGCAAGGACATGCAGGAGGTTATCGGACAGTCCAAGCCGATTGAAGCGATCCAAATCGACGTCGACAACGATGTGCTGCCAAGTACGTTCATGAAATATTCGACGGCGGACAACAACACGATGGCGTTAAACAATACGAACGTCATGAATCTTGCCAACACCAGCTTTGCGAAATGGGTCACGAAAGGCGGCGTCGAAGCCGAGTGGGACACCTACGTCAAGGAAAGCGAAAAAGCCGGACTGAAGCAAAACCTTGAAATCATGCAGAAGTATTACGACGAATACAAGCAAAACCAATAAAAGTCTGAGCGGTGAGAACCTTCGTGCATCCGCACTCCTTATGTGCGGCGGCACGGAGGTCCCCGCAAGAAGAAAGGGGATGCTCCGATGCGCAACCGGGGAGGACTGCAGACGCTCAAACGCGATTACCAGCTGTGGATCATGATTTTGCCCGCCATCGCCGTCATTTTTATTTTCAACTATATTCCGATGTACGGCATTCAGCTCGCGTTTCGCGATTACGATTTTTCGAAAGGGCTTACCGGCGGCGAATGGCGGGGGCTGCACTACTTCAAGCAGTTTATCGACAGCTATTTGTTCGTGGATTTGATGCGGAATACGTTTTTGATCAGCCTGGCGACGATCGTGATCGGGTTTCCCGCCCCGATTATCCTGGCGCTCACTTTGAACCAAATCCGGCGCAAGCGGATGAAAAACGTGATGCAGACGGTCGTTTACCTGCCTCATTTTATTTCGATCATCGTTCTGGTCGGCATGATGAACGTGCTGCTGTCGCCGGAAACCGGCGTCGTCGGCCATATGATGAAGGCGATGGGGCTTGGACATATCAACCTGATCGCCTCGACGAATACGTTTATCCCTGTGTACGTGTTGTCCGATATCTGGCAGCATTGCGGCTGGAACAGCATCATCTATTTGGCGGCTTTGTCCACCGTCGATCCGCAGCTGTACGACTCGGCCAAAATGGACGGCGCCAGCCGGTGGCAGATGATCCGCTACGTGGATTTGCCGGCGCTGGTCCCGACGATCGTCATCTTGTTCATTCTCAGCATGGGCAGCATTTTGGGCACCGGGTTCGAGAAGACATTTTTGATGCAAAATTCGCTCAACCTGCCCGTTTCCGAAGTGATTTCCACCTACGTGTACAAAATCGGGATCATTTCCAACCAGTTCAGCTACGCTTCGGCCATCGGCCTGTTTAATACCGTCATTAATTTTATCTTTTTGTTCGGCGTCAACGCCATTTCGAAAAAAGTGTCCAATACGAGCTTGTACTAATGACACGGATTCGCCTAAAAGGGAGGAATATCCATGATGGCGCTTAAAAACATGGACGGCAAGGAGCTTCTTTTCAGGATGGCCCTCTTCGTGGTATGCACGCTTATTTTTCTGGTCATCGCTTATCCGCTTTATTTCATCGTGATTGCGTCGTTCAGCGATTCCACGCTGGTGGCGACCGGCAAAGTGCTGCTGTTTCCGAAAGGGTTGAGCTTGTTCGGATACAAGGAAATTTTTCAGGACAGCCGCATCTGGACCGGATACCGAAATACCGTTTTTTACACGCTGTTCGGCACGCTCGTCAATATGGTGTTTACGATGCCGGCCGCTTACGTCTTGTCGCGGAGGGAATTCAAGGCAAGGCGGGTGATCATGTTTCTGTTCGTCGTGACGATGTTTTTTAACGGCGGGCTGATCCCGACCTATCTGCTCATGAAGGATCTGCATATCACGAATACGGTTTGGGTGTTCATTGTGCCGTTTTGCGTCAACGTTTTTTATTTGATCATCGCCAGGACGTTTTTTGAAAGCTCGCTGCCGCCGGAGCTGTACGAAGCCGCGATGATGGACGGCTGCTCGCATTTCAAATATTTCGTGAAGGTGGCGCTGCCGCTTTCGAAAGCGATGATTTCCGTCATTGCGCTGTATTATTTGGTCGGGCATTGGAACGATTTTTTTACCGCGCTCGTCTACATCCGGGACAACAACCTGCAGCCGCTGCAAATCGTCCTGAGGGACATTTTGCTGTCCAACCAGGCGTTCCAAAACGGGGCGGGCACGGGCGGGGCTGCCGGCGGTTATGCGCAGCGTTACGCGGACCAGATCAAATACGGCGTCATAATCGTGTCGTCGCTGCCGATCCTCGTGTTATACCCGTTCCTGCAAAAATATTTCGAAAAAGGCGTCATGATCGGTTCGGTCAAAGGGTAAGGCGAAAAAAAAAGTTGCCCGTTTTCCGTTTGTGTTCACGGAGGGGCAACTTTTTTCGTTACATGTGTTTGCCGGAGGTATGCACCGATAGCGGCATGTGCTGCTTGCGTTCCGACAGGTAAACGGCCAGGGCGATCACAAACGCGAACCCGACCATGACCGCGCCGACCCAAGGTAAGGCAGTCAATCCCATATGATTGATGACCAATCCGCCGCAAAAAGCGCCAAACGCGTTGCCCAGATTGCCTGCCGAGTGGTTGGAGGTGGAGGCTAACGCCGGGGCCTCCTGCGCCAGGTTCATGATTTTGACCTGAATGCCCGGCATAACCGCAAACGCGGCGGCTCCCCACAGGAAAATGGTGATGACGGCGCCGACCGGACTGTGGACCGTAAACGTGAAGATGGTCAGCAGCACGCACAGGCTGAAGAAAATTCCGAATACCGCCGGCATCAGCTTCCAGTCCGCCAGCTTCCCGCCGACGATGTTCCCGACGGTCACGCCGATGCCGAACAGGACGAGAATCCAGGTCACGCTGCGCTCATGATACCCGGTAACCTGCTCCAGCAATGGGGCGATGTACGTGAACACCGCAAACAGGCTGGAGTTGCCGACCGCGCAGGCCAGCAGCATGACGAGCAGCTTCGGCTGGGCGAGGGCTTTGAACTGCTTGGTCAGGCTGGCTGCCTGATCCTGGCGGATGCGCGGGATAAAAGCGACGATGCCGATCAGCGCGATCACGCCCATCAGCGCAATGGCGGCAAACGAAGCCCGCCATCCCAAATGCTGGCCGATAAAGGTACCGACAGGTACGCCGATAATGTTCGCGATGGTGAGTCCCGCCATCATGATCGAGACGGCGCCGGCCCGTTTATGCGGTTTAACGAGATTGGCCGCAATGACGGCGCCGACCCCGAAAAACGTGCCGTGGCAAAGCGCGCTGATCATCCGTGCTCCCATAAGCACATCATAATTCGGGGCGATGACCGCGATGCCGTTGCCAAGGATAAATACCAGCATCAGCAGGCACAGCAGCAGCTTTTGCGGCAGCCGGTGGGTAAGGATCGTCATAATCGGCGCTCCGATGGCGACGCCGAGGGCATAGCTGGTGATCAGCTGCCCGGCGGTGGAGATGCTGACGTTCAAATCTTCGGCAACGTTCGGCAGGATGCCCATGATGACGAACTCGGTCATGCCGATCGCGAAGGCGCCTACCGTCAGGGACAGGATCGAAACCGGAAACGGCTCTTTCGGTTTTTCGGGTTTCGTTTTGGATGGATTCATGCTGTATAAACAACCTTTCTGTAGGATTCTATCCATGAAAATACTAACTGTAATTATTCTATTTTTCATGAAAATTTTCAAGAACTAGTTTGTGTAAAAAGGATTGACAGCTCTAGGCAAACCTTTTAAAGTTCAATTAATAACACCACTGGAGAAATTAATTAAGGTAAGGAGCAGTCCGTCCATGCAAAAGCATGACCAGGATTTTATCAAAAGAAAAAACAGGACGACCGTATTCGAAATCATCAAAAACCATTCGCCCTTGTCGCGGGCTGAGATCGCCCGATTGACGGGCATGAGCCCGACAACGGTCAGCCGGATCGTCGCCGAACTGGATCACCTCGATTTCATGCACGAAATCGAGCAGGAGACGACGAGCGTCGGCCGCAAAGCGATTTTGCTGAAGGTCAACCCGAAGTCGGTGTTATCGGTCGGCGTGGAAATCGACAAAACGGTCATCCGGATGGGCGCCGTCGATTTGGACGGGAGCGTGATCGGGGGCAAAAGCATCGCCAGAAACGCAGAGGAGAGCTCCGAAGCGACGCTGGGCAGCATCGCGGCAGGGATCAACGCCTTGATCGACGATGAGCGCCTGGACCGCCGGAGAATCGTCGGCATCGGCGTAGGGCTGCCGGGGATCATCGATCATGCCGGAGGAAAGGCTGTGCTGTCGGCCCAGCTGGGCTGGAAGCAGGCCGACATCGCCGGGCTGCTGAAGGCGCGTACCGGACTTGCGGTGGCGGTGGACAACGAACTGAAGGTCAAGTCGCTCGCGGAGCATATGTACGGGGCGGCCAAAGGGTCGAAACGTTCAGTGTTGATCGGTTTCGGCAGCGGCGTCGGTTCCTCGCTGATCATCGACGGCGACATTTACCGGGGCGAGTCCAACAGCGCGGGAGAGGTCGGCCATACCGTCGTCGACCCGGGCGGCCTGCGATGCGATTGCGGCAAAAAAGGATGTTTGCAGACTTATATCGCCGAAGCCGCGCTCATCGAACAGGCGTCCCGAGTCAAGCCGGTCGCATCCTTGGATGAGCTGTTTCAGGCAAGGCGGGACGGAGAGAGGTGGGCCGCGGACATTGTGGACCGGGCGATGGCTTTTATCGCGGTCACGATCGGCAACGTCGCCTGCATGTACAATCCGGATACGGTCATCCTCACCGGCAAGCTTGTCGAGCGTTATCCGGAAGTCAGGGCGTTCATCGCCGAAAAATGCATGAGCGAATACGTATGGGAGCCGCTGCGCGGCACGTTCCGCATCGCCTATTCTGCTTTCGAACAGGATGGCGTCATCATCGGATCGGGCCTGCTTGCGCAAGGCCGTTTCCTGGACATCGCCAGCCAAATCGAGCAGATGGAGCAAAACTAGGAACAATCCAATCCAAAAACGGAGGAACCAACATGTACTTCAAACCATTAGTGGAAGAATACCGCGCAGGCGTGCTCGAAAACGTTCATTTGGGCGTCTTGTGCGGCGTCAATGACAAAGGGGAGGTCGTTCACGAGATCGGCAGCGCCGAGCATGTCACCTACTTGCGCTCCGCGGCGAAGCCGTTCCAGGCCATTCCCGTCATGAAACGGAACATCGCGGAAAAATACGGCCTGACCGCCGCCGAGGCGGCGATGTTCGCCGCGTCCCACCGGGGCGAAGCTTATCATATCGAAGCTTTGGAGTCGATCATGCGCAAAATCGGATTGGCCGAGGAACAACTGCTGACCTGCCCTACGTATCCGCTGAACGACGAGCCGAAGTTCGCCTGCATGCGCGAGGGAAAGGCGCCGAGAAGGATCTACCACAATTGCTCCGGCAAACATTTCGGCATCATTGCCGCGGCGCGGGAGTCGGGATACGACACCGAAACGTACTGGCAGCCGTCCCATCCGATTCAGCAGGAAATTTTGCAGGCCCTCGCGGATATGGCGGAATACCCGGCCGATCGGATCGAGGTCGGCGTCGACGGCTGCGGGTTCCCGGTTTTTGCGCTGCCGCTGAAGCATATCGCCAAAGCGTATCTTAAGCTGGCCTGCCCGGACCTGATCCCGGATGCAGCCACCCGCGAGGCCGTTAAACGGATGACGGCGTATATGCATGATGCGCCGGACAGCATCGCCAGCCACAATTTCATCTGTTCCGAGCTGCTGCGCGATCCGAATATCGTCGCCAAAGGCGGAGCCAAGGGCGTCTACTGTTTTTCGCTGATCCGGGAACGCATGGCCTTTGCGCTGAAAGTCATCGATGGTTCGGAAACACCTTGGCCGATCATCGTCGCATCCATTTTGGAGCAAATCGGCTACGGCAATCGGGAGACGATCGACAGATTGTATGCGGTGGTGCCGAAGGAAATCAAAAACGACAATCACGTCCTCGTCGGCGAGCGGAAAGCTTCTTTTGTATTCTAAAGTCGATCGTCACGGGTCGGTAAGAAGGGGTTGAAAATAATGGATTGGTATCAGGAAGCGTCCGGCCGGAAAGCGGCGATCCTGCACGATTTACAAGGGCTGCTGGCGATTCCGAGCGTCTACGACGCCGAAACGGCGGCTCCCGGGCAGCCGATGGGCAGGGGAATCGGGGAGGCGCTCCGGTTTATGCTGGACCTGTGCGCTGCCGAGGGCTTCCGCGTGCGGAACTTGGACGGATATGTCGGTTACGCCGAATATGGCCCGGAGGATGCCGAGCATTACATCGCGGTGTTGAGCCATCTCGACGTCGTGCCCGTGTCCGGCGAATGGACGAAGCCTCCTTTCGAGCCCGACGTTCGCGACGGCAAAATTTTTGCCCGCGGGGCGATCGACGATAAAGGGCCGGCGATGGCTTCTTTTTATGCATTAAAAATCGTCAAGGATCTCGGCTTGCCGCTCAGGCACCGAATCCGCCTCATTTTCGGCACGGATGAGGAAAAAACGCACCGATGCATGGAGAAATATAAGGAGCTGGAGCCGATGCCCGCATTCGGTTTTACGCCGGACGCCGATTTTCCGATCGTCAGCGCCGAAAAAGGGCAGATCAATACCCGAATCCTGTTCCCGCAGGAGCCGGAAACGCCGGATGCGAAGGGGGAGTACGAACTGCTTTCGTTCCGGTCCGGCATCGTCGCCAATATGGTTCCGGAAGCGGCCGAGGCGATCGTTGCGGGTGAAGAGGGAGCCCTCCAAGCCCTGGAGCAGGCGTATCGAGCATATTGCAACGATAACGGATGCAAAGGCGGAGTCGAAACCGGGGAGCAGGCCATCAAGCTGCATATGGCGGGAAAAGCCGCGCATGGGATGGAGCCCGAATTGGGGATGAATGCGGGGCTAGCGCTGATTCATTTCCTGAAAAACTATTCATGGGGCAAAAGCGCAGGACATTACCTGCATACCGTCGATACGCTTTTGTACGACGATGTGCACGGGCGTGCCCTGGGCATTGCGATGGAGGATGAACTCAGCGGGAAACTGACCGTCAACAGCGGCATTTTGCAGTTTGACCCGAGGGGAGAAACGTTTTTTTATATGAATTTGCGTTTTCCGGTTTGCGGCAGCTATGAGGAGATTTTGAAGCGCATATCGGTGAAGCTGGAGGAGCACCGCCTGGCCATGGAGCCCCCAAGCTTGAAAAAGCCGCACCATGTGCCGGGGGACCATCCGATGATCCAGGCCATGCAGGCGGTTTACGAGGCCGAAACCGGCGAGCGGGCGAACCTGCTGTCGACGGGCGGCGGCACCTATGCGGCCCATTTCCCGATGGGCGTCGCGTTTGGTCCGCTGTTTCCGGGGATGGAATCCACGGCCCATCAGCCGAACGAATACATGGATATCGAGCTGCTGCTGCGATGCACGGCGATATACGCGCGCGCCTTAAACGAACTTGGAAACTTGGAGATTTAAACAGGCTGCTAGGCACAAATCTTTTTGCAAAGGGATGCATGGATAATGGAGATCAATACGGGGACACATGCCCAAGCGGAAGTCATGATAGAACTTGTATTCAGCGATGGCGAATACGCCCCTTCGCTTCCGCTTTCGGCCAAAATGAAGGAGCGCGGCGGGCAGACCTGGTTTTACGGACGCCATGCCGGAGAGCAGGATATCTTAGTCATTGGCCTCGGGGCCCGGGAGCGTTTCAGGATGGAAATATTGCGGGAGGCGGCGGGTAACGCGGGCCGGGCGATGCAGGACATCGGCAGGACGACGGCGGAGCTGAACCCGGACGGTTTCATGGACCTGTTCGGTTCCGAAGCGTGGCCGGCGGAAGCGATCACGGCCTGGACGGAAGGCTGGCAGCTCGGAACGTATGCGTTCAACAAATACAAAGGAAGTGCCAAACCGAAGCCGATCCAACGGGTTCGGATAAGCCCGGAAAGCAGACCGGAGGACGGACCGGCAGCGGAGCTTGGACGCATGCGCGCCGAGTCGACTGCGCTTGCCCGCGATTTGTGCAACGAAGCAGCAAGCGATTTGAACCCTTCCGCTTTCGTGGCCCGGATCCGGCAGGTTTTTGCCGGCCGGAACGTCAAGCTTACCGTCTATCAAGGGGAGGAGCTGAAGCAGCGTCAGATGAACGGACTGCTGGCGGTAGGCGCAGGCAGCAAGCATCCGCCCGCGATGGTGGAAATCAGCTACGAAGGGGATCCGCATGCGGAACATCTGGCCCTCGTCGGCAAAGGCATCACGTTCGACATGGGCGGCATGAACCTGAAGGATGCCCGCGATTTAAGCGACGCCCGCTTTGACATGGGCGGCGCGGCGGCGGTGATCGGCGCGATGGATCTGCTGACGCGCCTTGAGGTAAAGGCCCGCATCACGGCCATCATTCCGATTGCCGACAACGTGCCGGACGGAGGCGCGTTCCTGCCGTCCGACGTCATCCGATACCCGAATGGCCTGTCCGTGCAGGTCGTCAATACGGATGCCGAAGGCAGGCTGATTCTGGCCGACGGGATTCTCCATGCCCTCCGCTGCGGCGCCCGGCATATCATCGACGTGGCGACGCTGACGGGAGCGGTCGGCCACGCGCTGGGCCTGAAAGTTGCCGGCGTATGGGGGGACGATGAATACACCGGTCAGCTGATGCGTATCGGCGACCGCAACGGGGATCGGATCTGGCGGCTGCCGCTGGTGGACGAAGACGAAGAGCTTCTCGGCAGCCCTTATGCCGATATGGCCAATCTGGCGTCAAGTCCGTACGGCGGCGCGAATATGGCGGCGCTGTTCCTGCGCCGTTTCGTGGACGGGAAAGCGCGTTGGTGCCATATCGACATGGCGAACACCGTTCAAGTTCCCAGCTCGCGCGGATACAAAGTGACGGGAGCGACGGGCTACGGCGTAAGGCTGCTCGCCGATTTCGTGTGCGAGCGGGCCGCGGCGGGAACGGGCGAAGGAGGGACTTCCCGATGAAGCTTGAGGTCATTGCCACGACTTTGACGGATGCGCTCATAGCGGAACAAGGCGGGGCTGATCGGATCGAACTCGTTACCGGCATTTTGGAAGGCGGGTTAACCCCAGGACCGGGGTTGATCCGGGAAGTCGTGCGCCGGGTGAGCATCCCGGTCCATGTCATGGTCCGCCCCCACAGCCAGTCGTTCGTGTACGACGAACATGATCTTCAAACGATGAAGGAAGACATTGCTTTCATCAAGGCGAGCGGCGCGGCCGGCATCGTGCTCGGCACCCTGACCGGGGACGGAAAGGTGGACACGGCAGCGCTGGAATATCTCCTTCAGGACACGGAAGGCTTAAACGTGACGTTTCATCGCGCCTTTGACGAGATCGAGGATCAGCTGACCGCGTTTCAGGTGATTGCCGGTTATCCGCAAATCAATCGCATTTTGACGTCCGGCGGCCCGCTGCCGGCGCCGAAGTCCGCGCCGCAAATCAAGCGGCTCGTCGAGGCGTCCCGCGGAACGGGAACCGCGATTCTCGCCGGATACGGGCTTTCCGTGCCGGTGCTGCAGGAGTTCATCGAGGCAACGGGCGTTCCGGAGGTCCATTTCGGATCGGCCCTGCGCAGGGACGGAGATAACCTGAGGCCCGTGGAGCCGTCCCGCGTACAAGCGGCGAAGGATATCCTGCGCGGGTTCGAATAGGGGCAAAAGAGGGGAAGGCCGGCCAGACCCGGCCGCACCGCAGCGAGTATGGCGAATAATAAGGAATTCCACGAAAGGATGCAGCAAGACCGCATGGCGGCTTGCGCATCCTTTTTTTTGCCGCCCGCCATCTTAGATCCCCTCAACCCGGGGTCACTTTTTATCCTAATGAAGTGCACATTCGTATGATGTAAGCGCTATTTTAAAGATCAACCGGCACCCATTTAAAGAGGGAAACTGACTCTGCCGGCCCATCCGCCTTGTATCATTAGAATCAATCCTACAGGAAAGCGAGGAAAGCTAATGAATAAAAAGGGGAAGTCGGCGCTGGTGCTGCTGGCCGCCGTGATGCTGTTGCTGTCGGCCTGCACGTCCGGCAAGAAGGAAACGGCAGAGGAAAGCAGGGACCCCGGCAAACCGCCCGAAGCGAAAACGGAAACGGCAATCGATCCGTTCCGGCTGCCGGAGCTCGTCGAGGTGAGCACGATCAAAGCGGTGTCGCCGAACGAAAGAATCCCGCAGGGGGACACGATCGAAGACAATATGTACACCCGCCATTTCACCGAAAAAACGAACGTGAAGTTCAAGTATATGTGGTACGCCTCGGGCGACGATTACACGCAAAAACTGAAGCTGGCGGTGGCCAGCAACGATCTGCCCGATGCGATGGTCGTGGACGAACGGACGTTTCTGGAATTGGCGGACGCCGATCAGCTTGAGGATTTGACCGACGTATTCGAAACTTATGCGTCCGATCAGGTCAAGCAAATCTATGAGCTGAACGACGGCTTGTCCCTCGACAAAGCGACGATCGACGGCAAGCTGCTGGCCATTCCGAACATCGTGCCGAAGGGAGATTCCTTCCAGGAGATATGGGTGCGGAAAGACTGGCTCGACAAGCTGGGCCTGCAGCCTCCGAAGACGGTGGACGACGTGGAAAAGATCGCCGAGGCGTTTATTACCCGCGATCCGGACGGCAACGGCAAAAACGACACGATCGGGCTGCCCGGCAACAACGGGGTCGTCACGACCGATTACGGCTGGAACTATGATTTCAAGGCGCTGTTTAATGCTTTTGGCGCTTATCCAAGCATTTGGCTGAAGGACGGCTCGGGCAACCTCGTATACGGCTCCACCACGCCGGAAGCCAAGCAGGCGCTCGGCAAGCTGGCGGAATGGTACAAAAAAGGGCTGATCGACAAGGACTTCGCGCTCCGCAAAAATCCCGACGAGCTGGTGGTCGGCGGGAAAAGCGGCATCTTTTTCGGGCCGTGGTACATGCCGTTCGGCACCTTGACAAACGCCATGATGTCCGATCCGAAGGCCGATTGGAGAGCCTACGCGATCGAAGACGGCCATGGGCAGTACAATGCGACCGTCGTGCCTCCGAGCAGCAGCTTCCTCGTGGTGAAAAAAGGCTTTAAGCACCCGGAAGCGGTCATGACGTATTTCAACTACAATACCCGATTCCTGCAAACGCCGACGCCCGACGATAAAAAGCTGGACCAAACCTATGTCAGCCTGCGTCCGATCGATTTGAACATCGGCGATCCCGACGCGGTGTTGAAAAAACATGAAATGATCAAAGGCGCGATCGAGGGCAAGCTGACGCCGGACCAGCTGTCTCCGGAGATGCAGGGCCATCTGGAGCGCTGGAACAAATATAAAGCCGACCCGAAAGCGAACATCGGTGAATGGGGGCCTCCGTATGCGTATTTGGTCGGCGGGCAGCCGATGGCGGACGTAAAGTTCAATGAGGTGTATTCGCTGTACACGGCCACGACGAAAACGATGGAGAAACGCTGGAGCAACCTGCAGAAGCTGGAAAACGAAACCTATTTCAAAATCGTCCTCGGCGAGCTGCCGCTGGATGCATTTGATCAATTCGTGGCCGATTGGAAAGCGCAGGGCGGGGAGCAAATCATGAAGGAAGTCCAAGAGGCCGTTCAGAAATGACGGGAAAAGCGGAGCAAACCCGCCTGCCGGTCCGGCCGCAAACGGAGCTTTCCGCATTCAAGCCGGGCAAGAAGCGCAGAAAACCGTTCCAAACGCATTACCACTTGATGCTGCTGCCCGGCGTCATCCTGCTCGTCGTCTTCTCCATCGTTCCGATGTTCGGCCTGCTGATGGCGTTTCAGGATTACAAAATCAGCAAGGGTATTTTCGGATCCCCTTGGGTCGGGCTCGAAAACTTCACCTATTTTTTCGAACTGAGCGACAGCAAAGTCATTATCCGCAACACGCTGTTTCTCGCCATATCCAAAATCGTGGCCAACCTGATCGTGCCGCTCGTATTTGCCGTTTTGCTGAACGAAGTCCGGCAGCGGGCGTTCAAACGGACGGTGCAAACGATCGTTTACCTGCCGCATTTTTTGTCCTGGGTCATTTTGGCGGGGATTTTCTCGGAGCTGCTCCTGACCGACGGGATCGTCAACCGGATGCTGGAGGTTTTCGGAATCGGCCCGATCCAATTTTTGGGGGACAACCGCGTGTTCCCGTACATTCTGATCGGCAGCGACGTGTGGAAGGAATTCGGGTTCAACACGATCATTTATTTGGCCGCGCTGGCAGGCATCGATCCCCATCTGTACGAGGCTGCTTCCATCGACGGAGCCGATTGGCGGAAGCAAACCCGCCTGATCACGCTGCCGCTGCTTCGGGCGACGATCATTTTGCTGGCGACGCTGGCCATCGGCAATATTTTGAACGCCGGCTTCGACCAGATTTTCAACATGTATTCCCCGATCGTCTATGAATCCTCCGACGTGATCGACACCTACGTGTACCGGGCGGGCATTCTGGACGGCCAATACGGGTTCGCGACGGCCATCGGGCTGATGAAATCGGTCATCGCGTTCGTCCTGATCATTTTTTCCTACTCGCTCGCGTACAAGTATGCGAATTACCGGATTTTCTAACCGGGAAGGAGGTGAAGCTCGTGGTACGCAGCCAAACGGTATCGGCCAAAATTTGGTACGCCCTGTTAATCGTCGGCATGGTGCTGATCGCTTTGACGTCCATTGCGCCCATCGTTCATACGGTGGCGGTGTCCTTCAGCCATAAGGCTTACGCCGCAGCAGGAGCCGTATCGTTTTGGCCGAAAGGCTTCAATCTGTACGCGTATAAGCAGATCGTGGCCGATTCGAAATTTCTCCATTCCTTTATGGTGTCGGTCGAACGGGTGCTGCTGGGCGGGGCGATAAACTTTTTGATGACGGTGCTCATGGCTTATCCGCTGTCCCGGACCAGCGAGCAGTTTGCCGGCCGCAATATCTACATGTGGTTCCTGATTTTTACGATGCTGTTCAGCGGAGGCGTCATCCCGCTTTACATTTTGGTGAAGAGCCTCGGGCTCTTCGATTCGATTTGGGCTTTGGTACTGCCGTCCGCAGTGCCGGTATTCAACGTGATTTTGCTCATGAATTTTTTCCGCGGCATTCCGAAGGAGCTGAACGAAGCCGGAAGCATGGACGGGGCGGGTCCGTGGTACATGCTGTTTCGGGTGTACATTCCTTTGTCGCTGCCTTCGATTGCGACCGTTACCTTGTTCAGCATCGTCGGACATTGGAATTCGTTTTTCGACGGCATGATCTTTATGCGAAGCGTGGAGCATTATCCGCTTCAGACTTACATCCAGCAGCTGGTCGTTCAAATGAGCATCAGCACGATGGCCTCGGACCCGAACAAATACGAGCTGATGAGGCAGCTGTCGGACCAGACGCTGAACGCGGCGAAAATCGTCGTGGCCGTCGTTCCGGTGCTCGTCGTGTACCCGTTTTTGCAAAAATATTTCATCCAGGGCATTTTGCTCGGGTCGGTGAAGGAGTAGGGGGAAGCAGCTTTGGCCTTCTTTGCCGAATATTATGGTGGCGTCATGTCTTACAGGCGAGAAATGATTTGCAATAAAATCATGGAGGCGATGATGTACCGTGCGAAAAAAATTACCGTCGTTGATGCTTGCCCTTCTTCTGCTGCTGTCCGCGGCACCCGTTTCGGAGGCGGCCCCATCGGGTCTTGACGTATGGGTCGTCAATGCGCTCAAAACCGTATACCGCACCAGCACGCTGCCGCAACATCCGGAAACGGGCATCCGCATCGTGTCGGCCAAAAACGAATACGAAAACGCCCAAATCGCCGTCCGGGGGACGTCCGATTTTAAAATCACGAAGGTTGAATTTTCAAATCTCGTCTCCGGCGGACGCAAGTCCATCGCGAGCAGCAACCTGAAGTACCATTTTGCCGAATACGGGCTGCCGGACACGGTTCAGCCGAACATCTTTTTTCCCGAACGGGTAGGCGATCCGATCTATCCCCTGTCGGACATCCCGGACCCGTTGTCGAACGAAAAATCGATGAAGGCAGCCGCCAACTCGACGCAGCCGATTTGGATCACGGCGTATGTGCCGTCAACTGCGGAAGCCGGGGGGTATCAAGGCAGCGTGACGGTCAAAACGAATCGCGGGGACTATCGGGTTCCGCTCGAGGTCGAAGTCGCCGACGTAGAAATTCCGCAAACCTCGGATACCCGTTTCATCAATTACATTTGGGCGATGACCAACGGCTTTACATGGGACGGCATGCAGTTCGGCGACGCCTCGTCGGACGCGTACGACGTCGGAAAGTATTATTACGGAGTGGAAACGTACAGCGACAAATGGTTTAAGCTGATGGACAATTTCGCGCAGGTGATGACGGATTACCGGCAGAACATGATTTGGGTCCGGACGGATTTGTTCTTGAAGGAAACGGGAACGAATCTTTCCGAATTTCTAAGCGGCGTGCCGGACGATCTCGATTGGTCGCTGTTTGACAGGTACATGCAAATTTTCATCGACAAAGGCATGCGAAACTTCGCGAACGCCCATCTGATCCACATCCTGAACTACATGCCGGCCGGCGAAAAGCCCGATCCTTCCTGGAACGAAAAGCTGCCGGACGCGCTGCCGCAAACTGACGCTTTTCTGAACAACTATCTCACCGCCTTGCATGACCATTTGCAGGAAAAAGGCTGGACGAGCGAAAACGGCTTTACCTGGTACCAGCACATCCGGGATGAGCCGATCGACGACAATGCAACCAATTACTGGACATACGTCGCGAAAAAAGTGAAATCCATCGTCCCTGACTTTAAAACGATGGATGCCGATCCGCACGGGATTCTATTAAATGATAAAACGAAACCTTACGTCGACGTATGGGTTCCTTTAACGCCCGCGTTCCAGGAAAAAGAGGTCCAGTACAAAGCTGAGCAAGCATCCGGCAGCGATTTGTGGGTGTATACCTGCGAGGTCAACCAGCCGCCTTGGCTGAACCGCTTCTGGACGCA
The DNA here is from genome assembly GCF_037969745.1 of Paenibacillus sp. FSL W8-0194. Taxonomy (NCBI): domain Bacteria; kingdom Bacillati; phylum Bacillota; class Bacilli; order Caryophanales; family Paenibacillaceae; genus Paenibacillus; species Paenibacillus sp. FSL W8-0194. The sequence continues at coordinate 4,497,088 of NZ_CP150205.1, read as the reverse complement.
GCCGACGCTGACGGGCAGACTGCTGTACTGGAACCTGTTCCAGCATGGCGTGGAGGGGCATCTGCACTGGGCGTGGAACGCGTGGTACGTCGGCAGCTGGTATGGGGATTCGACCATCGTCTATCCGGACAAGAAAAATATGACGGTTAAAAGCTCCATCCGCTACGAGGCGCAGAGGGATGGCCTTGAAGAGTACGAACTGCTGCGCAAAATCCAGGAAACCCGTCCGGAACTGGCGCAGCAAATCGTCGACAGCGCGGTGAGTCCGGCGGATGCAAGGAAGTATACGCTCTCGCCGGAATACGTCAAGGCGCTCCATGACTACATGGTCAGGGCAGCGGCGGGCGAACAGGTTGGAGACGTACCGGCCCCGGGCAGCCCGTACGACGGACAGCAGCTGCCGCTGACGTACATGGCCGACAGCGCAAGCGGGGATTTGAACTATTCGGGCACCTGGTATGACAAAAGCCGGCAGTACGCCTACCAAGGCGGCGTGCGGGTGACGGAAACGGCAAACGATGCGGTGGAATACGAGTTTGAAGGCCAAGGGATCGACGCTGTCGTCGAGAAAAACGAAGCTTCCGGCAACATGGCGATTTCGATCGACGGTGCGGAGCCGGTCATAGCCGATGCGTACGAAAAGGTGCAGCATGATTATTTTACGATCTATGCCAAACGCGATCTGACGCCGGGCAGGCATAAGATCAAGGTGGTCAACATGGAAAACAAGGGCCTGTATTTGGACGCATTCCGCGTGTACATGGCGGAAGGACAGCAAGCGTACGACGCCTCTCTCAGCAATATCGCGGTCGATCAGGTGCCATCGCTGCGGTTCGACAGCAGCGTCCGCGAATACCACCTGTCGCTGCCTGATGGGGTTGATGTCGTGACGGTCAGACCGACCCAAACCGACGAAAACGGCACGATGTCGGTAAACGGCCGGCCCGTTGCCCGCGGCGAAGCGGCGACCGCCGACGTTCCGGAAGGCATGAGCCGCATGACGATCGTGTCCACGGCTTCGGACGGCCGAACCAAACAGGAATATACGCTTCATTTGATCAAAGGTGCCGTAAATGAACCCGGCATCAACAAGGCCAGAAGCAGCGCGCAGGTGACCGCGACCGCAACGCGGACCGGCGATCAAGGCGTGACCTACGGCCCGTCCAAAATGGCCGACAGCGATTACGGCACGATGTTTGCGAGCCCCCAAGGGTATAACGACACCCATCCGTTCCCGCATGACATCGTCTTGTCCTGGGATCAGCCGCAATCGTTTAACGCGATCGTCATGGCAACCACCTCGGGCCTGCTGCAGGGCATCACCGATATCGACGTGCAGGTATCCACGGACGGCGTGAACTTCGATACCGTCGCCCGGCATGTTCCGATTCAATGGAGGAGCGATAAAGACGACAACGTGATGGAAAAGACGTTTGCGGCGATTCCGGACGTTTCGGAGGTCAAAAAGCTGCGGATTCAAATCAACGATGCCGACTACCGAACATGGAACATGTACGCGCTTTATGAGCTGGAGCTGTATCAGCTGCCGGATCACGGCGAGCTGGACGTGCAGGTGACGGGGCGGTAAATGGAAGGATTATCGGCGTCACTTCCGCCTCAATCGGCGGGATCGGTCGATTTTCATGAAGCTTTATATCGGGCAGAAGGGTATCTCAAGGCCGGTTCCGGTCAGGAGGTACCCTTTTTCCGGAGCGGAAAGTCCACTTTCGTCCACGGAAGGTCCACATTCGTCTCCCGCTTGGCCGCCGTTTCGGCACAAAATGCAACAAGCAAGAAGCAAAATTGTGACTTTGCAGGATTTTCGCCGGGATATAATGAAGGAAACGGCGCGGTTTCAAGCGAAAATCGTCCCTGTTTTGCCTTGCCGCCTGCTGCCAGGGTACCTATAATCAAATTCATATCATTTTTGTAAGCGGATACAAAAATATGTTCAAAAACGTGTTCGGGAGGATGGCATGGAGAAACGAAAACGGCCCTTGTATCATCGGTTCAAGCATCGGTTCAAGCTGCCCTATTCGCTCAAAAACCGGCTGCTCATCATTTTGTCGCTGACGTCCCTGCTCCCGCTCGCCATCCTTGGCAGCATTACCTATTATTCGATGTTGTCTTTGCTTGAAAACAAAACCAAGGCAAGCGTGATCAGCCATTTGCATGAGGTGCGAATGTCGCTCGACAACACCTTTTCCCAAATGAACCACGTCTCCCAGCAGCTGGCGTTCGAGGGGAAGGTAGGCCAGGACGTCGAAAGGTATTTGCAGGCGAACGCTTACGGCAAAAAGGCGCTGCAGGATGAAATCAAACGGGAGCTTGGCGTCATCGGCTTCACGAATCCGAACCTTGGCATGATCTTTTATTTTTCGGCCGAAACGAACGAACGTTTTTTCGAAAATTACATGGCGGATCCGTCGTTTTCGCTGTACAAGCTGCCGCTTTTGCTTCAGGCCAACCGGATCACGTATTACGGTCCCCACAAGTCCTTTAATCCGCTCGACGGACATCTCGTGTTTTCGGCGGTCCGCAAGGTGGATTTGAAGGAACGGGACGATATTTACGTCTATATCGAAACGAATTACAAATGGGTGGAGGCGCTGATCCGGAATCAGGAGAGGTCCCAGGGGTACGAGCATTTAATCGTAGACGCCAAAGGACGGATTGCCTTTACGGAAGCGGAAGATGCGTTTCCGGAAGGGGGGCTTTTCCCGGACATTCGGCAAGAGAAAACGCCGGTTAACGGATATTACGCTTTTTCGGAACCAAGCAATCAAGGCTGGCGGGTCGTGACGGTCATCTCCAAGTCCTCGTATGAGCATGAAGTGAACAAATGGATCGGCAAATTTACGGGCACCGTCGTCGCGGCCATTTTTATCAGCGTCTTGTTTTCCCTGGTTACCTGGCGCATGATTTACGATCCGCTGCGGGGGTTGGTCCGCGAAATTCGGGACGTGAAGCATCAAAGGCCGGCCAAACCGGCGAGCCGCCCCGGCAATTTGGAGTTCGACATGATCCATGAGCAGCTGAACCATATGCGTGCCCGCATTTCGGGTCTGATCGAAGATATCGAACGGAGTGAACGGGAAAAGTCCGCGCTTGAGCTGGAGAAGCTGATGAACCGGATCAATCCGCATTTCATCCATAATACGCTCGATACGATCCGCTGGATCGCCAGAGGCGAAGGGCATGCGGAGATCGACCGGCTGGTGTCCACGCTGAACAAGCTGCTGTACTACAATTTGGGCAAAAACGGCGAACCGACCGTCCGGGCGGAGCTGGAGGCCATCCGGAGCTACATTTCCCTGCAGGAAGTCCGGTACAACGTGCGCATCGACGTTCATATCGACGTGGAAGCGGAGGTTCTGGATTTGCCCATTCCGCGTTTTATTTTGCAGCCGCTCGTGGAAAATGCCCTGTACCACGGCCTCGACGGGGACGGCGTCATCGAAGTGGAAATCCGCGAAGCGGAAACGGGGCGACTGCTCGAAATTGCCGTCAAAGACAACGGCAGGGGCATGGATGAAGAGACGATCCGCAGTTTCATCGAAGGCCGCCCGGAAGCGGGGAAGGTGGGGATGGGCATCGGGCTGCAGTACGTGGTGCGCATGCTGAAAAGCCATTACGGCGGCGGGGCCCTTTTTTCCATCGAAAGTACTCCCGGCGTTTCGACGACGGTCATGCTGACTATACCGATTTGAAGATAAAGGAGATGCTGCCGATGACAAGCGTGCTGGTTGTGGATGACGACCATTTGGTGAGAAAAGGTTTTATCGGAATTATGCCTTGGCAAAAATACGGGTTTACGGTCGCGGGAGAAGCGGGTAACGGCGAAAAGGCGCTGGAGCTGCTGGAAAACACGAAAGTGGACCTCCTGATCACGGATTTGGCGATGCCCGTCATGTCGGGGCTAGAACTGATGAGGGAAGTCAAAGAAAAATATCCCGGGACGTTCATGGTGGTGCTGACGTTTCATCATGATTTTGCTTTGATCCAGGAAGCGCTGCGGCTCGGGGCGGTGGATTACATCACGAAAATCGAATTGGAGCAGGAGCAGCTAGACGGCATTCTGAGCCGGATCGCGGGTCGGATCCGCGAGGTCAAGGGCAACAACGCGGCGGACCCCGAACCGTTCCGGGCCGCCAACGCGGATGCGGAAGCCGGGTTCTCCTACTCGGCGGAGGTGCAAGAATGCATAAGCAATGCCGTAGGTTTTATCCGCGAGCATTACCAAACCGAACTGCTGCTGCCCGACGTCGCCCAGCGGGTCAACATGAGCCGCAGTTATTTCAGCCGCTGCTTCAAAGACATCGTCGGTACAACGTTTCACGACTACGTGCGCGAGCTGCGGATCGAACATGCCAAAAAGCTGCTGCGGCAGACGAACAAACCGGTGCAGTGGATTTCCGTCCAGTCCGGTTATCCGAACGAAAAATATTTTTTTAAGGTATTCCGCGAAATGACGGGTTATCTGCCGGGGGAGTTCCGGAAAAAATCGCGGCAATAGAGGGGAAGCGTTCGGTCAGGCAGATCATTTCATTTCGCAAATATTGCAAAAATCAATCAAATATATGATTGTAAATTTCATTATAGTGAAATATAATGTCAGCATAAAGACTTATCATTACATTTTGAAGACTGGGGTGTTCGTATTGGCAGAACAGTTTGGCGTACTGACGTATCCGGAAATCGGAGGGCAAAGCGAGGCGCTTGCCGCCGCCTGGGAGCAGCTTGAACGGCAGCAGGATTGGGTGGACAACTATTTTAAAAGCGACAAATTCGACGAGGTCGTTTTTATCGGATCGGGAACCTCTTATTATCTTGCGTTAACCGCGGCCAGCACCTTCCGCAAATGGACGGGCAAAAGCGCCAGCGCCCATCCGTCCTCGGAAATTTACCTGTTCCGGGAGCAGGCCGTCGCCGCGAAAAAGGAAGTGCTGCTTGTCGGCATCTCCCGTTCGGGCGAATCCTCCGAAGTGATTTTGGCGCTGGATTCGGTCAAAGGGCTGGCCGGCTGGACGACCTGCGGCATAACCTGCCACGAAGAGAGCACGATGGCGAAAAACGTGCCGTGCCTGTTGTCCCCGCTCGGCAACGAAAAAAGCACCGTCATGACCAAATCGTTCAGCAGCATGACCTTTATGCTCCAGGCGGCGATGGCGAAGGCGGCGGGCAGCGAAGCCCATCTCTCCGAGTTGAAGGAAGTGATGGCGCTCAGCAAGCAAACGGTGGAGAAAGGCGATGCGGCAGCCAAAGCGCTGATCGACGGCCATCCGGAGCTGAACAAGTTCATCTATCTCGGCATGGGCGCATACAACGGCCTGGCCCACGAAGCCTGCCTGAAATTGAAGGAAATGTCCTGCGTATGGACGGAAAGTTTTGGTACAATGGAATTCCGGCATGGTCCGAAATCGGTGGTGGAGCCTGGCACGATGGTATGCCTGTTCCTGTCCGAAACGGCCAGAGCCTATGAAATCAAAGTTGCGCAGGAAATGAAAGAATACGGCGCGCACGTCGTTCTCGTGACGGCCGAAGCCGGCGAAGATACTGCTTTTGCGGACCTGGTCTTTGCCACGGGCGGCCGGCAGCTCAGCGATGAGGCGAGAGCGGCGCTGAATATGCCGCTGGTTCAATATATCGGTTACTACACCGCGCTGCGGGAGGGAAGAAACCCGGACAGCCCGCGGAATTTGACCCAAGTGGTTAAAATCTGACATATAAAGGAGCGAAATGGTTTTGCGAGAACGGAATGGATCGAAAGAAGAACGTCAGGAGCATATTTTAGAATTCATCCTGGAGAACGGTTCGATATCCCTTCAGGAAGTCGTCCAGCAATTCGACTGCTCGGAGGCGACGGCCAGACGGGACCTGGAGGCGTTGGAAAAGGCCGGAAAGGTCATCCGGACGATGGGCGGGGGAGCGAAACCCGCGGGACTGATTGCCGGGAGGGAGATTCCATTCCACGAAAAGCAAAACAAGCTCTATCGGGAAAAAGAACGCATTGCCCAGCTCGCCGCATCCCTGGTCGAAGAGGGGGACGTCATCGGCTTGACGGGAGGCACGACGACGTATCTGATCGCCCGGGCTTTAAAAAGCCGCAGGAACATTACCGTGGTCACCAATGCCGTCAACATTGCGATGGAGCTGGCCGCGATCGAGGAAATTCAAGTGGTGCTCACCGGCGGTATGCTGCGCAGCAAAAACTTCGAGCTGTGCGGGCCGCTGGCCGAGCGGACGCTTGAAGCGCTGAATATCCATATCATGTTCATGGGCATCGACGGATTTTCCGTGGATCAGGGCGTCAGCACCTATTCCGAGCTGGAGGCGAACACCGCCAAAATCATGATGAAACGGACCGAGCGGACGATCGCGGTGTTCGACCATACCAAATCGGGACGCAACTCGTTGTTCCAGGTGGCGCCGTTATCTGCCCTTCACGGGATCATCACGGACGAAGAACCCGGAGAGGACACGCGGGCGCGCCTGGAGGCGGAGCAGGTTCAGGTTTACGTGGCGCAAGCCCGGTAACATCATTATTTCAAAATCTATCGAATAATGCAGGGCGGGTGTGAAGATGGAAATATATGCAGGCGTGGATGTGGGCGGAACCAACATCGTATGCGGCTTGGTAACGCCCTCCGGCGAGGTCGTGCATCGAATCAAACGGGCCACGGAGGTTTCCAAAGGCCCGGACGCCATTTTGGAAAAAATCGCATCCATGATCGAAGAAGCGGCCGTCGGTTTCGCCGGCCAAACGGGGGCTGCCGTCTCGGTCGCCGCGGCCGGGATCGGCTTGCCGGGATTCGTCGATCCGGAAGAAGGGATCGCCCGGTTCGCGGGCAACCTCGGCTGGCGAAACCTGCCCGCGGCCCAGCGGCTGCAGGCGCGGTTGAACCTGCCGGTGTACATTGACAACGACGTTCGTACTTATGTATACGGCGAAGCGATGCATGGAGCGGGCAAAGGCTTCAAGGATGTGTTGGGGCTGACGGTAGGCACCGGCATCGCTGCGGCTATGGTCAATGACGGCAAGCTCTACTACGGCTACCGGAACATGGCCGGCGAGCTTGGACACATCGTGATGGACGGACTTTCCGATCCGTGTCCTTGCGGGTTGCATGGCTGCCTTGAAACTTATGCATCGGCTTCGGGGATGGTGCGCCAGGCGAAAAAGCGGATGCAAGACGGGGAGGCGTCCATCCTGCAGGAATGGTATCCGGGGGAGCGGCTTGCGGAACTGTCCGCCGCGGACCTTTCACGCGCCTACGATCAAGGCGATCCGCTCGCCCGCAGCGTGATGGAAAAGGCGGGAACGCTGCTCGGCCGCGCGTTGTCCTGTGCGGTCCCGCTGTACAGTCCCGAGCTGATCATCGTCGGCGGCGGGGGCGCGCTTGCGGGCGAACGCCTGCTTGAGCCGCTGCGGAAGGAGCTGTACAGCCGGATATTGCCGGATTACAGGGAGGGCCTTCAGGTGGCCCCGGCCTTAAACAACGACGATGCAGGCGTCACCGGAAGCGCCATGTACGCGAAACAAAGACATGCCGCAACCGTTTGATATCCGGAAAACAAGCATCGGTTCTAACCGGCCATCATGCATCGAAATTCATACAAACGAAGGGGAAATATGAATATGGCACTTGTTTCTTCAACTTCCTTACTGCAAACCGCCAGACAAAACAAATACGCGATCGGCGCTTTTAATGTCCATACGCTCGAAATGCTCCAGGCCGTCGTCGAAGCGGCCGAAGAGGCACAGTCACCGCTAATTCTGCAATCGACCGTGGGCACGGTCAAACATCTGGGAGCGGACTACATCGCCGCAGCCGCGACCGTCGCCGCCAACCGCGCGAGCGTGCCGATCGCGCTCCATCTCGACCACTGCTCCGATTTTGCCGTCATCATGAGCTGCATCCGTGCCGGCTATACGTCGGTCATGATCGATGCTTCCCATTCGCCGTTCGAAGACAACGTGGCGATAACGCAAAAAGTGGTGGAAGCGGCCAATGCGGTCGGCATCAACGTCGAAGCCGAGCTCGGCAAAGTGGGCGGGGTCGAAGACGACATCGTCGTGGACGAACGGGACGCTCTGCTGGCCGATCCGGCCGAATGCGCCGAGTTCGTTGAGCGCACGGGCGTTCATACGCTCGCCCCGGCGATCGGGACGGCGCACGGCATTTACAAAGGCGATCCGAACATCGACTTCGACCGCATCAAACGCATCGCCGACGTCGTCAGCGTGCCTCTCGTTTTGCACGGCGGCTCCGGCATTCCGGAGGAGCAGGTCAAACGGGCCGTGTCCCTCGGCATGGCGAAGATGAACGTGGCGACCGAACTTCGCATCGTGTTTTCGGATGCCATCAAAGCGGTATTTGCCGCCAATCCGGAAGAAAACGACCCGCGCAAATACATGATTCCGGCCAAACAGGCGCTGAAACAAGCGGCCATCGAAAAAATGCAGCTTTGCGGCTGCGCCGGACGCGCCGGCGACTTCCGTTAATCGGAGGCCGGAACGATTCCATAGCTCTTCGGGAAAAATCCCGGGGGGCTTTTTTTGTGCCGCCTGCAACCTTCCAGATCATGGGACCGTTAGTAGATAAAATGGAATTCATCCATCTTCGAGGGGGATTAGGTATGAGATATCGGGGGTCATGGATCGCTGCATTGCTGTTGCTCGCGTTGTTGGTCAGCGCCTGTTCGTCGGGAGCGCAAGACAAAAGCGCGGGAGATGCAGCGTCGGTCAACAGCCAAGCTTCCTCGGCGGACATGGCGGAGGCGCCAAGCGAAGGGAAGGCGACGACGGAATCCACTAGTGAAGCGGAGGCTGCGGTCAACAACAGCGCCGAAGAACCGGCTTCAGCGGATGCCCGGCTGCCGAATGCGCCTTCGCCGTCCCAGGTTGCGGGCGCAGGCTTTAACTCGCAGGATCTGTCGAGCGGCCTGAACAAAAAGCTGATGTATAAAGCGAACATCGTGATGGAGATTCAGGATTATGGAAAGGCGCAGTCGGAAGTCCGGAACACGGTGACGCTTTCCGGCGGTTATATCGTCAATTTCAGCGAAACCCAGTCCGCCAGCGAAAAAGGCGGCACGTTTATCGTCAAAGTTCCTGCAAACGGTTTCTCCTCCTTTTTAGGCCGGCTGGAGAACATCGCGCACGAAAACCTGCAGCGCAGCATCGAAGGGCAGGACGTGACGGAGGAATACGTCGATCTGGAATCCAGGCTCAAGGCCAAGCGAATCATGGAGGAGCAATACGTTGCATTCATGAAAAAAGCGACCAAAACGACCGACCTTGTCGCTTTTGCCAACGAGCTGGAGCGCATCCAGGCGGAAATCGAGCAAATGAAAGGCCGCATGCGTTACATTGACCAAAACGTGGCTTATTCCACGGTCGAAATCAGGCTTTACGAGACGCCCCAAAAAAAGGAGGACCCGAAAGCGTCCGCCGTTCAAGCCCCGCTTGGGCAGCGCGTTTCCGAAGCTTTTCAGGGCAGCGTCGACGTGATCGCGATCATCGCCCAATGGATCATCGTCATCCTGTCCGGATCGCTTCCCGTCCTGGTCATCGCGGCGATCGTCCTGCTCATCCTTTGGCTGGCGCGAAAATCGGGGCGGCGGAAACGGGAAGAGGCGGCCCGAAAGCGCAAGCTGATCAATAACGGAGGGGCTGCCGCTCCGGAACACCACGAAGGCCCGGAGGACGGGGAAGAAGGCAGGAAAGACGAGTAACAGGAAAAGCAAGCCGCAATTCGCCAAAAAATGCACATAACTTGGCCTGCATTGTGGCATATTACCTCTAGTTTGCAAATTGAGTCCATTTTTGGATGGAGAGGTGATATCCACGTGAAGCGTTTTGTGATCGCATTGGCTGCGGTTTTGCTGCTGTGCTGCGGCTACCAGCAAACCGCGTCGGCGGACGGTCCTTACCATTTCGGCTTCAAAAAAAGCAAAAACGGCCAGCTTCCTTCGATTAACGAAGAAGGCTTCAAGGAAGTATTGCAGAAAAACGAAGCGATATTTTTGGGCGATACTTCCCGCAAGGAGCTGTACCTGACGTTCGACAACGGCTACGAAAACGGGTTTACGCCTAAAATTTTGGATGTGCTGAAGGAAAAAAAGGTCCCGGCCATTTTCTTTCTGACAGGCCATTACGTCGAGGATAAACCCGAGCTGGTGAAACGGATGGCGGCGGAAGGGCATCTGATCGGCAACCATTCCTGGTCCCACCCCGACCTGACGCAAATTTCGGACGCCAAGCTCAAAGAAGAACTGAAGAGGGTAAAGGATGCCGTAGCGGCCACGACCGGGCAGCAGGCCATGAACTTCCTCCGCCCGCCGCGGGGCATTTTTAACGATCGCGCGTTGGCGGTAAGCCGCCAGGAAGGTTACGTCAGCGTATTTTGGTCGGTGGCCTATAAGGATTGGGACGTGAACGACCAGCGAGGCGCAGACCATGCCTACAGGCAGGTGATGGCCCAGCTGCATCCGGGGGCGGTCATTTTGCTGCATTCCATCTCCCGGGACAACACGGAGGCTTTGGGAAGAATCATCGACGGGGCGCGGCAGCAAGGCTACGAGTTCAAAAGCCTGGATGCGCTTAAAGTGAAAACCTACTGATTCAACGCGAGAAAGATTAAAAGGCATTCCCGAAAGGGGATGCTTTTTTGTGCATGGAGCCTGATTGAAACCACTGTCCGGCCGGAAGGAATGGCGTATTCCAGGCTGGCTTAAGCCGCTTGGATTCAGGGCAGGATTTGTATTAAACGGGAGGGATCCATTATACTGGACAACGTGCAAAAAACTTTGGTAGGCACAAATGTTTCACCGTATGAGCTGCCGCAAAAGGAAGGAGAGGATTTTTTTGCTGCAATCATGGGACTACTCGCTGTTCAGCTGGATCAACAATGCGGCTGGCAGTTTCCCGGCCTTGGACGCAATCATGCGCTTTTTATCCAAAGATGCGGAATATCTGTTTTATTTGGCCGTGATCGTGTATTGCTTTACCCGGAGGGGAACGGACCGGAGGATGGTCGTACAGGCGCTTGTTTCCGCCTTCGTCGCTTTCGGGATCGGATCTGTTCTCGGCCATTTGTTTTACCGGGATCGTCCGTTCGTCGCCCATCACGTGCATCAAATGATCGACCATGCGGCCAATGCGTCGTTCCCGAGCAATCATTCGATCGGTTCTTTTGTCATCGCGTTTTCGATTTTCCTCTGCCGCAAAAAGGACGGGGCCTTCTGGCTGCTTCTCGCCGCCTTGATCGGCTTTTCCCGGGTCTGGAACGGCGTCCATTACCCGACGGACGTCATCAGCGGCGCCATCATTGCCATCGTAGTGTCGGCCGTCGTTTACAAGCTGTTCGATAAGCTGGTTTGGAGCAGACGTTTCGGATCGTGGCGGACGTTCCCCGGCAACTATTCACGGTAAGGGCAGCGACGGAGCAAATGAGGCAAGGAGCCGCATTATAAAGATCGCATTTTCACGCCAATCCTGAAAAAGGGGTTGGTTTTTTCTTGCAGATTTTTCTTGGCAGAAGATGTAACTTTTTAGTGAAAGGATACGTCTTATTTTCAAAGCTTGCAGAAAAATGGAGGATCACAGACGATGGACCAAGCTTCATTGCCAAAAAGATCTACCGTGAGACAACAATCCTATAAACATAAAAAGCGCAAAAAACGCAAAAAAGGGTTCGGGTGGTTCCTTTCCCGTTTCGTATGGACCGTGCTGATTGCGGGAGCGCTTGGAGCCGGCTGGTTTTTCTTGACGCCGAGCGGCAACGAATACCGGTTCCTGATGGCGGACACGCTGATCACGACGCAGCACCGGCATTGGGCCAAATATATCATCGGGCAGGCCGAGCTGGACCGGAGGGTCGCGGAATACAACCAACGCTTCGAATCGATGGGCGAGGAAAAAGATACGCACCAGATCCATCTGCCGGCTCCGGAGCCGACTGCCTCGGAAAGCCCGGAGGCGGCCGTGCAGAAAAAGCCGCTAGTCGAAATCGAGGAGATTTCCGGCAAAGGCTACCACGGCTACGTCATGACCGTCAACGATCCGACGAAAATACGCCTCGGCGTGCCGCATGCCCGGGGGAAAGGCGAAAAAGTGTCGAGCATGGTGAAACGAACCGGCGCGATTGCCGGCGTAAACGCTGGAGGTTTCGCCGATCCGAATTGGAAAGGAAACGGATTTAAGCCGATCGGGATCGTCATTTCCCAGGGCAAGCTTTATTACAACGGCCTCGGGAACAGCAAATCGACCCAGGTCGTGGGCATCGACAAAAACGGCAAGATGGTTGCCGGCCATTATTCCTTAAAAGAGCTGAACGACATGGGGATCAAGGAGGCGGTAACCTTTCAGCCGCGGATCATCGTCAACGGCAAAGGGCTGATCCGGAATGCGAAAGAGGGGTGGGGCATTGCGCCGCGGACGGCGATGGGACAGCGGGCCGACGGTGCCATCCTGTTCGTCGTCATCGACGGCCGCCAGCCGACCTACAGCATCGGCGCGAATTTGTACGACGTGCAGCAAATCATGCTGAAGCGCGGAGCCGTGATCGCCGCCAACCTGGACGGCGGTTCATCGACGGTGCTCGTGAAGGACAACGAAATCGTGAACCGGCCTTCGTCCGAATACGGAGAGCGGTATTTGCCGACCGCTTTCCTCGTGTTCGAGCATCCGGAAGAAGCGAACATCCCGAACATTTGGGCCGGTTTGAATCCGAAGGACATCGATCCCGGGAAAAAGTAAGCCGTTGCTGCATGCGGCCCCAGCCTGGTTTTGTTGAGCGGCAAAATAAAGGACAGCCTGAGGGCTGTCCTTTTATCGTATGCGTATTGGTCCGTGCGATGCCGACGTGGATGCCGGCGTGAATATAGGAAAGGAAGATGATGGCATTAAGCTTTTTTAGAGTACATGATGCCGATCGTTTTCGGGCCGCAGTGGCTGGAGATGACGCAGCCCGCCGTGGAAAGCGCCACTTCGCGGGCGTTCGTGTTTTCCTGGAGCACCTTTTGCAGCCGGAGCGCTTCGTCTTCGGCAAAGGAATGGACGACCACGATCAGGTCGTTATCCATGAGGCCGCTTTTTTCCAAGGCGTTTTGCAGCATTTGATTCGTCGCTTTTTCCTTTTTGCCCCTTACCTTGTAGGCGGGGGTCATTTTTCCGTCAATCACCTTGATGACAGGGCGGATGTTCAGCAGGCTTCCCAGCAAATTTTGTACGCCGGAGCAGCGGCCGCCTTTATACAAATATTCGAGCGTGTCGATGACAAACTCGGATTCCACCTGGGGCCGTACGGCTTCGAGCAGCTTTACGATCTCGTCGAGGCTTTTTCCCTCCCGGGCGGCAAACACCGCTTTCATGACCAGGAGGCCGATCGCGCTGGAAAGGTTCAACGAGTCCACGACGCGGATCGAAGCTTCCGGAAATTCGCCCGCCGCGATCAAAGCGTTCTGATAGGTCGCCGATAATGCGGAGGACAAGCTGATGTACAAAATCGATTCCCCTTGTTTGACATGCGGCTCGAATGCAGCCATGAAATCCGCAGGAGAAGGGGCGGCCGTCTTCGGCAGGCTTCCGCCTCGGGACACCCGCTCATACAGCTCGGCCGGCGTAATGTCCACCCCGTCCCGGAGCTGCTCGTTTCCGAAAACGACATAGAGCGGAATGATTCCGATGTCGTATTGCTGGACCCACGCTTTCGGCAGGTCGCTCGTGCTGTCGGTAAATATTTTGATGTTAGACATGAACATCTCCCTTAGTTTTTCTTTACGTATAAAATCCCGATCGTTTTGGCCCCGCAGTGGGAGGAAATGACGCAGCCCGCATCGGAGATGGCGACTTCGCGGGCGCCGGTTCGTTCCTCAAGCATCCGTTTGAGCTCCCGGGCGTCTTCCTCCGCCATCGAATGGGTGACGAAAATGAGATCTTGATCCATCTGGTCCCGGTTGGCCAGGGCGTTAGTCAGCAGCTGCTCCAGCGCTTTTTCCCGTTTGCCGCGGACTTTGTAGGCCGGGGTCATTTTTCCGTCGATGACCTTGATGACCGGACGGATTTTCAGCAGGCTGCCGACGAGATTTTGCATGCCGGAGCATCTTCCGCCCTTATACAAATAATCCAGCGAATCGATCACGAATTCGGTTTCGACAAGCGGTCTGACGCTTTGCACCAATTCGGCGATGTCCCGCGCGCCTTTTCCCGCTTCGGCCGCTTTGACCGCCTTCATCACCTGAAGCCCGATCCCCGTGGACAGGTTTAATGAGTCAACCACCGTCACCCTTCCGTCGGGAAATTCGCCCGCGGCGATCACCGCGTTTTGATACGTGGAGGACAGTTCCGACGAAAGGCTGATGTAGACGATGTCCCGGCCTTCCTCGATGTCCGGCGTAAACGCTTGGATGAAGTCCGACGGCGACGGAGCGGCCGTTTTCGGCAAGCTGCCGGTCTTGTCCACTTCCGCGTAAAGCTCGGCCACGCTAATGTCCACGCCGTCCCTGTAGGTCTTGTCCCCGAACGTGACATAAAGCGGAATCAGGCCGATCCCGTAGTCCCGGATCCACTCCCGGGGCAGGTCGCAAGTGCTGTCGGCAAAAATTTTAACTTTCGTCATTTCGGTCACCTTCCTGCTCTTAACATAAGTACGACAAACATCAGGCCAAAACTGAAAATGATAATGGCGTTCAGGGAGAGCCCCAATACGGCAAAGATTTTTTTGCGGTTCCGGAGAATCGTCCCGACGATGCCCAAAATCACGCCGATGACATTCGCGGCGAACAGGCCGATCAGGATCATGGTGATGACCGTGACGCCCGTGGTCGAGCTCTGGGTCCAGGAACTGTCGGTCTCGAGGCCTTGGGCGAAAACGGCCCCCATCGCGCCAACGCTAATGATATAGGCCAGCATGGACACGAGGCTGATGATAAACGAGGCGATTCCGGGACCGGAGTGCCGTTTATGCCGGAGCGGCTGCTGGTGTGGTTCCATGTTCTTTCTCTCCTTAAGTGAATAGATATGTATGCTTCTTACTCTTCCATATTATCAAGCAAAAATCAAGACGGGCGAAGGCTTTCGGCCCGGGGAAGCGGTGGAAAAGGCATACCGGATCGGGTAATATGATGACAGACTGCAAAACCTAAGCGAAGGAGTGGAGACGACACATGCAGCGCAAGTTTATGATCATCGGCGCGATCATGGCCATGCTCTCCGTGGCGATCGGCGCTTTCGGTGCCCATTTGCTGGAACCGATCGTCGGCGAAGATGCGATGAAAGTTTATGAAACCGGGGTTCAATACCATATGGCGCATGCGCTTGGCATCATTTTGATCGCGATAGCGGCCGGCATCTGGGGGGATTCGCGAAAATTGGCCTGGGCCGGCTGGCTTTTGTTTGCGGGCATCATTCTTTTTTCCGGCAGCTTGTACGTGCTGACCGTTACCGGGATCAAGCTGCTTGGAGCGATTACGCCGATCGGCGGCGTGGCGTTCATCGCCGGATGGATATGCCTGATCGCCGATGCGGCGTCGCGAAAGAAACGATAAGACTAAGAAAGCCCTTGCGCTTCCTGTTCACAGGAGGACAAGGGCTTTGCTCGTATTAGACGACCTCAATGATTTCGCTAAGCTTAAACGAATAGACCTGCTTTTCGTCAACGTGGTAGACGTTAAGCAGCTGATTGGTTTCGTCAAAATTCAATATGCGGCACGGCATACTGTTCCGTGTGCCGCCGCGGCTGATCGTCAGCCGGGTCAGCCGGTTGTCGCGGATGCATTCCGTGATCCATTCATACAGCTGGGAGCCGTAATCCGCGGAAATCGTTTTTTTCTCAGCGGGGGAGCTGGGGCTGGTCGCCGGTTGTCCAGTCTTTGCTTTTTGAGTGCGGTTGTTGTCAGGCACAGGCAAATCTGCGGAAGCGCCTGACTTGTGAACAAGGGATTTCCGTTTGTCCCGAAGCATCGAATCGATCAGCTGGCCAAGCTCCATTCCGGATTTGATCCGGAAGTCCGCGATGCTTTCGCATTTGTTAAACATTTCGATCATCGCCTGCAATGCAAGCGCATTCGAGCGGCCTTTGACCAGGATATCGACATTAAACAAATACCCTGACTCTTCAACATTTTGTTTATTCTCCATAATTCCCCCAGCCTATACCATGTGAAAAATATGTATGAAACTGAATAAATCATATCATGAACACGTAAACGTGAATAGTCCTAATGTCGGATGCGTGCGTAACTTTATTCCTAGCCGGCGGGAAGGTCGCCTACACAGGAAGCGCCTTGCGGGAATACACATAATTTGAGCATTTATCCTATTAGGGAGGTGTGAGCCTATGGTGACGATGGAACCTATTACGGTCGGTGGTCACACCCTTGTCGGAGTGGAAGTCAAGCTCCCCAAAACGACCCTGCTGACGATCAGCACCTCGCGGGGTTACATCATGTGCGGGGCGCTCGACATCGGACTTTTAAATGATCGCCTGGGCGACCGCAAGATCATTGCGGGAAGAGCGGTGGGCGTCCGGACGTTGAAGGAGCTGCTGGAATCGCCGCTCGAATCCGTCACGTCGGAAGCAGCCGCCCTGGGTATCGTTCCGGGCATGCCCGGACATGAAGCGCTTCTTAAAATGCTATAGACAACTGGTTCAATGGTCATAGATTTTCATGAAGCTGACTGATTAAAAGTGCGGCGAAAAAACCAGCCCACCAGGGGCTGGTTTCGTTTTTGGCATGATGGGATTTGATAAAAATCGTTTGCGTACCGCCTCTAGCGGAAGAGCGCAGCCAGATGTTCCCGGTAGGGTGCGCGGACGATGCCTTTTTCCGTTATGATGGCGGTGACGTATTCGTTTGGCGTCACGTCGAATGCCGGATTATAGACTTTGATGCCGCTTGGAGCCGTTCTTTTGCCGAAACCTTCCGTAATTTCATGCTCCGGCCGTTCCTCGATCGGAATCAGGTCGCCCGATTCGGTATTCAGGTCGATCGTTGACAGCGGACAAGCCACGTAAAAAGGAATGCCGTGCGCTTTGGCCAGAACGGCGAGGCTGTAGGTGCCGATTTTGTTCGCCACGTCGCCGTTGGCCGCGACGCGGTCCGTGCCGACGATCACCGCCTGCACCCAGCCTTTGGACATGACCATGCCGGCCATGTTGTCGCAAAGCAGCGTGACGTCGATGCCCGCCTGCTGCAGCTCGAAGGCGGTGAGGCGCGCGCCTTGGAGAACGGGGCGGGTTTCGTCCGCGAACACCTTCAGCTTCATGCCTTTTTCATGGGCGAGATACATGGGGGCGGTCGCGGTTCCGTATTTGGCCGTCGCGAGGCCGCCCGCATTGCAATGCGTCAGGACGCCCATGCCGTCCGAAAACAGCGGCAGCGCGTGCTCGCCGATCCGGCGGCAGACGTCCTCGTCTTCGGCTTGGATCGACGCCGCTTCGGCGAGAAGGGCATCCGGGAAGCCGGCGATCCCATCCTCGGAAGCGGCAAGGCGGGAGGCCTTTTCCTTCATCCGGTCCAGCGCCCAGAACAGGTTCACGGCCGTCGGACGGGACGTTGCCAGATAGGCGCATACCTGCTGAATATGCTGCAGCCATTCCAGCTTGTCCGCGCCTGCGTACCGCTTGGCGCCGAGGACGACGCCGTAGGCGGCCGCGATGCCGATCGCGGGCGCCCCGCGCACGACCATGGAGTGGATGGCTTCCCATACCTCCTCGGGCGTGACGAGTTTTCGCATGATGATGTTTTCAGGCAGGAGGCGCTGATCCAAAAGCTTCAGCGAATCCTCTTCCCATACTACCGAGATCAGCGGTTGATATCTATCTTTTGGCGTAGATTCCTGGATGCTCATCGTACTGCTCCTTCGAATGGTTGTGCCGCTTGTTTCACGAGCCGCAGAATGTCTTCTCCGTTCGTCACGGTGCGGTGGTGTTTCACGAGATGTTTGCCGATGGCAAGGGCTTTGCGCTGGGCTTCTTCCCGAAGCCGCTCGTCTTCGATGGCGTCGATGTCCGCGACATGCGAGAGGCCGACGATCCTGCGGATCATTTTGCAGCCGGCGAAACCGGCCGTATCCCGCAAAACCTTGGCGACGTATACGTCCTGGTAACCGGGGGATCCCGCCATCGGATCTTTGGCTTCTTCGTCCCATAGTTTGCGGAAGCGGGTTTCGAACTCCTGCCAGATATCCGACACCATCGAAAGCAGCCGCTGCTCCGTTTCCCGGCGGGCCGCCGGGTCTTTCGTCCATCCCGGGCGGGAAGCGTAATTCAGCAACAGGTTGGCGATGATGGCCCCGACGTCGAAGCCCATCGGCCCGTAATACGCAAATTCGGGATCGATGACTTTCGTCGACTCCGGCGTCGCGAAAATGCTTCCGGTGTGCAGATCGCCGTGCAGCAGCGCTTCCGCGCGGGTCAGGAAGGCTTCGCGCAGCAGCGCCACCTCAAGGTGGAGGGCAGCGTCTTCGCGAAGGCTCCGGGCTTCGTCCTCAAGGTATTCCGGGTAATTGTTGTTGGCCGACAGCTTGTACGGATCTTCGAAAATCAAATCCTCGGTAATTTTGCACAAATCGGGATTGATGAATTTTTTGACCTGTTCCTTTTTCTCCTGCGGGTTCATGGCCAAGTCCGACGTGAAAAACAGCGTTCTCGCCAGGAACTCCCCGATATGCTCCGCAAAAAGCGGATAAGCGACGCCATCGATGAGCCCTTTGCGCATGATGGTATGATCGCTTAAATCCTCCATGACGGTGATGGCGAGGTGATCGTCGTAAGCATACACTTCCGGGGCGAGGCCGGGGCATAGCCGGTACTGAAGCTGAAGGGCTTCCCGTTCGATTCTTGCGCGGTCCAGGGACAGGGGCCAAGATTCGCCGACGACTTTAGCATAAGGCAGCGCTTGTTTGATAATGAGGCTTTTGCCGCCGTTTTGGTCGGTGATATGGAACACCAGATTCAAATTGCCGTCGCCGATTTCCTCGCAGGCAAGCGCGGCATCTGCAGGAAAATGACCCGGAATGCCGCGGGCAAATGAGATCGCTTCTTCGATCGTGAGTGGATGATAAGTGGACACTAAAAGTCACCTCCGCTAAGTAAAGAACCGCATAAACCAAATTTAATTCCAACTTAATCGCTTGGTATTGTAAATTATTATTCAGTATATCGGATAACGGCAGGTTTTTGAACCATTTTTTTGCTTGCACAGATTTCCATGCGAAAGATGGGGCGTTTTTGTTTCATGTCGGGAGCAGCAGGGTAATATATGAACAAAGGCGGACAAGCGGCAGAGTGCTGCCCGAAGCCGATGACATGCAGAGTGCAAACGGCTTTTGCGCGCCCGGCGCAGGCCGATTATATTCATGAAAAGGCAGGGATTCGACATGGCTAAAACAACCGCAAAAACGAAAACGACGACGCTGGAGCAAATATTGAACCAGGAGGTCGCGAACCTGAACGTCCTGTACGTCAAAATCCATAATTACCACTGGTACGTCAAAGGCGAGCATTTCTTTACGCTGCACGCGAAGTTCGAAGAGCTGTACGACGACATTACGCTCAAAATGGACGAGGTGGCCGAGCGGCTTTTAACCATTAAAGGAAGCCCGGCCGCCACGATGAAGGAATATTTGGAGCTGGCGACGATCCAAGAGGCATCGGGCAAAGAGGACGCCCGCAAAATGGTGCAGACCCTGATCGAGGATTTCGCCACGGTGTCCGAAGAACTGCAGGAGGGCATTCGGATCGCGGACGAAACGGGAGACGAGCCGACCGGAGACTTGTTCATCAAAATCAAAAACGATCTGGAGAAGCATATGTGGATGCTGCGTTCTTACCTGGGATAAGGTTGAAAGAAGGCCGCAAACGGAACGTTATCGAGCACGACGAAAAACTTCCTTATTTAATTATGGAACGTTACGGCGGTGCGTGTCCGGCATATTTCAAGCGGCTTCATCCTGCCGCGGCAAGAGCCGCGGTCCCGGCTGGAGGGCGTTTTGCCTTAAGTTTCGCGTATACGAAAGCAGGCTTGGCTGTGTAGGCCGGGCCTGCTTTTGCGATTATTTCGGAAACATCGGCCTATGAAGGTTGATATGGAACTGTATTTATTATAAAATTATTGATAATCAGTGAGAATCAGTTTAGATTCATTTTAAATTGATAATTATGATTGCTTGAAATCAGGGTAGGTCATCCCTGTTTTAAATAGACTGTCTGATTTCGGTAAAACACAATAACGGAGGGAATAACGTACATGGCTACTCACTTTTCAATTCAAGGCCTTAAAGCGGAAATTGAAGGCAAGGAAATCCTGAAAGGCATCAACCTGGAAATGAAAGGCGGAGAAATCCACGCCATCATGGGTCCGAACGGTACCGGTAAAAGTACCCTGGCTTCCGCTCTGATGGGGCATCCTAAATACGAAGTTACCGAGGGCAGCGCTACGCTGAACGGCGAAGACCTGCTCGAAATGGGAGTCGACGAGCGCGCACGCGCAGGTCTGTTCCTTGCAATGCAGTACCCGAGCGAAATTACGGGCGTGACAAACTCCGACTTTTTGCGCAGTGCCATTAACGCCCGCCGTGAAGAAGGTCAGGAAATTTCCCTGATCCGTTTTATCCGCCAATTGGAAGCGAAAATGAAAGAACTCGACATGAATCCGGAATTCGCGCACCGCTACCTCAATGAAGGTTTCTCCGGCGGCGAAAAGAAACGGAACGAAATTTTGCAAATGATGATGATCGAACCAAGCATCGTCATTTTGGACGAAATCGACTCGGGCCTGGATATCGACGCCCTCAAAATCGTTGCCAACGGCGTCAACGCGATGCGCAGCGAAGACCGCGGCTTCTTGATCATTACCCACTATCAGCGCCTGCTTAACTACATCAAACCGGACTTCGTCCATGTCATGATGCAAGGCCGCATCGTGAAATCCGGCGGTCCTGAGCTGGCCGAACGCCTGGAAGCGGAAGGTTACGATTGGGTGAAGGAAGAACTGGGCATCGAAGACGAGACTGTAGGACAAGAAGCGTAAACAACGGAAGGAGGAAACCGAAATGACAACACAAACGATTCTTCCGGTAAACGCTGAGAGCCTTGGTCAACTGTCCAAACAAAGACAAGAACCGGCTTGGCTAACGGAAAACCGTCTGAAGGCTTTGGAGCTTGCCGCGAGCCTTGAATTGCCTAAACTCGAGAAAATGAGAATCGAGCGTTGGGACATTCAAAATTACGGAAGCTATAAAGCGGATGCGGGCATCGCATCGCTGGCGGAGGTTCCGGCATCCATTCAAGAGCTGATCCAGGATCAGGAGTCCGGAAGCTTGCTGATCCAGCGCAATTCCAGCGTCGTATATTCGAAGCTTGCACCGGAGCTGGCTGAAAAAGGCGTTATTTTTACGGATTTGCAAACCGCCGCGAAAGAGCATGGGGATCTGGTCAAAGCCCACCTGCATACGGCGGTCAAAGCGGACGAAAACTCCGTAGCGGCGCTTCATGCCGCGATTTGGAACGGGGGCGTGTTCGTTTACGTTCCTAAAAACGTGGAAGTCACGGTGCCGCTGCAGGCCGTATTGCTTACGGACGACGGCGAAGCGACGTTTGCTCCGCATGTGTTGATCATTGCCGACGCCAACAGCTCGGTAACCTACGTGGACAATTACGTTTCCGGCGAAGGCAACCAGGCGGTTACCCATAACGGTGCCGTCGAAGTGTTCGCCAAGCAGGGAGCGAAAGTCCGGTATGCAACCATTCACCAAATGGGAACCAACGTCACGGATCTGAGCTACCGCCGCGCCATCATCGACAATGACGCATCGATGGAATGGATCGTCGGCGAAATGAACAGCGGCGACACGGTGAGCGATACGTATTCGGTGCTGAAAGGTAACGGATCGACGTCCGACTCGAAAGTCATCGCGGTCGGTTCCGGTTCCCAGAAGCTGAACTACACGACCCGCGCCAACCACTTCGGCAAATCTTCCGAAAGCCAAATGATTACTCGCGCGGTGATGCGCGAGGAAGCATCGGCAATCATCAACGGGATTACGAAGATCGAAAAAGGCGCAACGAAATCCGACGGACAGCAAACGGAAAAAGTGCTCATGCTGAGCCCGAAAGCCCGCGGGGACGCGAACCCGATCCTGCTGATCGACGAAGATGACGTTAAAGCAGGCCACGCGGCTTCGGTTGGCCAAGTCAACCAGGAGCAAATTTATTACCTGATGTCCCGCGGCATTTCCCGCGAGGTTGCCGAATCCCTGATTATCTACGGATTCCTGGCGCCTGTCGTATCCCAAATTCCGATGGAAAGCTTGCAGAAACAGCTGCAAACGGTCATCGAAAGGAAGTTGGGACAATGAATAACGCCATTCGCGAGCAGTTCCCGATTCTGAAGCAGGAGATCAACGGCCATCCATTGGTTTACCTGGACAGCGCGGCGACTTCCCAGAAGCCGCTGGCCGTCATCGAAGCGCTGCGGCATTATTACGAATACGATAATGCGAACGTTCACCGGGGCGTGCATACGCTCGGAAGCCGTGCTACCGATGCTTATGAAGGCGCACGCGAGAAAGTGGCTAAATTCATTCATGCCAAGAGCACGAAGGAAATCGTGTTTACGCGCGGGACGACGACAGCCCTGAACATGGTGGCTTCGTCTTACGCACGCTCCATTTTGTCCGAGGGCGACGAAATCGTCCTGACCCCGATGGAGCATCACAGCAATCTGATTCCATGGCAGCAGGTGGCGAAAGCCACCGGCGCCGTGCTCAAATATGTTAAACTGCAAGAAGACGGTACAGTGACCTTGTCCGAAGTCGAGAAGGTGGTTTCGGACAAAACGAAAATCGTAACGATGGCTTACGTCTCCAACGTCATGGGCGTCATTAATCCGGTCAAGGAAATCGCCGCTCTGGCGCACCGCCACGGAGCCGTCATGGTCGTTGACGGCGCCCAAAGCACGCCGCATATGAAGGTAGACGTGCAGGACCTGGATTGCGATTTTTATGCTTTTTCCGGCCATAAAATGTGCGGTCCGACAGGGATCGGCGTTTTGTACGGGAAGCAGGCGCTGCTCGAGAAGATGGAACCGGTCGAATTCGGCGGCGAGATGATCGACGATGTCGGGCTTTACGACTCGTCGTGGAAGGAGCTCCCCTGGAAGTTTGAAGGGGGCACGCCGATCATTGCCGGAGCCGTCGGGCTTGGAGCAGCCATCGATTTTCTCGAAAGCATCGGGCTTGACGCCATTGCGGCCCATGAACATGAACTGGCCGAATACGCGGTGGGCCGTCTGTCCGAGATTGAAGGACTGAAGCTTTACGGTCCCCGCGCGCGGAAAGTCGGGCTGGTCACGTTTAACCTGGGCGATGTTCACCCGCATGACGTGGCGACGGTTCTGGATGCCAGCGGCATCGCCATCAGGGCCGGCCATCACTGCTGCCAGCCGCTGATGCGCTGGCTGGAAGCAAGTTCAACTGCACGCGCAAGCTTTTATCTGTATAATACGAAGGAAGATGTGGACCGTCTGATCAGCGCATTAATCCAGACAAAGGAGTATTTTGGCTAATGCAACTTGATGACTTGTACCGGCGCGTGATTATGGACCACTATAAAAATCCGCGGAACCGGGGAAAATTCGAAGACGGAACCGTTACAGTCGATTTGAATAACCCGACTTGCGGCGACAAAATTTCGCTGCAGCTCAAGGTGGATGATGGAATCGTACAGGATGCGAGATATACGGGGGAAGGCTGCTCGATCAGCATGTCTTCCGCTTCCATGATGACCGAAGCCGTCAAAGGCAAAACGGTCGAGGAAGCAAGGGAGCTGGCATCCCGGTTCTCCGCGCTGATGCAAGGGGAAGACGTCCATTTCGACGACTACGAGGATATTGAAGCCCTGTCCGGTGTAAACAAGTTCCCGGCCCGCATCAAATGCGCCACGCTCGCGTGGAATGCGTTGCGCAAAGGGATCGACGAGAAGCAGCACGACCATTAATTGATAGGGAGGTTCATACCCATGGCTAAAAAGGCCCCTGAAATAGAAGAATACAAATACGGGTTCCGCGACGAGCACAAAGCGGTTTTCCAAACCGGTAAAGGGTTGACCCGCGAAATCGTCACCGAGATCTCCAAAATTAAAAACGAACCGGAATGGATGCTTGAGTTCCGTCTGAAGTCGCTTGAACAGTTCGAAAAAATGCCGATGCCGAAATGGGGCGGCAACCTTGACGAGCTGGACTTCAATGATATCCAGTATTATGTGAGACCTTCCGAGAAACAAGGAAAAACGTGGGAAGAGGTTCCCGCGGAAATCAAAGAAACGTTCGACAAGCTGGGCATTCCGGAAGCGGAGCAAAAATTCCTCGCCGGCGTATCCGCTCAATACGAGTCCGAGGTCGTATACCATAACATGCAAAAGGATCTGGAAGATCAGGGCGTCATCTTCATGGACACCGATACGGCGCTGAAAGAGCATCCTGAAATTTTCAGAGAGCATTTTGCCACCGTCGTTCCTCCATCCGACAACAAATTTGCGGCTTTGAACAGCGCGGTATGGTCCGGCGGCAGCTTCATCTACGTTCCAAAAGGCGTCAAATGCGAAATTCCGCTGCAGGCCTACTTCCGGATCAACTCCGAAAACATGGGACAATTCGAACGGACGCTGATCATCGCGGACGAAGGCAGCTTCGTGCACTACGTCGAAGGCTGTACCGCTCCGATCTACAGCACCAACTCGCTGCACAGCGCGGTCGTGGAAATCATCTGTAAAAAAGATGCGCGCGTTCGCTACACCACGATCCAAAACTGGGCGCCAAACATCTACAACCTCGTTACGAAGCGTGCCGTTGCCGAAGAAAACGCAACGATGGAATGGGTTGACGGCAACATCGGCTCCAAGCTGACGATGAAATACCCTGCGGTTCTCCTGAAAGGACGCGGCGCGAAAGGCATGGTATTGTCGATCGCGGTGGCAGGCAAAGGTCAACACCAGGACGCCGGCGCTAAAATGATTCACCTGGCTCCGGACACGACTTCGACGATCGTATCGAAATCGATCAGCAAACACGGCGGCAAGGTCACTTACCGCGGCTTGGCTTCCTTCGGACGCAACGCGGACGGCGCCAAAGCCAACATCAAATGCGACACGCTGATTCTGGACAACGAATCCACGTCGGATACGATTCCGTACAACGAAATCAAAAACGACAACATCGTGCTTGAACACGAAGCGACGGTTTCGAAGGTATCCGAAGATCAGCTCTTCTACCTGATGAGCCGCGGTTTGACCGAAGCCGAAGCGACGCAAATGATCGTCATGGGCTTCATCGAACCGTTTACGAAAGAACTGCCGATGGAATATGCGGTCGAAATGAACCGTTTGATCAAATTCGAGATGGAAGGTTCGATCGGCTAATTCATGAACCGGTCGGCCAATACGTATCTGCTTCGCCAAGCTTGGTTTGGCGAAAGCAGATACGTATTTTTTTGCAAGCGAATAGCCTCATGTCCATAAGCGTCCACGTGGCGCCGGCCAATATAAAACGCCCGTCCCGGAAGTCTGCCGGGGCGGGCGTTTGTTTGGACTAAGCCATGATTATAGAAAGATCTTAACGATGCCGATTTCCCGCTGCAGGGACAAATCCACGAAGCGGTTATCGGTTTTCACCAGCGGCCGGAAAAAATCGGCAGGATTGGTCATCACGATCGTGCCTTGTTCTCCGGTTGAGAGCAGGACGTTTTTGCCGATGAAGTTGGGAAGCATATGACGAATAAAGACTTGAGTGGCGTTGGCGCTCAATTTGCCGAAGCTCATGGTGTGCAGCTCGCGCATGACGGTAAGCAGCTCCTGCTTGGACTGGTACACGCGGTTCATGCTCATCGCGCTGAATACGTCCGCCACCGCCGTAATTCGCGAAAACGGATGGATTTCGTTTTTTTCGATGGCGTGGGGGTAACCGCTGCCATCGTCCCGTTCGTGATGCTGAAGGGCAACAAGCGCCGGAATGGAGTCCGGAGAAGAATTACGGATGATGTCATGCCCGTAAACCGTATGTTTTTTCATGATCTCGAATTCTTCCGGCGTCAGTTTGCCCGGCTTGTTCAGCAGGCTTCCGGGAATTTGGCATTTGCCGATGTCGTGAAGATAACCCGCACGTCCCGCTTCATAGGCCTCTTCTTTGGAAAATCCGAGCCAGGATGCAATATAATAAGATAAAATGCCGACCTGCATCGAATGGTGATATGTATAATCGTCGTTTTGATCAATGCACAGCATAAGGGAGACGATGTCCGTATGTTCCTTCAATTGATCGACGAGGGGCTCCATGATATCGTCTACCATCGTTTCGTTGAATCTTCCGGTAGTTAACGCTTCCAAATACATCGACTCGAATCCGTCCACGGCTTGCTCGATGAAGGGCTTTGTCTTTTGCAAGAGCTCCATCTGTTGGGAGTGAATCAGGGTGACCGCGGGCTGATGCGCTGCGGGCTCGATATCGACGTAGTCCACGGCATGCTTCATCAGCTTGCGGATGTCTTCGTCCGTCAACAGCGTTCCTTTTTGCATTACGTGAAGTCCCGATGCGCTAAACGCATCCGCTGCCAGGCGGTCGCCCGGTTTTAAGTCTGTGACATGCACTTTCAAGCAATACGTCACTCCATTTCTTCAAAATTCGACATCTGTTACCTGCTATCATATCAAGAAAAAAATGGATTGACAATGCCAATATACTAGATCTAAAGCCTTGCTGTCGGGTCCCACGGACCCTTCTGATGTCCCTTCCATTCCGAACCATCGTCCCAGATTTCCTTTTTCCAGATCGGGACCGATTGCTTCAACTTTTCGATGGCATACCGGCTCGCTTCGTAGCAATCCTCCCGGTGGCTTGTCGAAATCGCGATGATTACGCTCGTTTCTTTAATGTCGACTTTGCCGATCCGGTGGGAAATGGCGCATAAGGTTCCGGGCCACCGGGTATCAATATCTTTGCCGATGGCTTCGAGCTGGGCCAGCGCCATGGGGACGTAAGCTTCGTATTCCAGATGAACCGTCCGCTGCTCTCCCGTCATTTCGCGCGTCGTTCCGACGAAAGAGAGGGTGGCGCCATGGTTCGGATGAAGCACTTTGGTCGTCACTTCCTCGACCGACAGCGGCTGGTCCGTGATGCAAAAGCGCCCATCCTTGGATGCGGCGCGAACGGGAGATTGGCCGTCGCCTCCGGATACCGGCGGAATGAGGGCAATTTCGGAACCTTCCGTAATAAGGAAGTCCCCTGGAGCATATTCCTGATTTACGGCCACAAAAGAAACGGAGATCTGCGAGGCAGCCTCCGGAAAGGACTTGGACAACTCTATTTTCAGCTGATCCGCGGTAATTTCCGGCTGTTCGACGGCGTAATCCAGCACCCGGGTCTGCAATCGTTCCGCCAGGCCTGCGAATAATTGAATGCGAAGTTGCATGATTTTCACCTCAACCATTGATGTTCATGTCTATCCAATATACCATATCCATATTGAAAATGTTATGCTTATCCATTAGAGACCCGCTGATGTCGGCGACTTTTGCACCTGCGCGAGAAAGGAAGGACTTTAGCTTATGAAGCGCAACGAACCTAAAACGATAACGATTCTGCACACGAACGATATCCACAGTCATTTCGAGAAGGTCAGCTCCATCGCGGCCCATATTGCCCGGGAGCGCGAAGAGGCCCAAGGAAGCCCTTTGCTGCTGGTGGACATCGGGGACCATATGGACCGCTCGGCGATGGAAACCGAAGGAACGATGGGCGGGGTGAACGTCGATTTGCTCAATTTGACCGGGTACGACGCCATTACGATCGGAAACAACGAAGGTTTGACGCTGACGCCGGAAGACTTGGCACGGGTATATTCGGGACTGCAGGCCGAAGTGGTCTGCTGCAATTTGCTGGAAGAAACGACAGGCGAGCCGCCGTCATGGATGAAAAAGCACGTCGTCCTCGAAAAAGGGGGCGTTAAAATCGGCCTTACGGGAGCGACGGCGCCGTTTTCGGCCTTTTACGAACTGCTTGGCTTCAAAGCGCTTGAGCCGGAAGCGGCGATCAGGCGGGAAGTCGAGCTGCTCCGGCCCCAATCGGACATCGTCGTTGTGTTGTCCCATCTTGGGCTGGCAACGGATCAGCGGCTGGCGGAGCGGATTCAAGGGATCGACGCGATCCTTGGCGGGCACACGCACCATCTGCTGGAGAAACCGCTGGTGATTGGCAACACCGCCATATGCGCGGCAGGGAAGTTCGGGGACTATATCGGCAAAATCCGCTTGGAGCAGCAGCCTGACGGTGCTTTCCGAATGGCGGAAGGATGCGTCATTCCCGTCGATACCGATAAATTAGACGAAACCGTCAGCAGCGCGCTGAACCGGCATCGGCTGCGGGCCGAGGAATACCTGCAGGAAACCGTCGCCGTTACCGATCGGGAGCTGCCGCTTGACTATACGTCGGAGTCCCCGTTCGGGAATTTGCTGGCGCAGGCCGTGCGCAGATTTGCCGGTACCGGCATTTCCATTGTCAACACGGGCCAGCTGCTCGGTCCGCTGCCGGAGGGAGAAATATCCGCCGGAATGCTTCATACGCTGTGTCCGTCCCCGGTCAATGCGTGCATCGTCAAGCTGAAAGGGAAGGACATTCGGAACGCGCTGGAAGAAAGCCTGCTGCCCGATTTTTGGGGCAGGGAGATCAAGGGCTTCGGCTTCCGGGGGGAGATTTTGGGAAATGTGGCGGTAGATGGTCTGGAAGTCTTGTATGATCCGGTCCGAATCCCTTATGATAGGATTGTCGAAATTACGCATATGGGGGAGAAACTGCTGGACGAGCAGGAATACGAGGTCGGAACGCTTGACATGTTCACGTTCGGCATCGGCTACGAATCGCTTGCGTTAGGGCGCGACCCGCAATTTTTGCTGCCCGAATTTCTTCGGGATCTGCTGCGCTTCGAGCTGGTCCGTCCGGGAAGCCTTGCGGAAAGCGAAAGACGCAGATGGGCACAGAGCCATTAAAATTTCCTTGGGGAGGAAACCATGGATACAATAACAGCAATCGTATTGGGAATTGTGGAGGGCATTACGGAATTCATTCCCGTTTCTTCGACCGGTCATATGATTCTCGCTTCGAAGCTGCTCGGCTACAACGATCAGGATCCTACGATGAAAACGTTCGAGGTCGTGATCCAGCTGGGGGCGATTCTGGCCATCGCGCTCGTATACTGGCGCCGGATCCTCGACCTGCTGGGGATTAAGAAAATCGATTCCGGCGGACATCGCATGGCTCCAGGGAAAAAGCTGAACCTGCTGCATGTCATCATCGGCATCGCTCCCGCGCTGATCGTCGCGTTTTTTGCGAGGGATTTCATCAAAAGCCTCTTCAGCGCAAGCACGGTCATTTGGGCGCTCGTGGCGGGCGGCGTGTTCATGATTTTTGCGGAATGGTTCAATAAGTCCAAGGCGAAAATCACGGCGGAAACGATCGATGATCTCAGTTACAAGCAGGTGTTTTTGATCGGCATTTATCAAATTTTATCCGTGCTTTGGCCGGGCTTTTCGCGTTCGGGTTCGACGATCGCCGGCGGCATGCTGTCCGGTGCCAGTTATAAAGCGTCCGCCGATTTTTCGTTTCTGATCGCGATCCCAATCATGGTTGCGGCGTCGGGGTACGAAATGCTGGACTCCTATCAAAATTTGACCAAAGATACGCTTGGCTTGTTTGCGATCGGCTTCATTCTTGCTTTTGTCGTTGCCTATGTCGTGGTGCTTGCATTCATGAAATTGATCCAGAAAATCCGGCTGACCCATTTTGCGGTGTACCGGTTTGTTTTGGCGGTTGTTTTTTGGCTATTCATTATGCGCTGATTCGTAAGTTTGCCCCGGCCAAAAGATGGGCTTTCCTGAAAAACGGGATCAGTGTTCATGGTTTGAGACTTTTTACGGATAACGGCATGACGGAACCGCGGAATCCGTGATTTAGGGCAGGAGAGGATATGCTTTGCGTTTGGTACCCGTTCGTAAGCTTCAGGAAGGTATGAGGATCGGCAAAAAGATATATAACGACGAAGGCGTCGTCCTTTTGGCGGACGGCGTGGAACTGACGGTTCCGCTGATCCGCCGGCTCGTGGAATTGGATATCGGTTATGTTTACATAGAAGACGAACAGACAGAGGGAATCGTAATACCGGAATTGCTTCATGAGGATACGCGCCGCGAGGCGCTGCAAAATATCCGGAAAAACTTTCAACGTTTGTCCGGAACTTCGAAAATCGCCAAAGGTTATTTTCATCTCGGCAAAGATTTCACCAGGGTGATGGAAGCGATTTTGAAGGATGTCAGCCGGCAGGAGGATTCCATGATTTTGCTCATGGACATGAATACCGCGGACCATTATTTGTATAAGCATTCATTAAACGTCTGCGTCTATTCGCTCGTGCTGGGGATCGCAAGCGGCTATCCGGAGGACCGGCTGATGCAGCTCGGCCTCGGGGCGCTGCTCCACGACATCGGCAAAACGCAAATTCCGCAGCGGGTGCTGTCCAAGCCCCAAAAGTTGACGGATGACGAATTCCGGGTGATGAAGGCCCATGCCGAGATCGGATACAAAATTTTAAAAGACGAGCCTAACATCCCGCTTTTGGCGGCCCATTGCGCCTTTCAGCATCATGAACGGCTGAACGGAAGCGGCTACCCGCGCGGAGTCCAGGGGAAAGAAATCCATGAGTACGCCCAGTGGGTGGCGCTTGCCGATTCCTACGACGCCATGACTTCGCATCGTGTGTACAGACCCGCTATGCTGCCTCATCAGGCCGTAGAGGTTCTGTACGCAGGATCGGGGACGTTATACGATCAAAAAAAGCTGGAGCTGTTCCGGGACAAGGTGGCGATTTACCCGCCGGGACTAACGGTCAAATTAAACACGGGCGAAACAGGCGTCGTCTCCCGCATCCATTCAAGCACCCCGCATCGCCCGGTGATCCGCATACTCTCGGATGCGGAGGGGCATAACCTGAAGGCGCCTTATGAAATAGACCTTGCGCGAAAGCTTTCCGTCATCATCACGGAGGTGGACGACGCCGACGTACAGCCGATTTCTTTTCAGCATTAAGGAGGAAGATCCATGAAGGAGCGACAGTATAAAACGCCAAAACGGCAGTGGGGGAGCATCATCTACCGCTGCCGTTGGGCGGTCGCGATCGCGTGGGTCTTTTTTATCGTTGTTCTCGGCGCATTCGCCGTCAGGACCCCGTCGCTGCTGCAGGACAGCGGATTTACGCCGACGGGCAGCCAATCCGAACGCGGAATCGCTTTTCTTGAAGAGAACCTGGATATGTCCGCCGCTTCGCTCGACATCGTGCTGCAAAGCACGGAGGGCAAAAATTTGACCGCCTCGGAGGCGCAGGACCGAATTTGGGAGGAACTCGCTCCGCTTAGGGACAAACCGTTCGTCCAGGATATGTACGCCAGCATGGTGACGCGGAAAGCCGGGGAAGACGGCATCATCTCTTACACGGTATTGCTGAACGAAACGGCAAGCGAAGCGCTCAAGCATTTTGACGAGATCAAAGCGGCGGTGCCGGAGATCGCCGGAACCGAAACGTATATCACCGGCAATCTGGCGGTTTATCACGATATGAGCGCGGCCGTAAGGCACGATATCGTCCGGGCGGAGTCGTTCGGGATTCCGGCGGCGCTTGTTATTTTGCTGCTCCTGTTCCGGACCCTTCCCGCCGCGCTGCTGCCGGTCGTGATCGGCGTCGGGAGCGTTGCGGCGACGATGGGCGGCTTGTATTTCGTGGCGGCAAACGGCGCCGCGTTGAGCAATTTTCTGCCGAATATGGTGACGATGCTGGGCCTTGCTGTGGGGATCGACTACGCTTTGTTCATGGTGAGCCGCTTTCGCGAGGAGCTTGCGGAAAAGGACGTCCCCAACGCGCTTGCGGCTGCATGCCGCACGTCAGGAAGATCGGTGCTTTATTCGGGTGCGGCCGTCATGGCCGGGCTCCTTGCGCTGTGTCTGGTCGATCTCCCCATTTTCCGTTCGCTGGCGCTCGGCGGGATGCTGGTCGTGCTGGTGTCGGTGCTTGCCGCAAGCACCTTGCTGCCTGCGCTGCTCGGCATATTGGGACGGCGGATTTTTTCGCTGCCGATCAAGCTTGGCCGAGGGCATGCCGATGGTGCCGGTTACGGCAGCAAGGCGTGGGTGCGGCTTTCGGAATGGATCATGTCGCGCCCGGGCGTCATCGCGGCCGTCGTTACCGCAGCGCTGCTCATCGCCATGCTGCCTTCCTTGCAAATGAAGCTGGGCATCCCGTCGGCCGAGGTGCTGCCGCCGTCCTATGAATCCAGATATGGAGCCGAACTGATGAAAAAGGCTTACGACATGAAAGAAGCCAACAGCATCATGATTGCAGCGGAGCTGGACCGGCATTACGAAGATTCACGATCCGTCCGTCTGGTGAAATCATATATGACCATGCTTGAAGAACTTCCGGGCGTTCACCGCGTCGAAAGCTACGCGGGTTATATCAAGGGGGAGGCAAGCGGCGTCAGCCCGGAACTGAAATCCGAGATCGAAAAACGCCATGCCGCCAAAGGACGTGCGGCCGTCATCGTCGTCGTGCCGGAGGAGGGGGAAAGCTCCCCGAATACCGTCAGGCTGGTGCGGGAAATCCGGCAGCATCCGCCGGAAGGCATGCATATTTACGTGACGGGTTCCCCGGCCTACAAGCTTGATATCATGGATCGGATCCAAAGCGGGATACCTTACGTGCTTGCCGTCGTCCTGCTGCTCACTTATATCATTTTGTTTGCGGCCTTCCGCTCGGTCCTGCTCCCGCTTAAGGCGGTGGCGATGAATTTGCTCAGCCTCGGCGCCAGCTTCGGCCTGGTCACCCTCGTGTTCCAGCTCGGGTACGGCGCAGAATGGCTGAACGTCACGTATACGGGAAGCGTGTTCGCCGTTTTGCCGATTCTTATTTTTTGCGTGGTTTTCGGCATTTCCATGGATTACGAGGTCATGATGCTGTCACGGATCGTCGAAGCCTACAAAATGGAGCGGAATAACGAGCGCAGCACCGCCATAGGATTGCAAAGAACCGGGGGGATGATCACCGGAGCGGCGCTCATTCTGGCCGTCGTGGCCGGCGCGTTCATGTTTACCGATAACGAGCTGATGAAAGCGCTCGGGCTTGGCCTGACGGCTTCCGTGCTGATCGACGTCACGGTCGTGCGCATCCTGCTCGTGCCGTCTTTGATGAAGCTTCTCGGCAAAGCCAACTGGTGGCTTCCGGGGTGGCTATCGTTTCTGGCCAAAAAGGGCGAGGGGGAAGCGCCCGGCGAAAATGCGCGGCCGTAACGCGGGGCGAGGCGGGAGAGTTTTTTGTCGCTTCATGGTATGATATAAGGGACTAGGCTTTAGGATTTGCAAAATCCTCGGTTAAATAAAGAAATAAGGTGAGGAAAAAATGAATACGATACAACTGTCGCCAAGCTATGATCCGTGGGATCCGATCGGCTCCCTGCGGGCATACGGACGTCACGTGCTGACGAGCGTGGAAATGACAGTCACGCATTTGTGCAACATGCGCTGCGAGCATTGCGCCGTAGGGGATATGCTCGTCATGAAGGAGGCCGAATTTCTGCCGCTTGATCTGATGCTGAAAAGGCTCGATGAAGTCGAGCATCTGCAAACGATCAGCTTGACCGGCGGCGAGCCGTCCTTCCGCGAAAAAACGGTGAACGAAGTGATCGTTCCCCTGCTCCGCTACGCCAAAGAACGCGGCATCCGGACGCAGATCAACTCGAATTTGACGCTCGATATCAGCCGGTACGAAAAAATGCTTCCGTACTTGGATGTCATGCATATTTCGTTCAACTATTTGAACGGCGACGATTTTCACGAGGTCGGCTTCGCGAACAGCAGCCATCCCGTTCCGAAGGAAACGGCCTACCGCATGTACGACAAAATGATCGAAAACGCCGTCAAATTAAGCGAAGCGGGGATGTTTATCTCGGCCGAATCGATGATTAATTATCGCACGCATACAAAACTGGCTGGAATTCACAAACTAATCGAGGAAATGGGCTGCAAACGCCATGAGGTCCATCCGATGTATGCGTCCAACTTCGCGAGCTCGCTGCCGGTGTTATCGCTCGAGGAAACGCGGAAGGCCATCCATTCCTTGCTTGATGCCCGCAATCCGGACATCTGGATGCTGTTCGGGACGCTTCCGTTTTTTGCTTGCAGCGACGATCCCGAGGAGCTTGCGTTGATCCGCCGCTTGGCATCCGAACCGAACGTGACGGTCCGCAACGACCCGGACGGACGCAACCGCGTCAACGTCAACCTGTTTTCGGGCGACGTCTATGTCACCGACTTTTCGGACGTCCCGCCTTTCGGCAACATCATGGACAGCCGGCTCGACGATGTTTTTGCCAAATGGCAAAACGATCACCCGCTGAACAAAACCGTAAACTGCCACTGCGACGCGGCAGGCTGCTGCGGACCGAATCTGCTGGTGAAGGATATGTATTACAAGGAAACCGATTTTAGCATAAGGCAAGCTAACATCATCTAAGAAATGAGGCGTTGGATTTGGACGGGGAGTTTGAAATAGGCAAGCTATTATTCAACCTTTTCCTGGTTTTGCTGCTTGTATTCTTTAACGGGGTGTTCGTCGCCGCGGAGTTTTCGCTGGTCAAAATGCGCCAGTCCCGGCTTACGCAGCTGGTGAGCGAAGGCAACCGCATGGCGAATTATGCTTTGAAAGTAAACAATAAGCTGGATGCCTATTTGTCGGCTACGCAGTTCGGCATTACGCTGGCATCGCTGGGACTCGGCTGGATCGGCGAACCCGCCGTCTCGCATCTCTTGGTGCAGCCGCTCATGTACAAGATCGGAATCACGGACAAAACGGTCATTTCTTCCGTGTCGGTGATCCTAGGATTCTGCGTCATAACCTTTTTACATATCGTACTAGGGGAGCTTGCTCCAAAGTCCCTGGCGATTCAAAAAACGGAAGGGGCGGCGCTGCTGCTGTCCGGTCCGCTGATGTTGTTTTATAAAATCTTTTTTCCGTTTATCTGGCTGCTGAACGCTTCGGCAAACATCATTTTGCGTATGTTCGGGGTACAGCCGGCGACGGAATCGGAAGCTGCGCATTCCGAAGAGGAAATCCGCATATTA
Organism: Paenibacillus sp. FSL W8-0194; assembly: GCF_037969745.1. NCBI lineage: Bacteria > Bacillati > Bacillota > Bacilli > Caryophanales > Paenibacillaceae > Paenibacillus > Paenibacillus sp. FSL W8-0194. The sequence goes on along the minus strand of NZ_CP150205.1, from coordinate 4,461,874 downwards.
ATGAATCAGAGCGCCAAAAGCGGTGTGATCGACAAAGACGAGATGAAGCTGATGGACAACATCTTTGAATTTTCCGATCTGCTGGCGCGCGAGATCATGCTGCCCCGTACGGACATGGACTGCCTGTACACGAACAATACGCTGGAAGAAAACCTGCGAATCATCAGCGAAACCAAACATTCGCGTTATCCCGTTGCCGTGGAGGACAAGGACCAGATCATCGGCTTTGTCCATATCACCGATTTCCTGCTGGCGGATGAAGAGCACCAGAAGGAGCTGGCGAAGCTGGTGCGGCCGATTCTGAACGTGCCGGAATCGATGGAAATCAGCCATGTCCTCCGGTTGATGCAGAAAAAACACGCTCAGCTGACGCTGGTCGTGGACGAGTATGGCGGCACGGCGGGCATGCTTACGGCGGAAGAGATTTTGGAAGAAATCGTGGGCGAACTTTACGACGAGTTCGAGGACGAGCGTCCAGACGTGGAAATTCAGGAGGATTTCATTTCGGTGGACGGGCGTATGCTGATCGAAGACGTGAATGATCTGACGGGCGTCATTATCGAAGATGACGAAGTCGATTCCATCGGCGGCTGGCTGTTCAAGGAGCTGGAAGGAAATCCGGTGAAAGGCAGAAAGGTTCAGCTGGCCAACTACGTTTTCGAAGTCGAAGAATCGACGAGGCTCCGGATCACAAGGGTCAACATCCACCGCGTTGCCGCCGCCGAACCAAACAAAGAAGAAACGGAGGCGGAAAACGGGGATTAAGGGGGGAGCTTGTGTCAGGGAAACAGCTGCTTCTCATCGGAATCGGACTGGCCCTGCTGTACGTCATGTTTACGGCAGGGGCCCCGTTTCTGCTGGCTGCACTGGTCGCCATTTCGCTTGAGCCTGTTCACGTCATGATGATGGGCAAACTGAAATGGAACCGGGTGGCGGCCGCTTCCCTCACATGTACTCTGTTTTTGCTTCTAGTTCTGCTCCTGGTGTACATGCTGGGGCTGCAGGTATTGGGTCAACTGGTAGAGTATTGGGAAAATGCGCCATCGTATTTTGCGGCAGCGAACGACTTTGCGCAGCATACGATGATCCAGGCCCGGGGGTGGCTCGACAATATCCGGCCCGACTTGGCCGAGAGCTTGAGGGCGCTGCTTTCCAATCTCACGCAGTATGCGGAATCCTTTGCGAATACGCTGTCGTCTGCCTTTCTCAATTTCGCCAGGGGGATTCCCGGCACGTTCGTGTTTTTTGTCGTCTTTTTTGTCGCGGTGTATTTATTCAGCTTTGGTCTGCCGGCGATCCGCTCCGGCATTCTTTCCTTGTTTGAGGATGAGATGCAGGGGCAGATTCAGCAGGTGCTTCACAGCCTGAAAAAGTCGATTTTCGGTTTTTTGCAGGCTCAGATGATTCTGAGCGCTTTTACGTACGTGGTGACGTTGACGGGACTGCTTATCCTCGACATCCGTTATCCGCTTGCGATTGCGCTGCTTGTCATGCTGGTCGACATTTTGCCGATTCTCGGCGTTGGTTCCGTGTTGATTCCGTGGGCCGCCTATTTGTTTATCGTCGGCGATAACTATACGGGCTTCGGGCTGTTGCTGCTGTTTATCGTCATTACGGTGGCCAGGCGGGTCATCGAGCCGAAGATCATCGGCGACTCCGTCGGCATCGGCGCTTTATCGGCGCTGGTCAGCATGTACGTCGGCTTTAAACTGGTCGGCGTCATCGGCGTGTTTATCGGACCGCTGGTGGTCATCATCTATTCGGCCGTGCGCAAAGCGGGTTTGTTTCAGATCAAAATCAAATTTTAAAGCGGGCCTTCCAAGGACTCCCCGGACAAGTTTCGGCTTGTTTCGAGGGAGTTTTTTGGTTGTTTTCGATAAATTTTGTTCAGTTTTCGCGAAACCCTCATATGTATGTTACGAAGAGCCCAACGAGGAGTCCTAGACTCGTCCGGCTTAAATACGAACCAGAAGGAGGCTCCGTTCGTGAACGATCCAATGAACAACCAGATCCGAGTCTACAAGCCCTTTATCGGACCGTTTGATCCTTGCCCGCCTTTGCCCTACAGGACATACGTCGTACCGCCGAACCAATATATCGTCTTTCAACCGAGGGACTGGCCGCAATACAGTCTGGAGGAAGCCCTGACGCGGGGAACGCTTTGGCCCAATCTGTTCAGTCCGTACAATCCCAAGCGGAATTCGCAGGAAGGAGGAGCTTGATGTCTGAACAAGGAATCCCGCGGAATTCGGGTCCGGCGAACGGGCCCGGCCATGTCGGCTCGGCTCATGCGCACCACGAAAACGCCGGTCCCGCCCATCACGCCCATGAAAACGTCGGTCCCGCCCACCACGTGCATGAAAATGCCGGTCCCGCCCCTCATCACATGCATGAAAACGTCGGTCCGGCCGGGATGAAGCCGGAAACCAAAGGGACGGTGGATCGCCAGTATTACGAGCTTTTGGAACAGCTTCAGGTGATCGATTTCGCCCTGGTCGAGCTGAATCTGTATCTGGATACCCATCCGGACGATTTGAAACGCATCGAGCAGTACAACCGGCTGGCGCAGGAACGCATCCCGCTGGTGAGAAAGTTTCAGGAGCTGTACGGCCCGCTGATGCATTTCGGCCACGCCTATTCCAGATTCCCTTTCGAATGGCCGGAAGCGCCGTGGCCTTGGCAGGTGTAAAGGGAGGACTTAAGCTTTGGCAACCTGAAAAAACACCGGAGAAAAAGCCAGAAATCTGCGGAAGATGTAAAGGAGGCGATCCACACCCATGTGGGTATACGAGAAGAAGCTGCAGTATCCGGTTCGGGTGAGCAAATGCGATCCGATGATGGCCAAATTCCTGCTGGAGCAGTACGGAGGCGCGGACGGCGAATTGGCGGCCGCCCTGCGTTATTTGAATCAGCGGTATACGATTCCCGATAAGGTCATCGGCTTGTTGAACGATATCGGCACGGAAGAATTCGCACATCTGGAAATGATTGCCACCATGGTATACAAACTGACGAAGGATGCTACCGTCGAACAGCTGAAAGCAGCCGGCCTGGGCGACCACTATGCCAATCACGATAAGGCCCTGTTCTACCAAAACGCGGCAGGGGTGCCGTGGACGGCGACCTATATTCAGGCCAAGGGCGATCCGATTGCGGACCTGTACGAGGACATCGCGGCCGAGGAAAAGGCCCGGGCTACATACCAGTGGCTGATCGACATGACCGATGACGTCGATTTGCAGGACAGCCTGAAGTTTTTGCGCGAACGGGAAATCGTGCATTCGCTGCGCTTCCGCGAGGCGGTGGAGATCATTAAGGACGACCGCGGCAAAAAGAAATACTTTTAATTTCCGAATGTTGCCCCGTAAGAAGGATGCCTGCAGCAGCGTCCTCCTATGGGGCATTCGTTTTTTTGCGTGATCGATACATAAGGGGGGCCGGCAGCGCCTATATAACGAAGAGATGGAACCATCGCGATGGGGGGATCGTATTATAAGTACTTTCAACGAAACGAGGTCACGCCATGCGATATTTATTATGTTTTCTCCCGCCGCTGGCAGTTCTAAGCTGCGGTAAGCTCGGACAATTTATTCTGAGCATCATACTCACCTGCATCGGATATGTCCCGGGCGTCATTCATGCCATTTTGGTGGTGAACGCATACAAAGCGGATCAGCGGACGGAAAAAATCGTCCGGGCCATAGAAAATCAACATCGGTAGGGAAAAAAACGACACGATGCCATGCACAATAAAATAGGGGGATACACGGCCTTGGTCCAATGGAATACGGAACCGGGGCCGATTTTTTATTTTTCTTACCGGGCCGGACTGTCTTGTCGGATGAGAGGTTCAATGCTGCCGTCTGCTACAGAAGGATCGTTTTGAGGCCGGGTTTGAATTTGCCGCACGTATGCGTTGTTTTTTGCCATAATCGCCCATCCATCAATTCCCAATCGCAATTTTTTTAGGAGAAGGAGTGCAAAATGAGACCAACCCTATTAAAATACAATATACTCAATCTAGCAGCTAGACTGGGACTTACGTTTAGGAAGTGATGGTTTGTGCTGGACGGCAGATCGATCGAATCTGTGATCAAAAGCGCCCAAGAAGGAAACCGGTCGGAACGCGATTGGATCATCGAACAATATCGTCCCTTCATTTTGCGGACCGTCTCCCAAGTATGCAAAAGCCCGATCGGGTGGGAGCGCGACGAAGCAAGCATCGGGATGATCGCGTTAAACGAGGCCATCGACCGATACGACAGCGGCATGAAAAAATCCTTCGACAATTTTGCTTATATGATGATCCATAACCGCCTTGTGGACGAGTTCCGGAGACAAGGGAGAATTTTAAAATCGGAAAGCGTCATTCTGAACGAGCCGGGGGACCTGTTCGACCAGACCCCGAGCGAAATCGCCAGTTCTCTCGAACGTTACGACAGGGAGCAATCGGCCAGCGAGCTGGCGATGGAGCTGCTTGCATACGACGAGGCCCTGCAGGAATACGGCGTGTCGCTGGAGGAGCTGGAGGATTGCTCCCCGAAGCATAGAGATACGCGGAAGCAGATGATCCAAATCGCCAAGCGGTTCAGCGAACAGCCGGAATGGCTCGATGTGCTGAAGCAAACCAAAAGGCTGCCGATCAAAAACATGCTGAAAATGTTTAAAGTGGGTCACAAAACGCTGGAGCGGAATCGTAAATATATCATAGCGCTTGTTTTGATCTACGCATGTCCGGAATTCGAACGGATACGCAGCACCGTTTCTTTTGCAAACATGGAGGAGTGATGATGATGCATGGAGTCGTAATGAAAATAACCGAGAAGTGTATCGTCGTTCTCTGCGAGGATGGAACCTTCCGAAACCTGCCGCATTTGCCCGATATGCCTCAGCTGGGGGATCGGATTCCGGTGGAAGCGGCCAGATCCGTACCCGCACGAAAGCGTCATGCCGGCCGCTGGCTGAGGCAAGCCTGGTGGCTCGCGGCTTCCATCGTGCTGTTGATCGGCGCCGTTTTTTTATGGAAGCCCTCTACGGGCAACGCATCCATGATGGTCGCGATCGACATCAATCCGAGCATGGAATTGTATGTCCGGCAGGATGGAAGAATCGACCGGGTCAAGCCGCTGAACGATGATGCCAAAAAGCTATTATCCGAACGTGAGCTCAAAGGGCAAAATTTTTACGATGCGGTTCATGCCATCGTCGATGAGGCGGCGAAACAGGGGTTTTTGAACGCCGGCGAGGGAAAAAAGTGGATCCTGCTGTCGACGGTGGAACTCCGCTCCGCTCCGTTTGTGCCGGACAAGCAAAAGGTCGAGACGTCGGAAAACGGATATGACCTCGAATGGTTCGAGGCGGACCGGGAGCTGATGAAGAAAGCCCAAAAAGCGAAGTTGTCGCTCAATAAGTATATCGTTTACGAAAAAGCGGGGGAAAAGGGCATCCGGCTGAACATCGATGACCTGCGTTCCCGTTCCGTCGCCGCGGCCCTTGCCGGGGCAGGGGTGGACCCGCAGCGCTTTTTTGACGGAGCGGGAAGCCATGCCGAAACCGTGCCGCCATCCGATCCCGCGAAAGCGGCGCCTGAGGGAAGCAAGGGGGCGCAAGCCGAGACGGGAAAGGGAAAGGAAGTCAAACAGCCGCAGCAGACCCAAAAGCATTCCCTGCAAAGCAAAGAGCATCCTGCCGACAGCTCGGAGCAAAAAGACGGCGCGGCTCGAAAGGCGGATACGGGACATTCTGCCAAAAGCAAGCCGGAGGATCCGGTTAAAAGCAGCGGCGGTTCGAACCCTAAAGAAACTCCGCAATCCGGCGAAAGCAAAACGATGCGGCATGATGAGAAAAAAGCGGATGGCAATTCGGCCAAGAAAAACGTCCAAGGGAAAAGCGGCGAACAGGCGAAAGGCGGCGCTCAAGCCAAAAACGGCAAACCCAAGGAGGAGCTGCCGGCCGACCGCGGCGTACGGCCCGACAGCGGCAAATCGGCGAACGCTCCGGAGGACGCGGCAGAAGAACACAGCGGGAAAAACGGTCCGAAAAATAAATGATTCATTTTTTTTGAAAGACCCCCTCAAAACGATGGGACGCGGCGTAATGAAATATGTGCTTACTACAAAAGCAGCCTAAATTTTATCGTTTGCGAGGGATGAAGAAATGAAAAAAGTTAAACACATTCTGCTGTCCACCTTTGCCGTATCGCTGGCCTTGAGCCTGTCCGTTCAAGCCGCATCGGCTAACGAAGCCGCATCTTCCGCCAAGCCGGAGGTTCGCGCTCAGGCCGCGCTGAAGTTTAAGGATATCAATGACGCGCCTTGGGCGGAAGGAAACATTCTCAAAATGCAATCGAAACACGTTTTCCAAGGATTTGAAGACGGCACGTTCCGTCCGAACAAGCCTGTGACCCGCGTTGAAGCGATCGTCATGGCCGTTCGCCTGATGGGGCTTGATGAGGAGGCGAAATCCAAATCTGCCAGCCCGAGCCTTCCTTTCCAGGATGCGGATCATTTGAGCAAGAAATATCCTTGGGCTGCAGGTTACGTGGCTGCCGCTCTAGACCACGGATTGCTTGATGCGAACGAAAAGATCCAGCCGGAAAAGCCGGCGAGCCGCGTTTGGGTATCCAGCCTGCTCGTCAAATCTCTCGGTTTCGAAAAAGAGGCGTCGGCCCAAACGGCAGCCAAGCTGAGCTTCAAAGATTCCAGCGCCATTCCCGCCGCTTCCGTCGGTTATGTCAAAGTCGCGATGGAGAAAGGGCTCATCAGCGGTTATCCAAACGGAACGTTCCTTCCGAACAAGGGCGTGACCCGCGCCGAAATGGCGGCATTGCTCGACAGAACGAACGAAGACCTGATGGAAAAAGCCGGTGCGGTGAAAGTGAACGGAACCGTGAAGGAAATTTCCTTTCCCGCGGCGTCGGTAACGGCGGATACCTACGGGGAGATCAAAGTCGAAACGGCAAACCAGGAGATCGGCACCTTCAAAATCGAAAGCGGATTGCTCGTGGGCGATCACAACAAAGCGATCAAGGCAGATCAATTGGCCGTTAACGATAAGGTGGTTCTGACCGTTCTGGATCAAAAGGTGGTCGACGCCAGACTGCTGGCCTCCAAAGGAAGCGAGAAACCTGCGGCCAACGATCAACCGCAAAAAGCCGAAAATGCGGGCAACGGCAAAAAATCCGATAAAAAAACCGGCAAGTAAACCTTTCCGTTGAGAGGGATTGCTTGCGAAACGGGGCCAGGACAAATCGACTATGATGCGTTCCTGGCCTTTTTCAACAAGAATTCATGGCAGGAGCGGGATCAAGCAAAAGCGGTCCTCCTTGGTTTACATCCCGAAGGGCTTCCCTTATCATAAGCTATAAGCAAGCGAAAGACATCGAAGTGACAGAAGGGAAGAGGTAAAACCAATGAACCAAAGCAAACGGACCCGTCCCGAGGCCATGATTTTCGACATGGATGGTACGCTGTTCCAAACGGAAACGGTGCTTCTGCCGGCATACCATAAGCTGTTCGACACGCTTCGCAGCGAAGGGCTTTATACGTCTCCGACGCCGCCGCAGGAGCGGCTGCTGGGAAGCCTGGGCATGCTGCTTGAAGATATTTGGAAAGTGGTTATGCCCGACGGGAGCCCGCAGGCCCACGCCCGCGCGAACGAGCTGCTGCTGCAGCTGGAGCTGGAAGGGCTGGCAGGCGGGGAAACGCTGCTGTACCCGGAAGTAAAGGAAACGCTCGAGGAGCTGCATCGGCGGGGCGTAAAGCTGTTTGTCGCCAGCAACGGGCTTGAGCATTACATAAGCGGGATCGTGGAGACGCATGGCTTGGCCGCGCTTTTTGACGGATTGTACAGCGCAGGCAAACACGGCACGCTTTCCAAAGTGGATTTGGTGAAGCTGCTGCTGGACGAAAACGGCGTAAAGTCCGCATGGATGGTCGGAGACCGGTCTTCCGACGTCGAAGCGGGCAAGAAAAACGGGTTGTGCGCCGTCGGCTGTGCATATGCCGGTTTCGGCAACGACGAAGAACTCAAGGGAGCGGACGTGCTCATTTCTTCGTTCGCCGAGCTTTTAAAGCTCTATGAGGAAGCGGATTCAGAGCAGCCGGACGCATAACCTTGCAGCAAAAAAAACGGACAGGGCCGCGGAGTCATCCGCGGTCCGTCCGTTTTTATTCGTGCGAGGGCTCATGCATTTTTTCGTATAACCCCACGGCGTATTCCAAAGGTTTCACGATCGCCTTCCGGTACAGCTCGGCGTCCCCGATTTGCGAGAACACCTCCCTGGCGGGTTTGGGGTTGACTTCAAGCAGGTAAATCTCCCCTTTTTTGTTGATCGCCAGGTCGAGCGCCAGCTCGCATAAAGCCCCGTATTGCTTTTCCAGGAATGAAGCCACCTCGACGCCGAGCCTTTCGGCTCTCCGCTGCACCTTGCGCCGTTTCTCCTCATCGTCGATCCATCGTTCCATCATTTCGTTGAAGGAGATGGCATGCCCGCCGCCATGGAGGTTGGACGTGACGCTGCGCCGCGCCCCGACTCTTCCGGCGATGCCGGTAAGCTCCCAGGCGCCTTCCCTGTTTTTCTGCACCAGCATCCGGTAATCGTGAACCCTGCCGTCGGGGAGATCGACCGCGATTCCCTCCTGCACCAAATAGCGGTTTTTCATGCTCCAGCTGCTTAGGACGGCCCCCAGGCGGGAAGCGTGGATTTTCTGCGGCGTGATGATTTTCCGCTGTTGATTGCGGCCCTGTATATAGTAATATGGCGTTCCTCTGATCCGTTCGACCCGCAAAATTCCGCGTCCGCCGGTGCCGTTGATCGGTTTCAGGTAAACGATCGGCGTTTTTTTCAGCATATGGTGCACATCGGAAAAACCATGGAACAAATGGGTTTCGGGGAGGTAGTTCTTGAATTCGGGTCTCCGCGAAAGCACCTCGTAAATCGTCCATTTATTGCGGAGCGGGCGGTTCAGGAATTGCATATGCCCGTATCGGCGGCGAAATTGAAGCAGCTGCTCGAAACGGGAGCTTTTTTGGATTCGGCAGCGATCATAGATCATGTCGGGGAACGAACGCCATCTGCGCCTCCATGCGCCTTTTTTTGCGTCATATTCCAGGGCGTGAATTTTTTGCTTCGAATCGCTGACATCCATGGGCGTAAATACGAATACGTCCAGGCCGATTTTGCGGCCTTCGATGATCATTTTCTGGTATACGGGTTTTTCCTCAAGAGCTTTATGGTCGTTCAGATATAGCGTCAAAATGCCTAAGACGGGAACCGGCACAATCTTTCACCTTCTTTGGTTGGGGCCGCTATGCGGCGGTCTGTTTTTGGCGCGTTTCCTTCGAGACGGAGGAGCGTTCTGCCCGTCGATGCCATGGCCAGGGAGGAGGCAGTGAGTCCGGCTTTAAAGCAAAGCCCCAGGAAGGGGACCTGGTTCAGCCCTGCGCGGCATTCCAATCTGCCGAGCCGGTCAAGCTGTGCTTTCAGGAGGGCGCAGCCGACGCCTTTGCGGCGGTACAGCGGATGGACCGCAATAAGAAAAGCGTCTTTACCGTAGCCGGCCACAAAGCTCGCTCCAGCCAGAACGGGTCCGGCTTCCCCCCGCAGCGTAGCCAGCAGCAGGGAGGCGCCGGGAGCCTGCAGCTCATGTTCGGTAGCCCTGGCAAGCCGCAAATAATCTTCGCGCATCGAACGGATCCCGCCGTGGTCGAACAGAAACCGCAGCACGCGCGCGTGCTGGCGGTTCCAGTCGTCCTGCGGGGAGAGGGATGAAATTTGCATCTGCTCACTTCCTTTTAACGTTACGGCTTCTGGGCGTTCGCAAGGTAATGGCTGTATTGGAAAATCCGCTCAAGCGATTTTTGGCGGATATGCGGCTCGTCGAATTTCATCGGTTTGGCGTTGGCCTCGAAAAACCAGATGCCGCCCGAGGTGTCAACGCCCAGATCCATGGACATTTCGCCGTGCGGATGGCCGGAAGCCTTTTCGATTTGCCTGGCGATGACGATCGCGGTCGTTTTGACGCGGTTGATCATGCCGGGCGCGCTGCCTTCGCCGAACACGGCCGTCAGCAATTTGCCCGGATCTTCGATGCTGCCGCCCCGGGGGACGTGGGTCGTAATGCTTTTGGAGCCGGCCATGCGCGCTCCCACGCCCGTGACGCCCCATTGCCCTTTTCCCGTCTTTTGCAGCAGCACCCGCAAATCGAACGGGCGCTGCTCAATGGACGCAAGCTCGATGGCTTGCTGGACGATATAACGGCTGGTGCCGGTTTCCGCTTTAATCCGTTTCCACAGCCGGTGAATGCTGGCCCCCTTGTACGTCGTGCTGCTTCGATGATGCTGAACCTTCAGGCGGTACGGAAGCGGTTTGTCCTGCTGGTATTTCAGCATCATGATGCCTTTGCCGGCTTTGCCGCTTTCGGGCTTCAGATAGAGGGACGGATAACGTTCAAGCATCTTTTGCAAGCCGGACTCTCCCCGCAGCCTTCGGGTTTTGGGCACGAGATGCCCGGTGGCTTTCGATTTTTTGAGCCATTCGAACAGATGCCATTTATTGAAAAAATACGGATTATAAAACTTGATCGTCGGATGGACCAGGCACTCCTTGATTTTTTTCCGGACCTGGGGCTTCAGTTCATCCTCCCGCTGAGGAATCCGGTTGTAAATGACGTTCGGGAGGGGGAAAAGCTGCTTCTCCCATTCGCCGTCCGGATTGAGGGTGTAGCCTCTTAACCGCTCTTCCTGCAGCTTGAGATCCCTGATCGTCACGACATAGACCAAATATCCCATTTCCTGTCCGGTCTTGACGATATCTTCAAAGTTGGCCAGGTTTCCCCGGAAATACTTCGGTCCGCCCGACACCGTCAGGATCGCGACGACGGGTTTGCCGTTTTCTTCGCTGATGGTCGTTGTCACTCGGAATCCCTCCTGCGGAATTTGCTTAGGTAAAGGCAATGTTCGAGAATATGCTCCACAGAAGCTTTCCCTTCCGACCTGAGGGAAGGATGGCTGAAGATGGAGCGGCCCGGTTTTGCGTTGGCTTCGAACATCCATACCTTCTCATCCTGATCGATCCCGAGATCGAATCCGATTTCGCCAAGCAGGTGCTGGTGGTGGAACTCGATGGCTTCGGCAAGCGTAATGGCGACTTTTTTGGCGTTTTGCAGCACTTCTTCGGATCTTGGCCCGAAGGCCCGGCTCAGCGCTTGTTCCGGGGTCAGCAGGGAACCGCCGTTTTTCAAATGCGTCGTTACGCTGCCCCGTCCGGCTTTTTTGGCGCCTATGCCGACGACCACCCAGTTGTTTTTTCCGTTCTTATGCATGTGGAAGCGAAAATCGATGGGACAGTTGTCGATTTCGACGAGACGGATCCCCTGCTGGATGACATAGGAGCTTAACGACCGGCCGTGCCTCGCCTGAAGCATCCGCATCATGCTGTTAAAGGAACTGAAGCGGAGCAGCACGTTGCCGCTTCCTTTTCGGTAGCGGGCGAAATAGCCTTTTTTCGGCAGGTACGTCAGGCGGTAGATGCCTTTTCCCAAGCTGCCGCCTGAGGGCTTGTAGTACAGGAACTGATGCCTTTCCAGCATTTCCTTGATTTTTTCGGGGGTCGGATTCATATGGGACTCGGGAACGTATTTGTTGACGGTATTATCGTTTTCGAGCAGGCGGTAGATATCCGATTTGTTAAAAAAGCTCCAGTTGAAGTAAGGGATTTTCCTGCGGCCCAGGCGTTCGCGCAGCTGGATGATCGGGGAAGAGGTTTCGGCCTTCCGGCTCGGGAGCCGGTTGTACACGACGTCGGGCAGCGGGACGGTTCTCCTGTAAAAGCTGCCGTTTTCGCTGAGAAAGTAACCGTTGACCGTTTCCTGCTGCCAATTGATGTCCCGGGGCGTAAAAGCGAAAATATAGCATTTTTTCCTGCCTTCCCGGAGCAGCTGCTTGATGAATTGCGTGCGCGACCCGAAAGGCTGGGAGGTGTTCGTGGGCCCATCCGAAAGCACGCCGATCAGCGGGCCGAGCTGAAACTCGTTATCCTGGTTGCGTATATAAACGCCGCCGGCCGAAGGCACGCGGATGCCGTTGCGGACGCCCGAGCCGAGGTACAGATGTTTCCCCGGTTTGTTGATGGACTTTACGGCAGCATGGATCACGTCTCTCCCGAGACGAAGCTGGATGTTTTTTTTGCCGGACAGCTTTAAGCTTTTCAGTAAGTTGTTGGAAACGTAGACGACTTTCTCGGGCTTCTGCGAAAAATGAACATTACAAAAAGTCAAACTCATCAATTTACCCTCCTAAGTTGTCGAAGCAGTAGATAGCGGGCGTAACGGAGCGGATTTTCCGACGCGAGAACGGCGCTGTCCGGATCACCTGCCTGCCGGATGGAGGTGCGTCCCGGCTTGGAGTTTACTTCGAGCAGCCAAACGTTCCCTTTCGTATCGATTCCGAAATCGATGCCCAGTTCTCCGAGCCGGCCAAAATGACTTTCCAGAATCGGCGGAATCTTCTCCGACAGCTGCGAGATGACGGACGTCAACCGCTTCGCCTGATCGGCTCCGAATTGTCCGCTGAGGTACGGCAGGACGGGAAGGGCTTTTCCGCCGCCGTGAAGATTGGATGTGATGCTACCCGAGGCGCCCTCCCGAACCGCGGTACCGGTTCGCATCCACAACCCTTTTTCATTTTTCTGCATTAACACCCTGGTATCAAAAGACCGGCCATTCCTGCCCTGCAAATGCAGAAACGGCTGGATGATATACGTTCGGTTTTCCGTAAATTCCGTCACCCACCGCACCGCCGCAGCTTCGGACCGGAAGATTTTTTCCACGGGCCGGTTTTGGGAGTCCCTGCCTTTGGCCGTCCAGGTCCCGCTTTCCCGGTCGACCCGGACATAGAGCGCGTTTTTGCCTTGGGACCCGCCCTTCGGTTTCAGGAACGCTTCGCCGCCGTAGGATTCGAGTGCTTCCAGGAGGCTTTTTTTCCCCCGGTAGATCTCGGTGGGAGGGAGGTAAGGCAGAAGGCTGGGGTCTTTTTTCAAAATCCGGTAGACCTGCCACTTCCCCGGAAGCGCGCGCGACCATAAGGTCCAATCCTTGGCGGCCCGGGAATCCGACAACAGGCTTGCCGCCAGTTTGAATTCCCTTCCGGTGTGGAACAGGCAGCGGTCGTATACGATATCCGGAAAAGGAAACCGGCTTTGCCTCCAGCCGCCTTCCCCGTAGATGAAACCGTGAACGAAGGTGCGGTCCCTGGAAGCGTCCGACGGGCGAAAGACGATGACCCGGATGCCGTATTTTTTGCCGAGAACCGAAAGTTTCCGGCAGTAGCCTTCATCGGAAAACGGGGGACTGCCCGCGCGGCGGCAGCACATGATGCCGAGCGTCCCGAGCGTGGTGCTTTTCATGATGCGCCTCCTTTAAAAACCGGACAAATAGCAGCAGTATTCGAGCAGCCTTTTGACCGAGGGCCTGATTTTTTGCTCGTTAAGCGGGGTATTGTCGTTTTTGGAAGGCTTGGAGTTGACCTCCAGCAGCCAAATTTTCCCGGAATTGTCCATCGCGAGGTCGATGCCGAGCTCCCCGAAATGCACCGGAATCAGGTTGTCGATTCCCCTGGCGATGTCTAGGGACGCCCGGTGCAGCTTGACGTAAGCCGTATTTTTGACCTCCGAAGGCAGCAGGCACTTGCTCACTGCATCTTTGACTGAGCTGAGGGTGCCGCCGCGGGCCAGATTGGAAACGAAATGGTTGCCGCCGGCGATCCGGGCTACGATGGATGTCACGTGCCAATTCCCCGACCCGTTTTTTTGTACCAGAGCCCGAAAGTCGATCGGTCTTTTGGCATGGTCGATCAGGTTGAGCCCTTGCTGGATTTGGTAGCGCGTCGTTTTCATTTTGCCGGACAAACCCGAAAACAGCTTCGTGATGCTGGAGTAAGTCTGCCTGCGGGCACCGGCGGTCGAAGTGGCCAGCGTCTGGTAGGTACCGTCCGGTTGCCTTGCGATGCGGATGATGCCTTTGCCGAGACTGCCGCGCACCGGCTTTAGGAACACGACCGGATAATGCTGGCACATTTTTTTGAGCATGGAAAAACCGGTAAGCAAGTAAGATTCGGGCATATACCTGGCAAGGGAGGAGTCGGTTTTGAGCGTATCGAAGACCTCGTTTTTGTCCAGAAACCTTTCATTAAAAACATGCGCGCCGTAGAGCGATTTTACTTCTTTCATAAAATGCTGTACGCTAGGTTTATTCTCCATTTTGCGGGTGGTGAGACGGTTGTTGATGACATCCGCGATCGGCATGGACGCCTGGCGCCACCCGTCGTCATATACCCAACCCTGTATACTGCCCGCTCCTTCCCGAATGTGGTCAGGGGTAAAGAAGTATACATAGGCTCCCTGCTTCCGGCAGGCGTTAACCAGTTCCCGGCAGAACATGGATATGGAGCCAAACGGTTTATCGGGTTGTTCCGGATTGTCCCGACTGATCAGCACGCTGATGAGCGGTCCCAGTCTGAGCGTGCGACTCGTAGAATGATAGGCCGCCCTCAGTACCGGACGAGAAAAAAGACCCATTCGGCGGGCCAGAGGCTCACTGATTCGCAGTCCGCTGGATTTGGCTGCGGGAACGACGGTGATCTCTTGTCTGAAGGAACCAAATGCCAACTGCAGAGGACGGTCGGTAGGAATCTTCCACTGTTTGACCAGCTTCTCTCCGAGCACAATGGCGTTTTCCTTCAGATTGCCCGGAGTGAACATTTGGACCGGTAGCGTTTTTTTGGACATCGTGGATCTCCTTCCAACAGCAACTTGATGTCTACAGGGCAGATAAGGTGCATCTGCGTTTTGCATGTAATGTATCATATGAGGACATATATCCCTTGGTGATTGACCCATTTTTATAAAATCGGGGATCTGCAGCTTTCATATTTCGTAAGGAGGAACTACACACATGAATATTTATGACAAAACGAATGAACTGGCCAAAGCGCTGAAGGAATGCCAGGAAGTAAAGGACATCAAATCGGCGATGAGCCTGATCGAGCAAGACCTCGAAAGCAAGCGCATGCTGGAGGACTTCAGAAAACGCCAGATGGAAATCCAGCAGCGGATGATGTCCGGCGATATGCCGTCCCAGGATGAAATGGAACAGATGGAAAAGCTCTTCGACGTGCTCAGCCTCAACCTGAACATCCGCCGCTTGTTTGATGCGGAACGCCGTCTCAGCACGATCATCGAGGATATCAACAAAACGATTTCGGACAGCCTTCAGGACCTTTACGGCGGGCAAAGTTTGTAATATCCCCCGGGTGACGCGCTGACGTTTTTTTTGGCAGGCATGTTTTTCAAAACTTGTCTCATATTTTCCGGCCGGCCTTCATAGAGTAGAAATATAGATTTACGAGTGAAGGAGCTGCCGCAAAATGAAAAAAGCAAAGAAAATCAAACATTCCCTGTATCTGATCGTGGCTTTGGCCATGCTGGTGTATGCCCTGCCCCTGATTTCCTTTAGCGGAGGCTGGTCCTGGACGTCGGCGTTCGGGGTCGCCTGGGCGCTGTTCGCTTTTCTGGTCATCGGGGCGCATCTGCATTATTTGCTCGGCGTGGACGAAGAGAAGCAGAAGACGCTTGACCGGATCAAGGCGGAGAAGCTGCGTCAATGGCAATTGAAATGGCCGGAGGAAAAACAGCATAGCCAGGAACATATGTGAGGATGTTGCAAAAATCCGGATGAAAGTACGAAAAAAGCCGCGGCGCTTTGCGCTTCGGCTTTTTTTGCGCGCCTTGGAATGCTATGATATAGATACAGAATAGTACAGTTGAAGTGATGGGGGTGTAACAGCTTGGAAGGCCGTGATGACGCGATTACGAAACACGAGCAGCTGCTGCTGCATATCGAAGGGCTGAAGGTCGGCACGAAAATTTCCGTCCGCAAATTGGCCAGGGAAATGTCCGTCAGCGAAGGAACGGCTTACCGCGCGCTCAAGGACGCGGAAAATCTCGGCATCGTCGTGACGAAGGAGCGGATCGGCACCGTCCGGGTCGAAAAGAAGCCGCGCAACATATCCGAGCAGCTTACCTTTGCGGATGTCGTTGAAATCGTGGAAGGACATGTCCTCGGTGGGGCCGAAGGCCTGCATAAAAACCTGCATAAGTACGTGATCGGGGCGATGAAGGTGGATGCCATGGCCCGTTACATCGACGCCGGAAGCCTGCTCATCGTCGGGAACCGCGAGAACGCGCACACGCTGGCATTGGAGCAGGGAGCGGGGGTGCTGATCACGGGCGGTTTCGGCACGAGCAAAGAGGTAAAGGCGCTGGCCGATCAGCTCAATCTGCCGATTTTTTCGTCGCGGCATGATACGTTTACCGTGGCGTCGCTAATTAACCGGGCCATTTTCGACCGGCTCATTAAGAAAAAAATCATGATCGTGGAGGATATCGTCGGCAGCAAGCCGAAAATCCATGCGCTCAAGCTGTCCAGCACGGCGGGCGAAAGCCTGGCGTTGTCCGAGCAAAAAGGCGATACGCGGCTGCCGGTCGTCGACGAATGGAACCGGGTGCTCGGCATCGTCAACCGCAGCGATCTGAGGAACCTGCCGCCGGAGCAAAGCATCGAAAAGGTGCTTGTCCGCAATCCGGTGACCGCGACGCTGCAAACCTCGCTGGCGTCGGCGGCGCAGCTGATGATGTGGGAAGGCATCGACTTCCTGCCGATCATCGACAAAAACCGCAAGCTGGTGGCCACCGTTTCGCGCAAGGAAGTGCTGCAGGCGATGCGCGACGCACGCAAGCAGCCGCAGCTTGGGGAGACGTTCGATCATTTGATCTGGAACGGTTTTGCCGATGAGCGGGACGAAGAGGGGCGGCTGTTTTTCCACGGCTTCATTACGCCGCAGATGGCGACGGATCTTGGGACGATTTCCGAAGGCATCCTGACGACGGTCATGACGCAGGCCGCGCTGCGCGCCGCGAAGGACATGACGGGCAACGATTTCGTGCTCGACAACATGTCCACCTATTTCGTGCGGCCCGTCCAGATCGAAGATCCCGTCGCTGTCATGCCGCGCCTGCTGGAGGCGAGCCGCCGGACGTGCAAGATGGAAATCGAAATGACGCACATGGACAGCTTGGTGGCCAAAGCGGTCCTGACGCTGCAGTCCATCGAACACGGCTAGGGCTGCAGGGACGGTTTTAAAAGCGCAGCAAAAAAGCCGGACGCACCTTTGCGGAGCGTCCGGCTTTTTGCGGTACGGGCCCGGTTTAACCCGCGTCGTTCGATTTCATGCGCCCAAAGTAGCTGCGGTTGCGGATGCCGGCAAAAATATTGAAGGCCCCGAGGACCAGGAACACCGCTTCGATGATGACGGCCACCGTCGAGCCCCTGAACATGAACATGGCAATCAGCGCCAGCACGACCAGCATGATCCCCATGAAAATATTCATGATGGCTCCGTATATTCCGCGTTCCCTGGCATCTTTCGCGCGCCGTGAGCGGCTGCTGTACAGAGCCGCGCCGATGCAGGAAACGACCAGCAGCGCAAAAAGCAAATAGCGGAGGAAAATAACCATCAGTCGCTTACATCCCCTTTTAAATCCTAATGAGGATCATTGTACCATGATTCTATGGATTTCGCACTTTGACCGGATGGATTTCCACCCAGATTTGCAGCATCCCTTCCATCAGCAGCAGCGTTTTGATTTCGACGGTATATTCCTTTTCGCGGACAAGGTATATTTTTTTGTCGAGCAGCTTCCGGACGAATTTGCTGTACGTGTCGATTTCGAACACGTTCTGGCCGCGAAGCACGTCCAAATCGTCCCCGAGCTTCACGATGATGGCCTTTTCCACGACGGGATCGAGCGGGGGCTCCTGCTGCTCGCTGCGGATTTTGATCTCCCGGATGACCGTTTGCTGATGCCTGTACTTCTTTAACGTTTTAATATCGTCATCGTATTGTTGGAGCTGGCTCTCCAAGTCCTGATTCGACAGCCAGAGCAAATTGTAGCTGTTCTGAAAAATGGCGTTGTATACGACCGCGCCGACGACGGCGCCCAAAACGAAAACGGCGGCGATCTGCGAAATATGGCGGTAGCGGTTGAATGGGGGGATCCTCATGGCTACTCTTTACCGCCGCAGACCCATTTTACGAGCTCGCTACCCATGTGGGCCCCCAGAAAGGCCGACAACAGAAACAAAATCTGCTTGATCGCCGGGGACAGATTTCCTCCCAAAACGTTGCTTTCGATGACCCGCATCGGATCGATCGTGCCTCCAATGGCTGCGGCGAGAGCCCAAATCTTGATCCGGTCCGCCACGTCGAGCATTGTCTGGGTGGGGGGCTGAAGGGAAATGACCGCTCCGACGCCTCCCACCATCGCCCCCCCGATGACAATGCCGAAGGCGATGAAAAAATCGAGAATCGCTCTGGATAAAAAGGTACTCATCATATCCATTCCTTTCAGAGGGGTACGGGCATACCGCCTGTCCGATGGTCTCTATTCCATTCTATGGGCGGTGCCTCGGCGTTTATGATAAAATAATATAAAGGGATGGCGCTTTCCGCATCCCAAGCGGACCAAAAGGAGAAGTGTTATGAGTTCATTTGTGCATCTTCATGTGCATAGCGAATACAGCCTCCTGGATGGAGCGGCACGGATCTCGGACCTTGTCCGCGGGGCCGCCGAATACGGGATGAAGGCGCTGGCGCTGACCGACCACGGGGTCATGTACGGCGCCGTGCCTTTTTATAAAGCTTGCGTTGCGGCCGGCATCAAGCCGATCATCGGCTGCGAGGCTTATCTTACGGCCGGCTCGCGCAAGGAGCGGGGCAGCCGCAAAGACCAGCCGATTTACCATCTGATCCTTCTGGCCAAAAACGAGACCGGTTACCGGAACTTGATGAAATTGTGCTCGATCGGCCATTTGGAAGGATACCATTATAAACCGCGGATCGACATGGATGCCTTGAAGGCCCACCACGAGGGGATCGTCTGCCTTAGCGCCTGCCTCGGCGGCGAAGTGCCGCAGCATCTTCTGCATGGAAGGACGGAAGAAGCGCGCAAGGCGGCGATCCGTTACCGCGATATTTTCGGGGAAGATTTCTACCTGGAGCTTCAGGATCACGGGCTGCCCGAACAAAAGCGCGTCAACCCGCAGTTGATCGAGCTTGCGGAAGAGCTTGGCATCGAGCTGGCCGTAACCAACGACGTTCATTATTTGAAACGCGAGGACGCCGCCATGCAGGACGTGCTGATCTGCATCGGGACGGGCAAAACGATCGAGGATGAGGGCCGGCTGCAAATCCAGACGGACCAATTGTACTTAAAAAGCGGGGAGGAAATGGCCCGCTTGTTTCCGCATGTGCCGCAGGCCGTCGCCAATACGGCCGCGATCGCGGACAAATGCAGCCTCGAGCTGGAATTCGGGCGGTCCATTCTCCCGGAATACCGGCCGCTGCCCGAAGGCATGGATTCGGCCGCGTATTTGCGCAGCCTGTGCCGCGAGGGCCTGGCCAAACGCTATGAAAAAACGGAGCTGTGGACCTCGCCCGAAGGCCGGGAGGAACTGGACAAACGCCTGGACTATGAGCTCGGCGTCATCGAAAGCATGGGCTTCAGCGATTATTTCCTGATCGTCTGGGACTTTATCGCTTACGCCCACAGCCAAGGCATCGTGACGGGGCCCGGCAGGGGATCTTCGGCAGGCAGCCTCGTTGCGTACGTGCTTGAAATCACCAATGTCGATCCGATCAAATATCATCTTCTCTTTGAACGATTCCTGAATCCGG
This sequence comes from Paenibacillus sp. FSL W8-0194, assembly GCF_037969745.1. NCBI lineage: Bacteria > Bacillati > Bacillota > Bacilli > Caryophanales > Paenibacillaceae > Paenibacillus > Paenibacillus sp. FSL W8-0194. Next base: position 4,442,083 of record NZ_CP150205.1, on the reverse strand, counting down.
AACGCGTGACGATGCCGGATATCGATATCGATTTCAGCGACGAGCGGCGCGACGAGGTCATCCGCTACGTCGCCGACAAATACGGCCACGAGCATGTGGCCCAAATCATTACGTTCGGCACGATGGCGGCGCGGGCAGCGGTGCGCGACGTCGGCAGGGCGCTCAACGTGCCTTACGGGGAAGTGGACAAGGCGGCCAAGCTCATCCCGTCCGCGCACGGCATCAGTATTAAACGGGCGCTCGAGATGAGCGGGGAACTGCAGGCTTACGCGCAGCAAAACGCGAAAATCCGCGAATTGCTCGACATGGCCATGAAGGTGGAAGGGATGCCCCGCCACGCTTCGACACACGCCGCGGGCGTCGTCATATCGCGCGATCCGCTCACCGATGCGGTGCCGCTGCAGGAAGGCAGCGAACAAGCGGCGCTGACGCAGTATTCGATGGAAAACCTGGAGAGCATCGGGCTGCTCAAAATGGATTTTCTCGGGCTCCGGACGTTGTCCATCATCGAACGCTGCATGAAATGGATTGGGGAAATGACGGGGGAAGTCCCGGATTTCCAAAGCATTCCCGACGACGACGAAAAAACGTACGACATGCTCGGAAGCGGGGAAACGACGGGGATCTTCCAGCTGGAATCGGCCGGCATCCGCAGGGTGTTGAAGGAGCTGAAGCCTTCCGTTTTCGAGGACATCATTTCGGTCGTGGCGCTGTACCGCCCGGGTCCGATGGAGTTCATTCCGAAGTTCATCCAGTCCAAGCATGGCTTGGTGGACGTCGATTATCCCCATGAGGACCTGAAGCCGATTTTGAGCGATACCTACGGCATCATCGTGTATCAGGAACAAATCATGAAAATCGCCTCGCTGATGGCGGGCTTTTCGCTCGGGGAGGCGGATTTGCTCCGCCGCGCCGTATCGAAGAAAAAACGCGAGGTGCTGGATCAGGAGCGAAGCCATTTCGTCGCCGGCAGCTTGAAGCAGGGATACAGCGAAGAGGACGCAAACCGCGTCTACGACATGATCGTGCGCTTCGCGGATTACGGCTTTCCGCGCGCCCACGCCGCGGCCTACGCGGTGCTCGCGTTCCAGACGGCATACCTGAAGGCCCATTACCCGGTGCAGTTCATGGCATCGATGCTGACGGCCGTCATGGGCAGCCACCGCAAAGTCGCGGAATACGTGCTCGAATGCCGCCGGATGAACATCGAGGTGCTGCCGCCGGACGTCAACGAAAGCGGCGTGCTTTTTACGCCGGTCGCGGACGAAGCGGGTTCGCAGCACGGCCCGGGCCATATCCGTTTCGGGCTGGGGGCCATCAAAAATGTCGGCACGCAGGCCGTCGAAAACATGATGCTCGTCAGGGAAGAAAAACCTTTCGAAAGCCTGCTGGATTTCTGCCGTCGGATCGACCTGCGGGTGTGCAACAAGCGGGTGATCGAATCGCTCATCCAGGCCGGGGCCTTCGATTCGCTGCCCGGCCATCGCGCCCAGCTGCTTGCCATGCTCGACGAAACGGTCGAAGCGGCTGTGAAATGGCGCAAGGAGCGCGAAGATTTGCAGATCCAGCTGTTTGATTTTGTCGAGACGCCGAACTGGGATATCGAATATCCCGACATCCCGCCGTTTTCGGCCGGACAGCAGCTGGAGCTCGAACGGGAGCTGCTCGGCCTGTATTTGTCCGGCCATCCGCTCGACGATTACGATGCGGCGCTGGACGTCCCCGGCGTCGACCGCCTGATGGATCTGGCGGAGGCGGCCGACGAATCGCAAACGATCGTCGCCGCCATGGTCATTTCGGTCAAAACCATTACGACCAAGCAGGGAAAAGCGATGGCCTTCATGGAAGTGGAGGACCAGATCGAGCGCTGCGAAGTGGTGCTGTTCCCGGAAGTGTGGAGGCGCTGCTCGCAGCATGTCGGCAAAGGGGCTCTGCTGGCGCTCCGCGCCAAGGTCCAGCAGCAGGACGAGGGCTTCAAGCTGCTGGCAGAGGACGTGCTGCCGCTGGACGAAGCGGCGCTCGCGCAGCTGGCGAGACGTTCCAAGGCCAAGTCCGCCCCGGCAAAGAGCTATTCCCGGCCGGAACGAAAACCGGCGCCCGCCCCCGAAGAGCCGCGGGCCGGCGGCGCCGCTCCGGACAACCGGCCGGCTGCACCGGGGCAGGGGAAAACCGCTTCGCAGCGCGTATTCGTCAAAATAACGCCGCAGACGGAGCAGAATCCCGACCTGCTTGTCCGCTTGAAGGTGCTCCTGCAGGAGCATCCGGGCCCGGCGCAGACCGTGCTGTTCTATGAGCAAAGCCAGAAGCTGCTAGCTTTAAGCGACGCTTACCGGATCGATCCTTCGTCCGGGCTCATTGCCGAGATGGAGCGGATGCTCGGCGAAGGGACGGTCCGGATCAAATAATTAAAAATTCGGTTAACGGGATCATGCGCCTTGTACGACTTCCGATCAAGCACTGCCCGGGTCGGCCGATATCTCGCTTGCGCCGGCGTTTACCCCGATTTTACGAACGTTTCCGGACGTTTCCGCATACACTTAGAAACACCCTTTTGGGGACAACATTTTGAAGCGCCGGGAGCTTTTTTTCGAAAACCATAGGCCCCGGCGGCGTATGCGGGGGGAATGACGGATGTCGTATGAAGCAGCGGTAGCCATGCTGAACCGGCGTGGAGTCAAGGTCGAGGACATTGCGGAGATCGTGCTCCAGCTCCAGCTGGCTTACCACCCTCTTTTGACGGTGCAGGATTGCATCGAAAGCGTCAAAGCCGTGCTTGGGAAGCGGGAGGTGCAGTATACGCTTTTTACGGGGATCGCCCTCGACGAGCTGGCGGAGCAAAAGCTGCTGCCTCAGCCGCTTCAGGCCATCATGGAGGCGGATGAACCGCTGTATGGCGTCGACGAGACTTTGGCTGTCGGCATCACCAACGTGTATGGTATGATCGGATTGACGAGCTTTGGATATTTGGATAAAGAAAAAACCGGGATCATCGCGGAGCTGAACGATAAAAAGGGCGAAATCCACGTTTTTTTGGACGATCTGGTGGCAGGGCTTGCTGCTGCGGCGTCGGCCCGCATCGCCCACAGGCATGAAGGCGCCAAAACATATCCCGGCTCCGGCCTTTCCGGCTCCTGAACAATCCCGGGCCTTTCGACGCCCCTTGATCCGCCGAACCGTTCTTTCTTGCGGGAAAAAACAGAGTTATGTTATCATTGTTTCATTATGCGGGCTAAAGAAACATGAGATTAGGGGGCTGACGAAAGGCATGTGGACGGTCATCTATATCGCGCCAACCGCGAAGGTTGCGGAAATGATCCAGGCCAAGCTAACCGAAGAAGGATTTTTGGTGAAAAGCCGTCCGGTCAACTTATCCAAGCAGCAATTTGAAATTCTGGTTCCCTCCGGGGAGCTGGAGGAAGTCCAGGAAGTGCTGAATTCTATATTGCATCCTTAATCTCCCGGGATAAATGTAAACGGCGTTTCAGATTGGTTGAACGATTGATGCGGCTGAGTAAATAAACGGCTGGAGAGGTGTAGTTGTGTTTAAAGACTTGTTTCAGAAAAAAAGGAAGTACGCGACCATTCCTTCAGATCGTGTAGGAAGAGGCGGCGAGCCTGGCGAAAGCGAGAGACCCCGGCGGGAAGTTCCCGAAGGGCTCATGAATAAATGTCCGAAGTGCGGTACGATTCAATACAGCAAAGAGCTGGAGAAAAATTTGAAGGTTTGCCCGAGCTGCGGGTACCATATGCGCCTGAACGCCATGGAACGGATCCATATGCTTCTGGACGAAGGAAGCTTTCAGGAATTTGACGGCGGCATGGTATCGGTGGACGAGCTGGAATTCCCGGGGTATGCGACGAAGCTGGAGCAGCAGCGAATGAAGTCCGACCTGCGCGAGGCAGTCGTTACCGGACAAGGAACGATCGATGAACTGCCGGTTGTCGTGGCCGTCATGAGCTTCGATTTCTTTTCCGGCAGCATGGGCTCCGTCGTCGGCGAAAAAATTACGAGGGCCGTGGAAGTCGCGACGGAGAAAGAACTGCCGCTCATCATCTTTTCGACCTCAGGCGGGGCCCGCATGCAGGAGAGCATCCTCAGCCTGATGCAGATGGCGAAAACAAGCGCTGCCCTGGCGCGTTTTAACGAAAAGGGCGGTCTATACATTTCCGTGATCACGGATCCAACGTTTGGTGGTGTTTCCGCCAGTTTTGCGATGCTTGGCGACATCATCATTGCAGAACCGGGAGCACTATTTGGTTTTGCGGGACGGATCGTTATCGAACAGACCATCCGCCAGAAGCTGCCGGATGATTTTCAGACCGCGGAATTCAACATGGCCCACGGCCAGCTCGATCTGGTGGTCCATCGCAAAGAGCTTCGTTCCATGCTGTACAAGCTCCTTGAGATGCACAGCGTGAAAGGGGGGTACTAAATGGCGGGAGAATTGCCTTTTGAAAAACCCCTTGTCGAGATGCGGCAAAAAATCAACGAGCTGAAGCAGTTCGGACAGGACAAGGGGATCGACTTTTCCGACGAAATTTCAAGGCTGGAAGAACGCTATGCGGAGCTGGAACACGAAATTTATTCCAACATTTCTCCGAGTCAGAAAATGCATGTGGCCAGACATCAGCAGCGTCCGACCTCGCTTGACCTGATTCAGCTTATTTTTACCGATTTCATTGAGCTCCACGGCGACCGGCTGTTCGGCGACGATCTTGCCGTCGTTGGCGGTCTTGCCAAGCTGGACGGAAAACCGGTGACGGTCATCGGCCAGCAGCGGGGCAAGGATACCAAGGATAACATTGCCCGTTTCTTCGGCAGCGCGCATCCGGAAGGCTTCCGCAAAGCGCTGCGGCTGATGCAGCAGGCAGACAAATTCAAACGCCCGATCATTACGTTCGTCGATACCAAAGGCGCGTATCCGGGCAATACAGCAGAAGAGAGGGGACAATCCGAAGCGATCGCCCGCAATTTGCGGGATATGGCCGCGCTCGGCGTTCCCGTCATTTGTGTGATCATCGGCGAAGGTGGAAGCGGCGGTGCTCTTGCTTTGGCCGTAGGCAACCGTGTGCTGATGCTTGAGCATGCCATTTATTCGGCGATTTCGCCGAACGGAGCCGCGTCGATTTTGTGGAAGGATGCTTCGAAGGCCGATCAGGCCGCCGAGGCGATGAAAATTACGGCCAAGGATCTGCTTGGATTCGAAGTGATCGAAGAGATCGTTCCCGAGCCGGTCGGAGGCGCCCACAAAAACTACGAATGGACGGCTTCGGCGATCAAAGAGGCGCTGATCCGGCATTTGGAGGAACTGTCCGGCATGGACGGCGAAGCTCTGAAAGAAGACAGATACCGGAAATTCCGCAAAATCGGAAAATTCGCATTTGAGCAATCTTCGGCTGCCACAGCAATAGAATAGGCACTTCTTGTCAAAGATAGATATGACAAAGTTCCTATACAAAGCCTTAAATTTGTAGTAAATTAAGTTTTTGGTTATAGATGTTTAGGATAGAGAGATTTTTTATGAAAAACGGAGGAGACCCAAATGCGCAAAACTAAAATCGTATGTACCATCGGACCTTCGAGCGAATCGTTGGAAAACACGAAGAAACTGATTCTCGCAGGCATGAACGTCGCTCGTCTGAACTTCTCGCACGGCGATTTCGAGGAGCACGGCAACCGGATCAAAAACATCCGCCAGGCTGCCAAGGAGCTTAACAAAACCGTAGCGATCCTGCTGGACACGAAAGGTCCGGAAATTCGCACGGGCAAACTGGCCGTAGAGCCGATCGAGCTTGTTCAAGACGAATACATCACGCTGACGACGGAAGAAATTCTGGGAGACAAGGACCGCATCTCCATTACTTACAAAGACCTGCCTAACGACGTGGAGGTCGGTTCCACCATTTTGATCGACGACGGTCTGATCGGGCTGACGGTTGTCGGCGTCGAAGGCACCGAGATCAAATGCCGCATCGTCAACGGAGGCACAATCAAATCCAAGAAGGGCGTTAACGTGCCGGGCGTGGCGATTTCTTTGCCGGGAATCACGGAAAAAGACGCCAACGATATCGTGTTTGGGATCGAGCAGGACATCGATTTTATCGCAGCCTCCTTCGTCCGCAAAGCAAGCGACGTTCAAGAAATTCGCGATTTGCTGGCCAAGCATAACGCAAGCCATATCAAAATCATTTCCAAGATCGAGAACCAGCAAGGCGTGGACAACCTCGACGAAATTCTCGAAGCTTCCGACGGCTTGATGGTTGCCCGCGGCGACCTCGGCGTCGAAATTCCTGCGGAAGAAGTGCCTTTGGTGCAAAAACGCATGATCGAGAAATGTAACCTTGCAGGCAAGCCGGTCATTACCGCGACGCAAATGCTGGATTCGATGCAGCGCAACCCGCGTCCGACCCGCGCCGAAGCGAGCGACGTGGCCAACGCCATTTTTGACGGCACCGACGCCATCATGCTTTCCGGCGAAACGGCTGCAGGGAAATATCCGGTAGAATCCGTGCTGACGATGTCCCGCATCGCGGAAAAAGCGGAGTCCGCGCTGAATTACCGCGAAATTTTCCTGAAGCAAAGAATCGCGCAGGAAACGACCGTGACGGAAGCGATCAGCCAATCGGTGGCGATCTCCGCGCTCGATTTGAACGCAAAAGCGATCATTTCTTCCACGGAATCCGGCTTGACGGCCCGCGTCGTGTCCAAATACCGTCCGCAGGCTCCGATCATCGCCGTAACGACCAAAGAGCGTACGCTTCGCCAACTGGCTTTAACTTGGGGCGTAACGCCGATCCAAGGCAAAACGGCAAGCTCCACGGACGAAATGTTCGAATACTCCCTGAAGGGCGGATTGGAATCCGGCCTGGTAAAACCGGGAGATCTGGTTGTCATTACCGCAGGCGTTCCGCTTGGACAATCCGGTTCGACGAACCTGGTGAAAGTAAGCCAAATCCCGAACGAGTAAGCTGCCGGGGTTTTAGAAAATACCGTATGACCGTATGAAAAGCTGTGCAGGACGATTCCTGCGCAGCTTTTTTGTGGTTCCGGGAGGCCTGAGTTTAATTGAATAATATGGAGATGAAATGGAACAAAATACCTAACGGGCGCTGTTATAGGGGTGTCTTTTGCCGCAAATTCGAGAGTTGCGAAGCCCTATGTTATACTGGAAACAATGCATGAATTTTCAAAGAAGGGACTTTGGCAGACATGGGAAAAGACATGGGAGACAAGCTCAGCCGTTGGTACCGCACAACCATCCGGGTTCGCTATCAGGAAAGCGACCAGATGGGTGTCGTCTACCACGCCAATTATTTGAACTGGTTTGAGATCGGGCGGACCGAAATGATCCGCGAGCTTGGCATTACATACCGAAGCATGGAGGAGCAGGGGGTGTTGCTGCCCGTCACGGACCTCGACATGAAATTCAGCCAGCCTGCCCGCTATGACGATGAAATTACGATTTTTACGCGGATGACCTCCTTTTCGAAATTAAGGATCAAATATGCATACGAGGTAAGAAGGCTTTCGGCCGAGGAACGCGGCGGATGGGATGCCATGGCCTGCGCAGAGGGGCTGGAGCTGCCCGGAGAGCTGCTGGTGTCGGGTTCGACGAGCCACGTATGGGTAAGCCGCGAATGGCAGCCCGTCAGGCTGGACAAAAGCGCTCCGGAGCTTTATGCCGCACTGGAGAGGGCGCTCGCCGGGGGAGGCGTTTCGTAATGTGGAAATGGCCGCTTGCCGTATTGATCGTCGTGGCTGCCGAAATTTACGGCTTTGACCTGGTGGCAAGCCGGGTCGGAGCCGGCAACACGTTCCTGTTAACCATCGTAACCTCCGTCATCGGGATGGTCATGATGCGTTTCGAAGGGCGCAAGGTGCTGGAAGATTCGCGCGCTCGGATGAACGCCGGGCAGGTCCCGGGGAGAAACCTCGTCGACGGGTTATGCGTGTTTATCGGCGGTGTGCTGCTGGTCGTTCCGGGGTTCCTTACCGACATCGTGGGCTTTACGATGGTGTTCCCGCTGACCCGCCCGCTGTACCGTTTCCTGATCCTGAGATGGCTCGAGCGGAAAATGAAAGACGGAAAAATCACGATTTATCGCCGTTAAATGCAGCGTTTGGCTGCATGATAAAAATTATTTTATTCACCCGATAAAACAATTTGATGCTCTTATCGGGGGCGCTTATGTTCACATATCCGACAAAATACTTTATGATAATAGTGATTCCATTACTTGGCGCCCTTCATTGTCAGGTAGAATGGCGGACGGCCGTCTTTTTTCTTTCAAATAAAATGTAAATGTTTTCACGGCTCGTTTGATCTGTTTTAAAATCCGTTTTACAAAGGAGAGATGTACGATGACAGCTACGAAAGGCCTTGAGGGAATTGTCGCCGCAGCTTCTTCCATCAGTTCGATCGTGGACGGTGTGCTCACATACCGCGGTTACAATATCGATGACCTTGCGCAGAACGCAAGTTTTGAAGAAGTAGCCTATCTGCTGTGGTTCGGAAAGCTGCCTAACGAGGCAGAACTGAAACAGCTCCAACAGGATTTAAGCAACGAAGCTACCATTCCGGATCAAGTCATCCAGCAAATGAAATCATATCCTAAAGATACAAACACGATGGCTGCTCTCCGTTCGGCGGTATCGGCACTTGCCTTGTACGACGCGGAAGCCGATGACATGAGCCGTGAGGCGAACGAACGCAAGGCGATCCGCCTTCAGGCGAAGCTGCCTACCGTCATCGCCGCGCTGGCCCGCATTCGCGACGGCAAGGAGCCGGTGGCGCCGCTGGCCGGGGCGTCCATTGCCGAAAACTTCCTGTACATGCTGAGAGGCGAAAAGCCGGAAGAGGTTTCGGTGAAAGCATTGGATCAGGCGCTTGTGCTGCATGCGGACCATGAGCTGAACGCATCCACGTTTGCCGCGCGCGTAACCGTGGCTACGCTTTCAGACATCTATTCCGGCGTGACTTCGGCGATCGGCGCTTTGAAGGGGCCGCTGCACGGCGGAGCCAACGAAGCCGTCATGAAAATGCTGAACGAAATCGGATCGATCGAAAACGTGGAACCGTACATCATGAACAAGCTGGAAAACCGCGACAAGATCATGGGCTTCGGCCACCGCGTCTACAAAAACGGCGATCCGCGCGCGAAGCATTTGCAAAAAATGTCCCGCGAGCTCGGCGAAATGAAAGGCGATACGCGGCTGTACGAAATGTCCGTCAAGATCGACGACCTGGTCACGAGCCAAAAAGGTTTGCGTCCAAATGTGGATTTCTACTCCGCTTCTGTGTATACTCAGCTAGGGATCAATCACGAGTTGTTTACTCCGATTTTTGCCATCAGCCGCGTGTCCGGATGGACCGCGCACATTCTCGAGCAATACGAGAACAACCGGATCATCCGTCCGCGTGCCGAATACGTCGGTTTGACCGATCAGAAATACGTGCCGGTGGAACAACGCGCTTAACGGGCAAAAGATGATGCAGGGGACCGAAGCGCCGCATGCCGCGCGTTTTCGGAGCCCCTATGCGGCTGTCTATGGATCCAGAAATCATGTTTATGAAAACGAAGGAGGATGTTCATAATGAAATTGGAAAAGTTCGCACTTCCTACCGAGGGTGAAAAAATCGAAATCGTAAACGGCAAGCTCCAGGTGCCTAACAACCCGATCATTCCTTTTATCGAAGGGGACGGCACCGGCCGCGACATCTGGAAAGCATCGAAACGCGTTTTGGACGCTGCGGTGGACAAGGCTTACGGCGGCTCCAAAAAAATCGCGTGGTATGAAGTATTCGCCGGCGAAAAAGCTTTTAATACATACGGAGAATGGCTGCCGAACGATACGCTGGAAGCCATCCGTGAATATATCGTTGCGATCAAAGGACCTTTGACTACGCCGATCGGCGGCGGCATCCGTTCCCTGAACGTGGCGCTTCGCCAAGAGCTCGATCTGTACGTCTGCCTGCGTCCTGTGCGTTATTTCAACGGCGTGCCTTCGCCGGTTAAGCATCCTGAGCAAGTCGACATGGTTATTTTCCGTGAAAATACCGAAGATATTTATGCAGGGATCGAATACAAAGAAGGCTCCGAAGAAGTGAAAAAGGTCATCAAATTCCTTCAGGAAGAAATGGGCGTCAACAAAATCCGTTTCCCTGAAACTTCCGGTATCGGCATCAAGCCGGTTTCCTCCGAAGGCTCCAAGCGCCTCGTCCGCGCCGCGGTCGAATATGCCATCAAACACGGCCGCAAGAGCGTTACGCTCGTTCACAAAGGCAACATCATGAAATTCACCGAAGGGGCGTTCAAAAACTGGGGCTACGAAGTGGCCGAGCAGGAGTTCGGCGATAAAGTGTTCACTTGGGCCCAATACGACGCCATTAAGGAAAAAGACGGCGTAGACGCCGCAAATGCCGCTCAAAGCGCTGCGGAAGCCGAAGGCAAAATCATCGTGAAGGACGCGATTGCGGACATCGCCCTGCAGCAAGTGTTGACTCGTCCGACCGACTTCGACGTCATCGCGACGCTGAACCTGAACGGCGACTACCTGTCCGACGCGCTTGCGGCCCAAATCGGCGGCATCGGCATCGCTCCGGGCGCGAACATCAACTACGTAACCGGCCATGCAATTTTCGAAGCTACGCACGGCACGGCTCCGAAATACGCGGACAAAGACGTGGTGAACCCTGGATCCGTTATCCTGTCCGGCGTTATGCTGCTTGAGCACCTCGGATGGCAGGAAGCGGCCGACCTGATCTACAAAGGCATGGAAACTTCGATCAACAACAAAACCGTTACTTACGACTTTGCCCGCCTGATGGACGGCGCAACCCAAGTGAAATGCTCCGAGTTTGCAGATGAAGTCATCAAAAACATGTAGGAGTGAGGTAAATGGCATTAACACGTAAAAAAATTACGGTTGTAGGCGCCGGGTTCACCGGCGCGACTACGGCTTTAATGCTGGCTCAAAAAGAACTAGGAAACGTGGTATTGCTGGATATCCCTCAACTGGAAAACCCGACGAAAGGCAAAGCGCTCGACATGCTCGAAGCGAGTCCGGTGCAGGGCTTCGACAGCCAGATTATCGGCACTTCGAACTACGACGACGCGGCCGGCTCCGACATCGTCATCATCACGGCCGGCGTAGCCCGCAAACCGGGCATGAGCCGCGACGATCTCGTGAACACGAATGCGGGCATCATGAGATCGGTTTGCGAAAACGTAAAAAAGGTCGCTCCGGAATCGATCGTCATCATCCTGAGCAATCCGGTGGACGCCATGACGTACGTCGCGTACCAAACGCTCGGTTTCCCTAAAAACCGCGTCATCGGCCAATCCGGGGTGCTGGATACCGCCCGTTACTGCACGTTTATCGCGCAGGAGCTGAACGTATCCGTGGAGGACGTTCGCGGCTTCGTGCTTGGCGGACACGGCGACGACATGGTCCCTCTCGTTCGTTATTCGAACGTCGGCGGCATCCCGATCGACAAGCTGATCCCTGCGGACCGCATCGAGGCGATCGTGCAGCGGACCCGCGTGGGCGGCGGCGAAATCGTCAACCTGCTCGGCAACGGCAGCGCATATTATGCGCCTGCGGCTTCCCTTGTCCAGATGGCCGAAGCCATCCTTAAGGACAAAAAACGGATCATTCCGGTCATCGCCTACCTCGAAGGCGAATACGGCTACAACGATTTGTTCCTCGGCGTTCCCGCGATTCTCGGCGGCGACGGCATCGAAAAGGTGTTCGAGCTGGAGCTGACGTCCGAAGAAAAAGCGGCGCTCGACAAATCGGCAGATTCCGTCCGCAGCGTCATCGCCGTGGTGAACGCGTAACGGACCGCTTGTAAAGCATGCATCATTTTAAGAAAACCTCTAATTTTGTTCACGATTTAGAGGTTTTCTTTTCTTTTGGTTGGTGTAAAATGATAATGAGTGTAATCTAAATCATAGACACTAGTGGAGGGATACTGTTCATGGCAATGGTAATGTTATTCATACATATTATTGGTGCCGCTGCTCTGGGATTTTATTTGATTTTGCCGTTCGTCGTTGGAAAAGTGACCAAATTGTCCCTGTCTGCCCAGGAAGGCAGCGCGACGGCCATCCGCGGATTAAACACGTATGCGCAAATCGCGCTGATCATTCAATTGCTTACCGGCGGATATTTGATGAGCCAAGGGGAATACTCCGTGCCTTGGATGATCGTTGTCGTTATTTTGTTCTTGGCGATCGGAGCCATCAGCGGCATGATGGGCAAACCGCTTCGTCTTGCCGTGGACGGGATTAAAAATAACCGCGACATTTCGGTCGAAACCGGAAAAATCCGCACGCTCAGCGCATTGCTGGCGATTTGCGTGCTTGTGATGCTGTTTTTCATGGTGTACAACCACATCATCTAACTTGAACTAACTTGCTGAAATAAAGGAAAAACATCCTTCCCATGGCGGGAAGGATGTTTTTTTTCGGTGTTTATTGATCCGGATATCAGGGTAAGTAAACATCGTCGGACGAATAAAGGGTTTGTTTTACTTGCATCCTAATATGGGAATGGTATCCTGTGTGCCAGAAATGGACCCAAAGCCAAGATCAACACGGAAAGGAGCATGAATCATGTCAGGAAATCAGCAAAGCAAACAAACAATGCCTCCCCAGCACCAGAACCAACAGCCGGGGATCGAATCGGAAATGAATCCGCGGCCGAAATACGAGCCGAAAGATTACGTTGCCGCCGGAAAGCTGAAGAACAAAAAGGTCATTATCACCGGGGGCGACAGCGGGATCGGACGGGCCGTGGCCGTTGCGTTCGCGAAAGAAGGCGCGGATATCTCGATCGTATACCTGAACGAGCACGGGGACGCGGAGGAGACGAAACGGCAGATCGAGCAGGAAGGGCGCAAATGCCTGCTGATTCCGGGCGATATCGGCGACGAGGCGTTTTGCAAAAACGCCGTGAACCAGACGGTGCAGGAACTGGGAGGATTGGACGTTCTGGTCAACAACGCCGCCGAGCAGCATCCGCAGCAGAAAATCGAGGATATTACGAAGGAGCAGCTGGAGCGCACGTTCCGTACGAATATATTCGGCATGTTTTTTATGACGAAAATGGCGATGCCGTATTTGAAGAGCGGCAGCGCCATCGTCAACACGGCATCAGTGACGGCTTACAAAGGCAACCCGACGCTGATCGATTACTCCTCCACCAAGGGCGCAATCGTCAGCTTCACGCGCGCCTTGTCGATGAACGTGGCGCCGAAAGGCATCCGCGTCAATGCGGTGGCGCCCGGACCGATTTGGACGCCTCTCATCCCGTCCACGTTCGACGAGCAGCAGGTAAGCCAATTCGGGGGAGATACGCCGATGAAACGTCCGGGGCAGCCGGAAGAGCTTGCGCCTGCGTACGTCTATCTGGCGTCGGACGATTCTTCTTACGTGAGCGGCCAAGTCATCCACGTCAATGGCGGGGAGATCGTCAACGGTTAATCGCGTACTCGAAAAAACAAAAAAGGTTGGGCGGATGTAAGATCCGCCCAACCTTTTTTTTGCGTTCGGTTTCCGGTTTCCTTTCAGCGTTGTTCGAAAAGTCACTCCGAATCCGGCACAAGCTGCGACAGCTCATCGAGCGACATGTCGAAGCTCGGAGCCATATGCTCCAGGAAATAGTCGGCTTCAGGCAGCTGAAGCTGCTTGATTTTGGCCAAGGTCTGCTCTTTGGCTACGGCGAACTCGCGATTGCCGGAAGCGACCTCCAAGGCGCATTTGAGATAGGCGTCCAGACTGTCGGCGGCTTTGACATACCCCAGCAGCTCGCGCTGCTCCTCATCGCCCGAATCTTGGCGGAACAGGGCGGCGTATTCCCCTTGAAGCTCGGGAGGAGCCATCGCCGCCAGCCGCTGTGCCGCAATGCTCTCCATTTCGCGAAAGCTCGCCAGCAGCTGGGGATTGTTATGTTTAACCGGCGTCGCGATATCGCCGGTAAATACCTCGACGGCGTCATGGTACAACGCTAGGGTGGCTGCGCGGTCCGCGTTCAAATTCCGGCCGAAATACGTGTTCCCGATCAGGCACAGCAGATGGGTCAACAGCGATACGTGGAACGAATGCTCCGCGACGTTTTCGGTTCTTGTGTTTCGCATCAGGCTCCAGCGCCGGATGTATTGCAATCGGTACAAATAAGCAGTCATCGGAAAGTCCAAAGAAATACGCTCCTTAGGTAAAAATTTAATCCAGCCTTAACATTCGGTTATTATTATACTCTTATGCCCGGACGGCGGGCTACCCGAAACGGCATGCTTTTCATTGGGAAGATTTCGGGATAGGATAAGAGAAGGAATTAATGCCAATCCATGAAAAGGAAGACATGACATGAGACCCTTTCGCATCAGGCTTACTTTGATTTTAATGGTCATGATCGGGATATCCATGGCCGGGGCGGGATTCACCATGGCCCGGGTATTCGAGAAATCCCATATATCGGCGCTGGAGGAAAACATGATCCGGGAAATCCAGCTGCTCAGCCGGACCTTTGATTTCCGCCCGACGCAAGGCGGGGACGCCATGGCTTATTATACCCGCGAAGCCAGGGAGCTGGCGGCTTTGACGGACTCCCGGGTCACTTTTATATCGAAAGACGGCACGGTCATCGGGGATTCGGAGAGCGATCCGCGGCAAATGGACAACCACAGCGGACGCGAAGAGATCGTCGATGCCGCCCGAAAGGGATCGGGGTATGCGATCAGACATAGCTCCACGTTGAAGGAAGATATGTTGTATGTTGCGGTCCCCGTCGTGGCCGGAGAAGATTATGACGGCTTCATTCGGCTGTCGGTCAGCCTGGCGTTCGTCGATCAGGGCGTGCGGAAAGGCTGGACGCTGATGGCGGGAGGTTTGGCCATTTTGTTCGTCGTGGCGGCGGTTGTCAGCTACCGCGTTGCGGCGGGACTGACGTCCCCCCTGGAAAAAATCACGAGAGTGGCGGGAAGGATTACGAAGCTGGATTACGACGCCAGGGTCAACATCACGCGAAAGGACGAAATCGGCGAGCTGGCGAAGGCGATCAACGGCATGGCCGACAGCCTGCAAAATCAGCTGCAAACGATCCGCGACAATGAGAACCTGCTGCAGAGCGTGCTGGATAACATGACCACCGGCATATTGCTGGTCAACCCCGAAGGTACGGTGGCTTTAATCAATCCGGCCGCAGAGCGTATGCTGCATCTGAAAGGCGGGCAGTTAACGGGCCGTTCCGTCACCGAAATGAAGCAGTATTACGAGCTGACGCGCCTCATTCAGGATGGGATCGGGCAGCGGGATTTCATCCATGAGGAACGGATCGTCTACCAGCCGGAGGAAACGATTCTTCGACTGGACGGCGTGCCGATGTTCGGAGAGGACGACCGTTTTAAAGGCATGTTGTTCCTGCTCCAGAACATTACGGCGATCCGCCGCCTCGAGAACATGAGAAGCGAATTCGTGGCGAACGTATCGCATGAGCTGAAGACGCCGGTGGCCGCGGTCAAAGGATTTGCCGAGACGCTGCTTGGCGGAGGGGTCAAGGACGAGGAAACCGCGAGGTCCTTCCTGCAGATCATTTACGACGAAAGCGAGCGGTTGAACCGGCTGATCAGCGACATTCTCGATTTGTCCAAAATCGAATCCAGGCGTTCTCCGATGGATTACGCGCCGGTTCATTTGGCTTCTTTTTGCGGATCGATCATGGATACGATGGCGACCGTGGCCGAGAAAAAAAGGATTGCGCTCCATGCCGATATTCCCGAGGAGCTGTTTATCGAAGCGGATGAAGACAAGCTGCGCCAAATTTTGCTGAATCTGCTGTCCAATGCCGTAAGCTACACGCAGGACGGCGGCAAGGTCGAGCTGAAGGTCCGCGAGCTGCAGGACGCCGAAGGAACGGAAAAGGTCGTGATCAAGGTGACCGATACCGGCATCGGCATCCCGAAAAAAGACCAGCCGCGCATTTTCGAGAGGTTCTACCGCGTGGATAAGGCGAGATCCCGAAGTTCGGGCGGAACCGGCTTAGGGCTGTCCATCGTGAAGCACCTGGTGGAGCTGCATCACGGCGATATTTCCGTGGACAGCGAACTGGGCATCGGAACCACCTTTACGGTTGAACTGCCGATGCTGCAGGAATAAAATGAATGTAAAATGGCTGCAAGCGTGGTCGTCTCTTTTTGCGTTTGTTTACACAGCGTTTACAATGAAATGATACAATGGACTTGCTAAAGCAGAAACCATTGTTTATGGAAGCGGGGGTACAATACATGTCACAGCGTTTGCTGGTTATCGAAGACGAACCGACGCTCGCCAGATTGCTGTCCTACAATCTGACGCAGGAAGGGTATGAAGTGACTACGTCGGATCATGGGACAACCGGCTTCGAGCGCGCGGTGCAGGAGCCGTTCGATTTGATCGTGCTGGATTTGATGCTGCCGGGAATGAACGGATTCGACATTCTGGGCAAGCTGCGCGGGAAAGGCATCACGACGCCGGTCATTATTTTAACTGCCAAAAATGCCGAAGAAGAAGTCGTCCAGGGCTTGAAGCTCGGCGCCGACGATTACATTACCAAGCCGTTCGGCGTGTCCGAGCTGCTAGCGAGAGTCGCCACGGTGCTGCGCCGCGTATCGGGAGTGAAGGAGGAAGCTGCGCCGCAAACCTCGGACTCGGCCATCCGTCTCGGCAAGCTGGAGATTTTCCCCGAGAAATACGAAGTGCTGCTGGGCGGAACCAGCATCAGTTTGCGGCCGAAGGAATTTGAGGTCCTGCTTTACTTGGCGCGCAAGCCGGGCGTCGTGTTGACCCGGGACGATTTGATGAATGCCGTTTGGGGCTTCGATTACATCGGCGGCCAGCGCACGGTGGACGTCCATGTCAGCTCGCTCCGCAAAAAGCTGGAGCTGGAACCCGAATCGGTGCACATCGACTCCATCCGCGGGGTCGGATATAAACTTGTCATCAACAAAGGAAGCGCTCATCATCAACCGCAATGATGGGGGCTTCTTTTTTTTATGGAATTTACAATCCCCGAATCCTTCCTGCATTCTCCGTTAATCCTTCCGCGGTATGATGCAGCTAAAACAGACATATTTAGGGGGAGTCGACTTTGAGCACGCTGCACATGGAGAACAAGACAGAAAACGATCTTCATCGGCGAGGTACCGGGAGCGCACGGAACGGCCGCGCCGCAACCGGCAAAACAGCAGCGTCCATCGAATCGAAAACAAAGGGACCCGGACGGTCCGCTGCCGGATATTTGCGAAACGTGCCGGGGGTCGACCCGGACATGACTTGCAGGGAAGCTTTCGACCTGCTGAAGGAGCAGCCGCATCTTCCGTGCATCGTGATCTGCGGGGAAGGGATGCGTCCGGAAGGACTGCTGATGAAGGAGGCGTTTTACCGGAGGCTGACCGGCCGTTTTGCCGCCGATTTGTATTTTCGCCGCCCGGTAAAGGATTTTGGCGAAAAAGAAATTCTCGCGCTGGACATCCATGACGATCCGGCCTTGATGATCCGAAGCGCTTTGGCAAGACCGGAGTCGCGATTTTACGATTGCGTTATCGTAACCGACAACGGCCGGTTCACGGGCGTGCTGACGGTGCTCGACCTGATGAAAATGTCCGGGGAGCTGCAGGAGGAAGCGGAAGAGCGGCGAAAGCATACCGTCCTTGAAAATTACGGGCATGTAAGCGGAATGGAACAATCCTTATCCGAGGTGGAAGAGGCGGCGAACCTGACGTTAACCGAATGCCTCCGGATGAAGGAATGGACGGCGGAAGGCCGGCGGAGGCTGAACGAAGCGGGCGAATCGTACACCGAGGCCGTAGCCCTCATGAACCGCAATCAGGAGCAGGCGGAGCGCCTCATCGAACATGCGGGGCAGATTTCCGCGCTGACGAAAGGCATCGCCGACCTGGCGGATCAAAGCGGCCTGCTCGCCATCAACGCGTCGATCGAAGCCGCCCATGCAGGCAGCCAGGGCCGGGGCTTCCAAATCGTGGCGGCGGAGGTCAGGTCGCTGGCTTCCCAAACCCGGAAGCTTGCCGCGGATATTTCGCAGCTGCTCGAATCCATCAGCGAGCTGGCCGGGGAAACCGGGACGCTGACCGCGTCGGGAGTCCGCCGGATCGAGTCCGGAGCGAAGCGGTTGGCCGAAGGCAGCCGGATATTCGGGGAACTCGAACAAGCCACGGATCAGGTCGAGAAGACGGGACAATCGGTATACCGGCTCGCCCAGGATACGGCCAAACAGGCATTCAGCGTAAAACAGGAATTGGAGCGGACATTAGACTGAAATAGCGGGAAAAACGGAATCTTTCGGTTTTACATTTTACACTGCGTTTACAATCGCGGCGCACAGCTTTTACATAACCGTTATACAATGAAATGGAGTTGCAGGTCCAACTGCCCCAAGCGGCTTATCGACAGGACATCCCATTGAACGAAGGAGACCTGAATTATACATGGAAAACATTATCGAAATCGAAGATTTGAATCTATATTACGAACAATTCCATGCTTTGAAAAATATAAATCTGGATATCCCGAAAAATACGGTCACCGCCTTGATCGGCCCGTCCGGCTGCGGGAAATCGACGCTGCTGCGGACGCTGAACCGAATGAACGACATGATTGCCGGCGCGCGCATCGAAGGCTCCATCAAAATCGGCGGCGTCGGCATTTATGCCAAGGACGTCTACGTGGAAGAGCTGCGCAAGCGCGTCGGCATGGTATTCCAGCAGCCGAACCCGTTCCCGAAATCGATCTACGACAATGTGGCCTACGGCCCGCGCCTCCACGGCATCCGCAGCAAAAGCACGCTGGACGGCATCGTGGAAGAAAGCCTGCGCCAAGCGGCGTTGTGGGAAGAGGTCAAAGATTATTTGAAGCGTTCCGCGCTCAGCTTGTCCGGGGGGCAGCAGCAGCGTCTTTGCATCGCGCGTGCGCTGGCGGTTAACCCCGATATTTTGCTGATGGACGAAGCCACGTCCGCGCTCGATCCGATTTCCACGTTGAAAATCGAGGAGCTCGTGCAGGAGCTGAAAGAAAAATACACCATCGTCATGGTGACCCATAACATGCACCAGGCTGCCCGCGTATCCGGGCGGACCGTCTTTTTCCTGAACGGGGAAGTCGTCGAAGCGGATGAGACGAAAACGCTGTTCAGCAATCCGCGGGATGCAAGAACGGAAGATTATATCTCCGGGCGTTTCGGCTGATACAGAAGGAAACAACGTCAATAAAATTGTATAGGGGGAAACATCGGCCATGATTCGGAGAAAAGAATTGGATCACGACCTGGACCAGCTGCGTTCGCTGCTTGTTCGAATGGGGGAGCATGTCGTTGAGGCGCTCGACGGAGCGGTTCTCAGCCTCAAGACGCAGGATAGCGAAAAGGCGCAGGAAATCGTGCAGGCGGACGTGCTGCTCAATCAGATGGAAGAGGAAATTATGGATATCGGGTCGCGTCTGATCGTTACCCAGCAGCCGGTTGCCAAGGATTTGCGCAGAATTTTGGTTGCTTTTAAAATCTCCAGCGATCTTGAACGCATGGGCGACCTTGCCCTTGACGTGGCCAAAGTGACTTTGCGCCTGCAGGGCGAGCCGTTGATCAAGCCGCTGATCGACATTCCGCAAATGGCGGAAATCGTCAAAGTGATGATCGAGGAAGCGATCACGTCCTACTTGAACGAAAACACCGACCTTGCCTACAAAATGGCGCAGGACGACGACCAGGTCGATCTGTTGTACAGCCGCATTTTAACGGAATTATACGATCATATGAGAGTCCATCCGGATTCGCTGTCCCAAGCGTTGCTGCTCACGCTCGTCGGCCGTTATATCGAACGGATCGCGGACCACGCGACAAACATCGGGGAAAGCGCCGTGTATCTCGTGACGGGAAAACGCCCGGATTTGAACCGGTAAAACGCTGTTTAACGCATAGAAGGTAGCAATTTGGCTTTAAACATTGAAATGGATGAAAACATCGGAAATTTTTCCGGTGTTTTTCTATTTATGCCCCCGATTTTTTTCTCGAATACAGGGTCATGTGTTAAGATATTAGAAGGCATGGCTTACAAGAAATCGAACGCTCGAACCGCTGAGAAATCAAGCAAGGGATCATTCCGCAACCAAGCGGTGCGTCTTCATTGAAATACATCCGACGGGTCATTTTCATTCGAAATAAGGAAGTTTAAAAAAGGGAAGGTGCTGTATGAGCAAACTGATTCTGATCGACGGAAACAGTATCATTTACCGGGCATTTTTTGCGATGCCCCCGCTGACGAACACCAAGGGACTGCACACGAACGCCGTGTACGGATTTACGAATATGCTGCTTCGCCTGATCGAGGACCATAAACCGACGCATATGATGGTGGCTTTCGACGCGGGCAAAGTGACGTTTCGCCACGAAGGATACCAGGAATACAAAGGCGGCCGCGAAAAGACGCCTCCGGAGCTGTCCGAACAGTTTCCGCTGCTGAAGGAGCTGCTGCAGGGATTCGGCATTTCGCAGTTTGAGCTTGAAGGTTACGAAGCGGACGATATCATCGGCACCGTATCGCGGATCGCGGAGGAAGCGGGACACGACATTCTCGTCGTCACCGGAGACAAGGATATGCTCCAGCTTGCATCGGACCAAGTCCAGGTGGGGCTTACCCGCAAGGGCGTAACGGAAATCGAGACGTACAGTCCTGAGCAGATTCATGAAAGATACGGCCTGAAGCCGCTGCAGATCATCGACCTGAAAGGGCTGATGGGCGACGCTTCCGACAATATCCCCGGCATTCCGGGCGTCGGGGAAAAAACGGCGCTCAAACTCCTTCATCAATTCGGATCGGTCGAGGAAGTGCTCGCGAACACCGCTGAGCTGAAGGGCAAGATGAAAGAAAAAATCGAAACCCACGCGGAGGATGCCGTCCTCAGCAAAAAGCTGGCGACGATTTACCGCGAGGTGCCGCTGGACAAGTCGTTCGACGACATGATCTTTGATGGATTAAAGGAAGAAAGCGCAGGTCCTGCGCTGGCGAAGCTGGAGTTCAAATCGCTGCTCGAACGTTTGTCGTTCAAGGGAGACGGCAGCGCCTCCGACCCATCCGGCCCGCAGCAGGCTCCGGCCAAGGAAGTGAACGTGGAGGTTTTGACCGAGGACCGGATCGCCGAATTGAACGACGCGCTTGGCTCCATCGAAGCGCTGCATGTGGAAACAAACGGGGAAAATCCCCATCATGCCGATGTGGTCGGCGTGGTTTTTTCCGGTCCGGAGAAGCATTTCTACGTACCGTTTGAGGTTTTGAAATCCGCAGCCGCGGAGCCTGTCCGAAAGTGGCTTGCGGACGCCGGGGTTCCAAAACGCGGGTATGACCTGCACCGGACGGATCTGGCTTTGCACTGGAAAGGCATTGCGTTTGCCGGGGCATCGTTTGACGTGCAGCTGGCGGCTTACCTGCTCGACCCGACCGAATCCAATCAAAACCTCCATGCGCTTGCGGCGAAATACGGGCTGCAGACGCTGGCGTCCGACGAGGACGTCTTCGGCAAAGGCGCAAAATACAAGGTGCCTGAGACGGAGGTCCTGAGCAAACATCTTGCCGCCAAGGGAGCGGCCATTCTGGACCTGATTCCGCTGCAGGAAAAAGAGCTTGAGGGCAACGAAATGGCATCGCTGTTCCATGACCTCGAAATGCCGTTGTCGCGCATTTTGGCCGACATGGAAAAACAGGGGATTTCGGTGAACAAGAACGATCTGACGGAGCTGGGCAAAGAGTTCGAGGCGCAGATCGACGAGCTGGTCAAAAATATTTACGAGATCGCCGGCACCGAATTCAACTTGAATTCGCCGAAGCAGCTGGGCGAAATTTTGTTCGTGAAGCTCGGCCTTCCGGTCATCAAAAAAACGAAGACGGGTTATTCCACCGATGCCGAGGTGCTTGAAAAGCTTGCGCCATACCACGATATCGTGCGTCTCATTTTGCAATACCGGACGATCGCCAAGCTGCAATCGACCTACGTGGAGGGTCTCCTGAAGGAGATTTCGCCGGAAACGGGAAAAGTGCATACCTATTACCGACAAACCATCGCGGCGACGGGCCGTCTCAGCAGCCAGTTTCCGAATTTGCAAAACATTCCGATCCGCCTCGAGGAAGGCCGGAAAATCCGCAAGGTGTTCGTGCCGTCGGAGCCGGGCTGGTATATCCTGGCGGCGGACTATTCGCAAATCGAGCTGCGCGTGCTTGCCCATATTTCCGACGATGAAGGCCTGAAAGAAGCGTTCCTGCACGACATGGACATCCATACGAAAACGGCGATGGACGTCTTTGGCGTCACCGCGGACGAAGTGGATGCCAATATGCGGCGTTCGGCCAAGGCGGTCAACTTCGGCATCGTCTACGGCATCAGCGATTACGGCCTGTCCCAAAACCTGAACATCACCAGGAAGGAAGCCGCGCGTTTCATCGACCAATATTTCGATGCGTTCAGCGGCGTCCGGCGCTATATGGACGAGATCGTACGCGATGCGAAACGGGACGGGTACGTGAAGACGCTGCTGGAGAGAAGGCGTTACCTGCCCGAAATCAACGCAAGCAATTTCAATCTGCGTTCGTTCGCGGAGCGTACGGCGATGAACACCCCGATTCAAGGAACCGCGGCGGACATCATCAAGCTGGCCATGGTGCATATGGATGCCGCTTTGGCGGAGCAAAAACTGAAAAGCCGCATGCTGCTGCAGGTGCATGACGAACTTGTATTCGAAGTGCCGGAAGACGAGCTGGAGCTGATGAAAAAACTCGTGCCGGAAACGATGGAAAATGCCCTGAAGCTGTCCGTGCCGTTAAAAGCGGAAGTCAGCTATGGCATGAATTGGTACGAAGCGAAATAATGCCCCATGAAGGCCCCGCATCCGTTATAATGGGGATGAGGTGAAGACATCATGCCGGAATTGCCGGAGGTTGAAACAGTCAAAAGAACGTTGAATCAATTGGTCAAAGGCAAGGTCATTGACCGGGTTACCGTAAATTTGGCGCGGATTATCCAGCGCCCTGACGATATAGATCAGTTTGCTTTTATGCTGGCAGGACATCGGATCGAAGGCGTGGAGCGCCGCGGCAAATTTTTGCGGATTCTCCTGGACGGCCTGGTCCTGGTATCCCATCTCCGGATGGAGGGGCGATACGGCGTGTACGCCGGCTCCGATCCCGTGGAAAAACATACGCATGTCATTTTCCATTTTACCGACGGGACCGAACTTCGCTACAAGGACGTCCGCCAGTTCGGAACGATGCACTTATTCCAGCCGGGGGAAGAGTTTGCTTTGCCGCCGCTAAACAAGCTCGGCTTGGAGCCGCTGGATCCGGATTTTACCCCCGGGAAGTTTAAAGAAGCGCTAAAAGGAAAAACTTCGAAAATCAAGGCGGTTCTGCTGAACCAAGCATATGTCGTCGGCATCGGGAATATTTATGTGGATGAGTCGCTGTTCCGCGCGGGCATTCACCCCGAGCAGCCGGCGAACACGCTGACGGACAAGCAGTTTGAAGCTTTGCACCAGGCAGTCGTGGCCACGCTGGCGGAGTCGGTTGAGGTTGGCGGCTCCTCCATCAAATCCTATGTCAACGGGCAAGGGGAAATGGGGATGTTCCAGCATCAGCTGAAAATTTACGGACGCCAAAACGAGCCTTGCGTCACCTGCGGAACGCCGATCGAAAAGACCGTGGTCGGCGGACGCGGTACGCATTATTGCCCGGTCTGCCAGACCCTGGATTAAATAAAAGCATGGGCGTGCACTCCTTGTTTGTCCCTCCCATATACTGAGACCGTAGTGGACTTCAGGGGAAACGGAAGCTTCAAGACCCCGGTTCTTTTTCAGAGCCGCGGGTTCGGGATCGGCCGTTTCGACAAGGGGAGGGAAACCAGGGGTGCTCAGTCATGTCTTTTCGCTGCTCCTGCTTGCGTTTGCTTTAAGTTTGGACAGTTTCGGGGTCGGGATTACATATGGGTTGAGGCAGATGAAGATTTCGTCGTTGTCCGTCGTCATCATCTCCATATGTTCCGGCGTCATCATTTATATATCGATGCAGGTCGGCGTGCTTTTGGCCCGCGTCGTATCACCGGACGCTGCTTCGGTTGTCGGGGCCGTCATTTTGATCATCATGGGGTCGTGGTCCTTGATCCAGTTGGTGATTCAGAAGGAAAAGGAACGGGACGACAAACATGACGATAAACATACGGCAAACATCAAAGCTTCGGACCAAAGCCGTGCAAGCGGGGCCGCGTTGTCGACGGCTTCCAGGGAAATGCCGGAGCAAACGGTATTTTCGCTCGAAATCCGCAAGCTGGGCCTCGTCATCCGCATTTTGCGGACGCCGTCTTCGGCCGATATCGATAAATCGGGCAGCATTTCGGGATTCGAGGCGATGTGGCTTGGCATTGCGTTATCGCTGGACGCTTTCGGGGCCGGACTCGGCGCTGCATTGCTGGGATTTTCGCCCGTTTGGACCGCGCTCGTCATCGCGCTGTTCAGCGGAACGTTTTTGGTGGTCGGCATGAAAACCGGCTTTAAATTCGCGGCAAGATCATGGATGCGGCATTTTACCGCGCTTCCGGCGTTGTTATTGATCGCCATGGGAATAATAAAGCTGTTATGAGGTGGTTTTGCACATGAATATCGGGTTAACCGGAGGTATTGCAACAGGAAAAAGCACCGTGTCCGCGCTCCTTGTCAACAAAGGGGCTCTGCTTGTCGATGCCGACGCGATCGCCCGGGAAGTCATGCTCCCGGGTCATCCCGTTTTGGCGGCGGTTGCCGGGCATTTTGGACAAGCCGTTATTCTTGAGGACGGCACCCTCGACCGGAAGAAGCTTGGGGATATCGTATTCCGCGACCCTTCCCAGCGCAAAGCTCTGAATGACATCACGCATCCTGCCATCCGGAAGGAGATCCGCGGGCGGATGGACGATTTGCAGCGGGAACATCCGGACAAGCTGGTGGTCGTGGACATTCCCCTTTTATACGAATCGGGACTTGAACATATGTTTGAACGCGTCATGGTGGTTTATGCCCCGGAGCACGTTCAGCTGGAGCGATTGATGCGGCGAAACCAATTGACGGCGGAGGAAGCGGCGGCAAGGATCCGGTCGCAAATGGATATTGAGGAAAAGAAGCGGAAGGCCGATATCGTGATCGACAACAGCGGGGACGCTGAGGAAACGGAGCGGCAAGTGGATCGGTTCTGGCTTCAAGCGGGATATGTATGAAGGCTTTTCGATTTTTGCGCAAAAAAAGAGTCCTGCTGCTGCTGTTCATCGGTTTTGTCGCGGTTTTGTTTTTCAGCACGAACTGGATGTCCTGGTTTTACCCGATCTATTACAAGGATAACATTCGTCAGCAGGCGGAGCGCTATGACGTTGACCCGTTTTTGGTCGCCTCGATCATCCGCGTGGAATCCAACTACAAGCTGGGCAAGGAATCGAAAAAAGGAGCGCTCGGCTTGATGCAGCTGATGCCCGATACAGCCCAGTGGGTCATGGAGCAGGCCAAGCTCCCGGAAGTGACGATGGACCATATCAAACATAAACCGGAGGCGAGCATTGCCATCGGAACCTGGTACCTGAGAAATTTGAGCAACCAGTTCAAAGGGAACCGCATCGCCGTCATCGCGGCCTATAATGCAGGACCGGGCAAGGTGGACGGGTGGCTCAAAAAGGGAGTTTGGGACGGAACGCTGGAATCCGTCAAAGATATTCCCATCGGCGAAACAAGGCACTATGTTCAGCGGGTGATTTATTATTATAATCAATATACGCGGATATACAACGAGTTTTGAATTTGGGGCGGACAAGCCATCCGAAGTAATTCCATGAGCGGGGTTTTGCTCTGACGCTTCCCATCATGGCAAAAAAAGTATTGAAGCAGCCTCATCGGCTGCCCCAATACTTCTTTGGATGCATGTATTATTGGAATTGACCAGCCAGTTGTTGTTCAGCCAGGGTCACCAGACGTTTAGTGATGAGTCCCCCGATCGAACCGTTCTCATAGGAAGTCATGTTACCTTGGTATCCGTCTTGTGGGATGGAGATACCCAGTTCCTGAGCAACTTCGTATTTCAATTGGTTCAGGGCTGCAGTAGCTTTAGGTACTACCAGGTTGTTGGAGTTGTTGTTTTGAGCCATTGATGTTCACCTCCTTGCTGTTTGTAAAAGTAGTATGTCTCAAAGATTCAAACTTCATCACTTTTTTAGATGTTTTTCAGTTGGAAATTATAAGTAATTTTGATATCATCCCATCCACCCTCAAGGTAAAGGAAGTGAGTATGCATGAAATGTCCCTACTGCGATTACGCAGGCACCAAGGTGCTCGACTCCCGTCCGGCCAACGACAACAAATCGATCCGCCGCAGACGCGAATGCGAAAAATGCAGCAGGCGTTTTACGACGTTCGAAATGGTGGAGGAAACTCCGCTGATCGTCATCAAAAAAGAAGGAAGCCGCGAGGAATTCAGCCGGGACAAAGTGCTGCGCGGCCTCATCCGCGCATGCGAGAAGCGCCCGGTATCGGTGGAACAGCTTGAAGCCATCGTGTCCGAGGTAGAAAAAGCGCTTCGCAACACCGCGGTAGCGGAAGTCGAAAGCCGCCACATCGGCGAGCTGGTCATGGAGCAGCTGTATCCGGTGGACGAGGTTGCTTATGTGCGTTTTGCCTCCGTATACCGGCAGTTCAAAGACATCAACATGTTCATGAAAGAGCTGAAGGGGCTGCTTTCGAAGAATACGATGCCCGACTCGGTCGAATGACCGGATGTCCGAAGGCGCAAACGGCTAGGTGGAAGACATCAAGCCGCTTGCGTCTTTTTTATTTTCCGGGGTTAACCGGCAAAAACACGGCATTCTCGGTGCATTCTTTACTTATGTGCCGTTGTAAAGTTCTGAAATTTATTTTAATTTTGTCAAGGTTGTTCGAAAATAAATTGTGAAAATTCGTTGACAACGGCAAAATATCAAATGTAAGATAATAACATATATGGGCTGGTTATGACGAAAATACATCGGGAGACATGGGAGGGGTCATCGATTTGTCTAATTATGAAAGCGTTTTAAATGTAAAAAATCCTAAAAGAAGGATGTCCAAACGGAACGTTTGGAAAGAGCATGTCTTGGCTTACGCTTTTCTGGCGCCTTCGATCATTTTATTTATCATGTTTTTGTTTTACCCGATGCTGAAATCCGTTTATTTGAGCATGACGATTACGGATCCTCGGGGACAGGTGGCCGAGTTCGTCTGGTTCGAAAATTTCGTCACCCTGTTCAAATCGCATCAGTTGTATTCGAATTTGAGCGTTACGCTGTTGTTTATTTTGTATACGGTGCCGACTTCGCTGATCTGGTCCTTGTTTTTGGCGGCGATTACCCACAACAAGCTGCGGGGAATGAAGATTTTCCAATTCATATTTTCGCTGCCGATCGTCATTTCGGTTGGTACGGGCTCCATCATCTGGTTTCTGCTGTTCCATCCGACGGCGGGGATGTTGAACTATTTTCTCAGCCTCGTAAGCATTGGCCCGATTCCGTGGCTGACCGACCCGGCCTGGGCGCTCATTTCCATTTCCATCATGACGGTTTGGATGAACATGGGTTTTCTGTACATCGTGCTGTCCAGCGGGCTGCAAGGCATTCCGGAGGAGCTTTATGAAAGCGCTAAAATCGATGGTTCCGGACCTGTACGCACGTTTGTGCGGATCGTGATGCCGCTGTTGTCGCCGACGATTTTTTTCGCCTTGATCGTGTCGGTGATTGGAGCTTTCCAGGCTTTCGGCCAAATTCATATCCTGACCAAAGGCGGTCCGATCAACTCCACCAACGTCATCGTGTACTCCATATACCAGGACGCCTTCGTGAACTTCCGCTTCGGGATCGGCAGCGCGCAAGCGCTCATCCTATTTTTGATTATTTTGGCGCTGACCGTGCTGCAGTTTAAAGTTCTGGAAAAGAGGGTGCACTATCAATGATTGCGAAACGAACGACTGCGCTGCTGCTGTACGTCCTGCTTGCCGCGTTGGCGCTGATGGTGCTGTATCCGCTTATTTTTACGGTGTTTTCGTCGTTTATGACCGAAAAAGAAGTGTCCAATTTTCCGCCGCCGTTGTTTCCGACCCGTTTCTATCTCGAGAACTTCAAGGAGGCCATTGCCGGATTTCCGATCGTCCGGTTCATATTGAACAGCTTTATCGTATCGGCCGCGGTCATGATCAGCCAGGTCGTGACGTCGAGCCTAGCGGCTTACGCTTTTTCGTTCCTGAATTTCAAAGGCAAAAACGCACTGTTTGCGATGTTTCTGTCGACGATGATGATCCCTTGGGAAGTGACGATCATTCCGAACTATTTGCTGATCAAAAGCTGGGGCTGGATGGACAGCTACCAGGGGCTGATCGTTCCCTTCATGGCCGGAGCTTTCGGGGTGTTTCTGCTTCGCCAGTTTTTTCTGCAGCTGCCGCGCGAATTGTTCGACGCAGGAAAAATCGACGGATGCGGGCATTTGCGGCAATATTTTTCGATCGTGCTGCCGCTTTCCAGGCCGGCGCTGGCCACGCTTTCGGTCTACGTGTTCTTGACGCATTGGAACCATTATCTTTGGCCTCTGCTCATTACGAACCGGGCGTCCATGCGGACCGTCCAAATCGGGGTGGCGATGCTGCAGCATGCCGAGGTCATGTCCTGGAATTTGATTTTGGCCGGGGTGACGCTGGTGCTGCTGCCGTCCTTCATCCTGCTGGCTTTTGGCGTCAAGCAGCTGGTGCGCGGCATCGCGGCGGGGGCGGTAAAAGGATAAAAGCGGTGATCGGCCTTGATTTGCGGCGGGGCTTGTCATACAAGGCAATAGGCAGGTTTTTTAATAAAAGGGGAGGAATGATGCAGACTATGGGGAAGAAGAGGCTTGTAAGTTTGATGCTGGCAGCGGTAATGCTGCTGATGGCAGCCTGCAGCGTGAACATGGGAGAAGAAGAGCCGAAAGCGGCGGATCCCGGTACGAAAGGCGCCGAAACGAAAAGCGGGGCGCAAAAGGTCGTGTTCTGGCATGCCATGGGCGGGGCGACGACGAAGGTCGTGGATCAATTGGTGGACAACTTCAATAAGTCGCAGGATAAAATCCAGGTGGAAGCGGTGTACCAGGGAACATATGACGATTTGCTGAGCAAGCTGAAGGCGTCAATGGGCACCAGCGAAGGGCCGACGGTCGTGCAGATGTACGAAATCGGCAGCCGGTTCATGGTCGATTCCAAGCTGATTACGCCGATGCAAAACTTTATCGATCAGGACGGGTGGGACGTCGGCCAGCTTGAACCGAACATCAGCGGCTATTATACGTTCGACGACAAGCTGTATTCAATGCCGTTTAACACGTCGAATCCGATCTTGTATTATAACAAGGATTTGTTTAAGGAAGCCGGACTTGATCCGGAAAACCCGCCGAAGACGTTTGAAGAGCTGAAAGCTGCCGCGGACAAAATTTCAAAAACGGGCAAAGCGGTCGGCGCGAACTTCGCGATTTACGGCTGGTTCATGGAGCAGTTTTTCGCAAACCAGGGAGCGGAATACGTCAACAACGGCAACGGCCGGGACGACCTGGCGACTGAATCGCTGGTGAACTCCGACGCAGGCGTGAAGGTGATGACGTGGTGGAAGGATCTGATCGACACAAAAGCAGCCAACAATCTCGGACGGAAAACCGACGACTCGAAAAAAGCGTTCTCCGCCGGCCAGGTGGCGATGATCCTCGACTCCACGGCGGCGCTCAAAGGATTGGTGGACGGCACGACAGGCAAATTCGAGGTCGGAACGGGCTTTTTGCCGAAACCGGCAGATGCCAAAGAAGGCGGCGTCATCGTCGGCGGCGCGAGTCTGTGGATGATGAACAACCGTCCCGACGAGGAGCAAAAGGCGGCCTGGGAATTCATCAAATTCCTGACCTCGCCAGAGCAGCAGGCATTTTGGCACATCAACACCGGATATTTCCCGATCACGACCAAAGCGTATGAACAGGACAGCGTGAAGGAAAATCTGAAGAAGTTCCCGCAATTCCAGACGGCGATCGACCAGCTGCATAATACCAAACTGAACCGGGCTACGCAGGGCGCCGTCATGGGCGTTTTTCCGGAAGCGAGACAAATCGTCGAAGGCGCCATCGAAGAGGTGCTCAACAACAAAAAGACGCCAAAGGCGGCGCTGGACGACGCGGCGAAAGAGATTACCGCCAAAATCCAGGAGTATAACCGGACGGTGAAATAAAACTGCTGTGGAAGGAGATGCCCTTTTGGCCTCTAAGGCCGGGGCGTCTTCTTTTTTTGAAAAAAAGTATTGCACAACTCTATCCGCTATGATATATTATAGGAGTGCTCTTCAAAAGAGCGATACATACTACGGGGCCTTAGCTCAGCTGGGAGAGCGCATCGCTGGCAGTGTAGAGGTCACAACTTAAAACGGGGCTATAGTTTAGGGGGAAAACAGGTCGCTGGCAGCGATCAGTCGGCGGTTCGATTCCGCCTAGCTCCACCAAAAAAGTCTGCAAACCCTTGCTACATAAGGGTTTTTTATTTTTGTCTGCGGCTTTTGATGAGTGGTGAGGCATGCTGCAATGAACTGCACTGACTTCAACTATTCTAAAATAAACTCTTCAAAAACGGCCGTGGTCACAACTGTGGTCACAAAAAATTTCAACCGTCAGCGTGGTCACAGTGGTCACAAATATCCCCGGAAACGACAAAAAGTTTCGTTCGCATGACCGCACCTGTCATACAACAAAACTTTTTGATCAGAGCATATTCTCTTTTCCAAACAGCATGTCACCGTATTTCTGAGCTGTATCTTTGTGAATGCTTGGCAATACGTGACTGTAAGTATCAAGGGTGATCCTGATATCCGAATGTCCTAGAATTTCCTTTACAATCTTTGGGTTTATCCCTTCCTTCAGCATTAGTGTTGCAACTGTATGCCGGAGATCGTGGAATCGAATTCGAGGAACTTCTGCTTTCTTGATGATTGCATAAAAACTTCGTAATACATTCCTCGGAATGACCGGCGTTCCGTTGCTTGTGCAGACGACAAGGTTCATATCTTTGTACAGCGGCCCGCAGGCAAGCTTTTCTCTGGCTAAAATTCGCTTGTGTTTCTTTAACTCGGCAATAAGCTTGTTATTCAAGCTTATGCTTCGTGTACTCGCTTTTGTTTTTGTTTGTGGGGACAACTCCTTGCCGTCATGGCTTAATGTTTGTCTTACAGTAAGAGTACCGTTCTCAAGGTCAACATCCTTCCATGTTAAGCCAAGAATTTCACTTTGCCTCATTCCTGTGTTGAGTGCCAACAAGAAAGCAATATACAGTCGATTATCGCGTGCTGCATGCAAGAACGCCAAGGTTTCCGGTAAGTCCCAGACCGTCATCTCCTTTTGAGATACTTTTGGAGTCTCAGCATCCTTAACGGGATTGTAAGATACATATTTTCGCTTGACTGCGGCATCAAAAGAACTTTTCAAGACTTTATGAATATCGAGGATGCTACGCTCGGACAACTGCTTTTCCGTTTTCAACTTAATGTAAAACTTCTCAATCATGGCTGTTGAAATTTTGGTTAGCTCATAATGGCCAAGTGCAGGGCTGATGTGATGATCGACACGTTGGGTGTAGGATTCAAGCGTAACCTTGCGGAGCTTAACAGACTTACTTACAAGCCATTCCTTCAAAAACTCCGAAAACAACATATTGGATGGTTTCACATACGTGTTATCATCCAATTGTTGCTGCACTTTCCGCATTTCACGCTTGGCATCTTTCTCTGTACGGAATCCGCGTTTCTTGATTTGCTTCCGCTTGCCGTGCTCGTCCTTTCCGGCATCAATGACAAAGTAAAAAGTTCCTCGCTTTTCATCTTTCTTAACACTCATTCTGTTAACCTCCATCTTTATAATTGTTCGGACAAAAAAAGGCGAGCTTCAGCAGCCCACCGGGTTTTGCAGCTCAATTTAATCACCCCCTTTCTTGGGATGCTTGATGATGTAATCGTAATCCTCTCGTGAGATAAGTCCTTGTTCGATACATTCCAGCAGAAAGAACCTATCCTCGATCTTGCTTCGACGTCTGCTCTTTGACTTCGGCTTGCGGTTTGCTTTTTCTTCAGGCTCAATTAGTGGAGCAATGAAATTGATCCACTTCTCGCCTTTCCGGATTCTCCCAGTGATCATGTAGCTAGGTTCCCTCCTCAATCTTGGTTGGCTGAGCCCTTCAGCCACGTCAGAAACACCGTTTTTGATACCATGATCCTTCGACCTGCTCGTGCAACATGAAAACAGCCGGAGTTGACCAGTTCATATGCTTGGCGGCGTCCGATGCCCAAGATCGATTGAATGTCGGCAACGCTGAGTACGGATGGATAGTCTTTGATTTTCTTCTTCTGTGCTTGCACTGTCATTTTGAAAATCCCCTTTCTATTGTTTTGAAGTTTTACGTTGGCTACTGGACTCTGTCAGTTGATCAAAATGTTTACTCCACTCATCTGAAGTTATCCAACGAGACGACTTCTTCCAGTCCAAGTAGCTTTCAGCGGCCATCTTATTGTGTGACTTCGAATAATTCTTCAGATTAAAAAGGCTGAACAACGAATATGCCATTGACACAACAAATTTCATGTAGACACTATTCAGCTTTCTTTCAGAAATATCATAGTGGATGATTTGACGCCGATCATCACTATCAACTTCAAAGAGCATAAGCCCTAAGCGTCTTCTGTACTTAGGTGTTCTGTATTTTTCTTGTTGAAACGGAATGCTGATGACGCGAAATCCTTGCTCATAAAAATCATCGTTGAACAAAGTAACATCGACATTAAAATCCTTTGCTATCGCACATGCGACTTTGTAAGGGCAATCCTTTGTTTCCCCGCGTTCAATTACTGACAATGCCTGCGGAGAGATAATCTCAATGCGTAATGCCACACTCCTGCTTGAATATTGGTCGCCAAACTCCTTCTGAAGAAGCTCTCTTATGTAGCGGATTCTTGGCCCAACATCCTTTACGGCTAATTCCTCGAATTGCTCACGATTTAGTTTGATTGTCTTGTTCATTCTGGTATCCTCCTGTTCACTCTGTAGCCATACTATACACCACTATAATCCAAAATTCAAGACATGGTTATCTTGAATATTAGATTAAAGGATGATAATCTACTTTCACAAGCTAGATAAAATTGCGAGTTTCACTAATAGGTGAACATCTGTACTTTTAACAGAACAATAGGGAGTGAGTAGATTGATAGATACAGTGAAAATCGATATTGGTATGCAGCTTTCTCAGCAAGAAATAGACAGTGTTCCATGGACGGACATCAAGGAAGACCCGAATACGAACACAGTCTTTTGCAGGTTGTTTGACACTAAGGACAAGTCTGTTCCGCGTATTACATACACCTACAAGAAGGATAGCGAAAAGGGTTGGATGAAAGTCGAAGTATCCATCCCACATTACATGTATGGAAGCAATGTGTATGAGATTACGCCTGCCGACATCAAGCATTTTTATCGCAAACTGCGGAAGCACTTGGCATACCAACTGCGTTTGCGGTTGTCTGACATTCCACGAATTGAACAATGTGAGGTCGAAAAACTCCACGTCTGCCACAACTTCAAGGTTGACAACCATTTGGAAGCTTACTTGAGGATACTATCTTCCATCAGTCTG
This sequence comes from Paenibacillus sp. FSL W8-0194, assembly GCF_037969745.1. Lineage (NCBI taxonomy): Bacteria > Bacillati > Bacillota > Bacilli > Caryophanales > Paenibacillaceae > Paenibacillus > Paenibacillus sp. FSL W8-0194. Next base: position 4,408,340 of record NZ_CP150205.1, on the reverse strand, counting down.
CCCGGCTACAAGCCAACAACCTATTGTGCGAAGGGGAGCAGGCAACCGGAATCGGTAATTTGGAAGCAAGGCAAGAGTATAATCAAGTTTTACAATAAGTTCGCTGAGGTGCATCAGAAAGACAAGTCACCGGATCATGCACAGCATCTCTGTGATGCAAAAGGCTTATTGCGGTTTGAAGTGGAGCTGACTGATTATGAAATGCGTCAGAAGAGCAGTCACCGTCTTGTTGGCGAGCTGCTTGATCCAGCGTATGCCAGGAAGATTCTAAAACAGAAGTTGTCGCAATTAGGCGTAGACCAGCCAATAAAAGCATCCTCTATGGAATCTATGCTTGACCTTATTAATCGTGCGGATATGGGCGGCAAATCGAAAAATGCACTTATTGGTTTCCTGACTCGCATGAAGTTTGAAGGAGAAGGTGCATGTAGGCGTGCTTTTAGCAAAAGTCGCAGTTCTTTCCACAGCCACTACAATAAACTGAATAAACTGCTAGGAACCGACAAAATCGTATTCAGTGACATTGATCTGCCACCGCTGAAGCTTAAGAAGCGGGATAAAAAAAGAACTGCCCTCACCTAAAGAGATGGGGCAGCCAAGTAGTTCATCCATAATGCTATTATAACGAATGCATTGTATCCGGAAAAGCGATCTTCATGCTTTTGCGTCTGGGGCCCGCGAACGAAGTGAGCGGGCCCCTTCTCTTGTCAGTTTCGACGGACCTGAGTCTGGTTAACGAGTCGCATGAAGCCAGTCAAGGGCCGTAGGGGCGAAGCCGAACCCTTGACTGAGCGGTGCGACAAGCCGACACTCTTACTTGTCCTCAGCGTTAGCTGAGGAACGCCGTACGGCGAGTGACGGGATTGTAAAGGGTGTTAACCCTTTACGTCCTCCCTCAGGGAGCGGAGAGGGTGGTCTTTAATTGGCGAGCGAAACGAGCCGCTTTTCGGTTGCTGATGCAGGATATGGACAACCTTAATCCGTATACACCACGAAAACGCAATTCCTGCTGGTCACGTTTCAGTTCATTGCAAACATCAAGTGGCAACGGGATGGTGTAGCTTTGGTTATTGACCTCGATGGGAGTTTTGTAAGCATAGAAGGGCAACTGCAAATGCGTTTGAAAGAACATCCTCAATCCGTTGTCGAACCGCAGATAAACCTCATTGTCGTTGATCGAAACATGTACAAAGAGTTCGTCCGCAGAAAAGACATAATGGGAAGGGAAGCAAAGGCCATTCTCGCTTACTGTGAGCCCCACAGAAGCTTGTTGGTTCACTCGGAAGGTCTTTGTCCTGTCTGACTTGTACAATCCGTCTAAAGCCGATTTCACTCGTTTTGATAATGCGGACAGCAGATCAGGCAAGCTGCCGATCAGCTTGACTATCGCCCGCAGAGGCATCCGCAATAAATCCACATTGATGTACAATTCCTTCATCTGGCGATCTGCAAACATTCCACCGCTGACTGCTCCGGGACTGTACATTTTGAACAGATATACCTTCCAGCCGCTCAATTGCTCGATTGTTTCACGGATGAACCTGAATTTGACTCGCAGCCCGCTGAATGGAACATCCTTCGGCACCATGATTTCAATCCGTTCATTCCGGCATTCCGATTCGCATACGAGCTTCCTTGAAGCGTCGGGTAATGTTATGTGTTGCAGAACAACAATTGTCGTAATTGAAACTGCCGGATGCGGATGAAGTTCGACCTTGCTTCCGTTCGTTGCAGCTGGTAACTGAAATTGTTGCTGATGGTTGTTCATGCGTATATTCCTCCAATGTGAATTTGATGGTCAAAGATACAGCGGCAAGCTATAATAGCGAGCCGCTGCGGATGGGATTGCGTTCAATGTCCGTCGTTTATGAAGTCATAAGACCACGTTCCTTGAGGCTGATGAATTGGTCTCCGCCTACAATGATATGATCGAGCACTTCAATGCCGGTAACATCCCCGGCTTCGACCAGACGAGCCGTGAGTTGAATATCTTCATGTGACGGTGTGCAGTCGCCGCTCGGATGGTTGTGCGAAACTACGATTGAGGCTGCGGATCGCTTGATGGCAGCTCGAAAGACTTCGCGTGGATGCACGATGGCTGCATTGAGCGAACCCTTCGAGATCGTCTCCGGTCGCCCGATGACATGGTTCTTGGTGTTCAGAAAAAGAACAACGAAGTGCTCCTGTTGCAGATACCGCATCTCAGGAACCAGCAAATCGGCTGCATCCTTGGGGGAGCGGATCACATGCGGATGACTGTAAACAGGTGCATTCAATCTCCGTGCGAGTTGCAGGGCGGCGATGATTTGGCGTGCTTTCACTTTGCCGATGCCCTTGATGGCGGTTAGTTCCTGCTCCGTGACATTCATCAGATCGGTCAGCGACGGGAAACGGGCAAAGATTTGATCCACGACATAGGAGTCCGGCTTTTCGGCGAGTGCCTCGCTAAACAGCGTTTTGATTGACGGCATTTCATATACATTCATGTGGTTGACCTCCATTGAAATGCAAAAAGGAGAAACCGCGGCGGCTCCTCCAGTTGCGTGATTGATGAATTTGAATTATGATGATGACAATACTTTTTTTCTTGATCGCCTCGTCTCTATTTGCGGGCGATTTTTTCTTTTTCATGGGCTTCAATCTGCATTTCAATCATGACCAGCTTGATCAGTGTTTGGGCATATACCCTGCCTTCCTCAGTGTCAAAGCGGGCGTTTCGATCCATCATCCGCATTGCTGTCATCAATTGGTTCCTTCTGGCTAACAACTCCTGCACGTTCTCCATGTGTCTTACCTCCCTTCAATGGCATGAAAAATAACCCTCCTGTCGATACAACAGCACGGCTATCTGCAATCATCTGTATGAACTGTTTCCGGCGAGCTTCGCCATTCATCTAAAGATCGGCGATGTCTGAACGGTGTAAGTAATCAGAACCGTGACCTGCCCATTGCGAAGTGCGACAACGGCATACTTCCCTGCATCCAGTGTCACAGAGTAGATGTATCCTTTTTGTTCGCAGAATCCGAGGTATTCTTTCTGGCTGTTACGCTTGAATGATTCATAAGTCATCTTCCCAGTCTCCTTTCTCCCAAAATCGTACATCCTCACGCCCCAGCCAGTCGTTTCCTGTGCCGTTGCAGTTGTTGAGGAAATTCGCGTTGAAAGTAGGCAACGGTCCAGCGAGCGGCGGTTTCTTCATCTACGCCATAGGTTCGGCGGCAGTAGGTTAGAAGAACGCGGCCAGCCATACTGAAGTGTCCATTCATAACAAGCTGCTTCAGAACGGTAGAAACATCTTTTGGCAATCCTTTTTTCACAACCATGTTGTTCACCCCCTTTCAAGTGGAATAGCGGTATAAAAACAAAGCGAGCCAAGGATCGCTCCCTGACTCGCTGGAAATCAATATTTTATTGCTGTACAAGATTGACGATGGCATCGACTACCGGATCGAATCTGGCTACCTTCGCCTTATTTCCTCGCAACGAGTAGCTCGGATGATAGGTACGATAAGAGTGATACGGCAGCTTATCATGGATGACTCGACATAACAGATTGAGCGGCATTCCATTCACTGAATCCAGAACCGACCCGGCAAAAGTTCGTTGCAGTCTGTCGTCATAATACGGCCCGGTAAAAAAGAGAACAACATCAGGACTAAGTACCTTAATCTCATAAGGTAGCAACGGGAAATTGTTGCAGAAAATCTCTTCAACTTCGGGTGAGGGTCTTGTCCTGTTCTGATCGAGCTTGATTAGATTGCTGGTCATATAACCGTCTTTAGGGCCGCCGGGATTTAGCTTATCATAGATGATTCTGCATGCTCTCCAGAAAGGTGTATGTCCCCATTTACCATCCCGCCTGAACCGGATGTAATCGTTCTGTAAGTCGCAAATTGCCTCCTCCGGTTCTCGATCTACGTGATCAATATATTGTCCCCAACCGTTTGTTTCCTTCCCAACAAATAGTACTTTGATCGAAGCCTCTTGATAAGGCTCATCCGCATCGATCAGAAACGGATTAGATAAGCTGTGCAGGTTAACGTTCCCATCTGCAAGTGCTCTTTTCAACCGGTTCCAGTATTCCAAATACATCACCTGTAACTGCTCTCCGATCTGATTCATTCAACAGCAATCCTTTCATTCGGTTATGGTGATTGTCTACGAGAATCAACAATCCGGGTTTCAAAACGAAAAAAGACTTGGATCACTGTCGGCAAGCGACTGATACCAAGTCTTTCGTACAACAGGGGTAGGGCATGAAACGGCAGGCCACCCCCTCGCAAATAATGCAGGGTGGTACCACCGGAAAATATATGTGATTTTTCCCCCTATTGGGCCGTTTTTATCGAATGCAGTCTTCTTTTAACGTCCTTTGCGATCCATAGCGTTCAGGAATTCGCGGGCCATTGTAAGCACGAAATTGACCTCATCTACGCTACGATCAGCTATTAATGTGTTCAAAGCCCTGATCTTATTCTGAATCTCATCTGCATCAGGATGCTTTGCATTGCCATCTGCAATCTCAAATAGCTCGGCAGGCTTGATTCCGAGTGCTGCAATGATCTTGCCCAGCGATTCCAGTGATATATTACGGGTTCCTCTTTCCACGTCGCTTATATAGCTATAGCTAAGGCCGGATTGCTCCGCCAACAGCTCTTGCGTCATCCCTCTAAGCTTTCGTATGTTGCGGATTTGATCCCCAACCAATTGTTTGAATTCTACCATTACGTCACCCCTACTTCAGATTAGTAGAGGACGACTGATACGCTTATCCTATCATAGTGACATTCTAACTACACATATAAGTTAAATAACTGTATAATAGCCCTGACTGGCTACTGCCAGAATACTACAAATGGGGAGGTGTCGCTAAAACCAGAGACAAAAAATCATCCAAAGAGAATCTGAAAAAACAATCATCTGCATCGAAAGGAGAAACACACCATGTCAATGAAGAGAATGACATCGCTAATCATTACAGCACTTTTAATGTTCAGCATGCTTGGAACAGCATCGGCAGCACTACCTGAGTACGGAGAAGAATGGCAGAATGCACCGGAAAAGACACCATCAGTGTCATTTACAGACCTTCCGGCAACCCATTGGGCTTACAAGTACATAGCTGAAATGGTTAATCGGAAAGTGATTGACGGTTATCCAGATCACAAGTTTCGACCAGAGAACACCATCACTCGGGCTGAATTCGCAAAGATCATGGTAACGGCTTCAGGTATTCAGCCAAACAAGGTGAATTATTCATCATTTTCCGATATTCCGGCTACAAACTGGGCATCACCGTTTGCAGAAGCGGTTAAGGACTACCTGAACGGGTACCGTACGGCGAACGGTCAGTACATTTTCAATCCTTCTGGACCTGCCTTGCGTGAAGATATCACAGTAGCCCTCGTCAAGTTAAAAGGATACGATATGAGCCGCTTGCCAGATCAAAGCACCATTCAAGCGATGTTTAAAGATTACAACGGCATATCCGAGTCCGCCAAAAATTACGTAGCCATCGCAGTCGAGAATGGATTGGTCTCCGGATTCCCCGATGAAACATTCCGTCCGCAAGCAACCGTTACTCGTGCTGAAGCTACAGTAATGCTCTGGAGGGCGTACCAATATGGAAGTGACAATAAAGAAGTCGGGGGCGGCAATCCGTCGACTACATCGCCAACGCCTCCGACAACAAACGCGAACCCATCAGGAACTGGTTCATCACCATCTACCGAACCGCAACAGCCGTCACAAGCAGAGAAATTCAGTGTAGAAACGCTTGTTGGCGGATCAGGTGCAGGTGATGTAGACGGGCCAGTACGGATGGCCAAGATCAATCAGATCGACAGCATGGTTGTCGACAAGGACAATAACATCTACTTTCTGGACAGCCAGAAGATGAAGATTCGTAAATTCAACAACTCTAATGGAACTGTAGAAACCTACAAAGCCATTGATAAAGACTTCAACTGGGATTACAAGGATGCCAATGGGCAGAACAAGCACTTTGACTACAAAAGTCTGACACCGATGAAGCTGGCTTACAACAATGCAAACAACAAGCTGTACCTTGCCGCGAAGGTGTCGGCTCGTTCCATCATCTACGACATCACATCCGGCGTCAGTGTAGTAGCGTATGACCTGAACCATGAGGAAGCCCGGTTCTATGACTTCATCACATTTCCTGATTCCAAGAGCGTTCTGTACGGTGTTACAGGCACCCATGAATCGCATGTGTATGAGGGCCAGCTTAATCAGACTCAGGTGGAACGGGTAGCCAGCAGCACGGACTACAGTACAATTGATCTGTCTGATTACTACGGCTACGCTCCAGTTGCCGGGGCATTCGCGACAAACAACAACTTGTATGTGTTTGGGCGGAGCAAAATGTACAGCTTGCAACTGTTTCCGGTAAAGGTGGACAAGGTATCTGAATATGAAGATATTCGTTTTGACAGCGTAGCCGCGAACAATGGCAAGCTGTATATGACGAACGCGGGAACGGTGTATGAGATGGGAACGGGTGGTAATATGATTACCTTCGTTGACGAGAGCAATCTGAAATACAAGGATGGTACACCGATCAAGAAAATGAAGCAGTTGAGTTTCGACAACAATGGCAATGTCATTTTCTACGATGACGACAGCAAATCCATCCGCAGAATCAATTTGTAAAATGTGAATCCATCCGCATGAAAAATGCAATTCACTATACGAGTGGGAGAATGGATGATGTCTTTGTAAGAAGGAAGGTCTGAATTATGGCAACAACAGCATTGTTATTGAAAATCGTCGGAGCAATCATTCAAGTGAGCAGCATTGTCTACACGATCACTGCAATATCGAAAAAGAGGGGAAAACATATCTGGATCGGCGTTGCTTTGTTCATTGTCGCATGTCTGTTATTGACTCAGGCTACGCACATGGAAGACCGTATTCGCGGAGGATACGGATACTGAAGTTACTGGAAGAAACATCGCGGCGGAGAGGACGAACTGTTCTTTCCGCTTTTGTCTGCATTTAAGGACTTAGCCGGGAGGCAGGATATACATTGGATAAGCTCATCGAATTGTTTTTAGGGGAAGCATTTAAAGTGGGATTGCATAAGTTGCTAGGTCATAAGCCTGAGCGGCCCAAGGATACTGCCGGAAGTATCGGATGTCTGATCATTATCTTGATGATTGCTCTCTATCCTATCGGTATTTATTGGCTGAAGCCACGGCTGGAGGTCGGATCATTTTGGTATGAACACATCTATACATGGCCGCTGTACATCATTGGCTTATGGATTACTTACCATCTTCTTCGGTTTGTTCTCTACTGTCTAAAGGAAATTCCGTTCCTCACTATAATGCTTGCCGGAATCATCTGGTTCGGATGGTACGCACATAAAAGAGGCTGGATGTAGATGTTTCTGTTACATCCGGCTTTTGTTTCAATTTCCCGAGCCGATTCAAGACGAAGTCGGCTTTTTATTTCATCCTACGTTACAATTTCCCGATTCCTACGATAGATAGAATATTGATTAGGCGATGTGAAACAACAACAGTTGACTACGTAAGAAAAAATACCGTTCTCATCGCCTCCCAGTGCTTCTGGCGGCGGTACTGAAGGGATAAATCAATAAAACGCCGATTCAACACCCAATTCACGTTACATTATTAATGATCGGCCTATATATAATCTGGAGGCCCTTTAGTACAACTGATCTCCTACCGATAAATACATTAGGAGAAATGGGTAGTAAGAACTAGTCCAACAGGAATTCTGGCAATGAATGCCGAATAAAGAATGTTGTTTGACTTCCCGGTAAACAAGAGGTGAGCAATGGACATTATCAATAACATCGACCGTCTACTCGGCGATGACCTTAAACAATCGATCCGAAAAGGTTCGCGGCTATCGATTGCAGCATCCTGCTTTTCGATTTACGCCTATGAAGCATTAATGAAAGAGCTGAATCAGGTGGAAGAAGTGCGTTTTATATTCACTTCACCTACCTTTATCGCGGATAGCATTAAGAAAGAGAAGCGAGAGTTTTACATTCCGAAGTTGACCCGGGAGAAGAACCTGTATGGTTCAGAGTTTGAAATCCGGCTAAAAAATGAAATGAACCTCAAAGCGATTGCAAAAGAATGCAGCGACTGGATTCGTAAGAAAGTCACATTCAAGTCGAATCGCACTTCAGGTGCAATGCAAGGGATGTTGAATTTGCAGACATCTGACGATGCAATCACATACATGCCAGTCGATGGCTTTACGACGGTCGATCTTGGATATGAGAAAGGCAATGCTCTATCCAAGATGGTGAACAAATTCAATGAGGTTCCGTTTACCAAAATGTATTTCGATTTGTTCAATCAAGTCTGGAATGACAAGAGCAAACTCGAAGATGTGACAAATCAGGTGGCCGAGCATATTTCATCCGTTTATAAAGAGAACTCGCCGGAGTTCATTTACTACGTTATTCTGTACAATATCTTCAATGAGTTCTTGTCGGACATTACGGAAGACATATTGCCGAACGAAGCAACTGGCTTCAAGGAAACGGAAATCTGGAAGCGGCTCTATCACTTTCAGAAAGATGCGGTGCTCGGTGCCATTAACAAGCTTGAGAAATACAATGGCTGTATCCTTGCAGACAGCGTCGGCCTCGGGAAAACATTTACTGCTCTTGGCATTATCAAGTATTATGAACTTCGCAACAAGTCTGTCTTGTTGCTATGTCCGAAGAAGCTTGGCGATAACTGGCTCACATACAAACAGAACGTGACCAACAACATCTTGTACGCCGACCGTCTGCGATACGATGTGCTCTACCATACCGACATTTCTCGTGAGAGAGGCAAGTCCAATGACATTCCGCTCGACAGATTGAACTGGGGCAACTATGACCTGCTTGTCATCGACGAATCGCATAACTTCCGCAATAACGAAGCGAAGAAGGACAAAGAGACCCGATATCAGAAGCTGATGCGGAAAGTGCTCAAGAGCGGTGTTAAGACGAAAGTACTGATGTTGTCGGCAACTCCAGTGAATAACAAATTCATGGATCTTCGCAATCAGCTTGCACTGGCTTATGAAGGAAATCCAGAAGAGATCAACAACAAGCTGGGAACGGAGCGGGGCATCAACGACATCTTTAAACGGGCCCAGTCTGCCTTCAATCAGTGGTCTAAGCTGGATGCCGCTGAACGGACGACGGAGACGCTGCTAGGTATGCTTGACTTTGATTTCTTCGAACTGCTAGACAGTCTGACCATCGCTCGCTCCCGTAAGCACATTCAGAAGTATTACAAGGCGGAGGAGATCGGCGAATTTCCTAAGCGATTGCCGCCTTTATCCAAGTTCTGCAATCTGACAGACAGAACGGATGTCATCGGCTATAATGATATTTTTATGGAGTTGTCCAGAATCAACCTCGGTATTTATGCTCCGTTCAAGTACATTCAACCGAGTCGCTTGCGACTGTATGAAGAAATGTACGATACGAGTGTAAAAGGCGGCAGTGGGAGCTTCAAGCAATTGGACCGGGAAGGCAGCTTGCAGCTCCTGATGCGGATCAATTTACTCAAACGGTTAGAGAGTTCCGTGGAATCTTTCCGGTTGACGCTATCCAAGATGATATCCAAGCTCGGTCAGACATTGGAGAGAATTGAGGCTTATCAGCGAAGCGGAAAATCAGATGCGGTTGGATACACCGAGATTGAAGATACCAGTCTCGATGATGACGATTGGTTGGATGATGATTTTACCATCGGGGATACCATCAAGATCAATCTATCCGATATGGATGTGCTTCGATGGAAAGAAGATTTGATGAGCGATCACCACATTCTATCTGCTCTTCATGAAGAGATGCAGAAAGTATCGCCCGAACATGACGAGAAGCTGAATGCTTTGAAACATGTCATCGATGATAAAATCAGACAGCCTATCAATCCAGGCAATCGTAAAGTGATCATCTTTAGTGCATTCACGGATACCGCGGCGTATTTGTACAACCATCTATCTGCGTACATGAAGTCTAAATACAACATCGATACCGCCAAAATTGTCGGCAGCGATGAGAACAAGAATACCGCCGGACTTCGGAATGACATCAGTACATTACTCACCTGCTTCTCCCCGCGATCCAAGGAGAAGAAGCTGACCATGCCTGATGTCGATGGCGAAATCGATCTGCTCATTGCGTCCGATTGCATCTCCGAGGGGCAAAACTTGCAGGATTGCGACTTTCTCATCAATTATGATATTCACTGGAATCCGGTACGAATCATCCAGCGGTTTGGACGAGTGGATCGGATCGGCTCGCAAAACAAATCCATTCAACTCGTGAATTTCTGGCCCAACATGACGCTGGACGAGTACATTCAGTTGAAAGAACGGGTCGAGAACCGCATGGTCATCATGGATATGACGGCAACCGGCGACGACAACGTCCTGTTCAATCAGTCCAGCGATCTGGAATACCGGAAGCAGCAGCTTAATCGCTTGCAGAAGGAAGTCGTCGATCTGGACGACATGAATACGGGTGTATCCATAACGGATTTAGGTCTTAATGATTTCCGCATGGATTTGGTGAACTATGTTAAAGAGAATGGCGAACTCGATACCGTTCCAAGCGGACTGCATGCCGTTGTATCTGCTGATGAAGATAAAGGAGTACAGCCCGGCGTCATTTTCGTTCTTCGCAATGTGAATGAAGAATTGAACCCGGACAAGCAGAATCGATTGCATCCTTTCTACCTGGTCTACTTGAGTGACGATGGTGAAGTCGTCACCAATCATATGGATGTCAAGAAGACACTCGATGCTCTGCGAGCCCTGTGCAGAGGACAATCTGAACCTGTCTTGGAGGCATGTCGCAGCTTCAATCAAGCGACAAAAGACGGCAGGAAGATGGATGCCTATTCCATGCTGCTTGAGGAAGCGATCCGCTCTATTGTACAGGTTAAAGAAGAAGGCGATCTGGATAGCTTGTTCAGTTCGGGCGGCACAACGGCTTTAATTGATTCGGTCAAAGGGCTTGAAGACTTTGAACTCATTACCTTTGTCGTTATTCGGCAGGTGGATGCATGATGTTCAAGCTACCATCAAGCACACTTGTGAATCGCAAAATACCGAAAAATAAGTTCTATGAGAAGCTTCACGCCAATCAACATCTAAAGGAACTGTTTACCGAGCAAGTCGAGTCGATCATCTGGAAGCACAAACTATCCAAAGAGACGATTCGTCTCGAACCGAAAGATGACATTGAGGAAATTCAGGTGTTTGAGGTTCACTTGAAAGAGCGAACCTACTCACTTGATTTGTTGCGGAGCATCGACAAGGCGATTCCTTACCCCATACTGCACGTCATTATATATGAAGATCAGGCAAAGCTCGCAATCGCCTACAAGGAGCGGAATCAGACCGATGATAACCGCTCCGTTGTACGTTCCTATCACGAATCGGAATGGCAGCCTGTAGAAGAATTGAAGCTGAACATCATTCAAGGACTTGATTTAAAGGCCGTATACGAGAACATCATCCGACAACTGTTGCCGATTAACTCGAAGCCGGAAATGGAGCTTGCAGCCGTTCTAGAGCGGCAAGCAAGCATAGATAAACTGAGGCTTGAATGCCAACGGCTGGAGTCCAAGATTCGCGGCGAAAAGCAGTTCAATCGCAAGGTCGAATTGAATATGGAACTGCAACGTAAACGTAAAGAATTGAATCAACTTCTCAATTAAGTAACTGGAGGTCAATCTTTCATGAACAAACTGACGATGAAATCAGTCGATCTGACTCAGGTCAATATCGACAAGCTTGCAGAATTGTTTCCTAACGTAATTACAGAAGCAAGAGATGAACAAGGAAAGATCAAACGTGCGGTTGATTTTGATTTGTTGAGACAGGAGCTATCTGACTACCTTGTTGAAGGGGAAAGAGAACGGTATCAATTGACGTGGCCGGGGAAGAAGGAATCAATTATTAATGCGAATACCCCTATCGATAAGACTTTACGACCACTTCCAAAGGACAGTGTTGACTGGGAAAATACTCAGAACATATATATTGAAGGGGATAATCTTGAAGTATTGAAATTGCTTCAGGAATCTTATTTAAACAAGGTAAAATGTATTTATATTGATCCTCCATATAATACGGGTAAAGACTTTATATATAAAGATAATTTCAAAGAGCCCTTAGATGAGTATCTTGAGAACTCAGGGCAAGTTGATGATGAAGGCGTTCGCTTTTTTCAAAATACGGAATCAAATGGACGATTTCATAGCGATTGGCTGACATTTATTTATTCGAGACTGAAAATAGCAAGAAATTTATTAACTGAGGATGGCATTATCTTAATCTCTATTGATGACAATGAAGCTAAGAATATGAGAGAGGTACTGGATGATATTTTCGGGAATGAAAACTTTATTTGTCAATTTATATGGAAGAGCAGACAGATGGTTGATAATAGGACAAAGACAGGAGCCTCAATAGATCATGAATATATTATCTGTTATGGCAGAAGTAATTTGTCGACTCTCAGAGGTAGTTTGAAGGATTTGGACAAGTTTTCTAATCCAGATAATGACCCTAGAGGTCCTTGGAGAAGTGCAGACTTAACTGGACTAGCTACAATAGATAAGCGGCCAAACTTACACTACGATCTAATTGATCCTAAAACAGGTATTTCATATTCATGCCCACCTAAGGGGTGGAGATATGACAGAGAGACCATGACGAAGAAAATAAACGAAGGAAGAATATTGTTTCCTTCAAGTCCAGAGGGCCGTCCACGCCATAAACTTTTTCTAAATGAAATGAGTAGTCAGTATACAGGATTCAGTAGTCTTATCTCAACAGACATCTATACTGTCCACGGCACAAGGGAATTGTCAGAACTATTTCCTGAGTCCGTATTTGATTTCCCTAAACCAACCGATTTAGTTATGACATTATTGGAACAGACAACTAATACGGAAGATCTGATTCTTGATTTCTTCTCCGGTTCCGCAACAACGGCTCATTCGGTAATGAAACTGAATTCTGAAGATGGTGGAAATCGAAAGTATATATTGATACAGCTTCCAGAGAAAACAGATGAAACATCAGCGGCGTACAAATCCGGTTTCAAGAATATATGCGAAATCGGAAAAGAACGTATCCGTCGTGCAGCGAATAAGATCAAAGAAGAAACAGGAGCAGACATCGATTACGGTTTCCGTGTATACCGAGTTGACTCCAGTAACATGAAAGATGTGTATTACACGCCGGACAAGCTTGGCCAGATGAATCTAGATGATATGGCGTCGAACATCAAAGAAGACCGTACTGGGGAAGACTTGCTGATTCAAGTGATGCTGGAGTGTGGACTAGAGCTTTCATTGCCTATGGAATCCAGAGAAATAGAAGGGAAGACCATCCATTACGTTGCAGGCAACTCTTTAATCGCTAGCTTTGATGAAGAGGTGTCCGAGACGGTTATTAAGAAGATTGCAGAGGATCAACCTCTTCGCGTTGTATTCCGTGACAGCTCCTTCCGGGATGATTCTGCTCGCATCAATGTTGAAGAATTGTTCAAGCTACTCTCACCAAGCACTGAAATTCAAGTGCTGTAAGGAAGGTGAGCAGCGATGAAGATTAAATTCAAACACCAGCAGTTCCAATTGGATGCAGTAAAGAGCATTGTTGACGTATTTCAAGGACAGCCCAACGAATCCTCTCGCTTTACGCTTGATAAAGGTCGTCGTCAGAAGAGTGTGGAAATCGGTGATCTCTTTCAGCAAACAAGCGGCAACGATTCGGAATATGGGTTCAAGAACAATCCTATCAAGCTAGTCGATCAGGAAGTCCTGGGCAATATTCAAGCGATACAACGTCAGAATGGATTGAAACTATCGGAGCGGCTTGAGGGTAAGTACAATCTGACGGTTGAAATGGAAACTGGTACGGGTAAAACCTATACGTATATTCGGACGATGTTCGAGTTGTACAAAAAGTACGGTTGGAGCAAATTCATTATCGTTGTTCCTTCGATCGCGATTCGTGAAGGTGTACTGAAGACATTTCAGATTACCGAAGACCACTTCATGGCGGAGTATGGATCGAAGGCACGTTACTTCGTTTATAATTCCAAGGACTTGCCTCATATTGATAGGTTCGCAAGTGACGCTGGCATTAACGTTATGATTATTAACGCTCAAGCGTTTAATGCGAGAGGTAAGGATGCAAGAAGAATTACAATGGAGCTGGATGACTTTCAATCTCGACGACCAATTGATGTAATCGCCAGCACAAATCCTATACTCATCATCGATGAGCCACAATCCGTTGAGGGGAAGAAGACGAAAGAGGCTTTGAAGGATTTCAAAGCGTTGTTTACGCTGCGATATTCGGCAACTCATCGGGAAGACTACAACAAAGTCTATCGCCTCGATGCTCTGGATGCCTACAACATGAAACTGGTCAAGAAAATTAGTGTGAAAGGCATCTCGGTCAAAGGATCAAGCGGAACGAACAGCTACGTCTACCTCGAAGGCATTGATGTCAGCGACAAGCATGCTCCCGTTGCTAGACTTGAGTATGAAAAACGAACCAAAACCGGATTAACCAAAGTATCCAAGAAGATCGTCACAGGCGATGACCTCTATCAATTGTCCGAGAATTTGGAGCAGTATAAAGGTTACAAGGTATCCGAGATCAACGGTCAGAATAACAGCATCAGCTTTATTAATGGAGTCACGCTGTTCGCCGGAGACGTGCAAGGTGATGTCAGCGAGCTTCATTTCCGGCGAATCCAGATTCGGGAGACGCTGAAATCTCATTTCGAGAAGGAGCGGGTACTGTTTCATAAAGGGATTAAAGTTCTCTCGCTCTTCTTTATCGACGAAGTTGCCAAGTATCGAAAATACGATAAAGACGGCAACGAACTGAACGGCGATTATGCGGATATTTTTGAAGAAGAGTACATGGAACTCCTGAACGAACAACTGTCATTGTTCGCAGATGACCCATATGTTCAATATTTGAATAACATTCAAGTGAAGGATACGCATAAAGGGTACTTCTCCATCGACAAAAAGAGCAATCGGTTCGTTGACTCCAAAGTGTCTGCCAGAGAAACGGACTCCGATGATGCAGACGCATATGACCTGATTATGCGACAGAAGGAGCAACTTCTCAGCTTTGAGGAACCGACAAGGTTTATTTTCTCCCACTCGGCGTTGAAGGAAGGCTGGGATAACCCGAACGTATTCCAGATCTGCACGCTCAAGCACAGTGATTCTACGATCAAGAAGCGGCAGGAAGTTGGACGAGGTTTACGCCTCTGCGTGAACAAGTATGGCGAACGGATCGATTCGAGTATTCCGGGTATTGACGTTCACGAGATTAATGCATTGACCGTTGTCGCCAGTGAATCTTATGAGCAATTTGCCAAGCAGCTTCAGAGCGAGATTGCCGCGACATTGTCGGATCGCCCACGAAAGGCAGACAATAGCTTCTTCTTGGAAAAAGTACTTGTGAATGCCCGCGGCGAACAATTGAAGATTGATGAGAGACTCGCAACCAAGCTGCAGAATGCGTTTATTCGTAACGGCTATACCGATGATGACTACAATCTGACGGATGCTTATTTTGCTGCTGTAGAAGAACAAACCATCAAACTACCTGACGAGCTGAATGCACATCAAGAGCAGCTTATTGAACTGGTTAAATCGATCTATGTTGAAGGCAAGTCGGATATGACGAACGATGATCGGAAGAATACAGTTCCGAATATCACGGTGAACAGCAACTTCCATAAGAAAGAATTCAAGGAGTTGTGGAGCCGAATCAATAAGAAATCGGTTTACACGGTTCAGTTCGATTCGGAAGAATTGGTGCGGAAAAGCATCATGGCGATTGATATGAACTTGGAAGTGCCTTCTATTCGTTATTCCATCAAGCATGGTGAAATGAATGAGATCGAATCTCGTGAACAATTGAAGCAGGGAGAAGCGTTCGTAATTCGAGAGACGGACGCGGATTATGTTCATCAAGCTGCGGCGTCGAAGATCAAATACGACTTGATCGGCAAGCTGATGGATGAAACAAAGCTCACCAGAAAAACGATTGTGGCTATCTTGAAAGGCATCAAACAAGCGAAGTTCATGCTGTTCCAGAAGAATCCCGAGGAGTTTATACTTCGGGCGTCCAGACTGATCAACGAGCAGAAGGCGACGACGATCATTGAATCCATTACGTATGATGTGATCAATGATACGTTCGATACCGATGTGTTCACGAAGAACACGCTGAAGGGTCAGCTTGGGCAAAACGCGATAGCTGTTGAGAAGCACATTTATGACTATGTGGTGACGGATTCGAAGATCGAGCGGGCTTTCGCGAAAGAGCTGGATACGAGCAAGGAAGTAAACATTTACGCTAAGCTTCCACGCGGATTCTACATCCCGACCCCGGTCGGTGACTACAACCCGGACTGGGCGATTGTATTCAAAGAAGGCGATATCAAGCACATCTACTTTATTGCTGAGACGAAAGGTTCTTTGGACTCCATGGAGCTGCGTGAAGTAGAGAAGGCGAAGATTGAATGTGCACGGAGGCATTTTGCCAAGCTCAATTCAGATCAGTTGAAGTATGATGTTGTAAACAACTACGAGAAGTTGATGGAGATTGTGAAGGGGTAACAATATTATATTGGGCCGGGGATTAATCTTTTCTGATCCTCGGTTTTTTATTAGTTGGACAACAGGAGAAGTTTTTATCTTGACAATTTTTAAAGAGCGTTGACAGTATTAAGCACTAGGTTATAATTAGGGGATAGAATAAAGTGGAAATGGGAAAAATGAGGAGAACAGGTTATGATACAACAATTCTCGCCGAATGGCAATCTGACACCTGGGATTCACACCTATAAAATAGATGAGTTCGAACAACAATTTGTACATGACTTTTCAACTTCAACACGTCGGACAGCAATTTATAATAATTTCAGACAGTGGCTTGATCAATTACTTCAAGTCCTTCCTCCACGTTATGTGTGGCTAGATGGAAGTTATCTTACCCAAAAAATTGATCCTAATGATATTGATCTTGTGTTGTTCTACTATCCCGAGGATATTCAGGATCAGCAACAAGCTGCTATACTTGGAGATTTAATTAATCGTGTTTCCAGAGGTTATGATTGTGATGCTTATCTTTGTTTTTCATTTGAGCATTGGAGCCCGCAACAACTGCAAGCTTTTCCACAACAGAATCATACAATAATGCAGACCTATTGGATGGGACAGTTCGGCTTTGACAGATCCCGGGAACCAAAGGGAATGGTACAGATAGAACAGCAAGAGCTGATATCAATAACGGCAGGAGGTGTAAAACCATGAACGCCTTCGATGAGCTAACAAATCGTATTAAAGAGACAGAAGAAATTATTGAAGTTTGCAAAGCGAATCATAAAGCTATAGGGTTACCAGATTATATCTCAAACTTGGAGATTGCTTCACTACAGCAGAGACTTACTGATCTGAAAAGTCAAATTAATGAAGAGGTACGAAGCCATTCAGAGGAACTAGAGGTTAGATTAGAAACAAGAGATCTTCCTTCTGGACAAATTCCAGTAAGGACACTTACAACAGTACTTGGTGGTTTACAAGCACTTACTGACAGTGTTGCGAATACATTATTCAACCAGCCAAGTAACCGTGGTCCAATTCCACAAGATATTATTGAACGCAACTCGTGGGTGCTTAAGACTGTTAAAGCAGGATCGTTTATTGCAGTTATTGACTTGAAGCATGAAAACCAAATGTCCATGGATGAAGTGCCTCAACATCAGATTATTTCAGAACTCTATAGTCTATTCAATGCTTCCGATGATGAAGAACCATTACTTGATGCAATCTCATCATTGGGAACGAGAACCCTAAAATATTATACGGACTGGACTAAGAGTATACGTGATTTAAATGTTCCAGTAGAAATTAATTGGACTACAACACAAGCTCAAAATGAGGAAGTAAAAGTATCTTTTGACCCAGATAAGGCGGATAAGATTTTCACCATTCTTAATGAGAGATTAACTTCGAGAGAGGAAGAGATTATCCTTCAAGGAAGATTAACTGGAATTAACGTAAGGACAAATTCCTTTGAGCTTTGTACAGTTGATGGAAACAAAATTGTAGGCAGGATAGTTAAAGATAAAGTTTCAAAATCTGCAGGATATCTTGATAAAAGTTGTCGTGCGGAGTTATTAAAAATTATTACCCGAAGCTCCGCTGGACAAGAAAAAGTGTCGTGGACTTTAAACGACGTCGAAGATGTGGAATAATTGTGTGCTAAAGAGTGTCTGATCTAGTCTCATCTTCTTCGTTTAGTTTCCGAAATCAACAGATACTGTGAATTGTTACCGTGGTCACAGTTGTGGTCACATAACCCCCGAAAACAGCCGGAAACAGAGGGATACACCAAAACAGAGCGATGCCCGAAAAGCCTTATGGGAGTAGGCTTCCGGGCATCATGGAAAACAAGAGGACAGTACATCTCCACACTGGCAGCGATGAGGTCAGGGGTTCGATCCCCCTAGGCTCCATAAAAGAAAACCCTTGGGAATCAAGGGTTTTTTTGTTTTACTACAAAATGTTATGCTCTGATGAAGTTAAAGGTGGGGACGAAATTTCCAATGAACTGTTATGATTTTGCTACAGATGATAAAAAGCGCCATTAGTAGGCGCTCAGGCTGTCGAGAAACCCCCATGTTTTTTTACAGGGGGTTTAAAATTGCCTCACCGGTCACTGAAGTAGGGTTCTCAGAGCGGTTTAAATCGATTTTTATTTTAAAAGATATGGTTTCCCCATATAAAAATTAGAGTGTCGAAAAGTCCGTTGGACTTTCTCGACACTCTGAGCGCCATTAGTAGGCGCTCTTTTTATACAACGCGATTCGATTCACTTAAAGGATGAGAGTGTTAGGAATCAATATTTGAGACGTTTTCTGCCACTGAGAATAGGATTGAATTAAATGTATTTGCAGCAAGTTGATCTGCGGATTGAAGTACATGTCCATAAACATTCATTGTCGATCTAATGTCTGCGTGCCCTAGTCTGCTTGAAATTGTTTTAGCATGGACACCTTGATTAATAAGTAAAGTTGCAGAAGTATGTCGTAGGTCATGGAAGCGAATTGGTTTCAGCTTTTTTCGCTTAAGAAAACGCCGAAGCCATGTTCCTGGAGCTGTTTAAAAGATCTGATGTACGGCAAACGTCTATCGTTTAAAGAGCTTTAAAGAGGCTTCAGCGCACTTTGTTGCCGAGCAGCATCCGCTTCCATTTTTTTCACCCTCCACCGAAAAAGGTTTTTGCTCTCAATATTCGGGAAATAGGCTCAAAAAATGTTGGCCATAAAATTAACGTTCGGCTTTCATACAAAAATAAGCAAGCTGCTGGAACTAACCAAGGGTCTAAATTGCTTTAAAAACCGAATATTAAATTAGCGGTTAGCCTCATACTCCTGGACACGGCGGTAAAAGGTGGACTTCGTTAGTCCGGCTAGTTGCATAGCGGCTGTTGCTGTGAGCTGACCTGCTTTCCATGCGTCATAGGCTCTAATAAAAGTTTCGTTAATGTGATGCCGTGGACGGCCAAATGTTACACCACCTGCCCGCGCAACCTCGATCCCCTCCGCCTGCCGCTGCCGGTTCTTTTTGCGCTCTTGCTCAGCTACGTATGCCAACATGCTTAAAAATTGATCCTCAAGCAGCTTTCCAGTGTCACCCATTGTTTTGAACTTTCGGCTATCAAATAAGGCTTCGTTATCCAAACATACGACATCCGCATCGACTTCCCGGGTTATGTACTTCCATTCACGGATGATTCCGTCATAGTCGCGTCCAAGCCGGTCTAGCGCATCCATATACACTAAATCTCCCTTACGAATCAGCATTCGCATAGCTTGATATTTGGGACGCTCAAAATCCTTGCCACTCATTTTGTCAACAAATATGTAACGTTCCTCTACTCCAAGCTCCCGGAACTTCACGAGCTGTCTTTCCGGATTTTGATCTTTCGCAGAGACCCGAGCATAAGCAAGCTTCATTGTCTTATCCTTCTAGTATCAAAAAATAACGGTTCGTTTTTGGGACGTTTCTAAAGTCATTTTAGGGGATTTTGGAACGGGAATACAAGCTTTATATCATAGTCTCAAAAAGCATGCTTTTCGAGACAAGGAAAAGAAAATGGCAGCAGCGCAACGGCATGCTTTATGATGAATGTTTACTCCATGCACATAAATGACAAGGTCCATGTACAAAATCGTAAGTTTTTTTAGTAATTACACTAACCATCCTTATAGAATAGTTGTTTATATATTAGACGGATTATCAAGCTAAGAGCGACAACTCAGCCATGAAAGATTCGTGATCCTAAACAATTATGAGGACGGTTGTTGAAAGGATGAACGGCATGAAGTAGTTCTTCATCGTAACTTCTGCAAAATCATACCTTTGAGGAAGAATTCCCAAAGAAGTCCGTTACCGTTTTCGTTGAAACTTTGTTGCCAAGCAGAGTAAGGGATCTACGAAATAGATCTTTACATCATGAAAAAGCAATAATTAGGGATCCCCTTGTAAATCATTGTCGAATTACATTATTTTTCGACATAAAAAAACATTATAAAACTAGTATATTCTACCTATATGGAATTATAGATGGAATATGTTACTATTATTGGTGTAAATAGGAATAAAATTAGGTGACTCCTATATTTTTTGGGAAATGGAGGTAATGCAATGTTCCCAATTGTCAAGACACGAATTTTTGAGGAATAAGTTTTGTCCTCCTTTTCGTGTAGTCTGGTGGTTAACAGGATGTGCGTCTTCATATTGTGTACCTAAAAGTATTATATTGGAGGGACTTTTATTATGATGAATAAAAGTTTCAAAGTTACTGTAGCTGCTTCAATGCTTAGTCTTGTTGTTGCTATTCCAACTTTTGCAAGTGATCAGCAAGATCAACAAATTTCTGGTGGTTGGAGTGAGTCAATGGGTTATTATGTGAATTCGTCAGATTCTGTAAAAACAGATTCGATAGGTGTTTTTGCAGGTACAACCCCAGATTCTCATACAGGAAAAAGGTTGACTCACGTAATGCCTGGGGGAGACAATGAATACGCAGCGTATGGAGAGACTAAATGGCAGGGAGTGTACCATTATACAACAGCACAAATGGAACTCTCCAATGGTACAGTGAAGACAACTAGCGGAAGACAATATGGCTATAATCAAACAAGTGCACAATCTCCATGGTATCTTCCAAAAAGTTTATTTGAAAATACAGAAGCGAGAACATACTGGGGGACTTAATAATAATTTTTGAAATTCTAAGGCCACAATAATTCATGATAAGAAGGTTATTTTACCTGAAATTCAGGTAAAATAACCTTTAACTTTTATTTTATAGAAAAAGGAGCGGCATATGCTTTCAGTTAAAAGAAAAGAAATAGCATTTATTTTGATATTTGTTTGTTTATATTCCTTATGCTTTTCGTTTCAGATTTTCTCTGATAAGCAAAGGTTATATTCCGAATTATCCAATGATCTTTACACAAAAAATCATGCTGTGTTTGTAAATAACAATAAATGGGTACCGTCCGAGATTTTAGGGAAATCAGAATATAGGCTTTTTTTTGAAGTTAATAATTCATTTCGTTTTTTAATACAAAACCATGGAGAATGGAAGCCACCAATGTTGTCAGGAAGTTTTTTTTCTGAAACTGATCAAGAATTAAAAGCTGTTATTGGCAAAGAAATGACTAATTATTTAAAAAAAGAAAATGGAAAAAATTATATATTATTTCAAGGAGATAAATATTATGTAACGGGTATAATCGGACAACATTATGCGAGTTCAAGTGATTATCTAGCCATACTTCATAACCCCAATCCGCAAGTTCCAACAGATGGAAGACTTATTTTAGACGGTAATAGTAAATCGGCGGTTAAAAGAATAAGCAAGCAGATTCTAAATTTAAATCCATCTATTACTCAAATCGAAAATACGCAGAGAGGTTTATATAGGACAGGGAATTTATCTTACTATTATTATTTATTGTGGGTTGAAGTATATCTTATTGTTTTTGTCGGGGTATTCTCCTTCTTGCGTTACTGGTTTGAAAAAAAACAAGTTGAGATAAAGGTGTTATTTTTATTAGGTATATCGAAGAAGATTATTCATAGAAATTTAGTAATTAAAGCAAGTCTACTTATTCTATTATCTAATTTTATTTCATATGGTTTATTTTATATAATTAATTCCGTGCCGCTGTCGCAAACTATTACAAATGCCTGCATCTTTCTATTTGCATCTTGGATATCTATTTATATCTTTATCCGTAATGATAGTTTAAGACACAAAAGTGAGGTAGCTAATAGTGATATTAAATAATTTAAAATTTTACTTTAGGAAGCATTTAATACTGGTTGTAATTTTATATATACAAATAACTCTATTTTTGGTTTCTTTCGGCACTTTTATGACACTGATAAAAGAGATTGATTTTGAAGGTAAGGATCTCCAACAAATTTATGAAGGTAAGGCTATTTATCAATTAATTGATGGTTACTATGATCCAGAAGATTATCAGAAGTTTGTTAGTGAGGAGGGTTACTTAACTCGTTTAAAAAGCTTTTATAACGGGCTTAATACTGCTAGTGAATTCCAATACTTAGCTATGTTTAATCAAGCGATAATGATGGAAGATACCAAAATACCTTCTGATGTTTATCACGGATACGAACAGGGACGTAATAAAGATCAAATCATAATAAATAATCAGCCCTATACAGCAGTTAAAGCTTTTCAACTAAACTATCAAGCGCAGAATTTTTTTAATTTGAAGACATCAGAGGGACACTTGTGGAATGAAGGTGATTTTAAAAATCAACAAAGCGAAATACCAGTTCTCTTAGGCAGTGAATATCGTAATTATTATAAAGTCGGTGATGTTGCACAAATAAATTATTACAATAAATTAGTTAAAATTAAAATAATCGGTTTTCTAGAATCCAATAGTAAGGTCTTTTTTCAAAATAATACTGAATTTTATCTTGATAAATATGTACTCTTGCCTTACATTGAGTGGGATTTCAAATCTACAACATCAATTGACAGAAAATTTCAAGAAGCTTGCTATTTCGCGATGATTAATGGATATGTTGTTACCAATAATGATAATTTAGAGAATCAAATGGTAATGCAAAGAATTGAGGCAATAGCACAAAATTCAGCGTTCGGTAAATACTCTTTTATTGGGTTGAATCCTTATTTTAATCAATACAGGGGACTCATGACCATTATTTCAGAAGACCGCAATTTAGTAAAATCATTATTCATTTCGTTTTTGATCTTTAATATCATTTTGATAAATGCAATATTATTTTTGTTACAAAGGAAAAGAATGTCGACTTTAGCTGTTTATTTTATGAACGGTTCAACTCGATTTCAATTAGTTCTCATACAATGGGTTGAAATTGCTGTATTGGTCTTCTTGGCTTATATTACAAACTATATTCTCTTAAACAAAGTGTTTATGATTGGGGATTTTGGCACTCAATTTTATCTTTTTATTCTGAGTGTACTGATGAGTATGACTGCTTGTTTTTTGCCAGCATTTCAGCTATTACGAAAGTCAATTATAAGCTCGCTAAATGATGATCTTGAAGGGAGAATATAATTATATGCTTCTTGAACTTAAACAAATAACCAAACAATTTAAAAATGGAATAGAATGCACAAAAATTTTGGATCGTGTAGATTTCAAAATAAAAAAAGGCAGTTCGATTGCGATTAGAGGGAAAAGTGGTTCTGGTAAATCCACAATACTTAACATTTTAGGAGGCTTAATAGACTTTGAAGAAGGGGATATGATATTCGAAGGTAATAGCATTAAAGGAATGACTGAAAATGAAAAGGCAGAATATCGAAAAAAAAATATTGGCTTCATCACTCAAAACTTCCATTTACTTGATGACAGGAATGTTTATGAAAATATTGCTCTTCCGTTACGTTATCTAAAAATTTCAAACAAGGAAACTAAAAGCATGGTAGAAGAAGTAGCTAGTGACTTAGAGATTGAACGCATATTAAAGAGACAAATTATAAATTTGTCAGGTGGCGAGCGTCAGCGTGTGGCGATCGCACGGGCAATTGTTAAAAATCCATCAATACTTCTTGCCGATGAACCTACAGGTTCATTGGACGAAGACACCGAGAGATCTATATTAAACATTTTTAATATGTTACATAAAAAAGGTATGACACTCGTTATTGTTACTCATGATAATACAGTTTCTGATTGTTGTCAGATGATTTATGAATTAAATCAAAAAAGATTAAAATTATTATCTGAGCATTTTGCAAATCTAGGCTCTTGAGCGGAAAACAAGAAAAACCAAGCGCTGTAACCAAGGGCGAAATATATAGTGCATAGTTTGTTAATCAGGCGAGCTGCTCCGCTGGAAAAGCGATAGACGTCGTCGATGACTCCATCTGTGAAGACATCTCGATCCGCGCCGGCGTAAGTCATATGCCGGCCAACTACCCCGTTTTATAAAGTTAGAGAAATTTCAAAGTTAAAAGCCCAATTTCTCACCTTAATGCAGAGAAATTGGGCTAACTCGATATTCCAAAAGTTTGGAAAGGAAATTGCTATTTACTTATCGTGGCTCTGCTTACAATGATTCCTTCAACAAATATTCTGCTAATTGTTCGAAGGTGCCAGTAAACCCTTCTTTAACCATGTTGCGGTTATGCCTGAGTTCGCAGAGAACATCCTAAGAGTACTTGGTAAACGGAAGGCAATTGATGACTGGCGAGTCAATGTTAAGCCATATGTTATCACCTTCCAGGCTCCAATAAGCGGGATCATCTTTGGTGGCTCAAACAAACTAAATAGGAGACAGACGCAGTTTCGCATGTTACGTCATGCGTTTTACTATCTAAGTAAGATAAGGCAAGATGAATGGAATCAGTGGCATAACCCCATTATCCGTTTAGATGATGATATTAGTATCGATGCTAATCAGATATTATCGTTAACCCAAGTGATAATCTAGTATTAGACGCTAAACATAGAAGAAAGAGGGGAGTACTTGTGTTAAGGGATCTCAGCATAACTAATTTTCGATGCTATCGGAGGCACACGATACCGTTCAAAAATATATCAATTATCGTTGGAAAAAATAACGCTGGCAAGTCCACTATAGTTGAGGCATTACGCCTGATCGCACTAGTACTCCATAGGTATCCAAACCTTGCTTATGTTGAACCCCCAGCTTGGACTGGTCTGCCTAGGGCAGTTCGAGGTGTTACCCCGAAGGGTATGGAGTTCAATTCGGATAGTCTATTTTATAGATACGGTAGCCCACCAGCAATTATAAAATCAACCTTTGAAAAAGGAGAATCAGTAGAAGTATTGTTGGGTCCTGATGCTGAGGTTTTTGCAATCCTGAATGATTCTGAAAATAAACCAATAAGAAACAAGGCACAAGCTGGTCGTACTCATATGCCAATGTTAAATATCTTACCACAGGTTGCTCCTTTACAAAGAGAGGAAAAGGTTTTGAGAAGGGACTATGTACTTGGCGCTTTAACATCTCCGCTCGCACCACTACATTTTAGGAATCAATTGCTTCTTCAAAGTGAGTTTTACGGTCGATTTGTTACCTTGGCTGAATCGACTTGGAATGGATTTCGTGTGCGATCACTGGAAGGTAATGCCCATGAGCATGGTGAGCCTGTTACGCTCCTCGTTCAAGATAATGATTTTGTTGCGGAAGTTGGTTGGATGGGCCATGGATTACAGATGTGGCTTCAAACTATGTGGTTTCTTGCAAGGACTCCTAAGCAATCCACAATCATTCTGGACGAGCCTGACATTTATATGCACGCTGATCTTCAGCGCAAGCTAATAAAATTAATAGCTGGCGAGTACAAACAAGTGATTGTTGCAACACATTCTGTAGAAATCATGGCTGAAGTGTACCCTGAAAATATCTTAGTAGTTGATAGATCCCAACCAAGATCGAAATTCGCCAATAAGCTTCCAGCTGTTCAAAGACTCATTGATAGTATAGGGGGTATCCACAACATTCAGTTGGCGAGGTTATGGTCTTCTCGGAAATGCCTCTTAGTTGAAGGCAAGGATTTATCACTTCTTAAGCATATACATCATACATTATTTCCCGATAGCCAGGAGGCAATAGATATGATTCCAAACCTCTCAATAGGTGGATGGGGGGGTTGGAATTATGCGATTGGATCAACAATGCTATTAAATAATGCCTCAAATGAATCAATCAGGGTGTTTTGCCTGTTAGACAGGGATTATCATACTGAATCAGAAATTAATGATAGGCTTGAGGAAAGCAAAAAGCGAGGAGTAGAGTTACATATTTGGAGTAAAAAGGAGATAGAGAATTATCTTCTTGTTCCAGAAACTATAGCTAGGATCGTGAACATATCGCGAAAAAAACAAGGATCGAGAGTAACAAAAGAAACAGTCATAGGGAAAATCATGGAGATTACCGAGGGTCTGAAGGATGATGCAATTGACGCGATAGCTACAGAATATCTTGAGGAAGGAAAAGTAAAGAAGGCTAATACGATTGCTAGAGATATTGTCAACAGGCATTGGGATTCTTATGAAAAAAGAATATCCTTACTTTCTGGAAAGGCTATTCTAACACTTTTGTCTGCATGGACTCAACAAGAATTTGCTTTCTCATTTGGGCCTATCCGCATTGCTAGGGCGTTACGAAGAGAGGAGATTGCAGATGAAATGGTGAGGGTTCTGACTTCAATTGAAAACAACAATTCGTTCCGAGGAGAAGATATAAATACTTGGCATAATGCGACAGCCCTAGCTAAGCTATAATGGGCTCAGGATCCGAACATCGCATCATTTGAGACATAACCAACCTCGATTATATCTCGCTACCGAATTCCGTAAAGTTGTACATTTTATCATAAGCATTTGTGATCACGTATTTGCACACTAACCCTGGATTACGGACAGAAATCCGAGGAAACAGGAAAACAGACCGAAGTCCGAAAACCCGCACTGCAGCAGGCTTTCGGTCACTTCGGTTCATTATGGGATACAACGCATACCACATTGGCAGCGATGGGGGTTCGATCCCCCTAGGCTCCATACGAAGAAAACCCTTGGAAATCAAGGGTTTTTTGTTTTTTTATTTTCCGTTTGGCTTAATAAAATTTGAAGTTGGGGACGAATTGGGGACGAAATGTTTATTATTACCTCTTTAATTTCCTTTGAGGTTACTCCTGATCGAGAACTGCCTGAGACTGCAGCTTTGCTTGCACATCGCAATAGGAGGCATCCCTTCTGGAGAGTGTTCGATTGTAGTAGGAAGAAACGATCTTTATAAATTCCTTTCAAGTAACATACTTACTTGTTTAGCTATCGAATCGGTACTTTCTATTGTTGCGTCTACCATGTACAATTCCATAACCCCCACAATGGCCATTCCTAAAAATCGAAAATACACTTCCTCACTAATTCCTTTATTTTTACCATTTTTTAAATCCGCTTTTTCTTTTATTTCTTCAATAACAAAATCTAAGAAACGATTTCTAAATTTGATTGTCCCGTTACTTAAGAACAAAGGGGCAAAGAAAGACTTATTTTGCTCAAAATATTCGAACCAAATAATGGTCCCTTCTTCTAAGCCCTTGTCTTTCTTTTGCTGGCAAATAACTTTCAACTCAGCTAAGTGTTCTTCAATGAGTTTATCAAGTAAATCAAATTTATCGAGATAATGAAGGTAGAACGTTCTGTTCCCCACATTCGCAACATCGCAAATATCTCTTACAGTAATCTTATCAAAATCTTTCTCCAACATGAGTTCAATAAACGCATTTTTTATGGATTCTTGAGATTTAAGTATCCTTCTATCAACTTTGGTCATTGTTTAGTCACCAATCTTTCTTAAAATTTATACACAATTTCATTGAATTTGTGCATTAATACTTGATTTCACTGAAAATGACGTTTGAAAACGTTCTGTATTTCTTATATATTATACACACAGAGGTGATAATACATCAACATGCATTATTTCTCTGTTGTTTCGTTTTACATTACCCGGAACAGGAAATCCCAACTAAAGGAGTGATGAAGCATCGGACTTTTGATGTAGATTAATTGAATTTCGTGTTACTCATAATTGTTACTAAAGAATTTGCTTCAAACCAGGATTCATATGAATAAAAAAATACTTTTTCGAAGTCTAGGTTGCTAGGAGCAAAAATTTATTATAGAAGGAGAAAAAACATGAAAAAATCAGTTTCTTTTAAAAATGGTCCTTTAAATATGGCTGGGCATCTTTATTTACCAGAGGGATTTGATGAAAGCAAAAAATACCCTGGAATTGTTGTAGTACACCCTGGTGGAGGTGTAAAAGAACAGACTGCGGGATTATATGCCGAAAAGCTTTCTAATCAAGGCTATATTTCATTAGCATTTGACGCTTCTTGTCAGGGAGATAGCGAGGGGCAGCCACGTTTGTTAGAAGACCCATATGCTCGAGTGGAAGACGTGCGTTGCGCAGTAGATTATTTGACTACCCTTCCGTATGTTGATCGAGAAAAGATTGGAGCACTTGGTGTTTGTGCCGGTGGTGGTTATGCCGTAGCAGCAACTCAAACAGAACGCCGGATTAAGGCAGTAGCGACTGTCAGTGCAGTGGATCTTGGTGCTATGTTCCGAGATGAAGCAAGCGTTGAAACTCAATTACAAACACTTGAGGCAGTTGCGAATCAGCGTACTGCAGAAGCAAATGGAACAGAAGTGAATCTACAAACTTGGGCACCTGATTCACAAGAAGATATTGATGAAAATACCCCTGTGCTTATGCGTGAAGCTTATGACTACTATAGAACACCTAGAGCACAGCACCCTAATTCTCCGAATCGG
This sequence comes from Paenibacillus sp. FSL W8-0194, assembly GCF_037969745.1. Lineage (NCBI taxonomy): Bacteria > Bacillati > Bacillota > Bacilli > Caryophanales > Paenibacillaceae > Paenibacillus > Paenibacillus sp. FSL W8-0194. Next base: position 4,379,361 of record NZ_CP150205.1, on the reverse strand, counting down.
TTCAGATTCACCAGCGTTGATAAAATCTTGTCGTTCTCAGCAAGTGCCCAAATCGGTACCTATCTGACCCAACCTATGTTATTAATTGTAGGGACCGAGGCAGACACACGTGGTTATAGCGACCAATTCTACGCATTGTCAAATGGACCAAAGGAACTGTTCGAAGTTGAGGGTGCAACGCATATTGCTATGTACGATATCCCAGAATATGTAGATCAAGCTGTAACGAAATTATCAGAGTTTTACGGTGCAAATCTGTAAGGTACGATTATCAATCGTTCATCAAAATTATGATGACTAAAAAATACGGCAGGAACAAAATTAATGATCAAAGGAGAATAAATCATGAGAAAATCAGTAACATTTAAAAATGGTACTATTAATATCGCAGGGCATCTTTATTTACCGGAAGGATTTAATGAAAATGAAAAATATCCTGCAATCGTCACCGTTCATCCAGGCAGTAGTTGTAAAGATCAAACTTCAGGTCTCTATGCTGGGAAACTTGCTGAATTAGGATATGTGACCCTTGCATTTGATGCCTCTTATCAGGGCGAAAGCGGTGGTGAACCTCGATATATTGAAGAACCTGCTGCGCGTGTTGAAGATGTACGTTGTGCAGTGGATTACCTGACTACGCTAAACTATGTAGATGAAAATCGTATTGGTGTATTAGGCGTTTGTGCAGGAGGAGCTTATGCAGTAAATGCCGCAATGACAGAACGTCGAATCAAGGCAGTTGGTGCAGTCACTCCTGCCAATCTCGGACGTGTAAATCGTTTAGGTGATGGTTCTCCTGGTGCAGCTATCAAAACATTAGAGGCAATTGGTAAACAACGTACTGCTGAAGCACGGGGGGCCGAACCAATGATCACAAATTGGATTCCTAATAGTCATGAGGAAAGAGAACAGGCTGGTATCAATGATATAGATATAACTGAAGCTGTTGATTATTACACAACACCTAGAGCACAACACCCTAATTCTCCGAATAAGTTAAAATTCACTAGCTTAGCATCAGTGCTAGGTTTTGATGCTTTCCATTTAGCAGATGAGCTGTTAACTCAGCCTTTACAAATTATTGTAGGCAGCGTTCAAGGTGCATTCGGTGCTTATCAAGATGGTCATGAACTCTATAATAAAGCAGCTTCAGAAAAAAAGGATCTGTTTGTTATTGAAGGTACAAGTCACTATGACTTGTACGACCAACCGGAAGCTGTTGGTCAGGCTGTGAAAAAACTGGAAGCTTTCTATAAAGAAAACCTCTAAGCAGAAAGTTGTTTTTAGAAAAATGTGATGGATAAATAAAGACAGAAGCATGTTACCATCAAGAGTTAAGCCGTTTTCCCAATTGGGAAAGCGGCTTTTCAAATTACTTAAAATATTTTAGTTTTGTAGATCCATTCATATGTAATTTTGTCACGAATGCTCGCTTATTCGCAGGATCTCACCAGGGGATCATTCGTCTCCGGATAGAAAAGGCTTTGTACCGGCAGATTCGGCAATTGAAGCGCATGCGGGAACAGAAGGGGGAATGTTCCCGTAAAGCGTCATCAATTTATAAAATCTCTAGTAAATTCAATGCAACTCCTTAAAAACCGCAGAGTCTGATGTTATTCATCCCGTTGGTCCTCAATTATTCAATGCTTAATTCTTGAGAATCCTGATCGTACATGATAATATAATTTGACTTAATCAGGTTCGAGTAGTAGGAGGTCAAAGCATGGCAAGCATTCGGGAAGTGGCACGTTTGGCCAAGGTGGCACCGAGCACTGTTTCGAGAGCACTGAACGACAGTGGTTACGTAGCAGAGGAAACAAGGGAAAAAATTAAAGCGGCGGTAGCCGAGTTAGACTATGTACCGAATCAATGGATTCGTAATCTGTACAGACAAAGCACCGGAATTATCGGCGTGATTGCTCCGGGACTTATTCATCCGTTCTTCTCATCTTTATGGAACCACTTGGAGCTGGAGCTCCGGAAATTCGGCTATAACATGATGCTGTGCAGCACTGGTGGTGAATTTCAGCGGGAGCGGGAGTATTTGGATACGCTGGAACGCAACTTGTTTGACGGTGTTATCCTAGGGACAGCCTCCCTTCCGGATGAATGTTATACTAAACTGAAGAAACCGATCGTTTTTCTGGACCGAATCATTCCCGGACTTCCGGTAGTGAGCTCCAATCACCGGCAGGGAGGAGAATTGGCCGCCAAGAAGCTGATCGAAAGCGGCTGCCGCAAGGTGCTGTATACCTGCGGGGACCGGACTTACCGTCTGCCGTCCCACGAGGGGAACGATGCGTTTGATCAGTATTTGCAAGCACATGGAGTGCAAACGATAAGAAAAGAGATTTCATGGGAAGATACGACGGACTTTGCCCGATGTTTTAAAATTACGAAATCTTTATTGAAGCATAACCTTGATATTGACGGCATATTGGCCTCCGATTTACAGGCTTCTGCTTTCCTCAAGGCTGCCAAAGCCCTTGGGATGACCGTGCCGGACAAGCTCAAGATCATCGCTTATGACGGCACTTTTATTACGGATTTTAATTCCACCAGCCTAACGGCCATCGTTCAGGATGTACATCAAATAGCCAGACAAACGGTTTTTGTGCTTTTAAAACTTATAAACGATAAACCGCTCTCCGAAGACAGAATACAAATCGAGGTAACCTTACAACAGGGCGAAACAACCCCGTAAAAACCGCCAATCTTTCGAGGGTATCAAAAAAAAGATTGATCTTTAAGCAAAATAGGTTTACTCTGATTGCATATGGAACTGTTCCATTCTTTTTTTATCAGCTATGGAACAGTTCCACTATAATCATTCGTATTCGGGCGGGGCTTCCAAAGAAGAAGTTTCGGCTTCCGAAAACGAAATTTTATTTTTCTCTAATGTGGAACAGTTCCACATTAATGCAGGAGGTAGAATTATACTAACATGACAGAACAATGGTGGAAGAAGTCGGTTATTTATCAGATTTATCCTCAGAGCTTTAAGGACCATAATGGGGATGGCATAGGAGATTTGCCGGGAATTTTAGAGAAGTTGGATTACCTTGAATCTCTAGGCATAGATGTCATTTGGATCGGTCCTATCTTTCAGTCACCTCTGATTGATAACGGCTACGATATATCCGATTATTACCGGGTAAACCCGATTTACGGCACCGACGAGGACTTGGAGCAGCTGATTGCGGAAACCGGCCGGCGGGGTATCAAAATTATCCTGGATCTGGTCATCAATCACTGCTCTGACCAGCATGCTTGGTTTCAGAAAGCGCTTCAAGAGCCTGATAGCGAAGAAGCCGGGTACTTCTATTTTTTGAAAACGGATACGGATGAAGCTCCCAATAACTGGCGGTCCAACTTTGGCGGACCCGCCTGGACCAGAACCGCGGACGGGCGCTGGTATTTACATACCTTCTCCAAAGAGCAGCCGGATTTGAACTGGGAGAACCCCAAACTGCGCCGGAAACTTTACGCTATGATTAATTGGTGGCTGGACAAAGGTATCGGCGGCTTCCGAGTGGATGCGATTACGTTCATCAAAAAGGACACGACTTTTGTTTCCCGTGAGACGGAAAAAGGTCAGCTGTATCCGATAGAAAACTATCAAAATTATCCAGGAATTGGGCAGTTTTTGACAGAACTGAAGCAAGAAACATTCCAGAAATATAACTGCCTCACCGTTGGAGAAGCTCCGGGGGTTCCTCCGGAAATGTTCGGCGACTACGCAGGGGAAAATGGATATTTTTCCATGATTTTCGATTTCAGCTGGGAGCATATGCGAGGCGTAGAATTCAAAGGTACTCTTGAAGCCGTTTCCGCTTGGCGGGAGAGAATATTCAAGAGTCAACTCCAGATCCAGAAAGCAGGCTGGAGTGCAAATTTCCTGGAGAGCCATGATCAGGCACGGTCACCAAACAAATTTTTGGATAAACAAAGCCATAGCTATGACAGCATCACGAGTTTGGCTACGCTTTATTTCTTCCTGCGGGGCACGCCGCTGATTTACCAGGGGCAGGAGCTCGGGATGACCAATGCAGTGCGAAGCAGCATCGAAGAGTTTAAAGACATTTCGGCACATAACTTCTGGAAGGAAGGCCTGGCACTTGGGAAATCTGAAGCAGAGATGCTGAAGGAGCTGAATGACAACGGACGGGATAACGGACGCAGTCCTTTCCAGTGGAACTGCAATGAGCACGCTGGGTTTACAACAGGAACTCCTTGGATGCCAGTTCATCCGGACTACTTAACGGTCAATGCGGAACAAGCTCAAGCTGACGAGAACTCGATATTGGCATACTACAAAAAGATGATCAGGTTGCGGAAGGAATCGGCATGGTCGGACGTTTTGATTTACGGCAGCTTCGAGCCGATTCTGGAACAGTATCCTTCGCTTATTGCGTATCGGCGTAGCTTCGAAAGTAAAACGCTTACTGTAGTGTGCAATATGAGCACCGAACCTTTGGAGATTCCTGTTATAGTCAAAGATTGTTTGTTAACGAATCAGACGAATTACCGCTCGGAAGGCGGAAATTTAAAGTTGAATCCATATCATTCCATGGTTTTGGAAGAAAGTAGAATGTAGATGGGAAAGGAAGGGAACGGCATGAACCAAAAATGGAAACGTGTTGTCTTGACGATGACCAGCCTGCTGCTGGGAACGGCGATACTTTCCGGCTGCGGAAGCGAAGAGGCGAAGGCGCCTAAGGATTATGATTTCTATATCTTTAACGCCAAAACTGAAAATGCCGATGCGCTAGCTGAGGTAGTTAAGCGGTACGAAAAGGAGAACAATTTGAAAATCAAAGTGTTTTCCCTAGGTACAACCGATAGTGCGGAAACGCTTCGCTCCGAGATGAATTCCAGCCATAAGCCTGCCATTTTCTCGACCAATATCGGCTCCGTGGCTGAATGGTCTGAAAGCAAAGCCATTATGGACTTAAATCGGGCTACCAATCCAGAGCTGAAGGAGCTAGCGAGCAAAATTCCGGAAAGCATGAGGCTCAGCATGGACGGTACGCAGAATTATGGCATCCCATACAACATTGAAGGTTACGGGCTTATCATCGATACCCGCATGGTTGACGGCTTGTTCGGTCCCGAGCATACAGCGATGTTTCTTGAGGACTTTAAGGCGGCGAGCTACAACGAGTTCAAATCCTTTGTGGTCGCGGTCGACGATTACATCCAAACGGATAAACCGGGCAGCGTATCCCTGAACGGTCATACGTATACGTTTGCGAGCAAAAAAACAGCTTTGACGAAGGAATTGACTGGAGTCTTCGCCGAAGCTGGCGCAGAAAAGTGGACGTATGGAGACCATATGGGCAATATGGCGCTGAATGCCGTCTTTGAGAGTCCAGTTGCCGCGAAAAACGCGACTGATAAGCAGGTAGATGAGCTGCTGTCTCCGGTGGAGAAAGTAGTTCAAACTTTGGATTTGTACTCCCAGCATGCTGCCGGTATGAACGGTCCTGCAGAACGTGGACCGGATTACATCAATTCGACGACGGCAAGCTATGACGTTTCCGTGCAGCTCTTCGCCAGCGGTAAAGCACTGCTGCTCAAACAGGGCAACTGGGTATACCCAAACATCGCCAAGTTGAATACGGACATTTTACCGCATTTGACCTTTTTGCCGATTAAGTTGCCTCTGGAGCAGAGCGATATTAAAGTCCCAGGCCTTACGGTCGAAAAATTTAACCGCTCCGTTCCTGAATTTGTACCTTCTTATTATGCAATCAACACCAAGGTGACGAAGAGAGAGCAGGATTTGGCCCAGCAGTTTCTGGTCTGGCTGAATACATCTGAGGAAGGACGTAAGGCCATTGTGAAAGACTTTGAATTTATTCCTTACAACGCAGATGCCGGCGTCAAGCTGGACAATACGCTTAATAACTCCCTAATTGCCTATAAGGTAGCGGGGGATACACTTTCTAATCCGTTTAACGGTTCTCCGGCTGGTGGCGGCTATTGGGGGCAGGAGGTTTTTGGTACGATCTTGCAGGAAAACTATTTAAATTCACCAAAGGCTTGGACCCAAGAAGATTACAAGTATATTGCCGAGCAATCGGTCCAAGGCTGGAAGGATGCCATGTATTAAGCTGTTTCTTTCAATGAACAGGAGGTTTGAGATGAGTAACTTTTACAAAAGATGGTTTTGGCCCCTCGCGCTGCCCGGCTTGATTTTATTTGCTGCCGTTGTGTTGGTGCCGTTTCTGATAGGTTTATTGTATTCATTTACTTCCTGGCGGGGGACGTATTTTGTGGGCGGAAGCGTATGGAACTCCTTTGTGGGATTGGACAATTACGCACGGATTTTTCAAAGCAACAAGTTTTTGCATTCTCTCGTATACACGCTTGAATTTACGGTCATCGCCGTCATCGTCATTAATGTAGTGGCTCTGGCATTGGCCCAAATGTTGGATTACGTAGGTAAAAGGGTTGGTTTATTTCGCACTGTATTTTTCTTGCCGAATCTGTTGGGGGGCCTTGCGCTCGGCTTTATCTGGCAGTTCATTTTCCAGAATGTCTTCTCGAAAATCCTGTTCGGACCAAGCGGATTGCATATTCCGTTTCTGATGAACATGACGCAGGACTCGACGAAAAACCTGTTTGCGCTCGTCATCATGGTCACCTGGCAGATGGCCGGTTACATGATGATCATTTACGTGGCTGGCCTTAACAATATTCCCAAGGATTTGTATGAGGCAAGCGCGATCGACGGTGCCAACGGGATCAAAAAATTTCGCTACATCACCCTGCCAATGCTGATGCCCTCCATTACCATTGTGCTGTTTTTATCCCTGGCGAACTGCTTGAAGCTTCTAGATCAGAACGTCGCTTTGACGAATGGGGCTTTCAACACATCCATGCTGTCCCTGCAAATCCTGCGGACCGTCAAATTTACGCAACCACCGGATTACGGACAGGCGCAGGCACAAGCGGTCGTCTTCTTTATTCTTGTTGCGATAATAGGTCTGATTCAGGTATTCATTACAAAGAAACGGGAGGTTGAGGCATGAATCACGTCGTGGCGCCTATACAGGCTAAAAGTATGGCTGTCCGGCCAAAAATGCCAGTTGGCAAATTTATCGTGATAGCGCTGCTGATTATATTTGCTTTGTGCACGTTGTCCCCGCTGTTTTTCCTTCTGATCAACTCTTTTAAAGATCAAGGAACGATTGTAGCCTCGCCGATGTCGCTGCCTTCAAGCTGGTCCTTCACGTATATCTCGAGCGCTCTGGAGCAGATTCATTTCGGCCGGGCTGTGTGGATTACAGCAGTGGTTACTATTATTGCCGTAGCCCTTATAGTCTTTTGTTCTTCCTTGCTGTCCTGGGTACTCGTGCGCAGTCGGACGATCAGCAGCAAAATCATTTTGATGCTGCTGACTGCAGCCATGCTTGTCCCGTTCCAGTCTCTGATGTATCCGCTGATCCACGAGTTTGAAGTTTTGGGTCTCAAGGATCTGGCTGGGCTCGTGCTGATGTACGGCGGATTTGGTTTGGGAATGTCAGTATTTCTTTATCATGGTTTTATTAAGGGAGTTCCGATGGCGCTTGAGGAAGCGGCTTTGATCGATGGAGCGAACATTTTCCGTTTATTTTTCGGAATCGTATTCCCGCTTGTCAAGCCAATTACAGTAACGGTCATTATCCTAAACTCGCTTTGGATCTGGAACGACTATCTACTTCCGTTTCTGGTGCTGGGCAATGCCGAAGTCAAAACGCTGACGCTGGAGCTATATTATGCCAAAATGCTGTCCGGCCAATTCAGCAATCCTTGGGAACTGATTTTTCCTGCAGTATTGGTTTCTATTATTCCGGTTGTCGTGTTATATTTGTGCCTGCAAAAATACTTTATTAAAGGTGTTACCGAAGGCGCGGTAAAATAACAAAAGGAATGGAATCCACTAAAAAGGGGGCGTTCATCTATGAAGCAGTATAGAGACCGACTGCATTTGAAAGCACCGGGAGCTTGGATTAACGATCCGAACGGTTTCATTTATTTTCGCGGTGAATACCATTTGTTTTATCAATTTTTCCCTTATGGGCTGGAATGGGGAACGATGCATTGGGGTCATGCCGTCAGCCGGGACCTGATCCATTGGGAGCATCAAAAAGTTGCGTTGTTTCCAACTAAATCATATGATCAAAACGGTTGTTTTTCTGGGAGTGCAATCGAAGAAAACGACAAGCTGTATCTCTTCTACACGGCTGTGAAATACGAGGCGTTCAACGAAGAGAACATACATGTCATCGTTAACGAACAATTTGAATCCAGTCAGGCTCTTCTGGTTACCGAGGACGGTTACCGTTTTGACAACTTTGGCGCCAAGCGGCAGATTATTCGACCCATCGCAGACCGAAAGCTTGGCGATCGGACACATACCCGTGACCCCAAGGTATGGAAACATCAGGACGACTTCTACATGGTGCTTGGCACAAAAACTGCCGAAAATGAGGGCAAGCTGCTTTTTTACCGCAGCGCTGACTTGGAGAATTGGGAGTTCGTAAACGCTTATATGAGACCCGGATTAGGCTACATGTGGGAATGCCCAGATTTATTTCCTGCCCCAGCGGACGATTGTCAGCAGGCTAATGTGCTGATCATGTCGCCCGAGGGCATTAAGGAAGGTATGCTTTATTCCAGCCATGCCATTTGCAGTCTGGTGTCCTTTGATCATAAAACTTGCGAACTGACCATGTCTGATTCATATCAAATGATCGATTACGGACTGGACCTCTACGCACCGCAAACTAATGTCGATGCGGAAGGCAGACGGGTCATGATCGCCTGGATGCGGATGCCGAAAGCGGTTCAGGAGGAGAACGGCCGGGAGCCATGGGTCGGCATGATGAGTATGCCAAGAGTTATTGAGGTGGAGGACGATCATATTTATTTCCGCGTACATCCTGAAGTGGAGCGCAGCTTCTCGCGGGAAATGAAGGCGATGGAATTGCTAGATTTCCGGGAGCCTTTTCGTATGAAAACGGAATTAAAATCCGGCGATGCTATAGACATCGGCGGTTATAAAATTTGGGTTGAAGGCGACCGGCTGCACACGGACCGCTCGGAGGTTTTCGCCGGGCTTGAAGGTTATGATCTGCAATTTCAAACACCGGAGCTAAAAGGTCGGTATCAGTTGGATATTTTTGTGGAGCCCAACTTGATTGAAATCTTTGTCAACAACGGACAATATGTGCTGAGTAACGTGGTATATGACCTAAAGCCGTATTTAAAGGGGGGGATAGAACTGAAAATTAAAACTATGGATTATAGCGGCACTGATTTTCAAAACTAAACTAGAATCGGTATTCTGGTAGCCGTTAAGGAAAGGGTTCTACTCGGCGAAAATTGTAAGTCATCCAGATACTTATTATCTTGTGGTTTGAGGGCAGTAACAGCAAACAAGGGTAGACGAAATGTATTCGTCTATCCTTTTTTGCTTTTATACAAGAGGCAGGAAGATGGAATGCGAAGGTGATACAAACGATGAATCTAGTAGTTGGGCTGGACATTACCAAAGGAGAAAGTCAGGGCCAAGCGTTCCTAGACAAAGGCCGGCCACACGGTTGCGTTCAATTGTCTTCGTTGATTTCCCTTCAGTTCCTCGTGTTCGATCGTCTTCGGGATTCCTTCGTCTCTGGCGTTCAATTGGTCTCTTTAACGGTTGTGACAGCGCCTATGTTGCTTAAAATGGTTCTATGTAAGTTCTAACGGTTACCAATGAGCTTATTTGGAAAATTACCGTATGAAACTCGGCTAAAATGCCCAAATAACGTCAACCAGAACCGTTAAAATTTTATAATCTCCATATTCCCGGCAATAACCGCTGTGACAACCGTTAGAAACTTACTTCCACACTTTACTTCCACACTTGACTTGTCTCCTCACCTTGACTGCATCTCCTCGCATGCAATTGTCTTCAGGATTCCCTATATCTCCTTGCGTTCAATTGTCTTCAGGATTCCCTATATCTCCTTGCGTTCAATTGTCTTCAGGATTCCCTACATCTTCTCCTGTCTCAATTGTCTCCATGGTTCCCTACATCTCCTCGCGTTCACGTACCTCCTTGCGTTCCATGGTCTTTTTACGTTCGCCCTATCCCTCACGTACACTCGATCTCCTCACGCTCACCTTATCCCCTTGATTCACGCCTCCCTCTATTATCTCTCTAGCGTCTCGTCATCTTCACTTGATCCTCGGGTAGCTGGCAACAACGCTATATTTGTTTTCCACCTAACCACCTCCAGCTTCGAAGGCCCGCCACATCAGCGCAGAGCCAGGGCGGCGCGCGGGAGGGATGGAGCCACGCCGCAGGCTTACAGGCCAACCGTCGTCGGCCGAAGCGATGCCGCAAGCAGGACGAGCGTTCCGGTGCGATCGACCGCCTGTTGGCCGCAGCTGCTTTTTCACCAAAAAGGGTGCGAAGGATTATTCGATTGCTCTCAAGGGGAAATACGCAAGCAAACTGAAACATCTTGCTTCTAGAAAATGAACGCAGTTCAACACAAGGAGCCAGGCTCCGTTCGGGAATCAATAACTGGGCTTCTTACACCTCATATATCCCGATTCTCAAAAGCGATTATTAAGGACTTTCCGCACGTTAGAAGGGGGCCTTTTCCTCAATTTGGGCGGCCTAAGAGCTTTGATAACCTTGCCAAAATGTGCATATAATAGGCTATATGAAGGGAGGAGCAGCGTATTCGCTACCTTTATGAATTTATAGAGCATCAGGATGATCTTCCGATCAAGCTTTTCGTGAACAGCGTGCGGCATATTCATTTTCACTGGCATAAAGAGGTGGAAATCGTTTATGTTCTCCAAGGCTCCGTCATCATGTACCTTGATCAGAAACAGTATACGCTCCATGAAGATGATGTCATTGTCGTGAACAGCATGTCGGTGCATCAGATCGAGCGGACAAGCCAAGACAACGTGCTTTTAACGCTGCAGTTCGGTCCCGAATGGTTGAATAATCAAGCGTTTATCTCGTGCAATTCTGCTGCTGATCTGGAGCAGAACCGGCAGCTGCAGAGTATCAAGCAAAATCTCGCCCAGATGGTCTGGGAGATCAACAAGAAGGCTCCGGGTTATCAAAGCTACACGATGGGAATTTTGCAGACGTTGTGCGGCTGCCTGCTGCGGTATTTTGCGGATGGAACGAATCCCGCAGCCGAAGAGGGCGGCAGAGAGTATGACTATAAGAGGCTGAACAGGGTCCTTACGTACGTAGACCAGCATTATAATGAAAAGATTACGCTGCAGACCATGGCAGAGCTGGAGCATTTGAGCCTCCATTATTTCTCTCACTTCTTTACGGATAAAATCGGCATCCCCTTCCAGAAGTATTTGACGCTGGTTCGTCTGGAGAAGGCGCAGGCCGAGCTTGCCGGAAGCGAGAAAAGCATCACGGAAATCGCTTTGGATTGCGGCTTTGCAAACGTGAAGCTGTTTAATAAATATTTCAAAGAAAAATACGGCTGCACCCCGAGCTCCTATCGTGACGCCTTGCTTGCCCAGGCAGCTGATCGGCCGGATCGCAAGCCGTTAACTTACGACGAGTCCTCAAGCGGCGATTATTATGAGATGGATACATGGAATGCCATGGGCACGTTATATCGGTATCTGGATGCTAGAGCAGACACGAAGCTCGAGGCGCTAAACCCATCACCCCCGCTTACGGCGGAGCGGAAGATGGTCGAGGTTCAAGCCGATGGGCCTTCGGCAAGGTATGAAAGGCACTGGAATGTCACGACAACCGCAGGCAGGGCAATCGAAGGATTAAGGGAAGACTGGCGCCGGCAGCTGCGTGAACTAAAAGGGCATATTCCGTTCCGGTATATCCGTTTCCACGGCATTTTTAACGATGAGATGATGGTGTACAGCGAGAAGGAAGACGGAACTCCTATATATAATTGGTCGTATGTCGACAAGCTGTATGATTTTCTCCTGGAGCAGGGAGTAAAGCCGTTTGTCGAACTCAGCTTCATGCCGAGCCAGCTCGCCCGTTCCAAGGAAACGATCTTCTGGTGGAGAGGAAATATTTCACCGCCCGCCGATCAAAACAAATGGGACGCGCTTGTGCGGGAGTTCGTGCGCCATTGCCTGAATCGATACGGGGCGAAGGAAGTGGAAAGCTGGTATTTCGAGGTATGGAATGAACCGGATTTGTCCGGGGTGTGCTGGGCCGGGAGCAAGGAAGAATACTTTGCTTTTTATGCATCGACGGTTCGCGCGATCAAATCGGTCTGGCCTCTGCTGAGGACAGGGGGACCCGCGATGGGCTATGGCTCGTTATGGAATGATCCTTGGGCGGATGACTTTATGGACTATTGCAGGGAACAAGAAGTGCCTCTCGACTTTTTTTCGTTCCATATTTATTCGGAATACCCTCGGCTTAAGGAAGAAAGGGAGCATCTGACCAAGATTATGCCTCCTTCATTTTATAGGGAAAGCATTGACCGTTTACGTGAGAAAATGAAAGCGGCTGCCTATGGCGACGTGGAGCTTCATATTACGGAATGGAACTTCTCCATGTACGACCGCAACTTGCTGCATGACACGATGTTTATGGCCCCTTTTGTCATTTATCATGCGATGAACACGCTGGGCGCGGTGAAAGCATTGGCCTTCTGGTCCTTTACCGACGTCTTCGAAGAAAGCACGGTGCCGACTTCACCGTTCTATGGAGGTTTTGGCTTGATCAACCGGGACGGGCTCAAAAAGCCGAGCTATTATGCCTTAGAACTGATGCAAAAGCTGGGCGACGAGCTTCTGGTGCAAGGGGATGGTTATGTGGGAACGCGAACCAAGGATGGCAGCATGCAGTTTCTGTTCTATCACTACGTGCACGTGGATCCCCTGTTTTCAAGCGGCGACTGGTCCGAACTATCCAGCACGAACCGTTACGATGTGTTTGAGGAAAAAGGAAACCGAAACTTCGAGCTATCGCTAAGCCGGCTTACCGGAACCTATAAATGTACCAGTTATCGGCTGGACCGGCAGCATGGGTCGGTGTTCGACGAATGGATTCGCATGGGGGCTCCCGAATTCCTTTCGGAGGAGGAGCTCGCCTATCTTCACAAGCGAAGCGGGCCGGTCATTCGGACAGAGCTTCTCCGGCAGGATAGCTGGCGCAAAGAAATTGATCTCCCGCCTCATGGCGTCATGCTGCTAACGTTAGACAGGCAGTATTAGCATGATCGAAATGAATCGAATCACAGATCAACAAGACATCCCTTTTTAATAAAAGGGGTGTTTTTTGCTGTTTATTTTCGAGCGTGATACACAAGCTAGAACGGAAGAAGCCAACTAGGCAAAAAATGCCCCTCTTCACGACAACTTAGAACAAGAAAGCGTTCCCACAGAACCCCTATACTTAAGGTACAGCCGCACGAGAATGACAGGAGGGAAAACAAGATGAAGCGTTTCATGAAATGGATGACGGAATCGTTTGCGCCTCGTTTGGAGGCGTTTACAAACAATGTTTGGGTTTCATCTATTCAAGACGCCATTATGGTCGCGATTCCGATGATATTTATCGGCTCGATAATTACGTTGATTTCGATTTTAAAGGATTTTTTACCGGGAATGCCGGATCTCTCGCCGATCACGACATTTAGCTTCGGTCTGCTAGGTTTATTCATTGCTTTCTTAACGCCTTATATGGTCATGGAAAAGAGGGAGCGCCACAAAATCAAGCTGCTGGCAGGGATGACCGGCTTGTCTTTATTCATCATGCTGCTTAACCCGACCATCAACGAGGATGGGACCGTCAAGTTTATTCTTGAACGCTTTGGCGCGACGGGCATGATTACGGCACTGCTTGTGGGCGTGTTCGTAGCGGTGATCATGAATGTCTGCGGCAAATTCTCTTTCTTTAAAACAGAAAGCTCGCTTCCTGAGTTCATTAAGGAATGGTTCGATTTTCTCATTCCGATCGCGATCATCTTAACTACAGGATGGGTCCTGGTATACCAGCTTCACTTTGATATTTTTGCACTCATCGTAAATGCGTTTGAACCTCTTAATGCTGTGGGGCAAAGTCTCATCGGGTTCGTATTGTTTAACTTTATCGGCGTTGTCCTGTATTCCTTCGGGGTCAGTCCGTGGGTATTGATGCCGATATGGTACACGATTTGGATTCCGGCCATTGAAGAAAATGCTTCTTTGGTGGCCAAGGGGCTGGACCCGGTCAATATCAATACTTTTGAAACCTTTTTCTCCGGATGGCTGGGCATCGGAGGTATGGGGGCTACTTTGCCGCTTGTCGTCTGGTTCCTGCTTGCCAGATCGAAAAAGCTCAAATCCGTCGGCAAAGCGACGATTATCCCCTCCCTGTTTAATATTAACGAGCCGGTCGTCTACGGCGCGGTGGCTTTTAATCCGCTGCTCATGGTACCGATGTGGATCAACGGTCTCATTACGCCGATCATTGTGTATTTGGCGCTCGATATGGGGCTGGTGAGAATTCCGAGCCAAATCTTTCAATTGTGGTATACCCCGATCGGGCTGTCTACCTACATGATGTCCGGGCTCGGCGGTCTTGTTCTTCTGGCCGTTGTCTTATTCATTGTGTTTGCGGTATGGTTTCCGTTCTTCAAGCTGTATGATGCGCAAGAACTGAAGAAAGAGCGGGAAGCAAGTTCAACAAGTCATGTGTAAAGGATGGAGACAAAATGAACCGAACAATTCATGAAATCATACAAGAAATGACGCTAACGGAAAAAGCATCCCTCTGTGCGGGATTGAATATGTGGATGACCAAAGGCATCGAGCGATTGAACATTCCAGCTGTGCATATGTACGACGGAACCAACGGGATCCGGAAAACGAACAGCGATGAAGAAATGGGCATCACGTCCGAGAACGTTCCGGCAACCTGCTATCCTACCGGTTCGGCCATCGGTTCCTCCTGGAACACCGAGCTGCTGCATGAAGTCGGGGTAGCGCTTGGACAGGAATCCAAGGAAATGGGCGTGGAGCTGCTGCTCGGCCCGGGCATTAACATGAAGCGGACGCCGCTTGGCGGCAGAAACTTCGAATACTACTCGGAGGACCCTTGCTTAACCGGCGAGCTTGGCGCAGCCTTCATCAACGGGCTCCAAAGCGAAGGCGTGGGCGCTTCCCTCAAGCACTTCGCTTGCAACAATCAGGAGAACGAAAAGATGGTGACGAGCTCGGAGGTCGACGAACGGACGCTGCGCGAAATTTATCTTAGCGCTTTCGAACGGATCATTAAGAAGTCCGATCCCTGGACCGTCATGTGCTCATATAATTTGCTCAACGGCAGTTATACAAGCGAAAACGAGCATTTGCTCCATGATATTTTGAGGGAAGAGTGGGGCTACGAAGGTGTCGTGCTGTCGGACTGGACCGCCGTCAATGACCGTATTCGCGGACTTAAGGCTGGTCTTGATCTTGAAATGCCGGGGCCGGCTCACTACAATACGAAGGCAATCGTGGAGGCTGTGGAGCGCGGAGAACTCTCCGAAGAGAAGCTTGATCAAAGCGTTGCCCGTATTCTAAAGCTTGTAGAGCGAGTGACAGCTCCAAAAGAAACGGTTTCGGGCGCTGTTCAAGACTATCACGCGCTTGCGAGAAAAGCAGCTGCCGAAAGCATCGTGCTGCTCAAGAACGAGAACGGCATTCTCCCTATTCAGCCTGAATCTACGCCATCGATTGCAATCATCGGCCGTTTTGCGAAGAAGCCAAGAATTCAAGGGGCCGGCAGCGCCGAAGTTACGCCAACGCGGGTCGATATTCCGTGGGACGAAATCAAGGAGCTGGCTGGAGAGTCGGTTACGCTAAGCTATGCTGAGGGATATCCCGCAGATGACTCGATTCGCGAGGAACTGATTAAGGAGAGCGTGTCGTTGGCGGCGACATCCGATCTTGCCGTATTGTTCGTCGGCCAGCCGGAATATGCGGAATCCGAGATGCATGACTTGAAGAGCATTAACCTCCCAGAGCATCAAGTGAAGTTGATCCAAGCCGTTGCAGCCGTTCAGCCCAACTGCGTGGTGGTAACAAGCAGCGGGAACGCGCTTGCGATGCATCCATGGGTGCAGCATGTGCCTGGGGTCATCCATTCTTGGCTGACGGGGCAGGGGATGGGCAGAGCCATTGCCGAAATCCTGTTCGGGCACACGAACCCTTCAGGCAAGCTGTCGGAGACCTTCCCGGTCAAGCTGTCGGATAACCCGTCGCATATGCGTATTCAGGGCGAAAACGGCAAGCTGTATTATCGTGAAGGACTGTTTATCGGCTATCGTTACTACGACCGTAAGGAAATGGCTCCGCAGTTTCCGTTCGGACATGGTTTGTCGTACACGACATTTAAGTACACGGATCTTCAAGCGGCACAGCATGAGAAGGGAGTTACCGTTTCCCTCCAAGTAGAAAATACCGGAAAGCGCACCGGAAAGGAAACCGTTCAATTGTATGTCCATGATGAGGAATGCAAATGGGTGCGTCCCGAGAAGGAGCTTAAAGCTTTTGCAAAAATCGAGCTCGCGCCGGGCGAGAAGCGAAAGATCGTTTTTGAGCTTGAAGAAAGAGATTTTGCCTATTACAACACGAAATACAATCGCTGGGTAGTCGAAAGCGGATATTTCCAACTCTGCGCAGGCAGCTCGTCCCGCGATATCCGAGTGACGAACCGGCTGTTCTGCGACTTCGGCAAGGAAGAAATCACGTTTCATAAATTCAGCTTGCTCAATGAATGGGTGAGCGACCCGATCGCAAAGGACGTATTGCAAGAGTGCATCGATGAAATGAACAAGCACGTGAAGGACAAAGTATCTCTCCAGGATGAGTTCTTGGGATTTTGGGAGGACTTCCCGGTCATTAAAATCTTCCAGATGTTCGGGCAAAACTGGATGATGGAGCGGTCTCCGGATGAGGTCGTCAGCGAGCTGATCGAACGTGTGAACGAGAAACGGCTCGAGGCGCAGCAAGTCTAAATCTATTTATCTTAATCATGTTGACAAACATTATATAGTTCCATTCGTTTAAGGAGGATGTCATTCCATGGCATCCTTCTCTTTTATTGGGGGAGTCGGGCGGGCTGCTGAGTGAGTTTAACCAAACATGGAAAGCAGAAAAAGGGGGGGACTGCAATGCGGACCGGGATTCAAGTACAGATTACAATAATCTTGGACCCGGAGCATGATAATGTCCAACGCTTGATATTTACCAATAAAATAGAGAAAATACAGGTATCATCCTTTTTTTCTTATTCCCTACATAAAGCAACTGTAATTACTGCGATTACTTCATTATTAATGGGAACGACAAGTGCTTTTGCTTCCCGCAATTATCCCCATGTGTATATTAATTAGACATTTATACGAGCGTAACGCATCAATAGTTTTGACAATCGAATGGTCTCGATGCCAAGGGGGAGTATATGAATGGAGATCGAATATGACCAGCTTTTGGCGAAGGTTCAAAATCCAGAACGGCGGCTCGTTAAATTTCGAGAATTTGGAATATCATGTTTTCTGATTTTTATTTTATGTGTTACTGGTTGTTCCCCAAAAGATGAACCTTTTAATCATTCAAGCTTAAATCAAGACTTTCCAGTCCCGAAAACAGCCGAACTTCAGGAGAAACAGGAATACTCGGAAGAGTACGCCTTCAAAGACGTTAAAGAAGAAAACGGACTGCCGGACTATTATCGCAAAGAAATAGAGAGACGAGGCTGGATAGAAGCAGATCGATTGGGCTCAAAATATACCTTTCAGAACGGGGACAAGAAAATCCATTTAATAGTATTAACGGAAAAAATAATAATCCAGCTCTAGAGCTATTTAAGCCCCTCTTTGGCGTCATTTCAATGAAATGGGGGACAAAAGGGTTTTTTGGAAAAAATGCCCAACTTTCATATGACGAACTGCGATGCACGCATCTAATCGGTTCCCCGATAGGTGCGTTTTTTATTGTTTGAAGCGGATTATAATGGGAAATGCCTTGTGAACACGCTACTGCCCGGCATCCGTAATCCGGAAAGGGAAATGGTGTTCCTTGTGCTGCGGCTCCCTTTAGTAAGTTACTCGAAACACTTGATCGTAAAAATCTACTGCTCTTGATATGAGCCTTATGACTTGGATATGCCGTCAGTTGAAGTCGAATCCGCCGCTCCACAGCCTCTGTTGCCGGACTCCGAAAAAAAAGTGAGCCGGATTCCACGCTGACTTGTCTATAATATATCCCAACAAGAAAGGAGAGCCGGGCGTGACCGAGCATGAACTGTTTCATACGTACAATAAAGACGTCTACCGTACATGTCTGTATATGCTCAAAAACAGCCAGGATGCCGAGGATGTATGCCACGACGTATTCGTTACGGTGTTCCGCCAGGACTGGAGCAGCGTGACGAATTTGAAGGCCTGGATTATGCGTATTACGATGAACCATTGCCTCAACGTGATCCGCAAAAACAAAACGAAGCACGAGAAGCAAGGACAACTGCAATGGCTTCATGATCAAGCAAGCCGGGCCGTAAGTCCGGTTGACAGCATCGTTGTAAACAAGCTTTCTTACGATGAACTGGAGCGACAACTGCTTCAGCTGCCGGAGAAACTGCTTAGCGTCGTTACGCTGCGATATATCGGCGATCTGTCCATTAAAGAAATTGCAGAGACGCTCCGCATTCCCCAGAATACCGTCCGGTCCAGGTTGTACAAAGCGCTCAAGCTGATCCGCAAAAAACTGGAGCGCCAGGAACAATATATCATGAGGGGAGAGAATCGTTTTGGAATCTATTGAGCTCAACGTTAGAAATCACATGAAGCGCACGGAAACGGTGCAGTATCCCGACTTTGATCAAATGCTGAGCAGCATTGAAAAAAATGAACTGAGGATCGTAGACGAAACATATCACAGACCGCAGCGGCGCAAAACGAGTGTGGCGATCATTGCGGGTGTGTCTGTGGCCGTTCTCGCAACGCCTGTTTATGCAGCCGTTCAATACGATTGGAGCAGTATTTTGTCCAAGAAACCAGGCATTGAAGCAGCCCTTAAGGCCGGTTATGGTCAGCAGGTGGAGCAGAGTGCAACGGATCATGGCGTCACTTTAACGGTGCATACCGCTTTTACCGATGAGAACCGGACGTTCCTCCTGTACACGTTAAAACCGGAAGAAGCCACCCGAGGACAAGAGATCCGATACGACCGGATCGTCCTCAAGGACAGCAGCGGCGCGCCTATTGAAGGGCATTATGTTCAGAAGTGGAACGCGGAGCAGGGCGTGTATCAGGGATATTTTGAGACGAATTGGGTGATGAAAGAGGACCTGTCCAAGCTGCAATTTTCCGTAACGAATGTCCGGTATCTCGAGGATCTGGAGCAGGAGATCCATTGGAATCCAAACGATCCGGGCACTCAGCAATTCACCATTCAAAAGGACGGCATCCAAACGGTGAAAATACAGGCCTTGGCATCCTCTCCGGGCCAAATCCTGCTTAACTCCTTCGTAACCTTTACAGACGCTGCGGTTCAGGAGCAGACTTGGGCCAGAATCGCCGCGTACGACAGCCTCGGTAACAAAATCCGGGAGACGGAATCCCCCGCTTATGGTACAAGCGGTGCGACCGGGGAGTATACAAGCCAACAGAAGTTTAGCGAGCAGCTGTTGAAGAAAAAAGGGAACCGTTTCGCTTTGGTATATACCCATGAGAAGGGGCGCACGGACGGCTCGTGGAACGTGAATCTCTCTTTGTCCCGGAAGCAGATGGAGAGCGGTTCGTTCAGAAAAAGTATGGATATTCCGCTGCATACCTTGTCCGAAGAGGCGAGCATCCGTGAACTGGTTGTCACACCGACCCAAATTAGGCTCGTTCTGAATCATCAGGACCGCCGATTCCGAATGCCGTACCAAACCTTGCAATTGGATGTTGGCGGCCGGGTATTTGAAGGGGAAGTGGGACTGGAGGAGGGCGATTCCCATGCCGGTAAGACCGTTCTCCGATTCGAGCCTACGGACTCCATTACCGTGGATATCGCTGCTCTAGAAAACACACCAATCACGCTGATCGGCAAGGAACGGGTGGATGTTCATAAGGGCAGCGATGTTCCCGTCCGTCTGACCGATATTTCCTCACAGCCGCAGACGATACGGACGAGCTACGAAGGATATCCGGTCCATTGGACCTATTATATCAAGGACAATAACCTGTACGTCGAATCCGAAAGTCCGGATGCAAGCTTTGGCGGCATCAATCAAACCTATTTCGTTGAGGGGAAAGAATCGATGTACCTGATTCCGCAGTTTTATTTTGGTTCGGGCAACAAGCATACCGATATGTACAAAAACTTCAACGGTACCGATCTGGACCTGTACGTATGGAACTACACCACCAAAAATCCGGATGACGAGCTTCGAGTAAAACTAAACTAAAGAACGCCCAGCTTTATCAAAACTTGCGAAGCAGCTGCCTGCCGGGCGGCTGTCTTTTTCATTATGCGCAGAGATTTGCGCCAAACTGCTCCGAGTTTGCTGCGTTTTATTTATAACTATAAAAAGGGAATATGATTTCAACATTCGCTTTGGCGAAATTCAACGTCCTCTGACTGTCTGCGGAGGCAATCAAGGTACAAGTTCGCTACTAGCGCTTAAGCTGGTTCTCAAATTCTAACGGTTGTGACATCGCTTATGTAGCTTAAAATGGTTCTCTGTATGTTCTAACGGTTACCAATGAGCTAATTTGCAAGATTACCGTAAGAAGTTCCGTCATAAAGCCCAAATAACGTCAACTAGAACCGTTAAAACTTCAAAACCTCCATTTTTTCGGGATTAACCGCTGTGGCAACCGTTAGAAATTTATTTCCCACTTCGACTCGTCCGCTCACCTTGACTACATCTTCTCGTGCTCCATTGTTTCCTCAACCTTTCCCTTCATCTCCCAAGCGCTTATTTGTCTCATCGATCGCTTCACTTCATCCCCTTGCGTTCAATTTTCTTCTTACGTTCACTTACGCCTTCCCCGTTCATTTATATCCTTGCTTCATTTATCTCCTTGCGTTCAATTTTCTTCTTCCGTTGACTTCATTTGCTCATTGGTTTAACGAGCGTGCTGCTTCCCTATGAACAAAGAGCGTTAACAACGTCTTCATCGCGGGATTTCCCTTGCCGGCATGTCCTTGAACTAGCGGTGCGGATCAAACGGACTTTCGACATGATCCCCGGGTAGCCGGTAAGTACGATATCGTTGTTTTCCGCTAGCCACCTCCAGCAGTTTTTTCTCCAAAAGGGCGCGAAGGATAACTCGTGTGCGATGTTCAGAAAGCTGCAAATGGCTTGACAGCTCCATCGGCGTAAAGGGCCGCAGCAGTCGGTGAGCATACCTCAGGGTTTCGGCTTCTGCCCAATGGAGTCCGGAAGGTACGGCGCTGCCTAGAAACTTTCCAACGAAGGACAGGACGAGCTGCTTGCATACCCCGAGATCATCCCGGATGGATAAGTAGGCAATCGTAAGGATTAGCCAGTCATCCAAAACCAGCAGGGACTGCTTCATGCATAAATCTTTGAATCGGCTGACTTCAATATCCCTGGCATGGCTTCGGTAATCCTGAATTTCGATACATCCTTTGACGTTCCCGGGCATGTACGCAAGGTCCAGATAGCGATACCCGTTATTAAAATCCCTAACCTCGTATTCGGGGTATAAGTGATCCAGATTGCCTATGGCCGGAAACCAGACCAAGCGCAAAAAATCAAGCGATCCGCGGCTTAATCCTTTCCGGAGTATCTCTCGTCTTCTTGGGCTTTTCTCTTCGGCAATCTGTTGCTCCATCCAACTTTGATAGATTTCATCAAACCTGCTCATTTCATTTCACATCCGATCCGAAAAATAAATAAACCGCCCCGATACATCCATGCTCGCATGAACATGACGTAACAAAGCGGTATGTGCTTCACACCTTATAATTGCATACAATGTACCACTAAAAGGGAAAATATTCAAGCTTAACTGCTCCATTGGAGCATTGAAACCGACCCAATCTTGGGCAAAAGAAGTCAGGTTAAGCCATAGTCTTCATAAAACTTGTTCGCGCCTGGTCGGGCATGTTTTGTTCTCACAGGGATCGTGCCGCTGCATTGAAATGGCAGAATGCCGCGATTCATTCATGAACGTACTCTTTAGAATCCATAACACCAAAAAGACATCCATTGGGAATTCATTGGGGTGTCCTTTTTTAGGGGAAGAGCACTTGCTCCAGGGGAGGAATCCCGCACTGATGGCCGATTTCAAATTCTAACGGTTGTGACAGCGTCTATGTAGCTCAAAATAGCTATCTGCAAATTCTAACGGTTACCAGCGAGCTTATTTACGAGATTATCCCCTAATGTTCCTCCATAATACCTAAATAACGTCAACCAGAACCGTTAAAATTCCAAAAGCAACAATTTCTTGGCATTAAGCGCAGTGGCAACCGTTAGAACCGTGTTATCTCTGCGTTCATCAACAGTTCTCCACCATCAGCATGTGCCTTGCGAGCGCCTAACACTTCACCTTGAGCATAACTCCTCGCGTCGTCCTAACACTTTACCTTGAGCATGACACCCCGCGTCGTCCTAACACTTTACCTTGAGCATGACACCCCGCGTCGTCCTAACACTTCACCTTGAGCATGACACCCCGCGAGCGCCTAACACTTCACCATCAGCATTACTCCTCGCGTCCGCCTTACTCTCCACGATCACCGTTGTCTTCTCACGATCGCAAACTCCCCGCGCAACCCGCCACTTTCAAAGTAGCTTCATTCCCGCAAGGGCGGTTACACCGCCAACGCCGAAATCGGAGCCAGCCGCAACCATTGCTTTCCTTTTCGCTAGCGGACATCAGCCATTTTCCCCAACGCAACTGCCAACACAACAGGGCGCGACGAACAATTCGGGTCCGATGCAGCAATTTATCGCCAATCCATTTACGGCAACCGTTCAAATACGGAAACCGTTCAAATATTCGCCTTCACAAATTCATACGTCATTTCGGCTACGCGCCGATTTCCCGCCTCCGTAAAACCATGGCCCTCGCCTGGAAATATCTCGATCCTCCCACGAGGATATAATTGTGAAGCTTTTTTGCCATACTCAAGCGCCACGATCGCATCTTGATCGCCATGAAATACCAGAACATTTTTGTTATATCTGCCTACATGTTCGAATACGTCGTACCCGTGAATCGTCTCGAAAAACGCCCGGCCGAGCGTCATTCCCCACAGCTCTTGCGTGTCCGGAATGCTTTCAAGCGTAGGAAATCTTTCGTTCCATTGGTCCGGGATGCAGAATGCCGGATATAATAACAGAACGCCTTTCACGTCATCCATACGCTCCTCGGCGGTCAACGCCGTGACCAACCCCCCTTGGCTGCCTCCAAACAGAAAAATATGGTCCGCATCGATGTTTTCCCATGTTTTCACATGATCCAGTACGGCGCATAAATCTTCTTTCTCCGTAAACAAGGTCATTTCCGTCGTCTTAAGATCGCTTTTTGAATTCACGGAACCGCCGCAGAAATCAAAACAATACGCCCCCACGCCACGGGACGCCATATATTCGGCATGCATCGTAAAATCGGCATTTGTTCCGTTGTAGCCATGACTGAAAATAACGACGGGACACTTTTTTTCATGCTTTGGCATATAGGAAATGCCGAAAATGTCCCTGCCGCGATGTGCGATTTTTACTGCGTTTGTTATGTAATCGTTCATGCTGGAACCCCCGTTCTTTGAATTTTGCTTACATAGGGATACCCGTGGTTGCTTCTCCAAGCAATACATTGCCGCATTCCAAACAACCAGAGCTTACCTACCAAATTATACTGTATTTGAGCATCTTAGGAATGACTTGTGGTATTTTTTTGGCTTCCGGAGCGGAAAGTTCATTTTGCAGAAAATGGACCGGCCGGGCGGATCTTCCTGCGATGGGGAAACATCGGCATAATCGGAAAACAGAGTGCAGACGTCGAAACTTGCGCAAAAAGTATTGATACTACGAACGGGTTGCCTGTAAAATAGGAAAATATGACCAGTATGGAGGTATAGGTAAAATGGACGAGCTGACGGTCGCCCCCCCTAAAAAACGCAAGTTATGGATATGGATCCCGATATC
This sequence comes from Paenibacillus sp. FSL W8-0194, assembly GCF_037969745.1. Taxonomy (NCBI): domain Bacteria; kingdom Bacillati; phylum Bacillota; class Bacilli; order Caryophanales; family Paenibacillaceae; genus Paenibacillus; species Paenibacillus sp. FSL W8-0194. Next base: position 4,355,222 of record NZ_CP150205.1, on the reverse strand, counting down.
CGCTCTTTGCATATGCGTGCTGGGCGCAATAGGCCTATTTAGCTATGAGAAATATGAAAGTTATAGCGCAGCACGAGATTACGAGAAACAATTTTCCGCATTGCAGCAAAAGGCAAAGACGTTTGCCGACAAAATCAACTCGACGCCGGATGAATCCTTGAGTTTCCCGGAGCTGGTGGATTACTACCAGAAACTGAAGAAGGAAAACACGTTCGAAGACCAGCTTAAAGATTTAAACAACAATCCCAAATACGCAAGCGTCAAAAACAAAATGTCGGCCGATGCCTTAATGATGACAAAAGCTTCGAATGAGCTGAATCAAATTTTGGGCGACATCGACAATATCCAAGTCTTATTGCAGAAAAATGCCGTCCTGGACGACGACATCCTAGTGCTGGAGACCTCCACGACCACGACCATCGGCGACTACGATTCCAAAGTATCCGACTTGATCGGTCAAAACAACCAAATCCGCGACGAGCTGGCGGGAACGCTGGTCCACAATTATTTGAAGCATGCGCATAATCGGTTTCTGGAGGCCATTACATACCGTGGAAAATATTTGACGGAGAGCAGGGCGGCCAACGATGCTTATGTGGCGGCGATCGAAGCCGGGGAAGAATCCGAGAGGCAAAGCCGATTGGCTCAACAATACATCAAGGAGGGCAACAACAGCTTTTATTTTAGCAGCGCATACTATAATTTATCCGACGAGGCCTATCAAAACGCATCCGACAATAACGAGATCGTCAAAGAAAAGCTTCAGCAGCAGGAAAGCCATCGGCGGGAAGCGGCTCGCATGCTCGAAAAGTACCAGCAACTGATCAATCTGACGGGCAATCCGCAAAGCGAAGTGCTGGTAAACGGAGCAACCAACCCGAATCAACCTAATTCCGCCGTATCCGCTGCCAAGAAAGACGTTCAGGTTAGCGGAGAACACCCTGCGGAACACATTCCGGACATTACCATCAAAGCGGCCATGGTCGGTTATTTGAACAGCGCGGTTCGGGCGACCTCCAACTATGATTTCAGCGTCATGGAGCCGTATCTGAATCCGTCGGGCAAGGCATACAAGGAGGCCAAGGACTATTTGGGTTACTTGCAGAAAAAAGGCATCTATGAGGAGCTTATTTCTTCCGAGGTGACTTCGATTCAGCGGTTGTCCGAGGAGCGGTTTAAAGCGTATACCCGGGAAACGTACAACATTTATTACAACGACGGATCCATGAAAACCAAATCGTTCAAATCCCAATTTATTTTGGTCCGTACGGATCAAGGGGTTCAAGTCGATGAATTGTTGCGTACCGATCAAATCAAATAAAGCGGCGCACAAACTTTAAAAATAGGAAAGGGGAGCAGCTGCATTGGCCGATGCTGGATGTTTTGAAGGCTCATGAGCTTTTGGCCAGGGACATTATTGACGGCACTTTTGCGTCGCCCGATTTTCATGATGCGGTTCAACTGCATAAGCTGCTGGAGTCCGTCCGAACCGCTGCCGCTACCGGCTGCAAAATAGCGCCTTGTTCAATAAGGTGAATCGTTGCTTTCCGATCAACACCCGGCTATCGATGCGATGGTCGGGTGTTTTTTAGCTTAAGAAAGTCACAAACCATTGTACCGTTTTTTCCATCGGAATCTGCTGGCGAAAATCATTCAACAGGTCATGCTATTCGTGGATGAGCATATGGATGAAAATATGACCCGAGAAGATGCTGAAAATGGAGCGGGCCATCCGTCGGCTGCAAGTCGAGCGGGTAATGGTCCATGAGGTGGCGGATCTGGATTAGCAATATGGATCCTTAGTTTTTTGCGAGGGTGTTCAAGAAGCACGCGGGCAAAAGCCCGCCGGACTTCCAATAAAGCAGGAAAAAGGAGGCGGCAACATGAAGGAACAAACAGCGGATATCGTGATCATCGGCGGCAGCGTTGGCGGCGTGGCCGCGGCGCTGGCGGCTTGCAGGCTTGGGAAAAAGGTGATTCTGACCGAGGAATGCGCCTGGATCGGCGGACAGCTGACGAATCAGGCGGTACCGCCGGATGAGCATCAATGGATCGAGCAGTTCGGGGCGACGCGCAGCTATCGCGATTACCGGGAGCAGGTTCGCCGGTATTACCGGACGTTTTTTCCGCTGACCGCGGACGCTGCTGTCCAGCCGCTGCTCAATCCGGGCAATGCCCTGGTCAGCCGAATCAGCCACGACCCGAGGGTTGCCCATGCCGTGCTGCAGGCAATGCTTGCCCCGTACGAACATAGCGGCCGATTGCGTATTTTTACCGGTTGGAAGGCTACCGGCTGCGAAGCGGACAACGGTCAGGTCAGAGCGGTCACGGTTACGCAGCTGGGCAGCGGCGACGAAATGGCCTTGTCCGGCCGTTTCGTGCTGGACGCGACGGAATGCGGCGACTTGCTCCCGCTTGCCGGCATCGACTACGTCACGGGGGCCGAATCCCGGCTTGAAACCGGGGAACCGCATGCCTTGGAGGGAGCCGCCGACCCGATGGACATGCAGGCGGTGACGCACTGCTTTGCGGTGGACTACCTGGAAGGCGAAGACCATACGATCAATAAACCGAAAGATTACGAGTTTTGGCGGCAATATCAGGCGGATTTTTGGCCGGAACGCCAGCTGAGCTGGTTTTCGCCGCAGCCGCGGACGCTGAAAAAGGTCGAATACGCGCTGTTTCCGCGGGACGGACTTTTTTCGTTGTGGAATTACCGGAGGATCATCGACAAGAAGCTTTTCCGCGAAGGCGCTTTTGCCAGCGACATCACGATCGTGAACTGGCCGCAAAACGACTATTGGCTGGGCCCGGTCATTGACGTGCCGGAGGAGGAGCGGCTCCGCCATTTGGAGGGCGCCCGCCAGCTCAGCCTTTCGCTGCTGTATTGGATGCAGACCGAAGCGCCAAGGCCGGACGGCAAGCAGGGATACCCGGGACTTCGGCTGCGAGCGGACGTGTGCGGGACGGACGACGGGCTGGCCCAACAGGTCTATATTCGGGAATCGCGGCGAATCCGCGCGCGGTTTACAGTCAAGGAGCAGCACGTCAATCCGGACTGTACGGGCACGAAGCTGGCCGCGCCGTTTCGCGACTCCGTCGGCATCGGCTTCTATCACATCGACCTGCATCCGAGCACGGCGGGACGAAATTACATCGACGTGGAAAGCGTTCCGTTCCAGATTCCTTTGGGAAGCCTGATTCCGGAGCACGGCGGCAATCTTCTGCCGGCCTGCAAAAATATCGGGACGACCCACATTACGAACGGCTGCTACCGCCTGCACCCGGTGGAATGGAATATCGGCGAGGCGGCGGGTTTGCTGGCTGCATTTTGCCTGAATCGCGGGTCAATGCCCTCGGATGTTCATGAGCAAGGCTCCCTGCTGGAGGATTTTCAGCGCTTGCTTCAGGACCAGGGCATTGAACTGTCTTGGCCGCTTTAGCGGGAAACTTTGGCCACAAGGGGATCATTCCGAATCGCTAATAAAAATGATGATTATGACAGACCCTGTCACTATTAGCGGTTATGATGAAAATGTACCGACCGATGCTGATCAGGCGGCGGCGGCAAGCTCATTCAAGAAAGGATGAATCCATGATGTATGTGACGGTTTCGGATTTGATCAAGGAATGGAACAAGGAAGCTGCATTAACCCAAAACATTTTGAACGCCTTGACCGATGAATCATTAAAGCAGCAGGTGTATCCCGGAGGGCGTACGCTGGGAAGGATTGCGTGGCATTTCGTCTCGAACATCCCGGATTACTTGACCGAATTCGGGGTTGCGACCGAGCGGGTGCCCAATCCGGATGATGTGCCTTCCGCCCAAGAAATCGCCGAGACTTTTAAAAAGATAAGCGAGCGTGCAGCCCAAGCGGTTGAAAAACAATGGACGGACGACGATTTGAAGCAGGTGCAGAACGCTTTTGGCAGACAGGAAACGAATGCGTCCATCTTTATGGGATTGATCAAACATATCGTCCATCACCGGGGACAGGTTACCGTGCTTATGCGTCAGGCGGGATTAAATATCCCTGCGGTGTATGGGCCCTCCAAGGAAGGTTGGATACAAATGGGGGTTACGCCGCCGGTTTAAAAGAGCTGAAGGCAAAAAGCAATGTTGGGGTTAAGAGCTAATATCATGCAAGGAAGAGGCTATCCCGCGGACGCGAAGTCCGAGGGGTAGCTTTTTTATGCTTTTTCCACCCTTTCCACAGCAAAAAGCAGCCCTTCCGGGCCGCTCCTCAGGCGCGCATGGCCGGTTTTAGCGTCCGCCGCTTTGGTTTTTCCGGTCCTGCGGCTGCTCCCTTTTGAATCACGGGTTGTTACGAACGGGGTTTGCTTTTCAGCCATTCCTCGAACTGATGCAGCGTCCTGACGTGATCGTCCAGCACGGCGGTATAAATGTCGAAGCTTTTCACTTCTTTTCCGTATTCGGGGCGCGATGCCCATGCCTGTTTGATCGTCAGGATGGATTCGCGCAGCTCGGGGGTGAGCCGCTTGGGCAACGTTTCGATATGCTTCAGGTCCGGCTGCTTGTCCGGCTCGTCCACGAACCATATATCCAGTTTCCAATCCATGCCGCTTTGAGCCCGGTATTTTAATCCGATGTAAAACCCGTCGGGGTAGTTGATATCTGTATTCCAGATCCCCGTATCGTTCAGGAAGCGAAGCTCCCTGATGCCCTGCTTGACCATCAGCATCGTGGCGATTTCCGCCACTTGATCCATGTCGAGTTTGGGGCAGACCACGGTTATGTCCAGATCCCTCCATGCCATTAATCCGAGAGCTGCGCTGCCGACCCGTACCGGATTGCCGGCTAATGACAGCAGGTCGTCCATGTCCAGCTCTTCCGCTACCCTGCTTGCTTCGGCCTGCAGCTGATCCTGGCGCCTCAATAATTCATTTTCGCACATGTTGATTCACGCTCCATTCCATAGAAAACGATTTGAACCTTGCAATGCCTGCCTCTTTTTAAGGGCCTAACGCTGCAAAAGCGTCGCAGCCCCTGCAAACTTTCGGCAAGGGCATGCGACGCGCAAAGTCCAAGACACCCGGGCCGCTGCATCTCTTCTTGGCCCGGGTGTCTTTCACCGCAAAGAACTTTGTTTTTATTTCCTCCGGCGGGATCAGTTGCGAACGCCGTTCGCCGGCGTTACCTTAAGGGCGTAGAACGCTCCTTTTTTGTTGATTTTTCCGCTGATGGTCGGAGCGCCTTTTTTGGTGAAGGTGTATTCGTTTTTCTTGATCTGTACCGAATAACCGTTCATTTGAAGTCCGAAGATGGATTTGACTTTCGGTTTGGCCGCGGCAAGGGCCTGGTTTTTGCTGAGCACGGGTTTGGCGAACGATTTGGCGAAATCCTGGTCGTTAGCCCAATCCTGGCCATGCAGATTTTCCACTTCCCACACTTTGCCGGTTTTGACGCCGATCGCTACATGGTTGACATTTTCGTTGTCCTGGAAGTTCCAGACGAATTCCTTGTCCCCCTTTTTCTCGCGCGAAGCAAATTGGAGAGGCTTGATCACGTGGCTGCCGAGCGATTTAAGGGAACGGTTCGCCTTGTTGACCAGGGCAGCCTGCATGTTCTTCAAAGGATACGTGATGCTGGCCGTGATCTGGTTGCCTTGATCCAAATCGATGTACAGGCTCTGGCTGTTCCCCCAGAGAACCCAGTAGTTCCGCGGAACGTTATCCTGATAAGGGGAGTACACCCGCCAGATGGCTTCCGTTTTGAATTTGCGGTCGGTATCGAAGGTTTTCAGGAACGAGGCCGTTTTGTTGGCGAGCGTCGCCCCCAGCACAGCGTTCGTATTGGAAGTTTTGTAAATGATGCTGGTCGACTCGACCCGTTTTTTGGCCGGATTGTACAGCTGCTCGAATTCCGCCTTCACGGCCCCGTTGACGTAGCCGCTGATGATCCAGGTGGCTCCGGCGGTATCCGCTTGCGTGAAATCGATCTTGCCTTTTCCGGCGAGCTTATTCAAAACTTTCGTCAATTCGTTCAGCGTTGCCTGATCCAGCCCGGCAGGGGCGGATTGAGCGATTTGCACATCGGCCTGGCTTGTCTGAGGCGCAGCATAGATGGGAGCGGCCGACAACAGCAGCGACAGGGCCGCGGCGGATAAAGTGATGGATTTGAATTTTTTCATTTTGTTTCCCTCCTGTGTCTTGATCCACAGATGTGTTCGTGGTTTACAGATATTAGACGAAGGAAATCAGGGATATGTTTCATTTTTAGGCAAGCTTATCCTGAACGTGCTCGATTTTGTCCTGAACGTCATGCCGGAACTCTTCGGAAGCACTGTCGGAGCGAATGAGCCGCCGGAGAAGACAAAACGGCAGGCGAGTACCGTTCAAGATGTTACAATGGCGGCATCAACGTCGAAGGAGGAGCTGCGATGCTGCTGAATTCCAAAAAGAAAAAAATGTTATTTTATGGCATCATGGTCGCCGTATGGGGAGGCGCAGGCATCATATATGCGGTCAAAAGCAACCCGCTGTTCTCCATCGCGGCATTTGTGGTTGCGCTCGCCATGGCGGCCAAACTTTACGGCGCGGTCAAAAGCCCGGACCGGGAAGGTTAGGTGCGGACATGATCCTTGAAACCAGGCATGTAACGGGCTGGTATACGAAACATGCGCCGGTGATCCGGCAGGTGAATCTGAAAATCGAGCCGGGAAAAGTATATGCGCTGCTGGGCGCCAACGGCGCGGGAAAAACGACGCTGCTGAACGTCCTGGCTTCGATTCACGGCCAATACAGCGGGGAGGTCCGTTATTGCGGCGAGAAGCTGACGGGCAAAAACGACAAGCGGGTGAAGCGTTATCGGTATTTCATACCGGATCATCCCGCCTTGTTCGACGAAATGTCGCCGCTTGCTTTTATGGATTTCGTGCACCGCTTATACGGAAAAACGGTGGATTCGCCACGGTTGGCGGCGTTATGCGAGACCTTCGGCTTCGAGACGTTCCTTCACCGGAAGATCGGCGCCTTGTCGCTGGGCAACAGGCAGAAGACGGCACTGATCAACGGGCTGCTGCTGGAATGTCCGCTGCTGATTCTGGACGAACCGCTGGTCGGCCTGGACGCCGTCGCGATCGAACGGATTTACGGGGAACTGCGCGCTTATGCGAAGCGGGGGAATGCCGTGCTGCTGTCCACGCATTTATTCCCCATCGTTAGCCGGATCTGCGATGAGGCTTTGATTTTGCACCAGGGAACGATACGGGAAACTGTCGCCGTAAATGGGGAAGAGCAGGTCAAAGCGGCGTTTTTTCGGGTGATCGGCCATGAATGACGTTCGCGCCTTGTTTCGCGTGCTGCTGCTGGACGAAATCAAGGGGAGGCGGCCGCTGAAGGAATTGGCGGCGATCCTCGTGCTCATCGTCGTCCTGTTTTGCGTCGTTCCTTCGGAATATACGGCTGTTCAAGCCCGATCCCTCGGCGTTCTCTTGAAAGGAACGGCGGCCGCCGCCCTGTATTTGTCCTTGCTTTCCGGCTTATCCAAGCTCAAGGACCGGAAATACAAGCTGCTGCTCGCCATGCCGGTGGGGAAAACGACGCTGATGTTGCTGTATGCCGCCGTCGTATGGGTCAAACATATCGGGTTCCGGGTGATGCCCTTTGTGTTGGCCATTCTTGCCTCAAACGTTTCATACAGAAACATTACGTTGCTGGAGGGCGCAGGCACGTGGCTGATGTGCGCGGCCGCCGGGCTGGCAGCGTGCTGGTGCGGCATAAGCGCGGTCTTCTTTTTGGACGACCGGGGGTTTTTGCGGTCTAGGCCCGAAAGATCGGCGATGAAGTTTGGCTGGATCAGAAGAGAGTTCGTGCGTTTTGCGGGCGAAAAGGTGCTTTTCCTGAACCATATCGGATATTCGCTGTTTCTGGTTTTTTTCTTGTACATGTCCACCGCGGTCTCCCGCGCCGGCGTAGAGTTGATCCTGTTTTTGCTGGTGCTGCTGTCGACATGCTCGACTCCCGGGGTGCTGTTTTCTTGGGAGAAACCGTACCGCCAGCTGCTTCTGTCGCTGCCCGTCTCCCGCGGCGGCCTATTCGCCGGCAAATATATATTCGCCTTGGCGATCATGTTTCCCTTATATGCCGCTGCCTACGGCATCGTTTGCGCATTTGGGCCCGGCCTGGATCGCTGGGGGCTGCTTGCGATGATGGCGATATCCCTCGGATTAACGACGCTCGTCAAGCTGTATTACGATATGAAGCGGCCGAATTTCGATTGGAGCCATCCCCGCCAAATGTTCGAACATAAACGGAAGTATATGCTGTGGCTGATCTCGGTCACCGTCTCGGCTCCCTTGATGGTATACTCTTATATGTCGATCTGGTTTGCAGGGGCCTTGCAGATGGTTTTTGCAGGGTGCCTTCTGTATGCAATCCGAAAAGGGAGGACCCAAAGGTAATGGAATTTGGTGTGCGGAAGCCGGTGGCTCGGCATGGATTTTAGTACGGCATGGATTGTCCTGTTGTTTTTTGTGCTGTTTTTTTTGAAAACGAAAGACGCGGCGGCAGCGGCCTTGTTCGGCGTGCTTAATTTCGTGAATTGCCTGTTCGCCATGCAAATCAGCCGGATCGTTATGGACGAGATGCTGAAGGTCCGGGACCCGGCCGCGGAACAACTTTTTCTGTTTGCGTTCATCGGGGTCGTCGCGTATCTGGCCGGCAGGTTATTTCGGGGCGGCGGGAGCCGGAGCGGCTTTGGGGCGCAGCATCTGTTCTCTTTGCGCCAGCGTATATGGATCACGTTCGGCAATATGTGCATGATGATGGGCGGCGTCTATCTTTCGCTCTTTTTTTTCGCCAATGCCGGCGGGGGACAGGACATGGTGCTGCACACCCTGCTGCTGACCGTCTATATGGCGGTCATCGTTTCAAGCCACCGGCTATATACATACACGTTCAAAAAGGAAATGGAGAAGCGGCAGTTGAAGCAGGAACTGGGGCAGCTTGAAAAATACGCGGATTCCCTGGAGGACGTGCTGCATGACATGCGGATATTCAAACATGATTATGCCAACATTTTGTCCACTCTGCAGGGGTTCATCGAGGAAGAAAAATACGAGGAACTGAAAACCTATTTCTATCGGGACGTATGCGCTTATTCGGACAAGCTGCTGCAGATGAACACGAGGTTGTCCCTGCTTGGGCGCATCAAGATCACGCCGCTCAAGGGCATGATTTCCTCGAAAATGTTGAAGGCTCTCGCGGAGCAAATCGACGTGTTTGTCGACATCGAGGAAGACATCCATGAGGTGGACATTTCCGCGCTTGATTTGTGCCGGATCATGGGAATCCTGCTGGACAACGCCATCGAAGCCGCCCGGGAAACGACGGAACCGATCATCAGGCTGGGGATCGTATCCCGTAAGGACAAGGTTTTGTTTATCGTCCAAAACAGCTGCCCGGTACGGACGCCCCCAATCTATAAAATGTTTGAAGCGGGATTTTCCACGAAAGGGGAGAACCGGGGCATCGGTTTGCCCGCCGTGCGCGAATTGCTCGACCGCAAATATCCCGAAGCCATCCTGGACACGGAAATCGATCCCGAATCGATGATATTGACGCAGCGGCTCGTGGTCCGAACAGCCGTCCGCGAACAAACGAATCCGAAAGCAGAGGAGATGACGTGATGCTTAACGTTTATATATGCGAGGATAACGAGCGGCAGCGCGAACAAATCGAACGGCTCGTGACGCATTCGATCATCAAGCACAAGCTGGATATGGAGGTGGCCTGCTCGACGGGGGATTACCGCGAATTGCTCGAACAGTCCGGGAAAGACGGCCATCCGTCCTTGTTTTTGCTGGACATCGATCTGAAAGCCGACATCAACGGCATTCAGCTTGGGGGGATGCTGCGCGACCGGAACCCCGATTGCCTGATCGCGTTTATCACCACCCATTCGGAGCTGAGTTATTTGACCTTCCAATACAAAGTGGAGGCGTTTGATTTTATGATCAAGGATGACCCCGGCCAATTCGCCTTGAGGCTGGAGGACTGCCTTCGCAAGGCGTATGAGCGGCATTTGAAAAAGGGCGGCGATCCGCGCCGGATGACGATCGAAACCGAAGAATCCATCATCAACGTCAAATATGAGGACGTGCTTTTTTTCGAAACGTCGTTTTCGCCCCACAAAATCAAGCTGCATGAGCGAAACAGGCAGATCGAATTTTACGGAACGTTGAAGGAGCTCGAAACACAGCTGGACGACCGGTTTTACCGCTGCCACAAGGCATACATCGTCAATCTGGACAATATACGCGAAATTGACAAGCGGAAACGGATCATCCTGATGGCCAACGGCGAAACCTGTTACGTATCCTTCCGGTATTACGGCGGGCTGGTTCAGGCGATGAAGGAGAGGACGGGGTGACCGTTCGCAGCAAGGTTGGGGGCGATGAGCCGGCGACTTGGCAAAAGCAAAAACAAGCCGATTTCGGTCCAGAACCGATCGTCGGCTTGTTTTTTTGCTATAAGGGAGGCGCAAAAATTTTACGCTAAATCCTGGCGGCCGAAAAGCCTGCTCATCTGCTCGACTACCCCTTTTTTAAGAAGAGGTTGCGGCGAGGGGGCTATGAACAGGAAGAAGCCTGCCATCCCATGACGAATTCCGCTTGTCCCGTCTCCTCGTCCACGGTTTCCTCCAAGACGGTAAAGCCTTGACGTTCATAAAAAAGAATCGCATTTTCGTTGTCCTTGTATACTTTGAGCTCGAGTTTCGGAACGCGTTCCTTGGCGTATTCCATCAGAGCCCGGCCGTAACCTTTGCCCTGATGGTCCGGGTGCACGAACAAAGCGGCGAGCAGATGCTGAACGACCGAAATAAATCCTGCGATTTCCCCTTCGTTCTCCAGCACGTAGCTTTCGGCCATCGGCAGGTAAACGCTGCGCATGTCCTCCTGCTTGGAATGCCAATAGGCGCCATCGATGAAATGGTGCGCTTGTTCGGATGCGGCCAGCCATATGCTGATGACGGCGTCCATATCCTCTTCGTTCATGAGGCGGATTTGCATCGTTTCGACTCCTTTCATTGCTTCTGTAATCCAGACCCGAGTGTAAAAGTTTTCCTGATCGGTGTCAATACATCGATAGAATAGAATCCAATCAAGGTCCCGCGGGTACGGCCCGTTTCATTATTTTGGAGAGTCTGTCACATGGGCGCGGGTTCCGTTCGTAGTAATAGATATTTGAAGCGCAGCTACCGTTCTGTGGGGAGGGTTTTCGCTCTATAGGCAAATCAAGCAACGAAACCGGGCCGCGATGTCCCGCCGGAAGCTGATTTTTGCGGCGATTCGGGCTTTGCTGCCGCTGCGTGATGTATCGAAAAACGCGCCGCGGATCCGGAATATCCGCATAACCCAAAAAACACCGGGGATACCGGTGTTTTTTTGCGTTTCTCAAGCGACCGACCCAATGATGTTCATGAACGCGAATCTTAGAATCCGGGCATGTCGCTGTTCCGAAGTTACGTCCCGAAGTTACGTTCCGATCTGCCGTGAAACCCGTTCTCCCAGCTCCGGATCAGCGCTGCTCAGATACCCCAATACGATGCGCCGCGTTTCCGGGGAGATGCCCGCCAGATCGGCCGCAAGATTATCCGCCAGATGGTCCTGCTGCACCTGGGAAAGCGTGCGGTAAAACTCGCCGGCTTGCGCAAAATCATCCGGTTCGGTCAGGTCGGCACGCACCAGCTTTCCTTGCACGAATCTGCCGCCGCCGCTGGTGACGAGCGCTTCCGGGGACCAGTTTTCCTGATGATTGACCGGCAGCCTGCGGAAATCCGGCCCCAGGCGCCTCCGCTGCGAATCCCAATAAATGTTGGCGCGGCCCTGCAGCATTTTGTCGTCGGACAGCTCGACGCCTTCCAGCAGGTTTGACGGCGAAAAGGCGATTTTTTCCACCTGCTCCTTATAGTCATCGGGATTTCGGTTGAGGATCAGCCGTCCGACGGGTTTCAAAGGATACTGCTTCTCGTCCCAAATCTTGGTATCGTCCAGCGGGTTGTAGGGAAGCCGGGCGGCGTCTTCGGGGTTCATCAGCTGCACGTAAAGCCCGTAATCGACCGTTTTTCCCGCCGCGATCGTATCGTGCAGATCTTTGCCCGCAATATCGGGATTTTCGCCGGCCAGCCGGACGGCCTCATGCCGATCGATGTACTGCTCTCCGCGGAAAGGGATCCAGTGGTACTTCACGTATGTGCGGACGCCCTGCGCATTCCGCCAAACGAAGGTATTGACGCTGTGCCCCTTCATGAAGCGGAAGCTTCTGACCGTGCCTACGTCGGAATAAAGCCAGACGAGAAAGTTCGTGGACTCCGGGGCCCTGGCGACGAAACTCCAGAAGCGTTCGGGGTCGATCAGATTGTTTTTCGGGGAAGGGAGGAAGGCGTTGATCGTTTCCGGAAAACGCATGGCGTCCCGGACGGAAAATACCGGGATGTGATTGCAGAGCAGATCGAAAACGCCTTGCTCCGTATAAAATTTGGTGGAGAAGCCGCGCACGTTGCGGGAAGTGTCCGGGGTGCCCTTCGTGCTGACGGCAAGCGAGAACCTGACGGTGACCGGAACCTGCTGGCCGGGCTGCTGCAAAAAGCAGAGCTTGGTATATTCCGCCATGGGATGTATAGTATGAAAATATCCGAAAGCGCCGTAGCCTTTGACGTGCACGGGCCGTTCCGGAATTTTGCTATGTATGAAGGTTTCCAGCGTCTCATGCATGATATTGTCCTGTTCCAAGACGGGACCGTCTTCGCCAACCGTCTGCGAATGGAAAGCTGCCGGAATGTCTCCCGACCATTCATTTTTATCCTTCATGTTTCGACCCCCCCAGTGGTTCTCTCGAAAAACCGAATGACGATAAGCTTCGGTGCCATGCTGGCTATATAGACAGTATATTGCGCGCGGAAGAAATAAATTTCTAAAATATATTCAAAATATTCCTTGACGGGAATATTCTCGAAAGGTTATATTATAACCATAGCAAGGCTAACGAGAAACATTCGGAGGAAACAATCCATTTGGGGAGGAAATAGAATGTTGAAACAATCGTTGAAAGCGGAAGGCAAAGAGTTATTCATTGAGCGTATTTTCAATGCGCCGCGCGAGCTGGTGTTCCAGGCATTTTCGGATGCCGAGCATTTGAAGCAGTGGTGGGGACCGCGCGGATGGACCGTCCCGGTTTGCCATGTCGACTTCCGCCCGGGCGGCATCTGGCATTATTGCATGAAATGCGTCGATCCGAACCAAGGCGATTTTTACGGTTTTGAATCCTGGGGCAAAGGGGTCTATCAGGATATCGTGAAAAACGAAAAAATCGTGTACGTCGATTATTTCTCCGATGCCGAAGGCAACGTTGCGGAAGGCATGCCGGCCCCTCTGATCACGTTGTCGTTCGAAGAGCATGACGGCAAAACGAAATTCGTGAACCACGCGGTATATGAATCCGCCGAAGCGCTTCAGAAGGTGCTTGATATGGGAATGGAACAAGGATTTACGGAAACGATGGATCGGCTTGAGGAGCATTTGCAGGCGAATAAATAAGCGGCTTTTTACGCTGGTTTTTTATACAAAAAGAAAGGGTGAGGTTTCCAACCTCGCCCTTTCTTTCGTAATCTATCTTGTGGAAGGCATCAGAACGTTATGCGTGTTCTTTCGTTTTTCCGATGAGAAGCCCATACACGCACAAAGCCAAAAGCGTAATCAAGGAAAGCGCGGACAAGATCGTTTTAAACGATACCGATTCAATCATGGCTGCCGTGTAGGTGATGCCGATCGATGTCGCGACGTTTAGCGTCAAATTGTAAAATCCGATCACGGTTCCCGATTGGCTGGAAGGTAGAGCGCTTACGCACGAATCGAGCAAAGGCGCGTACATAAAAGCAAAGGAGCCTGAAAAAAGCATCATGGAAATCACGTACACGATGACAGGTCCTCCGTAAAGCAGCACCGGCAAAATCAGACTTGCCGCAATCATGATCATCGCGATCGAAACCGCTTGTTTATTGGACAGGTACTTGGAGATCGTGCCGGACGACGCCCCGACGACCACCGCCGTTACGTATCCCGGAATAAGCAGCAGCGAGATCGTATCCAGGTGAAGGCCGTAAACCTTTTCCAATAAGAACGGAAACAGGAAGATATAACCTAATTGCACCGAATAAATAATGAAAGCAACGGCCAATACGGATACGAACCTTTTGTTTTTGAAAAAGGCAATGTCGATAAAAGAGTGTTTGCTTTTGCTGATATACAAAAGGAACAACACGACCGAAGCGGCCAAAACGAGAATGTAAATCCAGTTGAAGTCCGTAATGTACAGCATGACCGACGTCGCGATCGCAGCGATCAGAAGGAGCCCGACGATATCGACGCGGCTTTTTTTCGATTCTTCCTTCGGCATATATTTCAGGATCAGCGGCAGCAAGGCGATCGCCAACAACGGAATTAAAAACAGCGCCGCCCAATTCAAATAGGTCGAGACGAAACCGCCCGTAAGCGATCCGATGACCAGCGAGAGGGAATAGCTGCTGGTGCTGTAACCGAGAAATCTTTTTTGTTCGTTTTTGGGCAAATGTTTGGCGACATAAATGACATAAAGCGTCTCCGCGGAGGCCAGGCCCGCCGTTTGTATGATTCTGGAGAGGAGCACCAGCGGAAACGAATGCTGGAAGATAAAACCCAGGACGGATCCGGCGGTGATAAAGCCGATGCCTGCGACAAGCAGCGAACGGATGCTGATCGAATCGGCCAACGACGCGTAGACGACCGCCCCGATGCCGATCACGAGGCCGGCTAACGTTGCCTGCCAGCTGACCGTCGTCGTCGAGATCCCCAAATCTTTGGCAATGGCGACGGAAACCAACTTAAACGAGTTATCGATGATCAACGAAAAAACAAAAAATATCAACAAAACGGGAACCGCTTTTTTCGCAAGAGAAACCTGAGCGTCAGGTACGTGATGAGTCGGGTTCATGCCATAAAATCTCCTTTGCCGGTCTGTTTATGCGAGTTCGAGGGCAATTTCCATCATGTTCGTAAAAGATGTCTGTCTTTCTTCGGCGGACAGGAACTCATGTCTGAAGATATGGTCGCTTACGGTCAATATGCAAAGTGCGTTGACGCCGGCGTAGGCGGCATTCAGGTACAGGCCTGCCGATTCCATCTCGGCGCACAAGATGCCCATCTTGCTCCATCTTTCGAGCGCGGTCGGATCGACGTTGTAGAAAATATCGCTTGAAAGGACATTTCCGACATGGACCTTCTGGCCTTTTTCGTCGGCGATCTTTTTGGCTTTTTCAAGCAAATCGAACGACGCCGTAATGGAATAATGCCCAGGAACGTTAAATTGATGCATGTAATTGGAATCGGTCGAGGAACCCATCGCCAATACGATGTCGTTCAGCTGCAAATGATCCTGGATAGCCCCGGCGGATCCGATGCGGATCAGGTTTTTGACGCCAAACACGTGAATCAGTTCCCAGGAATACAGGCTCATGCTCGGCGTGCCCATGCCCGTTCCCATCACGGATAAGCGCTTTCCTTTGTAGGTACCCGTGTAGCCAAGCATGCCGCGAACCTCGTTGAACTGGACGACATCCTCCAGGTAAGTCTCGGCGATGAATTTTGCTCTCAGCGGGTCGCCGGGGAGCAGAATCGTTTCGGCGATTTCCGCCCCGTTGGGTTTAATGTGTGGGGTTTCCTTCGGTGTTTGCGTTTTCATGTTCTCAGTCTCCTTATTACAACTATATTTGTTGTATGGTTAGTTGTCTAATTTGTACTATGTAAAAATACCACATAAAGCGTCTGTTGTTCAACTACAAAATTTGACGGCGGCCAGATTTGATTTTGGCGGAAACAAACGCAAAAACAGTATCCCCCTCTTTCAAAGGAAGATACTGTTTTTTTATCCTTGGCTATTTGACGGCGTTGATTTTCATCACGCTGGATTCCTCGGGGATATAAAATTTGTTGTAGACGATCGGATGCTCCTCGTTGGCGTACAGGCTCTCCAAAATTAAGTCGCATTGATCGGCTCCCCCGGCGATGATGTATTTTTGCGACGGGGAATTGATCGCGCTCGAACGTTTGATCTCAATGGATGCGGAATGTGCCATTTCGTATACCCGGTTTTCGAGCAGGTCCATCAGCTGGCTCGTATCCTGCAGGTCCAGGTTCAATTCCGATACGGTTTCGATCGCCATAAACGTAAACGCAAACGCGACGGCAACCCCCTTGCTTTTATACCACCGTTCGATTGCCACGACCGCGGCGGCCCTTCTGTTCAAAATCTCCTGGGTATATTCGCTTTCCAAATCCAGTCTGAAGTCGAGTTCGATCTGGTCGATGGGTTCGGTGAGGCATTTGTAAATCGGGTTCCCGATTTTCTCCAAACCTGCGGTTTTGTTAGCCTGCCGATGTTTGGTGACGAAACTGCCTTTGCCGTGCACGCTTCTGACCAGCCCGTCATCCTGCAGAAGCGCAAGCGCCTGCCTGAGCGTCATCCGGCTGACCTTGAACGTTTTGGCAAGTTCCGTTTCCGTAGGCAATTGGCTGTCGCAAGGATAGGTACCGTTCATGATTTGTTTGTACAGTTCGTCGTACACCTTGATATACAGCGGTTTTTTTTCTTTGAATCCTGCCTGATTGACTTCCATGTTTTCACACCCATAATGATGAATTCGGCTGCTCTGAATCTGGCGGTATTATGCCTTGCCGATTGCAGCACCGTTTTTCAAGCTCAATGTAACCTTGCGCTTATTATAACATGGCCGGGCGGAATTAAAATCGGGTTCGGACCATCCGCGGCCGGAATGCAGCTTTCGAAACCGGATTTTTTAAATTTCTCCCGGGAAGGAGGCGGGTGTCCGCTCGTCGAATGAAATGTTAAAAATTTAATTATCGACCGAGGGAGTGGATGCCGATGGGGAAACCGCCGCGTGAGTTTTTGGAGTATTCTTCTTCTGAATTGATCGAAATGTTGTCCGAGCAGCAGGGAATGACGTTTAAGGTCAAAAAGATCGACGGGCAGTTTATACATACGTTTTGCAGCGGGCGGCTGCTATCCAAAATAGGTCTGACTCCCCAGGAGGTCACGGGCAAACGGCTGGGGGACTTCTATCCCGCCGAGTTGGCGGCTTACAAGGAATCGTTTTACCGGGATGCATGGCAGGGGAAGGAGGGGATCATTTACGAAAGCGAGTTTCACGGGGTGTTTTATCTGGTTTCCCTGCAGCCGATGAGAAGACTCGGGGAGGTCGTGGAATTGATCGCCTCCTGCGTCGACATTTCGGAACTGAAAACCCGCGAACAAGAGCTGAGGGAAACGAAGGAATTGCTGGAATCCTTGTACGAAAGCTCCGTCGACGGCATTTGCATCATGGACGTTGGCGGCAAAGTCATCCGCATCAACCATGCCTTCGAGAAAATTTACGGCTGGCCGGAGAGCGAGCTGATCGGGAGGCAGGCGCCGATGATCCCGGCCCATCTGGAAAACCGTTTTGATGAAATTTGCAAACATCTGCATTCCCAAAAAGCGATCCATTTCGAAACGGTGAGGCCGCGGAAGGACGGCAAAACCATTCACGTTTTTCTGACGCTGTCCCCGATCAAAGACGAAAACGACGACATCATCGCCTTGACCGGCATTACCCGGGACATATCCGAACGGAAAAAATCGGAGGATTTTTACCGCAAAGCCGATAAATTGAACGCCGTTGGCCAACTGGCCGCCGGACTGGCGCATGAGATCCGGAACCCGCTCACCTCGCTGCGCGGATTTTTGCAAATCATGCAGTCCGGGCGGGCTAACAAAAAAGAATACTTTGACATCATGCTGTCCGAAATCGATCGGATCAACAGCATCGTCAACGAATTTTTGGTGATCGCCAAACCGGTTCGCACGAAATTCCAAAAGCAAGACCTCATCCATATTTTGCAAAGCGTCATCACCTTGTTGGAGGCCCAGGCCGCCCTGAACAATATAGAAATCCGCACCAAAGTGGAAGACGGGTTTCCTCTGGTCGAATGTTCGGAAATGGAAATCAAGCAGGTATTCGTAAACATTTTGAAAAATGCCATCGAAGCGATGCCGTGTGGCGGGGTGATCCGCATCCATGCCCGCGTGCAGGAAGGCAGCGTCATGATTCGCATTGCCGACGAAGGCGTCGGCATCAGCGAAAGCCAGTTTCCCCGGTTGGGCGAGCCTTTTTTTACGACGAAGGAGAAGGGGACGGGGCTTGGCCTCATGATGTGCTACAAAATCATCGGCGACCATAAAGGAGGCATCAACATCAACAGCGTCGTCAATGAAGGAACCACGATCGACGTCATATTGCCCGCCTGAAACGTTCATGCTGGACCGCGGTTTTTTTCGCTATTTGAAAACGAATGCGCTTCATGAACCGCCATCGTTCCGTTTGAAGGAACGGTGGCTTTTTGCGTGAGCAAACTGAAAATGGCAACCATTAGTTAATGTATAAATTAATCAAAAAGAAAAATGTTGACTAAAATTTCCGGTTATTTTATGATCTACTCGAGAATTGATAAATTAATGATTAACTTATATGTTAACTAAATGAATCATCCGATTATAATTGCAAAGGAGTTTTGCAAGTGGAACAGATGTCTTCGATTCCCCGTCCCGAATACCCCCGCCCCCAATGGGTGCGCAGCAGCTGGCTCAATTTAAACGGGCCCTGGCAATTTGAGATCGATCACGGCAAAAGCGGAAAAGAACGCGGATATGCAGAGCCCTCGCATCGGCTGTCGGGAACGATTACCGTCCCGTTTTGTCCCGAGAGCAAGCTGTCCGGCGTGGAATACAAAGATTTCATGGCGGCGGTATGGTATAAACGGGAATTTTCGGTGCCCGAAACGTGGAAGGACGGCAGGATTTTGCTGCACTTTGGGGCCGTCGATTACGAAACCGAGGTATGGGTCAACGGAGCTTCCGTGGGCAAACATCGCGGAGGATACGCCTCTTTCGCTTTTGACGTCACCTCGCACATCCTGCCGGGGACAAACGTCGTGACCGTGTATGCCGAAGACGATGTCCGTTCGGGGAGCCAGCCGCGCGGGAAGCAAAGCGGAAGGTACCATTCGCACGGCTGCGACTATACGCGCACGACGGGGATTTGGCAAACCGTGTGGCTGGAGCACGTGCCTGAATCCTATCTGGCGGACATGAAGCTGGTGGCCGATCCGGGCAACGCCTGCGTCCATCTGGAAGTGAAAATCGCCGGCAATGCAGCCGGAGACAACCTCGAAGCCGCCGCGTTTTACGGCGGTAAACCCGTCGGCCGTGCCAGCGCGCTGATCCAAGGCACTGCGGTCAAACTTACGATTCCGTTATCGGAAATCCACTTGTGGGAACCGGGCAACGGCAGGCTGTACGATCTGCGGCTGTCCCTTCACAAGCAGGATCGGATCAGCGATACGGTCGAATCGTATTTCGGCTTGCGGACGGTAAGGCTGGACGGCATGGCGTTCCGGATCAACGACAAATCTGTATTCCAGCGGCTTGTGCTGGATCAAGGCTTTTACCCGGACGGCATCTACACCGCTCCAAGCGACGAAGATCTCCGCAAGGATATCGAAATATCGATGGGACTGGGTTTCAACGGCGCCAGGCTGCACGAAAAAATGTTCGAGCCGCGTTTCTTGTATTGGGCGGACCGGCTGGGTTATCTGGTATGGGGCGAACATGCCAACTGGGGACTGGATATTACCGGCGCCGAAAGCCTTGCGCGGTTTTTGCCCGAGTGGATCGAAGGCGTGGAGCGCGATTTCAACCATCCTGCCCTGATCGGCTGGTGCCCGTTTAACGAGACTTGGGATCAGGACGGCGTCAAGCAAAACGACGACGTGCTGCGCATCGTGTACGAGATGACGAAACGGATCGACCCGACGCGCCCGGTGATCGATACCAGCGGAAACTTCCATGTCGTCACCGATATTTTCGACATCCATGATTATGACCAAAATCCGGAGACGTTCCGGGCCAAACTGGAACCGATGAAAAGCGGCGGGGAGGCGTACAACACCTTCCCGGACCGGCAGACGTACGAGGGGCAGCCTTATTTCGTCAGCGAGTACGGCGGCATTTGGTGGAATCCCGATCAAAAGGACGACAAGGCATGGGGATACGGCGACAGACCCGATTCCGAAGAAGCGTTTATGAAGCGTTACGAGGGCTTGACAAGCGCATTATTGGAGCATCCGATGATCTTCGGATTTTGTTATACCCAGCTGTACGACGTGGAGCAGGAAGTGAACGGGCTGTATACCTACGACAGACGCGCCAAGTTTGACCCTGAAACCATCCGGCGCATCAATTCCCGCAAGGCCGCGATCGAAGATTGACGGACGTTACGGCGAAAAAACAAAACCCGACTCTTATGAGCCGGGTTGTTTTTGTTCCTCCCAATCCTCCCGCGTCATGGCGAACAGCTCGTGATCCTCCCACACGCCATGGATCTGCAGATATCGTTTGGCAAGTCCTTCGCGCCGGAATCCGACCTTTTCCAGCACGCGCAGCGAAGGCCGATTTCTCGGCATCACGCCGGCCTGAACGCGGTGAAGGCCCATTTCCTCAAAGGCATACCCTACGCAAAGCCGCACCGCCTCGGTCATGAGTCCTTTTCCGCGATGCTCTTGCCCGATAAAATACCCCAGGTTTGCGTTTTGAAACGGGCCGCGCGCGATTCCGGTGAGCGCTACCCTGCCCGCCAGCTCGTCCGTTTCCTTCAGGAAAATGCCGAATAACACCGACGTCGCCTGATCCTTATCGCCCATTCCGGTCAAAATATCCTTTTCCTGGCCTTCCGCCGTAAAATAAGACGCGTCGCGGATCGGCTCGAACGGCTGCAAATATTGGCGGTTGCGGATCCGAAGTTCGAGCAGCTCCTGCGCATGTTCCGGCAGGAGGCGCTTTAACATGATGTTTCCCGGGCTGTCCATCAACATCGTTTTTCACTCCCCGTATTCCTACAGATTCAGCGCGGCTCCCGAAGAAGGAGGGAGCAATTCCCGGTCTTGCCGGCCGCCCAGCTTCGAATGGGTCAGATAGTCTGCCAGCGCTTGCTGCAAGGTTCCTTTCGTCACGGCCTTGGACTCGAAGGACAACCCGTTTCGGATCATCATTTTGACGATTTCCGGCCGGAGTCCCGTAATGATCGTCTTGCAGCCCATCATTTTGATCCCGTCGATCAGGTTGATCAGCCGGTGCACCGCTTCGGCTTCGATGCCGACGACTCCCGACAAATCGATGACGAGCGTTTGGATGTTCTCTTTGCCGATTTGATCCAGAATCTTCTCTTCCATGATATCGTAGCGGACGTTATCGATCGAGCCGATCAGGGGCAGGATCGAAATCGACTGGCTGAGCGGGATGAACGGGACGGACAACTCCATGACCATTTCCTTCTGAGTCCGGATCAGATCATCTTTGAATTGGGAATAATTCATGAAAAAATGGCTTAAAAAAAGATCCATCAGTTCGTTGATCTGCTTCTCCAGCCCGTAAAACTGTTCTTTGTTCGTCGTATGGCCGTTTATCCGGTCGTAGTTGTAGAGAAACTCCCACATGACGCGCCGTACCGCTTGGATCCATTCCAATTTGAAGGCCAGGGTCAGCGAATGTTTCGCCCACGTGATGCCCTCCGCCTTGGCGAAGGAGATGACCTCGTATTCTTTTCCTTGAACGATATACAGCACGAGCTTATGGGCATTATCCAGCAGGTTGAAGTTTCCGATGTCCAAAATCTCGTTGATTTTATCCCTGACGGTAACCGCCTCGGACAAAAGCCTTTGTTCGAACATGTCGCGGTTGTAAATGAAAAACTCGGATAAATTGCCCCCTTTGAACGTCTCCAGGTCCAAACGATTCACCTCCTTTATTCCGGTGTTGCCGGCGCCTTTCGGAAAAACGATCGTAAACCTCGTTCCTTCGCCTTCTTCGCTTGTGACCGAGATTTCCCCCTTATGCTGGTAGGCGACGGAAAAAACAAGCGTAAGTCCCATGCCGGTGCCGTTTTCTTTCGTCGAAAAAAAAGGAGTGCCTAACTGGCTGAGCTTATCTTTCGGAATTCCGCTGCCGGTGTCTTCTATGTAAACGGTGATATGATTGTCGGAGGCCTGGTGGCCGATCGTGACGGTGCCCTTGTCCGGAATCGCTTCGAACGCGTTTTTGATCAAGTTGAAAAACATTTTTTTCAATTGATTGCGCCTGCCGTAAATAAAATTCCCCGAGTCCCTGAGCTCCCGTTGCAAATGCACCCGATAAAATTGATCCTGAAATAGCTGAATGATCGACTCCAGTTCGACGGTCAAATCAATCGGTTCGGTGGGCTCGTTATCCAGATCGGGTTTGGAAACTTGCAGCAAGTTTTGCAGGATGTCAATGGCATTCTCCAGTTCGGACTGGGCGATGTCGATATAGTTCGCATCATTTTTTTCTTTCAAGAGCTGGAGAAATCCTTTGACGGCCGTTAGAGGATTTTTGACCTCATGGGCAATGCCTGCCGCGATTTGCCCGACTGAAGCCAACTGGGTCAAGTGCATATCGTTTTGCATATGGTTACGTCGTTCCACCGTTTATCAGCCCTTTCTCGCTGAGTGCTCGTTTCTTGATATCATCTTAATATATATTTTCCGACAAAGGTATAGCGCAAATGGACTTCGTCAGACGTTCGTTGCATCGGTCCGGCCGATATGTTATGACTGAAATACAAAAGTAAAGGATATAGGTGTGGTTAACATGAAGATCAAAGCTCTGTTCGTAGCCCCGTATGCGGCAATGGAGAACTTAATAGAAGAGTGCAGGAAGCAGGATAGCGAGCTCGATCTGACGATCCGGACAGGCAATCTGCAGGAAGGGGTGGCGCTGGCCAAGCAGGCGGAAGCCGAAGGCTTCGATTGCATCATCAGCCGGGGCGGAACGGCCAAGCTGATCAGCGAAGCGGTCGACATCCCGGTGATCGACGTGCGCGTGTCCGGATACGACATGCTGCGGGTGCTTACGCTTGCGAACGATTTTCCGAGGAAAAAGGCAATCGTCGGGTTTCCGGCCATTACGGCCGGCGCGAAAGCGATTATCGACCTGCTCGACATTCCGATCGATATGTTCACAATCCGGGACGAGAGCGAAACGGAAGCGTTATTGCGGCAGTTAAAAGAGGAAGGATACCAGCTGATCATGGGCGACGTGGTGACGTTCGAAACGGCGTCGCGGCTCGGCTTGCTCGGGATCTTGATCCAGTCCGGCCGGGAATCCATTTTCGATGCGTTCAAGGAAGCGGCGACCGTTTCGCGCTGGCTTGCGAAAAGCAGGCAGGAAATCGAGCGGCTGAAGGGGATTTTACGTGCCGCGGCGTCCGACTTGATGGTGTTAGCGGATAACGGGAGCGTGGTATATGAGCAGTGGAAAACGTTCGGCGCACGGCCTGAACTGGACATTCCGGTCGCCGAGGGCGCATCCGAACCCGGCGGGCCAAGCCGGGAGATGCTTCATGCAACGGATCCTGATGGACAATCGGTCAAAGTGGTCAAAACCCGAATCGCAATCGGCGAATCGGCGTATTGGCTATGCGAATTTTTTAAGGAGCCGGCCCGCAGGGAGTCCGAAGACAAACTCCGGATTCATATGGAGCCCGCCCCGCTGATCATCCATCAGAGCCAAGCCATGAACACATGCCTGACGATGATCGGCCGCAGCGTGACATATGACCAGTTTATCTTCATTGGCGGGAAGGGAACGGGAAAAAGATTGCTGGCCAGATATTTGCATGATCTCAAAACGAAAGGACACGGATATTTCGCTTCGGTGAAGGCGGCGGATTTGCGGGAGCTGAGCCCGGAGGAGATCCCCGAGGAGGTCCGGACGGTGTATGTCCATGCCTTTGACCGTTTGCCGGGCGGCCGGGAGGAAATCCAGTGGCAAAAAATCGAGGCGTTAAAAAGGCGCGGGCTCACGCTTATTTTTGCCATGACTGAGGAGGAGGCTTCCGGGGAACATAGGATATATGAAGACGGAACCATTCACGTGCATGTTCCGGCGCTGGCCGAACGGAAAGAGGACCTGAAGGAACTGGTCACGACGTTTCTGCTGCATTTCAGCCAGACGCTCGGCACCTCGGCGATCCGGATGACGGAGAAAGGCATGAAGCTGCTGGCGGATTATGATTGGCCCGGCAACGTTTCCGAATTAAAGGTGTTGCTGCAAGAGGCGGTCGTTTTGGAAAAAGGCTACGTCATCGAACATTCGCTGATCGAGCAGCTGCTGCGCCGCAAAGGAAGCGAATCCGGCGCGTCCTCTGAACTGCTGAAGGGAACGCTGGATCAGATCGAGAGAAAAATCATCGAAAAGGTGCTGGAAGAAGAGGGGTTCAACCAGACAAAGGCCGCAAAACGGCTGCAAATTAACCGTTCCACGCTTTGGCGCAAGTTAAAAGACTGATTTTTCCAAACGACCCATATAGACTGTTTAAAGATGCAACATTTTTGGCATGTCACATAATAACATGTCGAAAACTGTTGCATTTTATTTTGTAAGCGATTAATATAATAAACGAAAACGCAATCATTTCACATTACTGTTGCAAAATAAAACAAAGGAGATGAGACAGTCATGAAAATCAAGGCAGCCATTGACAAGATTCCCGGCGGGATGATGCTGATTCCGCTCTTGATCGGGGCCATTATCCGTACGTTTTTTCCCGGAATCTTCGACTTGCCTGAATTTAAAAGCTCTTTCACGGGCGGGCTCCTGACCGGAACTTCCGCACTGCTGGCAGCTTTTTATATCTGTTTGGGTTCGACGATTCGCTTTCAAGCAACCGGTTACATTTTGAAAAAAGGGGTCAGCTTGTGGATCGGCAAAATCGGCACCACCTTCATTATCGCGCTGCTGATTAAAGCCATCTTCCCGGATCAGAACAACCTGTTCCTCGGACTGTCCGCTTTGGCCATCATCGCCGCTTTTTCCGATACGAACGGCGGATTGTACATGGCGCTGATGGGGCAGCTCGGTAAAAAAGCCGAAGACGTCGCCGCTTATTCCATCATGTCGCTGGAGTCCGGCCCGTTTTTCACGATGCTGATTCTGGGCGTTGCAGGTCTGGCAAGCTTCCCGATCATGGCGTTTGTCTTTGCGATTTTGCCGCTGTTGATCGGCATGATTCTGGGTAATCTGGACGAAAAAATGCGCGAATTTTTGAGCAAAGGCCAGGATGTCATGATCCCGTTGTTCTCGCTGGCGATCGGCGCGAGCATCAACCTTGCCAACGTGGTGAAAGCCGGCGCTTCCGGCATCATTTTGGGTCTTGGCGTCGTCGTCATTACCGGCGGCATGCTGTTTTTGATCGACCGTTTGACGGGCGGAGACGGCGTTGCCGGGATCGCTGCATCGTCGACGGCAGGCAACGCGGCAGCCGTGCCGATGGCGGTAGCGGCCGTGTATACCGGATACAGCGGCATTGCGGCAACGGCAACGCTGCAGGTAACGGCAGCCGTCATCGTCACCGCCATTTTGACGCCGCTCCTGACGACCTGGTTCGCCAAACGGGCGCAGCGCCGGAAAGCACAAGCTTAAGGGAGTCGTTTGGATATGCAGCATTTTTACATCATTGCAGATGATTTGACGGGGGCTAACGATGCCGGCGTGCAGCTGTCGAAAATCGGGATCGCCTCTACCGTCTACCTGGATTTGAAAGAAGGATCGTGGACGGGAGACGGCGGCGACGTGGCGATACTCGACACGGACAGCCGCGCTGCCGACGAACAAGAAGCCTATGACCGGATTCGTAAAGCAAGCGCAATTTTCCGGGCCCGGGGATACGGGCATGCTTATAAAAAAATGGACTCCACCCTCCGGGGGAACGTGGCCGCCGAGCTGGCGGCCGTCGTTTCGGTCCACCAGCCGGAAATCGTCGTCGTGGCTCCGGCCTATCCGAAAATGAACCGGCAGACGATCGGGGGACATCAATTCGTGAACGGCCGGCCGGTTTCTGAAACCGAGTTTGGCAGGGACCCGAAGACGCCGGTAACGGACAGCTACATTCCGAATTTGCTCGGGAAGTACGCGGATGCGGAACGCATCCGTCTTGTCGGAGAAGAACTTCTGAAAGGACCGGAGGATGTTTTCCTGGAATTTATTTTGCGGCATGCGGCGCAAGGCACGACCTGGTTTGTTTGCGACGCGGCCACCGATCAGGATTTGAAGGTTATTGCGGATATGTTCGCCAAGACGAAAAAAACGATCGTTTGGGCCGGGTCAGCCGGACTGATCGAATATTTGCCCCAGGCGCTGGAGCTGCAAAAGAATGCCGTAACGTCGCAAGAGCGGCCTCAGGTGCCGCGGACGCTGACGGTATCGGCAAGCTTGTCCCGCGTGACCAAAGAGCAGCTTGAGCAGGTGCGGACGATGGCGGATGCCTCCTTCGTGGAGGTCGATCCGGTCGAACTCGTCCGGCAAACCTACGCGCTGCGCGAGGTGCTGGAGGCGCTCGGCGGCGCCCGGGACAAAAAGCATTTTGTATTATTCGTCGATTCGTCGGAGAAAAATAGAGAGGCGACGAAACGGCTGGGAGAAGAACTCTCCTTAAACAAGACGGAAATCAGCGAGGCGATTTCGCGGGAGCTTGCAAACATCGCTTCCGAAATCGTAACCTCGTTCCCCGATATTCAGGGGTTGGTCCTAACGGGAGGCGACACGGCCAAGGCGGTTTGCAGCCGGTTGAACATGAACCGGATGCAGCTGCATACCGAGGTCGAAACCGGGCTTCCGCTGGGAATATTGAGGGATGCGGCAGATACGGGTAAAAAGTATTGGACCGTGACCAAAGCCGGGGGATTCGGCGGCCGGCATTCTTTGGCGAACGTGCTGAAATATATGAGTGGAGAGGATGAGTAACATGAATCAAAAGAAACCTGTGATTGGCATTACGATGGGCGACGGAGCCGGGGTCGGACCGGAAATTATTTTGAAAAGCCTGAAAAACCGCGAAATTTACGATCTTTGCGATCCGCTGGTCATCGGCGACAGCAAAATTTTGGACCGCGCCAAATCCTACGTGAACAGCGACCTGAAGGTTCAGACCGTAACGGAGGACCAGCTAGGCCAGATCGCGTACGAATTCGGGACCGTCTACTGCCTGGATCTCGATCTGCTCAGCGCCGACCTGCCGCTTGGACAAGTATCCGCCGAAGCCGGACATGCGGCGTTCGAATATTTGGCCAAGGCGATCGATCTGGCCAAAAAACAGCAAATCGACGCGATCTGCACCGCTCCGCTGAATAAAGAAGCGCTGCATAAGGGCGGCCACCAGTATCCGGGGCATACCGAAATTTTGGCCGACCTGACGGATACGAGCGAATTTTCGATGATGCTGTCCGCGCCTAACCTGAAAGTCATCCACGTCACCACGCATGTCGGCTTGATCGACGCCGTAAAAATGATCAATCCGGAGCGGGTGTACCGCGTCATTCAGCTGGCGCATGAAACGTTGACCAAATCGGGCATCGAAAATCCGCGCATCGCCGTCTGCGGCATCAATCCGCATGCGGGCGAAAACGGCCTGTTCGGATACGGCGAAGAAGAGGAGAAGGTCGTTCCCGGCGTGAAAAAGGCGCAGGAGGAAGGCATCAACGCCGTCGGGCCGCTGCCTGCCGATACGTTGTTTTTCCGCACCGTGCGCGGCGATTTCGACATCGTCGTGGCGATGTATCATGATCAGGGGCACGGGCCGGTGAAGGTGCTTGGCCTCGATGCGGGCGTCAATATTACGGTCGGGCTTCCGATCATCCGTACCAGCGTCGATCACGGCACCGCGTTCGATATCGCCGGCAAAGGCATCGTCGAAGAGAAAAGCATGATGGAAGCGATCCGTCAGGCCGTGGAGCTGGCTCCTAAGAGAAAATAAAGCGAACGGACAAACATATATGGCACAGGTTTCCCGTCCCTGGAGGCGGCGACCGGTGCTCAAATGACCAGATGCAGCAAAAAAGCGCCGAAGCATGTTTTCGGCGCTTTTTCCTTGCGTACCGGCAAGAGGATGGCCTCGGCCCCTCGGCAAAAACGCAAGTTTCCGGAAACGGCACTTTCGCAAAATTTAAGAACTCATGGGATAGGCGGTGTGATAAGATCAAATGGATCAGGCATAACATCATTTGGCAGATAGCCGGCAGGAAGCAGATTGGAAAAGGAGTGTTTATTATGAACGGTGCCATGCTGATTGAAACGTACAAAAGCGGTTTGCAGCGCTATTCGATGGCTGAACTGAGGCATAAATCCGCGCCGGAGGTTTGGTCTCTTGGGCAAATGCTCGACCACTTGATCCTGGCCTCCTTGGATTATTTTGAAAAAGTGGAGATTTGCGCGGCCGACGGAGAGGAACAAACGCTTGGAAAAACGGAAGCGGGCGAGCGGCTGTTCGAGCTTGGCGGATTCCCGCCCGTGAAAATTAAATTGCCGGACGGCCCGGAAAACAATCCCAGCAATACGCAAAGCAAAGAAGAATTATTGCGCGGGCTGGATCAAGTGCTGCAAAAAATGAAGGAGTGGGAAGGCCGAATCGACTCGGTCCATCCCTGCCGCAAAGTAAAACACGACGGCTTTGGCTGGTTGAACGCGCGGGAATGGTTTGAGCTGAATGATATGCATTTGCGCCATCACCTTCGTCAAAAGGAAGAATTGGAGCAAAAAGCGGGGGTGCTCTCGCGGTAACCGAAACAAGGCGGCGGATTCGGTCCGAACCCCGTTTGCAATCGCTCCTATCCGGGGCACGCGAAAGTTCGCCCGAGGCGCCGAAAGAAACGGAGCCGGCGCTGCATGATGCGTTTTATGCAAGATTTTCCTAAAGGATCGAGACCTCCTTTAATCCCCAAAACGCGGGAAAGGAGGTCTTTTAAGATTGGTGTCATGGCTTGTTCAAGTCGCGGAAGCGGCCGCTTAAACGGATACCCTCGCTTAAACGGTTACGCTTCCGAAGGGTCATCCGAGGTGATCATCCAGGTCACGCCGTATCGATCCACGAGTTTCCCGTAATGCAGGCCGTAAGGCTGGCGGGCGAAAGGATGCTTCACTGTGCCGCCGGACGATAGTCTGGCGAATGCTTCCGCGGCTTCGGATGGCGTCGGGAACGATACATCCAGCATCA
The DNA here is from genome assembly GCF_037969745.1 of Paenibacillus sp. FSL W8-0194. Taxonomy (NCBI): domain Bacteria; kingdom Bacillati; phylum Bacillota; class Bacilli; order Caryophanales; family Paenibacillaceae; genus Paenibacillus; species Paenibacillus sp. FSL W8-0194. The sequence continues at coordinate 4,326,052 of NZ_CP150205.1, read as the reverse complement.
TGCCTGCGCCTTGCGTGAAAGGTTCGAGCGCGTCCGCCATAAAAATCGCGTTTTCCCCCGCCACCATCACGCACAGATGCATCACTTTGTCCCGATGCTCGCCTTCGGCGCCCGCGGCTTGTCCATGCGTAAACACGGACTTGATCTCCCCGCCGAGCGATTCCGCGTAGAACCGGGCCTGGCTTCTGGCATCTTCCGATAAAATAAATGGTCTAAGCGTTCCCAATATGCATACATCCTTTCGGGTCATTTTGGTGTTCCGTACGGGTTTTATTATAACCCCCGCCGGCTTGCCGCGTTTCTTATGGATTGCTGGCTTGTGGATTGCTGGCTTGCAGCCCCGGGATTTATTTTGGCGGGACGGCGGAAGTGTAGTAGAATGGGCTTAATTCGGATGGGAGGGACCGAACATGAGAACCTATCTGCCGTTGCAGCCGCCGATGCTGGAGCCCGTGCAGGATTCGTCTTACCGATACCGGGAATTTCCGCCGGGCCAGGCGCTGGAGCCTTACGTGGCTTGTTATTGGACCGTCGAATTCGACGCTTCTTGCGACCGCAAGCTGCACCGCATCATACCGGATGGGTGCGCGGACATCATTTTCGACCTCCATGCCCCGTCGTTTGCCCAAAGCGCCATGCTCGCGGGTTTAATGTCATCCTTCGAGACGATGGATTTAACCGGTCGCTGTTATTTCTTCGGCATTCGCTTTTTTGCGGATCAGGCCAGCCGGTTTATCGGCTATTCCGTTTCGGAGCTTTCCGGGGGTGACGTTTTTCTGGAAGACGTCTGGGGAACGGAAGCAAGCTTGGTCGCAGAACGGGTTCAAGAAGCCGCGGGCAGCGTGCAGGCGATGATCGGGTTGGTGGAATCGCTGCTCTTGGCGAAGCTCCAGCGTTCGGCATGTCCTGACCCTCAGCCGATCCGAACCGCGATGCAGCATCTGTATGCCGGCCGGGGAATGGTTTCCGTGCGTGCTTTGGCCGAGGAGTTATGCTACAGCGAACGGACCGTGAGGAGGATGTTCCGGAAGGAATTCGGAATGGCTCCCAAGGAGCTGGCAAGCATCATTCGATTCCAGTGCCTGTTGCAGGAGCTGCATAAGGGGCCTTCGTTCCGCTTTTCGGATACGGCCGTTCAACACGGTTATTACGATCAGCCCCATCTCATCCATATGTTCAAACGATTTTACGGATTGACGCCCCATCAAGTGTTCAGGTAATATGTCCGTTTTTTACAATCCAAAACTTAGAACATTTTGCGATCCTTTAAACAGGCTTGAAACCGTACAAAGGAGGATCAATTTCGATGAAACCGCGCATTTCCGTACTTACGCTTGGCGTTGAAGACTTGGAAAGGTCGCTTGCATTTTACCGGGACGGGCTTGGCCTGCCGACGGAAGGGATCGTGGGCAAAGAATTCGAGCACGGAGCGGTGGCGTTTTTCGATTTGCAGGCAGGGGTCAAGCTTGCCCTTTGGAGCCGGAAGGACCTCTCCCACGAAGCGAAAGTCCCGCTCGCCCCGCCAAGTTCGACCGAAATGACGATCGGGCACAACGTGGCCAGCAAGGAAGAAGTGGATCAAGTGATGGAACAAGCCCGGAAGGCGGGCGCCACAATTACGGACCCGGCGCATGAGACCTTCTGGGGAGGTTATTCCGGCCATTTCATGGATCCGGACGGGCATCTCTGGGAGGTCGTCTGGAACCCGGCATGGGAGCTTGAGGCGTAAGCGGCGTTTTATGCAGCGGTCTTGAACAAGCTTCGCGCCACCCATGAGAGCGACAGAAAATCCCTTCAGGCAAACCTGGTTTGCCGAAGGGATTTTTCGTTTTTATCCGGGCTTATGTCACATTCGGCTGTTCGGCAGACGTTATACAGGTGAAGACGGACAAGAGGAGGTGATTCCATGGAACGGTTCAGCCCCGGGGCCGGTGAGCCGGACGAAATCGAAGCCGTCGTGGAAAAAGTCAAAAACGGAGACAGGCAGGCTTACGCCGTTATCATACGCGCCTTCGAGCATCAAATCTATACGTATTGCTATTACATCCTGAAAAACCGCGAGGAAGCGGAGGATGCGCTGCAGGACATTTTTATTAAAGTGTATCAATCGATCGACAAATATAACCCGCAGGTGTCCTTTTCCTCCTGGCTGTACAAAGTGGCGTATCATCATTGCCTGGATCAGCTTCGCAAGAAAAGCCGCCGCAAAAAGCTGATCGATGGCCAAAAGGAGCTGCAGCAGCTTGACGATTACCGTCATGCGGGCAGCGAACGCGCGGTGGAGGAGCTGTTGATGAACCTGAAGCCGGAGGAGCGGAATTTGGTGCTGCTGAAGGTCGTGGAACAGTACAGCTTCGAGGAGATCGGAGAGATCATGGACTGCAAACCTGCAACCCTGCGCAAGAAATACGAACGCGTAAGGAAAAAACTCATTCAGCAAAAAAGAAAAGAAGGAGGGCTAACCCATGAGCGCATGGTTAGATCAAACTGAGGAAGAGCAAATGATGCAGATCCGGCGGGCGGTCAAACAAACGAAAATGCCCGAGGTTAGCTATACAAATCATATTATGGAGAGGGTGGAAAACATGGACAGACGAAGCAGAAAGTCAATCCATCGCAAAGGAGGCTGGGTCAAAAAAACGGCGATCAGCGTATCGGCGGCGGCCGTTCTCGGAGGCGTCGTGTTAGGCAGCGGGTTCGTATCCCCGGCCATGGCGGACGCGCTGAAAAACGTACCTTTGATCGGCAGCGTGTTCCAATACAATTTTGACCCTACCCTGAAGCAAGCCAGCATTTCGGGGCTGACGACGGAGCCGAACCTGAGCGTGACCCGGGACGGGCTGACGCTGAACATCAAGGAAGTCATGTATGACGGAACGCGGCTCGCGTTTATGATCGAACGCCAGGGCATGGACGACGATACCGTTCTGTCTCCATACCTCCCGGAAGGCGCAACCAACGTATCCGGGGAGACGCATAAGAAAGTGCCCGTGGAACAGCAGAAAAAAGGGTACCTGTTCATGCCGGAGGTGACGATCCAAGGGAAATCGGGATTTTTCGGTTCCTTCACGGACGCGGTCGGCCAAACCGAAGACGGCAAATTCATCCGCAATATGGCCATGTATGAAATCACGAGCGGATTGTCGGATAAACAACTTCCAAACGAGTTCAACATGACGGTTAAAATGAATGTCAGCGGTTTTAAAGAGCCGTTCGTGTTCCAAGTGCCGGTCAAAAACCTGGCCAAAGGAAACGTGGTGCTTCATCCGAACCAAACCCAGAGCAGCGGCGCGTTCAGCTACACCGTAAAAACGATCGAGATCACGCCGGTGACGACCCGCCTCGTTTTGGACAGCCAAGGCAGCGTGCCGTCCACGCCGGAGCAATCGGGCGAGTTCAGCGCCACCAAAATGTACTACGATATCGTGGATCAGGACGGAAAGCCGCTGGATCAAAAAATGATCGGATACTTCCATCAAAATCCGAAGACCGAATACCACGAGGACGAAACCTACAGCCCGTTTGCGAAGAAACCGACCTCTATTACGATCAAGCCGTATACGATGACGGTCAATAAGGACTGGTCCGTCGTGGAAGATGCAAACGGCAAGCCGGTCAAAACATACCATAAGGATCTCGAAATGACGATTCCGGTGCAATAAACGCCCGGCAGTCATGAACCCGTAGCTCTAACTAAGCCGGCGGGCAGCGGAATTAACGGGGCTGTCTCAAAAGTAGGTTTCTTGTTTGACGACGCAGCTCACTTCAATGGAGCGATCATCGTTTTGCTGACTCCCGTTAATTCCGCTACTTTATCCAGGCTTAGTTTTTTCGCTCGCGGATGTCCTTTGATTTCTGGCAATGACCAGATGAATTTCTTCTGCCATAGGAATACGCGCTCCTCAAGGGATATTTACATCATGGTCATGTATTTGGCCAAGAAGTATGGTTTTCGCCATACGTTAAAATTTTGTTTAGGCGTGAGGGCCGGTTTTTACGTCATACTTTTGTTATGCTGTTATTTCAATCTTTGGTTAAAAGATATCGTCTCCAAAATCGAGTTTTGGATGTCGATCATCGGTTCAGCGTACATGGTATATCTGGGGATAAAAATTATTCGGAGCAAAGAAGAAGGCGGTCGAGGGAATGTGGAGGGGGACTTTGTCGCATAATAGATAAAGAAAATGCATCGAGGGTCTACAGAGCTACTCTTTATTAATTTATCTTTTTATAGTTATTAAATTAATTAGTATAAGAATTGGGATCTTCAATAATTGTATAGGAACACCAGTTCTTATTCTTAATCGATTAATTTACATTTCATGCGAAAAAGGGACAATTATGGACCCAATGCGTATTGGTTCCATAAGCCCCCACATTCCAGCTAGTGTCGGAACTGACCGCCTTATATATGGGAGAGTAACCGGATAGAGCATACGTTTTTTCACCTTCTATATTCTTGGGATGAGCCTCTTGCGTTTTCTTCAGAATCTGATAGTACTCCTCTGATGTTCTAAAAGCAGTCGACCCTTCCACCAATCGTGGCTGACGCACCTGGTGTATAATGAAGGAGTCCTAATTAATTGGAAGCGCATACAATCCGCCTGTTGACGTGCTAATGGCTAACGACACGCAAGGAAAACACTTTAAAACTTTAAGAAAGCTGTATAAGGGAAGCCTCGTTTACGGTTTGATGAGGAGGGGCTGGTTAGCCAGCCCTTTATTCTAGTGAATACAAAAAAAGTATTCCATGAAAAAGGAATACCACTTAATTATTGGACCAAATCAATTTTTTTGAGTTATCAGTCCCTTGTAAGTAAATTTTATCAATTTGTCCGTAGGTATTGGCTAACGAAATGTTAAAATCCCCACTATTACCACCAAAAGGCATTTTACTTCCTTTGATCTTAATATATAATGTATTATTTTCAAAAGAGGCTTTGTAGCCACGGTAACGGCTTACACTATCGGTAAACCCACCTTTTATGGTAATAAGTTCGGCAGAAACATCAGACTTCGTGACCATAATTTCATTTGGATTCATAATTTTATTTAACATATAAAAACCAACTATGGCTGCAATCACAACTACTATTACCAAAGTTAGGATGCTAAACATTAATTTTGACCTGATGGTTACTCACCTCCTTGAAAAATATTTCAATGCACCCAATCTTATTGAGTGCATTGAAATCATCTTAATTTTACCATTCAGAGCTACGAACAGGGGCATTAGGCTCGTTTGCATAGTAAACCAAATAATCGTAAGGCACAGCTGCATTGGTGTCGTAAGCACCATCTTTGATTGAGTAGTATAGATTTTGCGGTGTATTCGGAGAGCCAGCAGTATAAGTATCTGAAGAAATAGAGTTCCACAATCCGACAGCAAAGGAGGAACAATTATTCAAATAACCCCAGGAGTCGTGGTTTCGAATATAAGAGTTGACACTATCAAGTTGGTTCTGAGTTAGATACATAGAATGGGAAACCCTACCGCTGTAACCACCACTTGCGATAAATTTCGCCTCTAGATTATACCATATTCCCGTGTGTTCGCTTTTGTTTCCCCACGTTCCTACCGAAATGGTTCTATTAGGAGCGATACCTGAAAGCCCACCAACTGAAATATTGGAGGAACTAATGTTTTTTACCGTTATAAAAGAATGAGTTCCCCAATTGGGTCCCGTTGAGCCTCCAGAACTGTTAGTGCCGCCCGTTGGCACGGAAAACATAGTCAATATTGCGACATTAGTGCTTGCCTGGGGGACAATGTTTCCTTCCTTATCCGTTACCGGGGGACTAACCTGATCGTTAGTTGCTATCTTTGATGCAGGAGCCTCTATAGCGGCAGTGGTATTATCATCTGCTGAAACATAGGTCGGAAATAAAACGCCGAATGTAATAACAAAGACAGCCAGCAATAAAAACGGTGTTTTAAATAGCTTCTTCATTTGCACTTCTACTCCTCCATTTTTAATAAAATTGCTTGAAGATTAATTGAAATATTATTTGTTTACTTTCACTCTTTTTCGCAGCTGTACGCTGTCGGCAATTAACCAGGCTGCATCCGGTCGCACTTCCTGTTCCGGACATCCAGGAAGTGCTGCACCGGTGGTTATGTTTATGGAAATATCTATAGAAACTTTCAAGAGCGGATCCTCCTGTTCATAAACTTAAGAGAACCTGACATTGTCCATGTACAAGTCCGGTTTAAAAAAAACTGTTCCCTTTAGTTTGGCTTAATTAAGGAAAGTGCCAGTTACTTCAGTGGTGTTATCAAAAGTTGCCTTAGGATAATAATAAGCTGATATTACCCATCCTGTGTAACCTGCAGATTTAGACATGTCTAGATATGAGGCTTTACTTTGTGTAGATTGTGAAAGCGTAGTGCTATAAATTTTACCAACCGCACCGGTTGAAACATCAATAACGCCAAAACAATCAATACCAAATGAAGCAGTAATATCTCTTTTGATACCAGCAATATCCCAAGCCGAAATATAGACATCCCAAGTATTTTTACCGATAGTAGCCATGTCATAATTTACATATCCTGTAATTGCATAATTATCTTTTGAACCTTGAAAAGATTTCTTCCCAGAAGCTAATATATGAGGCTCGTCATCTTTTTTGTTAACGAATACAGCTCCTACATCTTTTCCATGTTTCATAACGAAGTCAGCATCTTCCGCAGAAAATGGTTCATTAACTTGATATTTATTGAAAATCCATTCATAATGTGCTTTAATTTCATCTAGCGTTAAATTATCTTCAGAAGAAGCGCTGTCAGCATAAGCTGACATCGGTAAGACAAACAAAGCTAACAAAAACATCATGGATACCCATTTTTTCATTTAATTCTACCTCCATTTTTTTGATAGGATGTGAATGCATTGACAATCAATTGGAATTTGTTGCTTATAACCTTGTTGATACTCGCAGCTCTTGTCTTTTCAATAGTTAGACTTATAAAATTTTTAAAAAGATAATTAATCCCCCCCTTTTATATTGTTTTTTATTTCCATATGGTGGAATTCTTGCTGTTAATATAAATAACGTTCGGACTTCACATAAAGTTATGCAGAATTTTTAATATTTTTATAAAATAGCCTAAATATCCTAAACTGGAATCTAATGGATATATAATATCGCTCAAGGGCTTTGCTCGTTTACTAGCGTCAGCGATTGATTTGTTCGCCGGCCAGGGCCGGGTTTTTCATGGCCTTCGATCAGACCGGCGAAGCCATCGGCGCCTCAGCCGTCGGCAATCCTCCAGAGCCTGGATGGCCGCGAACATTCCGGTGTCAACGCCGGCGTCACGGCTGGCGCTGACAAGCAGGCCAAACCTGCCGCATTGAGTCCGAGCGACGAACCGGCCGTATTCGGGTACTCTCCTGTATTGATTTGTGCCGCTAGCTTATCGGAACGATCCGTCGCAACGACATTTTTATACCACGAATCTGCATAGGGCTGAAACACCGCCGCCTCGACACCCGCAGTACCAATCAATGCGAACGAGTGAAGCCAGCCTGCCGATGTCGACCAAAGCAGCGCGAGCATCGCCAGGTCGTATAACGTGGGAACGCCCGTATCCTCGTTGAGAAAAGGACTGTTGGCGGCCAAAGCGTGCCCCATCGAACCAAGGCCGATGACAGACACCGGCGTGCGGGGACTTATGGTCTCGCTAGTTTCCCCCGTAACCGCCTTAATGGTAGTTGGTTCTGATGTATGTCGATCTTGATTTTTCACTCGAAACGCTTCCTCGAATTTGGATTTGAAGCCGATTCACTGTGTCAATGTCGACTTAAGTGAAGGCTAGAATGGAGCCATCCGAGACGGAAACCAAACTGCTTTCTTTTGCGGGTAGGCATTCCCAGGCCTGCTCCGGCAACGCGAATTCGCGAATTGCGATACCGGAAGGGTTTCAGTATAATGAACGTTAATTGATTCATCACTCATTTTTTGACAAGCGGAAAGGCGGAAACAGGATGTCTAAGAAAGAAGCTCCTTCGGTCAACCGGAAGGACGAGATCGTTTCGGCGGCGATCGAAACGTTCGCGGAGATCGGATATTATCGCGCCACGACGGCGCAGGTAGCGGAAAGAGCCAACATTTCGCAGCCGTATATTTTCAAGTTTTTCCCGACCAAGGAGGCTTTGCTGGCGGCGGCCCTGGAAGCGTCCTGGGAGCGGATCATTGCATCGTTCCGGCGGGTCGTGGAGACCGCTCAGCCCGAGCAGCTGGAGTCTGAGCTCATTGAAGCTTACGAACGCATTTTGGCGGACCGTTCCAATGAAATGCTTCTTCAAATGCAGGCCCAGACCATTCCGTCGGAGGTCATCCGCGAGGAAATGCGGAAAGGCTTCCGGAACGTTCGGAACATCGTTTTGGACGCTTTCCGGCATGTTTCGATCCCGCATCCGGAAGAGCGGACGCTTTTGTTTTTGGCAAGAGGGATGTTGTGCAACATTTCCATGGCGCTGGATATGCCGGAACTGATGGAAAAATAGCCGTCGGCGCGGATCAGGCGCCCCGTTGAAAATTAGTTATTGACTAATCACTAATTCGATAATATGATGTTCACAAATAGTGATTGATCAATCACTAATCAAAATGGAAATGGAGATGGAGATGACTTATCATGAAGAAAGCAATCGTATTAGGAGCTACCGGCGGCACAGGCGCGGCCATCACGGCAGAACTTGTCCATAGGGGAGTGGAAACCGTTGCATTCGGACGATCCCGGGCCAAATTGGATCGGCTCGCCGCACAGCTCGGGAAGCCGGCGGGCTTGACGCTGCATACCGGCGATGCGTTTCGGCCCGGAGACATTGCGGCGGCAGCTGCTGGAGCGGATGTTCTGTACCATTGCGCGAACGTGCCCTACCATGAAATGGTTCATAAACTGATTCCGCTCGGGGAGGCGGTCATGGAGGCGGCAAGGGAGCAAAACTTAAAAGTCGTCGCGGTCGACGGCATCTATCCTTACGGAAGGAGGCAAGCCGAGAAAGTCACCGAAGAACATCCGAAGCGCCCGCATACCCGAAAAGGAAAAACACGGCTGGCATTCGAGCAAATGATGTTTGACGAACGATGGGGCGGCGTGCAGAGAATGATTGTCCGGCTGCCGGATTATTACGGGCCAACGGCCAATGACGCTTCGTATTTGGGTTCGACGCTGGCGGCGATCGCGGCGGGAAAAACCGCCTTTTTTATCGGCAACATGAAGGTTCCGCGGGAGTATGTGTATTTGCCTGACGCGGCCAAGATGATCGTGGAACTTGCGGGCCGGGACGACGCTTACGGGGAAAATTGGAACATCCCGGGCACAGGGATCATATCGGGCCGGGAAATCGTTCGTTTTGCGCAAAAAGCAAGCGGTGTCGCGAAGCCCGTCATTCCGCTTGGCCGGGCAGGTTTATCCCTTCTGGGGCTGTTTCAACCGGTGATGAAGGAAATCGTTGAAATGCTGTATTTGACGGAGGAGCCTTTGACGCTGAGCGGCGAGAAATACAGAAGGCGGATCGGCCCCATTCCGGCTACCGGTTTCGAGCAGGGAATTACCGAGACGATCCGCGCTTTGATGAAGCTTAAGTAAAAAGAATTTGGACTTTTCATTAGTTATTGATTAATCACTAAAAATTTTACGGGGAGCGAAGCGCCGATAGCCGCAAACCTGCCTTACGGCCAGGCTTCATCGACCCCCTCAAGTTCGGGAAGCCCGGCCTTGCGCCGCTGCTCAATGATATATTGGACGTACCACTCGGGGTTCTCGGTATTTTTTCGGATCGATCGGATCGTACCCAGCCAGCGGTCGTTCCAGCTCACGCCGTCGGAGTTCACGTGTCCCCGCTTCTCCATCTCGATCGTCTGGTCGTACGCGGAGGCGGCACCGGTGCGCATGCTGGGCGTATCGAGCAGGATCAGGTTGCCGTTCACGTCCCGCCTGGTGTTCAATTCGTTGGCTTTTCCCTTCAGCACCGCGTAAGTTCCCACCGCCGCCACGAAAATGATTGCGACCGCGGCGATCAAACCGAGTATCCACAGAATGACGTTCATTTTCCGACCTCCCGAACACTAATTGTTTTCGACGTTTGCTGCTTCCCTCGAGGCCGATATAGAATCCAACGAAGGAGGCTTTATAATCTATCTGCGAATGGTGTAAAAGGAAGCACTCCGAGAGGAAAATATCACCAACTATATAAATGATAACAAAGGAACCGGCTTTCGGGCAGATACAAATAACGTCGATTTCCTGATTAAGGGCCATATATCGATAATAGCAAACGCGAAAAAGCGGCTCACTCCTTAGGAGCAAGCCGCTTTTATTTGTTTGCCAATCCCCGCTTCGATGGAATTAAACTTGCAGCCCCGTGAAAATCAAGCCTTAATCGTCCGGAGCATGCCGTAAATGCCGTTCATCGCGCCTTGAGGGACAAACTTGACGTTCACGGTGTCCCGGTCCGACGTCAGCTCGGCCGGCAGATCGAAGGTTTTTTCATAAAAAGCCCGCTGCGGCCGCCCCTCAAACGGCTCGGTAAACAGCAGCCGACCATCCGCCCAGATTTCCATGCTTCCGCCGCGGTGAAGCTTGCAGAACGTCACATGCAGCGCGTTTGGTTGGCCCCGCAGCACGCCCATGTCATAGCTGAACCAGCCGCCGGCCTCGGCCCTTCTTCCGTTTAACCCTTCCCAGGTTCCGGCATGCGTCCGTTCACCCCGGATGCCGTGCTGGAGCTCATACTGGTCGTTTCCAACCTGCACGCCGTCGACGGTGGCCTCTTTGATCAGCTGCTCCCGCCGGCTGCGCTCCAGATGGTCCCGCAGTTCCTCCGAATCCGCTTCGAGGATGCTCCAGTAGATCCCGTACCGCTCCCGGTGCTGCTTGTAGTGGGGGGTGAAAAGCAAGCGTCCGTCTTCGTCCGTGTTATGGAGCGCAAAAGCGAGCTCATCCCCTTGGCGGATCAAATGTTCGTCCAGCCGTTCAAGCCACTCTTTGGCGCTCATGCCCTGCGGAATCAAATAATCCTTGACCGGCATCCGTTTGGTCGGGATGCTGACGATGACGCCGGTCCGGGACTCGGTCATGTCTTCGGTGCCGAGAGCGGCGCTGAGCACGACGGGGCCATATTGAAAGGCGACAACATGCGGCGCGTCGGGCAGGCCGGCATAAACGACCTGCATCGGAATCCGCACCCGGATCGTATCGTGGTCGTTCCACTCCCGGGCAATGATCGCATAACGTCCTTTGACCTCGGCCGCCGCCGTCTCCCCGTTAACGGAAATGTCCAAGCCGCCGGCGGCCCAATAAGGCACGCGGAAAGCAATGGCCGCATGGGTGTGCTTGCCTCCGGTGTTTACCCGCAGCTCGACCCGGTCGGTCTTCGGCAGCCCGGACGTTTGGATGATCCGGATTCCCTGCTCCGCCCAATCCAGCTCAGAGCTGACATATTGATTGACGAATAGGTGATTGCCGCGGTGAAAATAGATGCTGTCGTTCAATTTCGTGAAATTTTCCATGCCGGTCCCCGTGCAGCACCAAAAATGCTCGAACGGGGAGCCGTACACCTTGAAATAGCCGGTCGCCATCGGCTGGAAATACATCGTCATGCCCGTCTCGGGGTGTTGGGACGAAAGAATGGAGTTAAGATGGTTTCTCTCGTAAAAATCGGCATATTTGACGTCCCCGGTCAGTTTGAACAGTTCGCGGGTCAATTTGAGCATATTGTAGCTGTTGCATGTTTCGCACGTAATGTCGGAGCGTTTGCCGTTCAGCACGTCCGGCTGCCCGAAATGCTCGGATTCGCTGTTGCCGCCCGTCACGTAGCTGTGGTGATGCACCACGACGTCCCAAAATTTGGCAGCGGCTTCGAGATAAGCGGCTTCGCTTTCGCCCAGCGTCAGATACCGTTTCAGCGCCCCGATGAATTTCGGGATCGTCGTATTGGCATGTTTGCCCTGCAGAACGTCTTTGCCCTCGCGGATGGCCTCGAACAGCCCGATTTCGTCAAAACTGTGGGCCGCCTCCAGATGCCTCGGGTTTCCGGTCAAGCGGTATAGGTCATACAGGCAGTCGTTCATGCCGCCGTATTCGACCTGGAGTACGGTGGCTTGCATTTCCGGCGTCCATTTTGAAGTCCGGTCCGCAACCCAGCCGCCCAGTTTGTTCACAACGTCATAAGCCTTTTGCAGGCGGGTGGCTTCATATACAGCAATCAGTCCGGCGATGATTTTGTGCATCGTATACCAGGGAACCCAGGCGGGTTTCCTGTTCTCCACGTTGTCGAACAACACGTCGGGAAAAGCCGAGACATACCCGTCCTGACGCTGGCATTCCGCCATCTCCGACACGATATATTCAAGCCGGTCGCGCAGCTCCCGGTCTTTGTTGCAAGCATAGGCTTGGGCGCATGCGGTCAAATAGTGGCCCATCGTATGGCCGCGGATCTCCGTGTCCTCCCAACCGGGATATTTGGCCGCTTTCGGCGCAAGCCCGGCGGTTTCGCGGAAGCCTGCAAGCAGGCGGTCCGCTTCGAATCTTTTCAAATAATCGATTTCTTTTTCGAACGCGTTTACGTAATCTTCGTTTGTCAAGACCACTTGGTCGAGGGAAAAATCCAGCAACGCCTCGTTTCGGGGCAGCGTATTCGTAGTCGCCATGTTTTGCGCAGCCATCCTTTCATATTAGACTACGACAAGCTTAGTCCAAGCGCGAATTCGCCGTAAATGGCGGAAGGTTCGAATTGGTGTCAAAAGGTTCGTTCTTGGATGCGATGTTAGACGGGCGGGGAGATTTTTTCGCGGCAATCCATAGTTTATAAGGGGTGAATCTGCTATCCTGTTTTTAATGAAGTGTTAAAAAGTTTGAAAGGTTCGGGATGGATATGGACTATTATCGATTTAAGGTGGATATGCCGCTGACGCTGAACATGGCGGGCAAATTCGTCGCGCCGTCATCGGAATGGATGCATATGGACCGGACGTTGATGGATTTCGAGCTGTTTGTCCAAACCCGGGGAAGCTTGTACATCGCCGCCGATGGGGAGCGTTACGAGCTGAAGGAAGGGGATTTCCTGCTGATGCCTCCGGGGACGCGCCAATACGGGTACCAAAAGTCGGACTGCAGCTTTTATTGGCTTCACTTTACGGCGGCGGGCGGCCATGAGCGATTGAAGGATCTTGAGGAGTACGGATACGAGCAGGGCATGATCGTCGTGCCGGCTACGGGCGCGCTGCGCAGTCCCGACAAGCTGATCGTGCTGATGAAGCAGCTGCAGGACTCGATGCGGACTTACAGGGAACAAACGCTTGGCAGCTACATGGCTACGACGATCCTCTGCGAGTTGTTCAACCAGCTGTTTTACGTCCGGAACCAGGCCGGGCATCGGCTAAAGCAGCGGCAGCTTTACAATGACATCGTCGATTACATCAAATGGCATCGGCACGGAAACCTGAAAGTCGCCCGGCTTGCAGAGGACTTCGGATACAATGCGAAATACTTGTCCACGCTGTTCTCCGGCATCGCCGGGATTTCGCTGAAGCAATATATGCTGCAGGAAAAAATGGAGGCGGCCAAATCGCTGTTGACCGACACGAACCGAAACATTAGCGAAATTGCGGCCCAGCTCGGATATCCGGACAGCCAGCAGTTTATGAAAAGCTTCAAGAAAATCACGGGGCTGACGCCGACCGATTACCGCAACGCGTATGCCAACCGCCTGCTTTTTTACGAATAAGGAAGCGTCATGAGCGTTTTTTGTAGCCGCTGGGCGTCTCACCGACGAACTTTTTGAACTGCCGCATAAAATGGGTGTCGTTTTCGTAGCCGCACATTTTGGCAATGGCCGCGATCGAAAGGGAGCTGTTATCGAGCAAATATTTGGCATGTTCCAGCCGTCCGTTGATCATGTCGGCGGAAACCGAGCATCCGAACAGCTCTTTGTAGACATGCTGGAAATAGGATTTACTGAGGTTGACTCTGGCGGCCAGCTGGCCGACCGAATACGCCGTTTGCGGGGAGCTGTACAGTTCGTTGCGGATTTCCAGGAGCTGACGGTAATGCCTTTCGGTTTTTTCGGGCAAGGGCGGCAGCTGCTGCCAATTGCTCAGCTTCAGGAGCAGGCTGCGGAGATCCAGGTCCACGATGCCGTCCCGGAGCGGGCCGCCAAGCCGGTTCACGTGCTGAAGCTCCATGATGCTCCTGGTCAGGGAAGCCGGAAATGCCGCTTTCACCGGTTCGTCGCAGGTAAATCCCAGTCCTTCTAAAAGCGCTTCCATTTCTGCACCCTCACAATGGAACCAATCGTTGACGAACGGCTTTTCGACGTGGCGGTACGCGTGAGGGGTGGACGGCCGGAACAGCACATAAGAGTTTCTGGCCGCGGACAGGCGCCTGCCCCCGACGGTGACTTCCGCATGGCTCCGGAAAAATACGAAAGCATAGTTGCCCGCCCCGGCAGGACGGTCGATCCTAACCCCATCCCGATGGATGTAATTGTAACCGCAATTGATGACGCGAATCATGTCCTTTCCTCCTCACGATCAAGCACGATAGGTCAGTTAATGGGCAGTTTAATTCATTGTCCGGGGGAAATCAAGCTCCTATACTTTGAATACATCCAATTTATTGAAAAAACGGGAGGAGAACTAGATGGCCCAAAACGGCGTACTGAACGCGGACATTGCCAAAGGACAGATCAACAAAAATATTTACGGTCATTTTTCCGAGCATCTGGGCAGATGCATCTATGAAGGAATCTGGGTAGGCGAAGATTCGCCGATTCCGAACACGAACGGCATTCGAAACGACGTGGTCGAAGCGTTGAAACGGATCCGAATCCCCGTGCTTCGCTGGCCGGGCGGATGTTTTGCGGACGAATACCATTGGAAGGACGGCATCGGGAAGCGGGAAAACCGCAAGCGGATGATCAATACCCATTGGGGCGGCGTCGTGGAAAACAACCATTTCGGCACCCATGAGTTTATGGAATTATGCGCCCAGTTGGGCTGCGAGCCTTACATCAACGGAAACGTTGGAAGCGGTACCGTCCAGGAAATGGCGGAATGGGTGGAATACCTGACCTTCGGCGGGGAATCCCCGATGTCGGCGCTGCGGGCCGAAAACGGGCGCCAAGAGCCTTGGTCGGTCGCTTATTTCGGCGTCGGCAACGAAAATTGGGGCTGCGGCGGCAATATGCGTCCGGAATATTATGCGGATTTGTACCGCCGTTACCAGACGTACGTCCGGAACTACGGGGACAACCGGATTCACCGGATCGCCTGCGGCCCGAATGCCGGCGACTACAATTGGATGGACGTCTTGATGCGCGAGGCGGCCCGCTTCATGGACTCGATCACGCTGCATTATTACACGGTTCCCGGGGATTGGGCGCATAAGGGGGCGGCTACCGGCTTTAACGAGCAGGAATGGTTCGTCACGATGGAAAAGGCGCTGCACATGGAAGAGCTGGTCACGAGACACAGCGCCATCATGGACAAATACGATCCCGAAAAACGCGTCGGGTTGATCGTGGACGAATGGGGCACCTGGTTCGATGTGGAGCCCGGCACGAATCCCGGGTTTTTGTACCAGCAAAATTCGCTGCGGGATGCGCTAGTCGCCGGGCTGACGCTGAACATTTTCAACAGGCATAGCGACCGGGTCCGCATGGCCAACATCGCCCAGACCGTCAACGTGCTGCAAGCCGTCATTTTGACGGAAGGCGAAAAAATGGTGCTGACGCCTACCTACCATGTCTTCGATATGTACAAGGTGCATCAGGATGCGGAACTGCTGGACTTGAATCTGTCGTCCGGTACATACAGCGCCTTCGGCCGGGAAATTCCGGAGGTGTCGGCGTCGGCCTCCCGGGATGCCAACGGGCGCATCCATATCAGCTTGTGCAACCTGAACCATGCGTCGTCGTCGTCCGTCAGCATAGACCTGCGCGGCTTGCAGACGTCTACGCCCGCGATTTCGGGCTCGACGCTCACCTCGGACGTTCTCGATGCGCATAACACGTTCGATCAGCCGGAGCGGATCGCGCCTCAGCCGTTCCATGCCTTTAAGCTCGAAGGTTCTCGCCTTGAGCTGGAGCTGCCGTCGAAATCCGTGACGGTCATCGAGCTGGCGTAGGGGCAAACGGGCGATGCAAACCGCCAATCGCGGCGCATGCAAAGGATGCGGCCCCGAATATCAGGTGAATGACGAGTATATCCAACGCGTGTTGTCCCATCCGATGTTTTCGTCCGAGCATTGCGTGCCGGAGGAGGTTTATCAACAGAGGCTCGCCATCTGCCGCTCCTGCCCGAAACTTCAGGACGGCATCAGCTGCTCGGTCTGCGGCTGCATCATTCCCGTGGCGGCCAAGCTGAAGGCCCGCAGCTGCCCTTTGCCGGGCGGGGGATTGTGGGGGACGGCGGACGCGGAGTGAAGGCCTGCATGATACATGGAGCGGGGAAAACGGGATTCAACCTTGAATCCCGTTTTTTGCGGCATGCGGCCGGCCGGTCGGAGCCCCGATTCCCGGAAGGCTGCGGCGATCCGCAGCGATTTCAAATCCTGCCGGCGAAAAAAAATATTTATTTTTGTCACGTTTCGCTCCCCTTCCCCGTCATACGGGTAACCAAACGGAAGGAGAGGATTTGGAATGAAAAAAGCGGACGTGGCGATTGTAGGCGGTGGGATCGCGGGTTTGACGGCGGCCGTCTATGCGGCAAAAGCAGGCAAACAAACGGTGCTCATCGAAAAGCAGGAGCGGTTGGGCGGTCGGGCGATCACCAACAAGAAAAACGGAGCGTACTTCAATTTGGGCGGGCATGCGCTGTACCATGGAGACGCTTGGGAGACGTTTCGGGAGCTGGGACTAAGCCTGCAAGGGAATCAGCCGTCGGTTGACGCCTACGGAATTTGGAAAGGGACGCTGAAGACGCTGCCGACGAACGCCGCCTCGTTGTTGGCCACCCCGCTGGTTTCCTGGAAAGGGAAAATGGAGCTCGCCGCCTGGCTCGCGAAATTCGGCAAGCTGGACGCCCGCCTTTATGACGGGATCAGCCTCCGCGAATGGATCGAAGGCCAGATCAAAGACCCGATGGTCCGGCACATTTTTTATTCCCTGCTGCGCACGGCAAGTTATGTGGCCGCACCCGATCTGCAAGCCGCGGGTCCGGCGCTCAGGCAGCTCAAAAACGCTTTGAAAGGCGTGCTTTATCTGGATCGGGGCTGGGGAGAAACCGTGGAGGAATTAAGACAATTGGCCTCCCGCTTGGGCGTTGCCTGCCTGACGGGCAGCAAAGCGGTTGCGATCGGACATGATCAAGGCGCCGTCCAGCATGTCCTGTGCGACAACGGGACGAAAATCGTCGCCGGCAGCATCATCATCGCGGCTCCGCCCGAAGAGGCGTATCGCCTGGTCCCGCAGGCCGAACGAACCGCGCTCCGTACGTGGAAGGAACAAGCGATTCCGGTTACGGCCGCCTGTCTGGACGTGGCTTTGCGGCGCCTGCCCAAACCGAAGCAGCAATTCGTGTACGGCATCGATCAAACCGTCTTTTTAAGCAATCAATCGCGCGCGGCCTGCTTAAGCGATGACGGAGCCCAAGTGATTTCGCTGATGAAATACCAAGGAACGGACACGGATGCCAAGCGGGATTTGATTGAGCTTGAACAGACGCTCGACTTGGTGCAGCCGGGCTGGCGGAACGAGTTGGCAGCCAAACAATATCTTCCGAAAATGACGGTGTGCCATGATTTTATGCATATCAAGCGCAAGGAGAACCCGGGTCCGGCCGTGCCCGAAATCGCGGGGTTGTATGTGGCAGGAGATTGGGCGTCGCATGGCGAACAGTTGGTCGATGCCGCGACGGCAAGCGCCAAACGGGCCGTGCGGCATATTTTGGCCCGGACGGGAACGGAGGGAATGCCTGAAGATGAGTACCGAAGCGCTGTATCGATTGTATAAAAACGAGCTGTTTTCGTTGGCTTACCGGATGCTGGGCAGCGTCATGGATGCGGAGGACATCGTGCAGGAAGCGTTTCTAGCGTACGACCAGCTGCCGGATCCCGGCGCCATCCGCAATGAGAGGGCCTTTTTGTACAAAATCGCAACCAATCGCTGCCTGGACCTGCTGCGTTCGTCGGCCAGAAAGCGGGAGCTTTACGTGGGGCCTTGGCTACCGGAACCGTTGGTCGGCCGTGCGGCCGCCGAAGAAGAGCCCTCTGCCGTCTACATGCAAAAGGAGACGATTTCCATGGCGTATCTTTTGCTTTTGCAGCAGTTGAACGCGGTTGAACGGGCCGTCTTCCTGCTGCGGGAAATTTTCCATTATTCGTATGAGGAAATCGCGGATATGGTCGGAAAAAGCGGCGCGAACTGCCGCCAGATTTACCGCCGGGCCAAAGCCGGCATCCATTTCGATCCCGATTCGGTTCCTGCGGTGCACGTGGCGGAGGAGCGGATCAAATCGTTCATAAGCTCCCTGATGCAGGGGAATACCGGCAAACTGCTGGAGCTTCTCAGCGAAAACGTCGTTTTTTATTCCGACGGCGGCGGCAAAGCAAGGGCGGCGCGCATTCCGGTCGTTGGAATGGAGCGGGTTATCTTGTTTATCCAAAATCTGCTTGCGATGTACGAAGGGAAATCCGAGTTTTCCTTTCTTTTCGTCAATGGCATGCCGGGGATCCGGGTCCGGGTGACGGACGTGGGGCAATACGTTTTTTCGTTCGCGTATCGCGAAAATCGGATCGAAACGATCTACAGCATCGGCAATCCGGATAAATTAAGGCATGTGTAGCAGATCAACCGGCCGTTAAGACCGAAGGCGCCGCCGGCATCTTTTGAAGATGTCCGCAGCGCCTTTTGCATTTTCGCCAAGCGCGCATCGCTGGGCGGTAAAAAACGAATTTAACCATCTGCTACCGGATGCCTGAGCCTTGATTTCGAATATAATGAAACCAACCACAACGTAGGGAGGAGATCGGCATGAAAAAAACGACGGTTGCAACGCTCCAAGCATATGAGGGTGGAACTGTCGCTTAACTTGTAAACGGCAACCCCCTTGCATGCGCGTCCAAAAAACCGTATAAAGGGGTACCCTATGCGTTTTCCGATCAAAAAGTTTTTTTCTTATTACAAGCCTTATCGGAGGCTGTTCCTGTCCGTGCTGGCCTGCGCCTTGTTCGTCTCCGCCGTCACGCTGGCGTTTCCGCTGCTCGTGCGTTATATCACGAAACATGTGCTGGAGGAGGATTTGTCCCAAGCTCTGGGAAAGGTCTACTGGATCGGCGGGCTGATGCTTGTTTTGGCGGCGGTTCAGAACCTTGGAAGCTACTTCGTGGATTACAAGGGGCACGAGGTAGGGGCGCGCATGGAAAGCGACATGCGCAGCGAGTTGTTTGCCCACATGCAGAAGCTTTCTTTCGATTTTTACGACAAAGAAAAAACGGGAAGGCTGATGTCGCGCCTCACGAACGACCTGCTGTTGCTTTCCGAGCTTTATCATCACGGGCCCGAGGATTACGTCCGCTCGCTCTCCCGCTTTTTCGGAGCGCTTGCCATTTTGTTTTTTATTGACGCGCCGTTAACGCTGGCGGTGTTGTGCTTTTTCCCGATCCTCGTTTTTTTCGCCCTTTATTTCAACAAAAAGCTGAACAAGGCGTTGGCCGGAAACAAGGAGCGGATCGCGGACGTCAACGCCCAAGCGGAAGATAGTTTATCGGGCATCCGCGTCGTCCAGTCGTTTGCGGGCGAGCGGATGGAAATCGAAAAATTCGAGCGCGAGAACTCCCGGTTTCTCGAGAGCCGGAAACAAACGTACCGGGCCGAAGCGCTTTTTTACAACAGCTTCGAGATGCTGCTTCAGCTGATCACGATAACGGTCGTCATTTTCGGGAGCGCCCAAATCGTTCGCCATAAGCTGGATTTGGCGGATTTGATCACGTTTTTGCTCTATATCGGTTACATGATCGAACCCATTCAACGGATGACGCATATGAGCACGCAGCTTCAGGAAGGAGTCACCGGCTTTCAGCGTTTCATGGAAATCATGAAGTTGAAGCCAAGCATCGCCAGCAAGCCGGATGCGGCCGTGCTTGCACGCGTGAACGGGGACATCGAATTCAGGCGGGTGTCGTTCCATTACGAAGACCGCAAGACGCATGTGCTCAACGATTTGTCGCTGCGGATCCGCCCGGGGGAGTACGTTGCGCTGGTCGGTCCTTCCGGGGCGGGAAAAACGACGTTATGCTCGCTGATCCCGCGTTTTTACGACGCCACCGCAGGCGAAGTGCGGCTGGATGGAACCGACGTCCGCGATCTCGAACTGGAATCGCTCAGGAAAAACATCGGCATCGTGCAGCAGGACGTCTATTTGTTTGCCGGTACGGTCATGGAGAACCTCCGGTACGGAAATCCGGCGGCCACGGACGAGGAGATCATCGCGGCAGCCGTCAAGGCCAATGCGCATGAGTTTATCATGGGCCTGCCGCAGGGATACCGCTCGGAGATCGGGCAGCGCGGCGTCAAGCTGTCGGGCGGACAAAAACAGCGGCTGAGCATCGCCCGCGTGTTTTTGAAGAATCCGCCGATCGTCATCATGGACGAAGCGACGAGCGCGCTCGACAACGAAAGCGAAGACATCGTCAAACGGTCGCTGGAATCGCTGGCCGAAGGCCGGACGACGATCGTGATCGCCCACCGTCTTTCCACCATCCGGGGAGCCCAGCGGATTTTGGTTCTGACGGAGGATGGCCTCGCGGAAGAGGGGACCCATGACGAACTGATCGCCCGGGGCGGCGTGTATGCCCAGTTGTACGCCAAACAATTTTGAATGATGCTGTCCTGCAGCCGCCGGGTCACAAAGGCATGCAGGACAGCTTTTTTTTGCATGAAAACCTAAAATATTTAAGGTAACACCTTTAGTTTTGATCGGCGTTTCGATGAAAGGTTTTTTATAATTGGAAATGGAAGCGTTTTTTATTCGAAATCGGCACCTGCGGCAGCTCCGGAAGATCGGGGCTGCCTGCGCTGCTTCGATTGGTATTTTCAGGACCCAAGCAAGTTTGGTAGCATAAGGACTAAGCGCTTTAACGTCATGAAGGATTTGGCGAGGCCGCATCCGGATATGGAGGCTGCTCGTAAATCCGCAAAACACGGGGGAGGGAATGCAAATGATGAACGTGCTGTTGGTCGACGACGAGCCGTGGGTTCTGGAAGGGCTGCGCACGATGGTCCATTGGGGGAAGTTCGGATTTCAGGTATGCGGAGAGGCGCTGAGCGGGGCCGAAGCGCTGAACCTGATCCATCGGCTCCGCCCCGAACTCGTCGTGACGGATATTCATATGCCGGCGTTAAACGGGCTGGAGCTTGTGGAGCAATCCAAGAGGACCATGGAGCGGCCTCCGAAATTCATCATCTTGAGCGGTTACGACGATTTTGGTTATGCCCTTTCCGCCATGAAACAGAAGGTGGCCGAATATGTGCTGAAGCCGATCGACGAGGAGGAGTTCGAAGCGATTTTGCAGCGGGTCGGGGCATCGATCCAAGCCGAGTCCGCCGCGCAGCGTACGGAAAACCGCATGCATTCATTGTTTCTGAACAATCTTGTGAACAGGCTGATCCAGGGCGAAGCGGATGAAGGTCTGGAGCAGCAGGCCGCGCGGGCGTTGCATGTGAAAACCGATGCGGAACTGCGGTGTTTGCTGGTGGAGACGGACATCGGATCGGCGGATTTGCGGGAGCGGCTGCAGCTTCTTTTTCCCGGCGGGGTTGACCGGTCTTTTCAGGACAATGCGGGGAGGGTCGGCGTTATCGTGCCGACGGAAGAATATTCTGCGGATCGTCTTGAGGAGATCGGGCTTGCGTTATATCGGGATTTGACCGGGAGCTTGATCCGGCCGGTCATTATCTCGTTCAGCGATCCGCTGCCCGGCGTACGCTCCATCCGCTCCCTGTATTTGCAGGCGCTGGAGGTCAGCAAATCCAAACGCTGCCAGGGCAAGGAAGGGCTGTTTTTTTACGGCTGCTGCAGAAAAACGCCGGAACAGCGCGCGGATCACGATGAAAAAATCAAGCGGCTGGCCGAATCCGTCTGCGCGGGCTTTTCGGAAGCGGTGGAGGGCCAGGTTCACGATCTGGTAGCGTCGTTTGCATCGGGACTTTCGGACATCGAATGGGCCAAAACCCGCATCGCGGATCTGGAGCTGACGCTTTGCAGGCGAATTTCGGAGATGAACGGAACCCCCGGCCCGCTGATGGCCCGGATCCGCGAGCGGCATGGCAGCCTTGGCGACATCAAGGATTACCCGGCCCTAAAAGCGTATGTAGGATGCCTTTGCGCGGAAGCCGGCGCCCTTCTCTTGCTGCTTGCCAAACAAAACGAAAACAATACGATTTTCCATGTCATCCAATACGTGGACCGGGAATTTCACGCCAAGCTGCAGCTGCAGGATTTATCCCGGCAGTTCCACATGAACGCGACGTATTTGGGGCAATTGTTCAAAAAAACGACGGGCAAATCCTTTAACGAATACGTGAACGAAAAAAGGATCGAAGAGGCCAAAAAACTGCTGAAACGGACGCAGGCCAAAATTTCCGACGTGGCGTTAAAAGTCGGGTATCCGAACACGGATTATTTTATCAGCAAGTTTAAAAGCTACACGGGAATGCTGCCTTCGGTTTACAAGGGACAATGGGAAAACCGCCAGGCGGATCAATAGCGGGATGGTGCAGGCATGTTAGGGAAAAAAATCAGGTTCCGAAAAATCGTGAACGATATTCCGATCAACCTCAAGTTTATTTTGATCTATTTGCTCGGCGTTTTGCTGCCGATCGCCGTCATTCATCTCGTTTTTATGGACCGGATGTCCGAGCTGATCAAGCAGCGGGAGGAGCAGAACCTCGAAGTGTCGCTCGAGCGGGCCCGGAAGGACATCCACGATTTCGTAGACGGGGGCGTGGCCGTCAGCCATGCCTTGAACACGGACAAAGCGCTTTACGAGATGCTGGACCGGACATACGCGAATCCGCTCGATTTTTACGAAACGTTCGACGAGCAGCTTCGCAACCGGGTCAGCAGCTACATTCCGGTCAACAACCAAATCCTGCGGATCGGCATATACACGGATAATCCGACGATCGTGAAGGGCGGAAATTACCAGATCATCGATCAGCAGGTCAAAAACAGCGAATGGTACAAGCTGTGGGAGCGTTCGAAGGATTCGGTCCTGGTTGCGGCCTACCGGGAAGCCGAGGCGAGCAACTCCTCCGTGATCGCCCCTTATCTGAGCGTGATCGAGCGGATGGACTATTACGACTATTACGACCGGTTCGAAAAGCTGTTGCGCATCGATATCGACCTGCGGAAAATTTATGACGTGATCATCCGCGAACGGGATTATTTGAACCTGTATCTGGTCAACGAAAACGACGAAATCATCATGTCGGCGGACAGCGGCTACCAAAATGCGGTCAGCGGCGCTTACCCCGTCTTCGACCTGTCGGACAGCGAAAAAAACAAGGACATCCATGTCGTTTCGATCGGCACGGCCAAATACGTCAAGGGCTGGAAGCTGATCGGCATTACGCGGGGAACGCGGGTGAGCCAGGCGATGCGCGACATGCAGTGGTCCGTCGGGCTTCTGGCGGCCGTCATTACGCTGTTTACGTCCGTCTTCATCTACATCATGCTCCGCTCTTACAATTACCGCGTCAAAAGGTTGTCCAGGCATATGCACAAAGTGACGAACGAAAAGTTCGAGCTGATCCGCATGGACGAAGGCCAGGACGAGATCGGGGAACTGATCCGCAATTTCAACATGATGACGTCGCGCATCAATTCGTTGATCAACAACGTGTACAAGCTTGAAATTCAAAAGAAAAGCCTGGAGATGGAACAGGTGAGGGCCGAGCTGAATGTTCTCCAAAGCCAGATGAATCCCCATTTCCTGTTCAACACGCTGAACGCCATTCTTGTCGTATGCACCAAACACGAATATTCCGAGGTGACGGACATCATCAAAAGCTTGTCCAAGCTGCTGCGCAGGCTGCTCAGCTGGAAGGAGGATCTGGTGACGCTGGAGGAAGAAATCCGGTTCACGGAAATGTACCTCAAAATCGAAAAGTTTAGATTTAGGGATAAATTCGAATACCGCTTTGATGTCGACGAACGGGTTTTGAACTACAAAATACCCAAAATGAGCATCCAGCCGCTGGTGGAAAACGCCTGCAAACACGGCATTCAGGCCGTGGACGGGCAGGGGCTGATCACGGTCGGGGCCGCGATAGAAGGCGACCGGCTGCACGTATCCGTGTCCGACAACGGCAAAGGGATGTCCGCGGAAAAGCGGAATGACATCATGAAAGCCATCCAAATCGAAAACGTTTCAGGCAACAGCATCGGCATCCGCAACGTTTACCGGCGGCTGGAGCTGTATTACAACGATTTGGTTCGCTTCGATATTCAAAGCCGGTTGGACGAAGGAACGGAGGTTTTATTCGATATTCCCATGAAACTGTTAAATCAACGAGACGAACTTGCCGGGGGGGATGAACATGCGTTACAAAGTGCTGTTGATCGATGACGAACCCGGAGCTTTGGAGGGCATGATGCTGTGGATCGATTGGGAGCGGCTTGGCTTTGAGATTTGCGGAACCTCCGGCAACGGGGCCGACGGTTTGAACAAAATCAAAGAGCTGAAGCCCGATTTGGTCGTGACCGACATCCATATGCCGCTCATGGACGGACTGGAGATGATCGGCGAATGGCAAAAGGACGGGGACCGCAGCGTGATGTTCGTGATCGTCAGCGGGTACAGCGAATTCGAATATGCCCGCCGGGCGATGCGGTACGGGATCAACCATTTTTTGCTGAAGCCGATCGAAGAGGAGGATGCCGAAAAGGAACTGGAGGCCGTATACCGCGAGCTTTGCAGGGAACATGAAAAACGGAGCATCAACCTCATTGCCGCACATGAAAAAACGGTATGCCTGCTCAAAAAAGCGGCGATGGACGAGCCGCTGTCCCCGAGCGATCTCGATGCGCTCCAACGTCTGTCCGCCGCGAAGGCCGCGTGGAATTTTTGCTTGGTGCAATGCGACCCGCCGGCTTATGCCCGGATGCGCGAAACCGCTGCGGCCCTGCTGCGGGAGCGGGAAGCGATGTACCTGATCGATATCGATACGCACAGCTTCGGAATCGTGTACGGTTATGCGCCGTTCCGGGGGGCGGAGGATGAAGCGTTCCGGATTCTCGAAAGCCTGTCGGAAGCCTGCGCTTCATCCCGGGTGTTTATGGCGACAGGCATGGAGGCCGACACGCTGATGGAGCTGGGGCGGTGCTGCAAGACGGCCAAGGAGGCCGTTCTTTTCAATTTCTACGATACCGCTTACGGCCGGATCCGCACGTACGATTCGGTGAGGGACCAAACCTTCCGATACCATTACGACCAGGTGCGCCTCATCGACCGGATGACGGGGGCCCTGAACGTTCTGGATGCGCCCGGTTTCGCCGAAGCGGTGGCGTCGGCGGGGCAAAGTTTCCGCAACGAGTGCGTCGAACCCGAAATCGTCAAAAAGTTCGTCATTCATCTGATGTATCAAATGATGGACTATTGGAAGGAGCTTGGGACGGAGCAGTCCGAAAGGCTCCTGGAAGCCTGCCGTCCGCTGCCGTTCGGAATGTCGGACGCCGTCATTCACCTCGACGATTTGATGGACAGCCTGCTTGCTTGCGGCCGCGGCACGATCGAACTTCTCGCCCGCGAACAGGCGCAGAAGTCGCAGGGCATTATCCAGGAGATCAATGAATACATCCGCGCCCATTTTCGCGAGCCTTTGACGATCCGCAAGCTGTCCGAAGTATTTTTTCTGCATCCGGTGTATTTGGGGCAGCTTTTGATTCGGAAGAACGGGATCGGCTTCAACGAGCTGATCCACGATTTGCGGATCGAAGAAGCCGCTGCGCTCCTGAAGCAGGGCAAGCTGAAAAACAGCGAAATCGCCGAAAGCGTCGGTTATGCCAACTACGGGCAATTTTTGAAGCACTTCGAAAAAAGAATGGGCATGAGCCCCAACGAATTCAAAACCAAAACCTAAACTTTTTGGGGGTAATGCTTTAATTGCGATATAGTTCGGTTTTGAAAGCGATTTTACAATAAGAGTAAGTTGCTTGTAAGGGCTTCCAATCCCTGAAGTAACAAATTTTAGCGGAGGTGCTATACATGGGGGGCAAGTCAAAATCAGTGATCCGGCTCGGCATGATTATGCTGCTGTCGTTCAGCTTCATTCTGGCGGGATGCGGAGGAAGCGACAAGACGGCGACAACCGGGGACGCCAAGACCGGAAGCGAGGCATCGGGAGGCAGCGGCGAGGGGAAACCCGAACCGTTTGAAATTACGGCGTTCATCGGCGAAGCCGGCCAGCAGCCGACGCCGGACAACAAAATTTACAAAAAGATTAAGGACGAGCTGGGCGTAACCTTCAAATTCGAATTTCTGGCCGGCGACCTCAATCAGAAGCTCGGCGTCATGATCGCCGGCTCCGACTATCCGGACATCATGACGGGCAATACGAAATTGACGGCGGCAGGCGCATACATTCCGCTGGAAGACCTCATCGAAGAACATGCTCCGAATTTGAAAAAACATTACGAGAAGTACTGGAACATGATGAAGGATCCGAACGACGGGCACATTTACATTTTGCCCAACTACGGGGCCTACAACGGCGAAGTGAGCTCGACATGGTATTCCGGGCCGGCGTTCTGGATTCAGAAGGCGGTGCTGGAGGAAGCCGGATATCCGAAGGTCAAAACGCTGGACGAATATTTCGACCTGATCGCCAAGTATAAGGAAAAACATCCGAACATCGACGGCAAGCCGACGATCGGCTTCGAAATTTTGAACTATGACTGGAAAAACTGGGGCTTGTTCAACGCGCCGCAGCATTTGATCGGCCATCCGAACGACGGCAGCGTGGTCGTCAACGACGGCAAGGCGGAAATTTTCGCCGACAAGGACTATGCGAAACGTTACTATCAAAAGCTGAACGAAATTAACGCCAAAGGGCTGATCGATAAAGAAACGTTCACGCAGAACTACGATCAGTACCTCGCCAAAATTTCCAGCGGAACGGTACTGGGCATGTTCGACCAACATTGGAATTTCCAAAACGCCGAAAACGCCCTGATCACGCAGAAAAAACATGAAAGAACGTACGTAGGGCTTCCGCTCGTGTATGACGAAAGCACCAGGGATTATTATTTGGACCGCCCGGCGCTGAACCTGAACAACGGCTTCGGCATCAGCGTGAACGCCAAGGATCCGGTGAAAATAATCAAGATGTGGGACCGCCTGATCCAGGAAGACTGGCAGAAGATCCTCTCCTGGGGGATCGAAGGCGAGGACTACATCGTGAACGAAAAAGGCCGTTTCATGAAAACGCAGGAGCAGCGCGACAAATTTACGGACGCCACTTGGAAGCTGGCGAACAAAGCGGACACGCTGTACAGCTTCAGCCCGAAAATGCAAGGTTTCTTCAGCGACGGCAACGCAACGGATGGCGCGGCGCAGCCGGAAGAGTACCAGGCAGGCCTCGAAGAATACGACAAAAAGTTCCTGAAGGCCTACGGCTTCAACAGCTATGTCGATTTCTTCAGTCCGGCGCCGGAGAATCCGATCTATTATCCGGCATGGAGCGTCGATCTGGTGGAAGGTTCCGAAGCCAAAATCGTCAATACGAAGCAAAACGACTTGTCGACCAAATTTTTGCCGAAAGCGATCTTGGCAAACCCGGCCGATTTTGACGGCGTATGGACGGAATATACGAACGAGATCCACAAGCTGAACATTAAAGCTTACGAGGATCGGATCAACGAAGTTCTTCAATGGCGGATCGAGAACTGGTCGGTGAAGTAAGGCATCATAAGCTAGCTGGAGGCGGGAGGCGCCAATGCGGCCTTCCGCTTTCTTAAATCCAAGGCTCGGTGGGGAGAAAAAATGATGGAAGAGACCTTAACGAAAAAAACCGTCGTCCGCAAACCGAAAAAAGGGAAAAGGCAGCCGATAACCTGGTCCTTGATCAAAAACCAGCGGCAGTTGATCTGGATGTCGGTCCCTTTGCTGGCGTATATCATCTTGTTTTCTTACGTGCCGATCTGGGGTTGGACGATGGCTTTCCAGAATTACAAGCCGGCCCTCGATTTTGCGGATCAAAAATGGGTAGGATTCAAGCATTTCAAGTTTTTGTTTCTGGACGACAATTTTTTGCGCGTACTTCGCAATACGCTCGCCATGAGCGTCATCAATCTGGTATTGGGGTTTGTGACGGCGATTGTTTTGGCGCTTTTGCTGAACGAAATCAAAAAAGTGTTCTGGAAACGGACGGTACAGACCATTTCCTATTTGCCGCATTTCCTGTCCTGGGTCATCGTCACCGGCATCGTGGCGACAACCTTGGCTTCGGACGGCATCGTCAACGACGTTTTGATGAAGCTGCATTTGATTAAGGAGCCGATCCTGTGGCTCAGCGAAGGCCATTATTTTTGGGGCGTCGTCGGCGCTTCCCACGTCTGGAAGGAAGTCGGCTGGAACACGATCATTTATTTGGCCGCCATGTCTTCCATCGATCCGGCGCTGTACGAAGCCGCCGAAATCGACGGGGCCAGCCGTTACAAGAAAATGTTCCACGTCACGCTTCCGGGCATCAAGCCGACCATCGTCATTTTGTTGATCATGTCGATCGGCCATATCTTGGAAGCGGGATTTGAGGTGCAGTATCTGCTCGGCAACGGGCTTGTCGTGGATTGGGCGGAAACGATCGACATCTTTGTGCTGAAGTACGGGATAGCGCAAGGCAACTATTCGTTAGCGACGGCCGGCGGCATATTCAAAACCGTCGTCAGCGTCACGATGCTGCTGATCGCCAACTGGATTGCCAAACGACTAGGGGAAGAGAGGCTGTTATAGACATGGGAAACCAAACCATCACCCCGGGGCCGGTGCCGGCTGCTGCGACGTATAAACGGAGCGGGAAAAGCCGGATCGAGCCGACTCTTTTTCATACGTTCAACACCGTGTTCATGATCTTGCTGGTCGTGGTCACGCTGTATCCCTTCCTGAACACGATCGTCGTTTCGTTTAATGCCGGCAACGATACGATTCGGGGCGGACTTTACTTGTGGCCGCGGCAGTTTACGCTGCAAAACTACAAGGCCGTTTTTGCGTCGGGAACGATCTACAACGCTTTCCTGATTTCCGTGGCGAGGACGGTGCTTTCCACCGTGCTGAACATCTTTTTGACGACGATGCTCGCCTACACGCTCAGCCGGCGGGAATACGTATTCCGCAAGCCGATCACGCTTATATTCGTGCTGACGATGTATTTTAACGCCGGCTTGATTCCGGGATACTTCCTGATGAAAGATTTGCATCTGATCAATACGTTTTGGGTCTACGTCCTTCCGTCGATGATCAGCGCGTTTAATATGATCGTGATCCGCACGTATATCGGCACGATCCCCGAAAGCCTGGTGGAGTCGGCAAAAATCGACGGAGCGGGGGAGTTCAAAATTTTTTGGCGGATCATTTTTCCGCTATGCAAACCCGTGCTCGCCACCATCGCGCTGTTTGTCGCCGTAGGGGCGTGGAACTCCTGGTTTGACGCCTTCCTGTTCACCTCGTCGCGGCAGGAGCTCAGCACGCTGCAATACGAGCTGATGAAGCTGCTGTCTTCCAGCATGAATGCCAACAGCAACCCGGCCGTGGCCAACGGGGCCGGCATGACGCAGGATGCGGCCGTTTCGATGGTGACCCCGTTGTCGATCCGGGCAGCGGTTACGATCGTGGCTTCCGTGCCGATCTTGCTCGTCTATCCGTTTATGCAAAAATATTTTGTGGTCGGACTGAACGTGGGAAGCGTAAAAGAATAAGCGGTATGCGAAAGGTTTAACTTAACCCGGGAGGACGGTGCTTCCCGAAGATCCGAATCCATCGTTTTACGGCAAGCAGAAGGGGGAGAGGTTCATGAATCAACCAAAGACGGCCGAGCCAGCGTTAAAAGACGTGTTTGCGGACGATTTCAAGATCGGGGCAGCGGTCAGCTCCGGGACAATTAAAACGCAAGAGGAACTTTTGAAGCGGCATTTTAACAGCGTGACCGCGGAAAACGAGATGAAGTTCGAAAATATTCATCCGGCGGAGGACGTCTACGCGTTTGACGAGTCCGACACAATCATCGATTTTGCGCGCCGGCACGGCATGGCTGTGCGGGGACATACGCTGGTGTGGCATAACCAAACCGGAGACTGGCTGTTTCAGGACGGGGACGGACGCCCCGCCGGCAAGGGGGTTCTGCTGGAGCGGCTTCGCTCCCATATCGAAACCGTTGTCGGACGGTACAAAGGCGATATTTATGCCTGGGACGTCGTCAATGAAGCGGTCGCCGACGAGGGCGGCGAACTGCTCCGGCCGTCGAAATGGCTGGATATCGCAGGTCCCGGCTTTATCGCCAAAGCGTTTGAATTCGCGCATGAAGCCGATCCAAACGCCCGGTTGTTCTACAACGACTATAATGAATCCCATCCGCATAAACGCGACAAAATCTACGCCTTGGTCAAGTCGCTGCTCGAACAGGGCGTTCCGATCCACGGCATCGGCCTGCAGGCGCACTGGAACATTTTCGATCCGTCGCTGGACGATATCCGCGCGGCAATCGAAAAATACGCCTCCCTGGGGCTGGAGCTTCAGCTGACGGAGCTGGACGTGTCGGTTTTCCGGTTTGACGACCGGCGGACGGATCTGGCGGAGCCCGAGCCCGGCATGCTGGAACGGCAGGCCGAGGTGTACGAAGCGGTGTTCCGGCTGCTGAAGGAATACCGCGGGACGGTCAGCGCCGTCACGTTCTGGGGAGCCGCGGACGATTATACGTGGCTGGACGATTTTCCGGTGCGCGGCCGTAAAAACTGGCCGTTCCTGTTCGACGAGCGGCACCGGCCGAAACCGGCCTATGACCGCGTGGCCCGGCTTGCGGGAAAATAAATACCGGGGGCTCGAACGAAAAAACGGGTCTGAAGCCCGGCGGAAAGAGGAAAAAGCCCGATAGAATGGAAAAAACGGTTGGCTAAAGCGCTCTGAAGAAGGGCGCTTTTTCCGTTGGTTCCGGATGCCGTGCCATGCGGAAGGCGCGACGCTCTCGTCAGCCGGCGCGTTTTTGGTGTACAATGCAGGCAGACATGGGGAGCTTCAAGGGGGAGAAGTGAGTTGTTGATACATTTGGGAAAAAGGAACACGCTGCGCAACCAAATCTTTCTTGGATTCATGCTGGTCATGTGTATCATTTTGGCGCTTGTCGGCTTTTTTATGTTCGACCGGGTGTCGGTGCTGCTCCGCAACAACGCCCAGAAGCATATTCAGCAGACGGCGGTGCAGGCTGCCGGACAGCTGGACGCGCTGCTGCAGCAGATCGACATGCTGTCGACCCAGGTGGCGACGGACGCGACGATTCAATCGCTGCTGGGCCGGGAGGTGCGGGGGGAGCGGGTCAGCTTCGCCATGCGCCAGTCGCTGCAGCAGGAGGTGCGAAAATACGAAGCTTACACGACCGGAATCCGTTCGCTGGAGCTGTATACGACCGATTACCGGAGCCTGGTGCCCCTGTACGACCTCGAGCTTACCGACCGCGTGTCCGCCGCCTGGATCCAAAGGGTGGACCAAAACGGGGGCAAGCTGGTCTGGCTCGGCCTGGATCCGCTCGATCCGGACACGGTCGTCGCGATCCGGCAGGTCAGGCTGATGGACGAATCTTTTGCCCATGGCGGTTACGTGCTCGTCCGGATCGACAAAAGTTATTTTGCGCTCTCCGACATCCATTCCGCGACCGAAACGCAGGAGACGATGGGGTTGTTCGATGAAGCGGGCAGAAAAATATTTTCCAGCTTCGGGCCGGCGATCCTTTCCCGGCAGGTGCTTCACCGCGACGGGGAGACGATCGAACTGGGCGGCGAAGCGTACATCGCCGTCGAACGCCAGTCCAAAAAAACCGGCTGGGACCTTGTCATTTTGACGCCGGTGAATTATACGACCGAGGGCATTTCGGTGCTGCGCACGGTCATTATCGTGTCCGGCCTCGCCGGGGCGCTGCTTTTCCTGGTCTTGAGCTTCATGCTGTCCACGATGATCACCCGGCCGATCTTGAACCTGATCAAAGCGATGCGCGGCTCCAGGTTCGGCAATTTGAAGCGCAATACGATCGAGTCCTCCACGATGGAACTCCAGGAGCTGAACAACACGTACAACCAGATGGTGGATTCGCTCAACGAGCTGATCGAGGTCGTATACCAGAAGGAGATCATCCAGAGCCGGACGGAATTGAAAGCGCTGCAGGCGCAAATCAACCCCCATTTTCTGTTCAACACGTTGGAAGCGTTCTATTGGGCGTTGGAGGATCAAGGGGAGGAAGAGCTGGCGCAAATCGTCGTGGCCATGTCCGGCCTGTTCCGGTACGTCATTAACCGGTCCGACGACGAAGAGTGGGTAACGATCGGGGACGAGCTGGATCATGCGGCCAGGTATTTGACGATCATGAAAATGCGTATGCTGGACCGGCTGGCCTGGCGGATCGACGCCGATGAAGCTTGCCGCATGGTTCCGCTGCCGAAGCTGCTCATTCAGCCGCTCGTCGAAAACGCCATTTTGCACGGCGTCGAGCAGCGCACCGGTCCGGGCATGGTCGTGCTGGAGGTACGGCCTTCCGAACGCGAGGGGTATACGCGCATTACGGTGACGGACGACGGCCCGGGAATGTCCGCCGACAAAATATCCTCGATCCACGAAGCGATGCGGGAAGGTTACATGAGCTCCTCCAAAGGGAAGGGCGTCGGCATCGTCAACGTAGAGCGGCGGCTTCGGCTGTATTACATGGACAAAGCGGAAGGGCTTTCGATTCGCAGCGAGGAAGGGAAAGGCACGACGGTTTCTTTGGAAATACCTGATGACGGAAAGGGGAGATCCCAATGAAAAATATTCTTGTCGTGGACGACGAACCGCGAACGAGGGAAGGCATCCGCAAAACGTTGGAGATGTGGTCCTCGGGACGTTACCGGATCGAAATCGCCTCAAGCGGCGGGGAAGCGCTGACATGGCTGGAGAACCATGACGCGAGCCTGCTCGTGACCGATATCCGCATGCCGGAAATCAACGGGCTTGAACTCGTGGAGCGGATCGCCGGCATGCCTCATCCTCCGGTCGTCATTATCATTTCGGGCCATTCCGATTTCGAATACGCGCGCACCGCGTTGAAATTCGGGGTCGTCGATTATTTGCTGAAGCCGCTGGACAAAACCAAGCTCGTCCAGGCGGTGGAAACGGCGCTGCAGCGGGAGCAGTGGAACGACCGGATCGAACGGATGCGGAAGCTGGTGGACCCCAAGCTGCTCGAAACGGTTCAGGAAGAAAAGGTCTACAGCCCCCAGGTCCAAAAGGCGCTCCAGTACATCGACGAGCATCTGGGGGAATCGGTCTCGCTGCGCGAAACCGCCGAACATCTGCATATGAATGCGAGCTATTTCAGCGTTCATTTCAAGGAGCAGACGGGACTTACGTTCAGCGACTACGTCACCAGGCGTAGAGTACAGCGGGCGAAGGAACTGCTGACCGGCACAAGGCTGTCCATCGCCGAAATCGCGGAGCAGGCCGGTTACCAGACGCCCAAATATTTCGTGAAGGTGTTCCGTTCCCTGGAAGGGGTAAGTCCGGGGCAGTACAGGCAGCAGTGGCTGGACGAGGATGCGAAGATCCAATAAAAGTGGTATGAGTCCCAATCTCTCTGACCTTACGGCCCGGGCGGCGCACTGATACACTTTAGGTAAGCGGTTGCAACCCGTCTACAGATAACGAAAAAAGGGGCTGTGAAAGATGTTCGGTAAAAAATGGGGCGTTATGCTATTGACGCTGTGCGTCGCGTTGTTTGCGGCTGGCTGCGGCCAAAAGGACGATGGTTCGAATGCATCCTCCTCCGCAGGCGGCGACAAGGCCGGCGAAAAAGTAACGATCAAGTTTATGCATTTATGGCCTGAAGGCGTATCCGCCGGGCAGAACAAAATCGTCAACCAGATCATAAACGACTATCAAAAAGAGCACCCGAACGTCACGATCAAGCAGGAAGTGCTCGACAACGAGCAGTACAAAAACAAGCTGAAAGTGTTGTCCGCTTCCAACGAGCTGCCGGACGTCGGCGTGACCTGGGCGGCCGGATTCCTGAAGCCTTACGTCGAAGGCAACCTGTTTGCGCCGGTCGACGACCTGCTGAGCGGCGAGCTGAAGGACAAGTTCGTGGCCGGCACGACCGAAGCTTACGCGATCGACGGCAAAACGTATGCGCTTCCGCTTGAATTCAACATTGCGCCGATCTATTACAACAAAGCGATTTTCAAGAAATACAACCTCGAAGTTCCGCAAACCTACGAACAATTTAAGGCGGTATCGAAAACGCTTTCCGACAACGGCGTCGCGCCGATCGCGCTCGGCAACAAGGACCGCTGGACCGGATCGCTTTGGTACATGTACCTCGCCGACCGCATTGCCGGGCAAAAAGCGCTTGCGGACGCGATCGCCGGCTCCGGTTCGTTCAAGGACCCCGGTCTCGTGCAGGCGGCCAAGGAAGTGCAGTCGCTCGTAGACAGCAATGCGTTTATCAAGGGCTTTAACGGATTGTCCAATGAGGAAGGCAAATCCGAGTTTTTGAACGGCAAAGCGGCCATGTACCTGATGGGCACGTGGGAACTGCCGAACTACACGACCAATGAAGAGATTCCGAAAGAATTCCGCGACAACGTCGGCTTTTTCAAATTCCCGACGGTGGAAGGCGGCAAAGGCAATATCGACAGCTGGGTGGGCGGCCCGGGCGTAGGCCTGTTCGTATCCCAAAATTCCGAAGTGAAAGAAGAAGCCAAAGCTTTTGTGGAGTATTTCGTGACCAAATGGGGCGAGCAATCGGTCACCGGCGCGGGCGTCATTCCGGCGACCAAAGTGGATACGTCTTCCCTTGATTTGCCTCAATTGTACATCGATCTGTTCAACGAAATGAATAAAGCGAGCAGCATTACCCTGTTTGCGGACGTACAAATGCCGGCCAACGCTGCCGAGACGCATCTGAACAACATTCAGGCGCTGTTCGGCAAAGCCGTCTCCCCAGAGCAATTTTCGGAAGAACATGACAAGGCGATTGCGAAGGGCAACTAACGAGAAGAAGGATACGGGAGAAGCAAACACGCACTGAATCCGGCCGTCAGGCCGGATCAGTTTTTCCCGGCATCCTCATCCAGAAAGGAGACGGAAGCGATGGACAAGGTCATGTCCAACAAAAAAATGATTGCGCTGTACGTGCTGCCCGCGCTGCTGCTGATATTGGCCATAGTCTATATTCCGATCGTTTTGACCGCTTATTACGGGCTGAACGAGTGGAACGGCATCGGCCGCATGAAGTTCGTCGGGCTGGACAATTACGCGGAGCTGCTTGGGGACCGCACCTTCTGGAACAGCGCCTGGCATTCCCTGCTGCTTGCCGTTTTTTCGTGCGCGAGCTTGCTTGTTTACCTGGCGATCGCGATGGTGCTGGCCGCCCGGATCAAAGGCGCCAACCTGTTCCGGAAAATATATTTGATCCCGATGCTGCTGTCCTCGGTGGCCATTGCGCAGCTGTGGCTGCGGATTTACCATCCGTCGAACGGCATCGTCAACAGCGTGCTGGAGTCGCTTGGTTTTGCCAATCCCCCTGCATGGCTGTCGGAGCCGAAGCTGGTGCTGTTTGCCCTGTTCGTTCCGATTTTGTGGCAGTATGCGGGTTTCTATATTTTGATCTATTACGCCGCCCTCAAAAACATCCCTTCCTCGCTGGAGGAGGCGGCAAAAATTGACGGGGCGAACTCCTGGCAGATCGCCTGGAAAATCAAGCTGCCCCTGGCCATGGAAGTGATCAAGGTGACGATCGTGCTGGCTGCGGTCGGTTCCTTGAAATATTTCGATTTGATCTACGTCATGACCGACGGCGGACCCAACGGCTCGAGCGAAGTGATG
Source organism: Paenibacillus sp. FSL W8-0194 (assembly GCF_037969745.1). Taxonomy (NCBI): domain Bacteria; kingdom Bacillati; phylum Bacillota; class Bacilli; order Caryophanales; family Paenibacillaceae; genus Paenibacillus; species Paenibacillus sp. FSL W8-0194. The sequence continues at coordinate 4,289,988 of NZ_CP150205.1, read as the reverse complement.
GCGTCCTACATGTATCATACGGCGTTCCGTGCTTATGATTTCGGTTACGGCAGCGCGATCGGCTTTTTCCTGCTGGTCATCTGTCTCGTCGTGACCTGGATCATCCGCAAGCTGACCGCCACGAAAGATACGATTCAATATTCCTAAGGAGGGCCGCTTTATGACGTCCGAAGCTTTGTTGCCGCCTGCCCGGCAGATGTCGCCGAAGTCCAAGACGGGCAAAAAAATCGGTTACGGCGTCTTGTACATCGTATTGACGGCCGTTGCCGCCCTGCAGCTGCTGCCGCTCGTCTGGCTGTTCTTTTTCTCTTTGAAAAACAATCAGGAAGTGTTCAACCTGCCGCCGCTTTCGCTTCCGACCCATTTCCGCTGGGAAAACTACGAAAAGGTATGGAGCGCGGGCAATATCAGCGTTTATTTTCTGAACAGCGTATGGATCACGATCGCCGCGTCGGCCCTGACGATTATGCTGGGAAGCCTCGCGACGTTCGCCATGACGCGGATGAAATGGAAGGGAAGCTCTCTTGTGCTCGGCCTGTTTATGGTGGCGATGATGATTCCCGTTCATTCCACGCTGATTCCGCTGTTCAGCATGTTCAACAAAGCCGGGCTGAACGACAATCCGCTGTCGCTGATTTTGTCCTACGTGGCGTTTAACATGCCGATTACGATCATGATCATGCTCGGTTTTTATTACGCGCTGCCGCGGGAAGTGGAGGAGGCGGGAGTGATGGACGGCTGCTCCGTCAACCGCTTGTTTTTCCGGATCGTGCTGCCGATGACCAGCTCGGTCATTGCCACGACGGGCATCATCAACATGATTTATAACTGGAACGAATTCATTTTCGTCAACACGTTCATCAGCTCGGATTCGTACAAGACGCTGACGGTCGGAGTGCAGAACTTTATCGGCCAGTACACGACCGATTGGGGATCGATCGGGGCGACGCTGATGATCAGCATTTTGCCGATCCTCGTCATGTTCCTGTTCCTGAGCGACCGGATCGTTGAAGGAATCGCCGCCGGCTCGGTGAAAGGTTAAAAAAACGCGGAGCTTGCCGCGAAGACCGGGATCCCGGTCTTCGGGCAAGCTTTTATGCTGCCAAAGGACGAGCAGCGATAAAAAAATCCCTTCCAATACGACTTGGAAGGGATTGTTTTTTATATTTTACGGAGGACCGGCGATCAAGGATGATTGAGGCTCTGCCAAGCAAAAAAAACGATCTGCCGTAAGGCAGACCGTCTTCGATGAACTCGTGGGCGCTTCTTACCGCGCGATATAGCTGAAATAATCAAAGTCCGCGTGATGGCGGCGTCCGGACGTATCCTGGCACTGCATGCCGACGAACGCTCCCGTAAAAAATCCGCCGCCTTGGATATAGTCGTCCGACAGCTTGGAGGAATCGAGCGTCACCGGAAGCGTCGTCCAATCCTTGCCGTCGAACGAATAGGAGTAACGATAAACGTCATTATCGACGTCGACGCGTAAGTACACGTATTCAGCCTCGTCCGGAATCGCAACTTCCCGGCCTTTCAGAGGCTGGTCGAAGACGAAGTTGTCGCAGGTGACGAGCTCCAAAATGCGGCCTTTTTCCTCGTTCCACGTGATCTGGCAGGACGTCCAGTTTTGCGTATTGTAGTAATTGACGAGCCCCGCGGATTGCTGGAAGGTCTCCGGCCTAAAGGCCACCTTGGTTTCCGCCGTAAACCGGAAGTGCTGCCAGCGCCGCGCCACGTAGGCCTGCGTGAACTTGGACGTCAGCGATTCCCGGCCGTACAGGCGAAGATGTCCGGGCCGGTCGGTAAGCGATAACGTCTCCGGTCCTAACGGAATGCGCAGATTTTGAAAATGCAGGTTCAGCACGGCGCCGTCAAAGTCGTCTTTTTCGGGCACATCCGGCTCCCAAGGCATTTCCGGCATGTCCGGTCCTTCGATCTCCAGGGCGGGGGAGTTGCCGCCAACGACGTAAGGCCAGTCGTTCCGCCATTCCAAACGCTGGATCGCCGTCTCCCTGCCAAGCGGGCAATACCCGCGCGGATCCAGGAGCGGTTGGCCTTCCCGCGGCAGCGGTCTGCCCGTCAGGTGGATCAGGAACCATTCATCGGTATGAGTCTGCACGATCGAGGCATGTCCGGCTTTTTGCAGCGGATTCCGCGGCGTGGACCAAGAGGAGATGAGCGGATTGTCCGGATGCACTTCGTACGGCCCGCGGAGATGTTTGGATCGGGCGATCGTCGCCTGATGGTCGTAACGGGTGCCGCCTTCGGCCGTCAGAAGGTAGTAGTACCCGTTGATTTTATAAAGATGGGGCGCTTCCGTCAGTTTGATGTCGGTGCCCTTGAAAATGACTTCCGGTTTGCCGACGAGCGTTTGCCGCTCGGCGTCGTATTCCTGCAGCACGATGCCGTAGAAAGGATGATGGCCGACGCGCTGGTCCCACATCATGTTGACGAGGTATTTTTTTCCGTCTTCGTCATGGAACAGCGACGGGTCGAACCCCGAGCTGTTCAAATGGACCGGATCGGACCATTCGCCGTCGATCGTGTCGCACGTGACGAGGTAGTTATGGCAATCCTTCCACTGCCCCTCCGTCACCTTGACGTCGGTGTAAATGAGCCAAAAACGTTCGTCTGCATAAGACAATTGGGGGGCCCAAACGCCGCCCGAATCCGGATTGCCCGTCATGTTAAGCTGGCTGAGCCGGTTGAGCGGCCTGGAAACCAGGCGCCAATGCTTCAAGTCTTTCGAATGGTAAATTCCGACGCCCGGGAACCATTCGAAGGTGGATACGGCAATGTAATAGTCTTCGCCTGCCCGGCAAATGCAAGGATCGGGATTAAAACCGGTAAGGATCGGATTTTGGATGATGGCCATCGTAACACTCCTCTTTCGAAGTCATTACCCATTCTTGTACTTCGGGAACGGGCTTTAATTTATGCTATAATATCTACATCTTATCAATGATTTCGGGACGTTCACATATCCATTGCTGGCCGATATTTACCCATTTCGCCCAATCATTTCGAAACAACTATCAACCTTTAATCCCAAGGAGCTGATCGCGATGGAATTCGCACCCCATCTGATGCGCAAGGAATATATGCTTCCGGATATTGATTCGACCTTCCGCGTGTTTGCCGCCCACTGGCGGACGGTCACCGGCGAATGGAGTTACCCGCTCCACCGGCATCCGCTGTTCGAAGTAAACCTTGTTCTCTCGGGGACCCAGGAAATGTGCGTAAACGGAAGGCAATACACGCAGCAGCCGGGCGACCTTATGCTGCTCAACCCCGGGGACCGGCATGAAAGCCGGGTCATCGGCGGAGGGGAGATGACGTATTATTGCCTTCACTTCGACGTGGACGAACGGGCCTTTCGCGAGCTGTTATGCCAAAACCGCACCTGCTTTCACGAAGCGGGCAGTCCGCTCGCGGCCGCGATTCGCCCCGCCCTGGACCGTCTGCTGGCGTTAACCTCGGATGAAACGGCGGCGCGCGTGGACTCGCGGATGAGGATCCTGTCCGCTTTGTTCGAGCTGTTTGCGGGCATTAGCGGAACCCTTTCGGAGCAGGAGAGCGGTGCAGCCCATACCCGAAACGCCCTGACGGCCTCGCAGATCGCGGCTTTGCTCGAACGGGAGGTCGAGCGGACGCTTGACGACGGCGGGCCCGTTCCTATGGCGGGCATCGCGTCGATCGCTGCCAAGGTCGGCTACAGCACGTCGGCGATAAACCGGATTTTTACGCAGGCGTACGGCCTTTCGCCGCGGCAGTACATGTCGGCCTTGATGCTGAAGAAGTCCAAGCTGCTTTTGATGGACCCGGAGTTGTCCATCGAGGCCATTTCAGCCCGGCTCGGCTATCACAATATCGCGCATTTCAGCCGGCAGTTTAAGCGCTGGACGGGGGAATCCCCGAGCCGGTTTCGGAGCAGGTATTATAAATAGGGCGCCGTCCGGCCAAGATAAGGGCATGGTTGACATCAACATGCGATTTCACTATACTGACTGTAATCTTATATGCGATATGCGTTGAAAGAGCCCAGTAGCAAGCTTGGTCCCTGTTCCAGAAAGCCGGGGGTGGTGGAACCCGGTACACACCAAACGCCTGCGAATTACACTCTGGAGCATCCCGGGTAATGCCGGGCGGAGCCGCGAACGATATTTCGCGGATAGAGCGGCATCAACGGCGCGCGGCATGCGCGAACGGCCATTGGTGCAATGTGGGTGGTAACACGGTTATTCGATCGTCCCTATGTCTGAATAGACAAGGGGCGATTTTTGCTTTTTCAACGCCATCACGATGCGGTATAAGGGCATTTTTGACATTAAGGGAGTGTTTTTGCAGTGAATATTATCGACGAGCTTGAATGGCGCGATGCCATCAATCAGCAGACGGATGCCGAAGGCCTCCGGGAATTGACGAGCCAAAAATCGGTCTCGTTGTACTGCGGGGTGGACCCGACCGGCGACAGCATGCATATCGGCCACTTGATCCCGTTTATGGTGCTGAAGCGGTTCCAGCTTGCCGGCCATCGCCCGGTGATTTTGATCGGCGGGGCCACCGGCACGATCGGCGATCCGAGCGGGCGTCAAACGGAGCGTTCGCTGCAATCGCTGGAACAAGTGCAGGCCAACGTGGACGCGCTGACCGCGCAGCTGAAAAAATTGTTCATGACCGAAGGCGATAATCAAATCCGGTTCGTCAACAACTACGACTGGACGCATCAAATCAACGTCATCGAATTTTTGCGCGATTACGGCAAAAACTTCAGCATCAACGCGATGCTTGCGAAGGATGTCGTCGCCAGCCGGCTTGAAAGCGGCATTTCCTTTACCGAATTTTCGTACCAAATCCTGCAGTCGCTCGATTTCCTCCATCTGTACCGGCATGAGGACGTGCAGCTGCAAATCGGCGGCTCCGACCAATGGGGCAACATCACGAGCGGGCTGGACCTCATCCGCAAAAAGGAAGGGCCCGAAGCCAAAGCGTTCGGCTTGACGATTCCGCTGATGCTCAAAGCCGACGGCACGAAATTCGGCAAGACGGCGGGCGGCGCAATTTGGCTGGATCCGAACAAAACGACGCCGTTCGAGTTCTACCAGTTCTGGGCGAACACCGACGACCGCGACGTCGTGAAATATTTGAAATACTTTACGTTCCTGTCCAAAGAAGAAATCGAGGAGCTCGCGTGCAAGGTCGAAACCGAGCCGCATAAACGCGAAGCCCAAAAAACGCTGGCCGAAGAGATGACCCGGTTCGTTCACGGCGAGGAGCTGCTGGAGCAGGCCAAGCGCATTACGGCCGCTTTGTTCAGCGGCGACATCAAATCGCTGACCGCCGACGAAATCGAGCAGGGCTTCAAAGAAATGCCGACGTTCGAAGCGGCGAAGGAATCGAAAAACATCGTCGACTGGCTGGTCGATCTGGGCATCGAGCCGTCCAAACGTCAGGCGCGCGAGGATATCAACAACGGCGCCATTTCGATGAACGGCGAGCGGGTGACGGACTTGACGCTGGAAGTGACGGCGGATCACGCGATCGGCGGCCGGTTTATCATCATCCGCAAAGGAAAGAAAAACTACAGCCTGGTGAAAATATCTTAAGTTAAAAAAGCGGAAAGCTTCCCAAGAAAAATGGTCATAGCCCCGTCAAGTAGACAATAAAAAAAGAGAAATTTTCATTAAGCGGCGACTTTTTCCCGAAATTCAATCGGGGAGAGGTCGCCGAGTTTGTTTTGGAAACGTTCCTTGTTGTAAAACGAAATGTACTCCGTAATTTGGACCCTTGCTTCCTCTAGATTTTGTGGCTTCTCCAAATACAACTTTTCGGTTTTAAGATGAGAAAAGAAGGACTCGACGCAAGCGTTGTCAAAGCAGTTCCCACGCCGGGAATGGCTCCCTGTGAGCCCTTGCTCGACAGTTCACGTATGATGCTGCCACAACATAAAGAGACAATTCTGGTTAAGCAAAAAGAACTCAATCGCATGGCAAAGCTAGTCATTGATGAGCAGGAGTGGCAGCTGATTGGGCAGGTGCTTCAGGATTCATTCAACGGCCATATCAAGGTGACTCTCACATTATTTGACCCGTTCAATGCAAGGGAACGTTCGGGCTTTGTTACGGTGATTTCGTAAAGAGATTAAGCTGAGTATAGACCACGGCGAATGGGAATGGATTAAATTTGGCGATATTATAGCTGCTAGTACATAAAGCAAAAAGGACTTCCGGATTGATCGGAGGTCCTTTTTTTAGGTCAATTAGTAGAAATGTCTCAAGGTATTCTTTATCATTGCGATTATTAAATAAAGTTACATTACTTAGTGATTTTTTTTTCTAAGGACCTGTAGCTTTCTTGAAGTTTATTTATTTCCTCTTTCATTGATTTATAAGTGGAATATACCGATGAACCAATGATGATAAGAAGAATGCCAGCAATAGGAAGGAGGTAGCGTAAAATATAAATATTATAATAATACATATCTGGGGTGTCTGATCTTGTTGTTCTAGGAATAAAAAGTAATAAGCCTGCTATGATTAGTATAATTCCAACAATGATAGAAAATCCAAAGAACCATTTACTTTTCGATGAATCCAATAATATCACTCCTAATTAAAATAAAGCAGTTGAGTAAAAATACTAATATCGCTCAACCGCTTTTCCAAACAATAAATTAACCTTTGCAATTTGATAAATAATAAAGCTGTGGCCCAAAATCTTTTAAAGATGCCGTTGGGCTAACCTGACCATAGTAGTAAATATCAAAGGTCCAAAGAAATTTAGCAAGTGATTGATAGTTCTGCGTTAGTCCAGTATCAATAGTTGAAATTGTTGCATTTAATGTAAAGTAATCATTATTTTTATCCAAATATACGCCCTTTGATTTCAAAATTGCCATACCCGCTGTTTTAGGATATTGCCCGTTTTCTGGATAGTAAGATATGCTTTGCTCGTTTTCTTCTCGGGAATTTTTTTGAGAAAATGAAATTGGAATAGAGGCACTTGCTAATTTTCCTGCAAGTCCAATTCCTAAGTCAAACGATACGTCTGCAACCCCTGTTTGTTTTGAATACGTTCCTGTCCACTTAGAGTAGTTCACGGTTGTATTATATCCTGGTGCAATATGACCTTTCAAATCATTTACTGATGCTTTGCCATTGTGAATAGTAAAATTGGAAGTATTGGAATATAACGCGCCGTCTATATAAGTACTTTCTTTTAGGGTCAGTGTTGTATATGCGGTAGATACTGTCGCTCATTCATACAACAACGACATCACCCTTTTTCAAATCGACGCCGAGCACGTTGTTATCCTGTTTGACGGTACGGTCCATTTTGGAAATATTGAAGCGGTAACGCAGCATTTCCTTTACGGTGTTTGGCACCAGCTCCCGGTTCGCCGGACTTGCCCGTAGATCATATGCCCCATACTGGAAGCGGCCGCAATGACAATGCCGTGCTTCGGAGCAACAACCGCTGCATAAAAAAACGGTTCGATCGCAAACTTTTATAAAGACCAACGAAAAGTGGGGACTGGCGTTGCAGCGAAACATGTTTGGGTATTCTGTCCGCATGATGCTTTTATGCTTTTTGTTTAACTGGGTATGGGGCGCTCAAACGGATTCGGCGTTTGCAGAACCTTCACTTCCCATCGTCGCCGACGAAGGGGAATTCGCCATCGAGGTTTATCCCGACAAACATCGGCTTATCGTCAAAAGAAAGGGCCTGATCGTCAAGAAATATGCCGTCGCGGTTGGAAACCCCTCCACCCCAACCCCGATCGGAGAATACAAAGTGGTTTACAAAGGAACAAACTGGGGACCGGCTTTCGGCCCCAGATGGCTTGGATTAAACGTTCCTTGGGGCATTTACGGCATTCACGGCACAAATAAAGCCTATTCCATCGGCCAGCACGCAAGCCACGGCTGCGTCCGCATGAACAACGCCGACGTGATTCGTTTGTACGACATGATTCCGATCGGGACGAAAGTCACGATCCACGGCCATGTCTTGGGCGAACCGCAACAAAATCCGAGAGACCTCGCCGAAGGCGACGTCGGCGGGGACGTGCAGCTCATCCAGTCCCGCCTGAAAAGCGCGGGATACTTTCATGGCGCATGCGACGGAAGGTTCGGCCCTGGGACCACCGCCGCCGTCAAAAGATTGCAGCGCGAACGTCAATGGAGGCAGGATGGCGTCGTTTCGCGGAAAATTTACGAGGAGCTCGGATTGTGGGAGTAAACTGGATGGTTCAAACGGGCGGGTCAATGGATGGTGTCAGGACCCGGCCGTTTGATTATAATGAGACATGTTCAGGTAGGACCCATGGTAGGAGGGGAAAGATGTTCTGGTTATTAGTGATGGCCGTGCTCGTGATGGCGGCCGGTTTTGTCGCAACCATGATGATCGGGCAATCGAAGAGCAATAAAGAGAGCGATCCGAATTACTTCAAGCACACGGGGAAAAAGTGGGGGCGCCTCAGCGGAATTTATGTCGCCTGCATCATCGTGCTTGCCGTCATCATGATTATGGTTGGAACGGGCAAATCATAAAAGGACACATGGAAAAACGGCCGCGCTTCGAACCGCACGGCCGTTTTTATTTTGCTTTTTTTACGGTTGGGAAGGAATCGGTCAATCCGCGCAGAGCTTCGGCGAATTTTGCGATTCCCGGGCCGATCTCTTCCGCTTTTGCCCGTCCGAACGTAAACCTGACGTACCCCGAATCGGAGCCGTACACGCTACCCGGCACGAACACGACCCCCTTTTTGATCGCCTCTTCCAGCAGCTTGGCATCGCTCACTCTTGGAACGAGTCGGCACCACAGGTGGATGCCGCCTTGCGGAACATGAAAACGGACGGAATCCGGCAGTTCTTGTTGAAGAGCCTCGACGAGCAGGTCCCGCTTCCGCCGGAGCTGCGTGCGCAAACGATGCAGATGCGGTTCGAAATAAGGCGATTCCAGGAACCGGGCCGCAACCTGCTGCGGTATGACGCTGAGTCCGAAATCCATTTGCTGCCTGGCATCCGCAAGCCGTTCCACGATGGAATGGGGGGCGACCATCCAGCCGACGCGCAGGCCGGCAGCGGCCATTTTGCTAAAAGAGCCGATATGCAGAATCGAGCCGACCTGATCCATGGATTTCAGCGGCGAACGGGGGATGCCTGCATAATCCGTCAAGCTGTAGGGATCGTCCTCCACGATCGGCAGGCCGAGTTCGCTTGCGACTTCCAGCAGCGCTCCGCGCCTCTCGTCCGACAAAAGCGTCCCCGTCGGATTTTGGAAATTCGGGTTGACGAATATCATTTTGATGCGGTGTTTTTTGTGCAGCGAGCGGATCTCCTCCGGCAGGATCCCCTCCTCGTCGGCCGGAAGGCGGACCAGCCGGAGCCCTGCGGACTGGAACATCGGCAGCGAATAGTGATACGACGGATCTTCGATCGCCACCGCGTCCCCGGGAGACAATAAACATTGCGTGATCAAATAGAGCGACTGCTGGGATCCCGAAGTGATCAAAATCGACGATTCCGTCGCCTGAATTCCGCGGTACCGGTCCAGGTACGATGCGACGGCTTGCCTTAAAGGCATGTATCCTTGCGGGTGGTCGTACCCCAAGTATGAAGGATAGGGATTAGTTCCCATCAGTTCGGTCATTTCCTCGATCGGCGCCAAATCCGCGGACAACTCTCCGCTGGCAAAATCGATCAGCGCCGGGTTTTGCTGAAGCGCTTCGCGTATGCGCCGCAAAAACGGCAAGTTCGGCAAAAAACTCCCGCCTTCGGCATACCGCTTCCAGTTCGGGGTATGTTTGGGCACGGCCCCCCATTTGAATTTGCTTACCCGTGTCCCGCTCCCCGGCCGGCTTTCGATAATCCCCATGGAGCGAAGCTCGCCGAATGCCAAAATGACCGTGCTCCGGTTGACCCTAAGCTGTTCGGCCAGTTTCCTTTCGGACGGGAGCAGGCTCCCCGGAGGAAATTCGCCGTAAGAAATCCGCTGCTCGAGATGATCCGCAATTTGTTCGTAGAGCGGTTTTGGGTTATTTCGGTCGGGCTTCCACATCGTTTTTTCACTTCCTACGGCAAATAATAACTTGTCTTTGCTTATTATCATACCATCTGCCCGCGAAAAATCAGGATGCCTTTTTAACGTAAGGTTGACAATTCTTTGCCCGTTCGGCGGGGGGACAGCGCGCGGCAGTCTTTTGGCGTGGCTGCAGGCTTGGAGCTAAGGCCTTTTTTAGGCATAAAGAGGGTTGATAACCATTCAAAAAATTCGGCATTTTCGCTCCATGAAACGGGTAGGAGGGCTAGAGACATCGGCACATAGGCTCTTTACAAGAAAATTATGGTTTGATAGAATGGCACTGTTCTATTGTTAACCAATGTTAATATAATAGGTTGACGATTGGCAAGGGATCAAGCTCTTCGACGTGAACGGCCGGCGGTCGTCTTGATGCCGCCGCCTTATCTTCGGCTGCGCGGCATCACCCGGAAAACGATCCGGCTGAGAACCGGTCAAAGCGGTTTTATCCATAACATTATGAGGGGGATTCATTCCATGAACATGATTTCGGTCAACCCGTGGCGGGAGCTTGCCCAAAAAGCGCTGAACGGAGAACGGATATCGATGGAGGAGGCTCTGGCGGTGCTCCGATCCGACGACGATGAGCTGCTGCCGATCCTGCAGGCGGCTTTTGAGGTGCGAAAGCATTACTACGGAAAAAAAGTGAAGCTGAATATGATCATTAACGCCAAAAGCGGCCTTTGTCCCGAAAATTGCGGGTATTGCTCGCAATCGATCGTATCGACGGCGCCGATCGAAAAATACACCCTTCTGGACAAGGAAACGCTGTTGGCCGGGGCGCGCGAAGCCATGTCGCGCAAGGCGGGAACGTACTGCATCGTCGCTTCCGGCAGAGGCCCGACGGACCGGGAGCTGGATCAGGTGGTCGATGCGGTCAAGGAAATCCGCGAAACGATGCCGCTCAAAATTTGCGCCTGCCTGGGCCTGCTGAAGGAAGGCCAGGCTGAGCGCCTTGCGGAGGCGGGCGTGCACCGGTACAACCACAATCTGAATACCAGCCGAACGAACTATCCATCGATTACGACGACGCATACCTACGACCAGCGCGTGGAGACGGTGGAGAAGGTAAAAGCTCACGGGATGTCCCCTTGTTCCGGCGTCATTATCGGCATGGGGGAAACCGACGGGGAAATCGTCGAAATGGCGTACGCGCTTCGGGAGCTGGACGCCGATTCGATTCCGGTCAACTTCCTGAATGCCATACCCGGAACTCCGCTGGAAAACGCGGGACGCACGGCGCCGATCAAAGCGCTCAAGGTGTTGGCGTTGTTCCGGTTCATTTGCCCGTCAAAAGAAATCCGCGTCGCCGGGGGGCGCGAGGTCAACCTTCGTTCCCTGCAGCCGCTGGCGTTGTATGCCGCCAATTCGCTTTTTGTCGGCGATTATCTGACGACGGCAGGCCAGGAAGTTGCGGCGGATCACCAGATCATCGAGGATTTGGGATTTGAGATCGAGCTGAATGCCCTGTAAAAGGCCCAAGTTTCTAACGGATTGGGTCTTCGCAAACGGTTTGCCGAAATGTATAATGTTTACGAGGAGCGGTTCAGCATGCCTGGAGGCGTTGCTGCAACGTACGATGTTCTTTGGATGCAAGCGGCGGCCGACTGAAAAAGAGGTTTCACCGGGGGTTCACGACTTTGTTCGGCGGATTCCCGGTTTATACATACCATATTTGAAAACGGTTACAAAACCCTTCTTGTTGACGGCCGCCGGCTCATGAATGCTCGCGCTCCTGCTCCATGCTCCCATTGTCTTTCAAAAATTGAATCGGCGGGGTGAACGTTAGTGAGGAAAATCAGTGTACTTTTGGCTGTCAGCATGTTTTTGTTTTTATTTTCTCCCGGGAATTTCGGCGCATCGGATCAAAAAGCGCGGGCCGAGACGGCCAACTTGATGGCCAACGGCGGCTTTGAGCAGACGGCCTCCACGCCGGACGCCAGCTGGAGCGGCGTAACAAGCCCGGCTCCCGCCTATTGGGCATTATGGATACCGACGGGAAGCGGCAAAGCCCCGAACCAGACCGCACGCGTGTACTTGGATTCAACCACGCGCCATGAAGGCATGCAGTCGATCGCCTTCGACGCGTTCGAAACGAGCAGGATATCCGTCAACCAAAAAGTGACGAACATTGCCGCGGGGAAATCCTACAAATTAAGCATGTGGGTGAAAACGGAGAACGTGATCGGAACCGGGGCCTATTTCAGGACGCAGTTTTACAATACAAGCAAAGTCGGGGACGGTCCGGCTTCGGCCAAGCTGCTGGGCACCAACGATTGGACGCTGCAGCAGGTCTACATGACCATTCCCGCAGGCGTGACCAAGCTGGTCATCGAACCGTTTCTCGAAACCGGGACGGGGAAAGTCTGGTTCGACGACGTAGTTTTGGAGGAATATGACGGGATCACGGGGCTGGCGCTGGATCAAACGGCCGTATCGATGGGGATCGGGGAATCCTTGGCGCTTGGATTGACGATGACGCCGGCCGATGCGGCGGATCAAACGGTCGTCTGGAGTTCAAGCAACCCGGATGCGGTTGCCGTGGATTCCGCGGGGAAACTTTCGGCGATCGCGGCCGGTACGGCAACGATCACGGCAGCCACACCGGACGGAAGCGTCAAAGCGCAGTGCCTGGTGAACGTCGAATCGGCCGAAACCGCTGAAGCTTACCGCCAATTGCGGCTCAAATGGGCTGAAAAATTAACGGGCGGTTCCGGGAACCTTGGCGGTGACCCGAACGTAAGGGAGGCCGTCGCCAGCATCGACGAGAGCGTTTCGAATGACGCCGGCAGCGGGTATTGGGATCTTTTGAACCAAACGGAAGGCCGGACCTATTTGTGGAGCGACTTGAAAAGCGCGACGGACTCGGCGCAAATTTCAAGCGCCTACGGCAGAATCCGGACGATGGCGGTCGCTTATTCCACGCCAAGCTCAAGGCTTTACCATAACGCCGGATTAAGGGACGCGATCGTCGGCGCTTTGGACTGGATGTACGCGAACCGTTACAACGAGAGGAAAAGCGCCTACGGGAACTGGTGGGATTGGGAGATCGGCGCTCCGCAAATTTTGAACGATGCCGTCGCGCTGATGTACGACGAGCTGACGCCGCAGCAAATCGCCAATTACATGAAGGCTGTCGATGCGTTTGATCCCGATCCGAAAAAAGGGACCGTGCTGGGCGTCAAAGGTACGACCATGACCGGCGCCAATTTGCTGGACAAAGCGCTTGTCGTCACCGTTCGCGGAGTCATCGGCAAAAACAGCGCGAAAATCACGCTCGGCCGGGATGCCATCGGACCGGAATTTGCTTACGCGAGCCATGGCGACGGGGTGTACAAGGACGGATCGCTCGTTCAGCACTCGAATATCGCCTACACCGCGGGATACGGGGCCGTCTGGCTCAGCCGCGCCGCCGACATGACGTACCTGTTGAACGGATCGCCGTGGCCGGTGACGGATCCTAACGTAAACAACGTATACCGCTGGGTAACGGATACGTTCGAGCCCGTTATTTATAAAGGTTTGTACATGGACATGGTGAACGGCAGGGGGATATCCCGGGAAGGATCGGGCAGCGCCCGCGGCACGATCGTCACGCTTCTGCGGCTTGCCGAAGGGGCGCCGGCGGACGTCGCCGCCTCCATCAAAAGCATGGCAAAGGAATGGATCAGCAAAGACACGACGTATGCCGACTATTATGCCGGTTTGCCCGTCTACGACTTGATCCTTGTGAAGCAGCTGATGAACGATGCGGCGGTTCAGCCGCGCGGCGAACTGGTCAAGAGCCGGGTGTTTGCCGGCATGGACCGCGTCGCGCATTTGCGGGAGGGGTACGGGTTCGGGCTGAGCCTGTTTTCCAACCGCATCTCCGCATTCGAAAAAGGAAACAACGAAAACTTGAAAGGCTGGTATACGGGAATCGGCATGACCTATGTCTATGACCGGGACCTGAAGCAATTCCGGGACGGCTTTTGGCCGACCGTGAACTCGTTCCGCCTCCCCGGCACGACGACGGACGGATCGGGAGAAGGGATGACGCCCGGGGAATGGAAAAGCTACATGAACACCAAAACATGGGTCGGCGGGACCTCGATCGACGGCCTTTACAGCGCCGCCGGCATGGATTTTTCCCTGTCGCAGGTCACGGGAAGCAGCCTTACGGGGAAAAAGTCGTGGTTCATGTTCGACGATGAAATCGTCGCGCTGGGCGCGGGGATCACGAGCACGACGGCCGGACCCCAACCGGTCGAAACGATCGTCGACAACCGAAAGCTGAACGCGGCCGGCGACAACGCGCTTACGGTCAACGGGGTAAGGCAGCCGGACGGCCTCGGCTGGTCCGAAACGCTTAGCGGCGTCAAATGGGCGCATCTTGCGGGCAACGTGCCGGGTTCGGACATGGGCTATTATTTCCCCGGCACCTCGCAGCTTTACGCTTTGCGCGAATCCCGAACGGGATCATGGAGCCAAATCAACAGCGGCCAGTCCAAAACGCCGATCACCCGGAATTACCTCAGCCTGGCGTTCGAACATGGAACGAAACCGGCGAACGCGAATTATGCCTATGTCCTGCTCCCAGGCAAAGACGCCGCCGCCACGGCAGCGTACAGCAGCAATCCTCAGGTGGAAATCATGAGCAATACGGCCGAGCTGCAGGCCGTCAAGCAAAAAAGGCTCGGCATGACGGCAGCCAACTTCTGGGTTCCGGGGACGATCGGTACGGTCACCGCCAAAAATCCGTCGTCGGTTATGCTGAAGCAGACCGGCGGAGAGATTACACTGGCTCTGTCGGACCCGACCCAGCAGCAAAGCACGATCACGGTCGAGCTTCGCCAAGCCGGCCTTTCGCCGGTCGCGAAAGACGACTCGGTTCAGGTGACGCAAAACGGCGGCATAACAACCATCGTGGCGGATGTGAAGGGCTCCATCGGACGAACGCATACCGTGACGTTCCAAAACGTGTTGCCCTCGGCGGGCAGCCATCGGTATTTGGGGCATGAATGGCCTGCCGGCCAGGAAAATTAACGGCCGATCCCCAAAAAACGCAGCCTTGATCAAGGCTGCGTTTTTGCGCTTACGGACGGGATCGATGCAGGGGATGACAGCCCAAAATCAGCCGGTATTCGGGTAGACGAATATCACGATTCCCATCCATGCGCATATCCTGGAATGAGTTAAAGACGAGGAGTGAAGCCTTGATGAAGTTATCATTGGAGACGGCGAAGCGGCTGCTCTCCGCAGCGGAGCAAAAATCCCGGCAAATGGGCCTGGCAAGCAATGTCGCGATTGTGGACGACGGCGGAAATCTGGTCGCTTTTCAGCGCATGGACCATGCCCGCCTGGCCGGAATCGGGATTGCACAGGATAAAGCTTGGACAAGTGCCAGCATGCAAATGCCGACGGCGAACCTGTCGCAAGCGGCGCAGCCCGGCGGGCCTTCCTACGGGATCAACACCACCAACAGCGGCCGCGTCGTCATTCTCGCCGGAGGGATTCCGTTAAAAGTCGGCGATGAGATCGTCGGCGGCATCGGCGTCAGCGGGGGCACCAGCGTGCAGGATGCCGAAATTGCCGATGCGGCGGTGCAGGCTTTTCAAGCGATGCAGGCAAATCCCGGAGGAAACGTTAACGTCCGCGCCCGCATCGGATCCGTTCGGTTTTAAGCCGGGTTATACCGTCGGAAGCTTTGTGCAGCCTGCCGCAGCCGCCCTTTCATAAGGGCGGTTTTCGTGTTGTCCGAGGGCATGGATGCGTTCGAGTTGCATCATTTTCCCAACCGCTTTCGGTCCGGGCTTTAAGGTTCGTTTAATCTTCAAAAGGTATACTTGCGCGTAACCGCACATGAAGGAGGAGTTTCCATGGGCAAACCGCGCATTGAAGAATGGACGCAGCTGAGGAGCCTTGCTTTTTTGGCTATCGTCATGCAGCACTCGATCGCGGAGTACATTTACAGGGCCGATATTGAACCGGCCGACTCCACGATGCTGACGATGATGTACCATCTGACCCGATTCGGAACGCCGACCTTTGTTTTTTTATCGGCCGTGCTGATGTTTTATAACTATGACGGGAAGCTGAATTATTTTGCGTTTATCCGCAAAAGGCTTGAGACCGTCTTCGTCCCATTCCTGTTCTGGACGATCGTTTACTGGCTTTACGTCCGCGCATTTACGCCGTCGTTCTGGCAAAAAGGAGGACAAGACTGGGGCAGCCTGCTGCGGGAGCTGGTCCAGCCGCAAACCGGCTACCAATTATGGTTTATTCTGATGATCATTCAATTTTATATTTGTTTTCCGCTGCTGGCCGCGATTTATAGAGGGGCCAAAAACAAAATCAACCTTTTGGACGAAGGAAGACGCACCGGGAGCGTTTTGGCGATCCTGGCCTTCGCCGGTGCATGTTATATCATCCTCCTGTATCTGTCCTACTACCGGATGGGCTACTGGGCAGGACGAATCGGAAGCCCTTGGGCAGCGTTGTTAACGCACCGCAGCTATTCGTTTCTCATGTACGGATTTTATTTTGTGCTTGGCGCGGTATGCGCCGCAAACATCGGGAACTGGCGGGCATGGTGCATGAAACTGCTGCCATGGTGCGGAATGGTTTTTCTGGGAATGTACATCCGTCTCGGCTATGACGTGCTGCGGGGCTCCGGCGAAACCGTCAACCTGAACATTTCCACGTATCTAAAGCCTTCGACCTTTATCATCATCATGGCGCAAATGCTGCTTTTGTACGGGCTGCTGCTTCTTCTGCGGGAGCGGAACCAAGCCTTTTTGCGCCTGCTTTCATGGATCGGCACCTATTCGTTCGGGGGTTATCTTGCGCATGCGTTGGTGATTTACGTCATCGCTTATTTTACCCGTCCCCTGAACCTTGCGGGCAGCCATCTGCCGTTTGCGCTCCTTACCTTTGCATTGACGGTTCTGGCTTCGCTCGGCATCAGCTATGCGTTGTCCCGCATGCCGGGGGCCCGCTGGATCGTGGGAGCAGGGCGCCGCAAGCCGCTTCGGGGCAGCAAAGTCAACGATTACCGGGGCGATTCGCGCACGGTCTTCGGGGCAGGCAACAGGTAATACGACTGACAAAGGCAAGCTCCGGGCCATCCGGACCAACTTCATATCAAGCGAGGATGCACCTCCGGAAAGAGGCATCGGCATGAACCGTTTCAGGTTCGACCGGCGCATTTCCAGGGGTGCTTTTTTTGTTCCCCGAGTCCCATTGTGAATATTTCCCCGTCGTTTAGAGGAATGTATCCCCTTACAAAATTTGCAACTAATGTATGATAAGAACAGACAGCATAAGTCGAACAGCGCATATGAAAAAACCATATTGAGGGGGATTTGCAAGTGAAAAGGTCTTCATTGATTCTTTTGAGCATGCTGGTCGTGTTTACGATGTTCCTGGCCGCATGCGGCAAAACCGAGGAGAAAAACACGGCGACCGAACAACCGAAAACGGAATCGGAAAAGCCGAAGGAAGAGGCGCCGAAAAAAGACGTATCGCTCCGCGTATTCTCGACATTCGGCGGCACCGACGCCGCGCGCGAAGCCTTCCAGGCCGCGATCGACGAATTCGTGTCGAAAAATCCGAACGTCAAAGTTGAAAACGATACCATGTCGGCCAACGACGACGGCTTCAGAACGAAAGTCAACACGGACATGAACTCCGGCAACGAGCCTGACCTGCTGTTCTACTTCGTCGGCGCCGACGCTCAAGGCTTTGTGGACGCAGGCAAAGTGGTTCCGATGAACGACATTTTGGATGCGAACCCGGAATGGAAGGCGGGCTTCAACCCGACGGCGCTCGAAAACACGAGAATGCAGGACGGCAACATTTACGCCATTCCGTTAACGGGCTACTATGAAGGCTTATTCGTGAATAAAAAGATTTTTGCCGATAACAACCTGGAGCTGCCGACGGACTGGGATAAGCTGAAAACAGCCGTTTCGACTCTTTCCAAAAAAGGAATCATCCCGCTTGCGGCTCCGTTTGACCAATCGCACTATGTCATCGAACATTTTATACTCTCGGCCGCAGGAGCGAAAGGGCATGACAGCGGTCTGGCCAACGGCATCGATCCGAACTGGGAGAAAGGCTACGCTGCAATGAAAGAACTGTACGATCTGGGCGCTTTCCCTAAAGATGCGGCCACCATTGATCTCAGCATGGCTTCCAACTATTACGCTGAAGGCAAAGCCGCAATGATCATTGAGGGTTCGTGGGCGTCGGGAGCATGGAAAGACCCTGCCGTTATTGATAATACGACCATTCTTCCGTTCCCAGCCATGCCAGGCGGAGTCGGCACGGGCAAAGAAATTATCGGCGGTTACGGAAGCGGATTCTATCTTTCCAAAGCAACATACGATAATGCGGACAAGAAAGACGCAGCGATCGAATTGCTGAAGCACATGACTTCTAAAGACGTTATCGAAAAAATTTCCCTTGCCAACGGCGGTCTTCCGGCTGCTGCAGGCGTAGAGACCAAGGGCGCAACCCAAGTAGCCAATGACGGTTTTGCTTTGGCTGCCAGCGCACCTTCGGTAAGCAGACCGATCGACAACGTGGTTGCACCTGAGACGTTCTCGACGCTGCGTGCTGGCGTTGCTGCCGTCGTAACCGGCAAAAAGACTCCGGCCGACGTATTGAAGGAAGCCAAAGAAATCGAGGATGCCAATAAAAAATAAGGACAGTTTCTACACGTCCTATAGAACGACATCAACGAATCGTTCATTCAATGAGCGACAAGAGAGAGTGATTTCCTGCTTAACAACGCCGTCTCTTTTGAGGCGGCGTCCTCTTTTAGGCACCTCGGATGCTATAGAAAATAAACTCAAGTGGTGATAAAGATGAAGGGCGATCGAAAGTATATCTGGATCTTTTTGTTCCCGATGGCTGCGTTTTTGACCGTATTTTTGTATTATCCGTTTTTCAAAAGCTTGTATTTCAGCTTTTACCGGACCAAAGGTTTTTTCGATAAAAAGTTTATCGGTTGGGACAACTACGAACGTTTAATCTCCGACAAGCTGCTGGGCGCTGCAACGCTGCACACGCTTGAAATCATGCTTTACGTCCTCGTTTTCCAGGTGGGGATCGCCTTGCTGCTGGCGGTCATGGTAGACAACATTACGAAGCTGAAGGGGTTTTTCCGGTCCGTGTTCTTTTTCCCCGTCGTCATTTCCGGTACGGCGATCTCGCTGTTGTTCGTGTTGTTTTATAACTACAATTTTGGACTGCTCAACAACGTTCTTGCCGGTTTAGGCTTCGAGAAAGTGCTGTGGCTCAGCGAGACCAATGCGCTCAAGGCGATCGCGGTTCCGACCGTATGGCATTACGTCGGCTTTTATTTCGTCCTGTTCGTGACGGCAATGTCCAAAATTCCCGAGGATTATTACGACGCCGGCAAAATCGAAGGCATTACCGGCTTCAAGAAAATGGTCCGGCTCACCATTCCGCTCATTTTGAGCGACATCAAGGTCGTCATTACGCTCGCCATCACGGGCACCTTGAAAGTATTCGATTTCGTGTGGGTCATTTCCAGGGCGCAAAACGGCACCGACGTGTTGGGGACATACATGTACAAAAAGGCGATGGTCGACCAGAACTTCGGTTACGGGTCGACGGTCGCAATTTACATGGTCGTGCTCGGGGTCGTGATCGCCTTGATAGCCAATCGTTTGTTAAAAAGCGAAGAAATCACATATTAAGCTGTTATTAGGGGTGTAATCGTTATGCAGCCAGCTATGAAGAGCAAAAAACGTTTCAAACTCAGCACGGCGCTGATGTACATCGTACTTTCGGCCTGGGCGATGACGACGATTTATCCGTTGTTCTGGATCGTCAACAACTCGTTCAAGGAATCCCGGGACGTGATGAACAAATCCTTTTCGCTCGCCCTGGAACCCGTGTTCATCAACTATACGACCGCATTCGACCGGATCAATATCGGCAGAAGCTACGTGAACAGCCTGATCATGTCGGGAGGCACGGTCCTGTTCGTGCTGCTGTTCGGCGGATTGGCCGCCTACGTCTTGTCCAGGTTTACGTTTCGGGGCAAACGGTTCATTTTCTCCATTTTGTACGCGACGTTGTTGGTGCCCGCATTCGCGACGGTCGTGCCTGTATATGAGCTTTTGATCAAAACAAGCCTGGTGAATACGTACTGGGGGCTGATTTTGCCGCAAACGGCCGGCAATCTGACCTTTGCGACGCTTGTCATTGCTGGGTATATGTCAACGATCGCCAAGGAACTTGAAGAAGCGGCATTTATGGATGGCTGCAACCGGTGGCAGATGTTCACGAAAATTTTCATGCCCGTTTCAAGGCCGGCGTTTGCGTCGGTCAGCATTTTCGTATTTTTATGGTCGTATAACGATCTGTTCTCTGCGCTCATTTTCGTCAACAAAGAGAAGGTTCGCCCGATCGTCGCGCTGCTCAGCGAAATCAGCTCGCAGTACGGAACCGACTTTGGCCTCATGGCGACGGCGGTAACCCTGACGGTCATGCCGATCCTGTTCATCTATCTCTTTATTTCCAAATTCATCGAAAAGGGCTTGACCGAAGGAGCCGTAAAAGGTTAGAAACGGGATTCATGCTTGAAAAAGGAATATGCAATTTCAAAGATTCAACGATTAAACGGCAGAAATGTCGTTTTTTTCTTCATGTGCCGGTGGTTTGTTTAACCCGCCTTGGAGTGCCGGGCCCAGGACGCCCGAGGGCGGTGATCCGGGAGGATTTTGCAAGGATTGACAATGTTTTATCCGCAGTTTGACAGCATTTTTGGCGGAAGTATGAAAAAATAAAATTGTTTTCATAGATTCAAATTTTATTATTGACCAGCGTATAAAATCCAACATAATATTATCTGTATACAGATATTATTCTAAAATTTGTATTTTTCTTCCACCTAAGGAAACGCTGGCAAACGGCAGTTACTGACGAAAATTTACGGCTGATTGCAGGAAACAACAGCGATTGCATACATAGAGCTTTTTGCCGTCCGACGTCACGAAAGAGAAATACCGCCCGAATAAGAGCATGAAAAGCCTAAGAAGAGCATAGTTGAGCCGAGAGGATGGTAGAGCATCGACTCGTACCGATAAGAGCAACCAAAATGACAGGGAGGTAACCGGAATTCATGAATAGCACGGAATCAACGCAAATTTCCATCGAGGAAGCCAGGCAGAGGCTTTACCATATGGTGGATCAATACGGAGAGGTATGGAATCCCAAGGTGATCCGGCAGTCGATGGTGCTTGACGAACTGATCAACTGCTACAACAGGGCGATGAAAGATAAACGAGCGGAAAAACCGATCGCATAACCGGGAGGTTTTCGGCGTCTTTTTCGGGCTTATCTATCTTTCTGCGCTGCAATGAAGCAATTAAGCGTTAAATAAAATGCTTGCCACCCGGGTTCAGGTTGTAATACAATGCATTTAATTTCATTCGACGACACAAGCCATGAAGGAAAGAGTAAGCGGAGAACGTATTAACAGGGACGGCATGCCGGTAGACTGAGAGCATCCGAATCACCGCACCCGCCGAAGTTCATTCCGGAGCCGGCATCTGAACGTCTGTTTTCCGCAGACCGTAGGCATGCCCGTATACCTTGCGTTAAAAGGCCAGAAGTGAGATATGCCGCTATTGTTTTCGGGCATGTCTAATAAGGGTGGTACCGCGACTCCTCGTCCCTTGACGGACAGGGGTCTTTTTGTTTTTCAAAAATCGAATCCAAGGGATAAAGGAGAGACGTTACGATGAGTCAAGGACGTTTGGAACAATTGCGCACGAAACTGGATGAGGTGAATCTGCAGCTGCTTGCGCTTCTGTCGGAGCGGGCCAAAATCGCCCAGGAGCTGGGCGTCGAAAAAGAAAAGCAGGGCGTCCCGAAATTCGATCCGGTCCGGGAGAAGGAAATGCTGGAGAAGCTGGTAGCCAGCAACGAAGGGCCGTTTGACCATGAAACGGTACGGCATCTGTTCAAGCAAATTTTTCAAGCGTCATTGTCGCTCCAGCAGGTGGACCATAAGAAACATCTCCTCGTCAGCCGGAAAAAGAAACCGGAAAATACGCTCATACAACTGGGCGACGTCACGATCGGCGGCGGCAAACCGGTCATGATCGCCGGGCCGTGTTCGGTCGAAAGCTACGAGCAGGTCCGTACCGTCGCCAAAGCGCTCAAGGAGGCAGGGATGACCGTCATGCGCGGAGGCGCGTTCAAGCCGAGAACGTCTCCTTACGACTTCCAGGGGCTTGGCATCGAAGGGCTGAAAATATTGAAGGAGGTCGCGGACGAGTTCGGCCTGAAGACGATCAGCGAAATCGTGGACCCGGCGCATATCGAGCTGGCTTGCGATTATATCGATGTCATCCAGATCGGCGCAAGAAACATGCAAAACTTCGAGCTGCTGAAAGCTGCCGGCGACGTGCGGACGCCGATCCTTCTAAAACGCGGACTTGCGGCTACGCTGGATGAATTCGTGCATGCGGCCGAATACATCGTGTCCCGCGGCAACAGCCAGGTCATGCTGATCGAACGCGGCATCCGGACCTATGAGAAGGCGACCCGCAACACGCTCGACATTTCGGCGGTGCCGATCCTGAAGCAGGAAACCCACCTTCCGGTACTGGTCGACGTCACGCATTCGACGGGACGCAAAGACATTTTGGCTCCTTGCGCCAAAGCGGCGTTGGCCGCGGGAGCGGACGGCGTCATGGTCGAGGTGCACCCGGATCCGGCGACGGCTTTGTCCGACGCGGCGCAGCAGCTCAACATTCCTCAGTTCCATGACTTTTATGCGGAGGTGCAAAAATCGGGGCTGCTGTAAAACGGGCGATCCCGCTTTCGAGGCTCCCGAAGGGTTCGCTTCAATCCCCTTTTTCCCCGGCATAATTCGGGTCCCTCCAAGCATATATTTGTAGCTGGTTTAAGCCTTTTGCCGCTTTCCGTTCCATGAGACGGATCCGTTTTTCGAAGCTTGCAAAAGGCCCGGCTACAATAACGCTGAAGGGGGCTTTCGCATGAACGACGAGGCGCTGTTCGAACACAGGTTTTGGCTGCAGATATTGGGGGATCATGCCAGGTTTATCTTCAATGGGCTGTCATCCAAGGAAACGGAGGACGTCCGGACGGCGGACCGGTTTATCCGGCAGTTCGACCAGCTGCTGGCGCAGTCGCGGAGCTTGGGGCCGGAGCAGGATTTGAAGCAGCTGAACGAGCAGGCATATCAAGCCGCGGCCGAGCTGCGGTCCTTCAAATTAAGCCTCCTGGACCGCGTGCTTCTCCGCCAAATCGATATCGGCTTGTCCCCGACCTTCATCAACCACATGATCAACGAGCTGGAGGAGTACGAAAGGATTTTGAAGGAGCTGCTTGCGGGAAAGCCGGTGCCGCGTTATCATCCGCTGCATCACGACCTGCTGTGGCTGCCGGATGCGGCCTTTCATTCCGCGTCGATCGCATCCGATCTGGACGGGGTCGAAAGAAGGCTGATCCGCAAAAGCAAGGAATTCGAACAGCATTTTAATGAATTTTATTTGAAGGCGCTGGAGTTGGTCGGCTATTTGCGCACGTTAAAACTGACGTATCCTTCGATTAAAAAGTTCCATACCGACGTTGACGTGGAAATGTCCGCATTCATGGCGTTTCTGCTGGAGGTGGAGGAGCTGGATATCAGCGCCGAACTGTTGACCCGCCTGAACAAACTCGTTCCGGATCACATGTACAGGGAAGAATGTTATTATTTGCAGAAGCTTTCCCAGTTCGGGGAAGTGCCAAGGCCCGATTGCGATCCGGCCAAGCCGAGGGTGGAGTAGGGCCTGCGGCCGCGGGCAGGAGGTCCGGCGATAAGCTAAGGGAAGGTCAAGAAAAAAATTAAGCCCCGCAAAAGGAGCAGCCGATGGTGCTCGCTTGCGGGGCTTTTTTCAGTGCAGTTACCGTTTTTCGATGATCAGCGGCACGATTTGGCCTGCGTTGACGTCGATGAGGCCGCGGTCGGTAATTTTCAAATACGGGCTGACGGGCAGCGAGTGGGTCGCGATGGACATGATCGGGTTGTAATGCTTGTATCCAAGCGCCTGCATCGCCTCACGCAGCTGCTTGACCGATTCGGCCGCCGCTCCGAGCGGCTCTTCCGTAAGGATGCCTCCGACCGGCAGATGCATGTTGGCCATCACTTCGCCGTCCAAGACGACGCAGAACCCGCCCTGCTGCCGGATGACAGTGTTTGCCGCCAGAAGCATGTCCGCCACGTTATGGCCGACAACCAGCAGATTATGGTTGTCATGGGAATACGTCGTGGCGACCGCGCCTTTTTGGATCGTATCGCCGTTTATGAATCCGAAAGCTTTGCCGCCGTGTTTGCCGTAACGCTCGAACGTGGCGATCATGCCGCAGCCGGTGCCTTCCCATTTCAGGCGTCCGCCGACCGCGTCGAATTCGATATGGCTTTCCTGGGTAAACGTCGAGCCGTCCCGCACGGTCATCACCCGGCATAGATAGGTGCCGTCTTCCACATCAACCTGAGCGGCGAAATCTGCTTCGTCCAGCTCGCTAAGCTGCACGCTCCGGTAAAAATGCTCCGGAAACCGGTACCGGGTTGCCTGCAGCGGGGATGGATTAGACGCCGAATAGGTTTCCTTGCCGTTTTTAAACACCGTTTCCAGCTGCATGCTCTCGAGATTGGCGATCAGCTGAAAATCCGCGATTTTCCCCGGCGCGATCGTTCCCCGGTCGTACAGCCGCATCCGGCGGGAAGGGGAGAAGGTAGCGGCGTAAATCGCCTTTTCGGGCGCCATGCCCATGCCGATCGCTTTGCGGACGATATGGTTCAGGTGTCCGCGGGCTTCGAACGAATCGGCCATCACGTCATCGGTCACGAAGCAGAAGCGTTCGGATACGTCGTGTTGGATGAGATAATCCATAATTTCCGGCGTCATCGACTTCTCCTGGATTTCGATAAACATGCCTGCGCCGATCCTTTCCTTCAGCCCTTCCACCGTCTGGTGCGTATGGTCGGAATCGACGCCGGCGGAGATAACGCGCTGCAGGTCCAGGTCAAGCAGTTTCGGCACATGCCCTTCGATGACCAGCTCCGGATGCCGTTCTTTCATATGCTTCAAAATCCGGTTCGTTTTGCAGTCCGGGTCGGCGATGATATCCACGTAGTTCATGATTTCGCCCAAACAGATGACGTCGCCGGTCGCCAGCAAAGCCTCCATGTCCTCGATTTCGATGGAGCCGCCCGAGGTTTCCAGCGAGGTAGCCGGAACCGAGCTTGGGATCGCGTAAAACATGTCCACCGCGCATTCCCGGCTTGCTTTGATCATTTCCAGCACCCCGCCCAGGCCAAAAACGTTAGCCATTTCATGCGGCTCCGGCACGATCGTGGTCACGCCGTTCCGAAGCAGCCCCTCCGAAAAGGAAGCGGGCGTGACCATCGTGCTTTCTATATGAAGATGGATATCGATAAAACCCGGGATCATGTACAGTCCGCTGGCATCGATCACCTGTTTGGCGCGGAACGTTTCTTCCCCGCGCGGGCCGATATACATGAATTTCCCGTCTTTGACGGCGACGTTGGCTTCCGTCCATTGCTTGAAGTAGCTGTTGTATACTTTGGGATTGAGCAGAAGCAGGTCTGGCTGCATGATAAATTCCCCCTATGGTTATTCGACAAGTACAAGCTTCTCCGATGGAAACAACAGGCGGATTTCCTGCCCATTGGCAAAGGGCTGCTGCATTTCCTTGTTGACCGTAAATTCGCCAAGCGGAGTGACGACGACATACTGGTAGCTGCGGCCCAGATAAGTGCTGACCTTGACCTTGCCCGTCAGCACGTTGTCGCCGGGCTGAATTTCCGCAAGCGTTCCGGCGATGAGATCGTCGGGGCGGATCGCGCCTTTCATCGTTGCGGGCATGCCGGGCGCTTTGGCTGCGTGAAAATGGTAGTCCCCGCTGCGCAGGCTGTAGAACGAACCTTCGTCTTCGCGTTCCTCGAAAGCGATAAAATTGTTGAAACCGATAAACCGGGCAACGAATTCGGTTTTCGGATATTGGAAAATGACCGAAGGCTGATCGAGCTGTTCGATAATTCCTTTGTTCATGACGGCCACCCGGTCGGAAATGGAAAAACACTCCTCTTGGTCATGGGATACGTATATGGCCGTAATGCCAAGCTCCTGCTGAATGCGGCGAATTTCGACGCGCATGTTGACCCGGAGGTTGGCGTCCAGGTTGGACAGCGGCTCGTCGAACAGCAGCAGGTCAGGTTCGATCACCAGAGCACGCGCGATGGCGACCCGCTGCTTTTGCCCGCCGGAAAGGGCCTGCGGGAAGCGGCTCTCGAAGCCGCCCAGGCTGACAATTTCCAGCATTCGCATGACCCGTTTTTTGATTTCGTCTTCCTTGACCTTGCGCAGCCGCAGGCCGAAGGCCACGTTGTCGTAGACGGACATGTGCGGGAACAGCGCATAGCTTTGGAAGACGAATCCGAAATTGCGTTTGTTGATCGGGACGCGGGTATAATCTTTTCCCCCGAAGGCAAAGCGGCCGTCCGTGGCGTCGAGAAAACCGGCGATGAGCCGGAGCGTCGTCGTTTTTCCGCAGCCGCTCGGGCCCAGCAAAGAGATCAGGTGGCCTTTTTCGACGGAGAGATTGAAGTCCTTCAAAATGTATTGCTGGTCATAAGCGACCGATACGTTTTCAAGTTGCAGTAAAGACATCGTCTTACGCCTCCATTTATTGTTTGGTGAAGTAGGTCAGACCCAGCAGCCTTTCGATCAGGAACATGAATCCGGCGGTAATGAGCATCAGCAGCACCGAAATGGCCGCGATGGTAGGATCGAAATAGTTCTCGACGTACGTGAGCATTTGGATCGGCAGCGTGCTGACGCCGGGTCCTGTCATGAACAGCGAAATGTCCACGTTGTTGAACGATTCCAGAAAAGCGAGCAGCACCGATGCGATGATGCCGGACTTGATATTCGGCAGGACGATTTTGAAAAAGGTGGCCAGACGGCTGGAGCCAAGGCTGTGCGCCGCTTCTTCGACCGCAAAATCGAAGCCGGCGAGGCTTGCCCCGATGACCCGGATAATGAACGGCAGCATAATGACGGTATGGCCGATCAGCAGCGACGCATAAATCGGAATGTGAAAGGCGATCACGACGTATTTCAGCAGCGTGAAGCCAAGGACGATGCCGGGAATGAGCAGCGGGGATAGGAACACCGCGTTCAGCGTCTCCTTGCCCCGGAACGACGCGCGGTTCAGCGCGTAGGCGGCCGGAATTCCGAGCAAAATGGCCAGCACGTTCCCCAGCAGGGATACCAGAATCGAGGTTTTGAACGTGCTCATGAACATCTCGACTTCGAAAATATTTTGGTACCATTTCAGCGAAAATCCGGTCGGCGGGAACTTCAGGACCGTTCCCGGCTCAAAGGAGGTCACGGCGATAATGACGAGCGGCCCGAGCAAAAACAAATAGACGATAAAGGTAAACAGGGAAAGCCCCGGGTTTTTGTTTTTCATCCGTATCTACTCCTTCGGTTTGAATTTAGCCGCCGCTTTGTTCATCAGCCCGATGACGACAAACGTGATGATCATCATGATGGTTGCGATG
This sequence comes from Paenibacillus sp. FSL W8-0194, assembly GCF_037969745.1. Taxonomy (NCBI): domain Bacteria; kingdom Bacillati; phylum Bacillota; class Bacilli; order Caryophanales; family Paenibacillaceae; genus Paenibacillus; species Paenibacillus sp. FSL W8-0194. The sequence continues at coordinate 4,262,285 of NZ_CP150205.1, read as the reverse complement.
GCCGAAGCGGCCTGCCAATCGTTCAGCGTAATCGCGTTTTGGTACAAAAACGTGGCGACGACGCGTTTTTTGCCGCCGAGCAGGGCAGGCGTGGTATAGGCGGTCAGACTGCCGACAAACACGAGAATGCTGCCGACGATCAGCCCCGGAATGCTGAGCGGGACGACGATTTTGCGGAACGCGGTCAGCCTGGAAGCACCCAGGCTTTGAGCCGCCCGCACCAAATCGTGATCGATCGATTCCATGACGCCGACGAGCGTAATGAGAATGAGCGGCAGGAACAGGTGGACCAGGCCGATAATCATCGCCGCCGGCGTATAAAGAATGCTGAGCGGTTCATCGATGATGCCAAGGGCCGTCAGCAGATTGTTCACCAGGCCGTTTTTGCCAAGGATGATCATCCAGCTGAAGGAGCGGACGACCGAACTCGTCAATAACGGGAAAATCGCAAGCGCAAGCATGATGCCTTTTTTGCGCGGCGGAAGTTTGGACAAATAATATGCGACCGGAAAACCGATCAAAATGCACAGCAAGGTGGTCATGACGCTGACGAGCAGGGTCGTGCCCAAAATATCGAGGAAATACGCGTCTTTAAAAAACTGCGCGTAGATGCCTGCGGTAAAGCCGCCGTCCTTGAAGAAGGTCGATCCGACCGTCAGGATGAGCGGAACGATCATGAACAACGTCAAAAACAGCAGGCCGGGTGCCAATAACACGTACAAGTATCGCTTTTTCATGAATGCAATCTCCCGTTTTTAAATTTATCAAAGACGGAGCAGCCGTTTGCGCTTGATAAAATCAACCGCGCAGGACGTCGATCAAGCGGCGGATGAATTCTTCCGCATCGGCCTCCAGGCAGACGTCGACGTTCGGCTCCCGCTGCAGGCGGTTCTGAAAATCGCATACCGTTTGTCCGTCGCATAGTTCGCTCCTGGTTTCCACGTCGACGTAATGCCGCGCGGATCGGACCAGTTCGGGCCAGATGGCCGCCCCGACGGCCAGCGGGTCATGCATGGCGCAGGCCTGGACGCCGTTTCGCTCGAAATAGCGCTTCATATAATCCGCCGTGCTGGCGCGGACATAGCTGGCGATTTCCGAGGATCCCATGGCGTCGATATGCTCGCTTGACAGCAAAGCCGTGCGCGTCACGTCGAGACCGACCATCAGGAGGCGCGGAAACCCGGCCTGGAAAACGAGCTTGGCCGCCTCCGGGTCGACGTGCATGTTGTACTCCGCCACAGGCGTAATGTTGCCGTACGTTTGGACGGCGCCTCCCATGACGACGACTTCCTTCAGATCATGAACGAGCCCCGTATATTTGGCCAAGGCCAGCGCGACGTTGGTCAGCGGGCCGGTGGCGATCAGCGTCACTTCCCCCGGGTAACGCCGGGCCTGTTCGATGATGAAATCGGGACCGAACAGGCTCCGGTCGACGCGATCGGCAGGGCGCATATCGGCCAGTGCCCCGCCAAGGCCGTCCCGGCCATGGACCCGGTGCTCGAACAGCCGGTCGCGCAAAAGCGGACGGGATGCCCCGGGGTATACCGCAATGGAGGGCGCGGCGTGGATCAGCTCCAGTATTTTGCAGGTATTGGCCGTTGCCGTTTCGAGCGACACGTTGCCGTTCACCGTCGTAATCCCGAGCACGTCCAGCTCGCCGCTCCGGATCGCAAGCATAATGCCAAGCGCATCGTCGATGCCTGTATCTACGTCCAATATGGCTTTCTTCACGTGGATTCCCCTTTCGTGGCTTGAATAAAAAGGGCAGGGGCAAGCAGCCCCTGCCGTACACATGCTGCACGGACCCGCAAACGCTTAGCGGGTGACTTCCCGGTTAAAGCGGTCGGTCCATGTTTTCAAATGGCTGTTCACGAACCCCATATCGAGCTTTTGCAGCTTCTCGACGACTTCGGGTCCGTAGGTTACGCCTTTGGCTTCTTCGGCCGTCAGTTTTACGTTTTTATTGGCAGGGGAATCGACCTTGGCTTTCGCCGCTTTTTCCTGTACCTCCTGGCTCAGCTGCCAGTCGATGAATTCTTCGGCCAATGCTTTGTTTTTGCTGCCTTTCACGACGTTCAGCGTATTGATGATGGCATAAGCGCCTTCTTTCGGCGTGACGAATTCGATGCCGGGAACGGCTTTTTGCAGGTCGCCCACGTACATTTGCATGATCGGCCCGGCAGCGGCTTCGCCTTGGGTAAACATGTTCACGAATTCGGAGGTTTTGCTGTAGTATTTCACGACGCTCGGATTCAGCGCGGTCAACCGTTCAAAAGCTTGGTCTTCGTTAAACTCGGCGCTTCCCGCAACTTTGGAGGCGGCGTCGACCATCATCGGGCCGCTGGTGGACGTGATGCTCGGCATCGTCAGCTTGCCTTTCAGCTCGGGTTTCCACAAATCGCTCCAAGACTCGATTTTCATGCCGGCCGCTTTCGGATCGTAGGCGATGCCGAGTTGGCCGACCGTATAGGCAGGACCGTATTCCTCCCCGTTTGGCGCTTTGGCGATGTCATAAATTTGATCCAGGTTTTTGAGGCGGCTGCGGTCGATTTTTTCGAAGGCGCCCGCTTCGATGCCCTGCTGGGCGTAATAATCCGACAAGTAGATGACGTCGACGTCGGAGCTTCCTTGAAGGATTTTGCTGAGCCGGTCGGCATTGTTTCCCGTTTCCAGAACGATGTCGACGTTGTGCGCCTTTTCGAACGGTTCATAAACTTCCTTATTATAGAAGTCTTCCGCAAAGCCCCAAGTCGAGACGACGAGTTTTTGCTTCTTGGCGCCGGACGAATCTCCTCCGTCCCCGTTTGTGCTGCCGCATCCGGCCAGGACAAGCGCGGAAAGGCTGCAGGCAAGTAGTCCTTTGATCCATGTTTTTTTCACGATGATTCACTCCCGTATAATTTTTGGTTAAATTTGTATATTTCTGAAAAAAGAAAAGCGCCCTAGGTAGAATGAATCTCTAACTAGAGCGCTTTTTCAATGTAAACAAAGAAATAGCGGCATCCGTTTGCTTTCCTGGCACGGGCAGTCCTTAAGATAAATCAAAAGGAAAGCGCCGCGGGTTATGAATCTGTTTTTAAAATAATGTTCGTGACCGCCCACTGCGTTGCGGGATCGTAGTCCCGAAGAAGAGCTTCGATCCGGAGATCCAGCTCATCCTCCAGTCGGGATTTCAGCTTTTTCTTGTAGATCATCGACATATAAAAGTCGACTTCGTATTTCAAAGCCGGAACCTCGCCTTCCAGAACGGTGGAGCGGGGAGAACGACGGTGCCGGGCATAAATCGCGATCGCCTCGGGATGGATGCTTGTTCTCAGCAAGGAAGTTCCAAAGCCGAACAGTTCCTTCGAGACATCATTGTATACCTGGCTCAGCTTCTGCTTGAATTCGTTGGAATCGGAATGAACCATTGGTCACCTTCAAACTATGAAATATTTTTGGTGATAAGGAGTTCACGAGATTTATAATACAAAAAAAACGAAGAATTATCAAGTTATTGTTCGGATTTTATGTGAATTACTCACTATTTTTATTATGTATTTCCTTAAAAACGACTCATTTACGAACTTTTCTTGGGACGAGAGGTGTTTTTGCCGATAGCGGAACTATCGAAAGAGTAGCGGAAGACTCGGGAGGGGGAGCGGGCTTAACAAACGGCGGCGCGGGCCAAACGCAGGAAAGCTGGGCGAAAAACATTCTGGCGGGCATCTTGATTTGCGGAAAATATGAACCGGTTGAAATCTCCAAAAAACCTTATAACGACGGGGATTTCCTGCTTTTTGCAAAACCGGAATGCTCCGTCTCCGAAAATATTGCGAAGCCGATCAAAAAATGTTGCTTGCCTTCGTTTGAAACGGCCCATTATGATGAATCCAGCGGAAGCGGGCCCGCAAGACCGCGAGACCGATGAAGAAAGGGGAAGACCATGAAAGCCGTTCGACAACCGGGCGGGCGCATGTCGTTCCGATGGCGCGACAATATGCAGCTCTACCTGATAATGCTTCCCGTTCTTGTCCATATTTTTATATTCAGCTACATTCCGATGTACGGCGTCATCATTGCTTTTCAAAATTATTACCCGGGAAAACCTTTTTTTTCGCTGCATGAGACCGATTGGGTGGGCTTTCAGCATTTCATCGATTTTTTTAACGGCCCGTATTTCGGCAGATTGATGCGCAACACGTTTTTGCTCAGCTTTTATTTTCTCGTGTTCGGTTTCTGGGTGCCGATTCTGTTCGCCTTGCTGCTGAACGAATTGAAGAGCGGCGTATTCAAAAAATACGTGCAGACGGCCAGTTATTTGCCCCACTTCATTTCGAACGTCGTCGTGGCGGGCATGGTTTTGTCCTTTATCAATACGGACGGCGTCGTCAACGCAATCGTCAAGCTGTTTGGCGGCACGCCGGTGGCGCTGAATACCGAACCCGGCTATTTTCCGGCGATTTATACCATCACAAGCATTTGGAAATCGTTCGGATGGAGCAGCATTTTGTATTTGGCGGCCATGTCCTCCGTCGATCCTCATTTATATGAAGCAGCCAAAATGGACGGAGCAAACCGTTTCAAGCAAATGCTCCATATTACGCTGCCGTCCATCCGGCCGACGATTTTTATTTTGCTTATTTTCGCGATCGGCAATCTGCTTTCGGCAAACAGCGAGTTCATTCTTCTTATTTATAACCCGATGGTATACGAAACGGCGGATGTCATCGGCACGTATTTGTACCGCGACGGCTTGCTGGGCGGAAACTTCAGCTCGGGTACCGCAGTCGGATTGTTTATTTCGCTTATTAACTTCACGCTGCTGTACATCGCCAATTCGCTCAGCCGCAAATATTCCGATTACGCCTTATGGTAAGGGGGAGTACGATGGCCGCCTCGGTCAGAAGAAATCCGAACAAGATCAAGCAGGGTTCTGTAGCGGTCGACATTGTTTTGTATGCGCTTGCGCTTTTCATTTGCCTCATTACGCTGTATCCTTTTTATCTCGTCGTCATCATGTCCATCAGTTCGCCGACGGAAGTGGCGGCCATGAACGTGTTTTGGTACCCGAAAGGATTTTTTCTCGATTCCTATAAACTGATCGTCAGCGACACGAAAATGTGGTGGGCATACTCCAATACGCTCATCTACGTGGCCGCAGGGACGTTGTTGAACTGCCTTACGGCTGTTTTAGGCGCATACCCGCTAACGGTACGCACGCTGAAAGGGCGAAAATGGCTCGTCGCCTTCCTGCTGATCCCGATGTATTTCGGCGGCGGGTTGATTCCTTCCTATCTGCTGGTCAACAAGCTTGGATTGTACAATACGATGTTTGCGGTGATCATCCCCGGCATGGTCAGCATTTGGAACATCATTCTCGTCAGAACCTTTTTTACGACCATTCCGGACGGACTCAAGGAATCGGCATTTATCGACGGCGCTTCCCATTTGCAGCTGCTGTTCCGCGTAATTCTGCCCATTTCCAAACCGATTCTGGCGGTCATCGCCATTTATTCGGTCGTCGGCATTTGGAACAGCTGGTTCGACGCGCTCGTGTATTTGCCGAACGAAAAGCTGCACCCGTTGCAAATGTATTTGTACCGCGTCGTCGTGCAGCAATCGGTCGATTTGAAAATGCTGTCGCTGGAGGATACAAAAAATGCCGTGGCAAACATGCTCTCCAATATCCAACTGAAATACGCGATCATCGTGTTTACGACGCTTCCGGTCATTTTTACGTACCCGTTTTTCCAAAGGTATTTCATTAAAGGAGCGCTTCTCGGCTCGTTAAAAGAATAGGCTGCGACCATTCAAAGGGGGAAAACGCAATGAAAAAGTGGAAAAAACCGTTCGTATCCGCTATGATGGCGGTTGTTTTAATCATATCCGTAACCGCTTGCAACAGCGGCGGCAGCAACGGCGGCGGGGCCGACAGCAAAAAAGAGGAAGCCGGAGGCAATCCCGAAACCGGGCAGAAAACCGGCAAGCTCCGGCTGCTCGGGCCGGCCGGCTCGAACAAATATATTAAATTCGAGGACAGGGAGAAGTATCCTGTATGGAAAGAAGTCGACAAGATGCTCACCGATGCCGGCTTGCAATTGGATTACGAGCTGGTTCCGGCGGAGCAATACAAAGTGACCATTCAAACCCGGATGGCTTCCGGTTCTTCTCTTCCCGACATCGTGAATATCTCGGCTCTGGACAACACGACGGTACTGAATTTGGCAAAGCAGGGCGTGCTGCTTGATCTGAATCCGCTGATCGAGAAGTACAGCAACGGCAACATCAAAAAAATGTACAACGAGGAAATGACTTTCGCCAAAAAATCGACGACATCGCCTGACGGCAGCATGTACTGGTTTAGCAATCTGCACAAAAAAACATACCAAGGAAATATACCGGCCCCGGTATCCTTGACCATGCTGCTCCGCAAAGATTGGCTGGATAAGCTGAATCTTCCGGTTCCAAAAACAGCCGAGGAATATTCGCAAACCTTAAAAGCATTCCGGGAAAAGGATGCCAACGGAAACGGCAAGCAGGACGAGGTTCTGGTTTACGATCCAAGCGCGTTTAACGGCGCCATCGCTCAATGGTTCGGGCTGGGCACGGATATCACGGCGGTGGATGTCGAAAACAAAAAAGTGGTATCGCCATGGTATCAAGACGGCATCAAAGATTACTTCCGCTACCTGCAGCAGTTAGTAAAAGAAGGCGTTCTCGATACGAGCCTGATCGGGGCGACAGGGGAGCAAAAGCAGCAAAAAATGACGGAAAACCAGGTCGCTTCCTTAACCGACTACAACCTGGAAACGTACCAGGAGCCGACGATCAATGGCGGCGGCGAATTCCTGCCGCTCATGCCGCTCCAAGCGGTTGACAACATCACTCCGGCAGCCCAATTGGAACCGCCGTTCCTCGTATGGCAGAAATATGCGATTACGAAAGACTGCAAGGATGTGGAAGCCGCGATCAAGTTTTTCGATACGATCTATTCGGAGAAATACGCAGATCTTCTGTACTGGGGAATTGAAGGTCAAACGTACAAAAAGGACGCCAACGGGGCAAAAGTATATATCAACAATGTATCGGAAGAAGAGCTGGCCAAAATGGGTCAGGCCACGGGCCGTCAGCTGTTCGGGGATACCGTCTTCCCTCGCGTCCAATTCGCCAACCTCGAGTTTGAGCTGATCGACAAACCTCAGCACAAAATCGATAACGAGTTAAACATCCTGAACTACAAGCCGTATTTCGTCAACATGAACGACATGTATTTGGCCATCCCGGACGATCAGCAGCTCGAAAAGAAGACGAAAATTTTGACCAACTTGACGACGTACTCGCAGGAGCTTGCGACCAAGCTGGCTCTCGGTCAGAAATCGCTCGACAATTGGGATCAATATATCTCCGAGCTGAAGAAGCTCGGGCTGGACGATTTGATCGAAATCAACCAGCAGCTGCTTGACCGGTACAACAGCATCCAATAACGTTAACGGCAACGTCGAACATCCAACAGGGAAAATGGCGGTTATTCGCAAAACGCGCGAAAAGATCGCCGTTTTCCTGCTTTTGCTTTTTATCGTTTGCGTCATACCAACCGGAGGAGGGGTTGTTTTGCGCTATAAAGGTTTCGGAAGCGGAACGTTCCGCAACATCTTTTTGTCGTATACCGCGATCCTGATCATTCCCATCATCGTATTCAGCTCGCTTAACGTGCAGCGGAACATGATGGAGGAAAAACAACAGCAGCGCCAAAAACAGGCGGCCGATGCCAGCCGGATCGCGGATCTCGTCGACAATAAGCTGAACGAGCTGAAAAACATGGGCAAAATGCTGGGCAACGAAGCCTGGGTCAAAAAGCTGATGCAAAATACGAACGTATACGATCAGGAATTCGACTTGTTCAAGATGCTGGAGATCCGCAAAAGTCTCGATAACGATATCAATTCGCTTGGCATCCTCTCCTTCGGCATGGTCGTGTTCCCCGAAAAAGGCCAGGTTTTGACGCCATGGGGCATTTATCCGGAAGACCGCTTTTTTCAGGGGGTCGCCGCATTCGACGGGCAAACGGAGCGGAAGCTTCAGGCCGCGTTGGCCGAGCAGCAGTATTTCAAGATCATGCCGCCTGTGGACATGAAATTATGGGGCAGCGGCAAGCGGGTCATTCCGGTGCTGCAAAGCCTGGAGGTCGTCAACCATCCGCGCGCGGTTTTGGTCCTTTTTATTGACAGCGCTTACTTTTCCGGTTATATGCATCGTTTTGCCGGGATCGAATCCAAGGAGATCGTCATGTCGTCGCATGGCGCCTTGATTTACCGCCAAACGCGCAGCGCGCCTGGAGACCTTCAGGCCGATTCGGGCCGTTATGCGTTTGAGCTGCCGTCCAAGGCCGGCGATTTGCGGTACACGATTACCTATACCGACAGCAGCGTGATCGGCATCAACAATCTTGTCGGCTCGCTGCTTGCGATTGCGATTTCCGTCGTCCTCGGCGCCTGCATGGCCTTTTTGCTGGCCAAGGTCAGCTACCGCCCGCTCGGCGCCCTGCTGAACAAGTTGTCTGCGGTGGTCCGGATGGAAGACGGGAAGGGCGGCGCCCCAATTTCCGGCTCGGAATACAGCTATATCGAAAAATCGTTTGACCGGCTGCTGCTCGAAAACAAAAACCTCCAGCAATCGATGCAGGATTACGAAAGCGCCGCGAGATCGAACCTGTTTCTGCGCCTGCTGAAAGGGTATTTTACGGATGATCAGCAGGTGAACGGGCTGAAAAAATTCGGCATCGCTTATACCGACGACATGTTTTATTGCACGCTGCTGATCAGTTTCCATGCACTCCGCGATTTGTCCGACATGGAACGGATCCGGAAAATCGAAATGATGACGATCGTGATCGTGGAACAGGCGATGAGCCGTCACCGGCTCGCGTACGAGCTGTTTGAGGTGACCAATGCGGACAAAGCGCTCATTCTTTCTTCCGTCGAGCCGCTTGGCAGCGAAGGGGAGCTGGAGAGCATCGCGGCCGAAATCGCGGGCGAGATCGGGCTGGCCTGCGGCTTTCAGCCAGACGTTTTATGCGGCACGGCGGAAAAAGGGCTGGTCGGCATCAGCAAATCGTATTATGCGGCCAACGAAAGCCTGCAGTATACCCTCTTCGCGCGGGAGCATCTCCCGGTGCAGAAGGAGGAGATTCAGCCCGGCGTCGATTATTATTATCCGACCGATTGGGAGGTTCAGCTGATCAATAACCTGAAAATCGGCAACCTGGATACGACGATGCAAATCTTGCACGAAATCAGCGAGGAAAACAAAAAGCGGCGGCTGCCCGAACCGAGCGAAACCAAGCTGGTATCCTTGTTGATGGAAACGATGCTGAGGGTGCTGCATGAGCTGAACCTGGACACATGCCTATACGCCAAGCAATTCGCGAGCCGGGCGGGAGCGGGGGACATCGGCGGGATGTGGAGCTACGTTTTTGAGGTCGGCACGTTAATTTGCGAACGGAAACGCTATGCCAATACTTCGCCTTCGCTTGCCGTCGGCAGCGAGCTGCTTCAATTCGTGAACCAGAACTATACCAGCGCCGACATTTCGCTGAAGCAGCTGGCGGAAAGATGCGGCATGTCGGTATCCCATGTCTCCAAAATCTTCAAGGAAGTGTCCGGCATCAACTTCTACGACTATTTATGCCGGCTCCGGATGGAAACGGCCAAGGAGCTGCTGCGGGAGAAAACATTCGGGATGGACGATATCGCCCGCCGGGTAGGGTACGAAAACGTCTATTCCTTCAAACGTGCTTTCGTGCGGTACGAAGGCATCAAGCCGGATGAATACGTGGAATCGGCGATGTGAATCAACCGCTCGCCTCGTCCATCTGCCGGCAACGATATTGGGCCGGCGTCATGCCGGTCGCTTTTTTGAAGGCGGTAAAAAAATGGCTTTTCGTCTGAAACCCGGCTTGCTGCGCGATTTCGGCAACGCTCATGTCGGTCTCCGTGAGCAATTCCTTTACCTTTTCGATCCGCATATTCAAAATATAATTGGACAGCGACATTCCGTAATGGTCGAGAAACAATTGACGGGAATATTTGGCGGACAACTCGATGTGGTCGGCGATGCTTCGACGGATAGTCTTGGATCGTGAATGTGGTATCGACCGAACACCAGAAACAGCCCGTTCAAAAATACGGTGTTCCATGTGACGCGCAGCCAGTCATTGGTTGAAAAGAAAAACTCGAAGTTTCTCCATCCTACCCATTGACTTCCCAATAGACCGTCTGAAAGCCGGTAATTCTGAAAGGCAAGCAAATGTCCCAGCATCGGCGTATACGCAAAGACAAGCAGGAACAGCATGCCGGGAAGCGCAAGCAGATACAGATAACGGTTCTTTGCGACCTCATGGATAAATCCGTGATGTCCTCTTTTATTGTTGTTCAATCATTCACCTCCCTGCGATCCATGGAATGAAGATGCCTTATGACACCATTATCGTAGCAGCGGTTCAAAGGCTTTGAATAGTTCTGATTGGTACGAAGGAGTTCTTATATGGCTGATGGGGAGGTATTCATTTTTCCCGCCAAGTTCTGTATCGATCTCGGAAGAGCGCCTGGTTATAACAAGATGAACGTTGTATAAATCAAGGAAACGGAAGCTATCGGTTGTAAATGAATGATTGGGCAGGATCAGGGGCCGGAAACCGGCAAAAGCTATAAAAAAGGCCATGAATTCTATTGTAACCAACCTTTACAGTTCGTCGGCTCAGGCGTATATTCAACTCATTATGAAAAATCTTTGGTTCATGAATGGATTACGCTGAATTTTCAATCGCGAAAAGCGGGGGAACCACATCGGCACCGGCATGCATTCCGAGTCTTCATGGATATAGCCGGCTGCTTGGGGTGAATCGGATGAAGAGGCTGCCTTGGATCAGCTTTCCGTCCGTAGGGCAGCTCTCACGGCCCGAATCCGACAGCTAACCTCGTAAGCGTCGCTAGGAGAGAGGAGTGAAACTGTGAGTTGTCAACGAGCACAGGGTATCCGCTCTGTGTTTTTCTGTGCGAAAAAATAACATGAATGTCTATGATCGCTGAATTTCCGTTCCGGCGGAAAACGGGGGAACCGGCCGTGACAACCAACCGTTCGTCACATGGGGTGAATCTTGAAATCGCATTCGAGTAGGGCTACTCTTGGTCCGAATCCGACAGCTAACCTCGTAAGCGTGAGAAGAGAGGCTGCTTTTATACATGCCAAGCAAGGTTTATTTTGCCTTGCCTGAAGAAGCATGGAAAGAGGGTTCCTCTTTCCGTGCTTCTTTTTTTGACATGAGCATTTTGCCGACGTTAACGAATGTTCGACCCACATATAAAAAACACATCGACAGACCATGCATAGCGGGAGGAGAAGGAAGTTGCCTAACATACAAGTGAATGGAACGTCGCTATATTACGAGACGCATGGCAGCGGGGTGCCGATCGTCTTTATTCACGGACATCTTTCATCTCATCATAGTTTTGAGCCTCAAGTGGAATATTTCAGCAAAAGGGCGAAGGTCATCGTCCTCGATTTGAGAGGTTACGGCAATTCGGGTAAATTGAATGTGGAAGTCGAGGAAATCGTCGACACCCAGTGCAGGGACCTGAAAGAGCTGCTGGATAAGCTCGGCTTGCCGAAGGTAACGCTGGTCGGCTGCTCGAGCGGCAGCCTGCTGGTGCAAAAATTCGCGGAAACCTATTCGGACCGCGTCAACGCGCTTGTGCTGGTGGACAGTTATTTTTACGGGCCGTGCGGCCCTTTCGGCACGAAAAACGGCATCTGGAAGCTGCTGGAGGCGTGCAGCTGGATTTCCTATTATCTTCCTGCCGAGTTTTTTCTCCGGTCGCTGCGCGTAACGTATCACAGGTGGATTCCGGCCTACAGCATTTTAAGGAACGAGCTGTTTCATAAACGGCCGACCGAGTCGATCAAACAACGGATGGCGCTGCTTAAGGCGGATATCGATCCGGTGTTGTCCCGGCTGCGGATGCCGGTGTTATGCGTGGCCGGCAGGCAGAGCGAATGGTTCGTCAACCAGATGAACAAGGCCGTGGAGCGGTTCGCCTGCGCCCAGAAAGCGGTGATCGAGGACGCGATTTATCCGAGCCATTTGTGCCAGCCGCGGGAATTTAACCGCATTTTGCTCAATTTTTTGATCGACCAAAAGCTTTTCCGGATGGAGCAGCAGCATTCGGGCTGAAAACGGCTTCCGCCGGCAACAATGAGGGATGTGCCGCTAGGGTCGGCGGAAAGCATCCGGCAAAGGTGATGACATGAATAAGGAATACAGACAGCTGAAATCGCTGCTGAAGCTGCTGGACCGGGAAGAACGGTGGTTTACGTTCGCAGAGGTGGAAAGCGAGCTGGGCGTATCGGACAAATCCGTCCGTAAGATCGTCGAGTCCGCCGTCCCCCTGCTGCCCCCGTCCATGCAGATCGAGGTATCCAGGGGGAAGGGCATCATGTTCCGCCGGGACCGGCATGGGACAAGCATTCAGGAAGTTTTGGAACCGCTGCTTCGGGAAACGCCGTATTTCCGCCTGATGCAGCGTTTGTTCATGCATGACGGCAACACCTCCGCCGAGGAGGTAGCGGAAGAGCTGTATATGAGCTTTTCTTCGTTCAAAAAATGGATCATCCAGCTAAACCGGGACGAACTGCGCCCGTTTCAGCTGCGGATCACGTATTCGGCGCCGGCGCTGAAAGGAAACGAAATCCACGTGCGCTATTTTTTATGGAAACTGTTTACCGAGGCTTATCCTTACACCGGATGGCCTTTTTCGAATGCCGATTACGCGCGTCTGGACGGCTGGGTGGCCGAGATCGAGCGGGAAAACGGAATGATTTATTTTTTGAACGCAAAACGGAGTTTGTCGTTCCTGATCGCGATCGTGCTCGAAAGGGTCAAGCAGGGGCACCGGGTTGCGCTCAAAAGCGGAAGCTACGCATGGGAACGCCATCCGTTTTTCGGGCCGGTCCTGAAGATGTCGGAAAAGCTGGCTGCGGCGTACGGCATCGTGTTGCCCCGCGAAGAGGTTTATTTTTTGCAGTCGATGTTCAGCTTGAGCCAGTATCACGGCAAGGACGGGTTCCCTGTATTCGGGGGAAGGGCCCTTGCTTCAGAGCAGGAAGACGATGCAGAAAGCCGGATGTCCGGCCTGCTCATTTCGATTCTGGAAAACGCATTTCCGGCGCTGAACGCCAGCTCCCGTTTTCTGGCCGAAATCCGGGAATTCATGGACAAGCTGCGCATCGATAACGCCATTCCCGAGCTGATGGCCGTCTCGCACAGCCACCTGACCAGGTATATCCGCGACAAAGAGCAGCCGATCTATGCGGCGGTATCGGAATGCATGCGGCAATGGCAGCGGAGTTTTCCCGAGCTCATGTACAACGACTATCATTTGACCAAACTGACGTTTATGGTTAGCGCAAGCCTCCGTTATAAAAGCAAAAAGGCGTTTTTGATCATCGGCGAGGAGTTTTCGGTGCGCCATTACGTCGCGAACCTGATCAAACGGGAAATCGGGGACGACCTGACGATCGAAACCTCGATTTTGCACGGGCTGACCGATGACATCATCCGGGAGCAGCAGATCGATTTCGTGATCAGCACGATGCCTGTCTCCTTGACGAGCGTGCCGACCGTTCTGATTTCGACCATTCCGACGAAAAGGGACCTGGAGAACATCCGCCAGGAGCTGATGTCGTAAATAGCATGGTCCTTTTTCTTCCGTTTCCAACGGCAGCATTTGGGCTAGTTTCGGCCGCGGATTCCCTTTAAGATGACTACTGTAAGCGATCACAGAAACATCGCTCGCGAGTTTAATCCAAAGGGGAAATGCAACATGAGTATTCATCTGGGAGCCAATGCCGGAGACGTCGCGGAACGGGTGCTGCTGCCCGGCGATCCGCTGCGCGCCAAATTCGTGGCCGAACATTTTCTGGAGAACGTTCGGTGCTACAACGAGGTCAGGGGGATGTACGGCTTTACCGGGTTGTATAAAGGGGTTCCGGTTTCGGTGCAGGGGACGGGCATGGGAAATCCGTCGATGAGCATTTATGCTACCGAGCTGATCCAGGATTACGGGGCGAAAAAGCTCATCCGGATCGGCACCTGCGGCGCGATGCAGAAGGAGCTGCAAATCCGCGATCTCGTGCTCGCGCAGGCGGTTTCTTCGGACAGCAACATGACGGAGAAAATTTTCCTCGGCTGCAACTATGCGCCGTCGGCGGATTTCGGCCTGCTGATGAAAGCGTACCAGGAGGCCGTTCGCCGCAGCGCTAACGTGTCCGTGGGCAATGTGTACAATTCCGACGAGTTTTACAGGGAGACGATGGCAAGGCTTCATAAATTCATGGAGTTCGGGGTGTTGGCCGTCGAGATGGAGAGCACGGCGCTGTATACGCTGGCCGCCAAATACGGGGTTCGGGCATTGACGATCCTGACGGTGGGAAGCCAGCTGCTGACGGGCGAACGCTCCGCGCATAAAGACAGCGAGCAGTCCTTTAATCTCATGGCGGAAATTGCGCTGGAGACCATTATAGCGGACGCGTAACGCTGTAGATCCGGAAAATATTGTGATTTAATTCACAAAAAATGGGGGAGACATCATGAAATATGTGATCGCTCTGATTGGACTTGTCGTCGTGCTCGCGCTTGCCTGGCTCGTCAGCTCGGATAAGAAGAACATCAAATTCCGTCCGATTCTCGTCATGATTGCGCTGCAGATCGTGCTCGGACTGATTTTGCTGAAGACAAGCATCGGGGAATTTTTGGTCAGAGGTTTTGCCGACGGCTTCGCGAAAATTTTGAATTTTGCGAACGAAGGCACGGATTTCGTGTTTGGCGGCATCGTCAACGAAGGCATCCATTCGTTTTTTTTCCACGTCCTGATGCCGATCGTGTTCATGTCGGTGCTCATCGGCATTTTGCAGCATTATAAAATCCTGCCGTTTATCATTAAATACATCGGCCTTGCGCTCAGCAAGGTGAACGGGATGGGCAAGCTGGAGTCGTACAACGCGGTCGCTTCCGCCATCCTCGGCCAAAACGAAGTGTTTATTTCCTTCAAAAAGCAGATCGGCCTGCTGCCGCGGCAGCGGCTGTACACGCTGTGCGCATCCGCGATGTCGACCGTGTCCATGTCGATCGTCGGTTCGTACATGACGATGCTCAAGCCGGAATACGTCGTGGCCGCGCTCGTCTTGAACCTGTTCGGCGGATTCATTATCTCCTCGATTGTAAACCCTTACAAGGTGCAGCCGGAAGACGATATTCTCGAAGTGCAGGAAGAGACGAAGCAGACCTTTTTCGAAATGCTCGGCGAATATATCATGGACGGCTTTAAGGTGGTCGTCATCGTCGGCGTGATGCTGGTCGGATTCGTCGCCCTGATCTCCATGGTAAACGGGATTTTCAGCGGCGTGTTCGGCATTTCGTTCCAAAACATTCTCGGCTACGTGCTTGCTCCGTTTGCGTTTCTTATGGGCGTGCCGTGGCATGAAGCCATCAAGGCGGGAAGCATTATGGCGACGAAAATCGTGGCCAACGAGTTTGTGGCGATGCTCGACTTCGTGAAGGTCCAAGGGGAATTCAGCGAACGCGCCAAAGCGATCGTATCGGTGTTCCTGATCTCCTTCGCCAACTTCGGCTCGATCGGCACGATCGTCGGCGCGGTGAAGGGCTTGAACGAAAAACAGGGCAACGTGGTGGCCGGCTTCGGGCTGAAGCTGTTGTACGGAGCTGCGTTGGTGAGCTTTTTGTCGGCGACGATCATCGGCCTCGTGTTTTAAGGAGTATTAAAAAATCGGCGCAGTTCATCCAGAGCTAATTCCGTCCAACCCCCGTAAGTAGCGATTTCGTTGCCGCCGGGGGTTTTGGTTTGGTTTTATGCAAGGGAGCAGCGATGACGAAAAAGCAAAAAAACCAGATCTGCCGGGAAGGCAATCTGGTTTTTAATATGTAATATTAGACATAAAGTGTATACCTATTTTTGGACCCACGATAAAAATATAATACTACAGCCGAAAGAATAAGTCTATATTTTTTTTCGTTTTTCTCTATACTTAAGTTCATTCTTAAGGGGAAGAGAGGCGAAGACGCAATGTTATACGAAAGCGAAGCGGCCGAACGCCAGCATTTGCGGGACATCATAAATAAGCTTCGGGCGGCGCTGGCCGCGATGGAGGATAAAGTATCGGATGCTTATCAGGACATTATTGAAGCCAAAAAATATCTGTGGATCAACATGGCCCAGCTGGACCCGGCGGAACGCGCGGCAAACCGGGTGGACATCTCGTTGTCGATCGATGCGGGAGAAAAAGCCGTGGCCAAGCGGCAGCGGATCGGCAAGCTGGTCGGCTCGCCTTATTTTGGAAGGGTGGATTTTAAGGCAGAGGACCGACCCGAGGCGGATGCCTGTTACATCGGCGTGCATGCGTTCAGCGAAGAGGACGGCCAGCGCAACCTGATTTATGATTGGCGTTCGCCCATTGCGAGCCTGTTTTACGATTTTCATGTCGGGAAAGCCCATTACGAAGCGCCTATGGGAAGAGTGGAAGGCGAAATGACAGCGAAAAGGCAGTACAAAATCAAGGACGGCGTGATGGATTACATGATCGAAAGTTCGATGAACATTAACGACGACGTGCTGCAAAAAGAGCTCAGCAGCAGCTCGGACGAAAAAATGAAAAACATCGTGGCGACGATCCAGCAGGAGCAGAACCGGATCATCCGGAACGAAACGGCGGGCGAACTGATCATCCAGGGGGTGGCGGGCTCCGGCAAAACGTCGGTTGCCCTGCACCGGGTCGCTTATCTGCTGTACCGGTTCAAAGAAACGCTGACCTCGAGCAACGTGCTCATCATTTCGCCGAATAAGGCGTTTTCCGATTTTATTTCGAACGTGCTGCCCGAGCTCGGCGAAGAAATGATCATGGAGACGAGCATGGAAGAACTGGCTGCGCAGGAGCTCGGGAGCCTCTGCCGATTCCAGACGTTTTACGAACAGGCGGCCGTCTTGCTGGAGGAGCGGGACGGGGCATTTGCCGAGCGGATCCGGTTCAAGGCCCGGCTGGAGCTGATCCGGGAGTTGGAGGAATTCGCGAAACATGCGGAGTCGTTTTTCTTTGAAGCCGAGGATATCGTGCTGGATCGCGTTACGATCGCCAAAGAGGTTGTTATGAACAGCTATCTAGCGGCGGCGGGGCTGCCCCTGCAGCAGCGGCTGGCCAAAACGGCGGCGGTCATCGGCGGGCAAACCCGAACCGAAGACGGGGAGAGATTGACGCCCGCTGCCGTCAAAAAAATAAAAACAGCCGTGAAAAAAATGTTCGGCGCGCAAAACATGCTTGCGCTGTACAAGGCGTTTTACGATCATATCGGCAGGCCGGAGATGTTCAAGCCGCTCGGGAAAAAAACGATCGAATTTGCGGATGTTTTTCCGCTGATATATTTGAAGATGCTCATCGAGGGTACGGAACCGATGCAGCTCGTCAAACATTTGCTGGTGGACGAGATGCAGGATTACGCCCCCGTACAATACGCGGTGCTTGCCAAACGGTTTCCGTGCAAAAAAACGATCCTCGGCGATGCGACCCAATCGGTGAACCCGTATTCCTCCACGACCCTCGCCGAGATCAAGAAGGTGTTTCAACGCGCCGAAACGGTGGAGCTGCTCAAAAGCTACCGTTCCACGCTCGAAATCACGAACTTCGCGCTGCAGATCAAACCGAACCCTGACCTGGTTCCGGTGGAGCGGCACGGGGAGGAGCCGCAGGTCACGGGATATGGCTGCATACAGCAGGAGATGGACGGAATCCGCGCATTATGCCGCCGGTTTTTGAATGGGAAGCTCCATTCCCTCGGCATCGTCTGCAAAACCAAAGCGCAGGCCGAGCGGGTCGTCCAGGGGATTGGAGATCTGCACGCGGACGTGCATTTGCTGGATTTCGACAGCGACGGTTTCCGGGAAGGCATCACGGTCACCTTTGCCCATATGGCGAAAGGGCTGGAGTTCGATCAGGTGATCGTTCCGTTTGCCGACCGCGAAACATACTTCACAGAGCTGGATCGGAGCCTGCTGTATGTGGCCTGCACAAGGGCGATGCACCGGCTGCATGTGACGTATGCCGGGGAAATCACTCCTTTTTTGAAGCAGGTCGGCAAGTAACCGCAGTCCACGAGCGGCCCCCCGGCATACCGCGGGCATGCGATGTTTCGGCCGCTCTCTCGTTGATCCGCATATTCAGAGTCCCTTTTCAAAGATTCCGTGCATACGATACCTCAGTGCTGCGCCGATGGCAATCTGGCAAGTCTTCCGATGTTTGCGCGCTTGCTTTCCTTCGGGGCGTTTTCATGGTATTTTTAAGCAATGCGGCAGATATGGATTTTTATGCACGGGGAGGAGATCTGTCAAACATGTTCGTTCAGAAGGTGATCAAAACAGCGTTGGGCTTTTGCGTGTTCCTGTCATGTTGGTTCGGAATGGGGAATCTGGCGGCGGATACGTCCTATGCGGCCTCCGGGAATGAGTATTATGTGGCCGTTACGGGCAGCGACCAGAATTCCGGCAGCGCGGACGCCCCGTGGAGAACGCTGCAAAAGGCGGTTAACAGCCTGGGTCCGGGGGACACGTTGTATGTCAGGGGCGGCGTTTATTCCGAGTTCGTGAACGTCAACGTCTCGGGGACGGAAACGGCCGGCATTGCCGTGCGGAATTACCCCGGCGAAACCCCCGTCCTTGACGGTTCGGGGCTGGAAGTGGCTTCCGGCAATCAGGCCCTGGTGTATTTGGCAGGCGTAAGCAACTTGACCTGGGAAGGTTTCGAAATCCGGAACTTGGCGACGTCGAGCTCTTCTTACGATCCGGCGGGGATCCGCATCAAAAACGGAGGCAGCCGCATCCGGATTTTGAACAACGATATCCATGATATCCGAAACACCTCCACGTCCGGAAACGCGCACGGGATCCACGTGCTGGGCAATACTTCGGTCCCGTTAACCGGCCTGACGATCAGCGGGAACCGGGTCCATCACCTAATGACCGGAAAAAGCGAATCGCTGACGCTTAGCGGCAACATCGACGGTTTTGAGATCACAAACAATAAAGTGTTCGAAAATAACAATATCGGCATCGAACTTGCCGGATTTTACGGCGCGTGCGCAAGCGGATGCGTGGATCAGACCCGGAACGGCGTCGTATCCGGAAATATCGTGTACGGCATCGATTCCTCCGGCAATCCGGCCTACGGGACGGGCATTCATGCGGCAGGGGGCATCTATGCCGACGGGGCGGCCAACATCGTCATCGAACGCAATCACGTGTTCTCCAACGATTTCGGGATCGAGCTTGCCAGCGAGAAAAAAGGAAAAGCGACGAGCCATATCACGGTGCAAAACAACTTCATCCACGACAACTACGGCGCCGGAGTGATCATGGGAGGCGCGGATTCGTCCAACGGCGGCGCGGCCGGCAACAAGATCGTAAATAATACGTTCGTGGAAAACGACGCATTGATGCAAGGATACGGCGAAATCACGCTGCAATGGAATACGGTGGACAATTTGATCGCCAACAATATCATTTACAGCAACAAGCAGAAGCTGTCCGTCAACAAGATCAATGCCAGCGGCTCCGGCAACAAGCTGGATTATAATCTGCATTACAACGCAAGCGGGGGGAGCGGCACGATTTGGAGATGGCAGGGGGTCACGTATAAAAGCTTGCCCGCCTTCCAGACGGCAACCGGCTTCGACATTCATTCGCTGATCGGCAACCCGATGTTCGTGGATATCGTCAATCGCAATATCCGGCTAACATCGGCTTCCGCCGCGGTCAACAAAGGCTCCAACACGTATGCGGCGGGACAAAACACGGACTATGAAAACGGGCTTCGCATTCGTGAAGGCACGGTGGACATCGGGGCGCTGGAATACGTTGCCGGAAAGGATCCGGTATCGGCGCCCGCATTCAAATATGCGGCCGACGGAAATCCGGGCGAATGGCAGCAGGTTCCGGTCTTAAGCAAAGGCGGCGCATACGCCTCCCTATTTAAAGCGGTAATCGAACAAAAGCGGCTCTGCATCCTCGTTCAGGGCAACGGACTGACGAAAAAAAGCCAATTTTTCTTGAATACGGACAATAACGACAAAACCGGTTTTAAAATCGGCAAGTTTACGCAAAGCGGCGCCGAATTTTTGCTTGAAAACGGAGTGCTGTACCGGTATACGGGAACCGGCGGAACGGATTGGTCCTGGAAGCTCGTCCGGACCTACAAAGGAACAAGCGATTATGCGGCAACCGACACGGCGATCGAAGCGTTAGTGCCGCTGGCCGACCTTGGGGTAACGGCCGATCAGACGATCAAAATCGGATTCGTCCTCAACGACTCCTCCGTAAACAAGCTTCCCGCCAGCGGCGGAATGATTGCGGTCCCGAAACCTGCGGCCAACAAGCAGCAGCAGAACTAAACGGATAACTGCCCTCCCTCCCAATCTCAGAAAAACTGAAATGGGAGGGAGGTTTTTTTTATTTCCAAAATTCGATAAGAACCCATTGTAAAACTTGAAGAAATGGGTTATATTTTCATTTGATGTGTAAGCCATAAGTCCTGCTATCATTTTATTTTTCTCTATTATCCCGGTAAGTAGTACATTTATCCCGGGGTTTTTTAATGAGATTTACCCTCGAAATGTCGGAGGATATGAAGGATTTTGAAACATTATCGGCTTATATGTCGTTAAAATAGATCGATAGGAGTGGGGCCATGAAGGTATTAATTACCGGGGGTTTGGGGTTTATCGGCTACCATGTGGCGGAGCGTTTCTCCAAGGAAGGCTACGAGGTTTATATCATCGATAACCTGTCCACGGGTACCAAAGAAGACGTGCATTTCAAGCATAAATTGTACGAGCTGTCGGTAGAAGATACGAAATGCGAAGAGATTTTCAGGAACAACCGGTTTGATGCGGTCGTCCATTTGGCGGCACAGGTCAACGTCGTGTCTTCGATTGCCGATCCGAGGCATGATTCGGAATCCAACGTGCTTGGACTCGTCAACATGCTCAGTTTATCGCAAAAATACGGGGCGAAAAAATTCATTTTTGCTTCTTCCGCCGCCGTGTACGGAGCCAACGAGCATTTGCCGATTTCGGAATCGGAGCGGGCCAACCCGATCTCGCCGTACGGCATCAGCAAATGGGTCGGAGAGTCTTATTGCAGCAAGTGGAAAGAGTTATACGGCCTGGATACGCTTTGCTTCCGTTTTTCCAACGTGTACGGCCCGCGCCAAGGGAGCAAAGGAGAGGGCGGCGTCGTATCCATCTTCTTGGAGCGGCTGTTGTCCGGGCAGCCTTTATACATACGCGGAGACGGAGAGCAGACCCGCGATTTCATTTACGTCGAAGACGTGGCCGATGCGATTTATCGCGCATCCTACTCGTCGCTGACGGGAGTTTATAATCTATCTACGAATACGGAATGCAGCGTCAACCACTTGGCAGGCGAGCTGAAGGAACTGCATGGCGCCGCGGAAGTGGTCTATCAGGATCCGCAGCCTGGGGATATCCGCCATTCGAGGCTGGATAACGCCGCGGTGAAACGCGATTTGGACTGGACGCCGATGTACGGCGTCAAGGAAGGGCTTTTCCGGACGTACACCTGGTTCTCCAAACATGCCGCCGGGCGGGAAATGGCCGCCGCATCGGAAACGCAGCCGGGGTCCGGACGGGCCAAGATCCGGGTTTGGATGCCTCTTGTCGAAAATCTGGTCGCGTTTGCGTTAGCCGCTTTGCTCATCCTGAGCGACTGGAACGACACGGTTGCTTTTATCGATATCCGTTTGTTGTACATCGTCGTCATCGGCATTATTTACGGAAGCCGGCAGTCGATCGTGGCGGTCGCGTTATCCATCGGGCTTCTCATTTATGAAAAAATCGCGGACGGACGCGAACTCGTTTCCTTGTTTTACGATACGGACTTTTTCTTTCAAACGGCCGTATACCTGTTCGTCGGCCTGGTCGTAGGTTACGCGATCGATCGGAAAAACCGCAAGCTGCAGGCGCAGCAGGAGCAAATCGTGCTTCTTGAGGACAAGCAGGCCTTTCTTACCGGCGTTTACAATGAAGTAAGGGCGGTCAAGGACGAATTGCAGGAACGGATTCTGAGCAGCGAGGACAGCTTCGGAAAAATTTATTCCATCACGAAAGAGCTTGAAAGCCTCGAGCCGGAGCTTATTTTTAACGCCACGTTAAACGTCGTCGAATCCATCATGAAAACGTCCGACGTTTCGATTTATGCCGTAAATTCGGACTTCAGCTATCTTCGTCTTGTCGCGCAATCGGGCGGGGAGGATAACGGCGCCAAATCTTTGAAAGTCAGCGAGCATGATTACCTCCGGGACCTGTTCGAAAACGGAAAACCTTTCGTGAACAAGCAGCTGCTGGATCATGCCCCCGCGCTAGCCGCGCCCGTGATGAACAAAAACGAGATCGTGGCGGTCATTTTCATTCGCAGCATGAAATTCGACAATTTCTCGCTGTATTATCAAAACCTGTTTAAGGTTACGGTCGAACTCGTTTCATCCTCGTTGTCCCGGGCATTGTCTTATGTCGAGGCCATGCGGAGCATCCGTTACGTCGACGGGACCGCAGTGCTTAACGCCGAAGCGTTCGCGGCAATTTTGGACAGCAAGCGGCAGGCGAAAGAGCAGCACAATACGCCTTATCTGCTGCTGGAAACGGATTGCGGCGGGATGTCCCTGAAGGCGTATGCGGACAAGCTCTCCGGCATTCTCCGCGAGACGGATTATATCGGCGAAGGCGACGAAGGCCGGTTGTACATCCTTCTGTCCAACACCGGACAGGAAGACGCCCCGCACGTGTTGAAGCGTTTTGAGCAGCATGAAATTCGGCTGCGTTTAATCGAAGAGGAAGCGGCGTCATGATCGAACTCGTCGTTTTGGTATATATTCTGTTGTGTGCCGTCGTGTTATGGTTTTTTTACCGCCAAAATCGGCGCGAATGGCTGCTGCGGTGGGTTTGCGTCAGCGCTTTTCCTGTCATCGGATGGCTGTTTCCGCTGTTTTGGCCGGACTCCTTGCTGCGGAGAGGCTCCAAAACCAACGAGGAATTGTTTGCCGAGAAAGGCAAGGCCGAGTTCGAATTGATGGATATTTACACGGAAACCCAGGCTAACCGGGATCGGGGCGTGCTGGCGATCGAAGAAGCGCTTGTCGTCAATGAGCACGCGGAACGGCGCAAAGTGATGCTGGAGGTGCTCAAGCAGGACGCGATGGCTTACATCGACGTTTTGCAGAAGGCGGTCAGCAACGAAGATACCGAAACCTCCCATTACGCGGTCAGCATGGTGATGGAAGTCAAGCGGAAGCTGACCTTGTCGATGCAGGAGCTCTCGGTGCAGTATGAAGCGAACCGGCGGGATCCCGATCTGCTCCGAGCGTATGCAAACGTGATCCGCGACTACATCCGGAGCGGGTTTCTGGATGAGCGGACGCTGCAGCAATACAAATTCACCTATCTTGCGGTGTTAAAGGATTTGATCGAAGCGGCCCCGGATACCGATTTTGCCTTCGAAGAGAAAACGAAAACGGAACTTGAGCTGAAACGGTATACGGAGGCGGAGCAAACCGCAACGGCTTATTTGCAGCGCTGCCCGGACCGGGAGGAAGCCTACCTGCTATTGATTCAAGTTTATTATGAAATGAAGTCGCACAAAAAGCTGCTGGAGACGCTGGATTTGCTCAAACAATCTCCTATCCGCCTGTCTCATCGAGCGCTGACCACGGTGCGATTCTGGTCGGAAGGAGCATGACATGAATGTAGATGTGAAGCTGAAACGTAACGTGTATATCATCATCGCCGCCATTGTGCTGATGGCGGTCGCGGTCCAGGTGTCGCGGTCCGAGTTCATCATGGAATTCAGCCAGAACCATGACCTGGCCAAGGATCGGCAGTCCCTGATCGCCTTGTCCAAACAGCAGCTGCCGGCGGATGCCGGCGAGCCGAAATATTGCGTCGTTTATGACGGCAACGATGAATACGGCGTTAAGATTAAAGATAACGCGGTAAAAATGCTGCAGTACATGAAAAAGAATACGGTAAGCGTCAATTCGGCGGAAGCCCCCGTGCCTTTCCAAAATTGCCGGATGATCGTCTTCGCCAATCAGGAACTGGATCCGATCCGCAACATCGCCGAAGTAAGCGATTATGTGCAAAACGGCGGGTATGTCATGTTCGCCAGCTCTTTGCAGCAGGACGACATGTTTTACAGGCTGTACCGGAAATTCGGCATCGTTTCGGTCGGCAACCAGTTTCAGAGCAACGGAATCGAACTCAAGTCGAACGTGCTGATCGGGGAAAGCGGGCTGCAAATGAACGAGCCCTTCATCAACAACACCTCAAGCAGCGTGGAGCTTGACCGGGATGCCGAGCTGTTGGCCGTCAGCAGCGAGGGAACGCCGCTGATGTGGAAGCGGGACTATGGCAAAGGCAGCTTCATGTTTTTTAACGGGACGATCCTGCAGGAAAAAATCAACCGCGGCCTGTTGGCCGGCGGCATCAGTATGCTCGAGCCCGACTTCGTTTACCCGGTGTTCAACACGAAGCAGCTGTTCATCGACGATTTCCCTGCACCGATCCGCAGCGGGACGACGCCTTTGATTTATGATGCTTACAAAAAGGATATTCCCCGTTTTTACCATGACGTTTGGTGGCCGGACATGCTCAAAGCCGCCAAAAAGTCCGATTTCAAATATACCGCCGTCCTGATTCAATCTTATCTGGATCATGTCGAACCTCCGTTCCGTTATCCGGTCGACGAAGACCGCTACAATCTGATCTCGTACGGCAGGGAAGTGATCAAGAGCGGCGGCGAAATCGGCATCCATGGTTATAATCATCAGGCGCTGACGATGGATCCTGCCGTTGCGGGCGCCTATGAATACAAGACGTGGAAAAGCGAAGCAGACATGGCCGCCTCCATAAAGGAAGCGAACCGGTTCCTTCAGGAAGCGTTCCCGTCTTACCAAACCTATACTTACGTACCGCCTTCTAACGTCCTGAGCAAGGAAGGCCGCAAATTGCTCCCAGAAGCTTGGCCGGGGTTGGCAACAATCGCTTCGTTATACGAGGAGGACGCCCAGAACCTGTCCTACGTGCAGGAATACGAGATTGCTGCGGACGGCATCGTGGAGATGCCGCGGGTGACCTCCGGGTACGTGGAAGCGCCGTTTGAGCGCTGGGCCGAGGCCAACACGGTCTCCTCGCTTGGGGTATTTTCGCATTTCGTCCATCCCGACGACGTGATCGACAGCGAACGGGGAAAAGGGCTGACGTGGGAAAAACTGTACGACCAATTTTCCTCCAAGCTGGAGAGGGTCGGAAAAACGTACCCATGGCTGCGTCCCATGACGGCAACCGAAGGGGCCAACAGCCTGGTGAACACGCTCACTTCCCAGGTGTCCTGGACGACCGAAGCGGACCGCATGACCGGGCGGATCGCGAATTTCCGGGAGGATATGTACTTTATTTTGCGTACGGAACGAAACATCGGGCAGCTGAAACATTGCAAGGTGCGCAAAATCGATCAAAATACGTATCTGGTAACCGCAGAGAAGGAAAAATTTGAAATTGGATTGGGCGGTTGACGCAATATGAAAATATGTATCATTGCCGAAGGGTCATACCCATATATCACCGGCGGGGTATCGAGCTGGATCCATAGCCTCATCACGCAAATGTCCGAGCATGAATTCATCATTTACGCCATCGGCGCCGAAAGCAAGCAGAAGGGCAAATTCAAATACAAGCTGCCGCCGAACGTCGTGGAGGTCAAGGAAACGTTCCTCGATGCTTATTTGGACGAAGAAGTTCGCTGGGGCAGCCGCTTCCGCCTTTCCGCGGAGGAGCGGAACACGCTGCAGGCGCTCATTGGCGGCGAAGGCGACCTAAACTGGGATCGGGTATTTGCGCTGCTGCGCTCCGATAAATTCGTCAACGTTTCCGATTTTCTGGCGAGCAAAAACTATTTTGACCAGCTCGAGCAGCTGTGCCGCTTCAAATATACCCACGTCCCGTTCACGGAAATGTTCTGGACGGTCCGTTCGATGATTTTGCCGCTTCTTTTGGCGATTCGAAGCGACGTGCCGCAGGCGGATATTTACCATAGCGTCTCCACGGGGTACGCCGGCGTGATCGGCGCTCTCGGCAAATTTTTGTACGGGTCGCCGCTGCTGTTGACGGAGCACGGCATCTATTCCCGCGAGCGCGAAGAGGAGATCATCAAAGCGGATTGGGTCAAAGGGTATTTCAAGGATCTATGGATCGAGTATTTTTACAGGCTTTCCGATTGCATTTATACGGCGGCGGATCAGGTCGTGACGTTGTTTGGCCGCAACAGGGAGATCGAAATCGAACTGGGCTGCCCGGCGGAAAAAATCCGCATCATTCCGAACGGCGTGCGGACGAGCGATTACGAGGCCCTGCCTTCCGGGCCGGAGGACGGAAAAATCCGGATCGGAGCCGTCGTGCGGATCGTGCCGATCAAGGACATTAAAACCATGCTTCAAAGTTTTGCCCTCGTCAAAAGGGAGGTGCCGAATGCGGAGCTTGTCATTATGGGGCCCGTCGAAGAGGACGAGTCGTATTATGAAGAATGCCTGCGGATGGTCGAAGCTTTGGAGGTCCAGGACGTCGTTTTTACCGGCGAAGTTCAAGTGAAGGAATATTTGGGGAAAATGGACCTGCTGCTTCTGACCAGCATCAGCGAAGGGCAACCGCTTGCGGTGCTGGAAGGGATGGCTGCCGGCAAACCGTTCGTCACGACGAACGTCGGAAGCTGCAAGGAGCTGCTGAACGGAGCGGACGACGGGATCGGCCCATGCGGGCTCGTGGCCCCCGTCATGCATTATGAACAGATTGCGCAGGCGATCGTCACGTTATGCCGCAATGAAGGGCTGCGGAAGGACATGGGCAGAAATGCCCGGGAACGGGTACAGCGCTACTACAAGTTTGAAGATTTTATCTCCGAATACCGCAAGCTATACGCAACTTTAGGGGGGGACGTACGCAGATGGCCGGAATCGGTTTTGAATTAAGGAAATTGTACCGGCAGCAGGGGCTGCTTAATAATGTTAAAGCATATGCGTATTCCTCCATTTCAACGGTCGGGCCGATGATCTTATGCATGTTTTTGGTTATCGTGCTGCAGAGGCTGATGTCCTACAGCGGCGGCACGCATTTGCAGTGGGAGTTATACATCGCGACGATGCAATACAATTTCGTGTTTTCGATTTTGATTACGAGCGGCCTTGCCATGCTTCTGACCCGGTTCGTGGCGGACATGATTTTCCAGAAGAAGCTCGATCACATCCTTGCTTCCTATTACGGGTCGCTGATCCTGATCCTGCCGGTCGGTTCTGTGGTCGCCTGGTTGTTTTTGCGGGGAGTGGAGGCCGGAACCGGTTATAAATTCGCGGCATATTTCCTGTTCATGGAGCTGATCGTGATCTGGATGCAGTCGGTTTATTTGTCGGCGTTAAAGGACTATATGCGGATCGTCCGCAGCTTTGCAATCGGCACGGCGGTCGCGATCGCCGCGGGCTGGGTTCTGATGAACATGACGGGGATCGACCGGACGACGGGCGCGCTGCTGGCGATCGACATCGGCTTCATGCTGATCGTGCTGATGTCGAACCGCCATCTGGATCAGGTGTTTCCGCGCTGCGACGGCCGGATTTATTTCTCGTTTTTGTCTTATTTCAAAAAGTACCCGGCTTTGTTTTTGATCGGTTCGTGCATGTATGCGGGCATTTACGTCCACAGCATGGTGTTCTGGTTCAGCGATGACGGAATCGTGGTGGCGGGCAGGTACTACATATCCCCGGAATATGATCTGCCGGTATTTTATGCTTTTTTGTCCGTCATTCCGACCTTGGTCGCTTTTATCGTTTCGGTCGAAACGGAGTTTTACGAAAAATTTCAGGCCTACTACAAGCATGTGCTTGAAGGAGGGACCCTGCTCCAAATGGACGCTTCGAAAAAAGCGATGCAGCGGACGTTGATGCAGGAAATCAGCTTTTTGATGGAGTTTCAGCTGTTGTTTACGATCGTTTCCATTGCCATTGGCATGAAGCTGCTGCCGAGAATCGGATTTACGATGGCGCAGCTCGATTCGTTTAATATTTTGGTGCTGGCATATTTTCTTTTCATTATGATGTTTGTGACGCTGCTGCTCCTGCTGTACTTCGATGACCGGAAGGGCGCGGCGGCCATCAGTTCCCTTTTTATCGTGCTGAATGCCGGGCTCACGTATTGGACGCTTCGGCTCGAATATGACGGACTCGGGATGTTTTACGCTTCCTTGGGCGGGCTTGCCCTCGTCTTGTTCCGGCTGATGTACGTCCTCAAAAATATTGATTATTACACGTTCTGCTCGCAGCCGATGCATCATCAGCGCAAATCCATGCGCTTCGGCAAGCCGACCGCGACGGTGATGGTGATCGCTTCGTCCATGCTGATCCTTTCCGCCTGTTCGGAACCCGCCGATGAGCCGAAATCCGTAGCCGGAAACGGGGTTTCGCAAGAAGCGCCAGCCGCTCCCCAGCCAACCGGCATCGAGGAAGATAAGCGCATCTACGAACGGGATCAGGATGATGCCTTGAAGGCTTTGTACGTGACGGTGCTGCCGCCGAAAGGCGACAACAAAAAAGGGCTCAGCTGGTACGGCCTGAACCGGAACACGGACCGCTACAGCGGGGACAAGCTGAACGTCATCATGCAGGAAGGCGCATCGGACGGCAGCGGGCCGAAGTCCGGCATGTTCGGGTACGGCGCGGATCACGCCAACGGGAGCATCAGCCTGCGGGGCAATACGGCCCGCTATGCTTCCCAGAAATCCTACAAGATCAAGCTGTTCGACGAAGCGGGATTATGGCAGGACCAGCGGTCGATCAATTTGAACAAGCATTCGGCCGATTTGTCCCGCCTGCGCAACAAGCTGAGCTTCGATCTGTTCGAGACGATTCCGAATTTTACGAGCCTGCGCACCGGATTCGTCCATTTATACGTCAAGGATCTCTCGGAAGGCGGATCGCAGCAAACGTTCCAGGATTACGGCCTTTACACGCAAATCGAGCAGCCGAACGAAAAGTTTCTGAAATCCCACTGGCTGGACCCTTACGGCCAACTGTATAAGGTCACGTTTTTCGAGTTCCAGCGTTATCCGGAACAAATCAAGCTGCAATCGGACCCGGCTTACGACAAAAAGGCCTTCGAGTCGATTTTGGAGATCAAGGGCAGGGAAGACCACGAGAAGCTGATCCGGATGCTGGATGACGTCAATAACATGACCATTCCGATCGACCAAGTGATCGAAAAGCATTTTGACCTCGACAATTATTTGACCTGGCTTGCGGTAAACATTTTGACCGATAACATGGATACCGACGCGAACAACTTCTATTTGTATTCGCCGCTGAATTCGGAAAAATGGTATTTCCTGCCATGGGATTATGACGGAGGCTGGGGGCTGCAGCGGAACTTGAAGAGCATCAGCCCTTACCAAAGCGGCATCAGCAACTATTGGGGCAGCACGCTTCATAACCGGTTTTTCCGCAGCACAGAACATGTCGAATTGCTGAAAAAGAAAATCGAGGACATCTCGAAAAATTACATCAACAAAAACACGGTGGAGCAACAGCTCGCCAAATATAAAAACGTGGTGGAGCCTTTCGCCAAACGTTCGCCGGATGTGCAGTATCTCCCGGGGAAACTAAGCGAGCTTTCGCAGGATTACGAGCGGATCGTTTCGACGCCGGAAACGGGATACAAGCTGTTCCTGGAAGATCTGGAAAAACCGAAGCCGTTTTACATGGACGAGGTGGACGAGCAAGAAGGAGGAGCCTACCGCTTTTCTTGGGATATATCGTTTGATTTGCAGGGAGACGACCTGACTTACGCTTGGACGCTGGCGACCGACCCGAACTTTGCGAATATCGTCGCCCAAAAGAAAGGGCTGGCGCAAAACAACGTCACGATCCCGAAACTTTCGCCGAACATCTATTATTGGAAAGTGGTCGCGCGCGATAGCAAGGGGCATTCGCAGATTTCGTTCGACAGTTTCGAAGACGAGGAAGGCACCCCTTATTACGGCGTGAGGAAGTTTGAGGTGGATTAAATGGAGTTTCAGGGGAACAAACTGCGGCATGAGTTGAAATATTATTTGCACATGCACGAATATTTGGCGCTAAGGCATCGGATATCCGCCGCGATGACGATGGACCGGAATTCCGTCGACGCGGAAGGATACGGCATTCGGAGCCTCTATTTCGACGGAGTCCATCAGCATTCCTTATACGATAAAAACAACGGCATCTTCCGCCGGAACAAATACCGGATCCGCATCTACAACGGGAGCGACGCAAAAATCACGCTGGAGCGGAAAAGCAAATACGGCGATTATATCAGCAAGGAATCCGCGCCTTTGTCCAAAGAGGAGTACGGGCTCATTCTGCAAGGGGATCCGTCCTGCCTGTCGGCCAAGGAACATCCGCTGCTGAAGGAATTTTACGTCTCGCTTGCGCATCACGGGTTCCGCCCTTCCGTCATCGTGGATTATACCCGGGAGGCTTACGTGCACGAGATGGGAAACGTCCGCGTGACGTTCGACAAAAGGCTGGCCGCAGGCATCAATACCGTCGATTTGTTCGACCCGGCCCTCGTTTTGGAAGAAGCGTTGTCTCCGGCGCTGACCATCATGGAAATCAAATACGATTCCTTTCTGCCGGACGGCATCCGGCAAATCATTCAGCCCCAAGCGCATGTGCGATCCGCCATTTCGAAGTTCGTCATTTGCCGGGAAGTGGGCGTCAAACATTTTAAAGACTAACGTTCAGGAGGAACTGCAGTGGGGGATAACCTAAATTTTCAGGATCTTTTCAAAAAAAGCGTGCTTCATTTGGAGGCGTTCCGCGATATTTCGTATATCGATTTGTTTTTGGGCCTGATTTCATCGTTTGCGATCGGCATGTTTATTTTTTGGATATACAAAAAAACCTTCAGAGGCGTCGTGTACAGCTACAACTATAACGTGTCCTTCGTCCTGATGACGATGATCACGACATTGATCATCATGACGATCAGCACGAACATCGTGTTGTCGCTCGGGATGGTCGGCGCGCTCAGCATCGTGCGCTTCCGGACGGCGGTGAAAGATCCGCTGGATATCGTCTACATGTTTTGGTCCATTGCGGCAGGCATCGCCTGCGGCGCCAAAGTGTATCCGGCCGCATTGATCGGCTCCGCGGTGTTCGGAATCGTCTTGATCTGGTTGGCCAGAAAAAAGGTGAAGGAAATGCCTTATTTGCTGATCATTCGTCATACCGAAGCCGCGGCGGATGAGGTAAGGGTGCATTTGCGCAAGCTTGCGGGCACGCTGAAATCGAAGACCGTACGCAAAGAATACACGGAAATTACGTACGAGGTGCGGATTCGCGACGACAATACGGCATTTGTCAATGAAATCAGCGCGGTAAAAGGCGTGCAGGACGCATCGCTGATCAATTATACCGGCGATTATGCGCAGTAAACCGTTCGACAATTTCCCCGGAAATAAATCAAAGATTTAAGAGCCGTTTTTTGGCCGGAGAACATAACATTAAGGGCTTCCTTGGGTCGTTTTCACGACGCCGGGAAGCCCTTTTGATGTCTCTATAGGGAACATTTAGCGGCTTGCGGCCCGCAACAAGGCAGACAGGGGAGCGACCGTTTCCATTGCCTCGGCGACCAGCTTCGCGATTTGCCGTGCGCCTTCCTCCGAAAAATGGGTATCGTCAGCGACTCCTTCAGGGTAGTTGGGATGCCGGTTGGGCGGCAGGTGCATAAACAAGGTTTTGGACGCATCCGCTCCCATATCGCGGTATAAACGTTGGGAAGCCGCAAAAACGTCAAGCAGCAGCGTCCCGGTTGCCGCCGCAACCTCCCGCATGGCGGCCGGATAGGGGCCGACCGCCAGCGGATCGGGAAGGCCGTCGGCGGCAAAACGCCGCCGGCTGACGGAAGTGAGCAAAACCGGCGTGGCTCCGCGCCGGTTGGCCGAAGCGATGAACAGCATTAAATTGCTGCGGTAGTCGGTATCGGGATCCGTGTAGCGCGAAGGGTCTTCCTTTTTTTTCGTCGTTATGGCCGAACTGAATCATGGCGATGTCGCCGTCCCGAAGCTTGCCTTCGATGGCGGCCCACCGTCCTTCCTCCAGGAAGGACTTCGTGCTCCGGCCATTGACGGCGCGGTTGTCGATGCGAAGCGAAGGGGTTACAAAATGATGCAGGTATTCGCCCCAGCCCGCCATCGGTTTCTGGGAGGCATCCTTTGCGGCTGCGGTCGAATCGCCGGCGATATACAGCGTTTGCGGCATTTTAGGTCTCCTCCTTCACAAAATGATGCTGCCGCAGCCAGGTTTTGAGGCATTCGAGCCATTGCCGGCAGGACGGATTCGCATCGGACAGCCCGAGTCCATGGCGTCCGTCCTCGAACACGTGCAGCTCGAACGGAACCCCGGACTTGGACAAAGCTGCGGCAAACCGCAGGCTGTTCTCCACGGGGACGGCGGCGTCGTTTGCCGTTGTCCACAGGAACGTCGGCGGCGTGTCGGCCGTTACCCGGCGGTCGGAGGAGTACCTTTGGATGTCTTCGGGCGAAAGGCGTTGACGGAGAAACCGCTCGCGGCTTCCTTGATGCGTGTACATTTCTTCGAACGTGATGACCGGATACGACAGGATGAGGAGATCGGGTTTGGACGAGGCGGTCGTGGCCGTGATCGATGCCAAATGACCGCCGGCGGAAAAGCCGATCATTCCGATCCGATTCGGGTTCACTCGGAACGCCTTGTCTCCGGTACGGGCCCATGCGATGGCGTCGGCAACGTCCCGAATCAAAGCCTCGGGGTCCAGAGGCTCCAGTTGATAATGCAGCACCCCGGCATGCATGCCGAGAGCGTTGAACCACTTGGCGATCGGCTCGCCCTCGTGCGGGGCCAGATGCTGGTAGCCTCCGCCCGGGAGAACAAGCATAAACGGCAATTCCCGGCCCGAATCATTCTCAGCCGGGTAGAGCCAAAGAGAGGAGCCCGGAGACGCTTGGGTCTCCGGAGCTCCTTCCAGGTGACGGCGAATGTGCAGCATGGCCGAGCCCTCCTTATTCGGCGGCTACGGCAGCCGGGAAGCCGAAATATGCCGCGGCGTTGCGATAGGCGATGTCCTCGACCATTTGCCCGAGCAGCGCCATGTCGTCCGGCGCTTCGCCGCGCTCCGCCCATTCGCCGATCAGCTCGCACAGCACCCGGCGGAAATATTCATGCCGCGTGTAGGACAAAAAGCTGCGCGAATCCGTTAACATGCCGACGAAACGGGACAGCAGGCTGTTGTCGGCAAACATCGTCAGCTGATGCCGCATGCCGCTGCGGGTGTCGTTGTACCACCAGCCGGAGCCGAGCTGCATTTTGCCCGGCGTATCCTTTTGGTAGCAGCCCATCAGCGCGAGCAGGGACGGATAATCGTTCGGATTCAGCGAATACAGGATCGTTTTCGGCAGACCTTGCGCGCTTTCGGCGCGGTCGAGCAGGCGGGACAGGGATTCGGTAAGCGGCAAATCGTTTAAGCCGTCGTACCCGGTATCCGGCCCGAGGCGGTTGAACATGACGGTATTGTTGTTGCGGTATGCATGGATATGCAGCTGCATCGTCCAATTTTTTTCATGATACATGCCGATCAATGCCGACAGGAGTTCGGTCCGGTACACGGTAATTTCGGATGGGGAAAGCTCCGAACCTGCAAGTCTTTTCGCGAAAATGCTTTCCACCGCGGCGGCGTCGCCCGCTTCGTAGCGCAGCACGTCGAGCGCATGGTCGGAGAGGCGGCAGCCCTGCTCATGGAAAAAGTCGACGCGCTGCTTCAGCGCCTCCGTCAGCGCAGCATAAGAACGAACCTGAACGCCCGCGGCCTGCTCCAAACGCCCGAGCCACTCGATAAATCCGGGCGCATCGATGTTCAGCGCTTTGTCCGGACGGAATGCGGGGAGCACTTGGAAGTCCTGCTCCTCTTTTCGGAGCAGCTGATGATATTCCAGGGAATCCGCCGGGTCGTCGGTCGTGCAGACGATTTTGACGTTTGAATTTTTGATGATGCTGCGGCGCCGGAACGCCGGGGTGGCCAGCTTGCGGTTCACTTCGTCCCAGATCCGCGGCGCGGATTCCTCGTTCAGCAGCTCCTCGATGCCGAAAAAGCGGCGAAGCTCCAGATGGGTCCAGCTGTACAGCGGATTGCCCACCGTTTTCGGCACGGTGACCGCCCAGGCCATAAACTTGTCGTAATCCGAGGCGTCCCCGGTAATATGCGATTCGGGAATGCCGTTGGCGCGCATCAGCCGCCATTTGTAATGGTCGCCGGAAAGCCAGGCTTCGGTCAGGTTGCGGAACGGCTTGTTTTCGTAAATTTCCTTCGGATCGAGGTGGCAGTGGTAATCGATGATCGGCATTTCTTTGGCATGCTGATGGAACAGCGTGCGCGCGGTGTCGGTCGTCAGCAAAAAGTTATCGTTCAAAAACATGTCGGCATCCCCTTTATAAATAAATGATTTAGGATAAGTCGGAATAACCCGCGAAGCTTAGGTTTCACTTTGTGGGGGGGATTTGCTTGGTTCCGGGCCCCCGCAAAGTAATGGGAATTATCTTCAAAGCATTCACTTCACTTTGTGTGGTGCTTTTTGTTTTGTTCGGGGCCCCCGCAAAGTAATCGGAATTATCTTCAAAGCATTCACTTCACTTTGTGGGGTTGTTAAAGCGTGACCCCGGTTTTGAAGATGGCCAGCTCGCGCACGTCGTTTTGCTCGTTTCGGGTTTTCCGGCCGCTGGCGACTTCGATTACGTATGCGATAAATTGCTCCAATATGTCGGCCATCGGGGTTTCGAGCAGCGGCCCGGCGTTAAAGTCCATCCAGTGGCCTTTTTTGGCGTACAGCTCGTTGTTGGTCGCGATTTTCACCGTCGGCACGAAGCTGCCGAAAGGCGTGCCGCGTCCGGTCGTAAAGAGGACCAGATGGCAGTCCGATGCGGCCAGGGCGGAGGAGGCGACAAGGTCGTTGCCCGGCGCCTGCAGCAGGCTCAAGCCTTTTTTGCGGAGCTTTTCGCCGTATTGCAGGACGTCGACGACGGGCGCCGTTCCGGCTTTTTGCGTGCAGCCGAGCGATTTGTCCTCGAGCGTGCTGATGCCTCCCGCTTTATTGCCGGGGGAAGGGTTTTCGTACACCGGTTCGCCGTGCGACAGGAAATATTGCTTGAAGTTTTGGATGAGTTCGACGATGGATCGGTAAACCTCTTCGTTTGCCGCGCGGGCCATCAGCATTTTTTCGGCGCCGAACATTTCCGGCACCTCGGTCAGGACCGTCGAACCGCCCTGGGAAATAAGGAAATCGGAAAAGGCGCCCAGCAGCGGATTCGCCGTAATGCCCGAAAATCCGTCGGAGCCGCCGCATTTGAGTCCCACGTTCAATTCGCTGATCGGCACCGGCTCGCGGCGGTCGGTTTTCGCGGCTTCATGCAGCTCTTCCAGCAGCGCAAGACCCGCTTCGACTTCGTCGCCGACCTCCTGCGCCACCAGGAACTTCACGCGCGCCTCGTCATAATCGCCGAGCAGGCTGCGGAACTCGGCAACGACGTTGTTTTCGCAGCCGAGCCCAAACACAAGGACGCCCCCGGCGTTCGGATGTTTGACGGCATCCAGCAGGATGCTGCGGGTCTGGCGGTGATCGTCGCCGAGCTGGGAGCAGCCGTAAGGATGCTTGAGGATGGTGACGTTATCGAACGGGCCCAAATCGGGGTGGAGCGCCTTAAATTCCTGCAGCATTTGCTCGGCGATGCCGTTTACGCAGCCGACGGTCGGGACGATGAACAGGTCGTTGCGGATGCCGACGCCGCCGTTTTTCCGGCGGTAACCCTGAAAGGTCAGGCCGCGCGGCGGATAGGAGATCGGATGCAGGTCGGGCACGTATTCATATTTTTCCTCGCCGCTCAGGTTCGTTTTCATGTTATGGGTGTGCACCCATTCGCCGGGTTCGATCGCATTGGCGGCATGGCCGATCGGATAACCGTATTTGGTGATCATGTCGCCGGGCTCGAACCGGGCAAGCGCGATTTTATGCCCCTGGGGAATATCCGAAAGGGCCGTCAGCGGCCGATCCAGGCCGGTGATCGCTTCCCCGGCGGCAATCGGGCGGAGGGCGACGGCAACGGTGTCCCGCGGGTTTAATTTCAGCCATTGTTTCATTGGGAACCTCCTATTCCTATACCAGTTGTTGTAACGCCGCTCGGCTGCCGGCCTGCTCCAACTGCCGGATTCGTTCCTCGACGGCGGGGACCAGGCCCGGGATGAGCGCGAGGTTTTCCCCCCACAAGCTTTCGTTCCCCAAAATGGTCTCGGCGAAAGTATCGGGACGGCTCCAAGCCTCGTCAAAGGCGGCGATCGCCCCGGGAACGTCCTTGCGCGGCACGCGGTCGCCCCGGTAACTGAGCAGCAGCGCGGCAAAAGACAACGTCAACAGCGGCGGGAGCTCTCCCTTGGCGCCGGCGTATTTCCGGAGGATCGGCAGCAGGCGGGCGTTGAACTTCGAAATGCTGTTAAGCGAGATCGACGCCAGTTCGTGCCGGATAAAGGGATTGCTGAAACGCTCCCGGATATCCTTCGCGTAGGCGAGCACATCGGCTTGCGGAAGATCGAGCATAGGGGCGATTTCCTTTTCCATGAGGTCCCGCACGAACCCCGAGAAACCATCATCTTTCATGACGTCCTCCACCGTTTCCAATCCGGCCAGCAATCCGAGCGGTACCATGGCGGTGTGGGGACCGTTAAGCAGGTGGACTTTGCGTTCGCGATAAGGCGTCATGTCGCCGGTGAACAGCACGTTCAGTCCGGCGCGGTCCAGCGGCAGCCGTTCAGGCAGCCACGAAGGGCCTTCGATGACCCACAGCAGATAGGGCTCGGATGCGACCATGAGATCGTCTTTGTAGCCGAGCTCGCGCTCCAGGCTTTCGGCCTCGCCGTGCGGATACCCGGGGACGATCCGATCGACCAGGCTGCAGCAGAAGGTATTTTCCGCATCGAGCCAGGCCATGAACGCCTCGCCCAGCTGCCATTCCCGCGCATACCGCTGCACAAGCTGCTTGAGCTGCTCCCCGTTGCGGTCGACAAGCTCGCAGGGGATGATCACGAATCCTTTTTTGCCGAGCGCAAAACGCCTGAACAGCAGCGCCGTCAGTTTGCCCGGAAAGCTGAGGGGAGGACGGTCTCCGGCTTCATCCCGCGCATCGTAGGCGATGCCGGCTTCCGTCGTGTTCGAGGTGATGAACTCAAGGGAATCGTCCTCCGCCAGCGCGAGGAAGTCGTCAAACTGCTGATAAGGGTTGATGACGCGGGTTACGCAGGAGACGATCTCCCGGGAATTGACGGTTTGCCCCTGGAAAATGCCGTTTTGCAGCACGGTATATAGCCCATCCTGCCTGTTGATCGCATCCGCTTGCCCGCCCGGCGTCGGCTGCACGACGACCGCGCTGCCTTGGAACAGCCCTTGGCGGTTCATCTGCTGCAGCTGCCAATCGACGAAAGCGCGCATGAAGTTGCCCGCGCCGAATTGGATCATGCGTTCGGGGTATGCAGGCAGTTCGGGGAACAGGCTTCTGGAGAGTTGCTGCGCCATTCAAAGATCAACTCCTTATTCAAATAGATAAGTCACGCTGTTCATGCACACGTTAACATTTTGATTAAAAAATAGAGGCCTCTGATGCATCGATCATACAGAAGCCACGCTCTGGCGCACGACCAGCGAGGTTTTTACGAAAAGGCGCTGAGGTTCGCGATCCGGTTCCTTCATCAGCTCGATCAACTTGGTCGTGCCGAGCTTGCTGATTTCGGCCAC
The DNA here is from genome assembly GCF_037969745.1 of Paenibacillus sp. FSL W8-0194. Taxonomy (NCBI): domain Bacteria; kingdom Bacillati; phylum Bacillota; class Bacilli; order Caryophanales; family Paenibacillaceae; genus Paenibacillus; species Paenibacillus sp. FSL W8-0194. Next base: position 4,224,291 of record NZ_CP150205.1, on the reverse strand, counting down.
GGGCCGATGGATGGTCGTCAGCGCCGGGTTCGTGTACCGGGCGAACACGATATCGTCAAACCCGATCAGGGACATTTGCTCCGGAATCGCAACCCCTCCGGCGTAACAAGCGTTCATGGCCCCGATGGCCATGTCGTCGTTCGCGCAAAAGACGACGGTAGGCGGATCCGGAAGGGACAGCAGCGAGGCCATCGCCTCATAACCGCTTTCGATGCCGTAGTCGCCTGCCGCAAAATATTCCGGGACGAGCGGCAGCCGGTTGGCGATCAGGCTGTCCAGAAAACCCTGTTTGCGTTCGGATGACGATTTGAAGCCCGCTTTCCCTTCGATGATGGCGAATTTCCGGTGTCCCTGCGCCGCGGCGTAATCGATCGCCTCTCTGACGCCTTCGCGGTCGCCGGCCACGACGTTCATGATGCCGGGGTCCTCAAGTTGCCGGTTCAGCACGACGAGCGGAATGCCCATTTTTTTGACGTGATAAATGAAAGCGTTGTCCGCGTCGCTTTGGCTCATGACGAGAATGCCGTCGAAGCGCTGCGGCAAAATCGCGTCGAAATGCTTGATGCCGTCGATGCCGTGCACGGTCAGGTTGTAATTTTCGTCCAGCACGTGGTGGATGCCCTTCATCGCGTCGACGAGAAAGCTTGACGAAGTGCCTTGGTCGATGCTCGAGAAAAACAGTCCGATCGTGTACGACCTTCTCATCACCAGGCTTTTGGCGCTGTAGTTGGGGATGTAGTTCATCTCGGCGGCGATTTTTTCGATTTTGTCGCGGGTTTCCTTTTTGATGAGAGGGCTTCCGTTAAGCGCCCTGGAAACGGTGGTGTGGGAAACGCCCGCGACGCGGGCGATATCTTTTATCGTAATCATTGCTACCTCTGGTCTTCCTGAATGGATGGAATCGGGTCATTCCTGATCGGAGCCTGTCGCGTCCCCCAACCCAAGAACACGTTCGCGGTTTCGAGCGCTTGCTTGATCAGGCGCCGATAGGCGCTGCCCGTTTGTTCACGATTTCAGTTTAAGTTCTTGCCATTCCCAAGTCAAGGAAAATCAAAGAAAATGCACACGTGAAAAATCATTTGTCAATAACATGATGTAAACGCTATAATTGGAACCAAAGACGCAGTTAAAGGAGTATTTCGATGAAAAAAGGCCGCATGTTTTACAAAACCTTCATACCGATCCTGGTACTCGGCGTCGGGCTTGTCATCAGCTTCGGAGCCTATATTTACGTCAATACGACCCATTCCGTCGTGGACAGGGTTTCAAGCAGCAAGCAGAGCTTCATTTCGCAAACGAAAAATTCCTTGGAACAGAAAATCCAAACGATCGAATACGCCTTCAACACATACAGCACGACCAGCTCGTTCGAATCCGTCGTCAAAAACCCGATCACCGAAAAAGACTTCGAGGCATACCGCAACGTCAACACCCAGCTGAACTACATTGCCACGATGGGGCTGGACGGCACGGAATATTCGCTGATCAGCCTGGACCAAAACTGGAAAATCTCGAACGGCAAGCTTTCCTATTTGACGGAGGCGGACCGCAAGGCGCTGTACGACACTTACATTAACGGCCAGGAGCGGGGGCTCTTCTGGATGAAAACGAAGGACGGCATCCGTTTCGTCAATACGCTGCCCGCGTTTTCGACCAAAAAGCAGGCGATCGCCCTGTCCGACATTTCGCTCGCCACCCTGGACAACACGCTGAAAACCGAAGAGAACACGCCGATCATCATTCTGAACAAACAGGGCGAGCTGATGTACGAGACGGGCCCGGAAGACAAACGGCTGACGAAGGAGCAGCTTGCGGGCATCGCCAAATCGGTCGGCACGGAGCACCGGACCGGGACGGTGGCGGTACCCGACGCGGGGGATGGCCCCGTCAAAGCGATTTATGCAAGATCCAGCTACAACAACTGGACTTACGTGACGCTGCTCGACCAGAAGGAAATATCCGAGGCGCTCAAGACGACCAAGTTCGGCTTGATCATGATGGGATTCGTCATTACCGTCTTTATCGTCATCATCGCCTATATGATCGCCGTTTACTTCAACAAACCGCTGCAGCAAATCCAGCGCAGCCTGCCCAAACATCCGCATCCGTCCTTCAAAAACGAAGTCGAATGGATTTTGCACTCCATCAACCGGATCGTCACCGAAAAAGAAAACCTGGAAAACCTGATCGAAGCCGAACTGCCGCAGCTTGAAACGCAGCTGATCTTGAACTTATTCCGCAACCGGGTCACCCCTGAAGAGCTGGAACGGATCATGCCGCGGTTCGGGTACGAAAAAATCGAAAAGCCGCGTTATGTCACGATGCTGATCCAAATGGACAGCTACGGCGGACGCGAGGCGGCGGATAAGGATTTGCTGCTGTTTGCCATCAACAAGATGGTGGAAGAGATCGTGCCGAAGGAATCGAGGCTGCTGCCGATCCTGTTGAACGACAAAACCCAGGCGACGATCCTGGTTTTTGACGGCACCGGCGAGCAGGAGATCCGAAAGCAGGTTCTGGATTACGCCAAGACGATCATGAAAGCGGTTCGCGAATACCTGAAGGTGTCGGTCAGCTTCGGCATCAGCCAAACGTACGACCGGCTCTGGGAAAGCAAGGAAGCCTGCGAAATGAGCAAGCAGGCGCTGCACCATCGGCTGAACCTCGGCAAGGAATCGATCATTTTTTACGAAGACATGGCCATGCTGGTATCCGGCCCGGCGCTGCTCCATTATCCGACCGAGCTGGAATCCCAGCTGTTCGACGCGATCCGGCTTGGAGACGAAGAGCAGGTGCCCCGTTTCCTGTATCCGCTGCTGGCGGAAATGATGAAAAAGAACAACAATTCGATGAACTTCGAAGTGGCGCTCGTGCGTTTCGTGAACAACCTGATCCAGCTGGAGCAGCTGCTGGGCGTCGAGGTGCTGATGACGAAGGACAACCACGCGCTGTACCACCGGTTGCTCGACATCCGGAACCCGGAGGAAATCGAACGCATTTTGGTGCAGGAAGTCATTTTGCCGATGGTCAAAAGCATGAAGGAAAAAACGAACCAGCAGTTCCGTTCCTTGTCCGAAAAAATCGCCGCGATCGTCCGGGCCGAATACGACCAGGAGTTGTCCCTGGAATGGATCGCCGACCGCCTTCATTATAATCCCAACTATTTAAGCAGCATCTTCAAAAAGGAATTCGGCATGACGTTCAGCGAATATTTGATGAATTACCGGCTCGAAATGGCCAAAAAATGGCTCGTGGAAACCGACATGACGATCAAAGACATCGCCGAACGCCTGCAGTACCACAATTCCCAAAATTTCATCCGATCGTTCCGCAAAAAAGAACATGTTACCCCGGGTTCGTACCGCAAGCTGAAGCAGGCGCAGTAGCCGGGGCCGGTCGTCAAGAAGTCTTGTTTTCACGCATCGAATGCCTGCGGGGAAGCAAGACTTTTTTGGGTTGCGAACGTTCGGAGTCAGGGCAGGCCCCACACGGGTGGGGCGCTTCGGGAAAGACCGGGCGCGTTGCCATGCGGGCCGCTTCCGATCCATGCCCGTCAACCGGACGGCCGGATCGATGCATCAGGCTTGCGTCATCCCTTGACCGATCCGAGCAGCGCGCCTTTGACGAAATGCTTTTGCACGAACGGGTAAGCGACGAGCATCGGCACGGTGGCGATCACGATGACGGCCATTTTGATCGTCTGCGCAGGGGGGACGACGTCGACCGACGTGCTTTCGGCCTGCATGCCGCTCGAGACGATGACGATCTGGCGCAGCAGCACCTGGATCGGCCATTTGGCGGAATCGGTGATGTACAGGATGGCGTTCATGTACGTATTCCAATACGCTACGCCGTAGAACAGCGAAATCGTAGCGATGGAAGGCAGCGCCAGGGGAAGCATGATTTTGAAAAATACCCCGAAGTCGTTGCAGCCGTCCATTTTGGCCGATTCCTCGAGGCTGTCCGGCAGCGCCTGAAAGAAGTTCCGCATAATGATGAGGTTAAAGGCATTGATCGCGACCGGAAGGACAAGCGACCAATAGGAGTCGATCAGCCCAAGGCTTTTGACGACGAGGAACGTCGGGATCATGCCGCCGCTGAACAGCATGGAAAACACGACGATGAAGTTGATCGCGTTTCTTCCATATAAATATTTGCGGGAGAGGCCGTACGCCATCAGCGCGGTCAAGGCCATGCTCACCACCGTGCCGATGAGCGTCACGCCGATCGAGACGGCCAAGCTTTTAAAGATGGTCGGCGTCGACAAAATGTACCGGTATGCATCCAGCGAAAACGTGGTCGGAAACAAAATGAATTTTTTGGCCACCACTTCCTGCGTCGACGCAAACGAACTGGCGATCACGTTCACGAAAGGCAGCAGGCAGGCGAGCGCGATCAATATCAATAACGTGGAGTTCACAACCGTAAATGCGATGCTGCCTGCGGATTGTTTTTTTCTAAGGGATCGTGCCATAAGTTTGTCCTCCTTGTAGTCGGTTTCATGGACACTTTATCAAGCCGGAAGGGTTACGTATATAATCAAATGCTAAGGTCTTGCCGGGACGGTAAACGGCAGTCGAACCGGGCCGGAATTGCGGCATAATCATTATGTTGCATCGCGATCATCAGATGAGGTGAACCGGCCGGAAACCGCATAACCGCGCCGTTTTGCAATCGCTATCATGAAATGATTATGTACGGAATGCCGAAAAGACCTTAAGCTGAACAACGTAGACGTCAACATGCAGACAAGGAGGTCGACTCGGTGAAGGATTCAAGTACCGCCGCAGTGAACATGAACATGAAAGCCGCCAAAAAGGAGCGGCCGGCGCGAATGCGTCTCGAAAGCCTGAAACGGAACAAGCTGCTGTACCTCATGATTTTGCCCGGCGTGCTTTACTTCATTATTTTTAAATATTTGCCGATGGGCGGGCTTGTGATCGCGTTTCAGGATTATCAGCCTTACCAAGGCATTACAGGCAGCCCCTGGGTGGGATTCAAACATTTTATCCGTTTGTTTACGGAACCGACGTTTTTTATGCTGCTGAGCAACACGCTGATTTTGTTTGCGCTGAACATCGTCATTTTTTTTCCGCTTCCGATCATCTTGGCGCTCATGCTGAACGAAGTCCGGCACAAGCTGTTTAAAAACGCGGTCCAGACGATCATTTACATTCCGCATTTTATGTCGTGGGTCATCATCGTTTCCATTACTTACGTGTTCCTGACCGTGGACGGCGGGGTGTTCAACGAGATGCTCGCCGCGCTCGGGCTGCCGAAAATCAGCTTCCTGACTTCTCCCGAATGGCTGCGGACCGTATATATCGGACAAGTCATTTGGAAGGAGCTCGGCTGGTCCACCATCATTTATTTGGCGGCGATCACGGTCGTGGACACCCAGCTGTACGAGGCCGCCGAGATGGACGGCGCGGGACGGCTGCGCAAAACATGGCATGTCACGCTGCCGGCCATCCGTCCGGTCATCATTACGCTTCTGATTTTAAAAATCGGCAGCACGCTCGATTTGGGCTTTGAACATATGTACCTGCTGCTTAATTCCCTCAACCGCGAGGTCGCCGAAATTTTCGACACCTACATTTATACCGCCGGTCTGAAAAACGGCCAGCTCAGCTTCAGCACCACCGTAGGCCTTTTCAAAGGGCTGGTAGGGCTGATCCTGGTCATGCTCTCCAACCGGCTCGCCAAAAAATTCGGGGAAGACGGCGTCTATTGATCATGCGGGCGGGATGTTCTCAATCTTTTGAAAAAGGGGAAATGAAGATGAAAAAAATGGTCAAAAAAATGGCCGCGCTTGCGATCTGCTCCGCGCTGGTGCTGACGGCATGCGGCGAGAAAGAAAAAGCGGCGGGGGGGACGACCGGAAGCGGCTCCGACGCAAACGCGAAAACAAGCATCACCTGGCTGAACATTTTGCATACGGCTTCGCCGCCGACGGACACGATCATTAAAAAGATCGAAGAAAAAACGAACGCCGAGGTCAAATTCTCCTGGATCCCGGACGCATCCAAAGAAGAACGCATCAACACGTCGCTGGCTTCGGATTCCCTGGCGGACATCGTCACCTTGACCATTCTTGACAACTCTTCCGTCCGCAATGCGCTGAAATCGGGCATGTTCTGGGAAGTCGAGCCGTATCTCAACGAGTTCCCGAACCTGGCCAAAATTTCCGAGGATACGCGCAGATCCGCTTCCATCGCCGGCAAGCTGTACGGCATCCCGTTCCAGAAGGATTTGGCCCGCAACGGCGTCGTGATCCGGAAGGACTGGCTGGATAAGGTCGGACTGCCCGTGCCGAAAACGCTGGATGAGCTGATGGAAGTCGCGAAAGCGTTTACCGAAAAAGATCCCGACGGCAACGGCAAAAACGATACGACCGGCTTCATGGACCGCAGCGACCTCGTGTACGGCGCATTCAAAACGCTCGGCTCCTACATGGGCGTTCCGAACTACTGGAAAGTGAGCGAAGACGGCAAAATGACGCCGGAATTCGATACCGAAGAATACGTCAAAACGATGGATTACATGAAAAAGCTGTACGACAACGGCTACATCAACCAGGACTTTGCCGTGACGGCGAAAACCGACCAGCAGCAAAAATTCGCGCAGGGCAAAGCCGGCATCTACGTGGGAGCGTTGTTTGACAGCAAAAACCTGAAAAACATGGCCAAAGGCGTCCAGGACAACATGGAGCTCGTGCTCGCCAACAACATTACGCCGACCGGCAGCGAATCCGAGCGCCATATTTGGGCGGGCAACAACGGCATCGGCGGCCTGCTGGCCTTCCCGAAATCGGAAGTGAAGGACGAAGCGGAGCTGAAGCGGGTGCTGAAATTCGTCAACGACTTGATGGATGACGACATGTACGCCCTGATGACGTACGGCATCAAAGACGTTCACTACAAAGTGGACGAAAACGATGCGGCTACGATCATCAACCAGGATTTGTGGCAGCAGGAAGTGCAGCCGTTTGCGTCTTCCCGGCCGAACGAAACCGGCTACAAAATCCACGACTCCGATCCGCTGAAGGCCGAATCCGACAAGCTGATCAAGGAAAACGCAAAATACGCGGTGCTGAACCCGGCTTATTCGCTCGAATCGGAAACCTATTCGACGCAGGGCTCCGAGCTGCAGAAAATCATCACCGACGTCACTTACAAATACATTCTCGGCAAAATCGACCTGAACGGGTTCAAGGACGCTGTCGAGAACTGGAAAAAATCCGGCGGCAGCAAAATCATCGCCGAATACGAAGAAGCTTACAAAGCCGCCAAAAAGTAACGAATGAAAACCATAACAAAAATAGGGTCCTATCCGCCTAACCCGGGGTTAGGACCTATTTATTCCGCAGGAGGTCATCATGGAACATACGAGCTGGGCCGCGCGTACGGCAAAATCGATCATGGAACGAACGCCGAAGCTGCATGAAGACAAAGGTTACGGGGGCAAATGGTCATACGATTACGGCGTGGTGCTAAAAGGGTTCGAGCTGCTTTGGCGCCAAACCGGCGACCGTGCGTATTATCGATTCATTCAGGACAACATGGACGATTTCATTCAGGAAGACGGCACGATCCGGGGGTACCGCCTGGACGAATACAACATCGACCATATCAACAACGGAAAGCTGCTGTTCGTCCTGCATGCCGAAACGAAGCAGGATAAATACAAAAAAGCGGCGGAGCTCCTCCGAAATCAGCTGCGGTCGCATCCGCGGACGTCCGAAGGCGCGTTCTGGCACAAGCAAATCTATCCTTATCAAATCTGGCTCGACGGGTTGTACATGGGCTCCCCTTTTTATCTCGAATATTTGCTTGCGTTCGAGGACGGGGAAGGCCTCGGCGACGTCACGAAGCAGTTCATCCTTTGCGAGCGGCATACGAAAGATGCGAAAACGGGCCTCCTGTTCCATGCATGGGACGAAAAAAGGGTGCAGCCTTGGTGCGATCCGGAGACGGGGCTGTCCGCAAACTTCTGGGGCCGTTCCTTGGGCTGGTTCGTCATGGCGCTGGTCGATGTGCTCGCCCTGCTGCCGGTGCAGCATGCCGATTATCAGGAGCTTGTCCGCATCCTGAACGATACGCTGGCGGCCATCCGCAAATTCCAGGATTCCGAAAGCGGCGTATGGTACCAGGTGGTGGACCAGGGGGGCCGCAAGGGCAATTATTTGGAAGCGTCGGCTTCCAGCATGTTCACGTATGCCATGGCCAAAGGCATCCGTCTGGGCGTGCTGGACGACGGTTGGAGGGAGACGCTCGATCAAGCGTACCGGGGGCTGATCGCCGAATTCGTGCTGGAAACGAAGGAAGGCTGGGTCAACCTGAACAAAAACTGCCAGGTCGCAGGCCTCGGCGGCGCCGACAAGCGGGACGGCACGTACGCTTATTACATCAGCGAGCCGATCGTGACGAACGACCAAAAAGGACTGGGCGCGTTTTTGCAGGCCTGCGCCGAATACGAAGCGCTGCCTCGCGCGGAGGCGTGATCGCCGCATGGAAGTGGCTGAACCGGCGGCATCCGGCCGCCGAAGCTTCAGCATAACGAGAGGAGCTGACATGCACATGCACAACATTATCGACTACGGCGCGCACCGCAACAGCCCGGAGCCGTCGACGGAGGCGATCCGCGCCGCCATCGCCGCGGCAAGCGCGGCCGGCGGCGGCACCGTATACGTGCCGGCGGGAACCTTCCGCACGGGAGCGATTTTTCTGAAGGATCATATCGAGCTGCGTCTGAGCCCGGGGGCGGTGCTTTCCTTCACGACCGATCCGGGCGATTATCCTGCCGTGGAATCCCGCTGGGAAGGCGTCCGGCGCCAGGTCCACGCCTCCTGCATTTTCGGCAAAGACCTCGTCAACGTATCGATCACCGGCAGCGGGACGCTGGAAGGCAACGGCCAGGCGTGGTGGGATCTGTTCCGCAACCGGCGGCAGGAGCTTGAATACCCGCGGCCCAAGCTGATCAGCTTCGACGGCTGCTCCCGGGTGACGATCAAGGACGTCATGCTGCGGAATTCCCCCAGCTGGACGATCAACCCGATCCGCTGCAACGACGTAACGATCGACAACGTTTCGATCTGGAATCCGGCCGATTCGCCGAACACCGACGGCATCGATCCGGAATCCTGCAGCAACGTGCGCATCAGCAACTGCCATATCGACGTCGGGGACGACTGCATCGCCATCAAATCCGGAACCGAAGACACGCAGGAGCGCGTTCCGTGCGAAAACATCGCGATCGCAAACTGCACGATGATCCACGGCCATGGCGGGGTGGTGTTGGGGAGCGAAATGAGCGGGGACATTCGGAACGTCGCCATCACGAACTGCATCTTCAAGCAGACCGACCGCGGCATCCGCCTCAAGTCGAGACGGGGCCGCGGCGGGACCGTCGAGGACGTCCGGGTGAGCAATATCGTGATGGAAGACGTCATATGCCCGTTTATCATGAACCTGTATTATTTCTGCGGTCCGCGCGGCAAGGACAAATACGTGTGGGATAAGCGTCCTTACCCGGTAACGGAGGAAACGCCGACGTTCCGGCGGATCCATTTTGCGAACATTACGGCACGGAACGTCCATGCGGCAGCCGGTTTCCTGTACGGTTTGGCCGAGCGTTACGTTTCCGAGGTGACCTTCACGGATATCGACGTTTCGATGGCTGAACAGGCCATTCCGGGCAAGCCGGCCATGATGGCGGGAATCGAGGACATGAACAACCGGGGCTTTTACCTGGGCAACGTCCGGGACGTGCAGTTCCGCCACGTGACGGTCGAAAATCACGAAGGTCCGGCGTTTTATATCGAAAACGGGGACAACGTCGAGGTGTCCGGCTGCCGCTCGCGAAACACCCGCAAGCCGGAAAAGCTGGTGGAGCAGGTCACGGCGGCACCGCCGGAGCCGGAACTTAGCGAAACCGAAACGTAGGACGGACGGCTTTGCCGGAAGACGGGGACAACGGCAGAAGCGCTCGTTGAAAAGGCCCAAAGAAAGGACGGCCATGCGGCATGCTGGTTGGAAAAGAGAGCTTTTGCGATTTTCATACGATCCGGGAAGCGGTAGACGCGCTGGAACGGATGCCTGGCGAGCGGCAGGAGACGCTGTACATCCTGTCCGGCGTCTATGAGGAGGCGGTCCGGATTTACCGCTCGAACCTGCGCATCGTCGGCATCGGGCGCGTGGAGCTGACGATGAACCGTTACGCCAAACAAAGGGGCGAAACGGGAGAAGAGATCGGAACCTTTGCGACGCCGACCTTGTTTTTGGGCGGCAGGCGGCTGCTGCTGGAAAATCTCATCGTAACCAATGCGGCGGGGCAGGGAGACGGCATCGGGCAGGCCGTTGCGGTATCCGCCTATTGCGACGAAGCCGTGTTCCGGCACTGCACCTTCAAAGGCCATCAGGATACGCTGTTTACCGGGCCGCTGCCCCCGGCGCCCAAGCATGGGGGCTCCTTTGGCGGCATCCCGTTAAAAGAGCGCCATGACCGCTGCCGCCAGCTGTACCAGTACTGCCGGATCGAAGGCAACGTCGATTTTATTTTCGGCGGAGCGACCGCCTTTTTCGAGCGGTGCGAGATTCGCAGCTTGGCCCATGCGAAGCGGGGGAGCCGGGGGTACGTGACGGCGGCTTCGACGCCGCCGGGAGCGGAACACGGCTACGTGTTCCGGGATTGCGCGTTGACGGCGGAACCCGGGGTGACGGGCGTGTATCTGGGCCGTCCGTGGAGGGCGCATGCCAAAACGGATTTCGTCAGCTGCAAGCTGGGCGGGCATATCGTTCCCGAAGGCTGGCATAACTGGGACAATCCCGCCAACGAAACGACGGTCCGCTACCGGGAATTCGGGGTTCATGACGCCAAAACGCTGCGGGAGCGGCGGGTGCCATGGGCGTTGTGCACCGGTTCGCTTGATGCGGCCCCGGATAAAAAAGACGTGTTCCTAGGCACGGATTTCTGGATTCAGGGAGGAGAGAACGGAACATGGCAGTAACGACGGCAAGAGGCGTGATCAAAAATCCGATTTTGAAAGGATTTAATCCGGACCCGTGCATTTTGCGCGTGGACGACATGTATTATATCGCGGTATCTTCTTTTGAATGGCTTCCGGGGATCAGGGTGTACCGGTCCCGGGATTTGGCCTCCTGGGAGCATTTCACCGACCTGCTTACGGACCAGGTCGACTTGCGGGGCAATCCGAAAAACTGCAGCATCTGGGCGCCGCAGCTCAGCTACAGCGACGGCCTTTTTTACCTGTTGTACACCGACGTGAAAAGCACGAAACGCCCGTTTAAGGATGCGCATAACTATTTGATCACCGCAAGCTCGCTCGAAGGGCCTTGGTCCGAACCGGTGTATCTGAACAGCAGCGGCTTCGATCCTTCGTTGTTCCACGACGAGGACGGGCGGAAATGGCTGCTCAACGCCTTATGGGATTACCGCATCACGGAAGGAAACAAATCGAGCGGCATCGTCATTCAGGAATACGATCCCGGGCAGCGGCGGCTTGTGGGCAAACCGCATAAGCTGTTCGACTGCACCTGGCTGAAAAAGACGGAAGCGCCCCACATTTACAAACGAGGCGGATATTATTACCTGATTACGGCCGAAGGCGGAACGGGGGCCGGACACGCGGTGACGGTGGCGCGGTCGAAGGAATTGCTCGGCCCATACGAAGTGGACCCGCTCAATCCGATGCTGACCTCGCGCGAGCGGCCGGAGCTGGCGCTGCAATGCGCAGGGCACGGCAGCCTCGTGCAGACGCCCGCAGGCGAATGGTACATGGCCCATCTATGCACGCGTCCGGTCGAAGGCCAATACGCCATTTTGGGACGGGAAACCGCGCTTCAGCAAGTGTATTGGGACGACGCAGGCTGGCTGCGCCTGACCGGAGGCGGCAGCGCGCCGCGCACGGAGGTGCCGGCTCCCCAAGGCGTGAAGGTGCCGGAGCGGACGGAACGGCATATTTTTGAGGACGCTTTTGATGGCGAGCGGTTGAACAAAACGTGGAATACCCTTCGGATCCTGGCGGATGAAAGCTGGTGTTCCCAGCGCGAGCGCCCCGGATATCTGCGGATCCGCGCCGGGGAGTCTCCGCAAAGCCTGTTCCGCCAGCATATGGTGGCGATCCGGCAAACCGACGTCCGTTTTCGCGCCGAAACCGCGTTCGAATTTGCGCCGGAAAGTTATTTGCAAATGGCCGGGCTGATGCTGTACCTCAATGAAGACAATTATTTGTACGCTTATGCCACCCATGAAGAAGGACAGGGGAAGGTGCTGCGGATGATGCGCTGCGCGGCGGACGAATTCGCCCTTTTGCCGGTACTTGTTCCGGTTCCGGACGAGTCGGTCCAGCTGTCGGTGGAAGCGGAGGGCACGAATGCGCGGTTTTATTACCGGGCCGGTGCCGGCGAAGAAGATTGGCAGCCGCTGCATGGGGCGACCGACATCGGCTTCCTGAGCGGAGGTTTTACGGGGAACTTTATAGGGATTGCGGTCCACGACATGCAGCAGTTCCAAGGCATACATGCCGATTTTTCCCATTTCCGTTACGAAGGAAGAGATGAATAAAAGCTTTTGCCTTGTTGTTGGCGGCCCGTGCGGCCAGCGACGACAAACGGCGTTTACGGTCAACGGATCGTGGCGCCGTTTTTTTATGTTTACAAAATCGTAATTATTCCTTTGAAACCATTTTCAAGGAGAAAAAAGGACTTACGACCTAAATTTAACCATAATTTGGCGTCATTTTTTGTGAAATATTGACCATGTCCCAACGTCCAAGCTCTGACATAATGGTGAACAGTACAACGCAAACAATGCCTGAGGCAACGTTATAACCTAAATGTTACAAAAATGTAATATTTTCAAGGAGGAAACAACATGATCAACATCAAGAAAAGCATTCTCGGCTGTTTTGCGGTATCGGCCGCAATCTCGGCAGCTTTCCTGCTTCCAACCCCATCCCATGCGGCGGAGGCTTCGGCCGTAGTCCAATCGGCAGCCAAGGTTCAGACCGGCTTGGTTCAAGCTTCGGTCCGATTAAGGGACAAGCCTTCCCTCTCCAGCCATGTTCTCGGTTATTTGAAGCGCGGGGAGCGGGTGACGATTTTGGCCCAAAGCACGCCGTATTATTACAAGGTCAAAACGTCGTCCGGCGAGGTCGGTTACACCAGCGCTTCCGGCAAGTACATCCAAGTGGCCACAGGTTCGGCGGGACCGTCGAAACCGGATGGAAACACGGCGGCGCCGAAACCTTCCCAGAACGCATCGGCAGCCATCGAGAAGGTCATCCAGACGGGCATGAAATATTTGGGCACGCCGTATGAATTCGGCTCCAACCGGAATACGACGACGACCTTCGACTGCTCCGATTTCATCCGCCAAATTTTCAAGGAAGGGGCCGGACTGGTGCTTCCTGCCGATTCCCGCCAGCAGGGAGCCTGGATCAAAGAAAAAAGCACGCCGGTTTATGACGTGGGCGGCCTGAAGCGCGGCGACATCCTCTTTTTCATGAGCTACAGAGGCTCCAGCAGCGCGGCGTACCAAGGCATCGATAAATCCAGCCAGCGGATCACGCATGTCGCGATGTACCTGGGGGACGGCAAGCTTCTGCACACCTATTCGCAAAAGGCGGGCGGCGTCGTGGTGACGGACTTTACGAACTCCTGGAAGTACCGCTTTTTATATGGCGGCAGCGTGCTGAAATAAGGGACGATCCAAGCGGATCAGTGACCGCGTCTGATCGGTTCGATATCGGGTCGGAAGCCCGGGCGAAGACACGCCGGAAACGGCGTGTCTTTTTTGCGCCGGTCAGGATCAGGAGCAAGGCAGGGGCCCCGTTTCGATCCGGGACGATCTATCTTCCTTAAGCGTCAATAAAAAAACCGTCATACGCCTGTAAGCGTATACATGGCGTTTTTGATGTCAGCTTAAACGGGGCGCTGTCAAGGGTTGTGCGCCCATTGTCATTTTTGCGGTCGGGAGCTCAAAAGGGCGTAAATCCAAGCAAAAATGACATATTTACGCCTGACAACGACGTTTGGAGTCCGGCACGAATTTAGGAGCGGAGCGCGTTTTTGCCCCTTTGCAAAAATGGCATATTTACGAGTCCCGCGGGGTCGGATATCTTTGGGGTTGTAAGCGCTGTCAGCCCGCCGGGGCATGTAGTCCGGGAAGGAGCGGGCAGCCAAAACGTTCATCAGTGGATGAGGGAGTGGTTCTATGCAGGATACGAAAACGGCCATCCCGCTGGGAGCGGTACCGAAACGCAAAACATCCGGCAAAGGCGTCTGGAAAAGAATCGTCCAGAACTGGGAATTGTACATCTTTATCGCGCCGGCGTTTCTGTACTTTCTCATTTTCTCCTACGGGCCGATGTACGGCATCCAAATCGCGTTCAAAAACTTCATTCCCACCAAAGGGATCACGGGCAGCCCGTGGGTCGGATTCGACCATTTCATTCGTTTTTTCCATTCGTATTATTTTTGGGATTTGTTGTGGAACACGCTGAGCATCAGCTTGTACGAACTCGCCGTCGGATTTCCGATTCCGATCATTCTGGCGCTTGCGTTTAACGAGGTCAGAAACGGCTTTTTCAAAAAGCTGGCCCAAACGGTCACGTACGCGCCGCATTTCATTTCGGTCGTCGTCATGGCCGGGATGATCATCTCGTTCCTGTCCCCTTCGACGGGCATCGTCGTTCATGTCATTGAAGGGCTCGGCCTTCAAGCGCCTGACTTTTTGACGGATCCGAGATGGTTCAAAACGATGTACGTGTTATCGGGCGTGTGGCAAAGCGCGGGTTGGGGCACGATCATTTATTTGGCAGCGCTTTCCGGCGTGGACCCGGGGCTTCACGAAGCGGCCATCATCGACGGGGCTTCGCGGTTTCAGCGCATCCGCCATATCAACATCCCGACGCTCATCCCGACGATGACGATCCTGCTGATTCTCAATATGGGAAGTTTGCTTGGGGTCGGCTTCGAAAAGATACTGCTTTTGCAAAATCCGCTCAACATGAGTTCTTCCGACGTCATCTCGACGTTCGTGTACCGTTCGGGGCTCGTGGATGCCCAATACAGCTTCTCGACGGCCATCGGCTTGTTTAATTCCGTGATCAACTGCGTGCTGCTGATCGTCGTGAATCAAATCGTGCGCCGGACGAGCGAAAACAGCTTGTGGTAGAAAGGAGGATGCGCGGATGCTTTCGGGCGTAAAAGAAACCAAACGCGACAAGGCGTTTCTCGTCTGCAACTACATTTACGTTTTTTTGGCCTTTGCGATCGTGTTTTATCCGCTGGTGTATATGATCAGCGCATCGATCAGCGATCCGAAGTTCGTCGGTTCCGGGGAAATGTGGCTGTGGCCGAAAGGCATCACTTTTGAAGGCTACAAACGGGTGTTTGAAAATTCGAACATTTGGAACGGATACGCGAACACCATTTTATATACGGCGGTAGGGACCGCCATCAACCTCGTGGTTACGCTGCCGGCAGCTTATGCGCTGAGCCGCAGGGATTTCGTCGGCCGCAACTTCTTTATGGGCATGTTCATGGTGACGATGTTTTTCGGCGGCGGGCTGGTACCGACCTACCTGCTGGTGAAGCAGCTCGGCATGATCAACACGATGTGGGCGATCGTCATTCCGTCTGCGGCATCGATTTGGAACATCATCGTGTCCCGCACGTTTTTCCAGAGCTCGATTCCGAAGGAGCTGCAGGAGGCCGCGCAAATCGACGGCTGTACCAACATGCGGCTGTTCGTGAAGATCATCCTGCCGCTGTCGATGCCGATCATTGCGGTCATGGCGCTGTTTTACGGCGTGGGCAACTGGAACAGCTATTTCTCGGCGCTTATTTATTTGAACGATTCGGCCAAATATCCGCTGCAGCTCGTCCTGCGCCAAATCCTCGTGTTGCAGGAGATGGCGGCCCAGGGCGGCGGGGCGATCGACGCCTCGACGGCCGCGGCGATGAACAGCAAAGCCGAGATTGCCGCGCTGGTGAAATACGCGGTCATCATCGTGGCCACCGTGCCGGTCATCGTCATTTATCCTTTCCTTCAGCGTTATTTCGTGCAAGGTGTCATGATCGGTTCCGTCAAGGGCTGATCTTGCCATATATCAATAACTTACATTGAAAAAGGGAGTTGTTGTCATGAACAAGATTCGCAAGGCTTCATCCATTGCGCTCTGCCTCGCGGTGTCCGTCAGCCTGTTGGCGGCGTGCGGTTCCAAAGAAGGAGCGGGAGAAAAAGGCTCAGCGTCCCCGTCAGCGGCCGAAGGCGTCAAAAAAGAAGGCTTCCCGATCGTTGACAAACCGATTACGCTCAAGGTGATGTCCCAGGATGCGGGGAAAGCGGACTGGAACCAGATGCCCGTCTTGAAAGAAATGGAGAAACTGACCGGCATTCACCTGGAGCCCCAGCTTTCGCCGATCGACAGCTTCGCCACGAAGAAAAACCTGATGTTCGCGAGCGGCGATCTGCCGGATATGCTGTACGCCGCCGACCTGAAGCCGTCGGAGCAGGTAACCTACGGTACGCAGGGCATCCTGCTGCCGCTTGAAAAATACATCGACGAAGGATACGCGCCCAACATTAAAAAAATACTCGACGAGCATCCGGACGTGCGCAAATCCTTCACGACGCCGGACGGACATATGTATGCGCTTCCTTTCATCGATACGGCCGCCGTTTGGTACCGCAGCCCGATGTGGTACAACGGCAAATTCCTGAAAGCCTTGAACGTCACCGAACTGCCGAAGACGACCGACGAGCTGTACGCGTTCCTGAAACGCGTCAAGGAGGAGGACCCGAACGGCAACGGCAAAAAGGATGAAATTCCGCTGACTTCCGTCAAGCTGGACGACCTGCGCATGTACTTCTTCGGCTTCTGGGGCATGTACGACGAAAAAATTTACGCCGACAAAGACGGGAAAGTGCATTATTCTCCACAGGAAGAAGGCTACAAAGGATATTTGACGTTCATGAACAAGCTGTGGAAGGAAGACCTGCTGGACCACGAAACGTTCTCGCAGACGCCTGACCAGAAAAAGGCGAAAGGGCAGGACAACCGAATCGCATTGTTTAACGACTATTATCCTTACTTTACGCTCGGCGGCGAGCCAAGCGGGGACAACCCGCTCATGACGCCGGTGAAAAGCGAAATTCCGGGCACGCCGGTCTACGGCAAACATCCGGGCATGTCCGCCAACGGCACCTTTGCGATCACAAACAAAAACCCGAATCCGGAAGCGACCATGCGCTGGATCGACTACCTGTACGGCTATGAAGGTTCCACGCTCTTCAACCAGGGACCTGAAGGCACGCTGTGGAAATATAAAGACAAGGAAAACCACGTCAAGGAATGGCTGCCGGTTCCGGGCGGCGGCGACCGCGAAGAATACCGCGGAACGATTACGCCGAACTTCGGCATTTTGACGCCGGGCATCAACGATCCGGAAGTCACGAAAGGGCTGCGGACCGACTTTGACGCCTGGATCGATAAAGAAAACGCCGAAAAACTCGTGCCGATCGGCAAAACGCCGTTCCCTAACGTATACTTGACGAACGAGGAACAGTCGGAAGCTTCCGCATTGTTCTCCGACCTCGATACGTACGTGCAGCAGATGGAGGCGAAATTCGTCACCGGGCAAGTGCCGCTGTCCGATTGGGACAGCTACGTGGCCCAGCTGAAGAAAATGGGGGCCGACCGCATCGTCGAGCTGTACCAGG
Source organism: Paenibacillus sp. FSL W8-0194 (assembly GCF_037969745.1). Classification (NCBI taxonomy): domain Bacteria; kingdom Bacillati; phylum Bacillota; class Bacilli; order Caryophanales; family Paenibacillaceae; genus Paenibacillus; species Paenibacillus sp. FSL W8-0194. The sequence goes on along the minus strand of NZ_CP150205.1, from coordinate 4,206,543 downwards.
GAGCATACGACCGCTGGAACACCGGAAAATAACCTGACGTTCCAAGCCGCAATAGCCAACATCTCCATCGTTTTCGCCGGGGGTTGGCTATTGCCTTTATTGTTTCATCGAATGATTTCATGCCGGGAAAACCGGATATGTCACGGAGGAGGAGCACGACCGGTGAATTACAAAGACGCATCTTTAAGCATCGAAGCCAGAACGGAGCATCTGCTCGGTTTGATGACGCTGCAGGAAAAAGCGGGGCAGCTGGTGCAGCTGTTCGGCTGGAAAGTGTACGAGCGACACGGCGGGCAAATTACGTTGACCGAGTCGTTTAAAGAGGAAGCGGCCCAAGGCAAAATCGGTTCGCTTTACGGCGTGCTGCGCGCCGATCCGTGGACGGAGGTCACCCTGGAGACGGGACTCTCCCCGCGGGAGGGGGCGGAAACGATGAACGCCATCCAGCGTTACGCGATAGAGCATTCGCGGCTCGGCATCCCGATCCTGTTCGGGGAGGAATGCTCCCACGGCCATATGGCGATCGGGGCCACCGTCTTTCCGGTTCCGTTGTCGCTGGCCAGCGCGTGGAACCTCGAGCTGTACGAGCGGATATGCCGGGCGATCGCGCTGGAGACGCGCAGCCAGGGCGGGGCGGCGACGTATTCCCCGGTGCTGGATGTCGTCCGCGATCCGCGCTGGGGCCGCACCGAGGAAACGTACGGGGAAGATCCTTATCTGGCCTCGGTCATGGCGGAAGCGGCCGTCAGGGGGCTGCAGGGGGAACGCCTGGACGCGGATGACAGCGTCGTCGCTACCCTGAAGCATTTTGCGGGCTACGGCAGCTCCGAGGGCGGGCGCAACAGCGCGCCGGTGCATATGGGGCTGCGGGAGCTGCACGAGGTGGATTTGAAGCCGTTTCGGGCGGCCGTCCGGGCCGGAGCGAAATCGGTCATGACGGCGTACAACGAAATCGACGGCATCCCTTGCACGTCGGATCCGTATTTGCTGACGGACGTGCTGCGGAAGCAGTGGGGCTTCGACGGGTTCGTCATCACGGACTGCGGGGCGATCAACATGCTCGTATGGGGACATGATACGGCGGCAAGTCCGGAAGAAGCGGCCGCGGCCGCGCTGAAGGCCGGCGTGGACATGGAAATGTCGGGGGACATGTTCCGGGCCCATCTGGAGCAGGCGGTGCTGAACGGGCGCGTGGACATGGCGGTCCTGGATGAGGCGGTATCCCGCATTTTGCGCATCAAATTCGAGCTCGGATTGTTCGAGCGGCCGTACGTGGACCCGGAGCGCGCGGCCCGGATCATCGGCAGCCGCGAACATGCCGCTTTGGCCCGCCAGGCGGCTCTGGAAGGCATCGTGCTGCTAAAAAACAAGGATCGCATGCTGCCGTTAAGCAAGGATGGCGCCGGCAAAATCGCCGTCATCGGCCCGAATGCGGACAACATGTACAACCAGCTTGGGGATTACACGTCCCCGCAGCCCCGGCAAAAGGTTTCCACCGTTCTGGACGGCATCCGGAACCGGTTGGCGCATGCGCCGGAGCGCGTGCTTTACGCGCCGGGCTGCAGAATCAAGGATGACAGCCGGGAAGGGTTCGACACGGCGGTCGAAACGGCGGCAAAAGCCGACGTGGTCGTGCTGGTGCTCGGCGGTTCGAGCGCGCGCGATTTCGGGGAAGGCACGATCGACCTGCGCACCGGCGCATCGATCGTCACGGACAGCCCGCACAGCGACATGGACTGCGGGGAAGGGATCGACCGCGCCACGCTTGCGCTGTCTGGCGTGCAGAGAGAGCTTGCGGAAGAAATCGCAAAGCTGGGCAAGCCGCTGGTCGTCGTGTATATCAATGGACGGCCGGTTGCGGAGCCGTGGATCGACGAACATGCCGATGCGATCCTGGAAGCATGGTATCCGGGCCAGGAAGGCGGCAACGCCCTTGCCGACCTGCTGTTCGGCGATGCCAATCCTTCGGGCCGGCTGACCGTATCGATTCCGAAGGATGTCGGCCAGCTGCCCGTCCGTTACAACGGAAAAAGAACGACCGGAAGACGTTACCTTGAAACCGATACGAAACCAAGCTATCCGTTCGGGTACGGGCTCAGCTATACCGAATTCGAATACGGGCCGTTGTCCCTTTCGGACTCCGAAATCGCGGCAAACGGGTATACCCGGGCAACGGTCTGCATAACGAATAAAGGCGGCCGGGTCGGCGCCGAAACCGTGCAGCTTTACATCGGCGACAAAGTCAGCTCGGTAACCCGGCCCGAAAAAGAGCTCAAGGGCTTCGCCAAAGTGTTCCTTGCGCCGGGCGAAACCCGGGAAGTGACGTTCGAGATCGGAGCGGAGCAGCTTTCTTTCGTGGGAAGGAACTTGGAGGAAACCGTTGAGGAAGGCGAATTCGACGTTATGGTCGGCCCTCATTCGGCGGACGTTCAGACCGTTTTATTGCGGGTCAGAGGAGTGTAGGGACGAACACCGAAGCGCGCTGCCGTGAACTCGGCCCCTAGCCGTTAATGACGCTTTGAAAACGGAAGGACGCTATTTCAAAAAGGAGGGATGCTGCAACATGAAAAAACCAAACGTTGTTTTTATCATTTCCGATGATCACCGTTACGAAGCCATTCGGTCTTCAGGCAACGGCGTCATCCAAACGCCGACCTTGGACGCGTTGTCAGGCGAAGGTACGGCGCTTGAAGGAATGCATATTTTCGGGGGACTGACGGGGGCGGTCTGTGCGCCGAGCCGGGCTTGCGTCAATACGGGCCGGCCCATCTTCCGGTCGATGGTCGGAAGCGACGTCAGCGTCTGGGAGCATTCCGTGAACATACGCCCCGACGTTCCGCTGATGCCGCAAACGTTCCGGGCGGACGGATACCATACCTATGCCGTCGGCAAGTGGCATAACGACAAGGGGAGCTTTGCCCGGAGTTTCGCCGGGGGAGACAAACTGTTTTTCTACGGCATGAGCGACCATGACCGCGTTCCGGTCCAGCCGTTTGATCCCGAAGGCAGCTACCCGCAGGAACGCGAACAGGTTTGCGAGACGTTCTCCACCGAGCTGTTTACGAACGCGGCTGTCGATTTTATACGGGAATACGATCGGGACCAGCCTTTTTATCTGTATCTCGCTTATACCGCGCCGCATGATCCCCGTACCGCGCCCGAGCCGTATGCGGGAATGTACGATCCGGAGACGATCCCGCTGCCCGCCAATTTCTTGGAGCGCCATCCGTTTGACGCGGGGGATATGGAGGTGCGGGACGAAAAGCTGGCGCGGCTCCCGCGGGACGAAGCGGAAATCCGCCGCCATATCGCCGATTATTATGCGATGATCACCCATATGGACGCCCATATCGGGCGCGTCGTCTCCGCGCTGAAGGACAAAGGGATCTACGAGGATACGATCATCGTGTATACGGCGGATCACGGCTTGTCGATCGGCCAGCACGGGTTGATGGGCAAGCAGAACGTTTATGACCACAGCATTCGGATTCCGTTCATTTTGCGGGGACCGGGCGTTCCGCAAGGACGGCGGATTCCGGCGCTGGCCAGCAACATCGACATGTTTCCGACGCTGGCGGAGCTATGCGGGCTCCGGATGCCTGCCGGTGCGGGCGGGGTGAGCCTGGTTCCCCTGCTCGGAGGCCGGGAGCGTCTCCGTCCCGTCGTCTGCACGGCATACCGCGACGTGCAGCGGATGGCCAAGGACGGCAGATGGAAGCTCATCCGCTATTACCGTTCGCCGGTGACCGATACCGGAACGGACCGGATCCAGCTGTTCGATTTGGAGGCTGACCCTTGGGAAACGAACGACGTTTCGGGCGACCCCGCGAATGCCCCTCACATCCGGCGGCTGGCGGAAGAACTGCAGCGCTGGATGGCGGAATACGGCGATTTCATGCAGGAGAGGCCCGTTTTGCCGAACTAAATAACGAAGCCGGTTTCGAAGCCGGCAATCGATTTGTCCCCGCAAATGATCCTTGATGCAAGGAAAATAGGCGGGGCTTTTTTTAATGGCTATTGACACTTGGAACATCTTGGGATAGACTATGACTGTCAGTACACACTGTCACGATGGCTGAAGGAGATGAAGCGACATTGGAAAACGCACTGTGCAACCGGGACAAAATGCTGCTTTCCGCCATCGAACTGATTGCGGAAAAGGGATATAAAGGGGTGACCACCCAAGAAATCGCCGCGGCCGCCGGCGTCAGCGAAAAAACGCTGTTTCGCCATTTCGGCTCCAAGCGGAACCTGGTCGACGAAGCTTTTGAACGTTTCCATTATACCGGGGAAATGTCGAAGCTGTTTCAGGAGAAGATCACGTGGAATTTGCACGCCGATCTGCTGCTCATTGCGCGGACATACCACGAGATGATGAGCCGCAACCGGAAAATGATTTGGATCAGCATCAAGGACGAAGCGCATCTTCCGGGAATCCGGCAGCAAACGCAGCAGCACCCGCGGCGGCTGATGGAATTTTTGACGCAATATTTCGTGGCCATGTCCGAAAAGGGGAAGCTGGTCCGGACGAATCCGGAGCTTCAGGCGATGTCCTTTTTGATGATGCATTTCGGCGCATTTTTGAATGAGCTGGAAAAAGACGAAAACTTCCCCGGCGTAACGCTGGATGCGTTTATCGAGGAAAGCGTCCATATTTTTGCGAAAGCGTTGACCCCGTGAACTTTTCGCGCGGCCTTCCCGGGCATGATCCCGCTCGCGGAACGGATTTGCGGGAAGAGGTCCCACCGTCTGTTTTCTCGGGACAATAGGTTGATCGGGTTCCAACCGTTCGGAAACCTAGAACTACGTCTTCACGACGTTTTTCTTTTGCATCACATGTCAGTTAGCACTGACAGACACTATTGGAGGAGGATGAGAGCTATGGAGGAAGAAGCCCGGCAAAACCAGGCCATGAAGCTGATCCGTTTATTGGCCTGCACCTTGATCATATCCGTCATGAGCGCGGGGATGTTCAACATCGTGCTTCCGCAAATCCGGGAGCAGTTCCATTTGACCCTTTCGCAGGTCAGCTGGATGACGTCCGTCTATACGCTCATTTATGCGATCGGGACGGTGATTTACGGCAAGTTGGCGGACCGGTACCGGCTGAAGCAGCTGCTTACGGCAGGCCTGCTCGTGTTCGCCGCCGGTTCCGTGCTGGGGCTCTGCTCCGCGACATTCGGCATGGTCATATTCGGCAGGGCGCTTCAGGCGGCAGGGGCGGCCGTCATCCCGGCAACGGCGACGCTGATTCCCGTCCGATATTTCCCCGTGGAAAAAAGGGGAACAGCGATGGGCATGTCGGCGGTAGGACTGGCGATCGGCAATGCGCTGAGCCCGGTCGTATCTGCGCTCGTGTCCAGCGTGGCGGACTGGCGCTGGCTGTTTTGCATCCCGCTGCTGACGCTGCTTTTGCTGCCCTGGTACCGCAAATATTTGAACGACGAGCCGGGAACGGCGGCAGGGGTCGATTGGCCGGGAGCCATTTTGCTCGGCGCGGGAGTGGGCCTGCTGCTGTTCGGATTGTCGGAAGATTCGTGGCTGCTTATGGCGGGAGGCGCCGCGGCGTTTATCCTGTTCGGGCTCCGGATCAAATCGGCTGAGGAGCCTTTCATTCAGCCGCAGCTTTTGAAGAACAAAAGCTACATGGTTTACCTGGCTGGCACCTTCCTGATGACGGGCATTTCATATTCGCTGATCTTTTTAAGCCCGCTGCTGCTTGCGGAAGAACAGCGGCTGTCGTCCGGATGGATCGGGCTCGCCCTTGTGCCTGCAGCCTTATGCTCGGCGCTGCTGGGGAAAAAGGGAGGCAAACTTGCCGATGCGCGGGGCGTGTCGTTCGTGTTCCATATCGCCTCCGTCCTGCTGCTGTCCTGCTTTGCCTTGATGTCGGTCTTCACGGGGGCAGCGCCGGCGGCCATCGCCCTGATTTTGGTGCTGGGCAACGTGGGCCAAACCTTCATGAACATTGCGCTCGCCAGCTCGGCGTCCAAAACGCTTCCCAAGTCGCAAACGGGCGTCGGCATGGGCATGTTTTCCATGATGAACTTCATCTCGGGGAGCGTCGCCGTAGCCATTAACGGCAAATTCATGGACCTGGGCTCAAGCCGTGTCTGGAATCCGCTGAGCTTCGGCACAGGCGGCGGGGGATACATCTATTCGAATATATTCCTGGTGCTTGCGGCCGCGCATGCCGTGCTGCTGATCGCAGGACATTGGTATTTGAAAAGGGAGAGCCGCTCCGGCATCAAGCCGGCAGGTGCGCCGGCAGCACAGCCGCAGGGAAAGGCATAACAGGCTCCAATGACGCGATTCACCTATGTATTTAGAACCGTTATCCAATAAAAACAGGGAGGAAAAACACATGTTGAACATTGCCATCATTATCGGAAGCACGCGCCCGGGGCGCCACGGAAAGGCCGTAGCGGATTGGGCGTACGACATCGCCAAACGGCGGGAGGACGCCAGGTTCGAAATCGTCGACATTGCCGATTATAACCTGCCGCTGCTGGATGAGCCGATGGGGGCGGCATCGGGCCAATACACGAAACCCCATACGATCGCCTGGTCGGAAAAAATCAAATCGTTTGACGGCTACGTTTTCCTTGCTCCGGTATTTCGTAATGGGTAGAACGTATCGTAGATAAGCATCGATAGAATGACGTTGGTAAACAAGCATTTTAGCAGATAAGGGTAGGCAGACAAGCGTCGCCGGGCAGTTCATGGAGAAATTCATCATCCTCTGAAATGTCTACGGAGGCACAAACAAGATTTGATCACTGTGCGTAAGCTGTTCTCAAATTCTAAAGGTTGTGACAGCGCCTATGTGGCTTCAAATGGTTCTCTGTAAGTTCTAACGGTTACCAATGGGGTTATTTGCAAGATTACCGTATGAATTTCCGCCAAAATGCCCAAATAACGTCAACCAGAACCGTTAAAATATCATAACCTCCATTTTCCCGGCATTAACCGCTGTGGCAACCGTTAGAAATTTACTTCCCTACTTTGATTTGCCCCCCTCACTCCTCGCGTCCAATTGTACCCTCGATTCCCTACATCTCCTCACATTCAATTGGTCTCCATAGTTCCTTATATCTCTTTGAATTCAATGGTCTTTTTACTGGACTGTCAATAGTAAATCAGACAACTTTTTTAAGGGGCTTTGCTTTGGCTTTTTAGCAAGTGCAAAGAAAAAAAAGAGAAACCCAGCGTCTCTAAGGCGTGGGTTTCTCGACAATCTGAACACGCCGGACACGGCGTGTTTTTGTTTTCGTTTGCACCGGGTTCCTTTCCTCGCATGCAAAAGGACGATCACTGGCGCTCCTCTTGAATCAGCTCGACAAAATGCTGGGCCGTTGCGGACAAATGATGGCCTTTGAGCCAAATCAAGCCGGTGGCGCCGGTCAGCTGGGGATCCGTTATTTTGGCGGCATGGAGGTTCCCGTCGGGAATTTGGCGGGTAACCGTCTCGGGCACGATCGCCGAACCGAATCCGGAAGATACAAGCTGGAGAAGCAGCGGAATGTCGGAGCATTCGGCGACGATGTTCGGTTTCAGCTGCCGGGCGGTGAACGCCATGTGAATCGTGTAGTGAACGCCCAAACCTTCCGTGCTCGGCAGGATCAGCGGCACGTCTTGGAGATCGGAAAGGGACACTTCCGAACCGCTTCCGCGCATCTTTGGCGACGTTAGGCAATAAAACGGCTCCGTATGCAAATGGATGACCGAAAACGCGTCCAACTCCAGGGGCAAACGGATGATCGCAAGCTCCAGCACCCGGTTTTTGACCAATTCGCACAGGCGGGAGGATTCGTTTTGCTGGATTTTGTACGTTACATGCGGATAACGGTCCTTGAACCGGTGCAGCAAGCCGGGCAGTTCCACGGAAGACAACGTGTTGATCCCGATGTTCAGGCTGCCTTTTGCCCCTTTCCCGACCTCCATCACTTCGGAAACGGCTTCGTCCATCAGCTGCGTCATTTGCAGGGCATACCGGTACAACGCTTTACCGGATGCGGTCAGCTCAAGCGTTTTGCCGCTGCGTTCGACAAGGCGCGTTCCCAGTTCGTCTTCCATCGCTTTCAGCTGCTGGCTAAGCGGCGGTTGGGACATATGCAGCCTTTGGGCCGCGGCGGATATCTTCCTCTCCTCCACGATGGCGATAAAATATTTCAGTTGCCTGATATCCATGATTCCCCTCCATAGGTCCAGAGTACATCTACGATGCCGAGGTTAGACGGTTTATCTATATGATTAAAGTTTGCAATTGAAATGTTATTAATATTTTTCATATAGTCATCCCCATGTTAGCATAGATGATACGCAATCCGATAGATCCAATTTCGAACAGGCAGGAGGCAAAAGACGGATGCAAAACGACCATTTTTGGTTCACCCATGTGCGGCTCGAAACAGGCTACCGCCTCGAAAACGGGGTCGTGACCGGCACGGAAACGGGCATCTTCCATATGAGGGTCGAACAAGGGAACATCGCGCAAATCGAACCGGAAACGTTTGTTTTCGAGGATTCGCTGCCCAAACGGGACATGAACGGGAAGCTGATGCTTCCTTCGTTCCGGGACATGCATATCCATTTGGACAAAACCTACTACGGAGGACCGTGGAAGGCTCCAAGCATCGCGACGAACGGCATTTTTACGCGATTCGAAGAGGAAAGGGAGCTGCTGCCGAAGCAGCTTCCGGTGGCGAGGGAACGCGCGGGCAAGCTGATCGAGCTGCTGCTGCAAGCCGGAACGACGCGGATCCGCAGCCACTGCAACATCGATCCTTCGATCGGGCTTCAAAACCTGGAGGCAACGCTCCAAGCCGCCGAGGATTACAAAGGAAAAGCGGGGATCGAAATCGTGGCGTTTCCGCAGCACGGGCTGCTGCTCAGCCAATCGGTTTCCCTCATGCGGGAGGCTTTGAGAAACGGGGCGTCTCTGGTTGGAGGCGTCGATCCGGCGACCGTGGACGGCGACATCGAAAAATCGCTGCAGACCACGATGGAGCTTGCGGTGGAGGCGAATGCGGACATCGATTTGCATATTCACGACGGGGGACATCTCGGGTTGTTCACGTTCCAGCGGCTGGCCGATTTGACGGAAGAAGCAGGCTGGCAGGGTAGAGTGACCATAAGCCATGCGCTGGCGCTGGCCGACATTCCGCAGGAAAAAGCGGCGGCCTTCGCCGACCGTCTGGCCGGCTTGGGGATATCGATCGCTTCCTCCGTGCCGCTTGGGCGGACGATCCCGATTCCGCAGCTGCATGAGCGCGGGGTGAAGGTATGGCTTGGGGACGACAGCATTACCGATCACTGGTCCCCGTTCGGCAAAGGGGACATGCTGGAAAAAGCGGGAACGCTGGCGGAACGTTTTCACCTCGTGGACGAGGTCGAGCTGGGGCAAACGCTTGGGTTTATTACCGGGGGCGTGACGCCGCTGAACCGGAACGGCGAGCGGATGTGGCCGCGCGTCGGGGATGAAGCAAGCGTCGTGTTCGTGGACGCCGGCTGCTCGGCGGAAGCCGTGGCCAGAAGGTCTGAGCGGGTCGCCGTCTTTTTCAAAGGCAATCTTGTTGCCGGGGCGCTTCCGGCCGCCCGCTGAACTTATGTCGAATAGAAAGGATGACCTATGATGGAACATCGCTATTGGTTGATTAATGTCCGTTTGGAGAGCGGTTATGAGACGACGGACGGCGTCGTGACCGGCACGAAAACGGAAGTGCGCCATCTGCTGATGGAGGAAGGGAACATTGCGCAAATTGTTCCGGCGGACCGGCCGATCGAAGACGGGCTTCCGCAAATCGACGCGGGTTACCGCCTTGCGCTGCCATCTTTTATTGAAAAGCACTGCCACCTGGACAAAACGCTGCTGGGCGGCCGCTGGAGACCGGTCACGCCGGTGAAGTCGATTTTCGGTCGGCTCGACGAGGAGAAGACCTTCGACGCGTCGCGCACCATCGCCATTCGCGACAGCGCGGCGAACTACCTGGAAGCGTCTTTAAGATCGGGGGCCACCCATATCCGGACGCATGTGGACATTTTTCCGGAGGTCGGGCTTTCCCACTTGGAAGAGGTGCAGCAGGCGCTGCATCTATACAAGGACAAGCTGTCCCACGAAATCGTGGCGTTTCCGCAGCAGGGGCTGCTTCGTTCAAATGCGGAAAAGCTGGTGCGGGAAGCCGTCCGGCAAGGCGCGGGTTATGTCGGCGGCGTCGATCCGGCGACGGTGGACGGAGACATGGAAAGATCGCTGCAAACGATGGTGACGATCGCCGCCGAGGAACATGCGGGAATCGACCTGCATCTGCATGATCCGGACCGTCTGGGCATTTTTACGATCAAGCGTCTGGCGGAGCTTACCGTCGAAGCCGGGCTGCAAGGCAAAGTGGCCGTCAGCCATGCCTTCAGCCTCGGGGACATTCCTGCTGCGCAGGCGGCGGAAATGGCGGATATGCTTGCGGACGCGGGCATCACGATCATCACGAGCGTTCCGATGGGCCGGAAATTTCCGCCCGTGCGGCTGCTGCATGACCATGGGGTTGCGGTCGCCGTCGGCTGCGATAACGTGTTCGACATTTGGTCGCCGTTCGGAAACGGGGATATCCTGGAACGCGCAGGCCGACTGGCCGAAATTTCGGGCTTTGCGAACGAACGCGCGCTCGGCCAAACGCTGGGGTATATCACCGGCGGCGTGACCCCGCTGGATGAAGCCGGCGTTCAGGCTTGGCCGAAAGCAGGAGACGAAGCCAACCTGGTGCTGGTCGAGGCTTCTTGTTCCGCCGAAGCGGTCGCCAGAAGATCCAAGCGGGCTGCAACCTTGTACAAAGGGGTTGTCGTCGCAGGCGCTTTGGATCAAGAACCATAAAATTCGGCCGGTCCATGACGGCAAAAGCCGCAAACACGGAAGCGTGTTGCGGCTTTTTTTTGCGCCCATGTTTTTCTCCGGAATCGGGGCCCGGGAGGAATCCGGAGAAACGTTTTGGAAATTCCGACTAAAAGGGTATACAATAAAAGGAATGAAGCAGCAGAGGGGAGAATGCCGCATGAATTCCATCCAATCGGATCCTTTTGTAAGAAATGAGCGCGAAAAAGGCATCGCAGCCCGGTCCGACCGGCTTGCGGCCTTGTTTGCGGAACGTGCAGCGCTGCACGACCGCGAAGGGTCGTTTCCGTTTGAAAACTTTGAAGATTTGCGCGAAGCCGGGTATTTGGCATTAACGGTGCCGCAAACATTCGGCGGGGAAGAAGCATCCTTATATGAAATGCTGCTTGCGCAAGAGCGGCTTGCCAAAGGAGACGGGTCGACGGCGCTGGCCGTCGGCTGGCATGTGAGCCAAGTGCTGCAGATGAGGATCAAGCAGTCGTGGCCGCCGAAGCTGTACGCGGATTTTTGCCGGAGCGTCGTCGAGCAAGGCGCCATGATCAACCAGTTTGCAAGCGAACCTTCCACGGGCAGCCCGAGCCGGGGAGGACGCCCGCAGACCTCCGCAACCAAAACCGAGGGCGGTTACCTGTTAACCGGGCGCAAAACATTCAGCTCGCTGATTCCGGTCCTCGATCAGTTTACGGTCACGGCTTTCGTCGAAGACGAGGAACGCATCGGCACGTTTTTCGTGCGCAAAGGTCCCGGCGTCGGCATCGACGAAACCTGGGATACCCTCGGCATGAGGGGAACCGGAAGCCATGATTTGCTGCTGGACGGCGTGTTCGTGCCGGCGGAGGAAAGAATCGACGGAAACGAAGGCGGCGGTCAAGACGCCGGGGAAGGGATGTCCGACCACGGGGGCGCGCTGCTGCATATCCCCGCATGTTATTTGGGCATCGCTTGGGCGGCCCGCGATTTCGCGGTGCAATTCGCCGCGGATTACCGGCCGAGCAGCCTGCCGGGACCGATCGCGGAGCTGCCGCATATCCAGCAAAAAATAGGGGAGATGGAGCAGGAGCGGATCACCGCACGCACGCTGCTGTACAGCGTCGCGGATCGCTGGGACCGTTTGCCTGAAGAGCGGGCTTCCATGAGGCCGGAGCTGGGCCTCGCCAAAACGGTGGTGACGAACGCCGCGATTCGGATCGTCGATTTGGCCATGCGGATCGTGGGCGGATCGAGCCTGTCGCGCAGCCTGCCGCTCGAGCGGATGTACCGCGACGTCCGCGCCGGCCTGCATAACCCGCCGATGGACGATTCCGTCATCGCCATGCTTGCCCGGCGGGCCGTTGAAGCATGCAGGAAAGGAACGAACCTGGCCGAGTGAATCGAGGGGCAAGCCTCCGGAGAAATCCGGAGGCTTTTTTGCGATGAACGGCGCCCGGCTATGGCCCGGCGGATGCATCTATGCGTCGATGCGGATTTCGGTATACACAGATCCGGGGTTACATGGTAGGATATAGCTTATATCATTTTGACGAAAGAGGATTGTTGAACGTATGCTTACTGCAATCATCCACGGTATCCTGCTCGCTTTCGGGCTGATTCTCCCGCTCGGGGCGCAAAACGTGTTCGTGTTCAACCAAGGCGCTTCGCAGCCGAAATTCAGGGGGGCCATACCGGTGATCGTGACGGCGGCCTGCTGCGACTCGCTCCTGATCCTGCTTGCCGTTCTCGGCGTTTCCGTCGTCGTGTTTACGATTCCCGTGCTGCAAACGGCCATCTTTGTTGTCGGCCTCGCCTTTCTGCTGTATATGGGCTGGTCGATCTGGAAAAGCAAACCGGCCAAGCTGGACAAGCGCGAAGCGGCATTGTCGCCCAAAAAGCAAATCATGTTCGCCATGTCGGTATCGCTCCTGAACCCGCATGCCATCCTCGACACGATCGGCGTGATCGGAACCAGCTCTCTCGGCTATACGGGCGCGGACAAACTGATGTTCACCGTCGCCACGATGGCCGTGTCCTGGATCTGGTTTTTCGCGCTGGCGTTTGCGGGGAAAATGGTAGGGGCGGTCGATACCGGCGGCCGGATATTAAACGTAATCAACAAGCTGTCCGCCTTGGTCATTTGGGGCGTGGCCGTCTACATCGCGTTGAAGCTGCTTAAGCTGGTTTGACGCGGTCCAAAGAGGTTTTTGAGCAGCCTAGAGCAGCTGCCGGCGAGAGAACCATACAAAGAAGCCATCCCGAATTCGTCTTAGGTTTTTGGGGTGGCTTTTTTTCTCGGTCGGCGCGATCGAACCGAATAACGGCGGCATTTTCCCGGGCACTATCGCAGCTGAAATATATAACTTACTTTTTTAAAGTACATGTGATAAAATAAGCTTAATCATACCGCTTGGAAAAATATACATAGAGGAGAAGATGCATCATGAGCCAGTTTCAACAATTGGTGCAGGCCCGCAGATCGGCCAATAAGTTTAAGATGGACGTCGCCATCAGCGAGCAGGAGCTTCACGACATGTTCAACCTCGTCAAATTTGCCCCTTCCGCGTTCAATTTGCAGCATGCCCGTTATGTGGCCGTTACGGACAAGGAACTCAAGGATAAAATATACGAGGCCGCCCATAAGCAGTACAAAGTCAAAACCAGCTCGGCCGTCATTGCGGTCCTGGGTGACCTGGAGGCTTACCGGAACGTCGGGCCCATCAATGAGGGGCTGCTGAATCTGGGAGTCATGGACCAACGGGAATTCGATGAAACCGTCAGCGATGTCACCCGCATGTACGAGGAGGGCGGCGATCAATTCAAACGGGACGAGGCGATCCGCAACGCAAGCCTGTCCGCCATGCTGTTCATGCTGATTGCCAAGGACAAAGGCTGGGATACGTGCCCGATGATCGGTTTTGATCCCGAGCAGCTGCGGCAGGTGCTGAACATTCCGGACCGTTTCGTGCCCGTTATGCTGATTGCCGTCGGGAAAGAGGACACCGAAAAGCAAAGGCCCCGCGGATACCGCAAACCGGTCGGCGAGTTCGCGTCGTTTAACGGATTATAAAAGAATGCCGGAAGAATCGTCTTTCCGAAAAGGGCGGTTCTTTTTTCATTTTGTCGTCCCCGCAAGGCGCGGCAAACGCTGCTCTCGATTGGAAATCCGCCCTAATTTTGTTACGATGGTAGGCAGTAAAAACGCCGACATCCATCACGAGGAGGAATACTTATGAAAGCTTTCCGACAGCTTTTCTGGATCGCTTTGCTGTGCGTTGCCGTTACCGGCTGCTCCGGAGGCGGAAAACAGGCCGAAACCGTCCAACCGGCGGAAAACGGGACAAGCCCGACACACCCGGCAAGCACGGACGCTTCGCAAACGACCTCGGCAGGGGGCAACGCATCCGCCGACATCCAGGCGTATTTTACCCAGGAGGGGGATCGGCCGGAGGAGGCGATCATCGAGCTTATCCATGAGGCGAAAAACACGCTCGACATTGCCATCTATAGCCTGAACTACAAGCCGATCGTGGATGCGATCGAAGATGCCGCCGACCGGGGGGTTCGGGTGCGGATGTTGACCGACCGCGAACATGCGGAAGAGAAAAGCAAACAGCGGGATGCGCTGCAAAGACTGAAGAAGGCCGGCATCCCCGTCAAAATAAACCGCCATGAAGGCAAAATGCATTTGAAAATGCTGGTGGCCGACGGCGTCCATGTGGAGGCGGGATCGTTTAACTATTTGGACTCCTCCGTCAAAGAAAACGACGACGTGGCGGTCATCATTCGCGACGAACAAGTCGGCCGGAGGTTTGAGGCTGCTTTTGACAAGATGTGGAACGACAAGGACCGTTTTGAAGACGACAAGTAGCCTTTCGCTTGGCCGGATGTAACAAAATGATGAACATTGCCTTTCCAGGCATTCGGGTGCATGAATATCGTTTGACATCCACAGGGAGTTTTGTTTTAACTATATTTAACGTAGTAGCGCGTACTAGAAGCGAAAAGCTGGAACCAACAGCTGGAACAAACTCTCATGGAGATTGGAGTCATACCATTGTATCGGAATTTGGAAGAATGCATCGTTGACCTGGAAAAACACGGACATTTGGTCCGGATCAAAGAAGAAGTCGATCCTTATCTGGAGATGGCCGCCATCCATTTGAAGGTGTATGAAGCGGGCGGCCCCGCGTTGCTGTTCGAAAACGTCAAAGGCTCGAAATATAAGGCGGTATCCAACCTGTTCGGCGATATCGCGCGCAGCAAGTTCATGTTCCGGAGCACCTGGGACCGCACCCAAAAGATCATCGCCCTGCGGGACGATCCGATGAAGGCGCTGAAACACCCGTTTCAAAACATCGGGAACGGATTCGGGGCGCTGAAAGCTCTGCCGCTCAAAAAAGGAAGCGGGGTGCCCGCCGGTTTTCAGGAAATCCGGATTTCGGACCTGCCCCAAATCCAGCATTGGCCGATGGACGGGGGCGCTTTTGTGACCTTGCCGCAGGTGTATTCCGAAGACCCGGACAAGCCGGGGCTCATGAATTCCAACTTGGGCATGTACCGGATTCAGCTCAGCGGCAACGATTATGTGCAGGATCAGGAAATCGGCCTGCATTACCAGATCCACCGCGGCATCGGTGTCCATCAGGCCAAGGCTAGCAAAAAGGGAGAGCCTCTAAAGGTCAGCATTTTTGTCGGCGGTCCTCCGGCCCATACGCTGTCGGCGGTCATGCCTTTGCCGGAAGGACTGAGCGAAATGCTGTTTGCGGGTCTTTTGTCCGGGCGCCGTTTCCGGTACAGCTACGCCGACGGTTATTGCATCAGCCATGATGCCGATTTTGTCATTACCGGCGACATTTACCCGGACGACACGAAACCGGAAGGGCCGTTTGGCGACCATTTGGGCTATTACAGCCTGACGCATCCGTTTCCGGTGATGAAGGTCCATAAGGTGTACGCAAAACATAACGCGATTTGGCCGTTTACCGTCGTCGGGCGTCCGCCGCAGGAGGACACGGCGTTCGGCGAGCTGATTCACGAACTGACGGGCGACGCGATCAAGCAGGAAATCCCGGGTGTCAGGGAAGTGCATGCCGTCGATGCGGCCGGGGTTCACCCGCTTCTCCTTGCGATCGGCAGCGAGCGGTATACGCCGTATCAACGGGTGAAGCAGCCGACGGAACTGTTGACGCTGGCCAACCGGATTTTGGGGACGGGGCAGCTGAGCCTTGCCAAATACCTGTTCATTACCGCCGAAGACGACCGCCCGCTCGATACCCACGATATCGCCGGATTTATGGCCTATATATTGGAGCGGATCGATCTGCGCCGGGACATTCATTTTTATACGAACACGACGATCGATACGCTCGATTATTCGGGAACCGGTTTAAACAGCGGCAGCAAAGTCGTTTTGGCGGCATACGGGGATGCCAAGCGGGAATTATGCCGCGAAGTGCCGCAGGTGCTTCAGGAACTGCGCGGATACGAAAATGCGCGTCTGGTCATGCCGGGCGTCGTTGCGATTCAAGGCCCTGCTTTCGAGAGTTATGACAAGGCGGAGCGGGAAATGAACGCTTTGAGCGAAGCGTTGGCGGCCCAAGGACCGCTGGATGGCTGCCCGATGATCGTGTTATGCGACGACAGCACGTTTGTTTCCGACACGATGTCCAATTTTTTGTGGGTCACGTTTACGCGCAGCAATCCGTCGCATGACATGTACGGCGTGAACGACGGCGTGCGGCACAAGCATTGGGGCTGCGACAACATGATCATCGACGCCCGCGTCAAGCCGCATCAGGCGCCGCCGCTCATACCCGATCCGGCCGTGGAAAAAAACATCGGGCGTTTGTTTGCGAAGGGCGGAAGCCTGGAAAACGTGAAACTGAAATGACATCAACTTAATAAATGACTTGGAGATAAGATCCTAGGGCGATTCAACGCCTTGGGATCTTTTTTTATTCCGGCGGTTTCTTACGCTGCCCGAACAAAAATCGCCCTTCCCCTTAACAAGAACATGGAACGGATTTAACATTCGGTCCTTAAGCTTAAGGAGGAATAAGCGACAAGGAGGCTGGGACAACAGGAGAAGACGTTCCGTGATGAAATTGGTATCGATACCAATGTTCGAACCGCCATTTTGCGGGCAGCACCCGCCAGGCCGTTCGTTCATCATCGGTGCCGAAATCGGCCGGTAGACGGCGAGATAGGTAGCAAAGCGAAAATGATGCGGGTTAGGTTTGTTCCAATTGGTATCGATACCAATTTTGAAAATGTTGGAGGTGATCGTTCATTGAGCTGGTACTTTAAACAACTGGGCCGCAGGAAAATTTTGGAATTCGTCATATTCGCCCTGTTCATATTCTTTTTTCTGGGTCCGCTGATCAATCTGGCGCTGCTCGCTTTCTCGGGGCAATGGCAGTTTCCGGCGGCGCTTCCCCAAAGCTGGTCTTTGACCTGGTGGAAATACGTGCTATCACAGCCGGAAATTTTGAAATCGATCGGTCTGTCGTTTCTTATTGCGAGCGTGGTTACCGCGTTGTCCATCGTTATCTGCGTGCCGGCCGCTTACGCTTTCGCGCGCATCCGGTTTCCGCTCAGCCGCTGGTTTTTGTTTTCGTTTCTGCTGACCAACGCGTTTCCGAAGATGGGCCTTTACGTCGCCATCGCGGTGCTTTTTTTCAAGGTCGGCCTGATGAACACGTTCGCGGGCGTCGTGCTGATCCATATCGTCAATACGCTGATGTACATGACCTGGATTCCGTCCGCCTCCTTTAAAAGCGTGCATCAAGCGCAGGAAGAGGCGGCTCGTGATGCGGGAGCGGGACCGCTGCGCGTGTTCCGGAGCGTGACGCTGCCGATGGCTATGCCGGGAATCATCGTCGCGTCGATCTTCACGTTTCTGTCTTCGCTCGATGAAGCACAGGGAACGTTTATGGTCGGCATGCCCGATTACAAAACGATGCCGCTGATTATGTACGGAGCCGTTCAGGATTATCCGGCCACCGCAGGAGCCGTTTTTTCGATTCTGCTTACGCTGCCGACGATCATTCTGCTGTTTGTCTCGCGGCGCTTCGTCAGCGCGGACGTCATGTCCAGCGGCTTCACCATGAAATAGCAGGGAGGTATGAAAGTGACTGCACCGATCCAATTATCGATCCAAAACTTAACGAAACGTTATAAAACCGGCGACGGCGTGAGCGGGATTTCGCTCGAAATCGCCCGGGGGGAGCTTGTGACGCTGCTCGGGCCTTCCGGCTGCGGCAAAACGACGGTGCTCCGTTCCGTGGGGGGATTTCTCGAGCCGGACTCCGGGGACATTCAAATCGCCGGCAAAAGCGTGCTGCACCTCCCGCCGGAAAAACGCCCGACGGCGATGGTGTTCCAGAGCTACAATCTGTGGCCGCATATGACCGTCTATGAAAATTTGGCTTTCGGTTTGAAGATCAGGAAACAAAGCAAAGAGCAAATCCGGGAAGCGGTAGACCGCGCGCTGCGCCTCGTCCGGCTTCCGGGAACGGAGAAGAAACGTCCCGGCGAGCTTTCGGGCGGCCAGCAGCAGCGGGTGGCCGTCGCCCGCGCCCTGCTGCTCGAGCCTGCGGTGCTCCTGCTCGACGAACCTTTTTCGGCGCTGGATGCGAAGCTGAGGAGCGAGCTGCGCGAGGAACTGCGCGAAATTCAGTCCATTGCCAAGCTGACAATGATGTTCGTTACGCATGACCAGGAGGAAGCGTTGTCGCTGTCAGACCGGATCATCGTCATGAACCGCGGAAACATCGAGCAATCCGCGTCCCCGCAGCATATTTACGATGCGCCGGCGACGTTGTTCGTCGCCAATTTCATCGGCCGCATGAACATGCTGGACGGCATGGCTGACGAGGAAGGCATCCGGCTGAACCGGTATAGCCTGGCCAATCCGGAGGAATTGCGGGGAGAGGTCGTCGTTGCGGTCCGTCCGGAAGACGTCAAATGGGACGATCCTTCCCGCCCCGGTCTGGCCGCTGCGGTCAAGCAGGTGATGATTCTGGGGCATTATGCGGAAATTACGCTCCTGACGGAGTCCGGCATCCTGAGGATGTTCCTGCCCCGCGAAGAAGCGGGCCGGCTGACCGGCGGACAAGCGGTATCCTTGACTTTCGGCAAATACAAGGCTTTTGCGAAAACATCCCGTTAAACGGGCTGACTAGGAGGAACTTTAGCGATGAGTATAAACCGTGGATTCAAACGTAAAGGAAAAGCGATGCTTCTTGCAACTTTGGCGGCCGTGACGCTTCTTGCCGGCTGTTCTTCCGGAACGGGCAAAAACGGCGCGGGCGACTCTGCAGCGGGAGGCGCTTCGGATGGCGGCTCCGGCAGCCCGACGGAAATTTCGTTTTATTTCAGCGGCTCGCAAAACGTGCAGGAGCTGTGGGAGCATCTGAAGGACATGTACGAGCAGAAGCAGGACAAGGTGAAGGTCAAGCTGGTGTACATTCCTTCCGGTCAAGGCGAGCAGGCGACGATGAACCGCATCGTTGCAGCCAAGCGCGCCGGGAAAGACAGCGTCGACGTCGATTTGTATGAAGCCAACGGAGGATCCGACATGGCCGCCGACAAAAAAGACGGGGTGTTCGAAAGCTTGAGCGAGCAGCAGATTCCGAATCTGAGCCTGATGAACCCGGCGAACATGAAGGATTTGAACTATAAAGCCGTTCCTTACCGTTCTTCCTCCGTCCTGCTGGCCTATAACAGCGAGAAAGTGCCTTCCCCGCCGACAACGCTCGACGATTTGTATGCGTGGATCCATGAGCATCCGGGGCGGTTTGCCTACAATGATCCGGCAACGGGAGGCTCCGGCGAATCGTTCGTGCTGACGACGTTGTACAAATCCCTGCCGGAAGACGCGATCCACAATCAGGATCCAAACATCATGAAGGAGTGGGACAAAGGATTCGAACAGCTGAAGTCGCTCGGAAAAGACATGTATCAGAAGGGCGTTTATCCGAAGAAAAACCAGGGAACGCTCGACCTGCTCGCGAACGGGGAAGTCGACATGATCCCGGCCTGGTCCGATATGGCGCTCGAGCAAATTAACAAAAAGCTGCTGCCGGAAACGACCAAGCTGGCCCAGATCGAACCTGCATTTACCGGCGGACCGGGGCTTTTGACCGTGCCAAGCATGTCCAAGCATAAAGAAGCGGCTTACGATTTCATCAATTTCGTGTTGAGTCCGGAAGCCCAGGCGGAAGTGGTAAACGAAATTTACGGCTTCCCGGGCATCGAATGGTCCCATATGCCAAGCGAGCTTCAGGAAAAATTCAAGGGCGTTTCCGTCAGTTACCGTTCCTTTAACCTCGGCGAGCTGGAGTCCGAAGCGATGAAACGCTGGCAAAGGGAAGTCGCCGGACAATGAGCGGGCAGGGACTGAACATGCCTCTCGAAACGGGAAAACCGCTGAAAACGGCGTGGAACCGCCGCGGAGTCAAGCGCTCCGCGCTGGGCCTCGCCATGGTGATTCCTTCCTTTCTCCTGCTGCTCTTTATGATCGTGGTGCCGATCGTGACCTCGATCCGGGAGAGCCTGACCGGAAGCGACGGCGCATTTACGTGGGGCAATTACAAATATTTGTTTACCGATCCGGGCATGAAAGCCAATATTTTGTATACGTTGAATTTGACCGTGGTCTCGTCGGTGATCGTGCTCGTCATTGCATACATGCTGGCCGTGTTTTTAAGATTTTCGACGGGCAGGCTCGCGGGATGGATCGAAAAGCTGTATTACATCCCGATGTTTATCCCTTCCGTCATCGCCACGTACGGGATGATCAACATGTACGGGAATCACGGCTGGCTGGCGCGCATCCTGCTGCTGTTCACGGACGCCCCTTTCATGAAAATACTGTACGACTATAAAGGGCTGCTGCTCGCGAATTTATGGTTTAACATCCCGTTTGCGACGATGATGCTGAGCTCGGCTTTGTCCGGCGTGCCGAATTCCGTCATTGAAAGCGCCAAGGATATCGGGGCGGGAAAAATGCAAATTTTTTTCCGGATTATTTTCCCGATGACGTTCAAATCGATGCTTGTGGCCGCGACCTTTGTCGTGATGGGCATCATCGGCAGCTTCACCGCGCCGTTCCTCATCGGGCCGAATGCGCCGCAGGTGCTCGGCGTGGCGATGCAGCAGCAGTTTTCGGTCTATTATGAAACGGGCATTGCCAGCGCCTGTGCCGTGTTTATGTTCGCGATTTGCTCTCTGGTCGGATATTTCTATATCCGCAATATGATGAAGGAAGAACGGTAGAAAGGCGGGAATCGCGCATGAAAGAGCTGCTGGCGGTCGAAGGGGCTTTGACCCCGCTTAGTTCCAAAACGCATATCACGTACCAGCTGTATATTCCCAAAGGGATCGACGTTCTGGAAATTGATTTTGCGTATAACCCGAAAACATTGGATGACAAGGAAACCTCCAAACCGCTGATCGAGGAAGCGATCCGGAAATACGTCGATCCTGCGCTTCAAGAAATCTATTTGCCGCAGTGGGAAAAATTCCATCCGCTGCAAAACCTGTTGACGCTTTCCGTCGACGATCCGGACGGATTCCGGGGATCGGCGCACCGTCATCCGAACCACCAGCGCCACGTGTTGTCGCCGCAAACCGCTTCGCCCGGTTTTTTTGCCGGAAAGGTAGCGGAGGGCGTATGGAAAGTGACGATCAGCGTTCATTGCGTCGTGACGGCGGAATGCCGCTATCGGCTCCGGATCGGGGAAGGGGGAACGAGACATGAGATGGCTTCCGTTTGAGCTGCATACCCATACGCCGCACAGCGACGGCACGCATACGCTGCTCGAAATGTGCGCAAAAGCCCGGGAGCTCGGCCTTAGCGGCATTGCGCTGACGGATCATAACACCACGTCGGGCATGGCCGATGCGGCTTCGGTCACAGAAGAAACGGGTATCGCCATAATTCCCGGGCTCGAGTGGACGACCTTTTACGGGCATATGCTGACGCTCGGCGTTCCTTATTCCGAATGGCGCGATTTGGGACCGACCGATATCCATAAAGGAATCGACAGAGTGCATCGGCAGGGAGGCATTGTGGGCATTGCGCATCCGTTCAGCCTGGGGAGCCCGATCTGTACCGGCTGCCATTGGGAGTATGCAGTGCAGGATTGGAGCCGGATCGATTATATGGAGATATGGCACGAAACGCTGCCTCCGATGCGGAACCATAACGCGCCTGCGTTCGACATGTGGACCCGGCTGCTCAACGAAGGGTACCGGATTTCGGGGACGGCGGGCCGGGACTGGCACCGTTCGTCCGGTGAGGATGATCCGCCGGCATTTACCTACCTCGGACTTGCGCATGAAGCCGGGCTGCCCGGCACGGAGGACGTGGTGGACGCGATTCGCTCCGGCCGGATTTGCGTGAGTATGGGTCCTTTGCTTGAGCTGCAGATGACATGCGGCGAAGGCAGGTATGGAATCGGGGACGTCATCGACGCGGAAAACGCCGGAGCGGATGCGAGCTGCGAGCTGACGGTGCAGGTGACTCCATCGGCGCATCCGGGCCGCCGGTTGGGCACGCATGAGCCGGGACGAGTCATCATCGTCGAAACGAATGCCGGGGAAATGCTGCGGCTGCCGGTCAAGGAAGGAGCAGACGAAATTCGATGTTCCTTCGGCGCCAAAGACTTGAGGTGGATGCGGGTCCGCCTTTCCGGCATGCTGAACGGAGCCTTGACGACCATTGCCTTTACCAATCCCGTTTATTTTAAATAAGCACTTGAATCATCGTCAGTGCAAAGGCCCCGCTTTGCGGGGATATTTAGAGGAGGCTGTTTCATGAATGTGCCGCTGATTATCGCGCATACCGGCTGCGAAGGCACGCCGGACAATACGCTGGAATCCTGCCTTGCCGGATGGGATGCCGGTGCCGACGTGCTGGAAGTCGACGTTCAAGCGACGAAAGACGGCGTATGCGTCCTGCATCATGACGATCATCCCGCATTTGCGTCCTGCACCTATAAGGCGTTGGTGGAGGAAAATCCGCTGCGGCTTGAGGCGGGAGAAAGTCTTGTAAAGCTGGAGGATGTGCTCGTCCGGTTTAAAGGAACGCCCGTATCTTTTAACCTGGATCTCAAAAATGACGCGGCCGCCCTGCCGGCGGTAAAGCTGCTTGAGACCTTGGACATGTGGGAGCAGATTTATTTTACCGGCGCGACGGACCGGATTTTGAAGACGCCTTTTCATGCCAGGGTAATGCGGAATACCCCCGAAAGCTTAAGGGAACTGGGCTCTGTAGTCTATGAGGCGGCCGCCGAAGAGATATGCACCCGGGCGAAACAGGCCGGATGCGCCGGGATCAACGCGGATTTCCCTTCCTGCCGCGATTCTCTTGTGCGGATCGCCCATGCGTACGGCCTTCAGGTGTGGATCTATACGCTGCAGGACGTGAGGGAGATGAAGGCTTTTGCCGAGATGGGCGTGGATGCAGTGTCCGTGCTTGACGTATCGGGTGCCTCTGCGCTAAGAAGGCAGTGGACTCCCAATCGGGAATTACGATGATAAAGCATTGGAGAAGTTGATATGGCTGTAAAAATCAAGGACGTGGCGCGCGCGGCGGGCGTTTCCGTCACCAGCGTCTCGCGCGTGCTGAACAACGGCGAACACGTCAGCGAAAAGCTGGAAAAAAAAGTGCGCCGGGCAATCGAAGAGCTGAATTATTCGCCGAGCCTGATCGCCAAAAGCCTGAAGCGGAACAAAACCAATCTGATCGGCGTCATCATACCGGATATGACGTCCAATTTTCAGGCGATGATTTTGAGCCGGATCGAAGAGATAGCCGGCCAACGGGGTTACAACCTGCTCGTGTCCAACATCGTTGAGGACACCGGCAAGGTAGTGAAATATTTGAACATTTATCAGGAGATGCGCGTGGACGGCATGGTCCTCATGCATGAAAAACTGAACGAGGACATCGAAAACTTTCTAAACAAAACGCATATCCCGCTTGTGGTTCACGCCGATTTGGGCATGAATCTGCCGACCGTCATCATCGATGATTTTCAGGCGGGGTACGATGCAGCCTCCTATTTGATTGCCCAGGGACACCTGAAAATCGCGATGATCGCCGGCGATCCGAGGGATGTGTGCGCAGGCTTGAGGCGGATGGAGGGATATACGGCCGCGTGCAGGGATCACGGAATCGAGTTGAAGGAAACCTTGATCCGCCATGGCGATTACAAGCTGGACACCGGCTACCGGTTGATGGCCGAGCTGCTTGGGGAAGCCCGCGGCGCATTTACCGCCGTCTTGGCGGCAAGCGACGACATGGCGGCAGGGGCCGTGAACTGCATCCAGGACCATGGGCTTCATGTCCCCGGCGACATTTCCGTCATCGGCTTTGACGGCAGCCAAATCGCCGATATCGTGAGGCCGAGGTTGACGACGATCCGCCAGCCGGTGGAGCAAATCAGCGAGCGTACCGTCGAACTTCTGCTGGAAATGATCGAGGATGAAGGGGAGCGATGGAGAAAGGATCGGATGAAGACGGTCGTCCTCGGCCATGAACTGGTGGAGCGGGGCAGCTGCCGCCGCATCGAAGCGTGAGAAGCGCCAAACATTCGAGCAGGACAAGAAACAAAAGGCGGACGGTATGAAAAAACAACAAGAACAAACTTTTACGTTATGGGGACTCACCTGGCCTATCTTTTTGGAACAGTTTTTGCAAACAATCATTTTGAATATCGATACGCTGATGCTGAGCAACTATTCGGACGAAGCGGTGGCGGCGGTCGGCGTCGCCAATCAGATCATTATCGCGGCGAATTTGCTGTTCGGGTTCGTGACGCTTGGCCTTGGCATCCTGATTTCCCAGCTGCTGGGGGCGGGCAAGGAGCGGGAGGCGTCCAAACTTGCATCGTTATCGATTGGTCTGAACCTGGGACTCGGAATCGCCGTCAGCATCGCCCTGCCCGTTTTTGCGAAACCGCTCCTGCAGCTGCTGAAGCTGCCATCCGAGCTGATGGCCGACGGCGTCGCGTTCCTGACGCTGACGGGGATGTGCTCCTTCGCCTCCGCGTTGATCCTCACGGCGGATACGATATTGCGGATGCATGGTTACGTCAAACAAATGCTGCTTTTGACCTTCACGGTCATTTTCTTGAATATCGCCGGGAATTATTTGTTTTTGTACGGTCCGCTCGGCATACCGGTGCTTGGGGTTCGCGGCGTGGCTATCGCCACGGACGCCAGCCGGCTGATCGGGGTCGCCATCGCGGCCATTATGCTGGTCCGATTGATGCGGCATCCGCTTTCGTTCCGTGCAGCCCTCCGGATGCCCCGGAGCGTGATCAAAGATTTGCTTCGCATCGGGATCCCGTCGGCCGGGGAAAACATTTCGTATCAGGTTTCGCAAATTTTCATCACGTATTTCGTATCGATGCTCGGCGCATCCGCGCTTACGACGAAAATATACACGCAAAATATGACGACATTCGTGTTTCTGTTTTCGGTTTCCATCGGACAGGCGACATCGATCTTAATCGGACGGCTGATCGGCCGGAACAGGCAGGATGAGGCATATCGCGTCTGTTACCGCCATCTGCGGACCGGACTGCTGATTGCGTTCGGAGCCGGCTGCCTGCTCGTCATCTTTTCCAAGCCGCTCCTGGGCTTGTTTACGGCCGATCCGGAGGTGATCCGCCTCGGCCGAACCTTGCTGCTGCTGTCGCTGGTTCTCGAGACGGCACGCGCCTGCAACGTCATCGTGATCAGTGCGCTCAACGCCGCAGGCGACGTCAAATTCCCGGTGTACGCCGGGCTTGTCTCCATGTGGGGCATCAGCATCCCGCTTGCTTACCTGTTTGGGATCGTCTGCGGCCTTGGCATTCCGGGCATCTGGCTGGCGTTTATCGCCGACGAATGGCTGCGCGGCGCGGCGATGGTGCTGCGCTGGCGTTCGCAGAAATGGCGGCGCATCCGGCATGCCGTGGTGAGCGGAGAGGTTTCGCTGTAGCGGCCGGAAACCTGCTGCGGAATCCGCGCGACAAACGCAAAAACATCGCCGCTTCGATAGTGGCGATGTTTTTTTGCGCCAATGCCATGGGATGCCGATCGTCTTAAATGTTGCATCAGCAGAAGCAGAGGGTGGCCGCGGCGGAACATGCCGGTCAGACGGTTATTTAACGACGGGCCATTTTTCCTTGCGCAGCGCATCAAGCAGTTCGGAGCCGACATGCAGGTTTTCGCCGACAAGCTCCTTCGGCGTCAACGCCATCCATTGGTTCAGGGAGACGTCCTCGAACCGGTCGCTTCGGAACATTTCAAGGAACCAGAGGCTTTCGGTGCCGGTATTTTGGATGTAGTGGCCGTAAGCGAACGGGACGTATCCTACGTCGCCCGCCCTGTAGTTGAAGGTTCTGGCCGCCCCGCTGCCGGCAAATACCGTCATCCTCCCCTGGCCCGTCAAATAATACTGCCACTCATCCTGGTTCGGGTGCCAGTGAAGCTCGCGCATACAGCCGGGTTTGATTTCGACCAGCGCTGCCGCTATCGTTTTGGATATCGGGAAGTTCGAGGAGTCGACGATCCGCACGCTTCCTCCCGGGGTCACGATCGGCGTTTGGGCGAGCAGCCGGTGCTTGAAGCTGAGGGGCACCGTTCCGTAAGGGGAGTCGACGCGCTGGCTTTCCAGCGAACCCGGGACGGGGGCTTGGAACATATAGACCTGTTCGTCCGGCACGGATTCGAAAGCGAGTTCGGGAACGCCGAAATTGGCGGAGAGCACGTCTTTCGGCGTATGCGCAAACCAATCCGAAATCGAGAGGGTGTTCAGATCGGAGAAATTTCCGTCGTCGAACACGAGCAGGAATTCACAGCCGTTTTCAAGGCCTTGGATGGAATGCGGCAGGCCGGCCGGGAAATACCATAAATCGCCCGGGCCGATGTCCGCGATAAAATTCCGGCCGTTCTGGTCAACGGCGGTCACCCGGGCGCTGCCCAGGATCATGTAAGCCCATTCGGCCTGTTGATGCCAGTGCAACTCGCGGACCCCGCCCGGCGTCAGGTACATGTTGACTCCCGCAAGCGTTTTGGCCACCGGCAGCTCCCGCACCGTAATCTCGCGGGACCAACCGCCGTGGTCCAGCTTCATATTCGTATCGGAGAAGGAAAATTTAAGATTCGGCAGAAGTCCCGCGTCGGTGGCCGGAGGCACGAACATATCCGGGTTTTCCAGGTCCCTTAATACGTCGCGCGGTCCCCGGTCCGGACCGCCCGCTCCGTCTGCTCGGATTGGCTGGGGAATGCGAAAATTGCCGCCGGACGGGTGTTCCGGATGGTCTCTCATCGTTTTACGCCTCCCGTTCATCAGATTTTTCCCAGATCCAACATGCCCTGATCCGTATCCCAAGATGTGAGATGTGTATGAACGATGGCCCGGCCATTATGTTGGGCTCCTCATGCTTTCTTTTAAAACCTTTGCAAAATGATCCTATCAATGGCATCATATTCGTAATATGTTCGCCAATATTTTACATAAAGGATGTGCGGGAGATGTTTCCGGAACTCGAGACGGAGAGATTGGTTTTAAGGGAAATCACGAAAGAGGATGCGGACGACGTTTTCGCTTGCTTTTCGAACCCGGAGGCGATGCGTTATTATGGCCAGGATCCGTTTGAGCGCCGCGAGCAGGCGGAGCAGCTCATCGGCTTTTTCGCCGACAGCCTTCGCGATCAACGCGGAATAAGATGGGGGATCGAACGCAAAGGTTCGCCGGGCCTGATCGGCACGATCGGGTTGAATGCATGGTCGCCCAAACATCGGCGCGCGGAAATCGGGTATGAAATCCATCCGGATCACTGGCGCAAGGGATACGCCTCGGAAGCGGCGGCATGCGTGGTGGGCTATGGGTTCGAAGCATTGCGTCTAGCCCGCATCGGCGCCGTCGTTTTTACGGAAAATGCCGCTTCCAGCGGGATGCTGGAGAAACTCGGCTTTCGCCGGGAAGGAGTTCTGCGGAATTACATCGTACAATCCGGGATTTCGCATGATACCTACGCGTACTCCGTCGTGTCCGAAGGGGAGCGACGATAGCCGGGTTTCCTTTAAGGGAAATTCCGTCCCTAACAAAACACCTTCCATCATTAAAAATGACGGAAGGTGTTTTGGGTGTTTTCGCCTTACTTGTTGTTTTGCGCTCTCCATTCGTCCAGCTGCTTCTGGCATTCGGCGATGATTTTGTCGATGCCTTGCGCTTTCAGCTTTTCGATCGCCTTCGGAAGCACTTTGTTTGGATCGACGGAGCCGGTGTTCAAGGACGGGCCGTATTCGTCCACGGCGTTTTTGACGTTGGCTATTTCGGTCAGCACGTTCGTCGGGTCGAACTGGAAGCCGAGCAGCGGCGCGTTGGTCGCGGACGAATTGAATTTTTCGTATTGCTCCCACTTATCCTTCGGATCTTCCTTCAGCTTGTAGAGCAGGAACATGTTGCCGAGCGTAAACGAAGGCATCGAATATCCGGAATCCGGAATCGGCTCGTACGTGTCTTCGGACAGCTTTTTGTAATGCACGCCCTCCAGGCCGTAGTTGACCAGGTTGCGCAGGTACGCGTCGGTGTTCAGCAGGTTCAGGAATTCCATCGCTTTTTCCGGATGTTTGGATTTGGCGGAAATGGCCTGCATCGAACCGGTGACGGACCAGTTGAAAACCATCGGCTCGTGAATCGGCGACGAAACGATCGGGTAACCAAGGGAATCGGACCACAAAATGTCGGCGAAAGGCACGGTATGCTGTTTATCGACCAGCCATTTGCCGGTTTTTTCATGCTCGTTGCCCTGTTTGGTGGCGGCGTCCGGCGGCAGGTAGCCTGCTTTATAATATTTGTGCATCGTATCGAATACCTGCTTTGCCTCCGGCGTATCCCATACGTTGACGACCTTAAAATCCTTCGTGTCGATCGGCACGCCGACCGGCAGGCCTTCGAGCGCGAAGTCGTACGGCAGGTACGGGCCGATGTTGGACGGAATCGGGTAGACGTCCGGTTCGTTGTCTTTTACCGTTTTCAGCATCGGCTCCAGGCTTTCGAGCGTCGTCGCTTTCGTCACGTCGAGCTTATATTTGTCGACGAGAACCTTGTTGAAGCGCCATACGGCTTGCGCCGGAAGCTCTTTGTTCGTCGGGATGGCGTAATTGTGCCCATTGACTTTGGAGCCTTCCAGGAAGGCAGGATTCAGCGCTTTCGTGATGCCCTGGCCGTATTTTGCCAGCAGGTCGTCAAGCTCGTAAAAGTAGCCTTTTCTTGCGCTTTCCACGTAGTTGAACGCCCAGGACGAGGTAAAGGCGATGTCGAACGGCTCGCCGGAAGCGGCGATGACCTGCATTTTCTGGGAGTAGTCGCCCCAGTCGATCAGGCGCAAATCGATTTCGGCGTTGATTTTTTCGCCGACGTATTTGTTGACCTCCGCCATGACTTTGTCCTGGTCCTTTTGCGGACCGCTGATGGTGTACCAGATCAGTTTGACCGGTTTTTCTTTTTCGGTGCTTTTCGTTTCGCCGCCGGTTTCGGTTTTGGTGCTGGCCGTGCCGGAGCCGCCGTTATCCTTGCCGCCGCAGCCGGCGAGGGCCATGGAGGTCAGCAGGAACAGGCTGAGCAGGAGCGTAAGTCCTCTTCTTTTTTTCATTTCTTTTTCATCCCCTTGTAATTTGGTAGTGGTGCAGCTGTAAAAAACCTATGTGATGACTATTCCTTCACAGAGCCAATCGTCAGCCCCTGCACGAAATAGCGCTGGAAGAACGGATACGCGAATATGATCGGCAGCGTCGCAAGCACGACCATCGCCATGCGGGTGGTTTCCGCCGGCATGCTCTGGGCGATGGCCGAACGGTCCGTGCCGCTGCCGATCGCGGAGTTTTGCAAAATGAACTGGATGTTGGTTTCGATTTTCATGAGCAGCGACTGCAGCGGCAGCAGCTTGGCGTTGTCGATGTAAAGCAGGGCGTTGAACCAGTCGTTCCAATATCCGAGGGCCGCGAACAAGCCGATCGTGGCCAGCCCCGGCAGGGAGATCGGAAGGATCAGATACAAGAATACGCGAAATTCTCCCGCCCCGTCGATCTTTCCGGATTCGATGATGGCGTCGGGAACCATCGTTTTGAAAAAGGTCCTCATGATCAAAATCGAAAACGCGCTTACGCTCATCGGCAAAATCAGGGCCCAAATCGTGTCCTTCAGGTGAAGCACCTGGGAAACGACGATGTAGGAAGGGACGAGGCCGCCTCCGAACAGCATCGTAAAAAACGCGATGAACGAAAAGAGGCCGCGGAATTTGAAATAAGGCCGTGAAATGGCATAAGCGTAAAGCGAGACGATCGCGACGGTCAGCAGCGTGCCGACGACCGTGATCAAAATCGTGACGCCGTAGGAGCGGAGCAGCTGGTCGCCCGTCTGAAAAATATACTGGTACGCCTGGAAGGACCATTTTTCGGGAAAAATGCTGTACCCGTTCAGCGCCAGCGTTTTTTCGTCCGTCAGCGAGATGACCACGACGAACAGGAACGGATATACGCAGGCGAGGGAAAAAAGCCCGATGACCAGATGCGCCGCCGCGTTCCAAAACGGCGACAACCGGTGAAAATCCCGCGTTTTTTTTGCGCGTTTGGCCGGCCGGTTTGCAGGCTGCCGGGAGATAACGCTGTTTTCCATGCGGCATGCCTCCTTTTAGAACAAAGCCTGTTCCTTGTTGATTTTTCGAACGATAAAATTGGTTGCGATGACAAGCACGAATCCGACGACGGATTGGTACAAGCCTGCGGCGGTGCTCATGCCGATATCCCCGGTTACCTTCAGCCCGCGGTATACGAAGGTGTCGATGACGTTCGTGACCGGGTACAAGGCGCCGGTGTCGCGCGGAACCTGGTAAAACAGCCCGAAGTCCGCCCGGAAAATGCCGCCGATGGCGAGGATGAACATGATGACGATAATCGGGGTGATCATCGGGATCATGATTTTCCGGATTTGCTGCCATTTGCTTGCCCCGTCGATCATCGCCGCTTCGAAATAGGATTTGTCGATGCCGACGATGGCGGCCAAATACACGACGCTTCCATAGCCGACGCCTTTCCACAGATTGACGATGACGAGGATGTACGGCCAGTATTTCGTTTCGGAGTACCAGAATACCGGATCCGCTCCGAAAAACTTCAGCACTTGGTTGAGCACGCCCTTATCGACGCTCAAGAAACTGAACACGAAATAACTGACGATGACCCACGAAAGAAAATGGGGAAGGAACATGCCCGTCTGGTAGATCTTCGCCATTTTTTTGCTGGCGATTTCGTTGACCAGGATGGCGACAAGCACCGAAAGCACCGTGCCCAGCACGATAAAAACGGCGTTGTACAGCAGGGTGTTCCGCACGATAATGAAAGCGTCTTCCGTTTTGAACAGATATTCAAAATTTTTAAACCCGACCCAGTCGCTGCGCAATATGCTCGCCAAAAATCCGTCGGTGTCGTACCTGTAATCCTTGAAGGCGATGACCGCGCCAGGCATGGGCAGGTAGCAAAAGAGAATGAACCATACCGTCCCCGGAAGCACCATAAGCAGCAAAGCTTTGTTGCGATTGAGCGTCCTGAGCCAGCGTATCGGCCCGTGTTCCATGAAAGCCCCTCCCGTCTGTGGTGTGTATGTTGATAATCCTAATCTACCGCAGGTGTAAGCGCTGTCTAAAGTGAAAAAAACAAACAAAAGATGCACAAACCAAAGAATAGTTCGGCGGGCACGGGCCGGCTCCGGGGAAATTATGGTAAGGTAATAGATGAAGCGGAAAAAGGAAACAACGCCTTGTTGAAAGCGCATACAAGTTAGAGCGAAGCCTGTCGCAAAGGATGATTTTACGGCATGAAAAAGCTGGTTGATTTTTATAAAATACATTTCAGGAAAAAGCTGTTCAACAAAATCGTGTTCATTTATTCGATCATTACCGTGTTGTCGCTGGCCAGCTTGTCGGCCTTCGTTTACACGTATCAACTGAACGTGCAGGCGAGCAAGGAGCTGGAATTGAACAACCGCATCCTGTCGAACATCGGCAAATATTTGGACATGCGGTACGCCACCTCGCAGCAAATCGTGCAGCAGATCTACCGCGACGAATCCGGAACGCTGCTCGAGGACGTGTATTCTTTCCTGCGCAGCGATTTTGCCGAATATTTGGACGACCGTCTCGAAAAATACGGCGATACCGGCGTCCGGAGGCGGGACATCATGTCCTACTTGCGCCTGCAGCTGAACAATTATCCCGACATCCGCATGATCGCGCTGTACAGCGAGAGCAAAAAATTCATTCTGCTGCTTACCCGGGACAGCCAAAATTACTATGAGGCGAACGGGGACCTGCAGTCTGCCCTTAAGCGGTACGTCGTCTCCGACAAAAGCTTCACGACCGTCAGCAACATCAACAGCATGACCCGGCAGGAGAGCATCGGGAACCTGATCATCGATTACGATCTGAGCGGCATGTACGGGGATTACATGGTGGATTGGGGCGGCCTGAAGGGATACGTCGCGGTCGTCACGCCCGCAGGAGACGTTCTTTTCGATTCTTCCAGCCGTTATTACGGCAAAACGTATCCTTATCTGGCCAAGCTGTCGTCTTCATCCGCCGTTCAGCATTTCGAAGAGCCCTCCTATACGAACGTCCAGGTTTCGAACCGGTTCGGCTATTACGTGGTCGGGGTCATCCCGAAGGCCGAAATCGCCAAAAGCCTGGTCGGGCTTCGGAACACGCTGTTTCTGGTGACGGGCATATGCATCGCGGCTGCGATGATTCTGACCCGGTTTACGATCGTCAACTTTTCGCGGCGGACCCGGGCAATCATGAAGGCGCTTGAAAAAGCGAGGAACGGGGATTTGTCGGTGCGCATTCCGGTGGAAAAGGAAGACGAACTGTATGAAATATCCGACCGGTTTAATCATATGTGCGCGGATCTGGCGGAGTACATCGACCGGGTGTACGTGTCGGAGATCAAGCAGAAGCAGGCCGAGCTGGTGGCTTTTCAGGCGCAGATCAAACCGCATTTTCTGTACAACACGCTGGAAGCCATCCGCATGCGCGCCCTTTCGAAAAAAGCGGATGACGTCGGCGAGATGATCTATATTTTGTCCACGCTCTTCCGGTATTCGGTCAAACGGGATACGGTCGTTGCGCTGGCCGACGAAATCGAATACTGCAGCTTGTATTTGGACCTGTTCCGCATCCGGTACGCAAACAATTTTACGTACGAAATCGACGTGGAGCCCGAGCTGATGAACATTCCCGTGCTGAAGCTGTCGATTCAGCCGCTCATTGAAAATTATATCGTCCATGGTTTGGTCATGTCCCGTTCGGACAACCGGATTTCGATCCAGGCGGAGCTTCGGGGGAGGGATCTGGTCATCGTCCTGAAGGACAACGGAAAGGGCATCGAACCGCAGAAGCGGGAAGAAATCAGGCGGCGCCTGCAAGGGGAATCCGCGGAGCGTTCGGCCTCCATCGGGCTGGTCAACACGCATGAACGGATCAAAATCTGCTTCGGTGACCGCTACGGGCTGGAACTCTCGGACGAGAGCCGGCAGGGAACGGTCATCATCATGAAATTACCATCTGGGGAGCAAGGAGGACGATTGTATGCGTAGCGTGTTTATTGTGGATGATGAGCCGTTTATACTGGAAGGCTTGAATAACGTCGTCGAATGGGAGGAGCTGGGGACGACGCTGTGCGGCAAGGCATATGACGGCAAGGAGGCTTTCGAGCAGCTGCGGGAAACCGGGTGCGACATTCTGATCACCGACATCATGATGCGCGAAATGGACGGTTTGGAGCTGATCCGGCGGCTTAAGCCGCTGCATCCGCACATGAAATTCATCGTGCTGAGCGGCTACAACGAATTCAATTACGTGAAGGAAGGCATGAAGCTCGGCATCGAAAACTACCTGCTGAAGCCGGTCAACATGAAGGAGCTGGCGGAAACGATCCAGAGCACGGTCCAAAAAATGGACAACGCCGAGCGTCCGGCATATTGGAATGCGGAAGAGCTCGATATTTTGCGGGACAACGTCATGAACCGCTGGGCGAAGGGACGGATCGACCCGGCCGAGCTGAAAAACCGGCTGGAATTTCTGGATATTCCGTCCGATCGGTCCTGCTATGCGGCCGCCGTCGTCCGGGAGATCGCCGAGATGGAGGAGCCTGCCGGCGCGACCCCTTGGTACAAGGCCGAGGCCGACAACCGCGAGGTATATTCCCTTTGCAGGGAGATGACGGAAGGCGGCGGGTCCGGCATTTGTTTTTGCGATGCGGAGGGCGACATCGTCATCGTCTACGCGGGGTCCGACCCGGAATCCTTGCAGGCCGGCAGCCTGGAGCGGCTGGAACAGATCCGGCGCGCGCTGAAAGGACGGCAAATCAACGTCATGATGACGCTCGGGAGCATGGAATCGGGGTATTTGGGGATGCCGCAAAGCTACAGCCAGGCCAAACGGCTGCAGGAATATTTCCTGACGCACGAGGAAGGCGAAATCATAACGGCAAGCCGGATGTCCCCGCCGGACGAACCGCCCGCCTGGGCTGCGCTGGATACGCTGGAGTACGAAAAACGGCTGCTTGCCAGAAACAAAACGGCCGTCGACGAATACATCGATCAGGCGTTTAACGTAAAAACGGCCGTGCCGGTGGCCCGCATCCACAACATGGCCGTCGAGCTGGTCCTGTGCACGAAGCAGGTCGTGAAGGAAAACAAGCTGAATTTCGAACTTGCCACGAGCGGTTACAAGCAGCTGTTCACGGCTTTGTTCAAAGCCCAGACGATCGCCCGGCTGGCCCAGCACGTCAAATTCATCGCCCATGCCGCCATCGATTATTTGTCGGTCGATGAGGATGAATTCAGCCCGGTCGTCAAGCAGGTGCTGCACCAGATCCGGACGAAATACGCCGAGGAAATGTCGCTCAAGACGCTTGGGCATGAATTTAACGTCCATCCGTTTTATTTGGGCCAGCTGTTCCAGAAGGAGACGGGCGTCAGCTTCAGCGATTACCTGAACTCGCACCGGATCAAGCAGGCCAAGGCGCTGCTGACGGATACCCCGATGAAGACGAGCGAAATTTCGAGGCGCGTCGGTTATTTGGAGCCGGGATATTTTTACCGGCAGTTCAAAAAATACGCGGGCGTATCGCCGACCGAATACCGCAACAGGGTCAAAATGTCGGCATGCCGCGACGAGCAGGCTTAACGCCGGAACAGCATCATGATAAGCGACCCGATGACGCTGATGAGGATGCAGGTTACGATCGGAAAATAGAATTTGACGTTTCCCTTTTCATAGACGATGTCGCCCGGCAGGCGGCCGAGCGGAATCCAGCGCCCCACCAGCCACCAGATCAAACCGGCGGCGATCAGGACGATGCCAAGGATGATCAGGATTTTGGATGCACTAGGCATGACGGTTTCACCTCGCAAACTTCGATATCGGATACGGATATTTATGCTATAATTCTCACAAAACGGCCGCCTTCTATCGCGGGGAGCAACGGCCCGACTTTTTCTTATTGTATATCAAGGAAGGGACTATAATCCATGACACTGCAGCAGTTGAAATACGTCATCGAGGTCGCGAACCGGGGGTCCATGAACGAAGCCGCCAAACGGCTGTTCATCTCCCAGCCCAGCCTGTCCAATGCGATCAAGGAGCTGGAAACGGAGCTTCGGATCACCATTTTCGAACGGACCAACAAAGGAATTACGTTATCCAAGGAGGGGGCCGAGTTTCTCGGCTACGCCCGTCAGGTCATCGAGCAGGCCGAGCTTTTGGAAAGCCGGTATTTGAACGCCAAACCCGCGCCGCAGCATTTTTCCGTCTCCACGCAGCATTATGCCTTTGCGGTGAACGCGTTCGTCAATCTGGTCCGCGAATACGGGCAGGAGGAATACGAGCTCGCGCTCCGGGAAACCAAAACCCATGAAATCATCCAGGACGTCAAAACCCAGCGCAGCGAAATCGGCATTTTGTACCTGAACGAGTTCAACAGCAAGGTCATCAACCGCCTTTTGAAAGACGCGAACTTGAAATTTACGAGCTTGTTCACGGCCAAACCGCATATTTTCATCAGCATCCACAACCCGCTCGCCAAGCAGTCGATCGTCACGATCGACCAATTGGAGGCCTATCCTTATTTGTCGTTTGAGCAGGGGGAATACAACTCGTTCCATTTTTCGGAGGAAATATTGAGCACCCTGTCGCATCCGAAAAGCATCCGCGTCAACGATCGGGCGACCCTTTTCAATTTGCTGATCGGGCTGAACGGCTACACGATTTCGACCGGCGTGCTGAGCGCGGATTTGAACGGCAACGAAATCATCCCGGTTCCGCTGGACTGCCAGGAATCGATCAACGTGGGCTGGATTTGCCACCAGAACGCAGCCTTGTCCAAGCTGGCATTGGCATATATCGACGCTCTCCATGAAGCCATCAAATAAGGGGGGACTGTAACCTTCCGCTCGTGCGGGCGGTTGGTTCGACCTGATCCGGTCGGGTTTCGCGGAACTGCTCGGCGGGTATTTTTCTTGCTATAGCCTAAGACTATAACCAGATATAGTTTATTGGAGTTACTTTATAACATGGGCATTGTGCTATCTTTTTTTAAAAGCCATTCATTCGAATCGGATAAAGGGGATAGGACAAATGAGCATCATCGAACATCAAGCCAAGCAACGAAGCAAAACTCCGTTCAGACATGATATCGTAGGCAGTTTTCTTCGTCCGGAAGCGCTGAAAGCCGCGAGAAGAAAATTCCAAAACGGCGAGATTACGACCGAGCAGCTGAAAAAGGTCGAAGACGAGGAAATCGTCAAGCTGGTCGCCAAACAGAAGGAGGTCGGCCTGAAAGCCGTGACCGACGGGGAATTCAGACGTTCCTGGTGGCATCTGGACTTCATGTGGGGGCTGGACGGCGTCGAGAAAGCGGAAGTCGAAAAAGGCTACCGGTTCCAAGGTGAGGAAACAAGAGCGGAAACTGCGCGTTTGACCGGGAAAATCGGTTTTTCAGACCATCCGTTCGTGGAACATTTCAAGTTCCTGAAAAGCGTTGCTGGCGACGATGTCGTTGCGCGCCAGGCGATTCCGGCACCGGCCCAGTTCCTTGCCGAACTGCAGCGTCCCGAAAACATCCGGGGCACCGAAGCGGTGTACGCCAGCCGGGACGAGCTCATTGCGGATATCGCGCAGGCCTATCGGGCGGCCATTTTGGCATTTTACGAAGCGGGCTGCCGCAGCCTGCAATTGGACGATTGCACGTGGGGAATGCTGTGCGACCAAAATTACTGGAAAACGCGACATGCGGCGGGGGAAGACGTGTCGCAAATCGCCGAAACGTACGCCCGCCTGAACGAAGCAGCCATCCGCGATCTGCCGGAGGACCTGGTCGTCACGACCCATGTCTGCCGCGGAAACTACCACTCCACGTGGGCTTCCTCGGGGGGATACGAACCGGTAGCGGAAAAGCTGTTCGGCATCGGCAACATCGACGCCTTTTACCTTGAATTCGATACGGAACGCGCTGGGGATTTTTCGCCGCTGCGTTTCCTGCAGGGTCAGCAGGTCGTGCTGGGACTCCATTCTTCCAAAACCGGCGAGCTTGAAGACAAAGAACAGATCGTCAGCCGGATCAAGGAAGCGACGCAATACGTCGATCTGGAGCATATTTGCCTCAGCCCGCAGTGCGGATTCGCTTCGACGGAGGAAGGCAACATCCTGACCGAAGAGCAGCAGTGGAAAAAACTCGCGTTCATCAAAGAAATCGCCGACGAGATTTGGAAATAATAGAGCGAAAAATCCTTATGTTTTGCCTTCAGCCATCCGGCTGAGGGCATTTTTTTTGCTTCCATTGCCGGTCTGCTTCTGATATATTTACATTGTGACCATTAATTCACTAAATGTACATAAAGTAAAATAAAATCGCACGAACCCAACTACAACAAGCGACCTGCATCAATTTTGAAGCAACCAAAAAAGGGGGATCCGTATGGAGAAATGGGATGCGAGTTACGATGTGGTGGTTGTAGGTTCCGGGGCAGGCGGGTTGACCGCTGCCTTGACGGCACAATTGAAAGGGCTTACATCGCTGGTGATCGAAAAAACGGATAAGTACGGCGGGTCGAGCTCTTTGTCGGGCGGAGCGATTTGGGTTCCGAACAACGTTTATCTCGAACGGGCAGGGCTGAAGGATACGATGGAAAAAGCGGAGGCCTACATGGAAGCGACGGTTGGCGACAGGGTGCCGGCGGAGAGAAAGCGCGCGTATTTGACCCGCGGGCCCGAAATGGTGAAATTTTTGCATGAGCATACGAACCATGTCCGGTTCGAATACATCCCCGGCTATTCGGATTATTACCCCGAAGCGCCCGGCGGTTTTCCGCAAGGGAGATCGGTGGAGCCCGTCGTGTTCGACCTGAAAAAACTGGGGGAAGAGCGGAAACGCATCCGGCGCGCGAACCTGCCGACCTACGGCATGGTCATGAACGCGTACGAATTCCATAAAGTCAACATGATCACCCGAACGTGGACCGGCAAAAAAACGTCGCTGAAAATCGGCATGCGGCTGATGCGTTCGATATGTACCGGCTACCGCCCGGCGGCCTTGGGGGAAGCCTTGATCGGCCGTTTACGGCTGTCGCTGATGGAAGCGAAAGGCGATCTATGGCTGTCGACCGCTTTTTCGGATTACGTGACGGAAGGAGGCCGCGTCACCGGCATTCAAGCGGTCCGCGACGGCAAGCCGGTCCGGATCGAGGCCAAACATGGCGTCATCCTGGCTGCGGGCGGCTTTTCGCACAGCCAAGAGCTACGGGAAAAGTATTTGCCGCACCCGACGTCCGCGCAATGGACTTCGGCCGCCGAAGGCCAAACCGGCGATATTCTCGCCGCATCGCTTGGCCTGGGAGCCCGAATCGACTTGATGGATCGCGTCTGGGGAGCGCCGTCGGCGGTTCCGCCCGGGGAAAAGCCGTTTTTCCTCGTGGCCGACCGCGGCATTCCCAATATGATGATCGTGAACGGAGCCGGCGAGCGGTACGTCAATGAGGCGGTGCCCTATCATGAATTCGTCGATACGATGTACGCCCAAAACAAGCCTGAAACGCCTACCACCCCGTCGTGGATGATTTTGGACCAGCGTGCGAAAAACCGCTACATTTTTCTCGGCTTGTTCCCGGGTCAGCCGTTCCCGAAACGCTGGCTGGAAAACGGGTTCGTGAAAAAAGGCAGCACCCCGGCCGAGCTTGCAGGGCAAATCGGCATCGATCCCGCCAGGCTCACGTCAACGTTCGAACGCTTCAACCGCATGGCGCAAAAAGGCGAGGACGAAGACTTTCACCGCGGCCAAAGCGCCTACGACCGTTATTACGGCGACCCGACGCTCCCGAATCCGAGCCTGGCGCCGATCGCGAAAGCACCGTTTTATGCCGTTCCCGTCGTGCCGGGCGATATCGGAACCAAAGGCGGGCTGGTGACCGATGCATGCGCCCGTGTGCTGCAAGAGGACGGGACGCCGATCGGCGGATTGTTTGCAACAGGCAACTGCTCCGCCGCCGTCATGGGCGAAACGTATCCCGGTCCCGGCGCAACGCTCGGGCCTGCCATGACGTTCGGGTATGTGGCCGCGACCTATTTGGCGGAAACGAAACAAATCAACCGGATGAAGCTGTAGTTCCGGTGAGCCTTGATCTTCAATGGAGATCGGGGCTTCCGGCCGTTCCTCCGCTATGATTTGAGGCGTTCCTCGGCAAAATGGATGAAAGCCTGCGCGGCATGGCCCAAATATTTATCCGCCCGGTAAATGATGCTCATTTCCCTGTGCGGCGGATCATCATGGATGGGCAGGAACCGCAGCTTGGGGTCGCCGATGGCTTCAACCAAAGCGGGCGTCTGCACGGTGACCCCCATGTTCTCCCGGACAAACCGGAACAGCGAAGGGTTGGACGTCGTCTCCACGACGATGTTCAGGTTAAACCCGTGCTTCCGGCAGTATTGCTCGACGAGCTCCCTTCCCCAGAACCCTTTCGGATACATAATGACCGGCAGGCCGTTCAGCTCGGTCAAGGAGACCGAATCCCTGCCGGCGAGCGGATGCTCTGCAGATACCACTACGCCGTACTCCTCCCGGGGCAGGCAGCGTAACACGAGCCGGTTGTCGTAAAGCGGCTTGAGCGAGATGCCGATGTCGATTTCCGCACGGAGGACGAGATCCGCCACATCGACGGCCGAGACGATTTTGAGCCGGACATTCGGATACCGGTTGCGGAAATCGATGAACATCGGGGTCAGGCGGAAATCAAGCTCGGAAGGCAGCACCCCGACGCCGAGCGTACCGCCTTGGTGATGGCGAAGCTCGCCGATCTCCAGCTTGGCGTTCTGCAAATTTTGAAACATTCCCCGTGCGTGCTTGAGCAGGACCCCGCCCGCATCGGTCAGCGCGATCCGTTTGCCGATCCGGTCGAACAGGGGCATGCCGATCTCTTCCTCCAGCGCTTTGATCTGCAGGCTTAGATTCGGCTGGGAGATGCCCGCCTTATCCGCGGCCTTCGTAAAATGCAGCTCCTCGCAAACGGCCATAAAATACTCCAACTGTCTCAGTTCCATATATCCACTGCACTCCGATCCTCAACAGAAATGTTTTCCGCCTGAAGGCGGCGGTTTCTTCGTATCATTTGTATAACAAATTATTATTATAACTTCAATATAATTGATAAATGATTCCTCTCCAAGTAAGATGTGTTCAAATCGATCTGCAAGGAGAGGAAATGATGAAAAAACCTTCACTGTTCATGATGGCTGCGGCCTTTATTTTAGCTTCTTTGAATTTGCGGCCCGCGATGAACTCCGTCGCGCCCATGCTCCAAGCCATCCAGCGGGATTTGGGCATGAGCGCCTTGTCGGCAAGCCTGCTCACGTCCATTCCTGTGCTGTGCATGGGAATTTTTCCGGCCTTTGCGGTCAAGCTGGGCCGGCGTGCCGGGCTGGAGCGCGTCATCGCCTGGTCGATTGCGGTCATCGGCATCGGTACGGTGCTGAGATGGTTTACCGGGTCGCCATCGTATCTGCTCATGACCGCGATTTTGGCCGGGCTCGGGATCGCCGCGGCGGGACCGCTTCTGTCGGGCTTCATTAAGCAGCACTTTCCGACCAAGGTGCCTTTCATGATATCGCTTTACACCGTATCCATGGCGGTCGGAGCCACGCTTTCATCGGGGATGTCCTGGCGGACCGGACCGGTTCGTGGCGCGAATCCTTGGCGGTTTGGGCCGTCCTGGCTGCCATCGCCCTGCCGGTATGGTGGTGGTCGGTTCTTCGCCATGCCCGGCCGTCCGCTGGAGAGGCGCAGACGAATCGTACGGCCGGATTGCCTTGGCGCAGCGGCAAAGCATGGGTTCTTACGATGTCCTTCGGCCTGCTGGCCGTCTTGTTCTTCTCGGTCACGGCTTGGCTGCCGCCGGTCGTGGAGCATATGGGTTACGGCAAAGCTTATGCGGCAAACATGCTCGTCCTGTTTTCTGTGACTCAGATTCCCGTCGGCCTTCTGTTCCCTCATCTGCTGCGGCGTTTTCCTTCCCGCCGTTTCTGGCTGGCGCTGGGCGCGCTGGCACTGGCCGCCGGCTTCCTGATGCTCTGGATTTCCGCGGTGCCGTGGCTTGCGGCCATTCTGATCGGCATCGGCCCCGGCGTGCTGTTCCCGGTTAATCTGATGATGCCGATCGAGGCGGTAAGCGATACGGAGCAGGCGACGGCCTGGTCGGCGATGACCCAGTCGGCCGGATACGTGATCGGAGCGCTGGGACCGGTGCTGCTCGGCGTGATCCACGATGCTGCGGGCAGCTATGCGCTGCTGATCCCGGTGCTGCTGACCGTCACGCTGACGATGGCGGCGGTTCATCAGCTGGCGGCCAAGGCGGCCAAGCCGGAAACGCCGGATGTTTTAAACGAGCCCAGAGAAAAGGAAAAAGCCCTTCCTTTGGCAGAGTAAGGAAGGGCCTTGAATGGAACATGTTCACGCCTGCCTGCCGACCGTTCGGAACTGCCCCTTAGCCGTTTAGCAGAGCACTTCGACCGTAAAACCGCCCGGCGCCTCGACATAGAACGTGTACCCATGCGCATGCTGCGGAGGTTTGACGTCGTAGCCGTCCTCCAGAAGCCTTTGGTTGATGCGGTCGACCTGCTCCTCGGTTGGCTGAGGGAAGCCGACGTGGAACGTTTTGGGGTACTGCACCTCGCGGCCCTTCATCAGCGTCAGAATAAAGCCGTCATCGTCAAAGAGGACGGCGAAGTTGTCGCCGCGGGTAGCCCGGCAAACCAGGCCGAAATAGGTTTCCAGAAACGCCCGAGACGCCGCCACATCGGTCACCGTCAAATTCAAATGGTTGATTTTCATATTTCTCCTTCTTTCCAAGTGGAGTATGAATCGTCATTCCTCTTTATTATATAACCTTCATGCAAATGATAAGGTTACGGCATCATGGAGGGCAAAGGCCTCAACTTGAAACGGATAAGTGGCAGTATACTCATCGTTAATAACGGGAGGCGTTCAGGGCGGTTATTGCGGATGTTGACGAATCAGCTCCACGAGATTGCGGGCCGCGGCGCTTAGCGGCTCGTTTTTGCGCGTGCAGATCGCGATGACGTTCTTTAGGTCGATGCCGTCGACGTATACGCGGCATAACTCGCCCCGGGCAACATGCTCGCGGACGACAAGCGACGATACGAAGTTGGCTCCGTACCCGGCGATGACGGCCGTAATGGCTTCATGCAGCCCGTTGAACTGCAGGGCGATTTTCGGTGCGGGAGCGCTGTACGTCCGGCATAAAGCCAGCAGCCTTTCCCGTGTGGAGCTTCCTTCTTCGCGCATCACGAAAGGCTCCTTCACCATCTCGTGAAGCGAGACCCGGCGGCCGGCGTATTTATGGCTCGGCGCTACCACGAACCACAGCTCGTCTTCGAACAATTTTTCGGTGTTCACCGAATCCGGATATGCTTCCGGCAGCCCGCCGTAAATCGCCAAATCCACTTCGACGTTCAGCAGCTGCTTCAGCGCTCCGCTGGAATTGGTTGTCGTAATGGACATTTCGACCTGCTCGTACCGCTGTTTGAACTTGGCGAGCCATGAAGGAAGGAGGAACTGCGCGGGAAGATACGTCGCTGCGAGCCGGATTTGCCCGTCCATCCCTTGGCCGTAATCTTTGGCGAACTGCTCGATTTGCTGCTCGACGGCAAACAGGCGTTTGGCCAAAACGGCGACCTTCTCCCCGGCATCGGTAAGCGCAATGCCCCTGCCCTGCGGGACCATAAGCGTTAAGGACAGCTCTTTTTCGAATTTTTTGATTTGGGCCGTAATGGCCGGCTGGCTGATGTTCAGCAGCTCGGAGGCGCGGGTGACGCTGCCGGTTTTGGCAATTTCGTGGAACAGGCGCAAAGCGTGCAGGTTCATCGTTTCTCACCTCGGATTGATTCATATATGTAATGTATGAAAACGTTAAAAAGATATATTATTTTTATCATTATATTCCGGCTACAATAAAATCAAAAGCTGATTCTCTCCAATTTCAGGTCGGCTTTTCAAAAAGTGGATACGAATCCGAGGAGGAGATGGAACATGAAACAAACGTGGGAACAAGTAGATGAGTATATTACGGATTTGCTTTGCCCGAACGATTCGATTCTGGACGACGTGCTTGTCGCGAACCGGCAGGCGGATTTGCCGGAAATCGACGTGACGGGAAACCAGGGGAAGCTGCTGCAGCTGCTGGTGCAAATGCAAGGGGCGAAGCGGGTGCTGGAAATCGGAAC
Organism: Paenibacillus sp. FSL W8-0194; assembly: GCF_037969745.1. NCBI lineage: Bacteria > Bacillati > Bacillota > Bacilli > Caryophanales > Paenibacillaceae > Paenibacillus > Paenibacillus sp. FSL W8-0194. The sequence continues at coordinate 4,162,839 of NZ_CP150205.1, read as the reverse complement.
GCTTGGCGCGTACAGCACCATTTGGATGGCAAGAGGGCTGGCGGAGGGCGGCAAAATCATCTCGCTTGAGCTGGAGCCGCATCATGCCGAGGTGGCGAATGCCAACATCCAACGCGCCGGGCTGGAGCATGCAATCGAGGTTCGGCAGGGGAATGCGCTGGAACTGCTGGAGGACTTGGAGCGGGAAGGGGCGGAGCCTTTCGATTTCATTTTCATCGACGCCGACAAACCGAACAATCCCCATTATTTGGAGTGGGCGCTTCGCTTCTCCCGTCCGGGCACCGTCATCGTCGGGGACAACGTCATCCGGGACGGGGAAGTTGCGAACCGCCACAGCACCGATCCCCGGGTACGAGGCGTCAGAACCTTTTTCGATATGATCGCCGGGGACCCGCGCATATCGGCGACCGCGATTCAGACGGTGGGCAGCAAAGGGTATGACGGTTTTATGATCGGGATCGTGCAGCAAACCGTTCAATCGCCTCAAAAGGCAAATGATCGGTAATGAGACTGCCGTAGTGGGCGACCTGAACGATTCCTTGTTCATCGATCAGAAATTCGGCCGGAATCCGGTTGAAATTGGAGCCTTCCTCCGGAATCAGTTTGAATCCGGCTGCCTCCACCCGGGCCGTAATCTCGTGAATGTCCGGCTGCGCTAACGTTGCCTTCATCTTCGCTTCCGAAGACTCGACGCCGTACCGCGCGTAGATCTCTGCTTCAGGATCGGCAATAAGCGGGAAGGGGGCGTTTTGTTGCCCGACGTATTTGCGGAGGTTTGCCTCCGGAGATTCGAAAAAGGCGACGACCTCCATCCCTTGCCGCTTCCATGTTTCATATCGCCGGATGAATTGCTGTACCCGTAAATTGCATAAGGCGCAAGCGGAGTTTCGGAAAAAGGCAAGCAGAATTTTGCGGCCCGAATAGGTGCCTGGCGCGACAGGGGTGCCGTTCTGATCCGCCGCTTCAAACCATGGGGCGGCGTCTCCTTGTTGAAGCCGATTGTTCATCGTGAATCCCTCCTGATTATCGGTAAAAGGCGTTTCTCGCCCGTACCGCTACCTTATCAGGAAGGTGCCGCCCCTTCTGTGACTTAGTCACACAACATGTTTTCAAGCCTGTTCCTCTGCACGATTTTGATCCATCCCCGCCCGGTTTCCACCCATCCGCTGCGCGCAAACTTAAGAAGGGTCCGCGAAACGACCTCGCGCGCTGAATTCATTTCCTCGGCCAGCTCTTGATGCGTCGCGGCTACGAGCGGCTCCTGTTCCGTGGTCACGCGCAACAATGCTTTGGCGAGCCGCTTTTCTACGGGCATCCGCTCCTTTTCCCCCATCATGTCGATCATCCGGAGCGTGCTTTCGAGCAAACCTCCGAAAACGGTGCTGCGGAACGCTTCATGAAACTGTACCCAGCGCAAGAAACTGCTCCGGAGCACAAACAGCACGTCCACGTCCGTTTCGGCCGTCAAATAGGCGGGATAGTCCCTTCCGCTCAGCCCGCTGAGCACAAGCAGCGAACAAATTTCCCCCGCGGAAAGCCTGTTGAGCACCGTCTCGTTTCCGTTTTCGTGAACCGCCGTAATCCGGGCCGTTCCGCGGAGCAAAAACATGCCGTACAACGACGCATCCTCCCGCTGGAAGATGTTCGATTTGGCCGGGAACCGTTTGACATGCGGCCGGGCTTGCTTCCATTCTTCCTGAGAAAGACCGCTCAGGGAGGGGAAAACGTCGGGCAGGTTCGTTTCTTTTATCGTCTCTATGCTCATCTGTTACACCCTTTCGATGGTGGTATGATCCGGAAGACGCCGGTAATCTTTGGCCTCTATCATATCATGACTTGCAAGATGAATTGGGTGGTTATTTAGGTTCGAGACAAATGTGAGGGTTGGACCGAGTCCGTTGTGACGCGGCCCGGCCCTTTTTTATGTTTTCGGTCCCGTGGGTCGTCGTGCTGTTCAGTTTTGTGATCAACCTGATTATCGGCGGATCGACCGGGGGCGAGGAAAACATCAATTCTGGCGGTCTCTCATCGATATTTATTTATATTTTTGTGTGCAGCTTGATCGTGCAGGGGCAGACCTTTCCATTTGCGCTGGGGCTGAACGTGCGGCGGCTGGATTTTTTTGCGGGCACGAGCGCGATGGGCGTGTTGGTCTCGGCGGCTTCGGCGGTTGTTCTGCTTCTTTTTTCGCTCGCGGAGGAATTGTCGGACGGCTGGGGCGTCAGCGTGCATTTCTTTAACCTTCCGTTTATGGACGGCATATCTCCGCTCGGACGGCTCGGCATCTACTTTGTTTTGATGGTGCATATGTTTTTCCTGGGCTTCGTCATCGCCAGCATCTACCGGCGGTTTAAAAGAACCGGCATGTACGTGTTTTTTGCGGCGCTTTTTGTCCTGATGAGCGTGGTCAGCTTTGCGCTGACGTATTTTAACTTGTGGCTCGATCTGTTCGGCTGGTTCGCGAATCATTATATGGACATTTTCGTCTGGATGGCTCCGATCGCGGTTGTATACGCGCTGTTGTCTTATGCCATGATCCGCCGGGCGACCATCTGAGGAACGCAGGGACGTGGGAGAGGCGGAAGAAATCGGCCGCGCCGTTGCCGCATCATGCATAAATCCCGGATAAAGTGCGAAGTTTATGGGATGGAAAACAATTCTAGAAACCACTATCGCTAAAGGAGATTTTGACAATGCCGTTAGGTGCACACGAAGCCCACGAACTCAACGAATTGCTGCTCAGCTGCACGAATTCCATCCAAAGCATGGCGCTTTTCATCGATCAGGCAACCGATCCGGTCTTAAGAAACATGATCACCCGCCATTATGCCGTGCACGTTCAGGATTACAACATGAAGGTCGAATACGCGAACCGCTTCAGTTCGCCCGATCAGCTCAACGTTCCGGCCATGCCGATGAATCCGCCGATGCCTGCGATGAATGCGATGAATGCGGGTCCGCAGCAGTATCAGCCGCTTCAGCCGCAGGTGAAGCTTCATCAGCTGGACGACCGCGCGATCGCGACTTCTTACCTGCTGACATTAAAACGGGCTGGCCGCGAGTATGCCTGGTCCGCATTCGAATGCTCCACGCCGCAGCTTCGTTCGTTCCTGGAGAACGCGTTCCAGATGTGCTCGCACCAGGCTTTCGAAGTTTGGCAGTACATGGCTTCCAGAGGTTATTACGCGGCCGTGCCGGCTTCGCAGGACGTGCTGCAGCCGATGCAGCAAATGTACAAATCGGTGCCGGAACATCAGCCGGGCCGGTTGTACAGCTGACGACCGCGATCCGTTTATTCAGCCGCGTTTGCGCCAAGGTCCCTTGCGAGAGGGGCCTTTTTGCTTGTGCGGAACAAGCTGCAAACCCTGTCTGAAAGCGCTTCAAAAAATGTATTGCCAACGACAAAATCCCCTGCTATAATCGCCTTGAAAAGGTTTTCTTGTAAAGGAAGTTTTGACGATGAAGCCAACGATTAGAGATGTTGCCAAAATGGCGGAGGTATCCATCAGCACCGTATCCCGGGTGATGAACGCGCCCGAATCGGTCAACGAGAACAAAAGGATCCGCGTTTTGGAGGCCATTGAGAAGCTTGGTTACCAGCCGAATTCGTTTGCGCGCGGACTGATTTACAACAAATCCTTTACGTTCGGCCTGCTGATTCCGGATATCGAAAACGTTTATTACACCGGGATTATCCGGGGCATGCAGGACGCATGCATCAAGCTGGGGTACAGCCTGATGATCTGCAATACCGACAGGGACCGAAGCAGAATGCTCTCGTATATCGACGCGTTTCATGAAAAGCAGGTGGACGGGATCGTATTCGCAAGCGACATGATGTTTCCGGAATACCACGAGAAGCTGGTCCGCTGCAAAATTCCGTTTGTGCTGCTGTCGACGCATTCCGAGGAGTTCGAGGTTCCCTGCGTCGAAATCGATGACGAGCAAGCGGCTTACGACGCGGCGAAGTTCCTCGTCGACCTCGGCCACCGGGAAATCGGGATGATCGGCTTCGACCACGAAAATTCGATCTCCGGGCCGCCAAGGTTCAAAGGGTTCGCCAAAGCCATGATCGAAGCGGGGCTTGAACGAAACGTCCAGAAGGTAAGGGGAGCGGCGCACAGGTTCGAGCAGGCTTATCAAGCCGCGCATGAATTGTTCACCGATTTTCCCGAGCTGACCGCCGTCTTTTGCGTGGCCGACGAATTCGCGATGGGCGTCATCTCGTATTTGAAAGACCGCAACATATTGGTTCCGGGCCAGGTATCGGTCGTCGGCTTCGACAACCTGCGGTTCGCGAACATGTTCATTCCGAAGCTGACGACGATCGCGCAGCCGATGTACGACATGGGCTACCGCGCGGCCGAGAAGCTTCACGAATTGGTGACGACGGGCAAGGTCGAGGTTCTAAGGGAAAAGATGGAGCATAAATTGATTGTCAGGGAGTCTTCGCGGGAAAGGTGAGGCGTTTGCGGCGCTGGATTTGAAAAGCTTTTCAGAATGTCGCGTCCCGGTTGGTTTTGCATGCTGCGCAGCCGGGTAATAGAGAGGGTTCCTATAACAATGCACTTATGATAAAACATGGTTTGACTTGAACAATGTGAAAACGCTGTTATTTGAAAATAACCTTGATTTTGCAAGGAGGTGATCCGAGCATCCGCTGCATCTGTTCATCACGCGCCGGGACCGGAAAAGACAGTCCTTCGGCGGTTTGACGAAGACGCTTGCCTATCGTTGGCGCCAGAAAAAGTCAATCGACGTTTTTCAGCCTATTTTAAAAAGGGGATGTTAGTGTATGACAAAAGCAAAAAAAGCCAGAACTTCGCTTCTGCTCTCGCTCTGCTTGTCTTTTACGATGATGCTGAGCGCCTGCGGAGGTTCCGGGGATGCAGGACCGACGAAAGAACCTGCCGCGTCCGGAGGAGACAAAAAAGAAACGACCCAGGAAACCGCCCCGCCGGAAAACGGCAATGGAGGCTCGCCGCTCGAACTGGCGCTGCAGGGCAAATATAAAGGCACGAAAGTGACGATGTTCGGCCCGTTCGTGGATGTCGACCAGAAAAAATTCGAGGAAAGCATCAAGGACTTCGAAGACAAAACCGGCATCGATATCCAGTACGAAGGCTCCAAAGAATTCGAGGCGACGATCAACGTCCGCGTCGACGGCGGCAACGCGCCGGACATCGCCGACTTCCCGCAGCCGGGCTTGCTCGCTTCGATCGCGAAAACCGGCAAAGTCGTCGATCTGACGAACATTCTCGATCAGGAAAAGCTGAAGAAAAACTATAACCAGAGCTGGCTGGACATGGCCACCATGGACGGCAAAGACGGCAAAATCATGGCCGGCATCTGGAACCGCAGCAACGTGAAAAGCCTGGTGTGGTATCCGAAAAAGCAGTTTGACGAAGCGGGCTATAAAGTGCCGGAAACTTGGGACGAGATGATGGCCCTGACCGAACAAATCGCCAAGGACGGGGATCCGGCATGGGCGATCGGCATCGAAAGCGGCGCGGCAACCGGCTGGCCGGGAACAGACTGGATCGAAAACATCATGCTGCGCACGACAACGCCGGAAAACTACGACAAATGGGTCAAGGGCGAGCTGCCGTTCACTTCGCCTGAGGTCAAAAACGCTTTCGAAATCATGTCCAAAATTTGGTTGAATAAAGATTACGTGTACGGCGGCACCAAATCGATCGTTACGACGGCCTTTGGCGACGCGCCGAAGCCGATGTTCGAAAATCCGCCGAAAGCCTGGTTTAACCTGACCGGCAACTTCATTACCAGCTTCTTCCCTGAAACGGCGAAAGTGGATCAGGACTACGACTGGTTCTACCTGCCGCCGATCGACGAAAAATACGGCAAGCCGGTGCTCGTCGCAGGGGACATTTACGCGATGTTCAACGACCGTCCGGAAGTGCGCGCCGTCATGGAGTTTTTCACGACCGGCGAGTCCATCAAGTCCTGGGTGCAGTCCGGCGGCGTAATCGCGCCAATGAACGACGCCCCGCTGGAATGGTACAATTCCGAATCCGACAGACGGATGGCGAAACTCGTGCAGGACGCAACGACGCTTCGTTTCGACGGCTCGGACCTGATGCCGGGCAAAGTCGGCGCAGGCTCCTTCTGGAAAGGCATGACCGACTACGTCAGCGGAACGGCTTCGCTGGATGAAGCGCTGCAGCAAATCCAAAAAGGCTGGGACAACAAATAACGCAAATCATGGATCCATCGAACGAATCGGGGCGGTATGCGGCTGTGCGGCCGCCCCTTTTTTCCAAAGAATCTATATCCGATGATCCCTGCTTCAGCGGCGGCGCGAAAGCGCCGATGAAAGCCGCTTAACCGGGGGTTTTGAGATATCGAAGGGCAGGAACGACTTATGAATACGCAAGCGAAAAAGAATTTCAGCCTGAAAGCCGCGCTGCTCTTTGTCGTAGTGCTGCTGCTGAATGTGTTTGTCCACGGAGCGATCTTCATGCTGTTCCGGGATTCGACGCTGAATCCGCTGTTGACGGCGCTGTTTGCGGTCATATGGGGAGTCGCGGGCGTTTATTTGCTGTACCTTTCGTTCAGTTGGGCGGTAGAGCAATTTCCGGAGCAGATCAGCCGCAGGATGCTGCCGTACGTTTTCATCGGGCCGGCCGTTCTTTTGCTGGGTTGGCTGCTGGTGCTGCCGGCGCTGCGGACGCTTTATTTAAGCTTTTTTAATGCATCTTCTGATAAGTTCGTCGGTCTGGGCAACTATCTGGCGATTTTCAGCGACCGGCTCCTCGCGACCGCTTTGCGCAACAACCTGCTGTGGGTATTCGTCGGTACGCTGGCCTGCGTGGCTCTCGGGCTGCTTATTGCCATCCTTGCGGACCGGAGCAGTTATGAGCGGATCGCAAAATCGATTATTTTCATGCCGATGGCCATTTCCTTCGTGGCTGCGGGGGTCATTTGGAAATTCGTTTATTATTACCAGCCCGGCACCGAGCAGATCGGCCTCCTGAATGCGATCGTGATCGCGCTTGGGGGCGAGCCGCAGGCCTGGGTGACCATGCTGCAGCCATGGAACAACTTTTTCCTGATCATCATCCTGGTCTGGATGCAGACAGGCTTCGCGATGGTGATTTTTTCGGCGGCGATCAAAGGCGTTCCCGACGACATCCTGGAAGCGGCGCGCGTGGACGGGGCGGGGGAGATCCGCATCTTTTTCCGCATCATCATCCCGTATATCTCGACGACGCTGCTGACGGTCACGACGACGATCATCGTATTCACGCTGAAAATATTCGACGTCGTCATGGTCATGACGGGCGGCCAATACGACACCGAAGTGGTGGCGACGCAGTTTTACCGGCAGTTTTTCATGTACCGCAACTTCGGGTACGGTTCGACGCTGGCGATTGTGCTCCTGATCGCGGTGCTGCCTGTGATCTACTTCAACCTTCGCCAAATCCGCAAGCAGGGGGGATTCTAAATGGCCGGAAAAAAGAAGAAAAAGGGCAAAAAGTGGCTCGTTAACCTCATCCTTGGCATCATTTGCTTCATTTGGCTGATTCCGACTGTGGGCCTGCTGATTTCTTCCTTCAGACCTGCTGCGGATATTCTCCAGACCGGCTGGTGGAAGGTGTTCCCGCATCAGGAATGGAAAACGACGGATACGATCAAGCTGTCCAGGGACGTGGACCTGCGCCAGCCGATCGAAGTGAACGGCAAAACCTACTCCGACGATCAGCTGAAAGCGGGCGTGAAGTCGGGAGATGAGCGCCTTATTTGGGAGAACCGCCGCAACCGCGAGATCAGCGTGCAAAAACCGGGTTGGGTGGCGAGCACCCAGCTGACGCTCGATAACTACAAAAACGTCATTTCCGGCAAAGAGTACACGCTGAAAGGACCGGACGGCAGCGAAACGAAGGAAAAGGGAACGGGCCTCTCGCAAGCGTTCTGGAATACGCTGACGATCGCCATCCCGGCGACGGTCATTCCGATCCTGATCGCTTCGTTTGCCGCTTATGCCTTCGCCTGGCTGCGTTTTCCCGGCCGGAAAACGATGTTTGCGGTCATCATTGCGATGCTGGTCGTCCCGCTGCAGGTGGCGCTGATTCCGGTGCTGAAGGATTACACCGCGCTGGGCCTGAACGGCAGCTATCTCGGCATCTGGCTGGCGCATTCGGCTTTTGGCCTGCCGCTGGTCACTTATTTCATGTATAACTTCATCAGCCAGCTGCCGAAGGATTTGTTCGAATCCGCCTTTATCGACGGCGCGAGCCATTTTACCATTTTCAGCAGGCTGATTTTGCCTTTGTCGGTGCCTGCGCTGGCTTCGATCGGCATTTTCCAGTTCCTGTGGGTATGGAACGATTATCTGGTATCGCTCATCTTTATCGGCAACCAACCGGAAGTGCAGGTCATGTCGATGAAGATCGCCGATCTCGTCGGCTCCCGCGGAAACGACTGGCATCTGCTGACGTCCGCAGCCTTCATCTCCATGCTGATGCCGCTGGCGATTTTCTTCCTGCTGCAAAAGTACTTCGTCAGAGGGTTGATGGGCGGTTCGGTGAAAGGGTAAACGAGGGAAAAAGTTCCCGCTTAGTGATAACATCGAAAAATACCGCATTCATGTTTTGCGTTATTTGGTCACGAACATGGGGCATGTCCGGAAAGAGCGCCGGAAAGGGGGCTTTGCGCGGATGTGCCCGTGTTTTTTCGGGGAGGGCCCGGGCATATGCGGAGGACGAAATTGGCGTCTTTTATTCTGGAGAACTTTTTCTAACAAAAATGCTTGACGATGAGAGGCTTGTCATGATATGATCTATCTTGTCGCCGCGAAAGAATACTTTCGACGAAGACGATGACCGATATGCGGTCGTGGCGGAATTGGCAGACGCGCACGGTTCAGGTCCGTGTGGGCTAACCCCCCGTGGAGGTTCGAGTCCTCTCGACCGCATTACATCAGAAAAAGCTCGCAGATTGCTTTTATAGCCGTTTGCGAGCTTTTTTGTATTTTTACCATGAAGTTGTTGTTCTCTACCAGGGCAGAAGGGACTTTGAGAATCGTGACGGCTTCTTTGGCGATGATGAATCGATCGCATTTCAGAATTTGGTATATCTAACCTCATGAATGGATTAGATCCGGTTCTCCCCGAATGAAATTACCAGCATTGCAGCACAACCCGTTTCGCTTTTCAACTTGGCAACTCGTCCATGCGCTGAGCGATCAAATTGGCGGTTGAAACGGCGGCGAGATGCAACTTCCCAGCGCCAAGGCTTGTCCACGCTTGAACTGATATGCAAAAAAAATGATTATTGACACTATTAGAAAATTGGTATATTATATATTCTGTTGCTGCAAAACAATGCAACGGTGGAAATATGCGGTCGTGGCGGAATTGGCAGACGCGCACGGTTCAGGTCCGTGTGGGCTAACCCCCCGTGGAGGTTCGAGTCCTCTCGACCGCATCCCAATAAAAAGCTCTTGAATTTGTCTTTAGACAATTCAAGAGCTTTTTTGCGTATTCGGAGCGCGTGCGGAGATTGGATCGTCGGATGGCCGATCTCTCCAGCTCTTTTTGCCCGAGTGAGCCCATTTTACGAAAATTTCCATAGGGTGGACTTATTCGCTTGACACGTCATATTATTAATATTAATATTATGACTATGAAAAACAACACGATCAAAAAGTCGCCTGTCGCACTAGCCATTCTTTGTTTTCTGATCGAGGAGCCCATGCATCCTTACCGTATGCAGCAGCTCATTAAGGAGAGGGGGAAAGAAGAAGTCATCAACGTTCGCCACCGAACGAGCATTTACCAAACGATCGACCGGCTGCATCGGGACAACGCCATTGCGATCCAAGGGAAAAAGAAGAATGAAGGGAAGCCGGATTTAGTCGTTTACGAAATTACGGATTTAGGCCGAAATGCCGCTTATTCATGGATTCGGGAAATGATCTCGACGCCTGCCCAGGAGTTTTTGGAGTTTCCCGCCGCCGTATCTTTTCTTGCGCTGTTAACGCCCGAAGAGGTTGCATCGTTATTCGCCAAAAGATTGGGCACGCTTGAAGGCATGCTCGCCCGGCTCGAAGATCAGATGCAATCGGAAACAGCGATGGGTCTGCCGCGCTTATTTTTGCTTGAATCGGAATATCAGCAAGCGCTGTATTCGGCTGAAATCGCATGGCTTCAATCCGTTATCGCGGATATCCAAGCCGAAAGGCTGAAATGGAGCATGGAAGAACTGCGCGAGACAGCCCGGCGTTTGGAGCACGGCTTCGAATGAAAACCATTTTAGTTCCGAAAGGACGTATGTTGGAATGAATAAACTCCTGAATCACTCCCCGTTTGATGAAACGGTTCCTGTCCTCGTTGTCGGAGGAAGCTTGGTGGGGCTTTCCTTCTCCCTTTTTCTGGCGCGCCAGGGAATACGGCCTTTGGTCGTCGAACGCCATCCGGGAACGTCGATTCACCCGCGCGTGTCGAGCCTGACGGCCCGAACGCTGGAAATATTCCGCTCGGCCGGAATCGAAGATGAGATCCGCCGCGAAGAGCCTCCCTTCCCGCGGGAATTCGGCGTCATGTTCGTCGAAAGCTTGGCCGGACAAACGTTTGATAACCTGATGGAGGATATGAGCGCTTATTTTACGGATCTTAGTCCCGTGGAAGGAAACGGCATTGCCCAGGACCTGCTGGAGCCCGTCCTCCGGGAACAGGCCGAGCAAGCCGGCGCCCGGTTGCGATACAACACGGAAATGATCGAGTTTGAAGCCGACGGGGACGGCGTTTCGGCCGTCATTCGCGATCGGATCAGCGGGGAGACGCGCACGGTTCGGGCGAAGTATTTGGTTGGGGCCGATGGAAGCAAAAGCGGGATCCGCGCCAAATTAGGCATTGGCCAGCACGGGGAAGGGACGCTTTGCCATCTGGTCAGCATGGTTTTCGATGCGGATATTCATGAACTGTTTGCAAGCCAAAACGCGCATATGTGTTTTTTTGCCAACGATACGACAAGCGGCAGCCTTGTGTTGTACCCTGGAACGCACAGAAGACCTCATATGTACCGATTGGACGTTGTATATGATCCGGAGGAGGAAAGCATCGCCGATTATCCGAAGGAACGGTGCGTGGAGCTCATTCGGGCAGCGATCGGAATTCCGGGCATTCCCGTAACGGTCAAAAAGGTGCTGACTTGGGAAATGGCTGCGCGCGTCGCTGACCGCTTTCAACAAGGCCGCATTTTTTTGGTCGGCGATTCGGCAAGGGTTCAACCTCCAAGCGGCGGTTTGGGAGGCAATACCGGCATCGCCGAGGCGCAAAATCTCGCCTGGAAGCTGGCCGCGGTCTTGCGCGGGGAGGCCGGTCCGGATTTGCTGGCCACTTACGATGCGGAGCGGCGTCCCGTTGCGGATTACACGGCGGAGCAGGTCGTCATGCTGTCCCAGCAGCGCGAACATGAAGGGTCGGAGGGAATTAGCGTCAACACCCTCCATGTCAACATGGGTTACCGTTACCCGGAAGGCGCGATCGTGCCGGAATCCGGCGGGGAGCACCTCCCTAACGTGCAGTCGCCCGAGTTATGGACGGGGCAGCCGGGAACCCGCGCGGCGCACGTCGTTCTGGAGCGGGACGGTCAGACCTTTTCAACATTGGACCTGTTTGGTTCCCGGTTCGTGCTGCTTGTCGGCCCTGAAGGACAAAACTGGATGGATGCGGCTCGACGTGCCAAAGATGCGCTCCATCTTCCGATGGATATCTATCGGATTAGCGATCATGAAGGTGATTTGGGCAATCCCGGGAACGATTTTCTCGATGCTTACGGAATCGCCTTGGCGGGAGCGGTCATCGTGCGGCCGGACGGTTACATCGGATGGCGGAGCAAGGCTGCCGAAACGGATCTGGAAGAAATGGAACGGGCGTTAACGGGTGCCTTATCGACCATTCTCTTTCGTTAACTCCTATACCCATGAAGGAAAGGAAGATGACCATGCTTGCGTTTGAGCATACGGAAACCTATGATTATCCTGCTTCCGGCGTTTTTTCGCGCCTCATTGATCTGGAGGAACGGGCTGCCTGGATTAAAGGCATTATCGAAACCCGCGTGACGCCTGAAGGACCGGTCCGGGTCGGGACAGAATATTTCGAAAGCGGAAAATACTCGGGCTTCAAAAGCGAAAAAACGATGGTCGTGACCGAACTTGTTCAGGATCAGTTGCTGATCTTGGAGACGGCGCCCAATGAAAAACAATCCTTTCGCGAAAGCTACCGTATTGAGCCGATCTCCGACGCGTCCTGCCGGGTTCATTTCGCCATTCAAGTCGGCAACGTGCCGAAGGTGGCCGAATTTTTTATGCGCCAATCGATGAAAAAGGAGCTGCCGCAAACCGCAGCCGGTTTGAAAGCGGTCCTCCAGGACTTATAAAAGGCTATTTTTTCACCCCATTATCTTAATAATTAAGATCGTTGGTTCGAGACAACAATCCGACAAAGGCGACAGGGCGGCATTCACTCATCACAATTAAAAAGGCTTGCAGATTGCTGATAGGCGGTTTGCGAGCCTTTTTTCGCTGGCCCATAACCGTAGACGATTCGATGGCCGGCGCTCGGAAAGCGGTTGGCGGATCTCCCGCGCCATGGATCGGCAACTTGAACAATAATCGGTTGATGAGCCGCCGGCATTTGGTCGAGTGATCTCACATCCCAGGAACGAGTTGACAAAGAAAAAAACAAAACATAAAATAAAATTGTTTCACATGAATAAATATTTTAGTTTCATGACCAAATTTTATTTTATTTAAGCGATTTATATTTATTCTTTGGAAACAATAACAAAATATTAAGGGGGTTATCCATGGTCTGAAAAACTGAATTAGCCGTTTCATTCAGGGCTGAAATTCCTTCGGTTCGCTCATATTGTTTCTTATGAAACTAATTTTAGATATAATTAAGAAAAAACGAGTCGAGGAGTTTGCTAAATCATGAACAATACGAACCGGATGGTCAAAATTGCGATCCATGACAATTTCATTCGATTCCTTGAGCAAAAGGAACAATATGAGAACCGGGAAACCGCCGTTTTTCTGGAAGAACTCCGGAAAACGATCGAAGTGGAATCCACCCTGAACATGACGGAGCTGCACACCATCGCATGCATCGGGGAGCAGGAGCCGATCAATGTCACTTCGATCGCCGAAAAGATGAATCTAAGCAAAGGAAACACCTCAAAAATTACCAACAAGTTATTGAACGCAGGCTGGGTACGCAAGACGCAGCTCAACGATAACAAAAAAGAAGTGTATTTCCGGCTCACGACGGCCGGGAAAAAGCTTTTTGCCCTTCATGATGAACTTCATCACAGGGAACAGCAGAGGATGTACGAGTTTTTGGACAAATACAGCGAATCAGAACTTGATTTTATAAAGCGGCTGTTGGGAGATCTGTCGGACTTCTATCGTTAAGGACAGCGGTAAAGACGCCGGTGGATCCGTCCATGGCCTGGAGAGGCCCTCTTTTGTCGCTTTTATCTTCCAAGTTCGGGTTTGGGGAAAGAGGTCATGGCTATGGATTATGATGTGATACTGATCGGCGGAGGACCCGTTGGCATGATGCTGGCAGGAGAGTTGGCTTTGGCCGGCGTCAACGTCTGCATACTGGAACGATTAAAAAGCACCACGTCGTTTTCGCGCGCGCTTACCGTTCATCCGCGAACGCTTGAAATCATGGATATGCGCGGCTTGAAATCGAAGCTGCTGGATAGAGGGCGCCGTTTGCCGATGGGGCATTTTGCCTCATTGGATACGCCCTTGGACTTTTCGGTTTTGGATTCATCCTCCAATCACACCTTATTTTTGCCGCAAAGCGAAACGGAAGAAGTGCTGGAGCAGTGGGCGCTGGACTTGGGCGTAGAAATACGGAGGGAAACGGAAGCTTTATCCGTGCATCAGGATGAGGAAGGCGTTGCCGTGCGCATGTCGGGCCCTCAGGGGGAGAGTACGCTCAGATCCGCGTACGTCGTCGGCACGGACGGGGCCAAAAGTTTGGTCCGAAAACAAGCGGGCATACCGTTCGAGGGCCACGACGCGACATTTATGGCTATTTTGGCGGATGCCGCCCTTCCCGGCCTTCCGCCGATGAGCGTTGTCTCCCGCATGGCGGAGAAGGGAATCGTATCGATTTTCCCTATCGATTCGACGACTTATCGAATATTGATGCTGGATCCGGAAAGATCGTCTGCATCCAAACACGAGCCGGTTACGTTGGAAGAATTGCGATCGGCGCTGATGCGGACGGCGGGAAGCGATTTTGGGCTAACTGAAGCGAAGTGGGCGTCGCGTTTCGGGAATGCCACGCGGCAAGCGGGCCGCTATCGGGACAATCGGCTGTTTCTCGCGGGAGATGCCGCACATATTCATTTTCCGGCGGGAGGGCAGGGGATGAACGTCGGCCTTCAGGAAGCGGTGAACCTGGGATGGAAACTCGCCGGAGCGGTTCAAGGCTGGGCGCCGGAGTGGCTGCTCGACAGCTATCAAGCAGAGCGTTTTCCTTGGAGCACGGCGATGCTGGGCAATACGGAAGCGCAGTTTACGCTGATGGATACGAGTCCCGGCGTCATGGAACTCCGGAGCATCATGTCGAAACTTCTTCTTCATCCGGAGGTGAACCGTCAGATGGCGGAGCAAATTTCCGCCTTCAATGTCCACTACGCGCCCGATGACCAAGCGCCGTACCATGCTTTAAACGGAAAGCGTTCGACAGAACTGATTCTGCGGCTGAAAAACGGCGATTTGGCCAGCACTTATCAACTGCTCCGGTCAGGCAAGTTTCTTTTGCTGCATCTGTCTTCGGACGCGAAAAACAGCGGTGAGTGGGATCGTTATGGGCATCTTCAAGTGATCGAAGCTTCATTGGCGGCGAAAGCGCCCCATTGGGACGATGTTCACACCGCTTTGATCCGTCCGGACGGCCATATCGCCTGGGCGGTGCCCGTGTCGGACCCGGATCCGGCAGGCGCGATCAGGGACGGCGTCGTTCGTTGGGCAGGGGAATTGAGCAGCTTGACGGGCGGTTCGGGCGAACAAAAGCCGGGGGGAAAATAAAATGGATATCATGAAGACGATCCAGGAGCGCAGAAGCATCCGCAGGTTTCGTTCATCCCCCGTGGACCCGGAGCTGGTGTTCACATTGCTTCGCGAGGCGCAGCGGCTGTATTCATCCGGGGAGGCCGCCGCTTTCCGGTGCGTGTATGCGGGAACGCCGGATTCCAGGGAGCGTCTGGCCGCTTGCATGCTGGAGCCTATGGTGAAGAACAGGCTGGTCAAATGGCTGCCGGAGAAAGTACGGGATTTCGTCCGGAAAAGGTTCACCGATATACCGGGCCATCTTGCCGTCATTGCCGTCACCGGTCCGGACAGGAGGGAAAGCGACCTGAATTATGCTGCGGTTTGCGGGATCATGCAAAATTTTCAGCTTGTGGCCTGGCAGCGGCGGCTTGGAGTGCTGTGGGACACGGAACCGATGATCCAAAGCAAAGAGTTATTCGATCTGTTCCACATGAAGCCCGAAGAGAGGCTTGTCGGGATTTTTCACCTCGGATTTTTCGATAAAATGCCGAAGGCCAGGGCAAGGACGCGAGCGGAAAAGAAATGGACCGTTTTGCCGGGAGGAGGAGGGGGACTTGTTGAATGATGCTAAAACCGGTTCCGGCGAAGTCCATTCATTAAAATATAGCGATAAATCCGTGTCGGAAAATCACGTACTCGATTTATTGAATATAGCCGTATGGGCTCCGAACGACGGACTGCGGGAGCCTTGGCGCTTTATCTTCATGGGACCCGGCAGCATGGACATCATGCGCGGCTTGCAAGATCAGGCTCCAGCCTGCCTGGTATTGGTCGTAAAAGAAGAGCATGACCTTCATAAAAGGGAGGAAGATGTTGCGGCGGCCTGCTGCCTTATGCAGAATTTTCGCCTGCTGGCGCGGGAAAACAATCTCCATGTCCGCATGACGATGAATGATTGGATCTATGACAGAACTTGTGCCGGGCGTTTGGGTGTCCAAAAAGATGAACGGATCGTTGCCGTCTTGGAAATGGGTTATCTTGAACCAACGTTTGAACCTGCGGCGGCAGGGAATATGCCGGACCTTACGTTTGAGTTGTTGTAAGAAATTTTGGCATGTTTCTAGCGGTTCTCGGGCGATCCCGGCCGCTTCTCGGAAACAGGCTCGCAGATTGCTTTAAAAAGCAGCTTGCGAGCCTTTTGGCATGTTCCGTTTGGACTTCCGGTCAACTTAGGTTAAAAATCCGTCTTTACTTTTTCTCGGCGTATGGTATATATTGTTAGTGAGTTAGTCAGATAACTAACTTGATGAAAAAAAGGAGATCATACTCATGGCTAAACCGAATGTCGTTTCCAAGCAGGAGCTGATCGAAGCAGCCAAACAATGCATCGTGGAGCAGGGTTTGGAGAAATTGACTTTAAAAATGGTGGCGGAGCGCATAGGGGTAACGCAAGGAACGGTGTATTATCATTTCCAGACGAAAGACCGGCTCATGCTGGACGTTGTCAAAGATGTTTGCGAACGCTCATGGAATGCGTTCTCTGCTTTGCAGAGCAAGGAGTTTGTCGTGTCGGAGGCGCTGGGAGCGGCCAAAGAACGGGGAGGGTCCGATTCCTTTTTTCACCGCTTGTTTCTATCGCTTGTCGTGTTCGGCCTGAAACATGAAGAAACGAGGAAGGAGCTTGGCGCCCTGATTTCGTTCGAAAACGGGGTGCTGGCGGAGAAGCTGCGGCAGCTTGCCTTCCCGGCACAAACGCCGCCTTTGGCGGAGCCTTCCGGGAGCGGGGAGCGGCAGCAAACGGATCTGCCGAAGGGCGGGGATCGGCGCCAAGAGCAGCCGGGGGCCGCGATCGCCGCAAACGAGGCGGAAGGCCGCCTTATGGGCATGTCGTTCGAGGTGTGGGCCATTGTCATTAACGCGATTTTTGACGGCTTGGCCGTGCAGAGCCTGGTGTCCCCCGAGCTGGACCGGGAAAAGGTGTTTGCGGAGCTGGGCGTTTTCTTTGAGCGTTTACTTAGGAAGGCTGGAACGGACTAACATCTATTTTTGTATGGAAGGGAGCAATGGATTGGGCATGTTTTCGGAAAAAATGGGATTGACGCTGTTGTTTTCGGTGGTGGTATGGCTTGGGGCGACGCTGTTTTTTGTTTTTTTTGGCGGCATGGTGCTGGTCAGCCCGTACCGGCAGAGCTTTTGGCTGCCGTTTCTTTTGCTGGAGGCCGCGACGGGAGTCGTGCTGTACGTCGTGTTTGCGTTATTTCGCCGGTTCGATCCGAATCCCTACGCGGCCGTGAGGCTTGGCGTGGTGGGCAGTGCCGTCGGTTTAATCCTGGACACGTTTGTGATATGGAATAAGGGCGTCTTTTTTGCAGGGTTGTCCAATGAACAGCTGCTGGCCTTCGTCATTTGGATGGCGTTTGCTTACGGGTTGTATTTGCTGCTGCCGCTGCTGACGGTCAAAAAGGGGACGCCGTTTTGAGAGGAGCCAAGGATGCATGCTGCGGAGCAGGGACGATATTTTACGGGATATAACGAAATTAATTTTACTTCATCAACAGGGGAAGCTTGGCGGCGAGAAGATGCCCGAGGACGAACACCCGCCCCTGGATCCATCATCGGCGGCAAGCTATCATTATTTTACGCTGCCGATGGCGCTGAATTACCAGCGGAATTCGTATGCGCTTTGGGAGAGCGCTCACCGGACGTTTAACGATCCGGACACGATGGACGTGTTTGATCCGGCGGCGGCCGCTGCCATGGATGCGGAGGAGCTGCGGGAAAAGCTGCTGAAATATAAGGTCGCGCTTCAACCGAACAAGCAGCCCGCCGTCTGGCGGACGCTGTGCGTCACGATCATGGATTTGCTGGACGGGGACTTGCGGAACCTTTTCCGCCAAAACGGGAATTCCGTCCTCCGGATCAAGCAGCATATCATGCAGCATAAAAAAAGCTTCCCTTATCTGGGCGGCGACAAAATCATGAACTACTGGCTGTACGTGATGGAACAGTACACGGACGTTGCCTTTCCGGACCGGGAATGCATTACGGTGGCACCGGACACCCATGTCCTTCAATCCAGCGTCAAACTCGGGATCCTGACCGAGGAGGAAGCGGCCGCCCCGAAGGCCCGGGAGCTTACGGCTTCCAGATGGGAAGAGCTGCTGCAGGGCAGCGGGCTGTGCCCGATCGACATCCATACGCCGATGTGGCTGTGGAGCCGGAGCAAATTTGCGGCGCCGGTGTAGAAATGTTGGCATCACATTTTGAATCGAAGCAGGGCTGTTTTTCTTCAATATAAAAAGATAAAAAGGGGCGTCTCTCAAGATCCAAATGATCCGGGGAGATGCCCCTTTATCCGTTTTCGGCCTGTTCCCGCACGTATTGGATAAACCTTTCGCAAACGGGCGAAGCCGGCTGATCGGCATGGTACGCAAGCACGCCGGTCACGGTTGGATCGGCCTGTCCGGGCAGCGGCAGCGAACGGAGCGCACCGGACGCAAGCTCCTCCCGGATACCGGAAAGCGGGAACAGGCTGATGAATTCACCGGACCGCACCATGTTTTTTACGATTTCCGGCGAATCGGCCGCCGTCCGCTCCCAAAGATGGATCCCGGAAGCGGCCGCATACGCGCGCGAGTAGTCCGTCATAAACGCCCCCTCGCCGTGCTGCGCGAAAAACTGCTGGGCGATGAGCTTCTGCGTCACCGACTTGAGTCCGGCAAACGCATGTGTTCCGGAAAAAATAAGCTCGATGCGATCTATTGAGATCTTTTCTTCTTTTACCGGCTTCTGCCCGTCCGGCGAACCCTCGGCTTCGGCATAATAAAACGCCAAATCGGTTTCCTGGTTCAGCAGCCGCTCTTTGACGAGGCGGGTGGGTGTGACGTTCAATTCGATTTGGACGCCCGGATGCAGGCTGCAAAAGCCGCTGATCAGCTCCGGAAGCACGTAAGACCCCATCATGCCGTCGGCCCCGATGTGCAAGCGCCCTTTGTTGAGATCCGCGTAATCCTGAACCGCTTTGCGGGCTTCCTGCGCCATCGCCGTCATTTTCACCGCATACGGATACAGCGCCTTCCCGGCCTCGGTCAGCCAGATGCGGCCCCTTTTCGTCTCAAACAAGGCTACCCCCAACTCTTCCTCCAGGCTTTTCATATGAAACGTCACGGTCGGCTGCTTCATATCCAGCTCCCGTGCCACGTCCGTCACTTTTTTCAGTTTCTCGATCAGAACGAGGATGTGCAATTTTAACAAATTCATGGGGATCCCCCTGGTGATCATCAAATTCTTAACTACTATTATAGATTTATTCTATTTAATTATAAATAGATTATATATTTTTTTATTCTTCATTTTACAAAACGCGACATTTCATAAAACGATAGGGAACTACAATGAGTTTGTAGGCAGCAAAGAGAGCTGCCGGGAGATCACTCAAAAACAGGGGGAACCAAAAGATGATCAAGATGAAAAAATCGCTTCTCATGC
Organism: Paenibacillus sp. FSL W8-0194; assembly: GCF_037969745.1. Lineage (NCBI taxonomy): Bacteria > Bacillati > Bacillota > Bacilli > Caryophanales > Paenibacillaceae > Paenibacillus > Paenibacillus sp. FSL W8-0194. The sequence goes on along the minus strand of NZ_CP150205.1, from coordinate 4,143,311 downwards.
TGTGCACGTTGGCGCTGGTTGTTATGCTGGCCGCATGCGGCAGCAAAAATACCGAAGACACGAGCAGCGCTTCCGGAGCTGCGACAGACGATAAATCCTCGGCCACGGAACTGAGCGGCTCGATCCTGGCGGTCGGCTCGACGGCGCTTCAACCGCTCGTCGAACAAGCTGCGCAAAAATTCATGGCGGAATCCCAATATTCCAAAATCCAGGTTCAAGTGCAAGGCGGCGGCAGCGGCACCGGTTTGACGCAAGTTGCAGGCGGGCAAGCCGACATCGGCAACTCCGACGTATTTGCGGAAGAAAAGCTGAAAGACGAAGCCAAGGACCTGGTTGACCATCAGGTGGCGGTTGTGGCCATGGCGGCGGTAACCAATCCGGACGTCGGCGTAGACAGCCTGACGAAGCAGCAGCTGGTCGATATTTTCACGGGTAAAGTCACGAACTGGAAAGAAGTCGGCGGCAAAGACGAAAAAATCGTCATCGTCAACCGTCCGGCAAGCTCCGGCACACGCAAAACTTTCGAAAAATACGCGCTTGGCACTTCGACCGAAGATCTGAAAGGTTCCATCCAGGAAGAATCCTCCGGCACGGTTAAAAAAATCGTGGCTGAAAGCCCAGGGGCGATCGGATACCTGGCACTGTCTTACCTGGACGACAAAGTGAAAGTGCTCAAATACGAAGGCGTGGAAGCAACGGTTGAAAACGTAACGTCCGGCAAATATCCGGTATGGGCTTACGAGCATATGTACACGAAAGGCGAACCTAAGCCTGAAGTCAAAGCATTCCTTGATTACATCGCTTCGGATGCCGTTCAAAACGGTGACGTCGTAGAGCTTGGCTACATTCCGGTCAGCAAAATGGAAGTCAAACGCGACGTCGAAGGCAACATTACCAAGTAAGCCCTGACCGAGCGCAAAACCTCATGGCAAGAAAGAGGCGAAAGGGAATTTCGCCTCTATTTTCACATTAGAAAGAAGGACAACGATGAAAACCATTGATGAAAGGCCTGTTCAAGTTCAGCCTGCGCGCGGCACCCGCTGGAAAAAACATCATGCTGAAGATGTCGCGGGCCGGAGCTATACGTTCATTTGCGCGGCTCTGCTCATTGTCATCATATTATCCATCGTCTATTTCGTCGCGTCCAAAGGACTTGCGACTTTCTTTCGCGATGGCGTCAGCCTGAGCGATTTTTTGTTCGGCACCACCTGGGACCCGGAAGGCAATAACGGCGAGCCGATGTACGGCGTGCTGCCGTTTATCTTCGGGTCGTTCGCCACGTCGGTGCTGGCTGCACTGATCGCAAGCCCGCTCAGCATCTGCGCTTCGCTGTTCATGACCGAAATCGTGCCCGGCTGGGGTAAAAAGCTGCTGCAGCCCGTCATCGAGCTGCTCGCCGGCATCCCTTCGGTCGTTTACGGCTTTATCGGCCTGACCGTCGTCGTGCCTTTTTTGCGGAACGTGTTCCCCGGACAAGGGATCGGGATCGCGGCGGGGGCCATCGTTCTTTCCGTCATGATTTTGCCGACGATCACGAGCGTGGCGTCGGACGCGCTGGCGTCGCTGCCGCGCGGCCTGAAGGAGTCTTCGTTTGCGCTGGGGGCGACCCGCTGGCAGACGATCTCCAGAGTTATTTTGCCAACCGTTTTGCCTTCTATTCTGACGGGCGTCGTGCTGGGGATGGCTCGCGCCTTCGGCGAAGCGCTGGCCGTTCAGATGGTTATCGGCAACGCGCCGCATATTCCGCGGTCGCTGTTTGAATCGGCATCGACGCTTACGAGCGTCATTACGCTGGATATGGGCAACACCGTCATGGGATCCGCGCACAGCAACGCGCTGTGGAGCATGGCGCTTGCGCTGATGTTCATGACCTTCGTATTCGTTATGATCGTCCGGCTTTTGGAAAGGAGACATCGGATTTGAGAGCGAAACTGACCGACAAAATTGCAACTTTCTTCATCGTGGTGTTTTCCTTGTTGATCGTCGCGGTGCTCGTAGGGCTGATCGGCTTTATTCTGGTGCGGGGGCTCAGCCATATCGACTGGCATTTCCTGACCTCCGTTCCGCAAACGATCCGCGCCGGAGGCGGCATCGGGCCGCAGCTGTTCAACTCCTTGTTTTTGCTGGTTCTGACCCTGATCATTACGATTCCGCTCGGACTCGGCGCAGGGATTTACATGGCCGAATACGCGAAGCCGGGCAAAATCACCGGCACGATCCGCCTGGTCGTCGAAGTGTTGTCCTCGTTTCCGTCGATCGTGGTCGGTTTGTTCGGCCTGCTGCTGATCGTCAATACGTTCGGATTCGGATTTTCGCTGTTCTCCGGCGCGTTGGTGCTGACGATTTTCAACCTGCCGCTGATGGTGCGGATTACGGAGCAGGCGTTCCGCAGCGTGCCGAAGGAGCAGAAGGAGGCGGGGCTTGCGCTCGGGCTGTCCAAATGGAAAATCATTTCCTCGGTCCTGTTCCCGGTGGCTCTTCCAAGCATCGTGACCGGTACGGTTCTTGCTGCCGGCAGGGTGTTCGGGGAAGCGGCAGCGCTGCTCTTTACGGCAGGGATGTCCACACCGCGCCTGGATTTCACCAATTGGAACCCGCTTAGCCCGACGTCGCCGATCAATCCGTTCCGTCCGGCCGAAACGCTTGCCGTGCATATTTGGAAAATCAACAGCGAAGGCCTGGCGCCGGACGCGGCCCAAATCGCCGCAGGCGCATCGGCCGTGCTCGTCATTCTCGTGCTGCTGTTTAATCTGTTCGCTAGGTGGCTTGGCGGCGTGTTGTACAAAGCGATGACAGCTTCCAAGCGCATGGGATAGGAGGGACATCATACATGAACAACGCAACGTTTCGAACAGAACATCTCAGCGTATTTTACGGGCAATACGAAGCGGTTAAAAATATAAGCCTGAGTTTCCCGGAAAAAAGCGTCACCGCCCTGATCGGTCCTTCGGGCTGCGGCAAATCGACGTTTCTGCGCTCCTTGAACCGGATGAACGACGAAATTTCCCAGGCCAAAATCAAAGGGCGCATCTGGATCGACGGGGTGGACATCAACGACCCGGGCACCGACGTCATTCAGCTCCGCCAAAAAATCGGCATGGTCTGGCAGAAGCCAAACCCGTTTTATAAATCGATTTACGAAAATATCGCCTTCGGACCAAAATACCATGGCATCAAAAACAAAAAAGAGCTGGATGAAATCGTGGAGACAAGCCTGCGCAAAGCGGCGCTGTGGGACGAGGTCAAAGACCGCCTGAAGCAGTCGGCCTTGTCCTTGTCCGGCGGCCAGCAGCAACGTCTGTGCATCGCAAGGGCCTTATCCGTCAAACCGGGCATTTTGCTGCTCGACGAGCCGGCATCGGCGCTTGACCCGGTATCGACGGCGAAAGTCGAAGAGCTGATTACCGAGCTGAAAAAGGAACTCAGCATTGTCATCGTCACCCATAACATGCAGCAGGCGGCGCGCATTTCCGATTACACCGCGTATTTTTATTTGGGAAGCCTGATGGAGCATGATACGACGGAAAAAATCTTTACGAATCCCGCGCAGCAGATGACGCAGGATTACATTTCGGGAAGGTTCGGTTAAATCTCCTCCGCCGGAGCCGCTTTTCGGACAAAAAAAGGGTACCCCCAGGTTCGCTGAACCTTCGGGGATACCCTTTTTGGCGTGCCTTTCGAACTTGTTATCTGACGATCATGACCGGACAGTGGGCATGCTGCACGACGCTGTGGCTGACGCTGCCGATCAGCAGTTCCGACATCAGGCCGATGCCCCGGCTGCCCATGACGATCAGGTCGGCGTGCTGCTCCTCGGCCGTTTTGCAAATGACGGAAGCGGGGTCTCCGGTTTTGGTGTACGTTTCGAAACCGATCCCCTGCTTGGAGAGGGATGCCGTGGCCGGATCCAACACTTTTTTTCCTTCTTGCCGGATGTGCTCCTCCAAATCGATGCCTACAGGCGGCTCGTTAATGGAGATGGAGGGATTCACATGAAGAATTGCCAGCTCCGGCGCGTTTTTCAAGCTTTGCATGAGCCGTACGGCCGTATCCAGCGCGCGGCGGGCATGCTCGGAACCGTCAAGCGGCACGAGAATTCGATTATACATGAAGAGGACCTCCTTTTAATGGCCTTCCGCCCGGTCAACATGCTTCAGATGACGGCGGCTGGCAAGTAAAACGATGACACCAATAAATACCATCAAGCCGCCAAAATAAAACGGCGTTTCCGCATGGTACCACTCCGAAAGCTTGCCGGCGAGCCAAGGAGAAACGGCGCCCCCAAGGAAACGGACGAAGCTGTAAGATGCCGATGCGACGGAACGTTCCACCGGTGCGGCCTGCATGACGGCCGTCGTGATCAGCGTGTTGTTGATGCCGAGGAAAATGCCGGCCACGATGACGCAGACGATGACGGTTTTCGGCGAGTGGTTGTACGTGCCGATCCCCATGATGATGAGGACGATCGTAAACAGCGTAAGCACCGCGCAAATCGATTTCACGACGCTAAACCGTTTCTGCAGCTTCGGAGCGACAAATACGGACGTGAAGGCAAGCAGGATGCCCCATCCGAAGAAGACGTAACCGAGGCCGTGCTCATCCAGTTCCATGACGTACGGAGAGTAGGCCATCAGCGTGAAAAAGCCGAAGTTGTACAGGAATGCGGTGATTCCGAGCGTCAGCAGGGCCGGGTAGGACAGCGCTTTGAACGGGTCGGCCAGGGTGCTGGCTTTTTTCGGCTTCGGAATGGACGGAAGCATAAAGATGATGAAGATGAAAGCAAGAAGCATAAGGACCGCAACGCCGAAAAACGGTCCGCGCCAGCTGATGGAGCCGAGCTCTCCGCCAAGCAGCGGTCCGACCGAAATGCCGAGGCCGAGCGCGGCTTCGTACAGGATGATCGCTTTAGCCGTGCCGGACGTGGACAGGCCGACGATGGCGGACAAGGCGGTGGCAATAAACAGGGCGTTGCCCAGTCCCCAGCCGCCGCGGAAGCCGACGATTTGGCCAATCGTGCCCGAGAAACCGCCAAGCGCCGAGAAAATGATGATGAGAAAAATACCGGTAAGCAATGTTTTTTTGATGCCGATCCGGCTGGAAATGACGCCGGTAATGAGCATCGCTACGCCTGTCACAAGATTGTAGCTGGTAAACAGGAGGGATACCTGGCTTTTGCTGGCATGCAGCTGCGCGGCGATCGCAGGCAAAATCGGGTCGACGAGTCCGAGACCCATAAAAGAGATGACGCAGGCAAAGGCGATCGCCCATACCGCTTTGGGCTGGGACAGCAGCCCGGCTTTCCTCTGTTCAAGTTCCAAAGGTTCAGTTGCTTTAGACATGGAATACATTACCTCACTTTGCGTAAATGGTTTTTCAATTTTCAGAAGCACGTACCGCAAAAAACGAAAGCTACAGGCTTTACGGCAGAAAAAAAGACCCCATTGCTCCTAGTCCAGCTGCTTCGGGCCGTTCTCCCCATCGAATGTTTGCATGAAAGCGTCGAGACGGTCCTTCGTACGTTCCAGCTCGGTCTGCATCGCCTTCATTTTTTCGATTTTGTTGCGAATCAATTCGATTTGCCTGTCGAGCGACTGCTGCATATGCGCTAGCTTGGATTTCTGTTCTTTCCGGTCGTTAGTGTCGAGGTAGGACTTGTGATGCTTTTTGTATGCATCCGAGACGGACAGATAGTGTACAAGCTCTTGCAGACTGAAGCCGAGGATTTCCTTGGCAACGACGATTTTCTTCAAATAATCGATATGCTCCCGGGTATAAATCCGGATGCCGCCTTCGCTCCGGTCAGGGGGAGGAAAGACGCCAAGCTCTTCATAGTAACGAATCGTTCTCTTGGTCAACCCGCATTCCCGGGCGACATCATCGATTTTGTACTCATGCATGTCTTTCCTCCCTTCGCGTTTGTTTTATGACATTCATCATTTTAATCCTGTTTAACGTTAACGTCAACGTTAACTTTCGGGTGAGCGATTATTTTTTCGAGCTTATCGTCCGAGACATGGCTCTGTCTGAAGCCGTAGTTAATATGCCCAAACGAAAACAGCTCTATAAGCCGGAAGGATTGCCGGATCATAGAGCTGTTTGCCAAGGGGTTGGCTTGGTAAACGCCGTATTTGGTTAGGATTCGTTTAAAACGCAGTCCGCAAACAGGATGAATTTCGGGATGCGGAAAAAAAGCTCGGCCCGGTCCTGAAAGCTTGGGGATGGCAACGTTCCTTGGTGCAGCCATTTGCGAAACGTGCCGGGGTGGATGTCCATCCATTCGCTGACGTCGCTGACCGAAAGGTCATGGACCATGCAAAGCCCCGTTAAAATTTTGTTGTCGACAGGCGAACGGGTTAACGTTCTCCGCATAAATCTGGACGGTGAAGGCTGACATATGATCGGGCTGCTCGAAGTAACGGAGCGGTTAAACAGGATATGGTGGGGATACCCGAGAAACTGGCATACTTTGTCCAGATTTTTTTTGCCGGGGATCCGGCCTTCATACACCCAGGCGCTGACGCTTCGGGAGGAGACGCCGAGCTCCTCGGCAAGCTGCGATAGCTTGATGTCGTTGACCATCAGCACCGCCAGCAACACCCGGTTGCGGATCTGGCAGCGGGAAGGCTTGCGGAAGCGTTTGACGCGGATGCCTTTTCCCAAATATTTGCGGTTGATCAGAGACCACGCCTGAATTGAATGCTGTTCTTGTTGTGTAGGCATATTTCCTCCGAAGATTTTTCTTCAAATTCTACATTTTATAAGGCTTCTTTTCAATAGTAACTATCGCCCATTTTTATGCCTTTCTTCCTAGTGCGTTATGTGTTTTACGACATTTGCAGGCTGTTGGTCACAAATAGGATTCCACGAATCTCCTTCATTTCCTAATATTTACGAAAAGATGACAGCAATGGTTACTGAATTGAAATTGAAACGACCGGCGGAGTCGGGTACAATGCAGAGGAACTAGATTGCTAGATTCGAAGTTTGGATTTGAGGAAAATGGTTTAATAGATTCCTTGAGACTGCAAATCTATGCAAAATACGCGTAAAAGGTTGGTAGAGAGAAGTGAAAAAGGTTTTGCAATGCTCCAAATGGATGTTATCCCTGATCCTGGTCTTCGGCTGCATTTTTTCCGCCGGACAAGGCAGCGCGACTGCGGCGGGGAGTTCGGCGGGCGCCGCGACGTCGTCCGTATTCGTTGCCGTGAACGACACGCTGGTTACTTATCCAATGTCGCCCATCATACATAAAGGCACTTTATACGTTCCTTTGGTTCAAACCGCATCGGCCATGAATCTTACGGTGCAATACGCAAAGGGGAACGTGAAGCTGACCCATCGGGGCGGCGCTTCGGCGACGCTTCCGGCAGACGGCAAAAACACGCTCGTCAAAAACGGCAGAACGTTCATTTCGTTCCGGATTTTAAGCCAAAAGTTCGGGTTTGCGCTGTCGTATTTGCCGAAACAAAACCTGTACCGCGCAATAAACGGCGGGGCAGCGCTGACGGATGCGCAGCTGGCAAACAAATACGCCGGTTATATCCAGCAGCATAAGCCGAAGACTCCGGCTCCAACGACCAAGCCGGCGGCAGGAGCGAGAACGATTTATATTACCTTTGACGACGGTCCGTCCCCGTATACGCCGCAGCTGCTCAATGTTTTGAAACAGTATAATGTAAAAGCGACGTTTTTCATGCTCGGCAACCAAATCTCCCATCATCCCGCATCCGTGGCGCGCATCGTCAAGGAAGGGCACGGCGTAGGCTTGCACGGCATGACGCATCAGAAGGACAAGTTCTATGCATCGCCGTCTTCGGCGCTGAACGAAATGAACATGGACAATGCCAAACTGCACCAGGCCGCGAACGTGTACACGAAGCTGATCCGGGTGCCTTACGGCAGCAAACCGTATTTTACGAAAGCTTACCGCGACCAGACGGCTGCTTACGGTTATCGCCTGTGGGATTGGAACATCGACTCCAATGACTGGAGATACCAAAGCAACCCGCAAAAAATTTACGACAACGTCATGAGAGACGTCAAAAACATGAAGAAAAAAGGAGTCACCCCGATCGTCTTGTTCCACGACCAGCATGCGACGGTAACGGTTTTGCCGCAGCTGATCAAGGCCATTCAGGCGGAAGGTTACACGTTTAAGCCGCTGACAAACGATATGAAGCCGATGAACTTCTGGAACGACGAACGGTAATCTTGCATTTTTACGACATAAAATATACCACAGCAGCATCCGCTACCTCGCGCGAATCTATGAAATAGGCCGGCAATTAAGGCGATCCGGCTTCGCAGAACGCGTCCTCCCTTCATAAGATATAGAAGATGATAGGAAGGGAGGCGCAGTTTTATGAATTTACTTGCCGTCAATAGCATCAGCGCGCTCGCCGGCAGTATTATCGCGATTGCATTCGGGGGATGGGATCCGTTGCTGTGGTTTTTTTTGTTCACCATCGTGGTCGATTACGTGACCGGTTTACTGGCTTCGATCAAGGAAGGCTCCGGATTGAAAAGCGACGTCGGCTTCTGGGGCTTGACCCGGAAGGCACTTATGCTGGTGGTCATTGTTTTGGCCCATCAGATGGACGTGCTTCTAATGGGGGGGACCGATGTCCTCGAGACGGGAGCTATTTATTTCTATTTGGCGAACGAGCTGATATCGATCACGGAAAACTACGGACGGCTTGGACTGCCCATGCCCGACAAATTGCGGAGAATGATAGCGGTGCTTAAAAACAAAGACAGCGATAAAGAGCAGGACCCGCCGAAACGATAACCTCTCCGGGAGATAGTGTAAAATCTCTGTGGGTGTAGGAATTGGAAAAAGCGGATATAGAAAAAGAGCTTCTCCCTTGGTAAAGTGATGTTTGACGCACAACACACCAAGAAGGAGGAAGCTCCTGTGAGCCACTTTACCACAATAATGCCGACGATGAAAGAGATTGAGCAATGGATTTTCCGGAAAATGCAGGAGGAATTCGCTCGTGCGATGAAGCAGGTGCTGGAGGCGCTGGATCAGCAGATCCTGGAGCAACGGGACCGAGAGCGTTATCGAGTAAAGGACGAGCGTGAAACAAGCGTCAACACAGTGTTCGGGAATGTGCGCTTTAAGCGGAGATTGTACTGTGACCGTAGAAGCGGCAAACACGTGTATCTGCTGGATCAGCTGTTGCAATTCGAAGGGCGCGGGAAAGTCAGTCCGCATTTGGAAGAGACAGCAATCGCATTCGCAAGCCAAGGACCGTCGTACCGGGACAGCGCAAAGCGGCTGGAGCAGCTTTTGGGCTACAATGTGCTGAGCCACCAAGCGATCAGGGAAAAACTGATGGAGCGTGCGCAACAGCCGATGCCAGCGGTGAAACGGCGCGCTGCCCGCGTGCTGTTCGTGGAAGTGGATGGGCTGTACACGAAGCTGCAGCGGAGCAAAAAGCGCGGGATGGAGAACGCAATTGCAGTCGTACACGAAGGCTGGGAGAAGAACGGCAAGCGGGTACAGCTGAAGAACAAACAGCATTACCTGCATACGAGCGGCGGCGACTTCTGGGAAGGGTTCGGGGACTTTCTGGTGGAGCGTTACGAAATCGACGAGAACACGTGGCTTGTGGTGAACGGAGACGGCGCGGCGTGGATCGGGGAATGTACATCCTACTTTCACCAATGTCTGTACATGCTGGACCGCTTTCATGTGGCGCGTGATTTGAAACGCTTTGTTGGTCATTTGCCGCAGGTGTGGGAGACCGTGAGACGGTCTTTGGCCAAACAGGATGCAGCCGCGCTTATGGCGGTCCTGGAAGGCGTGTCGGAGCAAGAGATAGCGGAAGAGAACCGGAAGGATTGGAAGCCGTATAAAAGATTTCTAAAGCGGCATGAGAAGCATTTGGACGACTACCGAAAAACACTCCAGGCGAAGGGGATCGACACAAGCGGCATGCGCCCGATGGGAAGCGCGGAATCGCAGATGCGTATATTCGCCAAGCGGACGAAGCGTGGCGGGTACAGTTGGAGTGAGCGAGGCGTCAGGGCGATGCTGAGGACGATGATGAGGATTCAAGAAGCGGGCACGGTGGTAAGAACGGTTGAAGGACAAGCGAGTAAGCAGGCAACGCCGCAGCAGTCGATAAACATGCGGCAATTGCTCAAGAACGTGACGCAACCGGTCAAGGGTTGTATCGCTGGAATGATTCGCATGCTGCAAGGACCGAAGCAAAGCAGCACAACGGGTATGGCACTCAAAGCACTTCGCGGATAACGGCAAAAAATTCTGACAAATCACTTGTGTTTGATGAAAGAACGAAGCAAAGCGCTTACAAGGAAGAGGTTCCTTCGGGGTTCGCGTTCCAGGCATCTTAAATGACTGCCCACGCTAGCTTGACACTGACCTCCGGGATGCTTCTCTTTCCCAAAGCGGGAGGATATGGTATATTTTTTTTGTAACCTTACGACTCGTACAAGGAGAACAGGCCATGATCAAGCATATCGTTTTCATTAAATTGCAAGACCGATCTCCGGAAAGCGTTGACAAAACGGCGGCCGTATTGCGTGCCATGGAAGGGAAGATCCCGCAGCTGCGCGCGATCGAGGTAGGCGTTGACATCGTTCATTCGGAACGTTCGTTCGATATCGCCCTGGTGACTGAATTTGCTTCCCTGGACGATTTGCAGGCATACCAAGTGCATCCCGTCCATCAGGAAGTCATTCGCCATTTGAACGAAACGAAAGAATTATCCCTTAGCGTTGATTACGAAATCTAGCAGATAGGAAGTACGAATTATGAGCGATCTGGAATATCCAATGGAAACATTGTTCCTGCTTGTCGTATTTGTCGCAGCGATTTTCGTCATGTTTTTCTGGCTGAAGCGCCGCGGCAAAAAAGGCAAATAACATTCGCAGCTTGGAGGTACAAACCGTGTATTATGTAAATCAGGAGCAGATTCAGCTTCGTCTGGACGCGATTCCGGAAATTGCCGAAGCTCTCAAGCGGACGGCTGAAGCCTGGGATGGCAGCGTCATGCTCGGCATGGTTCAGGAACGGGCGCTGCATTTGGCGATCGAGGTCGTTACCGATGTCGGCAGTTATTTGATCGACGGCTTTATTATGCGGGATGCCAGCAGCTACGAAGATATTATGGAAATCAACCATGAAGAGAAGGTATTCGATGACGACATTTACCGCGTGCTTCGCGAGCTGGTCGGCCTCCGCAAGCCGTTGGTTCAGGAATACTATTCCTGGAATCGCGCCGAGATTCACCCGCTCACGCCGGTGCTGCCGGACATTCTGGACCGATTTGCCGTTCAGGTGCGGGAATATATCCGGCAAGAGCTTGGACATTAATCGTCGTTTCTTAAAGCCTGCATGGACTGCTTAAGCCCATCCTGAAGACCGGATCGGGCTTGTTGTTTTTTCGCGGGCCGATTTTTTTTCGAAATACGCCTAGTCCTTTGTGTCAGGACAATCTCCCCGTGCTTATAATATCCTAACAAATGGGCATTAGCCCGTAAGGGTGAAGGGAGTGACACCGTCATGTCGGAATGGGGCGCCATAGGGTTTGCCTGCGGATTCGCGATATTCGCCGTTTTTGGGCTGATTCTGCTGCACACGATCCGGAGAGTGCTGCTTCGAACCGAGGATGTGCTTGGAAAAGCGGGGCATGAGATTTCGCAGCTTGCCGCCGAGTCCAAGGAGCTGCTTGCGCAGACCTCGGCGACGCTTTCCCAGCTGAAAGCCAGGACCGAGGAAGTCAAGCCGTTCTGCGAGTCGCTGAAGCTTGCGGGCGAAAGCCTGTCGAACACGGTCCAGCGGGCGGACGCTATTGCGCAGCTCGTGACCGATACGGCCATGGAACGCTTGGAAAAAGCGCGCCGGGAAAACGAGCTTCGTCTGGCGGAAGCTTTCCGGTGGCTTGATGCGGGGTTATCCGTATGGCAATCCATCAAACGGCAGTCGCCATCCCCTGCGGACGAGGATGCCTGAGCGCAAAGGAGAGATCAGAGCGATGAAGGAAAAAAACAAAAGCTTGTTGTGGGGCGCGTTAATCGGCAGCGTGGTAGGTTCGGTCACGGCACTTCTCTTGGCGCCGAAATCCGGCAAGGAACTTCGCCAAGATATCGCTGAAGGCGCAAGAACGATCGGCACGAAAACGCAGGAGTTTGCAGGGAAGGTCAGCGAGCAGGGCGTTACCTTGATCGAGAGGGTGAAGGACACGGCCGGCAACGTCATTTCGGATATCCGCGGATGGCGCAAGACGGACGAAGACGAAGAAGAGGTCGGGCTGGCTCAAATCTCATCGATCCTGGAAAGCGGCGAAAAGACCATCGTCTCAAGCAAAGATTCGAAAGAAGACGCCGGAGAGCTGTAATCGGCAGGCGTTGCGGGCGGGTCCGTTCCCCATGGGCAGGGGATAACCGGGCCTGCTTTTGCTGCGTTTTTGCGCGGGCAGCGGCTTCCGCCTTATTTTGCATTATTAGCGTAAATGCCGGAGGTACCTTTGGCATCATCCATTCATATGTTAGCAAATGAAAGAGCATAAATCGACAAGAAGGAAGCGGTGTGTTCGTGCAGCAAGCAATCGCGATATTAGACTCGGGCGTGGGGGGATTGACGGTCGTCAAAGAAATCATGAGACAGCTCCCACGGGAAAAAATCATTTATTTCGGAGATACCGCCCGCACGCCATACGGACCCCGTTCGTCCGAAGAAGTAAGAAAATTTACGGAACAAATCGTTGATTTTCTCAGCCAGTTCAATCCCAAGGCGATCGTCATCGCCTGCAACACGGCAACGGCCGCGGCGCTGGAATATATTTCGGAAAAGGTGCCCATTCCGGTCATCGGCGTAATTCACCCCGGTGCAAGGGCGGCCATCAGCGCCACGAAAACCGGTCATATCGGCGTCATCGGTACGATCGGAACGATCCGGAGCGGCGCGTACACGGCGGCCTTGAAGCAGCTTTCCCCTTATGTGCACGTGGTGAGCGAAGCTTGCCCCGGGCTTGTTCCGCTTGTGGAACAGGGACAATTCCGGTCGAACGAAACGACGTCCGTCGTTGAGGCATCCCTCCAAAACATGCGAAGCTCTTCGATCGACTGCCTGATTTTGGGCTGCACGCATTATCCGTTTTTGAGAGATACGATACAAGAGGTCATGGGAGAGCAGGTGAAGCTGATCAGCTCGGCGGACGAGACGGCGAGGGAGGTCAGCACGATCCTGTACGACAAGGGGCAGCTTGCAAGCAGCGACGAAAGCCCCGTGCATCAATTTTTTTGCAGCGGAGACCCGGAAATGTTCCAGAAAATCGCCAAAACATGGTTGGGCGAGCAAATCCGGCGAACTCCCGTCGTCTGGCAGGTTTCAAAATTCATGGAAGACTAAGCCAAGGAAAGGGCTCCGGAATCGCCGCGAGCCTTTTCCTTTTTTTGGTTGGATGGGCTTCGTTCGATCAACCCCCTTCAGGTACGGTGCCCCTCAAATCGAAACCAAAGCTTCGCTTGGTGGGGCATAGAAGCATGGTCCAAGGCATGGGCGTCATAAAATCAATAAAGCACGATCACATGCGGCTGCCGCGCAGTCCGCAGGAAAGGAAGACGCCATGCAGCAATATACCGTTAACAAAGGGGATACGCTGGATCGGATCGCCGCCAGCAGAGGGTTATCCCGCACCCATATTATCAATGCGAATCCTTGGGTTGGAGAACAGCCTTACCTGGTGCCGGGACAAATCATATTTTTGCCGTCCTCCCCGCGGAGGAGATATGTCATACAGCCGGGAGACAGCCCGGATAAGGTAGCGGCTGCTTTTCGCATTCAGGAGGCTTCCTTGTTCGAAATGAATCCCGGGCTTTCCCGCAGCTATTTTCCGGAGGGGCGGGTGCTGGTGCTGCCCCATGCCGAAAGCGACCGGATCGTCCGCCTTGAAGGAGAATACGGCTATAGGCATCTGTGCCGCGACATCGTCAGGCTGTCGGAGGCGTATCCGCGGCTTTCCTCGGGAACGATCGGCGAAAGCGTGCTGGGCAAGCCGATCCCTTACGTCAAAATCGGCAACGGGAAAAAGGCGATTCATGTGAACGCTTCCATCCATGCCAACGAATGGATCACGACCCCGTGCATCATGCATTTCATAGAGGAGTATGCGGCGGCCCTGAAGTCGGGCATGCGCTGGAACGGCTACGATCCCCGCCAGTGGTTCGAGCAGTGCACCCTTTGGGTCGTGCCGATGGTCAATCCGGACGGGGTGGAACTGGTCCAGGAGGGCGTCCAGCCGAGCAATCCGTATTACGGCATGCTGACGGCATGGAATGGAGGCCGAAGCGATTACCGCCACTGGAAGGCCAACATCAACGGCGTCGATCTGGGCGACCAGTTTCCTGCCCATTGGGACGAAGAGGTCCAGCGGCGCGGGAAAAAATCCCCCGGGCCAAGGGACTATGCGGGCACTTCGCCATTGTCCGAGCCGGAAGCGGAGGCGCTTGCGGCGTTTACGGTCAAAACGTCGCCGGATGCGGCCGTTTCGCTGCACAGTCAGGGGCAGGAGATTTATTGGAACTACCGCAATTACGAACCGAAGGAAAGCCGGGAATGGTCGCGAAGGCTCGGCCAGGCCAGCGGTTACCGTCCCGTGAAGCTGGAAGGCAGCGATGCGGGGTATAAGGACTGGTTTATCCAGGAATTCAGGCGCCCGGGATTTACCGTCGAGATCGGGCTCGGCAAAAATCCGCTTCCTTTGGAGGATTTCGACAACATCGCTCTGGAAACGGGATTGGTCGTCGGCGAACTGATGTCGATATGAAAAGGTTAATGAAACATTTTCTGTAAAGATACGTATACTACAGGTGAGGAGGCGGCCGCAGCCGTATCGGAGTGGTTGTCTCCTCTTGTGATGATCGTAAAGGTGCCCCGAAAGGCCAGATGAAGGGAGCGGTGAGCATGAAATGGAGAAAACTGCTGTCGATCAGGCGCCTGTCGCATATGCCCGGCCAATTATGGATGTATCTCACTTCCCCGCAAGTTTCCTTTGTGGACAAGCTTCTTTTTTTGGTTCCGGTCGGGCTGTATTGGGTTTTGCCGGACGTGATGCCTTTTGTCCCGATTGACGATATCGGCGTCACGCTTATTGTCATGGGCTGGTTCGTCGCCCGAATGGAACGGAAGTATCCGTCCATCAAGCTGCCTCCGCCGGGAGGCAGCCGCTGAAGCGGTCCTTGCGGGCTTGCACGGATTCTTTTAAGATAAAAGGTACATGCAGCGGCGCGCAAGCTTGGCGCCGGCCGGCATGTTGCTGTTGATTGGGCAATATGATTTTATCCTCAGGAACGGGAGATGTCGTGAAGCGATGAAATGCAAAATTACGCGCAATGCGGCCAAAGTGCTGCAAAAAGAACTGGATAAAGAGGAAAACCGCGATCTGAAGCTTCGCGTGCTCGTCACGCATGCCCACGGAGATCACGCCCACTATGGATTGGATTTGGACAAGCCGGGCGAAAACGACGAAGTCGTCAGCACGGACAAAAACATCGATGTGCTGCTGGACCGGAACGAGCCGATGCTGGACGGGGTCAAGATCGATTATTTGTATTTCCCTGAGGAAGGTTTCGTCATCACCAATCCGTCGAAGGGCAATCGCGGCGACCATTAAACCGCGGTTGTTCCGGATTGCAGGAAAAAGAGGGCATCACGCATAGTTCCTCGCGCGAAGCTCCATCCTATAGGGTGGATAGCAACTTTTCGAGTGAAGGAGAGAGCAGCCCATGGCATCCAGATACGATTCCAGCCTGCAATCGCAAAATCCGATTTCCCAAGCCCAAAATTCCGTGGAGAAGCTGCATTATGCGGTGTCTCAGGCGATGTCCCATCCGAACGAACGGATGATCGAGCAGGCGCAAAACCGTCTGGTCCATACGGAACAGGCCGTACGCCAAGCGGGCAACAGCTTGAACGGACAAGCCGTGGAATTGGCCGAAGAAATGCTGGCAGAGGAAAAAAGCCGTCTGGCTTCCCTTACGTCCCGTCAGCAAGGAGAACAAACGAAATAAGTTGCGTGTCTAAAATCCTGCGAAGCACAGCTTTGCAGGATTTTTTATATTATCAGAAAGCATAAACTACGGAGCTGTCGCTTCCTGATATTGCAAGAAAAATTTCATCTCAACGCCGACTGTCTACTGAGAAAGTATGTCGATAGACGTTTTTCTTATGCGCACCCGTCCGCAGGAGGACTCATGCCGGCCGGCACGAAAAGGAAAGGTTTTTTTGGGAACCGGACGGGTGTGCTATAATGGACATGCATTTACGATAAAATTGTTTAAGGGGAAGGAGCGGATCCAACATGAAACATATTGCCGACCGCACGACGCTGAACAATGGAGTCACCATGCCATGGTTTGGCTTCGGTACATATCAGGCCAAGGGCGACGAAGTGTACGAAGCCGTCAAGGTTGCGCTGGAAGCGGGATACCGGAGCATCGACACCGCCGCCGTCTACGGCAACGAGGAAGAAGTCGGCAGGGCGATTGCCGACAGCGGCGTCGCCAGAGACGACCTGTTCGTAACGACGAAGGTCTGGAACGACGATCAGGGGTACGACTCCACGCTGCGCGCTTTTGAAGCAAGCCGGAAGCGGCTTGGACTTGACGTGATCGACCTGTATTTGATCCACTGGCCGGGCAAGGATAAATTCAAGGATACCTGGAAAGCGATGGAACGCCTTTATGAAGAAGGCAGCATCCGCGCCATCGGCGTCAGCAATTTCCATGTTCACCATCTGGAAGAGCTCCTGAAGGACAGCCGCGTCGTTCCGGCGGTCAATCAGGTCGAGCTTCACCCGCGCCTGAGCCAGCGTCAGCTTCGGGAATACTGCAGCTCGCACGGCATTCAGATCGAAGCCTGGAGCCCGCTTATGAAAGGAAGATTAAGCGATAACGAGACGCTGCTGGAGATTGCCGGGAAATACGGCAAAAGCCCGGCGCAGGTCATTTTGCGCTGGAACCTCCAAAGCGGGATCGTGACGATTCCGAAATCCGTTACCCCTTCGCGCATTCGGGAAAACGCGGACATTTTCGATTTTGAGCTGACTTCGTCCGAGCTGGAACGAATCGATGCGCTGAATGAGGATCAGCGGGTCGGAACGAATCCGGACGAGCTGATGTTTTAAGAAGGGAACGTTCGTATTGAACGGACGGTATCCATAACATTGTTTTTTTGCCGAAAAACCCCGGACATTCTTCTTTCGGAAGGAGGCCGGGGTTTTGGCGTGTGTTTCAAGGTTTGGCGCGAACCGTTTGTTCGCGTGGAGATTAAGGCTTGCGCGGCGGAAGCGGGCCGAAAAACTGGTAATATTGGCATTCGATCCGTCCGTTATACAGCTTGCGCCGTTTATCTGCTTTCCGTCCGAAATAATGCTCGAACTGCTTCGTCGGACTGATGGCGAAAAAGGACCAGGTTGGCAGCTGGGCGGCGGTAAAGCCGAGCTGGCGGATCATTTTTTCGACTTCGTCTTTTTCGCTCAAGCGTTCGCCGTAAGGCGGGTTCGTGATCAGGCAGCCGTAGTCGCCCTCGGGTTTGATTTTGGCGGCGGGAAGGACGTGAAACGCGATATCGCGGCCGAAGCCGGCGCTTTTTGCGGACGCTTGGGCAATCTCGATCGCCTTCGGGTCGATGTCGCTGCCGGCAAGCTGGAGCGGCTCATCGTCGCGAACGGCATCGAAGGCTTCCTCCCGGGCTTCGCTCCAAAGCCGCTCGGGAATGATGCGCCAATGCTCGGAAGGAAACGAACGGCGCAGTCCGGGCGCGATGTTCCAGCCCATCATGGCGGCCTCGATTAGGATGGTGCCCGAGCCGCAGAACGGGTCGTACAGCGGGCGGGAAACGTTCCAGCGGCTGAGCTGAAGCATGGCGGCGGCCATCGTTTCCTTGATCGGCGCTTCCGTCACGAGTTTGCGGTACCCGCGTTTATGCAAAGCCGGACCCGTCGTGTCCAGCGTCAGGAGCGCGACGTCTTTGTGCAGGTTCACTTCGATGACGTAACGCGCGCCGTTCTCCTGGAACCAGTCCGTGCGGTAACTTTGCTTGAGCTTCTCCACGATCGCTTTTTTTACGATGCCTTGGCAGGCGGGGACGCTGCTCAGCTGCGAGTGATGCGAGCGCCCCTCGACGGGAAATTCCCCGTCAACGGGAATCCACTGCTCCCAAGGGAGCGCTTTGGTTCCTTCGAACAGCTCGTCGAAGGTTTTGGCCGGAAACTCTCCCATTTTGACGAGGATCCGGTCCGAGGTGCGAAGCCACAGGTTGCAGCGGCAGATGTCTTGCAAATCGCCGGCGAAGGTAACGCGTCCGTTTTCGACCTCCATGTCGCTGTAACCCAATTCTTTAAGTTCGCGCGCCACGATCGACTCCAGGCCCATCGGTGCGGTAGCAATCAATTGCAAGCGGGACATAAGCTTTTTTTCAACTCCATTTTCGTCAGGTGCGATTCGTATGTAACCTAAGCGTCGGCTAGGCCGACGGAATGGGATTGAATCCCTCCAATTTCATTCTATAATAGTATAGGGTAACGCAAGGCGAGACACAAACCTTTTAAGGCTTTCGATTTTTGAATGCGAATGTGAGGAGAATTCATGTATGAATCCTGAAGAATACGCGGACCGTTTTCTTGAAAATGACGAGCTGCTGGCCCGCGTCCAACAAAATATCGCGGATCGAGGCATGCCGGCCATTTCGATCGCGCCGGGATACGGACGTCTGCTGACGATGCTGGTGGCGGCGACTAAAGCGGAACAGGTGCTGGAGATCGGGGCTTTGGGCGGCTACAGCGGAATCTGTCTGGCCCGAGGGCTGTCTCCGGAGGGACGGTTAACGTCGCTGGAGCTGAAGCAGGACTATGCCGACCTGGCGTTAGCGCATCTCACGGAAGCGGGATTTGGCCATCAGGTCGAATTCAAGGTGGGGCTGGCGGCGGAAAGCCTCGAACAACTGAAGCAGGAAGGCCGGACCTTCGATTTCTTTTTTATCGATGCCGATAAGGAGAATTATCCGGCATACCTTGAATATGCCATCGAACTGGCCAATCCCGGGGCGATCATTGCCGGGGACAACACGTTTTTGCGCGGCAGAACGCTGAACCCGGACAAAAACGGGCCTTCGGTGCAGGCGATGCGCCGTTTCAACGAGCTGATGGCGACCGATGAACGACTGATCGGCACGATTTTGCCGGCGTACGACGGATTGGCCGTAGCGATGGTGAAGCCGCGTCGGCCTTAAATCCGCGCAGGCCAAAAAAGGTGGGCAGGATACATCCTGCGCCACCTTTTTTTCGAATGCCCGCCAAAACCATCGGACGGTCTTTTACGGGGACATGCCGGATTTGCCGGTTCCGATTACCGGAACTGCGGCGAATTTCCTTTTTTATACAGCTTAAGCCGCACCCACACCATGTTGAGCAGAAGCAGGCATCCCGATATGATAAACAATCCCTCGATGCCGATAAAGCCGGATAAAAATCCGCCGACGAGCGCGCCCAGCATGTTCCCGAGCGCCAGCGTGCTCGTGTTGAAGCCGAAGGCCCGGCTTTCCATGCCGTCCGGCGTGTACGAACGGATCAGCGCATTGACGCTCGGGAGCAGGCCGCCCATAAAAACGCCCATCAGGAAACGGACGATAATCAGCTGCCATACCGATTGGACGAAGGCCTGCGGAATCAGCATCACGCCGGCGCCGATCAGGGCATAGGTCAAAATGCGGTGCGCCCCCACCTTGTCGCTCAGCTTGCCGAGAATCGGCGAGGTGATCATGTTGGACAAACCGGTGACGGCGCTGACCATGCCCGCCCAGAAGGCCAAATTCGCAGCGGATGCATGCAGCTTCTCGACGTACAGCGGCAGCAGCGACATCGGGCTCATCATCGCAAACTGCAGCAGGAAGGTCACGGCGAACAGGGCCGGAAGCTGCGGGATTTTCGTCAGCTCTTTGAAGCCGGCAAGCACGGACGCCTGCGGGATTTTTGCCGCTTGTTCGCGGTTGAAATTTTCTTTGACCAGGAACAGGGCCAGCAGGGAAGCCGCAAAAATAAGTACGCCGATGATATAGAAAATAGGACGGAATCCGAACAAATCCGCAAGGCCCCCGCCGATCAAAGGCCCAAGAATGGTTCCCGCCACGGAGCCGGACTGCATGATTCCCATCGCAAAACCCATCCGTTCTTTCGGGGTCGTGCTGGACACCAGCGAAATCGAAGCGGGGTTAAAGCCGGAGATCGTTCCGTTCAGCAGCCGGAGCAGCAGCAGTTCCCAAGGGGTGCGGGCAAACCCCATCAGCGTGATGACGATCGCCATGCCGAAGCCGGAGCGGAGCAGCATGATTTTCCGGCCGTACCGGTCGGCCAGCTTGCCCCAAAGCGGCTGGAAAATAAAAGACGTCATGAAGTTGGCGGCAAAAATCAAACCCGCCCATAAGCCGATCTCATGCTCGCCCCGCACGCCCAGATCTTTCGCCAGATACAGGGACAGGAACGGGGTGATCATGGTCATTCCGGAGTTGACCAGAAACTGGCCGATCCAAAGCACAATCAAATTGACTTTCCACGATTTCAATGTGCTTTTCACTTCCTTTCTCTTGTGACTGCAAATTCAGCATGAAAAACACAGGTTATTCCAGTATAGCATATTTACCCAAAGGACCATGTCACAGTTGTCATACTATTGTCACCCGAACGGAAAGACATCCGGTTGTTACCGACTTTTAAAAAGGGCATAATATAGATTAGAGAAATTCTAAAAAACATTGGAGGCCCCTTCATGACCTACAACGATACGCTCATACGCGCCAGCTACAAGCAGGAAACGGATCATGTTCCTGTCTGGTATATGAGGCAAGCGGGCAGGTACGACCCTGAATACCGCAAAATCAAAGAGAAATATTCGCTGCTTGAAATTTGCCGGCAGCCGGAGCTTGCGGCCGAAATCACGATGATGCCCGTACGGAAGCTTGGCGTGGATGCCGCGATTTTGTATTCGGACATCATGAATCCGGTCGCTTCGCTCGGCGTCGATTTCGATATCGTCAAAAATATCGGTCCCGTGATCGATAACCCGATTCGGAGCAAGGCGGATGTGGAGAAGCTTCGCCCGATCGACGTGGACAAGGACTTATCCCATATCATGGAAACCATTCGCATCCTCGACAAGGAGCTTCAGGTGCCTCTCATCACGTTTGCCGGAGCGCCGTTTACGATTGCGAGCTATCTGATCGAAGGCCGTCCGTCCAAAAGCTATATTTTGACGAAAACGCTGATGTACGGCGAACCTGAAGTGTGGAAGCTGCTGATGGATAAGCTCGGCGATATGGTCATTACATATGTGCGGTCCCATATCGAGAACGGCGGCAAAGCGTTCCAGCTGTTCGACAGCTGGGTCGGAGCGCTTGCCCCGAAGGACTTCCAAACGTATGTCCTGCCTACCATTACCCGTATCTTTGCCGAACTTTCGGATTTGAATGTACCGAAAATATATTTTCCGGGCGTCAGCTCCGGCGAGCTGCTCCCGACGCTGAAAGAGCTTCAGGCGGACGTTATCGGGCTCGACTGGCGGGTATCCATCGCGGAAGGCCGCAAGCGCACGGGCGGCAAATTTGCGGTGCAGGGCAACCTGGATCCTTATATTTTGACGGCCCCTATGGAAACCATTAAACAATATGCCAAGGAATTGATTGATGAAGGGATCCAGGAGCCGGGATATATTTTCAACCTGGGGCACGGCCTGTTCCCGGAGGCATCGCTGGATAAACTCAAGGAATTGACGGATTATATTCATGAGTACTCGGCGGCGGCGTTAAAAAACAAGTAAGATTTCGCATGAAATCCTTTAAAGAGCGTAAACCATCAAGTTCAATATTTAAGTAAGAGGTGACTGCTTCGTGAAAACCAAAATCGGCGTTCTCGTCATGTCCTACGGCACTCCGGAAAGCATGGAAGGCATTGAGGCATACTATACGCATATCCGCCGCGGACATGCGCCATCCCCCGAGCAGCTGGAAGAGCTGTCGGATCGTTACAAAGCCATCGTGGGCGGCGTGTTCCCGCTTCGCGAAAACACGAACAACCAGGTGGAGAACCTGCAGGAAGCGCTGGATACGGACAGCCGTCTGCTCGACGTGGAATACGTCTGCTATCAGGGGCTGAAACACGCGAGTCCGTTCATCGAAGACGGCGTGGAGCAAATGGCCAAAGACGGCATCAAAAAAGCGGTGGGCATCGTGCTGGCCCCGCATTATTCCACGATGAGCGTCGAAAGCTATATCAAACGCGCCCAGGCCAAAGCGGACGAAGTCGGGGTCCAATTCACTTTCGTCAAAAGCTATCACCTGCATCCGCAGCTGATCGAAGCGTTCAGCCGCCGGGTGAACGCGAAGCTCGACCTGTTCAAGGAAGCGGGAGCCGAACGCGGCGAAGTTCGCGTTTTGTTCAGCGCGCACAGCCTGCCGGAAAGAATTTTGAGCATGGGCGATCCGTATCCGGAGCAGCTGCTCGAGACCTCCCGCGCCATTGCAGAACAGACGGGCATTACGTCCTGGCAGTTTGCATGGCAAAGCGCCGGGCGCACCGCCGAGCCGTGGCTTGGTCCGGACATCCTCGATACGCTGCGGAACCTCAGCAAAGAGCAGGTCAAAAACGTGCTCGTCGCGCCGATCGGATTTGTGTCCGACCATCTCGAAGTGCTTTACGATCTGGATATCGAAGCGCAGGAAGTGGCAAAGGAGCTGGACATGCGCCTCATGCGCATCGACATGCTGAACAGCGATCCGCTGTACATGGAAACGCTGCGCGACGCCATCGTCGAACAGCTTCAACAAGCCGGAATGGCATAAATTGGCCATCGATCAAGGAACCCCCCGCAGACGCGAGGGGTTCTATTTGCTTTGGCGGACCTGATATAATAGTATGGATTCTGGAGGAAATCTACTAAAAATTAGGATTTTCAAAGATTCCAAACTGTTTATATTTAAGGAGGAGCGATGTATCCGCCCAGATCACAGAAGAAACGTTCCGGCTCCAAAAACCGGAAGCTGAAGCAGAGGCGGGTGTGGCTGACCGTCAATGCCTGTCTGCTTATGATGATTGTCATTTTGCTTGCCGTTTATTTTCTTGCCGATTATCGGCAGAGTGCGGCCGGGGTTCCGCCGCAGAAACCTGCGCCCGCCAATACGGAACAACACGAATCCCCGCCCGAGGGTCAGAAGGAGAACGGCACGCCGCCGGATGCAGCGGCCGATGACGGGAAGGACCGTCCTGAAGGGGGGAATTCCGATAAAGCCAAGGACTCGGTAGAGGAACAAGGCGAGCCGGAAACAAAACCGCAGGAAACGAAACCCGAGGAAAGCGAGCGGCCGGAGCAGAAAACGGCGGATAAGCCGCAGGACGAAGGCAAGAAGCAGCCGGCAGGGCAGGCCGAAAAAAATCCTCCCGCCGATGCAGCGGAAAAGAAAACCGGCCCAAAAGACGCCGGGCAAGAGGACTCCGACGCGCCGAAGGGACATAAGATAGTAAAGGATAACGGCAAATCCGTCACGATCCATTTTGTCGGCGACATGATTTTTTCGGGCAAAGTGGAAACGCTGCTTGAGAAAAAAGGCTATTCATACCCGTTTGCTTATTTGGGAGACATGTTCAAAAAAGACGACCTGACGCTCGGAAATCTCGAAACGCCGGTGACGACGGGCGGAGTAGGCGCAAAAAACAAGCAGTTCGTGTTCAAGTCTTCGCCGAAAGCGCTGGAGGCGCTGCGGGCCGCGGGAATGGACGCGGTCAATCTCGGCAACAACCATATCCTCGACCAAGGCGAGGTCGGTTTGCTGGACACGATCAAATATTTGGACCAAAGCGGCATTCAGTACGTCGGTGCCGGCAAAAACGCGGATCGCGCCTACCAGCCGGTGTATTTCAATCGCGGCGGCATGACGATTGCCGTGATCGGCGCAAGCCGGGTATATCCGGAAACCAATTGGGCGGCGGGAGCAAACAAGCCCGGCGTAGCCAGCGCATACGATAAGGCGTCGCGCGTCATTGCCTCGATCACCGAAGCCCGCAAAAAAGCCGACCTGGTCATCGTCATGGTGCATTGGGGGATCGAACGCGCCCTCACGCCGAATGACATTCAGAAAAAGCTGGGGCATGATTTCGTCGATGCGGGAGCCGATTTGATCATCGGAGGGCACCCGCATGTTCTGCAAGGGTTGGAGCAGTATAAAGGAAAATGGATCGCTTACAGCACGGGGAATTTTATTTTCACGAAATCGAGCACGCCGTCGACATGGAAAACGGCCGTGTTTCAAGCCCGTTGCAAAACATCCGGCTGCAGCATGAAGCTGGTTCCTTACCATGCGGAGCTTGGGCAGCCGGTGCCTATGAACGCGCAGGAGGGCGGCCGCCTGATGAAAGAGCTGCAAAATCTATCGATCGGCGGCGTCAAAATTTCAGCGGACGGAGTCGTCACGCCGGGTTCATGAGCGGACGGCCTTCGGACGCCGACAAGTTTGGGGGGAGAAGGTTGAACAATCTGTGTGTGGCCCACCGCGGTTTTTCCGGCAAAGCGCCCGAAAATACGATGGCGGCTTTTCGGATGGCCTTGGCCGAACCTTATGTTCAGTGGATGGAAATCGATACCCAACTTACGATTGACGGGATTCCCGTGGTCATTCATGATTTCAGCTTGGACCGGACGACGACGGGCACCGGCAAGGTCAAGGATTATACCTGGCAGCAGCTTCTCCGGTTCGACGCCGGAAGCTGGAAAAGCAGGGAATACCATGGGGAGCACATCCCTTCCCTCACCGAGGTGCTTCACCTTTGCTGCGGCCGGGTCCGGCTGAACATCGAGCTGAAAACTTCGGGAAACATGTATCCGGGCTTGGAGCAGGCGGTCATCGAACGCGTCGCTTCATACCATATGGAGCAGGATGTCGTCCTGACGTCGTTTGACGCCGGGGCGCTCCGGAAAGCAAAGGAGATCAACCCGGATATCCAAACGGGACTCATCATCGACGCCAAACCCAAAGATCTCGTGGAACGGCTGCAGTCGCTGGGTTGTTCCTTCCTGTCGATCGGCTACCCGAATTTGGATTCCGAATTGTTTCAAAGACTGAAGTCGGCGGGCATCGAGGTGATGGCCTGGACCGTCGACGATCCGAAGCGAATGAGACGGATTGCCGATATTTCTCCGGAAATTTTGATCTGCACCAACCGGCCTGACGTATGGAAAAAAACGTTTATCCGCTAAGCATCATCCTATTTTAACTGCAAAGGAAGAGATCACGATGATTCGAAACGTATATTGCGTCGGACGAAACTACAAACTCCACGCCGCCGAACTTGGCAACGACGTGCCTGAGGAGCCGATGATTTTTTTGAAACCGTCCCATGCGGTCGTACGCTTGGAAGGGCAAACGCTTGAGCTGCCGCAAAACAAAGGCGAGGTCCATTACGAGGGGGAGCTGGTTCTCCGCGTGAGCCGCGCCTATGAACCGGGCGTAAAGGTGGACGACCTGGTGGACCAAATGGCGCTGGGCATCGACTTTACGCTGCGGGACGTGCAGACGGGGATCAAGAAAAAAGGGCATCCGTGGACGGCGGCCAAAGGCTTCAAAAATTCCGCCCCGGTGTCCGGATTCATCGGATTTCCCGGCGCCGAAGCGGCGGGGAGCGAGGATTTCACGGTACATAAAAACGGCAAGGAAGTGCAGCGCGGAAATATCAAGGAGATGATTTTTCCGTTGCAGGAAATCGTCGATTACATCGGCACGCATTACGGGCTTGGCGAAGGGGATGTCATTTTCACGGGAACTCCCGCGGGCGTAGGCCCCTGCGCTTCCGGAGATGCCTTCGAGCTGTACTGGGGAAACCGGCTTCTCGGAAGCTGCGTGATCGGCTGACATGGTTTGGCTGATCGGCGCGCTTTGCGCCCTCGCCGTCGCCGGGGCAGCTTACCGGAAAAGGTCGCTCACGCTTTCCGGCGCCGCCGCCGCGTTCGTCATGGGCACGATTTATTTTGGAGCGGGCAACCTGCTCTGGTTCGGCATTCTGCTGGTGTTTTTCGTCAGCTCTTCGCTGCTGTCGAAATTCAAGCAAGCCAATAAAGCAGAGCTCGAAAAATCGTATGCCAAAACCGGAACGCGGGATGCGGGCCAGGTTTTCGCCAACGGCGGCGCAGGCATGCTGCTGTGCCTGTTCCATGCGATTTGGCCCCATCCCGGCTGGATTTATGCGTTTATCGGCGTCATGGCGGCCGTCACGGCCGACACCTGGGCGACGGAATGGGGAGGGCTGAGCCGCAGGCCCCCGCGCTCCGTATTAACCGGAAAAATCGTTCCTCCGGGAACGTCGGGCGGCGTGACGCTGATGGGAAGCTCCGCGGCAGCGGCCGGCGGTCTCTTGATCGCGCTGTTCGGGTGGTTGTTCGCCTTGTTGTCCGGAACGGACGTTTTCTGGGGCGGCGTGTGGCTTGCAGGGCTTACCGGCGGACTAGCCGGCGCATTTGCCGACTCCTTCCTCGGAGCGACCGTACAGGTGATGTACCGGTGCCCGGTATGCGGCAAAGACGTCGAGGTGCTTGAGCATTGCGGGCAACCGACCCGCCGGATTCGCGGCTGGAGGTGGATGAACAACGACGCGGTCAATTTCATTTCTTCCTGCATCGGCGGCCTGGCAGCCTGGCTGCTGGCATTGGTTGTCTGATCTGCTCCATCTTTCAAGCGATACAAAAACCGTCCCTTCCGGACGGTTTTTTGGGTTTCATGTACGGGTGGTGAACGTACCTTTTGTTCCTATCGGACCGGACCGTATGCTAAAATAGCAATATGCTTTTCAATTTCAGAGATAAGTAGGGAAAAACGATATGAACATCATGACCGTTGAACATATATCCAAAAGTTACGGCGAAAAAGTGTTGTTTAAGGATGCCTCGTTTGGCATGGGGGATCAGGATAAAATCGGCATCGTCGGCGTCAACGGAACGGGGAAATCCACGTTTTTGCGCGTCATTGCCGGTTTGGAGCCGCCGGACGAGGGGAGCATCTCCCTCGGAAATCAGGTGAGGGTGCGTTTCCTGGCGCAAAACCCCGACTTTCATCCCGGCAATACGGTCCTGCAGCAGGTGTTTGAAGGGAATGATCCCAAGCTGAAGGTCGTTCGGGATTACACGGAAACGATGGAGCTGCTGGAGCTGAATCCGGCCGATGAGGCGCTGCAGGAGAAGCTGCTGAAGCTGAACCAGCAAATGGACGCGCTGCAAGCATGGCAGATGGAAAGCGAAGCCAAAACGATTTTGTCCAAGCTGGGCATCACCCGTTTTGACGCGGCCATGGGCTCGTTGTCGGGGGGACAGCGCAAACGCGTCGCCTTGGCGCAAGCGTTGATCGAACCGTGCGAGCTGCTCATTTTGGACGAACCGACGAACCACATCGACAACGATTCCGTCGTTTGGCTCGAGCAGTATTTGCAGAAGCGCCGCGGCGCGCTGCTGATGATCACGCACGACCGCTACTTTTTGGACCGGGTAGCCACCGTGATGCTGGAGCTGGATCAAGGCCGGTTGTTCCGCTATGAGGCCAACTATTCCAAATTTCTTGAGCTGAAGGCGGAAAGGGAAGAACGGGAGGAAGCATCGGAGCAAAAAAGGCAAAACCTGCTGCGAAACGAGCTCGCCTGGATTCGGCGCGGAGCCAAAGCAAGAACGACCAAGCAGAAGGCGCGGATCGAGCGTTTTGAAGCGCTGAAGGAGCAGCAAGGGCCGACGCGCAGCGGCACGATCGAAATGTCGGCGGCTTCGGCGCGTTTGGGGCGCAAAATCATCGAATTGGAGCATGTGGGCAAAAATGCAGGCCCCAAGGTTCTGATCCATGATTTGAACTATATCAGCGTGCCGGGCGACCGGATCGGCATCACGGGGCCGAACGGAAGCGGGAAGTCGACGCTGCTCAACCTGATCGCCGGCAGGCTGGAGCCGGACGAGGGGGATATCATCACGGGTCCCACCGTCAAAATCGGCTATTTCACGCAGGAGCATCAGGACATGGACGGCAGCATGCGCGTCATCGAATACATCAAGGAGGAAGCGGAGGTCATCCGCTCCGAGGACGGCAGCAGCATTACGGCGTCCCAGATGCTGGAGCGCTTTTTGTTCCCGCCCGCGATGCAGTGGACCCCGATTTCCAGATTGTCGGGCGGGGAAAAACGCCGCTTGTATTTGCTGCGGGTGTTGATGTCCGCGCCGAACGTGCTTCTTCTGGACGAACCGACAAACGATTTGGACATCCAAACGCTGGCCGTGCTGGAGGATTATTTGGACGATTTTCCGGGCGTCGTGTTTGTCGTATCCCATGACCGGTACTTTTTGGACCGGACGGTGGATAAAATTTGGGCTTTTGAGGGCGACGGACGGGTGCGCGTGCATGTCGGCAATTTTACCGAATACAGCGAATGGATGGCTAAAAACGCCGAACCTGCCGCCGCGGAACGCAAGGCGGAGAAGGTTTCCGCGCCGCAGGCGGCCGCGGCCGCACCGCGCGAGAAGCTGAAATTCAGCTATAAGGAGCAGCGCGAATACGAGCAAATCGACGGCCTGATCGAAGCCTGCGAGAATAAACTGGCGGCCATCCAGAGTAAGATGGAGGAGGCCTTCGCCGACTCGGCCCTGCTTCAGGAGCTGCTTTCGCAGCAGCAGGAAACCGAAGCGGAGCTGGAGCACCTGATGGACCGCTGGACGTATCTGAACGAGCTGGCGGAAAAAATCGAAGCAAGCAAAAACGGCTAAATTGCAATAGGCGGTGACGCATGGGGATTTTTCAAAGATGGTTTAAAGGACGGAAAAAAGAACCTCGCCGTTCCCTCGGCAGTTACCCGGGGAGCGCTTTTTCCGGTGTTGCTCCCGAGGGAGCGGGATTCCGGCAGCATGAATTCCTTGCGCCGGTCCAAACGCGGTTGGACGAGGTGTTCCTCAAGCATGAAGAATATTGGGCCAATGTACGGTCGCGGTTCCTCGCCGAACATCCGGATGTTTCGGACGCGATGTATTCCTGGCTGCTCCTCGAGTTCAAACGGTTCTTGGCGATGAATGTTTTTCTCAAAAGCGTTGGCATGTACAGCTCCATGGTCGATGAAATCTGGCATTCCGCCCTGCTTTTTTCCCGCGAATACCAGCAGTTTTGCCATGACCTGTTCGGGGAAATGATCCATCACGCGCCCCATACGGGCAAATCCGCGAAACCGGGGGAGGCGGAACGGGCCCAATTCGAGCTGGTGTACTCCGTTTTATTTGAAATCCATACCGAAAGCACCATCCTTCTTGGGAGCTTCGGGCGTAAAAAACTGGACCCGGCGTTGGCGAATCATGCTCTGGCGGGGGACCGTGATGTTTTGCTTGAACGTTACTTCAAAAATCATCCGTCGTACGTTTATCACGCGGCCGTGCAAGAGCTTGTAAACCATATCATCCACGTCGTCCAAAACCGGGAGGAGCTGCAAAAACGGATGCCAACATCGCCGTCCTTCCAAGCGAAGGCGGGCCGGCCATCCGGGCAGAGGAAAAATTCTCAAGCAGCTTCCGGTTTCACCTCCCAACAAACGGATTCATATGCTTATGGCGGCAGCGACGTAAATACGCTCATTATGCTTGATTTGATCGACGGGGACGTCGTCGGCGGCGATTCGGATTGCAGCGGCGAGTCTGCTTGCAGCAGCGAATCTTCTTGCGACAGCGATTCGTCCTGCGGCAGCGATTCCTCATGCAGCAGCGACTCCTCGTGCAGTTCGTCGTCCTGCAGCAGTTCATCCTGCAGCTCATCTTCGTGCAGCAGTTCATCCGATTAAAAACTCGTCGGTCCGGCAACATAACGGGAAGACAGATGCCGCGCGTTTCGCGCAAGAAACAAAAGGCTGTTCGATCAAGTCGATCGAACAGCCTTTTTTGTCGATATGAACATGCGTTGAATCCAGGAGAGACCATTCCCGCGTTCCGATGGAAGCCGCCGGGCTTGGCATTCACGCCGAAATTAAGATTGCAAATAGGCCGCCAGCAGTTTGGCCGTATTAAACACAGCCGTTTTGTGCGTGCGTTCCATTGCATGGGAGGCATGCACGCCCGGGCCGATCAGCGCGGCACGGATATTGTTGCCGGCCGACAACGCGGCGGAGGCGTCGGAGCCGTAGTGCGGATACACATCGACGGCATAAGGGATGCCTTCGGCTTTGGCCAGCTCGATCAGCTTGCTCGTCATGTCGTAATCATATGGGCCCGAAGAATCTTTGGCGCAAATGGAAACGTCGGTTTCCTTGCAGCTGAGATCGTCGCCGATGCAGCCCATGTCGACGGCGATCATCTCGTCGATGTCGGAAGGGATATAGGCTGCCCCGTGACCGACCTCCTCATAGTTCGAGATCAGCAGCTTCACATTATGCTTCGGCTTCCAGTTTTCGCGCTTCATCGATTCGAGCAGGCCGAACAGCGCGGCCACGCTGGCCTTGTCGTCGATGTGGCGGGATTTGACGAACCCGCTTTCGGTGATGACCGCGCGGGAATCGAAAGAAACGAAGTCGCCAACACCGATGCCCAGCTTCAGGACATCCTCTTTGGATTCGACGAGCTCGTCGATGCGGACTTCCATGTTTTCTTCCTCGCGTTTGAAGTCGCGGGCATCGTCGTAGACATGTACGGAAGGATGCGTGCTCAAAATCGTGCCCGTATACGTTTTGCCGCTGCGCGTATGGATGACGCAATATTCGTTTTCAATGCTTTGCAGCATAAAGCCGCCGACGCGGGTCAGGCGGAGCCGGCCGTCGGATTTGACGGCGCGGACCATGGCCCCGAGCGTGTCCACGTGCGCGCTGAGCCCGACCGTGCGGGAGGGGTCCTCGCCTTCCACTTCAAGAATAGCGCCGCCCTTTTGGTTCCAGGACAGCTTGACGCCGAGGGAGGCCGCTTCCTGCTCCACGAGCTTCAAGGCCTGGGCGGTAAAGCCGGTGGGGCTTGGCGTGTCCAGCAGTTTTTTCAAAAACGTTAATATGTATTCTTCGTTCGGTTGGATTGACATGCAGATGTCCTCCTTATTTCATGGATGAAGATGATGGGTTCCCTACGTAGGCAGTTCGCCTTCGTTTTTTTCTTTGCCGCCGGTTTGGATTTCTTCCGGGGAAGGGGGCGTATATCCGGTTTCGTTTTGAATATGCGTCAGCTGGGCGGTTAAAAGCTTGATTTCCTTTTGCAGCTTGTACTGCCTGAAGATGCCGTAAGAGCCGACGATGATGCCGCCGATCAGCGTGCAGCCGACGATGAGCAGGATGAGCGGGATGTCGACTTCGCTGAACATAAAATTGACCCGGACCGGATCCACGTTAATGACGGCAAACACCGCCGTAATCAGCGCAAACAACAATCCGGCAATCAGCGACCATTGGATTTTCATGCGAAAGATACCTCCTTCTTAAAGACAGTATAAAATCCCTTGACCTGCAAGGACAAGGGATTTTATGCCGGATGCGTTATTTCGTCATTTGCTCCAACTGCTCGATGACATTTTCAAAGACGCTCATCGCTTCGCGGATCGGCTGCGGCGAAGACATGTCGACGCCGGCTTTTTTCAGGATGTTGATCGAAAAGTCGCTGCCGCCGCTTTTCAGGAAGCCGAGGTAGCGGTCCACCGCGGGCTGGCCTTCCTCCAAAATTTGCTTGGAGAAGCTAGTCGCCGCCGAGAATCCGGTCGCGTATTTGTATACATAGAAGCTGTTGTAGAAATGCGGAATGCGGGCCCATTCCATTTCGATGTCCTTGTCGACGACCATGCCTTTGCCGTGGTATTTCACGTTCAGGTCGTAATAAATTTCCGACAGCGCCTGCGGCGTCAACGCTTCGCCCGATTCGGCGCGCTCATGGATGAGCTTCTCGAATTCGGCGAACATCGTTTGACGGAACACCGTCGTGCGGAACTGGTCGGCATAGTAGGTCAGCAGGTACATCTTTTCCTTCGGATCGGTCGATTTTTTGAGCAGGTAATCCATCAGGAGCGCTTCGTTGGTCGTCGAGGCCACTTCGGCCAGGAAAATGGTGTACTGCGCGTCGCGGTACGGCAGCGCGTTGTCCGAATAATAGGAATGCAGCGCATGGCCCATTTCGTGCGCAAGCGTGAACATGCTGTTCAAGTTGTCCTTATGGTTCAGAAGCACGTACGGGTGGGTGCCGTAAGCTCCCCAGCTGTATGCTCCGGTGCGTTTGTTTTCGTTCTCGTATACGTCGATCCATTTGTTGTCGAAACCTTCCTGCAGCGATGCCAAATAATCGTCGCCCAGCGGTTTGAGGCCTTCCTTGACGGTCTTTTTCGCTTCGTCGTACGTGATGTCCATTTTGTATTCGTCCACGAGCGGAGCGAACAGATCGTACATATGGAGCTCGTCGACGCCGAGCAGCTTTTTGCGCAGGTCCATGTATCTGTGGAGCAGCGGCAGGCTTTCATGGATCGTGTCGATCAGGTTCGTGTACACTTCCTTCGGAATGTTGTCGCCGTAAAGGGACATTTCCAGAACGGAAGGGTATTTGCGCACGTTCGCGTAAAAGATGTTTTTGTTGACGTTGGCGTTCAGCGTAGCGGCGATGGTATTTTTTTGCTTGGCGTAGGTATCGTACACCGCTTTGAATGCCCGCTCGCGCACCTCGCGGTTCGGGTTCTCCAGGAACTGGATGTAGTTGCCGTGGGTCAGCTCGACTTCCTTGCCTTCTTCGTTTTTGATCTTCGGAAACTTCAGGTCCGCGTTGTTAAGCATGCCGAAAATCGTTTGCGGAGCCTGCGACAGGTTGCCGACCTGGGCGAGCAGCGCTTCTTCCGTTTTGGAAAGCACGTGGGCTTTTTCGCGCTTCATTTCGGTCAGGGTGAATTTGTAAGGCGCGAGTACGGGATCGGCGATAAACGCGTCCAGCTTTTCGTCCGGCAAGGACAAAATTTCCGGCGTAACGAAAGAAAGGGCTTCGCCGACCTGCACGTTCAATTTTTTCGCTTTCTGGGATAATGCCTGGTATGTAGGGTTTGCTGTATCTTCGTCATGGTGCAGGTGAGCGTATACGTAAAGGCGTTCGGTTTTGAGGGAAATGTCGTCCTCAAGCGCAAAACAGTCCTTGACCGCGTTCGCATTGTCGAGCTTGCCCTGGAATTCGGCGATCTTTTTCAGCTCCTGCTGCAGTTCGGCATAAGTTTGGTCCCAGGCTTTTTGGCCGTCGAACAAATCCTCCACATTCCATTTATGTTCTTCGGCTACCTCGGAACGTTTCAATAATTTTTCCATGGGAATCCTCCTTAAATGTTGGGATGAAAAAGCATGGGTTCCATTTGACGAAACCGCTGGAGGAAAGCAGGAAGCCGCCCCCACGACAAAGGTGAGCAGCGCGGCGATCCTGATCGTCTTGTTGAAGTTCACTACCAGGGGACCTCCTTATAAAGGAAAGATGTCCCTTAGTATGAACTTTTCCCCGCGATAATATGAAACCTTTCCTTCAAGGGCTGGAACCCATGGTAAACAGATTGTATACAATAAGGATAAAGGCAATCAGGATCATGACGGCCGCAGTGCCTGCCATGCCCCGTTTCAGCCTTGGCGGGACCGAGTTTTTCATCAGGATGAGCACGGCTCCCAGGCAAAAGGCCGAGATGATGTAAATAAGGGTGCTGTTGTATTCCATTTTAAGGGCTTAGACTCCTTTAAAGGCGGCCATGATGGAGCGCCATTCTTCCATGTTGTCTTCGTACTCCTCTTTGGGGAACCGGGATTCGGCCCACTGCATGAGAGCCGGGCGGCTCATGAAGGTGTGGGTTTCCTCGCCCCATTGATCGGAAATCTCCCGAAGCACGATGTAGCGGCCCTGCACTTCGACGGTCATCATGTTCCATTTGTCTTTTTTGTATATTTCGTGTTTTTTGATCATATGCATTCTCCGTTTGCTCTTTTGGTAAAATGATACCTTAGAGGAAGCTACAAAAGCAAATGAAAAAGTGCAATTTCGCAAAAGATCGATTGCATTGTCAAGAAGCATGAAGTATAATGTACTTATTCGCCACATATGGCGGTATTTTTAGGAGGTTGTTCATTTGAAAGGTACAGTTAAATGGTTTAACGCAGAAAAAGGCTATGGCTTTATTCAAGTTGAAGGCGGCGAAGACGTATTCGTGCATTTCTCCGCAATTCAAGGCGAAGGCTTCAAAACTTTGGACGAAGGTCAAGAAGTTGAATTCGAAATCACTGAAGGCAACCGTGGCCCTCAAGCTGCAAACGTAACTAAATTATAAGATCAACTCCGTTTTATGGATTTCTGTGAATTATGATTTTCGGCATCGGCTGAAATGTCGTAATCGCATGAAAAACTTCGGAAGTAGCGTCGAACCGACGTTTTCTTATAGCTTTGGTTAAAAAAAAAAGCCTATAAAGCACAGTTCTCGAAAGAGAGCTGTGCTTTTTTTGGTTCAGCTTAGGGAGAACCGGCTATTGAATCGTGACGCCCCGTTTGTCGTTCGCTGCTCCGGATTGATGCCGTATGCTGCCGGCAAGCAAAAATTGCGCGACATAGTAGGTTCCCATAATCAACACGTCCGAATAAGCGATATCCGAAACGAACATGTTCCAGGAGAGGATCGAGTCGCTCGCGATAAACAGCAGCGCCCCCGTCCCGCATCGCCAGCTTCCCGTCATGACGGCGAAGAACCCCATGAGCATGATGACGGCCACATATAAAAAGACCGGAACGACCAGGTCTCCATGTCCGCCGGAGGTCAAGCCGCCATGCAGCTTCCAGCCGACAAACGCGGCATAACCGGCAAGCGGAAGCGCGAAGCTCAAACGAAGAGGCGAATATTTCCATCGTCCTAAAAAAGCTGACAGGTAGAACAGATGCCCGATCAGAAAAGCCGAAAGTCCGACGACGAAAAAACGGAGCAAACCGTCTCCCAGCATGCAAAAGAAAAGGCCGGCTGCGGTCAGGCAGGCGTATTTCCTGTCGGAGCGGGGGAATTGCAGGCAAGCGTAAACGATAATGAGTGCCATGGGAATCAGCTTGAACAGCAGTCCGTGCAGCAAAAAAACATAGAGCAGCCCCGCCAGCAGGATCAGAAGCGGGAGCGATTTTTTGGCCAAGCGGCATACCTCCCTCGCAAAATCGGATTCGTTTGAAATATAAGCGTTTTCATTGAAAATAAACGCGTTAAACGTGATCTAGTTTATTTGTACTATTTTAAGGTCCATATTATAATAAGAAACATTAGGATTGACACAAGTAGACAACAATGTGGAGGCACCGTCTTGAATGAAAATAGGCAAAGTCAATATCAAGTTCCCCGGAACCCTATAAGCTTGATGGGACGAGTGTATAAGCATATTCTGCCTGAAGTGCGGAAAGAGCTGAACGGATGGCGGAGTCTGGCGAAAAAAATACCTGACCCGGAACTGCGGAAACAAGCGCTTGCCAGCATCGAGACCAAACAATTTCATTGCGAGGGCGGAGGCATTTATGCCGCGGTCCCGCTGCCGGACAGGCTGATTCTAACGAAGCTTATCGTCGCCTACCAGACGATCAGCGACTATCTGGATAATCTATGCGACCGCAGCACCTCCATGGATCCCGAGGATTTTAGGCTTCTCCACCGGTCCATGCTGGATGCTACCGATCCGGAGGCAGAGCCGGTGAATTATTACGCGCTGCGCCTGGAGCAAAACGACGGCGGTTATTTGCGCAGCCTGGTCACGACATGCCAGGACTGCATCCGCCAGCTCCCCGGCTACGCGTCCGCCATGCCCTATGTCCAGGATCTGGCCGGCTTGTATACCGACCTACAGGTCTACAAACATATCCGGCCCGAACTAAGGGAGCAGGCATTGCTGGAGTGGTGGGAGCAGCACCGTGAACGAACCCCCCATCTTCAGTGGAACGAATTCGCCGCGGCTACGGGGTCGACGCTGGGCGTATTCATGCTTTTTCTTGCCGCAAGTGACCGGCACTTGAGCGAAGCGGCTGCGGCCTCCATTCATGCGTCATACTTTCCACATGTTTGCTGTCTGCACATTATGCTGGATTACCTGATTGATCAGGAAGAGGATCGGCTTGGCGGAGACTTGAACTTTTGCAATTATTATGAATCTCCCGAAACCATGCTGGACCGGATCGCCTTGATCGTCGGATGGGCGCGAAAGGATGTTCAGGCCATTCCCGTTCCGCCGTTTCACCGGATGATTATCGAGGGATTGTTGGCCATCTATTTGTCCGATCCGAAAGTCAGCGAGCAGCAGGAAGTTCGCTCCGTGTCCAAGCGCTTGATGAAGGGAAGCCCGCTGACCCGGCTCTTTTTCTTCGTCAACAGCCGCTGGATCCGCAAACATTTGTATGAGTGATTACGAGGAGGAATTTTTCATGACAGTGAAAAAGATTGCAGTTCTAACCAGTGGCGGGGACTCCCAAGGGATGAACGCGGCCGTTCGTGCGGTTGTCCGCAGCGGGCTTTATTTTGGGCTTGAAGTGTACGGCATTCAACGCGGCTACCAGGGATTGCTGAACGACGACATTTTTTCGATGGATCTGCGCAGCGTAGGCGACATCATCCACCGCGGCGGAACCATCCTGCAATCTGCGCGCTGCAAAGAATTCATGACGCCCGAAGGGCAGCAAAAGGGTGCCGAAATCCTAAGAAAACGCGGCATCGACGGCCTGGTCGTCATCGGCGGGGACGGTTCTTACCACGGAGCCAACAAGCTGAGCAAGCTGGGCATCAAAACGATGGCCCTGCCCGGCACGATCGACAACGACATTTCTTTCACGGATTATACGATCGGCTTTGACACCGCGGTAAGCATCGTCGTGGACGCCGTGAACAAACTCCGCGACACGATGTCTTCCCACGAGCGTTCCTCGATCGTCGAGGTCATGGGCAGACATTGCGGGGACATCGCCCTTTATGCGGGCCTGGCTTCGGGCGCGGAAACGATTCTCGTGCCGGAAGTTCCGCATGACATGGACGAAATTACCGCACGGATGGAGCAAAGCTTTGCGCTTGGCAAACGCCACAGCATCGTGATCGTGGCGGAAGGGGTCGGAAGCGGCGAAGACGTGGCGAAGGCGCTCACCGACCGCTGCCCGACGCTCGAACCGCGCGTGACGTGCCTTGGCCATATCCAGCGCGGGGGAACGCCGACGCCAGCCGACCGGAACCTGGCCAGCCGCCTTGGCGATTTTGCCGTACGCAAGCTGATCGAAGGCGAATCCGGCAAAGCCTGCGGCATCATCAAAGGCGAACTTGTTCTGACGGATATCGACAAAGTCGTCAACACCAAAAAAGAATTCAACATGGAGCTTTACGAGCTGGCATCCCGTCTTTCGCAATAATGACGGGGGTTGGCGGCAAAACCAAAAAGCCGTCCCGCAGGTCAATCGACCCGGGACGGCTTTTTGGTTTGTTTGATCGCTGCCCATGGATGGAGGGGGGCGTTTGAATCCGGACGAACGTTTCAGGCCGAGTCATGCGGCGATGGCTTTGTTCTCCCGGCTCCCGCGCTGCACCCTTACAAGGCGCCAGAGCAGCAGGATTGCGCCTGCGGCGAGCCCGGCAATGAGCCCGATCCAAAAGCCGAAAGCGCCCAGCGACGTAAAGGAGGCGAGGAGGTACCCGACGGGAAGCCCGACCACCCAATACGAAATAAAGGTAATGATAAAGGCGGGATTGACGTCCTTGTACCCGCGGAGCGCGCCCTGGACCGGCGTTGCGATCGCATCGGATATCTGGAAGAAAATCGCATAGATCAGAAAATGCTGCGTCAGCGCAATGACGTTGCTTTCCTCCGAATACAAGCCGGCGACGTATTTGCCGGCGACGAGCAGCACCACGGCGGTCGCAAGCGACAGGACCACCGCCGAACCGATGCCGAGGATGCTGTACTGCCGCGCATCCTTCAGCCGCCCGGCGCCCTTTTCGAAACCGACGAGGATGGTTAACGCCATGCTGATGCTCAGCGGGATCATGTACAGCGTGCTCGCGAAGTTCATCGCCGCCTGGTGCGCCGCAATCGTTATCGTGTTAAAGCGGCTCATCAGAAGTGTTACCGCGGCAAAAACGGCGGTTTCGAAAAAAATCGAAAAGCCGATCGGCACGCCGATTTTGAGCAGTTCCTTCCATACTTTTAAAGATACGCCGTGGAACTTGCGGAAAATGCCGTAAGCGGCGAACGGTTTCAGCCGGATCACGAACGTGACCGCGACCGCAAACACGCACCAATACGTAATCGCCGAGGCGATCCCGGCACCGGCGCCCCCAAGGCGGGGAAATCCCCAATTGCCGAAGATGAGCAGATAGTTCAGAAAAATGTTGATCGGCAGGGAGATGAGCGTAATCGTCATGGAAATTTTCGTATGGCCGAGAGCGTCGATATAGCTGCGGAGCACCGTATAACCGAACATCGGAATGATGCCGATCGACAAAAAGCTCAAAAAGCGGAATGCGACGCTGCGGACCGGGGCATCGAGATTCATCCCGTCCAATATGACGGGAAGCAGCATGCTGCCGATGGCTAAAATCGCGACCGCTAGCAGCAGGGCCAGCCATAGTCCCTGTATGACGTGATAGGCGACCTTTTGTGCCTGACCCCCGCCGATCAGATGGGAGACGATCGGAGTCATGCCCATCAAAATGCCGCTCAAGCCCGTTTGCAGCGGGACCCACAGGCTGGAGCCGATGGCGACGCCGGCCAAATCGGTGGAACCGGCATGACCCGACATGTTCGTATCAAAAAACGTAATGGCGGAAAGAGCGATTTGCGTGATCAGGATCGGCAGCAAGATGACGAGAAATTGTTTCGATTTCTGACTGAGCGTTACCGTTGTTTTCATGTTAAGCCTCACAGTATATATAAATTTCGCGCTATTGAACGGCAGGAATCTATTGTAAAACATAAGCCTCCGTTTGAACAGGGATGACTGTTAAATAACCGGAAAGCAGTGCAGGAAATGAAGAAACCGCCGGAGATGACAAGCCTTGAAGCAGGGATTTGCCCTGTCGGGGGAAATCTTAAAAGACCGAAACCCGGCCTTGGAGGGACCGGGTTTCGGCTGTGAAACGAATTTGCGCGGGTAGAGCGCATTATTTGTAAACCACGCCTTGCGTATAGCGGTTGGTGGCATTCCACAGCAAATATTCGTCGATATGCATATCCTTCAACGCCCGAATCTGCTCTTCAACCTGCGTTTTGCCGTATTTGACGTAGTGGCCGCTTCCCAGCCAACTGGCGGTAAAATCCTGAATCCACGGGCGAACGATCGGCTGCCGGTCCTTGAGCGGCTCGAGTTTTTTGAAGGTGTCGACCATCGAGCCTTTGATCGTGCGGTACGGCTCCTTGTCGGGGTCCTTGGCTCCGAACCAGCCCTGCGTGTAATGGCTTGGGTACACCATCGGGCTGATCACGTCGACGTTAGCGGAGATTTTGTTGAAATCCTGGCCGATTCCTTCCGCCGCGGGCACCGATGCCGCGTAACCGAAAATGTCGACCGAAACGCGGACGCCCATCGGGGAGAGCTGATTGCGGGCATACTGCACGAAATCGGCGACCGTTTCCACGCGGGTTTTGCCGTTTTTGGCGTATTTCAGGGAGTCGGCCCGTTTCTCGAAGCCCTCGGGGAAGCGGACGTAATCGAACTGGATTTCTTTAAAGCCCAGCTTGGCCGCTTCCTTGGCGATTTCCACGTTGTAATCCCACACTTCCTTGCTGAACGGGTTGACGAAGCTGTCGCCTTTGCCGTTTTTCCATACGGTTCCGTCGCTTTTGACAAAGGAAAGATCAGGACGTTTTTTGGCAAGAACCGTATCTTTGAACACGACGACCCTCGCGATCGGATATACGTTGTGTTCTTTCAGGCGTTCCATGAGCCCGCGGATGTCGCGGATAAACGGCTGCGGGTGCCCGTTTTTGATCAGCACCGGGTTGTCCGTTTTGTACGTTATGTATCCGGCATCGTCTTTAATGTCGATGACCATGGCGTTCAGGTCCGTTTGGTCCACGAGGTCGAGAAGCTGGCTCATGCGCGCCCCTCCGGCGCTGTAGGCTGTGACGTACACTCCTTTGACTTTGGGGGCGTCCGTTTGGGGATCGGTTTTGGC
This sequence comes from Paenibacillus sp. FSL W8-0194, assembly GCF_037969745.1. Classification (NCBI taxonomy): domain Bacteria; kingdom Bacillati; phylum Bacillota; class Bacilli; order Caryophanales; family Paenibacillaceae; genus Paenibacillus; species Paenibacillus sp. FSL W8-0194. The sequence goes on along the minus strand of NZ_CP150205.1, from coordinate 4,103,158 downwards.
GGCCGAACCGTTCGCGCTTGCGGCGACCTCGTTTTGCCGGGAAGCCTCGACGGCCGAATGAATGGCGGACTTCAACATATTGGCGGCTTGGTCGCTGCCGCTCTGCGGATGATGGCCTGCGCTGCCGCCTAACAACAACAGCAGTGCAAAGATAATATTCATAACAATTCTCTCCCTTGTTAGCGTTCACATTACGATTATATTAGAACGCCTAAGCTTAAAAACAACAGGTTTGTAACAATTTGACGATGATTACCGTCGAAAGTTGCGCGGTTTTGCAGGGGAGCCTCAAGCGGTTTGCCGTTATATGGAGTATCTTTGCCTGCGGGGAAACGAAATACATATAGGCAAGAGGGATTGCCAAGATTTACGCAATGCTGGAAATGATCGCAATAAGGTTTAGGGCAGCTGATCTTGCGAAAGCATATATCCTAAAGTATACTTAATTCATTCTGTAGGGAGTGATTACGGTGACGGGCATGGAAAAATCGGACAAGACGCCGATGTACCAATATATTATCAATGACATTAAACGCCGGATCGAAAACGGCGAATTGCAGGCGCATGATCCGCTGCCGACGCAAGTCGAGCTGGCCAAACAATTCAACACCAGCGAAATCACGTCGCGGCGGGCTTTGGCCGATCTGGTGCAGGAAGGCTACATCTACCGGATTCGCGGCAAAGGAAGTTTTGTGAAGGAAGAGGTGGCAGCCCCGCAGCGGGGGGCGATGCGCACCATATATTTAGTCTACAAAAACGAGGCCGTGGCTTCGTTTAACCATCCGTTTTTCACGGAAATGTTTCAAGGGATCCGGGAGGTATGCGAAGACAACGGCATCCGTTTTTTTCTGTGGGGGTTGGACGAAACGTATAAGCTGCCGGACGACCTGAACGCGGGAATCGTGTTGCTCACCAGCAACCATGCGTTCGATATCCGGCATCTGACCGGATGGCAGGAAGAAAAGCGGCGGATGGTGACCGTTCATTTCTTTTATCCGCATCTGGGCATTCCTTACGTCATCGTCGACAATTTGACGGGAGGGTATCTGGCGACGCATCACCTGATTTCGCTGGGGCACCGGGAGATCGGGATGATCCTGCCGGGAGAATCCATGATGGATATCAACCAGGAATTCTCCTTGCGCCTGCAGGGTTACCGCCTGGCCTTGTCCCAGCATCAGATTCCCTTCAATCAGGATCTGATCGCCGTATTGCCGGGGGAGGACTTCGCGGATACGGGATACCGGGGATTCAAGGCGCTGATGTCGCTTGAGCATCCTCCGACGGCCGTGTTTGGCGCCAGCGACCTGAAAGCCATCGGGGCGATGACCGCCGCCAAGGAGATGGGGATCCGCATCCCGGAGGATGTCAGCATCATGGGTTACGATGATCTTGCCATCAGCGAATTTACGAATCCCGCCTTGTCGACCGTCAACCAAAACACCCGCAAGCTTGGGGAGCGGGCCGCCGAAATCCTTTTGTTCGGGGTTAAGGACGAAGAGAGCGGCCCGCTCCGCGAGGAGATCATCCCGACGGTCATCGTGCGGGATTCGACGGCGCCTTTGGCCCGGGATGCCGACGCTTAGCGGTACCCGGCGGCATCGGCCGGTTTGCCTTTATCCTGAACCTCTTCGATATATCTCCAGGCATCGGGCCGCGACCCGTCCACATCGCAAAAACCGTATACTTTGGCCAGCTCTCCGCTGGAGACCGAGCAGCCGTTCCAGCGGCCTGCTTCCGGGTCTCCGGCCAGGGCGGCAACCGCACGCCCGACGAAGCGCGGCGTCTCCGAGATGATGAAATGAGGTTCCTTCTCAAGCGCGTCCCGCCAGTTCTCCTCCCGCACCCCGTAGTGGTCGAGCATGATTTCGGAACGCATCCAGCCGGGCGTTACCGCGACGGCTGTGCATCCATGGGGCCGCAGCTCGTGGGCCAGCGATTTGGCCATTCGAAGGACCGAGGTTTTGGCCAAATCGTAAAACATGGACAACCGGTAATTCCGGTCGTTGTACGCGGCCGTCCCGTCCGTCATTTCGACGACCAGTCCCTTGCCGCTCCGGATCAGCAGGGGGAGCGCGAAATGGTTCGTGATGAGGTGGGTGTCGATTGCCAGCCGCAGCATTCGGAATCCCTTTTCCAGCGATTGTTCCCATACGGGTATGTTCCACTCGATCAGATGTTCCCCGCCCCAAATGTCGTTGACGAGCACGTCCAGCTGTCCTTGCTCCGCCTCGATGCGGTTCATCAAAGACCGAACCTGTTCCGGGTCTAGATGGTCCGTCCGTACGGGAATGCCTTTGCCTCCCGCGCGGTTGACGAGCTCCGCCGTTTCTTCGATGGTTTCGGGACGGCCATACTCGGAAGCCTGCTCCCTCGTCGTTCGTCCGGTGACATAAACGACAGCTCCAGCCGCCCCTAACTCGACGGCGATGCCCCTGCCGGCTCCACGGGTCGCTCCCGCGACCAATGCTACTTTTCCTTCTAATGAATTCACGTTCTGTCTCCCCTTTCAAAAAATTCATTTGACGCTTTTAGGATATACGTTAACGATGACAAAACCTGTCGTAGATGGACGATATTCAAATTTCAAAGCAAAGTATACGCTAATCATCGGTTTGAAGGCCTTGGCAACGATAAAATCTTCCGATTCATCCAAAAAATGATTGCACAACCGCCAAGTATTCAATATACTTAATTTCAAAAAAGTATACAATATATTTTCCGCCATTGGTTGAACAGCTATACGAAAGTGCGCCAATAAACTTGCGATGCCGTCTTGCACAATCCGTTCAAAGCGCGAAGGGCTTCGCATATGATTTTGGGTATGAAAAATCCATTTCGGGAGTCATGCATATGAACCATTATTTGGCCGTCGATATCGGCGCTTCCAGCGGCAGGGTCATCTGGGGGACGCTTCGGGAAGGAGCGCTCCGCCTGCAGGAGATCCACCGGTTCGGCAACGGATTCCATGAAAAAGACGGGAAGTTTTGCTGGGATATCGAGTATTTGTTTGGGCAGATTCTTTCGGGACTGCAAAAGGCAAAAACGCTCGGCGTCGACGAATGCACGCTCGGCATCGATACCTGGGCGGTGGACTACGTGCTGTTGGACCGGAAGGGGGAGAGGATCGGGGAGGTTTACGCGTATCGCGATCCCCGGACGAACGGCGCCCCGGAACGTCTGCACCGGCATATTTCGTTTCAGGAAGTCTATGAAAAAACGGGCATCCAGCAATTACCCTTTAACACGCTTTACCAGTTGTTCGTGCATGACCGGGAGGAGCTGAAGGCGGCGAAGCATATCCTTCTCGTTCCCGATTACCTGCACTACCGGCTGTGCGGGGTTTTGGCAAGCGAAGCGACCAACGCCTCGACGACCCAAATGCTCAATTGGCAAACGCAGAATTACGATTCCGATCTGTTGGCGCTGCTTGGGCTGCATAGAAGCCAATTTCCCGATCTTGTCCGGCCGGGCGTCCGTCTGGGCGCCGTCCCAGGCGAGCTTGTCCGGGAGCACGGTCTCCCCCGCTGCGAGGTCATCGCGGCGGCAACGCACGATACGGCTTCGGCAGTGCTTGGGGTTCCGGCCCAAGGAACGTCATGGGGGTATCTCAGCAGCGGCACCTGGTCCCTGATCGGCGTGGAGCGGAAGCATCCCTTGACGAGCCGGCTTGCCATGGAGCGCAATTACACCAACGAATGGGGGGCCTTCGGCACGTACCGGTTTTTGAAAAACATGATGGGCATGTGGCTCATCCAGCAGGTGCGCAAGGAAGCCGATGACGCATATTCCTTTGCTGAACTCGCGGAAATGGCTGCGGCGGCCGAACCTTTCCGCTCGCTTATTCCATGCAACGACAGCCGGTTCATGAATCCGCCGAACATGACGGAAGCGATCCGCGGCTTCTGCAGGGAGTCCGGCCAGCCGGTGCCGGCGTCCGCCGGGGAACTGGCCCGGTGCATTTTCGACAGCATGGCGCTGTCCTACGACGTCTATGTCCGCGAGCTGCAGGAGGTGACCGGGGAGCGGCTGAAGCAGCTTCACGTCGTCGGCGGCGGCGCGAACAACGGATTTTTATGCCAGCTGAGCGCCGACGTGCTTGGCATGGCGATTGATGCCGGGCCGACCGAAGCGACGGTGCTGGGCAACCTTGCGGTCCAGATGATCGCGGACGGAACCGTCCGGGACATTCGGGAGGCAAGGGATCTGATCCGCCGCTCCTTTCCGGTCCGCGCGTATGCCCCCCGGCCGATGGACAGCGGTCTTTTGGCCGAACTTCGGGCGAAATACCGGTCGCTTGGCTGAAACGAACCGGGTGGGACGCCACCATTTCATTTGAAGAATCCGGAGGGAAAAAAAGATGGAGTCGACGATTCAAAACAGCTTTGATGAAGCCAAGAAGCTTTACGGGAAGCACGGCATCGACGTGGGCAGCGTCCTCGAACGGCTTTCCCGCATCAAGATATCGCTTCACTGCTGGCAGGGGGACGACGTCAGGGGATTTTTGAACAAGGGCCGGGAGCTTGGCGGCGGCATTGCCGTCACCGGGAGTTATCCGGGGCGCGCCGGCACGCCGGACCAGCTTCGGGCCGATCTTGACAAGGCGTTCGAGCTCATACCGGGCAGGCATAAGGTCAATTTGCATGCCATCTACGCGGATACGGACGAGCGGGTTGATTTGGACGCGCTGGCGCCGAGGCATTTTGAAAATTGGGTCGCATGGGCCAAGGCCAAAGGCTACGGCTTGGATTTTAATCCGACGTGCTTTTCGCATGAAAAAGCGAACGACGGCTTTACGCTCAGCCATCCGGACGCGGGGATCCGCAGGTTTTGGATCGATCACTGCAAAGCCTCGCGGAAAATCGCCGAATATTTCGGCCGGGAGCTGGGGCAGCCCTGCGTGACGAACCTTTGGATTCCGGACGGGTACAAGGACACCCCGATCGACCGTTTGTCGCCGCGCGTCCGGCTGATGGAATCGCTCGACGAGGTATTCCGCGAACCGATCGACGAAAGCTATAATATCGATGCCGTCGAGAGCAAGCTGTTCGGCCTCGGCTCCGAAAGCTACGTGGTAGGCTCCCATGAATTTTATATGGGGTACGCCCTGAGCCGCGGAAAAACCATCTGCTTTGATTCGGGGCATTTCCATCCGACGGAAACGATCTCCAATAAGCTTTCGTCCTGGCTGCTGTTCGGCAAGCAGCTGCTGCTTCACGTCAGCCGTCCGGTGCGGTGGGACAGCGACCATGTCGTGACGATGGACGACGAGCTGCTCGACATTGCCCGCGAGCTGGTCCGCGGCGAACTGCTGGACAAAACCCATATCGGCCTCGACTTCTTCGACGGCAGCATCAACCATGTGGCTGCATGGGTTATCGGCACCAGAAACACGCTGAAAGCGCTGCTACGGGCGATGCTCGAGCCGGTGGACCGGCTGAAAGAGATCGAGCTGGAAGGGGATTTTACGTCCAGGCTGGCGCTTGTGGAAGAATTCAAGTCCTATCCGTTCGGGGCGGTCTGGGATTACTACTGCTGGAAATCGGGCACGCCGGTAAGGGAGGAATGGCTGGCGGAGGTCAAGCGCTACGAACGGGAAGTGTTGTTCCCCAGAACCCAAGCGAAAGGATCCGTCGTCGGTTAAAAGAGCCTATTTTGCGGGAACGTTTTTCGCTGCAGGAACAAACGGATGAACGCAAAGAACCGGAAGCCCAAGATTTCTTGAGCCGCCGGTTCTTTTTGGCATCATGGCATTTATCACATGAACGGATTAAAATGCCGCCTGTCTCAGTATGGTTCAGGGACTGACTACGAGGCGGCACGGATCTTTCGGTGAACTAACCACATCTTCATTCATTGAAGAGGCGCAGAGCTTTGATGTTCGCAGATGCTGTACTGGATAATTTCCATGGCATCTTCCTGTTCCAGGATACCCAGTCCGTCCCGCAGCACGATGAGTGAATTCAGTTCTTTTTGCTTCAAAAATGGCATCATGTCGGGGAACCACTTCATGACGATTTGGGACAATTTGACCGTTTCCATTTCCACAAAAATCACCCTTTCCTCTCGGATTCTTCAGAGCCCTAAATCTTTAAAGCCAAGGAACCGGAAAAGCGTGTAAGTGCCTGGAAAACCTTTGTCGATCCTAATCTCATGGAACTCATGCAGGTACCGCGCACCATTAATATACCACAAAACTCATCCTTTTTACACAAAGGGTGCCAAATTCAACTTCTGCGGAACGAACCCATGACCCCGACGGTCTCGACGATGTTGACGAAAGCTTTCGGGTCGGTCTGCTTGATGATCCGCTTCAGCTCTTGGAGCTCGTATCGGGTGGTTACCGTCATCAGCATGTCCTTGGATTCGTGGGAAAAAGCCCCTTCGGTTTTGATTTTGGTCACGCCGCGCGGGCGTTCGAGCAGTTTTTCCAAAAGGGCCTCCGTTTCGTTGGTAATGATATAGACGGTGACTTTGAAATGGCTGACGTGGATGAAATCGACCATCTTGCCGGTGACGAAAATGGAGATCATCGAGGCCAGGGCAAGATTCCAGTCGTTCTGCAAATATCCCGCGGCAAGAATGACCAGGCCGTTCATCGCCACCAACACGTTGCCGACAGGGAAGTCTCGGTAGCGCGTCACGATGGAGCCGATAATGTCAAAACCGCCGGAGGAGCCGCCCGCCCGGAAGGAGATGCCTGCGCCGACGCCGACCAGGACCCCTCCGAACACCGAAGCGATCAGCGTATCCGTCGCGAGCAGGTTGACCGGAACGATGGCGATAAATGCGGTCGTGGCCACGACCGACAATATGCTGAGCACGATAAACCGTTTCCCGAGCTGGAACCAGCCCGCGGCCAAAATCGGCACGTTAAATACAAAATACAACACGCTGAGATTCATCGGCGTAAAATAATTGACCAGCATCGACAGGCCGGATACCCCGCCGCTTAACAGCTTGTGGGGGACCAGGAACAGATTGAATCCGCAGGCGATAAACGCCGCGCCGACGATCACGCCGATATATTTCCAAATATTACGGAGCTTCACAGTCTCACCTCGATTTTCTAAACGATACATTTTCATAAAAATTTTCAATCTTAGTTTCAAGCCGCTGGTGTTTGCGATTTAGTTTGTGATATAATGGATTGGATATTCTTGAGTAGGCTTGTACAATAGTTTTATTCTGACATTGTTTCAGGAGAAAATTACCGTTTACTTAAAAGAGATTTTGCGAATGAGCGGCGTTTCGTTTGGCAATTGATGGATCGGGAAGCGGGTGCTTCGTCTACATATTGCGCTCCGGAGCGGCCTGGATCGATGTCATGCAAAGTCCCTGTAGGCGTTTTTGCCCTGAATAAACGCTATAGAGAATATAAGCCATGCAAAAAATCATGAAGAATGGCTAACCTATATATGTTTACCGCTACTTAAGAATACAGACAAGATTGTGGAATGTCCACTATATAGAAGGAGTATGAATATTTTGAAAAATTTTGCAGATTTAGGCCTTGAGCCGAAGGTTCTACGGGCCATTACCGAGCTTGGATTCGAGGAAGCGACACCTATTCAGGCACAGGCGATCCCGATCGCGATGACGGGACGCGACTTGATCGGTCAGGCACAGACCGGTACGGGCAAAACGGCCGCATTCGGCATCCCCCTGATCAACAAAATCTCGAAGGAAACGGACAAAATCGTGGCGCTCGTCATGACCCCGACCCGCGAGCTGGCCATCCAGGTGGCGGAGGAAATCGGGAAGCTTACCCGCTTCAAAGGCATTGGCTCCCTGCCGATTTACGGCGGCCAAGACATCGGACGCCAAATTCGCGCCTTGAAGAAAAAACCGCAAATCATTATCGGTACTCCAGGCCGTTTGCTGGATCATATTAACCGTAAAACCATCCGTCTCGACGACGTCGAAACCGTCATTCTGGACGAAGCCGATGAAATGCTGGACATGGGCTTTATGGAAGATATCCAATCGATCCTGAAGCTGGTTCCGGAAAATCGCCAAACGATGCTTTTCTCCGCAACAATGCCGCCTAACATCCAAAGACTTGCCCAGCAATTTTTGAAAAATCCTGAACACGTGTCGGTCGTACCGAAACAAGTCAGCGCGCCGCTGATCGATCAAGCTTACATCGAAGTGCCTGAACGCCAGAAGTTCGAAGCGCTTTGCCGTTTGATCGACATGGAATCTCCGGAGCTTGCGATCGTATTCGGACGCACCAAACGCCGCGTCGACGAGCTGTCGGAAGCTTTGCAAAAACGCGGATATTCCGCTGACGGCCTGCATGGGGACTTGTCCCAAAACCAACGCGATACCGTGATGCGCAAATTCCGCGACGGAAGCATCGACGTGCTGGTTGCGACGGACGTTGCCGCCCGCGGTCTGGACGTGTCCGGCGTTACCCACGTTGTCAACTTCGACCTTCCGCAGGATCCGGAAAGCTATGTGCACCGCATTGGCCGTACGGGCCGGGCAGGCAAGGAAGGAACGGCTTGGTCGTTCGTGACGCCTCGCGAAATCGACCATCTGCACCTGATCGAACGGATCACGCGCCATCGCATCGCCCGCAAACCGCTGCCAACGTTGGCCGAAGCAATCGAAGGCAAACAGCGCATCATTGCGGAGCGTCTGCTCGAGACGATCGAAAAAGGCGAACTGAACGAATACAAAGGTTTGGCGATCCAGCTGCTTGAGCAGTACGATTCCGTGCAGCTTCTGTCCGCGGCGATGAAAATGCTGACCGGCGAAAAACGCGATTCCGATATCCAGCTGACTCCGGAAGAACCGATCCGCGTGAAACGCCGTTACAACAGCGGCAAACCTGATCTTCGCAACGGCCGCAGACCTTCGGGCAATTACGGCGGTTTCCGCAGCAACAGCGGCGGCAGAGGCGGATATAACCGCGACCGCGATAACCGCGGCGGCTCGAACCGCAGCGGCGGCCGCAGCGATTCCTACCGCGACGGAGACCGCAAGCCGCGCACCAGCAGCAGCGGCGAAGGCAGACGCCCGTCCAAACGCGACGAATCCTACAACAGCTAAGCGAAAGGCGGGGACGTTACCCGCTCAAACTTAAAGAGACGAGGGGCATTGCTGCCCTTCGTCTCTTTTTTTTGGTTGCTGCCAAGGATGGTTCGCTCGGATTAGAAAATGAATGCGCGCGTGATGATGACCAGCAGAATGAAGAGAACCAGAATCGCACCTGTGGAACCCCACAAACCAAGACCAGGACCATAACCATATCCACCAACATGAGACATTGAGAATTACCTCCTTAAGTGTTTGATTCCTTTGGGTTACTGTGTATCTTATGTGGGTGAGCACCTTGAGGTATAGACCATCACCCATTTTGCGAAAAAATTAGGCTCTGGCAATGTAAGGCTAAAATGCGGTAAAATATCATTAGTACGAGCATAGATAGTGGAGGAGGAGGCTTTTTCTTGGAATTTAAAGGCGCAATGGGCGGTATTTACAGATTAACGGAATGGATCACCCGCTTTGCTTACAGCAACATTCTATGGCTGGTTTGTTCGTCTCCGTTTTTCTTTTTTCTGGTGACCAGGCTGATGGTGACCGGCGTAAACGAATCGCTTCAAATGAACTGGGCCATGGGTATTGTGGCACCGTTTACATTGTTTCCGGCCACGGCGGCGTTGTTTGCGGTCGTGCGCAAATGGGTGATGGGCGATCCCGACGTCAAAATTTTCAGCTTGTTTTTCAGATCGTACAAGGAAAATTACAAACAAAGCATGATCGGAGGCATTTTTTACGTTCTGCTTCTGGTGATCATGATGGTGGACTACACCGTTTACATGACGCAGTTCAAGAACATGCAAATCATCGGCATCGTGATGCTGATTCTGCTGATCGTCTTGTTCGTGTCCTTGTTCAATTTCTTTTCCATGATCGTCCATTATCATATGAACATTCGGCAGATCATGAAAAATGCGGTGCTGATCACGATCATCCGCCCGTTCCGGGTCATCGCGACGGTGCTCGGAAGCGCGGTCGTACTGTTCATTGGCTCCAAATATCCGGCGCTCATCTTCTTTTTCGGCGGAAGCTTAATTGCTTACTGGGCATTTTTTAATTTCTACGCGACGTTCACCAAAATGCAGGAACAGGCCGAGCGGATCAAACAAAAGGAACTCGAGGAGCAAGAAGCCGCGGAGGCAGGCATTGATCTTGAAGCTACATCCGGCGCGGCCGGCGGCGAACCCGGCGACGGCGATCGGCGGAGCGGGGAAACGACAAGAAAGGACTGATCCCGCTTCGGTTCGTTTCGGAATTTTTCTCCCGAGATTTACTTTTTGAGCAAAAAGGTCTATAATAAGACTACATCCTGCGATGTTCGCCACGGTTAATCGTTGTTTTGAACCAATGATGATGTCTAGGGAGATTTTTACGATGCGCGGCTGGAACGCCCTGTCTATATGACAAGGGGACTTCAAAAACGCGTCCGCGATCACCCACCTGCCAAAGCAGGTTCAGAAGACAATTTAACCGGACGGCATAGGCGGGTTTTTATTTTAGAACATGGCAGGGCACTCCGTGCTTGCGGATTTTTCCGCAAACCGGGGTGTCTTTTTGGTTTACGAAAAACATCCCGGCGGAGTCTGTTCGGAAGCGACGGCAAAAACGTGCAAACGCTTTATGGAAAGCCGCGCTAATTTGCCTTTTCGCCGAATTTTCCCTTACTTTCTCTTTTGTTCTGGTCCCAACAATGATACACTGTAAAGTATTGATGATGCTTACTACAAAGGGGGAAAGGTCTTGTCGCTGAAAAGGGTTCTAGTGGGAATCTTTCGCAGTCAGGAAGGTACAAGCGACCGGGCGAAGGATCCGAAGATGAAGACGCGCTACTACAATTTATCGAAAGACAAGGCATGGGAGGAAATATCCTCGACATTAAAAAAGATCCCGGGGTATAAAGTCTTGCATGAAGTTCCTTCCGTCGGCGAAATTACGCTGGAGAAAAGAACGTCTTTCGGACGAACGGTGGACATCACGGTATCCGTGCTATCGGTAGGTCCGGTGCGCAGCGCGGTTGACATGTATTCCGCTTCCAGAGGTTCCCTGGGGGATTTGGGGGCCAACTACCGCATTATTCTCAATTTATTTTCGGCACTCGACAAGAAACTGGGCAAATACAAAGTCTCTTAACGATAGGCATGAAAAAGCGAGAGAAAGACACAAGCTTTCTCCCGCTTTTTTTCAGGTAGGGAATACGCGTCGTTGACGCGCTTCCCGATTCGAATGAACAGAGGACATGAAAAAGCGGTCTGTCTTCAACGAAAAACGACGATAGGCTTTTTCTTATGCCCTGGCAAGCATATACTTAAGGCGAGGGCTTCTTACAGAAGCTCTTTGACGGCTGCGACCGCTTGTTCGTAATTCGGATGTTCGGCCATCTCTTTCAGATATTCCACGTACGTGATTTTGTCGTTTTGGTCGACAACGAAAATGGAACGCATGTCCAGACGGAATTCCTTGATGTGGACGCCGTAGGCTTGGCCGAAAGACATGTCCTTGTGATCCGAAAGCGTGATGACGCGGTCTACGCCGGCTGCGCCGCACCAGCGCTCTTGGGCAAACGGAAGATCGGCGCTGATGGTGAGTACGACCACGTTATCGCCAAGGGCGGAGGCCTCCTCGTTGAAACGGCGGGTTTGGGCGTCGCATACGCCGGTATCCAGGGAAGGTACGACGCTGATCAGCTTGATTTTTCCCGCGAAATCTTTCAGGGTAGCCTGTTCAAGCAGATTTTTGCTGACGGTAAAGTCCGGAGCCTGATCGCCCGCCTTCAGTTCGGGACCGATCAGCGTAATCGGATTGCCTTTAAATGTTGCAGCACCTGTGCGTTCTTGTGCCATGGTTGATTCTCCTTTCGGATATGGAATTTTGGTGATTCGTGCCAATTCATTATAATCTTTTTAAAAAGGGATTGTCCAATGAGCCGGATGCCGGCGGGCGACGCCGCGAATGCCAACATGGTTCCCGATGTCCGGGACGGTCCCGATATAGCGATAGAAAAGGAAGTGCGGCATGTTATTTGTTCGTTATGAAAACTGGAAAAGCTACTTGAAATATTATCCGATTACGACGATATTGTTTGTGGCGAATATTGTGATGTACCTGATTCTGGTCTTTAACGGAGGGGCCTCCGATCAAAACACGATCATCCGATTCGGGGCGCTGACCAACGTGGAAGGAATGAACGAATGGTGGCGATACGTAACGTCGCTTTTTCTTCACGGAGGTTTTTCGCATCTTTTGTTTAACGATTTTGCCATCCTCGTCTTCTGCCCGCCGCTTGAGCGGCTGCTTGGGGCTTGGCGATATGCGCTATTATACCTGCTCAGCGGCGTGATCGGCAATATTTTGTCCGTGGCGCATTATAACCGTCTGGGGGAAACGCTCCTTACGTTAGGCGCCTCAGGGGCCGTTTACGGGGTGTACGGAGCCTACCTCTACATCGCCCTGCTGCAGCGGAACCTGATGGACGAATCCTCGCGCAAGACGATTTATGCCCTGCTTGCCATCGGGATTATTTTCTCGTTTGCTTCGGGGGAACAAGTGAAAATCAACTGGATGGCGCATTTGGGCGGATTGGTCGGCGGATTTTTCGTTTACGGCTTAATGGCAAGGATTTTGAAGAAACGGTATGGAAGGTCATAGCAAGAGGACCCGCGTAAAAAGCAGAATGGAGCGAGTAACAGGTGGAATTAAGACAGTTGCAGTATTTTTTGAAGGTAGCGCAGAAAGAGCATGTCACCCAGGCTTCGGAGGAGCTTCACGTGGCCCAGTCTGCGGTCAGCCGTCAGATTCATCAGCTGGAGGAAGAGCTGGGCGTTCAATTGTTTATGCAAAAGGGAAGAAACCTGCAGCTGACGCCGGTAGGACAGCTGTTTTGCAAACGGGTGGACAGCATCCTCAAAGATCTCGACCGGGCGGTTGCCGAGGTTCATGAATTTTTGGACCCGGAGCAAGGCGAAATCCGGATCGGTTTTCCGCACAGTTTGGGGATCCATCTTATTCCGTCTGTCGTGGCCGAATTCAAGCGGCGGTATCCGAACGTGAAATTCAGGTTCAAGCAGGGCATGTTCCCATCCTTGATCCGCGACGTCATTTCGGCGGAAGTGGATCTTGCCTTCATTTCCCCGTTTCCGGAGAAGCATGACCAAGTGGAAGGGGAGATTATGCTGACGGAGGAGCTGTTTGCGATTTTGCCTCCGAACCATCCGCTGGCCAAGGAAGAGACCATCAAGCTCAGCCAACTCAAGGACGATAAATTCGTCCTGTTCAGCAAAGGGTATTCGCTGCGGCCGATCGTATGGCATGCCTGCTTGGAGGCGGGATTCACACCGAAGATCGCGTTTGAGGGCGAGGAAACCGACACGATCCGGGGGTTGGTAGCCGCGGGCATGGGGGTAAGCATTTTGCCGGAGATGGCATTATTCCAAACGAATCCGCTCCAGCCTGCCCGTGTACGGATTTCGGAGCCGAAGGTGACGCGCACCATCGGGCTGATCCACCGATCGGACGACAAGCTGCCGCGGGTGGCTCAGGCCTTCCGCTCCTTTTTGCTCAGCTACTTCGGACTGCAGCAGCAAGCCGGAACTTGCGATAAACCGAAAACATAACCTGAACAATCATAAAACCCCCTGGCCGGTTGGCAACCGTCCAGGGGGTTTTTGGCGTCATAACGTTAATCGCGGTTATTGTTCACGAAAATAAAGATGTAGCGCAGAAGCTCCAGCACGGAGATCAGCGCGGCAGCCACATAGGTCAGGGCCGCGGCGTTCAGCACCTTGGCGACGCCTCTTTCTTCTTCGTTTGTGATATATCCTTCGGCCACCATAATGTCGCGGGCGCGGTTGCTGGCATTAAATTCGACCGGCAGCGTAATGAGCTGGAAGGCGACGGCAACGGAGAAGAAGATAATCCCGATCCCGAGAAGCCCCATCCACTGGAACAGGAAACCGGCGATAATGAGCAAAGGAGCGATCCCCGACGCAAAGTTGACGATCGGGAATATCCGGTGTCTCAGCACGAGCATCGGATAATGCTGTTTGTGCTGAATGGCGTGTCCGACCTCGTGACAGGCGACCGAAACCGCCGAAATCGAATTTTCGTAGTAGACCGGTTCGGATAAGCGGACCACGCGGTGAATCGGATCGTAGTGGTCGGATAACGCGCCGCGCACCGGTTCGATCGGAACATCATGCAAACCGTTGCTGTCAAGCATATGCCGGGCTGCATCGTAGCCGGTCATGCCGCTGGCCGCCGGTACGTCCGACCATTTTCTGAACGTTCCCTGGACCCGGAACTGCGCCCACAAGGAAAAACCGAACGCAATAATAATAAGAATATACATTCCCATCTTACAACCTCCTGCTTGTGTCGATACCTGTAAAATAGAGCCTCGCTAAAGGGTAGGTCCTTGTTCGAGGAAAAGCCTGATCGCCTCGATGCATGCCGCGCCCTGCGGCAGCAAATTCAGCAGCAGGCGCCGCGCTTGCCCGGGCTTCATCTTCTCGAGAAGGGGGCTGAGCTCCTTGACCTCGCGTTCCAGCTGCTGCATTTGCAGCTCCAGGTGGGAAAGCCTGTCGGATACGTGATGGATCTCAGGGGCGGCATCCCATTTGGCAAGCGTCTGGCGAATCTCTTCCAGAGTATATTTCTCTTGTTTCAATTCATTAATACGTTTGAGACGGAGCAAGGTTTCATGGCTGTACAAACGATAATTTTTAAGAGTGCGCTTTTCGGGAGAGATCAACCCCAGCTTGGTATAATAGTCGATCGTACGCTCGCTGACGCCCCCGGCCTTAGCCAATTCACCGATCCGGTAAAGTTTCATATCCCCATCTAAACCACCTCACCGAAAAAAAGTTTGCGGATGCTGATTGGTTGCAGTATCCCGAGCTCTATAGAATGAACGTCTCATTTTTGTCGGTTTTCTAAAAAAGGATGCTCCGGTTCGTTCAATCTATGTAACTCATTTTAATGACCTGTAGATAAAAATATGATACATGATAACGAACCGTACAGTCAAACGTTACGGTTTTATAATATAACAATTCGTGTAATGTATTTTTACATATATTATTTTTTCGAGAATTGTATTGTCAATTTCCTGCTTATCTGTTTATAATGTGATTAATAATTTCTTAATATGTTATAAAACCTAACATTAAAGAGGAGTGGGGAACATGAAAAAAAAGTGGCTTGGCGGTGGATTGGCTTTTCTTGCGCTGATGGCATTTCCGGCAACGGTATTTGCCGATGACGGGGCAAGCAATATGGTGCTTCAGACGGGACTGAACACGTTTTTCGTATTTATGGCCGCGATGCTCGTCTTTTTTATGCAGGCGGGATTCGCCCTTCTGGAGGCCGGTTCGGTGCGGATGAAAAACGCGGGCCATATTGCCGGGAAAACGGTGCTGACCCTCGGAATCGCCATCGTCGTGTTTTGGGCGTTCGGGTTTGGCCTCGGATTCGGAAACGGCAACAGCCTTTTCGGAACGACCGGGTTTTTTATGACCGGCGATTCGATGGCTTCCTCTTTTGACGCGCTTTCGGCGTCGGAGGTCTCTTTATCGGTGAAGTTTTTGTTCCAGCTGTCGTTTGCGGCCGTTTCGCTGGCGATTGCCTGCGGCGGCATGGCGGAACGCGCCAAGCTGAGCGTATATATCGTATTCGGCACGTTGTTCATGATCGTGATTTATCCCGTGGTGGCCCATTGGGTGTGGGGCGGCGGCTGGCTCGGCCAACTCGGCATGCAGGATTTCGCGGGTTCGGCCGTCGTACATTTGACGGGGGCGACCGCGGCGCTGGTCATTACCTACCTGCTTAAACCGCGTCTTGGCAAATACAATAAGGATGGCAAACCAAACAGCATTCCGGGTCATAATCAAGTGCTTTCCGTTCTGGGCGTGTTTATTCTGTGGATCGGCTGGTTTGGCTTCAATCCGGGCAGCACGCTTTCGGCACTGATGGACGGCTTTTTCGGATACGTCGCGCTGACGACCAATCTGGCGGTGGCGGCGGGCGCTATCGCGGCGCTGTTCATCTCATGGGCGGCATTCGGGAAAGCGGACATTCCTAGCATGCTGAACGGCGTGTTGGCCGCGCTCGTGGCGATTACGGGCGCTTGCGCGTTCGTCGACGCATGGGCTGCCGTTGTCATCGGCGCCGTCGCCGGCATCGTCACCTTCTTTACGGCGCAGTGGTTTGAAAGAGCGGGCATCGACGATCCGATCTATGCTTTTTCCGTTCACGGCATTGCCGGCATTTGGGGGGCGATCTCCACAGGATTGTTTGCGACGCCGGAACTCGTGGAAAAAACCGGGGTCGGCAAACCGGGGCTGTTCTACGGAGGAGGATTCGGGCAGCTGGGCGTACAGCTGCTGGGCGTGCTCGGCGCCTTTGTATTCGTGTTCGTCATCTCGTTTGTGATCGTCGGCATCATGAAAGCGACGATGGGAATCCGCGTCACGGAGGAAGAAGAAATGATGGGGCTGGACATCAGCGAACACGGCGCCTACGGGTATCCGGAGCAAATGAAGCTCATCGCCGGCGCCGAGGCGGGAAAATCCGCTTCCGAGATGCCTTCCGTCTCCAAACCGGCGGTAGGGACCGGCGATTCCTTATAATCCGAAAAAAGCAGGCGAGGACGCAGCGTTTCGTCGACGAGTGCAGCATGACGGCTTGACAGGGAGGTATCGGGTATGGAGCCGGTGAAAAACGCGAAACATGAACCGGATTTGGAGCTCATCAGGCATGCGGATACGCGCGAGCAGCTTCGGGAAGGCAGGCGGGCTTGCCAGTCCCGGATCGAATATTTATATGCGGAAATGCCGATTGCAGCCTGGACGGCGCTTGTGAACGACATGCATGACGAGGTGGCCGCCAGGGCGGCTGCGGTGTGCGAGAAGGAACTGAAGGAAGCGGGTTACGGCCCGCCTCCGGTTCCGTATGCTTTGGTCGTGTTCGGCAGCTCCGGCCGCCGGGAATCCACGCCTTGGAGCGACCAGGATAACGGGCTGATCGTCAGCGACGAAGCCAGTGGACATAAGGACAAGTATTTCGCCGCTTTCGGGCGCCGTCTGTCCGATCTGCTGGAATATGCGGGATATGAGAAATGCAAGGGAAAGGTTATGTGCTCCGAGCCGGCCTGGAACCAAACGCTTGGGCAATGGAGACATCGGCTGGCTGGCTGGCATCGGGATCTCAGCTGGGAGAACGTGCGCAACCTGATGATCGCGTCGGATCTGCGCTGGATCGCCGGCGACCCGTCGCTGGCGGCTGCCTGGAAAAGTTGTTTTGCCCATGGCTTGAACGAATCGCCGGAAACGGCGACCGCCATTTTGCGGAATACGGTGAGGCACAAAGCGACGCTGAACATTCTCGGTCAGGTGGTGACCGAACGTTTCGGCGAACATGCCGGCGAATTCGACGTCAAATACGGGGTGTATATACCGCTCGTCAACAGCATCCGCTATATGGCGCTGCAGGAAGGGGTCCATGAAACCTCGACGTTGAAACGGCTGGAAAAGCTGACCCTGCTGGACGGCGGAAACCTTCTGTTTGAAAATTGCCAGCGCGCTTTTTTGACCGCATTGACGCTCCGCGCATCGGCGACATATACGCTCCGGAACGGCGTGTACTCCAGCAGCGGTTATTTGCCGCAGACCGAGCTGAAGCAAAAACCTCTTCTGTATAAGCTGAGGGAAAGCCTGACGACGGTCAGGCGCACGCACCGGGCGCTGCAAAGAAGGCTGCGTTTTGCGGAGAAGGGGAGACTATGAAGGCTCCGGAACGCGGAAACGGGGGGTTTTGGAGTTTGCTGCGCCAAGGCGGCGTCCCGTCCGCGATCGCTTCCGTCATGGGGGGCGCCTCCGCCCAGCAGATGGCTTTTATCCGCTCGCTGATGAGGGAACAACGCCGCCCGGAAATGCTGCATACTCCTTTGCATAAACTGAAGACGGTCATTTTCGATTTGGAGACGACCGGGTTCAACGTCCAACAGGGCGATGAAATTTTGTCCATCGGCGCTTTGAAGGCCGACGGCCAGCATATCGTGGAAGAGGAGCCGTTTTATACGCTGGTGAAAGCCAAGCGGCCGGTCCCTCCGCAAATTACGGAGCTCACGGGTATAACGCAGCCGATGATCGACCAGGCTCCGCCGTTGATCGAAGGCCTGCACGACTTTATGCATTTCGTCGGGGACCGGGTGCTGGTCGCCCATGCCAGCGGGCATGACAAAGCGTTCCTGAACGCGGCCTTGTGGAAGACGTCCAAGGTGAATCTCGGCCACCGGGTCCTGGATACGATGATGATCGCCCGTTGGCTCGGCCCCGGCCTTCCGAGCTATTCGCTGGATGCGCTGCTTTCGGAAAAAGGCATTCCGGTTGAAGGCAGGCATCATGCGCTGGAAGACGCGAGGATGACGGCCAAGCTGTGGGTTTCCTATCTGCGGGACATTGCGGAAAACCGCAAGGCGGAGACGCTCGGCGACCTGTACGCATGTCTCAGCCATGCGTGACGTCCGCAGGAATCAAATGATATAATCCGTTTTTTCCTTTTTCGATCATATAACCGTTTAGTTCGATTTCGCCGCCCGTTTTTGCGGGACTGCCGATGAGGTACGCGCTGAGCATGCCCGCGAATAAAGGCAGCTGCCGCAGATCTTCATCGGAAGGAACGGGCGGCGAGGAAGGGTGGGAGTGGAACAGGCCGATCAGGCCGCCGCCCCGCAAGCATTCCCGCGTCCATTCCGCCGGGTCCAGGACGAAACGGTGCAGCGGGTCAGGCGCTACGTTGCGAATCGGGGCAAAGGCGTCGATTCGCATGCCGCCCGCTGCAGCTTTACCCCGCAACACGCCGCAGGTTTCATATGGCAGTCCGGAAACAAGGTGTTCGGCGATTTGCCTTCCGCACGAGGCATTGAGCCGGATTTCCCGCCGGACCGTATGAGGATCTGCCAACCGTAGTTCTCCCCTCTCGATGGCCTCTGCTCAATGGAAGCAGAGGTATTTTTTTTGACGGAAGTCCGACGTTTTTCGTTTTTTGGCCATTTTCTGCAAACTATTTGTAAGTTCCGATGAAAAGAGGGTACAATACAGAATAGCCACTACAATACGAAAAGGAACGAAGACATCCATGAAGCGTAATCTATATATTCTTCTTGGCGTCATCGTCTTAATCGGCATCGCGCTTTACCAAAATGCGGGACCCGGCATTCAGGCGGCGTTCCAGCATCAAAAAACGATGCCTACCGAGACGGGGCCCGAAGCCGGGCTGCTTGCTCCCGCATTCACCGCCCAAGGACTGGACGGCAAGGAGTATCATGTGGGCGGAACCCAGGATAAAGCGATTTTGCTGAATTTTTGGGCGTCCTGGTGCGAGCCGTGCAAGCAGGAAGCGCCCGAGCTGAACGCCATTGCCGAGAAATACAAGGACAGCCTGGCCGTTTACGGCGTGAACGTGACCAAATACGACAACAAAAAAAACGCGCAGAAGTTCGTCGATAAATACGGGGTGCAATTCCCGGTCATGTTCGACCTCAAAGCCGACATTTACGAAAAGCAGTATAAAGGGGTTGTTTTCCCAACGAACGTGCTGATCGACAAGCGCGGGGTCGTGCAGGAAGTCGTGCTCGGCATTTTGCCGCAAAAGGATCTGGAGAAAAAGGTAAAAAAACTCATCAACTCCTGACATGCAGACAGGCCTTGCCGGCCGCCATACCAAAAAACCTCGGTGCCCTATGCGGACGTCCGAGGTTTTTTTGCCGTGCTGCCGTCTTAATGATTGACAAGTCCCCGCTGCTCCGAGGCAGGCGATTCCTGCGCATCCCGTTCGTTCAAGGCTTGCCCGAGAAGCGCATACCGCATACTGTCGACGAGCGCCTCCCAGCTCGCTTCGATGACGTTGCCCGATACGCCGACGGTATTCCACGAGTTGTTGATGTCCCTCGATTCGATCAGCACGCGGACTTTGGCCGCCGTGGCGTCCTTTTCGTCCAGCACGCGGACTTTATAGTCGGACAGATGCATCTCTTTGATCGCCGGGAAGTATTGGACGAGCGCTTTCCGCAAGGCGTTGTCCAGCGCGTTGACCGGACCGTTGCC
Organism: Paenibacillus sp. FSL W8-0194; assembly: GCF_037969745.1. Lineage (NCBI taxonomy): Bacteria > Bacillati > Bacillota > Bacilli > Caryophanales > Paenibacillaceae > Paenibacillus > Paenibacillus sp. FSL W8-0194. The sequence continues at coordinate 4,083,011 of NZ_CP150205.1, read as the reverse complement.
TTCGGCGGCGGTGTATACGTTGTTGCCGGCCACGTTCAGCTTCACGAAGGCTTCGGACACGACCGGCTGTCCTGCCGTTTTTTCGACGAGCATTTTAAAGGATTCGAAGGCGAAAAGCTCCTTCATTTCCCCGCCGGCTTCGCGCAGCAGCAGCTCCAGGGAGGCGTCGGCGGCTTCGAAGGTATAACCTTGGTGCTCCAAATCCTTGATTTTGTCGATTACTTTGCGCGACTGTTCGTTCGCCGGGTCAAAGTCGAGCCCCATATCCTGCGCCTTCGAAACGATGTTGCTTTGCCCTGCCAGGTCGGATACGAGGACGCGCTGCTTGTTGCCCACCCATTCGGGAACGATGTGCTCGTATGTCCTGGAGTCCCGGAGAATCGCGGACACGTGGATGCCCCCTTTATGGGCGAAGGCAGCGTTTCCGACGTACGGCTGGTTCACCGGCATGTTGACGTTGGCGATTTCGCTGACGTAACGGGCGGTGTTCGTCAGCTGCTTCAGGCGCTCCTCGCCGATGCACTCATATCCGAGCTTGAGCTGCAGGTTCGGGATGATCGAGCACAGGTTGGCGTTGCCGCAGCGCTCGCCGTAACCGTTGATCGTGCCCTGCACCTGGCGGGCGCCGGCCTGGACGGCGCTAAGCGTATTGGCGACGGCCAGCTCGCAGTCGTTATGGGTGTGGATGCCGAGATTCGCATCCGGCACGCTTGCATGGAACGCGGCAACGATGCTTCCGATTTCATGCGGCAGCGTGCCGCCGTTGGTATCGCACATGACGAGCCAATCCGCGCCGGCCTCTTTCGCTTTTTTGAGCACGGCGACGGCGTATTCGGGGTTGTTTTTGTAGCCGTCGAAAAAATGCTCCGCGTCAAAAATGACCTCCAGCCCTTTACGCTTTAAATAAGCAACCGAATCGTAAATCATCGCCAGATTTTCTTCCAGCGTCGTTTGCAGCGCGGTATGCACATGGAAATCCCATGATTTCCCGACAAGCGTGGCCGCCTGGGCGCCGGACTCGATGATCCGGTTCAAGTTCGCGTCCTGATCGGCGATGCTGTCCTTGCGCCGCGTGCTGCCGAAGGCGGTGATTTTGGCGTTGAGGCCGAGCTGCCCCACCCGTTTGAAAAATTCGATGTCCTTGCTGTTGCTTCCCGGAATCCCGCCTTCAATATATGAAACACCAAGTTCATCGAGCTTTTTGGCAATTTTGAGTTTGTCGTCCGCCGACAAGCTGACCCCTTCTCCTTGAGTGCCGTCGCGCAGGGTTGTGTCGAAGATGGATATGGACTTTGACATGAAAGCGTCCTCCTTTGGAAGTCTTATGAATTCGTTTTTGGTTTTAGCGGGAATCTAACGATCCACATATATAGTAAATTATTATAGCATTTTTACGCGGGAATGTAACAAAGAATTCCGTGTTTTTCGCGTGTTCCCCATTCTTGACCTGTTGCCGGGGGAACGTTATGCTGAACGTAACGAAATTTTCGAAGGTGAGAAGGCTCATGAATAGGGACGTAGACGCTTATTATCCAACGAACGGAAGGGTCATTTTGCATGTGGATATGAACGCTTTTTACTGCTCGGTCCATGAGGCGGAGGAGCCGGACAAGTACCGCGGCAAACCGACGGCGGTGGCCGGGAGCATCGAGCTGCGCAAAGGCATCATCGTCACCTGCTCCTATGCGGCAAGGCGGAGGGGCATTTCGACCGGCATGCACGTCAACCGCGCGCTGAAGCAATGTCCGGAGCTGATCCTCATCAAACCGGACTTCCATTTATACCGCAAATATTCGAAAGCGTTCATGAAAATCGCCTACTCCTACACGCCGCTGATGCAGGCGACATCGATCGACGAATGTTACCTCGACATTACCGGTTCGAGGCAGTTCGGCACGCCGCAGCAGATCGCGGAGGAAATTCAAAGGCGGATCGACGAGGAGCTCGGCCTGCCGTGCTCGGTGGGCATCGCTCCGAACAAGCTGCTGGCCAAAATGGCATCCGACATGAAAAAGCCGCGCGGCATTTCCGTGCTGCGCATTCGCGACGTCCCGCGCCTGCTCTGGAACAAGCCCTGCGGCGAATTGTTCGGCATCGGCGGCAAAACGGCCGAAAAGCTGCGCAAAATCGGGATCCATACGATCGGGCAATTGGCCAAAACTGACGAAGAGGCGCTGATCCGCACGTTCGGCGTGATGGGCGCGTGGATGAAGCAGGCGGCAAACGGCATTGACCATTCGCCCGTGCTGGAGGAACGCGAGCCCAATAAGTCGATCGGGCATACGACCACGCTGCCGGCCGACATTCAGGAACGTGAGGACGTCCATAGGGTGCTGCTCAACATCAGCGACCAGGTCGCGCGCCGGCTGAGGCGGCAGGGGCTTGTCGCAGGGGGCGTCCAAATCACGATCCGGACCCCGGACATGAAAACGATCACCCGCAGCCGCATGCTGGACACGCCGACGGAGAACGCCGGCGACATCTACGATGAAGCCCGGCGCCTGTACGCGGAGCACTGGAGCTGGGATAAGCCGGTGCGGCTGCTCGGCATTACGCTGCAGCACTTGACGCCGAAAAGCGAAGCCGCGATCCAGCTGGACCTTTTCGAATATGAAAAACAGCCGAAAAAAGAAATGCTGACGCAAACGATGGATATGCTCCGCAACAAATTCGGCGAAAACGCCGTGGTCACGGCCGGCATGCTGGGGGACGATCCGTCGGTGCTGCTGCGCAACCATAAGGTGCGGGGAACTTCGCTTCAAATGGATTTCGTAGGCAAAGACGGGCTGGATCTTCCTTGATTCCCATCGATATTCATCAAATATCCGGCAGCGAAAGCGACATTGATCATTGGCATTTTGCCCAAGGTGGATTAAGATAGGTCTGGCGGCCGCATCAGGCCAACTTGAAACGCTCGCGTTTGACGTTTGAAAGAGGAGGCTCTCAAGAAATCATGGCGAAATACTGCTGGGTAGACAAAGATACATGCATTTCCTGCGGGGCATGCGGGGCTACGGCGCCGGACATTTTCGATTACGATGACGAAGGTCTCGCCGAGGTTGTCTTCGGCGGAGACGGCAATGAAGGCATGACCGATATTCCGGAGGACCTATTCGACGATATGCAGGATGCGGCGGACGGATGTCCGACCGATTCCATTAAGGTAGCGGACAGCCCTTTTCGCGTCCCTGTCGAGAAATAAGCGCAGGAGGAAGCTGCTGCGGCACCCCCTTTCCGATCCGTCCGGGAAGGGGGTGTTTTTTTTGACGCCCCGACCCGATATATATAGAAAAGACGTTGTGAGGGATGGAGGACCCCGTGAGAAATTCACTTTATTTGAAAAAATACGTCCAGATGCACCCGGATAACAAAATGGGATGGTATTTGCTGGGCAAGGAGTACGAAAAAGAAGGGCAGCTGGGCAAGGCGAATTACTGTTTTAACCGGTCCGGCGGCATCTATGAAGCGTTCGAAACGAGCAAAATGCCATCCGATATATGGAAGGAATACGAGCAAAGGCTGCTGCAGCAGGCCGAGGAAAGGGAACGGCGTTCCGTTCGGCTGCGCCGCTTGCTGGTGGCCGTCATGGTTTTGCTGCTCGCTTTGGTCCCCTCGGTGGATGCGCCAAGCCAGCATCGGAAGGCGCAAGAAGCGCCGGCCGTTCATCGGCCCGATCCGGCTGCCGGTAAGGAGCAGGCGCAGGCTGACCCGCAAGGAGGCGGCCAGGAGCCGGTGACGGAGGAAGGGGCGGTCATGTTTACGGCCGTTAAGGAAGGCGGTTTGGAAAAAGGCGTGACGCCGATCGCGCCGGGGCCGTTAGCCCACCCCAAGCTGCTTGGAAGCCGGCTGGCCGTCCTGGAAATGAAAAAACAGGGGAACTGGCTGGCGTGGAAGCGCCGGCTGCCGGTCGGATATACGCTGGAAAACAAAGGTTCGGGAGCGGTCGCTTACCAGTCATACGATCCGAAAACGTGCAGCTGCCGCCCGGAGGATGGGGACAAGCTGGCCAAAGCCGCGTCCGCCTGGACGGAGAAGCAGGAGGAGCTGGCGCTGTTGAACAGCGCGATTCGGGCCTATCAAAGCCAAACGGGCCAATACCCCGAAAAGCTGGAGGATTTGGTGCGCCCGTTTCCGGACAACTGGATTTCCGGGACGACGGAAGGGATGAAGGAAGCGTTCCTGCCTCTAGTGCAGCGGGCGCGGGCGGAAGCGGCGGGACAGAAGCAGGATTCTTCGGACGCCGCAAAAGGCGGCGGGGCCGCGGGAAAAGGGCCTTTCGCCGATACATGGGGAGGCGGGCCTTATTTCGACGACCCGTTGACCATTCTCGTGGACAAGCAGAATCACCGCCTGGCCGTTGTGAGCGGAAACGTTATGCTGCGGAATTATAAGGTCGGACTCGGGGGCGAACGGACGCCTGAGGGCCGGTTTGCGATCACGGACAAAGTGATGAATCCGAATGGACGCGACGACGGGGAATTCGGCAGCAGGGGGATGCAGCTTTCGGACACCAATTACGCCATCCACGGCACAAACGAGCCGGATAGCGTCGGAAAGGACGAATCCCAGGGTTGCATACGGATGAGCAGAGCCGATGCGGAGGAATTGTTCGACCTGGTGCCGATGGGGACGCCGGTCATCATTAGCAAAGGGGGCCTGCCCGACGAACTGCTCGCTCCGCAGGAGAAGTTCCGCACGAAGCGGGAGCAGGATCAGACAAACCCCCGTAAAACGTACCACTGGCTGTAAATCAGGTGTTCCAAACAATCAGCACGACGATCAGCAGAATGAGAAGCAATAAACTAAGGCCGGACCAAAATATCGCCTTTCTGTTCACTTCTTCTTTTTTTTGCCGAAGTGTCGGAGGCTTGCGTTTGGTTGCCATACCGTTCTACCCTCTTTCTATCGATTTTCGGTGGACACCTCAATTGTAATGGGTTTATCCCCAAAAAACCAGCGGGACAAGGGGAGAGGCGGCGGAAGAAAGAAGGCAAAAAACTTTTCTTTTACCCCGGAAAAGGATAAACTGGAGAGTAGAGAAAAAACTTGCGGATGGAGAGGAAGAGTAACTGGTGCTGTACCGAAACGTGGCAAAACCGATTTTTTTTAAGATGGACCCGGAAAAAGCGCACCATTTGGTGATCGGAGGATTACATACGGCCGGTTCCTTCCCGGGAGGCTCCGGTTTTTTGAGAAGCATGTACGGCGTAACCGAAACGCCTGATCTGGCGGTCGATTTGTTCGGACTTCACTTTCCCACACCGGTAGGATTGGCGGCGGGGCTGGATAAAAACGCGGCAGCAGTGGAAGGGTTCTCTTCCATCGGATTCGGATTCATGGAGGTGGGGACGGTCACGCCGAAAGGGCAACCCGGCAACGATCGGCCCCGCTTGTTCCGCCTGCCTCCGGACGAGGCGCTGCTGAACCGGATGGGGTTCAACAACGAAGGGGCGGAAGCGATGGCGGGCAGACTGTCCCGGCTGAAAACAAGGCCCGTTCCGGTCGCCGTCAATATCGGCAAAAACAAGGTGACTCCCAACGAGGAAGCGTACAAGGATTATCAGGCTTGTCTTCGGACGCTGTATCCGTACGGCGATTTTTTCGTCGTGAACATCAGCTCGCCGAACACGCCTGATTTGCGGAATTTGCAGTATGGCAGCGAGCTTTCCTCGCTGATGGCGCATATTATGGAAGAGATGCGTCTGCAGGCGCAAAAGCACGGCAAATCCAAACCGATTCTCGTCAAAATCGCTCCGGACGTCACCAACGAGGAGCTCGAGATGATGGTGGACGCCCTTTCCGCGAGCGGGATTTCCGGCATTATCGCCACAAACACGACGATCGGGCGGGACGGGTTGACCCATCCGAACAAAAAGGAAACCGGGGGAATCAGCGGCAGACCTCTCCGCGCGCGTTCCACGGAAGTGGTTTCGCGCGTCTACAGACAGACGGCCGGCAAGCTGCCGATTATCGGATCGGGAGGCATTTTCAGCGCGGAGGATGCGTACGAAAAGATCCGGGCCGGAGCCAGCCTGGTCGAAATATATACAGCTCTTATATACGAAGGGCCCGAAGTGAACCGCCGGCTGCATGCCGGACTCAGGGAGCTTCTGCGCCGTGACGGATTTTCGCATATTTCCGAAGCCGTAGGAGCGGACCATCGCTGAGGGTGACAGACAGGAGGCATGTGAATGGACGGCAGGGATTGGGGATTATTTTTGCTACCGTATGAGCAAGCCGTTGAGGAACTGAAAGTGAAATTCAAAACGATGCGCGCCGAACTCAAAAAACGCGAAGAATATGCGCCGATCGAGTTCGTGACGGGACGCGTCAAACGGATTTCCAGCATCTTGGAGAAGGCGAAGCGGCTGAACGTCCCGATGGACCAGCTGGAGACCGGCATCGAGGATATCGCCGGGATTCGCATCATGTGCCAGTTCGTGGAGGATATCCGGCGCGTGGCCGAATATATCCGCAACCGCAAGGACCTGAAGCTCTTATACGAAAAAGATTACATTACCAATTACAAAGAAAGCGGCTACCGCAGTTTTCATATGATCGTGGAATATCCCGTGCAAACGGCGCTTGGACAGAAAAAGGTGCTTGCCGAGATCCAAATCAGGACGCTTGCGATGAACTTTTGGGCGACGATCGAGCATTCTTTAAGTTACAAGTACCGCGAAATGCTGCCGGAGGACGTGCGCAGACGCCTGCAGAAAACGGCGGAAGCGGCGGCTATTCTGGATAATGAAATGTCGGGCATCCGCGAAGAAATATTGGAGGCGCAGAAAAAATTCGAGGACGATTCCAACGTGACGTCCCAGGTGCTGACCTTGATTCACCAGCTGTATTTTTATCATCTCGTCAACGAGGCGATGGAATTCCAAGAACGGTTCAACCGGATCTGGTCCAGCCAAGACGGCCGCCCCGACATGGATGAGATGAAGCAGCTGCTCGAAGAAGTCAAACGGGTGATGGCGGGATGCCGCAAGAACGACTCGCAAGAAGACTAGGCACCGGCTTCCGGAAAGCCTGTCGTCAAGGCGAACATCATCCATACGTTCAACCTGCTGTCTTAGGAACAGCGGGTTGTTGTTTTTGATGGTGCATAAGCGAAACCGATTTTAACAAGACAGAACAGGATGATGAGAAACATGGCATTGCAGCTGCCTGCCGCTTTTCAGGAGCGCATGAAGTCGCTGTTGCAGGATCAATACGAACGTTTCATCGCTTCATATGACCATGATCCGTACAGCGGAATCCGGGTCAACACGTTAAAAATATCCGTCGGCGACATGCTGGCGTCGAGCCCTTGGCAGCTGAAGCCGATTCCTTGGTGCGAAACGGGCTTTTATACGGAGCCGGGCGACCGGCCGGGCAAACATCCCTATTATCATGCCGGGCTGTATTATATCCAGGAGCCCAGCGCGATGGCGCCCGTGGAGCTTTTGGATGTGCGTCCCGGCGACAAGGTGCTGGACCTTTGCGCGGCTCCCGGAGGCAAGTCGACCCAAATTGCGGCCAAGCTGCAAGGGGAAGGACTGCTGGTCAGCAACGACCTGAACCAGGAACGGACGAAGGCGCTGGCGAAAAATTTGGAGCTTTACGGGGTGAGAAACGGCGTCGTGCTTCAGGAGCATCCGGAGCGGATCGCCGCCAGCTTCCCGGCCTTTTTCGATAAAATCCTCGTGGATGCCCCCTGCTCGGGCGAAGGCATGTTCCGCAAGGACGAGGACATGGTTCGCCAGTGGACGGAAGAATCGCCGGACAAATACGCCGCCATGCAGAGGGAAATTTTGAAATCGGCGGCCAACATGCTGAAGCCGGGCGGGCGGATCGTTTATTCCACCTGCACGTTTTCTCCCGAAGAAAACGAGGCGATCATCGCCGAATTCCTGCTGGAGCAACCATGTTTTAACGTCGCGCCGCCTCCGGGCGGGCTGTTCGCTTCGGGAGCCGTCGACTGGCTTCGCGGCCATATGGCGGAATCCGATCAAATCCCGGATGACATCTGGGAGCAGGCGGAGCAGACCTCCCGTTTATGGCCGCATCTGATCGAAGGCGAAGGCCATTTCGTGGCCGTGCTGCAGCATGACGGAACGGGCACGGACGAGCCCGGCCGTTTTCTGGCTGCGACGGATCGCGGTTCCTCGGGCGGGGCACCTTTGGACGGCAAAGGCAAAAACCGGAAGGACAGAAGCCAGGGAATGCCCAAAAAAGGCAAAGGAACGGCAAAAAAGCAGGCCGGGGATGATCCGGCCGCCCAGCTGGAAGCCTACGGAAATTTCGTGCGCGACCATCTTGGGTTCGTTCCGGGCGGGTATACGATCATGTTCGGCCAGCATGTCTATCAATCGCCGCTTCCCCCGGGAGCATTGGACGGGCTGAAGGCGGTTCGTCCGGGGTGGTATATGGGCGATGCCAAAAACGGCCGCTTCGTGCCGGCCCATCCGCTGGCCACCGCCCTGCGCCCGCAGGAGTTTTGCCGCGTGCTATCCTTGTCGTCGGAAACGGGCGAGGCGGTCCGGTATTTAAAGGGCGAAACGCTGAACGTCGAAGCGGACCGGATCCGCTGCACGGACGGGGTCCTGCCTAAAGGATACGTGCTTGTATGCATCGACGGCTATTCGGCGGGGTTTGGCAAATGGCAGGACGGAATGCTGAAAAACGAATACCCGGCAGGGTGGAGGTGGACCTCGGCGTGAGCGCAAAAGGGAGAAATACGCTGCGATTGGACAAGGCGCTGACCCATTTGGGGTATGGGAGCCGAAGCGACATCAAAAAATACGTGAAACAGGGCCTGATTACGGTGAACGGCGTCCGGGCCAAAGACAGCGGGATGCATGTCGATCCGGAAACGGACGTGATCCTGCTGGACGGGGAGCGGATCCATTACAGGGAGCACATCTACGTGATGCTGCATAAGCCGCCCGGCGTCGTATCGGCGACCGAAGACAACCGGGACCGGACCGTGCTGGATTTGCTGGCGCCCGAGTATTTGGCGTTCGAACCTTTTCCGGTGGGGCGGCTCGACAAGGACACCGAAGGGCTGCTGCTGCTGACCAACGACGGAAAGCTGGCGCATGAGCTGCTGTCCCCGAGGCGGCATGTGCCGAAAACCTACATGGCATTGGTGCTCGGAGAGGTTGGCGAGACGGACGTCGAGCGGTTCGCCGAAGGGGTTACGCTGGACGACGGCTACGTGACGCAACCCGGAGAGCTTGTCGTGCTAGGGTACGATCGTCAAGGGGAAGAGGTTATATCCCGGATCGAGCTGACGATTCATGAAGGCAAATTCCACCAGGTCAAGCGGATGTTCCAGTCGGTCGGCAAAAAGGTGGTCTATTTGAAACGGATCCGCATGGGCCGGTTGGATCTGGATCCTTCGCTGCAGCTCGGGGAATACCGGGAATTAACGGAAGACGAACTGGCGATGCTAACAGGCCCGCAGGATTAAAGCGCAGTAAAAAACGGCTTGCGCGCAGATGGCTGGATGACGTTTCTGTATAAAGCAAAGGAATGGTTTTTTTGCATCAATCGAAGGGGTTTCAAGCCAAATCCCTAAAATAGAGAAGAAGGATGGGTGGAGACATGAAATACAAGCTGATCGCTCTCGACGTCGACGGAACGCTGCTGAACGACAACCATGAACTGACCGAGCAAACGAAACAAACCATTCAGGAGGTATCGCGAACCGGAGCGGAAATCGTGCTCTGCACCGGGAGAGGCCCGCAAAACTCGATTCCGTTCATGGAAGAGATCGGGCTTAAAGGTTATGTGATCAGCCATAACGGGGCGGCGACGGTGGACGTCGTCACGAAGGAAGTCGTGCACCAATTCGCCATGGATACGAAAGCGATCCAGCCGTATATGGATTATTTCCGCGATAAAAAGGTTCATTTTGACGTCAATACGGCGTTTCGCATGTATGTGGATGACGTGGACGGCATGGCCGTCGAGGTCCGCAGCATGTACGAGAATTTCCTGATGCTGCCGGCCAACCTGCCGCCGATTCAAGAGCTGGGCGAGCCGGTCGTAAAGGTGACGGCATTCGATTACGCCGACGTGCTGGACAAGGTCCATGAGGAAATCGGCAAATGGACGCCGGAATTCAACATTTTGCGAAGCGGCGAATATTTCCTGGACCTGATGCATCCGGACGCATCGAAGGGCAACGCGCTCAAGCAGCTGGCGGAACGCCGCGGGGTGCGCCCCGAAGAGGTGCTGGCGATCGGCAACTACTATAACGATATCACGATGCTGACCTTTGCGGGCATGGGCATCGCCATGGACAATTCCCCGCTGGAAGTGAAAGCGGCGGCCAACGAGGTAACCGCCTCGAACAACGAAGACGGCGTGCATGCGGCTTTGCTCAAATACTGCTTGTCTTGATGGAGTAACGGATATATAAAAAAACGAAGGTACCTGAAGGCTTATCCGCAAGCCTTCAGGTACCTTCGTTTGTTAAGGGAACGCGTTCCCTTCGCATCAGAATTGGCGGAGTCCTTTCGGATAATGATTTTTCAGCTGCCCTCCGCTGGCTTTGCCCCAGCCGACCGGAAGGCCGTCCACCGTAACGAGCGTCCAGCCGCGGAGATCGGCCGCAACGGGCAGCGTCTCGCCGCGCAGATAGGCCGCCGCCTCCGGCCCGTCCGCTTCCAGAAGGAGCCGCTGCTTGGCCTGTTCGGGGGCAATCGCCAACGCAAGCGCATGGGCCGGTTCGACGCGGTTTTTCTTCAAGTGGGCCAAATGAAGCCCGGCCCGGGGAACCTTCAGCCCGTCGATCGGCAGCGGTTCGGTGGAGGGGAGTAGATACAAGGCTTCCCCGAACAAGACGGGCGTTCCCGCCGGCGGGACGAATCCGGGAAGCTCCTCCGCCGCCCAGGAGGCAAAGTCGCGATACGCCGCCAACTCCGCTTTGTTTTTGCCCTTGTCTTGCGGTTTGCGGGTTCGTTTTTGCTTTCCCGTCCGCTCTCCGTCATCCTTTTTGCGCAATACGGCCACGAAATGACCTTCTCCGTTTTCCTCATGCGGCCACAGCCGTTTCATGGAGACCAGCTCCATATCCGGATAGGCGCTTGTGAAATGCGCCATCATCTCCTCGTTTTCGCTCAGGTTAAACGTGCAGGTCGAATAGGCCATCGTGCCTCCGGGTTTCAGCATCAGGTAGGCATGGTCCAAAATGTCGCGCTGCCGCGCGGCGCAAAGATCCACCATGGCCGGAGACCATTCCGCCAGCGCGTTCGGATCTTTGCGGAACATGCCTTCGCCCGAGCAAGGCGCATCGAGCATGATCCGATCGAATGCCTCGGGAAACCGGCGGGACAGCTCGTCCGGCGGGGCGCAGGTGACCACGCTATTGGCGATGCCCATCCGCTCGACGTTTTCCGCAAGGATTTTGGCGCGTTCCGGATGGATTTCGTTGGAGACCAGCAGCCCCCGGCCGCGCATTTTGGAAGCGATATGGGTGCTTTTGCCTCCGGGAGCGGCCGCCAGATCCAGCACCGTTTCGCCCGGCTGCGGATCGAGCATCTCCACCGCCGACATGGCCGAAGGCTCCTGGATGTAGTAAAGTCCGGCCTGGTGGTAGGGATGTTTGCCCGGACGCGCGGATTCGTTGTAATAATAACCGGTCGAACACCAGGGAACGGGCTTCAGGTCGAACATTCGGATCACGTTTTCCTGAAGCGCGGCCGTGGCCTTGGATTCATTGAAGCGCAATCCGTGGGTTCGCGGAAGATCGTAGGAGTGCAAAAAGGCGGGGAGATCCCCGCCCAGAATAGATTTCATTTGTTCAATGTACGCGGAAGGCAGCGATTCTTTGCCCATCGTTTAAGCTCCTTTTTGCAGTTTTCGTTTCGTAATGGCGCGATGGCCTGAAAGTTTTTTATGGTTAGGGAGTTGCCTCATGAGCCGGTTTCCTCCGCCGGTTCTTTTTTCGAGGAGGGCGTGCGGTAAGGCGACACTTTGTTTTTGCCCGTCGTTTTGGACCGGTACATCGCTTGGTCGGCTTGTTTGACCAATTCCTCCGCGGTACCGTTTTTGCGGAGCGAGCTGTAGCCGATGCTTAAGGTGACGATCGTTTCTTCGGCGACCCGGGCGCGGATCCGCTCCGCGATTTGGGCGGGATTAGCCCGTTTGTCCACGATCAGGGCGACAAGCTCCTCCCCGCCGAAACGGCCGCTGAGGCCGACCTCGGACACTTCCTCGTCGATGATCGCCGCCACCTGCTTCAATACCTGATCGGCACGTTGGTGGCCCTCGGTATCGTTCAGCTTTTTGAAATTGTCGATGTCGCAAAAGATCATCGATACCTTGACGCCCTGCTCCACATATTTGTTCAGCTGTTTCATGAAAAAGCGGCGGTTATACAGATTCGTCAGTCCGTCGGTGATGGAGGAACGGTAAATCGACTGCATCAGCTCGACAATCCGCTCGAACAGAATCAGGAACACGATCGTGTAATACGCAAGCGGAAGCCAGACCGTCGCGGCGTCGATCCATGCGGCATGCCAGCCGGCGTAACGCGCCAGCATCCCGACAGCCACGTAGACGAAGTAGACGCCGATGCCGGCAAAATATTTTCCGCGCTGCCCGATCCGCGGCAGAATGAATGAAATGCCTGCATATAAGATGCCCAATTGGTAGACATCCAAGTAGATTTTCTGCCATCCGGTCCCTCCGAACGGCATGACGTAAGAGACCAGCGGCACGAGAAACAGCAGCGCAAGCGATGCAAAAATCAGATACGAGGATCGGCTCATTCGGCGGTAAAGCTGAAACACGGCCAGGTTGAGCAGCAGGAACGAAAAAATTTGCAAATCGGCGATCCGGGAATAGCTCCCGCTCCGGCTGCTTGCAGGCGACAAGGCGAAATGGATGTTCAGACCTTCGTATGTCATAATAAATAGAAAGGCGACGATCATCGACACATAGGCCTTTTTCCGCTGCTTGCTGTACATAATGAGGCACATCATCGTCATGATGAGTATGATATAGAAACAGCATGCCGCAGCAATGCCGGCCGAAACGGCGTAGGGTGATCCGGACATGAAAGGCGTCATCCTCCATCGGCTCCCGAAATGGTTTTCCTTTACTGAAACATATGTTCCAATATATCATAATTTCAAAGATCCCGAAACGAGTGGACAGCACAAAAACAGATAGAAAGAGATACTAGAAAGGGGCGTTTCCCCATGAGATTACTGCAAGCACTTTTTTTCCCGCCGGAGCAGCCGGGCGGCGTATCCTCGATGATTCCGTACATGCAGGAGCGTTTTCAATCCTCGAGATGGGACATGGAAATGTTCTGGCTTCCGAAGCGGATCCGGAACAAGGGGCATGAAGACGTCCGGTTCGAAACCTTTGACTGGACGGAATACGGCGACCATCCTATCGTTCAAAAATACATTCAAACCTACAAGGATTATTTATGGTGGACGAAGCTTCGGATCCAAAAGCCGTACGATCTGATCCACGCCCACCATCCGATCGCGGGCCTCGCCATGAAACAGGCGTTTCCGGACGTGCCGCTTATCCAAACTATCCATTCCAGCTACGAAAGAGAACTGATTTTGAACGGGAAAATCAAGGCGGACGGCCCCGAGCACCGATTCCTGGTGTCCTTGTACCGCGAGCTGGAGCTGAAAAGCGAACGGATGCTGACCGTTTCGCGTTCGTTTGCGGATTATCTGGGAGCCTACGTGGATCATCCGGAGCGCATCGCCGTAACGCCGAACGGATTCGACGAGAAACGGTTTAAGCCGGTTCCCCACGAAAACGACGTTCCGCAGCTGATCACCGTCTGCCGGCTCGTCCCGGCCAAAGGACTTGACGTCCTGCTTAAAGCGTGCGCGGAGCTGAAAAAGAAAGGGCTCGATTACGTCCTGCATATCATCGGCGACGGTCCGTACCGCACGGAGCTTGAAACGCTGGCCAAGCAGCTCGGCATTTACAATGAAACGATATTTTACGGCTATACGCTGCACCCCGAAGAGTTTATGCCGTTTTTCGATATTTTCGTTCTGCCTTCCCGGGCGGAAGCTTTCGGTTCGGTATTTGCCGAAGCGGCGCTCAGCTGCCTGGCGCTCGTCGGCACGAACGTCGGCGGGATTGCCGAACAGATCGAGGACGGCGTCAACGGCCTTCTCGTTCCGCCCGAGGATTACGTCGCGCTCAGCGAGGCGCTGGAGAAGGTCATCGCCGACCCGCTTTATCGTTACGAACTGGCGCGTTCGGCCTGGGACAAAGCCAAAAGCCATTATTCGCTGACCCATGCGGTCAATGAACTGAAGAAATTATATTTACAATACTCACCCGTGAAAGAGTGATGGAATGGTTTCCTTTAAATTCATCCATGCCGCGGACCTTCATCTCGACAGCCAGTTTAAAGGCATCAGCGGGCTTTCGGACAACATCCGCGCATTTTTGCGCGAATCCACCTTTGCTTCCCTGGAGCGGCTGACGGAGCTGGCCGTCCGGGAGCGGGCCGATTTTATGGTGATTAGCGGCGACGTATACGACGCGAAGGACGCGTCGCTGCAGGCCCAGCTCCGTTTCCGGGAGGCGCTGGACCGGCTCGGCGAGCACGGTATCGGCGTGTACGTCATCCACGGCAATCACGATCCGCTTGACGGCCCGCGCATGGGCACCTCCCCGAAGGAGCATGTGCACGTGTTTGGCCCCGAATTCGAACGGGTCGTCGCATACCGCAGGCAGGATCGACGGCCGGCAGCGGTCATCGGCGGCATTTCTTATCCGACGGCCAAAGTTACCGAAAATACGTCCCGGTATTTTGAAAGGAGCAAGGATTCATCCTTGTTCCATATTGCGCTTCTCCACGCCAACGTGGACGGCGATCCCGCGCATGAAACGTATTCGCCCTGCACCCGGAGCGACCTGAATGCGGCAGGCTACCATTATTGGGCGCTGGGGCACATCCATAAAAGGCAAATCTTGCAGGAAACCCCCCATATCGTTTATCCGGGCAATATCCAGGGCCGCAGCATTCGGGAAACCGGGGCGAAGGGCTGTTATGCCGTTCAGGTGGATGAAGAAGGGCACGTCGGCCTGCGGTTCCATGAGCTGGATACGGTGCGTTGGTTCCGGGAGGAGCTCGACATCGACGGCCTGGAAAGCGAAGAGTCGTTCCATTTGATGGTGGAGGCTCGATTGGAGGCTATTCGCCGCGAACGTCCCGGGGAGATGAGCATCGTCCGGTTTACGGTGATCGGCCGAGGCCGTCTTCATGATCGGCTGGAAGAAGGGATGGCGGAAGAGCTTCTGCATGCGTTCCGCCGACAAGCGGTTCAAGCGGCGGAAGGGCCCGGCGGATTCTGCGGGCTCGTATGGATCGAAAGCTTCGAGATCCGGTCCGGCCCATGGATCGACCGGGAGGCGCTGCTTCAGGAGGACAGCTTTCTCGGCGAATTGCTGCGATACGGAAAGCGGGCCGGCCAGGACGAGCGGATCCGTTCCGAGTTGTTCCGCGGCGCCCTGCAGCCATTGGCGGCGAATGGCGAGCTGCGCAGGCTGCTGGCCGAAACCAGCGAAGAGGAGCGGATGGGGTGGCTGCGGCGGGCCGAAGAGATGGCGGTCATGCTGCTGGCGGACCTTGGCCCGGAAACGGAAGGGGATAAGGAATCGGATGCACATTGAGCGTTTGCAAATTCAAGGTTTTGGCCGGATCCGGGACCGCGACATCCGGCTAAGCGCCCCGATCACGGTTTTGGCGGGCCCGAACGAGGCCGGCAAAAGCACGATCCTGCATTTTGTGCGGGCCATACTGTACGGCATACCGAGCCGGTCCTACCCCGGGGAGCGATTCGAACCGCCGGGAGGCGGAGCGCATGGCGGCGTATTGACCGCCAGGGACGAAGACGGCTCGGCATGGACCGTCTCCAGGTTTGCGTCCGGGGAAGGCGGACCGGCCTCCGGACGGGGAGAACGGCTGTCGATCGTCAAAACGACCGCCCAAGGAACGGCTGTACATATGACGCAAGACGATTTGGAAAAGGGGCTCCTGGGCGGATTGTCGAGGGACATGTTCAAGCAGCTGTTTGCCGTGACCTTGACGGAGCTGCAGGAAATCCGGACCCTGCAGTCCGAGGAAATGGGCAGCTACTTGTTCCATGCCGGTTTCGGCGGCGGCGCCGGGATCGTCCAGGCCGAGCGGAGGCTGTTTCAGGAGATGGAAAAGCTGTACAAGCCGCGGGGACGGGTCCAAGAAAGCGCAAAGGTGCTGCAATCCATCGAGCGGCTTGAGCGGGAGATCTCGGAAAGCCGCGCTTATCTCTCCAAATATATGGCGGCGGATTCGAAGCTGCTGGAAACCGGAAAGAGCATCGGGGAAACGGAACAAAAACGGGCCGAGATATCCGACCGGCTGGTATTGCTTCGAAAGGCGCAGGACATCCGGCCGCAGTGGCTGAAGTGGAAGGAGGCTGCGCTCGAGCTGGCCGGGCTTCCCGAAGCTGCAAGTTACCCCGAGGAAGGCGTCTTGAGGTGGCATCGGCTTCAAGAGGAGCTGGACAGGCTGAAGATCCGGCAGAAAGAGCTGGAGCATGCGGAAGCCGCCATGAACGAACAGTTGGGCCGTCTTCAGCCTGCCGAAAGCTTGCTGGCCAAGGGGCCGCTGATTGATAGGCTGGCGGCAAGGCGGGAACCGATCCAAATGAGGATCAAGGAACTCCAGGAATTTTCCGGCGAGGAGGCGGCCTTAAGGGAGCAGCTGCAACGATTGCTCCGGCAGATGGACCCGCGGTGGGGCATGGCCGAACTGAGGGCTTTTTCGGGCAGCGCCGCGGAGCGGGAGGCTGTCCGGCGGTACGCCGCCGGATTTGCCGGGTATGACCGCCGCATGGAGTCGCTTGCGTTGGAGCGGGAGCAAAAGGGCAGGCAGCTGGAAGCGGCCGAATATGAGCTTCGGCGGGCGGAAGCCGCTTATGGCGAGAAAAAAGAAGACGGAACCGCCCGTTTCGCGATGTTCATCCCGAAATCCAAAGCCGAATTGCTCCCCGTTTGGAACGAAATCCAATCGGCGGCGGAACGTTGGCGCGAAACGCGTCTTGAACGGTTTTCCCTTCAGGAAATGGAAGAACGCGAGGCCGCCGTCGATCAACGCATAAGGGCTTTGTACCGGAAGCTGTTATGGGGCAGCGTCCTCTTGACGCTGCTTCTCCCTGGCGCGCTGTGGCTGCTGCAGTCCCCTCCGGGAGCCGGTGCGGCCTTGGCTTTGTTGGCTGCAGCCGATGTAGGGCTATGGCTGGGAAGCAGGCGGTCCTCCGCGAAAGAGGAGAGGACAAGCAGAAGGCATGCAAAATTTTATGATCCGGGAAACGAGGAAAGCCGGTTGTCTTCGCTCATCTCCTCGCTAGTTGCCGACCCGCTGGCAGCTTCCGCCCGGGCGGAGGGCAAAGGGGAAGGAAGACGGGCCGCCTTCTTTGCCGAGCAGGATCTGGAATCGGCCCTGCGCGAACTGCGCAAACTGGTGGACGCCTGGCTGCTGTGGCAGGACGAACTGGAAAGAAGCAAAGCCGAAGCGTTGTCGGCGCGCCAGCGGACCGAGGCTTTGCGGCATGAGCTGGCGTCGCTCCGCCGTAAAATGGACAAGGAGCAGGGGATCTTCGCCGAGCTTGAAGAGGAGTGGCAGCACTGGCTGGCGGAGCGGGAACTCCAGGCATCCTCCTCGCCCGAGACGGTGATGGACCTGTTCGGATTTGCCGAGCAGGGAATGGAGCTTGTGCGGCGTCTCGATTGGCTTGATAGAAAAATGCGGGGGCTTGAGCAGGAAATACGGGCCTATGAAGAGGAATGCCGGCTGGTTCTGCCCGATCAGGAAGAAAGCGGACCCTCTATGTTTTTCCGGCTTGAAGCGGCCGAGCGGGCGTGGGATGAGGAGAAAAAGCTGCTGCGCCAAAGGGAAATCGTGATCTCCAGATTGGAGCCTGTGCAGGAGGAGCGTTTCCGGGTGAACGGGGAAATCGAAGCGGTCAAGCGGTCCATGGCCTCCCTGCTTGCCGAAGCGAAAGCGGCGGACGGAGAGCAGTTTTTGCGGCTCGGGGCCGCATCGGAGCGGCGCAAAGAGCTGGAGCGCAACATCCGCCAGCTTACGGTCGGCATGTTCGGCGGCTGGCCCCGGGAACGGGAAGAAGCGCTTCGCGGCGTCCTGGACGAGCATGACGCCGCCTCCCTCGACGAAGCGGTGAAGGGAGCGGAACGGGAGCTCGGTCAGGCGGAGCTGCTGCTAAGCGAGCTGCGGCAGCTGCAGGGCAGACTGCTGCAGGAACGGGACGATCTGGCGCGGTTATGCGCCCGGGATACGGCTCTGCAGCAGCTTGAGGAACAGAAGGCGGCGCTTAAGGAGATCGCCGGGCAATACGCGGTTCGTGCCTTGTGCGCCGAAATGATCGCGAACACGCGCAGCATTTACGAACGGGAGAAGCAGCCGCAATTGCTGCAGCTCGCTTCGTCTTATTTTGCCGAGCTGACGCGGGGGAGCTACGCCAGAGTCGTTATGAAATTGGGCGACAAAAGGCTGCTGGCCGAACATCGCAGCGCCGGACTAATCGACAGCACGCTGCTAAGCCGGGGAACGGCCGAACAGCTGTACCTGGCAATGCGCTTCGCCCTCGCCGGGAGCATGAACGGCACAACCGCCGTGCCTTTGCTGCTCGACGATCTGTTCGTCAACTTCGACGAGGAGCGGATGTGCTCCGCCCTCGATCTGGCGGGCAAGCTGGCGGCGGAGCGGCAAATCATCATGCTGACCTGCCACCGTTATATTCTGGATCATGTAAGGGAAAGGCTGCCTCAGGCCGAAATCATCCGGATTTAAGCATCAGCTTGACCACCCAGACGATCGCCAGGCAGCCGAACAGCGGGTACAGCACGGATAGAAGCGAACTAAACCCGATTTGGCTGAGCAGGAAACAGATGAACAAAACGGATGCCGTAATGAGCCTCGGGGAAACGGAAAGATGCTGCTGCAGCTGAAGCGTCACCCCGTACAGATCCGCCACGAACGTACTGAAGATTTCCAGGAAGATCAGGATGACGTAGATCAAATGGACGGCCGTTCCCAGATGGGAGGCGATGCTGCCCATAGGGATTTCGTATTGCCGGATGCCGGGCATATGCGCCGAGATGGCGATATGGGCCGAGAGCAGCATCAGCCCGACGCCGATTCCGCCCGCTATGCCTCCCCATTTGACGGCGGCCGCGCTTTCGGTTTTGCTTCCGAGCGGAACGAGGACGGCTTGGGCCAAAACGAGGTTAAAAGCGGTATAAATGATCGGCGATAGCCAAACCACGGACCAATGCGAATCGGCGGGCAGGCTGAGAAAACGGTCGGCGGTGGGGAGCTTGGCCGTATTGAGAATCATGACCACCGACAAGGAGAGCATTAGCGGAACGACGATGCTGTTAAGCTGCATAATGGCATTCATGCCATGCTTCAGCAAAAAAAACGTCCCTATGATCGTAATGAGCAGTCCGGTTTGATAATGCATGCCGAGATGCTCCATGAATACGGAGCCCGCCCCGGCGAGCATGACGCTGTTAACCCCGATCAAAATCAACAGCATGATGATGCTGATGACGGACCCCGCCTTCGGGCCGAAAAGATGTTTGTTCAGATCCTCGTAAGAGCGGGCGGAAATCCGGCGCGACAACAGCATCATTTTGGTGCCGAGCCATATGAACAGAATCGTCGCAAGCAAGATGGTCAGGGCGCCCCATTTGCCGAATCGGGTAAAAAACTGAATGATTTCCTGCCCGGTGGCAAATCCGGCCCCGACGACCGTTCCGATGTATGTAAATGCGATTTGGATGATGCGTATCCCGGTTTTCATTAGGTTCCTCCCTGCTTTAAAGCGGCGCTATTGTGTACTTCGCTTAGTACAGGTTATGATGGGATTGTGTAGGACATGACTCAGGCGTGTCCCCATCGGTTAGACCTCGAAAAAATATCCAACTGCTGCCACAGCATGAGAAAAGAGAGGCATAACGTTTGACGGAAATTATGGTTTACCTGACACAATACGGTTATATCGCATTATTTGTTTTGCTGGCATTAGGAATCGTGGGCGTGCCGGTTCCGGACGAAACGCTGATCGCGGCCTTCGGCGGCATGATCGCGCAGGGGCATTTTCATTTTGCCGCCGCGCTTGCCGTCACGTTTACGGGAAGCATGACGGGGATGATGATCAGCTATGCGCTGGGAAGAAAAGTAGGGAAGCCGCTATTGGAACGGTACGGCAAATGGGTCCGGCTCACGCCGGGGCGCCTGAAATCCGCCGAAGCTTGGTTTAAGCGGTACGGTGCCTTCAGCATCGTGATCGGGTATTTCATTCCCGGATTGCGTCACCTGTCTTCCTATATGGCCGGGATATCCAAACTGCCCTTGGGACGTTACGCCGCTTATGCGGCATTGGGCGCGCTGCTGTTTTGTACGACGTTTTTGCTGATCGGACATGCGGTAGGGTATCATTGGAACGAAATCGCGATCATGATGCAGCGGTCGTCGCTCAAGGTCGGAGTGCTGGTGACCGTGCTGCTCGTTGCAACGCTTGCGGTCGCGGGGTTCGTTTGGCGGCGGAGACGTTAAACGCGGTGGTTCGCCGCTTCCGTTAAAGGGTATGAATTTTTTTGAAAGTACGTCGATCGACGTTTTTCTTAATCGTTTTGGGGGTTATGAAATGGAAAAATTAAAGCAAAGGATTATTGAAGAAAGCACGGTCATGTCGGAGCAGGTGCTGAATTTGGACGGCATTTTGAATCATCAGGTGGATCCCGAACTGACGATGGAGATGGGCCGGGAATTTGCCGCGCGGTTTGCGGATGCAGGCGTCACGCGCGTCATCACGGTGGAATCCTCGGGCATTTCCGTCGCGTTTGCGACGGCGCTGGAGCTTGGGGTGCCGCTCGTGTTCGCGCGCCGCAAAAAAACGCTTTTGGCCGATCCCGACGCGTTATGCGAGCGTGTCCCGTCCTTTACGAAAGGGATCGTCACCGATATCATGCTGTCGCGCAAGTACATCCGGCCAGAGGATAAGGTGCTGTTTATCGACGACATTATCGCCAACGGCGATGCGGCCAGAGGGCTCGTCAAAATTATCGAACGTTCGGGAGCGGAGCTGGTCGGCCTCGGCGTCGTCGTCGAAAAATGCTTCCAGGCCGGCGCGCGCACGATCCGCGAGCAGGGAATCCGTTTGGAGTCGCTGGTAAGGATCGAGTCGCTCGATCACGGAACCATCACCTTTGCCGACTGATCGTCCAAATATAAACAATTTCTTTCAAGTGGCGTCCTTTTCGCTTATAATATACTTAAGAACTCGAGAGGGGAGGCAGCGAAATGGGGAAAGAACCGGTAACCGAACAGTTTTTCGTCGATAAACTGGCTGCAGCCAAAGATCATTTCGAACGTGCATTGGATTGCAAACATACGGAGTTTGATGATCTGTATCCCTACATGATGGAGCATCCTCAATTTTTCTGGTACAAACGTTACGTCGCCTGGTCGGAACTTCTGACCATCGTGCGTATGTGTGATGAGCTTGACTTTTCCTGGAAGGATTTGTTCGCCCCTCATCAAGTGGAGTATGTTGAAAAACGGGTGATGTCTTCTACAGTGCTTGATTTTTGGTTTGAGAAAAATGACAGCAAAGAGCATGCGCAACGCTAATTCTCGCACGAACGTGGAATTCAGCCGGCAAGCCGCTGCAAAAGATATGACCTAAATGAATCCATTTAGGTCTTTTTTTGTGATACGAACAAAGGAAAGGAGGCCGCTTGCGATGATTACAGACGAACAGCTCAACAACTACCGCCTTTCCGGAGAAATGGTCAGGGTGGTTCGCGACAGTCTTGAAGAAAACGATGTAAAAGGCATCGTGGTGGCGTGGGACGACAATCATGTGCTGATCCGGCGCCGCAACCGGAAGGTCGTCAAGCTTGACCGGAATTATTGGTTCCAGCCGGCGGACGAGCCCCGCAAAAACCCCGAAGCTTGAGCTTTTGGGATGACAGCCGTAAGCAATGCCGTTTTAATCTGGGGGAATCCTCCTGCCTGCATGGCAGGGCTTCTCCGGTGTTAAAGCGGCTTTTTTTGCAGCTGGGGAATGCATATTCCAGCGCTGCGCTCCAAAGCAGGCTCCGGCTTCAGCCCGAACTTCTGTGCCGCCGATCCGGGAAGACAAGGGATTCCTTTACGTCGTCGAAACAGGAGGGGAAAGAGGGGTGCCCGGAGAAAAGCCGGTGCCGACATTCGGAACGAGTCCCAGATAAGCCTTCATGCGGGCCATCATTTCGCTGCGGAAAGCCGGCCATAAAATGTTCATTTCGCCCGTGTAACCCCTGCATACATATTCCGCGCCGATGCCGCGTTCGTCTTGAAGGATGCGGTATACGCGGATTCGGCGGCTTTTGAATTCGCGTTTGACGCCGGACAGCAGCGTTAGGGCTTGGCGGTCGCCTCCGGCTACCACCTCCATGTACAGCTCGGGCGTTTTGAACACGCCGCTTTCTTCCATGATGCGAAGGTCCCGCTCAAATACTTTGTGAATGTATTGCAGCAGAAGATAACTTTTGATCAGCGCCAGTTCGTCGCGGGTTATGCCTGGTGCAGTCATGTAAGGATCACCGCCTTTTATGGGAACTCATGTTCCTATTTTATCCCGCCTGCTGCGTTTTAATCAATGCTTTTTTGCTGGCAGTTGCTTCCGATTTCCCATGTCATAAAATGGATGCTCATAAAATATCAAAAAAAGTGTTGACCATATTTTAAAATCATGGTATGATCTATCTTGTCGCCGCGAAAGAGTTGGAAAAACAAAAGCGCGAAGCGATGAATACATATGCGGTCGTGGCGGAATTGGCAGACGCGCACGGTTCAGGTCCGTGTGGGCTAACCCCCCGTGGAGGTTCGAGTCCTCTCGACCGCATCGCTTATAAACAGACCCGTAAATTATGTTCATAATTTACGGGTCTGTTTTTTTATGCAATCCGCTAAGAAATTGACGAATCGCGGTTTCTTAAACGAGGTGGCAGGCGACGATGCGCCCCGGTTTCGCTTCCCGGAGCTCGGGTTTGCTTTCCGCACAGACCGCAGCCGCGTAAGGGCATCGCGTCCGGAAGGGGCAGCCGCTTGGCGGTTTGAGCGGACTGGGAAGCTCGCCGCTGAGCACGATCCGCTCCTTGCCCGCCTCCACGTCGGGATCCGGGACGGGGATAGCGGACATGAGCGCGCGCGTGTACGGGTGCAGCGGATCCGCATACAGCGTTTCGCTGTCGGCCAGCTCCATGATTTGCCCCAAATACATGACGGCAACGCGATCGCTGATATGTTTGACCATGGACAGATCATGCGCGATGAACAGGTACGTCAGTCCAAGCCGTTTCTGCAAATCTTTCAGCAGATTGACGACCTGGGCCTGGATCGATACGTCCAGCGCCGATATCGGCTCGTCGCAAATGATGAACTTCGGATCGACCGCGAGCGCGCGGGCGATCCCGATACGTTGGAGCTGTCCGCCCGAGAACTCGTGAGGGTAGCGGGTGGCATGATCGGGGTTTAAGCCAACCATGTGGAGCAGCTCCTCGATCCGATGCCTGCGCGCCGAACGGCTGTCGGCGAGACGGTGAATGTCCAGCGCCTCCCCGATAATGTCCATGATCGTCATGCGCGGATTCAACGATGCGTAGGGATCCTGGAAGATCATCTGCATCTCCCGGCGGAGCGCCTTCAGCTGGCGCGGCTTGAGCCGATAAATGTTCGTTCCCCCGTACCAGGTTTCCCCTTCCGTCGGCTCGTACAAACGGAGAATCGTCCGTCCCGCCGTCGATTTTCCGCATCCCGATTCGCCTACCATTCCAAGCGTCTCTCCTTGGCGGACGCTGAAGCTCACGTTATCGACGGCCTTCAAGGTCTGGCCCCGTCCCAAGTGAAAATGCTTGCTCAGCCGGTGGACCCGGAGCAATGGCTCTGTGCTCATCTGGCCACCTCCCGTGCCAGCGGATGCAGCAGCCAGCAGCTAGCGCTGTGCGTTTCCCCGATGGCGGTCGTTCCCGGCAGCCGCTCCTGGCAGATGCGCATCGCATCCCCGCAGCGGGCCCAAAACGGACAGCCGGCCGGCGGCTTGGAAAGATCGGGCGGCGTGCCGTAGATCGGCACGAGGGGCTCATCCTTGCTCCGGTCGATGCGCGGCAGGGATCGCAATAATCCACGGGTATACGGGTGCTGCGGCTGCTTGAATATTTCCTGCTTGGTGCCGGTCTCGACGATTTGGCCGGCATACATGACGATCACGCGGTCGCACAGATCCGCCACGATGCCCAAATCATGCGTAATCAGGATGATCGATGTCCCGAATTCACGCTGCAGAGATTTTAGCACCCGCAGAATCTGGGCCTGGATCGTCACGTCCAGGGCCGTTGTCGGCTCGTCCGCGATGAGCAGCGCCGGGCGGCAGGCCAGTGCCATGGCAATCATCGCCCGCTGCCTCATCCCGCCGGAGAATTCGTGCGGATATTGCGAGAAGCGCGAGGCGGGATGGGGAATCCCGACCATCTCCAACATATCGATCGCCCGCCGTTTGGCTTCGCTTGCCGTCAAACGTTGATGTTTGTGCAGCACCTCGGTAATCTGGCGGCCGACCGTCATCGTCGGATTCAGCGATGTCATCGGATCCTGGAAGATCATCCCGATATCCTTGCCCCGAATGGATTGCATCTCCCTCTCTTTCAAACGGAGCAGATCTTTTCCCTGGAACCGGATCGTTCCTTCGCGGATTCGGGCGGGCTGCTGCGGCAAAAGCCGCATGATCGCTTGGGCGGTCACGCTTTTGCCGCAGCCGGATTCGCCGACGATGGCGACGGCTTCGCCGGGCTGGACATGGAATCCGATGCCGCGCACGGCTTGCACCTCGCCGCCGCGGACGGGAAAGGAGACGCGGAGATCTTGGACTTCGAGCAACGGTTGCATGGGAGAACCCTCCTTGTCCTTATTTTTTCATTTTCGGATCGAGCGCGTCGCGAAGCCCGTCTCCGAACAGATTGAAGCACAACATCATCAAGCTGATGAACAGCGCAGGGAAAGCAAGGCGCCAAGGATAAATGATCATGGTCTTCAGCGCGTCATTGATCATCGTCCCCCAGGACGCCGCCGGGGATTGCACGCCCAGCCCAAGGAAGCTCAGCACCGCTTCGCTGAAGATGGCCGTCGGCACGGCCAAGGTCAAGGTGACGATAATCGGGCCCATCGCATTCGGCAGGAGGTGCCGGAACAAAATGCGCATGTGAGGCGAACCCAGGGAACGGGAGGCGAGGGCGTATTCCTGGTTTTTGAGCTGCATCATCTGCCCGCGCACGATCCAGGACATATTGATCCAGCCGGTCACGCACAGCGCCAAAATGATCGTGCCCAGGCTCGGCTCGAAGACCACCACGAGCAGGATCGCCACCAGCAAATCAGGAACGGAGTAGATGATTTCGGAGATTTTGTTCATCGCGTCGTCGAGGCGTCCGCCGACGTAACCCATGATGCCGCCGTAGACCACGCCGATCACGAGATTGATGGCCGCGGCGGAGAAGCCGACGGTGAGCGAAATGCGGGCGCCCATCCACGTTCGGGCGAACATGTCGCGGCCGAGATCGTCGGTTCCGAACCAATGTTCGGTGGAAGGGGGCAGATTCGTCTGATCCAAGTTATTGGAGTAGTAATCGTAGGGTGTCAGCACCGGGCCGATGATCGCCATCAAGATGATCAGCAGCAGGAAGGCAAGGGCCGCCATGGCAACCCGGTTGCCGAGCAGGCGCAGCCAGGCTTCGCGCCATGCGGAGAGGCTTGGTTGTCCGATCGCTTCCGCCGCATGTTCGCCGACGTCGGCCTTCCGGAAATCATCCAACGTCAAGGCGCGTTCTTCGGCGGTCGAGGAATGGGGCATGGTCATACGGCTTTCTCCTTTCCCGATACGAGCGTGATGCGGGGATCGATGAGTCCGTACGCGATGTCGGTGATGAAACGGGCGCACATGAGAATGAGTCCATAGAATAGGGTAATGCCCATAATAAGCGAGTAATCGCGGTTGCTGATGCTCGTGACGAATATTTTGCCGAGCCCTCCGATCCCGAAAATTTGCTCGATGATGAAGGATCCTGTCACGACGTTGGCCGTGAGCGGTCCAAGGTAGGTGACAACGGGCAGAATGCCGTTGCGCAGCACATGCCTCCGGATGATGGCGCTGCTGGACAAGCCTTTGGCCTTGGCGGTTTTAATGTAATCGGCCGTTAGCACTTCAAGCATGCTCGAACGGGTCAAACGCGCGATAAAGGCGATCGGCAGGGCGGAGAGCGCCAGGGTGGGCATAATGTAATCGAGCGGCCCGTTCAGGCCGACGACATGCAGCCATTTCAGCTGTACGCCGAAAATATATTGAAAAAACGAAGCCAGCACGAAGCTGGGAACCGATACGCCCAAGACGGCGATGACCATCGAGGCGGAATCAAGCAGCTTGCGGTGCCGCAGCGCCGCCACCATGCCCAGGCCGATGCCGACGATCACCGACACGATAATCGAGACGACGCCGAGCTTCAGGGAATAGGGGAAGGCATCGCGTATGGTTTGACCGACTTCCCGGTCCTGCATTTTCATCGAAATGCCCAAGTCGCCTTTTGCCAGGTTGGACAAATAGACGAAATATTGCTCGTAAAGCGGCTTATCGAGTCCGTATTGGGCCATGAGCCGGGCGCGGATTTCCGGCGGAACCGCCTTTTCCGACATGAACGGATCGCCGGGGATGGACTTCATGAGCAAAAACGTGACGGAAGCGAGTACCCACAGCGAAAGCACAAGATAAAACAGCTTGGTCAAGGAGTACCGAATCATGGCTGCATCCTCCTTCTAGTCAGGTTCGTTCCTTCCTCCGCGGATATGAAGAAGCGGGACGCACCGGCAGCCAGCAGCCAAGCGCATCCCGAACGGACTTCATGCCGGGCAGGTCAATAAGCGCCCGTTATTCGAAGTAACCCCGGTTGTAGACGATATTTCCTTGATAGTCGATATACACGTTTTTGAGATTCGGTTTTCTGAGGGCGACGTTGGTATAGTAGTAAAGCGGAAGGATGGCCTGATCCTGCTCGATCAGTATGCGCTCGGCCTTCACCATCAGTTCCATCCGCTCCTTGTTATCCTGCGACTCCTTCGCCTCGCGGACGAGCTTGTCGTACTCCGGATTGCTGTATCCGATATCGTTGTTCCCGCTGCCTGTCATGTACAGATCGATGAAGGACATCGGGTCGTTGTAGTCGGTAATCCATCCGGCCCGGGCCATCTGATAATTGAGCGCGGTGCGGTTCTTCAGGAAGACGCCCCATTCCTGGTTTTCGATTTTCGCCTTGATGCCGAGATTTTTGTTCCACATGTCGGCGACGGCTTCGGCTACCTTTTTGTGGCTTTCGTCCGTATTGTAACTGAGCGTGAATTCAGGCATGGCGGACAACCCCAGCTCGCTAAGCCCCTTTTGCAGCAGCGCTTTCGCTTCCTCAACGTTCTCCTTGAAATAATCGTCCTTGTGCTCTGAACGGAATTCGCCATGTTCCCCGGCGATACCCGGAGGAACGATGCCGAATGCGGGCAGCTGTCCGCCGAGCGTCACCTTGTCGACGATCTGCTGGCGGTCGATCGCCATCGCCAGTGCTTTGCGGATATTGACGTTATTAAATGGCTTCTGTTTATTGTTGAACAAATAGTAGTAGGTGGAGGCGATGCCCTTGATCTCGAGTTCGTTCTGCTTCGTCTGCTTCAGGACCGGAATCTGTTCGTTTGGAATGCGTCCGGTCGGCATGCCGGCAAAATCGAGCTGGTCGGTTTCGTACATGTTCAGCTCCGAGCCGGAATCGTCGACCATGGTCATCTGCACTTTCGTGAATTTGATGTCGTCCTTGGCGTAGTACTGGTCGTTTTTCACCAGCACAAGCGAGCTTTGCTGCTTCCATTCGCTGATTTTGAACGGGCCGTTCGATATGATGGTGCTTGCGTCGGAGGCCCACTTCGGATTGGTTTTCGCCGAAGAATGAACAGGGAAATAGGTCTGGAATGAAAGGAGGCTTAAAAAATACGGAGTGGAGTGCTCCAATTCGACCTCAAGCGTATTGGCGTCGACGGCTTTGACGGCAACCGAATTCGGATCGGCGTTTTTTCCGGTGTTATATGCTTCCGCGCCTTTGATGTAGTACAGCTGATAGGCGTACGGCGGCGCAGGCTCGGTCTTCGGATCGAGCACACGCTTCCACGAAAACTCGAAGTCAGCCGCAGTCACGGGATCTCCGTTCGACCATTTCGCGTCCTTCCGCAAATGGAAGGTATACTTGGTTCCGTCCGAAGAAACATCCCATTTCTCCGCGGTACCCGGGACCACCTCGTCGTTTTCATTGCTCCGGGTCAGCCCTTCATACAGCCCGTTAAGCACGGCGAACGACACGTTGTCTTGCGACTGGCCGGGATCAAGCGTGGGCGGATTCGAATGCAAATTGAAGCGGAAGACCTGCTCCTTCGGCGTTTCGGTCTTGTTCCCGGGCGCCGGCTCGGCGGGTTTTTCGTTGTTCGCCTTCGGAGGCGGGGAAGAGTTGGCGTCCTGGCCGCTGCTTCCGCAAGCACTCATAAAAACGCTTACAGCCGTTAATAGCAGCACCGCCAGCATGGATTTTCGTTTTTTTCGCATAGCGTACCCCTCTCTTTTGATATGAAGTGGTCCACCGGGCCGAAGTAAAAACGATGAAGCGGGTGCGATCCAGCCATCGGCGTATACCCTATCATTTTATAAACATGCCGACTCGTCTCCATTTATTCCCAATCGCGATAAATTTCGTGAAAAGCGTCATGCCGCCGCAATCGATCGATAAACCGGCCGGCATCATGGCCAGAGAGTCGTATGCGAATTGGGGTAATGCCGGAGTATCAATCGCCGGAATATCAATCGAAAGAGACGGGCTGAATGAACCGCTTAACGATGCGCCGACAGCACTATTTTTACACTACTTTTGTCGAATGTCTTGAATATATATATTGAATATATTAAATATGTATTATATATCTGCAGTGAAAGAAATATCGGTTCAGTTTTCAGGCGAGACAGCGTGTGCGGGATTCTTGAATGTTCAGCCGGCAGAACAAGTTCGTTTCTTTCATTTGCCGACCAATTCAGCGTAAAGTTGAGGTGTATTGTTCATGTTACGAAAGTTCACCACGCTTTGTCTCGCATTGGTTTGCGTGCTGTCCATGTCCCTTCATGCAACAGCGGAATCGGCAGCCGGCCCGTCATCCTCCTCCAAGGGGATCAAGTGGCCCGATTCGCAAGCGCTCCCGTCGTTCGCCAAAGTTAAACATCTGGATGTGGCGGATGTCTACGACGCGCCCGGGGATGTCAAAATTTTGCTGGCGACGCTGCAGGGCATCGTCAATCGGAATCAACCGCGGATTTATTTGCTTGAAAACGAGGAAGAAGGAAAAATGACCTGGCTGAACGATCTTCAGGTGCCTTATACGGTGCATAACGACCCTTGGGAAGTGGTATCGGAATTCAAACATGAAGCGAAGGGACTTATCGTATACGATCCGAAGGTGCCGGACAGCATCAACGTGGCGACGACGCTTGCCGGATTGAAGGATGCCGTTGTGGCCAGTCCGGACCTCGTGCCGAAGCTCACGGCCGCTCCATACGGCCTGAACGTGCTCGATGATCTTCAAGGCAAATTCAAGGATCGGATGGACGCCTACAATTGGCAGTACGAGAACTTGTGGAAGCAGACGACGCACCGGATGCTCATCGGGCTCAGCCCGGATACGCCGGTGAAGCTGCCTCCGGGACTTCCGCCGTCGTTTAAGGTGGTGGTGGAGGAGAAGACGCAGGAACGCGATGCCAAAAACCGCAACACGTATAATCTCGATCTGACCTCTTTTTTGGGCAGGGATGCGGTATACCTTCGGTTCGAGGATGCTTTCCAGCAGGACGGATGGGGCTCCGCCGTTCATGAAGTAACGGTACAAGCCGACGGCCGGACCATCGCCCGATTCGTGCCTGGAACCGACGGCGAAACCCCTTTCCTGTACGATGCCCAAAGCTCCCAGCTCTCGAGCGGCAGCGGCGGACACCGGTTTGCGGACAACGGCCGGTACTTCGTCTACGAGTTTAAATTGCCGGCAGGGACCAAGTCGTTGACGGCTTCGGTGGACATGTGGAACCAGTTCAAAGTATATGCCGGCAACGAAGCGCCGCCTTCTTCGGAACGGAAGGAGCCTTACGGGTATTTGCGCGATTACGCGGTCGCCAACAAAGCGATGGTGTTCTGGCTGGGCACCAATACGCCGGAGCAAAAGGCGTTGTTCGACAAAATCCTGTCCGATGTTCCGGCAGGGACGCCCTATCTCGGCTGGTTCAGCAATGATACCGAAGGCGAGTTCAACGGGGTGGAGCTTTTGTCGAATCACAGCGTATACGTGCTGGCTGCCGATTGGTTCAGTAACCTGACGGTATTCTCCGGCACGCAGGCGAAAGGTCTCGGTCCGCTCCCGAACGAAAAGGTCAAGGCGCCGAAGCTTGAAAATAAAATATATGTCACTTATACCTTCAGCGAAGGCGATAACTTCCAGTACAACCAGCATCGCTTGCGCCAGTTGTGGGACGACCCGAACCGCGGCAAAGTGCCGATCAATTGGACCTCCAGCCCGCTGCTCTATGACGGCGCGCCTGCGATGCTGAGCTATTACCGGAACACTGCCACCGCCAACGACCAATGGGTCGCAGGCCCGTCCGGCGGCGGTTATTTCTACCCGAACGCCTGGCCGGAGACAACATTGCCCGATTTCCTGAAAAAAACTTCTTCCTACCTTAAAAAGACCGGCATGACCGTTCCATATGTCCTGAACCGTGTGGCGAACCAAAACGTTCCGCTCGGCGATACGGTGGTCAAAGCGTATGCGGAGACTTACCGGCCGAACGGGCTTTTCCTGAGCTGGGAAGACCGTTTCGGAGTAGATATTCTAAACGGGAACCTGCCGGTGTCGACGATCCGGGGCATCGGCACGGTAGAGGACGGGCAAAAGGTGCTGGCGGAAGCCAAAGCGAACTGGGACGGCCAATCGCCGCTGTTCGTATCGCTCGGACTGCTGGCCTGGAGCATGACGCCGACCGATGTGGTGAGGTTGACGGATTCGCTGGGTCCGGAGTTCCAGCCGGTTCTCGCTGACCCGTTCTTCACCCTGATCCGGGAGGCGAACGGACTGCCGGCGAAACCGTAACCTTGGATAACATGATGAAGCGGTCAACGCGATGATACGCGTTGGTCGCTTTTTTATCTTTTCCTTTTTGGAGACGAATACATATTTCCACCTGCTTTCTCAAACAATGAGGGAAGAAGTATTGCAGCAAGCGAAAAGGAGGAAGAGGGCTTTTGAAATCATCGAAGACATCACGTTGGGGCATGTGCATGAAGACTGCCGGGCTGGTCCTGCTTTTGGCTGCCGTCCCCGCATTCGGCGCATCGGCGCAGCAGTCGTACGGTGCGAATGCGGATTCGAAAACGTTCCTTGAACAGGGACAACACGGGGAAGCCGCTCAAAAGGCCGCAAAAAAAGAAAAAAAGGTTGCGGTAATCATCGATGACTTCGGCAACGGTCAGGGGGGGACGCAAGAGATGTTGTCCTTGCCGATCAAGCTCACCGTCGCGATCATGCCGTTCCTTCCGACGACGCAAACCGATGCGGAGCTGGCTCATCAAAAAGGTTACGACGTCATTGTCCATATGCCGATGGAACCGAAGCATGGAAACCCGAAATGGCTCGGACCGGGAGCGATTACGTCCAAAATGAGCGATGAAGAGGTGCGGAGAAAGGTCGAAGAGGCGATCGACAACGTTCCCCATGCAATCGGGATGAACAACCATATGGGATCGAAAATTACGGGCGACGAGCGGATCATGTCCATCGTGCTGCAGGTATGCCGCGAGCGGGGGCTGTTTTTTGTCGACAGCAAAACGAACTACCACTCGGTCGTGGGCAAACTGGCCGCAAACATGGGCATGCCGCCGGTCGCCAACCATATTTTTCTCGACGACTCCCACACGGTCAGCCATATTGCCAAACAAATGAAAGCCGTCGAAGCGTATGCCCTCGAACATGATAACTGCATCACGATCGGACATGTCGGAACGCAAGGCAAAAAGACGGCCGAAGTGCTGAAAAACGTCGCCCCGAAAATGCAGGAGCATGTCTCTTTCGTCGGCATCAGCGACTTGGTGCGGGATATATGGGGCTGGCAACCTTCGCCTATATTACCGTCAAATAATAATTGATCCCGTCCGCAATCGCCTTGGCGATTTGCAATTGACCTCTGCGGTCGGTCAGCATGGCGCGGTCTGCGGAATTGCTGAGAAAGCCGGTTTCGACAATGACGGCCGGATCGGCAATTTGGTTCAACAGGTAAAATGGACGGCCATGCTCGATATTTCCTTTAAAGCCGTATAGCTGATCCAGCTGTTGCTGAATGGCCGAGGCAAGCAGGACGCTGCGGCCTTCGTTTTGAAAAAGGACGAGTCCGCCGCGTTTGGAGGTGTTTCGTCCCCAATTGACATGAAGGCTGACGACCACCAGGGTCGGGATTTGCCGGCTGAGCTCTTTTCGCTGCGCCAAATCCCGCAAATGCCTGGACCTCGTGCCGAGCCAATGGTTTTCCTCGCTCAGCGCGTAGTCGCCTGTCCGGTTCAGCACGGCATGGTAGCCCATGCTGCGAAGGAGCATAAACACTTTTTGCGCGATGGCAAGGTTGATGTCTTTTTCCATAATATTCTGGAATGACGTTCCTCCGTCGATGCCGCCATGTCCCGCATCGATGATGATGACGTCGCGGATAAACGCAGGGTGATCCTTCACTTCCTCCGGGCTTAGCGCATGCTGAGCCCTTACGGTCGGAGGAAAGGCAAGCACAGACGCCATAAAAACGAGAAAAACGGGCTTCAAAAGTTTGTTCATACGTTGAGGCCATCCTTTCGAAACGTATCCGGATGAACCAAAGTCTGGTCCAGTCCGTTCCTGCACAGCTTTAGAATGCGCAATTGTCGGAAAAAAATGCATGTGTAGGATGGACGTTGCAAATCATGGGATAAACTGCCGCGGTGGATTCCGGGGAAGCTTTGTTTAAAAACGCGGGGTTTTGCGAAAGCTAATGCTATCACAGCTGCGAAAGGGGATGCGCACAAGTGGCTAGCGGAGAAGAGCTTGTCAAATACATCACGGAACGCGTCGTGACGTTTATGGAAACTCCCAAAGAGGAACGGCGGCGCAGAACGAAAGAACCTTGGTCGGAAAAATGGTTCGGGATGATCCCGCTCGGAATCATGTTGATGAAGCGGCCGTCCGACAAAAAAGACCGGAAATAAAAAATCGGGAATACATTTGAAAAAGACGCCTTGCCGAGTATGGCCGGGCGTCTTTGTTATGTTCAACATATCGGCTGCTTCGCGCTTCGCTTCATAAATAGGACACGTTCAATGATCGGAATTCGCCCCGCGCCATGAGCTCGGAGGCAGGAAGAAACCTGGTGCCGTTCGGGCCGGTGGCCGCGTATAACTTTTCTTTGCCGGTGCCCGCAACCTGCCAAGCATGCAGTCCGTTCACGACGAAAGGAGCTCCAAAGTCCGCATTTCGCCCGGGGGACGTAAATACGAGGCTGCTTCGTCCGTTCCGCATGGCTTGAAGCAAATCCTGGCTGCCCGTCAGCGATAGCTTCGGCGATTGAAGCCAAAGCAGATTATCGTACGGATCGCTTGTCCGCTGCTGCTTTGGCAGCATCGTGCTCGTCAGATGGAGTCCTTTTCGGGAAGCGAGGCCTCCAAGGGGCGCTTTTTCCCGGCCGGACGGCACCGGAAGCTCTTCGCCGGTAATCGCGTGAAGATAAATCGTTGATTTGCCGGGCAGCGTAATTTTCCACACCGGCAGCAGGGTAAAGTAACGCGCTTCGACGTTTGCGCCGGCGGCCAGCTTCGAACCCGGCCCGAGGAAGCCTCGTTCTTTCAATTGCTCACGCAGCGCTTGGGCGTTGAACGGCATCGCATCCTCGCGTCCGTATTCGCTCAGCATGTAGTTGCCGTCATCGGTTGAGGTCAGAATCAAATAGCCGACCGGTTTGCCGTCTCGGCTGACGGTCACAAGCCAGCTGTGCGTGCCCGGTCCGAGCGGATCGTACGAGATGCCGGCGTCCTTCCAGTCCTGGAACGAATCTTGTTTCGAAAGCTCGCTCACGATGGTCTCCGTAAAGCTTTGCAGCGAAGACGGGACGGCGGCTTGACGCAGGCCGTAAACGGCAGTAGAGGCCGGCAGGGCCAAATGGATCGCTGCGTCGGAATTCGAGGCGCCGCTGCTGCCGGATGCAAGCGCGGCCCCTGTCGGGACGAGACATCCGGCGAGAAGGAGCGCAGCCGCCGTTTTTGTGGCAAAAGAAAGCATAGTCGCAGGGTTCATTGGGTTCACCCTTTCCTTTTTTCCGCTTTTTCCCGAGATACATAGGCTTTTAAAGTTTACGGCAGGACGAACATTCGGTTCATCCCGGGATAAGCTCGCTAAATGGCGATTGATTTTCTTTGAAGCACGCCGATAGACTTTTTTCTTATTGTAATGGACAAGCCGTAAAAAGGCTGTTGCATGCTGTCACGCGGACGGAGGCGGCTCCGGTTCTATTTTTGCCTGCTTTTAGCGAGGAAGGTCTAAATAAATCTACCCTTTTGAGCGGAGATGAAACAGGCCGCAGGTTATGGCGGACAGATGTACTTTGGGCTCGTATTGCCATGTCGTTTCGCTCCGTCTGCTGGCGAATTGCTCTCGGATCGCGGCCAGCTTCTCCTCGTCGGGTTCCTTCAGAAGATCCTCGTAATAGATGTCGATGACCGCGAGTTCCTCCTTCAGGCGTTCCTTGGCCTGTTCGGCCCAGCCGTAGTCCATCTCGGCCAGCTTTCCGGTCAAATAGGATTCCAGCAGTCCGGCTGCGGCGTCAATCGAAAGCGTTGCCGGCTTGATATGAACGTTTTCGGGCAGGCGCGGACTCAAGGCCAGTCCCTTCAGCCGATCGGGAAACGGGGAAGCGATCTGCCCGCTGACAAGGGAAATTCCGATGAAATGAAGTTCTTCCTTTTTCATGTCGCACGCCATTTCCGCTTTGAAGCAGACGCCCAGCCACGGCTCGTAAGGGGCCGAAAACAGCGTTTCGCGCTGCAGCGAAGGCGGCTGCTCGAACAGATACAGGCAGAAACCTTCCTGGCGGGCGGCATTCCAAATTTGCTGCAGCCTTGCGCTGCCGTAAGTGACGTCCTCGCGTTGGATGCGCCCGGGGCCGAGCTGCGGCAGGAGGGGCGCCGTCCCGTAATAACGCGACAGGAGATGATCCTGCTGCCGCGCGGCCGCGGTTTTTTCCTGCTCGTGTTGGTCGTAGCGTTCCGGGTCGAAAACGAACGTAAAGGATAACGTCTCCGGCTCCGCGCCGGTTCGGTCGACGAATCCCCAATAATAAGGCCTGCCCGTCAGCTGCCGGTCAGCCTGCGGAGACAGCTTGACCGTCACATGGTACGGCGATTTTTCGATGATCTGGCATTCCGTGCTTTCCAGGTAGGTCATCATATGTTCCTGGACCTCCTGCGGAGACATGCTCATCTCAGGCTTCCTCCTCCTTCATCGTTTCCGATTCATAATCGACCTGCTGCTTGATTTGGTCCAGGGTTTGGCCAAGCGAGTTCACTTTTTGCCGGATTTCCTCGTTCGAGTCGGATTCGAGGAACATTTTGACGAGTCTTTTTTCCAGCGATTCCTGTTTTTCGAACCGTTCGAGGATGACGTCGAGCCCGCCGATGACCATTTCGAACATGTTGATCTTTTCGTGGAGCAGATGCAGAATATGCTCCTCGATCGTCCCGGAGGTGGACAGGTTATAAATTTTGACGTCGTTTTGCTGTCCGAGGCGGTGGACCCGCCCGATCCGCTGCTCGACGCGCATCGGGTTCCACGGAAGGTCGAAGTTGATCATATGGTGGCAAAACTGCAGGTTGATGCCTTCGCCGCCGGCTTCGGTCGCGATCATCACCTGCGCGCGCCCGCGGAAAAGATCCATCATCCAGTCTTTTTTGCCGCGGTTCATGCCGCCCCGGTAAGGAACGCAAATCAGGCCGTGTTTTTGAAAATATTGGAGCAAATATTCCTGGGTCGCCCGGTATTCGGTGAACACGATGACCTTTTCGTTCATTTGCCGGATCAGCTCGATCGTTTTTTCGGCTTTGGTATTGGCCTTGATCGCGCGAATGGCGTTGACCAGCTCCCACACCTTGGCGGTGAGGGGCGATTCGTCCGGGATTTTTTTCGAAAGATTCACCAGCGTCAGGAATACCGCGTCCCGGCTGCTGCAAACCTCCCGCTGCAGGGTCACGAGCGACAGCATGCTGCTCAGATTTCCTCCGGACGCCCGGTATTCGTCTTTGACAAAGGCCGTCACGCCGTCGTACAAAGCCTGTTCTTCAGGCGACAGCTGCAGGCTGACGTTGGTGACGTGCCGTTTCGTGAACTGGACGGGGCCCTCGCCCCGGCGGTTTCGGATCATGACTTTGGCGAGTTCGTCCTTCAGCTGCTCCTGGTTTTTCGGCTGCCGCTTGCCGACGACGAAATTGGTGGCAAAGTCGCCCTGTCGGCCCAGCTGCCCTGGTTTCAGCAGCGTGATCAAATTAAACAGCTCCGTCATGTCGTTTTGGACCGGCGTGGCCGTGAGGAGCAGGCAATATTTTTTGCGCAGCTTTTGAATGAACTGGTAGTTGGTCGTCTTTTTGTTTTTCAGTTTATGGGCTTCGTCGATGATCAGCATGTCGTATTCCTGGCTGAGCAAAAAGTCTTTGTGCGGATCCCGTTTGGCCGTATCGATGGACGCGACGACGATATCGGAATGCCAGGTGTAGGCTTTTTTCTGGGCGATGGCGGGAATGCCGAATTTGCTGTTGAGCTCGCGCACCCACTGCAGCACAAGGGAAGCAGGCACGAGGATCAGCACTTTCGATACGAGGCCGCGAATCATGTACTCCTTCAAAATCATCCCGGCTTCGATCGTTTTGCCAAGGCCCACTTCATCGGCCAAAATGGCTCTGCCGGACATTTCGAACAGCACCTTGCGCGTGGTGTCAAGCTGATGCGGGAGCGGGGAAAGACCCTGCAAATGCTTCAGGCACTGCAGTTCGTCGAAGCTGGTGACCAGCCGCGCTTCCTCTCCCCGGATGGCCAGCTGCGCCAGCCCCCAGTCTCCCCAAGGGCCTCCTTTTTCCAGGCGGTTATTCAGCTGATCCAGCCAGCTGCGGTCGATATGCAAGGGAACCGGAAGGGTATGCGGGTTCTCGCTCGTATTGGAAGTGTTCATGCCCCTACCTCCTTCGATGTTTTCGTATACTAGAGGATTCAGCCAAAATCCATGCGTAGCATTTAGTATGCACGTAATCGAAAGAGTTCATAACCGGCAACGAAGGAGGATGGGGCCGGGGGATATAGAGGAGGGTTAATAACGGATCTGCACTTCGATGTCTTGTTCATAATTGCCGAAGTTTCTGCCGAACAGGCTGACGCCGCCGGGATATTTGGCATCTTCGGGCGAACTGATCCGGAAGCGGATCGGTTTGGCGGGGGCGATGGGAATGTCCTGGATGCTGATCCTGGACAGCCGGACGCCGTCCATGAACGTGCCGTCGGCATTGATCCAGAGCGTTTTGAGCAGCCCGTGCTGGGTGCTTCCCTGATCCCACCAAAGCGGGGTAAGCTTTCCGCGCACGCTGCCGAAGTCTCCCGGGGACGTCCATTTGCAAACCTCAACCCCGCCGACCGAAAACAGAATGTCCGACGGCCAGTTTTCATCGTAACCCGGAGCTTCGGAACAGATCTCCAGCGAGATGCGGATGTCGGTCAGAAGTTTGCTCTCTACCATGTAATTGGGGATTTGGTATTCGACGTAACCGCTGGCGAACCAGAGATGCTGGGCATGGACATGTTCCGGTTCCGCAAAATAGCGGGGGTCGTCCCGCATGCCGATCAGCTTGGCCTCCGATGCCAGCCCGCAGGTAGGTTTGACCTGATAGGACACGTAATGGCCGACCGGAATCGATACCGAATAGCCGTTTTGGTCCGGATGGATGATTTCGTCCGCGCTGCCGGACGGCTTGAAAACGAGCGTGAGCCGGTCCAGGACCAGAAAGCATTTTTTCTGCATGCCGCGCTTTCCGGACGAAATTTCGGTGTCTATGATGCCGGCTTCCTTCAGCTGTTGGACATGTTTGGTGACGATGGCCGAAGAGATGCCGAGTTTTTGTGCCATTTCCTTGATATTGAGCGGTTCCCGGCTCAGCATCTCTACCATTTTGATTCTCGTGTCGGAGGCCAGGGCCGCAAATAAGGAAAGGCTGTCTCGGTTTACGTTGAATTCCATGAAAATATCCACCTTTTGTCGTATTCATCATGCGGTCGAACATGTAATAAACATGCGTACGGAATGAATTATATAATTAAACGGTTAATCAAACAAGCGGAATCAACGGCAGGAAGGAGGGGGATTCGGGATAACCTGCAAAGGGCAGCGAAACATATGGTTAACGAAAGGGTTAACGGGGATGGATGGACGGATGGCTGCCGGTCATGCCGCCGGAAAGCGCCCGCCAAGTTGAATAAAATTTTCCTTGCGGAGCAAAGCTTTGAATAACCAACTATTGAAGCGTTTGGGTGACCCACATTACATCAAGGACGGGAGCAGCTATGTCGATACGTTTTTGGTCGCAAAAAAGAAAAAACGCAGAAAAGCCGCAGGAGTCCCGGGAGACGCTGCCCGCAGACCGGAGCGCCAAACGTCCGGAAACCTTCGATGAACGGCTGGAGTGGGTGCGGCAAGAACTGGTCCACTGCTCCGATTTAATCATCCATACGTTTCATGCGGGCGCGGACCGGAGATGCGCCTTGGTATTTTTCCGGGGCATGATCGACAAAAACACGGTCCAGGACGAATTGTTGCGGGATTTGCTTTCGCTGGAAGCCGAAGACGCACGGAGGTTCAACGAGCAGCTGTTCGAGCAAAAGCGTTTGTCCGTCACGGACCTGAGCGTCGTCACCGACATGGATCAGGGACTTGCCGCCGTTTTGGACGGGCACGCGCTGCTGTTGGTCGACGGAGACCCGCGAATGCTTGATATACCATGCAGTTCGATCGAAAAAAGGGCGATCGAGGAAGCGCCGAACGAATCCGTCATCCGGGGGCCGCGCGAATCCTTTATCGAAGACCTGGACGTCAATATCAGGCTGCTCCGGAAACGCCTCAAAACCCCGTCCTTAAAACTAGAGTCGATGGACATCGGCACGCAAACCAAAACCAAAGTGGTCATTGCTTACATGCAGGGGATTTGCAAGCCGGAACTGCTGGAAGAAGTAAAAAAACGATTGTCGGGAATCGAGATCGACGGCGTCATCGGAAGCAGCTATTTGGAGGAGTTCATCAAAGACAGCCCGTTTTCTCCGTTTCCCCAAATGCAATACACCGAACGGCCCGACGTGGCCGCGGCTTCCCTGCTCGAAGGAAGGGTAGCCATTCTCGTGGACGGAACGCCGATCGTATTGATGGCGCCGGTGACCCTGTTCATGCTGATGCAGGCCGCCGAGGATTATTTCCAGCATTACGTGGCGGCGACATGGATCCGGTGGATCCGGTACGTCTTTCTGATTGCTTCCTTGACGCTGCCTTCCACCTATATCGCCATCACATCGTTTCACCCGGAGATCATCCCTTCGAGTCTGCTGATATCGATCGCGGCCTCCAGGGAGATCGTTCCCTTTCCGGCGCTTGTCGAGGCTTTTATTATGGAGATCGCCTTCGAGGCGCTGCGGGAAGCCACCGTCCGCATCCCGAAAGCGATCGGCCAATCGGTTTCCATCATCGGTGCGCTGATTATCGGGACGGCCGCGGTGCAGGCGGGAATCGTCTCGGCCTTTATGGTCATTATCGTTTCCCTTACCGGCATCGCCTCTTTCATTAGCCCCCACTTCGATTTGGGATTGGCGTTTCGGCTGCTCCGGTTTCCCATCATGATTTTATCGGGGGTGTTCGGCCTGTTCGGACTGGCTTGCGGCTTGATTTTAATTTATATCCATCTGATCAATTTGCGTTCGTTCGGGACGCTGTATTTATCGCCGCTGACGCCATTGATCATCAGGGATCTCAAAGATACATTCATCCGGGTGCCGTGGCCGCTGATGAACAAACGGCCCGCTTTCGCAGGGGCGAACCGGAGAAGGCA
Organism: Paenibacillus sp. FSL W8-0194; assembly: GCF_037969745.1. Taxonomy (NCBI): domain Bacteria; kingdom Bacillati; phylum Bacillota; class Bacilli; order Caryophanales; family Paenibacillaceae; genus Paenibacillus; species Paenibacillus sp. FSL W8-0194. Next base: position 4,042,676 of record NZ_CP150205.1, on the reverse strand, counting down.
AAACGTCGTGCAGGAGGATGAAGGGGATTGAAAAAGGCACCGATGATACGTAAAGCCGTCATGTTGGCCGTCTTTTCCCTCCCTCTGCTCATACTGAGCGGCTGCTGGTCTTCTTTGGAGCTGAACGAGCGGCTTTTCGTGCGAATGTTGATCGTGGACAAAGCGGAGCAAGGCATCGAACTGACGCTCGTTTTTCCGCTTCCGAACCGGTTGATTCCGGGAACAGCGGAGGGTACCGGGCAGCAGGAGGGGAAGGCCCATTCTTACATGACGCAAGCCGGAGCCGACATTGGTCAAGCTTACCGCAACATACAGGCCAATCTGACCCGAAGAATCAATTTTGGGCAAACGAGGGTGATCGTCGTCGGCAGGGAGCTGGCGGAGGAGGGGATCGAACCGGTACTTGAGTTTATCGGGCGCAACGCGCCTTTTTACTTGAATTCCAAAATATACGTCACGACGGAAAAAGCTCGTGATATCGCCACGATCGCCACCGTCAGCGAAAGGTTTCCCAGCGATGTTGTGGCGGCCTTTTCCCAATTCCGCTCCACGATCGATACGGCCTCCAAAGATGTAATGGCAGCCAATTACAACGGCGGGGATGCGGTGCTTCCTTTATTGCAGCTTGACAAGATCAGGATCGAAACGGAAAAGGAAAAGGAGCAGACATGGGTTCATCCGGTGGGCGCGGCCGTCCTGAAAGAGGGGAGGATGGTCGGCATGTTAACCATGAAGGAAATGCGGGGCGGGTTATGGATCCTCGGCAAATTGAAGGATGCGGAGATTACGGTGCAATCGCCGACGGATGGAAAGGATATCAGCTTCATGATCCGAAATGCACATACCCGTACGAAACCGAAACTGTCGCGCAGCCGGATTCTGATACAGATCGAAACGGACGCGGACGCCGGCGTTCTGTCATCCGATTCCAACATCGATTTGGAAGATCCTCGAATGCTGAAGCTCGTCGAACAGAGCCTGAACCGCGAAATACACCGGAGAATTACCGGAGCCATTACCAAAACCAGGAGCATGAAAACGGACGCGTTCAATTTCTCGAGCTACATCGATTGGACTTACCCCCGCCAGTGGGAACGCATCAAACCGCATTGGAGGGAGATTTACGCGGAATCTCTGGCGTTCAGTGTGCGGCCGGACGTGAAGATTCGGCAGATCGGCACGATCAAGGAATCGGTCGTGAATACATTGACTCCGAAACGAAGGGATGAAAAATGATCGTCATCGGCATCGCATACATCTGCATCATCGGTTATGAGTGGCGGTACCTCACCAAGAAAAGACGAAAAAAACGCACGTTTGCTGCCGTATTGGGTACTGCGGTTGTGATGTGCCTGTTCCTGGAGGCATTATACTTTTGGGAACACCAGTGGACGATCGCCAAGCTGATCGAAGGGATATTCGGCCCTGTCGAGAAGCTGTTGAAAGCAGGGAAATGAAAGGAAGGCTGTCATGCCGAAGGAGAAGGTCTCGCAATCCCAGATCTATATGCTGTATTCGCAATACCTGTATACGACCACGCTCGGTTTTATCATCCCCCTGCTGATCAAAAGCGCCCAATACATGGCCTGGGTTTCACTGCTTGTGGGAGCCGGCCTGGGCTTGGTAATGACGTACGGCGCCTACCGGTTGGCATTGAAGCGGCCGGATCGGACTTTTGCAAGCTACGGCGGGGAACTGGTCGGCAAATGGCTGCATTATCCGTTGACCTTCGTGATGCTGTTTACGGCCTTGTTCGTCGCTGCGCTTATTTTGCGGGAGCTATTGGATCTGATTTTACAAATTTATTTGCAGGATACGCCGGATTGGGCGATTGCGATGCTGTTCGGGTGCACCTTCGTTTATGTCGTCCGTTCGGGAGTCGGAACCATTTTCCGAGCCGCGCAAGGTTTTTTCTTCATCAGCGCCGTTTGGATTTTTATGGTTCCGCCGTTTGTTTACAAAGAGCTTAATTTCAACATGGCCATCGCCCTTGTGAACCATTTCAATTTGGCGGGAATTTGGAACGGGAGCTATTCGATGGCGGCACAGTACGGGGAAATGGCGTTTATCGTGTTCCTGTTTCCTTTTTTCGCAAAACACGCAAAAACGATGAAGTCCCTTTGTTGGGCGACCGTCACCTCGATCGTCATCGTTCTGGTCGGCCTGATATCATCGATTTTGCTGTTTGGGCCGTCCCTGGTCGGAAACTTGACTTATCCGGAGCTGGAGCTGATCCGGTACATTCCTCCGGGAGGTTTTTTTGAAAACTTGGACCCGCTCATTATCGCGATTTGGCTCTCCAGCTTGTTCATCAAGATCAGCTTGCTGCTGTTCATATCCGTGATCGGCTTGACGCATGCCTTCGGTCTGAAGGACCATAAGCCGTTTTCGCTTTCGATGACCGTCGCGATGGTGGGTCTTTCCCTGGTTATGGTGCGGACGGTGCCCGAGCTGGATTATTTGATCGATCACGGCTTTGTCCCGTTCCTGATCGTCGCCGAGCTGATTCCTCTGCTTTATTTGGCCGCCGACGGGATCCGCTCCTTGTTCGGCCGGCGGAAAACCCGCGGAAAAAACATGTAAGTCTAAGTCGAAAAAACTTCCGAACGCTACTGACATAAGGGTGTCAGGAGCGTTTTTGTATATTGAAAAGGAAGACCAGGAAGGCTGCTTCACAGGAAAACAAGCCTTCTTCATCCATAGGGAGGGAAAACGGATATGCAACTCGAACAAATCAACGAACAGAGCCGCTTCTGGATCGGCGTGGTATCGGCGTCTCATGTCAAACGAGGGGTATTGGGAGGATTTGCCCAGCTCTGCCACGGCAAGTCGGCGCCGCTGCTAAAGATGCGTCGGGGCGATTGGCTGATCTACTACTCGCCGCGAACGGAAATGGGTACAGGTCGTCCGCTGCAGGCGTTTACCGCCATAGGGGAGGTTGCCGACGACGAAGTGTACGCATTCCCGATGTCGGAATCGTTTGTGCCCTTCCGAAGAAATATCCGGTATTCCCCTTGCCGCGAAGTGAAGATCGCCGGCCTGCTCGACCGGCTCAGCTTTGCGCGCGGAAATGCGCATTGGGGTTATTCGTTCCGTTATGGCCATCTTGAGATCCGACGGGACGATTTTATGACGATTGCCGATGCGATGCTGCGCGAAGCCGACCAAGGTTGCGGCGCGATCGGCCGCGCCGAATGAAAATGCGGGTGGAAAGGGCCTTATTCCCCAGGAAATAAGGCCCCTTCTCGTTTGGCCTGATGGAGATCGGTGTCACCTGTGTTTCTGCACAAGGCTGGTCTAGGTACGCTGCTTGTCGAAAATGGCATGTTCACCCGGCCCGAAAAGGGCGATAAGGAGCTGAAACTTTTTTCAGCGCCGCTGCGTTTAGATCATAAATCCATAAAAAGGGAGCAAGGAGATGAAAAGACCGCTTTTTATTCTATTGGCCGCATTGGTGATCGGAGGATGTTCCAATACGGAGGCGGGCAAGACGGAGCGTCATGCCGACCCGGTGCCGTCCGGAACGGTCATGCAAGAGGGCGGCGAAACGGCGGATCCCGGCGGCGAAACGGCGGATCCCGGCGGCAGCGGAACGGATCGTAAGGGTGCAGACGAACCGGCGAAGCAAGCATCGGGACCGAAAGACGGGACTTCCGAGGCTGCGGGCTCCGAGCCCGACCCAACCCGTGGGGCAGGCACGGAAGGATCGAAAACAACTGCTTCGCAGCAGCAAGCCGGAGCCCGGGCCGGCAGCCCGCCGCGGTTGGATGCGGCCCGGCTTGCAAACACCTACGGTTTTGCGGACAACACCGGAAAGTACATCCTTTCGTTCGAAAACATGGAGGCAGACGATCTCGATACAGCCATTGGAAAAGACGGTCGGCCGCTCAACATCCGATTCGTCAAAAAACAGCCCCAAGGCCCTCAGGATAACGGAACCCGGTCCGCGAACAACTTCAGCAACGTCCAAGGACTGCTGTACGAAGTCGTGGACGGCATTGCCGAGCCGAACGAAACCTATTATTTGGCCAACAGCGGCAGGTTTAACGTCGCCTCCCTGCTGCAGGTGAAGCCCGAAACAAGGGTCGGGGCAAGCGACGAAGTAAAGCGGAACATCGAGGCTGCCAAATCCCAAAAGATCGATAAGATTTGGAAAATAGCCGACATTGCGCCGGACAAAGAGCTGTACGTGGTCCAATTCCGGAAGCAGGGAAAAAAGATCACGGCGTCTCTCGTGCTGCGGGAGGGGGAGCGGATCGCGGCAAAGGATTTCACGGCCGACTACGATCCGGTTTCGACCTGGCGCGTGGACGACGGCGGGGAGATGGTACCCGGAATGTTCTCGGTCCTGTTCGCCGCATCCGGCGAAGGAGGGGTCATATTGTGCGTGGCCTGGGCCGGAGCGGAGGGCGAAAACGACTATATTTTCAAACAGAAGGGAAATGAACTGGCGGACTTGAATCTGACGGCTGGGCGGTACATGTTTTACTAACGCCGTAGAAGCCGAACGGCTGCCCGGAGCCATTCCCCGAAAAGCAAACAATGTGTTTAAAAGACCTTATTTCCGATCAAAGAAATGGGTCTTTTTTTGTTTTTATGCTCCATTTTGCGTCACTCCGCGTTTAGCTGCAAAAAAATCTATATGCCTTTTTACAAAAAAAGTTTTGCCTTCCCGCCCATGTGCCCTTATATTAAGAGTACAATCATCGATTAATGTTCGTATTTGGACGTGAAAGATGTTGGAATATCTCGCTTTCGGAAAGGTGATATTGCTTTGAAGAAATCCATTTTTCAATTCAGCACAAGAACCGTGGTGACCATCGGCATCGGCGCCGCCCTGTACGGAGCCACCAGCTTCATCGGCATTCCCGTTGGTCCCGATACGTCGCTGCGTCCGGCCATCGCGCTGCTGGCGATTTTCGGCGCGTTGTTCGGGCCCGTCGTCGGATTCGTCGCAGGGCTGATCGGCCACGTGCTGAACGACCTGCTGACCAGCGGTACGGTATGGTGGGGCTGGGCGCTTGGTTCGGGCATTACGGCCGCGTTTATGGGACTCATCTATTTGTCCAAAGGATTCGATCCGCAAAACGGAAGTTTTAAAGGAAAGCATATCGGACTGTTTATCGTGTACGGCATCGTCGGCATCGTCTTGTCGCTGCTTTTCTCCGGCTGGTTCGACATCGCGTTTATGGGCGAACCTTCCGACAAGCTGGTCGTGCAGGTGGCCGCGGCCTCGATTTCGAACATCGTCGTCTTTTTGGTGCTTGGCGTTCCGGCCGTCATCGGCTTTGCGAAAAGAAACGCCAAAACGAGCCACTTGAGCGTGAACGAGTAGGCGCGCGGGAAGCGCCCGAAGGAATAGGAGTTTTTGAAGGTTATGCAGCCAATCATCTCGTTTCAACAATACGGATTCAAGTATAAAAACCAGTCGGAGCCTACGCTGAAAGAGATTACGCTGGATATTTATCCCGGCGAGAAAATCTGGATCGCGGGTCCCAGCGGCTCCGGCAAATCGACGTTGGCCCATTGCATCAATGGGCTTATTCCTTTTACGTACGGAGGGGAGACCAGCGGCAGCCTGAAAATTGCCGGCCAAAACCCGTCGGAATCGAGCATATTTAAGCTCAGCCGCACCGTCGGAACGATCCTGCAGGATCAGGATTCCCAGTTCGTCGGGCTGACGGTTGCCGAAGATACCGCCTTCGTCATGGAAAATAAAGCGATGCCGCGCCCGCAAATGAAGCGGGAAGTGGCGGCATCTTTAAATAGGGTCGACATGCTGGAATATGCCGAGCACAGCCCGTACGAGCTGTCGGGCGGCCAAAAGCAGAGCGTGTCTTTGGCCGGGGTGTTGTCCACCGACGCCGAGGTGCTGCTGTTCGACGAGCCCCTGGCGAATTTGGACCCGGCTAGCGGACGGAAGGCGATGCAGCTGATCGACGACATCCATCGCCAAAGCCAAAAGACGGTCATCATCATCGAGCATCGCGTCGAAGACGTGCTGCAGCAGCCGGTGGACCGGATCGTGCTTATGAATGAAGGGAGAATCGCGGCCATAGGAACCCCGGACGAAATTTTGTCTTCGGGCGCGCTCCACGGATTCGGCTTGCGGCCGCCGCTGTACGTCGACGCGCTTCAGTATGCGGGCGTACCGCTGGAAGGCGTAAGCGGCTTGCGGCTGCCGCAGCGGCTTGACATCCCGGACCTGAAGGAGAAACTCGACCATTGGTGCGAAACCTGCGGGGACGCTTCGGACCTGCAGCCTGCCGCGCCGCTGCTGGAGGTCAAAGGGCTGAACTTCGGCTACGAGGCGGAGCATCCGGTCATCAAGGACGTGTCCCTGCGGATCGGCGCCGGGGAAATCGTGGCGCTGCTCGGCAACAACGGCGCAGGCAAGTCGACGTTGTCCCAGCTGATTACCGGCATTTTGAAGCCGCAATCGGGCGAGCTGCGTTATGACGGGCAGGATATCGGCTCCTGGTCGATCCGCCGCCGCGGCGAAGCGATCGGGTACGTGATGCAGAATCCGAACCGGATGATCACGCAGCATATGATCGCCGACGAGGTGGGCCTTGGGCTCAAGGCGAGAGGCGTGCCGGCGGCCGAGATCAAGCGGCGGGTGGAGGACGCGCTGAAAGTGTGCGGGCTGTTCCCGTTCCGCAATTGGCCGGTCTCTGCGCTCAGCTACGGGCAGAAAAAACGGCTGAGCATCGCGTCCATTTTGGTGCTCGAACCGAAGCTGATTCTTTTGGACGAGCCGACGGCCGGACAGGATTACCGCCATTATAAAGAGTTTATGGATTTTATCGCTTCGTTGGCGGGACAAGGCATCGGCTTTTTGCTGATTACCCACGACATGTATTTGGCGCTGGAATATGCCGTGCGCGCGGTCGTGCTGAGCGGGGGGCGGGTCATCGCCGAGGATGCGGTGGCGCAGGTGCTGAGCGATCCGGAGGTGACGGAGGCCGCCCATTTGAAGGAAACGTCGCTGTCGCTGTTTGCGAAAGCCAACGGGCTGGCATCGCCTGAGCGTTTCGTGCAGGCGTTCATTAACGCAGAGAAAAAGGGGAAAGGCCATGAATAGAACGGGAAGCCTCTACGCCCCTGGGAACTCGCTGTTTCACCGGCTGGACGGCGCGGTCAAGCTGGTGCTTTTTATGGCCTGGACGGTCATGACCTACATGTTTCTGGATTTGCGCGTCTTCGTGCCGATGCTGGTCGTCGGCATCGCCCTGCTTGTCACGGCGGGCATTCCGTTTAAGCGGATGGCGTTTTTGTTTTGGCTGATGATCATATTTACCGTGCTGAACAGCATTTTTATCGTGCTGATCACGCCAACGTTCGCGACGCTGCTTACCGGCACAGATACGCCGGTCATTCCGCTCGGGTACAATACGATCAACAGCGAAACGCTTTTTTACGTGCTGACGCTGTCGGCCAAATATTTGACGCTGCTGCCCATTACGATCCTGTGCATCTTCACCACGCAGCCGAGCGCGTTTGCGGCAAGCCTGAACCGGATCGGCGTCCCGTACAAAATCGCCTACGCGGTCAGCATCGCCCTCCGGTATATCCCGGATCTGACGGAGGAATTCCGCAGCACGCTGAATTCGATGCAGGCGCGCGGCATGGGCATCTCCAAAGAGGACGGCAGCATCGCCCAGCGGATCCGAAACTTGGCTGCGGTCGTCGTGCCGGTCCTTCAATCGGCGCTCCACCGGATCGATTCCGTCACGAACGCGATGGAGCTGCGCGGTTTCGGGACGCAAAAACGCCGTACCTGGTACAGCGGCAAAGACATGGAACCGCTCGATTGGACGATGGCCGTGCTTGCGGTCGTGCTGCTCGCAGCCGGAATCTGGCTGAAAGTTCAGGTGCTGCGCGGATTTTGGTATCCTTTTTCATAACATCCCGTCCCTCTTTGGCTACAACATGAAGGGAACCCGGAGAAGATCGTCATCCTCTCCGGGTTCTTTTTTTTTGCGTTTTGACACAAAAGGTTTACTTGCCTCTCCTTGATCTACGGGGAATCCCGCGTGAAAGTCGGGACTTTCTTTCATCCATTCGATGTAGATGACAAAAATGTAAGGCGAATGTAAGGGAGAACGATGGAATGAAAAAATGCGCAATGGTACAGTGTTATGGGAATATGTCCCATGTGAAAGGGTTCCGGAAGTTTCGGCATAAGCCGGCATGAAAAAAGATCAGGATCGGGAGGGCGACGATGAAAGGGACTGGACGTTTGGCTTTGACCGCTGCCGCGGCGGCTTTTGTTGCATTGGCGATGCTGCAGCCTGCCCGGGCGGAAACGGCGGTCAAAGGTTATATCGTGGAATCAAGCGCCGACCAAGTCAAGCTGACGTTGGAGCAGGCCGTCCAATGGGCGAAAGAAAGCAGCCATTTGCTGAAGGCGGCCAATCAAAACGTGGAGCGGAACGCAATCATGCTCCAAAGCGCGGCGGACGAGCTGAAGCAGGTGACCAGGCGGGACAACCATGACGGTGAGGATGACAACGGTCCAAGTGACGCGGAAGCGCTGCGCGCGGCGTACAAACGATACGAGGCCGCCGCAAGCATGTACGAAGATGCACAGAAGCAAGTTCCCCTTGCCATGGATCAGCTGGAATTTCAAACGATGAAAGCCTACCATGAGGCGATCATGGCTGCCGATCATGAGGCAGCGGACAAAGAAGCGTTGGACGTTGCGCTCCAGGAGGAGAACATTGCGCTCGCCAAGGCGGCCCGCGGCAAAATATCGGAGATCGACAAAGCGAAGGCGGTTCAGGCGAGAATGGAAGCCGAGAAAAAACTCGCGGAAAGCAAAGCCGCTTCGCAAAAAGCCGAGGATGCCCTAAGCAAACTGTTGGGGAAAAAGCAAGGGACGGCATACGAACTGGTAGACATACCGATATACAGCAAGCCCAAAGCGCTTGACATCGGGTTACATATTCAGGACATGACTTCTTCCGGCAGCCCGGCGTTGTACAAGCAGGAAAATGCGGTGAAGCAAGCGATGGCGGAAGCGTCTTTTTACAACGGGACGGCGGCGAGCGAATATCGGCTGAAAGCGATGGACGTCGAAACGGCCAAGATGGAGCTTTCCCAAGCCAAGGAACAGTTGGCGGATACGCTAAAAAACGCTTATTTAAGCATTCAGCAGTACCAATCGCAATACGAAGAACTGCTGCGCAATCTTCAGAATGCCCGGAACGAGCTGGCGCTGGCCGAAAATAAATGGAAAAGAGGGCTCGTGCCCGGCATTGAAATCAAAACGATCGAGACCAAGGTAAAGCAATGGGAAAGAAAGGCGACGGAGCTTGCGATCCGGCAGAAGGAAGCGGAATTTGCGCTGTACAAACCATGGCTTTTATAAAGAAGGCCAAGCGGATGCGAAATGATGAATGTGGAGGAAAACGGCGTGCTTGAAATCGAAAATCATCAGACATTAACCTCTCTGAGGCGGAAGCGCAGAAAACGTTGGATTTGGATGGCGTTCGCGGTCGTTTTATTATGCGGCGCCGGCATTTTGATCTATTTCGAAACCACCCCGAAACCTGCCACGGCGCTCCCGAATGAAACCGTGAAAGTCGAGCAGGGAGACGTGACGGATACGCTTAGCCTGGCAGGGATCGTTCAGGCGACCAAAGAGGCAAACCTGAACTTTACCAGCGCAGGGACAAGCAAACTGGTCAAGGTGAACGTCAAACCCGGCGACAGCGTGAAAGCCGGACAGGTCCTGGCGCAGCTGGACGATTCGGAAGCGAAAATGCAGATTAAAAGCGCCGAGTCCAATTTGGCGATTGTCAAAGCAAAGCTGGCCGAGGTGCAAAAAGGCGCCAAGCCGAACGAAATCGAGGCGCAAAAAGAGAATGTCGCAAAAGCGAAAATGGCACTCGATTCGGCGAATGATCCATTTGCCTTAAAGGAAGCCGAAAATCAGAAAGCGGCGGCCGAAGCCAATCTGGAAAAAGCCAAGCAGGCCGTCCTGGAGCCGGGGAAAAACGCCGCATTAAGGGAAGCGGAGCAGCAAGTTGCGGCGGCAAAAGCCAATTTGGATAAAAGCCAAAAAGAGTATGACGACCAGTCCTATTTGTTCGGCCTTGGCGCCGTTTCTTTGAATGAAGCGACGGAGGCCGAGAGAAACCTGGAAAAAGCCAACATCGAATATGAGAACGCCAAACTTCAATATGCCAAAGCGCAAACGGCATTGCAGGATGCGTTAGATAAGGCGCAAAAAGAATATGAAAACGCAGAGCTGCAATATGAAAAAACGGTGATCAAAGGCAAGCAGGCGGAGGAGGAAGCCAAACTTTCCTACCAATCCGCTTTGGCGGGCTTAAAAGCCGCCGAAGCGCCGCCGGAGCCTTCCGCGGTGTTGTCGGCCGAAGCTGCCGTATTGCAGGCCGAAGCAGATTTGAAACAAAAAGAAAGCGAGCTGTCCAAACTGCAGATCACCGCTCCGTGGGACGGATTGATTTTGAAGGTAAACGGGGATGTCGGAACAACCCCGACCGCTCCATTCATCGTCATGAACAATGCGAACTCCAACCGGCTGAAAGTGCAGGCCAAAGTGGACGAAACCGACATTGCAAAAATGAAAACGGGGCTTGAAGCGACCATGCGGACGGACTCGTATCCTGACAAGCAATACGAAGGCAAAATCAGCTTCGTTTCGCCGCAAGCCGTGACCGATGCCGGAATAACGACTTACACCGTGGAGCTTTCGATCCAGGATCCGGAAGGGACGCTGAAGACGGGGATGAATATGCAGATATCGATCCATTTGGCTACTCATAACAACGTTTTGTATATCCCTTTGGCTGCGCTGCAGTCGGAAGGCGGGCAAGACGGCGTGTATTTGGTGCCCGACCCGGCGCACCCTGAAACGTACGTGTTCCAGCCCGTTGAAATCGGCATTTACGCACCCGACCGGGTAGAAATCATATCAGGCGTGAACAAAGGAGCCACCGTCGTCATACCGGCCGAACCTCCGGCGGACAACAGCCCCGAGAACGCCGCTTGGAGCGGTTAAACAGCCGTACGCGTTACACACGCATAAGGGGGAGCATGAACATATGAAAACGGTAATCCAAATCGAAGACATGAAAAAGGTATATCATGTGGGAGATCAGAAGATAGAAGCCCTCCGCGGCGTAAACCTGACCATTGGCGAAGGGGAATTTGTAGCGATCATGGGTCCCTCCGGATCGGGAAAATCGACGATGATGAACATGATCGGTTGCCTGGACCGGCCCACTTCCGGAAAATACGATCTCGACGGCTATTCGATTCTGGAAGCGAAGGAACATGAGCTGGCGATCATTCGAAACCGAAAAATCGGGTTCGTATTTCAAAAGTTTCATCTTCTTCCGCGGGCGACGGCGCTAGCCAACGTGGAACTGCCGATGATGTACGCGGGAGTACCCGCCAAGGAGCGGCGTGAAAGAGCGATTGAAGCTTTGGTTCAGGTAGGGCTGGGGGACCGGCTGCTAAACAAGCCGAGCGAGCTGTCGGGGGGACAGCAGCAGCGGGTGTCCATCGCGCGGGCGCTCGTGAACCAACCGGTCATTTTGCTGGCCGATGAGCCTACGGGCGCCCTGGACAGCCGGACAAGCACGGAGATTATGGGAATCTTCCAAAGGCTGAATGACCGGGGAGCGACCATACTGCTTGTCACGCATGAAATGGAAACGGCCGAATACGCCAAACGGCTGGTCGATTTCCGCGGCGGCGCGATCGTCGGGTCGAGGGACATCATGAACCGCAGACTGGCGGCGGAGGAATCGGGCGGATGAATGTAACGGAAATCGTACGCGTATCGCTGGCGAGCCTGATGGCCAATAAGCTTCGATCCCTGCTGACCATGCTGGGGATCATCATCGGGGTCGGGGCGGTCATCGCGATCGTAGCGATCGGCAAAGGTTCGGCGGCGAGCGTTGAAAAAGAAATCAACAGCATGGGCAGCAATCTCATCATTGTTTATTCTTATGTTCCGGACGTTGGCGCAAATGGAACAAATTCGTATGAAGCCAACCAAATGACGCTGGATGACGTTCAACGGATCGAAAAGCTGCATACCGTTGCCGGCGTCGCCCCCAAAGGCGCCTCCGCCAGCGCAAAGGCGGCAAGGGGGCACCGGAATTTCGATATTCAAGTGGAGGGAACCCTCAGCCGGTTTGACAAGGTATTCAGATTTAAATTCGCGCAAGGCAGAAGTTTTACCCAACATGAAATGGAACACGGCATGAATGTGGTCATTCTGGAAAGCGAAGCCGCGAAACGCCTGTTTTCCGGGGATCAAGGGAATATCGTCGGCCAGACGATCCAGATCAACCGGATTCCATATACGGTCATCGGCGTGCTTGAAAAAATGGAAGGTTTCACTACGCAAAACGATCAATTATACATTCCGGTGACCACGATGAAAAACCGTTTTGGCGCAAAAAGGATCGACTCGATGTTCATCTCGGCGAAAACCCCGGAACTGATCGACAAAGCAAGCGCGGATATCGGAGAGTCGCTCCGGATTCAGCATAATCTGAAGCCAAGCGACGCCAGAAATTTCAGGATCGAAACCCAGAAGGAATATTTGGAGTCGGCGCAGGGCGTCAACCGGATCATGACCAACCTGCTTCAGGGCGTCGCCGCGATATCGCTGTTCATCGGGGGCGTTGGCATTATGAACATCATGATCGTATCCGTGACGGAAAGGACGCGCGAAATCGGGATACGCAAGGCGATTGGGGCCGGACGCGGACATATTATGACGCAGTTTCTGGCCGAAGCGGTGATCCTCAGCATGCTGGGTGGGGCAACCGGTATTTTGTTTGGCATCGGAGCGGCGGTCCTGCTCGAAAAATTCGCCTCTTTGCCGATCGTCATTACGCTTCCGCCCATCCTGCTGTCCTTCCTTAGCGCGGTAGGGATTGGCATTCTGTTCGGCGTTTATCCGGCCTACAAGGCTTCGCGTTTGAAACCGATTGATGCGTTAAGTTACGAATAAATTACGCATCTATCAAGTGCGGCGACTGCCAAGCAATAATTTACTTTACTTAAGCGACGATCGAGGCGTATAATCCGTTCAGACATCAGAGAGAGCAGGGGGAAAGAATGATGAACAACGGGTTGATCAACGCGATCATCGCGTATATCATGTGGGGGGTTCTCCCTCTTTATTGGAAGTTGTTTGACCATGTGCCGGCAGGCGAAATTCTGTCACATCGGGTTGTCTGGTCGTTCGTCTTCATGGGTATGCTCGTCGCCGTCCAGCGCCGCTGGGGCGACATGAAGCGGATTGCGGCTAGCCGCTCGCTCCTGCTAGCGCTTGCCGCCAGCGGACTGTTGATCGCCGCTAATTGGCTCATCTTCATCTGGGCAGTCAACAACGGCCATGTCGTCGAGACGAGTCTCGGCTATTATTTGAACCCGCTGCTGAACGTACTGCTGGCGGTCTTCTTCCTTCGTGAGAAGCCAAACCGCGGCCAATGGCTTGCGATTGCCATCGCAGGCGCGGCGGTGCTCATCATCGCCATCGACTACGGGCGGTTCCCGTGGGTCGCGATCTCGCTGGCCGCGTCGTTTGGCTTGTACGGCCTTGCGAAGAAGAAGATCGTGCAAGACGCTTCCGTAGGCTTGTTGTCGGAGACGGCTGTCGTTTTGCCCGTCGCGCTCGGCTACTGGATCTATTTGGCTGCCGCGGGAAAGGCGACGGCATGGACGCTGCCTGCGCCCATGTTCGTCGAACTGCTCCTTTCCGGGGTGGTAACGGCGCTGCCGCTGCTCTTTTTTGCGCGGGCGGCCGCCCGGATGACGCTGTCCGCGCTCGGCTTCGTACAATACATCGGGCCGACGATCATGTTGCTGCTGAGCGTATTCGTGTTCAAGGAATCGGTTTCGCCGGTTCTGCTCATCGGCTTCGCGCTCATCTGGACGGCGCTCGTAGTATATGGTGCGGCATCGGTTCGCGGCACGAAAATCGCAAAGGCGGGCTGACCGCAAAGGCGTCCCGGTACCGTCATAACGGGGAAACCATTTTGAGTTGTATGACCAACCGCAATACGTCGATCAAGCCGTAAACAAAATGACGGAATTCTTCGGAAAATATCTTTCCGGTGAGAAGCCAGTTGCCCTGTTGGGCAGCTGGCTTTCATATTGTTCATCCGGATGGCTGAATCAGAAAGGTTAGCTGGACGGAATCCGACAATCCCCAGCCCTATCACTAGCAGATAGTCCTCTCCAATAAGCATCGAGATATAGTTCAATACCGGGGGGATGGGGGGGATGGATGCTGCGCAGCTTATTTCAAACAGCAATTGGCACAGCATGATGAAAATTGACATTGGATGCCGGAATTATGGTACATTAATACCAAGTTCGAAAGATCGGGAGTTGGACAAGTTGCTCTATAAATTCGGTTTTTCCCAGTATGAAAGCAAAGTTTATGAAACGTTGGCGCAGTCGGTGCAGCCGATGGACGCGACGATGATCGTCAAATATTCGGGCGTGCCCAAGGCAAAAATCTACGAGGTCATTTCCCGGATGGTGGAGAAGGGGATGGTGCTCGAGTCGATTTCCGAAAAGAAAAAGCTGTATACGGCGCTGCCGATTCCGCTTGTCGTCGAAAAGCTGACGGCCGAGTTTCAGGCGGATATCCAGGAGCTTGAGCGGCAAAAGCCGAAAAAAGAGATCGTGGACGACCGCGTCTGGAGTTTGAAGGCCGACGCCTCGATCCACGCCCAGATCAAGCAAATGCTGCTGGAAGCGAAAAGTTCGATCCGCTATTCGTCGTGGAAGGACGATTTCCAAACGGTATTGCCGATCCTCGAGGAAAAAGAGCGCGAAGGCGTTTCCGTCGAGGCGCTATCGGTCGGGGAAGTCCAAAGCGGGCTGAAAAAACTGGCGGTGATGGAGCCGAACGAGCAGCATGTGACGCTGGAACGATTCAGGCTGCTGATCGTGGACGATGCGGAAGCGATTTTTGCGGGCATGGAAGACGGCTCCTGGCAGGCGATCAAAACAAGATCCCAGCCGTTTGTGCGCGTTTTTACGGATTATTTCCACCATGACGTGCTGCTGACCCAAATTACGACCAAATATCATGATGTTTTGATGAACGACAAGGAAATCATGGCCCAGCTTCTGCAGCTGCGGTACTGATCCGCGTCGGACGCTGAAAGACGATCCCCTCAAGCGGGTGGAGCTTATGCTCTGCCCGCTTTTTTTATGCGATCCGCCGGAAGACGAGTCCAAAACGGCTCATGAACAGCCGGATGCGGCTTCTTGGGCAGCTGAGCCTGGAAGGAAAAAAATGTGCTTGCTCACGAATTTGATATAAGTTACTATTACGGTAGTAACCAAAGAACGACAACCAGAGAGAAGGGAGCAACACCGGCATATGAATTTTAAAATTTACATTTTGGCGATAGCCTGTTTCGTGACCGGCATGGTCGAGCTGATCGTCGGCGGCATTTTGGATTTGATCTCCAGGGATCTTCACATTTCCCTGAGCGCCGCCGGGCAGCTCATTACGCTGTATTCGATCGTGTTTGCGATTTCCGGCCCGCTGCTGCTGACGGCAACGGCACGCATGGAGCGGAAGCGGTTGTACCAATGCGCGCTTCTCGTCTTTATTGCCGGGAACGTCCTGTCGATGGTCAGCCCTAATTTTGCGACGATGGTCGTCGCGCGGATTTTGTCGGCGGCCAGCAGCGCGCTGATTACCGTATTGTCGATCACGATGGCTTCAAGAATGGCCAGCGAGGAATTTAAGGCCAGAGCCATCGGCGTCATTTTTATGGGCGTAAGCGGTTCGCTGGTGCTGGGCGTGCCGCTGGGCATGATGCTTGGAAACGCGTTCGGCTGGCGCGCGCCTTTCGTGATGATCACGGCGTTGTCCGTCGTTTCGCTTGTCGCGATTCAGCTTTTGATCCCGAAAACGGAGCCGGAGCCGGCCATTCCGCTGCGCCGTCAGCTGGCTTCCCTGAAGAACGGAAAAATCATTTTCGGGCAGCTGATCTCGGTCTTGATGCTGACCGGACATTTGACGCTTTACGCGTATTTGACGCCGTTTTTGCAGGAGACGCTGCATTTGAGCCCGTCGGTACTCAGTTTGTTTTATCTTCTGTTCGGCATTGCGGCCGTGCTCGGCGGCGGTTTCGGAGGCTGGGTGACGGATAAGTTCGGGGCGGAAAAAAGCATTTTGGCGATCGTGGGCGTATTTGCCGTCATTATGTTCCTGATGCCGCTTTCGACCGTTTCGATGTATGTATGCCTGATCGTCATGCTGGTGTGGAGCGCGCTCAGCTGGTCGATTTCTCCGTCGATGCAAAGCTACCTGATCAAGTCGGCGCCGGAATCGTCCAACATTCAGCAAAGCTTGAACAGCTCGGCGACGCATGTCGGGATCGCCGTCGGTTCCGCGGTCGGCGGGATCGTGATCGAAAGCTCCTCGGTTTATTACAATGCTTGGGTCGGGGTGATATTCGTCATCCTGGCGCTCGCAAGCGCCGTGGCGTCGATCAAGTGGAAGTCCGCCCGGACGGCAGCCGCCGATGCGGCGCCGACGGCACGGCAGCTGCACTAACCATGGATGGGAGGGAATGCCGTTCCCGGCAGTTCGGCGGGGCGGCGGAATTATGAGCGGATCCTATCTGTTGGAATCGGCCAAATGCATGGCTTTGACGCTGCAGCTGATGCAGGGAACTCCGGGGATGGATGGCGGGGCGGCCCTGGGCTTGGATCGCCCGGCAGCGGTGTGCGAGCAGCGCGCCGAAACGGCCGCCGCCGGGGCATCGGCAGAAAAGGGCACCCAAACTCCGGTTAGGCCTGCGGATCAAGCCCGGGGGGAGATCGAGATCAGCCGGCAATCGCTGCTGGATTTTTACGATCAATTGGCCCTGCTGCGGAGCGATCCGCTGATCAACGGACTTTTGGTCCACGGTGAATTTAAGCTGGCCGCCCCGGAAGATGCCCATGTGTTCGCCTATGAGCGCAGCCTTTCGGGCAGGCGTTTTCTGATCGTATCGAACTGGAGCAAGGAGCCGCTTGATTTTGCGCTCGGCCGCGATTTCGTCGAGGGCAAAGTGCGGGTGGCCGTTTATCCGGAAATCGTGTTGACGGAAAAAATGAGGCTGCGGCCATACGAGGCGTTTGCGGTGCTGGTATAGCCCGATATTCATGCAAGGTTATAAATGATGCGAGGCGGAACGATTCCGGCTACGGGCGTTCTTTCGATTGCAGTTCTAAGAAAAGGCTTGGCTTATCCGCCAACCTTCAGAGAAACCCTGTCCTTTTACGGAGGAACAGGGTTTCTTTTTGCGATTTTTTAGCCAAATCCTCATTGTTGTATTGATGAAGTACTTTTTGGATCGGGCATCGAATTTGTAGGTATGGGCAATGCAAGCCGGCAACTCTGCATCGAGGCATGAAAAATGCAGGGTCCGGCTGGTAATGCCCGTAATCAGGACAATATTTTTAACCGTTAATTAATAATGGTTTCTTCATCCCAAAATCCTTTTGCTTCGTCTAATATTTGATCAGCAGGCGTTAGGGTGGCCTCAAAGATCGTTTTTCCTGTTTTTCTTAAATAATATTGGATCAAATAATATCCGCAAGCGTAACCAGCGCTATAAGGCATATGGACCGGTTTAAAGTTTTGAAGTTTCGCGATCTCGTCGCCGTAAAGATACGGAACGATTTGATCAAACCCGGTTACGTGCCATTGCTCCCTAAGCACAGGCTTGATGCGCCTGTTCAGCGTGTCTGCGTTTGTTTTCGTCACCCAAGGGCCGAGCCATTCTTCGCCAAACATGAACGTGGCATAGTTTTCAGCCAATCCTTCGCTGACAATGAGCTCGCCCAAATGAACGGTATGATCCCACTGAATAAATTGATATCGCACGTTATGGTTGCATTCATGCGCCAGTGCTGCCTTCATTCGGGGAATCGTGTACCCATTCGGCAAGAGCGTGCCCCAGATAAACCCGGGAATGCCCCCGAAGCCGCTGTATCCTTCGTTTATTGTTAAGGAACGGTTTTCCGGATTCCCGAGTTGAATGGTAAATAAATAATCGGTTACGGGGAGGTTTATTCCATGCTCTACAAATAAAGACAAGCTTTTCTTCACAGCCTCCTCACACTCTTGCCAAAAGGATTCGGACGAAATCAGCCCGATCTCTGCCGAAAGCTGAGGGGTAATCTGATCAGGGGACCGATGCATCATGCTATTAAACGCAATAACATCAAACCCATGCGGCTCTTCAGCTTTAAAAGGAATCTGTTGAATTTGCCATTGCTTCATAAAGGGGGCCATCATTTCGTTTCTGAATAATTCAAGTTTTTCTTCGGGCGAAGCTTGGGCAACTTTTTGCATGCCTCCCTTGCCCACACCCACAGAAGCTTTTCGCTCCGTGCGGGGGGGTGAAGCGAGGGACAGGAACGTAGAGCGCCTTAGCCGACGCTTTTTCCGGTTTAGGCGCTCTCGTTATCGGCCCGAGTACCCCCGCAGCGGTGCGTACCGGCTCTTAGGTGGCGTTTTTTGCCGCCTTAGAGCCGGTAGCATGAGCCTGTTCCCTATTCTTTTCTTAATTCTATTCAAAAAGAGTGCTATTATTTTTTATTTGTAGAGTTGTATTTGCCCCTCTTGAAGCTCCTATATGATTGAGGGGAACAAAAATCCCCTCAATCCACCAACCAGCTTGTGACCGTTCTAATGTTGTGAGGGATACACAACAAATAGAAAATCTATCCCCACAAGCTGTACTTCCAAAAAAAGAGGGGATTATATATGTCTTGTAATCAAACCACAAAAACAATTGTTAATATTCCTAAGCCAACCGGTACACCAACGCTATTGGTTGGTTCTCAGTCTGCTATAGGCACCCGTTTTTTTTTGTTCTGACAATCCGGAAAAAATCAACTCCACAACAACCACATTCAAAAATGGATTTGCCACACTTTGGAGCGATACTTCTTCCGGTAATTCTTCGGTACGTTACCGCTTTTTTGTATGGCACTATAATGATACCGGAGCTTCTATCAAAGTCGGAATTACGGTCGGCAATGCGGGTACTTCCTCCTACTCGATCCATAATGTAAACGACGCCGTTCAAGTACTACCAAGTGGTTCAATTCTTCAGCACGGAATCTGCGGAGCTACTGCACTTGTGGGAGGCACGATGGATAGTGTTACTCCGAAAAATTCTTCTGTTGCTGCTGGACAGGTTGGAGTAGTAAAGGAATGGACCGTTCCAGATAAGTCTATCGTTGGTGGAATCATTGAATTTTCGCTCAGCAACACTGTATCCAATACCGCTATGAATTATCGAGTTCGTACAGTTGCTGCCAATAATACAACCGCAGACCTGACAAAGAATCAAAATCCCGTCGTTAATTACTATTCAGAGGATGGGGCAACACATCCTCGTGGTTCCTGGAATTTTGCCGATATTAAAAGCTCTGTCAGCTATAGTGCCGGCAGTGGTTGGAAATATTACAATGCAAGTAACGGGGATACGGATGATCTAATGAAAGCAAGCAATTCATACAAAGACCCCGAAGCTCCTCCTGCGCAAGGACCAGCAAGTAGTAATAAAGGTCACTATGGAATTAAATATAACCTTGATGTTACGTTGAACAATACAACTGGTGCTGAAAAGACCGTCAAGGTTTATGTTGCCGCCCGCGGAACAAACTATTACGCCGGTGCAGTTCGGTGGAGCGGAGAAGGCGTAACATACAAGGTGCCTAAGCTTGAATCATACCTGAAAGTCTCTGGAAATGAACAACCAGCGGTTGAGGTCGCTACTGTAAAGCTTGCACCGGGAGCCTCGATCACTCGAACAATTACTATGTCAACTGCAGGTGGGGCATCTACTCCTGCACTCATTGCATTCCAAACTGTATAAACAAAAAAACCAAGCAAAGAAGCCCTACGAAGGGGCTTCTTTGCTTGGTCTGAATAAACTAATTATTCATAAAATGCGTATCCTGTAATCAGAGTTCGAGATCCCCTGCTAACATTGTCCACCTTCCATACCCCATTTGTAAACACAAGCGTAATTGACCGATCCTCTATATATTGGTCTTCACCCATCAAACCATTTGCTAGTATGACAGACTGTGAAAGTAGAGCTTTTGTCTGACTGATATATTCAGGCAAAGTAATAGGAGCTGTATAAGTATTTTCTGTACCCAGTCCTTTATTTTGAACAACCGATTTTATCAGTTTATCAGTAAAATACGGTTTAAAATGTGCACTAACATTTTTCAGTGATGCTGTATTCCCTGCTTCGTTTAGCTTCTCGGACAACACCTTTAAACGTGCATCCGTAATTTTTTGTTTTTCTGGGATTTGAACAGAGGGTTGATCCATGTTAATAATGATGTGCTTTCCATCCAATACGACGCTTGCTTTCTTCGCTTTATTATCCCATGTAACACTGGCTCCGAGTGATTGACTTACAAATCCTAACGGAACATAAGTCGTTCCTTTCATAATTTGCGTAGCAGTATCGAGACTAATGTATTCCCGATGAGGAGTATTAGGAAATTCAGCAGTCGGCGGCGTTTCAACAATAGCCCCCTTGAAATTTGCAGCAAGGCGAATTGTCGAGTCGCCCTTTTGAATTTTAACTTCTTTGTTTTCTTGAGACCATTTTACATTCGCTCCCAGATTTTCAGAAACGGCACGCAGCGGAATGAGGACTCGACCACTATTAATTTGACCATTATTAATTATCACTTCTTTTGATGCATCCGCAGCATAAATCGGAACAGATGTCATAGGCAAAGCAAATAAGGCGAAGGCAAGTACGGATGCAGTCCACTTTTTAAGCATAAAAATCCTCCCAACTTTCATGTCATCAGATATATAGACACTATTTCTTTCTACTTTGTTACATTACCCATGCAAAAAGACCATGATCCATTGACCATGATCTTCCGGAAAAAATATAACGAGAAGAATGAACAGAAAGCCTAGACCGACTTCTCATTAACCAGGTAATTTCGCAGATCCTGTTATACAAAATTGAAATTAACTTCAAAGTAATCACTTCAATTCATATAGACAACACCTTTAATCTTGTGTTTCTTTATGAACCGATTGAATGGCTTGAGCAAGCTGCTTTAAGGAGAAGTCCAAACGATCCAGTTTCTCACCTATCGTCTGTAAGACATAGCGTATCAAAATGAAACACAAAGTTACCGGAAAACCCACATTTGTAATTAATGATATTGTATCCGTAACTTCCATATACCGTACCCTCCTTTTCGAATTTCTATCTATTAGGAAACTCGATTTACCATTTAACAACCAAAAATGATACAATAAAAAATGGGAACAAACGTTCCTATTTTAGTTGTAAAATTACCCCTTGTTTTCCCTATATATACACGATGATCACAAAAGGGAGAGATACAAATGGAACAAACAGAAATTTATGAACACTATAAAACAGAAATTTATCGTATTGGTTGGAGGGTTCAGTATCAAGCTAAAAAGATACGAAATCGTGAACATTCCTTCAATGATAAAGAGCCCTTCTACTCAAACTTTGCTACGGAAACAGAAGAAAAAATGTGGGTTCATCAATTGCTTGACACATTACCCCCTCAGGGGAAATTAATTATTGAAAA
The DNA here is from genome assembly GCF_037969745.1 of Paenibacillus sp. FSL W8-0194. NCBI lineage: Bacteria > Bacillati > Bacillota > Bacilli > Caryophanales > Paenibacillaceae > Paenibacillus > Paenibacillus sp. FSL W8-0194. Next base: position 4,021,040 of record NZ_CP150205.1, on the reverse strand, counting down.
AATATATCTACAAGGCCTTACAGAAGTTGAAGTAGCGAAACAGCTTAACATTAGTCAACAGGCGGTGAACAAATGGAAGCGAAAAATGCTTGCACAACTATCTCTAATAGCGAAATGATAAAACTTCTTGAAGCTGCCAAACAAAAGGATCGTACTGCGATGTTACAACTCATAGACCTTTTTAGAGAGGATATTTTGAGAATTAGTCAATTTATCCATTTGCCTAAGGAAGATGCGATATCAGCTATCATTACTGAGTTTCTTGAACTTGTACAAGCTTCAGATAACAATGGTGTAATGCAATACAACAAGAATATTACATAAGTGCATTCCAACTTTAGAGCCATTGGCCATTTACCTCGACCTGACCCCAGAAAGACTGATCGTGCATTGACCTCGGCTAAAATCAGACAAGTCAGTTCTGAATAAGAGCTCTTCGATCAACTTGAGCTTGTTAACAAAAAATACGGAATAACCCGCATTATAATATGACCCTAGGGGGCCTCATTTCGATGGACCACGATACTTCATCATATTGCAGTAAAACCATGAAATTATTTGAATCTAAACAAATTAAAACGAAAATAGCCGAATTTTATCACTCTATGTTATTATGTAGGAAAATATTGGTGTGAGGAGCCGAATCATGGGGGCTAAAAACGCGGTTATAGCAGGTGACTATCAAAAAAAAATAGTGTTAAATACAGGCAAATGTATTGCGATTGCGACTGGTTTTCTCAAGAGAGTAGAGCTTACAAAAGATACGGTAGAAGCATATGAAGTTGTAGATGAAAGCAGTCAGACCAGCGCTGTTAGTGCTGTAGGTCGCGGATTAGCTGGCTCGCTTCTTTTGGGGCCTGTCGGTATGCTGGCAGGACTCTCGGCGAAAAAGAAAGGGACGCATACTGTCGCAGTACAATTTAAAGATGGTTCAAAAAGCTTGCTCGAAATCGATGATAAAATGTACAAAAAACTTATGACAGATTTATTTTAAAAGAAACTATAGAGAGCATAGAGCCCTAAAAGGGCTCTTTTTTCTACTAGGGAGGTACGCCATCTTACGAGGCCCGTAAAAAATCCCAATGGAACCTGCCGCTTTTTCCGGAAATAGTTGGAATTCAAGGCTGGGGAACCGGAGAACTCCAGTGAAATCAAGGCCGGGCTTAATTAAACAGAAGGCTGAACGGATTCAGTTTCCGCTTGCATGTTTACACGAAACGTCCCCCACATGCAACCTTTCATCCTTCCGGGACGTCAAAGATCAGGGAAACAAAAATCTTAGGAATAACTTGCATTTCAATTATACAATTGTATAATTTATTGTATTAGACAATTGTATAACAGGAAGGGAAAACCATGGAAAAAATAAAACGATTGCCAGATGCAGAACTGGAAGTAATGCTAATCATCTGGAAGACGGGGCAATCGATAAATTCCTCTTACATTCTGGATCAACTTCGGGATAAGCGGAATTGGTCATTGCCTACTCTTATGACTGTCCTTGCACGGTTAACGGAAAAAGGATTTCTAATTTGTGAGAAAGAAGGTCGAAATAACAGGTACTATGCAGCCATATCTGAAAGCGAATATAAGGAGAGCGAAGGCAAATCCACTTTGATGAAGCTGTTCGGCAACTCGGTTCAAGACATGGTGATGTCCTTGTACAACGGGAAAGCGATTAACAAAAACGATCTTGCCGAGCTGCGGGAGCTCATTGATAAAGTGGAAAGGGAGGAGAGCTGATGACCAGCCTGTTTTCAGACTATCTGAACATTTCGGTTACGACCAGCTTACTCATTGTAATCTTACTTTTCCTGACTCCCCTGTTGCGCAAGCATTATTCGGCAAAATGGACTTACTGGATATGGATGGTTTTAGCGATCCGATTGCTATTGCCTTTCCATTTCTCATTTGACAAGAGCTTAATCGACATTCCGTTACCCAGTAACCCAATTATGAACCCTACCGCTCAAGGCATGTCGCAAGTAAACACGCAAGTAGAAAATCCACTTGCAGCACAGCCCATACAGGTACAGACAGCCGTCGAACCGGCCGTCCATGCCCCGTCTCTTTTCTACATTCTAGCTACAATCTGGCTGATCGGGGCGGTGTTGTTTTTCGCGTATCATGTCGCAGGATACTACACGTTCAGAAAACAGGCGCTTCGCTGGAGCAGACCCATCGAGAGTAAACTAATCGCAGCCCGAATTCGAAACATGATGCTCGAAATGGGCGTCCCCTTGTCTATCCCTGTGCTAACCAGCGAAAAAGTGCCAAATCCGATGCTTGTCGGTTTCAGAAAACCACTGCTGCTTTTGCCGCATGAGCAGTATTCCGAAGAAGAATTGACGTTCATCATCAAGCATGAGCTGGTCCATTATCAGCGCCATGACATTCTGTATAAGTTGCTGCTCGTAACGGTGCATGCTCTACATTGGTTTAATCCTTTTGTATGGCTGCTCGTCCGGGAAGCCAGTCGAGAAATTGAATTGTACTGCGACGATACTGTCGTGTTTAAGCAAAGCCTAGCCTATCGCAAAAAATATTGCGAAGTCATTCTCTCTGTCATGCAGAAGCCGAGTCCTCGCTTTTTAGCATTATCCACGAATTTTTTAGGAGGGAAACATACCATGAAACAAAGATTCAAGTCCATCCTGAGTATGAAGAAGAAACGAAGTGGACTTATGCTGTTCTGTGCCGTTGTCCTTTCGCTGGGCGTATTAGCAGCCTGCGCCAATGTTACAAGCGGAAACAGCGCGGCCTTCAAACCCGGTACGATCTATTCTAACCTCGTCGGGGACCAAGTTGTCTCCTATGACGCGGGCAATTCCTATTCGATTGATAAGGAAGGCCATGTTTCCATCTCATATCGAAATGGGAAAGTGACTGCAAAAACGCCTTTACAATTAGATATGGCAAGGGAATCCTTCGACCGAGGACTAAGCGAAGGCAGCTTTTTCATCTCCGAAGATAAAACTGCCATTGTATATAATCCCGATCCTGACAAATTCGCTCCGGTTCATGTTCTGATCAGCGACAACATGGGCAAGACATGGAACGAGACCGTCGTTCAAAACGAAGACGCCAAGGGTGATGAGCTATTCATCGGTTTCACATCGGAAAAAGAAGGCTGGATGGTTGTCGGCCACGGATGCGGAGTCGCATGCGCAGAAAACTTTGTCTTTCAGACTTCGGATGGCGGAAAAACATGGATCGAAACAGGAAATCCGAATGATCAGTATTCGGAACATTTAACGGGGGTCGGTTTCTCTAACCCCGATACCGGCTTTTTAGGATACAGATATTTCACAGCGCCCGATCCGATCATTTATTGGACTAAGGATCGAGGAAAGACTTGGGATCGACTCCCTGTCAGCCTGCCAGAAAAGTTTGAGAATTATTCAAAAAACCCGCTCTCGCCTTTCTTTAACGGGAAAGAAGGACGTTTTCCTATTAGCCTGTCCGGGGATAATGGAATTATTGGAACCATTTATTTATCCAGCAAGGATGGAGGCTTAACTTGGGCTTATGACGCATCCCTGGATAAGTTAAAATAACCAAAAAAATTAAAGAAAGAGCGGCTGTCTATACAGGCCGCTCTTTCTTTTGCCATTCATGAAAAATTACTTTTTCCAACCTCCGCCGCCATTAGAAGAAGACTCTACATAGTCTACTTTAATTTTTGCAGCATCAGTGCCAAGGTCGGTGTTGTATTTATACTGCCGAAGGTTCCAATCATCGAAAGTGCCAGGCCAACTATCTACGATGAACGTATACCGTTCGGTAGCCGAGTAAGCGCCACGGATGTAAGAACAAACTGCTCTTGAACCGTAAATACCCATTTTGTACCCGTGCGGATTCTTGGAACTGTTATTCAAGACCGACAGTACCCCTTGAAAATAAGGAACGACCTTATCCTTGATCTCCTGTGTAGTCCAATCCCGAGTGTCCACTGTGAAATAAATGGGAGTTCCATTGGGTTGTCCCAAGTTGCCTGCCAGCTTTACAGCGTCTGTGGCATCGCTAACACCATTAGCGTTAGTAAAATAGTCTTGTTTGGTAGCCCCATTCTTTTCATAAATGGATACAATGAACAATCCGCCGTCCGAAATGGTGTCCACTTCGGCAGTTGTCAATTCGTCATGCGCTCCCTCAACGCGGTTCAGGTAGCGGCCAACAAAGGTCATTTTGTAATCTTTAAGCGTCTTCAACCGTGCCGCCGTCACTCTTGTTGCTGTATCACAACCAAGTGCCATATGAAAACAACTCCTTATTTAATAGTTTTGACAATGAAAAGTCCGTTCCCGGGTTTGAACTTTTCTCGCCTTCACTTAATAAGGAGATTGATCAGTATGAATTACAACCAAATGAAACGCCCTTTTATTTTTTATAGTACAAAAAAAGTGAAGCCTCCCCTAAAAAGAGCAATGAATGTCCCGTGCGGCAAGGACTCCTGAAACGCAGGATCCTTAGTTCTACTTTAGAACTACCCCAAAGACACGGCTTTGCTCTTTTCAGTGCTCAGCTCTCCGAGTTATTCGTCTGTAGGAGTATTTATACTTTCTGGTTGACATGTAAATCCTTAAATCTTGACGAAATGATATTTCTCTGTTGCATCAGGCAAAAGGACCATCATACGAGAAACAAGGGATTTGATTTTATCTTTTAGGTACTTCTCATCAACCAGGTTTTGAAGCAAAGTGATCCCTGATTCAACTTTTTGCAGGTTACAGTAGCGCAACCAAATGCGTTATGGCCACTCCGTATCCAAGAAACAGAACCCGGTAATTCCTTAGCGTAGGAAATACCGGGTTTTTCGCATGCAAAAATCCGAATTGCCGTTAATCTCTGGTAAATCCGATCTGAACGCAGTGTTTTTATATTCATAACTCTCACTCCAAGTCGTTTTATAGTGAGAATTATGCGCTATGACCTAACGTCATAGTCAATACCTTGGATCAAATTCTAAACGGATTTGTTTTTTAACAGTTACGATGAAGCTTTTTGTAGCCGGCTTATTCCTTTGACTGCTGCAAAATGCCGCTCATGTTGACCTGCTCGATCATATGGCCGATATTGCCTTCGCCTGCGTACAAGGTCATGTCGAAAAAGTTTTGGCCAAGATCGCTCCAATACAGCTCGTTTTCGTCCCCCGCGGCATCGACGTCTCGTTTCAGCCTGCCGGCATACACCTCGACGTAACAGTGCTGCAAATAATACGTAAAATCCATGACGTGATGAAGCGTCACGTCTTCCGGGGAGATCCCGGTTTCCTCCATAAGCTCCCGGTAAGCGGCATCCATGCCGCGCTCGCCGGGTTCGATTTTCCCGCCCACCAGATTGCTTAAGCCTTTGTACGGATCTTTCAGGCGTTTGCACATGAGCAGCCGGTCCATGTCTTTGCTGTAGATCATGACGACATTGTATCCTTGCATGTTCGATTCTCCCTTATACAGAACTGCATGTTTGATCATGACGATAGCACAAAAGAGGGGTGGCGGACAATGCAAAAGGCGTGCCTGTCGGGAGAACCCGGGCAGCACGCCTTGCTTCGTTTTATCTTGCCATCCAGCCGCCGTCCACGCAGAGGACATGGCCGTTGACGTAATCGGATGCGGAGGAGGCGAGGAAAATCGCCGCGCCCTGGATGTCCTCCGGCGTTCCCCAACGTCCGGCGGGGATCCGTTCGGTGATGGATTTTTTGCGTTGTTCGTCGGCCAAAATTTGCGCCGTATTATCCGTGATCATGTATCCCGGCGCGATGCCGTTGACCTGTACGCCGCTTGCGGCCCATTCGTTGGCAAGCGCTTTGGTCAAACCGGCGACGCCGTGTTTGCTTGCCGTATACCCCGGCACGTTGATGCCGCCTTGATAGGAGAGCATGGAGCAAATGTTGATGATTTTGCCGCTGCCGCGTTCGATCATATGCCTGCCGGCAATTTGCGACAGCAGGAACACGGAGTTCAGGTTCAGGTCGATGACGTCGAACCAGTCTTTTTCGCTGTGGTCTTTGGCAGGGGTCCGGCGGATGGTCCCCGCGTTGTTGACGAGTATGTCGATGCTGCCCGTCAGCTGCAAAGCTTCGTCGAACACGGCCTGCAGCCCCGAGGCATCGCTCAGGTCGGCCTTGACGGCAGAAGCTTTGCGTCCCAAAGCCGCGGCCTTTCCGACGGCCGCTTCGGATGAACCGCGGGCCACGCACACGACGTTCGCGCCGGCTTCGGCGAGCCCGATGGCGATGCCCTGACCCAGGCCGCCGGAGGTGCCGGTGACCAGCGCCGTTTTGCCTTCCAAACTAAACAGATTCATGCTTTCATCCGCTCCTTGACTGTGACTTTTATCCTTCACCGGTCTCCCGCAAGCTCGATCGGAAGGCCGGCTTTGCGGTACTCCGCAAGCACCGCTTCCGGCAAACCGTCGTCCGTGATGAGACCGTGGAGTTCCTCAAGCCGGGCAAAGGTCCGGAGCGCCGTCTGCCCGAATTTATGATGATCCGCTACCGCGATCCTTTCGCGGGCGGTGTCGATGAGCGCCCGTTTGAATGCGAGCAGTTCTCCGGTATAGACCGACAGCCCATGCTCCAGATGGATGCCGGTCGCCGAAATAAACGCTTTTTGGATGTTAAGCTCTTTGACGTACGCCACGGCTTCGGGGCCGGTCAAGATGTTGCGCACCCGGTAACCGCCCGGAACCACGAGATTGATTTTGTCTTTTTTGGAAAGCTCGCTGATGATATAGACGTCGTTCGTAATGACCGTATACGGCTGGTTGGGCAGCAGGCGCGCGATTTCCAGCGTGGTGCTGCCGCCGTCGAGGGCGACGATGTCGCCGGGCACGATGCGGTTCAGCGCCGCTTGGGCGATGTTTTTTTTCATCTCCAGGTTTTTGGAAATCGGCTCTTTGGAGGGCAATATGCCGAATTGGTCCGCCTGGGCCAAAACGGCGCCGCCGTGAACGCGGCGGATGAGCCCCTGCTCCTCCAGCTTGGTCAGGTCCTCGCGGATGGTTTTGCCCGTGACCTTCAATATGTCGCTAAGCTCCGCCACCGTAACTTCTTGATTGGTCAGCAGCGCTTCCATAATCTTCTCGTGCCGCAGGATCGGGTTCATGTACAAGCCTCATTTCGAATCAGGGTTAAACTTGAATGCATTTTACGTTCTATTGTAATTCCTTCATGTCCACCGGGTCCATATCGGAATAAATTTTGTTGTCGCCGGCCATGCCCCAAATAAACGTATAATTGCTTGTGCCCACGCCGCTGTGGATCGACCAGCTCGGAGAAATGACGGCTTGCTCGTTCCGCATGACGATGTGGCGCGTTTCGCTCGGCTCGCCCATCAAATGGAACACGACGGCATCGTCCGGCAGGTCGAAATACATGTATGCTTCCATCCGGCGCGGATGCACGTGCGCAGGCATCGTATTCCACATGTTGCCCGTTTTGAGCAGCGTCATGCCCATGACAAGCTGCGAGCTTTGGATGCCGTTTTGATGGATAAAGCGGTAGATGGTGCGTTCGTTGGAATTTTCGATCGAGCCGAGATCGGCCGATTCGGCATCGGCGAGCGTTGCCTTTTGGGTCGGGTACGCTTGATGGGCAGGCGCCGAATTCAGGTAAAACTTGGCCGGAGCGGCAGCGCTTTCGCTTTTGAAAACGACTTCCTTGTTGCCCATGCCGACGAACAGGCATTCCTTGTGGTCCAGCTCGTAAGACTCGCCTTCGACGACGACCGTGCCTTTGCCGCCGACGTTGATGATGCCGATTTCGCGGCGCTCCAGGAAGTAACCTACGCCGAGCTCTTTCAAATCCACGTCCAGACGCACCGATTCGTTCACCGGAAACGCGCCGCCGATGATCATGCGGTCTTCATGCGTGAGGACAAGCTCCAGACGGTCCGGGGTGAACAGCACCGGAATGTGGAATTCTTCGCGCAAACGCGCCGTATCGAACTGTTTCACTTCCCGCGGATGCGATGCATATCTTCTTTCCAAAAGAAACACTCCCTTTTCGTTCATTTATGTTCATATCGTTCATATACGTTCACTTTAGCTCTTTTTGCTGTTCTTGGCAACCACTTTTTGACGCCGGACCGGGCAGGAACTTTCGAAGGCAAACATGCGGCATGCAAAAATATTTTGCAAATAATGTCCTTGGTGGATGTACAAAACTTAAAAAAGGTGCTACATTGAATATACATAATTACTTGTATATAAAGGGTTTTTAACAATATTAATGTCCTCTGATTGCGGACATATGTATATTTAGGAGGGATTCGCATGCCGAGTCATTCGCTGGACCGGTTTTTAACGGAAAACATCGAGGATTTAAAAAGCAAAGGCTTGTACAACGTCATTGACCCGCTTCAAGGACCCAACGGACCGACCATCCTGATCGGAGGGAAAACGCTGATCAACCTGTCCTCCAACAACTATTTGGGGCTCGCTACGGACGAACGATTGGTAAACGCTTCCATTGAAGCCGCAAAAACCTACGGCGCAGGCGCGGGGGCGGTCCGGACGATCAACGGCACTTTGGATCTTCATCTGGAGCTGGAACGCAAGCTGGCCGAATTCAAACATACGGAAGCGGTCATCGCCTACCAGTCCGGCTTCAATTGCAACATGGCGGCCATTTCCGCGGTCATGGACAAAAACGATGCGATCCTCTCGGATGAGCTGAACCATGCCTCCATCATCGACGGCTGCCGTTTGTCGAAGGCGAAAATCATCCGGTTCAAGCACTCGGACATGGAAGACCTGAGAGCGCAGGCGAAAGCCGCCAAGGAATCCGGTTTGTACAACAAAATCATGGTGATCACGGACGGCGTGTTTTCCATGGACGGCGATATCGCGAAGCTGCCCGAAATCGTGCAAATCGCCGAAGAGTTCGATCTGATCACGTACGTGGACGATGCCCACGGCTCCGGCGTGCTGGGCGGGGGAGCCGGGACGGTGAAGCATTTCGGCTTGTCGGACCGGATCGATTTCCAGATCGGCACCCTTTCCAAAGCGATCGGCGTCGTCGGCGGTTACGTGGCCGGCTCGAAAAAGCTGATCGAATGGCTGAAGCTGAGAAGCCGCCCGTTCCTGTTTTCGACAGCTTTGCCGCCAGCGCCCGTGGCCGCCTGCATCGCTTCGGTCGACATTTTGATGAACGACAAAACGCTGATCGAGAAGCTGTGGGACAACGGGAATTACTTGAAAGACGGGCTGAAAAGAATCGGCTTCGACATCGGAAACAGCGAGACGCCTATTACGCCGTGCATTATCGGGGACGAAGTCAAAACCCAGGCATTCAGCAAACGTTTGTATGAGGAAGGCGTATACGCCAAAGCGATCGTGTTCCCGACGGTGCCGAAAGGAACCGGACGGATCCGCAACATGCCGACGGCTGCCCACAGCAAGGAAATGCTGGATCAGGTTCTTGCCGTCTACGAACGCGTAGGCAAAGAGCTGGGGATTATTTAAGCGGGATCGATTGCGGGATGCTGCAAGTCCGGTTGCCGGGAAGCCAACAGGGGAGGAATAACGATGAAAAAAATATTGGTGACGGGAGCGCTCGGCCAGATCGGGTCCGAACTGGTCGCGAAACTGAGACAATTGTACGGCGCCGATCAGGTCGTTGCGACCGATATCCGAATGTCCGGACATGAGGTGACGCGATCCGGACCTTTCGAAACGCTGGACGTAACCGACGGTAAAGCGATGTTCGAGCTCGCCAAGCGCCATCGGGTGGACACGGTCATCCATTTGGCGGCGCTCCTCTCCGCAACGGCGGAGGAAAAACCGCTGCTCGCCTGGAATCTGAACATGGGCGGGCTGGTCAACGCGCTGGAAACGGCCAGGGAGCTCGGCTGCCAGTTTTTCACGCCAAGCTCCATCGGGGCCTTCGGCCCGTCGACGCCGAAAAGCCATACGCCGCAGGACACGATCCAGCGCCCGACGACGATGTACGGCGTGAACAAGGTGTCGGGCGAGCTGCTGTGCGACTATTATTTTCATAAATACGGACTCGATACGAGGGGGCTGCGGTTTCCCGGGCTCATCTCTTACGTTACCCCTCCCGGCGGAGGCACGACCGATTACGCGGTCGAGATTTATTACGCTGCCGTGAGCAAAGGGCGTTATGCATCGTTTATCGACAAAGGCACCTTCATGGACATGATGTACATGCCGGACGCGCTTGATGCGATCGTGCAGCTGATGGAAGCGGACGGTTCGAAGCTGAAGCACCGGAACGCCTTTAACGTGACGGCGATGAGCGTCGACCCGGAAGCGATCGCCGCTTCGATCCGCAAGGTGCTGCCTTCCTTCGTGCTGGAATACGACGTCGATCCGAAAAGACAGGCCATCGCCGAGAGCTGGCCGGACTGCATCGATGCTTCCGCCGCCGCGGAAGAATGGGGCTTCAAGGCGCGATACGACCTGGACGCGATGACGACGGATATGCTGAGCCAGCTCGGCGCCAAAGAGCGGATGGCCCGGAACGCTTGATTATTTTAACCTTCAGCAGCTTCAGCGAGCTGCCTGCCTTGCCCGATCGGGGGCAAACGCAGGCAGCCGTTTTTTTTTGCCGGGCAAAAGCGGAATTCGCGAGGCATGCCCGAAGTGGTCATCCGGTCCATGGATCGACTATAATATGAAGCAAGCCCCGGTTTGACCGGAGGTCCATTTTCAGGGAGAAGGAGTTGCATAATCATGATCCAATTTCCGAGGCCTGACGTAGAGCAGTTTTTTCAAACCTATCTCATTCGTTCCTTCGGCATAAGCAAAGATGAAAAGCGGCTGGTTTTCAGCAGCACGCTAAACGGCAAATTCAATTTGTGGGCGATCAATTTAAACGGGGATACGCAGTACCCGTATCCGCTCACGTACAACGATCAGATGTGCAATTTCGTGAAGGCGGACCCGCAGGGCAGACACCTGCTTACGGCCTTCGACCGGGACGGGAACGAAAACTACCAGCTGCACGCCCTTCGCTGGAACGGCGGCGAGCCGCTCCCGCTGTTTGAAAACGCATCACCGGACGAAAAACATGAATTCGTGCATCTGTCCGAAGACGGCAACCGCGTTTATTACACGACCTCCAAAGACAATCCGAATTTCCTTAATTCCCGCGTTTACGATCTGGAATCGAAGCAGGACAGGCTGCTGCTGGAAGGCAAAAACACGGTGACCATGATCAGCGCCGTCAGTCCGGACGAAAAGACTTTTGCCTACACCCAAATGTACGCCAATACCCACTACGTAAGTTATCTTTTGCTCGAAAACGGCCAAGAGATTTGCCTTACTCCTTCTCCGGAGCGGCCCCACATGTCGGGGAACGTGCAGTTTCTGGATAACGACAACGTCGTGTTCGCGACGGATTACGATTCGGATTTTACATACATGGCGCATTTCAGCATCAAGGAGGGGGCTTTCAAACGGCTGTGTGGAATCGGCCGGGAATCGATCGGCGCCCTTCGCTTGCATAAGGAAACGCAAACCGTCTATATCGTGACGGAAAAAGGCGTCGAAGACCGCCTCTACGCCTACGCCTTGGACAGCGGGGAACTGACGCCCATCCCGCTTCCGGTCGATATTCTCGAGCAGATGTTTGTCGCGGCTTCGGGCAACCTGTATATCCTGGGACGAGGCGCGGTGAAGCCGTTGAACATTTACCGCTACGACGGAAGCGGATGGGCGATGCTCACCAAAAACGTGCTGACCGGGCTGACGGAGGAAGATCTTGTCGCGCCGGAAGTGGTGACCTATGCATCCTTTGACGGCATGGAGATCGAAGCGCTCCTGTTCCGGGCCAAAGCGGAGGCCGCCAACGGCTGCACCGTCTTTTGGCCGCACGGCGGGCCGCAGGCGGCGGAACGCAAGCAATTCCGCGCGATGTTCCAATATATCCTGGCCGGGGGGTACAACATTTTTTGCCCGAATTTCCGCGGCAGCACCGGTTACGGCAGCTCGTTTACGAAGCTGGTGGAGCAGGATTGGGGCGAAGGGCCGCGGAAGGATTGCCTGGCCGGAATGGATTGGCTGTTCGAGCAGGGCATTTCGAGCCCGGATCGCCTGTTCGTGGTCGGGGGCAGCTACGGCGGTTACATGACGCTGCTGCTGGCCGGGCGGAATCCGGAATATTTCAAGGCGGCCATCGACATTTTCGGCGTCAGCAACCTGTTTTCGTTTTACGGTTCGGTGCCGGACCATTGGAAACCGATCATGGAGCAGTGGCTTGGCGATCCGGAGCGCGACCGCGAACGTTTCGTCAAGGATTCGCCGATTACGTATCTCGACCAAATGGTCAACCCGATGCTCATCATCCAAGGCGCAAACGATCCACGCGTGGTCAAGGCCGAATCGGACCAAATCGTGGAGGCGCTGCGGGCGAAAGGGCGCGACGTCGAGTATATCGTCTTTGAGGATGAAGGCCATGGCATAACGAAAAAGGCGAACGAAAAAGTAGCTTATGCGCGGATGGTCGAGTTTTTGGACCGCTGCCAAGCTGCCGTCCTTAAGCCGTAAACGGGAGTCCTTCCGGTTTAAAGTTCCTGTGTAACGCAGATTCCATCGATCAGAGGCGGGGAGCGGCCTGCAGCCGGCAAGTTGGGCTGGGGCCGCCCTTGTATAAACCGGAGAAAGAACATAGAAAGATGAACGCTTATGCTTTGGCTTACATACTGGATGTATCACATTAGGTATATAGTTTGCATATACAAACCTTAATTTGATATAATCAATCGAGGCATTATTATGTGAATAAAAGGACAGACTGGAAGTGAGTGGGATGCAGTCAAGCCAAAAACCGCTATACATGATCATCATGGAAGACTTGAAGGAAAAGATCCTCACCGGTCATTACAAAGAAGAAGAGCAGCTTCCGACCGAAGTGGAGCTGGCCGAGCAGTCCGGCGTCAGCCGGATCACGTCCAAACGAGCCTTGATCGAACTGGAACGCGAAGGCCTGATCTACCGCAAGCGCGGCAGCGGGAGCTACGTCAAGAAGCAGGAGCCGAAACACGCGTTCGAAGGCGGCGCTGCGTCCACGGCCGCTCCGATCATTTCCATGGTTTTGCCCTACATGGCGACAAGCGAGCTTGATTTCATTAAAGGCGCAACGGATTACCTGGATTCGAAAGGTTATTATTTGAGCATCCACAACAGCAACTGGAGCAGCGAACGCGAGCGCGAATTTCTGCTCCGGATTCCGAAAAACGGCTCGGCGGGCATCATCCTGTATCCGATGAGCACGAACAGCAACATCGATTTGCTGAACATGCTGTATTGGAACGACTATCCGCTCGTGATGATCGATCAGTACGCCGACAGCCTGCCGGTGACGAGCGTCGTCTCGGACAACGTCAAAGGCGGCTACATGACCGCCAAACATCTGCTTGATCTTGGGCATGAACGAATCGCGTTCATATCCAGCATCAGCATCGATTTCCGCAGCACGGTCCGCGACCGGTATCAGGGTTACTGCAAAGCGCTGCGGGACCACGGGCTGCCGATCGACCCCGAGCTTGTGATCACCGACTTTTACCGCGAAGCCGACAAGGACGCGAATGCCTTCTACCCGAAACTCGTCGCCAAGGCGATGGAGCTTGGGGTGACGGCGATTCAGGCCGAACATGACCATTTGGCGGTAGAACTGCTGCGCAGCGCCATTGGGCTAGGCATTGACGTGCCCGGGCAGCTGTCCATCGCCGGATTCGATAACCATATGATTTCGAGCCTGGTCGAAGTGCCGCTGACCACTGTCGCCCAGGACTACAGCGAAATCGGCCGCAAAGCGGCCGAGCTGATCGCCTCGCGGATCGAAGAGCGGGGCAGGCCTGGCGAGCGGGCGCTCGTGCCGGTGCGGCTGATCGAAAGGGCGTCCACCTCCGCGATCGCAACCCATGTTTCCGAACAGCAACAAACCTGAACTTCGCGGCGGAATTTTTGCCAATACCGTCTTAACCAGCGGGCCCCGGAACGATTTCCGGGGTCCGTTTTTTTGGGTCGATGTCGGGTTCATGACGTTCACGTTTGTCATTCTCCGATCCTATTTTTTGAGTGGCCTATTCGGTTTTGAGTATAATTAATATCATAAAAATAGAATATAAGATATATTCACTATTTACAAAATCTAGGCACCAGATTATAATAACTCGTGTAAGCGGTATAAAAGATATATCTAATATGATATATGACGCAGTTCGTTCTGACTTCCAAGGTTTCAGAATCGCTTTTGCATATCGCTTATTTTTTTGTGTAATTCATGTAAGCGCATTCTTTTTTTGCGGGTTCCGCAAGCGTGCAAAGGGGTGATCCGGTTTTATTGCTTTGAAGTTTCATCGGTCTTTTCTTATTGGCGATTCAACAATTCTAATCCGAAACGGAAAAAATGGGGGATGAACGCGTGAAGAAGATGAAAGGACTTTCCATGCTGCTTGCAGTGCTGCTGTTCGTATTCGTGATTGCCGGCTGCTCGGGCGGCGGCAAAACTGAAAGCGGTTCCAATGAGAGCAATAAAGCCGCGCAGCAGGAGCCTGCGCAGGAGACGGCCAAAGAGCCCGACAAAGACAAGCCGGCCGCGGCGGAAGAGCAAAAAATCGATCTTGGCGGGGACACGATCAAAATCGGCGTATGGTACGACGATGCCGATCCAAGATTGCTGAAGGAAAAAAGCCCTGCGGATGAAGAGCAAATCAAGCTCATCGAAGAAGTGGAAAAGAAATACAACACCAAAATCGAATTCGTCAAATTCGGCGACTACAACAAATACGTCGAAAACTTCACCACGACCTCCCTTTCGGGCGAGCCTTTTGCCGACATCGTGCTGCTGGAGCTGTTCTGGGCTTTCCCGACGCTCGCCAACAAGGATTTCATCCAACCGATCGACGACAAGCTGGATCTGAACGATCCGAAGTACATCGACTGGATGAAAAAAGGCGGCAGCTATAAAGGCAAGCAGTACGGCATGACCGACTCCTCTCCTTCACCGTACGGCCTGTTTTACAACAAAACGCTCGTGAAAAAACTCGGTCTCGAAGATCCGTACGAACTCCAGCAAAAAGGCGAATGGACATGGGAAAAGTTCCGCGACTTCGCCAAAAAAGCGACGAAAGACACAAACGGCGACGGCAAAACGGATATTTTCGGCATCGCCGGCGCTTACGGCAAAACGAATTATTTCACGGAGCAGATGGTGTACTCCAATAAAGGCTCCGTCGATAAGGATGCCGAAGGCAACATCAAATTCTCCCTGAACAGCGAAAACGCGATCGAAGCGCTTCAATTCGTCGCCGATCTGTACAACAAGGACAAATCCATCATGCAGCCCGTTCCGGAAGACGCAAGCAAGGAATTCGTCGCCGGCAAAGGCGTCATGTACGGCGGCTTCAGCTGGGAGCTTGGCGGGCTTCTCGACAACATGAAAAACCAGGAGCTCGGATACGTCTTTTTCCCGAAAGGGCCAAAATCGGATAAATACGTTTCTTATACGCCGTTCGGCAACATGTTCATGGTCGCGAAATATTCCAAGCATGCCGACGTGGCCGCAAAAATCATGGATGAAATCAGCCTGCACGATGCGGGCAGAAAGCTTGCGCAGCAATCTTGGGAAAGCTCCTACCCGAACAAGGAATCGCTGGATACGCGCAAACAAATGGCGGACAGCATCGATTACATTTCCTACTACGCCATTCCGGACGGCGGAACGCTGTTCGAAAGCGTCGTCAAAGATATCACGGCAGGCAAAATCTCTCCTTCTACCGCAGTCGACAAGGTGAAACCGCAGTTCGAAGCCAACATCAACAAGCTGCTTCAGGACAGCAAATAACCGCGCGGCAGATAACAGCTCTATAACGCATGCCCCTGTTTCCTTTGGAAGAAGAAAATGGGGGCATTGCTCAAGAGAAAGGGGGAGCCCATGCACAGACCGATAATGAAGGCAGCATCCGTCCTGCTTGCCGCAGCGATCACCGTAAGCCTGATCGCCGCCGCGCAAGGGCCGCTTTCCCGCGATGTTTCGGCTTCGGCCGCGCAAACGCCGGAAAGGCTGGACTTGAGCGGCATCAAGCCATCCGTGAAAGCGGGCGGATACGAAGCATATTTGTCCAAGCATCAACATGAGGCGCCTTCCGCCGAAGACGTCGTCATTGAAGCAGATGCATTCAGCAAGGCCGAAGGGATGCAGGTGTCCGTCCTGCAGGACTATGAAGGCGAACCGGGCAAGTCCATCCGTACGGCGGATGCCGGCACCGTAACTTGGCAGTTCGATGTGAAGCAGGCGGGGCTCTACAACATACGCCTGAAAATGTTCACGGAGCCGGGCAAAGACTCCGATATCGAGCGGGAGCTGGCCATCGACGGAGCCGTGCCGTTTTCGGAAGCCAAAAGCCTGGTGTTCAACCGGGTTTGGAAAAACGAAAAACAGGAGTTCGACCGGGATGCATCCGGCAACGATCTGACGCCGGGGCAAGTCGAAGAGCATGTGTGGCAGGAAATCACTTTAAAGGATAGCGCCGGCTCTTATGAAGAACCGTTTATGTTTTATTTTTCCGCAGGCAAGCACAGCTTGTCGCTGACTTCGATCAAAGAACCGATGGTGATCCGTCAAATTACGCTTTTGGCGCCTGCCGGCGCGAAGGCGTACGAAGAGGTCGCGTCCGAATACGAGCGGCAAGGGATTCAGCCGGCATCGGGCGTTTTCATGAAAGTGCAGGCGGAAAAGGCGGCGTACAAATCTTCGCCGAGCCTGCTTCCGTACAACGACAGGTCCAATCCGGCCGTGGAGCCGTTCCATGTTTCGAAGCTGCGCAATAACGCCATGGGAGGTTACGGCTGGCGGCTGCCGGGGCAATGGATGGAATGGGAAATCGACGTGCCGCAGGACGGATTGTACCAGATCGCGATTAAACATCGGCAAAACTATCTGCGGGGCCTTTCCGTGCTTCGTTCGATTTACATAGACGGCCGGCTGCCGTTCAAGGAGATGCAAAACGTCGCTTTCCCGTACGGCAGCGCCTGGCAAACGAAAGTGGTCGGCCCCGGCGGGGGCGAACCCTATCTGTTCCATCTGTCGCAAGGAAAACACCGGATCCGGATGGAGGTGACCCTCGGGGACATCGCTCCGATCCTGCGTTCCGTGGAATCGAATATTTTGGAACTCAACGCGATGTACCGGAAAATCATCAGCTACACCGGCACCGTTCCCGACACCTTCCGCGATTACAACCTGGAGCAGCGCATTCCGGAGATGACGAAAGTATTCCGCGAATCCAGCGAGCAGCTCGAGTCGATCGCCAAAGCCGTCGAAGGGCCGTCCGGGCAAAGCGACGAGCGGACCTCGATCATCCACACGGTCGCTTACCAGCTGAAAGACATGGCCGATAAGCCGGAAACCGTGCCTTCCCGCGTCGAAACGTTCAAAACGAACGTCGGGGCGCTCAGCTCCTGGATGCTGACGGTCAACGAGCAGCCGCTTGCGCTCGATTACCTGATCGTAAGCTCGCCGGGAAGCAAGCTGCCGGAAGCCCAGGCCGGGGCCTGGAAGAAGCTTGTCACGGGAGTCGACGCTTTTTTTGCTTCGTTTTACGAAGATTATGACGACATTTCAGGCGATGCCGACGGCAAAAACAGCGTTTCCGTATGGGTGACCTCCGCCCGGGATCAGGCGCAGGTCATCAAACGCCTCGTCGAGGATCAATTCACGCCGCAGACGGGGATTCAGGTGAACCTGAAGCTGGTGGCGTCGGACGTGATCCTTCCTTCGACCGTCGCGGGCAAAGGGCCGGACATCGCCCTGCAGATCGGGAACGATCTTCCCGTCAACTATGCCAGCCGCAGCGCGCTCCAGGATTTGTCGGCTTTTCCGGATTTCGGCGAAGTCAAGGACAGATTTCAAGCAAGCGCTCTCGTTCCGTACGAATATAACGGTTCCTATTACGCGCTGCCGGAGCAGCAAACGTTCCCGATGCTTTTTTACCGCAAGGATATTATCGAGGACGAGCTGCATTTGAAGGTGCCGCAGACGTGGGACGACGTATACGAAATGCTGCCCGTGCTGCAAAAGCATAACCTGCAGTTCGGACTGCCGCAGAAGCCGCTCGATTCCTTCGGCAACGAGGTGTCGAACGCCAATATCGCCACGATGCCGCCGAACCCCGCTTTTGCGATGTTCCTGTTCCAGAACCAGGGGCGGTTTTACAAGGACGGCGGCATGGCCGTCGACCTCGATTCCGAGACGGGAATCCAAGAGTTCAAGCAATGGACGGATTTTTACGTCAATTATAAGCTTCCGATTTCGGTCGATTTCGCGAACCGGTTCCGCACCGGGGAAATGCCGATCGGGATCGTGGACTACACGATGTACAACAAGCTGAGCGTGTTTGCGCCGGAAATCAAAGGGCTGTGGTCCTTCGCGCCGGTGCCGGGAACGCCCGGGACGGACGGCAAGCTCCACCGCGAGGTCGGCAGCAGCGGGTCGGCGACGGTGATGTTCAAAGGGGCCGACAATAAGGACGCCGCCTGGCAATTCATGAAATGGTGGACCAGCAAAGAAACGCAGATCGCCTACGGACGCCAAATGGAAATCCGCATGGGGGCTTCGGCCCGTTATCCGACGGCGAACAAGGAAGCCCTGGCCCAGCTCCCGTGGCCGACGCAGGATTTGCGCAAGCTTCAGGATCAGATGCAGTGGGTCAAAGGCATTCCGGAAGTGCCCGGCGGTTACTTGACCGGCCGCAACATCGACAATGCGTTCCGCCGCGTCGTCGTGCAGGGCGAGGACCCGCGCGAGACGATGGATAACTACGTCAGGGCGATGAACGAGGAAATTACGCTCAAACGCAAGGAATTTAATCTCCCTGTCCAAGAAACGAGGGACCTTCCATGAAACAGCAAATCGCCAAACGTCCCGTCATGGCGGGAGCGAACGCGCCGGGACGCGGCAAGCCGGGGCGCATGCTCCAAAGCAAGGCCGTCCGGGTGTGGACGGAAATGAAAAAAAACAAGCACGCTTATGTGCTGATGGCGCCTTATTTCCTTATTTTTTGCACGTTTACCGTCATTCCGGTGCTGCTGTCCTTCGCTTTAAGCTTTACGAACTTTAATTTGCTGGAGCAGCCGCGGTGGATCGGGTGGCAAAATTACGCGAGATTGTTCGTCCAGGACGACATCTTCCTGATCGCCTTGAAAAACACGCTGCTGTTCGCGGCGATTACCGGACCGATCAGCTACATGGCCTGCTTCATTTTCGCCTGGCTCATCAACGAGCTGCCGCCCAAGCTGCGGGCGGTGCTTACGCTGGTGTTGTACGCCCCTTCCATCTCGGGCAATACTTATTTGATCTGGACGCTGCTGTTTGCGGGCGATTCCTACGGGTATGCCAACTCGTTTTTGATGAAATGGGGTTTCATCATGGAGCCGATCCAGTGGCTGCAGGATACGCGGTACGTGCTGACGATCCTTATTCTGGTTCAGCTATGGCTCAGTCTGGGGACGTCCTTCCTGGCGTTTATCGCCGGACTGCAAAACGTCGACCGGACGATGTACGAAGCAGGCAGCATCGACGGGATCCGCAACCGCTGGCAGGAGCTGTGGTTCATCACCCTTCCGGCGATGCGCCCGCAGCTGATGTTCGGCGCGGTCATTCAGATCGCTTCGGCGTTTTCGGTCGCGGAAATATCGATCTATCTGCTCGGCTTTCCGAGCGTGGATTATGCCGCGCATACGATCGTCACCCATTTGGTCGACTACGGCACGATCCGGTTCGAAATGGGGTACGCTTCGGCCATCGCGACCGTGTTGTTCACGATCATGCTGACCGTGAATCTCGTAACCCAGAAGCTTCTAGGAAAAGTGGGTGAGTAAAGCGTGAAATTGGTTTTGAAAATGCCGAAACGTTTGAACAGGTCCTGGGGCGTCGATATTTTGCTGTTTTTGCTGCTGGGAGGCGTGGCGTGTTTTATGGCGCTTCCGCTCGTCTTTACGATCAGCAACGCGTTTAAGCCGATCGACGAAATTTTTACGTTTCCGCCCAAGCTGTTCGTGCGCAATCCGACCTTCAAAAACTTTACGGACCTGGTAGGGATCTTCAGCGACTCCTGGGTGCCGTTTTCCAGGTACGTATTCAACACGTTTTTTATCGCGATCGTGGGTACGGTCGGCCATGTCATTTTGGCCTCGGCGGCGGCGTATCCGCTGGCGAAAATCCGTTTCCCGGGCCGAAAGCTGCTTTTCAGCATCGTGGTGCTGTCGCTGATGTTTACCGCCTACGTCACCCAGGTGCCGAACTATATGATCATTTCGTACCTCGGCATGATCAATACGTATTGGGCGATATTGCTTCCGGCTTTCGGGATGACGCTCGGGCTGTATTTAATGAAGCAATTCATGGAGCAGATTCCGGACGCGCTGCTTGAAGCGGGGAAGATCGACGGAGCGAGCGAATACCGGATTTACTGGCAAATCGTCATGCCGATCGTGCGGCCCGCATGGCTGACGCTCATTATTTTTTCGCTGCAAAGCCTGTGGACCAACGGCTCCGTCACGAGCCACAAATTTATTTACAGCGAGCAGCTGAAGACGGTGGATTACGTATTCGGGCAAATCGCAAGCGGCGGCCTGGTCCGGACGGGACCGGTCGCGGCCGTGACGCTGCTGATGATGCTCGTGCCGATTACGGTGTTTATCGTCACCCAGAGCAGTATCATTCAAACGATGTCCACGTCGGGCTTGAAGGAATAACGGAGGGGGCTAACAGATGAAGAGATGGTTCGCTGCATTCATGATCGCGCTGCTCTTGGCCTCCGGCACCGAGGCGGCCCCGGCGTCGGCTAACGATGCTTACAACTACTCATATTGGGGAACGCCGGTCCCGGCCCCCGATCCCTACGCCTTGGAGCGGGTGGTATACGGAAACGAATGGAGCGCGGGCCCGTTGTCCGCGCCCCAGGATCTGTACGCCGGTCCCGGAGGCAAGCTGTACATCGCCGATACCGGCAACAATCGGATCGTCATTTTGGATCGGGATTTGCAGCTTGCGGGGGTCATTGGCGAATTCGAGCATGAGGGCAAAAAAGACGGCTTGAACCAGCCGCAAGGCGTTTTTGTCGACCCGGACGGGAACGTTTACGTTGCCGATACGGATAACCGCCGCATCGTCGAGTTTGACGGAAGCGGAAAAGCGAAAAGAATCATTGGGGAACCGAAGTCGACGCTTCTCCGGCAGGGGTTCCAGTATACGCCGACCAAGCTTGCCGTGGATCAGGCCGGGCGGCTGTACGTGATCAGCCAAGGCAGCTACGAAGGCATCATGGAATTCGAGTCGGACGGCACGTTTAGCGGCTTTATCGGCACCAATCGCGTCAAATTCAGCCCGGTGGATTTGTTCTGGAAACGGATATCCACGAAAGCGCAGCGCGAGCAGATGCAGCAGTTTATCCCGATCGAATTCAACAACTTGGACGTGGACGAGAACGGATTCATCTACACCTCGACCTCCGAGGAAAATTCCGACCAGCCGCTCAAGCGGCTGAATCCCTCCGGCACGGACATTTTGCGCAGCAAAGGGTATTTTCCGCCGAAAGGGGACGTCGGCAATCTCGAAGGGGGAAGCGTCACGGGCAGTTCGATTTTCGTCGACGTGACGCCGGACCGGGCCGGGATGTACAGCGCGCTGGATGCGAAGCGGGGCCGGGTGTTCACCTACGACAAGGACGGCAACCTGCTGTATGAATTCGGCGGCCTCGGCAGCCAGCAAAGCAATTTCCGGACGCCGGTGGCGATCGATCTGCTCGGCGACCGGATGGCCGTGCTCGATAAGGATAACAACCGGTTGTCGGTGTTTGCGCCGACCACCTACGGCAGCCTGATCCGCAGCGCGGTCGTGGCTTTGAGCGAAGGGCAGACGGATGCGTCCACCGCGGCCTGGAGACGGGTGCTCCAGCTGAACGCGAATTTCGACGTCGCTTATATCGGCATCGGCAAATCGCTGCTGAAGCAGGGCGACAACCGCGAAGCCATGAGCTACTTCAAGCTCGGCAACAGCCGCGAGTATTATTCCGAAGCTTTCAAGCGTTACCGCAAGGAGGTCGTCTTTGAGCATTTCGGCACGATCGTTCTTGTCATCGCGATGGTGATCGCCGTCGCGGTCGCCGCCGTCAAGCTGGCGGGGCGCAAGGCCAAGGGGCAGTTTTATCGGGAATTCGGCATCATCCGGAATCCCTTCTACACGCTGCTTCATCCGTTTAACGGGTTCTGGGAAATGAAATACGAACGGAAGGGAAGGCTCAGCGTGGCGTTTGCCATCGTGGCGCTGCTTGTCGTGGCGATGATCGTCAAACGCCAGCTCGGCGGCTTTGTCATTAACTTTAACGATCCGGATCAATTGAGCACGCTGAACGAACTCAAATTCATCCTGCTTCCGTTCCTCCTTTGGTGCATCGCCAACTGGTCGCTGACAACGCTGATGGACGGGGAAGGGAAATTTACCGAAATCATGACCGCGACGGCGTATTCCCTGCTTCCGCTGGTGCTCATCTATTTTCCGCAGGTGTTGTACAGCAACGTCATTACGGCGGATGAGAGCTCGTTTTATTATTTGCTGGATACGATCGCGATGATTTGGTTCATTTGGCTGCTGTTTACCGGAACGATGACCGTGCACCAATATTCGGCAGGGAAAACGGTCGTCACGATGCTGCTGACCTTGGTCATGATGGGGATCATCATTTTCCTCGGCGTGCTTTTCTTCAGCATGCTTCAGCAAATGATCAATTTCGCAAGCTCCATCTATAGGGAAATTACATTCAGGCTGTAGGAGGGATGAAACGTGGGCATTCGCAAAAAACAAGCGGCAGGCTTCCTGTGCGTTTTGCTCCTGACGGCGGCGGTTTGGGGCGCCGCGGACAGCGTGCCGCCGCGCAAAGAGGCGGAAGCTTCCGGAGCTCCAACCTCCGAAACGGCGTCTTCGAAATCCGCAGCGTCGCAAACGGATCCGGCCGGTCACAGCGCCATGCCGGCGCTTACGCGCCATGCGCAGGCCGCTCCAAACACGCCGCAAGAGCTTGCAGCGCTGGAAACGATGGAGGTCGCGGCGGAAAATGAGCGGCTGAAGCTGTTCGTCAACCGGGAGACGGCGGAAATCGCCGTGCAGGAGAAGGACAACGGATACGTATGGTTTTCCAATCCGCCTGGGCGAAACGAAGACCCGAAAGCGTCTCCGCTGTACAAATCCGAGCTGTCCGCGCAGGTGCTGCTTACGTATTACAACGACAAAGGCCAGGTCAATGCCTTCAACAGCTTTGACGACAGCGTGGCCAAACAGCAGTTCAAGCTGACGCAGGTCGAAAACGGAATCCGGGTGGACTACCGGATCGGGAACGTGAAGCAATCCTTCCCGAATATTCCGAAGGTGATCGGCAAAGAGCGTTTCGAGCGGGACATCCTCGCCAACATCCAGGACCCGGACCAGCGGGACGACATCAAATACAAATTCCGCTTCGACGAAAAAAAGCAGGTATACGAAGTGCGGAAGCTGCAGGATTACGTAGCCGAGGAAGTGTCCGCCGTATTGGAGGCGGCGGGCTATACGGCGGAGGATGCCGCTGCCGACAACCAGGCCAACGGAGCAGGCGGCGAGGCGGCATCCGAAGAGCCGGAATTTGCCGTCCCGGTGGTTTATGCGCTTGACGGGGACAGCCTGGTCGTATCGGTTCCGGCAAAGGAGCTGAAGGCCAACAAGTCGTTTCCGATCGCCTCGCTTCAGCTGTTGAAATTTTTCGGCGCGGCGGATACCGGAAAACAAGGATATATTTTTGTGCCCGACGGCTCCGGCGCACTCATCCATCTCAACAATCAAAAGCTTCATGCCGAAGGGTATGACCTGCCGATCTACGGGAATGACGGGGCATTCGACGTGAAGGAGAAAATCCAGACGAACGAAGCGTCCCGCCTGCCGGTGTTCGGATTAAAGCAGAACGACCATGCGGTCGTCGGCATCATCGAGGACGGGGAAGCGGGAGCCAGCGTTGCGGCCGACATCAGCGGGCGCAACGACTCCTACAATACGGTCGGCGCCAAATTCCAGGTCACGGCGATGGACTATTACACGCTGTCGTCCGGCACGAAAACGAGCGCGGTGCCGATGTTCCAAACAGGCAAATATGAGGGGAACCTGCAAGTCCGGTATACGTTTTTGTCCGGCGATGACGCCGATTATACAGGGATGGCCGCGGCTTACCGCACATACTTGGAAGGCAAATACGGCTTGAAGCCGCTGCAGGCTTCGTCCGGCAGCCCGTTCGTGCTCGAGCTTGAAGGCGCGTTCCGCAAACAGAAATCGATGCTCGGCATTCCTTACCGGTCGACCGAAACGTTAACGACCTTTGAGGAAGCGCAAACGATCGTCGGCGAGCTGAAGGCTGCCGGTGTTCAAAACATCGACCTGCGGTTCGTGGGCTGGTTCAACGGAGGCATTCGCCATGGTTCGCCGGACGACGTTGAGGTGACCGGGGCTTTGGGCGGCAAAAAGGGATTGCTGAAGCTCTCGGAAGATATGAAGCAAAACGGATTCCGGTTTTACCCGGACGCCGCGTTCGTGGAAAAATACAAAGGCGGTAAAGGCGCGGCTACGCTCCTCGACCGCAGCAAAGCGGAGGTATTCGCTTATAATCCGGTGACGCATGCAAAGGATGCGAGCAAATTTTCGCACTATCTTCTGTCGCCGCGTCGGTTGCCCAAGCAGGTGGACGGATTTTTGGCCGATTATGCCAAGCTGGGCGTTCCCGGGCTGTCGCTGCGGGATTTGGGCCGCGAGGTCCATTCCGATTTCGACCCGGCGCATCCCGTGAGCAGGCAGGATTCGCTCAAAGCATCGGTGCAAGCCATGGAGCTTCTCAAAAATAAGACGGGCTCGCTGATGGTCGAAGGCGGCAACGCCTACAGCCTGCCGTATGCCGACGTGATCGTCGATGCGCCTGAACGCAGCAGCAGGCTTAACATTACCGACGAAGAGATTCCTTTTTTCCAGATCGCGCTCCACGGCTATTTCGATATTGCCGGAGCCCCATACAACATGGGCGGGCTGCAAAATCCGCGCCTGTCCATGCTGAAGTCGCTGGAAACCGGCTCGGCCGTCTATTACCAATGGTTCGCAAGCGACGCGTCCAAGGTGAAGGATACGGACTATAACCACTTGTACGCGCTGAACTACAAGGATTGGATCGGCGAGGCGGCGGAATTGTACAAGGAGTCGAACCAGGTGCTTGCGAAAGTGCGGAATCAGGTCATCACGGCCCATAGCACCCTGGCTCCGGGCGTCGTCAGAACGACGTACGCAAACGGCCTAACCGTAACCATCAATTACAATCGGGCGGCGGTGGCCGTGGACGGCCTGCAGCTTCAGCCGCAGAGCTATCACGTAGGCGGTGAATAACATGTTCAGAAAATCGTTAACTTTGTCCCAGAAAAAGCAGCTGTACGGCCTGCTGTTCGTCACGCCGCTTATTTTGGGGCTCGTCATCCTGTTCCTGCTGCCGCTGATCCAGTCCTTCCGGTTCAGCCTCAGCACCATTCGGCTCGTTGAAGGCGGCTTTGCCGTCGATTACAAAGGATGGTCCAACTACGGCAGCCTGTTTACGACCAACCCGGATTATCCGCGCAAACTGACCGAATCGGTCGTCAACATGGTCGTCAACGTGCCGATCATCATCATTTTCAGCCTGTTCGCCGCGGTGCTGCTCAACCAGAAGTTCCGGGGGAGGGCGCTTGCGCGCGCGATATTTTTCCTGCCGGTCATTTTGGCGTCCGCGGCGATCGCCAACCTGGACATCAGCAGCTTTGTCGGGGGTTCGACCCTGTCCGGAAGCAGCGGCGAAAGCGGCGGCGGGATGCTGCAAAGCTTCGAGCTCAAAAAAATGCTGACCGAATCCGGGCTTGCGCCGGTGTTCGTCGATTACATTACGGGCGCGGTGGACCGCATATACGAAATCATCAGCTCGTCCGGGGTGCAAATCCTGATTTTTCTTGCCGGGCTGCAGTCGATTTCGCCGGCCTTGTACGAGGCGTCGCGGATCGAAGGGGCGACGGGCTACGAAATTTTCTGGAAGGTGACGTTTCCGATGATGACGCCGCTCATCCTGACGAACACGGTGTATTCGATCATCGATTCTTTCAGCCGGAATTCGATCAATTCCCTCATTTCCGAAACGGCGTTCAAATCGTTCGAGTTTGGCCAAAGCGCGGCGATGTCCTGGGTGTATTTCGCGGTCGTGACGGCGATCCTGGGCATTTCGACGGCCATCATTTCCCGAAAGGTATTCTACTATGACTGATAGGAGGAGAAGGCCATGAAATCGCCCGCCGCATACGCGGATATCATCCAGTACCGATTCAATCCCCTGGAAAAATCCAAGCTTTGGCTGTGGAAAGCCGTCCGCACCGTCATGATCGTCGGCTTTTGCTTCATTATTTTGTTTCCGCTGTTTTTGCGGCTCTCGGTAGCCTTTCGCAGCAAAGCCGACATTTACGATCCGACCGTGCTTTGGATTCCGCGGCATTTTACGCTCGACAACATCAAAATCGCGATGGAGGCGACCCAATATTTCCCGGCCCTCCTGAACACGTTCCTGATATCGGCCGGAACGACGATCGTCCAGCTGGCTTCGTGCGCGCTTGCGGCTTATGCCTTTGCAAGGCTGAAGTTCCGGGGCAGCGGCCTGCTGTTCGGCCTCGTCATTTTCACGATCGTGGTGCCGCCGCAAACCATTATGATTCCGCTGTACCTGACGTACCGTTATTTCGATTTGTTCGGTTTGATCAAGCTGTTTACGGGCAAATCCAGCCTGAACCTGATCGATACTTTCTGGCCGTTCCTGATTTCCTCCGCGACCGCGATGGGGCTGAAAAACGGCTTGTACATTTATATTTTCCGCCAGTTTTTCCGCGGGATTCCGAAAGAAATCGAGGAGTCGGCGTTCGTCGACGGCGCGGGCGTGCTGAGAACCTTTTACCGGATCATGCTGCCGAACGCCGTGCCGGCCATCATTACCGTCGTTTTGTTTTCGTTCGTCTGGCAGTGGAATGACAGCTATTACGTGTCGCTTTTCCTGAGCAAGGTCAAAGTGCTTTCCACGCAGCTGATGGATATGGGGTCGGCGCTTGGCAAGGAACCGGATCTGGTCTACCAGTCGATGCTCCTGAACACGGGCGTGCTGCTCCTGACCGCGCCGCTGATCATTTTATACCTGTTCGTGCAGCGGTATTTCGTGGAAAGCGTGGAACGGACGGGGATCGTCGGTTAAACCGGCACATACGATCGCCTGTTTCATGCATGCGGCCTGCGCATCGCCGATCGCGGGGCGTTGGCGGGCCTGTCATGCGGCATAAGAAAAAATCTTAGAATGGAGAGCGGAATATTGGCACAATCAAAGACGGTACATATCGTTTCGCACACGCATTGGGACAGGGAATGGTATCTGCCTTATGAAAAACATCATGTGCGCCTGGTCAAGCTGATGGACGAGCTGCTGGCCATCCTGGAAAAGGATCCGGGTTTCAAAAGCTTTCATCTCGACGGGCAAACGATCATGCTGGACGATTATGTGCAGATCCGCCCGGAAAAGCGGGAGCTTCTCGAGAAATACGTACGCGAAGGCCGCATCCATATCGGCCCGTGGTATGTTTTGCAGGACGAGTTTCTGACCAGCAGCGAAGCCAACGTGCGTAATCTGCTATACGGTCACCGGGATGCGGCCCGTTACGGCGCGATAAGCAAAACCGGGTATTTCCCCGACTCCTTCGGCAATATGGGGCAGGCGCCGCAGCTGCTGCGCCAGGCCGGCATCGGGAACGCCTTTTTCGGACGGGGCGTCAAGCCGACGGGGTTCAACAACGAAGTCAGCGAGGCGGCGGCGTACGAATCGCCGTATTCGGAAATGATCTGGGAAGCTCCCGACGGTTCGCGCGTGCTTGGCATTTTGTTTGCCAATTGGTACAGCAACGGCAACGAAATGCCCGTGGAACCCGGGGAAGCGGCGGCCTATTGGGAGCAAAAGCTGCAGGATGCGGAAAAGTACGCTTCAACGCCGCATCTGCTGATGATGAACGGATGCGACCACCAGCCGGTGCAGCAGACGGCCGCCGCGGCGATCCAAACGGCGCAAGCCCTGTTTCCGGAACATCGTTTCGTCCATTCCAACTTGGCGGATTACGCCAAGGCCGTATCCGAAAACGTGCCGGAGCATCTGTCGGTCGTCCGCGGCGAACTTCGCAGCCAACATACGGACGGCTGGTCGACCTTGGTCAACACCGCGTCGTCGAGAATATACCTGAAGCAAATGAACAACCTGGGACAAACGCTGCTGGAAAAAACGGCCGAGCCGCTCGCCGTTTTCGCCCATTTGACGGGGAAAGCGCCGTATCCGCATCACCTGTTCGAATATGCCTGGAAAACGCTGATGCAAAACCATCCCCATGACAGCATTTGCGGCTGCAGCGTGGACGAAGTGCATGACGAGATGGTGGCCCGGTTCGCCAAAAGCAGGCACGTGGCCGAAGCGATCGTCAGCGACAGCCTGGATGCGCTTGCGGATGAGATCGATACGAGCCGGTTCGGCCGGTTCCTTCGGGAAGGGGAAACCGCACATCCGCTGGCGGTATGGAATACGACCGGCTGGAAACGTTCCGGCGTGGCGACGGCGGAGCTTGAGATCGAGCGGATCTATTTCCGGAGCGGCATCGGTTTTGCCGAAATGAAAAAAACGCTGAAGACGCTGCCGATCGGCCAGTTGCGCATGATCGATCCGGACGGGGAAGAGGTGCCGTTTGCCTATGAGGACCTCGGCATCGGGTTCGGCTACGACCTGCCGGATGACCGCTTCCGCCAGCCTTATTTCGCAAGGAAAATCCGGGTACGCTTCGAAGCGGGGCGCGTGCCGGGGCTCGGGCATAAAACGTTTGCCGTCGTCCGCGGAAAGCAAGGAGGCGTAGGCATCGCAGGCCGAACCGCCGCCGGTTTCGCATCGGCCAACGCTCCGGCAGGAAACGATGCGCCCCGTCCATCGCTGGTGACCGGACCTAACCGCATGGAGAACGAATATTTGGCGGTGACGATCGAACACGACGGTTCCCTGACCGTCATGGACAAGGCAACCGGCCGGATGCTGCGGGACCTGTGCATCTATGAGGACACCGGCGATATCGGCAACGAATATATGTACAAGCAGCCTGACGGCGATCAGCCGATCACGACGAAGGGCCTGGCCGCCGACGTCACGTTGGCCGAAGACGAGCCGTACCGGGCTTCCTTCGATATTGCGCATACGCTTCGCATTCCCGTTTCCGCGGACGACACGCTCGGGGAGGAGCAGCGGGAGCTGGTTTGGTTCACGGGACGAAGGGCGGGCCGTTCTTCCGTCATGACGGATCTGCGCATCTACACCCGGATCACGCTCGAACGCGAAGGCCAGGGCATCCTTGTCGAGTCCGCGTTCGACAACCAAGCGGAAGACCATCGGCTTCGGATGCTGTTCAAACCGGGCATCGTCGCCCAGACGCATAAGGCGGATTCGATCTTCGAAGCGGCGGAAAGAAACAACGTCCCGGCCGCGGAATGGAAAAACCCGAGCAACTGTCATCATCAACAGGCCTTCGTATCGATCCGGGACGAACGGCAGGGCCTCCTGATCGCCAACCAGGGGCTGCCGGAATACGAAATCGTGCAGGAGGAATCGACGGCGGGAATGGCGGTAACGCTGCTGCGGGCGGTGGGGGAAATGGGAGACTGGGGCCATTTTCCGACGCCGGGGGCGCAGTGCAAAGGAAAACATACGGCGCGCCTGATGATCGTCCCTTTTTCGCCGGAAGAATCCGGTCAAGGAAAAGGAGGTTTGGACGAGGAGGGCGCCATGGTTCTGGCGCATCAATTCCAGGTGCCGTGGCTGGCGCAGCAAACGGGGATGCATGGGGGCCGCCTCCCGGCCGTTCATTCTTATCTGTCCTGGGAAGGGAAGGGGCTCGTGTTCTCGGCGCTGAAAATGTCCCCGGAGGATGCCGTAGTGGCTCGGTGGTTCAATACCGAAAAAGAACCGCGGCTTCTGCGCATCGAACCTTCCTTTGCCGTTCAAGAGGCAAGGGAGAGCAACATTATGGAGGAGCCGCTGGAACTAGTGGATCTCAGGGAGATCGCCGCAGGGCCCGCGGAAATCAAAACGGTTTTGCTTCAGCCCAAGAGATAAATGCTTGCAGCCGCTGCAGGGACGCTCGCGTCTTCTGCGGCGGTTTTTTTATGCTGCAGCCAGTTGAGCTCGCGAAGAGTGCGAAACATAAAAACCACCGGCCATGCAGATGGGGGGATCGAGGGGATTCGAACTCACTACCAAGTTGTTTTTCAAAATTTGCGCTTCCGAATCCATGAGACCGATGAATTCCCGGATCGGCTGTCGTCTATATAAACGAAGGCATGAATGAACACAAACTAATTTGACGAAGAGGTGTTTTGAAAATGGCATTAACGTCCGCATTCACGAGCTTCAACCTGCCTGTAAAAAACGTAGAACAATCGAAAGCGTTCTTCACCGGACTCGGATTCGAGCTCAACCCGCAATTCCCAGAGAGCGAGAATTCGGTAGCCATCGTGATCGGCGACAACCTGCAGGTCATGCTGATCAATCAAGCATTCTTTAATACGCTCACGGGAAAGGAATCCGTCGATACGAGCAAGTATGCGCAGATGGCCTTCGAGAGCCGGGAAAAGGTCGATGAAATCGTGAATACCGCGGTCTCCTTGGGCGGGAAATTGCACGCTGAACCTGAAGATCATGGGTTCATGTATCATTGGGGCTTCGTGGACTTGGACGGCCATCTGTGGGCCATTAACTACATGAACATGAATGCGGCACAAGGTTAAGGCTAACGGAGAAAACACTCGTACTAGGGTTCAAAATGAAAGACGCCGGGCATCTTCCCCGGCGTCTTCTTCGCGATGATTAGTTTTGTTCGGTATAGGCTTTGAAATTGTCCATGATCGCTTGCCAGCCTGCTTGCTGGAACTCGACGGGATTGGAGCTTTCCGCGTCGAACGTTTCAATGACCTTCGTCTTATTCCCTAGATCGGTGAAAGCAATATCCACTCTTCTTCCGTCTCCCATGGTGTAGCCGATCGCCTCATGCCGATTCACGACATCGTAAACGCCGCCAAAATCAAAGCCCATGCTCCCATCCTTCGCTTCCATCCGTGTCACAAACTTGCCGCCGACCCGCAGATCGTTTTCGGCTCTCGGCGCATGCCAGTCCTCGGACGCTTGATTCCACTTCGTGATGTGATCCGGCTCGGTCCAATAGCGCCATACCTTCTCGACAGGGGCCTCAATGACGGCTTGCACGGTTACTTTCGTCGGTTGATTCGTTTCCATTTTAAATAGACACCTCTCTCATCATATTCGTCTTTTGGTTATTCTCAATAATATAGACGTAAGCCAATGGCGAAATTCATCGGTCGAGTCGCTCAGGCAGCCCAAATCGCGAAAATAATTTTGTATTAATGAAGTTTTGAACGTGCAGAATTTGATTTTCTTTGGCCTCAATGACGTGGATGCCCCAGGGTACCAGGCTGGAGCCGTCTTTGTCCGGCATATACTGGGCCAGCGCAGGATAACCGCCATTCACCGTAATGGGAACAAATCGCGAACCTTCGCAATGCCAGCGAGTAAGCGAATAGAAGGCGGACAAATCTTCCTTGCCGCGGATCCACATCTCGAAGGGCGGCATCGACATGCAGCCTTCCTCGTGGAACAACGCGACGAGCGCAGCAATATCGAATTGCTCGAAGGCCTCCACATACCGGGCCAGCAACTGCTGCTCCGGTTGAACGTCCATGCTGCTGAGCTCATCCGAGCGGAGCTGCGCCCGGTCCAACGTCTCTCGGGCTCTTTGCAAGGCGCTGTTCACCGCTGCCGGCGACATCGCGAGCGTTTCGGCGATCTGCTTGGAGGACCATTCAAATACATCCTTCAAAATGAGTACCGCGCGCTGCCGCGGAGGCAAGGTCTGCAGAAGAGCGATGAAGCACAGTTGAAGGGTATCTCTGCGGACGAGCCGATCCTCCGGATTGCCCCCAAAGTCGGGAGACGGCCAGATCCAGGCAGAGTCCGGCAGCGTGTCGCGCGGCTCGGCGATGGCGACGGCCGGGTCGAACAGGTCGACGGGAAGCGCGCGGCGTTTGGATTGTCTCAGTTTGTCCAAGCACAGGTTGGAGGCAATCCGATAGACCCAGGTTTTGAACGAGGAATCCTGTCTGAACGTGCTCCAGCTCTGCCAGACCCGAATACTCGTCTCCTGAACGGCATCGTCCGCATCGTCCATCGAGCCTAGCATTCGGTAACAGAACGCGGTTAAGCCCGGCTTCAAGCTTGCAAATAATGTTTCGTCAAATGCGGTCTCGTTCATCGCGGCCTCCCTTAACGATCTCCCCGAAGGGGGATACCTTCATTTTTTTGCTACCTATCATTTCCTGGCCCATAGAAACCGCCGCGGGTATTTGCTCAATCATTGCGGTATGGAAGTGGATGGGGGAAGTCAGGGGGTTCATAAATCTTCTGCTACTCATCTTGTTTCACCTCTATCCGAAATTTTACCATGGTCCCGGTCCTCCAGGCCCAAAGGGTCCTCCGTCCGGTTTTAAGGAAAATGCGTCGAGGAATGCAGGATGGCTCGTGGTGTAAACTGCAGCCTTCGCGCTGAGAGGATCCTTACCGATATTGCGCCATTAGTTTGTCCAGCATTTCCCTCATAATATGGATCAACTCCTCTGGCGCTTTTACCTTTGCATCCGTACCCAATCCAATAAAAAAATGGCCGAAAAAGGGAAGGCTGCCCGCGGGGACAGGATTGCCAAGCCATCCCGTGCCGTCTTCTCGAACATGAATTTGCATTTTGTGCGGGGGCCACATTTCGGACTCGTATCTTTGCACCCCGGTCGCTGTAAGCTCGACATACAGTTCAAGATCCGGACTTCCTGTTCCATGTAGGACTCCCAGTTTCCTGTATGCACATGCGTCAAATCGACCGCTTTCAATATCGGACAGTTCAACAGACCTAACCCGGTCACAGCGAAACAAGCGAATAGCGCGGCGGTGAAAGCAATAGGCCGGACAATACCAAAACCCGTTGCTGGCATAAATTCCGATCGGCTGAACATCTCTTGACCGCTTATGCTGTTTCGATTCGTATTCCATACGCACCACTTTTTGATCGATCGCAGCATCCAGCAACACGCTCAAATAAGGCGTGCTTGCTTGTCTCATCGGCGTAACCAGATCAAACCGTTTCCGCATCCGATCGATACGGTCCCGAATATCATCCGACATATAAGAGTAAAATTTCCGCAACACTGAATCTGTTTCCGCCTCAAAGGGAAGATCAGCGAAGTGCCTCAAGGCATGGCTGGCAAAAAATACAGCGAGCGCCTCATCTTCCGTAAAAGCAACCGGGGGAAGCGTTCTCTCGTTAAGCATTCTATAGCCCCCATGCTGACCGACCTCCGAATAAAAAGGAACCCCCAGCGCGCTCAGCTCCTGCATATACCGCATAATCGTCCGCGTGGAAACTCCAATTCACTGGCAAGCTCTGTGGCGTTGAAGGACTTCTTTTTGTTAATGGCCATCATAATCTCGATCAGTCTTTTGGACTTTGCCATAATTTACACCTTTATATGAATCACGACAAGTATTGTCACTATAGTACGATATGATGCTAATGAAGTGAAGTCCAAAACAATTGGACCATTCAATTTATAAGGAGATGTTTTACATGTCAATGCGTTCAACCTCGTTTATTATGCTGGATGGGCAAGCTGTTGAAGGCGATTGAGTTTTATCAGGAAGCATTGAACTCGAAATTGCTGTACAAAACGACGTATGGAGAAGGCAAGGGTGCCGATGGTTTGCCTGAAGAAGCGAAAACCCGTATTGCCCATGCCGTGTTGCAAACCGGTGAAAATGATATGATGGTCGCTGATATTTTTCCGGGGCATCCTTATGCAGTTGGTGATCAGGTGAATATTTGCATTACAGCGACGCAACGAAGCGAGATTGAAGACATGTTTAATAAATTTAGTGAAAAAGGGCAAGTGTTGTTCCCGTTGCAAGAAACTGAATTCAGTCCCTGCTTCGGAATCGTAAAAGATCATTTTAACATCACGTTCCAATTCTTTCTGAATGATACAACAAGCAGTTGGAGCTAAAAAGAGCATCAATTCGACGATTATACAATCGTCCTTTATGTGGGTCTTCATGGGCACAACGGTATTAAGTGTCGTATTGAGGATCGCTTCATTTATCAAAATGGGCAGAGCCAGCGCGATATACGTGATTGTTGGAAGCCTGCTCATAATCTTCGGCGTATTTATGGTTACGGCTGTATTCAATGTTCCGCTCAACGATACTTTAGCCGCCGCGATTTCCGGTAGCTAGGGAGGGGACTCAGACATGGCGGGAATA
The DNA here is from genome assembly GCF_037969745.1 of Paenibacillus sp. FSL W8-0194. Taxonomy (NCBI): domain Bacteria; kingdom Bacillati; phylum Bacillota; class Bacilli; order Caryophanales; family Paenibacillaceae; genus Paenibacillus; species Paenibacillus sp. FSL W8-0194. The sequence continues at coordinate 3,986,565 of NZ_CP150205.1, read as the reverse complement.
TTTGGACAGTTGGGTACGATGGAATCATTTGCGGACGATCGCATCGATTGGGGCGCTCATTTCATTCATATGCGCTATTCGCAGGTGGTAAGCTTGGTTCAATGTTAAGTCATATTCCTTGATGTGCTCCCCTTTAGGCAGGCAGGTGAAATGAAATAGCAGAACCTGTCTGCCAAGGGGAGTTTTTATATGTCCAAACTTACGAGTACTGCGGGATAGAAGAGTTAGCCATCCTATTTTCTATATACGAGCCTAGCGATTGTGTTAATGGTTAGAAGTGTCAGGAAACCGAGCAGAATCATAACCCCGTACAAAGTCGTATTTGGCATCCAGTCGTTAATAAAGCTCCAATCCGCATTGGGGAAAATAAAAGCAGGCAATCGGATCATAAGAACGTAGAGAAACACAAGAACCGATAGGAGAAGAAAGGAGATGAGGACCCGCAGCGGTCGCAACCGGAGAGTTATGCCTCCAGTCCGGATGGCTCTCCAGGTGTTGCCTATAAGCCAAAACATCACTAGGATTAGCAGACCCATGATCAAAATGATCGAAGAAGCAACCTGGTCGATCAAGAGATACATGTCCAAGCTTCCGCCCTTTAACGCGGGCTGTCCCTTCAACAAAGACATGATTCCCTCGCCTATGGTTGTTGTGTAGGTCGAATTCAAATTGGCCAAGACGACAACGCCCGTTTTCTCCTGAGAGTCCATCGCAATAAAAGAAGAGTAATTCTCCAGATTCCCAGCGTGCTGCGTCTGACTGGAAACCGTATCGAATTCCCAGCCGCCGTAATAATGAAAGGGAGTCGCAGCTGTCGGATGAACAACCTCATAGCCGTCGACACGTTCAATTCCTAAGTTGAATCTCAGCCACTTTTCCATGTCTGTCCCGTTCGTAATAATTGAACCCGCAGGGGCTTGGCTTAAACTGTAGGGAACTGAATATGGGCTTGCCCCGAAAAATGAAGCCTTGTATCCCGTTGCCAGATTGTGCGGTAACCGTTGCCCGCGAACGTTCGTATGCTGAAGACCAAGCGGTTTGAAAATATGATCTTTCATGTAGTCCTCATAAGACTGACCCGAGATGTTCTCGATAAGAAGGCCTAAGATGTTAAAGTTCACGTTCGAGTAAGCATACTTTTCGCCAGGAGAGGAGTTCAAGGAGGCGTGTGCCAACTTCATTACACCTTGTTCCAAAGCATCCTTGTCCGAAGAGGCGGGAATATCGATGAATGTCTCCGTGCCAAATCCGCTCGTGTGCTCCATCAATTGATTGAGCGTAATCTCCGCAGGAGCCTGACGGTACCGAACTTGGAACCAAGGAAGATAGAAAGAGACCGCCTTATCTAATTCCAATAGATGTTTATCGGCAAGATGTGTAATCGCCAGTCCCGTAAATGATTTGGACAACGAACCCAGTTGGAATTTCGTGTCCATCGTGACTTTTCGCTTGGACTGCTTATCCGCGTAACCGAATCCTTTGCTCATTACCGTACGGCCGTTTTTGACGACGACTAGAGAGACGCCGGGAATTTTGCCTTTGGCCATATGATCGCGTACCATTTGCTCGATTTGCTGGTTATAACCGTTTACATCACCGCTTTGAAGCCGGGAATCAGCGTAGACATGATTATAGCTTGCAGTTAGTACAACAAAGATGGACAGCAGAATCCAGATGGGTCTGAACAAGTTGAAACGCCTCTTTCCATTTCGTGTTTATCGATCTGGAAATAAGCATAACAAAATCAATAACCGATCGAATCTGTAATCCGATAGAACATGCATGTAAACGAACGTATGCATTTCAATACTTATGGCATAGGACTATGCACAAAGTCATGTTTCAGGTATCGTGATACCGCGTTGCACAGCGAAGATCGCCACTTGCGTCCGATCGCGCAACTCCAGTTTGGAGATGACGTTGGAGACATGATTCTTCACGGTTCCTTCGGTAATGATCAATTCGTCTGCAATTTCTTTATTGTTCAACCCGCGGCCGATTAATCGAAGTACTTCCATCTCTCGAACCGATAATTGCTCGATCAAGGATGAACCGGGATCGTCTCTAATAACGGAATTGCCATTGATTCTGCTCTCGCGCTTCTTCCATTCCTCGAGAATGCGGGCTGTAATGCTCGGTTGCAGCACGGTTCCTCCTGAATGGATGGTGTGAATGGCTCTGACGATCGCTTCCGATGGCATATCCTTTAGAAGATAGCCGTTAGCTCCCTGTTCTAGCGCCCTGACAATAAGCTCGATATCCTCGAACGTCGTCAACACCATCACTTTGACTTCCGGCAAGTGGCTGCGAATCAGTCGCGTACCCTCCACACCATCCACGACTGGCATGCGAATGTCCATCAGAACAATGTCCGGACGCAGCCCCAAGGCCTTCTCGTAAGCTTCTTTGCCGTCTGATGCGGTACCCACCACCTTAATATATGGGTCCAAACTGATGAGGGCGGACAATCCGTCCCGCATTAGACGTTGATCATCGGCAACCAGCACTTGAATCATTCGTTTCGCCTCCATCCATTTTTATCTCATCCAACGGGATTGTAACCCGCACTTCGAATCCTTCTTCGGGACCTGTTACAATCCGCAGAGTTCCACCATGTTCATGGACCCGTTCCTGCATATTTAACAAGCCGAATCCTGGGGAATATTCGGGATTTCCAAGCCCGTTATTGAGGATGCTCACATCAATCCCATGTTCCGCGCAGCGGAGAGTCACCCAAACTTGCGAAGAATCTCCGTGTTTCCGGGCATTGGTCAACGATTCCTGAACAATCCGAATGAGGGTGAGACGCAACGCTTCGGACACATCTGGAAAATGGGGATCCACCTCGACCGAAACTTGCATACCTGTTAACTCCGCGAACTGTCCAGTCAACCTTGTGACCGATTCGGCAAAAGTCAAACCGTTGTCCTCTTCGCGTATAGTACGTACCGAGAGCCTAACCTCGTGTAGTGCCGAGCGAACCAGATCCTCACATTGCTGCAGGCACTCTCGGCTTTTCTCAGCATCGGATGCTTGCAGCTTTCTGGCCAAGTCAAGTTGAATCAGAAGAGCGATCAAATTGTGTCCAACCGTGTCATGGATCTCTCTTGCAATGCGAATCCTTTCTCGGCTGACGGATAACTCTTCTACTTGTAGCGAATACTCAGTCAACTGTCTATACGAGTTCTCCAGTTCCTTATGCAAGCGCATGGTTTCAATCCTCGATTGTTTATAATAACGAATTAAAGATCCGATTAGACCTGCAAATACCACGAACGATCCATTCACAATATAATAGGCGCCTTCAATGTTCCCGTATTGGTGCAGTTGAATCAGAATTAGAATGAGGATATTCACTCCGAAGAATATGTACCAAGCGATCATAACCCACCGGGATTGAACGAACATAAAGAGGAACAAGCTGGATAAACCCATGAACAGCAGATCGGGAGATTCTTCGTTCAGAAAAACATAGGAGTATGAGGTCGTAATGGCAATATCAATGCAGGCTGTTACGATTCTCTTCCATTTATCCTTAACCACCGGATAGAGAAAATGAACAGGAACAAACAGAACGATGCAGCCGATAATGAAGTAGTTCTTCCAAGCAGGAGCCGGAAACTTGATCAATAGATACATTAAGCTAAGCACAAGAAAATAACTTAACCGAATCATCGTTAAAAGAACGTAACTGGGGGGCTCATTGGATTGCTTTTTCTTAGTCAATTCTGTCATGGGCAAGTACCTCGACGTCAATAATAAATATGATGTGAATTATACCATTACATCGTTTCCGCGATCCGTAAGAAAGTCATAGTAGAAGGTACTTCTGGAGATTTGCAGGGCAGAAAGACTAAGTTCATACTCTCTGGCAATCGCTGCCCTTAAGCTTTCAATTTTCATATACCTGGACCATTGATTTTTTAAAATCTGCTGTAAATGGACGTCTGAGTTTTGGCATAGCAGATCCGCTCCTAGTATTATTCTCTTCATTCTACTAGCCCCTATTTTTTCTGTCCAACTAAATGCGAACGATCCTTAACTCATTTCAAACCTGCATATGGCGGGTTGTTCATTGGAGAAGTGTATAACTCGTGCCGCTGTTCATATCCGGAGGCCTGATGCTCGGCGGGGTCAAGGGCTGATTTTTGCGGAAAAATTGTCAAAATAGTTCTCCCATTAGCCCTCATTCTGGCTTATAATAAGCCGGATAGGGCTATTGGCAGGAAAGGCCAAAAAAAGGCACCGAGAGGGAGAGATCGAACGTAATGGCAGAATTCAAGGTTCAAGGAAACGATTTTGTTTATGAAGGGGAACCCCTTCGCATTTTTTCCGGTTCCATCCATTATTTCCGCGTGGTACCTGAATATTGGCGCGACCGGCTGCTGAAGCTGAAAGCCTGCGGTTTTAACACGGTCGAAACGTACGTGGCGTGGAACATCCACGAACCGGAAGAAGGAAAGTTCGTCTTTGACGGATTGGCGGACATCGAAGCGTTCGTCCGGTTAGCCGGCGAATTGGGGCTTCATGTCATCGTGCGTCCAAGCCCGTACATATGCGCCGAATGGGAATTCGGCGGACTTCCTGCCTGGCTGCTGGCCGATTCCTCGATGCGGCTTCGCTGCTTCGACCGCGCGTTCCTGGACAAGGTCGACCGTTATTTCGACGAGCTGCTGCCAAGATTGAAACCGCTTCAATGCACGAACGGCGGCCCGATCATCGCCATGCAGATCGAAAACGAATACGGCAGCTACGGCAATGACAAGCAATATTTGAATTACTTGAAAGAAGGCATGATCAGCCGCGGCATCGACGTGCTACTGTTCACCTCCGACGGCCCGGAAAACCATATGCTTCAAGGCGGCATGGTGGAAGGCGTGCTGGAGACGGTCAACTTCGGTTCCAGAGCAAAGGAGGCGTTCGCGAAGCTGCGCGAATACCAGCCGGAAGGCCCGTTGATGTGCATGGAGTTTTGGAACGGCTGGTTCGACCATTGGACGGAGGAGCATCACACCCGCCCGGCCGAAGACGTGGCGAAAGCGCTCGAAGAGATGCTGGAGGAAGGCGCATCGGTGAACTTTTACATGTTCCATGGCGGCACCAATTTCGGGTTTTACAACGGGGCCAACCACGGCCAGCAGTTCGAGCCGACGGTCACGAGCTACGATTACGATACGCTGCTGAGCGAGTGGGGGGATCCGACGCCGAAGTTTTATGCCGTACGCGAGGTGCTTTCCCGTTACACGGACCTGCCGGAGCTGGAATTGCCTGAGCCGATCCGCAAAAAGGCGTACGGCACCGTGCAGATGACGGAACTGGCTGGATTGTTCGGCCAGCTGGATCGGTTGTCGCAGCCGATCCGCAGGGCGTGTCCGGAGCCGATGGAGAAGGTAGGCCAAAATTACGGCTTTATCCTGTATTCCACGCGGATCAGCGGTCCGCGGCACGGCTTTGAGCTGGTGCTTCAGGACGTGCGCGACCGGGCGCTGGTATTCGCGAACGGCGAATACAAAGGCACGGTGGAACGCTGGAACCCGGCAGGCATTCCGCTTGAAATCCCGGCCGAAGGGCTGCAGCTCGACGTGCTCGTGGAAAACATGGGCCGGGTCAACTACGGCCCGTTGATGAGGGATCCGAAGGGCATCACGGAAGGCATCCGCCTCGGCAACCAGTTCCTGTACGACTGGACGATCCGTCCGCTGCCGCTCAGCGACTTGTCGGCGTTGTCTTTTGCGCCGCTGAAGGAAGAAGGAGCTTCCGTTAAGGGCGGAGCGCCGGCCTTTTACAAGGGAACGTTCGAAGTCGACGACAAGGCGGATACCTTTATCCGTTTGGACGGCTGGACGAAAGGCGTCGTCTATATTAACGGCTTCAATCTCGGACGATACTGGGAAGCGGGACCGCAGAAGGCATTGTACATTCCGGCGCCGCTGCTGAAGACCGGCAGCAACGAGCTTGTCGTTTTCGAGCTTCACGGAACAAGCAATCCGGAAGTCAGCTTGGTGGACGTGCCGGATCTCGGATAATAAACAGGGACTGTCCCGATCTCGGGGCAGTCCCTTTCTTATTCTTCCTCTCCGTCCGCGTACCACGGATTCAAATGCACCATGACGTCCCCGACGTGCTTCATCCGCTTCATGATGCTTTGCTTCACCTCGCGGCTTACGTCATGTCCTTCCTTCACGGTCAATTGATTCGGGACGCTGACCTTCACGTCCACGATAATCGCATTGCCGAGCTCCCGGGCGCGGATGCTGTCCACCCGTTTGACGTTCGGAACCGAATAAATGATCGCGGTCAGCTGTTCCAGCTGCTCGTTAGTGACGTTTTTGTCCATCAAAATGTCGATGGCTTCGCGTCCCATTTTGTAGCCGAGCCGGATGACGAGATAAGAGACGATAATGCCCGCGGCGGAGTCGCCGTATTCCGTATACGCGATATGGTATTTGTCGCCGATCAGCGCGATGCCGATCCCGATCACGGCTGCTGCCGAAGCGTAGACGTCGGCAATATGGTCATAGGCGGTCGCGATCAGGCTGCGGCTGTTTTCCGCTTTTCCGATCCGGATGCAGTACATGTACAGCGCCTGCTTCCACGCCAAGGAAACAAAAGCGGCGACCAGCGATATCCAGCTGGCTGCGGCGGGGGGCGAAAAAAAGGATTCGACGGACTTGTAAACCATCAGCAGCGCCGCCATGATCAAAATGATGGACACCAGTCCGGAAGAAATCGCTTCGGCTTTGCCGTGGCCGTAAGGATGGTCTTCATCGGCCGGTTTCCTGGCGACGAGGGCGGAAGTCAAGGCGGCAACGGTTGCCACGACGTCCCCGGCGTTGTGAATCCCGTCCGCGACGAGAACTTTACTATTAAATACAAGACCCGTGACGATTTTGAGCGCCGTCAGCACCACGTTACTGATCAAGCTGATCCAAACGGCAACAATGGTTTTATTGGCCACCTGCTCTACTCCTTAAGGCAAATTAAAAATCGTTCGACCTCTTACAATATGTACCATTCATAGCGGAGAGCTTCAAGTTAAAAGTATTCTGCATATGAATAAATGTTATTCATTCCGGAAGGAACGGGCTGCCTTTTTTTGGTGAACCACGAAAAAACTCTCCCGGCGCGCATATTCCCTGCATAGGGATGTGCTTTTGGCGCTTGGAGAGCTTTTTGGATCATTTTTGAATGGGGACGCTTGTGCTACTGGCGATGTTTGTTTACGCAATCGGAATTTTGAACGATTTTTTGATGATGGGGTACAGCCACTTCACGCCGCTTGGCGTCAGCGAATCGGCGACCAGATGCGACAGGTATCCGGCGGTGGCCACCAGCATGATGCCTTCCACCTGAAGCTGCTCCTCTAAGCCCGAACCTATGTATGCCCATAGTCCCAGCGCCCAGACCGTGTGCGTTAATCCCCGGTGCTTCAGCCAAGGGGCGACCGCCACGAACAACCCGAATCCGAGAAGCCACGTCATCTGATGGGACAGGCCGATATACGCAAGCGCGCAGCCGATCACGCTGACAAGGATGTTGCGCATGAGTCCGTCTTTAATAATCAGGCCGAGCAAAAACAAGCTAAGCGCCGCGAGCGAATATTCCACGACAAACAGATGTTTCGCGAAATAAAGCCAGATAAGCATGACGATCAGAAGCAGGCCTGACCAGTACAGCATCTCCCGCAGCCACTTGGAAAACTGCCCGATCTTTGAACTGAGCATGCTGGGCCCGTCCAGATCGGGGCTGAGCGCCGACAACGCGGAAACCGCAATATAAAGCGCGGCATGCTGCAGCGTAAAGGGATAATGGGCAGCCGCAGCCGCTCCGATGGCGACGCCGATCGCCATATGCGTTGAACCTTTCATGATGCCTCCTCTGACTGACCACGTGGATATAGGCAAACATATGTTTGCTATCCTATTATACATGCCGGGAGCGAGGCGCGCAAAGGTTCTTTTGATAAAAAAGGAAGTCTTATAGAACAGCTAGTTGTGGATCGATATGTATGTATTCTGTATCCAAGCCTAACCAATGCCAATGTATCAGCTTTAAATTTGTTGCAGGCCGTGCGTTGCGGAGGTTTCATTCTTTCGAATCGGCGGGTTCCGTTCCGGCCGAATCCTTGGGCGACGCCCCCCTTCCCAAAAGGTAATCAATTGAAACCTGAAACAGATCAGCCAGCCGGTCCAACGTTTCATAGTCCGGCTTTCTCCGGTTTTTCTCGTAATGAGACAGCGCCGCTCTGCTGATGCCGATCGAGGCAGATAACTGCTCTTGAGTCCAACCTTTCTGCTCCCGCAACTCTGCGATCCGGTGACCGTTTTTCATTCGTTCCCACCCTCCGTACATGATTCCAAGGCTAATGAAATAATACTTGACGTGATACAAAATGTATCGTAAATTTACAATGACGTCAATAGCTAATAACCATTTTGTAACCATTTTCCTAAGAAAACAGGTTGCTGACCCCTTTATGACACGATGGAATCTTCCTGTTGATGCAATGTTGTGCTGAGGTGAAGGGTTTTCGGCATAACTCTTCCTATTAAGGGCTTTACAAACATAAAATGTTGTCGAGGATTCATTTTTTAGATACATTTAGTATCGAATAAATAAAGACAGGTGTTGAAAATATGATTGATACCCATTGTCATATCCTGCCCGGCATGGATGACGGCCCAAGAAGCATGGATGCCGCCTTGCGCATGGCCGCTTCTGCAGTAAGGGATGGAATTCAAACGATCATTGCCACTCCCCATCATACCGCGAAAAGGTATAATAACACGGCACGAAAAATACAGCGTAGGGTAGGTCTGTTCAATGGCAAGCTGAAGAAACATAACATTCCGCTTAGGATTCTCCCCGGGCAGGAGTACCGTCTAACGGATTCTTTTCGGGCGGAACATCGGGCGAGACGGCTTCAGCCGCTTGCCGGAAGCTCTTATCTGCTCGTCGAACTCCCTTCCCGCATGATCCCCGGCTGTCTTTACGAATTTTTTACCTACATGAAACATCATGGCATCCATCCGGTCATTGCTCATCCTGAAAGGAATCTTGAAATTATCGACAACCCGGATCAAGTACTTGACTGGATTGAGAATTACGGTGTTAGGCTGCAGGTTACAACTCAATCCTTAATCGGCGTTTTTGGCCGGAACGTGCAAGAAACGGCATCCTACCTGTGCCGGAAGCACTGGATTCACTTGGTAGGTAGTGATGCACATAATTTGTCATTGCGGAATTTTCACTTCCAAGAAGGTTATGAAGCAATTAAACAAATGTGTGGTTCTTCTTATTTGAAGATGCTGCAGGAACATGCAGCGAAATTAATTAATGGAAGTACATTGGCCAGCTTGCATCATCACAGTTCGGAATAGAAGGTATCCACAGGGATGATGAAATTACTAGCCCTAATACTTAACTTGGCCCTTGAATGTAAATAGATCAACCACATTTGGATTCTTCCGAAAGTCGTGGATTGGCCTGGGCATAGCCTCGAAGCCGTTGCTCCATGACTTTTGTTTATGAACATGAAGATGACATTACTGCTTTTCTGGCTCTGTTTCGGTGGCTATTGTACCCATCCTTCTCTCCGAACAAGGGGAATACTCAAAAAAACTGCGGTCATTCGCATGAATCTTTAATGGCTTCTAATACAATGTCTGCCAGTTGGTTTACCGTTTGCTCGTGTAATGGGCGGCGAAGTTGGTAAAAGCTGACGTTTGCCGACAGTCGGGTCGTCGTTTCGAAATGCCATGCTGTAAGCCCGCCCTCCGAAAGAAAATAATTACGGTATGTATGTCGATACAAAAGCGACAAACGCTCTAGCTTCTTCGTTACGGCACGAATTTCGGCATGTTGGCAATCCATCTTCACGAGTTCGAATATACCTGCCAAAGGAACGACGTTTTCCGAAAAATAGGAGTGGACAGGAACGGCAAATTTTGATTCACGGTCGAACAATGGACGATATAAATTCGAGTTCATGCCAAAAACATCCAGACTTTCCTGCCACAGCTTTTGTTGCGGATAAGAGGGGGTCACGTAAGGGTTATTGCAGTCATCCAGGGTTAAAGCAATGACATCATCCGTTATCAGCTGATACCCTTGTTGCAGAAATGCGGAAGCAAGCGTTGATTTGCCATGGCCGGAATGGCCGATAAACGCGTAAGCTTTACCATCGATGACAACTGCACTGCCGTGCAAGGGGAGTATTTTTCTTTGGAATAAAATAGCGCCCATACATGTGCCCAGTACATATAATCGAACAATATCGACGTCGGCATGTTGCTCAGGCGAGATGGTGATCGTCGTTCCTTTTTCAACCGAGAATGTGGCCTGATGAGGTATATGAAATACGACCTCATCTTTTCCAACCGAGATTTTCTTGGGTGATTTCATTAGCTCCGTCCGTCTATGCGTCAGATCACCGTACCGAATGGATATATCAGGTGTATCGGATAATGAGCTGGTCTTTCGAAGTTCCGGAAAAGGGATCACGCTTTGAATGGAATACCCGAAGGCGGTATACGCGTCGTTCGTTTTCGTTTGAAACAATGCTTTCACCCCAATACCAATAAATAATTAGGGGGTAACCCATATACCTGTTAAGGTGTTATCGAGTTTCCCCCCCTTGAAAAAACATGCCTTTATGTACTAACTAGGATGTATGATGTACGTGCTCGTCAGGATCGGGTTGTACCGCGTCCGGAGTCGTTTCTCCAGGGCCGGCCATTGTCATATTGATATCCAGAATTTCCAAAGCGGGTGCTGTCCATTCTTTTTTCATTTGTATTCACCTCCTTTCAGAAGTTATTTTCGAGAAATCGGTGCAGAATTAGGCTGCGCATTAATAATTTTATGGACGTCCCGTAGGCTTGATTGATGTCAATGCCTTGGCGAGCTTCTTCTATGGCCTGCTCGAGGACAGGCATGTTTAAGATTTGCTGCATTCGCGGGTCGCGGCGCAAGCGGTTAAGCTCGCCGACGAATTCCGGCCAATCGTCTAACATTCTGTGGATCGAGTCGGCTGCTTGAATGCCTCTTGTTCGTTGATTCAGCCGAATAGAATCAGGTAGCCGGCCTTTCGTAGCCTGGCGAATCAATGCCCGATCCATCCCGTCATGCACGAATTGATCCATCGGAGTTGAAAGGCAGAACCGGATAACCCGGAGGTCATTGGTAGGGTCGTGGCCATATACGGAGTAACGAAGAGAGAGCTTGCATCCAACGGCTCCCGTCGTGCTCCACATATTCACACGGTGAAAATGCTGCTTCCTCGCTTCAAGCGGATCCGAAGGCAAATCGTGCGTCGAACCAATTCGGGTAAATTTGTCATCATGGAGTTTTTCGTAAATGCCGGCTCGTTTTGCAAAATCGGAATTAATTAACTGCGGAATTTTTATTGGAGCCGGGGTTGCTTTCAAGTGCCCGAGTACGGGAAAAGCTTTACGGAAAATGTTGGAATAAACATATCTTCGTCCTAATCCGACATTTTTACTGTACAAACGAACCTCACGCGATAAGCGATGCCAACTGAACTTCCTCATGAGTTTCGTATAATATTCGATCGCAGGCCCCCAAGAGATGCTGTAGTTGCCTCTGGAACCTTGAAGCAAAGTCCCTATGCCTCGTTGCTTGGCTTCCTCATAGATGCCCCTTAACCAGAACGTATTATCGAAAAATTTATAGGGGGTCTCCAGAATATTCAGCCACTCATCGATCTCCGTAAAGGCGTTTCTTCCTTTGAAATCCATGTAATGATCATCGATATTGCCCACAAACTGTACCGTCTGACGAATCAAGGGTCTTTCATCGGCGAGTCTGCGTTTCGGTGTCCAATCCGTAAATCCATCCACAGGCACGTAACTGAACGTGTAAAGTTTGCGGCTGTCTTTTTCCAAAGCTTTGGCGGCGAAGCTTACAACCGATCCGGAGTCTAAGCCTCCGCTAAGATGAGCGCCGATGTTCTGACGGGTCCGTCGGAGTCTTGCGGTCACGGCTTTGTTAAAGACTTCTTGAAAAGCTTCCACGTACTCTTGCGACGAAGCAAGCTTCAGCGGTGTGACTTCGGCAAGACTGTTGTATCTGCGAATGCTTACCTCATTTCCCTTTACTGTAATCGTATGGGACGGAGGCAGCTGTTCAATGTTGTTATAAATTGTCGTTGACAAATCCGGGGGTTCAAAGACACCGGTAATGGCAAGAAATTCAGCCAACCATTGGTCGTTTAGCTCTTTTTTTATGTAAGGTAAAGACAATAAGGGGTTAATCGCTGTGCATAATGATAATTGCTGCTTGTTGCGATGGAAATAGAGCGTACGCGCTCCAGAAAAATCCCTTGCTCCCAGAAGCAACTGTTTTCTCTCATCCCAGAGGATGAATGAAAAGTCACCGACAAGTTTCTCCACCATTTGTTCGGACCATTTCTCATAGGCCTTCAGGAGTATTTCGCTGTCTGTAATGCTTTTCGTATCGTGTTGCGGCACTTGCAATTGCTCCATTAATTCGTCGCGATTATCAATGATGGCATCCGCAGTTATCGCAAGACCCCGGTGCGCATCGTAATAAGGCAATATTTCCTGGGCGGATTGTTCAGTAACCCATTGCGCATGGCACATGAGCATGATGTTTTCCTTCAGCCATACGGCCCTTTGGTTAGCCGGATATTGGTCCATTTCTTCCATCATCAGGCTCCCGTGTTCGGGCAAAGCCGGTTCCCGATTGAAGCCGTAAATAGCGGCGATCGCACTCATTGAATATCTCCCCCATTATGTACCGCCTAGTAAAAATGCACTAAGAATCGTCCCTTTTGGCTATATCATACATTATGTTACGAAATGTATCAACATCTGTTTTAAAAATCAATATTATTTCTACGGGCTCTTCGATTTTTTTAGGAACTGCCAGGGATTCCGGCAAAATAGAAATGCGAGCAAGACACCGATGGTATCGATGAAAACATCATAAATTCGTCCGCCGCGAAAAAAATACAACTGCAAAATTTCGGTTACAGCCGCATAGAGAACCGAGAAATAAAAAGCGGTCCGGTATTTGCCGAACTTGGACCCCAGGAGCGCCATTACGAAAAATCCCAACATGTGCCCGGCTTTTCGTTGAAGCCACTCCGTGTCCGACCATTGATAATCCGACTTCAAGAGATCCAGCCAGTCGGGTGCAGGATTGATTTGAAAATCGATGAACTGATATTTGATCAGCATATGGAAATTGACGGAGCAAGTGAAGATAAAAAGAATGCAGGCCCATATTAGTGTTAGAAATATTCGCATACGCATAGATTCTCCTTTTATGCTCGGAATCTGTTTTGCTTCAAATGACTGCAACTAGATACATTTTGTATCTTTAGAATTATATTGCAGTTATCCAATGGTTTCAATATTTGAATTGGATTTATTTTCAAACGTACTGGGAATTTGTACTGAACATTTATTGAAATGGATGATTACTATAGCGATAAGGAGGGGATTGCATGACTGATCCGAGCACGCATTTCATGAAGATGAGGAAGTGGCTGGCAAATGAGGCGGTATTACCCGAAGAATTAAGCGCTAATTTTGATCATTTAGATGAAGAAATGGGAAGCCGCGGCATCAACGTCAAATGGTTTGGCGCCGTTGGAGATGGCGTGACGGATGATACCGAAGCTTTCAAAGCGGCAATGGCTATGAGCAATAAGCGGTACAAAATATTTATCCCTGCAGGAAATTATCGGATCAGGCAAACGATCGAAAATAACAGCCGAGGCATTTTTGGTGTCGGTCCATACGTGGACGGCGGGCAATCAGGTACCCGGATCATTTGGGATCCCATGGATAAAGCAACGGACTTGCTCCCTTGCATAAGGATAAGAGAGGCTGGGATAAAAGCTGTATTCGAGGATTTCTCCATTCAAGGAATTGTGAGCTATAATTCGAAAAATCTTGCGACCTGGATCAATAAGAGCCTATTCGAACAAGACTTATATGACATGTTTCAAGTTGGAGCGGCTGCAATTGAGATCGCCGGCACAGCCACTCCAATATTCAGGAATATCATTACGTCTCAGGTAAAGGTCGGTCAGCTGCTTAATAGCACGAGCGGGCATGTATCATCGTATGATTGTACATGGAGCGGAATGATTGGCGTGTATTGTCGCATTAATTCTGGCGATTATTATTACCAAGGCGGCGGCATATCAGGAGCATTTGCTGGAATAATGATGGGTACCATGCTAACAGCCGATCATCGCGGAGGCTTCGGAGCATTCCTTCTTAGGACTCATCTTGGGTTTTCCCCGTATGCAATCTATCAATGCATAGACGGCGGACTGGAGGATTATAATAAAGCCCCCTCCGTTCTTGGATTAAGCGGCTTATACATGAATACTCAGTTTGAGCAATGCGGGGAAGCAGCCATAAAATTGCTGCCAAAATCCTCCACGCACAATTTAAGAATGTTCGGATTCGGTTTTTCGTGGTCAACGACACAGCACACCAATAATCCAACCGCTTGGGAATATGCGCTGCCGGACGATCTGAAGCATCCGTATGAAAAACAACGTTATGCAGTCTGGTTCGGAACTATTACGGCTCCGGCCGTATTCCATGATGATCTGGGCAAATTGAAAAAATCAACCGCAGTAGGAGCGCTTGGCACAGCTTATATTGATACATTGACAGGCGACAAGGAGTCCGATCTTTCCGGGCTGTCCGTAGCCGATACGGTGATCCGGAGAAAGCTGACGCCGCTATATACTTCCGTTGATTTGCAGGCGCGCATGCAAGAAAGAGAGCATAGGGCGCTTATGCCCGTCTCTGCTCCAAATCTTCTTCAAAATCCCGAGATCCTGTCAAACTGGACGGTTAGTAACGGAACCATCAGCCTAGTTACGGCGGATCAGGTCCCGGTGCCTATCTCCAACGAGATGAAGCAGGTCATCGGCAATAATCCGGTCATATTAAAAGTAACACCTGATGGGACCAATTCTCCAAGCGTTAGAATAAAATTCAATGGTCGATCCCTGCCACTCAAGGGGGATGCAAATCGAAATTTGGCCATGCAATATTTTATATTGGAAACCGAATTTGCGAACACATCGTTTTATGCGTCGATCGGACGGATTTCAGCGCAGAATGGGGAATATATTTTTAATGACACTGCTACTTGGAAAGAGAAGGGCTGGAAGCATCTTCGCGGAAGAGAACTGGCAAGCAAAACAGGTTTGTTATATGAATTCAGCATCGGATTTATTCCGCCGAAAGGCGAAACTTATATTGCCGGGGTCATGGTAACGTGGGATCATATCGGTTCGTATTCCCCTTATCCTCACCACTACGTCCCCGGCCCGTTCGAAATCGGCGGGCACGGGCTGATACTAACCGATTCCGTTACAGGCGCCAGATATCAAGTATCCATCGTCAAAGGTCAGCTGCAGATTCTTCCGGTATCGTGAGATGTCATTCTACATGGACATAATGCATAAAAAAGGTTCATTTGTTGGTTGTACAACAAGTGAACCTTTTTTAATGATGGCCATTGCCTATGCATCAAGCAAAGCGTCATCCGTATAGGCGATAGGAAAAATATAATCTTGACATGATACAAATTGTATCTTAGAGTATGGGATGTGAATATACATATTGTATCATTTTGGGTTGAGAGCATCAAATGCGGTGGATTTTATTCCACACATTATTAATCGGAGGGTTGCGAAAGAATGGAACTCAAACAATATTTTAGGATCATTCAAAAAAAATGGTGGCTGATCATGGTCATTGTGGTGGTTGCGATTGCTGCGGCTTGCGTCAAGAGCTTTTACTTCACGACGCCGATTTATGCGGCAAATGCGAAGCTGATTGTTAATCAGAAGGGATCAGCAGACGGCAGCCTGAATACGGGAACGATACAAACCAGCATTTTTCTTATTAATTCTTATAAAGAAATTATCAAATCATCCGCGATCATGGATAAGGTGGTACAGAAATTCCCCGATTTAAAGGCTACTGCCGGTGAAATGTCGGCCGGCATTTCAGTCATAACCGCGAATAACTCCCAAGTCATGAACTTGGTATATAAGGATACATCCTACGCAAAGGCAGCCGCAATCGTAAATGCTGTATCCAAAGTGTTTAAGGATGAAATCCCCCACATTATGAACGTGGATAATATCACGATTCTTAGCATGGCGGATACGAAGGCATCGCCTGCTCCGATTAATCTCAATCCGTTGATGAACATTTTGATCAGCTTTGCTGTTTCCCTGATGTTGGGCGTCGGACTCGTGTTTCTGCTTAATTATCTCGACGATACATTGAGAACGGAAGCCGAAATCGTTGAAATTCTCAATTTGCCCGTTCTTACGGCCGTCGGCGAGATCACCAAAGGAGATTTGAAGGCGACGAAGAAGGCGGCAGCAGTACACAATTCAAAAGTAGGTGAAAGCAAGTATGCGGCGCTCAATCAATGACCGAAGTTTAATCGTATCTGTGAATCCAACGTCAACGATCTCCGAAGTATACCGTTTGCTTCGAACAAAAATCCACTACTTGTCCAAAGACCATGAATCCAAACTGATTATGGTTACCTCCGCGCTGGCAGGCGAAGGAAAAACCACAACGATTTGCAACTTGGCAACCACTTATGCTCTTGAAGGCAAGAAGGTGTTGCTCATTGATGCGGATTTGCGTAAACCATCCCTGCATCGAATATTCTCTCTGCCGAATAATCACGGATTAAGCACGTTATTATCAGGCGGTACGAGTGCTCATTCTGCAATCCAGGAAACCATGGTTGGTTATTTATCGTTGCTTCCTTCCGGACCCGTACCTATGAATCCGTCGGAGCTTATTGATTCCACAGCTATGCGGGAACTGCTTGAGAGTCTGAAGCAGGATTATGACGTGATTCTAATTGATACGCCTCCCGTACTTGCTGTCACAGACCCTGTTATAACCAGTACGTTATGTGATGGTGTGGTTATGGTGGTGGCCACGGGCAGGGTTAAAAAGGATCATTTGCGAAAGGCCAAGGAACAGCTGGAGCATGTGAATGCACGAATGTTGGGCATTGTGCTCAATCGAATGAATCGGGAAGACCAACAAATATTTTATATGGATGACTACGGTACAAAGGGTTAACGACTGATCATGAAAATAGGTAATGTCTACTGAACCTCTATCACTGTAGGCACTCGGTCACACTGTGGGTCACTTGCGCGACCTTAGACATGATTGTC
Organism: Paenibacillus sp. FSL W8-0194; assembly: GCF_037969745.1. Lineage (NCBI taxonomy): Bacteria > Bacillati > Bacillota > Bacilli > Caryophanales > Paenibacillaceae > Paenibacillus > Paenibacillus sp. FSL W8-0194. Next base: position 3,969,329 of record NZ_CP150205.1, on the reverse strand, counting down.
GGGGGTGTGATGTGAGGCGGGGTTAAATGCCCCCTAAATTAACAGGATATATCTTGTATTAAAGAATAACTAATGATTGGTAGAGGATGAAGATGAGAAAAGTAAAAAAAGCGATCATTCCTGCAGCTGGCCTTGGAACCCGGTTTTTGCCAGCCACGAAAGCCATGCCTAAAGAAATGCTTCCGATCGTGGATAAGCCTACGATTCAATATATTGTGGAAGAAGCCGTGGCTTCGGGTATTGAGGATATCATTATCGTAACGGGCAAAGGCAAGAGGTCCATTGAAGATCATTTTGACCATGCATTTGAACTGGAGAATAATTTGTTCAGCAAAGGGAAGTTCGATTTGCTTGATGAAGTACGCCGTTCCTCGAATGTAGATATTCATTACATACGTCAGAAGGAACCGAAAGGGCTTGGGCACGCGGTATGGTGCGCCAGAAATTTTATCGGAAACGAACCGTTCGCCGTTTTACTAGGGGATGACATTGTACAATCCCGGACGCCCTGCATTAGGCAGCTGGCAGAACAGTTTGAGCAGGTACAGAAATCCGTCATAGGCGTGCAAATGGTCCCGCATGACCAAACGCAACGTTACGGAATCGTGTCCGTGCTGGGAAAATCAGGACAATTATACGAAGTGAACTACGTTGTGGAAAAACCATCCGAAGGTGAAGCTCCGTCAAATTTGGCAATCATGGGCAGATACATACTGACCCCTGAAATTTTTTATTTTTTGGAGCAGCTGGAGGAAGGAACCGGCGGGGAAATCCAATTGACCGACGCCATTCAGCAGCTGAATGAAAGTCAAGGCGTGTATGCGTATGATTTTGAAGGAACGCGGTACGACGTGGGCGAAAAGCTGGGATTTATCATGACGACTTTGGACTTTGCCCTTCAAAACAGGGAGCTGCGAACGCCCCTTTTGCAAGGAATGGAGAAGATTCTTGAAAGAGAGCATTTAGGCAAAATAAATCGCTGAGGTGAATGATTCATGTACCCCAATCCGCAAAGGAACGAAACGGATGTTTGGTTTAAGGGGGAGTCCAGTTATGCAGGCGAAATAGCTCTGGAAGCAGATCCTAAAATCATTTACATGGGAACTAAGCGCTTGCTGGACTTTATGTTAGCATTGATCGGACTTATGGTCTTATCCCCATTCTTACTAATCATATCGATCCTTATTAAGCTGGATGACCCGAAAGCGTCCGTTTTGTTTTACCAGACACGCATCGGAAAGGGAGGAAAGCCTTTTCGAATGTTTAAATTCCGCTCGATGGTGTCGAACGCGGAAGAAATGTTGGAGGAACTATTGGATCAAAATGAGGTCAGCGGTGCGATGTTTAAGATGAAGAATGATCCACGAGTGACCAGAATCGGAAAATGGATTCGAAAGACAAGTATTGACGAACTTCCCCAACTATGGAATGTGATTCGGGGCGATATGTCGTTAGTAGGTCCAAGGCCGGCATTGCCCCGGGAAGTCGAACTCTATAGCAACTTGGATAAGCTTCGATTGAAAGTAAGCCCGGGATGTACGGGCTTATGGCAGGTGAGTGGTCGGAGCAACCTCAGTTTTGACCAGATGATCGCATTGGACTTGGAATATATTGAACGTAGAGGTCTCTGGTTAGACGTAAAACTCATATTCCGGACGATCAAAATCATGATTTTTCCAAATTCGGCCTACTAATGGAGCGTGTTTAAATCATGAAATTATCAATAAGTGTGGTTATACCTACTTATAACAGAGTGGATACGCTCGTGAACTGCATTGAAGGCATACGCAGGCAGGCCCGGTTTCCCGACGAAATAGTGATCGTCGTTAGAAATTCGGATCATGCTACGCTGCATTACCTGTCTTCGCTTGACTTGAACGTGCTTAAAGTTGCTTTGGTTGAACGAGGCGGCATGATTGCCGCGCTCAACGCGGGGATCTTGAATAGCACAGGCGCGATCGTAGCGCTTACTGACGATGATACGGTCCCGCATCCCGATTGGCTGCTGAACATGGAACGACATTACATAAAAAGACCTGACGTTGGCGGCGTTGGCGGAAGGGATATTGTCCATCATGGAGGGAAACCGGTTCCGCCCCAAAAACGCCAGGTAGGAATGATTAGGCCTTATGGGCGCATTATCGGCAATCATCATATTGGTATGGGGGACGTTCGCGAAGTGGATATCCTCAAGGGAGCCAATATGAGCTTTAGGAGAGAGGCAATACGAGGGCTGACTTTCGACGAGAAGCTGAAGGGGACAGGGGCACAAATTCATAATGAGCTGGAATTCAGCCAGGCTGTCAAGAAGAAAGGCTGGAAACTTCTTTATGATCCTAATGTACTCGTGGACCATTTTCCGGCCGTGAGATTCGATGAAGACCAACGTCACAGTTTCAACGAAACAGCTTTTTTTAATGCTGCACATAATGAAACCTATGCGATGCTCAAACATATGAGGTTTATGAACCGAATCATGTTTTTGATCTGGGTGGTGGCGGTAGGAAGCAAGTCTTCGCCTGGAGTGGTCCAGGGCATGCGGATGCTTCCAAGTCAAAAGGGCATGGCTTTGAAAAAAGTAGCGCTGGCATTTAAAGGCAGATGGGGTGGCTGGAAAACATGGAAAGGGTCTTTGGAATAAATGTGGGGCTGAAAGCCGTTTCCCGCATCTTTTCGGGTACGATAAGGACTGGTGGATTTGTCGCGCTCGGGGCAGCAATTGGATATGCGGGTTCGGTTGATTCCCTGCATATGAAACTGTTAGAGACGGCATTTCTGCTGCTCGGCTTGTTGCTTGGTCTGCATATGTATTTTAAAAGCCCCCACAATCTTATCCCCTATACGCTCATGATCTGGACGGTCAGCCCGGAAGCAAGGCGCTTTTTGGACTGGACCTTTAAAACGTATAACGATACGTCGATGATCATGCTGACGCCGTATTGCGTCAGTCTGATTTTGCTTATCCCCATCCTTAAACATTTTAAACAGATGGATTCTCGAGTCAGATTGATATTGAATATTATTGGGGCAGCGTTGATCTACGGGTTTCTTCTCGGGTTTCTGAAATATGGCCTATCTTCCGTGTATGAATTGCTGAGCTTGCTCGTCCCATTCCTGGTATTCGTCTATGTTCATATCAGCAAATTCGATCGTACGGTTTGGGATCGGTGGTTACGAAGTTACGCTTGCCTTGCTGTCCTCGTCGGCTCATATGGGATATACCAATATCTGGTCCTCCCGCCATGGGATTACTTTTGGATGGTCCATGCAGAGATGAATTCGGTCGGTCTTCCGGAGCCTCAAAAATTCAGGCTGTTTTCTTTCCTGAATTCTCCCGGACCAGCCGGATTGTTCCTCGGATTCGCTCTTTCGATCATGATTGTACAGAAGAAATGGAGAGTGCTTGGTATTGTAGGCATCATGATTGTAGGGTTTGCATTGTTGCTTACATTGGTTCGGGTAAGCTGGATTTGCAGCATCATTATGATCCTGGGATACTTTGCTCGTTCCCATTTAAAGAGTAAGGTCAAATTGCTAGCCCTGAGTGTGTTCATGATTTTGGCGTATGTCTTTGTTCTTCCGGCATTGCCCGGCGCAAACGAGGTATCTTCTCGCATAAGTACATTCGAGTCACTGGAGGAAGACCATTCATTCAATGAACGATTGGTATTTGCTAGGAATATCGTTTCGGATGTCATTTCACATCCGCTCGGGCGAGGAATAGGCAGTTCGGGGCTCGGAGTTAAGCTGACGCAAAGTTCCGACACCTTAAAGGTTTTTGATAACGGGTATTTGAATTTATTTTATTTATTCGGCTTACCATTAGGGCTTGGCGTGATCTTCATGTTAATCTATATTTTTTTTCTTCTATTTAAAATCAGTAAAAAGGAGAAAATTTACGCCCCTATATCATTTGCAGCCATCAGCGCTACGTTATTTCTTCTGTTGGGCAGCAATGTGCTCAGCGGGTTATCGGGGTACATTCTAATGCTCGTGATTTCGTTTGCTTTTTCGCATACGATTCCAAAGCGGAGGGACACGTAACATGCAAATCGTTTTTATAGGAGATTCCATTACCGAAGGGCTGGGCGTCATAAGATCTAAAACAAATTATGCCAATCTGCTGCAAGCCCAACTCAAAGCCCAGGTAGCCCAGCCCGTGCATATCGTCAACTTCGGTTCCAGTGCGATGCAGGTCAGCGAGTCCAGGGAAAGGCATGAGCAGCGCATCTTGGAAATGCAGCCGGACATCGTTGTATTTGCTCATGGGATCACCGAAGCGATCCCTCGTGTGCAGAAAAAGCATTTGAAATGGATGCCTAAGCGTTGGAGAAGACCGGGCTGGATGGATCCCAGACCTTATTATTCGACCCGTACGTTCCGGAGGGTCATGGAAAAGGTTGAATCGGGTGCTCGCTGGCGCGCCAAGGTTGCGCTCATTCAAATGTTTGGTGGCAAGCCGTGGATGAGTTTAGAGGAATTCAGAATGCACACGACAGAATTTGTCCAGAATGTGCTGAACCATAACAGGAACACCTACATTATTTTGCTCGCGACAAGCGATATTGAGGACAAATATTTCCCGGGGGCATCGGAGTCCATTCGAATGTACCGGCAAGTGTTTCATGAAATTTGCAATGATCCTCAATCCGCGAATCGGGTACTGGTATGCGATGCCGCTCAGAACTTGCACAAGTGGAACGACTATCTGGAAGACCGGTTTCACCCTAACGGTTTGGGGCACGACAAAATAGCAAGGGCGCTATTGAACACGATATTGGGGCACTCGCTGGGAGGTCGCATGGCGAAGAAAGAGGTAAGCCTATGAGAATCTGTTTTGTCACGCATAAGGTAATCAAGGGAGATGGACAAGGACGGGTCAACTATGAAGTGATGGTTGAAGCGATTAGGCAAGGGCATGAGATCACGGTTATATCTGCGGAGCTCTCGGACGAACTGCGGAATCATGGCCAAGTCAAATGGATCCGAATCAATATGAGAAAAATTCCTACATTATTATTGCGATATCAGGCTTTTGCGTTACTGTCCGCAATTTGGTTATGGAGTCACCGCAAACATATCGATCTGACCGTGGTCAACGGTTTTATTACCTATGCACGGTCGGATATCAACTGTATACATTTCGTCCACAGCGCGTGGGTCAAATCGAAATATCATCCATTCCGTGAAAGGAAAAACCTGAAAACCTTGTACCAATATATATATAACAGATTAAACGCATCCTTGGAGCGTTTTGCCATGAAACGCACCAAACATATTATTTCCGTATCGGAGCAGGTCAAACGGGAATTGGCAGGAGACGCCAAAATAGAACCCTCACGGATCTCTGTCATTACCAATGGCGTAGATTTGGATGAATTTTATCCGAGGTCGATGAGCCGGAAGGATTATCAATTGGATGAAAACAAGGTTTATGCTTTGTTTGCGGGAGACTTAAGGTCTTCCAGAAAAAATCTGGATACAGTCCTTCATGCTTTGGTTAAGGTGGAGAATATACACCTACTGGTGCTTGGCTATACGGAGAAGAGCAGTTATCCGAAATTAGCCGAAACGTTAGGCCTAAGCGATCGTGTTCATTTCCTGGGCTACAGAAAGAATGTTGCCGAACTGATGTCCCTGGTCGATTTATTTATTTTTCCATCAAGATACGAACCCTTTTCGCTCGTAGTATTGGAGGCCATGGCATCGGGACTGCCGGTAATCACGAGCAGTAAATGCGGCGCTGTGGAGCTGTTGTCGGAGGATTCGGCGGTCGTCATGGAAGACCCTGACGATACCGAAGGGCTGGTTCATATCTTAAATGAGTTGTTATTCAACAAAGAGAGGCTGAAAATAATGTCCAAAAGGGCCAGGGAAGTTGCCCGGAAACACACTTGGGGCAGCATGGCTGAAAAATACTTAAGGTTAATCCACTCTACAAGATGATGAGGATCCTTGCAAAAACCTGAGGAAATGTATTCATAAACGATCATGAAGCGAGGGAATATCTTGAATATTCTGCATATAGCCAACCATGTTAAACAATCCGGCAACGGCATCGTAAACGTTATGATAGACCTTGCATGCAGTCAAGCCAAATTCGGACATAATGTAGCGGTTGCATCAGGGGGAGGGGAGTACGTCGAATTATTGCAAAGAAACAACATACGGCATTACAAGCTTGATCAAACGAGAAAGCCGGTACAGATGGTACGGGCTTTTTATCATTATCGGAAATTGGTCAAACAGTTCAAGCCGGATATTGTTCATGCGCATATGATGACTGGGGCTCTTTTGTCACGTCTTTTTAGAGGACTTCGAAAATATAAAATCGTCACCCATGTACATAACGAGTTCCAGAAAAGCGCGGATTTCATGAAAGTGGGCGATTCCGTCATTGCCGTAAGCCAAGCGGTGGCCAAATCGATGTTAAGCCGAGGCGTACAAGAGCAAAAATTGCATGTTGTTCTGAACGGTACGGTCGGGAGTCCCAGAAAAGAAGCCGCCGATGAGGAAATCCAGCTGAAAGGACCGTCTATTGTTACCGTAGCCGGACTTTATGAGCGGAAAGGGATTCAGGATCTGATCGAGGCGTTTGAAATCGTTGGTGCGGAATGTCCTGAAGCCCATTTATATCTTTTGGGAGATGGTCCAGACAGGCCTAAATTTGAAATGAAGGCGAACGAGTCCCTGAGAAAGTCGCAGATTCATTTTTTGGGCTATAAGCCGCATCCCCAAAAATATATGGGGGCCGCGGATGTTTTCGTGCTGCCTTCGCACAAAGAATCGTTTGGCTTGGTACTGATTGAGGCTCGGGAAGCGGGTTGTCCGATTGTCGCAACGAATGTTGACGGCATTCCGGAAGCATTGGACTTTGGAAAATCGGGCATGTTAGTTCCGCCAAAATCTCCGGATCAGCTGGCCGAAGCCATTTTAAGAATGCTAAAAGACGCCGGTGTCAGAGAACATTATCGCAAACGAGCTTTACAAGGACTGGAATATTATTCAATCGAAAGAGTGGCAAGAGAAACACTGAGAATTTACGAGGAACTGAAGAGAGGTTGAATTCATCCTGTTGAACGAGCTTTGATCCTAGTTGTCGTCCACAATTCGTCTCATGGAATGTAACCATAGGACCTTAAGGTGAGTGCATATATTGTGAAGAAACTTTTTTTTTCGGGACTTGCGGTGAACTTATCGATATTAGTCATTAATTTTATAACGGGGATCCTAAGTGCACGCTACCTTGGGCCTACAGGCAGAGGAGAGCTTGCGATCATCAATCAGTGGCTGCTGTTGCTCGGAGGGCTATGTGCTTTCGGTTTGCCGGGGGCGGTCGTGTATATGGGAAAGACTTCATCAAACGAAAGGGAATATTACCTTGGAGCCTACTTAATCATCGCTCCTTTGGCCGGTTTAATAGGACTTGTTGCAGGAGAAGTCTTTTTGCCTTATGCCATGGGGGAGGACGCGGAACACGTACTTAGCCTGCTAAGAGTTCTGCTGATTACGTTGCCCTTTACCGTGCTTTCGGACGGGATTGTAGGGAATCTGCAAACTTTAAATGCGTTTAAGAAAATCATGTTGTTCAAGTTCAGCCTCCCTGTAGGTTCATTAGTCATCATGTCCGCATTGATTGCATTTAACGTATACAATGTTAAAAATTACATCACGATCTATTATCTTTGGGTTATGTTTGTTCTTGCGATTCTATTTATATCATTAATTCGAATGATTAAGCCGAAATTCAAATCGGTGCTTCAATATTCCCGGCAGCTTTCAAAAAAAGGGGTGCAAATATTTGGAACGGTTGTCGTGGGCGTATTTAGCGGGGGACTGGACCAGATCGTTATTTCGATGTTGTTGTCCAGTTATGTCTTAGGGTTGTATAGCGTAGCGATCAGCATCGGCACCATTGTCCCGTCTCTTATGATCGGTTCCTTAAGCTTCTATTTCTGGCCGAAGTTGATGGATCTTAACGAGGAAGAACGGGCAAAAAAGGTGGAAGACACGCATAGTCTTTTGTTTTACGGCTCGATGTTGGTGTGCTTGTGCGGCTCAATCGTTACCTATTTCTTACTTCCGGTTCTCTATGGAAATGAATATTTATTATCTATTCCCATGGCTATCGCGTTTTTATTGGTGGCCCCCTTTAAAGTCGCTCACAGTATTTTGGTGTCATATTTAAATACCAAAGGCGACTTTAACCGAATAACGATCGCGGAGATCGTCGGACTGGCGTCCGGCATTTCGGCGATGTATTTGTTATTGCCCGTCGTAGGTAATATTGGTGCTCCTTTGGGGGTCATTGTATCGAGCCTGGTGAAATGGTGCTTGATGTTTTATTGGAGTTATAAGAAGGGGCTTGCCGCCTCGAACATGATGAGAATACATCCCAAAATGGTGCGGTTGTTCATCAGACCTGCAGAGACGGTCAAAGCGTTAAATATATTGAACAGAAAAAAACAGAAAGTTAAAGGAATGACGTAATTTTTTTAAAAGGGAGGGGAAGTCGCATGGTTATCGTCCAATTGGCGGATGGGATGTTATCGATCGGCGGGGTCAGCCGCTTTATCTATAACTTGACGTTAAAACTTGAAAAGCAAACAAACCGTGCCATATCGGCGGTTTATGAACTTGAGGAAAACAATAACTGGGGGGAGCAGCCCTTAAATATCATTAAACTGGATGACAACAACGAAACAAGCTATAAGAAAATTTCGGGATGCAACCCGGACCTCATCGTGTGGCATGTCAGTATCAGAACGATCGGTTTAGTGAGGGAACTTTCAAAAAAATATCCGGTTTTAGCCATAGTACATAGTATCCCGTGCCCGTCAGGAACCCGGCTGTTTCGGGACAAAGACGAAATTTGTTATATCACTTCCGGAGCAAAATGCCTTCAGAACTGGTATACAAGAAGGTGCGGGACCAACCCCTCGCCAACCAAGGCCGTTAAATCTTTATTGGTGCATAAAACGATGATGAATACATTAAAATCATGCAACTGGGTGTACACCATCAGCAAATCAATGAAATCGTATTTAATGCAAGAAGGCATTCCGGAAGAACAAATCACTATTTTTGATGTTTCTTTAGGCTCAGTGTTAGAACTTCCTAAAGAGATAAACATCGTTGAGAAAAATAACGATGACCCGATCCATATATTGTTCATGGGCAGGCTTTCATATAATAAAGGCGTCCAATATTTGATCAAAGCGGTAAAAATTTTATTGGATGAAGGCATGAAGGTGACATGCACCATTGCAGGAAAAGGTTGGTTTGAAAGCAAGCTGGTACAGCTTACCGAAGAATTAAATCTAAGTCACACCATTGCTTTTATCGGGTCGGTACCCGGCACGGATGTAGGAAAATGGTATGAAGCAGCCGATGTCATTGTGGTACCTTCTATATTGCCCGAGCCGGCCGGATTGGTAGTTCCTGAAGCGCGAAGTTACGGTAAACCGGTTGTGGTGTTTAATGTTGGCGGGCTTGCAGAGTGGAACGAATATATCACGGGCATATCCAACGCCGAAGCCCCGGACCCTTACAGTCTGGCAAGAACCATAAAGCAAACGATGAAAAAAGAGGAGGTTCCTCAAGTCAAAATGAATTACGCGGACGAAAGGGTCGACATCGTAGATCAAATCGGAAAAGTACTGATATCAAATCAGGCAGCGAAATAAAGGCTTACCGCCAAACAATCTGCATTTGGAAAGAGAGTTCCTGACAATTCTACTGAAGAAAAGGGAGATACAATGAATGTGCTTTCGACTGGAATGGGTTGGATCGACGTCCAATATGGAGGATTGAATCGTTATTTTGCCGACTATTCAAATGCGATGAGGAAACATGGCCATGCGGAGCTCGGACTTGTGGTTGCACCCAGGGGGATCCAAGTGGAAACCGATTTGAACATCAAAAATGTTGCGCAGGAACTGGAAGCGGAACATTTCCTTCCGCGGATGAAATCGGTTCGAAATCACACCCTGCAAGCCATACGCTCTTTTCGCCCGGATGTTTTTAATCCGCATTTTGCTTTTTATACGACGCTGGTCACAAGGGGAATCATTCCGCCGCACGTCCCCATCGTTTCCCATTTTCACGGTCCCTGGGCTTTGGAAACCGAGGTGCAGTCGGGCAAGTCGGTGACCAAAGTCGTAAAGGAAGCAAGGTTATGGATGAAAAAACAGGTGGAGCAGCTCACCTATCGCCGAGCGGACAGCTTCATCGTACTGAGCGAATATTTCCGCAATATTTTGGCCGAAAACTACGGCATCGATGAAAAAAGAATCCATATCATCCCCGGCGCGGTCGATCACCATCGCTTTTGCCCCCATCCTGATCGTGAAGGACTGAGGGCTAAACTAGGCATTGCCCCTAATCAGGCGATGCTTTTTTGTATTCGCAGGTTAGTCCGAAGAATGGGGATTGACCGTTTGATCCATGCCATGGCCGAGGTGGTCAAGTCCCATCCCGATGTCCGGCTGTTCATTGGGGGCGACGGGCCGATGCGGGCAGAATATGAAGCGCTGATAGATGAACTGGGACTTATTAAGAATGTGACATTGCTTGGCAGGGTTTCGGATGAGAAGCTTGTGCAGTATTACCAAGCAGCGGACATCAGCGTGGTCCCGACCCTTGCTTTGGAGGGATTCGGCTTGATCACCGTGGAATCCCTTGCGTGCGGGACGCCGGTGCTTGGCACTCCCATAGGCGGAACGAAGGAGATTTTGCGGCACCTCTCGGATGAATTAATGTTTGAGGACGGAACCTCCGAAGCCATTGCAAGAAAGATTATCGATGTCCTCAACAAGGATTCATTTCTTCCTTCTCGGGAAACGTGCAGAGAACATGTGCTGAGCCGGTATACATGGAGTAAAGTGGCCGAGGCCGTTACCGAAGTATTCGCGGAAGAGATCGATAAAAGAAAGGTATTCAGAACATGAAAATAGCTTTTTATAACCATACCAGCACGATTAGCGGCGCAGAAATCAGCCTGCTGCTTACTGCAAAACACTTAACGAAAGCCCATCCGATCATTTACGCGCCTGATGGGGAACTATTGCAAAAAGCACGCAGCGAGGGGCTTGAAACGGTCCATCTGCCTAGTTTTCGCGCAAGAATGACCAAAAACCCGTTCGTTCTCGGGTGGTATGCGATGGGAATGTTGCGGGCGGGCTGGGGGCTTGCGCGGGCCATGAAAAAAAGCAGGGTGGACCTCATTCATGCAAACTCCATCAGGGCGGGGATCATGGCGAGTTTGTTCAGATGGTACCATCGGCTGCCGGTGGTCTGGCATGTTCGGGATATGCCTCCTCAGGGGTTAATCGGAAAATGCATCCGCAAAATCGCGGGAAGCGGGGCTCAGGCGCTGATTGGCATTTCCAGACCTGTCATAAAGGGAATCGGCGAGCCGTATTTGCAAGAGCGCTGCCATCTCGTTCATAACGGAGTCGAGTTAAGGGAAATGAATCAGGACGATAGATTAGCGTATCGGAAGAGAATCCGTTCCGAAATGGGCGCTTCGGATGAGACGCAAGTTTTGGCGATCATCGGGCAAATTGCGCCATGGAAAAGGCAGGAAGATGCGATTGAAGCGTTTGCCTCTCTTGTTCGGGAGAAGCCGAACGCCGTTCTTTGGATCGTGGGTGAGGCTAAATTCAGGGAAGAGAATGATCGATATCTCGATACATTGAAGAAAAAAGTCAAAACCTTGCGTCTGGAAGACAAGGTCATATTCACCGGGTTTAGGGAGGATGTTTTGGAGATCTGCTGCGCAGCGGATCTCCTTTTATTATGTTCGGACCATGAACCCTTTGGCCGCGTCATTATCGAAGCGATGTCGCAAGGAACGCCGGTGGTGGCCACCCGGGGAGGAGGCGTTCCGGAGATTATTCAAGATGGCGTGAGCGGGTTGATGTACGAAATCGGGAATGTCGAGGAGCTTCAACATCGGATCCGCGACATCCTTGATAACGAGACTTTGCGGTCGGCTCTTCGCCGGAACGGGCCGAAGAGGGTCAAGGAGAAGTTTTCCATTGCGCATACGTCCCAAAAAATCGAGCTTATTTATGACCAGCTGCTGGCAGCTTCAAACCACGAATATTTGGACCGGCCGCGTACGGGGGAGATGTTGAAATGAATGATTTAAAGGTTGCAATCGTCCATGACTACCTGAATCAAATGGGAGGCGCCGAACGGGTCGTGGCCGTCTTTCACAAGATGTTTCCGCAGGCGCCGATTTATACGACGATTGCGGATGGCGATAAGCTGCTTCCGGAACTAAAGGATGCCGTCATCAAGGTGACCTGGATGCAGCGGATTCCATGGGTGTTATCCAAATTCAAGCTGTTTTTCTGGTTATATCCGTTTGCTGTCCGCTCCATGAACGTGAAGGGATACGACCTGATCCTCAGCTCCAGCAGCGCGTATGCAAAAGGGGTGCGAAAGGGCAGGGCAAGCGTCCATGTCTGCTATTGCCACACGCCTATGCGATTTGCGTGGAATTTTGAGTCGTATATGGAGGGAGTCGAGGTCCCCCCTTCCGTAAAACGGATCGCCAAATGGCTTACGCACCCGCTGCGGATCTGGGACCGGTACAATTCCAAAAAGGTGGATCGGATCATCGCGAATTCTACGATCGTCAAGGAACGGATCGGCCAATGTTACGGCGTCCATTCGCCCGTTATTTTTCCTCCGGTGGATATCAGCCGATTCCACATTGCAGAGCAGCCGCCTGAAGACTACTTTCTTGTCGTCTCGAGGCTGGTGTCTTATAAAAAAATCGATCTGGCGGTTGAAGCCTGCACGCTGCTGGGACAGAGACTGCTGGTCGTGGGGGACGGGCCGGACCGGCAAAGGCTCGAAAAAATCGCGGGGGCGACGGTCACGTTTTTGGGCAGGCGAAGCGATGAAGAAGTGGTCCAATATATGCAGCGCTGCAAAGCATTGATTTTTCCCGGCATTGAGGATTTTGGCATTACGCCGCTTGAGGTGAATGCATGCGGCAGGCCGATCATCGCCTTTTGCGGAGGCGGTGCTCTGGATACGGTCATGCCGGAAAAAACGGGACTCTTTTTTAAGGAACAGCGGATCGGTGCATTGATGGAGGCTATTGAGCGGTTCCATCAATATGATTGGGATCCCGCCTATATTCGGGCGCATGCCGAGCAATTCGGCGAGCATGTGTTTATGGCGCGGCTCCGGTCCAGCATTGAGGAGCTTGTCCTGGAAAAGACGAGTCGCGAAATGACTATGGAAGCAAAAAGGAGCTACTGATGATGCATATCATTTTGTTGTCCGGCGGAAGCGGAAATCGATTGTGGCCTTTATCGAACGACACCCGGTCCAAGCAGTTTCTGAAAATTTTGGAATGCGCGTCGGGCCAGCGGGAGTCGATGGTGCAGCGCGTCTGGGGCCAACTGGGACAAAAGAATCTCCGGGAGCGTTCCGTTTTGGCGACCGGGAGGAGCCAGGTGGAACTGATCCAGAGCCAGCTTGGAGCCGAGGTGGAGTTGGTTGTTGAGCCGGAGCGCAGGGATACTTTTCCAGCGATCGCCTTGGCTGCCGGTTATTTATACTCCGTCAAAGGCGCCGCACTCAGCGATGTCGTGATCGTCCTTCCGGTGGATCTTTTTGTGGAGGACCTGTTCTTCGATAAAGTGAAAGAGCTGGAGTCGCTAATGGTACATACGAAGGCCGAGCTGGGCTTGATGGGCGTTTCGCCGGACCATCCATCATCTAAATTCGGTTATATCGTGCCCCAATCGTCCATAACCGAAGCGCATGGAACGGAGTTCTTCCGGGTCAGCCATTTCGTCGAAAAACCCGACGGACCGGCGGCCCTCCGCTTGATGGAACAATCGGCCCTATGGAATTGCGGCGTATTTGCTTTCCGGCTGGAATACATCATCGAACATCTGATCCAGCGTTCCCTTCCCATTCAATATGACGAATTGTTAAACCAGTACAGCCGGATGGAAAAAATCAGCTTTGATTATGCCGTCGTGGAGCAGGCAACAAATATTGTCGCCATGCCTTACCGCGGGATCTGGAAGGACCTGGGCACCTGGGACGCGCTGACGGAAGAGGTCCGTACGCCTTTGATCGGGAAAGGCACGTTGACCGAAGATTCGACCCGTACGCATGTCATTAACGAGCTGGACATTCCGATCACGGTCATTGGAGCTCCCAACTTAATCGTGGCGGCAAGTCCCGACGGCATTCTCGTATCCGAAAAAAACGCCAGTATGCGGATTAAAGACGTGATGAAATTCGGCGAGCAGCGTCCCATGTATGAGGAGCGCCGCTGGGGCCGCTACCGGGTGCTGGACTATATCAAGTATCCCAACGGAAATGAAGTATTGACGAAGCGGATATGCATACTGCAAGGGAAAAATTTGAGTTATCAATATCATTTGCATCGCAGCGAGGTTTGGACCGTCGTGTCCGGCGTCGGGGAAATGGTGCTGGACGGCAAAGTGCGGAGCATTGGAAAAGGGGACGTCATCGTCATCCCTGCGGGTGCGAAACACAGCCTGCGCGCCATTACGGACATTGAAATGATAGAGGTGCAGACCGGCAGCGAATTGGTCGAGGAGGACGTCGTGAGACTGGCGATGAAATGGGAGGAAATCGAAGTCAATGTGTTGAGCTGACAGCGGAAATTACGAAACGGCAAAACAGCGAATTCTATTATAGAAGGAATGAAGCGAAAATGAAAATTGCGGTCATAGGAACAGGTTACGTTGGATTGGTTTCGGGCGTATGTTTCTCCGAGCTTGGGAACGAGGTGGTTTGCGTCGATAAGATCCCGGCAAAAATCGATCGCTTGAACGGCGGCGAAGTGCCGATCTACGAACCTGGGCTCCAGTCCATGATAGCTTCCAATAAAGAAGCGGGCAGGCTTCGTTTCACGACGGACCTGAACGCTTCCGTGAAATGGTCGGATATCGTCATCATCGCGGTGGGAACGCCGTCCTTGCCGAACGGGCAGGCCAATTTGGGGTATGTCGAGGAAGCGGCCCGGGAGATCGGAAACGCCATGAACGGTTATAAAATCATCGTCACCAAAAGCACCGTTCCGGTAGGCACGAACGAAAAAATCGCCAACATCATCGCGAACCATACAGAAAAACCTTTTGACGTTGCATCCGTTCCCGAGTTTCTGCGCGAGGGAACCGCGATCCAAGATACGCTGCACCCGGATCGTATCGTGATTGGCACGGACAGCCCAAAAGCGAAGGAATGGCTCGTCGAACTGCATAAAAGCTTGACGCCCGACATCATCGTAACCGATATCCGCAGCGCCGAAATGATTAAATATGCCTCGAATGCGTTTCTTGCAACCAAAATTTCTTTTATCAACGAAATCGCGAATATATGCGAAAAGGTCGGAGCCGATGTGACGAAAGTAGCCTCCGGAATGGGTTACGACAAGCGCATAGGCTCTTCTTTTTTAAAAGCGGGCATCGGTTACGGCGGTTCTTGTTTTCCGAAAGACACCCAGGCCCTTGTTCAAATCGCGGGCCAAATGAATTATGATTTCAAGCTTCTGAAGTCCGTGATCGAAGTGAACCGGGATCAGCGCCTGAACGTCGTTCGCAAGCTGGAGTCCTTGCTGGACGGACTGGCGGGTACGACGATCGGAGTCTGGGGACTTGCGTTTAAACCCGATACGGATGACGTCCGCGAGTCCCCGGCATTGGAAATCATCGCCGCGCTTGAACGGCGCGG
The DNA here is from genome assembly GCF_037969745.1 of Paenibacillus sp. FSL W8-0194. Taxonomy (NCBI): domain Bacteria; kingdom Bacillati; phylum Bacillota; class Bacilli; order Caryophanales; family Paenibacillaceae; genus Paenibacillus; species Paenibacillus sp. FSL W8-0194. The sequence goes on along the minus strand of NZ_CP150205.1, from coordinate 3,953,591 downwards.
AGCAAAGGTGAAAGCGTATGATCCAATCGCCAAAGACAATTTCAGGGATATTTACGGGTCGAACACCGTAATCTACTGCGACAACGCGAAGGAAGCGGCTTGGCAATCGGATGCGCTTTGCATTTTGACGGAATGGCAGGAATTTCAGCAGATTCCGTTAACGGATATCGAAGGCTGGCTGAAGCTGCCGCATTTGATTGATGGCAGAAACATTTATGACGAAGGGCAAGTTGCAAATACGAATCTTGTTTATTATTCCGTGGGCCGGCCCGGCATGAATCGGGGCGCGAAGGAACAGGCGCCGGTCTTATAAATGGAACCTATTCGATTGGAGATAGCGGGGGAGGAATCTTTGAGAGCAGAAGCCATGGAACTAGACCTCAGCGGTTTGCCGGAAGAATTGATTTTTTTATTGAGCTTGTTGGGGGGAACATCCCCGGATCAGCATCTTATTCGGGAGCTGGGAGCGGCGCTGGACTGGGATCGGTTCATGAAGCTTGCGATGCACCATCGGGTATATCCTCTGGCCTATATCAAATTAAAAGAAGCGTATGCCGCCTCGGTTCCTCCGGGCGTCATGGAATCCTTGCATCGCCAGTACCAAAGCAATACCGTCAAAATGCTCCATCTCAGCAGGGAAATGAGCCGCGTCTACGAACGTTTGGACGAAGCAGGGGTACGGACGCTTTTGTTGAAGGGGCCGGTGCTCGCCTTTCAGCTGTACGGAGATTTGGCCCATCGGACATCCAAAGACCTGGATATTCTCGTGTCACCGGATGAAGTGGAACGGGCAGAGGACGTACTGCTGCAGCTAGGTTATGAACTGATGGATTACCGTGCCTTGGGCAATTGGAAAAAAAAGTCCCATCATCTTTCGTACGAACATAAGGAGCACCGGACGCAAGTGGAAGTGCACTGGAGATTGAATCCTCACTTCAGCAAATCGTATTCGTTCGAAAAACTATGGGAGCGCAAGCGCGCCGTAGCCCTGGCGAACCAAACCTTCCACTGCCTGGGAAACGAAGATCAGCTCCACTACCTGACGGACCATGGGGCAAGGCACGGCTGGTTCCGGTTGCGGTGGTTAATGGATATCGAACGTTTGCTGCCTCAAATCAGCGGAACCCGGCTCAGGGACGTTCTGAAACAGCATGGCGGCAAACATCACGTTGGGCAGGCGCTGATTTTGTCGTCCCAGCTGCTGTCGGCGGAGATTCCCGGTGAACTGGAGGAGCTGACAAGGGATGCGAAAGCGCGCCGGCTTGCCGACCAAGCCCTTTTTTACGTTTCGCGCATCGTCCAATTAAACCCCGTACCCGAAAAAAGCGTTGCCTGGCATTATTACCGTTACCTGTTTTCGTTAATGTCAACGCGGCAAAAAATCGCCTATCTTCTGAACAAAACGCTCCCCAGTTCGCGGGATGCGTTATTGCTACCGCTGCCGAAGCCGCTTTATTTTTTATATTACCCCCTTCGACCGTTGCTTTGGTTCTGGCGGCGGTTCAGGCAACAGTCCGCATAATACCGTCTGCCGGTTGTATACAAAACAACCTGTTTTTGCTATAATGATACAAAATGTATCATTCAAATGCAGTGCGCATAATCCAATTAGAGGAGGCTCGATTTATGGGCGTTGACGTGATTTCATCAGATGTGTTGGTCAAACAATCCGAAGGTTTTTTGGTCAGCGAGATGGATGGCGAAAAGGTGATGCTGAGCATCGAAAACGGAAAATATTATAATTTGGGGCAGACCGGAAGCCGGATCTGGGAGCTTATTGCTTCCCCCGTAACCATTTCCGGGATCGTGGATCAATTAGTGGAAGAGTTTGAAATCGGGCGGGAGGCCTGTGAGCAGCAAGTATTTGCTTTTCTGAGGCACCTTGCGGCGGAGAAACTGATACAGGTGTGCTTTAAGCGATGAGCTTCTATCAAAAAGTGCATCGTTTTATGAATGCCCCCGTGCAAGTCAAGGGAATGTATGCCGAAGCTTACGTTTACCTGGCGTGGGGGAGGATTCTTAAGCTGCTTCCCTTCCACAAAGTGGCCCCGACCTTGGGGGAGAAAATGAAAGAGACCCCTCATACCAATCGTACGGACCAGGAACTGCAGCTGTTGCGAACGGTGTCCAGAGCAGTCCATGCCATGAGCAGGTTCACATGGTGGGAAAGCCAATGTCTCGTCAAGGCGATTGCTGCGATGAAGATGTTGGAGAGAAGAGGGATTCCAAGCACGCTCTACTTGGGCAGCGCCAGAAACAACGAAGGACAGATGGTCGCCCATGCATGGCTGCGAAGCGGTTCGTACATTGTAACCGGGAAAGAAGGCCATGAAAAATACACGGTCGTAGGAATATTCGGGAACGGGATGGGCGCTGAAGGTTGCAGGGCCGAGAAGTGAAGCGCCGCCCGGAATCCGCTTAAGGAGCTTTGCATAATGAAAGAGCTGTTTTATTATGTTCGCAAAATGCATCATTTCGCGGGATTTAGACTATACCTGAACATGTCCATGGTTTTGCTCATCAGTTTGCTGGACGGTTTCGGCATCTATTTGATCGTGCCCCTTCTGAGCATCATCGGAGTATTTCCCATGGATACGTCAAGCATACCGCTCCTGTCCGCTATGATTGGCATCATCGAATCATGGTCGCTTGATTTGAATTTGCCGATCGTATTGGCCTTATACATCGTAATCATAGGGGGGCAGGCATGGCTTCAACGGAGCCAAGCCTTGCTGAACTCAAGGATATTGCAAAGCTTTATCCGTACGCTCCGCATGGAAACGTACCGCGGCCTGCTGCAAGCCAAATGGGAGTTTTACCTCCGGAAACGGAAATCCGAATTCAACCATGTCATGTCCAATGAGCTGGGCCGGGTAAACTTGGGCACATCTTTATTCCTGCAGGCGGTTTCTTCTTTTTTATTCACCCTTCTTCAAATCGCCATTGCCCTGTGGCTCGCCCCAGTTTTAACCATAGCCGTATTGATCAGCGGCGGTCTGCTGGCCTTGTTTTCACGTAAATTCATCAAGAAATCCAAACGGATCGGGGAACAGACAACGGAGCTCTCAAAATATTATTTTTCAGGCATTAGCGAGCATTTTAACGGTATCAAGGATATCAAAAGCAACAGGCTCGAGCAGTCTCACATCCACTGGTTCAACAAACTGACCGAACATATGGAACGGAATTTTATCCAGTTTGGCCGGGTGAATTCGTTGTCGCAATTCATCTACCGCGTCTCCTCTGTCGTACTCATTGCCGGCTTCGTTTATCTGGCGCTCGAAATCATGCATACCCCGGCGCAACAATTGGTGGTGGTTGTGCTGATTTTCTCCAGGCTGTGGCCGAGATTTATCGGCATGCAATCGAACATGGAGCAGCTCGTTTCTTGTCTTCCGGCTTTCCACACGATGCGTCAACTGCAAAAGGAATACGAGGCCGACCAGGAGCTTAGCAAAGCGGCGTTCGAAGATGAGCCGGAGGATTTCCGGTTTGTGGACGGGATCGAATGTTTGGACGTGGATTACCGCTATGATCCCCATGCTTCCCAGTACGCTTTGCGCAACGTTAACGTACATATTCCCGCGAACCGCATGACGGCCATCGTAGGCAAATCCGGTTCTGGAAAAAGCACGCTTATCGATATGCTCATGGGTTTGATCCAGCCTGAATCAGGACAGGTGCTTATCGACGGCGTATCCCTTCGGGACGAGCGGAAGCTTCTGTCTTTGCGCAGCGCCATCGGTTATGTACCGCAGGATCCTTTTCTGTTCAATGAGAGCATCCGGTACAATTTGAAGCTGGTCGATCCGGAGGCCAGCGATGAACAGCTATGGAGCGCTTTGAAATTTGCCGCCTCCGACGAATTTGTGCGCCATCTTCCCCAAGGACTGGATACGGTCATCGGCGACAGGGGCATCCGGTTATCGGGAGGGGAACGGCAGCGAATCGTATTGGCAAGGGCGATCTTGAAGCGCCCCGCGATCCTCGTCCTGGATGAGGCGACAAGCGCGCTGGACAGCGAAAACGAACGAGTAATTCAACAGGCTCTGGAAGAATTGAAAGGGAGCGTGACCATTATCGTCATCGCCCACCGTCTATCCACCATTCGCAATGCGGACCACGTGATCGTCATGGATCGCGGCCGGGTCATTCAACAAGGCGGATACATGCAGCTGTCGCAAGAGAACAAAGGCGCCTTTAAGCGCTTGCTTAACTATCAGGCCGGATCCCAGATGTAGAATCCTTTGATCATGGGGCGAGCACCTGTGAAAAAAACAAAAGCAGGAGGCTGCGGACGTTGTACGTCCGCGCATCCTGCTTCTCCCCGGTAAAAATCGTTAATACACCCGGTGGATGATATCCTCGAAATTGGGTTCCTCCATATGAATGTCCGCAATTTCTCCCCAGCGGCCGACCATCCGCAAAATGTCCATCGCCTTGGCCTGCTGCCGGTTCGCTTCGATTAGCACCTCGCTGTCGCTCGCTTCGATGATTCGGAATTCGCCTTCCGCGCCGTCCAGGCGGAGTTGCAGCGGCATCCCCGCGCCTTCCTGGGCCGGCAGACGGTAGGAGCCGCGGAAGACGATCCGGATGACGGTCGGGAGCCCGATTTTGTCCCGCAAATGCTCAATGGTTCCCTCGTAGCTGAGTTCCCCGTGATTGATGACCATGACCCGCCGGCAGAGCTGTTCGATGTCGTCCATGTCGTGAGTCGTCAGCAAAATCGTTTTTCCGAATTCGCCGTTCAGCGTTTTCAAAAATTCGCGGATGCTCCGTTTGGCGGATACGTCGAGGCCGATGGTCGGCTCGTCCAGGAACAAAACGTCCGGATCGTGCAGCAGCGAGGCGGCGATATCGGCGCGCATCCGCTGCCCGAGCGACAGCTTGCGGACCGGCGTCTCCCAAAACTCCTTCAGGTTCAGCAGTTCCACGAGCTCGGCCAGGCGCCGCTCCTTTTCAGCAGGGGCGACTCTATACATATGAGCCAAAATGTCGTAGGAATCCTTGACGGGCAAATCCCACCACAGCTGGCTGCGCTGCCCGAACACGACGCCGAGCTTTTGGGCCACCCGGCGCCTGTGCTTATGGGGATCGAACCCATTGATTTTGACTTCGCCCGCAGAGGGGTGAAGAATGCCCGTCAACATTTTGATCGTCGTCGATTTGCCGGCTCCGTTCGGGCCGATGTAACCGACGAAGTCCCCTTTTTGGATCGTAAAGCTGATATCCTTCACCGCTTCCTTGAGGCGGTATTCCCTCGTAAACAACGTGCGGATTCCGGCGAAACGGCCTTCCTTGACGACGGGCGTCCGGAACTGCTTATGAAGCCCGCATACTTCAATCATTGCTCCCATGATCAGATCTCCTTTTCCTTAGCTTCCCGTGCTTTGATAACGCGAAAGCCCGAATTTCCAAAATGTAAGCGCAAGTCCCAGTACGCAGGCGGCAAGCAGCGCGACGGCCAAAATGAGCCAAGGGCCGTATTCTCCCCGCAAAATGAACAGGGAGGGGACATAATTGACAAAACCGACGGGAATGGCGACAAGCAGGAAGGAACGGAGCCAGGACGGGTACAACACCAGCGGGTAACGGGCCGCCGTTTGCGAAGCGTCTTCCGTCAGCGTCTGCAGCTCGTTGATCCGCGTCATCCAAAAACCGACCGCGGCGGTCGCTAGACCGATCGCGAACAGGATCACGGCACCGGTGACGATCGCAAGCAGGGTATACGGCACGGCCGTCCATGTGATCTGCCCCGCTGACATCAACCCATGCAGCGACCAATACAACACGGCGCTGCCTTGGAGCAATTCGGCGGGCATCAGCCGGACGTTTTGGCTCATCAAAGCAAGCAGGACCGGCATCGGCCGGGTTAGCAGCTGGTCAAGCTCGCCGGTCGTCAAATACCTTTCCAGGTGGTGCACGTCGCTGGCAAAGGTGCGATACAGCGTTTTGGACAACGTCATGACGGCAAATAGGTAACCGACTTCATGGAGCGACCATCCCTTGACGGCCCCGAATTTGTTCAAAATGATGGCGATCATCAGAAATTCCGCGATTTGGATGAGGGCGGCAAGGAGGGTGCCGAGCACGAAGTTCATCCTGTACTGCATCCGGCTTTGGATGCTCGAACGGATTAACACGGCATAAAGGTCGAGCCAATGCTTCATCTTCATCCTCCCTGCACCTCGACTTTCCGTCTGACCGCAGCGGTGACGAGCAGACAAAGCAGCGTAAGGAGCATGCACCAAGCAACTGAACCGAGCAGGATACCCGGTTGTTCATAACCCATGTAGATGCGCGTCGGAACGTATAACAGATACGGATAAGGCGACAACCAGCCGACCGTCTGCAGCCAAGACGGCAGCCATTCGACCGGGATCAGAAACCCGGCGAGCAAATTGATGAGCGCGTGGTTGACCCAGTACAACCAGCTTGATTCGGTGGTCCACAGCGACGTCGCCCCGATCATGTAGTTGATGCAGATCGACATATAACCCGCAGCCGCGAGGGCGACGGCCGCAAACAGGATTGTGTCCGGCCGGGTCGGCAGGGACAGCTTGAACGCGAGCATATACAGCAGATAGATCGGGACGGATTTATAGACGAACTGATACGCGATCTGTCCCCATTCCCTGCACATGCACATGACAAACAAATGGACAGGCCGCATTAAATCGAGGGAGATTTGGCCTGTCCTGACCGCTTGCGGTATGCCGAGCCCGTTGCTCACGAAGCCGGACACCCACAGCGATGCCTGATTAAAAGCAATGTAGCCGACCATGCCGTGCACGCCGTATTCGCCAAGCGAGTGGTCCTGTCCGATCCCGATCCAGATGCAGGCGTACAGATAGCCGAAGAGAGCGCTTGCGACATTGTGCAGCATGTGCGCCCCGCGGTAGTGCAAATTGCGGGCATACGCTTTTGAAGCCAAAGTGAAATAGAGCATTGAACACCTCCGATAAGTTTTGTGGCGACGAAAACCGTCAACTTCAGTCAAGGCGTAACGAGTGAGAAGGACTCCATCATACCAAAATCTGGTGGACGGCGCAATCACCATTTTCGAAAGGCGTTCAATTGCTTTGCAAGGCGGTTATGACACGGAGGCGAGCTGCGTTTTTGCGTTTTGCAGGATGCCGCCGATTTGATTTTCCAGCGATAGAATTCTCTGCTTCCGTTCCTGGATTTGGCGGAGCTGGGAGACAAGGGTGTTCAGAGCGTTATACACTTGTTTGCCGTTCCCGCCTTTAACGGCTTGGGTTACGTTTCTCCAAAGCGGGCTTACGTTTTTGTTCAGGCTGCTGGCCGTGCTTTTTTCGGCCTTGATCCGGATGCGGAGCGGGTCGGCCTGCGCCATGATGCCGCGGATTTTCTTCTGTGCGGCGGTTCGCTTCGTTTTGGCTGCGCTGAGCGCCTGCTCCTTGTTTTTGATGTCCGCTTTGGCGATTTGGACCGCGACTTTCATCGTGTCGGCCTGGGCTTTCAGCGCGGAGGACAGCTGTTTGTTTTTGAGCTTGTTTGCGGTTTTGATCTGCTGGTTGATCGAGGTGTACATCGAAAACAAAGGTTTGTATTTGTCCTTTGCTTGTTTGGCCGCGGCTTCCAGTTTGGCGATTTTGTCCGCGTCGATCATTTTGACCTGCTTGGTCAGGCCGGACTTGGTTTCTTCGTTTTTGTAATGCTGGGCGCTGATGTTAAGGTCGCTTTGGCGCAGCTGTTCCTGCACATCGGTAAACATGCGGTACAGCGAAGAAAGCTGGCTGCGAAGGGCGCTGTCCGAGGCCGTGGCGCGGTCCACCGCCTGCTGCTGGGTTGGGGACCACTGCATGGAGGCCGCCGCTTCGGCCATCCGGGAGTCGTATAACGACAAGGCGATCAACAGGGACAGAAAAACAGCGGCGATTTTTTTGACGGGATTCATGGACATTCTCCTTTGCGATAAAAATGGGATGAGCGGCGAAGGACAAAAAGAGGCCAAAAGACGCAAAAAAGCACCCGCAAAAAAAGGCATGGAGCCTTTCCTTACGAGTGCTTCGCGTAAGCCGATCATCGAATAAAATTGATATTACTATAGAACATATTCCTAAATATGTCAACACCAAAACATACGTACGCAAAGTTTATTCTACTCAGACAAAAAAAGTACACAAACAAAAACAAAACAACATTTATATTTTTTGTTTATGTTGACTTGGCGTATTCCCGGGAGTACGATGAAGGTGAAAAATACAGATCAGATCAAAGGAGAGGCTTACCGTGAGCACGACAATCATTGCATCGGACCGGCATCATGTTTCAAAAACCGCGATTCCTGCAGTCCGCGAAATGGCAGAGATGGCTTACCATATGTGGACGCTCGGTTGGGACGAACGGAACGGCGGGAATATCAGCCGCATATTGGAAGAAGAAGAGGTTGCCTCTTACCTCCACCTTGGCGAAGTCGGGCGGAAGATCGCTTTATCGTTTCCGGCTCCCGAGCTTGCAGGCAAAATATTCCTCGTGACCGGCTCCGGCAAATATTTCAGGAACATCGTTTCCGATCCGGCGGGGAGCCTCGGCATCATCCGCGTTACGGCAGACGGGGAGCACGCCGAAGTATTGTGGGGATTCGAAGGGAATGCTTTGCCGACAAGCGAACTGGCCGCGCATTTTATGAGCCATATCGAACGTTTGCGGGCGGACCCCGAACACCGGGTCGTCATGCATTCCCATGCCACGCATGTCATTGCGATGACCTTTGTTCACGACTTGGATGAGAAAAAATTCACAAAAACGCTTTGGCAAATGTGCACCGAATGCATCGTCGTGTTCCCGGAAGGAGTGGGCGTATTGCCGTGGATGGTTCCGGGAGGAACGGATATCGGGCGGAAAACCGCAGATCAAATGAAAAAGAAAAAAGCGGTGGTGTGGCCGCATCACGGCATTTTCGGCAGCGGATCAACGATGGATGAAGCCTTCGGGTTGATCGAAACGGTGGAAAAGGCGGCGCAGGTGTACATGCTGACGGCAGCCCACGGAATCAAACAGTCGATAACCGACCGGGAGCTGTCCGAGCTGGCCGCGAAGTTCGGCGTGATTCCAGCGGCCGGAATTATCGAGGCATAAAACGGTTTTGAACCGATGCAACCCATGATGCGCCGTCAGAACAAGGCTGCTCAAGTCCGGGGAGCTTTGTTTACGATGTTCGCGAGGGAGCTTTTGTTCATGAGCCGCAACCTTACAATATATCGCTTTCGGCAAGGGATTTCCACGTGAATTTCCACAAATATTTTTGTGATCGTAAGGCCGTTTGCCCATATTGACTCGTGACCCTTTGCGAGTAGAATGATGATCAAAGACAAGAAAAAGAAGGCATCCGCCCCATATTTGAAATCCGGAACCAACATACGGGAGCTCCGAAGGAGAGTACATCATGATTTCATTAAGAACGAGACGGCAGTACGCGCGCAAAAAATCGATTCAGCGCAAAAACCTCAGGATTGCCACGATGGAAGGCGTGCCCGCGGTGATGTTCCAGACGCTGCTCGGGGGACAATTCCTGACGGGTTATCTGCTGTATCTCGGAGCCGACTCCAGTCAGCTGGGCTTCGTGCTGGCGATTACGACGTTCGTCAATATTGCCCAGCTGTTCGCCGCATTTTTGATCCAGCGGCTGCACAGCCGCAAGTGGACGCTTGTCCTGTTCGTGGCCATACACCGGATTTTGTGGGGCAGCACGGGACTGATTCCGTTTTTGTTTCCCAAACCGCTATGGGTCACCGCCTTTATCATTTTGTATACGCTTGCTTTTACGTTTAACACCGTCGGGGGTATTTTGTGGAACTCGCTGATCAGCGATATCGTTCCCGCGCGTGTCCGCGGGCGGTATTTCGGCATCCGCAACACGATGCTGAACGCTTTGGGGACGCTGGTCATGTACGGCGGGGGGATGCTTCTGGACCATGAACCCGGGGGCACGGGCTACCTCATCCTGTACGTGGTCGTCTGGATTTGCATCGCCGCCAACATTGCGATGTTTTTCTTGTATCCCGATATGCCGTTCGAACATTCTTCGGAGCGCCGCTTCGTTCCGATGCTGAAAAAGCCGCTGAAGGACGGCGCGTTCATGAAGGCGACCCTTTTTTTGGGAAGCTTTCTGTTTTTGCAAAACCTGGTCGTGCCGCTGTATTCCTTCGTCATGCTCCAGCTGCTCCATGTCAACCATCAAACGCTGTCGCTGCTTAACGTCGCCCAGACCGTGTTCATGATGGGAAGCTTTTACGTTTGGGGCAGCCTGAACACCCGCTACAGCAACAGGCGCCTCCTCTTTTGGACGCTGCCGGTCATCGCCCTTTCGTGTTTAATGTGGGGGTTGTTGTCCGTGTTGCCGATGCTGCCGGTCCTGTTTGCCGCCCATATCGTCTTTGGCATCGGGGTCGGGGGCTTTAACCAGCTGGCCTTCAATTTCATGATCGGCGACACGCCGAAAAGCGAACGTCCGATGTACATGGCGATGTATGCGGCGATTACGGGGGTGGCGGCCTTTTTCGGGCCTCTACTCGGCGGCAACGCCTCTGAGGCGATCCGGCATTGGCCGGATTGGACGCAGGTGTACGGCATGCAGCTGATCGTGGGGCTGTCCATGCTTGCCGTGATATTCACCTTCGGGAGAAAAATATTGGGCAGAAGCTAAACGTCATCCGTCGCTTTCGCGTGCGGTGACAAGAAGCCATCCTTTCCGGCGGAACGGGTGGCTTTTGGCATTTCATGCCATATGCTCCTGCCGACATTGACGGCACGGCCTATAAAAAGGGTATATTTATAGGTATGAGGGGGATCCATATCAGCCTTCGCAGGAAAGGGGAGACTTACGGATGTATATCCAGAACATGTATATTAATGGCGAGTGGAAAAGCTGCCGGGAGGAGCTGGAGGTTCGGAACCCGGCGACGCTTGAAGTGATCGGCTCGATTCCGAGAGGCGGCGCGGACGAGGCGCGCCAAGCGGCGGACGCGGCTTATGCGGCGCTGCCCTCCTGGTCCGCCTTGACGGCGAACGAACGGGCCGGATTGCTGATGAAATGGCATGCGCTGATCGAAGCGCACACGCAGGAGCTGGCCGAAATCATGACGGCGGAGCAGGGCAAGCCGCTCAAGGAAGCGGCCGGAGAAATCGGGTACGCGAACAGCTTCGTTTCCTGGTACGCCGAAGAAGGCAAACGGGTATACGGGCAGACGATCCCGGCTTCTTCCCCGAACAAAAGAATATGGGTGCATAAGCAGCCGGTAGGCGTCATCGCGGCGATTACCCCGTGGAATTTCCCGGCGTCGATGATCACGCGCAAGGTCGCTCCGGCGCTGGCCGCCGGATGCACGGTCGTGCTCAAACCGTCGGAGGAAACGCCGTTTACGGCCTTGAAGCTGGCCCAGTTGGCCGAACGGGCGGGCATTCCCGCGGGCGTATTCAATGTCGTGACCGGGGATGCGGCTCCGATCGCCGAAGCATGGCAACAGGACGAACGGGTCCGCAAAATTTCGTTCACGGGATCGACGGCGGTCGGGAAAATGCTGATGCGCGGCGCGGCCGACACGGTCAAAAAAATATCGCTCGAGCTGGGCGGCCACGCACCGTTTATCGTGACGGCGCAGGCCGATCTGGATCAAGCGGTCGAGGGGCTGATCGCCTCCAAATTCCGCAACGGCGGACAAACCTGCGTATGCACGAACCGGGTTTACGCGGAGGAATCGATCGCCGACGAATTCGCGAAAAGGGCGGCGCAGCGCGCATCCCGGCTCAAGGTCGGAAACGGCATGGAGGAAGGCGTGGACATCGGTCCGCTGATCAATGCCAAAGCCGTCGAAAAGGTGAAGCGCCAGATCGAAGACGCCAAAGCCAAAGGCGGCACGATTCTGACGGGCGGGGATGCACCGGAGGGTGCCAAAGGTTATTTCATGAACCCCACGGTCCTGATGAACGCCACCGACGAGATGGAATGCATGAACGAGGAGACGTTCGGCCCGCTCGCGCCGATTACGACCTTCCGCACGCTGGAGGAGGCGGTCGAGCGCGCCAACCGCAGTCCGTACGGGCTTGCGGCTTACGTATTTACCGGAAACATCAAAGAAGCGCTGTATGCCGCGGAAGCGCTGGAATACGGCATCGTCGGGGTCAACGACCCGCTTCCATCCACGGCGCAAGCCCCGTTCGGGGGCTTTAAGCAGAGCGGGCTGGGACGCGAGGGCAGCCATTTCGGCATCGAGGAATATTTGGAGGTCAAATATATTTCTTTGGGACTATAACCGGCAGCATGTTTTTTCGAAAAACGGGCGGCTTCATGGATTCTACACATTTATAGCCTATACTGGACTCTGGACTTACGATAAAATCCGGCTGCCGAAAATCCGCGAAGGGCTTGCGGGTGCAGCCGGTGGAACGCCTAGAGGGAGCGAATGATGCCAATGAAAAGATGGAACCGGATCGACGTCAAGCTTGGCGCCGTCATGCTGGGCATGTTCGTCGCCGTGCTGCTGCTGCTTGGCGTCGTGATGGGCGGATTGTTTACCAAGTTCACGACGAAACAAAGCCATCACGAAGCGGAAGAGCTTGCGGCTCACGTCGTGCACATGCTGCAAAAGCAATCGGTTGCCGCCAACGATCTGATCGGCACGATGGCCGAATTTTCGAACGTGGACATTTTTTTGCTGCGGGCGGACGGCACGTTTTCCAAGCGGGATGCCGAGTTGATTTCGCAGAGGCAATACCCGGACGGGATTTGGGACCGCCCGAATTTGCTGGCTTCCCGTCAGGTGGAAACGGAATTTTCCGCGAACGGCAAATGGCTGCTGCTGCACGGCAAACCGATGACGGACGAAAACGGCAGGTTCATCGGAGGCGTGTACGTCATCAGCTCGCTGGAGGCGATGAAGCATTCGATCCGCTCGATCCGGACGATGATTGCCCTGACGGGAGCGGGCGCGTTCCTCGTCACGCTGGGCCTTGTGTTCATGCTGTCCAGGAAGCTGTCGCGTCCCCTGCTGCAGATCGAAAGGGCGGCGCGGCGAATTGCCAGGGGAGAACTTGAAACCCGGCTGCCGGTCACGAGGAAAGACGAGATCGGGTCGCTGATCGGGGCCATCAACGATTTGGCCGGAGAACTCCAGCGGTACAGGGATACGAGAAACGAGTTTTTTGCGAACATCTCCCATGAGCTGCGGACGCCGATTACGTACCTTGAGGGGTATGCCGACGTGCTTTCGAAGGGACTCGTTCATGGCGAAGAGGAACAGAGAAAAACGCTCGACATCATCGCCCAAGAAGCGCGCCGCCTGATGGTTCTGATCCGCGAGCTGTTCGATCTGGCGAAACTGGAAGAAGGCCGGATCGACCTTTGTCCCGAATGGGTGGAGGTCAACGGGTTGCTCGACAAAAGCGCGCTGAAGGTAAAGCTTCGGGCGGAAAGCAAGGGCATCGGCATTCATGTCCGCCATCCGCGGAAGGAGCAATATGTCTGGGCCGACGGCAACCGCATGGAGCAAATATTGATCAATCTGCTGGATAATGCCGTCTCCTTTACGACGAAAGGCGAGATTGTGCTCAGCGCCGCAAACGAAGGGAACCGGATCAGGATCGAAGTCAGCGATACCGGACCCGGCATTCCCGCGGAGGAGCTGCCCTACATTTTCGAGCGTTTTTACAGGGTCGAAAAGTCGCGTTCCCGGCAGCACGGCGGGAGCGGCCTCGGCCTTTCCATCGTGAAAAAACTGGCGGAGCTTCAAGGAGGAACGGTCGAGGTTCGCAGCACGCCTGGAACGGGAACCTCGTTCATCCTCACGTTCCCGGCCGGGGACGCCGCTGAAGGGAAAGGAAACGGAAATGGGAAAAGACCGGGTTTTGATCGTTGATGACGAATGGAACATGCGCAATCTCCTGCGCATTTATTTGGAGCAGGCGGGGTTCGGCGTCAGGGAAGCGGCAAGCGGGAGCGAAGCGCTGGACCTGCTGCGGGCCGGCGCATTCGATGCCGTCGTGCTGGACGTCATGATGCCCGACATGGACGGGTGGCAGGTATGCGAGGAGCTGCGGGGGTTTTCCATGGCGCCGGTGCTGATGCTGAGCGCGCGTTCCGATACGAAGGACATCGTGAAGGGGCTGAAAATCGGCGCGGACGATTATTTGCCGAAGCCGTTTCAGCCGGAAGAATTGACGGAACGGCTTCGCGCCTTGATCCGCAGATCGAGGCAGGCCCGGCTCCAGGCCGGGCATGTCCGAAAGCTGGAAATGCCGGGGTTGACCATCTACCCGGAAGGCCGGGAGGTGCTCGTTGAGCATACGCCGCTGGACTTGACGCAAAAGGAATTCGACATTTTGCTGCTGCTGGCGGAAAACGAACATCGCGTCTACTCGCGGGACATGCTGATCGAAAACGTGTGGGGCAACGATTATGCAGGGGATTACCGGGTTGTGGACACCCATGTCAAAAATATCCGCGAAAAGGTCCAGCGCGCCGGACTTTCCTATACGCCGATCCAGACGGTCTGGGGAGTCGGATACCGGTGGCATAGAGGCTGACGCGAGCCGTATGGCAAAATCCCGAAATCTTATCCTGAACGCAAAAAAGGATACGCCAACGCAAAAAAGGATACGCCGCCTGGCGTATCCTTTTTGATGTACCGATTATTTGCTTTCTTCTTTATTGGAAGCTTCCGCTTTTTCCAGGCTGTTCGTAATTTTCGCTTTTGCTTTGATGTCGGCGAGCCAAGTCGGAGCTTTTTGCATGAGCTGCTGGAAGATCAGCTGCTCCTTGATGTCCGCTTTTTTCTCGTCGAGCGTCGCCGCATGGGCTGCTTTATAACCTGTTCTCTTGATGATATGGTAACCGAAGTCGGTCTTGACCACGCCGCTCAGTTCGCCGTCCTTCAGCTTAAACGCCGTATCTTCGAACTCCTTGGCCATTTTGCCGCGAGGGAAGTACCCGAGATCGCCGCCTTGATCCTTGGAGCCCGGATCCGTCGATTTTTCCTTGGCCAGCTTCGCGAAATCCGCGCCGTTTTTCAGCTGCTTCAGGATGTCTTCGGCTTCTTCCTTGGTGGCTACGAGGATATGGGATGCTTTGACCTCTTCAGGCGTGTCGTAGGAAGCTTTGTTTTCTTCGAAATATTTTTTCACGTCTTCGTCGGTGACTTTGACTTCCGGCTCCAGCAGCTTGCGCAGCTTGGCCTGCATTTCCATTTGATCGTTGAAGTCCTCTTCGGACATGCCGCTTTGCATCAACGCCGATTGGAACGTTTCTTCGTCGCCGTATTGTTTTTTGATGAACTCTTTTTCTTTATCGATATCGGCTTGAGCAACCTTGAGGCCTTTTTTGGAAAGCTCCTGGTTCAGAAGCGTTTCCGAGATCAGGTTGTCCAGCGTTTGCGTGCCGCCGACTTTGACCAATGCGCCGTAAAGCTTGTCTTTCGTAATTTTTTCGCCGTTGACCGTTGCGACCGCTTCGCTGCTGCCGCCTTTGGCGAACGGCGGTTTGATCAGCACGACGACCAGCACGATCGCCAGCACCAAGGAAACGACCATCCACAATTTGTTGCCCGAGGCAGGAGCCGGCGTCGGCGGTACGGAACCCGCTTTAGGCGTTTTGGCTGCATGGGCGGAGGCCGGAGCGTCCTTGTCTGTCTTTGCCGGAGCCGGCTTTTCCGCGGCAGGCTTGTCCGAAGACAGCGCGTCCTGCCCTTGGTTTACCCCCGATTGTTCTTCAGGTGTGAGGTTTTCTTCATTCAATGTGTCTTTTTCTTTTTCCGACATTAAATCTAACTCCTCCTTTGATATAACAATAACACTTATGCGTATCACTTTACCAGATTCGGGAGCATTTATCCTTAAGAAGAAATAAATTGTGAACAAAAAATTTTAATGAGGTTTTAAGAAACGGCAAAAAAACATGGCCGTTTTCCGCCATTAGCAGCAAAAACAGCCATGTTTGCCATCCGATTTATTTTTCCCGTTCGATGGACACCGCGTGGGCGATGCACGGGATCGATTCGTTCTGCTGATAAGACAGCGGGGACAGAAGGGCCCCGGTAGCGACGACCAAAATCCGGTTCAGTTCGCCGCGGCGCATCCGGTTCAGCAAATGGCCGTAAGTGACGACCGCCGAGCAGGCGCAGCCGCTCGCTCCGGCTTGCACGTTTTGGGTTTTGTAATCGTAGATCATCATGCCGCAATCCGAGTACGTCGTCTGCTCCATCGGGATGTTATGTTTTTTGAACAAATCGCAGGCGATTTCGTATCCGACCTTCGACAGGTCCCCGGTAACGATAAGGTCGTAATAACCGGGTTCGATCTGAAGATCGCGGAAATGGGCTTGGATCGTGTCGACCGCGGCCGGGGCCATGGCGGCTCCCATGTTAAACGGATCGGTCATGCCCATGTCGACGACGCGTCCGATCGTTGCCGATGTGACGTACGGCCCGTTCCCTTCCCGCCCTAGCACGGCGGCGCCGGCGCCGGTAACGGTAAATTGGGCCGTCGGCGGTTTTTGCGACCCGTATTCGGTCGGATACCTGAACTGCTTTTCGACGCTTGCGTTATGGCTGCAGGTGGCGGCAAGCGTATGTTTCGCCCCGCCGGAGTTGACGACGTAAGCGGCGAGCGCCAGGCTTTCCATCGACGTGGAGCAGGCGCCGAACAGCCCGAAATACGGAATCGCCAGCGTTCGGGCGGCAAAGCTGCTCGAAATGATCTGGTTCATCAGGTCGCCGCCGAAATGGAACTGGATTTGCCCTTCGGTCAATCCGGCATGCTGGATCGCCATTTTGGCCGCTTCCTCAAGGAAGGCCTTTTCGGCTTTCTCCCAGCTGTCCTGCCCGAGATACAGCTCGCTGTGGACGATATCGAAGTCCTCGGCGAGCGGGCCTTGTCCTTCAAAGGGCCCGACGGACGTCGCGGCGGAAAGGATGGAAGGCTTATTGTCAAAAACCCAGCTTTGATGGCCTTTCAGCATGTTCGGTTCAACCTCCTACGATGTTGGGATCAAAGATGATGTGGGCGATGCCGACGGCAAATGCCGCTACCGTGCCGAACACGATCACGGGCCCGGCAACCTTGAAAATGCTCCCGCCTATGCCGAGCACGATTCCGTCCCGGCGGTATTCGATGGCGGCCGAGGCCATCGCATTGGCAAAGCCGGTCACCGGCACGGCCGTGCCCGCCCCGGCCCATTGGGCGATTTTATCGTATACGCCGAGGCTTGTCAGAATGACCGAGATCAGAACCAGCACGCCGACGGTCGGGCTGCCGGCTTCCTTGATGCTGAAACCGCCGAAATGAACGAACAGCTGCTGGATGATTTGTCCCAAAAGGCAGATGAGGCCGCCAACCAGGAAAGCTCTGCATAATTTAATGAAAGCAAATTTGCTCGGCTCGCGTTTTTTGGCCAGGGCTTGATATTCCTGCATGACAGGGGTGAGCTTTTTTTTCTTTTTGCTGACCATGATCTTTTTGTCCTCCTAACGCGTTAATAACGGCTTGACGTCGGAGATGACCTGTTCAAGCTGGTTTGAGCATTGCTCATACAGCGTTTTGGCCTCCGCCCGGTCCGTGGATAATCCGAACATTTCAAGATCCGCCTGGCATTTTTTCAGATTCGCGTACAGCGATGCTTTTTGCTGCGGCTGGGGAACTTTGACCTGATCGTCGAACAAATCGACGTACAGCTGACCGTAGGCATCCACTTGTCCGATAAACACGTTGTCGAGCGAAACCCCGAGTTTTTCAAGCTCCGTATGAAGCCAGCTCCGGTTGAGCCCCCGCGTCGCGAGGGGTTCGTCCATCACCTTGCCGTCGAGAATGACGGTTTGCGGCTCGGATTCGGGCCCGACCTTAATGCCCAGATGCGTCGGCGTAAGCGGCTGGTTTTCCTTTTTGAGGAGAACGTTGATTTCGCCGTTGGGTTCCATGAGGGCAAACTCGACTTCTGCCGCTTTGAAGGCATTTTTGGTCCGGAGCAGCTGCATCAGCTCCTCATTGGACAGCCGCTCTTTTTTGAGATTGTCCTCCATGATTTTGCCGTCTTTGATCAGGACGGTGCTTTTGCTGTCGATGAAATCCCGCGCCTTTTTGCTCTTGAGCTGCAAAAATTCGATGCCTAACGATACGAGCACCCAAACGGTCAATGAGATGACTCCCAAATACCAGGCTTCCTTGACGTTAAGCGAGATTGCCGCCGCCAGATCCCCGATCGTAATCCCCGTAATGTATTCGAAGAAGGAGAGCTGGGAAATCTGCCTCTTGCCGAGCAGCTTGGTTAAACCAAACAATACGATGATCGATGCCAGGGTGCGGACAATGACCTCGACCCATTCCGGCATAACATAACCCCCATTTCAGTCTGAATAACCAAATTATTTGCATCGTTCCTTCATTTTATGAATTTTTTCAATCCATGCAGGTTAGATTATGATTCGTACTTTTGCATTCGAAGGAGGTGTGACCGAGATGACAGTAGCTTCCCAGGTAAAAACGACTCTCGCTTCTCTGAAGAGCGCCCAAGCCAGCTTGGAGACGTTTGCGCTCAGCACGCAAAACCAAGAGGCCAAAAACCTGTTCACCGCTGCCGCGCAGCAAACCCAGCAAATCGTGCAGCAGGTGGAAAGCAGAGTTCAGCAGCTTGAAAACGAAGAACCGCAATACAAAGGATTCTAATCCTTTCCATCCAAAGGGTCTTGTTACATACCGGACTCGACCCCGAAACGAAGCAGCGGCCGATGGCCGTTGCTTCGTTGCATTTTAAGGGACGCTTACGCGTGACAAAAGCATATGGTTTGTGGATAATAATGAAGGGCTGCAAGAAGCCTGATCCAAAAGACGGGAGGAAATTCGTAATATGACATTAAGGCGCGAACGGCTGCGAAAGTTGATTACCGCCGCGTTTATTTTTGCCGTTTTGTTTTTGATCGTGGCCGTTTTGATTGAGACCGGTCACATCGCATGGTTCGACGATGCCGTCATCCGGGCCGTGCAGGGGTTGGAGAACGACGGACTGACGCGCGTCATGAAATGGTTTACCTTTTTAGGGTCCTCGCTGATGGCGGTCATCCTTTCCGTCTTGGCATTCTTTTTCCTGATGGTCGTCCTGAAGCACCGGCGCGAGCTGCTGATGTTTTTGACGGCGGTAGGCGGTTCCGAGCTATGGAACCTGCTTCTGAAGTACGCCATTCAGCGGGACAGACCCAATACGCACCGGTTGATCGAGATTACGGGCTACAGTTTTCCGAGCGGCCATTCGATGGGAGCCTTTTCGCTGTACGGCGCGTTTGCATTTTTGGTGTGGAGGCACATCCCTTTTCTTGCTGGAAGAATCGCCATGATTGCGGCCGGGGTTGCGTTAACGCTCCTGATCGGCATCAGCCGGATCTATTTGGGGGTTCATTACCCGAGCGACGTGCTTGGAGGATTTTTGGCGAGCGCGGCATGGCTGATGGTTTCGATTCTGTTATTCGAAAAATATTGGAGGCATTCAGGAAACTTGCATGGAAAGCCGGGCCTCGCGTAATATGGAAGCATAGAGAACTTTGCAAGCCAAACATGGAGAGAAACTTTAAAGATAAAAGGAGAATGATTGCAAAGCAATGACGTCAATGAAAGAAGTGCTGCAGCTTCCTGCCGTAAAAAGAGGCGTGGTGCTCATCCTGCTCATCCTGTTCATGTACCTGTTCAGAAGCATGATGAACCTGATCCTGATCACCTTCATTCTTACATACCTCGTGAACCGGGTGCATTCTTCCGTGACCCGGCGTTACACGAACCGGATGGGGATCAGCAAAAAAATCGCGCTCATCCTGATCTACGTGCTGTTTGTGGCCGCATTGTCGATCGGGGCTTACATGTATGCGCCCAAGCTGATCGCGGAGCTCAACGGCTTGATCAACCAGGTCATTTATTTTTACAGCAATCCGTTGGTGCTGACGAACAATGAAGTCATGAATTATATTTTGGATTATATCCACAAAATCGATGTTGCGGCCTACATCAAACAGGGGTTTGACATCGTATCGAGCACCATTTCCAACGTAGGAAAGTTCAGCTTGAATTTGGCGCTTGCCATCATCATGAGCTTGTTTTTCATGCTTGAGAAGGAGAAAGTGACAAGTTTCACGGGAAAATTCAGAACAAGCAAATTATCCTATGTATACGACGAGCTGGCCTACTTCGGAAAAAAATTCACGGATTCGTTCGGCAAAGTGATCGAAGTCCAATTTTTGATATCGGTCATCAACGCGGTCTTTTCGACGTTGTTTTTATGGATCATGGGTTTTCCGAATTTGTTTGCGCTCGGGATCATGATCTTCCTGCTAGGACTCATTCCGGTCATGGGCGTGATCGTTTCGCTTATTCCGCTCTGCGCCATCGCCTTCAGCATCGGAGGGCTTCCGAAGGTCATTTACGTCTTGCTGATGGTGGCTGTTCTGCACGCGTTCGAAGCTTACGTCATGAACCCGAAGTTCATGTCCGACAAGACGCATCTTCCGATTTTTTACACGTTTGCGGTGCTGATCGTTTCCGAGCATTTCTTCGGGGTGTGGGGGCTGATCCTCGGCGTGCCGGTGTTCATGTTCCTGCTCGATCTGCTGGATGTGCCGGTCAACAACCACCTCAGGGAACCGCGAAAAACCCGGCAGAAGACGGACGCGAAAAAAAGGGGATAGCAAAACAAAAAATCCTAACGAAGTCCGTTAGGATTTTATTGTGTCGCCAAAAAGTCAAATCGCGGAGTGGGCGGCCGGCAACCGGCGTTCCTGGCTCGGATGGTACTGATGCTGCGTGAAGCGTTTCAGCATGCCCGGAAGCTTTTTCTTCAGCTGCTCCGCCTGCTGGCTCGTCATTTTGCCGTCTTTTACCGCCTTATCGATTTTGGCGCTTTGTACGGCGGCGAGCTTCTGCACGAACACTTCGGCATCCCAGTTCTTTTTCTCTTTGGCGATTTGCTGGAGCGTTTTGCCTTGCTTCCATTCTTTTTTCAAATCGGTTTCGGTCATATCCAGCAGGGTGGCTGCGTCCTTGAACAATACGAATTTGCGGCCGTGGTGCCCGTTGCGTCTGTGATGCTCCCCATCGCGTTTTTCGGTTTCCGTCCCGGGTTTCACCTCGGAGGGCGTTGTCTGCGCCTGGTCCGCCGCCGCTGTATGCCCGAAGGACAAAGCCCCTCCGGCCAAAATGCAGGAAAGGGCTCCTGCCAATATCGTTTTTCTGAACGGGTTCATCTTGTCACCTCTTTGATGTTATGGTCATTCTTTCATAAGACTCTACTTATTATGGGCCTTTTTGGAAAAAACATACTTTCTTTTTTGGAGGCAAGGACCGAGGAAGCGGGCTGCATCATAACCAAAAACATCGGGTAACATTTCGTATAGAGGAAAAATGAAACAGAGACCGGTTTTTTATCGTATAAATCATTCAAATTGCGGATTCAAAATGAGGAGGAGATGAAGCCGTGACATTCGGAGCGCGAATGTTAAAGACGGGAATCGCCGTCACGCTCGCATTATACATCAGCATGTGGCTGCATTTATCCTCGCCGGTCATCGCGGCTGTAGCAGCCATTTTTGCGATGCAGCCGTCCATTTACCGTTCCTGGCGTTATTTTTTGGACCAGCTCCAGACCAATACGCTGGGCGCTGTGTTGGCTCTTATTGCGGGGCTGGTGTTTTCGAACGAACCGATCGCGGTCGGACTGGTATGCATTATCGTCATCATGATTTGTTTGAAGCTCAAAATGGGGGATACGATCGGTTTGACCCTCGTCACGGTCATCGTCGTCATGGAAGCTTCCGGCCAGTGGCAATTTGCTTTGACGCGTTTTTCCCTTAGTTTGATCGGGATCGTGTCGGCGTTTTTGATCAACATCCTGCTGTTCCCGCCGAAGCCGAAAGTGCAGTTTACCGCCCAGATCCAAACGACCTTCGACCAGATGTCGCTTCTGATGCGCACGGCGATTTCCGACGAGATCAAGGAAAACATTTTCCGCGACAAAAAGCGGGCGCTCGAAGATTCCATCAAATCGTTAACGGATAAATATAAGCTGCTCGAAGAAGAGCAGAAGAAGATGAAACGGGCTTCGTTCAGCCAAAACCGCCATCTGGTGGTATACAAGCAAATGCTGAATGCGCTGCGGAAAGGGCGGGAAGTGCTTGATGCGGTGGAGGAGCATTATTTCCAATCGGAACGTTCGGAGGAAACCGATGTTTTGTTCGATACGCAGCTTGAAAAGCTGATCAAACTCCATGAGCACGTGCTGCTGAAATTCGAGGATAATTTGAAGCCGAACAGCGTGGAGGCTAGCCTGCTGCTTCAGGAAAGCGAGGAGTTCGTCAAGGAAGTTCTGAAGTATTCCGCCGAGCAGCCGGAAAGCCGGCTGCGCCTGTCGATCGTCGCGTCGACGATGTACGATTACGGGTATCAATTGGAGCGTCTGAACCGTCTCGTGGAGCATTATCATAAATCGGACGATGAAGCGTTGTGGTTGTCATGGCTGAAAAAATAAGACGAATGCGACCTATAGGAAAGAGGCTGTCTAACGGGGAAAAAATTCCCCAAGACAAGCCTCTTTTTCAATGAAACGGCCGTTTATCCGGATTGAAGCGGGAGCCGGGCGATAAATTCGGTCTGCTGCGGATTGCTGACGGCGATGATGCTGCCTTCATGCAGCTCGATGATGCTTTTGACGATGGCCAGTCCGAGGCCCGCGCCGCCCGTATCCAGTGAACGGGATTTTTCCACGCGGTAAAACCGGTCGAAAATGTACGGCAGATCCATCGAAGGGATCGGTGCGCCGAAGTTGACGATTCGCACGACGGCCAGATCGTTTTCCTTTGCGGCGTGAATTTCGATTCTTTTGCCGTCTTTGCCGTAGCGGATCGCATTGGTGATCAGGTTCTCGAAGGCCTGCATCAACTTATCGCCGTCGCCGTGGACGATCAGTTTCTCCTGCGGCGGATACCATTCGATCTCCATCTTATGGTTCCGAACCTGCAGCGTAAATTCGGCCGTCAATTGCCCAACCAGCTGCACCAGGTCGATGGAGGTGCGGTTGAGCGGAATTTGGCCGAAGCCCATGCGGGTATAATCGAACAGGTCGTTGACGAGCCGGTTCATGCGCTTCGATTTTTCATACGCGATATTGACGTAATAACGAAGCTCGACCTCGTCTTTGTATTTATCCTCCTCGATGAGCCGCAAATAACCGATGATCGACGTCAGCGGCGTCCGCAAATCATGGGAAACGTTGGTGATCAGCTCGTTTTTCGCCTGCGTCGCCATCCGCTCCTCCTGAAGGGAGAGCTGCAGCTGCTTTGCCATCGCGTTGATCTGGTCCGCAAGCAGGCCGATCTCGTCCTTGGAGCGCACCGGAATGCGCTCGCCCAGATCGCCGTCGGCCATTTTTTTCACCCCGCGGATGATGCGGGTGAACTTTCGCGTGGTTCCCCAGCTTAGCAGCATGACGTAAAAGATAAAAAGAAAAAGGACTATAACCGACTGCCAAAGCGAAAAGCCGACGTACTTGTTCAAGCCGATGATCCGAATCACGATCGGGTACAGCTGATGAAAATAGCGGTGGTATACGGCGTCTAGAACCTCTACGAGCACAAAAAGCGTGGCAAACGTCAGACCAAGGCTGAAAAAGAACAGCAGGATGATCTTCCACTGCAGTTTATTAAAGAAACTATGCATCGATTTTATAACCTACTCCCCACACGGTTTGAATCAGCTTGTAGCCGAGCTCCTTCTCCAGCTTGTCCCGCAGATTGCTGATGTGAACCATGACCGTATTGTTGGATACATAATATTTTTCTTTCCAGACCCGCTGGAAAATTTCCTCTGCGCTGAACACCCGCCCCGGATGCGAAGCAAGCAGGCTCAAAATGTCGAATTCCCTTCCGGTCAGCTGGATGTCGTTGCCGTCGGCGATGACGCGGTGCGTGCTGCGGTTGATTTCGACGTCCTGGATGCGCAGGACGGCGTCATCCTGGCTGCGCGTGTCCGTGTTGTATTGAAAGGTGCGGCGCAGGAGGGTTTTGACCCGAACGGTCAATTCCAGCGGATTAAAGGGCTTGATCATATAATCGTCGGCCCCGGTCATGAGGCCGAGAATTTTGTCCATGTCCTCCGTTTTGGCGCTGAGCATCAGGATCGGGATGACGGAGGCGGTGTCCCGTACCTGCCGGCAAACCTCCAGTCCGTTCATTTTCGGCATCATGACGTCGAGGATGACCAGATCGAACGGCTCGTTCGGATCGTTCAGCAGTTTCAGCGCTTCCTCGCCGTCATGGGCGCAGCGGATGTTAAACCCTTCGTTTTTCAAATAAATAGAGATCAAATTCGCGATTTCTTTGTCGTCGTCCACGACCAATATATTCCTCATTCCATGATCCTCCAAGTCAACAATTCACGATTATTCTGCTGATGCAAACCATCTCCCGACCACGGGAATGCCGCCGCCCTCAAAGGCATAATTGAACATTTTGGCGGCGTCCTCAAACCGTTTTCCGGCATCGGGCGCTCCCATGACGACGGCGACGAACCGCTTTCCGTCCCGTTCGGCCGTTCCCGTAAAGCAGTAGCCGGCCCTTTGGGTATACCCCGTTTTAAAGCCGTCGTTGCCGCCGTAAGCAAAAGCCTCGCCCGGAAGCATGGCGTTGGTCGTATGAAGCGTCATGCGTTTCTCGGGAATATGCAGCTCCGTTTTGGCGGTAACGTCCAAAATCTCCGGATAAGTCCGGATCAGATAACGCGTCAGGATGGCCAAATCCTTGGCCGTCATCATCGTTTCCCGTTCCGAAGCCGCCGATTTGAACGGGCGCAAATCCTGCGAAGATAACCCTGTCGCGTTGCCGAACACGGTTTGCCCCGATAATCCGATCTCCCGGGCCGTTTCGTTCATGAGCTTCACGAATTCCTGCTCGCTTCCGCTGATATGCTCCGCGAGGGCAATGGCGGCATCGTTGGCGGAATGGATGGCCATCGCCTCGAACATGGTCCGTAGCGGAAGCGATTCCCCGGGCTTAAGTCCGACCTCCGCCCCGGTCACGTTGGCGGCATACCGGCTGGCCGTGACGGTTTCGTTCCAGGAATGGCGCCCTTCCTTGATGTTTTTCAGCACCAGCAGTTCCGTCATCATTTTCGACATGCTTGCAGGCGGCAGTGCCGCCGATGCGTTATGTTCATAATATACCTTTCCGGTCTTCACATCCATAAGCACGGACGCGGATGCGTCGATTTTGAACGTAGGAAACCGAATGGATGACGCCGAAGCGGCCAGCGCCGCCAAAAACAGCAGCGACAGCGCAAGCACGTGTTTTTTCTTTTTTCTCTTACGAATAACCTTCATTTTCACTCTACCCCGCTTAACTATGTATTTCACAAATTTATTATTTCCATCTTATCCGCGACAGTTTAAGCACCGGCTAAGAAAATCTTAAGAATTTTAAAGAATTGATTTTTGCTTCCGGGCGGATGTATGATGATGAGAATTGGTCGTTACGATGGATTGAGGTTTGGTTAAAGAGAAATGGAGGGTTTACTTTGAAAAAGACAGCATGGGGAAGACGCCCTTTCGCGGAATGCGTGCCGGAGCTGGTGGCCGCCGCCCGCGGCGATCTGAAAGCGACTTTGGTCATTCAAAACGTTCGTTTGGTGAACGTCGTATCGGGCGAGATCCTTCCGGGCATGTCGATCGCGGCAAGAGGCGCCCGCATCGTATACGTAGGCCGGGACGTCAGCCACACGATCGGCGAAGAAACGAAGGTCATCGACGGCGGAGGCAGATATGCGGCGCCGGGTTTGCTTGACGGCCACTGCCATATCGAAAGCACGCAAATGACGGCGACGGAGTTTGCCCGGGCGGTGCTGCCGCTTGGCACGACCGGCGGTTTTTTCGATGCCCATGAAATATCCAACGTGCTGGGACTGGACGGGCTCCGGTTTATGCTGGAGGAAGCGAGATCCACTCCGCTTGCGGCATATATGCAGGTCGCGTCCTGCGTTCCTTCGACGCATCCGGGCCTCGAAACGACGGGGGCTTTCATCGGGCCGGAAGAGGTTGCCGAAGCGCTGGGCTGGGGAGACGACATGATCGGCCTCGGCGAAGTGATGAATTTCCCGGGCGTCGTGTACGGCGACGATAAGATGATCGGGGAGATCCAGGCGACACTGGCCGCGGGAAAATTCGCCGACGGGCATTTCACATGGAAATCGGACGATTGGCGTCTGCCGGTATACGCGGCCAGCGGGGTGAACGGCGACCACGAATGCGTGACCGCCGAAGACGTCATCGAACGCGTCCGGCTCGGCATGTATGCGAAAATGCGCCAAGGGTCGGCTTGGCATGACGTGGCCGCAACGATCAAAGCGCATACCGAAGGCGGTTTGGACACGCGGCGGATGATCCTGGTTACCGATGACCGCAGCTCCGAGTCGCTGATGAACGAAGGTCACATGAACTTCGTCGTCCGGCATGCGATATCGCAAGGCGTGAAACCTGTGACGGCTTTCCAAATGGCCACGATCAACACGGCCGAAAGATTCGGTTTGTCACGGGACATCGGGGCGATCATTCCGGGAGCCTATGCCGACATTATCCTGCTGGACGGGAATTTGGCGGACGTCAACGTGACGATGACGATTGCCGCGGGGCAGGTCGTGGCGGAGAACGGCCGAATGACCGCGGATTGGGAACGCTATAAGCTTCCCGCGACGGCATTTCATACCGTCAAGCTGAACCGGACGCTGACGGCAAGCGATTTTGCCATTGCGGCGCCTGTCGCCGACGGAATAGCCGTGGCTCGGGCGATCGAAGTCGTCGAAAACCATGTGGACACCCTGGAGCGGCATGTAAAGGTGAACGTGAAAAACGGAAAGGCGCTGCCCGACCCGAAAGACGACCTGTGCAAGATGGCGGTGTTTGAACGCCATGGCAAAGGCGGCGGGCACGCGCTGGGCATCGTGAAAGGCATCGGGTTCGTGAAGCCGGCAGCGATTGCGATGACGGTTGCCCATGACAGCCATAACTTGACGGTCATCGGCAATGACGACGAGTTGATGGCGCGCGCAGGCAACCGGGTCGCGGAAATGCAAGGCGGCGTGGTCATGTGGACCGAAGAAGGCGTAACGGAGTTTCCGCTAACGGTAGGGGGCATTATGTCGGACAAGCCGTTCGAAACGGTCGCCCGCGAGTCCGAGGCGATCAGCCAAGCGCTCCTTCAGGCGGGGTGCCCGCTGAACAATGCGTTTATGACCTTGTCTTTGCTGGCGCTGGTGGTCATCCCGGAAATTCGCTTGTCGGATAAAGGCTTGGTGCGAATTTCGGCGGAAGGCATCGATATCGTGCCTTTGTTCCTGTAACCGCTGAAAGCGGAGTTGAATCGATTCCGGCCATTCAAAAAGGGGAGCCCATCGGCTCCCCTTAAACGTTTGATTTTCATGATGGTTCTTGATAAAATAGAACATACGGCCCTACAAATGGGGCAATATGCACAGAGATTGCTTTTTCATTATAACATATGGGAAAGATATTGTCAAATATATAAAGGGGATGAAGACAGGCATGGACTTGAACGATCAGGATTGGCAGGACGAACAACGGCGGGTCGATTCGGTTACCCGGAAAATCGCCGTCCGCAAAGAAGCGCTTGAGGCCGACGTGGGCGTCGTCCGGGGCGATGTCGTCGAGCTGCGCAAGGATTTCTGGGACGAAGTCCGGGTCAATTTCAGCAGTTCCGACGATCTGGGAGAAACGTCCACCAGCTTGCGTCAGCAATCCCAAGTGTTGTCCGAGCGCGAACGGGCGCACCTGCAGGCTTCGGAAACGCTGAAGAAGCTGCGGCTGCTCGTCAAATCGCCGTATTTCGGACGGATCGATTTTAAGGAAGAAGGACAAACGCGAACGGAAAAAATCTATCTCGGCATCGCCTCGTTCCTTGACGACGATCAGGAAACGTTCCTCGTGTACGACTGGCGCGCCCCGGTATCCAGCCTCTATTACGACTGGGCGCCCGGCCCGGCTTCCTACGAGACGCCAAGCGGGGAAATCAGCGGCCGAATGGAGCTTAAACGCCAGTTCGTTATCCGCGACGGACGCATTAAGGTCATGTTCGACACCGGCGTCACCATCGGAGACGAGCTGCTGCAGCAGGTGCTCAGCCATTCTTCCGACAACCAGATGAAAAGCATCGTGGCAACGATCCAGAAGGAGCAAAACGCGGTGATCCGCAACGACAAAAGCCGGATGCTTATCGTTCAGGGAGCCGCCGGAAGCGGAAAGACCTCGGCCGCGCTCCAAAGGGTCGCCTATTTATTGTATAAATACCGGGAATCGCTAAAAGCGGATCAGGTGATCCTGTTTTCCCCGAACCCGATGTTCAACAGCTACGTTTCGACCGTGCTGCCCGAACTTGGGGAGGACAACATGCTGCAGACCACCTTCCAGGCTTATCTGGAGCATCGGCTCGGCCGGGATTTCGACCTGGAGGACGTCTTTTCGCAGATGGAGACGATTTTGAAGGCCGAGGAAGGTCCGTGGCTGAAGGTCAAACGCGCGTCGATCGCATACAAATCGTCTACGGCGTTCCTCGAAACGATACAGAGATACAAGGACCGCTTGGAGCTAAGCGGAATGAAATTCAAGCCGGTCCGGTTCAAAGGCCGTCTGATCGTTTCCGAGCAGGCGATGCAGGAGAAGTTTTACGGCTTCGACCCGAGCGTACGTCTTGCCAACCGCGTGGAACTGCTCAAGGATTGGCTGCTGAAGGAGCTTGCGCAGTTCGCTAAGCAGGAACGGAAGGAGCCTTGGGTCGACGAACAAATTCAGCTGCTTGACCCCGACGAATACCAG
Organism: Paenibacillus sp. FSL W8-0194; assembly: GCF_037969745.1. Taxonomy (NCBI): domain Bacteria; kingdom Bacillati; phylum Bacillota; class Bacilli; order Caryophanales; family Paenibacillaceae; genus Paenibacillus; species Paenibacillus sp. FSL W8-0194. Next base: position 3,924,733 of record NZ_CP150205.1, on the reverse strand, counting down.
AAGGCATATACGCGCGTCCGCCGTAAGCAAGGGGCCAAAAGCGAAACCTTCGACGACTTTGACCGCGAACGCAGCCTGCTTGCGAAAATGGTCGTCAACGAGTGGCTGAAACCGGTGCGGAAATGGATCAAACGGATGCGGTTCGTGGACGTGAAGGCGATGTATCAGGAGCTGTGCCAGAACCGGGACTTGTTTATGAGCATCAGCGCGGACGGCAAGCTCCCGGAAGAATATGAGGAAATCGGCAGGCAGACGGTCGGGGAGATGAACGAAGGAAGGCTTCCTTATGAAGACGTAACCCCGTATCTGTATTTGCAGGATCTTCTGAAGGGGTTCCAAACCAACAACGTCATCCGCCATGTTTTCATCGATGAAGTGCAGGATTACTCCCCGTTCCAGCTGGAATACGTCAAGCGGATTTTCCCGCGTGCGCGGATGACGGCGCTCGGAGACCTGAACCAGGGGATCTATGCGCATACCGATGCGCTTGAAGGCAGCTTGGAATCGCTCAAAAAGCTGTACGGGGAGGAGTCGACCGAGGTCATCTCCCTGACGCGAAGCTACCGTTCGACGCTTGAAATCGTCGATTTCACGCGGAGCATGATGCCTGGGGGCGAATCGATCATTCCTTTCAACCGGCATGGGGAAAAACCCCGGCTGCATCTGGCGGGCGGCAGGGAAGAGCTGCATCGCGCCATCGTCGAGCATATCCAAAACCTGAACAGCCAAGGCTACGAGCATACGGCGATCATATGCAAAACGGCCGAGGAATGCGAGCAGGTCTACGAGGCTTTGAAAGAGCGTCTTCCGCTGAAAAAAATCGCCAAGACGACGCCGTCGTTCGTCACCGGGACCCTCGTGATTCCGTCCTATTTGGCCAAAGGCGTGGAATTCGACGCGGTGGTCATCTATGACGCCTCGGCGGACTCCTACAGCCGGGAATCCGAGCGCAAACTGTTTTATACCGCCTGCACGCGGGCGATGCATCAGCTCCGCATGTTCAGCCTGGGCGAGCCTTGCCGCTTTATTCAGGACGCGGACCCGGATAAATACGTCGTCGAAACATAAACAGGCTGACCGAAATGCCGCCGTCCCAGCGTTTGCCGCTTGGGGCGGCGGTTTTGCATAGTTCCGGACAAAAGAAACCACAATATAACGAGTTGTTAACCGAACATAAAAGGTGGTTTAGTCATGGAAGACAAAAAATGGGACTTGGCGGCCTTAGCCTCCATTCCTTTAATCATGACCCTCGGCAACTCCATGCTGATTCCCATTTTGCCGCAAATTTCGCAGCAGCTCCATGTCGGTCCGTTCCAGGTCAGCATGCTGATTACCGTCTACGCGGTGGTTGCCATCCTTCTGATTCCGATCGCGGGTTATTTATCCGACCGCTACGGCCGGAAAACCGTCATCATCCCCAGTTTGATCATTGCCGCTGTCGGTGGAGCGCTTTCCGGAGTGGCAGCTTGGATGACGGAGGGGCTCGCGGCTTATTGGATTATCCTTGGCGGCCGTTTCCTTCAGGGCATCGGAGCGGCCGGAGCTTTTCCGATCGTGCTGCCGCTCGTCGGAGACATGTTCAAGGAAGAGGACGACGTCAGCAAAAGCCTGGGGATCATCGAAACTTCCAATACCTTCGGCAAAGTACTGAGCCCCATCCTGGGAGCGGCTTTGGCTAGCGTGATCTGGTATTTGCCGTTTCTGAGCATCCCGGTCTTATGCGTGATTTCATTGCTGATGGTTCTGTTTTTCGTCAAACCGCCTAAAAAGAAGGATGATGATGATCATTCGATCGGCAGCTTCCTTCGCGATACGAAGGCCATTTTGCGCGAAAAAGGAAGATGGCTGTACGCCATTTTTGCGGTCGGCGGCATCAGCATGTTCATTTTGTTCGGCGTCCTGTTTTATTTATCCGAAACGCTTGAAAGCAAATACGGACTGGGCGGCGTCATCAAAGGGCTGGTGCTCGCGATTCCGCTTGCGGTGCTTTGCCTTGCGTCGTTTGTGGCCGGCAAAGTCATCGGGAAAAACAAGAAGCGGATGAAATGGACGGGATTCTGCGGCATGGCCGTACTGACCATATGCCTGGTCATTACCGGCTTCAGCGCCCAAATCATTTTCGTCGTCGCGTTTTTTTCGTTATGCGGAGCCGGAATCGGCACGGTCCTGCCGTGCATGGATGCGCTGATCACCGAAGGCATCGACGAGAAGCAGCGCGGAACCATTACGTCCCTCTACAGCAGCATGCGTTTCATCGGGGTGTCCTTGGGCCCGCCGGCGGTTTCCCTCCTCATGAAAACAAACCATTGGGTTTTGTTCGGCGTCATGGCTGCGGTGGGCGCGGTCGGGGGATTGCTGACGCTGTTTGCGGTCAAACCGGAGGAAAATAAGACGGATACCCCGACGGAAAGCAAATTCAAGCCTCCCGCAGGCATGGCCGTAAAACGGGCCAAGGCCAGGTAAGCTCTGCGAAAAAAACGCAAAAAGATAGTCATGTCTTCAGGCGCCGCCTTATACAATATAGTGATGTCCCCGTCCCTTGCGCCATTTGTTCCGCGGCTTGGCGTTTCAAGCGGCCGTGGAACGCCGCCCTAACCTTGGCCGGGAGCCGGCCCGCGTCATGGACGACAACCGGCGGAACTACGAAAACGCACCCGTGCAACGCGGTATCCCATGCCGATACGGACGAATGATGCATCGCTTCAGCACTCTTTCCGCGGCCCCATACGATGGTCGGGCTCCCGTCGTTCCAAGGGAGGGACATCCGGTTCGATGGGAACGGCCCCAAAATGATATTTTGGGGCTTTTTTGCGGTTCGGATGCAGTTTCGGATTACATTTTCGGATCGGGTTTATGTTCATAGATCTGCTGCCAATCATTCAAAGACGCAACCGCATTCCGGTTTCCGTCTTTTTTTGTTTTTGCGGTTTATGCGAATGAATCAAATAAAAGAACAAAAAAATGGGTGCCAAAACAAACACCATCTGTTATAATCAAGTCAATTCAAACATAAACAAATGAAAACAAAACAATTCGGTACGGGAGGCATCATTCATGGTTCAAAGTCTTTGGAATAACGCAGAAGCATCCAAACATAAAGCGGGCGTGGAAGAGCTCGTATACCGCTCCAACCTGATCGGCAGCGACCGGAGCGTATGCAACTGGGGAGGCGGCAATACCTCGCTGAAAACGGTGGAAAAGGATTTTCGCGGCCGCGACGTGGAGGTCATGTGGGTGAAGGGCAGCGGCTCCGACCTGGCGACGATGAAAGCCCAGCATTTTACCGGACTTCGGCTTGAGGATATCCGGCCGCTGATCGAACGCGACGAAATGCCGGACGAAGAAATGGTCGCATATTTGTCCCACTGCATGATCGACAGCAAACATCCGAGAGCTTCGATCGAAACGCTGCTGCACGCGTTTCTGCCTTACCCGCACGTGGACCATACCCATCCGGACGCCATCATCAGCCTGTGCTGCGCGGATAACGGCAAAGAAATCGCGAAAGAAATTTACGGGGATACCTTCGTGTGGGTGCCGTACATCCGTCCGGGCTTCACGTTATCGAAAATGATCGCCGAAGGCGTCAAAAACAACCCGAACGCCCAGCTCGTGCTGATGGAAAAACACGGCCTCGTCACTTGGGGCGAAACGTCGGAAGCGTGCTACAACCAAACGATCGCGATGATTCAAAAAGCCGAAAGCTACATCAACGAACGGATTCAAGAGGATCGGGTGTTTGGCGGACGCCAAGCAGAGACGCTGCCGGAAGAGGAGCGCAAAGCCATCCTCGCGGAAGTGATGCCGGTCATTCGCGGCGCGGTCAGCGACGGCAAAAAAATGATCTGCACGTACGATGACGGGGACGACGTGCTCCAGTTCGTCAACAGCAAAAACGCCAAGGAGCTTTCCCAAGTCGGCGCAGCTTGCCCGGACCATCTGGTGCATACGAAACGCGTTCCGCTGTACGTCGAATGGGCGCCGTCCACCGGGGCAGCCGGACTGAAGGAGGCCGTTCGCAGCGGAATCGAAGCCTATAAAGAGGAATATAAAGCTTATTTCGAACGGAACAAACACGAAGGCGACGTCATGTTCGAAGCGGCTCCGCGCGTAATCCTCATCCCGGGGATCGGCATGGTGAACACGGGAAAAAGCGTGGCGATGGCCGGCGTCAGCGGCGCGCTGTACCACCGCGCGATTGCCGTCATGAAAGGCGCAACGGCGCTGGGCGAGTTCGTGTCGCTGAACGAAAACGAATCCTATAACGTGGAATATTGGCCGCTTGAGCTGTATAAGCTGACGTTGGCTCCCGCCGAAGCGGAATTTTCCCGCAAAGTCGCCTTCATCACCGGGGGCGCTGGCGGCATCGGCAGCGAAACGGCGCGGCGCCTCGTTTCCGAAGGGGCTCACGTCGTTTTGGCCGACCTCAATCTTGAAGGAGCCGAGAAGGTTGCGGCCGAAATCAACGCGCAGTATGGCGAAGGACGGGCCAAAGCCGTAAAAATGGACGTCACCAGCGAAGAAATGGTGATCGCGGCGCTGGGCGAAACGGCGCTGGCATACGGCGGCGTGGATATTATCGTCAACAATGCGGGGCTGGCGACTTCGAGCCCGTTCGACGAAACGTCGCTCAAGGAATGGAACCTGAATATGAACGTGCTGGGCACGGGGTATTTCCTTGTGGCACGCGAAGCGTTCAAGCAAATGAAAGAGCAGGGGCTCGGCGGCAGCATGATTTTCGTCGGCTCGAAAAACTCCGTTTACGCAGGCAAAAACGTGACGGCCTACAGCTCGGTCAAAGCGCTTGAAGCGCATCTGGCACGCTGCATCGCCGCCGAGGGCGGGGAGCACGGCATCCGCGTCAACACGATTTTGCCGGACGCGATCCTGCAGGGCTCCGCGATCTGGAATTCGAACTGGCGCAACGAGCGCGCCGCGGCTTACGGCATCGAACCGGACCAGCTGGAAGAGCATTACCGGAAGAGAACGACGCTGCTCGTCAATATTTATCCGAAGGACGTGGCGGAAGGCATCGCCTTCTTCGCGTCGTCGAAAGCCGAAAAAACGACGGGCTGCATGCTGACGATCGACGGCGGGGTGCCTGCCGCGTTCACGCGCTGATTCCCGGTTTGCGCCTGGCTCACGATTATCTTATGATCCCATGAACAACGCAATCCCCGCCATGTCCGAAAAGAGCGCCGTACACGCCTCGTCTCGGGCATGTGGGGATTGATTTTCTATCCGGGCCATGGGCCGGCTCGAATGTTGCGCTTAGCGCAAAGGAGGAGAATGCTAGGATGAAAGTGTCGCTTTTTATTACCTGCATCAGCGATGCGCTGTTTCCGCCGATCGGCGAAGCGATGACGCAGCTGCTTGCCCGCTACGGCGTCAGGCTGGATTTTCCGAAGGTGCAGACCTGCTGCGGCCAGCCGGCCTTCAACAGCGGTTATTGGGACGAAGCAAGAGCTTCGGCCAAAACGATTTTGGAAGCGTTTGACGACAGCGATTTCGTGATTGCGCCTTCAGGCTCCTGCACGGGCATGATCCATCATTATTATCCGAAGCTGTTCGAACACGACGCCGCGCTGCTTGAAAAAAGCCGCCGGCTTCAAGAAAAGACGTACGAATTTACCCAATTCCTCGTCCAGGTCCTGGGTGTGACGGATGTCGGGGCGTATTTTCCGCATAAGGTGACCTACCATCCTTCCTGCCACGGCACGCGTCTGCTGGGGATCAAGGACGAGCCGATGGAGCTGATGAGCCATGTCGAAGGCATGGAATACGTTCCGCTTCCTTATGCCGAAGACTGCTGCGGTTTTGGCGGGACGTTTGCCGTCAAGATGAGCGAAATTTCCGGGGCGATGGTCGAAGAAAAAAGCCAGCATGTTCTGGAGACGGAAGCCGAGGTGCTCGTCGGCCTGGACATGGGCTGCCTGCTGAACATCGGCGGCAACCTGAAATTTCAGGGCAAGCCGGTCCGCGTGATGCATCTGGCCGAACTGCTGTACGAAGGGGTGAGGAACCGTGAGCAAACCGCAGGGGTCTAACGTCAAGGAGCGCGCGAGAACCGCTCTTCAAGATGAATTTCTGATCGATGCCGTCAAATTTACGACGGAAAGGCTGAAAAACGGCAAAAAAGCGGCGACGGCCGAACACGGCAACTGGGAGGAGTGGCGGGAGCGCGGCCGGCAAATCCGGGCCCACACGGTTGCCCATCTGGATTATTATTTGAGCCGTTTCATCGAAAACGCCCGCGCCCAAGGCGTTCACGTGCATTTTGCGCCGGAGGGGAAGGATGCGGCACGGATCGCCATGGACATCGTGAAGCACCGGGGCGCGAAATCGGTCGTCAAATCGAAGTCGATGGTGTCCGAGGAGGTCCACATCAACGAGGCTTTCGAACAAATCGGCATCGAGTCGATCGAAAGCGATTTGGGCGAATACATCATCCAGCTGGCCAACGAACCGCCTTCCCATATCATTATCCCGGCCATTCACAAAAACCGCCGCCAAATCGCGGAGCTGCTGTCGAAGGAAGCCGGGGAGACGCTGCCGCCCGAGACGCAGGTGCTTGCAGGTTTTGCGAGACGCAAGCTGCGCGACAAATTCCTTGAGGCGGACATCGGGCTGACGGGCTGCAATTTCGGCATCGCCGAGACGGGGACGGTCGTCATTTTCGAGAATGAAGGCAATGCCCGCATGGTCAGTACGGTGCCTAAAATCCAGATCACGCTGATGGGCATGGAACGGTTGATTCCGACATGGGACGATCTGGAGGTGATGGCCACGCTGCTGCCGAGATCGGCCACCGGCCAGAAAATGACCATGTACATGTCCGGCATTACGGGACCCAAGCGGACGGAGGACGGGGACGGACCGGAGGAGATGCATGTCATCATCGTCGACAACGGCAGGTCGCTGCAGCTCGGGGACCCGGATTTCCAGGAGCTGCTCAACTGCATCCGCTGCGGCGCCTGCTTGAACGCTTGCCCGGTGTACCGGCATATCGGAGGCCACTCTTATCCGGGAACGTACAGCGGCCCGATCGGCGCGGTGCTGACTCCGGCGCTGAACAAAAATGCGGAGGAGTGGCACGACATCGCCAATGCGTCCAGCCTGTGCGGCGCCTGTTACGAAGCCTGTCCCGTCAAAATCCCGCTTCACGACATGCTCGTATACCTGCGCAACCGGAAAGTGGAACGAGGAGTGACCGCGCCCGGCGAAAAAATGGCGATGAGAGGCTTCAAAATGCTGATGGGCAGCCACGCCTGGTTCGAGAGGGCGGTAAAAGCAGGGCAGCTGGGCCAAAAGCTGCTGGTTCGCGGCGGAGTCATCAAATCCAGGATCGGCCCGCTCGGCGGCTGGACGGCGTACCGCCATATTCCGGCGCTGCCTAAAAAATCGTTCCGGGAGCAGTGGACGAAAGTGACGGCGGAGGCCGAAAAGTCGTTCAAGCCGATGACGGATGAAATGAAGTCCCGCATGGAAAAGATCGTTCAGTCGCGGGCGAAGGGAGGGCATTAAACATGGCCAAATCCGATCCGGAATTTCTTGCCCGATTAGACCGCGAATCGCGGGAGGCGGAAAAGCGGTTTATCGGCAACATCGCAAACAGGCTGGGAAGACCGGCCGCCGGTCCGGCTCCGGTGCATCCGTACCGGGGGGCGCCGGATTTTTGGTCCTCCTATGAGCTGGGGACCGAAGAGAAAATCGGTCGTTTTATGGACAATTGGCGGGCTGCGGGCGGTTATCCCGAGCGAATCGCGTCCATGTCGGGCGTGCCTGAGGTCATCGCCCGCATCGCCAAAGAGCGGCAGGCGCGGTCGACGATCCGGCAAAACCTGCCGGAGCTGGCAAGCCTGCAGCTGGAGAGCGTCCTGCCCGAGCTTTCGCATCACGCCTGGAACGGCCGGGATCCCGAAGGCTCCCTGAACATTTGCGAGCAGGCGGACGTGGGCATCGTCCTCGCGGATCATGCGGTGGCTTATACCGGCACGATCGTCGTTGCGTCCTCTGCGGACAAAGGCCGCTCGGTATCGCTGCTGCCGAACGTGCTTATTGCCGTGATCCCGGCGGAACGCATGTACACCCGGCTCGGCGAGGCGATGAGCCGAGTCGCAAGTATCCCGGCCGAACGTTTCCCTGCCGGAGTCCATTTTATTTCCGGACCAAGCCGGTCGTCGGACATCGAAAACGACCTCACGATCGGCGTGCACGGCCCGGGTGCGGCCTATGCGCTGATCGTCGGATAGACCGGTAGCGGGACATGCGCCTGCATCCTGAGATTTGGTATAATAGGTTTTGTTTTCATGAACATTCCAAGTTGTGATTCTGGCTGGCGGGAAGGCCGGCGATGAAAGAGGGTAGCTATGTTAGTTGCGGAAAGATACGATAAAATCGTAAGCCTCGTCAACGAAAGAGGCAGCATCCGGGTATCCGAGCTCAGCGAGCTGTGCGGGGTCACGGAAGAAACGATCCGCCGCGATTTGGACCGTCTGGAGCAGCAGGGCAAGCTTCGGCGCAGCCACGGCGGGGCGGTGAGCGTCAAGGAGACACAGGCCGAAACCCCGTATTTCGAGCGGGAAGTCATGCACCAGGAAGAGAAAAAGCGCATCGCCAGAGCGGCTGTCGCCCGGATCGAACCGCATGACCGGATCGCGCTGGACGCCAGCTCGACGGCATGGTACATGGCATCGATCCTGCCGGATGTTCCGCTGACGGTGCTGACGAATTCGATCAAGGTAGCGTTGGAGCTATCGTCGAAGGAAAAAATCGAGGTGATCTCGACCGGCGGCATTTTGGCGGCAAGATCCCTTTCATATGTCGGACCGATGGCTGAGCGCAGCCTGGAGGCCTATTACGTCGAAAAAGCGTTCGTTTCGTGCAAAGGGGTGCACCCGGAGCGGGGCATCAGCGAATCGAACGAACTGCAGGCCATGGTCAAGCATAAGCTGATTAAGCAGGCCGCCAGCGTGTATTTATTGGCCGACGCCAGCAAAATCGGCGTGCAGGCTTTTACGCATGTGGCCGGATGGGAAGAGATCGATGCGGTCATTACGGACAGCCAGATCGAAAGCGCCGATGCCAAGCTTCTGCGGGAAAAAGGGATCGAGCTGATCGTCGCGGAGTAAGCGGTTCATGGATTGCATATAAACGAAAGGCTGCGTAAAAAGCGCCTGTTGGGCGTTCTTCGCGCAGCCCGGCTTCCATCAAAAAACACGGGCATCCTTCAAATCGGATGCCCGTGTTTTTTGCGCTGCCCTAAAAAAGGAAAGGAACGCATCGCCGTTATTCCCGTTTCGGCAGCAGCTTGACGTATTCGTCGGACAATTTCATTTGCGACAGGTTATAGTCGTAATCTGGTTTGTACTTGGCGAAATCGGCGACGGGTTCAAGCGTATCCAAATCGGTCGCGCTGCCGTCCTCGAACGTTTTGCCTGGGACGTACAAAATGTCGTCGTTAAAGAAGGAACCCGTCGGCAAATAATACCGGCTGCCGACGATGTTATGGTTGATGTTCAGCAAATCGTGGCCGAACGCGGTAAAGTTTTCTTCCTTCAGCGAGATGCCGAGGAGGTTGGCGAGCGTCGGCAAGATGTCCACCTGCCCCCCGACCTGCTTCAATTCCTGTCCCTGCACGCCGGGCACGTGGATCAGGAGCGGGATGTTGAACCGGGTGACGCGCGGATCGTATTTGATGCCAAGCGCCTGGCTGATCATCGCCGGATCGTTATCCTGCGGCTGCAGGCCGAAATGATCGCCGTAGATGACCAGGACGGTGTCGTCCCACATGCCATTTTGTTTCAATTGGTCGATCAAGGTTCCGATCGCGTAATCCGTGTAATTGACGGCAGCCAAGTAATTGCCGAGCTGCGTCCCTTTCAAGGCATCCGGGATGCCGATTTTCACCCGGTCCTCGGGCACGTTGAACGGAAAATGGCTGGACACCGTCACGAACTGCGCGTAAAAAGGTTTTTTCTCCCGATGAAGCTTGGAGAGCGTTTGGATGCCGAATTTGTACAATTCCTCGTCCGAAGCGCCAAATTCGTTAAAATGGTCGTTTTTATAATACGGCTTGTCGTAGTAATGGGTAAACTTCAAGGCCGGGTACAGCTTGTCCCGGTCCCAGAACTTGACGTCGTTCACATGGAACGTGGCCGATTCGTAATTTCTTTTTTCGAGCAGGCGCGGCATGCTTGGAAGCACGCGGTCGCCGTAACCCGTCGACATGGCCACGGCCGCCGTCGGATAAATCGAGGTGTTGCTCATGAATTCCGCATCGGAGGTGTTGCCTTGGCCGATCTGCTGGAATACCCGCGAGAAATAGAAGCCGTCCTTGGAAAGACCGTTCAGCACCGGCGTCAGCTCCTGGCCGTTCAGAGACAGATGGATCGGGAAGTTTTGGAAAGCCTCCATCTGAATGACGATGACGTTTTTGCCTTTGGCGGCCCCGAAAAATTTCGGCTGCGCTTGCGGATCGTCCTGGTATTTGAACATGGCTTCCTTCGATTCGATTTTCTTGACCGTATCCTTGATATTGCCGGAAGCGACGGCGACGGCTTCTTCCTTGGCTTTGAGCCCTGCGGCTACCTGGTAATTAAAAAAACCGAGATGCTCCGCTTGGAGCACTTCGTTCGTGATGCCCCGGTCTTTGACGATAAACCATGCCGTCGCGGCAAGGGCGACCACGCCGACGATCGCCGGCCATCTTTTGCGCAAAGGAGCGGACATGCTTGGCTTTCGTCCCATCAGCTTGCCGGCGATCCAAACCAGCGTGATGACGACGATATCGGCAAAAAAGAGGTAGTTCGCCGTTTGGATGGTCGACTGCACGCTGTCCTTGATCCCGCCGACCTGCTTCAGCTCGGAAAGGGCTGTATAAGTCGGAACGGTGTTGAAATGCTGGAAATACACCGCCGAGGCAAAAAAGATCAGCGAGCACAGCACATTGAAGATCCAGTACACGATCCCTTTCGCTTTGGAAGGGACGATGAGCTCCAGCAAGGACAGAAGAACCAGCAGCGAAGCGGCATCGGCCGCGATCCGGCTCCACATGATCTCGTGGAAGAAAAAATAGCGCAAAAGCATAAGCTTCAGCAGCAAAAGAATGAAAATCCCGACGACGGGCGTTTTTGGTTTTGATGATCGCATGGAAAAGTCTATCATTCCGGCTCCTTTCCTGGAGTTTGTTAATTTTTTCCTGACTCCTTGTTAACCAATACTATATAAGTTTTTTTACACGATGAAAATACTAAATTAACATACAATTTACGTTCTGTTAATCAATTTTGGGACTTGGGACCACATATGCCATAAAAAAACACGTGCACCATTTCCTCGACGAGTTTGTCCAGATCCTCGCTGTTTTGCGTCGATTCGAGCATGCGCGCGGAAGAATCGTAAAGCATGTTCAAATACAAAATGACCGTTTCGACCGATATGCCTTCGGAAATCTCCCCGTTTGCTTTCGCTTTGCCGACCAGTTCCGCCATGAGCGGCAAACTCCGCTCCTCGTAATTTTTGCGGACGAGCTCCTGGATTTCCGGGTCCTCCTGCACCAACTCCGCCAAGACGGAAGGGTGGAGGGTATGGGTGTTATTTTTCTTTTGCAAAACGATGTATTCGATCTTTTCCTTCAACGAGACGTTCGCGCGGACGACGGATTCGAATTCATCTACGGTGCTTTGGACGTAGTCCCGGAATACCTCGCGGATGAGGGCTTCCTTGCTGCCGAAATAATTGTAGATCGTTACCTGCGAAACGCCGGCTTCCCCGGCGATGTCCGCGATGCGGATTTGCTTGGGGCTGCAGGAGGCGAGCATCTTTAATGCCGTCTCTTTAATGCGGTTTTTAATCTGCTGTGCTCTGCGTTCAAAGCCGTTCACGTTTGTATCAGCTCCATTTTCCGGCTTTCGCCGCTAATAATGAAATTATAACACATAAATATTTCATAACTCTATTGACGGGAATATCTTTCCGGCGTATGATCTGGTTATGAAATATTCGGGATATAATATTTCATAATTTTATTCCCGAGCGGGAGGCGCTGGCTATGCTTACGGTGTCACATGTAACGAAGATATTTCCAGGGGGGAAAGGGATATTCGATATTTCTTTCACCGTGGAAAAAGGGGAAGTGTTCGGCTTTCTCGGTCCGAACGGGGCCGGCAAATCCACGACGATCCGCCACATCATGGGTTTTATGAAACCGGCACAGGGAACCGTGCGGATACGGGATCTTGATACGTGGAAAGATCAAGGGAAATTTCAAAAGCTGGTCGGATATTTGCCCGGAGAAATTGCCTTTATGGAGGGTATGACGGGGAAAACCTTTCTGGATTTCATGGCGAAGCTGCGCGGCGGGGTTGATCCGAAGCGCAGGGCCGAGCTCGTGGAGCGGCTGCAGTTCGATGACCGCACGCCGATCCGGAAGATGTCCAAGGGCATGAAGCAGAAGGTAGGCATCGTGGCCGCTTTTATGCATGAACCTGAGGTGATCGTATTAGACGAACCGACCTCAGGCCTGGATCCGCTGATGCAAAGGGTGTTCATCGAGCTTGTTCTGGAGGAAAAGGCCAAAGGGACGACGTTTTTGATGTCCTCGCACAGCTTTCCGGAAATCGAGCGGACTTGCGACCGGGCGGCCATAATCAAGGACGGGAAGCTTATCGCCGTAAAAAACATCCATGAACTCCAGGCCGAGCAGCGGAAGCTATTCGAGGTCTCCTTCGAGGATGCCGGGGACCGGGATGCGTTCCTTGCCAGCGGCCTGAAAATCGAATCCTGCAAAGATAACCGGGTGCGCGTCGCGGTACAGGGGGATTATAACCGGTTCGTCCAGGAAACGGCGAAATACCGGATCCGCAGCATCGACGTGGCTTCGCAAAACCTGGAGGACATTTTTATGGATTATTACGACCGGACGGGAGGCAAATGACATGAACGCTGCGCTGTATGGGCAAATGCTCAAAAATCATCTGCAGACGATGACGAGTTACGCGTTTGGTTCGGCTTTTTATATTTTGCTTATGTTTTGGGTTTACCCGAGCATGGCCATGCAATCGGAAAACCTCAATGCGCTCATCGCGTCGATGCCGGAGGGACTAAGCAAGGCGTTCAGCCTGGAAAACGGGTTCGGCAGCGTCGAGTCGTTTATTTCCGGCGAATATTACGGGCTGCTGTTCGTGCTGATCTTGTCCATTTTCAGCATCACCACGTCCACCCAACTGATGGCCCGTCTCGTCGATCAAGGCTCGATGGCCTACCTGCTGGCCGCGCCCACGACCCGGATCAAGGTGGCTCTTACGCAGGCCGTCGTCCTGCTGACGGGATTATTCATCATTTCGCTTGTTACGACGCTTGCCGGATACGGCGGGTATGCCTGGTTTATCGGGGATGTCAGCGAGCTCGACTCCGGAAGGTTTTTGCTGCTGAATCTGGGCGCGTTCCTGCTGTTTTTTGCGGTTTGCGGCATCAGCTTTTTGGTGTCCGCGGTTGCGAATGACGAAAAAAGGGCGCTTGGCATCTCCGGGTTCATCGTATTCGGGTTTTTCAGCTTGAATTTGGCGGGCAAAATCAGCGACAAGCTTTCCTGGATGCAGCATGTTTCCTTGTTTTCTTTAATTGACACCGCGGACATCGTCAATGGAACGCTTCATTGGACGCCGGTGGTCCTTATTTTGCTGGCGGTCGGCTTCGCCGGTTTTGCGGCCGGGATCGTTTGGTTCAGAAAAAGAAATTTGCTGCTGTAATTCCGAACGGGGGATGAAGCACGGGAAAGGAGACGCGGGCGTCGGCGTCGGAGGCGTTCCATTCGGATCTTGCGATACGGTGCGCCCGCTTTCCCGTTATCCCCGATATTTTACGGCCATCTCTGCCATCATTAGCCTTTCGCACGTCCGAAACCAAACAAACGTTCTTGCTTGGTTCCGGATTCAATGGTATGATCAGGAAGGGAATCAACCATTTCTTTCTTTTGACAGGGGGATATTCGATGAATACGAAGCAGGAGAAACTGGAAGCTTTTGCCGAGCTGATCGGGTTCGCCGAATCGCTGGAGCGTTTGAGCGAAGAGCAGTGGGCGGGGCCGGTCGCGGAAGGCAAATGGTCGCCGCGCGACATCATCAGCCATATGATGCTGTGGGACAGGTATTTTCTGGAAAATGCGATACGGCCCATGGCGGAGCATCGGCCGATGACGCTGAAGCCGCTCGATTTCAACGAGTTCAACCGCGACGCCGCGGCTTACGGGCTGACCCAGAGCAAGCAGGATTTGATCCGGCAAACCGTGGAAGCGCGCAGGCAGCTGGTCGAGGTCATCGAGGGCATTCCGGAATCCGAATTCGGCCATAAACATGAAGATAAGCTGTCGGTGGACGAATATTTGCTTGATTTTTTCGAACATGACCGCCATCACATGGCTCAAATCCATACATATTTAGCGAGTTTCGCATGATGCTGTTGTTACATAGCGAGGGCTGCATCCTTGGTCTCCAATCGAGACAAACAAGGGTGCGGCCCTTTTGCCGTTTTCAGGCGAACCGGCGGCAAAGATTTAGAGGGTCCGGCGGCCAAATGGCATGAAACCGGTCATGCGGAACGTAATCTAGTAGGGAAGCTTTCTTTCGGAAGGCAGAAGGAGGTTCGCTTGGTATGGATCGCGAGACATGGCTGAAAAAGGCGTCTACGCTCAAGCTGACGGAGTCGCTTCATTTATGCCGGGCGGATGCCCCGGAATGGGAGCGGTACGTTCATGTTTATTATCATCAGGCGACGATCGCCTTCCGATGCCGGGAGAAGGAAAATTTCCTCTCCGGGGGCGATGAGCCTTTTTGGCTCGTAAAAGATCAAACCGTTGTCGGCGGGTTGGCCCTGTCGCCTTGGGCATTCCGGTATTTTTTTACGGTTCCGCCTTTTGGAGGGGGGGCCGAGGTAATTCGGCTGATCGCGCAAACATTGCGGCGGCAAGGCGGCAACGGGCTGCCGATTCAGGCAATGGAGGTGCCGGACGGCGACGCCGATGATTATATTCGGGCCGGCTTTCGGCCGGACCCGTGCAGATTCCGGTGGATGCGGCGTCCGACGGCCGTATTCGAAGGCGAGCATCCCGAGATGATTTGGCGCCGGGCGGAAACCGCGTGCGATTCCGGGGAAACGAGGCTGAAGCTGGAGCGCGAAGCCGGGCTGTTTTTGTTTAAGCATGCCCAGGGCGGGGAGAGCGGAGAGAGAGGCGCCGTGTCTTTTCCGGAGACGCTGCTTCGGCTTCGGGAATTTGCCGCCCAAAGCCCGGAAGCCGTGCTGGAAGCCTCGGGCGCAGCGTATGACCGTGCAACGCATGCTTTGATCGGCGTTTGTTTGATCGGGTACTCGGAGGGCTGTCCGGTGATCGAAGCGCTGGCCGTAAGGCCGGGTTTTAGAGGCAAAGGGGTTGCGACAAACATGCTGAGGCGGGCTTTGACCGTTTTGGCACATCGCGGGGAGCCGATGCTCCGCGCCCGAATTGCGCACGGCCATCCGCTCGAATCGTTATGCCATCGGTTGGGCTTTATGCCGGGCCCCCTGTTTTGGCCGGCGATGACGTTTGACCGGTAAAGCAGAAATAGCTTTTCTCCGGGGTGTGACAATAGATATAGTGTTTGATTTTCGAATTAAATACTATATATGGTGTCGGGTGGATTAGCCATCCCATTTTGCGCCTTAAGGAGGAAGTGGAAATGAATGATCTCATCCAGGATCCGGCCGAGCGTCTCTGGCGTTCCTTTGACGATATGCTGCAAGACGGCAACCCGGATTTGCTTCAGGAAAACGCGAACGTGGACGGAAAGTCGCCCATGGGGCTGATGAGCAAATTTGCCAGCGAAAGCGCCAAAATGTACGCTGCCGAACAGTTATTGTCGCCGGAGGTCAAGGAAGCGATCGAACAAAATTTGATTTACCCGCATGATCTTGATTTTTATGCCTCGGGAACGACGACCTGCTGCCAGATTCCGCTCGGCAAGCTGCTCCGGGGCGGGTTCAATACCGGCCATGGCCATATGCGCGAGCCGCAGGACATCAAAAGCGCCATGGCGCTTGCCTCGATCATTTTGCAGGCCAACCAGAATCAGCAGCACGGCGGACAAGCTTTCCCGATGTTTGACGCTGACCTTGCGCCGTACGTGCGCAAAACCTTCGAGAAAAAGCTCCGCTTGCTGCGGGAGCTGCCGCTCCAAGACGATTTCGACCGGGAGCGCGAAGCTTGGAGCATGACCGAACGGGATGTGTACCAGGCCTGCGAGGCGTTCATCCACAATGCCAATTCGATGCATTCGCGGGGCGGCGGCCAGGTTCCCTTCATATCGGTAAATTACGGGACGGACACGTCCGAATGCGGCAGAATGCTGATCAAACAGCTGCTGCTGGCGACCCAGCGGGGTCTCGGGCACGGAGAAACGCCGATTTTTCCGATCCAGATCTTCAAGGTGAAGTCAGGAGTGAACTTTCATCCGGGAGATCCGAACTACGACTTGTACCGGCTCGCGCTGGAAACGACCGCCCGCCGGCTGTTCCCGAACTTCGCGTTTCTTGATTCGCCGTTCAACAAAGCTTACGACCGGGGAACGAAGGAAAGCGAAGTCTGCTACATGGGCTGCCGGACGCGCGTGATGGGAAACGTGAACGGGGAGGAAACCGCCATCGGCCGCGGCAATTTGTCGTTTACGTCGATCAATCTGGTCAAACTTGCCCTTTTGTCCGCAGATCCGGAAGAGTTTGACCGCCGGCTTGACGAAGCGATGGACGTGGCGGTACGCCAGCTTCATGAGCGCTTCCGGTACCAGGCGGGCCGGCAGGCCGGGAATTTCCGTTTTTTATATTCGCAGGGCGTATGGAGGGGCGGGGAGCATCTTCAGCCTCACGACCGGCTTGGCGGCGTGCTGAAGCAGGGGACGCTCAGCGTCGGTTTCATCGGCTTGGCCGAAGCTTTGACGGCGCTTTTCGGCCGCCATCACGGACAAAGCGAGGAGGTTCAGCGGCAGGGGCTTCGGATCATCCGCCGCATGCGTGAACGGATGGACCGCGAAACGAAGGACAGCGGCTTGAATTTTACGCTGATCGCGACTCCCGCGGAAGGTTTGTCGGGGAAATTCGTGAAAAAGGACCGGATCGCGTTCGGCGCCATACCCGGCGTTACCGACCGGGATTATTACACGAATTCGTTCCATATTCCCGTTTATTTTCCGATCAAGGCGGCGGATAAAATCCGCTTGGAAGCGCCGTATCACGAGCTCTGCAACGCGGGTCACATTACGTACGTCGAAGTGGACGGATCGGTCATTCACAACACGGCCGCGCTGGATCGGATCGTGCGGTGCATGGCGGACAACCGGATCGGCTACGG
The DNA here is from genome assembly GCF_037969745.1 of Paenibacillus sp. FSL W8-0194. Classification (NCBI taxonomy): domain Bacteria; kingdom Bacillati; phylum Bacillota; class Bacilli; order Caryophanales; family Paenibacillaceae; genus Paenibacillus; species Paenibacillus sp. FSL W8-0194. The sequence goes on along the minus strand of NZ_CP150205.1, from coordinate 3,907,356 downwards.
TTCGATCAACCACCCGGTCGACCGCTGTAAAACATGCGGATTCAGCGGCATCATCGACGATCGCTGCCCGGCATGCGACGGCGTCCAGGTCGAACGGATTCGGCGGATTACCGGCTATCTGGTAGGCGACATGGACAAATGGAATTCGGCCAAACGGGCGGAGGAAGCCGACCGCCTGAAACACGGGAGATAAGGAGCGTGACGCGAGAGATGGGCAAACATCCGAATGACTCCTCGGCCGTTCTTCCAAACCCGGCGGAATACGTATGGATCATGGACGTTATTCATGACAGCGTCGTGGACGGGGAGGGGCTTCGCACCGTCATTTTTTGCGCGGGCTGTCCGCACCGCTGCCCGGGCTGCCATAACCCGGAATCCTGGCGTTTGCGCAGCGGCGGGCGGTGGAGCGTTGCCGAGCTCGTACGCGAAGCCGCGGGCAACCCGCTGACGGACATCACGCTGTCGGGAGGCGACCCGTTCCTGCAGGCGCGGGGGATGAGCCTGGCCGCCCGGGAGCTGCGGCGCCAAGGGAAGCACATTTGGGCGTATACCGGCTATACGCTCGAAGAGCTGCTTGCAAGCGGCGACCGCCATAAACGTGAACTTCTTGCCTGCTGCGACGTGCTGGTCGACGGACGTTTCGACCTTCGGCAGCGGGATTTGTCCGTTCCGTTCAGAGGGAGCCGAAACCAGCGGATTTGGGAACGGAGCCGCGGAGGTTGGAAAGAGATCTACCCGCTGGATCCGCCTGCCGGGACATCCTTTATTCTGGTAACGTAACTCATTGACGCCCCCGGAAGAATGTTTTAATATTCATTCTTGAAAGCACCAGGATACTTAACTTAAACATGACACGCAGCACCTGTCTTAAACTCCGATTCGTTCGCGAGTGGCGAAATTTTAACGGCGGTTTGAACCCGCCGGTTTCGTTCGCCCCCTGTCTATCCATGACGGGGGGCTTTTGGTTGTTGCGGAAGGCTGCATCAAAGGGGGACTATATGCATGAACAAATTCAAATATTCGCTGCTGATATTGATCGGGGCGATCAGCTACGGGGTGCTGTCATCCATCATGAAGCTCGGCATGAAGGAGGGCTTTACGGTCAGCCAGATGCTGGGCGGGCAATACGTGTTCGGCTGGACGTTTTTGCTCATTCTCATGCTTCTGTTTTCGCGCAAAAAACTGTCGCCGAAGCAGTGGCTGACGCTGCTGGCCGTCGGCATCACCATGAGCGGCACGTCGGTGTTTTACGGTAAAGCCGTCGAACGGCTGCCTGCCTCGATCGCCGTCGTGCTTTTATTCCAATTCACCTGGATCGGCGTGCTGCTGGAAGCCGCTGCGGACCGCCGTTTTCCGAGCAAAAGCAAGATCGCTTCCATCATCGTTCTGATCGCCGGAACGCTGCTCGCCGGCGGGGTCATCGGGTCCAGCAGCGGAGCGCTCGACATGACGGGCGTGATCTTCGGACTGCTGTCGGCCTTTACGTTTGCGCTGTACATGTTCGTCAGCGGACGCGTCGAAACGAAGGTTCCCGCCTTCAATAAAAGCTTCTTTATGACGACGGGCTCCGGCGTCATCGTTTTGTCGGTATTTTCGCCTTCGTTTTTGTGGGATGGGGCGCTGGGCGACGGGTTATGGAAATACGGCGTCGCGCTGGGATTCCTCGGCATTTTGATCCCCGTCGTGTTTTTTGCGATCGGCATGCCGAAGGTCGGCTCGGGAACCGGAGCGATTCTTGGCGCCGCCGAGCTGCCGGCGGCCGTCGTGGCTTCGGTTCTTCTCGTGCATGAACACGTAAGCGCCCTGCAATGGTTCGGCATCGTGCTTATTTTTATCGGGATTGCCATTCCGCAAATCCGGTTTTCCAGGAAAAAAACGCCGCCTCTGTACGAAACCCAGAAATCCGCGGCGAATTTGTGAACCCGGCTTGCCGAGGCCCGATTAACGGCCGCCGCGGAGGGTAATGTATAAGTGTAGACATTCTTCTTTTATTTTTGGCTCCGGCTGGTTCAGCCGCGGGCCGTTTTTTTGTATAATGAGAGAAAAAAGGAGGATGTACGGTCATTCCAAAAAAAATCATCGCATTTCCAAACTAACGGAAGGAAAAGGAGGGATCATCTAAATAAGCATTGGAGGAAGCAAATCATGGTCATTAGAGAACTGCAGCTTCATGAATCGGGTTTGATTCGGCAAATCGACAGATCGGAAACGATCGGAAGCATCTATAAAATGAAGGACGGCGTGCTGGAGGCCCTTCCTGCCGGGCATGAATGCCCGCCCTGGGACGAGGAACACACGCGGGAAATGATCGAACGTTTTGAGACCGAGCTCTGTAGCGGAGGCGCGGCTTACGGCGCTTTTGCCGGGGACACCCTTGTCGGATTCGGCGTGCTTGGGCACCGGTTCCGCGGCGAACAATTGGACCGGCTGCAGGTGGATTTGATGTATGTCAGCCGCGCGTACCGCAGGCAAGGCATCGGAACGAAGCTGATGGAGGAGCTTGCCAACGAGGCGCGCAAGCGCGGAGCGTCCTATTTGTACATTTCTTCGACGGAAACCGAATCCGCCGTTCATTTTTATATGGCCAACGGCGGCCGAATCGCCGACCAGGTGGATGAAGAACTGTTCGAACTCGAGCCCGAGGATATCCATATGCTGAAAAAGCTGTAACCGGCAGGCAAGCCGAAAAGAAACGGATGAAGGTGAAGACTTGATTGTTTATATCGGATATGCATTAGGAATACTGATTCTCGCCGGGGCCGGCTTCCTTGCCTGGAGAAATTCCAAACTTATCGCGGAGCAGAAGGAAAAGAAGGGGACCATACCTGCCGTATCGTCCTATACTGTGTTGGTGGAGCGCCAGTCTGCGGCCGGGGAAGCGGCCAACGCGGCAACGCTGCTTGAAGCGGCCTATCGCGAAGCCGAAGGAACGGTAAAAGTCCGTTTAAGCCGGGTTCACGGCACGGTCGGCGAACTGAAGCTGGACCACGCCGTGCAAATCATGGAGCATACCTGCTCCGATCTGGCGTCCAAGGCGGAGATGATCGAGGTCAGGGCAAGCCGCGATGCCGTGATGAACGACGAGGAAGGCCGGGCCTTGGACCGGCTTGAGCAGGGACTGCGGGGTTCACCCGCGAACGCGAACCGGTAAGAAGCAACCAAAAGGGGAGACCTAAAAATGCAATTCCGCCATTTTACGGACCCGTCCGCCTTCCGCGCACATGTGGAGGCGGTACTCATGGAGCAGGAAGCGGTGAACAATCTCCCTCTTGGCGTGTTGTCCAGGCTTGTCCTCGAGGAGAAGGCGGAAGGGCCGTATTTTCTTGCCTCGGTCGACGAAGGGGACAAGCCGCTGCTCGTCATGATGAAGACGCAATCCCATCTGATCCTCGGGGTGCCTGAAGGCATGCCGGCGGGAAAGCTGGAAGCTTGCTGCGCGGCTGCCGCAGAGCATCTGCACCGCCGAAAGGATGTACATATCCCAAGCATCGTAGCCGTTCGCCATGCCGCGGACGCTTTTGCGAAAGCATGGCAGCGGCAGACGGGCCTGGAATCCGTCACTTTGATGGATCAGAGGATTTATCGCTGCACCCAAGTCGAGGAGGTCCCGGTCCGTCCGGGAGGCTTCCGTTTGGCCGCGCCTGGGGAGGCGCCGCTGATTGCCGGATGGATCGAGGCCTTTTGCGAAGAAGCGCTGGAAAGCATCAGCCGGGATGCCGCCGAACAAATGGCCGCACGTGGGATCGCCAACAAAGCGATTTACGTTTGGGATCACGGCGGGCCGGTTTCAATGGCGCAAAAGACGCGCCCGACCGCAAACGGGGCGGTGATCAACATGGTATTCACGCCCCGCCCGCTCCGCGGCCGGGGTTATGCAAGCTCTTGCGTCGCCGCCTTGACCCGAAGCCTATTGAGCGGCCCGGGGCGGTTTGCATCGCTGTATACGGATCTAAGCAATCCGGTTTCCAACCGGATTTACATGAACATCGGGTACCGCCCGGCGGCGGATTCGGTCGTGTACGGCTTTAAGGGGACGGAGGCAGCGGATTGACAAAGGCCGAATCGGGGGCTACATATGGTAACTGCCGCTCGGTTCGTACAGCACCCATTCCAGCATGCTGATCATATCCTCCAGCCGAAGCAGCTGCGCGTTCAGCGACGCATGCGCCGGAGACCCTTGTTCGGCGGACTCGATGCGGGACATCAGCGATTTTTTTTGCAGCGTAAGTTCATTGATTTTGGATTTGATTTGATTTTCGGTTCTCATGTCGGTACCTCCAAAGATTGTCATCTAATGCCTGATTATATCACAAGAACCGTGACGGACCGGAAAAGGAAATGAATCTCGTTTGAGGAGCGTGGGAACATGAATTTGAAACAGCTGGCCGCCGAAAAAGCGGTGGAATATGTGGAAGACGGGATGCGGATCGGGCTTGGAACGGGTTCGACGGCTTATTGGGCCATCCGTAAAATCGGGGAACGCGTCCGGGCAGGGTTAAGCATTCAAGCGGTAGCCACCTCCAAGGCTTCGGAAAAGCTGGCGCAGGAAGAGGGGATTCCGCTGGTTCCTTTCGACCAAATCGCAGGGCTGGATCTGACGATCGACGGCGCCGATGAGCTCGACCGGGAGCTTCACCTGATCAAAGGCGGCGGAGGCGCGCTGCTGCGGGAAAAAATCGTTGCGTACCACAGCAAGGAATTGATTATTATCGCGGACGAAAGCAAGTTCGTGGACAAGCTCGGGAGCTTTCCGCTGCCGGTCGAAATCGTTCCTTTTGCGAATGAATGGACGATGGCTGCGCTGGAAAAGCTGGGCGCAAAGCCGATGCTCCGAACCGACGGCGAGCGCCTGTTCATCACGGACAACGGCAACTACATTGCCGATTGCCGTTTTGGCGTGATCGAACATCCGGCGGAGCTGCATGCGCAGCTGCTCGCGCTGCCTGGCGTCGTGGATAACGGCCTGTTTATCGGACTCGCAGCCCGGGCCGTGATCGGGCATCAGGACGGCACCGTAACGGTGATGACGCCCGAAAAATAGCAGGCCATTGACAATTGCGCGGGTTTCCACTATCTTTATATTAAGATAGTAGTTTTGGAGGTTTCTCGTATGGCAGACAAAATGAACAATGACGAATTGTCCCTGGAATTATTTATCGTACTCGCACGCGCTTATAATTCGGTCGTAGCCCATTCCTCGCGCGATATCCAAAGCCATGGCCTGAATACCACCGAATTTGGCGTGCTTGATCTTTTGTATCACAAAGGCCCGCAGCCTTTGCAAAAGATCGGCGAGAAAGTGCTGATTTCCAGCGGAAACATTACTTATGTAGCCGATAAGCTGCAGAAAAAAAACCTGCTTGTGCGCAGAGCCTCGCCGGATGACCGCCGCGTCATTTTCGCGGATTTGACGGACGAAGGGCGCGCTTTCTTCGGGTCGATTTTCCCAAGCCACCAAGAGGTGCTCGTCCATGCGGTCGAAGGGCTTAATGAAGACGAGAAAAAGCAGGCCGTCGAGCTTTTGAAGAAGCTGGGGCATGCTGCCGAAGAGAGCTACAAAGCCGGACGCCAAAAATCATAATCCCATTGTCGGACGTCAAAAGACGGCCCGTCGCCGCGTATCGGACAGCGGACGGCGGGCCGTTTTTCGTTGAATGGAAAGGAAAAAACGCTGGTGAGTCAGCGGCTTCGAACGCCTTTACAGGTTGAAGCGCTCCAAATGTTCCCAAAGCTTTTCCTCGATTAAAACTTCTTTCTGCTTCGGACCGATCAAATCAAAATGAGGAAAAGGATTCCGGTTGTGGATGTACCGGGAGGGCAGATCATGCGCCTCGCACCATGCTCGGAGCCTTTCCAGGTCCGAGCAGCCCACTTTGGTCACGGTCGTCATGCCGGGGAAACGCGGATCGAGCCAATAATGGGTCAAAAACGCGATTTCGCCGCGGCTGACCGCCTTTTTCCACGCGTCCAGTTCCTTGCGGTTTATGCCAAAAGCCATCGTTCATCATCCCCAGCTTATCATTTGCGTCAATCCGCCGATTGGTTCATCAGCCGCTTCAGCTTGGCTTCCGTCGAGGAGCCGGCGGCAGGCGTATATACGCTGCAGCGGAGGTCGGCGCTGCCTTGCACTTGAAGCGAGGTCAGGTCAAACAGCATTTTCCCCATTTTGGCATGCCGGAATTCGATGACGACCTCGGGCGCGCTGCTGACCTGGCTATGCTTCCATAAGGGCAAAAATTCCGGATCGACCTGCTCCATTTCGTGCAAAAACTGCTCGTACCAGGCGTCTTCCACGTACTGGCCGTAATAGGAACGGAAAATCGAAAGAAATCCCATGACAAAATGCTCCCAGTTCACCGCCAGCCGCCGGAATTCCTTCCGGGTAAACAGCAGCCGGATCATGTTCCGCTGCTCGGCGGAAATGCGCTCGAAGGCAAGGAAGACGTAAGAGGCCGCCCGGTTCCAGCCGACGATCTGGCAGTGGCGGTCGGAGATGATGGTCGGGCAGTAATGCAGCTCGTCCACCATTTTTTGCAGCGCAGGGCTGATCTTGGGCTCCTCCTGCTGCGTCGTTATGGAGCTTGAGGGGGCTTCCATGGCCAAGGCGAACAGATACTTGCGTTCGTCGGGCGTCAGGCGCAGGGCGGCGGCGATGCAGTCGAGCACCGACGACGAAACGTTGATGTCCCGGCCCTGCTCCAGCCATGTATACCAGGTGCTGCTGACGCCGGCCAATTGGGCGACTTCCTCCCTGCGCAGCCCGGGGGTGCGCCGCCTTCCGCCGGCCGGCAATCCGACCGTTTCGGGCTGGATTTTGGCGCGCTGCTCGGTCAGGAAGGCCGACAGCGCCTTAAGGCGGGTATCGCGATTCATGGCGTTCCTCCTCTCTTGTTGCACGGCCAAGCGATCCAAAGTACATGCATAGTATTCATTATACTAGGATAAACAACAACTTGTAATAGGATAACACCTGTGAAAAGATATTTCCATAAAGATTGCACAGGGAGGAATCAGGATATGGAAAGAGTCGTTATTACGGGAGCAGGGCTGGTCTCGCCGCTGGGCAATGACGTGCCGTCTTTTTGGAACGGGCTGCTGCAAGGAACATCCGGGATTACCAAGGTCGATGCCTGGGATACGTCCGTTATGAAAACTTCGCTGGCGGGCGTGGTGCGCGATTTTGACGCCGATGCCCGTTTCGGCAGGAAAGAAGCGCGGCGCATGGACCGCTTTTGCCAGTTTGCGCTTGCCGCCGCCGAAGATGCGATTCAGGATGCGGGCCTTAAGCTTGATCAGGTGAATAAGGAACGAATGGGCGTTTATGTCGGCTCCGGCATCGGCGGCATTTCGACTTTGATGGAACAGGCGGAGGTTCTTCGTACGCGCGGCGTTTCCCGCGTCAGTCCGCTGCTGGTGCCGATGATGATCTCCAATATGGCGGCGGCGATGATCAGCATTCGCACGGGAGCAGAGGGGCCAACCCTGTCGCCCGTGACGGCTTGTTCGATCGGCAACACGGCCATCGGGGAAGCGTTCCGGCTGATTCGGGCTGGCGGAGCCGATGTAATTCTGGCCGGCGGCGCCGAGGCGGCGATTTCGGAAATTTCGATGGCCGGATTCGGCAACGCGACCGCGCTGTCCGGATGGGATGGCGATCCGGCCCGTGCCAGCAGGCCGTTCGACGCCGGGCGCGACGGGTTTGTCATGGCGGAAGGCGCCGGCATTTTGGTGCTGGAGAGCTTATCCCACGCGCAGCGGCGCGGCGCGCAAATCTATGCGGAAGTGACCGGCTACGGCGCGACCTCCGATGCCTACCATGTGGTGGCTTCCCATCCCGAGGGGAAAGGGGCTTATCTGGCGATGAAGCTTGCGCTTCAGGAGGCCGGCGTCGAGCCGGCCAACGTCGACGTCATCAGCGCGCATGCAACGAGCACGCAGGTCGGAGACCGGTCCGAGGTGGCGGCCATCAAGCGGCTGTTCGGGGAAGAGGCTTACCGGATCCCGGTAACCGCCAACAAATCGATGATCGGCCATATGTTCGGGGCCGCCGGCGGCGTGGAAGCGATCGCGCTGGTGCAAATGATCCGGGACGGCCGCATCCCGCCGACGATCAACCAGGAAACGGCCGATCCGGAATGCGATTTGGATTTCGTGCCGAACGAAGCCCGGAGGAAGGACGTGCGCGTCGGCATATCCAATTCCTTCGGTTTTGGCGGCCATAATGCCGTCATCGTGCTCGAGAAATTCGCGCCCTAAACCAAAAAGGCAGGCGCCGTTTCTACGGAGCAGCCCTGGCCGGATGTTAGGTGACCGGATTTGCATTTTTTTCTGCTGAACAGCAGCGGTTTCGCATGGAAAGGATGACAAGGTTGCCGCGATAACTTGTCCTCTTTTAACATGATGTGAACAAAAAGCCGGGTAGAGCGGGCGGTCCCCTTTTCTACCCGGCTTTTTCGCGCCGAAAATCATAGCATAACGGAAACTTAGGCGGCGGATTGGCGGCGATGAAGGCGGGCAAGCAGCAAAGACAGACACAGGGCGGTGACGAGGAAACCCGCGATCATGTCCACCACGCCATGCCAACCGTACGCGCCCCAGAACGTGCCGCCAAGCGTCCCCCCGACGCTCGAACCCGCGTAATAAAAAAACAAATAAAGCGAAGAGGCCTGCGCTTTTCCGCGTTTGGCCCGGATGCCGATCCAGGAGCTGGCGATCGAATGCGAACCGAAAAATCCGAAGGTGAACATGATGATGCCGCCGATTTTTATGACCAGCAGCGGACTAAGCGTCAGCAGCGCTCCGCAAAGAAAAACGGCCAGCCCCATCCATAACATGAGCGGCCTGCCGTGCGCGTCGGCCATTTTCCCCATCCAGGTGGAGCTGAAGGTTCCCGCGATATAAACGACAAAAATAAATCCGACCAGCGTCTGGCTGAGGGAATAAGGCGGAGCGATCAGTTGGTAACCGATATAATTGTATAGCGAAACGAAGCTTCCCATAAGCAAAAAGCCAAGCGCGTATAGAATGAGGAGGCCGGGATCTTTGAACTGGCTTCCAAGCGAACGAAGCAGCGATTTGAAGCGCAGCGGGCGGGCTTCGAAATGGCGAGACGGCGGAAGCAGAAACAGAAAAACCAGGCTGAATGCCAACCCGAGCAACCCGATGGCGGCGATGGCGATGCGCCAATCCCACAGATCCGTCAATGCGCCGGTAATGACGCGGCCGCCCATGCCGCCGATGGAGTTGCCGCTAATGTACAGTCCCATGACGGCCCCGAGGCTGCCAGGGGCGATCTCTTCGCCCAGATAGGCCATGGCGATGGCGGGAAGGCCGGCCAACACGGCTCCGAGTACGATGCGGAAGACGAGCAGCGTATGAAAATTGGGCGCGAATGCCGTGGCAAGCGTCAGAACGGACGCGGCAATCATGGCGACCGTCATTACCGGCTTGCGGCCCCAAGATTCGCTGAGGGAGCCGACGACGATCATGCTGAACGCCAGCACCAGCGTCGTCAGCGACAGAGACAGGCTGGCCCTCACCGGGGAAATGCCGAATTCCCTGGAGAACTCGGGCATCAACGGCTGGGTATAATAGAGGATGGCGAACGTGTTAAAACCTCCCGCGAAGAGGGCCAAACTCGTTTTGCGGAATGCGGACGTGCCATGCTGGATATAACTCATGCTGCAAAGCCTCTTTCCATGAAAAAAGTTGAAAACGAATCAATTGTTTTCTTAACCCAGTGTACGCCTGTTTGCAAGCTGTTTTCAATATCGGTCCAGCATCGCATTCATGCCTGAAGCTTATCGTTTTCGGGAACCGGGAGAATTTTCAGTATGTTAAAGTTGAAATTTTTGCCGCGGCGGGTTAAAGTAACTCAATGAATTGAAAGATGAAGTGGATGATGTGGAGGTTTTGAACATGCTGTTGAACATTAAATCATACATACGCAAACCGCAGGTGGCCGAACTGTTTTCCTACGCGGTGTTTCCGGATGACCGGTCGGTCGAGGAGGCCGTCCAAGCCTATGAAAGCAATGACGCCTGGCAGCTGTACGGCTATGAAGACGGCGAACTGCTCGTCGGGATGATCGGATACGAAAAATCGGGGAATGACCTCGTGATTCGCCACATTTCCGTCATTCCCGAAAATCGGGGCCTGGGGTATGGCAGAGGGATGATTTTGGAGGCCATGACGAAGGAAAAGCCGGAGCGGGTGATCGCCGAAACGGATGAGGAGGCCGTCGATTTTTACCGGAACATCGGCTTTATCGTGCACAGCCTGGGCGAGCAGTATCCCGGTACGGAGCGCTTCCGCTGCGTATTCGAGGTCGAGGATGAGCCCGAAGAAGAATAATTTGGTTCGGATGGTGTAACATAACCGGTTCCTCTTGGGGAGCCGGTTTTTGCATTTCATGCAGGGAATCGGATGCGGCGCATTTTTTTCGGAAACATGCAACCAATCCGCTCCGGGACGCATCATTAATGGCAAGGGGGGAGGAACACGGACTGGATATCATAGCGGGTTTAAAACGGAAGGATGAAGAAGCGCTCGTGCTGCTGATGCAGCAGTACGGCGACGATTTGCTGCGTACCGCCTGCTTGCTGCTCCGGGATCGGCAGGAAGCGGAGGAAGCGGTGCAGGACAGCTTTATCGCGGCCTTTGAACGGATCGGGCAGCTGCGCGACGATACGAAGCTCAAAAGCTGGCTGCTTCGCATCGTCGTCAACCGCTGCCGCATGAAGCAGCGAACCTGGAGTTTCCGGCATCTGTTTCCGTCCGCCTACGTGGACGGGCGGCTGGCGAAAGAAGAGGAGCCGGGGCCCGAGGAAAGGCTTGTGCAGCGGTGGAGGAGCGGCAGCCTCACGAAAGCGGTGCACCGTCTAAGCTATAAATACCGCGAGGTCATTACGCTTTATTATTTTCAGGAGATGGGCGTTGCCGAAATCGCCGATCACCTGCAGGTGAGCAAGAACACGGTCAAAGCGAGGCTTGCCCGAGGGCGCGCCTATTTAAAACAAACGTTGGAGAAGGATCGTCAAGGACAACACCATTGCCTTTGCCTGGGAGCCGGTTCAGGGAGCGGCGTATTATAACCTCAGCGTCGGAATAAAGCTGAAGTCGGGTTCGACGAGCCACGTCGTCCGCCGGGGAATATCGGTGCCCGAGGTCCGGATCCAGGCGGATGATCTTTATTATGAATATACGGGGATCAGCGGATTTTCCGAAGGCAGCGGCCAGCTGACGATTGATCCGTTGTCCCTGCTCGGATATGCCAATACGGACAACCAGATGACCTGGGACGTCGCGGCTTACGATGCGGAAGGCCGGATGCTGACCCGCAGCGGCGGATACCGTTTGGACGAACGCTTGACGGACCGTCTGCCGTTTTTTTATTTGAAAGCGCGGAAGATGACGGAGGCCGACAGGACGCTTCTCAGCGGGGACTTGAAAAAGGCGGAAGCGTTGTATCGGGCGGATTACCGCAAAAATCCCGACGATGCCCATAGCTTGCATATGATCATCAGGCTGCTGCAGGGAACCATGATGCTGCAGGGGAAAGGAGCGGAGGAGGCGGAAGAGAGCCTGCTGGCGGAGCAAACCCGGCTTTTGCGGCAGCTGGTGAAACTGCATCCCACCGCCTGGTACTACGACATGTTGGCCCAGCAAGCGTTCGATCAGGCCGATTGGGACGAATATCGCCGGTACGACGAACTTGCGGCGGCGCTGGATACGTCGGAGGATACCGGCTATAGGGACGGAACGCGAGCCATCGCTTTCATGAGACAACAAAAATGGGATGAGGCAGCGGCTTCCTTTCACAAATCGCTTGAAAACGATCCGTCGCACCGGTTCATCGGCGCGTACATCGCCTTAACGATTGCCCGCGGCAGCCCGCTGGAGACAGCGACGGCTTTGGCGGAAAAGTACCCTGACCGGATGTCCTATTCCGGTCCGGTCCATTGGGATGAGCTGCTCCTTGCCATGAAACGGGAAGCGGCGGGACAAGACGGATATTTCCAGACGCTGCGGCAACGGGCCGGCCTGTACGTTCGCGGCGGGGAAGCGGGAGGGGAGCACTCAAGTTCCTCCGCCCCGGCCATGAACCGGTTTTTCGAGCAGCTGAAGCAAGTCAAATAAACCTGGCGTTTGGGCCTGCGCCGATTTTCGCGAGATCTTTTCCCTGTCCCCGGATATTGTCCCTTTCAACGCCCCTTCCCGGCACATACAATGATGAAGTACGAGGAAACGGGAAGGAGGCGAAGGTTGTGGCGATTTCATACACGGCGATCGGCGACTCGCTGACGGTCGGTTTCGGCGCGATGCCCGGAAACGGATTTGCGCCGGTATACCGGAGATTGGCGCAGCAGAAAATCGGGGAACCGGTGGTCTATGAAAATTGGGGAATCAACGGGCTGACCTCCTCGGAATTGTACGACAACGTGAGGCGCAACCCGAGGCTGCGCAGCTCGTTAAAGGACGCGCAAATCATCACGGTATCGATCGGAGGCAACGATTTGATCCGGGCGGCGAAAAGCGCGCCTTCCCATCAGGCGGCCTCGCATTTCAACAAGGCGTTGTCGCAGTGCGAGTCCAATTTTTCCGGCATCATGCAGTCGATCTACCAGCTGAAATCCGGCAGCAGAACGCCGTACATCGTTCGGGCGGTCGGTCTCTATAACCCCTACCCCCAGGTGGGGGCAGCCACGCAATGGGTTCAGCAATTTAACGGCTACCTGGGCGGTTATTGGGGAAGCGGGTATGCCGCGGCCAACATATTTTCTTCCTTTTACGGACGGGAAAGGGAGCTTTTGTCTTTCGACCATCTTCATCCGAACGGAAGAGGCTACAAAGTGATTGCCGAACATTTGCACCGGCTTGGGTACCATCCGCTGGGCTGATGTTGCGTCCAATGAAAAACAGACCTTTCCGAGGTCTGTTTTTTGATTATTTTTTTATCATGCTAAGTACGGCCCATTTTCGTTCCTGGCGTTTCTTGTATTTCGGAAGGGAGCGGTATATGTCGATTGCTTCCTGAAAAGCTTCCTTCGCCTCTTCCTTCCGGTCAAGCGACTTGTACATCATGCCGAGCAGGTAATAACCTTCGCAGGATGAAGAATGGATTTCCTGAAACCGGCGTACGTAATCCATCGCCTTATCCCGGTCGCTGTTTTTGTAGACGTCGGCCAAACGAAGGTAAGGCTGCCCGTATTTGACGCGCGGATTCAGCTCCAGCGCCCTCAGAATGGAAGTTTCCCCCTCCGCGATTTTGCCCTGCCGCAAACAAACGGTCCCGAGGTCATCCCAAAATTCGGCCGAATCTTCCGATTGCGCTTGGATCGATTCCAGCAGTTTCAACGCCTCGCTGTCTTTTTTTCGTTCGATCAACAGCCTGGCCAGCTCATGTTTCGAAGACACGTCGCTTGGGTTCATGCCGATTTGGGTGCGGAGTTTGGAGATTTGCCCCATCCGTTTAAACGGTTTGGTCACGCTCGGAAGGATGCCGACAAAACGCCGGTCCAGCAAATAGACGATGACCAGCAGGACAAGGATGGCCAGGAAAGGGTTTCCCAGCAATCTCCATAACAGCACAAAACCTAAAATTTTGCCCATATATAACCTCCATAAGTTCGATGTCGACCGACCGTAACGCCCGGAAGCGATGTTCCGCGCGGTTTGTATTCGTCAATGGCTCCGCCAATTCTCTGATCCATAATGAGTTGTCTTCAAGGGAAAGCGGCAACTCCGGATCCAAGGCATATGTCGATTTCATCAAAACCCGCCTTTTCAATCGAATTCGGTCGTGTAACGGCTCCGTATAAAATAATAGCCTCTTTTTCCAGATTATTCTACATTTTGCGATGAAATTATCCGGGGACGGCGAATGCGAAATGCTCCCAAATGATGATTATGGCCCGAACGGACGCTTTTTTCCCGTTGCAGAAATCGAATCGGCCTGTTTTCGAAACCCGCTGCGATATATACTAAACGGTGGATCATTCAATAGAGTAACAACGGGGGGCGGTTCGATTGAACGACCGATTAAGCCGGCAAATCGCGTTTATTCGCGAGGTCGACAAACTGAAGACGATTTTTCGCCAAACCTATTTGATGGATGCGGCACGGCATGAAAACGATGCGGAACATAGCTGGCATATCGCGTTGATGGCCTGGCTGCTTGAAGAGCATCGAGGGTCCGAAAAGCTCGACGTGCTGCGGGTCATGAAAATGCTGCTCATCCACGACATCGTGGAAATCGATGCAGGAGATACGTTTGCATATGATGTACAAGGGCATGAGGATCAATTCGAACGGGAGCGGCAGGCTGCAGTTCGGATTTTCGGGTTGCTGCCGCCCGACCAATCGGCCGAAATGATGGGGCTTTGGCTTGAATTCGAACGGAGGGAAACGGCTGAAGCGCGTTATGCCGCAGCGATGGACCGCATACAGCCGCTGCTGCACAATTATTATACGGAAGGCAAGGCCTGGCGCGAGCACCGGGTGACGTCCGGACGCGTGTTTGAACGGATCCGTTTTCTTGAACGGGAAATGCCGGAGCTGCATGCTTTCGTCGCCGGACTGATCCATGATGCGGTCGAGCAAGGGTATTTGCTGCCATGAATCCGAAGTCATAATTCCAGAGAACGATTCAATAGACAAAAACAAGGAAAATGTATTTGATTTCCAATATAAACAAGGGTCTTTAGAACTATTTGCGTGATAATAATGAAAAAAAACAGGCCATCCGCCGATAAAGTAGTTGAGGTGATACGGATGGCCAAAAAGGGACAGACTTTCTGTTCTTACAGTTTGGATACCAAGAAGAAGGCTGTGGACATGCGTCTTCAAGGAATGACGAAAAAAGAGGTCGCCGAAGCGTTGGGAATTGCCGACATCGGGCGTTTGAAGGTATGGATGAGGAAGTACCGAGAGCAAGGGGATTCCGGATTAATAGACCAACGGGGACGCTCCAAAGGAACGTTCCGTTATTAAACGAATGCGTATACTTCTTGGGGAAAGAAGCCTTTATTTAAGGGCTTCTTTTTCTATGCTTCAAGCCCTGCTTTTCGCCCGGGATTCGCGAAAAGGGCACGGATCCAATTTCCGGATTCGGCGAGGAAACGTCCAAACGGGGGAATGGGAGCACACATAATTATATATACGCGCAGACCGGGCGGTCTGCAGACCAACGCGGAGGTGTTGCTGTGCAAAGCCGAAACGGCAATCATGCCAAAGGGATCGACGTATCGCATTGGCAGGGTGTCATCGATTGGAAACGGGTTAGAAGCGCAGGGTTTTCTTTCGCATTTTTGAAAGCGACGGAAGGGCCGAAGCTGGTGGACGACCGGTTCAGGGTCAACTCGCAAGGCGCTCGGTCGGCCGGCCTGTTGACGGGCGCCTATCACTTTACCCGGGCCCGCAATGTGGCCGACGTCAACGCGGAGCTGGAACATTTCGTTCAGACCGTCGAAAGCGCCGGGGGCTTAAGCTCGTTCAAGCTGCCGCTGGCCCTTGACGTCGAAACGAAAGAAGGCGGGACCCGGGCGAACATCACGGCCATCGTGCGCGAATGGGTAACCCGATTCAAGCTGCGCACCGGCAGAACGCTTATGATCTACACGTACCCCGATTTCATCGACACTTCCCTGGACGGCACGCTGGGAAACGTTCCGCTATGGTACGCTTACTACAACAGCGGGGTCCCTGCGGATAAAGGCGGCTTTACTTCGTGGGAGTTTATCCAATATACGAACAAAGGCCGCGTGCCGGGGATCAACGGAGATGTAGACTTGAACGAATATAAAGGAAGCGAGGCGGATCTGATGGCCGCGTACAACCGGAACGATCAGGGAAAAAGGCCGGACGCGCCGGAATGGAAGGAAGCAGGCCGGCAGTGGCTAATCAAGCATGCAGGGATCAGCCCGGAATGGCAAGCGGAAGATCCGCTCGATATCGGCACGCTGGGCGCGATTTTGGCCAAATATGCCGTGTCCGAGAATAAGTAAACAGGAGGGATAAGATAAGACAGGCATTTGCCCTTGAAATTAGGCTCCCGCGCAGCCTGAATTGGGGAGGAGTCTATGCCAAAAGCCAGGCAGGCCACATACTTTAGAGTATGTTAGATGGAAGGAGGGAATGGAATGAGCGGAGTTGTTGGCGGAGTAGGTTGTTACAATCCTTTCGCTTCTACAGGTGCCATTTTGGTTCTCTTTATTTTGCTGGTTATTATTTTGCGCTCTTGCTGGCTGTAATCGGCTTGATTTCTTCAGCGGATCGCTAATGCCGGAAAGATCGCCTGAATGCGGCTTGATGGGGAGCCTGCTTTCAGGCGATTTTACATAAGCGGCCGGCATGGAAAAAAAGCGCAGGCCCCGTTTTCGTACGGGACCTGCGCTTTCGTCACGGTGAAACCTTGCGCGGAACACAGGTGAAGGACGCCCCTGTTGGCCTAACGACGTAACTTTAAGCCTGCAACGCTGGACCTGCCGTCAATCCTTGGCAGACAGGGTGATCAAATTGAGAAGGACGGTTACCGCTCCCAAAATGATGCTGCTCCACATGACATTGGACTCGACGGTGTAAACAAACGGAAAAACGATAAACCAAACGCCGGCAAGCAGGGAAATCCAGTTTTGCCAGGAGCCCCATCCGGACCCGGAAAAAGCCCACAAGGAAGCGATCAATTGAACGGCCCCGACAATGACACTCGTCCATAACGCTCCTTTGTCATCGGAATAACCCGCAATCCACGGCGCAATGATAAACCAGATCCCGATGAGGGCCACAATGGTATTATCGACGCTTCTTAGCTTCATCCAACACACCTCCGTTTATAATCGATGCCAACACGAGGGTACGTAAAAATCATATGCAGCAAAAAAGCGATCATTACTAAAGATGTAACGAAAGTCATGACCGCGCGAAAAATTTTGGCGTTCCCGCTCGATAAACCGCGATTCGGCCGGATCCGCTCCCGCCGGAGGAGAAGGGATTTGCGGATCAAGGGAGGCGGCTCCAGGCCGCCTTCCTTCCTTTGGACTTATGATTTGGCGCGCCGCCCTCCGCCTTTCGACGTCCCGCCGCGATGGCCGCCGCCGTATCCTCCATGACCGCCGTATCCGGGAGAGCCGTGATGTCCTGGGGAGCCATGATGTCCGGGAGAACCATGATACCCTGGATAACCGTGATAGCCGCCATAGTATAACCACCATGGGAACGAGTAGGGATAAGGGTAGGGGTAATAGGGGTACGGATACGGGTAAGGATATGGATAATAGGAAGAGGATGGAGCGTAAGGGGTGTAAGACACATGCATTCCTCCTGTAAGTTTGCGATTTATTACAGCCTATGCATGGTCTGGAACCCGTGATCATCGCCCGGAAAAAATGGGCGCAGGCGGAGGTTGGCGCGGTCTGTCTGCCGGAGGGACTAACGTTTTAGCTGATTTTATTACAATTTAATGATCGCATAAGGTTGTTTTCATGTTTCAGGACGCGCCATTCTGTATATTTATATATATAACCCCCCTTTGATATATAGTTCGGATTGGGCCCTGACGATGCGGATCGCCGGGGCCGCTTTTTTTGTGATCGACAGGCCGTTTGTCCGCAGCGAAAAAACG
This sequence comes from Paenibacillus sp. FSL W8-0194, assembly GCF_037969745.1. Lineage (NCBI taxonomy): Bacteria > Bacillati > Bacillota > Bacilli > Caryophanales > Paenibacillaceae > Paenibacillus > Paenibacillus sp. FSL W8-0194. The sequence goes on along the minus strand of NZ_CP150205.1, from coordinate 3,889,736 downwards.
GATATGCCCTGGGGCATATCCGTTTTCCGTTTCGAACCTTATTTCAGGTAAGCTCTCGTTTTTAACCGGTCTTTGTGAAGAAGCGACTTATATAGTTGAGGGTGAATTTTGTACCAGCTTGCGTGCCTGAAAACCAGGGCGTAATCGTTCACCGGGGTTGTAAAGGCGTCCTGCCCTTTTTGCAAATCCTCGCGGTTGATCGCGAGGCAAACCGTTTCCTTGGTAACGTTTTTGCCGTTTGCGGGCTCCGGATTTCCGTACAAGCAGACCTCAACCGTTCCGATGCCTTTGTTCTCGAGCAAGATGCCGCTGTATGAAATCAGCGTAGCCGCCGCATCGCTCATCAATCGGTCCGGATCCGGCGATTCATGTTTGAAGTCGACCGTGACCGTCTTGTTGTTGGCTCCCTGGAGCTGGATGTCTTTGATTTGCGCCGCCGGGATGGCGCCTTCGTCTAAGGGCTTTTCAAGGACAAGCTTGATGTTCTCGCGGGTGACTTCAGCTTGGGACCAGACATCCTTTTTTTGCGCGACGCCAACCTTGGCCGGCTCGGAGTTCCTTGAACAGGAAGCCAGCAGGAAGCACGCCGCCATCATCATGCATACAACCTTAAAAGGCGATCTGGGCTTCAACTTCATCCCCCTTTCTCTAAAGCATGATACAAATGAAGTCTATCAGAACCTCGACGAGAATGGAATAGAATCCCCATTTATGACAATGATGACAAAAAGACGTTACAATTCTTTAATCTGCTTCGGGTCCGCTTTCGTCGTTTAAGCATGGAACATGCCGGGTCGCGTCGACGTTTGCGCCGACGGCGCGGCACGGTTCACGGCCGGGTTTGGTGTTTCCGGATCCAGTCGAACATCCGGTTGATCGCGTGCATGTGCATTTCGTAAGGCATGTGATGGCCGTATCCTTCGTACCAATGCAGCTCGGCGTCTTTGCCCAGGGCCTGAAGCCGTTCGTACATGCGGATGCCGTGCCCGGGGTCCACCTGTTGATCTTCGCTTCCGTGAACGATGAGGACCGGACAGCGGATGCGCTCTGCCATGTGGAGAGGGGAGCGTGCTTCGTAAGCCGAGGGAATTTTGCGCGGATGGCCGACGACCCGTTTTAACATCCTCCGCAAATCCACCCGCTCCTCGTACGTTTGGGCGAGATCCGAGACGCCGCCCCAGAGGACGAGCTGCGAGATGAAATCCGTGTCCGCAGCCGCGGACGCGGCGTTTACGGAGCCCCGGGAAAAACCCATGGCCGCTATCCGTGTCGGATCGACGAACGGAAGTTCGGCAAGGAGCCGGCACGCCGCGGGAACGTCCTCCAGGTCGGCGCCGCCGAATTCGTCCCGCCCTTCGCCGCCTTGCGTCCCCCGGTAAACCGGGGCAAAAACGATAAAACCGCTTTGCGAAAAACGCTCGAGCCATTCGGTTTTGACCTGCCCGACCCGGCCGATGCCGCCGCGGCAATAAACAAGAACGGGCCATTTCCGTTCATGGATATCCAGCCGCTCCCGCTTGGCGTTGTTCGCGATGACGGTCATGGGAAGCCGCTGCCCGCCGTATATTTTCCGGACATGCGCTTCCAGCGTTTCCGGTTCGATTTTGTATCCATACGGAAGGGAGAGATAACCCTTTACCTTATATTCGCCGGAGCGGTATGTCATATGAATCATCATGGAGATCAGCTGCCTTTTCGTTTGCTTGTCCTTATTGCTGCATGTTCGGATTTCAAGTGCGGCCACCAAAGACTACAGGCAGTCCCAGGTATAATACACGTTCGAAAAATCCAATCGGGCCAAATCCTCGCGGCGGATAAAAAAATTGCCGACGCCGGAATCCCCCCAAGAGACATAGTACTGCTGGTCGTCCCCTTCGATGTCCAACTGAAGAAGAAGCTCCCAATCCCCTTCCGGCCTAGGATCTTCCTGCGCAAAGTAAGGGTACCCTCCGATGCGCGACCCGCTGGAATCCGCCAAATCCCAATATTTCGAGTAGGCGGTTTTGTCCCGGTCGAATGAGGGCAGATCCACCCTTTCGGAAGTCCGATCCACTAGCGGGATGTACTGCTTCTCAAGGTTTCCGGTCAGCTTGTAAGGCCCGCCCAAAACCGGACTGTACAAGTCGGGATTTTCCGGGCGGTAAGGATCGATTTCCTCCGTTTGGGCCGCTTCTTCGGCATGAAGGATGCGGTAGGATTGGTCAAAAAGACCGAACGTATCGTCCTGCTTCACAAAAAAACTCGTCAATCCGCGGGCAGGGAACCCTTCCAGAGGCGGCATTTGCGCCCAATTGATTTGGGCGACGAACAGGTAGTCGTTCCCGTCTTCATCCCGGGGCCATGCGGATTGGGGCGGAAGCCAAGGCGTTCCTCCCACCTTGCTGTCGGTCATCCGTACGGTTTCTTTCGTGAGTTTCAGCTTCACCGACGGCTTGGCCGTTTTTTCGAGGTATTCCAAAAATTCCGGGGTCCACCCGTTGTTGCCGTCAAGAAATTGCATCGTGATTTTCCCCCTCGGTTTAATAATCATGTATCATTTCTTTTTCTCGTATGAGGAAACCAAACCTACGAGTATTTTAGCCGAGCGGCAGCAAGGCCGCAAACGGGCGGCCGATGCGTATCCGGAACTTGAATTACCCGGTTGCCGCTTCAATCTTTTCGTTGCATTTATTAAATTTGTCATTTATATTCATAGTGTAGTTACATAAAAAACGAATATTTCCCTTTTTTCTCAAAATCACAGGTTTTTCCTTCCGCTTTTCCTGCAAGAATCGCGGAAGTTCTATATGATACGACATCGTACGATAATGGCAAACCCACTGAAAAGTGGCGACGCAAAGCTACAGGGGCTAAGGCGGATCCCATCCGCTATGCCAGCCAGTTACCGAATACGACGGAGGCCTCCGTCTATTTCTTCACGCGCATAGACGGGGGCTTTTTGTGTTTTCTATTAAAGTACGGTGTTTTTTATCAGTTCTACATAAAGGGGGGAGCAGTTCTCGTTAAGGTGTTGTCGTAGCCGGTGTCAGTCAGCAAGCCTCAAAACAAACGATAATACAAAGGAGATGGATGATTGTGATTCCAAACCAGGTTAGTCGATTATTGAAGGACAAAATAACGCTTGTTAAACTGCCAGAAGGTCCCGATCTCGCGCTTGTCGGTCCTGTCCGGCTCCCGGTACAATTGGAGGAGCGGGAGGTTACATTCAACTGGTATACTTGGTTAAAAACAGAGAGCGCTTCATTTCAGGTGGAAGATGTTCTCGATACCCTGCCGTTTGCAGATCTTGCCTCATACCAGCAATCATCCGTGCTTGTTTACGGTGATTTTGCCAACGCGGAGCATGCGTTGATTCGGATGCACAGCATTTGCCATACCGGGGACATCTTTGGAAGCAAACGATGCGATTGCGGGTACCAGCTGCGCCGATCCATGAACATGATCGTCGACAACGGCAGCGGGGCTCTCTTTTATTTGGCCAATCACGAAGGACGCGGAATCGGGCTTTTCTCCAAATCGTTGGCTTATCTGCTGCAGGAAGAGGGATACGATACGGTAGAAGCCAATCACGCTTTGGGCTTTCCGGATGATCTGCGGTCCTATGACGAGGCGATACAGGTTCTTCAGGCATTGCGGCAGAAACCGGTAAGCCTCATTACGAACAATCCGCGCAAATTGCAATCATTGCGGGAAAAAGGGCTTGCATCCGATCATCATGTATCGATTTGGGGCGATGTATCGAAACATAATACCCGATATTTGGCAACGAAAATCGAAAAATCGGGCCATATTTACAATCCCCTGAGCGAAACTGTCAAGCTCGGCTAAGGAGGCCCCGCATGAACCCGGATCAACATTATATGAAGCTTGCGCTGGACCTGGCGGCCACCGCAAGCGGAAAAACGAACCCCAATCCCGTCGTCGGCGCGATCATTGTGAAGGACGGACAAGTTGTCGGCGTCGGCTTTCACCGAAAAGCCGGAGAACCCCATGCGGAGGTACACGCGTTCCGTATGGCGGAAGGACACACCAACGGTGCAACGCTTTACGTGACTCTTGAGCCCTGCTCCCATTACGGAAAAACGCCTCCCTGCGCAGAGCTGGTTGCCAGCTCCGGAGTAACGCGCGTTGTGGTGGCTATGCAGGATCCGAATCCGATGGTCGCCGGACGGGGGATTCAACTGCTCCGAGATAAAGGGATTGAAGTCGAAGTGGGCGTGTTGGAAGCGGAAGCCAAAAGACTTAACGAACGATTCGTCCATAATATGACCAAACGTCGGCCGTTCATAATTTCCAAGGTCGCCATGACGCTGGACGGGAAGTTAGCTGCATCTTCGGGCCATTCGAAGTGGGTTACGGGCGAGGAAGCGCGCCAGGAGGTGCATCGGCTGCGAAACGAAGTCGATGCCATCTTGGTCGGCATCAACACGGTGCTGGCTGATAATCCCCGCCTGACTACCAGACTGCCGGAAAAGGGGAAAAACCCTGTACGGGTCATCCTGGATTCCAATTTGCGGTTGCCCGAGGATGCCCATATAACCGACTGCACGGCGGCTAAGACATGGATCGCCACGAAGGAGGATGCGGATCCGGAGAAAGTCAACAGGCTGAAGCAAAAAGGGCTGGAGATTCTTTTCGTTCCTTCGACCCGGCTCGGGCTGGACCTCCGGCGATTATCGGAAATGTTATACGAAAAGGGAATTACCGACCTGCTTGTCGAGGGCGGCAGCGAAGTCAACGCCTCATTCCTTCGCGCCAACCTTATTGACAAATGGTTGATTTACATCGCACCCAAAGTTTTGGGAGGACGCGGTTCCCTCACGCCATACGGCGGTCCGGATTTGGAAACGATGGATGAAGCGTTGAACGTGCGGATTCACTCCGTCCGGCAAATCGGAGATGATCTTTGCATCACGGCGTATCCGAAGTACGGCTGATGCATGAAGGGTCCAGGTCTCCGAACGGGTATTGGCGCTAACGCCCCCTTTTTAGGTCTAGTATTTTAATATTTAATAAATTTTCTTACATTGACAATGACGAGCCGCCATGGCCGTCATTTTTTTTCTCTTCGGAATGAACGGCGGTGAGGGGGATTAAGCGAAAAATGGATCAAGACCGGAAAATGAAGATGAACATTGCGGAAGGAACAACAACAAATTAAAAGGTGTTTTAGAAATAAAATCGGGCGCCCCTTTCGGGACGCCCTTTCATGGGAGAGGAGAAAGAATGGCTAGGGTTTGGATAGGAATCCCTTGATATTATTGGGTTTTTTCAGTTATTTATACGGTCTGATGTGGACAAAAATGGTGGACATTTGCGAATTTGGTGGACAATCGGTGGACAAATCCCGTAGACAACTATTTCTTAATATCGTCGAAGACGGACGCAGCTGCCTGATCTACCGAGTCGAATATGTGGCCGTATATTTCCAACATTTTGATGTTTGAATGGCCCACGCGCTTTGCTATGACCTCAGAATGAACCTTTTTGTATATCATCCAGGAAACCGAGGTATGCCGCAAGTCATGAAGACGAATAGGCTTTAAATTATATCTCCGATGGAAGTCGATCCATTTCTTTGTGAACCAACCAGGTTCATACGGTCTTCCGTCGGGATGACAAAACACAAACGAATATTTCCCGTCGGCCCATTGATCATCGATTTCAGATAATTCGGACTCACGGGCTTGATATAAAAGTTCAAGTTCTGTTTTAAGGGTTTCAGGCATTGCGATCCTTCGTGGTTTTTTGTTCTTGGGAGCCTTTAGAACGGGTTGTCCATCTTTTAATTTTGGCAATGATTGAGACACATAAATATGACCTGAGTCAAAGTCTATCCTACTCCATTCCAATCCTGCCATTTCTCCGCGTCTCATTCCCGTTGTAACGGCCAGAGTGACCATGACCCTGGTTTGGATAGGTTCATACTCAAGAGCTCTAAAAAGCTGCTTTATTTCGCTCTCATCGTATACCTCCATTTCTTTCACATCGTCTTCTTTGGGTTTTTTTACTCCGGCCATGGGGTTATCCGTAATCACTTTCCATTCGGCTGCCTTCGTAAAAATACTCTTTAGTACGCGAAAATTATAGACGATAGTTGCTGATTTAAGGGGGCCTTTCCCGTCCAATCGTGCATCAGGCTTTCTAAGCGTGTCCAAAAAAGCGAGAATATGCATTGTTTTAATTTGGTCCATAAACATATGCCCGAAATAGGGGGTTATTCGCTTTTCCGTATGGAATATATAACTGTCGATAGTCTTTTCTTCAAGCTCTGTATAGACGAAGTTCTTCTTCCATTCCTCAACAAATGCCTCAAAGGTCATTTTCCCGGGATTAATATATACCCCCGACTCTACTTTAATCTGAAATTTGGTTAATTCGGTATTAAGGTATTCTTGAAGACGCTTGGGAGCTCGAAGCAACACTTGATCCTCGACTCTTACCGTCTTTGTTCGTTGGATTCTTTTTCCGTTGGCATCATATCCGAGTTCTACGACCAACAGCCATGAATTTTGTCCCCTCTTACGTATGCTTGCCATAGAAAAAACCTCCGTTCCTAAGGATGTCATTTTTTACAACATGATTTTTTATCTAACAGCCTCTACGATAATTAACATAAACATCAGGTATAAGGAGATAGCATGAAGATTATTGGAGTAAAAGCAACCGATCGGACCGGCGAAGATACAGATTTTCAAGTTTTCTCATTATTTGAAGTAAACTATATAACGGTATTCCGACCCAGAAAGTCGGCGGACCTGCTGCCTTTGTATCATACTGCCACCGGGTCATATGCCCCGCTGTTGACTCTGAGGGATATTTCTTCGGCCCTAAAGCGGTATGGGTTCGAGCATTTCGACAAGTCCACGATAGTAAATAAGAACCGAGTGAAACACCTTCGGAGCGCGAATGGAGTCGTAAAAGTACAGTTTGTCGATAATTCTGAAATTGAAATATCCGGAAGAAGCCGCTACAGATAAGGAAACTCTGCATTTCAACCCCCCTAAGTTGCATCCAACAAACGACATCAAACGACAAATTATTTGTTGGTCGCGCTGTATAATAGAAAATACCAGAGAGCAGCGGTAGGAACTTCAAGAAATCTTGAAGTCCCAACCGGATCGGGAGGAAAGTCCTCCGCGCCTCAGTCAGCATCAACAATTTTCCAGGTGTACAACAATTCACAATTAGGTAATTTCATAGCCTTGCTTATGGTGACTGCGGTAGCATAGCCCATTGTTGTACGATTGTTCGCATAGTCGGAAAGTTGGCTCTCGGGAATACCGGTGATGATATGCAGCATGCGTTGGTTGATCCCGGTTTCCTTGTACAGCTGCTGGAGGCGACAACGATCCGGTTCATACCGCATCGCGTTGCTCTCCTTAATATTATTTATTTACGAACACTTGTTCCCGTGTTAAGATTGATAATAATTCCATCTCGGAAGGTGACATTCATGGAAGCAGGATTAACTGAACGATTACAAAATGTGTTGGGGGATCTAACTGAATATGATTTGATAAATTTTGCTCAAGAGGTTAAATCAATCTTCCTCGGAGAAAATGATTTTTGCTGCTCGCTTGAGCTTTTTTTGAACCTCAGGATCGGAGAGGTCTAGCCCAAGGTCATTTTCGAGTTTTTTAAAGAACTCCATTTTCCGTTGGATTTTTATATCTTTAATATCGGGTGAACCTGAACCATCTGAGTCAGGACTATTTGGATTGTCGGTTCTTCCGAGTAGATAGTCCGTAGAAACATTAAATACTTCTGCGAGCTTTTGAAGCGTCTCTGTATCAGGTGAACGATTTCCAGATTCATAACCCGATATAGAGACTTTGGTTACATTAACCAGTTTCCCAAGCTCTTCTTGGGTTAGATTTCTTTTTTTTCTCCATAATGCGACCCTATCCCCGCGAAAGACGTTCTCACCTTGATTATTTTCTGTACTCTGATTCTTTTTCTTCGTTATGGTCCTTCCCAATAAATAATCTGTATCAACATCAAAAAAGTCGGCGAATTTATTCATTTCATGATCTTCAACTGATCGCTTGCCAGCTTCAATTCTAGATAAAACACTATTGTTTATTCCGATTCTGTTTGCTAGGTCGAGTTGAGTTAGACCAGCAAGTTCCCTCAAATTTTTAATTCGGTCCCCAACAACAGACATGTTATACACCCTTTCTTAGATTCGGCGATAATATCATATCATTTTTCCAAAATAGAAAAAATGTTTTTGCTAAAACAACAAAAAAAGTGATTGACTTTGCTGTTTTGGCAAAGTATATTATAGACAAGGATTTTGCTAAAACAGCAAAAATGATAGGTGGTGTGATATGAATAATCAAAACGGAGTACGTTCTTTAAATTTGGATTATGTAAAAGTGCGTAGACAAATGCTTGGACTGTCACTGCAAGATATGGCTGAAGCTATGGGCTTGAAGAATGCTTCGACCTATATGAAATATGAGGACGGGCATTATCAGTTAAAGGCCATTCATCTTCCAATTCTAGCAACTAAGCTTAAATGCAAAATTGAAAATTTTTTTTGATTTCGATTTTGCTAAAATAGCAAAACTGAAAGGAGAATTTAAAGATGGAACGACAAACATTAAACGTGCAAGAGGCTGCTCAGTTTTTAGGCGTATCGGCTTGGCTCATTTATGATATGGTTCGCCGCAGGGAGATCCCTGCAATCCGCGTCCGCAATCGCATTTTTTTTCGGAAAGAAACCCTTTTGGACTGGATGGCACAGTCCGAACAGGAGAATCTTATCCAAGCTTAAAACACTAATGAAAAAAACCGCCAGAGCGGTACCAGCTGCAGGCGGCGTGGGGATGATGTTTGGGGAATGCGTTGCTCACAACTAAATATTACAACAATCCCTTGTCCGACTTCATCCCATAAAACGGACAAAGGAGATGAAATTTAAATGGCAATTGGACAATTTGGCACAGCACTTGATGAAGTGCTCAAAAGAAAAGGGGAGACACGCGGGGCGGCTGGCGCCGCTGCTCACGTCGACGCCTCACTGATCGGAAAGATTGTAAAGGGGACAAGGAAACCCACTAAGGAAGTCATGGCATCGACGACGAGGCATTACGATGACGGGCAACTCTACATTGCTGCTGCCGGGGAGGTAACACAAGGCGCGTCTGTGCCCTGGCTGAACAATGTGGACCTTCATAAATCAAGCGTACATATAAAAACCTTAGAAGAAATTCAAGAAGCATTGGACTCGTTGCAGAGAGCACCAATTACGAAGACAAAGGAACAATTGGCCGAAGCAGACATAAAGCAAATAAAGCTTACATTGATGGAATGCGTCGAGGCAATTACCGCATTAACACATTACGTCGCAATTCTCTGTAAGGAATATTGTTTTTCGTGGATGGGAGTTTGGAAGGAGCACAGGGCGTACCTGAAGTCCAAAAAATACTTGAAATGAGGGATTTTGAATGTCCAGAGAGGATTTGGTAAAGCAAGCAATCGAAGCTGGCAGAAACGCGAAGCATAACCTGAAGCTGATCCAGAAGCATCCAGAAAAAATGATCGGCGGCAATACTCAAAATGCAGCAGCCTATTTGAACATGATGATTGATTTGGCCGGAAAGGAAATGAAAAACGCCCGGCGTGCAGGCCGAGCGCTTAAATTGAGAACCCGTTTCAAGAGCCTCATTTCCTTTATTTTAGCTGATGTTTTTCGGGAAGGCAAGGAGGGAACAGCATGAAGGCTCTTCCCCCGATGACAAGGGCATTTAGCCCTGTCTTCCGGCGTCGGACAGTATCATAACCTTACTCCTGTCTGGCGTCGGAAGATGCGGCTAAACGCATCATATTTACATAAAGGAGGCATACAGGTGAGCACAATCCCAGCAGATCTAATGAAAGACCGTTACTGGCGGGGCACGTTGCATTTGTTTTTGAATCAGCCAAGGCTCAAAAGTGTCTGCACCACAAAGTACATCGACGTTAACAATCGGATCATAAAAGTCGATGCACTGAAGCGCCAGGCGCAGCCATGGAGTCATTCCGAGAAGTTCATGCTTCAGCTTGCCCTGCACTTGTTCAACGAACGGCATAAAGTAAATTTATCGGACATGGACTTTCTTGATTCAAATAACAAACGCTTGGCGTTTCAGGCCATGCAAATGCGATTCGGGGAGGTCTGAACACACATGAAGAAAGATGTGTTCGCACAGCGTGATATTATGCGCCGCAGCTTGCGTAAGAGGCTTTGTCGTTTGTATTCCATGTTGATTGACGGCGACCCAGCTACCACGGCAATTATTAATGAAATCAAGGCGCTGAGAGCTCAATTGTTGAAATGCGATCCGGCCGAAGTTATTGAATCTTTCGAGCTCACTCCCAAAAAAAAGAGACCACGCCTGCCAGCGTGATCAACAATTTTACTCAATATTTTTTTTCATTATACCACAAACGGGGCAAAAAAAGGTGGTGAGCTGGCAAGATGAAGGAAGCTTATTATTTTTCGCACGACTCTAATGCCCGCCATGATCCCAAGATATCTGCAATGCGCGGTGTATATGGGGCAGAAGGTTATGGATGGTATTGGATGATCATTGAAATGATGCGGGATTCGGATGGATATAAATTGGACATGCAATCCAAATACGCATTTAATGCATTTGCATTACAGTTGCAGGCGGATTGCTCAAAAATTGAAGAATTTGTTGCAGATTGTATTAACGAATTTCACCTGTTTGAATCCGATGGAAAGTTCTTCTGGAGTAATTCGCTAATTCGCCGGATGGCCCAAAGGGAAGAAGTAAGGGCTAAGAGGTCAGCAGCTGCAAAAGCTAGATGGGATAAGGAAAAGTCGGAGTCTGGCAAAGCCAGCGAAAATGCACAGCCTATGCAAATGCATGACCAAAGCAATGCAAATGCAATGCAAGGAAAGGAAAGTAAAGGAAAGGAAAGTAAAGGAAATAAAAAAGAAAATAAAAAGATGAGTCCCGAACCGCCTTCAGCAGTTCAGGACAATCATCCTCCTCAAAAGGATAACAAGGATAAGTATGGTCCAGAAAACACCTATTACAAAATGGCCGTGTATTTTAAAAACAAAATTGACGAAATGGCGGCCAGAGAGGGGCTGCAGCATTTAACCGGGAAGACGAACCTTCAAACCTGGGCTGATGACTTTAGAAAACTGGTAGAGCTGGACAAGCAGTCAGATAAGGATTTAATCCGATCGGTTATGGATTGGGTTGTAAACGATGACTTTTGGAAAAGCAATGTTTTGAGCGCTGAGAAATTTCGCAAGCAGTTTCCAAGGCTTGTACTGGCAATGAAGAAAAAAACGAATTCATCAAAAGTCGTACCAATTGGAACAAGTAAAAAGCCACAAATTTCAATGGCAGCCCCGTCATCGGAGCCTGAGATATCTGATGCCGAATTCGAAGAGATGATGCGTATGGCTAAGGAAATGAGCACCAACAAGGGTGGGAGAAGTCATGCGTAAGCTCTGGCTTAACAAGGTTCAAGCACAAGATAGCGGAAAGCCTTGCTTGATACCCTTTCAAGTCGAAATCAATGGTGAATGGGTGTGGGATGGAAGATGGACAAGGCCAGCTCCGATTGCGGATATTCTGCTGCCATACACACGCTGCAAACAGGTCGGATGCCCGGTGCAATACAGGGAAAGCCCCGCAGCTTATGTTTATAACGCTGCTGAAAAAAGTCAATTTCGCTACGTTCCGTTTTGGGCACGGTTTATCGAGGAAATTGACATGACTAAGGTGGATGCACAGGAGGCCAAGATATTAGGCTTCCGCCGTGGCGACGGTGTAAGAAATTTTGAAAAAACGAGTTGACCGAGAACGGAGGTTTTCTTGATGAATAGATGGACCGTTTTCGAATATCTAAAATCTCGAACGTTGGCTACTGGACATATTCCTACTCGCGAGGAGCTCGAGTCTGAATTTCGTGGTTTGGATCCGGAAGAGATCGATGGCGGCATTCAGGAGTTTGGTCAACGTCTTGGAAATTGGATGAAGGAGGAATCATTGCATGCCCAATAAAAAGGGATGGTATACGAAAACTGAAGTGTTGGAGTCAGGGTTGCCATATTATATCCCGCGTTCAGACCGCTGGACAGCCAAACCGTATCCTTTCGCGGTGCTGCTGACTAAGACGCGCTGTAAAGAGTTGGGCGTTCCGATCCTTGAAAGCGGCCGAGAGTATCCATCTGCATTCCGGTACGCCGCCGCTGCGGGCTCGGGCACGGATGATAATAAACATCGCTTCATTCCGCTCTATGATCGGACTGTATCGTACGATCTGCTAAAGGATCATCTGTACAAACATGAAATTATGAGGGGGGATACGGATGCAGGAAGCAATTAATAAGCTACGAGCCGAAATCGAGAAAAACAAGACCAATCCATACATCCAGGTGATCGGTGAGTTTCTGATCAAACATATCGAAGCTAACCCGGATAGCGCTGAAAAGGTTCTTGACGCGGATAAAACGATTGCGAAGAGTTTGGAAGCTATGAAGAATGAGGCCAGAAAAAAACAGCATAACGGCATGGCCATGCTCACGGATACGGAAGGTTTTGCGATTGTTTTAAAATATTTTGGGATGCAGGGCGAACCGGCTCCGTTCAAGCCGGAGCAGCATTCTCCGGAGCCGGAAAAGCCAAATTTTGACGTAAAACTAGAAGATCTTCTGTGAGGTGAAAGAAATGGATTGGCAGGAGTTCTCGGCACACTTCCCGACCCAAATTAGCAAATCTCTTGTTAGATATGTCAATGAAACGGTTCTTAAATCGAGCCGGTACCTGTTTGTAAAAACGGTGGCTGGTGTTCAATTCGCATACTGCACCTACTGCAATAAGCAACACCGTACTGTAAATCGTTTGAAGCACAAACAGTTAGAACCTGTGAAATGTCCGCATTGCAATTCTTCTTGCCAAGTACGTGCGGCCGGAGTGAGCCGCAAATATATGGTGGATAAGGCTGTTCTGGTTTGGTATGAAAAGTCAAAAGTCAATCCCAAGGCTATTACTGCGAGAATCATTCATGTGATTCGCGACTATAGCGGCGACTTCAAGGAAGTGGAGACGCAATATAATTGCAGCCACCTATATCTTTTTGAACCAGGCCGGAGCTACTATTTCAACACTTGGAGCAAAGTTCCAAACAAAAGCGTTTCATCAGCTTTTGATCGCTATTTCAGCGGTTTCAGTCGTTGGGAAAAGTTCAGATCGGATTCAAATATACGCCGTGCTGTTAAAGGAACGCCTTTCGAATATTCAACGTGGGAACAGTACGTGGAATACGAAAACAAGAAGTACGTTTCGGATATGGTTTGTTTTTTTGACCTGGCAGCCCGATATCCATGTGTGGAGTATCTAACTAAAGCCGGAATGCAAGGGATGATATGGGCGAAGCTTTATAACTCTCCAACGCATGGTGCTATTAACTGGAATGGCAAGACACTGACCAAGGTTCTCCGTATCACTAAGCAAGATATCAAAGAGGCACGAGCTTCAGGCCTTCCTTTCGAACCACACCATTTGCGTTATTACCAGCTTGCAAGAAAGAAGGGTCTTCCAATAAGCATTACTGAAGCCTTTATCTTTGCCGATCTTAGATATTCAATGTATGAGGATTATTACAAGATTGCTTTGACATGGGCACCGGAGAAGAAAATAATCAAGTATTTTCTTAAACAGCTACGAAAAGGGCATTACACAAAATCGACTACAATCCTTACGGATTGGCGTGATTATAGAAAACAATGTGAGGAACTCGGAATTAATCTGAAAGAAGAGCACAACTTATTTCCTAACGATTTGCACGAGGCACACCTAAAGCTTACACGTCGGATCAAAATGAAGAATGATAAGCAACTAAACGAGAAGATAACCCGGCGTCTGCCTGACCTTGAAAAGTTCAGTTTTGAATGGAATGGTTATCTGATAAGACCAGCCCGGTCATCGATCGAATTGTTTGAAGAAGGAAAACACCTGTTACATTGCGTTGGCGGATATTCCAACTCATACGCAGAAGGAAGAACAAACATTTTTTTTGTTCGAAAGAAAAGCAATCCAGAAGTGCCTTTTTACACAATGGAGGTACGAGGGGAATATGTCGTCCAATGTCGAGGATATGACAATTGTGATATGACACCAGAAATAGAATTGCTGGTAAAACGATTTATCGCTCAGAAGATAAAACCCAAGAAAAATAAAATAAAGGTAGGAATTGCCGTATGACCACACAAATGACCATCCAGCGCACAGCCGATGTTATTGCCGCAGAGATTCGTTCGATCGACCAACAAGCGAGACAATATGTATTGCAGTCTGCTATCGATATTGGCACGAGGCTGAAAGAAGCCAAAGAACTGGTACCGCATGGGGAATGGGGAACGTGGCTCAAAAACAACGTGAATTATAGTCAGTCTACGGCGATCAACTTCATGAAAGTATCCGAAGAGTACGCGAATTCCCAAGCGCTTGCAAATTTGTCATACACCCAAGCGGTGCAGCTGCTGTCCATTCCAGCGGAAGAACGAGAACAGTTTGTACAAGAAAACAATGTCACGGAGTTATCGACAAGAGAGCTGAAAGAAGTCATCAAGGAAAAGAAGGCTTTGGAAAAGCAGTTACAAAAGGCGAATGAGCAAGCGGAGTACGAGCGCCTTGAACGTGAGAAGCTTGAACGAAGCTTGTCCGAAATGCAGCAGCAGAACGCAATGAATTACGAGCTGGCCGAACGATATAAAGCAGAAATCGAGGCAGCAACGGCATCCGGCAATGATGAACAAGCCGCCAAGTTGCAGGAAGAGCTGAACAAGGCCCAGGCTTCACTTGTAGACTCAAACAAGAAAATCAAGGAGCTTGAAAAGCAGCTGAAGGCGAAACCGATCGACATTCCTGCCAAGGAAATCATCGAGAAGGTTCCGGAGGCAGTTGAAAAAGAACTGGAGCAGCTGCGAGAGAAAGTAAAACGAAGTGATAATAAGGCTCTGGCAAAGTTCGCGGTGTACTTCGAGGCGGTCACGAATAATTTCAGCAATCTCCTATCTGTCCTTCATGAAATCAAAACCAATGTGCCGGAGGAGTATGAAAAGTATCGCAACGCTGCAGCCGGCTTGCTCAATCGCATGGGAGAAAAGGTTAAATGAACCCCAAGGCCGTGCAGATGATCGAAAATGCGCTCGATCCCTTAATCCGATCCGGTTGCCGGATCGAGCGCCTAAATCTTGTTGTATGTCCGGCTGCCGAAATAGCACAACACCAGACGGTCAGAACGAGATACGGACAAATCCGAGTCAAGCCGGATGGGTTTGTCAGAAAAGGGCTCGCTTACATCATTGAGGATCCCGGACGAAAAGGACGAGGGTTTGCCTGGGTTTTTGGATATAGGCCTTATATCAAAGAGAATTAACGGAAAGAGGCATAACCCTGCCTCTGTCCACAAAGGAGCGATTGAAAATGTCTAAAGTTAAATTATCTGAATTGCCACATGATACCCTACTCAGTTTTGAGGATGCTCACTTTACAGTAACGCCTAGCGAGCTGCGCCAAATGATTGAAGATGGCGAAGACCTTGTAGAACTTACATGGTATGTTGCGGTGCCTCAAGAATGGAAACCGAGTGCTAAGCAGATGGTCAAGTCGTTTATTGAAGATCAATACCAAGACATGTATGAAGATTGGGATGAACGGGCGTATGACTGCTTGAAACAAGAGCATTATGACCGGATACAAGCCGTTTTAGACGAAGCTTTTTGCAGCGATCATGTAACAAAATATTGGATGCTTGATGGGCCAGAAGTAGTTATTGATTAAGGCTTAGCCTATCCATACCAGGAGGGAATATACAAATGAAGGATACAGCGAAAATAAAAGCGATCAACTCATTAGAAGTCATAGAGTGGTCCGCCGGATTAGGCGAACTGGAATATGTGCTTGCAGCGCGAACGGATGAAAATTTGCAGGTTTTACTGGCTGCAGGTTTTACTGACGAGGAGATTGCACACGCGACGGGCGATGGTGAAATGGATATTGATTTATCGACGTTGGCCTTGAACTATACAAGTGCAAATTGCTGGGATAAGGACAAAGGTTTTTACCAGGAGGAATGACGTAACATAAAAATGAATCCACCGCAGTGATTTGGCCGTCTCTCGGTGGATTCAAACACATGTTCCTTCATTATTATACCAAATAATGAGGGGATGAGGGGAATGTTGTTGCAAGCAGTAATGACGGGAGAGCAAGGGGAACTCTGGCCGTCCGTAACCGAAACAGACAAGCTGAAAACTCGGAAATTACTCGAAAACTACGTGAAAGACAAGCAAATGGTACTAGCATTTTCCCGAAAATCCAATCTGCCGGAGCAAATGCAAAAGGTTTACCAGGCTAAAAAAGATGAAGTCGAAATCATTGAACTAGCTTTAAACTTGATCCAAGACGACCAAATAAAAAGGGTCATTGAGCACAGATTTTTTAAACTCAGAAGATACACGGATACCGTTATGTTTTACAGTGGCTGCATGAGCAATAGCACGGTCGATCGTTACATTGATAAGGGGATCGCAGCTATTGCCGATAGCCTAAAATTGTGGGGGATCATCTAAAAAAAACTGAGGGAAAGTCGAAGGAATCTTGACGGCGAGCTGACGGCGGTTAGGGGATACAGTGGACTCAGGCAAGGAAAATCTTGCCTGGGAAAAGTCTACTGCCCCTTATCGCTGTAGATGCTCGGCCGTGCTGTGGGTCACATGACCTTAGACGTTAATCGTCAAGGGTGCGGCGTGAGGAGGGGTTAGATGCCCCGAAGTCGCTCCGCCCGGGCGGCATATAAATACGGGCATTCTCATGGCCTTCCGGTAACGTAGGTTCGATTCCTACAAGGCCTTATTTCATATGATTTCTGTCACAACCGTCCTTTATGGGCGGTATTTTTTTGAAGGTGGAGGTGCTGAGTACGTTGTGAAACAAAAGAAACCAATGGTTAGGCAGCCGCTGAAGTGTCGGGGGTGCGTTTGGGGCAAATGGGAAGCATCTGCTCAGTATTGCTCCAAACCAAGCAATATGTGCGCTAAAGGCTCCATGCCTAAAGTGGGTGATAAGCAGAAATGAATCTTGTGCAGCCCATTCGTGATCCGGAACTCCTGCAGGATATTATGGATTACCTGGAAGGTACGAATTACCGAAACTACATCATGTTCCTAATTGGTATAGATACAGGATTACGAATCAGCGACATTTTGAGACTTCGGGTCAGAGACGTAACCGGCTCACATATTTCCATACGCGAGAAGAAGACGAGCAAGCAAAAGCGAATATTGATCACTTCGGAACTGAAAGAGAAGCTTGCTCCGTATATCGAGGGGAAGCCTCCGAACGAATTCCTGATTAAAAGCAGAGAAGGGTTAAATAGGCCAATCACTCGCGAGATGGCCTACAAGATCATCCGTGCAATAGGTGATGAGTTTGGGATCTCGGAGCTCGGCTGCCACTCACTTCGAAAAACGTTCGGGTACATCTTCTACAACAAAACAACGAATAAGGACATTGCCTTGCTGATGAATTACTTTAACCATTCATCACAACAGGAAACTCTTCGTTATATTGGCATGGCTCAGGATACGATGGATATGGCTCTAAAAAGACACCGCAGAAAATAGCCAGTTCCACATATCTGGCATACGTGAAATTCAGTTTCTGAAAGCAAAACAAGCCCATGTCACGCCTGGGTTCTCAAGCATGTCCTGAGTTTAACAAAACCTGTAATATGAGTAATTCATTCTGACATAAATTGGACAACTGAAAGGGGAGGTATCGGGTGAGTTTGCGTCCGAATAAACCGTGCAAGAAGCCTGGATGCAGAGAGCTCACGAGGGAAGGTTATTGCTCTGTTCATGCGCCTCTAGCAAGAGGGTATGACCGTAACCGAGGGTCGTCCGCAAAGCGCGGGTATGGGCGATTATGGAGGCGTGAGCGTGCAGCTTTCCTGTTGGAGAACCCGTTATGTGTGGCGTGCTACAGGAACGATCGGGTGACTGCATCGTCAGTAGTGGACCACGTCGTACCACATAAAGGCGATCAAAAATTATTCTGGGATCGCAGTAACTGGCAGGCTTTATGCAAACCATGCCACGATGCCAAGACGGCTAGAGAAGATGGAGGTTTTGGAAATGGATGATTTCGATTGGAATGTGTCTATGAAGATTAGCTACCTCGACCAGCTGATTAAGCTTGCGACTTGCGATTGCTTAAACGCTTATGAGAAAGCAGCTATCTTTGAAAGAGTCGAGGTATTATGC
Source organism: Paenibacillus sp. FSL W8-0194 (assembly GCF_037969745.1). Lineage (NCBI taxonomy): Bacteria > Bacillati > Bacillota > Bacilli > Caryophanales > Paenibacillaceae > Paenibacillus > Paenibacillus sp. FSL W8-0194. The sequence goes on along the minus strand of NZ_CP150205.1, from coordinate 3,871,432 downwards.
AATTCAATCGAGAAGGAACTTGGGCTGCAGGAGGCCCCCCAGGGGTCAGAAAAATAAAAGCGAGTCACTGTAGACCGCGGCCCCCTCAAATGCGAAAAAAAGTCCCCGTGATGAAATCGGGGAAAAGGAGGTCTAAAATGTGGCGAATCCAGTGATCAACTTCGATCATATGAGGGTCGGAAAAAAAGGCGGCGGGAAGAACTGGACCAAAAAAGAAGTGGCGGCCCGAGAGGAAGCTGCTAAAAAATTTGAGAGAAAGAAGAAGCTTAAGCTTCGTATTCCTGATTGGCTGGATGATTCTGCTCGTAAAATCTGGCGGAAGACGGTCAAGGATATGGAAGAGTTTGGGGTACTGGACAAGGTTGACGAAGATGTCCTGGGCATTTATTGCGACGCCGTTTCGAAGGTCCAGGAGGCGAGCAGGCTTATTGATGAATTTGGATATACGGAAACCAATAAATCCGGCGTGCAGGTTCCTAACGCTTACGTGCAGATGTCGCAACGATACGCGAACATCGCCCTAGCCTATTCTAACAAGCTTGGTTTAAATGCCGAGTCGCGGGCGCGCCTTGCGAAGCGACAAGCCGACGGGGAAACTGATCCGAATGCAGACCTCTTCGATTAATTGGGACGACCTCCATCCGACACACCGATACGCTGCCGAAATTGTTATGAGAATTCGGCCGAGCTGTGAGATGGAGCGCCTAGCTTGTCAACGACACCTGGATGACCTGCAACGTCAAGCAACGCCTGATTTCCCTTATGTATTTGACGAAAGCCGGGCCGACCGGGTCTTCGAATGGTTCGAACGCTGTTGCCGTCATGTGCGCGGCGTGTTTAGCGGGCAACTCATCGAATTATTACCCTTTCAAAAATTTGACATGGGTTGCGTTTATGGATGGGTCCATATGGAGACGGGGCAACGTCGCTTCCGTAAAGCCTTCCATTTGCGAGCCCGTGGAAATGTAAAGTCAACTGAGATGAGCGGGCTGGCCCTGTACGGCATGTGCGCGGATTGCATCTATCCGCCAGGTCAGCCTGAGCTTCGGAAGTATGAACACAGTCCGGAGGTGGATTGTGCGGCTGTCGATAAAGGTCAGGCCAAACGTGTTTGGGGCGACGCCCGTGAAATGGGTATAAATAGTCCGGATATTTCGAAGCGCTTGCGCATTCTCAGGGGCTATATCGAGCACGCAAAACGCGGTGGGTCGCTCAAACCACTAAGTAAGGACACCAAAAATAAAGACTCCGGCGCGCCGTGTCTCGTTGTAATCGACGAATACCACGCACACCCGACGTCCGAAATTCTAGATGTGTCCTATTCTGGATTTGGTAAACGGCTGCAGTCGCTGATGCAGATTATCAGTACCGCCGGAAAGGATGCTGAAAACAGCCCGTGTAAAAAGGAATACGATTACTTATGCAAGATGCTGCGCGGCGAAGTGCCGATGCAGGAAAGCTATTTCGCGATGATTCGGGAACTGGATCCGGACGACGATCCGCATGACCATCAGACGTGGGTGAAAGCTAATCCGGTTCTTCAGGAAGATAACGCATATGCTCAGGAGTTGCGCCGCCAGATTCAAGTGGAGCATGACGAAGCGTTTGGGGCCGGTAATCCCGAAAAAATCCGCGAATGGTTGACCAAACGGGTGAATCAATGGCAAAAAGACAGTGAGAACAAGTACATGTCCACTAACCATATGAACAAATGGAAGTCCCTTGCCATGCCGCGAGAGGACTTTTTTGAATTGGTTAAGGGTTATCAAACGTGGAGTGGTTTGGACTTGTCAAAAACCACGGATTTAACGGCCGTTGGTTACGTGTTCCGGCTGCCGGAAGGCCGCTTTGCTGTGACTGCCCATGGATTCATGCCTTCTGAGCGCGCGAAACAACACGAACACAGCGACCGCGTACCCTATCGTCATTGGGCAAAAGAGGGATGGTGTACGCTTACCCCTGGCGAAGTCGTGGATTACAGCTTTATCCAATCCTACATGGAGAAAATGGAGCAGGATCATCAATGGTTCGTACAGGAAATTTGCTACGACCCCTATAATGCCACTCATTTCACACAGCAGCTGGAACAGCAAGGATATGAGCGAGTGGAGATCCGTCAAGGCGTGCAGACGCTATCCGAGCCGACAAAGTTTTTCCGTGAATTGGTGCTGAAAGGTCTTGTCGTCCATGATGGAAGCCCACTTCTGACATGGTGCCTATCAAATGCAGTTGAGATCATCGACAATAATGGGAACATCAAACTGAGCAAAAAACACAAAGACGATAGCCAACGTATCGACCTGATCGCCGCAGTCATTAACGCGCTTGTCCGGGCTATGGTTGGCGACGGCCGCATTGATTTGAACGCCCATATTATGGACGATGACTTCTCATTCTAACGGAAGGGGGTGATAAACCTATGAGAAAGAGTGTCTTCCGCCGCTGGCTGGAACGCCGGTCTGACGGTGATTCGCTGTTAAATCCAAAGCAATGGCTGCTGGATCTTTTCGGGGTCTCGAATACCTCAAGCGGGGAGCGGATCACGAATGATAAGGCGCTTCTGAACAGTAACGTCTATACATGTGCTTCCATATTAGGCGGCGACATCGGCAAACTTCCGCTGCAGGTCTTCAAACGGCGGGGGAATGGCATTGAGAAAGACGACTCCCATCCCGTCACTCGTTTACTTGGGGTGCGGTCGAATCCTTATATGAGCGCCTATACGTTCAAGGAGCTTATGCAGGTACATGTCACGGTTTGGGGCAATGGATACGCAAACATTGAATGGGAAACCAGCGGGCCGAACAACGGCAGACCGAAAGCACTGTGGCCGCTCGACCCATCTAAGACGGATGTCCACGTGGATAACGTCACGGGGGAAGTATGGTACGTGACGACATTACCGAGCGGCGAGCTGCGGAAGATCAAACACACGGACATATTGCATTTTAAGGCCATAAGCAAAAGCGGCCTGAAAGGGATAACGCCAATTGCAGTTATCCGCGAAGAGCTCGGTGTTCAGCAGGCGCAGCGGAAATTCCTGGGCTCATTTTATTCGAATGGTACTGCAACCCGCGGCATACTCAAATTGCCCGCCGGAGCGACCTTGGACAAGCCTGCGAGAGAGAAGGCCCGTGATGAATGGCAAAAGGCGAACTCAGGTCTGAACAACGCGCATAGGATCGCAATTTTGGATGCTGGAATGGAGTATCAGAATTTGGGAATGCCGCTTAATGATGCGCAGTTCATTGAAACAAGTAAATTCGGCATCGCGGAAGTCGCCAAGATTTACAAGGTTCCCGGCTATAAGCTTGGACTGACGGATGTTAAGTTCTCAAATATGGAAAACCAATCCCTTGAATACGTGAAAAGCACGCTGCAGCCGATCATGACGAATTGGGAACAGGAATGTGACTACAAGCTGTTCACAGAGCTGGAGCGACGGAGATTTTACACGAAATTCAATGTCGCCGGCGAGCTCCGAGGCGATAGTACCAGCCGGGCGGCCTATTACAAAGAAATGATTGCGATGGGCGTGTATTCGATTAACGAGGTGCGCGAACTGGAGGAACGCGACAATATCGGGGAAATGGGAGACCGGCACTTTGTCAGCTTGAACTATGTCAGCCTGGAGAAAATGGACCAGTATCAAGCACTAAAAGCGGGCCTGAAATCTGAGAAAGGGGGTGAATAACTTGGAGAAAGAAATCCGTTATCTGCATGCCGATACCATTGAAGTAAGGAGTGGGGAGGAGGAGAGCGATTCCCTGGGGCTTGCCGGATATGTCGTGAAGTTCAACCAACGGAGTCATTTGATTTGGGGTGAATTCTATGAGCGAGTGGCCAAAGGCGCTTTCCTGCGCAGCCTGCAGGAGAACACGATTAAGGCCTTATGGAATCACCGTTCCGATTTTGTCTTGGGATCGACTAAAAACGGTACCCTTCGCCTGTATGAAGACAATACTGGTCTCCGATTTGAAGTTGACTTGCCGAATAACACATGGGGAAAAGATGCTTATGAATCGGTACAGCGTGGCGACGTAGACGGTATGAGCTTTGGATTCAGAGTACGCAAAGACGCCTGGCAGTATTTGAAGGATGAAGACGTATACGAGCGTACCTTGTTGGAAGTGGATTTATTTGAGGTCTCTCCAACCCCGTTTCCAGCCTACCCTGATAGCGAAGCCAGCCAGCGAAACCTTGAAGGTTTGGGAATCCAAACGAAAGAACAAAGGAAAATGGAAAAAGAAAGACTGTTACTTGAACTTGACTTGTTGGCTATCGGCTGACTGGTCTTTTTTATTTCCCAAAATATCATTTATGGAGGTTCAAGATGGACGAAAAAGAACGTGAACTGCGCCAAAGACTGGCGGCAAAATTGGAGGAGGCCCGGAGTCTTGCTGCTGAAGGGAAACTTGACGAGGCGAGAGCAGCGAAGGATACTGCCAAGGAGCTTCGAAGCCAAATTGACCTGCTTGCTGAAATCCGGGACACGGACACGCCGGGAGTCACTACGCCGGTGAGTGAGCCAGAAAAACGGGCGGATGATCCTGCTGACAAGGATGCACAATACCGCAGCGCCTTCTTGAAAACACTTCGCAATAAACAGCTGAATGCGGAAGAACGTACATTGATCGAGGAAAGAACCATTGAAGAAACACGTGGCATGCAAGAAGGCGTTGACGAAGACGGCGGCTTGATCGTCCCGCAAGATATCAACACTATGATTCACGAACTCAAGCGGCAATATATTTCGCTTGAATCGTATGTCACGGTTGAGCCTGTCTCCACACGTAGCGGCTCCCGCGTGATTGAGAAGAACGCGGATATTACGCCATTTGTCGAGATCACGGAACTGACCGACCTCGATGATATGGATAATCCAAAGTTTTCGCCGGTGAAGTTTGACATCAAGGACCGGGGAGGCATTATGCCGATCAGTAACAGCTTGCTGAACGACACGGATCAGAACTTGATGGCCTACATTTCCAAATGGATTGCCAAAAAATCCGTCGTAACGCGGAATAAATTGATCCTGGCATTGCTGGATACGAAAACCAAGGTGCAACTGAACGGTCTCGACGATATCAAACGGATTTTGAATGTGGACCTGGACCCAAGTATCAGCCTGGGCGCGATCATTTTGACGAATCAGGATGGTTTCCACTGGCTCGACACGCAGAAGGATAGCGACGGCCGCGACCTGCTCCAGCCAAACCCACAGAATCCGACCCAAAAGATGTATAAAGGCAAACCGATCGTGGTTCTGGCCAATCGTTGGTTGCCGACCACAGGGACAACTACCAAACTTGCCCCGATGATTATCGGCGACCTGAAAGAAGCCGTCGTCTTGTTTGATCGTCAGCAGTATTCCATCGCTTCGACGAATGTCGGCGGTAAGTCGTTTGCCCGGAACTCGACGGATGTCCGCGCCATTCAGCGCGAGGACGTGCGGGCATTTGATTTGGATGCGGTCGTTTACGGACAGATCACCATTGCCTAAGAGCGTGGGGCGTTGCCCCAGGATTGGAGGGATAGCATGTACTTGACAAAAAACTACAAGGAACCCGGTGGCCAACGCTGGGTGATCCAAGGGGAGCTTGCCTTGGAAGGGGAAGGAAAAATCACAAAGGATGGGAAAGAGCTCCCTCTTAGCGGTGAGGGCGTAACTGGACCGGAAGGGCCAGCCGGATTATCAGCGTATGAAATTGCTGTGAAACATGGCTTCGATGGTACGGAAGAAGAATGGATTTCCTCTCTTTCAGGGCCAGCTGGTGAAGCAGGCCCGAAAGGGGAAAAGGGTGAACCCGGAGCGAAGGGGGCAACCGGTCCTAAAGGCGACCCCGGATTTCCAACGGAAGAGCAGTGGAACGAGCTGGTTACCCGTGTCGCTGCGCTTGAAGCTGCGCAGGGAGGCGGCAAGTAATGCTGACCACACTGGACCGTTTAAAAGGAATACTTGGTCCACAAGCTGATGTTTGGGGGGATGACATGCTGACACTTCAAATTGCGTCAGCATCCTCCACTATCGAAAATTATTGTAAGCGGCATTTCAAAAAGCAACGGTACTCGGAACGGGTCAGCGGGCATTCAAACTCAAAATATCTCAATTTGCGTAACTATCCGATCTACAGCGTCGAATTGCCAAGCGATTGGGATTTTGAGGTACTGGATGACGGCCGTTTGTTCCGTGCTGAAGGATGGCCCCAGGGGGAACACAATATCCAGGTCAGCTACATCGGGGGGTACGTGCTTCCAGGCGATGCCACAGAGGAGGAACCAAGGACCCTTCCGGAGCCGTTAGAACTTGCCTGCTTGCTCCTTGCCCAGCAAGGATTGCGTGATCCTAGCATTCGTTCGGAGCGGGTAGGAGATATCAGTATCACTTATGCGGATGCAGGAGAAGATGGGCGGCTTCCTGGCGCTGTGGAAGCTCTAATATCGCCATTTGTAGGGCGGTGGGTATGATATGCCTCGTGCGACAAGAAGAAGGGCGAGAAGGGCAAATGTCGAGGTCACAGAGCTTACCTATTTGCCGGATATCCTGAAGAAGCTCGAAGAACTGACCAAATATGAAGTGCATATCGGAGCTTCCGGCGATGCCGAAACGGCCATGATCGCAGCTATCCACGAATTTGGTTCCGCTAAAGCCGGGATACCGGCGCGGTCTCCGATCGGAGGCGGGAAACGGAAAGCCCAGGCCGCTATATCCAAGTTGGTCAAAGCCGGAGTGAACGAAATTGTACTGAAGAATGAAACGGCCCGAGGTTTGCTCGAAAAAGTGGGTCAAACCGGGCTGCAAAAAATGATCCAAAACTTCGATAAAATCAGGCAGCCGCCACTCAACCCGATCTATGCGCGACGTAAAGGGAGCAACAAAATTCTCGTTGCCCAGGAAAAGAAGCTGCGGGACTCGCTTAAATTCATTGTCGTTCGGAAGGGGTGAGCGATTTTGCGGCAATTCCAATTTGCGGGGATGATGCGAAAGTATTTTCGCCCATATATCCTCGTGCGTCCCGGGGAGACAAAAAGGTATGACGAATATGGTGATCCAATCCCATCTGATCCGGAGCGGATCACCCTGCAAGGGCATATTCAGCCGCTCGATGCCAAGCTTACGCAGGCGGAAGGGGGAAAGTACACCGCAGAGGACAAAGCCCTTTATACGTTGTCGGAGCATGCTGGCGGGGATTTGATTGAATATCAAGGTAGCCAGTACATTGTCGACGATCCGGCATTACGAGACTACAGCGACATCAAGAAATATGTACTGAAAAAGGTGGTTTCCAATGATCCCGTACAATGAAATCCGGAAAACGTGGGTCCAAGGGTTGAAAGAAGCCCTGCAATTGCCGGTGATCAACATGAACGGCGGCGGAGACATGCCCAAGACTGCATTTTTGACGTACAGCATATCCGACGGGGTGCCAGGTCAAAGTATATTAAAGACCCAACACAACGGAAAGCAGCTCCTTCAGGAGACGGTGAAATTTACCGTCTCCTTTTTGTCGTATGCCGATGACAATGTAACCAGCACGACCAACGCATTGTTGGCCCGGGATTGGTTTAAAACAACCGGCCGGCAGGCCCTGAAAGATTTGGATGTGATTGTATCCTCTATTGGCAATGTCGATAACCGGGACATCACCATCGGGGTTGAGTGGGAACGCCGTATGGGCTTTGATGTGGAGCTACGGACAACGGATACGACCGAACAGGAGCTTATACCAATCGAAAAAGTAAATCTCAGAAGGGAATGAACGCTTTGAGCAATATCAATGACGTATCCGTCGTGATTGACATTCAGCGCCCCACGCCGATCATCGGCATGGGGAAACCGCTGATCATCGGTTCGAGCGCGAACGGCCAGGATTATAAAGTGTACTCCGATCTGGAAGCGGTAAAGGAAGACCATGCCACAAATACAGAGGTATACAAGGCCGCATTTGCTTTGTTTAATCAAGGCGACCACTCTCCGGAATCAATCGCCGTTATGCTTTATAAAACGGGTGACGTTATCACGGACTTTTTGCCGACGATTTTCAACAAAGACTGGTACTATGCGGTGTCTACCAGCAGCACGCTTGCGAATATCACAGCGATTGCTGATGCAGTCGATGCGGACGATTCACGGTTGTTTTTTGCAAGCACCAGCAGCTTGGAAGACCTGGGGAAAATCCATGCAAAGAATTACAAACGCACCGTGATGATGTATCACGAGGATACATCGAACTATCCGGAGGCGGCATGGATCGGACGGGCAGGATCGGCGCCAGCAGGCAGCCTGACATGGAAATTTAAGACGCTCAACGGCATCAAACCGCTGGAACTGAGCAAGACGGAGTTGGAACAAATCCATGCGATGAATGCCAACACCTACGTGACCAAGGCCGGGGACAACGTGACGAGTGAAGGGAAAACCGTCTCGGGCGAGTACATCGACATTATCCAGTCGCAGGATTACTTGGTGCAGTCCATTAACTTTGCGGTGCAGAAACTGTTTAACCGCAGCGATAAGGTTAGCTATGACAACAACGGCATTGCTCAAATTGAAAGCGAGGTCAAAACGGTCCTTAATCGTGCTGATTTGAACGGCATGATTGCACACGACGACGACAACTTGCCGCTGTATAGCACCGATTTTAAATCGAGGTCGCAGGTGGATCCGGCGGACCGCGAAAAACGTGAATACAACGGCGGGACATTTACCTTTGAACTGGCCGGAGCCATCCATAAAACCAAAATCAAAGGCTTAATTAAGCTGTAAGGAGATGAAAAACCATGCAATACGATCCAATGGACCTGACTGTAACCGTAGGCGGCGTATTTATTACGGGGTTTTCCGAGGACTTGGCCGAATGGGAGAAGGACGAGGATAACAAGACGGCCAAAGTTGGCGCCCAGGGAGATGTTGTTACCAGCAAGGTAAACAATCCTCTGGCAACGTTGACGATTACGCTGCTCCCGACGAGTCCGCAGGTCGCCTATTTGGATAAATTGGCCGTAACGGGCCAAGAGGTCCCCGTATCTGTCATTTACAATGGCGAACCCAAAGAAAGTATCACATGCACCCGGGCATTTATCAAAAAGCCAGCGACACGGACTTACGGGAACGAAGCGGAGGATCGGGAATACGAAATCCAAATGCTTGATCACAAAGTCAATTAAAAATCCAATACAAATCATGATAGGGAGATGAATCATTATGTTCAAACAAAAAAACTACAAATCTAAAGCGGGTAAGGAGTACACTTTCCAGCATCCAGGTGTTCGGATGGTATCTAAAATTAACGATGCCTGTAAAAATAAACACGGCGTTGTGCTCGAAGAGCGGCTTGCCGAGGAAGTGCTGAAGCATGTTATTGTCGCACCTAAACTGAAAATTGAAAGCTTCGAGGAATACTCTGAATACTCTGAAGTCATCAATGCCGCATATGCCTTCATTACCGGCCAGGATCGGGAGGGAGAAGATGATCAGCAAGAAGGAGGCCCAGAAGAGGGCCAAGAATAACTGGCGTTATTGGCGGCTGCTGCTATCGGAAATGAATATCTCATACTCCGATCTGAATCAAATGGATGACGACGATATCGCAGAGGCGAACGCTGCCCTGGATATCCATATCAAGCAGCAGCAACGCGAAATGAATAAGGCTAAAAACAAGAAGTGAGCGCCCGAGTGGCGCTCTTTTTTTATGGTGAGGTGATGCAGCTATGGCCGGTGGCGTCATAGGGAATCTTATGTTTGCCGTGGGCTTCAAAATTGGTGATAGCGCCCTGAGAAGAGCCCAAAATCAAGTGGATTCCTTACAAAACACGGTGTTTGCCCTCGGAGCAGCTGCAGGGATCGCCATGGGGCAATTTGGCGCTGCGTCTATTGGTGCGGCGGCAGACTTTCAAAAATCCATGGCTCAGGTCCAGATGGCAACGGGAGCCACCAATGAGCAGATGGAGGCTACAAGAGCCATCGCCACCGAATTATACAATCAAAATTTCGGCGAGTCGTGGCAGGACCTGGGGAGTGCCATTGCAACTACCAGCCAGATCACCAAGCAGCAGGGCAAGGAGCTAGAAAACACCACGAAAAACGCGCTCCTTATGCGAGATGCGTTCGGCTTCGAGATCCCCGAATCGGTCAAAACGGCCAACACGTTGATGAAGCAGTTTGGCATCACCAGTGACCAGTCCTTTAATTTGATCGCACAAGGCAAGGAGAAAGGACTGGATTTTTCGGGCGAAATGCTGGATACCGTCAACGAGTACGCAAACCAGTTTCAATCCTTGGGCTTTTCGGCTGAAGAGATGTTTGATACTTTGGCTGTCGGTTCAGAAAACGGCGCATTTAACCTGGACAAGGTTGGAGACGCGGTGAAGGAATTTAATATCAGGGCGAAGGACGGCAGTAAATCGACGGTGGAGGCCTTCCAGATGCTGGGCCTGAATGCGGATCAAATGATGCATACATTTGCCGCAGGAGGGCCGCAGGCGAAGCAGGCATTCCAGCAAATCATGCAAATGATTGCCGACATTGAGGATCCTGTGGACCGAAATACGATCGGCGTCGCCTTGATGGGATCGCAGTTTGAAGACCTTGAAGTAAAAACGATTACTGCCATGGGTACCGTTCGCAGTCAGTTCGACATGACCAAGGATAAGATGGGCGAGCTGAATCAGATCAAGTTTAATACGCCCGGGGAAGCCGCCGCCCGGATCGGTAGGCAGCTCCAGACGAATTTGCTGATTCCTATTGGCGAAAAGCTGCTCCCTTACTTGACTCGGTTTTCGGAATGGCTTGAAAAGGCCGGGCCAGAACTTACAAAGGTAGGGGGCGATTTGGTAGATGGACTTGCCAAAGGGATATCGATCGTTACCGACGCGGTTGAATTTTTCGTCAAAAACATTGATGTGATCGGTCCAGCACTTGCTCCGCTGGTTGTTGTCCTCGCTGTACTTGTCGGTACGTTGATGTGGCCATGGATCGCATCGCTATGGGCTTCCGTCGTTGCTTCTTGGGCGCTTATGGCCCCATGGCTGCCATTTATCGCTTTGGCCGTGGCTATCGGTGCAGCAATCGCGGGAATTATCCTGATATTTAAAAATTGGGGCTCAGTAAGTACCTGGTTGGTCAACGTGTGGAATGCCTTTAAGGCTTGGGTCGTCAATATTTTTAACAGCATCGTTGACTTTTTCCGAACCTGGGGACCGACAATTCTGATTGTGCTCGGCGGGCCGATCGTTTGGGTCGTGGCCCTCGTCATCAAGTATTGGGACCAGATCAAGGCGTTCACGATGTCGATATTTACAAATATATCGGATCGGCTGAAAGCGATATGGGATGGTATCAAAAACAGCATTTCCAATACTGTAACGGGCATCTGGAATAAAATCACAGAAATCTGGAATCGGATCATCGGATTCCTCAAAGGCATCAATCTCTTTGACATTGGCCGGAACATCATAGAGGGAATGGTAAACGGGATCAGCTCCATGGCGAACGCCGTCGTCGACAAAATGAAAGAGATCGGCAATAGTATCACGGAAAAAGTAAAGGGCATCCTCGGGATCCACTCGCCGTCCAGAGTCATGATGGAGCTGGGCTTTTACACCGGCGAAGGTTTGGCGAAAGGTATCGATGGCACACAGGACCGCGTATCGGCGGCATCCGCTGGCTTGGCCGATGAAATCACGACATCCGCAAGCACAGCTCCCGCAAAAGCGACCTTGGCCCCCGCGAGAGCGGCCACAGGACATGCTGCCGGGTCTATGGAAATCAAGGTAAATATCGATCTGCGGGCAGACGCTTCGAGCGCTACGGTGGCGTCTGATGTGTCTCAGGAGGTACGAACAGTCATACAGCAAGTCATCGAAGAGGCGATTCGCCGTATGGGTCTGCCTGAACCGGAGGTGATCTAGTTGGCGACAATTGATGGCAAATACATTTGGGTAGAAAAGGAATCGCCTAATTTTGATGTGGACATCACGAGTCAACCGGTGGAAAAAGACATCGACATGACAGACCATGTGCAACGTAAAGCGCGCACGCTGGCCTTAAATGGCATGGTAACGGGGAGCAAAGCTGCTGAAATTCATGCCTATCTTGTCCATGCGTCCGATACCGGAAAAATTGTAAAGTACATCGGACGGATGGCCTTCAGCGGGTTGATTAGCGGTCTTTCCACGGAGCGCACATATCAGACCGCTGATGGCTTTACTTTTTCGTTTACACTTACCGAAGTGCGTGTTGCTCAATCCTCTTATGTAAGCAAGTTACCTGCCCCTGTGAAGGCACAGGCGGCCAAGATCGTTAATAGCGGTGTCAAGCAAACCAAATCAAAAAAGAAAACCAAGAGCACGAAGACGAAAGACAAAAAGAAGAAGTCGACCACCAAGAAAAAATCAACAACTAAAAAGGAGCCAGTCAAAAAAGTGAAATTTAAGAAGGGCAGCCCTTGGGCGGCTGATTAGGTGGGGATGAATGGATTACGAATATATTGAAATCGAAAAAGATTTAATCCCGTACCGGTTCGATATTTCGCTGGCCGATGAAATGTTCACCTTTGAAGTTCATTACAACGAAGAATTTGACTTCTTCACCGTCAATCTTGAAAAAAACGGCGAGATACTTGCGACCGGAGAAAAGTTGATCTACGGGCAGCCCTTGTTTTATGACAACCAGGACAATCGATACCCGAAAGTGCCGATCGTGCCATATGATGAATCGGAAAATGAAAGCGAAGTAAATTGGCGGACGCTCAATGAGAGCGTCTTTTTGTATGTGATCGAAGGTGATGACGATGGATAATTTTGGCCGCGTGGTCGAGGTTATGACAGCCAATATGAAGTTTTCGAGCGAACATTACAACATCGAAGGCAAAGTACCGTTTGATAACGATCCGCTGCCCAACGAATCTGAAATCAAAATCTGGAACTTGTCCGATAAAACCATAAATAACATTAAGCGTGGTGCGGTGATGATGCTGAACGCTGGTTATAAAGGCGATGTCGGCCTGCTGCTGCATGGCTATATTTCTAAGGTATCCACGACATGGGAAGGCGTAGACAAGATCACGGTAATCAACGTTTTGGACAGCGAAGACCTATCCAAACGCGAGGTCAAGGAAATCGCTTATGCCAAAGGGACACTGGCGAGCCAAATCATCAAGCAAATGGCCGGGTACATCGGCCTCCCGATTGCTCAAATGGAGCTTAACCAGGATTACCGATACCAGGAGGGATATACGGCCAAAGGCAAGGTAACGGAAATCATTGCGAAGGTTTGCAAGGATTGCGGGACATCCGTTTATATCAACAAAAATAAGCTCTATATCCGGAATTTGAGGCGTGGCGGTGATGCAGTCTTTAAGCTGAACAAGGATACGGGCCTGATCGGTACCCCGGGCCGATTCGAAGACGGGGGAACGAAAGGATTCAATATCAAAATGCAGCTACAGCACCGGGTTACTACGGCATCGGTCATTGACCTAGAATATTCGCAGTTTACGGGCCGGACGCACGTCCGCAGCGGCTCGCATACCTTCAGCCGAACGGGGGATTTCGTTACGGAAGTGGAGGCGATTTTATGAGAACCGACCCTGCGGGCAGCATGTCCACGATTTTCGAATCCTTCAAAGCCAAGATTTTCAGCGACTTGCATGTGGGCTTTTTGTGCAAAGTCATTAACTTTGATTCCGGGAAGTGCGCGGCGGACGTTCAGCCATTGATCCGAACAACTTCCGACATGCCGGCGATAATTCAGGGCGCCCAAGTCCTTGCGCATCGATTATCCGTCAACGGAGGAGAGCCGCAAGTATACAAGCCGCTCTTAAAACAAGGCGATGTGGTCTTTGTAGTCTGTGCCGATCGGGAAATCAAAAACGCTTTGAATGGATCGGTGGCCGCAGCAAGCACAGGCCGACAACATGATGTTAACGACGCAGTTGTATTGGGGGTGCTCGGATGCAATCTTTCAAGTTGATTGACGGGGATATTGTCTTTAATAGCAGCGGCGATTTGGAGATGATCGACGGCGACGAGGAGCTGGCACAATGTTGTGACATTGCTTTGGGGACAAATACCGGGGAATGGTTTCTGAATCCGGAAATGGGGATTGATTTCAGCCTGTTTCTCGGGAAGCATTTGAGCGAAGAGCAGATGCGGGATGAAATTAACCGGGGATTGCTTCAGGAAGAACGCATTTCCAGTGTAAACGAGATTGTGTTTAACCCGGATGAAAAGTCTCGGGCGATGGAAGTCTCCTTTGTCGCTACCAAAGCGGACGGAGAGGGGATTCAAAGTGAGGTGAAGATTGGTGCTGACTGAAAAAGGATTTCAACGAAGACGGTTCGACGATCTTTTTTCGGAGGCTGAGGACAAAGCAAGGGAAGTTTATGGAGAACAGATAAACACTTCAGAAAGATCATTCCTCGGCATTATGCTGCGCATTTTCGCTTGGTTTTTGGCCAAAATTTGGGCCGTTGCTGAGGACGTATATAATAGTGCGTACATCCCAACGGCCACCGGAAATAACCTCGACAGGCTCGGGCCTTATGTCGGGATTACTCGTGTTTTAGATCAATACGCCTCGGGCGTCGTGAAAATTTCCGGCACACCGGGCCATTCGGAGGCGGCTGGTTTTCGTGTAGGTACCGAATCCGGAATCCAATACGAGACATTGGAGGATTTTACGATCGGGCCCGATGGGATGGTGCTGGTTAAGGTTGAAGCTATTGAACCGGGACAATCCGGGAATGTGGCCGCCGGACTGGTCAACGTTGTCGTCAACCCTAATCCGGATGTGACAGCCGTCACCAACCCCGAGCGGATCACCGGAGGCCGTGAGAAAGAGACGGACCCGGAGTTTCGTTCTCGCTTTGAATTGTCTGTAGCCGGGGGTGGATCGGCATCTCTTGATGCTATTCGGGGGGCGCTGCTGCGATTGGAAAAGGTTCGGGCGGCGGACGTAATCGATAATAAGACAATGGAGGTTGACGCGGCCGGGCGGCCGCCGAAGTCCATACAAGTTTACGTCTTGGGCGGGGACGATCAGGAGGTGGCCGAGACGATCTTTGCTAAGCAGTCCGGCGGCATCGAAACCTATGGCGATATCAGCAAAGAGGTATTAGATTTGGGCGGGTACCCGCACACGATTAAATTCAGCCGCGCCGAAGAGGTACCTATCTATGTCCGTGTTGAGGTCAATAAAAACGACCGATATCCAGCTGACGGGGACGACTTGATCCGGAACGCCATTATCCGGTATATCGGCGGCGAAGACGCCGCAGGCAGTTATTACAATGGCTTGTCCATGGGCGCGCCGGTTGTATTTACCCGTCTGATCAGCGCCGTATATTCAGTGGATGGCGTAGAAGACGTCGCTCTCACGGTCGGCAGCAGCTCTCAAAACATGCAGAGCCAGAACGTTGAAATTGCTCCGTACCAGGTTGCGCAAACGACAGCGGGCCACATTGAGGTGTCCAGTCATGTTTAGCATGAAGGATATGCTCGGGCGGTTCATGGACGTTTTCAATAAAGACCCGGATTCGAACATTGGAAAGTTGATTGGTATTCTATACGGCCAGCTGAAAGAAGTCGGGGACACGCTGGAAACCGTCCGTGAATGGCGCAGCATCGATAAGGCCAAGGGGACCACCCTTGATATGATCGGGCAAAACATCGTCCAGCCGCGCGGCGCGGCCACGGACGAGATTTACCGGGTTCTGCTGAAATCCAAAATTGCCCGGAACCTATCACAAACCGACATTAACACCATTATCCGGGTTCTGGCGCTGGCCCTGAACTGCGATTACAGCGATATCCGTATCAAGCCCAAGTTTAATGACCCCGTCGACCCGGAGCCCGCCGCAATCTCCCTTATTCGGGTGCCTATTAAGCGGCTGAATGAGGTCGGCATGTCGCCTATGCAGTTTGGACAGATCATACAAAAGACGGTGGCTGCCGGTGTGCGGGTTGCCCAAATCGAGCTGGCCGGAACCTTTCAATTGTCTTCAAAATATGGAGCTTTGGAGACAGGACCGACCGGACTGGCCGATCCTGATATGAGCACGGGCGGCACGTTGGGCGAAGTATACGTACCGGGTCATGACTACACATTGCCAATATAGGAGGGAACACGCGATGGCATTTACAGAGAAACTGCCCGAGTGGCACGCTGAAGGCATCGAACCGCCAGACTCCAAAAAGCAAGCAGGTTGGGACGTGGAGGACAGGCCTCCTGCTGGCTGGTGGAACTGGCTTTTGAACCGGACTTTTAAAGCCATTGAGGAGCTGCGGAACAAGGCAGCAGACAAACAATATGTCGATGAAGCCGTGGCCGGGGTGAAGGTGCCGGATGCTACCCTGACGCAAAAAGGAATCGTACAGCTTTCTAATGCAATTGACGGGGATCGCGAGGACCGAGCAGCGACGGAAAAGGCCGTACATGACGCTACGAAATATGCCGATGAGAAGGATGCATTAATTAAAGCGGATTACGTGCGGCAACCTGGATATGCTGCAACTACTGGCACGCCTACCGCCTATAAGGTTACACTTGATCCAGCACCAACCAGTCTACGTGAAGGATTCGGCATTACAATCGTGCCGCATGTTGATTCTGGCGCAAATCCAACGATATCAATTAATGGCTTGGAAGCAACACCACTAAAAAAACAGGATGGATCTCCAGCAGAATTGAAAGCAGGAAAGCCATATTCATTTAGAAAGGTAGGAATGGATTTTTTAGCCGATAGCTCCGGCGATATTACAATAAGTGGTCAGCAGTTCGTAGATGTAATGTATGGCGGAGCTATAAATGCGTATGACCCGGTCCGCGTTATGACTGCAATGAATAAATTGAATATTCCAGAGCCTTCATCTAACGTGACGGCCATAGCCGTTTCTCCTGATAGTAGTTACGTAGCTATAGCCCTTCATAAGGCGTCAATAAAAATGTATAAACGAACACCTGGGACAGAACAGTACAGCCTATTATCGTTCACCATATCTTGGCCAAAGTACATTGAGTCCATGGCATGGTCACCCGATGGATTATATCTATATGTTGCTGGTGGTAGAGATGCTAGTAGTAATTTCGGAGCGTTCAAACGTAATGGGGACTCTTTGACAAAACTTCCAGATCCTTCAGTAATGCCACCGGGAAGTTCATTTATATATAGCGTAGATGCTACAAACGATATTGTTGTATTAGCAGGGAATACATTTGTACTGGCGTACAGACGCAATGGCGATACACTGACTAAACTTCCAAATCCAAGCATTATACCAAGCGATATTAGAACTGGCGGGGCGCTTTCACCAGATGGTAGGTATTATGCTGTAGGGGAAACCTTAACAGTATATAAAATTAACGGAGATTCCTTTGTGAATCTACCAGTTGAACCTACTGGGGGATCATATCCCAGATATAAATTCACAAATGATGGCTATTTGATAGGTGTTGCAGATAATAACGGTGTTTTTTTGTTTAGTTATCAGTTGAATGATGGAATTATAACGAAAATAAATGTAAAACAGCCGCCTATCACAATAAATGATACTATCTACACAGCAGTTTCGGCGGATGGTAACTTCTATGCAATCACTTCACAAGACTCCGATAAAGTTTGGGTCTATAAGCATAGCAAAGGGATACTCAGCTTACTTGGAATGTTACCAGACATTAGTAAAAGTACGAAATTGGCACTTGCCTTTTCCCCGGATAATAGAAGTCTGTTCGTAGGTGCGGGAACAGGAGGTCGATATTTAGAATTATATGGCTTAGAAAAAGTTGCTTACAAAAACGATAAAATAGCAATGCTCGGTGACGCATTCTTGGCAGGTTATGCAAAAGAGACCGGAGCTGCAGGCGAAAGAAAGAAAATTGTTGTGCTGTTCAATTAGTTATAAAGAGGTGATTGAATTATGAAAAAGTGGTACCTGAAGCTTCAAGGAGACATTGTTAAGGACGTAATCGAATTTCCATACGAAGGATATACCGAAATCGAGCTTGGTGATGGTAGATATCTACCAGACAATATTCTAGGTAGGTATTATCGTTGGGACGGGACTGATTTTGTTTTCGATGCTGAATTGAAAAACGAAATCGATCAAATGAACCGTCAGCCGGGATATGAAGAATTAAAAGCTGAAAATGAAAAGCTTAAGAGCAGGGTTTCGGATCTTGAAATGACGATGGCAGAAATTATGTTTTCGTGAGGGGGGTGAATACTAATGCTTAAAGACTTTCAAGTGAGGGTTGTAGCGAATGCATGCATTACACGCGTGAACGATGGAGAAGGTACAATTGATCAGGTAGTATCAACATATCCAATGCAGTCAGATGATCGGGAAAAAGTGCTCGCTTACGCATATGTGCTTCGGCCTGATCTAGCAGCTCCGGCGGATCAAAATAAATATTAAAAAATTAACGCCGCATAGGCGTTTTTATTTTGCCCTCGGAGCGATCCGGGGGCATTACTTTTTGAAGGTGGTGAATGAGATGGATGGGGTACAGACAGAAATGCTTCAGCGGATGACAAGGGTTGAAACGAAAGTGGATAACATGGACGAGAAATTGGATAGGGCGATAGCTGCCAACGAGACAGCGGTAGAGGCGCTATCCTCGGCAAAATCGGCGCACCACAGGCTCGACAAAATCGAAGATAACCAGAAATGGCTCTGGCGAACATTTGCCGGGGCTATTATTTTGGCAATCGCCGGGTTTATCCTCTCCGGAGGACTTAAATAAAAGGGAGGTGGAGCATTTTGGACAAAACCAAATACAAAATCGAGCGCCGTTACATCAACGTGCGGCACAACACGCGGCCAGGACTCCGGCTCAAAACCGGCAGCCCGGCCTTTTTTGTTGCCCATGACACGGGAAATCCGGGGGCGTCGGCCGATAACCATTACACGTATTTCAATAACCTAACGGACCGATCAGCGTCCGCGCAAGTGTTCATTGACGACACAAAGATTTTGGAGATCATTCCGACGGGAACCGGACCCGATTCGGCGGAAAGAGCATGGCACGTGCTTTACAACGTTAAGACGGACAACGAACGTTTCGGCTACGACGCCAACGATGCCGCCCTTGGTATCGAGCTTTGTTACGGCGGCAAGATCAATTTCGGGGAGGCTTACAAACGCTTCGTTTGGTACCTGGCGTATTGCTGCGACAAGTGGGGCAAAAACCCATCGACGCACATCGCCAGCCACAAGCAGCTTGATCCAGCCCGGAAAGCGGACTGCGAACAGGCTCTGCTTGCTGGCAAAAAGACGCTCAAAGATTTGATCATGGACGTGGCTGCCGAGATGGCGGCGCCGATCATCGCGCCGGACTTTAAGCCGCTGCCTGCAAACATCGCGCAATCGCTGATCGATAATTATGTATCCCCGGCATGGTATGCATCCCATGAGGCCGGGGATGCCGTAGGTAAGACGCATTTCCACAACCTGGCCGATAACCTTCGGGTGGCCGCGGGGATTCCGCTGGAGCCGGGCAAAGCGGCCCAGCCGCTCACCAAGCTGCCCAAGAGCAACGCGCAGGAGATCATTTTTCGCTGGCTGCAGCCGGCATGGTTTGCTGCTCACCAGTTCGGCGACTCTGCTGGGAAAACACATTACCACAATCTGGCGAATTACCTGCGGCGCGCCGCGGGGATTCCGGAAGAATAAGAGAGGGGATATTAATCATGGAAAATCAAGTATTGGATAGCGTTTTGACGTTTGCATCGGTGCTGGCCGTGTTCGTGCTGGCTTTGGTCCAACTGGTCAAGAGTACGGTCAACGTGCCGAAAAACATCGTGCCGGTGATCGGGCTGGTGGTCGGTCTGGTTGTTGGCGCGGCGTCATTCCCGTTTACGGACCTGGGGCTGGTGCTCCGGCTTTGGGCCGGTGGAATCGCCGGGCTATCGGCCACGGGGCTGTTTGAGCTGGCGTTTAATAAGCGGAATGGCGGAACAAAAGAGTAATTCCCAAGCGCTTGGGATTATAAGGCGAAGACCCTGCTTGGCAGGGTTCTTTTTTTGTTTTGGTATATTTACATATTGTCCCAAATGATTTATTATTAAATTGCGCGGATCGGAAGCACCGCCGCGCTGTCGCTTTTTATACAAGCGCTGGGTTAAAATTGATTACAAAAAAACGCCCGTGGGTCTAACTCCGCAGGCGTTTTTTTTCATAATTTTCGGAAAAATACTCCTGGCAATCTGCGCAATAACTCGGCTTTGTTCCCCTTTTAATGTCTGGCTCCTTCCAGGGCTTTCCGCATTTCGGACAAATTGGCTTTTCGGCGTTGAGCACCCGACGTCTACGATAATCGTATGTCTTATGCGTTGGTCTGCAATATCGTTGATGCTGGGTATCAGTCTTAAATTCAATCCCACAATATGCGCATTCCTTCGTATACCGTCCGTTCATACTTAGTTATCTTCCTCTAATTCAACTTTATGTTCTTCTGCAAGAGCAGACAGGACGCGTGGAAGTGCGTCAAATCTCTTTTTTCCATCAGCCTTTAACCATCCAAGGGTTCGCACCAAAAGGTCAAAGTCCTTGTCACGGATTGCTTTTTCGAAATTTCTCACATGAGTTTCATATTCTGTTTGCCATTCAGCCGACCAATCTACGGCGATCTTTTGCTTGAGTTCGGGTTTACTTGCCTTACGCAATCTTTGGCTTATCGATAATCTCCCCATCGGTAGTACCTCCGTAGTTAATATAATCCTACTCTATCAGTTTTTTGAATTTAAATCTACGCATCGAAGGAAATGGAGACCCCTCCGATGCGCTTGTGTAATTAATGCTCTAACTCTTTTACCAGTTGTCTCTCGGCCAACTCTCTGAGCGGCTTAAATCGTTTATCATCGAGCAAATGATCGTTGCCAGTGCTCAAAATAGCCTGTAATGCTCGTTCATCCGACACGACCTCCGCCCAATCACTTTGCCCCTCCCATTGAGTTCCATGGATCAGGACGTAGCGGCCATCGCGGAGTTTCGTGATACCAAGGTGCGTCCCCAGACCGCCATCCGTCCAATCGCTTCCATTCCAAAAATCAAGACGGGAGTTGTATTCCACCCTGGCAATTACGGGACCTTGTGCAAGTTCATTTTCATACACATTTACTTTAGACATTCTCATCATCCTCCGATTTTTGTTATAATGGAGGGCGGGAAGGCCGTGAGAAGTTTTTCCCGCCCGAGCCGCTTATACCGAGCGGCTTTCTTCTTGTACTGCTACTAGGACTCTGTCCAAATCCACTTCTACGTACTCACCATCCACGACTTGAAACAACTGCTTGCGCTTGCCGTTGAAAAATTCGTAAAACCCGTCATTGAGGCGAAAAACCTTCTCGCCGTACTCGTTATCCCAATCCTTGTTGAGGAATTTTCTGGCCAGTTTGTAAACC
The DNA here is from genome assembly GCF_037969745.1 of Paenibacillus sp. FSL W8-0194. Classification (NCBI taxonomy): domain Bacteria; kingdom Bacillati; phylum Bacillota; class Bacilli; order Caryophanales; family Paenibacillaceae; genus Paenibacillus; species Paenibacillus sp. FSL W8-0194. The sequence continues at coordinate 3,850,031 of NZ_CP150205.1, read as the reverse complement.
GGATGAGTACCCGTAATCTCAGCGACCCATGTCTTTGTCTTCTTGGTGTCTGCCTTTAATTCAAGTTCAAACTTCTTCTTTACTGCTTTCACCTCCTTCCACGCCATGGTGAGAGCCTGGGAGAAGTATTCCTTTGCTTTGCCTCCAAATTTAGCAACTGCCGCCTTTGCGATTTCCCAAGCTCTTACCATGACCTTCTTCATTTTCGATTACCTCCATTTGTTATTATGTTTCACTTCCTGTACTTAATATACTATATTGAAAACATTATGTCAAACAAAATATTTGCTTTTATGTACTTTTTATCTTATATTATGTACATGGAATACAGAAAGGTGTGATTGTATGGCATTTACTTATAAGCCGTTGTTTAAGCTGCTGATCGATAGAGATATGAAAAAGACAGATTTACGTGGGGCGGTCGGAATAGGGCCGTCAACGCTGGCGAAGTTTGAAAAAGGAGAGTACGTGTCTTTAGAAGTACTGGATCGGCTGTGTAATTATTTTGGAGTCCAGCCAAATGATTTGCTCGAACATATCCCAGACGCCCAAAATACCACCGAGGCATAAGTAGCCAAAGTGGTATTTTTTTTGTACTCAGAAATGCAGTTAGGATTTTTTTATTGAATATCGAACGCATGTTTGTATATAATAAGAACAAATGTTCCTGAATGGAGGTCGCTATATGGCATCAAAACTGGAAGGAAACGGGCTATTTGAGTCGTCTCGGATGATTTTGCCGGAACACCGGGAAGCGTACAACCAATATATGATCCACAAGGATCCGCGCCCTAAGCCGGTGATCGACGAGCAGGAATGGCAGCAGATCGGCCAGGCGCTACAGGATTCTTTTAACCGACATGTTCCGGTGACTCTGGAACTTTATGACCCATATGAGGATAAACAGGCGACCGGATTTGTCACCGTGATCAACATGTTTCGAAAGGAAATAAAATTGCGTTACGACGACGATTGGGATTGGATAAAATTTGATGATATCATTCAGGCGAATATTTAGAAAAAAGCCCACTAACCTAATTGGTCGGTGGGCTTTTTACGTATCAAAGTAAAGCGGCAAGTTTTTGATATTCCTTCTGATCGCAGCGGCAGTAAATAGTACCTTCAAATGGACCGTCGGTAAAAGATATTACAGCAAGGGAATTATCCTTCCTTCTCCCGCCGATCGCTGCGCCAGCAAGCAAACCTATACCGCCCGTAAGAACCCCGCCTACAATTGCACCAGCAGCTGCTTTGCCAGCACTATGCTTTCCTTTTTCATCCCACTCCATTTTAGTGACAGTGATCTTGTTTCCTGAGACCAAGAGAGTATATGGTTCGTCCCCTTTGGTAAATGTGACTCGCCCGGCCTTTACTTTTGGATGTCCGCCTATATATTCGAGCATGACCGCCTTGCCAGCACCAATGGCTTTTCCATCCGCAGTTGCTTGTTTAAGATCAGCTTTCATTTTGTCGAAAATCCCCATGGTTTGACCTCCCTATATAAAATCAATTACAGTTTATCAAGGATAGGAAAATTTAACCACAATAAAATTCGCCCCAATTAATTTCTAACAAATTACGTTTAATTGATTTCATATGGACTAACATATAATAAGGAAGTTACTCGTAAGAATTATAAACGATAACCACAATGTGCAGAAGAATTCGCGCACCTGGAAATGATCGCCACCATGGTGTACAAATTGACGAAGGAAATAAAATTGCGTTACGACGACGATTGGGATTGGATAAAATTTGATGATATCATTCAGGCGAATATTTAGAAAAAAGCCCACTAACCTAATTGGTCGGTGGGCTTTTTACGTATCAAAGTAAAGCGGCAAGTTTTTGATATTCCTTCTGACCGCAGCGGCAGTAAATAGTACCTTCAAATGGACCGTCGGTAAAAGATATTACAGCAAGGGAATTATCCTTCCTTCTCCCGCCGATCGCTGCGCCAGCAAGCAAACCTATACCGCCCGTAAGGACCCCGCCTACAATTGCACCAGCAGCTGCTTTGCCAGCACTACGCTTTCCTTTTTCATCCCACTCCATTTTAGTGACAGTGATCTTGTTTCCTGAGACCAAGAGAGTATATGGTTCGTCCCCTTTGGTAAATGTGACTCGCCCGGCCTTTACTTTTGGATGTCCGCCTATATATTCGAGCATGACCGCCTTGCCAGCACCAATGGCTTTTCCATCCGCAGTTGCTTGTTTAAGATCGGCTTTCATTTTGTCGAAAATCCCCATAATTTGACCTCCCTATGTAAAATCAATAACAGTTTATCAAGGATAGGAAAATTTAACCACAATAAAAGTGTGATATTAAGGAATAGTAAAGTGCTTTTTGGATTATTTGGTGGACAACAGGTGGACAATTCAGTGGGTTGTCCCAAAACGATTTTCCTGAAACGCTTGATATATAAGGGTTTTTAGCAAATAAAATCGGGCGCCCCTTTCGGGACGCCCTTTCATGGGAGAGGAGAAACCGGACGAAGAGCTTATGGGGAAACGTAAGCTTTCCGCGGTTGTCTACGACATTCATTGATGTCGATAGTTAAAGCATTCCCCGTAATCCCCGGTTTATACATCCCTTGCCAAAAAAAATTGTCCGAGGTCTTCGTTTTTCAAATTTGGGGTGATTATGGTACGATATCGTCAGAAATGAGCAGCATTAGACAAATATTCTGATTGACGAAAATGGGTGAAGCAACATGAGAGTAGTATCAGGAAGCGCCAAAGGAAGACCGCTGAAGGCGGTTCCGGGCATGGGGACGCGTCCGACGACGGATAAGGTGAAGGAAGCGATTTTCAGCATGATCGGTCCTTTTTTTGACGGGGGAGTCGCCCTCGATTTGTTTGCGGGAACGGGGGGACTGGCCATCGAAGCGCTGAGCAGGGGCATGGAAAAGGCGATTTTTATCGACATGGACCAAAAAAGCATCGAAACGGTCCGCGCCAACCTGAAGGCAACGAAGCTCGAGGGGCAGGCCGAGGTCTACCGCAATGAGGCGGAACGCGCGCTTAAAGCGCTTGAAAAGAGGGGAGTCGTGCTGGACGTCGTGTTTTTGGACCCGCCGTACCGGATGAAAAACGGGGACAAGCTCATGGAAACGATGCATGAAAAAAACATGCTGGCAAGCGGGGCGACGATCGTTCTCGAGCATGAATCGGGTTACGAATACCCGGCAGAGTTCGGTCCGTTCGCCTGCGTCCGGCATGCGACATACGGGGAAACGGCAGTTTCCATTTACAAATACGACGGAAATAAAGCGGCCTCGCCCGAGAGCGAAGCCGCTAAGGAGGCCGAGCATGGGTTCGACGAATAAACGTATCGCAGTATATCCCGGAAGCTTCGATCCGGTGACGATGGGGCATCTGGACATTATTCAGCGCGCGGCAAGGCAATTTGACGAGCTGGTCGTGGCCGTGCTGATCAACCGGAGCAAGCAGCCGCTGTTTTCGATTGAAGAACGGATGGATTTGATCCGGCGGGTTACTACGCATCTACCCAATGTGCAGGTAGACAGCTTCCAGGACTTGACGGCCAATTACGTGCGCCTGCGGAATGCGCAGGCCATCGTGCGCGGGGTGCGCTCCGTGACGGATTTCGAATACGAGCTCCAAATGGCGTCCGCCAACCATAAGCTGAATCCGGATGCCGAAACGGTCTTCATGATGACGAATCCGAAATATTCCTATTTAAGCTCGAGCATCGTCAAAGAAATCGCCGCCTATCACGGGGACGTGAAGGATCTGGTTCCGCCCGAGGTGGAGGAAGCGCTAAAGCGGAAGCAGCGCGGTTAACCCGTATGTTTGCGGGAAGGATGAAGCAGCTTGAACAACAGCGAGCAGGCGATCATTGCCGCCAGCAGCGCCCCTTGCCACTGCAGCAGCTGCGGCACGGCTTTCCATAGGGAAAAATAGGCGCTCCAATCGGACGAGATCGCTTCGCTGCCAAGGAATGCGTGATCCGCGTTTTTCGGGAAATAGCGGACGAGCGGCCAAACGAGCCAAGCAGCCGCAAAAGCAAGCGCGCCGTGCAGCAAGCGGACAAGCGCAAAGGGAAACCAGCGCATGCCGGCTTTTCTCAGCACCGACATCGACTGCAGCAGGGCGCTGATGCCGCTGAAGCCAAGCAGGGCGGATATGACGGACCACTGCAGCCGTTCGGCGGCGAAAGCGGCCGTGCTCGCATCGTTCGTGCCGAGATGAACCTCGAACGCTCCGGACAGCCAATAAGATGGAAGGCCGGGAGGGAGAAACCGGCCGGCGATTTGGATGACGACCGCAAAAATAATGATATACCCGCCGACCATCATCAAGGTTTGAACGGCATTCGTCACCGAATCGCCCAGCAGCCTGCCGAATCCGCGGCCGTCTTTGGCATGGGCCGCTTTGGCGGCGTGCAGGGAGCGGCTCAGCATGGAAGGTTTGTTTTTGCCGCCATCCGGCTTTTCTGCAGCCTGCAAAGCGGCGTCTTTACCAGTGCCTCTGCGGCCGATCAGGAGATAGGCGAGCAGTCCGGCGAGCCAATGCACGGCCAGCACGACATATCCTGCCGCAGGTTCATGCATCAGCCCGGTCGCGATGACGACCAGAATCAGCATCGGATTGCAAAAATGGGAAAGGGCGGCCAATTTGCCGGCATCCGGACCGCTGAGATCCCCTTGGTCGTACAGCTGTTTGGCGGCCTGGGCGCCTCCCGGAAAACCGGTGGTCATGCCCATGGCAAGAACCCACCCGCCGACGCCGGGAAGCTTGAACAGCCGTTTCATCAACGGCTCGAGCCATGTGCCCAAAGCGTGAATAAAACCGTAAGCAGTCAATATTTCGGACAAAACGAGAAAAGGGAGCAGCGCCGGGAAAACGATCTGCCACCATAATTTGAGACCCTGCAGGGAGGCCTGAAAGGTCGGCGATGGGGAACTGACGATGGCAGCCACCAGCGCAAGCGCCCCCGCGCCGAGCGCCAGCGTGGCGGCAGCGGGAGTGAAGCGGAGAGGGGCCTTTTTTTTCATGATTTTCACCTCTTCTGAGTAAACATAGCTAGTACCCAATCTATGCGGGTAAGACAACCATAAGACCAGGGGAGCAGGATGGAATGAGAGAAGCGAATAACATGCAGCGCACGAAAAAGCGGGAAGCGTCCCGCCTGATCCTCTATATTTTTGCGGTGGCCCTGCTGGTTTACGTCACGGTATACATGCCGACGCCGTACATCATTTATCAGCCGGGAAGCGCAGATGAGGTCAAGCCGATGCTTGCCGTGCAAAAAGGGGATCCCGACGAAAAAGGGGCTTTCATGATGACGACGGTATCGGCGAGTTATGCCAACCTTGTCATGTTGGTGGTTTCAGCGTTTAACCCGAATGCGGAAATCGACAAAAAGGAGGCAAGGCTGGGCGACCGGAGCGAAGACGAATATGCCGCCGAGCAGGTGTATTTGATGAGTGATTCGCAATCTTCGGCGATGGAAGCGGCGTACCACGAAGCGAACGTCCCGTACAGCATCGTTCCGCAGTATTTGTTTATTTTTTCGACGCCGGAAGGGGACGAAGCCCGGAAACATTTCAAGCCGGGCGACCGCCTTTCCGAAGTCGACGGGAAGCCGGTGACCGACAATGCGACATTGACCAACCTGCTGAAAACGAAAAAGGTAGGCGACCAGGTCACGGTCAAATTGATTCGGGACGGCAAAACGCTGGAGGAAAAAGTGAAGCTGATCGAACTCAAGGACAAGGACACGAACCGGACCCGCCCGGGGCTCGGCGTAACGATCGCGACCATGCAAAAAGTCGTCTCCAAAGATCCGGGGCTCCAGGTGAATTTCCAAAATACCCGCGTCGGGGGACCGTCCGCCGGACTGATGTTCACGATGGAAATCTACAACCAGCTGACGGACGGCGATTTGACCAAAGGTTACCAGGTTGCCGGGACGGGGACGATCGACAAGGAAGGGAACGTAGGCCCGATCGGAGGCGTGCAGCATAAAATCGTCGCGGCCGACCGGAAACACGCGGAAATCTTTTTCGTTCCGAAGGACAATTACGCGGAAGCCAAAGCGAAAGCGGACAAAATAAAAACCGGCATGAAGCTTGTGCCGGTAGAGAAGCTGGAGGATGCCATCGCTTACATGGAGAACCTCCGGGTTAAATCTTAAGGCAATGCGCCCGTTTCATTCCCGGGCGTATAACGGATCGGCGCCTCCAGATAATCCCTGAACATGCTTTGCGTATCTGGATGCGGGAAAGCGTTGGCGTAGGCCGCAGAGGCGCGGAGATCGAGCGTGAGCTGAGGGTGCTCGAACGAAGACGGCTTGACGATGACCGGAAGGGCGGCCGTCTTCTTCATTTGCTTCAGCAGCCGCTGCCCGTTGCCGTTAAAGCCGAGCACGCGCAAATACCCCGGTCCCTTGGCCAGCGCCTCGGGCGACATCTCCCGCTTCGTGTGGCGCAGCAAGATCTGGGCGAGCATCCGCTGCAGCTTCGTATGCGTGTACCGTTTCGTTTTGAGCGCTTTCAGCAGCTCGTCCACGTCCGGCTCTTTCAGGCTAAAGACGGCCCTGCGCAGACGGTGCTCCAGCCCTTCCGTGACCTCGTGATACTCGGCGAGGTTTTCCGGGGAGCTGGTGAGGAGGATATGCATGAGCGCCCCGCGGAAGGAATTCCAGGTGACGGGGCCCCGGCCTTCGCGGAATTCCCGGTCGAGAATGCGAAACGTGGTTTCGGGCACGTAGGGCCGGACCGCGGCCACTCCCTGCTCGAGGATCATCTTCCGCACGGCCGTCGCGCTGGCGATGGCCGCGTGGGAGGGCTGCTGATCGTGGTAATCGGCATGGATCCTCGGAATGGTGAGCGGCCGGATGGGGCTGTCCAGGCGGTTCAGCGCGATGAGATAATGCAGCCCGAGCGTATGGTTCGGCTGCTGGATGATCCGGAGAACGTCGCTTTTCTCCCGCGGGAGTCCCACGGCCTCGGCGGCCGCCCTGCTGTAGGCGGCAGGATAATTCATTCCCTCCCCTAGATGGCATGCGATCCGCTCCCGAAGCTCTTGGCTTTCTTCCGACAACGCGCGGGCGAGGGGGAGCAGCAGGTCGAGGGAGCCGCTTTCCGTCCCGAAGCAGAGGCTGTCCACGACGCCCGTGGCATGAAGGAGGGAAACGGCGCCGTAAGCGAACCATTCCGCCGGCTGCACCGCATAGGCGGCAGGCAGCTCGATGACGAGATCGGCCCCCATGGCCAGCGCCATCTCGGCGCGGGCGAATTTGCTGACGATTCCCGGTTCGCCGCGCTGAAGGAAGGGGCCGCTCAGCACCGCGACGGCATGTTCCGCGCCGGAAAGCCTCTTCGCTTCGTTGTAATGATGGACATGACCGTTATGCAACGGGTTGTATTCGACGATGATTCCGACGGCAGTCAAGGCGATTTCAACTCCATCCGCGTGGTTAGATTTTTATCCAATATAACATAAAAGCCTGCCAACCCTGCAACAATAACCGTGATGGAGCCGTTCTGGATTTGGCGTTTGACCGCAACGCCAAAAAAAGCAAAGTAAAGGTCAAACTATTGACAAAGCTTCGAAGATATCGGTATAATAATTTTTGTTTGTTTGGAGTGATGTTCATGCACTTTCAATTTAGAAAAATGGCAGCCGGCAGTGAGCCGCTGCAGGTCCGACAGCAAGTGGATGTAAGCCGTTTAGTTCAAGGACTTGGCGATATAAGAGCGCCCCGGCCGCTTTTGGCGGAGCTGGAGGCCACTTATGTCGGACAGGATGCGGTGGATGTGCAAGGAAAGCTTACGATCGAGCTGGACATGGCATGCTCCCGCTGCTTGAAACCCGTGCATCAGCATCTGAACATTCCATTCCACGAGCGGTTCAAGCTTATGAAGTCGACTGAAGAGATTCAGGATGAAGATGACGATACCATTTACGTGGACGATGACACGGTGGATCTTGTTCCGTACGTGGAGGAATCATTCGTGCTTCATATTCCGATGACCGCAGTTTGCAAAGAAGATTGCAAGGGCCTGTGCCCGAATTGCGGAACGGACTTGAATGAAGGAACCTGCGACTGCGATACGGAAGCGGTCGATCCGCGGCTTGCGGCGCTAAAAGATTTTTTCAAATGAGTATGCAAGCATTACCGGAGGCTGCGGCCCCCGGTTGATTGAAATAAGGAGGTGGGAACATGGCAGTACCTCAACGGAGAACGTCCAAAACACGTCGTGACAAACGTCGTACTCACTTTAAACTGGCAGTGCCAGGCATGGTGAAATGTGAACAATGCGGAGAATTGAAGCTTGCTCACCACGTATGCAAAGTGTGCGGAACGTATAAATCTAGAGAAATCATTTCGCAGTAATGCGGCAAATCAAGTAGTACTTCATCTATGGTGAGGTGCTATTTTTTTTGTCTCCTCTTCCTTTTTGGCTTGCCATGCTATATACTGTTTTAGTACCAGGTTCTAAAACGATCGGACGAATTTGATACGGAATTCGTTTTTATAACAGGAGTTAACGCCGGATTTTACAAGATGCTAAGGAGGTGCCTCTGATCGAACGGTTGCCCAAGAAACAGCGACATCAGCAGTTATTGAAAATCATTGAAGAAAACCCGTTTGTGACGGACCGCGAATTGACCCGCGAGCTGAAGGTCAGCATCCAAACGATCCGCCTCGACCGAATGGAGCTTGGCATCCCCGAACTGAGGGAGCGCATGAAGCAGATGGCCGAGCATTCCTACGACCAGGTGCGTTCGCTTCCGCTGGATGAGGTTGTCGGCGATGTTGTGGATCTGCAGCTGGACAAGAGCGGCATCTCCATATTCGAAATCCGGGAAGAGCATGTCTTTTCACGGACGCATATTGCCCGCGGACATTACGTCTTCGCCCAGGCGAACTCATTGGCGGTAGCCCTGATCAACGACGAAATCGCGCTGACGGCCTCGGCGGACATTCGCTTTTTGCGGCAGGTGCATTTAGGCGAGAAGTGCATCGCCAAAGCTTACGTCAGATCGATGAACGGACACAGGGGAAAAGCCAAGGTCGAAGTGTTTACCTACGTCGGCGAAGAAATGGTGTTCCAAGGCAATTTCGTCATTTATCGCTCAACAGGGGAAGATCATATTGAAGGAGGAATGTAGTATGCGGATCGCCATTGACGCCATGGGAGGCGACAACGCTCCCGAATGCAACGTCGAAGGAGCTTTGGCCGCTGCTGCCGAATGGAAAGATACGGAAATCGTATTGGTGGGGGACGAATCGAAAATTCAAGCGCTGCTTCATAAAAACGGCGGCCAGCTCCCTTCCAATCTGGGCGTCCGCCATGCGGGCGAAGTGATCGGTCCGGAGGATGAGCCGGTTAAAGCGGTTCGGCGCAAAAAGGATGCTTCCATGGTCGTGGCCGGACGCATGCTCAAGGAAAAAGAAGCCGACGCAATGATTTCGGCCGGCAACACCGGCGCTCTGATGACGACGGGGCTTCTGATCGTCGGAAGGATGGAAGGCATCGAGCGGCCGGCCCTCGCGCCGATGATACCGACGCTGGACGGAGCCGGCGTCCTGGCGCTGGATTTGGGCGCCAATATGGATGCGAAGCCCGAGCATCTCGCGCAATACGCGCTGATGGGTAGCCTGTACAGGCAGAAGGTGATGGGCGTCGAACGGCCGCGCGTCGGCCTTCTGAACGTCGGCACCGAACCCGGCAAGGGGAACGAGCTGACGAAGCAGACGTTTCCGCTGCTGGAGCAGATGCCGATCCATTTCGTCGGCAACGTGGAGGCCCGCGACATCATGATGGGCACCTGCGACGTTCTCGTTTGCGACGGCTTTGCGGGCAACATTTTGCTTAAGGCCGTCGAAGGCACGGCGGGAGCGATGTTCAAACTGCTGAAGGAACAGTTCACGGCCAACCTCAAAAGCAAGCTGGGAGCAGCACTCCTCATGCCCCAAATGCGCGGGTTGAAGGAAAAGCTGGACTACAAGGAACATGGCGGCGCTCCGCTGCTCGGCTTGAGCGGGTTGATCGTGAAAAGCCACGGCTCGGCCGACGGAAACGCGATCAAAAATGCGGTCCGCCAAGCCCGGATTGCCATTCAGAACAAGCTGGTAGAAAGCATTTCAAACGAAATTAGCGGGAAGAGAGTGACGATATGAACACATTGCGGCCAGTAGGTATCATCGGCACGGGAAAGTACGTGCCCGAGAAGATTTTGACAAACGCCGACCTGGAAAAAATGGTGGACACCAACGACGAATGGATCGTATCCCGCACGGGGATCCGCGAGCGCCATATCGCGGCCGAAGACCAGGCGACGTCCGATCTTTGTTATGAAGCGGCGGTAAAAGCGCTGGAGTCTGCCGGAATGACGGCGGATCAGCTGGACCTGATCATCGTGGCGACGATCACGCCGGATACGTTCTTCCCGTCCACGGCGTGCGTTTTGCAGGATAAGCTTGGAGCGAAAAAGGCAGCCGCCTTCGATTTGTCCGCAGCCTGCTCCGGGTTCGTGTACGGGCTGGCGACGGCCAGCAATTTCATCGGCACGGGCATGTACAACAACGCCCTCGTCATCGGCGCGGACTGCCTCTCCCGGATCACCGACTATACGGATCGCAACACATGCGTCCTGTTCGGCGACGGGGCGGGCGCCGTCATTCTCGGCGAAGTTCCCGCGGGCCGCGGGTTCCAATCCTTCGACCTGGGCGCCGAAGGAGCCGGAGGCACCTTGCTTAAGCTGGAAGCGGGCGGTTCCCGATTGCCGGCATCGGTCGAAACGTTGGAAGGCAAAAAGCATTATATCTACATGAACGGCCGGGAAGTCTTCAAGTTTGCCGTCCGCGTCATGAACACCGCTACCGAGGACGTGCTGAAAAAAGCGGGCAAAACGAAAGAGGATATCGACCTGTTCGTGCCTCACCAGGCCAACATCCGCATCATCCAATCCGCGATGGAGCGCCTGGAGCTTTCGGAGGACAAGGTCGTCATTAACGTGGATAAATACGCGAACACTTCGGCGGCGTCGATTCCGCTCGCGCTCGTCGAAGCGGCAGAGCAGGGCCGGATGAAGGAAGGCGACTGCGTGCTGATGGTCGGTTTCGGGGGCGGCCTCACTTGGGGAGCTTCCGTTCTGATATGGTAATCGCCCTTGCAACGATTTAGGGGACGCCGGATGATCCCGCGACCCCGTTTCATTACGTAGGCCGAAGCTGCCGCCGGCCGTTGCTTTAAGGGAAAACACGGCCGGCGCCCGCAAGGCAACACAAGTTAGTGGGAGGAGCGCAAAAGATGGGTAAAACGGCATTTGTATTTCCTGGACAAGGAGCCCAGTCCGTCGGAATGGGCAAAGACTTTTACGAGGCGCATGCCGCCTCGCGCGAAATTATCGACAGCGCGGACCGCGCGCTGGGATTTCAGCTTTCGAAGCTCATGTTCGAAGGCCCGGACGGCGAATTGAAGAAGACGTTTAATACGCAGCCGGCTTTGCTGACGGCGAGCATCGCCGCATTAACGGCGCTCCGCGAGAAAGGAATCGAGCCCGATTACGTCGCCGGCCATAGTTTGGGCGAATACAGCGCGCTTGTCGCTGCCGGAGTTCTTGTCTTCCAAGACGCGGTGAAAATCGTGCGTGCCCGCGGCGAATTCATGGAGGCGGCCGTTCCCGGGGGACAAGGTGCCATGGCGGCCGTGCTCGGCGCGGACCGTTCGGCTCTGGAGCAGCTGTGCCGCAACGTCACGGAGGAAGGCCATCTGGTGGAAATGGCCAACATCAACTGCCCGGGACAAATCGTCGTTTCCGGCACCAAAGAAGGCGTTGCCGCCGTTGGGGAACGCGTGAAGGAAGCCGGGGGCAAACGGGCGATCCCGCTCGAAGTCAGCGGACCGTTCCATTCCTCCCTGATGAAGGAAGCGGCGCAGAAGTTGGCGGCGAAGCTTGAGGAGGCCGCGTTCAGCGAACCCGCCGTTCCGGTCGTTGCCAACGTAACGGCCCGTCCGGCCGAAAATGCGGACCGGATCCGGGAGCTTCTCGTCGAGCAGGTGTATTCTCCCGTCCTTTGGGAAGACACGGTGGCTTACCTGATCGCCGAAGGCGTCGACACGTTCGTCGAGATCGGACCGGGCAACGTGCTGACGGGGCTCGTCAAAAAAATGGACAAGACCGTGAAGCTGATCAACATCAATACGCTTGAAAGTCTATCCGCAAGCTTCTAAAAATACGGGATGAAAGAAATGCCCGTATACTAAGAAGAAAGGAGAATTCGCATGTCCAAACCATTGCAGGGACAAGCCGCGCTCGTTACCGGCGCATCCCGCGGGATCGGCCGCAGCATCGCGCTTGCGCTTGCCGAAGCCGGAGCGAACGTTGCCGTCAACTATTCGGGCAGCGAAGCCGCCGCGCAGGCGGTCGTCGATGAGATCAAGCAGCTGGGCGTCGAGGCGTTCGCCGTTCAGGCCAACGTCGGGCAATCGGACCAGGCCGAGAACCTTATCAAAGAGGTAACGAACGTATTCGGCCGGATCGACATCCTGGTAAACAACGCGGGAATTACGAGAGACAACCTGATCATGCGCATGAAAGAGGAAGAATTCGACCAAGTGATCGAAACCAATCTCAAAGGCGTGTTCAACTGCCTCAAATCCGCCAGCCGTCCGATGATGAAACAGCGCTACGGCCGGATCATCAACATCTCTTCGGTCGTCGGCGTGCTCGGCAACGCGGGGCAGGCTAACTACGTGGCGGCGAAAGCCGGCGTCATCGGCCTGACCAAGTCATCGGCGCGGGAGCTTGCTTCGCGCGGCATTACGGTGAACTGCGTGGCTCCGGGATTTATCGACACCGATATGACCCGCGAGCTTTCGGATGAACTGAGAGACAAAATGATTCGGGATATTCCGCTCGCCCGTCTCGGCCGGCCGGAGGAAATTGCCAAGGTTGTGGTTTTCCTGGCCTCCGAAGGGGCATCCTATATGACAGGACAAACTCTTCATGTAGACGGCGGCATGTATATGTAACGCCCGCAAAAACAGGCTAGACGGCCAAAAAGAGAACCGTTTTCATAGCCTCTGGCATTTTGAAAACTTTTCTCGTATAATACCAAGGAGGAGGTGAACCGGATGTCCGATGTATTGGAGCGTGTAAAGCGCATCGTCGTGGATCGTTTGGGTGCTGACGAAGCTGAGGTAACACTGGAAGCATCTTTTAAAGATGATCTTGGTGCTGATTCTCTCGACGTTGTTGAACTCGTCATGGAATTGGAAGACGAATTCGATCTGGAAATCTCTGATGAAGACGCAGAGAAAATTACGACCGTAGGTGAAGTTGTAAATTACATACAATCTCATACCTAAGTCATTTGATAAGTCCCGTACTGCTATACAGGCGGGACTTCTCCTCATTTTGAAAGTGAAATGCGAATGGACATGAATATTTGCACCGGACGGGCTTCTATCGTCCGTGCAATCGATATAGAGGTGAACGTACTTGAAGCATAGAGTGGTTATAACCGGGATGGGCGTTGTGACGGCACTCGGCCATGACCTGGACACGTTTTGGAATAACTTGATGGCGGGCAAATCGGGGGTTTCGAGGATCGAATCTTTCGACGTCAGCGAATATCCTACGCAAATTGCGGCTTCGGTCAAGGATTTTAATCCCGAAGACTTCATGGACAAGAAGGAAGCCCGCAAAATGGACCGCTTCGTCCAGTTTGCGGTAGCGGCCGGAAAAGCGGCGCTTCAGCACAGCGGGCTGGACATCGCGAAGGATGCGGATGCGAATCGCGTCGGCGTGTCCATCGGGTCCGGCATCGGCGGTCTCGGAACTTGGGAAGACCAGCACAACATTCTGCTCGAAAAGGGGCCGAAACGCGTTAGCCCGTTTTTCATCCCGATGATGATCGCCAACATGGCTTCCGGCCAATTGTCCATCATGCTCGGGGCGAAGGGGCCGAATACGACGCCGGTCACGGCTTGCGCCACCGGTTCGCATGCCATCGGCGATTCGTTTAAGCTCATCCAGCGCGGCGACGCGGACGTCATGATCTGCGGCGGTGCCGAAGCGACGATCCGTCCGACGGGGATGGCCGGATTTTGCGCGATGCGCGCGATGTCCACGCGCAATGACGAGCCGGAAAAAGCGAGCCGTCCGTTTGACACGGGCCGCGACGGGTTCGTCATGGGCGAGGGGGCCGGCATTCTGGTTCTGGAATCGCTAGAGCATGCCCAAAAACGCGGCGCGCGCATTATCGCCGAGGTTGTCGGCTACGGCCTGAGCGGCGATGCTTACCACATTACCGAGCCGGATCCGGACGGGCCTGCACGCTGCATGACGATGGCGCTGCGCGACGCCGGGCTTGACCCCGAGGCGGTCGACTACATTAACGCCCACGGGACCTCAACGCCTGTCGGCGACCGTTCCGAAACGATCGCGATCAAAAAGGCGCTGGGCGACCATGCTGCCAAGGTAGCGGTCAGCTCGACGAAATCGATGACCGGCCATCTGCTGGGCGCGGCCGGCGGCGTCGAAGCGGTTATTTGCGGATTGTCGCTCGAACATCAAAAAATCGCGCCAACGATCAATTTGGAAAATCAGGATCCGGAATGCGATCTGGATTACGTTCCGAATCATGCCCGCGACGCGAAGCTGGACGTCGTCATGTCCAACTCTTTTGGTTTTGGCGGCCATAATGCCACGATCATTCTTAAAAAATTCGATGAGTAAGGGGACGATTTGTTGAGTGGAGATCTGAAGCAGTTACAGCAGAAACTTCAAATCCAATTTCACAATCGGCTGCTGCTGAAACAGGCCTTTACCCACGCTTCTTATGTCAACGAACACCGCTTCAGCCAGCAGCAGGATAACGAACGCCTTGAATTTCTGGGCGATGCCGTGCTGGAGCTGACGGTATCCGAATATCTGTACCGGCTTTTTCCGAACCGTCCCGAAGGTGAACTGACAAAGCTGCGCGCGGCCATCGTCTGCGAGCCGTCGCTCGTGAAGTTTGCGGAAAGTTTGGAATTCGGGCAGTACGTGCTGCTCGGAAAAGGGGAAGAGCTGACCGGCGGGCGCACCCGCCCGGCTTTGCTCGCGGACGTTTTCGAATCGTTTGTCGGCGCCCTTTATCTCGATCAGGGCCTGGAAGCGGCCCGTTCGTTTTTGCAGACCTACGTTTTTCCCCAAGTCGAATCCGGGGGCAATCTCCATATGAGCGATTTCAAGACGGAGCTGCAGGAATTGACGCAGCATCATAATATGGGCGCTTTGGAATACCGGATCGTAGAAGAACGGGGTCCGGCGCATGAACGTGAGTTTGTCTCCGAGGTATATATGGGAAATGAGCGCGTAGGAAGAGGAACGGGCCGCTCCAAGAAAGAAGCCGAGCAGCAGGCTGCGGCAGTCGCCCTGAAGCAGCTGAAGCTCGCGGGAACGGACGGCTCCCTGTAAGTATTCAAGGACAAACAAAGAGCAAAGAGCAGTCGCACATGATGAACGGCAGTAGCCTTCAGACTGCTTTTTGCTCTTTCTTCGTTGAAGGCCGGCCGAGCTCCCAATGAGGCGTGGGGTTATGGTATTATAAGGTTTAGAGGTGATTTGGATTATATGTTTTTGAAGCGGATTGAATTAGCGGGTTTTAAATCGTTTGCCGACAAAACCGAAATGGAATTTGTCCGCGGCATCACGGCGGTCGTAGGTCCGAACGGCAGCGGCAAAAGCAACATTTCCGACGGCATCCGCTGGGTTCTTGGGGAACAAAGCGCCAAATCGCTGCGCGGAGGCAAAATGGAGGACATTATCTTTGCGGGAAGCGACGCGCGTAAGGCGGTCAATTTCGGCGAAGTGTCGCTGACCCTCGATAATGAGGACCATGCCCTGCCTCTTGATTTTAACGAGGTAACGGTGACGCGCCGGGTACACCGGAGCGGAGACAGCGAATATTTTATCAACAGGCAATCGTGCCGGCTGAAGGACATCACCGAGTTGTTCATGGATACCGGCATCGGCAAAGAAGCGTACTCCATTATCGGACAAGGCCGGATAGAAGAAATCTTGAGCACAAGGTCCGAGGACCGCAGAGGGATTTTCGAAGAGGCTTCCGGTATCGTCAAATATAAATCGCGAAAAAAAGATGCGGTCCGCAAGCTCGATGAAACCGAGCAAAATCTGCTCCGCATTCACGACTTGGTTACGGAACTAGAAGACCAGATCGGGCCGCTCAAGGAACAGTCCGAAAAGGCCATCCACTATAAACAGCTGCGCGAGCAGCTCAAAACGAAGGAAATTTCGCTGTACGTGCACCAAATCGAGCAGATCCACGCCGCCTGGAGCGAAGCCAACGCGAAGCTGAAGGTGCTGCAGGAGGAGCAGCTTCAGCTGTCCACGGTCGTGTCCGCGCATGATGCCAAGCTGGAAAGCGACCGGGCGGCGCTGCGCAAGCTGGAGTCGGAAGTCGAAACGCTGCAAGGCGAGCTTCTGCAGTACAGCGAGGCCTATGAGAAAAGCGAAGGATATGCGGAAGTGCTGCGGGAGCGCAAGCGGAACCTGGAAGCGAATCGGGAGCAGCTTTTGAATACGCTGAGCAGCGGAGATGAGCGTTTCGAGGACCGCAAGGCGGAAATTGAACTGCTGAAAACGAAGCTGGAAGCATCGCAGGACGAATTGAAGCAGCTGCGCGAGCAGCTTTCGAACGAAGAGTCCAAGCTGGCCGGCTTGACCGGGGGAATCAGCCAGCAGCAGGAGGAGAGCCTGAAAGGCAACTTGCTCGAGCTGATGAACCAAATGGCTCAGGCGCGCAACGAAATCCGTTATGCGGACCAGCAGCAGGAAGCTTTGGCCCGCCGCATGAGCCGCGCCGACGAGGAAACGGGCAAATGGGAAGGCAAAAAGGAAGAACTGATGGGCCGCAAGCAGCAGCTCGACCAGGCAATCGAAAAAATCGGGCAAGAGATTCGGGATCTTCGCGGCAGTTACATTACCGAAAGCGAACGGTACCAATCGCTTCAGCGGCTGCTGGATGAAAGCCAAAGCATGCTGCGGAAGTGGGAGCAGAAGCGCGAAGCGCAAATTTCGCGCCGGGACACGATGAAGGAAATGGCCGATGATTTTGACGGCTTTATGTTGGGCGTCAAGGAAGTGCTGAAGGCTGCGCGCAAATCGGTGCTGCATGGCGTACACGGGGCCGTCGCCGACCTCATCCGCGTACCGGAACGGCTGGAGCTTGCGGTTGAAACGGCGCTGGGCGCGTCGCTGCAGCATGTGGTCATGGATAACGAGGCGGTGTCCCGCCAAGCGATCGCATTCCTGAAGCAGCGGCAGCTCGGACGGGCGACGTTCCTGCCGCTCGACGTCATCCGCGCGCGGAACATTTCCTCCGGCGACCGGTCCATGATCGAAGGCGTGGAGGGATTTGTCGGCATTGCGGCCGACCTGATCCGATACGAGGACAGATATGCCCCGATCGTCGGCAGCCTGCTCGGCAATGTCATTCTGGCGGAAAGCCTGGAAGTAGCCAACAAAATCGCTGCCCGCTGCCAATACCGCTATCGGGTCGTAACGCTGGAAGGCGACGTCGTGAATGCCGGCGGTTCGATGACGGGCGGCAGCCAGCACAAGAAAAACAACAACCTGCTCGGCCGCAAACGCCAGCTCGAACAGCTGGACCAGGAAATATTAGATACGGAAAATCAGCTGCGCAAGCTGACCCAAAGCATCCAGGACGTGAAAAACCAGCTGGCCGAAACGCAGGAGAAGCTGGATAAGCTTCGCCAAACCGGCGACGAAAAGCGGATCGAAGAGCAGAACCTCTCCGGCGACCTGAAGCAGTTGGAGCATGAGCTTCGGCATGTGCTGGAGCAGGTGCAGCTGGCCGGCCAGGAGCGAACCGGCTTCAATGAAGAAAACGAACTGCTGCAGAAAGCGCGCGATGAAGCCGTCAAAAAGCTCGCGCAGCTGGAGGAGGAAGAAAAGGCGACGCATCAGGCGATCCAGGCTGCCGAATTTGCCCGCAAAGCCAGCGAATCGGCCAAGGAGGAGCTCCAGACCCAGCTGACCCAGCTCAAAGTCCGGGAAGGCAAGCTGGACCAGGAATGTTTCTCGCTTGAGGAACAGCTCCGCCGGATGCAAAACGAATTCAACTCCCACGATAAGGAGCTGCGCCAATCGAAGACGCTGCTGGCATCGATCGAGGCGGATCTCGAAAACAACGCCAAGGAATCGATCCAGCAAATCGAGGACCTGAACCGCTACAAGCTGAAGAAGGAGCAGGCATCCGAGCAGCTGGATTTCAAGCGTGCGGCCCGGATGCAGCTTTCGAAAAAGCTGGAACAGGACGAAAGCGAAACGAAGGAGCAGCGGACGCGCCTGAAGGCGGTGGAAGACCAGCTGCGGCAAACGGAAATCGGCGTGAACCGGCTTGACGTCGAATTGGAGAATATCCTCAAAAAGCTGAGCGAGGACTATGAGCTTAGCTATGAGCTGGCCAAAGCGAGATATCCGGTTCCGGAAGACGTGCCTGCCGTGCAGGCCGAGGTCCGCGAATTGAAGCGCGGCATTGCGGCGCTCGGTGACGTCAACTTGGGCGCCATCGAGGAATATCAGCGCGTCAACGAACGGTATCAGTTCCTCAGCGAGCAAAAGGCCGATCTGGTCGAGGCCAAAACGACCCTGTACGAGGTCATCCGGGAAATGGACGATGAGATGTCCAAGCGGTTCAAGCAGACCTTCGATGCCATCCGGCACGAATTCGGCACGGTGTTCGTCAAGCTGTTCGGCGGCGGCCGGGCAGACCTCGTGCTGCTGGATCCCGAGCATCTGCTGGAAACGGGCATCGACATCGTCGCGCAGCCTCCGGGCAAAAAGCTGCAAAACCTGCAGCTGCTTTCCGGCGGCGAACGAGCGTTGACCGCCATGGCGCTGCTGTTTGCCATTTTGCAGGTCAAACCGGTGCCGTTTTGCGTGCTCGACGAAGTGGAAGCGGCGCTCGACGAAGCGAACGTCGTTCGTTTTGCCCAATATTTGCGCGAGTTTTCCGAACAAACGCAGTTTATCGTCGTGACGCACCGCAAAGGCACGATGGAAGAAGCCGACGTGCTGTACGGCGTAACGATGGAGGAAGGCGGGGTATCCAAGCTGGTATCCGTCCGCCTCGAAAACGATGAAGCCGAGATCGCCTGACATCAGGCAATGACGACAGAGATGGAGGAGACATATGAGCTTTTTCAAAAAGCTGAAAGAAAGCATTTCCAGCAAAACCGAGGCGGTGACAAGCAAATTCCGCGACGGCCTGGAAAAAACCCGCAAGGGATTTGTCGAGAAAGTGGCGGACCTGATGATTCGCCGCAAAAAAATCGACGAGGAATTTTACGAGGAGCTCGAAGAGATTTTGATCGGGGCCGACGTCGGCGTCAATACGGTCATGGAGCTCATCGACGATCTGCGCGCCGAGGTGAAGAAACAGCGGATCGAAGACGCATCCGAGCTGCAGCCGATTTTGTCGCAAAAGCTGATGGAGCTGCTGCGCGGAGACGACGATAACGCCATTCGCATGAACCCGGACGGCATCACCGTCATTTTGTTCGTCGGCGTCAACGGCGTCGGCAAAACGACGACGATCGGCAAGCTGGCCCACCGTTTTAAGCAGGAAGGGAAAAAAGTGATCCTGGCCGCAGGCGACACGTTCCGTGCCGGGGCCATCGAGCAGCTTGAAGTATGGGGGGAACGCGCCGGCGTGGAAGTCATCAAGCAGCATGCCGGATCGGACCCTGCCGCCGTCATGTTCGATGCCGTGCAGGCCGCCAAGCAGCGGCAGGCGGATGTCCTCATTTGCGATACGGCAGGACGTTTGCAGAACAAAACGAACCTGATGGAAGAGCTGAATAAAATTTTCCGCGTCATTCAGCGGGAAATTCCGGGAGCGCCGCATGAAGTGCTGATGGTACTGGATGCGACGACCGGGCAAAACGCGCTCAACCAAGCGAAGCTTTTCGGCGAAAAAAGCGGCGTCACCGGCTTGGTGCTGACGAAGCTGGACGGCACTGCCAAAGGCGGCATCGTCGTAGCGATTCGCCAGGAGCTGAACCTGCCGGTCAAATTCGTCGGCCTCGGCGAAAAAATGGAGGATCTGCAGCCGTTTGATTCCGAGCAGTTCGTCCATGCGCTTTTTGCCGGACTGATTCAGGAGCAAGGCGACGAGACCGAAACAGCTAATGATTAAAAGTTAAGCGACATAGCCAACTAAGCTTATTACCCAGATAGTAACATAAAAAAAGGCTTTGCCATGGAAGGTCCGGGTTTCGGGGAAAACCGCTTCCGTCGCAAAGTCTTTTTTGATGAAGCGAGAAATCTTTTGACTTTATATCATTTATTTGGAATAACTTTGAACCGGACCGCCTTCTCGTTCGCCTATAAAGCATAAGACAAACGCATCATCCCGGGAAACTTTCAAATACTGAAAGTTGCGTTTTTCTATCACAAATTCATGAAATCAAAAGCTTTATACCCATGAGGAGGCAACCATAATGAAAAAAACGACCATTGCCGTATTAACGACAGCGCTGCTGCTTGGAGGAGCCGTGAACGGATCCGTCCTGCATGCCGCAACAAACGCCCAACCTGCCCAGAATGCACCCGTTTCCGGCACCGGCTTCTCCCTGAACCCCGGAATCGAGAAACAATATGGGGGAGCGGCGTTTACGCTGGAATCGCTGAAGGCCGGTTCGAATGCAACGGAATTTTCCCTTTCGCGGATCGTTCCGGAAAACATCGACAAAGAGATCGACAAAAATATTATGGCGATGAATATTCTGGTCATCGATACCAACGGACGGATTTACGAACGGATTCAAGCCAAAGAGCAATGGCGCCAAAAGCAGGACGGCAGCTTAGACCGGGTGTATACGGAGCAGGTGGCGGCATTAAAAGGAAACCCGAAAACGCTGAAGCTCAAACCGTATGTAGGAGGCAATTACGACGACAACTCCCTTCAATCGGCACAAAAAGCGAACGTGACGGTTCCATTGAAGGGAAAATATCCGATCGTACTCGATCAAGGTAAAATCGGCACCGTGGCCATAACGAGCGTGGAATACGGAAAAGATAAGACGGTTCTGAACGTGACGGCCAAGGGAGAAGCGGCTTCCGTTCAAACGGTTCCGATCTGGCTTGTACAAAACGGAAAATCTCTTAATCAGCTGCGCAAGGAGTTGATCGGAGTTGACAAGGGCGTATATCGCTACCAATTGGTATTCCCGGCAGTGGACAAAAAAGCGGCGCTTAGCGCGATGACGAAACGAATGACACCTGTTACCTTTCTGAAGGAACTGGAGATGGAAGTAAATTTGGACCAAAAATGAACCCATCCGAGGCTTGTTTCGCCCATATCCGAAAACGGCGGTCACCGGAATTCATTCCGGCGGATTGCCGTTTTCGTTTTTCGTTCACTTATAAAAAAGGGTTACACCTCGCGAAGCCGAAGCGGGAGCCGCGTTCTCTGGCGCGGCCGGCGTACAGGCACACCTGCGGGGGTATTTTCATAAGCTTTAACAGGCTTAGGCTTAGGCGAAAACCGGTACATAAAAGAATCCTTTCTTGCGGTTCGCTCGAACATGATGTTTTTGGCATCAGGCAGCTGCAGCACCTAAAGATACAGCAATATATACACATCTTTTCATCGTTTTTTTATAGCCATTTTCCCCTTTGAACCTTCCATTGGAACAGCTGAGGACGGCCGGGACCCCGCAAAAGTGGAAATGGCAGAGGAGGGAAGGTTATAATGATAAGTAAAGAAACCATGAGAGGGTTGTTTATGGCGAACACATATACCTACAGCCGGCGGGAAGAAGTGGCCAATGCCATTACCCACGGCATCGGCGCGCTGCTTAGCGTAGCCGCTTTAATCGTTCTGATCGTCTTTTCGACGATGAAGGGAACGGCTTGGCATATCGTCAGTTTTTCCGTTTACGGCACGACGATGCTGATTTTGTATTTGAATTCCACCCTGGTGCACAGCTTTAAGGAAGGAAAAATCAAAGACCTGTTCGAAATTTTCGACCACTCTTCCATCTACTTGTTTATCGCCGGCACGTACACGCCGTTTATGTTGGTGGCGATCCGCGGACCGCTGGGCTGGACCTTGTTCGGGATCGTGTGGGGGATCGCCGTGTTGGGCTGCATTTTCAAAGCTTATTTCACGAAACGCTTTTTATTTATGTCGACGATATTTTATCTGATGATGGGCTGGATGGTCGTCGTTGCCTGGGGGCCCCTTACGGCAGCCGTGGCGTCCGGCGGAATCATTTTGCTCGCGGTCGGGGGCGTGCTTTATACGCTCGGAACGATATTTTACGTCTGGCGCGGGTTCCCGTTCCATCATGCCATTTGGCATTTATTCGTGCTAGGCGGCAGCATCGTCCACTTTTTCGCCGTGCTGGTTTATTTGCTCCCCTGGTCGTAAAACGCTTGATAGCAAGAGGTTCGAGCCGGTTGGGGGGCCGATGGGAAAAAGATCGGAGGATGACAAGGAATAATGCTTGACATCTTTCTTCGTTTTTTGTATGATAATGAACGTTAATGAAGTGTAAAGTGTTTTTCCTTGACGAAGGGAGTGCCCCTAAATGAGTCAGGAGAATCGGCTCGAGAAAACGAACCGGATCAATCTGTTGTTTGACTTCTATGAACTTTTGCTGACGGAAAAGCAGCAGACGTTCCTTAAATATTACTTTCACGATGATTTTTCCCTCGGGGAAATCGCCGCCGAATTCGAGATCAGCAGGCAGGCGGTATATGAACATATTAAACGGGCCGAGCAGGTGCTGGAGCAGTATGAGGAAAAGCTCGGGCTGCTCAAGAAGCACGAACGGCGCCTACAGGATTTAGAGAAGCTGCGCGAGTTGGTGAATGCCAGCGCGATGGCGCAGAGCGATAAAACGAACATTAATGATCTAGTGGATCAATTGGAAGCATGGGAATAAATCAAATGAAGGAGGTGGCGGTTCATGGCATTTGAAGGATTGACCAGCAGGCTGCAGAACGTATTCAGCAAGCTGCGCGGCAAAGGGAAGGTCACCGAGGACGACGTAAACGAAGCGATGCGCGAAGTGCGTCTGGCCCTTTTGGAAGCGGACGTCAACTTTAAAGTCGTCAAGGATTTCGTAGCCAAGGTGAAGGAGAAAGCCGTCGGCACGGAAGTGATGCAAAGCTTCACTCCGGGCATGGTGATCATTGACATCGTCAATAAAGAGCTTACCGAGCTGATGGGCGGAAGCCAGGCGAAACTGGCGAAAGCCAACAAGCCTCCAACCGTGATCATGATGGTCGGTTTGCAGGGTGCCGGTAAAACGACGACTTCCGGCAAGCTGGCCAAAATGCTGCAAAAGCAAAACCACCGTCCGCTGCTCGTTGCAGGCGATATTTATCGCCCGGCGGCAATCAAGCAGCTCCAGGTACTGGGAGAACAGATCCAAGTGCCGGTATTTTCGCTCGGAGACAAGACAAGCCCGGTGGAAATCGCGAAGCAGGGCTTGCAGCATGCCAAGGACAACGGCCATGATTATTTGATCGTCGATACCGCCGGCCGTCTTCACGTCGACGAAGAGTTGATGGAAGAGCTGCGGCAAATCCACGCCGAAATCAAGCCGGACGAAGTGCTGCTCGTCGTCGACGCCATGACGGGGCAGGATGCCGTCAATGTGGCGGACACGTTTAACAAGCAGCTCGAACTGACGGGCGTGGTCCTGACCAAGCTGGACGGCGATACGCGCGGCGGTGCCGCGTTGTCCGTCAAGGCGGTGACCGGCTGCCCGATCAAATTCGCCGCGCTGGGCGAAAAAGTCGACGCGCTTGAGCCTTTCCATCCGGAGCGGATGGCTTCGCGGATTCTCGGCATGGGCGATATGCTGTCGCTGATCGAAAAGGCGCAGTCCAACATCGACGCTGAAAAAGCCAAGGAAATGGAGCGCAAAATGCGCAACGCCGAATTTACCTTCGACGATTTCCTGGAGCAGATGGAGCAAGTGAAGAAGCTTGGACCGATCGACCAGATCATGGACATGATTCCCGGCATGGGCAAGCTGAAGCAGGTGAAAGACTTGAAGGTCGACGAGAAACAGATGGGCCGCATCGAAGCCATCGTGTTCTCGATGACGAAAGAAGAGAAACAGAATCCGGACATCATCAACCACAACCGCCGCAAGCGGATTGCCACGGGCAGCGGAACGTCGCTCGCCGAGGTGAACCGGCTGATCAAGCAGTTCGACGAGATGCGCCGGATGATGAAACAGTTCTCGGATATGATGGGGCCGAAAGGTCCTAAAGGCAAGGCCTTGAAACAGTTAAAAGGATTGGCCGGCAAAGGCGGACTTCGGTTCCCGTTCCGTTAATCTGAAAGATATATATTTTGTTGAAGGAGGTGAATTTCGTGGCAGTACGTATTCGTCTGAAACGCATGGGTGCTCATAAAGCTCCTTTCTACCGCATCGTGGTATCGGATTCCCGTTCCCCGCGTGACGGCCGTTTTATCGAAGAAATCGGTTACTACAACCCGGTACAACAACCGGCTGAAGTAAAAATCGATGAAGATAAAGCTCTTGCATGGCTCCAAAATGGTGCGCAAGCATCCGATACGGTTCGCAACTTGCTGAGCAAAGCGGGCGTGTTGAAGAAGTTCCATGAGCTGAAGCAACAGAAATAATGACTGATGGTGAGGGTTATCTATGGAAGAATTAGTCGGAGTCATTGCTAAGGCTTTAGTGGATCATCCCGAAGATGTGACCGTGAGAACGGTGGAGAAGGATCACCTGATTGTCTATGAACTGACCGTGCATCCGGACGATGTAGGGAAGGTCATCGGCAAGCAGGGCCGGATCGCCAAGGCGTTCCGCACGGTCGTCACTTCCGCAGCAGTCAAAATGGATAAACGCGTAACCGTGGATATTATATCTTAAAGGTACGAAGGGGGCTAGGATGCATTTCCTAGCCCTTTTTTTCGAATGATCGGATCGATATGTTTCCGGCGGAGCAAAATAGGCAGGAGAGCCGGAAATTTGCCGTTCAAGAAGGAATTATGCCTTATCCGCGGTATTATATAGGATGGAAGCAAATGCCGCCGGGCAAGCGGCGGTTATTTGTTTAAATATTCGGTTTCATTTTTCGAAGGCGCCAAAACGGCGTTTTTGGCTCCGGTCTACGGGACCGGAAACAGCAATGAATGCAGGAGGAAAGTATGCCGCAAACCATGTTAAACGTAGGCAAGATCGTAAACACCCACGGGATCAAAGGCGAGATCAAGGTATTGTCGCACACGGATTTTCCCGAAGTCCGTTTTGCCAAAGGCAGCGAGCTGTTGATCGTCCCGCCGGACGGGAAAGCGCCCTTGCCCGTCACGGTCGAATCCTCGAGATTCCATAAGAATATGTACATCGTGAAGCTGGAAGAGTACGATAATATCAACGACGTTGAAAAATTTAAGGGCAGCATGCTGAAAGTCAACGGCGAGGATTTGGTCGAGCTGCCGGAAGACGAGTTTTATTTCCATGAAATCATCGGCTGTCACGTCATGACGGATGAAGGACAGGAGCTGGGCGTCATTACGGAAATTCTTACGCCGGGAGCCAACGACGTATGGGTCGTGAAGCCGAAAGAGGGAAAAAGCATCCTGATTCCGTACATCGATGACGTCGTTCTGGACGTGAACGTCAAAGACCGGAAAGTGGTCGTTCATTTGATGGAAGGGCTGCTGTAATATGATGAAGGTCGATGTGCTGACATTGTTCCCGGAAATGATGGACGGCGTATTCCGCTCGAGCATACTCGGAAAAGCGCAGGAGAAAGGCATCGTCAGCTTGAATGCGATCAACTTCCGCGAGTATTCCAACAGCAAACACGGGACGGTGGATGATACGCCGTACGGGGGCGGGGGAGGCATGGTGCTGAAGCCGGAGCCGATTTTTTCGGCCGTGGAGGATTTGGTGTCCCGGACGTCCACGACTCCCCGCATTATTTTGATGTGCCCGCAAGGCGACACCTTTACGCAGCGCAAGGCGGAGGAGTTTGCCAAGGAGGAGCATCTTATTTTTATTTGCGGACATTACGAAGGGTATGATGAACGGATCCGCGAGCATCTGGTGACGGACGAGTTGTCAATTGGCGACTATGTGCTGACCGGCGGGGAGCTTCCGGCCATGGTAGCCATCGACTCGATCGTGCGTCTGCTGCCGGGAGTGCTGGGCAACGAAACCTCGGCCGTAACCGACTCGTTCAGCACGGGACTGCTCGAATATCCGCATTATACCCGTCCCGCCGAGTTCAGAGGCTGGAAGGTGCCCGATATTCTTCTAAGCGGACACCATGCCAACATTGAACTGTGGCGCCGCGAGCAGGCCTTGAAACGAACGCTGGAGCGCCGTCCGGACCTGCTGGACAAGGTCGAACTTACCGATCAGGACCGGCAAATCCTTAAACGGCTGCAGAACGAGCGAGAAAGCGGCCGATAGGCCGGTTTCCCGCTTGCTTCATCAAAGACGGGGCTCAAATCATCTTATCTTTCGAAGGAGGATCTCCATGGATTACAAAAATTATTTCCAGGGCAATAGAGACAAACATTTGGGCGAATTGAAGGAATGGTTGTCCATTCCGAGCATTTCGGCTTTGTCCGAACATAAACCGGATGTGAAGCGTGCTGCCGAGTGGCTTGCCGAGACGATGACCCGGGCCGGGCTTGAAAACGTTACAATTCATGAAACCAAAGGACATCCGATCGTGTATGCCGATCATCTGCATGCCGAAGGCAAACCGACGGTTCTCGTATACGGCCATTATGACGTGCAGCCGGTCGATCCGCTGAACCTGTGGCAAACGCCGCCGTTCGAGCCGGATATTCGCGACGGCAAACTGTTCGCCAGAGGAGCGACGGACGATAAAGGCCAATTATTCCTACATATCAAAGCGGTCGAAGCGATTCTGGCACAGGAAAAGCAGCTGCCCGTGAACATCAAATTTTGCGTTGAAGGCGAAGAAGAAGTATCCAGCCCGAACCTGCCGACGTTCCTCGAGGAGAATCAGGATCTGTTGAAAGCGGATATGGTGCTTATTTCCGATACTTCCCTGCTCGAAAAAGGAAAACCTGCCATTTGCGTGGGCTTGCGCGGGCTTTGCTCCCTCGAAGTGGCCCTCCACACCGCCAATACCGACCTGCATTCGGGTTCGTACGGCGGGGGCGTTCCGAATGCGCTGCATGCCATGGTCAGCTTGCTGGACTCCCTGCATGACGAAAAGGGACGGGTCAGCGTCGAAGGATTTTACAAAGGCGTGCTGGAGTTGACGCCGGAGGATCGCGAAGAATTCAAAAAACAAAACGTGGACGAAGAAAAGCTCAAGCAGGATCTGGGTCTGGACGCCCTGTTCGGGGAAGAAGGATTCACCTTTGC
Organism: Paenibacillus sp. FSL W8-0194; assembly: GCF_037969745.1. Lineage (NCBI taxonomy): Bacteria > Bacillati > Bacillota > Bacilli > Caryophanales > Paenibacillaceae > Paenibacillus > Paenibacillus sp. FSL W8-0194. Next base: position 3,822,612 of record NZ_CP150205.1, on the reverse strand, counting down.
CGAAAGAACCGGAGCGCGCCCAACGCTGGAGCTGAACGGCGTTTACGGCGGCTTCCAAGGGGAAGGCAGCAAAACGGTCATTCCGAAGGAAGCGCATGCGAAAATTACCTGCCGCCTCGTTGGTCATCAGGATCCGCAGGACATTCTCGACAAAATCGAGAAACATCTTTACAGCCATGTGCCGACCGGCGCTAAGATCGTCGTGACCCCAATGGAAAAAGGCAATCCGTTTACGATCGATCCTTCCACGCCCGTGCTGCAAAAAGCGGCCGACGCCTATGAGCATGTATACGGCACGCGCCCTGTCTTTACCCGCGACGGCGGATCGATTCCGATCGTCGAAACGTTCTCGCGCGTTCTTGAAGCTCCAGTCGTGTGCATGGGCTTTGGCCTTCCGGACGAAAATCTTCATGCGCCGAACGAACATTTCAATCTCGAAAACTTCGATTTGGGTCTGCTGACCATCGTTGATTTCCTGAGAAGAGTGTAACCACGTGACAAGCCAAACAGCCTGGCCGCAAAGGAAACCTTTGCAGCCAGGCTGTTTTTCATTTGAATCATTGAAGCTTGGTCTGTCCATATTTATTTATCAGGTTTGCAACGACCTGGCGGATCTCCTGTAGCAGTTCAGGGCTATGTTTCAACGTCGCTTCATCACCCAACCCGACGATGAATTTCGCGAAATAAGGAAGGTCGCTGCTCGGAACGCGGCCTTCAAGCCAGCCGCTGCCGTCCTCCCGGACATGAAGCAGGCTCTCGCTCCACACCTCGGCCTCGCAGATTTGAACCCCTGCCATCGTTAGTTCGGCGTACACGGGAACTTGATCCGGGCTGGTATGTGTCGAGGGATGGTAGTTTTCCAGATGGATATGCCGTAGATTTTCGGGGGGTCTTGCCGAAGGAACGGCAGACTTGATCCGGTCGCAGCGAAACACGCGAAAACTATGGCTATTGAAACAATAGGCGGGACAGTACCAAAAACCGTTCCTCGTGTTGATGCCGATCGGCTGGATGTCGCGCTGCGATTGCCTTTGCCTGGAGGCATAATCGATCGTTAATACCTGCTGGCGAACCGCGGCGTTCAGCAGAATGCCCAGGAAAGGGGAGGACGCTTGTCTTTTTGGCGTGACAAAATCGACCCGATGTTTCATCTGATCGATCCGCTCCCGCGTGTCCTCCGGCATAAAACGGTAAAATTTTTGCAGCGCGGCAGAAGATTCCGCTTCAAACGGCAGCGAGGAATAATGGCGTAACGCATGAACGGCAAAAAACACCGACACCGCTTCCTCTTCGGTGAAAGCGATCGGAGGGAGCATTCGCTGGTTCAGCAATCGGTAGCCGCCGTGGGGACCAACCTCCGAATAAAGGGGCACGCCAAGCTCGCTCAGCTCCTGAAGGTCGCGCAATATCGTTCGGGGCGACACGTTGAATTCCGAGGCAAGCTCCTTGACGGTAAAGCTGCGTTTCCGGTTGACCGCCATCATGAGCTCCATGAGTCGTTTCGATTTGGACATAACATCTCTCCATTCGAGCAGGATCGGAAACGGCTTGTGTTATCCCGCCCTTTGCATAGTACATTTATGATTAAATCATGACAATCCTTGTCACTATTATGGGCTAAACGGAAGTCAACGTCCAGAGGGACGCTGCACCAAACCATCGTTCAAATAAACCAAAGGAGCTGGTCGATGGCGGGAATAAGGTTTCCTGCGATGCTTCTTTTTGATTCATACGTTTCCAAAGGGAGGCTCGACCTGGTGACGGATCCAGCGGTTTATTTCCGGTAAAGGTTGAAGCGAAAGCGAATTTAAAATATAATCACATTATGAAATAAAATTTTATATTTTGATCGTAATTTTGAAATATTTATTCTACTTTTCCGGGGGGACTTCATGTGAATATCATTCCGCTGCATAAGGATTGGCTGGCTGCCATGTGCGAGCTTTGGAATCGGGAGCTTGGCGGGCTTTTTCCGATGCGCGAGCAGCTCATGCGCCAAAATACGTTCCAGGATCAAAACGTTTACGCAGCCGGCTCTAAGCTGGCGGTCGATGACGAGGGCCGTCTAGCAGGTTTCGTCATTGCGAAAATATGGCAGGAAGAGCAGCGCAGCATGAAGCTTGGCGACGGCGGAGGCTGGATTCAGGCGATTCTAGTCCGCAGCGATGTCAGAGGGCAAGGCGTCGGCAGCCGTTTGCTGGAACAGGCGGAGCAGGCGCTCCGTGACGCAGGCGCCCAGCTGGCTTATGTCGGACGGGATCCTTGGCATTACTTCCCGGGAATTCCCCATGAGCTGCCCGATGCCAAAACCTGGTTTGCGCGCAAAGGCTATGAAGTGCTGTACGACGTATATGACTTGGTGAATACATCGGGCGAACACGAAGGACGCCAGCAGTATGTTGACGGGGCTTACGCCCGTCTGCTCGAAGCCGGGGACCGGGACGAAATGCTGCGCTTTTTCAAACGCTGCTTCCCCGGCCGCTGGCTTTACGAAGCGGAAACGTATTGGGAACGCGGCGGTACGGGGCGCGAGTTTGTCGGATTGTTTAAGGACGGCGAAATGATCGGCTTTTGCAGGGTCAATGACGATCAATCTCCGCTGATTGCCCAAAACACGTATTGGGCCCCGCTGTTTGAGAGCCCGCTAGGCGGCATCGGACCGCTTGGCGTGGACGACCGTTTCCGCGGAAAAGGCTATGGGCTGGCGATCGTCAAGGACGGCGTTGCCGAACTCGCAAGCCGCGGCGTCAAAAACCTGGTCATCGACTGGACCGGATTAATCGATTTTTACGCCAAGCTCGGATTTACGGTATGGAAGGGTTATGACCTTGCCAAAAAAGATTTGAAGTAATCGATTCGGGCAGGCGTCAACGCCCGGAACACAAAAAAACCTCGGCATGCCAGCCGAGGTTTTTTCGCATTAAGGCTTCGGGTCAGACCTACCCGCACGGCCGCATGGGAAAACGAAACCCGCCATTCCCAAGGAATCGAAGCGCGTGCGGGGATGTACCCGTTTAATCGTCCGTCCATTTGGTAATCGTCGTAAAAATATCGTATTTTTCTTGGCCCTCATGTTTGCGTTTATGATGCTCTTCCACGAAACGATTGATTTTTTCGAAAAATTCCTTCGCTTCCTCTTCGGTCAGGTACACTTCGGAATGCGTCAAATTGCCATGGGGCTGATCCATGCTTTGGGCTTTCAAAAATCTTTGCTTGTTTTCTTCGTACAAATCCGAAAGGAGCTTTTGCGTTTCCGAGATAAAGATCTTTTTTGCGGCTTCGTCGGCGCCGTCGTCGCGTTTGATCCGTACCGCCCCTTTGAATGCCTCGTAATATTTGGCGTTTATGCCGTTGATTTCTTTCGTACTTACCACGTGAATCATCCCGATGCTTTCCAGCTTTTTGGCGTGATAATAGACCTTCGCGGGCACTTCGCCCATGTCGTCGGCAATTTCTTTGATGGTCGCCGGGTGATCCATCCGCTGGAAATGGCTTAATATTTTCATTCGGTAAGGGTCGGAGTAAATCCGTATTTCCTCAATCGTGCTCAGTTCCTTCGTTTCCAATACAATCGCACCTCATTATTTCCTGCTTTTACGATCAGAGCATTTTGTCAATAAGCCTATTATATCGCCCGAAGGGATAAAGCACAAAGAATGTTTGTTTGCCTCCGGCGATTTAGATGCTCATGAAGCTTTTCTGGCTCAGAAGCAGCAGTCCGGGAACGATCATCATCAGCCCGAACACGAGAAACACCACGTTGGCGCTCAGCAGAGTGCCCGCAAAGCCGGCGATGACGCCGCCCAGAGGGATCATGCACGTGACGATCATGCTGGACAACGCTCCGACGCGCCCAAGCATATGCTGCGGCGTAACCTCCATCGTATACGTTGACATCGGCGTGTTGACGAACGAAATGGCAAAACCCATGCCGAAGCTGAACAGGGCGGCCGCATACAGCGGGTTATGGGCAAACAAAGGCGGAACGTACAGAAGGCTGTAGGCCGCCCCAAGCAGCAGAAAGCCAAATACGATGAGGGAGCTTTTTTTGTAACGCGAGCCTTTTTGGCTGATCCATAAACCGCTGAGGATCATGCCGACGACGAGCGTAATGCCGAGCAGGCTGAGACCGAAGGGGCCGGAGCGGAGCACTTCTTTCACATAGACGGGCTGCAGCACGTTCCAAGGACAAAGGCACAGGTTCACGAACGCGCCGGCCAGCATGGTCATCAGAATGAGCGGTTTTTGCTTAACGAATCGCAGGCCGGAAACAAACTGCTTCCAATAAGAGCTTTTGGCCGTTGCTGCGGCATCCCCGGTTTCTTCGTCCGCCTGTCGGGCATCCGGCTGCGGCCGCACGAAGAAAAACAGCAGGGCTTCGATCAAAAAAGTGGCGGCATCGACGACCATCGTGCCGGAAATGCCGACCAGGGCAATGAGCCCGCCTGCGGCGGCCATCCCTCCAAGCTCGGCGGTCCGGGAGGCGGAAGAGGTCAGCGAATTTCCGGTCAAAAGCAATTCTTTGGGCAAAAGACGGGGAACAAGCGACATCTCCGCAGGCGTCGAAAAACATTCGAAAGTGGAGTTGATCAGCGTCACGGCAAATAAATGCCAAGGCTCGAGAAGGCCGGTAAAATACAGCAGCGCGGTCAACGATACCATGACTCCCCGTCCGGTGCCGGCGATGATGACGATGTGTTTTTTGGACCAGCGGTCAACCAAAACGCCCGTAAAAGGGCTGAAGGCGATCCCCGGGATAAAATTGACCGCAAACAGCGTGCCCATGAGCACTTCGGACCCTGTCAGCATGTAAACCATCCAGCTGTACGCGATGGAATCGACCGAATCCCCAAAACGCGAAATGATTTTTGCAGCCATCATGACCAGGTAAGAGCGGTGAGCGCTTAACGCCCGAATCCCCTGCCGGGGGAGCGATTGAACCAAAACCGTTTCACTCATGTCCACAACTCCATTCAAAAATTATTGACGATAAAATAATTTTAACGTTAGATTTATTTTATTTATATTCAAGATAATTTCAAGAGGTTTTTGAAAGAACGTCAAAATTTTTTTAATGATTGATTCTAAAGGCTTTGTTGGAAATCAATATGCTTAGATGAAGCGTTCGTAACACGAAAAACCCGCGTAGGTTTGGACACGAGGGGAAACCGGCCGAAGCTTGTTCAAGATAGTGTAAAATCTCTGTGGGTGTAGGAATTGGAAAAAGCGGATATAGAAAAAGAGCTTCTCCCTTGGTAAAGTGATGTTTGACGCACAACACACCAAGAAGGAGGAAGCTCCTGTGAGCCACTTTACCACAATAATGCCGACGATGAAAGAGATTGAGCAATGGATTTTCCGGAAAATGCAGGAGGAATTCGCTCGTGCGATGAAGCAGGTGCTGGAGGCGCTGGATCAGCAGATCCTGGAGCAACGGGACCGAGAGCGTTATCGAGTAAAGGACGAGCGTGAAACAAGCGTCAACACAGTGTTCGGGAATGTGCGCTTTAAGCGGAGATTGTACTGTGACCGTAGAAGCGGCAAACACGTGTATCTGCTGGATCAGCTGTTGCAATTCGAAGGGCGCGGGAAAGTCAGTCCGCATTTGGAAGAGACAGCAATCGCATTCGCAAGCCAAGGACCGTCGTACCGGGACAGCGCAAAGCGGCTGGAGCAGCTTTTGGGCTACAATGTGCTGAGCCACCAAGCGATCAGGGAAAAACTGATGGAGCGTGCGCAACAGCCGATGCCAGCGGTGAAACGGCGCGCTGCCCGCGTGCTGTTCGTGGAAGTGGATGGGCTGTACACGAAGCTGCAGCGGAGCAAAAAGCGCGGGATGGAGAACGCAATTGCAGTCGTACACGAAGGCTGGGAGAAGAACGGCAAGCGGGTACAGCTGAAGAACAAACAGCATTACCTGCATACGAGCGGCGGCGACTTCTGGGAAGGGTTCGGGGACTTTCTGGTGGAGCGTTACGAAATCGACGAGAACACGTGGCTTGTGGTGAACGGAGACGGCGCGGCGTGGATCGGGGAATGTACATCCTACTTTCACCAATGTCTGTACATGCTGGACCGCTTTCATGTGGCGCGTGATTTGAAACGCTTTGTTGGTCATTTGCCGCAGGTGTGGGAGACCGTGAGACGGTCTTTGGCCAAACAGGATGCAGCCGCGCTTATGGCGGTCCTGGAAGGCGTGTCGGAGCAAGAGATAGCGGAAGAGAACCGGAAGGATTGGAAGCCGTATAAAAGATTTCTAAAGCGGCATGAGAAGCATTTGGACGACTACCGAAAAACACTCCAGGCGAAGGGGATCGACACAAGCGGCATGCGCCCGATGGGAAGCGCGGAATCGCAGATGCGTATATTCGCCAAGCGGACGAAGCGTGGCGGGTACAGTTGGAGTGAGCGAGGCGTCAGGGCGATGCTGAGGACGATGATGAGGATTCAAGAAGCGGGCACGGTGGTAAGAACGGTTGAAGGACAAGCGAGTAAGCAGGCAACGCCGCAGCAGTCGATAAACATGCGGCAATTGCTCAAGAACGTGACGCAATATCAAGGGTTGTATCGCTGGAATGATTCGCATGCTGCAAGGACCGAAGCAAAGCAGCACAACGGGTATGGCACTCAAAGCACTTCGCGGATAACGGCAAAAAATTCTGACAAATCACTTGTGTTTGATGAAAGAACGAAGCAAAGCGCTTACAAGGAAGAGGTTCCTTCGGGGTTCGCGTTCCAGGCATCTTAAATGACTGCCCACGCTAGCTTGACACTGACCTTGTTCAATTCATGGTTGCAAACCGGGATCTTAGCAGATGATACAATTAACGCTGTTGTGTGGAATACGGTGGTCCGCTGCGGATGATGAAGGAAGACGAAGGGTTTTCCGGAAGAGGCAAGAACACCTGTACGGAAGGAGGGAGTCCTAGATGAATATCCTACAAGCGATCACTCAAGAACAGCTTCGTAAAGATATCCCAAGTTTTCGTCCTGGAGACACTTTGAAAGTGTACGTAAAGGTTATCGAGGGATCTCGCGAACGTATCCAGCTGTTCGAAGGTGTTGTTATTAAACGTCGCGGTGGCGGAATCAGTGAGACTTTTACGGTTCGTAAAATTTCTTACGGTGTTGGCGTGGAAAGAACTTTCCCGATCAACTCGCCAAAAATCGATAAAATCGAAGTGGCTCGCCGTGGTAAAGTGCGTCGTGCGAAGCTTTATTATCTTCGTGAACTTCGCGGTAAAGCAGCGAGAATTAAAGAAATTCGCCGTTAATATGCGGTGCAGCGTAAAGGGCTTGATTTCAAGCCCTTTTCGTTTTAGGATAAGAAATGTTACGGCTCCGTATAGGAGCTTTTCTTTTCGGCAAAAAATGAAAATGCGGCAAGCTCATGAAAATGATGCGAGGAGAGGACGGTGACGTATGCAGCAGGACATTCAGAGCGACGGGGTGGAATTGCAGGAGCGGGATCAGAAACCACCCAAAAAAGCGAAAAATGAAGTTGTGGAATGGTTAAAAGCGATCGTCATTGCTTTAATTCTGGTAGCTCTCATCCGCTGGCTTCTCTTTAAACCGTTTATTGTGGACGGGCCTTCGATGAAGCCGAATTTCCATACGGGAGAACGGCTGATCGTCAATGAAATTTTATACGACATCCGGAAGCCGCAGCGCGGAGAAGTCATTGTGTTCCACGTTCCTTCCGAAGGCAAGGATTTCATTAAGCGGGTCATCGCCGTTGCGGGCGATACGGTAAAGGTCGAAGGGGATACGGTAACGGTAAACGGCAAGCCGTCAACGAAACTTACATACAGGGCGCGATTGAAGAAAGCCACAAAGAGGGCAAACTGTATAACGACAAGGATTTTCCGAACACCGCGTTCCCGGACGGGAAAGTTCCGGAAGGCCATGTGTTCGTGATGGGCGACAACCGTTCCGACAGCACGGACAGCCGGATGATCGGATACGTGCCGCTTAGCGATATCGTCGGACGCGCGGATTTGATTTTCTGGCCGATCAAGGACATCCAATTGATCAAACATTAAAACCATCTACCTACAAGCGGCTGGTTAAGGCAAAAATGAGGTGATGACGGTGACGATTCAATGGTTTCCAGGTCATATGACAAGAGCGCGCCGCCAAATACAGGAAAAGCTGAAGCTGATCGACGTGGTCATCGAATTGATCGATGCCCGTCTTCCGCTGTCCAGCCGCAATCCGATGATCGATGAAATATTGCAGGGCAAGCCGCGGCTGATCATTATGAACAAGGCGGATTTGGCGGATGCCGCGGTCACGAAGGAATGGCAGCTTTATTTCAAGGAGCAGGGGCATGCGGCATTTCCGGTGGACGCTTCCAGCGGAACCGGGGTCAAGGACATTCCGGGCCAGCTGAAGCTGCTTTTGAAGGAAAAGATCGACAAACAAATCGCCAAAGGCATGAATCCGCGGGCGATCCGGGCGCTGATCGTCGGCATTCCGAACGTCGGCAAATCGACGCTGATCAACCGGCTTGCCGGGCGCAGCATCGCGGCGACGGGCGACCGTCCGGGCGTAACGAAAGGCCAGCAGTGGATCAAGGTGGGCGGCGAAATCGAGCTGTTGGATACGCCGGGCATTTTATGGCCGAAATTCGAGGACCAGAACGTCGGTTACAAACTGGCCGTCACGGGAGCGATCAAAGAGGAGATCCTGAACGCCGAGGATATCGCTTTTTTCGCCGTGCAATATTTGGTCAGATACTACTGGGACGCGTTCCGGGAACGCTTTGAGCTTGACGAAAACACTCCGCATAACCCGGATGACAGCGATGAAATCGTGGCCATCATGGAAGCGGTCGGCCGCAAACGCGGCTGCTTGGTGAGCGGGGAAGGGTCGATCTGGAGAAGGCTTCCAAGACGCTGCTGAGGGAGCTTCGCGCAGGCAAAATGGGCCGCTTTTCCCTTGAATCGCCTTATTGATCTTGATAGCATATTGAAATCGATCCAGCCGCCGGAAGGCGGCTTTTTTGTGTTTCAAGGAGAGAGCCACCAGCCGGCTCTTTTTTTGCCGCGGTCGTTTCCGCGAAGCCAAGGTTTCGTTCCCGTACGCCAGGATGCCGGGCGACTTTTTCTAGCGGACTTTGAATATAAAAATATCAGCAGCGATCAAACGCCAGGAAAAAAGGGCAAGGGCTGCCGGGGATCTCAGGGGTTTACGGGAACAAGCGAAACTAAGGCGCAAGGGGAGAGGCGATTGAAGCGGAAACGGCTGGTGACGGCAGGAGCGGTTGCGGTGCTCATCGGTGCGGCAAGCTCCCTGCCGATGGGAGGGCAGGCAGCTGTTGAGGGAGGGTTCGTGCAGCCTGCGCCGAGGATGACGGCGGTTACGCCGGCAGGAGTGAACGGTCAAGCGCTCAATGCGGCAGCCAAAACGGGAATCGGGACGGGGCCTATTCAGGAGGAGCCCGGGGGCGGCGGCATTCCGGCGCCGCTTCGGGATACCTCTTTTCAACAAGAACATCCGGCTAAGGTTTATTACCGCGATAAGGTGATTGCGTTAATGTACCACGAGGTGACGCCCGGTCAAAAAAACAAGCAGAGCTTGAATGCCGCCAAGTTTGAACGTCAGTTGATCCTGATGAAAGAGAATGGCTTCCAATGGATCACGATGAAGCAATACGCGGATTTTGTTTTGCATGGCAAATCCGTGCCCCCGAACGCGGTGCTCATGACTTTCGATGACGGGTACGAGTCGTTTTACGAGTACGTCTACCCGCTCTTGCTCAAGTACCGGGTCCCTGCGACGAGCTTCCTGATCGTCGGCACGATCGATCATCCGCAGCATGCCGGGATTCCGAAGCTGAGCTGGAAGCAGGTGCAGGAAATGCACGCCAGCGGCGTCGACTTTTACAGCCACTCCTTCGACTCGCATCAGTATGCGCCGCTGGATGCCGCAGGGAAACGGTCCAAAGCGATTTTAAGGGGGCCGGGCTTACAGCAAACAGCTTGGCCGCAAGGAGACGCAAGAGGAATATGCCGCCCGGGTGCGGCGGGATCTGGAAAAAGCCAATGCCGTGCTGCGCGAGAAAATCGGCAACGAAATGCATGTCATCGCCTTCCCTTACGGCGTGTTTTCGCCCTCATTGCTTCGGATATGCAAGGACCTGGATATGCGGGTATCCTTCACGGTGCTTTCGGGCATCAATAGACCAGGGGGCTCAACGGATACCGCATAAATGCAGGGGGCGCGGACAATGATCCGGAACGCCTGATTGAAGTGATGAAGCGGGGGGCGGTTCCCGGGGGAAAACAAACGCCGGCGGCAAAGAGGGGTCAGGGAAAACCGGCCGCTTCGCAGCAGAAACCGCCGAACCCGCAGGGCATCCATCTGCGGATTGCCGAGGACTGAACGGAAAATAACGGGAAAGCCATGCAGCTCCGCGCCGAATCCAGTATAATGTGGAGAGCGAAGCTTGAGCGGACAGGGAACCCTGGCCGCCTATGGGAGCAGGGAGGAACAGCATGACGGACTTGTTGAAGCATGAAAAAGAATATTGGGAACAATCCTATCGATATATCGCCGGCATTGATGAAGTAGGGCGCGGTTGTTTGTTCGGGGACGTGGTCGCCGCGGCCGTCATTCTTCCGGCCGGGCTGGTGCTGGAAGGCGTGGACGATTCCAAAAAGCTGAGCGAGAAAAAACGCGAGGCGCTGTACGAACAAATCCTGGATCAAGCTGTGGACGTGTCGGTAGGCTATGCGGATGCCGAGACGATCGACCGCATCAACATCAAGCAGGCGGCCAGGCTGGCGATGAAAAGGGCGGTTCTCGGATTGTCCGTGGCGCCGGACGTATTGTTCATCGACGCCGAGAAGGTGGACGTCGACCTGCCGCAGCTATCCATGATCAAAGGGGACGCCAGCAGCCAATCCATCGCGGCGGCATCGATTGTCGCCAAAGTGACGCGGGACCTACTTTGCAAAGGGGAATGGGAAGCGAAATATCCCGAATACGGAATCGCGATACATAAAGGTTACGCCACCAAACTTCACCGCGAGCAGATTCTTGCCCTGGGGCCGACGCCGATGCACCGGCGCAGCTTTTTGAAAAACCTGGAGGTCGTGCAGGAAACCTTGTTTTAGGGCGTTTCTTCACAGCCGGAAGGCTGGCGCCGATATATAGAAAAAAGGGTTCGTACGACTGAAGGAGGAAGAGGCGTGAATATCGGTTCGTTGATTCGCGGCATGCTCGGCGACGCCAAGACGGGGGATGCCAAGCAGCTCGAGATGAAAACAGGCCAGGTGGTCAGAGGCATGGTGCTCAGCGTCTCGGAGGACGGCCAGGAGGCCGTCGTGCAGATTCAAGGGGTCAAGGTGAGGGCGATGCTTGAGACGCCGCTGCAGGAGGGGCAGGCGACGCTCCTGCAAGTGCAGCCGCCTGCAGCCGGAGGCATGCTCGTATTGAAGCCGTTGTCCGGCTCGCCCAATGCCTCGCTGCCGCGAAATCGGTTGCCGACGTGCTGAATGCGCTCGAGCTTGCGGACACGGAAGAAAACCGGACGATGATTCAAGCGATGCAATCAAGCGGGGTTCCATTGACGAAGGAAAACGCGGAGCTGTTCGGCCGGATGCTGCAGCAAAAGCCGGCGTCCGTGCCAACGGCGGAATGGATTCAGGCCGCTGCGATCGCGCTGCAGCGTGGCCTGCCCGTGACCGCATGAAAGCGTCCGCGGCTTACAGCAGGCGGTTTTGGCGCGCCGGCTTCACGAACTGCTCTCGGCGCTCGAAGCGCAGCTGGAAGGGGCGCTTGCTTCGTCCGGACAAACGAAACCTGCGGCGGGAGCGGGGACGCCGCATGGCGCTTGATCAGGCTGCGCTGTCCGGGGCTAACGGCATGGCCGCCGCCAAGGAAACGGAGCCGCAGCAAGGGATCGCTTCTCCGGCGAAAGAAGGCGCAGCCGGGCAGGAACCAGGAGCAGCTGCCGCAAAGGCGGGTGCCCTCCATGCCGCGGATCGCGGGCTGCAGCCGCTGCTGGACAAGCTGCAGCAGGTGCTGCTGCAGCTGCGCGCCGCGCCTGCCCTGGCCGGGCTCCAGGGCAGCGGCGTAGCGCGGCGCCGCAGGCAGGCGTGCCGGGGGGAGCGGCGCCGCCGCAAGAGCCGGGGCGCAGGCGGCCTCTGGCGGCCCGGCGGCGCCAGAGGCGAAGCCGCCCCAGACCCCCGGCGCGGAGCCGTGGGTCGGGCGGCTTCTGAAGCTGCTCGGTGCGGAGCACGAGCAGCAGGGCGTGCGCGGGGCGATGCCGCCCGCGCAAACGGCGGCCGCGGCGCAGAGCGCGCGGCCGGAAGCCCCTGCACCGGCCATGGGCCAGGGTGCAGCGGCGGTGCACGCGGGCGGAGCGGGCCCGCAGCAGCCTGCGGCCGCGGACGAAGGTCCGGCCGCGCAAGGGCAGCAGGCCCGCCCGGCGGCTGCCGGCATACAACCGGCAGCCGCGCAGATCCCGGCCGCGGAAACGGCCGGGGTTCGCGCCGAGCATGCCTTGCAGGGCCCGGGCACGCAGCACGACACGCTGAAGGGCATTTTGCTTCAGCTGGTGAATCACGACGACACGCCGCCGCAGCTCAAAGAAGCGGCGCAGCAGCTCGTTTCGCATTTGACGGGCCAGCAGCTGCTATTGAATACGGACCGTACGGCCCCGTTCGCCCAAGTAACGCTTCTGCTGCCGCTGAACGGGCCGGACGGGCAGGAGACGGCATCCATCCAGATCCAATCCCGCCGGGGGGCCAAAGGCGAGCTGGATGCGTCCAACTGCCGTTTATGGTTCGACCTGCAGATGAAACATCTTGGACAGACGCTCGTGGACGTGCAAGTCGTCGACCGGATCGTTTCCTTAAAAGTGCATAACCGGCACGAATGGGCCGGAGAGCTGCTGGAAAACCACAGGGATGAAATTGCCGGCGCCATCGAGTCGATTGGATATCAGCTGCTGAGCTTAAAGGCGGAGCCCCTGCCCGAAAAGGAACCGGCTTCGCCGTCCGCCATGCAGGCGAAAGCGACGGTCAGCGAATACGTGCCCCAAAGCTACAGAGGGGTGGATTACCGGGTATGAACGCAAAAGGACAAGAGCCGCCTTATACGGTGAAAAAGGCGGTGGCTTTGAAATATACGCCGGATGAAGCCGCGGCGCCCGTAGTGGCGGCCAAAGGCCGGGGCAAAGTGGCCGAGGCGATTCTGGAAAAAGCCAAAGAGCACGGCGTTCCCGTCCAGGAGGATGCCGCGCTGGTGGAGGTGCTGTCCAAGCTGGACCTGGACCAGCAAATTCCTCCCGAGCTTTACCAGCTTGTGGCGGAGGTGCTGAGCTATATTTACCGGACAGACCGCTTGGCACGGGAAAAGGAGAAGGAATGGCTGAACGGATAAAAAGGGAAAAGGATAACCGCCGCGAAAAAGGAGCGGCGGCCGAGCAGGCTGCATGCGTTTATCTGGCGGCCCAAGGTTATGCCATACGAGACCGCAATTGGCGCTGCCGCAGCGGGGAAATCGATATTGTCGCCGAGCTCGGGCGTTTGCTGGTCATCGTGGAGGTTCGAAGCCGGAGCGGCAGCCGTTACGGCACCGCCGCCGAATCGGTGGATTACCGCAAAATCCGGCAGGTTCGCGGCATTGCGTCAACGTACCTGCACTATAAACGGTTTGAGGATCGGGATTTGCGGTTCGACGTCATTGCCATCGAAATGGATGCGGCGCGGAACGTCGTCTCGCTTCAGCATATTGAAGGGGCTTTTTAAAGGAGGCTTATCTTCGAAATTCCAATCAGAAAACAAGGAACACCGTGCCGTGCAACATCAAATGGACTTCGGCCAAACATTTTTCGAATTCTGATTCGAAGAATGGATTCCAGCCTAAAAAGACTTCCTGAAACGCATTTCAGGAAGTCTTTTTTCTACACCGGCGTTTCGGTTTGGGGCCGGTCCAGGTTCCGGTACTGGATCGCCTCCGCGACATGGGAGGAGAGGATGTTTTCCTTTCCGTCCAGATCGGCGATCGTCCGGGAAAGCTTTAAAATCCGGTCATAGGCGCGCATGCTCAGTCCCAAGGCCTCGATCGTCCGATGAAGCATGTCGGCCGTATCCGGATCGAGCTTCGTGAACCGCCGGAGCGCTGTGCCGCTAAGCTCGCTGTTCCAGTTCATCTGGAGCATTCGGTAACGCCTTACTTGCCTTTCATGCGCTTCCAGCACTTGCGCACGCATGTCCGCGGAGGACAGGCTGAACTTTTCTTTCGTCCATTCCCTGGGCCTCGGCACGTCGACCTGCAGATCGATCCGGTCCAGCAGCGGGCCGGAAATTTTGGAGCGGTAATGCGCGATTCTTGCCGGACTGCATGTGCACGGATGACCGGGGTGCTCGCTGCCCCAATACCCGCACGGGCAAGGGTTCATCGATGCGGCCAGCATGAATCTTGCCGGGAAGGTATGGACCGCCCTTGCCCGGCTGATCGTCACGCATTTGTCCTCCAGCGGCTGCCGCAGCACCTCCAGCACCTGCCGGTTAAACTCGGGCAGTTCGTCCAGAAACAGGATGCCGCGATGCGCCAGGCTGACCTCCCCCGGCTTCGGTATCGTTCCGCCGCCGATCAAACCGCCGGTCGAAATCGTATGATGCGGGGAACGGAACGGCCGGGTCCGCAGCAGGCCTGCCGCCGGTTCCTTCAGTTTTCCCGCGGCGCTGAAAATTTTGGTCGTCTCCAGAGCCTCCTGCTCCGTCATGGGCGGGAGAATAGTGGGCAGGCGTTTGATCAGCATCGTTTTACCCGTTCCCGGCGGACCGATCAGCATGATGTTATGCATGCCTGCCGCCGCGATCGTTAATGCCCGTTTCACGTGATGCTGTCCGAGAACGTCCGCATAATCTTCGGCTTGATGCGTTTCTTGCCCGGGCGGATGGCTGGAAACAAACCGCAGGCCCGCCAAAGACGAAATCCGCAGCGGACTCGCGGCCGCCAGCCCGGCCTCCTTTTCCCCGAGAGCGAAGAGCTCTTTCAAATGGTTGAGTGCATAAATATTCATGTTTTCGATGAGGGATGCTTCGGCGGCGTTATCCTTGGGGAGCAGGACGGCGGTAAATCCCTCGCGTTTGGCCCGGTCAACCATCGACAATACGCCCGTCACCGGCCGCAGGCTTCCGTCCAGCGCCATTTCCCCGATCATGAGAAGCTTTTCGTCTCCGGGAAGGACGAGCTGACCGCTGGTGCACAAAATACCGAGGGCGATGGCCAGGTCGAAGGCGGAGCCTTCCTTGCGCAAATCGGCCGGCGCCAGGTTGATGGTCGTACGCTGCAAGGGGAAGGTGAACCCGCAGTTTTTGATTCCCGCCCGAACGCGTTCCACCGCCTCGCGAATGGCCGAGTCGGGCAAGCCGATGATCGACGTTTGGGGAAGACCGTTCGAAATATCGACCTCAACCTGGATCAGAACCCCATCAATTCCGTATAAACATGCACTGTACATTTTTCCGTACATACGACAAAAGCACCCTTTCCAAACAGATCGGTTCTACTGCCCAAATGCAGCGACGTGTCTGTCGAAAAAAGGTGCTTCCTTATTTTCGAACATCGATATTGATCAAATTGTAATTTTGCGGCAGGGAAAAGTCAAGGCTGCTGTTTAGGGGAACTGCGGATATCCTTCGGGAACGTCATTGCAAAAGCTGCCAAAGGATTAATATTTTCCAAATGTTGTGGTAATATAAGCCGGGAAGCGAGGGAAAAGCGCTGAGGCCTAAGGGGAGCGGCCGGCCGGTCTAAAAGTGTCGATTTTTCAGGCCCGGTTGGAGTAGACAAGCAAAATCCGGAGCCGGAGAACAACAAAACGAATAATTATGGAAAAAAATCCCAAATATTCTCTCAAACGGATTAAACCGATATCAAAAAGCTGTCGATATTCCCTCAGTTTCTTAAGGTAAGCGTTTTAAAAACGTGGTACAATAGCTTGGGTTTATATTATTTTCCAAGAGAAAAGCCCGCCTTGTAGCAGTCATGTTGATAGGAGGATTCCGTAAATGAATATCCATGAATATCAAGGAAAACAGGTATTGAAGCAGTATGGGGTTACCGTTCCGAACGGAAAGGTCGCTTATACGGTGGAAGAAGCCGTCGAAGCGGCGAAAGAGCTTGGCAGCCAGGTCACGGTCGTCAAGGCCCAAATCCATGCGGGCGGACGCGGTAAGGCAGGCGGCGTCAAGGTAGCGAAAAATCTGGACGAAGTCCGCGCCTACGCCGAAGAAATCCTCGGCAAGGTTCTCGTTACGCATCAGACAGGTCCGGAAGGGAAGGAAGTAAAACGTCTTCTCATCGAAGAAGGCTGCGATATCCGGAAGGAATATTACGTGGGCGTCGTCGTCGACCGCGCAACGGGACGCGTCGTGATGATGGGATCGGAGGAAGGCGGCACGGAGATCGAAGAAGTGGCTGCGAAAACTCCGGAGAAAATTTTCAAGGAAGTTGTTGATCCGGCCGTAGGACTGCAGGTTTTCCAAGCCCGCAGACTTGCTTATGCCATCAACATTCCGAAAGAATTGGTAAACAAAGCCGTTCAATTTATGATGGCCCTTTATACGGCTTTCGTGGATAAAGACTGCTCGATCGCGGAGATCAACCCGCTGGTTGTGACGGGTGACGGCAACGTCATGGCGCTGGACGCCAAACTGAACTTTGACTCCAACGCATTGTTCCGCCACAAGGACATTCAGGAGCTCCGCGATCTGGACGAAGAAAACGAAAAAGAAATCGAAGCATCCAAATACGACCTGAGCTACATCGCCCTTGACGGCAACATCGGCTGCATGGTTAACGGCGCGGGCCTTGCCATGGCAACGATGGATATCATCAAATACTACGGCGGCGACCCTGCCAACTTCCTTGACGTTGGGGGCGGCGCAACCACCGAGAAAGTAACGGAAGCGTTCAAAATCATTCTCTCCGACGAGCAGGTCAAAGGCATTTTCGTCAACATTTTCGGCGGCATCATGCGTTGCGACGTCATCGCCGAAGGCGTGGTCGAAGCGGCGAAACAGCTTGGTTTGACCCGTCCGCTGGTCGTGCGCCTGGAAGGCACCAACGTGGATCTCGGCAAGAAGATTTTGGCCGAATCCGGCTTGAACATCGTTCCAGCCGATTCCATGGCCGACGGCGCGCAAAAAATCGTCTCGCTCGTAAAATAAGGACCTTTAAATAAGATTAGGGGATGTGAACGAATCGTGAGTATTTTGGTCGATAAAAATACAAAAGTGATTACCCAGGGCATCACCGGGAAAACCGCCCTTTTCCATGCAAAAGGAGCCCTTGATTACGGAACGCAAATGGTGGGGGGCACTTCCCCGGGCAAAGGCGGCACAACCGTCGACATCGAGCTTGAAAACGGAACGTCCGTCAGCCTGCCCGTGTTCAATACGGTTGCCGAAGCCAAAGCGGCTACAGGCGCCACGGCGAGCGTTATTTACGTACCGCCGGCATTTGCCGCGGATTCCATCATGGAAGCGGTTGAAGCCGAAATGGAGCTCGTCATCTGCATCACCGAAGGCATTCCGGTGCTTGACATGGTCAAGGTTGCCCGTTACATGGAAGGCAAAAAGACCGTCCTGATCGGACCGAACTGCCCTGGCGTCATCACGCCCGGCGAATGCAAAATCGGCATCATGCCCGGCTACATCCATACGCCTGGCCATGTAGGCGTCGTATCCCGCAGCGGAACGTTGACGTACGAGGCCGTCCATCAGCTGACGACCCGTGGCATCGGCCAATCCACGGCGGTGGGCATCGGCGGCGACCCGGTCAAAGGCACGGAATTCATCGACGTGCTGAAGCGTTTTAACGAAGATCCGAATACTTATGCAGTCATCATGATCGGCGAAATCGGCGGCACGGCCGAAGAGGAAGCCGCGGAATGGATCCGCGACAACATGACGAAACCTGTCGTCGGCTTTATCGGCGGCGTTACCGCTCCTCCGGGAAAACGCATGGGCCATGCAGGCGCCATCATTTCCGGCGGCAAAGGCACGGCGAAAGAAAAAATCGCCAAAATGGAAGAGTGCGGCATCAAAGTCGCTCCGACGCCTTCCGAAATGGGCTCCACGCTGGTCGACGTTTTGAAGGAACGCGGCCTGCTGGATAAATGCTTGACACACTAATCCGCATTTGGGTTATTATAGGATCAAAGGTAAGCAACCTTTTATTTCCTCCAGGGGGAATAAAGGGTTGCTTTTTTTGCATTTCAATTCGTTGCCTGAGGTGAATCATGATGAATAAGCGCTGGCTGCTGATCGGTCTGCATGAATTCAAAGGGCTGGGCAGAAAAAGCATCGCACGAATCCTGTCGGAAGGTATGCTGACGGAAGAGATGATCCATTTTAATAGTAGGGATTGGGAAAAATGCGGTTTTTCCGCCGGCCTGTCGGAGCGGTTGGCAAAAGAGCTCACGGCCGACTATATTTTGCGGAAACGGGAAGAAAAAGAAAGGGATGCGGGCACCCGCGTGGTCACCATTTTGGATGGACACTATCCGGCGCTGCTGAAGGAAAGCCCCGATCCTCCGCACGTGCTTTACGGAAAAGGGGATCTCCGGCTGCTCCATGTGCCGTCTGTTGCCATGGTCGGAACAAGGGTTCCGACGGCATACGGGCGGAAAATGGGGGCGGAGCTGGCGCAGGGATTATGCGAAGCGGGACTGGCCGTCGTCAGCGGGCTCGCCAGAGGAATCGACAGCATTTGCCACGAAGCTGCGTTATTATGCGGAGGCAGGACGGTTGCGGTCATCGCGACGGGCATCGATATCGTTTATCCGCCGGAAAACAAATCGCTTTTTGCCAGAATCGGCGATCGCGGATTGATCGTGACGGAATATCCTCCTGGGACAAGACCTCATCCGGGATTGTTTCCGCAGCGGAACCGCATCATTGCCGGCTTGTCGCTGGGCACGATCGTGGTGGAGGCGGATGAACGGAGCGGATCGCTTATTACGGCGGACGCGGCGCTGGATGCGGGGCGCGACGTTTTTGCCGTGCCGGGCCAGGCGAATTCCCCGAAAAGCAGGGGGGCTTTAAACCTGATACGGCAGGGGGCCAAAATGGCCTGCAGCGCGGACGACGTTCTCGAGGAATATGATTCATGGTTGCCAAACCGGCACGAGAATACATACAATAGGGAACGCCAGGTAAAAGAGGCCGCGAGCGGAACGGGCCATTTGACAACCGACGAGCTGCAACTATACCATATACTGGAGCAGGGGCCGTTCACGCTGGACGAACTGCTGCTACGAAGCCGATGGGATTTTGGACATTTGCATTCAGTTCTGTTATCTTTAATCATAAAAAAGCAGATTACCCAATTACCTGGTGCTATATATAAGATCATCTGAACATTGAACGTTTGAAACGCAGAAAATCAAGCGAAACTTTTGACTGTAGGAGAGGAGGATGAGCCGATGGCTGATTCACTGGTGATCGTGGAATCGCCCGCCAAGGCGAAAACGATCGGCAAATATTTAGGCAGCAAATTTATCGTAAAGGCTTCCATGGGCCATGTTCGCGATTTGCCAAAAAGCCAAATCGGAGTTGAAATAGAAAACGAGTTCAATCCGAAGTACATTACGATCCGCGGAAAAGGTTCCGTGCTCAAAGAGCTGAAGGACGCCAGCAAAAAGGTCAAAAAGGTTTATCTCGCAGCCGACCCCGATCGCGAGGGGGAAGCGATTGCCTGGCATTTGGCGCATGCGCTTGAACTGGACGATACGGAAAACTGCCGGGTCGTATTCAACGAAATTACGAAGCAGGCCGTGAAGGACGCGTTCAAAACGCCGCGCAAAATCAACATGGATTTGGTCAACGCCCAGCAGGCGAGGCGGATTTTGGACCGTCTGGTAGGCTACAAGATCAGCCCATTATTATGGAAGAAAGTCAAAAAGGGATTGTCCGCGGGGCGGGTCCAATCTGTCGCCGTCAAAATCATCCTGGACCGCGAAAACGAAATCAACGCTTTCGTTCCTGAGGAATACTGGTCCATCACCGCCAAGCTTGCCAAGGGCAGCTCGGTGTTCGAAGCGAAATTCCATCAGCTTGAAGGGCAAAAGAAGGAGCTTTCGAAGGAAGAAGACGTCCAGGAGGTTCTGAAGGCCATCAAAGGGGCTACCTTCAAGGTGGCCGAGGTCAAAGAAAAGGAACGCCAGCGGCATCCGTCGCCGCCGTTTACGACAAGCTCCCTTCAGCAGGAAGCGGCCCGCAAGCTGAACTTCCGCGCGGCCAAAACGATGTCCGTCGCCCAGCAGCTGTACGAAGGGGTCGAACTCGGCAAGGAAGGCACCGTCGGTTTGATTACTTACATGCGTACCGACTCGACGCGAATTGCCGCGTCCGCGCAGGAAGAAGCTAAAGGTTACATCGGCGAAAAATTCGGCGGCGATTTCGTGCCGGAAACCCCGCGCGAATATTCGAAAAAGGCGGCAAACGCGCAGGATGCGCACGAAGCGATCCGCCCGACCTCGGTGCTCCGCGATCCCGAATCCGTCAAGGCGTTCATGAGCCGCGACCAGTTCAGGCTGTATAAGCTGATTTGGGAGCGCTTCGTGGCGAGCCAGATGGCTTCCGCGGTTCTCGATACGCTGTCGGTGGATATCGCCGCCGGAACGGCCGTATTCCGCGCATCCGGCTCCAAGGTGCGTTTTCCGGGCTTCATGAAGGTGTATGTCGAAGGAAACGACGACGGCACGACTGAAGAAGAGAAATTCCTGCCCGAGCTGACGCCGGGAGATAAGCTGAAGAAGGAAGACATCGAGCCGAAGCAGCATTTCACCCAGCCTCCGCCGCGGTATACGGAAGCGCGTCTCGTGCGCACGATGGAGGAGCTTGGAATCGGACGGCCGAGTACGTATGCCCCGACGCTGGAAACGATTCAGAAGCGGGGTTACGTGGCGATCGAAGACAAGAAATTCGTTCCCACCGAGCTGGGAGAGCTGGTCATCGAGCAAATGGAACAGTTTTTCCCTGAAATTCTCGATGCGGAGTTTACCGCTCATATGGAAGAAGATCTGGACCATGTGGAGGAAGGCGCCGAGGATTGGGTGAAGGTACTGAAGGAATTTTACGAATCCTTCGAAAAACGCCTGGAAGTCGCCGAGGAGGAAATGAAGGAAATCGAAATCGAAGACGAGGTTTCCGACGAAATCTGCGACAAATGCGGCAGGCCGATGGTTTACAAACTGGGTCGGTTCGGAAAGTTTCTGGCATGCTCGGGGTTCCCGGATTGCCGGAACACGAAACCGATCGTCAAGGATATCGGCGTGACTTGTCCGAAATGCAAGGAAGGCCACGTCGTGGAACGCCGCAGCAAAAAAGGGCGCATCTTTTACGGCTGCGACCGTTATCCGGAATGCGATTTCGTGTCCTGGGACCGTCCTTCCAGCGTTCCTTGCCCGAAATGCGGCTCGTGGATGGTGGAAAAGCGGAACAAGCAGGGAGCCCGGCTGCAATGCACCTCCTGCGATCACACCCAGGAAATCGAAGAAAACGATGAAGACACAGTCTAACAGCATGTTGTATGCATAGTAGGAGGTAATGAAATTGACCGAAGCAAAACAGGTGACCGTCATCGGCGCGGGTCTGGCAGGCAGCGAAGCTGCCTGGCAGATCGCGAGCCGGGGCGTACCCGTGAAATTATATGAAATGCGTCCCGTCGTCAAAACGCCCGCCCACCATACGGACAAGTTCGCCGAACTCGTCTGCACGAATTCCCTTCGGGCCAACGGTTTGACCAACGCGGTCGGCGTGCTTAAAGAAGAAATGCGGATGCTGGATTCGATCATTTTGAAATCGGCGGACAAAAACGCGGTTCCCGCCGGAGGCGCGTTGGCGGTGGACCGGGACGGTTTTTCCGGCGATATTACGAACATTCTGCACAACCATCCGCTGATCGAGGTCGTAAACGAAGAAATACAGCATATACCTGAAGAGGGGATCGTCGTCATCGCGACAGGCCCTCTGACATCCCCTGCTCTCTCTGCCGAAATTAAAGCGCTCATGGGCGAGGAGTATTTTTATTTTTACGATGCGGCAGCGCCGATCGTCGAAAAAGATTCCATCGATATGAGCAAAGTGTACCTGGCTTCCCGCTACGACAAAGGCGAAGCCGCCTATTTGAACTGCCCGATGACCGAAGAAGAGTTCAACGCGTTTTACGATGCGCTCGTTTCGGCCGAAGTCGCGCAGCTGAAGGAATTCGAGAAAGAAGTTTATTTCGAGGGCTGCATGCCGATCGAAGTGATGATGAAACGCGGTAAACAGACGGCTTTGTTCGGTCCGATGAAGCCCGTCGGCCTGGTGAATCCTCATACGGGCGAACTTCCGTACGCGGTCGTGCAGCTGCGCCAGGACAACGCGGCGGGAACGCTGTACAACCTCGTAGGGTTCCAGACCCACCTGAAATGGGGCGAGCAAAAACGGGTGTTCTCCATGATTCCGGGACTCGAAAATGCCGAATTCGTCCGCTATGGCGTCATGCACCGCAACACGTTCATCAATTCGCCGCGCCTGCTTAAGCCTACATATCAGCTTAAGACGAACGAGAATCTGTTTTTTGCCGGGCAAATGACCGGAGTGGAAGGATATGTCGAGTCGGCCGCATCGGGGCTTATAGCGGGCATTAACGCCGCCAGAAAGGCCAAAGGCGAGGAGCTCGTCGTTCTACCCGAAACCAGTACGATCGGCAGCATGGCGCATTACGTCACGAATGCCGATCCGAAGCATTTCCAGCCGATGAATGCGAACTTCGGTTTGCTGCCGGCACTGGGCCAAAAAATCCGCAATAAAAAAGAGAAAAACGAGGCGCTTGCCAACCGGGCGCTCGCCAGCATTGCCGAATTCGTCAAAGAATACGGCGCCTCGAAAGCAGGGGCAGGAAGCATAGAGTAGGAGGCTTGACGGACATGGAGATGTCATTTCACGCAACGACGATTTGTGCCGTGCGTCACAACGGGAAGGCGGCCATCGCCGGCGACGGGCAAGTGACGTTCGGCGAGAACATGATCATGAAGCAAACGGCCAAAAAGGTACGGCGGCTCTACAGAGGGCAGGTCGTGGCCGGCTTCGCCGGATCCGTGGCGGATGCCATTACCCTTTTCGAAAAGTTCGAAGGCAAACTGGAGGAGCATCACGGCAATCTGCAGCGCGCGGCGGTGGAGCTTGCCAAGGACTGGAGATCTGACCGCGTCCTCCGCAAGCTCGAAGCCTTGATGATCGTCATGGACAAGAGCGGCATGCTGCTGATCTCCGGAGGCGGAGAAATCATCGAGCCTGACGACGACGTCATCGCGATCGGGTCGGGGGGCAGCTTTGCGCTGTCGGCCGCCCGGGCGCTGAAACGTCATGCGCAGGATCTCGAAGCGAAAGACATCGCGCGCGAGGCGCTGAAAATCGCTTCCGAAATTTGCGTCTACACGAACGGGAATATCATCGTGGAAGAGCTGTAAGGACAGGGGGATGAACATGGTGAATCAGAACATGACGCCAAGACAGATTGTCGCCGAATTGGATAAATATATCGTCGGGCAGAAACAAGCCAAAAAATCCGTAGCCGTCGCCCTTCGCAACCGGTACCGCCGCAGTCTTCTTCCCGACGAGGACCGCGACGAAATCGTTCCGAAAAACATTTTGATGATCGGGCCGACCGGCGTGGGCAAAACGGAAATCGCCAGACGTTTGGCCAAACTCGTCAACGCGCCGTTCGTCAAAATCGAGGCCACGAAGTTTACCGAGGTCGGCTACGTCGGCCGCGACGTGGAGTCCATGGTCCGCGATTTGATCGAAACGTCGATCCGGATGGTCAAAGGCGAGCGGATGGAAAAGGTCAAAGACCGCGCGGAGGAGCTTGCCAACGAACGCATCGTCAAAATCCTCGTGCCAAGGAACGCGAAAAACAAAGGCCAGCGCAATCCGTTCGAAATGCTGTTCGGGAACGGGAACAACGAGCCGCAGGACCAGGACGAAGACCAGGAGCTTGAAGGCTCGATCGCCGAAAGACGGCGCCAGGTCAAATTCAAGCTGCTGTCCGGCAGTATGGAGGACGACCTGATCGAAATCGACGTGGAGGATACGACGCCGACGATGATGGATATGCTTGCCGGCCAAGGCAACGATCAAATGGGCATGAACATCCAGGAAATGTTCGGCAGCCTGCTCCCGAAACGAACGAAAAAACGGAAGCTTACGATCAAGGAAGCGCGCAAGGTGCTGATTCAGGAAGAAGCGACGAAGCTGATCGACATGGACGACGTCATCGCCGAGTCGGTGTCCCGGGCAGAGCAATCCGGCATCATTTTTATCGATGAGATCGACAAGGTGGCCAGCCAGGGCAAAGGAAGCGGCCCTGACGTGTCCAGGGAAGGGGTGCAGAGGGATATCCTTCCCATCGTCGAAGGTTCCACCGTCATGACCAAATACGGCCCCGTAAAGACCGATTTCATCCTGTTTATTGCGGCCGGCGCTTTCCATATCGCCAAACCGTCCGATTTGATTCCGGAATTGCAGGGACGTTTCCCGATCCGTGTCGAATTGAACAGCCTGTCGCTGGATGATTTCGTGTCGATTTTGACGGAACCGAAAAACGCGATTACGAAGCAATACAAGGATTTGCTGAAGACGGAAAACCTCGAAATCGACTTTTCGCCCGAAGCCATCCGGGAGATTGCCAAAATTGCCGCAACCGTGAACGAAAACATGGAAAATATCGGCGCGCGCAGGCTGCACACCATCCTGGAGAAGCTGCTGGAGGATCTTTCGTTTGAAGCGCCGGAGCTGACGCTGGAGCACATGACGATCACGCCGGAGTATGTGCGGGAGAAACTCGCCGGTATCGCGCAGGACCGCGATCTCAGCCAGTATATTTTGTGATCATAGACATAGGTAACCCGATCGGAAGCCTTAAAGGCTTATATTCTGATCGGGTTTTTGTCGCTAAAACCGGTCGTTTAGTAACGGATCGGGAAAATATGAAATCTTTTTGAAAAATCATACTTTCGCAAATCGGAAAATCCGGGACTAATTCGCCTCGTTTTTGGCGAAAACTGGCGATGCGCAAGGTTGTCCTAAACCTCTAATCCCTTATATGGAGCAGAATTACAAATATTTCGACTCAAATTAAGAAAAAAGCCCCTCTTTTAGTCAAAAGATAGGGCTTTTTTCTTATTGTAATAAATCCCAATCTCTAAGAAACTTAGGATATACGACAAGTTAGTAATTTTTTCTACTTAAGTCCCAAAAATCTTGTTTATTTTGATTGGTTTTGTCGAAAAAAACAGGATTTCGGAGGACGAAGTAGAAAATTTCATATATGTAAGATCTGTAAAAAAGGGGGGCAGAACATGGATTTGTTGAACAGCACCAGCTTTCGGCTTATGGAGGCTGGATTGCGTGCGGCTAACATCCGGCAAAATGTCATTTCCAACAACATCGCGAACGAGGAGACGCCTTATTTCAAGCGCTCGGACGTGTCGTTCGAAAATTTGCTGCAGCAGGAAATGAACGGCGGTGCGATGCCTCGGTTGCGCGGCAAAGTAACGGATCCCCGGCATTTTGTCATAGGACCTGCCAATTCGATCCCGGAGCCGGTCGTCACCACGGATCGGTCCACCGCGATGAACAATAACCGGAACAATGTCGATGTCGACAGCGAAATGGCGAATCTGGCGGCAAACCAAATTCAGTACAATTCTTACATCCAGCAAATCAATGAACAAATCAAAATGATGCGCGTAGCGGTAGAAGGGAGATAAGAATAGATGAATTTGAACAGCAGTTTTGGCATCAGTGCATCCGGCCTGACGGCGCAGCGCCTCAGAATGGATGTCATTTCTTCGAATATCGCCAATGCGGAAACGACCAGGGCATCCGTCGTCAACGGAAAAGCCGTGCCTTACCGGCGCAAGATGGTCGTTTTAGCGCCGAATGAGTCGAAATTCGAGAATATGCTGCAAGCACAATTGAATGGGGAGGGGAGCTCGGCTCGGGGAGTGAAGGTCAATGCGATCCAAGAGGACCAGACCCCTTTCAAGCCTGTTTATAATCCGAGCCATCCGGACGCGGATGCAGAAGGGTATGTG
This sequence comes from Paenibacillus sp. FSL W8-0194, assembly GCF_037969745.1. NCBI lineage: Bacteria > Bacillati > Bacillota > Bacilli > Caryophanales > Paenibacillaceae > Paenibacillus > Paenibacillus sp. FSL W8-0194. The sequence goes on along the minus strand of NZ_CP150205.1, from coordinate 3,796,499 downwards.
TACATGCCTAACGTGGACCTCACCAAGGAAATGGTGGACCTTATTTCGGCGTCGCACGCGTACAATGCGAACGTAACGGCGTTAAACGCCTCGAAAGCGATGATTATGAAGGCTTTGGAAATCGGCCGGTAGTTCCATAGAACCATAAATGCATTAAGGAGGGACATTGATGATACAGAACACCATGTTCAACACGCTCAACGTACAACCGCTTAAACTTCAGGAAAGCACCCCGGGCGGAAAAGATACGCCGGCGGAATCGCTTAGCAAGTTCGGTACATACCTGGAAAATGCCATCAGCCAAATCGCAGACCAGGAAAAAACGTCCAAGGACATGAGCACGAAATTCATGCTCGGGCAAGTGGATGTGGACCAAGTCATGATTTCCTCGGAAAAAGCGCTGCTGAGCCTGCAGCTTGCGTCCCAAGTCCGCAATAAGGTCATCGAGGCCTATCAGGAAATCATGCGCACGCAAATCTAATCGTAAATGGCTAAGATTCGGGTAGGGTGGGTGACGTTGTGAATGAAAGAATCGCCCAATATAAGGACAGAGTCGTCCAATATTGGAATCAGTTCAGCAAGAAACAGAAAACCATTTTTATTTCAACACTCGCATTAATCGTCATTGCCATCGTGGTATTGACCATTCAGCTTTCCAAAACGGAATACGAGGTCGCCTTCAAGGATTTGAACGCCAGCGATTCCGCAGGCATCATGAATTATCTGGACACGAACAACATTCCGTACAAGCTCGGTCCCGACGGGAAAACGATCTCGGTGCCCAGCGCGCAGGCTGCCCGCATCAAGGTGGATGTCGGCTCCCAAGGCATCATCCAAAACGGTTCGATCGGATTCCGCGCTTTCGACAATTCCTCTTCGATCGGAACGACGGACAGCGAGTTTAACGTAAAGTATAACAACGCTTTGAACGGCGAAGTCGAACAGCTTCTCAAGCAAATGAACGGCATTTCCAACGCGAAGGTGCTCGTCACTCTGCCAAAGGAAAGCGTCTTTGCAGGAATGGACGACCAGGAAAAAGGCAACGCATCCGTCGTGTTGACCTTCAAACCGGGTTACCATCCGAACCAGTCGACGATCGACGGATATTTCAACCTCGTCAAAACGGCGGTGCCGAATCTTCCGATCGAAAACATCACGATGATGGAAGGCGAAAGCAACACGGAGCTTCTTCCGTCCGCCAGAGGCGGGCAAGGAACGCTGAGCAGCTCGGTAGAAGAAAACTTCGCGCTGCAGAAGAAATTCGAAAACGAGGTGCGCCAAAACGTCAAGCAGTTCCTGGGCCAGTTTATGGGTCCGAACAAAGTCGACGTGCTGGTTGTGTCGAAGCTGAATTTCGACAAGGTTCAGAGCAAGGAAAACCTGGTCACGCCGGTCGATGCCGAAAACATGAAGGGCATTGAAATCAGCGTGCAGGAAATATCGAAAAACTATACGGGCAAAAGCAGCCCCGAAGGCGGCGTGGCAGGAACCGGCCAAACGCAGGTGCCGTCCTATCCGGGAGACGCGTCCTCTGGCGACGTCACTTCCGAAGATTTGTCCAAAACGATCAATTACGAAGTGAACCGGATTACGAAGGATATCGTCTCGAGTCCTTATACCGTTAAAGATTTAACCATTAATGTAGCCGTTGAACCGCCTACCGGACAAAAAACGGTGGATCAGCAAACGAAAGATGCCATTCAAAACATTTTGGTGAACATCGTCAGGGCATCCCTTGCGGATTCGGGCTCTACATATACAGACGCAGATCTGGCCAAAAAAGTTTCGGTTTATTCGCAACCTTTTGGCGAGGAACAGACCCCGGCGAAAGGCTTGCATCTTTCCAAAGGAGTTCTGTGGGGCATCGGTCTCGCCGCGCTTGCTCTGCTTGCGGGAGGCGCGTTCCTGATTTTCCGCCGTCGCAAACAGAACGAAGAACTGGAAGAGGATCTTCCGCTGCCGGCTCCGACAGAGTTTCCGTCCATCAGCTTGGAAAGCGTGACGAACGAAAGCCAGGTGCGGAAGCAGCTTGAAACGCTGGCAAAGAAAAAGCCGGAGGAATTTGTCAATCTGCTGCGTACATGGCTCGCTGACGAATAGAGGTGAAATGACTTGGTAAAACCAAACAGCCAGGGGCTCAGCGGGAGGCAAAAAGCGGCGATCCTGCTGATTACGCTCGGGCCGGAAGTCTCGGCTCAAATCTTCAAGCATTTAAGGGATGAAGAGATCGAGCAGCTAACTTTGGAAATTGCAAACGTACGGAAAGTGGACAGCGTGGAAAAAGACATGATCCTGTCGGAGTTCCACCAAATCTGTCTCGCTCAGGAATATATATCCCAAGGCGGCATCAACTACGCCAAGGAAATTTTGGAGAAGGCGCTCGGCCCGCAAAAAGCGATCGAGGTCATCAACCGCCTGACGGCGACGCTGCAGGTCAGACCTTTTGATTTTGCGCGCAAAGCGGATCCGAACCAGATTTTGAACTTCATTCAAAACGAAAACGCGCAGACGATCGCGCTTGTGCTGTCCTATCTGCAGTTCGAACAGGCGGCTGCCATCTTGTCGTCCCTGCCGCAAGAAAAGCAGGCCGACGTGGCAAGGAGAATCGCCGTCATGGACAGCACGTCGCCGGAAGTCATTGCGCAAGTGGAGCGGGTTTTGGAACAGAAGCTCTCGGCTACAGTCACGCAGGATTACACGAACGCCGGCGGCATCGAGTCGATCGTCCAAATTTTGAACGGCGTCGACCGCGGCACGGAACGGACCATCCTCGACTCCCTGGAAATCCAGGATCCGGAGCTGGCCGAAGAAATCAAAAAACGGATGTTCGTGTTCGAGGATATCGTCAACGTGGACAACCGTTCCATTCAGCGGATCATCCGCGACGTCGAAAACTCGGACCTGCAGCTTGCCCTCAAGGTGGCGAGCGAAGAGGTGCGCGACGTCATTTTCCGCAACATGTCCAAGCGGATGGCGGAGACCTTCAAAGAAGAAATGGAATACATGGGTCCGGTGCGGCTGCGTGACGTCGAAGAAGCGCAGACCCGCATCGTAAGCACGATCCGCAGACTGGAAGAAGCCGGTGAGATCATCATAGCTCGCGGCGGAGGAGATGACATTATTGTCTAATCTAATCAAATCTTCCCAATACATTCCGGTCGAAGCGCTGAAAAAGCTGGACCTCGGGCATCGTTACGTTCCGCAATCGGAAGCTTCTCCGATGGAAGAAAAAGCGTCCGAAGAGATCAGGAAAATCGAAGCGGATGAAGAAGCGAAGCGGCTCAGCAAGGAGATGCTCGAGGATGCCCGCGAGTTCGCCGAACGGCAGCTGCGCGAGGCTTCGGAGGAAGCGGAGCGCATGCTGGCGGAAGCAAGCGGGCAGATCGACAGCTGGTGGCAGGAGCGCAGGCTTCAGGACGAACATTTGGTCGAAGCGCTCAAATCCGAAGGTTACGACACAGGGTACCGGGAAGGCTCGGAGAAGGCGATGGCGGATCTTCGGGACCAAATCGGCCGGATGATGGACGAAGCGCAGACGGTGCTGAAGCAAGCTTATTTAATGAAAGAACAGATCATTCAGGAGGCCGAGCCGTTTCTGGTCGAACTCAGCTGCGCCATCGCCGAGAAAGTGATCGACAAACAGCTGACGCTCGAACCGGACTACGTGATCGAACTGATCAAAAACAATTTATCGCGCAAACGGGAGCAGGGCGTCATCACGCTTTGCGTGGCGCCGAAACATTTCGCTTTCGTTCAGGCTGCAAGGGAAGAGCTTGCGGCCGCGATCGACTCCCAGGCGGAGCTTCAAATTTTGCCGGATTCGACGGTTCACGACCAGGGCTGCGTCATTCGCTCGTCCTTCGGCAGCATCGACGCGAGAATCGATACGCAGCTGACCGAAATCAAAAAGGAACTGATTCGGATCGCGCTGGATGACGAGGAGCGGAGCAACCAAGATGAAGATGCTTAGCAGCGAACGATACAAGGAACATCTGCGGAATTTGGACCCGGTCAGAATCAACGGCAAAGTCACCCAGGTGATCGGGTTGATGGTCGAATCGGAAGGACCGGACGCCAGCGTCGGCGATGTCTGCTACATATATCCGACGAAAAGCTCTAAACCGCTGCAGGCCGAGGTCGTCGGCTTCCGGGACAACAAGGTGTTGCTGATGCCGCTGGGGGAGCTCCATTCCATCGGTCCGGGCTGCGACGTTGTGGGAACGGGCAAGCCGCTTAGCGTTCAGGTCGGCTCCGAGCTGCTTGGCAAAGTTCTCGACGGGCTCGGGCAACCGCTCGATGGATCGCTGATCCCGACCCGGATGCCGTACAGTTCGACGTACAACGAGCCGTCCAATCCTTTGACCCGACCAAGGGTCAAGGAACCGATCAGCATCGGAGTGAGGGCAATCGACGGATTGCTTACGATCGGCAAAGGGCAGAGGGTCGGCATTTTCGCCGGCTCCGGCGTCGGCAAAAGCACGCTGATGGGCATGATTGCCCGCAACACGGACGCGGACGTCAACGTGATCGCCTTAATCGGGGAACGGGGACGCGAGGTTTTGGACTTTATCGAAAGGGACCTGGGGCCGGAGGGGCTGCAGCGTTCGGTTGTCGTCGTCGCGACGTCGGATCAGCCGGCGCTTGTCAGGATCAAAGGCGCCCTGATCGCGACGACCATCGCGGAATATTTTCGCGACCGGGGAATGAACGTCATGCTGATGATGGACTCGGTAACCCGCTATGCCATGGCGCAGCGCGAGGTGGGCCTGGCCGTCGGCGAACCGCCGGCGATGAGAGGCTACACGCCTTCCGTCTTCGCCAGTTTGCCGAAACTGCTCGAACGGGCCGGAACGGGACCGACGGGTTCGATTACGGCCTTTTATACCGTTCTGGTCGACGGCGACGACATGAACGAACCGATTGCCGATGCGGTCCGGGGGATTTTGGACGGCCATATCGTGCTTAACCGCAACATCGCCAATAAGGGGCATTTTCCCGCCATCGACGTGCTCGCGAGCATCAGCCGGGTGATGAAGGATATCGCGCCGAAAGAGCAGATCGAAGCGGCGGACAATTTAAAAAGGCTGATGGCCGTTTATAAGGACTCGGAGGATCTGATCAACATCGGCGCCTACCAACGAGGTTCCAACGAACAAATCGACGAGTCGATCGATTATATCCAGCAGATATGGGACTTCACCAAGCAGAAGGTGGACGAGAAAGTAACGCTGGAGCAGGTGCAGGAGCGTTTGATTTCCGAATTTTCAAGGAGATGACCTTAAGGGATGAAATTTCAGTATGCGTTCCAGAAAATCGTGGATTTGAAAACCAATGAAAAAACACAAGCTGAATGGATGCTATCCAGCGCGATCGGAAGATTGCAGGAAGAAAAGAAATCTCTTGAAGAGCTGCTTGAAAGCAGGGAACGGATGGCGAAACAGCTCCAGGAGGCTGCCGAACGGCGGGCGCCGGTAGCGAAAATACGCGAGTTCCAAATGTATGCCGACCATTTGCAGCAATGCATCGCCAAAAAATATTCCGACGTCGAGCGGGCGGACAGCAATGTCCAAATGAAAAAACATCAGCTGACCCGCAAAATGCTGGATGAACAGGTCTGGCTCAAAGCGCGGGATAAGGCTAAAAGTTCCTTCCAGCAAACCATGCTCCTGAGGGAACAGAACGAACTGGATGAAATGGCAACAGTCAGGTTCGCCATGAGAGCGAGATAGATGGAACGAATCGAAACGATGCTGTGGCCTCGGGGGTGGATTGATTTTGGCAGATAAAGATTTTGATATAGAGAAAGAGTCTGCGGGAGGGTTTGAAAAGTTTCTGTTTTTCATGATCCCGATCATTTTTACGGTCGTGCTGATCGGCGTGCTGCTTACGCTTTTTAACGTCGATGTTCGAAACAGCGTGCTGGGCATTGCGGATAAAATCCCGGTCGTCAAAAACTGGGTTCCCGAACCCGTCAAAGACCCTGAAAAAACAAAGCTTCAAAACGCGAAAGATCAGGTCAAAAGCGCTAACGCGACGATCGACGAGCTTAAAAACAAACTGGCGGCCAAAGAGGCTGATCTGCAAAAGGCCAAGGAAGAAAAAGCCGAGCAGGAACAGAAAGTGAAAAGCCTGCAGGACCAGCTGGAATCGGCGCAAAACGCGGAAACCGCAGCGCAGGGCGCAAATCCGGAAAACGCCGATCCCTATGAAAAGCAAATCAAGGATTTGGCCAAGATGTACGCCGACATGAGCCCGAGCAAAGCCGCGCCGATCATGCAGAACATGACGACCGAAGAAATGGTATTGCTCCTCAGCAGCATGAAAACCGACAGCCGGACGGCAATCCTGGCCAAGATGGACCCGAAGATTGCGGCGGATGTATCGATGAAACTGAAGGATGCCGTTTCTTCGAGCGATTTGGCGATCGCGGCGCTGCAATCCCGGATCAGCAAGGATGCGGCGGAGGAAAAAACCAGCGCGTCGAGCGGCCTGGACAAAACGCAAATCAGCCAAACCTTTGCGAGCATGCCTGCCAAAAGCGCAGCGGAGCTCCTCCTTGCGACCTATAAAATATCGCCCGACAAAGTATTGAAAATTTTGAACGAGGTGGCCGACTCGACCCGTTCCGGCATACTGGACGCGATGAACGCCAAGGATCCCAAAACGGCGGCCGTCATCTTGAACAAATTGATGATCAAGTAAGATCAGCCCTTTTCGGTTCGTGAAAGGAGGTGAAATCATATGAGTCTCGTTTTTCAAAACGTGGCCGCCGGAAACTCCCCAAGCGGAAAAACAGCGGCTGCCGGCGGTAAGCAGGCGGCGGGAACGGGGGCCGTTGCGGGCGTATTCAACCAATCGCTGGCGCAAATGATGACGGGGGATGCCCCGCAGCCAAGCGCCGCGATCGTAAATGCGGGCACGCTGCTCGAAGGCCTCCTCCAACTGGCGGGGATGGGCGCAACCGGCGAAGAAGCAGGCGGCGATGAGCAAGGCGTTCTGGACCTGCTGCAAAGCCTGACCGCCGACATGGACAAGCTGGACGAGGCGGTTGCGGCCGATCCCGAGCTGCTTGCGGCGCTTCAAGGCTGGCTGCAGCAAGTTCAAAACCTGCTGAACCAGACCAATTCGGCGGGGAACGCGGCGCAGGCGGAAAACGCGGATGCGCTGACGGGCCCTCTTTCCGAAAGTCCGGCGACGATTCGATTTGTCGTGCAGGACGGGATGGAGCAGCTCGCCTCCCTGCTGCAAAAACGGCAAGGGGCGTCAGGCAAGGCGCAGCATCAGGCGCTTCAGCTTCTCCAGTCGTTCCAGGAGCTGATCAACAACGGGCAGGCGGCGCCATCGAAGCCGCTCGAGGCACAGACGTTTGCGGCCCAGAGCAAAAATGCCGCGCTCGAACCTCATATCGGCGCTTTGTTTAAAGGCGTACAGCCTGCAGGCAGCGAGGGCAGCGAGCAGACGGCTGCCGGGGACCGCCAAGAGCAGCCTAACGACCCGTTTGCTACGCAGCATACGGTAACGGCCGGCCAGCTGGCATTGCGACACGGCATCAACGCTTCGGCGAAAGCCGCGGCACCGGTACCGGTCGAAAAATTTTCGGAAGAGATGAGCGGATTTGTCGTCAAAAATCTGGAATTCGTGAAGCAGCAAGGAATTTCGGAGGCAAGAATCACGCTTTATCCGGAGCGCCTGGGCCAAGTGGACGTCAAGCTGACGATGCAAAACGGCCAGCTGATCGCGCAATTTTCGACCGAGCATGCGGCCACAAAGGATCTGCTGGAACAACAGATGAGCCAGCTTCGTTCGACGCTGCAAACGCAAGGCGTGCAGGTTGAAAAGCTGGTCGTAACCCAGAACCCGTCGCCGCAATCGCAAATGTACCAGGACGGCGGACGCCAGCCGGGAGCAGGTCAGCAGCAGTCCAACCGCCGCTCCAAGGAGAAGGAAACGCCTACCGACGACGCGATCAAAATCGCGGAACTGGGGGAAGAGCTTAGCGAGTGGCTGGCAGCCCAGGAACAAGCGGACGGCGGCAACATGTTTACGGCAAAAGCTTAGCCAGACGGAGGTGAAAACAAATGGCTTCGGAAATTTTCTCCACACCGAATGTATGGCCTAATTATTCGGCTGAAAACGTCGCAAGAGCGAGCAACAAAAAGCAGGAGCTGGGAAAGGACCAGTTTTTGAGCATTCTGATCAAGCAGCTGCAAAACCAGGATCCGATGCAGCCGATGGAGGACAAAGAGTTCATCGCGCAGATGGCCCAGTTTACTTCGGTAGAGCAGCTGATCAACATTTCCAAACAGCTGAATGCGATGAGCCAGTCCCTGGGCAACGTCTCCGGCCTGATCGGCAAGGAGATCAGCTGGATCGACGACGCGAACAAGGACAAGGGCGGCGAAAGCAAAAGCGAGATGAAATCGGGCGTCGTGGACTCCATCATCGTGAAAGACGGCGTTCAGTACGCGTCCGTTGGTTCGCTGGCGATCCCGTTGGACAAGGTCATTGAAATCAAAGAAGCGCCCAAAACCGAGGAACATCCGGCGCCGGATCAAACGCCTCCCGCAGATGATCCGAAAGGTGCGGAACCTGCTGGCGCTGATTCGAATACCGACGCAACCGGAAGCGGTGAATCGGCATGAATGAACGCATAACCATCGGGCAGCTGTATCCTTCCAAGATGTATCCCGCAGTCAAAAACGCCGCTCAGCGAAGCTTGCAGCGGGAAACGCCAACAACCTCGTTTGACCGGCTATTCCAACATGAGCTGCTGAAATTCAGCAATCATGCGGCCAAGCGGCTGGAGCAAAGAGGCATTGAACTGCAGGGAGACCAGTTGGCCAAAATTCAAGATGCCGTTGACAAAGCGGCAGCTAAAGGAAGCAAGGAATCGCTCATCTTGCTGCAAGACATGGCGCTGATCGTCAATGTGGCAAACCGGACGGTCGTGACGGCGATCGACGGAAATTCGATGAAGGACAACGTGTTTACGCAGATCGACAGCGCGATCGTTATATCTTAATCTGGCTGGCCCGACAGGAAGCCAGTGGACCGCTGACCGACAGACGCGGTCCTTACATGACGAGGGAGGAATAAAACTATGATGAGATCCATGTATTCCGGCGTATCAGGCATGCGGGGGTTCCAGACCAAGCTTGACGTCATCGGCAACAACATCGCAAACGTGAATACGATCGGCTTCAAATCCGGACGGGTCATGTTTAAGGATGTCATAAGCCAGACCGTTGCAGGTATTACGGCCCCGGAAGACTCTGTTCATGGCGGCGTGAATGCCAAACAAATCGGCCTTGGCGTATCCGTTGGTTCCATCGATACGATGCATCTGGGCGGCAGTGCCATGATGACGAATAATCCAACGGATTTGCGCATCGATGGGGACGGATTTTTTCTTGTGAAGCTGGATCCGGCGCAGGACCCGCCTTTTTTGACCCGGGCTGGCGATTTTCATATTGATGCTTTGCAGCAGCTCGTTACTTCGGATGGCCTGTTTGTGTGCGATACCGACGGAGCGCCGATCAAGCTGCAAAGTAACACGGTCTCTTTTTCAATCTCTCAGGATGGAACGATCATCCAGAAGCTCGATGACGGAACGACGGACAACGGAACGAAGATCGGCGTGGGCAAAGTGCCCAACCCGGAAGGCTTGGAGAAAATCGGCGGGAACCTGTTCCGGATGACGCTGAACGCCAAGGAAGACGGACTGGTCGACTTCCCGGCCGACGCCAATGACGCCACGAAGGGCACGGGCGCGGTCATCGCCGGGCAGCTTGAGATGTCCAACGTGGACCTGACGAGCGAGTTCACGGAAATGATCGTGGCTCAGCGCGGCTTCCAGGCCAACTCGCGGATTATTACAACGTCCGACGAGGTTCTTCAAGAGGTCGTCAATCTGAAACGTTAGTAAATGATCGTAGCGGGAGAGGGGCCGCCTCTCCCGAATTTCCATAGGAGGCTCTGCTATGATTTCTGTTACCCGGTTAAACGGCTCACCAATATGGCTGAACGCTTTGCTTATCGAAACAGTGGAAGAAACGCCAGACACCTATATTACGTTGGTCACAGGCAAACGCATGATCGTTTTGGAAAAAGCAGCTGAGGTCATTTCCTTGGTGAAACAATACAATCAGGAAATCGGCGTTCACAATGCCACAATCAAAGTGCAACAAATGGAGGAAAACTCATGAAAAAAATGCTGCCCTGGCTGATTACCATACTTCTGGCGATAACACTGATCGTGGTTGCTGCTGTTTTGCTAGCGCCTCAATTCGGAAAAGACTCCAATTCGAATGCTGCGGCTCCGGCGGCCGAGGGGAAAAAATTATCAGCGGATGAACTCGTGGAAATGACGTCTGAAATCAAAGATATCAAAACCAATCTTGCAGATCAGGATTATATCGTATTGATGAATTTTGCGTTCCAATTGAACGATAAGAAATCCAAAGAAGCATTCGACAAGATCAAGGAGTTTAAAATCAAACCGATTATTATCAAAACCCTTGCAGACACCAAGCCGGAAGAATTAAAGGGCTCGGACGGCAAGGACCAATTAAGCGCAAAATTGATCAATCTGATCAATAAGACCCTGACTGAAGGGAAATTGAATCAGATCGAAATCACAGATTACCTGGTAACGCCGATCTAAACGAAGGATTCTCCCTAACATGCTGTAGAGAACCCAAGACAATCCTTTAAGGGGGTGAGATGATTGGTTGACGTATTATCGCAAAATGAGATCGACGCCCTGCTTGCCGCGCTTTCGTCCGGCGAAATGGATGCGGAGGAACTGAAAAAAGAGGATAACCAGAAAAAAGTCCGGTCCTATGACTTCAAACGGGCGGTCCGCTTTTCCAAAGACCATATCCGGAGCCTCACGCGCATCCATGAAAACTTTGCCCGTTACCTGACGACGTATTTTTCGGCACAGCTGCGCACTTTCGTGCAAATTAGCGTCGTACAGGTCGAGCAGCTTCCTTATGACGAATTTATCCGGTCGATTCCTAAAATGACGATTTTGAACATTTTCGAAGCCGAGCCGTTGGAAGGAAGAATGGTGCTCGAGGTTCACCCCAACGTTGCGTACGCGATGCTGGATCGTTTGCTGGGCGGAGTAGGCAATGCGCCCACGAAGATCAATACCCTGACGGAGATTGAGACAACCATCATGGAGAGGATTTTCAGCCGGGCTTTCGACAGCCTCGCTGAGGCCTGGAAAACCGTGCTGGATATCTCGCCCCGGATGGAAGCGATGGAAACGAATCCGCAATTCATGCAAATCGTGTCTCCGAACGAAACGATCGCGCTTATATCGCTGAGCACCAAAATCGGGGATACGACGGGAATGATCAACCTCTGCATACCGCATGTCGTGCTTGAACCGATCATGTCCAAGCTTTCGGCGCACCAATGGTTCGTTTCGGAGAAAAAATCAAGCATCCCTGAAGAAGCCGAATCGCTCAAGTACCGGATCAGTCAGGCGAAGCTGAATATCGTGGCCGAACTCGGCACGAGCCACATTTCCGTATCCGAATTCCTGAGCCTCAGCGTCGGGGATGTCATCAGCCTCAACAAAGCGGTGGGCACCGGCCTGTCGATCCGGGTAGGGGACCGCCTGAAGTTCATCGGAAGCCCGGGAACGCTGAAGGATCGGGTAGCGGTTCAAATCGACGAAATTGTCAGCGAAGGAGTTGAGGAATTTGACGAGTAACGAATATTTGTCGCAAGAAGAGATAGACGCTTTGCTTAAGCAGTCCGAATCGGATTATTCCAAAGGATCGGGCACGATGACGGTGGACGATTATTTGACGCCGCTGGAACAGGACGCGCTCGGCGAGATCGGAAACATCACGTTCGGCAGCGCCGCGACGGCTCTTTCCACGCTTCTCGGCAAAAAAGTGGACATCACGACGCCGAAAGTGTCCATCATCACGCGCGAGCAGTTTGAATCCGAATTTCCCAAACCGCATGTCGCCGTTCACGTGACGTATGTCGACGGATTCGAAGGGATCAATTCGCTGGTCATCAAAACGCGCGACGCCCAAGTCATTGCCGACCTGATGCTTGGCGGCGAAGGGAACCCCGAAGATCAAGAGCTGAACGAAATACATATAAGCGCGGTTCAGGAAGCGATGAACCAGATGATGGGTTCGTCCGCAACCTCGATGTCCACGATTTTCAACCGTTTCGTGAACATCTCGCCGCCGGGGATCGATATTTTGGACGTGGCCAGCGGGGACGGCGTCAGCAGCCTTCCCGCGGACGAGACGCTGATCAAAATCTCGTTCCGGCTCCGAATCGGGGATTTGATCGACTCGACGATCATGCAGCTGCTGCCCGTCCGATTCGCCAAGGACATGGTGAATATTTTGATTCACGGCGCCGATTCCGTCGAGCAGCTCATTGAGGAAACGGCCGCAGCGGCCCAGGCTCCCGAAAAGCCGGCTCCGAGCCCGCAGCCGACGCCGGCCCAGCCGCCGCAGCAGCAGTCGATGCCGCAGCCGCAACAGGCCCCAAGCCAGCAGCCTCCGGGTTACCCGGGAGACTACCCGGCCGCAGGCCAGCCGATGCCCGGCTATGAGCAGAACCCGCAGATGCCGCCGTACGGAATGCCTCAGCATTACGGCACGCCGTATAACCGGAACGTAAACGTGCAGCCCGTGCAGTTTTCGAATTTGCAATCCCCGGCCTATGGCCCGGTCGATCAAAATAATTTGAACTTATTGATGGACATTCCTCTGAAGGTCACCGTAGAATTAGGAAGGACCCAGAAGCAAATTAAGGATATCTTGGAAATGTCCCAAGGTTCGATCATCGAACTGGACAAGCTTGCGGGCGAGCCGGTGGATATTCTCGTAAACAACAAGCTGATCGCCAAAGGCGAAGTCGTTGTCATCGATGAGAACTTTGGCGTACGCGTCACAGATATTCTCAGCCAATGGGACCGAATACAAAAATTACAATAGCAAAATTTAGGGAGGATTTTTAATCAATGGCAAACCGTATTCTTATCGTGGATGATGCAGCATTTATGAGAATGATGATCCGTGATATTTTGACTAAAAATGGTTTCGAGGTCGTCGGAGAAGCGCAGGACGGGGCGCAAGCGATCGAAAAATTCAAGGAACTTCGCCCGGACCTGATTACGATGGATATCACCATGCCTGAAATGGACGGCATCGCAGCCCTGAAGGAAATCAAGAAGCTGGATCCAAGCGCGAAGGTCATCATGTGTTCCGCCATGGGCCAACAGGCGATGGTCATCGACGCGATCCAGGCCGGGGCCAAGGACTTCATCGTGAAGCCGTTCCAAACGGACCGCGTGATCGAAGCGATCAATAAAACGTTGGGCGTTTAATCTTCCATGTTCAGCGCCGATATGCAAACGCCCCAAAACCCGGGAAATTATGCGCTTAATCTGGTGTACGTCATCGTTGTTCTGGCGGTCATCGTCGCACTCATCGTGCTTTTGATCCGTTTTCTCGGAAGAAAAAACAAAACATGGTTCACCAGCCGAGCGGTTCGGACCTTGGGAGCCGTCGGACTTGGACCGAACAAATCCCTTCAGATCATTGAAATCGGCAGCAGCCTGTATCTGGTCGGCGTAGGCGAGGACATTCGCCTGGTCGACAAGATTACGGATCCGGAAGAAGTGAAGCTGATCATGGAGGCATTCGAGCAGGAAGCGGGCGCCCGGGCGGGCGCGTTTTCCCCGGTGCTTGAAAAGCTGGCCTCCAGGTTCCGCAAGCAAGGGACGTTGTCGGAAGAGATTACACTCGAGGATTCATCCTCTTTTCACGAAGTCTTCGACGAGAAGCTGCGAAAAATGTCCAGCCGAAAGGAAAAGATGGAGGAGCTTCTCCGCGAAGACAATACTACAGATCGGTTGAGGGATCCATGAAAAAGAAGGTTTTGCTAGCTTTCATCGTTTTATCGGTTATCAGTTTGCTGGCCTTGACGGCGGCATTCGCCGATCCCATTCCCAATATCGATATCCAGGTAGGCGATTCAGGAGGAAAACCGAGCACCAGCTCATTGTCGATTTTGCTTCTGGTCACTGTCATCAGCATCGCGCCGGCGCTGCTGGTGCTGATGACAAGCTTTACCCGGATCGTGGTTGTGCTGGGGTTCGTGAGAACGTCGCTTGGCACGCAGCAAATGCCGCCCAATCAGGTGCTTGTCGGCCTGGCGCTGTTTTTGACGCTGTTTGTGATGACACCAACGTTTTCATCGATCAACGACGTTGCCCTGCAGCCGTATCTGAAAGGCGAAATTACCCAAACGCAGGCGCTGGAAAAAGCGGCGGAGCCGATGAAAAAGTTTATGTTTTCGCAAACGAGGGAAAAAGATCTGCTGCTGTTCATGAAATACACCAAAACGGAAAAACCCAAAACGTACAAGGATATCCCGCTCACCGTCATGGTGCCGGCCTTTGCGATCAGCGAGCTGAAAACGGCGTTTCAAATGGGATTCATGATATTCATTCCGTTTTTGATCATCGATATCGTCGTGTCAAGCACCTTAATGGCCATGGGGATGATGATGCTCCCGCCGGTCATGATTTCGCTGCCGTTCAAAATATTGCTGTTCGTGCTGGTGGACGGATGGTACCTGGTCGTCAAGTCGCTGCTGTTGAGTTTTAATACATGATGGATGAGAAAGGCGAAGGAGGCCGGCCATGAATTCTGATTTTATTATCGGCCTTGCGGGACAAGCAGTATATACCGTGCTGAAGGTAAGCGCGCCGATGCTGCTGCTGGGGCTGATCGTCGGCTTGATCGTGAGCATATTCCAGGCGACGACCCAAATCCAGGAGCAGACCCTCGCGTTCATTCCTAAAATCGTGGCGGTGCTGCTGGCGCTCCTGCTGTTCGGGCCTTGGATTTTAACGACGCTTGTCGATTTCACCTATAACATCTTCGACAACTTATATAAGTATATCGGTTAGGCGGTAGCGAACTATGAACATGCTGCTGAATAGCTTGCCGGTTTTCATGCTTATTTTTTGTCGAATCACCTCTTTTTTTGTTGTAGCGCCTGTGCTGTCTTCCAGGGGAGTCCCTAACGTTTTCAAAATTGGCATGTCCTTTTTCCTGTCCGTTCTCGTATTTCTCACGTACGGCGTCCATCATGAGCTGCCGGCCGACCTGACTTACGTGCTGCTCATCATCCGCGAAATCCTTATCGGCTTGGTGCTGGGGTTCGTCGCGTATCTGCTGTTCGTCGTCATTCAGACCGCCGGCGCGTTTATCGACATACAGATCGGATTCGGCATCGCCAACGTCATCGACCCGATGACCGGGGCATCGGCACCGGTTCTCGGAAACTTTAAATACATGTTCGCCCTTTTATTGTTTCTTGCGATGAACGGGCATCATTACTTGATCGACGGGATCATACGGAGTTACGACTGGGTACCGCTGTCCAACGATTTTTTTATGAAGCTTTACAACGGAAGCATATCCGATTTTTTGGTTAAAACCTTCGGCCAATCGTTTGTGCTGGCCTTTCAGATGTCGGCGCCGATCGTTACCGCGTTGTTTTTGACGGACGTGGGACTCGGTTTTTTGGCCCGGACCGCTCCGCAGTTTAACGTATTTGTGATCGGGATGCAGCTTAAAGTGATTGTCGGCTTGATTGTGCTGCTGCTGATCGTGCCCAGCTTTTCGTATTTGTTCGGCGATTTGTTCGGGATCATGTTCGAATCGATGCAAAATCTGCTGGGGCTGATGGGGCGCAAGCCGACCTAAGCAGGAATAAAGGAGCGACTGGAGTGTCCTACAGATATCGGCTCGATTTGCAGTTGTTCGCCGGCGAAAAAACCGAAAAAGCAACGCCTAAAAAACGCCAGGATACCCGTAAAAAGGGCCAAGTCGCCAAAAGCCAGGAAGTTTCCGGCTCGGTGGTGCTGCTTGCCTCCTTTTTAAGCTTGTTGATGTTCGGCGGATTTTATAAGGAACGGCTGGTAGGGCTGTTCAAGGACGTGTTTTTGCACCGTCTCCAAACCGGCATTTCGATCGGAAACGTGATGAACCTGGCGATGGAGTATTCCATTCAGATTCTCATCTTGATGGCGCCGATGTTTTCAATAACGATCGTGCTGGCTCTCGTCGCCAATGTGGCCCAAGTCGGATTCATGTTGACGGGCGAGATGCTCAAACCCAAATTCAGCAAGCTGGATCCGATCAAAGGGTTTAAAAATATTTTTTCGGTCAGGTCGCTTGTGGAATGCTTGAAATCGATTTTTAAAGTTACCGTAATCGGGCTGCTCGTTTACCAGACGTTGTCCGGCGCCTTGCCGAAGATCGGCAGGTTGTCGGAGACGAACATCGAGCAAACCTTTCATTTTGTCGCCAGCCTGACGATGAATCTGGGGCTGAAAATCGGCGCCGTCTTGTTTGCGATGTCGATACTGGACTATTTGTACCAACGTTACGAATTCGAAAAAAGCATCCGCATGTCCAAGCAGGACATCAAGGACGAATACAAAAAAATGGAGGGCGACCCGCTGATCAAAGGGAAGATCAGGGAGCGTCAGCGCCGGATGGCGATGCAGCGCATGATGCAGGAGGTCCCCAAGGCGGATGTCGTCATTACCAACCCGACGCACTTCGCCGTCGCCCTGAAATACGAGGGTTCCAAAATGGAAGCTCCGCAAATCATCGCCAAAGGCCAGGATTTCGTGGCTTTGCGGATGAAGGAAATAGCCAAAGAACACGGCGTCATAACCATGGAAAACAAACCTCTCGCCCGGGCCCTGTTCCACAGAGCGGAGATCGGGGATTCCATTCCCGCCGATTTGTTTCAGGCCGTGGCTGAAGTTTTGGCATATGTATACAAACTTAAAGGCAAGGTTAAATAAACTCAGGGATCGGAGGCAGTGAAGCCATTGAAAGCAAAGGAAATTACGGTATTACTAGGTGTCATCGGCATCGTTCTCATGATGATTCTTCCGATCCCGACATGGCTTTTGGACGTTCTGCTCGTCATCAACATCTCGCTTGCCCTGCTCATTTTGCTGGTAGCGATGAACACGAAGGAAGCGCTGCAATTTTCGATATTTCCTTCCCTTTTGCTGATTACGACGTTGTTCAGGCTTGCGCTGAACATTTCGACGACGAAACTGATCCTGTCCGAAGGGTTTGCCGGAACCGTGGTATCCACATTCGGCAGCTGGATCGCCAATGGACAAATCGCCGTCGGGTTCATCGTCTTCCTGATCCTCGTCGTCGTTCAATTTATCGTCATTACGAAAGGTTCGGAACGGGTTGCCGAGGTGGCCGCGCGTTTTACGCTTGATGCGATGCCCGGCAAGCAGATGAGCATCGATGCCGATCTGAACGCAGGGCTCATCAACGAGCAGCAGGCGCGGGAGCGCCGTCAAAAGGTCGAACGCGAAGCCGACTACTACGGAGCGATGGACGGTGCCACCAAATTCGTCAAAGGCGATGCCATCGCCAGCATCATCATTCTCATCATCAACCTGGTCGGCGGTTTCATCATCGGGATGTCGATAAACGGAATGGATTTCAAAGATGCTTTGTCCACCTATTCGGTACTGACCATCGGCGACGGCCTGGTCTCCCAAATTCCGGCGCTGCTCATTTCGACGGCATCCGGTTTGATCGTGACCCGTTCCTCATCGGAGGGCAATCTTGCCAGCGATTTGACGCAGCAGCTGATGTCTTATCCGAAACTGCTGTACATCGTAGGCGGCACGGTTGCCATGCTCGGCTTTTTTACGCCTATACATATCATTACGACATTGCCGCTAGCGGCCATCCTGCTGTATGCGGCCTACCGGATGCAGAAAAACATGGAGCGCAAGCAAATCGAAGTGGAGCAGCAGGAGGAGGAACAGCAAATCGAAGAGGTCCGAAGTCCCGAAAGTGTCATCAATTTGCTGCAGGTCGACCCGATCGAATTCGAATTCGGTTACGGCCTGATCCCGCTTGCGGACGTCCAGCAGGGCGGCGACCTGCTCGACCGGATCATCATGATCCGCAGGCAGTGCGCTTTGGAGTTAGGACTTGTCGTGCCGGTCATCCGCATTCGCGACAATATTCAACTAAAACCGAATGAATATGTCATCAAAATTAAAGGGAATAGCGTCGGCGGCGGTGAACTATTACTTAATCACTATTTGGCTATGAGTCCCGGGTATGAAGACGAAAGCATATCGGGTATTGAGACGCAGGAACCGGCCTTTGGCCTTCCGGCCCTTTGGATCGACGAGGCGACGAAAGAAAGGGCGGAATTGTCGGGGTATACCGTGGTGGATCCGCCTTCCGTCGTCGCCACGCATTTGACCGAGCTCATCAAGAAACATGCGCATGAGCTGCTTGGACGCCAGGAAACCAAAACACTGGTCGACAATTTGCGCGAAAATTATCCGGTGCTTGTCGACGAGCTGATTCCGAACGTGCTGGCGATCGGGGACGTCCAGAAGGTGCTGGCGAAGCTGCTTCGCGAAAAAGTTTCCATCCGCGATCTCGTCACCATTTTCGAAACCTTGGCGGATTACGGGCAATACACCAAAGATCCGGACGTGCTTACGGAATACGTAAGGCAAGCCCTCTCCAGGCAGATTACCCAGCAGTTCTCCCAGGAAGGGGAGACGCTCAAGGTCATTACGGTCGGCCCGACGCTGGAGAAAAAAATCGCCGAAAGCGTGCAGCAATCCGATCAGGGCAGCTATTTGGCGCTGGATCCGGTATCGACCCAGACGGTGTTCCAAAAGCTCAGCGAGCAGGTCAACCGCCTGCTGCAATCCGGGCAGCAGCCCATTCTCCTGACGTCGCCCACGATCCGCATGTATTTGCGGCAAGTGATCGAGCGGACCATGCAGGATATTCCGGTACTATCTTACAGCGAGCTGGAGCCAAATGTTGAAATTCAAAGTGTCGGAGTGGTGAATTTATGAGAGTGAAGCGTTATCTGGTCGATACGATGCCCGAAGCGATGCTCCAGATCCGCCATGACCTCGGCAGCGACGCCGTGATCCTGAGCACGAAGGAAACGAAAATCGGCGGCTTTCTAGGCATGTTCAAACAAAAGAAAATCGAAGTCGTCGCGGCCGTCGAAGAGGAGGCGCAGAAACCTGCCAAAGCCCAGCCTTCCCCGGCGTCACCTTCCCTCGCCGTTCCGAAACAAGCGGTGCCCAAAGCTTACCAAAAAACGGCGGAAATGACTTCGGGCGCAGGGACGCCGCAGAGCCAACCGGCTGCGTTGAAAGCAGCGGATGCGGGGCATCCGGAGACGTTCGCGGAACAAGCCGCGGCAAACGAAAGCATCGCGCCGCCTGCGGCTAAAGCCGCGGAAACGGGCAAAGACGGGCGCCCGCCGGCCGTTGGGATCATGCCATCGCCGCAGCCGGAAGCGCCGCCCATTGCTCCGCCCCGCGTGCAGCCTGCCCTGATGCCGGAACGCGCCTTGGATGAAAAGGGAAGATCCGCGGCCGAAGACAAGCTTCTGGAGGAGCTGCGCGAAATGAAGTCCTGGATGGCCAAAATCTCGCGCCAGTCCGCCATGCAGCGCACGCTTCCGAACGTGCTGGAAAAACTCCAGGACCGGTTGTTCCGGCAGGATATCGAAGCCTCGCTTATCCAGGAATGGATCGGCGATGCTTTTGAGCATTGGGAGGAGAAGGGCCGGAGCTTAAGCGACGCGGACATGGAGTCGTTTATCCGCGATCGCATCAAGGGGTTTTTGGCGGAACGTTTCGGCGGAGGCATCGCTCCCAGAACCAAAATGGTCTATGTCGCCGGCCCGACGGGGGTCGGGAAAACGACGACGATCGCCAAACTCGCTGCCGAACAACTCTTCCGCTACCATCGCAAGGTCGGATTCATTACGTCCGATACGTACCGCATTTCCGCGGTCGAGCAGCTGCGGACCTATGCATCGATCCTGAACGTTCCGCTGGAGGTGGTGCAGTCTCCGGGGGACATGCAGCGGGCCATGGAGCGTCTGGACTATTGCGATCTTATTCTGATGGATACGGCCGGGCGCAACTACCGCAACGAGCTGCTCGTTTCCGAACTGCAAAGCCTCCTGCCGCCGGTGGAACGCAGCGAGACGTACCTTGTCCTCAGCTTGACTTCCAAAAGCCAAGACATGAAAAAGATCGCCGAGCATTTTAGCAAATACGGCTTGGACAAGGTCATTTTCACCAAATTGGACGAGACCGGAAGCTACGGCCCCATCTTGAATTTGCTGAAGGAATTTCCTTTCCGCCTATCCTACATGACCAACGGACAAAACGTTCCGGATGACCTGCTCCTGCCCGGGGAAAAGCTGCTTAGCGATCTGCTGCTGGGAGAAGAAGGCGCATGACGGATCAGGCACAAACGCTGAGAAATTTGGTCATGATGCGCGAACGCGAACGCGCTGCCCTGGCGAGCGGCGAGCAGCCGCGGCAGGGAGCCAGGCTGATCACCGTGACAAGCGGAAAAGGAGGCGTCGGAAAGTCCAACTTTACGCTTAATTTCGCCTTGGCGCTGCAGTCCATGGGCAAGCGGGTGCTGGTGTTCGACGCCGATATCGGGATGGCTAACATCGACGTACTGATGGGGATGTCCGCCAAATATAACCTGTATCATTTGCTGCGGCGCGAGAAACGGATCGATGAAATCATCGAACGAGGTCCGGGATCCCTGTCGCTGATTGCAGGGGGTTCAGGTTTGAGCGATTTGTTCTCCTTGTCGCAAAGCGATCTGAATTACTTCATGCAGCAGATCGAAACGGTTGCGGACGGGATGGATTACGTCATTTTCGATACCGGCGCCGGTTTATCCCAGGAAAACTTCAATTTTATCCAATCGGCGGACGAATGCATCGTCGTAACGACGCCGGAGCCGACATCGATCACGGACGCCTACGCGCTGATCAAGGTAGTCAGCTCCAGGGAGCGCGGCACGACGTTCAAGCTGATCGTCAACCGTGCAAGCGATGAAAAAGAAGCCGCTCAGACGGCGGACAAAATCAGGGTAGCGGCGCAAAAGTTTTTGAACGTGGACGTTCCGCTGCTTGGATACATAAGCGATGACTCCCATGTTGTGCAGGCAGTAAAAAAGCAAGTTCCTTTTTCCATGGCTTTTCCGGGCTGCGCAGCGGCGCGCGAAATACAGCGGATCGCCAGGCTGTACGCGTCAGTCCCTGCTTCCCCGGAACCGGGCGCCTTGACAGGAATCAAAGGATTTATGCAAAAGTGGCTTCGTCGAACAAAATGATTCTTCTGTAAAAAGGAACAAGGGGTGGAAATGGCATGGCGCCATATAAAGTCCTAGTTGTTGATGACTCGGCATTTATGCGTAAAATTTTTTCGGATCTGATCGAAAAGGATCCCGCGTTTCAGGTCGTGGACACGGCTGTAAACGGGCGTGAAGCCGTGGAGAAAGCCGTCGGGCTGAAGCCGGACATCGTGACGATGGATGTGGAAATGCCCGAAATGAACGGCCTCGAAGCCTTGAAGCTGATCATGGCCAAGCAACCGATGCCCGTCATCATGCTGTCCGGCATCAATGAAGAAGGCATGAAGGAAACGATTAAGGCGCTCGAATCCGGAGCGTTTGATTTTATACGCAAACCTTCCCTGACGTATTCCCAGGACATCGGGCAGGTCGGGGATGCGCTTCTGGAGCAGTTGAAGGCGGCCATGGCCGCCAAGGAAAGAAGGGCTGCCTTTGAAGCCGAGGAAGAGAAGCGGCGCCTGCAGAAGGAAACGCTGCGGCCGTACACCGCTCCGGGAGGAGCTGTTGCCGAGTCAAAAAAGGCTGCCTCCGGGCCGCTTAAGCGGCCGCTGCCTCCTGCCGTGAAACAAGAGCCCCCGCTTGAGAAAACCGGGCGGAGGATCAAGGAGCCGAATAAAGCGAAGCCCGAAGCGCCGCCTCCCGTCAAAGTGGCCGAGACTGCGGCAGCGCGGGAATATATCGCGGCTTCGGCCCCGCTCGAGGAACGCCGCGAAAAGCGTAACGAAAAGCGTCACGAACTGCGCGACGAAAAACGCAACGAAGTGCGGCCTGCCTTTAACGACATCGTCGCCATCGGATGCTCTACCGGCGGCCCGAGAGCGCTGAAAGAGGTGCTGGAGCATATCCCGGCCGATCTACCCGCTCCGGTCGTCATCGTCCAGCACATGCCGCCGAATTTTACCCGCTCCCTTGCACAGCGGTTGAATTCCTTCAGCCCGCTCGAGGTCATGGAGGCGGAGGACGGCATGAAGCTGCAAGCGGGTTCGGCCTACATCGCTCCCGGCGGGAAGCATTTAAGAATCGTCAGGGACGCCGACGGCAGCTTTATAACGTCGTTGTCCGATGACAAGCCGCTGAACGGCCACAAGCCGTCGGTGGACGTTCTATTCGAATCGCTGCTGCCGCTTGCTTCCTTGGAGCGCCATGTGGTGCTGATGACGGGAATGGGCAGCGACGGGGCGAAAATGATGAAACGGCTCTATGATGCGGGCGTCAAAAGCACGTTTGCCGAAAGCGAAGAAACGTGCGTCGTCTACGGCATGCCGCGTTCGGCCGTCGAGCTTGATTGCGTGAGCCACGTTTTGCCCCTGCAGGACATTGCGGCCGGCGTGGTCCGTGCCGTGGGCCACGGGAAGTGAACTTATAAAGGAGGTGTCTCGCAATGGACATGAACCAATACTTATCCATGTTTATTGATGAGTCCAATGATCATCTGCAATCACTGAACGAAAATATGCTGCTTCTCGAAAGCAGCCCAAGCGATCTCTCGATCGTGCAAGTGATTTTCCGTTCGGCGCACACCTTGAAAGGGATGGCCGCGACGATGGGCTTCGAGGATCTCGCCGCGCTGACCCACCAGATGGAAAACGTGCTCGATCTGGTCCGCAACGAAAAGCTGGCCATGCAGGATTTTATTTTCGATACGCTGTTCAAAGGCTTGGACGCTTTGGAATCGATGGTGCAGGACATTACCGAAGGCGGGGAAGGAAAAGCCGACGTATCCGCGATCGTGTCCGCCCTTCAGGCGATCGTCAGAGGGGAAGACCCGTCCGCCAAGCCGCAAGGGGCAAACGCGCCGAGCGAAGCCCGCGCCTCCGACGTCAATACGGCCCTTAAGCTGGACGAATTCCAGTATGCCGTTCTGAACCAATCCATCGAAGCGGGGCACCGCGTGCTTTACATCGACGTCCATATCCGCGAGAACTGCCAGCTGAAAGCGGTCAGGGCTTACATGGTGTTCGAATTGCTGGAGAGATCGGGTGAGGTCGTCAAGTCCTTTCCGTCCACCCAGGACATCGAGCAGGAAAAGTTTGATTTCAGCTTCTCCCTTTATTACATAACGACCAAAGATCCCGCCGAGCTTCAGCGGCAAATTATCGGCATTTCGGAGATCGAAAAAGCCGACGTGACGGAGCTTGACGCGGAAACGTTGCAGCAAATGAGCGAGATCGGCGCCGCTTCGCAGGAAGCTGCGGCCGCCGTCGCTGCGCCCCCGGCCGCCGAGAAGGGGCAGGAAGCTCCCGCGGCCAAACCCGAGCAGGGTTCCGAGAAGGCGGCCCCGGCTGCCAAAACCCCGGCCAAAACGGGAGGCGCCGTGCCGACCCGTACCATCCGCGTCGACATCGAGCGGCTGGATGTGCTTATGAATTTATTCAGCGAATTATTGATAGACCGCGTTCGCCTGGAACAGCTTGCCAGCGAGATCCAGAACCATGCGCTGACGGAAACGGTAGAGCATATGACCCGTGTCAGCTCCGATCTGCAGGATATCGTCATGAAGCTGCGCATGGTCCCGGTCGACACGGTCTTCAACCGCTTCCCGCGCATGGTTCGCGATTTGGCCAAATCGCTCGACAAAAAGGTCGATTTGATCATCACAGGCGCCGACACGGAGCTGGACCGGACCGTCATCGACGAGATCGGCGATCCGCTGGTGCACCTGCTGCGCAATGCCGTCGACCACGGAATTGAGCCGGTGGCCGACCGGATCAGCGCGGGCAAGCCGGAAACGGGCACGGTGCACCTGCGGGCTTTTCACAGCGGCAACCATGTTTTTATCGAAATCGAAGAAGACGGACGCGGCATTTACCGCGACAAGGTGCTGAAGACGGCGCTCAAGAAAGGCGTCGTGACGGAGGAACAGGCGGCGGGCATGTCCGATGAGGAAGTGCATCAGCTTTTGTTCGCTCCGGGCTTCAGCACGGCCGAAAAAATTTCGGACGTTTCCGGACGCGGGGTCGGGCTTGACGTCGTCAAGGCCAAAATCACGTCGCTCGGCGGACAGGTCACGATCTATTCCACGCCGGGCAAAGGCACCAATTTCTCGGTACAGCTCCCGCTGACCTTGTCGATCATCGCGGCGATGCTGGTGAAAATGGGTTCGGAGAAATACGCGATCCCGCTGTCGTCGATCGTCGAAACCGGCATCGTCAAAAAAGGGCAGATCCGCGCCGTGCACGGCAATAAAATGGTAGAGTTCCGCGGATCGCTCATTCCGTTAATATCGCTAAGCCGCATTTTCAATATCAAGGATTTTGACGAAAACGAAGAGGAAGAAACGGAAATCATCGTGATCCATAAAGGGGAGCGCTTGGCTGCGTTGGCCATCGACCAATTTATCGGGCAAAACGAAATCGTCCTGAAAAGCCTCGGCAAATATTTGCCGCCGATCAAAGGCATTTCGGGCGCCACGATCCTGGGCGACGGGCAGGTCGCGCTCATTCTCGATCCGAACGTGTTCATCAAGTAATCCCGGCAACGTATAAAAGGAGGTTTTTTTCATGGGAGAAGAAATCAAAGTCATCGTCTTTAAACTCGGCAGCGAAGAATACGGCATCGAAGTGGACAAGGTCCAAACGATCGAGCGCATGCTTCCGATCACCCGGGTTCCCAAAACGTACGCGTTTGTCAGAGGCGTAATCAATCTTCGCGGCGTGGTCATTCCGGTCATCGATCTTCGCGGGCGTTTCGGCCTGGAAGAAACCGAATATACCGACCAGACCCGGATCATCATCGTGGCCGTAAACGAGATGGAGGTCGGCTTTATCGTCGATTCCGCCAACGACGTCATCGATCTGCACAAGGACAAAATCGAAACCCCGCCTGAGGTCGTCGGCGGCATCAAAGCGAAATATTTGGACGGCGTGGCCAAAATCGGCGACGACCGCCTGCTCATCATGCTGAATCTGTCCGAAGTGCTGAACAAAAACGAAATCATTCAATTGGAAAGTTTAGAGGAATAGTCCCGTGGAGGTCTTTAAACATTTCAAGGAGTTCAAAATGGATGTCCTGCGGGAGGTCGGGAACATCGGCGCGGGGAACGCCGCCACCGCTTTGTCCCGCCTCCTGAACAAACCCGTGGACATGGCCGTGCCCAAGGTGCAGCTGCTTCCTTTCGAAGAAATTTCGGAGAAGGTCGGAGGGGCCGAGCAGGTCGTCGTTGCTATCTTCCTCCGCGTCGAAGGGGAGGCTCCGGGGAATCTGTTTTTCATATTAAGCCCTGAGGCCGCCAAAAGCCTGCTGAATCGGCTGGTCGGCTTTCCTCCCGAAACGGACGGCATGTTCAACGAAATGGAGCAGTCCGCTCTCTGCGAAATCGGCAACATTTTGGCAGGCTCTTATTTGTCTTCGCTGGCGGATTTCACGAAACTCAGCATGTACCCCACCGTTCCGGCGCTGGCGATGGATATGGCGGGCGCGATCCTCAGCTTCGGCCTGCTGCAGTTCGGGCATATGGGGGACGATGCCCTGTTGATCGATACGACGTTCCTTGAAGGCGACCACGAGGTGGAGGGCCAGTTTTTCCTGATTCCCGATCCGGATTCATTCGCCAAGATCTTTAAATCCCTGGGAGTACCAATGGATCATGATTGAAGAGCAAAGCATTGTGAAAGTAGGCATGGCCGACCTAAACGTGGTGCAGCATTCGGGAATCATCCGGACGGTCGGCCTGGGCTCATGCGTCGGCCTTACGATGTATGATCCCCAGCTCAAATTGGCCGGCATGGTGCACGTGATGCTGCCCTCTTCGGACATCGCCCGCGAGGGGCAGCTGAACGTCGCGAAATACGCGGACACGGCGCTGCCCGCGCTGCTAGCCAAGCTCCTGGAGCTTGGCGCTTCTCCTTCGCGGATCGTCGCCAAAATGGCCGGGGGTTCGCAGATGTTCGCGTTTGCCGGCGCCGGGGACACCATGAGGATCGGACCGAGGAACGTGGAGTCCTGCAAAGCCAAATTGGCGGAGCTTCGCATCCCGCTTATAGCAGAAGACACTGGCGGCAATTACGGGCGCACCATCGAAATGGATGCCGGCACGGGCATATTGCTTATCCGCAGTGTACAAACAGGTGTAAAGGAAATGTAGCCATGAAAGGAAATCTGCGATTTAATCTGGTATTCGGCGTTATAGGATTGGTTTTGACCCTGTTGTTTTCCCTGATGAACAATAATTTGTTCATGACAAGCTTGATTCGCGCGGTGGTATCGTTTGCCGCATGGTTTGCGCTTGCGTTCGTGCTCCGGTGGGCATGGACGATGGTCAGCGTCCCGCAGGCTGAATCGGAATTCAATGACTGGAAGGCTGAAGACGCGCAGACCGGTACGCGTTTGGACTTGACGACTCCCGACGAGAGTGACGAGCTGAATGAGCTGTTGAAGCCAAAAACCGACCCGCCCCAAGGAGGGGATGCCGGTTTTACTCCACTCAATCCGCCAAAATTGGTCTCGAAAAAGGATCCTGAAGAATTGGCCAAGGCAGTTCGTCACCTGACAGAAAATTAAGGAGGGTGAGGGTAGTTGAGCGAGCGAAAAACTTCACATCTGAACCATGCCGGACTTTGGGAAGAGTGGAAAGAAAGAGGGAACCTGGAAGCTAAAAAAAGGTTGATCGAAAACTATCTGCATATCGTGGACTACGTGTCCAGCAGGCTGGCGATCGGGCTCCCGAAAAACGTTTCCAAGGACGATCTGGCCAGCAACGGCGTGATGGGCCTCATCGACGCGGTCGACAAGTTCGATTACAAACGCGGGCTTCAGTTCGAAACGTACGCATCCTTCCGCGTCAGGGGGGCGATTCTCGATTCGCTCCGCCAGGGCGACTGGGTTCCCCGTTCCGTCCGCGAAAAGGCGAAAAAAATCGAAGATGCGTACCAGCAGCTGGAACAGAAACATCTCCGGTCCGTAACGGATGCTGAAATGAGCGATTACCTGAACGTCTCGGAAAAAGAGTTCCAACATATGCTTCAGGAAGTGGCGGTGATGTCACTTTGCTCACTTGAGGATCCGATCAGGGAGGAAGAATCCGAAACGAGATTGTCCGTCATGGTGGACGACAAAGCCAAAAACCCTGATTACAAGGTCAACGAATTTTTTTTGAAGGAATCGCTCATCAAAGGGTTGGAAAAGCTTACCGAAAAAGAGCGAACCGTTGTATCATTATTATATTACGAAGATTTATCCCTCAGCGAGATTGCCGAGGTGATGTCGCTTTCGCCTTCGAGAATTTCTCAACTGCATTCCAAGGCCATTCTAAGGCTGCGCGGAACGCTCGAAAAACATCGGGAATTGCTGATGCAAAACGATTAACCGCTGTAGAAATGGAAGGGAGGAAAAGGATTGACAGCTCAATTAGGGTTGGACAGCTATCTAAACGTCACGTTTTCCGATGACAAAAGCGTCGCCTACATCCAATTCTCGAAACGTGATGAAAACTTCAAATGCACGGAAGACGATTTGATGCTGTTTTTGCGGAGCCACCAGGTTCAGTTCGGGATTGAAAAAGGGGTCATCAGCCGGATCGCGAGCCATCCCGAAGAGTATATGTTCAACCGCACGCCCGTGGCGATGGGGGAGCAGCCGGTCAGCGGCAAGGACGGATATATCGAATATGCGTTCAAGCTTAAGGACGAGCATCAGCCTCGGCCGCTGGAAACCGAGGACGGCAAGGTGGATTTCAAAGAGCTGCTGAGCCTGAACAACGTCATCAAAGGGCAGCTCATTGCCAGGAGGATCCCGCCGGAGCCGGGAAAACCCGGCATTGCGGTCACCGGGGAACCGATCCCGTTCAAGCCCGGGAAGGAAGCCTATTTTAAAGTAGGCAAAAACGTGGTTCTCGATCCTGAAGGAACATCGATGTATGCAGCCATCGACGGGCTGGTCACGACGACGGATAAAGGCAAGATCAACGTGTTCCCGGTGTATGAGGTCAACGGCGACGTGGACTACAGCGTAGGCAACATCGATTTTGTCGGCACCGTCGTCGTTCGGGGCAACGTGCTGACGGGGTTTCGGGTAAAAGCCGCCGGCGATATCCGTGTCGTGGGCGGGGTCGAAGGCGCCGAGCTGGAGGCGGAAGGATCGATTGAAATTACGAGCGGAATTATCGGATACAACAAAGGATGCGTCCGGGCGGGCAAAAACGTCAAAAGCTCGTTCATCCAGGACGGCAACGTCATTGCGGGCGAAGACGTCATCGTCTCCCAAAGCATCATGCATTCGAATATCCGGGCCGGCAAAAACATCATCTGCAACGGAACGAAAGGCCTGATCGTCGGCGGCAGCATCCAGGCGGGGGAACGGGTAACCGCCCGGACCATCGGCAACAGCATGTCGACGACAACCTCGATCGAAGTCGGGGTGCAGCCCGAGCTCCGAAACGAACTTGCGGAACTTCGCCAGCGTTCGAGACAGCTCATGGAAGCGCTTGACAAGGCGGACAAGGCGCTCCACCTGCTTAACCAGCTGGCATCGACGGGACAGTTGTCTTCAGACAAAATGGCGCTCCGGGTGAAGCTAAGCGCGACCAAAAAGTCGACGCAGCGGGAGCAGGAGGAAGTCAAGGGGCGGATTTTGGAGATCGAAAAAACGCTGGAAGAAACCGTCAGAGCCCGGGTGGATATCGTCAAAAGAATTTACGGCGGTTCCAAAATCGTGATCGGAAGGTATACGAGATTTATCAAGGACCCTGTCGAAAGGGTATCCTTTTATTTCCACGAGGGCGACATCACGATGGTCCCTTACGTATGACGGAGATGACGGCTTGCGGGATGCATAACAAATAGCGATTTTTGCAGGCAGGTGAATGTTCGTGAGTATGAAATCGGTAGAGATGCAAATTGCCATCCCCCGAACGACGGAAGCGGGCAGAATACAAAACGATATTCATCATCGGACCTCGCAGGAGCAAGAATTTTTGGCGGGGCAGCAGCAAAAGGAGGCCCAAGAGCTCCGGCAGAAAAGCGCGGGAGTGGACGAAACGGCGAATGCCGCGGTGCGGGACGAAGGCAAGCGCCACCCTTCGGGCCAGAAAGATTCTTCACGCCGGGCGTCCAAGCCCGAGGAGACGGGTGGGCACAAGGATGCGGAACATCCTTATAAAGGGCACCGTCTGGATGTTTCCCTTTGACGAAGAAATCGGACCCGACAGCCGGGCCGTGGCGAAAAACGTATTTAAAGGAGAAAAAAGCTTTGGAACCGTGGATGATTGTCGTTATTTTAGGCGCTGCCGCCATTGTCTATGCTCTCATGCTGCCTAAACGGCAAGTCGGGAAATCGGCGGACAAGGAGCAAATGGTCCGGGAAGTGGAAGCAACCCTGGAGCAGTACATGGCGGATATCGAAAGAGAAAACGAAGAGCTGGTGGAATTGATCGGCCAAATGAAGCAGGACATCACCTCCAAGCAGCTTGCGCATCAGGAACAGCTGAACGAGATGAGGCAGCGGTTGCTGCAGCTCGAGCAGCAAAATGCGTCGCATGAAGCGCGCCTCTCCGACATCGAGCAAAGAGACCGCCAAGCGGCGTCGGCGGTACTTGCTGAACGGGAAGGGGCGGCCGCCGCGGAGACGCAGATCCTCGGGGACCAATCCGTGCAGGATACGGCTACCGAAGAAGAGACGAAGGAGCCGTCCATCCGGGAACGTTACCCCGAGCTGTTCGAGCTTCACGCCCAAGGCAAATCGATCGAAGCCATCGCGAAGTTCACGGGCATGCAAAAAGGCGAAGTGACGCTGATTCTGCAACTGGCGAAACGGGAGGGGTCGCTGTGATCAAAAATCGTTCCTTTATGATCGGACTCGGCAGCGGGCTGCTGGTCGGCGCTCTTCTTTTGCAGCTTATGAACGCGGGAACCGGGGCGAACGTCGTGCCGCAGGCTTCGGAGGTTGTGAAACCGACAAAAGAGCAGCTGCAGGAACAAGCCGAAGCGTTGGGGCTCAAATTGGTTGAAGCGGACGACAAGCGGATGACCGAAGAAGAATGGAAACGGCAGATGATGGACAAAAGCGCGAAACCGCAAGGAAGTCCTGTAAAAGCGCCCGAAGCCAGCCAAAGGGCCGAAGCGCCCAAGACGCCCGAAAAACCGGCAGCCCCGGCTTCGAAGGCATCCGGCCAGCCTGCCGCCAATGCAGCCGCAGACGGCATAAACAAGCCGAAAACGCCCGAGGCTCCGCTCATTTCCGTCAAAATCGCCAGCGGAAGCAATTTAACCGATGTCGCCGACAAGCTGAAAAAATCAGGGGTGATTTCGGATGCGGCCGCTTTCGTCGAAACGGGCAGGGGACGGAAAATGAGCACGAAAATCCGCTCAGGCACGTATGAATTTGCTAAAGGCGAGGAGTTTGACAGCATCATCGCCAAAATTACGACAAAACCGCCTCGCTGACGTATAAGGCGCAGCCTGACGGTTTTTTGCTGTATCCGGGGGGCAGTGAGCCTGCCGCACCTAACGGTAACCGGCTTTGAGAGGTCGTTCAAGCGAGGGCTCATAATACGCTAATGGCGCGGCTTTGCAGGACGATTCCCTCCGCGGCGAAAATCCCGCGAATAGGCGTTGCATCGGGCATTCACTTATGGTATATTAATTGACGGTGTTAAAACACACGCTGTCGGATTTCGTAAAGGGTGCTTTCCTGATGGAAAGTCTTGACGGAAAATGAAAACAGCGGAGGACACAAAAAAACCAAATTTAGGAGGTGCGTGAAGATGGCAGTCATTTCCATGAAACAGCTTCTTGAAGCTGGCGTTCACTTCGGACACCAAACTCGTCGTTGGAACCCGAAAATGGATAAATATATCTTCACCGAAAGAAACGGTATTTACATTATCGACCTGCAGAAAACTGTGAAAAAGGTCGAGGAAGCTTTTAACTTCGTTAAGAGCGTCGCTGAAGAGAACGGAACGATTCTGTTCGTCGGCACGAAAAAACAAGCTCAAGACTCCGTGAAAGAAGAAGCGGAACGTTGCGGCATGTACTACATCAACCAACGTTGGCTCGGCGGAACTTTGACTAACTTCGAAACGATCCAAAAACGTATCAACCGTTTGAAAGAGCTCGAGAAGTGGGAAGAAGACGGTACTTTTGCCGTTCTGCCTAAAAAAGAAGTCATCATTCTCCGCAAAGAGAAAGATCGTCTTGAAAAATTCCTGGGCGGGATCAAGAACATGAAAGGCCTTCCTAGCGCCCTGTTCATCATCGATCCTCGCAAAGAGCGCATCGCTGTTGCCGAAGCACGCAAATTGGGTATCCCAATCGTTGGCATCGTCGACACGAACTGCGATCCGGACGAAATCGACTACGTCATCCCTGGTAATGACGACGCGATCCGTGCCGTTAAACTGTTGACTGGCAAAATGGCCGACGCCGTGGTGGAAGCTCATCAAGGCG
The DNA here is from genome assembly GCF_037969745.1 of Paenibacillus sp. FSL W8-0194. Lineage (NCBI taxonomy): Bacteria > Bacillati > Bacillota > Bacilli > Caryophanales > Paenibacillaceae > Paenibacillus > Paenibacillus sp. FSL W8-0194. The sequence goes on along the minus strand of NZ_CP150205.1, from coordinate 3,764,854 downwards.
AAGAAACAACTGCCTAAGATCAGCAGAAGCAAGCAATTGACATGAATTAAATGAAAAGGGTGGTTGGTAGGTGTATAACCTCTCACTGCCCTTTTTTTAAGATATAAGGAAGATGGCAACGGTGAATACTCTTCTTATATCGTCCAAAAAATCAACGAATTAACTTTTGGAGGGAAAAATCCTATGGCAGTAAGTGCTAGTGCGGTAAAAGAGCTTCGTGAAAAAACAGGCGCAGGTATGCTGGATTGCAAAAAAGCGCTGGAAGAAGCAAACGGTGACATTACGAAAGCGGTCGAACTCCTTCGCGAAAAAGGCCTCGCAGCGGCAGCGAACAAAGCGGGTCGCGTAGCGACGGAAGGCGTCGTTGAATCTTACATCCACGGCGGCGGCCGCATCGGCGTCCTCGTCGAAATCAACTGCGAAACCGACTTCGTCGGCAAAACGGATCAATTCAAAGAGTTTGCGCGCGACATCGCTATGCACATCGCGGCTTCCAGCCCGCGTTACGTAGCTCGCGAAGAAGTGCCGGCCGAAGAGATCGAAAAGGAAAAAGAGATCCTGAAAGCCCAAGCCCTGAATGAAGGCAAACCAGAAAAAATCGTTGAAAAAATGGTTGAAGGCCGCATCGGCAAATACTTCGAAGAGTTCTGCCTGTTGGAACAGCCGTTCATTAAAGATCCGGACAAAACAGTCGCTACGCTGCTGAAAGAAAAAATCAGCACGATCGGCGAAAACATCTCGATCCGCCGCTTCGTTCGTTACGAGCTGGGCGAAGGCATGGAGAAAAAAGTAGATAACTTCGTTGAAGAAGTTATGGCGCAAGTTAAAAACTAAGCAAGTAACATGCGCGGTTGACGCGCCTTTGATGAATATTGCGGGATGAAGAGCGGAACACGCCAGTGTTCCCTCTTTTTTCAGAGATCAGAAAAACAGCAGCTTTGCGTGGAATGCCGCCTGATCTCGTAAGAAAAACATCCGCTGCCAGGCCGCTACAGCCGGCATCGGAAGTTTTTCTTTTGAGTATGAGCATGACATCAGTTCTGGTAGCTCCGCCCCCGCGGAGCGGGAAGCAAAGTCGGTTTTCTAAACGGGCACCAGACAGGTGCTGTCTTAAAGTGGAGGGTAAACATTTTGAAAGAGCCAATTTTTAAACGAGTTGTCTTGAAAGTCAGCGGGGAATCCCTCGCGGGCCAAAACGGATATGGTATCGATGCGGCGACGATCGCATCCATCGCTGAACAAGTGAAGGAAGTTGTGGAGCTGGGCGTTCAAGTCGCGATCGTTTGCGGCGGCGGGAACATTTGGCGCGGAATCGCCGGCAGTTCCAGCGGCATCGACCGTGCAACGGCGGACTACATGGGCATGCTGGCCACGGTGATGAACTCGCTGGCGCTGCAGGACGCCTTGGAACAGATCGACGTTCCGACGCGCGTGCAAACTTCGATCGCCATGCAGCAGATCGCCGAGCCGTACATTCGCCGCAGAGCGATCCGCCATCTGGAAAAAGGACGCGTCGTCATTTTTGCGGCGGGCACAGGCAACCCGTTCTTCTCGACGGATACGACAGCCGCGCTTCGTGCAGCTGAAATTGAAGCCGAGGTCATTCTGATGGCCAAAAACAAAGTGGACGGCGTCTATTCCGCTGATCCTTTCAAAGACAGCACGGCAGAGAAGTATGAGCAGCTGACGTATTTGGACGTACTGAACAAAAACTTGGGCGTGATGGATTCCACGGCATCTTCCCTCTGCATGGACAACAACATTCCGCTTATCGTATTTGCGATTACCGAGCAAGGAAACATTAAACGGGTCGTTCAAGGCGAAAAAATCGGAACGATCGTTAAAGGGAGTGTAGATTAATGCCTCAAACAGTAAAAAAACATGCGGAAGAACGCATGGAAAAGGCGATCTCCGCTTTGAAAAGAGATTTGGCAACGCTGCGCGCTGGACGCGCCGCTCCGGCCCTTCTGGACCGGGTACAGGTTGAATACTACGGGACGATGACTCCGCTGAACCAGCTGGCCAACATCAATACGCCGGATTCCCGGACGCTGTTGATCCAGCCGTGGGATAAATCCTCGCTGGCCGACATCGAAAGAGCCATCCTGAAATCCGATCTCGGGCTGACGCCTGCAAACGACGGGAACACGATTCGTTTGGTCATTCCTCCGCTGACGGAAGAACGCCGCATGGAACTGGTGAAAATGACCAAAAAATTCGGCGAAGAAGCGAAGGTGGCCATCCGCAATATCCGCCGCGATGCGAATGACGACATTAAAAAAATGGAAAAAACCGATATATCTGAAGATGAATCCCGCCGTCACCAGGATGACATCCAGAAAACGACGGATAAATTTATCGCGGAAGTCGACAAAGTGCTCGTAGCTAAAGAAAAAGAGATCATGGAAGTATAAGAGACTTTCGGCCCCTCCTTTTATGGTGGGGTTTATGTCTTTTTTTGCAGAAACCCGCATGGAGGAACTAGAATGATCAAACGAGTTCGATCGTGGTGGACACGGGAATCCAAAGTACAGTCGCCGGAACGATCAATAGACAATGTTCCTGAGCATGTCGCCATCATCATGGACGGTAACGGACGCTGGGCGAAACGCCAAGGGCTTCCGCGTATCATCGGGCATCAAAACGGGATGAAAGCCGTCAAACGGACGACGATTGCAGCGGATAAGCTGGGGATCAAATATTTGACGCTGTATGCCTTTTCGACGGAAAATTGGAAACGTCCGAAGGACGAGGTCGATTTTCTGATGCGCTTGCCGCAGGAATTCCTGGCCCTCGAGCTGGATGAATTGGTGGAAAAAAACGTGCAGGTCCGGATGATGGGCGACCGCGAAGGACTGCCGTCCTACACCATCAGCGCCATGGAAGAAGCCGTCCGCCGCACCGAAGGCAATGACGGGCTGGTGCTGAACTTCGCGCTCAATTACGGCAGCCGGAAGGAAATTACCGACTGCATGCGCGAATTGGCGCGGAAAATCGAAGCTGGTGCGCTGAACCCGGATGACATTACGCCGGAATTGGTGGATCGGCATTTGCTTTCCAGCGGGCTGCCCGATCCGGATTTAATCATCCGTACCAGCGGGGAGATGCGGATCAGCAACTTTATGCTCTGGCAAATGGCATATAGCGAAATGTGGTTCACCGATATCTATTGGCCTGATTTTAATGAACATTATTTATACGAAGCGGTTGCCGAGTATTCGCGCAGAACGCGGAGATACGGCGGCTTGACTTAAGCCATATGGAGGATGGATTATCGTTGAAACAACGACTGATTACCGGAATCATTGCTGGAGTTGTCTTTTTGGGATTATGCCTGATCGGGGGGCTGCCGTACCATCTGATCGTGCTGGCGATGGCCATGATCGGATATTATGAATTCGTGCGCATGACCAAGGTTTCTCCTTTTGGCGGTACGGCATGGCTGGGATATCTGGGCGTGCTTTTGTTCGTTTTTCCGTGGAAACCGCTTGGCATCGATTTTCCGCTGTCATGGGATCACTTCATTTGGCTGCTTTTGTTCCTGTTCATGCTGGTCACGGTCATAACGAAAAATAAAATCGCAATACAACAGGCGGCCATGCTGTTTCTGGGCGCGGTATACATCGGGGTCGGATTTTCCTATATCGCCGGCTCCCGGGGCGCGCCGGACGGGCATGGACTGTTTTGGACGTTCCTGCTGCTCGTTTCGATTTGGGCGAGCGATGCAGGAGCTTATTTCGTCGGGAAATGGATCGGCAAAAACAAGCTTTGGCCGGCCATCAGCCCGAACAAAACGATTGAAGGAGCTCTCGGCGGCGTCGTCATTTCCATGATCGCGGCTGCGGCGTTTTCCCTCTTTTCCGGGGGGATCCTGACGTTCGGACGCGCCGTGGCGATCGGACTGGCTTGCGCCGTGACGGGACAACTGGGCGATCTGATTCAATCCGCTTATAAGCGCGTATACGGCATCAAAGATTCCGGCAGTCTGCTGCCGGGGCACGGAGGCATTTTGGACCGCTGCGACAGCTGGATTATCGTCTTTCCGTTCGTACATATCGTGATGCTGATGCCTTATTAAAACGAGAGAAGGTTTCGATATGAAAAAAATTAGCGTGCTCGGCTCCACGGGCTCGATTGGAACGCAGACGCTGGATGTGGCGGCAAAGCATTCGGAGCATTTTCAAATCGAAGGTTTGGCTGCGGGAGGGAACATCGCCCTGCTGCTGGAGCAGGCGCGGCGATTCAAACCGCGGAAAGTTTCGGTGGCTACGCGTGAGCTTGCCGAACAAATCAAAGCCGAGGTTCCGGCCGGCACGGAAGTGTTTTACGGGGACCAAGGGCTGATCGAAATCGCCGCTGGGACCGATGCCGATATCGTGGTCACGGCCGTCATGGGGAGCCTGGGGCTCCCTTCGACGCTTGCGGCGATCGAAGCCGGAAAAACGATCGGGCTGGCCAATAAGGAAACGCTAGTGACGGCCGGCCATATCGTGACGGCGCGCGCACGGGAAAAAGGCGTGAAGCTGCTCCCGATCGACAGCGAGCATTCCGCCATTTTCCAATGCTTGAACGGGGAAAACCCCAAGGATTTGGCATCCATTACGCTGACGGCTTCCGGCGGTTCTTTCCGGGACCGGACGCGCGATGAGCTGAAACACGTGACGGTGGAGGATGCGCTTAAGCATCCGAATTGGTCGATGGGGGCCAAAATTACGATCGATTCCGCGACGATGGTCAACAAAGGGCTGGAAGTGATCGAGGCGCACTGGCTGTTTGGCTTGCCCTACGAGCAAATCAACGTGCTTCTGCATCCCGAAAGCATCATCCATTCCTTTGTGGAGTTTCGCGACACCAGCATCATTGCCCAGCTCGGCAATCCGGACATGAGGGTTCCGATCCAGTATGCCCTTACGTACCCGGAGCGGTGGGAATCGCCGTCGCGCCCGCTCTCGCTGGCCGAGGTCGGCAAACTTCAATTCCGCGAAATGGACTTCGAACGCTTCCCTTGTTTAAGACTGGCATATGAATGTGGTAAAATGGGTGGTACAGCCACAACCGCATTTAATGCCGCCAACGAGGTGGCGGTTGCGCGGTTTTTGCGCAAAGAGATTTCATTTTTGCAAATTGAGGATATCATCGAAAGAGTGCTTGATCGGCATCACAACATTCCAGAACCAGAGCTTGCGGAAATCGAAGCGTGCGACAAGCGTACCCGGGAGGCTGCAGCCAAGCTCTGACATTCGGGGAACGCGGGCATAAACCGCAAGAATCCACTCTTCTCCCTTATCTAAAAAATGGCTCAAAAGTGATTCTCTTGTGCGGGTCCGGAGAATAATGATAATCTATATAGACTGAATCGAGACGAGCCTTAGCAGCGAGGCTGCAGGGCAGAAAGGCCGGAACGGCCGGTTACGGACCATCATTCATTCTATGGGGGTCGGCATGGCTTGCCGATTCGCGGATTATGAAGCTTCGGTCTCAGACAATAAAGGGGGATGCGACGAATTGGAAATGGTGCAGGTAGTTTTTTTGACGGTGCTCATGTTTTTCGTCATTGTCACCGTGCACGAGTGGGGGCATTTTTATTTCGCCAAACGTGCAGGCATACTGGTTCGGGAGTTTGCGATCGGTTTCGGTCCGAAACTGTTTTCTTATAAACGGGGGGAAACCCAATTTACGCTTCGTTTGCTTCCGTTCGGCGGATATGCCCGGATGGCGGGCGAAGATCCGGAGCTCGTGGAGATCCACCCGGGACAAACGGTTGCCGTGCGGGTCAAGGACGGGGAAGTAAAAAAGATTTATCTGGATCAGCTGGATAACCGCAAAAACGTCATCCGCGGCGAAGTGGAGTTCATCGATTTGACCGACAGCCTGAAAATCCGCCTGAACGTGGATGGAGAAATCCAGCAATATCCGATCCATCCGCAGACGATGCTCGTCGCCAAGTCCCAGGAAACGCAAATTGCCCCAAGGGACCGGCAGTTCGCGAGCAAAACGGTCGGGCAGCGGGCGATGTCCATCTTTGCTGGCCCGCTGATGAACTTTATCCTAGCTTTTATCTTGTTCGGAGTCCATCTTCAAATGGCCGGCATTCCGGTCGAAAATCCGACGTACATCGTGATCGGGGACGTTTCGAAAGGAATGCCGGCGGATGAAGCCCATTTGAAAAAAGGCGACATCGTCGAAACGATCGACGGCGTCAGCATCGGCACGGATTATGAGAAAATGATCGATATGACGGCCAAGTCCGAAGGCAAGCCGATGAAGTGGACCATCCGCCGCGGCGACGAGGTGTTCAATGTGACGCTGACCCCTCGGGCGATGGAAGGGCAAGAGGGAGGAAAAATCGGTATCACCCCCGCACTCCCTACGCGCAAGGCCGGCATTGGAGAGACCTTTACCGGAGCAGGTTCCGCCATGGTTAATGGGACCAAAATCATTTTCCAGGGTTTCGGCAAGTTGATCAAACAGTTCAATATGAACGATATCAGCGGACCGGTAGGGACCTTTGAGATAACGGGCCAGATTGCCAAGCAAGGAATCGCCCAGCTCACGCAATGGGCTGCGATATTGAGTTTGTATCTGGGCATTTTCAACCTGCTGCCGATTCCGGCCATGGACGGAAGCCGTCTCGTGTTTCTTGGCGTGGAAGCCGTCCGCGGGAAGCCGATCGATCCGAGCCGGGAAGGCATGGTGCATTTCGTCGGATTTGCGATGCTGTTCCTGTTAATGATTGTTGTAACTTATAATGACATCTTGCGTTTAATCAACGGATAATTGACGATACATTGGGAGGAAGTCCATTTTTATGTCAAACGATAAACAATTTGTGACCGAGATAACGCCGCAGGGGGAAGACTTCTCGCGCTGGTACATCGACGTGATTAAAAAAGCGGATCTTATGGATTACTCGCCTGTGCGCGGATGCATCGTGTTCCGCCCGGACGGTTACGAAATTTGGGAGCATATCCAACAAGAGATGGACCGGCGTTTCAAAGAAACGGGCCACCGCAACGCCTATTTCCCGCTGTTCATTCCGGAGAGCTTTTTCCAAAAAGAAAAAGAGCATGTCGAGGGCTTTAATCCGGAGCTGCCTTGGGTAACCGAAGCCGGCGGCGACAAGCTCGAGGAGCGGCTGGCGATCCGCCCGACCTCCGAAACGATGTTTGGCCACATGTATTCGAAATGGATTCAATCCTATCGCGACCTGCCCGTGCTGATCAACCAGTGGGCCAACGTGGTCAGATGGGAAAAACGCACGCTGCCTTTCTTGCGCACGAGCGAGTTTCTGTGGCAGGAAGGCCACACCGCCCATGAGACGGAAGAGGAAGCCCGCGAGGAAACGATGAAAATGCTCGAAGTATACCGCAGCTTCGTGGAGGAATTTTTGGCGATTCCGGTCATCACCGGCCAAAAAACGCCGTCCGAGAAATTTGCGGGCGCGGTCGATACGTTCTCCATCGAAGCGATGATGAAGGACGGACGCGCCGTGCAGGCGGGAACGTCGCATTATCTTGGAACGAACTTTGCGGTTGCTTTCGATATTCAATATTTGAGCCGCGAAAACAAACAGGAATACGTGCATACCACTTCTTGGGGGACGAGCACGCGCCTGATCGGTTCGATGATCATGGTGCACGGGGATGACCGGGGACTTGCGCTGCCGCCGAAAGTGGCTCCGACCCAAGTCATCATGATTCCGATCGGCCCGCCGAAAACGTGGGACGCCGTCGTGGGACGCACGGACGAGCTGTTCGCCGAGTTGAAGAAAGCCGGCATTCGCGTGCGCGTCGATGACCGGAACGACGTTCGCCCGGGCTGGAAATTCAACGAGTATGAAATGCGCGGGGTGCCGGTGCGGCTCGAGATCGGTCCGCGCGACATGGAAAACGGCGTCTGCGTGCTTGTGTCGCGGATTAGCGGCGAGAAAAAAGTGGTTCAGCAGGCCAACCTCGTGGAAGAGGTTCAAGCGATGCTGGATCAGGTGCAGCGCGAAATGTTCGAACGCGCCAAGCAGTTCATGGCCGACCATTTTTATTCCGTGAACACGCTGGATGAAATGAAGGCGAGCATGGAAGAAAAACGCGGGTTTACGCTGGCCGGCTGGTGCGGATCGGAAGCATGCGAAAGCAAGGTGAAGGAAGAAACCGGCGCGACAAGCCGGAACATTCCGTTTAACCCTTCCGAAGAAAAGCATACGTGCCTCGTTTGCGGACAACCGGCCAAACATACGGTCGTTTTTGCCAGAGCTTATTAAGCCGGCATCATGTGCTTTGCCGCCCAAGCCGGCGGCGGAGCGGTTGTTTCAGGAATAGACGTTGAGGAGCTTCTGCCCAGAAATAGGTCCGGTGTTTGCGAACCCGGTTGATATGACTGGATTCAGAAGCTTTTCATTTTTAGCAGTGGAGCAAGGGGGAAGAGAGCATTGGACAAGACTGGCGAAAAAAGAAAACGGTTCGAGCTTCTGATGAAGCAGGGCGAAATCCCCCCCGGATTGGTCGACCCTTATTTTTTGGACGGTTATATCGAGCAGGTCGAAACGAGCCGAAGCAATAAGGAATGGATCATATCGATCGTCAAGGAAACGCTTGTGCCTGCGGAGGTATACCGTAACTTTTGCCTGAAGCTTAGGGAAAAAATGCAGCATATCGCCAAAATCACGTTTATCTTTAAATACGGTCCTGCAGTTGGTCACGGGGAAATCGTCGATACGTATTGGAATCTGTTCTTGGAATGGGTTCACAGGGAAATTCCGTCGGTCAACGGATGGATGGCGAGAGCCGGGCATGAGCTGGACGGGGACATGCTCCTCGTAACGATGTCGGATTCCACTTCGCTTGAACTGGCGCGCAAAAAACAGATCGACCAGGCCATCATCCGTTTTTATCAGCAATATTTTGCGCTCCCGCTCAGGGTAAAGGTTCAGGTCGGGGAAACGAACCGGGAGGCGTACGAAGAATTCGAGCAGAAAAAGCGGGCCGAGGAGCTTGAAGTCATCCAAAAGATGATCACGAGCATGGAAGCCGAAGCGCGCGAGATCGAAGATGACGGAGAAGAAGTCCGCCTGCAGGTCGGTTACGACATTAAGGAGCAGCCTGTGCCGATCCAGGAGATTCAGGACGAGGAGAAAAAGATTACGATCCAGGGAACCATCTTCGGCCTGGACAGCAAGGAGCTCCGCAACGGCAGCACGCTGTTTATGTTCAACCTGACGGACTTTACCGATTCGCTGCAGATGAAGATGTTTGCGAAAACCAAAGAGGATTTGAAGGTTTTGAGCCTGCTCTCCAACGGCAAATGGGTGAGAGCGCGCGGACGGGTGGAATACGACCGGTTCATGCAGGTGCCTGAGCTGGTGATGATCCCTTCCGATTTGGTCGAGGTCCAAGCACCTCCCGCACGGAAGGATACCGCTTCCGAGAAACGCGTAGAATTTCACCTGCATTCGACCATGAGCACGATGGATGCGGTGACGCCCGTCGACCAATATATCAAAACGGCGGCCAAATGGGGGCATAAGGCGATCGCGATTACCGACCACGGGGGAGTGCAAAGCTTTCCGGACGCGGCCAAGGCGGCGAAAAAGAACGGCATCAAAATGATTTACGGCGTCGAAGCCAACGTGGTCAACGATTCCGTTCCCGTCGTCATGCAACCGAAACCGATCGAGCTGAAGTCCGCGACGTACGTCGTATTCGATATCGAGACCACCGGCTTGTCGATCACGAACAGCAAGATTACCGAGCTTGCCGCGGTCAAAATGCATGAAGGCAAGGAAATCGGCCGGTACGCCACGTTCGTCAACCCGCACGAAAAAATTCCGTACCATATCCAGCAGCTCACGAACATTACGGATGAAATGGTTAAAGATGCGCCCGACCTGGAGCCCGTCCTGAAGGAATTCGTCGAATTCGTCGGCGACGCGGTCCTGGTTGCGCATAATGCCCGATTTGACGTGGGTTTCATCCAGGCTTCGTTAAAAGAATACGGCATGCCGCTGCTGGACAATCCGGCGCTCGATACGCTGGAGCTTGCCCGCTTGCTGCATCCGGGAATGAAAAACCACCGGTTGAATACGCTGGCGGATAAATACAAGGTGCTCCTCGAAAGCCATCACCGGGCGATTGACGATACGGTGGCGTTGGCCGGCATTTTGAACGGATTGTTGGCCGATGCGGAAAAAATCAAAGGGCTGACGATGCTCGACCGGCTGAACGATTATGTCGGCAAGGATCTGTCCAATACCCGTCCGTTCCACTGCGGCATTTATGCGCTGAACCCGATCGGCAAAAAAAATCTGTTTAAGCTGATTTCGTTGTCGCATACCGAATATTTCATGCGGGTTCCATGCATACCGAAATCCAAGCTTGTCGAGCTTCGGGAAGGGCTGCTTGTCATCTCCGGCTGCGAAAAAGGCGAATTTTTCGAAACGGTGCTGAACAAGACGGTCGAAGAAGCGATGGAAGTGGCCGAATTTTACGACGTACTGGAAATTCAGCCGCTGACGATGTATATGCACCTTGTCGACAAAGGGCTGGTCGGAAGCCCGGCCGAGCTGAAAGCGGCGCTGAAGACGATCTGCGATATCGGCGAAAAGATGAACAAACCCGTCATCGCCACCGGCAACGTGCATTACCTCGAGCCGCGGGACAAGCTGTACCGCGACATTACGATCCACGGCATCACGGGGTTCAGCCCGCTGAAGGATATCCGCAAGCCGGACGCGCACCTGCGCACGACGGATGAAATGCTGGAAGAATTCGAGTTTCTGGGCAAAGACAAGGCCTTTGAGGTCGTCGTAAAAAACACCAATGAATTGGCCGACCGGTTCGAAGAAATCGAGCTGTTCCCGGACAAGCTTTTTACGCCGATCATCGAAGGCGCGGACGAGGAGATCCGGAATACCTGCTACGAAACGGCCCGGTCGATTTACGGGGACGACCTGCCGGAAGTCGTCGTGGCCCGGCTGGAGAAAGAGCTCGAGCCGATCATCAAATACGGCTTTTCCGCTAACTATCTGATTTCCGAACGGCTCGTAAAAAAATCGAACCGGGACGGATATCTGGTCGGCTCGCGGGGTTCCGTCGGTTCCTCCGTCGTCGCCACGTTCCTCGGCATTTCGGAGGTAAATCCGCTCCCTGCACATTATATTTGCCGGAACGAAGCCTGCAAATACAGCGAATGGTTCCTGGACGGCAGCGTGCCGAGCGGCTTCGACCTTCCGGACAAGGAATGCCCGAAATGCGGGCAGATGCTGAAGGGCGAAGGGCAGGACATTCCGTTCGAAACCTTCCTTGGCTTCAAAGGCGACAAGGTTCCCGATATCGACTTGAACTTTTCGGGCGAATACCAGCCGCATGCGCATAACTACACGAAGGAAATTTTCGGCGAAAAATGCGTGTTCCGGGCGGGAACGATCGGTACCGTCGCGGAGAAAACGGCGTTCGGCTACGCGAAAAAATACGAGGAAGACCATCATAAAAGCTGGCGCGGCGCCGAGCTGAGCCGCCTTGCATCCGGCTGTACCGGCGTGAAGCGCAGCACCGGCCAGCACCCCGGCGGGATTGTCGTCGTTCCGGATTACATGGAAGTGGAAGATATTACTCCGGTCCAATATCCGGCGGACGATACGAGCGCGGAATGGAAAACGACCCATTTCGATTACCACGCTTTTGACGCGAACCTGCTGAAGCTCGATATTCTGGGGCACGACGATCCGACCATGATGCGGATGCTGCAGGATTTGACGGGGGTCGATCCGACCACCATCCCGATGAATGATCCGAAGGTCATGAGCATGTTCAACTCGACCGAGGCGCTTGGGGTCACGCCGGAACAGATCCGGACCCCGGTTGCCACGTACGGCGTGCCGGAAATGGGAACGAAGTTCGTCCGCCAGATGCTGATCGAATCGAAGCCTTCGTCCTTTGCGGACTTGCTGCAAATTTCGGGCCTGTCCCACGGGACGGGTGTATGGCTCGGAAACGCCCAGGAGCTGATCAAAAACGGCACCTGCAACATCAAAACGGTGATCGGCTGCCGCGACGATATCATGCTCTACTTGATCTACAAAGCCGGCATGGACGCCAGCCTCGCCTTTAAAATTACGGAAAGCGTCCGTAAGGGCAAGGGCTTGACGCCGGAATGGATCGAGGAAATGAAGCGATGCAAAGTGCCGCAATGGTACATCGATTCATGCCTCAAAATCCAGTACATGTTCCCGAAGGCACACGCGGCCGCATATGTTATTTCAGCGGTCCGGACCGCGTATTTCAAACTGTATTATCCGATCGAATATTACGCTACGTATTTTTCGGTCCGTGCCGAGGATTTCGACATCGAGCTTTGCTGCCAAGGTTACGAGGCGATTTACCGCCAAATCGAAGAAATCGAGCAAAAAGGCTTCCAGGCTACGACCAAAGAGAAAAGCATGCTTCCGGTGCTTGAAATGGCGCTCGAAATGACCGCGCGCGGATTCACCTTCAAGAACCTGGATCTGTATCGCTCGGAAGCCACGCGGTTTATCGTGGACGGAGATTCCTTGATCCCGCCGTTTTCGGCGATGCAGGGGATCGGGGAAAACGCGGCGCGAAACATCGCCGCCGCCCGCGAGCAGGGCGAGTTTCTGTCGATCGAAGACTTCCAGCAGAAGTCGAAGGCAAGTAAATCCATTATCGAGCTGCTGACCCAGATGGGCTGCTTCCGCGGCCTGCCGGAAAGCAACCAGCTCTCGTTGTTCTAAAGCCCCAAACCGATATATCCGTTTTTTTATCCGCCCTTGACAACTTGACTTAGGACGCGCACCCCTTGCTGCGACTGGAAGCAGTCAAGGAGCGATACTTGTCAGTGTTGCCAGACTATGTTATAATTTTTTTGGCAATCATGGAGATAAAACCGTTGTTTAAAGAGTGGGGCGACCCACTCTTTACTCTTTGGTATATAGGATATTGAAAGTCTTGGAGGTAATAATCTTTGAGCACACCGAAGATCAAGGGAATTGTAGAAGAAATGGTCCAGCCTTACCTGGATGAGCATAACTTTGAGCTTGTCGACGTGGAATACGTGAAGGAAGGCAGCAATTACTTCCTGCGCGTCTATGTCGACAAGGAAGGCGGCATTGACATCGATGACTGCGGCATGATCAGCGAATACCTGAGCCAGAAGCTGGATGAGAACGATCCGATTCCCACCGCGTATTTTCTGGAGGTATCCTCCCCTGGCGCCGAGCGTCCGCTGAAAAAAAGCGAAGACGTGGCTAAAGCCGTCGGCAAAGATGTTTTTGTGACCGTGTACGAGGCGGTTGACGGCCAGAAGGAATTCGAAGGCCGGCTTCTTTCGTTCGAGAACGACGAGCTTGTCATCTCCGCGGGAAAGAAGCAGCACACCATCCCGTACGCAAAAGTTGCCAGCGCCAGACTGGCCATTATTTTTTAAAGTCCAGGAATGGACACCGCTTACTCGAAACGCGGATTCCTGGGTTTTACGTCGCGAAACGCAAACTTCACCTGTCATAGACGGCGAAGCCGTTTACGCTTGGGTGCATGTCATGAAAGGGGGAACTGATTTCCAATGAGTATGGATTTTATCGAAGCAATGAATGAACTGGAAAGAGAAAAGGGAATCAGCAAGGATATTCTGTTTGAAGCGATTGAAGCCGCGCTGATCTCCAGCTACAAACGCAATTTTAACACCGCGCAGAACGTGCGCGTGGATATGAACCGCAATTCGGGTGTCATCAAGGTGTATGCCCGCAAGCTGGTCGTGGAAGAGGTGCTGGATCCGCGCACCGAAATTTCCCTGCCGGCGGCTAGGGAGATCAACCCGCATTTCCAAATCGACGATATCGCGGAGATCGAGGTTACGCCTCGCGATTTCGGCCGCATCGCCGCGCAAACGGCGAAGCAGGTCGTCACTCAGCGCATCCGCGAAGCGGAGCGCGGCTTGATTTACAACGCGTTTGTGGATAAAGAAGAGGATATCGTGACCGGTACGGTGCAGCGCCAGGATCTCCGCAACTTCTATGTAGATCTGGGCAAAATCGAAGCGGTGCTTCCGCTCAGCGAGTTGATGCCGAACGAAAAGTTTAAGCACGGCGACCGGATCAAGGCATACATCACCAAGGTGGAAAACACGACGAAGGGACCGCAAATCATGTTGTCCCGTACGCATCCGGGTCTCCTCAAGCGCTTGTTCGAGCTCGAAGTGCCCGAAATTTTCGACGGCGTGGTCGAAATCCGCTCCGTGGCCCGGGAAGCCGGCTTCCGTTCCAAGATCGCGGTCTACTCCCGCAACCCGGAAGTCGATCCGGTCGGCTCCTGCGTCGGGCCAAAAGGCCTCCGCGTGCAGACCATTGTCAATGAGCTGCGCGGGGAGAAAATCGACATCGTTCGCTACTCCGAACAGGTTGAGGAATATGTGGCTAACGCGCTTAGCCCATCGAAGGTTCTGGAAGTGATCGTGTTCGAGGAAGAGAAGATGGCACGCGTCATCGTGCCTGACTACCAGCTTTCCCTGGCGATCGGCATCAAGGGCCAAAATGCCCGTTTGGCCGCCAAGCTGACAGGCTGGAAAATCGACATCAAGAGCGAAAGTCAGGCGGAACAGGAATTCGGCAGACCGAAAACTTCTTCGGTCGAAATGCATCAGGATTCCGTCTCCGTCGATTGACCGCAGAACGACATTGACGGGGGGGGGCTGCGCCATGATCAAGCAAAGAAAAGTGCCGCTGCGCAAATGCGTGGCGTGCCAGGAAATGATGCCGAAAAAAGAACTGATCCGCATTGTGAAGACTCCCGACGACGAGGTGCTGATCGACCTGACCGGCAAGAAGTCGGGGCGAGGGGCCTACCTTTGCGGTAAAGTTTCCTGCTTCAAGCTGGCACAAAAAAACAAGTCGCTGGACCGTGCCCTGAAGCACCACGTCAAGCCGGAAATATACGAGCAGCTTGCCGAAGATTTCATTTCGGTGGAGGACGAGTTTCTGGCGGTCAAGGAAAGCACGGCCGATGAATAAATTTTTCTCCCGACTCGGTCTTGCCATGCGTGCGGGGAAGATGCTGACAGGCGACGAGATTGTGCTGAAAGCGATACGTTCTTCGGAAGCAAAGCTAGTTATCCTTGCGGGAGACGCCTCAGCAAATACACAGAAAAAGTTCCGCGACAAATGCGGAACGTACAACATCCCTCTGGTGATCGGATTTGACCGCGAAAGTTTGGGCGCAAGCATCGGGAAACCCGAAAGAGTTGTGCTCGCAATTACGGATCAAGGATTCGCAGAAATGATCTCCAAAAGCTTGGAGATAATGTCGGAGGTGGAGTATATTGAGTAAACAAGACAGTAAAGACAAACTGCGTGTATACGAATATGCAAAATCATTAAATATGAGCAGCAAAGAAATTATTACCATTTTAAAGCGGCTGAACATTCCCGTTAACAACCATATGAGCGTGATGGAGAATGATTCGGTCGCAAAAGTGGAACAATTTTTTCGAGATATCAAATCGAATGCCGCTGCGAAAAGAGAAAGCGGGGAAACTCTTACGACAGTTAATACTTCTTCCATAAAAAACGACAATCGGGCAGAGAAAAATCAGGGGGGCCGGCCGGCAGGCCAGGGCCAATCCCAAAAACAACAGGAAAAGCAGGTAAGTATGAATAATAAATCAAATCAAACCACTCAAAACGGTTCCCAGCGAACCCAAGGCGGGCAGGACTCCCGTCAAGGCCACTCGAACCAGGGAGGCCAGAATAACGGCAGAACGCAAGGACAACATAACGGAGGCGGACGCAGCCAGGGTACAGGCAACCGCAGTCAAGGTTCTTCCCAAGGCGGACGCAATCAAAGCGCAGGCCAAGGAGGCAACCGGAGCCAAGGCGGCGGCCAGCAATCCGGCGGCCAACGCCAGAACCAGAACCAAAACCAAAACCGTCCGCAGCAAACGAACCCGCGCCCAACCCAAGAGCGTGGAACTACGGATGACAACTTCTCGAGAAACGACAACCGCGGAGGAGGAGCCCGTACTCCAAATCGCGGCAAAGGCGGCGGAAACAAACGGTTTGAAGACGGAAAATCCGGCTTTAACCGGGGCAACAACCGCGGCGGGAAAAACAACAAGGGAAGATATCAGCAGAACCAGCCTCCTCGCGAGAAAATCGACAACACGCCGAAAAAAATCATCGTGCGCGGCACGATGACGGTAGGCGAAACGGCCAAACTGCTTCATAAGGACGCATCGGAAGTCATCAAGAAGCTGATGCTTATGGGCGTCATGGCTGCCATCAACCAAGAACTCGATATTGAGACGATCCAGCTTCTTGCCGGCGAATTCGGCGTAGAGGTCGAGGTCAAAATCGTCGTCGAAGACGACCGCTTCGAGACGCTGGAGGAAAATGACGATCCTGCGGATCTGAGAACCCGTCCGCCGGTCGTGACGATCATGGGTCACGTCGACCACGGCAAAACGACCTTGCTCGACGCCATCCGTTCCACGAACGTTACCGGCGGCGAAGCAGGCGGCATCACGCAGCATATCGGTGCCTACCAGGTGGAGATCAACAACAAAAAGATCACGTTCCTGGATACCCCGGGCCACGAAGCCTTTACGGCCATGCGGGCACGCGGCGCCCAAATCACGGACATCACGATTATCGTGGTGGCAGCCGACGACGGCGTCATGCCGCAAACCGTCGAAGCCATCAACCACGCCAAAGCGGCCGAACTGCCGATTATCGTAGCCGTGAACAAAATCGACAAACCGTCGGCAAACCCGGACAAAGTGAAGCAAGAGCTGACCGAATACGGTCTTGTGCCGGAAGAATGGGGCGGAGACACGATTTTCGTCAACGTTTCGGCGAAGCAAAAAATCGGCCTGGAAGATCTTCTCGAAATGATCCTGCTGGTAGCCGAGGTCAACGAATATAAAGCAAATCCGGACAAACGCGCGCGCGGTGCCGTCATCGAGGCCGAGCTGGATAAAGGCCGCGGTCCCGTAGCCCGCATTTTGGTTCAGCACGGCACGCTGAAGATCGGGGACGCTTTTGTAGCGGGCAACTGCTTCGGACGCGTTCGGGCGATGGTAAACGACAAAGGCCGCCGTCTGAAGGAAGCCGGTCCATCCACGCCGGTCGAAATTACCGGCCTGACCGAAGTTCCGCAAGCCGGCGATCCGTTCATGGTCTTCGAGGACGAGCGGAAAGCACGCTCCATCGCCGAAAAACGCGCGATCACCCAGCGCCAGTCGGATCTCGGCAGCAATGTGCGCGTGACGCTCGACGATTTGTTCCAGCACATTAAAGACGGCGAAATCAAAGACCTGAACGTCATCATCAAGGGCGACGTGCAGGGTTCGGTCGAGGCTCTGAAAGGCTCCTTGGCGAAAATCGAAGTGGAAGGCGTACGCGTGAAAATCATTCACAGCGGTGTGGGCGCCATTACCGAATCGGACATTATTCTGGCGGCCGCCTCGAACGCGATCGTGATCGGCTTCAACGTTCGTCCGGATCCTCAAGCGGGCGCAACGGCAGAGCAGGAGAAGGTCGACATTCGTCTGCACCGCGTCATCTACAACGTCATCGAAGAAATCGAGCAAGCCATGAAGGGCATGCTTGATCCGGAATATAAAGAAGTGGTCGTCGGTCATGCCGAGGTCCGCAACCTGTTTAAAATCAGCAAAGTCGGCACGATCGCCGGCTGCATGGTTACCCAGGGCAAAATCGTCCGCAACGCGGAAGTGCGCCTGATCCGTGAAGGCATCGTCGTTCACGAAGGCAAGATCGATACGCTCAAGCGCTTCAAGGACGATGCCAAGGAAGTAAATCAGGGGTATGAATGCGGAATTACCCTTCAGGGCTATAATGACCTTAAAGAAGGAGACGTTATCGAAGCATTCGTCATGGAGGCTGTCGAGCGCAAGTAGGTAAAGAGGTGAACAGCTATGGCCAAAATACGTGTAGGACGGGTTGGAGAACAGATCAAAAAGGAACTGAGCCAGCTCATCCAAAGTGAATTGAAGGACCCCCGCATCGGTTTCCTGACCGTGACCGGCGTGGACGTAACCAATGATTTATCCCAAGCGAAGGTTTACCTCAGCGTGCTGGGAGACGAAGAACAGAAAGAAAACTCGCTGAAAGCTCTGGAGAAAGCCAACGGTTTTCTCCGCTCCGAGCTCGGCAAGCGGATTCGCCTTCGTCACATTCCCGAGCTTATTTTCAAGTTCGATGAATCCATTGCTTACGGCAGCCATATCGAAAAGCTGCTGGGAGAGATCAGCAAAAACGATTCGAACTAATACAGTTTAAAGGAGAAGGCTATGCAGACCTATGAACAGTCGCTTGAGCAGGCGAAGCAGTTTCTGCTGGAGCATGATGATTATTTAGTAGTGTCGCATATTCAGCCAGATGGAGATGCAGTCAGTTCCACCGTAGCCGTGGGCTGGCTTCTCTCATGTCTGGGCAAAAAATTCACTCTGATCAATGAGGGCCCGATCCCGGAGCGGATGCGTTTCTTGCTGCTGGCAGACCAAATCGTGAACATGGAGGAGCAGCCGCTTGACCGTACCTTCAAGCATGTCGTTTGCGTGGACTGCGCTGATTTTGCCAGGGTGGGACAGACGGCCCGATATTTTGAAGAAGATGCTTTGATCCTGAATATTGACCACCATCCGACCAACAACGGTTACGGGAGCGCGGCTCTCGTGAAACCGGATGCCGCCGCGACTGCCGAGATATTGCATGACCTCATCGACGTTTTCGGATTCAAGTGGACAACCGATATCGCATCCGCCATCTATACCGGACTTTTGACGGATACGGGCGGTTTTCGTTACTCCAATACGTCGCCGCGGGTGATGAGCATTGCTTCGGAACTGCTCGGCTACGGCGTGAACGGGCCCGAATTATGCGAAACCTTGTTGGAATCGATGACGCTGCCGCAAATGAAAGTGCTTGTGAAGGCGCTCAGCACGATGGAGATGACGCCCGACGGGAAAATTTGCTGGGTTTACGTCACTCCGGAGCATATGAAGGAAGCGGGAGCGGCAAACGAAGATTTGGAAGGGATCGTCAACTATCCCCGGAACATCCAGGGGGTCGAAGTCGGCATTTTATTTAAAGTGATCCATGACCAGGCCGTAAAAGTCAGTCTTCGTTCGGCAGGAAAAGTCGACGTTGCCGCGCTGGCCCAAAGCTTCGGGGGCGGAGGCCATGTTCGCGCCGCAGGCTGCAGGCTTGAAGCTTCCCTGGACAGCTCCATTGAACAGGTAATAGAACGGGTGAAATCATTGTTATGAATCTTGAAGGCATATTGGCCGTTCACAAGCCGGCAGGGATGACTTCCCATGATGTCGTAGCGAAGACGCGGCGCATTTTGAAGATGAAGCGGATCGGCCATACCGGCACGCTCGATCCGGAAGTGACGGGCGTACTCCCGCTCTGCCTTGGCAGGGCGACGAGAGTCGTCGAATACATGCAGGAGCTTCCGAAGGAATACGAAGCGACGTTAAGGCTTGGACTGGCCACCGACACCGAAGACCTGACCGGCAACGTGACGGAAAAGGTCGACCGGGTCACGGTCACGCCGGAGGAGGCAGAGAACGTGCTGCGGTCGTTTCGGGGCACCATCTCCCAAGTTCCGCCGATGTATTCCGCCGTTAAAGTGGACGGCAAAAGGCTTTATGAACTGGCGCGCGAAGGCAAAACGGTGGAGCGCAAAAGCCGGGAAGTGACCATTTACGAAATTGAAATGAAAGGCCATGAATGGCAGGGGCCGTATCTCGATATTTCCTTCAGGGCGCTTTGCTCCAAAGGAACGTATATCCGTACGCTTTGCGTGGATATCGGCAAGGCGCTTGGTTTGCCTGCGACGATGGTTCGGCTGACGAGAACGATGTCCGCGGGAATTCCCGCCTCGGCATGCTTGACGCTGGAAGAGGTGGAGCGCCTGATGCAGGAGGGAAGGCTGCAGGAACATCTGATTCAGATCGACCATGCCGTCAGACATTTGCCGGCGCACACCGTAGCGGACGAGAAGGCTGCCGCGGCGCTGCAGGGCCAGAGGCTCTCCGGCAGGGCCGTTTCCCCGGAAGTGCAGACTTCCGGCTGTATTCGTCTTTACGACAGCGCAGGCGTTTTTCTCGGGATCTTTGAAAAGCAGGAAGAATCAGGCGCCATTGCCCCGGTAAAGGTGTTTTTGCCGGAGGCATAAGCGGCTGTAACGGATATTTCTAATCGAATTGCAGGTGAGAAGTGCTGTGAAGACTATACATTTAACCTATCCCTTGTCCGCCGGCATCCTTCGGGAGCATGCGGGTCCGCAAATCGTGGCGATCGGACAGTTCGACGGCGTGCACCAGGGGCATGCAAGCGTGATCGGTTCCGCCGTCCGGCTGGCACGGCAGGAGGGCGTTCCGAGCGCGGTCATGACCTTTCATCCCCATCCGAAGGACGTCATGAAAAAAGGCAACTACGAGGGCAGCTTGACGCCGCTGCCGGAAAAGCAGGAACTGCTCGCAGGGCTGGGCGTGGATGTCTTGTACGTCGTGGAGTTCAGCGAAGCCTTCTCCAAGCTGAGCCCGCAGGAATTCGCCGAGGGCATGCTGTTGTCGCTCGGGGTGCGGACGGCGATCGTCGGCTTCGATTTCCGGTTCGGCCACAAAGGCGCGGGGGACGCGGAAATGCTGCGCGAGCTCGGGCAAGGAAAAATGAGCGTCGAGATCATTCCGCCTTTCGAGCAAGGAGGCGGGAAGGTGAGCAGCTCGGAGATCCGCAAAGCGCTGCACGGCGGAGATCTGGAACAAGCGAACCGGCTGCTCGGGAGGCCGTACCGGCTGCGGGGCGTCGTCATCGACGGGGACAAGCGGGGCCGGACGATCGGATTTCCGACGGCCAATTTGCGCCTGCTCGACCAATACGTCGTGCCGGCCAAAGGCGTGTACGCGGTCCGTTCATTCGTTGAAGGCGAGTGGATCCCCGGCGTGATGAATTTGGGAGTCAAACCGACGTTCCAAGAGAACGTTGCCGCGCCAAGCTTTGAGGTTCATCTCCTGGATTTTGACCGGGACATCTACGGCGAGCAGATGGTCGTAGATCTGGTGTCCTATATCCGGCCGGAACGGAAATTCCCTTCCATCCAGGAGCTGATCGCTCAAATCCGGTCCGACGCCGAAACGGCCGGAAAGATTTTGAGCCTGTCCAAATAATCGGACATGGAGAACATTTACTTTTGCCGCCCATGTATGTTATACTGATAAACGTCGCTGGGAACAGCGGCAATAACCTTGGCTTGGTTACACGATCTCACCGACGGTAACGAGGCTAACGGCGATTATTTACTTAAGGAGGTGAACAGGATGGCATTGACTCAAGAACGCAAACAACAACTGATCGAAGAGCACAAAACTCATGAATCCGATACAGGATCCCCAGAGGTGCAAATTGCTATCCTTACGGAGAACATTACGAACCTGACTGATCACTTGCGCACGCACAAGAAAGATCATCATTCCCGCCGCGGACTGCTGAAAATGGTCGGTCAACGCCGTAAGCTGTTGGCATACTTGAAAAACAAAGATGTTAAACGTTACAGCGCGCTGATTGAAAAACTCGGATTGCGTCGTTAATATCCGTATGGTCTACTTAAAGCAGCCTGGTTGTTCACCGTTGTCCTTTTCGGAGTGACAGCGGAGCAACCGGGTTGCTTTTTATGCAGGCCTTATATGAATTAACCCAAACCTGGGAATAATGTGTATTGAAAAGGAGGGATTTCATGGAAAGTCGTGTCGAAATGCAGTTGGGCGGAAGACCCCTCGTTTTGGAAACCGGTCGACTCGCCAAGCAGGCCAACGCCGCAGTGATGGTCCGTTATGGGGAAACCGCCGTGCTTTGTACTGTGACTGCTTCCAGTGAACCTAAAGATTTGGATTTTTTTCCGCTGACCGTAAACTATGAGGAAAGATTGTATGCCGTCGGCAAAATTCCGGGAGGTTTCATCAAACGCGAAGGGCGTCCGAGCGAAAAGGCGATTCTTGCCAGCCGTCTTACGGACCGTCCGATCCGTCCGCTGTTCCCTGAAGGATTCCGTAATGATGTACAAGTCCTTAATCTCGTCATGAGCGTCGATCAGGACTGCTCTCCGGAAATCGCCGCGATGATCGGTACCTCGGCCGCGCTGAGCATTTCCGACGTGCCGTTTAACGGACCGATCGGCGGAGTTATCGTTGGCCGCGTGGACGGGGAGTTCATTATCAACCCGACGATCGCCCAGCAGGAAATCAGCGACATTTACGTGGTCGTGTCAGGGACCAAAGACGCCATTATGATGGTGGAAGCCGAAGCCAACGAAGTGCCTGAAGAAGTCATGCTCGAAGCGATCATGTTCGGTCATGAGGAAATCAAAAAAATCGTCGAGGTCATCGAGGAACTGGTGGCCAAAGCCGGCAAGCCGAAGATGGAAGTCAAGCTGCACACGGTGGACGCCGAAGTCAACAAGCAGGTCCGCGAATATGCGGCAGCCCGTTTGGTCGAAGCCGTTCGCATTGCCGAAAAGCATGCCCGCCAAGATGCGATTGACGCCATTAACGATGAAACGGTGGCTTACTTTGAACAGCAATACATAGAGACGCCTGAGCTTTTGAGCGACGTCAAAGAAGTGTTGCACGATATCGTCAAGGAAGAAGTCAGACGCCTGATCACGCATGATAAGGTTCGTCCTGACGGCCGCAAGCTGGATGAAATCCGTCCGATTGAATGCGATACGGGCATTTTGCCTCGCACGCACGGAACGGGCCTGTTTACACGGGGCCAAACGCAGGCGCTTAGCGTATGTACGCTTGGTGCGCTCGGCGACGTGCAAATCCTGGACGGCATCGACCTGCAGGAATCGAAACGCTTTATGCACCATTACAACTTCCCGCCGTTCAGCGTAGGCGAAGCCCGTCCGCTCCGCGCTCCGGGACGCCGCGAAATCGGCCATGGCGCGCTTGGCGAAAGAGCGCTGTCGAAGGTCATTCCTTCCGAAACCGAGTTTCCGTACACGATCCGTCTTGTGTCCGAGGTGCTGGAATCCAACGGCTCCACTTCCCAGGCAAGCATTTGCGCAAGCACGCTGGCCATGATGGACGCGGGAGTGCCGATTAAAGCGCCGGTTGCCGGGGTGGCCATGGGTCTGATTAAAGACGGGGAACATGTCTCCATTTTGACCGATATCCAGGGCATGGAAGACCATCTGGGCGATATGGACTTCAAAGTGGCCGGAACCGCGGAAGGCGTTACCGCCATCCAAATGGACATTAAAATCGACGGCATCGACCGCCAGATTTTGCAGGACGCTTTGAAGCAAGCAAGAGAAGGCCGGATGTTCATCCTGAGCAAAATGATGGAAGCGATCCAGAAGCCAAGGGAAACGCTGTCCCCATATGCGCCTAAAATTATCGTCATGAACATCAATCCGGACAAAATCCGCGACGTCATCGGCGCAGGCGGCAAAATCATCAACAAAATCATCGAAGAAACCGGCGTGAAAATCGATATCGAACAGGATGGCCGCGTCTTCATCGCTTCGTCGAACGAAGAAATGAACCAAAAAGCGCGTTCCATCATCGAAGGCATCGTCCGCGAGGTACAGGTCGGCGAAATTTACGTCGGCACCGTCAAACGGATCGAGAAATTCGGGGCATTCGTGGAAATTTTGCCGAACAAGGAAGGTCTCGTTCACATTTCCCAATTGTCCACCGAACGCGTCGCGAAGGTTGAAGACGTCGTGGCGATCGGGGATTCGATTACCGTGAAAGTGACGGAGATCGACCAGCAGGGCCGGATTAACCTGTCCCGCAAGGCAGTTTTGACTGCGGAATCCAAACCGCAAAAAGCTTAACAATCTAAAAGAGACCGGGAAGGTCTTGCGAAAGAGGCAGAACGTAACCACTTCTGGCTCTTTTTTTTTTCGGGGATGGAAGGGCCCGGGTCTTCTTTTCCTCCATTCATAATCGGCTGGACTTGCTCATATGATGGGACAAAGCGGGTAAGGGAGATGAGCGGGGGTATGAATGGAAGAAAGGGCGCGGTATTGATGGCTTGTTTTGCCGTCGTCGTAGGGGTCGCGCAGACCGGCGTCGTCGGCGATTATATCAGGGAAGCCAGGCATCAGGCGGCGGAGGTTCGTGCGACGGGGGTCCCGGCGGTAGATCAGGCGCAGGATCCGCTCTACAAGGAGCTTCTGGAAAAGCGGGAGCAGACGAGGATCCAGCCCGTCGACGCGGTTGTGGACCGTGTATGGAAGGCGATTCCCGGTTATAATGGATTAGAAATCGATGTGGATGCAACCTATAAGCAGGCAAAAGCGGCGGGGACGTCCAAGCCGTTTACATACGTGTATCGCCAAATCCCTCCGAAGGTCAGCCTGGACGATTTGGGGGCGGAGCCGATTTACCGGGGAAATCCGAACAAGCCGATGGTCGCGCTGATGATCAATGTGGCTTGGGGGAATGAATTTATCGTGCCGATGCTGGATATTTTAGACGAGGAGAAGGTAAAGGCTACCTTCTTTTTTGATGGAAGCTGGCTGAAAAAAAATCCCGAGCTGGCCAAGGAAATCCAAAAACGCGGACACGAGCTTGAAAACCATGCGTACACCCATCCGAACATGAGCCAGTTGAGCGAATACCGGGCCACGATGGAGATCAGCAAAACGCAAAAGCTCCTGAAGGAAACCCTGGGCGTCGACAATAAATGGTTTGCCCCGCCGTCGGGGGATTTTAATCAGCAAACGGTGCGTATCGCCGCAGGCCTCGGCCTGAAAACCGTCCTATGGACGCTCGATACGGTCGACTGGAGGAATCCTTCCCCGGAATCGGTCGTAAGCAAAATATCGAAGAAAGCGGAGGCAGGTTCCCTTATTTTGATGCATCCGACGTCTTCGTCGTCCAAGGCGCTTCGGGGTATGATCCGGGGCATCAAAGCCAAGGGGCTGATCCCGGGAACGGTGAGCCAGACGCTTTCGCCCGAACGCATTGTTCCGCAAAGCGGTTGAGCGGGGCGTCGTTTTTTGGTAGGATAGGGGATGCGTTGAAGGCAGTGATTGATATTATTTTAGGAGGGCCTAGCCGCGTGAAAAAAATAAAGCTTACCAACGGCCTCAGAGTAGTCATGGAGAAAATCCCGACCTGTCGGTCGGTTTCTTTTGGGATCTGGGTAAAAACGGGTTCGCGTCATGAAACACCCGATAATAACGGCGTATCGCATTTTATCGAGCATATGCTCTTTAAAGGGACGGAGCGTTTCGACGCCAAAGACATAGCGGAGCAATTCGATGCCATCGGCGGCAACGTTAACGCGTTTACGTCGAAGGAGTATACATGTTATTACGCCAAAGTGCTGGATGAGCATTTGCCGATCGCCGTGGACGTCCTTTCGGACATGTTTTTCCGGTCCGTTTTGGATGAAGGCGAACTGGCCAAGGAGAAAAACGTCATTCTTGAGGAAATTTCGATGTACGAAGACACGCCGGATGATCTGGTGCATGATTTGATGGCAAAAGCCGTTTACGGGGAACATCCGCTGGCTTACCCGATTCTGGGCACGAAGCAGCAGCTTGACCCGATGGGACCGGCGGAGCTGCGGGCGTACATGGAGGAGCATTACACGGTCGAAAATACGGTCATCAGCGTGGCCGGCAACATCAATGACGGCGTCGTGGAGCTGCTGGAGCGCCATTTCGGCCATTTCGGGAACAAACGCCGGGTGAAGGAAATTGCGTCGCCGGGGTTCCACAGCGATGTTCTGTTCCATAAAAAGAAAACCGAGCAGAACCACATCTGCCTGTCGCTGCCGGGATGTTCGATCCATGACCCGCTGCAGTACGCGATGATTTTGCTGAACAATACGATCGGCGGGGGCATGAGCTCGAGGCTGTTCCAGGAAATCCGCGAAAAGCGGGGGCTTGCTTATTCCGTTTATTCGTACCACAGCTCCAATGAGGACAGCGGCTTGTTTACGGTATATGCGGGCACCGCGCCGAAACAGACCAAGGACGTGCTTGATCTGACCAAAGAGGTGCTTGCGGACGTTGCGCAAAACGGCATTACGGAAGACGAGCTCCGGAAAGGCAAGGAACAGCTGAAGGGCAGCCTGATTTTGAGCCTGGAGGGAACGGGCAGCCGGATGAACCGTCTCGGCAAAAACGAATTGATGCTCGGCAAGCACTATTCCCTGGACGAAATGATTGATAAAATAGAGCATGTCGGCATGAAGGATATCGACGACGTGCTGGACAGAATGTTCGGCGTGCCTTTTGCGCTGGCCATGGTCGGAGCATCGGACAAAGCTATCGCTGGATTAAGAAGGGATGATTTGGTTGCATTACGTTCAAATTCATAAGCTTCCGGGACATGACGACGTGAAACTTCCGGAAAAAATGTCCTCGGGCGCTTCAGGTTACGACCTGCATGCCGCCGTCGAGGAACCTGTCGTGCTCCATCCGGGGGAGCGCAAGCTGATTCCGACAGGATTTGCCTTAGCGATGCCGGAAGGGCTGGAAGCCCAAATCCGTCCGCGCAGCGGACTCGCCTTGAAACACGGCATCACTTGCCTGAATACGCCGGGAACGATCGACGCGGATTACCGCGGGGAAGTGAAGGTGCTGCTCATTAACTTGGGACAGGAGCCTTTTGAAATCGCCCGGAACGAACGGATCGCCCAAATGGTATTCCAGGAGGTTCCGCCGATCCGTCTCGAACAAGTGGAACGTTTGTCCGAGACCGTTCGCGGTGCCGGAGGATTCGGCCACACGGGCAAATAACAAACCAAGATCCGCCGCATGTTCGCCGAAAGCGAAGTGACGGCGGATTTTTTTGCGTTCAATCCCGTTTTTCGGGTCCCTCCGAAAACCGCTGACCAAAAGGCCAAAGCACTGCAACCGCCCCGGGTTTCGGGGTTATTTCCTCCGCGTTCTCACCGAATGATAGGCTGCGGCATAAGATGTTCCATAACAGTGTTTTTTGAAAGGAGTGACATCCTTATGCTGACAGGAGTCCAAATCGTATTCCTAGGCGGGGATGCGCGGCAGATCGAGGTGATCCGCAAATGTTCGGAGATGGATGCCACCGTCAGCGTCGTCGGTTTTGACAATCTGAAGGAAAAACTCCAGGGAGTGACCAGGGATCATCTGACGGCTGAGCTGCTCGCTGCTGCGGATGTGCTGGTCCTTCCTGTCGTGGGCTGTGATGACAACGGCATCATCCATACGCAGTTCTCGAACGAGTCGCTAAAGCTGCAGGATGAGCATATGGCCGCGCTCCGCAGAGGGTGCAAAGTATACACCGGCATGGCCAAACCTTATCTGCGAAGCTTGTGCGCTCATCACGAGATCAAGTTGATCGAGCTGCTGGACCGGGATGAGGTCGCGATCAGCAATTCCATTCCGACATCCGAAGGCGCTCTGGTGATGGCTATTCAGAATACGGATTTTACGATACATGGATCGAACTGCATGGTGCTTGGACTGGGCAGGACCGGGTTTACGATGGCGAAAAGCCTGCAGGGTCTGGGAGCGAAAGTAAAAGTGGGAGTCCGCAGCGAAAAGGACGTCGCCCGGGCGGAGGTGATGGGCTGGGAGCCTTTTCTGACAAGGGATTTGGCGGATCACGTGCGCAACATCGACTTGATTTTTAATACGATTCCGACTATGATAGTCACAGCACAAATCCTGTCTAGAATGCCCCAAAGCGCCGTCATTGTTGACCTTGCTTCCGCTCCCGGAGGATGCGATTTCCGGTATGCGGAGAAGCGGGGGATCAAGGCGCTGCTTGCCCCCGGGCTCCCTGGAATCGTGGCTCCCAAAACGGCTGGTTCGATTATCGCGAACACGTTGGTACAGTTGATTTCGGATGAGTTCAAGACTCGGGGGGATGGACAATGAATTGGCAGGGTAAAACGGTAGGTTATGCAGTTACGGGATCACACTGCACGCTTGAGGAAATCATGCCGCAGGTGAAGCGGTTCGTGGAAGCCGGCGCGAACGTGGTGCCGATCGCGTCGGGTTCGGTGCAGGTAACGGATACACGTTTCGGAACGGCTCAAAATTGGCTTCAGCAATTAAAAGACATTACGGGCAATGACATCATTACGACGATTGTCGAAGCGGAGCCGCTGGGGCCGTCCAAATTGCTGGATGTGCTGGTCATCGCCCCTTGCACCGGAAATACGACGAGCAAGCTGGCAAACGCGATGACGGACAGTCCGGTGCTTATGGCCGCCAAGGCCCAGATGAGGAACCAGCGACCGCTTGTGCTCGCGATTTCGACCAATGACGGGCTTGGACTGAATGCGTCCAACATCGCCAAGCTTTTAATTACGAAAAACATTTATTTTGTTCCGTTTGGCCAGGATAATCCTTTTCAGAAGCCGAATTCGCTTGTGGCCCAGATGGATTTGATTCCCGAAGCCTGCTACGCAGCGCTGGAAGGAAAACAGCTTCAGCCCATGATCCTTCAACGGGTGTTCTCGGCCTAAACCGCCGAACATCCCGTATGGCTTCACCATTTTATTTCGAAGGCTGCCGCATGGCGATCCGGGGCGCTGAATCCGTCCGAAAGGATCCGTCCATGCAACGGCCGCTTGTGCCCGCATTCCTGTCGTTTGCGGTCACATTAAATCTGTAATTGTCGAACTTAAGAGAGACTATGAACTTGAAGACGCGTAATTTTGGAGGAAGCGACGGGAATTTGGCGCGCAGCCGCCCCGCTTCCTGCCCTTATCCGCCTGCGACCCATGCCGCAGGAAGCCGGACGTTTTTGCAGGGCGTTTGCGCCGTGATCTTGTCGCGGGCAACAAAACCTCCAATCGATGCAACGATAATTCCGTGAGGGTGCGACTCTAAACAGTGCTGTCCGAAAGACGAGATTGCTGCAGCCAAACGTTCCGCGCGTTCTTAGTCGTATGGAGGAATGGAAATGAGTATTTTAGTACAAAAATTTGGCGGTACGTCGCTGTCGACGCCGCAGGCAAGAGAGCTTGTCATTGGCCACGTCAAACGCGAGCTGAATGCTGGATACCAGCTCGTTGTCGTTGTGTCCGCAATGGGACGCCGAGGTGAGCCTTACGCTACGGACACGCTCCTTGACTGGGTTGCCCAGAATGGCGATGCGCTGCCTGCGCGCGAAAGGGATTTACTGCTGTGCTGCGGTGAAATCATCTCCGCGGCTACGCTTTGCAGCCTGCTCGAGTCCGAAGGCATTCGTGCAATCGTGCTGACGGGGGCGCAGGCCGGATTCGTCACGGACGATCAATTCGGCAATGCCCGGATCAAGGACGTGCGTCCGGAACGGGTGATTTCCGAGCTGGAGACGCATCAGGTGGTTATCGTGACCGGTTTTCAGGGACAGGCGGAGTCCGGCGACTTTACGACCTTGGGGAGAGGCGGAAGCGATACGTCGGCTACGGCTCTCGGCGCTGCGCTTCATGCGGAAATCGTTGACATCTATACGGACGTCAACGGCATTTTGACTGCGGACCCGAGAATCGTCGAAGACGCCAAACCGCTGCCCGTCGTAAGCTACGCTGAAATTTGCAACATGGCGCAGTACGGCGCCAAAGTGATTCACCCCCGGGCCGTTGAAATCGCCATGCAGGCCCATATCCCCGTTCGGGTGCGGTCTACGTTTTCCGAGGATGAAGGGACGCTGGTGACTCAGCCGGAGGGTTTCAAGGACGTTCAGCTGGGCTTTATGGACCGTTACGTGACCGGGATCGCCTATGTAAGCAACGTGACGCAAATTACGGTCGATTGCGAAGGCGGAGGCCATAATCTTCAGCTTCAGGTATTTAAAGCGATGGCGGAAAATTCCATCAGCGTGGACTTTATTAATGTTACCCCAACCGGGGCGGTCTATACGGTGTTTGACTTCGATTCGGATCGGGCGTTGACGGTTCTCCGGGAGCTTGGATTCGAGCCCAAGGCGTTGTCCGGCTGTGCCAAAGTTTCGGTTATCGGCGGGGGAATCAACGGTGTTCCGGGAATCATGGCCAAAATCGTCGAATCGTTAAGCGAACAGAACATTCAAATCCTGCAATCGGCCGATTCGAACACGACCATCTGGGTGCTCGTGAAAAAAGAAGACATGGTGCAGGCATTGCGTGCTCTTCATACCAAATTCGAACTTCATAGATAACTTTTACTTAAGAAGCGGCCTAGCGGTTAAGGGAGAAACGTTTTGATCAACGGATCTTCCATACCGCAGAGCCGCCTAGCCTGCATATTCATTGGAAATCTCATAAAAGACGGCTTGCAAGAGCGCGTTCCATCGTTTGAGGAGGTTATACAAGTGGATTTCGGAAGATTGATAACGGCCATGATCACGCCGTTTGACGAGCAGGGAAACATCAACTGGTCGGAAACGTCAAACATGATTGAATATTTGATCGAAGAGCAAAAATCGGATTCCCTCGTCATCTGCGGCACGACGGGCGAGTCCCCGACGTTAAGCGATGAAGAGAAGCTGGAGCTGTTTGCTTTCGCGGTGGAGCATGCCAAAGGGCGCTGCAAAATCATCGCCGGGACGGGCAGCAACAATACGGAGCATTCCGTCCAGCTGACCCGGAAGGCCGAAAAATTGGGCGTTGACGCGGCGCTGCTGGTCGTGCCTTATTACAACAAGCCGAACCAGGAAGGGTTGTACCGCCATTTCGAGGCCATCGCTCGCGGCACGAGCCTGCCGGTCATTCTTTACAATGTGCCGGGACGAACCGTAACGAGCCTTTCGGTCGAGACGACCCTCCGCCTCGCCCAGATTCCTAACGTCGTCGGCACGAAAGAATGCGCCTCTCTTGAGCAGGTGACGCTCATCGCCTCGGCCGCCCCCGAACATTTCAAGGTTTATTCGGGCGACGATTCCGTGACGCTGCCGGCCATCGCGGTTGGCGCTTACGGGATTGTGAGCGTGGCCAGCCATTTGATCGGCGCGTCCATGAAGGACATGATTCAAGCGTATTTGAACGGAGAGTCAGCCGAAGCGGCGAAGCTGCATCAGAAGTTGTTCCCTGTTTTCAAGGGGCTTTTCGAATGCCCGCATCCGGTGCCGAATCCTTCTGCATTGAAATATGCCCTGAATCTGCTCGGCCGTCCCGTTGGCGGCGTACGCTTGCCGCTCGTCGACCCCAGCGAATCCGAAGCCGCGTTTCTCCGCAATCTTGTAGCTTCTTTGCAGGCTTGATTTTTATCGACGTCAACAATACGAAAAAAACGATGACAGCGCCCGTTCGGGCGCTGTTTTTTGTGCAAATAGAGGCTTTATTTTTGGGGAACGTTAACACTTACGTGGAGGGTGACTTGTGTTTTGCGTTTTTTATCATGTATAATGAGGTCAAGTGACTGGGTGCGGTATATTTTTGAAATTAAAATACTATAAAATGGTACGACGTCCAACACCATAGGAGGTTTAGATTCATTTGTCTAAAAAAAATAATAACGATAAATTGACGATATTTGCATTGGGCGGCGTCGGTGAAATCGGGAAAAACATGTATGTCATTCAATACGCGAATGATATCGTTGTTGTTGATGCAGGCTTGAAATTTCCCGAAGAGGACATGCTTGGCATCGATATCGTCATCCCCGATATCAGCTACTTGACGGAAAACCGCGACAAAGTGAGAGGCATTTTGCTCACTCACGGACACGAGGATCACATCGGCGGTTTGCCTTACGTCCTCAAACATTTGAATGTTCCGGTATACGGAACGAAGCTGACGCTCGGACTCGTCGAGAACAAGCTGAAGGAAGCCAATCTGCTCGGCGAAACGAAACGGATTTTGATCCATGAGGATTCGGTGGTGCAGCTCGGCTCAACGCTGAAAGCGACGTTCTTCAGAACGAACCACAGCATTCCGGATTCCGTCGGCATTTGCATCGCGACGCCGGAGGGCAATGTCGTTCATACGGGCGACTTTAAATTCGACCATACGCCGGTAAACGGCCAGTATGCCAACCTGCAGCGGATGGCTGCCATTGGCGAAGAAGGCGTTCTCGCGCTGCTGTCCGACAGCACCAATGCCGAAAAACCGGGCTTTACGCCATCGGAGAAAAACGTCGGCCTCGTGCTTGAGGATATTTTCCGGAAAGCGTCCCAACGCGTCGTGATCGCCACGTTTGCATCCAACGTTCACCGGATCCAGCAGGTCGTCAACGCCGCGGAATCGACGGGCCGCAAAATTACGGTGATCGGACGAAGCATGGTCAACGTCGTGTCGATCGCCGCCGAGCTCGGCTATCTCCACATGCCGGACGGCATGCTGATCGAACCGGAAGAAGTGAACAAGATGGCCGCCGACCGCGTCGTCGTATTGTGCACGGGCAGCCAAGGCGAACCGATGTCGGCGCTGACCCGCATGGCCCGTTCTACCCATCGCAAGGTCGATATTTTGCCGGGTGATACCGTTATCATCGCTGCAACGCCGGTTCCCGGCAACGAGAAATACGTCGGCCGGACGATCGACGAACTCTTCCGTTTAGGCGCCGAGGTCATTTACAGCGGCTCGAACTCCGGCGTTCACGTTTCCGGACACGGCAGCCAGGAAGAACTGAAGCTCATGCTGAACCTGATGAAACCGAAATTTTTCCTTCCGATCCACGGGGAGTACAGAATGCAGCGCAAGCATGCGCTCCTGGCGGAATCAGTGGGAGTCGATCCCGACAACATCTTTATCACCGATATCGGTGAAGTGGTGGAAATTCAGAACGGCATGGCGCGCAAAGCCGGTAAAGTCACGGCCGGCAACGTGCTCATCGACGGACTGGGCGTCGGCGACGTAGGCAACATCGTCCTGCGGGACCGCAAGCTGCTTTCCCAGGACGGCATTCTGGTCGTTGTCGTTACGCTCAGCAAACAGGACGGCACGATCATGTCCGGACCGGACATTATTTCCAGAGGTTTCGTGTATGTACGCGAATCCGAAGGCTTGCTTGACGAAGCGAACCGGATCGTCTCGAGCACGCTGCAGAAGCTGATGAGCGAGAATGTGAACGAGTGGGCTTCCCTCAAAACGGGAGTCAAGGATGCGCTGGGACGGTTCCTGTACGAACAAACCCGCCGCAGACCTATGATCTTACCGATCATTATGGAAGTGTAATGTTGCAAACATGAAGTGGCAAATGCTTGATATACCAGCACTATCTTTTACCGTGTTCGTCACTTGACCCCATATTGGCCACATTCACTCATCTGTTTTCCTCATATGCAGGCTAAGTTATGGACGAGGCTTCTCTTGCATGCCATAGGAAAAACACCGATAATCAAAGCGCAGTTTTCCGATCAACCGGAAGCTGCGCTTTTTTGCTTCGTCTTTTGAATAACCGGGATTCCAGATGGGGAACAATACGGGGGAATTTCCCATGAGGAGGATCAATAACAATGACTTTAGTTCGCGAATGTATGACAACGGATGTTCAAACATGCGCTCCGCATGATACGGCAACTGCCGCCGCAAAAATGATGCGCGATATCAATTGCGGATCGCTTCCGGTATGCGAAGGCAAAAAAATTGTAGGCATGATCACCGACCGCGACATCGTGCTGAAATGCGTGGCCGCAGGCAAAGATCCGGACAGCGTACATTGCCACGAGTGCATGACGAAAGACGTCGTGACCTGTTCTCCCGATACCGACGCCCATGAATGCGCACGCATGATGGCCGATCACCAAATCCGCCGCATCCCGGTCGTCGAAAACGGGGAAATCGTCGGCATTTGCGCCATCGGCGACCTGGCTACCATCAACATTCATATCAATGAAGCGGGAGAAGCGCTCAGCGAAATTTCCGAACAGCAGCAGCTTCATTAAGGTTCCAGGGAGAAAGCACCCGTTCAGGCGGGTGCTTTTTTGACGTTTGGCGGAACGGGAGCTAGGCGTCCGTTATATTTTTCAGGGGCAAAAAGGAATAATACCCGGGTTCGGCCCGCCATACTAAACAGAATGAACGCACCTTTGACGTGAAAGGATGGGGAATACAAACATGGCGAATGAAACAGGTCATTACCGTATGGAGGAACCGGCCGCGCCGGAGCAGCAGCCGGAAAACCCAACGAAAGCAGCGATTGAGGCCGTGCAGCAGCTTGGCCAGATGAATGTACCTACCGCAAACGAATCCAACATATTTTGCTTGACCATCGTCGGTCAGATCGAGGGACATATGGTTTTGCCGCCGCAAAATAAAACGACGAAATACGAGCATATCATCCCTACGCTCGTCGCGGCCGAGCAAAACAAAAACATCGACGGGCTCCTCATTATTTTGAATACGGTCGGCGGCGACGTCGAAGCCGGGCTGGCCATCGCCGAAATGATCGCCTCGCTGACCAAACCGACGGTGACGGTCGTCGTCGG
This sequence comes from Paenibacillus sp. FSL W8-0194, assembly GCF_037969745.1. Taxonomy (NCBI): domain Bacteria; kingdom Bacillati; phylum Bacillota; class Bacilli; order Caryophanales; family Paenibacillaceae; genus Paenibacillus; species Paenibacillus sp. FSL W8-0194. Next base: position 3,730,486 of record NZ_CP150205.1, on the reverse strand, counting down.
CGGAGGGCACAGCATCGGCGTTCCGATCGCCGTATCATCCACGTATTCGATCATCGCCGAAAGCGCGACGATGACGATTCACCCGATCCGCTTGAACGGACTGGTCATCGGCGTCCCGCAAACGTTCGAATACATGGAAAAAATGCAGGAGCGCGTCGTTCGGTTCGTTACGTCCCATTCGCGGATCACGGAATCGCAGTTCAAGGAGCTCATGTTCCGCACCGGCGAGCTGAACCGGGACGTCGGGACGCCGGTCGGCGGGATCGATGCGGTGAAATACGGTTTGATGGACGAGGTCGGCGGCATCGGGCAGGCGATCATGAAGCTGAACCAGTTGATCGACGAACGCAAGCGAGCCGGCGAAACGGAGGGGATCACGCAATGACGCTCCATACCGTCATGCCGCTGGAAGCCGTTTGGGAAAAGCAAGGGGAAGAAACGAAGACGACGGAAGTGCGGTTTAAAGGGATTTTGATGGAAGTCAAGCCGCTGGATCATAACCAGGTGCAAATCGTCCGGTTGTTGGACGGGCCGCTGGATTCCTATTTGAATCCGTCATATTCCCCCGGACAGATTATCCGTTATGTCCCGGCGACATAAAGCGAAATTTGCGAAAAACAGAACATAGGTGCCCACCGGGATTATATGGTATAATGGGGTTCCGGGGGTGACATTTCTTGGCTAAACGGAGAAAAAAGAAGAAGGCCTTGCTGACCAATGTTCTGAAATACGAAATATACGGCATCATATTGATCACCCTATCCGTCATTGCCCTGTCCGGTGAAGCAGCGGTAGGGTGGTCTTTATCTAAAATGTTCGGCCTTGTGCTTGGACGGTTTTATTTCGTCATTCCTTTAATCGGCATTTATGTGGGTCTCAGCGTCATGATTCAGCGAAAATGGCCCAACCGGTGGAGCACCCGCAAAAGCGGGATCGTTTTGCTTGTGCTGGCGCTCACGCTCATGAGCAGCGTCGCCTCGCTCGAGAAGAAGCTGTCTCATGTTCCCGGCCTGAGCGCCGGACATATCATTACCCAAATACATAATGATTTGGACGGCTCGCTGTTGTCGTCCGCAGGCTCCAAAGAACGTTCCATGCTGAATAAGGATATTAGCGGAGGGTACGCCGGTGCGCTCCAATACGCCGTTTTGTTTTGGCTGTTCGGCAATACGGGAACGAAGCTGATGCTCATCGTCATGTTCATTATCAGCTTCATGCTGATCACGAACCTGTCGTACGTCGACCTGATGCGGATCTTGCGCAAACGAATGGTTCAAGCGGGAAGCAACGTGCAAAAACGGATAGCGGCACAAAAACCGCAAGCCGTCGCGTCTTCCGCCAAACCGTCGCGAAAACGGGGGCATGCCCCGCTGCCGGATGAGGATGAGGATGACGATCTCGACGATTTCGTAGAGCCGAGGGCGAAACGGTCCGCGCCGGTATTTTTCCAGCTTTTTGGCAACAAAATCGGCAAACCTGCTGCAGGAGGGGCGGCTCCGGAACCGGACGACGATTTGGACGGAGGCGACATATTGGAGCCTGTAGGCAGGCATTCCAGCCGCGCGGCAAAGCCGATTTTCGATGATGTGCCGGAGTATGGCGGAATCGATGCGGCTCCCGAACCGTGGAATCGCGGAGAAGCGGAAACGTCATCGCCCATCATTCGCGACTTCTTCGAGCAGGTGAAATCCGAAGGGAGCTTGGAGGAAGAGGATTGGGAGGAACATGAACCCGTGCCGGACGGCGGCGTACAAGCCGTTTTGGACGAAAGCGGACATGAAGCCCTGCAGCCGATCCCATCCGCCCCTGAAACGAGCGGGGAAGCCGCAGAGGAACCTGGTCAAGGGCCGGCCGGTGAAGAGGCGGCAGAACCGCTTGAGACGAAACCACCCGCCCCGCCGCCGAAGCCGTACAAGCTTCCGCCGTTCCGTTTGTTGGCCAAACCGCATAACGGCGGCAAAGCCGGGGACCAGAACGACTATATGCAAACGGCCCGCAAGCTGGAGGCGACGCTTGAGAGCTTCGGCGTTCGGGCCAAGGTGCTTGAGGTCGTGCGCGGCCCGGCGGTGACGCGTTACGAAATCCAGCCGGATATCGGCGTCAAGGTCAGCCGGATCGTCAGCCTGACCGATGATATCGCGCTGGCGCTGGCGGCAAAGGACATTCGGATGGAAGCGCCGATTCCGGGCAAATCGGCCATCGGCATCGAGGTGCCGAATAACGAGGTATCTCTTGTCACGATGCGGGAAGTCATGGAAACGCCGGTGTTCCAGGACGCCCAATCCAAGCTGTCCATTGCGTTCGGCAGGGACATTTCCGGGCAGACGATCGTCGGCAATCTTGCGAAAATGCCCCATTTGCTGGTCGCGGGCGCGACCGGCTCGGGGAAATCGGTCTGCATCAACGGCATTATTACGAGCATTTTGTATAAAGCCAAACCGGATGAGGTCAAATTCCTGATGGTCGATCCGAAGATGGTCGAACTGAACGTGTATAACGGCATCCCGCATTTGATGGCTCCGGTGGTGACGGATCCGAAGCGGGCTTCGCTCGCCCTGAAAAAAATCGTCGTCGAAATGGAGAAACGGTATGAGCTGTTTTCCAAATCCGGCACCCGGAACATCGAAGGTTACAACAATCTGATGAAAGACAACCTGCCAGCCGTGCTTCCTTACATCGTGGTCATCGTGGACGAGCTCGCGGACCTTATGATGGTGGCGGCGCATGACGTCGAAGAAGCGATCACAAGGCTTGCGCAAATGGCTCGCGCAGCCGGCATCCACCTGATCATCGCCACCCAGCGGCCTTCGGTGGACGTCATCACGGGGGTCATCAAGGCCAACATTCCTTCGCGGATTGCCTTCGGCGTTTCTTCCCAGGTGGATTCGCGGACGATCCTCGACATGGCCGGAGCGGAAAAGCTGCTGGGCCGGGGCGATATGCTGTTCATGCCGATGGGGTCTTCGAAACCGATTCGCGTCCAAGGCGCTTTTATGACCGACCAGGAAGTGGAAACGATCGTCAATTACGTGCGCGAGCAAGGCGAAGCCCAATACGACGAATCGATCGTCCCCGAAGTGGATGAGTCGCAGCCCGAAGCGGACGAAGAGCTGGACGAGCTGTACGACCAGGCAGTGCAGATCGTGCTGGAGGCCAAACAGGCTTCGGTATCGCTGCTGCAGCGCAGAATGAGGGTCGGGTATACGCGTGCGGCCCGATTGATCGATTCCATGGAAGCCCGGGGCATTATCGGCCCTTATGAAGGAAGCAAACCACGCGAGGTCCTCGTTTCGCTGGAGCAGTATCAGCAGCAAAACCGGATCAGCTCATAAAGAGCCGGCGAGTCTTCCGTAAACAAAAAAACGTGCCGCTGCGGTTTCATACCGCGGCAGCACGTTTTTTCTTTTTTATACAGTAAGACCCATAGTTCCTTTTGGGGCTTAAAAATCGAAGTTGTCCGGGTCAGGGCCGACCCGGCGGTTTTGGTTCAGGGCGTCGATTTTTTCCATATCCTCAGGCGAAAGCTCAAAGTCGAAAATCGAAGCATTTTCGATGATGCGATGCTCCTTGATCGATTTCGGAATCGTTACGACGCCTTTTTGCAGGTCCCAACGCAAAATCGTTTGTGCGACGGATTTGTTATGCTTCGCGGCAATCTCTTGAAGCACAGGCTGGTTTAACAGTTCGCCCTGCATTAGCGGCGACCAGGCTTCGAGCTGGATGCCCTGCTCTTTCGTAAAGGCCAACAGCTCGTTTTGGGCCAGGTAAGGATGGAATTCCACCTGGTCGACCATCGGCTTGATTTCTGCGGCGGACAGCAGATCCTGCAGGTGGTGAACATGGAAGTTGCTGACGCCGATCGCCCGGACGCGCCCGTCCTTATACAGCTTTTCCAGGGCTCTCCACGTGTCTTTATACTTGCCTGCAACCGGCCAGTGAATAAGGTACAGGTCAAGCACGTCCAGACCGAGTTTGGACAAGCTTACGTCAAAGGCTGCCAACGTTTCGTCGTACCCTTGGTCCTGGTTCCATACCTTGGAGGTTACGAACAGTTCTTCTCTGGCAAGGCCGTTTTCTTTCAGCGCTTCGCGGATGGCTTGGCCGACGCCGCTTTCGTTCCCGTAAATGGCCGCCGTGTCGATGCTGCGGTATCCGTGTTTGATGGCGGCTTTTACGGCCGCGATCAGATCCGCGCCTTCCTCCACTTTAAAAACGCCGAGGCCAAGCCAAGGCATGTCTACTCCGTTAGCAAGCTTTGTCGTGCTTTGCAGATGCAATGTCATCCTGTGTTCCTCCTCGAGTTGATCTTTCTTTATTGTGCGTTGCAACGCTTGTTTCTTTTCTTTGCAAAATATAACTCCATCCGGTAAGAATAACGGCGGCCGCAACCATCACTGCACCGACCCAGCCCGTATGGACAAGGCCGAGCGAATCCATTACCCGTCCGCCCAAATAAGCGCCGAGCGCGATTCCGGCGTTAAACGCGGCGATATTGATCGCCGAGGCGACGTCCACCGCTTTCGGCACATACCGTTCGGCAAGCGTCAGCACATACGACTGCAAGCCGGGTACGTTCATGAATGCAAGCAGGCCCATCAGGAAGACGGTGATCAAAGCCGCGATTTTGAACGGCGCCGTAAAGGTAAGCAGCAGCAGAACCGCAGCCTGCAGAATAAACATGACAAGCAGCGCCGACAACGGCTTGCGGTTGGCCGCTTTCCCGCCGACCATGTTGCCGATGGCGATGGCGATGCCGTACACCAGCAGAATGAGCGCCGTCGTGGATTCCGCGAACCCTGTTATTTGGTGAAGCAGAGGGGATAAATAAGTGAAGACCGCAAAAGTCCCCCCGTATCCCAGGGCCGTAATCAGAAAAGCCAGCAGCAATCTTCCGTTGGCAAACAGCTTAAGCTGCTCGCGAACCGGCGTTTTGACGCCCTTCCGAAGATGCGAAGGGATCAGCGCGAGGTTAGCGAGCAACGCGACCAAGCCGACCGCGGCGATGGAGATGAACGCGGCCCGCCATCCCAGCTGCTGCCCGAGAAACGTCCCGAGCGGCACGCCGGTAACGGTGGCGATGGTCAAGCCGGAAAAAAGGATGGCAATCGCGCTGGCGCGGCGATTTTCCGGAACGAGGTCGGCGGCAATCGTCGTGCCGATGGACATGAACACGCCATGGGCAAACGCGGAGATGATCCGCCCCGCCAGCAGCATGACGATTCCGTTAGCCAATGCGGCCATGCTGTTGCCCGCGATAAACACGAGCATGATACCGATCAAAAGCTTTTTGCGCGACATCTTTATGGTCATCGAAGTCAGCACCGGCGCGCCGAAGGTGACTCCGAGGGCATACAACGTTACGGTCAAACCGGTCAGCGTAAGCGAAATATGCAGATCCTCCGCAATCAAGGGCAGCAGGCCTACGCTGATGAATTCAGTCGTTCCGATGGCAAATGCGCTGATGGCTAAAGCCAGAAGCGCAAATATGCTTTTTTTGTTATCTTGCGGCATTCTTTTCACTCCTGTTCTAGTCATCCCGGCCGGTATATGCTATTATGAATCGGCAGTGATCTTTTGAACAGTACGTACTTCAAAGTGCTATAGGTACTAAAAAGTTCCCATGACGAAACGGAGGGAGGACCATATGAAAAAATACAACATTTCCGTGGAAGCAACGCTCGAGGTCATCGGGGGGAAATGGAAATGCGTCATTTTATGCCATTTGACCTACGGCAAGAAGCGTACGAGCGATCTGCGCAGGCTCATGCCGGGCATCACCCAAAAAATGCTGACTCAACAGCTCCGGGAACTGGAGGAGGACGGGATCGTGAACCGCATCGTATATAATCAGGTCCCGCCAAAAGTCGAATACGAGCTCACCGAATACGGCTGGAGCTTGAAAAACATATTGGATTCCCTATGCTCTTGGGGGGAACAGCATATTATTCGCGAATACGGCGACAAATTTCTGGTTCTTGAGGATAACGTTTTGAACAGACCCGGGGAACCCGTCACGTAACCAAAAAAGAAATCGCGAATGGCCTTAAGAAAAACCGATTGGCGGCCGCAGTACATTCCAATGTATTGCCGGCTGCTTTTTTGCGTTGGAACGGCTTGAACGTAAATGCCCTGACGGTTTACATCCTTTCTTTTGTAATGTGCATAGTTCATGGTGGCTCTTGTCATAATAACCGTAGCCATCCTAGTCAAACTCACAAGAGAAAGGTAGAGCTGCTAAATGAAAAAAAAGAAATTGTGGATCATGTCAGGACTTCTGGTCCTTTTGTCAGCGGCGGTTATTGCCGGGGCGCAGCCTCTGATGGGGGACCGGGCCGCATCCGATAAAACGAAACCCGTTTCCGAAGAGGCGGTACCTACGTTCGGAACGACGGTGCTGAAATACGGATCCTCCGGCCAGGATATTTACGAACTGCAGGGACGCTTGAAATTTCTCGGTTTCTATAACGGCAACATCGACGGCCAGTTCGGCTGGGCGACGTTAAAATCCGTCAAATGGTTCCAATCCGAATTCGGCATGGAGGTCGACGGCACGGTCGGCGCCAAAACGAAGCTGAAGCTGTACAACGCGACGAAAGATTGGAGACCGTCCGAATCCGCTGCCGGTAAGAGCCAAGCGCCCGCAAACGACACCGGCGCCAACAAATCCGAACCTCTCGCTTCCGCCAACACGATGGGATTGTCCGAAAACGACCTGAAGATCATGGCCAACGCGGTGTACGGCGAATCCCGCGGCGAACCTTTCGAAGGGCAAGTGGCGGTCGCGGCGGTCATTTTGAACCGCGTGAAGTCTCCGAGCTTCCCGAATACCGTGCACGGTGTCATCTTCCAGCCCGGCGCGTTTACGGCGGTAGCCGACGGACAAATTTGGCTCACACCGAACGAAGTGGCGCGCAAAGCCGTCCAGCAGGCCTTGAACGGATGGGATCCGACGGGGGGATGCCTGTATTATTTCAACCCGAAGACAGCGACCTCGAAGTGGATCTGGTCCCGTCCGCAGGTTAAAACCATCGGACAACATATCTTCTGCATGTAGGCCGTTTTGCCGCCCAGAAAACAGCAACCGGAGGGTTTGTCTTCGGTTGCTTCTTCACTTTGGGATGGTATAGAATGGAACATATTCATATTCGTATCGACAGACAAATTCATGGCTAAAGGAGTTTTGGACCTTGAATAAAACAGCATTCCAACATGGAAACGCAGGCAGAATGCGGATTCACGTTTTGCCGTCGAAACGCTTTAAAACGTTCGCCATCTCGCTTTACGCGGGAATCCCGCTTGCGGAGGAGACGGTAACGGGAACGGCCTTGACTCCGTTCGTGCTGAGACGGGGAACCGCTTCCTACCCGGAAACGCGGCAAATCCGCGAACAGCTGGAGCAAATGTACGGTGCCGGTTTCGGTTTTGACGTATATAAAAGAGGAAATTATCAGATCGTCCAGTTCCGCATGGACACGATCAACGATTCGTTCGTGAAAAGCCAGGAAAGCCTGCTGGAAGCCTCCTTCGCTTTTCTGGGGGAAGTGGTGACGCGCCCCGTGCTGGAAGAAGGGCGTTTCCGCAGCAGCTACGTGCAGGCCGAGAAAGAAAACGTGCGGAAAAAGATGGAAGCGATCGTCAACGACAAAATCCGGTACGCGTCGGAACGCTGTATCGAAGAAATGTGCCGGAACGAGCCTTACCGTCTCCATCCGCTCGGACAACGCAAGGATTTGGAAGGCATTACGCCGCAAAGCCTTTACGATGCGTACCGCCAATGGCTGGATCACGCCAGCTTGGATCTGTATGTCGTGGGAGACACGTCGCTTGAAGAGGTCGAAAAGCTGATCGGCAAACATTTCGATTTGAGCGCCGCGGCCGAGGCGTCCTATAAACAGGAGAAGTCGGTCCGCAAAGCCGACGAAGTCCGCACGGTCGTCGAGAAAATGGAAGTCAGCCAAGGCAAACTGAACATGGGGCTCCGCACATCCGTTACATACGCCGACGACCAATACGCCGCCGCGCTGATGTACAACGGGATTTTGGGCGGGTACCCGCACTCCAAGCTGTTTATGAACGTCCGGGAAAAAGAGAGCCTGGCGTATTATGCGTCCTCCCGTTATGACGGGCACAAAGGCATCGGAACCATCCAGTCCGGCATCGAGATTCAAAATTACGAAAAGGCGCTGGAGATCATTAAAATGCAGCTGGAAGATATGCGCGCAGGCAAAATCACCGAATTGGAAATGTCCCAAACCAAAGCGATGATCCGCAACCTTCTGCTGGAGATCGACGATTCCGCCTTCGAGATGATCGCCTACGATTTCAACCGCCAATTTTCCGGCAAGGATCGGTCGCGCGCCGAGCTGCTGCAGCAGGTGGAAGCGATCCGGATCGAAGACGTGAAGGCGGCCGCGGAAACCTTTGAGCTGGATACGATCTATTTCCTGAAAGGCCAGAAGGAGGAATAAACGGTGGAAAAACTTCAGTTCGACAACTTGCAGGAGACGCTGTACAAGGAAGTGATGGACAACGGGCTTCACGTGTACGTGCTGCCCAAACCCGGATTCCAAAAAACATACGCCACGTTTGCGACCAAATACGGCTCGGTCGACAACCATTTCCGCGTGGAAGGACAGGAAGAGGTTTCCGTGCCCGACGGCATCGCCCACTTCCTGGAGCATAAAATGTTCGAGGAGCCGGAGGGGGACATTTTTGCCACCTTCGCTTCCAACGGGGCATCCGCCAACGCGTTCACAAGCTTTGACCAGACGGTATATCTTTTTTCCGCCACCGAAAACGTCAAGACGAATCTCGAGACGCTGATCAATTTCGTGCAGCATCCTTATTTTACGGACCAAAACGTGGAGAAGGAAAAGGGCATCATCGGCCAAGAGATCAACATGTACCTCGATAACGCGGACTGGCGCGTCTATTTCGGCCTGATCGAAGCGATGTATCAGATCCATCCGGTCCATATCGACATCGCCGGCACGGTGGAATCGATCAGCACCATTACGAAAGAAACGCTTTATACATGCTACAATGCTTTTTACCATCCGAGCAACATGCTGCTGTTCGTCGTAGGCGGCGTTGATCCGAAGGAAGTGTTCGAGCTGGTTCGGGCCAATCAGGCGGCTAAGGATTACAAACCGCAGGGGAAAATCGAACGCATTTTCGAGCCGGAAAAAGTGGAGGTCGCGGAAAAACGCCGCGTCGCCAAACTGGCGGTATCCATGCCGAAATGCCTGTTCGGCTTCAAGGAAAAGACGGTCGGCTTTACCGGAGGCGAGCTGCTCCGCCGCGATTTGACGACGAAGCTGATGCTCGATTTGCTGTTTGGCACAAGCACGGAGCTATATCAAAAGCTGTATGACGAGGAGCTCATTTCGGACAGCTTTTCGCATGAGTACAACAGCTCGCCTCAGTATGCATTTTCCGCGGTCGGCGGTGACACGCCGGATCCGGACAAATTGCTGGCGAGAGTCCGCGAGGAAGTGGACAACGTGCTGAAAAACGGGTTTAAGGAATCGGATTTCGAACGGGCCCGCAAAAAGAAAATCGGCGGATATCTCCGCATGCTCAATTCGCCGGAAAACATCGCCCATGAATTTACCCGCTACCAGTTCCGCGGCAGCGATTTTTTCTCCGTCGTCCAAGTGTATGAGTCCATTACGCTGCAGGAAGTCAACGACCGCCTGAAGGAACACGTGGATTGGAATCAGATGGCGGTATCGATCGTGGTGAATCCTTAATGGAAAGTCGGGGAGAGGAGAGCTTGGCCAAAGCGCTCGGCGACACGACGGTGCTGGTCACGGGCGCAAGCCGAGGGATCGGAGCGGCCATCGCCGAACGGTTTGCGCAGGTGGGGATGAACGTCGTCATCCATTACGGCGCTTCGCATGAAGCGGCCAATGACGTTGCCCGCCGCTGCATGCAGCACGGCGCCAAAGTGTTGACGGTTTCGGCGGACCTCAGGGACAAAGGCCAGATCTCGCGCATGAAGGATAAGCTGGAAAGCCACGGGCTGATGCCCGACATTTTGATCAACAACGCCGGCATTTCGCATTACGGCATGCTTGCGGACGTGACGGAGGAGCAGTGGGACGAAGTCATGGCCGTCAATTTGAAAGGATTGTTTTTGTGCACGCAGGCGTTTATGCCGCACATGGTTTCGCAGCGTTACGGGCGGATCATCAACATGTCTTCGGTATGGGGCATTTCCGGGGCCTCCTGCGAAGTGCTGTATTCCACGACCAAAGGAGGCATCAACGCGTTTACCAAGGCATTGGCCAAAGAGCTTGCGCCTTCGGGAGTGACCGTCAACGCGGTCGCGCCCGGCGCGGTGAACACGGAGATGCTGGGGCATTTGGACCCGGAAGAGAAGCGGATGCTCGAGGAGGAAATTCCGGCAGGACGACTGGCCACCCCGGATGAAATTTCGTCCCTTGTCTATTTCCTGGCGCTGCCGGAATCCGGTTATATCAACGGCCAAGTGATCAGTCCTAACGGGGGCTGGATTACCTGAAGCTGTTAACGGCCAATGGCGTACTTCCCTGCATAGGCAATGGTTCTTGAGGTTATATTACAACTGTTGATTTTAAATCTCATGCGCCATAGCTAAGGGAGGACTTATCAATGACCGTAATCAAAAATTTTGATACCTGGAAAAAGTTTCTGGGCGAACGCGTCATCCAAGCCGAAAAGATGGGAATGAGCGAAGAAACGATCGCCAACCTTGCGTATGAAATCGGTGATTTTCTGGATGCGAAAGTTGATCCCCAAAACTCTTCGAACCGCGCTCTTAAAGAGTTATGGGAAGTCGGCAACAAAGAGGAACGGCGCACGATTGCGCGCTTGATGATCAAACTGGCGAAGAAAAACGTCTGATCGGTTTGAAGGGTGCTTTGACGCAAACCATCGCTCATCTGAATCCTTGCCACCGAGAAGCCCCCGTAAGGGGGCTTTTTCTCTAATGGTTACAGTATTGAACTTGTTTTTCACAAGCATTTTATATATCATTAACGTGACCCGACATTACGGCATGGAAGCAGCATGATCGGAAGCGGCCGAGGCTTGAGTTGAATTTGTCGAAATGTGCGGGAAAAGCTCAGATGGGGTGTCATGGTGGAAGAGAATCAAACGAAACAACCGAAACAGTGGTACATGGAATACCGCATACATAAAAACCGTCCGGGCCTGCTCGGGGATATCGCGTCCCTGCTGGGAATGCTGGAGGTAAACATATTGACGATCAACGGCGTGGAGGGTAAAACCCGGGGCATGCTGCTTGAAACCGATGACGAAGAAAAGATCCGCCTCATGGGGGCGATGCTAAAAAAAGTGGACAACATTACGGTTTGCGCGCTGCGCGAGCCCAAATTGGTCGACATTCTCGCCGTCCGGCACGGACGGTACATCGACCGGGATTCCGATGACCGCAAAACGTTTCGGTTTACCCGGGACGAACTCGGATTACTCGTCGATTTTTTGGGTGAATTATTTAAAAGGAGCGGCAATCAGGTCATCGGCCTGCGGGGCATGCCGCGCGTCGGCAAAACCGAGTCGATCATCGCGGGCAGCGTATGCGCCATGAAGCGGTGGACGTTCGTATCGTCGACGCTGCTCCGGCAGACGGTCCGAAGCCAGCTTTCCGAAGACGAGATGAATCCGGCCAACGTGTTTATCATCGACGGCATCGTCAGCACGATCCGTTCGAACGAACGCCATTATAATCTGCTGCAAAACATTATGCGGATGCCAAGCACGAAAGTGATCGAGCATCCGGATGTTTTTGTGCAGGAATCCGAATATACGTACGACGATTTCGACATTATCGTTGAATTGCGCAACAATCCGAACGAGGAAATCATATACGATACATTCACCAGTTCTTATAATGACGACATATAAACCTATATTTGGATGAGGAGGTGATGGCATGTCCGAACTTGGACAGCAATTGAGAGAAGCCAGACTGCAAAAGGGAATGAGTCTGGACGACGTGCAGGAAATGACGAAAATTAGAAAAAGATATTTGGAGGCCATCGAAGCAGGGGATTATAAGGTGTTGCCCGGGAGCTTTTACGTGAGGGCCTTCATTAAAACATACGCGGAAACGGTGGGCTTGGATCCGGATCTGCTGCTGGAGGGACATAAGCAGGAGGCGCCGGCCGAACCCGAACCGGTCATGGAGCCGGTGATCCAGAAACGGAGCAGTAGCCGTTCATCGGAGCGCAACGTCAAATGGCTTTCCACGACGCTGATGTGGATTTTTCCGATTTTGATCATCGTCGTGATCTATTGGTACGCCAGCAGCGCAACCCATCCGAAGTCCAACGGCGTCGATCCGGCCAAGGTGACCCAAAACCAGCAGGATCCATCGAAAAACGAGGCCGCCAATACGACCACGACGCCGCCGGCCGGTCAGGACAAAGCGGGTGAAAACAAAGATAACACCGCGAAAGGCCAAAACGAAACCGGCGGAGGAACGGCCGGAGGCAATCAGCAGACGACGCCGCCGGACAACGGGACGGGAACGACGACCGATAACGGCAATACGTCGACCGATAACGGCAATGCCACGACGGACAACGGCGGCACGACGACCGACAACGGTACGGTTGCCCCTCCGGGAAATCAGGCCGTCACGGTTGAAAAGGATCGGAAGAGAGGCAAGGACACCATCTTTAAAGTGGCCGCTCCTGCCGGAACTCCGGTGACGGTCGAAATCAAAGCGTCGGGCGAAAGCTGGGTGGAGGTCTACAAAGGCCAAAACATCCATGGGGAGAAGCTTTCTTTCGGCAAAACGAAAAGCGGCGACGCCATGTCGTTCACGCTTGATTCGGCAGGCCTGTACATCAAATCCGGCTATTCGCCGGCAACGACGATCACGGTGGGCGGGCAGACGGTCACCGACGGCAAATCGGTATCCCGCATATTGCTGAATCTCGTGGATTCCGGCACCGTGAATACGACCGGAGACCAGTCTTCCGGCAGCAATACCGGCAACGCCGACAGCGGCAATGCGGCGGACGGCGGCGATTCGAATTCCGCGTCCGGCAACGATTGATCCGAACCGCTTTCAAAACGAATAAGCCCGTATCCTCGCGGAGACAATAGAACTATTGGCATAAAGTTCATATCTCCCATGAAAGAGGTGCAGGAACGATGGCAATCAGCTGGATCGTAACCGGTATTGGCGTTATTGTCAGCCTCCTCGGGTACTATTTGACTCCCAACGCTTGGGGGTACGGCATATTGGGTTTTGGACTGGCATGGGTCGTGCTGGGGATTCTCAACATGTTCAGACAACCGGTCCCTGACCGCGACAAGGCATAGCCGCAGGAGACATTTCTTTCGGGCGCACCCCGGAAGGAATGTCTTTTTGGTATTTGACCGCGGGATGTTGGCGGGGTGTTATCCGCCGCCCGGCAAAGATTCGCATAAATACATTAGACTTGTCCGCAACATTTTCATATAATATGACATGAAGTTTTAAGAAAGGACGTGTAGCAATGGCTTCCGAAAATTCATTCGATATCGTTTCCAAGTTCGATTTGCAGGAAATGAACAATGCCATCAACCAGGCGGAACGAGAAATCGAAACCCGCTTTGACTTTAAAGGCAGCAAAAGCAGCCTGAAGCTGGAAAAGGACGCGCTCGTCATCGTTTCGGACGATGAATACAAGCTCAAGTCGGTCATTGACATTTTGCAGTCGAAAATGATCAAACGGGGCCTATCCCTGAAAAACGTGGATTACGGCAAAATTGAACCGGCTTCGATGGGGACGGTCCGCCAGCGCATCGGCTTGAAACAGGGAATCGACCAGGAGAACGCCAAAAAAATCAACGTGCTCATCCGCGATTCCAAGCTGAAGGTCAAAAGCCAAATCCAAGGCGACCAAATCCGCGTGACGGGGAAAAGCAAGGACGATCTGCAGGCTGTCATGCAGCTTTTGCGCAAGGCGGATCTTCCGCTTGATTTGCAGTTCACGAACTTCAAATAACTTCCCAGGCAGGCAACGCGCCGGGGGTTGGTTCCCCCGAAAGGCGCTCCCCTCAGGCTTTTGACAGGGAATAAAACGTTATATTATACTTGGGGAGAAGTGCATGTGGATGTTTTTACATAGCTGTTTCCGGTACCTCGGTGCCGATCATTTGAATTCATTCATCAAGTTTGCTTGATCCGGGGAGGGTGCACATTGAATTTGCCCAACCGTATTACCATTGCAAGAATTTGTTTGATTCCGATCATGATGGTGTTTCTTTTGGTGGATTTCAGCTTCTATCCTAAACCATTGGTCTGGAATTCTTACGAGCTGCCCTTGAATCAGCTTGTCGCTGCATTCATTTTCGTTTTGGCGGCCAGCACGGACGGTATAGACGGTTATTTGGCGCGGAAGAACAACATGGTTACGAATCTGGGTAAGCTGCTTGACCCTTTGGCGGATAAACTCCTTGTGGCAGCGGTGCTGATCTCCCTCGTCGAGATGGGGAAATGCGATTCGTGGATTGCGGTCGTCATCATCAGCCGCGAGTTCGCGGTGACCGGGCTGCGCCAGATCGCGCTTTTGGACGGATCGGTCGTAGCCGCGAGCAAATGGGGAAAAGCGAAGACGGTTGTTCAAATCGTTGCCATTATCCTGATGCTCATCAACAACTTCCCATTTGAACTGATCGGCATTCCGCTGGACACGATCGCCACTTGGGCGGCTGCGTTGATCACGATTTATTCGGGTATCGATTATTTCGTCAAAAACAAACATCTGCTTCGGCTATCCAATGCGTAAACGGCAATAGGTTCAATCCTATTGCTTTTTCTTTCATCAGACGGAAAGAACTTCCGCTGTTTCTGGTTGCCCGGAGAAGGATATATCTTTTTTATACGGCACATTCGCCGTATCGTGCCAAATTTTTTTAAGCGGGGCGTCTTGGATGCGCCGATTTCTAGGAGGAGTGACAGCATGAAAGCGGAAATTATCGCGGTAGGAACTGAACTGCTGCTGGGACAAATCTTGAATACGAACGCGCAGTATTTATCCCGGGAGCTTGCGGCCATGGGGATCGACGTTTATTTCCAAACGGTCGTCGGCGACAACATGGGGCGTCTGCAGCATGCCATCGAGCTGGCTTCGGAGCGGGCGGACATTCTGCTTCTGACCGGCGGGATCGGACCAACCCAGGATGACCTTACCAAAGATGCGCTTGCAGCCGTGCTGGGGCGCGAATTGCATATCGATGCTGCGGCGATGGAGCAGGTGGAGGAATTTTTCGTCAGCCGCGGCCGGGACATGACGGAAAACAACCGCCGCCAGGCGCTCGTCATCGAAGGGAGCACGCCGCTTCCGAACGAAACCGGTTTGGCGGTCGGAGTGGCCATCGCCCAGGACGGCAAATTTTACATCGTTCTCCCGGGTCCGCCAAAAGAAATGAAGCCGATGTTCGACCGGCAGGCGAAACCATGGCTGCAGCGGCATGCGTTGACGGATGAAATGCCGATTTATTCCAGGATGCTGAAGTTTGCCGGCATCGGCGAATCGCTGCTGGAGGATAAGCTGCTTGATCTGATCCAGGCCCAGAGCGATCCGACCATCGCCCCTTACGCCAAGGAAGGCGAGGTTTCGGTGCGGATTTCAACGAAGGCGGCAAGCGAGGCCGAGGCGGAGAAAAAGCTGGAGGCGATGGAAGCCAAAATTCAAGAGCGCCTTCCGGGGCATATATACGCAAACACGGACATGCCGATCGAACAAAAGATCGTGGAGATCATGTCGGAGCGCGGGTTGACGCTCAGCGCGGCCGAAAGCTGCACGGGCGGGTTGCTGATGGAGAGCATCACGGCGATCCCGGGCAGCTCGGCGATGTTTCTCGGCGGATTCATATGTTATTCCAACGAGATGAAAGAGAAGCTTCTCGGTGTGCCGCGTTCTCTGCTCGAAGGGGATCAGGCTCCGGGGGCGGTCAGCCGCGAAGTGGCGGAAGCCCTTGCCGACCAGGTGCGGACGATCACAGGCAGCGATTTCGGGCTGTCGGTCACGGGGGTTGCCGGACCGGGCGATTCCGAAGGCAAACCTGCCGGCCTGGTATACGTCGGCCTTGCGGAGCGGGGGAAAGATACCGAGGTGTTTGAACTGCGGCTGGGCGGCAACCGGGAGAGCGTCCGGGGCCGTTCGGTCAAGACGCTGCTTTACCGGCTCTGGCTGAGATTAATTTCCAAGTGAGGCCTTCCCCTTCGAAGGGCAGTTGTGCTTCGGCGTTCAAAAGAGGTATAATACGAGCATACGGAAGAACCGTGCAAATAAGGATTTGCTGCGGTTCTTTTCTTTTCCGGGCCGCGGCTTCCAGCCGAAAGGAGAAATGGGCCGAAAACAAAAAAAAAACGAATGTATGTTCGAAAAAATGCTTGGCAAACGTTCCAAAACAAGGTATGATATCAATATAAACGGTGAAGGATGTGAGTTTATTGTCAGATCGTCGTGCTGCGCTTGAAATCGCGCTTCGTCAGATAGAGAAACAATTCGGTAAAGGGTCCATTATGAAATTGGGCGAATCGACCCACATGCAGGTGGAAGTCGTTCCCAGCGGTTCCCTGGCTTTGGATATAGCATTAGGTATCGGCGGACTTCCAAGAGGCCGCGTCATTGAAGTATACGGTCCGGAATCTTCCGGTAAAACGACGGTGGCTTTGCATGCCATCGCCGAAGTTCAAAAGGCTGGCGGACAAGCCGCGTTTATTGATGCGGAACATGCTTTGGATCCGCTTTACGCTAGCAAGTTGGGCGTAAATATTGACGAGCTTTTGTTATCCCAGCCGGATACGGGCGAGCAAGCGCTGGAAATCGCCGAAGCGCTCGTCCGCAGCGGAGCGGTAGACATTATCGTCGTAGACTCGGTTGCTGCGCTTGTTCCTAAGGCCGAGATCGAAGGCGAGATGGGCGATTCCCACGTCGGCCTGCAGGCCCGCCTGATGTCGCAGGCGTTGCGCAAGCTGTCCGGCGCGATCGCCAAATCGAAGACGATTGCCATCTTTATTAACCAGTTGCGCGAGAAAGTCGGCGTCATGTTCGGCAACCCCGAAACGACTCCAGGCGGACGAGCCCTCAAGTTCTACTCTTCGGTGCGCCTCGACGTTCGCCGCGTAGAAAGCATCAAGATGGGCAATGACGTGGTCGGGAACCGTACCCGGATCAAGGTGGTCAAGAACAAGGTGGCGCCTCCATTCAAACAGGCGGAGATCGACATCATGTACGGTGAAGGCATTTCCAAGGAAGGAAGCATCATCGATATCGGCACGGAATTGGATATCGTCAACAAGAGCGGTGCATGGTATTCCTTCGAAGGGGAGCGCCTGGGCCAAGGCCGCGAAAATGCGAAGCAGTTTTTGAAGGAAAATACGCAAATTTGCGATACCATCGAGCAGAAGATTCGGGAAGCAAGCAATCTGACGACGGTGGTGCCTTCTCCATCAGCGACCGAGCTGGAAGCAGAGCAGCTGGAAGAGCAGGAATTGTTAGAGCTTGAATAAATAAAGTTTGACTTCAATCCAAGGCGCCCTGGCGATTCGTCCAGAGCGCCTTTTCTTTGATTGCGAAACAGGGCAGGAGGAAGCGAACGTGCAGGAAGACATACGGAACCGGCAAGATCGGCCGTACCGGCAGGAGCAGCAGGATATGGCGGATATCAGCCTTTTTCCGGACGGCGTGGATTTGGTCATCACCGCGGTGGAGCGGCATCCCAAGCAAAGGGGACAATACCAAGTCTCATTCGGCGAATACATGCTGCTCATCCATGAAGACACGATGATCAAATACCGGATGCTGAAGGGCAGCATCTTTACGAAGCAGGAGCTTGAAGAGATCGTGCTGGCGAACGAAAAGCAGCGGGCGTACGTCCAGGCGCTAAAATACTTGGAACGGAAGCAGCGGACGAAAAAGGAATTGGCGGAGCGGTTGCGGCAGAAGGATTTCGGGCAAGCTGTTACGGAGCAAGCCCTCGACAGGCTGGAGCGGGAAGGCCTGATTAATGACGAGCTGTACGCCAAGCAGTGGGCCGAGCAGCGCATTTCAAGCCAGAGGAAGGGAAGGGCCTGGGTGAAGCAGGAGCTTCGCCAGAAGGGCGTCGACAGCCTTCTGATCAGCGAAGCGTTGGCTGAGGTCAGCGAAGAGCAGGAGTTCGAAAGCTGCCTGGCCGTCGGGAGAAAAAAATGGAGGCAGACCCGCGGCGAATGCATGGACAAGAAGCGAAAAACAGGCGCTTTTTTAATGCGCAGGGGATTCTCGGGGGAACTCGTTCGCAAGGTGATCAATGAATTGGTCCGCGAAGACGGGGAAGCCGACGAGAACGAAGAGCCTTTTGCGTTCGATTAAGGCAAATGTTAACATATTATGAAAGCCTCTCTCTTGACAATATCTTTTCACAAATACTAAAATGAATATGAATCTTGTATAGAAAAGAACCCTTTTTCCTTCCAAAAAAGGCTCGTTTCTGTCAGATTCAGCAACGCTAATTCATATGGATAATGCCCGTTTTTGCGGGAGATTAGAATCGTTGATTTGCGATTAGTGTAATGATGAAACATGTTGAATGGACAACTGAAGAAAATCCCAAGGAATACCTTGGAGGAACCAACGAGGAGGTGAAATTATGCCTTATCTATGGCTTTGGATCATTCTCGTTGTTGCCGGATTGTTCTTGGGGTTCGTGATTGGATATTTTATTCGCAAATCTCTTGCAGAAGCTAAAATTTCAAGTGCTGAGCATGCTGCGATGCAAATCATCGAAAATGCGAAGAAAGAAGCTGAAGCACTGAAAAAAGAAACGGTACTGGAGGCGAAGGACGAAGTCCACAAAATCCGTACCGAAGCTGAAAAAGACACTCGTGAGCGTCGAAATGAAATTCAACGGCAAGAAAGACGATTGTTGCAGAAAGAAGAGTCGCTGGATAAAAAGATTGAATCGCTGGAACGCAAAGAAGAACAAGTGGCTAACAAAGAGAAGCGCATCGAAGAAACTCAGCAGCAGATTGATTTGATTTATAAAACTCAGGTCGCTGAGTTGGAGCGGATCTCCAATCTTACGATGGAAGATGCCAGAAGCATTATTTTGAACAACGTGGAACAGGAAGTAAGGCATGAAACCGCACAAATGATCAAGGAGATCGAGCAGCAGGCCAAGGAGGAAGCGGACAAGAAGGCGCGCGAAATCGTGACTCTTGCCATCCAACGCTGCGCTGCCGACCATGTCGCGGAAACAACTGTATCTGTCGTGACATTGCCTAACGAGGAAATGAAAGGCCGGATTATCGGTCGGGAAGGCCGGAACATCCGGGCACTGGAAACCCTTACCGGTATTGATCTCATTATTGATGATACGCCTGAAGCCGTCATTCTTTCCGGATTCGATCCGATCCGCAGAGAAATTGCGCGCACTGCCTTGGAAAAACTCGTGTCGGATGGCCGAATTCATCCGGCCCGGATCGAAGAAATGGTGGAAAAATCACGCAAAGAGGTCGACGAACGGATTCGCGAATACGGCGAACAGGCGACCTTCGAGGTGGGAGTTCACGGACTGCATCCGGATTTGATCAAAATTTTGGGCCGTCTCAAATTCCGTACCAGCTACGGTCAAAACGTGCTGAAGCACTCCATGGAGGTTGCTTACCTCACGGGACTGATGGCCGGAGAGCTTGGGGAAGACATCGTGCTTGCCAAACGTGCCGGATTGTTGCATGACATCGGAAAAGCGCTGGATCATGAAGTGGAAGGATCGCACGTTGAAATCGGCGTGGAACTAGCGAAGAAATACAAAGAACATCCGGTGGTTATCAACAGTATCGCATCCCATCACGGGGACGTGGAGGCAACTTCCGTCATCGCGATGCTGGTCGGCGCGGCGGATGCACTTTCCGCGGCGAGACCGGGAGCGCGTCGCGAAACGCTTGAAACGTATATTAAACGTCTGGAGAAGCTGGAGGAAATTTCCGAATCCTTCGAGGGCGTCGAAAAATCGTTTGCGATTCAAGCCGGACGCGAGGTTCGCGTCATGGTGCAGCCTGAGAAAATCGATGATGCGGAAGCATTCCGCTTAGCACGGGACATCACGAAAACGATCGAAAATGAACTGGACTATCCGGGGCATATTAAAGTTACCGTTATTCGCGAGACCCGGGCGGTTGAATACGCAAAATAATGATGTATGGAAAAGTGGCCGCGTTAGAGGCCACTTTTCATCTTTTTAGGCCCGTTTGGAGGTCTGTACTTAAGGAGGGGAACGTTATTAACGTTTTATTTATAGGGGACATCGTCGGAAGCGTGGGCAGAAAGGCATTAAAGGATACGCTGCCTTCCCTGAAAGCGAAATATAACCCGCATGTCATTATCGTCAACGGCGAAAACGCCGCATCAGGCCGAGGAATTACCCAGTCGATCGCCAAAGATTTTTTCGAATGGGGCGTCCACGGCATCACGATGGGCAACCATACGTGGGACAACAAGGACATTTTCGATTTTATCGATGACGAACCGCGCATGATCCGTCCGGCGAATTTTCCGCCGGGAACGCCGGGACGCGGGGCTGCGGTCATTAAGGCGAACGGGAAAGAGCTTGCCATCGTCAACCTGCAGGGCCGGACGTTTTTGCCGGCGATCGACTGCCCGTTCCGTACAAGCGATGAAATCATCGATCAACTGCGCAAAAAACATAAATGCATCCTGGTTGATTTTCACGCCGAAGCGACGTCGGAGAAAATCGCGATGGGATGGCACCTGGACGGTCGCGCTTCGATTGTCGTCGGCACGCACACGCATGTGCAAAGCAATGACGATACGATTTTGCCCGGAGGCACGGCCTATTTGACAGACGCCGGCATGGTGGGCCCGAAAGACGGCATACTCGGCATGGAGCGGGAAGCTGTTTTGCGCAAATTCAAGACCCAGCTGCCGGTCCGCTTTGAGGTGGATAAAGGAAAATGGCAGTTCCACGGGCTGTTCGTGCAGCTTGACGATTCCACGGGAAAAGCCAAAAAGATGGAAAAAATCCGGCTGCTCGAAGACGAATGGATCATGAGCTGAACCAAACCAGCCTCTAGGAAATGGGAAATGGGATGCCTGAGACTATCGATGTGTTTTTGAAGGGGAAATTGACAAAAAGAAGGAATTATTTTCCCGCTCACGAATAACATCTATTATGTGGAAGCTAACCATCAACATTCCCAGGGGAGGTTCTTACCATGGAAGTATTAAAAGTTTCAGCAAAGTCCAATCCAAATTCTGTTGCCGGTGCTCTAGCTGGCGTGCTTCGTGAACGTGGTGCTGCTGAACTGCAGGCAATCGGAGCGGGGGCGCTAAACCAAGCCATTAAAGCGGTTGCCATCGCCCGGGGATTCGTCGCGCCAAGCGGTGTTGATTTGATCTGCATTCCAGCTTTTACGGATATCGTGATCGACGGGGAAGACCGGACCGCGATAAAGCTCATCGTGGAACCGAGATGAATCCGGTCGCCGATACGTTGTTGAAACCTGTTTATTGATATAAGCTGAATGAAGCCGGGGATTTAGGAGCCGACGTCCGTGGCTGGCATTCAGTTTATATGGGATAGACAGGTTTTTTTGCATTTTGGAAAAAAGATGACCTTGCGAGGCATGAGAAGGGAGTTAACAAAAGTGACTTTTCCGGTGATTGATTTTCATTGCGACGTACTGAGCAAAATGAGAGAGGACTACGGATTGTCTTTTAAAGACGGGGCTCAGCTTGACGTAACGTATGACCGGATGCTGGAAGGGGAAGTCATGCTGCAATGTTTTGCCATGTATTTGCCCGAGAGCTGGGGAAT
The DNA here is from genome assembly GCF_037969745.1 of Paenibacillus sp. FSL W8-0194. NCBI lineage: Bacteria > Bacillati > Bacillota > Bacilli > Caryophanales > Paenibacillaceae > Paenibacillus > Paenibacillus sp. FSL W8-0194. The sequence continues at coordinate 3,708,661 of NZ_CP150205.1, read as the reverse complement.
TCCGCGTTATGAATTCATTTTGGATCAGATCGACGCGTTTAAAACGAGAGTGATGCGGACCGGGGAAGGCGTCCGGTGGTTAAAATGGAAGGAGGACGCGGAGGAGCTTGGCCGAACGATCAAAACGGCGGCATCGGGCGGGTCCCGTCACCTTCCGTGGGGACTGTTGTCGGTGGAAGGCGCCGACGGCTTCGAAGGCAACCTGTATTATGTCCGGATGTGTTATGAGCTTGGGGTCCGTTTTCTCGGCATCACCTGGAATTACGCCAATTGGGCGGCGGACGGCGTGCTTGAGCAAAGGAACGGCGGATTTACGGAAAAAGGCAAAAAGCTGATTGAATTGGCCAATGAAACGGGACTCCTCCTGGATGTCTCGCATTTGTCCGAAACCGGATTCTGGGAGCTCGCGGAACGGACCGCACGTCCCTTTATCGCTTCCCATTCCAACGCCAAAGCCGTCTGTGCGCATCCGCGGAATTTGAACGATGACCAGATTCGGGCGATCATCGCCATGAACGGGCGGATCGGTTTGACCTTTGTGCCGTGGTTCGTGCGCGATGGCGGCGAAGGGGCCGTCAAACCGGTGGAGCTGCTGCGCCATATCGAGCATATTTGCGCGCTTGGAGGGGATGACCACCTGATGTTCGGGTCCGATTTCGACGGGATCGACTCGTGGATCGAGGGGCTTGAGCATCCCGGAAAGTACCCTGCATTCGCGGAGCTGCTGTCCCGGCATTTTCCCGAAGCCTCGGTCCGGAAATGGATGTCGGGGAATGCGCTTTCGTATTTGACGAGCCATCTGCCGGAACGGGATAACGCAAGTGCCGGATAATGGTTAACGTGTCCGTTTGCCAAATGTTGGGGCTGTTCGGCGTTTACCGCATCAGAATCCAACGTCCGTCCAGCTGCCCCAAGAAGCCGGCATCCTGCCAATTGGAAGGGCTGCGGGCCCCTTCATATTTTGACAATCTTGTAGCGAAACGCAAATAATCGGCGCAGAAGGGGCTTGCTTCACCGGCAGCGCCTTTTTATTTTTGGGTAAATGGAGGTATAATGGTTTGGCGTACAGATCATAGAGAAAAAATAAGGAGTGATCCACGTGAGTAAAACTGTACCTGTTGGCGTTTCCGCCAGACATATTCATTTGACCCAAGAGCACATCGAGGTGCTGTTCGGAGAAGGATATCAATTGACCGAGTTTAAACCTTTGTCCCAGCCGGGCCAATTTGCGGCCAATGAAACGGTTGCCGTGATGGGGCCGAAAGGCGGGTTCGAGAAAGTGAGAATTTTGGGCCCTGCCCGCAAAGACAGCCAGCTCGAAATTTCCCGGACCGATTCTTTTGCGATCGGCGTCAAAGCGCCTGTGCGCGAATCGGGCAACATCGAAGGAACACCCGGCATCAAAGTGAAAGGCCCTAAAGGCGAAATCGAACTGGAGCGGGGCGTGATCGTTGCAGCCCGCCACATTCACTTTCATACATCCGATGCGGAAAAATGGGGAATCGCCGACAAACAAATGTTGAAGGTTCGCGTCGGCGGCGAACGCGGTCTCGTATTCGAGAACGTCATTGCCCGCGTGTCCGATTCCTTTGCGCTGGACATGCATATCGATACCGATGAAGGAAACGCGGCCGGCGTCAAAACCGGGGATACCGCTGAAATCATTGACTAATTGCCAGCTTTACATGCATAGGGTTGATAAAACGGGAGAGCCATCTCCCGTTTTTTTATTCGCGAAGCCGTACCGACCGTCTTGCCTACATATACCTTGGTTTTTGGCACCCGCCAGCTCGTAAAAGCTACGATTTTCTGGTTGGAGGAAAGTGGCTAACGATGGATGTTCATGCTATAATTTATTGGAATGCCTTTTAGGCTTGAAGGTTTGTCCCCAAGGGAATTGAAGGAGTGATCGAAAGCATGGCCAAGGAAACGAAGGATTACTCCAAATATTTTGATTTTTCCGACGCCAAGGTTCTGTCAGAGGATGAACACGGCAAAACCATTCGCATCAAAGGTCGGGAAATTCATATTATTTCGGAGCCTAACCATAGACAAAGCAAGAAGCGCCGCCGTGAGGAAGTCCAGGTTCTGTATGAAACGGCCGTGCCCGAGGAGCTTCGCGGGATCGGAAACGGAAAGCATTACATCGTGTATACGTACGGCTGCCAGATGAACGAGCATGATTCGGAAACGATCAAAGGCATGCTGGAGGAAATGGGATACACGCCGACGGAAGACCGCAAGGAAGCCGACATCATTTTGCTCAACACCTGCGCGATCCGCGAAAATGCGGAGGACAAGGTGTTCGGCGAACTCGGCCATCTGAAACATCTGAAAAAAGAAAAACCCGGGCTGCTGCTCGGCGTCTGCGGCTGCATGTCCCAAGAGGAAAACGTCGTCAACCGCATCATGCAAAAACACGGGTTCGTCGATATCATCTTCGGAACGCATAACTTGCACAGACTGCCTCATTTGGTGAAAGAAGCGTTATTCAGCAAGGAGATGGTCGTCGAGGTCTGGTCCAAAGAAGGCGACATCATCGAAAACCTGCCGAAAAAACGGGAAGGACTGCGCGCATGGGTCAACATCATGTACGGATGCGATAAGTTCTGCACGTACTGCATCGTGCCGATGACCCGCGGCAAGGAACGCAGCCGCCGTCCGGAGGACGTCATCGCCGAAGTGCGCGATTTGGCCCGCCAAGGCTTTAAGGAAATTACGCTGCTCGGGCAGAACGTAAACGCTTATGGCAAGGATTTCACCGATATCAGCTACAGCTTCGCCGACCTGATGGACGATATCCGCAAAATCGATATTCCGCGCATCCGGTTTACGACGTCCCATCCGCGGGATTTTGACGACCATTTGGTCGAAGTTCTCAGCAAAGGCGGCAACCTGGTGGAGCATATCCATCTGCCGGTGCAGTCGGGAAGCAACGAAATCCTCAAAATCATGGGCCGGAAATACACCCGGGAAATCTATCTGGAGCTGGTCCGGAAAATCAAAGAAGCCGTTCCGGGCGTCGTCCTGACGACGGATATCATCGTCGGGTTCCCGGGCGAAACCGAAGAGCAGTTTGAAGAGACGTTGTCGCTTGTCAATGAGGTCGGATTCGACTCCGCGTACACGTTCATTTATTCGCCGCGCGAGGGCACGCCGGCCGCCGTCATGGAGGACAACGTCCCGATGGAGGTTAAAAGCGAACGCCTGCAGCGGCTGAACCGCGCCATCGAAGTGCACAGCCGCAAGAGCCACGAAAACCTGCGCGGACAGATCGTCGAAGTTCTGGTCGAAGGCGAAAGCAAAAACAACGCCTCCGTATTGGCCGGACGGACCCGCACCAACAAGCTGGTTCATTTTGAAGGCGGCAAGGAGCTCATAGGCAGCTTCGTCAACGTCAAAATAACCGATGCGATGACCTGGTACATCAAAGGCGAAATCGTGACAGAAACAAACGAAGCTCCTGCACTCGCTCATTAAGAGTCAATTTAACGGAATAGGGGTAATGTAAGGTGACAGAAAAGGGTCGTATCAATAGTTTGGGCATGATGTCATACGATACCAGGGATTTGATCATCCGCGACGATATTATGGCAAAAGCCAAAGAACTCGCGGAACTGATCTCTGGCAGCGAAGAAGTCAAACAGTACCAGAAGGCGGAAGAAAAAATCCGCAATCATGAGCATGTGCAAAAGCTGATCGCAACGCTCAAAAAGCGGCAAAAGGAACTTGTGGCGTTCGAATCGTTCCAAAATCCGCAAATGGTTGCGAAAATCGAAAAGGAAATGGAAGAACTGCAGGACGAGATCGACAGCATCCCGCTCGTCGTCGAATTCCAGCAAAGCCAAAGCGACATCAACTACCTGTTGCAGCTGGTCATGTCGGTCATCCGGGATACCGTTTCGGAGAAAATCAACGTGGAAGCGGGATCGGACGAACCTCCTGCAAGCTGCGGGTAAGATGGATAAGAAAGGCGGCGGATCATGCATCCGCGCCTTTTTTTAGGATATAGGCTTTAAAATCGGATTTAATTAAGGCTTTATAAGCCGTAAGCGATTCTTTATGCATGAGGGAGGTGGCGGCAGGTGAATATCAGACCGACGCGGCCGGGGGAGAAGCTTCCGGCATCTTTGTTGCTGCTTGCCGATCCGGACTGGTCCCAGGTGGAGAAATATGTGGACAAATCCAGCTGGACGGTGGCCGAGGAGAATGGAAATTTGATCGGCGTATGCGGCTTGATGCCTTTGGATCAGGCTTCCGCGGAAATCATGAATTTGGCGGTCGACCCGGATTGGCAGGGGAAAGGGCTTGGCAAACGGCTGATCGCCAGCGCCTTGGAGCAGGCTCAAGGCCAAGGTTATCAAAAGGTGATCGTACGGACCGGGAATTCCAGCTTAAACCAGCTGGGATTGTATCAAAAATGCGGATTCCGGATGATTCGGATAGAGCGGGACTATTTTGTGAACAACTATCCTGAGCCAATATTTGAAAACGGCATTCCGTGCCGGGATCAAATCGTTCTGGAGCTTATGCTCCGCATGGAATAATAACGGACATTCAAGACAGCATGGGGGGAATACAGATGAACGCATTGGAGGAAATGATCGCCAGAGGCGAAAACACGTTTTGGTCTTATTTGGGCTGCGAGTTCGTATCGGCAGACGAGGAGAAAATCGTGATCGCTTTGGATGCCAAGGAACATCATACCAATTCGATGGGCATCATCCATGGAGGCGTGCTGACGTCCCTGATGGACCAGGCGATGGGGATGGCGGCAACGGCTGCGGCGGAGCAGGACAGCTGCGTCACGACAAACCTCAACGTGCATTTTATGTCTGCCATGAAGACGGGAAAACTCATCGTAACGGCAAAGGTCATTCACCGCGCGGGTAGATCCATGACGACCGAAGCGCGTATCCATAACAGCGAAGGGACGCTGGGCTGTCTGGCAACGGCAACCTTTCGAATCGTGAATCGCAAATAGGTTATCGGGCACGTAAACCCATCCATTGAACAAAAAGGGACTTGACATTTGTTATCAGTAAATCATAATGAAAGTATCAAAAAGATACTCTATGTGGTGATGATATGAACGAACATCGGAAAGAACAGGACACTTCACCTGAAGCACGGGCCTACTCGGCCAAAAAATACCGGACGCCAGACGGCGTGCCGGCGGATATCGTCATGTTCACCCTGACCAAAAGGGAACGGAAAACAGTGACCAAAACGCTGCCGATCCGCGAACTGAAGGTGATGCTGGTCAGGCGAAAATCGTGGCCGTGTGCGGGCATGTGGGCTTTGCCCGGAGGATTTTGCCGGGAAAGCGAATCGATCTATGATGCGGCCAAGCGGGAATTGAAGGAAGAAACCGGGGTAGACGGAGGGCATTTGGAATACCTCGGGGTATACAGCACGCCGGGAAGGGATCCGCGGGGCTGGATCATCAGCCATGCTTTTTTTGCTTTGGTGGAAGAATGGATGCTTGAAAGCAGGCAGGCCGCCGATGACGCGGGCGAAGTGGGGCTGTTTGGCATTGAAGAGGCGCTCAGCGACTTGGAACTGGCATTCGACCATCGGGACATTATCCGGGACGCTTACATGCGGATTCAAAAGCAAATGCTGCATTCGACGATCGCCCGCCAGTTCCTGCCCGAGCAGTTTACGCTCAGCGAGCTTTACCAGGTCATCCAGACCGTCGTGCCCGAATTCAGCGAACCGAATTTTATCCGCAAAATCACCTCTACCCGCAGCAGGCAAGGGATTTTGGAGGAAGTCCGGGACGAAAACGGGAAGCCGCTCAGTTCGAACCAATATTCGCAGCGTCCGGCACAGCTGTACCGGTTTACCGACTACGTGCCGCTGTTGTCCATCTACACGTGAGCTGCAGGAAAAGGCAAGCAGACCTCGCGGCAATGGCGCTGCCCGCTGAGGGCTGCCCACGAAAATAGGGAACAAGAAGAAACGAAGGCTTGAAGAGTCATGGACCCTGCAGGGCTGGAATACAAAGGAGGAAGCCTGCATGCAAACAGCAGGTCTGGCATTACATACAGACAAGTACCAAATCAATATGATGTATGCGCATTGGGTGAACCGGTCGCATCAGCAAAAGGCGGTTTTCGAAGCGTATTTCCGCAAACTTCCGTTCGGCAACGGGTATGCCGTCTTCGCCGGTCTGGAGAGGATCGTTCATTACATCGCAAACTTGCGTTTTTCGGACGAAGACCTTAAATATTTGTCGGAGCAGGAAGAAAACTACGACACCGCGTTTTTGGAGGAGCTGAAGCAGTTCCGGTTCTGCGGGAATATCTATTCCATGAAGGAAGGGGCGCTGGTGTTCCCGAACGAGCCGCTCATCCGGGTGGAAGGAACCATCATGGAAACCCAACTGGTGGAAACGGCGCTGCTCAACTTCATGAACTTCCAGACGCTGATCGCCACGAAAGCGTCGCGCGTGAAGCAGGTCGCGGGGGACGACATATTGCTCGAGTTCGGAACGCGGCGCGCCCAGGAAGCCGATGCAGCCGTCTGGGGCGCTCGTGCCGCATACATTGCGGGGTTCCACGCCACCTCCAACATGCTTGCAGGGCAAAAATTCGGCATCCCGACGAAAGGAACGCATGCCCATTCGTGGGTGCAAAGCTTTTCCTCCGAACAGGAGGCCTTTGACACGTACGCGAAGGTAATGCCGGACGAAGTGACGCTGCTCGTGGACACGTTCGACACGTTAAAAAGCGGCGTGCCGCATGCGATCGAGACGGCCAAAAAGCTTGAAGCCGCCGGCAAAAAAATGTCCGCGATCCGCCTCGACAGCGGGGACCTGGCCTATTTGTCGATCCAAGCCCGCAAAATGCTGGACGACGCCGGATTATCCTATATTAAAATCGTTGCCTCGAACGATCTGGACGAAAACACGATTCTGAACCTGAAGGCGCAGGGAGCCCGCATCGACACGTGGGGCGTCGGCACCCAGCTCATTACCGCCGCGGACCAGCCTGCGCTCGGGGGCGTATACAAGCTCGTGGAACGCGAAGTGAACGGCGAAATGGTCCCGACAATCAAAATTTCGGGCAACCCGGAAAAGGTGTCCACGCCGGGCAAAAAGGACGTCTACCGCATCGTGGACCGGGTCACCGGCAAAGCGACAGCGGACTACATCGTGTTCCCGGACGAAGAAAAGCCGCGCGACAGGCTGAAGCTGTTTAATCCGCAGCACCCGTATTTGCAAAAATACGTCAAAAACTACGAGGCCGTCCCGATGCTGCACCAAATTTTCGAAAACGGCAAGCTGGTGTACGAGCTCCCTTCCCTGGAGGAAATCCGCAGTTACCACCGCGCGCAAATGGAGCTGTTTTGGCCGGAATATTTGCGCAAGCTGAATCCGGAAATTTACCGCGTCAATTTGAGCGAAAAAGTCTGGGACCTGAAGCAAAAGCTGATGGCCGAATTCATGCAAACGGAAGAATAAACGGAATATTCGGATCATCGAGATTCGGCAAAGGAACGGGATCGCTCCTTGCCGAATCTTTTTTACAAACGGACAAACGATTTCTGAAGGAGGGAAAGACGAATGGAAACGTTTAAAGCCTATGTCATCCGGCGCAGCGGCGAAAGTCTGGCCGGACAAATCGAAGAAATGAGCCTGGACGCTCTTCCGGGAGGCGATGTGCTTGTGAAAGTGCATTATTCAGGAGTGAACTTCAAGGACGGACTCGCCAGCGTGCCTGAAGGGAAAGTCGTCAAGGAGTATCCGATCATTCCGGGGATCGACCTGGCCGGCGAGGTTGTCAGCTCAAGCCACCCGGATTTTCGCGAAGGAGATCCGGTTTTGTGCACCGGTTACGGTCTTGGAACCGCCCATCACGGCGGGTTCAGCGAATATGCCCGCATCCCGGCCGATTGGCTGCTTCCCCTGCCGGCGGGCTTAAGCTTGCGCGAGGCCATGGGAATCGGAACGGCCGGATTCACGGCTGCCCTGTCGGTCGATCGCCTCATGCATTGCGGGGTCACTCCGGAAGCAGGGACGGTGCTTGTGACGGGGGCAACCGGAGGCGTCGGCAGCTTTGCGGTCGATATTTTGGCGCGGTCCGGTTTTGAAGTGACGGCCAGCACCGGCAAAACCAGCCAGGAAGCATGGTTGAAACGCCTTGGCGCAGCCGATGTCATCGGCCGGGAGGACGTTGCCGGTTCGGGCGCCGGCCCGCTCGGCAAACAACGATGGGCGGGAGCGGTGGATCCGGTAGGCGGGCCGGGACTGGAGGATATTTTAAAAAACATCCGTTACGGGGGAGCGGTCGCGCTTTCCGGATTAACGGGCGGGACGGCGTTCAACTCGACGGTGCATCCCTTTATTTTGCGCGGGGTACAGCTGCTGGGCATCGATTCGGTGTTTTGCCCGAAAGATTGGAGAACGCGTGTTTGGAATAAGCTCGGTCAAGAATGGAAGCCCGAAAGGGCGTTAAGCGCGGGAATTAAGGAAGCTTCGCTTGAAGAATTGCCCGAAGTATTGCAGTCCATTTTGCAGGGAAAAGCGGTGGGAAGAACGGTCATCCGATTGGCATAATGCCGATCCGCAGGTTAACGCTTGTTAAGATTTCACAGCAGCCGATGCTGCATAAACCGTTTGAAATGATGGCATTCTAAGCCCATATTAGGCTGTCTTCCGCTTGAAGCGGTATCAGGGGAAGGGATGAATCAACATGAACAAACGGTTCGCATGGCTGCTCGCTTGCGTGCTGCTGGCTGTTACGGTCGGCTGCGACAAGCATACCGTCATCAAAAAAGAAGTCAAACTGTATAATTTCGATTCCTATTCCGAAGGCAACATCCGGGCACAATCGCAGGGCAGCGGGCTGAACGGCCAGCTTCTGAATCAGCTGCAGCTTGCTTTCGGCGAGAAGAACATTCCATTGACCCATCACACGCATGCCGAGGACGGGCGCGGCAATATCAGCTACCAGTATTTTATCCGGGGAAATCCGCAGCAGTATGTCAAACTCCATGTGTTTACCGACGAAAAGGAACGGATTGCGCGGATTCAAAATTGGTACGGCGACCAAAAACGGGTGGAAACCCCGACGTCCAGAACGCTTATTTACGGCCATAACAGGGTTGCTTTGATTTATACGTCTTCCGGAAAAAACAAGGGGCAATACGAAACGCAGGTTCATGAAATATTCAATTCGCTGATCGACAGAATGGATTTTTAATCGTAAAACAAGCCGGGACGCAACGTTCCCGGCTTGTTTTTAATTTTTTTTGTATATTTCGCGCATGACATGCCGCAGCTCCGGCACGATGATCCGCTCCAAAGCGAGTTTGACGGCTCCCGTCGAACCCGGGATGGAAAACACGGCGGTGCCGCCGACCGTTCCGGCGATCGCGCGGCTTAAAATCGCGGCAGGTCCGATATCTTCCGTGAAACTGAGATACCTGAATATTTCGCCGAAGCCCGGCAGCTTCTTGTCGAGCAGCGAGGCTACCGCCTCGTACGTCGTGTCGCGCGGGGAAATGCCCGTTCCGCCCGTTAATAGGACGGCTTCCACCTCCGGATTTCCCGCCGCTTCATGAATAAGCTCCCGAATGCCTTCATAATCGTCTTTGACGATTTCGTAGCGCACCACACGGTATCCCGCATCCTCCAAAAGGGACTTCATCAGCTTTCCCCCTGCGTCCGTCTCCGGCGTGCGCGTATCGGATACGGTCACGACCATGCAGGAGACGGTGTCTGGCGCTTGACTGCGATGTTCGTCCACGGATCTCATCTTCCATTCTCCTCTCTCTTTTTTGGAATGTCTTTTTAGGATAGACCTTTCGGGACAAACTTGCAAATGGCCGCGAACGGCAAAAAGTGCAAAACATTCGAAGCGGTTGCGGTCCGGCCCCGGCGTGTAGTACACTTTGCGTAAAACGCAAAATCCAATAACGCAAGGGGAAAACGAACATGCCAAATCAAACAACGACACCCATTTACATATTGTCCGGTTTTTTGGGAAGCGGGAAAACGACGTTCCTTCAGCGCCTCGTCAACCACTGGCAGGAGCGGGGATTACGTCCGGCCGTGATCATGAACGAAATCGGGGACGTCAATCTGGACGGGCTGCTGGTGGAAGAGCGGGTCCCGATGACCGAGATGCTCAGCGGCTGCATTTGCTGCTCGATCCGCGGCGATTTGAGCGTGGAGATGGCAGGCCTGATCGAAAGGGAACATCCCGACGTGATCGTCGTCGAAGCGACGGGCATCGCGAACCCGATGGAGATTTTGGACGGAGTAACCGAAGCTGCGTTATACATGAAAATCGATTTGAAAGGGGTATTGACCGTCGTCGATTCGGCTCATTTGCTGGAGCTGTACCGCGAGCAAAAAGGGAAAACCTTCAGGCTAATGCAAGAACAGATCCGCGCGGCCTCCTGCCTGATTCTGAATAAAACGGACCGCGTCACGGCAGGCGAGCGGGAAGAACTGGAGTCGGTCATTTCCCGTTGGAACGGGTATGCCCCCATCCTTCCGGCCGTCCGCTGCGAGGTGGACGTCGCCGAAGTCTTGGCCTCGCTTGGCGGCAAAACGGGTCTGCCTGAATCGGAGAAACCCGATGGGGCAGCTTCGAGCGGTCTTGAAGCGGAGGATGACGAGCATCATTCCCATTCGGCAGCAGGGCATCATCATACGCATCACGACCATGTGATGGTGTATACCCATTATTTGCGCGGGCCGGTGGACAGCGGGGAGTTCGAACGTTTTGTGGCAGGTCTGCCGCGGGAGGTATACCGTGCCAAAGGCGTTTTGACGTTCAGCGATACGGCGAGCCGTTTCCTGTTTCAATACGCCTTCCGGGAGCCTGATTTTTTGCGGATCACGCCTCAGGGCGACGTACCGGACGTGGTCGTTTTCATCGGCGAACATTTCTCCAAAACCGCCATCGAAAACGGGATGCGGGCGCTGGAAGGCCAAGAGAGCCGGAACTGAAGCGACATGGCGGGGGAACCCGGGCCAGGGACTCAAAAAGAACTTGGGCTTGATTCCTCGTTTGGCGCTAGGTATAATAGTCTGAAATATTGAACGTCAGGGATCGGGAGAGTAACGAAGGTTTACGCATGGACAGCGAACCGGGATGGGTGGAAGCCGGAACATGCCCCTTTGTGAAGCGCACCCGTGAGACGGCGAATCCAAAACCTCGTTCCGGAATCGGTGATCCTGATCGATAGGCATATAAAGTTCCGGGAGCCGCGCAAAGTGCTTGAATCGGCATCGAAGCCATTTGGCAGCGGACTTTGGGGCAAGTAGATTCGTCCGGGTAACTCCGTTACAGGTTGCGAAGGGGAACGAACCCTTGCGGCAGGGGCCGGAAGATTCGTTTACTTAGAGTGGTACCGCGGGATATTCAGCTCTCGTCTCTATTATGGAGACGGGAGCTTTTTATTTTGAGAAAAAGAAAGAAAGGTTGATCCATGATGATAACCCAATGGGCTGCAAACGCGCTGAAAAAACACGTGCCGCTGGAGGCGGACGACATTTCGAAACGGCTTGAAACGCCGCCTTCCCCGGACATGGGGGATATCGCGTTCCCTTGCTTTACGCTCGCCAAGCAATTCAGAAAAGCGCCCCAGGAGATCGCCCAATCGATCGCCGACGCCTGGGACCACGCGCATATAACGGCGTCTGCCGCCGGTCCCTACGTCAATTTGACGTTCGACCGGGGGCATTACGGAAGCTTGCTGATGGAAGGGCTGGAGCAGGAGAAAGTGCCGGAAACCGGAAAAGGCATCCGCGTCGTCATCGATATGTCTTCCCCCAACATCGCCAAACCGTTTGGCATCGGCCATCTCCGTTCCACGATGATCGGGGCGGCCTTATACCATATGCATAAGCTTGCGGGCTACGACGTCGTGAGCGTCAATCATCTGGGCGATTGGGGAACGCAGTTCGGCAAGCAGATCGCCGCATATAAGAGATGGGGAGACGACGAACGGTTATCCGCAGACCCGATCGGCGAATCGCTGAACTTGTACGTTCGTTTCCATGAAGAAGCGGAGCACGACGATACGTTGGAACCGGAAGCAAGGGAGTGGTTCCGCAAGCTGGAGGAGGGAGACGGAGAAGCCCGCTCATTATGGGCCTATTTCGTGGACGTAAGCATGAAGGAATTCAGCAGAATGTACGATCGGCTGAACGTCCGTTTCGACTACACGCTGGGAGAAAGCTTTTACAACGATAAAATGCCTGCGGTGGTCGATTCCTTGAAGGAAAAAGGGCTGCTGGTCGAAAGCGACGGGGCGCTGGTCGTCCGGCTGGACGAGGAGGGCATGCCGCCATGCCTCATTTTGAAAAAGGACGGCACGACCATATACCCGACGAGGGATTTGGCCACCGCCATCTACCGGCATGACGAGATGAAAGCGGACCGGCTGCTGTACGTGGTCGGGAACGAACAAAGGCTGCATTTCCAGCAGGTTTTTGCGGTGCTGCGCCGCATGGGGATGGATTGGGCGGACAGCTGCACGCACGTGCCGTTTGGCCTCATGAAATTCGAAGGCAAAAAAATGTCCACGCGCCGCGGCAAAATCGTCAAGCTGGAAAACGTGCTGGATGAAGCCGTCGAACGGGCCTTAGCCATCATCAACGAAAAAAATCCGGAGCTGGAGTCCAAGCAGCGGGTTGCGGAGGCGGTCGGGATCGGCGCGATCATTTTCGGCGACCTGAAAAACAACCGCCTGAACGAAGTGGATTTTTCGCTGGAGGACGCGCTGAATTTCGACGGGGAAACGGGGCCTTACGTGCAGTATACCTACGCTAGAACCCAGAGCGTGCTTGCCAAGGGGACGGCTGCGTATGGCGCGGCCGAGGACGCCATGGAAGAGACCGATCCCAACGAAGGAGCCCATCATCTCGGGGACGCCGGCTGGGAGCTGCTCAAGCTGCTGACCCGGTTTCCGGAAGCATTGGAGCGGGGCGTGCGCAACCAGGAGCCGTCGGTTCTCGCGCGTTATGCGCTGGATGTGGCGCAGTCCTTCAATCAATTTTATAATAAGGAAAGAATTGTCATCGATGACGCCCGGGTTCGAAAGGCAAGATTGCGGCTGACGCGGCTGGCAGGCCGGACGATCGCCCGGACGATGGGGCTGTTGGGCATCCAGACGCCTGAACGGATGTAAATTCAAGAAATACCGTGGGAGGGGATCTTGGCTTTGGCATTAACAAGTGCTTCGGAAGGTTATTCCGGCAGCCTGATCGAAATTCGCAACGCCTCTAAAACGTTCGGCAGGCGCAAGGTATTGCAAGACATATCGCTCGAAGTAATGCAGGGGGAAGGCATCGCGCTGATCGGCAGAAACGGTTCCGGAAAAAGCACGCTGCTGCGGCTGTTGGCGGGGCTTACCCAACCGACGTCGGGAACGCGCGAGGTCCGTCAAGGGCGGAACGGGTCCGTCGGTTACGTGCCGGAGCGGTTTCCTCCGCTCCCTTTTACGCCCTGGGATTATCTGACAAACGTCGCGGCCGTCCGGGGCATGGATAAACACGCGGCGGAGGATGAAATCTACGATTTGCTGCAGCAGCTGGACATGGAGCATGCCCTGCACGTCAAGATGAACCGGTTCTCCAAAGGCATGCTGCAAAAAATCAATTTGATCCAGGGGATGCTCGGCCATCCCGACCTGCTGCTGCTGGACGAGCCCCTTTCGGGGCTGGACGTCAAAGCGCAGGAGAATCTCCTACAACTTCTGCTGACGCGAAAACGCGAAGGCTCTGCCATCGTCATGTCGGTCCATGAATCGAAATTGATCGAACGAGCGGCGGACCGGGTGCTGTTGATTCGGGACGGGCAAGTCGCGGAGGAAACCCGGGAAAAACGCCCGGCATTTCAAGAGATCGCGCGCATCGTGGCGCTTGTGCCGGATCCCGGCGCGTTGGCGCGGATCGCCGCCCTTGGCGGCGTGGTCGGCATCTCGCCCGATTCGGAGGCATGCCTGCTCGAGACGGAACCCGGAGCGGTTGACCCCGTACTGCGCCTGATTTTGGACTGCGGGGGTTCGGTCATATCGGTTACGCCGGCCGGGGGGATGGATGATCGCCTGGAGAATCGGCTGAAATCGGCCGCGAACTAGGGAGGAGAGAAGAAGTTGCTGGCATTATCCCGTTTTATGCTGAAAAGCTATACAAGGAAACATGCTTATTTTGCGCCGCTGGCGGCAACCTTGATCGCGATGTTTTTGCTTTATACCTACAAACCGAATCCGGTGATGGACAGCTATGCCGTCACTTCCGCGTTTTTGTTCGTCGGCTCTGCTTGGATCGCGTTGACGTTCCTGAACCATGGAACCCCGCAGCAGGAGCAGCTGCATATCATCCACGCCGGCAGCATGAAAAGATACCTGCTCAGCCAAATGTTGGCTTTGCTCGTTCCGGTGGCGTTGTGCACGGTTCTGTTTGTGCTCTACCCGCTTGCCGCGCAAATGTTCGACAGGTCCGTCAGGATGGGAGAGCTATTCCTTGCGGCGGCGGCCCATTTGATCATGGGGATGCTGGGCACCGCGCTAGCGATGTTTTTCCAGTCGGCATGGATGCCGAACGGCACGAGAGCGACGGCGCTGCTGCTGGTCCTGGTCGTCGCGTCGCTCGGGGCGAAGTCCATCGTCGGCTTGCTGCCGGAGCAGCTGGGGTGGCTGCGCTGGTTTTTCCCTCCCGTTTCGCTGATGCTCGACAGGCTGTTGGACAGCGGCGTGGCGCCGCTCCATAAACTGTGGGGAATTTTAGGCTACGGTTTGGTTTATGCGCTCCTGCTGGGGCTGGTTTACGTGCTTGTTTCGGTGCGGAGGGACGCCCGTACCTAAAAACTGCGGATCCGGCGGTTGATGAATGAAGGCATATCCTTTACCATGAAGGTATGACGAAACCATCAGGGCATGATACATGACAGGATAGGGAGGAGGGCATGATGAAGCAGACACGGCTATTGGACAGCGAGCATTCCAAGGAACTATTTGCTTATTTCGGCTTGGCGGTCTATTATTCGCAGGCGCTCGAGCAACAGCTGGTCAACCTGCTTATGCTGATGAAGGTCTCGCAAGGCAAGGTTCCGACGGAAGAGGATCTCGCCGATTTGTACCATCAGAAGCTGAGCAACTCGCTTGGCCAGCTCGTCAATGAAATCCAGCATCACTTCCCTTTCTCGCCGGATGAAACGACGCTGTTGAAAGACGTATGGAAGCAGCGGAATTACATCGTCCACGATTATTTCAAGGAACGCATCCAGGAAACCTTCAGCCCGGGAGGGCGGTCGAAAATGATCCGCGAACTGACCGCTTTTAAAGCACAAGCCCAGGAGCTCGAACGCAAACTTCAAAAATATACGAGCGAATTGTACGCCAAGCTGGGACTGGATCAGGAACCGGAAAAAAACGGGGCGAACGCTTGAGATCATCCGGATTGGCTTCGCTCGTTTTTTGCCAAATATATGAAACCTTTGCCGGATGCTTTCCGTCTGAGAGGATGGAGGTGATCTTGAATGAACAAGTTTAAAAGAATAGCGGCGGCACTGATGGCCTTCTGCTGCCTTGCAGCCGCATCGTCCGCATACGCTTTTTCGGATATTAAGGACGCCGAACAGGAGAAGATCGCTGCGTCCCTGCAGTCGCAAGGCATCATCAGCGGCGTGTCCGCGGACCGGTTCGCGCCGGCCGAGCCGCTAACGGCGGCTCAAGGCATCCAGCTCCTCGTCAAAGCGATGAAACTCCAGGGGAAGGTAGACGGCCCGCCCCCGCCCGCGAACGTTCCGGTCAAAGCCTGGTATGCCCAAGCCGCGCGCATTGCGGCGGACAACGGGATATCGGTCGGACAAATCCGCGACTGGAACATGAAGCTGACAAAAGAGCAGTTTGCCGGCATGCTTCATCAAGCGGTAAAGGCTACGGGGGAATATTCGACGATCGAGATGTACGTGTTTGTTAAAGACGACGGGGAAATGTCTTCCGAATACAAAAGCGCTTTGCAGTTTTTGCTGCTCACCCGGATCGCCGAACTCGACGCCCAAGACCGATTCCATCCGAAGCAGTATATTACGCGCATGGAGGCCGCCGAAATGATATACAATGCGCTGAAATTCATCCAAAGCCATCAGAATCAGGATCCCGGAGCGTCCGAAGCCGACGTTTCGATCCGCATCGAAAAAGTGAACGACAAGGTCAACAAAATCGTATTGTCCAAAGCGGACATGCCGAATCCGGGGTACGGGCTTGTCGTCGACCGTATCGAGTTTCTTCCGGGGAAAAAGGCTGTGGCGTATTATCATTTGACGTCGCCCGAACCTGGAAAAATGTATCCGCAGGTCATTTCGACCGCCACGGCGTCGTTTTATTTGGACAGCAGCCTTGAAATCAGCGTGAAAACAACACCCGGGCATGACCAGGGATCGATTTCCGTTCCCGGCCCCGGCAAAACGATAAAATAAATGATCGGGTTAGACCCTTCTCCGGGATCCGGGGAACGGGTCTTTTTTTGTTTCGGCCGGAACGATTTTTCATCCTTTCTATGAAAAGGAGTCCCTGCAACCGTAAAATGTATAAGATTTCGTTGACGAGGCAAATAGATTCTCCCGCATGCAAACGATTACAATAACAGCGAGGGGGGAAACGTATGGCGCAGCTCGCAAGCGTAAACAAAGTGAAACACGTCAAGAAAAGGCGGGGAGTCGCTTACCGGTTGGCCAAGCAGTGGGATATCCAGCTGATGGTCGTGCCGGCGCTCGTATTGATTTTCATTTTTTCTTACATACCGATGTACGGGGTATTGATGGCATTTCAGGATTACAGCATTTTCGACGGCTTTTGGGCAAGTCCATGGGTAGGGTTCAAGCATTTTAACATGTTTTTTCACTCCCCCGAGTTTTGGCCGATCATCCGCAACACGATCATCATCAGCCTGCTGAAATTTTGCATCGGGTTTCCGGCGCCGATATTTCTGGCGCTTTTGCTGAACGAAGTCCGGCACATGGCCTTTAAACGGGTCGTGCAAACCGTCAGCTATCTGCCGCATTTTTTGTCCTGGGTCATCGTGGCCGGGTTCGCCATGTCGATCCTGTCGACGGATAACGGCAGCTTGAACATTTTGCTGCAAAAGCTGCATTTGATCAAGGAGCCCATCGGATTCCTCGGCAAAGCCGAATACTTCTGGAGCATCCTTGTCACGACCAACGTGTGGAAGGAAATCGGATTCGGATCCATCGTATATTTGGCGGCCATCGCGGGCATCAATCCGAGTTTGTACGAGGCGGCTGCCATGGACGGAGCGGGACGGATCAAACAATTGTTCATGATTACCCTCCCTTCGATCATGCCCGTCATTTCCATCTTCATGATTTTGGCGATCGGCAATCTGCTCAGCGCAGGTTTTGAAGACATTCTCCTGCTCGGATCGAATCCGGTGCTGCGGGACGTGGCCAACGTCATCGACACTTACGTCTACAGGGTGGGCATTACGAACCAACGCTTCTCCTACGCGACCGCGGTCGGCCTGTTCAAAGCCGTCATCAGCGTCGGCCTGCTGGCGTTCGCCAACAGCTTCGCGCGCCGATCCGGCAACAGCCTGTGGTAAGAGGCATCGCTTGAAAGACTTGGGAGAAGACAGGGAGGCTGCAATCGAATGTACAAAAAAAGCATCGGGGACAGGATCTTCAGCATGTTCGTCTACGGATTCCTCACGCTGCTCGGCTTCAGCACCTTTTATCCGTTCTGGAACGGGCTTGTGATTTCGCTGAACGACGGCATGGATACCGCCCTTGGCGGCGTGACGTTTTGGCCGCGCAAATGGTCCCTCGAAAATTATTACGTCGTGTTCCGGGATGACCGGATCTTGAACGCTTTTATGATCAGCGTGATGAGAACGGTGGTAGGCACCATCCTTTCCGTCCTGTGCACCGCGATATTTGCTTACGGCATGACCAAAAAGGAGCTGATCGGCCGCAAATTTTACATGCTGATGTGCATCGTCACGATGTATTTCGGCGGCGGGCTGATCCCGACGTTCCTCGTGGTCCGCGGCCTCGGCTTGATGGATTCATTCTGGGTGTTCATCATCCCGGGCCTGATCAGCGTGTGGAACATGATCATCTTTCGCACCTTTTTTATGGGGCTTCCGGACGGGCTGCAGGAATCGGCGAAAATCGACGGCTGCGGCAACTGGTCCACGTTCTTCCGCATCGTGCTGCCGCTTTCCGGTCCGGTCATCGCGACGCTGGGGCTTTTTACGGCGGTGGCGCATTGGAACGAGTGGTTCCTGCCGAGCATTTATATCACGAAAGAAAAGCTGCTGCCGATCCAGTCCATGCTGCAGCAGATTCTGAGCACCAACATCATGACCGAGCAGATGTCCAAACTGGATTCCGCGGCGCAAAGCCGCATGTCGGCCATGAAAAGCGTGACGACCAAATCGCTGTCGATGGCGACGATGATGGTGGCGACGCTGCCGATTATCGCGGTCTACCCGTTCGTCCAGAAGTATTTCGTCAAAGGCGTGCTGGTAGGATCGCTAAAAGAATAGGGTTCAGAGCTTGCGCTTTAACCATCAGGGTTTCAGCCTAAATCCTGACATAAATCGATCTTTGGAAAAGGGGTTATATCGTATGAAAAGCTTTAGAAGATCGCTGATCGTGACGCTTGTCTTTTTATGCACCGCGGCCACGGCCCTTGCGGGATGCGGCAGCGGCAACGACGGCAAGACGGCGGAAGGAACCGGCAACAACAATACGAAAGCCGAAGAGAAAACGGACAACAAAGAAAGCGCGGGCACGGGCAAATTCGAGCTCGGCAGCGAACCTCTCGAATTCAGCTTCTACGGCCACTACGACTGGTACACGATGCCGTCATGGGGCGCGGACGAAGCCAGCAAATGGATTCAGGACAACAAAAAAGTAACGGTCACGGCCATCAACTCCGGCGGCAACGCGGCCCAGAAGCTGAACACGATGATCGCCTCCAAGGAGCTTCCGGACGTCATTTGGACGGACCGCGGCACCGACGTGGAACGTCTGCGGGCGGCAGGAATGCTCGTATCCTACGACGAATATCTCGACAAGTACCCGAACCTGAAAAAATGGGCCGGCGATTCCACGCTCAACATGCTTCGCTCGAGCGACGGCAAGCTGTACCAGTTCCCGAACTGGTATACTTCCCAGCCGGCAGGCAACGCGGGATATTTGATGAACAGCAAAATTTACAAAGACCTCGGTTCGCCAAAACTCGAAACGACCGACGACCTGTACAACTATTTGAAGGCGGTCAAAGCCAAATATCCGAACGTCGTTCCGTTCGAGCCGGATCTCGCAAAAGACGGACAAGGCCTGGACATTCTGTACAGCGCGTTCGCCGAAGACCATCCTCCGGTGTTCCTGCGGGAAAGAGCCGTTCCAAACGGCGACAAGCTGACCTCCATCTTCCAGGATCCGACGTACCGCGAGTCGATGCAGTTCGCCTCGAAGTTGTTCCGCGAGAAGCTGATGGCCCAGGACGCGCTGACGCAAACGAAAGACCAGGTGCTCGAAAAAGCGTACACGGGGCGTTTTGCGATCGCCGCAGGCGCAAGCCCGACGGAATACGGCAGCAAAGGCGACGTGGAGCTGAAGAAAAAAGATCCGACCGCCGGATACGAGATGATTTGGCCGGTGCATAAGGAAGGGCTCGACAAAAACAAAATTTGGACGGGAAGTTATAACCAGCTCGGCTGGAACGTGGCTTTGATCACGAAATCCGCCAAAGATCCGGAAAAAATCTTCGCGTTCCTCGATTGGCTGACAGGGGAAGAAGGAAGCCGCGTCATCATGTGGGGACCGGAAGGCATCCTGTGGAAAGGAACCGATGAAGAAGGATATCCGATCTTTACCGACACGTACATCAACGACGTGGAAAGACGCAGCAAGATCATGGACGCTACCGTCAACCTGCAGTGGAACGGCAACACGGTGTATATCGACAAATCCAAGATGAAGTTCGAAAAAACGCTGCCGCCTGAAAAGCAAAACTGGGAGAGCCGCTACCAGTCGTCCATCACGTGGAAAACGCAATATAACGCCACCGCATTCGTCAATTTGAACCCGATGCCGGACACGGAAGAAGGCATCATCCAACAAAGCGTGGACGAAATCTTCTCCGAATCGAGAGCGAAGGCGCTGTACGCCCAAAGCGACGAAGAGGTTTTGGCCATTTTGGACAAAGCCGAAAAAGATGCGATGGCCGTCGGTTACGACAAGCTGCTCGCCTTCAAAACGCAAAAATGGCAGGAGAACCTGAAAAAAATCGGCGGTTAACCGCAAAAAAATGGTATAATTGTCATATATAACGATACTGAACTATCGATTAGCTATCGTGCGCGCTAGGCCGTCCCTCGGGGCGGCTCATGCGTTTATGCGGCGAATTCCATGTACAGCGTTCGGCTGTGAACTATTCGGTCAGGAGATGATTTCATGTATAAAGCTTTAATCGTCGATGATGAAATCCTCGATTTGGAAGGGATGAGGACCTTCATACCTTGGACTGAGCTTGGCCTGGAAGTCGTGGATGCCGTGCATAACGGCTTTGAAGCCTTGAGCGTCATGGTAAGCGAAAGCATCGATGTCCTTGTCACGGACGTACATATGCCGGGCATGTCGGGCCTGGACCTTGTCAGAAAAGCAAACGAGCTATACGGCCGCATCAAAGTCATTTTTGTAAGCGGATACCAGGATTTTAACTACGTCAAGCAGGCGATTTCGCTCCATGCCTATAACTATGTCCTGAAACCGATGGACGACATGGAGTTGACCGAAGCCTTAAAAAAAATCGTGCTGGAGCTTGACGCGGAAAGACAGCGGGAAAAAACGGAGCAGGCTTACCGGCAAACCGCCAAAAACGAATATCTCCTGCAGCTTCTCGAGGGGAGCTTCACGGAAGAGGCGGAAACGATCCTGCTTGAGCATTACGGCCTCAAACACGCAAGCTGGCCCGCCCGGGCCGCCGCGCTTGAAATCGACGATTTGGGCTGGAAGCTGGAAGCGCTGCCGGAGCATGTGAAGCAGGAATGGTTCAACCGATTTTACGAATCGGCGCTGCCGATTTTTGAAGCCGCAGGCATCCGCCATATCGGGCGTACCTCCAAGCAGCGGATTTTTCTGCTGGCCGAATGCGGAGCGCAAGAACCGGATCTGGAGCAGGTCATTCGGCAGCTTCATGCGCTTCAACCTTATTCCGTGACCATCGGATTAGGGAACCGGGCGGATGGTCTTCCAGGGCTTAGGGCTTCTTACGGAGAGGCGCTCACCGCGCTGGATTACAAGCTGATCGTCGGCAAAGGAAAAGTGATTCCGCATGAAAAACTGGAAGGCGAAAGGGGCGGGGAGATCCAGGCTGCGGACCTGCCGCTCGAACCGCTTTTAAACGCCGTGCTGCATTACGACCTGGTGAAGATCAGCGATGAAGTGGACGGTTTGTTTGCTGCGGCGGCCGGGATGCGCTCCAAAGTCCAAATCCAGTATTTCGTGATGAACATTTGGCTGAGACTGGAAAGCCAGCTCAAATCGCTCAGCGACAACATGTTTCAGACCCTACAGCACGACGGGCTGCCCAGTCCCGATATGATGCTGAAATACGAAACGCTTCACGATATCCGATCCTGGTTAAGGTACCGGCTGTTCAGCGCCGCCGAAATCATCCAGAACAAAAGGCAGAAAAAAAGCGCCAAGCTGGTCGAAGAGATGATCCGTTACGTCCGGGAGCAGCTGCATGATAACGTCACGCTCAAAGAAGTGGCCGACTATTTGTCTTTTTCGCCGAATTATCTGGGTTCGCTGTTCAAAGAGGTTACGGGGACGAATTTCAGCGAATACGTGATTACGATGCGAATGGAGAAGGCGGGAGAGCTGCTCAAGGATCCGCGGATTAAAATTTATGAGGTCGCCGACAAGGTCGGGTACCGGTATATGCCGTATTTCAGCCGCCAGTTTAAAGAAGTGTTCGGCATGACGCCGGGCGAGTTCAGGAGAAAGATGTAACGTATGAAAAACGAGAACCGGTTGGATTCCAAGCGACGCATGTTTATGCCCTTCGGCATGAAGCTGTTTTTCTCTTATATGATTCTGATCATCGTCCCGATCTTTATTTTCGGGTATATTGCCAATACCATCCTGGTCGACCTTTACGGCAAACAGATGAACACCAACTTAACCGGCACGATGGCGCAGATCCGCGACAACATCAATTACAAGCTGGAGGATACCCAGCGGTTGTCCGATACGCTGTATTTCGACGAAAGCATGCCGCTGGAGATTATGAGGTACGAGGAAGGATGGGTCAGCTACCAAACGACGACCAAACTGCTGATTCCGAAGTTCCGCCAGACCGTGGATTCGACCAACCGCAAAATCTGGCTGAGCGTCTATTTGAAAAACGAAACGCTGCCGGAAATCTACAACAACGACCCGCCCGCCGCCGATCCGCTCGCCAAAGGGAAACATTGGGAACTGTTTCATCTGCGCCGGATCATGGACAAACCTTGGTATACGGGGTTTCCGAAGGAGGATTACGGCAAAACGGTCGTATGGCAGCAGGTCGAAGACGACGGCAGGTTCGGCCGGATCAGCCTGCTGCGGCGGCTCGTGGATACGCGCAATCCGCTGGATCTGGAGACGATCGGTTTCATGCGGATCAGCGTGTATTTGTCGGAAATTTTCCAGAGCGTGGACATCAACAAATTCGGAAGCGGCAGCATGCTGCTTATTCTCGACGAAAACAACCGCATCATTTACGGTTCGGGCGAAAACGTCCCGGACATGCATTCCGATTACGAGTTGATGGACGTATCCAGGTTTACGGTGCTCAGCGAAAGCCTGCCCAAGCTGAACTGGAAAATGACGGCGCTAGTCCCCGATACGATCATTCAGCAGGAAACCCGGAAAATCAATTTGCTGACGATCGTCATCTGTTTGGCAAGTTTCGTCGTAGTGCTCCTTTTCGCTCTGGGCGTCTCCCGCTTTTTCTCCAAACGGGTGTCTAAAGTCGTGTCGATTTTGAACCTGTTCCAGCAGGGAGATTTTCATAAGCGATTTCATTATAAGGGCAACGACGAATTTACGATGATCGCCTCCTCGCTGAACAAGCTGGGAGAGCAGACGGAACGGCTGATTCAGGAGGTCTACCTGACCAACCTGAAAAAAAAGCAGGCGGAGCTTGAGACGCTGCAGGCTCAAATCAATCCGCATTTTTTGTACAATACGCTGTCTTCGATCAGCCGACTGGCCAAATTCGGCCAGGTGGACAAGCAGCATCAGATGGTGATGAACCTGGCGAAATTTTACCGGCTGTCGTTAAACGACGGGCAGACGATCATAGCCATCCATAAAGAGCTGGAACAAACGCAGGCGTATTTGGACATTCAACAGGTAAAATACGGGGAACGCATGGAAGTGGAGTTTGACATCGAGCCTAGAATCGTCAATTATATGACGGTCAAGCTGATCCTGCAGCCGTTTTTGGAAAACGCGCTGCAGCACGCCTGGCGCGGAGACCATATTTATATCCGCGTGAGCGGGCGGATGGAGGAAGAGACGAATTCGATTGTATTCGAAATCGTGGATGACGGCAGCGGCATGCCCAGGGAGATGCTGAAGCAGGTCGTCTCCGGGATGAACGCACCCGGTACGCCGGGAAGCCACGGCAGGGGAAGAGGATACGGAATCCGCAACGTAAACGAACGGATCAAGCTGTATTTCGGCAAAGATTACGGCGTACAGCTGTACAGCACCCCGGGCATCGGCACGACCGTCCATATTCGCATTCCGCTGGAGCGCACGGCCTACCAGGGGAAGGAAACGCTGGATTCGAAATGGACGGGATAAAGGAAGCCCTCGCGTTAGCCGAAAATATTTCGGCAGGCGGGGGCTTTTTGGCGTGGCGCAAGGGCAGGTTAATCCGGGCGGCGTGAAAGCGGGATCGCGGCTACCGCGGCCGCTTGATCACGAACGACCCAGCTTGCTTGCTGCCAAGCTCCGGAGCGCGGGATTATCCCCTCTCGTCCGAAGAAAGATCGAGCCAGGCGAGTTCCTCGCGCGTCAGCTTGATGCGGGAACCTTCGTCGCAGGACCGCAGCTCTTCTTCGGATTGGGCGCCGATCAGCGCGCAGGTCGGGAAAGGCTGGTTCAGCACGTACGCAAGCGCGATCTGGATCGGAGTGGCGTTTTTCTCCGCGGCAAGCCGTTTGGCGCGCTCCAGCCGCTCCCAGTTGGCATCGCTGTAAAAGACCCGGACCAGGTCGGCGTTATCGCGGTTTTCGGGCGTAAACCTTCCCGTAAAGAAACCTCTGGCCTGGGAAGACCAGGAGAACAAAGGAAACTGTTCCGCTTCATGCCATTGGCAGGTTTCTTCGTCCGCCGATACGCAGCCGGGCCAAAACGGTTCGTTCGCTTTCGCGAGGCTTAGGTTCGGGCTGCTGAAGGAGAAGCCGGTCAAACCCTTTTCCGCCGCATAAGCGTTGGCGTCGCGGATCCGCTCCCATGTCCAGTTGGACACGCCGATGGCGCGTACGGTCCCGTTTTTGACGTATTCGTTCAAGATTTCGATGACTTCGCCCGCAGGCACGTTCGGATCGTCCCGGTGCAGGGCATACATGTCGATATAGTCGGTTTGCAGGCGCGACAAGCTGGCGGTGATGTCATGTTTGATCGCCTCCCGGCTGACGCGGGGTCCGTGCTGGTCGTGATGCGCGCCTTTCGTCAAAATGACCCACTCGTCCCGGTTGTTTCTTTCCTTCAAATACCGCCCGATCACTTCTTCGCTTTGTCCGCCGCAATAAATATGCGCCGAATCGACGGAATTGCCTCCGGCGGCGAAGAAGGCGTCCATGTTGGCCGCCGCCTTTTCATAATTTTCGTGATAAAAGTAGTCCGAACCTTTCATTAGCCGCGAAACCTTTTTATCCAAGCCTTGAACCGAAATGTATTCCATGGCAAGTTACCTCCCTGAAGGATTGTATGATGAATTCACCCTTATATCCCTAGACGGAAATATCCAAGACAACGAATTCTCGTCGCAGCAGTTGATCTACCTAATAAACGTGGCCGGCAATCACAGTTCGACCCGGACATGCTCCCTTGCCGACCGCAGGCAGGCATCGATAACCCGCATATTCCGGATGGCATCTTCCGGTTCGAAGCGAAGGGGGCGCCGGTGAATGATGGCAGTTGCCAAGTGGTCGGCCTGCAGCGCATAGGCGTTCACCTTCGGCACTTCGATTTCTTTGCGCTCCCCGAGCGCCGTCAAGAAAAAGTTGTCGCTTCCGACGAAAGCGGAAGGGAGCTCGATGATGCCTTCGGTTCCCAAAATCTCGAGCGGATTCCGGAAAGCGGCCCACATGCCGCAATCAAACGTCAGGGCTACCGATCCTTCGAACTCCAGAAGCCCCGAAGCCATCATGTCGACGTCATCATGCTCCGCGGAGAAAAAAGCGTTTACCGTTGCCGCGACCGGTTCTTTGCCGAGGAGCATCCGGGCGGCATGGATCGGATAGCAGCCGACGTCGTAAATCGACCCGCCGCCCCATTCCTTTTTGTAACGGACGTTGCCCTTGTCGCCCGCGTTATTGAACGTAAACGCGCCGCGGATTCCGCGGATGTCGCCGATCGCCCCGGAAGAGATCAAATCCCGGATCATATCGTAGCGGGGATGGTAACGGTACATAAACGCTTCCGACAAGTATACGCCGGCGGCTGCCGCGGCTTCCGCCATTTCCACGGCTTCGGCTTCGGTCAGGGCCAGCGGTTTTTCGCATAAAATGTGTTTGCCGGCTTCGGCTGCGCGGATCGTCCATTCTTTATGAAGATGATTAGGCAGCGGTATGTAAACGACATCGATGGAGGGGTCTTCGAGCAGCTCCTCATAACTGCCGTAGGCCACCGGGATATTCAGTTGTTCCGCCGTTTGTTTGGCTTTATCGAGATCGCGGCTTGCGATGGCATGCACCTCGTTCAGTTCGGACTCTTGTACGCCCGGGATGACGGAACGTTTGGCAATGCCGGCACAGCCGAGAATCCCCCATTTTAATGTTTTCGGACTCATCGGGATCATCAACTCCTTTATGGTTCGGAAAGCCCCGCAAACGACGATGAAAGCGGTTTACATGATTTGCGTTTGAAGGCTTTATAATATGATATTGCCATTATAAAATAGCGAATTTAAAATTAATATAATACGATTTTGCAATCGATTATAAATATATTGTCATTTATGGAGATGAGGCCGTGCAAAGGCAAATTCACCTGCTGACGCTGCCCGACATGCCGTTTTTTTGCTTTCCGGAATCGGTGGGCCATTACCGGCAAGAACCGGAACACAGCGTTTTTCGGGAGGCGGGGGCGTTAAACAATTTTAATATCCATTACGTCGCCGCAGGCAAAGGGTACGTTGAGATCGACGGGGAGACCCACGAGCTGGGGCCGGGGGAGGCCGTGCTCTATTTCCCGATGCAGCGCCAGCGGTATTACAGCAGCAAGGAGGAGCCGTGGGACGTGCGCTGGATCCATTTTTACGGGACGGGACTCCAGGAATATTTGATCGGCAGAGGTTTTCATGAGAGTCCGCTGTGGACCGTCCGCAACCGGCAAGCGTTCGAGCAGGCCCACGAGGCGCTGCTTCATGAAGCCGAAACCTACCGGATGCTGCATTCTTCCCATCTATCCACGCTGACGTATGCGCTGCTGGCCGAATTTATCGCGCATGCGGCCGCATTAACCCGGGGCAATTCGAAAACGTCGGGCAACCGGATCCTGGAATTGCTGCCCGTCATGCAGCAGGAGGCCGCGCAGCCGTTTATCCTGGAGGAATGGGCGGGAAGGCTTGGCGTCAGCAGCTATTATTTCTGCAAGCTGTTCCGCAGCGTCACGGAAATGACTCCGATGGAATTCGTGACGAGATGCCGGCTGCAGATGGCCAAACAGTGGCTGCTGGAGAGGAAGGAGACGACGATCGGGCAAATCGCCAAAGATGCCGGGTATCCGAGCGTCAGTTACTTCAACAAACGGTTTATGGAGCATGAGGGCATGACCCCGACGGCGTATCGGCGGTTGTACGGGGTGTTGTCATGAAGCGGGGCAAGCGAACCATCCATTCATGGATGATGACCGGCCGTCGTTCATCAAGAAGACCGAAAGCTCGTTTGCCACGGCTGGGAATCATGATAAGAAAATATGGAGGGAAACGATGATGAAAGCGATCGTCTTTGGCGCAACAGGCGGTACGGGATTGCACGTCGTCAAGCGGCTGCTGGATCTGGATTATCAAGTGACGGCGGTTGTGCGGGAGCCATCCCGGTTTACGGAGAACGGCAAAAAGCTGCATATCGTTCAAGGAGATGTTTTGAATCCGTCGTCTTTGCTGAAACCGATGGAAGGAGCGGACGTTGTTCTATCCGCGCTGGGGGTAAATCACCGCAAACCGACCAACGTGTATTCCGAAGGAACCCGTAATATGATGAACGCGATGCGCCATGCTGGAACAAAGCGGATCGTTTGTT
This sequence comes from Paenibacillus sp. FSL W8-0194, assembly GCF_037969745.1. NCBI lineage: Bacteria > Bacillati > Bacillota > Bacilli > Caryophanales > Paenibacillaceae > Paenibacillus > Paenibacillus sp. FSL W8-0194. The sequence goes on along the minus strand of NZ_CP150205.1, from coordinate 3,681,138 downwards.
TGTCGGCGTCTACGCTCGCCCTTCCTCCGGAAACGCCGTTGTTATCCCGCATCATTACGGAACAAATCGTGATGCGTTTGTTTAAAAATCTGTATGAGGACATGGCTCGTATGGAGCACGAGATCAAAAACTCAGGGCTGGATTGGACCATTATTCGACCGCCAAGATTAGTAGATGGTCCCCCGAAGGGACATTACAGAGTGGCCATAAACGAACCCATGAAAAAGCCAAAGGGACTCCAAGGACTTACGCGTGGAGATTTGGCATCGTGCATGATCGAGCAGGTACATCATCCCCAATCCATTTGCGGCATCGTGGAAGTGACCTATTAACAGCCGAATGGCAATCCATCAATAAAACGGCAGCCCGTTCAAAAAGAACGGGCTGCCGTATGATAGAGTCACATTTTAAGCAGAACGATGGTCGGGGAAGAACTAACGGGCTTCCATCCGTTAAGCCGGAGAAATGGTTGCGGGCTGTGCCTCGACGGCGCCTCCCGAAGCGCCCTGCTGCAGCTGATACATTTGATAATACCGGCCGCCAAGCAGCATCAGCTCGTCATGCGTGCCGCGTTCGACGATTTCCCCGCGGTGCAGCACGAGGATCTGATCGGCGCTGCGGATGGTTGACAGGCGGTGCGCGATGATGAACGTCGTCCGGCCTTTTTTCAGCACCTCCAGCGCGGATTGGATCAGGCTTTCGGTTTCGGTATCGATGTTGGCCGTCGCTTCGTCCAGAATAAGGATCGCCGGGTCGTAGGCAAGCGCGCGCGCAAAAGAGATCAACTGCCGCTGCCCCGCGGACAACGTGCTGCCTTTTTCGATCACCGGCTCGTCGAAGCCTTGCGGCAAATGGGCAAGGATCCGTTCGGCGCCGACGTCGCGCAGCGCTTTTTCGATTTGCTCGCGCGATATTTTCTCGTCGCCGAGGCTGACGTTCGAAGCGATGGTACCCGTGAACAGATACGGATCTTGGAGCACGATCCCCATATGATGCCGGATCCACTGCTTCGGCAACTCCTTGACGTCCTGGCCGTCGATCGTAATCGTCCCTTTTTGCGGGTCGTAAAAACGGAACAGGAGGTTGATGATCGAGCTTTTGCCGGAGCCGGTATGGCCCACGAGCGCAACCGTCTGGCCTTGCTTCGCTTCGAAGCTGATGTTTTTCAGCACGTAGTTTTCTTTTTTATAGGCAAACGATACGTTTTTGAACTCCACGTCGCCTTTGTAACGCGGCATTGTGCCGTCGGTTACGTCCTCGCCCGGCTCATCCATCAGCGTGAAGACCCGGCCGGCGGATACCATGGAGGAATCCAACGCCGCGAGCTGGTTCACCATGCCGGTAATCGGCTGGAACAAGCGGCCGAGCACGTCGACGAAGGCGTAGAGCACGCCAAGCGATACGGCCGTTCCGCCCGACAGCGCACCGAATCCGAAGTAGGCGAGGATGACCGCAAACGAAAAGCTGCGGAGCACGTTAACCAGGTTATGCGACGTAAAAGCGTTCAGGTTCAGCATTTTGTTCTGGTGTTTCATGTAATCGTCGTTTAACGCTTCGAATTCCTCGCGGGTTTGCTTGTGTCTGCGGAAGACGCGGATAATGGACATCCCTTGGATCGATTCGTTAATGATGGCGTTGATTTCGCTCAGGCGAGACCGGATGATCGTATTGTATTTGGTCGCAAGCTTCCGGTACAGCACGATCCAGGCGATCAGGAGCGGGATGATGAATAGGCAGACGAGACCAAGCCGCACGTCCAGCAGGAAAAGCGCGATGTAAACGCCCGTAATATAAATGACGCCGGAGCTGAAATTGGCGAGCACGGCCACGAACAGATCCTTTACCGCTTCGGTATCGTTCGTGATCCGGGAGACGACTTTGCCGGCAGGCAGCGTATCGAAAAAATAGACCGGCAAACGCTGCATATGGGCATAAACGTCGTTCCTGAGCTTTTGAATGACCTTGTTGGCGGATGCTTGCAGCCAGTACGTTTTGCCGAATTCCGTAAAGATGCTGATGACCAAAAAGACGCAGTACAAGCCCACCAGCTTCAATATTCCGGGGATTTCAGGCTTGTAAAAGGAATACAGCTCGGCGGCCGACAGCTTTTCCGCCGGATATTGCGCTACCTTGTCGCCGTATTGGATGGTCATCAGGCCGTCCGCAAAGGTTCGTTCGCCTTCCGGGGAAGCCACGGGCTGGTTGATGAAATAAAAGCTGCGGCCGGACTGCAGCAGGCGCACCTCGGCGCCCTTCGTTTCGCCCGGCTCGAAGCGATCGCCCCGCTTGTAATAATGCCCTTTATATTCGGCCGCTTGCTCGGCCGACGCCGTTTCGTAATAAGGCCGTTCGATGCCCAGCATATGATCGTCGATCATGCTTTTGGCGATGAAGGGTCCGGCCAGTTCTGCCCCGACGCCGATGGCAAGGGCGATAAAAGCGGCGATGAAAATGCCTTTGGCGGTCAGCGCGTATTGGAACAAACGCCTTCCGGTCCCGGGATTAGGAGTCATATGATGCTTCCTCCTCGTTCGTCAGATTGTTTTCGACCTGCTGCCGTTCGAACTGCTCGCGGTACCACCCGCCGCGTTCCAGCAGCTCGGCATGGGTTCCTTCTTCGATGATGAGTCCTTCGTCCAGCACGATGATCCAATCCGCATGTTCGATTGCGGAAAGGCGGTGGGTCGAAATCAGCGTGGTTTTTCCGGCGCGATGTTCGCGGATGTTATCCACGATGCGCGCTTCCGTGCGGGCGTCGACGGCGGAGAGGGCGTCGTCCAGAATCAGGATTTCCGGGTCGGAGATAAAAGCCCGGGCCAAAGAAACGCGCTGTTTTTGTCCTCCCGAAAGCGAGACGCCTTTTTCGCCGACTAGGGTGTCGAGACCGTCGGAGAGCGTGTGCAGGTCCTTATCGAATGCGGCCGTGGCGATGGCGTTCATGATGGTGCCGTCATCCGCCTGATGTTTGCCGAATTGGATGTTTTCGCGGACCGATTTGGAGAACAGGATCTGCTCCTGCGGCACATAGCCGATCCAGCCGTGAAGCTGGTCTTTGGCGATTTGCTCGATCGGCGTATCCGAGATCAGGATTTCGCCGGTTCCGGTCGGATACTCGTGCAAGAGCTGCTTCAGCAGCGTCGATTTGCCGCTTCCCGTCCGCCCGACGACGCCGAGCGTTTGCCCGCGCCGGATCGAAAGGTTGATATGCTTCAGATTATCCACCGTCGAGGTGGGATAACGGAACGTCACGTCCTTGAACGCAATGGTGTCCGGCGAATCGACGCGAACCGGTTGAGGGACGTCCTGCACGTCGGGAACGACCGACAGCGTTTCGTCGACGCGGTCCAGCGACGCGCTTCCCCGCTGCATGATGTTAATCAATTCGCCGATGGCGAACATCGGCCAAATCATCATCCCGAGGTACATATTAAACGATACGAGGTCGCCTAGGGTGATCTGGTTTTTGAATACGAGATAAATGCCGAAAGCAAGCCCGATCACGTAGCTGAGCCCGACGCACAGCCGGATGGTAGGCTCGAACAAGGCGTCCAGCTTGGCGACGCGCATATTTTTGCGGTAGACGTCATCGGCGATCGCCTGGAAACGGCGTTCGTCCGATCTTTCCTGGACGTAAGCACGGATGACGCGCACGCCGGCCACCGACTCCAGCACCTGGTCGTTCATGTCGCCGAAGGCGTCTTGGGCTTCCGTGTAACGTTCATGAATGACTTTGCCGTATATTTTCATCGCAATCGCAATGAACGGCAGCGGCAGGATGGCTGCGAGCGTCAGCTTCCAGCTGATCAGGAAGCCCATGGCAAACAGGATCACGGCCAGATACGCCGTCGAGTCGGTCATGACGAGCATGCCGAACCCGGCCGTATTGGCGACGGCGCGCAGGTCGTTGGTCGCCCGGGCCATCAGGTCGCCGGTACGGTTCCGTTCGAAAAACGGCGGCGTCATGCGCAGCAGCTGGTTCATGTAACGGGAGCGCAGGATGCGCTCCACCAGATTGGCGCCCCCAAACAGCTTGTGCATCCATATGTACGTGAAGATGTAGATCAGGATCAGGGTCACGATGATCAGCGCGATGTATTTCGTGAGCGATGCCCAGGTGATGGAGCCGCGCACGATTTCATCGATGGCGCTTCCCAGCAGCCGGGGCGGAAACAGCTCGCCGATGCCGCAAATGATCAGCATGAACAGGCCGATTAAATAGCGTTTTTTTTCTTGGCGGAAAAACCAGCCCAGTTTCTTTAATACAGAGAACAAAATCTTTCACTTCCCTTCGTACGTTTCTCTTTGTGCCGGTAAGTCAACTGCCGGAGAACAAGGACATTAAAAAAAAGGCATACTGCCCGTAAACGGACGATATGCCTTTGCGATCCAAACATCTATCATGCGTACGGTTGACGGTAGACGCAAGCCGAGCATGAGGAGTGGCTAATATTCGTTGGCTCCTTGAAACCTGTTTCCAAATTTCAACAATCAGTTCCACCAGCTGGGCTGCGACGGTATTCAATTGTCGGTTGATTCCGTTGATGATCGATGAAATTGAACACGTTCGCCCACCCTTTCTTCGGTCAGGATTTGACGGCGCATGGGGCGGGAAGCCCGGATACCCGTCATACCTTCTGGTAATAAATTGAATTTCAGACCTCGTATGCTGAGAATTTTATCACCCTCCTCGAACGTCTGTCAATTTATATTTTCCTAAGTCGTCATATTCAAGTTATGATATATTGGAGATAGGCAATGACGTTGCCTAGCCACAACAACGAAGGGAATGAAGCAGATGGAACTTCGAATCAGCAACGACGCGGCAAAATGGTACATCAAGGAACTGGAGCTGCAGCCCGGCAGCGCGCTTCGCTTCTTTCCCCGCTATAGCTCTGGAGGGGGCCTTCATCCCGGCTTTTCGCTGGGCATCTCGGTCGAAGGGCCCGAGCGTCCGCTGCTCAAGCAAGAGGTCGAAGGGATCACCTTTTTTATAGAAGAGCAGGACGGTTGGTATTTGGAAGGTTATGATCTGGTCGTCCGGTACTTGGAATCCCTGGATGACATCGATTATGTTTACGAAGCGAATCAAGATCGTACGCCTTCAAGCGCCGGGTAATAAGCAAATTGGGATTTGCGGAAGGAGGGAGAAGCTTGTCTCATTTGGACCGTGATTTCCGCCAATACATTAAAAAAGCGTCCAAAATTACCGTGCAGGTAGCGATCCTCGTCAGAAACAATGCCGGGGAAATGCTGCTGCAGCAGCGGGCGGGGGCTGAGGAATGGGGGCTTCCCCTCGGGTCCATGACACCTGGAGAATCGCTGGAGGATGCGGCCCGCCGGGAGCTGTGGGAGGAGACGTCCCTGACGGCCAAAGAGGTCAGGCTGGTGCAAATGTTTTCCGGCCCGGAATTCAAAAAGGTCGCCAAAAACGGGGATGAGGAATTTTTGGTCATTGCGCTGTACGAAGCCGACGGGCTTCAGAGCGAGCTTGATTTCAGAGCCGAGGTGAACAAGGCGCTCCGTTTTTTCGGAGAGCCGCTGCCCGCCCTCGATGCGCTTACCTTAACTCTCCTCGAGCACTGCCGCGGATAACGAATGCCGCGCATGAAAAAACTCCTTTCCGGCCGGAAAGGAGTTTCTTGCTGACCGCGCCCGAAAGGGCGCCGGGGATCAAATATGGTGCGAAAACGGATCGGATTCCACCGCGAACTGGAAATCGTCGATGTCGTATACCGTGACCGGTACCGCGGCGTCGATGATGCGGTGAATCAGCTCGGGCTGATCCGTCAGCAGCGGCACCTGCTCCCGCTGGGAAACGAGCAGCAGCTCCGTTTCGACCGGATCAAAAAATTCCCCGTACGGAGCGGTATCCATGGCGTTGACCACGGTGATCCGCGCCGTTTCGCCGATCAGGATGGAAGAGCTTTTTGCCCAAGGCACGTTGAGCCCTTTTTGGATCTTTTTCTTGTTTAACGGCTCTTCGAGATAATCGACGAGTTCCCTGATTTTTTCTTTCACGTGTTTGTCGTCGTCGCTGTTGCTCATGAGCGGCTCGTCGCTGGAAATGAATTCGTACAGCTCGAGCAAACTGGTATACGGTACCATATATTCAACCGGCACGGGAGTCAGCAGCAGTTCTCCGTAAATCGCCAGCATGACAGCTTCCGTAACGAATTGTCTTGACATTTGGGTCCTCCTGAAGGTCCTGCCGCAGCGGCAAGGGCTATGGTTTCGATAGATTTGGGCGCAAGAAAACGTTTCTTGCAACTTAAGGATATATAATCATTGTAAAGGGGAAATGTCAACCGGTGAACGGCCCGCCTCTTCCGGTCAGCCCAGGGAATCCGCGCAAAAACCTATCATACAAGCCTGGAAAGGGGAGTGTACATTCATTTGAATCATTGGAGATCTTATTATCGATTCGTCAAACCTTATACGAAATGGATTATTTTAACGTTGATCATCGGGATGGTCAAATTCGGGATCCCGCTTACGCTGCCGATGATTTTGAAATACGTCGTGGACGATTTGCTGCTCAATCCCCAAAAGACGCTGGAGGAGCAGGTCACGCAGCTGTTTCTGATTTTGGGCGGCGCTCTGGTATTGTTTATCATCGTGCGCGGACCCGTCGAATATTTGCGGCAGTATTTTGCCCAGTTCATCACAAGCAGGGTATTGTTCGACATGCGGAACAAGCTGTATGCCCATCTTCAGCGGCTTTCCTTGCGCTATTACCAAAACACGAAGGTCGGCGAAGCGATTTCCAGGTTCATTAACGACGTCGAACAAACGAAAAACATCGTGGAAGTCGGCATGATGAATATTTGGCTGGACATGTTCACGCTGCTGTTCGTGCTTGGGGCGATGTTCTATCTGAATCCGGTGCTTACGCTGGTGGCGATTGCGATCTTGCCGCTGTACGGCATCGCGGTCAACATTTTATACAAGCGGCTCAAAAAGCTGACCAAAGACCGCTCGCAGGCGCTGGCCGGCATACAGGCCTATTTGCATGAACGGATTCAGGGAATCTCCGTAATCCGCAGCTTTACGCTCGAACGCCATGACCATCGGCAGTTTACCGAAATCAACCGGAACTTTTTGAATAAAGCGATGGCCCAAACGCGCTGGAATGCGCTGACGTTTGCCGTGATCAATACGTTGACCGACATCGCGCCGCTGCTCGTCATCGGCCACGGAGGCTACCGTGTCATCCACCATAGCTTGACCATCGGCACCTTCGTCGCCTTTTTCGGTTATCTGGACAAGCTGTACGCGCCCCTCAAACGGCTGATCAACTCATCCACCGTGCTTACCCAAGCTTCCGCTTCGCTGGAGCGGGTGATGGAGCTGATGGACGAGCCGTATGACATCGTCGATGCCGAGGATGCGAAAAAACTGGACGCCCCGGCGCGTTCGATTACGTTTGACGGGGTATGGTTCAAATATAACGACCAGGGCGATTGGGTGCTCAAAGACGTCAACCTGGAGATTCGCCACGGCCAAACCGTCGCCTTCGTCGGCATGAGCGGCGGGGGAAAATCGAGCCTTATTTCGCTGATCCCGCGATTTTACGACATTCAGAAGGGCAGCGTGTCCATCAACGGGCAGGACGTACGAAAACTGACGATGGAAAGCGTCCGCGGTTCGGTCGGCATGGTGCTTCAGGACAACTTTTTGTTCAGCGGATCGGTGAAGGACAACATTCTTGTCGGCAATCCGGACGCTACGGACGAAGAAGTCAAAGAAGCGGCCATCCGCGCCAACGCCCATGATTTCATCATGGATTTGCCGGACGGCTACGATACGGAAGTCGGGGAACGGGGCGTCAAGCTGTCGGGCGGGCAAAAGCAGCGGATCGCCATCGCCCGCGTGTTTTTGAAAGACCCGGACATTCTCGTGCTGGACGAAGCGACGTCGGCGCTGGATCTGGAGTCGGAGCATTTGATCCAGCAGGCGCTGCAGTCCTTGTCCGCGAACCGGACGACGCTGATCGTTGCCCACCGCCTGTCGACGATCACGCACGCGGACCAGATCGTGGTCATGGAACACGGCATGATTACCGAACAGGGAACGCATGCCGAGCTGATGGCGATCGGCGGCAGCTACGCCAGACTGTTTAACGTGCAGCATCTCGAGGTATGAACGCAAAAGAGCCTTGGCTGAAGAAAGCCAAGGCTCTTTTTTTGCGGAATGGATGATCATGTTTTTCCGATCAGAAGCGATAATATCCCGGCCGCGATGAGCGGGCCGACCGGCACGCCGCGCAGCAGCGCCACGCCAAGCACGGTCCCGATCAGAAGCCCGGCGACGACCGTCGGATTCATCGACATCAGGGTCGCTCCCCGGCCTCCGAGATAGGCAACCAACATGCCGACGGCGATCGCAAGCAGCGATTTCCAGTTCAAAAACGATTCCCCAATCGTTTGCAGGCTCATTTTTCCGCTCGCGAGAGGCGTCATGACGCCAATGGTCAAGATGATGATGCCGACCGTCAGCCCATATTTCTCAAGCCAAGGAAACAGCTGATGCAAATGGAGCACCCGGATCAGCAGCAGCACGATCATCGCTATGGTGATCGGCGTATTGCTGCTGATGATGCCCAGAGCCGCCATAAGCAGCAAAATCAATGACGTGAAGTCCATCCGGATCCCCCTTCGCTGTAAACGAATTCGATGATTTCACATAAAACGCCCGAAGCCCGGCTGACGCCTAAGGCGTACCGGCGCCTTCTATACAGCAGTATTCTTACCGCAGGCGAAAAATATCCGTTTTCGGCCGAACGGCCATGGCCGGGCGCCAAAAACGGATGTTTTATCGTTATCCTCTGGTTTTCATGATATGCTGCGCGATCAGGGCGCCATGTTTGCGTCCCGTTTCAATGAACACCTCGTTCGCGTTCCGCCCCGAGGCGATTACGCCGGCCACGTAAAGGCCGGGTACGTTGCTTTCCATCGTTTCCGGGTCGTACCGCGGTTTTTCCATGTCGTCGTCAAGCTCCACGCCGCAGGAGGTGAGAAGCTTCCGGTCCGGGCGGAATCCGGTCAAAGCCAGGACGAAATCATTTTCGATCCGGACCTTATCGCCGTTTTTGCCCGTAATTTCGACCGAGTCCTCGGTAATTTCCGTGACGTGCGACTGTACGTGCACGGTGATTTTCCCTTTTTCCACCATCGCTTCGAATACCGGCCGCACCCAAGGTTTGATGTTCTCGGACACCGTCTCGCCGCGGTAGATCATATCGATCCGGGCGCCGACGCGGATCAGTTCCATGGCCGCATCGACGGCCGAATTGCTGCCTCCGATGATGGCTACCTTCATGCCGCTGTAGGGATGGGCTTCGCGGAAATAATGCGTGACCTTGTCCAGCTCTTCCCCCGGAATGCCGATGTAGTTGGGATGGTCGAAGTAACCGGTCGAGATGACGACGTTTCGCGCTTCGTAGCGGTGATGCTTTCCGGTGCGGTCCGCCGTATGGACGACAAAGGTTTGGTCCGCTTTTTTCTCGACCGAAAGGGCTTCTTCGTATTGCGAAATTTCAAGCCCGTAATGCGAGGCGACCTTGCGGTAATAAGCAAGCGCTTCATACCGGTACGGCTTCTCGTTGGACGAAGGAAACGGAACATCGCCGATCTCCAGCAGCTCGGCCGTGCTGAAAAATTGCATATGGGTCGGGTATAAAAATATGGAATGCACGATGCAGTGCTTTTCGATGATCCGCGTGGAAAGCCCCCTGCGTTGACACTCGATGGCTGCGGATAATCCGCAGGGGCCGGCTCCGATAATAATGACATCTTGCATGACGTTTGGTTCCTCCTCTGACTAAAACAATTCACATACCATCGTAACGCAATTGACTGACAAAAACCAGCAGCATTCCCGGGATTAAATGGGCGAAAACAGGTTGACAAATCTATTTAGACATAAATATAATTAGTTTAAGATGAAATTAGATAATCATAAAATTAGTTGAGTTTTAAATGATTCGTATATCCATCGTTCGCGTCCATGACTCTAAAGAAAGGATGACAATATGCAGCTCGAGAAAATCGTCAATTACCATAAGGCTTTGGCCGACCCGACCCGGCTTCGAATCCTGCTGCTGCTCTCCGAAGGCGAGATGAACGGCCAGGCGCTGGCCGAAAAACTGAACATTTCCCAGCCGACGGTGACTCATCACGCCGCGAAGCTCAGGGAGGCGGCGCTCATTACGGAACGCCGCGAGAAGAATACGGTTTATTTTGCCCAAAACCGTTATTTTATCCAGCAGCACGCGCAGGCATCGCTTGAATTGATCTTGAGGGAAGGAGGGAAAGAAATGACCACGACCGCAAATGAGCAAATGAAAAGCGCGGTGATCCGCAACTTTTTCGCCAAAGACGGACGCTTGCGTTCGATACCGGCCCAGTACAAGAAAAAGCTGATTGCGCTGGAGCATGTGGTGGAGCGGCTGGAACCGGGCCGAAAATACACGGAAAAGGAAATCAACGAGTTCATCAAACAGTTCCACGAGGATTATGCTACCATCCGCCGGGAATTCATCATGCACCAGTTCATGTACCGCGAAGACGGAATTTACGAGCTGAATCCGCGCGAGCTTTGGACCCGTTGGGAGGACGTCAAATAAAAAGGGCTTGACAACGGCTTCATCTGCTGGTTATGATGGCAGCATATGACAGGAAAGGAGACGATAAATCATGAAAAACAACACATCCATTGCCGCAAACGCCATTCGTTCGACAAGCATATCGGTCTCCTTTCATCGGCTTAAGAAGATTCCCGTGTTCTGATACGACATGAGGGAATGATTTTCATATGCCGCGGAGACCTGACGTCTCCGCGCTTTTTTTTGCCGTTTTGCGCGCAAAAGCCCCGGAGCGTTTCGTTCCGGGGCTTTTTGTGTCGGAGATGTCCTGCTTCAAACGGATGTTGCTGGAGACGAAAACACGCCGACAGGCGTTTTTCTGCGGGCTGCCGCGAAATTTCCCTGAACCCCGCCGCCGGACTTAACGGGCGGCCGAAGGAATGGGAACGGATGATGCGGCATCCCGGAATATATTGGCGCCGGCCCCGCAAGGGAACCGGCCCGACGATAACCAACTTTAGGGGGATTTTATTTGACAAATTTAACGCAATACGGTTGGAATGACCATTGGGACAAGGAATGGAGCAAGGAAGACCGCGGACTCCATCGGCCCGGACGCATCACCGCCGATTTTGGACAGAAATTCAAGGTATGCACGGAAGAAGGCGAAGCATGGGGCGAGATGTCCGGCAAGATGAAACATGGGCTTCAGAGTGGAGCCCCTTATCCAGCCGTCGGCGACTGGGTGGAGTTTCAAATGCTTGAAGGGGAAGACCGGGGCGTGATCCACGGCATCCTTGACCGGAAAACGAACATTTCCAGGCAAAAGGCCGGGGCGAAATCGGCGCAGGAGCAGCTGATTGCCGCCAACGTCGATGTGCTGTTCCTGGTTACCTCCCTGAACGACGATTACAATCCGCGGAGAATGGAGCGGTACCTCATTATGGCCTGGAACAGCGGCGTTAACCCGGTCATTCTTTTAAGCAAGGCCGACCTGTGCGATGACGCCGACATCAAAGCCGCGGAAATGGAGTTGATCGCGCCGGGCGTGCCGGTTCATGTGGTGAGCGCCCTGGAGGACAGCGGAAAAGAAGCGGTTATCGGTTATTTGAAAGAAGGGGTGACGGTGGCGCTTACGGGTTCGTCCGGCTGCGGAAAATCGACGATCGTCAATTGGCTGGCGGAAACAAGCGCCCAGCGGACGCAGGGCATCCGCGAGGATGACAGCCGGGGACGCCATACGACGACGCACCGTCAGCTGTTTCTTCTGCCGCAAGGCGGTTTAATGGTGGATACGCCCGGCATGCGGGAGCTGCAGTTATACGACGACGACGGCGGAGGCTGGGAGCAGGCGTTTGCCGACATCGAGGCGATCGGCAGATCCTGCCGTTTTGCCGACTGCCGGCATGAGCGGGAAGCGGGCTGCGCGGTGCGCGCGGCGGTGGAATCCGGCGAGCTCGATGCCAAACGGCTGCAAAATTACCGGAAAACCCAGCGCGAGCTCGAATTTCAGATGAAAAAGGAAGCGCGCGGCCAGCGCAAAATGAACCGGACGGATCGGTCGGGAAAGGACCCCGTGCGGCGCAAATCTTCCTATTGGAACCAGCGTCTGCACGATGAATAGGATTCTTCCCCTGCCGGGCAGCAGAGCGGCTTGATTTCCGTGAAAGGGCTTTCGAAGCGGGGTATAATCAGGCTTGCCCGATCCATATATAGATAATGAAGGAAGCTGCGGGAGGTGGAGAGTGTGGGGTTTGTGCACTTGTTTTGGGGATTTTTGTTTCTGATCGATATCCGCATCAACCAATTCGACATTTTGCCGGACGTGATCGGGTACGTGCTCTTCTTTCTCGGTTTCGTCAAGCTGGAGCGCAGGTCCAGCCATTTTCGGAGCGCCAAAACCGTATCGGTCGCCTTGATCATTCTTTCGGTCGTCACGCTGATCCTGGAGCTGTCGCCGCCAACGTCATGGCTGTTTATGTTCCTGTATCATGCCGTGGTTTTCATTTTGAATCTGTACATGGTGTTTCATATCTGCTACGGGATCGGCGACATGGCCGGGCGAAAGGGGCACCGGGCGTTCCAGAACAAGGCCGTGCAGCGCTGGCGGTGGTTTCTTGCCGTCATCGCCGCTACGTTCGTCGTCATGCTGATTGCGCCGCTCGTTCCGGGGCTGGCCATTGTCCTGGCGCTTGCGCTGATGATCGCTTCCGTCTGCATTCACGTGCTGATGATGCTGCTGATGCAGGAGGCGGAGCATGTGCTTCGCCGCTAGTAACGACTGCGGCCCAGGCGGGCCGTAAAGCCCGTTCGCCGTTTGCTTGGACGAAGGGCGAAGCGTATGACGCAGACCCATCCCAAAAAGGAGCTCCGGATGACCGGGCTCCTTTATTTTGCGCGCAAAAAATCCCTCTTAATAGAGGGACAATGCGAGCGTGTCGTTTTCGCTTTTGCTGTGAAGAATGGCTTCGGAGCCTTCGATTTCGATGCTGATCAAGGAATCCAGGCATTTTTTGAGCGCTCTTTTGCCGTATTGAATCTTATTTTCCAAGGTGCCGCTGAGCAGCTTAAGTATTTTTTGAACGGATTGTTTGTTTTCAGTGGTAAAATATACAGGGATAAGTTTGTTTTGAAAACTGATTAGCATTCTCATAGAAAATCACCTCATTCGTGTTATTCCACAATTGCATTGTAAACCCCGATTATTAAAAAAACCTTAAAGAAAGCTTATAAATACTTAAATTGCATAAAATTTTCAAACTTTTTTCAAAGATTTAAAGAATGCGAATTATATGAGATAATAGAGTTGAATCCGCTTGTCGGAGGGAATTCTTTCACTAAAACGAAACCGACGTACGATGAAAATAGCCGTAAAAACCTATATCATTTCATGGTTCCATCATTTAAAATAGTTAATTTGTCACAAATTGACATGATTCGGAGCGGATGATACATTATCATAGAAGTTATTGCATCTTGCGAATCATAGATTTGCAGGGAACAAGAGGTGTAAAATAATGATTCTTACCGTGGTCAAAAGCCGACTGGGACGGGATTGGTTCGATATCGACGTTCCGGACGACTATCCCGTACTTCAGTTGAAGGAAATGCTGGGCATGAGGGTGTACGGCGAAGCGCCCCGTGCCGGGCAGCAATATATATTGGAAGGGAAATTTCCGGACGGGCTGTGGTTTACGATCCGCGATCCGCAGGACGTGGCCGGGGCCGGGTTAAGGGAAGGGTGCCTGATCCGCCTGCAGCGCGCTTTTTCGACGACCGACGAGGAGGCGCCGGTATTCGGGAAAAGAAGCCTGTTTCAACATGATTCGATCGGGGTAATGGAGGATTAAGGGTTGAAATCTATGCAAATCAAATTACATAACCATGTTTGGGAAAGCAGAGGAGGAGCTGACGCATCGTGAATGTGTTGTACCAGCGCTCGCCGCGAATCAAACCGGCGCTGAAGGAGGAGACGGTCGAAATTCCGAAGCCGCAGAACGAACCGAGCAAACCTTCGTTTTCGCTCATCTCGATTCTGCTGCCCGCCGTCATGACCGTCTTCAGCATCGGATTTTATATATACATGAGCATGACCGGAAAAATGGGTAACCCCAATTATATGATGTTCCAAATGGTGTCCGTGACGATGATGTTGACGTCGTATACGGTTCCGTTTTTCGTCTACTTGGGCAACAAAAAGAAATACAACGAGCAGCTCAAAGAGCGGGTACGCCTGTATCATGCCGAGCTCGGCAAGCATAGGGAAGAACTGGCCGCAGGGCATAAGGAGCAGGTGGACGTGCTGTTTGAGGTTCACGGGGATCCGGATGTCTGCTTTCATATTGTCAAAAACCGAAGCAGCGTGTTATGGGAACGTTCCTTCGGGGACGACGATTTTTTGCATACGCGAATCGGAACGGGCCAGGTCCCGTTTTACATGAAGGTCAACGCGCCCCGTCCCGACGGGTATGTCAAAGATCCTCTGATCGAAGCGGCGCAGGAGCTTGCCAGCGAATTCGAAACGGTGCCGGACGCGCCGATCGCGCTGCCGCTGTTTCAGGCGAAGGTGGTCGGGATCGTGGGGGACCGGGATTCGGTCATGAACGCCCTGCGGGTCATCGTCGCGCAAATGACGGTCCGCCATTCGCCGGATGAGGTCAAGCTGGCCGCTTTTTATGAGGAAAAAGATGCCGAAGAATGGGATTGGATGCGATGGCTGCCCCATACCTGGGACGAAAGCCGCAGCTACCGCTATATGTCGGATCGGCGAAGCACCGCCCACCAGCTTGCGGATGAGCTGTTCCAGCGGTTGGGACGCCGCAAGTCCTCCCGCCACGAGCAGAAAAAAAAGACGGCTCAACTGCCGATCCAGGTCGTCCTGCTGTCCAGCGGGCAGCTGATCGAAGAAGAGCCGCTGCTGCCGCTCCTGCTGGAGGATGCCGCTGAAATCGACGCATGCACCATCATTTGTTCCGACCGGAAGGAGACGCTCCCGATGCAGTGCCATCTGATCGTGGACGTCGGCCGGAGCGAAGGGCAATATTCGTTGAAACGCGAGGACGGGGCGTTCGACCAGGTAAGCTTCGTCCCGGACATGCTCACGCTGGAAAGAGCGGAAGCGCTGACCCGTTACATGGCCCCGATCCGGCTCAAGCGGTCGCTTGCGTCGGACATCCCGGACGTGCTGACGTTATTCGAAATGCTGAATATCAAAAAAGCGGCCGACCTGGACGTAAAGCAGCGCTGGAGAAACAACCGTTATCCGGAAAGCCTGCCCGTCCCGTTTGGCGTACGCGCGGGCGGCAAAAAGATCAATTTGAACATTCATGATAAAATAGAACGGCAGGGGCACGGCCCGCACGGCCTGATCGCCGGCACGACCGGTTCGGGCAAAAGCGAGGTCATCCAGTCGATCGTCGCTTCGCTGGCCGCCGAGTTCCATCCGCATGACCTTGCTTTCATGCTGATCGACTACAAAGGCGGGGGCATGTCCAACACGTTCGTCGACTTGCCCCATGTCGTCGGAACGATCACCAACTTGAGCAGCGGGCTCATGGAACGGGCGAAGGTTTCGCTCAAAGCGGAGCTGGTCAGACGGCAAAAAATATTGAACGATGCCGGAAACCTGCAGCACATCGACGAATATTACAAGCTTTTGAAGCGCGAGGGCGGCCGGCCGCTCCCGCATTTGGTGATCATTATCGACGAGTTCGCGCAGCTCAAAAAGGATCAGCCGGAATTCATGGACGAACTGATCAGCATCGCGGCCATCGGCCGTACGCTGGGCGTGCATTTGATCCTGGCGACCCAGAAACCGGCGGGCGTCGTTGACGATAAAATATGGAGCAACGCGCGTTTCCGCATCTGCCTGCGCGTGCAGGACGAAGGCGACAGCCGCGACATGCTTAAAATACCGAACGCGGCCTGGATCAACAAACCCGGACGGGGTTATTTCCAGGTGGGCAGCGACGAAATATTCGAGGAAATGCAGTTTGCCTGGAGCGGCGCGCCCTACGTGGAGCAGACGGATTCTCCGGGGCGGGTCGTTCCGACCGAAATCGCTTTGAACGGGAAACGGGAAAATCTGCTTTCGACCAGCATGTCCGCAGCCAATTTGCAGATGGAGCAGCCTCCGAAACAGCTTCAAGTATTCATCGACAGACTTGCCGAAGCGGCCAGGGAGGAAGGCATCGAGCGCCTGCAAGGGCCATGGCTTCCGCCGCTGCCGGAAAGGCTGGAACTCGAGGAGCTGGCGGAGCGGGCATCCGAGCCCGAATGCGGCGAATTGGAAGGGGTCGTCGGCATCGTCGACGATCTGCCGAACCAAAGCCAGCGTCCGCTGCGTATTCCGATGCAGCAAGGGCATTGGGCGGTCTACGGCATGCCGGGACTGGGCAAGACGACCTTCGTGCAGACGCTGCTGATGTCGCTCGCCCAAGCCTATTCTCCGGACGCGTGGCACGGATACATCGTGGACATGGGACGAATGATGAGGGATTTCGCCAAGCTGCCGCAAATCGGCGGGGTGATGATGGCCGAAGAGGACGACCGGATCAAGCGGCTGTTCCTCTTTCTGGTCAAAACGATATCGGAGCGCAAAGAGCTGTTCGCCGACGCCGGCGTGAAGACGGCCGCCGCTTACCGGCGGGCGCGAAACGCGGTTTTGCCGCAGTTTATCGTCGTCATCGACGGATATTTGAATTTCCGGAACTCCTATCCCGAGGAAAACGAACTGCTGGAGTTCATTTTGCGCGAAGGCGGAAATCTGGGCATCACCTTTGTGCTGACCTCGAACCGCATTTCGGACATATTCGAAAAAGTACGCAGCAATATCGCCAACGCGGTAACCTTCGAGCTTGCGGATCCGGCGGATTATTATTATGCCGTCGGCCGGCCGGCAAGGAATCCGGGCTCCATGCCGCCGGGCAGGGGCCTTGCGAAGGGTCATACCCCGCCGCTTGAATTTCAGGCCGCGCTGCCGGCCAGCGGCGACGACGAAGCCGGACGGTCGGTCGAGCTTCGCAAGCAGATCCAAAGCATCGAGTCCCGGTATCCGGCCGGGAACGTCCGGAAAATCGAGAAGCTGCCGGAGCGGATCCGGCTGCATGAGCTGATGCCGCATGCGGCCAGCTTTAAGCCGGAACATGGTCCCGTCGCTTCGTTTAAAGTACCCGTAGGCTTGTATACGGATGATTTGGAGCCTTTCGAGGCGGACCTGCAGGAAGGACCGCACTTTATCGTTGCCAGCCCGATGGAGGGCGGAAAAACGGCCTTCATGCTGAGCTGGATGCTTTCGCTGGCCTATCATTATTCCCCGGAGCAGCTGCAAATGTACACGGTCGATGCCAGGTACGGCAGCCGGGGGCTCTCCCAAATCGGCAGACTCCCGCATGTGCAGGCGTCGGCCACGAGGGAAGAAGAGCTTGCCGCGCTGATCGGACAAGTTTTTGAGCTGGTGCAGCGCCGCAGCGGCGGGGAGGAAGGGCCTGCCATCCTTTTGGCGATCGATGATGCGGATATTTTGGCTAAACAATTAAACGACTTTACGATAAAAGATCAACTGGGAGCGATTGTGCGCCTTGGACGGGATCGGAACGTGCATGTTTTGCTTTCCGGCGTTCCGGCCGATTTCCCTACGTTCGGAGCGGATTGGTTCAATGACGTCAAAGCTTGCCAAAGCGGATTTTTATTCGGGACTTTGGACCCTAACGATTTGTCGTTCTTCCGGATTCCTTTTTCGGAATCGAGTCAGGCTCCAGGAGGCTTGAAGATCCTGCCGCCGGGACAGGGGTACTACATAAAGCGGAAATTTACCAGGGTAAAAGCCGCGGTTCCGTTTGATGACGAGTGGGACGGCAGACGATGGGCGGAAATAATTCGCGACCGATGGCATGTTGTTGTTTGAGGGGAGGTGGCTCATAATGTTGACGATTCATGCTTCCAAACAGGATACGATTACGCTTGATAATAGAGAGTTCTTTTTCCTTGCCGGAATATTGGGTTCCGACCGCCTGCTGGGCGTGGAGGACCCGTTCCAAGGTTATCTGGCGCAGGAAATTGCCGATGAATGGGACGATGTCAAAAGATCCCTTCTGGAAAAAGGCTACCTCGTCGAGGAAGACGACGGCAGCCTGCTGGCCATGCCGCCCAAGGTTTTTTCGCGCGTCGCGATCGCCAGTTTGGCGGAACGTTCGTGCTGGCTGCGGTATAAACGCCAAGAGGAAGCCTTCGAGGGGTATTTGCATGCAACGAATGAACGCGTCGTGCAGGTATGCAAGTCGGAGAAGGATTTGGTATACGAGCTGGATGAGCTAGGCAACGTGGAAGCGGCCTGCAGCCAGCTGGTAGACAAAATGGATTTGAAAGATTACGCTCCAGCGGAAACGCCGGCGCTCCTCCTATCCAAAAAGAAATTCGGCGAAATATACAGCCGCGTTCCGGCCCTTACTTTGGATGAGCTCGGAGACGAGCTTGCGGCCGCGACCAATGACGCGGAGGGCTCCATAGCCCTTGCCCGGTGCCTGAAGTTCCGGACGGGGGAAGGTGAGCTGCATTTTTCCACTTGGACGGGAAGTCGATGGGAGACGCAAAGCGCCGCTTTTGTGGTAAACGATACGATGAACTGGCTTGTCCGCATGAGCCTGAGGGGAGATCAAGACTGGCTGACCGCCAGTCCTGCCAGCAAACTACAATTTCAAGAGATGCTGCTTCTATGGTTGAAGCAGTCTGCAGAATCAGATGGAAGGTGATGGTCCGTGCGTATTTCTGTCGAACCGGAAGCACTCCGGGCATTAAGTCGTCAACTGGAGCAAAGCGGCGAGCAAATCCGCCAATTAACCGCGTTATTGAATCAGGCTTTGGGATCGCTCATATGGGAAACTTCTATCCGGGAATCTCTCTTGAACGAGTGGCAGGCCGCGAATCAGCAGGGTGAACAGATTTCGTCCATGTTAAGAGAAATGGGCAGAAACGTGCACAAAAAAGCGGGGATGTTCCAGTCGGCGGACGAACAGCATCATTCTTTTTTGGGAAACTCCGCGCTATACCATTCCCCGGTCGCGATGTTCCGCGCCGTGGGCGTTCAGGGGGACGGTTCCATCCTGCCGGGGTACGGCGGGCGCGGCATCCCGATCTCGAACCCGTCGTCGGCGGTTATGGCCGTACAAGCGCATAACGGCGACGAGGACGGCCTCAATGTCGGATGGGGATACCAGGGGCCTACGCCTGCGGGGTGGGCGACGCTGGGATACGGCGCGCTGATGGTAGGCACGATGGTCAAAAGCGGGTTTAACGTCAATATGAGAAACAACGGCTCGGTCGCCACGATCAAAGGGGCGCGTTCTCCTTTTGCCCTCAGCGAAGGCATCCGGGGAACCCGGTACACGCTGAACAACGCGGCCAAAAATCCGCAGGTATGGAAATTCGTCGATCCTAAAATCGCGGCGAAAGAAGCCCTTTCGATCAAAGGCCTCGGCGGGAAGCTGGGTTATGCCGGGCTGCTGTTCGATACGGGCGTGTCCGGCTTTCAGGATTACAAAACCGGCGGGGCGAGCCGGGCCGCGGCCAGCGTTCTGGTCAACGGCAGTTTGGGGCTCGGCACCATGGCAAGCAGCGCCGCGATCGGGGCTGCGGTCGGTTCAGCGGTGCCCGTAGCGGGAACGGCAGTCGGCGCGGTGGTGGGACTGGCGTCGGGCGTCGTCATCTCGGCAGTCACCGACATTGAAATCAACGGGAAATCGCTTAAAACCTATGCGGTGGATGCGGTAGACGCGGCCATCGACGGAACGGTCGAAGGAGTGAAGTCGGCGGCAAAAGGAATCGGCCATGCGGCCGAAGAAACCTTCAACGCCGTGTCGGATTCCGTCAAAGCGGTATCCCACGGCGCCAGCGAGTTGGCGGATCAAGTGAAAAAGAAACTCGGCAAGCTCGGGAATTTATTTGGCTAAGGATGCCTCGGCGCGTTTGAAACCCGTTTAGCGGCATCCGGCCATGCAAAGGAGTGGGAACGGTGAACGGCAATGCTCCACGGCAAAAGCAATCATTCGTTAACGATTATGCGGGAGTTTATCCGCTGCGCATCATCAGATCCCAGACGATCAGCCTGCTGCTGCTTCCCAACCTGCTGCTTCTGATCGCGGCTTTTGCGGATCCTTTCGTTCCGGTTTGGGCTTGGCTGCTGTTGGTTCCGCTAGCCGTAATGGACATCCTGGGACTGGCCGTCGTGATCTCTCCGGGAAAAATGCAGCAGTTCCATCTTTTTGTTCTGGGGGCGATCGGCATTTTGGGTTCCGCCGGTTTTGCGGCGGCTGCGAACAAGCTGGCTTATGCCACGCTGGACATTTCGTCGCCCTGGTTTCTGATCGGGTCCGCGGTTGGCTACATAGTCGTATTTGCGCTGCTTTACGGAATACATATGAGATTATTGTACAGCGGGTATTACAGCCGGGAGGAACAGGAGAAACCGGATGGAGACACACGCGGTCTGAGGAAAACGCAAGGCATCATTTTGGCCTCCTCCGGCGCCGGCGTGCTCGTCTCGTGCGTGCTGATCAAAACCTTCGGTGGATACAGCATGAAAATAACGCTGATCATCGCGCTGCTTTTTTTGTTTGCTCTTGTTTATATCATGCTTGCCGGCAATCTTCATAAATTTTATTTGCTAAGAAAAAGACGCTAGCATACAAGCTGTCATAGAGAGAGGAAGGTTGAACAAACGATGGAGGAACGGGAAATCGCGAAATCATTGCTTCCGCTCGGGTCGATCGTTCTGCTCAAAGGGGCCCAAAAGAAGCTGATGATTTACGGACGCAAGCAGATTCAAATGGAAAGCAACACATTATACGACTATCTCGGCGTGGTTTATCCGGAGGGATACATCGACCCTAACTATACTTTTTTGTTCAATCATGAGGATATCGACAAAATCGAGTTTACCGGATTTTCCAACGATGAGGAAAAAAGATTCCAAAAAATCCTGGAAGATGTTTCAATCGGATAAGGAAGCGGGTAAAAAGACTCAGGACCAGGGACTTTTGATGAAGCCGGTCGTTTATAGTATATTCGACTACGATAATCATTGAATTTGAAGGAGGAGCAATATGGCAGGACGTATTTTAATTACCCCGGAACAGGTGGACGCGGTTGCAAACCAATTCAAGCAAGGCGGCCAGCAAAGCCAGCAAATCGTGAGCAGCCTGACCCAGGCGATCCACGGCATGGAAGGTCAATGGGAAGGGATGACCAAGCAGCGTTTCTTCCAGGAATTCCAGGAAGCGAACAAGCAAATGCAATCTTTCGTTCAAATTTTGAACAATATCAGTCAGGAATTGACTGCCATCGCACAGAAATTCCGCACGGTCGACGAATCCCGCTAAGTTATGGTTTAATAGGACTAAGGGGATCGGGTTGAACTATTTTTAATAAAGTATGACGAGACCGGGTGTTCTTGAACTCCCGGTTTTCTGCCAAGTAAAAGTGTTTTGGTCTGGAGGTCCCCCCACTTATTGCATGAGAATAATCGTACAAAGCGATAGCTCCACCTGAGTGGGGTTATTTTGCGGTCTATATCTGTTGTCGGATAAAGAGAGGGGATATCTATGTCTTTTCAACCCAATGCGGGTGACACTATTTCTATTAACGGTAAAACCTATACGGTAGGCCAGCATCCGGCCGCCCCGGGTTTGGCGTACGCCCAGGCCGGCAGGCAGGGGATCGTTTACCAGCTCATCCCGCAAAACGGCGGGCCGGAAGAGGCGAAGGCGCTGAAAGTGTTTTTTCCGAAATTTCGGATTCCCGCGATGGTCTACCAGTCGGAGACGATGGAGATTTACAGCGAAAGCCCCGGCTTGCAGGTCTGCAAACGAGACGTGCTCACTCCCGAAAGAAACGGAGAACTCATCACCGAACATCCCGACTTGCTGTATGCCGTCCTGATGCCCTGGGTCCATGGGGTGACCTGGTTCGACATCATCGCCGAGCAAAAACAGCTCAAGCGGACGGAAAGCCTTGCGCTTGCCAAAGCGCTTGCGGCGATCGGTTCGGGGATGGAACAACGCGGGCTGGCGCATTGCGACCTGTCTGCCCCGAACGTCATGCTTCCGTTTTTTTCAGAAGTCGATATGCCGGGCAAAAAATCCGTTGTCGAGCTGGTGGACGTGGAACAGATGTACAGTCCCAAAATGGACCGGCCGGATGTGCTTTTGTCGGGTTCTCCCGGCTACGCGGCGCATCGCACGGTGCAAAGCGGGCTGTGGAGCGCTTATGCGGACCGTTTTGCAGGGGCGATCATCATTGCCGAAATGCTGGGCTGGTGCGATCCGCACGTGGTGGAAAAAGCATGGGGAGAAAGCTACTTCGATCAGCATGAGATGCAGAATCCTTGCGAACGGTATTTCGTCCTGAAAAAATCGCTGGAGCGCAATTGGGGGACGAAAGTCTCGGAACTGTTCGCCCGGGCCTGGGAAAGCCAGGACATCAGCAGCTGTCCGACGTTCGGCGAGTGGCTGGTCGTTCTTTCCTCCATGAACGGGAACGAGCTGCCGCAACCCCAAACGGAGGCTGCACCGGCGGCGGACCCGGGGAAAGCAGAAGCGGCGGGTCCCCGCTCGAAAGGGGCGCTGGAAACCGCGGCAGCGGCAGCGGCTTTGCCTGACATGGAGGAGCAAGCGCCGCGGCGAACAGCAGCTGGCGCCGCTGAGTCGGGCAACGAACATGGAGTCGTCGACCGTTTGTTTAATCAGGCACGGGAGATGGAGCAAAAGGGGGATCTGAAAGGAGCCCTTGAAGTGTACCGGTCTGCGCATCATTTCGTTCCGGCCGGTTCGCCGATGCAGGTAGAGCTGGAGGCGGCGATTGCGGGACTGGAAGATACGCTGAATCCGAAACCCGAAGAGCAGCCGTCCGGGAAGATTCCTTTTTACCGTTCGCGCAAATGGCTGGCAGCCGGAATCGCGGCTTTGATTCTGATCGTCGGTTCGGCTTTTGCGGTCAATCAGATTTTGGCCGATCGGGCCGAGCAAAAGGAAGCCGAGGCGTTAGCGAAGCAGCAGGAAGAGGCCCGGAAAGCGGAGATGCAAAAGCTGGAGGAAGAGAAGCGGAAGCAGGCCGAAGCGGAGGCGCAGCGCAAGCAGGCAGAGGAGAAACGCAAAAAGGAAGAGGCGGAAAAGAAGCGCAAGCAGGAGGAAGCCATCAAGCTGGCCAAGCAAAAAGAGGAAAAGAAGAAGCTGCAGCAGAAATACGAGCAGCAGGCCAAATACGAAGCGTATCTTGCCAAGAAAAAGCTTGCCGAAGAAAAGAAAAAAGCGGCGGAAAAGCAGCGTTTGAAGGAGCTGTACGAAAAGCAGGCCCAATACGAGGCTTACCTGAAGCAGCAGAAAATTTTGCAGGAGAAACTTGAGCAGCAAAGAATTCAGCAGGCGAAAGAAGCAGCTGCGCGCAAGCAGCAGCAGGCCAGAGAGCTGCAAAAGAGACGATCCAACCAGGTGGTGCAGCTGATCGCCTCGTACAATCAGGCATACAACGCCCAAAAAACCGGGAATACGTCGAAAGCAAGGCAATATGCCCTGAATTTTATCAGCCTGTACGAAAAAGACGCCGCTTATTTCAAAACGGTAGGCAAAGTCAGCTCGCGCGCCAATGCGATCTATAAGTTTTTGGCCAATACGGGTTACATACTGCCTAATATATAATTCAGTTTAATTTTCAAAAAGGGGAGTTGAAATCGCAGATGAACTATACCATTCAGGCTTCCCAGCGCACGCCCGCGCTTATTATCTACCTGATCGACATCAGTGCTTCCATGAACATGCTGATGGATAACAAACGCCGCATCGACGTCGTATACGAAGCGCTTTCTTTGGCCATCCGGCAAATGGTGTTCCGGTCGACGAAAGGGAACCGCCTGACGCCGCGATACCGGATCGCCATCTTGGCGTACAGCGACGACGTTTACGACCTGCTGAACGGCATCAAGGGGATCGACGAAATTGCGGCGGCCGGAACGTTGCCGGATTTGACGCCGAAACGATTTTCGGATTCCGCCAAGGCGTTCCGCCAGGCAGAGCTGATTTTGCAGTCGGAGCTCCCCTCCATGCAGGATTGTCCGGCTCCGCTGGTGTGCCACATGACCGATGGCGTCGCAACGGGAGAAGATCCGGAGCCGATCGCCAGACGCATCATGAACATGAGCGTCCCGGACGGGAACGTGCTGGTGGAAAACATTTTTATTTCCGATCATATGCTCGACCAACCCATCCTTCAGCCGCGGCGCTGGAAAGGCATTCATCCGGAAACCGTGCTGCAGGACGAACATGCGGTGAAGCTGAGAAATATGTCTTCGCCGCTGCCGGAAAGCTACCGGGAGATGCTCGCCGAAGCGGATTACCAGCTCGCCCCGGGCGCGCTGATGATGCTTCCGGGCAGCTGTGCGGAGCTTGTATCCATCGGATTCCAAATGTCGGCGGCGACGCCGGTCAGAGCGTAGGAAGGGGTAAGCTATGAAAATGAATTCGGCTGCAGCGAAGGACGTCTTTATGTATGTCAGTTCCCAGTCTTCAGAGCAGCGGCTCTCCACGTACCGCGGGCGGTTTGTTTGCAGATACGCCTACGGACGGGCAATGGAAAGTTTGGTGCAGGGGGAAAAGGGACAGGATTTTGTCGGCGTCCACATCGATGGGGACGTGTGCAATTTCGTGTTATGCGACGGAGTCAGCATGAGTTACAGGGGAGATTTTGCGGCGCGGTTTCTGGGACATACGCTGCTCGAGTGGCTGGGGAAGACCCGGGAATGGTCATCGGCGGGGTTTGCCGCTTTTATGCGGGAAATTACCGTGGCCGCTTCCGCGCAGTTAAAGCAGCTGATTCCTCCCAGCGAGACGCCTTCCTTGCTCCGCGAGGTTCTTGAGGACAAGCAGCGGCTTGGCAGCCAAACGATGTACATATGCGGCCGCATCGAGCTGCCGACGTCCAAGAGAAAGCAAGGAAGGATATGGATGGCTTGGCAGGGGGATTCGCGGCTGCGGTTCTGGAGGCACGAGACGGAGATCAGCGAGCATTTCCGGGGAACGATGCAGACGAATGAACGCTGGTCGACGCTTACGGGGCCTGTCGGAGGCCAGCCGCATGTGTATCAGACCCGGCTGGAATACGGGATGCCGATGAGGCTCCAGTTATACACGGACGGGCTGGACGATCTGGACCCGATCCGCGAGCCGCTTCCCGACGAACAAATCCAGGTTCTGCTGGAAGCGCGGCATACCGGCGGGCTGCAGGACGATGCGGCATTTTTGGAGCTTAAATGGTAGCAAGGCGTTCAAGATAAAGCCGGATCATTCGGCACGGGCCGAACGGCCCGGTTTTTTTGTCCCCGGGCCAGCGTCCGGGGATTTGTTTTTTCGGGGGGCGTGATTAGACAGAACCTTTTTTTGGGTAATCTTGAGACAAATGCAACATAATAGAATCAGGACCCAAAAGGAGAGATCTAACATGAGCCAGCAGCAAATCAACAAATTGCGTTTTTCGGGCAAAACGGCCATCGTGACCGGGGCGGGTTCCGGGATCGGCAAGGCGGCAGCCGTTAAATTGGCAACGGAAGGGGCAAACGTCGCGTTGTTCGACCTGCTGGACGACCGCACTGCCCAGGCGGAAGCCGAAATCAACGCCATCCGGCCCGGCAGCGCCCGTGCCTTCGACGTCGATACTTCGGATGCCGCGCGCGTCGAAAAAGCGGTGTTGGAAACCGCGGAGCTGTTCAAGACGGTTGACATCGTGTTTGCCAACGCGGGCATCAACGGCGTGCTGTCGCCCATCGAGGACATGAAACTCGAGGATTGGCAGCATACGTTAAGCGTCAATTTGAACGGCACGTTTTTGACGGTGAAATATGCCATTCCCCATTTGAAAAAACAAGGGGGCAGCATCATCGTTACGAGCTCGATCAACGGCAACCGGACGTTTTCCAATTTCGGGATGGCGGCCTACAGCACTTCGAAGGCAGGACAAGTCGCGTTCGCGAAAATGGCGGCGCTGGAGTTGGCGAAATTCAAAATCCGCGTTAACGTCATCTGTCCGGGCGCCATCTCGACCAACATCGACCAGAGCACCGAAAAAACCGACGAACTGAAGGAAATCGTCATTCCGGTACAATACCCGCAGGGCAGCCAGCCGCTGTCGGACGGGCCGGGCACGCCGGAAAACGTAGCCGATCTCGTAGCCTTTTTGGCTTCGGACGAATCGATCCACATCACCGGCACCCAGGTATACATCGACGGAGCGGAGTCGCTTCTCCGGTAAGACGGCTTCAACCGAACCTTTTCCGCTTCCGCTGCCAGCGGTTTTCTTTCGTTTGACAGCGCCGGCGGTTCATGTTTTCATAAGGGTGGAACGCATCTTTTCAATTGGGAGGTTTCCGCCATGGGACTCATGTCTTGGCTTGCTGAAGAACGCATCCATAAGGCCATGGAACAAGGCGAGTTCAAGGATTTGGCAGGCAAAGGAAAACCGCTGGAGCTGGAAGACTTGTCGCATATTCCCGAGGACCTTCGGATGTCGTATAAAGTCATGAAAAACGCAGGAGTCATTCCGGAGGAGATGCAGCTGCAAGGCGAACTGCTGAAGCTGAGGGATTTGATATACGCCTGCGAAAACGCCGGCGAAAAAGAAAAGCTGAAACGGTCGCTGACCGAAAAAAAGCTGCGCTTCCAGATGCTTATGGAGCAACGAGGGTTAAGCGGAAGCACGGCGTTTCTGGAATACGAGCCCAAAATCCGCGGCCGCTTGGAGGATGCATAAACAGACGCCCGTATGGGCGCGCGTGCGGTTGGCCAAACCGGAAAAAACCTCTATCCTTGCCTTGAACCTATGGCGAAGGGATAGAGGTTTTTTGCCGTTATGAAGCGCCATGCAAAAGGGAAAGCATCTCGCCGGTAATGACGATCGGTTCGGAAGGAAGCTTGTCCATGCGGAAAAGCGGAATGCATTCACGGGCGGTTAACGGCTCGGGATTCGGGGTGAATCCCGCAAGCCACATCAGCCAGCCGACCAGACGCTCAGGCGCCGTTTTGCGTTCGCGCAGGGCGGCAAGGCTGGTTCCTCCATGCCGCTTGGCCAGCCTTTTGCCGTCCGGTCCCATAAATAACGGGACATGGGCGAACGACGGTGCTTCCATCCCGAGGGCTTTGTACAGCAGCAGCTGCCTCGGGACCGAATCGAGCAGGTCCGCTCCCCGGAGGACGTCCGTGATCCCCATCATGTGGTCGTCAACGACGACGGCCAGCTGGTAGGAGATCATGCGATCCGCCCGCCGGACGATAAAATCGCCGCCTGAGGCTGCATCGAACGTCTGCGTCCCCGCAACGCCGTCATGGAACACAAGCTGTTCATGCCGGACCTTAAACCGCAGGGACGGTTCTTTCACCAACGATTTGCGGTCCGCTTCTTCGCCGGTCAGGTTCCGGCAGGTACCGGGATAAGCGGGTCCCTCCGAGGACAGGCCGTGGGGAGCGCTCGCTGCCGCGAGCAGGTCGGCACGGCTGCAGAAGCAGCGGAACAAATATCCATTCTCTTGAAGCCGCTTAAGCGCTTCGTCGTAATATTCCATGCGTTCGCTTTGCGTATACGGGCCGAACGGGCCGCCGATATCCGGACCTTCGTCCCAATCGAGCCCGAGCCAATGTAAATCGTCCAGGATTTGTTTGGCGAGATGGGGTTTGGAACGCTGGGTGTCGATATCTTCCATCCGCAAAATAAAGGTCCCGTCCGCGCTTCGGATTTGCAGCCAAGACAGCAGGGCCGTCCAGGCGTTGCCGATGTGCAGTTCGCCTGAAGGCGTTGGCGCGAATCGGCCACGCGCCCGACGTGGATTCTGGCTCAATGTCATCGTCTCCTTCAAAAATGCGCTTCGTACATTTTATAGCAAACAGGCGTGGATATCCAGTCGCTGATCGCACTATAATGGAAGTAGTTCAAACATAGGTTGGAAAGACATGGTGATGGAGAACAATGAACGAATTACCGATTCAGCGGGTTCTGCCCGAGCTTCTGGACCGATTGCGCCGCGGCGGTTCCGCGGTCCTTGTCGCCGAACCGGGAGCGGGAAAAACGACGCAGGTCCCGCTTGCATTCATACATGAGGAGTGGCTGTCCGGACGTAAAATCGTCATGCTGGAGCCGCGCCGCCTGGCCGCCCGTTCGGCGGCCGAATACATGTCCCGGATGCTTGGCGAGCAGCCGGGAGGGACGGTCGGCTACCGCGTCAGAATGGATAGCCGGACAAGCCGCGCGACCAAAATCGAAGTCGTTACCGAAGGCATATTGACGCGAATGCTGCAAAGCGATCCCGGTCTGGAAGACGTCGGCATGATCATTTTTGACGAATTCCATGAGCGGAACCTGCAAGGGGATTTGGGGCTTGCCCTGGCATTGGAAGCCAAGGCCGCTTTGCGGGAGGATCTCCGCATCCTGGTGATGTCCGCAACGCTTGAAGCCGAGCCGGTGGCCGCGCTGCTTGGAAATGCCCCTGTCGTGAACTGCCCCGGCAGGCAGTTTCCGGTCGAAACGGTTTATAGGCCGCCCGCTGCCGGCACGCCGCTGGAAAAACATATGGCGGCCGTCATTCGCGAGGCGTCCGCCAGCCACCCCGGCGACGTGCTTGCCTTCCTTCCGGGCCGGGGAGAAATCCGCCGGGTCCAAGCCGAAATTGAAAGCGGCGGCATCCCGGCAGACTGCGTGGTCCGGCCGCTGTATGGCCAGCTGCCGCAAAAGGAGCAGGAGGCCGCCGTGCTTCCCGATCCGCAAGGCAGGCGCAAATGGATCCTCGCGACGTCGATCGCGGAAACGAGTTTGACGATCGACGGCGTACGCATCGTCGTCGATTGCGGTTATATGCGCACGCAGCTGTTTTCCGCCCGGACAGGCATGCCGTATCTGGCGACGGACCGGGTCTCCCGCGCTTCCGCGGACCAACGCAGGGGCCGTGCGGGCCGTACGGCTCCCGGCATCGCGTACCGGTTGTGGAGCCATGAGGTGCAAAATCATCTGCGTCCGCGGAATACCCCCGAAATGTTGCAAACCGACCTGGCCCCGCTCGCCCTGGAACTTGCCGCCTGGGGCGTGCAGGATCCGCGGGACATGCTTTGGCTTGATCCTCCGCCGGAAACCGCGTACGAGCGGGGAAAAGAGCTGCTGCAGCGCCTCGGCGCCGCCCGTCCGGACGGTTCCGTGACGGAAAAGGGCAGAAAAATGGCGGAGTTGGGCCTGCATCCGAGGTTGTCGGCGATGATGCTTCAAGCGGAGGAGATGGGGCAAAGCGGGCTGGCCGCCGTCCTTGCCGCCGTATTGCAGGAGCGGGACATCTTCCGCGCCGGCCCGGGGGCAGGTACGGATTCGGATATCCGGAGCCGTGTGCAGGCCGTAAACCGGTGGGAACAGCAAGGCGTTGCGGGCCCCCATATAGACGAAGCGGCCTTAAAACGAATCGCCCAGGAAAGCCGGTACATGCACAAACGGCTTGAAACGAAAGCGGCCGGGACTTGGCAGATCGAAAAAAGCGGCCTGCTCCTGTCCTTCGCCTATCCGGACCGGATCGGCCAAAGCCGTGGCGGCGGAAAATTTCTGCTGACATCCGGGCGCGGGGTGGAACTGCCCGGAGAGCAGCCGCTAAGCCGCGAGGCCTATGTGACGGTGGCGGCGGTGGACGACAGGAAGGGAGCGGAAGGGAAGATTCTGCTCGCCGCTCCCGTCAGCCTTGAAGACCTTCGGCGGCATCACGGGGACGACATTACGGAGGAGACGACCGTAGAATGGGACCCGTCGCTGGGCGGCGTAAAATCCCGCCATCAGCTGCGCCTCGGCGCGATCGTCCTGCGCGAGTCGCCTGCCGCCCAGCCGCCGGCGGAAGCGGTGGCGCAGGCTTTGCTGGACGGGATCCGCGCCGAAGGGCTGGGGATCCTTGCCTGGACCAAGCAGGCGGTGCAGCTTCGCCAGCGCCTGCAGCTTATGCACGAGGCTGACCCCGATTGGCCGGACATGGGGGACGAGGCTCTGCTGGAACATCTGGAGGAATGGCTGCTGCCCTATCTTTACGGCATCAAAAGCCGGAGCGGCCTTCAGAAGCTGCAGCTGGTTCCGATCCTCGAGCAGATGGTCGGATGGGACAAAAAGTCCCGGCTCGATCAAGAAGCGCCGACGCATATCACCGTCCCGAGCGGCTCAAAAATCGCCGTGGACTACAGCGATCCGAAGCAGCCGGTGCTGGCGGTAAAGCTGCAGGAAATGTTCGGGCTTCATGAAACGCCGAAAATCTGCTTCGGCCAAATCCCTTTGACCATTCATCTGCTGTCGCCGGCGCAGCGGCCGGTTCAAATCACTTCGGATTTGGCGAGCTTTTGGAAACACGGATATTTTGAAGTGAAAAAGGATTTGAAAGGACGGTATCCGAAGCATTACTGGCCGGACGACCCGCTGGAAGCGATCCCGACGAGACGCACGCGTCCCCAATAATAGCGATACAAACAAGGCTTCTGCATTCGCAGAGGCCTTTTTCTATCGGCGGTTACGAGCCGGTAAAAGGACTTATCGCCGGCGCGGCATCATTTTACGAACTTTGCTTGCCCACCTGATATCCCTTTCCCATTGCTCCGACGCGTCGGCCGTCAGCCAATCTTGATCGAGGCATAACTTAAGCAAGCGTTCCTCCAAATAGATGGAATGCATGAGATGAACCAAAAGCTCTTCCATAAGCGCGTCATCTGCGGCAGCTTCGATGCATTCCGCCAGCAATGTCATGCGCAGCCGGTTATCCTGCAGCATGTCCTGCGCGATGAATTGATCATTAAACGCTTTGATGCCCAGCAAGCTTTCCGTCACGGGATTCAAAGGTAGACACCTCGCTTTTTGCTCTTCGAAAAATTCAGCCGGGATTTTACCGGCGGTCCAACCTGTCGTCAAAAGCATCCAGCAGCCGCCGATTCAGTTCCGCATACTCCATTGCGAGCCCTGCAAGCTCCGGAGAGGTGATCAATTGGACGAACGTGCCGGATTTGACAAGCCGCAGCGTCTCATGCCGAAGAAGGCCTTGCCATTGGAAGCAGGCTGCCGCAGTGTTTGGAATAGGGGACGAGTGCCCGGACATTTTTTCCATAGACGTACTCCATTCTCTTTCGGCATATTATGAGCGGAAAAAAGCGGTTTTATGAGCGGATCTGCAGGTTTGCTTCGATCTCCGGAATGAAGTGCTCTTTTTTAAAATAAGGGTTGACTAATATCTAAATATCATGTATCTTTAAATCAAGATAAACAACAAACGCATAGGAGTGAAAATATGATTCGTTTATTCAAAGCTTAGCGCTTATTTTTTTGAACTTATATCTTAAAATAAAGCTAATTAAAATAAAGAATAAATAATAATGGAGGAATGAATAATGATGATAGCTTGGGGATTATTGATAATCCGTTTGATCGTCGGATTGACGTTTGTCGGGCACGGAGCCCAAAAATTGTTTGGATGGTTCGGCGGTCCGGGCATAAAAGGCACGGCCGGCTGGTTCGGGTCCATCAACATCAAACCGGCGTTGCCGATGGCCGTCCTGGTCGGATTGTTCGAACTGGTGGGCGGGCTGCTGTTTGCGGCAGGCCTTTTTACGCCGGTAGGTGCGGCGATGTTGGCCGTGACGATGTTGGGAGCCATCTTGACGGTTCATATAAAAAACGGTTTCTGGAGCACTTCGGGCGGCATCGAATTCAACCTGATCCTGCTTGCGGTCGTGGTGGGCGTTGCGTTGACCGGTCCGGGAGCTTATCATCTGTTTTAATGACACTGCCAGAACAACCCGTATTTGAAGGAGGTAATTGCCGTGAGAATTCGTTTGTACACGCCTGCGATGCAGGGAAAAGGCAAATTTGACGGAGGAAACATCACGGAGCAGAAACCGATCGGTTTTCCGGGCGAAGGCTCCGTCATCAACCGCGTAGGTCCGTTATATTACTGGGCATGGGCCCACACGTCGAAGGAAGGCTACGTTCCGCTGCATCCCCACTATGGTTTCGAAATTATGACGTACGTGATTCGGGGGACCGCCGAACATGGCGATTCCCTCGGCACCCGCAGCACGATCGGCGAAGGCGGGGTGCAGGTGATCAAAGCCGGCAGCGGCGTCAGCCATGAAGAACGTTTTATCGGTCCGGATATGGAGGCTTTTCAAATCTGGTTCGAACCTGACCTGAAGCTGGAGGCGAAAAAAAAGCCGGCTTACGAACAGTTTGATCGGGACGACATCCCGTCCAAAGAGCAAAACGGCAGCCGCGTGAAACAGATATTGGGCGGAGAATCGCCGATCCTGCTGACGGCCGATGCCCGGATGTGGGACGTTGAGCTCAAGCCCGGCCATGAATACGCCCATACCCTGTCCAAAGGCATGACGTTAACCGCCCTGGCGGTTCGAGGCGCGGGGAGCTGGAAGGAAGGGGAAGCTCATGAGGAAGCTTTTCATGAGCGGGATTTCATGCTGCTGACAACGGACCGCGAGGAGGATGTATTCCTTCATGCCGGTGACGAGGCCGTAAGAATGCTGCTGATCGAAGTTCCGGAACGGGTGCATTACGGGCTTTTGCCGAAAAAATTCTAAAAACATTTGTCAAAAGAGCGCAGCGGATGCTATAGTCTGTCTGGCGCTCTTTTTGGCTTTTCTGCTTCAGATACCGCATAACGGGGTTAACGATAACCAAAAATACTTTTGATTTCAAAGGGAGGGTGGACATGCCGAAAAAAGCCAGAATACGTGAAATCGAATTGCTGCGAGGTCTGGCTTTTTTGGCCGTTGCGCTTCAGCACGCGATCGCCCATTACGCCGGCCTGAACGAGGCCCGGATGGAGGACGGGGTCTTGATGGCCATCCTCCTGCTGGCCGCCAAGTTTGCCGTGCCTGTCTTCATTTTTATCACGGGCATGGTATTGTTTTATAACTATGACGGGCAGCTGCGGTACGGCTCGTTTTTGCGCAAGCGGTTCGGGGATATCGTGGTTCCCTATATCTTGTGGTCTGCGGTATATTTTACGGAAAACCCGGGATGGAACGGGGATCTTCTGCACCGGCTCGAAACGTTTGCCAGCCATCTCGTCACCGGCAAAAACAGCTACCATTTATGGTACATCGTCATGATCGTTCAATTTTATGCGCTGTTCCCGGTACTGCGCTGGCTCATGCGCGCATGCGCGCAAAGGATCCCGTTCCGGTGGCGGGCTGCCGCATTGACGGGGGCAGGCATGTTATGCCTCCTGCTTGTCTATCATTTGTTTCGGATATCAGGATTTATGTCGGAGGCGGGGATTCCGTTTTTGACGCCGTTTTTTACGGCATACGCGGACCGCAATTTTTTGTATTTTGCCTTTTATTTCATCCTCGGGGCTGCGGCCGGAATGGCTCCCGATCGCTGGAGTTATTGGCTTGCCCGGGGAAAGGCGGCGTACTTGGCCGTTTTCGCCTTGCTGTTCGGATATTATATGTATATAACGGTGCAGGGTTTTGCGACCCCGGACGGTGTCCATATTTCTTTTATCGGGCTCAGTCTGCTGCGGCCGCTGATCATGGTTTTTCTCGTCAGCTCGATTTTCGTATTTTATGCCTGGTCCAAATCATGGTCGGAATCTTCAGGGCCGACCGTCCATAGGGCGATGAATTTTCTCGGCCGATATTCGTACGGCGCTTATTTGGCCCATGCGCTGATGCTGCGCCAAAGCTACAGGGTGGATGCCTGGCTGTTTGCCGGATGGAACGTGACGCTGCGGATGCTGATGTCTTTCCTGGTCTGCGTGGTTTTGTCTTATGCGGTAACCGTCGCCCTGTCTTATTTGCCGTTCGGCAAATGGACGGCCGGGGTTTCTTCGCTGCGGCGAAAACCGCGGGGATCCGTTCCGGCGCAAGGACAACCGTCTGTACGGAATTTCGACGGCAGCTGATACCGATCGGCAGCAAACGACCCTCGCTTTTTACAACCATCGTTAGCCAACGGACGATTTCGTAAAAGGCGGGGGATTTTTCGAGTCCTGATCTTACAATTTCAACACATGAAAAATTCATAATAGAAAAACCATAAACGTTCTTCCGCACCCGTCCTGCCGTTTGCCTTCCGGTTGCATTCTTCCGCATGGTTGAAACGAAGTGAATGCTTCATGTCATGCTTTTTTGAAAATAGTGGTTTATAATGGAATTAGCGAAGGAGCAAAGGGGGAAGCGGCGGTGGCTTTTATGATTGCCCAGCGTGCTTTTATTAAAACGTATTTGATTACGATGGTGGAACAGCACCGGGGATACGGCTATCAAATGCTGGAAGAAATGAGGCAGGAATTCAAGTCGTTCGGGTATTCGCCGCCCCAAAGCGAAATTTATCGCGCGCTGCATGAGCTGGTGCAGGAGGGCGTTTTTTACCGGACCAAGCAGCTGAAAGGCAACGATCCCCGCGTGGATTTCCAGGAGATCGTGCTGTACCATTTTACCGAAGACGGCCGCGAAAAGGCCAAGCTGTACAAAAAACAGGTCAAAGCCGATCTGGATCGCTGCCTCGGCATGCTGAACAAAGCCGTAAAAGACAATTATTGACGTTCGACGCGAAACCCCGAATCTCCAATCGGAGAAACGGGGTTGTTTTTGCGGCTAGAGCCGTTTGCCGGATGATGCGGGTCGTTCCTGCCGGAAGCGTCGACGACCAACATGCGCGGTTCACGCAGCGGATTCATTCCAAGAAGCAGGGAAAACGCTTGCGTATTGGAATATTCTCCAAAAAAACGGCCAACCATTTTCATCTTGGGCCCGGTTGTGATATAAAAGTGAATGGGGATGTATATAATGAAACGACTGCCCCGTTTTTTGAGTCGCAACATATTTGGAGGTATTGGCAATGGATGAGCATATGCAGCGCCGACTGGATAAACAGAGAAAGCTGTTTAAGCAGCTGGGTATACATTTGGATGCTCTTTCGATCCACGAAAAAGTGTTCAGCACCAAACTTAGAGGATACGATCCGGAAGAGGTCGATTCCTACCTGGATGAAATTATTAGCGATTATGAACGATTTTACGCAACCATTTCCGATCTGATGGATAAATGGCAGGAGCAGCAGGTTGCGCTGCGCGAGATGAAGTCGAGCTCCCGCCCCGAACCCGACCGGTTCGCGATCGATCCGAAGCAAATCGAGGAGATCGTGCTCAAAATGGAGTACAACCTCAGACAGCTGAAAACGAAGATCCGTCCGGAACCCGACTTTTTTGTGGATTAATCCATAAAGCCCTACATACGCGTGTGATCATGCCCCCTAAGGAGCGGAAGCTTTTTTGGGGGTTTTGTTTTGCAGTCCACAAAAATAAGAAGTGGGAAGGGTTGTTACATGGTGGTAAAATAAGGGCGGGTATTCTGCTTGAAGCACAGGCGAAATGAACGAAAGGAAGGATCGCCATTAAACCGACCGAAGATTTTCTCGTGCAGCAGGTGAACAAAGGCAAGAGAATAGCGTTGACGCTGATCGGTTCCAATCTGCTGCTTGTTTTGCTCGTGGAAATGTTGAGGCTGTCCCAGGGCATATTCTCCAATCTTCTTGGAACCGCCGTTTGGATTGTGACGATGATTTTAATCTATTGCGGCGTGAAAAAAGCCAAATGGGCGTTCGTCATCTTTACGGCATGGAATATCGTTATGCTCATCGCGGCATGGGCGGGAGAAGTAGTCATCTCCCCTTTACCGATGAATCTTTGGATTTTTGCGATGGCAGCTTTTTTGCTTCAAATCGCGACATCCGTCGTATTTGTCTTTTCAACCAGCGTCAATGATTTTTTATATAAGCAGGGGCATTAAAAGCAACAAATCATTATTTTTGCCCAAAAGGAGACGGAGAATGATGAAAGACCCCATTTTTATCGTGCAAGCAACCGTAAAAGACTTGGAGCAACTGGCTTCCGTATTCGACCAATACCGCGTGTTTTACAAACAAGCATCGGATCTGGAAGCCGCGAAGCAATTTCTGTTCGATAAATTCGAGCACCGGGAATCGGTTATCTTTTTGGCGAAGCATCAGCCGTCGGATC
Source organism: Paenibacillus sp. FSL W8-0194 (assembly GCF_037969745.1). Lineage (NCBI taxonomy): Bacteria > Bacillati > Bacillota > Bacilli > Caryophanales > Paenibacillaceae > Paenibacillus > Paenibacillus sp. FSL W8-0194. The sequence goes on along the minus strand of NZ_CP150205.1, from coordinate 3,644,989 downwards.
AAATCGTCGGGTTTACGCAGCTGTACCCGTCCTTTTCGTCGATTTCCTTGCAGCGGACTTGGATTTTAAACGACTTGTTCGTATGCGCCGACTATCGGAAACAGGGGATTGCCACAGCGTTGTTGAATCAAGCCAAGGAATTTGCCGCATTAACTAAAGCCAAGGGCCTCGAGCTAAGCACCGCAACCGACAATGCCGCGGCCCAAAAATGTTACGAGGCGCTCGGATACCAACGCGACGACGATTTTTATCATTATTTCTTGAAGGTGTAGATATCACGGGAGCAGAGGGGGCGTGCGCGATGAACATTTTGTGGGATTTCGACGGGACGTTGTTTGATACATACCCGGCTTTTACGAATATTTTTTATGACATATTGGGCGGGGAGATTTCGAAAGAGGAGATCTACTCCCATCTCAAAATCTCGATGACCCACGCGGTCCGTCATTTTGGATTTACGGAACAGCAGATTCGCAATTGGAGAAACAGGGAAACCATTCATCCGGGCGAGACGCTCCCTTTTTCGGGCGTGGAAAAGGTTTTGAAATTTGCGGATCTCAACGTCATCATGACGCATAAACCGCGGAAAGAAGTGCTCGAAATCCTTGAATATTATCAATGGGAGCCGTATTTTCGGCATATCGTCGCCGGGGACGACGGATTTCCGAGAAAGCCCGATCCGGCATCCTATCGATTTTTGCATGACGAATATGGAATCGATCTGGCGATCGGCGACCGCGAGATCGACATTTTGCCGGCAAAAGCGATCGGCATCAAAACCTGCTTGTTCCAAAACCAAACGCCGGGAGCGGATCTATATTTGGAGCGGTACGAGGATTTTTTCGAGATGATTGCGGATATGAAATTAGCGGGGGAACGAAGCCCAGGAGGGAACCGGGCATGAGAACGATCGAATTCGACTATCCGATGGCACGCCAAACTTACAAATCCGCAGGGCATCGCGATCTGTCGCTTTATATTTCCTATCCCGAGAAACAGGGCGCGGAAAGGCCCGCCATTTTATTTTTTAATGGGGGAAGCTTTGGGAAAGGTCCATTGACGCCCGCGCAGTTCCAGCATCAGGCGAAATATTTTTCGTCAATAGGGCTGGTTGCGATTTGCGTGGATTACCGCAACGGGCATGACGAGGATTTTACCCCGATCCAGGCCATCTGCGACGTCAAATCCGCCGTCCGTTGGGTGAGGGACCATCACGCGGAATTAGGCGTTAATCCGCATAAAATCGCCGTTTGCGGCGCTTCGGCGGGTGGATATATCACCGTCTCCTCCCACATGTTTCCGGAAATCGACGATGAAGACAACGATACGGATCATCGTGCCAACGCGTTGATCGTGTTTTCCGCCGTGATGGACGGGGTGGACATCATGACCCGCCGTTACCCCGAACTGCTGAATATTGCGGAAAGCTTGTCGCCGCTTCATCATATAAAGCCGTGTCTGCCCCCGACACTTTGGATGTGCGGGACAGCGGACGAAGACTGTGAACAAGACCAGGCATTCACGGCGCGGATGAACGAAGTCGGGAATGAAATTCGCTTTCTTACCTATGAAGGCATGGAGCACGGCTTTTTTAATTACGGACGCCATGAAAACATCTATTTTGAAAAAACGAAGCGGGAGATCGAAAGTTATCTAAAAGAGATGAACTTTTTGTAGGATGGCATGATAACTATAGAAGTACGGCATTAAAAGCCTGTTGGCAGCAACAGGTTTTTTTGTCGTCCGAAAACGCCCGCCTCCCTTTTGAACCTCTGGATTTTGGGATGACCACCGGCGTTTGAGGTGCTAGACAACAGGTTGAAATTTCTAAAATTGTGGTTGGAATCGAAGATTTTATATCCGGCAAAAACCAGTATAGTTATTAAATAAAGCGCTTACCAAGCGGTTGAAAGATTTGCAGAATGAACATCCAAAATCCAAAAATCCAAACAAAACGGGGGAGTAGGACATGAAATTTCGCAAACGATGGCTGGCTGTAACGTTAGCGGCGATGATGTTGGCCTTGGCCGGCTGCGGCGGCAGCGCTGCAGGCACGGATGGGCAAGCGTCAAGCGGGGAGAGCGGAAGCGCCGAATCCAAAGGCGGGGACGTGACCCTGGAGCTGCTGTATTGGGGAGACGATGCGCAAAAACAGCTGGTGGAAAAGACCATCGAGAAATATACCGCGGAAACGGGGGTCAAGGTCCATGCCCAGGTGCTGCCGGCGGACGGGACGTTCGATACGTTCATTCAGACGCGGCTGGAATCCGGCGAACTGCCGGACATCAGCTACATGGGCGAAGGGGACATCCAGAAATATTACGAAATGGGCATTCTGGCGGATATCGGCGATCTGATCGATAACGGAACCATTCCGAAAAAGCTTGATGCCATCACGATCCATTCCCCGGACCAAAAGGTGATCGGCGTCGGGTTGTCCAACCAAATGGAGCTGCTGTTCTACAGCAAATCCAAATTCGACGCGGCAGGGATTCCTTATCCTCCGACCAAGGTCGAAGAGGCTTGGGATTGGGACACCTTCGTGAAATACGCAAAAGCCTTGACGACGGACACGAGCGGCAAAACGGCGGCCGATTCCGGATTTGACGCGGCCAAAACGGAAAATTACGGGCTTGGGTTCACGGCGGGCCGCGAGTTCCACCATTTCTGGGCGGCGAACGCCAACGGCGGAGGCATCGTTTCTGCCGACGGCAAACAGTTTTTATGGGATTCGCAGGCATCCATCGACGGCATTCAGAAGCTGGCGGACTTGGTCAACAAGGACAAGGTGGCTTCAAGCTTCACCTATACATGGAATTCGGGCATCGGTTCGGCGGTGGACGCTTTGAGCGGCGGTTACGCGATGGCCATCAGCGGATCCTGGGATCTGGCGAACATCAACGGAAACGAAGACATCGGGGTAGGCGTATTGCCGAAAATGAAGCAGGCCGTCACGATGAACTGCGGCGCACCGCTTGTCGTCTATAAATCTTCAAAGCATATCGAAGAAGCGAAAAAGTTTTACGCCTATATGGTGAATCCGGAAAACAGCCTGGATCTGTTGAAATCCGGGGCATGGCTTCCGAACCAGGCGGATTGGTACACCGATGCCGCGCTGGTCGATAAGTGGACGGCCGATTTGCCTGTCAGCGCCAAGGAAACGATTTTGAGCTATTCCAACACGAAAGACGCTATCGTGCAATGGCCTGCTTATTACGTGCCCGCTTATCTGCGGATGAATACGGAATACGAAAAGGCAATCGACCAGGCGTTATCCGGCCAAAAAACGGTCAAGGAAGTGTACGCGTCCGTCATGCCGACGATTAAAAAGCTGTGGGAAAGCGGCAAGGTTTCGGAGTAGCCGGGAGTTATTCACATTCAGTACAGGAAAGGGCTATTGGATATGGAGATCAAACGCAACACCAGCCAAAACATCGTTCCGAAGCATTCCCGTCTCAAAGGGAGCGCCAAAGAGGCCGTCGCCGGTTATTTGTTTGCCGCTCCCGCGATTCTGGGATTTCTTATCCTCACCTTGTACCCGATGCTGGCGAGCCTCGTGTACAGCTTCCACAAAATCACGATCGTCCGTGGTCATCAGGTCATGAAATGGGTCGGGCTGAACAATTTCAAAACGATTTTCTACGGTCCCGGCTCGGAATTCGGCAAGTCCATATCGGTGACGCTCATCTATTCGTTCATCAACGTGTTTCTGGTGATCGTGTTCTGCCTGGCGGTCGCCCTGCTGCTGAACCGGAAATTCGTTGGCCGAAATTTGCTGCGCGCCGTGTTTTTCCTGCCCTCGGTCATTCCGATGCTGGCGACGACCATCGTCTGGCAGATGCTGCTGCAGAATCAGGCCAAGGGCGGGCTGGTCAACTGGCTGCTGCTGAAGCTCGGGGCGACGCCGGTCGATTTTTTGAACGACGCGACCAACATCTTCGGCACGTTGTTTCTGATGAGCTTATGGACCTGCGGCGGGACGATCGTCGTGTTTCTGGCGACGCTGCAGGACGTGCCGGGCGAGCTGCTCGAAGCGGTCGAAATGGACGGGGGCAATGCCTGGCATAAATTTGCCAAGGTCACGTATCCGACGATCAAACCGGTGCTGTTTTTCCAGCTCATCATGTGCATGATGACGTCGATCCAGATTTACACCCAAAGCGTGGTGCTGTCGCGGAACGGCGCGCCGGACCGGATGACTTATTTCATCAACGTGATGATCTATGACCACTCCTTCGTGCAAACGGGCATGCGCGGGCTCGCGTCGGCCGAAGCCTGGCTCGTCTTCCTCATTACAATGGTTATTACCGGTATCCTGTTTTATTTTCAGGGCGCGCTAAAGAGAGATAAATCGACGGTGCGAAACCGAAGGGGGAGAGCGTAATGGCAGCGACAGCGATTCATGGAGCGGGCATCCGCCGAACCAAAGCGCGGAAACAGACGATTCACCGCCTGCTGGTTGTCCTTTCGGTTGTTCTCGGGCTTGCGATGGCGTTCCCGTTGTACTGGCTGCTGCGCGGTTCGTTCGTCAGCCATGCGGAAATATTGGCGCGTCCGCCGGTGTTTTTTCCGTCGGCATTCAGCATCGACAATTTCAGCCGGGCCGTCGACCGGATCGACTTTTCCCGGCAGCTGTGGAATTCGGTTTCGATCGTCGTCCCTTACGTGGTGTTTAACGTGATCACGACCAGCTTTGCGGGGTATGCTTTCGCCAAACTGCGGTTCCCGCTCCGCGGCATGTGGTTTGCGCTTGTCATCAGCACGATGATGCTGCCCAGCGCGGTGACGCTGATTCCGCAATATTCCTTGTTTACGAGCCTCGGGCTCGCCGGCAAACCGGCTTTGATCATTCCGGCCATATTCTGTGCAGGGGGGAATGCCTATTTCGTCTTTTTGCTGCGGCAATTTTTCGTGACCATACCGGATGAGCTGCTGGAGGCGGCCAAAATCGACGGGGCCGGATATTTCCGCATTTATTTGAAGATCATGCTGCCTTTGATTCGCCCGGCATTGATCGTGGTGGCGCTGTTCAGCTTCATCAACAATTGGAATGACTTTTTCTACACGATGATTTATTTGAAAAAAGAAGCCGATTATACGCTGCCGATGGGGCTCTATATCGTCAACGGCATGCGGATTCCGAACTACGAGCAGGTGATGGCGCTTGCGCTCATCGTTACCGCGCCGTGCCTTGCGTTCTTTTTTGTCGGCAACAAGTATTTTGTTGAGGGGATTACGTTAACGGGAATCAAAGGATAAGGGAGGCATGGATACACGTGAAAACAGGCAAAACATGGCTTGGAAAAGGGGCGGCGGCCCTCATCAGCGTGGCGCTTGCGTCCGGCGGCGCGGCATCGGCCGCGTTGGCGAATTATACGACGGGATTCGAGGTCCCGGGCGTAGGGCATGATTTCGGAACGGCCACATGGGACAGCGGCAACAAATTTGCAAGCGAAGGCGTCGATTTCAGCAGCCAAACCGTGGGTCAAATGATGAAAACCATCGAAAATTTCGATTTTGAAGCGTTTAAGAAAGACCATCAGGATTTGCCCTGGCTTGATTCCCTGCTCGTCAACAAAGGCGTCATTCCGGACGACATCGACGATGAGGGCGGCGCCAACACGTTGTTCAGCCGCGGGAGCGCCTTGTTCATGAAAACCCAGGACAATACGAAGCTGGGATTTGCCGGGAAGGTGTATTACGCGGATACGCTCAACCAGGATGTGATGTATTCGGTCAGCTTGTCCATCGGCGACGTCCGCGAAGACAAAAACGCGAGAAAAAATTATCCGAGCCATGAGGATCAGACATACACGAGCGGAGCGCTGCAGGTACATCAAAAGAAATTCATCACCTATTACAACTCGGCGGTGACGCTGCTGGACTTTCATAATCCGACTTCGGAAGACGTCAAGCTGACGATCCAGGTCAAGTCTCCGTTTGCCCCCGTCGCCGAAGGGGACGAAATGGTTGGCAAACGCGTAGCTGCCCCGCTTATGATCGGCACCGACGGCAGCAAGTTCGTCAAGGCGATGTCCTATGTCGACGTCCGTCTCAGCGGGAACGGCATGAAACCGGGCGGTCAAGGATTGGTGAAGGAAATCGTCGTCCCGGCCGGCGGCACCGCCTCGCAAAAAATCACGATGGGCTGGCTCGCCGACGAAATCCCGAAATCGAAGACGCAATACGAAGAATACAAAAAGATGGCCGACAACGACGAAGCTTTCGAACGTCAAGTGAAGGAATACAACGAGTGGTGGGCCGACAACATTCCGTACATCGACATTCCCGACGAAAACGTAAAAAAGGTGCTTTATTACCGCTGGTGGTGCAACCGGTTTAACCTGCTGGAAGCCAACATCCCGGGGAACGACTGGCAGTTCCCGATGAACATGGAAGGCGTGCTCGGATACAACAACGGCATTACCGTCAGCGTCCCATGGGCGATGCAGGACCTCAAATGGCTGCGAAACCCGGCGTATGCCTACGGCACCTGGCTCGCGCAAGGGGAATATTCGGAAAACAAAAACTACAAAAACAACCCGGGCCGCCCGAACATCTGGACCTGGGACATGATGCAGAACACCTCCCAAGTGGGATGGGAAGCTTATAAAATCTACGGCGGCGGGAACAAGCTGCTGAAGAAGTTTGCCGATATTTCCGCGAATGACGTGACCGGAACGCTGGAGCACTTCAAGGGCACCAATCCATACCTTGTCTATTACAATCACGCCCCGATTACCGGCAACGACGGGGATACGGTATCGATGCATTGGAACGGCGGGGGCAATTACGCCCGGCTGGACGGCACCTCAACGACGTATGCCAACGCGGTTGCTGCGGCGGAGATGTACGACGAGCTTGGGGACCAAAGCAAGGCCAACAAGGAACGCGAACTTGCGGGCAACATCCGCAGCAGCATTTTGGGCGAGATGTGGTTCGACAGCGCGGATTTCGACGGCGACGGGAAAGCGGACACGAAGGGAGAAGGCAGCTTCCTCCACAAAAAAATCGTAAACGGCGTCGATACCTTCGTCCCTTGGAGGGACAACAACATGTTCGTGTTTAATTTCGGCGTCGTGCCGACGGCGAAAGAGAACGGCTACCAGTCCAAATATTTGACCCAGCTGTCCGACTACGGCGATCCGCAATATTATCCGATTTTTCCGTTTTTCACGGCGGACCAGCACAGCATCATGAAAAGGGTGCAGGCATTCGTGGACGGGAAGACCGACGCCTATGGCACGGACCAATTCGCCTGGTGCAATTTCGGCAATTACATCAATACGATTAGGGCGTCATTGAGGCATTACCCTGTGGACAACATCAATGCGGACACTTACAAAAAGCTGTTCGAATGGGGTGCATGGCTGCATACCGTAGAACCGGGGAATACCGACCACCTGGACTCCAACGAGTTCTTTTGGCTGGAAAACTACTTTTTCGGCACGCAGTGGACCAAGGACAATCCGCCGAACCCGAGCGGGGACATGGTCAGATCATGGATTCACCACGATACGCTCGGCATGATGAATTACACGGTCATGGAGGATATCGCAGGGATTCAGCCAAGAACCGACGACAAAATCGAGCTGTGGCCGATCGGCATCGATTACGACCATTTTGTGGTGGACAACGTGCGTTACCATGACGCCAACCTGTCCATCGTATGGCAGGACCCGGCCAAATACCAAAACAATCCGTATTACAAAGGCATTCCGGCAGGTTTTTCGCTCTTTATCAACGGGGAGCGCGTGCTGACGACAAGCGAAATGTCCCACGTCATTTACGATACGAAAACGGGGAAAGCGGAGCTTCCGAAATCGGATATCGAAGGCGCAGCGGGCAATAATGCGAACACGCAGATCTGGTACGAGAAAAAGGGGAAAAAGGAACGCGTCGCCTCCGTGAAGGACACGTCGCTTGCCGGCGAGCCGCGGGTGGTGGACCTGTTCAACAAAGCCGGGATTGATCTTCAGCATCAAGGCGAAAACCTGGCCATGGCTTCCGGAACGACGATTACGTCGACTTACGTGAGCCCCGAATCGGATATCAAACGTTTGGCCGACGGATCGACGATCGCCTCGACGGACCATGCGGGGAATACGGCGCTGCTCGGAGGAAGTCCGAATCCAAGCGACACGGTCACGTTCGATTTCGGGAAAAAGAAACCGGTCAACAACGTCAAAGTGTATTTCTACAACGACCGGCTCGAAGGGGGCTACGGCACGCCGCAGCAGTTCCTGCTCGAATATTTAGATGCGGACGGGAACACGTGGAAGCCGGTTCCAGGGCAAACCCGTTATCCCGAAACGATCGCCTCCAACTATAACAACGTCGAGTTCGAAACGGTGAAAACGCAGGCCATTCGCCTCAGAGTAACGCATGCGCTTGATGCCCAGACGGGAATCAAGGAAGTGCAGATCTACGACAACAAGCTTAAAAACGTAGCCCCGGCGGTCAACCAGGCGCCGAAGGCGTACATTGGACAGACCGAACGGACGGCCGCGCAGGATGAAACCGTATCGATCCTGCCCGCCATATACGATGACGGATTGTCGGGCAAGGAGCTGATCTATCGATGGAGCAAAACGTCAGGCAGCGGCAGCGTGGAAGAAATGCAGACGGATCGGGCCGAATTGAAGGCCGTGTTCCATGACGTCGGCACCTACGTTTATACGTTGACCGTCAGCGACGGGGAAAAGGAAACGACAATTGACGTGCATATTACCGTTTCCGTTCCGACCCAGGACATTGCCGATATGATTACTGCCTATGCACCAAGGGACAACGGGAAAATTGTCCGGAACAAGGACGATTTCACGCCGGAATCCTGGGATGCGCTGCAAACGGCTTTAACCGAAGCGAAGACATTGCTTGCGGGCAAGGATTATACGCGGGAGCAGGTTGAGGCGGTTCGGGCGAAACTGAAGCAGGCGTCAGACGGGCTTCAAGTGAAAAACGTCGCGCTGCTCGCCAAGGCGACCACTTCCTACTTATCGCCGTGGGAATCCATTGCCGGCGTCAATGACGGATACATCCCTTATACGTCAGCAAGCATCGGCAAACCGGAGGATGAGGTGCAATACGGCAACTGGGCCGGCCCGGCCGAGTCCCATTGGCTGCTGTATACATGGGATCGGCCCGTGAAGCTGTCGCAAAGCTCGATCTACTTTTACGACGACGGCGGCGGCGTTCAGGTTCCGGCCGATTATTCCTTGGAGTACTGGGACGAAACGGCAAAAGAATTCAAACCGGTGACCGGATTGTCCGGAAAAGCGATGAACAAGGACAGTTTTAACGACGTCACCTTCGATGAAATCACGACGACGAAACTCCGCCTCCATTTGATCAGGCAGTCCGGAGCTTGGACCGGCGTGAAGGAGTGGCGGGTACTCGGTCCGGAGGCGGTTGCCGGAAATCCGGGCAGCGGCTCGAACAAGCCGGTTTTGAGCATTGATCCCGTGGAAGCCGAAACCGTCATCGGCGTCGTTCCGCAGCTTCCGGCCACCGTCAACGTCACGTTTGCGGACCAAACGAAAGGCACCAAACCGGTCACCTGGAATGAGGTTCCGTATAACGAGCTGACGACGGCGCATTCCTTCGTCGTCCTCGGACGCGTGGAAGGGACCGAACAATCGGCCAGCTGCCGGATTACCGTCACGTACGACAAGTCAGAGTTGAAAGCTTTGATCGGCCAGGCGCGCGGGGTTTTGGATCACGAGGAGCAATATGAGGCCGCGCCGGAGCAATGGAAAGCGTTGAAGGATGCTCTCGCATCGGCTCAAACCGCCGCTGACGACAAATCGGCGACCGAAGGAGATATAAAGGCAGCTGCAGAGCGCCTGAAGACAGCCTTGGACACCTTTAACATTCAAAAATAGTTTTTACGACTTGGGAGGAACATCTTATGCATCAGTCCGAAACGACGGAAACGGCGCGGAATGCGCGCCTGTCCAATTTCAAAATCGAAGATCCGTTTTGGAGCTATTACATCGATCTGGTCCGGAACGTGGTCGTGCCCTACCAATGGGAAGCGCTGAACGACCGGGTGAACAGCGCCGAGCCGAGCGGGGCGGTCGCCAACTTCAAAATCGCGGCCGGTCTCATGGACGGCGAATTCTACGGCATGGTTTTCCAGGACAGCGATGTGGCCAAATGGCTGGAAGCCGCTGCATACTTGCTGGAAACAAGGCCGGATCCGGAGTTGGAGCAGCTGGCGGACGGCATGATCGACATCATTGCGCTCGCGCAGCAGGAAGACGGTTACGTGAATACTTATTTTACGCTGAAAGAGCCGGGGGCCAGATGGACCAATCTCGCCGAATGCCACGAGCTGTATTGCGCGGGGCACCTGATCGAAGCGGGTGTAGCTTATTACCGGGCAACAGGGAAACGGAAGCTGCTGGACGTCGTGATCCGGTTCGCGGATTATATCGACAGCGTGTTCGGGAACGAACCGGGCAAGCTGCGCGGTTATGACGGCCACCAGGAGATCGAGCTGGCGCTCGTCAAGCTTTACGAAGCGACCGGAAATGAACGATATTTGGACTTAAGCGCCTATTTTCTGAATGAACGCGGGCAAAAGCTTAGCTTTTTCGAACAGCAGCTGCATGAACGCGGGGGACAAACGCATTTTCCGGGGCTGAACATGGCGACGGACCTGGAATACAACCAAAGCCATCTCCCCGTCCGCGAGCAGGATAAGGCGGTCGGCCATGCCGTGCGGCTTGTTTATATGCTCGCCGCATGGCCGACGTGGCCGCAAGGAAAAACGACCAAGAGATGCTGGATGCATGCCTGCGGCTGTGGGACAACATCGTATCCCGTCAAATGTACATTACCGGCGGCATTGGATCGATGGTTCACGGCGAAGCGTTTTCCTACGACTACGACTTGCCGAACGATACCGTTTATGCGGAAACCTGCGCATCGATCGGCCTGATCTTTTTCGCTCGCCGCATGTTGCAGATCAAGCAAGACGCGCAGTTTGCCGACGTTATGGAACGGGCGCTTTACAACACGGTGATCGCGGGGATGTCGCGGGACGGAAAACATTTTTTCTACGTCAATCCGCTTGAAGTGAACCCGAAATCCTGCGGAGGTAAAAACAAAAATTACGACCACGTGAAGCCTGTCCGCCAGGAATGGTTCGGCTGCGCCTGCTGTCCGCCGAATATCGCCCGGCTGCTCTCTTCGTTAGGCAGTTACATTTATTCGGTGCAGGGCGATACGATTTATCACCATTTATACATCGGGGGCGAAGCCAACCTGAAGGTGAACGGCACCCACGTGATGCTGAAGCAGGAGTCCCGGTATCCTTGGCAGGGCGACATCACCATCGAAGTGTCTCCGGAACAGGCACGGCACTTCGCGGTGGCGCTCCGTATTCCGCACTGGTGCGGCGGAAATGCATCGGTTCGCGTGAACGGCCAGACGATTCCCGCGGACAGCCTGGAGGTCGTCAACGGATACGCCGTCATCAAGCGCGAGTGGAGGCCTTCGGACGTTATCGCGTTGTCTTTGGAAATGCCGGTCATGAGGGTTCACAGCCACCCTGCGGTCCAAGCGAATGCAGGCAGAGTCGCCATCCAACGGGGACCTTTGGTTTACTGCCTGGAGGAGGCGGATAACGGGAAACATTTGCATCAGCTGGTGCTTCCGAAAGAGGCCGGCCTCAGCATGCTGGAAGAAGAGCTGCTTGGCGGCATGGTCGCGATCGAAGCCGATGCCCTGCGTTTGAACGAGGAGAAGTGGGGCGAAAGCCTCTACAGCGGGTGGGAACTGTCGGATTATCGTCCCGTTAAGGCCAAGTTCATTCCGTATTATGCGTGGGCCAACCGCGGCGAAGGCGAAATGAGGGTGTGGGTGAGGGAACAATAACGGATGTAAGCGGTATGGCAGGCGAAGCAGTCGGCCATGCCGCTTTTTTCATCATTTATCCGGGCATCGCACAGTAACCTGAATCGGGATGGAAGCCCTCGATGCAAGGGTCAACCATGCGTAATGAATTTTCGCCTGAATTCGGAAGGGGAGATCCCTTCCCTGCGGGCAAAGGTCGCCGAAAAATACGAAACCGACTGATAACCGGTCTCTTCGGCGATTTTCGCAACCGTCCAGGAAGTCTGAAGCAGCAGCTTTTTCGCTTGCTCGATCCGGTAGTGCTGCAAATACTCCATCGGCGTCATGCCGTACACTTTCAGCATGTTTTTGGCCAGGTAGTTGGGATGGTAATTAAAGGCTTCGCGCAAGGACGAATTGCTGACTTGTTCTTTGTAATGCTGGCGGATGTACCACTCGATCTTGTCGGCGATTTGGATCGCGGTCGCATCGGAGAGCGACGTCAGGTCCCGGTCCAGATGCTGCAGCAGCAATTGAAAGGTGGATTGGCGCTTCCAGTTGCGCAAAGACTTGGGTTCCTGGTCCAGCTGGAAAAACTGCTCGATGTCCTCCAGCGCTTTCTCCGATATTTTGGAATACTTCGGGATAAAAATGGAGTTTACGTCGCAATGGTTCAGGTAGGCGTTTTTCTTGTGATTTTCAATGAGTCCGGATTGTCCCGCTAGACAGTCGTCCATGCAGCTTCCTTCCTGCCAGCTGCCGAAGGTTTGAAAATGAATCCACGTAATTACCGTCTCTTCGGTGCACGGGGCAAGTCCGTAGTGACGGCCGTCCGGCCTTAATACGAGAATGTCCCCTTTCCGCACCACCCATTCGTTTCCGTCTTCCCCGACGGACAGGGCTCCTTTCATGCCGACGATGAGATCAAAGACGCCGATGCCGCTGCGGCTGATATGTTTTTCCCCGGCGTTGAACTGGGCTTTGCCGCAATCGATAAAGTATGGGATCGGCGGGGAAATAAAGTGAAAGATTGGCGTTTCCATATGGGCTCCTTCTATCGTGGTTACAAGGTATGCATGAGATGTAAACGCTTGCTTCACATCTTTTCCATTATATTATAATGGGCGAAGACGGAAAGGAAGAGGAAAGCTTGATCGGAAGCATGGCAGGCATTCGGTTGAGGGGAAAAGGGAAGGGCGGAATACCGGCTTATGACGGTTGTTTCGCCCGTTTCTTTTTTTTATGGTTCCATGACTTGCAGAAGATGATCGCCGCCAGCAGCGCGGGGATACAAATTTGAAAGATGGGGAAATGGTATTTCAAGTTTTGGGCAAAGCCGATCCAAACGTGATAAATAAAATTCGGGGCCAAAAAGTTCATGCCGTAGATCGCGGCCCCGACGACGACCGTCAGCTTGAGGCGGCTGATCCGGACGAGATTGGCGAGGCCCAGCACGGCCCCCAAATAAAACGCCGTCATTTTCACGAAAATGCCGATGTATATGAGGAGAATGATCACGGGGTCGAGCCGTTCGAGAAAATTGGCGATTTGGATCAGACGGACGGACCGCAATAATGGAAACGTCGTAATCGACGTAATCGAGGGATCCAGAATCGCCAGATTCAGAACATTAAACAGCAGCAGGAGGACCCCGACGAAGAGATACGAATAAACGGATACCCGGACCATTTTCCGTTTTTCGTTCAAATGGCTCCAAAACATCAAAAAGACGACGATCTGGCCGAACGGAAAACTGTTGACTTCCGGAATCGCTTGTTCCAGGATCGGGAGCAGTCCGTGTTCCATGACCGGCAGGAGACGGTCCATCCTAGAAATCGTCCTAGGAGGTATGTCCATTAACGTATTTTATTTGGATCGTCATTCGTTTGTGTTAAAACTTCACCAAGTCGTCGACGTTCACCGGAAGTCCGGTGCTCATCGACCGGTTGCCCGCTATCCCGGTCAGGATCGACATCGCCCCGTCGATGTGCGAAGCCGCGCGCTTAAACGGATCTTCCGCCGGCACGCCGAAAATGTCGTTCAGCATGACAGGGTCGCCGCCGCCGTGGCCGCCCGCGCCTTCGACGATTTCGGCCTCGTACGCTTCCCCGAACATCGGGATCACCTTGATGCTTTTCGTCTGCAGCGCCCCCTCGTCTTCCTTTTTGCCGCCTGAATTGACGTATGATTTCTCCACGACTTTCATTTCGATGCGGCCTTTAGAGCCATTAAGGTTGACCTGGAATCCTTCCCAAGGCATGTAGCAGTTCAGCGAATAGGTCATGATCGCTTTGTTTTTGTAGCGGACCAAGACGCCCATCGTATCTTCGATGCTGATGCCGTCGCCAAACACGCTTTGGTCCCGGTAGTAGCCGTCTTCATGCTCCGCGTCCGCATATAGTCCTTGGAGCTCCGGACTTTTCTCCAGGTCGAGCGCAAACGGGTCGTTTTTTGCGATTTCGCTGCCGCGGGCCCGGCTGTAGAATTCGGTCACGCCGCGTTTTTCCGCGTTTTCCTTGCCGTAGAACATTAAGGAACCCTGCGCGTACACCGTTTGGGGCCGGGAGCCGAGCCAGAAGTTGACCAGATCGAAGTGATGGGTCGATTTGTGCACGAGCAGGCCTCCGCTGTTGCGTTTGTCGCGATGCCAGCGGCGAAAATAATCCGCGCCGTGCTCCGTATTAAGCAGCCATTCGAAATGAACGGAATGCACGTCCCCGATGGCGCCGTTCATGATGAGCTCGCGGATTTTGGTGTTGTGCGGGGCGTAACGGTAGTTGAACGTGACGCGAAGCTGCTTGCCGGTCCGTTTGACCGCGTCCAAAATGTCCTGGCATTTCTCTTGGTCCACGGTCATCGGTTTTTCCGAAATGACGTCGCAGCCGAGCTCCATCGCTCTTATGATGTACGTATGATGCGTTCGGTCGATCGTCGTCACGATGACCGTGTCCGGCTGCTCGCGGAGAATCATTTGCTCGAATTCGCGGGCTTTATAGGTTGGAACCTCAGGGTGGTTAAACCGCTCGCGCAGCAGCCTGTTGGCGTAGTTCATCCGCGTTTGGTTCGTGTCGCAGAAGGCGACGAGGCGGGACGTCTCGCGGAAGTCTTTGGCCAGTGCCCCGTAGAAGAAAACCGCCCGGCCGCCGGTGCCGATGAGGGCGTACTTTTTTTTCATGGGAAGCCTCCTTTTTTAGAACTAAGGATAGGTCCTTTTCTTCTACTGTAACGCAGCAAATAGAGTATAATCGTCTATAAATATTGCTCAATTCGCTTGAAAAGTCGCAATTTTTGCACTATTGGAGGCGCGGTATGAACATTTTCCATAATTCGGCCGGAACGATTCAGATCGATCATGTGGAGCGAACCGGTTTTTACAGCATGACAAGCCAGCACATGCATCAAGGGTATGAGCTTTATTATTTGTTTAGCGGGGAGCGGGATTATTTCATCCGGGACCGGACCTACCGGGTAAAACGGGGAAGCTTCGTGTTTATCGAAAAGGAGGAGCTTCACCGGACGATCGATGCGGGGGCGCCGAAGCATGAACGGGTCGTCATCAATTTCGCCGCGGGGCTGCTTGAAGGACTAGGGTTGACCGGGCGGAGCGGGGTCATAACCTTTCCTCCGCAGGAGCAGTACAAGGGGGAGGCGCTCGTGCGGGAATTGGTCGCCGAAGCGAAGGGCTGCTCGCCGGGGCGGGACGTCATGCTGGAATCGCTTCTGAAGCAGCTGCTGGTGCACGTGTTCCGAGCGCAAGCGGAGCGGGGGGAGCCGGAGGCGCAGCCGTCCGCCCTGCACCAAACGATGTCGGAGGTCGCCGAATACGTCGGCACCCATTACCGGGAGGAGCTGCATCTGAAAGATGTGGCGGAACGGTTTTTCGTGAGTCCGTATTACCTGAGCCGCACATTCAAGCGGTGCACGGGATTCGGTTTCGCCGAATATGTCCAGCTGGTGCGCATCCGGGAGGCGCAGCGGCTGCTCCGGGAGACGAATCTCAAAATGATCGAGGTGGCGGAACAAACCGGCATCGGGACGGTCGCGAATTTCCATAAGCTGTTCAGGAAAATGAACGGCTGTTCGCCCTTGCGATACCGCAAGCTTCAGCAGGCTTTGCCGGCCAACGTCAAGGATCTATAACCTGGCTTGGTTCGCGCGAACGGCGGGTTATTTACGGTATTTACGCATCGGTCCAAACGAGAAAATCCGTCCTCTCGGCGCCGCGGTCTTTTCGGATGAATCATGTCCCTGGTTTGGGAATCGGGATTACTTCGACGAAATTTTGATCTCCGAAACGGAAGGGATTCGGAAGCCCGATGCCGAAATATTCCAGAGGTCATTGCACCGTTTGGGAGTCAACCCCCTTTACATAAAAGCAAAACGCTTACAAACCGAGAACCCGACCTTCGACATCCGAGATTCAAGGCCGGGTTTCGTCGTTTACGCCGCTCATGAGCGGAAAGGGAAGATCTTCGGTGATCTTATTGCTTGTCATTGTGTTGATTGTCGCTTTCGCCGGAGTGATTGGAAACCAGTATTCCGGACTTCGGCGGATGGAACAGATGCAACAATCGTTGGATCAGATCAACCAAACGCTAAAAGAATTGAAAAAGGGTTAGGAGGCCGCGCAAACTATGGGAAGCAAAATCGAAGCGGTGTTTATCGACCGCGACGGAACGATCGGCGGGACGGGCCATTTTCTTCACCCGGACGATTTTACGCTATATCCGAATGCGCAAAGGGCGATTGATCTATTGAAAGCAAGCCGCATCAAGGTGTTTGCTTTTACGAATCAGCACCGGATTTCTCGGGGAGAGGCGACGATCGAGCAATTTGAAAACCAGTTTAAAGCCTACGGGTTTGACGGGGCTTACATATGCCCGCACGGGATGTCGGAAGAATGCGAATGCAGGAAACCGAAACCGGGGATGCTGCATCGGGCTTCGGCAGAACATGGCCTGGATTTAACGAAATGCGTCGTCATCGGGGATGTAGGGAGCACGGATCTGCTGGCGGCGCATCAAGTGGGGGCTCAAAAGATTTTGGTGAAAACAGGCTGGGGCGAAGGCTCATTGGGCGCTTTTCGCGACCGCTGGAAGGAAACGGAGCCGGATTTTGTGGCCGCGGATATTTTGGAGGCCGTTCAATGGATCGTAGGGCGTGAACTAGCGTGATGAACGATGCGAATCTTTTGCAATATTATTTGAACATGCGGGAGCCGGAAGCCTACCAATGGAATTTGTCCGCCCCAAGCCTGTATCTTGAGCTGGAGACGCGCGACTTTTTTATACGGCATTTTGAAGCGTTTAAGGGAATCAAAGCCTGCAACATCGGCATTGGCGTGGGAGAATGGGATGATTATTTGGGGTACCGGTTACATGGGTTCGGCAAGCTGACAAGCATGGACATCGATCCGGACATTTGCGGACTGTTTGGTTACAGGCAGGCGCGGGAAGGGCATCCAAATCCTTCGACGGTGGTTTGCGGCGATTTTGTAACCTGCGATTTGCCGGCAGGGGAGTTTGACCTTGTGACGATGATTGGCTCCACCTTGAACGAAATCGGAGTTTTCGGAAGAACATTCGAGAAAATCGGCGAAATATTGAAACCCGGCGGCACTTTAATGTATATGGATTTTGATCAGGATGACCGCAAAGACAAGCTGCTGGACTTGCTTCCCCAATGGCGCATGGAGACGGAGAAGGTGGAAACGTACGATCGTTTTTCGAACATCCGATTTTTTATCATGAAAATACGAAAAGCCAAATAGAGAATCTTGTATGCAATAAAGGCAGAATGGAGCAGTCAGATGGAACAAGTGATTATAAGCAAATATAACCCGCAATGGGCTTTGGAATTCGAGCAGGAAAAAATGAAAATCGCCGAGGCGCTGGACGGCATCGTGCTCGGGATCGAGCATATCGGCAGCACGGCCGTCCCCGGCCTCGGGGCGAAGCCGATCATCGACATCATGGCCGGCGTTTCTGCTTTGGACGAAATCACTCCTGTGCACCATGACAGATTGGAGAGGATCGGATACCATTTTGTCGATCATCCGCACTTTCCGGAAAGAAGGTTTTTCCGCCGGGGCGAGTGGCGGGCGGGGACCCATCATTTGCATATCTATCGGCACGGGGGCGAACATTGGAACACCCAGCTCTTGTTTCGCGATTATTTGATCCGCCATCCGGAGGCTCTAAAGGAATATGGCCGATTGAAACAGGAGTTCGCGGAGCAGCACCCGCACGACCGGGCGAAATATACCGAAGCGAAGGGTCCGCTGATCCGCAAAATCATCGCGTGTGCACGCGCCGAAAAATCATAACCAGCGAGGTGTTCGATATGAGTAAATCCGTCCTCAAAACATTGGAGCATATGCAAATCCCGGTCAAACGTGTATCCGAAGCCGTAGAATGGTACGTCTCCCATCTCGGCTTTCAAGTGCTGGGTGTCTCCGAAGAACATGGCCATGCGTTTCTCACGCTCCAAGAAGGGCCCATGCTCATGTTATGGGAGACAAAAGACGTAACCGACGCGAATTTCTCGGTGAACGGCCAAACGATGCCCGTATTGCTGTACAACACGGACCAGATCCACGTTTTGCATGATCATCTGCACGAACTCGGCGTCGAAATTACGTTTTACCAAAATGAAGGCTTCGGATGGGTGCTTAAATTTATCGATCCAAGCGGAAACATGTGGGGGGTCATTCAGCCGAATGACTAACCGGAATGGGGGGATACGTTTATGGGATCGAGAGTGATGCACTACTGCATCTCCACGCTGCTGGCCCGGGAACTGGGCATCGATGACGATCAATTTTTGCTGGGCGGCATTGCGCCCGACGTCCATAAATACATGAATGCGCCGAAAAAGGAGTCCCATTTCATCATTCTCTAGACGGATTCGGAATTTGCCTGTGATTACCGCGGTTTTTGCCAAAAATACGAGCACCACATGAAAGATCCTTTTTTTCTCGGTTATTTCTATCATTTGATCTCGGACGACATTTGGGTGAAAGAGATTTATTACAAAAAAATTAAATGGCTGCCCCAGCCGGAAAAGAAAAAAGCCCAGGAACAATATTACAGGGATTTTCGGCGGCTGAACGGGAGGCTTATCGATCATTATGCATTGGTTTGCAAGCCGCTTGAAACGGAAGCCGTCCGCATCGACGAGATCGACTATACGTATCTTCCGGAACTGATCGGGGACTTGCGGTCCGATTTTGCGCTGAAGGATGAAACCAAAGACGAGGCGCTGGAAATGCTGCGATTTGACGAGGTCATTGACGTGCTGGAGCGGTCGGTGAAGGCATGTCTTGGCGAGACAGACTGGGAGCAGCAGTAGCCGTATGGATGGTCATCCGTACGGCTTTTTTTTTCGGATTCGTTGGTCGTAAATATGTATCGGTTTCAAGTCGCGGCTTGTATGCCTATGACGCTTCGGAAGAGGATACGGTAACTCTATTGCTGAAGGCGGGCGGGGATGTTGCCAGATATTGATCAAGCCAAGGCGAATTTTTCGTGTTTTGCTTGAGATCTTGTTAGAGGATTCGATAGCCTTAAAGGGGAAGTGGGAGAAACAAAAGGGTTAACAAAAGCCCCATCCGGCCAAGGCCGGGCAGGGCTGAACGATGCTTTTTCAAACCATTGCCCGATTCTTCACCATAACCTGAAAAACCACCGCTTGAGAGTCATGCGCCAGCTGTCCGAGCGGCTGAGCAAAGACTGTGCATTCGAGCCGGACCCGGATTTCCGCAACGCCTCCCGATTAATTCACAGCCTCTGAAACGTTGTCGTAATGCCGTCCCAAATGATAAGCTCGCGTCAGGAGGGTATCGATAACTTCCGGCCTGGAATCCAGCGTATCGTACAGGATCTCAACCCGGCTGTTCGAGATTCCGCAGTAATCGGCTATGCCGACGTTCAGATGCTGGGAGAGCAACGTATCGTACTGCCTCTTCTCGAAGTGCTCTTTCGGGGCTCCCGCCAGACCAAGCCACAGAACTTGTTGATGATGCAGGTGACTTGCGCCGTAAGCATACCCGTTGTTCCATACCCGGTCGATATATCCTTTCAGCATGGCCGGCAGGCCGTACCACCATATCGGGAAAATAAAGGCAAGCGCGTCGTGCCGTTTCATTCGTGCCATCTCCGCTTCCACCTCAGGCGAATAGACTTTGTGATCCGAAGACCAATCCGGCTCGTCGGCTTCCCACAACACGGGATTGAAGCCGCTGCGATGCAGATCCAGCACCTCGATTTCGTGCCCGGCGTCGGCAAGTCCCTGGATAAATCTCTCTGTCACGGAAAAGGTTAAGGAGTTCACCCGTGGATGCGATACAACCGTCAAAATTTTCATCGATGTCACCTTCCCTCTCTCAAATTTCATAAGATTACGGTAAAATTATCAGGTATGCTGTGAAAAATGGGAAGTACTTACTTTTTGGTGATATAGACACTTTAAAGTGATATACTCACCGGAAAGTAATCGTTCATCGGAATCGACAGGAGGGGGGCAGCCCATGGAAATGCAGACCGCACGGACGTTTAACATACCCGCAGAGGCGACGCTTCAGGTGATCGGGGGAAAATGGAAGCTGTTGATTTTATGCCATTTGAACTGTGGGGACGGACCGCAAAGAACGAGCGAATTAAAAAAGGCGATTCCCGAGATTACGCAAAAAATGCTGATCCAGCAGCTCAAGGAGCTGGAGGAAGACGGCATCGTAACGAGAACGTCTTACAATCAGGTTCCGCCGAAAGTTGTCTACGAACTGAGCGAGCTGGGAAAGTCGCTGAAATCGATATTGGATCAATTGGATGAGTGGGGCGAGAAGTATATGAATCTGCGTGATTGGAGGTGTTCCTGTTCGGAATGAGGGGAAGATCTTACCAGCAGATTCGGCGTTCCGGGCGCATCTCAAAAACGAGCGTTGGCCGATGAAGGCCCGCGCTCGTTTTTTAGTGAAACATCATCAGGATATTCGGTATCAAGCACTAATTGATTTTCACCAGCTGCCATTGCTGGTTCGGATTGCC
Source organism: Paenibacillus sp. FSL W8-0194 (assembly GCF_037969745.1). NCBI lineage: Bacteria > Bacillati > Bacillota > Bacilli > Caryophanales > Paenibacillaceae > Paenibacillus > Paenibacillus sp. FSL W8-0194. The sequence continues at coordinate 3,624,104 of NZ_CP150205.1, read as the reverse complement.
CCGGTAGAGATTTTGCTGAAGCTTCGCTCCATCCGCGGAGGAGGCTCCGGCAACCTCAACGGCCTTGTTGCTGTTCACATTCAGGATGCTCCAGTAACCGTTGCTCAGTTTGATCAATCTGAACTGCTGTGCGGTATTTCCCAAGTTCTGCATGAGTTGGACCGCTTCGCCGTTGTTCTTCGTGCCGTTCCGGATATCCATGACTTTTTGGTCGGCCGAGCTTACGCTTCGCAGCCTGTACACGTTGTTGTAAGTCCCCAGATCATCGGCAACCCATTGCTGGGCTGTTGCATTGTTGTCTGACCACTGCTGAAGCTGCAGCCCGCTGGTATTCTGACCACCCGGCACGTCAATCGCTTTGCCCGAAGCGCGGTTCAGGATCTTATAGGTCGAGCCGGACAAAACCCCGTTCCAGATCCCGTTCCAAGGATTCAACTGCGCCCGTTCATAATACCATTCGAAGAGAAAACGGGCCATGCCGTCCCGTGCGGTATTGCCGTCATATTTGAGGCCTGCGGTCGGATCAGCAAAAGAACTTCTTGGGCCGGGCTCCAGCAAAAATCCGTTCATATGGGCGGTCATGCTGACATTGCCAGCCGCTGTGAATATGGCCTTCGTGTTTTTGCCGAAACCTTCATTGGACCCGTTGAACAGCTCCCAGTAGGAGGAATCGCCGGGCTGCGTCTTGAACCAGGTGGTCTCCGTAATGTTGATGGGATAATGATCGGCGCAGGGCTTAATATTCGTATCCCACTGCTGCTGCAAAGTCGCATAATCGTCATGGGCACCGTACCCTGGGTACCAGTGGACGGAATACCCGATATTGTTCAAGGGATCCGTCAGCGGACTGGACGCGCACAGCTGGTAGTATTGATCCCAGCCAAGCCCCGCCGCCCATATCACGTTGTCGGCACCTTTACTGCGTATGGTGGATATGATGGAGTTTTGGAATTTTTTAAGGGAGTTCCAATAATCGGCGAAATTGGGTTGAGAGGGATTTCCGCCCCATTGCCCGTTGACATCGGACAGGACCGGTTCATTGATCAGTTCGAACATCACGTTGTCCGCGCTTTTGATCGCCGGTTGGGAGGCAAGGTAACCCCAGATTTCGTTGAACTTGTTCAGATTGGATGGGGTGGTCGCCTGGTTGTTCGAAAGGGTAAAATCGAGCCCCAGCGTGACATACAGCCCCTTTGTCTTGGCATAGGCAAGATACGGAATGATGACGTTTTGCGTAACGCTCTGCAAACCGGCAAAATTATACGTCCCGGCGGCCACGTCGCCCATGTCTTCCCGGTCGATAAACAGCCGGACCTGGTTCATGTACCAGCCGTGGCTGCTGCCGTATTTGGCAGAGGTATCGGTAAAGGTATCGGTGATATCCTTCAAGTACTCCAAAATTGCCGCATGCCGGTTCCCTCCGTTCCGATCCAGGTAGTACTTGCTGGACTGGTAGGTCCAATAGGAGCCCGAGGGCTGATGCCAACCGCTTAGCAGGACGGGCTGTCCGCTGCTGTTCACCAGTTGGTTGCCGCTTACGTGGAGCTTGGACATGGGCATGCCGGTCCATGCATCAGCGCGCTGGCTGTCCATGAGCGTGGGCACCACCATGACCAGAGCCAGCAAAAGCTTGATGGTCCATCTCATTTTCTTCACAAGATTCATCTCCTTTTTTTTTGGATTACGCAAAATAATGCCGGTACGAAATCACGGAGTACGATGTAATGAATGCGTTTTCAAAAAAGAGTGTATGCCAGGGGAAGAAAGAAGACAACCTGCCAAATTATAGTGCATTTTAGTGATTTATAGGGTAGCGTATGGCTGAAGCCGGCAATAGTGAGAGGTATACAGCAACAAAAAAACAGCATGAACAAGCGCACCGCCTGAATGTCTGGCAGCTCCTCATTCATGCTAATGGAACAAGCAATTGCCTTACAGATACATCTCCCGGGCTTCTTCACCCAAATATGCGGTTACATCCTGATACTCGGCGATATCGATTCGGTGCTGACGCATGATTTTCTGAATCAAAATGGCGTCCCTAAACAGAAGCGTCTCTCAGCAAATCGAAAAATTTTGTTTGATGTTCCGAGTCCGGAAAGTAACCGGAGAGCAGCGATTCGCGATTGAAGCGACATATGGTTGTTCCTCGTTCCTCGGGCATTCTGCAATTTAAGTATTTTTACGACAATATAATACATGAATTTTGAAACTTAATTTCTTAAATATCCGTATTTATTATATATAGACAATAGTACTAGATAAGGATGAGATTATTTTGGTTCGGAAACAAACGACTGTACCATTTCTGAGAAGATATTGGGTGTCTTCTATTGGCGTATTTGTATTATCACAAATATTCTTTATTACCTCTGAAGCAACAGGTTGGATCCTTAAATACAGGAATACGGATGGAACGATACTTGGAAGGATTCTTGACACTCCTATTTTCACGGAATGGTTTCATTTCTACGAAACGCCCCAATATAATTTACTCACTGTCTTTTTTGGCGTCTTTTTTCTTGTTCCTGGAATACTAAGTGTGATCAAAAAGGTTTTTTCTCGCTAAGGATCAGCCAAGATGAGTTGAGTCCTGCCGATGTCAATGCACTGTGATCTGAAAATAAAAACGGACGCTGGTTCTTAACCGGCGTCCGTTTTTTTATCCTAATCCAATTCCACCGTTCGATTCATATTGGTGCCTTCGCCGCTTTTCCCCATCAGTCTGCGGAACAGGAACCTGGCCATTTTGAACTTGTTGCCGGCATCCCAGTACTCGGCCGCTTCGGCTTGGACCTTGATGAGAACAAGATTAGGATCGTCAACGTTCGTTTCCAGCAGCTGTTCGTAAACGGGGTTCCACAATTCTTTCAGCTTTTCGGTGCTGTTCACTAGCTCAGCTTCACCGCGGATGGAGACGAAGGACTTGCCGGCGTAGGCAACGTTGACCTGCCGGTTTTGCAGCAGCTCATGGAATTTGTCGGTATCTTTCTTGGTCAGGAACCACAGGTCGCCGTCGAATTCGATGTCCTGGGTTTTCATGGGGCGCGAAACCAGCCCTTCTTCCGAGACGGTCGTCAGCATGGCCGTGTCGATGCCTTTCATCAATTCACGTATTTTCTCGATCGCTTCTTGGTTGTCCGGAGTTGAATTTGTCATTTTGTTCACCTTTTCCTAGTGTGTTTATTTATTAGTATTACACTTATTTACACGCTGCCAAACCAAGGGGTTTTTGATTGCATCAACTTCTGATTTGAATCCTCTTATGCACAAGCATATATGTAACCCACCGCCAGGATCCTCGCCCGGAGTGGGGCCAAAACGGTGCTCGCGGCAAGGCGCGGACAGGGCCTAAGAGAACGGCTTACGACAAAAGAGGGCCGGGAGTTTAATTCCCAGTCCTGACACACGAATTTTTCGATGAAATCAACAGCAAAACTTGAATTACTTTCGAACATCGGAAATGGCTGAACCCGTTTTTCCAATAAATTCTCCATTAACGGGAGTACCGCCGCCACTCTATTGAAGCGTATATTCTCCACTACGCATGCCTTGGTCGAAACCTTCTTCAAAATTTTTCCATGTTATTTGGTCGTTTCCTTTATATTTCTTCAACAAAATATATAAATCCAGTAGCATTGTGTGTCAGCGTAACAGTAACGGGTTGGCTGCTATAGTTTTTCATTAAAAGTTTCATATGACCATATCCACTGTTTATTTTAAAGAATTTTTGTGCAACCGCGCCTCCCGTCACGGGGTCGCCAATGGGGTTAGACGATTTCTGTTTAAAAACCCGAAAGCTCTTCCTTCAGAACTTCCGGGTTTTTTCGTTATACTGCTTTGGATTCGCCGGCTTTGTTGCGCTGCGGCCTGCCTTTGGACAAAAGCGTTTTTAGCGAATCCAGATTGACGGCGACAATGCCGGCGACAATCGTAATTCCGCCGATGACCGACAAAACGGATATGGGCTCGCCGTATAACGCGGCACCAAGGCAAAGGGCGATAAGCGGCGACACGTAAAGCCAGGTGGACGGGAATACGGGGTTCGTTTTGGCGATGAGCCAGTAGAAAATCGTATGGGCCGTCATGGAGCCGGCGAAGATCAAATAAAGCAGCGATAACGCGGCTTTTGGCGCAAGCCATGGACCGATATCGATCGGTTCGACGAACAAGGCCAACAGCAAAAGCATTCCTCCGCCATACATCATCTGGGCCGCGTTCAAAGCGATGGGGGACGTATCCTCAAACCGTTTTACGACACGGCGCGAATAGACGGTACCGGCCGAGTAAAAAACTTGGCCCACCAAAACCGAGATACATCCGATCACCCACAGTCTGCTGAAGTTGACCGTCAGGCCGGGCAGCAGCAGCAACACGACGCCCACCGACCCGATGAGGCAGCCGGCCAAGGCGTGAACGGAAAGGCGCTGCCGGGCCAGGGCCGATTGGAGCAGCAGGACCATAAGCGGGGCCGTTGCCGACAGGATGGCGGCAATCCCGGAGCTTAAATGCTGTTCCGCCCAATACAGGGTGGCGAACGTGCCGAAGGTCAGCGCCATTCCCGTCAAAAACATCTCCTTGCGAAGCAGCAGGGAGAACGAGGCTTTTCGTTTGATGACCATGAATGCGAAAAGAATGCTTCCTGCCAAAAGAAAACGGAGACCCGCAGAGAAAAAAGGCGGCGCTCCTGCATCGATCCCGACTTTGATTGCCAGAAAGGTCGTCCCGAATACGAGACACATCAGCAAATAATTGACGAATATCATGTCCATTCCTCCTTGTATGGCTTTATCATAAAAGGAGTGGAACAGAACAGATGGAATCGAGTAGAACAGATGGCGGACATTTAGGTTATAATCGAAGGAAAGGGGGGAGTCATCTGAAAAGAGAGGTCCTTTCCGATGTTCATTCGGATAAACTTTTTGAACAAGTGTACGACTATCTTTTGGATCGGATCCGGCGCGGGGAATGGAAGGCGCATGATAAACTCCCTTCGGTTCGCGCGCTTGCGGCCGAATTCGGCGTGCACCGGCTAACCGTATTCAAAGCTTACCAATGGCTGAAGCAAAACCATAAAGTATACGTAAAGGATAAATCCGGTTATTATGTTCAACCGGGCAGTCTGCTGCCCCCTGCTGCACAGCAGGACCCGATCGTTTCGGCTTACGTTCATGAAAGCCATCTCTCCGAAATCCACCAGGTGGAGGCCGCGTATCAATTTTCCAAAGCGTTGATCGACCCGAACCTGCTGCCGAACCGATATTTTTCCGAATACGTAAAAAAAGTGTTCGATCTGTATCCCAAAGTGCTGGGCACGTATGCGACCACGCAGGGGGACGCGGAGCTGAGGGAAGCGTTGTGCCGCTATTTCGCCGGCCGGTACCGGTTCGACCTCACCCCGGACGAGCTCCTGATCACCTGCGGTTCGCAGGAGGCCATCGACCTGATCGCCCGGGTATTGGTTAAGCCGCGGGACGCCGTGCTGCTCGAAAGGCCGACTTACAGTCCGGCGATCGATGTGTTCAGAAGGCAAGGGGCGCGGATCGTCCCCGTTGAGATTTACCCGGACGGCTATCGGCTGGATCAGGTCGAAGAATTCATGCGCCTATACAAACCGCGCCTTTTTTATATCAATCCGACCTTTCAAAACCCGACGGGATACACCGTGCCTGCGGAGCAGCGGAAGCGACTGGTGGATCTCGCGGCCGAACATCAATGCCTGCTGATCGAAGACGATCCTTGCCCGGACATCTATTTCGGCAATGAACCCCCGCCGCCGTTTTTTGCTTACGATACTTCGGGATATACGATCTATATCCGCAGCTTCAGCAAATACGTCGCCCCGGGCCTGAGCATCGCGACGGTGGCCTGCAGGCCGGGATTGATGAACTATTTGATCAAGGCCAAATCGCTGTCGGACAGCGGCACGCCGCTCCTGAACCAAAAGATCTTTTTGCATTATTTCTTTTCGGAGCGGATGCAGCGGCATTTGGAGAAGCTTCGGACGGCGCTGGCGGTCCGCAAGGACATCATGGAGGAAGAGCTGGCCGGAACGGGCTGGGAGTGGAGAAGCCCCGAAGGGGGCTTTAATCTATGGGTCCAACTGCCGGAATCGACCCCGATGGAGGAGCTGCTTGTGACGAGCAGGGAACGTTCCATCACTTTCGTCCCAGGCTCGATTTGCGATCCGCTCCGGGAACTGAAGCCTTGGATCCGCATGAGTTATTCGTTTTTGAACGAACGGCAGCTGCGGGAAGGCGTCCGGCGGTTTGTGGGGCTGTACAAGGAGCTGTCCGGAGAAAAATAGCGGAGGTTCCATATTACTTCTCGGGAAAGGCCAAAAGCCTCGTTCAAGCTCGTGAACTTGAATGAGGCTTTTTTTTGTCTGCTATGTCTCATTTCGGTGCTTCCCCTTGTCTTCCCCGGATGCTTCGTCTGGCGCAAAAAACGGGAAGCTTGCTTATTTGCGTCTTTTGGCAATAGCGGCTTCGGCCGCTTCCATCGCGATTTCTCCCAAGGTCGGATGGGCATGGATCGTAAGCGCGATATCTTCGAGGGTGGCGCTCATTTCGATGGCCAGCGCCAGCTCGGCAATCAGATTGGAGGCTTCCGCGCCGACGATTTGCGCGCCGATGATTCGCTCCGTTTCTTTTTCCGCCACGATTTTAACGAACCCCTCGGCGGCCCGCAGCGCCAAAGCCCTGCCGTTGATGGCATAGGAGGCTCTTCCCGTGACGACTTCCGTGCCGCGTGCTCTGGCATCCGTTTCGCTCCAACCGACGCTTGCGACTTCGGGATCGGAAAAGACCACAAGCGGCAGCGCCCGGTAGTCCACCTTCGCATGATGATGCTTCAGCGCTTCCACGGCTACTTTTGCCTCGTAATAAGCTTTATGCGCCAAGGCGGGACCGGCGACGATATCCCCGATGGCAAAAATGTGGGGGACGTTGGTCCGGCCTTGTTCGTCCACCGGGATCAGCCCGCGTTCCGCGAGTTTGACGCCCGCCCGATCAAGCCCCAAATTCCCGTCCGTGTTCGGACGGCGGCCGACCGTGACGAGCACGTATTGGGCCGTCGCTTGGCGCGGGTTTCCGTTTTCCTTGAAATGAACGGTTACCCGGTCAGGTTGCTGCTCGACCCGTTCGGCGATGGCCCCGGTAAAGATGTCGACCTGATTTGCCTGCAGCTTTTTGGCCACCGGACGGGTCAACTCGGCTTCGAATCCGGGAAGGATCTGATCGCCGCCTTCCAGAATGGTGACTTTGGATCCAAACTTGGCGAAGGTTTGCCCCAGTTCGATGCCGATATATCCGCCGCCGATGACGATAAGGCTTTCAGGCACCTGCTGCAGCCCCAGCGCTTCCGTCGAGGACAGGATCCTTCCCCCGAAAGGGAATGCCGGCAGCTCGATTGGACGGGAGCCGGTGGCGAGAATGCAGTATTCAAACCGGATGCGGGTCGACGTCCCGCCTTGATCGATGATCGCTTCATGATCGCTGAGCAAACGGGCTTCGCCGCGAAACGTCTCCGTGTATTTGTTTTTCAGCAAAAAACCGACGCCGCCCGATTGCTTCTGGACGACCGCTTCCTTAAAGGCTTGCACTTCCGCAAAAACCAGGTTCGACCGGCCGCCGATTTCAAAGCGATGGGCTTCGGAGATCAGAACTTTGGACGGGATGCACCCGACGTTGGTGCACACGCCCCCGATCCGCTCCCGTTCCGCGACGGCGACGCGAAGACCGGCTTCCGCCGCCCGTTTGGCGGCGGTGTATCCGCCCGGACCCGAACCGATCACCAAGACGTCGAACTCTTTTGTTTCGTTTGCAATGTTCACAACGTTCACCTGCTTTGGCCGTATTTTTTTTGTTTCCAAATCACGATCCGCCAGCCGCGGTCTCGGACGGCATCCGGAACCGGCGTCAAGCGTAATGGGGCTGGGAAAAGCGGACGCGTGTAACGCGCCTTTCGCCCGATGTTTCTGGGGTCGTGCGCGCCTCGCTCCAACCATGGCGTCGAGATTGACGGAAGACGGGACTTTTTTTAAAATGAATGAGACAGGTCTGTACCGTATTCACGATTATCATACAGACAGATCTGTATCATGTCAACGGGTTGGATGCCGGAAGGAAGGGGGCAGCAATGAATATGCAGAAAAAAGAAACGGCTAAAGAGCGGATTTTGCGCACGGCCATCAAACTGTTTTACAGGGAAGGCGTGAGGGCCGTCGGCATCGATCGGATCATCGAGGAATCCGGCGTGGCGAAAGCGAGCTTTTACCGGAATTTCGCGACCAAAGACGATCTGGTCGTGGCTTATTTGGAAAGATGCAACGAAGAGCTGATGAAACCGTTCGAAGAGGCGAAACGGCGGCATCCCGACGCGCCGCTGCATCAGCTATACGACGTGGTGGACAGCTTGGGCGCAAGAAGCGAGCAGCCGGGTTACCGCGGATGTCCGTTCCTGAATACGGCCGTGGAATTTCCCGACGAAAACCACCCGACCCAACAGCCGATTGCGACATACCATCTGGAGATGCGCCGTCGGCTGCGGGAATTGGCCGAACGGGCCGGAGCCCAAGATCCTGAAACGCTTTCCGCCCAGCTGCTGATGTTATATAACGGAGCCATGATGTCGGCATATTTGGAGCGGGCTGCGTATGTTCCGGATCATTTCCTCGGCGCCGCCAAACGTCTGATTGATCAGCAAATGTAAGGCATCCAGCACAAGCCCAAACGGCCTGGTGTTCTGATACTGCCATCGATACGGCAACGCGTTTCGGGTTTTTGAAACGAGGGAAGAAGCGGAGCTTTGGCTCATCAAATAAAAAAGGGGCCCGGGTCGTTTGAACGACCGGCGCCCCTTTTTTCGGTATGGAACATTGCTGGCGAATGCCCTTTCGCGGTTTACGGCAGAATATTTCCGGCCGCGCGGTAAATTTCATACCACTCTTCGCGAGACAACGTAATTTCGCTTGCTTTGATGCAATCCTTCAAGCGTTCGAGATTCATCGTGCCGATGACCGGCTGCATGTTGGCCGGATGGCGCAGCAGCCAGGCGATGGCGATCGTGGTGCTGGTGACGCCGTATTTGGCGGCGATTTCATCGATTTTTTGGTTCAGCTCAGGGAATTTGTCGTTGCCGAGGAATACCCCTTCGAAAAATCCGTATTGGAACGGAGACCAAGGCTGAATCGTAATGTCGTGCAAACGGCAGAAATCGAGAACGCTTCCGTCGCGGTTGACGGCCGATTCGTTTTCCATGTTGACGTTGATGCCGCTGGAGATCATCGTCGCATTTGTGATGCTGAGCTGCAATTGGTTGGCGACGATCGGCTGTTTCACCGCTTTTTTCAGCAGCTGGATCTGCATCGGATTTTGGTTCGATACGCCGAAGTGGCGCACTTTGCCGGAGCTTTCCAGCTGATCGAACGCCTCGGCGACCTCTTCCGGTTCCACGAGCGCATCCGGACGGTGCAGCAGCAAAACATCCAAATAATCGGTTTTCAACCGCTTCAAAATGCCGTCGACCGAATTTAAAATATGCTCTTTGGAAAAATCGAACATCCCTGGACGGATGCCGCATTTGGATTGCAAAATGATATTTTCGCGGATATCGCTGTTCATATGTATGGCGTCCGCAAAAATTTCCTCGCAGGCGCCGCCGCCGTAAATGTCGGCATGGTCGAAGAAATTCGCGCCCAATTCCAGCGCCGTTTGCACGAAACGCTCCGCGCCGTTTTTGTCGAGGGAATTGATGCGCATGCAGCCGACAGCAACGACAGGGACTTCCAACGTGCTGCTTCCAAGCTTAATCGTTTTCATGAATGCTGTCCTCCAGACTCATAATGGAATGATGTTTCTGCTCCGCGGCGGCGCTGCCGCCGGGAGTTTGCGGTCTTGTATGCGTTTACGCTTGATGGATAAGCAAAGCAGACAGTCTCCAATTCATTTTTGCACGTACCCGGAAAGGATTCAAGTTTATTTTATCAGCGAGAGCATCGTTTCGACGGAATGTTCGACAAATGCGCGCTCCGGGCGGGCTTTCATGATGACGGTCAGCCCAATCAACGAAACGACCAGCGTTTGAGCCAAGGCTTTGGCATCGAGCCCGGCTTGAAGTTCGCCTGAACGAAGCCCCTTTTCAATCGTCTCCTGAAAAATCGCCGCCAGATACATTTCGTGCTCCCTGGTAAGGATTTCGAACTTGGCGTCATGCGGCGCCAGCTCGACCATCGTATTGATGCAGAAGCAGCCCCGGTTGCCTGTCCCCGCATATTCTTCTTCCACCAATCCTTCAAAAAAAACGCGGAACGCTTCCTTCACCGACGGATGATGCTGCAGCTTCGCGCGGATACCGGCGGCATGGGCTGAAGTATACCTTCGCAAAGCCGCTTCGAAAAGCTCCTTTTTATCCCCGAACGTGGAATAGATGCTTGGCCGCTGGATTCCCATGGCCGAAGTCAAATCGCTTAACGAGGTCGCTTCGTACCCCTTTTCCCAAAACAGCTGCATGGCCGCGTCCAATGCCTTGTCCACATCAAATTCCCGCTGCCGAACCATAATGACACCCCATTTCATATCGTTTAGTATAAAATGATTGTAGCCGATCTGATGCTGAAATGTCAAAAGACTTGCCTGTCCAGACAGAGACGAAAAGCGCTAATAACCTTCTACAGAACTGCTTTTCCCGATTTCATCCGTCCATTTGTTGGTCCTCCTTCTCTTGACAGTTTACTTAAAAGGAGGTTATTGTAAGCTCATCATAACATACTGATCGGTATAATATACTTTTCGGTATAAAATAAAGGAGGCATTTGATGAACACAGAGGTTTTTGAAAAACCAATGGAAGCCCCAGCCGCGCAAATCCGCGAACATGGCGGGGAAGGTGAGGGAGGAAAGAGGCCTGCATTTTCGTTCTCGCGCCGGATGGCTTTGCTGTTTGCCGTGGCCTGCGGGTTATCCGTCGCCAACATTTATTACGCCCAGCCGCTGCTGGATGCTTTGGCCCGCGAATTCGGACTTCCGCATTCTTCCGTCGGCATCGTCATCACGGTAACCCAGCTTTGTTACGCGCTCGGATTGTTTCTGCTTGTCCCGCTGGGGGACCTGCGGAATCGGCGAAAACTCATCCCGGGCATGATGCTGTTGTCCGTGCTCGCTTTGATCGTGGCCGGTACGGCAAGCAGCACCGCCGTTTTGTTCGCCGGGTTGGCCGTGGTCGGGCTGCTTGCCGTCGTGACGCAAACGCTGGTTGCGTATGCTTCGAGTTTGGCGGCACCTTCCGAACGCGGACAAATCGTCGGTTTGGTGACGAGCGGCGTGGTCATCGGCATTTTGCTCGCCCGTACCTTTGCCGGGACGTTAACCGATATTGCCGGTTGGCGCTCCGTTTACCTGTCTTCGGCCGTGATGCTGTTCTTCGTGGCCTGCATTCTGCTGCGCTCGCTGCCCCGCGAACATCGGGATCAACCGCGGCTAAACTACGTGCAGCTGCTGCAATCGGTGCTCGCCTTGTTTATGCAGGAGAGGATTTTGCGCATTCGCGCGATGTTGGCGCTGCTTATTTTTGCTTCGTTCAGCATTCTGTGGACTTCGCTCGTCCTCCCGCTTAGCCGTCCGCCGCTGTCCCTTTCCCATTCGGCCATCGGCTCGTTCGGGCTCGCAGGGGCCGCAGGGGCGCTTGCGGCGGCAAGGGCAGGCCGCTGGGCCGACATGGGATTTGGCCAAAAAACGACCGGCATCGCGCTTGCCCTCCTGCTGCTGTCGTGGCTGCCGATCGGTTTGCTCCATCGTTCCCTGCTTTTATTGGTGTTTGGCATCCTTCTCCTGGACATGGCCGTTCAGGCGGTGCACGTCACGAACCAAAGCTTGATTTTTAACGTGCGCCCCGAAGCAAGAAGCCGGTTGACCGCCGGATATATGATTTTTTATTCGATCGGCAGCGCCGCCGGATCCATTGCTTCCACGGCGGTGTATTCCTGTTTTGGATGGACCGGGGTTTGCACGCTGGGTGCGTCCGTAAGCGCGCTGGCGCTGTTGTTTTGGGCTTGCACCCGCCGGGGCTAAGCGCGGAAGCAGTCCCCGCCATGAATGATTCATTTAGACCGGCGGGGATTTTTCATGGAAGAGACAAATGAAATTGGCAACCACCGATTTAATTTGAGATATTTAGAAAATTGTGGTTTGTTGGTAGAATAAATTCAACCAATGATGACATAGAGTGATTTGCAGATCGAAAGATTTAGGAGGCGGTTGGCGTGCAAGCCCAAGGAATCATTCCGATTTTCCGCATATTCGATGAAAGGAAAGCCAAAGAATTTTATATCGATTACCTCGGTTTCAAGCTGGATTGGGAGCACCGGTTCGAACCGAACCTGCCGCTGTATGCGCAAATCTCCTTGCATCAAGCAACCATCCATCTTAGCGAGCATTACGGGGATTGCAGCCCGGGAGCCGCCATCCGCGTCGAAATGAAAGGCATCGAAGCCTTCCATCGGCAGCTGATCGGCAAGCAGTATCGTTACTCCAGGCCCGGTTTGGAGAAAACGCCGTGGCACACCCTGGAGTGCTGCGTGATCGATCCGTTCGGCAATAAAATCGCGTTTTACGAGCCTGTGGAACCGAAGATTGCCGATATTCAGGAGCCCTTCGTAGGCGCTTGAACGCAGCCGAATGAAGATGGAAAGGAACATGCCCATGAAAACGGAAGCCGTTATTTTTGACCTCGACAACACGTTGATTAACCGGAAGCTTGCTTTTCGCGCTTATTCCGAGCATTTTATCGACCGGTTCGCATCCGTCCGGGATGCCCGGCAAAAAGAAGAATTCATCGAATTCATGCGGGTGTCGGATCGGGACGGCTACCGGGACAAACGGGAAATGGTTCAGGAGTGCCTGGCCGCTTTCCCGCTGAAAAATCCGGATACGACCGCCGAAGAGCTGCTCAACCATTGGTTCGCCGAATTTTACAATTATACCGTTCTGATGGACGGAACCTTGAACGTTTTGGAGCGACTGAAACGGAAAAACATTAAACTCGGCCTGATCACCAACGGTTCGCCGCATGCGCAGCATGCCAAAATCGACAAGGCGCAAATCCGGGAATATTTCGACGTTGTGATCGTATCGGGCGAAGCGGGGTTCCATAAACCGGATAAACGCATATTTGAGCTGGCCTTAAGCCGACTGGAAGCCAAACCGGAGAATAGCTGGTATGTCGGCGACCATCCGCGGAACGATGTTTTCGGCGCAAAGAGCGCCGGTTTAAAGGCCGTTTGGCTGAGAGGATTTATGGATTGGCATCGCGATCTGGACGAACCTGAGCATCGGATCGACAGCCTGGATGAAATCATCGCGTTGATCGACAAAGCGTAGAAAGGTGATGAGCATGCACCCGCAACCGCAAAACCCCGGCAACCCGGTATTGGAAACCGAGCGGCTGATTTTAAGGAAATTGACGGCAAACGACGTCGGCGACGTGTTCGCCTACTGTTCCGACGAAGAAATTTCGAAATACACCACCTGGTATTCGCATCAGACAATCGAGGATTCCATCCAGTACGTCGATCGTGTTCTCGGGTTGTACGAACAAAACGATATCGCGCCATGGGGGATCGAAGACAAGGAAACCGGCGCCGTCATCGGCACGGTCGGTTTTGTGTATTGGCATCCCAAGCATGCAAGGGCCGAATTGGCTTATGCGCTTTCCAGGGCGTATTGGAACAAAGGTTTGATGAGCGAAGCAGCGGGAAGAATCATCCGCTTCGGATTCGAGGCGATGCAATTGGTGCGGATCGAAGCCCGGTGTCATCTGTCTAACATTGGCTCCAGCCGGGTGATGGAAAAATGCGGATTGGAATTCGAGGGGGTCTTACGAAAAAATATACTCGTAAAAGGCAAGTTCGAAGATTTGAAGCTTTATGCCGTCATTCATGAAGCGAACGCCAGGGCTCACGAAGGGGGATGGAAATGAAAAAGAAATACGTATTCGCGCTTTTGTTGGTGTTTGCCGCAATTTCGCTTCTAACAGGCTGCGTCCCCGGAGACGGCACAAATACGCCCCAGCATGCCGCAGGTTTTTTCTGGGGAATCTGGCATGGGTGGATCGCGCCTATTTCATTAATTATAGGATTGTTTAAACCCGATATTAGGGTATATGAAATTTATAATTCGGGTTGGTGGTATGATGTCGGATTCTATATTGCGGTGATTAGCGGATTCGGCAGCATCTCCATTTTCCGGAGCAAAAAATCAAACAGGGATTAAGCCATAAGCCTTTTAACGATGGCAACGCGGATGCACATTGGATAGAATGGCAGGCAAGCTGAGCAGAAAGGCAAATTCTGTTAAGAATGGAGCGCAAGCCAGTGGTCTTCTTCAACTTTTTTTGGATGATCATTTTCGCTACGGTAATCCTTTCCGTGATCGGCCTTATTTTTCGGAAAAGTGTTTTGCTTTACCTGTCTGCGGTGCTGCTGCTTCCATTAGCTTTATATTTGGCTGCGACGCCGCGGTTTCAATTATGGGGACTCGTTTTTCCTCTTTTATTCGCAGCTTCGGCCATTTTGATCCAAAGGAAGCGAAGATGGCTTGCCGTTATGCTGTCGATCCCGGTATACCTGCTTGTGGCCTGGTTGATGTACACCGTATGGAATCAGTAAGTTGGCTTTGCTGGCTTTTTTACAGGAGGACGAATATGAAGAAGGTGGATGATGGCGTACGATGCCCTTATAACGGCAAAAGAGATGGATCGGCTGCTTCCGTACCTGGAAATTTTCCAAAAGCACGGTTCCGTCCCGGGTACGACCTCCGGCCATGACCGCTGCGAAACGGAGGTTGTCCGGAATTTTTTGCAGGAGTTGTCCGGCACGGGATTTATGATGGTTTTTGATTGGAGTTCGTGGGTCGCGGAGCATGAAATCTATCGAGATATCGACCGGAACATCGAGGACCATATCCGGCATGCGGATCTGGAGACGTTAAGAAAACTCGTCACGAGTTATGTTCGCGGGGACCGTTACACCGAAGGCGTGCTGATCCGCGTCATCGAAAACGGCAAAATAACGCAAATTCTAAAAAGGCTGAAAATGCTTCGGGAAGAGATGCAGGAGTAGGCCAGGGAAAGGTGCGAATCCGATATGTACGCCGTCGTTCTTCACTTCGATCAAAAGACGGAACAAGCACTGAAACGGATCTGGGTAGAAATACGTGATCGGGGCATCTCGGGGTACGTGGATGAGGTCCCGAACCGGCGGCCGCATTTGACGCTTGCAGATTATTCGAATCTGGATGAGGCCGAGTTCATGGAAATGTTTGATCGTTTTTACGACGCAAGGGCGGGCTTTTCGTTAAGCTTCGGCATGCTGGGGACGTTTATCGGGTCGGGGACGCTTTTTCTGGCCCCCAATCCGGACGCCGAGCTGCTGGAATTTCACGCCGAACATCATCAATATTTCAGCCGGTATGCGGACGAAGCCAATTCGCTCTACGCGCCTAACGCATGGGTGCCGCATTGCACGATCGCAAGCAGGCTTGATGAACGGAAACTTCCGGAAGCCTTGCTCTATTGCACGGGCAGCATCCAAACATTTATCGCCGAGATTCGGGACGTGTCCCTGATCAAACTGAAATACCTAAATAACCGCTGCACGGATTGCGCCGCTATGTTGACGAAGCTGTTGATATGATTCTTAATGTAGGAAGAAGACAAGCAAGATTTTACGAAAACAAAAAACAAAAGACAGAAAGCAGGGACGACATCATGACAAACATTAGACACATTGCCGAATCCGATCTTCCGGCGCTTGCCCGGCTCTACGAAGAACTGATGGGAATTCCGACGAACGGGGACAGGATGCTTCAGGTTTTCCGAAACGCCGAAAGCAGCGGAAACTATCATATTTTGGGCGCATTCCATGAAGGAGAGCTCGCCGGATCGCTGATGGGGATTATATGCCTCGACTTTGTCGGAAGCTGCAAACCGTTTATGGTCATCGAAAACGTCATCGTTTCAAGCCGCATTCGCAGGCAGGGCATCGGAAAGAAGCTGATGGAAGCCATTGAGCAAATCGCGAGGGACCATGATTGTGGATATATCATTTTTGTGTCCGGAGAACAGCGCAAGGAAGCGCACCGGTTTTACGAGAAGCTCGGTTACCGCGACGAACAGGTCGAAGGATTCAGGAAACTGCTGTAGCACCCCTTCTGGCACCGCATCCGGAAAGGAACATCCCCCAATCATTTAGATATATCGGCCACTCGTTTCCCATATACATAGCTGTGGAAAATGAATTTATACGCCCATTCAAGGTCCAAGGAGGGGAGCCATGAGCGGTTCAGCAATCGGAAAAACCGTTCCGAGAAAGGAATCATGGCAAAAAGCGACCGGAACGGCCCGCTATGTGAACGATATTGCAAAACCGGGGATGTTGTATGCGAAACTGGCGGTCAGTCCCCATGCCCATGCCAAAATCATCTCGGTCGATACCTCGCAGGCCTTAAGCATTCCCGGCGTACGAGCGGTAGTGACGGGGCGGCATTTTCCGGTGTTGACCGGGTCTCCGCTCGAAGACCGGCCGCCGATCGCCATCGACAAAGTCAGATATTACGGCGAGCCGGTTGCTTTGGTCGTCGCCGACTCGGAATATGTCGCCCAAATGGCCGCTTTGCGGATTAAAGCCGAATATGAACCTCTGCCCGTCGTACATTCCCCAAGCCAAGCCTACCAAAAAGACGCCCCGCTTATCCACGAACGTCTCGCAACTTACCATGGAGAAGAAGAGGTTTATCCCGAACCCGGCACGAACGTCGCCAACCGCACCAAAATCCGTAAAGGCAATCTTGCGGAGGGCTGGAAGCAATGCGCCCATACCGTCGAAGTTTTTGTCCGTTTGCCGCAGTCGGACCATGCCGCCATGGAAACGAGGTGCAGCATCGCCGAAATCCGGCCGGACGGCAACGTCATCATTCATTCCGCTTCGCAATCTCCCTATATCATCCGAAAGCAGATCAGCCATTATTTTCACGTCCCTCTTCAAAAGGTTCAGGTCCACACCCCGTTGGTCGGAGGCGCATACGGCGGAAAAGCTGCCGTGCAATTGGAGTTTCTCGCCTTTTTGGCGTCCAGGGCGGTCGGAGGAAGACCCGTAAAACTTCTCAATGCGAGGGAAACGGATATGGTTTCGTCCCCGGTTCATATCGGCCTCGAATCCAGGGTTCGGCTGGGCTGTACCCGGGACGGCAAAATCGCCGCCGCCGACATTTTGCATTTGTTCGACGGCGGCGCCTATTCGGACCGGGGCGTAATCATGAGCCGGGCCGGAGCCACCGATTGCTCGGGCCCGTACCGCATCGACAACCTTCATTGCGACTCGTTATGCATGTACACCAATCATCCTTATTCAACTTCGTTTCGGGGATTCGGGCACTTGGAGCTGACCTTCGCGATGGAAAGGGCCATGGATGCCTTGGCCGAAAAAGCGCAAATGGACCCGCTTGAGTTTCGTTTCCATAACGCGATCGGGCCTGGCGATACGACGCCGACGCAAACGCTGCTCAATCGAAGCAATGTGGGCGATTTGCCCAAATGCATTGCCAAGCTGCACGACATCGTCCAGTGGGATGAGAGGAGCCGCGTGAAATCGAACGGCCATATCGTGCAGGCGACAGGGGTGTCCTGTTTTTGGAAAAATTCAAATACGCCGGCAGACGCGGGGGCGGGAGCCGTCGTCATTTTTAACGCGGATGGCAGCGTAAACGTGCTGTGCGGAGCGGTGGAGATCGGTCAGGGCACCCGCACGGCGCTCACGCAAATGCTGGCCGAACGGCTGAAAATGGATGAGGGCAGGATTCATATCGCAACCGATGTCCGTACCGAATCCGATCCCGAGCTTTGGAAAACGGTCGCAAGCCGAAGCACCTTTCTGGTCGGGAACGCGCTCATGACGGCGGCCGACGATGCGATTGCCCAGCTGAAGCGTACGGCTTCCTCCGTTTTGAATTGCCCGGGGGACAGATTGGAAGTGGGCGGGGGAAGGGTCTACTGCAAGGATAACCCGGCCGACGGGATCGGCATCGATGCGATTGCCCACGGCTACAAACTTCCGGACGGACGGATCGTCGGCAGCCAGGTCATCGGCCGCGGAAGTTACACGATGCGCGGAATTACCGAGCTCGATCCGGAGACGGGAAGGGGAAATCCTGGGCCGGAATGGACCGTCGGTGCCCAGGCGGTCGAAGTGGAATTCAACACGAGAGACTTTACCTACCGGATCGTCAAAGCGGCTACGGTCATCGATGCCGGCAAGGTGATCAATCCGGCGTTCGCGCGCGGCCAACTGACGGGGGGCATGAGCATGGGCCTTAGTTTGGCCAGCAGGGAAACATTTCTGTTCAACGATCGCGGCGTAATATTAGATACGCAGTTTCGAACCTATAAGCTGATTCGGTACGGGGAGCAGCCGTCGTATTTTGTTGATTTCGTCGAAACGCCGCATCTGGAAGCGCCTTACGGACTGCGCGGCATCGGCGAGCATGGCGTGATCGGCATGCCTGCCGCCTTGGCGAGCGCCTTGTCGGCCGCTGCCGGCGTCGAATTAAACCGGCTCCCCTTAACGCCGGAAAGAATCTGGAGGGCGGTCCATGATTCCGTTTGATTTCGATTATTATCGGCCGGCTTCCGCCACGGAGGCTGCGGAGTTATACATGAAGCTGCATTCGCGGGAAAAAAAACCGATGTATTATTCGGGCGGAACGGAAATCATTACGATGGCCCGAAGAAATTCCATTCAACCTCAAGCGGTTGTGGATCTAAAGTCCATTCCGGAATGCGGCATACTTGAATTCGATAAGGACCGGTTGGTGATCGGTTCCTGCGTCACGTTATCGGCATTGTCCGCGGCCAATCCGTTTCCGCTGCTCAGCGCGGCGTCGCAAGGCGTCGCCGACCAAACTTCGCGAAACAAAATCACGCTCGGAGGAAACATCTGCGGAAAAATCCATTACCGTGAGGCCGTGCTTCCTTTATTGCTGGCAGACAGCCGCATGGTCATCGGAGGACCGGAGGGGAAGCGGGAGGTTTCAATCCACGAAGCGTTCGCGGGACAAATCCAATTGAAGCCCGGAGAGTTCCTTATGCAGATCATTACAGATCGCAAGTACGTATCTTTGCCGTATTATCATGTCAAAAAACGTCTGATCGGGAACGTCGCTTACCCTCTCGTCACGTTGGCTGCCCTAAAGATAGACGGATTCATTCGTACTGCGTACAGCGGCGTTTGCGCTTTCCCTTTCCGGTCTCCCGCAATCGAGCAGGCGTTGAACGATCCGACGCTGCGTCCCGATGAAAAGGCGGAGCTGGCCAT
The DNA here is from genome assembly GCF_037969745.1 of Paenibacillus sp. FSL W8-0194. Classification (NCBI taxonomy): domain Bacteria; kingdom Bacillati; phylum Bacillota; class Bacilli; order Caryophanales; family Paenibacillaceae; genus Paenibacillus; species Paenibacillus sp. FSL W8-0194. Next base: position 3,604,742 of record NZ_CP150205.1, on the reverse strand, counting down.
CCAACAGCTGCCGGCTCAGGTCCTGTCGAATGCGGAAGGATCCGCTGCATACCGGCAGTTCGTGCTGAAACAAACGATCGAAGAAGCTCTGGTTTCATTGGAAGGAAGGTGAGCTTGCAAATGGACATGAACGTTCCGAGTGTTTATCCGATCGAACTGCGGGTTAACGGCGAAAAAAGGACGGTGAGAGTCCGGGCGGCGGAAACCTTGCTGAATGCCCTTCGGGACCACCTCGGATTAACCGGTTCCAAACCCGGCTGCGAAAATGGGGATTGCGGGGCATGCACGATCCTCATGGAAGGCCTGCCGTTCAAATCCTGCATCATGCTTGCGGTCGAAGCGGAGGGACGACAGATCACCACCATCGAAGGCTTGGCCGGTTCCCCTATGCAGCAAGCCTTCGTTCATAAGCAAGCGTTCCAATGCGGTTATTGCACGCCCGGATTTATCATGAACGGCCAAGGGCTGCTGGATGCCCATCCGGAAGCGGATGAAGAAACCATCCGAATATGGCTCGAATCGAATATTTGCAGATGCACCTCATATGAAGAAATCCATGAAGCGGTCAGGGCGGCCCTTGCTTCGAAAAACGAGGGGAAACCGGCAACCGGCAACGAGGGGAAGGAGGACGGGGTTGGAGGAGATACACCACATCCTGGAAGCCGTTGAGCGCAGCGGCCGGCGAAGCGTGCTGGCCACTGTCGTCCATGTGGAGGGAAGCGCCTACCGAAAAGAAGGGGCGTCCATGCTGTTTGTTGAAGACGGATCGCAAATCGGGATGCTGAGCGCAGGCTGTTTGGAAGCCGATCTGGCGGCACGCGTGCCGGAAATGCTGGAGACGGGGGAATCCCGCGTCTACGCCTTCGATATGCAGTCTTTTGATCCCTTATCCTGGGGCGAAACGCCGGGATGCGGCGGAATCGTTCACGTAGCGATGGAGCCCGTCAACGATGTTTTCGCAGGTCATCTGCGTACGTTGAAGGGATATTTGGATCAGGCTTGCGGGGTAATCCATATCAAAGCCTTCAATCCGGACCGGTCGATTTCCGGGTACGGCTTTTTTACTGCCGACCGCCAGCTGTTTGGTGAATGGAAGGGCGATGTCCCCGAGGAATTGTTCCGCATGGCGTCTTCCGGCAGCATGGAAAAAAGCGGAATGAAGGCGTTCCCTTCCCTGAATGAGAACATATTCGTCCATATGTATTCACCCAAACGAAGATTGATCATTTTCGGTGCGGGGCGGGATGCCAGGCCGCTTGCATCGTTTGCCGCAGCCGCCGGGTTTTCCGTGGCCGTTGCCGATTGGAGGCCGGCATTATGCGACCGGCGTTTTTTTCCGGATGCGGAAGAGCTCGTCGTTGGATTTCCGGAGGAAACGGTCGAAGCGCTTCGCATCACTTCAAACGATTATGTTGTGGTGATGACCCATCATTTTGGAAGGGACATGGAGCTGATCCGCCTCCTGTCCCGGTTTGAGCCCGTGTATCTCGGCATGTTGGGGCCGAAGCGAAGGACGGAACGATTGTTTGACGGCGCCGCTGTCCCATCGTACGTACGCTCTCCCGTAGGCCTCGCGATCGGGGCGGAGGGGCCGGAGGAAATTGCCGTAAGCGTGCTTGCGGAAATCATCCAGATTCATAACGCAAAAAGAAAGCGCCGAAGCGGCTTATGAGACAAAACCGTATAATCGGTGTATATCTGGCAGCAGGCCGCAGCGAGCGAATGGGTTCCGATAAGCTTCGTTTGCCGCTGGGGCCTATGTGTCTTGGGAATTACGGGCTGGCTGCGGCACTCGCTTCCGGTTTGAACCATGTATGGGTCGTTTCCGGCAATACGCAGGCGGATTGGATCGATCACTCGTTCTACGAGGACCGGAACCGCCGGCGATGGTCTTTGATCAGCTGCCCGGATGCCCGTCTAGGGCAATCCAACTCTCTGCGATGCGGCATACGTGCCGCCATGTCGACGGGAGCGGAAGCGGCGATGGTACTTCTGGCCGACCAGCCTTTCATCACGGCGGCGATGATCGACGAACTGCTCGATCGTTATCAACGTCAGCGTCACGACGGCATTCTTTACGCAGCCGCAGGGCTGAATGGGCTGGCAAGACCACCGGTCATTTTTAGCCATCGCATGTTTCCGGATCTGCTTGCGCTGCAAGGAGACGTCGGAGCCAGGCGCCTGATTCGCGAGGATCGGCCGGGAATTTGCGTCGAATTCGACGACCCCGACTTGTTTTTGGATGTAGATACCGGGATGGATTATGCGTCTTTGTTGAAAAAAACGTGTCTATGGAAATCTTGAACGACTTGTTCCGCGTTCATGTACAAAGCAAGCAGGTACTGATCGTTCGCCAAATGGGAAGGCGCTTTGATCGCCAAAGCGGCCTCGGCCGGTTTGAACGTCGCCTGCTTGGGATCATCGAGCATGGTCCTCCAACCGTTGACGAGCGAGCCTAACGTGTTCAAGTGATCCGCCCATATCCGCCGGTCTTCCTCCGTAAAACGGCCGCTTTCGGCCCATTTTTTGAAAATGCGGACCATGTCCGACAGATTGGCAAAACTCGATCGGAGCTGGTCCATTTGCCGGGTCAATTCGTCCATGGCGGTCCTTTTTTTGGAGGCAAGCGGGTTGTAACGCAAACTTTGGTTCGCCTTGTCCGTTTCGACGGTCGCTTGATGCAGTTCCTGAAACATGGTTTGCAGTTCGTCTTCTACTATTTTTACTTGGCTTGCCGGGCAGCCATGCCGTACCCAGTCGGCCGTTTGATAAAATTGGCGGGTTAAACGCTCCGCAAAACGCGCCATACTTTGTTTGGCCGTTTGGATGGAATCGGGAGGAAACAACAGCACGTGAATAAGAACCGCAACGACGGCACCCACTACGGTATCGCGCACGCGGTCTAGCGGATAGCTCGGCATTTTGCTTTGAAAATACAATACCAGCAAAATGCTGAGCGCAATTTGGACCGTCAAGGCATGATCCCTGTTCAGCCTCTTGACGATGGCGGCCCCAAGCAGCACCAACAGCCCGATGCTCCATCCGCTTAAGCCGATATAAGGGGCGATGCATGCGGTCGCCGCAACGCCGGCGATCGTTCCGATGATACGCTGCCAGGCAAAATGCAGGGATTGGCTGACCGTAATTTGAAAACATAAAATAGCCGTCAGCGGGGCCAAGTAAGGATGGTTGGACCCGGCCCATTTAGCGGCTTCCCATGACAGCGCTGCAGCTAACGGCATTTTCCATACCGTTCCATTATTATTAATGATATCCGTTAAATTGCTTTTCACTAGGCTGGACTCCGTTTTATAATTGTTTAGGTTATTGTTGCCGCAGATGGAAGCCGATCATTCGCCGGCATCGTTATTTTGAAGTACATTTTGCAAGCTGAGAGGGGATAAGGGATGGAAGGGCTGCTTGAAACGCGATTGATTGGGGACCGGATCCTGCTTCGACCCGTACGGGAAAACGAATTGGATGCTTACTTCGGGCTTTTGCAGGAGCCTGAGGCGATGAGGTTGACCGGAACGCAGGAGCGTTTCACCAAGGAATCCACGTCGGCATGGCTGCAAAAGATCGGCCGCGTTCATGAGGATCGCGTCGATTTGATGATCGCCTTAAAGGAAACGGATGAATTGATCGGGGAGGTCGTTCTGAACGAAATCGATCCGGTCAATCGCTGCGCCAACATACGCATCATGGTTTCCGGGCGGCACAGCGATCGAGGGTACGGTTCGGAAGCGATGCGGTTGATGCTCAGGCACGGTTTTGAAGATTTGAACCTGCACCGGATCGAGCTCGGAGTGTATGCGTTTAATCCCAGGGCCGTTCATGTGTATGAGAAGCTGGGTTTTAGCCGGGAAGGCGTGAAGCGGGATGCGCTTTATTTTGATGGCCGGTTTCATGACATGATTTTGATGGCGCTTTTGGAAGAGGAATTTCGGGCGCGTTCCTAATGATATGTAAGAGGGGTTTTTAATACCCCGAATGCGCGGCTTATGGACATGATCAAAAAGATTCGAATCTCGAATGGAAGACGGTGGCGATATGAAAGGAATCGAGAACGTGCATCAATTAATCGAAGGCTGGGTGGCGGAGAACAAAATACCCGGCGCGGTCATTGACATTCAGGTCAAAGACAAGCTTAGGTGGCAAGCCGCTTACGGAACAGCCTCGCGGGATACGATTTTTGACGTGGCTTCGCTAACGAAGGTGGTGGCGACGCTGCCGGCGATCATGACGCTGGTCCAGTCGGGGCGGGTTTCGCTTCAGGACCCGATCCAAATGTATATCCCGGAGTTTCGCCATCCGGATGTGACCATCGAGCACTGTCTAAAACACGTTTCGGGATTGCCTTCCGGCGTTCCGGATTTCAAGGATCGTTACAAACCATTGGACATCCGGCAAATTTTCGAGCTGGAGCTTGAATTCCGCCCCGGCGAGCGTGTGAACTACAGCGATATCGGCATGATTTTGATCGGCTGGATCGTTTCCCGGTTGACGCAGCAGCCGCTGGACGAATGGGCCAGGGAGCATGTTTTTGAGCCGCTTGGCATGAAAGACAGTTATTTTAACCCGCCGGAAACCTTACAGGGACGGATCGCCCCAACCGAGTGGGACGGTCAAAAATACATCCTCGGGGAAGTGCATGACGAAACCTGCTACCGCCTCGGGGGCGTCGCTGGCAGCGCGGGCTTGTTTTCGACGGCGGAGGATTTGGCCCGGTATGCGAAAATATGGCTTTACCCTGAACGTTATTCGCTGCTTTCCAAGGAGACGGTGGATGCATGCTTGAAGTCTGTTTTTCAGGGACGCGGGCTGGGATGGCAGGTACAGGGCGCCTCGGATGAAGGGCTGTCATGCGGCCCGAATTGGCCGGAAGGCAGCTTTGGGCATACGGGATTTACCGGGACGAGCATGTGGATCAATCCGGTTGACGAGATGACCGTCGTATTTTTGACGAACGGGGTGCACTTGGGCAGGGAGCATAACGAATTGAGGCATCTGCGGCCGATTTTGCATGAGGCGGCGTTGTCCATTGTAAGATCATGAACGATGATGGGAGATAGTCCGATTCTTGATTTACCGCAATTTTTCGGGAGTATGAAGGGGCGTGCTCTGTCTAATATGAGGCGAGGCTGACCCTGCCCAGGATAAGACAAGCTGACCCATGGCAACCGACAGGAGCTGAAAAGAGTGGAGAAAGAACTCAAGGCGCTGATGAACGATCGACTGCTAACGGACGGTGCATCGTTTTTTGATGCGGCTCTGGGGATGTTACATACATTGGCGGATTTCAAAACTTTATTTACGAATATTGAGCGAAGCGGAACTTCATATATTCTCAGGTTCACCCACATTACAAGGTTATGAAAAGCATCATTCGCAGGACCTTGCATCGCTCAAGCAAATGGAACGGTTTCTGCGGCTGTGCGAGTTTATCGTTTACGTCGGCATGCACCGCAGCTTCGATATGACGAAATTGGATGACTGGACGGCCGCATATTTGCGTGAAAGCCGCAGGCGTCTGGAGGAAGGGATTCCGATCGTTAGCGATCTTTTTTGACGGGTACTGTCGGGGGAGCGGATTTCATCTTTATCGAAAAGAGGCGGTTATCCATGTTCAAAGCGGTCACTCTCATCGTACGGTTTGTGTTAGAGCTTATCCTCCTTTTTTCTTTAGGTTATTGGGGATTCCATTTGAAGGGGAGCTTCTTCCTGCAGTTTGTGGTCGGCCTTGGACTGCCTGTCGCGGCCGCGATCGTATGGGGGCTGTTTATTTCACCAAAAGCCTCGGGCCGTGTTCCGCTGTTTGCGGTGCTTATCATGGAGGCGGTTTTGTTCGCGGCGGCGGTACTTTGTCTCATACAATCGGGTTTTACTGTATTTGCGGTCATTTTTGCCGCATTTGCGGTCATCAACCGTTTTATTGTTTTGAAATGGAACATGCAGGAGTTTTGAATCCAAAATGCTGAAAAAAACGCGGCCTTAAAGGCTGCGTTTTCTATTTAGGGGAATGTTCAAAGATATAAATAATTGACGAGCATTTTTGCAAGTTCGTTTTTTATGAGATCGTCGTCGACTTTTTGCGGTGAGAACACGAGCATGTCGACAACGCTGTTGATGGCTTCAAACATAACGATGGACGCTGCCTCGACGTTGTCTACCTTTAATTCCTCAGAGTTCATCAGAAGATATTCCAGCGTTTTACGGCGGCCCAGGTCGAACTGCTCGTCCATAAGTAACTGAACTTCCGGATCGGAATGATACATCACCTGCAGTTCTTTGTGAAACCCGGTAAAGACTTGATGGGAGTAAATCAGGCTGTCGATGACCTCGCGAATCATCTCGTGCTTGTCCATGGTGCTGAAATTGATTCCGGCAAGATATGCTTCGATCCGTTCCAGGAGCGTGTTGAAGTAGATGGAGAGTGAATCCAGGAATACAGCACGTTTATCCTTGTAATACGAATAAAAGCTCCCGGTGGAAACGCCTGCCGCGGCGGCAATTTCTTTGGTGTTGGTTCCATGGTAGCCTTTTTCGGAAAAGAGCTCCATGGCGGCCTGCAAAATGGCTTCCTTCGTTTTAATGCTCCGCTCCTGCCGCGGTATTCGGATTTTGGTCGTCTCATTTTCGGTCTCTGTCACTTCAATTTGCCCCCTTCGTAATAACGATTGTAGAGGAGAACAAATGGGCTGTCAACGAAAGTTGAACTTTATTTCATGTTTTGTGTTGACAAATATGAACTCGAGTTCATATACTCAAAACATGAACTTAGGTTCACATTTTGTTGAGGAGCGTGAAAGATGAACGGACGAGTAAAAGGAATGATGGCCTTTACGGCCATTTTGCTGGGTTATTTTATGGCGCTGCTGGATACGACGATCGTGAATATCGCCCTTCCGGAGATGATGCGGCATTTCGCCGGCACGGTGTCGGAAATCTCTTGGATCATGAACGGGTACAATCTGGCGTTTGCAGCGTTGATTCTTACGGCATCGCGGCTTGCCGATCAATTCGGGCGGAAGAAAGTTTTTTTATTGGGAGTTGCATTGTTTACGTTGTCCTCCCTGTTTGCCGGATTATCAACATCGCTTAGCATGCTGATCCTGTTCAGAATCATTCAGGGACTGGCAGGCGCGATTATTGTACCGGTCACCATTCCGCTAACCACGACGTCCTTCCCCAAGGAAAAACACGGCATCATCATCGGTTTATGGGGGGCGATCGCCGGGCTTGCCGCTGCCAGCGGGCCTTCGCTCGGGGGAGTAATTACGGAGAAACTGAATTGGCAGTGGATTTTTTACGTGAATGTTCCGCTCGGAGTGCTCAGCATGGTGTTGATCCTGCTGTTCATTCAAGAATCCCGGGATGAATCCGCAGGAAAATCGGTGGATTACGGCGGCATGTTGTCGATTACCGCAGGCATGCTATTGATTACCTATGCATTTATTAAGGCCAATGATTTTGGTTGGGATTCGGGTGAATTTTATGCGTTGATCGGTGCGGGATTGTTATGTATCGCATTATTCTTTTTTGTGCAGCAGCGTGGGAAAGAGCCGATGCTCCCTTTGGCGCTCCTGAAAATCAAAGCATTTAACGGAACTTCGCTGGCGTTGTTTATCGTTGGAGCGGCATTATCCAATCTGGCATTACTGACCTCTTTTTTCTTAACCCGGGTCATGGGGATGACGGAGCTTAAGGCAGGGCTGGTGTTATCCACCGTAGCGGCAGGATCCATTGTCAGTTCGGCGGTTTCGGGGGGATTGTCGAATAAATACGGCAGCCGTTGGTTTGGAGCGGTCGGGGCCTTGACGATATGCGGTTCCCTCTATTCGATGAGTTTTCTGCATGCGGATTCCCCGCTTGCCGATATCATCCTGCGCTTATTCATAGCCGGAATCGGCGTTGGCATGACGATGGCGCCTGTAATGTCGGCCGGTATACGCCACGTGCCTGAGGAGAAGGTTGGCATTGCGTCAGGAATCATCAATATGGCGAAGTCGATCGGCAGCGTATTGGGAGTGGCCATTATCGTCACCTTTCTGCAGCAAAATCTCAGCGGGGAAATGCAGACCGCCCAGACCCGTGTTCTGGAGCAGGTGGAGGGCGATGTGCTGCTGATGCCTTTTGTCAAAGAGGTTCTTGTTGGCGTGATCAACGAACAAGGGAGCCAAATGAGGAATGGATCCGGCAGCGGAATTCAAGAGGAAATGCTGGCCGCAAGGATCATAAAAGATTTGGAGACGGCTGCAGCCACGCTGGAGCCGGAGCAGCAAAAGGCATTTGTCTCAGCGCGCCAAAGTCAAACGGAGGAAATAAAGGTGCTGCTCTCAGGTGTGAATGCGGAGCTGAAAAATGCTTCCGTCAAAGGGTTCGGCCAAACATTCATTTACGCGAGTTTCATGTCTCTGCCGGGGATTATTTTTGCATGGATGAGCGATAAGCGCAGGAAGAGAAAAATTCAGAACACATCCGCCGGTTATCGGACAACGGATTTGGCTTAATTTCATAACTGCGTTCCCGTTTTGTTGTTCAGGTAGCATACTTGAACAGTGACCCGCATGGAAGCAACTTGTGAAAGTGTCTTTATCACCCAGTGTAATCCAAGTATAATGTTATGTAAGGAATTTGCGATCCTGATGTATGAAAGGGGCGGTCCTCCTGACGATAAAACATGAACATAAAGTTTCGGATGTTGACCCAAACCGGAAGATGGACGAAAAATCGAAAGCACAGCTGGAAATTTTGAACGAAATCGCCGCCATCTTTTGTGCTTTGGACCGGCCGTTTTGGCTTCGCGGAGGTTGGGCCATCGACTTTTTGCTCGGCAGCGTTACGCGTCCCCATGAGGATCTTGATCTTGTGGCTTTCGTCGAATGCCGGGATCTGCTGGAGCAGAAGCTTGCCGATGCTGGTTATGAAAGGTTTCCGATCAGCGGGAGACAGACGGATTTTCGGAAAAATGAAACCGATATCCAGGTTTGTTACGTGACCTATACGGAGGACGGCCATATCATCTTGAACGGACTCCCCGAATGGGTATGGAGGACGGATGCGCTGCAGAACGAGACGTTCAGCCTTTACGGCATCTCGGCACGCGTCCTTAACCCCCGTCAGCTTCTCGAAGAAAAAGAAGTGTATCGGGAGATCGGCAGAATGCCGCGCCCGAAGGATGAGGAAAGCAAAAAGGTGCTGCGCGAGTTGATTGGCAGCATGAAGTGACAACGTGACCCGGTCGGAGGGAGATGGATCCAGGCCGGGCCGTTTTATTTTCTGAAATGATAGCGTGCAAAAAGAGAAGGAGAAACGCAGCGATGCCAACCGTAACCGTTCGAACGGAAACGCAAGCGGATGCCGAGCAAGTCGAGAAGGTGTTGTTTCAAGCTTTCGGCAACCGCGAAGACGAATCCGAATTAGTAAAAAGAATCAGGCAGTCCGAAGGGTTTATCCCCGAACTGTCGCTCGTGGCCGAGCAAAACGGTGTGATCGTCGGCCATATTTTGTTAAGCAAGGCGAAGGTTGTTAACGGGGACCAACAGACCGGCGTGATTGCGCTGGCTCCGCTCGCCGTCGACCCGAAACATCAGAAACAAGGTATCGGCGGGCTTTTGATCCAGGAAGGTGTGGAGCGCTCCCGGAAGCTGGGGTATGAGCTTGTGCTGTTAATCGGCCATCCGGCGTATTATCCGAAATTCGGGTTCAAACCGGCTCGCCCCTACGGCCTCGAATTAAAACAGTTCGACGTTCCCGAGGACGTCTTTATGGTTTGTGAGCTGCAGGAGGGCGCCCTCGGCCGGATCCAGGGAGAGCTCATATATCCCGAGGTGTTTTTATGATCGCTTACAATATTTGCATGGATATGCGTGTATCAAAATATGAAAAGGAGGCCCACCCCATCATGAAGAAAAAGAAATGGTGGATCGCGATCATCGCGGTTGCCCTGCTCTACATTGTCTTTTTCCCGTCCCCTTCACCCGAACTCGCCGTCCGCAAGCATTTGCTGTTATCGTTTCATCCCATGATGGCCTGTTTGGAGCCGATCCAAGAGGGAAACATCAAAAACGATGCCCGATACGGCGATCTTTACCTCGTGGATGCGTCATCCAAACCTTTCGTATACGTCAAAAAATCCGCGTTGGGCTGGAGCGTTTCATCGGCCGGAACGGGGCCGTAAACCAAGCGGGCGTCAAACTGGTTTGATCCGAACTTACGGGCGAGGTGACCCATGAAAAGAGCGATACGATATGCCGGGCTGTTCATCCTGCTACTCGCAGGATGCCAAGACGAGGAAGGCCCGCCCCTCAAGGAAGAATCCGCCGTTCCCGATATTCCCGTGGTTGAGATGAAGGACGGATTTATCATCTATGATCATCGTTATGACAACATGGACCGCGGCCATCATGATTTCGAGGCCCGGACCGTCATCGATCCCCATTATTACGAGCAGCATCCTTTCAAAAGGGGAGAAATCGTATACTTTCAAAATCCGGACTTCGACCATAAAACATACCCGCGGGTTACGCTTGAAACATGGAGCATTTCGCGAATCGTGGCCCTGCCGGGAGAAACGGTCGAAATCAAATCGGGGCAAATTTACGTCGATCACCGCAGGCTCGAATCCTTTTACGGAAGGGCCCACCGGCTGGGCTCCGATATGGAAGGGTTGAAGAAGGCGCTGGAACAGAATCCGGATGATCCAATGAGGCTTAATCTCGAACATGCGATCAAGGATCTGGCATCGAACCGGCTGGACGCCTTGCGCGTTCCGGACGGGCATGTATTCGTGATTGGCGACGATTGGTTTCGAAGCTTCGACAGTCGGCATTTCGGCCCTTTGCCGATCGGCTCGATCCAAGGGAAGGTGCTTGGGTACCCGGCTGATCCGCCGGCAAAATAAGCTTCGTGCCTGACTTTCGACATAACGAAAAAGCAGTCCTTATTTCAGCAAGGGCTGCTTACCCAGAACGTATTGCAAACTATGTATATTCCGGTTTCATCGTTTTTGGCAGCTTCACCGTAAAGGCCGTCCCTTGTCCGGGTTCGCTTTCGATCTGAATGGAGCCGCCGTGGTTATGTATAATGTTTTGCGTAATCATAAAACCGAGTCCCGTTCCCGTGTCCTTCGTGGTAAAAAAAGGCTGTCCGAGCTTCTGAACCTGCTCCGGCGTCATGCCGCTGCCCTCATCCTGGACGCGGATCCACACCTCTTGCTCCGTGGAATCGACGGACACGCGAATGGTTCCGCTGGAGTCCATGGCATCCATGCCGTTTTTGAGCAAATTGATGAATACCTGTTTGAGCTGATTGGTCTCCCCGACGATCCACTGCGGTACATCGGCGCGCTCAAGCGTGATTTCAATGTTTTTTAACGCCGCCTGAACATTCATTAACGTTATCACTTGCTCCAACATCGGCAGGACGTTGATCGGCTTGCTGACATGTTTCCCTTGAGGTTTGGACAAAACGAGCAGCTCGTTGACGATCAGTTCGATCCGCTTCAGTTCCGACTCGATAATCTCATAATACGTTTCGGGGCTGCGCTTGGAGGATCGGATCAGCTTCATGAAGCCGTTGATCGACGTCAGCGGGTTCCGGATTTCATGGGCGATGCCCGCGGCCAACTGCCCGGCCATCGTCAGTTTTTCGGACTGCATCATATATTCTTCCCGCTGTTTTTGATCCGTGATGTCCTTAAATACGTTGACGGCGGCATGTTCCCCTTCATAATTGATGATAAGCGTGAACCCCTCCACGTATTTTTGACGCCCATCCATGCAGTTGATGAGATAAACAATGGGGTTTAGCGCTTTTTTTACATCATAGATCTTCCGCCGTTCTTCAAGCGCCGTGTGATAGGTCGCATCGACGACCATGTTGGTCGATAAGCCGAGCGCTTCGCTTCGGTCTTGGGCGTGAACCAGCCGGAGAGCGGCGGGATTGGCGTATTGAATGATCCCTTTTTTGGTGATCAAAACGGCAAGCGGCATTTTTTCCAGCAGTTCGTAGTAAGAATTGTGGATATCCGTCAGCGCGAATTCCGTGGCTTTCAGTTTCTCTTCGATTTCAAGCAGCGGGGTGCGGTTTTCAAACTGGACCAAATAGTGGAGCGGAAGCGCATCCTTGTCGCGGATGAGCGAGACATGGATGGTGACCGTTAACCGCTGGCCGGAGACTTGGTCGAGCGGGCGCTCGAACCGGCCTGAAATGTTCCGTTCGTTTGCAAGCGCTTCGCCGAAGCGTCGGATGTCAGCCAAAAGATCTTTGTAGGTATGGTCCAGGGGAGCTGTGGAATCGATGTCGTGCTGCGGATGTCCCAATAGATCGCATAACGCGGGATTGATCATGATGAAGGTTCCGTGAAGCGATATGAGAGCCATTCCAAGAGCAGCGTGCCGAAAGATGGGATCATCATTTTGGACATGATCACGTAGCACTACAAATCTCCTCTCTTTTTTTCCAGTTTTTTGTCGGATTGTAACCATATTATAAGCATGATCCCGAACGGTCTTCAATGGAAGATTCAAAACTTGTTCGGAATTGAAAAAATTGCTGGACATAACAGGTTAAAATAGTTCCTTTATCGCATCGAATCATACGCAAAAAGCTGGGTGGAGATCCATTTTAACCTCTAAAGCAAAGGGTTTTCTCGCTAATTGTCGAATCTAGCAAAACATCAATCTTTTGAAACGGAGTGGAAAAGAGATGGCTTTTGAAAGCATGGAGTCGAGGCTTGCTTCGCTTGGCATCGTTCTGCCTGAGGCAGGCCAGCCGGCGGCCAAATACGTCAATTTTATCCTGAAGAGCGGGCTTTTGTTCGTTTCGGGAAAAGGCCCGTCCGGGAATCCGAAAGGAAAGCTGGGGAGCGATTTTTCCACCGAGGAAGGTTACCGGTTCGCCCGGAGCACGGGGCTGGAAATTTTGGCCGTCGTCCAGTCGGCGCTTGGAACGCTGGATAAAGTGAAGCGGGTGGTCAAAATACAAGGTTTCGTCAACGCCGAGCCTCATTTCGAGGAGCATCATCTCGTGCTGAACGGCTGTTCAGACCTGATGATCGACGTGTTTGGCGATATAGGGAAACATGCGCGCTCCGTCTTCGGAGCGGTGTCGGTAAGGGATAATTTACCGATCATTATCGACTCGATCTTTGAAGTCGAGGAATAGAGACAAAAAAAGGGCCATCGAATCAAACGGCAGCCGGAAGACCGAAAGTCTTGTTTTAAATGATCGAAAAAAAGGGGGGGCTAACTTGGCAGACAAGACGGCTGAGCTTCGTGCGCGAGTCGGAAGGATTCCGCTGCTTGCAGGCTGCGGCGAACCGAGACTCATTGCCAAAGGTTTTTCCGCAGATCGAAAATACGTCGTAACGAAAGGAAATGAGCGTTTCCTGCTACGGGTTTTCGATCTTCATCAATATCCGCGCAAGGAAATGGAATACAAAGCGCTGGAGCGAATGCGGCAGGAAAACGTTCTTTGTTCAAGGGCTTTGGAGCTGGGGCGCTGGGAAGAAGCAAATTTGGGATACATGGTATTTACGTATATTGACGGGGATGAAGGGGCGGACGTCGTTTGCTCCTATCCGGAGGAAACCCAATATGAAATCGGCTTGCAGGCCGGAGCGGAACTGCTCAAAATCCACCGATATGAAGCGCCGGATTCGGTTGGACCGTGGTATGAACGGCAAAGGAAAAAACACGAACGGAATAAGGAGCAATATTGGGGCTGCGGCATACGGTTTCCGGGAGACGCCCAATTGCTGGCTTTTATCGAAGAACATCTGGACGCGATGTCGGACCGGCCGAACCGGTTCCAGCACGACGATTTTCATCTGGCGAACCTGGTCGTCAAGGACGGGCATTTATCGGGCGTCATTGATTTTAACCGCTGCGACTGGGGAGATCCGATCCATGATTTTTTGAAAATCGGTTTTTTCTCCGCGGACATCAGCACTGCGTTTGCCGTCGGCCAAATCCATGGGTACCATCAGGGCCGGGAGCCGGACGCCGAATTTTGGCGGCTTTATTCCCTATATTTGGCCATGAACCTGGTGGGTTCGGTTGCTTGGACGCTGAAGGCGCACCCGGATGGATTGAATGATATGTTGGACAGAATCGGCCGCGTCTTGGAGGAACATCGCAATTTTGAAACGTTGATTCCCGCCTGGTACACAAACCACACAAGAAAGGAGGCATACAGATCGGATGATAACGGTTCATGAGGCGGCGTATGCCGACAAATCCACGCTCCGAAACTTGCTGGAGCTGTACAAATACGATTTCAGCGAATTCGACCCGGAGGATGATCTGAACGAAAACGGCTTATATGAGTATATGTATCTGGACCATTACTGGACCGAAGAAGGAAGGTATCCTTATTTGTTCCGGGTTGGCGGCAAGCTGGCGGGTTTTGCGCTGGTACGGCGAACCGGCATGCAGGAAGGCGTTCCCGTGTACGAAATGGCCGAATTTTTTATTTTGAGAAAATACCGCCGCTCGGGGGCGGGACAACAGGCGGCATTTGAATTGTTCGATCGATTGCCCGGGAAATGGAAGGTTGCCGTAATGGAAACGAACGTACCTGCGCAGCGGTTCTGGCGGAAGGTTATCGAAAGGTATACCGGCGGACAGTACGATGAAATCAGGGAAGACGGTTGGGACGGTCCGATTCAAGTTTTTATTTCGGCTAAACGATAAAAATGCATTGGGGGGTGGCACCCATTCAGACCGTCATCTTTATGGTCAGGCACGCGGAATCGCGGTACGTACCGGGCCAGGAAAAGGCGAGGGGAATATCGGAAAAAGGCAGGCAGGATGCGGTAAAAGTCAAAGAGCTGCTGCAGCGGGAAGAGATCGATGCGTTTTTTTCGAGCCCCTACGTGCGCGCGATCCAAACGCTGGAGCCTGCCGCACAGGCGGCCGGAAAAGAAATTGCGATTATCGACGAGCTTAGGGAACGAACGCTTGCGGCGGATCATGTTCACATCCCCGGCGAGCAGTTTGCCGATTGCAAAAAGCGGTTGTACGATGATTTCCGGTATGCGCTCCCCGGAGGGGAGTCGAGCGAAGAAGCGCAGCGCAGAGGGACGGAAGCCTTTATGCAGCTTCTGCGGCGGCATCCCGGCAAAAAATTGGCATTAGGCACGCATGGGGATATCATGACGCTGATCTTGAACTTTTTTGATTCCAAATTCGGCTTTGCGTTTTGGAGATCGACATCGATGCCGGATGTGTATAAACTGGTGTTTGAAGATCTTAAACTGACTGAAGTGACAAGATGCTGGGCGGATTGACCGCGTGCGTCCGGCATAAGGAGGACTTCAATGAGCATCTTGATCGTTTTGCTGCTGATCTGCAATCTGGCGGTTCTGCTGAACATCAATCATAAGCTCCCGAAACGCGATTACGTGCAGGAAGCGCTGGATCGGGACCGGCAGCGGAAGGCGGAAAGGAAGGATCACGATCGATACCCGGAATAGTCAACCTTTTATGGATATTTCATACTTGAAAACAGGAAACGCGAAGCAGCGGGAGGCCTTTGCGGCGCTCGACCGGCTGGGCATTTTCAAAACATTGGCGGCATTCAGCCCGGTCCTCGCCGGAACCATTCCGATCGAGATCGATGTCGAAGACAGCGATTTGGATATCATTTGCGAGATGCGGGAACCGGAGGCGCTGGAGCAGGTTGTGATCCCGGCATACGGCGCGCTGGAGCGTTTTGCGTTAAGCCGGGAACGCATGCATGGCGACAAGGTCATCGTATGTAATTTTCGGTTCGGTTCGTGGCCCGTCGAGATATTTGCCCAGAACCGGCCGGTGACGCAGCAGAACGCCTATAAACATATGGTCGTCGAAGACCGGATATTGAAACGGCTAGGATCCGTATTCCGCGACGACGTCAGAAAATTAAAAAGCAGCGGCGTCAAAACCGAACCCGCCTTTGCCAGACTGCTCAGCCTCGAAGGAGATCCGTATCAGCGGCTGCTTGACATGCATGATTGGGACGAGGAAAAGCTGGGGCTGTTCCTTGTTCAACAAGGGTTTGAACCCGCATAGGGGAAGCCGTGCCGGAAAACTTACAGTCCGGCCGGCTTCTTTTTTTGATGAATGCGTTTTCAAATGATCTGCCGCATTTTATAATCGTTAAGGAAACGGCCGCTGCGTGCGGCCGGCATGATCCGTAAAACAGATCCAAAGGTGGGATATGGCTGTGAATGCTTCCAGTGAACGCGCGACGTTGATCCTTCGATTTTTTGTTCCATATGTGCTTATATTGCTCGGGTCTCTGCTTGCGGGGTGGTTCGCCTACCATAAAACATCGTCGCTCGTGGAATCGGAAACGATGAAAAGCAATGCGGCGGCGCTCGGCCAAATCCGCGAGGCGCTTGACGGCCGTTTTGCCGAAGTGGAGACGATTGCGCAGCAGATGGCCAGCGAGTCCAAAATACAGTCCTTTCAGTTCGTCAAAGCCCCGTTCGAGCAAACGAATCCTTTCCGGCTCTGGGACCTGGAAAAAAGCTTGTTCGATTACCGGATAACCAACCATTTTATCATCGATTATTTTATCGCGTACAAAAACAGCGGCATGTTCATTTCGCCCCGCAAGGTGTACGATGCCAAGCAGTTCTACGGCCTGCAGCTGCGTTATGACGGCAAATCCTACGATGAGTGGCACGACGAGCTTTTCGGGCGGTATTATTACAAAACCTATAAGCCTGGCAGGCAGGTTCTGTATGAAGGAAAACCGTATTCGGTCGTGAGCTACATGCAGTCCTTCGGCACGAAAGACGGCGGAGGCGTCATTACCGTGCTGATCGACAACAAGCAAATTCAAGAGATGCTGCGGCATATCGATGCCGAGCAGGGAGGGTTTGCTTATGTTGCGGACCAAAACGGCAACCTGATCAGTTACGTGGGCATGGATCCGACGACCGCAATCATGAAAGCGCTTCCTGTTAAAGAAGGTTTTTCCTTATTTGATTGGAACGGGAAAAAGATGCTGATCACGCAAACGACTTCCCAGTACAACGGCTGGACCTACGTATCCGCCCAACCGGAGACGGTCGTGCTTGCCAAGGCCAATTACATTAAAGAGCTGACGTTAACCGTATTTATGCTGGCGTTGGGCGCAGGGCTCGCTGTTGCGGCTTTGCTGGCCTACCGGAGCAGCAGGCCCGTGTTTAAAATGCTGCAGCTGCTGCCGCTGAAACCCGGGGGCCGCAAAAACCGCCCGCTCGGCAACCTGATGGACGACATCCGCAGCTCCGTTTCCGCGCTGGTCGAAAGCCATGGCGAGCTGAGCAGCAGGCTCGAGGCGCAGGTCCCTTTGCTTCGCAGCGTGTTTTTTGATCGTCTGCTTCAGGGCGGGTATACGTCCATGGGCGAGGTCGAAGCCGCCATGGAGCATGCCCGGATGGAGCTGAGGAGCGGATATTTCGCCGTGTCCGCCGTCCAAATTCGGGGCTACCATGCTCCGTACAACGAGGAGATGCTGACGGAGCTGGACATTGTGAAACTGAACATCCGGGACGCCATCCCATCGATCGGGCCGGAGGTGCAGATCTCGGCTCAGGCGCATGATCTAGGCGAAAATAAACTGGCTTTGCTCGTTCACGGGGAAGGCGAAACGCCGGACGATTTTATGCAAGGGGTCAAACGGCTGGTGGCGCAATTGCATGATCATGTGAAGCAAACCAGCCATTCCGGGCTTTGGATTGCCGTGGGCACGTGCCAGACGAGATTGACCGAAGTTTATCGTTCCCTTGGCGAAGCGGAGTTTCTTCTAGTGAACGCGGCCTGGAGCGATCGGCAGCCGATATTGTTTTATGAGGAAGCGGAAGTGCCGCCGCCCGTTTATTTTTACCCTTCCGACGTGGAACAGCGATTGATCCAGCTGGTGCGTTCGGGCAACGAGCCGGAGACGGCCCGGCTGATCGGGGAAATCCGGGAGAAAAACGAAGGCAGCGGTCCGCTGCCCGTCGTCGCCCATAAGCTGCTGGCCCAGGAGCTGAGCGGAACGCTGATGAAATGCTGCGAGCCTTCCTTCGCGAACCGGGATGCGTTGACCGACGAGATGAAGGTGGTGCTGGAAGTTTCCGATCCCGCATGGTCGCCTGATGAAGCCGTCCAAAAGCTTTTTCAAGCCCTAATGCAACTGTGCCGCAAGCATGAGGAACAAAAACGGAGCCATAACGATACGCTGGCTGCCAAGCTGATGGAATATATCGACAGCCATTTCCCGGATCCGGATTTAAGCCTTGCGGTACTCGCGAGGGAAGCCGGGAATTCGGAAGCGTACGTGTCTTATTTTTTCAAAGAGCAGACCGGAATGAACTTTTCCGATTATTTGGAGCATGTCCGCATGGATGAGGCGAAGCGGCTGCTGGCCGGAACCGGAATTCCCGTCAGCGAAATTGCGGTCCGGACCGGGTATTTGTCGCTGAACTCGTTCAGCAGGGCGTTCAAACGGGCTAACGGCGTAAGCGCCACCGAATACCGCAAAATTTCCCGGCCGCGTGAAGCGTAAAGGCCCAAACGGCCGCCGCACGCAGCCTTTTCTTAAAAAACGGATACCGCCGGGGAAACGGAATAATGCCTTTTCTAAAGCCCGGCATAACCGCCAAAACATGCAGATTTACGCAATGAAGCGCTTTCAATTAAGATGTGGTCACCGGCCGGATTTTTCCATCCAAAACAAAGGGGGTGACCAAGCTGAATCTTTGGAAAGACATCACGCGCAAATGGCAGCTGTACGCTTTGTTTGCCTTGCCGCTGATTTACATCATCGTATTTAAATACGTGCCTATGTACGGAGCGCAAATCGCGTTTAAGGATTTTAACGTGACTAAAGGCATCACCGGCAGCCCGTGGGTCGGATTCGCGCAGTTCGAGCGTTTTTTCCACTCGCATGAATTTTGGAGGCTGCTCCGGAACACGCTCGTGGTCAGCTTTTACGCGCTGATCGCAAGTTTTCCGTTCCCGATCATCCTGGCGCTCGGTCTCAATTACGTCAAAAACGAACGCTTCAAAAAGTCGGTCCAAATGATCACGTACGCGCCGTATTTTATCTCGCTGGTCGTGCTGGTGGGCCTTCTGCTGCAGTTCCTCGATCCGCGGACGGGGCTCGTCAATACGCTGCTCGGTTGGTTCGGGCTCGGTCCGTACCATTTTATGGCGCAGGCGTCGTGGTTCAAATCGATTTACGTCTGGTCGCATGTATGGCAAAACACGGGGTTCGCCTGCATCATTTATTTGGCGGCGCTGTCCGGCATCGACCCGGCGCTGCATGAAGCGGCCGTCATGGACGGCGCGACCAAGGTTCAGCGGATGCGTCATATCGATTTGCCCGGCATTCTCCCGATCGCGGTCATCTTGCTTATTTTGAACACGGGACAGATGCTGGAGACGGGCTTCGAGAAAATATTGCTGATGCAAAACCCGCTTAATCTGCGCACCTCGGAAGTGATCGACACATACGTCTACAAGGTTGGGCTTGTCTCGCAGGCGATGAATTTCTCTTATGCGACGGCCATCGGCCTGTTCAAAGCGGTGATCGGATTCATCCTGCTGATTATCGTCAATCAGACGGCGAAGCAATTGAAGCAGGAAAGCTTATGGTAGAAAGGCGGCGGAACTATGCATGCAATGAAAATAAAAGAAGCCGGCGCTGACCGTCTGTTTACGATCGTGAATTATTGCGTGTTGACGCTTGTCATGCTGATCGTGCTGTACCCGCTTGTGTATGTTGTAAGCGCTTCATTCAGTTCGAGCAGCGCCGTGTTGTCGGGACGGGTATGGTTGTGGCCGGTCGAACCGACGCTGGATGGCTACCGGGCCGTGTTCAAAAACACGATGGTCGTGCGCGGCTTCATGAACACGATTTTTTATACGGTGGCGGGAACCGGCATCAATTTGCTGTTTACGGTTTTGGCGGCGTATCCGCTGTCCAGGGTCGATTTTCGCGGGCGGAACATGTTCATGCTGCTGTTCGTGTTTACGATGATGTTCAGCGGGGGGCTGATCCCGACGTACCTGCTTGTCAAAGATTTGGGCATGATCGACACCGTGTGGTCCATGCTGATCCCGGGGGCGCTGTCCGTCTGGAACGTCATCATCATGCGCACCTATTTCCAAACGACGATCCCCGGCGAATTGCTGGAGGCCTCCCAGTTGGACGGCTGTTCGGACTTTCGTTTTTTGCTCCGGATCGTGCTGCCGCTTTCGGGGCCGATTCTGGCGGTCATTGCGTTGTTTTATGCCGTGGGGCATTGGAACCAGTATTTTAACGCGATGATTTTTCTTAAAAGGGCGGAGCTGTATCCGCTGCAATTGATTCTTCGGGACATTCTCGTCCAAAACGAGATCAATATCGACATGCTCGGGGACGCCAAAACGGCCGCTGCGCGCCAGGGACTGCGGGAGCTGCTCAAATATTCGCTGATCGTCGTCACATCCGTGCCGCTTCTGGTGGTGTACCCGTTCGTGCAGAAGTTTTTCGTGAAAGGCGTCATGATCGGTTCATTAAAAGGATAGAACGGAAGCCAAAATTGAAATCGATGGAGGGGCGTTATGTATAAAAAGCTGAATAAAATCGCGGGGATCGTCATTGCCGCCGGCATGCTGCTCGCAGGCTGCTCCGGGGGCGCGAAAGAGGGGAGCGCGGATACGAAAGGAAGCAACCCGCCCGCTGCGGGCACTGTAGAGCTGACGCCGCCGGGGACTTATCCGCTCGTTAAAGAAAAAACAACGCTGAAAATCATGGTGCGCGGCAACCCGCTGGTGGAAAATTTCGAAACGAACGAGTTCACCAAATGGTATGAGGAAAAAACGAACGTCCATATCGAATGGGAGGTCGTTCCGGAACAAAGCATGCAGGAAAAACGGTCACGGCGATCGACGGCAACATTTATGCGCTCCCCGAGGTCAACGATTGCTACCACTGCTCGATGAGCCAAAAAATGTGGATCTATGAGCCGTGGCTCAAGAAACTGGGGCTCGAGATGCCGAAAACGACCGACGAGCTCTACAACGTGCTGAAGGCTTTTAAGGAAAACGACCCGAACGGCAACGGGAAAAAGGACGAAATCCCGCTGTCCATCACGCAAAAATCATGGCGTTCGACCATCGACGCGTTCCTGATGAACTCTTTTATCTATAATCCGGTGTACGGATCAAGCAGCAAGCATATGTTCATTAAGGACGGCAAACTGGACGTGGCCTTCAACAAGCCGGAATGGCGCGAGGGCCTGCGGTATCTGAACAAACTCTACAAGGAAGGCCTGATTGCGCCGGAATCGTTCACCCAGGACGAAAACCAGCTGATTCAGCAGGGGGAAAATCCGGGTACGGTCATCTTGGGGGCATCCACGGGCGGACATGAAGGCGTATTCACGCAGCTCATGGGGGACAGCGGACGCTGGAAGGAATACAAAGCGGTTCCGCCGTTAAAAGGACCGGGAGGCGTGCAGTATGCCGCCGTCGACACGACGGCTTTGACGCCGGGCGCCTTCATCATCACCAAAAAAGCCAAAAATCCGGAGCTGGCGCTCCGCTGGGCCGACGGGCTGTACGAAAAAGAGATGACGCTGCGGAGCGTGTACGGCCGTCCGGATCAGGAATGGCGCGACGCCAAGGAAGGAGAAATCGGTATCAACGGCAAACCTGCGGTGTGGTCGGAGCTTAAATCCTACGGCACGGTGCAAAACGTCAACTGGGCGCAAACCGGCCCTGCGCTGCGTACGAACGATTTCAGATTGTCTGCCGTCGCAAAAGGTGACGACGATTTAGAGGTAATTCTGTACAACGAGACGAAGAATAAATATGAGCCGTATAAACCGAAGGATGTCAGCACGGTACCGCCGCTGTTCCTGACGAACGAGCAGGCGTCCGAAATCGCCGACCTGGCGAAAACAATCAATGACTACGTGGATGAAATGATCGCCCGCTTCGTCATTGGCGACGCCAGCCTGGATGCGGATTGGGACAGCTACGTCAGCCAGCTCGACGCGATGAACCTGAAGCGATATCTGGAGATTTACCAGACGGCTTACGATGAAAAGAACAAAAAATAAACCTAGCAAACGGAGGTAATACGACATGAATCCGCGTTTCGAACGAACGCTGCCGCTGATGAACGACCGTTTCGGCCTTTTTATCCACTGGGGATTGTATGCGATTCCAGCCCGAGGGGAATGGGTGCGAAGCCAGGAGCGGATCACCAACGAGCAATACCAGCCTTATTTCGAAGAATTTAATCCGGTGCTATACGATCCGAAGAGCTGGGCCAAAGCGGCCAAAGCTGCCGGACAGCGATATGCGGTGCTTACGACGAAACATCACGACGGTTTTTGCTTGTTCGACAGCCAGCTGACCGATTACAAGGCGACGAATACGCCGGCGGGGCGCGACCTCGTTCGCGAATACGTGGATGCTTTCCGCGAGGAGGGGCTGAAGGTCGGTTTCTATTATTCCTTGATCGACTGGTATCATGACGATTATCCGGCTTATGGCGACCGTCAGCATCCGATGCGCGACAACGAGGCTTACAAGGACAAAAAGATCGATTTTGACCGTTACCTCGACTATATGCACGGCCAGGTCCGGGAGCTGCTGACCAACTACGGCAAAATCGATATCATGTGGTTCGATTTTTCTTACGACGACATGACAGGAGAGAAATGGCGCGCGACCGAACTTATCCAAATGATCCGTTCCCTGCAGCCGGATATCGTGATCGATAACCGGCTCGGCGGCAATATCATGGCGGCGGAGCCTGAAGTGTACGCCGGGGATTTCTTCTCGCCGGAGCAGATCATTCCGCCCCAGGGCATCGTCAATTCGGCGGGCGAGCCGATTCCATGGGAAGCGTGCATTACGCTGAACGACCACTGGGGATACCACGCGACCGACCGGAATTACAAATCTCCGCGCCAGGTCATCCGCGCGCTCGTCGAATGCGTCAGCAAAAACGGCAATCTGCTTCTGAACGTCGGCCCGGATGCCAAAGGCGAAATTCCGAAGGAATCGCTTGAAATTTTGGAGACGGTCGGCGAGTGGCTGCGCCGCAACGGCGACAGCATTTACGGCTGCGGCATCGCCAAGCTGCCGAAGCCGGAGTGGGGCCGCTACACCCAGCGCGGCAACAAGCTGTACGCGCACGTCTTCGACCGGGGCATCGGGCCGATTTACTTCCAGGGATTGAAGGGCAAAATCAAAAAAGCCCGCCTGCTTGCGGACGGCAGCGAACTCCATGTGCATACGCCTTGGATGGCGGACCAATATTCGGATACGGAAAGCGGCGCGTTCATTCACATCCCCGGAGGAGACTTGCCGGATGAACTGGATACGGTCATTGAGCTTGAACTGACGGAGGAATTGTAAGCGTTTGATCGTCCAAATGAGCTGTTGATATCGATACCGAAAGGGAGGATGAACGGAATGAAACCTGGAGTCAGCACCTATAGTTTGCTTCAAGCGATCAAAGCTGGAGAGATGACGGTCCTGGACGTCATCGATTGGATTGCGGAGCAGGGCGGGGAACATATGGAGATCGTTCCTTACGGCTTCACCCTGGAGGACCAGCCGGATCTCGCGGATGCCGTCCGCGAGCGGGCAGCCGCAAAAGGCATCGCATTGTCCAACTATTCGATGCCCGCGAATTTCGTGCAGGAAACTCCGGAAGCGTTTGAAGCCGAAATGGAAAGGGTCAAGCGACATGTGGATACGGTCCATCGCCTTGGGATGAAGCATATGCGCCACGACGTGACGGCTTTTACGCTCCCGCCCGAAAAATGGGGCATCGACTATCTGGAGGACAATCTGGCGCAAATCGTGGAGGGCTGTCGGCGCATCGCGGATTATGCGGCGCAATACGGCATCACGACCACGATCGAAAACCACGGCGTCAGCGTGCAGGCCAGCGACCGGGTGCAGCGGGTGCTTCGGGCCGTGGACCGTCCAAATTTCAAAACGACGCTCGACATCGGCAATTTTCTCTGCGTCGATGAGCAGCCGCTGGTCGGCGTAAAGCGGAACCTGCCGTTTGCTTCGCTGATTCACGTCAAAGATTTCTACATCCGTCCGGCCGATCAGAACCCAGGGGGCGGGGCCTGGTTCCGCTCGTCCCACGGAAATTACCTGCGGGGATCGATCTTCGGGCAAGGAGATATCGACGTGCGGCGGGTGCTGCGGATGATCAAGGCGTCCGGTTACGACGGATACGTCACGCTGGAATTCGAAGGCATGGAGGAGTGCCGGGAAGGCACGAAGCTGGGCCTTGAAAATTTAAGACGAATTTGGGATGAGGTATAATCCGTAACACATGTTTAAGGCGCTGCTGGCGGTTGATTCCGCAGGCAGCGCTTTTTTGTATCTCCGGATTCCGGCCGTTCCCGGGTTATATAGACGAATCAAAGCTTTTCGCCCTCTTTTTATGGGTAAGGAATAGACCCGGAATGAAGATTGCCGCAAGGACAACGACGGATACCAAGAATCCGGCATGATAACCTTTTAATCCGTTGGCAATCGTCGGCTGCATCCCTTGCTGGGCCGTTGCGACGACGGTTGCCATCACAGCCGAGCCAAAGCTGGAGCCAAGGTTTTCAATCATATTTAAGCCGACGCCTGCTTTCGGAAGTAGTTTGCCGTCAAGTCCTGTATAAGCGTCACTCGTGAGCGGAAGCATAATTCCTCCGAAACTGGTCCCCCGGATGAACAATACGATGGAAATCCAGATCATGCTTGTTTGATCGGTAATGAAGATTAGCGGAAGCGATCCGATAAGCGAAAGAACGAGACTGACCATGACCACGTATTTCGCACCGATCTTATCAATCATTTTTCCGATCATCGGCCGGGTAACGAGCATCCCGACACCCTGGGGAATTAACGCCAGCGCTGCTTCGATTGCCGTGAAATGACGGAAGTTTTGGAAGAATAACGGCAGGATCAACATCGGGCCCATGACGGATATATTCGCCAAGAACAAACCGATACTCGAAGCCGCGAAGCTCTTGCGTGCAAATAAATTCATTGGAAGCACGGTTTGATTCTTCCGGATCCGATTATATACGGAGTAAATGACGGCTAAAGCCAGACCAATGCCCACCCACAGGATGGTTTCGCGATTGTTAAAAGACGCATGGTCCGCTGCTTTCGTAATGCCGTATATCAAGGCAGCACTCAAGAAGGACAAATCAATAATTCCAAAAACATCGAGCGTACTGTCTTTGTCGAACGGTTCAAAGTCCGGGATTTTTTTTATCATCAGGGGTGCAGCAATCAGAACAATAAACACGTTGATGAAGAATATCCAGTGCCATGATGCCCCTTGAACGATGAATCCCCCGATGACCGGCCCTAAGATCGGTCCGAGAATCATAGGCGTGCTGACGATGGCCATCACTTTCCCTACATTTTCCGGACCAGCCGTGTGAACCAATAGGGTTGACATGAGCGTGGTAATGATCCCCGCACTGAATCCTTGAAGCAAACGAAAGAAGATGAAGCTGGAAATATCCCAGCTAGCACCTGCCAAAACGGAAATGAGACCGAAGGCGATGACCGCTCCGATAAAGATTTTCTTCCCGTTAAATTTGTTCATCAGCCAGCCGGATACGGGAACCGCAATCGCAAGGGCTAACACATAACCTGTAATGGCCCATTGAATGGTATCCAATGTCGTGTTGAAATCCTTCGATAATGTATCGACGGCGATGTTCACCATCGTTGAGTCCAGCATGGGAGCAATGGCTCCAAGTGCAATCGCCCAGGCAGTCATGAGGATTCCCCGGGGTAATCCGGGTTCCTTTACTTTGTCTTTTGCCATTTTATTTCTCCTCTCCGAGGTTGTTGTTATTCGCATTATTTGTTTCCTTGTCAACAATATCGCAATATTGTTTCCTTGTCAACAAAAGCGAAGATGCAAAAAAGCAGCCTGCTCTCAATCGAGCCCGGCTGCCTGTGGTTGCATTTTCATGATTCAAATGCGCTTTAACTTAATTAATGCTTATACCCTGTTTCTTTATTTCTGCATCCAAATGCTTGCTATACGCTTCAATGAAGCGAAGCATACCGTCAAATTGTTCCTCGGTTACCTGCTTAAATACAGCTTGGTCCCGTTCTTGAAATTCTTTGTGCAGTTCCTCATGGATGTTATAAATGTCTTTCCCTAGCTTCGTTAGCCTAAAATAGATTTCTTTCTTGTTATCCGGCTTCTGGTAGCTATCGATCAGGCCTTTTTCCATGAGCTTCTTCGTTAATTTACTTATGGCGCCTCTAGTCATATAAAGGGACTCCGCGAGTTTGGTCACGTTGGGGTCTGCGTTTTTTCCGATGGCTTCGATGCAATGTACTTCAGAAGGCTTATAACCTTTAAGGCTGTCTTCCATTTTGTTTCTATTAAGCCAAGCCATCTTGTTAAATAAGTCCCTGAAATCAGTCATGACCTGTTCTTGTTTGTTCATGGCCTGTCCTCCCGCCCGTCGCTGCATGCAGCATGATATTGAATATTATGCTGATTTTATTCCTCAATGGCAATGCCGGCAGCTTTCCAATGCCCGTACGCAACGATTTTACTAAATTGGGAGGCAACTTCATCCGCAGGCAGGGGCACCTCGTTTTGAATCCACCAAACAATAACTCCCATGAAAGACGACACGAGATATTCGAGCAGCAAATCCTTGGATATCGCCAAAGGGGGATCTGCCTGCGCAGGATTCCACCCCTCATTTAATTTGTCTCTAATGATATTCTCCATTTTCGCTCGAAACGGATAGATTCTATTTTCCTCAATCAACATCGCGTCGTAAAAAGAAATGTTGCCCGAAACATGCTCCAATACCGCTTGCATGACCGCCTCGAGCCTGGAAATGCTGAAAGGATTCATGTGGATCGGACATAGGACGATTGCTTTCTTTAATTCGCTTAACAACTCCTCCATACATATATCCAACAAATCAGGTTTATTTTGGTAGTGAAGATAAAACGTATTTCGATTGATCATGGCCCGATCGGCAATATCCTGGATCGTGATCGCTTCATACCCTTTTTCCTGAATCAGTTCAAAAAACGCTTTTCGAATCGATTGTTTCGTGCGCAGCACTCTTAAATCGGTTTTTTTGTCCATGGTTTTCGTTCTCCCAAATAAAATTTCGATCGTTAAGCGACAAAGTGATGTGAATTTGTATGTTATCCTTCAAAACTAAAAATATTGAATATTGAGCGCCATATTCACCTTCATTATAATGAGCAACAGATAAATAAACAACATGACGTTCATTATTTATCTTGATGTCTATAAATTTATATTAGGAGGATATCCCAATGACATTAAACAATCAAAATGAGCTCGTCCATAAGGCCATCGCCGTGCTGGAAAGTTTGGAGAGCGGCAACCCCGAAGCGATTACGGCTTACGTGCATCCGGAAAAATACATCCAGCATAACCAGGCTTTACTCGATGGTCGTGAAGCTATGCTTGGCGCACTTGCGCATTTGAAGGAAGCTGGAACTAAGGTAAGCATTAAACGCGCTTTGGTCGACGGTAATTATGTGGTGCTTCATTCCGTATATGATTTTTTCGGCCCCAAAATCGCTATTGATATTTTCCGTTTTGAAAATGGACTGATCGTCGAACATTGGGATAATTTGCAAGAGATGGTGGAGAAAACCCCAAGCAACCATACGATGATTGACGGACCGGTCACGATTCAGGATATCGACAAGACGGACGCGAACAAAACGCTTGTCAAAAGCTATGTCGAGAACATTTTATTTGGGAAAAACCCGGACCTGCTGAACACTTATTTTGATGGGGACCGCTACATTCAGCATAGTCCGCATATTGCGGACGGGCTTTCGGGTCTTCATGCCGCATTGCAGGCACTGGCGGAAAAAAATATTACATTCGAATATACTCATCTTCATCAGGTGATCGGACAAGGCGATTTTGTTCTTACCGTGAGTGAAGGGGTCTTCGACGGCCGACCTACGGCTTTCTACGATTTGTTCCGCGTAGAGGATGGAAAGATCGCCGAACATTGGGACGTCGTCGAGGCGATCCTGCCGGCGGAAAAACGCAATAATTCGAACAGCAGATTTTAAGGTTGGCCCAGCTGAATAACAAGAAAGACATCGCCGATTTCTAAGGGGTGATGTCTTTCGCATTACGAATAAATCGGAGTACCCAATGGATACGGTCGCGTTGCCGCAGCAACGCTATTTTTGTTCATTTGTATAGAGACGAGGAGTAGAGGATCATGATCATGCTGAAACAAAAAATGACGTGGCTGGGACTGGCGATCGTCCTGGTCGCTTTGGTCGTATTCGGGGCGGCGATGATGGGATCGGTGCTTGGATCAAAGCCCAAGGAGCTTCCGGTTGCCCTTGTTATCCTTGACCGGCCTGCGGGGCTGCCGAATGGAGAAACGTTGGCGGTCGGGGAGAAGATCCGGGATCAAATGTTGTCGAACCGGGCGCTGCCTTTGGCCTGGCATGTCGTGGATTCCGAGGAAAAAGCCCGGGAAGGACTGGATAAACGCGAATATTACGGAGCATTAGTGCTTCCATCGGATCTGAGCAGCGGAATGCTCTCGTTATCCACTCCCTCGCCGATTCACCCTAAGGTGAAGATCATCGCCAACGAGGGGATGAACGCTCAAGCCTCGACGGTCGTAAGACAGGTTTTGGGGCAAGCGATGAACTTGATCAGCCGGGAGCTGGCACAACAGCTGCTTGGGCAAGTCGGGCAACAAACGGGGCAAGTTCCGGTGGAGACGGCTAAAGCTTTTATGGCGCCGATGAACGTTCAGGAGGAAGTCGTGCATCCGCCGGGGGCGAACCATGCGTCGGGGAATGCGCCGGGGTTATTGATTCAGATCATGTGGATCGGCAGCCTGGTGACCGGAGTCGTCATGTTTCTGACTAGCCGGAAAGCGGTAGCGGCGGGTTCCAGAAGGTGGACGGTCAGCGCGCTGCAAGCGATCGCTGGACTTGTGATCGCCGGCATAGCGTCGGGTTTCACCCTATGGATGGCTTCGTCGTGGTACGGCATGGAGCTGGTGAACACGGGGGAGATTTGGTTGTTCCTATGGTTGGCCGGATCGGCGTTTTTCCTGCTGCAATCTTCTTTGCTGAATTGGATCGGATTCCCGGCGATGCCGCTGCTCGTCCTGCTGATGTTTTTCTCCTTACCGCTGCTGAACATGGCTCCGGAGTTTTTGTCCCAGGCGACGCGAGAATGGATTTATTCGTGGACGCCGCTTCGGTTTGCAGCAGAAGGATTGCGGGAAGCGATGTACTTTGGCGGGTTGGGTGCGGCCTCTTCGAACGTATTTGTTTTGTGGGGCGTCGCCGGGGGATTTTTGGCGCTGCTGCTGGCTTCGGGATTGAAGGCGAATCATGCTTCAGATGCGGTGTCGACCACGGTTATCGGCGGATAAAATGAGGCAAGGGGCATCAGCGTTGCATTGCCGGTGTTGGGGCGGGTGGAAACGAACGTTCCACCCTACGAAACATCCGGGCGGCCAGCCTTTTAAACGTCAAGAGGCACGCCTTTGGGATCGAACGGGGTCGAGAGCACGGTCATCGTCTGCGTAAATCCGTATTCGCTGCATTCCTTCCGGAATCGGTCAAGCGATTGCATCGATTCGGTGACGACCTTGATGAGGAAGTTAAACTGGCCGCTGATCTGATGGACTTCCGCGACGTCCGGCGACCGCCGGCAAAAATCCGTGAACAGGTCGCAGCGGTTCGCCTGAATGGCCACAAACGCGGTAATGGCTTTTCCGAGTTTTTCGGGAGAAAGCATGGCCCGATACGAACGGATCACTCCTTTTTCCTCCAGCCTCCGTACCCGTTCCGTGACCGCCGGCCCGGTCATGTTGATCATCCGGCCCAATTCGGAAATGGTAATCCGGGCGTTGTCCTGCAGTATATTCAATATTTTCAAGTCGGTTTGATCCATTAGGGGACATCCTCCTTTGGCGGCATGTAGCATATGATCTTACGAAATAGGATTTATTCCTGGCGCCTTCAAGGCATGCGCGATTATCGGCATCGCACCGCCAAGCAACGGCTGCTTTCATTTTTTAAGTATAAGGGGAAATAGTCCTTCAAATCCATAGTAAAACGGGAAGGAAAACTTGTTATTGGCATGGCACGCCAGCCCTCCGCCCGATAAACTGTAATTAAAAAAGAAGCAGTACACAAGTTCAACATTCAGGAGGGTTTAGCGGATGAACACAACCATTTTAAGCGAAAAAAATATAGGAAAGCTGACTTTGAAAAATCGTCTGATCGTATCCCCGATGCAGCAGTGGCAGGGGACGCCCGAATCGTTTGCGACCGATTACCACGTGCAGCATTACGCGAAATTGGCATCCGGGGCAGGGCTGTTGATTATCGAATCGACCGGCGTTTCCCCGAATGGGCGGCTATTTCACAATGACATCGGCATTTTTACCGACGCCCATACCGCATTTTTGAAACCGGTCGTCGATGCTGTTCACGCCAAGGATACGCCGGTATTCATTCAATTGACGCATGGCGGCAGAAAATCTTGGCGAAACGGCGCATCGCGGCTGCTTGCTCCAAGTGCCATCGCCTACGATGATGAATACGGCGTTCCGGAGCAGATGAGCGTCGCGGACATCCGCGCCGAAGTGGAGAATTTCCGCCTCGCAGCCCGAAGAAGCTTGCAGGCGGGGTTCGACGGCATCGAGGTGCATGCGGCTCACGGGCATTTGGTGCATCAATTCCTGTCCCCGCTGTCCAACCGGCGGACCGACCAATATGGCGGATCGCTCGAAAACCGCAGCCGTTTCTTAAAAGAAATCCTGGAAGCCGTGCGTTCGGAGACGGGAAGAAACTATCCCGTGATCGTCCGGGTATCCGCATCCGATTTTGCCGAAGGAGGATTGACTCCCGTCGAAGTCGGGAAGATCCTCCAAGGGCTGGAAGCCTACATCGATGCGGTGGACGTGTCCTCCGGCGGTCTGCTGCCGGTCAATCCGCTCGCGACTCCCGATGGATACCAGGTTCCTTATGCTTCCATTATAAAACAATACGTGGGCATTCCGGTGATCGCCGTCGGAAAAATCTATGACCCGTCGCTTGCGGAATTCATCGTATCGGAAAACCTGGCCGATTTTATCGCGGTCGGCAGACCGCTGCTTCAGGATCCGGATTATATCCGGAATACCTTTTTGGCCCCGGAGATGGTATCGCAGCATTAAAAACTTCTCTATCCCTTTTTGCAAAATCTTTATATAGTAAGAGGAAGCGGCATTTGATCGAAAGGATGGTGCCGGGGGGATTTTAAAAGGGGGAGAAGCCATGCAATATCCAAACGTCCTGTTTGACCTCGACGGCACGCTAACGGACCCGAAGGCCGGAATCACGAAGTCGGTGCAATTCGCATTAACCCATTGGGGCATTCAGGTGGCGGATCCGGATACGCTCATACCGTATATTGGTCCGCCGCTTGCAAGCTCCTTTCGGGAGATCCACTCCTTTTCGGAGCGGGATTCGGTGCTGGCGGTCGAGAAATACCGTGAATATTTCCAGGATCGGGGCATCTACGAAAACGAACTGTACGATGGCATCCATGAATTGCTTGAGGCGCTAAAGGGACAGGGCCGGAAGTTATTCGTGGCCACTTCGAAGCCTACCGTATTTGCGGTGGAGGTGCTGAAGCATTTTGGCATCGATGCTTATTTCGAATACGTCTGCGGCAGCCATTTGGATGGAACGTTATCCGACAAAGCGGAGATCATCGCCACGGTGATCGAGAAGTTTAGCTTACGCAAGGAAGAATCCATCATGATCGGGGACCGCAA
This sequence comes from Paenibacillus sp. FSL W8-0194, assembly GCF_037969745.1. Taxonomy (NCBI): domain Bacteria; kingdom Bacillati; phylum Bacillota; class Bacilli; order Caryophanales; family Paenibacillaceae; genus Paenibacillus; species Paenibacillus sp. FSL W8-0194. The sequence goes on along the minus strand of NZ_CP150205.1, from coordinate 3,572,908 downwards.
GCATGACATCATCGGCGCGCAAAAAAACGGCATCGATTCGGTAGCGGTGGGTTTCGGATACGGAAGCGAGGAGGAGCTGACCGCGATTCGGCCGACGTATCATGTGCGAACCGTGGAGGAGTTGAGGGCGTTTTTTGAAGAGGGGCGGCAGGAGTCTTTTTGAAACATTTTCCATATTGTCCTCGTCAATGACTTGAGGTGAAAAAGGGTATGAAAAAACTTACAATATGGATTTCCTGTCTAATATTGATAACGTTTTGTAACTCCTGTGATACCTTGAAAACAAGTGACCTTCCAAGCGGGAATGATGTCAAAAATGAAGGCCATTTAGAAACTCAAACCATGAAAAGAATGGAGCCTATAAGTAAGGTAATGAAAACTTCCATAGATACCATCAAAGAGGAAGACCGCATAACCATTCTTTTTAATCTTCGAAACATTTCAGGGAAAGACCAACTAATTTACTACGGATCTCAAAAATACGAGATATTTATAATGAATGAGGAAAATGAAGAAGTTTACAGGTGGTCTACAAATAGAGTATTTCCCATGAAATCAATACAAAGGGAATTTAAGAATGAGGAGGTACTAAGCTACAAAGAAACATGGGATTATAAAGATGTAAAGGGCCGTCATGTTTCCAAAGGCCGTTATAAAATAAAGGTCGTTATGTTGATTCGTCTCGATACCGAAAATGGAAGCTTATCTACGGAAGATCTGACCGCTACTACAGTGGTTGAAGTTTTATAAAACGATCTACATTTTAATTAGAAGAGCCAACGGTCAAAAAATTTGCCGTTAGCTCTTCTTTTCTTCTATTAATGAGGAGTGGTTTTATGCAAAAGGCGGAAGGGCATCGCCTTCGGACTGACAGAAACACCTTTGTAAATTAAGAAGATAGGAATAGAAGTTACACCGCGGCCGCTGCTTTGGAAGCTGCGGTTTTTCCTTCTTTGAACATAAAATAATACATCGCCGACGCGGTGATGTACAAAACGCCGGTCATGCTGAAGGTGATCGCATATCCCCAATAGGTTCCGTAGGCCGTCAGCAGGAACGACTGCACCGGTCCCATCGTCGCCCAGCCGAGCATAAATGCGGCTTGGGTCATGGAATTGGCGATGCCCCGGCGCGCGTCCGATACCCGGTCTACCATGATGGAGGACTGGATGGGATTGGCCGCATTCATGAGCGCCTGCCGGAACAGGAACGTGATCGACGCGATGACGAACAAGTTCGTGAAACCGGTCAGCAGCAGGAACGGCAACGACATCATTTGGAACAGCACAACGGCCTTTACGGGGCCAACCCGGTTCGCCAGCGTGGGTCCGATGAGCATCGATACGATGGTCATCACCTGGCCGAGCGAAATCAAAATCCCGACAGCCGATAACGAAACGGCAAAACGGTTCGTAAAATAAAGATTCAAATAAGGCACGACAAGCCCGGAGCCCGTTCCGACGATCAGTTGGGCGAACGTGAATTTGCAGATGGCTTTCCAGTCATCCTTGGCCGGAACCGCTGGTGTGGCTGCCGCCTCCGGCACGGCGGTTTCGACCGGCACGTGTTCCTTCACCGTTTTTTGGACGAACAAAAGCGGAATAAACGCCAGCAAGCTTGCCGCGCCCCCGATGAACAGCACCGTTTGCAGACTATGGATTTTTTCCATCCCCGCCTGCTGCAGCAGATCCGCCAAAACGCCGCCCCCGCTGCTGCCGAGCACCTGCGCCGCAAGCACGAGGGAGAAGTGGTAGCTGAATATTTTCAGCCGCTGCTGTTTATCCGTATTTTCCGCGAGGAAAGGGACGGCGATCACCTGAAAAAAGGCGGCAAACAAGCCGGCGGCCACCGCCAGCAGCACCAGTCCCGATTCCCCGCTCGCAAAAGCCCTTCCCATAAAGCTTAGTCCCGTAAGCATCGCGCCAAGCGAAAGGAGCAGCTTATGGCTGGCCCTGTCGGCGATCAGCCCGATCGGTATAAATACGAGCGCCGTCGCCAAGGACTGCACGCTGACGATCGTCCCGTTCATCGTGTCTTCATACCCTAATGCTTGAATATACAAGTTGTAAAGCACCGAAAACATGCCCGTCCCGATTTGGTACAGCAAATTCGCCAGAAAAAAAAGCCGGATATTGCGGCCAAGAAGTTTCCATCCTGATGTAACCGCATGCAGTACATGCATTTTGCCGATCCCCCGTCATTGTCATCGTTGTATGGTCATCCCCATTGTAGCAGGAGGTTCTCCCCGTGGGAAGCAGAAAATGGAAGATGTCCGTGGGGAAGAGACAGATTCGGGGATGCTTCTCCCTTGAACGAATCCAAAGCAAGGAAACGCATAACTGCTTCGGCAAAGGTTCTTATGATCGACAGAAACGGGTTTGGCGCGCATCCGAAATGTCCTGGTTTTCAAGGGTCCGCAAATGTTAAAAAAGTTTATCTTTTGACTACCGTTTTCCGTCCAGATCGGCTATGATCGAATGAAACAAACCGCTGTCTCGCATCGTCATTAGATCAGGTTCATACAGGAAGGGGAGGGTGTCAGTGAACGAACGAATTCATATCTTTGAGGTCACAGCGATCGATGCGGATCTGTTGGAACAGCTGTCGGATGTCCTGATCCGCGTCGTCGATGACGGGGCATCGATTGGATTTTTGCCGCCGCTTTCGGAGCAGGAGGCGAAGAAATATTGGGAACAGGCGATATCGCCGGGAGTTCGATTATGGATTGCGGAGAAGGATGGCCGGGCGGCGGGAACGGTGCAGCTTCACCTCGCCATGAAACCCAATGCCGCGCATCGCGCGGAAATCGCGAAGCTTATGGTATCCCCGGAAGCCCGGAGATGCGGCATCGCCCGGATGCTGATGGAGACGGCGGAAGAGGCGGCACGCCAAGAGAACAGGACGCTGCTTGTTCTGGATACGAGGGAAGGAGATCCATCGAATGGGTTGTACCGATCGCTCGGATTCATCGAGGCCGGCAAAATTCCGCATTTTGCCCGTTCAGCCGACGGAAGCTTGGACGCCACCGTTTTGTATTATAAGGAAATATCGTTATAACCCGGACCGGGCATGAGTGACCACGCGTAGAGGCGAAATACGAATATCGTTCACTCAGCGGCTACACCGCTCGACTTCGGACGGATGCAGAAGGCATTGTCCGCGAATATGAAGGGGAATGGGTCGAGAGGAGCGAATAGAGCTGAAGGGGAAGTCTGAATTTTTCGGTCCCGCCGGCTATTTTATATACATACCAGCGTATCGCAATCGATGGGGAACAGAGAGGGGAAATGAAACATGATGATTCCATTGGGACAATTTGAAATCACATCCGGCAAAATGGTCGTATCCGATCCGTGTTACGACTTGAACCCGGACACGATCATTATGGGCGTGTTGGACCGCCCGTTAAACGGCGCCTGGGACGCTTTCGTTCACAAGGCCGAGGTGAGGGACTGGGGCGAAGCCTGCGCCAAGCTGGTCGCTTGCCACAGCGCATATACGGATCAGCAAGATCGGCTGGAATGGGTGAAATGCAATTTCATCGTCGGCGTGGACAGCGGGCAGGCGGGCATATTCGATGCGAGCAAGTACCGCATTCCCGATCCGGAAGCGCCGGAGCCGGATACGACGGACAGCGAGTGGTATCTTGCCTGCTGCGATATAACAGGAAGCGAAACAGAGGCCGGCGTGCTGGACGGGGGCGTGGTTTCGCATTCCGGCTTTGGCGACGGAGGCTATGCAGCGTATGCCGCTGCCGATGGCGAAGGCCGGATTATCGGCGTGAAAATTGTCTTTATCAAAGAAGCGGACCTTTAAGCTTGAAAGGCACATAGTTCCTGCCCGATCGTCCGGTTCCATACAGTCAGCGAAGAAGGCCGGTTTCCGGTCTTCTTTTTCTTTCAGAATCAAAACGCCAGCCGCCAATGGTCAGGGAATCGGTTCTCCTGCCTTGCGTCAAGGGATCATTTACCAATAATGTAGTCCAAGATGTGCATGAGGGATGCTATAATCAGAATAATCATTCGATAGCGATCCGAACCCGTACCGATATATCCGAATATATCGGTACGGGTTCGGGAACATGGCGGAGGTCAGATTGCACGGAAGCGTGACGATGCAGGATACCGTGCCTCCAACGACGGCGGATAACGCGCCTCAGGGATGGGTCAACACGACGCGACCGTTACCTTCAGCGCTTCGTACGCGGAATCCTGCTATACGGTTGACGGCGGAGAGGAGCAGGCCGGTAACTCCGTTACGCTGGGCGCGGATGGCGTGCATACGATTGTGTACTGGAGCGTCGACAAAGCGGGAAATGCGGAGGAGCCGCATACGATTACGGTCAAAATCGACAAAACGGCACCCTCGTTCGATCTCTGTCTGAGCGAAACGGTCATTTGGCCGCCGAATCACAAAATGGTTCCGGTGCAGGCTTCGGTAAGCGCGGAGGATACCGTTCAGGCATCGCATCCGTCCTGTTAACGTCCATTTCGAGCAATGCATCTGACCGGGATCCGAACGATATCGAAGCCGAGATAGGCTCGGCTGCCGCGTCGTTCCGCCTGCGCGCGAAGAAATCCCGGGTTTATACCATCACGTATATCGCAACGGATAAAGCGGTCAATCAGACGGTCCGCACGATCGCCGTCACGGTGCCGCATGATCAATCCGAACCGCAGTTCCATACCGAAGAATGAGGGGAAGGCCATCGCGCCTTCCTTTTTTTTGTGCCGAATATCCGGGGGGCTCTTGGGCTCCGGCTGCCATGTCCCAAATCGCCCCTTTTTTTTCAAAAAAAAGCTGGAAATGGCCGCCGCTAAAGGGTATGATATAGGAAATTCTTATATATCCTATGAATATACTGTGAATTATTTATGAATCGGGTTTATGAATATATGTCGATGGAGACCCTGAGATGAACAAAATGAACAAAAAGAAGCGGGCCATCCCCCTTTTGCTGCTGTTAATCATTCTGTTGATCCCTTTTGGATTCAGTTATGCTTCTTTCCAGTCGAAGCAGACGGCCAACCAAGGAGCGGACGAATTTGTCCGCCGTCTGCAGGCCGTCATGGAGGGCAGCGCGGCTTTTAAATTATCGGAGCTGACGCCGGTTGATTGGGATCATGCCTATATTTTTCATCCGTATACGACGAAAAGCGAAATGGAACGAATCGTTGGAAGTTCATGGACGACAAGCAGCTCTTTCATCGGGTATCTGCTGGACCGGACGTTCCTGGGCGCGTATCCCCTGGATGACGATTCGCTGAATAAGCTCGTTTTCACGAAAAACGGAAAGGTCGTGCTGGATGTCACCTTAAACCGCTCCATTGCCGACTTTACGTCCTTAAAAGAAATTCGGCGCGACAAGGAGCTGCTGCTGGGGACCGGAACAGAGGGCGCAAATGTCGTCGGTTCGAAGCCATAATTCGGATGCCTGGCGTGGCTAGGTGGAACTTTCAATCCAAAGTTCGCTCAAAAATATGCTAGAATGGACATACAGATTCGATCATGTTAAACGAACCGGAGGAATCATCATGACGCAGATCACATCCGCTCCGGCGGTCGAGGTGGCTTTGTATACGATGTGCCTCGTCCAGGACGGCGACAAAGTGCTGCTGCTGAACCGCCCGAGCAAACGGGGCTTTCCGGGCTATATCGGCCCCGGAGGCAAAGTGGAGTTTCCCGAGAGCTTGACGGAAGGCGCCATCCGCGAAGTGCGCGAAGAGACGGGATTGATCGTCAAAGACCTGGTCTATAAAGGGCTGGACGAATTCGTCGATCCCGCGACGAACTACAGGTACATGGTTTTTAATTATTTGGCGACTTCGTTCGAGGGGGAACTGCTCGAGAACCCGCCGGAAGGCGAACTGCTCTGGGTTCCGATCCGGGAAGCCACTTCGCTGCCGATGCAGGATTGGTTTAAGCGGCGTTTCCCGCTTTTTTTCGAGGAAGGCACTTTCGAAATCTACGAAGTCTATGACATGGAAAACAAAAAAACGCTGAAGGAAAGCGTCAAAAAGCTTTGAAAGTTTTATTTACATGCTTTTCATACGAGTTTGCGATTTCCCTACTATAAGTGCTAAGACGCCAATCTATCAGATATCAAGATTTGAGCCTTGCCATTCATATCAAAGTTAGAATCGGGTGCGGCTTGAATCAGGCATGGCATCTAGCTCGGCGGCAATTTGCTCAAATCGGATGCTCTAGCATGAAATGCGCGAGTGGCTATAACAAATGATAGATTCTCTTCATAACATATATCAATCCTATGAGAAGGAGTTGATCATATGTTGGATGAGATTTTAGGAGAAGGCACTCGCGGCGAGGGTACTCGCGGCGAGGGTACTCGCGGCGACCGCACTCGCGGAACGCGTGGCGACCGCACTCGCGGAACGCGCGGCGACCGTACTCGCGGAACGCGCGGCGACCGTACTCGCGGAACGCGCGGCGACCGTACTCGCGGAACGCGCGGCGACCGTACTCGCGGCACTAGAGGCGACCGCACTCGCGGCACGCGCGGCGACCGGACAAGAGGACGCACTCGCGGCTCCCGCGGCTCCCGTGGCAATCGCAGCCGGTAATGTTTCGGGCAGAGTACTCGCAATCTTTGGGGATTCAGCATCTCCCCGGCTGTTGCCCGGAATTCGGGGGGCAGAGCTTCATGCTGGAACTGCCGATTCATCGTGAATCGGCAGTTTTTCTATTTGATGGGCATCCGAGTTCAAACGGTACATATTCACTTGATTTTCCTCCCCTCGCAAACTATATTCGAACTTAACAATCATTCATAAACCCATCTTGAAAAGAGGAAGGTGGAAGCATGAACTCTTGGATCATTAGAAACGCCACCCCGAAGGACATTCCCGGTTTAGCGGACGTGCATTTGAACAGCTGGCTCTCGACCTATCGCGGGATCGTGCCGGATCATTATCTCGACAGCCTGAATCTCGACTCGCGGATCGAATTATGGACTCGAGTCTTCGCCTCGGACAACGGGTCGGCTACGTTTGTGCTGGTGAGCCCGTCCGGCCGGATCGCTGGTTTTATCAACGGGGGACCAAGCCGGGAAAAAGATCTGGACATCGAAGCGGAAGTCTATTCCCTTTACCTGCTTCAGGAAGCGCAAGGACGCGGATACGGCCGGGAACTGATGACGCGTATGATCGGTTATTTTCGAGATAAGGGGTATCGCACGATGCTGGTCTGGGTGCTGGAAGAAAATCCGAGCGTGAAGTTTTACGAAAAAATGGGCGGGCGGTTTCTCTTGAAGAATCAGCTGCAGATCGGCGGAAAATACGTGCAGGAGCTGTGCCTGGCGTGGGACGATCTGGAATCGAACTGACGGGTCGTTCCCGTTGGAGTTTGCAAAGGCATGCCATGGGGTCTATCTTCCGGATCACTTTTTGAGATTTGCAAAACGCAGTATCTCAATCCTTCATGATACGCCTGTTTGCTTGATGTGGTATTTTATTTAAAAAATTGCTATAAATACTAAATTAAAGGTTGATACTTACAAAAATTGGTATTAAAATGAAAGCACAAAAGTAAACGAATTGGTTACAGGAGACAAAGGACAACTTCAACAGCTGTCCTTTTTTGAAAGCTTGAAAATGAAAGCGTATTAATTTTGGTTTTGATTCGGCAACAACCATCGTCTCATCCATGAAAGGAGGTGAAAAGAGCAGTTTCCACTTCTAAAGCGAACGCGTGAATTCCGGCCGCATGCCCAAATCCGGAACCTGGCGTGGGGAGCGGAAATTTGAAGCGAAGGAAGGATGAGAAATGGCAAAAAGGCAATGGGGAAAAGTGGCGCTTGCCGTTTGGTTCAGCCTGCTGCTTGCCTTGACCGGATGGGGACCCGGCGGAGCGGGCTTAGTGCAGGCGGCACCCGCCGATCAGGCCTACAAGGTTGTCGGTTATTTTACCAACTGGAGCATGTATGACCCCAATTTTCAAGTGGAACATATCGATGCGTCGAAGCTTACCCACCTGAATTACGCTTTTGCGGACTTATGCTGGAACGGAAAACACGGCAACCCGTCAAACGATCCCGGAAATCCGAACCAAGCGACGTGGAATTGCAGGGATGCCGGCGTTCCGACCCAAACGGGGAACGTGCCTAACGGCGCCATCGTGTTGGGCGATCCATGGGCGGACGTCAATCATAACGAAGGCGTGCCTTTGGAATGGGAAGACTGCGAAAAAGGAAAATGCGGCAATTTTTATAAGCTAAACAAGCTGAAGCAGTCGAATCCCAACCTGAAAACCCTTCTATCGGTCGGCGGTTGGAGCTGGTCCAACCATTTTTCGGACGTGGCTGCCGATCCCGCTGCACGCTCCAATTTCGCCAATTCGGCGGTTCAAGTCATCCGTGCCTACGGATTTGACGGGATCGACATTGACTGGGAATACCCGGTGGAAGGCGGTTTGCCGGGCAACAGCACCCGTCCGGAGGACAAGCATAATTTTACGCTGCTGCTGCGGGAAACGCGGGAAAAGCTGACAGCAGCGGGAGCCCAAGACGGACGCAGCTATTTGCTGACGATTGCGGGACGCGCCAATCCCTCCTTCGCATCGACGACCGAGTTGGACGCCATCGCGGAAATACTGGATTGGATCAATATCATGACCTACGATTTCCATGGCGACTGGGAACAAACCACGAATCACAACGCCAGCCTGTATTCTGACCCGAACGATCCGGATACTGACAATAAGTTCAGCGCGGACATGGCCATAAACGCTTATTTAAATGCCGGAGTGCCGGCTTCCAAAATCGTCATGGGTATTCCGTTGTACGGGCGGGGATGGAAAAATTGCGCGCCCGGTCCCCGTGCCGACGGACTCTATCAAGCTTGCACGCCGGATTATAACGGCAGCGTCGTTCCCAATGGGACCTGGGACAATTACGAGTCCGGACCGACGGGGATGTTCGATTACGGCGACTTGGCAGCCGCGTACGTGAACAAAAACGGCTTTACCCGGTATTGGAGCCAGACCAGTCAAGTACCGTACCTTTACAATCCTTCCTCCAAGATTTTTATCAGCTACGAAGATCCGCAGTCGATTGCCGCAAAAGCCGCCTATATCAAAAACCGTTCTTTGGGCGGTGCGATGATTTGGGAGTTAAGCGAAGACTGCCGGACAAGCCCAAAATTCGCCTGCACAGGCATGAAACTGCTCAATCAACTCTCCTCGGATTTACGATCGGATTCGACTCGGCCGGATACGACCGCGCCTACGACTCCTTCGCATCTGACTTCACCTTCACAAACGGCCAACTCCATTTCCCTGCAATGGGATGCTTCAATTGACGACGTTGGCGTCGTCGGGTATGACGTTTACCGGGACCAGACTCTGTTAACACGCGTCTCGGGAACGGCTTATACGGTATCGGGACTTGAGCCGCAAACGTCCTATACCTTTACGGTAAGAGCTGCGGATGCAGCAGGCAACGTATCGAACCCCAGCAGCCCGCTTACCGTATCCACGCTTGCTCAAGGGACGGATCCCCAGCCTCCGGCAGCTCCGGCCAATCTGAGGGTAACGGCACATTCGGATACGACCGTGTCGCTTCAGTGGGAGCCGTCTGCCGATCACGCTGCCGTTACCGCATACGAAATCTATCAAGGGGATGCGCTTGCAGACACGGTACCCGCGTCTTCCAACAGCTATACCGTCAACGGCCTGACGCCTGAAACCGAATATACCTTTACGGTAAAAGCCAGGAATGCGGCCGGAAACCTTTCACCTGCCAGCAATGCCGTTCGCGTGACCACGGATGCTTCCGCCCCCGGAACGGTCCCCGTATGGTCACTGAATTCGGCGTATGACGTCGGCGCCCAGGTGAGCTACGGCGGGACGGTCTATCAATGCCGGATTGCGCATACCTCGCTTCCGGGATGGGAACCGCCGAACGTGCCTGCATTATGGCTGAAAAAATAAAACAAACGTTCCGGCATTATGGGGGCTGCAAGCCTAAAAACCTAAAGTTCTATTGTTAGAAAGGCCTAACGGAGTAACGGAGCGAAAATCGAACAGCCGGTCCATTCGGAAGATCTTTCCGACGGACCGGCTTTCAGCCATTCCATGGATGATTAAAACGATATGCACGAATACCGTTTTACCGCTCGTCGCCTGAAGTGGGCGATACCGAATTGCTCCCAAAATGCCGAAAATCATGAAAAGCAGGCCAGAAACGCCGGAATCCCCATGCTTTTATTCGAAAAAGGCATTATACTGTAGGTAAATTCTTCAATTCCATTTACAGGACGCGAAAGGAGCAAGCTTTGGAGGATTCATTGCGCGAAGAACGCGAAATCATGAAAGTTTGCCTGCTTGCCGGGCAGATCATGCTGCAAAGCGGAGCGGAAACGTACCGGGTCGAAGACACGATGATGCGGATCGCCTCATCTTACGGGATCGACCATACGCACAGTTATATGACGCCGACCGGCATCATTTTTTCGCTGGAAGACCCGCAGCCGATGACGCGGCTGAACCGGATCACGGAGCGGACAACCAATCTGTATAAAATCGACCGGGTCAACACGTTGTCCCGCAAGATCAGCCAAGGGGGGATGACCATCGGCGAAGCCTACCGGGAACTGCAGGAAATCGACCGCACGCGGGCCATTTACCCGTTATGGCTGAACGTGCTCATGGCCGCATTGGCCAGCGGCTGTTTCCTGATCATGTTCCAGGGCACGTGGTCCGATTTCATCCCCGCCATGTTGGCCGGGGGCATCGGATACTACTGCTCGGTGCTGCTGCACCGGTTGATCCCGGTCAAGTTTTTCGCCGAGTTTTCGGGCGCGTCGATGATCGGGTTATGCGCGGTGCTTTTCGTCAAATACGGATTCGGGCAGGCGCGGGACATCATCGTGATCAGCTCCGTCATGCCGCTCGTTCCCGGTCTGTTGATTACGAACGCGATCCGGGATTTGATGGCGGGCCATCTCGTTTCGGGCTTGTCCAAAGGCGCCGAAGCGTTCATTACATCCTTTGCCATCGGCGCGGGAATCGCGTTTATGCTGTCGTTTCAGTAGGGGGTCATGATGTATTATATCGAACAAACCGTCACGAGCTTCATCGCATCCGCCGCATTCGGCATGATTTTTAACGCCCCCAGAAAAGCGCTTTGGCAGTGCGGGCTGGCGGGCATGGTGGGGTGGGTGCTGTACATATGGCTCCAGGATATCGGCATCCAAAAACTTGCGGCAACGGTCGTCGCCGCTTACTGCGTCACGATGATCAGTTACTTTTTTGCAAAAAAATACCGGAAACCGATCATCGTTTTCAGCGTGTCGGGCATTATTCCGCTCGTTCCCGGCGGATTGGCGTATGACGCGATGCGGAGCGCGGTCGAAAACCGATACGACCAGGCGGTGCAGTCGGGAGCGGTTGCATTTATGATGTCCGGCGCGATTGCGCTTGGCCTGCTGCTGTCCGAGGTGACCAACCAGGTCATCCGGAAAATCCGTGCTTCCAAATCGTCATGAAACCGCGGAAGATCTTGTTCTGGAGAGGCTTTGGGCCTGGCATTCTCGATGTCATATGGGTTAGAAACGGAAGGAGGACGCCAAATGAACGATGTGAAGGCGATCGTGCTTGCGCCGGATTCTTTTAAGGAAAGCATGACTGCCAGGCAGGCTTGCGCGGCGATGGAGCGCGGTATCCGGCGCGTGAACCCGGGCGTGCGCTGTTTTCATGTCCCCATGGCCGACGGCGGGGAAGGTACCGCGCAGTCCATCGTGGATGCGACGGGAGGGACGCTGTATCCGCTCCAGGTCCAAGGACCGTTAGGCCGTGAAGTGGAGGCCTATTACGGGATTTCCGGCGACGGGAAAACCGGCGTGCTGGAGATGGCGAGCGCCAGCGGCATCGGCCTGATTCATGAATCGGAGAGGAATCCGCTGCTGACGACGACCTATGGGACCGGACAGCTCATTCAAGCTGCGCTGGATCATGGGATCGACAACCTGCTGATCGGAATCGGAGGCAGCGCGACCAATGACGGCGGAGCGGGGATGCTTCAAGCGCTCGGCGGCAGGCTGCTCGACGAAGCCGGGCTGCCGCTCGGGCCCGGAGGAGGGGAGCTGCATAAGCTGGCCCGCATCGACCTGAGCGGACTCGATCCAAGAATCGGGAAGGTGAAGATCCGGGTAGCTTGCGACGTGACGAATCCGCTGTGCGGCCCGGAAGGCGCGTCCCATGTGTTTGGTCCGCAAAAAGGTGCAACGCCCGAGGCGGCAGCCATGCTGGATGCGAATTTGAGGCATTATGCCGACGTCATCCGCCGGGAGCTGGGCCAGGATATCGCGGATGTGCCCGGCGCGGGGGCCGCGGGCGGCTTGGGCGCTGGACTTATGGTGTTTTTGAACGGAAAGCTGGAAAAAGGCATTGAACTGGTCGCCCGGCTGACGGGACTCGAGGAGAAAGTCAAAATGGCGGACATGGTTTGGACGGGGGAAGGCAGCATCGACGGCCAGACCCGGTTCGGCAAAACGCCCGCCGGCGTGGCGAAAGTGGCCGCAAAACATCATAAACCCGTCATCGCGTTTGCCGGCCGGATCGGCGAAGGCATCGACGGACTGTACGAACAAGGAATCGGAGCCGTATTCGGCATCCTTTCCGGCGCGTGTGATCTTCAGGAGGCGCTGCGCCAGGGAGAGGCCAATTTGGAGCGCGCGGCTGAAAACGTCATGCGGCTCATCATGCTGCAGAGGCAAGTGTAGCCGGTGCGGGGTAGCTTGGCGGGCGACCGCCTCACAGGCGAACGTCGTGCATTGAGGTCTGAGGGCTCCGCTTGAAGCGGCTCCGTTCCAGTTCCCGCTCATGCAAAAAAGGCGAAAGCAAGATGCAAGGATCTTGTTTTTCGCCTTTTTGTCGTTGCCCGATGGGCGAAACGCTGGCCCGCCCCCGACTATTTTATGCCGATTCTCATTCTGTAGCTGAACAGCGTCTCCAGCGTACGATCCTGAAAATAATCCTTCACGAGCGCTTGGAAACGCTCCAGCTCGTCATCCAATTCGGTAAAACCTAGTTTGATGACGGTTTGAAGCCCTCCTTGGCTCAGTGCAAGACCGATGTACCGCTTGCTGTCGCATGTTTCGCGGTTATGGAACACGATTTCCCGCGCGTAACGGAAATGGCCGCTTTGCTGAATGCAGGCCAGATGCGATTCCTTGTCCCGTTTATACGCTTGGTCCTGCTTATTCTGGCGTTCCTTCAGCAGTTGGTCGGCTTTGTTCAAAAGCTCCATGTACGCTTGTTCCGCCTCCCAGGAAGCGGAAGGCGGCCAGTCGCAATCGTAAGCGGCAAAAATGCCGCCCGGCTTCAACACCCTGGCTGCTTCCGCAAGCGTGCTGACGGGCTCCATCCAATGGAAGGATTGGGAGCAGGTGATCAAATCCGCGGAATCGTCCGGAAATTCCAGCTTGTTGGAGTACCCGCTCAAGAATCGGATCCTGCCTGCGTCAGCATCTTCGGCCTGGAGCGCGCGCAGCTTTTCTTCCGCCTTACTGCGCATATCGTCGTTCGGCTCGATGCCGACGATTGTCTCCGCATCGTTTTTCCATGCGAAAGTGGACAGCCCGGTGCCGCAGCCGACATCGAGAACGAGGCGGGGCTTATGCCGCAAATATCCCGTCAGAATCCGGACGGCTTCGCGCGGGGCGCGAGGCCGGTGCTGGTCGTACAAATCCTTGTAGCCGGAGAAACGGTCGACATTGCTTTGGCGGTTGCCTTCGGGGATCTGCATCATGCGCCGCGACGTTCAAAGCGTTGAACGATTTCCACGATCACTTGAACCGCTTTGAGCATGTTGTCCACCGAAATGTATTCGAATTTCCCGTGGTAGTTTTCGCCGCCCGTAAAAATGTTCGGCGTCGGCAGCCCCATGTAGGACAGCTGCGAGCCGTCCGTGCCGCCGCGGATCGGTTTCACGATCGGTTTGATGCCCAGGCTTTCCATGGCTTCATAAGCGACGTCGACGATTTCTTTGACGGGTTCGATTTTTTCTTTCATGTTGTAATACTGGTCGCGCATCTCCAGCACGATCCGTTCTTCGCAGTATTTTTCCTGCAGCTGCTTCACGATCCGTTCTTCGCCGTATTTTTCCTGCAGCTGCTTCACGATCCGCTTCAGGTTTTCCTTTTTGTTTTCGAATTCCGTGCGGTCAAAATCGCGGATGATATATTCCATTTTCGTGCGCTCGGTATCGCCGTTTTGGCTCAACAGGTGATAGAAGCCTTCATATCCTTCCGTATGCTCGGGAGCTTGCTCGGCCGGAAGCATGCCGTTCAGCTCCATGGCGATTTTGATCGAGTTGACCATTTTGTTTTTGGCCGTGCCGGGATGGACGTTGGTGCCTTTGATCGTAATGCTCGCTTTGGCGGCGTTGAAGCTTTCGTATTCGAGCTCGCCGAGCGGGCCGCCGTCCATGGTGTAGGCAAAATCCGCGCCAAACGCTTTGACGTCGAATTTTTCGGGACCTCTGCCGATTTCCTCGTCAGGCGTGAACGCCACCCTGATCTTGCCGTGTTTGATCTCGGGATGTTGGATCAGGTAAGCCATGGCAGTCATGATTTCGGCAATGCCTGCTTTGTCGTCGGCCCCGAGGAGGGTGGTTCCGTCCGTCGTAATTAATGTATGTCCTTTATAGGCGGGCAGCTCGGGAAATTGCTTCGGCGACAGGACGACGTTCAGCTCGGAATTCAGGACGATGTCGCCGCCGTCGTAATTTTCGATCGTTTGCGGGTTCACGCCGGCCCCCGTGAAGTCGGTAGCGGTGTCGACATGCGCCAAAAAGCCGATCGTCGGCACGTTGTTGCGATCCGTATTGGAAGGCAGCGTCGCCATGACGTAACCGTTGTCGTCCATGGTCACCTCCTGCATCCCGATGCTTTTCAGCTCATCGACCAGCATGCGGGCGAGGTTCAATTGACCCGGCGTGGAAGGACAAGTCGGACTTTCCTCGTTCGATTGCGTTTCCACTTTGGCATAGGAAATAAAACGTTCCATGATTTCCTGTTTCACATTCGTCAGCTCCTTTTTTATTGTCGGGGATGCTTGGCAACTCCTCCGTCGAATGAAACATCATATGTATGGTGCGATTCCTTTCTATGATATCATGGACAGGCCATAAAATCACAGGGAGGCGGGGCGGAGGAATTGCGTGAAAATAAAACGAATGCGTAAAAAACGGATAACGACCGGATCACGGATCGCGTTATGGATATAGACGCTTTTTTTAGCGGATAAACGCAAGTCGGGAGGAGTTCGGATGAACCGGAGAGGAGCGGGCGTTGCTTTTTTGGCGATTGCCGCATTTTTGTTTGCGATGAAGTACATGGTCGTTGCATTGTTGCTTAAAGGACCGTGGAGCTGGGAGGAGTACGAGAACACATTAGGGAGAGCGGGGGCCCCGCTGCTTCTGTTAAGCATCCTGTTTTTCATCGCCGGGTTGATTTATTTTATTCTGGGGGATTTCCCAACCGGAGTCCGGCGATGCATGGACAGGGCAATAGAAAACTGGAGGAAGCACCAGGAAGCGAACAAAGTCTGGGAGGAGAATCTGGAATCCGATTCCGAAAAAGATGAAAAAGCTTGATGGTAGGTCCGGCGGATGGCGCGCCTGCATGCAAAAGGAATGGATCCGAAAAAAATCCAATTTTGTCTGTTGACCCTCACGTTGCGTTATTCTTTATAGTGAACAAGAAGGAGGAGAACATCCATGATGGTTAAGGAAGTCGCCGAACTGGCGGGGATCAGCGTACGCACGCTTCACCATTATGACGAAATCGGATTGCTGCATCCGAGCCGAACGACGGAAGCCGGTTACCGGATATATACCGACGAGGATTTGGCGATGCTGCAACAAATTTTGTTCTTTCGGGAACTGGGCTTCCCGCTGAAAGAAATCCGAGAAATTGTGAGCCGCCCGGATTTTAACCGGATGGAGGCGATGGAGCTTCACCACAAGCTCCTGCTGGAAAAGCGTACCCGGCTGGAGCGGATGATCGAAACCCTGGAGAAAACGATGAAACACGAAAAGGGAGAGATCGACATGTCGAATCAGGAAAAATTTGCGGGCTTTGATTTCAGCGCCAACCCGTATGAACAAGAAGCGAGAAAACGCTGGGGGGATCAAGCGGTGGATGCATCCAAGGCCAAGCTCGGCAGCCTTTCAGAGGATGAACAAACGCAGCTGAAAGAAGGCATGAACGCCATCTACCGCAAGCTTGCGGATCTGCGGCATACGTCCCCGGCATCCGATGAAGCGCAGGAGGCGATCGGCGAATGGTACAAGTTCCTGAACCGGATGGGCAGCTATTCGCTGGAAGCGTTCAAAGGGCTTGGACAAATGTACGTAGACGATGAACGTTTTATGCGAAACATCGACCGGTTCGGCGAAGGGCTTGCCGCCTTTATGCGGGATGCCATGAGCGAATATGCGGATCGCCGAAAATAGAGGCACCCGAACAAAAAGCCGGAGCTTGCTCCGGTTTTTTGCCGTTCGCCGGGTGTTTTTATATCGGATGCATTTTCGTAAAACGCCTGTTTTTTCTTTTTAGTCAATGAGCGGCACCCGCTGCTTTATAATAAAACCGGAGGTGTGTTTACATTGGAAAAGTTTCAGCATGTCATTCGCTCCGTAGAGGAGCTCGAACAGCTTGCGGGCAAACCCCGGGAACTCGTCAACCAAAAGGTCGTCGCTTCGCTTGACCGCCACTGCAGGCATTTCATTTCGTTGTCTCCGCTCGTTTTTGTCGCCACCAGCGGCGCGGACGGTTCATGCGACTGTTCGCCGCGGGGCGATGCTCCCGGTTTTGCATACATCCTCGACGAACATCATCTGATCCTGCCGGAACGTCCGGGCAACCGAAGATACGATTCGCTCCGCAACCTGTTGGAAAATCCGCGCATCGGCCTCATTTTCGTCATTCCCGGACTGGAGGAGACGCTGCGCGTCAACGGCAAGGCCTGCATCGTCCGCGATCCGGATTTGATGGAGCGGATGTCCGCGCACGGCAAAACTCCCGCCGCAGGCATCGCGGTCGAAGTGGAAGAGTGCTACATCCATTGCGCGAAAGCGTTCAAAAGATCCCGGCTGTGGCAAACGGATGCTTGGCCCGAGGCGGAATCGCTTCCCGATCCGGCGGCCATCATCGCCGCCCACGCCGGCAAGCTGAGGTTGTCCACGGAAGAGGTCCGGGCATCTTTGGCCGAAAGCTACGAAAAACGGCTTTATTAGATATATTCCTGTGTTAACGTTTGTTTAACCAGATTAACGACCGCTTTACGCTGCCGTAATATCCGGCTAACACAACCTTCATACAATGGACTTGTTGGGTCAAATATGTTGATGAAGGAGTTGCAGGCTGCATTGAACAGAACAAAGAAGCTTGGACGGAGCGTTTCGATCGCCGTGCTGAGCGGAATGATGCTGACGGCCGGAACGCCCGGGATTATGACGACGGCCGCTGCGCATGCCGAGCCGATCCCGGCCGTGCAGGAGGGACAGCAGAGTCAGGCTGAACAACCGGGCGGGATTCGTCTGGAGCATACGCCGGCGGCATCGGTGCCGGAGAAGACGAATTATACGGTGACGGCCGTCGTCTACGGCGCAGATCAACCATGGAGCGGTCAAATCCGTTATACGGTGGACGGCCAACCGTTTGCTCCGGTCGAGCTGAAGCCGGCGGGTCAGCAGGCGGATACATACATCGGAGACATTCCGGGCGAAACGTTGATCGGGCGCCAATTGGACTATTCGATCGACATTTTGGACTCCGGGGCAAACGTCATTCGGACGGTTTCGTATTCTACGCAAATT
Organism: Paenibacillus sp. FSL W8-0194; assembly: GCF_037969745.1. NCBI lineage: Bacteria > Bacillati > Bacillota > Bacilli > Caryophanales > Paenibacillaceae > Paenibacillus > Paenibacillus sp. FSL W8-0194. The sequence goes on along the minus strand of NZ_CP150205.1, from coordinate 3,555,069 downwards.
CGGGCTGCACAGCTGAAGGAGCTTGCGGCATCGGCCGCTGCGCCGGCGCTGCTGATCACGGAAATGGTGCCGGATACGGCCGATCTGCCGGGTACGAGCACGGACGCTTACGAATTCGTGGAGGTATACAACAACACGGATCAGGACGTGAACTTCAAGGATTACTCGTTTTTTTACAATAATAGCGATCCATGGACGCCCGATCCCGGAACCGACATCATCATCCCGGCCCGCCAGCCGGTCGTGTTTTGGATCATGAACGGCAAGAACACCCAGGAAACGGCGGATCAGTTCAACGCCAATTTCGGAACGAACCTGGTTGAAGGCGCCAGCCTTTTCCGGATTCAGGGCGGCGGCGGGATGGCGAATAAAAACGCCAGAACGCTGGCGATCAAAAGCAGCAGCGGCGACACGATCGTATCGGCTGCTTACGAAGCGCAGCATGTGCAGCCCAATATGGGGATCTTTTTCAAACATCCGGTTGCCGGCAGCACGCTGATGACCGTTACGGAGGAATCCGGAAAAACGGCGGCCACGCCGGGGACGATCGATCCATCGCAAGCGGTACCTCCGGTTATTGAAGAAGGAAAACAAACGGTAATCACTCATGCGCCAGCCGATGTTGTGGATGCCGCGGATTACGAGGTCAAAGCCCATGTACAAAATCCGGGCACGAATGCGGATGGTTCCAAAGCTGCCGTAAAGTTGCTCTACAAAACACTGTCCCAGGCGAGATACACCGTAACGACGATGACCGACTCCGGCAACACGGGAGATTACACGGCGACGATTCCTGCGGCCGCGCTGGCGGAGCCGACGCTGCAATACCGCATTCAAGCGGGCCAGCTCGACAAACCTTACGCGACCCAAGTCCGCATGGAGCCGTTTCATCCGGCCAAGGCGCCCGTGCTGCTCGTGACCGAGCTTGTGCCTAACACGGCCAACGTTCCGGGCACTTCGACGGACGCGTACGAATACATCGAGGTGTACAACAATTCCGATCAGCCGGTAAATTTCAAAAATTACAAAATATATTACCGATATCCGGACAAAGGACCGGGAGCCGACGTGGAATGGGCGTCTGTGAACCCGGATTTTAAGATTCCACCGAAACAATCCGTCGTTTTTTGGATCAAAAACAGCGCCAATACGGCATACACGGAAAATGATTTTAATCAATTTTACAAAACGAACCTGATTCCGGGGGAAACGCTGCAGACGATCCAAAGCGACGGCATGGCCAACTCCGGCAGACGGGCGGTCGTAATCAAAACGAATACCGGCAAGGAAGTTTCAGCCGCCTATTACGATGCCGATCTGATGTATGAAGGCGGAACGAAAGGCGATGAAACGAAAGAGGACAAGGCGATCGTTTTCGGCTACCCGGTGAACGGCAGCACGGTCATGATCAAAGCCGCATCGGGCCAGGACGCGCCTTCGCCCGGTTCCGTGAGGGCAGCGCAGGTTCCCGCCGAGCCGGTTCATGTCGAAGCCGACACGGTCCCGCCGACGGTAACGGACGTCACGGGCGTAACGGAAGCGGATCAGTCCAAAGGGCTTGAGATCAAAGCAGACGTCAAGGACGATCATGAGGTGACCTCGGTCGAAGTGTTTGTCCGTTCGGACAAGCAGCCGAATTTTACGGGGCATCGCCTGACGGAAGATTTTAACGATATGCTTTACCGCTATAAGCTGAGTTCGGCCGAATTGATCGGACGGAAATACATCGAATATTATTTCGTCGCGTCCGACGGGGTGAACGAAACGAAATCGGCGATCGCGAAAGTGGACGTTACCGGAGGCGTAAGCGATGCCCCGCTCCGCTTGAACGTAAAGGACCAGGAAATTTTGAAAGGCGTCCGTACGATCAAAGGAACCGCGGAAGCCGCTAAAGCCGCAGACGTCGAGTTAAGCATCGACGGGACCAAAGTGCCTGACGGCAGCACGTTTGCCGGGCTTGAGCATGACGCTTATTTCGTTTTCGATGCCGTCAACGTCGATTATTATTTCAAAAACGCGGTGACGATGGGACCGCCGGAACTCGAGGACAAGTCGATCCTGTATACCTTCATGGATCCGATCACGTCTTATACGACGCTGTCTTTCCCGATCAGCGCGGACCGTTTGGCGGCGGGAGATAACGTCATCTACATCCGGGCCGGCTCCAAAACATCGCCGTTCGATAAACGTCCGGAAGAAAACAAAGACGATTTCGAAGTCAAAAACGTCCGGCTGCTGCTGGCCGACGGCACCGAAATTTGGGATCCTGCCTACGCCGAAAAAGAAAAGCAGATCAAGATGGGGGATTCCGCAGGCAAAAGCGAATCGATCGGGTTTCACTTCGATCTGAAGCCGGAACATCTGAAAGCCAGGGCATACGCTTGGGATACGTCGACCGTGCCGGACGGTACTCACCGGGTGACCGTTTCGGACGGCAAGGAACAAATCACGTCGAACGTCATCGTGGACAATACCGCTCCGACCATCCAGCCGACGGTGGAAGAAGGCAAGGAGTACCGCGGGGAATTCGTCATCGATGCCGAGATCAAAGACGCCTTGGCAGACGTGGACAAGGTGACGGTAAATCTGGACGGCAAACCGGTCGAGCTTCCGTACCGCACCTCCTCGGGAGCAATGAAGGGCGGAACGCATACGCTGTCCATTCAGGCCGCGGACAAAGCCGGAAACATTTCCGAAAAGACCGTCAACTTTAACGTGCCGGACGAAAATCCGCTTCCGCCGCAGCTCGTCAGCCCTAAGCAGGGGCAAACCGATGTCGGCGCCGAAGCCAACCTGACCGTCAAGGTGCAGGATCCGAACCAGGATCCGATGAACGTGACATTTTATAAGGGGTTCAAATATGACGGCAGCCGCGCGGAAGGGTTCACCGGGTACCTGAACGCGTCCGCAACCGAACCTCCCAAAGAGATGGCCCCTGCCGGGGAAAAAGCCATGAGTGCGGAGGATTACGAAAAAATCGGCGCATTGGACGGAAAGTATCTCGTGAACGAGTCCGTCGAACAGTTTCCTTACCAGCGCTTTGAGGTGAAACTGGATCCTTCGGTCAAAGGCACCGACCGCGTAGAAATCAACTGGAAAGGGAAATCGCTCGCAGGCCGGAAAGTAAGCTTATATGCTTGGAGCCCGACGCAGGGGAAATGGGTTCAGCTGGATCAGGTCATAGCCGGTGCGGATGATTTCGAGCTGAATGCGGTCGTGAAGGCCGGCGATTACGCGAACGGCCAGGCGATCGACGTATTGGTGCAGGATGAAATCGCCGTTCAGGCGGCAGCTAGCGGCAGCAAACCGGTGCCGGAATCCCAGGATCCGTACGATTTTTCGTTCGTATGGATGTCCGACACCCAGTATTACTCCCAAAGCTATCCGCAGATTTACCAAAAAATCGTCAACTGGATCGTCGACCAAAAGGACAAAATGAACATCAAATACGTGATCCATACGGGCGATGTGGTCGATAAATCGTATCAGGAATATCAATGGATCGAAGCGGACAAAGACATGAAGGTGCTCGAAGACGCCCGCATTCCGTACGGCGTGCTGGCAGGGAACCATGACGTCGATCACCAAAACAACGATTATACGAAGTTCAAGCAATATTTCGGCGAAGACCGCTTTAAAGACAACCAGGTGTTCGGCGGATCGTACGACAACAACCGAGGGCACTACGATTTGGTATCTTCGAACGGAAACGACTTCATTATCGTGTATATGGGCTGGGGACTCGGCGACAAGGAGATCGAATGGATGAACGAGGTCGTCTCCAAATATCCGGAACGCAAAGCGATTTTGTGCCTGCATGAATACCTTCTCGTGTCGAACAACCGGGCACCGATCGCCGACCAGATTTTCGAAAAGGTCGTGAAGCCCAACAAAAACGTGATCGCGGCGTTGTCCGGCCACTATCACGATGCGGAACTGAAGGTCGATCAGCTGGACGATAACGGCGACGGCATTCCGGATCGCAGCGTGTACCAGATGCTTGCCGATTATCAAGGGGCGCCCGAAGGCGGACTCGGGTATATCCGTCTCATGCAGTTCGACATGAAAAACAACAAGCTGCATATCAAGACGTACTCCCCTTATTTGGACGATTATAATTACTACGATCCGGAAACGGATAAGGGCAAAGACGAATTCAGCCTGGATCTCGGGCTTGAGCCTGCCACCAAACGGGTGGCTACGGATTACATCGGCGTAAAAGTTTACACCGGCCAGCAAATCGGCGCCCAATCGAACGTTCCAAGCGGTACCGAAACATCGGTAGCCTGGAAAGGCTTGCCTTCGAACAGCTATCAGCAATGGTACGCCAAAGCGGAGGACGGGCATAGCGGCAGCGTGCTGTCGGATATTTGGGGCTTCGATACAGGAGCAGCCACCGGGGGAACGCATCCGCCGGGAGGCGGAGGAAACAGCGGCGGCCCAGGAAACGCCGGCGGAAACCAAGGAACCCATCCGGGAGGTTCCGGCCCGGAAAAACCGCCGGTTGCTGAAACCGGACGCGGACATCTCGCGATAAAACCGTCTTCGGACGGCGCGTACCGGGCCGATCAGCAGGCGCTGGAACAAGCGGTCGCCACGGCCGACAACGGAAAGGTCATCGTAGAATTGAACGGAAGCGCCGATGGGGACGGGGAATCCGCTTTGTACCTCCCTGCAGGGCCGGTGAAAAAAGCCAAAGACGGCGGGCTGTCGATCATCGTTTCCGCGCCGGGATTCACGGTAACGATGCCGGCCGCCTCGATTCCGGAACGGCTCGAAGCAGCCGACCAACTGTTGCTTCGCCTGGATACCGCGATGAATGACGGCATCAAGCAAAAGCTGGGCGCAAGCTTGAATGCTTCCAAGGATTACGTGCATGCCGGCCTCGTTTATTCGCTGCGCCTGATCCTGGTCAAAGGACAAACCGAAACGGAAATTGCCGTTTTCGGCGGTCCGATCACGATCGAAAGAAGTTTGACGGCCGAGCAGCAAAAACAGCTTCAAAGCGATTACGCGGGCGTGTACCTGCTTGGCAGGGAGCCCGTGTACAAAGGCGGCAGCTTCCGCGGCGGCACCGTCTCGTTTGCGGCCGATGCGCCAGGCGCGTATGCGGTTTTGGAATACCGCAAGCAGTTTGAGGACGTAAAAGGTTCGTGGGCGGAGGAATACGTTACGAAATTGGCGGCCAAACATCTGGTCCAGGGCGTGGATGCGAATCATTACCAGCCGGGCCGGCAGGTGAGCCGGGCGGATTTCATCACCCTCGTCATGCGCGGAGCGGGCCAACATGCGTCCGAAACAACGCCATCGTTTACCGACGTGCCTGCGGATGCGTATTATGCCGCCGCGGTCGCCCAGGCGTCCAAGCTGGGCATCGTTCAAGGAAGCGGAGGGAAATTCCGGCCTCAGGCTCCGATCAGCCGCGAGGAAGCCGCCGTTATTCTGGCGAAGGCGAGCGGGCTGTACGGCAAAATGCAGGGCGGATCAGCAAAAGCGAATTTTGCGGATCTTGATCAGGTGTCGACCTGGGCCCAAGAAGCCGTCGAACAGGTGAACGGGCTTGGCTTGATGACAGGCAAAGGCAATCTCCGTTTTGATCCGAAGGGGAACGTGACCCGGGCGGAAATGGCCAAAATGGTATATATGCTGTTGAACCACTGATACGTGCGCCTTTCATAGCATGCTTGAACGGATGGAACAAAACCGGGTGGAAGACCACCCGGTTTTGTTGTGTCCTGCCCGGGGTTATCGTTTGCGGGCTCCGATTGCGGCAGCCGGAATCGATCCGTGGTATACTGTGTTTAACTTTTGAAAAACGGTCCCTAAACCCTATGAAAAATAGCAGCCGCGGAGAGAATGCAGACTCTTTGCGGCATAGGATAAAACGAAGATGGTAAGGGGATGGAAGGGAGCGGCAGCTTGAAGACCTGGTTTGAGTATAACTGGCAGGTGAGAGATGAGTGGTTTGAGGTATTCGGAGAGTTGCCCGCCGGCGAACTCGCCAAGGAACGGACGGGGGGCGTCGGATCGATACTTCGGACGCTGTTCCATATCGTCGACGTGGAACTGAGCTGGATCCGGGCGATCGAAGGAATGGCGGATTGGGAGCCTCGTTTCGAGGATTACGCATCGCTGGAGAAAATCAGGATGCTGTCGGAGGATTGCCGCGGCCAAATCAAGGATATTTTATCGAAGGTAAACGCGGAAAAAGAGAGAACCGTGGTGCGCGTTCCATGGCAGACGGAGCCGCTTGTGTACGGCGAAGTGCTGCGGCACGTCATCGCCCACGAAATTCACCACGTCGGCCAGCTTTCGGTTTGGGCCAAGGAGCTTGGCATCAAACGCGTATCGGCGAATGTCATCGGCCGCGGGCTTGGTGAAACCCTTCTTCAAGAACAATCCGCAAGAACCTTATTTTAAAATCAGGCAAAGGTTGTGCTAAGCAGTGTATCGAATCAGCAGCATGAACGCGGAGGACGCGGCGGTCATCGCATTGTGGCAATATCCGCCTCCCTATGAGCTGTACAGCATGGACGGGAGCGAAGAGGATGCCGCCGAGCTGATGAACGGCGATTACGTATCCGTCAAGGATGCCGAAGGACGCGTCATCGGATTTTATTGCACGGGCATTTCGGCCCGAGTCCCCGGCGGTTACGCCGCGGGAATCTATGAGGATGAATCTTTGGTGGACTTTGGCCTCGGGATGAAGCCCGAGCTGACCGGACAGGGGCATGGCCGCCGCTTTGTCGAGGAGGGAACCAGGTACGTGCAGCGTGCCTTTCCGGGAAAAGGGATCCGGCTGGTTGTCGCCGCTTTTAACGAGCGGGCGATCCGCGCTTACGGGAAGGCGGGCTTCGAGCGGGCGGGCGCCTTGTCTTCCCCCGTACACGGCCGGGAAACCCCGTTTATTTGCATGGTCCGCAGGCGGGTTTAACTTGGCCGGGACCGGGTTCGTGATGGCTTCATACCGCGGCGATTCACGGCAATGTATGATTTTTCCACGGCGGTTATCCTTGACTTTTGGCCATAATTTGGTTTTCATCATATAGGGAACCAAAGAACCATGCGAAACGAATCTATGAAAAAATCAGGTGAACAACATGCGAATTGCGCTTTTTGATTCAGGCTTAGGCGGATTGACCGTCCTTTCTGAAGCCGTGAAGCAGCTGCCCGAAGAGGATTTTTTGTTTTTTGCCGATACCCTTCATGCGCCCTACGGCACGAAAACCAAGGAGCAGGTGCAGGACTTTGTGCGTGAGTCGCTGGATCAAATTTTGCGGGAAGACATCAAGGCGCTGGTCATTGCCTGCAATACCGCAACCAGCGCGGCGGCGGAGGAACTGCGCCAGGAATACCGCTTTCCGATCATCGGGATGGAACCTGCGGTGAAGCCGGCCGTCGAAATGAACCGCAACACCGGAAAAAGAGTATTGGTCGCCGCGACGCCGCTGACGCTTCACCAATCGAAATACGCCCAGCTTGTCTCCCGCGTGGACGACCACAGCATCGTGGATTCGCTCCCGCTGCCCGAACTGGTTGCGTATTGCGAGGCCATGCAGTTCGATCCCGGCGTGATGACGGCTTATTTTGAAGAAAAATTTGCGCCGTACGATTTGAACGATTATGGAACGCTTGTATTGGGATGTACCCATTTTCCATTTTATAAGCCGCTGCTCAGCCGGATTTTGCCGGCGCATATGGAGATTATCGACGGCAGCCGCGGCACGATCCGCAGGCTCCGGAGCGTTTTGGCGGAGCAAAAACGACTGGGCTCGGGCGGCAAGGGGGAAATTCGTTTTGCTTGCTCCGGCCGGGAACCGGATTATTTGCGGAAAATGCAGCAGGCCTTCGAGCTCTACCACAGCCGTGAAACGGCAAACACGGGCAAAGCTGTAAAAGTAACGGGTTAGAGCCATATCGGGCGCCATCCGTCCGAGCGCTAAGCTTATCCGTCATGAATCAACCGGGAATCGCGGGGATTCGTGGCGGATTTTTTGCCGTTTCGTGCCGCCGGCGTTGCCGGCGTCGTATAAGGTCCGGAATCAAACGGCCTGTCGGCGACCGGGAGCAAGGGACTTCTGTTATATGGAACAAACGCAACGCATATTTGACGGCTCCCTTAGAGGCCAGCCAGTTCACGCAAGGTTCGGGAAAGGTTTCCGTCTTTGTACATGCCGCCATGGTAGCAGATGATCGTTTCGATTTGGCAGCCGGCAAGCTTTCCGACCGATTCCATCGCCCTTCCCATGTCCAGCGTCTGGTCCGGATCCGGTCCGCATAAACGTCCGTCGGCGACCCGGAGCGCATCGGCGGCGATCAGCGTTTTGCTTGGAACATGGTATAGGCTGATGTGTCCCGGAGTATGTCCCGGCGTTGCTATCACCTCGATGCCGCCGCAGATGTCCAGCCTTTGTCCGTCATGAATGACCCTGTGCACGGGGGATTTGGGCGGATTTTTTAATGTGGAGAGGAAGGCCTGCTTCCACGCGTCCGGAACGGTGGGGGGAATCATGGCTTCCGCTGCGGCAAGCGCTTCGGGCGTTATTTTTAATAACATCTTTTCGCCTTCGATAAAAGGTTTTTCTTCCGCGCTGGCCATCACCTCGACGTCATGCCCCGCCTCTTCGAGGATTGCCGAAAGGCTTCCGATATGATCGATGTCCTGGTGGGTCAAAATGACCTGCGTCACGTCCTGCATGCGAAGTCCGTAAGGGTTTAGCGCTTCGGCGAATTTGCCGAGCTGGCCGGGATATCCGGCGTCGACCAACACCGCGTGCCTCTCATCATGGATCAGCACGGGATGAATGATGTCCTCTTTTCCCATAACGACGGCTGCGATGTCAAGCATATGAATACGATAATTTTGCGTGGCTGGGTTCATGCCGCACCTCCATAGGTTCATGAAAAATGTAAGGCAGGTACTATCATAGCGCCACAAAAATCATTAGTCAAACACAAATATTATATCATAACACAAATTAAAGAATTTGTCAATATAAAATTATCGACGCGTTTTGTCGCGATCCGCTTCGAAACGGCGGATAAAAAAGAGCCGGATTTCTCAGGACGAGAATCCGGCTTTGCAATAGGTGGTTGGAAGTTGGATAGATCAAAAGAAGAGAACGATCCCGGATCGGTTATTCCGGTTTCACGAGAATTTTAACCTGGTTTTTTTCCTTCAGCAGCGTTTCGAAGCCTTCGGAGAGCACGTCGTCGAGCGAAATCCGCTTGGTCACGAGTTTCTCCGCAGGGAAATAACCCTGCTCCATCAGGCTGAGGACCGCAGGGAAGACGTCGCGGTACCCGATGATGCCTTTGACGGTCCGTTCCATCAAGACGACGTTGTTCGGGTGGATCGGCGCCTCTTTTTCGAAGATGCTGACGATCATCAGCTCGCCGCCCATTTTGGTGGATTCCAGCGCCTGCGTGAGCACAGGGGGAACGCCGGTAACTTCATAGGCGACGTCCACGCCGCCCTGCGTGCGTTTATGGATTTCCTTCACGGCGTCGAATTCCTTCGGATCGATGACGATCGCGCCGAGCTCCGCCGCTTTTTGTTTGCGTTCCGGAGACAGCTCGACCGCGTAAATCTCGGATGCGCCGGAAGCTTTTAATGCCTCGATCACGAGCAGGCCGATCGGTCCTGTGCCGAATACGGCCGCTTTATCGCCGACTTTCAGCTTGCTGGAACGGACCGCATGCAGAGCGACCGCTGACGGCTCGACAAGCGCGCCCTGCTCGAAGGACACGGAATCCGGAATTTTATGGACCATGGCTTCATCCGCCGCGACGTAACCGGAAAATCCGCCGCCCCCGCCGGCAAGTCCAAGAAAGCCCATGTCGGAGCACAGGTTGTATTTGCCTTGCTTGCAGGCTTCGCATTTGCCGCACGCGAAAATCGGCTCGACGACGACCCGGTCGCCGACGCCGAATTTTGTCACGCCTTCGCCGATTTCGACGATTTGCCCGGAGAATTCATGTCCCATCACGATCGGGGCTTTTTCGCCGGTCAGCGGATGAGGGGCGGACTCGGGAATGAAAATCGGTCCCGCCGTGTATTCATGCAGGTCGCTGCCGCAAATGCCGCACCATTCCACTTTGATTTTGACTTTGCCGCTCGTTGCGACAGGTTCTTCGATGGTGTCCAGACGCAGGTCTTTTTGGCCATGCCATCTTAATGCTTTCATGCTTGACATCTCCATTTCGATCTTAGGTTCTGAATAGGTTCAGATGAGCTTGGATTGCTCGCGTTTCGGAAACGTTTCCGAAAACTAATATGTCACAACTTCACAGGATTGTCAAACCGGTTTCGAAACGGGGCACACAGATTTTTTCTTGAAAAACAGCCTTTTAAGCTAGGGTATATCACCCGGATCTCCGCGTAATTCAACCGCCAAAATTTTCATGGTATAATAGAAATAGTAAATGAAAAGACGGAACGAAAATAGGAAACGATTCCGAATTAAGGAGGGCCGGGTCGGCTTGTCAAAAAACTCGAAAGTCACCATCGAAGACGTCGCCAAAAAAGCCGGCGTCGGGATCGCGACGGTATCCAGGGCCATCAACAATTCCGGGGGCATCAGCGAAAAAACGAAAACGAAGGTGCTTCAGGCGATCGAAGAACTTGGTTTCATCCCGAGCATTGCGGCGCAAAGCCTGAAGGTGCGCAGCACCTATCAGATCGCGCTTGCCGTGCCCGATATCCGCAACGCGTTCATGCCCGAAATCGCCTGGTCCGTGGAGCAGGCCGCCAAACATCACGGCTACCGCGTCGTCAACATCAACACGTCCGGCATCGGGCAGATCGAGCTGGAGACGATCCGCGACGTCAAAAAGCTGCACGTGGACGGCCTGATCATTTTGCCGCTGGCGTATCCGAAAAACTTCGTCGAGCTCGTCAACAAATCGCCGGTGCCGATCTCGGTCATCAACTACGGGAAAAAGCTGGGGCCCGACATTAAAGCGGACGTGGTTTGCATGTCGCAGCAGGAAGGGCGCCTTGCGATGGAGCATTTGATCAGCATCGGCCGCACGAGGATCGGTTACGCCGGAGCGCCTAAGGATATCATCGAGGAACGCTACAATGCTTATGTCAATTCGCTGGCGCACGTCGATTTGTCGCTGGTTTATTTCGGCGAGGACTTCTCGCTTAGCACGGGGGCGAAAGCCGCCGATTATTTCAAAAGCCTGAAACATATGCCGGACGCGGTTTACGCCGGGAACGACATGGTCGCCATCGGGCTGATCAACCGTTTTAAAGAGCTTGGGGTCAGGGTGCCGGAGGACGTGGCCGTGGTCGGCATCGACAACAACATTTGGACGACGCTCACTTCCCCGCAGATCAGCTCGGTATCCATCATGGGGGCGGAAGTGTCCCGCCTGGCGACGGAGCTGCTGCTGAAACGGATCCGCGAACCATCCAAAGGCGCTTATGAGAGGGTGCAATTCGAACCAAGGCTGATCGTGCGCGAGTCCAGCGTGAAGATGAAGCGGAGCACGGTCTACCTGGACTAACGGGCTTGGAAAGGAAGGGGCGGAAACATGTCGGATACGGAACAAAAGATTCGTCAGGCGATATCGCTGCGGGAATCGGGCGATGCCGAACAGGCCAGGAAGTTATGGCTGTCGCTGCTGGAAGAGGAGCCGGGCAATGCGGAAATTTGGTACCAGACGGGATGGACCCACGATGTCCTCGGTCTCGAAAGGGAGGCGGTGCCGTATTATGAAGAAGCCATCCGGTTAGGGCTCGGCGAAGAATCGCTTGCAGGCGCGCTGCTCGGTCTTGGCAGCACCTTCAGGTCGCTCGGGGAATACGGCCGGGCGGCGGAGGTGCTTGAACAGGGAATGAGCGCGTTTCCGGAGCGAAGAGAATTCCGCGTGTTTTATGCGATGGTGTTGTATAATTTAGGCAGACACCCGAAGGCGATGGAGCTGCTGCTGGCCGAAATCGCCGATACGTCCGGGGATGACGGGATTCGGGGTTACGCTAGGGCGATCCGCTTTTATGCCGATAAGCTGGATGAAGTATGGCAGTGAGCGAAGCCGATCCGGAAGTTTCAAGGAAAGGAGCGGCCGCATGAAATTGCAGGGAATCAATCATATTTGTTTCTCCGTTTCGAATCTCGACGCCTCGATGGCCTTCTATGAGAACGTATTTGGGGCAAAACCGCTCGTCAAAGGGAGAAAGCTTGCCTACTTCGATTTGGAAGGGCTGTGGATTGCCTTGAACGAAGAGGATGCAAAGCGAGAAGCGGTGCCGCGGACGTATACCCATATCGCCTTTTCGGTGGCGGAAGAAGAGTTCGACTTTTGGCTTCACCGCCTGAGGGAACTTGATGTCACAGTCCTGCCCGGACGGGAACGCGATGAAAAGGATAAGCGATCGGTCTATTTCCTGGACCCGGACGGACACCGCTTCGAGCTTCACACGGGCACGCTGCAGGACCGTCTCGATTATTACCGGGCGGAAAAAGGCCATATGACATTTTACGACGAATAACAAGGGGGACATAGGATGACGACGATTGGATGGGTCAGACACGGCATTACCGACTGGAACGTGGCGAAAAAGGCGCAGGGACAAACGGATATTCCGCTTAATGATACGGGCCGGGCGCAAGCCCGGGCGCTGGCGGAACGGTTCCGGAACGAGACATGGGATGCCGTGTATGCAAGCGATTTGTCGCGGGCGAAGGAAACGGCGGAAACGATCGCCAAAGCGATTGGCATTCCGCTCTATAGCGATGAGCGTTTGCGGGAAAAAGGCTGCGGTAAAATCGAAGGCACGACGGAGGAAGACCGGATTCGGATGTGGGGCGAGGACTGGCGGGAGTTTGAGCTTGGAATCGAGACCGAAGAGTCGATGATTGCGCGCGGAACGGAACTCGTGAAGGAGGTTTGCCAGCGGCATCCCGGGCAGCGCGTGCTCCTCGTCAGCCATGGCGCCTTGATCTCGACGCTGCTTCCGGCGCTGGTTGCGAACATGGGGGAACGCCAGCATCTTCACAACACGTCGGTCACGTTGATCCGCAAGCTGGATGAACAGTGGGTATGCGATTTGTACAACTGCCGCCGTCATTTGGACGCCGTCAATTTGTAATGCAGGCATAAGACCATAAGACCAATTGCAAAGGGGAAAATGCCGTGAAAATCGTTGTCGTCGGCGAGTTGAACGTGGACGTTATTTTGGCCGGCACCGACGTGATGCCGGAGTGGAACAGGGAAAAGCTGATCGATTCCTTCGACGTGGTGTTGGGTTCGTCTTCGGCGATTACTGCATGCGCGCTGGCATCGCTTGGCGCCGAAGTTCATTTCGTAAGCGTGGTGGGGGAAGACGACTTCGGGCGTTTTTGCTTGCGCGAGCTGGATCGGATGCAGGTGAATACCGAACATGTCATCCGGAAGGCGGATCTTAAAACCGGGGTCACCTTGTCTTTTTCGACGCCGCGGGACCGCGGACTGCTCACGTACCCGGGCAGCATTCCGCTGCTTGCGCCGGAGCACCTCCCTGCGGGGCTGCTTGCCGAAGCGGACCATGTGCATTTCGGCTCTTATTTTCTTCAGGACGGCATGCGGCCGCATTGGGAAACGTTGTTTGCGGGCCTCCGGGCCGAGGGGGCGACGACCTCCTTTGACACCGGCTGGGACGTCCGCGGATTGTGGTACCGCGAACAAATCGACCGTCTGCTGCCGCACACGGACCTGTTTATTCCGAGCGAAGAGGAAATGATGCACATTTACGGGGCCGAAAGCGTAAAAGAAGCAGCCAGAGGGCTTCCGGCAGGCGTGAATACCGTGGTCGTCAAATGCGGCAAAAGGGGAGCGATGCTGTTTGCGCCGGAGCGGGCACCGGAGCTGGTCGCCTCCTTCCAAGTCGCGCCGGTCGACACGACCGGTGCCGGGGACGCTTTTAATGCCGGTTTGATTTATGCGTACCGCAGCGGTTTGCGCGGACGGGAGCTGGTGAGGTTCGCCAACGCAAGCGGGGCGATTTCGACGCTGGGGATCGGGGGGACGGGCTCCCTGCCGACGCTGGAAAAAGTACACGCGATGCTGGAAGAGGCGTGAGTAGCTCCGGAATGTAACGTTGTGCAATTTGAGGCATGCAGGTATACTTTGGATATTGCCGATGTGCCCGGCGGCATGGGGTTTTTGCCCCATGACCGCAAGGGCTTCAGGGGGCATCGAGACGGATAGCAAACGGTGAGCAGGCAGCGAAGGACGGCTTTCCCCGGGCCGGGTCATGACGGAAAAGGAGCTCACGTTCACGGCTAGGATGGGATGACAGGGTATTTATGATTACGACCGTAACATTGAATGCAGCCATCGATAAGACGTATTTTCTTCCGACGTTTCCGCTGGGCAAGGTTTCAAGGGTACAGCGGTTCCGCGCCGCGCCGGGCGGCAAAGGGATCAACGTGGCGAAAGTCGTGGCCCAGCTCGGCGTGCCGGTGACCGCAACCGGCTTCGTCGGCGGATTTAACGGCGAAATGATCAAACAGCTATTGGACCGGATGGGCATCGGGCATGATTTTGTCTCCGTTCCCGGGGAGTCGCGGGTTTGCCTGAACATTTTGGACGAGGAAAACGGTATTTCCACCGAGCTTTTGGAGCCGGGGCCGACCGTCGACCCGCAGGCTTTGGCGCAGATGGAAGAGAAAATCCGCGAGCACGCTGCCAAATCCCGCATCGTTTGCTTTAGCGGCAGCCTGCCGGCCGGGGTTCCGAAGGATTTTTACGTGAAGCTCGTATCGATCGCCAAAGAAGCCGGAGCCTACGTCATTTTGGATGCCAGCGGGGACGCGCTGCGCTTCGGCCTGGAAGCCGGGCCGGATATGATCAAACCGAACGAAGAGGAAGTCGAGGGGCTTCTCGGCATCCACGTTCAGGATGAGGCGGCGCTCCAAAAGGCGGTCGAAACGCTCCTGCAAAAATACGGCATGGACCGGATCAGCGTCTCGCTCGGCGGCGCAGGCTCCATGGTGGCGTCCCAAGCGGGAACTTTCCGCGTGGAAACGCCGAAGGTCGACGTCGTGAACACGGTCGGCTGCGGGGATTCGTACGTCGCCGGAATGGCGGTCTCGCTGGCCAAAGGGCTGTCTCTCGAAGAAGGGCTGGCTCTGGCTTCGGCGGCAGGCACTTCCAACGCCATGACGGACGAAGCGGGGCTGATCGAACCGGATGAGGTGGAACGGCTGCGCGGGCAGGTACGGATCACGGCATTATAACTTGCGGCAGTATCATTTGTAATGGCCGGGCGCGTTGGCGTCCGGTCTTTCGCCGCTTCCCGAAAAAAGAGGAATGTGCCGCGCCGGCGAAGAATTTTATAGTATAAACCGAGGGCCTATTTCAGAGCGGCCGTGAAGCGGCTGTTTATTTTCCCGGGGAAAGGGCGGGTTCATGCCGAACGGCTGGGAAAATGGGGACCGGCGACGGGGAAAAGAATACGAGGACGAAAAGGAGAGTTACATGATTAAAGCGCTTATTTTTGATTTCGACGGATTGATCGTGGATACGGAAACGCCGGCCTACCACGCCTTTTGCAAAATATACAGGGAATACGGCAAGGAGCTCCCGCTCGAAATGTATGCCCGGTGCGTCGGGACTTCCTTCGAATTTTTCAACCCATATACATACCTCGCCGAATTGCTTGAACAGGCCGGGGATGCCGAACGGATCCGCAAGCAGGTCGACGTTTGCTACCGGGAGCTGTTGAAGGACGTGCAGCCGAGGCCCGGCGTCGTCAGCTATCTGCAGGAAGCCAAAAGGCTGGGGTTGCGGGTTTGCATCGCCTCGAGCTCCTATTACAACTGGATCGAGCCGTACCTGGACAAATTCGGCCTGCACGGTTATTTCGAATTCGTCAATACGGCGGATTTGGTCAAGAAGGTGAAGCCGGACCCCGAGCTTTATCGATTATCGCTGCAAAAGCTGGAGATCCAGCCGGAGGAAGCGGTCTCTTTCGAAGATTCCTTGAACGGGTTTATCGCGGCGAAACAAGCCGGAGTCCGTACCGTGATCGTGCCGAACGAGATGACGACGACCTTTTCGTTCGAAGGTTACGACCTGAAAATCCCCGACATGGAAGCGATGCCGTTAAACGAGCTGATCGAACGGCTGGAGAAGCAAAACCGGGTAGGCGAATTGGAATAATCATCCTTTAAAATCCGATAAAAAAATTCATTTTTTTACATGATACCGATTGACGGATGCCGGAGTGCCCCTTTATGATTATGAATAATCAATGGATTGTATGGAATGGAAAATTTTATACGATCGGCACTCTTTTTTTTACCCGATTGCTTTAATGCTTTCGAACACAAAAGCAGTGTAGAGGAAAATGTTGGAGGGGTCTAATGATGTTGAAGAAAAAATGGCTGCCTGTCGTCATGTCGGCGCTTTTGGCGGCAGCGCTTGCAGGTTGCGGCAGTTCTGACGGCAAGAAAACGGAAGCCGGCGGCTCCGGAAACCAAGCGGACAAAAAAACGTATAAAATCGCCATTTCCCAAATCGTCGAGCATCCGTCGCTAGACGCGACGCGGGAAGGCTTCATGGCAGCGCTTAAGGATGCGGGGTTGTCCGAAGGCGACAATCTGGAAGTGGATTATAAAAACGCCCAAAATGATTCGGCGACCAACCTGTCCATCGCGCAAAAGTTTGCTTCGGGCAAGGAAGACCTCGTGCTCGCCATCGCCACCAGCTCGGCGCAGGCCGTCGTGAAAGAGGTCAAGGACAAACCGGTCCTGTTCGCCTCCGTGACCGATCCGGTCGATGCCAAGATCGTTTCCAGCCTGGAGAAGCCGGGCGGCAACGTGACCGGCGTTTCCGACACGAATCCCGAGGCGGTTCAACGGCTGATGGATTTTATCGCCAAGCATTTTCCGAACATCAAATCGGTAGGTCTGATCATCAACGAAGGGGAGCAGAATGCGGTCGTCATGGCCAAAAATGCCGAAGAAGCGCTGGCCAAGCATAACATCAAGCTGGTCAAAGCGGCCGTGACCAACACGTCCGAAGTCAAGCAAGCCGCGCAGTCATTGGTCGGCCGCGCCGACGCGCTTTTCATTACGCTGGACAATACCGTGGTCAGCGGAGCGGATACGATCATCCAAGTGGCCAACGAAAATCATATTCCGTTTTTCTCGAGCGACTACGATACGGTTGAAAAAGGCGCGTTCGCGACCGTCGGCTTCAAATATTTCGATCACG
Organism: Paenibacillus sp. FSL W8-0194; assembly: GCF_037969745.1. Taxonomy (NCBI): domain Bacteria; kingdom Bacillati; phylum Bacillota; class Bacilli; order Caryophanales; family Paenibacillaceae; genus Paenibacillus; species Paenibacillus sp. FSL W8-0194. The sequence goes on along the minus strand of NZ_CP150205.1, from coordinate 3,537,861 downwards.
GATACGAGGTCGGCAAACTTGCGGCGGACATTTTGAAAAACGGTAAAAATCCGGGAGAGATTCCGGTGAAAATGCAGGAGAAGCTGGACGTCGTTCTCAATTTGAAGGCTGCCGAGGCGCAAGGGGTTACGGTAACGGAAGAAATGAAGAACGAAGTGCAGGACAAGGAGAACTACATCATCAATAAGTAACGGCACGGATTGGTGTGATAGGGAGTGGCGACGTCCTTCGTCCACTCCCTTCATTGCATACGGGCTGGATTTGCGGCATCTATGAACTCTTCCGCCCGATCGGGGCGGAAATTACCCGAAGGAGGAACGTCATTATGATCAGTTCGCTGATAGGCGCGGTCGAACTGGGACTGCTTTATGCTTTGTTGGCGCTTGGCGTCTATATTACGTACCGGATTCTCGATTTTCCGGACTTGACCGTTGACGGCAGTTTTACGACAGGGGGCGGCATTGCCGCCGTCATGATTTCCCACGGATATAACGCATGGCTGAGCTGCATCGTGGCCTTTGCCGGCGGCATCGCGGCTGGGTTATGCACGGGGCTGCTCCATACCAAAGGAAAAATCAACGGGCTGTTGTCCGGGATATTAATGATGATTGCGCTGCATTCCATCAACTTGCGGATTATGGGCAAACCGAACATCGCGATCATCGATGCCGATACCGTGCTTACCTCCGTCAACCCGTGGATCGTGCTGGGGAGCATGCTGATCATCGTGCTGCTGCTCATGAATTGGTTTTTCCGGACGGACGTCGGCCTGGCGCTGCGCGCAACCGGCGACAACGACCGGATGATCCGCAGCTTCGGGGCTAACACGGACACCACCAAAATCATCGGCGTCAGCCTCTCCAACGGCCTTGTGGCGCTGTCCGGGGCCCTGATCGCGCAGCAATCCGGATTTGCGGACATTACGATGGGGGTCGGCATGATTGTCGTTGGACTTGCATCGGTGATCATCGGCGAAGCCGTATTCGGAGCCCGCAACATCATTCATGCCACGATTTCGGTCGTGCTCGGCGCGATCGTCTACCGGATCGTCGTTGCCTTGGCGCTGCGGGTGGAATGGCTCGATGCTTCGGACATGAAGGTCATTACGGCGGTCATCGTCATCATTGCGCTCGTCTTCCCGACGGCCAGCCGGGCGATGAAGCAGAAAAAAATGGCCAAAAAGCGTACCGAAGAACTCACGGGGGCCTTATCGAAGGAGTTTAAGGGAGGTGATCTCCGTGCTTGAATTATCCCATGTTTCCAAGCTGTTTAATCCGGGAACGCCGGACGAAAAAATCGCTTTGCAGCACATCAACCTGAAGCTGAATCCCGGCGACTTCGTCACGATCATCGGAAGCAACGGCGCAGGCAAATCGACCTTGATGAACATCATTTCGGGCATGATGAAACCGGACGCCGGCGCGGTCAGGATCGACGGCCAGGAGATCAGCGGCCTTCCCGAATACCGCCGCAGCCGATGGATCGGCCGCGTGTTCCAGGATCCGATGGCCGGAACGGCGCCGCGAATGACGATCGAGGAAAATTTGGCGATGGCTTACCGGCGCGGGGCCCGGCGGGGACTTTCGGTCAGCATCAACGCAAGCCGCCGCAGCATGTTCCGCGAATCGCTCGAACGTTTGGGCATCGGCCTTGAAAACAGGCTCCGCGCCAAAGTCGGACTGTTGTCCGGAGGGGAGCGGCAGGCGCTCAGCCTGCTGATGGCCACCTTCACCAAGCCGCAGATTTTGCTTCTTGACGAACATACCGCAGCGCTTGATCCCGCCCGCGCGGAGCTGATTACGAGATTGACGGATACGATTGTGCGCGAGATGCAGCTGACGACGCTGATGGTCACCCATAATATGGAGCAGGCCATTCGGCTGGGAAATCGGCTGATCATGATGGACAAGGGGAAAATCATTCTCGATATCGATGAACGGACGAAAAAGGATCTTACGATCGAAAAGCTGCTCGGCGAATTCGAACGGATCAGCGGCCACAAGCTGTCGGACGATCGGGTCGTATTGGGCGGATAAGCGATTCAAATGACATCGTGCAATAAGCTCATCATCGTGCCATAAAACATGCGTATAAGGAAGAACAAGGAGCTGTCGCGATCGGCAGCCGCTTGTTCTTCTTTTTGCGTATTCTTTAGACCGTTTTCATCACAGGGATGCAAATTTCGCAATATCCATCGGCGATCATTTTCCCGGTATATCGTTCCAAGGCAGGCTTGTTGTCCGGTTGATATCCGCTTTGCCGCAAAGCCGGGAAAACGGCGGCCCATGCCTTTTGAACCTCTTCCGTGGTATGCTTCACCGTGCAAACCGCATACTCGCCGCCGGTAAATTCGCCTTCCTCCACGGTATCATCCAACGCAACATCCGCCGAAATCACGATGCAGGCGTCATACCTGCAGTTTTCGGGAAGCGTCGTTTCGGGGCGATCCTGCGGGATTCCGAGCAGAATGGCCGATTCGGTCAGCAAATGTCTGTCTGCGGCCCACCGTTTCAGTGTTTCCATGGCTTGGGCATTGGCCGGGCCGTACGGGCCGACTTGCCGCACATAGGCCAAGCGGTAATTCGGAATGTTTTCCATCTTCAGGTTCATCGTTAAGCTCCTTTTCTGGTCATATGAGTGAATTCACTTTGGATGCTATCATGGTATAAAAATATATTCATTCATTTTTTTCGAAAAAGCGGCAAAAGAACATCCCTCCTCCGAAAAAAGGTTTTTTGGCCGTTTTCATAGAAATGATATGTTCAGGACGACAGAGAGAAACGAAAGGGTGTGGGAACATGAAGCATTTGACGAACCTGTCCTATGAGGAAGTCGTTCAAGCGACGGACATGACGTTTAGCGGCTGGGATTTTTCGTATCTGGGGAACACGGGAAGGCTGCAGGAATTTCCGCTGCGCTGGAATTATTACAATCTGGTGGAACAAGCCATATCCCAATCGGAAAGCATGCTGGATATGGGGACTGGCGGCGGCGAGTTCTTGTCAAGGTTCAGCCGGCTTCCCGCGCATACTTGCGCTACGGAAGGGTATAAGCCGAATGTGGAGGTAGCCCGCCGAAGGCTTGAACCGTTGGGCGTCCGGGTTTCCTACATCGAAAAGGATGAGCAGATTCCGTTTGCGGACGAGGAATTCGATCTGGTGATCAACCGCCATGAATCGTATTGCCCCAAGGAGGTTCACCGGATTTTGAAACCGGGCGGCTTGTTCATCACCCAGCAGGTTGGGGGGACGAACGACCAGGAACTGAACGAATGGCTGGCAGCGCCGAACGACGAATTTGCGCATTGGAATTTGGATTACGCCGTGCGGGAGTTGGAGCCGTATTTCGATATTCAAGGCCAAGACGAGGAGGTAACGCGTTCCAGGTTTTATGACCTGGGAGCCGTCGTCTATTATTTAAGCGTCATTCCCTGGCAAATCCCCGACTTTTCGGTGGAGCGGTATGACCGGCAGCTTCGGGAGCTTCATCGTACATTGGAGCAGCAAGGATATTTGGATACGAGCTGTCACCGTTTTATCATCGCGGCCCGAAAGAAACGGTAACGATCTGCCTGCGCGGCTTTCCCCCGGACGCGGTACCTGGGATGTTAGACGATCTACTGCCATAATTTCATACAACCTCGCGCCAAACCATTTTTGACCTGCTAGTCAAGAATGACTATACTAGAAGTAGCAACAGCATTGAAGGAGTCTTAACGATGGATGAACGCGAACTGCTCGTTTTGGGATTGCTGATGACCCAAAGCCAGCACGGGTATCAAATCAACGATTTCATTGAGCGCAATTTGGGTCAAGTATCCGATATGAAAAAAGCGACGGCGTATGCCATTTTGAAGCGGCTCGACAAGCAGGGCTGCGTAAACGTGACGGTCGAGCAGGAAGGCAACCGGCCGCCGCGCCAGATTTATTCGATCACGGAAGAAGGCAAAAAACGTTTTTTTCAATTGCTCCGCGCTTCCTTGGTCCATGCCGAAAATACGACGCCGGACGGGAATATCGGACTGATGTTTATCGATCATTTGTCGCGGGAGGATGCCATAGAACTGCTTAAGATCAAGCTGGAGAGAGTGCAGGAACTGATCGGGGCATGTTCGAAAATTCCGCCGCACGGCGAGGGCATCGGCGTGAATTTGTCTTTCCGCCACCGCATGGCTCTGCTCGAGTGCAACAAGCATTTTCTGATCCAAACGCTGCAAGAGCTGGAAGCGAAGCAAGAATGATGAGCATTAACGCCGAAATTCCGCGTCGTTCATTATTTTTTTGCTCCGCTAAGAATTCGGGCTACATATGCAAAGATATAAAAAATTGACCTAATCCATACACCTTTTAAGTAGAGAGCCAGTCGCCTGTAATCCATCGGCGGCTGGTTATTTAGTTTCGTTTGCACGCGAATGGAGTTAAAGCCTAAATCCAATACATCAAAAATGCCCTGATCGCGGTCTTTAGACTTTGATTAGTGCGCTTAGATATTAAAGCATACTATTTTGTATAATGGACGATAGTACAAAAAAGAGACACAATCTTTGTCTGGGGGGACATCTTTGAAAACGTCCATCTTTGAATTGGTGGAGACAGCGGACGATCTGCCGTTTGATGTATCGCTGCACCGGGTAAATTACGTGCCGAGTCATTGGCATACCAGCGTGGAGATCATATTCGTGCTGTCCGGCAATCTGGAAGTCACCGTCGGAATCGAGCGGCACACGATAACCGAAGGCGATGTGTTTTTGATCAATTCCAGCCATGTCCATGAGGTCATTGGGCTCGATATGAACATTATCGCCACGTTTCTGATCCCAATGGTATTTTTGAAGGATAACATTAAAGGCATTGAGGACATACAGTTCGAGTGCAATTCTTCCACGGTCCGGCCGGAACAGAAAAGCGGGTTGGACCGAATCCGCCAGATGCTGGCGGAGATGGTCGAGCTGAAGCAGAAAAAAGGAGAGGCGTACGAGCTGGATATGGGCATCCGCATGCTGGCCGTATTTTCCATGCTCATTAAGCAGTTCAAATCCTCCGAAACCGGCGGCGCGATCAACGAGAAGTATATGGAGCGCATGCTCCGAATAATCAATTACATCGATGAGCATTACAATGAACCGATCACCCTGCAATCGATTGCCAAGAAGGAATTTCTGTCCGTGCCGTATCTGTCCAAATTTTTCAGCGAAAATATCGGGCTTAATTTCCAATCCTATTTGACCAGCATCCGGTTGAAGAACGCGGTGGAGGAACTGCTTCGTCATGAAGACCTCCCGATTGCCGATCTGGCGTTAAGCCACGGATTTCCCAATGCCAAATCGTTTTACACGGCGTTTAAAAACAAATACCGCATGACCCCTCACGAATACCGCAAGCAGTATCGGCCTGAACGGGAAACGGAAGAGAAGAAGCAAGACATCTCTTCGAACTATCTTCAGTTCAACCAATCCAGCGCACTGGGGATCATCCGTCAGTATTTGCGGCGGACCGAATCGTTGGAGGTTGAAACGATCCAGGCAATCGAATCGAAGACCTACGAGGTGAACGCGGCCGCTCCGGGAAGAAACCTGAAGCATACGTGGAAAAACCTCATCACGATCGGGAAAGCGCAGGAAGGGCTGCATGCCGATGTACAACAGCAGCTGGCCTATGTGCAGCAATGCTGTCCATTCCGGTATTTACGCTTCCACGGGATCTTTGACGACGGGATGATGGTATATGATGAAGACGAGGCAGGCCGGCCGCGCTACAATTTCAGGCTGGTGGACCAGCTGTTCGATTTTATGCTGTCGATTGGCTTGAAGCCGTTCGTGGAGCTGGGATTTATGCCCTCCGCGCTGGCCTCCGATCCCGGGAAGACGGTGTTCTACAGAGCCAGCTTTACGAGCCCGCCGAAGTCGCTGGATAAATGGTGCGGACTTATCGACAGCTTCCTTCGTCACTGCATGAACCGTTACGGCGCGGCGGAGGTCGAGAGCTGGAGATTCGAGTTCTGGAACGAGCCGGAATTAAACGTATTTTGGCCCGGATCCGTTCAGGAATACCATGAGCTGTATCTGGCCACCTACAGAACCGTCAAACGGTTATCCGCAGGACTGAAGATCGGCGCGCCCGGCCGGATCATCACCGTGACTTCGCCGGAAACGGCGACGAATTTTTTCGCGTTTTGCCGCAAGCACGATTGTCTTCCCGACTTCATTCCGCTGCATTTTTATCCGCATGAAGAAATCGAAAAACGAGTACAGCAGGAAGAAGCGGAGCTCACGCAGGACGAAGAGCTTTACCGGAGGCTGCTGGAGAAATTCGGAGGGATTTCGCCGAATCCCGATTTTCTTAAGGAGAGACTTGCGATGGAGCTGCAGCTGCTCGCCGACCAGGGGTTATCCGGCCGCGAGGTGTATATGACGGAATGGAATTCGACCGCCTATCACCGCGAATTGACGAACGATACCTTATACAAGGCTGCCTATATCGCCAAAAACATTCTCGATAATCTTGATGCCATCGACGGTTTCGGTTACTGGGTGCTGAGCGACAACATCGAGGAAACGTTCCCGTCACCGCGTTTGTTTCACGGAGGGCTTGGGCTGATCGCCCAATATGGGATCCCGAAGCCCGCCATGCATGCGTACAGGCTGCTCGGCAAGCTGGGGGAGACGCTGATTGCCCGCGGGGACGGATATATCGTGGCCGCCCGCGGAGACTCCATTCAAATCATGACGTATAATTACTGTCATTATGATGATCTTTACGCTCTCGGCGACACTTCGTTTATAGATGAAACACACAGGTATAACGGATTCAAGGAAGAGAAAATCTTAAAAATCGACATCGCGCTTAGCGGGTTACCTCAAGGCGCGTACCGCATGGTTACCCAAACGATCACCCGCAAACACGGCAGCAGCTACGACAAATGGGTGGAAATGGGGGCACCGGAATCATTGACGGCTGAGGATATCGCTTATCTGAAGCAGAGCTCCACCCCATTAAGAGAGGTTCAAGTCTTGAACGTGGAGAACGAGAACGGGACGGTGATTGGCTCCACCTTGAAACCGCATGAGGTGCAGCTGATTGAATTAACGCCTATGGTATGAGCGGCAGCGCAATCTGTGTCAATTTTTAAGCCAATCGGAAAGGGAGAGTTAAACGCTTTCATAATGAGATTAAAAATCGCCCCATAAGTCTTTAAACAACCGCCTGTCTTCATGAAGGCGGTTTCTTTTATAATTTGATTGTAATCGTTTTCAAGACAATGGGAGGTTATATAAATGGCTGGAGCTAAAGTAAAAGGACAGGTCAAAACCCCTTTTGGCCGATTGACCTTCGGCGTGATGTTGGGCTACGGCCTGATGATGGTCGCACTCATGACGCCGGCGACACTGTTGTTGACATTCAAGATGATCGAGATCGATCCGAATGGATATACGTCGTCTTATGGCCTCGTGGCCGGAATCGGCGCTTTCTTCGCCTTGATCGGAAACCCTTTGGGCGGTGCGATCAGCGATCGGACGATCAACCGATTCGGACGCCGGCGCACCTGGATTTTGCTCGGCCCTTTGGTCGGCAGCGCCGCGCTTCTGATGATTGGCTGGACATCCTCGTTATGGCTCATCATCGTTGGGTGGGCAATTGCGCAGCTGTTCTTCAACTTCGGGATGGCGGCGTACACGGCCCTCATTCCCGATCAGGTGAAAGAAGAAAAACAAGGCACGATTTCCGGTCTGCTCGGCATGTCCTTACCGCTCGGCATCGTAGTCGGGATGGTATTGATGACATTGTTGCCCGATGTCTCCTCGGCCGCGAAATGGACGCTGATCGCCGCAATCGGCATCGTAGGTCCGATCATCAGCCTGTTCCTGATTCAAGAAGGAAAAGTGGAAATTATCCGCGAGCATAACACGGTCGTGCCGCTCGGCGAAAAGCTGAGCAAAATTTACCCTAGCCCGCGGCGGTTCCCGATGTTTTCCTGGGCGGTCGCTTCGAAATTTCTAATGATGATGGGATACTGCAGCAGCCTTTACCTCACGGTGATGCTTGTCAACCGGATGGGTTACACGGAAGCCCAGGCGACATCCAGCGTGGCTACCGTGAACATTATTTCCACGATTGCCATGGCGCTGACCAGTATTTTCGGCGGGATGTTGTCGGATAAATTCCGAAAGCAAAAACCGTTCTTGTATATGTCTGCATTCATTATGGTGATTGCCGTTCTGATATTTGCGTTTGTTCCTCATTACTTGGCTTATGTCATCGCATCCGCGGTGCTTGGCCTTGGGTTCGGCTGTTTTTCCGCCGTCGATATGGCTTTGGTGGCGCGCATTCTGCCGCGCAAAGAAGATTCGGCCAAGGACTTCGGCATTATGAACGTGGCAAACGCCTTGCCGCAATCGATTGTTCCGGCGATTGCTCCGCTTCTGTTAAGCGCAGGCACATCGATTGGAATTGGCAGCTGGACGTTCTTCTACCTCGTCCTTGCCATATTCACGGCAATCGGCATGATCTCCATCAAGCCGCTGCCGGAAGTAGGCGAGCCCGTAGCCACAGAGAACGGAACCGAAACGGCAGGCATCGGCCTTGCGGCAGGCAACATAAACTGAACGTAAAACTCGGATAAAAATAAAGAGAATCGGGGAGAGCAAATATGAGAGACCATACTCTAGATACGATCAATAAGACAGAAGAAACCGTTCGATATGTAAAAAATCCCGGCGGCCCCACGCTGGGCTACAGCGAGGAATCGGGCGTGGGCATCATCGAACAGGACGGCTTGTTCTTCAAGGATTTAAGCCGTGATGGCAAACTGGACAAATACGAGGACTGGCGGCTGTCGCCGGAGGAGCGGGCGAAAGATCTGGCCTCGAAAATGACGGTCGAGCAGATTGCCGGCCTGATGCTGTACAGCCGCCATCAGTCCATTCCCGCGCTCAGTACCGGCTGGTTTTCAGGCACGTACGGCGGGAAAACGTATGAAGAGAGCGGAGCGAAGCCCTGGGAACTGACCGATGAGCAGATCGCATTTTTGACCAAGGACCATGTGCGGCACGTGCTCGTAACCACGGTGGAAAGTCCGGAAGTTGCGGCGCGCTGGAACAATAAAATCCAGGCGTTTGCCGAAGGCACCGGCCTCGGTATTCCGGCGAACAACAGCTCCGATCCCCGCCACGCTTCGGATTCAAGCTCCGAATTCAACGCGGGTGCGGGCGGCCATATCTCCATGTGGCCCGAGACGCTCGGCCTGGCGGCGACTTTCGATCCCGAGATCACGAAGAAGTTCGGGATGATCGCTTCCCGGGAATATCGCGCGTTAGGGCTAGCAACCGCCCTGTCTCCGCAAATCGACATTGCTACGGAGCCGCGCTGGTTCCGGTTTAACGGCACGTTCGGCGAAGATTCGAAGCTCGCCGCCGATCTGGCCCGCGCTTATGTCGACGGCTTCCAGACATCCGAAGGCGAACGGGAAATCGCGGACGGTTGGGGTTATGACAGCGTCAACGCGATGGTGAAGCATTGGCCGGGAGGCGGATCGGGCGAAGCCGGAAGGGACGCCCACTACAGCTGCGGGAAGTATGCGGTGTATCCGGGCAACAACTTTGACGAACATCTGGTGCCTTTTGTTGACGGGGCATTCAAGCTGGACGGCAAAACAGGGAAGGCGTCGGCCGTCATGCCGTATTACACGATCTCCTTCGGCCAGGACACCGTAAACGGCGAAAATGTCGGCAACTCTTATAACTCGTACCTGATTCGGGATTTGCTGCGCGGCAAATACGGGTATGACGGCGTCGTATGCACGGACTGGATGATCACGGCCGACGTCTCCGGTGCCAAGGATTCTTTTCTGAGCGGAAAACCATGGGGCGTGGAGGATTTGACCGTGGCCGAGCGCCATTACAAGCTGCTGATGGCGGGCGTTGACCAATTCGGCGGCAACAATGAGATCGAGCCGGTGCTTGAGGCTTACAAGATCGGGGTTCGCGAACACGGCGAAGCCTATATGCGGGAACGCTTCGAGCAATCGGCCGTCCGGCTGCTGAAAAATATGTTCCGCCTCGGCTTGTTTGAAAATCCGTACCTCGATCCGCAGGAAAGCGCCAAGCTGGTCGGGAACCCCGAATTTATGCGGGAAGGTTACGAAGCACAGCTTAAATCGATCGTCATGCTCAAAAACAAAAACGGGGTGCTCCCGCTTCGTGCAAAAAGCAAAGTTTACATCCCCAAACGTTTTCTTCCGCCGGGAAAAGACTGGTTCGGCCATCCGACGCCGGAAAGCTATGATTATCCGGTCAACCTGGAGGTCGTCTCGAAATATTTCGAAGTCACCGACCAACCGGACGAAGCGGAATTCGCCCTTGTCTTTATCGCATCACCGAAATCCGGCACCGGCTACAGCCAGGAGGACGAGGAGCAGGGCGGAAACGGTTATGTGCCGATCAGCCTGCAATACAAGCCGTATACGGCAGAGTATGCCCGGGAAGTCAGCCTGGCCGGCGATGAACACGGGAAGGAACCGCGAAACCGTTCTTATAAAGGAAAAACCGTTATTCCGCATAATACGACGGATTTAAACATGGTACTGGAGACGAAGGAAAAAATGAAAGGCAAACCCGTCATCGTCTCCATGGTGCTGAGCAATCCCACGGTCGTTTCGGAGTTTGAAGCGGAAGTGGATGCCATCCTTGCGAACTTCGGCGTTCAGGATCAGGCGATCATGGATGTATTGACGGGGGCGGCGGAGCCGTCCGGGCTGCTGCCGATGCAAATGCCCGCCCATATGCGCACCGTCGAAGAGCAGTTGGAAGATGTCGCGCACGATATGGAGTGCCATGTCGATTCGGAGAAACATGTATATGACTTTGCCTTCGGGTTGAACTGGAGCGGCGTGATCGAGGATGAGCGAACGATGAAATATCGTAGAAGCTGACTCGTTTTAACCTAAATATGAGAGGGCTGTACCATTGCCATGAGGATGGCTTTTGGGACAGCCTTCTTCTTGTTCTAGGAATGCTGAGGATCATCTGAAAATTAGCTCTGATCATTGAGGACTAAAACCGGGTATGATATGATAATGGATTTTAAATCTGCCGGTGCTCATTTTAACCCGACCCATAAGCATCATGGCCTTGAGAATCCGCAAGGAAGCCATGTCGGGGACATGCCGAACCTAGTCGTAGGCGCTGACGGCACCGTGGAAGCGGAGACGATCATTCAGCATGGAACGCTAGAGAAAGGCCAGCCCAACTCAGTGCTTGGACGCTCGCTGATCATCCATGCCGGCGAAGATGACAACGTCACCGATCCGGCGGGCAATTCGGGTGACCGTGTGGCGGGCGGAAATATCCCGGAGTAATCCGGCAAGCAGGCGGCGATATCGGTTAACACATAGAAATGCCCGTGAACAACGCATCTCCACCGGGAGATGCGTTTTTTTATCAGAAAGTATATTGATCCAGGTTATCTTCACATGCCCTGATTGTCCGTTATCCGATAGGCATAGCTGGGGCCGTCTGACAAAAGATATTCAACACGTTCGATGGTCACATGATCGCCAAGCACCGATTGAAACAGTTCGAGCTCGTTATCGGTAAAACAGGAACTCACAGCGACAGCCTCTGCAATCGGGCAATGTTTCTGTACGAATAAGAAGCTTCCGTCCTCCTGCTCTTGTATTTCCGGAAAATACCCTTCGTTCATACGGATCATGACCAGCTTTTGGAGCCTGTCCCTTAGGCTGTCCGCATCCGACAAATGCTCCTGATATTTTATTATTTGATTATGTTTGAGGTCCTCAAGCACTCTCCCCAATCCTTCATCTCCGAACGTGGCCCTGACCGAATGAAGTAAATCGACCGATAATTGCAAATAGCCGTTAGGAAACCAACGGTTGGCCAAGGCCGTCAGCCTCCATATTTTCGCTGGCCTGCCGATGGGACGAGCCTCTTCCTCATATTCAACGACTTCCTGTTTCTGTAGTTCATATAAATGCTGACGCACAGCCATCCCTGTCAATGATAACTTCGAAGCTAACGTAACGGCATCCATAGGACCGTGCTGCTTCAGCAGCGTTACAATGGCTTTTCTGGTGGATGTTACAGATGACTCGTCCTTCTTTTTCAATGGTTCACGACCCCCACATCACATATTACGAAAGTTGCTGCTCTCCTCACATTCTAAAGAAAGTTCTTTACAAAGTCAAAAGAAACTGGTTAAATTTGTTTTATAAATAAAATACTTTATAAAGTATAGTCCATCAAAAGTGGCCTATGAATGGAGGAAATGACTTGACAACAACGTTATTTATTCAAGCGAGCAATCGCCCGGCGGAGCATGCCGTCAGTGTGCAAATGTACGAAGCCTTCTTGACAAGCTATAAGGAATCCCACCCGCAGGAGACGATTGCGGAAGTGAATTTATTTCATGAACCGCTGCCTTATCTGGGGACCACGATGATTACGGGAAATTATAAAATCGCCCAAGGTTTGACGCTCACCCCGGAAGAAGAAGGCGAGCAACAGATGGTTCGTAAATACCTGGATCAGTTTCTTGCAGCCGATAAAATCGTTATAGCTTTCCCGCTCTGGAATTTGACGGTTCCAGCCGTCTTACATTCGTATCTGGACTATCTGCATCAGCCTCGCAAAACCTTTAAATATACAGCGGAAGGCTTGGTCGGACTATTGCAAGGCAAGAAAGTCGCTCTATTAAATGCCAGAGGCGGTATCTATGCAGAACATGATGAGCTTGCGGTTACTTTCGTCAAAAGGCATTTGCAGGTGTTCGGCATTACGGACATCACCACGATTGTTATAGAAGGTCATAACCAATACCCTCATCGCAGGGAGACGATCATTGCGGAAGGTCTCAGAAACACGGCACTTGCGGCGAAAATGTTCTAACAATCGGCTGGATATCGAAAATAGAGGGAGTGGAGTCTATTGGCTCAACAACGAAGGTTTATCATACTGATGTCCATTGCTTTAGGCTTGGTGCTGACCGCACTGGATAACACGATCGTATCGGCAAGTGTCAACAAGATCATAGACGACATCGGCGGTCTGGATAGAGTCACCTGGATTTATACCACCTACGCGTTGGCCGGAACGAGCACGATGTTAATATTCGGCAAGCTCTCCGATCTTTTCGGGAGGAAAACCTTATATTTGGTATCCATTGGCATCTTCCTTCTGGGCTCTGCGCTCTGCGGAACGGCTCAGACGATTGAACAGCTTAGCATTTACCGGGTTATACAAGGAGTCGGATCCGGCGGTATTTTTCCGGTTTCCTTCTCCTTGATATACACCTTGTATACCGATCCCAAAGATTCGGGGAAATTGTCGGGGATATTCGGTGCCGTATTCGGACTCTCTTCGATTGCGGGACCGCAGATCGGCATGTGGATTTCCGAAACGTTATCCTGGCGTTGGTGCTTCTATATCAACTTGCCGATCGGTATCCTCTCGTTCGCGGCTCTGCTGCTGACGCTTCGGGAATCCCGAGCGGAGACGAAGCCGAAAATCGATGTGCTTGGTGCCATACTGATTGTCATTGCTACGGTCTGTTCCATGATTGCGCTCGAGCTTGGCGGTAATAACGTATCATGGGCCTCCTGGAAGATCATGGCCTTGTTCGGGATCTCGGTTTTGGCGGTCATAAGCTTTTTCATCGTGGAACGGCGGGCCATGGAGCCCATCTTGCCGCTCAAGCTATTCAAAAACCGTATGGTGACAGGAACAAGCATCGTCGTCTTCTGTCAAGGTGCTATCATGTTCGCCGCGATGACCTATCTACCGCTCTATACCAACTATGTACTGGGAGAAAGCAGATTAAATTTATTGTTGACTCCATTGATGCTCTCCATGATCATCGGCTCCGTTCTGATGGGTTTTATTCTCACCCGCTTCCAAGTTCGGACCGTCATGTTGGTCAATATGGTGATCGGAATCGTTGTTTCTTGCTTGCTAATGAGTCTTTCGTCGGCTGTCCCTTTTTGGCAATTCATTGGAATGGTTGTCCTGCTCGGGCTGGGCGTGCTCGGCCCTTTGAACAGTCTCAGTCAGAACGCTGTCGCTTACAGCGTTGAAGAGCGATTCATCGGTATTTCTTCATCACTTGTCGGCTTCTGCCGCAGCATGGGTGGCGTAATGGGTGCTTCGATTATGGCCGTCATCGTCAATTCCCAAATGAACGCGTCGGTCGAGACGGCAATTACACGATTCAACCTGAATTCGAGCTCCAACCCGTCCTATCATCCGCCGGATGCCGAAACCGTGCTGCGATATAAAGATCGTTTTGAACCAGAGCTGGTTTCCTACTTTACAGACGCGATGGATCATGCCATTACACAAGGGTTCGTTCTGCTTCTTGGGCTCTCCATCATTGGAGCCATCGCGGCTCTGACGGTCGGATCGATGAAAATAAAAAAACGTTCCGAGGAGACGTCCCGGGCTAAAACAAGTTCACGGCTTGAGATTTAAAATTACGCAAGAGAACAACTTCGGGATGGCGGCGTACACGGCGCTCATTCCCGATCAGGTGAAAGAGGAAAAACAAGGCACGATTTCCGGTCTGCTCGGCATGTCCTTACCGCTCGGCATCGTAGTCGGGATGGTCTTGATGACCTTGTTGCCTGATGTCTCCTCGGCCGCGAAATGGACGCTGATCGCCGCGATCGGCATCGTCGGTCCGATGATCAGCCTGTTCCTCATTCAAGAAGGAAAAGTGGAAATTATCCGTGAGCATAACACGGTCGTGCCGCTCGGCGAAAAGCTGAGCAAAATTTACCCTAGCCCGCGGCGGTTCCCGGCGTTTTCCTGGGCGGTCGCTTCGAAATTTCTGATGATGATGGGGTACTGCAGCAGTCTTTACCTCACGGTGATGCTTGTCAACCGGATGGGTTACACGGAAGCCCAGGCTACGTCCAGCGTGGCTACCGTGAACATTATATCCACGATAGCCATGGCGCTGACCAGTATATTCGGCGGGATGTTGTCGGATAAATTCCGAAAGCAAAAACCGTTCTTGTATGTGTCTGCATTCGATATGGTGATTGCCATTCTGGTATTCGCGTTTGTTCCGAATTACACGGCTTATGTCATCGCATCCGCGGTGCTTGGTCTTGGGTTCAGGTGTTTGCCGAAGGCACCGGCTTCGGTATTCCGGCGAACAACAGCTCCGATCCCCGCCACGCTTCGGATTCAAGCTCCGAATTCAACGCGGGTGCGGGCGGCCATATTTCCATGTGGCCCGAGACGCTCGGCCTGGCGGCGACTTTCGATCCCGAGATCACGAAGAAGTTCGGGATGATCGCTTCCCGGGAATATCGCGCGTTAGGGCTAGCAACCGCCCTTTCTCCGCAAATTGCGGGAACGCTTCGAGCAATCGGCCGTCCGGCTGCTGAAAAATATGTTCCGCCTCGGCTTGTTTGAAAATCCGTACCTCGATCCGCAGGAAAGCGCCAAGCTGGTCGGGAACCCCGAATTTATGCGGGAAGGTTACGAAGCACAGCTTAAATCGATCGTCATGCTCAAAAACAAAAACGGGGTGCTCCCGCTTCGTGCGAAAAGCAAAGCAAAGTTTACATCCCCAAACGTTTTCTTCCGCCGGGAAAAGACTGGTTCGGTCATCCGACGCCGGAGAGCTATGATTATCCGGTCAACCTGGAGGTCGTCTCGAAATATTTCGAAGTTACCGACCAACCGGACGAAGCGGAATTTGCCCTTGTCTTTATCGCATCACCGAAATCCGGCACCGGCTATAGCCAGGAGGACGAGGAGCAGGGCGGAAACGGTTATGTGCCGATCAGCCTGCAATACAAGCCGTATACGGCGGAATATGCCCGGGAAGTCAGCCTGGCCGGCGATGAGCACGGGATTGAACCGCGAAACCGTTCTTATAAAGGAAAAACCGTCATTCCGCATAATACTACGGATTTAAACATGGTACTGGAGACGAAGGAAAAAATGAAATGCAAACCCGTCATCATCTCCATGGTGTTGAGCAATCCCACGGTCGTTTCGGAATTTGAAGCGGAAGTGGATGCCATCCTGGCGAACTTCGGCGTTCAGGATCAGGCGATCATGGATGTATTGACGGGGGCGGCGGAGCCGTCCGGGCTGCTGCCGATGCAAATGCCCTCCCATATGCGCACCGTCGAAGAGCAGTTGGAAGATGTCGCGCACGATATGGAATGCCATGTCGATTCGGAGAAGCATGTATATGACTTTGCCTTCGGATTGAACTGGAGCGGCGTGATCGAAGATGAGCGAACCAAGAAATACCGTAGAAGCTAAACTAGGCATTTTGTTTCGTTCATTCCCATGAAAAAGGCCCTGCTTCCGCAAGCGATTCATGCCGCTTTCGGACAGGGCTTTTTTTGGCACGGGAAGCTGCCATGACGTTTGCCACTCGGGTTGGAGCGGCGGAGGGCGTTAATGGATCAGCTTGCTCTCCTTGGCTTTTTTGACGAGTCCGGCCGAGAGCTGGTTAATGATGCCTTTCAGCGCCAGACCGACCACCAGCGTGACGGCGGCATAAATGCACATAATCAGCAGGTCGTTCCGCACAATGGGCCAAATGATTCCGCCGACCGCTTCGCGCATCATGCTGATGCCATACGTAAATGGCAGGAAGGGATGAATGGCCCGGAAAAAAGCCGGGGTCGTCTGAATCGGAAAGGTGCCGCCGGAACCGGCAAGCTGAAGCACGAGCAGGACGATCGCCAGCGCTTTGCCCACATTGCCGAATACAGATACAAGCGTATAAACCATGAGCATAAACACGGCGCTGTTCACCATGCCAAACACGATAAACCACGGCTTGTCCACGACGTAGGTTCCGAGAATGTACATATCGCCGGCCGTGACCAGAACGGATTGCAGCAGCGCGATCGTCAGGAAGGTGAAAAATCGGCCAAAATACACTTCATAGTTTCGGTAGGGATGATCCCCGTGCACTTCCGTCGTCACGAGGGAAACAAGCAGCGTAGCTCCGACCCATAGCGCAAGGGTGCTAAAAAACGGAGACATCGCCGATCCGTAATTCGGAATCGGGTACAGTTTGTTTTCCTTCAGGACGACCGGTTCGGCAAAAACCTGGCTTTCCAGCTGGAAATTGTTTTTGAGGAGGCCGATGACTTCCTGCAGATTGCCTTTGCTTTCGAATTCCCTCATTTTGTTGGCCAGCTCGGTAATCTTTTTTTCGACCGTCGGCAATTCCTTTTTGATCTGGGCCAGACCTTGGGTGCCGATCGCCAGGCCTTTGGATGCGTCGCTTAAAATCTTTTTCACGTCAGGCACGCTTTTCAGCGCGTCGCTGAGCGTGTCGCGGGTTTTTTCCGCCGTTTGCCGCGCCTGGTTCACCCCGCCGAGAATGGCCGGCTGGATTTCGCTGTCGTATCTGTCCAGGATGTTGCCGAGCAGCTCCGAGGCGTCCCCGGACACCTTGCCCAGCCGGTCGACCAGATCGGAAGCGGGTTTTTCGCCTTTTTTCACGACGCTGCTGATCGTGCTGACAAGCGTCTGCTGTTCCTTCATTTTATCCTGCACCTGTCTCAGCCGCGAGCTGACGAATCCAAGTTTGTTCCCCGTCACTTTGTTCAGCTGGTCGAACCAAGCGATGATCTGGGATTGGACCTTGAGCCCGATATCCAGCCTGGAAGCCACATGATCGAGCATGTCGGTGACGACGGCCGGATCTACGTTCGGATCTTTTAAGGCGGAAGCAAGCTGCTGCGTCGAAATGGCGGTTTGCTGCAGCAAAAGCAGGTCTTGTTTGACGTTCGGAGCGATGTCTTTGGCGGCCCCCGATGCCTCGGTCAAAAAAGTATCCAAGCCGGACGCAAAGCGCTGCCCTTTTTCCGCGATTTCGGTCACGACAGGGAGACTGCTTTGGGCCTTTTTGACGAGTTTGTCGGTGGTTTGCACGTCATTCATGGCGGTATTGACGACGCGGTTGATCTCCGGAAAATCTTTTTCCAGCCTGAAAATCAACGTCCGTACCCTTTCGATGGTCGGCAGCTGCTCCTGCAGCTCGATGCCGAGCTCGTTAAATATTTTAAAAATGGTGCCGTTGGCCGTTTGGACGAAGTTTTTGCTGACTTCCTGAATGATGCCGCTGGCTCCCGAGGTGGCAATTTTCGGGGATACGGCGTTTATTTTTTCGTTGACGTAATATAAAATTTCGGCTTTGGAGGGTTGATCGGTGAGAACGGTGGCGATCGTCGCCGAAAAGTTGTCGGGAATGATGATGCTCGCATAATAGTCCCCGTGTTTGACGCCCCTCATGGCATCGGCTTCGCTAACGAAACGCCAGCCCAGCTTGTGGTTGTTTTTCAAGGAGGCGATGACTTCGTTGCCGAGGTTGATGGGTTTGCCCCTAAGGGTGGTGCCTTTGTCGTTGTTCGCGACGGCGATGGCGATATCGCCGGTGTTGCCGTAAGGATCCCACGAGGCTTTAATGTTAAACCATGCATACAAAGACGGCAGCATGGCCAATCCAAGAATGATGACCAATGCCGCCCAGTTGGTGACGATATTTCGGATATCCCTGCCAAAAATAAGTGCAATGTTTTTCATGAAGTCGCATCCCTCGCCTATGGAACGGTTTTTGTTAGTATTTGTCGCTTTATCCTATGTTAACCGCTCAAGGCGAAAATGAAAACATTACCAATCCATTCTGCGGATCAGCGAGGTGATGTGGGCGAGATGATGGCGTCCATGCCAGGCATACAAGCCGAGATGGCGGTCCAGCTTCGTGCTTCCGTTCACCGGGTGTATGTACGAGCGCTGCCAATCGTCTTCCTTCATGTTTTTGAGAATGAGGACCATGCGGGCGTGAACGCCCTCCAATATTCGAAGCGAAACCTCCGGCGCCGGAGCGGTGGAATCCACGAGTTCGGCCCAAAGATTTTCCTCGTACGGTTTAACCGTCGGCGCATCTTCGGTAAGCGCCAGCTTGATCCGCAGCATCGCGTTCATGTGGCTGTCGGCCAAATGATGCACCACCTGGCGAACGGTCCAGCCTCCAGGGCGATAAGGCGTATCCAGCTGCTCATCCGTAAGCCCGGCCACGGCATCCCTGACCTGGCCCGGAAGCGCCCGGAGCTGGTCGATCCAATAGCTGCGTTCGGCGGGACTGATCGTCTCGGACGGGGCAAATTCCCCGATAGGATAACGTAAATCGGAATTCATAACATGTACCTCCCCAATTGGAATGTCTCATCTTTTTACACCTGAAGCCCCTCTATATTTATTATATGTAGCTTCTTCCGTAAAACGATATTTTTCACAACTTTAACATAAGATCGCGCCGGTCTGCAGCATTTTTTTGCAGCTTGGACCGAACGGTTGGGCATTTCAAAGCGTATAGAAGATAACGAGACAAGGGGGAAGCGATGTTGGGACTTCAGAACATATCCGAAGAACAAGCCAGGTCCATATATAACAAACACTCGCCTTATGTGTACGGGATCGCGTTGATGTTGACCCGTTCAAGTCCGATGGCCGACGACATCATGCAGGAAACGTTTTTGCGGGCATTTCAAAAATTCGACCAATACGATCCATCCAGACCGCTCAGACCGTGGTTGTGCCGCATCGCCGTAAACTTAGCCAAAAGCGCCATGCGGAAGCAGAGATGGCTTTTCTTTCAAGCGGACCCGCCCGACATCGGCGACGAATTCCTGGTGGAGGAATCGATGATGAAAAGCGAAAGCGAGCGGGAACTTTGGGAATCGGTGAACAAGCTTTCGGCCAAAAGAAAAGAAGTGATCATTTTGCATTATTATGCGGAGCTGTCGCTGCCCGAGGTGGCTGAAGCACTCCATATTCCTGAAGGGACATGCAAATCCAGGCTTCATGAAGCGCTGAAACAATTAAGGCGCAGCCAGACTTTGCGGTGGCACGAGGTTCGATGCAAGGAGGAGATGCAATGAGCGCGAAACGTGATCCGGTACATGTTGAACCAAACGTAACCGAGCAGGACCAAATTATGCGGGAGCATGCCGGAAGCATGCTTAGAAAATGGGAGGAACATGAACCCGTTGCGCCTTTTGAAGACGTATGGGACCGTTATTTGTCGGCCGCAGAACGTAACCGGAGGAAACAACAAATCCGGAACAAGTGGCGGGCCGCTGCCGCGTCGTTCCTGGTGTTGGTATTGTTGGGGGGAGGCGTCTTATTTTCCTCGCCGGAAGTCAGGGCGGCCTTGTCCCGCTTTCCTTTCATGAAAATGCTGTTGGCGGGTGGGGGCTTTGAGCAACAGGGGTTATCGAAAATCGAACAAGAGGGCCTCGGCGTGCATCTCAATACATCGGTCATCGACCGCAATATCCGGTTTACGATGGATGAAGTTTTTTATGACGGGGTTCAAATCGTTTTGAATTATGACGTGGAATATTTGGACAAAAATAAAAAAATCGGCGAAAAAGACGTAGCCGTATACTATGATCTGCATTTTGACGGGGCAGAACCAACGGCAATGAGCACGCACAAATTTACGAAGCTGAGCGATCATGCTTTTATCGGAAGCACGCTCATCGATGCTTATCAATATCTCGACGGCTACAAGCTTCGTATGAACATTTCGCAGATAGGCCAAGTCAAAGGGGATTGGTCCGTGACCGTTCCTTTGTCCGTGTCGAAAACGAATCCCGGTACCAAAGTCTTTTTCCCGGGTAAAACCGTGGAGGTGAACGGCAAAAAAAGAACGATCGAACGCATCACGTTCACGCCGGTATCGACGCAGATCGCCATTCGTACCAGCGAATACAGGGAACACGAAATTTCTTACAGGCTGCGGGACGATCTTCAAACCGATTTTGCAATGTCCGGAGGCATGGGGGGAGAATATGAAATCATCCGCAATTTCGGGCCGGCCTCCGCCATCAATCCGCATCCCAAATATGTGGAAGTGTTGTTCGACGACCCGTCCAAAAAAGCTGAAAATTTCATTCAACGTGAGGAACAAGCGCCTTTGAATGAATCATTTCCGATCACGCTGAAGGGTCGAAACGGCGGGAAGGTCACCGTTACCCGCGTCGATTATAAGGAAGAAGGAGCGATCCTTACTTACGAAGCGAGCGACGCCGATAATCAATGCCCTACGTTGCTCTTAATTGATTCCAAAGAAAAGGAACATTTCAGGATCGGCCAGCCGGTCAGAATCTCCAAAGAGCGGTTTGAATTTCAAATGACATTCCCCAAACTGGAAAGCGGCTCGCTGAAACAGATCAAAATGATTTCGTACGACGACAAGCCGGGGTATAAACCGAAACCGCCGACAACGATCCGGGTGCCTCTCGACTGGTCCAAACCGTAATTGCTTTACAGGCAAAAAAGGACATGGCAAGCAGCAACAATGCTGGCAAAATGCCATGTCCTTCGTTTGTTATGTTGCGTTCCCTTGCTCCCAACCCGTGGGATATCTCAAGGAATGTTGTACTGCGCCAGCTCCGAGACCGTCACGAAACGATAACCCCGTTTTTTCAGCTCAGGCAAAATTTCCTTTAACGCGTCCACCGTTTGCGACCTGCCTTCGACGTGGTCATGCATCAGCACGATGTCGCCGTTGCGGGCGTTGCCGAGCACTTTGTTCACGATTTTTTTGACGCCCGGGCGGTTCCAGTCCCACGTATCCTGATGCCAGGACCACATGACCACCAAATACCCGTTTTTTTTGCAGGTTTCGATCATCCGGTCGCTATAATAACCGCCGGGAGGGCGGAACAGATACGATTTTTTCCCCGTCGCCTTGAAGATGGCCTCCTGCGTGCGCAGCAACTGGCTTGCGATCGTTTCCGCGGAGCTGCCGCGGTTGAAATAAGCATGGTCGTACGTATGGTTTCCGAGCTCATGCCCTTCGGCCACTTCGCGCCGCACCAGCTCGGGATGTTTTTCCACCTGCTTGCCGACGACAAAAAAAGTGGCTTTGGCATCGTATTGCTTCAGCAGATCGAGAATCTGCGTCGTTTCCTCCGGATCAGGCCCATCGTCAAAGGTAAAGGCGATCACCTTCTCTTTGTTCGGAATTTCCCAGACGACATCCCCGCGTTGTTCGTAATATTCCCGCCCTTTATTTCCGGAAGGGGCCGCGGCCGCCGGAGCGAGAATTCCGGTCGCCAAGACGGCGGCACAAGCCGTCAGCAGCATCCTCCGCATGTAAATTTGCATGGTTTCAACCCCTATATGTAAATGGTGTCCATGACCCGTTCCCAAAGTCCGTAGGTAGTATGCGACGGAGAGGACGCGAACATACATGGCATGGCCCGGAGGGGTCAGGCATTTTTCCCGGCTTCATGCTACAATATGTTGAAAAAGCCTTTTCGGGAGGGCCTTATGTCTTATACGCAAATCAAATGGATGATTTTGATCGTTCCGACGCTGACGGTCGGGCTGTGGGAATATGTGCGCCATACGCTGTTGATGCCGTATTTGTCGATGGAGGCGGGGAATTTTTTGACTCCGGTCATCGTCTTTCTGATCAGCATGACGCTGCTCAGCCAGCTGTTTCACCGGCTGGAGCAGGTTCAGGAGGAGCTGAACAAGGAACGTGCGGAAAATGCGGCGTTGGCCGCGAGGGATCTTTTGGCACGGGAACTGCATGACGGCATCGCACAGTCGCTGTTTCTGTTGTCCGTCAAAATGGACCGGGCGGAAGCGCGGCAGCATGGGCTTGCGGCGCAAACGGAGTTCAAGGAAATGCGCAAGCTGGTGCACGAGGTGAACCGTTACGTGAGACAAGCGATCGCGAACTTGCGTTTTCAGGCGAATGCCGACGAACAGGAGATCGAGGATTCCATGAAATCGCGGATCGAGCATACGGCCAAGGAAACGTTCATCCATCCTTCGATCCAATGGGACATCCCCGATCCGGTTTTTACCGCCAAGGAAAAAGTGGAGCTGCTCGCCTGCATCCGCGAAGCGCTGCTCAATGTCCGCAAACATGCCCACGCGGATCTGGTGACGGTGACCGGCAGCGGGGATGCGGAGGCTTGGGTGGTGCGGATCGACGATAACGGCAGGGGGACGATCCTGGACCCTTTTCAAATGAAAGACCGGTACGGGCTGCGGATCATGAAGGAACGGGCGCAGGAGCTGAGATGGCAGGTCGATTTTATCCCGCTTTCCAAGGGGAGCCGGGTCGAGATCAGGAAGGGGGCTGAAACATCATGAATACGTATCGCGTTTTGATCGCCGACGACTCCGCGCATGCCCGCGAGGCGGTAAACGAGATTTTGTCCGGGGATGCTTCGTTCGAAGTGGTGGGACTGGCCACAAGCGGGGAGGAGGCCGTTGCGATGACCGAATCCCTGATGCCGGATCTCATTCTGATGGACATCCAGATGCAGGGAATCGGAGGGCTTGAAGCGACGAGGCAGATCAAGCTGCGGTTTCCGTACGTCAAAATCGTGATCATTACCGTTTCGGACGATGCGTCGCATTTGTTCGAAGCGTTGAAGCAAGGGGCGCAGGGGTATTTGCTTAAAAACTTGTCCCCTTCGACCTGGATCGAATATTTGCACGCGATCATGAGCGACGAGGCGCCGCTTAGCCGGGAATTAGCCACGCAAATTTTGCGCGAATTCCCGTTGGCGGCGAAAAGCCCGGAGCATCATGAGACGCTGACCAACAGGGAGCGCGAAATTTTGAACTGGGTGGCGTCGGGTTTGACCAACAAAGAGATCGCGGCGGAGCTGCATATTTCGGACCAGACGGTAAAAAACCATTTGAAAAACATTTTGCAGAAGCTTCATCTGGAAAACCGGGTCCAACTGACGCGTTACGCGATCGAAAAAGGGCTTGTCGGAAGAAAGCCGGGTTTGTTCACAAAACTGTGGAAGGAATGACTGTTTTCGATGAACTTGGGGCTGCGGCAGCATGAAGCTCAGAAACCGAAAGCGGGCATGAACCAGGAAGGCGAAGGACGCGGGCAGCAGGCGACCAATCGATAGATCCGAAGCTTTAGCGGGAATGCAAAAAGTCCGGCGACCGAATGACGGTTTGCCGGACTTTTTTGCGGTTCGGACGGGGCACAGCCGGTTATCCGATGATGATCTGGCCCTCCGGGTAGTTGTACAAATCCTTTTTGCGCTCGCGGGATAGCGCGTAAATCAGCGTCAGCGGTCCGAGACGCCCGAAAAACATCAGGCAGATGACCCATACCTTGCCAAGCGGTGACAGGTGGGTCGTCAAACCCATGGACAATCCGGTCGTCCCGAAGGCGGAGGTGGATTCGAACAGGATCGTCAGGAAATCCTGATGTTCCGTCACGGACAGGAGCATGGAGAACAAAATGATGATCAGCAGCGACAGCAGCGTCAGCGTGATCGCTTTATAGACGACGTCCTTGGCGATTCTTTTGCGGAACAAGATCACGTCCGGGCGGCCGCGCATCATGGCATGCACCGCTCCGAGCAAAAGCACGAAGGTCGTGATCTTGATGCCCCCGCCCGTAGAGCCCGGCGCCGCACCCGCAAACATGAGCAGGATGATCATGAATTGGGTGGACTGGCGCAGCGAACCGATATCGAGCGTGGCAACGCCGCCGGAACGGGTCGTCACCGATTGAAACAGCGATGCCAGAAATTTGCCTCCGGCATGCAGCGGTTTCAGGGTGTTCGGATTGCTGAATTCCATCACGAAAATGACCAGCGTGCCGATGACGACCAGGCAAAGCGTCGCGGTAAGGACCACTTTGCTGTGCAGCGAGAGCTTGCGCGCCGTCGGATATTCGATCAGATCCGAAAGAACGATGAAGCCGATGCCTCCAAGGAAAATCAACGCCATCATCACGATGTTGATAAAGGGATCTGTCACGAACGGCACCATGCCGCTAAACGGCCCGTTGACCGTTCCCATCAGGTCGAACCCGGCATTGTTGAACATCGAGACGCTGTGGAAAATGCCGAAGTAAGCGGCTTGTCCCATAGGCAAACGGAGCGAAAAGAAAAAATGAAGCCCCAGCAGCAGCGCCCCAGCCAGTTCGACAAGCACCGAATACAACGTCACCTTTTTGACCAGGCGGACGACGCCGTTGATGGTGCCGTGGTTCAAAGCCTCCTGCAAAATGAGCCTTTCGCGCAGGGAAATGCGCTTGTTGAGCGCAAGAGCAATGATCGTCGCCATCGTCATGAACCCGATGCCGCCGATTTGCACCAAAACGATCATGACGATTTGGCCGAAGACCGATAGGGCGGTTCCGGAGTCCAGGACGGTGAGACCCGTCACGCACGTGGCCGAAGTCGCCGTAAACAACGCGTTCAGGAACGGGATCCGCACGCCGGTTGCCGACGATATGGGCAAAGACAGCAGGAAGGTTCCGAGCGTGATGATCAGCAGGAAGCCGAAGACGAGGATTTTCGGCGGCGTCAGCATGTTTTTCGTTATCTTTTTGGTTCGAATGGATGGAATGGTACGTCACCTACTTTAAAGCATTGCGTTCTTCCTATTGTACCCTATTCCGTCCCGAAAGTCTTGGCCGAAGAACGTATCATGAGCTCCGAAGGCAATATGAGCTTCCTCGGTTCTGGTACCGCGCTGCCTTGAATGCGTTCGACGAGCAGCTGGATGCCCATCGCCCCGAACTGGTACGCGGGCTGGGCGGCGACGGTCAGGAACGGGTCAAGCGCCGAAGACAGGTCGAGGTCGTCGAAGCAGACGACGGACATATCCTCCGGTACGCGGATTCCCCGCTTCCGCAAGGCGTTGATGACGCCCACGGCCAGAAAATTGTTCGCCGCGAATATCGCGGTCGGCGGGGCGGGATGCTGCAGCAAACGCTCCAGCTGATCTTCGTCTTTGTATTCGCGATAGCTTTTGTGGACGACCAGTTCGTCGTCGAGCGGAATGCCGTGAAGCTGAAGCGCTTCGGCGTATCCTTCGTACCGGAGCCGCGCGGTGGAAACGTCCAGCGACCCGTTGACGAGCGCGATCCGGCGATGTCCGAGGCCGATGAGGTATTCCACGAGGTTGCGCGCGCCCTGCTTGCTGTCCCCGAGGACAATATCGGATTCGATGCCGGGCACGGCCCGGTCCAGGATGACGAACGGAATATTATGGGCGCGCAGCTTCTCCAGATGCTTGAGCGAATGGTCTCCGGCGGGGGCGAACAGGACGCCGTCCACGCGGGTGGACAAAATCATGTCCACGTAATCCTGCTCTTTGTCGTAGTCTTCGTCGCTGTTGCCGAAAAGAAGCCGGTATCCGAGCTTTTTGGCGCTGTCTTCCGCCCCGCGCGCGAGGCTAGTATAAAACGGATTCGTGATGTCCGTGATCAGGAGCGACAGGATCTGCGTCTGCTGGAGAACAAGGCTCCTCGCATTGGAGTTCGGCACGTAGTTGAGTTCTTCCATTACCTTTTTGACCCTTTTGCGCGTCTGCTCGCTGATCCTCCCCGTATTGTTGATCACCTTCGACACCGTCATCGCGGAGACGTTGGCTTTTTGCGCGATATCATAAATCGTAACCATGAATGACCCCTTCTTGTGTTTGTTTTTAAGCGTTCCGGAAATCGAAAATATGGATTGACAGCAACCGTTTTCATTGCTATTTTAAAGTTATCGATAACCTTATTATACACGCGGAATGACAAAATAGGCTATAACTTATATGCAGCTATCATTTGTTAAGATCCATCTAGTTTTTATTTTTAGTGGTCATGGTAAAAAGCAAAGCGAAAGCTGCCTTATTTTTAAGTTTAGGGTTATCGATAACCCTATGTTGTGCAAAGGCATTTCCCATCATATTTTTCATGAGGAGGAAGTAATGGTTATGACGAAGGACGCAAGATGGAAGCAGGAATTTCCCAAGATCGGCATCCGCCCCACCATCGACGGCAGAAGAAAGGGCGTGCGCGAATCCCTCGAAGATATGACGATGAATCTGGCCAAGTCGGTATCCGCTTTGTTGAGCGAAAATCTCCGTTATCCCGACGGTTCGCCGGTGGAATGCGTCATCGCCGACACCTGCATCGGCGGGGTCGCAGAAGCGGCCGCTTGCGCAGATAAATTCGCCAAGGCCGGCGTGGGCGTTTCGATCACCGTGACGCCGTGCTGGTGTTACGGCACCGAAACGATGGACATGGATCCGGCCATCCCGAAGGCGGTTTGGGGCTTCAACGGCACGGAAAGACCGGGTGCGGTTTATTTGGCCGCCGTATTGTCGGCCCACGCGCAGAAAGGGCTTCCGGCTTTCGGGATTTACGGCAGGGACGTGCAGGATTTGAACGATCCTTCCATTCCGGCAGACGTTCAGGAGAAGCTGCTCCGTTTCGCCAGAGCGGGGATGGCCGCGGCGCTCATGAAAGGGAAATCGTATCTTGCGATCGGTTCCGTATCGATGGGGATTGCGGGTTCGATGATCGATCCGGACTTCTTCCAGGAATATCTGGGCATGCGCAACGAATACGTCGACATGTCCGAAATCACCCGCCGGATCGAAGAGGAAATTTACGATCCGGAAGAGTACAAGATGGCGCTGGCTTGGGTGAAGGAAAACTGCAAGGAAGGACCGGACAACAATCCGGAGCATATCCAAACCTCCCGCGAGAAAAAGGACAAGGATTGGGAAATGGTCGTCAAAATGACGCAAATCGTGCGCGACTTGATGGTTGGCAACAAACGCCTGGAAGAACTGGGCTTCGCCGAAGAAGCCATGGGCCATAACGCGATCGTGTCCGGTTTCCAGGGGCAGCGGCAATGGACGGACCATTTCCCGAACGGGGACTTCCATGAAGCGATTTTGAACTCTTCCTTCGACTGGAACGGCATCCGCGCCCCTTACCTGGTCGCCACGGAAAACGACAGCTTGAACGGCGTATCGATGCTGTTCGGCTATTTGCTCACGAATACGGCCCAAATTTTCGCCGACGTCCGTACATATTGGAGCCCGGATGCGGTCAAACGCGTGACCGGCCACGAACTGACCGGGCTGGGACAAAACGGGCTGCTGCACCTGATCAACTCCGGTCCGGCAGCGCTGGACGGCACGGGCGAACAGATGCGGGACGGCAAACCGGTCATGAAGCCTTTCTGGGAAATCACCGAAGAGGATGTCAACAACTGCCTGAAAGCAACCTCCTGGCGTCCGGCGGCGGTGGAATATTTCCGCGGCGGCGGCTTCTCCTCCGATTTCCTGACGCGCGGCGGCATGCCGGTCACGATGTCCCGCCTGAACCTGGTCAAAGGACTGGGACCGGTGCTGCAGATCGCGGAAGGATATACGGTCGACCTGCCGGAAGAAGTGCATGACAAGCTGGACTCGCGTACGGATCCGACCTGGCCGACGACGTGGTTTGCTCCGAACCTGACGGGCAAAGGCGCCTTCACGGACGTGTACACCGTCATGGACAACTGGGGCGCAAACCATGGAGCGATCAGCTACGGGCATATCGGCGCGGACCTGATTACGCTTGCGTCGATCCTCCGCATCCCCGTCAGCATGCACAACGTCAGCGAAGAGCATATCTTCCGTCCGAGAGCGTGGGGACTGTTCGGAACCAACGATCCTGAGGGCGCGGACTACCGTGCATGCCAAAATTTCGGACCGCTTTATAAGTAATTCCGCTTGAAACGATGCCCGCCAACATTCAGCATATAACGGATTTGGCGGGTTTTTCGCGGAGAATCGATGAGGTGATTGAATGAGCACGGAATCATTGAAGATGATGGCGGTCGATTTTGGCGCTAGCAGCGGCAGGGCGGTCATCGGGTATTTCGACGGCGAAAGGATCTCCATTCAGGAGGTCCACCGTTTCGACAACGAGCCCGTGCAGCTCGGCGACAGGCTTCATTGGGATTTCCTGCGATTGTTCCATGAGCTGAAGCGGGGGATGACCAAAGCAAAACAGCAGCTTGGACGCACGCCCGCTTCCATCGCCGTGGATACGTGGGGCGTCGATTACGGTTTGGTCGATCCCAAAGGACGTTTGGTAAGCAACCCGTATCATTACCGCGACCTTCGTACCGAGCAGCCGATGCGGGAAGCCTTGAAGCGAATCCCCGAGAAAGAGCTGTACGCCCGAACCGGGATCCAATCCTCCAGCATCAATACCGTTTATCAGCTGTTTGCCGACGAAGAGCTGCGGCTTGCGCAAAACGACCGCGGCTTGCGGATGCTGTTTATGCCCGACTTGTTCCATTACTACCTGTCCGGCACGATGGCAAGCGAATATACCATCGCCAGCACAAGCGGCATGCTTGACGCCGTCCGACGGGACTGGAGCACGGATATACTGGATGGCCTTTCGATCCCGTCGTCGCTGCTGAATCCGATCATCATGCCGGGAACGCCCGTCGGATCGGTCCGGCCGGACATTTGCGCCGAGCTTTCGCTGGAGGCGATGCCGGTCATTGCGGCCGCGGGCCATGACACGGCTGCGGCGGTGACTTCCGTTCCGGCCGGGGATGCCCCGTATGTTTTTATTAGCAGCGGAACTTGGTCGCTTATGGGGATCGAACTGACGGAGCCGATATTGACCGAACGCAGCAGACAGCTGCTGTTCAGCAATGAAGGCGGTACGGAAGGCAACATCCGCATGCTCAAAAACATCATGGGGTTATGGCTGCTGCAGGAATGCCGCCGGACGTGGGCGATGGAAGGGACGGAGCTCAGTTTTGCCGAGCTGACGGAAATGGCGCAGCACGCCCCGCGGAACGGGAGCTACGTCGATGCGGGGGACGCCGTTTTCCTGCCGCCGGGGAACATGCCGCAGCGGATCCGGGAATACTGCCGCTCCACGGGGCAGGCCGTGCCGGAGTCACGACCCGAAATCGTGAGATGCATCCTCGAGAGCCTTGCCTTTAAATACCGGCAGACGCTGGACGAAATCGAAGAATTGACCGGAAAACGCATCGAGCAAATCCACATGGTCGGGGGCGGCATCCAGAACAGGCTGCTCTGCCGGCTGACCGCAAACGTTACCGGCAGAACCGTTGTCGCGGGACCGGTGGAAGCAACATCCATCGGAAATCTCATGATGCAGGCCAAAGCTCACGGAGAAGTCGGCGGCTTGGCGGACATCCGCGAGGTGGTGCGCCGGTCCTTCCCGCCGGAAATTTATATGCCTGAAGACGCCGCGGAATGGGAAGAGCGTTACCGCGGGTACGAACAACGGCTTGTGCTTCAAAAAACGGAAGACTCATGAACCGTTCCGCCCCGCGGATTGGTTGAATTATCGGATAGGAGAGTGCATGGAGAGATGACGTTATCACTGGAACAACAAGTACGCGAAGAGCTGTCGCTTTACGCCCGCAAAATCGTCGCCAAAGGTTTGGTCGTAGGGCCCGGAGGCAACATCAGCGCCAAGGCCGGCGATCTGATGCTGCTGTCCCCCAGCGGTTTTGCATTGGAAGATATCGAACCGCATCAATGGATCCGCGTAGAGATCGGGTCCGGCAAGGTGCTCGACACAGAATTCCGGCCATCGTCGGAAGTGCTGATGCACCTGTATGCTTACCGCGAAAATCCGGATGTTCAGGCCATCGTGCATACGCATCCCGCCTACTGCATCGCGCTGACGCTGGTAGCTAAGGAACTGCCGATGCTGTTCCCGGACCAGGCCGCGCTCGTCGGCGAAGTCGCGTTCGTGCCGTACGTGCTGCCGACGACGGATTTGCTGGCGGATGCGGTTGCCGCGAAAGTCGGACGATACAACTCGATTTTGCTGGAAAACCACGGTTTGGTCACGACAGGGAAAAACCTGCGCGAGGCGTACTACCGAACTGAAGTGGTAGAGGAAAGCGCAAAAATCTATCTTGCCGCCAAAGCCGCCGGCACGCCGAAGGTGCTCACGGACGAGGAATACAAGGAAATTCAGTCGCTCGAGAGCGAGGCTTACCGCGTGCAGCTGCTGCAGAAGCTGAAATAACGTTTAAAACGGGCTTGACATCATCCGGGCGATCTTGTAATGTATGGAAAAACAAACGCGCGTTTGTTCACATTGCCAAAAGCCGTGACCAAGACCAGCGGTTCATGGAATCCCGCATCGCCCCAGAGAAGAAACCCCAGGCTGAAAGGTTTCGCATGCGTCGTGAACCCCCCCATCTTGCGAGCTGCCGGAAGAACGGAATCTGCAGGTTCGGTTCATTCCTGGCCGGGTTAACCCGTTATATCGACCATAAAGGATAGTCCGCATGCGTCCATCGCATGAATGCAGACGGGCTATTGAATATAGGGTGGTACCACGAGCACATTCGTCCCTTGTCCGGACGGATGTGTTTTTTTGCATTCCATGATTGGCATCCACACTTGTGAAGGAGATGAAAAAATGAGACAACAGCTCATGCTGCTGCGGACGCTCCGGGAAGCCCCGGCCGAAGCGGAGGCCGCGAGCCATCGACTGCTGCTTCGGGGAGGTTACATCCGGCAAACGGCTGCTGGCATATACAGCTTTTTGCCGCTTGGGCATCGCGTCATTCGGAATATGGAAAGGATCATCCGTCAGGAAATGAACGAAGCCGGTTTCGACGAACTGTTGATGCCGGCGATGCAGCCGTCGGAGTTATGGGAGCAATCGGGGAGGTATTCGGAATACGGACCGGAGTTGATCCGGCTGCAGGACCGGCACGAGCGCGGCTTCGTGTTGGGTCCGACGCACGAGGAAGTCATCGCTTCGTTGGTCGCCGCCGAAGCCGGCAGTTACCGGCAACTGCCGCTCCGGCTGTACCAGATCCAAACGAAGTTCAGGGATGAACGCCGTCCGCGTTACGGCCTCCTCCGGGGACGCGAATTTCTGATGAAGGACGCCTATTCGTTTGATGCGGATTGGGAAGGGCTTGATGAAAATTATCAAGCGATGGTTCGCGCCTATCATCGCATTTTCGATAGATGCGGTTTGCGTTTTCGGGCGGTCGAAGCGGAAGCGGGTTCGATCGGCGGCGAAGGCGAAACGCTTGAGTTTATGGCCCTTGCGGATATCGGGGAAGACACGATCGTGACCTGCTCATCCTGCGACTATGCCGCCAATCTCGAAAAGGCGGTTTTCCTCGAAGCAAAAACCGAAGCCCGCCTTCAGGATTCCGTTCCCGAACCCGAAGAGGTTTATACGCCGGAGACGAGAACGATCGAAGAGGTATGCGCTTTTTTGGGAGCAAGGCCGCAAGCGGTTTTGAAGACGATGCTTTATTTGGTTGACGGCAGGCCGGTGGCGGTGGTGGTCAGGGGAGATCATGAGGTCAACGAATTCAAGCTGAAAAATGAGCTTGGCGCTTCCCGCGCAGAGTTGGCCGATGCGGAGACCGTGGAGCGGCTGACGGGTGCGCCTCATGGCTTTGCAGGACCGGTTGGCCTCGGTATCCCGGTCATGATGGATCGCGCCGCCGCAGCCGTTCACGAAGGGATAGCCGGCGCAAACCGGAAAGATTACCATGTCCGTCATCTCGTTTTGGGGCGGGATTACAAGGCCGACCGGATCGGCGATTTCCGGAACGCGTCAGCCGGCGATCGCTGCTGCCGCTGCGGACAAGGGCTGATGTTCAGCCGCGGCATCGAAGTCGGACACGTGTTTAAGCTGGGGACTAAATACAGCCGGTCCCTGGGTGCGACCTATACGAATAAAGACGGGAAGGAAGAATGGATGATCATGGGGTGTTACGGCATCGGCGTTTCCCGCCTGATGTCGGCGGTAGCGGAACAGCATGGCGGCGAGAGCGGCATCGTCTGGCCTTTGCCGATCGCTCCGTTCCAGGTTCACGTCATTCCGGTATCGGCCAAAGACAAACAGCAGTATGGGGCGGCGACCAAACTTTACGATAAGCTCCGCAGCAAAGGAATCGCCGTGTTGTTGGATGACCGCAACGAGCGTCCGGGCGTCAAATTCAATGATGCGGACCTGATCGGGGCCCCGCTGCGGATCATCGCCGGAAAATCGGCTGCAGAGGGCAAGGTGGAGTGGCAGAACCGGTTGGAAGGGGATTCAAAGGAAGAGATCGGTATCGATGAAGCGGTCCGGCGGATCGCCGCGATTTGTTCCTCCGCCGAAGGGCGGCTATAATGGAGGAGACAAAGGTTTTAATGGAGGAAATACAAACATGACGATTCGACTTGCGGTACGCGAAGACGCGAAAGAGGCGGCAAGATTGCTGTACGACGCCCTGCATGATGTGGCGCATCAACTGACGGGGGAAGAAAAAGAAGAAGACGCGGTTGCGGTGCTGGAGCAATATTTCGCTTCGGACGAGGGGAGGCTCTCCCATAAACAGGCGATCGTAAAAGAAGCGGAAGGGAAGGTCGCCGGCGTCGTCGTCGCTTACGGCGGGGATGAAATCAAGGCATTGGACCGTCCGATTCTGGACCGGCTGCGCAAGCTGAAAAACGATCCGACGCTCAAACTCGACAAAGAGTCGGATGAAGACGAATATTACATCGATACGTTGTCCGTATCCCCGCAATTCGGCGGTCAAGGGATCGGCACCAAGCTCATCCAGGCCGCGGAAGAAAAAGCGAGGGAGCGAGGGTACGACAAAATCGCCATGGCCGTGGTGACGGACAATACGCGCGCCTACTCCTTGTACCTTCGTCTTGGTTATGAAGTGGACAAAGAAATTACGATCAACGGCCATATCTATTATCACATGGTCAAATCGCTGTAAACCAAGCGTTAAATAACCCGGGCTCCTTGGAGACGGGTTATTTTGTCGTGTTTCGCCGTTGCCGGTTGCGTCGCCGTTTTCCGCCGAATGCCGGATAGATTGCGCAAAACAAGGAACCCTAATCGGGAAAAAGGACTATTAAAGAGAGGTCGCCCGATGAAGAATAAACTTTGCATGCGGATCATGTTGGCCATCTGTTTCAGTTTCCTCGTCGCGGGCTGCGGGTCGCACATCCACCCGAAAACGGCGGAATCCAATCCATCTAAGCTTCATACGGCTTCGGCAGGGAAAACGAAACCCGTCATTTTGGTCATCGTCGATTCATTGATGGAAAAGCCGCTGCGGGAAGCGATTCGGCAAAAATCCGCACCTGCGATGGAGTTCCTGCTTCAAAAAGGAGAGCTGATTCCGCAGGTGGTCAGTTCGTTTCCCACCATGTCGGTGACGATCGACAGCACCTTGCTGACGGGAACTTATGCGGATGGGCATCATGTGCCCGGGCTTGTATGGTACGACGGCAAAGAGCAACGAATGGTTTTTTACGGCAACGGCATCAAGGAAGCGATGAAAATAGATCAGGTTCAAGTGTTCATGGATGCGGTGTACCATTTAAACCAGGAGCATCTGAGCAAGGAAACGAAAACCATCCATGAAGAACTGGCCGACCAAGGCAAGATACCGCCTCCATTAACGGGGTCATTTATCGGGGTCGAACGGAGCATGTCCTGAAGGTGCCCCCATTTTTAAAACTGGCCAAAGACGTGCCGGATCAGCTCCGGATCACGGGACCCAAGCTTTTTTCCTATGCGGCATTGGCCCGGCTGGACCCGGATAACGCACGCAACACCTATCTTTGGAAGAAATTCGGGATGAACGACCGATTTACCGCGCAGGATATGGCTTTTCTCGTCCGGCAGCACCGTCTCCCGGCGGTTACGGTGGCGTATTTTCCGGAAAACGACAATAGGGTGCACCGAAAAGGCCCTGACGAACGGCAAGGAATCATACGGGCCGATGAAGCGCTTCAGGAAGTGCTAAGCTCTTTCGGCTCATGGGAGCGGGCTGTCAAGGAAGCGATCTGGATCGTGATGGGGGACAGCGGGCAAAGCCGGGTTTACGGTGACCGTCAGCGGGCAACGATCGAATTGGTCCCATTATTAAAGGATTTCCGCATCGCGAGATTGAACCGGCCGGTGTCTTCCGGGGACCAAATTTTGATTTCCACGAACGAACGCATGGCTTATATATACGCGCTTGATCCCCGAATGGAGGTATCGGAGGTCGCAGCGCGCTTGAGCAGGGAACCAAAGCTCGATATGATCGCTTTTAAAGAGGGGGCCGCCATACGGATCATCTCCGGAAAAAGCGGGGGGACGCTGCGATTCCGGCCGGGCGGATCCTACAAGGACGAATACGGGCAGACATGGACGTTATCCGGCGATCCGCGCATCGCCGATATGAAGATCACCGGCAACCGGATCGTTTACGGGAAATATCCCGATGCGTTGGCAAGGCTGCAAGGGGCGATGTTTTCCCATGAAGGCAGGTATGTTATCGCAAACGCGGAACCCGGATACGAACTCGTTGGCGAAAGCTCGCTTACGCATGTTGGCGGCGGTTCGCATGGCTCCCTGCACGAAAAGGATTCGCTCGTCCCGGTGATCGTCGCCGGAACCGATACCCGGCCCCAAACGCGGCGCATCGTGGACTTCAAGGACTGGATTATGCAGTTGGCCAATGAACGGCGGTGATCTCGCCCCCGGGTGTGTGTTCGAACTCCCCGTTGATGAATGAAGATGCATGTAGAAAGGCTTTAACGCCGGACAAGGCGTTAGGGCCTTTTTTTGTTTGCCAATATTTAGAATCTTACGCCGGAGCTATTTTTTGATAGGATAGAAGAGATGCATTTGCTAGGAAACTATGCTATGAAATGATGCTATAAAACTATTCTATGAAAACATAAAAAAGCGAGGCAGTCCTGTTGAAAAAACGTAAACCTATTTTAGCCGCCTGTACGGCAGCCGCCATCGTGTTGGGTTCCTGCGCCAACGCTGCGGCAGCAGCCGCTGCTGCTTCATTGCCGTTTGACGATATTGCCGGAAGTTTTGCCAAAAACGACATTCTGGAGCTGGTCAAGGAGGGGGTCGTCAACGGCACGGGCAACCGGAAATTCGAACCGAAAAAAAACGTTACGCGCGCCGAATTTGCCGCCATGACGGGCCGTTTGCTCAAGCTTGCGCCCGTGGATAACGACTTGCCAACGTTTGCCGACGTTGCCGCGAAAAGCTGGTATTACGGCTGGGTTGAAGCGGCGGTCCAGCTTGGGATCGTAGAGGGGAAAAGCGCCGGCAAGTTCGAGCCGTCGGCACGCATTACGCGGCAGGAAGCCGCCGTGCTTATCGTCCGGGCCCTCAAGGTCGATCCCGGAAGCGACTCCGGCAGCAGCCTGAATTACGCGGACGCGGATCGGATCGCTCCTTGGGCCGCCCCATATGTGCAAGCCGCAAAAACGCTCGGACTGATGGGCGGAGCAAGCGGCAAATTCCGTCCTTCCGACGCCATGACCCGCGAAGAAACGTCTGCTGTGCTGGACAGGGTGCTCAAGGACAAGGTTTGGTCCCGGGCCATCCATGCGACGCCGAACATGGGACTCCAGCTTGGCTGGCAAAACGGATTAACGACCTCCCAATTTAAAGAGCAGGTCAACAACAGCACCGTAAACACGCTGGTGCCCCGGTGGTTTTTTCTCGAATACGGATCGGTCCCGGTTTCCAACCATGCGGACGGCAGCCTGTCCAGCTGGGCCAAGCAGAACGGCAAAAAGGTGTGGGCCATGCTCGGAAACCATTCGGATTCGGCACTGACGCATCAAATCCTGTCGGATGAAAACAAACGGGCCGCCGTTATCAAGAAGCTTACGGGGTATGTAAAAACGTACGGATTGTCCGGCATTAACGTCGATTTTGAAAACGTAAGCCCGGAGGACCGTTTGTCGCTTACGGCTTTCGTTTCCGAGCTCGGAACGAGTTTGCGGGCGGCCGGAGCCGTGCTGTCGATCGACGTTTCCCCGGACCTCGGCACCGACTGGACCGAAGCCTTCGATTATGAAGCGCTCGGCAGATACGCGGATTACGTGGTTCTGATGGGGTACGACGAACATTGGTCCTCGGATCCCGTGGCAGGTTCCGTTTCCTCGTTTCCATGGGTGCAAAAAGCTTTGAACCGGATGCTTTCCGTCGTTCCGGCGAAAAAAACCATTCTGGCGCTCCCTTTTTATACAAGGGATTGGACGCTGTTACCGACCGGGGTCACGTCCGAAGATTTGACGCTGATCCAGCAGGGCTACCGGATTCGTTCCGTGGCCTATAATCGCTTATGGGATGAAGAGATCGGCCAATATGTGGTCAGATATTCGGGACAGGGAATCGAGCACCGGATTTGGGTGGAAAACGGACGTTCCCTCGGCCTTAAAACGATGATGGCCGCCAAGCGGGGCATAGCGGGTTATGCGTATTGGTACATGGGCGCCGAAACCGACGATATTTGGCCGAGTTTGAGAAATGCCGTCCGTTACGCCTCGTATTAAAAAGAACAATTTTAAACCTATATAAGCTTTGGGCTTCGACCGTTTTGGGTCGGGGCTTTTTTTGTCTTTGCCTGCAGGCAAACGAAAAAGACGTTCCCATGCCGGCGGTTATAAAAGCGGCCTGATCCTTTAACAAGCAGCAAAGTAAACAAGTGTATACGAGAAGTCAATGATTGTCTCTTTGAATTGCTCCTGAATTTCCCTACAGTAAAGTCATTGAAAGTGCTTTCAAAACGCTTGGCGACGAATGGCGCGAAGGGAGGGGATGGGCTGAGCGTCACCCGAAACAGAAGAGGTTTGTAAGATTGCAGCATTTCTGTACTCAAACAAAAATAAAGGAGCTGAACATGATGAATTCGAAAAAAAATTGGGGTTCCGCGCTGATCGCCGCCGCATTGCTGACGGCCCCGCTCTCCGCCGCGCAGGCAGAGCCGGCTGTTCCGTCCGCAACCATCGCGCAGGCGGGAGACGCAGGCCAAGCGGAAGGCAATGACGCAGTGAATCCGCCATCCATGCCGAACCAGCCGGCGGATGCCGGGCAGCCGGGAGCGAATCCGGCAACGGTCGCCGATCCGCAGGCCACCGACCCGGCGGCTCCGGCCTCGGAGGATCAAACGAAGCTCCGCAATCTCGCTGCGGGTCTTACATATGAATGGTCCGAGGCGCCGGATGTTTCCCGTCCTGATAGCGGGAACAAGCTGACGGACGGCAAATATGGCAAGCTGGATATGAACGATCCGGCATGGGTCGGACATGTGCGCGGGAAAACGCGAGAGGTTGTGTTCGATTTGGGCGAAGAAAAGTCGATCGGCAAGATCAAAGCCCACTTTTTACAGGATTATCCGACAAACTCGATCCTCGTGCCGTTGACCGTATCGATGTACGTATCCGACGATAAGGAGAATTGGGGGCTGCTCTCCCATAACGCGACCCAGCTGCTTTGGGGAGAAGGCCCGCCCAGACAGGAGACCTATGAATGGGACGGCAGCCGGGACGGGATCAAAGGCGGGAATACCGACGGCAAGCTGGCCTATGCCCGTTACGTAAAGGTTACCTTTACGATGCATCCTACGCATTGGGAATACATTGACGAAATCGAAATTTTGGGAACGGACGGCCAGGTCGACGGGGCGGTAAAGGTTCCTGCCGAGCAGCCTCGTTTTTTGGAGCCGGGGGAAGCGACGGCAGGGATCCGGAACCTGAATTTGCTGTATAACGGACAGTATGACGGCGGTTTAGGCAATTGGAACAAGGAACGGATTATCCCGAACATCAGTTACGTGAATACGGACGGCGAACCTGTCGACTGGCTTTTTGACGGAGTTTTGTATCTGGGGCTCGCTTCGCCTGCCGGCCGCGATTTCGGCTTGGGGCAAACGACCCTCGAGGACTGGAAATGGTATTTGGATAAGACGTTTGCGTCTGCGGGGGATATGCAGCAGTTGAATGAAGCTACCAAGGAAGTCGGAGGCAAGCTGAACCAGCCGGACCACAAAATGAAAGTCGTGCTGATGATTCCGAATCCCGGCGAATACTTGAGCCGTTTCGGCGACATTGACGGCGACGGCGTATCGGAAAGCTTCAACGCCTCCGACGTCGGCGAAGCGAAAGCGTTTGCGAACAGAGAAAAAGCGGTGCAGTGGTGGCTGGATCAAGTCCGGCAACGATGGCAGGCGGCGAATTATTCCCATCTGGAGCTTGTCGGCATGTACTGGCTTGAAGAGCAAATCAGCACAAGCGCTACGGGGCCGGAATTGGTGAAAGCGGTGAGCGGCAAGGTTCATGGCATGAACCTGAAATTTTTCTGGATTCCGCACTCCCTGGCATACAAAAGCTTCATGTGGAAAGACGTAGGATTTGATGCCGCGGCGCTTCAGCCCAACTATTTCTTCGGCGGGATGGACATCGACCGTTTGGAGGATGCAGCGAATATGGCCAAACAGTATGGAATGTCGAACGAGGTCGAATTTGATGACCGGATGCTGACGGACGGCGTCTTCCGCGAACGTTTTATCGATTATTTGAACAGCGGCGCCGAAACCGGCTTGATGCAGAATGGTTTTAGGGCTTATTACCAAGGCAATAATGCCGTTTACAACTTGGCGGTGAGCAAGGATTCAAGCTTGCGTTTGATGTATGATTGGCTGTACCGATACGTGAACGGAACGTACGTCATCAACAACAGCCCGCCGCCGGAGGCAAACGTATTCGTCAACGGGCAGACGTTAAACGGTGAGACGGTCGTACCGGATACGGAAACGATCCAATTGACCTGGGAAGTCAAGGACGATGACGGCAGCGGATTGGCGAATGTAACGGCTCTGTTCGACGGCAAGCCATACGCTTCGGGAACGCCGATCGACTTGACGGGCAAACCGGGCAAACATCGGCTGGACGTTACCGTAGCCGCGGCCAAATCCAAGACGACGACTTACATCATCAACGCGGCGGCGGATGCCGATACGATGAAAACGCATGTGAACCGGTTCGCGGAGCAGAAACAGTTTACGACCGAAGAAGGTCCGCGGTCGCTGCTCAATTACGCGGATCTGATGAAGCGGTATGAAGGGACGGATACGGCCCGGTTCGAAACATACGTCAGAGGCTTCAACGCACGGCTGGATCAATTGGCTGCGGAACGCGCCGTTTCCGATACGGCGTACACCGCGCTGAAGGAAGAGGTGTACAACCTTGTCGGGAATTTGGCCGCCGGCAAACCGGCAACGGCTTCTTCCGTCGAAGGCTCAAGTGCGAAGCTTGCCCCGGAAAATGCGGTGGACGGCTTCCCATCTACACGTTGGGCCAGCAATTACGTCAATGACAGCTGGCTCCAGATCGACCTTGGCGAAGCCAAAGCGTTCGATACCGTGCGAATCGATTGGGAATTCGCCCGCGCCAAAACCTACAAGATCTTAGTCAGTGACGACAAACAGAACTGGACCAGCGCAGTCAAGGAGAACGGCGGCGTCATCACGGCGCATGACGGCAAGGAGACCGTCCGCTTCGATCCCGTCAAAGCAAGATACGTCAAGTTCCAAGGCCTTGAAAGGAATACGGATTACGGGTACTCCTTCTACGAGTTCGGCGTATACAACCTTGCGGGAGGCAGCGAGGCGGCCCCTCCAATCGACGGCGCCAGAGCCGTGGTGGATCCGGCCGCAAAGAAATTGACGATCGACGGCCTCGTCATGAACGGCAGCCGGTCCAAAATCCAATTGAAAGTGGTCGACTCCAAAGGGAAGGTTCGCTATGAGGGAGAGACCACCAGCACGGCATCGGGAAGTTTTGAGTTTGCGATCAAACTTACCGGCAATTTGAAGGGAACGTGCGATGCTTATCTTTTGATGGAAGGGATGCAGGAACCCGTGAAGATGACGTTCGAGTATAACAAAAAGGATTAAGCGTACATTTCCCGGGCGAGCGCAGGATTCGATCAGAGGCGGCCTAGTTCCGATCATTTCGACTCCGGTCGCCGGCGCTCCCGCGACAATATCCGTCGCGGCACGTCAAAAGACGAAAATCGCTCATCGCTTAAAACCATGGACGCATGCGGTTATTACCGCGGGCGCTCCATGGTTTTTTGCGTTGCCGACTGGTGAATGGACAATTTTTTTGTATTTCCGTTAAAAATATATTGAATATAATATCCTAAAAATATAGAATGGTGTTAATTCAAGTCAGGTGGAAATCCAGATCAGAGGAGAGCTGCTGCATGCATATCTTTGATGCGTCATTTAAACGGAATACCTACGAGGTGGAGCTGGCTGCTTCGCTGCTCTTTGAGTATGCGCTGGGCATCGCGGCGATCACATACCCCAAGCTTCATGGGACGATGGAGAAACCTGCGGCGTTTTGGCGGCAGCTGCGGGCAGAGGCATCGGCCGAACTTCGGCGGGAGCTTGATTTTTGCCAAAAACATCAAACCTGGAAAATGCTGCTTCAGCTGCTGCATGCGGTTGCGTTCGATTCGGCCGAGCGCTTTGACGGCGAAGTACGGTCCCTGAAGGATGAAGATTTTAACTTTATCGTGCTTCCCTATTTGGAGCCCGAATGGAACGAGGTTCGGCGGCAAGCGGCCCGCGGAAGCGAGGAAGCTGCAAAAGCGTTGATCGGGGCATGCAAGGACCATGCGTTTTTTCCGGACATGATTCATGCGGTCGGCAGGTACGGAGCGGGCGGACTAAAGCGCCATCTCACGAACTTGCTCCGGTTGTGGGAGAAAGAAATCGGAGGCAGGGACGCCGCGGAAAGCAAGGCGATATTGGAACGGGACTTGGCCGAGAAAAAAGCATGGCTCGCAAGCTGTTCGCCGGAAGAAGTCGTGCTCCGGGCCGCCGGGGTCGAATACAAGCCGGAAGCGGGCGTCACGAGGGTGCTGCTGATTCCGCACGTCATCTATCGGCCATGGACGATCGAAGCAAACATGGAAGGTACGCAAATTTATTATTACCCCGTCAGCGAATCGAGCATGGCGGACCAGGCCGATCCTTACGAGCCTCCGGGCCGGCTGGTCCAGTTATATAAGGCGCTGGGAGACGAAAAGCGGCTGCGGGCCTTGAAGCTGATTTCGGAGCAGGACCGGTCCCTTAAGGAGCTTACCGACCTGCTGGGAATCGGCAAAACCAACGCCCATCATCATTTGGCGATACTTCGCAGCGCGGGATTGGTTCGCGTTCACGGAGGCAGCTATGCTTGGAACCGGGACTCGCTGAACCATCATGCAGGCGAGCTGCTCGATTTTTTGGGATTGAAGGAGTGAAATTTCCAATTGAAGGGGAAATGATCCGGTGGGCGACACATGGAACCGCAGCCTCGTCTGGTTGTGCGTGGATCAGATGCGCTCGGCTTTTGCGGCAACGGCGGGCACGTTTGTTTTATCCTGGATGCTGTATGAATGGACCGGCTCGAAAGCGGCGATGGGCGGGTTATGGCTGCTCAGCTTGTCCGGACAATGGCTGGTGCAGTGGCTTGCAGGCCCTTTGATCGACCGGTGGAGGCGCGTGACCGTCATGAGGATATCCGAAACGATCCGCGGAGCCGCTTACATATGGGTGTGGGTGATGTGGACGGCGGGCCAAAAGGAAGCGTGGATCATCATGGCCGGATCGTTCATCGGCTCCCTGCAGGTTTACGACGCCGCCGCGGGAGCGATCGTGCCGAAGCTGGCCAAGGCGGACAAGCTGGTTCGCGTCAATGCGGCCGTGTCCGGCTTGGGACAGCTGGCAAGAATTGCGGCACTGCCGGCAGCCGGGTTCTTGACGGGCGTCGTTTCAACTGAAACGTTGCTGCCGCTGCTTGCGTTTTTGTTTTTGGCATCATGGGTTTCCACGGTACGGATCGGGGAGGAAGCTCATTCAGCCGAAGAGCGCCATTCCTGGAAAAACAGCTTCGTGCAGGGAATCCGGGTATACCGGTCGAATACCGTGCTTTATTCCCTTGCGTTCCTCGTTTCGGTGACGAGTTTCGGCGTATTTGCGACGCAAGCGATGTATTTGCCGTACGTGACGGAAATGCTGCGCGGCGGACCGCTGGAATACGGATGGTTCTCCGCCGCAT
This sequence comes from Paenibacillus sp. FSL W8-0194, assembly GCF_037969745.1. Lineage (NCBI taxonomy): Bacteria > Bacillati > Bacillota > Bacilli > Caryophanales > Paenibacillaceae > Paenibacillus > Paenibacillus sp. FSL W8-0194. The sequence goes on along the minus strand of NZ_CP150205.1, from coordinate 3,495,134 downwards.
TCCCGCTTGGATACGTATGCGGAACCGTTCTGGTTGGCCGGCTGCGCGAGCCGGGAGCCTATATGTTTGCCGTCATGAGCGCTGCGCTGTTTGCCGGCGGCATGACCTATATCCTGCTTGGCATGACGACGAATATCGCAGCGGCGATCTGCATCGAAACGGCGGCCGGTGCAGCCATGCCCTTTTGGAACGTGTACAGCAGCACCCTTTATTACCGTACGGTCCCTTCGTCGCTTTTAGGACAGGTCCTCTCCATGAAGTCGCTGCTTCAGCGGGCGGCCACGCCCGTTGGCGTGATGTACGGAGCTTACTGCGCGTCCGCCTTCGGCTTGCCGGCGCTTTTCCTCTCCGTAGGCCTGCTGATCTGTGCCGTTTCCGGGGCCGCGGCGCTCTTTCATTGGAGATCCGCGTCGCAAAAAAGAAGGGCGTCCGCCGCCCAAGAATAAACTTTCCCGTTTTTCACAAGATATCCATAAGACAGGCATAATGATGAAAAGAGGTCTGAACGATGGATACCACCAACAATGAGCACATTCATGGCGGCGAAGATTACCATTACATACCCGCATTTTCGGTTGCCAGCGGCAAAGGCGTTGAAATCAGGGACGACGTATATGCTTATACGAGCCAAATCGTAAATCTAGTGGCGGTTGGCACGCCTGGGAAGGACTCGTTCGTCTTGATCGATGCGGGAATGCCGGAATCGGCGGGCGACATTTTGGAAATGACCCGGCAGCGCTTTGGCCCGCATTCCCGGCCGGAGGCCATCCTGCTGACCCATGCGCATTTTGATCATGTCGGCGGCCTCGTGGATTTGGTCCGGGAATGGCAGGTTCCGGTCTATGCCCATTCGGAGGAGCTGCCTTTCCTTACGGGAGAACGAAGTTACCCCGAACCGGATTGGTCGGTGGAAGGCGGACTGCTGGCGAAAATGTCTTTCGCTTTTCCGAACGAGCCGCTGAACCTGGGCTCCTGGGTTCGCCCACTTCCAGACGACGGCACGGTTCCCGGGCTGAACGAATTCCGCTGGCTGCATACGCCGGGGCATGCCCCGGGACATGTGTCGTTTTTTCGTGAACGGGACCGGCTCTTGATCGCGGGCGACGCATTCGTAACGGTACGTCAGGATCGGCTGTATAGCGTATTAACGCAGAAGATGGAGATCAGCGGGCCGCCGCGTTATTTTACGACCGATTGGGCTGCGGCCAAAACATCGGTACAAACCTTGCAAGCCCTGAAGCCAAACTGCGCGGTCACGGGGCATGGCAGGGCGGTTTCCGGAGACGAGCTGGCGGACGGGCTTCAGGCGCTTGTTGCCCATTTCGACGAGGTCGCCGTGCCCGACTACGGGAAATACGTTCCCGGGAAAGACGGCATGAAGCATTAAATTAGAGCATCGACATCGGAGCCTAAGGGAGCGGCAGCGGCAAGCCCAAGCTAATCACTTACACATAATGCCGGATTCCAACTTATAGACGAGTTGAACATGGACGTGTAATCCCTGCACGTCCCGAATTTTGTGACTCCCAGGAATAAAAAGAAACCCTGTTCCTCTTTAAAAGGCAGGGTTTCTCGCAGTCCGAAGGGTATAAATCCTATTTCAATTTCTTTATGGTGAAGGATTCAACAGCTTCCTATCAAATTAAGACAGGACACCCCAATGCTAAGATGATTTATCCGTTCGTACGAAGCGCCAACAAGCGCTTTAGGTTGTCATCAATAAACTGATTGTCGCTACGATTGATTCCGCGGCCGGCAAAATGGCCCCAAACCGACTCGATCGGTTTAAATTCGGCATTCGGTATACGCTTTGCCTCGTATTCGTTATCGTCCGCCGGGCAGAAGAGGTCCGTGCTTCCCGGCATGACGCAGGCAAGTGCTTTAATGCTTCCCAGCGCCTTATCGAAATCTCCGTTATAAGTGGGGTTTGCACTAATATCTGCATGTTGGCCCGTCCATAACATGGCCAGCACATTGTGCGGATCCATCTGCATAAAGCTGTCCTCCCAGACGCCGACCATAAAATCCGCCAAGGAGTCAAATCCCATCTCACGATAAAGTTCCTCTCTGTAAAATGCTGACGATACGCCCCATCCCGCATAAACACGGCCAACGGCGCGCATGTCTGCTGAGGTCAACCGGTTGAGCTTGCTGGAATCGAAGCCGACTGCAGCCATGAGCGGAGCTCTCATTCCTTCCAGGACCACGTAGGTTTGGGGCCAGGTCTTGGCAACGCCGGCGAAAGGCGCAATTCGTTCCACCATGTCGGGATAACTGGCTCCCCATTGGAATGCTTGAATGCCTCCCATGGACCATCCGACGACGAGAGCGATCTTTTGAATGCCGAATTTTTCGGTCACCAGCCGATGCTGGAATTGAACGTTGTCATAGATCGTTACCTGCGGAAAATTCGCCCGATCGAATGGCGAAGGCATGTTGCTGGGAGACGAAGACAATCCGTTGCCCAGCAGATTTGGAACGATGATGAAATACTTTTGCGGATCCAGAGCCAGGCCGTTTCCGATCAACCATTCATTCTGAACATGCGTGTCGCCAAAAGCGGTTGGATAGACGATGACATTATCCTTTTTTTCATTCAATGTTCCATAAGTCTTATAAGCCAGAAAAGCGCCCGGCAATGTCACTCCCGATTGCAAGGTTACGTCGCCCAAATCAAAAATCTCATAATCCATCGTACAGCCTCTCCCTTCAAAATGAACCATGCCTTAAGAATGTATTTCTTGTTGTTAGTATAGATCTGTGATACTCTCAGTAAAAGTGAATGATTTTCATATTAATATTCAATAAAATTGAAAGTTGAAGGGGGATCGTATGATGGAATTGCGCCAACTGGTTACGTTCCGTACGGTTGCATCCACTTTAAATTTCAGTCGGGCTGCGGAAGCGCTGAACTACGTCCCCTCCAACGTCACGATGCAAATCAAAGCATTGGAGGATGAGCTTGGTGTGCGTCTTTTTGACCGTTTGGGGAAGCAGCTTGTTCTCACGCATGCAGGGAAACGCTTTTTAACCCAGATTCAAAGCGTTCTGGAAAAATTGGACGAAGCCCGCAGCGCCGTTCACGACAACGAAGTGCTAAGCGGCACCCTAACGATCAGCGCGAACGAGGTGATTTGCGTCTATCGTTTGCCGGCTGTTTTTCAACGATTTCGAGCGCAGCATCCGGGAGTTCGCCTGATCTTCCGCTCCGTTCCCAATCTGGAGCTCAAGCAATCGCTTTTTGAGGGAGCCGCGGATGTCGTCTTTATGCTGGATGAGCCCATTCGCTCGAACGGACTTGCAGTGGAGCCTTTACTGGAAGAAACTTTCCGCCTTTTCGCCGCTCCGGACCACCCGCTTGCCCAACGAACGGTGCTGCAGCTGGATGATTTTCACGGGGAAGTGTTCCTGACGAATGAAAAGGGTTGTCCCTATCGAACCATGTTTGACCGGTCATTTGAGAAAGAGGGCATGGATAGTATCACGTATTTGGAGTTTCAAAGTGCGGAGGCCATTAAACAATGCGCCATTTCGGGAATCGGCATTGCCTTTCTTCCTGAAATCGTAGTGAAAACCGAAGTTGAACGGGGCGAACTGGTTGCCCTTCCATGGCAAATTCCGGATCTTCACGTATATACACAGATGTCATGGCATAAAGACAAATGGCTTTCGCCCGTCATGTTATCGTTCATAGAAGCAGCGAGGGAAGTTCTTGCTTGAAAGGACGTTCCCCTTGAAGCGATGAGGCCGGGGGTTCGATCCGCCTAGGCTTTATATCGTACAAAAACGTCACCACGTTCTGTGGTGGCGGTTTTTTTGTAATGAATGCTTCATTGCCTCTTTTTTGCAGTGTTTGTAAATCCTCATGTTGGACAAAAAAGAACAAATTGACTCCGGATTGCAACGAAACCTTAACATCTTGTCTCCCGGACGACTTTATAATGGAGGAGGCATTTTTATCCAACGGGGCGTTAAGGAGGTTTATCATGAGAAAAATGACGCGGCTTGCCCAAACGGGCTCCGCCTTGCTTATTTCAGCGATGTTGATGTCAGGCTGTATACGCACCGGTTCCGGCATCATGGCCGCATCCGGCAACGAGGGAACGGTTTTGCCGGCAAAAGCGGCGGCAGCGGACAGCCATGCCGTGCCTGAGACAAAAGCTTCAAAAATAGGTTCAGATGGCACAGCCGTCCTGCAAAAGGGAGATCCCGTGAAAATGATCAACCGTTCAAGCACGTTTGAGCTTCCGGTGGTCGATTTCGTCAACGGCGATACCGGTTTTGCCGTCAAGCAGGCATATGCGGAATCGCTGTCGCTCATTTCCACCACCGACGGCGGCGCGCATTGGAAGGAGAAACCTTTGCCGGGCGAGCTTGTTTTGGGGCTTGATTTCTCGGATGGGCAAAACGGCTGGAGCCTTATTCAGGAAGGATGCAGCGCCAAGGGCACAACCGTGTGCAAAACCATCCGGCTGATCCGGACGAAAAACGGAGGGGACACCTGGACGACATTATGGAAGGCCGCCTCGCAGGAAGACAACAGCCATGTGTTTACGAATATGCGCAGATTGTCCTTCGACAACCCGAAAAACGGGATGATGCTTGCCAACGGCCGTCTGTACGTGACCCGCGACGGCGGCGTTCGTTTCGATCAGGTTTCGTTCGGCGTCAACCATTTCATTCCGCTTTATATGAGCTTTCCAAGCGAGCGGACCGGTTACGTGGCGGGGACGGTTGGCGCGGATACGGGAAAGCTTGCCGTTATGAAAACGACGGACGGCGCCCGAACCTGGCGGAAGCAGCTGGAGCTTGCAGGGGAACATTCGCCGCTGTTGAGCTTGGGCATCGATTTTAAGGACGAACGCACCGGCTGGCTGCTGACCGACGAAGAAGGCATGCTGAGCGGAGAGCTGTACCGGACGACGGACGGAGGCAAACATTGGGCGAAAATGAGCACACAGCGCACGGGACGCCCGACGCCAACCGATATTCGGCTTGCGGATGCCCACACGGGAGTGATGTCCCTTCATCCGGGCGCCGGTCCGATCGAAGGCGGGATTTGGATCACTCATGACGGGGGCAAAAGCTTTGCGAGCGTGGCCCCGAATCGCGCCGTAGCCGTCAATCAGGTGCAAATGGTAAGCGCGAAGGACATATGGGCTGCCGCGGACGGCATCAATGAATCGGGCTTCCTGCTTCATTCCTCGGACGGCGGGATGACATGGAAGCAAGTTTATCCGGCGGTGCGGCCGACCGGCGACGTCTCCATGGTCGACGCTTCCCATGGCTATGCCGTAGGCACGCTGCTGGACAACAACGCGGTACTGCAAACCGTGGACGGCGGAACAAGCTGGAACGTGCAAGGCCGGATCGACGGGTACTTGCGGCTTGAAAAAGCAAGCTTCATCAATCGGATGGACGGGTACGTCATTGCCTACGGCGAGCATGAGCCCCATCGCACGCTGCTGAAAACGTCGGACGGCGGGAAGCATTGGGCGAAGGTATCGACGGATTCGCTTCGCGATCTGAGCGGCATATCCGAACCTTCGTTCTTCCGTTTTTATGACCAAAAGCAGGGCGTTATTACTTTCAAGGGCTCGGGAAACCCTATTTGGCGCACGTCGGACGGCGGAGCCAGCTGGCAACCATCGAGCGTCGGCGTCGGCAGCGGTTTGGGAACGCCGATGCATTTTTTCTCCACCGCGGAGGGATGGGCCGTTCAGGAAGGGGATCGGCAACGCGGCCCCGCATTGTTGCGTTTGACGGGAGAACAGCCGGAGCAAAAAGTGCTTGCTCTGCCGTCGGGCTGGTATCCGGAAGCGATCGGCTTTTCCGATTCCCTTCACGGTGTGGTGGTTTTTGAGGATTTCCGCTCCGATGGAGATGCGGTGCATTTGTTAACGACGTCGGATGGCGGAAAGGTATGGACGGACCGTCCTATTCCTGCGGCGTCCGGGATCAGCGGGGCGAAAAGCGTTTGGTTTGCGGACGTGAAACACGGTTGGCTTCGTTATGACGGAGGGATGGCGGAAACGAAGGACGGAGGACTAACCTGGAAAGTTTTGCCGTAATATCTTGGGAATGAACGCTACGGTTACCCGATTCAAGAAAAAGAGATAGGAGATGAAGGCATGGTTATGATTTTGATCGGCATCATCATGATTTTGCTGGGGCTGTACGACGCCAAAAAACCGGACTCCGGGCTCTTTCGTTTCTTGAGGCGTACGCCCAAAACCGAAAGCAAGCCGCACGAGATCCGTTATCAAGGGGAAGCCGGGATATTCGGCGGCTCGTTATTTATCGTGGTCGGATTGATATCCGTACTGGTAAAACAATTTGGCTAAGTGGAAGGGAAAAATGTCGGGATAGCCGCTTTCGCACGGCCGTGATACAATGGATTGTTGTGATCACCGTTACGGGAAAGGAAACATCATGAAAAAAAACGCACCCATTCCAACCGCAATCCCTTTGGTTATCGGCATCATCGCCGTTTCGTTTTCTTCAATTTTCGTCAAATGGTCGTCGGCTCCCGCATCGATCCAGGGCATGTACCGGCTGCTGATGACCGCGCTGCTGATGCTCCCGTTCATCCGCCCCCACCTGGCGGAGCTGAAGTCATTGACCCGAAAAAAGCTCTTCATGCTGTTTGCTTCGGGTTTTTTTCTGGCGCTGCATTTTTTGCTGTGGATGGGTTCGCTCAAGCTGACGACGGTATCCAGCTCGACCATTATTTTGGCCTTGGAACCGGTTTTTATCGTCATCGGCGCTTTTTTTATCTATAAGGAACGGACGTCGCGGGTCGCCATGGCCGGCATGGGCGTGGCGATCGTTGGGGCGGTGCTGATCGGCTGGGGGGACATCGGCGTCTCCCGCGACAATCTGCTCGGCGATTTGCTGTCGATGTTCGGCACGCTTGCGGTGTCGGTGCATATGCTGATCGGCCAAAAAGTGGTGCAGCAAGTTTCCTCTTATGTATACAGCTTTGTCGTGTTTTTGTCCGCGACGGTCGTGTTTGCCGTGTACAACGCCGCGTGCGGCATCTCTTTTACGGACTATCCCGGACAGGATTGGGCGATGTTCGCGCTGCTGGCCGTCGTGCCGACCGTATTCGGCCATTTGCTGTTCAACTGGCTGCTTCAGTACGTTTCGGCGACGACCATTTCCATGAGCATCCTGGGCGAGCCGGTCGGGTCCAGCCTGCTTGCGTTTTTGCTGCTCGGCGAACAAATGACCTGGTTCCAGGTCATCGGCGGCATGCTGGCCATCTTCGGATTGATCGTGTTTTTGAACGCCGACCGGTTCAAATGGAAGACGAAAGACAAACGGGCCGCCGAACCGTTAAAATCGGCATAGGGAAGCACCGTCCTTGAGCTTTGTTTAACCTGCGCATAAAGCCTGCACGCGGGCACTTCTACTCGGACCATCGGGGAAGCTCGATGAAAAAAGTGAAGTGCCCGTTGTTATGATTAAGGCCGATGCGACCGCCGTGCAGTTCGGCGATGTTTTTGGCGATGGACAGCCCGAGGCCGGCGCCGGGGGAGGCGCGATATTCGCTGCGGGACGGGTCTGCCTTGTAGAACCGTTCGAACAACAGCTTTTCCTGCTCTTTTGCGATCGGCTTGCCGACGTTTTCGACGGCGAAATAAATGTCGCCGAAGTTTTCCAAAAGCCGCACCGTGATATCGCCGGGCTTAAACGAAAACTTGAGCGCGTTCATTAACAGGTTGTCGATGGCGCGGACCATTTTTTCCGTATCGATGGACGCGTACATCGGCCCCGGGTCCCGGACCAAACGCACCGAAAGCGCATTTTCCTGCGCAATGGGTTCGAATTCGTTCATGATTTGCTCGAGCAATGCGGCCATGTCCATCTTGGTTAAGCTCAGGTTTGCCGCGCCGCTCGTTAACCGCGTGTATTCGAACAAATCGTCGATCAGCTGTTTCAGCTGCTGGGATTTGTTGTACGCATTGTCGATATAGCGTTTATGTTCCTCGAGATTCGTATAATCGTCATTTTTCAGCAGGTTCAAATAACCGATGATGCTGGTCAGCGGCGTCCGCAAATCATGGGAGACGCCCGTGATCAGCTCCATTTTGGACTGCTCGCTCCGCCGCTCCAGGTCCATTTTTTCCTGCAGCTGTTCCGCCATGAAATTGATGCTTTTGGCGACCTCCCCCAGCTCGTCTTCGCTGGACGCGGGGAGCCGGTAGTCGAGATTTCCGCCCGCAATCGTCATGAGGCCGTCGGCCAATGTCCGCAAATACCGCACGATCGGCCGCGTCAGCATAAAAAAGAAAAACAAAAACGTCACGACCAAAAAAGCAAAATTCCCGACCGGCCCCAGATCCCCCCAATTGATCGTAAAATAAGCCAGGATCCATGAGAAGGCAATCATCAGGATAAAGCTCAGGACAGCGGCCCAAAACATGCGGACCCGGATGTTCTTTTTTCCGGTCAGAAAGGAGGCCAGGAACGAAAGAAACTCTTTACTCAACTTTATATCCCACTCCCCAGACCGTTTTAATATACCGGGGTTCCCGCGGATTGTCCTCGATTTTTTCGCGGATGTTCCGGATATGGACCATGATCGTGTTGTCGGATAAAAACTTGTCTTCTTTCCAGACGCCTCGGTAGATTTTTTCCACGTTGAAAACATGCCCGCGGTGGCTGGCCATCAGTTCCAGGATCGAAAATTCGATCGGGGTCAGCGAGACCTGCTTGCCGCGGACCGTCACGACATGGCGGCTTTTATCGATGATCAGGTCGTTGATTTCGATGATCGCACCGCCGGATTGGGACTGGTTGCCGCCGTCGCTTGCCAGCTTGATTCTGCGCAGCTGAGCCTTCACCCGGGCCACCAGCTCAAGCGGGTTAAACGGTTTGGAGACATAATCGTCAGCTCCCGTCGTCAGCCCCGTAATTTTATCGATGTCTTCGCCTTTGGCGGAAAGCATGATGATCGGAATATTCATCGTTTCGCGGATTTTGAGGCATGCCTTGATCCCGTCCATATGGGGCATCATCACGTCCAAAATAATCAAATCCACCGCCTCGTTTTTGAGCAGCTCCAAAGCCTTAAGGCCGTCTTCGGCTTCGAACACGCGAAGCCCTTCGTTGCGCAGAAAAATATGCACCACGTCGCGAATTTCCGGGTCGTCATCGACGACCAGCACGGTATGGTTCAAAGCGAACGATCTCCTTTCGAATGGTTTGGTTTTGAATAGATGACGAACGACCGCCGCAATGGCAACTGCGGCAACCGAGACGCCGGCCAGCAGCAAACCGTATCGGTAAACCAGCTCGCCGACCGCCTGCGCGTGATCTCCTACGAAACGTCCTGCGGCGAAAAATATCGCCGTCCATATCCCGCCCGTCGCAAAAGAGAACAGCGCGTATGTCCGGAACGGCATACGGTGCAGCCCGACGACGTACGGCATGACGTGGCGCACGACCGGAAAAAAATAGCTTATGCATAACGCGAAGCTGCCGTACTTGCGCACCAGCGCCTCAGAAAAGTCGGCGTATTTTTTTATGTTTTTCTTCCGGCCAAGCCGCTCGAGCACCGTATTCCCGAATAATCGGCCGAGCACATAACCTAACGATAACCCGGAGACGACTCCCAGATAGGTGAGCATGAAGGCGGGGAGCACATGAAGAAAACCGTTTGCGGTCAAAGCCCCTCCGGTCATGACGATCACTTCGTCGGGAACCGGCATGCCGACGATGCCAAGCCACAAGGCAAAAAACAGCGCGGCATAACCAAAATGCCCGATGAAGGAAAGCAGCGTATCAGCATTCATAGGCTGCGCGCTCCTTTTTTTCATCCTTGAATAGGTTCCTGCCGATCCCGTAATAAAGCAGTTCGGACAACAGGATGCCACCCGCCGCGTCCGCCAAGACATGCTGTTTGACGAGCAGCGTAGAGGCGATGATCATCCAGGAGACGACGAATGCGGCTGTTTTTAAGCGCTTGCCCGGATTGCACTGGAAGGCCGCTTTCAGGACGATATGGCTGGTCAGGACGTGAATGCTCGGAAAGCAATTGTAAGGCGCGTCCGTCGCGTAAACGAAGCCGACAAGCGCATTCAGCACGCCGCCTTCGCCGATTTCCGGCCGCAGCAGCGTCGTTTGGAACAGATAAAAGCAGCCATAACAGACGGCGAGGCCGATGCAGGTCAACGTTAAGCTGCGGTAGTAGACCCGCCGGTCCTTCTTGAAAAACACGACAAACATCAAAAAGACGTAAGGGTACCAGATCAGGTACGGGATAATGAAGACGGGCATGAAAGGGATCCGCCGGTCCCATTCGGTGATCAATTGGGCCGTATCGGCCCCGCCATGATTGAGCAAGCCGTAAAACACGTTCAAGACGGGAATGGCAAGGAGCCATCCAAGCGGCAGATAGGCTGCAAGCTTCTTATTCATACGTATCATATCGCTTGCGGCAAACGTACACAAATGCCGGGGGAATATTCAACGGGACGTAATGGACATGCTCGATGTCGAACAACGCGCCGAGCTGCTTTTTCATTTGCTGCGAATATTGGAAGGCGATGAACAGACCTCCGGGTTTTAGCGAACCCATGATTTCGTCCATCAGCTGATCGCGAAGCCGTTGCGGAAAATTAAAAAACGGCAGGCCGCTCAAAATGCAATCCAGCCGATCGACACCCTCGGCCCGCAGCGCTTCCCGAAGCCGGCAGGCATCGGGGTAACACGAAAAACGGGGGAAATCCCTGGTTAATCCGCCGCGGAGCACCGCATCTTTTTCGAATAACATCACGTTCGCCCGGTTGACGTTATAAGCGTCAATGTACTTGGTAATCGCGCCGGTTCCCGCGCCGAGCTCGGCTATATGCCGGGTTTGCCGCCAGTCGGCCGCCTCAAGCATTTTCCGGGCCAAAAAAGCCGAACTCGGCGTCACGCTGCCGATTTGTTTCGGCGCCTGCGAAAATTTGTACAGAAACAGCATTTTTTCTTGGATATGCTTCATCATCGGATTTCTCTCCCTTGCTTTTGCATATTCCCATGTTAAAAAAATTTTCTTGGGAACAAGCAAAGGAAAATCTGAAGAATTTCTGAAGGCAAACCGAAAAAAAAACGCCGCACCGGATCTCCCCGGCAACGGCGTTTTCGTTATGCAGTCGTTTCGTTTTCTCCCCATTGCTTTTCTTTCCACATGACGGTAATGGCAAGGCCGATGACAATGACGACGGCGGCGAACAGGTAAGGATAATTGACGTTGACGTCGAACAAGATGCCGCCCACCGCCGGACCGGCGATATTGCCGAGGCTCGTATACGTCGAGTTCATCCCCGCGACAAACCCTTGGTCTTTCCCGGCCGCTTTGGATAAAAACGTCGTCAAGGCCGGGCGAAGCAGGTCAAACGCAAGGAAGATAAAGCTCGTTACTACCAGGACCGCCATAAAGCCGGAGATCACGGTGGATACGACCGCCAACACCGCGCCGACGATCAGACACCACTGAATGAGCCTTTTTTCGCCGAGAAAGTCCACCATTTTACCGAACAAAAATATTTGGACGACGACCCCGAAGATGGAGCTGATCGTAATAATGGCCGCAATATCTTTGGGCGTGAACCCGAATTTATGGTCGGAAACCAAGCTAAACACCGTCTCGTAGGCCGACAGGCCGAACGCAAGCACAAATACGATGATAAACGCGATAAAGTAGAGCGGTTGAAGCGATTTTTTCAAATCGCCCAAAAAATTGGTTTGCTTTGCGTTCGCGGCGATTTCCGCGAGTTCTTCCTTGGTCAGCGGCTCCTTCAAAATAAAGATGGAAATTACGCATGCCAGGAAGGCGATGACCGCGGCAAAAAAGAAAGGAACGCGAATCCCGTATTCCGCGATGATGCCGCCGATGCCGGGGCCGATAATAAAGCCGGTACTGATCGCGGCGGAGATATACCCCATGGCCTTTGGACGTTCCTCGACGCTGGTGATGTCGGCCACGTATGCGGTCGCGCTGGGCATGATAAAGGCGGCGCTGAAGCCTCCCAACACCCTTGCGAAATAAAGCACCCATACGTTCGTGCCCACCCCGAAGATCAGCTCGGACACGCCAAACAGGAACAGGCCGATGACGATGATTTTTTTCCGGCCGTAGCGGTCGACCCAGCGGCCCGCAAACGGCGACATCACCAGCTGGGACACCGCGAATACCGCGACGAGCGCCCCCATCGTTTTGCCTGATAAATGCATCATATCCATAAAGGACGGCATGACGGGGATGATCAGGCCGACCCCCAGAAACGCAATGAACACGTTGCTCAGCAGAATGAGCAGCACCGCTTTTTGCTCTTTAATTGGTTTTTTCATGTCTCAACACTCTTTCCGTAAAAATCATGGATGCGATATGCCTCGCCAAAATACGGTCCAGCAGGCTTCCAATTTTTCTTCCAGCCGCTGTTCGTCATTGTCGTACACCAGGCTCAGCATGATGGAATCGACGATTCCGAGGAATGCAAGCGTCGGCGTTTTGGCCGACTCGCCGTATATGGCCTTCGTATCGATCCAATCCTTGAATTTTCGTTCGAGTACGCCCTGAATTTCGGTTTCGATGTCGACGACTTCCTGTCCGATCGCATCGGCCAGATGTGCCGGCGGGAAAAAGGACGTCCGCAGCCAAAACTTCAACTGCTCGTTTTTCTGGAACAAATCGATGACCAGCCGCAAAAATCCGTAAAGATCCCGCTCCGGTTGATGCTTATCGAATCCGCTCATATATTCGAGCTTCGAAGCGCGCTCGGCCTCTTTCGCATCCCGCAGCACCTGCAGGAACAAATCGTCTTTTCCTTTAAAGTGTGCGTAAAGGGACTGTTTTTTCATACCGACTTCTTCGGCGATTTGGGAAAGGGAGGCTCCTTCATAGCCGTGTATCGTGAAAAATTTCAGGGCGGCATCCTTAATTTCATCGGCTTTCAATCATGTGCACCTCCAACTAACGAACGTTCGTCAGTTATCTTAACAGATGATCGCTGGATAAGCAAGAGTCTAAATTTTTTAATAGTAATTGTTACGAATAACTTGCCAGAGCAAAAAATGTATGTTTTAATGTTAAACGTAATAATTACGAATAAGGGAAGATGAGCTGGTTCACTCGTACCTAATATGTGCGTACACAGCAGAGGATATTTTTTTTGCCTGTTTTCAAATCGTAATTATTACTATTAATACCGTCAAGGAGGATACATATGATCCTTTGCTCATTACGCGATATCGTGTTTGGATACGAAAACGAACCTGTGATCCGGAATGTATCCGGGGATATTCATGCCGGCGAATTCATTGCCGTCAGCGGCCCGAACGGGGCGGCCAAAACGACGCTGTTAAAGCTGATGCTCGGCCTTCTGAAGCCATGGAGCGGCACGGTCAGGTTTTCGGCGGAACTCGGCCGGAGCCGGGTGGCGTACGTTCCTCAGCAGGCCTCTTCTTTTAATGCCGGGTTTCCCAGCAAAGTCATCGAATTGGTCCGGTCGGGATGTTACCCGGAGCTCGGTTTGTTCCGGCGTTTTCGCCGGGAGCAGCATGAACTCGTGGAGGAGGCGCTAAAAGCGGTCGGCTTGTGGGAGCTGAGAAACCGGAAAATCGGGGAGTTGTCCGGAGGGCAAAAGCAAAAGGCATGCATCGCCAGGGCGATCGTGCAGCAGCCGGATCTGCTCGTTTTGGATGAGCCCGTCACCGGAATGGATGCCGCGAGCCGCACTCGTTTTTACGAGTGGATGCGGCAGCAGGTCAAAGAGGAAAGCAGGACGGTGATCATGGTGACCCACGGGCTGGACGAAGCCCAAGATTACCTGGACCGCGTGATTTATCTGGAAGGGAAGGAAGAAAGCGATGTTTCAATATGAATTTATGCAGCGGGCGTTTTTGGCGGCCGGTTTGATTTCGCTCATTGCGCCGGTGCTTGGCGTGTATCTTGTGCTCAGAAGGCAATCCCTGATGTCGGATACGCTCTCGCATGTTTCGATGGCCGGGGTCGCGCTTGGCTCCGTGCTCCATCTCAGCCCGGTGTTATGCGGATTTCTGTTCGCCATATTGGGAGGAATCGTCATCGAGCAGCTGCGGCGGACGTACCGTTCCTACAGCGAAGTGCCCGTGGCGATCATTATGACCTCGGGGCTGGCGCTTGCGATGGTGCTGATGAGCCTGAAGACGAGCTTGAACAAAAGCTTTAACGCCTACCTGTTCGGCTCCATCGTGGCGGTCAGCGAGACCCAGCTCGCCGTCATCGCCGCCGTGACGCTGATCGGGCTGCTGTTTTTCGTACTGCTGCGCAGACCGCTTTACAATCTAACCTTCGAGGAAGATACGGCCGCGGTCAGCGGGGTGCGCGTCAAGCTGCTGTCGTTCGCTTTTGCGGTGGTCACGGGCATGATCGTTGCGGCTGCGATGCCGATCGTCGGGGTTCTGCTCGTGTCCTCCATGATCGTATTGCCTTCGGCTTTTGCCCTCCGTTTTGCAGGAGGTTTCGCGTCGGCCGCGATTCTTGCGGTCGCCACCGGCATGGTCGGCGTGTTCAGCGGCCTGACCGCTTCCTATTACACGAATACCCCGCCCGGGGGGATCATTGCCCTGATTCTGCTTGCCATTCTGCTGGTCGGCATCGGCGTCAAACGAGTGGTCAAACGGACCGCCAAACGGCGTATCGCCAAAGCCGGCATGCCTGTACGGCAGCAAACCCATCAAACTTTGAAGGAAGGAGCTTCAAAATAATGAAAAAACGGATTCCTTTTGTATCCGCGCTTACGATTGCCGCACTGGCCGTTTCCTTGGCCGGCTGCGGCCAAAAAGAGGAGGTTTCGGCACCGGCCGGGGCGCAGCCCGCCGCGCAAAAGCAGAAGCTGAAGATCGAAGCGAGCTTTTATCCGATGTATGAATTCGCCCGCCAGGTAGCGGGGGATTTGGCGGAGGTGAACCTGCTCATCCCGCCGGACGTGGAGCCCCATGATTGGGATCCGACGCCGCAGGACATGGGGAAAATCGAGCAGGCGGACGTGCTTGTGTATAACGGCTCCGGCCTGGAAGGATGGATCGAGCAAATCCTGAACAGTTCGGGCAACAAAAATTTGAGCGTCGTCGAAGCAAGCAAGGGACTGGAGCTGATCGAAGGCGCCGAGGGAGAGCACGAGCACGGGGAAGCTGCGCATTCGGCACATGAGGCCGGTGACAAACACGATGCTGCGGAAGACCATGATGCGAAAGCGGGGCATTCCCATGAGGATGCACACGAACATGAGCATGAACACGATCACGATCACGGGGGATTGGACCCGCATGTATGGCTATCCCCGCAGTTGGCCGTCAAGGAAGTCCGGAACATCGAAGCGGCCCTGATCGAAAAGGCTCCGGAACATAAGGAACAATTCACGAAAAACGCGGACGCTTACGTCGCGAAGCTGGAGCAGCTGGATGCGGATTACAAGAAGGAGCTGCAAAACGCAAAACGGAAGGATTTCATTACCCAGCATGCCGCTTTCGGATATTTGGCCAAGACATACGGTTTAACGCAGGTGCCGATTGCCGGGTTGTCTCCGGAACAGGAACCGTCGGCGTCTGCCATGGCGGATGTGGTCAAGTTCGCGAAAGAGCATCAGGTCAAAACGATATTTTTTGAGACGCTTGTCTCCTCCCAAGTTGCCGATACGATCGCCAAGGAGCTCGGGGCGAAAACCGCCGTCCTGAACCCTCTTGAAGGATTGACAGCGGAGGAACAGGCGAAAAACATGGACTATATCTCCGTCATGCGCGCCAACCTGGAGGCGCTGAAAAAAGCGTTAAACGAATAGGATCTTGAGGGGAGAAGAGAAAATGGCTGACAAAATCATACCGGTAACCGTGCTGAGCGGATACCTGGGGGCAGGCAAAACGACCGTGCTGAACCATGTCCTGAACAACCGCGAAGGCGTGAAGGTAGCCGTCATCGTCAACGACATGAGCGAAATCAACGTCGACGCGGCGCTGGTGCAGTCGGGCGGGAGCCTGTCGCGCACCGAAGAAAAACTCGTCGAGATGTCCAACGGCTGCATCTGCTGCACCCTGCGGGACGATTTGCTGCAGGAGGTTAAAAAGCTGGCGGAGGAAGGGCGGTTCGACTATATTTTGATCGAATCCACAGGCATTTCGGAACCTATCCCCGTGGCCCAAACCTTCAGCTACGCGGATGAAGCGTCCGGCATTAACCTGGCGGAGCACGCCCGGCTGGACTGCATGGTAACCGTGGTGGACGCCTACCGGTTCTGGAAGGACTTTTCCTCGGGCGAATCGCTGCTTGACCGGGCGGAGGCTTCGGGAGACAACGACGATCGGGATGTCGTCGACCTGCTGATCGACCAAATCGAAACCTGCGACGTGCTGCTGCTAAACAAATGCGATTTGGTGGAGGAAGAGGAGCTGAACCGCCTCGAGGGACTGCTGCGCAAGCTGCAGCCTACGGCCAAAATCATACGCACCGTGGGCGGGCGGGTGAATCCCGCCGAAATCATGAACACGGGATTGTTCGACTTCGAAAAAGCGAGCCTGTCCGCCGGCTGGATACAGGAGCTGGAAAAAGATCACCATACGCCGGAAACGGAGGAATACGGCATCGGCTCGTTCGTTTATCGCAAGCGCCTCCCTTTCCACCCGGAACGTCTCGCCGCGGCATTGTCGGACTGGCCGGCGGAAGTGGTTCGTGCCAAAGGGTTGGTATGGCTGGCGGTGAAGGACGATGTGGCCGCCACCTTCAGCCAAGCGGGTCCTTCGATCCAGTTCGGCCCTGCGGGGTATTGGCTGGCCGCCATGCCGGAAGCCGAGCGGCAGGAGATTCTGGCGGCCGAACCGAGCCTGCAAAGCAAATGGGACCCGGTTTGGGGCGACCGGTTGAACGAAATCGTTCTGATCGGCATCGATATGGACCGCAAGGCCATTGAGGAACAGCTGGATACCTGCCTGCTGACGCCGGAGGAAATGCGCCTAGACTGGTCGCGGTTCCGCAATCCGCTGCCATGGGCGGCCATTTAAGCTAAAATGCGAACCGGCTTCAGCGTTGCCCGAACTATCGCCCGAGAGATTGACACTTAAACCAAGTGCCCTCTCGGGTCTATGCAATCGAAGAAGTACTCCGGGAATGGTGTGACAAAATGCTTGTTTTTTCAATGAATTCCACTTTCTAAAGTGAGTGTGGCTCTTAGAAGATGAATGTCATTTGGTAATTTCTTGTGATTTTATGATGGGGGAATTGGTTTCTTTCTTCTATTCTATAAACATTTCTATTGCTCTGACGTGCATATTAAATTTATTGACAGTAAGATAGAGCCTCTTAGCGTATCTGGATAAGTATTCCAATGTTGGTGATTCAATCAAATTTTCATTAAACAGCCAATTTTGTGGGGCCAAAATAATATTTCCACCGTTGAGCAACATAATATTATTCAAATATTCCCAAATCAAAGTTTCAAGTTCCCTATTTTCTACGTTGTTCATAGCTTGAAAGTTATCAATAATTATTTCAATATCCTCGCAATCAAGTACTTGATTTCTAATATCTAATTCTGAACGTAGATAAAAGTCTTTTACTACCGGACTTAAGATATCATTTTGCGTGACAACTTGTTGAAATGCCATTCTCGATTCATTTTTCATCTCACTTAATCTAATAGATGTTAGCTCATTATTCTCATGTATGCCTTCTATCGAATTAAAATGTGGTGCAACCAGATCAATAATAAAACGATAGATTTCAAGTGAATACAAAGGGACCTCAAAAGAAATACCGCGCTTTTCTTGTAAGAATGGCGCAACAATCCATTGGAGCAAACTATTATCTTCTAAGTGATATGGCGCCGATGTATTCACAGATAATGGCTTGATAGCAAAGTCAGCATTATATATTTCGTGTGACAAGTTTTTTCTTTCAATGTGTTCAACTCTCTTATACCACATCAGCATCTCTCCTAAGAGGAAAGTGCCCAAGTAAATAACCGGGCAGTTTCTATTAAATCTTTAATATTAGTATACTCTAATAGTATTCTAACAAGAACGTACCCTTAACCGGTGTGAGTTTTTTCCCTGTTGAATTGCTTCTCCTGCTCTTGTTAGTGTTACTGTCCAATTACACAACATCTTGCCGCTGCAATTGCTTAGCATAGCTTAGTCACTTAATGCTTTTCCCTATCCAATATTACTTTTCCCGAACGCGATATTGTTCATAGGGATGGGTGTTCCAACATCCGGGCAAACTAGGGAAAAACAAGCCATGGAGGATGCGCATGAAAGCCGTAACGTATCAGGGTCGAAAAAAGGTGGAAGTGAAGGATGTCCGGGATCCCGGGCTTGAAAAAAAGGACGATATTTTGGTCCGGGTAACGACGACCGCGATATGCGGTTCAGACCTCCATATCTATCATGGATTGATTCCCGGCATGCATGACAACTACGTGATCGGCCATGAACCGATGGGCATCGTGGAAGAAGTGGGACCGGAAGTGACGCGCGTCAAAAAAGGGGACAGGGTCATCATTCCGTTTAACGTATCCTGCGGGCAATGCTTTTACTGCCAAAACCAGATGGAAAGCCAATGCGACAATGCCAACGATGCCAGGGATACGGGCGGTTATTTCGGTTATTCGAATACGTATGGCGGTTACGCGGGCGGACAAGCCGAACTGATGCGGGTGCCTTACGGAAATTTCGTTCCGTTTGTCGTTCCCGAGGACGCGGAGCTGGAGGACGAACAGATTCTCTTTTTGTCCGATATTTTGCCGACCGCCTACTGGGGCGTCGATCATGCCGGCGTAAAACCCGGGGACACCGTCGTGGTGCTCGGATGCGGGCCGGTTGGACTGCTCGCGCAGAGATTTGCCTGGAAAAAAGGGGCCAAACGCGTCATCGCCGTCGATCAAGTGGATTACAGGCTGGAGCATGCCAAAACATACAGCCATGTTGAAGCCTACAACTTCGGGGCGGTCAACGACCTGGACAAGCAGCTGATCGAATTGACCAAAGGCGGAGCCGACGTCGTCATCGACTGCGTGGGCCTGGATGCGAAGCGCACCCCGCTCGAGAAGGTCGAAACGGCGCTGAAGCTGCAGGGCGGCTCGCTTGGAGCTTTTGACATGGCGGCCAACATCGTGCGCAAATGCGGAACGATTTCGGTCGTCGGCGTCTACGGGCTGAAATACAACCTGTTCCCGTTCGGCCACTTGTTTGAACGGAACATTACGGTCAAAATGGGGCAGGCACCCGTCATCCACTATATGCCGGAAATATTCCAATGGATCAAGTCCGGGGAGCTGGACGCCACCGACATAATTACGCACCGGCTTCCGATGTCCGAAGCGGGGCATGCCTACAACATCTTCGACAACAAAGAGGACAACTGCATCAAAGTCGTGCTCAAACCATAAACTGCAGCCGTGACTTGCGAAAAGAGCCCGTTCCATAAGAACGGGCTCTTTTTCGAACCGTCAGTCAGCTTTATTCCGTATTATTTATTCTCTCATCAGTCACCCAGCACAAAAGCATCCAAAAAATCGTTTCGGAACTTGCCTTCAGGGTCGCAACGAAGAAGAAGGTTGCGGAAGTCCGGCAGCCGTTCGTAAAGCGATCGCAAGCGGGCGGGCGGCATCGTAAAGAGCTTGGCCCAATGCGGACGCGCGCCGTATGGAGCAAGCCGCTCTTCGATCAACGGGAGCACTCGCTGCACGGCTTGCCAGTCAGGCTTCCAGGTGAAATGGATCGCGACCGAATCCTGCAGGTAACAAGGGCTCATCCACAATTCGTCTTCTGCAATCGTTCGAACCTCGGAAACATAAAGGAGAGGGGCGACCTGTTCCCGAAGCCCATCCAACGCGCATAAAGCCTGGTAGGCGAATGCGCGGGGCACAAAATATTCGCTTTGCAGCTCCTCCCCGGCGCTTGGGGTGAATTCCATCCGGAAATGGGGGAGCCGCTCGAACCAAGGTCCGGGGACGCCCAGCTGTTCGCTGCAGTTTTCCGCTGAAAATCCTGCCACGGGGTGAACATTTCCCGCTGCCCTAACCGAGCCGAAAAACGTCGGCCCCATGGCGGAGGCGGTGCCGTCCATCGTCCGATGCTTCAGCCAGACCTGATTAAAGGAGGACGACTTCCAGTCCGTGAACAGGCTGACGCTGTATGCGGCAGAGGCGATTTCGTCAAAGTGATGCTCCAAATTCTCCAAGGGGAGATTTTCGTATACGTACTGGCACATCTCGAACGCCGGGATGACGTCGAGCGTCATTTTCGTGACGATTCCGAGTCCGCCAAGACCAACGGCGGCTCCATTGATCTCGTCCCCTGCATCCCGGGAGAATTGCATGACGGCTCCGTCCGCCCCGACGATTTCCACCGCATGGATCGCAGCGGCCAGATTGCGGCTGTTCACCCCGGAGCCATGCGTTGCCGTTGCGCAGGCCCCTGCGACCGTAATATGCGGAAGCGATGCCAAATTATGAAGCGCATAACCTTCTTCGTTCAGATAACGGCATAGATCCCCATAGCGGATGCCGCCTTCGACCGTTACCCGGTGGTTTTGGCGGTCCAGCGCCAAGACCCGGTTCAGCTTTTCGAGCGACAGTTGGGTTTCCGGGCTATCTGCGATTCCGTTGAATGAATGCCGCGTTCCGACGACTTTGATCCGGCGGCTTGCGGCCGCGAGTTCAACCACCTGTTCCATCGTTTCAGGGATATGAAGCTTTGAAGCGCTGTACGTGTAATTGCCTGCCCAATTCCGTTTTTGGTCCATTTGTTCGCTCCCATTCGGTTTAAAAGTCTATAAACCTATGATAGCAGGGGGGCGTACAGGGCCTCAACCTATTTATTGAGAGGAGAATCCTCGTATCCTTCGTGGTCGTAGTCGGTGTGCCGCATTTTGCCGAGGATCTTCATGCCTTCGATCGTGCGCTTCGTCTTTTCGTCCCCGATGTCGTACAGGAAAGCGTACACGTCGATCAGTTTATCGTTAAATTCCTGCGGCGCGTCGTCATGGTCGGCCGATTTATAGGGAATAAACGCGCGCTTGAACGTATATTCGTCTTCCCGGTTCAGATCCTCCAGCTTATCCATCAGCTTGGTCTTCTCTGCTTCGGTCATCATCACCTCGAATTCGGCGGATTCGTAAGGGGCATCCTGAATCAAATGATGGCTGACGGAAATATAATAACGTTTTTTATCGGTATCCATAAGGCAGATTCCTCCTTCGTCCTTGGCGCTTTGCGCATCTTGCGTGTTCCCGGAGCTTTCGGCGGATGTGCCCGGGCGGCAAGAACGTTTTTACTGAACTTTAAACGAAAAGAGGCCTTCTTGAATCAGAGACGACGGTCGATCCGTTCTTACGGAGGAGTCTTTTGGAAAATGGTGGACACCAGGTCGAAGGTCATTACGAAATACAATATGTATATGAGCGAAAATCAAAAGCTGTTGTTTCCGTTCGAAGACGAGCTGCCCGAACCCGGGCAGCCGCCGATGACGCCTTAGCGCTTCGCGAACCAGATCGTCCAAGGATCCTTTTCGGCAATCGGGCCGGAGCCTTGGATCTTGCTTTGCATATAGGCAATGAGCTCATCCAGTTCCCCGTCCGAAAGTTCATGCAAAATCGAACGCCCGGTTCGCTGCCGTACATCCTCGAACAACGCCTCAGGGGCAGGATGCACTTTCCTCGGCTCCCACCATCTCAGCTCGCGAATGTCGCAAAAACCGCTCGCGCGGAGCGCTTCGGTCACCGTTTCCGAATCATGCCTCCGGGATTTCTCCGTTTCCATAAGCCTAGGGAATTTTTCGAAAATGTATCCGCGGATGTGGGTATCCGATCCGGGCAATACGCTGTCTTCCGGCGTCCGGTCCTGCACGATCAGCATGCCGCCTGCCTTCAAAATTCGATGCGCTTCGCGAAAACAGCCCTGCAAATCGGTCAAGTGATGGATCAGCGCCCGTTCCAGCACGACATCGACATGCTCCGAAGGCAGCGTCGTCTCGGTTGCAGTACCTTGAATCCACTCCACTTCATGCGTTTCGCCTACATTTTGTTTCGCCCCCTGCAGCATTTCCGCCGAATAATCGACGCCGATGACATGCTCGGCTCCAAGGGCAAGCAGTGCTTTCGTGTAGATTCCTCCGCCGCAGCCAATATCCGCCGCCCGTTTTCCCTTCAGTTCCACTTGCTTGGCAATGAGCTCCAGCCAAGAGGCATCCGCAACGCGGGTCGTATAAGAAGATTGGTTTCTTGGATCATGAAAATCCATCGGCATAACAGAAACTCCTCCTTTTCAAGTTTCATACAATGAAACTATGTTTTATGAAATGGGATGATTTATGTGTATTATAAAACATTCGAGGCTGATTGGCTACATTTTCTAAGAAATTAGCGGACGTTATAAATTCTTTAGAATTGCCCTCTACTATAAATCCCAGGAGGGGAATTAAAAATGAGAGTACTGGAAATCGAACATGTAACCAAAAAAGCAGGACGGCGGACGCTTATAAGCGACATGTCCTTTGAAATCATGCAGGGGGATGTTTGCGGCTTCGTCGGCCCGAACGGCGCCGGCAAAACGACGCTGATCCGCATGATTACGGGACTGGTCAGACCGGGCGAAGGCACCATCCGCATCGAAGGTTTCGATGTGCAGCGGGACCGGATGAAGGCCCTTGGCCAAGTCGGAGCCATCGTGGAATCGCCGATCTTTTTCCCATATATGTCCGGAAGGGACAACTTGCTGAACCTCGCGAAACTGCATGCAGGCATCCCGAAAGAAAAACGCGCGGCCCGCGTCGACGAGGTCCTGGCTACTGTCGGGCTGGACGGGCGCGGACACGATAAAGTCAAAACCTATTCCCTGGGCATGAAGCAGCGTCTCGGCATTGCCCAAGCGCTGCTTGGAAATCCGAAGCTCATCATCTTGGACGAACCGGCCAACGGGCTGGATCCGATGGGGATTCGCGAGCTTCGCAACCTGATTTTGAAGCTGAACCAGGCGTACGGGATCACCTTTTTCGTATCGAGCCATCTGCTTGACGAACTGCAGCGGATCTGCAACCGCTTCGTCATCATCAAGGAAGGACGGCTCGTATGGCAGGGCACGCAGGAAGCGTGGCTGGAGATGGCCGGAACGCGCAGCCTGGAAGACCATTTCGTGGAGATGATGACCACATGATGGCTTTATTTCACAGCGAGTGGGAACGGTTATGGAAACGCAAAATCACATGGCTGTTCCTGATCGCCATACCGCTGATCATTGCCCTGACGGCTAAATATTACATCGGCCATAACGCGTCCGTTCCGCTTGGAAGTCCCGAGCATACGACGGCGGAAAATTTTCCGGTCATGGCCATGATCGAGCAGCTGATCGTCGTGTTTAACGTCGTGGCGCTTGTGCTTTTGACTTTTTCCTTTACGGAGGAATACCGTTCGGGCCAACTGCGGCTCGTCATGCTGCGGGCATACGGCAGCTCGCAAATTTTTTGGGCCAAATGGCTGGCGTTTGCGTCCATGATGGCTTTGTTTTTCGTCGTCTATTTGGTTGCGGCGGTCGTCGCCGGATGCGTCTTTTTCGAATCTTCGCCGCAGCAGACGTTGTTTTATTACGATCATGCCGTTTCAAGCCGATACATGATCGGTTATACGCTCAGCTATTACGGAATGGCTTATGCCTCGATCGTCGGGACGGCATCCGTATTTATCGCGATCGGCGTCATCTCCCGTTCGTCGACCGCGGCCATTGGCCTCGGCATGGGATTTTTGCTTTGTTCCCTCGGGTTTCCGCTCATTTATGACCTGTTCAACCGCGTCACGGGGTTCGGCTGGCCCGCGATGCTGAAATACGTTTCGCTGACGGAAATCCAATTTAGCGGGATCGCGGTCATGTTATCCGGCAGCGCGTCGGCAAGGGAATGGCATGCCGGACTGTGGATGGTGCTTATACTTGCGGGATATGTCGCGGTGTTTACGGCCGCAGCCCGCCTCATCTTTACCAAATCGGATCGCTTTATATAAGGAGGAAATGGATCATGATGCAGTTTTTGCAAAGCGACTGGCAGCGGATATGGAAACGGAAAAAAACCTTCGTCAGTCTGCTGATCTTCGTTGCGATCGTGCTGCTCGACTGCCTGTTTTTGGGCGTGCAGTCGTTCGGCGCGTTCGATAACGTATCGTCGGTGCCTTTGACCGCACAAAATTTTTCGCTTTTTTTGCTGAAGGAAGTCTCGTTTTTTCTGGTGCTGATTATCGGCCCGATCCTGATGATCGACAGCTTTAACGGGGAATATCACGGGGGCCAGCTGCGTCTGGTGCTGATCCGCCCGATTTCGATCCTGCGGCTGTTTGCGGCAAAATGGATCAATCTGGCCGTCATCCTGCTGCTGTTTGTGGCGGTAACCTTTGTCATTGGGGAAGGTGCCGGGCATCTGCTCAAGCCAAGCGCGGACTCCGTCGTGTACCTGAACCCGGACCGCGCTTACGGCCCGGCCGGCGCATTCTTGTACAACTTGGAATCCTACGGGCTGTTCATGCTGATTTTGCTCGCGCAGTTAAGCGTGACCGCAGCCTTGTGCACCTTGCTTCCAAGCCCGATCATCTGTTATCTCGGCTGGATCGGAGTGGCTGTGGGCGGCCTGTACGTTTCGGATGCGCTCCGATTTTTGCTGATGGGGATGAGCACCATTTTTCAATGGATGGCCGGCCGGTACGTTCATGCCTTTCTTTTGCCGGTAATGGTTTGTATATTTCTAGGTTTTGCCGTTACAATGTTGTGGTGGAACCGAAGAAACTGGGTGAAATAGCCCGGAAGCAGGGAGTTTATTTTACATGCAGGACAAAATACTGATCGTCGACGACGAAGCTCAAATCGTGTCGCTGATGGAGCAGGCCATGACGGCGGAGGGGTATCGGGTGCTGACCGCTTCAAATGGAACCGAAGCGATGAATCAACTCGGCCAGGAGCCCGATCTGATCATACTTGACGTCATGATGCCGGGCATGAACGGTTTTGAGCTGTGCCAGATGATCCGCGACGAGGTGGACTGCCCGATCCTGTTCGTCAGCGCGAAGCAAACGGAGGCGGACCGGATTCAAGGGCTGTCCATCGGCGGGGATGATTATATTACGAAGCCGTTCAGCCTTCGGGAGCTCAAAGCGCGAGTGGCTGCCCATCTGCGCGGAAGCAGGAGAATGCGGGAAAGCTCCGCGGAGCGGTCCCTGCTCCGGTACGGACGGCTGCGCATCGATTTGAAAGGCCGGGAGGTGCATGTCAACGATGCGGTCGTACCAATGACGGCCAAAGAGTTCGATATCGTCGAGCTATTGGCACTGCATCCCGGGCAAGTTTTTTCCAAGGAACAAATTTATGACCGGATTTGGGGGCTTGAAGCGAGCGGAGACGCAAGCACCGTGACGGAACACATCAAGAAGATCCGCGCCAAGCTGGGCTCAAGGGATCCTTTGAACAGCTATATTTCCACGCTTTGGGGGGTCGGCTACAAATGGGAAAGATCGGATTCGTAGAACGCCTGCCCATCAAGCGGCAGCTGATTCTCACCTTCGTGTGGATCATGGTTTTCAGCGTGGCGTGCACGGCCATTACGCTTGTCTTCGGCTTGGGCTGGATCGTTTCGAACAAATGGATACGCCCGGCGAACAGCTATGAAAACAAAATCCCTTCCCTCGTGGCATACGTCAAATCGCAAGGGGACGCGATCCTCGACCCGACAAGCCGAGCGGAGCTGGAAAAACGGATTCCGGGCGACGGAATCCAGTACCAGGCGGTCGACCTTTCCGGGAATCCGCTCTATGGAACGATGCGGGAACGCAAGTTTCAAACGAGTCAAGCGTTGATCGAGAACCTGAATACGACCAAAAGCGCGGGGACGACGCCGGCTTTTGGCGGGATGTTTGTCCGGAGCGTGCCCGTCATGTCGGCGGCAGGGGACCTAAAAGGGGCCATGGTATTCCGCTATAAGCTGGAAGCGACCACGGCCCCGTCGGGTTCCAACTGGATCAACCTCGCCATCGTCCTGTACTTCGTCGTTTCGCCGTTTTTATACGTCGCGTTGTTTACGTATCTGTTTGCGGCGAGGCTCGGAAAACGGATTGCCAGACCCGTGCATAATCTCATCGATGCCTCCAAACGCATCCGCGACCAGGATCTCGACTTTACGATCAGCTATCAGGCGGACAATGAGCTGGGCATGCTGACCGAATCGTTTGAAAACATGCGCAGCGCCCTTAAGGACGCCTTGCTGAGGGAGTGGAAGCTGGAGCAGGAACGCAGGGACATGATGGACGCGATCGCCCACGATTTCCGCACGCCGATGACGGTCATCCAAGGCAACGTGGAACTGCTGGCGGATACGCCCGATATGCCCCGGAGCCAAGCCGAAGGCCATCTGAAAGTCATCGAGGATAACATTCAAAGGGTCAACCGCCTGATCCAAGACATACAGATCGCTTCCGAAAAGGATTTGGAATACTTTCCGCTTCGCGGGGCGCAGGTAGCTTTGCGGCAGTTCATCCAGGACAAGGAGCGGGAGATCGGTTACATGTGCAGTTCCCGGCAGATCCGGTTCAGCTTCGAATACGAGGACTCTGCTCCCGGCGGCGGGGAGACGGTATTCATGGACGTGCAGCGCATCAGCCAAGTCATGGACAACCTGGTGGCCAACAGCTTCCGGTATTTGCCCGCGGAGGGCGGCTGGCTGGGCGTTCGGATCGAAAGGAACGCGTCCGGCCTTCGATTCGAGATATGCGACAATGGATCGGGTTTTGCCGAAAAAGATCTTCCGCATTTGTTCGAAAAGTTTTATCGGGGGTACAACGGGCAAACGGGACTTGGCTTATACACCGCAAAAGTGATCGTCGAGAAACACGGAGGCAGCATCCGCGCGTCGAACCGCGGGGAGGGCGGGGCTTGCATGGTTTTTACGATCCGGACGGACGAACTTGCCTGCAAAAGATGAAAAAGAAACGTCGGTTCGAGACCACGTTTATCGTTCGCCGGATGGACCGGCGGAAAAACAGGCCCCTTAAAAGGGGAAACGGTAGCCCCCGACCAAGGCATCTTCATGATTCGATCATGAGGATGCCTTTTTTGCCATAAGCCTAATAAAACGGAGTCGGGACCCGGGTTTCGCTCAGGTTCGGTATTTTTGGCGCCGATGCGATTTGCGGAACAACCTTAGCGGCATGACATACCATTTGTCATGGGCCTTCCTGGTTTGGGCTGCCTCGCAGATCATTTGTTTTTCTTGTTCTCTCCGGATGGTTATGGGATTGTTGCGTTCCGCCTGTTCGTATTCAAGCAGCTTTTGAAACGTATAATGTTCGAGCATGTCTTCTCCTCCACTTCTATTGGGTTGCTCTCATTATGCGCTGTTCAAAAGGGGCAAAAAAGAGTATACTTTCGGAAATGGTTTTCCCCTTTTACGCCGGAGATTGCTTTCAGGAGGGACGTTCGATGCAAATTAAAGAACAATACTTAAGGCTTCACAACCGGTTTTCGGACGGAAAACAAAGCGGTGTGCCGATTGATGTGACGCTGGAAGAATTGGCGAAAGCCTTGCATTGCACCGTACGGAACGCCAAGCTCATTTTGCGCAAGCTGGTGGACGAGGGATGGGTTGACTGGCTTCCCGGCCGGGGAAGGGGCAATTATTCGCAAATTACGTTTCAAGCAGGCAAAGAACAATTTTTGCTGAACCTGGTCATCGGGCTGGCCAAAAGCGGCGATTATCGGCAGGCATTCGACATGCTTGGCGCCTATGGGGACGGAACGCAAGCGAAAGAAAGGTTTCTGGATTGGCTGAACGGCCATTTCGGCTACAAAAAAGAAGAGGAAGCCGAAGGCGCCCATACGACCGACACACTGATCTTTCCCGTCCTTTATCCGCCCCGGACGCTGGATCCGGCGCTTGCCACCTTCGCCTTTGATTCCCACCTGCAGAGGCAAATTTTCGACAGGCTGCTGAATTTTGACGAACAGCTGGGCCGGATCGTGCCCGGGGTGGCCCATCATTGGGAAGCCAATCGGGATGCGACGGAATGGACCTTTTATTTGCGCAAGGGCATCCGCTTTCACCACGGCCAGGAACTGACGTCCGTCGACGTGCTGTTTTCCTTTGAGCGGCTGCGCAGCCATGCGGAAAACAAGTGGCTTCTCCGGGAGGCGGAAACGATCGAGGCGCTGGGGCCGCGCGTCGTCCGGATCCGGCTGCGCAAACCGAACCGCATTTTCGACAGGTTCATGTGTTCGGTCGGGGCATCCATTTTGCCTGCCCATTTTGCGGGTCAGGACGAGGGCGGCTTTTGGCGTTTGCCGATCGGCACAGGCCCGTTCCGCGTCGTATCGTATTCCAAGCATCGCATTGAGCTTGCCGCGTATCCCCATTATTATCAAGGCCGCCCGTATTTGGACGGCGTCGATATCGTCATTATGCCTGCGGATTGCGACCCGGAATCGATCGGTTTTACATCGGTTTTGCATACCTGGGACCGGCACAGGCAGGACGAAGGGGATGGACGGGGTGCTGGTTTAAGGCTGGGCTGTACGATGTTGTCCTGGAATGTGAACCGGGAAGGTCCGCAGCAGTCCGAAGCCTTCCGGCGGGCCGTACGGATGATTTTGCATCCCGGCGAGATGATTGCGGAGCTGGGAGGCCCGCGTGCCATCCCTGCTTTCGGATACCGGCCGGACGAAAGCCGAGGCCGGGTCATCGATCCGATTCGGCCGGAACGCGTGAAGTCCGCGTTAAAAGAATCCGGATACGACGGGGCGGCCATCCGGCTGGCGGTGTATGACAAATACAAGGATGACGCGGCATGGATTCAAAAACGGTTGTCGGAATGGGGAATCCGCGCCGACATCCAGAGCCACCGCGACTGGGAGGATGCAGACTGCACCGTCTCCAGCATCGTCCTCGCCGAAGACGAAGTGTGCGAAATCGAATCTTATGAGAACGGGGCCAGCGTATTGCGGCTGTACTTGGATGAAGAGCGCCTGCTTTGGATCAAAGCTCGGATCGACGACGCCTTGGGGGCGGAGAACAGGGAAGACAGACGAATGACGTTCCGGGAAATCGAACAGTATTTGCGTGACGAAGCCTCGGTGATTTTTCTTTATCATCGGCACCTGAATGCCTTTTTGCATCCGTTTGTGCACGGCATGAGCCTGAATCCGCTGGGTTGGGTCGATTTTAAGGACGTTTGGCTCGAAAAACATGATTAAAAATGGGGGAACTCCTTTTCATAGGGGTTCTTTTTTTGGTTGCAGCAACGCGTTCTGAATCGTTCAAATTAAATGACATAGTGTAAAATACTTCACAAAATAGACGAACAGGTGTATAATCGGATCGTAATCGATTACATGGATGACGATGTACCACATAGAGAGGAAGATGGACATGGGAAGATTGGCAGGCAAAGTCGCCGTCATTACGGGCGCAGGCAACGGCATGGGGGCCGCGGAAGCGAAATTGTTCGCCCGGGAAGGCGCCAAAGTGGTCGCAACCGATATCAACGAAACGGCATTACATGAAGTCGTGAACGAAATCAAGCAAAGCGGCGGGGAAGTCCTGAGCTTCAAGCATAACGTAGCTTCGGAAGAAGAGTGGAAAACCATCATCGAAGAAACCGTCAAACAATTCGGGAAAGTCGACGTTCTTGTGAACAATGCCGGCGTTTCCTCGACGATGACCATCGCCAACCTGGACATGGACAAATGGAACCAAGTGATGGACATCAACCTGAACGGCTGCATGCTGGGCATGAAATATGCCATTCCTGAGATGAAAAAGAACGGCTCCGGCTCCGTCATCAACATTTCCTCGATCGGCGGCCTTGTCGGCATGGCCGGTTCCAGCGCTTACACCGCCGCGAAAGGCGCGCTGCGTTCGATTTCGAAAGCGGCGGCCGTCGAATATGCGAAAGACTGCGTCCGGGTAAACTCCGTGCACCCCGGCATCATCGTCACGCCGATGACGGCCGGTACGTTCGGGGAAGCGGAACCGTATTACAAAACGTTTACGCAGCTTCCTTACTTCGGCAATCCCGAAGACGTAGCTTACGGCGTGCTGTTCCTGGCTTCCGACGAATCCCGTTTCATGACCGGCGCGGAGCTTGTCATCGACGGCGGCTGGACGGCCCTGTAATCCGTCTGACGGAACAAATAAAAAACAACCCTGAAGGACTATTCTTCAGGGTTGTTTTCATTTTCCATTTGCTTTATTTTATCGAACGGACGGACGCGATAAGGGCCAAGGATGGACAAGTTCATCAACATTTCGGCCATTTCCTCTTCCTTGTAAGGCATTTGATTTTCGACCCACCAAATAATAAGCTCCAGGAACGCCGATTCCACGTATTTGATGACGACTTCCCTGCGCGCGGATAAATTGGAATCGTCCGGCTCGGTCATATTGATGCCCTCGGATATGAAGTTGTGGAGCACATCCAGCAGACCGGCGGTGAAGGCCGCAATCCGGTTTTTGACCAGCAAGGCCTGGTATTGGCGAAAACGCTCGCTGACATGCTTGAACATCCGGATGAAAATAGGATGGACTTGTCCGCTGGAAAAATCGAACTGGATCGGATCGTCGTTCGAATTCCGGATCGATTCGCTCAATTCGGCCAGCAGCTCGTCGATGCATTGATTCACGAGGTCTTGTTTATCGTTGTAATGCAGATAAAACGTCGCGCGTTTGACGGTGGCTCTGTCGGCGATATCCTGTACGGTAACCTGTTCGTAGTTTTGTTCCTCCAGCAGATCAAAGAGCGCGTTTTTGAGCAGCCTTTGCGTCCGTATGACCCTCGGATCGATTCGTTGCTGTTGCTCTGAAGCCATACTTTTCATTCCTCCACAATCCTGCTATATCATTGTATTCCATCCATCATATAACAGACGGGAGAAGGATTCAATCAGGCGAAGGAATGAAGAATCGAAGATTCGGTGCTAGAACTTGAAGATTTGGATCGTTTTTTGCAGCTGGAATACGGCTTGTCTCATCGCCTCGGTTTCTTCCACGACGGCTTCGATCGATTTCATCTGTTCATTCATCGAAGCGGATACCTGCTCGGTTCCGGCGGAGGATTGCTCGGTAATGGCCGAAATGTTCTGGATCGCGGCAGAAATTTTCTGCGCGCTTTCGAGCATCTGGTCGCTTTCGCTGGAGAAGGCGTTGATCTGCTCGGTTATGTATTGTACGCTTTCCACGATGTTCGTAAAAATCTGCTCCGCCTCGCGGATCATTTCGTTTTGCATCCGCACGACTTCTTCGTTCACTTTAATGTTTTCGATCGCTTCGCGGATGCCTTGCTCAATGCTTTTGACGAGTCCGAACACCTCCTGGGTCGATGCCGTCGACTCTTCCGCCAGCTTGCGCACTTCATGGGCAACGACGGCGAAACCACGTCCATGCTCCCCGGCTCTGGCGGCTTCGATCGATGCGTTCAGGGAAAGGAGGTTCGTTTGCTCGGCCAATTCGGAAATGGTTTTGGTGATTTTATGGATGCCGTATGCGTTTTTGGAAAGGGCGTCGATCGTTTGGGCGACGTGCTCCGTCGCTTCGACGTTTTTGCGCATGCCCTCGGCCTGCTTTTCGACCGACTGGCGGCCTTTTTCCACGAAGCTGAGCGTCAGGTCGGATTGTTTTTTCATTTCCTTCGTGGATTTGGCGTAATTCCCTACCTTCAATTCGATATCCTGGATCGATTCGGTCATGCCGGCGACGTCCTGCGATATTTCGCTTGCGCCTACGGCCAGCTCGTTGGATGCCGAGGCGACGGATGCCATGACGGTTTTCAGCTCCTGGTTTTTGTCCGCGATCCCGCGGCTGGCGTCGATCACCCGGCGGGTAATGCCGGAGGCTTCGTTTAATATTTTCTTCAACTTGTCGATCATGCTGTTAAACGAACGGCTGACGTCTCCCATGGAGCCGGTTTCATCGACGCGGTTCGTAAAGTCGCCTTTGGCGATCGCGGCCGTCACGTTGGCGATGT
Source organism: Paenibacillus sp. FSL W8-0194 (assembly GCF_037969745.1). Classification (NCBI taxonomy): domain Bacteria; kingdom Bacillati; phylum Bacillota; class Bacilli; order Caryophanales; family Paenibacillaceae; genus Paenibacillus; species Paenibacillus sp. FSL W8-0194. The sequence goes on along the minus strand of NZ_CP150205.1, from coordinate 3,463,132 downwards.
TTTCGAACGAGGAGGTAAGCGTCTGCTCAACGTATCGGGCAAGCGGGTAGGTCAATGCGGCCAGAACGGCGACAAACACGATTCCGATCACCAGCTTGCCGAGCACGATAAAAATAACGAGCGCCGGAAGGGCGAACAGGGCGGCGACCAAATAACACCCGGCGATGACCCGTTGGGAAAGCGGAAGATTCTTTAACCACGACATAGGAAAATAGGCCTCCTTAATATGTACTAATTCTACCATATTATAGCACCGACACGGTTCAAAGGTCTATAAAACGTTTACAAAATGAGCTAAAAACAATGATCCTTTTGACATAATTCGATAACGTTCCCGTAAAAAAACGAAGCCGATGCATTTTGCGCCAGCTTCGTTTTCCCAGGGTCAAACCATCCAATACCGCCGGCGGCCGATCCGCGAGACGATCCCCGGCTCCTGCGCGAAGGTTTGATAGAATGATTCGGGGTTCGCCCCCGGCCCGCCTCCTTCAAACTGGGATAAATACAGAAAATCCGGGGATATCACCTGATCGGTCAAATACGCGGATACGGTGCTTCCCGGCTTTCGGTGCCTGTTTAGCTTGGCGATGATCGCGCGGGACGATTCGATCCCGATGCCGTGTCCGTAATAAAGATCTTCTTCCAGCTTGACGGTATTTTCTCCCTGCCATTCGATTTGCCTCGGGTTGACGTCCGGATTTTTGAAATAGAGGACATCGCCAGGGAACGATTCGGACGCGCCTTGCTTTTCGATGAGACGCAGGTCGGCGTCGTAATGCCAGTCGTATAACAGCAGGTCCGCGAACATCCGGTTGAAATCCTTTTCCCGTATGCAATCCAGCAGGCCTTTATACAGGACGATCACGATGGCGGTCGCACATTCGAAGCCGTAAAGCGGTCCGTTGGCGAAAATATCCCGAATCCCTTCGGCCGGGGTCACATCGGATCGGAGCTCGAACCCTCCCCGGTTGTTCAAATGCCAGAACCGCTCATTGCAATGGGAATGTTCGAAATCTTCGAATTGCACGCCGCTTCGCCTCAGCGCCTTGGCTGCTTCGACGATGGCCGTTCTTAGTTTCAGCTCAAACTGCAAATGAGCAAGCGATGCATAACGGTATACGGAGGTGCTATTTTTTTTGGCGCGAAAGATTTTTTGCCATAACGGCGGCCAATTTTCGGTTTCCAGCACGGGCTCTTCATTGCCGATTCGAATCACTGTTTATCCCGCTCCTTTCTTTAACCTAAGTAGAGCATATGTCGCGGCCAAGCCAAGAAATGTCAAAAGTACGGATTAAAAGACGGCATGCGGGCCGTTTTAGTGAGTTATGGTTGCGATTACGGGGGTTCTCATATAAACTTTTGTGAGAGCTGCACTATATTTTGACGAAAATTCATCGATTCTGATAGAGGAACGGACTGGAGTAACGAGAATGAAGAAATTCAAAAAGTTTTACGTCGAGCTGACGAGCCGCTGCAATTTGGCCTGCACGTTTTGCCCGCCTACGCACAGAGCAACCCAATATATTACGCTGGATCAATTCCGGCATACGCTGGACGAAGTCAAGCCGTACACGGATTACATTTATTTTCACGTCAAAGGCGAACCGCTGCTTCACCCGCACATCGACCAATTGCTGGATGTCGCCCATGAAAAAGGTTTTAAAGTGAACATCACGTCCAACGGGACGCTGCTGCATAAAGCGGGGCCTAAGCTGATGAACAAGCCGGCGCTTCGCCAGATGAACTTTTCGCTGCATAGCTTCGACGGGCATGTCGGCTCCAAGGACAAAGACGCCTACATCGCGAAGGTGCTGAATTTCGTCAAGGAAGCGACCGCCAATTCGAACCTGATCGTGTCGCTCCGATTGTGGAATCTGGACATGGATAACGCCACGAACCTGGAGAAACAGCGGAACCGCGAAATGCTGGCCTACATCGAAAAGGAATTCGGACTGGATTATAACATCGAAGAAAAGGTCCAGCCCGGCAAAGGCGTCAAAATCGCCGACCGGATCTACATCAACATGGACCATGAATTCGAGTGGCCGGATTTGAACGCCGAAGAGGATTTCGGACCGGGCTTTTGCCACGGTTTGCGTAATCAGGCCGGCGTCTTGGCCGACGGCACCGTCATCCCGTGCTGTTTGGACGGGGAAGGCGTCATCAATCTCGGCAATATTTACAAAACGCCTTTCAAAGACATCATCGAAGGGGAACGCGCGACCAAAATCGTCGACGGCTTCTCCCGCCGCGAAGTAGTGGAGGAGCTGTGCCGGAAATGCGGGTACCGCAAGCGGTTTAACTACAAGGCGAACGGGTTTGCGGAGGAAGCTGGCGAAGTGGTCAAAAATTTATAGGGCTGGATATAAACGTAATCGAATATTGAGGCCATCGTTTGGAGGCGTTTCTTGAACGTCATGTGGCAAAGCCTGAATCCTTGGTGGATCAGGCTTTTTTTAGTGCTTTAAATGGTCATGCAGCGCGAGCGGGCGCATAATTTTGTAAAGGCGGTTGACATTTCAAATATTTTTGAAATATAATGATCCCGAACATTTCAAATAAAATTGAAATATAGGGGTGATACGTTCATGTCTACCGATCAACAAACGCGCCTAAGCGGCTCTGCCACTCAACCGGCTGCCGTCAAGCAGGGGGCCATGGGATGGAGTTTGGCGCTGCTCGCTTTGGCGCAGCTTATCTACGGACTCGACATCAATATCGTTTTCGTGGCTTTGCCCGAGATCGGCCATGGTCTTGGCTTTTCGGAACAATCGCTGCAATGGGTTGTCAGCGCCTACACGGTTTTCTGCGGGGGTTTTCTGCTTCTTGGAGGCCGTGCCGCCGATTTGCTCGGACAAAAACGGATGTTTGTTTTCGCATTGGTCCTCTACGCGCTTTCGTCGCTACTCGGAGGTTTGGCCTGGGATCCGCTTGTGATCATCATCGCCCGGGCCATCCAAGGGATAGGAGCGGCGTTTCTGTTTCCGTCCACGTTATCGCTGCTTAACCGGTTGTTCGAGGAAGGCCCGCGCCGCAATCGCGCCCTTGCCGTATGGGGAGGCGCCGGCGCCAGCGGACTGACGATCGGCTCGATCTTGGGGGGAATATTGACGAATGCATTCGGGTGGGAAGCGGTTTTTTTGGTTAATGTTCCTTTGGCGGGAATCGTTGCCCTGGCTGCGCTGCTTGTCATTCCCCGCGACGAGAAACGGAGCAAAAAGCGCCATTTCGACGTACCCGGCGCCGCCACCGTAACTGCAGGCGCTACCCTTCTCGTCTATGTACTTGTACAGGGACCCGAATTAGGCTGGGCTTCCGGGGAAACGATCGTCAGCGCAGTACTTTCCCTGGTCTTCCTGTCGATCTTTGCCCTGATCGAAAGACGCAGCGCCGCTCCACTCATGTCGATACATCTTCTGCGTAACCGCAGCTTGGCAGCCAGCATGGTCATCACATTCATCTACATGGGAACGTTCGGTGCTTTGCCATACTTCCTGACAACCTTTTTTCAGAACGTGCACGGATACAGCGCGCTGCAAACCGGGCTTGCCTTCATCATTCCTTCATTGGCGATTGCGGCAGGCACGCAGCTCGGCGAACGCCTGGCGACCCGGTTGGAAGCGCGAAGCACGCTGCTAGTCGGCATGGCGATCGGAATCGTCGGGACGTTGCTGATTCCGCTTGGCGCATATACCGGCAGCAGCTATCTGATGATCGTTCCGGGGCTCGTCATTTCCGGCATCGGCCAGGGCATCACATGGACCGGCATGTGGATCGCCGCTTCCAGCGGCGTAGCCCCAGAGGACCAAGGCGTAGCGTCCGGGATCGCATCGACCACGTTAAACATCGGGAACGCCATCGGGATGGCCATCTTGATTGCGGTCGCCAACTCGGGCATACAAGAACAGTCGGGGGGAGCTCTCCGCGATGCCTTAGCCCAGGGGAACCGGACGGCGATTTATCTTGCGGCGCTCGGCATCCTTCTCGGCGCGGTTGTTGCCTTGTTTTTGCCCCGAAAACGAAAAGTGTGACGGACGGCTATCGCCACGCAGGCAAAACCGGCCAAAACTACGCAATAGGTTTGAACGTCATGGTTTTGGCCGGCACGTACCGCAGGGACAAATAGGGACAAATAAAATAGAATCGTATGAGCAGCCTGTACCCGGAGGGGACGGGCTTTTTTCGTTATTGAACCCGCTGAAGACATGGAAACAGCCGGCAGGGATTCAATCATGAGGTCGAATGCGAAGTTGTTTTTCCTTCCGTCCGGTAACGTTTTGGGGAGACCCCCATTACCTTTTTAAAGACTTTGGAGAAGAGTAAAGGGTCGTTATAGCCGACAGACCGGGAGATATCGCCGATCGAAAGCTCCGCGTTCCCCATCATTTCGCAAGCTTTGCGGATCCTGTAGCGAATCAAATAATGCTGGATGCTCGACTTCGTTCGTTGTTTGAATAACGAGCACAAATAGCTTCGGTTGAGTCCGATATATTGCGCGATGTCCTCGACGGTGATTTTCTGGGCATAATTGAGCTCGATAAAATCCTTCACTTTTTCCACATAAATTTCCGCCTGGCTTTCTTTGGGGCTCAGGAGGGTCAGCGGGCCGGACTCCGCAAGGGACGATAACATCAAATACAGCAGCCCGGTCAGCCGCGTTTCCCGCGATTTAGGGAATTCCCTCGACTCGATCATCAGCTGCAGATACTGATCGATCATATCGTCCCGATCGTAGTGAAGGATCGGAGATGCCATGGTCAGGCCGGCCTGCTTAAGTAGGAATTCCGCCAGCGTCCCGTTAAAGCCAAACCAGCAATAAGACCAAGGATTTACCGCATCGGCTTGATAATACGTCACGACGTCGGGGATGATGAGAAATCCTTGTCCTTTCCCCAGCCTGTACCTTTTGCCTCCCGCCTCGAAAATTCCTTCTCCGCCCAATATGTAGTGAAGCAGATAGTGGTTTCTTACGGCGGGCCCAAAATCATGGCCGGGAATGCAATCCTCCCTGCCAAATTGAGTAAGATGCAGCTCTGCGTGATGTTTGCTTCGTGGCAAATATTCGATCACCGTCAATCTCCTTGTGCGAAATTTCTAGCATTATAACATATTTTATGAGGGTCATGCCATGTACTCGATATTTGGTTTTAATATATTATTTCTGTAACCGAAGGACGTTTTAAAGCAAATGGATCAAGCTTTAAACCATGTCGGCTTCATATTACTCATCGATCAATATACTCTGTTGGCAATGCGAAACGAATGATCCAATGTGCGTGACAAAGGAGATTTTTCCATAGCGCCTCTTTTTTGGCATGGGTTTCCGAGGAGTATGATCTGGAAGGGAGTTATTTTTTCATGGGCGTCATTGTTCAAGAGCAAACGGGGCTGTTTCATTTGCAGTCGACCGACATGAGCTATCTTATCCAAATCGTGGATGGATATCCTGTACATGTATATTGGGGGAGCAGACTGAAGCACCGGGAATCGATGCCTGATCTGCTGATTCACACCCCGGCGGGGGCGGGATTGGACCGGCTGCCCCAAGAATATCCGCAGTATGGCAGCGGAGACTTTCGTAACCCGGCCTACCAGGTCGAACTTGAAGACGGAACGCGGATTACGGAACTGAAGTACGACGGTTACCGGATCAGCAAGGGCAAGCCGCCACTGCCCGGACTGCCGGCGGTTTACGCGGAGGATGAATCCGAGGCGGATACGCTCGAGCTGATATTGAAAGATGCCTATTCGGGACTAAAGGTAGTTCTCCTCTATACGATTTTCGCGGATCGAAACGTGATCGTGCGCTCGGCTCGTTTGTCGAACGAGGGGAAAGGAGGGCTTCGCATTCGTCGCGCTCTGAGCGCAAGCGTCGATATTACCGGTAAGCATGAGATGGAAATGGTCTACCTTTCCGGAGCCTGGGCTCGGGAAGGCAACATCACCCGCAGGCCGCTTCTTCAGGGCGAAACCCGCATCGACAGCAAAAGGGGCATCAGCAGCCATCAGTTCAACCCTTTCGCTGCGCTGGTTTCGAAGGAAACGACGGAATACCATGGCGAGGCCTTCGGCTTCAGCCTTGTGTACAGCGGCAGCTTTGAGGCGGGGGCCGAAGTGGATTCGTTCGGTTCCACGCGGTTTGGGATCGGCATCAATTCCTTCGACTTTGCATGGCTGCTAAGTCCCGGGGAGAGCTTCCAAACGCCGGAGGCCGTCATGGTTTACTCCGGACAAGGGCTGGGCGGCATGTCGCGGACCTATCATCGTTTATATCGAACCCGGCTGTGCCGAGGGAAGTACCGGGACGAAGAACGGCCGATACTGGTCAATAACTGGGAAGCAACCTATTTTAACTTCAATGCGGATAAGCTGGTCGCGATCGCCGAGGAAGGGGCTAAATTAGGCATCGAATTGTTCGTCCTAGATGACGGTTGGTTCGGGAAACGGGATGCCGACAATTCATCCTTGGGCGATTGGTATGAGGATCGCCGGAAGCTGCCGGGCGGACTTGCGGACGTTGCGGAACGCGTCAATCGGCTGGGGTTGAAATTCGGACTATGGTTCGAGCCCGAAATGATCTCGCCGGACAGCGAGCTGTACCGGAAGCATCCGGATTGGTGCCTGCATGTTCCAGGGCGGCGGCGGACCGAAGCCCGTTGGCAGTTAGTGCTGGATTATACCCGCCAAGAAGTGCGCGATTATATCTACGACTCGTTGTCCGCGATATTCTCCAGCGTGCCGATCGCTTACGTCAAATGGGATATGAACCGCGGCTTGACGGAAATCGGCTCCGCCGACCTGCCGCCGGAACGCCAGGCGGAAACGGCACACCGTTACGTGCTTGGGTTGTACGAGCTGCTCGAGCGAATTACCACCGATTTTCCGCATATTTTGTTCGAAAGCTGCTCCAGCGGCGGCGGACGTTTCGATCCCGGCATGCTGCATTACATGCCCCAAACCTGGACAAGCGACAACACCGACGCGGTGGAACGTCTCAAGATTCAATACGGCACCAGCCTCGTTTATCCCGTAAGCGCCATCGGAGCGCATGTATCGGCCGTTCCGAACCATCAAGTCGGACGGATGACGCCCCTCGATTTTCGTGGCGATGTGGCGATGTCCGGCAATTTCGGATACGAACTGGATCTAACGAAATTCACCGAGGAGGAAAAAGAGACCGTTAAGCACCAGGTCGCATTCTACAAGCAGATTCGCGGTTTAGTGCAAAAAGGCGACTTGTACCGGCTGAAGAGTCCGTTTGAAGGAAACGAGTCGGCTTGGATGTTCGTTTCGGAAGACAAAGGGGAGGCTCTCGTCTTCTGCTTCCAAGTGATGGCCGTGCCGAACCCGCCTCGGCGCACCTTGCGGCTCGACGGACTGGACCCGGAGCTGGAATACGAGGTGCAGTCGGGACATCGCGGAGAAAAGTCGATCATCGGAGGAGACAGGCTCATGAAATTGGGGCTGCCTCTCGCTTACGAACAAAAAGACTACGAAAGCAAATGGTTCAGGCTTCAAGCCATAAAGCCCGGGAAGAGCTGACATAGAGAATTCAGCCAACGCCCGAAGGAAATACAATCCATGGAGAGCGGTGCCCCTTTTTGAGAGAAAAGGGGCATTTTGCGCGCAGCGGAAGCGGGATATCCGGAAATTCGCACGGTGAAGGATTTTGAGAAGGTCATTCAAGACTATATTACGAAGCATCCGACCGACGAAAACGGCAACAAAAATATCGGCTTGTCCCTGAATGCGGACGACTGGCATATGTACCAGGTGACCAACTTGGGATTCCAGACGACCGGCGGGCCGGACGACGGCGAATATTACATCGATCAAGAAACGCATCAAGCCACCTACCATTTCCGCCGTCCGGAAGAAAAGGAGTTTCTCCGCTGGCTGAATCACATGAATGCCATTGGCCTGCTTGATCCGGAAAGTTTCGTTCAAAAGACCGACCAGTTTAAAGCAAAGGTGGCTTCGGGGCGGGTTCTTGGCCTTGCCGATCCGGAATGGGACTACGGCGATGGCATCAAGGATTCGACCGGCAACTACTACACCCGTAACTACCCGGAACTGCTGACGGCCAATTACAGCGCGGCGGAAAAAGAGACCTTGAAAGCGTATAACGCGGAGCATTGGAAAGACCTTTTCCCAAAGGAAGAAGAATTCCAACCGAGAGCCTATGGAGCGGCGTATACGATGTCGCTGCCTAACGACGACCCTGCCGTGATCCTGGGCGCCAAAATGAAGGATATCACCTGGAAACGCATCCCGGAAGCGGTCATGTCCAAGCCGGAAGACTTCGACAACATCTGGGACGCCTACATGGCGGAACTGGAGAAGGCTGGAGTCAAGGAAATGGAAGAAGCCTATACCAAGCATATTAAAGACCGGATTGAGCTCTGGTCCACCAAATAACTAGAACGAGGCTTATCGAATAACGGGTATGTAAACTCTTCAGCCCTTTCGCTTCCTACAGGAAGCCGGAAGGGCTTTGAGTGCTTTTTTATGCGGTCCGGTTTTCGAACGGACATTCATGGACCCGGTCGCATTTCCTGTTTCTCTCCATAATTACGCTCCATGCAGCCAATGCTATACCAAGCAATGTGACGATGGAGGCAACCCATGGCACGGCTGCTAGTCCCATCTTACTATCGATCACCAGTCCGCCTATGAATGCGCCGATTGCGTTGCCCAGATTGAAAGCCGATATATTGAGCGTCGAAGCCAATTCTTGCGCGTCTCCGGCTTTTTGCAGCACGAACATGTTGAGGGAGGGAATTATGCTGTATGCTGCCACTCCCCAGATGAAAACAGTCATTACGGCAGCGGCTTTTCCATGGCTCGACCAGGTAAATATCGCCATGGATGCGGCTAAGAGTATTAATCCGCCAAACAAGGTCGGCACGAGCCGTTTATCGGCAAGGCTGCCCCCCGCGATGTTGCCAAGTAACGAACCTGCTCCGAAAACAAGCAAAATGATGGTCACCGAATCACTGGAAAAGCCCGTTATTCGTTCTAGAATTGGAGTAATGTACGTAAACCCGGCGAACGTCCCGCCGGTTCCGAATATGGTTATCAGCAGAACCAGGAGAAAGGCGGGACGGCTGACGATACGCAGCTGCCCTTTGAGAGAGCCCCCTTTCGATCGCGGCAATGGGGGAATCTGTTTCATGATGCCCAGCAGGGCCGCAGCAGAAAGAAGCGATATGACCAGAAAAGGAAACCGCCAGCCCAAATGTTGGCCAAGAAGGGTTCCGAGGGGAGCGCCAAGGATGACGGATACGGTCAATCCGGATCCGACCAGTGCGATATTCCTTCCTTCCTTGCCTGGTTGGGCCAAATTTTTTGCAGTGACAACGATCATGCCGAACAGGGTTCCGTGTGCCAAGGAGCTTATGACTCGCCCTGCCAGCAGCACACCGTACGAGGGAGCGGCGGTGCAGACGATACTGCCTATAATAAATACGAACAGGAATAAACTTAATAAGGTTTTTCGCGGTAATCTTCCGGTCAACGCCGACAATACGGGTCCCCCAATGACGACGCCAAGAGCGTATCCTGTCACAAGCATGCCTGCGGCAGAAATCGAAACTTGGGTCTCGGTTGCAATAGGCAATAAGAGTCCCATGGGGAGAAGCTCGGCAGTGCCAACGGCAAATATCGTGAGGGTTAAAAGAATGAGCGCGGTCATTCTTCTTCGGTTGGAAAGATTACTGAAGTCTTGTGAGTCCGTCATGGTATATACTCTCCTTTCAGCGTGCTGCAATCGGCATCTGGCTTTCGGTGATATAACCGAGCTCATTGCCTTCTTGCTTTGACAAATATAATTCTCTGCTCGGCATCTCCGAGCTTATTTGGTAATGATTTCTTTCAATCCAGGAGCCCAGGTCGATACTCACCGGTGTATCTCTGTCGGGACGGCTGACGTGCTTGACCGACGCGACGGTCATTTCGGGGAGCACTTTCGTCTTGAATCGATCTGAGTCCGGGAGCGGAAGCTGAATTGGGCAGGCAATCTCCAGGCTGATGTTATCTTCGCACTCCGCGCAACTGTGCCACAGAACCATATGCGAAGTGGGAAGCGACACGCCGTTCCACTTTAAATATTCGTCAATTTCTTCAAATAAATAGGGGATGTTCACCCTGCTCGTGGTTTCTTTGACCGAAACGACCATTAGCGGATCCACCTTCTTTACCAAAACCTCGAAACGCGGCGTTCCACCACGTTCGATCTGCTCCAGCCTCGCTTCAATTCGCCTCAAACGCTCGATTTCCGACTGAATCAACGATTGGACTTCTGCCTTCTTCAGCCGAAACATCCCTCGCATTTCATCAGGCGATACGTCATCATGAAGGAGCTGCCTAATCTGTTCCAGCGTAAATCCCAGATCTTTAAAAACGAGAATCCGATGCAAGACAAGCAATTGATCGCTAGTATAGTATCGGTAACCGCTTTGCGGGTCCGTATATGCAGGTTTGAGCAGTTCAAGTTGATCATAGAAGCGCAGCGTTTTGGCAGGAACTTGACTCAGTTTGGAAAACTCGCTGATCTTAAACATCATCCTTCTCCCTTTCTTGAATATGTTGGAGTTACCGTGGCCTTATTATAAACTTTCCATACAAGGGGAAAGTCAAGGTCTAAAAATGATTTTAAAATGAAGTATTTTTTTCATTCATCTTCTTGTTGACCTTCACGTTACGTTAAGGTGTACAGTTTAGACGTCAGGAGGTGAAATCATGGAATACACCATACAGAAGCTCGGACGGCTGGCTGGAATCAGCACCCGGACGCTTCGATATTACGATGAGATTGGCATTCTGAAGCCGGCCAGAATCAACTCTTCGGGTTACCGGATTTACGGGGAGGATGAGGTGAACCGGTTGCAGCAGATTTTGTTCTACCGCGAGCTGGGGTTCCAGCTGGAAGATATTAAGGCCATCATGGATTCGCCATTCTTTGACCGGACCCGGGCGCTGAGGGAGCACCATGCGCAGCTTCTTGACAGGAGACGGCAGCTCGACCTGCTGATTACGAATGTGGAGAAAACGATTGCCTCCGCTGAAGGGAGAATCACAATGAGCGATCAGGAGAAATTTGAAGGGTTTAAACAAAAATGCATCGATGACAACGAGAAACAATACGGCAAGGAAGCCCGCGAAAAATACGGTGATGAGGCCGTGGATAAGTCCAATGCGAAATGGATGAGCATGACGAAGGAGCAGCATGAGGAGGTAACCCGTCTCGCTGATGAGCTGTATGAGACGTTGGCTGAAGCGTTCAAACAGGGGGATCCGGCCGGAGAGCTTGCTCAGCGCGCGGCGGATTTGCATAAACGGTGGCTGACGTATTTTTGGAACGATTACAGCAAGGAGGCCCATGCGGGACTTGCCCAAATGTACGTGGATGATGAGCGGTTTACGGCACATTATGATGCGAAGCAGCCGGGAACGGCGGCATTTCTGCGAGATGCGATTTTGATTTATACGGGTATGAAATCCTAAGCAGGCTTAGCCTGACCCAATAAAGTCATATGGTTTTGGAGTCACCCCTCTGCTTCCGTAACCCACGCGGCAGAGGGGTTTTATTGTGAACGTGCCCAAGGAGCACGAAACACAGCCTTTATGCCCCGGATGAGGCAAGGCTGTCATTGGCTTCGCTTTTAAGCTCCGGAAATTCTCGGCATCGGCATCGGTTCCTTCCCCAGCTCGGCCCATACATATTTCATTAAAAGTTCGGTTTTGAGCGAGGCGTACGCCGGGTCGTCCCAGACATTGTTCAACTCGCCGGGATCCTCCTGAAGATCGAAGATTTCGCCGTAGGTTTGATTGTAATACACCGTGATTTTGTAGCGCTCGTCGACATAGGTCTTTTGATGGATCGTCGTCGGTTCGTGCCTGAACTCGCAGATGGCATGCGTGCGCGCCTGCGCCGCTTCGCCGAGCCATACCTTTTTCTGGTCGACGCCCGTCATGGCGTAAGGAACCGGAAGTCCGCACAGGGACAAAAAGGTCGGAGCCAAATCCACCAAGGACTGGATCGCGCTGCTCCGCTTGCCTGCCGGCACCCGTCCGGGATACCGGACGATAAACGGCAGCTTGATCAGGTCCTCGTAATGAAAACCGCCCTTGGCCTGCAAGCCGTGCTGCCCGAAAAAGTGGCCATGGTCCGTCGTAAAGACGACGATCGTGTTGTCGGCGATCCCCAGTTCGTCCAGCTTATCGAGAATACGCCCGATGTATTTATCCATCATGCTGATCATGCCGTAATAGACGGCGACCAGCTTTTTCTTGTCAAAGTCCGTCAACCGCGGTCTGCTGCCGTATTCGTAATAATGATGCGACCGGTAACCGTGGATGCCGTACCCCGTTTCCTGCAGATCGGAAAAGTCGGGATGTTCTTCCTGCGTTTTTGCAAAATGCGGCGGATTGCGGTCGTGTTCGCCCGGCACCATTTCCGGAATCGTAAGCTCATCAGGGTCGTACATCGTATCCCACGGCTCGGGTACGAGGTATTCGGGATGCGGGTCGAAGAAGCTGGACCACAGGAAAAAGCTCTCGTCATTTTCGTGATATTGTTCCAGTAAAGCATTCGTTCGTTCGGCAATCCAGGTATTGTAGTGGTACTCTTCGGGGATCGGCCAGGTATACGTCCGGTTCCGGTCCATGGTGCCGGTCGGCGGCAGAAAATAGTCCCTCCAGTTACGGCAGCCTTTTTCCTCCATCCACAGCGCATAATGCTGCCCGACGTGGGCTTCGTTCGTGTGATTCCGGGCCAGCTCCACATGGTCGAAGCCGTAAAACTCGCCGTTATAATGTTTCCAAAATTCCAGATCCTGCAAAATGGGGTATGCTTCAAGCGACGGAAACGCTTCGGTCGACCGGAGCGGCTGAAAATGGGCTTTGCCGATGAGCCCGGTCCGGTAACCGGCCTGCCTGAAATCTTCGCCTACCGTGTGCCTGTCTTCAAGCAATTTTGTGCCAAGCGTCCACGCGCCGTGCTGGCTCGGGTACATGCCGGTAATGATCGAAGCGCGGCTGGGCGTGCAGGTCGGATTCGGGCAATACGCCCGGTCGAACGCCGTTCCTTCCCGGACAAGCCGGTCCAGGTTCGGGGTCTGTATTTCGGGATTCCACGCGCCAATCGTGTTCCAATGCTGCTGATCGCTGGTGATCAACAAAATGTTCGGTTTTTTCATCCGTCACCCTCCTTGCCCTGATTATATGAAAAAAGGATATGCGAACGAAATGGCGTATTGTATGCTAAATTTATCATTTTGTCTGTTTGAGTCTTAAAAGAAGTTAAGGGGGCGAAAAACGTGCTGCAGGAATATGACCATGAATTTGCCGAGTTTTTGTACTACACCCCGGCCGAAATCGACAAGGGCAGCCCCTTTTGGCTGGTCAGGGCGGGCAGGAACATCGCGAAGCCGGGATACCGGATCGGTCCGCGCAGAATCGAATGCAGCAGTATTCATTTTGTCAGGGAAGGCAGCCTGATGGTTGAATATAAGGGGCAGACCTGGAGGCTGCAGGCAGGGGATGCGTTTTGCATGTATCCGAATGAAACGTATCTGTATTATAAGCCGGACGACGAACCGTCCCTGCAGTTGACGTGGCTGGCCATGGACGGGCCCGGGATGGAAAAGATGCTGACGCTGGCCGGTTTCGATGCAGGGAAGCCTTGGTCCAGAGGAAGGTGGACTCCGGAGTTGGAGGACCGGATCGGGCGGCTGTTTGCGGAGTGGAGGAAAGGGAAAGCCGATGAGCTAGCCGTCTCCCTGGGTTTGAAAGGGCTGCTGTACCAAACGTTATCCCTTTTAGCCTCGACCGCCGGCATGGGGGAAGGGCTTCGGAGTTCCACGAAAAAAAGCAAAGCTTCGCAATGGACCGAATATATCGAATGGCATGCGGCCGAAGGGATCACGGTTCAGCAGGTCGCCGAATATGCCGGGTTGAACCGGACCTATTTTTCTGCGCAGTTCACCAAGGCCGTGGGTTTGACGCCCGCCCGGTATATTGCCAAGATCAAAATGGACAAAGCCCAACAATTGCTGCGCGGGACGTCGGCCACCGTTACGGAAATCGCCTATTCGCTGGGGTATCCGACGCTTTATGCCTTTACCCGGGCTTTCACCCATTATTGTTCGATGTCCCCGTCGGAGTACCGGAAGCAGCATCAAGCCTAATGGGTTCATGGCAAAAGGACTGCGTTAAGCTTTGGCCGTCATGCCGGCCATCGATATCTGCCCGCTAGGCTGGCCACGCCGGAAACGGCGGCCGGCTTTTTCGGCATGCCTGTCTTCAGGCCTCACACGTCGCTTTAACTGAATTTGGCAATTTGTTAGGTTTGCTCGACAATTTTCATTTGCCCCCTATATAATATGGTATAATTTTTTCCTCGATTTTTGCTGCGCCGCCATTATTCCGGCTGTTATTTTGTTGCGGGAGGTCTGTGCATGTTCCATGTATTCCATCCGGAACCAACGAAGAAAAGAGGGATGGCTTCTGCATCGCATCGAAAGCGTTTTCAAATCCCGCTCGTTCCGAGCGGTAGTTTGGTCAGGCTGCTATTACTATAATCTTAGAATAACATTGCCGGATTTTCGGACTTTTCCCCGGTATTATCATCCTTCGCTCCGGTTTTCGACGACTAAGGATGCCGGTATCCTTAAAGATGTAAGCACTTCCATTTCGGAGGGCAGCGGCGGAACAACAATCGGTGTTCAACCTTCGAACCGCCGTTCCTGCTACGAATGGATTGTCGCAACCCGGCTATCCTGCATGCGGCAGGTATAATATCGTACAGGTACTGTGGTTGGCCGGGATCGAAAGAAGGATGGAGGAGGGACGATGGAAATCGTTACTGCGGGAATTCCCGCTAGAACGGGAAAGCCGCGAAGGCGGCTGTTATTGACGATATGGAAATACAAATGGCTTTACGCATTGCTGCTTCCCGCACTGGCCTGGGTCATTGTGTTCGATTACTTGCCTTTGTACGGCATCAGCATCGCGTTCATGGACTACAATGTCATCCAAGGATTCGGGGCCAGCAAGTGGGTGGGTTTCGCACATTTCCGGGAGCTGTTTGCGTCGGAGATGTTCCTGAACGCTTTTCGCAACACACTGCTCATCAGCCTGTACAAAATGATCAGCGGATTTATCTGTCCCATCTTGTTGGCGCTGTCGCTAAACGAAATTCGGACCAAGTGGTTCAAGAAGACGCTGCAGACTGCCGTTTATCTGCCTCGTTTCGTGTCCTGGGTTGTCTACGGCGGCATCATTACGCTGCTGCTTTCGCCGGAGACCGGCGTGATTAACAAAATCGTCGAATGGTTTGGCGGCAAACCCGTATATCTGCTCGTCGAGCCTGCGTATTTTCGGATCATTCTCGTCGTCACCGACGCAATGAAAGAGATGGGCTGGGCAGCGATCATTTATTTGGCCGCCATCGCCGGGCTTAACCCCGAAGTGTACGAAGCCGCGGTTATGGATGGAGCGACGCGGTTTAAACGTATCATTCACATCACGCTCCCGGGTATATCCAGCACGATTATCGTCATCTTTATCCTGCGGGTCGGCTATCTGATGAGTGCCGGTTTGGATCAAGTGCTCAACCTGTACAACCCGATGGTGTTCGAAGTTGGCGACATTCTCGACACATACATCTACCGGGTAGGCATCGAGCAGTTCAGCCTCAGTCTCGCGGCGGCGGCAGACGTCATCAAGGGAATCATCGGCTTCGTCATGGTGCTGATCGCCAATCAGATCGCGAAGCGAATTAATGATTCCGGCATTTTCTGACAAAGGAGAATCCGAATCGTGAAGCTTACACGAGGCGAATCCATTTTTATCGCTACCAACTATTTCGTTTTGTCGCTCATCACCCTCATCATCATGATTCCGTTCTGGTATGTACTATGTGTATCCGTAACGCCATACTCGATCTTCAGCGAAAAGAACGGTCTGGTGCTGTTTCCGA
Organism: Paenibacillus sp. FSL W8-0194; assembly: GCF_037969745.1. Lineage (NCBI taxonomy): Bacteria > Bacillati > Bacillota > Bacilli > Caryophanales > Paenibacillaceae > Paenibacillus > Paenibacillus sp. FSL W8-0194. The sequence continues at coordinate 3,447,150 of NZ_CP150205.1, read as the reverse complement.
CATCGCTCAGCTTCGATTATTTCGCCTACTTGCTTAAGAAAGGATCTCTCATCTATAACGCTTATGGGGTGACGATCCGTAATACAGCCGCCGGTGTCCTGCTTGCGCTTCTGCTCACGGCGACAGCAGCTTACTCCCTGGCGGAGAAAAAGCTGCCCGGCCGACGGATCATCATGCTGATCTTCGTGTTCACGATGTTGTTTAAGGGCGGTCTAATTCCGACGTATATCACGATCAAAAATTTAGGACTGCTGAACACGGACTATGTACTGATCCTGGTCATGGCCTATAGTGCCTTTAATATGATCATTATGAAATCCTTCTTTGAAGGTATTCCGGACAGTCTGAAGGAATCCGCTGCAATTGACGGGGCGTCCGAGATTAGGACTCTGCGTTCGATCGTTCTCCCGATGTCGATGCCGGTCATCGCCTCGATCGGCTTGCTCTACATGGTGACGTACTGGAACGATTTCTTCAATGCGCTTCTGTATGTCACGGACTGGCACAAAGCACCGGTGCAGCTCGTACTGCGCACGATCATCGCAAGTTCCAGTCTACCGCCCGAATTGCTCGAAGCGGCAGGGAGAACGCCGCCGCCCACGATCGGAATCCAGATGGCGGCCATTGTCATCGTAGCGCTGCCGATGATGGTTCTGTATCCGTTCATTCAGAAGTATTTTGAACAGGGCATGCTGATCGGTTCAGTTAAAGGGTAATCATCCATTTATGTGAAATTACAGGGGGATGTCTGTATATGTCAAAGACAGTGAAACACTGGGGTTACGGCGTACTCGCCGCCTTACTTTTGGGAACGCTTACGCTGTCGGGATGCGGCAGCAGCAACGATGAAGGAGGGAGTGCAAGCCCCGAGCCGGGAAATCCGTCAGGCTCGCCTGAAGCGACTGCGGATCATTCGCCTTACGAACTGAAGTGGCTCAAGGCACAGGATATTTCGCTGCCGTATGATCCTTCGAAGGATGCGGTGAAACAAGCGATCGAGGCCAAGCTGAATATTAAGATCATCCCGGAAATGGTCGATGTTCAGCAATATAAGACGAAGCTGAATCTAAAGATGGCGAGCAGCGACATTCCGGACGTGACGAAAATCGATTTTGCCGATGACTTTCAGAAATATGCGCAGCAAGGCGCGTTCGTTGACCTAACCGACCTGATTAACGAAAAGGACACGCCGAACATTATGAAGGAAGTGCCGGCGGATGTGTTCGAGCAGGCGAAGGTAAACGGCCGCATCTACGGGATTCCGTATCAGGGCGGGCCGGGGGCAGGGTACCGCTGGGACTTGGTCATGCGTAAGGACTATATGGAGCAGGCAGGCGCTTCCGTACCCAAGATGCTTGACGAATATTATGATTTGCTGAAAAAGGTCAAGGAGCTGCATCCGGAGGTCATTCCACTGGGCGGTTATACGTCCCAGATTGGACAGGTGAAATTCGCGAATAATTCCTTCGACAACGTGTTCGGCGCGTTTGGCGTCACACCCGGTTTTTTCACGGAGAAGGATGGAAAATTCAGCAACTATGACATCGATCCCCGGATGCGGGAAGCGCTGCTGTTTCTGCAGAAGATGTACAAGGAAGGGCTCATCGACAAGGAGTTTTCGACGATTAAGGAAGAGCAGCTGCGGGCAAAGATTTTCAGCGGCAAGGTGTTCTCATGGATGGGCTGGTGGTCAACGGCCAGCGATTACGACACGCAAATCGAGACCAATGAGCTGATCAAGAGCGGGAAACTGGCGAAGGACGGTTCGCTCCCGAACCAGGCTGAGCAACCCTTCAAATACTTAACTTTGACCGGCTCCCTGCTAGGGAGTGACGGCACAGCCGTTGCGCCAATGGGCGCACCGTTCTCGCAGATGAACGCCATCAGCGCAAAAACGAAAGATCCGAAGCGCGTACTGTCGATCATCGAGGATTCGCTATCCGAGGAGAACCAGATGTTGACCGTCTGGGGCATTGAAGGCGAGGACTATTCCCTTGTAGACGGTAAGCTTAAGACGAACACGACCCTCGTCGACCCGAAGACACAGCAGGATCCGAGCGGCAACTTCAGAGGCACGCAAAGCTATCTGTTCGCTCCTGGTCTGAAGGGCTGGCCGCATTACCTTGAATCGCTGCCGCTGCGGTTCTCCGAAGCACTCGGCGTAGCGATCAACAATGAGCATCAAATCACCGACGCTTCCAATTACCTCGAATCGCCGACGAAAATCGCCAAGCTGACAGAGCTGGATACGATGCGTGACTCGGTATTCACTCAAATCATTATGGGCGCCGACATCAAGAAGTTCGACGAATTCGTAGAGAAGTGGAAGTCGCAAGGAGGCGATCAGATTCTGAGTGAACTTGAAGCTTCCTATCAGAAAAAAGCAGGCAAGTAATCATAGGAACGTCGGTAACCTCCCTGGTGCAATCCGGCCATGCCGGAAGCATTCGGGAGGTGCTTTGCCGTTCGATTAAGCAAAATCGCGGTTTCAGGGGAAAGCAGTGATCAAAGCCGCCAGTATCAGCCGAGCATGCAGGAGATTTAGGCCGATAGAGGGAAGAAGCTAAGTAAAAGTACGCCTCCGCTCTTATTAAAGATTCTGATTAACTTGGAGGTATAGGGAAAGCAATTTGGCAAGGAGGGCTTGGCGATGATAACCCAAAAGCGTCACACCAGCTTGCTGGCTCGGATCAGCCTGCCGGTATTTGCGCTGGTCGTTATAGTTATCGCCCTGTTCGCCGCTTCGGCAAGCTACATTCTCATCCGGGTGCAAAATGAACACACGCGCCAGATGGCGGAACAATCGATGAAGTTCGTGCACCGCAATCTGGAATATCAGCTTGACACGATGAACAATATGGCCGCATTTCTGTTGTCGAATCAATCGATCGAAAATTTGCTTGAGACGGAACATTCAGCACCATACGAAGCGGTCAACGATTTCTTCACCCTGCAGACGAATTTGCAGAATCTGTCGCTCTTGTCGCTGCTCAATGATGCCAATTCCGGCAGTATCGTTCAACAGACGTATGTTGTCGCGGTCGCGTTGGAGCCGGAGAGCGGCCTGTACCCCCTCGCGACCGACCACTTCGACCCGGTGACCGGCATTTTCAAATCGACGGATTTGCAGAACGAGAGCTGGTACCGCGATCTGATCGGCGGTGTGCGCCGCAATGTCTGGTGGGGGCAGAAGGCCGGACGCTCGGGAGCACCGATGATCTATTCGGCGACGAAGAAAATAAGCACCAAGGACGGGCGTGTAATCGGCACCGTCATGATCGGAGCAGATACTGGAAGCATCCGGAGTCTATTCGAGAACGCTGCGCTGACATCGGGCTTTCATCTTTTGGTGGATGAAGAAGGCCGCGTCATTTTCAGTGAACGGTATGCATTTCTCGAATCGGCCGGCGGGCTTCCGTTCGTGCGATCGGCTGCCTGCGACGGAAGTTCGGCCGATGCAAAAATCGAAGGGACGGTGCACCGTGTCACGTGCGTAAAAATGGACAATGGCTGGAAGCTTTTGACCGCCGTTCCAAAGAGCCACTTCGGACGGTACACGTTTGCCATCTCGGCGATCGGCGCTTTGGCTGCGATCGCAGCCGTGCTGATCGCGGGACTATGGCTGCGGCGCATCGTCATACGGGTGACCGTTCCGATTACCCGGCTCGTTAACGCTGTTCAGCGTCCCGAAGTGCTTGCATTCCGTGAGCCGCTGCCCAAATTGAAGTCGGGCATCCACGAGGTCGAGACGCTGAACGAGAAATTCGCGTCCATGCTGGTTACGCTTCACGGCCTGATTGAGAAGAGCTTCGAGGAGGAGATTGAGCGCCGCCAGCTTCAGTTGGAACTGCTGAATGCCCAGATCAACCCTCATTTTCTATACAATACACTCGATCTGATCAATTGCCGTGCCATTTTGACTGGAGACCGGGAGACGAGCGCGATCGTGCGTTCGCTGGCCAATGTGTTCCGATTCGGTTTGAACCGGGGCCGAACGTGGATCTCCTTGGACAATGAATTCAAGCAAGTGGAAGCCTATCTGCACATCCAGCAAATGATGCACGACGATCTACTCGCCGAGTTTCATATCGCCTCCGATCTGCAAGATATCGTCATCCCTCACTTTATTCTACAGCCGCTTGCGGAAAATGCCATCGTTCACGGCTTTGCCGGGCGAACGGACCATTGCCGGATCGCGATTTCCGCACACGCGGACGGGAACAGTCTTATTTTGCGCGTTGAAGACAACGGAATAGGCTGCAGCCCTGAGGAGCGCAACCGTGTGCTGTGGGAGCAGGAGGCGGGGAACAGTTTAACCTTAGACTCGTCTGCAGAGAACGGTTACGGAACGCTGAACGTTCATCGGCGGATACAACTGCACTGCGGGCCGGGCTATGGGCTGCGTTACGTGCCCGCGGACAATGGAACATGCGTTGAAGCTGTACTCCCCTTACGTTCCCAAGGTCAAATCGATGCTGAGGAGGAATCGCCCGATGTATAAACTGCTGATCGCCGAGGATGTCAAACTCGTCCGGGAGACGCTGTCACGCTCCATCGACTGGGAACGGCTCGGCATTGAACTCGTTGGAGCCGCCAAGAACGGGGAGGAAGCGCTAGAATGGCTGAAACGCGATCCTCCGGACCTGCTGCTTACCGATATCGGCATGCCAAAGGGAAACGGCCTGGAGTTGATTGAGGCGTTCCGGGCAAGCAAACCGGATATTCGGTGCATCATCCTGTCGGGGTTGAACGAATTCGAGTACGCGCGGCAGGCGATCAAGCTGCAGGTGCAGGAATACATTATGAAGCCGATCGATCCGGAGGAGATCGAGCAAGCATTCGCGAGAATCGTTGCGGAGCTGCACAAGCAGCGGGAGGAACAGCGTGGTGTCGAGTTAATGGAACAAAGGCTTCGAGATCGCCTGCCCAATTTGGCCCAGACGCTGTCAATGGTTGAATGGTCCGGCAGTCTCAAGAAGAAGAAGCTCGTCGAACAAGCGGTCCAGGCCATTCACGAAAACTATTCGCGGAAGGACCTGACGCTTTCGGACGTTGCAAATGAGGTTGGCCTTAGCGAGAAGTATGTAAACGCGCTGGTCAAGGAAGTGACCGGCATGACGATCAACCATTGGATCGTCAAGCTGCGCATGGAAGAGGCGGCCCGGCTGCTGAAGGACCCCGCAAATCGGATTTACGAGATATGCGACCGGATCGGATATGCGGATCAGGACCATTTTCGCGAAACGTTTAAGAAACAGTTCGGACTGACCCCAACAGACTACCGAAACAACTACTTATAAAGGAGCGATTAGGGAATGCAAATAAAGCAAACGGATCTGAAAGCTGCGGCGGACCGCGTCTATCGCTATCTTATGTTCAGCGGTCCGGAGAGCTGGGGCGGCCACGAATGGGCCGAGTGGGCGATGGACCGCAACCGCTGGGATTGGAACCCGGGTGTCGGCTTAATCGCCGCAGCCGATTATGGAGCCTTCTACGGAACGGAAGGAGTTATACAAGAGGTAGAGATCTGGACGGAGCGAAATCTTGGCGAGTCCGAGAAGATAAAGGTTATTAACTCACTCGCACCTTACGCCATGTTCCCCTTGCTCTACCGGCTGACCGGTAACCGCTTCTACAAGGACAAGGCAACGGAGATGGCGTATTGGCTAAACAAGGAGGCGCCGCGAACAAGGAATGGTGCGTTTGAGCATACCGTCACCGAGAGCGCCTCGTTTAGCGAGCAGGTATGGGCGGACACCGTCTTCATGGCCATCCTCTTTTTGGCCCGGACGGCTCGGTTAACAGGAAGCAAAGTGCTTGCGGAAGAAGCGATGAGCCAGACGCTGCTGCACCTTCAGACGCTGCAGGACGAGGAGACGGGGCTGCTATTTCACGGTTGGAACGGCGAGACGGGCGATTGGATGTCGGCCGCACGGTGGAACCGGGCTAACGCCTGGATTGCCGTTGGCGTGCCTATGATCGTAGAGGAGGCGAGTGAACTAAGCGGTGACATGAAGCTGATCGGCGAGCTCCGCGAACGCTATTCGCGAATGGCCGAGACGCTTGTTCGCTGTCAAAATGACAGTGGTCTCTGGCCGACGGTCTTGGACCGCCCCCACTTTTATGAGGAGACGTCGGGTTCCGCCGGCATCGCCTGCGGATTGTACAAAGCGGTACGCGCCGGATGGATTCCGGCGGAATTGGCCTTGGCCAGCGCTGATCGCGCTGTCGCCGCCGTTCTCACGCAAGTTCGTGAGGATGGCGCTGTCCTTGGCGTCTCTGGAGGGACGCCAGTGCTGGCTAGCGTCGAGGCTTACGATAAAGTTCCGACTTTTCCAACGCTTTACGGCCAGGGGCTCGTTCTGCTCCTGTTTTTGGAGAAGCTGCGGATGATTGGTTAAGAAGAGACCGGGCCCCTTTAACAGATATGTTAAAATATATATATACGTCTTAAAATCGTAGGGGTACAGCTTGAACAAAGTCATCTTTGGCATGACGATGTCGCTTGATGGATACATAAAATCTGCTGTACCGAATGATAAACTTGATTCCACGGTTGAATTCGAGAGAGGTTAGGAAAAATCTTGCCTCTTGCTTAAAAGACGAGAATACATAAAGGAGTATTGAATATGGCACGCGTTCTATTTATTAATGCGGGATCAGAAGGACATATCAATCCGACGATTGGCGTTGTGCAGGAACTGATATCGCGTGGGGAAGAGGTTGTGTACAGCAATACTTGGTCTGCCATGTTGTACTGATGGATGAGCGCTGCAGCCGCTGCGGCCCTGCTCAATCAACGTTTTTGCCCGGGCGGCATCCTCCAGATTATTGGGACAGTAAGAAAAGTCGATTTTCATGCGGCCTCCGGATTCTGCCAGAAAAAAATGATAAGAGATATGCGTTTTGGAGCACTCCTTCGTTATAGCGCCCTGTACATTAAAACGAGTAAAGTATTCATGATGAACGCACACTTTCTCTTTGATCATGGAACGAATATAGAATTATCCGACAAAAGAACAAAGCAGGTAGGTGAAGAATGCCGTGCCCGCCGCCAATAGGCGGTCTTGAAACACGCTGAAGATTTGCTGCATGGAAACACCCAGCATCTGTGGAGCATTGGGACCGAGCAGAAAGGGAGCGGTAAATGAACCGATGACGCCCATAAATACAAAGGTAAGGGCGACAAGCAGCGTCTTGAACGTCAGCGGTAGAATGAGCCGGAAAAAGATTCGCAGCCGTCCGGCACACACGTCCTTCGCGCTTTCAATGACCGCATCGGGTACACCCGACAAGACCGAACCGAGCAGCATCGTTGTAAACGGAATATTAAACATAGATTCGCAGGGATGATGCCCTTCATGTCAAATATAATTCTTGGGAAGCTGTCCGTGCCTAGATGATAAAGGATTCTTGCCATCCAGCCATGGTTGCCTAGAAGCTGAATCAGGCCGTGGGGTCTCACGCACGGCAAGGCGGGCGTCAGAACGGCCAATAAACATACGCATTTCGATAACTTCAAGGTTTATCCTTAACAAGTCAGGGGTTCTAAGGGATATCTTTTCGGAAATAATGATTTCAAAAAAGCCAGGAGCGGTAATCCGCTCTTGGCTTCCTTCGTTAAGCCACTCATTTACGGTCGCCAACCCGCTGCGGAACGCATCGTCATCGCCTTGCTCCAGTCCGAACAGTGCCTCCTGTAGAGCGAATGTCCCTTTATAGAAGCGTACTCGCCCCGTCATATCGCGGATTTCGGAGTTAAGCTTCATGACTCTCTGGAAGAAACCGCCGCCATATGAAGCATACAAAGCCGCATAGTCGATTGCCGCATCCCCGAGTTGCGCGGAACCGATGTCGATGATGCCTGTCACTTTTCTTTCGGCCAGATCATGCAAAATATTGCAGCCTCCGAAATCGCCGTGAATCAACGATGGAACGATTCGGGCATGGTCTTTCGCCGCAAAAAAATCCTCAAAATGTCGGTTGGTCCGAACGCGTGCCTCCGGGATCATGAACCGGTACAGCTTGTCTTGAAGGCGCCGGTACAGCTCTTTCCACTCCTGGAAGGGATCGTACTGGGAGGCTGAGAGATCGGGACAGCATCCCATGTCCGTTCCGTGCAGTGCCTTCAAAAATCCGGCCAATTGGCCGGCGATCCGGTCCAGCGTGGCTGCATCCTTCAGCCTCTCTAGCTGCTCGGCTTCAAGCGGCACGCCGTCAATTCTGAGGTAGCCCATAAACGCCTGGCCAGAAGCAGGCTCCAATACGCAGTACTCCGGGCGAGGCACCTTCAGCGGCAGCCGGTCGGCGAATCGCTTCAGGAGTTCCGCCTCTTTTTCCAACTGTTTGATTCCCTCCGCATATTTGGGAAACCGGAAGATAAATGCCGAATCGATAATCCATATATCATTATTTTGGCCGGAACCGGTCCGCTCGATTGATTGCAGGGCCAGTCCTTGGGCATGCTTTCGGATCGTTTCTAAAACTCGGTACTCTTCCATATTATCAACTTCCTTATTCAAAATAACACTGGCGGTTAGTACTTTCGGTCGAGTCTAACGAGAGCATTAAAAAGATCTTCTTTTATTGTTAGTTATTTAAAGTCGCTCAAGACACTGTCGGCAGATGCTGTTTCAGCAGCATCATCAATTGAATGACCAGCTCCTCCGCAGGATATGGCATGGAATTCACGATCCACCATTCCACCAGGCCGGTAATCGCCGAAGCTAGGAATTGCACGGTGATCTCCCGATTCATCCCTGCAGGAAGGCCGTAAAGATTGATTTGTTCCTCGGCTCCCCTCATGACGTATTCCATCATCTGGCAACGAAATGCATGAGTTCCTTTTCTGTTCAAAAGCGTTACATAGATGTGAGCATTTTGTTCCAAATATTCAAAGGTTTGAAGAAGGGGACCTCCGGACGAAAGCAGGGGTGTGCCTTTCTTTGGCATGCAGCTTTCGTACAACTGCTTCAAATACGTGTCGATGCACTGATCCAGCAAGTCGTATTTATCCGTGTAATGCAAATAGATGGTTCCGCGGTTTACATTGGCCCGGTCGGCAATTTCGTTGATCGTGATCTGCTCGATTTTTTTCTCCTTCAGTAGTTCGATGAAAGCTTTGAGAATCGCTTCCTTCGTTTTTGGGATCCGTCTGTCCATCGCTTCTCCTTTCAGATTTTATGAACATACCGGGTTGATTTGTTGATTTATCGACAAAAGCATGGATATTACCGATTGAAGCGATTCTGACGCATTGCTATGCTAAGTCTAATCAACAAACGTTGATAAATCAATATATGTTTAAAAATGAGCAATCGGAGGCAAACCTATGAAAGTGTTGGTGTTTGGGGCTGGCGTGTTGGGCAGCTACTTGGCCCATGTTCTGGTGCGGGGCGGCCATGACGTTACTGTATTGGCCAGAGGAAAGCGAGCGGAGGAGCTGGAGCGGAACGGGGTCGTCATCCGTCATTATTTTCAGCGCCGAACGACCATCGATCAGGTTCGTGTTATTCGGACGCTGGAAGAGGATGAGGGCTATGATCTCATCTTTGTGGTGATGACCTATTCGGATTTCCCGTCCGTCCTGCCTATTCTGGCCGCCAATCGGAGCCGTCATATCGTTCTGGTGGGCAATAATGCGGATGCCCGCAGGATGCAAACGGAGCTGCAAAACATGAGCCGAATGGAAAAACAGGTCGCTTTCGGTTTCCAGATTAGCGGCGGCCGCCGGGAAAACGGACGCATCGTCTGCCTCCGCGGAGGCGGGCAAATGGTGCTGGGCGGGCTTGACGGTCCGATTCCTTTTCGGCCTTTGCTGGAAAAGGCATTTGATACGGTCAAATATAAACTGATCTTTCATGAAGATATGGATGCTTGGCTGAAAAACCACATCGTGCCGATTCTAGCGCTAACTTCAGCCTTGTTTGCCAAAGGGGGCAGGCTAAGAGAGCTTGCGAGGGATAAAGAAATGCTCAGACAGATCATTGCGGCCATTGGCGAAGGTTTCGATGTGCTGGAAGCATTGGGATATATGATGACGCCGGCAAGCCAGGCAAAGCTTTTTCGCAAAAATAAACGGACAGCCTATCTCATGCTGAAAATCTATCATCTCCTGCCATTTTCCCGATTCTTCGACGGTTCCTATGACGAAATTGCCTCTTTATTCGAAGCGTTTGGCGAATGGAAGCGGAAATCAGGCATTCCGACGCCTCGCTTGGACGATCTTGAAAGACGTCTGCTTGGAAGCAGATGATCGGACTAGCCAACAGGCATCGGGTTTGCAGGTCGAGAGTCGCCGGCCGTCGAGTTTGAGCAATCTGCGAGAAATGAACTCCAGGTAATGTTGATATAATCGGTTTATCATATTTTTTGGAGGTAGATTATGGTATGGGTGAGATTGTTCTAACCATGCAGATGTCGCTGGACGGAGTTGTCTCGGAAGAGCACAAATGGATGACTTTGAGTGAGGAGATTTTCGAGGATTATCTGGAATATTATAAGACGGTCGATACGATCATCGTCGGCAGAAACACATATGCTTCTCTCGCCGATCATTGGCAGCAGGCGGAGAACTCGTCCAATTCGTTGGAACGGGCCATCGCCCAAAAAATGAATGAGATTCCTAAAGTCGTGATCTCGCATTCCCATGTAGCATTAAGCTGGAGAAACTCGGAGTTATGGCTTGTTCATGACAATCCTTCACTCGCTGAAAAACTTGAAGCCCGGAAAAAAGAGGCGAGACGGATATCGGTTGAAAGCGGGATTAGGACATGGCAGTCCTTTATCGAACACGACTTATACGACGAACTTTGGCTGCTTGTCCATCCCGTCATCGCAGCCGCAGGTGAACGTTTATTCGCCTTGGCCGGACAACAACAATCCCTCCGATTAACCGGTGCTAAAACCTATTCGAACGGTGTGGTTGGGTTACATTACAAAAAATAACCGACCCTAAAAAAGAAGGACGATGAAATCATTCGTCCTTCTTTTTTAATGGAATGAATATTCTTCCCAATAGAATTCAAGTCGAGAACGGGCAATGGAATCAAGAAATGCTTATTGTGCCGAAAAGAGAGAGGGCTGATAATGAGGGAAAAGTGGATAGACGACGAATAAGGCGATGGACGTCCGAAACGGGACGCGAACGAAGGTGAATGAACACTATTTTAATAGGCGGGGAGTGTAATCCGATGGGGGAACAACCGAAAACAAGGAGCCAGGTACTGTTATTCGAGGAGCCGGCAAAAAAATGGGATGAAGCGTTGCCGATCGGCAACGGCCGGCTGGGCGCTATGGTATACGGTCAGCCGGACCGGGAGCAGCTGCAGCTGAATGAGGATTCCATATGGTACGGTGGGCCGCGAGATCGAAACAACCCCGACGCCAAAGAAAACCTGCCGGAGATCCGTAGGCTTATATTTGAAGGGAAATTAGCGGAAGCAGAGCGGCTTGCCCGGCTTTCCCTGTCCGGCCTGCCCGAAACGCAGCGGCACTACCTTCCGCTCGGCCGCTTGATGCTTGACATTATGCTTCCAAACGGGAAGCTGGAGCAGTATACTCGAATGCTGGATTTGGACAGCGGCACCGTCACCGTTTCCTTCACGCAAGGTGGCGTTGCGTTCAAGCGGGAACTGTTCGCCAGCCACCCCGATCAGGTGATCGTCGTGCGGATGACAGCGGATAGACCGGGCCAAATCGGCTTTACTGCACGCATGGAACGAGGTCAATGGCGTTACGCCGACAGGACCGGCAGATTTGGAGACGACGCGATCTGGATGGGCGGAAGTTGCGGCGGCGAAGGCGGCAGCCTGTTCGGCACGGTGTTGAAGGCGGCAGCGGAAGGCGGAGCGGTTAAAGCCATCGGGGACCATCTCCTTGTGGAGAGCGCAGACAGCGTGACGCTTGTTTTGGCAGCCGCAACCACGTTTAGGTCCGTTGATCCGATGGGGGACGCCTTAAAAAGGGCGGAAGCCGCCATACATACCGGTTACGCCAATTTGCTCCGACGTCATACAGACGATTATCGCGCATTGTTTAGCCGGGTATCGCTTTCGCTAGGTCCATACGACGTTGAACTTGAACGCATGAGCCTGCCGGACCGCATGGAACGCATGCGCCGCGGCGGAGCGGATCCGGGACTGCTTGCGCTGTACTTTCAATACGGACGCTATCTGCTCATTGCGAGCAGCCGACCCGGTTCACTTCCCGCCAATCTTCAGGGAATTTGGAATGAGCATTTCCTCCCGCCGTGGGACAGCAAATATACGATCAACATCAACGCCCAAATGAACTATTGGCCGGCGGAATCGTGCGGTCTCGCGGAGTGCCATGAGCCGCTGTTCGATTTGTTGGAACGGATGCGTGAGACGGGCAGGCATACGGCAAGCATCATGTATGGCTGCAGGGGCTTTACGGCTCATCATAATACGGACATCTGGGCGGATACGGCTCCTCAGGATTCATACCTCCCTGCTTCCTACTGGCCGATGGGCGCCGCGTGGCTTTCGCTGCATTTGTGGGAGCATTACCATTTTTCGATGGATGTAGAGTTCCTGAAACAGGCTTATCCCACGCTGCGCGAAGCAGCGCAATTTCTCATCGATTACGTGGTCGAAACGCCGGGGGGCGAACTGGTGACCTGTCCGTCGGTATCTCCGGAGAACACCTATATTCTTCCGAACGGAGAATCGGGCGTTCTGTGCGCAGGACCATCGATGGACACCCAAATCATCCGCGAGTTGTTTGCGGCGGTCCTTGAAGCGGAGGCAATCCTTGGCGTTGCCGGGGATGATGCCGTTGGAGGGGAGCTAAGGCGAGTGATGGACAAACTGCCGCAGCCAAAGATCGGGAGGTACGGCCAACTGCAGGAATGGTACGAGGATTATGAGGAAGCCGAGCCGGGCCATCGCCATATTTCGCATTTATTTGCCCTGTTTCCCGGCAGCCAAATCACGCCGGAGGGAACGCCGGAGCTGGCCAAGGCGGCCAGAAGCACGCTGGAACGGCGCCTTGCGAACGGCGGCGGGCATACGGGCTGGAGCCGGGCGTGGATCATCAATTTCTGGGCGAGGTTGGGGGACGCGGAAGCGGCGGCGGATCATCTCGCGGCGCTTTTGATGCATTCCACGCTGCCAAACTTCCTGGATAACCACCCGCCGTTCCAGATTGACGGAAACTTCGGCGGGACGGCTGCGGTAGCCGAGATGCTGCTGCAGAGCCATGCCGGTCGGCTTGATTTGCTGCCGGCTCTTCCGTCCTCATGGTCGGAGGGGGCCGTCAAGGGGCTTCGCGCCAGGGGCGGATTTACCGTCGACATGGCGTGGAAAGCAGGGAAGCTGACGCACGCGACGATTGTATCCACCGTTGGCGGCCCGTGCACGGTTCGTTACCGGCAGCCCGTCGTGGTGAAGAAGGATGGAAAAACGATACCTCAAGTGAACGCCCATGAAGGCTGCATCCGTTATCACACGGAACCGGGAGCAGCCTACAGGATCGAAACGGAGAATTTGCTCCCATCCGTGTAACAAAGGAAAGGGAAATTCCATAAGAAGGAAGCCGGTCCGCTTGCGGATCGGCTTCCTTCTGTTGTGGCGGCTGCACTGAAAAATTCCCGTCTCACGATATATCAATTGGATATGCGTATATATCATTGTTTAAATCCAAGTCGTCATTTACAATTTTTTTGATTTAGTGAATGACGAAGTTATGTATACCAGGCGTTGAATACCAAAGGTTGACAAGGCCAGGGTTCCTTTGCGCGCTCATGAAAGCGCTTGTTTGGATCGGTCCGGGCCGAAGCACCGCGGAATCCAAACGAATCCGAAAGGGATTCATGGAGCGACATGCCGTGAATCCGCAAAATGAAGGGAGACGAAAAAACATGCTTCGAATCGTGCAAGTGGAAAACGGGTTGGTTCAGGGACTGCCAGCAGCCGACCCCCGAATCACAAGTTTCAAGGGCATCCCATTCGCCGCCCCTCCCGTAGGCGAAAACCGGTGGCGAGCCCCGCAGCCGGCCAAGGACTGGGAAGGGGTGCTTAAGGCGTACGAATTCGCGCCGATCTCGATGCAGGTGAGGCAGGAGATCGACGACAACAACATCTATACCCGGGAATGGGCCGTGGAACCGGACATCGCCATGGACGAGGACTGCCTCTACCTGAACGTATGGACACCGGCCAAACGCACCGATGAAAAATTGCCGGTATATGTATGGTATTTTGGCGGGGGGCTTCAAGTCGGCCATACGGCTGAAATGGAGTTTGACGGCGAACGCATCGCCAGGAGGGGCATCGTCGTCGTTACGATCAACTACCGTCTCAACGTCTTCGGATTTTTATGCCATCCCGAAATTACGGCGGAGGCACCCGGCGCGCCGGCTAACTTCGGCCATCTCGACCAACAGGCGGCCACAAGATGGGTCAAGCGCAATATCGCGGCTTTCGGCGGCGACCCGGACAACATTACGATCGGCGGACAGTCCGCCGGCGGCGGCAGCGTGATGGCCCAGCTGACTTCCCCTCAGAATGAGGGGCTCTTTCAGAAGGCGATCATTCAAAGCGGGATCTTTACGAAGCTTTATCCGGGAACTCGCACGCCTCCGCTTCGGCGTCATCTGGCTGAAGCCGAACAGGACGGCGTCAAATTTTTCGAGTACCTCGGCGTATCCTCTCTTGCGGAAGCCCGGCAGCTGGATGCAGTCACTCTCCGCGACAAGGCTGTGCAATACCAGGGATTCTGGGGCACCGTCGCTGATCAAGTGTTTAGCGTAGGCAACGCGTTTGAATTGTTCCTTGAAAACAAGCGCTGGAAGGTGCCGGTCATGTTTGGCCACACGTCCTCCGAGTTTTTCAGCGTTCCGGACGCCGATTCGCCGGAAGACTTCAAGCAGCTCGCCGCGGACATGTTCGGAGACGATGCAGAGGTGTTCCTGGAGCTTTGCGGCGCGCCGTCGGCCGACATGGAGGAGATCCGGAAGAAGGCTTCGGTGAGCGGCATCGAATATGCGATCCGGATCGCCGCGCAGGCCAATGCCGAGAACGGCTCCGGTACTCCGTTGTATTATTACAATTTTGATGCCGAAATCCCGGGCTGGGATCATCCGGGCACCTTCCACTCGGTGGATCTCTGGTTTTTCTTCGAAACGCTGGCGAAATGCTGGCGGCCGTTTGTCGGCAAACATTACGATTTGGCCCGCCAGATGTGCAATTACTGGGCCAACTTCATCCGTACCGGAGACCCGAACGGGCCGGATTCGACGGGAGAGGAGCTGCCGAGATGGGAGCCTTATACCCCCGAAGCCCCGTATGGCATGCTTTTTGCCGATCGGGCCGAATTTTGCAAAGAACCCCCTAGCGAGATCATGAAATTTCTGGTGCACCAATATTTCAAGAAGAACGGGTCCGTTCTGCAACCGGAGGTATAGCGAGGGGATCGCAGAATGCTAACCTTTTGCCTGCTGTTGGAATTTTCTTGGCGTATAACCTGTCATCTGTTTGAACTGCCTGCAGAAGTGCTCGACATTTTGATAACCGCATCGGGAAGCGATATCGGCAATGCTTTGGGTGCTGTGAATTAAATATTCTTTGGCCAACCGGATTCGGCTGTTGATGACGTCTTCCATGCAGGTGACTTTAAATGTTTTTTTGTAGATGCTCTGCAGATAGCCCGGGCTGATTCCGAGATCATCCGCCATTTTCGCAATCGTCCAGTAATCGCCCGGATCGTTCTGGATCGCGGTACGAAGTTTCAATAAGTTATAGTACTGAGGCGTGACGGGTTCACGGAAATAAGATTCGAGCAGCTTGTTGAACAGTGTTCGCAGCAAACAGTCGATGGAGGATGCCTTGTAATCCCGGTGAAAGTTGTGTTCGATGGTTAACAGTTCAAGCAGCTTGTGGCAGTAGTCGGGATCATCCAGGGCAAAAGGGACTCCGAGCGGCAGCGGCGATTCGGTAATATAGGGTTCGTTCGATTCGAAGCGGATCCAGTCGTTGATGAATTGATCGGCGCATGCCCGATAATAAACCTTCTGCTGCGGGCGGTAGAGAATCACGCTATGCGAAGGATATTCCTTCAGATCTCCATTGACCCAGAACAGCGCGGGAGTTTTGGTGATGACAAGGAGCCAGTGATAACCCATAGGAACATCGATCACAAAGTTGCTCGGGTGCGTCGTGTTGCACTCGACAAAATGAATATGGGCCAAGCCTTATCCCCCCTGTGGAATGATGTCTCTACTATACCATATCGAGGAAAATAGGAACGATAGAGAAGCGCATGTCCCCAAAACCTGCAAGAGTAAACATCGGGTGAGGATGTAAAGAGATGCGAGTTGCGTTTGGGCATCACAGCCCGTCATAATATCATATCGAAATGCAGAATCTGCTCCGATTGAATAACGGAGAAGGGAGAATTCCTATGACCGACCATTCAGCCATATCCACGAACGACTCGGGAGGTCCGGCGGCACCGCGGGACCCTGAATACTTGCATGAGGGTGATCCGATTCCCGAAGCCATGATCGATCCCCCGGTTGACTTTGCATCGCCATCCTACCGTGACATGGTCGCCAAATCTCTGCTGAATCGGGGCAACAATAAGCGATTGAAAGCGGCGATCGAAAAAGCGAAGAGAGGCGAGCCGGTGACCATCGCCTACATCGGCGGTTCCATTACCCATGGCGCCGGGGCCGTCCCGCTTCCCGTAAATTGTTATGCTTACAGGTCGTACGAGCTCTTCAGGAAGCGGTTCGCCGCCTCCTCCTCCGAGGGCCGTTCGGTCCGTTTCATCAAAGCGGGGGTAGGCGGCACGCCGTCGGAGCTGGGGATCGTCCGTTACGACCGGGATGTGCTCCGGGACGGCAAGGAGAATCCGGATATCGTGGTCGTGGAATTTGCCGTCAATGACGCCGGCGACGAGACGCGGGGGAATTGCTACGAAAGCTTGGTGCTCAAAGCGCTTGACGGCCCCGGCCAGCCTGCCGTCATTTTGCTGTTCAGCGTGTTTTTGAACGACTGGAATCTTCAGGATCGGCTGGCTCCGGTCGGGTGGCATTACGACCTTCCCATGGTCAGCATCAAGGATGCCGTCGTGGAGCAGTTCCGTTTGACCAGGGACCAAGGAGGCGTCATCTCCAAAAGGCAGTTTTTTTATGATATCTATCATCCGACGAATAGCGGCCATCAAATCATGGCGGATTGCCTGGACTGGCTGTTCGCAGTCACGGACCGGTCTGCTCCGGACGAGGAGGATATCGCGACCGATAAGCCGCCGTTGATCGGCCGTGATTACGTCCATACCCGGCTGCTCGATCGCCTGAACGCTAACAACGTCGCCCGGATCGATCCCGGCGGTTTCCTGGAGACCGATACGGAGCTGCAGCTCGCGGAAATGGACGACCAATATGACGGCACGCCCCAGTTTCCCTATAACTGGATGCATACGGGCGAATCGGGAGACGGCCATTTCAGCATGACCCTCCGCTGCAAACGCCTCATTCTCGTATTCAAAGACTCGGGAAGCAGCGATTTCGGAACCGCCGAGATTCGGGTGGACGGGCAGCATAAGATGTTCGCCGATCCGCATGAAGTAAACTGGACCCACTGTAACGCGGTGATTTTGGTTGATGAGCAGGAATCAAAGGAGCATACGGTGGAAATCGGCATGGCCGAGGGCAGCGAACATCAACGTTTTACCATTTTGGGGTTTGGTTACGTGCCGTAAGATCAGTCACGGAGAAGGAAGCCTCTCCTTTGATGGATAGGCTTCTTTTTATTTTGGGGCACCTTCGCTGCAGCCCGAAATCATGTTTAAAACTTACAAATGCCATTTAGATTCTCTATGGTTGTTTTCCGGAAATCCCTTTAACATGATCCATGGGCTTGCCATTTCATAAGGAACCACCGGCTTCGGAACCGATTCTTGCGTTCATCGTTTGGCATGCGCATGCAAGCTCATTTTTTGAAAGCGCTGTACTTTGAAGTGCAGCGTCATCCAAAGGGGGATATTTATGAGGAAGCGTAAGTCGATGGTGCTGGTATGGTGTTTGATTCTTGTCCTGATGGCCTCTTGCAGCAGCGGTTCGGGAGGAGGCGCGGCCAACCCGGATGCAAGCGGCGGGAATTCCGCCGGGGGAAGCACGGATGCACCCGCGAAGCCGGATGAAAAAGAAGAGAGCAACACGTCGGAAATGAATTTCGACATGGGCGGCCGGACGATCAAATGGGTATCCTGGTACGACGAATCGATCAAGGAAGATAATCCGGACAGTATTAAGAAGAAGCAGAACCTGGACGAACTCATGAAGAAGCATAATTTTAAAATGGAATACGTCATCATCGACTACGCGGAGTACGTGAATAAAGTGACGTCATCCCTGCTGGCGGGGGAGCCGATCGGCGACATCATAAGGATGGCCAGACCTTGGATGATTCCGACGCTCGTGAAGCAGGATTTATTTTCGCCGGTGGATGAATATACGAAAAATCAGAATGTGTTTATTCAGCAGTACACGAACGATTATTCGCAGTTTGAGGGCAGGGGCTACGGCTTCAGGGCAGGCATCAACGGCGCTTCGTCGGGCATTTTTTATAACCGGACCCTGATGGGAAAACTCGGCCTCAAGCCGCTGCAGGAATACGTGAACGAAAATAACTGGAATTGGGAGACGTTCATCCAAGCCGCCAAAGAGGCGAACAAAGATACAAACAATGACGGCAAGCTGGACATATGGGGGCTCGCTTCCGCTTCGATTTTAGTGCAGGCTTTGGCGGCCAACGACGCGAATATCGTTTCGGAGGGGAAACAAAATCTTGAAGATCCGAAAACGAAAGAAGCCTTAAACTTCATCTCCCGCCTCGCAACGGAACATATCGCCAGGCCTACGGAAGGGGGAGATTGGACCGAACCCGGCCAATTTTTCCGCCAAGGAAACACGCTGATGTATGCCGGAAGCGATTATGAGATGGATGGGTTTAAAAAGGATATGCCCGATTTGGATATCGGATTTTTGCCTTTTCCTAAAGGACCAAGCGCCACCGAATACCGCTCCCATCTTACGATCCCGAATTACTTGACGATCCCGAAGGCGGTCGAACACCCCGAGCAGCTGGTTTACATCTATGAAAAAATCAACGACATCGAGTCCATCTACGACTACCCGAAACAGTCAACGCTCGAAACGTTGTTCAAAAACGAAGACGATATCCATAACGCCCAGGTGGCAGGGGAAGTCATCAACGTCGTCGACGGCAAAGACGGGTATCCTTCCATGCCTTATTACGAGCTTGTCGGAGAAATCCTGGAAGGGAATTCCGTTTCCACGGTCATCGGGAAATATAAAGAGCCGTTCCAGGCTTCGATCGATGAGGTGTGGAAAAAGTAGCGGTCATGCATACCGTCTCCACATAAGAAAATAACTGAGGCGGGGCCTCCTCATTCAAGGAGGTGCTTCTGCCCCGCCTGTTTCCTGGCCGCGGATGGAGGATAGCCCTTCATTTCCTTGAACAACTTGCTGAAATAATAAATATCGTCAATTCCGCACATCTCCGCCGCGTTTTTTACCGTAAAATCGCCGGAGGACAGCATCATTTCGGCATTGTTGATGCGAATGCGTTTGACATACTCCTTGATCGTCGTACCGGTGCTCTGCTTAAAGAGCCGGCCCAAATATACGGGGTGCAGCTGCAGCCATTCCGCCAATTCGGCGATCGAGAGATTTTCCGAGTAGTGCTCTGAAATGTATTCGGTTAATTTTTTGATCCGCGGATCCATCGGCATGGGCGCTTTGCGGTAATGGTTGCTGAGCAGACGGTGGAGGATGAGTTCGAACAAGGCGCGCGCTTGGATGTGGTAAAACGGCTGTTTGCTCATCCATACATGGTTGAATTCACGTATATAGCCCAAAATCTCCTTGGTGATCACTTTCTTCGTGACGCCTTTGAACGGGAGATGGACATGATTATGCGGTTCGGCCCAAAAAAAGTTGAACGGATACGAATGCATGGGGAACTCCTTGAACGTATGGGCTTCCCTGATGCTTCCTTCCGGGACGTACACAAGGTCGCCTGCTTCGGCGGTGAATTTTTCCCCATTAATATAGTAATTCGCCATGCCGTCCACCACGAACGTCAGATCATGAAAATCGATTTTCGCTTTTTGGATCGTCCACTCGGGAAAGCATCTGCGGTCGATGAACAGAAAAATATTCGGAACAAGATGGGGATGATGCTCGATTTCCAAGGACACCGCCTCCTATAAGCTAATCATAGATTCCGCTCCAAAAATTTCAATAGAAAAAAGCGATTCATTGCGCTCTGCAATAAAGGGGGTTTTTGCATGGTTACCTTAACCGGATTCGCGGACGAGATTTCTTCCGATTTGGAAGAGCAGCTGGACGTGCTCGAATCGGAACATATTCGTTACCTGGAGCTGCGAGGGGTCTGGGGAAAAAACGTATTGAACTTAACCGAAGAGGAAGCGGCAAAGATCAAAGAACGTCTGGACCGGCGGGGATTCGGCGTTTCCTCGATCGGTTCCCCAATAGGAAAAATCAAAATTACCGACGATTTTGATTCTCATTTTGCGGATGCCGCGCATGCCATACGGTTGGCAAAGTTTTTTCAAGCCAAGTTTGTCCGCATATTTTCCTTCTATATTCCGGACGGAGAACATGAACCATTCCGCGAGGAAGTCTTCGGTCGCATGAAACGGCTCGTTCGGCTGGCGAATGAGGCCGGAATCGTTTTGCTCCATGAGAATGAAAGCCATATTTACGGCGATACGGGGGAACGCTGCCGGGACATCTTGGAGGCGGTTTCATCGCCCGGCTTGAGGGCGGCCTTCGATCCCGCGAATTTCGTGCAATGCAAGGTAAAACCCGTGTCCGAGGCCTACCCGCTGCTGGCCGATTATATTTCGTATATTCATGTCAAGGATGCACTCATGGACGATGGTACGGTTGTCCCTGCCGGCGAGGGAGACGGTCAAATGCATGGGCTTCTCCAGGAACTGAAGCGGACGGGATATTCCGGATTCATGTCTTTGGAACCGCATCTGCAGGCAACCGGAAGATATGCGGGGTTTAGCAAACCCGAATTGTTCGTGGTAGCCGCCAAAGCCATCAAACGGCTGCTGGCTGAACAAGAAATAAAGTGGAACTAAAACGCCGCCTGACTAGGATAGACGAACGGATCCGTCAAGGACCGGGTTGGTCAGCAGGCTTCCCATGAAACTCATGTTACCGCAATGAACGTCTTAGCGAGACGACGATGTATAAGGAGATGATAACAAGATGTTACGGTTTAAGAAACCCGTCTGTGCATTGTTGGCATGCTGCACGATGTTGTCACTTATATTTAGCGTTTCGGTGTCGGTACCTAACAAAGCTTTGGCGGCAAGCGACGTAACGATCGATTTATCGGCCGAAAAACAAGTGATCCGCGGGTTTGGAGGAATCAACCACCCGGTATGGATTGGAGATTTGACGGCAGCTCAACGAGAAACGGCATTTGGCAACGGGGACAACCAGTTGGGCTTCTCCATTTTAAGAATTCATGTGGATGAAGATCGGAATCAGTGGAGCAAGGAAGTCGAAACGGCCAAAAGCGCGATCGCGCGCGGAGCCATCGTCTTTGCTTCGCCATGGAATCCCCCAAGCGATATGACCGAGACCTTCAATCGTAACGGAGATACATCGGCCAAACGGCTCAGATACGATAAATACGCTGCGTATGCGCAGTATCTTAACGATTTTGTTACGTATATGAAAAATAACGGCGTCGATTTGTATGCGATTTCGGTCCAAAACGAACCTGATTATGCGCATACCTGGACGTGGTGGACGCCAGCAGAAATGCTTCGCTTTATGAAAGAATATGCGGGAACCATCCAATGCCGGGTCATCGCTCCCGAGTCGTTTTCTTATCTGAAAAACATGTCGGACCCGATTCTGAATGATCCGCAGGCACTTGCCAATATGGATATTCTGGGCGCTCATCTGTACGGAACTCCGTTCGACAACTTCTCGTATCCGCTATTCAAAGAAAAAGGTACGGGGAAGGATCTCTGGATGACGGAAGTCTATTATCCAAACAGTGATAATAACTCGGCAGATCGTTGGCCGGAGGCGCTGGATGTTTCCTATCATATCCACAAGGCGATGGCGAAGGGGGATTTTCAGGCTTACGTATGGTGGTATATCCGCCGGCAGTACGGTCCGATCAAGGAGGATGGTTCGATAAGCAAGCGGGGTTACAACATGGCACATTTCTCCAAGTTCGTTCGCCCTGGTTACGTGAGGATCGATGCAACGGAGAATCCGGATACCGACGTATATACATCCGCCTTTAAAGGCGACAACAAGGTTGTGGTCGTGGCGATCAACAGAGGCACTTCGGCCAAAAGCCAACATTTCATTCTGCAAAACGGAACGGCATCCAAGGTATCTTCATGGGTGACGGACGCCGGCCGCAATCTGGCCCCCGGGTCCGTCAATACGTCCGGAGATTCATTTACGGCGCAGCTTCCAGCCCAAAGCGTGACCACGTTTGTGGTTGACTTGGGCAGCAACGGCAGCACTTACGAAGCAGAAAGCGGCACGACATTGACCGATGCGGTCGTTGAAACCGTCAATCCCGGATATCACGGTACCGGATACGTTAACTTTAATGCCTCATCCGGAGCATCCGTTCAGTGGAACGGTATTTATTGCGCAGTGGCCGGAACCAAAAACGTGAATTTTCGTTACGCGCTGGAATCCGGTTCAAGAAAAGTGGATGTATACGTCAATGGGACCAAAGCGATCAGCAACGCCGAGTTTACAGCGACCGGCAGCTGGTCCAACTGGAGAAATAAAACGCTTCAAATATCCATGGAAAGCGGAATCAACACGTTAAAAGTCGTTACAACCGGGACGGAAGGGCCGAATATGGACAGCGTTACCGTTTCGCCAGGTTCGTAACGCAGCAGGCAGCGGGTTCCATATTTTATAATCTTATAAGGGAAGGCCCATCCGCAGAAGCGGGGAGCCTTCCCTTATAAAATGCCGCAAAACCAAAAAAAGTAAAAATCCGGCATGCAAGTAAAGAGATGCGGATTGTTTTGTCAATAAAATCCATGAATAATAGAAATGATACGCTTCTAACACTATGAAACGAAATGGGGTTGCACGCTTGCGTATTTCCAGAAAAAGCATGGTCACGCTTCTTCTTACGATCACGTTCCCGTTGTCTATGCTGGCGTCTTGCGACGGGAAAGGCTTAACGAATCAGAGCGCTTTGCCGTTGAAGAGTGATGGAGAATATACCTATACAGAGCCTGGATTAAGTAAGTACAACCCGCCGATCGAGCTGACCTTCGTGCGGGAGACGAGCGATGATTTGGACAATCTCATCAAAACGTTTCCGGGGGAAACGCTGGAGGATAACCGATGGACCCGCTTGTACGAACAAGTGCTGGGCATCCGAATCAAATATGATTGGACGGCGAAAGGCACCCTCTACAATCAGAAGCTGGGCGTCGCGTTGGCCGCGGGCGATTTGCCGGATGTCGTGAGAGTCAATGCGGAGCAGCTCCGCCAACTGAGCAATGCGGGCCTGATTCAGGATTTGTCCCAAGCCTATGAGAAATATGCGGCGCCGTTTACGAAAGAAATTTTGGGCCAAGAAGGGACCGGGCCGTTCGAAGCCGCTACGGTGGACGGAAAATTGATGGGCATTCCCGAGACAAGCTCATCGATTGAGGGAGCCCAATATATTTGGATTCGGACCGATTGGCTGGAGCGCCTTGGTTTGCAGCCGCCGCAAACGATGAATGACGTGTTGGAGGTTTCGAAAGCGTTTACAGAAAGGGACCCGGACCGTAACGGAAAAAACGATACATTGGGGCTTCCGGTGACCCAATATTTGTGGGATCCCGTGATGGGCTTGTCGGCATTCATGGCCGGTTACGGCGCCTTTCCGAATATGTGGATTCGGGATTCATCCGGCAAACTCGTATTCGGCGCCGTTCAGCCGGAGGTCAAGACCGCACTGAAGGTCCTGCAGGACATGTATCGGAACGGCCAAATCGATGAGGAATTTATGTTTAAGGACGGCATCAAGGTAAAAGAACAGATTATCGCAGGAAAATATGGCATGATGTACGGCGAACAGTGGGGGTCGTTTGTCGTGCAAGGAAACCATGAGCGGGACCCGGAAGCAAGGTGGCAGGCATTTCCCATCGTATCGGCGACGGGGAAAGCGGCGAAAGTGCCGCTCCGCTTCGCAACCCATCAATTCCTTGCCGTCCGCAAGGGGGTGGCTCATCCCGAAGCGGTCGTCAAGCTGTTCAATTTGCATCTGGAAAAGAACTGGGGAGCGACGGCCGAATACGAAACCTATTACAGCACCCCTTATCCGGCGTGGCAGCTTTCTCCCGTCACCCCTTATCCGGCGCTGAAAAATTTGAATGCCTATTACCAAATCGAAGAAGCTCGCCGAACCGGGGACTCTTCCGTGCTTAAGGATGAGGCAAGGGCGATTCAAAAAAACATCGAGGCCTACCTGACAAGGAACGATCCGTCCGGTTGGGGCTGGGAACGAACCTACGGCCCGTCGGGGGCTTTTTCGATCCTTGACCGTTATAAAAGGAACAACCAGTTATTGTATGAAAGCTTTGTGGGGGCTCCAACCGACACGATGATCGAGAAACAATCCATTCTCGACTCCCTGGCGATGGATACGTTCACCAATATTATCCTTGGTCGTCCCATCGAAGAATTCGATCATTTCGTCGAGGAGTGGCATCGATTGGGCGGTGACCAAATGACGGCCGAGGTAAACGAGTGGTATTCGGACAAACAGAAAGACTAGTGCATCGGAGGCGTTAAATTGATAAGGATTCCCGTGAATTCATTGCGTCATACCATTCTGGCCAGGCTTGTCCTGATGTATGTGGTGGTGATCCTCCCGATCATTCTGCTCGGCGTTTATTTGTACAATTGGAGCTATAAAAACGCAAGCGAAGAAATATCCAGAAATGCGCTGGCGCAGTTGTCGTCCTATCTCGAGGGGCTGAACCGGGAAATCGAATGGCTGGAAATTCAGCAGTTCGATATTTTGCAGGAAAGCGAGCTTCATAAAATCGCCATCACGTGGGAGAAGATGGACAGCGCGGAGAAAAGGTCCAGCGTAAATTATTTGCTCCATCGCCTGACCTCCATAAAAAACAGCAGCCCGTATATTAAAGATATTTATGTCCATATTCATTCGATCGATAAAACGATTTCGGCAAGCAACGCCGTTCGCGCCCTGGACCGGCAAAGATATGAAGAAATACGCTCCATCGGCGAACGAAGCGGCAGCCGGCTGGTCCGGCAGGGCGATTCACTTCAGCTGACGGCGTCCAAGTACGGCGGGAAAAATGACGAGGATCCGCTGTATCTCGTTCAAATCGAATTGGATAACGACAAGCTGAAGGATTCCATGGGACCGCTCGGCGCGTATCCCGAAAGCGGGTCGATTCTGATCGCGGAGGCGGCGGGGTTCACTTTATCCAGCACGGGCACGCCGCAGGGATTGCCGGAGGAATGGATCCAGGCGGCCAAGGACTTGGATGACAGCACGATGCTGCTTGATATCGGCGGAAGGGAATACCATTTCAACATCGCCCATTCCGACAAGCTGGGCCTCTCCCTCGTATCGTACTTACCCGAAGGAACGGTGAGGAGGCCGCTGATCAAATTCAATCTATGGGCATGGGTATTCGCGGTAACTTCGGTTTTTGCCATCGTCGTGTATGCCTTTTCCACTTACCGTTACGTTCATCGCCCGCTCCTCTCGCTCGTCCAAAGCTTTCGCAGAATGGAGGGCGGGACTCTTGATATTCCGATCCGCCATGAGCAAAAGGATGAATTCGGCTATTTGTATGACCGGTTTAATCAGATGCTCGTCAAACTTCAGACCTTGATCGATCAAGATTTCAAACAGAAGTTGATGATGCAGAAGGCGGAACTGAAGCAGCTGCAGTCGCAAATCAAACCGCATTTTCTGTATAACAGCTTTTTTATCCTGAACTCGCTGGCCAAGACGGGCGACACCGACCGGATCGAGCTGTTCACGATCATGCTCGGCGAATATTACCGATTCATCGCCCGCAACGGCGAGGACCACGTCACGCTGTCGGAAGAAATCAAGCATGCGAGAATGTATACGGAAATCCAGCAGCTCCGGTTCTCCCGGCGGATCCGCGTCCAATTCGACGAATTGCCGGAGGCCATGCGGCGCATTAAGGTGCCGAGATTGATCGTCCAACCAATGATCGAAAACGCCTATGAACACAGTCTGGAGAACATGCCGAACGAAGGGTTTCTTCGCGTCACGTTTGAACATACCGACGCGGAATGTCTCATCAAGGTGGAGGATAACGGGGACAGCATCGACGATGCCGGGCTCGAAGCCCTTCAGCATCGGGTATCAGGTCCTGCCGAATCCCATGAAATGACGGGGATCATGAACATCCACCGGCGAATCCTGCTCACTTACGGAGAAGGCAGCGGGCTGTTTTTGTCGAGAAGCAAGCTTGGCGGGCTTGAGGCCGCCATTCGAATCAAATTCAGGGAGGAGAGCGGGGATGTATAGACTGCTGATCGTTGACGATGAAGACATCATTACGGACGGGCTGTATGAAGTATTCAATCGATATCATCCGGAGCGGCTCGACGTGTGCAAAGCTTATTCCGCCAAAGAAGCGCTGGATTGGATGTCGCGTACGAGAATCGATATCGTCTTGACCGATATTGCCATGCCCGGCATGAACGGACTGGAATTATCCGAAGAAATTCAGAAGTACTGGCCGAGATGCAGGGTGGTGTTCTTGACCGGGCACAGCGAATTCGAATATGCGTACCGTGCCATCCAAATGACGAATGTCCGTTATGTGTTGAAGACGGAAGGGTACGGCAAGGTGATCGACACCGTGCAGGCGGTCCTGGACGAAATGGACCGTGCTCGTCATGACAGCCTGCTGCTGGAACAATCCCGCGAGCAGCTGCTTGCGTACCGATTCATGGCGCAGGGCGACTATATGAGGCATCTTCTCCAGAACAGCCGTGTTTTGTGCAGGGATGCGGAGGTGATGGTCCGCGAATTCGGCAAGCTGGACATCGGCCTGGATCCTGCCCAGCCGGTCGTGCTGGTCCTTGGCCGCATTTCGTACCCGGAGGGCAGGACGTATACCGAAAGATCCGAAATCATGTCATCCGTCAGAATGGCCTGGGATACCTATTTTTCGGATAGGGCCCGAAGCATGGGGATCATCGATAAGCACGGCGACCTTTTTTGGTTTCTTCAACCGTCTGTGCGGGCCGAAGGCAGGCTTGACAGCCATTTTATCCGTTTCGTGGAGGGGACGCTGGAGATGATTCAAGAATCATGTCTCGGTTCGCTTGGATTGACCATCGGATGGACGCTGAGCTGCGAAGCATGCAGATGGGAATGTTTGACGAGGCAGTACGAAAGGCTGCGGGAGCTGCAGCAGCTAAGGATCGGCAGCGGGGGCGCCATCATTGTGCGCGACGGCTTCGAGCCGCTCGATGGATTGGCCGGCAAAGAAAGCTTTGCGGACAGTCAAAAGGCGGAAGTGCTGAAGGCTTATCTTGAATCGGGCAGAAATGAGGAGTTTCTTCAGGAGCTTGAAGAGGTGGCGGGCAACGCCCTGAAAATGAACGGAAATGCACAGTTAACGATTGAAACGTATTATACGGTCGCGTTGATGCTGCATTCCTGCATAGGCCGTATGGGAATGCACGGACGAATCGACGATGCCGGGCAATTGATGCGGCTAAACGATCATCCCACGATGGAAGCGGCGTTCGGTTACCTGAAGCGCGTCGCGGAATCCATTTTTCTAAGCAAACAAACGCAGGAGAGGGACAGGGCCTCGCTGATCGTCGACCGGATTTGCGAGTACGTCGAAGAACACTTGAGCGAAGATTTGTCTTTGGTGCGCCTCGCGGAAATCCATTATTTCAACCCGTCGTATTTGTCACGGTTTTTCAAGCAGGAAAAAGGAATCAATTTATCCGATTTTATCGACAAATGCCGCGTGAAGAAAGCCAAGGAGATGCTGCGGGACAATGATCTGAAAGTGCGGGAGGTGGCATTATCCGTCGGTTACGAGGCGGCCCATTCGTTCACCCGCTTTTTCAAAAAGGCGACGGGGCTTACGCCGCAGGAATACCGGGATACGCTGTCTTTGAATTGACGGTCTAACTAGAGTTTGGAGGGTAATTCGGACGGATTAGACGGGTTGTTCCCGCGGAGCGCAAGCTTTACGCTTTTATGAGAGTTGGGTTAAAGACTAAAAATGCTGAATAACGGGAGTTGACGCAAAAATGAATGAAGTCGTGCATGCACCGATCGGCAAACTGCCGCAAAACGGAAATCCGCTTGTCGCCCATAAATTCGGGGCCGACCCCTATGTGCTTGTGTTCAACGGGCGCGTATACCTCTATAATACGGACGACGTATTGGAGTACGACGAGCAAGGAGAGGTCAAGGAGAACAGCTACAGCACCATCAACCGCATATCGGTGATTTCCTCGGATGATCTGGCGAACTGGACGGACCATGGCGTCATTCAAGTCGCAGGTCCGGAAGGAGCGGCCAAATGGGCGACGCAATCCTGGGCGCCGGCTGCGGCCCACAAAAGAATAGACGGCAAAGACCGTTTCTTCTTGTACTTTGCCAACAACGCCAGCGGCATCGGCGTGCTGACGAGCGACAGTCCGACCGGGCCGTGGGTCGATCCGATCGGCAGGCCGCTGATCGCAAGGGATACGCCGGGCGTTCAAGGCGTCGTATGGCTCTTCGACCCGGCCGTCCTGGTGGACGAAGACGGCAAGGGATATATTTACTTCGGCGGCGGCGTGCCGGAAGGAGAGCATGAGAGCCCGGGGACCGCCCGCGTGATGCGGCTGGGTGACGACATGATCAGCGTGGTCGGCGAAGCCGAGCCGATCCCGGCTCCGTTTATGTTCGAGGATGCCGGCATACATAAGAAGGACGGCAGGTATTACTTTTCGTATTGCTCCAACTTCTACGATGGGATGCGGCCGGAAGGGAGCCCCCCGGCGGGAGAGATTGCCTATATGACCAGCACCGGCCCGATGGGACCCTGGACGTACCAGGGATCGATTCTTAAAAATCCCGGCCATTTTTTCGGTGTCAGCGGGAATAACCACCATGCCATTTTCCAATTTCATGAAAATTGGTATATTGCTTATCACGCGCAGACCTTATCGAAGGCCATGGGCGTGCAGAAGGGATATCGGTCCACTCATCTAAACCAAGTGTTCTTGGACGAAGAGGGAGCGATTCTCCCCATCGATGCGGACATGGTCGGCGCTAAGCAGATCAAGCCGCTGAATCCGTATGCCCGCGTCGGGGCGGAGACGATTGCTTGGTGCGCGGGTGTGAACGTGCGGCAATTCCAGCCTGATGGAGGGGGACAGGGCGAGCCGCTTATGGTCTTGGCGGATATCCATCATGGCGATTGGACGGCCGTGTCCGGCGTTGATTTCGGAGCCGGGGCCTCCGCGTTTGCCGCATCCGTGTCGTGTATGAATGACGGGGGAGTCATTGAGCTCCGCTTGGACAGTCCTGAAGGCCAATCGATCGGCACGCTTCAGGTGCCTTCGACCGGCGGACAGTGGATTGAGGTGACGACGCCCGTCAGCGGTGCGGAGGGCGTTCATGATTTGTTCCTGATCTTCAAAGGAAAGCCGGACATCGAGTTGTTCCGGCTAGGGGATTGGCAATTTAGGTAAGCAAGCCGGGATGAACGTTTGTCATGTTGTGCCATGGAAAGAATGCCGTCCGATTGAACGGGCTGCATTCTTTTTTTATTGGACCTTCGCTGCCTCGCTGTCGGAAAGATCATTTCAGGAGCCGGTATCCGAACCTTGCAAGTAGGAAGCCGCCAAGCCTGCACCCAGCATAATTCTAGGTTTTCTCAGGTAAACGAACGGGAATCAACGGGTATTTCGTTCGAAATGAAAGCGCTAAAATGGGTTGTGATGGCGCCTGCGCTTTGCATTGGTTCGCATACAATCCATCCGGATGCGGCTTTGACGCTGAAATATATCGAATCGGGCCATATCGAAGGAGGCGAGTGCAATGAACACGAAGGAAACGGAGATGAGTGATTCGGGCAGCGGACCGATTCTGCGGGCATGCGGGATCAAACGGATCTTTGGCAGGGGGAATACGGCCGTGACCGCTTTGGAGAATATCGATCTGAATATTCCGCCTGGAACGATCGTGGCTTTGAGGGGGCGCTCTGGTTCCGGAAAGACGACGTTATTGAACATTCTCAGCGCATTGGACGATCCGACGGAGGGACAGGTTTATTTCAAGGGAAGGGAGATCACCGGATTATCCGGCTCCGAACGCAGCCAGATCCGGCGCAGGGAGATCGGCCTCGTATTCCAGTCCTATGGTTTAATGCCGCTGATGTCGGCTTACGAGAACGTCGAATTCGGGCTGCGTATCGCGGGACTGAAGGGGAACCGGGAGGCGGTGGAGGATGCGCTTGACCGCGTCGGCATGCGGGAGCGGATGAAGCACCGGCCGTCCGAGCTGTCAGGCGGCGAACAGCAGCGCGTAGCCATTGCCCGGGCGATCGTCCACCAGCCCGTCCTGCTGATTGCGGATGAGCCGACCGCAGAGCTGGACAGCAAGATGGGGCTGCAGGTCGTCCGCATTTTTCGCGAGCTGGTGAAAGAGTCGGGGATGACGGTCGTTCTCACGACGCATGACCCCGGCATGATGGAGCTTGTCGATCACGTTATCGCATTGGAGGATGGAACTATTGTATCGCAGACAACGAACGAATCTCCC
This sequence comes from Paenibacillus sp. FSL W8-0194, assembly GCF_037969745.1. Taxonomy (NCBI): domain Bacteria; kingdom Bacillati; phylum Bacillota; class Bacilli; order Caryophanales; family Paenibacillaceae; genus Paenibacillus; species Paenibacillus sp. FSL W8-0194. The sequence continues at coordinate 3,416,269 of NZ_CP150205.1, read as the reverse complement.
CTTATCTAACAAAGACCGGCGCTTGAGCCGAATCGCCGCGCTGCTGACGGCGCTGATGCTGCTTTCGGGCTGTTCGCTCCTGCCGGTCGAACCGGAAACGCTGCAGCCGCCCTTGGTCGAGCCGGCCAAAGAACAGTTTAACGTCGTGCAGGCGAGCCGCGGGAAAATTCAGACCTTCCTGAAGGGGACGGCTTATTTTGTGTCGGCCCAATCCGAAGCGCTGTCCTTCAAGGAAATGGGCGGAAGGCTCAAATCGATTGCGGTGACGGTGGGCCAGGAGGTGAAGTCGGGCGATCTGCTGGCCGAGCTGGAGACGGGCGACCTCGATTTTCAGGTGCGTCTGCAGCAGCTGAATGTAGAGCGCGCACAGCTGCTGTACAAACAGGCACGCGATGCAGGCGCAGGCGCCGTAGATCTACGGCTTAAGGAAATCGACCTGGAGCGCGAGCGGATGTCGCTGCAGGAGATGAAGGCCAGGCTTGGAAAATCGCGCTTGTACGCTCCCGTCTCGGGAACGGTGACGTTTGTCGAGAAGCTGAATGCGGGAGACAACGTGAACGCTTACCAAGCGATCGTCACCGTCTCCGACCTGTCCAAAGTGCAGCTGACGTACGTTGCGGCGGACAGCAAGGATCTGAACCCGGTCAAGGCCGGGATGCCCGTCAGCCTTAAGTATAAAGGCAAGGACTATAAAGGAAAGGTCCTCCAGTCCCCTTCGGATTTGCCGGCTGCCGCGGACAGTACGAAGGCCGAAAAGAACGGGGTAACGATCTTCATGAGTATGGACAACGCCCCGGGCGACGTCAAGGTCGGCGACAGCGCCGAGCTGACGATTGAGCTACAGAAGCGGGATAACGCGATCATTGTACCCCGCTCTGCCATCCGCTCCTATATGGGACGTTCCTATGTTCAGGTCGCCGAAGGAGACCGCCGCAAGGAGGTTGACATCGAGATCGGATTAACGACGCCGACGGAAGTCGAGATCGTCAAAGGACTGGAGGAAGGCCAAAAGGTCATCCTGAACAATTAACGCAAAGAGCTACAGCCCGGTCCGGCCGGGCATGAGGGATGAGGTGTATGATTTGGCTTTATGGACGATGATCCTGCGCAAGATGGCCAACAACAAGTGGCTGCAGCTGAATTTGTGGATCGGCCTTACCGTATGCGTGGCCCTGTTCAGCTCCATGCCGCTCTACTCGCAGGCCATCCTGGAGCGGACATTACTGAAGGAGCTGCAGTCCGTGCAGACCGGGAACGGGGTGTATCCGGGCTATCTCCGAATAAGCACCACGGTCTCGGCACCCTCCATGGACGCAAAGACGACGGAAGCCGTCGAAAGCGCCGACCGGTTCGTCAAGACGATTCCGGAGCGCATGGGGCTGGAGGCGCTATCGTTCTACCAGCAAAGGTTCACGCCGAAGATGAAGGTATACGGAGCCGATGCTTCCGCCCAAGAAAAGCAATCGCAAAAGACGTTAGGAAGCTTTATGTCGCTGTCCGATCTGGAGAAGCGGGTCCGTCTGATCGAGGGGCGGATGCCTGCGGATCGTTCGGACGGGATCATCGAGGCGCTGGTCACGCAGAAGTTTCAGCTGGCGGCCAAGCGGAAGCTTGGTGAAGAACTGACCGTAGAACCTCAGGATGGCGGGAAAACCCGCTTTCGGGTCATTCCGGTCGGCATCGTAGAGACGAATACGGAGGCGGACCGGTATTTGCCGTTTCTGACCACGGAGAACGAGGACGGATTCCTGATCCCTTTCCAGCAGTTCGAGCGCGAATTTACGAAAGGCGGCAAAGCCAGGGTTTCCAGCATGGAGTGGCGGCTCGCACTCCATTACGAGCAGCTGTCGCTCGATAAGGTTGATGCGTTCATCCAGACGGACCGGGAGGTCCGGCGTTATTTCAAAGGAAAGCTTGGGGTTGCCGATATCAAAATCCCGGCGAGCCAGACCATCGCGTCGTACCAGGGCAAACAGGAGAAGCTCGATACCGTGACGCTTTCGCTGTATACCCCCGTCATGCTGATGCTGGCGTTCTATTTATACATGACCGCCAATCTCATCATCGATCGGCAAAAAACGGAGATCTCCGTGCTACGCAGCCGGGGAGCTAGCCGTCTGCAGATTATGGCGGCCTACCTGCTGGAGAGCCTGCTGCTGGGGCTGAGCGCGCTGGCCGCCGGACCGTTTCTCGGCGTATGGTTTACGAAACTGCTTGGGGCTTCCAATGGGTTTCTGGAGTTCGTGCAGCGCTCCGCGCTGAAAGTGAGCATGACGAGCAGCGCCTATCAAGTGGCTGCAGCCGCTGTGGCGGGAGCGATCATCCTGATCCTGATTCCGGCCTTCCTCGCAACGCGGGTGAGCATCGTAAGCCATAAGCAGCAGACGGCGCGCCTGACCCGGCTGTCGATCTGGCATAGGACCGGCCTCGATGTGGTGCTCGTCTGCCTGGCAGCTTACCTGCTGTACAATTTCAACCAGCGCCAGGAAGATCTGCGGAGGCTTGCGCTGGGATCTGCCGACCTGCAGGTCGATCCTCTCTTGTTCCTGACCCCGGCTCTTTTCGCACTTGGAGGCGGCCTGCTGGTGCTGCGGGTATACCCCTGGTTCGTCAGGCTCGTTTATTGGCTGGGCCGAAACGGATGGCCGCCGGCGCTGTATCATACGCTCGTTCAGATCAGCCGCTCTTCAGGGCAGTATTTGACCATTCAGGTGTTCCTGATCATGACGGTGGCGACGGGTCTATTCAGCGCGAACGCGGCCAGGACAATCAACGACAACATGGACAGCAAGGTTCGGTATGCGGTCGGCACGGACATTGCACTGACGACAAAATGGGAAAGCGACGCGCCTCCCCCCATATCCCCGGGGGCGGGAGGGCAGCCTCAGTCTGAGCCGTCAACGACAATCGTGCAGAAACGGGTTCAGTATACGGAGCCGCCCTTCGAGCCCATTCGGGAGCTGGCCGGCGTGCAAGCGACGGCAAGGGTGTTCAAGAAGCCGGAGGCCAGGTTCAGTGCCGGCAGCAATGAAAAAAACGGCAAAACGGTTCTTTTTGGCATCGACACGAAGGATTTCGGCAATACGGCATGGATGAAGGAGGGGCTGCTGCAGCATCCGATCAACAGCTACTTGAATCTGATCGCCCCGAATCCGGAGGCTGTGCTCATTTCGCGCTCGCTTGCGGAGGATGCCAAGCTGAAGCCCGGCGATCCGATCCGGGTCTATTGGGACGGTCTGGACGGGGCGACGTTTACCGTGTACGGCATTATCGATTATTGGCCGAGCTGGAGTCCGCTGCCGTCCGATCAAGGAAGCGGCAAACCGGAGCAGCCGCATCTCGTTGTCGGACATCTGGGCACGATTCAGAACCGCCTGGCAGTCGAGCCGTACGAAATATGGCTGAAGCTGGCGGACGGCACAAGCAGCGAAGATATCTACGGGCAGCTGAAGGAGAAGAAGCTGCAGGTGACGAGCCTCCGAGACGCGACCCAGGAGGTGGTCCAATCCAGGAATGATCCGTTCCGTTTGGCGATGAACGGCGTAATGACGCTCGGATTTGCCATCTCCATGCTGGTCAGCTTCATCGGTTTCCTGCTGTTCTGGGTCTTGACCTTATCCGGCAGAACGCTTCAATACGGGGTTTTGCGGGCGATGGGCATCTCTTTCCCGCAAATGATCGGCATGCTCGTCAGCGAACAGCTGCTCACGTCGGGGGCCGCGGTCCTCATCGGCGTGTTCATCGGCAACGTCACCAGCATGAAATTCGTGCCGCTCTTCGAAATGTCGTTTGCGTCCAAAGAACAAGTCCCTCCATTCACGATTACATATCAGCTCAGCGATTATTTGCAGCTGTACGGTATCATCGGGTTCACGCTGGCGACCGGGCTGCTCATTCTGGGGTACCGGCTGACACGAATCCGCATCGCGCAGGCGCTGAAGCTCGGGGAGGAATAGTTCATGATTCAATGCGAAGGGCTCGTCAAAATTTATAAATCGGCGGACCTGGAAGTCGTCGCCCTTCAAGGGCTGGATCTTCAGGTAGAGAACGGTGAATTCATGGCGATCATCGGCAATTCCGGCAGCGGCAAATCGACGCTGCTCAACATGCTGGGCGGCCTCGACAAACCATCGGCCGGCAAGCTGTACGTGGACGGCAAGGACCTGCTCGCGTTCAGCGAACGCGACCTCGTGAAATATAAGCGGGAGTCGGTCGGATTCGTCTGGCAAAATAACGCGCGCAACCTGATTCCCTATTTGACCGCGATCGAAAATGTCGAGCTCCCGATTCTCCTGCGTGGCCGAAGACGCCGGGCCCGCGCGCTCGAGCTCCTGGAAGCGGTCGGCCTGACCCACAGGGTGAAAAACAAGCTCAGCGAATTGTCCGGCGGAGAGCAGCAGCGGGTGGCCATCGCCATCGCGCTGGCGAACGAGCCGCGGCTGCTGCTCGCCGATGAGCCGACGGGATCGCTGGATACGACCACGTCCAATCAGGTTCTCGATTTGTTCCGGACATTGAACCGGGCGATCGGCATTACGATTGTGATCGTAACCCATGATCCGGAGCTGGCCCGGAAGGTGGACCGGGTTGTTCAGATCCGTGACGGTAAGACGTCCGCCGAGATGCTCCGCAGGATCTCTTATTCCGACGTGTTGACGCAAATGGACGCCGACACCGCCCTGCGGGAAGCCGAGAGCCATATCGAGTATGCGGTGCTCGACAAGGCCGGCCGGCTGCAAATCCCTGCCGGTTATCTGGGCACGGGGAGCTTCAAGGACAGCAACAAAGTGCGCGTCGAACTCGAGGACGGACGAATCGTCCTGTACCCGGCGAACGAAAGGCAGACGGTCTAATTCGAGTGATCTTCGGGCTTAATCCTTCCATATATAAGGCACAGCCTTAACAAGTCGGAATGAACCAAAGTCTTTTTTGTCATTGTTGATCCAGAGCGGACATCCGTGTCATTGAAGTACTTTCGTTCATTCGATATAGATTTAGCGATCCAATACATGGCCATGGAATGCCGTAAAGAGGCGTTTTAATGGAATAGATAACTTGAGGAGAGGTGGATTCATGAAGAAGCATCGAATGAAACGTTCCATCCTGTTGATGATTGCGCTTGTTCTCGTGCTGGCCCCTTTATCGCTCGGCACACGCCCGAGCCATGCCAGTGCACAGCAGGAATCGCAAGCGCTTTCTGAAGGCCGCGCGGGAACATCCGAGACGGGAGATGGGGCAGCAAGCGTGCGGATCACCAAGGATTTCGAGGATGGGACGCTCCAAGGCTGGTTCGGGCGGGGAGGCAATGAAATCCTGACGGTTTCCCCGTTAGCGGCTCATACGGGATCTTACGGCATGCAGGTCACCGGCAGAACCCAGGGCTGGAACGGTCCGCAGCTTGACGTAACGCCGATCATGGAAACGGGAAAGACGTACCGTTTATCGGCTTGGGTCAAGCTGCCTGCCGGAACGCCGGGCTCGCCGGTATCGATGGTGATCCAGCGCACGACGGGCGGAACCAATGCGTATGAAGTCGTCAAATCGGTTCAGGCGGGCGACAGCGGATGGGTCAAGCTCAGCGGAGAATATACCCTGCAGCAGCCGATTGAAAGCTTGGCCGTTTATTTCGAATCCTTCGATCATCCGACGCTGGACTTTTACGTGGACGATGTCGTGATCGAGCGCGCTCCGGACCCGGTTCCGATCGAAATTCAAAAGGACATTCCGAGCCTGAAGGACGTGTTTGCCGGCCAATTCAAGCTGGGGACGGCCCTGCTGGTCAATGAAATCGAGAATCCGAACGGCCCGGATGCGGAGCTGGTCCGCAAGCATTTCAACAGCCTGACGGCCGGCAACGAGCTGAAATGGGACGCCACGGAGCCCGCGGAGGGTCAGTTCAATTTTACGGCAGCAGATAAAATCGTAAACTTCGCCATGGATAACGGGATCGCGATGCGGGGGCATACGCTGGTCTGGCATTCCCAGACGCCGAAATGGGTGTTCTATGACAGCAGCGGCAACCTCGCCAGCAAGGAGCTTCTATATGCGCGGATGAAAAAGCATATCGATACCGTCGTCGGCCGTTACAAAGGAAAAATCTACGCTTGGGACGTCGTGAACGAGGTTATTGAGCCCGGGGACAAGAAGCCAGGGGGCCTCCGCAACAGCTTATGGTATCAAATTGCAGGCGAGGAATTCATTGAAAAAGCGTTCATTTATGCGCATGAAGCCGATCCGGACGCCAAGCTGTTCATCAACGATTACAACACGAATGATCCCGTGAAACGGCAGTTTCTGCATGATCTGATCAAGCGTTTGAAGGACAAAGGGATTCCGGTCGACGGAGTCGGCCACCAGACGCATATCGGGATCGAATATCCGCGGGTACAGGAGTTAGATGATATGATTCAGGCGTTTCGGGATCTTAACATCGATCAGCAAGTCACCGAACTGGACATGAGCATCTATACGAATGACGCGGACGCTTATGAGACGTTCCCAACGGAGCTGCAAATCAAGCAGGCCAACCGCTACAAGGAGATTTTCGACGTATTCAGGAAGCATTCGGATCAGCTCAGCGCCGTCATATTCTGGGGCAAGGACGACCTGAACACCTGGCTGCGCACGTTTCCGGTCGTTCGCAACAATTGGCCGCTGCTGTTCGATGAACGGCTGCAAGCCAAATACGCTTATTGGGCGCTCGTCGATCCGGCGAAGGTTCCGGTCGAAACGAAGCGCATCAAAGCCCTGGGGGGCAGCGTGAAGATCGACGGCCAGGCGGAAGCGGCATGGAATGTGGCGCAGGCCGTGCCGATCCAGGCAGGCGGCAAAGCGGCAGCGACTTATAAAACGTTATGGGATGCAGGACATCTGTACGTATGGGTCGATGTCGATGATGCCACGGTGAACGGCAATGATGCCGTCGAGGTGTATATTGACGAAAACAACGGCAAAACGAATGCTTACGAAGCAGACGACAAAAAGTACACGTTTCGGCGCAGCGGCGCGAATCCGCATAAACGGGCCGAGTATAAGGCGGTGAAGACGGAGAAGGGATACCGGATCGAAGCTTCGATCCCGGTCGACGGCGCGCAAACCGGAAAGGAAATCGGCTTTGACGTCCGCATCCGCGACCGGTCCGGTTCGGCGGAAGAGCTGGCATCCTGGAACGATATTCATCACAGGCAGGACGCCGATACGTCCGGGTATGGCGTATTGACGATGGTGGAAGGTCCGCGAACCGCCAAGGCCGTAAAAGGAACGGCGGTCATCGACGGGGAGATCGACGACATTTGGAACAAGGCGGAGCAGATCGTAACCGACCGCTGGGTCAGCGGATCTTCGGGCTCAACGGCGAAGGTACGAACGCTCTGGGACGACAACCGTTTGTACGTGCTGGCCGAGGTGACCGACTCGCTGGTGACCAAGCGGAGCGCCAATGCATGGGAGCAGGACTCCGTCGAAATCTTCATCGATCAGAACAATGCAAGGACCGGTTCTTATGACGGCGACGACGGGCAGTATCGCGTGAACTTCGATAACGAAACGTCGGTCAACCCCGGATCGCTCGGCGCCAATTTGACGTCGGCCGCGAAGCGGACACCGACAGGCTATATCATCGAGGCCGCAGTCGATTGGGTCGGAACGCCGCCTAAGGCGGGCAGTCTCATCGGGTTTGACGTACAGGTCAACAATGACGAGAATGACGACGGGACACGCGACAGCGTGGCGATCTGGAATGATACGTCGGACAGAACGTGGCAGAACCTGACCAACATCGGACTGTTAACATTGGAATAACCCCAGCGAGAGGGGGAACGAATAAAGGCCGCTCCCGGATGGTCAACCGGGAAGCGGCCTTTGATATGTGATGGTTAGTTACATAGTGTCTACATTGATAGACGTTTTGTTACGCCGTAATGTTCAGGGTTTTTCTATACTTGTTAGCGCTTACACCAGTATACGTTTTGAACTTCTTGTAGAACCAGTCCATCTCGGTATATCCGACTTCGTTCGCAATTTCATACACCTTCATGTCGGTATTCTCGAGCAGAAATTTCGCCTTCTCCATGCGCTGCTGAAGCAGATATTCCTTGAAGGTCATCTTCTCTTGAACCTTGAATTTCTGGCCCAGATAAGAATAGTTGAAATGGAAAATATGGGAGATTTCCTTCAGAGTGATGTTTTGATGCAGGGCCTCGTCCACATAAGCCTTCACCTTATCGATAATGTCGGCCGAAGAGACGGCCGCAGCTTGCCGAACGGCTTCCGACCATGGGTCCGCTTGGTTTCCGGAAAACAGCGCCACGTCCAGCTCCCGTTTCACGTTCTCCAGGCTCGCGGAGAATTCCTCCGGCGTGACAGGGTCGGGCAGATAGTCGTTCACCTGATAATACAAGGCCTTCCGGGCAAGCTGGAACTCATTGCGCCCGCCGATCAGCACGATCGGGACGCGGCTTTTCTCCCGGATGCGGCCGCACAGCCGAAGCCCTTCTTCCTCCGAGGCCCTCATGCTGATCAGCACCAGCTGATGATTCTGGGCGGAAAGCATCGACAACGCCTCGGCAGCCGCAGCGGCATGGCACTCCAATTCAAATTCCGCTTGATGTCTGTCCAGCATACGCTTCATCCGTTCCTTCGCATGATGATCGGGATCAACAAGCAGCACCTTATACACGATATTCCCCCCTATTTCTTTCTCGTTAAAACGTTGTCTCGGTGAAGTTGCTTATTTCTCATTATGAAAAAAAACCCGTCCCGCAAACAATGTGCTTTTCTTTATATTGCTAACCGTTGTTTACTTATTGGCCGTTTGCAATGTAAGGGGTTGCAAGGGATCTATATTTTGACGGGTAGAATACCTAATTTACCACGGGTTGTTGCTCTTTCAATGTAAGCGCTACACTTTGAATGTGATTCGAATGCAACTCATTTCATGGGGGGATTGGAAAAATGCGTAATCGAAAAATGATGATGCTGCTTTGCACGCTGATGCTTGTGCTTTCGGCATGCAGCAATGGCGGCTCCAAGGGCGGTCCAAGCACTGCCGCCGTGACGGAGACGAAACCCGAGACTGCGGCAACCGACACGGAAAATAAGGGCGCGGAGAAAGAATCGGAGCAATCGTACAAAACGCCGGACATGGATTTCGACTTGGGCGGCCGAACGATCAAGGTCGTATCGTGGTGGGATATGACGATTCCGGAGGATAACCCGGATAACATCCAGCGCAAAAAAAACCTGGAGGAGCTGCAAAAGAAGCATAATTTCAAAATGGAATACGTCGCGATCGACTACGGCGAATACCAGCAAAAAGTGACGGCATCCCTGCTGGCCGGCGAGCCGCTCGGCGACATCGTCAGACTGGGCAAAAACTATACGATTCCAACGCTTGTGAAACAGGATCTGCTGGCACCCGTCGATGAGTACACGAAAAATCCGGCAGCTTTTAACCAAAACGTGACCAATCAATACATGCAATATAACGGAAGAGGGTACGGCTTCACGGAAAACCAAGCCAACCTGGTTCAGGGCATTTTTTACAACCGGACCCTCATGAGCAAGCTCGGCTTGAAGCCGCTTCAAGACTACGTCAATGAGGACAGCTGGAATTGGGATACGTTCCTGCAAGTGGCCAAAGAAGCCAACAAGGATACGAATAACGACGGCAAGCTGGATTCCTGGGGACTCGCCAATCCGTCGCCGCTTGAATTTGCGCTCGCTTCCAACGAAACAAGTTTGACGAAAGAAAACAAGCAGAACCTGGAAGATCCAAAAACGACCGAAGCGCTTAATTTCATTTCCCGAATCGCGACGGAAAAAATAGCCAGGCCGACGGAAGGCGGAGACTGGACCGAACCGGGCCAATTTTTCCGTCAGGGCAATACGCTGATGTATGCAGGGGCCCTTCATGAGCTTAGCGGCATCAAGAAGGATATGCCTGATGTGGATATCGGATTCGTTCCGTTCCCTAAAGGCCCGAGCGCAAGCGCGTACCATTCCTATGAAGGCCTGTATCAATCTTTGTTCATCCCTAAGGCCGCTAAGGACCCGGATAAGCTGCTTTATATTTGGGAGAAAATCAACGACATCGATTCGATGTATGACTATCCGGACCAGGCCACTTATGAAACCTTGTTTACGAAAGAAGAGGATATCAACAATGCGAAGGAAGTCGCCGCCAATTTGGCCGTTCTCGACCACGGCACGTTCCCGAACCTGAAGTTTTACGATTTTCTCGGCGAGATCGTCGGCGGAACTTCGGTATCTACCGTCGTAGAGAAATACAAGGCGCCGTTCCAAGCAGCGATTGATGAAGTGTACGGATCGAAATAAATGAGGATTTTGCAAAAATCCAAAAAGCGACTTTCAGTCAGCAATATACAGAACGAAACGGTCTAGTTCGTCTATATATTGTACCCGGGAGCGGCAGGAAACGAATTTTGCAAAATCCTGAAATCCAAACGTTGAACCGACAGTCCCTATTAGAACATGTCTAATCGGGACTGTTATTAAAATGATAAGTCTCTTGCTTCAGGAGGGAGAAGATGATCAACCGAAAGAAGAGCTACCTCGCTGTTTTGCTCGTCCTTGTCATAGTAACGTCCGTCTGGGCCTTCTACCCTTCCGGTTCATCCGAAGTCCGAAACGTTCGGGCCATGGCCGATTTCGCGGCTGTTACGGGATCGGGCGGAGATGACGGCGGCTACGACGCGTATTTAAAAGCCCATTCAGCTGCGAAACGTCCGGATCAGGTCATTCGGGTTGAGGGCGAGAGCTTTACCAAGACCGATGGGCCGGGATTCGAAGTCGTTCATCCGTCGGGGGAAACCGCCGTCCTCACGCCGGAGTCGGGTTCCATCAGCTGGAACATCCCCATCGAACAGCCGGGTCTCTACAACGTGAGAGTCCGATATTTGCCCGTCGAGGGGAAAAGTTCCGCGATCGAACGCGAGTTGACGATCAATCGACAGATCCCCTTTAAGGGAGCCGATCTGGTTACCTTTGACCGGGTATGGGGCAACCGGGACGACAAGATCAGGCGGGACGACAGAGGCAACGATCTGCGTCCGAGCCAGGTCGAGAAGCCCGTCTGGCAAATCGAATCCATTACCGACCGCAGCGGTTATTATGACGAACCCTACTTGTTTTATTTTGACAAAGGCCTTCAAAGCATGACATTAACGGCATTGCGCGAGCCAATGGCCATCGATTATATCGAGTTGTATCAGGAAGAAACATTAAAGACGTACGAAGAAATCAAGGGCGATTATTCAGCCAAAGGATTGCAGCCCGCCACAGGCCAATACATCGTGATTCAGGCAGAGGATGCGGTGTATAAATCCTCTCCGACCTTATATCCCGTTTCCGACAGGTCCAGCCCGACGGTGATTCCGTACGACGTGTCCAAAATCCGGATCAACACGATCGGAGGGTTGAACTGGAAACTGCCGGGACAGTGGATCGAGTGGGAGTTCGAAGCGCCGGAGGACGGCTTGTACCAAATCGCCTTAAAAGAGAAGCAGGATCAGCTGCGAGGCGTCTTCGCCACGCGAAGCCTGACGATTGACGGCAAGGTTCCGTTCAAGGAGATGAAGCGGATTCCTTTCGAATTCGGCAGGGACTGGGACATGTACGTGCTGGGAGGGGATGAGCCGTATCTGTTCCACTTGACCCAAGGCAAGCACCGCATTCGCATGGCGGTTTCCCTTGGAGAGCTGGCTCCGCTGATTCAGACGATCGAGTCCAGCGTGCTGCAGTTGAACGAAATGTACCGCAAAATATTGATGATCACGTCCAATTCCCCCGATCCGTACCGGGACTACCAGTTGGAGAAGCGGATCCCGGAAATGGCGGAGGTATTCCGTAAACAAGCCGAAACGATCCAAAGCGTGGCCGATTACCTGGAACAAACGACAGGAGAACAGAGCGACAAGGTCGCCATTTTGCACACGATGGCCAAGCAACTGGAGGAAATGGCCAAGCGGCCGGATACGGTTGCGAACCGCTTGGAGGCCTTCAAGACGAACGTCGGCGGCCTGGGTACGTGGATTCTGACCGTCCGGGAACAGCCGCTTACGCTGGATTATTTGATCGTCTCCTCGCCGGATCATAAACTGCCGAAAGCGGACGCGACGTTTCCGCAAGTCGTGAAGCATGAAGCCGGGGCGCTGGCAGCGTCTTACACCGAGGATTACGACAGCATCGGCAATACCGGCAAGCAGAAGCGATCGACGACGGTTTGGATTACGACGGGGCGGGATCAGGCCCAGGTGTTGAAAAACCTGATCGATGATTCGTTTACCCCGAACTCGAACATCTCGGTCAATCTGAAGCTCGTACCGGCCAACATCCTTCTGCCCGCGACGCTCGCCGGCGAAGGACCGGACGTGGCCATGCAGATCGGCGAAGACGTGCCCGTGAACTATGCCATGCGGGGGGCGGCCGTCGACCTGTCGAAGTTTGCCGATTATGACGAAGTGGCATCCCGCTTTCGAGACAGCGGATTGGTGCCTTACCAATATGACGGGGGCGTTTACGCGCTGCCGGAGCAGCAGTCGTTCCCGATGCTCTTTTACCGCAAGGATATCTTGAAGGAACTGAACCTTGAGCCTCCCCAAACGTGGCAGGATATCTATAACATGATTTCGGTTTTGCAGAAGCACAACATGCAATTTTACTTGCCGATCGAGGCCGCCAACGCGAGCCTGGTGCCTAACCCGACGTTCTCCATGCTGCTGTATCAAGGCGGCGGCGAGTTTTATCGGGACGGCGGCAAAAAAAGCGCGCTGGACTCTGAGACCGCCATGGATGCCTTCAAGAAATGGACGCAGTTTTATACAAGCTACAAGTTCCCGCTGCTGGCCGATTTCCCGAACCGGTTCCGGACCGGCGAAATGCCGATCGGCATCGCGGATTATACGACGTACAACATGCTGACCGTATTGGCGCCGGAAATCAAAGGACTCTGGGAATTCACCATGGTTCCCGGCACGGAGAAAAACGGCACGGTCCATCACGAGGTGGCCAGCCACACGACCGGCGTCATGATGCTGGCCGGGGCAAAGGATCAAGAGGCGGCTTGGGAATTTATGAAATGGTGGACGGATAAGGATACCCAAATCGCTTACGGCCGCGAGATGGAAGGGCTGATGGGCGAGGCGGCCCGTTATCCGACAGCCAACGTCGAGGCGCTTGAGGAGCTGCCTTGGCCGGTCAAAGATTATCGCAATTTGGAGAACCAGTGGAAATGGGTCAGGGGAATCCCGCAGGTTCCGGGCGGCTACTTTACCGGGCGGCACTTGGACAACGCATTCCGCAGAGTCGTCAACGCCAGCGAAAATCCCCGCGAGGCTTTGTCGGATTACCTCTTGTACATCGATGACGAAATTGCGGTCAAGCGGAAGGAATTCAATTTACCTTAACAGTCAGGGGGTGGAAATCGGATGCAAGCCGAAACAACCAGTCCGTCCGCCGTTTCAAGCCTCGTGCAGCCGAAAAAGCAGCCGCGGCTGGCCAGCTTATGGAGAGAACTGAAGAAAAACAGGCATTATTACATTTTGATGAGTCCGTATATGCTGATCTTCTTTGCCTTTACGGTCGTCCCGGTCGTGTTTTCGATCGTCCTCAGCTTCTTTTATTTCAACATGCTGGAGTTCCCCCGGTTTGTCGGGTGGCAGAACTACTCCAGATTGTTTTTGAACGACGACGTCTTTATGATCGCTTTGAAAAATACGCTGCTGTTCGCGGTCATTTGCGGGCCGATCAGCTACCTGGCCTGCTTCCTGTTTGCATGGATTATCAATGAGCTGTCCCCGAAAGTCCGCGCGTTGATGACGCTTGTTTTCTACGCGCCGTCGATTTCCGGCAACGTTTTCTTTATTTGGCTCATCATTTTTTCAGGCGACAGATACGGCTACTTGAACGGCTTTTTAATTAAATTCGGCTTTATATTGGAACCGATTCAATGGCTGACGAACGAGAAGTACATTTTGCCGATCATCATGATCGTCCAGCTGTGGCTCAGTTTGGGCACGAGCTTCCTGGCCTTTATCGCGGGATTGCAGACCATCGACAAGTCCCTGATTGAAGCCGGGGCGATCGACGGCATCCGCAACCGCTGGCAGGAGCTGTGGTTCATTACGCTGCCGTCCATGCGGCCGCAGCTGATGTTCGGGGCGGTCATGCAGATTACGAGCTCGTTTGCGGTGGCCGATATTTCGGTGGCGCTCGCGGGTTTTCCAAGCGTCAACTATGCGGGACATACGATCGTTACTCACTTGATGGATTACGGAACGATCCGCTTTGAAATGGGATATGCGTCCGCGATCGCAACGGTGCTGTTCGCCATGATGCTTGGCGCCAACAAGCTGACGCAGCGAATGCTCAGAAAGGTAGGGGAGTGATTTGGTGACGAGAATGATGGGCGCCATTCGCATGCCGCGAAGGCTAAACCGCTCTTTTGCCGTCAGCTTTGTGCTGTTCGCGTTCCTGGCCGTATTCGGCGCATTCATGGCGCTGCCGCTGATCTATGCCGTAAACAACGCCTTTAAACCGCTGAACGAACTGTTCCTGTTTCCGCCGCGTTTCTTCGTCAACAATCCGACGATGGACAATTTTTACGATCTGGTGGCGTTAATGGGGAATTCCTGGGTGCCGCTGTCCCGATACATCGTGAATACGCTTTTCATTACGATCGTCGGGACCGTCGGCCATATCCTGCTGTCGTCCGCCGCGGCTTACCCGCTGGCGAAATACCGCTTTCCCGGGTCCAGGGTTCTGTTCTCCATCGTCGTCATGGCCTTGATGTTTTCCGGGCACGTGACGGCGATTCCCAACTATATGGTGATGTCGTGGCTGGGCTGGATCAATACGCACGCTTCGATTATCGTCCCGTCGCTCGCTTTCCCGCTCGGGTTGTTTCTGATGAAGCAGTTCATGGAACAAATTCCGGACGCCCTGCTGGAAGCAGCCAAAATAGACGGTGCGAACGAATACCGGATTTATTGGACGATCGTCATGCCCAACGTAAAACCTGCTTGGTTGACGCTGATGATTTTGCAATTTCCGATGCTGTGGGGCTCGGACGGGGGCAACTTCATTTACAGCGAGAACCTCAAAACGCTTCACTACGCCTTGGGCCAAATTACCGCGGGGGGGATCGCCCGTGCCGGCGTGGGGGCCGCCGTCGCGCTGATTCTGATGATCGTGCCGATTACACTCTTTATCATTTCGCAGAGCAACGTCCTTCAGACGATGGCGACCTCCGGAATGAAAGAATAGGGGGAGACTTAGCACGATGCAAATGAGCAAAACGAAAGTGAAATGGTTCCTCCTGGCTGCCCTCTGCTGCCTGCTGGGGACGAGTATCGGCGTAAACGCGGTTCATGCCGAAGGCAGCGCCTCTTACAACTATTCCTTCTGGAACGACACCGTGGCAGCGCCTGCCGCGTATGAGGCCGCGTCTTTGCTGAACGGCGCTCAGCTTGGCGTCGGTCCCTTCAAAAACCCGAGCGACATCCATGTCACGGCTGACAAGCGGATCTATGTGCTCGATTCGGGCAACAACCGCATCGTCGTCCTCGATGAGCAATTCAAGCCGGTAAAGGTGGTGAATTCCTTTGACCACGGGGGAAAGAAGGATACGTTCAACAACCCGCAAGGGATCTTCGTGACCGACCGGAAAGAGCTGTTTGTCGCCGATACGGGCAATAAACGGGTGGTTCACCTGGATGCCAACTTAAGGTTCTTGGGAGTGCTCGAAGCGCCGAAGTCCGACCTGCTGCAGGCCAATTTCGATTTCCAGCCGGTTCGGGTGGTCGTGGACAAGGCGCAGCGGATCTACGTCATGTCGACCGGCGTATTCGACGGCTTTATGGAGTTCAATTCCGACGGAGCGTTCACCTCGTTCATCGGCGCCAACCGGGTGACGGTCGATCCGGTGGAGCTGTTTTGGAAAAGGATGTCCACGCAGGCGCAGCGGAGCCAGATGGTCATGTTTACGCCTACCGAATTCACGAACCTGGACATCGATGACGAAGGCTTCATTTACGCCACGAGCGGAGACTACTCGAACAACCCGATCAAGAAATTGAACGCTCAGGGCAACGATATTCTCCGGCGGACGGGATATATCAGCCTGGTGGGCGATACCCGGTATTCAACCGATGTCGGTCCTTCGCGGCTCATCGATATCGATGTCGCCGACAGCGAGATGTATTCGGTCCTCGATTCCAAGCGGGGCAGAATTTTCACTTACAGCGGGGATGGCCATCTGATGTATATCTTCGGCGGCCTGGGCAACCAATTGGGCCAATTCAACACCCCTGCGGCGATTGAACGGGTCGGGGACGATTTTCTTGTCCTCGATAAGGCATTCGGCGAGATTACGGTGTTTCGGACGACGGCGTACGGCCGGCTGTTGAACGAAGCGGTCCGGAGCTACTACAGAGGCGACGAGGAAAAAGCGTTTGATCTCTATCAACAGGCGATCAACATGAATGCGAACCTGGAATTTGCTTATTCCGGTGTGGGCAAGGCCCTCCTTCGGAAAGGGGACTACAAAGGGGCGATGCATTATTTCAAGGAAAGCTACGATCAAGCCAATTATTCCAAGGCTTACTTGCTTTACCGCAAGCAGGTGCTGCGAGAATATTTCCCGGCCGTCATGACGGGGTTGATCGTGCTCGCCGCAGTTCTCCTGCTCTTCAAAAAGCTCCGTAAGCGGATGAGGAGACAAGGAGGTGTTACGATTGAATCGTGAGCTCGTGAAATATCCCCTTTATCTTATGGTTCATCCTTTTAACGCGTATTGGGATCTGAAATATGAACGGAACAAGCGGCATACCTTGATCACCGCTTTTATCATTTTGTTTTTGATGATCATTACGAATGTACTCGGCAACCAGTACAGCGGATTTCTGGTCCGCCTGTCCAACCCGGACGATATAAACAGCCTGATGGAAGTGGTGTACGTCGTTGTCCCGGTCTTGTTCTGGTGCGTGGCCAACTGGTCGCTGACGACGCTTATGGACGGCGAAGGGAAGTTCGTTGAGATCTTTACATCGACGTGTTTTGCCCTCGTTCCGATGATGATCATCAACTTTCCGTGGATTTGGCTCAGCAATGTCATATCGCTGCAGGAAACCGCGTTTTATTACTTCTGCAACAGCGCGGCCGTCCTCTGGACGGCGTATCTCTTGTTCGTCGGCAACATGACGGTGCATCAATATTCGCCGTCGAAGACCGTCGGGACGATCCTGCTGACGGTCGTGGCGATGGGATTCATGGCTTTTATCTGCCTGCTGTTTTTCGGACTGATTCAGCAGATGATTTCGTTCGTTCATGTCATCTACCAGGAAATCATGCTGAGAAACTAAAGAAAGGAGGAGAAACCATGCGTAAAGCCAAAAACGCCTTGTGGCTCCCGGTACTGCTCGCGGGGGTCGCGCTGGCCGGGTGCAGCGGTTCGAACACGGTCCAGTCCGGTGCAAGCGATGCACCGGCTGCCATTGAATTCACCAAGGGCCAGCCCGTGAAGGCCGCCTTCACCGATGCCCGGGCAGAAGGCATGAAAGGCGTGGCCGAAAATGAACGGCTGCGGTTGTTCGTGGATGAGCAAACGGGCGTCATCGCCGTTCTGAATAAACAATCCGGCGAGATGTGGTATAGCAACCCGCCGGAACGCGATAAGGATGCGCTTGCGTCCGGGGTGAATAAAGGCATCCTTTCGTCCCAGCTGAAAATAGATTATTACAACAATTTCGGCCAGGTGAATTCCATCAACACGTTCACCGACAGCGTCTCGCACAAGCAGATCAAATTCGAGCCGATCCCAAACGGGGTAAGGGTCACGTATCAGTTCGGAACGGCCGTGAAATCGGCGGCCGATTTGCCGATGATGCTCAGCAGCGAACGAATCGAGGCGATGCTGGGCAAGCTGGACAAAACGGGCCAGCGGGCGCTGAAAATCGCCTACAAAGAGGATCCGGATAAAAAAGTATATGTCCGCAACGACAGCGCCTTAAACGGGCTGCAGCTCGATCGTGCCTTTAAGGCATTCGAAGATGCAGGATATACCGAAGAGGACCTGATGAAAGACATGGAGGAGCTGCAATTCACGCAGGAAAAGCCGGAACCGCGGATTTTCCTGGCATCGATCGAATACGCCCTGGACGGCGGCAGCCTAATCGCCAAAATTCCGGCATCCGGCATTCAATACCCGAGCGCCTATCCGATCGGGAACATTTCCTTCCTCAGCTTTTTTGGAGCCGGCAGTTCCAAGGAGCAGGGGGCGATCTTCGTGCCGGACGGCTCCGGCGCGCTCATCCATTTCAACAACGGGAAGAAGCAGTATCCCGCTTACCAGCAACCGGTGTACGGGGAAGACCTGACGATGAAGACGATCGAGGATGCCAAGAACGAGCAAGCGGTTCGTCTGCCGGTGTTCGGGATCATTCGCGAAAGCGGCGCGATGCTCGGCATCATCGAGGAAGGCGCCTCGGCTGCGACGATCCATGCCGATATCAGCGGAAAGTTGAACAGCTATAACTATGTGTATCCAAGTTTCAATGTCGTCAACAAGGGCGATGTGTCGCTGCAGGCAAACGGTCAGGAACGCACGTTGCCCAGGTTCCAGGAACGTCCGACGAAATCGGATTTTACGGTCCGGTACGCTTTTTTGAACAAAGAAGAGGCGTCTTATCAAGGATTGGCGCGGTACTATCGGCAGTATCTCGAAGATCACGGCGGATTGCCCAAGCCGAAGCCGGCTGCGGAAGCGGAAAATATGCCGTTTTACCTGCAATTGGTCGGCGGCATTGCCAAACAGAAGCATGTCGCCGGCATCCCTTACCGGACGATTGAACCGCTCACGACGTTCGAACAGTCGCAGGACATCATCAACCAGATGAAAAACCGGGGCATATCCAACATTAAGCTGAAATATTCCGGCTGGTTCAACGGGGGGATGGATCATGAGGTTCCGGATCATGTTTCGGTCGACAAGGCTGTCGGCGGCAGCAAAGGTTTGCGTAACTTCATCTCCTTCACCCGGGAACAAGGGGTTTCTTTTTATCCTGACGTTGCGGTCCTGACCGCAAATACGGGGAAGGGATTCAACGAGAACGCGAATGCCGCCAGAACGTTGAGAGGCGTTCCTGCCGCTCTCTATCCGCTGGATCAGGCACTCAATCGAAGGGACCGGACTAAATCGCCGTCTTATGTTGTATCCCCACGGCTTACCGTATCCTATACCGAGTCGATGCTGAAGGGGTTGAAAGAATACCAGCCGGGCGGCATTTCGCTACGGGATCTCGCCGATCGGCTCAATAGCGATTACCGGAAGCACGATCAGCTGGATCGAACCGAATCCGAGAGCATATCGATTCAGGCGCTGGGCAGCTTCTCGCAGGCGAATCCGAAGGTCATGGCGGACGGCGGCAACGTTTATGCGCTTCCATATTTATCGGATATTACGAACGCGCCGATGTCAGGCAGCCATTTCAAGATCGAGGACGAGGAGATCCCGTTCTACCAAATGGTCATTCGCGGGTACGTCGACTACACGGGCAGTCCGTTTAACCTGTCGACCTATACGGATGAGCGGCAGTATATCCTGAAATGCCTCGAATACGGAGCGGGCGTGTATTTCGAATGGATCCATGAACCGAACGATAAAGTGAAGGATACGGAATACAACGACCTGTACGCCGTCCATTACAAGCAGTGGATCGATCAGGCCGCCGCAATGTACCGCGAGGTGAACGACGTGCTGAAGAAGGTCCGGAATGAGCCGATTACGGGTCATGAGAAGCTTGGCGAAGGCGTATTCAAAACCGTGTACGGGAACGGCACGTACGTCATTGTCAACTATAACCGCACGGATGTGACGGTGGACGGCCGAACGGTGAAAGCCGAGAGCTATTTGACGGGTGGTGTGCAATCATGAAGTCCATACTGAAATTCGGCATGAAGCGGCGGACGTACGCCGAACAGAAGGCACTCTGGGGTTTTATCTACGTGCTGCCATGGCTGCTTGGATTCCTCCTTTTTTTCCTGATCCCGCTGGTCTCTTCGTTAAGGTACAGCTTCAGCTCCATCGAAGCCAATGCAAACGGCATGAAAATCAGCTTCATCGGCATCTCCAATTACGTGGAAGCCCTTACGGTCAATACGAGCTTTAACCGGACGCTGACGACCTCGATCGTCAACATGGTCATCAACGTGCCGCTCATCGTGATTTTCAGCTTGTTTTTGGCTGTGTTGCTGAACCAGAAGTTTGTTGGCAGAGCCATTGCCAGATCGATCTTTTTCCTTCCGGTCATTTTGGCTTCCGGGGTCATCGCGAATTTGGAGACGACCAGCCTGGTTCAAGCCATCAACGAGCAGAACGCCGGCGGCGCCGTGAGCGGTCTGGGGACCAGCGAGCTGACGCGGATCATGCTCAATTCCGGCGTCAGCGAAAACGTCGTCGCGTACCTGACCAGCGCCGTGGATCGCATCTACCAGATCGTCAGCCAGTCGGGCGTGCAAATTTTGATCTTCCTGGCGGGGATCCAATCGGTATCCCCCCAGCTTTACGAGGCATCCAAGATCGAAGGAGCGACAGGTTACGAAGCGTTCTGGAAAATCACGCTGCCCATGGTCAGCCCGCTCATCCTGGTCAACGTGATTTATACGATCATCGACTCGTTTTCCCGGAGCGAAATGACGACGCTGATCCGGGAAACGGGGTTCACGAATTTCAACTTCGGCCTCAGCTCGGCGATGGCCTGGATCTATTTCCTGGCGATCATGGTCATTTTGTCCATCATTACGTTTTTCATTTCCAAAAGAATTTTCTATCAAGAATAGAAGGAGCGTGAGCAGCGTTGATCATCGCCCGTTTGTTGTCGCTCGAAAGCTGGAAGCGCTGGTTATGGACCGTCGTGCGGCTGGTCCTGATGGCAGGACTGTCGTTTGTCATTCTGTACCCCATTCTTCAAAAGATTTCGACGGCCGTCAAGGACAAAAGCGACCTGTATTCGCCGATCGTCATCTTTATCCCGGAGCATTATTCGCTGGACAATTTCAAAAAAGCCATCTCGATCATGGACTACTGGCATACGCTGTTCAATACGTTTACGTTATCGGCCATGACGACGATCCTGACAGCCGTGTCCTGCGCGTTTGCAGGCTACGCCTTTGCGCGGCTTAAATTCAAAGGCAGCAACTTGCTCTTTGGAGGCGTCATCCTGACCATTCTGGTACCGCCAACGACCATTTTGATCCCGATCTACATGAATTTGAAGGATTTCAGCCTCATGGGACTGATTCCGCTGCTGACCGGGAAGTCCGTGAACCTGCTGGATTCGTACTGGCCTTTCTTTCTTACCTCAGTCACCGCAAACTCGCTGAAGGCAGGTCTCTACATTTTTATTTTCAGGCAGTTTTTCCGGGGTATCCCGAAAGAAGTGGAGGAAGCGGCTTATATCGACGGGGCGGGCGTAAGCAAAACATTTATGCGCATCATGCTGCCCAATGCCGTTCCGGCCATCGTTACCGTGCTGCTCTTTTCGTTCGTATGGCAGTGGAATGACAGCTTCTTTACGACCACGTATTTAACGTCGGGCAAAGTGATGTCCACCCAACTGGCGTCGCTGCCGCACAACCTCTCCATCATGCTGGAGGGCGGGGTTGCGACCAACAAGGATCCTTTCTATATGAGCATGGTTCAGGATACCGGCATCCTGCTGGCGATTCTGCCGCTGATCATTATTTATTTGTTCGTGCAGCGTTACTTTGTGGAAAGCATCGAGCGGACCGGCATCGTCGGGTAACGTTGGATACATTCAGCGCGTCTTTCGGAATCAAGCTGTAAATGCTTGGTACCTGAAAGACGCTTCTTTATGCCATGCCGGCAGCGGCTCATGGCCGCAAATGAGCTGATTGCCGGTATTCACGTGGCGTACAGCCCACGATCCGCCGAAATTGTCTGGAGAAATGCTCGACGTTTTTGTATCCGCACAGCTCGCTGATATCGGCGATTCGGAGCGACCCGTGGCTCAGCCTTTCCTTGGCGAGACGGATTCTGCACTGGATCACGTCCTCCATGCAGGAAATCCCGAAGGTCGCCTTATACAGCGTTTGCAGGTACCCGGGGCTCAAGTGAACGTCATCGGCCATGGAGGGGACGCTCCATTCGCCGCCGGGACGGTTATGGATCGCTTTGCGCAAATCCAATAGTTTCTGGTAATGCGGCGACTGCTCCTTGGATTGAAAAGCTTCGAGCAGCTTGTTGAACAAGAGCCGAAACAGGTAGTCGATGGAGAGTTCCCGGTAATCGCAGCTGAAAAAATTTTCGGTGGCGAGAAGCTGGAACAGTTGGCGGCAGTATCCGGGATCCGGGACCGGAATCGGAATGCCCCGCGGAAACGGCGTCTCCAGAACGTAGGCTTCGTCCGTTTCGAACCGCACCCAGTCGTTCACAAAGGGGCCTGAACAGGCACGGTACATGATCTTTTGGCGAGGGGGAAAGAGAACGGCGCAGTTGGCCGGGTATTCCCTGATTTCTCCTTGGACCCAGAACTCGGCCGGCGTTTGCGTCAGGATCAGCAGCCAAAAGTCATGTCCTTCCGGAATATCGTAAATAAAGTCGCCAGGATGGGCGGCATCATATCCGACATAGTAAATGGATGTGGTCATCGCAATCTCCAATCTTAGAATAGATCAAGTTTCTGTCAGCATAGATCATTCATTTGATGAGGTATCCTATTTTATAATTTCATAGTAAACGCAATATAAAGTCAATAGAACCACAAGAAGCGGAGGAAGCCTCTGTTTATGTCGTTGTATTGAAATGATCAATTAAAGGTGAGGTCCATGCCATGATACCAAAAAAGAAAAGCGAGTTTATCGAGGTGCTATGCTACACGCGCATCCCGCAGGAGGATCGGATTTATGCGCCCAGGCTGGCATTCAGCATGCATCTTGCCTATCGCGAGGACGGCAAGCCTTTCCAAGCTTTGAACCATAATTCAGGCGTCTTGTTCGCCAAGGCCACCCAACATGAGAACGGGACGCTCCGAGCCAAAAGCTTGAAAAATCCGTATCTCTTCCGCATGGCCGACGGAACATTCGGCGTCGTTGCCGTACGGACGGAGGCGGATGGCCAGCAGGATGAGGAGAGCCGAGGGGCAGTGCTGTTTTTTACTTCCGACGATTTGCTGCAGTACCAAGAAATCGGGCTGATCGATCTGCAAAGCGAAGCCTGCGTTCGCGATGTCGCTTGCGAATATGATGAGTCGAGCCAAGCCTACGTCATCCGCTGGAGCGACGAATACGGGGGGCATTACCGAAACAGGGTCCAGGATCTTTTTGACCTTACCTGTGCAGGTGTCCCGGAAACGGCGGAGGCGTTTACGCTGGAAGGCGTATCGGCCGAGATCGAAGGCATGCGGCACCGAAACGTGATCCGCGTTCCGCGGGAAACGGCGGACCGTCTCATAGGCCGGCTTTCGGTTCCCGAGAATGTCGCCATTGAAGTTCCGGATCGGATCGCGGCTAACTCGGCCGAGGATTTGAAGACGCTCAAAGCGACCGCGGTATATAGCGACGGCACCACGGCTCCCAAGTCCGTGGACTGGGACACGGCGGCGGTTCGCTGGGATCAGGCCGGGACTTATCGGGTGAAGGGAAGGGTTCGTCAGGAGCATTATGCGTTTCCGATCGCGGCGAACCGGGCGGACCCATGCATCGCGAGATGGAACGGCAAGTATTATTTCATCGCGACCAACGACGCCGACGGCAATCAAACCTTATCTATCAGGGAAGCGGATACGATATCCGGTCTGATTCAGGCCGGCGAGTCCTTAATTCTCGATACGAAGACCTATGATCACATTAAAGGGCTGTTGTGGGCGCCCGAGCTGCATATCATCGGGGGCGAGCTGTACATTTTTCATGCGGCAACGACGGGCGAGTTTTTCTATGAAGAGTGTCACGTGATGAAGCTCCGCGAGGGAGGGGACCCTGCCTGCGCGGCAGACTGGTCGATGCCCCGGCGCGTCGTCAAGAGAGACGGAACCGATTTATGCGAGGCTGGCAAGGTGATCTCCCTGGACATGACGGTCATCCAAGTGAACGGGGAATGTTACGCGGCTTGGTCGGAGCGGCAGTTCGTGCCCGTCGATCTTGGAGCCTGGATTTATATCGCGAAACTAGATCCGAAAGAGCCGTGGAGGCTGGCGAGCGACCCGGTACTGCTGACCAGGCCGGACTTTGGCTGGGCCAATAACCATACCTTCGTCGATGAGGGGCCGTTTGCCCTGATCCGGGACGGCAGGATCTTTATGACCTTTTCAAGCGCGGCGATCGACGCGACGTATTGCGTAGGCCTGTTGACCGCCGATGCGAATGCGGATCTGCTGAATCCCGGCAGCTGGACGAAGGGCAACTATCCGCTGCTGACGTCGAGAAGCGTTCCCGGCGAATACGGCCCCGGCCATAATTCCTACGTGACCGATGATGAAGGCGTCACTTGGAACGTCTACCACGCCAGACCGGGAGTAGAGGAACCCAGAGGTACCGGAATCCGCCGCGTTCATTTCGGCATGGACGGATATCCGGTGCTTGATTTAACGGAAGAGCGGGATTTGAACCCGGCTTTGGCCGAGGTGTCGATCGAAGTCATTGTAAAACGCGACTAGGAAGGGGCAGAAAGAGCATGTATCCAAATCCGATTATATGGGCCGATTTTCCGGATCTTGACGTGATCCGGGTAGAGGACACGTATTATATGGTCAGTACGACGATGCACATGATGCCGGGCTGCGTCATCCTGCGCTCGTACGACCTGATTCACTGGGAAGTGGCCTCTTATGTATACGACGTATTGGACAATACGCCGGCACAGCGGCTCGAAGACCGCCAGCATATTTACGGGCAGGGCATGTGGGCGCCGACTCTGCGTTACCACAAGGGAAAATTCTACGTCATCTTCGTGGCGAACGATACCCGCCGAACCTATCTGTACACGGCAGATTCCGTATCCGGTCCATGGATGAAACAATACATCGAAGGGTTTTATCATGACTGCTCCATCTTGTTTGACGATGACGGCCGGGCGTATTTGATTTACGGCAATGCCGAAATTCACCTGACCGAATTGAAGGAGGATCTGTCCGGGCCCAAGCCCGGCGGGCTGAACCGCATCATCGTCAAAGAAAGCGAGCCGTATCATCTCGGATATGAGGGCGCCCACTTTTATAAGATCGACGGCAGGTATTACGCCTTCTTTATCCATATTTCGAAGGCGGCGGGTCGCCGGACGCAGGCCTGTTTTGCGGCGGATTCCCTGGAAGGGGAGTTTACGGGCGGAGAGGTCTTTAACGACGACATGGGGTATTTTAATTCGGGCGTTGCGCAGGGAGGCATCGTGGATACGCCGGACGGGAAATGGGTGGCCGTGCTGTTTCAGGATCATGGCGCCGTCGGCCGGATTCCGGTGCTCGTTCCGCTGCGCTTGGAGAACGGTTTTCCGGTATTCGCCAAGGAAGCGCCCAAAATGATCGAATTGCCGAGCACAAGACCGGGTTATTCCTACCGGCCATTGATTGGAAGCGATGACTTTCATTACACGCCGGACGAGCGCGGCAAAGTACGCTTGAAGGATGTCTGGCAGTGGAATCATACGCCTGACGATGCATTATGGTCCGTAACGGACAAGCCGGGAGTCTACCGGATCCGATCCGGAAAGCTCAGCCCCAATTTGACGTTTGCGGTCAACACGTTGACGCAGCGCGCCATTGGGCCGGCATGCGAAGCGACGGTCACGCTGGACGGCAGCGGTCTGAAGGATGGCGATTATGCAGGGCTGTGTTTCCTGATCGGTACGTACGGCCTGATTGCCCTGACCAAGGAAGCCGGCCAGTCGTATCTGGTCATGTTGGCGAGAGAGCCGCAGGATCGTTCCATATTCGGCAATTTGGTAGACGAGAAGCCCGGCACCGAATTCGCCCGGATTCCCGTCTCCGGAGACGTCGTCGCGCTCAAGGCGGCCGGCAATTTCGTGAATAACGCGGACGAGTGCATGTTTTATTACCGGGATGGGGCGGATTGGAAACAGCTCGGGATCACGCACAAGATGATATACAAGCTGGACCATTTTATGGGTTGCCGCATCGGTCTGTTTTTGTTTTCAACCCGCGAGATCGGGGGAACGGCCGACTTTTCCGATTTTCAATACCAGGTGCTCTCTTAACCCAATATTATTCGAATCGTGCAGGAAATCGTAAGGACGTTCCCGCGGGAATGTCCTTGTTTGCACATGATGTTCTTTCGAAAGCCGCCGGCTGCGGCCGCAGGGAACCATATTTTCCCGGGTAAGGACACGGTCAACGGCAGGTTGTTTCGCGGCGAGGCGACGGCTAGACTTTGGGATGAAGGTGTGTGCCGTAAGTCGCTTGCCTACTAGTTAGGGAATTTCCGCTAAGGAGGGGGATTGGTTTTATATGAGGTTGCGTGAAGCGTTTCAAGAGCATTTCTTGGTGGGGGCCGCCGTCAATCCGGTCACATTGGACACGCAGCGAGATTTGCTTATCGAGCATTTCAACAGCGTGACTGCCGAAAATGAAATGAAGTTCGAAAGGCTGCATCCGTCGCAAGATCAATATACGTTTGAAGCGGCGGATCGCCTGGTGTCTCTGGCCAAAGCCAATGGCATGGGGGTCAGGGGCCACACGCTGGTCTGGCACAATCAGACGCCGAAATGGGTGTTTGAACATCAGGACGGCAGCCCGGTTGACCGGGAGACGCTGCTGGCCCGCATGAAATCTCACATCGACACGGTTTTGTCCCGTTACAGGGGAGATATCTATGCCTGGGACGTGGTGAACGAAGCGGTGTCCGACAGCGGCAGCGAACTGCTGCGGCCTTCAAAGTGGCTGGACATCATCGGCGACGATTTCATCGCCAAAGCGTTTGAGTATGCCCATGAGGCGGACCCGAGGGCGCTGCTCTTCTATAACGATTACAACGAAGCCGTACCGGAGAAAAGGGAGAAAATTTACGCGCTCGTCAAATCGTTGCTCGAGCAGGGAGTCCCCATTCACGGCATCGGGCTTCAAGCGCACTGGAGCCTGCATCATCCGTCCGTGGACGATATCCGCCAAGCGATCGAACGGTATGCCAGCCTCGGCTTGAAGCTGCACATTACGGAGCTGGATGTCTCCATGTTTGCGTTCGATGACCGGCGGACCGATCTCGCGGCTCCGACCGAAGAGATGCTTGCCCTTCAAGCGGAACGTTACGGGCAATTTTTCCGGTTGTTTCAGGAATACAGCGAATATATAACGTCCGTCACTTTTTGGGGGGCTGCAGACGATTATACCTGGCTGGACCATTTCCCTGTGCGCGGCCGGAAAAACTGGCCCTTCCTGTTCGACATCAAGCATCAGCCCAAGCCGTCTTATTGGAAGGTGCTTGAAACCATATGAAAAGTCGCCTAAAGGCAAAACCAACGTCGCTTTCCCGGTTTTCGATCCCGGGGTTCGAATAGGTGCTGAATCTCATGCTCCATTGTAGGGCATTTCAATAAAAACGCTTTTCGGAAAGGGTTGATCGGGATGATGATAGAAAAGGCTCCGGTCGGATTCGACCGGCCCAGGGAAAACATAACGCGCGGGAACATGAATACGGTGGAATATTTCTCTTCGACGGTCGGGAATTCCCGAAAAACGATGGTTTACACCCCGCCAGGGTTTTCCGAAGCAAAGAGATATAACGTGCTTTATCTTCTGCACGGCATAGGAGGGGATGAAGCGGAGTGGTTTAACCATGGGCATCCGGAGGTCATTTTTGACAACCTGTATGCCGACGGCAAGCTGGCGCCCATGATCGTCGTATTACCCAACGGCCGCGCCATGCCTGACGACCGGGCGACGGGGGATATTTTCAGCGCCGACAAGGTTAGAGCATTCGAGACGTTCGAATCGGATTTGCTTCACGATCTGATCCCTTTTATCGAATCGAATTACCCGGTGTTCACGGACCGCGGAAACCGGGCGCTTGCAGGGTTATCGATGGGCGGGGGGCAGTCCTTGAATATCGGGCTGCATTATCTGGACCGTTTCGCATGGATTGGGGCTTTTTCTCCTGCCCCCAATACGAAGGCACCCGAACTGCTCGTCCCCAACCCGAAGGAAACGTCGGCGAGTCTCAAGCTGTTATGGCTTTCATGCGGTGACCGGGACGAACTCTTATCGATCAGCACCCGGACGCACGACTATTTGGCCCGGCACGAAGTTCCCCACGCGTGGTACATTACAAAGGACGGCGGTCACGATTGGCCGGTTTGGAAAAACGATCTGTATTATTTTAGCCGGCTCCTTTTTCAAGACGTTTCGAGCGGGGACGAATGAAATTATCGAACCATCATCCATATAGGAAGCGGACAAAAAAGGCCGGTCATGGGTTTTCACCCATGACCGGCCTTTCCGGCTTTACGCTCAGTTGATGATCCGCTCGCGCCAGTTTCGAGCCCGGGACATTTATCGGTTCGAAACTTTCCGCTCACGGATGACGTGCTCCAGCACGGCAAGCACCGGTTTGCTTTTGATCGGCTTGCTGATATAGTCGTCCATTCCCGCCGCAAGGCAGATTTCCCGGTCATCCTTCAGGGCGTTGGCCGTAACCGCCACGATCATCGGGCATTGATCCTTCGGCACGGTGGCCCTAAGCTTCCGGGTGGCCTCCAGTCCGTTCAGTCCCGGCATTTGCACGTCCATGAATACGATGTCGTAGGATGCCTGTTCCACGGCCCGCAGCACGTCATGCCCGTTGGTCACGACGGTGACCGCATGCCCCTGCTTCTCTAAAATTTTCCTCAATACGATTTGGTTGATTTCATTATCTTCGGCAATCAGAATCTGAAGCGGGTCCGGCAGCGATTCCAGCTGATCGTCGCATGCGCTTTGTTTGGGGGGCTGATGATATTTCTTCAGCAGAACCGTAAATACGAACGTCGTGCCGGGGCCTTCTTTTTTCTCAACCCATATGTTGCCGCCCATCACGTTGACCAGCTTTTTGCTGATGGCCAGACCCAGGCCCGTGCCTTCGTAGTTGCGGGTCATAAAGTTGTCTACCTGGGAAAACGGCTCGAAGATCGCTTCCAGCTTGTTGTCCGGAATGCCGATCCCCGTGTCGGAAACCTTGAACTCCAGGTCGATCAGGTCTCCTTCCTGGTAGAGCTTTCTCGCGCTGACCGAAATCCCTCCATGCAAGGTAAACTTGACGGCGTTGCCGACCAGATTCATCAACACCTGCTTCAGCCGTTTGGAGTCGCCATACAGCAGGTCCGGGATGTCGTCGTCCACGGCGAAGGTCATTTCCAGCTGCTTCGCGCTGGCTTTGGCGGACAACACATCCAAAGTTTCTTGAATGCACTGCTTCACGTCTAGCGCATCTTCTTGAAGCTCGGTCATCCCGGCTTCGATTTTGGAGAAATCGAGAATGTCGTTGATGATCGACAGCAAGGTTTCGCCGCTTTTGCGGATAATCTCGATATATTCCTTTTGCTCGTCATCCAGCTCCGTCGTCGTCTCCAACAGATCCGTCATTCCGATGACCCCGTTCATCGGCGTGCGGATTTCATGGCTCATCATCGCCAAAAATTCGCTTTTGGCTTTGTTCGTGTTTTCGGCAAGTTCTTTGGCAATGATCAGCTGTCTTTGCTCGGTGAAATCCTTGGCGATGATATAGAAGCCTACGTTTTTGTTGTTAATGATGATCGGAGCGATTGTCGTAATGACTTCGACCAAATGGCCGTCCTTATGCCGGATCGTCTTGATCTCCTGCTCGACGGTCGGATTGTTCAGCGCCTCCCGCAAAACCCGCCGCAGGTTATACTCCCCGATGAAACGGGCGATGCTTTTGCCGGCCATTTCGCTGACAGGGCAGCCCGTCATTTGCTCCGCCCGGGTGTTGGCGTTCAAAATGTTGCCGCTTAGGTCGAGTGAAATGATCGCATCGTGGTTATATCTTTTTAAGGAGGTATACCGTTCAACCGTTTCCTGCAGTTTTTGCTCGGCGGCTTTATTTTTGGATATATCATTCAGCGTCACGATGTAATAGAGAGGAGTCCCCTCCGGATCAGGCATGATGGATATATGTACGGATGCCCAGACAATCTGCCCGTTCTTCCGCATATACCTGCCTTCGACGTCGATTTCGTTCTGTTTGGGATAATTCTCGAACAGCGTCCTGATTTGGCGGATGTTTCGCTCCAGGTCGTCAGGGTAAATCAGCTTGTCAAAACGTTGTTTGTTCAGTTCTTCCAAGGAATACCCCAGGATACGGGTGAGTGCCGGATTTGCTTTGACGAGCACCCCCCGGAGCGTAAACATGGCAATGCCAAAAGGAGCATTGTGGTATACATGCTGCAAATAGGAGTACTCCTCCATCGGTATTTTTTCCATTTTGCGCCTCCATCCCCGATATGTAACTCCGCTTAGGGTTTCCGCCTAAGGGGCAGTGATTTGGTGTTTGATTTCGTCATTAGGACCATAGACCTAGCGTTCATGGCCCAAAGATCATAATTTCGCTTATAAAGTAGATATAAACTAAAACATAAAATTTGAACCTCTCCATGTCCGATTATACAGGATTGTGACAAAAATTATAGACATGCTCCATCGATTCGGGAAGCGAAGAAAAAAAGAAACCCCGAAAGGCCGGCAGCCAATCAGGATTTCTTCAGTCTTCTTCCTATATAATTATGCTCTGATCCCCAGCAGCTGGAGAATATGCGGTTCGATTTTTTCCGGCTCTTCCGTCGGTCCAAACCGTTTCACGACCTTTCCGCTGCCGTCGACCAGAAACTTCGTAAAGTTCCATTTGATCGCTTTGGAGCCAAGGAGGCCCGGGGCTTCCGAGGTCAGGTGCCGGAACAGCGGATGGGCGTTATGG
Source organism: Paenibacillus sp. FSL W8-0194 (assembly GCF_037969745.1). Classification (NCBI taxonomy): domain Bacteria; kingdom Bacillati; phylum Bacillota; class Bacilli; order Caryophanales; family Paenibacillaceae; genus Paenibacillus; species Paenibacillus sp. FSL W8-0194. The sequence goes on along the minus strand of NZ_CP150205.1, from coordinate 3,385,327 downwards.
CCGTTGACGTCGATTTTGGCGAACAGCGGGAAGGACACCCCGAAATTCAGCTCGCAAGCCTGGGCGACCTCCGCGTCCGTTCCCGGCTCCTGGTTGGCGAATTGGCCGCAAGGAAAACCGAGAACGGCAAACCCCCGCTCCTTGTATGCATCGTACAGCTTCTGCAGCCCTTTGAACTGCGGAGCGAACCCGCATTTGGTCGCCGTATTGACGATGAGCAGCACTTGGCCGCGATACGGTTCCAACGTCTGTACTTCTCCTTTAATCGTTTGAACCTCGATATCGTAGATTGACATGATACCCTCTCCTCCTGAGTCCGTTATAATTTTGTGCAATTAGATTGTATACAATTCAAATGACGAATTCAAGCTGTTTTTTGATCTTTGACGTGTCCAAGTTCCAAATGCTATAATATTTCGAATAATAAATTGCATACAATTAAATGGCAGGTGAGATAGATGCAGCCTAACGAATATATGAAGCTGGAACATCAGCTTTGCTTTGCTTTTTATACATGCTCCCGCGAGATGATGAAGCTGTACCGCCCGCTGCTGTCGCCGCTTGGACTGACGTATACTCAATACATCACGCTGCTTTCCTTATGGGAACGGGACGGGGTGACCGTCAAAGAGCTCGGTGCAAAGCTGTTTTTGGATTCCGGAACGCTGACGCCGCTTTTGAAGAAGCTGGAAGCGATGGGGCTGATCACGCGAACCCGCGACAAGGAGGACGAGCGCAGCGTGATCATCGAATTGACCGCCAAAGGACAGGACTTGCGGGAACAAGCCGCGGAAGTTCCGACCAAGCTGTACGCCGGTACGGATGTTCGGATCGAAGACATTCAAGCGATGCATGAACATATTCAATCCTTCCTGCGGAAGATGGGCGAAGTTACCGGGGGAGGGGAAGCGGAACGATGAAAGGGTTAGCCCTGATACCGCACGACCTCTCTACTTCGAAAAATCATGCTTAAGAGGCATAATAAGCGGGGTGACCCGCAATGCCTTTCGACTGAATAAACTCGTCCGAATCCTCCATAATAGGGAAGTACACCCAAGAAAAAATGGAGGAATGAGGCATGCTGGACAACCTTGAAAGCAGCTACGACTGTTCCCGTGCAGGGGATGACCTGCATCAACTCAAGGAGGAACTCGCTTCGCTCCGCGGTCTGGGCAGGGAAGACCAAGAGACTCAGGAGCAAATCAATCGGCTTGAAAACCAAATTGCGTTTATTATGAATAAATGCGACATCAACCATTAAATATGCACAAGTACCCGTTTTCAGGCGTTTTTAACCCGAGCTTGAAAGCGGGTGTTTGTTTTTTCGTGCCTCGCTTCATCTCCGATCATGGAAAAAAAGCCTTGAGTGAATGCGCGATAAGGGAAAAGCCGGAAGTAAAACGTTACAGGCAGGTGGTCGTTGAATGAAAACATGGTTGATTTCCCTGATGACGGTGTTCGTTATGTTGGCTGCTCCAGTTCATGCCAATCCTGAATACGAAAAATGGGGCGCAATAGCAGTTAAAGAAGCACAAAAAAGGTACCGGGCTGACATCATCGACTATCGGCATTTGGGGAGAATTGAACGGACGCCAAACGAATCGGAGGAGCGATTCAAACTTTGGGTCAGAAACAAGGAAGGCCGCGAGTTCGGAGTGTACGTGTTTATCCGTTTCGATCCGTCCACCGACGCCATCCATTCGATTCGGTTTTCCGAATCCGAACGGTGAGCGGGCAAGTCCTGCATGTCCAATGAACAATACTGGATTGCCATGACCAAAGGCTGCCGCGGAAGCGGCAGCTTTTTTAAATGAGCTTCCCCCGCATTGACGCTTGGCCATGATCGTCGTAACCTTGACTTGAGCGATTGCCGAAAGTTCGTTCATAGCCATGTTTTCGAATGGCGGCGAATCTCTCCATGGGGAACGCAGCAGCGATTCTGCGGCAAAAACGATGTAAAAGGAGAGGGCATATGGGAACCGGTAACAGGATAGGCACATACGGCTTTCGATTTTCGGCTCCGGACCATTTGGCGCTGTGCAGCTTGTTTGCGGTTGGGAGGGACGCGGTGCAGAGTCCGGCTTACCGGTGGGACGGGTATACGCGGAAGGACGGACCGTTGTTGTTATTCCAGTATACGATCGAAGGCGAGGGCGTTTTCGAATCGGGCGCCGAAGCGTACCGGATTGATGCGGGACGGGCGTTTATGGCCGAAATTCCGGGGGATCACCGGTATTATTTTCCGGAGGGCGGACCCGAGTGGAGCTTCATGTTCATCCTGATGCGGCCGTCGCTGATTTTGCCGAATTGGCAGGAAGCGAAAAGCCGGATGGGGCAAGCGCCGCATCTGCCTGCGACCAGCCGGCCGATCCGCCTGCTGGAGGACATATGGGAGCAAGCGAACGACGGCCGGATCACGGATCCTTTTACAGCCTCCTCTTATGTGTACCAGTTCGTGTCCGAACTGTGCCGTTTTGCGACCGCGCCGCAAGGTGAACGCCGGCATTGGCCGGAAAAGGTGCGTCAGGCTGCCCGCTATATCGACACGCATTACGGCAGCATGATCAGCCTGGATCAGCTGTCGGAGAGGCTCGGAGTGTCGAAGTACCATCTGCTCCGCACGTTTGCGGCCGCGACCGGCGAAACGCCAAGCGAATATTTGAACCGGGTCCGCATCGAGCAGGCGATGCGGCTGCTTCGGCAAACGGACCTCGGCATCGAACGGATTGCCGAAGAAGTGGGGTATTCCGGAGGGAGTTATTTTATTAAAGTGTTCCGGAAAATGACCGGCCGGACACCCGGGAGCTTCCGGTCGGAACAGGGTCAGCTGACGCTCAGCCGGTTGTATTTTGATTAGTCTCCGGAACCGCAATATTTTGCTATTTTCCACGAAAGATTACTATAGAAACGTGATTCCTCCGAACCTTATGATAGGGACATACAGCAAATGAATGCTATTTAAGGAGGAACGACATGCAGCATCATTCCTATGCACCGACGCCCCCGATGGGGTGGAACAGTTGGGATTGTTACGGCGCCGCCGTTACGGAGGAGGAAGTTCGCGGCAACGCCGAATATATGGCGAAGCACTTGAAGGATTATGGATGGGAGTACGTCGTCGTCGACATTCAATGGTATGAGCCGGGGGCGAACTCGGATCTCTACAGACCTTTTGTCCGGCTGGAAACCGACGGTTATTCGCGGCTTGTTCCGGCGGTCAACCGTTTTCCTTCCGCGGCAGGCGGCAAAGGGTTCAAACCGCTGTCGGACTATGTGCATAGCCTCGGGCTGAAGTTCGGGATCCACATCATGCGCGGCATTCCGCGGCAGGCGGTCCATGACAATACGCCGATCAAGGGGACGGAGGCGACCGCCCGGGACATAGCCCATCCCTGTTCCTTCTGCGGCTGGAACACCGACATGTACGGCGTCGATGCTTCCAAGCAAGGCGCGCAGGAATATTACAATTCGCTGTTCGAGCTTTATGCCGAATGGGGCGTCGATTACGTCAAGGTGGACGACATCGCGGCTTCATGGCTGCACGGAGGGCCGCATTTGGCGGAGATCGAGCTGATCCGCAAGGCGATCGACCACGCCGGCCGTCCGATGGTGCTGAGCCTTTCACCCGGGCCAGCGCCCGTAGAGCACGCCGATTTTTTTGAAGCGAATGCCAATATGTGGCGGATGACCGACGATTTCTGGGATCGGTGGCCGCTTCTTTTGGACATGTTCGACCGCTGCGAGGCATGGCAGGGACGCCCGAAACCCGGCTGCTGGCCGGATTGCGACATGCTCCCGCTGGGGCGCATCGGCGTCCGCGCCAGCCACCCCGACCGGATGACGAACTTTACGCGGGACGAACAGCTCACGATGATGACGCTATGGACGATTTTCCGCTCGCCGCTGATGTTCGGGGGAGAGATGCGCGACAATGACGAGTGGACCTTATCCCTCCTGACAAACCGCGACGTGTTATACATGCATAAGCATAGCTTCGGTGCCCGGCAAGTGAGCCGCGGGAACGGCAAGGCGGTGTGGACGGCCGAAGGGCCTGACGGGGAACGTTACGCGGCACTGTTCAACATCGGCGAAACCGCCGCGGAAGTCTCCGTTCCGCTTGCCGAGTTGGGGATCGACGGAGGCGCGGATGCGAAAAACCTGTGGACCGGAGAAGTATGCGGCCATTTGGAAGACGCGCTGCAATGGACGATTCCTCCGCATGGAGCGGCTTTGTTTCAATTGACGGCCGGATGACAGCGAAGTCCGGAGCCTATAGGGCGCCCTCGGCATTTACGAATGCCGAGGGCGTTTTTGTATGGAGGGATATCTGTTGGAATTGTTATTTCTTGCATGAATACCAAGCGATGTAATCATAATAGCAGGAAGAGAGATCGCTGAATAACGCCGGGTTCATCGCAAAAATACATCGTTTTTCAAGGCGTAACCAACGATGGAACCACAATGTCGAAACGAGTGATGAGGTTTGAAGTGGACAATAGCGGCATATCTCCTGTATCTCCTGCTGCAGGATCACGCTCCAGATCAGCATAACGGCGGGTTAACCGTCACCCATGAAGGGAAATCCGTATCGAGCCTGAGCTTGGATGCGCACAGGTTACCCGTGTTTCCTTTGCTGGATATGGAAAAATATAACCGATGGGTAAATGAATTGGACCGGAAAACGTATACGGAACCCGTCAACGCCCGCATCGGTGGAAACGGGCAAATCGTGCCCGGTCAAAACGGGCATAAGCTTGACCGCAAAGAATTCATGAAACGTTATTATGATGCACTCTACGGCGGAGGCCCGGCTTCGATAGAGGTTCCGGTGTACCCGGTCTATCCCAAGGTAGACACGGAGCTGCTTGCTTCGCTGCGGGCCCAGCAGATCGGATATTACGTAACGTACTACAATGCGGGCAACATCGACCGCTCTCACAATATCGCGTTGGCCGCCAAAGCGATCGACGGCACCGTCGTGTTCCCCGGAGAAACGTTTTCTTTTAATCGCGTGGTCGGCATTCGAACGACAGGCAAAGGGTATAGGAAAGCGGCCGTCATCGTCAGGGGCGAATTGTCCGAAGGCATTGGCGGAGGGATTTGCCAGGTATCCTCGACGCTGTTCAACGCGGCCGATCGGGCAGGGCTGAGCATCGTCCAGCGTTACTCCCACAGCCGCCACGTGCCCTATGTTCCGCCGGGCAGGGATGCGACGGTCAGTTGGGGCGGACCGGACTTCGTCTTTAAAAACGCCTACAACCAGCCCGTTTTGATCCGGGCGTTTGCGGGCGTAGGCCGCGTCGGCGTGTCCATTCATTCATCGGACGTCATCGAATACATGCCGAGAAAGGTGCCGAGCATGTCCCAGCGGCTGCCCGAAGAAATAAGGGAAGCGCCTACGCTGCCGATCCCGGCGAACGGGAAAAAGTGACGCGTGTCCGCTCCTGGCGAAAGTGAAATCCTTTTAGGAATCGGAAGCGAACCAGCGGCCATGCTGCGGCATGGAAAATAAACGATGCCGGTTATGTTATGATATTATAAAACAACCGAATATCATGCATGGGGGGATGGCATCTATGAATCATTCGTTTATTTTGAAAGCCGTATGGGACGGAGGCCGCAACAGCCAGGGAACGATCGAAGCGGGCCAGCTGAAAACGGCCATTTCGATTCCGAAGGAAATGGGCGGGCCGGGAATCGGCACCAATCCCGACGAAATGCTGCTCGGGGCCGCGGCGACGTGTTATTTGATCACGCTGGCGGCGATGATGGAGCGGGGCGGGCTGCCGGTCGAAAAGCTGACGCTGGAATCGGAAGGGATCGTGGACGTCACGAACAACGTCTTCACGTACGTCAGCATCACGCATAAGCCGCACATCGTGCTGAAGGCCGAAGCTGCGGATCACGATTTGGAGCATGCCCGCAGGCTTGCCGAAAAAGCGGAAAGCTCCTGCATGATTTCCCGCGCGGTAGCCGGTAATGTGGCATTGTCCACGGTGCCGCGCATCGAAAGAAATTTGCCGTAAAAACCTTGGGGGAAAGGAAACCCCCTCCTTGCGGCATCGGATGCAGCCAGGTTTAAAAATCAAGGGCGCCAGAGAGGTCCATCCCTTATGGACTTGTCGGCCGCCCTTTTTTCGTATCTTCCATGCCGTACCACGACCGGCGGCAAAACACATCCCGGTGGTTCTTTCATCCGCTCCTGCTTTATGCCAAGATAGTATACGGAGGGATTGCCATATGTTTACCGATTTTAAAATTGTGGAAGGCCGGCCGTTAACGGTGCAGGTTAAAGAATATTTGAAACAGTGGATTACGAAAGGAAAAGGAAGGGTCGATCAGAAGCTGCCGTCGACAAGGGAGCTGAGCACGATGCTCGGCATCAGCCGAAATACGCTGGTAACCGTGTATTCCGAGCTGGAAGAAGAAGGATTCATCTATACGGTGCATTCCAAAGGAAGCTTCGTTTCCCGCGTCGGGATCGCCTCCGTCCCGTCCTGGTCGCTCGATTGGCAGCAGCGGCTGAACGATACGGCAAAACAGGCCGTCGACCTTGACCTGATGAAACGCGATTTGCGGGGCGAAAAAGGCATGATCAACTTCGCCAGCATCGCGCCGGACGAAAAGCTGTTCGATCTTACCAACGTGAAGCGCGCCTTTTTGGACCGAATGGCTCTGGAAGGGGAAATTTTGCTGAATTACGGCTATGCCAAAGGGTATAAACCGCTGATCCAATATTTGACGGGGTACATGGAAACGAAAGGCGTCGACATGGAAGGAAAGGACATTTTGATCACGAACGGCTTTACCGAAGCGTACGATATCATTTTATCCTCGCTTAAGGTGCCTTGCAGGCACATTCTGTGCGAGAACCCGACCCACCACACGGCGATTAAAATATCGAAATTGCACGGCTACGACATCACTGGAATTCCGATGGATCAGGACGGCGTCAGGCTGGATTTGTTCGAGCGGGCGTTAAAAGAGAACGAGTTCGGGCTGGCGTATTTGACGCCTTCGTACCATAATCCGACCGGAATCGTCATGTCGGCGGAAAAAAGGGTCGAGGTGCTGCGTTTGCTCGCGGAACACCGGATACCGCTGATCGAGGATGGTTTTAACGAGGAGCTTCGTTATTCGGGCTCCCACATGGCACCGCTCGCCGCTTTCGGCGGGGAGGGGAACAGCATCATCTACCTCGGCAGCTTTTCCAAAATCCTGTTTCCGGGCATCCGGATCGGCTGGATTGCGGCGGACCGGGAATTGATCGATGCGCTGGTCAGCGTGAAGCGTTCGCGGAACATCCATACGTCGACGCTCGACCAGGCGGTGCTGTTCCAATATTTCCATAACGGCAACTTTGAAAAATATTTGAAAAGGGCCAAATCGGAGTATAAAAGAAAACACGAGCTGGCCGTCCGCTGCTGCACCGAACACATCCCCTGCGAGCGGATAACCGGTTCAGGCGGATTGCACCTGTTTATCGAACTGTCCGAGCGGCTGAGCGCCCGGGAAATTCTCGCCGATTGCTACAGGCAAGGCGTGGTGTATACCGCAGGGGACGTGTTTTTTACGGATGGAGGCGGGGCAAATACGCTCCGGCTCGGCTTTTCGCGGGTGAGCGACGACGAGCTTCGCCGCGGAATCGAAATCATCGGAAAAGAAGTGACCAAAAGATTGGAGGCGCAACGATGAAGGTAGGCATCATTATGGGCGGGGTTTCTTCCGAAAGGGAAGTGTCGCTAGCGACGGGGAAAGAAATGATGGCTCATCTGGACCGGACGAAATACGAGGCGATCCCGATCGAGATTCGGCATAAACAGGATTTGCTTGCCCAGGCGAAAGGGATCGATCTGGCGCTGCTCGCCCTCCATGGCAGCTTCGGCGAAGACGGCACGATTCAAGGCACGCTTGAAACGATGGGGATCCCGTACACGGGATGTTCGCTGCTGTCCAGCGCATTGTGCATGGATAAGGATGTAAGCAAAAAATTGCTGCGTTGCGAAGGCCTGCATACGCCGGATTGGGTGCTTCTCAGCCAGTTGGACGATATCCGGAGTCCGCAGGTTGCCGCGCTCGGGTATCCGCTCGTAGTCAAACCGAATGCCGGGGGCTCCAGCATCGGGGTTACCTTGGTCAGGGACGAACAAAGCCTTCGGCAAGCGGCGAAGACCGCCTTTGCCTATGGCGAAGAGGTGCTCGTGGAAGCTTATGTCGACGGCGAGGAGATCACGTGCGGGATGCTGAACGGGGAGCTGTTGCCGATCTTGTCGATTAAACCAAGCGCCGAATTTTTCGATTATACGTCCAAATACGAGCCGGGGCAAAGCGACGAGCGTATCGCGGCGTTCGAACCGGAGCTTGAACAGCGCATTCGCAATGCGGCCGTCAAAAGCTTCCGGGCGATGAAGTGTTCGGTGTATGCCCGAGTCGATATGATGCTGAAGGACGGCATTCCATATATCCTCGAAGTCAACACGCTGCCCGGCATGACCCGGACCAGCCTGCTGCCGCAGAGCGCGCATGCGGCGGGAATCTCTTTCGCGAAGCTGCTGGATGCCATCATCGAAGGATCCTTGGCGGCAAGGCCGAATACGGAAAATGGCGTCATCGGCAGCAGTCGCCGGCAGCAGGCAGGGTGACTGCATCCATGGGAAAAGGACCTCTTCGAATGAAGAGGTCCTTTTTTGGGCATCGGCAAGTTTAAGACAGCCATGCGATCCGCGAGAGCAGAGATCATGGCAATAACGTTTACGATTTGCCGTATCCGACCGCTTGGGCGATCAGCTCCGCCAGCGTTTGTCCGCCTTCCGGCTTCAAATGGACGCCGTCGGGTTCAAAATACGATTGGCCTTCGCTGGCCCCGTGCCAATCGAGCAGCACCGCGTTCGGATAAGCGGAAGCCGTTTTTTTGATCGAGGTGTTAACGACGCTCTCCCAGCTGCGCGGAACCCTCGCATTCACCAGCACGACCCTGCGCACGTCCTGCATGGAATCCAGAAGCGACATCAGCTGTTTGCTGCTGAACGGGCCGTTCGTGCCCAGCTCGATCACGACCTGATCGCCCAGCTTTCCTTCTTCCCGGAGACGGGCGACCAGTTCCGGCGCTTCGGCCATTTGCCTTCCGATTTTGCCGTCGATCACCGCTCCGGGGATCAGCTGCTGCAAATAAGGCTCCGCATCCAGCATGATCGAGTCGCCGATGGCCGTCACCGGAACGCTGTTGCCGCTTTTCGGAGTGCCAGGAACCTGCGTTTTGCCGCCGGCCGATGCGCGCGGAGGTTTCGTTTTGCCAGGTTGGCTTGCGGAATCCTTAGGCTCGTCGGTTGCGGCTGAATCATCATTGGCTGAACCCGCTTTGGCTGAGCCCTCTTCGGGTGCACCCTCCTTGCCCGCCGGCTGCCGGCCGCTGCCCGAATTCGCCGGTGCCTCCGCGTCCGCTGCCGGTTTTTTCGCCGGACCATCCGCGAGGTTGGCGGTGTTTCCGATCGGCTGATCCGTCCGGACGGCTTCCCCGTCATCGTTTTTGGCCGCCGTGCTTTCCGGCGCCCCTTTAACCGGCGGCGCGTCCTCGCTTTCTTCTCCCGCCGGACCCGCAGCCGGTTCTGCCGGCGTTTCGGACGGGGCCCAGACTTGCGCGGCCGCCGCCTCCTGATGCAGCTTCGACGCGCTTACCGGCGCCCGCATGGCGAGTCCGGCGAAGGACACGACGACCATCAGCAGCACGGAGGCTAACGTTACCCAGCCTTTCATCGGCACGAGGGACAAGTTAACGCTGCCTTTGCGGAGTTTGCGCCACGACCTGCCGACGAGGCCTCCCCGGACCGGCTCTTCGATATATTTATAGGACAGACAGGCCAGCGCGACGCTTAAAGCCGTTTGCAGCAGGGCGCGCCATACGTTCGGTTCGGCATTTGCGCCGCCCGAAAGCAGAATGACCGGATAATGCCATAAATATATCCCGTAGGTTCTCACCCCGATCCATCGCAGCGGTTTCATGCCGAGCAGCCTGCCTACGAAGCTTGCCGGATGCGCGGCGGAGGCAATCACCATGGCGGTGAGCAGCGACAGGAGCAGGAACCCGTACGGATATAAAAAGGGGTCGTATTCGTTGGTTTTCCATACCATCCTAAAAATCGAGACCAACCCAACCGCCCCGATCAGGTTAAGCGTAACGCGTGTTCCCGGCCCGGCTGAGGCGGACATGTTCCGGCTGGGCCAAACGATGCTGAGGGCAGCCCCGATCAGCAGCGAAAACGCGCGCGTGTCGGTGCCGTAATAGACCCGGCTTGGATCCGTGTCGGGATGGTATAGCAAAAGCATGGCAAGCGCCGACAAAACCGCCAAAGCCAGGGCAAGCAAAAAGACCGGCCCGCGTTTTTTCATCCGTTTCATGCCGATGAGCAGCAGTATGGGCCACAAGATGTAAAATTGTTCCTCGACCGCCAGCGACCACATGTGCCCGAACGGGGATTGGGGGCCGAATTTTTCGAAATAGGATACCTGATGGAAAATCGAATACCAATTGTTTATGTATAAAAGCGAAGAAACAACGTCGCCGCGCAAGACGGATATCAAGGAACGGTCAAAAAGGGTGACCCATGCGACGACGGCCGCCATCATGACGAGCATGGCAGGGAGCAGCCTGCGGCATCGCCTGATCCAAAACGATTTCAGGTCGATCGACCGGCTGCGGCTCCATTCCGCGGTGAGCAAATCCGTGATCAAATATCCGGATAAAACAAAAAAGATGCTGACGCCGAGCAGTCCACCCGGGGCCCATTCGACGTTCAGATGGTACAAAACGACAAAAAACAACGCCAGCGTCCGCAGACCGTCAAGACCCGGCATGTAACGTTTGCTGTGGGATAACTGATTAGACATATGGACTAACCCTGCTTTCCAAACCGGATCGGTCCCTCAAAAAGCGGGATATGTATGCGGAAAAGATCGATTCGCTTATGTTCATGATCTGGATGCCTCCGTACGGATGATGATGTCAATGAAGTGGTTCACAGGTACTTACTTTATCATAAGCGCTTCCGTTTAAAGTTACAAAAAGATTGCTTTCCATTCACATTTTGTTCATGATGTAGGCTATGCGAACGATACAACCGAAATGCGGGGCTGCAGGGTGCCGAAAAACAAAAAAAAACGGGAGCTGAGCCGAATAGGGGGCATTTTTCCTATACCGGTCCGCCCCGCGCGGTTCGTCTTGTATGGATCGATCGTACCATATGCCAAAATGCCCCTTCACGAGCATTGTTTATCGGCCGGATGCCCCGGAACGTAAGGGCATCCGGCTTTTTTCCTGCTAAGGGGTTTCCATGGCGACCGCGCACCTGGTCCGGATAAACATCATTCGTCCCGGACTTGGCAGCGAAATAAAGCCTAAAGGGCGGGTTGTTATTGCGGCTGTCTGCGGTATACTGGGAACAAATGGTCCATAGGATGAATTTTTAGGAGGCATACCATGCATACGCGTCGTAGTTTAATCGATCAGCTGGAAGCGGCCGGAATCGACCGGAAGGGGACGCTGCTCGTTCATTCTTCCATGAAAAGCGTCGGGCAAGTGGAAGGAGGAGCGGATACGGTTTTGGATGCGCTGAGCGAATACATGCGGGAGGGCCTGCTCGTTCTGCCAACCCATACATGGTCATACATTCAGGCTGATAATCCCAAATTTTATGTCGAATCATCGCCTTCGTGCGTCGGCATTTTGCCGGAATTGTTCCGCAAACGCAAGGGAGTGGTTCGTTCGTATCATCCGACGCACTCCGTCGCCGCTTTAGGCAGGGATGCCGGGGATTTTGTTGCCGGAGCGGAGCGCTATGACACGCCGTGCCACAGGGAATCCCCTTGGGGGAAACTGCTGGACCGCAAAGCGACCATCCTGCTTGTCGGGGTGGATTTAAGGCGCAACACGTTTATTCACGGGATCGAGGAATGGGCGGATGTTCCCGGAAGACTGACCGACGGCCATGAAAACCTGATCGTCGTGCTTGGCGACGGCACGGAAATTCCGGTTCCGTCCCGGCGCCATTGCGGACTTCCGTGGTCGGAACATTTCTGGAAGGTGGAGGGAATTCTTGAGCGGACAGGGGCGATCCGCCGGGCGAAATTGGGGGAGGCGGATTGCTGGGCATGCGATGCCGTCCGAATGACGGAGGTCATAAGCGGAATGTTGCAGGACCATCCCGATTTATTTTCGGATCAAGATCCTCTTTCCGAAAGCGTGGTTCAAGAAGCCGAAGCGAAATTCTTGAGGCAAGCGTGATGATGTTGCCGAAGAGGATGCGAGTGGATTGTCCGGGGCGTGCTTGCTCCGGGGCGCTAAACAAGAGATAATCACGGCAGGCGTCTGAACGCTGGCCGCTTTTCGGGCTCGCGTATCGATGAAAATGTTGAGCAGGGGAGAACGATGGGACATGGAAATTGTGAAGTTTAGCGAATTTTCGGCGAGTGAGCTTACCCGGTTGTGGAACGAAGGCTTCAAAGGATACGCATTCGACATGACGATGAGCGTCGACGCGTTCATCAAACGGATTCCGGAGAACCAGCTCTCCATGGAGGCGTCGATCGCGATCTGCGATCAAGGCAAGCCGGTAGGTTTCGTCATGAACGGTTTTCGCACCGTCGACGGACGGTTGACGGCCTGGAACGGCGGCACGGGGATCATTCCGGAATACAGGGGCCGGGGGCTCGGCAAACAGCTGATCGGGGCGGCGCTTGACGTCTGCAGGGAAAAAGGCGCCGAGGCGGCCCTGCTGGAGGCGCTGAGCGAAAATGAACCGGCGATCAAGCTGTACGCGAAGATGGGATACCGATGGATCGGGGATTTAAGATTTTACGAGCAAAAGGAAGGATTGAAATCCGATGCTTTTGCGTCGGAGGGGGCGGATGCCTACCAATTCCGGTTCGGTCTGCCCCGGGATGTTCAGCGTTTCAAGCTTCCGGTCGGAGACCTGCCGTGGCAAACCCATTGGGAAAACATCGCCGGCGGTGAATCGGTCATCGCAACGGACGCAAATGGGGAACTTGCGGGTTATGCGCTGTTTAGAAAAACGATGGACGCGGGCGGAGAACATCAGGCGACGGTTCTGTACCAGTGCCGGACCGTAGAAGATACGGGAGAGCGAGCCTCGGAGCTCCTCAAAGCGCTGTTGTCCCGGGCGTATGCCCCGCTGGATGCAAATATAACGCGCCGCGCCGTCAATCTGCGGGTATCCGAGGAGCGGCTCATACGGATTCTGGAGGAAGCCGGCTTTAAAGCCACGGTTCATCAGGTACATATGAAATGCGAGCTGAACCAGGCCTAGCGTATAGAAAAAATGCTTAAAATAGTATAAAATTGTCTTGTCGTTTGCCGTGATGTTAACGGAGGCTTGAAAACCGAAAATATGCAGCGTGTGCATGAACATAAGCCATGGATCGTATCATTTTGTCCATGGCTTTCTTGCTCCGTGGAACGGTGAACGAAGAATTCGTCTTTGAAAGAAGGTGCCGATTATCTTGGAGCTGTATTTTAGAGATAATTTCTTTAATGCGGGCCGTACCGATATCGTCAACGCCAGGCGGGAGCCTGCAGGGACATTGGATTTGAAAAGCGCGTTCGGCTCGTCGCTCGACGTGCTTGATGCCGGCGGGAATCTTGTTTGCAGCGGAAAGTTCCGGTTCATGTCAACCAAATGGGAGGTGACGGGGGCGGACGGAAGCCTGCTGGGCGTGCTGAAACACCGTCTCAGTTTCATGTCGAAAAAATTCATTTACGAATCAGAGGGGAGAGGAATTTACGAAATTTTTTCGCCCGCGTTCTTCAAGGAATATTCGATCACCGACGAGCGCGGGCTCGCGGTTGCCCAATTCGAAAAGGTGAACGGATGGTTCGAATCCGGAGCTTTTTGCCTGCGGAACGAATCCGAACGTTTGGGGAGCTATGAATTGATCGCCGTCGTTATGGGAGTGCATGAAACAAACAAAAGGATGTCGAATGCGCACCACGCCAACATTCCTTGAGTTTTGTCCTCCGTCCGAAAGACGAAAATGGAAGCAGAATGATTCCAAGGAGGCTTGTATTGGAGCCCTTCGGCTGTTATGATATGTGCGTGCTGAAATCGATTACATGAGGATGACTACATATATTTTTGGGAGGAAGCATCATGGCAAACACGAGTATCATTCTGCGCGTTGAACTTGATCATGCGAAGGTCACCTTTGGGGATGTTGCTGCCGCAATCAGCAAATCCGGGGGGGATATCACGTCCATCGACGTGATCAGGCCGGGAAAAGATTCTTCGGTCAGGGACATTACCGTCGAAGTCGTGGACACCGAAGAGAACAACGTCGTCGAATCGCTTAGGAAACAGGATGGCATCAAGCTGATCAACGTTTCGGACCGGACCTTCCTCGTTCATTTGGGCGGCAAAATCAAAATTCAGCCGACGCTGCCGATCAAAAACCGGGACGACCTGTCCCGGGTCTATACGCCAGGCGTGGCGAAGGTTTGCACGGCCATCCACGAAAATTCGGAAAAGGCTTACTCGTTGACGATCAAACGCAATACGGTTGCCGTCGTCAGCGACGGCACGGCGGTGCTCGGACTCGGAGACGTCGGCCCTTATGCCGCGGCTCCCGTGATGGAAGGGAAAGCGATGCTGTTCAAGCAGCTGGCCGGGGTCGATGCGTTCCCGATTTGTTTGGATACCCGCGACACGGAGGAGATCATCCGCACCATTAAGGCGATGAGCCCGATTTTCGGCGGCATCAACCTGGAGGACATCAGTTCCCCGCGCTGCTTCGAAATCGAAAGAAGATTGTCCGAGGAGCTGGAAATTCCGGTCTTCCACGATGATCAGCACGGTACGGCCGTCGTCGTCATCGCGGGGCTGCTCAACGCCTTAAAGGTCGTCAACAAACGGATCGAAAACATCCGGGTCGTCGTTAACGGCATCGGCGCCGCAGGGGTTTCCATCTGCAAGATGCTGCTGAGCGCAGGCGTGACCAAATTGGTGCCCGTGGACCGCGAAGGCGCGATCGTCAGAGGCGGAACGTACGAACACGAGATGTGGCAGTGGCTGGCGGATCAGCCTCAGGTCGAGGCGACGGGTGGAACGCTGAAGGAAGTCATTAAAGGCGCCGACGTCTTTATCGGCGTATCCCGCGGAAACTTGCTGAACGGCGAAGATATCCGTGGAATGGGACCCGATCCGATCGTTTTCGCCATGGCCAATCCGGTGCCCGAAGTGTCGCCCGAAGAGGCGCTTCCTCATGCACGGGTATACGCTACCGGTCGGAGCGATTTCCCGAACCAAATCAACAACGTGCTCGTATTCCCCGGATTGTTCCGCGGGGCGCTCGACTGCAGGGCGCGCTGCATCAACGAACCGATGAAGCTGGCTGCCGCGCGCGCCATCGCATCGGTCGTGACCGGCGGCGAGTTGAACGAGCTGTACATCATCCCGAGCATTTTTAACGACCAGGTCGTCATCGAAGTCCGCAAAGCGGTCGTGCAGGCAGCGATTTTGACCGGCGTAGCCCGCAGAATTCCGAAAGATTTCCGCTAAGATAACCTGCGATATAGAAAAACCCGCGTTTCTAGGCCAATAGAAACGCGGGTTTTTCCGGTTAAGGCAGCAGGAGCGCCTTGGGATCGATCGGCGGGACAAGACCTTCATCGGCCGCGCGCGTGAGCAGGGAAGAGATTGCGGCATAACCGTCTTCGCCCAAATTCGCGGTAAAGGAATTGACGTACAGATCGATGTGAGCGTCGGCCACCTTCGGATCCATTTCCTGGGCATGGCTGAGGACGTACTCGCGGGAAGCTTCCGGATGCGCCCACGCGTATTCCACCGATGCGCGCGCCCAATCGGAAATGGCCTTGAGATCCAAATTCCGTTTGGCGATGATGGCGCCAAGCGGGATCGGCAGCCCGGTATCCTGTTCCCACCAGTTGCCCAGGTCCGCCATCAGCGTCAGGCCGTAATTGGGATACGTAAATCTGGCTTCGTGGATGACAAGCCCGGCGTCGATGTTTCCGTCACGAACGGCAGGCATGATTTGGTCGAACGGCATGACGACGATCTCCCCGATGCCTCCCGGGACGTTTTGGGCAGCCCATAAGCGGAACAGCAGGTACGCGGTGGAACGTTCGCTTGGGACGGCTACGCGCCGTCCGGACAAGCCTTCGGCGTTTTTAGGCGCATCCGGTCCGCCCGACGCGAGCACAAGCGGCCCGCAGCCTCTGCCGAGAGCGCCGCCGCATGGCAGAAGCGCGTAGCGGTCCAGCACCCAAGGCAATGCTGCATAGGAAATTTTGAGCACGTCGTAATCGCTTTGTTCCTGGGCGGCCAGATGGTTCGTAATGTCGATATCCGCATAGGTAACTTCCAGCTGCGGTGCGCCCGGAATAAGGCCATGCGCCCATGCATGGAAGACAAAGGTATCGTTTGGACATGGTGAAAAAGCAATCTTCATTCGGTAAATACCCTCCTTAAAATGTCGCCTGCCGCTTCGAGCGCGGCAAAGGCTTCGCCGAGGCGCCAGGCCGCACGGTCCCTCGGGCCGACGACGTTCGAAATCGTGCGGATTTCGAGCACGGGCAGATTCCACAGCTTGGCGGCGGTCGCCACGCCGAAGCCCTCCATCCCTTCGGCAGCCGCATCGCCGTACCGCGCGGTTAACTTGGCGGTCGTTTCGGCGGAACCCGTTCCCGTCGTGACCGTCAGGATGGTGCCGCGGCTAACGGGAATCCCCTCGGATGCCATGGCATCGGAGAGGGTTTGCACAAGCTTTGAATCAGGCAGGATGACGGAGCTGCCGAAACCAAGCTCGTCCACGCTGAGAAACCCGTCAGGGGTTTCGGCGCCCAAATCGGCGGCCGCGATCCGGTCGGCGATGACGGTGGAGCCGATCTCCGCCCGTCCCTTGAAGCCTCCGGCGATCCCTGCGCTGATGACCAGGCTGTAGCTGCCCTTCGCAAGCTCTGCGGCCGTCCGTGCCGCCGCCGAGGCCGGCCCGAATCCGGCGAGTTGAACATTAAACCGCTTTGAATCGCGGGTTCCGCGCATGACGGCCTGCCGCTCTGCTTCGACCGCCGTCATGATCAGGATTCGTCCGTCCAAATCCGCATTTCGGAAGATATCCCCGTCATGCATCACGGTCTCCAAGTCTGATTTCATGCAGAATCCTCCAGTACAATTCATTTGACCTCAACATATTAACCTTATAACTAACGGAACGCCGTGTAAAGCGCGGCTCGTCCGTGGAGATTACCAACCTTGTTTTTACAAACGCTTTCCCGGAAGGTATAATGTACTTATTGGACATGATGTCAATTAAGGGAGGGATCAGCCATGCTTACCGAACAGCATATCAAAACGGCCATGCAGAACTACATCGATTGTTTTAACCGGGACGATTTGGAAGGAATCCTTTCATTATATGCGGAGGATGCGGTCGTAGAGGATCCCGCGGGGTCCGAGCCGGTGCGGGGCAAGGCCGCGATCGCGGAATTTTACCGTAAGGTCGTGAATGGAAGCACCCGGATCCGCCGCGAGGAACCGATTCGGGGGTCGCACGAACATTCGGGAGCCATGGCCGTTCATATCGAAACGACAGTCGAAGGCGCAACGATCGTCATTCATGTCATCGAGCTGATGACGTTTAACGAGGAAGGGCTCATTACCGGCATGAAGGCATATTGGGGACAGTCGGATATAGAGACGAAATGATTTTGCCGCCGTTCGCATGTCAACGCGCAGCATTTCGGACGGCAGCGGCATGGAGCAGCGAACCTTCGCTGCTTCTTTTTTATTCGGGGGAAATGAGACCGTTAGCTCGATTCCTCGATGCCGTACTGTCCGCTGTCAAATAACGCGGTGAAGGACGCCGGCGAGACGGCAGAAATGCCATTTCCGCCCGGTTTGCCGCATCAAATAACGTATAGAAACATATGGAAAACAAGAAAATACGGATAAGCGCCTGAAAAACGGAGGCCGCAGCCGTTTACGAAAGACCGCCGGCATTGCGCCGAACATGCTGCCGGATACTTTGCCGCGCGGGCGTTCGCCGTTTCCTTTCCCCAAAAAATCGGATATAATTCCTGGATGCGGGTATGAATTGACACATGGCGTAATGACTGGCGATATATTAGAATAGATAGGTCTACGTTTACGTGGCGAAAAGGAATCATTCATTGATTTTGAACATTAATAATGAAGTTGAAAGCGAGAAGGAACCTAATGCTGAATAACCGGATGACTTTTGAAAGCCTGTGCCTGCGGAACGAACCGCTGGCCAACCATTCATCGTACCAAATCGGGGGCGAAGCGAACTTTTTTGCCATGCCCGAAACGGTGGAGGAGCTTCTGACACTGCTGCGGGGCTGCAAAACGCACGGATTGGATTATTTTATTTGCGGGATGGGTTCGAACCTGCTGTTTCCGGACCGTCCGCAGGAGGATACGCTGTATATCTCATTGAAAAAATTCGTCTATTGGGACATCCAGCCGACCAAATGGTTCATATCCTCCGGAACGCCGATGTCCATGCTGGCGATCAGCGGCAGGATGTTCGGCATTCCCGGCTACGAGTTCACCTACTTGCTGCCCGGGGGACTTGGCGCGGGAATTTATATGAACGCGAAATACAATCACCATCAGATCAGCGACATCATTAAAACCGTTTATTACGTCGACTTGTCCGACCCGTCCTTGGCCGTTCGGTCGATCGACGTGTCGCAGTGCCAATACGGCTACAAACAATCCATTTTCCAGATGAACCCATGGCTGGTGCTCGGGGCGGATATGCTTGCCGTGCCGGACGAGAAGCAGATCGCTGCCGGCAATGAGCTGCTTGCGCGGTGGAAGGCGAAGGAAGGCATGTCGACGCTGGCTTCTTTTTATTCGTACATGGATGGGGAAGCCGAAGCGCTTAAGAAACAGGGCATCGTCATTCCGGCCGAAATGACCGACATCGCCAATTACCGTAACGGAAAACGACATTTCGAATTCCCTTCCTGCGGTTCGGTGTTCAAAAACAATTACGACTACGGCGTTCCGGTGGGCGCCCTTGTGGACCGGTTGAACATGAAGGGCAAGGAGCATGGCGGCGCAATGATCTCGCCGTATCACGGGAACATGATCATCAATCACCGGCA
This sequence comes from Paenibacillus sp. FSL W8-0194, assembly GCF_037969745.1. Taxonomy (NCBI): domain Bacteria; kingdom Bacillati; phylum Bacillota; class Bacilli; order Caryophanales; family Paenibacillaceae; genus Paenibacillus; species Paenibacillus sp. FSL W8-0194. The sequence continues at coordinate 3,366,171 of NZ_CP150205.1, read as the reverse complement.
TGCCACCGCCGAAGACGTGAAATATTTGATGAACGTGATCATTGAAGGGGTCAATAACGCATTCGGCTTTGAACCGGAACCCGAAGTGGTCGTCGTGAAATAAACAAAATAACATACAAGGCTGCGGCCGCGTATAAACCTTTCCGTTTTAGGAAAGGTTTTTTTGTGTACGTGCAGGCGAGTTAAGAAAAACAAAGTATTGCAAGTAAGTTGATGGGGTTATATAATAAAAAAAGTAAGTAAATAAAATATTGGAGGCAACTATACTTATGTCGAATTTCATCAATGCGCTCAAAAACAGACGTTCCATTTATGCCATTAGCAAGGATGTATCCGTTTCGGACGAAAAGATCGTCGAAATCGTAAACGAAGCGGTCAAACATACGCCATCGTCCTTTAACTCCCAAAGCGCACGCGTTGTCGTGCTGCTGGGGGAACAGCATGACAAACTGTGGAACCTGACGGAAGAAACGCTCAGAGGCGTCGTTCCAGCCGAAAATTTTGCTCCGACGGCCGAGAAAATGGCCGGATTCCGCAATGGATACGGCACGGTCCTCTTCTTCGAAGACAATGCCGTGATCGAAGGTCTTCAAGCCCAATTCGAAGCTTACAAGGATAATTTCCCTGTATGGTCCAATCAATCCAACGGCATGCTTCAGCTCGTCGTATGGACGGCTTTGGAAGAGGAAGGGCTGGGCGCAAGCTTGCAGCACTACAACCCGCTGATCGACCAAAAGGTCGCTCACGAATGGAACCTGCCTGCGAGCTGGAAGCTGATTGCCCAAATGCCGTTCGGCAAAGTGGTGGCTCCTGCCGGCGAGAAACAATTCCAGCCGCTTGAAGAGCGCGTCAAAGTATTCAACTAATTCAGGTTCAACCTGACATACAGCTACGAATAAAAAGAAAAGGGACGGTTTTTCCGGGTTTGCCGGAAAGACCGTCCCTTGTTTTTTCAAAAACTCGCACGATTAAACGCTTCACGCTGATCACCACGCTAATTATGCCGTGTGCGAGGCGTAAGCTCCGCCTGTCAAGGACGGCGGAGCCGTTTAAGGCTCAGGAGAGGTTTTCCCGCGGGAAGCGCTGAGATGATGGATTTGTTCCTCCAATATGCTGCTCGTTTTGCCGATGAACTGCATGATCAGCCGGAGCTCGTCCGCCGAATACTGGGAGGCAAGCTCCAGCATCGCCGAATGAAGAGGCGAATACGTGTTTTTGATTGCTTCGTTGTGCTCGTATACCGGAACGATAATGACTCTGCGCCGGTCGGCCGGATCGTTTTCCCTGCGTACGTAACCGCATTTTTCAAGCCGGTCGATCAACGCGGTGATCGTTCCGGTCGCCAGCCCCGTAATTTTGGATAGCTCGCCTGCCGTAATCGGCCCGGTTTCGCGCAAAATGTCAACCGATTTCAGATCGTTATTGTACAAACCGTGGGAGGCGGCGACAAACTGCTGGTACAATACGGTTCGGGTGCCCAACCCCCGCATCAGCAGCGCAAGCTGTTCCCGGAGATCTGCAGGCTGTTCCTGCCGTTCGCTTGACAAACGAGACACCTCCTCTTAATATTTACATATCTCGATGAACGAGATATTCGATAAATGAGATATTAATATGATTTTATCGAACTTGCTCATACTTTGCAAAGGGGAAAGGGGTTTGCGAATGGAAGCTGCCAAAAACAACATAAAGCTGGTTGTGGCAGGCTTGTTGCTTGCCATTTTTATGTCGGCTATCGATAATACCATCGTTGCCACGGCCATGGGGACGATCGTGTCCGATCTCGGCGGGATGGACAAGTTTGTCTGGGTCACGTCCGCGTATATGGTGACCACCATGGCGGGCATGCCGATTTTCGGCAAATTATCGGACATGTACGGCAGAAAGAGATTTTTTATTTTCGGTTTGGCCGTGTTTTTGATCGGTTCCGCGTTATGCGGGCTGGCTCAAACGATCGAGCAGCTCAGCATCTACCGCGCGATCCAGGGGATCGGCGGGGGAGCGCTTATGCCGATCGCGTTTACGATTATTTTTGACATTTTTCCGCCGGAAAAACGGGGCAAAATGACCGGGCTTCTCGGTGCGGTTTTCGGAGCGGCAAGCGTGGTCGGTCCGCTGCTCGGGGCCTATATTACCGATTACATGGGATGGGAATGGGTGTTTTATATCAACGTTCCGATCGGGATCGTTTCGTTTGCGCTGATCATGAAAAACTATAAGGAATCGCCTTCCCATTCGAAGCAAAAGATCGACTGGTGGGGCGCCGCGACCCTCGTTATTGCGGTCATCAGCCTGATGTTCGCGCTGGAGCTCGGAGGCAAGGAGTATGCCTGGAGTTCGGCGCCGATCATTTCGCTGTTTGCGCTCTTCGCCGTTTTTTTCGTCGCGTTCTTTTTCGTGGAGCTTCGGGCGAAGGAGCCGATTTTGCCGTTTTTCCTCTTTAAACGCCGTTTGTTTGCTTCATCGCAAATATTAGCGTTTTTATACGGCGGCACGTTCATTATATTGACGGTGTACATTCCGATCTTCGTCCAGGCCGTGTACGGCGGCTCGGCGACCAATGCAGGACTGATCCTGACGCCGATGATGCTCGGTTCGGTGGCGGGCAGTTCGATCGGCGGCATATTTTCGACGAAGACAAGCTATCGCAATCTGATGGGGATTTCGGTTGTGTTTTATCTTGCAGGCATGTACCTTCTCAGCACGCTCCAGCCGGATTCCGCGCGTTATTTGCTGACATTGTTCATGGTCGTCGTCGGCTTTGGCATGGGCTTTTCGTTTTCGCTGCTGCCTACGGCCTCCCAGCATAATTTGGAGCCGCGCTACCGCGGGACCGCGAACTCGACCAACCAGTTTCTTCGTTCGCTGGGGATGACCATGGGGATTACGATTTTCGGCACGATTCAAAATAACCTGTTTACGAGCAAGCTGACGGAGAACTTCAAAGGCATGGGCGGGAATGCCGACTCCGCCATGTCCAGCCTCGGAGATCCCAAGCAAATCTTCGAGCCTAGCGTACGTACGAAGATTCCGGAGGCTGTCCTCTCCAAAATCATCGACGCCATGTCAGGTTCGATCACCCATGTGTTCCTGATTGCTCTCGTCCCGATTGCCATCGCCGTCATTTTCGTCATTGCGATGGGGAAGGCAAGGGTCGAACTCCCTCAGAAGCGGCAGGAGAAAGCCTAAAGGCATTGAAATGCTATAAAACGATAAAACGTCCGAGGATGTCGGGCGTTTTTTCTTTGGGGCAGGAAAGGGTGCTTTTCTGACCGCCCGATGTTTTGCGTCCCGCCGGAATGGTTAGACTCATATTAGGAAAAAAGGGTTTCATAACATTCCAAGGAAGAAGGGGTAAACCAATGAGTGACCAACTGAACGCCGCAAAGGCATGGCTGGAGCAAAAAACCGGAGAAACGCTGCTGATCCGCAAAGAGGAGCGGGACGATATCGACGAAACCCGGGTACGCCTGGTGAGCGTGGAATATGACGAAACGGTGCCGACCTTCGACGAATACGCGGAAGGAAGCTCCCTCATTTTACACGGGGCGGGAAACGTCGTCAGCGGGGACGGCGAATTGCCGCTGCCTAGGGACGAATACCAGATCTACGTGGACGGACAGTTCGACTGCAGCCCCGACGGCAACGGCTTAAGCTTGACGACGGGACGGGCCAAATACCGCATTTCCGTCATTTCTTGACGGTCTTGCCGGCTCGTGCCGACCATGCATCCTTGAAAAGCGGTCGGTGGTTTTTTGGTTTTTTTACAGAAAATCTGTATTAAACATTTGTCATATCCTTCAAAACGTGATAAAGTTAACATTGACCTTATGACTGGAATTGTTTTTCGGTCAATCATAGGATGTAGAGCGAATTCGGGAGGGGAAAATCATAGGAACGGTGGATCGTAAAAAGCAGGTGCTTGAAGCGGCTTCTCGGTCCTTCGCATTGTTCGGCTACAAAGCGACCACGATGGACCAGGTGGCCAAAATCGCCAATGTGGGGAAAGGGACCATCTATACGTTTTTTGATACCAAGGAGCAGCTTTTCGACGAAATCGTCAATGGCGTCATTTCCGAAATGAAATCGATCATTTTGCGGGAAGTGGACCATGACAGGAAGTTTTTTGACAATTTGTTCCGCGTTTTGGATTCTTTTCTGGAATTCCGCAGCGAGCACGAACTCCTCATCAAGCTGTCCCAGGAGCTTCGGGACGTCGGCACGCCTCAATCGCAAGAAGCGATGGCCCAGGTGGAAAACGTCATTCTGGGGTATATCGAAAAAGAAATCGAGCGGGCGATTGCCCGGGGCGAGCTGAGGGATTGCGACCCCAAAATCGTATCTTTCCTGATGGTAAAGATGTACATCGCCTTGACTTCGGAGTGGAACAAAAACCACGAGCCGTTATCCAAGGAGCAGATCAAGGAGCATATCCGGCTTTTTTTGGAGAACGGGCTCGCTGCGAACGCGTAACGCATTCCGGAACCATGGAAGTAGCACCGCCAAACCAAGCTCATACATCGGGAGCAGCTCAGCTCGGGCATGCGAACCGGCGACGGATACCCGGAGCCTGCTTTCGCATGCGCATGATTGACCGGATGATGAAAACAGTCAGAATGTTTTTGGCATCATCGATATTTGGATAAGGAGGGGCTACCGCCAGACATGAATGCATTATCCGTGTTTTTTAAAGACTTAGCTGCGGCCGTCAAAAACCCGAAAGTGCTGATCCCGATCATTGCCGTCATGTTTATCCCGATCATGTACAGCGGCGTGTATCTGGCAGCCTTCTGGGACCCGTACGGCCATTTGGACAATTTGCCGGTCGCCGTGGTGAACCAGGATAAAGGCGCCGAGTTCAAAGGCAAAGAGCTGCATATCGGCTCGGACCTGGTGGATGAACTCAAAAAAGGCAAAGATTTCGACTGGAAGTTTGTCAGCGCAGAGGAAGCGGAGAAGGGGATCAAGGAAAACCGCTATTATATGAAAATTACCATCCCCGAAAACTTCTCCGAACAAGCCACGACGCTGCTGGACGATCATCCGCAGCCGGCAAAAATTTTGTATGAACCGAACGGGGATTACAACTTTATCGCCTCCCAGATCGGAAATACGGCGATCAAGGACATTAAAGCGAAAGTGTCCGCCAAAGTCACCGAATCGTATACCGAAAGCCTGCTCGACAACTTCACGGAAGTTTCGGACGGACTTGCGGAAGCGGGCGACGGGGCGGACAAAATCCATGACGGCAGCGTCGATCTTGACGAAGGAGCCGTCAAGCTGAAGGAAAACCTGAAAAAGCTGGCGGACGGCACGCTGGAAGCCAAAGACGGCATGGGGCCGCTGGCCAAAGGCGTAAGCGATCTTCATCAGGGCGCGGGTCAGCTGAACCAGGGCGCGGGCAAACTCGCCAGCGGGCTGGGTCAGCTGAACGCCGCGGGAGGCCAGCTGCTGAGCGGAGCGAAGCAGGCGCAGCAGGGCGGTACGCAGCTGCATGCCGGGCTGCAAAGCTCCTTGGAAGGCGCGAAAAAGCTGAACGCAGGCCTTCAAGGTTCGGAGCAGGGCGCAGGCAAGCTTGAGGCGGGGCTTCAAGCCGCCGAAAAGGGCAGCGCGGATCTATCTTCCGGACTCAAGTCTTCCCTTGACGGGGCATCCAAGGTTTCCGAAGGCGCGAAGGGCGTTGCCGACGGACTGCAGCAGCTTGCCTCCTCCAGCCCGGAACTGGCCAAAAACCCGCAATTCCAGAAGCTGCTTGCCGCCAGCCAATCCGTGGCGGAAGGAAGCGCCAAGGTGGCGGCTGGCCAGGAACAGCTGTCCAAAGGCGCCGATTCCCTGCATGACGCGCAGCAGCAGCTGCTGACCGGCGCAACGGCGCTTCATAGCGGGCAGAAACAGCTGCTTGAAGGCAGCGGCCAGCTTGTGAAAGGCCAGGAACAACTCGTGCAGGGCGCCGCGAAGCTGAATGAAGGGCAGTCCGCGTTGACCGCCGGACTTTCAACGTTTAACCAGAAGCTCGGAGAAGCGGCAAACGGCAGCCAAGCGCTTGTCGCCGGCTCGAAGCAGCTCGTGGACGGCACGTCCCAGCTGAAAGGCGGCGTGAACAAATTGTCGGGCGGCCTGGTGACGCTTGCCGACGGGTCGCAGCAGCTGCATAAAGGCGCGGGCGAGCTCGCCAATGGCATCACGAAGCTTGACGACGGTTCGAAGGAGCTGGCAACCAAGCTGAACGATGCGGCCGAAAAAACTTCCGAGCTGAAAAAGACCGACGATCTCGTGAAAATGTTCGCCCAGCCGATCGACTCCGAGGAAAACGACAGCCGCAAAGTGCCGAATTACGGCACGGGCTTGACGCCGTATTTCATGTCCCTCGGTTTGTTCGTCGGGGCGCTCATCTCGACGCTCGTGATTTCGCTCAAAGGCACGACCGTGGAAGGAGCGACAGGCTTCGGCCGTTTCGTCAGCCGCACGCTTTCTTTTGCGGGCATGGGCTTGTTCCAGTCCGTCGTGGCGGCGACCATCATTTTGTACGGACTTGGACTCAAGGTGCAGAGCGTGCCGTATTTCTTCCTCTTCACCTTTATCACGAGTTTGACGTTTATGTTTATCGTGCAGGCGGTCGTCACGTGGTTTGATATGCCGGGACGTTTCCTCATTATCATTCTGCTCATTTTGCAGCTGACGACCAGCGCAGGCACGTTCCCGCTCGAACTGATTCCGGATTGGCTCAAACCGATCAATCCTTGGCTTCCGATGTCGCACAGCGTGCTTGGATATAAAGCCATCATATCCAGCGGGGATTACGACCTGATGTGGAAACAGGCCGGCGTGCTCGGCATCGTCGCCGTCATCTTCCTGGTTTTCAGCCTGATTTATTTCCTGTGGAAAGGAAGCAAAAAGCAGCAGCCTGCCGAGGCGGCGGCTTAAGCAGCAGGAACTTCAGGGCATTCCACAAAAAAACGAAGTCCTGATCCGCAAGGGTCAGGACTTTTTTTCGAATGCAAAAGAGAGTATCATGTTTATGCGCAAGCGATCCTTTTCTCTGCTAGAAACATTTCCGCACTGACATGGCCGGCCATCGGTGAAAGCACGCCGGATGGACGTTTTTCTGAGGTTCAGGGTATAATAAAGAGATCAGACAGGAATGAGGGATTACATGATTACGATTAAAACCAGATCACAAATCGAACAGATGAAGGAAGCCGGAGCCATCCTCGCGGCTTGCCACCGGGAGATCCGAAAGCTGATCGAACCGGGAATCACGACGATCGAAATCGACCGTTTCGCGGAAAAATTCATCCGGGCAGCAGGAGCGACGCCCGAACAGAAAGGGTATAACGGATTTCCTTACGCGACTTGCACATCCGTCAACGACGTTATCTGCCACGGGTTCCCGGGCAGCTACGCCCTCAAGGACGGCGACATCGTGACCGTGGACATGGTCGTGAACTTGAACGGATGGCTGGCGGATTCGGCCTGGTCCTATGCGGTCGGCAACGTGTCCGAAGAAGCGCAGCGCCTGCTGGACGTGACGAAAGAATCGCTCTACAAAGGCATCGAAAAGGCGGTGATCGGTAACCGGATCGGCGATATTTCGAATGCGATCCAGGTGTACGCGGAAGCCGAAGGTTTCTCCGTCGTCCGCGAGTTCATCGGCCATGGCATCGGCCGGGAAATGCATGAAGAACCGCAGGTGCCGCATTACGGACCGCCAAAACTCGGCCCCCGTTTGAAGGAAGGCATGGTCATTACCATCGAACCGATGCTGAACACGGGAACGTACCGCAGCAAAATCGACAGCGACGGCTGGACGGCACGAACGCTTGACGGCGGATTGTCGGCCCAATACGAGCACACGATCGCGATTACCGCGGACGGACCGGAAATTCTCACGCTGCAATAACATACAAAAAGGAGCCTAAACGGGCTCCTTTTGCGTTTTGATCGGCGAACTCTAATTCACCCTTTGCTTATATTTCCCCGAGCTTTCGATGCTGACCCGAATATCGATGGTCTTGATGGAGTCCGCGTCCAAGAGATACGGGCTGGCGCGATGAAACTCATGCCACTTTTTCGGATTTTTGCGGTAAAGCTTTTCATCAAGCATGAAGACGTCGGCTTTTTTCTCCAATCCCTTTTTGAAGCTCATTTTGATTTCGTCCCGGATGGCATCGCCTGCCATTTCCTCCATCTTTTTATGCGGCGTGTCTTTGATCAGCTCATCGATATACGCATCGACGGATACCCGGATCTTGAATCGGGCCTTGCCGTTTTCGATGACGGGTTTTACATACAGATGGGGTTTTTGGAGAACGATCGCGGCGACGGGAGGACCTTGATCCGGGATGTTCATGGGGGATTGGACCAATTGCCGCTGAATCCATCTCGTCCCCTTGAGATCATCCTCGCTTAGATGGCCCCGGAATTCCTTGTTTTGAAAAAAATACGCCCCGTTGATCCGGAACATCGAACGTTGGTTCCGATCCTCGTACCAGCCGGTCCGGTCAATCGTGAGGCACGGGATCATGGCAAGTCCGCTCGGCTCGTTCATTTGCGCGATGATTTTGTAGCCGTATTCGGGGAGGATGAACGACCTTTGCGAATAGATCTGGTACGGTAAATCCATAAGGGTGTCCAGAGGCGAAAAATTCAGGATGGACTTTTGGATCAGGATCTCGTGCAGCGGTTCGTTCGTGCCGTACATCAAAATGTTGTATCGCACCTCGCGGTAGCGGTTCAGCATGTCGTAGATTTCCTTCATTCCATGTTTCATGGCGTTTTCGGACAGGACCAGCGCCTTCAAATGCCCCCAAAAAACCCTGATCTGCGAAGTGGCGTACATGGTCGTGAGCGATTCGGTCAACGTTTTTCCTTCGCCGACTCCAACCCAGATCGGGACCGGTTTTCCCTCTTCTCCGGTATCCGATTTGGCGATATTGGTAAAATTCGGCACCTGCGCGTAACTTTTGAAGCGGCCGTTTTCATAATCGACGCCAAGAGCCGTAACGTAAGCCATATTCTGGATGTCCTTGGAATTCCAGCAGCCGGAAACGAGCATCAGGATGAGAAGCGATAAGGCGATTTTTTTTGCGTTCCTCATTGCGGGTTCTCCCCAAAATGATCCGAATCCATGGTGCCGAGCGACGTCGGCTTTTTACGCATCAGCTTCCAAGGCCCCCGCAAAATGGCAAGGAAAAAATCTTTCGCGTGAAAAGGCGATACGGGCGTCAAGTAAGGAACGCCGAAGGACCGCAGTCTTGACGCATAGGCCAGCAAAAGAATCAAGCCGAGGATCATCCCGTACATGCCCAGAATGGACGAAGCAAAAAACAGCCCGAATCGGATCACGCTCACGGCGGTGCTTAGCGTCTGATTGACGAGCGTGGCGCTTGCAACCGCAGTGATGGCTCCGACGACGACCACGGAAGGAGAGACGAGCCCCGCGCGGATGGCTGCATCGCCGATAATCAAGCCGCCGATGACCGTTAAGGTCTGCCCGATGGTGCTTGGAAGCCTGATTCCCGCCTCGCGGAAAATTTCAAGAAGGATCATCAGCAGGAAAAGCTCCATTTGGGCGGAAAAAGGAAGCCCTAATCTTGCGGTCGAAATGGTCGCCATGAGCCGGAAAGGGATCTGGTCCTGATGGAAAGCGGTCACAGCTACCCAGAAGGAGGGCAGGCCGATGGAGATGAGCAGGCTGAGGATCCGGATGAGCCGCACAAAAGAAACATAAATATAGTTGAAATGAACGTCCTCCGGAGACTTCATCTGCAGCGACAAGGTGCCTGGCCCAATCAACGCCATGGGAATGCCGTCAATAATGATGACGAAACGGCCGTTGATCAGGCTTGCAACCGCGTAATCCGGCCGGCCGGTAAAATCAAGCAGGGGGAAGAGGGCATATCTGGAGTCGGACAACAGCTCCTCCAGCTGATTGATCGAATAGATCGCATCGATATCGATCCGGTCCAGGCGTTGCCTGACTTCCGTCAGGATACTCTTTGAGATGATGTCGTCGAAGTACATTAAAGCAATCCTTGTTCTGGACCTGCGTCCCAAAATCAGATTTTCGCAGCAAAGGGACTTGCTGCGGATGCGCTTGCGGATCAAGGCGATATTGGTGACAAAATCCTCGGTAAAACCGTCTTTCGGCCCTTTGATCGAGATTTCGACGTTGGGCTCCTCGGGAGTGCGTTTGGGAGCGTTGGAAATATCCAAAGAATACATTTGATTGGTGAGCGGGATCAAAATGACGAGACCCCCTTGGAATACGATATCCTCGATTTCCTGTTCGGTGACGGGCTCCTTCATTTCGTCCAGCGCCAATTTGGAATACAGGTCGCCGTTTTGCTGCAGGAAAAAGCCGGATTCCCGGTACATGTCCTGGAGCTCGGGAAGTACGACCAGGCTGATTTGCGCGGAGTCCGCGAGTCCGCTTGCGTATATGAGCACGACGTCGGACGAAGCGGAGTTTTTTTCCAAACGGTACGTTCGGATGACGACATCGAAGCTCTTGGAAAAGACGGATCGGATTTTTGGCAGCGTCCATACCGCGTTTTCGTTTGGTGATTCGGACGGGGTCACGATGCTTCCTCCTTTCTTTTCGCCGGCAAAAACGTTATAGCGGTCCAGATGACGGATAGTAACAGGTTTACGCAAAGCGAGATCGGAAAGTAATATCGATACAAACCTTGATAGAACGCGTCTTGGCTGACAGGAAACATGGCAAACAGGACATAACTGAAGGAGACGGCGAGCAGAAAGCGGTTCGCCATCACCCTGCTTTTAAATGGGAGTATTTCGACAAGGAGATATTGGGCAAGCGCAATCCGCATGAATGCGCCGGCCAGCCATTGATAAACCGAAAAAAAGTCGACATGCTCCACATATCTCCCGATTTTTACGAGCCTCCACTGTTCATAGGGGGATTCCATTTGCTTTGCGGCCTCCTGCGGCCCAAACTCCGATATGGCGCCGAGGATAGGGCCGAGGGTGATGTAGGAGATGATCAGGCCGTAGACGGCCATGTGCCATGGTTTGACCCGGTTTGTGATCCGGTGCTGCATGGACAAAATAACGAAGATTTCCACAAAACCCCCGCCAACATATATCATTCCATTCACCGGCGGCATTATTCCGTGCTCCAGAATCGGGGCGAGCAAATTGAAGTTTTTTTCCGTAACATTGGCAATCGACACGAAAAAGCCGAGTAGGACGACGATGGGAAGCAATATCCCCGCACTGACGGCGATCGAACGGATGCCCAGCTTGGCCATATAGAAACATACGAACATCAAGGTGCCGACCAAAACGATTTTGGGCGTCGCCGGCAAATAGTTGCTGATCGTCCAGCCGGAAGTATGATAAAGGGTAACGCCGCCGATCAGGTACAAATGAATAATCAATGGAGCAACCAAAATCCAGGACAGGACGGGAGTTGTTTTTTCCGCCAGCCACGGCTGAATTTTCTGCTGGCCGGTCCGTTTCATGAAAACGGCAAGCATCAGGGTCCAAGGCACCAGCAGCACGGTCGCGAAAATAACGGAAAGCCACGCGTCCCTGCCAGCCGCATCGAGCACGAGCGGATTGATGATGACATGGCTCGTCAGGCCGTTCATTAGCATAAGGGACATCAAAATTGGCACGATATGCACGGATGCTGATTTTTTCATTTGAGGCTTGTTCCCTCTTCCTGAATGAAATCGTTGATTATCGTATTTTGGCTAAAATCACTCCTGAATATTCCATATTTTGAAACAAGCGGATGACATGAGGCTTCCACACCCAAAAAAGCGGGCTTATCCTCCAAAAATTCCAACTATTTAAAGTGATAATTTCATTATATGAAAAATTCACAATAACAAAACAAGCTTGCGCCTAGTTACTATACCGAACGTCTGCCACGCCCCACGGACTTTGACCGAGAAAAAGAGGACAAAAAAAGCAGCGCGTGAAGCGCTGCTTGGCCGTTTGGATTACTCCTTGTTCAGCAGTTCCGCGCCGGCGATGCCCGGATTCGTCATCTGATAAGGATCCAGAATGATATTCAGTTCTTCCTCGGTCAACACATTATAAAGGAGGCACAATTCGCGGACAGGTTTGCCGGTCAGGATCGCTTCGCGGGCAATGCGCGAAACGACCTCGTATCCGAGATGCGGGTTCAGCGCAGTGATGATGCCGACGCTGTTTTCGACGTATTCGCGGCAGCGTTCCACGTTGGCCTGGATGCCTTCGATGCAATGCTCGCGGAATACGCGGAAGCCGTTGTTCATGATCTCAAGGGATTGGAGCAGGTTATATACCAGCACCGGTTCCATCACGTTCAGTTCCAGTTGTCCGGCTTCGGAGGCGAGGCAGATCGTATGGTCGTTGCCGATGACCTGGAAGGCGATTTGGTTGATGACTTCGCACATGACCGGATTGACCTTGCCCGGCATGATGGAAGAACCCGGCTGCCTTGCCGGGAGCGACAGTTCGCCAAGTCCGGCTCTCGGTCCGGAGGCCATCAAGCGGATATCGTTCGCGACCTTGGACATGTTCATCATGCAAATTTTCAGCGCGGCCGAAACTTCGGTGTACGCGTCGGTGTTTTGGGTGGCATCGACCAGATGGTCCGCCGGCTCGATCGGGAAACCGCTCAGCTCGGCAAGCACTTTGGCGACATGTTCGATGTAGCGGACGTCGGCGTTCAGGCCCGTACCGACGGCGGTTGCGCCCATATTGATGTGGAGCAGGTTTTTCTTCGTCGCGGCCAGGCGGTCGATGTCCCGCCCAAGCACGCGCGCGTATGCCTGGAATTCTTGTCCCAGACGGATCGGAACCGCATCCTGCAGATGGGTTCGTCCCATTTTGATGACGGAGTCGAATTCTTCGGCTTTGCGTTCGAAGGCCTGCTTCAATTCCTGCATCGTTTTCAGCAGCTTCTCGATCATCGTCAGGGTAGCCAAATGCACCGCCGTCGGGAAGGAATCGTTGGTCGACTGGGCCATGTTGACGTGGTTGTTCGGGCTGATGTCGGCGTAGCTGCCTTTTTCTTTGCCGATCAGCTCGAGCGCGCGGTTGGCGATGACTTCGTTCGTGTTCATATTAATAGACGTGCCTGCTCCGCCTTGGATCGGATCGACGATAAAATGATCGAACCATTTCCCGCCGATGATCTCGTCTGCCGCCTTGACGATGGCTTCGCCTTTGGACGGGAGCAGCCGTTTAATCTCCATGTTTGCGATCGCGGCCCCTTTTTTGACCATGGCCATCGCCCGGATCAGCTCCGGATGAATCCGCTGGCCGGTAATCGGGAAGTTTTCTGCCGCACGCATCGTTTGAATGCCGTAGTATGCGTCTTCGGGAACTTCTTTGGTGCCGAGAAAGTCTTTTTCTAGTCTCATGAATACATTCCTCCGAGTTTGGTAACTGGATATTAGAGTCAGATGAGAACGCTTTATTTTATCGGACCCGCTATCATTATACGGTTTAAATGCAGGAACTGCCAGTCCTATGTCATTAAGGAATGAAAAAAAGGCGGAAATGTCCGCCATGAACGCACAACTGTATATTCGGACGCGTTGGAGACCATAGGGACGGGGAAGCGGGGAACGAAAAAAGCCCGCCGTGAAGCGGGCTTTCCGTGTAACTTTTGACCTTAAATCGAATTCGGAACTTTGACGTCGGGATTGACGTCGGCTTCATAATCCACGCCTTCGGTTTCAAACCCGAACAGTTGGAAAAATTCCTTGCGGTATCCTTCCAGGTCCGTCAGATCATAAATATTGTCGCTTGTGACTTGATCCCAAATGTTCACCACTTCGGCCTGCACGTCCTCGCGCAGCTCCCAATCGTCGATGCGGATGCGTCCGGCTTCGTCGACCTGCGGCTCCCCTCCGGCATACAGGCGATCCTTGAACAGGCGATAGGTTTGCTCGATGCAGCCTTCATGGATGCCCTTTTCCTTCATGATTTTGTACAGGGAGGAAATGTACAGCGGAACGATCGGAATCGCGGAGCTGGATTGCGTCACGAGACCTTTGCTCACCACTACGTAGGCCCGTCCGCCGTTCGTTTTGAGCTGATCGTTTAACTTCAGGGCCGTCGCCTCCAGATGGTCCTTGGCCCGACCGATCGAACCGTCGCGATAGACGGCTTTCGTGATCTCGGAGCCGATGTAGGAGAACGAAATGGTCGTTACGTCTTCGCTCAGCACTTCCGCGGCGCGAAGCGCCTCGATCCATGCTTCCCAGTCGTCGCCGCCCATGACGGCTACCGTTTCTTGGATTTCCTTTTCAGTTGCCGGTTCAATCGTGATGTCCGTCACTTCGCCCGTATGGAAATTGACGGTTTTATTCGAGAATGGCTTGCCGATCGGCTTGAGCACGGAGTTGAACGTTTCTCCCGTTGCCGGATCCGTCTTGCGGGCGGAAGCCACGCTATAAATGACGAGGTCGACCTTGCCGATTTTTTCCTTGATGAGCTCAATCGTTTTATCCTTCGTTTCTTTGGCGAAAGCGTCGCCGGTTACGCTGTATGACTTCAAGCCTGCGTCCTGGGCTGCTTGCTCGAAGGCGGCGGAATTATACCAGCCTGCAGAAGCGGTGCGTTTTTCGGAGCCGCTGCTCGGACGATAGACGCCGACCGTGTTCGCTTGCGCGCCGAAAGCCGCCGTAATCCGGGCCGCCAGGCCGTAGCCCGTGGACGCGCCGATGACCAGCACGTTTTTCGGCCCTTCGATCGCAGGTTTCGACTGGACGTAATCGATTTGTTTTTGAACCTGTGCCGCGCAGCCTGCCGGATGTGAAGTGGTGCAGATGAATCCGCGTGTTCTCGGTTTAATGATCATGTTAGGCTTTTCCTCTCTTCCAAATGAAAATACAACGAATGTTGAGACGTTTTGGACATACTCCATCCTATTGTATCAATTTTTGAGGAAACGACCAACCAGGATCGCAAGCAAAAGGGAATTAATTAACGTTTAGCAAAATATATTTGACGATGATAATCATTATCAACTAAAATAGGAAAGAAGGTTCAACCGGTTATTGCAGCATACATATGCAGGTTTTGCGGAAATCACCGATATCTAATCTTAGGAGGCGGCTTATATGTTCATTCAGGTTCGGAGAATCACGGTCAAGGCGGGAAACGCCGATCAGGTCGTGGCCCGGTTCAGCAAGGAAAGCCCGATCGACGCCATGGAAGGGTTGATCGATAAAACGGTCATGACGACCAAAATCAGCAAGGAAGAGGAAGAAGTCGCCGTCATGATCCGTTGGCGTTCCCGCGACGATTGGAAAAACTGGGAGAAAAGCGACGCGCATCTTCAGGGGCATCGCGAGAAAAAAGGGCAGGAACCCCCGGAATACGTCATCAGCACGAAGGCCAATATGTACGAGGTGCAGAGCGTAACCCAGGGAAAAGCCTCCCAGAGCGTATAGATCAATCATGGCATAAAAAACATTTCGAACAACGCCATTTTCATGTTGCGGAAAGAATTCAGTAAAAAACAGCCACCCGGTTTCGATCCCAGGGCGGCTGTTTTTGCTTTAACGTTGACTTGTTATGACGCATGAACGGTAATCACTCAGGGTTAGATCACTCTGAAACCTTCGGGAAGCCGGCCCGTAGCCGAGATGCGGAGAATTTCCTCAACCGTCAGGGGGCTGTGTCGCTGGAGATCAGCGATGCCGCGTCCTGCCCGAAAATAAAATGGTCAAAATCGCGAATGCTCAGCCCCGAAAGGATTGGACAATTTTCATAGTGTTTGAGAAATGGGAAGACGCTTCAGGCACGATCGTTTCACGATGACGCCGTTATCATGAGGCTGCATCGCCCTCGCCCGACTTTTTCCGCCCGTAAATGCGGTACAGCACAATTCCGAACAGCATGCCGATGAAGGACATGCAAGATATCGTCAAATACATCGTCCGGCCGCCGAAAGCCTGGTATAACGCGCCGCCCGCAAAGGACGACAAAATGCCCGAGACCCCAAAGAACAACAGCGCCAGTACGGTTTGTCCGGTAGCTCTCCATTCCACGGGCACGATGCTGTACAAATACTGGATTGCAGCCGTGTAGAATACCGGAAACGTTAGCAGCTGCAAGAGCTGGATGTAGGCGAGCCAGTTCGGGTCCTTGATCCAGGCCGAAATAAAAAACCGCAAAAAGTAAAACGCCCCGGCAAAAGAGATGATGGCAAGCTCCTTGTTTTTGCGAAGCCACCAGAAACTCAAGGAAAACACGAGAATTTCGCTGCCCGCGGCCAGAAACCATGCAAGGCCGAGCAAATCCGGCTTCCCGCCCAAATCCTTGATATACAGGCCCAAAAAGGTATCATTCATTCGGGCCGGAATCGAGCTGATAAACACGAGGATCAGGAACAGCAGCGTTTCCTTGTTGCTCAAAAAGTTTTTCAAACTTTTCATGGTCACGGGTTTCCCGGAGACGGGCGCATCCGGCATGAGATAGGTCACGACCAGACTGATTACGCCAAGCCCGGCAAACGTATACCCCAGGCTGCGGGAGCCGAACTGGGTCATCAAGTACCCGGCGGCCAGCGACATGACCGCATATCCCAGCGCGCCGAACGTCCGCAAGGACCCATAGCTGATGCCGGCTTGTTCCGCGACGCGGAAATTGAGGCTTTCCGTCAAAGGATCGACCGGCATCAGGAAAAAGTAGGTCAGCATGACGAACAGCAAAATCAAGGCATAGTGGTTTGTGCTGTAAATCATGAATCCCGTCACCGTCGAACAAAGCACCAAAATCAGGAGAACCTTTCGGATGGTCCGCGTCCGGTCGCTGATCATGCCCCAAAGCGGCTGCGCAATGAGCGTGATGAACCCG
The DNA here is from genome assembly GCF_037969745.1 of Paenibacillus sp. FSL W8-0194. Lineage (NCBI taxonomy): Bacteria > Bacillati > Bacillota > Bacilli > Caryophanales > Paenibacillaceae > Paenibacillus > Paenibacillus sp. FSL W8-0194. The sequence goes on along the minus strand of NZ_CP150205.1, from coordinate 3,349,341 downwards.
CCTATGCCAACGATCGAGCCGATTTGCGTCTCGTTTAACCCCTGCTCGCTGAAATAGAGGGGCAAAAACGGAATAAACATCGATAACAGCGCAAAGAAAAGAAAATTGAATGATTTAACCGTAAACGAAGATCTCATGTTTTTCTGTCCTTTTCCACAAAATGAAGTTTTTTCTGCAACCTATCGTCGAACGAATCGGCAGTTCTGCTATTTTAACATAAGTGGCGGACATGGGGCAGACCAAATTGCGCATGTTTTTTATATGGCAGGCGTCGCGGGAAAATCCCATGTCATTTTCTTTTTATGGTACACTATCAAATGATATCGATAGATTGATAGCCATAAGGAGAACGACGATGAAACTGGTATCTTGGAATGTGAACGGCCTGCGGGCCTGCGTCAATAAAGGATTCAACGATTATTTTGCGGCATGCGACGCCGATTTGTTTTGCGTGCAGGAAACGAAGCTCCAGGAAGGGCAGATATGCCTTGATTACGGCGAGGAATATGGGCAGTACTGGAACTATGCCGAGAAAAAGGGGTATTCCGGAACCGCGGTGTTTTCGAAATTAAAACCATGGTCCGTCTATTACGGCATGGAAGAAAACGCGGAAGCGGAAGGTCGTCTCGTCACGCTCGAGTTCGAGCATTTTTATCTGGTCAACGTATATACGCCTAATGCCAGAAGGGACCTGTCGAGGCTGCCGCTGCGCCTGGAATGGGAGGAGCGTTTCCGCAGTTACGTGTCCGCACTCGATGCCAAGAAACCGGTCATCATCTGCGGCGACCTGAACGTTGCCCATCAGGAGATCGATCTGAAAAATTGGAAATCGAACATGGGCAATTCGGGATTTACGGACGAAGAACGCGGCAAAATGACCGAATTGCTGGCGGCCGGCTTTGTGGACAGCTTCCGGCATTTTTATCCTGACCGGGATGACGCCTTTACGTGGTGGTCTTTTATGCCGAAGGTCAGGGAGCGGAATATCGGCTGGCGGATCGATTATTTCCTCGTATCGGAGAGGCTTGTCCCTGCGTTGACGGATGCGCGGATTGATGCGGAAATTATGGGCAGCGATCACTGCCCGATCATTTTGGAGCTTGACGAGGCCAAACTGGCCGAAATCGGTTCCTAAGCCAACCGGGCTAGACCCTGAACAGATGAAAATTTGATGGAGAAACAAGCAGTTCTGCCGCGTATGCAGCGGGACTGCTTGTTGGTTTAGGGGGAGACGTGGGCCGGGCAATGGTAAAAAACGCTTGACATAATCATCCAGACCCTTTATTTTTGTTGTACATACAAAATTGATTTGATGATGCCGATCCGATCAAAGGAAGGAGGAACGATCATGTCGGATGAACCCAACAATAAAACAGAGCCATCCTCTGAACAAGACGGAGCGTTTTTGCACGCCTGCATGTACTTCACCACCAACCGGTTAAGCCGGGCGATTACGCGCCTTGCCGACGAGGCGTTTGCGATGACGGGGCTGGCCCCGGCCTACGGTTATCTGGTTCGGCTGGTTATCGCCAATCCGGGCATTACCCAAAAGGAGCTTTCCGAGAAGCTGTATATTACGCCTTCCACACTGACACGTTTCATCGACAAGCTCGAGGGGAAACAGCTCGTAGAGCGTCAGGTTCAAGGGAAAACCGTGCTGGTGTATCCGACCGTAAAAGGGACGGCCATGAAGGAAACGCTCCACGAAGCTTCCAAAAAGCTGAAAGCCGCCTATGAGGCGAAACTCGGCAAGGAGCTGGCCGATGCGCTGACCCGGATGCAGGAGTCCGCGAGCGAGCTGTTGGAGCAATAACGCAAAGCTTGACCCTGGTGAACCGAAGCGCAAATTTCGTCCTTTACGACGGAAAACTTTGTTGCGCTTGGTCGTTAATTATTTTGTATGTACAAACAAAATAAAAGTTTAGAGGGTGAACCATACGATGAGCATGAGGGACGAACAAGTTCAAATCAGGCCTAAATCGCGTTTTTATTATGGTTGGATTATCGTTTTGCTTACCTTTGCCACGCTGCTCGTGTCGGCGGGCATTCGTTCGCTGCCCAGCGTTCTGATCGTTCCGTTTCAGGAAGATTTCGGCTGGAGCCGCGCCAGCATTTCGAGCGTCATTTCGGTCGGCATCTTTCTTTACGGCTTGGTCGGCCCGTTTTCGGCGGCGCTGCTGCTGAAATTCGGATTCCGCAAAGTGATCGTCGCTTCCCTTGCCGTGTTGGGGCTAAGCCTGGCCGTGACGCCGTGGATCCGGTCCTTGTGGCAGTTCGAGCTGCTCTGGGGCATCGTCTCGGGGCTGGCGACAGGGATGATGGCGAACGTGCTCGGCGTAACCGTCAGCAATCAGTGGTTCGTGAAGCGCAAAGGACTTGTCGTCGGGCTGCTGACGGCCAGCGCCGCAACCGGCCAGCTTCTCTTTTTGCCGCTGTATGCCAAATTGACGTCCGATTTCGGCTGGAAATATGCGGTTTATATCGCGGTATTCAGCATCGTCCTCGTATTGGCGGCCGTTGCGATCTGGATGCGCAACCACCCGCATGACGTCGGCGCGGCGCCGTACGGTTCCGATGAATTGGTCAAACCGACGCCTTTCGAAGGGAATATATTTCTGGCTCCGCTGCAAAACTTGCGGCAGGCGTTAAGCAGCGCCACCTTTTGGCTGTTGGCCGGGACCTTCTTTTTTTGCGGTTTGTCCACGAACGGCCTCATCGGCACCCACCTTATTGCGGCTTGCGGGGATCACGGCATCATGGAGGTGGCGGCCGCCGGGCTGCTTGCGATGATGGGGGTATTCGATTTGTTCGGCACGACGATTTCCGGCTGGTTGTCGGATCGTTTCGACAGCCGCAAACTGCTGTTCGTATATTACGGGTTCCGCGGCTTGTCCTTGCTGTTTCTGCCCTATGCACTGAGCAGCGCCTCCCCGTACATGCTTGTCGCTTTCTCCGTGTTTTACGGCCTGGACTGGATCGCCACCGTACCGCCTACCGCCAAGCTGGCGGGAGAAGCGTTCGGGAAGGAGAGATCCGGCATGATTTTTGGCTGGGTTGTCGTCGCCCACCAAATCGGCGCTTCGGCGGCGGCTTACGGCGCAGGCGCGCTGCGCGACTGGCTTGGCAGCTATTCGCAGGCTTTCGTGGTTGCCGGCTTCTTATGCTTTATCGCATCGGTGATGGCGATGCAAATCCGCAAAAGCCGGGCAGCGAGAGCCGGCGCGGCGATCTAACGCCAACAACCACCCTGCGGCGCGTGCCGAAGGGTGGTTGTTTTTCTAACGTATCATCCAGCTGTTTAATAGGAGGGCGTGCCGGGTTATACCCAGACCCCGTTCCGGAATACCGGCTCGGTCGTCCCGTCCGGCAGCACGCCGTCGATTTCAAGCGCCTCGGAGCCGACCATGAAATCGACGTGCGTCAGGCTGACGTTGGCGCCCCGGGCAAGCAGTTCCTCCTTGCTCAGCTTCGTGCCGCCTTCGATGTTCACGGGATAGGAGCTGCCGAGAGCGAAATGGCAGGAGGCGTTTTCGTCGATCCCGGTGTTGAAGAATACCCGCTTCATCTTCGAAATCGGCGAGTCGTTCGGCACGAGGGCCATTTCGCCGAGGTAGGACGCGCCTTCATCCGTTTCGAACAGCGACGTCAAATGCTCGCGGCCGGAGACCGCATCGTATTCCACGACTTTGCCGTCCTTGAACGTCAGCTTGATGCCTTCGACCAGGCGGCCGTTCAGGTTTAGGGGGAGAGTACTCGTGACGGTGCCGTTAACGCCGGTCCGATGCGGCATCGTGTAAATTTCCTCCGTCGGCATGTTGGCGACGAAATAATGGCCGGCCTCGTTGTAATCGCCCCCGCCCAGCCACAGGTAGCCTTCGGGCATCTCGACGCGCAGATCCGTCCCCGGCGCCCGGTAATGCAACGCTTTGTACCGCTTGTTGTTCATGTACTCCTGTTTTTCCTTCAGCGTCCAGATATGGTCCTTCCAGGCGGCGATCGGATCGTTGTCTTCGGTGACGCGGTTCATTTGGAACACGGCTTCCCACATGGCGGGAACGCGCTTTTCCTCCGGAAGGTCGGCGAATACTTTGTCCGCCCAGGCCTTCGTCGGGGCTTTGATCAGCGACCAGGTTACTTTATTGCTGCGCACATAAGCCTGATATTTCTCGCGGGCGACGGCGGCGGCTTTGACGGCCGTGGCTACCTTGGAGCCGTCGATGCCGCGGAACAGCTCGGGGTCGGGAACTTTGATATGTAATACGGCTCCGCCGCCTTCGGCAAGCTGCTCCATCATGTCGGCCGTCCATTTCGGATAATAGCCGAACGAATCGTCCGGAGCTTTTTCATAACGGATGCGCGTTATTTTTTCGTCGTCCCAATCCACCTGCACGTATTTGGCGCCGGCTTCGTAAGCTTTGGATACGACATGGCGGGCAAACTCGGCCGTCTCCAGTGGAGCCTGCACGAGCAGCACCTGGCCGGGCTGAATGTTCACCCCTACCTTAATGACCAGTTCCGCGTATTTTTCCAGCATGCGATTGAAGTCTTTCATGGCGATTTGTCCTCCGGTTTCGTTGAAAATCTCTTTCATTGGCATGATTCTCTGAAGATGCAATCCCTATTATAACCCGAAAATCGGCGATTCGCTTTGGTTTGGCCAAAAGAGTCCCCCCATTGGTGTATAATGGAAAAGGGAAAACCCCAAGCAATGCCACTTCAATATAAGGGAGAGTGGATGTATGCAGAAAACGGAAACGTCGCTGCCAAGAAAAAGCCCGGAGAAACTCGGGATATCCCCGCAAAAGGTGATCGGATTCCTCGATGGCTTAAAGGAACGGGGACTTGAAATTCACAGCTTTATGCTTCTCCGGCACGGCCATGTGGCCGCCGAGGGCTGGTGGGCTCCTTATGCGCCGGAGCTTCCGCACATGCTGTTTTCGCTAAGCAAAAGCTTTACTTCGACGGCCATCGGCATGGCGGTTCAGGAGGGCATCCTAACGCTTGACGATCCGGTCGTCTCGTTTTTTCCGGAAGATTTGCCTGCCGAAGTATCGGAACATCTTGCAGCCATGCAAATCCGTCATTTGCTGATGATGGGGACGGGCCACGACGAGGACACGATGGACGCGCTCCATCAGGCGGAGGACGGCAACTGGGCCAAAGCGTTTCTTGCGCTGCCGGTTCCGCATGAACCGGGCACTCATTTCCTGTACAACACGGGCGCGACTTATATGCTTTCCGCGATTCTGCAGAAGGCCTCGGGACAGCGCTTGCTCGATTATTTGCAAAGCCGGCTGTTTGAACCGCTGGGCATTGTAAATCCAACCTGGCAAACCTGTCCGCGCGGCATACATACCGGGGGATTCGGCTTGAACGTAACCACTGAAGATATCGCGAAGTTCGGGCAGTTGTACTTGCAAAAAGGAGTATGGCAAGGAAAAAGGCTCATCGAAGAAGCTTGGATCGAGGAGGCCACAGGCAAGCGGATTTCCAACGGGGACGGCGGAGACAGCGACTGGGCGCAGGGTTACGGATACCAATTCTGGCGCTGCCGCCATGGCGTTTACCGCGGAGACGGGGCTTTCGGGCAATTCTGCATCGTTATGCCGGAGCAGGATGGGGTGATCGCGATCACGGCCGGAACGGGGGACCTTCAAGGCGTGCTCAATTGTGTATGGGATCATCTGCTGGACGCATTTTTGCCGGAACCGGCGGACGGGGACGAATGGTCTTCCGAGCTGAAGGAAAGACTTGCGAAGCTAAGCCTGGACCTTCCCCGGTTCGAACCCCGTTCGGAGCTGGAGGCTCAAATCGGGGGCAAAAGCTACGACCTGGAGGAAAATCGGTATTCGCTGCAAAGTTTTCGCATCGATTTTACCGAAGAATCAGCTTGCCTGACGTTCAAAAAAGAAGAGGGTGACGAACTCATCACGTTAGGACGCCAGCGCTGGGTCACGGAGCTATCGCCGGTGTTTGAGGGAAGGGACACTCTTACGTCATCCAGTTTTACGTGGAAATCGCCGGATACGCTTTTGTTGACGATCCGCGGCATCGAAACGCCTTTTGCCATCACGATGGAGGTAAAGTTCGAAGAAGAGTCCATTGTGATCGACCACAGGTTTAATGTGTTCGGACAAGATGACGTCAGCCCGATCAAAGGAAGAGCTGCTGAATAAAATGGAAAAGTCCGCCCGTGGGCCCTATTGGCTTGACTCCGGTCAATAATCGGCATGGGCGCGATGACCTCATATGGTATGAAGATCATTTCTGCTTCTTAAAAAAAGCACGCGGACCGTTTAGGTCGGCGTGCTTTTGTCATCCCGGAATTTTTCTCTCGTATCGTAAGCTTTTCGGGCTTGTTCGATTTGAGGATAATACTCGTTCAACCAATGGTTTAGATGGCGCATGTAGGGGATCAAGCTCTCTCCCAGTGGAGTCAGAGTGTATTCCACGATGGGCGGAACCTCCGGAAAGACACTGCGCTCAATAAGTCCGTCCCGTTCCAGCTGGCGGAGCGTCTGGGTCAGCATTTTTTGGGAAATGTCCGCGATGCTTCGCTGAAGCTGACCATAACGTTTGGTGCCTTTCTCCAAAACAAAAATGATGAGGACCGCCCATTTATTCGAAACGATTTCCAGTACGCGCCGAGCCGTGCATGAAGTTACCGAAAATGCGGGTTCCGCTGCTTTGATCTTTTCCATCATTCACCTCCTGACGCACCTTCGGGTTCGTGACGAACTAAAAAGTGCCTTCTTTTCACATTGTACTGACTGTATTAATCTATGTCTACCAACCCGGAAATTCCCCGCAAAAATTGTCAGAGAAACGGGTGGATCCGCTATGAACTTCAAGGAGGTTTTCTTATGAATAAAAATCATCAACCCATTCGTGTCGGAGTCATCGGTGCCGGTTTGAACGGCGCATGGGGAGGAATAGCGCATATTCCGGCACTACAAGCGCTGCCCGAGTTTAAAGTAACGGCCGTCGGTGCGTCTCGGCAGTCCAGCGCGGAAGCGAGCGCCGATCATTTTGGCGTACAACATGCCTTTTCCGATCCGTTTGAGCTTGCTCTGCATCCGGAGGTCGATTTGGTTACCGTATCCGTCCGGGTTCCCGAACATGACCGTCTGATTCGAGCGGCGCTTCAAGCCGGCAAACATGTGTACAGCGAGTTCCCGCTCGGCCGCACGACCGCGGAATCGGCAAAATTGTTGCAGGCGGCCGAGGAACAAGGAGTGCGCCATTTCGTCGGGCTGCAGTCACGAGCCAATCCCGTCATTCGTTATGTCCGGGAGCTTCTGGCAGACCGTTACGTCGGGGACGTATTTGCCGTTCATGTCAATTACGCCGTGCCGACTTATCCGATCCGTTCCAAACAGATCGATCTAGGTCACGCTTATTTGCTGGACGATGCGAACGGCGCCAACCAACTGACGATCACCGGCGGGCATCTCCTGGACGGGATCATGCATCTCTTTGGCCCCTTCTCCGAAATTTCGGCCATGTTAAAAACGCAAGCACAGCAGGTGCCTGTAGAAGAGACGGGTGAACTCATCTACGCGTCGGCGCCGGATCATGTCGTGGTCAGCGGTATGCTGCCAGGGCAGGCCGTATTCAACACCCAAATTCGCAACGCGCATGCCGGGAGCTTCTTGATCGAGGTCAATGGCACGAAAGGGGATTTGCAGATCCGCTCACGGCAAAACTTTATGTTCCAAATCGACGAGTTAACCGTGTTTGGTACGCAGGGCAGCGGGGAGCTGAAGGAGCTGCCGCTGCCCGATTATATCCTCCAGCCTCCTGCCGAGCTGATCGGAACCGCTGCTTACAATGTGGCGGGCATTTACCAGCAAATCCAGCAAGATTTGACGAATGGAACACACGAAACCCCGGATTTCCGAACTGCGCTTGCGATACACGAGGTGTTGGATCAGGTGCGGATGGCAGGGAAGACGGGGGCCGTAATCACAATGCAGAAGTTCGAGACCGCATAAATTTTCGGCGGGAAGTGGAAGAGTGAAGGATGCCGGGGTAACCGGCGAGAGGGAAAGCGCGCTTTGATGGGGCTATCGGGTGGATGGAGGGGCGAATATCGCCCTTTTGTCGCTGGTCTAAAACAACGAAGGTTCGGGTACAAAACGCGTCATATAGGGGTCCTTCTCGGGTGATCGCGTCAGGCCCGAGAAGAATCTTGGACTTTGTAGATTTAATATTTTTCCATACTGTTTCAAAAACGATATTAAATGTTTATTATGTTTCATACATATTCAATAATAAAAGCTTTGTCCAGAGGAGTGACGGCAAAAACGGCAGTACCATAAGCTAACGGTGGGAGGCTGAAGCGATTGAAAAAAATGCGCATGGCGTTTACGTGTTTATTGCTTGTCGTTCTCATGATTAGCGGGTGTTCAAGCGGATCTTCCAACGAAAATGTGAAAACGCTTACTTTGTGGTACTGGAACCGAAGTATCGACGACAACCTGATTCAATCGGTCCAGAAGCAGTTTCCCGGAATCCGCATCAATGCCCAAAAAATCGGCGGCGATTTCAAATCCAAATTGAAAACGACGCTGGCTGCGGGCTCCGGCGGACCGGACATCGTAGCCTTTAACGACTGGGTGACGGAGCTGTTCCCGAGCGCCGACCGTTTCTACGATTTGTACGATCTCGGCGCGGGAGACATCGAGCAGGATTACCTCGACTGGAAATGGAAGCTGGGCGTAACGCCGGAAGGAAAAATGATCGCGCTGCCGATGGATACCGGACCTACCGCCTTGTTTTACCGGGCGGACCTGTTCGAGCAGGCCGGGCTTCCGAGCGATCCGGAAGAGGTCCATAAGCTGATGGGGACCTGGGACGACTATTTCGCCGCAGGCCAAAAGCTGCAGGAAGCGTTAGGCGGCAAGGTCAAGCTCACGGACAACATCGGCAACATATACACCCAAGTGAACGCCCAGTCGGACAAAATCTATTTTGACAAAAACGAAAATTTCATAGGGGAAGATCCTTCTTCTTCCATGAAAAAAGCATGGGACCTCGCCGTCAAGGCCTCCCAAATGGGGCTGCTGGCCAATGCGAGCACGTTTTCCTCCGAGTGGAACGCCGCGGCGAACAACGGGAAAATCGCGTCCTTCGTCGGCGCGGTCTGGTGCAAGGAAATTCTGATGCAGGCGGCGCCCGACACTTCAGGGAAGTGGCGCGTTGCAAGGGCGCCGGGCGGGGACGGCAACAACGGCGGATCGTTCCTGGCCATCATGAAAACAAGCAAACATCCGCAGGAAGCGTTCGATGTCATCCAATGGCTGCAAAATCCGGAGAACCAGGTAACCAGCTTTAAAGAAATCAATCTGTTCCCATCCGCCAAAAAGGCGCTTGATTCCGACGTCATGAAGCAAAAAGAAGCGTTTTTCGGCGGCCAGGTCACGGGCGAAATCTTTTCGGAGTCTGCCCGCAACGTAAAACCGGCCTATTACGGCACGAAATATGCCAATTTAAACGGCATCGTCGGCCGGGAGCTGTCATCGGTCGCTATTCAAGGCAAAAATCCGGAGAAGGCTTGGGAAGACGCGCTCTCCAGGGTCAAAAAGGAGCTGCTGCGGTAAAACGGTTAGACCATCATCGACAATGGAGGTTGAGTCTTATGGGAGCACCCTTACAGAAGCGAACTCATTTCGATCCGGGCAGTTCCGCGCCGCCGGCGGGGCGAAAGGCGGGATTGGCGTCCGAAATCTGGAAGCACCGGAAAGAGTACCTTGCGATATCTCCGTTTTATATTTTGTTTGCCGTTTTCGGCCTGTTCCCGATCCTGTTTTCGATGTATCTTTCCTTCCAGAAATGGGACGGCATCGGCGAAATGACCTTTAACGGCCTGAACAACTATCAGTTCATGGTCACCGATCCGGAATTTTGGAAAGCGGTCGGCAACACGCTGCTGATCGGGATCTATTCCACGATTCCGATGCTGTTTTTCGCGCTGATCGTCGCTTTCTTGCTGAACGCGTCCTTCGTCAGATTCCGGACCTTCTTCCGGATCGGCTATTTCCTGCCGAACGTCACCTCGCTTGTCGCCGTAGCGATTGTATTCAGCACGCTGTTTTCCAACAACTACGGCTTGCTGAACTACTTGCTTTCGCTGCTTGGCATTTCGCCCGTCGAATGGCTGAACAAAACATGGGGCATCCAGCTGGCCGTCTCCGTCATGGTCATCTGGCGCTGGGTCGGCTACAACGCGATCATTTACCTTGCCGGCCTGCAAAGCATTCCGACCGTATTGTACGAAGCGGCCAAAATCGACGGCGCCACGGGCGTCCAGGCTTTTTTCCGCATCACGATCCCGAATTTGCGGCCGATCATTTTGTTTACGGTCATCACGTCGACGATCGGCGGCATGCAGATTTTCACCGAATCCCAGGTGCTGGTCGGCAATGACGGCGGCGTCAGCGGAGGCGGCTTGACCATCGTCCTGTATCTGTACCGCGAAGCTTTCGTGAACAACTATTTTGGTTACGGCTCGGCCGTCGGCTGGGGCATGTTCATCCTGATCGCTTTGTTTTCGATCTTCAATTGGCGGGTCGTTCAGGGCGGCGGCGCCAAAGACGAATAAACGGGGGTGCATCGAATGGCTATCCGAAAATCGATCCTGCTTTATTTCGGTCTGATCGTTGGACTGATCCTATCCGTCTTTCCATTTTATTGGCTGGTGGTCATGGCTACGCGCACGACCGCGGAGATTTACAGCTTCCCGCCCAAGTTCTGGTTCGGGACCCACCTGATCGACAACATTTCCCGGGTGCTGCAAAACATCGATTTTTTCGGGGCGTTCCTGAATACGTTGTTTGTGGCTTCCTGCAGCACCGTGCTCGTGTTGTTCTTCGATTCGCTGGCAGGCTACACGTTTGCGAAATTCAAGTTTCCGGGCAAAAAATGGCTGTTCGTTCTGCTCCTGGCGACGATGATGGCCCCGGCGCAGCTTTCGCTCGTGCCGTCCTTCGTCATCATGGCCAAATTCGGCTGGGTCGGCACCTTCAAGGCGCTGATTATTCCGGGCATGGCGAACGCGTTCGGCATTTTCTGGATTCGGCAGTATGCCGAGGAATCCGTGCCCTCCGAGCTCTTGGACGCGGGGCGGATCGACGGCTGCGGCTTTTTCCGGCTGTATTGGAACGTGGCGCTGCCGATTTTGCGGCCGGCCTTGTCCTTTTTGGGGGCGTTTACGTTCATCGGCGCGTGGAACGATTACCTGTGGCCGCTCATCATTTTGAACGACGAAAGCAAATTTACGCTGCAGGTGGCCTTATCTTCGCTTAACGGCATTTACACCACGGACTATTCGATGGTCATTGCCGGGACGCTGCTCGCGGTCGTGCCGCTCATCATCTTGTTCCTGTTCGTCAGCAAGCAGTTCATTTCGGACATCGCCGCGGGCGCGGTCAAGAGCTGAAGGTTGGATCGAGTTTGGGCCGCATTTGCGGGCGGCCGTTCCAAATGCAGACTGAGCCGACAGGTTCTCCATTTATATGCAAAGCCGTCCCGGCGACAGCCTGGGCGGCTTGTTCTTTTGATTGCAGCATGTTACATGGGGCTGGAACTCATGCTCAGGCGTGTAAAGTTGACTAAACTTATTTGCTGCCTATCTCCTTAACAAGGCTGATGTTATGATGAGCACATCACGGGTGCGCGCAACCGGTTTTGCCATTTTTTAATCAAAAGGAGATATAACATGAGCAAAGACCATATCATTAAGTCGATGCTGTCCGGCCAGGTCAGCATGACGCCGAACGGATTTCTCGCAGATCACTTAAGCCCCGCTCAATTTGCCGATTGTTACGAGCTTTTTTTTGACAAGATCTTGGAAATTAGCGCATCGGATATCACCGGCGTACAGGGCTACGGCGAGTTCAACGAGGATTGCAAGACGGAGTATGCTACCTGCAGGGAATTTCTGATCGACACTTTTGCGGAAGAGAAAGAAGGATATTGGTTCCACTGGAAGGAACTCTACGATACGACGATGCTGGACCGCGGCTTTGTCGAAACGTATTTAAAGGAAATGGAAGCCAGAATCGATTATTGCGAGGGCAGGCGGTATTTGGTCAATAATAATACGTTTTTCGAAATTATGATTACGGATGGAAAAACAACGGTCGGTTTCCCGGATTGGAGCCGTTCCGGCATCTGCGACTTCCTGTTGGATTTTGCCATTATGGACTTAAACAAGCCTTATTTGCGCATTCCTGAATTGCTGTTCGAGTATTGCGGCAAAAGGGGCATCGTCATTCCGGATTTTAAAGAAAGATTTTTATGCATGGCCTATTATAAAGGGATCAATACCTTGCGTTGGCATGCGTCGATCGATGACACGGAATCATGCACGTCCATCATGGAATCGATCCGTCAGCTGAAGGACCGAATTTACGCCTTATAAAGGATGATCGTCATGAAATATGAAAACGCCGGCGAAGTCATACCCGAGAAGTTATTGAAAGAAATCCAAAAATACGCGGCCGGTAAACTGTTATACATTCCGATCGGAAAGGAAAAGAAGGGTTGGGGCGAAACGTCCGGCTACCGGGACCGATTGCAGAAGCGGAATAGAATGATTCGCAATAAATATGCCGGGGGAATGACCGTTTCGGAGCTTGCGGACGAATATTTTTTATCCCTGGATTCGATCAAAAAAATCATTTATTCGAAGAAAAACGACGGACATATGACGTATGCTCCAACCGTACGATCGGCCGTAGCATATGCCAATATCGGAATGCTCGAAGAATGGATCCAGTGTTTTTTGCAACTGACTCTAAAATCCGGTCCCGGATTCTATGATTTCATGGAAGAAAAGCATGTCTATTTTGGCGTCGTAAAGTTTCCCTTGCGTCTCATCCAGGTAGATGGGGAACAAGCAACTGGAGCGGATGAAGAGAATGAACCGGATGATCACGCGGCGGACCTTCCGCCTCTCCTGATTCAATATGAAGAAGGCCGATTTTATTGCATCGAGCAAAAAGAAATGTTAGCCGCATTAAAACGCCGCAAAGTAAATGCATTCCCGACCATCATCGTGTTAAAGGAAACGGCGGATTATCAAAGGTTTAAGAAGCATTATGGAAACGTGTTGTTTTTTATCGATCATGCATGATTTGGCGATATATTCAAAAAAAAGGGCCGTCCAGCAATGGACGGCACCTCTGTTTACAGGGCATATCAAAAATACGTTTATTTCTTCTGAACGGTAATCGTCCAGGACGCATCATCGATTTGTTCGAAGTTCGTGACGGAGTGGCCGGCTTCGGCAGCCCAGCGCGGAATGGCTTCCGTCGCTTGGGTGCAGTCAAAATCGATCACCAGCTCATCGCCGCTGTCCAGCGCTTCGATGGCCTGCTTGGCTTCAATTAACGGGAACGGGCATACCATTCCAAGGACTTCCAGCTTTTGTTGTTTCATGATCTGATCCTCCCTTATGTCGTTGATGTGCGCAGCGCCGCACTCGGATTCGCTTTGGTTTTGGCACGCGGACGGACATAGACGAAGTATGACGCTGTCCAGGTACCCAGAATCATAAAGGCAAGGGAAACCCAGCCCTGCCAGGTCATCATCGCCGTCATCACCAGCCCGTTGCCGATCGAGCAGCCGCCGGCCCAGCTGGCGCCAAAGCCCATGAGAATGCCGCCGATGAAGCTGGAGACTGCCGTTTTGGCGTCCGGAGCTCTGAAACGGAATTCGCGGCTGCCTTTCGCTGCGATAAAAGATCCCACGAAAATGCCGAGCACGAGAAACATGCCCCAGTTCACGAATTTATCGCTGTCCCCCGTAACGAGATACTGCAAAAGATTCGCGGAAGGCGTGGTAATGCCCAGTCCGGACATCCGGCCCGTCGCTTCGCTGAGCGGCCAAGCCAGAAGCGCGATCAATCCGACCAAGACGGCCGTGAAAAACGGATGCCACCGCTTTTCGAACAACAGGTGGTTCAGACCGGAACGTTTTGCTTTCATGGCCGGAATGGCCACCTTCGGTTTGCGCAGCTGGCGGATGGCCAAAAATGCCGTAAGGACTACAAGAATAGCAATGAATGGCCATACGGAAAGCCCGAACGTTTCCGGAATCGAATTGACCGGCGCGTCCAATTTCTTGATTCCGTTGTTAACCGGGGCCAGCGCACCAGTCTTCATGGTCGCACTCATGGCCATATATCCAAAAAGGGCGATCCAGCTGCCGATCAGACCTTCGCCGGCGCGGTACCATGTTCCTGTCGCACAGCCGCCGGCAAGGATAATGCCGATCCCGAATATAAAAGAGCCGAGGATCGTGGCAACCCATGGAAATGCGCCTGCGCTGAATTCGATCAGCCCCGCCTGAATGAGGGCAAAGACGCCGATGCTTTGAATCGAAATGGCGATCAGCAGGGCGTAGAACATGCGGTTATCTTTGGTTAAGTACATGTCCCGGAAACCGCCCGTCAGGCAGAAGCGGCCGCGCTGCATTACAAATCCCAGCAAGGCTCCGCATAACAAGCCCGTTAACATCATATGAGATCCCCTCCTAATAAAAAAATCATGCTGTTTTTTTGTGTAAATACAAGTAAGACGCTTTGAATTATCGGCATTACCGATTTTAGCAGATCAAGAAGAGATGTCAATGCCAAAATCTGGGGTTGATGTTCCGCCGAAAACATAGAAGTTTAAATACAAACGCAGCAAAATAGTTTAGAATAGGGTGAAATAATATTTCATTGCCCAGTTTGTTCCGTGATATTTTTTATTAGGAGGTCATCCAGGTGAAACGTGTCTGGCAAACGTATCGCACGGTGCTGTTCTGTCGTTTTTTTGCCAACTATTTCGCGCTGATTCTCATTCCGGTCATCGTAGCCAGCGTATTGACCCATTTCTTCGTCGTCCGGTTGATCGAGCGTGATGCGGAGACATTGAACAATACCGTCATGCGGCATTTTTCGGAGCAAATCGACGACACCTTCGCCGCGCTCGAAAGCGATATGGTGAACATGCTGTCGACGGCAAGCTTCAAAAGCGTTCCGCGAACGTCCGGCAATCCCGCCGAACTGACGCAGCGTTATGAATCGATCCACACGCTCATGCAGCAAATGATTACACTGGATTCGGAACCTCTGGTGTATCAATCGTTCCTGTATTTTGCGGACGAAGACCTTGTCATTGACGGCAAAACGTACAATGGCAAAGACGAGTATTTCCGGGAAAGGTATCCGGTAAAAGAAGCGGATATGCCTTCCTACTTCGGCAATTTTACCGGCAAAAAGCCGATGGTTTTTACCAAACCGCATACCGTATATGAACGGCCGCCGTACACGCGGGACATCGTTCAGGCCCATAAGAACATCGCCGTGTTGATGAGCTATCCGTTCAACAGCGGCCGTCCCGACGTCTACTTGGTCGTGAATTTGGATCTGGATAAGCTTCGTGAACGATTGGGCATGCCCGAGAAGTGGGTGATGGATACGGCGCTCGTCAACTCGGAAGGTTCCGCCCTGATCGCAAGCGGCTTCTCCGAGCTGCAGCGCGATGCGTTTGCGGCGATGATCGGCACGATGCCGGAGCAGGAATTATTTTTGAACGATGGACAGAAAGCGCTTTCATATGTAAAATCCCGGTTCAATGACGGGTGGTATTACGTAAGCATGATCGACCTGCCAACCTTATTGAAGCCGGCCCGCACGATCCGCATGATGACGCTTGCGCTGCTCGGCATGTTTATCGTCGTCGGCGGCCTGGTCTCGTATGTGTTGAGCCGGAGGCTGTACAACCCGATCCGCGAAATCAAAACGGGGCTTGAATCGCAGCAGCTGGACGATGCACCCGATTTGCACGGCGGCAACGAGTTCGACATGATCAAACGGTTTTCCCGTTTGCTGATCTCGAAGAACAAGGAGCTGGCACAGACGGTAAACGGCATGTACCCGATCGTCCAAGAGCAATTTATCGTCAGGGTATTGTTCGGCGAATACCGCGACAGCTTGTCGGTCGGATATTACGCGAAAGAAATATCCTTCCATTGCAATCCGGTTGCGACGGCCACCGTGCTTTGCATTGAAATCCAATTCTACGCGTCGTTTGCGGACCAATTGTCCGAGACGTCCAAATCGTTCATGCTGGCCGAACTGAAGGAGAACATCCGTAAACTGTCCCCCGCCATGATCTGGGTTTGCCAGACGCGTTCCGATCAACTGGCGTGCGTGCTGCACCATGACGAGAACGGGCTTGACGACCCCGTGGAAACGGCTGATGCCATCAAGCAGCTTCTGCAGCAGCCGTATTACAAAGCTTCCATCGGCATCGGGAAAACGGTCCATTCCATGGCCGCCCTCCATCAGTCTTACAAACATGCCCATTCGATGCTCAAGTATAAGAGTCTGCATTCCGGCGCCGAAATTTGCAGCGAGCAAAAGGCGTGGAAGGGACGATTGCCAGGCGACAGCTTCTTGTCTGCGCTCGAAGTGAACCGCATCCTCAATATGTATAAAGCCGGCGACAGCAAAAGCCTGCTCCAATCGGCGTTCGACCTGCTGGACGACGGAATGAGAAGCCATGCCAACGCCCGACAGGTCAAAAACTTGGCCGTCGATGTGCTGAATACGTGGACCCGCGCCGTCGAGAGCGAGCGGAACGATTTTGACATTTCGGTCTATTCCGAGTTTTTTGCCGCCATCAACCGCTGCGTGACCTGGGATGAGCTGAAGCAGACGTTCCGGGACATCCATGGCGTGCTGTTCCGGACGATCGAACCGTCGGATCGCAAACGGCAGTTTGCCGACATTTTGGCCTATATTCAAGACCATTATAACGAAGAGCTCTCCATAGAATATTTCGCGGAGCAAATGAACATGTCCGCCGGCCATTTCAGCCGCATGTTCAAGGAAGAGGTCGGCGAAAAGTACGTGGAATACATCGCCAAATACCGGATATCGAAAGCGAAGCAATTTTTGCTCGAAACGGATTTGAAAATCGACGAGATCGCGGAACGGATCGGCTATTGGGGAAGGAATTCGTTCATCCGCAATTTTCGAAGATACGAAGGCATTACCCCGGCTAAATACCGTACCATGCATCAATCTTGAGAGGGTTCTTTTTTTTGGGAAGACTCATTTTTTTCGTCGGCCGGTCACGGAAATTCAACCGTACCGCGGGATGCAAAAACGGAGACATCCGTAAAAACACGGCGCTTTACCCGCGGCATGCCCAAGACGTATAGTCAGGGCAAACATTCAGCAAAACGTTGGTGTGCAAACACCTACCAAAGGGGGTGAAAGCGTTGTCATTGGATCGAAGCGATGCGGCGAGCGTCCGAGCGCCTGCCCGCGGGCATCGGAGGAAGAGGGCTTCTCTCGGAATGATGCTGAAGAAGCACAAAACATTGTATTTATTGATGCTGCCCGGCATCCTGTATTACATCCTTTTCAAATACGTGCCGATGTACGGGCTGATCATCGCGTTTCAGAATTTTTCGATCGGCCGCGGCATCTTGGGCAGCAAGTTTGTCGGCCTCCAGCATTTTACCGATTTTTTCGTGAACACGCCGGATGCCTGGAAGCTGATCCGAAACACGGTCATGCTGAATGTGTACGACCTGCTGTTTCGTTTTCCGGCGCCGATCATCCTGGCCTTGCTGTTTCACGAAATTCGAAGCCGCACGTTTAAAAGGTTCGTGCAGAGCGTCAGCTACTTGCCGCATTTTTTATCGACCGTCGTGATCGCCGGCATTATGGTCACCTTTTTGTCGCAGCAGACCGGCATCGTCAATCATTTGCTCAGCTGGCTCGGATTCGAACGAATCCTGTTCCTCGGTCAGCCGGAATGGTTCCGCACGATCTACGTGGGTTCGGAAATATGGCAGACGGTCGGCTGGGGCACGATTCTGTACCTGGCGGCGATCGCAGGCGTCGATCCGACCTTGTACGAGGCTGCCAAAATCGACGGGGCCAACCGGTTTCAACAAATGCGCCATGTGACGTTGGTCGGCATGATTCCGGTGATGATCATTCTGTTCGTCCTGACGCTCGGCCATTTCATGGAAATCGGCTTTCAAAAAATCATCCTGTTGTACAATCCGATGACTTACGAAACCGCGGACGTCCTGAATACGTTCATTTATCGGCGCGGCATCCTATCCGCC
The DNA here is from genome assembly GCF_037969745.1 of Paenibacillus sp. FSL W8-0194. Taxonomy (NCBI): domain Bacteria; kingdom Bacillati; phylum Bacillota; class Bacilli; order Caryophanales; family Paenibacillaceae; genus Paenibacillus; species Paenibacillus sp. FSL W8-0194. The sequence continues at coordinate 3,331,200 of NZ_CP150205.1, read as the reverse complement.
GACTTCAGCTTCGCTACGGCGGTCGGATTGTTCCAATCGGTGATCGGATTCGTGCTGGTTGTGGCCGCGAACCGGGTCGTCAAGAAATTTTCGGACACAAGTCTCTGGTGAAGGGGGCCGGGAAATGAAAATCAAAGAAAGCTTCGGCTCGCGGCTGTTTGACGCCGTCAATATCTTCCTTATGATCGTCCTCGTTATTGTCATGGTGTATCCGCTCGTCTATGTATTCTCAGCTTCCATCAGCGACAACGCCATGGTGATGAGCGGGCGGGTTGTCCTCTGGCCGAAGGCGGTCACCCTGGCCGCCTACGAACGGCTCGTCGGCAATCCGGACCTGTGGATCAGCTATTGGAACACGATTCGTTATACCGCCGTTCAAACCTTCTTGTCGCTTGCCGTCACATCCGCCATGGCTTACCCGCTGGCCAAAAGATGGCTCCCCGGCCGACGGCTGATCCTGCTTTTGGCCGCCTTTACGCTCATGTTCGGAGGAGGGATGATCCCGACCTTCCTGGTCGTGCAGAAACTCGGGCTGCTCGATACGATGTGGGCGATCGTCCTGCCGACGCTAGTGAGCACCTGGTATTTGTTTATTATGCGCACCTTTTTCGAGGCATTGCCGGAAGAGCTTGAGGATGCCGCCACGATGGACGGCTGCGGCACGATGCAGGTATTCCTGCGGATCGTCCTGCCGCTTTCTCTGCCGGTGCTGGTCTCCATCGGCTTGTTTACCGCCGTCAATCAATGGAACTCGTTTTTCGATGCGCTGCTCTATTTGAACGATCGGAGCATGTACCCTTTGCAGATCATGCTGCGCAACATTATTATCGCCGGCTCCAACGTCCAGGGCGAAGGCAACACGGACTACATAGAAACGCTAAAATACGCCATGATCATGATCGCAACGGTGCCGATTTTATGCGTATATCCGTTCGTCCAAAAATATTTCGTGCAGGGCGCCATGATCGGCGGAATCAAAGGGTAGCCATGGATACCGCCGGAAACTATTCCTATATCCGAAGTCAATATAAGGAGGGGGCAAACGTATGAGCAAAAAAATGATGGCTGTCATGCTTGCTGCCGCGATGCTGGGCGGTTTGACCGCGGGCTGCAGCGGAAAGGGCGGCACGCAGGAAGGGGCAACCGGAGGGGAAGCGGGCTCGCAAAAGCCGGCGAAGTTCTCCTGGCTCGTCTACGACCGTCCGGAAGGAAAGGTAAGGGATGATTGGGAGATTTTCAAAGAGATCGAAGCAAAAACAGGAGTCAAGGTGAATTGGCAGGTCGTCAGCCAGGAAGGGTTGACGGAGAAGCGGCAGATTATGATCGCCACGAACTCGGTCACCGATTTCAGTCAGCCGACGAATCAGGAGGCCAGGGAGAACGGGCCGGAAAAAGTGTTTCTGAATTTGAAGGACTATTTGGATATCGCGCCCAATCTCAAAAAGTTCTACGAAACGTATCCCGAAGCAAAAGCCGTGGCGACCGGCGCGGACGGCGGCCTCTACGACGTTCCCGTGCTCGAAGGCGACCCGGCGGGGAAAGGCTTCAACTATATTTGGATGGCACGCAAAGATTTGATGGATAAATACCAATTGACAGCCCCAACCAATCTCGATGAGTTCTACCGTTTCCTGAAAGATTTGAAGGCCAAAGAGCCGGACAGTTTCCCGCTCAGCTTCAATGCCCCGGTCACGGGCGATACCGGCATGTATACCGTATTCGGCAAAATATTCACGGGGATTTCAGGGTTTTTCAATCAAAGCCCGACGGGTGAACAATACGAGTTTGCGCCGTATAACAGCAAGTATAAAGATGCGCTTATTTTCATGAATAAGTTGTACGCGGAGCAGCTGCTCGACCCCGAGTTCTATTTGTTGACGCCGGAGCAGTGGGAAGAGCGGTTATTAAAAGGCAAGTCGTCCGTAACGTATTATTGGAAGGCCGAAGTGAACCCGATGATTGAAAAAGCGAAGCAGTCCGGCATCCCGGACTACAATCTGGATGCGCTGCCCGAGTTTGCGGCGGACGGCGTTCAGAGCTACCAGTTTTCCCGTCCGGTGGTCGGATCGTCAGGGCGGGCCATTTCGGCAAAAGTCAAGGATAAGGAAAGAGCCGTCAAATTCCTTGACTATCTGGTGAGCGAAGAAGGGACGAAATATTTATCGCTTGGCATCGAAGGCAAATCGTATACGCTTGAGAACGGAAAACCCGTCTACATGAAAGAGTTCGGAGCCAGCCCTTACGTGCCGCTGCGACGCGATTTTGGCGTCTGGTACGACAACATTTCGCTGAACAACGCGCTGGCGCGCGAAACGTGGGAGAGAGGCCTCGACGACAAGAGCAAAGAAATCAACAAAAGCTATGAAAAGTTCATTATCCCCGCGCCGAAAGCGATCGTGAAAACGACCGAAGAGCTTGATCTGGAAAAAGCGAAGCTGACCCCGCTTACCAAGTTTTTGGAGCAGAAAATTACGGAATTCGTCACGGGCAAGACGCCGATTACGGACGCAAACTACCAGCAGTTTTTGGAGCAATTGAAGAAGCTTGGCGCGGATGAGCTGCTGGACATGTACAACACCGCGTATAAGCGCACGTACGGCTCGAAATAAGCGGCACGATGCAAATCAAAGGAGGGCATGAAATGCGATCCGCACCGTTTATCGTCGATGCCGACGTCCACAATGCGATCGGGAGGCCCGAGGACCTGCTGCCCTATTTGCCGAAAGCATGGCATCAGCAATGGCTGGAAAGCGGGATCGGCGTGCATGGCCAGTATTATTCGCCCGTAGGCGTGCTACGCCAAGACGCCCGGCCGGGCGACGGCGGGCTTCCCGGGAGCGATCCTCATTTTGTTCTGCAGCATTACATGGAACCGTTCGGCATCGACTATGCGATACTGACCGGCGGGGGAGAGCAAGGCCTCTCCCTTCACGCCGATCCGGACTATGCGAATGCCGTGGCCGCCGCCTTCAACGATTGGCTCGCGGACCGTTGGCTCGGCGTCAGTCCGAAATTCAAAGGTTCGATTCAGATCAACCACTCCGATCCGGCCGAAGCGGCCAAAGAGATCGACAGAATGGGGGCGCATCCGGGCATGGTGCAGATCGTGATGGGAAGCGGGGCGCGCATGCCGTACGGCAACCGCTTCTACCATCCGATCTACGAAGCGGCGGAACGGAACGGCCTGCCGGTCGCGATTCATCCGGGCACCGAAGGGAAGGGGATCGCCGGCCCGCCGACGCCTGCCGGATACCCGACCCGGTATATGGAATGGCATAATATTTTGCCGGCGAATTTCATGACCCATATCAACAGCCTCGTATGCGAAGGGGTGTTCGAAAAATATCCGAAGCTCAAATTCGTAGCGATCGAAGGCGGCATAGGCTGGCTGCCCCATTTGATGTGGCGCATGGACAAAAACTACAAAGCGCTGCGCGATACCGCGCCGTGGCTCAAGCGGCTCCCCTCGGAGTATATCGTGGAGCATGTGCGGCTCACGACGCAGCCGATCGAGGAACCGCGGATGCCGGAGCATCTGCTGCAAATCTTCCAGATGATGCATGCCGAACAGATCGCCATGTTTTCGTCCGATTACCCGCATTGGGACTTCGACAATCCGAAGGTCGTGTTCCGGGGCCTTCCCCAGAAGCTGAAAGAGCGTATTCTCGGATATAACGCCGCGGAGCTGTACGGCTTTCCGATCCCGGCGGAGCATAAGGGGGCGGATCGCGCATGAGAGTGAAAGTGGCGGAGCCGGATGCGCTTCCTAGCGGGGGCAAGCTGATCGTGAACGTGAAGGGGATGGAAATCGGCTTGTTTCGGATCGGAGACGGCTACTATGCGTGGCTTAACGTTTGTCCGCATGCGGCGGCGCCGGTCTGCGCGGGTCCGATTCGGGGAACCCGTCTCCCTTCGGGCGTATACGATTACCGTTACGGGATGGAGGAACAAGTGCTTCGCTGTCCGTGGCACGGCTGGGAGTTCGACCTGAAAAGCGGCCGCCACCTGGCGGCCGGCAGCGATGCCAAACTGCGGGGCTATCCGGTGGAAACCGACGATTCCGGGGTGTACATTGTGTTGGGCGACCGAAAAAAAAGCTAGGTTCGCGGCTGCGCCGGCCCCATCAGCCCTTAAAGTTCTGATAAAGGGCACGATGCAGACGAAGTTATGATGCAGGCAAAAACGGCTGAGGGGATGCTCCTGAAGCCGTTTTTTGGTTTTTAGCCGGGACACATCGGTGCGATCGCAGACGCAGTTAAGTTTTCTTTAAGCTGGCGGTGCTACCATCATGTTCATTCAAGGGAAGGGAGAAGAGAAGGCATGAACAAGGTGGCTAGGAACGTATTGATCATCTGCGGCTGCGTCGTCGTGATCGGAGCGGGAGGGACTTATGTTGTCCAGAAAAGCGCGGCCACGCCGAGGACGGAAACGGCGACGATTACATACGAAGTCAAGAAAGGGGATCTTTCCAAGACGGTGACCTCTTCGGGCAATGTGGAAGCCTCGGATTCGGTCAATCTGGCCTTCAGCGGAAAATCCAAAGTGACCAAAGTGCACGTGAGCCCCGGCGATAAGGTGTCCAAGGGCCAGCTGCTTGCCGAGATGGATGCCACGGCGCTGCAAAACGCGCTGCTGTCCGCGCAGGCGAATTACGAAAACGCGGCCGCCAAGCTGAAAAGCCTGCAGGAAGGAACGGACGCGGATACGATCGCGAACCAGAAATACGAGGTTTCCAAAGCCAAGGCGGATTTGGAAAATGCGCAAAGCGAACTGGCGGAGGCCAAAAAGCAGGCCGATCCGACGTATATCCAGCAGCAGCTGGACAAGGCAAAAAAGACGGTGGAGATCGCCCAGGCAAAACTGGATCTGGCGAAACAGGGACCGGATCAGTCGCAGGTCCTGTTCGCCCAGGTGGCGCTGGAGAACGCCCAAAACGCGTACAAGCAGGCAGCTTCCCGGCAAAGCGGAGCGGATGCTTCCCAGTCGTCGGTCAAAACGGCGGAGAGCAAAGTCGAAAGCGCAAAACGGGCGTACGATCAGGCTGTGCAGCAGTTGAACAAACTGCAAAAAGGGCCGGAGGAAAGCGAGCTGGCCATGGCCAAAGCGAGCGTGGCGCAGGCGGAGGCGAACGTAAACGACGCCAAGGCGAATCTGACGGGCGCCAAAATTTTCGCTCCGTTTAACGGAGTCGTGTCCGCGGTCAACATCAAAGCGGGCGAGTATCCTTCCGGGGATGCGGCTGCGGCGATTTCGATGTTTTCAACCGAAGGCAATTACAAAATTTCCGCCTCCATCGACGATACCGACATTACCGACGTCAAAGTCGGGCAAGAGGTGCGAATTACGTTCGACGCGTTGACGGGCGTGGCGTTAAAAGGGAAGGTCACGAACAAGGCCGTTCTTGGCGAAGTCCAAAGCAGCGGGCTGGTCACGTTCCCGGTAACCGTCGAAATCACACCGGGCCAGGACAACGCCGATAAGCTTATTCCCGGTCTCAGCGCTACGGTGGCGATCGTTACCGACGGGAAAAAGGACGTGCTGACCGTTCCGGATGCGGCGATCAAGTCGTTCGGCGGCAAAAAAATCGTCATGGTTGAAACGGGCGGCAAAACGGAGCAAAAGGAAATCACGACTGGGCTGGACGACGGCGCAAGCTCGGAGGTTGTCTCCGGCCTCTCGGAAGGCGACAAGGTAACGATCACGATGACGACGTCTTCCTCTGCCAAATCCAACGCTTCAATGATGCAAGGCGGATTCGGCGGTTTTGGCGGGTTCGGCGGCGAAACGGGCGGAGGAAGGCAGCAGTTCCAGCAGTCGGGCCGGAGCGGCGGCTCGCGTCCAGCCGGTTCCGGCGGAGGTGGCGGCCAATGATCACGTTTGAGCATGTCGATAAAATCTACGCCGCCGGCGAGATGAAGGTCCATGCGTTAAAAGGCGTGTCGCTGCAGATCGAGCCGCGCGAATTCGTGTCCATCATGGGCCCGTCGGGGTCCGGGAAATCCACGATGATGAATGTCATCGGCTGTTTGGATAAACCAAGCTCCGGCACGTATACGTTGGACGGCGTCGATATCGGTTCGGCTTCGCCCAAGCAGCTGGCGGCGATCCGCAATCAAAAAATCGGCTTCGTTTTTCAAAATTTCAACCTCCTCAAGCGGACCTCGGCGGTCGAAAACGTGGAACTGCCGCTGTTGTACGCCGGGAAAAACAAAAAGGAGCGGCGCGAACGGGCGGAATATTGTCTGGAGCTGGTGGGCCTGAAGGACCGGATGCGCCATAAGCCGAACGAGCTGTCCGGCGGACAGCAGCAGCGGGTTGCCATCGCCCGGGCGCTCTCGAACGAACCTGCCATTATTTTGGCCGACGAACCGACGGGCAACCTGGATACGGCATCCTCCGAGGAAATCATGGACATATTCAAGCGGTTGAACGACGGCGGCAACACGATCGTCCTCGTGACGCACGAGCCGGAAATCGCGGCGCATACGAAACGAATCATCTGGTTCCGGGACGGGCGAATCGAATCCGACCGGCTGAACGTGGAGCGTGTGTCCGGATGAAAATGGGAGAATTGTTCAAGCTTTCTTTTCGAAGTTTGCAAAGCAACCTGCTCCGTTCCTTTTTGACGATGCTCGGCATGATGATCGGGGTTGCGACCGTCATCGCCATGATTTCGATCGGGCAGGGAACCAACGCACAGGTGGCAAGCCAAATCCAAAGCTTGGGCTCCAACCTGATCACGATAACCGCCTCCTCGGCCGGATCATCCGGCAGCGTGGGATCGGGGAGCGGCATGCTGAAGCTGACGGACGCCGACCCGCTCTCCCGAATCGATACGGTCCAATACGTAGCGCCCGTCACGCAGGCAAGCGCTCAGTTCAAAAACGGAAAAAATGTTACGTCAACCAGCGTGATCGGAACGACCCCGAGCTACGCGGACATCAAATCCTGGGAAACGGATATCGGCCGCTTTTTTACGGAGGACGAAGTCACGGATAAAGCCAAGGTGGTCGTTTTGGGGGCCACGACGGCCGAAAACCTGTTCGGAAAGGCGGGTTTTGACGCGATCGGCAGCATCGTCAACATCAACAACGTCCCGTTTCGCGTCATCGGCGTGCTGAAAACGAAAGGTTCGTCCGGCTCCTTAGACCAGGACGATACGGCCATCGCGCCGATTTCGACCGTGCAGTCCCGCTTCATGTCCGGCAGTTCCAGAAACGGCCTTCGTCAAATTTTGGTGGAAGCCAAATCTCCGGATGCGATGCAAAGCACGATCGCGCTGATCGAATACACGATGCGCCAGAGCCATAAGCTGGGAAGCGCGGAAGATGACTTTAAGGTTCAGAGCCAGGAAGACGTCTTGTCCTCGGCCGAAAGCGTGACGAAGACGCTGACGCTGTTTCTGGGCGGCATCGCGGCCATCTCGCTGCTTGTCGGCGGGATCGGCATCATGAACATCATGCTGGTGTCCGTTACGGAGCGTACCCGGGAGATCGGAACCCGCAAAGCGATCGGGGCGCGGGAAGGCGCGATTTTGTCCCAGTTTCTCGTCGAATCCGTCACGCTTGCCGTTCTCGGCGGCATCGCCGGCGTTTTGCTCGGCTTCGGCGGTTCCAAGCTGGTCGGCCATTTCATGAGCATCCAAACCGCGGTATCGCTTAACTCCGTGCTGCTGGCGGTCATTTTTTCGGGCTGCATCGGCATGGTCTTCGGGGTGTTCCCGGCAAGAAAAGCGGCCAAGCTGGACCCGATCGAAGCGCTGAGATACGAATGAATACGGAAAAAGAGCCCGTTAATCGGACTCTTTTTCTTCTTTGACCGTTACCGCAGGTTTGTTCCACAGGATGACATGTTTCGTCTTGCTGAGTTTCTCGTAAAAAAGTTGGGGATCTTTTCGAAACAGGCGGATGAGGACATGGATAAAAAACCAGGCGTCCATGAGGAAGACGACCATGCCGAGGATGAGCCGGCCGACGTCCGGCACATTGTCGAGCGATCCCGCCAACAGGCGGTTAAGCCCGAAAAATACCCAGTAAAGCAGACCGTAACGTTTGAGGAGCGCCGCGAGCGTAATGGGTTCTCCCATGTTCGTCAGCTTGATGCGGACCAGCCATTTTCCCGGAGTCACCCCATGCGTCAGCCATGGAACCAGAATGAAATAAATCCCCGTGGCCACCCAAAACGCCGCCTTGACATGAAGAACGAAACAGATCGCCATCAATATCGGCCAGATGACCGAATCGATCAAAAACGCGACGGCACGGCGGGTGTATGTGACTCTTTTGGCGGATAAATCCACGTTTTCATCGAGTTTTTCGATCCTTGGCAGGAGCCCGGACAACCATTCGGCCGCCACATACCCGCAAATGCCTCCAAGAGTGTTCATGATGAGATCATCGACGTCGAATACGCGGTATGCATGGTCATATATTCCGTAAATGCCCGTCAGCTGGGTCACCTCGAAAAAGAGTGAGAGCAGGAACGAAAACAGGATGGACCGGATCCAGCCCGTACGGAAGTAATAACGGAGCACCATCCCGAATGGCACCGTCAGAATGATGTTGAAGACGACCTGCAGGAACGCCCGTTCCTTCAGCAAATGCCAGTAAGTGGAGGGAGCCGATCCGATGACCGAAGTCTCTTTTAGAATATCGAAAATGAAGTTCAGCGGCACTAGCTGCATGGCTCCCGACGCCAGCGCGGGGTTATGCCGCGACGACGGCAGCGGAAGGATCACAAGAAAAAACGCATTCATTAAGTAAAGCAAAAACAGGTACAATACAAACGCCCGTACTTTATTGATATAACCGTATTTGCGGTATTGCACGATTAGGAACGGAAGCGTGAACAACAACGCCGCAAACGGAAAAGACATAAAGGCGTAAGAAATGGGAAACAGATAGGATTGAAGCACACGATCACCGCCAATGTTTAATCAAGGCCGCCGTGGAAAGACAGCCGGTAATGATCATAACATAATCGGGCCTTCTTCTCGATTAAATTAAGTTTAAATTTTCCTGCAGCCATCTTTAAAATGCTTTAATTTCACAAAAACGCAAAATCGTTTATACTGGACTATACGTTTAATTAAATTCATCGTCATTCATGTATGAGTGCATCAGGAGGATATGGATGGGACAACCTGAAGGATCGTTGCAGAAAAAACTAAAGCCTAGACATATCAGTTTTATGGCTATGGGCGGCGTCATCGGAACAGGCATTTTTAAAGGCAGCGCGGAAACGATCGGGCTGGCGGGACCGGGCGTCATCGTCACGTACGTGTTTGCCGGGCTGCTGCTGCTGGTTGTGATGGCGGCGATGGCCGAAATGGCCACGGTATACAAGGGCAGGAATATGAAGGATTTCGTGAGGGAAGCATTCGGCGAAAAGGTGTCCTTCATTTTGGGATGGATGTACTGCTTTATGTGGCTTTCGGTATGCGTCATCGAAATCATTGCCGCGGGCAGTTTCTTGCAGTATTGGCTGCCGGGGGTGCCGTTATGGGTGCTGAGCCTGGCTTCCGCGGCATTGATTATCCTGATCAATTTGCTGAGCGTAGGGACGCTCGGGGAATTCGAATTTTGGCTGGCGGGCATCAAAATCGCCATGATCATCGTATTTATCGTGCTGGGCACTTGCCTCATTTTCGGAATCATTCCAAGCGGCAATACGCCGTATTTGAGCAATTTTTCCGGTGCCGGCGGCTTTTTCCCCGGGGGCTGGACATCCGTTTTCTCGGCGATGCTGGTCGTCATGTTCTCCTACGGCGGCTCCGAGCTGATCGGCTTGACGCTCACCGAGACGGAAAACGCCGAGCGCATTTTGCCCAAGGTCGTCGGCAATTTCATTTTAAGGATCATTTTGTTTTTTACGCTGCCGATCCTCGTCATTTGCGGCATGATTCCGTGGAACGAAGTCGGGCAGGAAAGCAGCCCGTTCGTGCAGGTGCTGTCGGCGACGGGGCTTGCGGGCGCGGCTCACATAATGAATTTCATTCTGGTCACGGCGGTGCTGTCGGCTGCGAACTCCGGCATTTACGGCGCGTCGCGGATGCTGTATTCGATGGCTGCGGCCGGGGAGGCGCCGAAGGCGTTGTCCAAAACGAACCGCAAGGGAAGTCCGGTCAACACGCTGCTGTTATGCGCGGTCATCCTGCTTGCGGGCGCCATGCTTGGCTTTTTCGCGCAGGATCAGCTGTTCAGGGTGCTCATGGCCGTGCCGGGATTCGTCGTATTGCTGGTATGGATTTGCATAGCGTTGTCGCAAATGAAGCTGCGCAAAAGGTATCCGGTGAAACCGTCGTTTAAGGTGTGGGGATACCCGTATGTTACCGGAATCGCCGCGTTATGTTTGGCGGTCATCGCCGTATTTTTTGTGGTGGACCGGCAAAACCGTTTAAGCATCGGGATTTGTCTTGCCGTTCTGCTGCTGTTAATCGTTTGGTCCTTTGCCAAGTTCCGCGGAAAACGGCCAGGCGGGAAGGCGAGCTAGGCAACCCGGTCTACACAAGCAAGACCGACCGTTCCTTGGAGAGGAAACGGCCGGTTTTTTTTTCGTTTGAATGTGATGTGATCCATCTTGGCGATCAGGCTGGAAATTATAAATACTAAGAAAATGAAAAAAATGATTATATCTGTAATTTCCATGTGAGATTAAAGTTAGATATGTAATCCAAAATGTCCGAAAGCGATTCCAGGCCGGGATTGCAAAAAAACGGTTGGCCGTTGATGAACGGTCAACCGTTTCTTTTTCCGGGCTGCCAGCTTCCGCGTACGAGGTCCCCTTAATTTAAGCTCAATTGCCAAGACACCCCGAAACGGTCCTGAACCCAAGCGAATTTTTTGGCAAACGGATAGGCCGCAAGCGCCATCAGGACGGCACCGCCCTCGGATAGCTTGGCGAAGGTTTCGACGATTTCCTCTTCGGACTCGCAGTCGACGAACAGCGAAATCGCGGGCGTAAACGTAAAGGCGTGATGGACGCTGCTGTCGATGCACAGGATGGTTTGTCCTTTAACGGAAAAGGCTGCCTGCATGACCGACCCTTCCGTTCCCGATTCGTTGGGCCCGTAACGCGTCACGCGCAGGACTTCGGCCGGGCTGAATACCGAGACGTAAAAATTCATCGCCTCTTCGGCCTGCCCTTCAAACATTAAAAACGGCGTTACTTTCGGTTCCATCGTTTTTCGCTCCTTTAAAGTATGTTACAATCACTTACGGGACGATCCTGGCATTGCCGGGCAAGCTGGACTGATATTCTTTTAGGCTACATTCTACCGGATTGGACCCCGGAGGGACAAGCTGCCGCCAAAGCGGGAATTCACGCGATAGAACCGCAGCCCCTGCAGGATCGATAACCCACTGAAACCCGGATGCCTTGACCCAAAACATAAAAAAAGGAGGCTGCCGTGTTATGGCGACAGTCCGCGAGCTGTTGACGGAAGCGGATTTTCGGGAGGCCGAAGAAAAGAGGCTGCCGATCCGCGTATTCCGCGACGACCATTTGATCGACTCCTTGACGTACATCATCCGATTTACCGAAAGCACCGTCATTACCCAGTCGGATGTCAGCGACGTGACATACCATTCCCGCGGGGAATGCCAATTTTTTGAGATGCGCAAATCATGAACCGAAAGCAAAAGCATGACAACGCATGAAAAGGGGCGCTCACGCTATTCGTTCCGTGCGTTTGATGTTTATCGGCCCGGTCAACGGGGGAAAACGGCAAAAAAGAGCTTCAGACTTCGTCTGAAGCTCTTTTTTATTTTATCGCAACGCGTTGCGTTTAAGTCGCTTTTAAATAATCGAGAATCATGGCTTTCAGGATTTCGAGCTGCTTTACCGGTTCGATATTCGATTCGAGCATCGGAATGCTGCTCTGCAGCGACAATTTTTTGGCAAACTGGCCAAACGCGTTCGTAACGGTCGCAATCGTCTCCTCCAAAGGCACATCGGCCCGGAGGGAACCGTCGTTGACGCCGTCTTTTAGAATTTGGGACAACGACGTTTGAATGCGGCCGACGGCGGCGTGGTACGCAGGCAAATCCTCGAGCGGCTCGCGGGATTGGGCGGCGTAGCTTTCGAACGCTTCAATCAATTTGGTGTTTTCGCTATGTTCTTCGCCGATAAACCCGATGAATACGTCGAGCATTTGCTCCAGGCGCTCATAGCAAGTGCCGGGCCGACGGAGGATTTCCTCGAACGTTTCGGTCTGCGATTCGATGATTTTGATTGCAACGGCGACGATCAGTTTGTCTTTTTTCGGAAAGTGACGGAACACCGTCGCGACCCCCATATGGGCTTCCGTTGCGACATCCTGCATCGTCGCTTTGTCGAGGCCTTTCCGGTTGAACACCTTTTGGGCTGCTTCCAGCATGAGCGCTACCCGCTGCTGCTTGGCTTCCGTACGTTCCCGGTCCCATCTGGTTTTTGAATTCAAATTGTCCACGTTCCTTCCAAACGGTTCGTTTTTTTGTTTCGTGATCATAACAAATGGCCGGAGGGCTGTCAACCGGATCAAGCGGGAAAAGTCCGCGCCGCCTGCAGGATGAAACGGTTGTCATTCGCCTGCGACAGGCGTATAATGATCGGTGTAATGATAGTGACACTATCACGTAGATACTTTAACTATCATTACTTGATTTTATTCTATATTCTAAATCCTAAAGGAGTCGATCCTTATGTCTGAAAACCATCAAGTTGTTGTCATTACCGGTGCGGGAAGCGGAATAGGCCGCGCGACAAGTTTGAAATTTGCAGCAGGCGGCGCCAAGGTCGTGCTTGTCGACTTTAACCGGGAAACGGGCGAAGAAACGTTGAAGCTCGTGAAAGAGCAAGGCGGAGAAGGCATCTTCGTGCAGGCTAACGTCGCAAACAGCGAGGACGTCCAAAACTATGTGAACAAAGCCGTGGAAACCTACGGACGCGTCGACGTCTTTTTTAACAATGCCGGCGTCCTGCAAAAATTCTCCTTGTTTGCGGATATCGAGGACTCCGAGTTTGACCGGATTTTCTCCGTCAATGTCAAAGGGGTTTTCCTCGGCATGAAATATATGCTGAAAGTGATGGAAAAGCAGGGACACGGCGTCATCATCAACACCGCTTCGACCGCGGGACTGCGGAGCGAGCACAGCCTTGCGGTGTATTCGGCAAGCAAACATGCCGTCGTTGCGCTTACGAAATCCGCGGCGCTTGAATACGTGAAAAAAGGAATCCGCGTAAACGCGATCTGCCCCGGCGGCGTGGATACGTCCTTGACCCAAGCCGTTCCGTCCATGATGCAGGAATCCGGATACGTTCCTGAGGAACTGCCGAACATGCGAATCGGACGTTACGCCAAACCGGAGGAGCTGGCGGAAGTAGTTACGTTCCTCGCTTCGCCGAAAAACAGCTACATGACCGGCTCGATCGTTCCGGTCGATGGCGGATTGACGCTGTAATAACAACCGTTTTGAGGGCCTGTGCGAGGATGTTTCGCACGGGCCTGTTTTGCGTTTGGGGGGAATCAAACCGGAGGGACACCTCAATAATATTTGACAGATCAGTACAAAATAAGTATGCTAATACCACCAATATTTTCCGAAAGGAGTTTAGGCCAGATGAGCAAAAGCGGAAGACCGCGCGAGTTTAAGGATAACGCCGTGATCGACGCCGCGATGGAAGTGTTCTGGGACAACGGCTATGAAGCATGCTCGACCGAAGCGCTGTGCAATAAAACCGGCCTCGGCCGGGGAAGCCTGTACAATGCATTCGGCAGCAAACACGAGCTGTATGAACAGGCCCTTCGGAGATATCATGAGCTGGGAATCCAGGAGCAGATGGAAATTCTGGAGAGGGAGGTTCCGGTAAAAGATCGCTTGAGGGCATTATTGGAGTGGCAAATTCGGGGCGATTCCAGGGCCAACAACAGGGGATGCCTTTTGATTAATGCCGCTGCGGAGCGGGCCAAAACCGATCCGGCCGTCGAACGCATTTTCAAAAAACACGTCGACCTGCTGGAGAACGCGATCGAAAAAGCGATCATCCAAGGTCAGGAGGCGGGGGAAATTACGCAGAACCATAAAGCTTCCGAACTGGCTGACATGTTTCTCAGCAGCCTATACGGTCTTGGCGTCATTTATCCCGCGACGTTGAACCGAAGCTTGGCGGAACGCATCATTGAAGGAACGTTATCGTCGCTAGTTTAGGCACGGCATGCGCTTTCCGGGTTTGGGAAGCGCGAACGCCGGCCGCGGCTGCGATGGAGCGGGCAAGAGGCGGATAGGCTGCTGCCCGAGGAACCTTTTTTCGATTGATTTTGTACTGGGATGTACAAAAGTGTCTTCTGAATTTTGCAGAACATCCCTTTTGAACGAAGGGACGCTTTTTTAGCCTTAGTTTTGTACTGTTCATTACAATATTGAAAATCCGGGAGTGATGTTTATGCCATTGGCTATTTACGTACTGGGACTGATGATTTTTTCCATGACGACGTCCGAATTTATGGTCGCGGGGATTATGCCCTCGCTTGCTTCGGATTTCGGGGTATCGATCGCGGCGATCGGTTATCTGATTTCCGCTTATGCCGCCGGGATGATCGTCGGGGGACCGCTGCTGACGATCGGGCTTCTCAAGCTTCCGCGAAAAACCGCCTTCATGAGCTTGGCGTTCATTTTTCTTGCCGGCCAGACCTTGGGTGCATTGGCTCCGAACTATGAGCTGATGATGGCGGCAAGGATCATCACGGGCATTGCCTCTTCGGCCTGCTTCGGGGTTGCCATCGAAATTGCTTTGACGCTTGTCCGGCCGGAATCCAGCGGCCGCGCGGCTTCGATCGTGCTCGGCGGATTGATGGTCGCCACGGCCGTGGGCCTGCCGATCGCAATGCTGTTCGATCAATATTTCGGCTGGCGCTCCAGCTTCTGGGCGGTCGCCATACTCGTATTGCTGTCCGGAATCATGGCGCAGCGTCTCATTCCGGCATCGCCTGCGGTCGGGTCAGTGAGCCTCCGCGGCGAAATGGCCGCCTTTAAAAACCGGCACCTGTGGGCCGCTTATTTGACGAGCATGCTGATTATCGGCGCCACTTTTGCCGCTTTCAGTTATTTTTCGCCGATCCTGACCGACGTGACCGGTTTCGATGCGAAGCTCGTTCCGCTTCTTCTCGGCATTTATGGCGTGGCGACGGTGGTCGGCAACCTGATCACGGGGCGGCTTGCTGACCGCTTCATGATGCCGATCCTGACGATCGGACTTACGGTCCTTGCCGCGGCGCTGATCATCTTCGGCTTGTTTGCGGGCAATCCGGCCGTCGCGATGACAGCCGTGATCGTCATCGGCCTTGCCGGAGTGCCCATGAACCCTGCCATGGTGACGCGGGTATCGCGGACGTCCAACAGCGGCTCCCTGGTGAGCACGGTCCACGTTTCCATCGTCAACTTCGGCATCGTGGTCGGATCGACGTTCGGCGGGCTCGCCATTGACCAAGGTTTCGGCCTGTCTTCTCCGCTCTGGGTAGGGGTCGTATTGGCGATTCTCGGGCTCTTGTCCCTTGTGCCGTATCTCCTGAAGGAACGCGAACCGAACACCCGGATGCAAAAAAGCGGGCAAACCTGCGCATAAGGCATCCATGGAATCAAAATCGGCAGGCCGGGCATGAAAACCCCGGCCTGTTTTTAATTAACCGCATTCCCGATCCGTTCGATGAAACCGCGAAGCGGGGTCGAAATCCACTTTTTGGGATGCAAGGCCAGCAGCAAAGTTAACCGGAGATCGGGATGCGCAAACGGGAGGCTGACCAGTTCCCCGCGGCCGATTTCGGCTGCGGCAGCCATCCTCGGCAGGAGCGATATGCCTGAGCCGCTCATCACGCACCGTTTGATGGACTCAGGATTGCCGAGTTCAAGGCCGATCGCATAGGGGATGCCGTTTTTCTTTAAAATGTTTTCGAGCATGATCCGGTAATTGCAGCTCTCCTCGGGCATGATCCACTCGGCGCCCGCCACATGCTCCAACTCGATTTGCTTCATCCTACAAAGGGGATGCCCCGGGCTTGCCAGCAGCAAGAGGGGTTCGTCGCGGATCGTTTGCCATGCCAATGACGGATCGGAAGGCTCGCCGTCCAGGATCAGGCCGAGATCCAGTTCGCCTTCTTTGACTTGCTTGAGAATATGCGTCTCGCGGCCGGTCTGCAGCCGGACGGACAGCCCTTCGTAGCGCACCCGGACTTCCTGCAGGAAAGGGGGGAGGAAATAGGCGGCCAGCGAATCGATGGTGCCGATGGAGAGGGTGCCCCCGCTTTGATTGCCCAGCTTTTCTTTGGATTGTTGGTGGAGATCCAGCATTTGGACCGTGAACCGCAGCAGTTCTTCTCCCGCGGAAGTGAGGCGCAACCCTTTGCCGAAGCGCTCGAAAAGCTGGACGCCGTAGGCTTTTTCCAGTTTTTGGATTTGCGTCGTGACGCTGGACTGCGCGTATCCAAGTTCCTCGGCCGCCCGGGTAAAGCTTTGGCGGAGGGCGACCTCGCGAAACGTGTTCAGGTAAGTGAGATCCATCCGTTTCAACTCCATCAATAATATTGATAATACTCATCGATTATTATAGATAACACCGATGGCAATTCCTATGGTAAATTGGATGCACAAACCGATAGGAGGTCATCCTGATGTTGAAAAGAGAAGATTTGCGGGGCGTTTTCGTGCCCGTCGTTACGCCGTTTACGCAAGGCGGGGAGCTCGATTTGGCTTCTTACCAAAACTATGCCGGGCAGCTGGCAGAGCAGGATATTGCAGGACTGATCGTGGACGGAACGACGGGGGAAGCCCCGACGGTCCGGTGGGAAGAGGTGCGGCAGCTGACGGAAGCGACGCAGTCGCTTTTGAAAAATAAAAAAAGGGCGGTGCCCGTCGTCATCGGAACCGGAACCAACGATACGGCATCGACCGTCGAACGAACCGAAAGCGCGGCGAACATGGGCGCCGATGCGGTACTCGTTGTCGTTCCTTATTACAGCAAACCGTCGCAGGAAGGGATCCTGGAGCATTTTCGGACCGTGGCCCGGGTCGGGGTGCCGGTCATTGCCTATGAAATTCCTTCCCGTACGGGGATCCGCCTCAGCATGGATACGGCCAGAGCCATCATGGAATTGGACGGGGTCATCGGCATCAAGGACAGTTCCGACAGCCTGGAGCTGATCGGGGAACTGACGAGGCATAACGCCGGTCCGGTCCTTTGCGGGGACGACCTGCATTATTTCGCCAAATTGGCACTCGGGGCAGGCGGGGGAATATTGGCCTCCGCGAACGTAAACACGCAGCGTTTCATCGAGGTATATAACCTGGTTCAAAAGGGGGAGATCCTTGCGGCCAAACAAACCTTTGACGCCCTGATTCCTTTGGTCCAAGGCCTTTTCCGGGAACCGAACCCCGCTCCGCTCAAGTGGTTGTTGGCGAGCTTGGGCCAAATCGCCACGGATCGCCTCCGGCTGCCGCTGATGCCGATTTCCGAGCAGCTGAAAAACGAACTTGAGCCATGGCTGAATTACCTATAATCCGAACATTCCCTTATAATATATAGATAAGACACCGCAGGAAAAAAAACAAGGCCGGCGGGCGATGCGAACGAAGGGGATTTGGAATTGGCGGCACAAAGAGAGGAAATATTGCAGCGGTTATACAAGCAAATACAGGCGGATGAGCATATCATCGGCGTGGCGGCAGGGGCAGGCATCTCGGCCAAATACGCCGTCAAAGGCGGAGCGGATCTCATTTTGGCGCTGAATTCGGGGCGTTTCAGACAGATGGGGCTCGGCTCCGTCGCCGGCTTTTTGCCTTTTGCAAGCAGCAACGACATGGTCATGGAATTCGGGTCGCGGGAAATTTTATCCGTAGTGGGAGAAACGCCGGTCATTTTCGGCCTGTGCGCGACGGACCCGACGATGGAAACGGAAGCTTTTTTGAAACGGATTAAGGAGAGCGGCTTTGCGGGCATCATCAACTACCCGACCGTGGGCTTGATCGACGGGAAGTTCCGCGAAGCGCTGGAGGAAGAGGGCATGACGTATCTGCAGGAGGTGGAAGCCGTCAGGCTGGCGCACGAGCTGGGGCTTTTTACGATGGCTTTCGTTTTTGACGCGGAGCAGGCATCGCTGATGCTGAAGGCTGGCGCCGATTGCATCTGCGCTCATTTGGGCGTCACCGGAGGCGGGAGGATGGGCACGAAAAGAGTGCTGTCCCTGGAAAAGGGGGCCGAGCTCGCCCGGCAAATTTTCGCCGTTTGCGACGCTTCGGGAAAGCGGCCGGTCAAGCTCGTCTACGGCGGTCCCGTTCATGCTCCCATCGATGTGCAATATATGTACGACAATACGTCGGCAATGGGGTATGTCGGCGGGTCCAGCTTCGAGCGGATTCCGACGGAAGAAGCGATCGTGGAAACGACGCACCGCTTTAAGCTGACCGGGCAGCTGGAGCAGGACAAGCAGCTGATGGACAGGCTGTCGCATGCGGGCGAACCGTACGACTATGTCGCTTTTGTCAAAGAATACGTCGCGGAGCATTACATGAACAATATTTCGCTCACCGAGCTGGCGGAACGGATTCATGTATCGCGGACCCATTTGAGCGCTTTGTTCAATAAGGAGGTCGGCTGCAGCTTTCCGGAATACATCGCGAAATACCGCATCCATAAGGCGCAGGAAGTGATCAAGCATACCAGGCTGCCGCTTTCGCGGATCGCCGAAACGGTAGGATATCCGGACTACGTCCATTTCAGCAAAACGTTCAAAAAATATACGGGCATGACTCCTCAAGCCTACCGCCGACAAACATAAGACAAATATACATAAAGATCGTACATGAATACGATCCTTTTTTGATGAAAGCGCTGTATCCTTAACTTGTAAGGGCATGAACGGCTGCCCGATCCGGGTAGCCGCCTGAGGCTCAAGTGAAGGAGGTTGTTTTCATGAAAACGATTGCGATTGCCGGAACGTTCGATTCGAAAGGCGAAGAGTTTTTGTACGTGAAATCGGTCATTGAAAACCTTGGCTTAACCACGTTTACGATCCACTGCGGCGTATTCGAGCCGATGTTTACGCCCGACGTGTCCAACATTGAAGTGGCGCAGGCGGCTGGAGCGGACATCCGGGAGATTGCCGCAAGGAAGGACCGGTCCGCCGGGACGGAGACGCTTGCCAGGGGAATGGAACGGATCGTTCCGCAGCTTTATGCGGAAGGGAAGTTCGACGGCATCCTGTCGTTCGGCGGCACCGGCGGCACCGGCGGCACGTCCATCGTTACCGCAGGCATGAGGGGGTTGCCGATCGGCGTTCCGAAGCTGATGGTTTCGACCGTCGCCTCCGGCCATACCGAACCGTATGTGGGCACCAGCGACATCGTCATGTTTCCGTCGATCGTGGACGTGTCCGGGCTGAACTCTTTTTCGACCACGATCTTTGCGAACGCGGCGCATGCCATCGCGGGCATGGTGCAGTTCGAATCGGCTCCGCCGCGGGATAAAAAGCAGCTGGTCGCAGCGACGATGTTCGGGGTGACGACCCCGTGCGTTAATTATGCCAGAGAATATTTGGAGCAGCAGGGCTATGAGGTGCTTGTTTTCCACGCGACAGGTACCGGCGGCAAAACGATGGAAAGCCTGATCGAAGGCGGCTTCGTCGACGGCGTCCTGGACCTGACCACGACCGAATGGTGCGACGAGCTTGTCGGCGGGGTGCTTGCCGCAGGACCGCATCGCCTTGAGGCGGCAGGCCGCTGCCAAGTGCCCCAGGTCGTATCGACGGGCGCGCTCGACATGGTCAACTTCGGGCCGTACGATACCGTGCCGGCTGCGTTCAAAAACCGCAATTTGTACAAACATAATCCATCGGTAACCTTAATGCGGACGACCGTGGAGGAAAACCGGAAGCTTGGCGAAGTGATCGCGGAGAAATTAAACCGGGCGCAGGGGCCGACGGCGCTCATGCTTCCGCTGAAGGGCGTGTCCATGCTTGACGTGGAAGGGCAGCCGTTCCATGGAACGCAAGAGGACGAAATGCTGTTTGACACGTTAAGACAGCGGATTGACCGCCAAACGGTAGAGCTGATCGAGCTCGACACCGACATCAACGACAAAGCTTTTGCCGTGGCGGCGGCGAAGAAATTGATCGAACTGATGAAAAAAGCGAACCGGACAACCACCTGAAACAAACGCGATATGGAGGAGGAAACATACGATGAAAACCAGAACTGAAATTTTGAAAAAATTAAAAGCGGAGGTTGCTGCAGGCAACGTGCTGTTGGGCGCAGGAGCGGGAACGGGCATTTCGGCGAAAAGCGCCGAAGCCGGCGGCGTGGATCTCATCATCATTTATAACTCCGGCCGGTACCGCATGGCGGGACGGGGTTCGCTTGCCGGACTGATGGCTTACGGGGATGCGAACCAAATCGTCGTGGACATGGGGAATGAAGTGCTGCC
The DNA here is from genome assembly GCF_037969745.1 of Paenibacillus sp. FSL W8-0194. NCBI lineage: Bacteria > Bacillati > Bacillota > Bacilli > Caryophanales > Paenibacillaceae > Paenibacillus > Paenibacillus sp. FSL W8-0194. The sequence continues at coordinate 3,310,752 of NZ_CP150205.1, read as the reverse complement.
GGTCGTCAAAGAAACGCCGGTGCTGGCGGGCGTCTGCGGAACCGATCCGTTCCGGATCATGGATATTTTCTTGAAACAGCTGAAAGAACAAGGTTTTGCAGGCGTACAAAACTTCCCGACGGTCGGTCTGATCGACGGCGTGTTCCGGGCCAACCTTGAGGAAACCGGTATGGGGTACGACCTGGAGGTCGACATGATCCGCAAAGCGCATGAACTGGATCTGCTGACCACGCCATACGTGTTTGACGAGGAACAAGCGAAAAAAATGGCCGAAGCCGGAGCGGATATTTTGGTTGCGCATATGGGATTGACGACGAAAGGAACCATCGGCGCGAAAACGGCGCTTACTTTGGACGATTGCGTTGAAAAAATCCAGGCGATTTGCGACGCGGGCAAGGCGGTTAATCCGGACATCATGGTCCTGTGCCATGGCGGCCCGATTGCCGAACCGGAAGACGCGGAATACGTGCTGTCCCGGACAAAAGGCGTCGAGGGCTTTTTCGGAGCGTCGAGCATCGAACGTTTTGCGACGGAGGTGGGCATCAAGCAGCAGACCGAAGCGTTCAAGAACATTTTGAAATAAGAAGCCCGGACTGAAATTCCCCCAGAAAACATACAACTCATCAAGCCTTAGCCGTTGCCATGCCCCAAGGAATCGATTCCAAGAGGATGGAGCGGCCAAGGCTTATTTGATTTCACGCGGCGTCTACAAGCCCGCAAAGTTCGTACGTACATGATGGCGGGTTGTCGCCGTATTGCGGAGAGACCGCAAGGATTACGGGAGGCAGCGTCGAAAAAGAGATATGCAATGACCGAGTTGCAACAACGAAATGTAGGGAGGCAAATGGATCATGACATGGGTAGAGAAGTATATTGAGGAATGGCTCCGGCATCGTTTGGTGCTTCAAGAAATGGTTGCATTGGTTCCCGATGAACACATCGGCTTTAAACCTTGGGAGAATGCCATATCAATGGGTTCTTTAATCATACATATCGTCACTGCAACGGACATGTTCGTAAAAACGGTCAAAAACGGCACGTTTACTCCGCCGGCAAAAATCAATCCATGCGAAACGATGGAAGAAATCGGAAACATCGTCCGGGAATTGACGGAAGTGACCCGTAGAGATTTGAATTCGATCCAGGATGAACAGTTGGAAAAAGAACTCGAGTTTAACGGTTATATCGGTACCGGAAGATTATGGCTGGAAACAGCAAAGGACCACGAAATCCACCATAAAGGCCAATTGTTTACATATGCAAGGATGGTCGGAGTTGAAAAGCTGCCATTTATGATGATACAACCTCCAAAAAAACAATAAATGATTTAAAAGAGGCTGCAGCCGGACATCCGGCTGCAGCCCTGTTTTTTGATCGAGTCTCTTGTTTTATGAAAAACCGCTTCACCTTCTATTTGACAGTCACTTTTAGAATATCGCTCTTGGTGACTCCGCTGCCGTTTTCCAGCTCGACTTGGTATTCGTACACGCCCGGAGTCCGCCCTTCGACCCTGGTGACGGCGGTCTGCGCTCGCGGCGTGGCGAACGTCAGCGTCTGGGTGTCGATGAGGACGCCGTTTTCGTATAGGCGGTAAACGTTCCCGTTGGTTCCCCACCAAAGATTCATCGTCAGCTGATAGCTGCCGTCGCCGTCCCAATTGTCATCCGACAGCACCGGCTTGCCCGGGGCGGCATGCTTGACGGTTACCGTATGCGGTTCGCAAACGGTCGTTCCGAAGGCGTTCGTGAGCTCGCAGGTATATTGGTAGATGCCGTCCGCACGTCCCGAAACCGGCGTTGACGCCGCCTGGGCGGCAGGGGAATCGTCCTTCAGCTTTTGCGAATCGATCAGCTTTCCGTTTTCGTACAGCTTATATTCCGTGCCGTTGTTGCCCCACCACATATTCATGACGATCGTGTAGTCGCCGTCCAGAAGGCCGGTATCATGACCGTTATCGTCGGACAGGACCGGCTTGCCGGGCACGCCTTCCGCCTTCGCAGGATCTTCCGGCCCGCCGACGTAGCGAATCAGCGGCGCCGCAGGCTCCTTCATGCCCGCTCCGAGGTAAAAGCTTGGATGGGGCGGCTGGTTGTAGCCGACGTTCTGCCAGGCCACGCCAAGCCGGTACACCGGATCGTGCATCAACGTGCTCAGACGGTGTTCCGTCGGATCGACCGTCGTGTAGATTCGAAGCTCGGTGCTGTCGGCGGAGCGCCAAACGGCTTCTTCGCGCCAATCGCCGAACAGGTCGGCCTGGATCATCGGATTGCCTTTCGTGAAATTGTTGGAGAGCGTGCCGTCCGCCGTCAGGAGATTGACCGTTTTTTTGTTTTCGTAATCCCATTTGTCGATCGTTCCCGGACCGGCCCCGAGCTCGCTATTCCATTGATGGTTCAGCAGCTCGCGCAGCAGGTCCCCGTCCCACCAGATCGCGAAATTCGTGGAAGAAGGAAGGGTTTCGCCGATGAGTTCTCCTTTGGCGCTGTAGAGCCCCGAAATCGGAACATGCTGTTCTTTCGTGATGGTGGAAGCCCAAGCTTCCTCGCCCGGATAATGGGGATCGATATCCGCTGTCAGACCCCGGCCTGTATCCATGCCGGTATACACGCCCCAAAGGATTTCTCCGGTAGCGGCATCATGCATTTCCATCCCGTACGTCGCGTCTTTATGTTCATGTACGCCGAACACTTCAAGTCCCGGACGCTCCGGATCGAGATCGCCGAAGTGCATCGCGTCGCCATGTCCAAGCTGGGTGCTGTACAGCGGTTTCCCGTTATCGTCGATTGCAAGGGCGCCGAAGAGCACCTCATCCTTGCCGTCTTGGTCGACGTCTCCGATCGACAGATTATGATTGCCTTGCCCGACATAGCTTTCGTAGCCTTTGTCGTTCGTGTCGAACCGCCATTGCTGCGTCAGTTTGCCGTCCTGGAAGCGGTAGGCGGCCAGGACGGTGCGCGTATAATAACCGCGGCTGAAAATGATGCTTGGATGCTCGCCGTCCAAATAGGCGACGCCGGCCAAGAAGCGGTCGACGCGGTTTCCGTATGCGTCGCCCCAAGACCCGACGTCTCCCCGGGGCGGATCGTACGGGATCGTCGAAAGCGCTTTGCCCGTCGGCCCTTCAAACACCGTGAGGAATTCGTCGCCGAGCAGCACGTATCCGGAGCTGTTCCGGTGATCCGCTTTCGGATCTCCGATGACCTTGCCTTGGCCGTCCACCGTGCCGTCGGCAGTTTTCAGCGCCACTTCGGCTTTTCCATCGCCGTCCAGATCATAGACGAGAAACGGGGAATAATGCGCTCCCGCGCGGATGTTTGGCCCGAGATTGATTCTCCACAGCCGCGTGCCGTCCAGCTTATATGCGTCCATGTAAACGATGCCGGTATAACCGCTCTGCGAATTGTCCTTCGCATTGGACGGCGACCACAACATTACGATTTCGTAGGCGCCGTCCCCGTCGAGGTCGCCGACGCTGGCGTCGCCGGCCGCATACGTGTAAGGCTGGCCGTCTTTCGTATAAGCGTCGGCCGGCTTTTGCAGCGGAACCGAAAGGTATTGCTGCTGCCATACGCCGAATTCGGCACTCGCAGCCTGTTCCTTGCCTTGGATGACCGTCGTCAGCTTGTAAACCGAGTCCGCTTTGCCTTTGGCATCGATCATATTCGTGCGGTCTTTGATCGGCTGTTTGTTCAGCTTCACGCCGTCCCGATAGACGTTAAAGGCGATGCCGTCCGGATCCAGCCCAAGCATCCGCCAGCCGATGTAATTGCCCTTACCGGTGCGCACGGCAACGGGGGCGCGGTCCAGATATTCCATATCCCGATGGAGCGTCGTGACCGCTTCGGTCTTCAACGGTTCCGACATCGGCGAGATGCCGCCCGCGTTGACCGAGGCCACCTTATAATAATAAGGAATGGTGGTCAGCACGGTTGCGTCCGTGTAGGCGTTCGTTTTGGTCTGGCCGACAAACGTATATTCCCCGTTTTCTTGATCGGCGCGGTATACGTTATACAACCGGGCGCCGTCGGCTTTCGTCCAGACAAGCGTGACGTCGTTTTTATGAATGGCTTCGACTTTCAGCCCTTTCGGCGGGGCTGCCGTCGGCACGCCCGGGTCGATCGTCGCGACCTTTAGCCCGGCGGACGGAACCGATTCGAAGCCCGCGCCGTCAACGGAAGTGACTGTGTAAACATACGTTTGCCCGACATCGGCCGTCGCGTCGGCAAAGGCCGTATCGGACGTTTCGCCGATCAGCGCGGGAGACGCGGAACCCTCCGTCTGCCGGTAAATGCGGTATTTGGCTGCATCTTCCGAGGCCTGCCATGACAGCTTTACTGTCACCGGATCGTTTGCCAGATCGACTTCGTCGGCCTTCAACGACGCGGGCGCAAGCAGGATCGGGGTAATCTCCAACCCGTTCAAATGGGCGGTTTGGCCGCTGAAAACGAGATTCATCTGGCCGTCGGTCACCGCGATTTGGTTGAACACTTTTTCGGCGATGTTTTCTTTCCCGGAGGAGACCGTTCCGTAGTCTTTGCCCTCGATGTTCACGTTCGTTTTCGTCGAGCCGATCCAATCCCCGGTATAGGTTTTGACGGCGTAGGAGCCGTTCGGGAGATCGACTTTGAATTCGTAGCTGCCGCCGAAATAAATGACAAAATCCCTCCGGAGGGCATCCGTCACGCTGCCGCGGTCGCGGTCGGCCATGCCGGCGCTTGAAGTCAATCCGTATCCGCGTTCCGGAGTATACAAAACGTTGCGGTTGACCTCGGTATAACCTTCAGCGACCGGGGAGCCGACAGGTCCGAAATCAAACCGGTATTCGGCCGATTTCGTCCCGATCCGCACTTCGTCCGAGGCCGGCGATTCGCCGCGTCCGTTGACGGCCGTTACGCGGACGGTGTATGCCGCGCCTTCCGCCATGCCTCCGATCGTCATCGTCGGAACCGTCGTCGTGCCGATCATGGCGTAGGACGTTTCCGGCTCGGATGCGAGTTTGCGGTAGACTTTATACATTTCCGCCGCGTCCACCGGATTCCATTTGAGCACTGCCCCGGCATTGCTGATGCTCCCGGCCGTAAGCCCTTCCGGTTTGGCGGGAACGGTTTCCGGCATGTCGGTCTCCTTGACGTACCCGGACAGAGGCAAACCCAGCTCCTTCACGCCCCCTGCAACAAGCCGGGCGATTTGGATGGCGCCGTATTTCTGAAAGTGGGTATTGTCCGTCACGCCGTTCGGGAACGCCTGGTACACGCCCGGGTCGGCGAACAGGAACACCGATTTAGCGGCCTCCGGACCGATGGAATCGTAATAGGCGACGCTGAGCGAGCTGAGATCGACCAGCTTGACGTCGAGCTCTTGCGCGACTTCCTTCATCGCCTGTACGTATTCCGGAAAGCTGACGTTGAATTTGCCCGTATCGGCGTTAAAATCCCTGCGGCCGACCGGCGTGATCAGGATCGGCGTTGCGCCGCGTTCCCTCGTGCCAAGCACGTAGGTTTTTAAATACCCCTTGTAATCCTCCGGAGACGCGTAACGGTCCGGGCGGCTGATCGTCGCGTCGTTGTGCCCGAATTGAATCAGCAAATAGTCTCCGGGGACGATGCTCCGCAAAATTTCGTCAAGCCGCCCCTCGGTAATAAACGTTTTGGAGCTGCGGCCGCCGATGGCCCGGTTATCAAAGCGGACATCCCCCGTGAAATAACGGTCGATCATTTGCCCCCATCCCGCTTGAGGATCCCAATACGGATCATAGGTTTGAGCCGTGGAATCGCTAGCGATGTATGCGGTTGGGACGCCGCCCGGCTGCCGGTCAGGCAACTTGCGGATTACGAGGGCGTTGATTTTCGGGGCTGATCCGGAAAACTCCAGATTCAGCTGGCCGTCGACCAGTGCCACGTCAAAATCCATCTCCAAATATTGGCCGGCCGGCTTCGAGGCGGGCTGGACCTTTTGCATCCGTTCGGCTTTGATCGCGATGTCGGTCGGTTCCGCTTCGTCCCCGGCGATCAGCGACACCGTGTAATCTCCGTTCGGCAGGTCGACCATAAACGATGTGTCCTGCGGCATGACAAAGTCTGTCCGGACCGGATCGGGGATGCCTCTGTCAGCGCCGGTGACTTTGGCCGGGTCTGCAAAGCCGTATTTCAGCTCTGCGGAGTAAGCCGTGGATGCCTGAACTTGTATGTATCCGTCCGCGACAGCCCCGGGACCGAAGTCAAAGCGCCACTCGCCATCGCCGGCAAGCGGGGAAGGGGAGGAGGGACCGTAGACGGAATCGGTGACGGTCGCTTCCGGCACATGCTGCGGGCTTGGTTCTTCCGCATGGGCGCGCCCGGCGCCCGAAGGAAGCATAGGGATGAGGATCAAGGCGGTGCTTAGGAGCGTCAAAAAAGGACGCTTCAAAAACAAAGTTCGCATATTACGGTCATACCCTCTTTCTTAGTAGAGTCTGCGACAGCACGATATCGATGGAAAGCGTTTGCAAAACAAAATGCGGTTCCAGAGCGCATCAACAAAACCCAAACGTCACGTATTCCGGACCGGGCATCCCCCCTATGCAAAAATTGGCAAAAGCGAATCACAATCACATGATAGGACGTTCACGGCTGGATTCACATGCAAAAAACCGTCCATTTTCGTTAAAAATCAGACATTCCATCTTCTTGGGAAAACAAAAACCAACAAAAAGAAGGCCGATATCGGGCATCTTGCTCGATCCCGCGACAGCCTTCCCCCGCTTTCAGCGCCGGCCGCTCGGCCGTACAACAGAATAGTGAATTCAAATGGTTCAAACGCATTTTTAACCTCCTATGCGGCTTCGATTTGAATGCCGTTAATATCGGCGAAAATATAATTGCAAAAGCTGCCCTGGCTATAGATGTCCGTCATGACGACCCCTGCTGCGGGATTCATGTCAATACCCTTTAGCTTATGCATGTTCATTCCGGAGCCGTGGAAGTTGTTATTCCGGAGGCTGCCTGGTGAACCTGGGTCTTTCCGTATAAAAAGAAATCCCTTGGGCAAATCTACCTTAGACGAGAGTATACAAGGCAAAATTTTGCTTTTATGGAGGGCGACGACCTAATGGCGAACGAACAAAAACCATCAGAACACGGAACTTCGGTCACGGGCGCGGGCGATGCGCTGGATCGGCGGATGGGCACCGGAGAAGACGACATGACGTTGACTACGCGTCAGGGCCATCCGGTTACCAACAATCAAAGCATCCGGACCGTGGGCAACCGCGGGCCTGCAACGCTGGAAAATTACCAATTCATCGAAAAAATCACCCATTTCGACCGGGAACGCGTGCCGGAACGGGTGGTGCATGCCCGCGGCGCAGGTGCGCACGGGTATTTCGAATCCTACGGGAAAGTAGGCGACGAGCCGATTTCGAAATATACCCGGGCCAAATTGTTTCAGGGCGAAGGCAAAAGAACCCCTGTTTTTGTCCGGTTTTCCACGGTGATTCACGGCGGGCATTCCCCGGAAACGCTGCGCGACCCGCGGGGGTTTGCGGTCAAATTTTATACGGAAGACGGGAACTGGGATCTGGTGGGCAACAATTTGAAAATCTTTTTCATCCGAGACGCCATCAAATTCCCCGATATGATCCACGCCTTCAAACCCGATCCGGTGACGAACATTCAGGATAACGAGCGTTTTTTCGATTTTTGCTCGAACTCGCCGGAAACGATGCATATGGTGACGTTTGTCTACTCCCCGTGGGGAATCCCGGCGAATTACCGGCAAATGCAGGGCTCCGGCGTGAATACCTACAAATGGGTGAATGACAAGGGGGAAGCGGTGCTCGTCAAATACCATTGGGAGCCGAAGCAGGGCATCAAAAATTTGACCCAGAAGGAAGCCGAAGCGATTCAGGCGAAAAACTTCAACCATGCCACGCAGGATTTGTATGAAGCGATCGAGCGCGGCGACTATCCGGAATGGGAGCTGTTCGTGCAGATTTTGAGCGACGATGAACACCCGGAACTGGATTTTGATCCGCTGGACGATACGAAGCTGTGGCCGAAAGAACAAATTCCGTGGCTTCCGGTCGGACGGATGGTGCTGAACAAAAATCCGGAGAATTATTTTGCGGAGGTCGAGCAAGCGGCGTTCGGAACCGGCGTTCTCGTGGACGGGCTGGATTTTTCCGATGACAAAATGCTCCAAGGCCGCACGTTATCTTATTCGGACACCCAACGTTACCGCGTGGGCGCGAACTACTTGCAGCTGCCGATCAACGCGCCGAAAAAGCGGGTGGCGACCAACCAGCGCGACGGGCAGATGACGTACCATGTGGACCTGGCTCCTGGCCAAAACCCGCACGTGAATTACGAGCCATCTTCGTTAAATGGGCTGCAGGAAGCATCCCGATCGAGCGCCGATTATACCCCTCACGTCGAAGGCAAGCTGGTGCGCGAGAGCATCGACCGGACGAACGATTACAAGCAGGCGGGGGAAACGTACCGGGCGTTCAGCGATTTCGAAAAAGACGAGCTGATCAGCAACCTTGTGAACGGTCTATCTTCCTGCAAACCGGTCATCCAGAACAAAATGATCGAGCATTTGACCAAATGCGATCCGAATTACGGCCGCCGCGTCGCCGAAGGTCTCAAGCAGCATGGAGCCAGCAAGGATCACGGCCCGCTAGGGGCGACCGGCACGCATGAAGCGGTGCAAGAGGCGGAGCGCAAAGGTCACGAGAGCGATTCCTATTAAGTAATGTGAAGTGAGCGAAAAATTGAACGACCGCAAAACTGAAGCTAACCAGCGCAAACCTACCTACGAAAGTCCTGCGCCTGGTTAGCTCGTTTTTTTTTGAAGCGATCCAAATGCGGGTAGTAAAAAACTTTCCAAAACCCATTGACATACCTTCGGTAGGTAGGTTAAATTTGAAATACCTACCGAAGGTATGTTGAGGCTTCAGTCGAATAATTCAATGCAGCAGACTAGAATGACGTTTAAAAATCAGTGGGAGAGGATGATCCAGGTTGAGCAACGGATCGAAATGGCTGTTTACCGATTTAAAACAAGAACTTGAACGGGAACCGCTTCACATTCAAGGAATTTTCCCGGAATGGCTGTCGGGAACTTTGTTCCGGAACGGACCGGCCAAGTCTATGGAAGGCCATCTGTTCGATGGGCTCGCGATGATTCATAAATTTACGATTGACCACGGCTGCGTGACGTACTCGAATCGTTTTCTGCGTACGCCGGCCTACGATCAGGCCATGACAAACGGGCAGGCGTTATCGGGATTCGCTTCCCCTTCAGCTTCCGGGGCCAAAGGCTATAACGCCAATGTCAGCATTGCCCGGATTGACCATCACTTTGCAGCCATGACCGAATCGCCCGATATCGTCGCCTTCAATCCTTGCACACTAGGAACGATCGGCGTACTCCCTTATGAGGACGACCTGCCCGCACATTACACAACGGCTCATCCTCATTACGATTTTCGCCAGAAAAGCATGTTCAATTTCACCGTCCAGTTTGGCCGAACTTGTTCCTACCATGTGTACGGGTTGCCTGATGGAACCCGCCGCCGCAAGCGGATCGGCACGGTGGAGACGACAGCGCCGGCGTATATGCACAGCTTTGCCATGACGGAAAACTATATCGTCCTCGTGGAATTTCCGTTGATCTTCAATCCACTCGAATTGATGCAAGGCGAGAAATCGATCGCGGACAGCATGCACTGGATGCCTGAAAGAGGAACCCGTTTTCTCGTGGTCGGCAAGAACAGCGGCAAGCTTGAACGTGTTTTCGAAAGCGATTCTTATTTTTCGTTCCATCTGATCAATGCTTTCGAAAAGCAAGGCGACATTTTTATTGATGCGTGCGCGATGAAAAAAGTCTCCATGGGCTCGATCAACCCCGGGCATCTGAGCGATCCGGCGTATAACCCCTCGAATCAGCCGGCTATGCTGCGGTTCAGATTGTCGCCCGGGAAAACCGTGGCGGCCGCTGAACGCTTAATCGTAGAAACGATGGAATTTCCGGGGATTCATTATCGCTGGTCGAATGCGTCGGAATACCGATACGCCTATGGTACCAGCACCAACCGGAATAGTCCCGAAAGCATAGAGAATCAGTTGGTCAAGGTGGATACACACTTCGGAACGGCGAAAAGCTGGTTTCAGGAAGGGCATTATCCGGGGGAGCCCGTATTTGTGGCCTCACCCGAAGCTTCGAGCGAAGACGATGGCGTCATTTTGTCCGTCGTATTGGACGGCGATGCCGGAAGCTCATACCTTCTTGCGCTTGATGCGATTACGTTTGAAGAGCTTGGCAGGGCAGTCGTCCCGCATCATATTCCGTATGGGTTTCACGGTTTGTACACGAACGAATTATTTAATGAAGAGGAAGGGGTATAATTATGAAAACTCGTCGAGCCATCATCGTTACGCTGGTTATGAATATTGTGCTGCCATACTTGATTTACACCATGCTTATCCCGCATACTAGCAGCATTGTCGCCTTGTCCGTCGCTTCCGTCGTTCCGCTTTTCGATTCCATTTACAGCCTGATCAAATCGCGCAAAGTGGATGCATTCTCCAGCTTCGTCTTTCTGGGCCTTATTCTCGGGGTCATTGCCGTTCTCATTGGCGGCGACGAACGTTTCATCCTGCTGCGCGAATCTTATGTGACCGGGATCATGGGGATCCTGTTTTTAGGTTCGCTCTGTTTTGCAAGGCCGCTCATTTATTATTTTGCCGACAGATTTGCGGGTCATGATCCGAACATGGAACAGAAGTGGAACCAATCTCCGGCATATCGGCGCAGGTTCCGTTTGATGACCGGAGTCTGGGGCATATGCTTGCTGCTGGAGGCATGCGTCAAAGTGGTTCTTGTTTACAGTTTGTCGGTACCGGCTTTCCTCGCGATCTCGCCGTTTTTCACGTACGGCATCATCGCCTTGACGATTTGGTGGAATATCGCTTATGTCAGAAAGATAAAAAAGCAAGCTGCGCGCAATACCGGCGTGACACAGTAATAGGGAGGTTAACCATATCATGTCCAGAGACAAAACAATGAATGAAAGCTTAAAACTGCTGCTAGACACTGCGGAGGAGATGATATTGGAAAAAGGTTGCCGGGCGACGACGCTTCAGGATATCGCGGACCGGGCCGGATTGACCAAAGGGGCGATTTATCATTACGTCAAAAGCAAAGATGAGCTTTTCGGCATGATTTTGGAGGCGGGATTGGAAAAAACGAACCAGCGTTTTTATGAATCCGTCGAAAAATCTCCGGGCGGCGACGAAGGGCTTCAGGGCCCGATGAACGCGCTGTCGCAGCGGATCGGGAGGGTCGGGGCGGCAGACAACGCAAACACCCTGATCTTCATGTATTTGCTGAGCAACAAAGATAAACCCGCCGTGGCGGATATTTTGAAACGACATTACGAAGCTTCCATCGAGTCTTCCACGAAATGGATCGAAGCCGGGCAGCAGCACGGAGGCATTCCTGCCACGATCGATGCGAAAAAGGCTTCACGCATGTTGGCGTTGTTCAAGAATGGACTGCAGATTCAGCGCATTATCGGTGCCGACGACCATATCGACGAAGCGGAAGTATACAAGTTTTTGATGAGCGCGCTCACGCATGATGATGGCAAAACGGATGAAGCCTAGTGTTTCATTCGTTTTTTGCTATACAAGGATTTTGCAAAATCTTGGTACAAGTTCGGTATTCCGTGAAAGGAGTTCGCAGACATTTTCTCGCGGTGATGAACCGCAGCAGACTTTCTCCTGTATTCATCACGCCGAGAAGGTTCTGCTGCAGCCATTTTCAGCCCCAAAGTCATCCATCGTACATAGACGACGCGCCGCCTTTAGGAGGTTATTTTTTTGATCTTTTTCCCTGTTTTCACATAACCGTACCCCAGCAAACCGAATAAAAGCACGTAAATGCAGGCTACAGGAAGGATGATTCCCCACTCCCCGCTGTAGTGGTTCAATACATTGACCATATTGGTTGAGAAAATGATGACATTCGTAAGCATCAATATTCCGATGACGCGCTGAATTTTTTTGTAATGCTCGGTCAAAGATTCGGTATCCGTATACAGCTTCGGGAGGTCACCCGATTCCCATTCCGTGCGGAAATAATGCCACGCGCCTTTGTAAGAAGATACATATTCCCATCCGGCGTCTTCATACAGATCCTTGTATTCCTGCAGTCGCTCTTTCCCGAGTCCGGGCTGATAATCCAAACGGTAGGTGTATCGTACCGAAGGATTGCGCGTGAAAAAACTATTGAATGTCTCCGCTTTCTTAAAGTGGAGCCCTTGAGCGGACAATTCATTTAACCATTCTTCTTCTTTCTCATAATTCCAGCTTGTCGTGAAGCGGAATCTTTTCTCCACATGCTCACCCATGCATTCGTCACTCCTTCGTTTCATTTACTGCCTGTTCGCCTGCCGCCAGAAGTTCCTTCAGCCGAACGATTTCCGCAGCGACGACGGTTTTTCCGTCTGATGTAATTTGGTACATTTTACGCCGGGGGTCCGAGCCTTCAGGCATAGGAAAATGATCGATCAGTCCTTTTTTCAGCAGCGTATTCAGCGCTGTGTACAGCGTTCCCGCGCCGATTTTCACTCTGCCGCCGCTCATTTTTTCCGTATCCTGCATGATCCCGTAACCGTGCGCGGGCTCTTTGTACAAGGCAATCAATATATAATAAAAAGCTTCGGTCAGCGGCAGCATCTGTTGAGGTGGTTTCAACGGTGTTCTCCTCCGGAATATAATGAGTTTCGATATATCATATAACGATATATTAAGATCAGTTATATCGAATGTCAATATAAAAATCTGCGGAATGTGATGTGTTGATCCTCCTTAAACGGGGTGATGCGGCATCATCCATTTTTTATTTTAGTTATTTGTTAAATGAAAAACGAACGTCATTATGGGCGTGCAAAAATATAATGCCAAGGCGATCATGAGTTGCATTCTTTTTCGGGTTATCGTAGCTTGATTTCTAACCATAGGTCGTAAAAAGATATGTGCTGCAGTATTGAATTTTAAATTGATTTAATATACTATTATCTAAAATGTTTTAATTAGTTTCAAATAAAATGCATCTTTAGTTGTAAGCGTTTCATTATTCAAAGGGATGAAAGAAAGGGGATGCAGCCGGGGTACATAGAGGAAATGCGGTGCAGAAAGGAATCGTTCAGTTAAGCAAGGACAAGAGAGGAGAGGCATAAATGAAAAGAAAAAGCGTATCGGCGCTCGCCGCGTTGATGCTGTTTGCATCGTTAACGGGGTCGGCGTTCGGACAAAATGCGGCAGGAGCTGCTGCCAGCAGCGGCAAAGCGGAGAAAACGGAAAACCAGGGAGGAACCAAACCCGTGTTTACGAACGTATCCGTGCACGACCCATCGATCGTGAAGGACGGAGACACCTATTATGTATTCGGTTCGCATATCGAGGCGGCCAAATCGAAGGATTTGCAGAACTGGACCCGCTTTACGAACGGCTATGCGACGCCGGGGAATGCGCTGTACGGGGATCTGTCCAAAAATCTCGCGGAGTCATTTGCTTGGGCGGGCGAGAACGATTCGGACAGCAAAGGGGGATTTGCGGTCTGGGCGCCCGAAGTGTTCTGGAATGAAAACTACATCAACGCCGACGGCTCCAAAGGCGCTTACATGATCTATTACTGCACGTCCTCGACGTATATCCGGTCCGCGATCGGTTTTGCAGTGTCGCAAAACATCGAAGGCCCGTACAAAGATGCAGGCACCCTCGTCTACTCCGGATTCACCCGGGACGATGCCAAGGACAAAGACAGCCAGGTCAACAAAAAATGGACGAATACGAACATCCAAAAGCTGATCGAAGGCGGTACGTTGTCCGGAGCCAGCGAACACTGGTTTAACCCGGACGGTTCTTACGCCAACGGCACCTATCCGAACGCGATCGATCCGAACCTGTTCCGCGACAAGGACGGCAAGCTTTGGATGAGTTACGGCTCGTGGTCCGGCGGCATTTTCGTGCTTGAGATCGACGAGAAAACCGGCAAAGCGATATATCCGGGAAAAGACGGCAAAACGGCTGACGGACGCCTCGTCGACCGGTATTTCGGAACGAAAATCGCCGGCGGATTCGGCAAATCCGGCGAAGGACCTTACGTCATTTACGACAAGGAGACCGGATACTATTACCTGTATATGACCTACGGATGGCTGGGCGCCGACGGCGGGTACAACATGCGCGTATTCCGTTCGAAAAATCCGGACGGGCCTTATGTGGATGCCGGCGGACAAAGCGCCGTTCTGCCGGGCGATACCGACAACGCGCTTTACGGGAACAAACTGATGGGGAACTACCTGTTCCAGCGCGACATAGGCGTCCGGGGACGGGCATCGGCGTGGGGTACGTTTCTCCCGGACACAACTCCGTCATGATCGACGAAAAAACCGGCAAGCGCTTTCTGGTATTCCATACCCGTTTCCCGAACATGGGCGAGGCGCATGAGCTGCGGGTGCATCAGATTTTCATGAATGCGGACGGCTGGCCGGTCGTCGCTCCATACCGTTATACGGGCGAAACCTTGGATAAGGTTGACCGTCAGGAGCTGATCGGCGAATACAAATTCATCAACCACGGCAAAGAAACGAACCCAGCGATTGAGCGGGCGCAATATATCAAGCTGGAGAAAAACAATACCGTCTCCGGCGACGCAACCGGCACATGGAAAAAGACGGGGCATAACGCGGCCGAGCTTACGATTGGCGGCAAGACCTATACGGGCGTATTCGTCGGGGAATGGGATCCGGTGTCCGAACGCCGGGTCATGACGTTTACGGCTACCTCAAGCGAAGGCGTAGCCGTATGGGGAAGCAAGCTGGAAGACCAAACCGACAAACAAATCATCCAGGCCGTTTATCAAGATTTGAACCTCGGGGATACGTCGAAGGTCGTTTCCGATTTGGCCCTGCCTGCCGAAGGTACGCGGCATACGGCCATTTCCTGGGAGAGCTCCGACCCGTCCGTCGTGTCCTCCAAAGGGGAAGTGCACCGTCCGGAAGAGGGCTCCGCGGTTTCGGCGGTTCTAACCGCAACGATCACGCGCGGGAAAGAGAAGCTGACGAAGCGTTTTGACGTTACCGTCCTTCCGTACGTCAAGGCGGAGCTAAGCGCGCGTTACGGGTTTGACGGAAACCTGTCCGAAGAAGCCGGACGCTTTGAAGCGGGCACCGTTTCCGGGGACCGGATCGACAAGACCGGGGGCAGCATTACGTTTGCCGAAGGTAAAAACGGTCAAGCGGCGCGATTTGACGGCAAAACCGGAATCCGGCTGCCGAAAGGGCTCATTGCAAGCAATACCTATTCCGTCTCCCTCTGGGTGAAACCGGAGGAGCTGACGACCTATACCCCGACCTTCTTCGGCGCCAAAGACAGCGAGCATTGGGTAAGCCTGGTGCCGCGCGGTCCGGTGAAGGACAACACGATGGTATGGTCCGGCAGCGCGAGCTGGTACGACGGACCGGCTGGAATGACGGTTCCGGCTGGGGAATGGACCCATCTGGCATTTTCCGTGGACCGCGGCACGTTAACGCTCTACGTGAACGGGGTTCAGAAATTTAAAGGGGCAAACTTCCCTGACGTATTTAGCGGAGGGGATGCGGTGTTCAGCCTGGGAGTCAACTGGTGGGATGCGCCGTTCAAAGGGCTGATCGACGACCTTCGCATTTATGACGGGGCGCTGACGCCTGTACAGGCCGGCGAGCTGCCGAAGTTGTAATGTGAACAACGGAAAAACGGTTCAATAAGATTCAAAAGGGCTTTCATAACCGGGGCGTAAGCAGAGGTGAAATACTGCTTCGCCCCGCTTGCTTTTTCGGGGGAGATAACGGCTTTAGGCCCGGTCTTTCGGCAGCGCGTATGTGAAAAGATCGGAATCCGCATGAAACAAAACCGCCGATGACCGCGTATAAAAGAAAGCACCGGAAAAAGGTGCGCGAAAGGGGGTGATAACGATGAGCACGATTCATATGCTGGTCGGCCTCCCGGGCAGCGGAAAAAGCCATTACGCGAAAGAATTGAGCAAACGCCAGCGCGCCGCAGTGGTTGCGACGGACGCCATCCGCGAAAGGTTGTTCGGCAGCGATACGATTCAAAAAAACGCATACTTGGTCTTTG
This sequence comes from Paenibacillus sp. FSL W8-0194, assembly GCF_037969745.1. Classification (NCBI taxonomy): domain Bacteria; kingdom Bacillati; phylum Bacillota; class Bacilli; order Caryophanales; family Paenibacillaceae; genus Paenibacillus; species Paenibacillus sp. FSL W8-0194. The sequence continues at coordinate 3,294,589 of NZ_CP150205.1, read as the reverse complement.
ATGAAGCTTTTTCGGAGATCGGGAAGGCGCTCGAATCCGGACGAAACGTCATTTTTGACGCCACGAACGTGAGCCGCGACCGCAGGTTGAAATTTTTGAAACGATTCAGGGACGTGCCGGTGGAATGCCATGTGCTGACGACGCCGTATGAAGTGGCCGCGCAGCGCGATCAGGCAAGGAAACGCCGGGTTGGCGAGCGGATATTGGAGAAATACGCCAAAAGTTTCGAATTCCCCGCCGCAGGCGAAGGTTTCGAGAAACTGCATTTGGTGCATTTTCCCTCGGCAACGGGACTTCGGCGCGGGACTCTGGAGCAGCTGCTGGACAGCCGGCCGGATCATGACACGCTTTTTGCGTATTTGTCGGCGTATCCGCATTTTCGCATGATGCTTGGCTTCGACCAGGAAAATCCCCATCATTCCAAGACGTTGTCGGAGCACACGTATGCCGTGCTGGAATATTTGAACGCCTGCTACGAAGGTGAGCATTTGCTCGCCATGCAGCTGGCCGCATTGTTTCATGACATAGGCAAGCCGTTCAGCAAAGCATGGAAAGCATCCCGCGGCTATTACTCGTATTACGGGCACGAGCATGTCTCGGCGAGCATCGCCGCGCATGTGCTGCAGGAGCTCGGATATGACGAAGGATTCGTCCTGCATGTCGTCCATCTGGTCAGCTTCCATATGGATATTTTGCATGGCGGCGATGCCGGAGCGTCGAGGATTTACCACCTGCTCGGCGAGGACGTGCTGGCGGAGCTTTATTTTTTCGCCGAAGCCGACACGTTTGCCAAATAAGCGTGCGCCGCGATCTTGAAGCGCATCCGCTTGGCGTTATCACATCACGGGAGGTGAACGAAATGAAAATAAAATACCCGCGCACGATGCATCTGCCGTGGTCGAGAAGCTATACCGACGATGACAAAATTTTGCGGAACACCGATCATTTTGCGGGCCGCGAAGTGGTCATTACCGAAAAAATGGATGGGGAAAACACGACGATGTATCCCGATGGCATCCATGCCAGATCCCTTGACAGCAAGGATCATCCGTCGCGGCATTTGGTCAAGACGCTGCATGGCGGGATCCGGTATTTGATACCGGAGGGCTACCGGTTATGCGGAGAAAACGTCTATGCCAAGCATTCGATTGAATATGTATCATTGCCGTCGTATTTCATGCTGTTTTCGGTATGGAACGAGCGCAACGTATGCCTTTCCTGGGACGAAACGGAAAGCTGGGCGGCGCGTCTTGGGCTGTCGACCGTTCCGGTATTGTACAGGGGGATATGGAGCGAAGAAGCGGCTAAAGCTTGTTACACGAAGCTGTCCCGCTGCGGCGGAGAGCAGGAAGGGTACGTCGTAAGGCTGGCGTCCGCGTTCCGATACGAGGATTTTCAGCAAAGCGCGGCCAAATTCGTCCGCAAAAACCACGTGCAAACCGACGAGCATTGGTTAAGCAAGCCGGTCGAACCCAATCGGTTGGCCCCATCGCCGTAAAAATAGCAGCTAGGTCAAGCAACGGGATAAGCGGTTTACAATTCAAGAAAAGAAAGGCGTGTTGATCATGTAATTCATCCGACAGATTTTCCGAGTTGAAGAAACACCCGGCAGTACTATACATACGATGGGAGCAATCCTAAAAATTCCGTGCCTAAAGACGTTTATTCGGTTATCATCATCATGTACAGGGAAAATCGAATGTTAGGAGAAATCTACTAAACATTCTAGTTCAAAAGCATTGTTTAAAGCCGTTTCACGTCCGGAAAATTGATGCAGCAGCGCAAAGGTTATATACTAATACATAATCAGGCTATGGAACCCCCTTCCTTCTATTCATCTTCCAATGGGCAATAGGGATTCCGATTTCCTGATTTTTTAGTTTCATAGCTTTATAGCCGTACGGGGTACCCAAACAAATGCGACATTTACCCAAGTGCACAAAAGTATCGAAACGTTTCTTTCGATTGAAGCTGCAACATACATAGGAAATTCAAAGAATCGCATCTCTCTTGGAAAGGAGATGGTCTCATGTGTACGGGGGCGGCTTTTTATCACACGGACCATATAGGTCCGCTGGAAGCCCTTGAGATCGGATGCGCTTTTTTCGAATCGACGGGCATTCGGATCACAAGTGCGGGTTATTATGAATATCTCGAGAACGGCATCATGAAGGAGACCATGACATCATGGAAGTGTCCTTGAAAAAGTTGAGAGCACTGCTTGCAAGCGGGAAAGCAACCGCCTTCTGGCTGCACAACTAACAGGGGACGGTCCCTTCGCAGAGATCAACAGGATTTTGGGAGAAGCGGGCATTCTGGTGGCATGGAGACCGCCGCAGCCGAAGAAGCCCCGAAGAAAATTGCCCTGATCAGCATATCAAAGGAATGGATACCATCAAAGATTCGGAGGAAATGTATGTCGCGCCGACGGTTCAGCCGCTTGCAGGGGAACAGCAGGGGATGCCTTGCGTTCGAGCCCTTTTTTCTTATTCCTTACAGCATGTTTGGTACATATGCAACGCTTTATATGCATAACCTTGGCGTTTCCGAGACGAAAATCGGCTGGATTACCACCATCGGTCTCGTCGTCCAAGTGTTTTCGTCCTTCATCAGCGGGTATTTAACCGACCGGATGGGGCGAAAATCCGCGATTTTGTATTTCGATCTGCTGAGCTGGAGCTTTGCGACCATTTTATGGGCCGTATCGCAAAATGTGTGGTTTTTCCTGGCCGCGGCGATCATCAACGGCTTTCAGCGCGTCCCCCATGTCGCGTTTTATTGCCTGGTCGTGGAGGATACGAAACCTTCCGATCGAACCTACGTGTTTACGCTGCTGCAGATTATAAGCGTCATCGGCGGACTGTTTGCTCCGCTTGGCGGCTTGCTCGTCGACCGGTTTGGGCTTGTGCCCGGCGTAAGGATCATGTACGTGCTGGCGTTTCTGATGATGACCTTTCAGTTCGTCGGCCGCCACCTGACGACACGCGAAACGGAAATCGGCTTGCGCAAGATGCGGGAAACGCGGGAGCTCGGCCTGAAAGAAAGCCTGATCGATTACGGCGGGGCGATCCGCGATATTTTTGCCAGCAAACCGCTTTTGCTCATTTTTGGCATTTATATTTTGTTTAACTTCCAAGCGACGATGAAAACGACGTATCTATCGCTGTATTTGGCCGATTATTTGCATGTCGACAGCGGGCTGATATCCCTGTTTCCGGCGGTGTCGTCGGTCATCATGCTGCTGACGTTGTGGCTTCTTATGCCCAAAATCCCGGAACAGGCCGCAAACCGGGCCATGATGGCGGGTTTTGCGTTATCCGTCTTATCTAATGTCATGCTGGTCATTCTGCCGACTTCCAACCTGGCATGGATTGGATTAAGCACCGTATTCGCAGCCGTCGGATTGATGATCAGCTCTCCTTATTTGGAAGCGGCCGTACAAAATGCGATTGACGACGAGAAACGGGCCAAAGTATTTTCCATGCTGTCGGTGCTGATCCTGCTGCTGACTTCGCCTGCAGGCATCATCGGAGGTTGGGCTTACGAGCTGGATCCGCGCATTCCGATTTGGATCGTGTCAGCGGCATTCGCCGCTTCCGTCCTGCTGATGCTGATGCACCATCGGGGAGACCGTATTCGCAAGGAACGCGCACTCGAACAATAAACGAAACTAAAAAGAAAACGGCACGATAACCAAAAAAGGACATGGAGGGTACCACCTATGAGCGAAGAAAACAATACATCCGGCTGGGATGCCATCGAACAGCAATTGACGAACATTTACGGGGAGCAGGAGCCAAAACATTATGGAACGCTTCTTCCGTTCATGCTCGGCGGGCAGGATCCTTTGGACGGCATTAGCGCCTATAAGAGCGAGAAGCCCGTTCCTCATTGGCATATCGTCACATACGGATTTTCGGAGCTGTACGAAAAAGAAACCGAAGACGCGGAAATCAGCGGATACGGGTTCGAATTAACGTTTCGCCTTGCGCGGAGCCCGGAAGAGGAAGAACCACCGACCTGGGCCTTGAACCTGCTGCAAAACATGGGACGATACGTATTTAATAGCGGCAACGTATTCCGATCCGGGGATTATTTGGACGCAAACGGTCCGATTTGCCTCGGTTCCGACACGCAGCTCACGGCGCTCGCTTTTGTCCATGATCCGGAGCTTCCCGCCATTGAGACGCCGAACGGCCGTGTGGAATTCATTCAGATGGTAGGCATCACGAAAGATGAGCTCGAGTCCATGCAAACCTGGAACACGCTGGGGGTGCTTGCCGCCGGACTTCCGTACATGCCGCAGTACATCACCGATTTGGGGCGCGAGTCGCTCCTCAAGATGCCTGCCGTCACGGAAGCGGTGGAGAAAGGCATGGAGGAAGATGGATCCAATACAGGGTTCCTTTACGTCGACCAGTTGTCCTGGACTCCAGGGAAAAAAGGGCTGTTCAGGACGGCTCCGGCGGTTCTCGGCCTCGGCGCCAAGCAGGCCGGCATCGTCGGCAAGCTGCTGCGCGGCCGGATTTTGAAAGGGAAAAGCTTAACCTTGGTGGGGCCCGAAGTCAGGGTTGTGCTTGAACCGGGGGAACAAGCGGCCGCCGCGTTCGAAGACGGGGAGCTCCGCATTTCCTTGAACGAGCAAACCGTGACGGAGCTTAGCCTGAATTTGCTTCCTAAAGAAAATACGATCGAGCTTCCGGCGTTAAAAAACATCGCGATTCAAATCGTAAAAACGCACATTAAGGATCAGGACGGGAACGTCGTGGAGACGATCGGGTGACGAAATCCCCGGCAAGCGGAAAATAAGCGTGTTCCGGGGAAGGCAAACCGATGACGGGGGATGATCCGACGGCCTTTTTCTACGAAGCTAACGGAGCGTCGCGATCTCCGCCCGATTTGAAGTCGCGGTCTTCTGAACGCCGGGATCGCTCGCCTAGCCAGAAACCGCGGTCATCGCAAAGGAGGGTTATTGACGTTGAACCAGGCAGCCGAAGCTTTTTTGCAGGATGTATGGCATCAAATAACGGAAATTTATGAACGGGAAAACCGGAGAATCGGAGAGCTTCCCAAACCAAGGAGCCTGCAGGCCGGCATGAAGGATTACCTGAGGGTCGCCTGGAGAAAACCGAAGGGTGGCGGCGGATACGGACGCATCCATGTCGATGTCTTTGAACCGTTCGAATGGAGCGACGACGCGTATAAATCCGAGGCCGGCTCTTACGTTCAAGAGCTGACGGACGAGGTTCTTGCGGACGAGGTTTTCCCTGCTTTCATTGAGCGGATGAACCGTATTTTTTTGGATGGCCCTTATGATCCTCAGTTTTTTGATTATCGTCTGGAGCTGGTGTTGGAATTTGACCGGGACGACCATGTGCTGCGGCTTTCGCAGGTGTTGGTGAACGAGGCGAAGCGTCTTCGGCTCCGGCAGCGTCTGGATGCGTTCATCCAAACGAAAATCCTGTCCGATCTCCCGGTGCGTCCGGCGAAGGAGGATGAATTCTTTTTTGCGCGCCTGCTTCTGAACCCGGATCTGTTCGAGCAGAAGCGGGAAAACGTCGAGCCGCTGATCCGGCGCCTCAGGGACAAATTGCGGGAAAACCGCGGGCGGGCGGCCGGATGGGAAGCCGAATGCGTGTCGGCGTTCAAAGAGTGGGCGCAGGAACGTTTTTTGCCTCGTTATTTTCAGCGGACCGGCGACTTTGGCATGACGTGGGTTTTGCAGGAGGCGGACGGGCGCGGGGAGCCTGCTCCCGACGAATTGGAGTTTTTTTTGTATGCCGCTCAGGAGATCGGAACCTTGGATCCGGATACCCGGCAGCAGTATCTCGAACTTGCCGTGCAGCTCGGGTCGGAACAGGCGGCAGCGTTTTTGGCGCATGGCAGCGGACGATTCGAGAGCATGCGCCGGAGCGGGCGGTTCCAAGGAAAAGCCAACGACGTGCTGCAGACGATCGAAATCCGTATCTTGTCCGAAGAGGAAGAAGCCTATGCCGAAGCGCTGGAATATCTCATCGACCTGTTGAAGAATGGTTTTCCGAAAGGATATCGATTCGGGCTCAAAAGCAAGGAAAAACATTTCCTGCCGCTTCCCAAACTGGCCAAGTCCCGGCTGCACCAATTTTTCGGAAATGCGCTTCGTTATCCTGCGCTATATCCGCGGCTGGCGGAATACGCCGGGCTGGCGATGGAGGAGTTCGCTTGGTACCGGGACGTGGAGCCGGGGGAGAAGTCCGTCATGCCGGGCACTTATGCGGTGTTCGGGCTTGGATTATGCAGCGATGCCTATTTTGAGTTGGTGCAACAATATATGAAGCTTGTCGACGCCGAGCATCAATCCATGCAGGACGGTTATGCGGACGCTTTTATCGAAGCCCATGGGCTCTCGGTCGAAACGATGCCGGTATGGGTATCGATCCTGCTCGGGGGAAGCGAATCCGCAAAGCCGGTCAAATCCGCCCCGATCGCCAGCCCGGAGCAGGCGGACGCGCTGTTGGCCGAACTTGAAACCATAAAAGGCTATCAGCGCGAAGCGGTGTTGTACCGAATATTTGGCAGCCCGGTCAAACTCGCGCAGACTGCCAAAAAAGCTTCGCCGCCGCTAAAGGACAAGCTTTTGCGGATATCGGAGTGGATGGCCTAAAAGCGCTCGCGGAAGAGGGGCCTGCAGAGGGATTTCAAACGTTTCCTGCCTGGAACAGGATTGCATCCATACGGAAGAAAACGAAAAGAGGAACGAGGAAATGGACTGGACGGAAATCAGCAAAACGAAGGAACTTGACGCCATCCGCAGCGCCGTGAATCTGCTTGATCCGAACGAACGGGACGCCCGCGGAAGAACCCCGCTGATGCTCTGCATCACGAACCGGATGCCCGCCGAGGGAATCCGGCTTTTGCTGGAGAAAGGCGTGGACTTGGAGGCGGAAGACAAGCTGGGCGATACCGCATTAAAAAAAGCGGTGAAATTTGAGCAGGCGGAGACCGTCAAGCTGCTGCTCGAATTCGGAGCGAGTCTGGATTCTCCGCACGGCATTTTGGGGACGGCGTGGAATGAGGCAAGAAGGAACAAAACGATGGCGGACCTGCTCCTGGGCACCAAAGGGGCGGTGCGGCTAACTTTGGATCCGCGGGAACAGGAGATCGTGGACGGCATTTTGTATGAAGAGTCGATCGACGACATGTGCAGCCGGATCCGGGAGCTGTCTTCGCCGGAATTGATCCATGCCGTCGTGGACGGCTACAACTGGGATGACGGTCCGGAGCCGATGATTGCGGCTTACGAAAATCCGGCTTGTGCCGAGATTACGCTGCTGGATATGTACGAACTGATGGAAGCCGATTATTGGCTCGACATGGACGAAGAGGAATGGTCGCACAACGAGGAATACCGGCTTTGGCGGCGGCTGGCCGAAGGGCTGCAGAAAAAAGGGGCATCCGCTCAAACATAAAAGGACTGCTGGAAGGGTTCCCTTTTGCTTCGATGGAGCAGGACGAAAAAAAAGCTGTGCCTATAATGGCACGGCTTTCTTTTGCTTCAGATGAATACGGCAGCAGTTTGCTTCATCCGTTTCAAATCCGATACGTTCAGCGATTCCGATCTCCTGTTCCCCGAACCGGCTTAGGCGTTCAGATCGCGAATTCCGGGGCTGTGCTCGTTAGGAAGCTCCGGCAAATTTGGAACCGGAAAGCCTTCGGGCGGCTGAACGACTTGGAGACTACCGCCGTTTCGGCTCGGAGTTTGGCCGCTGAAAATTTCGCCGATCCTCGTGGCGTCCAGCCGGAAATTGAATTGGGCGTTATGGAAACCCATATCCACATATTTTTTGCATTCCGGATATTTATGGATATCGTAATTCGGGACCGGGAAGAGCTTGCCCCACTCCACTCCAAGCGTTTCGAGCGCTTTGGCGAATGCGTTTTGATGGGCATTGTCGCGGACGATCAGGAAAGCCAGCGTTTCCCGGAATGTTTTGTTCGAGCTCATTTCATAGATCCTTGATTTTTGCAGCACGCCCGTCGATTCCAGCACGAGATTGTCGAGCAGATTCGCTACCAGGTTGCCATGGTCGTATACATAATTGCCCATCCATGGATTTCCCGCCGCATCGACCGGCAGCGAGCTTTGAGCCCCCATGATGAAATGGTGCGGGTTCGCATGTTTGATCGCTTCGTCCAGCGGCGCTTCGTCGATGCCGGCATTGCCCGGTCCGGGAGCTCCGGCCCCTGTTAGCAGCTGGTTGATCGTATGCTGCACAAGCTCGACATGACTGATTTCCTCCAAAAACACGCCCCGGATCAAATCCCGGTACTGGGTGTCTTTTCCCCGGAAGTTATTGCTCTGGAAAAAGAACTGCATCATGGTCCGCATCTCGCCGAAACGGCCGCCGAGCGTTTCTTGCAGGACCTTAGCGGCAGCAGGATCCGGTTTATCCGGTACGATCAGGTTGATCAAATCTTCTTTGTAGAAATACATGGCGATGCCCCGCTTTCCTAAAATGGTTGTATGCCTTCAGTTTCATTCAATGCGGCCGGTTTCATGCAGCTAATGGGGCAGGTAATCCTTTCCTTCGTCCTCATCTGAAAAAAATCTGAGACGAGCCAGTCTCTACAAAAAAACTTAGGCCAACCCATTGCGAAAAATAATACAAGAAGCGAAAAGACCCTTTAGCACAAAGCCAGAGAGTCCTTTCGCTATTCTTGTATTGACCGTCTTTGGGCTCCGTTAGCCTTCGTCACAGGTTAGACCCGCTGTCTGCGAACCGGGGTATGGTCCCGCAGCAGCCACATATGGAAGAAGTACTCAAAAACTCCTGCCAAAACGGTGATCACCAATATTTCCGTGAGGTTCAGCGTCCAATCGGCCGCATCGGCGATGATCCACAGCATGGCAAAAACCAATACTGCATCCGCGATGGTTGCGACGATGTTGCTGGTTCTTGGAAGAATCAGGAGATCTCCCAGCAGGTAAGCAACGATGCCTATGCCAAGAGCGGCCAGCAGCGCCGACATGAGGGTCGCGTTCGACATCAGGTAAATCAGAGCCGTAATCATGACGCCGTGAACCACCAGTTTCACCAACAGCTTTTCCATCAATATCACTCCTTTTGAAAATTAGGTTACCCAACTGATACATTTATAACCCGTTGAATCGACTTGAAACAGCGTTGTCGGTTTGTGGTACTCCGCTATAGAGGGACGGATGGCCCGAACGGTTTGTCATCCGGGGGCATGCCGCCCCGCCCGTAATGCAAAAAGCCGTGCCTATGATAGGCACAGCTTTTTTAGCGTTTATAAAGGTTATCCTGCTTCGATTATTTCAGCGGCAGCTGCTTGGACAACCGCTCGAATTCGTCAAGGATCGGATTGAATTTGGAGGCATGGCTTTGGAAATACTTCAGGGCCGCATCGTATTTCCGCTGCTCCGATTGATTGTCGGCCGGGAAAACGGTGTAGTAGTGGTGAAGGGAGCCGCTGCGGTAATCGGCGCTGAATACCTGTCCTTTTTTGAATGATGCTTTCATGTTGCTGTTGGACCCAAGGATGTTTAAGGTTTCTTTTGGGCTTTTGTACGTGAAGCTGTAATCCGGATCCGCCAGCGCATGGATGACGTTGTAGCCGGTTTGGAGAACGCCGCCGCTGAACGTGCCGGTTTGGACTTCGTTCCATCGGACCGCGCCGTCTTCCTGGGTTACTTTGTGGGTAAGCGTCCCTTTGCCGCTCATTTTGTCCTGCTTCCACGAGCCCGAGTACACGACTTTATGTTTCTCGCCGTTTTCGTCGACATATTCGTTGATGTATTTTCCCGAGCCTTCCCGTTTGCCGTTGACGAATGCGCCGGAATACTGCTTGCCTTCGCCCCATTGAATCGTTCCGAGCCCATCCGGAGTCCCGTTTTTGACTTCTCCGTAATAGGTGGCTTGATTCGGTAATTTGACCCATTCTTTGGCTGCCGCAGCCTTCGCCGGGACGGAGCCTGCAGCGAGGGAAGCGGTGGTCAAAGATGCGCACAGCGCCAAAGATAGGGATAAAGCCGTCCATTTGTTCATGATTAAAGCATCCTTTCGAGTATGAAAATGATATATGCCGAGAGACCTGGAAAACGGTTTGACGGAGATGGCCGCAGGGAACGTTTTCGGTCGACTCCCATTATATACGAAATCCGGCCGGAAGAAGTTGCCTGCTCATCGGAATTTTTAATTCTATGATAAACGTCCAGGCAAAAGGCGGGACCGCCGGACAGACATTGCAGCACATGAAATGAAAGGCTTATGTTCAGCCCCATTTCGGCCTTTTAGCATCGTTGCCGATCAGCATTTCACAAATAGAATAAGCCTTTATTGGGGAGCCGAAAACGGCCCCTTTTTATGTTCCAAAATAAAATCGCTTAAACCTTTATTAACACCAAATTAACAGCCTCCCCTTTATAATGGGCAGTAATCGGGAGGGATCGCCAGTGGCCAACATTCTATTCAATCAGGTTTACAAGCGGTATGGAAAATACAAAGAGATTGCTGTAAGCGATTTCAATTTGACCGTGGAGGATACGGAATTCATCGTCCTGGTAGGCCCGTCGGGCTGCGGAAAGTCCACGACACTGCGCATGCTGGCAGGTCTGGAAGACGTGTCCGACGGCGAAATTTATATCGGCGACAAGCTGGTCAACGATATACCCCCAAAGGACAGGGATATTTCCATGGTTTTCCAAAACTATGCGCTGTATCCGAATATGAGCGTGTATGAAAACATCGCCTTCGGCCTTCGCTTGCGGAAGCTGCCCAAACATGAAATCGACCTTGCCGTCAAACGGGCGGCCCGCGTGCTTGAAATCGAAAATTTTTTGAACCGGAAGCCGAGGGAACTGTCCGGCGGACAGCGTCAGAGGGTGGCGTTAGGCCGGGCGATCGTGCGGACGCCGCAGGTGTTTCTCATGGATGAGCCGCTTTCGAATTTGGATGCGAAGCTGCGCGTGCAGATGCGGTCGGAGATCATCAATTTGCACCGCAAAATCGAAGTAACGACGATCTACGTCACCCATGACCAGATCGAGGCGATGACGATGGGGGATCGGGTCGTCGTCATGAACCGGGGGATCATTCAGCAGGTGGACTCGCCCGAAATGATCTATAACAAACCCGTGAATATGTTCGTGGCCAACTTTATCGGGAATCCCCCGATGAATTTCATCAAAGGCAAGCTCCAGGAGCTGGATGGGGAGCTGCAATTTTATACGAACCGCTTTGATTTGACCGTACCTCCCGCGCAAGCGAGCACATTGCGGTCGCTCCATATGATCGACCGGGAGATTATCCTGGGGATACGCCCGGAGCATATCAGCTTTGAACCGCACCGGATCGAAGCTTCCTCGAAATCCCTGGTTACCGGCGTCCTGCAGTTCAACGAATTCGTCGGCTCTGACCGTTATTACCATATTGACATCAAGCAGGATCGCAGGCTGGTCATCCGCGCGAACGAAGGCATCCGCTGCGATGACGGGAGTTTGGTTACCGCGGCGATCAATATGGATAAGGCATTGTTTTTCCACAAAGATACGGAAATGCTCCTGACGAAATAAGGGGGTTGCAGACGTGAAGCTCAACAAGCACAGGTGGAGAAAACGCTCCATCATCGCCGTTTTATTGCTGGCAGCGGTGGTCAGCCTCATTAAACCGCAGCCTTACAGCCAATCGCCTTCCGCATTTGCCGAACCGCAGCAAAGCAAGAAAACGTCCGACCTTGCCATGCCGGCCGAAGTGGAGACGATCGAACCCTACTATTTGGAACGGCTCCAAGCCTGGCAAAAAGCTGGCGTATCGAAGGGGACATCCGAGCAAACGCTGCCCGCTTCGGCATTCACCGCCAAATCCGATGACGCCGACCTGCGCGTCGAAACCTTCGAAGGAAAATCCGATGCGCTTGTCTGGCCGAACCAACGCGGTTGGGTGGAATACGAAGCCGAGGTGGCCCGGGAAGGGCTGTATGAGATTTGGGCCGACTATTACCCGCTGCCCGTGAGCGACGGAGGCAACCGCCAACCGGTTCTGCTATCGGTCTTTGTCAACGGCGAGTACCCGTTCAACGAAGCCAGATCGATCGTGCTGGAACGTTACTACCGCGAAGTCGGCAGAGAGCGGTACGACGAGTCCGGAAACCAGCTGCGCGCCCAAGTGGAAGAAGTGTCAGGGTGGAAAAAGACGGCGTTACGGGAATCGAACGGAGCTTACGCCCTTCCCCTCCAGTGGCATTTGAAACAGGGGAAAAACACGATCCGCCTGCAAGTGCTGCAGCAGCCCGTTGCGCTGCACGGGATCACGATCAAGCCGGCCGAGGAAATGCCTTCGTATGCAAAAGCGAAAGCGTCGTATCCTGCAGATGGGGTTCGGTCGGGAGCTCCTATCGTCGTCGAGGCGGAACTTTACGACCAGAAAAATTCGACCTCCATTCAAAACGTGTATGACCGCGATCCCGCGTCGCATCCCAAATCGATCGGCTCCATCGCCTACAACACGTTGGGAGGTTCAAGGTGGATGGAGGGCGGACAATCGGTCGCCTGGACGATCGACGTGCCGGAGACCGGGCTGTATAAGCTGGCCGTGCGGGCCAATCAGAACAGCATGAAAAACATGGCGGTATTCCGCAGTTTATACATTGACGGCAAAATTCCCTTTCAGGAAATGAAAACCGTTCGTTTTCCCTATGATTCCGGTTGGAAGGGGATAACGTTAGCGGATTCGGACGGGGCTCCGTTCGTTTTTCACCTAACAAAGGGCAGACATACGCTGGCCATGGAAGCTCATTATGAGCCCTACATGCCCATGATGATCGAAATGGACCATATATCCAAAGAGCTGCGGTCCATTTTGCTGGAGCTTCGGATGGCCACCGGCAACCGGGAAGACAAATACAGGGTTTGGAATGTCGAAAATGATATTCCGGGGTTAATCGAACGGCTGGAACGGATCCGCGAACAATTCGTTTTCCTGCAAAACCAAATGAAAAGCATCAATCCGAAAACCGATAACGTGACGCAAATGTTGAAAAACGGGGCGGCCGATCTCAAAAGCATCCTGAATAAACCCAACCAAATTCCTTACGCCAAGGAGCGCATCGCATCGGTGCAGGAATCGCTCGAATCGAACCGTTCCCTCCTGGCGGATAGCCCTTTGCAGCTGGATCAGCTGTTCGTCGCTCCTCTGGACGCGAAGTTGCCCGGCATGACGTCTAATTTTTGGCAAAAAACGGGCGGTATGCTCCAATCCTTGTTTTATTCGTTCGGAAAAGGTTCGACGACGAAAGCCCAAGACGACGACGTTCTCGAAGTCTGGATGGTCTGGGGACGGGACTACGTGGATGAGCTGCAGCGTCTGGTCAATGACCGGTTTACGCCGGAGACGGGGATCAAGGTGCATATCAACATGATCCAAAATCCGCAAATGCTGACCTTGGCGAATGCATCCGGCATGATGCCCGATGTGGCTTTGGGAGTTCCGGCCAACGTTCCGTTCGACATGGCGCTGCGCAACGCGGCGCTTGATTTAAGCAAGCTGCCCGGCGCGGACGAGTTTTTCTCTGCGTATAATCCGGGGATGCTGCAGCCGCTGTTTTATGACGGCGGTTATTACGGAGTGCCGGAAACGGTCCGGTTCAAAGTTTTGTTTTACCGCAAAGACATTTTGGATCAGTTGGACTTGAAGGTGCCGCAAACGTGGGACGACGTCTACGCGATCTTGCCGACGCTGCTGCAGAACCATTACAACTTCTACATGGATCCCGCGGATTATACGCCGATCCTGTTCCAGAACAACGTCGATCTGTATACGGCGAACGGGTTGAAAACGGGGCTGGATACGCCCGATGCGTTCAAGTCGTACAAAATGTGGACCGATTTCTACAACGTCCAAGGGCTGGAGCGCGTCGTGCAGAGCTTTTACAACCAGTTTAGGCGAGGGGACATTCCGATCGGCATTTCCGATTTCAATATGTACATCCAGCTGCTCGTGGCCGCGCCGGAAATCGCCAACGATTGGGCGATCGCCCCGATTCCGGGGACGAAGCGGGAGGACGGAAGCGTGGTACGCTGGTCGGGAGGCGCCAATCCGACCAATGCGATGCTGTTCAAGAGCAGTGCTCCGGAAAAGCAGCAGAAAGCTTGGAAATTCCTCCAGTGGTATATGTCCACCGAAATCCAGACGGAGTTTGGGCTCAATCTCGAGCAATATTACGGGGAAACGTTCCGCTGGAACACGGCCAACGTGCAGGCTTTCGCGCAGATGCCGTGGAAACCGCAGGATCTGAACGTCATTTTGGAGCAGTGGAAGTGGACCAAGGAAGTCCCTCAAGTGCCGGGCGGGTATATGACGGATCGCGAGATCGGGTTCGCCTGGAACCGGACGGTCGTCGACGCGGAAAATCCTCGCATTTCGCTGGAAAAAGCGATCAAGGAAATCAACCGCGAGCTCGCGCGGAAGCAGCAGGAATTCGGGATTACGGGGCCGAACGGCGAACCGCTGAAGTCGCTGGATCTTCCGCGGATGGATCAACCTTGGGAAGGAGTGGATCAGCTTGTCGAATGAAGCGACCCGGGTCGTACGGCAGCCGGCAGCTGCACGGAGCCCGAAGCTGAAGGGCAGTCTCGGCCGGATGCTGCAGGACAAGATGAGAGAAATATGGAGATTCCGGCTTTCTTATCTCTTTATCGCGCCTTTCCTCGTCGTGTTCAGTTTATTTATTATCATTCCTGTTTTTACGGGGGTTGCCCTCAGCTTTACGTATTTCAACTCGATCGAATTCCCGAAATGGGCCGGGTGGATGAATTACCAAAACTTATTTTCGCAGGACGTCATTTTCCTGCAGCATGTCATACCGAACTCCTTCAAGTTTGCATTGTTCGTAGGCCCGATCGGATACGTCCTGGCCTTCGTCCTGGCCTGGCTGATCGCCCAGCTTCCGGGCACCCTCCGCGTTTGGTACGCGCTTGCGATGTATGCGCCATCCCTGACGGGAGGGATCGCCATGGTCGTCGTATGGCAGGTCATGTTTACGGGGGACCGCACCGGATATATCAACAGCTTTCTTCTGAAATGGGGTTTGATCGACCAGCCCGTGCTTTTAACGATCGATAAGGACTATTTGCTCGGAATCATGATCGTCGTCTCGATCTGGTCCAGCATGGGCCTCGGGTTCCTGGCCATCCTGGCCGGCATTCTGAACGTCGACCGGACGCTGTACGAAGCGGGAAGGATCGACGGCATTTCCAGCCGGTTGCAGGAAATCTGGTATATTACGATTCCGATGATGAAACCGCAGATGCTGTTCGCCGCGGTCATGGCGATCGTCGGGACGTTAAAATCCGGCGGCATCGGAACGCAGCTGTCCGGGATGAACCCGACGCCGGATTATTCGGGACAGCTTTTCATGAACCATATCGAGGATTTCGGGTTCACGCGGCTCGAGCTTGGTTATGCGAGCGCCATCTCGATCGTTCTGCTCATTCTTACGATTCTGCTCAGCCGGTTCCTGTGGATGCTGCTCGGGCCGAAGGAGGATGAATAACATGGCGGTACTGAACAAAATGCGGCAGTCCATGGCCCGGACCTGGTCCCTGTACCGGAGCGATTTCCGAAGCATGGACAAAACGCAAATCTTTTTGCTTTTGCTGCTGACGCTGCTTGCCGTATTCATGCTTTTGCCTCTCGTTTTTATTTTTAATCATGCGTTCAAGCCGCTGCACGAGCTGTTCCTGTTTCCGCCGACGTTTTTCGTGCGCCAGCCGACGCTGCAGAACTTTACCGACCTGCTTCAGGCGACGCAGGACACGTTTCTGCCGGTGACCCGGTTCATTTTCAACAGCATCGTCGTCACTTTATTATCCACGGTCGGCATGGTCATTCTGGGCGCTTTATGCGCCTATCCGCTGGCAAAACATCCGTTTCCCGGGCGCAAAATCGTGTTCGGCGTCATTCTCCTGTCGATAATGATCTCCGTGGAAACGATGGGGATTCCGCGTTACATCGTCGTGAAGTCCTTGGGCATCATGAATACCTATTGGGGGCATGTACTGCCGATCCTGGCCCTGCCCGTCGGCGTGTTTTTGCTGAAGCAGTTTATGGATCAGGTGCCGGATGAGCTGCTCGAAGCGGCGAAGCTTGACGGAGCCACCGAGTGGCAGCTTCTCGTCCGGATCATCCTTCCGATCGTCACGCCGGCGATGGCGACGATAACGATTTTGTCGTTCCAAACCGCTTGGAGCAATTCGGAGACATCCGCGCTGTTTATGCAGGACGACGCGATGAAGACGCTGCCGTTTTACGTGGAATCGCTTACATCGAACCTGGCGAATACGGTGGCGCGGCAAGGGGTTGCGGCCGCAGCGTCTTTAATCATTTTTATGCCGAATCTGATCATCTTCCTGCTGTCGCAGCGGAAAGTCATTCAGACGATGGCCCATTCGGGCATCAAGTAGGGTAACGGAGGTTCAATCATGGAAAAGCGAAGGGCCGGACGACGGCTGATCTATATGTTGACGATTCTCTGTATTTTGACCGCCGCCTTATTACCGGAATCGGCCGCGGCGGAACCGCCCTACATGACTTTCAGCAAGGACGGTTACGACCGGAGGATCCCCAGCCAGGCAGCCTATTACCCATCCACCGTCGTGGGGGACAAAATTTATAAAAAGAAGATTCAAAACGGCGCGGAGCGCCTGGAATATTCGCCGCTCAAACGGCCGCAGGACCTGTTCATCGACCGCAAGGACGAAATCTATATCGCGGATACGGACAACAACCGGATCGTCCACCTGAACCGGGACGGAGAATTTCTGCGCGAAATTACCGCAAAAGGCATGAAGTCGCCTCAAGGCGTTTTCGTCGCTTCGGACGGGACGATCTACGTCGCCGATACGGGAAACAAACGGATTTTGAAGCTTTCCGCGAGCGGCGAACTGCTTGCCGAGTACGGGCGTCCCGAGTCGCGTTTCATCGACGAATCTTTTCACTACGAACCGACGAACCTTGTCGTCGATGCCCGGGGATTCATGTACGTCATCAGCAACGGCAGTTATCAAGGGATCATCCAATTGGATCCCGAAGGCCGATTTTACGGCTTTTACGGCACGAACATGACCGAAGTATCGCTGATGGACATCGTACGCAAGCTGTTTTACACGGAAGAGCAGCTCAGCCGCCAGGTCCGGACGCTGCCTTCGACCATACGCAATATCCACATCGACGAACAGGGGTTCATTTATACGGTGTCCGCGACGGATAAGGAGCAGGTTAAGAAGCTGAATATCCGCGGCGAAAACCAATGGAAGGACAAAAAGTTCGGGATCGAGCCCAGGTTCAGGAACCGGAGCCAGGCGGCGGAAACGCAGCAAACCGATTCGAAGCAGGAGGTGCAGAAGTCCGGTTTGACCGACATCACGGTGGACCGCAACGGAAATTTGGTCGCGATCGATAAAGTGTCCAATGCGGTGACGCAATACGGCCCGAACGGGGAACTGCTGTTTTTCTGGACGGGACCGGTGACGATCGGGTCTCCGCAGCTCGGTATCAGCCAAAGCCCGGTCGCGGTGGACACCAATTCCAACAACGAACTGTTCGTGCTGGACGATTCCCAAAACCTGATCCACGTACTGAAGCCCACGGAGTTCGGGATGCTGCTGCATAAGGCGACGAGCTTATCCCAGGAAGGAAAATATGCCGAAAGCGAACCTGTCTGGCGGGAGGTGCTGAGGTTAAACGCGTTGTATTCGCCGGCCTACCAGGGACTCGCGGAAGCAGCGTATTACAAGGAAGATTACAAAGAAGCGCTTCGCCTGTTCAAGCTGTCGGGGGACGTCGGCGGATATTCCGACTCGTATTGGCAGCTGCGCCTGCAGTGGTTCCAGCGCCATTTCTCCGTCATGGCCAATACCGTTTTCGCTGCGGCCATCCTGATCTGGATCTTTTACCGCAGCAAGAAAAGGATGCGTTTTTTAACGCAGGGAAGCCAAAGATTGCGGGGGCTTTTGGGCAAAAACAAGCTGCTGGTCCAGCTGAGGCATGCATTTACCATTTTAAGGCACCCGATCGACGGGTTCACGGATCTCAGGTACAGGCAAAAAGGAGGTTACCTGAGCGCTTTCCTTCTGCTTCTGTTCGTAACGCTGGTGCTCCTGGCGAAGGAATATTACACAAGTTTCACCTTCATGCCCGTTCCCAGCAACGAACGCAGCGGCAGCTTCCTGATGACCGGAGCGGTGACTTGGCTGACCTGGGTCGTCTGCAATTATTTGATCGGCAGCATCAGGCAGGGGGAGGCGCGCTTTAAGGACGTGTTTGTCGGCAGCTCCTATGCGCTGTTCCCGATCGTCATTCTCGGGCTGCCGCTGGCCGCCGTGTCCAACATCATGACGCTCAGCGAATCGTCGATCTACGGCTTTTTCCAGGCCGGGATGCTCATCTGGTGCGGATGTTTGTTTTTCTGGAAGATCCAGTCGCTTCAAAATTACGGCGTCGGCGAGACGGTAGGGAACATCCTGTTGACCGCGTTTGCGATGATCATCGCCTGGGTATTGATCTCGATCATCGCCGGGTTGTCTTCCGAGCTGCAGAACTTCTTCTATACCATATATCAGGAGGTGTCGATGTGATGCGGATGCCGGCGAAGTGGAAACGGCTTTTCGTTCTGACGCTCCTAGCGGCCATGACAAGCGCAAGCATCGTCACGTACACCATCGCCGCGGAGACGAAGACGCCGAACGAGGCGGATGCGGGCAAAACGGATTCGGAGCAGGATGCGAAGCGGGAAAACAGCGCCGAAAGCGCCCGGGGATCCGGTACGGGGACGATAGTCGAACCTTCCCAAACGAAAGATGCAAACGCAGTGGGGGCGTCCGGCAACAAAACCTCGACGGGCCGCAGCAGCCAAACGGCCGGCAACAGCTACCGCTCCCTGTTTCCGGACGACGATGCCTTTCGGCTCGCAAGCGAAAATGCTTATCTTGGGCTGTACGTCGACCCGAAAACGGGGCATTTCCTCGTCAAGGACAAACGCAGCGGCCAAGTGTGGAGGTCTTTTCCGGATGCTTACGGCTGGAACGACAAGGATAACACGAACACCTGGAAAAAGCATATGCAATCGCCGGTGTTCATCAAATACGTCGAGTTTAACGTGCGGAAAGACCAAATCAAGGAAACGAACGTCAAGGATCAGAAAGCGGCGATCGAACGGTTCGAGATCACGGATTCGGGTTTCCGGCTTACGTTCGACATGCCCGACATCGGGTTCGCCATTCCGATCGAAGTGAGCCTGAAGGATGACAGCATCGAAACGAAAATCATGGAAGAAGGCTTTAAGGACGGGAAAAGCAGCGAGGAGATGGCCGAATACGAGTCGCGCACGAAAAAAAAGGATAAAAACGCGCGCATTGCGGCGCTTCGCTTATATCCCTTCCTCGGCGCTTATACGTCGGACCGGGAGGATGGCTACCTCCTGATACCGGATGGTCCGGGGACGCTGATCCAGTTTCGGAAGGACCGGCCGCCAAACAACAATTTTTATTTCGAAGGGGTGTACGGGGAGGATTACGCCTTCAGCAACAACAACCAATCCCTTTCCATTCGTCAGCCCGTTCGCATGCCCGTATTCGGCATCAAGGCCGGCGGTCAGGGGTTGTTGGCCGTCATTCATGGCGGGGCGGAATACGCCAACGTGCTTGCGGCCCCGTCCAAATCGATGAACCAGTACAACTGGGCGACGGCCGAGTTTACGTACAGGCAGCGTTTTTTTCAGCCGACCGATAAACGCAAGCAAAACGGATTCCAGACCTTCAACAAGGAACGCGCACATGGCGACCGGTCGATCCGGTATTATTTCCTGGACGCAGGCTCCCCCGATTACGTCGGGATGGCAGCGCGTTACCGCCAGGTTTTGATGGAAGAAGACGGACTGAAACGGGCGACGCCGGATGACGGTTCCATCCGTTTGCCGATTTATTTGCTCGGGGCCGATTCCAAAAAAGGGTTCCTGTGGGATTCTTACGAGGC
Source organism: Paenibacillus sp. FSL W8-0194 (assembly GCF_037969745.1). Lineage (NCBI taxonomy): Bacteria > Bacillati > Bacillota > Bacilli > Caryophanales > Paenibacillaceae > Paenibacillus > Paenibacillus sp. FSL W8-0194. The sequence continues at coordinate 3,274,562 of NZ_CP150205.1, read as the reverse complement.
TCTGACAACGACATCGGAAGCCGAAGAAATCGTCAACGAACTGACGGCGATCGGAGTCAAAAAAATGGCCGTCACCTACGCCGGCTGGCAAAAAGGCGGCATCAGCGATTTCGGAGGGCATTTCCCGGTCGACAAAGGCATCGGAGGCAAAGAAGGAATGCGTCATTTCATCGAATATGCCCATGTCAAAGGCCACGACGTGACGCTGGACGCCTCCTCGTACACGTTCAACAACACGGGTCGCGACGGGTTCCGTTCCAGCCGGGACGGGCTGCAGGACCTGGGATCGGTCGTCATCAAGTATGGAGGAAGAAACGAAACGTCAAAGACGCTCGTGAGCCCCCGTTTTATGGAAAAGGTGCTGCGGAGGGACTTGGACAAATTCAAATCGCTCGGGGCCGACGGATTAACGTTTGGCGAAGGGCTGGGTTCGCTGTTGAACAGCGATTTTAATGAACGTCACAAAGCGACGCGGGAAGAAGTGAAAGGAATCCAGCAGCAGCTGTTCGATCAAGCGGTTCAAACGCTGGGCTCCGTCAGGGCGGAGGGCGCCAATGCGTATGCCTGGAAATACGTTGATGCCCTGGACGGCCTGCCGATCGAAAATTCCTTCGATCTGTTCGTCGACGAAACGGTGCCTTTTATGCAAATCGCGCTGCATGGGCTGATCCCGTATTCATCGACGTTTGCCAATACCGCCGACAACTACACGACATATTTGCTGAAAAACCTGGAGTACGGCTCCATCCCGAGTTTCATGCTGACTTATGCGGCTTCGCAAGACCTGATCGGGACGCGTTCGCTTTACAACTATTACAGCACGCATTATAAGGATTGGTCGGAAGAAATCGCCAAGCAGTACGGCCGGTTCAACGAAGCGCTTGGAGACGTGCAGGACCGGATGATCGTCGGCCATCGTTCCCTTGCCGCAGGCGTGTACGAGACGACGTACGACAACGGGAAACGGATCGTCGTGAACTACAACGAATCGCCATATCACGGGAGCGGTTATGAGGTCGAAGCCGGCGACTTTGCCGTCGTTCATGGGGGGAGATCATGATGGGCAAGTTCAAAATCAAATCTCGTACTTCACGGAATTTGGAAGCGCTGATGTTCGTTGCTCCCTGGGTCCTCGGCTTCCTGTTGTTCATGGCCTTTCCGCTAGTTTTCTCCCTGTATATGAGCCTGCATAAAGTGACGGTGCTGCCGACGGGCCTCAAATACGATTTTCAAGGGTTGAAATATTATCAGGAAATTTTGTTCGGGAGTTCGGCCTTTTACGATAACCTTATCCCGTTTTTTCAGGAGATCGTCATCATGGTGCCCGTCATCATCGTCTTTTCATTATTTATCGCCATCATGCTCAATCAGAATTTTCCGGGACGGATTTTGTTTCGGGTCGTGTTCTTCCTGCCGATCATTTTTACCTCGGGATATGTGTTGACGGAATTCGTGAATCAGGGTGAAGGAACGCTGGGCTTTTTGGAGCGGTTTTCGATCGGGGAATACCTGCTCGATTTTTTGGGGGACAGCTCCTGGACGAAGCCGGTCATGGACGTGCTGAACCGGTTCGTGCTGGTGTTATGGTACTCCGGGGTGCAGATTCTGATTTTCCTGGCGGGAAGGCAGACCATCTCGAAATCGAGCTACGAATCGGCGCGGATCGACGGCGCTTCCCCATGGGAGGTGTTCTGGAAAATTACGCTGCCGGCCATGTCGCCGTTCATTTTGCTGAACCTGATTTATACGGTGGTCGACATGTTCACGTTCCCGTACAACCCGATCATCGAGCTGATCAATACGGGGAACTACGGCTACAACAGCGCTTTGGCCTGGATCTATTTCGTCGTTATAGCTTGCTTCCTGAGCCTGATCATGCTCCTGTTTTTGAGAATGAACCGCAGCCGCCGCTACCGGTGATGCAGATCCCGCAAGAGAGGAGGGGCCGAAATGATTGGAAAAATCAACACGATCAAGTCCAAAACGTCTGCGCTTAAAAAAAGGATCGCCCGCGACAAGCTGAACACGGTCCGATACGTCATCCTCGGCCGGGAAGTGAACCGGGGGTTGTTGTTCAAGCTGTTTATTTACTGGATCCTGATCGTGACCTCTTACATTTATTTGAACCCCATTTTGAAAATGCTCGTGAAGATGGTGATGAACGAGAAGGACCTGAACGATCCGACGGTGACCTGGGTGCCCCACGAAGTTTATTTAGGCCACTTAAAAACGGCTTGGCAGGCGCTTCATTACGTGGAGTCCTTATTGGTTAGCGTCGGCATTTCCACGGTCGTTGCCTTATTTCATGTCATCGCTTGCGGATTGATGGGTTACGCGCTCGCCCGGATGCAGTTCCCTTTCAAAAAGCTGCTGACGGTGCTGCTCGTCGTCACGTTTATCATTCCACCGCAGGTCATCGTGCTGCCCATGATCATCATGTACACGAAGCTGGGGCTGCAAGGGCATCTGTTTTCGCTGGTGCTGCCTTCTTTGTTCGGTTTCGGGATCAAAGGCGCGTTATTTGTCATCATTTTCAGGCAGTTTTATACGACGCAGCCGAAAGAGCTGGAGGAAGCGGGGAAAATCGACGGCGCCAGCAGCTTCAAATTTTATTGGAAGGTGATGTTTCCGCTGGCCAAACCCGCGATCCTTGTGGTTTCCCTGTTTTCCTTCGTATGGACGTGGAACGACACCTATTATCCGCGGATGTTCCTCGGCCAATCTCCGCTGGTGCCGCTTTCGACCCAGATGTCCCGGGTGGATGCAAGCATTACGAGCATGCTCGGGAACGAAGAAACCGCGCTGGTGCTGGTGGAAGCGATCAAAATGTCGGCCAGCTTCCTTGCGCTTTTGCCGCCGCTTCTCATCTTCTTTTTTGCGCAGCGTTATTTCGTCGAAAGCGTCGAGCGTACGGGGCTTGTTGAATAACGGGCATATGCGGATGCCTAAGGAAAGCATGGAGGACTGGGCTTCGCCGAATGAACGGAATCTAGAAAGGGGGGCTGCCGGTCAAACTGGAGGTTTCAAAGATCCAATGCGATTCAATCAGTTCATGAAATGCCAAAAGGTATACAGTGAATCCATGTTGAAGGGATGAATCGGTCATGAAAAAGCGGATGAATGTTTTTTTCTTGATACTTGCAGCATTTGCGCTCATTATTACGGGATGCGGCTCCGGAGGTTCGGGGACCGACACGGCGGCGAAGGAGCAGGCCCCGCCCGATGCAAAGCAAGCCCCCAGTCAACCGGCGGAGCAAAAGCCGGAAGAGAAAAAAGAAAATCATGAGCCGATCAAACTGATTTTCATGGCGCCTTGGAGCAAGGAGCAGGTCGAAAGCCGCATCCTTGCGGGGACGAAGGAGAAATTCCCCAATATCGACATTGAGCCGACGGGCAAATTCGCGGATGCGGCGTCCTTTGACGAACTGTTCGCCCAAAATGTGATGCCGGATTTGATTCTGACGACGGACGGCTTCGACATTTTGAAGGAAAGAGACATGCTGCTGCCGCTCGACGACATGCTGAAAGAACGGAACTTCGACTTCAACAAAATCAGGCCGGGAATCATGGATGCGCTTCGGGCCCGGGATCCGGAAGGCCAAGGAAGGCTGCTTGGCGTGCCGATCGAGGACGTGACGGTGGCGCTGCATTACAACAAAGCCGTTTTCGATAAATTCGGCGTGGACTATCCGGTCGACGGGATGACCTGGGACGAGGTGATCGACCTTGCCGGCAAAGTTACCGGGGAAAGGGACGGCGTGAAATACCGGGGACTGGCGACCAATTCATTGTCCCAGGCGATGACGCAGCTGTCCGCGAACGGTACCGATCCGAAGACGGGCGAACCCCAATTTTCGAAAAACCCGGCATTCGCGAAATTTCTGAACTTAACGAAGCGAATCGCAAGCATTCCGGGGAACTGGGAGCCCGACATCGAATACGACTTCAAAAAGGGCGACGTGGCCATGAGCCTTGGACTGATTGCCAACACGATCCCTTATTATCCGGAGGAGCTGGATTATGACGTCGTAAGCTTCCCGAGCTGGCCGGATCTGCCGGGCGTCGGACCGTCCACGCTGCCGCTGACGATCGCCATCAACAAGCACAGCAAACATATTGACGAAGCGATGGATCTCTTGGAATTCCTGCTGACGGATGAACAGCAAATCCGCATGACCCGCGCGGGCATCCCTTCGGTTTCTTCGGATCAGGGCATATTGGAGCAGTTCGCCGCCGATACGCTGAATGGCCGGGAATTCAACATCAAAGGCATCTATTCGCTGCAGCAGGCCAAACCGGCGCTGTACAGCCCATACGGGCCGGACATTTTGCTCTACGGAACCAACTACGTCGGCTCGCAGGTGAAACCGTTCCTGACTTCGGGCAACGACGTTCAAACGTTCCTGCGCAAGATGGATGAGGACTACGCCATCATCGTGAAAGAGAAAAAGCAGCAGAATTGATGCGCGGTCATTGTCTTTCCCAAAATAATCGCGGATGAGGGGGAATACGAGTGGGCAATAAGCGATCTTGGATTCACGGAGCGCTCGGTTTGCTGTTGTTGTTGTGGATGACGGCTTGCACCGGCGGTACGGCGCAGGAAGCCGTGCCCGAGCCGAAGCCGCAGACGCAGACGGAAGAGCAGTCGGAGCCCAAGGAGGAGGCGCCCGTGAAGACGTTTCCTGAGGATCCGGTTGAACTGCTTGTAGCCACGCCTTGGGGCGAAGATTACTTTAATTCCCGCATTGGCAATTATATGAAGGAAAAGCTGCCTCATATCCAGGTGACGCATGTCGATTGGAACGGTACCGTGGAAAATATGCAGGAACTTAACGCTTCGCAGATCGTTCCGGATATCGTGCTGGCGTTTACGGGCCAAGAACCGCTTCAAGAACTGGAGATGGTTTATCCGCTGGATGACATGGTGAAAGAATACGGAGTCGATCTGAGCCAAATCGATCCGGCGATACTGGCCCAAGTGCGATCGAGGGACCAACAGGGCCGGTTGGTCGGCATTCCGCAGGAGATGGGCGTCATCGGCCTTCATTACAACAAGGAAATTTTTGATCTGTTCGGGGTTGAATATCCTTCGGATCATATGACATGGGATGAAGCGATCGAGATGGCGAAAAAAATGACCGCCGAACGGAACGGGGTGCATTACAGGGGATTGGAATTTGGAAGCTATACGTTCCCCCTGAAGCAGCTATCCGTCACTTTAACCGATCCCGATACAGGCGAAGTGCTGTTATCTAAACACCCGGAATTCACGAAGTATATGGAATTGTTAAAAAAAATATACAGCATACCGGGCATGTACGATGAAAACGTCAGCGGATTCAGCGATAAAACGGTCGCGATGCATGTGGATTGGCACGGATATCTCACATGGTTCGGGGGGAACGACGAAGAAGCGAAGGAGTTCCAGCAGGAAATGGACATCGTCCCCGTACCCACGTTTCCCGGCCAGGAAAATACGGCGCCGACGCCGAATACGCAGATTTTCGCGATCAATGCGTTCAGCAAGCACAAGGAAGCGGCATTTCAATGGATCCTTGAAAGCATTTCGCCGGAATATCAGGCGACGCTTGCCCGGGCGGGAACGCCGTCCGTCATCACGGGGGACAAAACGATCAATGAGCAATTTGCTCAGGACAATATAAGGTACGAAGGCAAAAACATTAACGCGTTTTTCCAATATCCTTTTACGCCGCCGCCGGCCAAAAGCAGCCCTTGGGATTCGTACGTGAAGCTGGATGACGCGGTCAAGGAGTTTTTGCAGTCGGACATGGACATTCAGAAGTTTCTGAGAACGCAGACGGAAAAAGCGGAAAAGGCGATTCAGGAGGCAAAATCCTCGAAAGGGAAATCATGAGCCGCATGAATCTTTAAAAGTTCAAATGGCCGGCCGAAAAAAAGCAACCGCAGAAAGTCCCGCATCCGGAAAACGGAAGCGGGACTTTCTGTTTTACCGCCACAAAAACGGCTGCGACGCTTATCCTTCATATCTCCGGGCTTCGCGATAGGTGAGCATCAGCGCCAGCAGAAGCACGGTCATGACCGCATCGTACACGATGAGGATCAGCATAAGCGGTATCGGCTTCGTGAACAGGTTGGCGGCCAGGCTTGCCAGACCCGAAACGGCCAAAATCGCAACGCCCATCCCGACGGAGGCCGGCCCATGCTGCTTCAGGGTCTGAAAAGCCCGGCGGAAGGCGGCGTCGAAAGGAACGCGATCGGTGACGATCGTAAATTCCAAATATACGAACAAAATCCGAAAGACGATCAAAAACAGCAGGGCGGCCCCCGAGCCGATCGCCCCAAACATGACGATCAGCAGGGTGGACGCCGCCGATGCCGCAAGCATAATCGCGGCTTGCAGCAGCAGAAAGGGAAGTCCGTAACGCAAGTTCGCGCGCATCATCTGCGAAACCGGAAGTTCCGAACCTCGGCATGCCGCATCGAGCGTACGGATGTATCCTCCCTGCGCGAATGACCATAACAGGGCCGCGACCAGCATAAACCAGGTGAACGGCAGGGAAAACAGCTGAAAAACGGATGGAATTCCCATGCCCAGCATGACCCGGGAACTCCATTGGGATTGGATCTGCGACGCTTGAGAGCCGTATAGAACGACCAGCAAAATGGCGTCGATCAGGAAGGGCTGCAGGACAATATAGGGATGCCTTCTGAACGTTCGGCAAGCTTCCAGGATCGGCATAGCGACCTCCTTTGGGTTGGGGACGAAAAATTTAAGCGGAATGTCAGCCTGCGGTTCAGGCCGGCTTGGACGAATCGAGCTGAAACGATTGCTGCACCGGCAGCCTGATCCAGAAGACCGAACCTTTGCCGATTTGGCTTTCTGCCCATATGCTGCCTTGATGGGCCTCGACCAGCGCTTTGGCAATGCTCAAACCGACCCCTAGGCCGCCGCTGTCCCTGGATCGGGATTTATCCGCCCGGTAAAAGCGGTCGAAAATCCGGCCGAGCTCCTCTTCGGGAATGCCCATGCCCGTATCTTTGCAGAAGACGAGGATCGAGTCCTCTTCATGAACGACGCCCACCTCGATTTTCCCGCCGCTTGGCGTATATTTGATGGCATTGTACATGACGTTGGACAGAATTTGCGCGATCCGGTCCGGGTCGGCTTGCAGGTAGCACGGCGTTTTGGACGGCACGTAATCGAAACGGATGTTTTTTTCCCGGGTCAGGAATAAAAAACCTTCGTAAATGCCTTGCACGATCCGCGACAAATTGACCTCCTGCTTATTCAATTCGAATTGCGCGCCTTCGGCTTCCGACAGCTTCTCCATGTCTTCCACGAGACGGTACAGCCGTTCAATGTCAACAAGGATGCGCTGAATTTGATCGGCCGTAAGCGGGTAAATGCCGTCAATGATCGCGTCCAGCTGCGACAAAACGGCTGTCAGCGGCGTTCTGAGCTCATGCGTGAGATCCTGCATCAGCTGATTGCGCCACGATTCATGGCGCTCGAACCGGTCGATGAGATGGTTGATCGTCGTCGTCAGAACCCGGATCTCCTTCGTGCCGCGGACGGGAATCGGCGATAGCTGGTTGCTCGTTACGATCGTCTCGGCCGCGTCGGAAGATGCGGATATGTTTCGGCTCCAGCGCCAAGAGGCCAAGAGGGACACCGCGAAAGCGGCGCTAACAAACAAGATGAGCACCGTCCGGCCCCTTCGCTCGAGCTGCTCTTCCAGCTGCCGGATGGCAGGCGAATACGCGCCTTCGGCCGTATCGTAATAGGAAATGAGATAACCGTCGATTTCTCCGTCCAAGACGAGCGGAGCCTCTATGGAAAAAAGGCTGGGACGCGACAGCCATGCCGGGTCCAGCAAATCCAGGATCATCGTTTGGCGGTCTTCGCCGACATATCGAATCGGGACCGCGAAATGGCGCGACGCATCTTCGAGTATTTTGATGCTTTCGCTGCGATCCGCGCCGCTTTTCATCCGTTCGCGCAGCGTATAAAGCAGATGGTGGCTTTGCTCGGCGGCGTATTTTTGTTTAAACGAAGCAAGCTGCTTGCTCCAAATTTGCGTCAGGACCATATAGGAGCCGATGGAAGCGGCCGCAGTCAGGGAGAGGATCGCCAAAAACAGCCATGCACGGGTGGTTATCGTCCAGGATGCCGTTTTTTTCATGTTTCGTCCGGCTGGAAAGTAAATTTGTATCCGGAGCCGATCTTGGTGACGATGTACTGCGGGTTTTTGGGATCCTCTTCGATTTTTCTGCGGATGTTGCGGATATGTACGTCCATGACGCGCCCGTCGCCAATAAAACGGTAACCCTGCACCTCGTAGGACAAATCATGCCTGCTGAATACCTTCCCGGGTTTTTTGACAAGGATGCTCAGCGTACGGAATTCGGTCGCGGTCAGGTTCGCGGGTTTTCCGTCGATATACACGTCCTCGAATTCGAAATTGACCATCAGCCGGCGGCGGTTAAAATAGAGCACGTTAGGTCCGCTTTTGTTCAGCTGGGTGATTCTTCGCTGCAAGGCATAGATTCTAGCAATCACTTCTTTCATGCGGAACGGCTTCGTGATGTAGTCGTCCGCCCCCAGGTTCAGGCCGTTGATCATATCGGCTTCGCGGGCTTTCGACGTAATCATGATGAGCGGAATGTTCGATACCTGCCGAATGCTCCGGCACACTTCCTCGCCGGGGAGCCCTTGAATCATCAGGTCCAGCACGACCAAGTCCAGCTTCAAAAGCTGGATTCGCTTCAAGGCTTCCCGGCCGTCGCCCGTAATGTGCACGTTCCAGCCTTCATTGAGAAAATACGATTGCAAGATGTCCCGGACGGAAGCTTCGTCTTCTACAATCAAGATGTTCATCCTGTAACCTCCTAGAACTCTTTTTCATTTGAGCGGAATCAAACATACTCGAAAAAGGGTAAACCCGGACCGCCAAAAGGGCGTCATATGCTAAAACTAGGGGATGAATTGATGGAACATGTCCTTTAAAAGATATATCTAATCCTTCGTTTATATGTATTAGTAAACGCTTTCATTCATGCGTGGTTATATTTTACAATAAAACCAAACGAAGTGGTAGCGATTTGTTATATTAACTTGAACGAGTGTTAGCGAAATAGGCAAATGATCAACAAACGCTTAAAAAATAAGGCTGCCGAAAATATTTTTTTCGACAGCCTATGTATTGGCCCGGGGGCATTTGAAGGAGGGGTCCAGCAGTCCAATGTAAGCATCGTATGCCGTCATGAGCGATCGGCCAAGCCCCGCAGACGTGCGGCCGTAACCCGGGCGGGAGGGCGTAATGATCCGGAATCCATGCGCCGCAAGCTGGGCATACCCCAGTTCTTCGCGGCAGTTCGAATGGCCTCCTAAAAATGGGGACGTTGTTTTCAAATTATCCAAAACAAGGCCATCCTGGCCGAAGGGCCGGACTTTTATCCGGCCAGAAGGACCGCCGCAATAAAAACAAGCTGCAGCGCGGTTCGGAGTAACAGCTTGGGTACGGGCCGCCCGCCGATCGTTAATTTTTCCTTGGCCGCGCGCACGTTGGCGGGGAACATGGCCATAAACAGCACCGCCAATCCGATCGAAGCCGCTTTGGAGACGGCAGGGATCAAGATGCCGACGGCTCCGGCGATTTCCAGCAGTCCGGTGGCCGTCACGATCCAATCCGGTCTGGGAAATACCTGCGGAACCATGCGGATCAGGTCCGGCCTGCGGGTCCCCCAATGCGCGGAAGCCGTGAGGAGCAGCATGACGGCCACTGCCGCCTGAAGTGAAGCATGCCAGCCTTCAAAATAGGCCAATCCGATCAGGCCGAGACCCTTGAACAACAGAAAAGCCGCAACCAGCACATAAAAAGGCAGCATTCGTACAACCTCCTCAGGAATGTGGTCAATCCCAACTTAGAACCCTTTCATGACCATGAGGTATAAAATGACGATCGGAAGCAGCGTAGCGGCAATGCCGAATACGGCCCAGGAACGGGACGCTTTCCGGTACGCTTGGGAAATCTCTCCTTTTTCGATGCACCCGGCGCTGGTTCTTATCATTTTGCGCTGCAGGGGAATGAGGATCGCCGCCCAGATGACGCCGGTCAGGGCAAACAAGGCGAGAGATAAAGTGAGCCAGTTAAATCCTGCCAGGGAAAATCCCGCGCGGGCCGCCATGATGCTGCCGGAAAGGATCACGAGGAACAGACCCGGAATCGTAAAGATATAATCGGCAAGCATGACGTTTTGCACGGCATGATGGATGGCTGCAGGGTTTTTCGTCAAATCCGCCCGAACCTTCCAAAAAGCCGCCGTAATGATGTTTCCCGCGAATAATACGACTCCGAGCAGGTGAAGCGTTAACCATAGATTCATGATGGTTCCACCTTTCGCTTTTTATTTTCGAGACTGCAACATATCCGAAATCATGGATGTGAAATCAAGTCCTTTGAAAGAAGCAGCCGTCAACGGGATGGAGGAGCGCACCCGCAAGCCGAGCGTAAGAAGGACGAACATATCCGCCGTTTTGTCCGCATCGACCGATGCCGGAATGACGCCGTACCTTTGGCCGGTCACGATCCACTGCTTGGATAATTCCATGGATCTCTCATAGTATTGTTGGAGTACTTCCGCGATGACGGGCTGATCCTCCTTGCCGAGCAAGTAGAGCAGCACTTTGTTCGTCACGTCCTGGGCGTTTTCGTATTGCAGGATGCTTTCCGCGATTTTCCGCATAGGCTCCTCGAAAGACCGGCGGCCTAGTTCCACTTCGTTCATAAATTGCGTATTCGTTTCTTCCAGACGCTCCTGGAGCACCCATGCAAAAATTTCATCCTTGCTTTTCACATAGTGGAAGATCGCCCCTTTGGACAAGCCCGATCGATCCATGATATCCTTCATGGTCATCGCATGGCATCCTTTTTCCTGGATCAGCTCTTTGACCGTATCCAGCAGAAGTCTGGTGGTTTGCTGTCTGCGCTCTTCTTGTTTCAACGTCTTTCCCTCCGTGAATGGTAATCGTTTTTTGCGTCTCTGATTTTCGATTTATGCCTATTATAAAAACCGACCGTTGGTTTGTAAATAGTTTTTTGCCAATCTCGACCTTTTCTTCGATTGCTGTCTGCGGCGAGGTCGCGACTATAAGCGATATTTTTTGGCGTGCATGGGGATAAACCGCCTGTTGGCCGAACATAATTTTGTGTTGACTTAAACCATGGTTTAAGTCGTATCCTATTCCTGTCGACAGAATCAAGATAAAAATTTGGAGGACTCCAAATGAAGTATTATTCCATTAGTGAAGCTGCAGCCAAATTCGATATTCCGGAATCCACGATCCGCTATTACGAGAAAAAAGGACTATTGCCATTAATCGAGCGCGATGCGGCCGGGAGGCGGTTATTTTCGGAAGATTCAATGACGCTCCTTAAAGTCGTGATTTATTTAAAAAACACGCACATGCCAATCAAAAAAATCAAGCAATATGTGGATTGGGTCGTCGAGGGGGATCACACCACCCAACTCCGGCTTGACATGATGAAGGAACATAAAAAAGCCGTGCTGGCCGAAATTTCATTGATGGAAACATCGCTCCATGAAATCGATCTGAAAATTGCAAGGTATACCAACCGTATCCAGGCGGAAAAGCAAAAAAATAATGGAAAAGAGGAAGCAAGATGAAACTATCGGGAAACACCATACTGATTACCGGCGGAAGTACCGGAATCGGGCTCGCTTTTGCGGAACGTTTTATTAAAGCGGGAAACCAAGTGATCGTTTGCGGACGCCGCGAACACGCGCTTCAAGCTGCGGAAGAAAAACTTCCCGGCCTTATTACTCGCGTGTGCGACATAGGGATCGAATCCGAGCGGGCATCGTTGTTTGATTGGGTCACCGCGAACTATCCGGAAGTGAACGTGCTCGTGAACAACGCAGGCATTCAGCAACGGTTTAACGTGCTCAAAGCGGATGCGAAAAACGATTGGAGTTATTTCAGCCAAGAAATCACGACCAACATCGATGCGCCATTCCATCTCTCCATGCTGTTCGCTCCATTTTTTGCGGCAAAAGAATATGCGGCCATCCTGAACGTCACATCGGGGCTCGCTTTTACTCCGTTTGCGATTGCTCCGATTTATTCGGCCACCAAAGCGGCGCTGCATTCGTTCACCATGAGCCTGAGACATCAGCTTTCCGAAACGCCGGTCGAAGTCATTGAAATTGCTCCTCCGGCCGTGAATACGGATTTGGGCGGGGCGGGTCTGCATGTCCACGGGGAACCGTTGGACGCCTTTGCAGACGGCATTTTTGAAGGATTGAAAGAGGGGAAAACCGAAATCGGATACGGCACTTCCGCAGATCGCTTGCGCATGTCGAGGGACGAAATCGATCTGTACACGGAAAATATGTATCAGGCCACGAAACATATGATTGAATAACTTTCAACAGATATGATCCATGCAACAGTTGCTTCGGCTGCGCACGGGCATAAAAAAGAAAACTCGCGGATATTCCGGCGAGTTTTTCTTTGATTGTCCAAAAAGGGCTGCGCCCCCCCGGCCCCCCCGGCCCAACGGCGTCTTGGCGCTGCCCTGGCCCGCATCCGGTGCGGGTTTATGGTTCTTACTCTTCCCCAGTCGCCACCGGGTTCTCGCTGTATGAAATCCAGTCGCTCCAGCTTCCCGCATACAGCTTCACATTTTCGTATCCCGCCTCTTTCAGCCCGATGAAGTTCGGGCAGGCGGATACGCCCGAGCCGCAATAGACAATGATCTCCTTGTCCCGCGGAAATTCTTTGTAATGCTCCTGCAGCCGCGAAACATCGATCCGCTTGCCGTGTTCGTCCAAGAGAAGCTTCCAAAATTTATTTTTGGCGCCCGGGACGTGTCCGGCCACGGGATCCATCGTTTCATCGAAACCTTGGTAGCGCCGGGGATCCCGGGAATCGATGACGATGGCGTCATCCCGGCCTGCCGCGCGGCGCACGTCTTCCATGCTCGCAAGCAGCTCAGGATGCAGCGTGTAGCTGTAGCTTGCTGGCACTCGGATCGGCTGATCGGCCGTCACCGGATAACCCGCAGCTTTCCAGGCACTGAAACCTTCGTTCATGACAAAAGCTTGCCCATGCCCCAAATATTTCAGCAGCCACCACAGCCGGGAGGCGTACATGCCGCCTTGATCGTCGTACGCGATGATCCGCGTTTCGGGCGTGATCCCGTTTTTGGCCAAAGTACGGCTGAGCTCTTCCGGGTCGGGTAAGGGATGGCGGCCGCCATGCTCGCGCACGGGGGAAGAAAGATCTTTCTCCAAATCGAGGTAAATAGCCCCGGGGATATGCTCTCGTTCATAAGCTTCTTTTCCGGCTTCGGGTTTTCCGAGTTCGAATCTGCAGTCCACGATCGTGACATCCGGTTCGTACATGCGGGCGAGCACCCAAGGTTTGCTTACGATTGCGTTCATGATGATTACACCGCCTTAGTTAAAATAGGGATCGGGTCAATGGTTCAACTCCAATGAATATCCTCATTATATCGAGTTCCGGTCCGTTTTCACCAGCAAAAAGTCGGATCTCTTCCTCAGGTCTCGCTTGACAATGGCTAGAAAGACTGGTTAGAATTATACCCATGGGGGTATATAAAGCATGAGTTGTTAAAAGAAGACCCTGATAAAAACGTCGCATGACGTTTTTCTTTATCATCAAATTATACCCCGGTGGGTATTTAGCGGAAAGGAGGTTCACCGAATGTCAAACCAAACTTGGACGGAGATTATGCCCGAAAATGTGGAAGAGCTGCTGCGAAGCGGCCGCGAAGACGTCCAGCTGATTGACGTCCGGGAGTTGGATGAGTACAAGGAAGGCCACATTCCCGGCGTGAAGCTGATCCCGCTGAGCCAGCTCGAAGTTCGGCATGACGAAATCGAGCGCGGCAAAGACGCGATCCTGATCTGCCGCAGCGGCGGACGGAGCCGGCAAGCCTGCGAATTTCTGGCTTCTCACGGACACCGGAAACTGCAAAATATGTCCGGCGGCATGCTGAGCTGGAAAGGCGAAGTCGTCCGAAATTAAATTGCGCACGATGCGCACTAAAAACCAGTACTGGGAGGAACAAAACATGGGAAACAAAGTAGCGATCATCGCGGCAAACGGCGGCATGTTCGACGCTTACAAAGTTTTTAATATCGCAACCGCGGCCGCCGCTAGCGACGCCGAAGTCGGCATCTTTTTTACCTTTGAAGGGTTGAACCTGATTCATCGAAAGGCGATGCGGCAGCTGCCGATGCCGGCCGGCACCGAACATTTCGCGGACGGCTTCGCCAAAGCGAACGTCCCCCCGATTCCCGAACTCGTGAATATGGCGCGGGAGCTCGGCGTCAAAATCATCGCCTGCCAAATGACGATGGACGTCATGGGCTTGAAGCTCGAGGACTTGATCGAAGGAACCGAGGTTGGCGGGGCGGCGAGCTTTATCGATTTTGCCAAAGACGCGAACATCAGCCTGTCGTTCTAACCATTGGAGGGAGATGCGATGGATAGCAATCCACAAACTTTACCGGTCAACATGACTCCTGATGAGTTGGGCCGCATCATCACCCGGCAGGAGAAGCTGTTCGTACTGGATGTGCGCAACGAAACCGAATTTAAGGATTGGAAAATCGAAGGACAAGCGTTGGAAATCATCAACATTCCGTATTTCGACCTGCTGGATAGCGTCGAGCCTGCGCTCAACCGGATCCCGGCAGGCGAGCGGCTGCTGGTTGTGTGCGCCAAGGAAGGCTCCTCCAGGTTTATCGCGGAACGAATCGCGGAAGCGGGACGAAGCGAGGTGCATTACCTGGAAGGCGGGATGAAGCGGTGGGGCGAACATCTGGTGCCGGTGAAGGCCGGGGACCTGAAAAACGGCGGGGAAGTATACCAATTTAACCGCCTCGGAAAAGGATGCCTGTCGTACATGATCGTTTCCGATGGGGAAGCCGTCGTGGTCGATGCAGCCCGCATGGCGCAGCCTTATATCGATTTTGCAAGGGAACGGGGCATTCGCATTCAACACGTCGTAGATACCCATCTGCATGCCGACCATATTTCGGGAGGGCGTGAACTTGCGGGGCGAACCGGCGCATCCTATTTCCTTCCGCCGCAGGATGCGGACGAAGTCGTATTTTCATACCTTCCGCTTACCGAAGGACGAGACATAAGAATCGGCCATACGGATGTCCGACCGATATATTCGCCCGGGCATACGCTCGGCAGCACGACGCTCCTGGTGGATGATCGATATCTGTTGACGGGAGACATTTTGTTCGTCGCTTCCATCGGCCGCCCCGATCTCGCCGGGAAAGCGGAAGATTGGGTCGGAGATTTGCGGAACACATTATACGGTCTGTATAGCGGCCTGCCTGAGGAGCTTATCGTCCTGCCCGCCCATTTCGGCACGGTTGCGGAGATGGACCGGACGGGGGCGGTTTCGGCCAAGCTGGGCGATTTGTATCGGCAAAACCCCGGGCTCAAGCTAGAAGACGAGCAAACCTTCCGGCAGACGGTGACGGAACATTTGCCGCCGCAGCCGCATGCTTACCGGGAAATACGCCAGACCAACATGGGGAAAATCAGCCCCGACGAAGAGACGCAGCGCGAGATGGAGACCGGACCGAACCGCTGTGCCGTTCATGATTGATCGTTGAACCTGCATGATCGTTAAGGCCGATATATTTTCAGTTCCATTTATTAAGGAGGAAAATTGATGAACGCGGATAAACAGCTGGATGCCAAAGGCTTAGCCTGCCCGATGCCGATCGTCAGAACGAAACAAGCGATCGACGCGCTTGCGTCGGGACAAATTCTCGAAGTGCAGGCAACCGACCAAGGGGCCCGAAACGACCTTGCGGCTTGGGCCAACTCCACGGGGCATAAACTGCTGGAGAGCCGGGAAGAGAACGGAGTTTTGACTTTTTGGATTCAGAAAAAATAAACCGTTCGGACGTCAAACGTAAGTCCGGCGCTTGATTCGCAAGCGGCCGGCCTTACGTTTTTTTTCTGTGCCGACGATTTTTAAGGGGCATCGACTTTTTTTCACCCCTCGCCCGCATGGAGTAAAAACGGCAGTGCATCCAAAAAGATAAAGATTGCCCGTTTCGCTCGTACTGGCTACAATTTGATCCGAACACCAATTGAATGTTTGGGAGGAGTGCACGCATGAAGCAAGTCATTGACGAAGGAATCCTGGCCGCCGGCAGGTATGACGACGCGCCCCGGTTGACGAAAAAACGGTGCGAAGAGGCATTGTCTTTTATTTTGGGTCAAATCGACCGCAATTTGGAAACGTTCATCGACACCTTTCCGTCCGAAGCCAGCACGGGCAACGTTTATCGGCAGGTCGGCAATACGGAGTGGACGCCGGCTTTTTGGACGGGAATGCTGTGGCTTGCTTACGAGACCACCGGAAACGAAAGATACCGGCAAGCGGCGGAAAAACAGCTGTCCAGCTACAAGCAGCGGATCGAAGAACGGCGGTATACGAATACGCATGACCTCGGTTTTCTGTATACGCTTTCCTGCGTATCGGCGTATAAGCTGACCGGAAACGAAGAAGCGAAGCAGATCGCTTTGGACGCCGCCGAGCTTCTTTATATCCGTTATTTGGACAAAGCGGGCATCATCCAGGCCTGGGGCAATTTGGACGATCCGAGGCAGCGCGGCCGGATGATCATCGACTGCTTGATGAATTTGCCGCTGCTTTATTGGGCCAGCGAAGAATCCGGGGACCGGAAATTTTACGATGCCGCCCTTTCCCATGTCCGCATGTCGGCCAAATATCTCATTCGGGAGGATGCCTCCAGCTATCACACCTATTATATGGACGCCGAAACGGGCGACCCGAAATACGGGAAGACCGCCCAAGGCTATTCCGACGATTCATGCTGGTCGCGGGGGCAGGCCTGGGGAATTTACGGCTTTCCGCTGTCTTACCGCTACACCGGGGAAACGGAACTCCTCGATTTGACGACGAAAATCGCGAATTATTTCCTGAACCGGCTGCCGGAGGATTTTGTCTGCTACTGGGATTTGATCTTTACCGAAGGGCCGGAAGAAAGGGACAGCTCTGCCGCCGCCATTGCCGTCTGCGGGTTGCTGGAAACCGCGGCGCATCTCCCGTTGACCGAACCGCTGAAGCGGAAGTACGAAAATGCCGCGCTAAAGATTCTGGAATCCTTGATCGAAAATTACATGACGACGGAAGTGCCGGAGTCGAACGGGATATTGCTCCATGCGGTATACAGCAAACCGGGGAACAACGGCGTCGACGAATGCTGCATCTGGGGCGATTATTACATGCACGAAGCGCTTGTCCGGGTCACGAGAGACTGGAAGCCGTACTGGTAGGAAAGGAGCGTGAACATCATGGGCATAAGCAAAGCAGGCAGCACAGGCCAGGAAGAACAAAACCGAACGGCGCAGCGCGACCCGCGAACGGCATGGTGGACGGCGGCCCGGTTCGGAATGTTCATCCACTGGGGATTGTATGCGCTTCCCGCGCAGGGCGAATGGATCATGTATGCGCAAAAAACGCCCGTCCGCGAATACGAGAAGCTGGCGCAAAGGTTCAACCCGACCGAATTTGACGCGAAAGCGTGGGTGGCGTTGGCAAAGGAAGCGGGCATGCGTTACATCGTCATTACCGCCAAACACCACGACGGCTTCGCCATGTACGGCTCGAAAGCCGATCCGTTTAACATCGTGGACGCCACGCCGTTCGGCCGCGACCCGTTGAAGGAATTGGCCGAAGCCTGCGCAGAAGCGGGAATCGTCTTATGCTTTTATTATTCGCATGTCATCGACTGGCATCACCCGCATGCGCTGCATAAAGAGCATAACAATACTTGGGATTACAAGCTGGAGGAGAAGCGTTTTCCGGAATATTTCGAAGGCAAAGCGAAACCCCAGCTGAAGGAGCTGCTGACGGAATACGGCAGGGTGGGGCTGCTTTGGTTCGACACCGCCGGAGGGTTGTCCGAAGAAGACAGCAAGGACATCGTCCGCCATGTGCGCAGCCTCCAGCCCGATTGCCTGATCAACTCCCGGGTGTCCCATTTCATGGGCATGGGAGACTTCGTATCCAAGGGCGACAATGAAATCGGCATGAGCGGGGAGGATACCCGGCCGTGGGAAACGCCGATGACGCTGAACCAGTCCTGGGGGTATACCACCAAGGATCAGGTGTGGAAAACGGCGGATTCGCTCATCAAAAAGCTCGTGAACGTGGTCGGCAAAGGCGGAAACCTGCTGCTGAACGTCGGCCCGACGCCACAAGGCACGATTCCTGAGCTTTCCGCGGAACGTCTGCGAGAGGTTGGGGAATGGACCGACCGAAATGCCGAGGCCATCTACGGAACGGACGGGAGCCCTTTTCCCGTGGAGCTTGAATGGGGGGCGTTGACCACCCGGCCGGGGCGGGTCTATCTACACGTCCACAACGATAAATGGCCGGCTAACGGCCTGCGGCTCGGCGGAATCCGGAACCGGGTGCTGCGCGCCTACTGCTTGGCCGATCAGAGCCGTACCGAGCTTGAATTCGAGCAGGCCTACGATGAGGAGCTGGAGCTTCATACGCTCGAAATCCGGTTGCCTGACGAGCCCGCGGATCAATATGTATCCGTCGTCGTCTTGGAGCTTGAAGGGGAAAACGACTTCGACCGCACCCTGATGCAGATGCCGGACGGCGTATTCCAGCTGGAAGTGCCGCATGCCAAAATCAGCCTGGTCCGGGAAGCCGACGAAGAAGCGGGCATTCCCGACATCCGGGGCGCGGAATGGACGTTTAAGCTGGTGAAGCCGGGAACCTACGAACTGCTGCTGGTCAGCTTCAAACGCCATGATCAGGAATGGAACGGACTGTATCCGGAACCGATTCTGCTGGAATCGGCAGGTCAAGTGATCGCCGTGGATCCCCGGGAAGATTTGGCGGATTCCGATTCGCCTTCGTGCCAGCATCCGTATACGGCCGTGCTGTCGCGAATGGGACAATTTACTTGGGATCAGGCGGGCGTCCATACGTTGACGTTGCTCTCGTCGAGGCTGAAGGATCCGGCGCCGAAATTCACGGAAATTTGGCACGCCGATGCGGTCAAGCTGCGGGCGTTGAGGCTGGTTCGGGTGGACGGCTGACGAATTTCACGATCCTCAAAAACGCCGTCCCGACAAGGGTTTGACGCGTTTCTGTACAATTTTAATATTAAAAAAAGGCTGAAAAAAATAAGAATCGTCAGTCCGCAATCTTACGAAAATATAAGGTTTATGAAAAACTTCCAGTATCTTGCCGGCGGGGGCGTTCCCTATACTTTGGATACCGGCTGGACGAAATGAACCAAGCTCCGGATAGTTTAGAAACGATCAAAAGGGAGGCGCTTACATGGTAAAAAGAGGCAAAAAAATCGGGACTGCGCTTTTGGCGGCCACATTGGTTTTATCGCTTGCGGCATGCGGAAGCAGTTCCGGAGGAGATCAAGCAAAAGGGGGGACTTCCGCGGAAGGCAAATCGGGCGAACCGGCAAAGCTTACGCATCTGACGTATTGGGTAAGCATGCACTCTGCGGCTGCGGCCCAAATGAAAACGTACGCCGAAATGGGCATGTACAAAGAGCTTGAAAACATTACCGGCGTCAAAGTCGATTTCCAGCATCCGCCGACGGACGCAGCGCAGGCAGCCGAGCAGTTCAACCTCATGATGGTATCCGATAAGCTGCCCGACGTCATCGAGACGTCATGGATCGGCTATCCGGGCGGACCGGAAAAAGCGATCCAGGACAACAAAATCATCAAATTAAACGATCTGATCGATCAATATGCGCCGAATTTGAAGAAGTTGCTGGAAGAGCATCCGGATTGGAAAAAGCAAGTGACGACGGATGACGGCAGCTTGTATATGTTCCCGTTTTTCCGCGGCGGCGAAAAAGTCCGGGTATTCTACGGGCCGGCCATCCGGCAGGACTGGCTGGATAAGCTCGGCCTGCAAAAGCCGACGACGATCGACGAATGGTATACGGTGCTGAAGGCATTCAAAGAAAAAGACCCGAACGGCAACGGCAAGGCGGACGAAATCCCGCTGTATTTCACGAAAGACGACGTGGGCATCGACGCGCCATTCCTTGGCGCCTGGGGAATCAACTACGGGTTCTACCAGGTCGACAACCAGGTGAAATACGGTCCGATCCAGCCGGAATACAAAGAATTTTTGACGACGATGAACAAATGGTACAAGGAAGGTTTGCTCGACAAGGACTTCGCGGCGCCGAACGACAAGCTGTTCGATGCCAAAATGACGGGCAACCAGCTCGGCGCGGCGCCGACCTACAACGGAGGCGGCATCGGCAAATACGCCAACCTGATGAAGGATAAAGACCCGACGTTCAATCTGGTGGCGGCTCCTTATCCGGTGTTGAACAAAGGGGATAAAGCGATCTGGGGCCAAAAGGACTTTGCGACGAACGGCATCGGGGCGGCGATTTCGACCAGCAACCCGAACCCGATCGAAACGGTGAAATGGCTGGATTACGCGTACGGCGAAAAAGGAAACCTGCTGTTTAACTACGGCAAGGAAGGCGAAGCTTACAAAATGGAAAACGGCAAACCGGTCTTTTTGCCGGAGGTCCTGAACCCGCCAAGCGGGGTAAGCTTGCAGCAATCCTTCGCGAAGCATAACCGCTCGACGTGGAGCGCGCCGTTCGTGCTCAGCGACGATTTTCAAATGCAGTACCTGGCGCTGCCGAACCAGCGCGAAGCGCTCGAAATTTGGTCCCAGCCGACCGGCGAACGCAAAATGCCGCTCGTGACGCCGACCAAAGACGAAAGCTCGCAATACGCTTCGATCATGACGGACATCAATACGTACCGGGACGAAATGTTCCTGAAATTCATCATGGGCGCCGAACCGCTCGATAATTTCGATAAATATGTGAAGAAAATCGAGGCTATGGGCATCGAAGACGCGATCAAGATCCAGCAGGCAGCCCTTGACCGGTTCAACAAACGCTAATGGCATGAACGCGATTCAGGGTCGGGGGATGAACGCTCATCCCCCGGCTTTTCTAAAAATAGGGGAAGACAATTCGTTTCGCACTTACCATCAGCCTCCTATTTCATCCGGAATCCTACAGAAAGGCAGGGATAAGCATGTGGCAGATAAGCAAAAACAAGCCGATGAACAAACGTTCCGCCAAGCCCAAAAACGATCTCTCCACCGCCCAAACGATCCGAAAGGATCTGCGCCGCAACTGGGTCATCTATTTGATGGCGCTCCCGGTCATCGCTTATTACGTCATTTTTCATTACGGTCCGATGTACGGCCTGCAAATCGCTTTTAAGGATTATTCCCCGGCCAGCGGCATTTGGGGCAGCCCTTGGGTCGGGTTCAAGCACTTCGACAGCTTTTTTAACGGCGTGTATTTCTGGAGACTCATCCGAAACACGCTGCTCCTGAACGTGTACGACCTGATTTTCGGGTTCCCGGCCGGCATCATTTTGGCGCTGCTGTTAAACGAAATCCGCAAGATGATGTTCAAGCGGTTCGTCCAGACGATTTCCTATCTGCCCCACTTCATTTCGATCGTCGTGGTGGCAGGGATGATGTTCGACTTTTTGAGCCGCGACGGCTTGATCAATCAACTTCTTGGTTTTATCGGTGTCGAGCCGATCGATTTCCTGAAGGAAGCGGGCTGGTTCCGGTTTATTTTCGTATCCTCCGGCATTTGGCAGGGCGTGGGCTGGGGTTCGATCATCTATTTGGCGGCGATCGCCAACATCGACCCGACGCTGTACGAAGCGGCCAAAATCGACGGCGCGAGCCGGTGGAAGCAGATTTTCCATATTACGATCCCGGGCATCATGCCGACGATCGTCATCATGCTGATTCTGAACATGGGCCATCTGCTTTCGGTCGGCAGCGAAAAGGTGCTGCTTCTTTACAATCCGCTCACCTACGAAACGGCCGATGTCATTTCCACTTACGTGTACCGCAAAGGGGTACTGGAGGCGAGCTACAGCTTCACGACGGCCGTCGGCTTGTTCAACTCGGTCATCAGCTTGATTCTGATCGTTTCGGCAAACGCCGTCAGCAAACGCGTATCCGAAAACAAATTGTGGTAAGGAGGCCAAACGATGGGCGCACAAACAACCGGCGAAAAAATATTCGGGGTCGTCAACACGATCCTGATGCTGCTGCTTTGCTTCGTCACGTTATACCCGTTTTTGTATGTTCTGTTTGCCTCCCTCAGCGAGGCGTCCGCTTTCATCCAACACCGGGGCATGCTGCTGAAGCCGCTTGGGTTCAATCTGGACGCATACAAAGCTGTTTTTGATAACCCGATGATCACGAGCGGCTACAGGAACACGCTATTTTACGTCGCGGCCGGGACGGCGATCAACCTGTTCATGACGGCGCTCGGAGCGTACGTCCTTTCCCGCCGGAACCTGTACTTCAAAAATATGCTCATGTTCGGCATCGTCATCACGATGGTGTTCAGCGGCGGCTTGATTCCGAACTATATTCTGGTCAATAAGCTGGGCATGATGAACACGCCGTGGGCGCTGCTCATTCCCGGAGCGATATCTACGTTTAACCTGATCATTATGAGAACCGCGTTCCAGGGCGTGCCCGTTTCCCTCGAGGAATCCGCCAAAATCGACGGGGCGGGGGAGATGACCATCCTGTTCCGGATCGTAATCCCGTTATCCATGCCGGTTATCGCGGTCATGATTTTATGGTACGCGGTAGGGCATTGGAATTCGTATTTTTCGGCGCTGGTGTATTTGCGCGACCGCACCATGTACCCGCTGCAGCTCGTCCTGCGGGAAATTTTGATCGCAAACTCCACGGATTCGATGTCGACCGGGGTGGCGGCGGACGATAAATACGCCATCGGCGAGACGATCAAATACGCGACGATCATCGTGTCGACGCTGCCGATCATCTGCCTGTACCCGTTCCTGCAGAAGTATTTCGTCAAAGGGGTTTTGATTGGTGCCATTAAAGAATAAAACGGGTGACCGGCCCTTACTGCTTGCATTATAATGTACGTAATCGTTCATTTTTGCGTAAGCTGCATAATGCAAATTAAGGTAGGGGTGATGCTTGTTGAAATGGCTGCTTCGTCCGCTGGGGATATCCAATCTGAGAAGCGTTTGGATGACGATGTTGATCTCGAATCTCGTTCTTTTGCTTATACCCGTTTCAATGGGCGCCTTTCTGTACACCAAGGTCGAAGCCAGCCTCGAAAACGGGGCCAACCGGTCCAATAAGGCGATGCTGGAGCAGCTGAAGCTGTCCCTTGACGGTAAATTGAACGAAGTGGAAAAATTGGCGCAGCAAATCATTTTTGATCCGAAGCTGGAATATTTGCTGAAGCTCAGCGGGGATCCCTCCAGCCCGGACCGCTACAAGTTTATCGAGTTCATGCAAAATACGATGTCCCGCCCCGGGAACATCACGAATTTCATTTTGGATTATTACGTTTATTTCGAAAATAGCGATCTCGTTCTAAAGTCCGGCCTCATGACGGATTCGCGAAAGTTTTACGACATGTATTACAGCTATCAAGGCATATCCTACGAGCAGTGGCGGGAAGAGATGCTGGGAAGCTTCCACACGATGGCATATCTTCCTACCGCGACGCTGCTCCGTCGTGCGGAATACGATCCGACGGAAAGCCTGGACAAAAGTCCGCTGAACGTCGTGACGTTCGCCCAATCCCTTCCCGGACGCGACCGGAAAGACATTAAAGGCAGTTTTGTCGCATTGATCGACGAAAGCCAGATCAAAGAAATGTTCGCGCAGATCGAGTCCGCAAGCGACAGTTCGATCTATGTCGTGGACGGCGACGGCAGGACGATCATGGCGACGGACCGGGAGCCTCTCCCGTCCCAGCTGTTGTCCCGGATCGAAGGCGGCGGGGGGTTGTTTAACCAGACCTTGAACGGGGAACAAAAGATGGTTTCGTATACCGCCTCCAAAAAGGAAGGCTGGAAATACGTCCTGGTTACGCCGAGAAGCGTGTTCATGCAGCAGGTCATTTTGATCAAGCAATGGGCCGTCATCCTGTTCGCCTTGTGCCTGGCCGTCGGCATGTCCGCCGCGTTCATGATTACATACCGCAATTACAGCCCGCTGCGGAGAGCGGTCAATGCGATCCTGCGCGGGAAAAACTGGAGCGGCAAGCCGTCCGTCAACGAATACGATTTTATTTTGCAGACGATCGAGGGTTCCCTGCACGAGGAAAAAAACCTGCGCAGCCTGTTGGCCCGCCAAACTCCCGTGATCCGTTCCAACTACCTGTCGCGCCTCCTTCGCGGACAGATGGACGTGGATACGTCGGAGAAAGGCGGACAGTCGCTGCGGTTTATGGACATCGAATTTGTAAGCGATTACTTTTCGGTCATCGTCGTGCAGCTTGACAGCATCGCCGGATTTAATGCGGAGCAAAGCGAGGAACAATGGGCGCTTGCGCGCTTTATCGTCTCGAATATCGGAACGGATATGATCCCAAGTCCACATAAGTCTTTTGCCGTCGAACTCGACCGCGATCGGGTGGCTTTCCTGAACAACTTCGATACGGGACTGTCCGGGGAAGCGGGACGCGTGATCGCGGAGATGTGCGAGTCCCTCAAAACCGTCATCGAGCAGCGCTTCAAGATGGATATTACCGTGGCCGCAGGGCTTCCCCACTCGGGAGCGAAAAGCATCGGGGAAAGCTATGCGGAGGCGGTGGCGGCCTTCGAATACCGCATCATCCGGGGCGGCGGCACGATCATCTATTTCCAGGACATCAAAAACGTGCATGCCCACTATTATTACCCGATCGACATCGAGGTGCAGCTGATCAACTTCGTCCGCAGCGGAGACACGGAAAACGTCCTAAAGCTGCTGGATACGATCTACGCGATGAATTTCGAATCGGGCAGCATTACGCCGGAGATCGGCCGATGCCTGTTCTTTAACATTACGAGCACGTTCCTGAAAATCATCAACGCGACGGGGACGGATCAGCATGACATTTTGGGGCCGGACATCGATCTGGTCAAGGATATTTTTTCGTACGAAACGGCGGAAGGCATGCATAAGCGGACGAAAAAGCTTTACGAATTGCTGGCCGAGTCGCTCGTCACCGAGCGGACCGACCACAGCTCCCAGCTGCTGCAGGAGATGGAGGCGTTCGTGGAGCGGCATTTTACCGACCCGAACATGGGACTCGGCATGGTGGCCGACCGCTTCGGCATGACGCCGCAATACGTTTCGACCTTTTATAAGAAGCAGAGCGGGAAAAATCTCAGCGACACGATCGTCCGAAAAAGAATCGAGCTTGCCAAGCAGCATATGGGCGACAAGGACCTGACCAATGCCCAAATCGCGCAGATGGTCGGATATACGAGCGACGTCGTTTTTATCCGGGCCTTTAAGAAGCTGGAAGGCGTCACCCCGGGCAAATACCGGGAAAACATGCTTTCGTACGCCGATGACGCGGGGTAACCGAAGCCAACTTTTCAGCGTCTTAAAAAGGCAGCGGACGGAAGCAGGCTTTCTGTTGACTGAAAACGATCCGTTCGTATACAATGAAACAAGTGAATAAAAGGCGATGGAGTTCGCCATAACCGCCTGAAAAGGCTGATGACTCCTACCGGTGATGAACGTGCGCACTGGTAGGAGTCTGTTTATTTTCATGCTCCTGCCCGGCGCGCCAGGAAAAATTATACATATTGTTGAACAAAAGGGGCATAACAGAAATGATGGATAAGATGATGCATGCGAACGGGCGCCGCGGTCCGAAATTTTTGCACGCGGCATTGTTCCGGAGTTTTATCAAATGGATTTGGCTCGGAGGTGCGGTCGGCCTCCTAAGCGGATCGGCTTCGGCCCTTTTCCTGCTGGCGCTCGAATACGCGACGGACACCCGCGAATCGCACCCTTGGCTTTTATATTTGCTGCCTGCCGGCGGCGCTTTGGTCAGCTATTTGTACATGAAAATCGGAAAAAACAGCGCCAAAGGCAACAACCTCATTCTCGAGCAAATCCATGACGGCAACGAAACCATCCCGCTGCGGATGGCGCCGCTTGTGTTGTTCGGCACCGTCGTGACGCATTTGTTCGGCGGCTCGGCCGGCCGGGAAGGAACGGCGGTGCAGATGGGCGGAAGCCTGGCCGAAGCATTTGGCAAGTGGACCCGGGTCGGACCGGTCGACCGGAAAATTCTGCTTATGTGCGGAATCAGCGGCGGATTCGGCTCGGTGTTCGGCACGCCGCTTTCCGGAACGGTCTTCGGCCTGGAAGTGATCGCGATCGGGTTGATCCGGTACGAAGCGCTCATCCCTTGTTTTACGGCCAGCTTCGTCGGCCACCTGGTCACCACCCGTCTATGGGGAGTGGAGCATGTCCAGTACCCGCACATGGTCGCGCCCGAGCTTAGTTTGATCGTACTCCTTAAAGTCGCGGCAGCTTCGCTGCTGTTTGCGCTTGCCAGCATCTGTTTCAGCGAGCTGACGCATGCGCTGAAAAAGCTGTTCGCCAAAGCGTTTTCGAACCCGGCGCTCAAGAGCGCCGCAGGCGGGTTGATCGTCATCGGCCTTGTGTATATTGCCGGTTCCCGCGCCTATTTGGGTCTCAGCATCCCGCTGATTACGGATTCGTTTGGCGGGGACGTGCCTGTTTTTGCGTTTTTGTGGAAATTGATCTTTACGTCGGTGACGCTGGGCGCCGGATTTCAGGGGGGCGAAGTGACGCCGCTGTTTGCGATCGGGGCTACGCTGGGCCATACGCTGGCCGACGTCTTTCAAATGTACGGGCCGTTTTTGGCCGGGTTAGGTTTTATCGCGGTGTTTTGCGGCGCGACTCATACCCCAATCGCCTGCTTTTTGATGGGCATCGAGCTCTTTGGGGCGGACGGGGCGATCTACATGTTTATCGCTTGTCTGATCAGTTATTTGTTTGCAGGATACAGTGGAATTTACACCTCGCAGCGCATCGGAACCGCCAAAAGCCACTGGATTGCCGTGCCGCCGGGAACGACGCTGGCATCGCGGAAAAACCTGCTGTTCCAGGGACGCGAACAAAAAGGCGGAAAAGAGGATATGCCGAACGGTAACGAGAAGGATGACACGGGGGAAGTTCGACGATGATATCTGCTTTCGAAAGGAGCCTTGAATGGTGAAAAAATTAGGGAAGACCGGTTTGGCTTTGCTGCTGGCGGTCATGCTGCTGGCCGGATGCGGCGGGAACCGGGATGAGGTTCAACCGGCCAAACCGGGGGAAGGCACATCGAACCAACAAGCACAGCAAGGGAGCGGCGGCGCTTCGGAAGACTCCGGCGCCTCGAAAGGAAACGGCCAGGACGGCGGGAACGATCAGGGGGGCGTTAATCAAGTCCCGAACGATCCGGCGCTTGAGCTGCTGGGGAAAATGAATACGGACGAAAAGATCGGGCAGCTGGTCCTTGTAGGCATGGACGGCACCGCAGCAAACGATGCAACCCGCGAGCTGATCGAATCCTATCATGTCGGCGGCTTCATTTTTTATAAAAACAACATGGAAAACGCCAAGCAGGCGCTGAAATTGTTTAATGACCTGAAGGCGGCCAACCAATCGAACCCGGTGCCGCTTTGGATGAGCGTCGACGAAGAGGGCGGACGCGTGACGCGCATGCCGAAGGAGTTCGCAAAGGTGCCGACCGCCAAAGCGATCGGATCGAAGAACAGCGAGGCATTGTCCCAAGGGATCGGCGCCGTGCTCGGGCGCGAGTTGTCTGGCTTCGGGCTGAACATGGATTTCGCTCCCGTGCTGGACATAAACAGCAATCCGAATAACCCGGTCATCGGCGACCGCTCATTCGGGAACCAGGCGGACGTGGTCAGCCGGCTCGGCATCGCCACGATGGAGGGCATTCGGAAGGAAGGCGTCGTTCCCGTCGTCAAGCACTTTCCCGGGCATGGGGACACCTCGGTCGACTCCCACATCGGACTGCCTGTCGTGAACCATGATTTGAGCCGCCTCCGGAAGCTGGAGCTCATCCCCTTCAAGGAAGCCGTCGAAAACAAGGCCGATGTGGTCATGATCGCGCATCTGCTCATGCCGAAGCTTGATCCCGATCACCCGGCTTCGTTTTCTAAAAAAGTGATCACGGATCTTTTGCGCAACGAGCTCGGGTTTCAAGGGGTGGTCATCTCCGACGACATGACGATGGGCGCGATCGAAAAAAACTACGAAATCGGCAAAGCGTCGGTAGAGGCGATTTTGGCCGGAGGCAACATCGTTTTGGTCGGGCATGATGTCGAGAAAGAAAAAACAGCGATCCGCGCCCTGAAAAAAGCGGTAGCCGACGGAACGATTCCGGAGGACGTGCTGAACAACCGGGTTTACGCGATTCTCAAACTGAAGCAGGCGTACGGATTGACCGACCGCCCGGCATCCGGCCCGGATGTGCAGAGCATCAACAAGGATTTGACGGCGCTGCTTCAAACATACGGTTTGCGGAAATAATCGCGGACGGATCAAAATCGACGTTAAGTCAAAAAACGGCCGCTGCGGTTTACGTACGCGACTGCCGTTCGCCCGCGGCCGAACGACATAAAAGCCCTGACCGGTGCTGGTTGCACCCGGCAGGGCTTGTTTGCTTCCGCTAAAATGTTCTCGGGACAAGGAATCGCCGCGCCGATCTGCATAACCGTGCCGAACGATATCCTTAAGCCGCCCGATGATACGACGACTTCCCGGGCCTTTTGCGCCCAACGAGCAGCTTCCGAATGTCCAGTTCGCATACGGCCACGCCGGCGAGGACAAGCCCGGCTCCGATGTAGCCCTGCATGGTCAACGTCTCTTTCAGGAAGCAGATCCCGAAAAAGGCGGTGACGACGGGCTCCAGCGCAAATATGAGGCCGGTATGCGTCGGGGACGTATATTTTTGGGCGATCGCTTGCAGGACAAAACCCACCGCGCTGCACAAAATGCCGAGCGCAAGGATCGAAAGCCAGCTAGCGGCGGTGTTCGGAAGTTCGGGCTGCTCGAAAAGAAACGAAAACAAGGCGCCCCAAAGCGCGGCAAATCCCAGCTGCAGAACGCCGACGGTCACCGAATCCGCTTTTTTCCCCGCGCGGCCGGTGACGATGATATGTATTGCAAAAAACAATGCGCCAAGAATGCACAGCGCATCCCCGGATTGGAGTGCGGCATGCGGCTTTAACGTCAGCAGCCCGATGCCCGCCACCGCAACCGCGATGCCGGCGACCAGCCTCTTGTCCGGTTTGATTTTCAGGAACAGCGCCGTCAGCACGGGGACGAATATGACCGTCATGCTCATCAGGAAGCCGGCGTTCGATGTCGATGTATTTCGCAGTCCGAAGATGATGCAGACGAATACGCCAAAAAGGAGCGTTCCGAGCAGCAGCGCGTATTGAACGGCCTTGCGGTCCGCGCGCCGGAGTTTTTTGTGGAACAAAATGCCCGCCGCGATGAAGGCGACGCCGAACCGCAGCGCGATCAAGTTGAACGGAGCCAGCGTATCGAGCCCGATTTTCATGAACGAATAGGAGGTTCCCCAAAAAAACGTCACCAGTAAAATGATCAAATCCGCTTTGTATTGTTTCATGTTCCCATTTCTCTGCCTTTACGTCAAAAATGAAGGTTGGCGGCCGGCACGAATGCCATTACCCGATCGGTTTCCCTTGTGCCTGAATCAGTATAAATGGTATCGTAAAATAAGAAAATTGAATGTTTATCATTCTAAACATGAGGAAAATTCATGTAAAATTTCAGCCTTATTTTGCTGGGAACAGGTGAGTGCGATGAGTCTCGTAAAATACGAAATATTGAAGCAGGTCGTGGATCTGGGAAGCTTGACGAAAGCCGCGGAGGTGCTCGGTTTGACGCAGTCGGGCGTGAGCCACGCGGTCCAGAGCCTCGAGACGGAATTCGGATTTTCTTTGCTGAGCCGGAGCCGGTCCGGGGTGAAGCTGACGGACAACGGGGAGCGGGTGCTGACCTATATCCGGGACATGCTCCGGGTACAGGAGCAGCTGAAGCAGGAGGTGGCCCTGATTAACGGGATCGAAACCGGGACGATCCGAATCGGCACGTTTACGAGCATTTCCGTGCAATGGCTGCCGGGGATCATCAGAAGTTTTTTAAGCCAGCATCCTCATATCGAGCTCAAACTGTTCGAAGGCGATTACCATGAAATCGAGGAGTGGCTGCTGCAAGGGGAAATCGACTTCGGATTCGTTTCGCTGCCGACGATGGACTCCTTCCGCATCATCCCGCTGCGGCAGGATCGGATGCTGTGCGTCATGCCGCCGGACCATCCGCTGGCGAACCAGCCGTTTGTCCGCTACGGCCAAATCGCGAACGAACCGTTTATTATGCCGAAGGAGGGCAGCGATTATGACGTGCGCCGCGTGTTGCGGAAAGGGCGGATCAAGCCGCCCGTCCCGTTTCAGGCCTCGGACGACTATGCCATCATCGCCATGGTGGAGAACGGGCTGGGCATCAGCATTTTGCCGGAAATGATTTTGCAGGGACGAACCAACCGGATCGTCGCGCTCGAGCTGGAGGACCAAAGCTTCCGTTCGCTCGGGATCGCCCTGAACTCGGCCAAAAACACGGCCCCGGCAACGAAAAAGCTGATCCGCTGCGCCAAAGAGTGGCTGACCGGATGGCAGCCGTCGCCCCAGACTGGCATCTTGCGATCGGATGGGTGATGCTTTGAATGCAGCCCGGCGATATGCCGGGCATCGATCCTGTCCGGTTTTGCGATCCCGCCGGGTTGGATTTTTTCCGATCCTTGTATATGATAGGAAGCGTTGACGGATCAGCGTACGCATAAATCCAAAAGCGACGGGAAACGGCTTGAAACGGAGATGAAACGGTGGATCAAGTAAACATTCTCATTATTGAAGACGATGCGAAAATCGCGTCATTATTGAAAACGCATATCCAAAAATACGGCTATACGGCTTTTACGGTCGAAGATTTCGCCAAGGTGATGGACGATTTCCGGGACGTGCGGCCGCACCTGGTCCTGATCGACGTCAACCTGCCGATGTTCGATGGCTTTTATTGGTGCCGCCAAATCCGCACGCTGTCGACGTGCCCGATTTTGTTCATATCAGCCAGGGAAAGCGAAATGGATCAGGTGATGGCGCTTGAAAACGGAGCGGATGACTACATTACGAAGCCGTTCCATTATGAGGTCGTCGTGGCCAAGATCCGCAGCCATTTGCGGAGGGCATACGGCTCTTATTCGGCGAAATCCGAGGAACGGACGGTGGAAGCGTCGGGATTGGTATTATACCCTGAGCGGTTCATGTTAACTTACGAGGGGCAGTCGGTAGAGCTTACGCAAAAGGAATCGGTCCTGGTGGAGGCGCTTATGAATAAAGCGGATCGCGTCGTCAGCCGCGGGCGCCTGCTGGACCTTATGTGGGAAGACCGGCATTTTATCGACGACAATACCCTGAACGTCTATATTACGAGAATCCGCAAAAAGCTGAAGGAGCTTGGGTTTGATGATCCCGTGGAGACGGTTCGCGGGGCAGGATACATGCTGAGACTGGAAGGAAAGCAATGACGATGAAGCTTTTTTTTCGGGAACAGCTGCCCTTAATCCTTTTTTATGCCGGGCAAATGTTGATCGTCGGATTGTGGTATTGGTTGGCGGTTGAAGACCATTCTTGGTCCACCGTGTTTTATGGGGCGCTGCTGAGCTTCGTCGTGCTGGCGCTATATTTGGCTTACCGCTACTACACCCATCGGAAGCTGTACGAACGGCTGGAGTCTCCGCAGCAGTCCATGGACCAATCGCTTACCCGGCTGGGCGAAGCGCCGATGGCCGAGGCGGTGAGCGATATGCTTCGCCATCAATTCCAGCTGTACAAAGACGAGCTCTACGGCACGCAGCAGCGGCTCGATAACCATACCGCGTTCATCAACCGCTGGATTCACCAGATGAAAACGCCCGTTTCCGTCATTCAGCTCACGCTGCAGGATCTGGATCTCGACGATGAAATCGCGGACGGACTGCAGGAGGAAATCGACCGGCTGAAAAAGGGGCTGGAGATGGCATTATACACGGCGAGGCTGGACAAGTTCGAGCAGGACTTCAAGGTGGAGGGCATGCCGCTTGCGGAAGCGGTCGAAAAAGCCGTCGCCGAAAACAGGCAGTGGTTTATTCGGAAAAAGGTTTACCCGGCGATCGAAATCCCGCCTGGCCTTGCCGTGATCAGCGACGCCAAGTGGCTGGCGTTCGTGCTCGGGCAAGTCATCGTCAATGCCGTCAATTATTCGGAAGGCGAAGGCAAGAAGGTTGCGTTTCATGCCTTTAAGCAGGGAGCGCATGCCGTCCTTGAAATTCGCGACGAAGGCATCGGCATCGCCAAAGAGGATTTGGGACGGGTGTTCGATCCCTATTTTACGGGAAATCAAGGCAGGCAATACCATGAATCGACGGGCATGGGACTGTTTCTCGTTCGGGAAGTATGCCGCAAGCTCGATCACAAGGTGGAGTTGGAGTCGGAACCCGGCCAAGGAACGACCGTTAGGTTTACGTTTAAAACCGCATGAGCCATCAGGGCGCTGCATCCGTGCAGCGTTCTTTTTTTTGCCGCCTTCGGCCGGTTCGAACAAAACCTTACAAAGGTTTAAGGTTCGGGTAAGGAGAATCCATGGTTTTGAAGCCGGTCATGCTATAAAGTGAGATACATAGAGAGAAGAGAACCCAGAAGGAGAGATGTTTGTGACCGAAATATTAAAAGTGACGGGACTCAGCAAAGTATATCCGGGCAAAGTAACGACCCGCGCCTTGACGGACGTGAACTTAAGCATCCGAAAAGGGGAGTTCGTCGGCGTGATGGGGCCTTCGGGAAGCGGGAAAACGACGCTGCTGAACATGGTTTCGACGATCGACGCGCCAAGCTCCGGAACCGTGCTGGTTAACGGCAGCAACCCGCATGCCTTAAAGAAAAAGGAGCTGGCTTTGTTCCGCAGGCGGGAGCTCGGATTCGTGTTTCAGGATTTTAACCTGCTGGATACGCTGACCGTGGCGGAGAACATCGTCCTTCCGCTGACGCTGGACAAACAAAGCCTGAAATCGATGGAAGCCCGGCTTGAAGCGATCGCGGACAGGCTTGGCATCAAAGGGATTTTGAATAAAAGGGTGTATGAAATTTCGGGCGGGCAAAGGCAGCGCGCCGCGATCGCCCGCGCCATCATTCCGGAACCCTCGCTTTTGCTGGCGGACGAACCGACGGGGGCGCTGGATTCGAATTCTTCGCAGATCGTCATGCAGACGCTGGAGAAGCTTAACGAAGACGACGGCGTCACGATGATGCTTGTCACGCATGACCCTCAGGCAGCCAGCTACTGCCACCGCGTCGTGTTCATCAAGGACGGAACGATTTCCGGGGAAATTCGCAGGGGCGAAAGCCGGCAAGCCTTTTTCCAGAAAATCATCGACATGCTTTCGTATTTGGGAGGTCAGGCTCATGAGCTTTCCTCAATTCGCGTTTAACAACGTCAAGCGGAATGCGCGCGCGTATTTTGCCTATTTCCTGAGCAGCTGCTTCATGGTCATGGTGTTTTTTACGTATGCGCTGTTCATCTTCCATCCGGATATCGATAAAACCGAGCTTGGCTCCAACGTGCAGATGGTCATGCTCATCATGGAATACGTCATTTATATTTTTGCGTTTCTGTTCGTGCTGTATTCGATCGGCTCCTTTTTGAAAGCCAGGAACAAGGAATTCGGCCTGCTGACCATTTTGGGAGCGACCCAGGGCCAGCTCAGCAAACTCGTTTTCGTCGAGAACATGATTATCGGGGCGTTGTCGATCGTTACCGGGATGTTGGCGGGGCTGCTATTGTCCAAGCTGTTTTTGACGCTTAGCGCCCGCATGATCGGGATCGAGGAGCTTGGGCTTTATTTTCCGGCCAAAGCGATTCTTTTGACGGTCGGCGCGTTTTTGCTGCTGTTTCTGGTCATATCGGCTTTTACGCTGCTGTTTATCAACCAGAGCCGCGTGCTCGAACTGCTGAAGGGCGGGAGCAAACCGAAAAAAGAGCCGAAGGTTTCGGTTTGGATTTCCCTGTTCGGGGTATTGCTGCTCGCTGCCGGGTATGTCACGGTCGACAAAAGCCTGGCCGTCGCGGCGGCAACGGGGATTGCGGGCACGTATTTCTTTTTCACGCAAATTACCGTCCTTGTGTTCCGAATGCTCAAAAAAAGCCGGCGTTTGACCTGGCGGGGCACGAACTTGATCTGGATTTCGGAAATGGCCTATAAAATCAAGGACAACGCGGTCATTTTGTTCATGGTGACCGTCGTTACCGCCATTTGCTGCATGGCCGTGGCATTTGTCATGTCCGTCAATGTCCGCACCCAAAACATGTACCACGAAGATCCTTATCCGTTCCGGTATTATGTCAGCGACCCTGCGCAAGGCGAAAGCGGATTGAAAACCGTCGACCAAAAACTGAAAGAAAAAGGCATCACTTATGAAAAATTCAAAACCGAATCCTATGTTGCGACAGCCTCTGGAAGAAAAGGCACCGTTACCGTCATGTCGGAGGAAGTGTATAAAAGCATTGCTGATGCGCTGGGGCTTGAACAGATCGATGCGCTCGATGGGAAACAAGCCGTCCTGGTGCAGTCCGACAAGGAAGCGCGGAATAACCCGGACTGGTCCGCAGGCTCGTCGATCGAGCTGAAAAATCCGTCTTCCGGGCTGGAAGTCGTCAAGGAAATCCGTACGCAAAAAGAGGTTTCGCCGGTGACCGGCACCAATCTTCTCGTCGTGAGTTCCGCCCTCTATGACGGATTGGTCAAGCAGATCCCGGCCGATCGAAGCTATTGGATCTATACCATTTACATTTATATGGTTCCCGATTGGTCCGGTCAAACGCCGCCGGGCAGAAACGACAAAGAATACAAGGTCGGGCTGGAGGTCGAACAATGGGCCTATGAACGGAACGTAAGCGGAGAATCGGCGAACCTGCTGTCTTCCCGCGGGGGAATGTACGCCCAGCACGAACAGGCGACGGCCATGATGAGCTTCGTCGGCGTTTTTATCGCCTCATTGTTGTCGGTATGTTCGGCCAGCTTCCTGTATTTCAAGCTGCATTCCGAGCTGAGGCAGGACCAGCAAATCTATAACGCCATGTCCAAAATCGGCCTGCAGTCCGGCGAGATGGGCAAATCTTCGACCGTGCAAATTGCGGTGCTGTTTTTCACGCCGATCTTCGTATCGGCGGTCCAAACCTTGGTCGTGCTCAACCGGGTGCGCGAAGGGTTCGATTTGGATGACGTGAACCAGCCCGTGCTGCTGGCTTCGGCAGCTTTCCTGGTCGTGCAAGCCGTATATTTCGTTTTGGTGAGCTCGCGGTACATTCAAAAACTGAAAAGGGTGATGGTGTAAGGAAAGGAGCTTCATGTTCGTGAAAAGAATCGACACGCTGGATTATTTGCGCGGATTCGCGCTTGTCGGCATCATATTCATCAATATTTATCAGATGGTTCCCTACGTCCCGGTTCCGCCGGAATACGGGTTTTGGAGCCGTCTCGACCAAGGGCTGCTGACGTTTGTGAACGATGCGGTGCACGGCCGTTTTTATACGATTTTCAGCTTTTTGTTCGGGCTCGGGTTTTATCTGTTCGTTTCCCGGGCCCGGGCCAGAGGGGAGAAGGCGAACGTGCTGTTCGTGCGCAGGCTGCTGGTTTTGCTCGTGTTCGGCCTTGTGCATCATCAGTTTCAACCGGGCGAAGCTTTGCTGATTTACGCGATTTTAGGATTTTTGCTGCTTCCGCTTTACCGGCTGAAACCGGGCGCCAATTTGTCGATCGGCGTGCTTTTCCTGCTTTCGGCCTGCTGGCTCGGACCGATCGGGATCAGCCTGGGGATGTTCCTGTTCGGGTTGTGGGCAGGGCAAAACAAAATTTTTGAAGACGTGCGGCAGCACAAAAAACGATGGATCGTCGCCATGATCCTCTCCCTTGTCCTGATTCCTCTCGGATTATGGGCGGAATCCCGGATCGTTGATGCAACGGGTTTGGTCGACATCGCGATGGTGGCCGGAGGATTGCCCGAGGACGTGTTTTACGTCACGACGCTGACGCTCCTGCTGGAGCTGCCGTTCATGAAGCTGTGGCTAATGCCGCTGAACCGGCTTGGCCGGATGGCGTTAACCAATTACATCATGCAAACCGTCCTGATTTTGACGATGGATGCGGTGCTGAACCTGAGCGGCCAGGCCTACTATTTGATATTGGCCATGATTGCCATCGAAATTTTGGTCATCCAAGCCATTTTCAGCACGCTGTGGCTCAGCCGTTTTCCCATGGGACCGCTGGAATGGGTGTGGCGGATCGGCACTTACGGGAAAATTCCGCCGCATTATTCCAAGCAAGCTTGATTGAACCCCGGGTGCCAAGGGCCCGGTTCCTGCCATTGAAATTATGCCGCTTCTCCGCTAATCTTAGATCAACTGTCGCCTTTGCATCGTTTTAGGATGCGGGGGACCGAAGAGAATAGCGGAGGATTTGGCATGCGCTTCAGCTTAAAGTGGAAATTAACGGGGTTTTTGGCCGTTTTGCTCGTGTTTGCGATCGGTTTGCTGAGTTTTCTGGTTTTGCAGGGCATCTCCAATAACCAGCGCCGGGAGATGGAACATGCGATGGAACAGCAGGCGGCTGTAGCGGAGGACCGGATCTTGCAAATGTACGTCACGGGAACGCAGGTGGACAAAGAGGCGTTCATGCGTTTGCAGGGGCCGGCTTTGGCGCGCGAGCTTGGCAACGTCAGCGGGATGCGGGTCATATTGTATGACGCCAACGGCAAGGCAAACGGAGATTCGCTGATTATGGCCGAAAAACCGGATGTGCGGCGTACGCTGCCGTTTGCCTTGCAAAATAAAATCGCCTATGAAATTCAAGGGGACGTGCTGGATTATTTGGCGCCGGTCGTCAGCGATCAACAGCAGCTTGGCGTCGTCCATTTTCAAACCTCTGTCGGCAGCCAACAACTTTTTTACCGCAGCATGCTGAGGCTGTTTTTGTTCGCCGGAGCGGCGGTGCTCATCGTTTCGTTTATGTTCGGATGGATCTACATGAACAGGCAGGCCAATGCCATTCACGCGCTGAAAAATGCGACCGAGCGGATCCGGCGCGGGGATTACCTGGCGGAACCGAGCCTCAAGCGCAAAGACGAGCTCGGGGAGCTGAGCGGCGGCATTTTCGAGATGAACCGGGCCATCCAAGCGAACGTGCTGTCCTTGCACGCAGAGCAGGAAAAGCTGATACAGACGCTGGAAACGCTGCGCCAGCTTGAAAAGCGGCAGAAGGATTTTATCCATAACATCAGCCATGAGTTCAAAACGCCGCTGACATCGATCCGCGCGTACGCCGACCTGCTGCATCTGTACCCGGACGATCCCGCATTGATCCAGGATGCCTATGCATCGATCACAAAGGAAACGGGGCGGCTGTACGACCTGGTGGAACGGGTTCTCCGTCTGGCTGCCGCGGAAAAATATGCGTTTGACCATCATCCGGAGGAGGTTGATCTCAAGGAACTGCTGACGGATGTGTGCGCAAGAATGAAGGGTAAAGCCGAACAGTTCGGCATCACGATCCGGCAGCGGCTTGAGCCCGCCGTCATTGTCGGCGACCGCAACAACCTCACGCATATTTTCGTCAATTTGTTGGATAATGCCATTAAATATAACGTCGCCCAAGGGGAGGTGACGGTCTCGAATGCAGCCGGGGAGGAGGACGCGGTGGTGCGCATTCGCGATACCGGAGTCGGCATTCCGGAAGAACAGCGGGATCTGGTCTTCGAACCGTTTTACACCGTAAATCACGACCGTGCGCGAAAATCGGGAGGCAGCGGCCTCGGACTGGCCCTTGTCAAGCAGCTGACGCTGCAAAACGACGGGCGGATCGGGATCGAAACGCCTGCCGACGGTCCAGGGACGGCGTTTATCGTCACGTTTCCGCTGGCCCGAAGGCATTGACCCGGATGTTTCCGGCGGGATTGAAGCAGGCTATAAAAGTTCAAAAACGGATACAAGTTAGAAACATTTGATTATATTTTCGAAACGATTGTTCGGTATACTCGAAACAGATCGAAGCCCGGGCGATCCGGCAGAGAACGGGAAAGGAGGGGGCCGCAATGAAAAAAAACGCCGGGCGGAAGTTCGCCAAGGTCGTTGCGGCCATGGCCGCTTCGCTAGCGATCCTGGCCGGATGCAGCGAAAACGGCGGCGCCCGCGTCACCGTCAAAAACCCTCCGATCCGCGAGGAAACCGGCAAGATCGAGCTCGGGCTAATCGTCCGCCTCGAAGATGCTTACGGCTTCGCGTGGCTGTCGGATACGGAAATCATTGCCTCGCAAAAACCGAAGTGGATGGAAGAACCGCTATATGTCCATTCGCTCGTCAAGGAGAAGGACCCGGACAGGGCTCTGGGGGTTCAAGACGCTTTGACGGTCAATCCTTCGCCGGGGGGCGGCATGTTGTTCGTCAGCAATCAGATGAAAGCCTCGTTCGTTTACGCGGATGGCCTAAAAAAGATTCCGCTGCAAGCTTTAAACGGAAACGAGTCCAGCCTGAACGGCAACGTGCGCGGCGCTTGGCTGGGCGATCGGGCGTACCTGTTCGCGGAGATCGACGGGCTTGCCGTCGCCGGTCTGGACGGTCATGTCGCTTCCGTGATGAAGCTGAAAGACGGCCAGGACGTCATCAAAGTGGAAGCGGTCCCCGACCCGAAAGATCCCAACCGGTTCACGGGGTATTTCATCGACAGGGACAACAACCTTTACAAGCTGCGGATCGTAATCGAAGAGTCACGGTTTCCGAAAGCGGAAGGGGAACCTGAGCTGATTCGGACCCGTGCGGCCGATTTTTCGGTATCGCCGGACGGTTCCCGGCTTGCCGTCGCCGAAGAAACCGGGGACCAGGCCAATACGCTTGAGCTTGTCGGGACAGGTGCAACCGAAAAGCCGACCCGGCTGACGGAAGGACGGCTCATCAGGCAAATCGCCTGGTCGCCGGACGGTTCCAAGCTGGCCTATTCGATGTTCAACCTGGAGCGGGGCGGCTCGGGCCTTTATGTGATGGATGCGAAGACGGGCCATACGACCCTCGTGTCGTTATACCCGAACCTGCAGAGCATCCTGATTTGGAGCCCTGACGGGGATCGGCTGATGGTGAGCCAGGAACATCCCGAGATGAACCTGACGACGGAAAGAACCAAACTGATGACAGAGATATATCGGTTTAAGTGACTAGAGATATGGAAAGGGGCGAAGGGGGTTGAAACGGAAAAGCGTTCACCTGCTGCTGGGGATTTCCTTGATGATCGCCGTCAGCGGCTGCGGCAGTCCCCAAAAGGTTACGGTTCAAACGCCTGCCGGGCAGCATGAACAACAGCAGCCTCCCGCCGGGGAGCCGGCCGAAACGAAAGAAGACGTGCTGGAGCAATTCAAACTGCTGGCATCGCAGGCGAAGGATGCGGAAGAGACGATTCGATTTTTGGACGACAACATGCCGCAAACGACGCCCGAGCAGGCGGACCGGCTCATTTTGGAGCTCGAGCATTTTTATGACCGGTACCTGCCCAGCTTGAACGACAACTTCGATACGATGCTGTCAAAGCCCGAAACGGCGCAAAAAATGAACGAAATCGGTTACCCGATGAACGTAGACAACATCAAAGGCGACGATACGCTCAAGCAGTGGCTTTTGGACCAAATGGCGGGAGGGCTGGCCCTTGGCAATACGGAAGGCATGTTTTACTGGAAGGTCGATTACAAAAAGCTGCAACGATACAGCCGTTATGTCTCCGGTGATATCCGAAGCTACTTGGCGTTGAAAGCAATGGATTCGGAGAAAAACTATATCGAAGACGGGGCGATCGCGGTATCGAGGGAAGAGCTCGGCGACCGGATCCTCAAAGCCGAATATTATTTGGTCGAGCACCCGCAAGGGCTCCGGGCGAAAGAAGTTTTGCAGATGTACAAATCTTATCTGGATACGTATCTGACCGACTTCCGCTATGACGCCATCGATGACCGGACGTTAAAGCTGCTGCCGGACGTGAAAAAAAGCTACCGAACCTTCGTCAGCGACCATCCCGAGTCCAAGACGGCGATTATCGTGGAAAAGTATCTCGACGCCATAAACCGGAACAACGACGTGATTTACGAAAAAGGAACCGGCGGCATGCAGGGACCGCTCAAAAAAGACATCCAGTCCTTTTGGGATTCCATCGATCTGAAAGTCAACAGCTTGTTCGTATCCTGAAACGAAGGCGCGGAAAATAGTCCGCGTCTTTTTGCTTTTGTCTGAAAAGTTGCGGATTCGACACGCGCCCCGAAATATGACTTCATCAGGAAATATATGTATAATCGGATTGGGATCATAAAAAGAATATTCGGATAGGGGAAATCATCGTATGAATGAGGGTTATCAAAAGGGAAACTGGAAAGCGTTCGTCCGATTGGTTCGCGAAACCAAACCTTCCGTTTGGATGCTTTCCGTGGCGGTGTTGCTCAGCGTCATTTCGACTTTGGTCAGCCTCGTGGTTCCGCTGTTTACGAAAGGGCTTGTCGACAGTTTTACGGCCGACAGCATTAAACCGTCCCAAATCGCCATGCTGATCGCCAGCTTCGTCGCTTCCGCCATCTCGGGCGGGATATCGATTTATTTGTTGAACCGCCTTGGACAGGAGGTCGTCGCCAAACTGCGGGAGCGGCTGTGGCAAAAGCTGCTGAAGCTGACGATTCCCTATTACGACAATCACCGCACGGGCGATACGATCAGCCGGATGACCAATGATACGGCCGTGCTCAAAGGGCTGGTGTCCGAGCATGTCACGGGATTTTTTAACGGGGTCATTTCGATGGTCGGGGCGATCGTCATTTTGCTCCTTCTCGATTGGAAAATGACGCTGATCATCCTGGCGGCGATTCCCGTGACCGCGGCCGTGCTCGTTCCGCTTGGACGGGTCATGCTGAATATTTCGCGCCGGCTGCAGGACGAAACGGCCGATTTTACGACGATTCTGAATCAGGTGTTGTCCGAAATCCGACTCGTCAAAGCTTCGAACGCCGAGGAACGGGAAAACGCCATGGGAGCGAAGGCGATTGCGGGCTTGCTGAAACTCGGGATCCGCGAAGGGAAAATCCAGGCTTTCATCGGGCCGATCATTTCGTTCGTCATGATGGGCCTGATGGTGCTCATCATCGGATACGGGGGAATGAGGGTTTCCAGCGGCGCCCTTTCCGCGGGCGACCTGGTGGCGTTTATTTTGTACCTGGTGCAGATCATCATGCCGATGAACCAGATTACGATGTTTTTCACGCAGCTCCAAAAATCGGTCGGTGCGACGGAACGCATCGTCGGCATTCTCGAAGACCGCCAGGAAAACGTCAAGGTTGGCAAGGCGTTGACCGGCCCGGTCCAAACGATTCAGCTGGAGCATGTTTATTTTTCGTACGAAAAAGGCGACACCGTCCTTCATGATATCAGCTTCACGCTGGAGCCGGGGAAGGTGACGGCCGTCGTCGGCCCGAGCGGAGGCGGCAAAACGACGCTGTTTTCGATCATCGAGCGTTTTTATCTCCCGGACAGCGGCACGATTCGCGTCGGCGGGCAGGATGTCAGCGAATTTTCGCTGGAGTCCTGGCGCAAACAGATCGGTTACGTTCCCCAGGAAAGTCCGATCGTCGCGGGGACGATCCGCGATAACATATGTTACGGCATGGACCGGGACGTGAGCGATGAGGAACTTAAACAAGCTGCCCATATGGCTTACGCCGATATTTTTATCGACGAGCTGCCCGAAGGGTACGAAACGGAAGTCGGGGAACGCGGGATCAAACTGTCCGGCGGCCAACGCCAGCGGATTTCCATCGCCCGGGCGCTTTTGCGGAACCCGCAGATTTTGATGCTGGACGAGGCGACGTCAAGCCTGGACAGCCAGTCGGAGGTGTTCGTGCAAAAAGCGCTGCAAAACCTGATGAAAGGACGCACGACGCTGGTCATTGCCCACCGGCTGTCGACGGTCGTGGATGCGGACCAGATCCTTTTTATCGAAAAAGGACGCATTACGGGCAGGGGAACGCATCAGGAACTCGTCGAAAGCCATCCGATGTACAGGGAGTTTGCCAACCAGCAGCTCCGGATCGCGGAAACGGTCCTTCAGGACGAGGTTTGATCATGATTGACTTTTGCCAAGATGGATTTTATAATCGGTCTATACCCCAAAGGGTATGGTTAACGAGCTGAACTATTTCCGCGAAATACGAATCTTTCTGCATAAATCGGGCCACCACAGGGACGGCGCTCGGTTTATTTTGACGATGAACATCTACGGTAAAAGGAGGAACATGTATCGATGCTGTGGGTATTGTTCGCTGTTCTTGCCGCAGCGTTTGGCTTATGGGCCGTAAGAGAGCTGCGGCCGGTGAACGGATTGACCTTCATCAGTCCCGAAGAACTGCAGGCGCAACGAGAGAACCGGCAGGACCTGCAAATGCTTGACGTGAGAGACGCGGCCGATTATATCAAGCACCATGTTCCCGGATCGATCAACATTTCCATCGGAAGATTGCCTTACGTTCACCATTCGCAATTAACGTCCGATGAACCGGTGCTGATTTTGGCGGAGAACAGCCGCCAGATCAAAAAAGCGGCGCGCATGCTAAAGCGGTACGGCTTTTTGCGGATCTATGCGCCGAGCAACGATCAAGCCGTTTGGAACTGCGGCGTTTGCTGCCGCTCGTAAGGCCGATGCAGATGACCTGGCGTCTCCGCCGGGTTTTTTCTTTGACGTGCCGGACAAGTCGATGCCTTCTGCACGCCCGGTGTTATTTTCCATACGGGAAGGAGCATTCCATTGCAAGTTGTCATGATCGGCCCCTTCATGCTGAAATTTTCGCTGCTCATGCTGGCAGCCTCTGCCGTTTTAGGCTATTTGGCGCCTTTTCTGCTTGCCAGACGCGTGGATCCTGCCGTTCGCAAGCCCGTGATGGACGATCTTACGACGGCCCTTCTGATCGGCATCCTGGTCTGGAAGTTCAGCGTCATCGTGTTTGATATCCAAAGCGTCATTCGTTCGCCGTTGTCTCTCCTGTATTACACGGGCGGGACGGAAGGGATGGCGTTGGCCGCGGTGGTCGCCTTCCTCATTCCGGCGTACAAATGCCTGAAATACCGCAGGCCATGGGCGGTTTATGCCAATACCGCATTGGCTTGGCTAGCCGCAGGAGACGGGATATGGAACTTGCTTCGCGTCTTTTCCGGCCGCGGCGGAGCGGCAGACATCGTTTCGGCGGCCGTTGCCGCCGCCATCGTCGCCTACCAGTTCCGGCAGCGGGAGCGGTTGTTCAGCGGGTATCATTTCATCGTTTCGGTCCTGTGGCTGGCGATCGGCATGTTTGCCGCTTCGCTGCTTGGCGCCGCCCCGGATGAAGCTTTTTGGCTGGGTTTTACCGGTTGGCAGCTGTCGCTGATGTTCATCATGGTCCTTTCCCTCGTCGTTAAAATCATGTTCGACTTCAAAAGGAAAACGAATCGCACCTAAACCCGAATATAATTCTATATTTCTGCATGAGCCGCGTATGAACGCGGCTTTTTTGGTTCATGCTAGCTATTTTAGGTTCGATTTCATTGACATCGTCCCGGCGAAGTGAATATAATGTGCTTAACAAGTTTAATACATGAACATATGCTCATATTATATTTGCAGATTGGATCGGAGGCATTGCGATGGCTGAAGCAACCGGAAGAGTGAAAAGGGAACTCGTGCTGGACGGCTTGGATTGCGCGAATTGTGCCATGAAAATCGAAGACGGCGTGAAAAAGATGGAGGGAATCGCCTCCTGCTCCGTTAATTTCGTCAAGCAAACGCTGACCTATGAAGCCTACGGCGAAGACGATGAGTTGGCGTCCAAGGTGAAACATAAGATCAAAAAGCTTGAGCCGCACATCAACGTCTTGGATCCCCAAACGAAGCAGGGCGCATCTTCAGGCGTCAGCCGCGGACACGGTCATCCTCACGAACGTGGGCACCATCACGCACACGGGCATGACCATGCGGAAGCGCACGGGGAGGAAGGACATTCCCACGGTCACGACCATAGCCGCGGCGGAACCAGGGTCATGGCCGCGCGGCTGCTCGTCGGTGCGGCGCTGACGGCTGCCGGGATGCTGCTGCAGACGAATGCTTTTATCGAACTGGCGATTTTTTTGGTCGCCTATGTCGTTGCCGGTGGGGACATCGTCCTTCAAGCGGTGAAAAATTTGTTGCGGGGACAGGTATTCGACGAATATTTTCTCATGTCGCTGGCGACGATCGGCGCTTTTGGCGTCGGGCAATATCCCGAAGGCGTCGCCGTCATGCTGTTCTACCAGCTGGGCGAGAT
The DNA here is from genome assembly GCF_037969745.1 of Paenibacillus sp. FSL W8-0194. Lineage (NCBI taxonomy): Bacteria > Bacillati > Bacillota > Bacilli > Caryophanales > Paenibacillaceae > Paenibacillus > Paenibacillus sp. FSL W8-0194. The sequence continues at coordinate 3,230,131 of NZ_CP150205.1, read as the reverse complement.
GTTCCAAGGGATTGCGGTAAACCGTTCCCGGAAATCGATCAGCGCCATGATGGACCTGCGGCCTGATTATGCGAACGTAAAAACGGGCGGCGATACGAGACGCGTGTCTCCCGAGGAAGTGCAGGTCGGAGATCATATCGTAGTGAAGCCCGGAGAGAAGGTTCCGCTGGACGGGATCGTCGTCGAAGGCAGCTCGATGGTGGATACGTCGGCATTAACCGGGGAATCGGTTCCGCGCGGCGTTGGGGCCGGCCAGGAGGTGCTGAGCGGGTTCATCAACAAAAACGGCGTATTGACGATTGAAGTCTCCAAGGATTTCGGGGAATCGACGGTTTCGAAAATATTGGATCTGGTCCAAAACGCGAGCAGCAAAAAGGCGGCTACCGAAAAGTTCATCACCAAATTCGCCAGATATTATACGCCCGTGGTCGTCATCGTAGCGCTGCTGCTGGTGCTGGTTCCGCCGCTTTTCATCCAAGGGGCGAGCTTTGCCGAATGGATCTACCGGGCGCTGATCTTTCTGGTCATCTCCTGTCCGTGCGCGCTGGTGGTATCGATTCCCCTCGGCTTTTTCGGCGGCATCGGGGCGGCATCGAAATCCGGTATTTTGGTGAAAGGAAGCAACTATCTCGAAGCGTTGAACGACGTCAAATATGTCGTATTCGATAAAACCGGAACGCTGACCAAAGGGGCGTTCAAGGTAACGAACATCCATCCGGCGCTCGAAGGGCTGGACGAAGCGGCGCTGCTGGAAATAGCGGCGCATGCCGAGTACCATTCCACCCATCCGATCGCGGAATCGATCCGTACGGCGTACGGAAAGGAATTGGATGAGACGCGGATTGAAGGCTACAACGAAATTTCCGGCCATGGCGTTCAAGTGAAGGTCGGCGGCAAGGAAGTATGGGCAGGGAATGCGAAGCTTATGGAGCGGGAAGCCCTTCCCTATGAAAAACCGGAAACGGCGGGCACGATCGTTCATATCGGCCTAGACGGGCAATATGCCGGGTATATCACGATTTCGGATGAGGTGAAAGAGGACGCGGCGGAGGCGGTCCGTACCTTGAAGGAGATGGGAAAAACGACCGTGATGCTGACGGGAGATGCCCGATCCGTCGGCGATGCCGTCGGCCGTTCGCTTGGCTTGGACGAAATCCATGCCGAACTTCTGCCGCATCATAAGGTCGAGGAGATCGAAAAGCTGGACGCCCGGAAATCCCCGAAAGAAAAAATCGTGTTCGTCGGCGACGGCATCAACGATACGCCGGTGCTCGCCCGCGCGGATATCGGCGTGGCCATGGGCGGCCTCGGCTCGGATGCGGCGATCGAAGCGGCGGACGTCGTGATTATGACGGATGAGCCTTCCAAGGTGGCGGCCGCCATCCGGATTGCCAAACGCACGCGCGCCATCGTATGGCAAAACATCATTTTTGCGTTAGGCGTAAAAGCTATCTTCCTGCTGCTCGGCGCCTTCGGAATCGCAACGATGTGGGAAGCCGTATTTTCCGACGTCGGGGTTACGCTCCTGGCGGTGCTGAACGCGATGCGGGTGCTGAAAGCAAAAGCTTAATAGTTTTTAAATCATTCGAAGATCGCAGAAAGGACGCTTCGTCTCTCCAAGGGAGACCGGGTGTTCTTTTTTTATTGTTGCAAAATGCCCCCTTTTATTGATCCGAATCCCCCTATTTTCCGGAAGGGCTTTCATGAATAATAGAGGTGTTCGAATCGCATGAACCTGAAAAAGGAAGATGGGTAAGGGGGAACATCGCAATGAATCAAACCGCGAATCCGGAATGGAAGGCCGAATGGATCTGGGGAAGCGGGGAACCGAGTCCGAGGAATGAATGGCGCTGCTTCCGGCGCGCCTTCAAGGCGCGGCATTCCGTACAATCCGCCAGCATCCGCATTAGCGCCGATTCCCGATACGTACTGTACATCGACGGCAAGCCGCTTGGACGGGGGCCCGTGCGTTCCTGGCCTTTCGCCTGGTCCTACGACGAATATGAGATCGGTCATCTGCTGGAACCGGGAAAAGAAACGGTCATCGCCGTACTGGTCATGCATTACGGCATATCCACGTTCCAATACCTCCGCGGGCGCGGAGGACTTTTGGTCCAACTGGACATTCGGAATGCGGAGTCCGGCTTGGAATCCAGCCTGGATTCCTGCGGTCCGCATCCGCAGGAATGGAGCATCGTCACCGATTCCTCTTGGAAAACGGCAATTCACCGGGGGCATGACCCGAATTCCTCGCGCATTTCCTGCCAAATGGCTTTTACGGAAATCATCGATGCCGCAAAATGGGATGATCGGTGGACCACGGCCGCGTATGACGACAGTGACTGGGAGAAGGCTTCGGTCATTGGCCCCGTTGGCGTGGAGCCGTGGACGAAGCTGGTGCCGAGGGACATTCCTTATTTAACGGAGGAGACCGTTTATCCGTCACGGGTGGAAAGCATGAGCGGCGTGCGCCCGCCCGCTTGGAGCGCGGTCATCGATTTATACGGCATGATGTCGCCGAACAGCGGGGAGCATGCCAACAATGCCGCTTTTTGCGGCTATTTGGCCACACGGGTCATCCTGAACGAAGCGGCTTCCTTTACGATCGGCCTTCCCGATTCGGGCCGCATCGATCCGGTCATTTTCGTCGACGGACAAGAGTGCGCGCCGGAGGAATTTACCGGCGAGGCTCCCGAGTGTTATTTAACGATAACCTTGGAAGCGGGGGAACATCTCCTCCTGATGGACGTTACCGGCGTGAGCCACGGGCATGGCTTTCATCTCGGCTTCGACTGCGCTTCGCCATTTAGGCTTGAGGCCGTAAACATGCCGAAGGCAGGGAAATCGACGGCTGATCAAAATGCGGGTGAATCCATGAAGGCCGGGGGAGCAGCGGCCGGCGGATCGGGTGCGCAACCCGATCCGTCCGAGTTCAGCTTGATCGGCCCGTTTGATGCGGTGGCTATAATCGATCACCGGCCAACGAGATCCTTGAACCGCGAACATCCGGACTATCAAACGGTTCGGACGGCCGCGTCCGCTTCCGACCTGCAGCCGTACGCAGCCTGGATTCGGCCGGTGGAACCTCCGTTCATAAACCGAAACGACGTTTTTGCTTCTTGCGTCTGGAAAAGGGACGAAGCGGTCCAGAGGATGCCTGCCTCTTTGCAGTTCGCCGCGATTGCAGGCGCGGACGCCGCCGTTCTTCCCGTGCTTCCGGGTAGGGATACCGAGATCGTCATCGATTTCGGAAGGGAATTGTCAGGCTACATCTCGTTCGAGCTGGACGCCGCAAGCGGCACCGTGATCGATTTGTACGGCTTCGAGTTCATGAAGGACGGCTGGCGGCAGCACACCTACCAGCTGGATAATACGCTACGTTACCGCTGCCGCGAAGGCAGGCAGGCTTACACGTCTTTGATCCGCAGGGGGCTGCGTTATCTGGCGCTGACCGTGCGGGGAGCTGGCCGGCCCGTCCGCCTGTTCGAGGTGAAAATGATCCAAAGCAACTATCCGGTGGCGAACATCGGTAGCTTCCGCAGCAGCGATACGCTGCTCAATGAAATATGGAGGATCAGCCGCGAAACGACCCGCCTATGCATGGAGGACACGTTCGTGGATTGCCCTGCGTACGAGCAGGCCTATTGGGTCGGGGATGCCCGAAATGAAGCGTTGGTCGGCTACTATGCCTTCGGCGCCAAAGAAATCGTCGAGCGCTGCCTGAAGCTTGTGCCGGGTTCGGAGTTCCAAACGCCGCTGTACGCAGATCAAGTGCCGAGCGGCTGGAACAGCGTCATTCCGAACTGGACCTTTTTTTGGGTGACGGCGTGCCTCGAATATTACCGGTACGATGGCCGTGAGGAATTCCTGGACGGGATCTGGCCTCACGTCAAACTCGCGATGGAGCAATATTTGAAGCATATCGACGGGAACGGGCTGTTTTCGTTTGACGGCTGGAATCTTCTGGACTGGGCGCCGTTCGAGCAGCCGAACGAAGGGGTGGTCGCCCCGCAAAATATGTTTTTATGCCGGACGTTGAACCATGCGGCCGAAATAGGGGCCATTGCCGGCGATCAGGAGGGCTCCGCGCGTTTCCGGAAGGAAGCCGACAAGCTGAAAACCTCGATCAACATCCACCTTTGGGATGAGGCGCGGCAGGCATATGCCGACTGTATCCGCCGGGATGGCGGCTTCTCCGGGACGTTGAGCGCCCAGACGCATGTCGTAGCTTATTTATGCGATATCGCGGATGGGGAAAGGCTGGAAAAAATTGCGTCCCATATTCTTCAGCCGCCGCCGTCCTTCGTCAACATCGGCAGCCCGTTCATGTCATTCTTTTATTACGAAGCCTTGGCCCGGATGGGACGGCTGGATGTCATGGTCGACGATATGCGCGCGAGTTATGGGATCATGATCGAAAACGGCGCGACGGCATGCTGGGAGATGTACCCGTGGAGCGGATTTTTCAAGGATCCGAGAATATTGACCCGGAGCCATTGCCATGCGTGGTCCGCCGGACCGGCCTATTTCCTCGGAGCCTATATCCTTGGCGTTCATGGCGCGAACCCCGGCTGGACCACGGTAAGGGTGGCACCTCAGCCATGCGGGCTGGAACGAGCCTCGGGTTCCGTGCCGCTGCCGGATGGCGGGCGCATCGACGTTTCCTGGCGGACCGAAGGAACGGATCGGTTGATCCTTGCCGTTTCGGCGCCGCCGCATATTCAAATCCGGACGGTCGCGCCGGAAGGATACGACATGAAGGTTGAGTTTCGTTGAATCGGGTGTCTGGGCGGAAAAAGCGGCGATTGTACCGATTCCGCATAGTCGATCCGTCTGATGCATGAAAAAACCGCCTCCCGTTAGCGTCGGGAGGCGGTTTTTTGCCGAGGATATCCGTTTATTTGATGTCGTACGGCAGCTCGAACGTCCAGAGGTCGGTTCCGTTTTCTGGCGAGCCGGGGTCATTGACGCCGAAATCATTATCGTTGACGATGACCAGCTTATGTCCGTCCACGAGGGAGATGCCCTCGATTTTTTCGTTCGGGTACTTGAACTCCACGGCATCCAGCACCGTCCGTTTGACCGGCGTTTGAACGCCCATTTGCCGCAGCTCGGTCAAGCTGAGCTGTTCCAGCGTTTTGCCTGCTTGGGAGGCGTCATCGTATTTGCCTAGAACATTCGTGGCGTTGCTTAGGTCGATGGCGAAGATTTTTTTCAGCTGGGCCGCGTCCCCGGCGTTTTTGTCGCGTTCGTCGATGAGAAGCGTATGCTCATTGACCGCAACCAGGTCGGAAATGACAATGTCCGATTGCTTCAAATCTTTGAATTGTCCCGCATCCTCCGTGATGTAGGCATATTCGGCGACCGGTTTCAATGTTGCGAGATCGATTTTCAAAATCCGGAGCGTACGCGAATTGTCCACGCTTTTGTCCGGATTGCGGAGCGGACTCTGCATGGCCATGAACATCCATTTGCCGTCCGGCGTAATCCCTACGGCTTCCGCGCCGCGGTTTTGGCGGCGGTTCAAATATACGGCAGGCAGGTTGTCCTTAAGCGGCAGCGCGGCCGTGTTTAATGCCGGGTCGATCCCTTTCGGGGCGATCCGCTGCAGCAGGGTGCCGTCGCGTTTGACCTGCACGAGGTAGGGGCCGTATTCGTCGGAAATCCAGAACGTGCCGTCCTGCGGATTATAAGCCAACCCCTCGACGTCGAGGCCGTACGGATCGTATTGAATGACGTTTTGGGCGGCCTTATCGTACGGTACTTCGTCGCGGGATTTCAAGTTTGGCAGGCCCGTAATTTTGTCCGTTCCGTTCACCGGATCTTTGCCGCTGATTTTCAGCGGAATGGTTTCAAGGATGTTGATCTTCCCTTGCTCCAACTGGATTTTGTAGATGGAAGGCGTGTAATTCGGAAGCGGGAAGGTGCGCCGCGTTTTGCCGTCAACGTCGATTTCGCCGTTTGGGCCGCGGTCGGCCGTGGTGTAAAAGACGTTGTCCGGGTCGCCCGGAATATGGGTCAGCGAGGAGCCGACGCCGAATTTGACGCCTTCCGCCAAATCTTTTTCATGAAGCGTGTATTTCCCCGTCAGCTTCGGTTTATCGGAAAACAAAGCCGTTTTGCTTGCGTCATCCCAATCCACGTATTTTTCGAGCAGATCGGCGACGTCGCGCAAAGGCAGGAAAAGGCGATCGTCCTGCAGAACGGCCGGCGTCGACGGCGTGAAGGCTTGTCCGTTGGAGGAATATTTTACTTCCGGAGCGGCCGCATGGGCGGACGGAAGCAGCGCCGAACCGACCGCCAAGGCAGCGATGGCGGAAACGAACCATTTTTTTGTCATGAAACTGACCCCTTTCGAATGATGGCTGAAATATATGTATCATGGTCATTGTATTGAAGTTTTGTTAACGAGGCGTTATCGGGAGATTTGCGCAGGGTAAAATGTGACCAGCTCCCATTACACAGGCAATGCAATTGATTTTTTGATACAATGTAGTCATTGAGAAAGATTCTTATTTGGAGAGAGGGAACGCATAGATGAACATTTCTGAGGCCATTCGCACGCGCCGGAGCATCGGGAAAGTCACCGAAGAAGAGATTCCGGTTTCGAAGATCGAGCAAATTTTGGAGGCGGGCACCTGGGCCCCCAACCACAAAATGACCGAACCTTGGCGCTTTTTCGTGCTGAGGGGCGAAGGACGGAAGGTGCTTGGGGAAGCTTTGGCGGACGTGGCGCTCGCAACCGCAGCCGATCCGTCTTCGCCGGAAGCAGCGGCCGCGGCCGAAGCGGCCAGAGCCAAACCGTTTCGGGCGCCGGTGATCATTACCGTAGCCGTGACGCCTGCCGAGCATGAAAAAGTGATTGAGCTGGAAGAATACGGCGCGGTATTCGCCGCCATTCAAAACATGCTGCTCGAAGCCCACGGATTGGGCCTTGGCGCCATCTGGAGAACCGGAGCCCCGACATACCACGCCAAGATGAACGAGCATTTCGGGCTTGGCGCAAAAGATAAAGTGCTGGGTTTCATTTATTTGGGAGTACCTGTCGAAAAACAGGCGCCACAAGGAAAACGCAAGCCGTTCGGAGAACTCACGGTATGGGTCGACGAGGCCGGTCCGCTTCAAAAGTAACATGGGAGCATCAAACCCTAAAGGCATAAAAAAATCCGCGCTTTGGCGCGGATTTTTGGCGTTTTACCCCAACGGAAGAGAGGCGAATCCTTCTGGAACTCTACGGACCGCTCTCCGGAACCATTCAAGCCTGCCGGTTCCAAAAACCTTTTTCAACAAGGTAATCATTGTAATCTTCCCCGTCAATCTCGATTTTTCCGCGAAAACGGAAACCGCATTTTTGTATGACCCGATTGGAAGGTAGATGGCGCAAAAGCGCGATCGCATGCTTCCCTTAACGATACGGCTTTGCAATCAATCCGAAACATGTCTTCGTCCGAATCGCAGTGCCTTTTGGCGTTCATCTTCATGTTCTCCCTCCACAATGTTCATCCTCTTCATCATAACAAGCCGTCGAGCAAAATGGTTTGGATAAAACAACGTTAGCTGAAAATGTGTAGCAAATGTGAAGACGGAATCCCATCTTTCTACATATTTGCTGGATATACTAGGGAAGAGCATGAAGATGAAGGAGGAGTGTTCGGCATGAACACATTTGCAGCAATCAAAAAAACGTTATTTGCCGGGACGTTCGCCTTGCCGCTGATCCTTGCAGGCTGCTTTGAAGGCAAACAAGCGGACATGCACGGTGCTCACGTTTCCGATCAACCGGCAGCAGGGACGGCGTTGACCCAAGGTGCGGCGGAGACGGTGAAGCCAAGCCAGGCGGACGGCCGGGAAGTCACGTTGACGGCGCAGGAAAGCATGCTGGATGCGGGACAGGGCCGCAAGCTGCCGGTATGGACGTTCAACAATTCGGTGCCGGGTCCCCAAATCCGGGTGAAGCAGGGGGAGATGGTCAAGATTATGGTCAAAAATACGCTGAAGGTTCCCGTTTCCCTGCATGTACATGGATATCCCTTGCCTTTCGAGATGGACGGAATCCCCGGCGTCAGCCAAAATGCCATCGCTCCCGGCAAAAGCTTTACGTACGCCTTTAAAGCGACGGTACCGGGAACCTACTGGTATCATTCGCATCAGAATAGCGTCAAGCAGGTGGATATGGGGCTTTACGGTTCCTTTGTCGTCGAAAGCGAAGAGGATGTCATCGACCGGGATTACACGCTGGTGCTGGATGAATGGATGAGCGGCGGCATGGATGCGGAAAGCGGCGGCCATGAGGCGGAGTCGCCGGGACATGATGAGCACGGAATGGACATGCCGGGCATGGACATGAACGACCACGATATGCAGGGAATGGACATGGGTGCGGGGAACGAAAGCGGCGCATCGGCGGGACATGACATGAGCGGCGGCCATGATGGCGATGCATCCATGGGACACGACATGAGCATGTACGATTTATATACGATCAACGGCAAAACGTACCCGGCATCCGAGCCGCTGATCGTCAAGGAAGGCGATATCGTGCGGCTGCGGCTGGTTAACGCCGGTTATATGAGCCATTCCCTGCATCTGCAAGGACATCGTTACCGGATCGTCGCAACCGACGGCAACCGGATAGCGAATCCGGAATGGGTCGAAAACAAACTGCTGGCCATCGCTCCCGGGGAGCGGTACGATATCGAATTCGAAGCGAACCATCCCGGAACGTGGCTGCTCGACGAGCATAGCGATAACCCGGTTGCCAACAACATGAAAATCGCGATCCAATACGAAAACGCGCCATCTTCGCAGAAAGAACAGGAGCAGGACGATTCGGCCCAAATGCTGGAAACGGTCGACATGACGAAATACGGGAAGCCGGAGAAAGGCAAATTTTCGCTAAACGATCAGTACAATCTCGAATATACGATGGACTTGGGCACGAGCCGCCGCAACGGGGAGATGGTGTATACCATCAACGGCAAAGTGTTTCCGGACACCGATCCGGTTAAAGTGAAAACGGGGGATAAGGTCAAGGTCCATTTCGTAAACTCTTCGGCCGGCGAAGACCATCCGATGCATCTGCACGGGCATACGTTCCAGGTGCTGAGCAAAAACGGAACGCCGCTCGGCGGAGCGGCGGAATATAAAGACACGCTGAACGTCAAACCCGGCGAAGATTACGTCGTGGCATTCGAAGCCAACAATCCCGGCGACTGGATGTTCCATTGCCATGACCTGCATCATGCAGCGGCAGGCATGGTGACGGAGCTGAAATACACGGATTTTAACAACACGTTCGAACCGGATCCGAATGCCGGAAATATGCCGGAATAAGACAAAGCAGCCGGGTTCCCGAAAGCGGCGTCGTTCATGCCCCCAAGCCAGGAATCAGGCTGCTTTTTCTTCCAAACCTTGCGGAAAAATATCGCGAAAAATTCAAGATTGCGCCATTTCATTTTTACCGATTTCGCTTATAATAGGGCGGAACGGCGCATTTTTTGGCAAAATCTGCAGCAAAAAAAGCCCTCGCCGATCCCGGGAGGGCCTTTCTTTGAAGTTTACCCGTGCTGGGTGTGCTGCAGCGTTTGCACGAAAATTTGTTCGATATGCGTATCGTCAAGCGAATAATAGACGGTTTTTCCCTCTTTGCGGCGTTTAACGATGCGCAAATTTCGCAAATAACGCAGCTGGTGGGATACGGCGGATTGTCCCATGCCGAGCAGCACCGTAAGGTCATGCACGCACAATTCCCGCTGCAGAAGCGCATCGATAAGCTTCACGCGGGTGGGATCGCTAAATGCCTTAAACCAGTCCGCGACCTGCGAGGCGGCCTGATCATCGATCAGTCCTTCCTTGATCCGGTTCAGTTCGGCTTCCGAGCCCATGCAGGTTGCATCGCATTCTTCGATCGGGTTGATGGACGGTTCCATTGGATAATCACCTTTCTATCGGCTTGCGTGTTAAGCTTATGATCCCAATTATAGCAAAAGAAATGCTTAAACGAAATGATTACAATCAAGCGTAATCGCTGCGCCGTCTTTAAAAGGCGGAGATTCCGGTTTCGCGAAAGGCGAAATATGAGCCCGGTTACGAGGTTCAAAGATCGGCTTTTGCGAGAACCAAAAACGAGGAGAGATGATGTTGGGCAAAAAAACACGTATTACCGTTCTTGGCGTCGTCATTTCAAGCATGCTGCTGGCCGGTTGCGGAGCCAAAGAAGCCGAGCCGCAGGATCGTCATGCAGGCGCGCATCAGATCGTGGCCGCAAACGGGGACCTGCAGGAGCAAACGGCGGGATTGGACAAGCTTCCGACGTTTTTGGACCCGCTTGATCCGATGCTGAAAACGGCATACAGCACGGCGGGCGAGGTCAAGGAAATATTGAAGTCGATTCCTTGTTATTGCGGCTGCGGCGACAGCGCCGGGCATCAAAGCAACTTAAACTGTTTTATCAAAGAAGTGAACCCGGACGACGGCAGCGTCGTATGGGACGATCACGGCACCCGTTGCGGGGTATGCGTGGAGACGGCCATGACCGTGTCGGAGCTGAGCAAGCAGGGGAAATCGGTAAAGGAAATCCGTTCGATCATCGACCAAACCTACTCAACGGGTCAATATGCCCCGCCGACACCAACCCCCGAAGTGATGTAATGGAATCGTTTTGTCATGCGACGCAGGCGAAAAGCCTGCGTTTTTTTGTTAACAATATATTGAATATAACAAATATATATTATATTATAATTCCAAAGTCTGTAAATGACAGCGCAGAAACGCCCGGCAAAAACAGACGGTTATCGCGAGGTAACAGAAACATGCGGGACCGCGGCTGCACCGAATCATAGGCGAACGGCAAGCGGTGCCCGGGACAGCAGCGCGAAGGGGGGAAACGGGATCATCGGGAATCAGGCATATGCACATAATGCAAACGCTTACATATCTTTTGGCTGGTTCTTTTACCATCAAGAAGAGAGGTGAGGTTCATGAAATCATCTTTGCTTTGGAAAAGGGTATGGCGCCACAAATTGTTTTATCTGTTTATGCTGCCCGGCATCGCTTGGTTTTTCATTTTTTCTTACGTGCCTTTGTACGGGCTTCAAGTCGCGTTCCGGGATTTTACGTTCGTCGGCGGCTTTACGGGCAGTCCCTGGGCGGGACTGAAATATTTCGAGCAGTTTTTCGATTACTACCAATCCGGGGCGATCATTCGGAACACCATCGTCATCAGCTTGCTGAAGCTGCTGGTCGGTTTTCCGATGCCGATCATTTTGGCCCTTCTCCTCAATGAAATCCGCAATTTGAAGTTTAAGAAAACGATCCAAACGCTATCTTACCTCCCTTATTTCGTGTCCTGGATCGTCGTCGTTACGTTGATGCAGCGCCTGCTGTCGATGTACGGGGGACCGGTCAACGATCTTTTAACCTCCATGGGCATGCAGCCCGTGCAATTCATGTATAACACCACCTGGTTTTATCAACTGATCCTAGGCTCCGACATTTGGAAAAACATCGGCTGGAACTCCATTATCTACATGGCCGCCATCGCGGGCATCGACCAGCAGCTATATGAAGCCGCCAAAATCGACGGCGCGGGCCGCTTCCGCCAAATTTGGCACGTCACGCTTCCGGGCATTCGCAACATCGCGGTAATCCTGTTCATTCTCGCGACGGGAAGCTTGATGAGCGCAGGGTTCGAACAGCTGCTTCTCCTGAACGGACCGGCGACCGCGAATATCGGCAGCGTCTTGGACGTGCATGTCATTACGTCGGGGATCCAGCAGGGAAGATTGAGTTACGCGGCGGCCGTCGGATTGTTCCAGAGCGGCATCGCGCTGGTGCTGATCGTCACCGTCAACTGGATTGCCCGCAAAGTCAGCGACGTCTCGCTGTTTTAAGGAAGGGGGAGCCGTATGCAAACGCATCGTTTTTCCGTATTCAATCTGTTGAATTACATCCTCTTGACCCTGTTCGGTTTTTTGATGATTTATCCGTTTATTTACATCCTCATTTATTCGCTGAACGACGGCAAAGACTCGATGATGGGCGCGTTGTACTTTTTCCCGCGGAAATTCACCCTGGACAACTACGCCCAGGTTTTTGACAACAAGCAAATCTGGCAGGCCTACAAAATCACGATTTTGCGGACGGTGATCGGAACGGTGCTGCACGTGCTATTATGCACGCTGATGGCCTATGCTTTATCGAAAAAAACGCTGCCGGGACGCACCTTTTTTACCTTCTACATCTTTTTGCCGACCATCTTCAGCGCCGGGTTCATTCCTTATTTCATTACGCTCCAAAAGCTTCACCTGATCAACACGTTCTGGGTGTATGTGATCCCGATGCTGTTCAATTTCATGCATATCGTCATTATCCGGACGTTCCTGCAGGGCATCCCCGAAGAGATCGAGGAGTCGGCGCGGATCGACGGGTTAAACGACTTCCAGATTTTCATGCGCATCATCATTCCTTTGTCCGGTCCCGTCATCGCGACGATATCGCTTTTCATTGGGGTAGCGCACTGGAACGACTGGTTTACGGGAGCCTATTACGTTTCGGACAAAAACCTCATTCCGGTGCAAACGCTGCTGCAGCAGATGCTGACCGAAGCCGAGGCGCTGTCCTCCTCGATGCAAAGAGCGGCCCAGCAGGGCGGACAAACCGTCAACGTCAACATGGCCGGCGCGACGCCGGAATCGCTGCGCATGGCGCTGCTCGTCATTACCGTGTTCCCGATTTTATGCGTCTATCCGTTCCTGCAAAAGTACTTCGTCAAAGGCGTCATGATCGGTTCGGTAAAAGGCTGATGCAGGTTCCTTCATGGAACTTGATCATATCAAATCATTTTCAGGGAGGGTCTATATGGCGAAATTTCGTATGAAAACGGTAGGTTCACTATTGTCGGTCTTGATGCTTACAAGCTTGCTTTACGGATGCGGAGGAGGAGGAGGAGGGGATTCCGCGGACGGGGACGCCGTGACGCTGACGATCCTGAACAACTGGAACGGTTCGTCCGGACCGGACACCGATACGACGCCCGTCACGAAAGCCATCGAGGAAAAAACGGGGATCAAAATCAAGATCGACTATACGAAAGGCAGCGAGGTGGAGAAGGTCAACCAGATTTTCGCGACGCAGGATTTGCCCGACATTTATACCGGACCCGCATGGGGAGGCGAACTGGACGGAATTATCAAAGCCGCCAAGGAAGGACAATTGGTGGATCTGACCGACAAAATCGACAAGTACCCGAACCTCGCCAAGGCGATCGCCAAAGAGAACGTTCCGCCGGCGCTTTACGAAAAAGCGATCGGAGGCATCGACGGCAAAAAATACATGCTGTATCAGAACCATCCGGCGACGGGGAATGACGTCAACGATTGGCTTTACGGCTTTTATGTGCGCAAGGACATCGCGGAAAAGATCGGGGTCGATCCGCAATCGGTCAAAACGAAAGAGGACTTGTACCAGTTCCTGAAAAAAATCAAGGACGCGAACCTTACCGAAAACGGCATGCCGGTACTGCCGCTGGGCGGCTTCCATGACGGATGGGCCGTGGGCATCGGGAGTACCATGTTTTACGGCACCAGCTACGTCGACAAAGGCGACGGCTCGCTCGAAAACGTCTTTTTCACCAAAGCCTATGAAGATTACACGTTATACTACCGCAAGCTGATCGCCGAAGGCCTGCTCGATCCGGAAGCGTTCACCCAAACGGACCCGATCGCGAACGAAAAAATCAAGCAAGGCCGCATCGCGGTATTAGCCGCGCATTATCCTGCCATTCTCGATGCGTCCAAGGATTACGTGAAGTCCCATCCGGGCTCGGATTACGTGCCGGTCGGTCCGCTCGAAAGAGCCGGGGCGGAGCCGAACCGCCCGGTGGATCTTTCGATCCAGGGCAACAACGTGACGGTCATCACGAAAAAGGCCAAAAACGTCGACGCCGCCCTCAAGCTGCTGGATTTCCTGGCTTCGGACGAAGGGTTCATGCTCGTAAGATACGGTGTCGAAGGGGTGCATTGGGAAAAGGTCGACGGCAAACCGGTAGCCAAAAAGGAATGGTTCGACAAGTTTTACGAAGATACGACCGGGAAAGTGAAGAAAAACGAGGGCATCGGCATCGGCCTCGAAAACATGACGGGAATGGACCGCATCAACTCGGTGGGCGGCGGTGACATCTGGGCGGATCAGGAACGCTTGAAAGCGATGGACAACGCGCGCAAAATTTTGCGGCCGAACGGCATCAGCGTCATCTCCGCCTTTAATCCCGGCGACGTCATCACGAAAGCGCCGGGTTGGGAAGCGCTCAAACCTTCCATGGACCAAGTTGGCGACGTGTGGAAGCAGGCGATTTTCGCCAAATCGGACGATGCGGCGCTGAAGGTCATTAACGATCTTCGCGATCAGATCAAAAAAACCGGATATGACGACGCGATGAAGTTCGTGAACGAGGAGCTGAAAGGGAAGGAAGTCGTCAAGCTCGCCATGCCGAACTAAGGAGGAAAACGGTGGTGAAACGATCAGCCAAGGCTGCTCCGGAGTGGACGGGATTCCAGGAAGCCAGGCCCTACGGGCCGAAATACGATCTGCGCACCGATTTTGTGATGGTGTACGGGATTTCGGACGATTTGCCCGAACGCATCGCCGGCTGGAAACAAGCCGGATATACCGTACATTTGATGACGGGCGTGGCTTGGGGCGATTATCAGGATTATTTGTACGGCCGGTTCGACGGCCGGAATCATTGGGACGAAGCCCAGACGGACCGCTCCGGGAAGCATCTGCTTCATAACGTGGACGTTCCTTACATGGTGCCTACCGTTTCTTTTGCGGATTATCTGTCTGCGCATATCCAAAAAGCGATCGATGCCGGCGTGGAGGCGATCCATATGGAGGAGCCGGAATTTTGGGCGGCGGCCGGCTATTCCGAAGCGTTCAAACGGGAGTGGCTGAACGTCTACGGGGAAGAATGGATTCCGCCCCATGCCTCCCATGACGCGCAATACCGGGCTTCCAAGCTGAAAGCGGCGATGTATTACCGGGCGTTGGACCGGATTTGCAGCGCCATGAAGGAATACGCGCTTGCGACCTATGGCCGGACCGTGCGCTTTTACATCCCGACGCATAGCCTGATCAACTATGCCCAGTGGAGGATCGTCAGCCCCGAAGCGCTGGCTTTCCGCGGAGAAGAGGCGGAGTTCAAGGAAAACCGCCTGCTCGACATCCAGCGGGGGCCTTACCGCATCGCCCATCTTCTTGACGAAACCGGCTGTGCGGACCCCGTGGTGCTGGAAGGATCGTTTGTTCGACTGTTCGATGACCGATTGTCGTTGGCCACACGCCTGGAGCTGATGCCGAACGGCAATGTGCTGCTTTACGATTTGGATTACGATGCCGGCAATCGGGGGCAGGCGCGGATATTGGCCGCGTCGTCCAGAATCCGGAAGGAGATCCATTCGGAGGGGGGGTTGCATTGGACGGCGGAATCCCCGGAAGGGATTCGCGTCAGCACCCGGGCCTGGGTGCCGCATCCGCCGCGGCGGGCGTCCGCGGACGGAGAGGACGTCACGTTCGATTATGACGCCGAAACTCAGACGGTATTTCTGGAGTTTGAAGGTTCGCCGCAAGGCAAAAACGTTCAAATCGAATGGGCATAGATCTGTGTCCCCTAAAGTCATCGCTTTGATTTTGGGGGACATTTTTTTGCGCTTTTTTATCTATTCAAATTTGACTAGTTATCTATTTTGCGTTATGATTTATGCGAAATCAATGAAAGGAGCGTTTCGGATGTCAACGGTACGACTGCTTGTGTTAGGCTCCATGTTGCGAAGAGGTGTCAGCCATGGCTACGGAGTGTACAACGACCTGACCTCTTGGCGGGCCGAGACGTGGACGAACGTCAAACCGGGATCGATCTACCATGCCTTGGAAAAGCTTGAGGTTCAAGGGCTGACACGTGCGGAGGCTTCCGGGAACCACGTCAAGCTCGGGCCTTCGCGCACGGAATACAGCATCACGAAGGAGGGGAAAGCCGAGTTCGAATCCCTGCTTCGATCGGCGCTGCAAAGCTTCGAAATCCAGACGTTTGCCGTCGGGATCGCTTTTATGGACATGCTGCCGAGGGGGGAGGTCATTCGTCTGCTCTCGGACCGGGCATCCGCTTTGAAGGAGTCGGCTTCCTTTCTGCGCACGCTGCCTACGGAGGAAATGCCGTCCGAACCTTCCAAACATCCGGAGCTGACGGGGCTCTGGGAAAACTATGTAAGCAGCGAGTTGTCCAACACGTTGAATTTGATTACCAAGCTAGAAGCGGGAAAATACAGGTTTCTGGGGGAATAGTCCAATCATGGGGAGGGTTAACAGATGAACGTTCAATTGCACGATGGAAGCCGGATCGATGTCGTTATGGAAGGCGAGGGACCGGCTATTTTGCTGCCCGTCAATCCGGTTCCGGTCGAAGGGCCGCAAGCGGATGAAATGCGAAAATGGGGAGCCGATCCGGCGCTCGGACGCACGCTTATAGCGGAACTAAGCCGAAAATATCGCGTCATCGCTTTCGACTACGAGGGGCATGTGCTTCAAGCGCCAAAGCCGGACACGCTAACCCCGGAAAACATCGCCGCCGATTTTCTGCGGATTGCCGATGCGGCGGAAGCGGAGCGTTTTGCTTATTACGGTTATTCCTGGCTGGCGCTCAGCGGACTGCAGCTTGCGATCCGCACCGACCGGCTCACGGCATTGGTGATGGGAGGATATCCACCGATCGATGGCCCGTACGGCGAAATGCTGAAAGTCACGAACGCGACGCATCAAATGTCATTGTCCAATGCTTCCGGCAACCAACCGAGCGAAACGGCGCAAGCGGCCGAATGGGGAGAAACCACCGAGGAATACGACTGGTCCAACGTCGAAGTGTCCATGAGCGAAAAACAGACGAGGCAGTTTGTCACGCTTTACGAACATTTGCGGGGGTTCGACGACCGGAAGGTTCAATCCCGGCTGACCTGTCCGCGGCTTTGCTTTGCGGGAAGCAAGGATCGCATCGAGTACGGGGAGAAGTGGGGAAACGTCACGGTCGATATCGTATCTCCGCTTGTTCATCGCAAAGGCGAATTGACGCAAGCGGGATGGGACGTGCGGATTTTGGATGGGCTCGATCATACGGGCTCGATGCAAGCGCGGCATGTGCTTCCGGTGCTGCTGCCATGGCTGGACTCCCATTTATCGGGGGCATAACATCTCACGGATGCTCGTGATGAACGACAAAGACCCTCTGAGCGGTAACTTGCCAGGGGTCTTTTTTAGGCTGTCCAATGGTTGATCCAAAGTCATCGCCCGCCCGATCGATTCGTCAAAACCATATATTATAGATGACATACCCTATGACCAGAACCAATAGGATAACACCGGTGCCTTTCCATCCTAATCCGCCGGTCAAATCGGTTAAACTTCCATGTTCGGCGCGGTTGATTCCGTCGCCAAACGCCCCGAAAGGGTTGTTTTTTCGTTCCTCCTGCCTCAGACGTTCCCTTGTTTCTTCAGGTCTTTCATTCCGGGAATCCATTTCGGACCTCCTCCTAGTGAAGATTCCAGGCGGCCCCATCCGGAAAAACCGAGGGAGGGCAGCGGATAATAACTGAACATGGTTAATTTTATCAGAGGTTTACATATAATGTAAGGAGTAATCTGTCACCGTGTGATAAAGGTTCGTTCCCAATAATCATATAACGCCAATATATCCTGTGCTTTTCAGCTGCGTTTCCGTATTTTGTATGCGAATTCATGCTTGCCAAAAAAATCGGGTTGTGCTATTTTATATGTGTAACCGGTTCCACATTGAGGTGATAAATAGAGATGGCAACGATAAGAGATGTGGCTAAGCATGCCGGGGTTTCGGTAGCGACGGTATCGCGCGTGATCAATGAAACAGGTTATGTCCATGAAGATACCCGCAGGAAGGTTGAAACCGCGATCCGGGAACTGCATTACACGCCGAATGAGGTCGCCAGATCCTTGTATAAACGAAAGTCCAGGCTGATCGGCCTGCTGCTGCCCGACATCACCAACCCCTTCTTTCCCGAGCTTGCGCGCGGGGTGGAGGATGAGATGCAGGCGAACGATTTTCGGATTATCTTTGGGAACAGCGATGAAAATAGGAAAAAAGAAAAAGATTACATTCAGACGTTCGTCCAAAACAACGTGGTCGGCGTCATCGCTTCCACGAACCATCCGGATAACGATACATACCGGAAGCTTGACATTCCGGTGGTGTTCCTCGACCGGACGGCGGACAATCGCCCATCCGTCTATTCGGACGGCAGGGAGGGCGGAAGGATTGCCGCCCAGGAAATGCTTTCCCGCGGCAGCCGTAAAATCACGGTGATCAAGGGGCCGAAGCATATTCGCCCGGCGCAGGACCGCTACCAGGGAGCGATCGATGTGCTGTCGAACGAAGGGATTGCTTTCAACGTCATCCATACCTCTTCGTATTCCTTTACGGAAGCGGGGACCTGGGCGAAGGAGCTGTTCGAGAAACATCCCGACACCGACGGCGTCATTGCGAGCAACGATATCGTGGCGACGGCGGTTTTGCATGAGGCGCTCAGGCTGGGCAAAAAGGTTCCGGACGACGTGCAGATCATCGGCTTTGACGATATTCCGCTGAGCACGCTGCTGACGCCTTCGCTGACGACGATCCGGCAGCCGGCGTACGATATGGGAAGAGCGGCGGCAAGCCTTTTGATTCAATTGATCGAAAATGAAAACGTAGACAATAAAACGATACAAATGCCCGTTACGTTCACGGAGCGGGATACGACGAGAAAGGTGGAGCAGTATGGCTAAAATCATTGTGGTAGGAAGCTCATCGATCGACCTCGTCGTCACATCGTCGAAGCGCCCGGGAGCCGGCGAAACGGTTCTCGGCGAAAGCTTCAAAACGGTTCCCGGCGGCAAAGGCGCCAACCAGGCGGTAGCCGCGGCGCGGCTCGGAGCCGATGTGACGATGATCGGACGCGTAGGAGACGATCATTACGCAGACATCATTTTAAACAATTTTAAAGCGAACCATGTTTCTATCGATCATGTGGAACCGGTTACACATATGGAAAGCGGAACCGCCCACATCGTGCTGGCCGAAGGGGACAACAGCATCGTCGTCGTGAAAGCGGCGAATAACGAGGTAACGCCCGCTTATATCGACCAATCGTTGTCTGCGTTCGACGGAGCCGATATGGTCATGATCCAGCAGGAAATTCCGGAGGAAACGGTGGTGCATGTCAGCCGGCTGTGCAAAAAACAGGGCATACCGCTGCTGCTGAATCCCGCGCCTGCCCGTCCGGTGCCGGAGGAGCTCATTGAAAACGCGGCCTACCTTACGCCGAACGAGCATGAAGTAACGGTTTTGTTCTCCGATTTAAGCGTTTCCGAAGCGCTGCGCAAATATCCGAACAAGCTGTTCATTACGGAAGGCAGCCGTGGCGTCCGTTATTTCGACGGCGAAAAGGAAGTGCTCGTGCCTTCTTATAAAGTGGAGGCGGTGGATACGACGGGCGCCGGAGATACGTTTAACGCCGCGTTTGCCGTCGCTCTGGCCGAAGGGAAACCGATTTACGACAGCGTGCGTTTCGCCAACCGGGCCGCTTCCCTGTCGGTCACGAAATTCGGGGCCCAAGGCGGCATGCCTTATCGCGAAGAAGTGGAGGCGCAATTGTAACATGAAAAAGCAAGGCATCTTGAACAGTCACATTTCAAAAATTTTGGCCGACCTGGGCCATACCGACACGATCGTGATCGCCGACGTGGGGCTTCCCGTTCCCGACGGCGTCCCCAAAATCGATCTGGCGCTGACGCTCGGCTCGCCAAGTTTCGAGGAAACCGTCAATGCGGTCGCATCCGACATGGAAATCGAAAAAATCGTCATCGCGGAGGAAATCGGGACCGATAATCCCGAAGCGCTCCATTATATAGAAAACAAATTCGCCGGCTGCGCCATCGAGCATTGCCCGCACGAGGAATTTAAGGAGCGGACCCGGAAAGCGAAAGCCGTCATCCGGACCGGCGAGGCAAAGCCGTTTGCGAACGTCATTTTGCAGGCAGGCGTTTATTTCGGCTAAAAAAGCCTGGAGCTTGGCTTCCGGACGCGGGGCGTTGCGAAGCCGTTCTGGAAGCCTTGCCCCGCAAAATTAAGCTAATGCTTACGAAGCAAGTTTTTGCTTCGCAAAAACGAAGCCTATGCTTACGAAGCAAGTTTTTGCTTCGCAAAAACGAAGCCTATGCTTACGAAGCAAGTTTTTGCTTCGCCAAAACTAAGCCTATGCTTACGAAGCAAGTTTTTGCTTCGCCAAAACTTTAAGGAGGAGCCCTTATGCAGATCCAAATGAAAGATATCCATAAAGCCTTCGGCAGCAACCAAGTGCTGTCCGGCGTCGACTTCGACCTGCGCGAAGGCGAGGTTCACGCCCTGATGGGGGAAAACGGCGCAGGCAAATCCACCCTGATGAACATTCTTACCGGGCTGCATGCCAGAGACGAGGGAACGATCCTCATCGACGGCAAGGAGACGTATTTCACGAATCCGAAAGAAGCGGAACGGCAGGGAATCGCTTTTATCCACCAGGAGCTGAACGTTTGGCCGGATATGACGGTGCTTGACAACCTGTTTATCGGCAGGGAAATGTCATCCCCGGTCGGATTTCTAAAATATAAAGAGATGAAGGCGCTTGCCAAGAAGCAGTTTCAAAGACTTGCCGTCGACATTCCGCTCAACGTTGAAGCGGGCGAATGTTCGGTCGGCCAACAGCAAATGATCGAAATCGCCAAGGCGCTGCTTTCCGACGCCAAGGTCATTATCATGGACGAGCCGACGTCCGCGTTGACGGAACGGGAGATCCAGAAGCTGTTCGAAGTGATCGCATCCCTGAAAAAAGATGGTGTTTCCATCGTTTATATTTCGCACCGGATGGAGGAAATATTCACCATCTGCGACCGGATTACGGTCATGCGCGACGGGAAAACGGTGGATACGAAAAATATTCCGGACACGAACTTCGACGAAGTCGTGAAAAAAATGGTCGGCAGAGAGCTGACCGAACGGTTCCCGGCAAGAAATCCGAACCCGGGCGAGATCGTGCTCGAAGTGGAGCATGCCACGCGCAAAGGATTGTTCCAGGACGTCAGCTTCCAGGTCCGCGAAGGCGAAATCGTCGGCTTCTCTGGACTTATGGGTTCGGGACGAACCGAAATCATGAGGGCATTGTTCGGGCTGGATCGCCTCGACAGCGGCGAAATCCGGATGTTCGGCAAAAAAGCGGTGATCCGCAAACCGGTGGACGCCGTGAAGCTGGGGATCGGTTTTATTACGGAAGACCGCAAGGACGAAGGGCTGGTGCTTGATTTTTCCGTACGCGAAAATATGGTGCTGCCGAGCTTGAGCGGGTTTACAACCAAAGGTCTCATATCCTCGCAAAAAGAGAGCGCCTTCGTGGATGCGCTGATCAAGCGGCTGCAGATCAAAACGCACTCGCGGGAAACGGCGGCAGGAAACCTGTCCGGCGGGAACCAGCAAAAGGTCGTCATCGCCAAATGGGTGGGCATCGGACCGCGGCTCCTTATTTTGGATGAACCGACCCGGGGCGTCGATGTCGGCGCCAAACGCGAAATTTACCAGTTGATGAATGAACTCACCGGACATGGCGTCGCCATCATCATGGTGTCCTCCGAACTGCCGGAAGTGCTCGGCATGAGCGACCGGATCGTGGTGGTTCACGAGGGACATATCACGGGAGAACTGAGCAAAGACGAAGCAACGCAGGAAAAAATTATGACGCTGGCTACAGGGGGACAGTAACATGACAACACTTAATGAAGCAAAAACGGCCAAAGGCTTCCAGTTTTCGCAAATCACGCAAAAGCTCGGGCCGCTGCTGGGCCTGATCATTCTCATCATTATCGTATCGGTTCTGAATCCAAGCTTTTTGGAACCGCTTAACATTCTTAACCTGCTGCGGCAGGTATCGATTAACGCCTTGATCGCATTTGGCATGACGTTCGTCATTTTGACAGGCGGAATCGATTTGTCCGTCGGCTCCATTCTGGCGCTGTCCAGCGCCTTTGTTGCCAATATGCTCGTGGCCGGCTTTGATCCGGTTTTGGCCATCATTATCGGCTGTTTGCTTGGCGGCGTCATGGGCATGATCAACGGCATCATGATCACGAAAGGGAAGATGGCGCCGTTTATCGCCACGCTGGCGACGATGACGATTTTCAGAGGACTTACGCTAGTTTACACGGACGGCAACCCGATCACCGGTCTGGGCGACAGCATGACATTCCAGCTGTTCGGCCGCGGTTACCAATTCGGCATTCCGGTTCCGGCCATTACGATGATCATTACTTTCGCGATTCTGTGGATCGTGCTTCATAAAACGGCTTTCGGCCGCAAAACGTATGCCATCGGCGGCAATGAAAAAGCGGCCATCGTATCCGGCATTAAGGTATCCCGCGTTAAAATCATGATTTACTCTTTGGCTGGCTTGCTTTCGGCTTTGGCGGGCGCGATTTTGACTTCCCGTCTGAATTCGGCGCAGCCGACGGCCGGTACCTCTTACGAACTGGACGCCATCGCGGCGGTCGTTCTGGGCGGGACAAGCCTTTCCGGCGGACGCGGACGCATCGTGGGCACGCTCATCGGCGCGCTCATTATCGGAACTCTGAACAACGGTCTGAACCTGCTCGGCGTATCGTCCTTCTATCAGATGGTGGTCAAAGGGATCGTCATCGTGATCGCCGTGCTCATCGACCGGAAGAAATCGGCATAAGGGAGAGAATCATATGAAAAAGCTAACGTTAATCCTGGCGGCGTTTCTGCTGATATTGACCACGGGCTGTTCCCTGGAACCGCCCGGCTGGGCTAAACCCAAAACCGGCGGAGATTTGAAGCATATCAAAATCGGCCTGTCCGTCTCCACGCTCAACAACCCGTTTTTCGTATCCTTGAAGGACGGCGTCGTGGCCGAAGCGAAAAAACACGGCATGGAAACGATCGTCGTCGACGCGCAAAACGACTCGGCGAAACAAAGCAACGACGTGGATGACCTGATGCAAAAAGGCGTCAACGTCCTGCTGATCAACCCGACGGATTCCGCCGCGATCTCGACGGTGGTGCAGTCGGCCAACAGTTTGGGCATTCCGGTCATCACGCTGGACCGTTCCGCGGACAAAGGGGACGTGAAAGCCCTGGTCGCATCGGATAACGTGAAGGGCGGACGGATGGCCGCCGAATTTATCGAAAAAACGGTTGGCAAAGGCGCGAAGGTCGTCGAACTCGAAGGCGTCGCCGGGGCATCCGCGACCCGCGAACGCGGCAAAGGCTTCCATGAAGTCGCGGACAAGGACCTGAACGTGGTCGCCAAACAAACGGCGGACTTTGACCGGACCAAAGGTTTGAACGTCATGGAAAACCTGCTGCAGGCTCATCCTGAAGTGCAGGCGGTTTTCGCCCATAACGACGAAATGGCGCTTGGCGCAATCGAAGCGATCCAAAGCTCCGGCAAAAATATCCCGGTCGTCGGCTTCGACGGCAACGAGGATGCACTGAAATCGATCAAGGACGGAAAACTGACCGCCACGGTGGCGCAGCAGCCGGATCTGATCGGCCAGATGGCCGTTCAAGCCGCATACGACGTGCTTCAAGGCAAAACGGTGGAAAAATCCATTCCGGCGCCGCTGAAACTGGTGACGAAGGAATAAACGCCGCATAAAGATTTGGAGGGGGAGATCGCCCGCAGGGTGGTTTTCCTCCTTTTTCATCATCATGTTTGTAAACGCATTCCCGATTGACCTTTGCGTACATATGAGCTAACCTTGAACACGTCCGTGTGGACTGGTTCCAGATCGAATGCAATTGAGAAATCACCGAATTCTAGGGGGGAACAAAATGGCAAAAATTCCTGTAATCCTAAGCACCGATCCGGGCATCGACGATGCGGCGGCGCTCGGAGTGGCCTTTTATCGAAACGAATTGGATATCCGATTAATCACCACGCTGCACGGAAACGTGGATATCGGCAAAACGACGGCAAACACGCTGAAGATCCTTGATTTTTTCGGACAACAGATACCGGTGGCCCGCGGCATGGAAACACCGCTCGTCATCGCCCCGGTCAGCACCGACGTGCACGGGGAGTCCGGCATGGACGGGTACGATTTTCCCGAAAGCACGCAGCAGGTCGTGCCTGAGCATGCCGTCGAAGCGATGCGCTCCTTGCTTGAAGCTTCGGACGAAAAAATGACGCTGGTGTCGATCGGGCCTTTGACCAACGTGGCCGTCCTGCTGCTGATGTACCCTCAGGTAAAAAACAAAATCGAACGCATCGTATTCATGGGCGGATCGCTATGCGGCGGGAACGTGACCAGCGCGGCCGAATTCAACATTTGGGCCGATCCGCACGCCGCCAAAATCGTATTCGAATCGGGACTGGACCTGGTCATGATCGGTTTGGACGTCACCCAAAAAGCGTTGATCGGAAGCAGCGAACTGGCAAAACACAGCAACAAATCGGCCGAAATGTTCGCCGCTACCTTCGGTCATTACCGGGACGGCGATATGGAACATGGGGTCATGATGCATGACATGTGCGCCATTACCTACATCACGAACCCGGAAATATTCAAGGTCGAGCCGAAATGCGTAAAAGTCGTGACCGAAGGGCCGGCCATCGGCATGACGATGGAAGTCCATGGCGAGCCGAACCTTCAGGCAGCGACGGGGATTGACCAGGAAGCGTTTCGGAATTGGTTTATGGGGACGTTGGAGCGCATGATCTGATTACTCTTGGAACATCATTTATTCTGGTCCATTTCAAGCAGGATCCCGGGCCGTCCAGCAGATCCATTGGATCATGGACGGCTTTTGCTGTTTTGGATGCTTACGCTCTTGCCCATATCAAATGAATGATGCCGCCCCAATATCGCTCCATGCGTTCGACCCGGAGCCCCGAATCCAGCACCAACCGTTCGATATTCCGGTTCCAGTGGCACCCGGACATGCGGCGGGCAACGGGGTTCACCAGCCGCTGCGCCGATTTTAAGAAGGGATTGTTTCCAAGCCCGTGTTCCATCAAATAAATCCTGCCGTCAGGTTTGCACCATTTCCTCATTTTTCCCAGAACCTTGGCAGGATCATCGTAACCGCATAACGACAGGGTCGAGACGATGCAGTCAAAAGAATCAGGAGGAAAGTCGAGGGTTTCTATGTCGCTTTCCGCCAAATCGACTTCGATGTGCAGCTCTTCCGCAATCCGGCGAGCCCTTTGCAGCATCATCGGACTGAAATCGACGGCCGTCAGCCGCATATGATCCATATTGTAAAATGGAAAATTGGCTCCGGCCCCGACGGCGATTTCCAGCACGTTCCCCGAAACGCCCTGCAGCAGCTTTTTCCGCCATTCGCCCAACATCCGCTTCCGCGTGTTTTGTTCGTACATCGCCGATTGCTTGTCAAACTTGCGGATTAATTTTTGCTTTTCCAAAAGCAACGCCTCCTATGTGCCGTCCGTGGCCTTTTTCATTGCCTGAAAGACCCCTGCGGCATATAACGGGCCTTTCATCGAAAGCTTCGTCATGATGAGCGCCAATTCACGCGGCGATTCCTTTCTCCCTTGCGCGAGCCATTCCTGGATGATGCCCAAATGCGCGGAACTGATGTACGCCACGAGATATTCCGTCGGCACGAGGGCGTTTTCCTTTTTGATGAGGGGGACGATGTTTTTTTCGAACAGATATTTCGACATCATGGACCTGACCAGCGAATGGAAGGCCGGGTCCCCTTTAGGCCCCAGGATCGTCTTTAAAAAATCGGCCTGGCCGTTCATGTATTCGATTAATTCGACGATTTGGGGGACGGGTTCATCCTTTGCAAGCAGCTCATCCAGATTAAACGGGCGGATCGTTCGAATGATCGCGACCATGCCTTCAATCAGTTCCTGTTCGCTTTGTTCCAGCAGGTCGTATTTGTCGCGGTAGTGGAGATAAAATGTCCCGCGGTTAATGTTCGCCCGGGCCGTGATGTCTTTAACGGTTAACGCTTCGAATCCTTTCTCCTCGATGAGTGCCGTCAGGGCGTCGCGAATGACCGCTTTCGTGCGGACGACCCGCCGGTCCGTCGATTCGTTCAAATCGATTCCCTCCTTTATAATGAACACTTTTAGCGAACCTGCCGTTTAAGGGTCACATTCCGTATTTCTGTTTATTGAGGGTTCGGTATGCCCTGATTATAATAAAGGCGTGCAAGATAATCAACGCGATGTTCATTATCTGAGGGAGGTTTTTCCCCATGGAAACCACTATAAGTGTACGCCAGGTCAGCAAAAGCTTCGGAAAAAAGACCGTCCTGTCCGAAGTGAACTTAAACATGGAGCAAGGGCAAATTTATGGTCTGATCGGGCCTTCGGGGGCCGGAAAAACGACGCTGATCAAAATGATGGTCGGCATGGATGTGCCGGACGAAGGGGCGGTGAATATTCTCGGGACGAAGATGCCCAACCTTACCATGCTTCAGCATATCGGCTATATGGCTCAATCGGATGCGCTGTACGGCGAACTGACGGGCGAAGAGAACCTGAAGTTTTTTGCTTCGATGTTCAAGATGGGCAAAGCGGAGCAAAAGCAGCGGATAAGCTATGCGGCCGATCTCGTGAACCTGTCCCAAGAGCTCGGCAAAAAAGTATCGGCCTATTCCGGCGGGATGAAACGCAGGTTGTCGCTGGCGATTGCCCTGGTTCATGACCCTTCGGTCCTGATCCTGGATGAACCGACCGTAGGGATCGATCCTGAACTGAGACAATCGATTTGGCAGGAGCTGACTCGGCTGAGATCCTCCGAACGGAAGACGATCGTCGTGACGACGCATGTCATGGACGAAGCGGAAAAATGCGATCGGCTGGCGATGGTGCGAAATGGCAGCATTTTGACGGAAGGCACGCCGGAGCAGCTTAAACGGCAGTACAACGCCGCCGGCTTGGAAGACGTGTTTCTGCTGGCAGGGGGTGCCCGTCCATGAGAATCCGGGCGCTTGTCCGAAGAATCTGCGAGCAGCTGCTCCGGGATAAACGAACGCTCGCGCTGCTGTTTTTGGCCCCGTTGCTCGTATTGTCTTTGGTGAATTATTTGTTTCAGCATACCGGGGGCGGTTCCGACGTAAAAATCGGCGCGGTCAACGTGGATGCGCAAATCGTCGAATCGATCAAAAATCAGGGCATGGCCGTGATTTCTTATGATCAGACCGATAAGGATACGTTGGAAAAAGATAAGCTGGACGCCGTGATGGTGATGAAGGATCGGGCGATCCACCTGATTTTGAAAAATACCGATCCAGCCGTTTCCAAAGCGATCCGGATGAAAATCAGTCAGGCGGCCGCCTCGCTTGCCGAAGCCGCTTTGCAGAAAGGAAAGGCTGCGGCGCCGCATGTAGCCATGACGACGGAATATGTTTATGGCGGCGCGGATACGAACTATTTTGATACGCTCAGTCCCATCCTGATCGGATTTTTTGTCTTCTTTTTTGTGTTTCTCATTGCGGGTATCGGACTGCTGCGGGAACGCACGTCGGGAACTTTGGAACGCCTGATGGCCACCCCGGTGCGCCCGGGTGAGGTTATCGCCGGTTATTTGGCGGGATATGGCATGTTTGCGTTTCTGCAAACGGTCATCGTCGTTTTGTTCGGTACGCTGGTGCTTGGCATCCCTCTGGCAGGTTCCATCTGGTACGTGCTACTGGTCAATCTGCTTCTGGCATTCGTGGCGCTTTCGCTTGGCATCTTGCTCTCGGCTTTCGCGGCTTCGGAGTTCCAGATGGTGCAGTTCATTCCGATCGTCATCATTCCGCAGGTTTTCTTTGCAGGCATCTTTCCGCTGGACGGAATGGCCTCGTGGGTTCAAGCCGTTGCCAGGATCATGCCGCTTTATTACGCGGCCGATGCGCTGAAAAGCGTGATGTACAAAGGGCTCGGGTTTGGCGAAATCGCGGTGGATGTTGGAGTGCTGCTTTTGTTTGCCGCGTTGTTCATCGGTTTAAACCTGAGGCGGCTAGCGTTCCTATATAGAAAATGACGGCGGGCTGTCCGGCGATCCGAACGCCTGCGGAGGGATTCTGGTCGGAACGGTGGTTCGCGCCCAACGATTTCATCCGTTGACATCAAGGAAGGTCAAATATATACTGTTGAAGAAATTTCTGGACGATGCGTTCCAGCGAATTTTTCATGGGAATTTTCTACATTTTGATAGGGGTGGTCTGATGAAGAACACAAGGATTGGGGCAAAATTTATCGCAGGGGATCGCGCCTACTAGCCCAAAAACCAGCGTTTTCCCCTCAAAAAAGGGGTACCGAGTTGAATCATCGATTTCTGCAGTCAGACCATGAACTTATGGAAGTCCAGGCCAACGTCCTTTTTAACCACAATGAGGATGGCCGCATGACCACGATAAACGAACCAAGCGCGAAGAGCGCACCCCGTTTTTTCATGGGGATCACCAAGCAAGGTCTTGTTGTAAGGTACCATGAAACAGTGGATGAAGACGTTACAAACGAACTGGAACGGTTTGTCGAAAAAGCGCCGTGGTTGCACGCTCCAAATCGGGTTAATATAGCTGATATTATACGTATTTTAAGTAAGGACAGCCCCGTGGAACAGGTCTACCTGGGACCGGCTTACGTATTTCCTGACATGAGAGGGCGTTCAACACAAGCCATAAAAATCACGCAGAGGAATATCGA
The DNA here is from genome assembly GCF_037969745.1 of Paenibacillus sp. FSL W8-0194. Classification (NCBI taxonomy): domain Bacteria; kingdom Bacillati; phylum Bacillota; class Bacilli; order Caryophanales; family Paenibacillaceae; genus Paenibacillus; species Paenibacillus sp. FSL W8-0194. The sequence continues at coordinate 3,201,359 of NZ_CP150205.1, read as the reverse complement.
ACTTTTAGAACCGTATTTTTCTGATTTCGTGGATGATGTGATCCTTGGACAGCCTGCTTTCGCGGTCGTACAAAATCAATCTGCCGTATCTTTGTGCAGCAGCGCCAGAAGCTCATCGATTGCTGCTGAAGCGAGTCTGCACACCGCTCCGGATTTTCGCGGCAGATCCTACGGGATGGAGGCAGCGGCAGCCTGGGCGGCCGAGATCCAAAATGAGGGGCGGATGGCTTTATACAGCACGGCTTGGAATAATTTTGCTTCTCAAGCTGTAGCGGGTAAGTTGAAATTAAGACAGTACGGTATGGATTTGAATTTCAGCTAGGATGTTTATAACGATAATATCCCGGTTCCTTCAATGCGGAGGCGTGCCCAGCGTCATTAAAAGAACGAGTTGCATTCATACGATTTATTATTATCCTTTAATCATGGGAACAAATCACGGATTCCACATTCAATTGTAAAAGGAGAATGCCCTCGTTGGATCGAAACCGATTTTCAAATATTGCCCACAGAAACCATGCATTTAGTAACCCTGTCAACGAAACGAAGATGATGAACGTCATACGAATGGTACCGCTGAATCCACAAGATAAGGTGCTGGACATTGGGGCAGGGAAGTGTGAACTGCTAATCCGTCTGGTGGAAAATCACAAAATTTCAGGGGTCGCTATTGAATTATACGGTGGAGCTATTGACGAAGCAAAAAAGAAAGCGAGCAGCAGAATACCTGATGGCAGCATAGAGTTTATTATCGATGACGCCGGTGCAGCCGTCGGAAATTTTGAACAAGAAGAATTTAAATTAGCCGTTTGCATCGGTTCTACGCATGCCTTGGGCGGACTGGAATCCACTCTGCAACACATGAAACGTCTTGTGAAAAAAGACGGGTACATCTTCATCGGTGAGGGATACTGGAAACAGCGTCCAAGTGCGGAATATCTGCAGGCGCTGGGTGGAGCATCGGAAACGGATTTGAAAAGCCATGCAGACAATGTCAAGGTTGCCGAGGAATTGGGATTGATTCCGCTTTGGTCCTATGTGGCGGACGAAAATGATTGGGATGAATACGAATGGCTCTATTCCTCATCGATCGAAAATTATTGCCATGAACACCCGGATGATCCCGACCGGGATGCCATGCTGGAACGAATCCGGTCATGGAGGAGAACCTACTTGCAGTGGGGGCGGGATACCCTGGGCTTTGGATTATACTTATTCCGAAAATAGAGTTCCATCTAGAGCATAATTTCTCCTTCTCCGGTAAAAATAAGCTTGACTATGAAGAAGGAGGATGCAGCAAAAATGCCTTTAGTTCCTTACGAGCCCTTCCGCCATCTCGATCAAATGAGACGGGAGATGGACCATTTTTTGAATGCGGATTTCCCGGCCTTCCGGAACATGCGCCAAAACCTCGGCAATTTGAGCGTGGACGTGTACGAAACCGGTAGCGAGGTTGTTGCCGTATGCGATATCCCGGGTCTTGAAAAAAAAGAGGACGTAGACATCGACATTGAACGGAATATGCTGTCGATCAGCGGCACGATCAACCGGACGAACGAAATTAAGGAAGAGCATATGCACCGCCAGGAACGTTACGTGGGCCGTTTTCACCGCATGGTGACGCTGCCGGCGAACGTTTCCTCCGACGACGTCAAAGCTTCCTACAAAAACGGCGTGCTGGAAATCCACATGAAAAAACAAGGGGATGCCCGCAAAAAGATCGACGTTGAGTTTCACTGATGGTCTAACAGGCGATGGGCGCATGACGTCCGTGGTTATAGAAAGGTACAATCCTATTAAGGGTTGTGCCTTTTTTTGTTGGAACATAAAAAATCGGAATCAGGCTGTGACCGATCGATCGGAAGCCGCATCTAATCATCGGAATGAAAATAAGAAAGGGGGACGCCCCGTTTGAACATAGATGTGAACGAATCCGAGGTCCTTCGCGCGCAAAAAGGGGATAAGGAAGCTTTTATATCCATAATGAAGGGGGTGGAGCTGCGAATGTACAACATTGCCAAGTCCATTGTCAGACAGGACGAGGACTGCGCAGACGCCATGCAAGAAACCGCCTTGAAGGCTTACCGGGCGCTGCCGACATTGCAAAATCCCCGGTTCTTTAATACTTGGGTTTGCCGGATCCTAATCAATGAGTGCAACACGCTTTTACGCAAAAAAAGCAAGACGGTCTCGATGGCGGAGCCGCCGCAGGCCGCATACGTTCCTCCAGTCGAGGATCTCCGCATGGATTTGCGCGATGCCGTCGATCGGTTGGAGGAAACGCAGCGAATGATCGTGATTTTATATTATTTTGAGGATATGACGATTCAGCAAATTGCGGACATGCTGGAAATGTCGGCAGGAGCGGTGAAAACAAGGCTTTACCGGGCGCGCATGGCGTTATCCCGCCGATTGAAGGAACCAGCTGCAAAGGAGGTGCGGCTTTGAACGGACTGGACGAAATGATGAAACAGTTGAAAGAAGACCGGGCACAGGAATTGCCGCGGTCCATTCGAGTACGGATGGATGAAGCTTACGACAGATTGGATGATGTCGTGCAAGAGAAGCAGGGTACAGGGGAAAGGAAAAGCCTGCTCCGCAGAATCACCGTCATTTGTGCCGGAACGGCGGCTGCGGGCCTGATTCTTATCGGCTCCGGTTTTGTATCACCCGTTATGGCGCAGGCGTTGAAGCAGATCCCTTTTCTGGAAAGCGTGTTTAAGCTGGCCGGGGACAAGGGCCTTCAAAAAGCCAGCGAAGCAGGGTATGCCATCGACGCCAACCAAAGCGTGACGCATAACGGGGTGACGCTCCATTTGTCTGAAGTGGTCTACGACGGCAGCCGGCTGAACTTCGTCTTGACGAGAGAATTGGCCGGGGGCAGCGGAAGCCAAGGATCGCTCGACAATTGGTACGAAGAAATCGTCCGATCTAGAGGGGCGGGTCATATCTCCATCGATTTTTACGTCAATGACACGTTGATCAATACCAGCATGGGATATGGCTCGGGGGGAGACAAGGCTCCCAATTCGCTGCTGGTGCATGGACTGGATTCCCCCGGCTTGAACATCCCGGATCAGTTCGAACTTAAACTCGTGATCCATTTTTTGAATGATAGCGTGCCGTACGAGTTTAACGTTCCGGTCCAAAAAACGAACGACAGCATCGTGCTTACGCCTGATGAGTCGAAGGTGTTTGATCATATTCATATGAAAGTAGCCAAATTGGCAATTTCGCCGGTGACGACCCGGCTGGAAATGGAGATTAAGGGAGAACTGGGACAGGATATCAAGGAAATTGCAGAGTCCATTCAGGATCAGTACAAGGTGTCCGATTTTATCGATATTTCCTACGACCTGGCCGACGAAAAGGGGCGGCTTCAAAAAAACCTCGGTGCAAACGGCTCCGGAGAAGGTGATCATTATTTGTTTTCGTCCAGCTACGAACCGTTTGAATCGATCCCGGAATCCGTTACCGTCAAGCCATATATTTACCGGAACGGGGAGAAGCAGTACATTTCTGAACTGGAGTTTAGGATTCCGGTGAAATAAAGGCAGTATATGGGACAGCAGCAATGACATTGTTTATACGGATCGAATCATTCAGGAGTAACGATAGATTTCTAATGATTCCTATCAAGAAGAATACCTGTGAATTCGAAAAAACAAACGAAGGATAAGCTCCTAGTGATCGGATGGATGCAAACATCCCATATAAATAATGATGAAAAATTGGCGCCGATGAAAGGCGCTTTTTTCTTTTTCCTGATACAACACCTGCTTGAAGGAGATAATCTTTTCCCAGGGACAGGTTCGGCACAAAGTTCACAGAATGGCAAAAAAATTACACCCCAAGCCATTTTCATATATAATGAAAAAAGAGAACAAATATTCTGTGAAATGGTGATGCATGGTTTCATGAATTCAAATCAAAAGCCTTTGGATTTTGCGGAAATCGACTTGAGCGCGCCTGCGAATGGAGAAAACGGCCCTATACGCGAGTTGAGCATTCCGGAGAGGAAGGAGCAACCGGCGGAAGGGAAGCTCCCTTTTGTTGCGGCTCTATCGAAGGAAAAACGTTTTGTGCAGCAGGCTCAGGCGATGGCGGAGCGGACGGGGGAGCAGGCGCCTTTTGTCCCGTTCATGAGCTACTGGCCGACGTACGAGCAGATGAACGAATCGCAGCGGCGCTGGTATTTTTACTGGAGGAGCGAAGTCCGCAGCGGACGTTTTCCTTACACGGACCTGTCCTATATTTTCGTCTGCCTGTACGAGCTGATTCATGGCGTCGGATGGGAGCGGCCGCGGCAGGGATATGAGCAGATGATGAACCTTTGGGATGCCTATGGAAACCGATATCCGAAGCTGAATCAGTATCTGGCCGAGTGGGTATGCGACTTCGTGCTGGTGCATCGGCTGGACGTCCCGCTGATCGACATTCTCGCAAGGTCCGGTCAGGCTTGGGCCGGAGAACTGTTTGACCTGGAACTGGAAAGGTTGATGGGCGAAAATCCCGCTTTACTGACATTGGACCAGATTTTGACGCTGTCGGATTACGATGCGCGGCGAAGCAAATTTTATGCGGAAGAGGGCCGCGGATTGTTGGAGGAATACACGCCTCAGGTCATCGCGCTGGTCCACTCCTATCTGCAAAAAACGACGGGAAAAGGCCTCGTCGACACCTTTTATAAGGGGACGGGCAAAAAGATCGAGCGGTATTTGTTCCGAAGCAGCGTGTACGATGCCGAAACGTACGGAAGGACATTTCCGATGCGGATCCTTGAGATCCGAAAATGCCCGCCGCTACACTACTACGTCACGCAGCTTGTGCGGTGCGCCGAAAACAAGCTGCGGGAGCTGACGGGTTTTAAAGGACGCTTGCGGGGAGTCACGTTAAAAAGCGAAACGGAGACGTTGATCCGGCGGTTTTTGGACAAGGAATTTGCCGCCAAAAAGCTTTCCGTCCCGGCCGTATCCATTGATACGCAGAAACTGGCCATGCTGCAAAAAGACAGCGAAGAAGTGCGGAGCATGCTGACGATCGAGGAATGGGACGAACCGGCGCATGAACGGAATGAGGAAGGAAATATTCCCGTGTCGCCAACGGATCTTGCCGAACATGATCATGCCGGACATAGCGGGCCAGAGGAAGGTTTTGAACGGGAAAGCAGCAGCGAACGAGTCCCCGAGAGACCTGCAATGGAACCACAACGATTTGCATGGGATACGTCTTTATTGGACGAGGAATGGACCTCGTTTTCGGAGCAACTGGGACCAGCCCATTTGGAGGTCCTATATGCATTAAAATCTCGAATGCCATACAGCGAGCTGGAGCGGATCGCCGAAACTTACGGATCGATGCCGGCGCTGCTGATCGACGAAATAAATCAAGCCGCGATGGAGACGATCGGCGATCTCGTGATCGACGGTGACGACGTTGCGGAAGAATATAGCGGATATCTGGAAGCGTTGAAGAAAGCGTAATTGTTTAAGGGGTGGAAACATGACGGATTTGAAAATACCAAAAAGGCTGACGACCGCGCTCGTCAATTCCTTGACGGCGGGCGTCGTGCCGCGTGTCGGGCTGGAGCATATCGCGGTGGGAAGGAAACAGGAAGTAGAGGCGCTGCTGCGGGATATGGACAACATTGCCGAAGGCGGCGCCGCCATGAAGCTGATTACCGGGCGTTACGGAAGCGGGAAAAGCTTTTTGCTGCAAACGATCCGCAACTACGCGCTGGACCGGGAATTCGTGACGGCGGACGCGGATTTGTCTCCGGAGCGCAGACTCGTCGGCACGAAAGGGCAAGGGCTTGCAACGTACCGCGAGCTGATGACCCACTTGTCCACGAAGACCCGGCCGGACGGCGGAGCGCTCGAAGCGATACTCCAAAAATGGATTTTGGCGATTCAGCAGGAGGCGATGCAGGCCGGCGGTTTGCGCGCGGACGATCCGGCGCTTGCCCATGAGGTGGAGCAGCGGATTTTTGCGGTGACGTCACATATGCACAATTTGGTGCACGGTTTCGATTTTGCCAAAGTGCTTGCGGCTTATTGGAACGGATACAAGCTTGGGGAGGACGAGAAAAAGCAGGCGGCGCTGCGCTGGCTTCGCGGAGAGTACCCGAACAAAACCGAGGCGAGAAAAGAACTCGACGTGGCCGTGATCATCGATGACGATACCTGGTACGATTATATCAAGCTGTGGTCGGAATTTGTGGCGAAAATCGGCTACAAAGGGCTGCTGCTGTTCATCGACGAAGGCGTCAATCTCTATAAAATATCGAACAGCGTTTCCCGGACAAGCAATTATGAGAAGCTGCTGACGATGTTTAATGACACGATGCAGGGCAAAGCCGAGCATTTGGGCATCTTCCTGGGAGGGACGCCGCAATTCGTCGAGGACGAACGCCGCGGATTATTCAGTTATGAGGCGCTGCGTTCGCGCTTGGTGGAAGGAAGGTTTGCCGGAAACGGATACCGGAACTACACCGGGCCGATTTTGAAGCTGGAAATGCTGTCGCATGAGGAGATTTTGATTTTGCTGCAAAAGCTGCTGCGAATTCACGGGCTGCATTTCGGTTATACCCCGGCTTTGACCGACGCGGATTTGATTCAATTCATGGAAACGGCCGTCGGGCGGCTGGGGGCGGACGAGCTGCTGACCCCGCGCGAAGTGGTGCGCGACTTCATGGATTTGCTGCATACGCTGCATCAAAATCCGGATGCCTCGTTCAGCCGGCTGCTGGGCGAGCGGATGGCCGCGCCTGCGGCGGCGGGCCGGGAACAAGACGATTTGGACGATTTTTTGGCGGAGTTTGAATTATGAGCGGCGGCGCGAGCCATATCTTCTACCGTTTGGCTCCGTTCATTCAGGAGTTCATCTACCGGAAACGATGGGACACGCTGCGGCCGGCGCAGGTCGAAGCGCTTAACATCTGCATGAATTCCGACCATCATATGCTGATCGCGGCCGGGACGGCGTCAGGCAAAACGGAAGCGGCTTTTTTTCCGGCTTTGACCGAGCTGCACGAACGCCCGTCCGCTTCCGTCGGGATTTTGTACATAGGTCCCCTCAAAGCGCTGATCAACGACCAGTTTGAACGGATCAAGGAGCTGCTAAGGGACGGCAACATTCCGGTATGGCATTGGCACGGCGACGTGTCGCAGACGGAGAAAACCAAACTGATGCGGAATCCTTCGGGAGTGCTGCAAATTACGCCCGAATCGCTGGAAGGATTGCTGATGAACCGACCGAACGCGATCCCCGCCTTGTTCCATGATCTTCGGTATATCATCATTGACGAGGTTCATGCTTTTATGGGAGCGGACCGCGGGATTCAGGTGCTCAGCCAAATCGCCCGGATCGAAAAAATGACCGGCTGCTCGCCAAGGCGCGTAGGTTTGTCCGCGACGTTAAGCGACTATGAGGCGGCGAAAGCATGGCTTGGCGCAGGCGGCAGCCGGCCCGTGGAGGCCGTTTCGGTGCCTGGCGGACGCAAGCTTCGGCTGCGCGTGGAGCATTTTTCGTTTCCGGACGCCCGGGACGAGGAGCAGGCGGAGCATTTGCAAAACGCGCGCAAAGCCTACTATAACTTCGTCTACGACAGCACCCATTTGAAAAAAGCGCTCATTTTTACGAACAGCCGATCGGATGCCGAACTCACGACGCTGGAGCTGCGAAGGGTGGCAGCCCAGCGCCATCAGCCGGACGTCTTCCACGTGCATCACGGCAGCATCTCCGCCATGCTGCGCGAGGAAGCGGAAGCCGCGTTGAAAAACGGGCCAGGTCCGGCCGTGGCCGCAGCCACGCTGACGTTGGAGCTGGGCATCGACCTCGGCGAACTCGAGCGCGTGGTGCAGCTTGGCGCTCCTTACAGCGCTTCGAGCTTCGTGCAGCGGCTGGGGCGCTCCGGCCGCCGGAACGACGCGCCGTCGGAGATGTTGTTTGTATGCCCGGAAGAGGAAGACGAAGACGCGCCGCTGCCGGCCCGAATGCCTTGGACGCTGCTGCGCGCCATCGCCGTGATCGAGCTGTATGTCCGCGACCGGTGGGTGGAGCCGCTGGACATCCGGAAAATGCCGATCGGGCTTTTATACCACCAGACGATGAGCGTCCTGAAAAGCATGGGGGAAGCAACGCCGGCCGAACTGGCGGCATACGTGCTTTCGCTGCCATCGTTCAAGCAAATTCCGGCCGCTGCGTATAAAACGTTTTTGAATTATTTGCTGCAAACCGACCATGTTCAGTGGACGGAACAGCAAAGTTTGATCATCGGCCTGACGGGAGAAAAAATCGTCAACAATTTCCGTTTTTATGCCGTATTCAAGGATGACGAGGAGCATGCGGTCTACAACGGCACGGAGGAAATCGGCTCGATTACGACGGTGCCGCCGCCGGGGTATTGTTTTTCTTTGGCGGGAAAATTGTGGAAAGTAACCGAAGTCGATACGAAGCATAAAGCCGTCTATGTCAAAGCGGCGCTGGGCAAGGTCGATACGTTGTGGCTTGGCGGCGGAGGGGATATTCATACGCTGGTCGTGCGGAAAATGCGCGAAGTGCTCGCGGACACCGCCATTTATTCGTACCTGTCGCCGCAGGCCGTAAACCGGTTGGAACGGGCGCGCAGGCTGGCGAAAGAAAGCGGGCTGCTGAAGTCGCCCGTCATCCCAGCAGGCGGTGATTCGCTGTTCGTGTTGCCGTGGATCGGCAGCAAGCAATTCAGGACGTTGGAACGGCTGCTCAAAAACAATCTTGCAGAGCGCCTGTCTCTGCGTTCAATCGTGCCGATGGAGCCTTATTATTTTGTCGTTGCCGGGCAAGCGGACAGCCGGACGTTATTGGAGCAGATTCTACAGGAATGCGCGTCCTGCACGGATCCGTTGCTGCTGCTCGGGCCTGATGAAGCACCCTATTTGGGAAAATACGACGAATTCGTTTCGCCTGAGCTGGTACGCATGGCTTTTGCGGTCGACGGGCTTGACGTCGAAGGACTCAAGCAGGGCTTGAGTGAAGTGCTGGAGCGATGAAATAAAAAAGAAGCGTCAGATTATGCATCCATGGGAAAGTCCGTCAAGCCGGGTTTTCCTTTTTTCTTATAGCTCCGTCGGAAGTAAGCTGGAAACCCGCGAAAATGATCACTCAAGCACTGCTTTATATATCCGGCCGCTTTTCGCAGGTACACTAACGTTGTAAAAACCTTAAAGGAGTGAGCGCATGTTTAACATGGTCAAAATCGGCAGGAACATCGCCCGGCTGAGAAAAGAAAAAGGGATGACGCAAATGGAGATGGCGGACCGGATGGGGATCAGCTATCAGGCCGTCAGCAATTGGGAACGCGGCGAAACGATGCCGGATATTTCGAAGCTGCCGGAGCTGGCGGACATATTCGAGGTCAGCATCGATCAAATTTTGGACAATCAAAAGGGGGCGGACATCGTCCAAAACATTGCCCAGAACAAAACGACCGAATTTTTGCGGGAAAACGAAATTTCCGTCGAAGATTTCTCTGCCGTGATGCCCCTCTTGAAAACGGAACAAGCCGATGAAGTGTTCAGCCATATGAAGCATAAGTTTAAACTTCATGATCTGTCCGCGATCGCCCCGTTCGTCAGCACGGAATTTATCGATGAATGCGCGAGAAAAGCGGCGGCTTCGGAAGGAATCGGAGCAATAAAGGAGCTTGCGCCGTTTATGAGCGATGAAGCGATTGACGAGTTTGCCAAAAAAGCGTTGGAGACAGAAGGGATCGAGGCGTTGAAGTTCATCGCACCGTTTATGACGGATGAGGCGGTTGATGAATGCGCGAAAAAAGCGTTCGGGAACGAGGGAATCGGAGCATTAACGCCCATCGCGCCGTTTATGAGCGAAGAGGCAATGGACGAAATTGCGGAAAAAGCGTTTGAGAACGAGGGAATCGGAGCGTTAACGCCCCTTGCACCGTTTATGAGCGATAAGACGCTGGACGAGTACGCAAAAAAGGCGTTTGAAACCCACGGTATCCGAGTGCTTCTGCCTGTTGCGCCGTTCATAAGCGATGAGGTTTTGGAAGCGTGCGCTCGCCAAGCTTTTGAAAAAGAAGGTATGGGGGCCCTGAAGCCGATCGCACCATTTTTGGAAGAAGGGGTCATTGAAAAATGGATCCGGGCAGGGCTCGAATTTTCGTCCTAATTAGAAAGTCAAAATAGATGAACCGGAATCTGACCTTCAGCAAACCGTTTTCCAAAGGTTGTGTACCTAACCGCTTTCGGATACAATGACTTTAATTATGTTGAAAGGAGGCAAAAAGCGATGAGATCTGTATTCGTACCGGTTTGGATCGATTTATCCGTAAAAAAATCGGGAAATTTGCATTCGACGGGATACGTCTGCCCATTTTTAAGCTGCGCTGCAATAAAATCTGCGAATACGGTGTCTGTACGTTTTTTGCCTCTCTCGTGTTAACCTGATGCGGCGTGAATTCACGCTGCAGCTGGTTCATGTGAAATGTTGAGCGAAAAACGTAAAACGTAAAATGGACACCGAAACTTCGGTGTCTTTTTTTGCGACTTTTTGGCGTGAAAATGAAGGTTTGCAAGTTTTGTTGAACCGACAGGTTCATTGCGAACCAAGAGGAAGGAGTGAGAAAGATTGACGAGGAAAGCAGTGGATGCAGCCTCCTAAAAAACAAAATTCTTTTTTTAGGAGGCAATCCAATGGTTAAAAACAATTCAGATGAAGCACTTTTCTCACGACTCAGCCAAGGAAAAATAACACTCATCGTCATGACATTGGCATTATCCGTTCTTGTGGCGGCGATTACGGTGGATATGGTAAATCCCGCGCTCGCGCTCATCGGCGAACAACTGGGAGCTTCTAAAGCCCGGATTAGCTGGGTGGTCAGCGGCGTCGCGCTTATTTTGGCGATCGGGGTCCCTTTGTACGGAAGAATGTCGGATTTTTTCGATCTGAAAAAGCTATTTATCATTGCGGTCGGCATTCTGGCGACCGGGAGCCTGATTTGCGCTCTCGCCCCGAATCTTATCGTTCTTGTTGCGGGGAGAATGATCCAGGGAGCCGGGATGGCGGCCATTCCCGTCCTTTCGGTCGTCGTCGTTTCGAAGGTGCTGCCGCCTGGCAAACGGGGCGGTGCCTTCGGCATCATTGCAGGCAGCATCGGGATCGGAACCGCAAGCGGACCGATTTTTGGAGGCGCCGTCGGAGAGCTGTGGGGATGGCAGGCATTGTTCTGGGTCACGCTGCTGCTTTCGGTGCTTGTTATCGTCGGCTCGATGTATGCGCTGCCGTCCCTTCTGCCTGCCGCCCAACAAGGAAAGCGGCGGCCGTTTGATGTTCTTGGCGGCGCGCTGCTTGGGCTGACCGTCGGGCTTTTGCTTTTTGGCGTGACTCAAGGGGAAGCAGCCGGGTTTGCTTCAGTATCGTCGTTGGGAAGTTTTGCAGGATCGGTTGCTGCTTTGATTTGCTTCGTCTGGCGTATCCATGCCGCGGATGATCCGTTCGTCCCGCCTGTTCTGTTTGCGAACCGAGTTTATGTATGCGCACTGATCGTTTCAATGTGCTCGATGTTTGCCTATTTCGTCGTGCTTGTATTCGTTCCGCTGCTGGTCGTGGAGGTGAACGGGCTTTCCCCCGGCCAGGCAGGGCTGGTGTTGCTGCCGGGAGGAGCGGCCGTCGCGGCCTTTTCTCCGGTCATTGGCCGCATGTCGGATCGGGTAGGGACGAAACGGTTGATCGTTGCCGGTGCAAGTATGATGGGCGTATCCACATTCTTTTTGTCGACCTATGCTGCAGGAAACTCTCCTGTCCTTGTCTCGGTAGGCGTATTAGGGGCGGGAATTGCTTTTGCGCTGTTGAACTCCCCGGCGAATAGCGCAGCCGTCAGCGCTGTGGCGAAAGATCAGGTCGGCACGGGAGTCGGGATCTTCCAAGGTTCGCTCTACCTTGGGGCCGGAACGGGAGCGGGGCTCATCGGAGCCGTTTTATCGGCGCGGCGGGACGCGGCGCATCTCTTTAATCCTTGGTACGGGGAGGGGACCGGAGCTTATTCCGACGCGTTTTTCATCACGACTGCGGTCGCGGCTGTCGCCTGGATCGCCGCATGGGGGCTGCGAAACGATGGCATGAAATGATTGGATTTGTTCGCACAGTCGATCCCATTCTTTCCTTCATCTCGGGGGATTGACTGCGCATCTACCGATGATGATCAACGTTTCGGTATGTGCATTCATGAAAACAGGAACATCCGCTCTCCCGGGTGTCCCTGTTTTACTCATATGCCGCGTTCAAGTTGCGTACGGGTTGCGGGTGCAGTAATGCGGAAAAAGTAAATCTTGTGTTGTACATATGCACCATAAAAATAATCTTAAACTTGGTCAAACTTTAACGCTTTCATTATCGTCTGTAATTTTAGAAATCATGAGCCAATAAGGATGGTGACTTTTTGAATAAATTGCTTGTTCTATTTCTTTTCACCATTATTTTATTCGTTGGTTGCACGAATATAGATGATGAACATTTTCAATCCCAACCAACGCAAGCCACAAGTCAACCAACAAAAACGCCGACTCAAAGCCCTGATCGAGCCCCTTCATCTTCGGATTCAGACTCTATCGTGTATACAAATAAACAATACGGGTTTCAGTTTTCTTTACCCGAAAGCTGGAAAGGTTATTCTATTGTAAAGAGTCATTGGGAAGGCAACACAATGGACAAAAACGCAAGTAAAAAGACTTCAGAAACCGGTCCAATCCTTTCGATTCGAGATCCTCGATGGACCGCGCAAACGCCAAGGCAGGATATACCCATTATGGTATTTACGATCAATCAGTGGGACTCTCTTCGACGGGAAGAATTTTTTATTGGTGCAGCAGCTATCCAACCGAGCGAATTGGGTCAAAACGATAGATATGTTTTTGCAATTCCTTCACGTTACAATTTCGCCTACCCGCCTGGATACGAGGAAGTGGATAAGATTTTACAAAGCGGACCGCTTAAAGCTTTTAATCCACTGTTAGCGCATCCGCATTGAAAAACGAATGAGCAAAAGGGCACGATCCTTCAATAAAATGGGGCGTGACAGGAGAATTTATCCACTTGTTGTTGCGCCATGTTATAATATGCTTAGGTAAAAAATACAATAATTTGAATTTTTGTGAATCCGAGGTGAAAAGCAGCTATGAAAAATAGAAACGTAACAGGTATGGTTCTGGCCGTCATTTATAGCCTTGTTCTTTATGGTTTTTTAATTGAAGCACCCCCTGGTGAAATTCCGAATCATCCGCGATGGGCCTACTTCATGATTCCGCTTGGAGCCATTGCAATTATGGCTCTCTTCGATTTTGTGATCAAGTACGATTTCTTCAAAGACAAGAGATAGAAAAAGGAAAAAGTGAACGGACTGAAGCAGCCGGTATCACCAAAACTGCCCCAGAGAATCTTCCACGAAAGCTTCCCGAGATCCCAACGAAAATAGCCCCCCACCAAAATGTTTCCAGACATATGATTACACGATTGAAAATCGGCTGGAGCAGGCAACCCTGATTTAGGTCAACCACATGAACGCGAAGGACTTCGAATTTCGAATAGCGACGCTTAATATGTTAAAAAAACAACATATGAAAAATTCACAAAAGTAAAACCGGCACATACCTAGTTCATATCCACCGTACTCTTCATTTCTACGGATTTAGTTTGAATAAGGCAAACGCTAAAAAACTCACCGCCATTTTGCAAGCAGCATTTTCTTGCCTGGAGCGCCTGTCTTTAAAGGGAAGTTTGGAGTCGGACACCACCGTTTTTTGCTTCTGTTCTATACAAAAGCGGCTCGGGACGCTAGACTGATCATGGGGATCGTATATCCATATCAAAAAAGGTGGTCTTTCATGAAGCTTGAGCGTCTCATTTCCATGATCTACATGCTGCTTAATCACGAAATATTGTCGGCTTCGGCCCTTGCGGAAAAATACAACGTGTCCCAACGGACGATCTACCGCGACATCGAAACCATCTGCGCGGCGGGCATTCCGGTGGTTTCCTATCAAGGCGTGAACGGCGGTTACGGGATCATGGAAGAATATAAAATGGACAAAAGCCTGCTCGGCTCCTACGACGTGAACTCGCTCGTGACTCTTTTGCGCAGCATGTCCACGGTATTTGAGGATGAGAAAGCCGAGGAGACGATCCATAAGCTCCAAACCGTCCACCAGGAAGCCAAAAAACCAAGCATGTCGCTCGATATCGGCAGCTGGCGCCCATACAACGAGACGCTTCGGATGATTCATGACGCGATTCGGCGGCAGCTTGTGGTGAAATTCGAATATGTGAGCACCAAAGGGGAGCGGGTCCAACGGGCCGTCGAACCGGTCAATCTTTTGTACAAATACGACTCCTGGTACTTGTACGGTTATTGCCGGCTGCGCAGCGACTACCGGGAATTCAAGCTGCCCCGCATCGTGTCCATGGCTGTCACGGGAGAACATTTCCAGCATCACCGCCATGAACCGAAGATCGAATCCGGTGGGCGAAAAAGCGGACCGGCCGATGCGGACGTATTCGATGTCGTGCTCCGAATCGCGCCGTCTGCCATGGCGAGGGCGCTCGATTTTTTCGTCGGCGCGGAAAAGCGCTTTGGAGAAGACGGATGCCTGGACATCATTTTGACGAACCAGCAGCGCAGCAGCTTGCGTTGGCTCATTCCGATCATGCTGAGCTTCGGGGTTGGCGCGGAAGTCGTCAGTCCGCCGGAAATCCGAAAAGCGGTGAAGGAGCAATTGCAAAACATGCTCGAAAAATATCGGGAAGTATGACACGCCGTTGTCATACTTCTTTTTGTATGCTCTATTCAGGCCAAGAACGAAACCGTAATAGAAAAGAAGGAGTGGTTCTGAATATGGAGCATCAAGAAAAAAGCAGGCTGCCGGTCGTCATCGCCGCGTTACTGCTCGGCATTCTCATGGCATCGATGGACAATTCGATCGTGGCGACGGCGATGGGCAGCATCGTGGGCGAAATCGGAGGGATGGATAAGTTCGTTTGGGTCACGTCGGCCTACATGGTGGCGGAAATGGCCGGCATGCCGATTTTCGGGAAGCTGTCCGACATGTATGGACGAAAGAGTTTTTTTGTGTTCGGGATCATATTGTTTATGATCGGATCGGCCCTGTGCGGCACGGCCCAGTCCATTACCCAATTGGCGCTGTACCGGGCCGTTCAAGGCATTGGCGGCGGGGCGCTTGTGCCTATCGCTTTTACCATCATGTATGATGCCGTCCCGCTGGAGAAAAGAGGGAAGCTCGGCGGATTGTTCGGGGCCGTGTTCGGCATCTCCAGCATCTTCGGCCCGTTGGTCGGAGCTTATATTACCGAATATATCGCGTGGCAGTGGAATTTCTACATTAATTTGCCGCTCGGTTTGGCGGCGCTGCTGATGATCGCGTTATGCTACAAGGAATCCCATGAGCATTCCAAGCAGCCGATCGATTGGGCCGGCGCGTTCACCTTCCTGGGAGCCGTCGTTTGCCTCATGTTTGCGCTGGAGCTCGGCGGCAAGCAGCTGGCATGGAGTTCGCCCGAGATGTTAAGCCTGCTTGGAGGGTTCGTGCTGCTGTCAGCTACGTTCCTGTTCGTAGAAACGAAGGCGAAGGAACCGATCATCACGTTCGGCTTGTTCAAAAATCGGATCTATACGTCCGGCATCCTGACCGGATTTTTTAGCGGCGCGGCGTTTATTGCCGCCTCTGTCTACATCCCGATATTCATTCAGGGGGTGCTCGGCGGTTCGGCCACCAGCTCCGGCATGGTGCTGCTCCCGATGATGGTATCTTCGGTCATTACGGCTACATTGGGCGGCAGCCTGATGAACCGGATTTCCTACCGTTCGATCATGGTCTCCTCGCTTCTGGTGTTAACGGCCGGCACGGCGCTGCTGACGACGCTCGGCCCGGATTCGTCCCGGCTTCAAGTCACGTTTTACATGATCCTGATCGGCCTTGGCATCGGCGCTTCATTTTCGGTGCTGAGCAACGCGTGCATTCACGGTTTGTCGTACCGCCAGCGGGGATCGGCCAGCTCCACGTTTAATTTTCTCCGTTCCTTGGGCATGACGCTGGGCATCACGACGTTCGGGATGATCCAGACCCATGCGTTTTCGGCGAAGATGGGACAGATGTTCGGCGGAGGCGCCCGGGTTCCGGATGCGCTTTCCGTCAACGATCCGCACGTGCTGTTGTCGGAGCAGACGCGTGCCGGCATTCCGGCTGCGCTTTTGGATTCGGTATCGGAGGCGTTGTCCTCGTCGATCGCCGCCACCTTTGGTTGGGCGCTGCTCCCGGTGCTCCTGGCATGCGCAGCCTCGCTGCTGATGGGCAAAGCCAAGCTTGATGCAAGCGCCGCGCCGGAGGTTCAAGCCGAACCGGATCGTAAGGAAGAGAAAAAAGACTACGGCTATTCGACCGTGTCCTAAACCGGTGCTCCTCTGCCGCCGGATAAATTTGTCCCAAAAAGAAAGAACCCATGGCAATTGCCATAGGCTTCTTCTTTTTGGGGCAGTTTCTATTTGTTCCCGATCACGCGATGGATAAAATCGATGATTCCATCTTCGACGTCGTCCCGGATGTCGCGATAGTTATGGATTTCATGGCGATAACCCGAATATACCTTGGTTTCCACCTGATGACCCGTTTCCGCGAGCCAGTTCGAAACGGCGTAGACTCCTTCCCCGTATTGGCCGACAGGATCCTGATCCCCGGCGATATTGTAAACGGGAATGGATGCCGGCACTTTTTCCGCCCACTGCGTACCGACGATCGTTTCCATCATCATCACAAAATAATACAACGAACGGATATTGGGCGGCGTCGTAAAGTTGTTGAACGGATCATGGGCATGGTCGGCAACGACGTCCGGATCGCCGCAGATCCAGTCATTCGGGGTGGAGGCATTTTCGCAGCGCTCCGTCATCCAGCCCAGAAGCTTTTGCAAATAAGATGGATCGATTTCTTCTCCATTGCCCCGGTCCACCTGTTCTTTCAACACTTTCGCAACTTCGCCCGCATTCGGAAACACGCCCGAAGTCCCGCAAAGAATCAAACCGTCGATCCCTTCTCCGTAAGCGGCGGCATAACATCTGGCGATCATGGAACCCATGCTGTGGCCAAACATGACATAGGGCAGGCCGGGATATTTCTCCTGTACCCGTTGACGGAGCGAGTGCTCATCTTCCGCCATCGTCATGTAGCCGTGTGCGCCCCAATCGCTCCAGTTGCCTGAATCGTATGCCGTTTTGCCGTGTCCCACATGATCGTCCGCCGCAACCACGAAGCCTTCTTCATTCAGCTTCAAAATCATGTGGAGATACCGGCGGGAATGCTCGCCGAAACCATGCACCAGCTGAACGATTCCGCGCGGTTTGCGGATGGGGGTGTAGATCCAGGCTCGAATGTCGTCCTTTTGATTAAATGATTTGAAACTCAGTTCATGAATGGCCATGATCGATCACCTCGTATTTGGATTGGTTGAAGAATTTATGCCGATGGAAGAAACAAAAAAAGACGCACAAAATACCTTTTGAAAAACAAAAGCATTTCGTGGTCTCCGCGTCTCTTCACATCGTATTAACTTTGAATTCAATATAAATCCTAATGAAAACGTTGTCAAGAAGTGGATCGGGATCAAAAACAAAAGGACCCTCCATCGAAGGTCCTTTTATGTTTTAGGCTCGGATATGATGCCGTTTGCGGATTACAGGATCCAAGCGCCGATCAAACCGCTGACGATGCCGGCAACCACGACCGACACGGAGACGAAGGCCAGCACTTTTTTCGGAAAAGCCTTCCATGCGATCAGCACCGACGGCAGACTGATGGCCGGCAGGGTCACGAGAAGCGCCGCCGCAGGTCCGGTACCCATGCCCAATGCCAGAAAGGATTGGATGATCGGAATTTCCGCCGCCGTCGGAATGACGAACAGCGTGCCGACGACCGCAAACACGATAACGGCCGCGATGCCGCCGCCGACCCAGACCGGAAACATCGTGGACTGAAAGGCGCCGAGCAGCAGCACGGCGATCAGATAAGCCGGAACGACGCTGACGAGCATCATGCCGAGGCTTTTGAGCCAGCGGACAAGGAACGGAGCCTGATCCCCCTTGTCTTCGGGCAGGGCCGCCATCGATTCGGGCATCTTGGCTTCACCCGCGAACCGGTTGGCAAAATAGCTGACGCCGAACGTAAGCAGGATTCCGAACACGATGCGCATGAGCATGAATTTCCAGGACAGGACGAATGCCATAAAAATCAGCGTCGCCGGGTTAAGCAGCGGATTCCCGAGCCAAAAGGCCAGCGCGGCTCCGACCGATACGTTGCGTTTGCGAAGGCCGGTGGCGATCGGTGCGGCGCAGCAGGTGCACATCATGCCGGGCAGGGACGATACGCCCGCGATCAGCGTGCTTTTGAATCCCGCTTTCCCAAGCTTTTCGTAGAGCCAACCGGTAGGCAGCAGCACCTGTACGAGGGAACCGAGCAAAATGCCGAGCACCGCCGCTTTCCATACGGATTTGAAATAAGCTTGCGCGTATTGCAAGGCGGAGCCCCAGGATGGCCCGTTCCCTTCCATATTTAAGATCGAAGAGCCGATGGAATGCTTGTCGGCAGCCGAAAACGCCTTGTGATAATAAGGCCACCATTTGACGTAAAGCAATCCGATGACGGCTATGAGTACGAACAGGCCCACCATCCAAACCGTTTTTTTGTTTGAAGGGCGTCCCGGAATCGAACGAATCGGTGACATCTTATTTCCTCCATTCTTGAAGTGGACAATTATATATTGTATTCCTCCCGCTGCATCGTGACAAGGAAAATCTATCATTTTCATGAAAGATTCAATTTGAATTTTCATAGACAAGCTTTTTCGAGCGCGCTGCAACAATTCCGGATTAAAATCCATCTAAGAGTGATAGGACACCCTCCCCCTCCCATATAATGGCATTAATCACCGGATGAAAGGAGGCTTGCGGATTCTGCGTACTTATCACCGCTCATTCGCAGCAATCATTCTTATCATGTTACTGGGTTGGATCATCCCCCCGCCAGTGCAAGCGGACGCACAAAGCGCGGGCAACGATCTGATCATCGTCAACAAAAAAACGAATAAACTGGCATTTTTCCAAAACGGTTCCCTCGTCAGGGAATTTCGCGTAGCCACCGGCAAAACGGCATCGCTTACGCCGGAAGGGCGTTTTGAAATCGTGAGCAAAATCAAAAACCGTCCGTATTACAAAGAAAAAATTCCGGGAGGAGATCCAAGAAATCCGCTCGGCGACCGCTGGATCGGGCTGGACGTCAACGGAACGCGAGGAACGACATATGCGATCCATGGAAACAACAACAAAAATTCCATCGGAAAGTATGTCAGCGCGGGATGCATCCGCATGTATAACGACGATATTCACTGGCTGTTTCCCAAAATACGGCTCCACACCATGGCCATTATCACATCGTCTAAGCTTTCGTTTGAGGAGATCGCTCGAAACTCAGGTTACCGCTTAGGCGAGCAGAAATTTGAGGGGAGGCTGTTGATCGACAACAAGGAAGCGGATTTGCGTAACGATATGATCCTGTACGATTCCCGGATTTATATTCCGCTCAGGGCTTGCATCGAATTGTTAGGCGGGGAGGTGCTCTGGAACAACCAAACGAAAACGGCGACCCTTCGAATCGGCAGCCGCACGATCGTGCATCAGGCGCTGACGGGTCAAGCGACGGTCAACGGGAAAACCGTCAAGATAACCGCCTCAAGGTACAGGGATAACTCCCTGATGCTTCCGCTGAGAGATTTTTCGGAACTGTCGGGTTATTCCGTCCAATGGGACGGTACGACCAATACGGTTTCCATCCGATCGCCGAAATAAGGATCGGGTATGCCCCCATTCATCCGCGTTTTTCGCGGATTTTTTTTATTTTATGCCTAGCCATGTCCAAGATCCGATCCGTTTATGAAACTTTTTTTCATCCTGCAGCCTGCTGCGGGATTTTTTTTTGCTGAGGCCGGCCTTTTTCTGTTGACGTATCTCAGGCGTCCCTTATAAAATAGGGGAGTTGCGTTTTGAACATTTGAAAATTTCGGATATTGATCAAGGGAAGGCAGTTGCATGAATAGAAAACTCGCGGACATTTTTTTGCTTATCATCGGTTCATTCATTTTTGCGCTCGACATTAATCTGTTCGTCATTCCTCACGACCTGTCCGAAGGCGGCGTCACGGGGATCACGATCATTCTTTACTATTTGTTCAAATGGTCTCCGGGCCTGGTGAATTTGATATTAAACGCGATCCTGCTGATCGTCGGCTATAAATTTTTGGACAAGCAAACGACGGTATACACCATCATCGCCATCGTGTGCAACTCCTTGTTCCTGCATTTGACGGAAGGATGGACGATTCAATCGGACGACGTGCTTCTTAACGCCATTTTCGGCGGCGTATTTGCTGGCGTGGGCATCGGACTCATCGTGCGCGCGGGCGGCACGACGGCAGGAAGCGTCATTTTGGCGCGGATCGCCCATAAATATTGGGATTGGAATATCAGCTACGCGCTGCTCTTTTTTGACCTGATCGTGGCGTTTTCGTCCTATTTCATCATCGGAGCGCAGAGCCTCATGCTTACCATCGTAATGTTGTTCGTCGGCACGAAAGTGATGGAATTCATCATCGAAGGTTTGAACCCGCGGAAAGCGATCACGATTATCTCCAAGGAATACGACCATATCGCTCAGGAGATCAATACCGTGATGGAGCGCGGCGTAACGGTGTTTCCCGGATACGGCTACTATACGAAACAGCCGAAGGAAGTGCTGTACGTCGTCATTAACAAACAGGAGGTCCCGACGTTGAAAAAAATCGTCAAGTCCGTCGACAAGGATGCCTTCATCACCATTCACGACGTCAGGGACGTGTTCGGCGAAGGTTTTATCGACTTGGCGAAATAAAAATAAATCAGGCACGTACAAGGGAAAGGGCTGCGGCAGGCAGCCTTTTTTGTTTTTATTCGGCAATGATTGCGCATTTCCGCGGGTTGCCTCTAAAATAGATTCATGAACGTTGATGTAAAGGAGGCGGGAAGGCATGGGCAATATGGCGATCGAGCCGCTGGGCGAAACTGCGCTGCTGATCCAATTCGGCGAAACGATCGACGAAGGCGTGAACCGGCAGGTTCAAGCGGCGGTGTCCCTGCTGGAGGCCGATCCGTTTCCCGGATTCGTGGAATGCATTCCTTCGTTTGCGGTGGTTACGGTTTATTATGACCCGTTTAGGTTAAACCGCTCCCCGGGAGAAGGAACGGCATTCGAGCATGTCAGATCCCTCGTGCAGAACCGGTTGAACCAGATCGGCGTTCATGCGGAGCGGAAGCGGGACGTGATCGACATTCCGGTCTGTTACGGCGGCGAACACGGGCCGGATTTGGCCTATGTGGCGGAATTGAACGGGCTGGATGAAGCCGAGGTCGTCAGCATCCATTCGGGCCGGGACTATTTGGTGTATGCGCTCGGTTTTGCCCCGGGTTTCCCGTACTTGGGCGGCATGCCGGCAAGCATATCCGCACCGCGGAAAGGGACGCCCCGGTTGTCCATTCCTGCCGGGTCGGTAGGGATCGCCGGAACCCAGACCGGCATCTACCCGTTGGACACGCCCGGCGGCTGGCAAATCATCGGCAGAACGCCGCTCGCCTTGTTTCGGCCCGGGCAGGACCCGCCGGTTTTGTTGAACAGCGGACAGTATATCCGTTTTCGGCCGATCGGCGTTTCCGAATACGACAGACTGGCAGGTGAACGGAGATGAGCATCGAGGTATTGAAACCGGGGCTACTCGTTACCGTGCAGGATCTAGGGCGGACAGGTTACGGCAAATACGGGCTCGGCCGGTCCGGGGCGATGGACGGGTTTGCCCACCGGATCGCCAACTGGCTTGTCGGCAATGCCGAAGGCGAGGCGGCGCTCGAAGTTACTTGGTCCGGTTTTTTGGTGCGTTTCCGTCAAAGCATGCTTGTTTCGATCACGGGCGCCGATTTATCGCCGGAATCCGGCGGCACGCCCGTTCCGATGTGGCGGCCGGTATGGTTTCGTCAGGGAAGCGAGCTGGCGTTCAAACGCCCCGTATCCGGGTGCCGCGCTTATGTTGCGGTTGCCGGCGGCGTGGATGCGCCTCAAGTTCTCGGCAGCCGCAGCACGCATCTGCGAGCCGGCATCGGCGGCCTGAACGGAAGGGCGCTGCAGACGGGAGATGTTCTGCATAACAAAGATTCGGGCCGATTCGGCAGCCCCGCCGCGAGTTCCCGCGATTTCGCGGAGCATGGTTCTTTTCGGGCGGCGCGGTGGTCGGCGGCCCCCCGGCCAGGTTATATCCGCGGGAATCAACCCGTTCGGGTCACGAGGGGGCGGCAATACGATGATTTTCGGGCAGCGGATCTTCGGCGTTTCTTCGAAGATTCCTACCGCGTCAAGCCGGAGTCCGACCGGATGGGCTACCGGTTGTCGGGACCCCGGCTCGAGCTGCGGACTCCCCGGGAGTATCTGTCCGAAGGCGTCGCCGACGGCACCGTGCAGGTGCCGGCCGACGGGCAGCCGATCATCCTCATGGCCGACAGGCAAACGCTTGGCGGCTATCCGAAAATCGCGCAGGTCGTTTCCGCCGATTTGCCTAAAGTCGCGCAGTTGTCCCCGGGTGACGCGATCCGCTTCCGCGAAGTTTCCCTTGACGAAGCGGAACAATTGTACCTGGAACGGGAACGCGGCCTGCGCCGGCTCAAAACCATGATCGACGTCAGATTGGAGGGAATGTTCGGATGTTAAGCGTGGACCTGAATTGCGATATGGGAGAAAGCTTCGGGCGTTATGCCTTAGGCAACGATGCCGAAATGATGGAGTATATTACGTCCGCCAACATCGCTTGCGGTTTTCACGCCGGCGATCCGTCGGTGATGCGGTGTACCGTCCGGATGGCCGTCCAAAGCGGCGTTTCCATCGGCGCTCACCCGGGGCTGCCCGACTTGGCGGGATTCGGCAGACGGCCCATGGAGGTGTCGGCCGAGGAAGTTTACGACATGGTCACATACCAGGTTGGCGCGCTCCAAGCATTTGTTAAGCAGGAAGGCGGCACGCTGAAACATGTTAAGGCGCATGGGGCCTTATATAATATGGCCGCAGCCGATCGGCGGCTGGCCGACGCGATCGCCCGGGCGGTGCACGAAACGGATTCATCCTTGATCCTGTACGGGCTGGCCGGCAGCGCGTTGATTGCCGCGGGCAGGGCGATGGGGCTGCGCACGGCATCGGAGGTCTTTGCGGACCGGACTTACCGGGACGACGGGACGTTAACGCCGAGAAACATGCCGGGTTCATTGATTGCCGATCCGGACCGGGCGGTAGATCAAGTGCTGCAAATGGTTAGGGAAGGCGCCGTTTCGGCTGCGAGCGGCCGGATCATTCCGATCGAGGCGGACACGGTCTGCATCCACGGCGACGGCGAACATGCCCTGTCTTTTGCCGGCAGCCTGCGGTGTGCGCTGGAACGGGAAGGGATAAGGGTCTCGGCCTTATAAACAACTTACATACAGGGGGAAACATCCATGAAAATACTCGTGACGGCGTTCGAACCGTTCGGTGGCGATTCGATCAACCCGACGGAAAAACTGCTGAAGGACATTGGGAAGGAACGGTTCGACGGGGCGGAAATCCATACCCGGCTGCTGCCGGTCGTATTTGACGAATGCGCCGACAAGTTATTGGAAACCGTGGAAGCGATCCGGCCGGACGCGGTCATTTGCTGCGGTTTGGCTTCCGGGCGAACGTCCATTACGCCGGAGCAGATCGCGATCAATCTGAAAGAGGTGCCCAAGGAATCCTCCGTCGGGGACAATAAAGGGAACCGTCCATACGACGAACGCGTGAACCCGGAAGGCCCGGACGGCTTGTTCAGCCTGCTGCCGGTCCGCGAGATGGTGGAGAAGATGAAGGAGCAGGGAATTCCGGCTTCGATTTCGTATTCCGCGGGCACTTTCATTTGCAACAATACGATGTATGCGCTTCTCGATTATATCCGGACGAACCGGCTATCCATGATCGGCGGTTTTGTCCATTTTCCTGCATCGGAAGAAATGGCCGCAAGCAAGCCGAGTTTGCCATCCCTCTCGCATGATACGATGCTGAAGGGTTTGAAGACGATGATTCAGACGATATTGAATTAATGCATTTTATTCTTCGGCCGACGCGGGACTTGCTGCTCGCAGGTTCATGTTACATATGAATACCCAAAAAGCCTGATTCCTTGGAATCAGGCTTTTCCTTTTTTGCGGAATTGATGGGGGGAGATGTTTTTGTACTGACGGAATTGCTGGATGAAATAGCTGGAGCTTGAAAAGCCGACCTCAAGCGCAATATCCGTCATGCTCATATCGGTCGTGAGCAGCAGTTTTTCGGCTTCGGTGATCCGGATGTAGCTGAGGTAATTGGTGAAGGTTTTGCCCATGATCGCTTTGAAGCGCCTCGAAAAATAACTGTAGCTCATATTGCATAGTTTGGCCGCCGTTTGCGCATTGATGTCGTTCATATAGTTGTAGTCGATGTATTCGAAAACCTGCTGCAGCATCCGGTAGTCGCTGTCATTCAGCGAGCGCGAAACCTCCCACCCCCAATGCTGGGGATGCGTGCGGCGCAGAAACCATAGAAAAACGCGGCAGATCAGCGTACGGACGGCCAGCTCGAAGCCGAACCCTTTGGAGGTGAATTCCTCATAGATTTCCCGGATCAGGCCAGGAATGGGCGTGTCGTGGATTTCGGCCGCCGTAAACACCCGCTGTCCTCCAGCGTCCGCAAGCGTAAAAGGGAGGATGTATTTCGATTCCAGGAAGGTGCGCGAGGTCGAGTACAAAATTTCGGGATCGAATTTCACGACGATGTATGAAACGGGCTCCTCCGTCGAATAAATCGAATGGGTTTCGTGCGAGTGGATCAGAACCAGATCGCCGGTTTCGAGCCGATGGCTTTTCCCGCCTAGGAACACCTTGGCTTTGCCGGAAAGGAAGTACAGTATTTCGATATAAATATGCCAGTGGGGGTCCACGACGATGCTTCCGTTTTGGCTGGAATGGATCATGCTTTCGTAAGGATATTGGACAGACCCGTCTTGGGAACGGTTGGACTCGAAATACGGTTCGGTCATCGCTGCAGCACCTCGTTTTTACCATGACAAAAATTTTATATTTTTGAATAGGTTCATTGTATAACGAATCTGCCGATTTTGGTATCCTTACCTTGAATTGAGACACAGAGGAGGCAAGACGGTGGAAAATATAGCACTTCAACTGTATTCCATTAAAGAACTGACAAGCGCCGATTTTTTGGGAACGCTTTCCAAAGTGGCGGAAATCGGTTATGACGGCGTCGAGTTCGCGGGTTATTTCGGCACCTCTGCTTCGGAACTGAAAAAAGCGCTGAATGCTCACGGTCTCCGGGCCGCCGGAAGCCACATCGGCATTTCCGACCTGCAGGACGATCTTGACCGGACAATCGAATACTCGCTGACGATCGAAAGCCCTTACATTATTTGCCCGGGCCTTCCCGAGGAGATGCGCAGCAGCGCCGACAGCTACAAGCGGACGGCGGAAGCCTTCAACCGGATCGGGGAGCGCTGCAAGGAGCAGGGACTTCGGTTCGGCTACCATAACCACGCGGTCGAATTCGAGAAGTTCGACGGACTCACCGGCATCGAACTGCTTGCCCGGCACACGGATCCCGACCATTTGTTTTTCGAGCTGGATACGTATTGGGCGGAGGCGGCGGGATTCCGTTCCGTCGACTGGATCGAATCGCTGAAAGAACGCTGCTCGGTGCTGCATATCAAGGACATGAAAAGCCGGCAGGACAAGCGGAACACGGAAATCGGGTCCGGCATCATGGATTTCAAGGCCATCGTCGAAACGGGCAAACGTTACGGCGTGCAGTGGTACACGGTGGAACAAGAGGAGTTCGAGATGCCTCAGCTTGAAAGCATCAAGGCGAGCCTCGCATACCTTCGACAAATATTATAAATTATGAATCAGAAGGAGATGACTCGGGTTATGGCGGTTAAGGAACAAAAAACGCTCCGCGTCGGCGTGATCGGCTGCGGCGGCATCGCAAACGGCAAACATATACCGAATTTGAACGCGAACAAAAACGTGGAACTGGTGGCGTTCTGCGACATCATCGAAGAGCGGGCGGTCGAATCCGCCAAAAAAATCGGCAGGGAAGACATCGCGATTTATACGGATTACAAGGAACTGTTAAAGGACGAAAGCATCGACCTGGTCCATGTCTGCACGCCGAACAAGTCCCACTCGTTCATTACCATCGCTGCGCTGGAAGCCGGCAAACACGTGATGTGCGAAAAGCCGATGGCGAAAACTTCGGAGGAAGCCAGAGCGATGCTGGAAACGGCCAAACGCACGGGCAAAAAGCTGACGATCGGATATGACAACCGTTACCGTCCGGATTCGCTGCTTCTCAAAAAAATCTGCGAACGCGGAGATTTGGGCGACGTCTATTTCGCGAAGGCCCATGCCATCCGCAGACGCGCCGTTCCGACATGGGGCGTGTTCCTGAACGAAGAGGAGCAAGGCGGAGGCCCGCTCATCGACATCGGGACGCATGCGCTCGATTTGACGCTTTGGCTGATGGATAACTACAAGGTCAAAAGCGTCGTCGGAAACGTATACCATAAGCTCGGCAGCAAAAAAGACGCCGCCAACGCGTTTGGTCCGTGGGATCCCGAGCAGTTTACCGTCGAAGATTCGGCATTCGGATTCATCACGATGGAAAACGGGGCCACCGTCATCCTCGAATCGAGCTGGGCGCTGAATACGCTGGACGTCGGCGAAGCGAAGGCGACGCTGTGCGGGACCGAAGCGGGCGCGGACATGCGCGACGGGCTGCGGATCAACGGCGAAGAGATGGGCCATTTGTACACCAAGCTGCCGGAGCTGAACACGGGCGGCGTCGCTTATTTCGACGGCAAGTCGGAGAGCCAGGCCGCAAGGGAATGCCGGCTTTGGATCGACAGCATCCTGAACGATACCGAACCGATGGTGAAACCGGAGCAGGCATTGGTCGTCACCGAGGTGCTGGAAGCGATCTACGAATCCGCGCGCACGGGCAAAACGGTCTATTTTAAATAGGTTCATAGGAAAAGCTCACCCTTTTATCAAAGAGAGAGTGGGCTTTTTGTCGTCGGGACGGCCTGGCCGTTGCGTCGCAATGTCGCAATATTGAAGCTGATTGTCGCAATGTTACACTGTATTGTCGGTATTTCCTGTGATAGATTAATGGCATGATGTCCTTAAATTAAACATTGGGGTGGCTGAACATGATCAGAATGGGTAAAATTAGCTATTGGCACGTGCATGCTTGGGATTATACGAAACAAGCCCAGGAGCATCCGGACACGGAAATCGTCGCGGTTTGGGACGAAAACCCGCAGCGGGGCAAGGAAGCCGCAGACAAGCAAGGCGTGGACTTCCATGAATCCCTCGACGAAATGCTCGGCCGCGACGACATCGACGGCGTGATCGTGGACGCTCCGACGCGGATGCACCGCGACGTGATGCTGAAGGCGGCAGCCGCCGGCAAGCATATTTTCACGGAAAAAGTGCTGGCGCCGACCCTGCATGAAGCAAACGAGATTTTGGAGGCGGTCAAGCGCCATAACGTGAAGCTGACGGTTTCGCTGCCGCGTCTGAATGACGGGTACACGCTGGCGATCCGCGAAATTCTCGACCAGGAGCTCCTCGGAAAAGTGACGTTGGTACGCGTCCGTTTGTCCCACAACGGGTCTACTGCGGGCTGGCTGCCGGACCATTTTTACAAGCTGGAAGATACATACGGCGGAGCGCTCATCGATCTGGGCTGCCATCCGATGTATTTGACGCGTTTGTTCCTGCAGCAGGAGCCTGTCGAGGTAAAAGCGGAATACGGTTACGTTACGGGCAAAGAAGTCGAGGATAACGCGGTAGCGACGCTGTCCACGCCGTCCGGGGCGATCGGGATCGTGGAAGCGGGCTTCGTGAACAGCTTCTCTCCGTTCTGCATCGAAATTCACGGCACGGACGGCACGCTGCTCTACGGCACGCCTGAGGAAAAGCTTCTCATCCGTACGACCCGGAAAAGCGAATACCGCGACGGTTGGGTAGAGCTTCCGGTGCCGGGGCCGCGTGAAAGCGCGTTCCAGCAATGGGTCGGCCATATCCAGAACGACACGACGGCCGACGAGAACGTGGCGTATGCCCTTGAATTGACGAAACTGATGGAGGCGGCGAACCAATCGGCGCGCGAGCATCGCGGCATTCGTATATCCGATCTTCAAGCTTAAATTTCAGGTGCCGAAATAAAATATATGGAATCAAGGACTGTGCTTCATGATGAACAACTTTCCGTATGAAATGATGACGGAGCGCGCAGACGCTCTGGAACGGCTGGATCTGAAAGTGTATTGGGGGAACTATGAGATTCGCGTCCTGCGATTTCACCTCATTACGTTTCCCCCGGGGAAAATGGTGTCTTTTCACAAGCACGCCGAATACGAGTTTCATTTTATTCCGCGCGGCAAAGGGATGGTCATCCTGGAACAGGAGCCGTTCACGCTGCGCGAGGGCATGTTTTATTTGACGGGACCGGGCGTAATGCATTACCAGGAGGCGGATGCCGAGGAAGCAATGGATGAGCTTTGCCTCCATGTCGATATCGTCAACCTGGCGGAAAAAGAAAAGGGCCAGGGCAGACGCACCCGCCATGCCGCTGATCCGTGGGAAATCTCCGAAGCCCAGGATTGCATGGAAAAGCTTAAAACATTACCGCTCAAACCGGTCATGGACGTTCATCGGGCCATGCCTTATTTCCTGGAGGCTTATCAGGCGGCCCATATGAAATATGCCGGGCTGTATACGACGATCAAACACAGCGTCATCCAAATTTTGCTGCGCGCGGTCAGGGCTTACGAATCGGAGCCGATGGAGGCGCTGCTGCCCGCAAGGGACATGAAGGCTTACCGGTACCAGCTGGCCATGGAATACATCGAAGCCAATTCGGCGGGGGAGATCGTCTTGGACGACGTCGCCGACAAGCTGCATATCAGCAGCAGACAGCTGCAGCGGATCCTCAGGGATCTTGGCGACGGCCGCTCGTTCAGCGAGATTTTGGAGGACTTCCGTCTGAAATCGATCTGCAAACGGCTGACGGAAACGAAGGATCCGATCGACGTCATTGCCGGCCTGGAAGGGTTTTCGAGCGGCAGCTACTTGCATACGGTATTCAAAAAAAGATTCGGGATGACGCCGACGGAATATCGGATGACACACGCGAAAATATAGGGGGATTGGCTTTCGTGGGAAAGATTTATCGGATTGGGATTATCGGAAGCGGCGGCATTGCCGGCGAGCATGTCCGCGCTTATAAACGCATCGAAGACGTGGAAATCGTCGGCGTGGCCGACATTTTGCCGGGACGGGCGGAAGAGTTCATCAAGCGCTGGGATTTGCAGCAGGCCAAAGGCTTTGACGATCACCGCAAGATGCTGGAAATGGAACTCGACGGCGTAAGCATTTGCACGCCGAACGTCGCCCATTACCAGACGACGATCGATTCGCTGCGAGCCGGCAAACATGTCATACTGGAAAAGCCGATGTCGGTCACGCTCGAACAGGCCGTCGAAATGGTGCAGGTCGCAAAGCAAACCGGAAATATGCTGAACATCGGTTTTCAGCCGCGTTACGACCCGAATATGGGACTGATCAAGGATTTGGTGCAGAAGGGCCAGCTCGGCAAAGTTTATTATGTAGAAACCGGCGGGGGACGCCGCCGCGGCATGCCGGGCGGGACGTTCATCCGCCAGGAGATCGCGGGAGCCGGGGCCATGGCCGATATCGGCTGTTATTCGCTCGATCTGGCTTTAAATACGCTCGGGTATCCCAAACCGCTGACGGTGTCGGCTTACACGTCGAACTATTTCGGCACGAACCCGAAATATCATCCGGAGGCGGCCCGCTTCGACGTCGAAGACTTCGGCGTTGCGATCGTCCGGTTTGAAAACGACCTCGTGCTGAACTTTAAAACCTCCTGGGCGATGCACATGGATACGCTCGGCGCCACCATGTTCCTCGGAACGGATGCGGGGATGAAGGTGCTTCCGGGCAGCAGAGGCCCATGGGGAGGCGTATGGGACGGCAATGTCGGCGCGGTATCCATATTCCATGATATCCAAGGCCATCATACCGAAAGCATCATTCCGCTGATCGACCATAAACTAAGCGTGTTCGAGGAAAAAATCAAAGATTTCGTACGCGCGCTCCGCGAAGGGGGGCCGGCGCCGATCCCGGGCGAGCAGATTTTGCGCAACCAGGCGATCCTGGACGGCATTTTGCGGTCTTCGCAAACGAAAAGGGAAGTCGAAATCCATATTCCGGACATCGGTTAATTCCGGCGTCCGAAACCGCAGTCCGCAGCCTGACCCATCAGGTTTCGCGGACTTTTTTTATCCAATGTTCTTGTCATCCTGAGAATTTATGGTATATTTAAACTCCTTCCTTATTTCCCAACATCTCACTCCAAATCGTATTCCAGGAGGACATTTCCAATGCTTTGGCTCAAATGGGACCTCAACCTGAAGATCAGGCTGATTGGGGATTCCCTGTTTAACATGCTCTTTTGGATGTATTTTCCGTTCATTGCGCTTTACTTCAGCGAAGCTTTCGGCAAATCCGTCGCCAGCATGCTGATGATGGTGCCGCCGCTCGTCGGGATGTTCGCCGGGCTTTTCGGGGGGTTTTTGGCCGATCGGCTGGGCCGGCGCCCCGCGATGCTTTTGGGATCGATCCTTCAATCCGTGATGTTTGCGATTTTTGCATTATCCCCTTCCCGCTGGCTCGATTATGTTGCGTATATCGGGGTCGGGCTCGGGGGTTCGATTTTTACGCCGGCCAGCTCGGCGATGGTTGCGGACGTCACGCCGGAAAAGGACCGGCGAATGGTGTTTGCGACGTTCGTAACCGGCAGGAACATCGGCGCGGTGTTCGGCCCGGCGATCGGTTCCGTCTTTTTCATCCATCACCGCACCGAACTGCTGTGGACCTGCACGCTGGTCACGTTCCTGTACTTTTTGACGATCTATTGGAAGATACGCGAAACGCTGCCGAAATCGGCGGAACTCGCGAACGAGAAAGGGAATATGGGCTCGCTGATCGTACGGCAGTTCCGCAATTACGGCCTTATTTTCAAGGATTTGCCCTTTGCGGTGTATATCATTGCGGGGGTGATGGTCACCATCGCTTTTATGCAGCTGGACATGTATCTTGCGGTGTACGTCAAAGAATACGTGCCTGCACAGCCGTTGTTCTCGTTCGGGAGCTGGTCGCATTCCCTGGACAGCACCGGAATTTTCGGCTTGATGATCGGGCTTAACGGATTGTTGTTCGTGCTGTTGGCGGTGCCGGTCACCAAGGTGTTCGAGCATTGGAGCGATCGAAACGTGTTCATTTTATCCTCGGTGCTGTTTGGTCTCGGGATGTTTCTTATGGGTTTTACCACGAACGTATGGCTGCTGCTTGTTTTTGTCGTCATCATGACGGTGGGGGAAGTGTCCCGATCGCCCGTTACGGAAAGCTTCATTAGCAAATATGTACCTGCGGACGCAAGAGGCCGGTACATGGGAGCATCCAACCTTCAGTATTCCTTGGGCCGTTTTATCGCTCCGGCGACGATTTTCCTTTCGACTTGGCTCCCGCCGCTTGGGGTCTTCGGGTTCATCTTTTTCTGCACGCTGGCAAGCGTTGCGTTGTATGTCGTGCTGTTTCGCATTCTTCCCCAGCCCAAACCTGCCGAGTGAAAATGCCGGTGGATGATCGTGGAAACGTCCGCGCCATTTTTTGATCGGATCGGTGTTATCTTTTTCCTGCAAAAAGGACAACCTGTGAACAGGTACCGAAACACATCTACAGGAGGAAGAATAGGCACAATGAAAAAACAAGCGATCTGCCTGAGCGTACTGAGCACACTCGTATTCGGGGCTGCGCCGATGAGCCCGTCCGCATGGGCCCACTCGGAAGAAATGCAAGTGAAAACGAAAATCATCGATTCCAAAGGGACGGAAGTGGGCACGGCGGTGATCACGCAAAAAGCCGATGCGGTGCAAATTCACGTCGAAGCGAAAAACTTGCCCCCGGGGGAGCACGGAATTCACTTCCATGAAAACGGAAAATGCGATCCGCCGGACTTCACGACCGCGGGAGCACATTTTAATCCGCAAGGCAAGCAGCATGGTTTCAAAAACCCGCAAGGGTTCCATGCGGGCGACCTGCTGAACCTCCGCGTCAATGAAGACGGAAGCGTCGTGGCCGATCTGGAGAGCAAAACGGTAACGCTGAAAAAGGGCGCGCCGAACTCGCTGCTCAAACCGGGGGGCACTACCTTGATGATTCACGAAAAAGCGGACGACTACGTGACGGACCCGTCGGGGAATTCCGGCGCGCGCATTGCCTGCTCGGTCATCCGCTAGTTTGAAGCGCAGAATAGAAAAAAGGCAGCCGACCAGTTCGGCTGTCTTTTTGTTTGCCTCAACCTTTGACCTGCGGAAGACGGGGCCGGGGCCGCACGGCAACGTACCATGTCCGGCAAAAGAAAAAGATGAGCACCGCCTCGACGGCATCCCCGCCGTAATACATCAGCATGGCGCCGGCTTCGGCTTCGGATGCGGGAACGCCTGCTGGGGGATGGGCATAAACGTATTTGGACAGGATGCTGTGCCCGGCCAGCGCCAGGATAAGAATCAACGCCCTCAAAACATGGCTGCTTGAATGCGGGTTCGGTTCGTTGCCGAGGATGGCGGAGGAAAATACATACCCGGCGATAAAGAGATGTCCATGAACGGCCAAATAGCAAAACGGGTTGGCGTGCATTTTGCCGAATACATCCGTCGCGTAAAGCAGCCAAAGCCCGCCTATATTCAAAATTCCGGCAACGGCGGGGTGGGTGATGAATCGCAGCGGAGGCATTTTC
Source organism: Paenibacillus sp. FSL W8-0194 (assembly GCF_037969745.1). Lineage (NCBI taxonomy): Bacteria > Bacillati > Bacillota > Bacilli > Caryophanales > Paenibacillaceae > Paenibacillus > Paenibacillus sp. FSL W8-0194. The sequence goes on along the minus strand of NZ_CP150205.1, from coordinate 3,168,292 downwards.
AGCAAGATTGCAAGCTTCCGCGCACGGGTGACGTCAAGGGCACGCAGCAAAAGCGTGACGGGCCGCGCCAGCGCCATCAGCAGAGGAGCCAGCATGCCGAAGAGGAGATGGCTGATCATATGGGCAACGAAGCCGGAATGGGCTTGCGCCGGAGAAGATGCAAGGATCCCGACGATGGCGGTGGATGCGCCGGACAACCAGAGGATCAGCCGATGCGGCGGCCATCTCCTTCCCCGTCGATGGGACCGGATAAAGGCCAGGGCATAGAAGATGGCGAGGCCCGCCATCCCCGCAGCCAGGATGCAGGCAGCCCAAACGCCGGCGGCTCCGTGATTCAGCGGGGGACCGTCCATGCTCATGGCCGTTTTCCGCCGTTCCTTGCGGCACGGGAGCGTTTGCCGCTCCGGATCAAGAGGATGCCGGCCGCGATCATGGCCGCCGCGATTACGTTCCAAGCCACGTCATAGGGAAGCACGTCCACGTTGTAGCGGATCTGGTGAATCTCCATCAGCTTATGCTGGATGATGCCGTCGTACAATTGGAAAGCGCCTCCGCCCGCGAGCATGCCGCCCCACCAGGACATGGCGTTCAGCCCGTTTTTGCGGCGAAGGTCGGAGAGCATAAAAAAGGCGGCCAGCGTCGCGAACCAGCTAAACGCGTGGAACAGCCCGTCCGATACGAGCCCGACTCCCGTCGTCGATTTATCGTAAAAATGATGCCAATGCAGCAGCTGATGAAATACGGTTTCGTCGATAAAAGCGACGAAACCGAGACCGAACAAAGCGCCGGAGCCGATGTTGCGGAAGCGGAAAGCAGCCGAAGCGCCATTCGAACCGTTCGGCTTGGCATGGTTGAGATTCATCGCTATAAACCCCTTTTGTTTTCTCGTTCGTCATATCATTATTTCCACGAAAAGCATGAGTCAGACGCTCCGCGCCATGATCCTGAAATTTTGGGAAAAAGCTGAAAATTCTTCGTTGACCTCATGCCCGGCCTGTGATAGATTCAAGGAAGTATGAATTAAGTGGATAGATTTACTCGGAATTAATTCGGGGATTCATAACGACGCGAGGTGGGATAGGGTTGGAGCTTCAAGTATCAAACAGTCCATTTAATGAAGAGCAGACAAAGCTATTGAACCAGCTGCTGCCGACGCTTACAGGGGCGCAGGCCAGCTGGCTGAGCGGTTATTTGACGGCGCTGCAGGGCACGGGAGGCATCGCGCTGGCGGCGCAGCCGCAGACCGGGGCGCCTGGCGCAGCGATCCCCGCCAAGGAAGCGACCATCCTTTTTGGTTCGCAGACGGGCAATTGCAGCGGACTTGCAAAAAAATTGTCCAAAAAGCTGTCCGAGCAGGGAGTGAACGTCACGCTGTCATCCATGAGCGATTTTAAACCCGCTAATTTGAAAAAGGTCCAGAACCTGCTCATCGTGGTCAGCACGCACGGCGAAGGAGAGCCGCCGGACAACGCCATTTCCTTCCATGAATTTTTGCTCGGCAAACGCGCGCCGAAGCTGGAAGGCGTCTCGTTTTCCGTTCTGGCGCTCGGAGACACCTCTTACGAATTTTTTTGCCAAACGGGAAAAGATTTCGATCAGCGCCTGGAGGAGCTTGGCGGCACCAGGATCGTTCCGCGCGTCGATTGCGACGTCGATTTCGATGAAGCAGCCGCCGGGTGGATCGATGACGTCGTCCGCAAATTGAGCGAGGGAAGCGCCCAGGCTTCGGCCGCCGCGTCTCTCGCGGGCACGGCTCTCACCGAGACCGAATCGGAATATTCGAGAACGAATCCGTTCCATGCTGAAATTCTCGAAAACATCAACCTGAACGGACGCGGCTCCGACCGCGAAACCCGGCACCTGGAAATATCGCTGGAAGGTTCCGGGCTCCAATATGAACCGGGCGACAGTCTCGGCATCTATCCGGAAAACCATCCCCAGCTAGTCGATGATCTGATCGAGGCGATGGGCTGGAACCCGGAAGAATCCATTACGGTCAACAAGCAGGGGGATTTGCTTGCGCTGCGGAAAGCGCTTTTGCAGCATTACGAAATTACGGTGCTGACGAAACCTTTGATCAAACAGTTCGCCGAACTGACCTCCAATCCGGGACTTCAGGAGCTGGTCGAACCGGGGCATGAGCAAGAACTCAAACGATATATCGAGGAAAGGGATTTGCTTGATTTGGTGCAGGATTACCAGCTGAAGGGCATCCCGGCCGCCAGCTTTACAAGCGTACTGCGCAAGCTGCCGGCACGCCTGTACTCCATCTCCAGCAGCCCGAAGGCAACGCCGGACGAAGTGCATATCACGGTGCGCGCGGTTCAATACGAAGCGCATGGACGCGACCGGTACGGGGTATGCTCCACGCAGCTTGCGGAAAGACTTCAGCCCGGTGATACGCTGCCGGTTTACATTCAGCATAATCCGAACTTCAAGCTTCCGGCGGATCCAGGCGCACCGGTCATCATGATCGGGCCGGGCACGGGCGTGGCTCCGTTCCGGGCCTTTCTGAGCGAACGCGAAGAGACCGGCGCGGAGGGGAAAACCTGGCTCTTCTATGGAGATCAGCATTTCGCCACGGATTTCCTGTACCAAATCGAGTGGCAGCGCTGGCTGAAAGACGGGGTGCTAACCCGCATGGACGTGGCTTTCTCGCGGGATACCGATCAAAAAGTCTACGTGCAGCACCGCATGCTCGAAAAAAGCCGGGAGCTTTACGAATGGCTTCAAGAAGGGGCATACGTGTACGTCTGCGGCGACGAAAAGAAAATGGCCCATGACGTTCATGCCACCCTCGCGGCGATCCTGGAGAAAGAGGGCGGCCTGAGCCAGGAGGAGGCAGCGGACTATTTGCATCGGATGCAGCAGGAGAAACGTTATCAGAGGGATGTGTACTGACAGGAAGCGTAATTTGGCTCCTGCTAGCCAGTGCGACAAGACGTGAGAGGAGATGCGAGATAGATGTCTGAAAATAATCTGTTGTCGAAAAACAGCGCCCCGCACAGCGACGTGGAAGATATTAAGCGCCGCAGCAACTATTTGCGGGGCAGCCTGACCGAAACGTTAAATGATCCGATTACCGGATCGATTCCCGAGGATGACAACCGCCTGATGAAGCACCACGGCAGTTATATGCAGGACGACCGGGATTTGCGCAACGAACGCCAGAAACAAAAGCTCGAACCCGCTTACCAGTTCATGCTGCGGGTACGGGCTTCGGGCGGCGTGGTCACGCCGGAGCAATGGCTTGTGCTGGACCGCATCGCCCAGCAATATACCAGCGGTTCGATTCGCCTGACGACGCGCCAGTCGATCCAGTTTCACGGCATCCTTAAATGGAACTTGAAAAACACGATCCGCGAAGTGAACGAAACGCTGCTGACGACGCTTGCCGCCTGCGGCGACGTCAACCGCAACGTCATGTGCAATCCGAATCCGCACCAATCGGAAATCCATGCCGAAGTTTACGACTGGGCTTGCCGCATCAGCCGCCACCTGGATCCGAAAACGACGGCGTACCACGAAATTTGGCTGGACGGTGAGAAGGTCGCTTCAAGCCAAAACGAGGAAGAGCAGGAACCGATATACGGACGCGTGTATTTGCCGCGGAAATTCAAGATCGGCATCGCCGTGCCGCCTTCCAATGACGTGGACGTCTTTTCGCAGGATCTGGGCTTTATCGCGATCGTGGAGAACGGCCGCTTGACGGGCTTTAACGTCGCCGTCGGCGGCGGGATGGGGATGACGCACGGCGATCCGAAGACGTACCCGCAAGTTTCCAAGGTCATCGGCTTCTGCACGCCCGAGCAGGTGATCGACGTGGCCGAAAAAACGGTGACGATCCAGCGCGATTATGGCGACCGGTCCGTCCGGAAGCATGCCCGGTTCAAATATACGATCGATGACCGCGGCATCGGCTGGTTCATCGATGAGCTGACTTCGCGCCTCGGCTGGAAGCTGGAAGAGGCCAGACCGTTCCGCTTCGACAGCAACGGGGACCGATACGGCTGGGTGAAAGGCAGCGGCGGCAGCTGGCATTTTACGTTGTTTATCCAAAACGGGCGGGTGAAGGACGAAGAAGACTACCCGCTGATGACGGGCCTGCGGGAAATCGCCAAAGTTCATAACGGGGATTTCCGGATTACGCCGAACCAAAACCTGATCATTGCCAACGTCAAAACGCAAAGCAAGAAAAAAATCGAAGCCTTGATCGAGCAGTACCGTTTAATGGACGGCGTTCGTTTTTCGGCGCTGCGCCGCAACTCGATGGCTTGCGTGGCCCTTCCGACATGCGGCTTGGCCATGGCCGAGTCCGAACGGTATTTTCCTACGCTGCTTGGCAAAATCGAGGAGATCCTTGCGGAAACGGGACTTGGCGAAGAAGAGATCGTCATCCGCATGACCGGCTGTCCGAACGGCTGCGCCCGCCCGGCTTTGGCCGAAATCGCGTTTATCGGCAAAGCTCCCGGCAAATACAACATGTATCTGGGCGGCGGATTCGCCGGAGACCGTTTAAACAAGCTGTACAAAGAAAACATCGGGGAAAAGGAAATCCTCGATTCGCTCCGTCCGATCCTGGCCCAATACGCCGAAAATCGGGAGCCTGGGGAGCATTTTGGAGATTTTGTCATTCGCGCCGGCTACGTGCAGGAGGTCCGCGACGGGCAGGAATTCCATGAGCAAAACAGCGTCACGATCTAATGGGTCGCGTAACATGATAACCAATTCAACCAATGGCTCCGCGTTTGGGTCATTGGTTTTTTTCTGTCGCCGCGGATGGACAAACTCCCGAAAATTTCTGGCGACTTTTTGCTCCCGTGGTTTGAAACGGCACTGTCTTTTATGGTAAAATCGATATATATGAAATTTTCACAAGAGGGAGGGATAGGATGCCGGCACTGACCAAAAGACTTCGCATGCTGCTTATCGTTCTGCTTGGCTGCATTCAGATGCTCGCCTTTCCCGTTTCCTTCGAAGAAGAAGTATCCACTGCTTACAACAGCGAGACCGAGACGGTCCACGGCCGAGTTGATCCGCAAACGAAACCCGTCCTGCGCAAAAATTCCTCTTTGATGCAACGATTGATCATGCTGGCCTCGGCGCTGCCGGTCGTTTTCGTGATCCCGCTGCTTTTGCTGCTGCGTTTTCCTAGACCCCGTCTGCCTTTTCGTCCGACCATTTCCATTCGCAAAAGATACCTTCTGCTATTACCCGTCAAATTTACCTCGAGTTACGTGGGTTAACACGCCTTCCATTGAACGGTTTATTTCCTATACCCTCAATAGCAAGCATGATCCTGTTTTTCATGCGTTTCTTTGATTACGCCACGAATTTTTCCGGCTGAAAAAAGAACCGCATCCTAGGCATTTTGCTCGGTTACGGATTATGTGAATATTTTCTCAAACTAAATATCGAACGTTCAGGAGGCTATGATATGATGGAAATTCGTGAATCTATTTTGCCTGGAATCGGGATGAAATATCAGATGGATACGGCCAGCGGCGACCGGATCGTCATCGTGATCCATGACGACGGAAGGCGGGAGCTGTACCATTTTTCGCGGGAGGATGACGATCAAAGCAAGCTCGTGGCGACGCTGGAGGATCAGGAAGCCAGGCAGCTTGCCGCGTTAATCGGAGGCATGGTGTATAAGCCGAAGCAGCTGGAAAGCGTGGAAATGGCATTTGACGATCTGACGATCGAATGGTACCGGATCGAATCCCATTTCGGCTGCATCGGCAAAACCATCGGCGAGCTCCATATCCGGCAAAACTCCGGCGCGTCGGTGATCGCGCTGATCGATAAGAATAAAGGGAAGCTGGTCAATCCCGGTCCGGGCGCGGTGCTCAGCGCCGACGCCACGGTCGTGGCGGTAGGGGAAAGGGAGCAGCAGAAGCGGTTCAAACAAATCCTGATGAACGGAAGCGGGTGATCGGATGGACCATTTGATCTTTGAAATCGGCTTGGCGCTCGGACTTATCGCGCTTGGAGGACTGATCTCGGCGAAGCTCCGTTTTTCGGTCATTCCGTTTTATATATTAATCGGCATGGCGGTTGGCCCCCATGCGACGGAACTGTGGCATTTCGATTTCCGCTTTATCGACAGCGCGCCGTTTATCGATTTTATGGGAAGAATTGGCGTGTTGTTCCTGCTCTTTTATCTCGGGCTTGAATTTTCGGTCGGACGGTTGGTCAAGTCGGGGCGGTCGATCGTGGTCGGCGGTTCGATTTATATCGGCATCAACTTTACGCTCGGGCTGCTGCTTGGATTTCTGGGCGGTTTCCCTGTGGCGGAAGCGCTTGTCATTGCCGGCATTACGACGATTTCGTCGAGCGCTATCGTGGCGAAAGTGCTGGTCGACCTGAAAAGGACGGCCAACCCGGAAACGGAAATGATTCTGGGCATTACGATGTTCGAAGATATTTTCCTCGCGGTGTACATTTCCATTCTTTCCGGTTTTGTGTTAAGCGATTCCAGCTCGATCGGCGGCGTCCTGTTATCGGCCCTCGTGTCGCTTGGCTTTATGCTGACGATCATCATTTTGGGAAGAAAAGCGGTCCCGCTGCTGAACAAGTGGCTGCGCATCCGCTCGAATGAATTGTTTGGGCTCGTCATTTTCGGGGCGTTGTTTCTGATTGCCGGTTTTTCCGAAACCATTCACGTCGCGGAAGCGATCGGGGCGCTGCTCGTCGGTCTGGTCCTTGCCGAGACGGAGCACGCCAAGCGGATCGAGCATTTGATCATGCCGTTCCGCGATTTTTTCGGAGCCGTCTTTTTCTTCAGCTTCGGCTTATCCATCGATCCGATGTCGCTGGGAGGGAATGCGGTATGGCTTGCGCTGGCTGCCGTCGTCATTACGTTCGCCGGAAATTTCAGCGCAGGCATGCTTGCGGGCCGTACGGCGAATTTGTCGCCGAAAGCCTCCGCGAATATCGGACTCACGATTTTATCGAGAGGGGAGTTTTCCATCATTTTGGCCAATTTGGGGAAAGACGGGGGACTGATGGATATTTTGCAGCCGTTTTCTGCGATCTACGTCCTGATTTTGGCCATTCTCGGCCCGATTCTCACCAAGCAATCGCCGCATGTCTATGCGTTTATGAACCGTTGGTTCAAATTCAAAGACAGGCGGGCGCCGAAGGAAGAAGCGCTCTAAGCGTTGCGGATGCCACCGGATCGTGATGTTCCCAGTCTTGAAGGAGGGAAGATGATGCGCTCGAAGAATTCCGTTCGTTTCGGTTTACGCAGGAATGCGGTGATGCAGTCCGTCGTCGGCGGCATTGTCGCATCGGTCGGCCTGGAATTGTTTTTGCATCCCCATGACATGATTGCAGGCGGGATGACTGGCATTTCGGCACTCGTTTCGTTCCATACCGAAGGACATTTCGGAGTATTGCTGCTGCTGTTCAACCTTCCGCTTTTGCTGGTGTATGCGTTCATGGGAAAAACGTCCGCGCTTCGCCGCGTGTTGCCCGGATTGCTTGCGTTTTCGGGTTCTGCGCTTCTGCTTGCGCCCTTACCCGCGGTTAGCGGCGAACCGGTCGTTGCTGCGCTTGCTGGCGGGTTTTGTCTCGGCATCGGCGCCGGGCTTGCGGTTAAATCGGGGGGGCTGCTGGATTCGCTTGGACTGGAGAAAGGCGACCGGATCCGGCCAAGGATATTCGGATCGTCTGCTTCGTTCGGCCCGAAGCGCTTGTTCGTTTTGTGCCATGGAGCCGTTCTTGTCTTGGCAGGAGCGATGATGGGATGGGAACGAACCTTGTATTCGGCCCTTGCCTGCATCGCGGCTTACGAAACATCGGCCTTGATGTTGTGGGGCTTTCGGAAAACGGCCTGGGTCATGGCTTCAAAGCCGGATCGACTCCGCCATGAGGTGTGCCGGAGAATCAATATGGATGGCGAAGTTCTATCCGAAGAACGATATGGGGATGAGAACCGGAGGTTCGTTTTGAAATACAGCGTCCATGTTTTGGATATTCCCCGTTTTAAAGCGGCCATCCGACATTCGGATCCGAAAGCCGAAATTTTATGGATCAATCGGGCCGTCCGGGAGGTCAGGCGGTAAACCGAAGGATTATTGCGGTCACGGCAAAGAGCTCTGAAACGAGATTCAGGGTTCTTTGCTTTTTTTCACGCGATTTTCTCGCCCCTATTTGAAGCAAACGAGCTCTCACGCAAGAGCAGGCCAATATTTCGTCATGAAACGGTTTGTATCCGGCGGCATGCCGAGTATAATAGTATTATTAGGGTAAAGGAGGCGAATGCATGAATACGGTACCGGAAATGATGGATCCAAACACGAACGAAAAAGCCGAAGCGTGCTCCGGAGACCATTCGGAGCGGAAAAGCCATCATTCGGATAAGGTGAAAAACAGCTTGATCAGCCGCCTGAACCGCATTGAAGGCCAGGTCCGCGGCATTAAAGGGTTGATTGAAAAAGATACGTATTGCGATGACGTTTTGAACCAAATTGCCTCCGTACAATCCGCTTTGAACGGCGTTGGAAAATTGCTGCTCGAACATCACATGAAAAGCTGCGTGGTTCAGCGGATTCAGGAAGGCGATCAGGATGTGCTCACGGAATTGATGACGACGATGAATAAATTAATCAAGTAAAAAAAGCATAAGCCGCCGCAAGGCGGCTTTTTACATGTTTCAAAAATAGGCTAGGGGGGTATTGTAAAAATGTATTGACTCAATATAGGGTGGTGGGGTATACTAAGGTCAAGAAAGGGAAACGACAACGAATGTAAATCAACGATTTTCAAATGGTTACACTAAACGTGATGCACGTAAGGGAGTGATGGTTTTGGAAGCAGCTCTTAAAAAGCAAAAACAGAAAACCGTACAAATAACCGGCATGACCTGCGCAGCCTGCGCCAACCGGATTGAAAAAGGCTTAAACAAAATGGAGGGCGTAGACTCCGCCAACGTCAATTTTGCGTTGGAACGGGCAACCGTAACCTACGATTCCGATAAGGTGAACGATGAGGCCATCGAAGCGACGATCAAAAAGCTGGGCTACGGAACCGTCAAGGAAGTCACCCGGTTCAAGCTCGAAGGCATGACCTGCGCCGCTTGCGCCAACCGGATCGAGAAAGGGCTGAACAAGATGCCCGGCGTAACGAACGCTTCCGTCAATTTTGCGCTGGAAACCGCTACGGTAGAATATTCGCCAGCCGAGGTTTCGGTCGCGGATATGCAGTCGAAAGTGAAGCAGCTCGGCTACAAAGCGGTCGCGCAAAGCGATGAGGAAGAACATGCGGATACCCGGGACCGGGCGGTCCGGAAGCAAAAACGAAAATTGATCGTTTCGGCCATTCTGTCGATCCCGCTGTTGTGGGCGATGGTTGCGCACTTTTCGTTTACATCTTGGATCTACCTGCCGGACCTGTTCATGAATCCGTGGTTTCAGTTGGTTTTGGCGACGCCGGTACAGTTTTACATCGGATGGCCGTTTTACGTCGGGGCGTATAAAGCGCTGCGCAACGGCAGTGCCAACATGGACGTCCTCGTTGCTTTGGGAACATCGGCCGCCTACTTCTACAGCCTGTACCTGACGATCGACTGGTACGCAAAGGGCGCCAACCTGCACCACGGTCCGAACATGTACTACGAAACAAGCGCCATTTTGATCACGCTCGTCATCATGGGTAAGCTGTTCGAGGTGCTTGCCAAAGGCCGGACGTCCGAAGCGATCAAATCGCTGATGGGGCTTCAGGCCAAAACCGCCCGGGTCATCCGCGACGGTCAGGAGATGACTCTCCCGGTTGAAGAAGTGATCGCAGGCGATATTGTGATGGTCCGTCCGGGCGAAAAAATCCCCGTCGACGGCAATGTCATCGAAGGCGAATCGTCCGTGGACGAATCGATGCTGACGGGCGAAAGCCTGCCTGTCGAGAAAAAATCCGGGGACGCCGTCATCGGCGCGACCCTGAACAAAAACGGCGTCCTGCGCGTTCAAGCCACCAAGGTCGGGAAAGAAACGGCTCTGGCCCAGATCATTAAGGTCGTGGAAGAAGCCCAAGGATCGAAAGCGCCGATCCAGCGGGTGGCGGACGTCATATCCGGCATTTTCGTTCCGATCGTCGTCGGCATCGCCATTGCGGCGTTCCTTGTCTGGTATTTCTTCGTGACGCCCGGCAATTTCGCCGAAGCGCTGGAAAAAGCGATCGCGATCCTGGTCATCGCATGTCCTTGCGCCCTTGGTCTCGCAACGCCGACATCGATTATGGCCGGTTCGGGACGTGCCGCAGAGCTGGGCATTCTCTTCAAGGGCGGCGAACATTTGGAGCAAACGCATAAAATCGACGCCATTATCCTGGATAAAACCGGTACGGTAACCAAAGGCAAACCGGAATTGACCGACGTTGCGGCCGAAGGCGACGAACAGGAATTTCTCCGGCTCGTCGGCGCCGCCGAGAAAAACTCGGAACATCCATTGGCAGAAGCGATCGTCGCAGGAATTCAGGAACGCGGCATTCAGCTGCCGGATACGCAATCGTTTGCAGCCATTCCGGGGTACGGCATCGAAGCGGAGGTCGAAGGCAAAAAACTGCTGGTCGGCACGCGCAGATTGATGGAAAAACACGGCGTAGAGGCTTCCCATGCTTACGCGTTGATGTCCCGCCTGGAGGAATCCGGCAAAACCGCGATGCTGGCCGCGATCGACAACCGCTATGCAGGTTTAGTTGCGGTTGCGGATACCATTAAGGAAACATCCAAAGAAGCGGTACAGCGCTTGAAAGACATGGGGATCGAAGTCATCATGATCACCGGCGACAACGAACGGACAGCCAAAGCCATCGCGGCGGAAGTCGGCATCGATCACGTCCGTGCCGAAGTCCTTCCGGAAGGAAAAGCCGAAGAGGTCAAAAAGCTGCAAGCCCAAGGCAAAAAAGTGGCGATGGTCGGCGACGGCATCAATGACGCTCCGGCGCTTGCGACGGCGGATATCGGCATGGCGATCGGCACAGGCACCGACGTTGCCATGGAAGCCGCGGACGTCACGCTGATGCGCGGAGATTTGTCCAGCATTCCGGACGCGATTTATATGAGCCGCAAAACGATGGGCAACATCAAGCAAAATCTGTTCTGGGCACTCGGGTACAATACGCTGGGCATTCCGGTGGCTGCTCTCGGCCTGCTTGCTCCTTGGATTGCGGGTGCGGCGATGGCGCTTAGTTCCGTGTCGGTCGTGCTGAACGCGCTCCGGCTGCAGCGGGTGAAAATCCGCCACTGATGTGCATAAGTCGTGATTCGCAGCGAGTTCCCATGATGCAAACCATCCGAATACAAAGGAGCGATTGAAGATGAGCGAACAACATGCCATGAATCATGAAAACAGCCGGCATCAGCAGCATGACCATCACGGCAACGGGGCGCATAAAAGTCATGGAGCCCATGGACATCAGCACGGCGGTCACGGCCATCACCAAAACATGGCAGGGCATTATAAGGCGCGCTTGGAGTTTCCGAACGGCGCGCCAAACGCAAGCGAGGAGACGGAGATCCAAATCGTAACGACGGATCGGGACGGGAATCCGATAAGCCGCTTCAAAGTAAGCCATGAAAAACAGATCCATTTGATCATCGTCAACCGGGACCTGTCGTTTTTTGCCCATATCCATCCCGAGTATGAAGGCCATGGGATATTCAGGGTCAGAACGACTTTCCCGGATGGCGGCAAATATAAATGGATCGTCGATTTTGTTACGGAGGACGACGCTGCCGTTAATTTGAGCGACTGGGTAGAGGTGAACGGCGCGCCTGCCGGTCACCGCAAGCTAGTGCCGGACAGCGAAAGGGTACGGGAAGTGAACGGCAGGGAGTTTGAGCTTTCGCTCAGCAGCGATCTTGCGCAAAGCGACACCGTGTTAACCTACACGGTCCGCGACGCGAATACAAAGAAGGGCATCGACGATCTGGAACCATACCTCGGCGCAGCCGGGCACGTGGTCATCTTATCGGCCGATGCGGAACAGTACCTTCACGTCCATCCCGTGGATGAAGGAGCCACGGGACCGGCGGCCGAATTCAAAACGATGTTCCCGCATCCGGGCATCTATAAAATCTGGGGGCAATTTCAACACAAAGGCGAAGTTTTGACGGTCCCTTTTGTCGTGGAAGCAAAATAAAAAAGAAGCGGATAGCAAGGGAGAGCAGCAAATATGATGGAGACGAAAGAAACGCCGGGGAAAACGAAAATCGCCGTATCCACGCCGATCCAAGTCGGCGGAAACGTCATTACGCCGGAGCAGCTTACGGTGATTGCATCGGCTGCAGGCCCGGATGCGCATATTGAAATCACGCCTTTCCGACAGATTTACGTTGAAATAGCGGCGGAGGAAAAAGAAAAGGTGACAGAGCAGCTGCAGCAGGCCGGACTGGAAGTGTGTCCCGCGGGAGCCGTCGTCAAGGGGTTGATCGCCTGCCAATTTTGCAAAGGGGCCGAAGACGCCGGGCTGGCGACGGCCCAAGCCATTCATCAAGCGATCGCCGGAATGGCGGCGCCGGTTCCGATCAAGGTTGCTTATGCCGGCTGCGCCCTTGGCACGAGCGAACCGCTGCTGAAAGACATCGGGGTCGTTAAAATGAAGGACACATTCAGCATTTATGTGGGCGGAGAGCCGAAAGGAATCAAAACCGCCATCGCCGAGCTGTTAGCGGAAGGACTGAAAGAAGAACAGATCATCCCGGCGATCATGAAGGTTATCGACTTCTATAAGTCCAATGCCAAGGGAAAAGAAAAATTCGCCAAGTTCGTCCGCCGCATGACGCTCGAAAAAATCCGGGAAGCCGCGGGATTTTCGGTATCACCAAACGCCTGATAGGAGTGAATGGAAATGGCAAAATCGGTCCAAATTTATACGATTTCCACGTGCAGCGACTGCCACCAAGCGAAGCGGTATTTTAAGGATCACCAGATCGATTTTATCGAATATAACTGCGAAGACAATCTAGAATATGCCGAGGAAGTAAGGAGACTCACCGGGATGCAGACGGTCCCGACGATCGTGATCGACGATCAGGTGTTTGTCGGGTTCGCCGACCATTTTAAAGAAATAACGGCATTGCTGGCTTAAGTCCGGAATGTTGTTCCGTTGGAAACGCGGCCGCTTTCCCCCGGATCGGGAGGGAACCGGCCGTATTTTATTTTTTAAACCGTTTTTTACGAACCCGCGGGTTTGACCGGACTGCATAAGAAATGATAAGATAGTGAAGAATTTTAACAAATCAGGAGGATTATTAAAAAATGACGCATTACATGAGACTTCGCATCCCAACTTTGAACCGTTAATTAAATACGTTCAAAGGCTCTGTTTTGTGAAACGGAGTAAACGGGATCAGTCTGTCCTTTTTTAATAATCTTCATTCCATATTCTTGAATATGAAATGCAAAGAAAGGCGGGTCGCTCTGCCTTTCTTTTTTTATGCATGCATTCCTTCTTTTTGGAACCAGAGGCAGGCCTTATTTGCTGACGGCTTCAATGGATCCGTCGTCCAAAAAGGACGGGGTGATATCCCTTTACTTCGAATCGCAGGCGGAAGCCCGTGATTTTCATGAAGAAGGGAAGATGCCTAATGATCTCGAAAAACGATAAAAGCAGAACAAACATATGCAGTTGGGAGACGCCTAATTTTTCCGGGCAGCATTTGCTGCATCACAAAAAAACGATTCAGGATATCGTAGATGCAGCCAACGTCGGCAAACAGGATACCGTATTGGATTTGGGCGCAGGAAAGGGAGCTTTGACGGCTATGTTGAACCAAAAGGCCGGAAGAGTTTTGGCCGTGGAAATCGATCGCAGGTTCGTCGAAATTTTGAAACGAAAAAACCTTCCCTATCCAAATACGAAAGTCATTCATGAAGACATTTTGAACATGCGGCTGCCCAAGGAACCCTTTACCGTCGTTTCGAATATTCCGTACTCTATTACGACGCCGATCTTGAAGAAACTTCTCAGCAAACCTTCGAGCGGATTCCAAAGAGGCGTGATCGTGATGGAAAAAGGCGCGGCCAAAAGATTTACGGCAAAAACGGCCAAAGATCCGTATATCGTCGCTTGGAAAATGTGGTTTGACATCCGGTACGTGAAAGATATTCCAAGACAAAGTTTCGCTCCGCCTCCCAAGGTGGATTCCGCTTTGGTGGCGATCAGCAGGAAAGCAAAGCCGATCGTGCCGATGAAGGACTATCCAATCTTTTGGGGAATGGCGGAACATATGCTGAAAAACCCGGGATTATCCGTCGATTTGGCATTGCGAGGCCTATTTACGGCCCCCCAAATCAAGCATGTCAAACGGAGTCTGGGGGCAAGAGGCGACCTGCCGGTGGCATCTTTATCCGAGCATCAATGGGGGATCGTTTTTGACTCGATGGTACGGCATGTTCCGAAGTTTCGATGGCCGAAGGCCAAAAAAGAGAAGTTCGGCTGTTTTTGAGGACGGGGGCTCCCCGTCTTTTTTTAACAGCTTCAAATTGGAGTTCATGGTAAAATAGAATAGATATCATTCATACGAAAGTGGTGGAAGCATGGGATTTACACAGCAAGAGATTAGCCGCATCCGCGAGCAATCGTACCGGATGGAGCAGGAAGGCGGCATGACGCCGGAAGCGCTTCAGTACATATATGATAAAAAGCTGTTTCATTTGTTCGTCGCGGATGATTTGGAGGGGAAAATGACACCGCTTCCGGAAGCGATCCGAATTTTTCAGGAATGCGCCCGCATTGACGGCAGCTTCGGCTGGCTTGTCACGATCGGAGCGGGCGGCGGTTATTTCGTGCCGTTCATGACGGACGAAATCGGCCGGAACGTGTACGCGAGACCCGATGCCGTCATTGCAGGCAGCGGCGCGACGACGGGGACGGCACGAAAGGTGGAGGGCGGTTACATCGTGAACGGGAGATGGAAATATTGCAGCGGTTCCATGTACGCCACGACCTTTACGGCGAATGCGGTGCTTGAGCGGGAGCAGGCGGCGGATTCCGGCGAAGCGCCGGAGATCGTTACCCTGATCATGCGTCCCGACCAGGTTCGAATCGAAAAGGATTGGAATACGTTCGGCCTGAAAGCGACTGGCAGCCACAGCATGATCGCGGAGGATGCTTTCGTTCCGGACGAAATGACGTTTTCGTTCACCGAGATCCGGTCCCATGAGGACGAGCTTTTGTACAAATATCCGTTTTTGCCGTTTGCGCAAACGTCGTTTGCCGGGGTTGCGATGGGGCTCGCGGATCATTTTCTGGAAGCGGCCGAATCCTACCTGCAAGCGCGGGGCAATGACCGCGTCCTAAGCGAATTGGAGGAGCAGAAAGAGGAATTCGCCCATCAAAAGGACGCCTTTTACAGAGTGCTGGACAAATCTTGGGAAGAGCTGGGGCAAAAAGGCAAACTGACGCCCGAAATGGAACAGCGAATCTCCATCGAATGCATCACGGCGGCCAAAGCTTCGGTTGGCTGCGGCCTGCGGCTGTTCCCGCTGCTGGGACTGGCGGCATGCATGGAGGACACGGAAATCAACCGCGCATGGCGGGATCTGCAGACGGCTTGCCAGCATGCGCTCCTAAGAGCTTAAAAAAACGGCGAAAGCCGTTTTTTTATTTTGTCCATCTTGATTGAAAGGCCATAAAAAAGCGAGTTACTTCTCCTTATTTACAAACTTTTGCAGCTCGTGCCAAGTTTCGACGGAATCGGCGCTGGTGTAGATATAAGGCGCGTCCGGCTGGGCGATCGGCGTGATGGAAGAAGCTTCGATCCGGATGAGTTCTTTTCCATCCTGCGGAACCACGCGGATTTTCCCCTGCACCTTCACCCAAGTATCTGTCGGGAGGTGCTGCTGCCGAACCGGATCGACCAGAATGCCCAAGGGAGTCGCATCCGCCGTGCAGCATTGGACGAGGAAACGGCTCACCGCGAACGGACCGGTGTCCTCGCCCGCTTGATCCCGGTACACGAAGCCGGATACGGCGATTTCCTTGCCTTCAAACTGTTTTTTGTACATGTCGATGGCGCCGAACGTCTCGGAGAAAATGGCGGGATAAACGGGGATAACCGGCAGTTCGTACAAAATCTTCGCAAGCTCCGTAAATTCTCGGGCATAAGGATCCTTCGATTCGAAGCGAACGGATTTTTCAGGCTCGACGGCGCTATAGGAAAAGGACATGCCCTTTTTTACGGCGGCGGCGCTCCCCAAGGCCCGGTCGGGAAGGACGAATCCGAGGAGGAGCGGGAACAGGAACAACCCGTATAAAGCGCCGCTTGCAAGAGGCGAAGCCGGCAGCCGGTGGTCGCAATTGCAAAGCATGGCGCTTTTGCCCAGCACGGCCTGGATGATCAGGCTAAGCGCCATCAAGCCCAGGGGGATCGGACACAGCTTGATCCAGCGCGCAAGCGCGGGGGCAACGTAATAAGAGAGCGCGTTTTCGTTCGTCAAATGCCATATATAATAGGCGAACGCCAGCAGAACCGCTGCCCGAAACAGGTAATGCAGGCGGATGCTTTTGGAATCGTTCACGGGACCACCTCCTCTGAAGCTTATAACCAGGGCGATAACAAAACGGAGCCAATAAACACGCAGGCGAAGATGAGGAAAAACAGGTACAGCGCAAATTTAGTTTTGAAAAGCGCCATCAGCATCATCGCGTTTTTAAAGTCAAGCATCGGCCCGAACACCATAAACGCAACGAGGGAGCCCGCCGGGAACGTATGCAAAAAGGTGGAAGCGACGAAAGCGTCCGAAGTCGAGCAGAGGGAAAGCGCAAAAGCCAGTCCCATCATGAACAGATAAGAACCCAGCGGCTGCCCGCCGATGGCGGCAAGGCTGTCCCTGACCATAAACGTCTGCAACGCCGCGGTGAGCAAACAGCCGATCAGAAGATATTTTCCCATTTCAAAAAACTCTTCCGACGTATGCACGAATACCGACGTCAATCTGCCTCCCCGTACGGCATGGGAGTGCGCCATATCGCCCGTTTCGCGTTGTGCCGACCAGCGCATGGGCGATTTTTTTATCGTACAATAGACGATCAGCCCGATCAGAAACGCTGCCGCGAAGGCCAGTCCCATCCGGGCGTAGGCCAATTCGGGGTGATTGCGGAAAGCCATGAAGGTTGCTCCGTATACGACCGGGTTTAGAATCGGCCCCGACAAAATGAACACGATCGCGACATAGACGGGCATGCCTTTTTGGATCAGGCGGCGCACGAGCGGAATCATGCCGCATTCGCAAACCGGGAACACGATCCCGAGCACGCACGCGAACAAGATGCCGGGAATCGCCCTTTTTGGAATCCAGCGGGAAATGACCTCATCGGGAACAAATACTTGAAGCAGGGAGGACAACAGCGCGCCGGCCAATATAAACGGCAAGGCCTCCAATAAAATGCCGATGAAACCCGTTTTGAACGTATGGACATATTCGTTGTTCAGCAGTCCTTGATATTCCGGCAGCCACATGACGACAAGGATGATCAGCAGGGCGGCAGGAAGAAGCAAGGGAATGATTTTCATGGGAGAAAGTGCGGTCATGGATCAAAGCTCCTTCCTGTCGGTTTTAACGGAATAATGCGGCCCATGTTTCTTTCAACTGCGTTTCGTTTAAATCCATGCCGATGCATACCAGATAGGGAGAACCGGGATAACGCGAATCCTCCCACGACGTGCGGCCTCCCGCATACTGAACGAGCCGGACCGGCCCGCCTTGATCCAAGGCGACGTGACCTTTTGCTCTCATGAGGCTGTCCCCCCAGCTTTGAAAAAAGGATTCCAAACACTCCCGGGACAACTTGCGCTCGGGGTATTGCCGAGGAAAAGTCAACGTGACCGTGCCGACGCGCGAAAACGATCCGGAGGTTTCCGAGGAGCCATGGCGGTGTCCGTCCGGATGCGCCGAGTGAACCTGCACAGGCTTGGAGATGGCGCCGGCGACCGTTGGGGCATGCGAATTCGATTTCTTGGGCGATATCCCTTGCAAAAGATCCGGCAGAGGAATCCGGCTGTACGTCGTAAACGTCAATTTGGCGGTCATGTTATGCTTTCGGACCATGTTTTCGATTTTGGCGAGCATGTCCCGGGATACCAGGTCGCTTTTGTTCACCGTGATGAGATCCGCCGTTTCCAGCTGTTTGCGAAGCGTTCGAACGAGCTGTTTATCCGCCGAAAACCGGCTGGCGTATTCAAGGGCGTTTTCTGCGTCCAGAAGCGTAATCGTATGATGCAGTTTCAAGCAATCCCTAAATTCCGGGCCGTGCAATGCCGTCTTGATTTCGTCCGGATCGGCGACCCCGGTAAGTTCGATATAGATCACGTCCGGCTGCTGATCCAGCAGGAGAGCGAGGCTGTCCGGAAGCTCGCTTTTGCGGCTGCAGCATACGCATCCGTCCAAAAGCTTCTCCACTTGTATGTCGGCATGCTCTTCCAGGATGGTGCCGTCGACGTCGCGTTTCCCCAGTTCGTTCATCAGGATGCCCGGTCGAAGGCCCCTTCGTTTGCTTTCTTGGATGAGGGACAGCAGCAGGGTCGTTTTGCCGCTTCCGAGAAAACCGCTGAGCAGGATGACGGGCGTTTGCATAAGCGTCCACCTCTTTCGATTCTATGAATATGACGGATCCATGGATCGGATGCAAAAAAATAGGTTCGTTTATTTATACGTAACGATTACGATTTAATGACTTGTTTCGCGGAGGCTTCCGTTGTCTTTTACAAACCATGGCCGTGAACTTAATGGACCCATAACACTTGGCCGGTAATATAGTGGGAAGAAATACTTGAACCTGATCAGCGGAGGGAGCGATCCATATGAGATTGGCATTGCTTGGGGATTTGCACTATCACGAGATCGACCGGTCGATTCCGGGGCTTGCGGAGGCCCGGGACGCGTTTTATCGGCATGTGCTGGATAAGTTTTTGAATTTGGATGCGGATTTGTACGTTTCGCTTGGAGACCTGACCAACTTTGGACTAACGTCGGAGTTGGAGGAGGTGTACGCGATGCTTCGCCGGCCCGATAAACCATTCGTCCACGTGCTCGGCAATCATGACCTCTACGGGCAAACGAGGGAGGACGTGCTGAAGATTACGGGACAGCAGCGTTATCACGTGCTCGATACCGAGGAAGCCATGCTGGTTTTTCTGGATACGGCCAAAGAATTGGATTTCAACGACTGGGGAGGGTGGCTTGATTTCGAACAGCTGGCATGGCTGGAAGACAAGGTTGAAGCGTCCGGGGAAAAGCCGCTGCTTGTGTTCGGCCATCATCCGGTATACCGAACGACGGCCGGTTCGGAGCGGGAAAAGGGCTCGATTCATCCGGGCATCGACATGTGGAACATCCTGAACCGCAAAAGAGGCATCGGCATTTATTTCAACGGCCATACGCACATGGATTCGATCGTGCAGCGGGACGACTGGTCATTCGTGCAAATGTCGGCCTGCCTGGATGAGCCGGGTTTTCGGATCGTGGAGATCGGGAACGAGGCGATCCGGATTTCGGCCGTGGATGTCGCCGGGCCGGAGGTTCTGGAAGCTGCGGCGGTGCTTCACCGGCATATGAAGCATTTTACTCCCAATCCGCATGCGCGGGGAACGGAAACAGACCGGGCGCTGACGGTTCCGGCATTAAGCAAGATGAAGTAATTGTAGCAAGAAGCGGGAAATCGAAACCGTTTGATGAAAGCAGCTCTTTCGGAAAAAATCATACAATTGCTTCGAAAGTTATACTTTCATATATCTTGAAAAAGCAGAGCCGAGGCTCTGCTTTTTTGGTAGTCAAAGGGCATGTATCGAAAAATTATTCTAATGCTGCAGCTTTCCGTAATCCTTGATGCGGACATGGACATGGACCGAAATATCCGCGTCCGCGTACACTTTCCTCCAATCCAGTCGATGCCATACGCCAACGGGAAGCGAATTGCGCACATATTGACCGATCCCGAGCGGATCGGTTTGTTTTTCCTGCAGCGTGCGGACCAAGGAACGGCATTTCGTTTGGATGGATTTCCGAATCTCTTCTTCCAGCTTGCGCTGCTCCGCTGGTTTTTTCATATCCAGGTCCCCGATATACTCGAGGAGCGAACCTTCAACCTTAATGTCTATGTCTACTTTCAATCGTTTTCCCTGCAACAGCTTGGATGAGGAGATGACATGAATTTTGCGGCGGCTTCTTAGAAATTGCAGGGAAGCTTGCTCGCCATCATCGTGATCTTCTTTCAAATTCAAATATAAATCGCCGGCATGAATGTTATGGTGAAGAAGCCCGAAAAACATCCGGTCGCTCGGCTCCACCTTCCCGACGTATTTGTCGTCTTTAAAAAGGGCGACGCCGTCGATGATCAAGCTTTCCTTTTGTTCCCTGATGATGTTGGTCACCGGATCGATTCCTTCGTCATAATAATCCCTTGAAAAAGTATATAGGTTGGAATCGGGGATATCGCCTGCTTTGGCTTCCGTCCGGATGAGCGTATCGATGTATTCGCCGGCCGTCGGTCCCTGCGGGTAGTCATTGCGAAGCAAGATATGGTAAGGGTCCTCCTCCGCGATAATGACGTGCATTCTGGAGCCGATCATGGGATCCCTGCGCAAGGAATCGAGGTGCTTCCAAATCCCTTCCTTGGCCAGTTTTTCCCCGAATAACACCTGCCTAAGCTGTCCGGTGACCAACCTCCGGTTGTTTTGCCGGTCAAAATGCGATTTTGCATCTTTATCGGACTTGGCGACGACGGAATATACGATGGCATCCTGGTGACTCGATTTCGGAATGCTGATCGTGACCCTCATGGAATCTTTTTGCTCACCAGACTCCTTATCATAGGCAATCGTTCGGATGAATCCGGATTTCTCCAAAATATGCTCGTCCGTGCAACCCGTCAGCACCACGAGAAGGACAAGGCAAACGAGCTTAACTTTCATTGTTCGGCACCTTTCCTTTCAGTTTGAGATATAGCAGCACGCAGATCAGCACCACCGGCACGACAAAAGCAATGTAAGTTTCTGTGTACAGCACTTTTCTTAAGAGCTGCTCCGATTGCCCCAAGTATTTGGGGATGTATCCGATAAAAAACACCATGGCCACGATCACGAACTCGAGCCGGTTCGGCTTTACTTTCGGACATGTCTGCTTGATCGCGGTCAGGGCGGCAAAACAGTACATGACCGTCACGATCAAATTGGCGAACACGAACATCGAGAACACGAGGTTTTCGATCCGGTTAATGAACGGCATTTCGATGAAATCCAGCAAATCGATGATGGGATATAAAAGCGACTCGATTTGATGAAAGCTGAAAAAGCCGAACGCAGTCAGTATGACGATTAACTGGGCAATGGTAATCACCCAGTGCCCGATGAACACGCCTTGAAACAATTTGCTCTTTTTGGTGACATGGGGAAACAGAAACATGCAGAGCTCGTAACCCATAAAAGTGGTGTACACTTCCATCCAGTTGCGAAATGAATGACCTTGGGATGCAAGCTGAAACAGATGCGGCGAAAACCGGACGATCTGCCAATCCTGGAACTGATACACGGTGAGCCCTACCGTCCATATGGTCATGAAGAAAAATACAGTCGCCGTTTTGCTGATATTGTAAATATTCTTGATCAAGAGGGCGAAGACCATGAAACAGAAAAGCAGGAATATAAACATCGGATTGGTCGTCTGGAACGACAGCATTTGGAATATAAGAAAAAAATTTTTTTCCGATGAAGGAAGCCGTAAATATCCAAAAAATGGCCAGCGCCCAATAGACCGGATACATGACCGCTTTGGGCAGCGCACTCTCCATGATTTGAAAAACGGAGGCGCCGCGGCCCATGCGGTATACCAGCCAATACAGAAAAATATTAAACGAAGCGATGACGGACAACGCCAAATAGCCGATCCATCCGTTCGTGCCGATATTTTCGACGATCAAGCGGGGGAGGCTGAACAGCGTGATGTTCATTTCGGTCATGAAAATGAGCAGGGTGATATGGAAAACGTTTAATTTTTCTTTCACTTTGTTCACCCTTATTTCCGCATTTTGTTGGTGGATTTGTTTTGGGAATCCGAAATGGAAGGGCGCTTTCTAAGGCCCCAAAAAGGTCCGCGAACGAACGTGTCCAGCAAATCGGAAAAGTTCATTGGGGACAGCGGCGTCAAGTAGGACGTTCCCAGGTTGGTGACTCCCGACAAGTGGATCACCACAAGGCCGATACACATCATGAGCCCCAAATTTCCCAAGACGCCGGCCATGATGATCAGGCCGAACCGGATCAGGCGGATGGATGCGCTCATGATATAGCTTGGGATGGTGAACGATGCGATGGCGGATGTGGCGACCGAGATAATGAGAATGTTGCTTGTGAACCCGGCCTGAACCGCGGCTTGCCCGATCACGATACCGCCTACGATGCCGATCGTTTGGCCGACTTTCGTCGGGAGCCTTGCGCCGGCTTCGCGAAGCAGCTCGATGGTCGTTTCCATGAGCAGCGCTTCGATAAGCGGCGGGAAAGGAACCTTTGCGCGCGACTCCGTCAAGTTTAGAAGCATCGTATGGGGAATCATTTCATAGTGATAGGTGGTCACGGAAACGTAGAACGCGGTAAAGCTGATCGTCATGAGAAAACCGATGAACCGCAAAATCCTCAGGGCAGACCCCAGCAGCCAGCGTTGATAATAATCGTCCGGCGAAGAGAAGAAATCAAAAAAATTGGTAGGACACACGAATGCGGACGGGCTTCCGTCCACGAAACCTACGATGCGGCCGCCGATCAGCTTGGAAGCGATGGCGTCCGGGCGCTCCGTCGTCATGAACTGCGGGAATACGGAGTTCGGATTTTCGTCGATCAGCTGAATCAGCATGTTCGAATCCATGACGGCATCGAATTCGATCGATTGAATCCGTTTTTTTAAGTCGTCCACCATGTCTTGATCCGCAATACGGTCGACATAGGCCAATACCACGTCGGTTTTGGCGATTTCCCCGACCTCAAATTTGATGGTTTTTAAATGCGTGCTTTTGATTTTTTTACGCAATACGCCCAGATTCTGGGACAGATTTTCCACGAAGCCGTCGTGGGGGCCGGAAATGACCGTCTCCGTCTCGGATTGGGAGATCGATCGGCCTACGGGCTCGGAAATATCGACGAGATAGACCAGGTCCCGAAAAAATATGGCGGCTTGGCCGTCCAGGATTCCTTTGACGCATTCCTTGGCGTCGGCCGTCAGCTTGTATTGGGAACGCTTAAAGATTTGTTCCGCTTCCTCCTCGGTGGCTTCGGAAAGGGGATCGATGATATCCCGCTTTAGCGGCTCCGCTCCCACCAGGAACGGGAGATAAACGATATCGATCTGGCAATTGGGATACGTGCGCTGCTGAAAGTCGATGCAGTCCTTAAACTGATCCAGTATATGGTTCAAGGAAGGCTTTTCGTTTTTTTCGGGTTTGGCGGTCACCTGTTCCGAGCTTTTCCCTTGCGTGAAGAAAAATTTCCTTAAATTCAGAAAAACGCCCATAATCAACACCTCGTGGATATTTTCCCCATGGAAGGGACGAATATGCATCCGAATCTTTCCCTTAGGTTTTGCGTTAGGTTGATATTGTAAGGAACGTATGTTCCTGTTAAAATGATAGAAGACCTGGAACTTCAGCACGAAAAATATGGAATCCCACGGGAGGAAAACCAATATGAATTCGCAAGCGTTGTTGGTGATTGACGTACAGAGGGGCATGTTCCCGGAGAACGACCCGGTTCATGCCGGGGATGCATTGTTGTTGAAGCTTCAAGACTTGCAGAGCAAAGCGCGAAGCTGCGGCGTGCCCGTCATCTACGTGCAGCATAACGAAGGGGCGGGCGAGCAGCTCGAAACGGGGACTCCGGATTGGGAGATCCACCCTTCCATCGCGCCCCATGAGGGAGAAGACGTCATCCAGAAATTCACGCCGAATTCATTCCATGAAACCGAACTGCAGCGGATCCTGGAGGAGCAAGGCATCCGCAGCCTTGTCATTTCAGGGATCCAGACCGATATATGCATAAAAGCGACAAGCAGGGGGGCGGCGGACCTGGGGTACGACGTAACCGTCGTGGAAGATGCCCACAGCACATGGGGCCAAGGAGGCCAAACAGCGCAAGAAATCATTGACCTGCATAACCGGCAGTTTCGCGAGTTTGCCGTCGTGAAAAAGGCTTCAGAGATCGAATTTTGCTGAACCTGGCCAAGGGTGCCAACCAAAAAACGAAACGATTCTCGAATATCACAATCTTGCTTTTCTATTCCGTTATTCCTTCGTCCGGACGAAAAAGAGGGTATACTTTGGATGAAGGGGTGAACGAATATGAACATGGCGAAAGAAGAGGCGCTGACGGAGGAAAAATGGCAGGCGATCATCGGGAATGACGCGTCCTATGACTTCAAGTTTTTTTACGCGGTCAAATCGACGGGGATTTTTTGCAGGCCTTCCTGCAAGTCAAAGGTCCCCAACCGGGCCAACGTTCGGATCTTCCGCACCGCGGCTGAAGCCATTCGGGAGGAATTCCGGCCGTGCAAACGGTGCAAGCCGACGGGCGAACGATTGCCGGACCGCGAGTGGGTCGAAGCGATCGCCCGGTACATGGAGCGGCATTACGACAGCGCAATAACGCTGAATATGCTGGCGGAGATGTTTCATGGGAGCCCGTACCACTTGCACCGGACATTCAAAAAAATCATGAACGCAACGCCGGTCGCCTATTTGCAACGCATCCGATTGGATAAGGCGCGCGAGCAGCTCGCCCGAACCAACATGTCCGTAGCCGAGATCGGTAGCAGCGTCGGGCTTCCGAATCCGTCCTATTTCATCTCGCTATTCAAACGAACATTCGGCATGACCCCCTACGAATATCGAAAACGGATGATGGAAACGGGGATATGGACCCAAGGAGGCGCATTCGATGAAAAATGAAGTGATAGGGCCTGTTTATTGGTCGGTATTGGAACACGGAGGCTGGACGCTGCATCTCGCAGCGACTTCCCGCGGCCTTTGCTACGTAGGTTCGGCTAACAAGCCGTATGAGGAAATGGAAGAATGGGTGGGAAAACATATGCGCCCGGCGAAGCTGATCCGGGACGATAAGGCGCTGTCGCCTTATGTTAGCGAATTGGCGGATTACATCGAAGGCAAGCTGGTGCGCTTCACGATTCCCTGCGACCTGGTCGGCACCCCGTTCCAGCGTTCGGTTTGGGAGGCGCTGCGCTCCATTCCCTACGGGGAGACGCGCTCCTATTCGGACATTGCGGAAGCGATCGGCAAGCCGGCCGCGGTTCGGGCCGTTGGTTCGGCGATCGGGGCCAATCCGGTGCTCATGTCGGTCCCATGCCATCGCGTCATCGGCAAAAACGGAGCCTTAACCGGCTTTCGCGGCGGGCTCGAGATGAAATCGCGGCTGTTGTCCATCGAGAAAGCGTACGCGGATTCCCGGACTCGAGAGGTTGCCCATCATGCATAACGAGGTTTCGGAACGGGTTGCGGCTTTGGACTGGGACGCTCTCCACCGGGATTTGGATCAGCAGGGATTCGCCGTTTTCCGGCCGGTCCTGACCCCGGAGGAATGCGAGGCCTTCATTGCGTCCTACCCTGCCGAAGAGGTGTACAGAAAAACGATCGATATGAAAAGATACCGTTTTGGGCTCGGGGAATACAAGTATTTTCAGTCGCCTCTTCCCAGCCGGCTGCAGCAGCTTCGGGAGGCGTTTTATCCGCCGCTGGCGGCTGCCGCCAACCGCTGGCTGGAGCAGCTGGGCAAGGAGCCGGGGTATCCCGGCACGCTTTCCGCTTTCCTGGAGGAGTGCCATGAAGCAGGCCAACGCCGTCCCACGCCCCTCATTCTGAAATATGAAGCCGGAGGGTATAATTGCCTGCATCAGGATTTGTACGGCGAGGTATATTTTCCGTTTCAGGTGCTCCTGACGTTGAACCGGAAGGATGTCGATTATGAAGGCGGCGAGTTTCTCTTGGTCGAACAGCGCCCGCGCGCGCAAAGCCGTGGGCATGCGATCAAGCTGGAACGGGGAGCCGGCGTCATTTTCCCGACGAGCTTCCGTCCCGTTCAAGGAGCAAGGGGACATTACCGGGCTTCTCTGCGGCATGGGGTTGGCACCGTAACGGCCGGCACAAGGTACAGCTTGGGCGTCATTTTCCATGATGCGACATAAAACGGTAACTTTAGGTATGAGAATTGAACCCGGGGGGAGAAGCCATGACCTGTTCGCTGGAATATAAAACGCCAAAATCGATGCTGAATAAAGGGACTGGCTTCCTTTCCGGTTACAGCCATTCGTTAAACCCGTATTCGGGCTGCTCGTTTGGCTGTTCATATTGTTACGTCCGGCGAATGCCCGTAGCCACCTTCCGTGAAAAGGCTTGGGGTACGTGGGTGGATGTCAAACATGGCGCTGCGGACGTGTTCCGGAAAGAGCTCGCCAGGGCTCAAAAGAGGGGACCGGTCACGATTTTCATGTCCTCGAGCACCGACCCCTACCAACCGGCGGAGGCGACGGAACGGATTACGCGTTCCTTGCTGGAAGCGATGGCGGAGCTGCCGCCGGATTTTTTGCTGGTTCAGACCCGGAGTCCCCTCGTGAAACGCGATATCGACTTGCTGCTTCGATTGGGGGATCGCGTCAGGGTCAGCATGACCGTGGAAACGGACAGGGAAGACATCAGACGCCATTTTACGCCTGGAACGCCGCCGATCGAAGCGAGGCTGAGGACGCTGAAGCTTCTGAAGGAAGCCGGCGTACCGGCCCAAGCAACGATTGCGCCCGTACTTCCGAGCACGGATGCTTTTCCGTCCAAATTACGCCCCCTTGTCGACCGGATATGCATCGACGATTATTTTATGGGTGACGGAAGCGGAGGAAAGCGGACAAGAAGCCTGGGCATCGAGCGGCTTTACGGGGAAATCGGGCATAAGGAATGGTATGATCCCGGCGCATACCGGACCGTCTATGAACGGTTCATCGGAACTTTTCCGAAGGATCAAGTGTTCCTCAGCCAAAAGGGGTTTGAACCCTAATAAACAAAAGCCGCGATGGGAGGGGGAACAAGCATATGTTGAGCCAACATGCCGCGTTTTTTCAATACGGCAAGACGGAAACGGAAGCACTAAAGAACGCGGATCCCATACTTGGCGCGGCGATGGAGAAGATGGGGAGAGTGGAGCGTCCCGCGAATCCGGATCTGTTTCAAGCTTTAAGCCAGGCGGTGGTCGGCCAGCTGATTTCGGTCAAAGCCGCGCAGTCCATCTGGGAAAGGATGCTTCGCCGGTTCGGGCGAATCGATCCTGTCGTTATAGCGATGGAGTCTCCGGAGGAGTTAAGGGCATGCGGTTTGACGGAGAAAAAAACGGCATCCATCCATCGCATCGCCAGCAGCATTAGAAACGGCGAGTTTAACTTGAATGAGCTTGTTCAACTCCCTGACGCCGAAGTTGTCCGCCGCTTGACGGCGCTGCCGGGCATCGGCGTGTGGACGGCTGAAATGGTGCTGCTTCATGCGATGCAGCGGCCTGACGTGGTCAGCTGGGGGGATGTGGCGATCCGGCGCGGAATGATAAAGCTCTACGGTCTTGACGGGTTGTCCAAACAGCAGTTCGACGAGTACCGGCGGCGTTATTCGCCGTATGGTTCCGTCGCCTCGATCTATTTATGGGAAATATCATACAGGTAAGGATGGAAGTTCATGATGGAAACGGAAACGGCGGTCGTTCGAGCAAAGCTGCTGGAGCTGGCCGAACCTGAATACCAAAAATTTGCTTCATCCCTCATTCCGGGCATATCCAATTTGCTGGGCGTCCGTATTCCGGAGCTGCGCAAATTGGCGAAGGGGATTGCAAACGGGGACTGGCGGTCTTATTTGCAGCAAGCTTCAGGCGAATTTTTTGAAGAGGTAATGCTGCAGGGCATTTTAATAGGCCATGTAAAGGCGGAACCGGCTGAAAAGCTGAAGCATGTCGCCGCGTTTGTCCCCAAAATCGACAATTGGTCGGTATGCGATACGTTTTGCTCCGGCTTGAAATTCACTAAAACGAACAAAGAGCTGGTGTGGGATTTTCTTCAGCCTTATTTGCGGTCCGAAGAAGCATACGACATCCGTTTTGGCGTGGTCATGCTGCTCAATTATTACATCGACGAAACCTATATCGATCGCGTGCTGCACATCCTGGATCGGATCCGCCACGAAGCTTATTACGTCCGAATGGCCGTGGCTTGGGCATTATCGATGTGTTACGTAAAACTGCCGGCTCCGACAATGGCTTATCTGCAAAACAGCACGGTCGATGACTTTACATACAACAAAGCGCTGCAAAAAATAATCGAGTCGACGCGCGTTGATTCGGAAACCAGGCAGCAAATCCGAGCGATGAAGCGGAAGTAGCCGCCAAATTCGCTGAAATGCATCAAAACACAAAGTAAGGAGCACCTTTTGTAAAGGCTGACCTTCAGTCATCTGAAGCGCAAGTCTTTTTCTTTTTTAATCTGCTTTTAAGAAATATGTAGTATAATATCCGCCTGAGTCAAGTAAGGAGAGGATACGAGTGCAACCATTGTTTAAACCCTCGAAGCGGTTGGGAGCGACGCTGCTCACCCTGTTCTTTGGCGGTTTTGTCCTGAATTTCATCATGCAGGCGGCATCCCTGAATCTGAGTTTGGGAAGGGTTCTGGCCTGGATTTCGCAATCTTATTGGCTTTATATTTCCGGGAGCCTGTTTTTCTTTTTTGTGCTGCTCACGTTTGCGGCGATCATTCCGAATGTGTATTCCGGCGCGTTATTCGCTTTTTTGGTATGCTGCATTTTGGCAGTGGCCAATTATAAAAAGCTGAGCACGACCGGCGAACCGTTATTTCCGTGGGATTTGATGCAGGTTAAAAACGCCAAGGAAATGACCAAAATCACGCATGGCATGATTTCACCCGCAGCCGTGATCGTGGCGGTCGTCATCGTCGCCGCGCTGGCGTATTTGGCGTTTAAGCTGCCCAAGCTCAAGGTTCAGCTGCCTCTGCGCCTTGTCATGGTGGCGGTATCCGTCCTGATGATTGCAGGGTTCATTCAAATGGTCGGCGGGCAAAGCGCGTTTGCAACCTCCATGCACTATCAAAATATTCCGTGGAACCAGAAGGTGAATTACGCGCAAAACGGGTTTGTGTATGCTTTTACGGGCAATCTGAATCAGAAACTGATGGAAAAGCCCGAAGGGTACAGCAAAGAGGCGATCGAAAAAATCGCCGCCAAATACCGCAACCTGCCGGATCGCGGAACGGCGAAGCCGACAGCGGAGCAGCCGAACATTTTGTATATCATGGACGAGGCTTTTTTCGACCCTACCCGGCTGCCTACTTATACCTTTAGCGAAGATCCGCTGAAGTTTATCCATCAGCATGAGCATGCAACGCCTTCCGGGTATTTGCTTTCTCCCGAATTCGGGGGGAATACGGCCAACGTCGAATTCGAAGCGTTAACCGGTTTGTCGATGTATTTTCTGAAGGACGGCTCCATTCCTTATCAGCAGCGGATCGTCAAAATGTCTTCGCTTCCGTCGATCGTCAGCATTTTAAAAGAAAAAGGGTACGAAACCAAAGCCCTTCACCCGTTTGACGATACGTTTTATAACCGAAATCGGGTGTATCCGATTCTTGGCTTCGACCGTTTTACGAGCGAAAAGGATTTGCAGCAAGCGGAACGGTTTACGCCGAACGGTTATATCACGGATAAGTATGCCATGCAGGAAGCGGTTCGCCAGCTTCAATCGTCGGATAAGCCTGCCTTTCTGCATCTCGTGACGATGCAAAACCATTTTCCGTTCACGAAAGGCCTGAATGGCGAGAACACGATCACGGTCGGCGGCGTGAAGCCGGAATATAAAGACGAGATGGAGACGTACGTGCACGACACGAAATTGACCGACGAAGCCGTTGCCTATTTAAGCGGCGAATTAAAGAACATCAAACGTCCGACGATCGTCGTATTTTGGGGCGACCATCTGCCGGCATTGTCTTCCGGAATTTATGCCCAGGCAGGCTGGGACCAAAATCCGCGGCTGAAGCATGAGACGAAGCTTTTGTATATGGCCAATTTCGATATCGGAAAAAGCTCCGTCGGCACCATCAGCCCTTCGTTTATCGGACCGACGTTGTTCAAGCTGAGCGGACAGGCGCTGCCTCCGTATTACAAACTGCTCGAAAAGGTGCAATCCGAAATACCTGGGCTCAATAAAAACGTGCTGATCGGCGTTTCGGGAATCATATCGCAGCTCACCCCCGATCAGCGGTCGCTCTTAAACGATTACCGCTTGGTCGAATACGATTTGCTTGAAGGAGAACAATACGCCAAGGATCTCATGTTTTAAGTTGCAATCGACAGAGACAACCCCGCCGCATCGGCGGGGTTTGTTGTCATGAGCGGGCGATTCGTCGGGAAACCCGACTTCATTGTAAAAACCGCTTAAGTCCGGTATCATTAACCCTGGATGTAGGCGTTTTTTTGCATCATTTTTATGAATCACATAATCTATACATAACGAAGTCATTTGGGAAGGAGGAGGTCGAATGGCGACCATAAAAGACGTGGCGAAGCTGGCGGGGGTTGCGCTTTCGACGGCTTCGTATGCATTAAACGGGGACCCGAAAGTAAGCAAAGAGACGAAGGAGAAAGTCCTTGAGGCAGCCCGGCAGCTGAACTACCGCAAAAACGGTTTTGCCATGGATTTGAAACGGAGCCGCACCAACACGATCATGCTGATCCTGACCGATCTTTCCGGGCCTTATTATTCGGAGCTCATCCGGAGCATTCAAGACGTGGCGATTGCAAACGGTTACGATCTGATCGCCTGCAGCTCCATCGGCGCCCAGGACTCCACGGCCGTCCGATTTCTTCGCGAAAAAAGGGCCGACGGGGCGATCGTATTGGCGCAGAATATTCCGAACGAAATTTTGCTGGAGTCGGCATCGGAACGTTTTCCGATCGTCGTGATGGACCGGGAGCTTACGGGCGACGGGTTGGCGAACGTGTTGGTGGACGGCGAACAAGGCGGTTATATCGCCACGCGCCATTTGCTGGATTTGGGACATCGAACCATTGCTTATGTCAGCGGCCCGCAAAACTCGTATGACAATGGCCAACGTTATAAAGGATATCTCCGAGCATTAAAAGAGAGAGATTTAAGCGAGAAGACGAAGTGGCGCCTGACCGGCGGTTTTGTGCGGGATGGAGGATATCGCGCCACCAAGACGATGATGATGCAGGGCGAATTGCCATCGGCGATTTTTTACGGGAACGACGAAATGGCCATCGGCGGCCTGGCGGCATTGAAGGAAGGCGGGTATTCGATTCCCGGCAACATTTCGATCATCGGCTTCGACGACATCGAGCAGGCTGGTTACATGAATCCGCCGCTAACGACGATTCGCCAGCCCAAACACGAGGCCGGTTCCTTAGCGGCGCATTTGCTGTTTCAAATGCTTAACGGGGAAGAGGTCAACGCGACCTATAAGCTGGGCATTGAACTGGTTCAACGCGGGTCCGTCCGGAATGTCGACAACCGGATCGATAGCTGATTTATTGACATCACTTGAAAAATACCTTCCGTCAAGCAATAATAGAGACTCGTGTATCATTCCCTTCGGGATGATGCTTAATATCTAACGAAAGAAAGGAAGCGATTCCACATGCCAACGATTCAAGTCGAAGGAAAAGGAACCATTGAAGCGGCGGACGGACAAAAGCTGGTACTCGCTCTGGAGGATCACGGCGTCGACATTCTGCACCGCTGCGGAGGCAATGCGAGATGCACGACCTGCCGCGTAGAGATCCTTGAAGGAGACGCCGGCGCCATGGGCGAAGCGGAGGCAGCGATCCTCGCAACCAAAGGAATCCACGAGCCGAACGTGCGGCTTTCCTGCCAAATCCGCGTACATAGCGATCTGACCGTGAAGCCGGTCATGACCGTTTCCGGTTCCGGCATGGATGCCGGCAAGCGCCCGCTCGATTAAAAGAGATGGCAAATGAATTCATGAAGCGGCTGTTTGTCCACCGAATGGGCAGGCAGCCGTTTTTTATTGGCAGCACGCGGCCGGCAAACCTCCGGAAAATTTTCTGCAAAAGAAAATCGTTGACAATCAAGGCCTTCTATCCCTTATAATATGTAGACCGTTCGTTATAATTTTGAAGAAAGGAGGCCTCGCTTCCATGGCAGGCAAAGCAAACTCGCGTGAAGCCATCGTGAAAACAGCTACCAGACTGTTCTCTGCGCAGGGATATCATGGAACGGGATTGAACCAAATCATTAAGGAAAGCCAATGCCCCAAAGGCTCGCTCTATTATTATTTTCCGGAAGGGAAAGAAGAGCTTGCGCGGGAATGCATCGAACAGATTAAGCGAATGGTTTCCGGCAAATGGCAGGAGGCTTTCGAACGATTCGAACATCCGGCCCAAGCGATCCAATACCATATCGAAATGATGGCCGAGGAGGCCGAAAAATCGAATTTTGAGGGTTTTGCCCCTCTCAGCTTCTGGAATGCAGTGGAAACGTGTTCCATCAGCGTATCGCTTAGGGAAGCTTGTCAGAACACAATCGATGAGTGGCACGGGATGTTGTCCCAGCGGCTGCAATCGGCGGGCCTTGATGCGGATCGTGCCGCCGAGACGGCCACGGTCGTCTTGTCCATGATGGAAGGTTCGCTGATCATTGCCATGACAAAGCAGGATACCGGACCGATCCATGCGGCATCCAAGTATATGGGGATACTGGTGGAACGCCTGCTGGACCTCAGCCGGTCGGATCAATCGCCCCCAAGAAGCGAAAGACATAAAATAGAAGATTGAGATAAATAGAGATAGAAATCAGACATATGGAGGTTAGGGATTGTGGAAGCAGCCATGCAAAATACACAAACGGCAGCAAGCTCGGACAAACGATTCAAAGTCATCCCGATCATGGTCGCGCTGCTTATCAGCGGATTTATCGGGATGTTCAGCGAGACGGCATTAAACGTCGCATTAAACGATTTGATGCAGGTGCTGCACATTTCGCCGCCGACGGCGCAATGGCTCACTACAGGGTATTTGCTGACGCTGGGCATTTTAGTGCCGGTATCCGGCCTTTTGCTGCAATGGTTTACGACGAGACAATTATTTATTACCGCGCTGATCTTTTCGATCGCCGGTTGTTTGATTGCGGCGCTGGCGCCGAGTTTTGAAGTGCTGCTGGTCGCTCGCGTCGTTCAGGCCATGGGGACGGGCATCATGCTCCCGCTGATGTTCAACACGATTTTGGTTATTTTCCCGGCTGAAAAACGGGGCGCCGCCATGGGCATCATCGGCCTCGTGATCATGTTCGCCCCTGCGGTCGGCCCGACGATCGCGGGTCTGTTGATCGAAAACCTCAGCTGGCACTGGATTTTCTGGCTGTCTTTGCCTTTTCTCGTGTTGGCGCTGGTTTGCGGTATCCTGTTCATGCAAAACGTATCGACCATCACCAAACCGAAAATCGATCTGTTGTCGATCATTTTATCGACGATCGGCTTCGGCGGCATCGTGTTCGGCTTCAGCAGCGCCGGAGAAGGCGGAGGCTGGACGAGCCCGAAGGTGGTCGCGTCCCTGATCATCGGTATCGCGGCACTGGTCTTGTTCGGTTGGCATCAATTGCGGATGAAGCAGCCGATGATCAACCTGCGGGCATTCAAATACCCGATGTTTTCGGTCGGCGTCGTCATGGTCTTTATCAGCATGATGATCATTTTGTCGTCGATGCTGGTGCTGCCGCTGTTCCTGCAGGGCGGTTTTGGAAAATCGGCGTTTTACGCCGGACTCATAATGCTTCCCGGGGGAATCGTGAACGGCTTGATGTCTCCCCTCATGGGGCGTTTGTTCGACAAATACGGTCCGAAGTGGCTTGTTTTCCCTGGTTTTATCGTAGCAGCCGCGGCTCTGTGGTTTTTCTCGGGCGTAACGGCCGCTTCCGCCGCTTTCCTCATCATCGTGCTGCATTCCTGCTTGATGATCGGCATTTCAATGATCATGATGCCCGCGCAGACAAACGGCTTGAACCAGCTGCCGCGTGAATATTATCCGGACGGAACCGCGATCATGAACACTCTTCAGCAGGTGGCGGGGGCCATCGGCACGGCGGTTGCCGTCAGCATCATGTCGGCCGGGCAGGAGAGCTATTATACAACCCATCCGGGCGGGAATCCGATCGAAGCGTTGACGGCCGGCGTATCGCATGCCTTTAAGTTCGGCATGATCATCGCTCTGGTCGGCTTCGTGATCGGCCTGTTTATGAAACGGGTTCCGGTAAAACACGACTAAATAAGCGCAAAAACCCCAAAGCCACGGCTGCGGGGTTTTTCATCGTTTGGGCACCGATCCTTCAGAGCATTCGTCCGTTGAATCTAGCAATAGGTTTATGCTATCCTTCTAAACTATTCCATGCTATGTCCGCTGATGATTCCCCGGTTCCCGATTACCTGACGTTGGGGGAGGCTGCGCGTGCAGTTGTTGGGAGGCCCGATGAACACCGTATCTTGGATCGGGGCCAGCGTCGCTTTGACCTGTTCTTCGTTCAAGCAGTACGTGTGGGCAAAAATTTCGGCCGGGGTAAGCCGAAGCAGATCGGACCCTCCGATAAATTCGGGAACCGGGGCGTCAAAAATGGCTAAAATGTGCGTGTTGTCCGCCGTCGCGATTTCGTAATGCCACCAGCCCTGGGGCACATTGGCGACTTGCCCGGGAGTTATCGGTATGTTGATCAGTTTCTTCGTAAACGGATTGATCAGGGAGACGACGGCTGCGCCTGAAATCAGGTAGACCAGTTCAGAGGCGTTTTGGTGGATATGGGGTTCGACCACATTTGATTTGCTCAAATAAATATCGAGCAGCGATACGTTTCCCAGGGTATTCAACTGGTTGACCGAAAGCATGTTTATGAAATTGCGGGCGTCCTTTTGAAAAAATGTATTGTTTTTCAGATCATAGGAGAACTGCGCCGAGGGGGATGTAAAATCCATATAAGAGATCATGCTAAAATTTTCACGTCCTTCGATGTAAATTGGGCATTTACTGGGTATTGTATGCAGCGGCTCCGCGAATGTCCCTGAATCACGGAAGCAACAGAGAACAACCCTGCTTTGCCTGTTTTGGGTGGAAATGGTATTCCGGATCATGGTATAGTGAATCTAGCATTCTATTAAATCAAACAAAACTATATTTCAGATCATGGGAGAACCGAATATGAAGATCATTGGGAAAATTCTTTTAAGCTCCGTTTTGCTTGCAGGCTCTTTCTCCGCGATTCCCGCGGATGCGGCCAAGGCGGCAGGCAAGGTCAGCATCATGCTCGACGGATACCCGCTGTCTTTTCCGGTGGAGCCGACCGTGTTGAAGGGAACGACCATGGTGCCGTTCCGGGCCATCTCCGAAGCGCTTGGCATTCAAGTGACTTGGAACCAGAAGGAACAAAAAATCACGGCTACGAAAAAAGAGGACGGGGTCTCCAAACAGGTTGTGTTGACCATCGGCAGCAAACAAGCTTTGGTCGACGGGAAATCGGTAGCTCTTGCCAACGCCCCGCAAACGATCCGCAGCAGCACGATGATTCCGCTCAGCTTTTTTAGCCAGCAGTTCGGGGCCGGGGTCGCCTGGGATCAGAAAACGCAAACCGTTTCGATCACGTCGCCTAAGGAAGACATGTATACGCTAGGCTTTTACGCGCTATCTTCTTTCGATGAACGGGCATACGTCCCGTCGTTCGATTCGGTTGCTTTCGGCTGGAGCCGGATCGATCCTTCCGGACAATTCACGATGGAGGGCAAGGAGTATAAATGGCCGCAGGCTGCGGGCGAAGTCACGCCGGAATCGATCCTTCAAGATGCCGCGCAGCAAGGAACGTCGCCGTATTTGATGGTGTACTCCGTGGATTCCAGCGGCGAATTGACGAAAAACCTGGAAGATCAGGCGCTTCAGGAGACAACCACCTCGCAGATCGTGGAAGCGGCCTCGGGAAAAGGGTTTAAAGGCATTGCGCTCGATCTGGAAGGGCTTGGTTTGACCGGCGACAAAAACAAGGTGAAAGCGGAATACAACGCATTCGTGAAAAAGCTTTCCGCCAAAGCCCGCGCGGCTGGCCTGAAATTGACGCTTATCCTTCATCCGCTGAACAGTTCCTATGCAGGTTATGATTACAAATCGTTATCGGGTCTGGCGGACGATTTGGTGATTATGGCTTATGCGTTTGAACAGGAAAAAGGCCCCGAACCATTGAAGCAGGTCGACGAGGCCATCCGCCTGGCGTTGAAGGAAACCAGCAAAGACAAGCTTATTCTCGGGATCTCGTTCGGCAGCGAAAACGCAGGTACCGTCAACACCAAGATCGGCCTGGCCAAACGGTATGACCTGAAAGGCGTCGCTTTCTGGCGCTTGGGGCTGATCGGCCAGCCTGCCTGGGCGAAGATCAATGAGTCCATAGAGATGAAATAAATCATTATAAAAAAAGAGCGTCCCGCATGGGACCGCTCTTTTTTTTCTTACAGAATCGGCGACAGCAGCCGCGATATGCCTTCCTTGATCCGAATCCATCTCGGGCGCTGTTGGTATTCCTGAAGCGTCAACTGCCGGGATACGCGCAAATCCTCTTCGAACATCTCCGTCAATTTTTTCGAAATCCGGTCATCATACAAAAAGGCATTGACTTCGAAATTCAGCTTAAAGCTGCGAAAATCGATATTGGCCGTTCCCACCGAAGCGATTTCTTCGTCGATGACGATCGTTTTGGAATGAATGAAACCGTTATTGTACAGATAAACGGTAGCGCCTACCTTCAATAGCTCCCCGATATACGAATATGTGGCCCAGTACACGAAAATATGGTCCGGCTTGTCCGGAATCATGATTTTGACTTCAACGCCCGACAGGACGGCAATCCGCAGCGAATCCAGCACGCTTGCATCCGGAATGAAATAAGGAGTCTGGATGTGAATCGTTTTTTTCGCGGAGGAAATCATTTTTATGTATCCGTTTTTGATATGTTCAAGCTCCGAATCCGGTCCGCTCGTGACAATCTGCATGCCGATCCGGCCGCAGGGAGCCACCTCCGGGAACAGGTTCGGCGAGTATGTAATGGCGTGATGGTGCGAGGCTTGGTTCCAGTCCAAAATAAACCGAATCTGCAGCGCATAAACCGCCGATCCGATGATCCGCAAGTGGGTGTCCCGCCAATAGCCGAACTTCGAATTCAGCCCCAAATATTCGTCCCCCACGTTGAACCCGCCCACATAACCGATTTCGCCGTCAATGATGACGAGCTTGCGGTGGTTGCGGTAATTCAAACGGAAGTTGATCAAGCGCAGCCGCGAAGGGAAAAACGCTTCGGCAAGCCCTCCGGCGGCCCGGAATTCGCGAAAAAACCTTTTTGTCAGCTTTCTCGAGCCCAGCTGGTCATAAAGCACTCTGACCTTCACGCCTTCACGTGCTTTTTGCGTGAGGAGGTTGATCAATTTTTTGCCGAGGACGTCGTTTTGGATGATGTAATACTGGATATGGATATAATCTTTTGCCCCGTGAATGTCTTTGAACAGCTTATCGAATTTCTCCTGTCCGTCGGTAATGATGTCCACTGCGTTTTCTTCGGTAAACATCGAGTGGTTGTTTTTCAAATACATGTAGATGAGATCCCTGTATTTGCTGGCCGATTCGTTGTAGAAACGGAAGTTGCCCATCTGAATGCGTTCCAGCTGTTCCAAAATAATCTCTTTGACGCCGATTTTCTTCAGGTCGTCCCAATGGAACAAGCGGACATGCCTGAAGTTTTGGGCGAAGAGCAGGTACAGCAAAAAGCCGGCAATCGGGATGAACGACAGCACCAGCAGCCAAGCCCAAGTCGCTCCAGGGTCGCGGCGCTCCTTAAACACGACGACCAAAGCGAAAATAAAATTCAGAAACAAGATCAATCCTAGAATGAGGGAAGAAAAGTTCATTGCGTCGTTGTCCTCCTGCTTTAACGCCACTTCCGGCTTACAGCATGTTTTGCAAACCGGAAATATCATGTTTGATACGGTCTAAAAAATGCCGTGAAATCGCGGAAATATGATGTTCCTTCCGCTGAATGACTCCCAGGAATACCGGACTTTGCTGGGGGAAATCAAAATCCAGGATGACGGTGTCGGAGATCGGTTCGGAAATGAACGAATAGTTAAGCCCGACCGTAACCGCCGAATGGGTGAGGCACGCGCGGCTGATCAATGCGCGGTTGTTCGTGGTGTATACGATATCGGCCGGCCCGTATTTTTTCTGAAAATCATCCATAAACCATTTCACATAATCATCATTATACAGCACAACGTTCTGCCGTTTAAGCTCTTCCGGCGTAATTGTTTTCTGGAAAGCGAGCGGCGAATGGATGCTGGTGGCGGCAACCATTTTGACTTTGAGCAGCGGGTCGTAATCGAGCCCCAAATGTTCAATCAGCCGGTTTTTGTAAAGAATGATGAAGCCCAGGTCGGTTTTGTCGTTCAAAACGTCGTCGATAATATCCTGCGAACCTTGTTCGACGATCTCGATTTTGACCTTCGGATATTTTCGCTTGAAATCCAGCACCGCTTGCTCGAGCAGCAGCATGGGGCCGGGAATCGTTGCGATTCGCAGCCGTCCTTGGACCAGCTCGGAATACCCTTGGGCGGCTTCCTTCAATTCGTCGTATTTCTGCAGCAGCTCGGTCGCTTTTTTAATAATGACGGCTCCTTCGGCGGTGGGGACGGCTCCCGTGCGCTGCCGTTTCAGAACGGCAACCCCCCATTCCTCTTCAAGGCTCGATATCGACTGGCTGACTGCCGAAATGGTGACGTGAAGATTCTGGGCGGCTTTCGAGATGGAGCCGGTTTTCGCGACCTCGACCAAATACTCCAGTTTTTCAATATGCATGTTTCAACCCGATCCTTGTAAGTTTATATCCGGATATGATTTAAGCTAGCCTTAAGTCAAATTAAATATGTTTAAATTTTATTGAACCCTTATCGATGATAACATAGAAGTAAAGCCTGAGGTACATCCTTTTGGAGAATTGCTGCAGCATGTTCAGGCCGTTCATTGGTTTCGTTTGGAGACAAGCTTTGATAAATGCCATGACGGAAAGGGAGTTATCGCATGAGATTGGAAGGAAAAGTCGCACTGATCACCGGGGCGGGAGCAGGCATCGGGAAAACGACGGCGCTGCGTTTTGCGCAGGAAGGCGCCAAAGTGATCGTCACGGACATCAATTTGGATAACGTAACACAAACGGCGTCGGAAATTGAGCAGGCCGGGGGCAGCGCCGCGGCTTTCAAACACGACGTCAGCAGCGAAGACGACTGGAAACGGATCGTTGAAGCGTCGGTTAAGCAGTTCGGTTCCATCGATATTTTGTTCAATAACGCAGGCATTTATTTCATTAAACCGCTGGCCGAAATCGGGCTGGATGAGTGGAATCGGATGCTTTCGATCAACGTGACGGGCGTTTTCCTCGGCATGAAGCACGTGATGCCGGTCATGGCCAAGCAAGAACATGGCGGTTCGGTCATCAATGCTTCCTCCATCGCCGGCTTGACCGGGGCATCGGGGCACGTCGCTTACGGCGCAAGCAAAGGGGCGGTACGGATCATGACCAAAGACGCCGCGGTCGAATACGCTTCGGCCAACGTGAGGGTCAACTCGATCCATCCTGCCTACATCAATACGGCGATGGGCGATTATGCGACGCAGGCGAGCCAAATGTCCGCAGCGGAGCTGGGCAAACGGATGGCTCCAATGGGCCGATTCGGCTTGGTCGAGGAAGTATCGAACATGGTTCTGTTCCTTGCTTCCGACGAATCTTCCTATTGCACGGGGGCCGAGTTCGTGATCGATGGCGGAGCTACCGCGATGTAAGAAAATAATTCGAGCATGTGTTTTTAAAATGAATCTAAGATGGGAGCGAGAGCAATGAAATTCGAAAATAAAGTGGCCGTGGTTACCGGCGGAGCAAGCGGCATCGGGGAAGCCGCCGTCAGAATGTTTGCCGCCGAAGGCGCAAAAGTCGTGATCGCCGATTTTTCGGAACGCGGTCAAGCGGTGGCGGATGAACTGAATGCAGCGGGATCTGATGCGTTGTTCGTGAAAACGGACGTAACGAATGAGCAGGACGTCATTCGCATGGTGGAGCAAACGGTTGAGAAATACGGGAAGCTGGATGTGCTGTTCGCAAACGCGGGCATCGCGCAGGACGGACCTGCCGACCTGCTGTCCTCCGACAGCTGGCAGCGCACGATCGACATTAACTTGACCGGCGTGTTCCTCTGCGACAAATACGCGATCAAACAAATGCTTGCGCAGGGCCATGGCGGCGCGATCGTAAACTGCGGCTCCATCCACAGCCACGTCGGCAAAGCGGGCGTCACCGCATACGCATCCGCCAAAGGCGGCGTTAAGCTGCTCACCCAGACGCTGGGCGCCGATTATGCAGCCAAAGGCATTCGAGTCAATGCGGTGTGCCCGGGCTACATCGATACGCCGCTGATCAAAGGCAGAACCGAAGCGGTCACCCAGCATCTGGTCGGGCTGCACCCGATGGGTCGCCTCGGCAAACCGGAAGAAGTGGCCAAAGCCGTCCTGTTCCTGGCAAGCGATGACGCATCGTTTATTACAGGCACAAGCCTGTTGGTGGACGGCGGGTATACGGCGGTGTAATCCGGGGCCCGGTCCAACGGGCGGCCTTGCTGAAGCCGCAATATTAGGAAAGACACAGCAACAAGGCCAAAACGTGAAAAAGAGCTCAAACCTCCCTGAAGCCGGGGGTTTGGGCTCTTGCTGTTTATCCGGCATTGTCGTAAGCAAGCCAAGCGAATTACCAGGTTCATGACATAAAACCGGCCGTGGGCATCTTTGCCCGGCTGGTTTTTGTCTTTCCGGGAGGAGATGGTCATATACTTATGGAAAAGTATTGTAGGTCGTATATTTTTATTAAAGTGGAGGTTCGGTTTGCGGTATGAATCATAACGTATCCGGCATTTCGAAGCGGGCGGCGGATTATTTGAACAGGATCGGGTACGACGGAGCGGTCGAACCGACCGCGGCCGTGCTTGCCCGTCTTCAGGAATGCCATATTTACCATGTTCCCTATGAGAACCTCGACATCGTCAACGGCGTGCCTTTGTCGCTGAAGCTTGAACATCTGCATGATAAAATCGTCTCCCGCCGCCGGGGAGGGTATTGTTTTGAGCTCAACGCGCTGTTTGCATGGCTGCTGGAGGAGATCGGATTTAAAGTGACGCATTATTTCGCTCGGTTTTGGCGCGACGAACCGAATCCGCCGCCGATGAGGCGGCATCATGTGCTGAGGGTCGAAGCGGAAGGCCGCCCGTATTTATGCGACGTCGGCGTCGGGGGCATCGTACCCGTAACCCCGTTATTGCTGGCAGAAGGGATCGAGCAGCCGGCAGGAAACGAACGGTACCGTTTGGATCGGGATCCGTTTTTCGGCTGGATGCTTTGCGAATGGAAATACGGGGAATGGTGCCGATTGTATTCGTTTACCGAGGAACCGCAGCTGCTGCAGGATTACGCGATGGCTTCCTATTGGTGCGAACATGCGCCCGAATCCATCTTTACGCAATCCGCAATGGTCTTTATCCGCACCCCCGAAGGCAGGAGCACGGTAGCGGGGGAGGAGTTCAGGATTTTTGGTTCCGGCGGCGTGGAATCATGGGTACCGCAATCGGCAGAGGAATACCATCAAGCGTTGTTGAAGCATTTTGGAATCGTGCTGAATCGGAAAGAAGAGGATGGAAACCATCCATAAAGGAGGCGTATAGGCATGCCGTTTTTATCGTTGACGACTTGGAGCTTGCACCGGAATTTGGGCCCGCTCCGCTGGACGTATTGGGATGAGGAGGCTAAAACGCAAGGCACCGCGATGGATGAGCAGCCGCAAACGATCTCGCTGCTGGAGTTGCCTGCTTTGCTCCGCGAGAACGGTTTTCAGGCGATGGAGCTTTGCCATTTCCATCTTCCGGAGACAAGCACCGCTTACCTTGATAAGCTTCGCGAATCTATCGTTCGGTCGGGCATCCGTTTGTACACTTTGCTGGCCGATTACGGAGATCTCACGAACCCGGACGAACGGCGCAGGGAAGCCGATATGGAATGGATGAAAAAGTGGATCGACGTCGCCTCTGCCCTTGGCGCCGAACGGATTCGCATTATCGCGGGCGATGCGGATCCGGCCGACGGGGAGGCCGTCCGGCTGGCGGCGGCGCAGCTGAAGCGCCTGATCCGATACGCCTCGGATAAGCAGGTCCGAATCGTTACCGAGAATTTTCATGATTTGGCTTCCACGGCGGCAAATTGCATATCCTTGCTTGACATTTGTGGCGAAGAGCTTGGATTGACAACGGATTTCGGCAATTTCGCCGGAGAAGGCAAGCTTGCGGAGTTAGGGGCCACGATCCCGCGAAGCGAATCCATTCATGCGAAAGCGATCACGGATGGCCAGGGCAGACCGGACGAGGAGGAATTCAAGAAATGCATGGATCTGGTCAGAAGCAGCGGTTATGAGGGCCCGATTACATTGGTGTACGATGGGCCGGGCGACATGTGGGAAGGCATCAACCGGGTAAAAGCATTAGTCCAGGAATATTTATAGGGAAGCTTGTCCGGGATTTTGCCCGAGCTTCGTGCTTTGGAAATATTCAACGTCTAAGTGTATTTGCGAAAAGGTGCGGGACTTGATGTTCCGCTCCTTATTTTTTTGTCGGATCCGGTTCTAACGGAGCGTCGGCCAAAATAAGAAAAAGTAAGCGCTTTATTCTGCGGCAAATGCCTTAAACGCAACCACGCACGCTGGCTTCAGTTGCCGTCTCAACGCCGTTTGCATTATGGGAAAAGGAGTGAGGAACTTATGGCAGCCGAGCAGGAACGAGGAGCGATCCGGACCCGTAAAAAAGGGTTGGCCAAACTCGGAATTTGTCTGGTTTTGTTGGTGTTTCTGGCACTCTCCTGCATTCCCCCTTCGTCGGCAACGGCCGCTGCGCAGATTTCGATCGACCCTCCCGGCGCCGGCGGACCGTTAGGCCCTGGAATCACCCGTTTGACGGGAACGTACAGCGGCGTATATGACATCGAAATCGCGATGAACGGCGATTCGATCGCAAGCGCCCATATGGAAGGAGAGGAGGCGGGCACCTGGTATGCGGATATCGACCTTTCGAAGCATGACGGTACGATCGAACTCGCGGCAAGAGGCAAGGACGTAGCAACCCGCTACATGGTATGGTCTCCGTTCCTGCTAATCGGAGTGGACAATCCGCAGGCGAACGTTCCGCGGGTCGAGGTGATCAGTCCCAGGGAGCAGGAGTTAGCCGAGGGCGAAATTGCCGTTGATGTCGGGGTTACCGGCAAAAATGCTATCGCGCGCGTTCAGGTAAGGATCAATGGCGGGGAGTGGGAGGATGCCAATCCGTCCCTAAGGGGATATTCGCTGGTTTGGGATACCCGGTCCGTGTCCGGCCGGGTGAATAGCTTGGAAGCGAGGGCAGAAGACGTAAACGGAAACATCGGGTTCAGCCCGACCGTATACGTCAAAGCCGGGGGTTCCGCGGAAATGGAACAAGACGCGTCTTCTACGGTAACCCAAGACGTATACAGCCAAGACCGGGCATTATGGATATGGGAAAACGAGTCCTATCCGCTCATATTGAACCCGGGCGCAAGGACGGTATTGGATGCGATGTCGACCGATACGGACACGTTCGGCCAAGACCCGATCCGAACCTGGTATGTGGCCGTAGGCAATTATAACGGCATTCGCATGCTGGAAGACAAACGCGCGGAAGTCCGCCAATTTATCGGGTGGGCGCATGAACGCGGTTATCGGGTTCAGGCTTTGATTGCCGGCGGCACGACCCCTCCGTATTTCGGGGCTTATGAAAGGTATCGGGAGAAGGCGGTAGCCGAGTTCGAACAGATCTTGAATTACAACTTGTCCTCCGACGAGCATGAACGGTTCGATGGGGTCAACATCGATACCGAGCCGTACAGCTTGCCTGATTTCAAAAGCAGTAAACCTTCGGTACAGGTGCAATACTTGGATATGCTCCAAGCGTTGATGGACCGTAAAACAGCCTCGGGCCTGTCCCTGCATGTCGGGGCGGCCATTCCCCGCTGGTTCGATACTTCCGCGGATGCTACGGATATAGATTGGAAGGGTAATTTGAAACCGCTTTCCGAACATGTGCAGGATACGCTGGATTACATCTCCATCATGGACTATCGCGATCAGGCTGAAGGAACGGCCGGGATCATCGAACATGCGCGGGGCGAAATCGAGTATGCCAATAAGATCGGGAAACCGTATTCCGTCGTGATCGGCGTGGAAACGAAAGACATCGCCGACGGCGGAGATCCCGAAACGATCAGCTTTAGCGAGGAAGGAAGGCAGCATATGGAGGCGGAGCTGGAGAAGGTGTACGCTGCTTTTGCAGGGAATCCGGCTTTCGGGGGTATCGCCGTGCACCATTATGATTCGCTTCGGAGGCTTCCTTCCGTCTGGGGACCCGAGGCGGTCTTTTGGCAGGCGCCGCCGGATACCGAGCCGCCCACGGCCGTTTCGGGAGGGCCGAAGGCAGCCGTGTT
Source organism: Paenibacillus sp. FSL W8-0194 (assembly GCF_037969745.1). NCBI lineage: Bacteria > Bacillati > Bacillota > Bacilli > Caryophanales > Paenibacillaceae > Paenibacillus > Paenibacillus sp. FSL W8-0194. Next base: position 3,123,634 of record NZ_CP150205.1, on the reverse strand, counting down.
CGACTATCAGCGCATCGACCTAGCCTATGGTCCGGCCGCGGATAACGCCGCCGTTCAGGAGTACCGCATTTACCGGGGCACCAGCACGAACTTTCCGCTGGACGCAGCGCATTTGGCTGGCGTGTCCACCAAACTCAGCTTCCGGGACGTTGGCCTGCTGCCCGACACGAAATACGTATATCGAATCACGGCCGTGGACGCTTCCGGCAACGAAGGACCGCCAAGCGACCCGATCAAAGCGAAAACGGAACATACTTCCTTAAAACCGTTGATCGTGTCCGGCATGGAGCTGCAATATGACGGTTCTAAAGCGGTCGTTTCCCTGCAGGTGGCGGATTTGAAAACCGGGGAGGCGATCGGCGGCGCAAAAGTATCCGGAAGATTCATCTACATGGCGGGAAAATACGTCAACGGCACGGCTGCCGCCACGGGTTCCTTTAGCGCAAGCTCGGAAAACGTGTCGTCCCCGTCGGGGGAGATCGGTTTTGCTCCAAGACGCATTACGGCCCCGGGATATTATTGGGCCCAGGCCTATGATCGGAAGGGAGACGCGTCCGTCCGCTGGGGAGATTGAAAACGTCGCGAGACGTTTTTTTTATTTTGTTCCAAACTTTTTGCCTCTTCTCCTTCGTCCTAGCCCATGAGTGCGAGTAAAAGACACTTTGAATAGAGAGATGGAGGACAAAAGGATATGAAAAAGAAAACGATCAAACAAATTGCGTTAACCGCGGCAGGATGTGCGGCTATGCTAGGCATCAGCGCGGCGGGTTTGCCGGTCCATGCCATGGCTTCCGTGCAAGCCCCTGCCCCGGCAGCGGTTAACATGAAAACGGGAGTCCCGGCAGCGAAAGGCGTAAAGGTACAGGAGAAAACATTGAAGTCGGCAAACGGGAATTTGAAGGCTCACATCCAAGTGCCCCAACTCTCCGGGATGCTGGACCGGCGCTATCAGGATGAAATGAACGACATCATTTTGTCGCATGCCCAAAAAGATTTGGCGAACTGGGAGAAAAGTGCCGCAGATGCGGCCGCGAAAGCGAAATCGGCTCATCTCGAATACCGTCCGTACGAGCTGTATATGACCTACAGCCTGAAGTCTGACGGCACCGGAACCCCGGCCGGCATCATTTCGTTGGTGGTGACTACCGAAGGGTTCACGGGAGGAACCAGCATGCCGCGGATCGATACGTACAACGTGAAAAATGCTGCCGCAGCCGAGCGGGTGACGCTCTCCGACCTGCTGGGGGACGATTACAAGGCGAAACTTGATGCCGACATTCTTGCGCAGATGAAAAAAGATCCCGATAAATACTTCCTGGAGGATTACAAAGGAACGATCGAGGAGCAAACCTTCTATATTGAAAACGGCGAGCTGGTCGTCGTGTTCCCGAAATACAGCATTGGGCCGGGGGATATCGGCTCGCCGGAGTTTCGATTCGACTTGAAAGGAAAAACAGGCTTGAAAACAAAACCGGAAGCGGCCCGGAAACTGGACTTGAAAAAGACCGCAAAATATAAAAATGCTCACGGCATCGAGATGGTGGCTTTGCGTGACGCAGCTTGGCAATTGGGATACGAACTCCAATGGAATCCGTCCGCCAAAACGGCCGAGCTGAGAAAAGGGGCACAATTTACGCGCGTAACCGTGGGCCAAAACGCGTACTTTTTCGCCAAAACGGCTCCAAAAGCATTAAACGCCGCGCCCGTGCTTCAGCAAAACAAGCTTTACGTTCCTCTTCAATTCGTATCCGAAATTCTGAAAGCGGAAATTCAGCGGTAACTTCTCAAACCCCCGTCCAATCGTTACAAAAACAAAAGGCATTCCGACGGCAACTCTGTTCGGGATGCCTTTTTTATCATTTAATGGATGTTCCAGTTAATTCCACCAACTTTTCGCATATGTCCCGGCGTCCTGTCTATGAACAACAAATGAAAGGTTAGGATGAATGGCTATGATCGACAACATGAAGGTGAACAGCAACCGACAACCACGGGGTTGGATGCCCCGAAGATCTCCCGAGGGCAAGCGGTATATGCCCGGACTCGACGGATTACGGGCATTTTCCGTCATCGCCGTTATGGCCTATCATTGGAACGCCAAATGGGCGCAGGGCGGATTTATCGGCGTCGGGATCTTTTTCGTCATCTCGGGTTATCACATTTCGGATCAAATCATCCAGCAATGGCAAAGCCGGGGCAGGCTGAATCTCATCGATTTTTGGATCCGCAGGGCCCGCAGACTGCTGCCTGCGATGCTTGCCATGCTGGGGTTCGTCGCTTTATGGCTGTTATGCATCGAGCCCGGGAGACTGCAAGGCTTAAAGGGAGCTTTTTTATCCTCCGTATTTTATGCGAATAATTGGTGGCTCATCTTTCATAAAGTATCGTACTTCGAAAGTTTCGGCCCGCCTTCGCCGATCGGGCATCTTTGGTCGCTGGCCATCGAAGAGCAGTTTTATCTGGCGTGGCCGCTGCTGCTGATTGCAGGTATGCACATCTTTCCCCGGCGCGGCAAACTGGCGCTCATGATTGCGGCATTGGCCGGCGTTTCCGCACTGGCTATGTTCGGCATTTACACACCGGGCGAGGACCCGAGCCGGGTTTATTACGGAACGGATACCCGGGCTTTTGCGCTCCTGATGGGGGCTGCCCTGGCCGTGATTTGGCCAAGCCGGAAGCTGAGCGACAGAGTGCCGGCAGGAGCCCGCGTCATGCTGGACATCGCCGGTGTTCTGGGACTCGTCGCGCTAGCGGTACTCATCTACCGGACGGGCGAATATGACGATTTCCTGTACCGGGGAGGGTTGCTTGGCATAGCGGCCCTTTCCGCGGCCGTCATCGCGGTCCTGGCGCATCCTGCAAGCCGGATCGGCCAAGCGATGGGCTGCAAGCCTTTGCGCTGGATCGGGGTCCGATCTTACAGCCTCTATATTTGGCATTTTCCCGTCATTATATTAACGACTCCCGAGGTCGATACGGGAGGAGCCAACGCCCTTCGCATCTTGTTCCAGCTGTTTTTGAGCTTTTTTCTGGCGGCATGTTCCTATCAATATATCGAAGAACCACTGCGCAGAGGAGGATTCCATATGAAACGAAATCAACCGTCTTTTGCCCGGAAACGGCGTTTACGTCCCGTCATGTTATGCGTTATCGTCCCGGCGGTTTTGGTAGCGGCGGCCTGGGGCCGTTTTGCCCTGAATACACACGAGCCGGCCGCGCATCTGGTCGCAGCGGATGGGGCGCCGGCCGAACAGGTTCAACCCCATGAGGAATCGGCGTCCGAAAATGAAAATGAACACCCGGTTGACGCTCAGATTGCGGACCGCCCTTCACAGGATGCATCGTCGTCCCAAGTCAACGAAGAACAGTCTGCTGAACTCCAGCCGCCGGAAAAGGCAGAAAACCCGGCAGAGAGCGCTTCGCAACCTTCCGGCCAAGGCATTACCGCAATCGGGGATTCGGTCATGCTGGACGCGGCGCCTTTTCTGGAAAAAAAGCTTCCCGGCATCGTCGTGGATGGCAAAGTAGGGCGGCAGATGCGCCAGGCCGCTGATGTTGTCGCCCGATTAAAAGAACAGGGGCGGCTCGGGGACCGGATCATTATCGAGCTCGGCACCAACGGGCCTTTTAGCAAAAAGCAACTGCGCTCCCTGCTGCAATCGCTTGGAGAGGACAAGCAGATCCTGCTGGTGAATACGCGCGTCCCTCGGAAATGGCAGGATGCCGTCAATGCGGATATTGCAGAAGTTTCCAATGAATTCGGGAACGTGACGGTAGTAGACTGGTATTCGGCAAGCGAAGGCAAGGACGATTATTTCTACCGCGACGGCGTGCATTTGAAACGAAGCGGTGCGTCGTTTTACGCTTCCATGCTTACGGAGGCCGTTCTGGCGCGGAAAAAATAATTTTTTTCGCAACCGCCAAACTTTTTGCGCCCCTTCGTACGTCTTGCTTCTGTAAAGCGGGGACGGGGATCACGTCCTTCCCCGCCAGCGACCAAACAGAGAAGGGTAATATGACATGTTGAACAGGAAAATGGAAAAGCTGCTGACGCGATGCATTAAAGAGCATAAGGAAAATGTGTACAGGCTCGCGTACAGTTACGTGAAAAATAAAGAGGATGCGCTCGATATCGTGCAGGATTCGATTTATAAAGCGATGACCCATATCGACGGACTGAAGGATCCGGAAGCGGTCAAAAGCTGGTTTTACCGCATCGTGGTCAATACCGCGCTCGATTTTCTCCGCAGGAACAAAAAGGTACGGACGATGGATCACGAAACGATCGAAATGCATGTTTCCGGTGCGGAAGACGATTATACGAATTTCGATTTGACACGGACGCTGGAAGAGCTTCCCGAGAAATACCGAAGCGTGATCGTGCTGCGATATTTTGAAGACATGAAAATCGAAGAAGTGGCCGCCGTGCTGGGCGAAAACGTGAACACGGTCAAAACGAGGCTGTATCAGGCGCTCCGGGTCATGCGGATCAAGATGGATGACGAACCCTCAAAGGAGATCAAACAAAGATGAACAAACATATGGAACATTTGCGAAAAGAGTACGACGACATCCCGATTCCGGACGAGCTGGACATGATCGTGGATCGGGCCATCAATACATCCTTGCGAAGCCACAAGCAAAAACGCGTGAAATATCGATGGATTGCCAGCGCTTGCGCCGCGGCGCTGCTTTTCCTGGTCACGATTAATGCCAGTCCCGCCGTCGCGAACGCTTTATCGGCCATCCCGGGCATGGACCGGGTCATCCAAGTGTTGACGCTGAAACAATACGTGGTTGAAGAAAAAAACTACGGCGCGAATATCAAAGTACCCGCCGTGACGAATCTGGACAATAAGGCGCTGGAGAGCGGGCTGAACGAAAAATACATGAAGGAAAACAAAGCGCTCTTCGACAAGTTCCAAACCGAAATCGAGGCATTGAAGAAACAAGGCGGCGGCCACCTGAACGTCGATGCCGGCTACGAAATCAAAACCGATACGGACGAAATCCTGTCCATCGAGCGTTATGTCGTCGAAAGCGCGGGCTCCTCTTCCGAGCAATTGAAGCTGGACACCATCGACAAAAAGAACCAGATCCTCATCACGCTGCCGATGCTGTTCAAGGACGATCAGTATATCCGGCTGATCAGCGACAATATTAAAGAACAGATGAAGTCGCAGATGAAGGACAATCCGGACAAATTTTATTGGGTGCACGGCGCTTCCGATGTCCTGCCGACGGATGAATTCAAAGCGATCAAAAAGGATCAGAACTTCTACATCAATAAAAACGGCAAACTTGTCATCGTCTTCGACAAATACGAAGTAGCTCCGGGATATATGGGTTCCGTGGAATTCGAGATTCCGACCGAGGCCATTGCAAATGACTTGGTCAGCCGTAATTACATCAAATAGCGATACAGACCGGCATGGGGAGTTTCCCCCGTGCCGGTTTTTGGGTCGTGCAGGGATGACGGGGTTGATTTACACGGTGGATCGTATATAATGTATAAAGCGGATAAACAATATCCATGTTATACAAGATGAGGCAAGGTGACTTTATTCATGCACATGAAAACGGGCGTTGAGCAATCCGTCTATGCCATATTACTGCTGAATATGCTGCCGGACAAAGCGGTGCTTCCCGGAGAGGCGATCAGCCAACAGCTTGGCGTTTCGGCGACCTATTTCCAAAAATTGCTGCGCAAGCTCGTCAGCGCCGATCTGATCGCTTCCGTGCCCGGAATCAAAGGCGGGTTCAAGCTGAAGAAACGGATCGAAGAGATTCGAATTTACGACGTATATCTTGCGATCGAGGGACAGCAGACGCTTTATTCCTCGAGCGGGATTTTGTGCGACATGCTTGAACTGAGGGAAGAGGACCGCTGCTGCTTGTTGTCCGATCTGATGGAAGAGGCCGAAAATGCCTGGAAATCGGTTCTGAAGAAAAAAACCGTAGCGGATTTGGCCGAAGAGATGAAGGCGGAACGTTTTGCGGGCAAACTAGAATCGCTAAAGGCATGGGTGCAGGATACCATGGTCATTTAAGAAAGCTATACGCGAATAAAAATAATAATGCAAAAGGACATCCAAGGATCCCGGCTGCGAAAAGAAAGAAGGAATGCAAATGATACCGACGTTGGCGCGCATTAACGAGTTGGCCAAAAAAGAACGCGAGGTCGGCTTAACGAACGCGGAGCGCGTGGAACAGCAGGTGCTTCGCGAAGACTATTTGCGCGAAATCCGCGGGCAGGTGCTCAAATCCTTTGAAGGGATCACGATCGTGGATCCGGAAGGCAACGACGTGACCCCCGAAAAGGTAAGGCAGCACCAAGTCAACGAATTGCGCAAGCTTCTCCATTAATGAATCGAGGTGAAGAACATGGATTCAGCACGTGTTCAAAGCAAAAAGCTAAACGACATCACGTACTCCGTTTTGGACCTGGCCCCGGTAACCGTGGGCAGCACGGCGTCGGAGGCGTTCAAAAACACGATGAGCCTCGCCCAGCATGCGGAAGCCTGGGGATATCACCGTTACTGGCTGGCCGAACATCATAACATGCCGGGGATCGGCAGCTCCGCAACTTCGGTCGTCATCGGCTATGTGGCGGGCGGAACCGAAAAGATCCGCGTGGGGTCGGGAGGCATTATGCTGCCCAACCATGCGCCGCTTGTCATCGCCGAACAGTTCGGCACGCTGGAAGCGATGTATCCAGGCCGGATCGACCTCGGGCTCGGCAGAGCTCCGGGAACCGACCAGGTAACCGCCATGGCGCTGCGCCGCGATGTGCGCGCCGACGGCTCGGAATTCCCCGAGCAATTGGAGCAGCTGCGGGCATATTTTGACCCGAATTCCAGATACAAACGCGTAAGGGCATTTCCGGGGGAAGGGCAGAAGGTGCCGATTTGGCTGCTCGGCTCGAGCGGATTCAGTTCCGCGCTCGCCGCAAAGCTGGGATTGCCGTTTTCGTTCGCGAGCCATTTTTCGCCCGAATATACGATCCCTGCGCTGACGCAATACCGCGAGCGGTTCCAGCCATCGGAGGATTTGGAGCGGCCGCACGCGATGGTCGGCGTCAATGTGTTCGCGGCGGATACGACGGAGGAAGCGGAGTTTATCGCCACTTCGTTCCAGCAGCAATTTTTAAGCATGATCCGGAATACGCCGGGACAGCTGCCGCCTCCGGTCAAATCGATGGACGGCTTATGGACCGAACAGGAAAAATATATCGTCATGAGCAGGCTCACGACCGCGATCATCGGCAATCCCGATCAGGTCAAACGCCAGCTGCAGGCGTTCCTCGACGAAACCCAGGCGGATGAAATGATCATCAACTCGGCCATTTACGATCACAAGGCCCGTCTGCGTTCGTACGAAATCGTGGCGGAAATCACGGGCATGAAGCCATAAACCGAAAAGACCGGCGCGGGATGTTTCCCGCTGACCGGTCTTTTTTTTATATTGATTAAGATTGATTGAAATACCAAATGATGCCCGCGGCAATGGCTGCGCAAAAGAGGATAAAAAACGTAATTTTCCATCCGCTGCGCGGCACTTTGCCGCTGACGCTGCCGGTCTCGCCGTTTACCATGTAATGGTAAGTTTTATTCTTGAACGTATACGTTGCATTCCACAAAGGCAGCAAAATATGTTTGTACGTTTGGTCATAATACCCCGTGTCGATCTCCAAATTCCGGATTTCGTCACCGCCGATTTTGCTTTTGATCCGGCTTTCGAGCTCTTGGTCGATCCGGTATCTCGCCTCCGACCACCCGTCGCGCAGGGAAACGTTATATCGTTCGGCCACGAAGCCGCTCAAAAATTCGGGTTTGTACGGCAACAGATCCTCAAGGCTGAAATCGTCGAACCGTTCGATGATCCTGTCGTCATGGCGGCTGGAAGCAGGGATAAGCACGTCGTTGAAAAATTGGCTGTACGAACCGCTGGTCGAATGCCACACGGTATAACGAACCTGCTCCTCATACGTTTCCGTTTTACCGTCCACGGTTCGCGTCCGCGTTTCGGTCCGGTAATGGTGGGTCCCGACTTCAGCCTCGTAATCGGAATGCGTTTGGGCGTCAAAGGTCCAGAAGGGCACGTAAATTCCTGTCACGTTGGAGTAGGTATGCTGCCTTTTGAACGCGTTCGGCACAAACCACTTTTTCTTTTTCCATTTCAGGAACAACTCGTTGGCTTTTTCCTTCGTGATATGGAAGGGGATGATGGATTCGGGCCGGATGCTGTCGTCGCTGCCCTGGGGCAGCACCTTGGGAGAACCGCAAAACGCGCATGTGAGCGCCGTCTGCTGAACCGGAATCAGTGTCTCGGCGCCGCAGCTTTCGCATTTGATGATCTGCTGCTCCGTTCCCCAGTCCCTTAAGTCTTCATCGTTTTCGTCCGAAAAATCCAGCTCGTATTCGACGGGCTCCTCATATTCTTCAGGAAGATCGATCGGCGCCAGCTGCCCGCAATACGTGCATTTCATCTGCTGGCTTTCGGCATCGAACACCATCTGCGCGCCGCATCCTGAACATGGGAAACGAATCGGTGCTTCTACCGTCATCTTCGTCCTCCTTTACGCCTTCGTGCCGCAATTCGGGCAAAATTTCATGCCGGGTTCAAGCGCGCCGCCGCATTCCGTGCAAAATTTCTTTTCGGGTCTCGGCGTGCCGCATTCCGGACAAAACTTCTCGCTCGGTTTCAGCCCGTGCCCGCAGGAACCGCAAGGCTCCGACGTTTCCGCGGCGGAAGGGGCCGGCGGGGCCGACGGAGACGGAGCGGCGGGTCCGGGAGTCATGTTCATCGTCTGGCCGAAGATTTGGCCCATCGCCATGCCGGCACCAAGGCCCGCGCCGGTTCCGGCAAGCCCGCCGTCCGGATTGTTTGCCGCTTCCCGAAGCGACTCGGCTGCCTGGAACTTCATGTATTGGTCCAAATTGCCGGCAATATTCATGGAAGACTTGCGGTCGATCATCTTTTCGACCTCTTCCGGGAGGGAGATGTTTTCGATGAAAAATCCCGAGAGCGACAGCCCCATGCCGTTGAATATCGGCTCAAGCTTGGTTTGGGCGGCGGCGCTCAGCTCGTCGTAATGAAGCGCGATATCCATGATCGGGATTTTGGCTTCGCCGATCAGGTCGGTAAGGCCGGAAACGATGACCGATTTCAGGTACCCTCCGATCTGGTCGGCCGTAAAAGACGATTGGGCACCGAAAATTTCCTTCAGAAACAACGCCGGATCCTGCACGCGGAATGCATAGCTTCCGAAACCGCGCATGCGGATGGCGCCGAATTCCGGATCGCGCATCATGATCGGGTTGGTGGTGCCCCATTTTTGGTCGGTGAAGTTCCGGGTATTCACAAAATAGACGTCGGCCTTAAACGGCGAGTTAAATGCGTATTTCCAGGATTTTAATGCCGTCAGAACCGGCATGTTCTCCGTGCTGAGTATGTATCTGCCAGGACCGAAAACGTCGGCGATTTGCCCCTCGTTCAGGAAGATGGCGGCTTGGGACTCGCGAACCGTGAGCTGGGCGCCCATTTTGATCGCTTTGTCGTATACCGGAAACTGATGAACGATTTCATTGGTGTTGTCGGTCCATTCAATGACTTCAATAAACTGGCCGCGAATAAAAGAAAACAATCCCATTCTTTAGGTCCTCCATTTCGGCTTCTTCAATCTTCTTCCATTCATTATACGTGAAAATAGCTGAGCCGTCCCAAGAAAATGGGATTTTGTCCCGAATTATGGTGAATGGTGCCAATACAAGGGGCTTTAGGCGGAACATGAAGATGAAAATCTACCGTTTAACCGGTAGCGTTTGCAAGAAAGAGATTGCTATAATAGATATGATGAATATATAAGAAGCTGGGGGAGCACATCATGACGAAAAATGCTAGCAACGTTTCGAAACCATTGTACGAGCTGTATCCCGTTCCTCAATCGGTCGTTTCCTCGGGAGGGGAAGCGGTTTTGACGAAAGAAGTGCATATCGCCGTATTATCCGGGCTGAAGGAATCGACGCTGCCTAAATTGCAAAAAGCGTTAAGCGACCAAGGATTTACATATTCCGTATCCGACGGGCTGAAAGACGGGCAAACGCAAATCGTTTTGGCCGAAAAAAGCCAGGCCGGCCGGCTGTCAGCCACGGAGTACGCTTCCGATGTTCTCCCTGAACGCAAAGAAGCTTATGCCCTGTGCATCGGCGAAAAGGAGGGCTGCGGACAAATCGCGGTCGTCGGCAGCGACGCCGACGGCATTCATTACGGCGTCGTGACGCTGCTGCAAATGCTGGAGCAGTCGGACAACCGCCGCCTGAAAACCTGCCGGATCGTCGATTATCCGGAGATTTTGTACCGGGGATATATTGAAGGTTTTTACGGCTATCCATGGAGCCATGAGGACCGGATGGACCTGATGGAATTCGGCGGGCGTCAGAAGCTGAACTCTTATATTTACGCGCCGAAGGACGACCCGTATCATCGCAAGCATTGGCGGGACCTTTATCCGGAAGAGAAAGCGAAGGAAATCGCCGAACTTGCCGCGGCGGGACATGCCAACAACTTGAATTTCGTGTGGACCATCCATCCCGGGGATTCGATCGACCTTTCTTCGGAAGATGATTTCCGGTCCGCGATCGCGAAGCTGGAGCAGCTGTACGCTTTGGGCGTGCGTCAATTCGGCGTCTTGTTCGACGATCTGGTCGGGGCTGCGGACGGCAAGCAGCAGGCGGAATTCATCAACCGGATCGACGGCGAATTCGTGAAACCGAAAGGCGACGTGCGGCCTTTGCTGACCGTCGGAACCCGGTATTGCGAAGCGTGGGGACCTTCCATGACGGAGTATTTCAAACCGCTCGTCGAAACGCTGCATGACGACGTCGAAATTATGTGGACGGGAGCGGCCACGATGTCCAACATTTCGAAGGAGCAGTATGACGCGCCGAAACGCCGGATCGGATCCGACCGCAACCTGTCCGTATGGTGGAATTATCCGGTCAACGACTATTGCGATTCGAAAATTTTGATGGGCAAAATCGAAAACCTGAGCCCCGACCTGGATAACGTCAACGGTTTTTTTGCCAATCCGATGAACCAGGCGCAAGCTTCCAAGCAGGCGCTGTTCTGCATTGCCGATCACAACTGGAATACGGACGCCTTTGATCCGGAACGCAGCTTTTCCGCATCATTTAAAGCGCTAGCTCCCGAGGTGGCGGAGGATTTGGAAATTTTCGCGTCCAACAGCTGCCACCTGAAAGACGACGGCGGCGCGAGCGGGGATTTTTATTTTGACGAGTCCTGGGACGCAAAAAAAGACATCGCCGATTTGCGCGAAGGCTTCAAAAGCGGGCGGGACATTTCCGGGCCTGCGTCGGCGCTGCTTGCCCGGTTCGAGCGCATGGAACAAGCGGCGGACCGGATCCGGGAGAAGTGCCTCAACCGGAATCTGGTGGAAGAGTTGGATCCGTTCCTGCGCGCGTTCAAGCTGATGGCGCAAGCGGGACAACATGCCATTCACGCGGCGAACGCCATGCGGCGCGGGGATTTGATCGGCATGGAGCAGCATAACGAGGCGGCCTCCAAACGGCTGGCTGCCATGGACGAATGCAAAGTGAACCGATTGAAGGAGGAAAAACCGTTCGACTTCGCCGTGGATGTGGGAACCCTTGCCATCAAGCCGTTTATTTCGGACATGATCGTGCAAACGGCGGTCCAAGCGGGAACGGAGCAGCCTGTTCCGGAGCTTGGGTACGACCGGAAAAACATCGCTTTATCGTCATTGGGCGTTACGGCCAGCGCATCCAGCAGCGCGAACGAAAACGAAAATGCGTCGAAAACGATCGACGGCACCATCTCAAGCGGCAAATGGTGTTCGACCGAGGTCCGGCCGCATTTGACGATCGACCTGAAAGAGCCGAAGACGATCAAGCAGTATCGCATCATCAATTGCGGACATCCGGAGGCCAGGGAGTCGAAATACTGGAACACGAAACATGCCCGGATTTTGGTCAGCCTAGACGGCGAAAGTTTCACGCTCATCGACGAAATGACGGATAACCGGGCCGACGAAATCAATCGCATTTTGCCTCAGGACGTCCAGGCGCGGTATGTACGGCTTCAGATCATCGAACCTACCCAGATGAGCATCGAAGGAAGCGGACATACCCGGATTTACGGCTTCGAGTTGTTTGACGAGCGTTATCCGGAAATGTCCGAGAAGGTGCCGACGTCCGACATTCGTCTGGAAGCGTCGGGGAACGTGGTAATCGAGCGCGTGAAAAAAGGCGACGTCATTGCGCTGTTCGCATCGTTGCAGGCCGAAGCGCCGATTGCGGTATCGAAGCCGGCCGAAGCGGATGGGGAACGGATCGTATTCGAAGGCATTCCGCTTCCACAGTACGGCAACCGCATTTATGTCGAACGGACCAGCGGACTTCTGCTGCCTAGCGTCAGAACGTCGAAGGGGCTCGCGTGATATAGGAAAAAGCACTCTCTCCGCATCCGGCAAGGATGCAGGGAGAGTGCTTTTTTCGTTTGCGGATGCAGGGTCATCAGTGCTCCAAAATATTCAACAGCCGGCCGAAGGGATCGCGGACATAAAATCTTCGGACCCCCCATGGTTCATCCGCCGGTCCGTATTCGATCCGGAACCCGCCCTCCTGCATGCGCCGGCAGGCTTCATCGACGTCATCGACTTCAATCGAAAGATCCGGGACAGGGGTGCCGGACCCGCCTTCGGAAGCAAAGCTGACTTGGGGCCTCATGGTTTCCTCAGTTCCGTATGTCGCGATCCAGCCATGATCCATCAATAGTTCCATTCCGAGAATATCTTGATAAAAACGTTTGGCTTCCGCAACATCCGTTGCCTCAATATTCGTGACGATCCGTTTTACTTTCATGCCGAGCGCCTCCTATCGATTTTATTCCCGATCTTACGGTCAATGACAACCTCGGCTTCCCATTCTGTGCCCCATTTTCCGGATCGAACGACCAAGTTGCCGGACGCGGGTTGTTCAGCGTCAACTTAATGCTTATGCAAATACCGTCCGAAATCCGTTCGAGCTTGTATTTCATTATATCACCCGATGAGCAGGTTTTCCATTTTCTGCCGAGTAGAACAACGATTAGGCGGACTCCGATACCTTTGTGGAAAATCGATTGCTGCGTTTTCCCGGCCCGTGAGGACTGTAAATTTTGCCGAATTTTTTTGTGATTTTCGCTTGGATTTTCAAGCCGCCGTTGCGGCCTGATTATGGTATGCTTTTAGACAGTCAAGCAAGTCAAATCCAGAGGAAAAGAAGGAATGTTATGGCGTTATGGGTTCGGGAATCTTCGTTCTACAGAAACTTTTTTAGGCTAACGCTGCTGATCGCGCTGCAGAACATCATTACGCTCGGCGTGAACCTGTCCGATAATTTGCTGCTGGGCGGCTACAGCGAATCGGCGTTGTCCGGGGTCGCGCTGGCGAATCAGATCCAGTTCGTTCTGCAAATGCTGGTGATGGGCGCGTCAGAGGGGCTGGTCATTTTGTCCGCCAGAAGCTGGGGCGCGAAAAACCTGGAAGCCGTCAAAAAAGCGGCCAGCATCGGCATGCGGATCGCGCTTTTTGTCAGCGTTGTCATGTGGATCCTCGTGTTTGCGTTTCCGCACGGCTGCATGTCGCTTTTTACGAATGAAACGCGCGTCATTGAAGAAGGGGCGGCTTACTTAAGAATCATTTGTTTTTCTTATGTGTTTTTTGCCGTGACCAATGTGCTGCTCGCATCGCTTCGCAGCGTCGAAATCGTGCGGATCGGATTCATCGTGTCTTTATCCACGCTGATCATCAACGTATGTTTGAATTACGTGCTGATCTACGGGCATTTCGGGTTTCCGCGCATGGGGGTTAGCGGCTCGGCGACGGCCACGCTGGCAGCCAGAATCATTGAAACCGTCATCGTCGTCATTTTCATCAAACGTTTCGATCGCAGGCTGATGCTTCGATTGAAGGATTTTTTCCAGATCGACAAGCCGTTGTTCGGCCAGTATTTGCGCATCGGTTCACCGATCTTGATGGCGAATTTGCTGTGGGCTTGCGCGATGGGGGCCCAGTCCGCCATTTTAGGGCACATGGGGGAAGCGGCGATTGCGGCCAACAGCGTGGCCACCACCGTATTCCAGCTCGTGACGGTCATTACGTACGCTTCGGCCAGCGCAACGGCGGTCGTGATCGGCAAGACGATCGGAGAAGGGCATGTCTCCAAAATCAAAACGTACAGCAAAACGCTCCAGCTATTATACCTATTCATCGGACTTGCGACGGGGCTCGTGCTTTTCGTTACGAAAGATTACGTGATGGATTTGTACGCGATTTCCAGCGACGCCAAGGTGCTTGCGGTCCACTTCATGACGGTATTGTCGATTACGGTCGTCGGCACCGCGTACCAAATGCCTGCACTCACCGGCATCGTCCGGAGCGGGGGAGATACAAAATTTGTGCTGTACAACGATTTTATATTCATGTGGCTGATCGTGCTGCCCGCTTCAGCGCTTTGCGCCTTCGTCTTCGAGCTGTCGCCGCTGATCACGTTCATTTGCCTTAAATGCGACCAAATTCTCAAATGCTTCGTTGCCTTGGTGAAGGTGAACCGTTTCCGGTGGATCAGAACGTTCGCCACGGATCCGAAAAACCGCGATGCGACCGAAAATGCTGCCATTTAAAGGGGGCTATTTTCCCGCTCATCAGCCTAATCAATCAGAAAAACTCCGCCAACCGCGCGGAGTTTTTTCTTTTCGCATTTTAGGGATTGAAACCGTTTTATGAATATAATATAATCTTATCAAGATAATAATTTATTATAACGATAATTTAAATGCAAACACATCTTTCAACGCTGGAAGAAAGGAACGGAATCGATCCATGAGCGAAAATCGGCAGTACCTTGAGAAGTTTTTTCCCATCGCTTCATTTATCGCCGCCATCGTCGGCCCGAAATGCGAAGTCGTCATCCATGATATCAGCGACTTGGAACGGTCCATTATTTTTATCGAAAACGGCCACATTACCGGGCGGAAAGTCGGAGACGCCTCTACCGACCTGGTGTTGAAGCTGCTTAAAACCGAAGCCTACCACGAGCAGCAATTCATCGCGAATTACAAAGCTTCCGGCAAGCTGGGGCAAAGCTTCAGGTCATCGACATATTTCATTAAAAACGACAGCGGCACCTTGGTTGGCCTGATGTGCTTGAACATCGACGTCACCCATATGGAGGTGGCCGCGGAATGGGTGCAGCATGTGCTGCAGGGCGGTTCGCTGGTTCCTCCGGCTGCCATCGATTCTCCCCAGGAGGACAAGCAGCAATCGAAGGAATATTTGCAGGGCAATGCAGACGATTTGCTGCAGCATATGATATCGAACGTGCTCGGCAAAATTACGATTCCGATCGACCGCCTGTCTTCCAAGGAGAAAATCGAAATCGTCAAGGAATTGAACGACCAAGGCGTATTTCTTCTAAAAGGCGGCGTTTCGCAAGTCGCGGCGTCTTTATCGATCTCGGAGCCGACGGTTTACCGGTATTTGCAAAAATTGAAATAGAAGGTGACAGCATGACATACGATTTTGATCGAATCATCAGCAGATTCGGAACGAACAGCGCCAAATGGGACGGAATGGCCCAGGCGCACGGCGAAGATATGATTGCGCTTTCCGTAGCGGATATGGATTTGCAGGCGCCGCCGAAGGTGGTCGAGCAAATGGTCGAATCGGCGCGGCACGGCATTTATGGATATACGGATCCGTTTCCGCCTTACTTTGAGGCTGTGCAGCATTGGCTGGACAAAGCTTACGGCTGGCAGGTTCCGCAGGAATGGATCGTGTTCAGTCCCCGCATCGTCCAGGCGGTGTCGATCCTGATCCAGAGGTTTACGAACGAAGACGACCGGATTTTGATCCATACGCCGGCTTATCAGCCGATTGCGAAAGCGGTTGCGATCAACGGCAGAAAGCTTGCGGAAAGCCCGCTTCGTCTGGTCGACGGCCGGTATGAAATCGACTTTGAGGATATGGAACGGCAAATGCAGCAAGGAGTAAAAATGGTGCTTCTGGTGTCGCCGCATAATCCGACGGGCCGGGTATGGACGCGGAAAGAGCTTGAACGCCTTGCAGAACTTTGCATCACATACGACGCGCTGATCGTGTCGGACGATATTCATGCGGATTTTATCCACGAAGGCCATGAGCATACGATCATCGCCAAATTATCGGAGGAGATCGCGGACCGTTCGATCATCTGCACTTCGCCGGGGAAAACCTTCAACCTCGCCAGCCTTGAAATCGCCAACATCGTCATTCCGAATGACGGGCTGCGGGAACGGTTTAAGGATGGATTGCAGCAAGCCGGAATGCACAATCCGACGTTTTTTGCGGTACCGGCTTTGGAGACGGCGTACACGGCATGCGATGACTGGCTGCAGGAGCTTCGCGCATATATTACCGACAATATTTCGTTTACGGAGTCGTTTATGGCCGAGCATATGCCGGAGTTGAAAGTGATGAAACCGGAAGGCACGTATTTGTTGTGGGTCGACTGTACGGCATGCATCCGGAATGAAAGCGATTTAGTGAAGTGGATAGAGGAACAAAGCAGGGTTAGCGTCAGCTTCGGAACATCCTTCGGGCAGGCCGGGGAAGGTTTTGTGCGCATCAACGTTGCGGCTCCAAGGCCGCTTCTTCGCGAAGCGCTGGAGCGCATGGCGGCACATTATCCTTTAAGCAAAAACTAACCAGATTTTTATCACACCCAGGGGGAATACAAAATGGCTGAGCCGAAACAAGTAAAAACCATCAAGAAACCGACATTATTCCTGGCCTTGC
This sequence comes from Paenibacillus sp. FSL W8-0194, assembly GCF_037969745.1. Classification (NCBI taxonomy): domain Bacteria; kingdom Bacillati; phylum Bacillota; class Bacilli; order Caryophanales; family Paenibacillaceae; genus Paenibacillus; species Paenibacillus sp. FSL W8-0194. The sequence continues at coordinate 3,106,779 of NZ_CP150205.1, read as the reverse complement.
TTCCGATCATCACCATGGTTTTGCTGCTTTGCTTGGGATACGTCATGTTCGAGCTGCCGCCCGAGCCGCTGATCATCGCGTCAACGGTCGTCGCGGGCATCATCGCGATCAAGCTTGGATACAGCTACAACGATATTTTGGAATCCATTTCGCAAAAAATCGCCAAAACGATGCCGGCGATCCTCATCCTGATCTGCGTCGGTCTGATGATCGGCGCGTGGATGGTCGGCGGCACGATCCCGATGATGATTTATTACGGACTGAAAATCATTAACCCGCAATTTTTGCTGATTACCGCATTTCTTGTGACCTCCGTCGTTTCCATCTGTACCGGGACGTCCTGGGGATCGGCGGGCACGATCGGGGTAGCGTTTATGGGCGTCGGCGCAGGACTCGATGCCAACCTGGCTGCCGTAGCCGGCGCCGTCGTGGCCGGTGCGTACTTCGGGGACAAGCTGTCTCCGCTGTCGGATACGACGAATATCGCGTCTTTGTCCACGGGAGTGAACCTGTACGAGCATATCGGCCACCTTTTGTATACGACGCTGCCATCGTTTGTCGTCGCCGGGATCGTCTATGTCATTACGGGCCTGAACACGAACGGCGAAGGGGTCGCAATTCCCGAGAAAGTCGGCACGATCATGGATACGCTCAGCACGATTTATCATTGGAACTTCTGGCTCGTGATTCCGGTATTGATCGTTTTGTACGGCTCGATCCGCAAAAAACCGACGCTTCCGGTCATGCTGTTGTCTTCCGCATTTGCGATGGCAAACGCGCTCATTTTCCAAGGTTTCAATTTGCATGACGTCGTCAGCTCCGTGCTCAACGGATTCGACATTTCTATGGTTCATGCTCAAGGTTTCGATGCGGCGAAAGTCATTCCCGACATTCCGAAGCTGCTTAACCGCGGCGGCATGAACTCCATGATGGGAACGCTGCTCATCTGTTTCAGCGCAATCACGTTCGCGGGCACGATTTCGCTTACCAAATCGCTTGAGCTTATCGTCGATAAAATTTTGAAATTCGTTCGTTCCACGGGTTCCCTCATCGTAGCAACGATCGTCACCGGGTTGACGATGATCGGGGTAACGAGCAACGGTCAGGTTTCCATCCTGATGCCGGGCGAAATGCTGCGGGAAGCTTACATCCGCCGCGGCTTGCATCCGAAAAACCTGGGACGGACGATCGAAGACTCGGCCACGATCATCGAACCGATCCTGCCTTGGACGGCGGCCGGGGCTTACATGGCGGGCACGCTGGGCGTAGCAACGCTTTCGTATTTGCCATGGGCGATGCTGTGCTGGACGGGAATCATTTTCGCAACGATCTGGGGATTCACCGGATTCGGGATCGCGAAGTTGTCGCCGGAGCAGCAAAAAGAAATGATGAAAGAGTATGAGGAAAAGGATGCGGCCGAAGCGCAAAAAGCATAGCCGGAAAGCCGAGCCCTTATAAATGTTACGAATGGATCAAAAAGTAGCCATGGAGTGTTCAGATGACACCTTTCCATGGCTATTTCGTATATAGACAAGACATAAAGAAAAGAGGGATACCCATGAGTTTACACATCCGAGAAATTACCAAAGAGAACTGGAGCGATGCCGCAGCGTTATCCGTTTCAGCCGAACAGCAGCGTTTTATTGAGAGCAACGCGTTTTCGATGGCTGAGTGCTTATACGAGATGAACGCCGTCTCCGTCGGCCTGTACGATAACGATACGATGATCGGATTTGCCATGTACGGATGGCCGGACAGTAAGCAGCGGAGCGCGTGGCTCGACCGCTTCATGATCGACCGCAATTTCCAAGGAAAAGGTTACGCCAAACGATTTCTCCTGCACATGATTCGTTATATCGAACAGCAATACGATTGCAAGACCATCTATCTGAGCATTCATCCCGATAACGAGCATGCCAAAAGTCTTTATGAAGCCATTGGATTCCGGTTGAACGGGGAAATCGATAACGAGGGCGCCGTCCCAGGTCTGGTAATGGAACTCGATTTAGACGTTTTAGACGAGGTCCAACCTGGTGAGGGTCAGATCTGAAGCGCCCGTCCCTCCGGCCGATGTTCCGGCTGATCATGTATAAGCGAACCGTCTTCAAGATGAAGCCAGGTATCGAAGCTCCGCTGCCCTTCCGTCAGTTCAATGACCCGCGCTCCCGTCAGGAAAGGCTGACCCAAATAAGCGTTGCGGGTTGTGCGTCCGTAACAGAGACGGATACCATGCAGCGTTCCCCAGAAGTCATTTCCGTGGTCATGTCCGACGAACGTCCCCATGATATCTCCCATTTCCACCATGGCGGCAAAAAAGCCGGAGTTGATCCATGGCGCGCAGCAATATTTGTCGAGCTTTTGCCCATAACATACCGAAAAATCCCAAACGTCGTTGTATTCGGGAAGAGGAATATGGAAAAAGCCGAGGGAAGGGAGGGGGGAGCCTCCGTTCCTGACGGTCAACCGGTAAGAGGTTTCCGTATACCAGGCGATCTGGCTTCTGCGGATCCAATCGTAAAAACCTAACCGCAGGTGTTCCAGCGGCGAGTAACTCCCCGAATCGAGAAAATACAGCGCAGCCGCGGCCTGATGGTCTCTCCCCAAAATTTCGAGCACGTAATTTCCGGTTCCCTGGACATTCGGCGGATCGGGCTGCGCGTAGCAGTAACGATGGGCGAGCTGAAGGTTGTGCAGCTGTTCGCGCGTGATGTTCGGCGCCTCGGAATCATGGTTCCCGAACACGGCGGCCCACGGCACCTGCATCTCTTCAGGCACGGACACGGCGTCTTTGAACGCCTGTACCGGATCCGGACTTCCGCCGCTTGCGATCACATCCCCGGTATAAACCACCAGATCAGGCTTCTCCGCTTCCACGATTCTTTCCATCATTGCCTTCATCCGCGTTTCTTCTTCGCTTGCCCGCGAAAATTCCGTATCTGTAAACTGAACGATCTTAAATTTGCCGTCCGAATTAAAATGAAGTGATTTTCTCATGCCGGATTCCCGTCCTTATTCATTGAAGGAAAGAAGGGAGTTTGGCATCCCAGCTCTCCGGACGTTTGAGACCCAGCGCATGCGCAGCCACGGCAGCCGTATCCACGATATACAAGCCCGATACTTCCGTGCCGGGTTCAACCCCGGGTGCCACGCAGCCCCAGAACACGTTTTTATCCATCGGATGGTCGCTGCCATGGCTGTACTTGTTGTCTCCGCCGCCGCCATGGTCGGTAAGGAGTATGATGAGGCTGTCCTCCAGCAGACCCAATCTCTCGATGGCGCCAAGCACGCGTCCGAACAATTCGTCGTTTTTGGAGATCGCCTGCAAGTACAGCTTGGAGTCCGGGCCGTAGCCGAATTTATGCCCTGCCGCATCCGGCTCGTCGAGCTGCATGAACAACAGCTTCACGTCGCGGTTTTGTTCCAGGTAGGATTCGATGGCGCCGACAAGTTCCGCATCCGGCAGCGATTCCTTATGTATCCCTAGATTTTCCTCAATAATTCCGCTGTTGATCGGTCTCCAGCTGGAGAAGGCGGCCAGCTTCGCTTCGGGCCACGCTTCCCGCGCCAAACGGAAGATGGAAGGGTACGGGGAATCGGCAGGGAACGTAGCCGTCGCGGCCACTTCATTATTTAATTGATGTTTTTCCGGCGTTACTCCGTGAAGGATCGAACCCCAGCATTCCGCGCTGATCGTCGGCGATTGCGCCTGCGCCATGTAGGTGTACGCCCCTTTTTTCAAAAATGCGTCAATGATCGGGGTTTCGGTGTTTTGAATGAAGTTTCCGGCCCCGTCCATCCCCAAAATAAATACCCGCTGAATTCCGTTGCTGCCCATGAATCGAAATACCTCCCTCGGATGAAATATAATGAAAGCGTTATTATGACCCCTAGCATATAGAGTACGGCGAAGGCTGTCAATAACTTCTGGCCAACTCGCCGGGCATGTTCGGAAGAAGTCATGATCGTGGCATCAGAAAGTCACGAAGATGGTGGTAAACCGGACGAACCGCAAGATAAAATGTGGATGAAAAGGTTTACATGACATGCTGCGAAGGGGCTGGAACATGAGGAATACGTCATATCTGCGAAGAAGCTTAAAAAAGTATAAGTGGCTGCTGTTGATGACGCTGCCCGGGGTCGTATATTTGTTCATCAACAACTATATCCCGATGTACGGCGTGATCCTTGCGTTCAAAAACTACAATTACGTCGACGGCATCTGGGGAAGCGAGTGGGCGGGACTCGATAACTTCAAATTCCTGTTCAATTCGGAAAACGCGTACGTCATCACGCGGAATACCTTTCTGTACAACTTCGTTTTTATCGTGCTGAATTTGGTTTTGTCGGTTTTTGTCGCGCTGCTGATCAACGAGATCAAGGATAAGGTGATCAGCCGATTTTACCAAAGCACGTTTTTGCTGCCCCATATCATTTCGATGGTCGTCGTGGCCTACCTGGTATACAGCTTCCTGAACGTGGACAGCGGTCTCGTCAACCGGCTGCTGATCAAATGGTTCGGGGCGGAAGCCGTCTCCTGGTACGGGGAACCGAAATACTGGCCGTACATCCTGGTCATCGTCAATGCATGGAAAAACGTCGGCTATTTGTCGATCATCTACTTCGCTTCCATCATCGGCATCGACAAGGAATATTACGAAGCGGCCACGATCGACGGCGCAAGCAAGTGGAAGCAGATGACCCGGATCACCATCCCGCTCATTTTGCCCGTCATCACCACGATGACGCTGCTGGCGGTCAGCGGCATTTTGCGGTCGGACTTCGGCTTGTTCTACCAGGTGCCGATGAACACGGGAGCGCTTATTCCGACAACGAATACGATCGATACCTTCGTGTACCGCGCTATGGTTCAATCCGGCGATATCGGCATGTCCACGGCCGCGGGATTCTACCAATCCGTCGTCTGCTTCGTGCTCATCCTGGTTGCGAACGCGGCGGTCAGACGCATCAACAAACGGGATGCCTTATTCTAAGACCGGGAGAGGAGACACAGTGAGGAAATGAACATAATGAAACGCATCGGACCTGCCTTGATCCACCTGTTTTTTTGGGGATTCACCATCGCATCCTTGGTTCCTTTTTTATTGGTGTTCATGGTGTCCATTTCGAGCGAGGACTCCATTTTGAAAAACGGCTATTCCTTGTTTCCGAGCACAATCAGCTTTGCGGCCTATCAGTTTTTGTTCAACGATTTTTCGGAAATCGCCAAAGCTTACGGGGTCACGATTGTGAGCACGCTCATCGGGACGGTCGTCAGCCTGATGATCACCGCGATGTTTGCGTATCCGCTGTCGAGGCCGGATCTGCCGTTTCGGCGCACACTTTCCTTCTATATCTTTTTTACGATGTTGTTCGGCGGGGGCATGGTGCCCTGGTACATTACCTATGTCAACATGTTCGACATGAAAAACACGATTTTCGCGATGATCATCCCGAACCTGCTGTTGAGCGCGTTTAACGTGCTGCTGATGCGAAGCTTTTTCGCTTCGAGCATTCCGGAGTCGGTCATCGAATCGGCAACGATCGACGGCGCGGGCGAGCTCAAAATCTTCTTCAAAATCGTCGTTCCGCTCTCGCTGCCCATCATGGCGACGATCGGGCTGTTTAATACGCTGTCCTACTGGAACGATTGGTACAACTGCATGCTGTTTATCGACAAGCCGGAGCTGTACAATATCCAGTATTTGATGACCAAAACGCTGACGAATATCCAGTATCTTTTGATGAAATCCAACAGCACGGCCCAGGTCGGGGAACTGCTTGCCAAAATGCCGCAGGAAACCGTCCGCATGGCGCTTGCCGTCGTCGGGATCGCCCCTTTATTGTTCGCTTACCCGTTTTTCCAAAAGTACTACATCAGCGGGATTACGAGCGGCGCAGTCAAAGGTTGATATACCTTATTACGCAGGAGGGGGTGGGACAAACGTCTTCGATGCATCTCCATGAATTCCAAAAGCCATTATCGAGAGGGGAACGTCAGTGAACATGAAAAAAGCCTATCATTTGGTTCTGATGATCATGCTGAGCAGTATGCTGGCTTTGGCAGGCTGCGGCAAAGGGGATTCCGGCAAGCCGGCGGATTCCGCATCGGCAGGGGGAAGCGGTTCGGACGCGGGGCTGAAGCCTTACAAAATTACGCTCGTCTATCCGGCCACGGCGCCTAAAGATTTGCAGCTGGTGCAGGATGAAATGAGCAAATATTTGACCGAAAAAATCAATGCCACGATCGAGCTCAAGCCGATCGAATGGGCGTCCTGGGACGACAAAACCAACCTGATGAAAATTTCGAACGAACCGTTCGACCTGATGTTTACGGCCAGCTGGTTCTCTTACGCGAAGGATGCCGCCAAAGGGCAATACTTGGAGCTCGACGAGCTCATGTCCCAATACGGCAAAGATATTCCCGGCGTTCTCGGCGAAGATTTTATCAAAGGTTCGAGAATCGACGGCAAGCTGTTTGCGCTTCCGACCAAAAAGGAGTTCGGACAAGGGTTCGGTTTTCTGTTCGACAAAAAGCTGGTGGACAAATACAAGTTCGATACCAGCGGCGTAAAATCCCTGGAAGACCTGGAAGCGATATTCAAAACGATCAAAGAGAACGAACCCGGCGTGACGCCGATCGTATCCAGCAAATTCACGAATATTTGGGAGGCGGCCAACTATGACGGGGTCGTCGCCAATCTTGCCATTCCGCGGGGAAGCAAGGAACTGAAAGTGGTGGATACGCTCGAAGATCCGAAGTTCATCGACTTCTACAAACGGATGCATCAGTGGAATCAGAACGGCTGGTTCGACAAGGACATTTTGACTTCCGACGCGGACCAAGGCGTCAACATGATTAAAGCAGGCAAGGCGTTTGCGGTGGCCCAATCGTTGAAACCGGGCAAAGACAAGGAAATGAGCGTAAGCGCGGGCGTCGAACTGGTGCAGGTGGAAACGGCGGAGCCGTTCACGACGACCGGCGACGCGCAAGGCGCGATGCTCGGCATCTCGCGGACTTCCAAGGACCCTGCGCGGGCGATGATGTTCCTGAATTTGCTTTACACCGATCCGAAGCTGCTCAACATGCTGGATTGGGGGATCGAAGGCAAACATTACGTCAAAAAGTCCGAAAACATGATCGATTATCCGGAAGGCGTCAACGCGGACAACCAAGGATATCCGAATCCGGGCGGTTGGATGTTCGGCAACCAGTTCAATTCGTACCTTTGGGCCAACGAGGATCCGAACAAATGGGAAGAGTTCAAGAAATTCAACGAAAGATCGGAGCATTCCATCGCCCTCGGGTTTGCGTTCAACCAGGAACCCGTGAAGTCGGAGCTGGCCTCGATCAGCAACGTGGAGCAAGAATTCGGATCGACTTTGAGATCGGGCGCAGCCGATCCGGAAGAGATCATCGCCAAGTGGAAGAAAAAACGCGATGCGGCAGGCTTCGCAAAAGTGAAGGCGGAAGTGGAAAAACAGCTTGCCGAATGGGCCAAAACCCAAAGCAAGTAACAGAAACGGATGACGCAACATCGGGAATTTCCGAAGGCGGGACTATGGATTGGAGTCCTTCGTCAGGGATTCCCTTTTTTTCCGTATGTCACTATACTCAAAAGGTGGGGATCGATCCTACTATTTTTTGAAAGAGCCGGGGAAGTGGATGAAACTGCTGAACATTAAACATTCGCTACGCTTCAAGCTGATAATCGGTTTCGTTACGGTGGCGGTTCCGCTCGTGGCGCTGCTTCTGTACAACAACTATTATGCTTCCAACACGATCCGGGAACAGGTGGCCGATTCGAACAAAAACTCGATGATTCTTTATTCCCATCAAATCGAAGCGGCACTGAACAAAGAAACGAATTTTTTGTACAACATCGCCCTGGAAGACCCGAATATCGTTGCGTTTTCGCAGCTGCGTGAACATACGGACGAGTATTACCTGGCCAAAGCAAGGATTTTGAATACGCTTACGAGGTATCACCGGTTCGATAAAAGCGTCGATCTGCAATTCATCTATTCGGTGAACAAACAGGATCTGTTTCATACGCCGATCAAAACCTCGTCTTATGAAGAATTGGAATCGATCAAAACGACCATCGAAAAGCTGGTCAAAAGCGTCCGTCCCGAAAGCGAATATTTCAGGGAATGGAAGGCGGTCGAATACGGTCCGGACCGATTTGCGCTGATCCGTTTGGTCGATGCGGGGGACGGGTTTTATCTCGGCGCTTTCGTACAGCTCGAAAATTTGATGATCCCGCTGGACCTGATCCATTTGGAGGACGGATTCGCCGGCTTCGTCAATCGCCAAGGAGAATTGATCACCAACGCGGCGGCCCTCGGGCGGCATAGGCTGGATATTTCGCTCGCTTCCGAGGCAAACGAGGTCTATCAGGTCGTCCGGAAGGATGACCGGAAATATGTCGTCGTCATGAATCCCATCCAGGGAACGGACGTCATCTTGAGCGCGTTTGTGCCGGAATCCCAGATGCTGAAAAACTTATATCATTTTCGCAGGGTCATCGTCCTCATCTCCATTGCGGCACTGATTACGCTGATCATTTATTTGGTCTACCTCAACGATATTTTATTAAAGCCGTTGAACAATCTGGTGCGCGGGATGCGGCGGATCAAACACGGGGACTGGGAAACGCGCCTGCATTCATCGAAGGCGAAGGAGTTTGCCATCATCAACGAAACGTTCAACGGCATGGCAGCCGAAATCCATGACCTCAAAATCAGCGTATATGAAGAACAGATCAAAGCCCATAAAGCCGAGCTTAAACATTTGCAGCTGCAAATCAACCCTCATTTTTTATTGAACTCGATCAACATCGTATACAATTTGGCCGAAATCAAAAATTACGGCGTCATACAGCTTATGTGCATGAATCTGGTCAAATATTTCCGTTTTACGACCAAAACCCATCAGGTTGCCGTGACGATCGCCGAAGAAATGGAGCATATGGAAAGCTACATCAAAATTCAGCAGGTCCGTTTCCCGGAGCGCATCACTTATGCGTTTCACATCGCCGAACAGGCGGAGAAGGCGGCCATCCCTCCGCTGCTCATCCAGCCGTTCATCGAAAATGCGATCAAATACGGGTTTGATTTCATGGATCATCCGTTCCATATCGGCATCGAAGTCCGTTTCATCGGTTCGGACCAATTGGAGATCGTCATCCAAGACAACGGAAACGGCTTCTCTGCGGACGTGCTGTCCCAGCTTCAATCGGGAGGCTTGAAGGCCAATCGGGACGGGCAGCATTTGGGCATATCGAACGTGCAGTACCGGCTGAAGCATATTTTCGGGCAAAAAGCATCCTTGGAATTCGATAACGCCCCGGACGGCGGGGCCCGAATCAGAATCATACTTCCATTCCGGACCGTAGAACAGTTTACTTCATATTGATGAATGAAATGGGGGAGCAAAGGATGTATAAGGCATTGATCGTCGATGATGAAATCTATGCGGTAATGGGAATCAAGAGCGGGGTGAATTGGCAGGAACTGCGGGTGTCGGAAGTCTATGAAGCGTACAACATGAGGGATGCCTTGCGCGTTTTCGAACGGACCCCGATCGATATCATGATCTGCGACATCGAGATGCCGAAAGGAACGGGGATCGAGCTGCTGGAACGCGTGAACGAAATCTCGCCCGAAACGGAGACGATTTTTCTGACGGCCCATTCGGCGTTCGATTTCATGAAGCGGGCGATCCAGCTGGACGGGTTCGATTACCTGCTGAAGCCGGTCGAATTCGACGTGCTGCAGGAGACGATATCCAAGGCGCTGGCTTCGATCGAAGAAGAGCGGGAATTGCATCAATTGCGAAAACAGTACAAGCCCTATTATGACATGTGGCGGAAGAAAAAGTCGCTGATCGTGGACAAGTTTTGGAATGACCTGTTTTCGGGCAGAATCGTGTGCACCCCCGACAACGCGGCCGGCATTCTGGAAGAACATGAGCTGTCGGATTTGAAGGATGCCGTGTTTCTTCCGGTTCTCGTCAGCGTGGAATCCTGGCTGCGCGAGTTCAGCACCAAAGACGAGGAAATCATGGAATACGCGGTACGCAAAGGGGCGGCCGAAATGCTGCTGCCTGCCGGAGGCGGCGAGGTCATTCAAACGAAGCAGGGCGTGAACGTGGTCGTCATCGTAGGCGAGACCGGGGAGGATGGATTGGCGGATCTTCGTTCCCGCTGCGAAAAATACGTGCAGAACTGCCATAAATATTTCGGATGCAATCTTTCCTGCTACATTGGAAGAAGCTCCGGTTTGTACGAGGTCGCGGACACTTACAAGCAGCTGCTGGAGCTTGAATACAACAATTTGAACAAGTCCAATCAAGTGTATTCCCTTGCATCGCAAGGCCCCGATCCGATCCAAACGATGATCCCGCGGATCTCGACCTGGACGATTCTTTTGGAGCAGGGGAAGCTGGAGGAGCTTCAAAAGGAAATCCGAAGCCGCATCGCGGAGTTGAAGGGGATGGAAGGGCTTTCCTTGGCGAAGCTTGAAGGATTCCGCCATGAATTTATGCAGATGGTGCATTATATCCTTCATAAAAACGGGTTGTCCGCCTACGAGCTGTTCCAGCAGCAGGAAGGAATCCTGCTGAACGCCCAGCCAAGAAACCTCGAGCAGCTGGAGGCGTCGGCCCTCCATATGGCAGGCATCATTTATCATGAACTGCATCAGAACAACTCCGTCATTCAAAGGGTCCAGTATTACATTAAAGAGCGTTTGAACGAGCCGATCACCCGGGAGCAGCTGGCGAGCTACGTGCATTTGAATCCTGCGTATTTATCCCGGCTGTTCAAACGCGAAGTCGGCGAATCGATTACGGACTACATTTTGCATGAGCGGATGGCGCTGGCCAAAGATTTGATCGCAAACTCCTCCATGCCGATTTCCGACGTGGCCAAAGCGTTGGGTTACCACAACTTTTCGCATTTTTCAAAAATGTTCCGCAAAGTGCATGACGCTTCGCCGCAGCAGTTCAGACAGCTGTCGGTGTGATGCCGGCAAAACAGACAAAAGGACCTTGGCTGAAGGCCAAGGATCCTTTTTTGCTTTTTCTAACGATGGACCGCATTCATCCATTCCGCGATGCGCACCTTGTTTCCGGTTTTTGCGCTTTCCAGCGCCGCGAGCACCATCGCCATGCTGTAGAGATTATCGCTGCAGTCCGTTTCGGGTTTGCGGTTTTCGTCCAATGCGGCGAACATTTCGTCCAGGCAGCCGTGATGGAACGTGTGTTTCATCTCCACGGTTTTGCCGGAAATCCGCTCGTAATCCCGCACGAATTTGCCCGTCTGATCCTTGTCAGCCACCACTTCGGCGAAGGGTTCGCCTTGCCCGTCCCACATCGCCGTTCCCCGTTCCCCGGTGACGCGCCATGCCGCTTCCCAGGAAGTTGGAGCTCCCTCGGCGCACCAGGAGCCGCGGTAATCGAATACGGACCCGTCCGACATTTCGAAAATGCAGATGGCCATGGCGTTCCCCGCGTACCACGAGCCGGGGGGATTAAATTCATGGCAATATACGGTCAGCGGGTCCGCTCCCGAAATGAATCTGGCCTGGTCGAAGGTATGAATGGCCATATCCACCAGCAGCGGACTGGCCATCGCTTCCCGGAATCCGCCGAAATGCGGGCCGAGGAAAAAGTCGGCCCCGATAAATCCCGGCCGGCCGATCGTCCCCTCCGCAATGAGATTCCGGAATGCGCGGATGCGCGGATCGTAGCGGCGGTTTTGCATGACGGCATGCGTCCGCCCCGTGCGTTTCGCCGTATGAACGATGTCCAAGCAATCCTGCATCGACTCTGCCAAGGGTTTTTCCGCAAACACGTGGCAGCCCAGCTCAAGAGCCGCGATCCCGACCGAATGGTGGCTTGACGGGATGGTGACGTCGAAAACCAGATTGGCTCCGGTTGACGTAATGGCCTCTTTTACATCCGTAAACGCGGGACATCGCAAGCCTTTGCGTTCGGCCATGGCCTCTGCCGATTCCGGACGGATATCCACCAAACCGACAATTTCCGTATCTTCCCTGCTTAGGGCATAATCGACCCAGGTATTCGCCATGCTCCCGCAGCCGGCCACGACGACCCGATGCTTGATTGTCATCTTGTGATCACTCCTAAATTGGCCTATAGTAATCGTAACATTCTTCATTATAACTGGCGGTTTTGCCGTTGGCTCTATACGTTCTTGCGCAATAATAGTCCGATTTTGTGGTGGTGATCGAATCATGACCTATCCGAAGGAACTTTGGGAGGATACCCTGCTTGAGAATCCGGCTTATCCGTTCCAGCTGTTCCAAAACCGCTGCCCGTCCGTACAGCCGGGAGAATCCATTTTATATTTGCATTGGCATGAACACTTCGAATTTTTGGCGATGCAAAAAGGAAGCGCGGTCTTCCATATCGACAGCCGTCCTTATGTCGTTCAGGCAGGGGACGTTCTGCTGATTCCCGGCGGAAGCCTGCACGTCGGCTACTCGCTTGCGGAAGGGGACGTCCATTACGATTGCGTCGTCGTCAACGCCTCCTTGTTTAACGATTGGCTTCACGATCCGCTGCATGCCCAATTTGTCGCGCCGTATTTGGAGGGGAGGAATCAATTTCCCGTCAAACTGTCGGATCGGGACGAATCGGCTGCCGGCTGCATGCCTCTGCTGCATGACATTATCGGGGAGCTTGCAGCCAAACCGCCGGCGTATCCTTTGGTCGTCAAATCTCGGTTGCATCTGCTGTTTACGCTGCTAGCCAGGGCGTATATGCCGAAGACGGACGAATGGAAACCGGAGACGGACTATTTTCCCAACCGCGAACGGTTCAAGGAACTGATCCGCACCGTCGAGGCGAGTTTTTCCCAAAAACTTACCGTCGAGCAAGCCGCCGGGCAAGTTAATCTGAACCCCTATTATTTTTGCAAGCTGTTCAAGCGGCTGACCGGCCGCACGTTTATCGAATACGTCAACATTTGCAGGGTCAAGGAGGCCAAGAGATTGCTTGATTCCACCCAGGATTCGGTGACCGAAATCGCGGCGAAGGTCGGCTGCGAGAACCCGAATTATTTTACGAAGCTTTATAAAAAGTATATGGGGGTCACCCCCTCTCAAACGAGAAAGGGAAGGGGATAGCGGCTGGAAGGAGTAGGGGCAAAAAAACGAAAAAACCGGCCAAGCGTCATGCGTAGGCCGGTTTATGGCATGGTCCTCAGACCGTACAACATAGAATTCCAACTATGAGCTTTTCTGCAAAGTGGAGCTTCCCGATGAGCGTCCTACGGCGTTTCTGACTTGGAAGGCGTCCCCCTCGCGGTTCGGGGCCGTCGGAATCGATGTAACATTCTCTCCTTGAAGCATCACGCCGAGTTCGTCCGACGTCAGCTTCGGGCTGCGGCCGTTCAAGCGGCAGCATGAAAATCTGACCGTCGAAATCCGGGCCATCCGGGATATGCTTGACCCAACCTGCGGCGCCTCGACGATCCATTCCGCCGAGGATTGCGGTCCGGTATAACGTTTCGTCGTTCGGAACGTCCAATTTTGGGATGAATTGCGCAAATAAATAAGCCAAGTCGAACCTCTGACTTTCGAGATGACGGCATGCATCCGGTCACCGGGCTGGACGGGGTTAGGTATCGGCGTCATGACGTCGGGAAGAATTTCCCACCATGCGTAATACTGGGCTCTTCCATTCACGTAATCATGTCCGGTTCCGACTTGAATCAGGTCCGTATTGCCAAAACCATCGATCCCGATCCAAGCGGATGAATAAGTAGATTGGGAGCTGGGACGCACGACGGGGACCGTCCATTTTGCGGATATGCGATGAAAGGCATTGGTTCGTCCCGACACGGCGTAACCGCTCCAATTGGCGGAAACCCATCCCAAGCTGTTTAACCGGGGCTTGCCAGACCTTGCGATTTTGCACACTCTATGAAACTTGTTCAATCATTCCACCACCTCTATGTCGGATAATCTATCATATTGTGCTGATAGAAGAATTGCGTGGGGGAATGAAGGTTATTAAAAGCTTGTTTTCTTGCAAACCTGGATGGCATGTTGGATGAAACGCTATTGAATGCCGGGGCCAGAACGCGGGGAGGGAGTATTCACATCATTCCAAATGGCGTGATAGAGCCGAATCGAAGAGTGGTTCTTCGATTCGGTTTTTTTGATTGGGTGGGATCGGCTAACAGCTCAAAAATACATTTTTTTCAGGCCCAAGCCTCCGAATTAATTGGTTTTTTCAATTGGGTCAGAAAGTGTAAATCCTTGCGATCTATAATTATAACTTTAAAGGAAATAGCGTGTTATATAAGTTAATGAACGATGTGAGAATGGAGGTTCCTTTGGTTATGTCGATAAATTGGTCAAGTATCTTTGTCGTATTGCTTTTTATAGCGATCGTCATTATGTCGATTGTGGGATTCCTGCGATTCGTATTCAAAAACAGGTAGCGTCTCTTCGAAACTTGGATGTTGGATGCAAGCGCTGTTGATCGGTGAAGGATACTTTATTCTCACGGATTTTCGTCAAAAGACCGATAATATTTCAAACAGCTTCTCTCGCAGCCTATTTATTGAAGGGGGGGAATCCCGGTGATATGACAAACAAGAAAAAAAGGTTGCCCGCTCTATTTTCCAAACTCACCAAGGACCTCTTTTCAAGCTATCGTAATCCGTCCTTAGCGATGAAGGAATTGAAAATGGACAGGCATGCCGAACCTGACTGCGATGATGTCGTGGCCCATGCGTATGGCGGAACTTTCGTTTTCGGAGGTTTGTCAGACATCGTAAGCGTGAATCCGATCTATGTGCAGGACGTTGCTTCCGGCGATGCCGTGCAGTGGATTTTTGCCAAATTGTATGATTTCAGCCGAAACGGTAATTTGGTTGTCCAACCCTGGTCCCTTGCTGCAGAGCCTTTAAAAATATCCGATCTCGGAAAAACATATACCGTGAAGTTAAAAGAGTACGCACGATGGAGCGATGGCAGGCCTGTAACTGCCGATGATGTCATATTTACTTTTGAAACGCTCAGGAATCCCTTGTCAGGTTCTCCGGCCAACATGGATTTCGAAAAAATAGTTGACATGGAAAAGCTGGATTTGCATACCGTTAGGATTATTTTGCGTGAACCCTATTCGCCGTTTCAATATGCGCTGGCTACGGAGCTGCTTCCTTGTCATGTATTAAAGGATGTGCATCCCGAAAAATTACATCGTCATCCATACGGCCTGGACCCGCGTCAAACGGTTACGAACGGGCCATGGAGATGGAGAGGGTACCAACGGAACAGATACTTGTTATTCGAAGCCGATCCGGATTATTGGGGACCTAGACCGCATTTGAGCAAAGTCATTTACAAAATATACACGGATGTAGGCGCACAAGTCAAAGCGCTTGCTAAGGGTGAAATTGACTTTATTATCGGTGTGCCGGCCGAAGCCATTCGTCCCATTTTATTTTCGTATTATAATGATGACATTGAGTTCTACGCCGCACCGGGACCACAATATGAAATTTTAGGTTTAAACCATAATCCAGACCATTTCAAAGAACGATGGATTCCGTGGTCCACGCCAAAAACGAGGCAGGCAATGGTTTACGCATTGAACCGCCAAGCGATGATCGAGAAGGTACTCTTCGGCAGAGGAAGAATCCTCAATTCGCCGTTCCTGCCCGGAACTTGGTATGATCCAGGCGATTCGGCAGTTTCCCATCCTTATGATCCTAAAAAAGCCGTTGCATTACTACGTGAAGACGGCTGGGAAACCGGTAAAGACGGGATATTAGTTAAAAACGGTCACCGCTTCTCGTTCGAGCTGCAATATCATGAGCTTCAGGAAATCGGTGCAGCGATGATACAACGATATTTTAGAACGGTCGGAATCGAAGTGAATTTAAAAGCGATGGATTTTTCCAAGTGGGTTGAACAACATCTTAATCCAGGGAAATTCGAAGCCGTTCTTGTGGGCCAAGTTCAAACATCGCTGGATCCCGATCAAGAAATTTTTCTCGCTTCCAAATCCGTTCCTCCTAACGGCGGAAATTTTCTATGGTATAAGAACCCTGACCTTGATGAAATATTACGTCGGGGGAACACAGAAATGAATCCCAAGAAACGAGCTGAAATATATAAAGAAGCAGCAAGCATTCTTTCTACCGACTTGCCCTGCATCTTTTTGTATCAATATGATACTTTTATGGCCATCAACAAAAGGATTAAATTCGAGGCTAAAGACCGACCTGAAGCAAGGCTGGCAAATGGTTACTTTTACCATGCAATCCGTTGGTGGGTGGATGACTAAAATGGATTGATAACCTTCCGAAAACTGCTCATCGAGCAGTTTTTTTGTTTGCATTCATATGTAGAGGATAACTGTAAAGAAATGTATTTACTTTATAAAGAAAATAAATTACTCTATAAAGTAAGGCGGTGGTGGAATATGGAAGATCTTTATTTAAACGTGTCCCTGCTGCGCGCCAAAATTCCGAACCTAACGGTGGCGGCACGATCTGCGGGACTCAGACCGGCAACCGTGTCCAACCTTTGCACAGGCAAAATCCCGGTCGGAAGGGCCGAGGTCCGGACGCTTGCGGCACTTGCGGAGCTTGCAGGATGCACCATGGATGAACTCATCCTTCGGGGAAGACCTTTGGGCATGCTGGAGACAGGAATCAAAGTGATCGATTTACTGGCTCCTTTGGTCCAAGGCGGCAGCATCGGTCTGGTGGCGCGCCAAAATGTCGGGCAGCTGGCCTTGTTGGCGGAGCTTTTTTACAGGTTCAAAACATCGGATTACGCTACCGTCTTTTGGAAGCCTGAAGCAAATGCAAAAGGGATCGACGAGCTCCTTCAAGAGGCCGAAGCCGTGGGCAACACGTCCGCCGAAGTGTATGAGCGGATTCTCCAATGCGCCAAAAGCAAAGAAATCGTATTGGGAGCGGATCGCGCCATGGTATTGTCGGGCGGGATATTCGATCTCGAAGAGAAACTGAAATCGGCCGGCATACGTCCCGTTACGACCATCCTCGTCGACGTGAGCGGCAATGCGGCGGACGAAGAGCTGCCGTTTGGACCGCTGGATACGTTTTTGCGTTTTGACGCGGAACTGACGACAAGAGGGCTTTTTCCCGCCATAGATCCCGTCGCATCCACGTCGGTGATGCTTGAGGGAGCGCAGCTCGAGCCGCTTCATTTATCCATCCAGCAGGAGGCCCGGAAACTCATGCGCCGTTACCGCGAATTAAGGCCGTTGGTCCTGTTTCGCGGCGAAGAAAAGCTTCCCGGTTCCGAAAGGACTTTGTTCAAGCGGGGCGAGCGCTTGGAAGCTTATTTATCCCAGCCGTTTTTTATCGCCGAGCCGTTTACCAAGAAAAAAGCGGAGTGGATTCCCCTTCGGGATACGCTTCAAGATGTAAGGACCATTTTGGACGGCGGGGCAGATCATGTCCCGGTTGAAAAGATCCGTTTTGCCGGCCGTTTAGACGTGGAATGGCTTTAGCGTTTGCCGAAAATCATCTTCCTTGGAGGCGATCCTATGGTTGTGCATCAGATGGATTTGAACTCAAAAGCGCTGATCGGGAGTTTCACGAAAGAGGTTCCTCCGCTCCTGACCGTTTCTTCCGGAGATACGATCCGATTTGCCGTCCCGGATGCGGCTTGGGGAGTCGGGGAGTCTTATGCCGAACGGAAAAAGCCTTATGCCAGACGGGATAAGCTTGATCGAGGGCATGCCTTGATCGGTCCCTTTTTCCTGGAACACGCCAAACGGGGAATGACCCTCGCCATCCGCTTTAAGCGGATCGTCCCCGGAAGGTACGGTTTTACGTCGGCGGGGCAATATCCGAACTGGCAAAACCAAAAACTGCATCTGACGGATGAACGGGAACTAACGCTGGACTGGGCATTGGATCCGGAAAAAATGGAAGGAAGCTGCCAAATCGGCGGGGCGACGTATTCGGTCCCGCTTCGTCCCTTCATGGGCATCGTCGGCATGCCGCCGGAAGAGACGGGGATCCATTCGACTTGGCCGCCCCGCTTTTGCGGCGGAAACATCGATTGCAAAGAGCTCGTCAGCGGCAGTACGATCTTTTTGCCGATTCCGGTCGACGGAGCTTATCTGGTCATTGGCGACGGGCATGCGGCGCAAGGGGACGGCGAGGTCAGCTGCCAAGCGATCGAATGTCCGATGGAAGAGGTTGAAGTAACCGTAGATCTTTTGCCAGATATGCATCTGACATATCCGCGGGCGAACACGCCGTCCGGCTGGCTCACGTTTGGTTTTCATGAGGATTTAAACGAAGCGACGGTTCAAGCCTTGGACGGCATGCTCGGTTTGATGGGCGAATTATACGGCTTGAATCGCGTGGAAGCAATGGCGGTCGGCAGTTCCGCGATCGATCTTCGAATCACCCAAATCGTTAACGGCGTGAAAGGTGTGCATGCTTGTTTGCCGCATGGTCGCATCACGAAAAAAACGGCAGCTCCTTGAATAACTATGACAGTATGCCGTCATGTTTCGGGTGCTAAAATGAACCCAAGATAAAGGAGGAGATCGATAATGACGCATCCAGCCATTGAAATGTACGATTACCACGTGTGGGAGGTTTCCCGGATCATGGACCGCCTGAAGGAGATTCCGGAGGAGCTGTACCGGCAAGAGATCGCCAGCAGTTTTCCGTCCATCGCCAAAACGCTGGCCCATATTTATATCGTCGACAACGTTTGGTTCCAAACGCTGCAAGGGACGGAAATGGCGGATGCCCTGAATTCTTCCTGGTCCAACAGGGAGGAACTTGAAAACGGCTCGCTGCCGGAACTGGAAACGAAATTCAAACGGCTGTCCGAAGCGTGCTCCCGTTTCCTTCGTGCGCAGGAAGACCTGGAAAAACGCGTCATGTTGAACAATCCGTATGCAGGCAGCCGCGAAACGAGCTTGGCCGAAATCGTCATGCAAATCGTGACGCACGGGACATACCACAAAGGCAACATCTCCACGATGCTGCGGCAAACGGGGAATTCGTCCGTCATGACCGACTACATTTATTACTTGTATGCCAAACAGTAACTCCGCCCAAGCACTGTACCGAAAACCGCGCGGGTACCAGGCAGCGCATCTCATTAAAGAAATTCCCCTCAATTCACAATAGACAATTTAGGGCTCATGCTACGGGCTCTAACCTGGCGAAAAGGTCCGCCAGCCAAGAGCCCGTACGCACCGCTGCGGCAGGGCTTCGGCCGATAACAAGAGCGCATATGCCGGCAGGACAGCACTACCGGCCAAGGCGCTCTATGTTCCTGTCCGGCGCTGATCCCACCGCACGGAGCGCTATAACACTTTTGCTTGCTGTATTAAGGATTGAAGCGTCGGATCCCCCGGCGCGGCCACTGTTGCACATTTGGTGTATTTCTGCCAGCGATCATCCGTATTGCCTTTCCTGAGAATGGATCAGTTAAAATGTTAGAATTAGCAAACCAACATCAAAGTGTAGGAAAATAGCATATTTATTCAGCCATTTATATTGCCGATTAGCATGTTGATGGGCACATCTCTAAAAACAACAATGTGTGAAGCAGGGGAATTCTTCCTGATATCGAATTAACCTCATATTATACCGGCGGCAGGAGGCATTTTTCGAATGAAATTAGCGCAGGACGTTTTGCCAATTGAAAAAGTGACATCCATAGGTAGAGAATTAATGAATAAAATTCTGGATGTCATTTTTTACGATTTTAAAATAGGTGATTTTTTCTTTTGAATAAGAATCCGGACAGAATTTATCTTATCGAGGATATCATCATCGAAAATCATGATTGGATAATCATCTATGATAACGGGAAACAAGCAGCGTATGAAGAATGTGTTCCTCTCTTCACTGTGGGGAATTTTATAGACATACTTTCATCGATGCATTCATTTGATTTGCGTACATTCGGTCAGGGGTGGATTCTCTTGTGGGACAGTTCAATGTCTTTTGAGAGCGAGACCGATGAGCCACTTCTTTTATTCTTATGGAGAGTTTTGAAGGAGATTTGCAGAGAAGGGAAATATGTTTATTAGGGAAGCCACTAACTGGTGGCTTTTTTCTTTGTTCATATTACGCAATATAGGAGCGCGGCGTCCTGATTTTGTCGGGATCCCAGCCGCTGCTCGTTGTAGTCTTTTCTGTCTGCGGTCGGGCCCGCGGGAGCCGGGCGGGGAGCTGCAGTGCAGTGTACGGATCCCCCAGCGTAGTCATCGTCGCGCACATTGAATCAGCCAGTCATTTTGCTTGGATAGAACCGGATGGATTCCGGTTCTTTTTTATTTCATTTTTTTTCGCTTTTGCCATCCGCATGGTAACAGGATACAAACGCTTCGCGGTATTGACCAAATTTTCCATTACGGCCACAATGGTCATAGACGACTGGGGCAAGCGCGGTCGCCCGCCAATGTCAAATCGAGAAAGGACGAATGCCCTTGAATTTAAGTCCTATAAAGATCACGGCGATTTCCGGAAGCCTCCGAAGACAATCGTCCAATACGAGCCTGATTCACGCCCTCTATCCGCTGGCGCCGGAAACGATGGAGATTTCGATATTTGAAGGCATCGGAGATCTGCCCCATTTTAACCCGGATATCGATGGAGACGACCCGGCCCCTTCGGTGGCACGGCTTCGTGACACGATCCGTCAGGCGGACGGCGTGATCATCAGCACCCCCGAATATGCCCATGGCGTGCCCGGCGTTCTGAAGAATGCGCTCGACTGGCTGGTATCGTCCGGAGAGTTCGTCTACAAACCCGTCGCTGTCGTCAGCGGATCGCCGATGGAAACCGGTGGAGAGAAGGCGCATCAGTCCCTGCTGATGACACTTAGGATGATGACGGCTGACTTGGTGGAGGGCGGGTCTTTCACGGTACCTTTCCTCAATCAGAAGCTTCGGGGCGGAGAGATTATGGATGAGGAGCTGAACGAGAGGCTGAAGGGCATGCTCGGGAAGCTGGAAGAGGCTGTACGAAAGGCAGCTGCAAACGGCATGAACGGTTTCAGGTAAGATAGATAACCGCATTTCCTAATACAAAAGCCTGCGTCACTCCAATCCTAAGATTTGGAGCGCGCAGGCTTTTTCATGTCATAGTGTCATCGTTGTCGGACGGTTTAGCAAGCAATGAGCTTTCGCCGCCGGAGGGACAGGCTGTGCGCCGATCCTGCCGAAGAGTTAATACCTTTGATTGATGTATCCAAGATGAATGGATAGAACCGGCCGCGTGCCGGTTCTTTTTTTTGATTGTAATTTTTTTTCTCTTTTGCCATCCACATGGTAACAGGATCAAGCCTACTAAACTTCCAGGCGGCCGAGCCTCCGGCTGCGCCCCTCTATCCGCCTGGAAGCCAAGTAGGCGAGCTGCCAGATCAAGGGGCAAAAAAACTTTCCATCCATTATAGAAAGCGTGGTTGGAAAGCTTTTTTGTGCTTGTACCCTTGACCAGTCAGCTATGACCCAGTTCCCAAGCTCCGCGTCAAAAGGCGAAAAAAAACGCCCTGCAGGGGCCATGTCCCATGTGGATGGCAAAAAAACCTAGACCATTCAGGAGGACCTCAAGATGAAGAAAATAACCGTTTATGACATCGTAACCGAGAAAATTTTGGAGCAGCTGGCCAATGGTGTAGCCCTTGGAGAAAGCCTTGGAAACCTGGCCAAGATGCAGTCAATTGGTTCACCGGAAAGCCTTACCGGGGCATAAACAAGCTTCTGACTATACTACGCGCGGGCGGTACGGCTGCGAATGCGGCTCAGAAGGCAGCGGATTATATCCAAAACATCAAGCCGGATAAAGGACAAATTGCAAGCTAAATAAGGATACGCCGCCTTCCGGCGGCGCACACCAATTAAAAGATGAAATGGAGTGCTTATGTATGAGGACAAAGGAAACGATTGAAATCAATCAAAAACTGGAGATTGTGAAGCTTGGAACCCAGAAATTCAAGACAATTGGCGGTTATTATCAGCCCATGGGGAAAAGAATCATCCAAAAGGATGGTTCTTTTTTTGCGAAGCATTATACTAAAGATGAATAGATTCGATCATCCAAGGGAGTAGCGGGAGGTACATATGAAGCTGCAAGCGGCGGGCAAAGCGTCCAAATGGTATGTCTATCAAAAAATCGTCATCGTGTTCATCTTATTTTTGCTTCCTCTCATTTCCATGAATATATGGCTGAACTACAAAGGCATGTCTATCACGAAAAACGCCATTCTGAATTCCTCCCAGGCCGGGGCGTCCTTTTATTCCAAACAGCTCGACAAAGAGATGTATTTTATCCGCAATCTGCAGCTGCAGCTGATCAACGACAAAGACCTGCAGAAGCTGAGCTTCCGGGGAAGCCTGCTGGGGGATTACGAGGAAGTGCAGCTGATCGAACAAGTCAGGGACCGGCTGTCTACGCTCATGGCGTCCAGCGAATACGTGGTGAACAGCGGGGTATACGTGGAATCCATCCGAAAGACCATCTCGATGAACTCGGGTGTTACGGGCACGCCCAATGAGGAAATGAAGCTTATAACGTCGCTGAGCGAAGTGACGCCCAAGCCTTCCTTTTACCGCAGCGGGAACCGAATTTTCCTGATTGAAAGCGCAAACAACGGCAGCATCGTGACGTATATCGAAATCTCGAGGCCCATGCTGCTGCAGTCCTTAAACGAAATCGCGAAATTGTATCCTGAATCGGAAGTGCTGCTCGGAAGCCAAGAATCCGGAACGATGCTGACGACGGCGGAAAATGCGGACGAATCGGAGGAGATTTTGAAACTGACGGCGGATGAATCCGTGGATCAAGAACCGCCGCAGTTCAAAAAAATGAACGGAGTCAATTATTTTATCACCCGAAGCGCCGTCGGCTCCCTGCATTTATCCATGATCATGTACGTGAACCAAAATGAGCTTACGCGCCCGTTAAGCCAATTCATTACCTGGTTCTATACGCTGTTCATTATCGCGATCATCGTGATGATCCTTTATTCCTTTTCGGTCAACGTGATGATCCATCGGCCGTTATCGAAGCTGGTCAAAGCGTTCCATATGATCGAAACCGACAACCTCAATATTACGATCGAATCAAAAACCAAAGACGAGTTCCATTACGTGTTCAACAGCTTCAACAATATGGCGCGGCGGCTCAAAAATTCGATCGAGGAAAACTACGAGCAGAAAATCGCGCTGCAGCATTCCCAGCTGAAACAGCTCCAGTCCCAGATCAATCCGCATTTTTTGTACAACAGCTTTTTCAATATTTACATGATGTGCAAGGTAGGGGATTCCGACAGCGCGGCGGAGCTTTCCCAGCGGCTTGGAAGCTATTATCAGTACATTACGAGAAGCGGGTCCGACGAGGTTCCGTTTTATAAGGAATACCGCCATGCGCTGGATTATTGCGACATTCAATGCATCCGTTTCGCCAACCGGGTATCCTTCGAATACGAAGAGGAGACGGGAATTCCGCCATCGATCACGGTGCCGCGGCTGATCATCCAACCGATCGTCGAAAATGTGTTCGAGCACGCTTTCGAGGACGGCATGATGGAAGGGAAGGTGTTGATCGGCACGGCGTACCGGGAAGGGATGCTGCGCGTCACGGTCGAAGACAACGGAAATTTGGCGACCGACGGGATGATTGAGGAGCTGCGCGGCAAACTCGCCATGGATTCGAAAGCAGTGGAAAACACGGGACTCATCAACGTCAACAACCGTCTCAAGCTTAAATACGGGCCGGACAGCGGGTTATCGGTGTCGAGAAGCCGGCATGGCGGCTTAAAAATAGATCTGGTCATCGTACTTGAAAACATGAAGGAGGCAGCAGCATGTACCGATTGTTAATCGTCGACGACGAGCCGGTCATCGTCAACGGATTGATTCAGCTTTTCCAGGAAAATACCGAATTCGAACTGGATGTTTGCAAAGCCTACTCGGCGGCGGAAGCGTTGAACATCGCCAAAAAAATGAAACTCGACATTCTCGTCAGCGATATCCGCATGCCCCAAAAAAGCGGGCTGCAGCTTGTCGACGACATCGCCTATTATTGGCCGCACTGCCGGATCATTTTTTTGACCGGTTACAGCGAATTCGATTATGTCCAGGAAGCCCTGCGCAAGAGAGCGGACAATTACATCTTAAAAACGGAAGGCATCGAACCGATCTTTGGGGCGGTAAAAGCGGCCTGCCAAAAACTCGATGAGGAAAACCGCCGCAGAATCCGGGAAGAAAAGGCGAAAATGCATTTTCAAATCGCCGCTCCCGTGCTTAAAAACGAGCTGGTCGGCAGGCTTTTGAAGGGGGAATCCGCGGCCGCATTGCTGTCCGACCCCCGCTATGAAGAACTGGACTTCCGAGTTCGCGTAAGCGAGCCTGCATTTTTTGTCGTCGGCAGCTTGGATTCAATCGACGATCCGAATACGAAGGACAAGCTCGGGGCGGTGCAAAACGGTTTCAGCAACTATTTGCCCGATTCGATTGCATGCGAACACTCCGTGTTGGATGAAGGCGTCCTCGTTTGGCTGCTTCAGCCGCACGAAGAACTGCTTGCCCGTTTTTCCCAGCCGGATTCGGAGCCGCAGCGTTGGCGGGGATTTACGTCATATATGAAAGGGATTCTGGAGCTCGTGCAGAACGAATGCGAAAGCCTGATCGGCGTATCCGTATCTTTTGGCATATCGGGCAATTTAAGCGGATGCTGGGAGACGGTTTCCGGCCAATACAACACGCTGCTGGGCGTATTGCGTTCCAGGGCTGCCCTCGGCCAAAACCTGATCGTCATCGATATCGAACATGCCGGCAGCGAACCGGAAGCCATGGACGATCCGGCGCTCCTGAAGCAGGAGGACATGAAATCTTGGGTGATCGGCCAGATCCAAAACTACATACAAGCCAACTTGTCCGGGGACGTATCCCTGACGGCAATCGCGGAGAAAGTGCATTTCAACCCGTCGTATTTGTCGCGCTACTACAAACAGATGACGGGGCAAAATCTGCTGGACTACATCCAATCGAAAAAGCTTGAAGCGGCCGTGCATCTGATGATGCACACCAACCTGAAACTGAACGAAATCGCTGCCCGCGTCGGGTTCGATTCGCAATCCTACTTTACGACCTTTTTCAAAAAAAAGACGGGCATCTCTCCCCAAGAATACCGCAATGCCAAATGAGAGCCCGATCATCGGTTTCGCAGCGATCGTTTTTAAAAAGGTAAATAAAGTGAAAGGGAAGTAAAAAACTCAAAATTGATAGCGTTTTCTTCTGAAATTTATAATTAAACACATAAAGCACTTGCAAATCGCAGCATAAACAAAAGGGGGAAACGCGTTGAACATGAAAAAAATCAATCCATGGAAAATGATTTTGCTCGTCACGATGTCGCTTTCGTTATTTACGGCATGCTCCAGCCAAGGCAAAGATACGGCAGGCTCGGCTGCAGACCCGTCCTCCAAGGAAGAAAAAAAGAGCACGGACGCGCCGCCGGAGCCGCTCGGGAAATATCCCGAAACCGTCACGGTGACGGAAGTGCTCGGCTACAACCCTCCGGAAGACCCGCGGACGCCGAAAGGCATCACGCCGGACCAAAACGCTTACCTCAAAGATTTGAAAGACATGCTGAACATCGAAGTCAAGTACAAGTGGACCGTTCCTTCCAGCCAATTCGAGCAAAAGTTCTCGCTGGCGATGGCTTCGGCCGACTTGCCGGACATTATGGAGCTTGACCAGAAAAACTTCGAGAAGCTGAAAAAGCAGGGCATGCTGGCCGATTTGACCGAAGCTTATAACGATTACGCTTCTCCGGAGCTGAAGAAATACATGGAATCCGACGGCGGTTTTGCCATGAAGACGTTCACCGAGGACGGCAAGCTGCTCGCGATTCCGGCTTTCGAAGATCCGTTCCTGTCGACGCAGCTGCTCTGGCTTCGCAAAGACTGGCTCGAAAACTTGAAGCTGGAGCCGCCGAAAACGATGGACGAACTGGACAAGGTTGCCGAAGCTTTCGTGAAAAACGATCCGGACCAAAACGGCCAAAACGACACGTACGGCGTATCCCTGCAAAAGAACCTGTTTTTCTGGGCATACGACCTGAGAGGATTTTTTAACGGCTTCGGCGCATATCCTTCGATCGGCGACAATCAGTCCGCCTGGATCAAGGACAGCAGCGGCAAGCTGATTCCGGGCCTCATTCAGCCGGAAGTGAAAACCGCGCTGGGCAAGCTGCAATCCTGGTACAAGGACGGCATTTTGGACAAAGAATTTGCGCTAAAGGACGAAAACAAGGCCGTCGAAGACATCACGGCAGGCAAAGTCGGCATCGTGTACGGCGAATGGTGGTATCCGAACTATCCGCTGAACCTGAACGTCGACAAAGACCCGAAAGCGGAATGGATCGCGATTCAAATTCCGGGTCTCGACGGTCCCGGCAAATCGCTGGTGCCTAAAATCCGCAGCGGAAAAGTTTATGCCGTAAACAAAAAAATGAAAAATCCGGAAGCCGCCATCAAAATGATCAACTTCTACATCGAAAAAGGCAAAAAGAAATACATGGAGCAAAACAAAGCGGAAAACGGATACGTATACAACTGGTTTAATCCGCGGATTTACAACCCGGCCCAAATCGAAACGATCTATACGGAAGTCAACAAGGCACTGGATGCGAAGCAGACGGAAATTACGCTGGACGATGAAAACTACAAAAACGTTGCAGACGTCTTTAAGGCAGCCCAGGATTATCTGGCAGGCAACACGGAAAAAGCCTCCAAAGGCGTCAACTGGGGCCAATACTTCAGCCGCGCGGCAAAAGACGGAGGCTGGGGCATGACCCGGCAGATCAAGGAAAGCGGAGCTTTCGTGAACAACGAATTCTTCGGCCTGCCGACGGAAACGCAAGTCGAAAAAGGCGCCCAGCTCGACAAGCTGATGCAGGAATCTTTCACGAAAATCATTATGGGCGGTTCCCTGGACGAATTCGACAAGTTCGTTCAAAGCTGGAAGTCCCTTGGCGGAGACCAAATCACCCAAGAGGTGAACGACTGGTACAGCAAACAGGCTGCGAAATAATCGCTTGCGCGAATGCTGCGACAATCCAGAATGATGTGATGAAACGGGAGGAGGAGCCTGATGGATGCCGGCGATTCCTCCCGTTTACGATTTGAACGGGGAGGTCCATCTGTGAGAACGCTGAAAAAGGAATATTTGCTTCATATCATGCTGCTGCCCGGCGTGATCGTCACGCTCATTTATGCTTACGGGCCCATGGCCGGCCTGGTGATGGCATTCCAGCAATTCGAGCCGCTTTCCGGCTTTTTTCATTCGAAGTTCGTCGGGTTCGACAATTTCAAATACGTTTTTAATATGCCGGATTTCAAGCAGGTGCTATGGAATACGGTATTGATCGCCGTCATTAAAATGGTGTTGTTTCTGCTCGTCCCTCTGATCCTTGCGCTGCTGCTCAATGAAGTCACCAAGCGCTGGTTTTCCCGGTTCATCCAATCGGCCGTGTTCCTGCCGTTTTTCCTGTCCTGGACCGTGCTTGGCGGCGTCATCATCGAGCTGTTTTCGCTGAGCGGTCCCGTCAACGGGCTGCTGGCGGCGATGGGTCTGAAGCCGATCATGTTCATGCTGGATAACGAGTGGTTCCGCGGCATCGTGATCGGGTCCGACGTCTGGAAAGGGATGGGGTATAACATGATCGTTATGCTGGCCGCCATTACCGGCATCAACGCGACCCTTTACGAAGCCGCCGAAGTGGACGGTGCGGGACGATGGAAGCAAATGATCCACATTACGCTTCCGGGCATGGCACCGATCCTAATTTTGCTTGGGGTGCTCAGCCTCGGCGGCATTTTGAATGCGGGCTTCGAACAAATCCTGATCATGTATAACCCGACCGTTTACGAAGGGGCGGATATCATCGATACGTTCGTTTACAGGCTGGGGATGTTCAGCCAGCAGTTCGGACCGGCCGCCGCCGTCGGATTGTTCAAATCCGTCATTTCCCTGGTTCTGGTGTCCGTGACCTATTACGCGGCTTACAAATACAACAATTATCGGATCTTTTAAACGGGAGGCAGAGAGATGCATAAACCTACGATCAGCAGAAGGATTTTCGTCATATTCAATACGGTGCTGCTAACGGCGATCACGCTTCTCGGCATTATTCCGTTTATTCACCTCCTCTCGGTGTCCCTCAGCTCGAATACGGCGGCCATGGCGGGGGAAGTCAAGCTTTGGCCGGTCGGCTTCAACTTCGATGCTTACCGTTACCTGGGGGAAAAAGTCGAGTTCTTCCGTTCGCTGGGCGTATCCGTCGAGCGGGTGGTGCTGGGGACGGCCGTCAACATGTTTTTATGCTTCGTGACGGCGTACCCGCTGTCGAAATCGGTGGACCAGTTCAAATTCCGGACGGTATATGTGTGGTTTTTCGCGATCACGATGTTTTTTGGCGGCGGGCTGATCCCGACGTATATCATCGTCAAAAATACGGGATTGATCGACTCTATCTGGGCCTTGATTTTGCCGGGAGCGCTTAACGTGTGGAACATGGTGCTGATGCTGAACTTCTTCCGCACCATTCCGCGCGAGCTGGACGAGGCCGCGACGATCGACGGCGCGGGGCACTGGAGAATTTTGTGGCGGATATATTTGCCGGTGTCCTTGCCGTCCATCGCGACCATCGGGTTGTTCACGATCGTGGGGCATTGGAATTCTTGGTTTGACGGCATTTTGTACTTGAACTCGCCGGAGAAATATCCGCTGCAAACCTATTTGTCCACGCTCATCATGTCGATCAATTCCCAGATGACTTCGGTATCGATCGAACAGATCAAAGCGATGGAGAACCTGAGCGAAAAAACGCTGCAGACGGCGCAAATTTTCATGGGGGCGCTGCCGATCATGGTCGTATATCCGTTTTTGCAGAAATATTTTGTTAAAGGCATGACCGTCGGAAGCGTCAAAGAATAAGCGAATTTGGCTAAGGAGCGGAGTTATCGGATGAAAAAGGTTAGAGTTGCATTAATCGGGGCGGGCCTTCGCGGCATCAACTACATGGACTATGCGCTGCAGCATCCTGCCGAGCTGGAGGTCGTTGCGGTCGCGGAACCGGTCCGTCAGCGGAGGGAAAACTTCAAAGAAAGGCATGGTCTGGCGGAGGAGATGTGCTTCGAGCATTGGGATGATTTGCTCGCGAAACCGAAGCTCGCGGATGCGGTGCTGATCTGCACCCAGGACAAACAGCATTTCGAGCCGACGATGAAGGCGCTGCAGGCGGGATACCACGTGTTATTGGAAAAGCCGATGTCGCCTGATCCGGAAGAATGCATTCGGATGGGCGAAATGGCTTCCAAGGCCGGACTCGTGTTTTCGATTTGCCACGTTTTGCGGTACACGCCGTTTTTCAGCACGCTCAAAGAGCTCCTCGATAAAGGCGCGATCGGCCGGTTGATGTCGATCCAGCACAATGAAAACGTGGGGTATTGGCATCAGGCGCATAGCTTCGTGCGGGGCAATTGGCGGCGGAAAGACGAGTCCAGCCCGATGATTTTGGCCAAATCCTGCCACGACCTGGATATATTGCTGTGGCTTGCGGGTTCGGATTGCGTCAAGGTTTCTTCCTTCGGTTCGCTGAGCCATTTCACGGCTTCGGAAGCGCCGGAGGGGGCTCCGCTGCGATGCCTGGACGGATGTCCGGCGGCGGACGAGTGCCTGTATTATGCGCCCAATATCTATTTGACAGAGGACACGAATTGGCCGACGTCGGCGATCAGCGACGATATGAGCTACGCCGCCCGCTACAAAGCGTTGGAGGAAGGGCCGTATGGCAGATGCGTGTACCACTGCGACAACGACGTCGTCGATCATCAGGTCGTGAATTTAGAGTTTGCGAGCGGGGTGACGGCCGCTTTTACGATGAGCGCGTTCACGAGAGATATCAGCCGCACGATCAAGCTGATGGGGACAAAAGGCGAAATCCGCGGAGCGATGGAGAAAAACGAAATCGAAATCATCCATTTCGGCAGCGGTAAGGTCGAACGCATCTCCTTTGAAGACATGGGCGGTCACGTCGGACATGGCGGCGGCGATCTGCGCCTCGTGAAGGATTTTCTGAAGCTCGTGCGCACAAACGGCGCTAGCCAAGGTTTGACATCGGCAGATGCCTCGGTTCAAAGCCATTTGATGGCATTCGCCGCGGAACAATCCCGGGTCGAAGGGACGATCATCGGTCTTCAGGAGTTTAAGGAAAGGTACCGCGCAAAAGAAGAAGCGAATTAAATTTTTTAGATCGAAACCTGCCGAGCATTAAGCGTTCGGTAGGTTTTTTTGGATTGGCCAGGACGTCCGTGTCAAAGGAAGAAGGACTTTGCGCCAAATGACCTTCATCCGGATATCCGGAACTTTTTAAGAACAGACGGCGCAGGGAGATGCAGGAAACAGTCCTGTTTGCTCGAAATAAATAAAACGCTTTGAAAATGGAATCGTCTAATGATTTTTTTGAAAAAAAATCGTTTGATGCGTCGATTGAGCCCTTGGAGCGGGCGAAAAAGGCTCCCGTTCCAAAAGGACGGGGCGAAGCGGAGATTGAGCTGCGTCAGCTGTCGGATCGGAAAGAAACCTGTCATGATCCTAACATCATGGCGATGGAAACAAATTTGAGGGAGCATATTTAACCCGGAAGTTATGCAACCATCCAGATTCGGTGCACGAACAGGGTCCGAACGGACTTATATTCCCTAAGCAGAGGAGAATATCATATGAGCCAGGAAGTATCGGATTTTATTGATGCAATCAAGGAATCGTGGCAAAAGGAATTGGCAGCCCGGCTGCGCGAGGTTATTCGTCAGGCCATTCCGGACGTTCAGGAACGGATCCAGTACAAAAAGCCCCATTTTTTGAAAAACGGGAAATATGCGGCGGTCATTTCGACTTCGAAGGATGCCGTTAGTTTTACGATTTTTAATGCGACCGAACTCGATCTTCCGGAAGGCCTTTTTGACGGTCCGCCGGAACGAAAAACGTTGAAGCTGCGCCAAGGTCAAGGCTTTGATCCGGAGCAGCTGCAAGCCTGGGTCGGTCAAGCTTCTTCGGCTTTGTAAAAATCATTTGAAAGCGTCAAATATGTAACACATATATGACGCAAAGATTGCATCGCAGACGAGCTGCGGTGCTTTTTTTTTGGGAGCAAACGGAAATCAAGGGCTTGACATTTATTTCGGTCTGTGATTTGATTATAGCCATAATTCAACATTTGGCTTTGATCAAAGACATGACTTCCTGCACGAGCTGCCCAGAGAGAGAGGTTCCGGCTGAAAGCTTCTCCTGAAAACGGCATGAAGTTACCCCTTTGTAGCTGTGGCGTTGAACCCGCTTTTGCATCACGGAGCGGCAGTAAGCGGCACCGCCTGATCCCCGTTAACGGATTCCAATGAGAACCTGCAATTTCAACTTTGGCCTGCGGCCGAGGCTGGTTGACGGCAGGTTGAATTAGGGTGGAACCACGAGATGAACGCACTCGTCCCTTGAGGATGAGATGCGTTTTTTTGCGTTCATAAATGGAGTTTTGAAGTCGCCAAACGTAAACCAATTCAAAGGAATGGAGGTCAGAACAATGGAGATTCAAGTAACGCTGCCAGACGGTTCGATAAGGAGGTATCCGCAAGGCACCACGGTGGAACAAATCGCCGAATCCATCAGCATCGGACTGAAGAAAAAAGCGATCGCAGGCAAAATCGAAGGCAAGCCCGTCGACCTGAACCATGCGCTCAAAGCGGACGGACGGGTGGAAATCGTCACCCTGGACAGTCGGGACGGGCTTGAGATCTACCGTCACAGCACGGCGCATCTGATGGCGCAGGCGATCAAACGGCTGTATGGCGAAAAGGAGGTCAAACTCGGCATCGGTCCGGTCATCGAAGACGGATTCTACTACGACATCGATATCGAGAAGCCTTTAACGCCGGATGACCTTGCTGCGATCGAAAAGGAGATGGCTAACATCGTGCAGGAAAACCTGCCGATCATGCGCCGGGAGGTCAGCAGGGAGGAAGCCGTCCGAATCTTTGAAGAGCTCGAAGATCCGCTGAAGCTGGAGCTGATCCGCGATCTGCCGGAAGATGTGGTCATTTCGATTTACGACCAAGGAGAATTTTTCGACTTATGCCGCGGGCCTCATCTGCCATCCACGGGCCGAATCAAGGCATTCAAGCTGCTGAACGTTTCGGGCGCCTACTGGCGCGGAAATTCCGACAACAAGATGCTGCAGCGCATATACGGAACGGCATTTCCGAAGCAAGCACAGCTGGAAGAGCATCTTCATTTTCTTGAGGAGGCCAAAAAACGCGATCACCGCAAGCTGGGCAAGCAGCTGGAGCTGTTCATGTTTTCGGATGAAGCGCCGGGCATGCCGTTTTTCCTGCCGAAAGGGATGACGATCCGCACGGAGCTTGAAAACTTCGCAAGGGAAATGCAGGGGAAAAGGGGCTACGACGAAGTCCGGACGCCGCTTATGATGAACCAGCGGGTGTGGGAACAATCGGGACACTGGGATCATTACAAAGACAACATGTACTTCACGAACGTCGACGACACGAAATATGCGCTGAAGCCGATGAACTGCCCGGGACATATGCTGATTTTCAAAAACAAGCTTCGTTCCTACCGCGATCTGCCTTTGCGCATTTCGGAGTTCGGACAGGTGCACCGTCATGAATTTTCGGGAGCCCTGAACGGCATGCTGCGGGTACGGACGTTTTGCCAGGACGACGCCCATCTGTTCGTGCTCCCGAGCCAGATCGAAGAGGAAATCGGCAGCATCATCGAGCTGATCGACAACATGTATCAAGTGTTCGGCTTTGAATACAAAATCGAGCTGTCGACGCGTCCGGAGGACTCGATGGGTTCGGATGAGCTCTGGGAAGAAGCGGAGCGGGCGCTGCAAAACGTGTTGGACCGCCGCGGCATCGATTACCGCATCAATGAGGGGGACGGCGCGTTTTACGGGCCGAAAATCGATTTTCACATTTTGGACGCGCTCAAGCGAAGCTGGCAGTGCGGCACGATTCAGCTGGATTTCCAAATGCCCCGAAAATACGATCTCACTTACGTTGGCGAGGATGGCGAGAAACACTGTCCGGTTGTCATTCACCGTGCGGTGTACGGCTCGATCGACCGGTTCATGGGCATGCTGACGGAGCATTACGCCGGAGCCTTCCCGCTGTGGTTGTCCCCCGTTCACGCGAAGCTGCTGCCCGTGTCGGAGAACTACGTCGATTACGCTTTCGAGGTCAAACAATCGCTTGAAGACGCCGGCATTCGGGTCGAAATCGATATCCGGAACGAAAAGTTGGGGTATAAAATCCGGGAAGCCGAAATGATGAAGGTCCCTTACATGCTCATTCTCGGCGAAAACGAAAAAAATTCCGGCGGCGTGTCCGTGCGGAAAAGGGAAGCAGGCGACCTGGGAGCAAAAAGCATCCCGGAGATCATCTCTATTATTAATGAAGAAATCGCTGCAAAAAAATAAGGATTTCACTGCTCCTTCACGTCATGTGGGGGAGCGTTTTTTTGGTTGTGCCGGGAAAAAGGGGAGTCACCCTTTCTGGGCAAACGGCATAGGGTGGAGTAACGATTGGTTTTAAACGTTTTCGAAATACCCTGCATGGAACGTACAAGCTTTTGGAGCATCGATCGTAAAGGGGGGGGATAAATGAGTATGAATGAAAATGAAGGGTTCGGTGTCATTCCGATTACCCGGCAGCAGACCGAAAAGCTCATCGGCCTCTTGCTGCGCATGCTTCAAACGGTCCCTCCTGCGCTGCTCAGGCAAAATCCGGTATCGATTGCGGCTTTGAAGGACGTGCTAAAGCTTCTTCAAATCTTTGTTACGGATTCCGATTTTCCCGTCAGAGACAAAGCCCGTCTGCAATCGACGCTAGAGCTGGCGATTACGATGTGTGAGGCGGTGCCGGTTTCAGGAGCAGGGATTCTGATTAACCTCCAGGAGAATCTGGATGACCTTTTATCCACGATCCTGCTGCTTCATGTCTCACGGAAAATCAAAGATACGTTGGTCGATCTGATCAGGAAAATCCAGCGTTCGATATCCGACATTCTGTCCTCGGTTGCGCTTGGGGGCACCGGAACGCCCGGGGAAATCGGCGTATCTGGTCCGCCCGGGCCACCGGGTCCTCCTGGCCCACCCGGGCCTGCCGGACCGGCAGGCGATCCCGGTCAAGTTGGTGCGACTGGCCCGACGGGGCCGACAGGAGCGGGGTTCTACGGGATTCTGCCGTTTGATCCTGAACAAAGCCGGTTTTATCCGCAGGGACAAATCGTTACTTTTCATGGAAGTACGTATATCGCTAACGCGGCTTCGCCGGCAGGCATACCGGGAAGTTCGCCCGATTATACGCTTCTGGCTGCAGCGGGCGCGACGGGTGAAGCAGGAGCCACGGGACCGACGGGAGCGGCCGGCGTTGCCGGCCCGACAGGCGCTATGGGAGAGCCGGGAGCTATAGGAGAGACGGGTCCCACCGGTGCGACGGGCGCAACGGGTGCGACGGGTGCGACGGGCGAGACAGGAGCCAGGGGCGCAACAGGGGCAACGGGGGCAACAGGCGATGCGGGTGCGACGGGTGCCACGGGTACTACAGGCGCAACGGGAGCAACGGGTGCGACGGGAGGGATGGGTGCTACAGGTGCAACAGGCGCAACAGGCGGCACGGGAGCCACAGGAACGACAGGAGCAACGGGAGCGACGGGAGCAACGGGCGAGGCAGGAGCAACAGGAGCAACAGGAGCGACAGGCGACACAGGTGCAACGGGCGCAACAGGAGCTAAGGGCGCAACAGGTGCCACAGGCGCCACGGGCGAGACAGGAGCGACGGGAGCCACGGGTGCAACGGGAGCAACGGGCGAGGCAGGAGCAACAGGAGCAACAGGAGCAACGGGTGCTACAGGAGCGACAGGCGACACAGGTGCGACAGGGGCAACGGGAGCGACGGGTACTACAGGCGCAACGGGCGAGACAGGTGCAACCGGGCCAACAGGTGCTACAGGAGCGACGGGGGCTACAGGAGCGACAGGCGACACAGGAGCAACAGGAGCCACGGGAGCCACAGGAGCAGCAGGAGCAACAGGAGCTACAGGTGAGACAGGAGCGACGGGTGCTACAGGTGAGACAGGAGCGACGGGTGCTACAGGAGCGACAGGCGACACAGGAGCGACAGGTGCAACGGGAGCTACAGGTGATACAGGAGCCACCGGAGCAACGGGTGAAACGGGTGCAACGGGAGCGACGGGAGCAACGGGCGAGGCAGGAGCAACCGGGCCAACAGGTGCTACAGGAGCGACGGGGGCTACAGGAGCGACGGGTGCTACAGGAGCCACAGGCGCAACTGGGCTAACGGGTGCCACAGGAGCAACAGGAGCTACAGGTGAGACAGGAGCGACAGGGGCAACGGGTGCTACAGGTGCAACCGGGCCAACAGGAGCGACAGGTGCAACGGGTGCAACAGGCGCAACGGGTGCTTCAGGAGCAACCGGGCCAACAGGAGCAACAGGCGACACAGGAGCTACAGGCGACACAGGGGCGACGGGCGTAACAGGAGCGACAGGTGCAACGGGAGCAACAGGCGCGACAGGAGCAACAGGAGCAACAGGAGCGACAGGCGACACAGGTGCAACGGGCGCAACAGGCGCTACGGGCGAGACAGGAGCGACAGGAGCAACGGGCGCTACAGGTGCGACGGGAGCCACGGGTGCAACGGGAGCTACGGGCGAGACAGGTGCAACCGGGCCAACAGGTGCTACAGGCGCGACAGGAGCAACAGGAGCAACAGGAGCGACAGGCGACACAGGAGCGACAGGTGCAACGGGTGCCACAGGAGCAACAGGAGTTACAGGTGAGACAGGAGCAACAGGAGCCACGGGTGCTACAGGTGCAACAGGTGATGCGGGAGCAACGGGAGCTACAGGAGTGACAGGCGCTACAGGTGCGACGGGAGCTACGGGCGACACAGGAGCAACAGGAGCTACAGGTGAGACAGGAACAACGGGGGCAACGGGCGAGACGGGAGCTACAGGAGCAACAGGAGCGACGGGGGCTACAGGAGCGACAGGCGACACAGGAGCGACAGGAGCAACGGGGGCCACAGGAGCAATGGGAGCCACGGGCGACACAGGAGCTACGGGTGCAACGGGAGCTACAGGAGCAACGGGTGCCACAGGAGCGACAGGCGCAGCGGGAGCAACGGGAGCAACGGGTGCGACAGGAGCAACGGGAGCAACGGGGGCAACGGGCGAAACAGGAGCAACGGGAGCAACGGGGGCCACAGGGGCCACGGGAGCTACAGGAGCCACCGGAGCAACGGGTGAAACGGGTGCAACGGGAGCGACGGGCGCAACGGGTGAGGCAGGAGCAACAGGAGCAACAGGAGCGACAGGCGACACAGGTGCAACGGGCGCAACGGGAGCGACGGGCGCAACAGGTGCCACGGGCGAGACAGGAGCGACAGGAGCAACGGGCGAGACGGGAGCGACAGGCGCAACAGGCGGCACAGGAGCGACGGGCGCAACAGGCGCTACAGGCGCTACAGGAGCGACGGGTGCTACAGGAGCAACAGGAGCGACAGGAGCAACGGGCGAGACGGGAGCGACAGGCGCAACAGGCGGCACAGGAGCGACGGGCGCAACGGGTGAGGCAGGAGCAACAGGAGCAACAGGAGCGACGGGCGAGACAGGAGCAACAGGAGTGACGGGTGATACAGGTGCGACGGGAGCTACAGGAGCGACGGGAGCTACGGGCGAGGCAGGTGCAACGGGGGCGACAGGAGCTACAGGTGCTACAGGAGCAACCGGGTCAACAGGAGCAACAGGCGACACAGGAGCTACAGGCGACACAGGGGCGACGGGCGCAACAGGTGCGACAGGAGCAACGGGAGCAACGGGAGCAACAGGCGCGACAGGAGCAACAGGAGCTACAGGAGCTACAGGCGACACAGGGGCGACGGGTGCTACAGGCGCAACAGGAGCAACAGGCGACACAGGAGCAACAGGAGCCACAGGCGCAACTGGGCTAACAGGTGCCACAGGAGCAACAGGCGCGACAGGAGCAACAGGAGCAACAGGAGCAACAGGCGCGACAGGTGCAACAGGCGCTACAGGAGCGACAGGGACCAGCGTGACCGAAAATCACGCATTTGCGGCCAATACGTCCGGCACCGTCATCGCTGTAATTTTAGGCGGAACAAACGTATCGTTCCCAAACGCGCAGGATATCGGACCAGGCATCACGATAAATGCGGCCAATAATACATTTACCGTCGCCAATGCAGGAAACTATTATATTTCATATTCGATCAACCTGAACGTTTCTTTGCTGGTCAGTTCCCGCATACTAATCAACGGAAGCGCCGCACCGGCCTCAACGATATCGCCCGCAGTCGGCACGACTTCCTTCCAAACAAACGTGATTACGCCTGTTCCTGCAGGGGCAACCATAAGCATTCAGCTGTTCGGCGTGCTAGCAACCGCAACGCTCACGACCACCACGCCGACTAATGTTACGATCATACGATTAAGTTGACCCTCCCTGAGGGAGTCAGGCAAAAAAGCAAAAAATCCTTATTGCCAAAAGCAATAGGGATTTTTTGCACTTTTTCGTAAAACAATAAGCTAAAATCCCAAACTTGGAGGAATGGACAAGATGAAAAAAATCTTTTGGTTCATGGCTGCTGCATTTTTGCTGCTCGTCCCGTCGGGCCCCGTCCTGGGGGCTGAAACGCCAGATTGCCAAGTATTCGACAAAGTCTTTAACACGGAATTGAAGCATGAAAACGGCGTGTGCAAATTAGGGATTACCCGCAAAAATATCAAGGTTTCAAACTTGGGAGTGCCGCTATCTCCGGAAGAAATCGAACTTTCATTCGGCGCGAACTTTGAAAAGGTAGGCGATAAAACGGCGGTGATCGGGGAGTTTGCGCTTCTCGGCAACGAGGTGAATCCCGTCATCGATGCGCTCCGCAAAGGGAACATCAACATATCCGCCTTACATAACCACCTCATCGGCGAAGAGCCGCGTATCCTGTTTCTGCATTTCCAAGCGCTGGGGGATGCCGAATCGCTGGCCAGGACGGTGAAAGAAGCGATTAACGCAGCTGCCGGACACTAAAAAAGGAAGGAGCCTAAAATCGCCGATGGCACAACAAGAGCACAACAACCGAGATCTAGAATCAATGCGGCCAAAAACGTTGGGTGAATATCTTTTGGACTGTTTGAAGCAGGAGGGACTGACGGACATTTTCGGCGTGCCCGGAGATTACAATTTCTCTCTGCTGGATGCGATCGAACGGTACGCCGGACTGCGATTCATTAACGGACGCAATGAGCTGAACTCCGGATATGCGGCAGATGCTTATGCGAGAATCAGAGGATTGTCCGCGCTCATCACCACGTTTGGCGTCGGCGAAATGAGCGCCTGCAACGCCGTTGCCGGCGCCTGCAGCGAGCATGTGCCCGTGATCCATATCGTCGGCTCGCCGCCGGATGCGGCACAGAAGCAGCACAAGCTGATGCATCATACGTTAATGGACGGCAATTATGACGTATTCCGCAAGATGTATGAACAAATCACGGCCTATACGGCCGTACTGACGCCCGAAAATGCCATGCGGGAAATCCCGAATGCCATCCGGATCGCCAAGGAAAAAAAGCAACCGGTGTATCTCGTCGTTGCCGACGATTTGGTCGCCAAGCCGGTGGTTATGCGCCAAGAAGCCAACCCGGCGAAAACCAATTCGAGTCCCGAAGCGCTGCAGACCGCCGTCGATCACATCACCCGGATGTTAATGCAGGCTCAAAACGCAATCCTTTTAGTGGACGTCAAAACGATGAGGTTCCATTGGGAACCATACGTACGCAAACTTGCGGAGTCGCTGAATTTGCCGGTTGCGTCCACGTTGTACGGCAAAAGCGCGTTCGACGAATCGCATCCGCTTTTTATGGGCATGTATGGAGGAGCCTTCGGCCGTCAGGACGTCCGCAGCCTCGTGGAAAACGCGGATTGTGTCATCGCAGCCGGCTTCGTGGAGGCGGACGGCAATACCGCGAATTTTACGGCCAAACTGGACCCGCTCCGGCTTATTGACATTCAACCCTCGAAGGTTAAAGTGGGTCTCGCGGAATATCCCAACGTGATGGCGGAGGATCTGTTGCTCGCTTTGCAAAACATCGGGTGGAAACAGCCGGGAACGCCAACCAAAGGGCCCGGACCGTACGACGCCGTTACAGGCAATCCGGATGATGCGCTTCAGGTGGCTTCCTACTATCCCCGGTTTCAACGGATGCTCAAAGAAGGGGATATCGTGATTGCGGAAACGGGAACATTTTATTACGGCATGAGTCAGGTTTCGCTCCCGGGCGACACGCTGTTTATCGGGCAGGGAGCTTGGCAATCGATCGGTTACGCCACGCCTGCAGCCTATGGAGCATGCATTGCGGCCCCTTCGCGCAGGGTCCTGCTTTTCACGGGCGACGGCTCCTTGCAGCTCACGGCCCAGGAAATCAGTTCCATGCTGTATTACGGCTGCAAGCCGATCATTTTCGTGCTCAACAATGACGGATATACGATCGAAAAATATTTGAACGCAAAGACCGAAAACCAAACCTATAACAACATCCCGAACTGGTCCTATACGAAGCTTGCGGAAGCCTTCGGCGGGGAAGCTTTTGCCGTTACGGTTCGAACCAATCAAGAGCTGGATGACGCGATCTCCCGCGCTGAACAAGAATGCGCCAGCAAAATGTGCATCATCGAGCTGATGGCGGGCGACCCGATGGATGCTCCGGATTACATGCGCAACATGCGCAACGATTTGGAGCAGCGGGAAAAACTGAAAAAATAATTCACTTAGACCAAAACTGTACACCCGTTTTGTTTCTTGTTATAGTAAACGAAAACGGGTGTTCGCATTTTTGCGGAACCTATGAACGACGGGGGAGAAAATTTTGGCTGAAGCGTTAAAAGCGATGTACGATCGAGAGTTTTTAGGAGATTTCGCAGAGAAGGTCAGATCCGCATATCCGGCCTTTCACGCCGGGGGCTTTGTTGCAACAATCATGGACGATGATTGGGAGGGTCTGGAGCTGAAAGCGAGAATCCGCCGAATCGCGACCGTTTTGGGCGAATTTTTGCCTGCGTCTTATCCGGCTGCGTTGGAGGTGTTGTTTTCGATCGACGAGGAATGTACCGGGTTTCCGTACCTGTTTTTTCCCGACTTTGTCGAAGTGTACGGGCAGGATCCGCAACATTGGGATCTTTCGATGGGGGCGTTGGAGCGGTTCACGCAGCGGTCCTCGTCCGAATTTGCGGTCAGACCGTTCATTATGCGCGATCCGCAGCGGATGATGAACCAAATGCTGATCTGGTCGCAACATCCGAACGAACATGTCAGACGTTTGGCGAGCGAAGGCTGCAGACCCCGTCTGCCGTGGGGACAAGCGCTTGCGCCATTCAAAAAGGATCCTTCCCCCGTGCTGCCGGTGTTGGAGCAGCTGAAGGAAGATCCATCGCTTTATGTCCGCAAGAGCGTCGCCAACAATTTGAACGATATCGCCAAAGACCATCCTGACATCGTGATTCGGC
Source organism: Paenibacillus sp. FSL W8-0194 (assembly GCF_037969745.1). Lineage (NCBI taxonomy): Bacteria > Bacillati > Bacillota > Bacilli > Caryophanales > Paenibacillaceae > Paenibacillus > Paenibacillus sp. FSL W8-0194. Next base: position 3,066,106 of record NZ_CP150205.1, on the reverse strand, counting down.
TGGCCAAAGCGTGGCTCGGGAACCATCCGGATACGGATTGGATTGTCAGGCATGCCTGCCGGACGTTGATCCGGAAAGCGGAGCCGGACATCATGAGGCTGTTTGGCTATTCCGGCAGCAGTGAGGGGAAAACGCTTGTACAGTCGGCAGTGCTTACGGTCGAGCCGAAGAAAGCATCCATTGGGGATAACAGTATGATTCATTATGAGCTTTGCATTCGGGAAGGAACTGAGGCGCGCTTAAGGATCGAATACGGCATTTATTTTGTGAAGGCGAACGGACAAACCCCACGCAAATTGTTCCTCTTATCGGATAAAACCGTCCCAGGCGGTTCGGAGCTGACAGGGCGGCGCAAGCACGGCTGGTCCGATTTGACGACAAGACGCCATTATCCGGGGGAGCATCGCATCGTGCTGGTCGTCAATGGCGAGGAGGTCGCGGAAGACACTCTATGGCTCAATGCCTGACTAGGATTGAAATGAACGGGCCAAAGCATTTAGATGACTTCCAATGCAAAAACATAAAAAGCGTCCCCAAGGGCAACATGCTCCCGTTTTTCATCCATCCACCAGACCCCATATGAATAATAGTAGGTTCCTTTTTGAGTCGGAGCTCGGAAGGTATTTTCTTTCACGGCAATCTCCGTGTACTTGCCTTCCGAAATTTGCTCCAGGTGGATTTTGTTCGGAAGGGGCTCGTAATCCATCACAAATTTGATTTCGGCGCCGGGTCTTACCTTGACCGGCTTTTTGTTTTTTAGGAGTTCGGCCGGACCGACCGCGTCTATGCACGTGTTTGTGTTTTTGGAGGACCAGCAGTAGGTGCCGAGTTTGGTGTCGTGGAGTTTATCCCCGATTTGTATCGAGGCTCCAGGCGGCTGGCCGCCGGTCAATTCGCGAACGGTCGTCTTGCCTCCGTTGTTGGCTTGGAACGAGCATCCCAATAAAGAGAGCAATATGAAGAGTGCAATGGGCATTTTGATCATGTTCACCCCTCCTTTAAGAAACAGACGGTGCAAACGATATGGTTGTTGCGATTGAAAACAATTCCCTTGACAATTTGGAAAAAAATACGAGATAATGTACGCGCGTACATTAAAGTTTTTCAGCTTGATTTACTATCAACAACTTGTTTGTGGAATGCAGGGGGTGATGCCGTATCGTCACACGAAAAGCGGTTGCGGACATGGCGGGCGTATCAGAAGCAACGGTTTCCCGCGTGTTCAACCGGGTGGGTCCCATCAAGGAGGAAACGAGGGTGAAAGTGCTGAAGGCGGCCGAGACGTTGGGATATTACCCCAATGCCATCGCCCAAAGCTTTGCCCGCAGAAAAAGCGGCAATCTCGGCGTCGTGCTTCCTTATGTGCCGAAGGTACATATTTTTTCAACGTATTATTTTTCGGAGATTTTAAGCGGGATCGGGGAACAGGTTCGCGAGCTTGGTTACGATATGCTGCTGATTTTTCGCAAGCCCGGCGATGACAACGGTTACACGGAGTTGTTTCGATCGCAAAAGATCGACGCGTGCATCCTTTTGGGAACGACGGATACGCCGGAGGAGCGGAAAGCGCTAAGGGCGCTGAAGGAGGCGAACCATCCGTTTTGTTTGGTAAACCAGCATTTTGCCGGCGAAGATTTTCTTGAAGTGGATGCGGATCATGAACAAGGCGCCTATGAAGCGGTGAAGCATCTGCTTGACGAGGGTTACCGCCGTATCGCGTTCCTGAACGGTCCGCCCGGATACTCGAACAGCGCCGACCGTCTTAAGGGATACGTACGCGCGATGACGGAAGCGGGCATTTTCAATCCAGGCGATGATCCGGATGAAGCGATCCCCGCCAAATGGCTTGAAACGGGCAATTACAGCCGTACGAGCGGATATGAGGCCGCCTTTCGTTTCGCCCGCCATCTCGATAGCATCGATGCCGTTTTTGCCGCGAATGACCGGATGGGCATCGGGCTTATTCAAGGCTTTCGGGAACTGGGCGTTATACCCGGCAAAGACATCGCCATCGTTGGTTATGACGATTCGGATGGCGCCAGGATCACAGATCCGCCGTTGACGAGCGTGGCCGTCCCATTTTACCGGATGGGAGCGCTTGCCGCCAAGCTTTTGCTTACGGAAAATGCGGATGAGGCTGTGTCGGAATTCGGGGAAGGGGTAAATCATATCAGCGGTCATTTATATCAAATGGCGACCCGGCTTGTCGTTCGATCATCGAGCGCAAGGAGCCAAGCATAGGTATGAATAGGGTGCATATGAAAAGGAGGCGTATTCAATGCAGCAGATTCGAGTAGGAATGGTAGGCTACAAATTTATGGGGAAGGCGCATAGCCATGCATACCGCGATATTCCGATGTTTTTCCCGGACGTCGTTCATCCCGTCATGCAGGCGATTTGCGGCCGCGACGCGGAAGGGGTGTCCCAAGCCGCAAAACAGTTCGGTTGGGAGGAATATGTCACGGACTGGAAAGAGCTGGTCGGGCGGGATGACATCGACCTCATCGATATCAATGCTCCAAGCGATATGCACAAAGAAATCGCCCTCGAAGCGGCGAAAGCAGGAAAACATTTGCTCTGCGAGAAACCGCTTGCGCTGACCCTCGAGGATTCCCGGGAGATGCTGGCGGCAGCCGAAGCGGCAGGGGTCAAACATATGGTCGGATTCAACTATCGATTTGCCCCCGCCGTGCAGCTTGCCCGCAAGCTGATCCAGGAAGGGCGTCTGGGACAAATTTATCATTTCCGGGGCTGGTTTTTGCAGGACTGGATCATCGATCCGGAATTTCCGCTCGTATGGCGCCTCCAGAAAGATATCGCCGGTTCCGGTTCCCATGGGGATTTGGGCGCGCATATCATCGACTTGGCCCACTTCCTTGTGGGCGACATTGAGGAAGTCATCGGCATGAGCGAGACGTTTATCAAAGAACGGCCGCTGCCGGGCTCCATGAGCGGTCTAAGCGCCAAGGGCAACCAATCGGACGAGAAAGGCCCCGTCACCGTGGACGATGCCACCTTGTTCCTGGCGAAATTCGCCAACGGCGCAATGGGAAGCTTTGAAGCGACTCGCTTTGCCGCCGGCCACCGCTGCACGAATTCCTTCGAGATCAACGGAAGCAAAGGCAGCTTGAAATTCGATTTCGAACGGATGAACGAACTGCAGGTTTATTTCACGGAGGATGCCGAAGACGTGCAGGGCTTCCGCCGCGTTCTGGCGACCGATCCCGCGCACGCTTATGCCGAAGCCTGGTGGCCGCCGGGACATACCATTGGATTCGAACATACGTTTATCCACGAAACGGTCGAGCTGCTTCAGGCGATCCGCGAAGACCGGCAGCCCGTTCCGAATTTTGCGGACGGCGTGAAATGCCAGCAGGTGCTTGAAGCCGTCGATTTGTCGATCGCGGAGAGAAGATGGGTGCGCACCGAGGAGCTTTAAAATATGAGCTTAAGCCTAAGGAGATGTTGACATGAAAAAAGCGCTAATCGTTTGGGGAGGCTGGTTAGGCCATCAACCTGAGGAAGTATCGGCCTTATTCCGCGGCATTTTGGAAGGGGAAGGATATGAAGTCGAAGTTTCCGATACGCTTGCGGCTTTCGACGATGGCGAAAAATTGAAAACGCTTGACCTGATCATCCCCGTATGGACGATGGGCGAAATCAGCCAGGAACGGGTTAACCGCGTGTCCGAGGCCGTCCAGAACGGAGTCGGTCTAGCAGGCTGCCACGGCGGTATGTGCGACGCCTTCCGCAACAACGTCGACTGGCAGTTTATGACCGGCGGCAACTGGGTGGCCCATCCCGGAAACGACGGGACCCCTCACCGTATCCACATTGCCAATACGTCAAGTCCAATCGTGGAGGGGATCGAAGATTTTGACGTGTCCACCGAGCAGTATTACCTCCATGTCGACCCGGCGGTCGAAGTGCTGGCAACGACCCGGTTCCCGGTTGCCGACGGGCCTCACGTGTATAACAAATCCGTTGATATGCCTGTCGCATGGACCAAACGGTGGGGACTCGGACGGGTGTTCTATTGCTCGCTTGGGCATCAGGCGAACGTGCTCGAGCTCCCGCCGGTGAAGGAAATCATGCGCAGAGGCATGCTGTGGGCGGCGGAAGGCAAAACGAAGGCAGCGGGTCAGCATGCGGGAAGCGGGTATACCGGCATGATGGACAGCCAGGTATAAATTTTTATAGGAATGGAGAGCGTTCATCATCATGAAGAAAATGAATGTCGGCATTATCGGATGCGGAAATATCAGCTCCATCTATTTTGAGAATTTAAAAACGTTCCCGGCGGTTGAAGTCACCGCCTGCGCGGATTTGGATCTTGGCCGGGCCAAGGAAAAAGCCGAACGATTCGGAATCGCCAAGGGCTGCACGGTTGCCGAACTGCTTGCGGATCCGGAGATCGAGCTGGTCGTCAACCTTACGATTCCGGCTGCGCACGGTCAGGTATGCCTGGATATTTTGGAAGCCGGGAAGCATGTGTACGTCGAAAAACCGCTGGCCGTTACCCGCGAAGAAGGGCAAGCCATTTTGGCTAAAGCCGAAGAAAAAGGGCTTCTCGTCGGCAGCGCCCCGGACACGTTCCTTGGCGGAGGCATTCAAACCTGCATCAAGCTTATTGCGGATGGCTGGATCGGCACGCCCGTGGCCGCAACGGCGTTTATGATGGGGAGAGGGCATGAACATTGGCATCCGGATCCCGAGTTTTATTACGCCAAAGGCGGAGGGCCGATGTTCGATATGGGGCCGTATTACCTGACGGCCTTGGTCGCCATGTTGGGTCCGATCAAGCGCATAGCCGGCATGGCAAAGATCTCCTATCCTGAGCGGACGATCACCAGCGCCAAAAAATTCGGGCAAACGATCCCGGTGGAGACGGCGACCCATGTCGCGGGCGTACTCGATTTCCACGGCGGGGCGATCGGTACGATGATTACCTCCTTTGACGTGTTTGGCGGGAGCCGGCTGCCTTGCATCGAAATTTACGGAAGCCAGGGAACGCTTGTCGTCCCGGATCCGAATACGTTCGGCGGGCCGGTCACGCTCAAGCGTCATGACAGCCAGGAGTGGAAGGAAATCCCGCTGTCCCACGGCTATACCGGGAATTCGCGGGGCATCGGCGTGCTTGATATGGTTTATGCGCTGAAAAGCGGCAGAAAAAACCGGGTGAGCGGCGATTTGGGCTTCCATGTTCTTGAAGCGATGCACGCCTTCCACGACTCTTCCGAACAGGACCGATATTACATCATGAAAAGCAGCTGCGAACGGCCCGAGCCGATTCCGCAACATCTTCCCTACGGCGTGATGGATTAATCCATCGCGCTTTTTTTCTGCGCGGGCGGGCCGCCTGGCCAGGCTATCTAATCTATGGCAAAAAACACAAGAATATCGTAGAAACCTAGAATACACTATTACCTGCAAGGTCAATGACAGACGATTCTTGAAAATGACTGCCCGAGGTGAAATCGATGCCTGTTAAAAAGAAGAAACAGAGACGGCGCTCGTCCAAATGGACGGGAAAACCGGTGCTTGTCGTGTTGAAGGACGGCAGCAGCTATATCGGCACGGTGAAGAAACAAGACCGCCGCGGCGTCGTCCTTAGCGGAGTATGGGCCGATCCGCAGCGAACGGCGGCGATTTTGGAGAACAGGAACAAGGCCCATGTATCCGGCATATTAAGTCTTCTGTTCGGCGGGGGATCCAGCCGGCCCGCGCCATCCGCCAATCTGAACAGATCGGAAGAAGCGGACGGAAGCGGAACGGGAATGTTCGGCTTCATCGGCAAAATCATCCCCACCATCCAAATCGGCATGAATGTCATGCGTTCGATTATGCCTCTGGTAGGCTTGCTGAAATAATGACCTATTCGCATAACCCCTAAGGCTCCCGAAAGGGAGCTGTCTTTTTTTGTTCTTTTTTATGAACGTCGGATGCGTCAACATCCGCTGCCCTCCTTCCAATTTGTATTTTTTAACATTGAATATCGAATATATGTTCGCATATAATAAGAACAAAAGTTCTTGTTTGGAGGGATATTCATGCCGCAAAAATACGTCGGTCAATGTCTGGAAATCGTGTATATCGACCGAGCCGGAAACATCACGCAGCGCAAAATCGAGGTGAAGGGCATTCGCGGCCCGCTCGTTCGCGCGACCTGCCTGCAAACGGGGGAACCGCGAACCTTTCGGGCGGAGAACATTTTGGCATGGAAGCCGACCGGAAAAGGGGATCGTCGCAGTGCTTGCTGACATCGAACGGAAAATACTCCGGATTTTTTACAACTATTCCAGCGGGCGGCGGAGAATGCCTTCCATGCGGGAACTCATCATCAAAACGGGAAGAAGCCGGCAGGACATCGTTCGTGCGCTTGCTTCCTTGGAAAATCAGGGGTTTATTGTCTGGGAAGACAAACAGCAAACCCAATCGGTTCTGATTCTTAAAGGCTGGGAAGATGGCTATCCAGCGCGCAAAAAAACGGCAACGAGCAGCTTGGATTACTGGACGCAATATTAGTTGGCGGAAACGGGCCGCCGAAACGGCAAAAGACCGCTCATGGTTCCCTGTGCTCGTTTTTTTTGTGCTGCCAGGAAAATGGAAGCATTCGGCGCGCAAGGCGGATAAATATGTTATACTGCAAAAAATATCCAAAAAGGAGGATGATCTTTATGAGTATGGAATCCGAAGTTGCCGCTCAAATATACCGGCTGCAGGAATTGCATAACCGTTTTGCCGCGGGGGAGTACGAAGAGATGAACGCTTTATATTCAGAAGACTTCCAAGGCACGCTCTACATGCCTTCATCCGGAACCATTGAGACGTACAATGCCGGGCAGATCCGGGAGGGGAATAAGGAGGCAGCGGCCTATTACAAAGGCCAACGATTCAGGTTCATGTTTTCGGGGGTGACGGTCATTCCCCAATCGGAGAATCAAGCTGCCGTATCTTATGGCATAACGTACATAAATGGCGCTAAGGTCGTCAGGGCCCTCTCTCTGGAAACGTGGAGAAAAGAAGCGGACGGAGTTTGGAGAATGATACGTTGGCATGAAGAAAAGGGCCTATGATTTTTTTGATCCAAATCGCCTATTTTTTATTGAAAGCCTTTTCATCGGTGTTTAAATGTGGTATCTTGGAGGTAACTTAATTGTGTCTAAATTGTGAATGGATGCGGCATCATTGCGTATGATAAAGCATCACCGTTACCGAGGGGGAATGTTCCATGACCACGTTGATTCTTGCATTGTTCACCGCAGCGATGATTGGAGTCGTTATGTTTGGGAAAAAACATGAAATATTGATCGCGAGCATCATAAACGCCGTTTTGCTTGCCGGGCTTGTCACCGCATTCAGCCTGAATCCGGGACCGGACGGACTGTTTTATATGGCGCTGGTGTTCTATTTCGTGATTCCGATGTACGGCGTGATCGCGTTGTTCGGTGCCATGAAGAAAAGCCGCGTCAAGAAGGAAAATTCCTTGATTTGATCGAATAATAACATCGAATGGCCATTCATATAACTCTCTGAAACCGACTCCGTATGGAGTTGGTTTTATTTATGGAGGGCATAGACGACAGAGAAACGGGAGAGATCTGCAGCATGATTCAAACCACGAAAGAACTCATTCATCGGCTCGAAGCCGACCCGAGAACCGACTCCGCCATCATTACGGCCTATTGCCGTATCATATCCATATATGGAGACGATGAGGATGCAAGGGCATTATTCCGGGTATTTGCGGAAGATCCGTCGGATTACAGGCGCGTGTTGCTCCTTGATCCGGTGATGAGATGCGGCGGCCTGGATCTCGCCGAAGACATCGCCCGGGTTAGCTTCGACCAGGGATCGCTGCGTGAGGACATGCCAAGCGATATTTTGCATGTGCTTGGGTACATGGGCTATGAAAAATATATGGATTACATGGCCGCTTGCGTTAGCCAAGACGATTGGGATCTCTCGAAGGATGCCTGCCTTGGATTGCTGCATCTTCCTTGCCAAGCGTACCGGGAACGGTTTGAGAACGAATGGAATATAGTGGCCGGACAGCCGCTTTTTCCTGAATTTTTGCCGGCATTAAGTTATACGTTTGCGGATGAACGCATCGTGCCCGAGCTCATGTCTTGGGGGAAAACGGCCTCAACGGATTGCAACGCGGGGCTGCTGCTTGGCATATCCATGTTTGGACCTTCGCAAAAAGAACAGGTGCGGCAAATTTTGATGGATCCTTTCTGGGAATTGAACAGCACGGGCACGGGAAGCCATTGGTGGGCTTACATGTGCATGCCAATGACCGGGTTGACGTTCGCCGAGATCATCGCGGACCTGAAGAATCGAACGCCCGTCGGCGGGGGAAGCGGGGACCATAGGCCCGATGAAATATGGATCGGTCACGGATATCATGTGTTGCATGATTTAATCGAAGTAAAGCTGGCAGGCGATCCGCATCCGATCAAATACGCACCGCAAAATACGGAAAAAATGATCGATCTGTACCGGGATTTGTTCCACTGGAGCAACAGCCATGAGGACGACTCGGTGCCGGGAAGAATCGGCGCTTATTTGGGATACGACCATCCGCTGATCGATCAATATGCGGGCCTGAGAATGAAGATGGAAATGGCTCTGCAGAAAGAGCTCGAAATGGACTTGATGCGGAGTTAGCGTTTCGCAAAAGGGAAACATTTTTGAAAAAAAACAAAAGCAAGGTAGAAGGAGAGATTCGTATTAGAACGTTGGCGATCAGCGATATTCACGGATGTTTGGACGAGTTCAACCTGCTGCTGACGAAAGTGAACTACGACCCGTCCAACGATAAACTCGTGCTCCTCGGCGATTACGTAGACCGGGGGCCAAGCAGCAGGGGAGTCGTGGAACAGGTTCAAGCTTTTAAGGAAATATGGAACGTGACCGTGCTTCGCGGCAACCACGACCAGATGATGTACGATGCCATCGTGAAGGATACCGAAACGTTTAATGCCAGATGGATCCGCAACGGTGCCCGTCAAACGCTCGAAAGCTACTGCGGCGCCGATTTTTTTGGCGGGGACATGACCCGGGAACGTTACGACGAAGCAAAAGCGCACATCAAAAAACATTATCAACAGCACTTGGAGTTTCTCGGCAGCCTGGAGCTTTATTATGAAACGAACGAGCATATTTTTGTGCACGCCGGCATCAATCCGGAGCATGACGACTGGAGGAACCAGCCGCAGGACGATTTTATTTGGATCCGGGAGCCTTTTTTTGAGCGTCGGACGGGGCTGAGGCAGCAGGTTGTATTCGGTCATACCCCGGTCATATATCTTCATGAGTCGGCCGACATCTGGTTTAGCCCCGCAGGGGATAAAATCGGGATCGACGGCGGCTGCGCATTTGGAAAACAGCTGAATTGCCTGGAAATCGACGAACAAGGAACATACAAGACGCATTCGGTCCGAAGGGGAGAAGCCGCCATGATGGATGGGAATGCCACCGCCTGACCCGCTTTTCGAGCGGGTTTTCTTTTTGCGCGGAAACGGGTAATACATGGAGGATGATAAAGCATGGGGAATTGGTTCAAAATAAAAGGTAATTCATCCAGTTTCTTATTCTGCCATGCCAATCGAAATGATCCTTCGGGCTAAAAGGGGCGCGCTAATCAATGGAAATACTTTTAATGGTGCTGGTGCTGCTGATTCTTATAGGGATATCGAATGTCGTCAACCACTTTTTGCCCGTCGTTCCGGTACCCATCATTCAGATTGCATTGGGGGTGGTGGCGGCGTTTTTGCCCGGGCTTCACCACATCCCGCTGAATCCGGAGCTGTTCCTGCTGCTGTTCATCGCGCCGCTGCTGTTTAACGACGGCAAAATGACGCCGCGGGACGAGCTGTGGCAGCTCCGATCGAGCATTTTGCTGCTCGCCTTGGGACTCGTATTTGCGACGGTGCTTATCGCAGGACCGTTCATTCATTGGATGATCCCCGCGATTCCGCTGTCCGCCGCTTTTGCGCTTGCGGCCATTCTTTCGCCGACGGACGCGGTGGCGGTCAGTTCCTTGTCGGGCAGGGCGAAGCTCCCCGGCAAAATTATGCACCTGCTGGAAGGCGAAGCGCTGATGAACGATGCCTCCGGCCTGGTTGCCTTTAATTTTGCGATCGCCGCGACGGTGACCGGGCATTTTTCCTTGCCGAAGGCCATCGGGAGCTTTCTCGTCATCGCCATTGGCGGGGTCATCGCGGGCGTCGTATTGGGTTTTCTGATCATCGGGATGCGGATGCAGCTGCGCCGCATGGGGATGGAGGATGTAACGCTGCATATGCTGATCATCATCCTGACGCCGTTCGTCATTTATTGGGTCGCCGAGGAAATGCATGTTTCCGGGATTTTGGCCGTCGTTGCCGCCGGAGTAACGCATGCCATCGAACGGGACCGGATGAGGAGCGGCTCCGCCCGGCTGCGGGTCGTGTCCGACAGCACCTGGTCGGTCATTCTTTTTTGCCTGAACGGTCTGGTGTTCATTTTATTGGGGCTTGAAATTCCGGGAGTCATCCTTGAGGTATGGAAAGACCCTGCCTACAATAACGGACAAGTGATCGGATATATCCTTCTGATCACCGCCGTGTTGATTTTGCTTCGCTTCGTTTGGGTGTGGGCGGCCAACCGGCATTTTAAATCGGCGCTGCTGACGGCTTTATCCGGCGTCCGGGGGGCCTTAACCCTTTCCGCGGCCTTTTCGATTCCGTTGACGCTGGCCGACAATAGCCCGTTTCCGGAGCGCAGCCTGATATTGTTTATCTGCTCGGGCGTCATCCTGTTAACGCTCGTCATTGCAAGCGTGTTGCTGCCGATCTTGACGAGGGAAGCCAAAGCTGATCCCGAAGAGCTGGCCGAGACGGAAAGGTCTGCGCGGATTCGCGTGCTTGAAGCGGGATTATGCGCGGTGCGCGAAGAGATGAACGACGATAACCGGCGGGAAGGACTCGAACTGATCAGGGCCTACAACCACAGGCTTCAAATGGCGAGGTTCCACAATAAGGACGAGTCCGGAAAAGCATGGAAGCAGGCGCTCGACATCCGAATCGGAGCGCTCCAAGCGGAACGAAAAACCGCGGAACGGTGGCTGCAGGAAGGGCGAATTTCACCTAAGCTCGCAGACCGGTTCCAATCGTCGCTTAGCCGGATCGAAATGCTGCTCACGACCAGTAGAAAGTTCAAAAAACTGCTTGTTCTCGGATGGGGCGGACTGCAGCGGGCGATACGCAGGGCGAGACATAAAGAGGCGGCATTCGATCCTTCGCATCCGAAATGGAAGCTCTATAAAGCGCTCAAACTGGAAGCCGTCCGTGCGGCCATCGCGCAGGTCAAATCGATGGAAACCGACCAGAACCGCGAAATGATACGAAGCATTCTCGCCGATTACCGGGGGATGGAGCTTCAACTGCTTGACGACAAGGTCCCGGCCGAAACGGGAAGGGAGACCGATGCCAGACGCAGGGAGCTTGAACTGAAGGCGATTCAGGCCGAACGCAACGAAATTCAGAACATGTTCGAACAAGGCGAAATCAGCCGGACCATCGCCAACAATCTGCGGATGGACGTGAATTACCACGAAGGGCATCTCTATGAGGCGGAGTCGGTGCATGATGAAGACGCCGGGGATTAGTGGAATCGGATCGGGCGAAGTATAAGCAGCTTAAACGCGCTTGCCGTACCGGAAGAGGCGGATATAGCGATATATTCCGCGAACCGGGTGGCACCGCGAACGCAAATCTCGTCCCCAAGACCCATCGTCTTGGAGGCGGGATTTTTTTGTTTTTATGGTGTCGGCCAAACACGCTGTAACCGCAGAAGTACGCTTATACGATAAGCTGCTCCGGGAAGGCGCGCCGATTCTCGAATCCGGCAATGATTGGGAAGCGCTCGTGAACCCGGATTCGCTGATCAAGCTGGAAAACGCGGTGCTGGAACCGTCCATGCGGCATGCTGATCCCAGGGCGAAATATCAGTTTTTAAGGCACGGGTATTTTTGCTTGAATTCCAATGAAGCCTAAGGCGCGCAAGCTGGTGTTTAACCGGATCGTGCCATTGAAGGACTCCTGGAAGAAACCTTGATCTGCCCGGAAATGATTTTTATCCCGGATTGATGAACGGATCGCCGCCTTTTTCTGTTATACTCAAAATGAGATTTTTACAGAAGGGACGGGCGTGATCGCTTCATGGGAGACACAAATATCACCATCGGGCTGCTGGCGCATGTCGATGCGGGAAAAACGACGTTTGCGGAGCAGCTTTTATACCATACCAACAGCATTCGCAGCAGGGGAAGGGTGGACCATAAGGATGCCTTCCTGGACAGCCATGAACTGGAGCGGGCGCGCGGCATTACCATTTTTGCGGATCAGGCCGTCATGACGTACGGGGATTCGACTTACGATTTGATCGATACGCCGGGGCACGTCGATTTCTCCGCGGAAATGGAGCGGGCCGTCCAGGCGATGGATTATGCGGTCATGATCGTGAGCGCGGTCGAAGGCGTCGAAGGGCATACCGAGACGGTATGGCAGCTGCTTCAGGCGTACCGGGTGCCGGTGCTGTTTTTCATCAATAAAATGGACCGCGAAGGGGCGGATGCCGCGGCCGTGCTGGAGGAGATCCGCCATCATCTGACTCCGGACGCCGTGATCCTTCAGGGTTCTTTAGCGGAAGGCATCCCCGAAGAGGTGCTGGAATTCGCCGCGGAACGGGATGAGGAGCTGCTGCGGATGTATTTGGATGGCCTAGCGGATGAAGAGTCCGCGATTCGAAGCTTGCGTTTTTTGGTGAAAACACGCTGCCTGTTCCCGGTCATGTGCGGTTCGGCATTGCAGGATAGGGGAGTCCAAGAATTTCTTGCGAACCTGTGCATGCTTGCGGAGGTCAACCGGGATTCGTCGGGCGAACTTTCAGCTCGTGCGGTCAAAATCCGCCATGATGCGCAGGGCGTGAGGCTGACCCATTTGAAACTATTGCAAGGCCGGCTGCGCGTCAGGGACGAAATCGAATACGAAAGCAACGGCGGCGAACGGTTGCGGGAAAAAATCACATCGATCCGTATTTATAACGGCGAAAAATATGCCGCGGTAGATGAAGCCCGCGCTGGTCAGCTCGTGGCTGTGACGGGGATTAGCTCCCTAACGGCCGGTGCGGGAATCGGCCAAATCGGCGAACGAAAGCCTTACGAGCTTGTTGCGGCCCTGAAATCGAAGGTGTTGTTCGATCCTGCCGTATCGATTCGGGAGGTGTTGCGCTGCTTTCAACTATTGGATGCCGAGGACCCGTCGCTGACGGTAAACTGGGACGAATCGCTGCAGGAGCTGCACATTCACGTCATGGGCATGATCCAGCTCGAAGTGCTGAAGCAGGTCGTATATGACCGTTTCAACTTGGTTGTCTCGTTCGGAAAGCCTGAAATTCTGTACAAGGAAACGGTAGCGGACCCGGTGATCGGTTCGGGCCATTTCGAGCCGTTAGGCCATTATGCGGAGGTCCATCTAAAGATCGAACCGGGGCCTCCGGGCAGCGGCGTCAAGTTCGTTAACGAATGCCATCCCGACGATCTCGGCGTCGGATACCAGCATCTGATCGGCCAGCATGTGACGGAGAAGGAACATCGCGGCCTGCTCACGGGCTCTCCCGTGACGGATGTCGTCGTGACGCTGCTGACGGGCCGTTCACATAACAAACATACGTCAGGAGGCGACTTTCGGGAGGCGACGCTCCGGGCGCTGAGGCAAGGGCTGGAAAAGGCGCAAAATGTACTGCTGGAGCCAGTGTACGACTTCAAGCTGAAAGTCGGCGTCGATCACATCGGCCGGGTGATGTCCGATATCCAGCAGGCGCGCGGCGTCTTCGACGCTCCGGATATCGAGGGAGACACGGCGGTGATCACCGGGCAGGCCCCCGTCGCCACCATGATGGATTATCCGGCGGAGGTTGCCGCTTTCACGAAAGGCAAAGGCGTGCTCACGCTCCGGCTGGCGGGTTACCGGCCTTGCGGCAACGCGGAGGAAGTGATTGCGGCCAAAAGTTATGACAAAAACGCCGATCCCGAATACACGTCCACGTCGATTTTTTGCGCCAAAGGGAAAGGATTCAGCGTCCCCTGGGATGAGGCGGATCGGTATATGCACCAAGAGGCGGCAAAGAGGACCGGCGTCTAAAAGTTTGAGATACGAAGAATCATGAAAGCAGGCAGCGGATCAGGCCATGCGCGCTGTTTGTTTATCAGGCGGTCGAGAAGGGATAGAGATTTCCTTCCAGGCAAAACGACGTGGTTCCATTCGCCGCGACCAGCAAAATCAAGGCATCGCACCGTTCCGACAAGCCGACGGCGGAGGCCTCGTTCAAGTCAAACAGCCGATCCCAAAATATTTGCTGCGTGACGGGAAGTACATTTCCTGCGGAAAGGACCGTATCGGCTTTGATGAGCACGGCGCCCTGCTGCAACTTGCTTCCCGGATAAAAAATCGATTCCAGCAAGGGACTTGAAATTTGGGCGTTAATAGGGGTTCCTCCCTGGATATGGGGGGTTACCGGGTCGCTTTTTTCCAGAACGATCAACGCCTGCTGCCTCTTCAAGCTCATTTTGTGGACGGCGCGGGACAATTCCTTGCTGGATTCCGTATATTCCGTCAGCAGGCAATTCAGAAAATACGTGGATACCAGCATTTCCAAATCGGCAAATTCCTTGGATATTTCCTCCAAGTCGTTCAGGATTTGAATGTCGTTTTGATCGAACGTGGAAATCCCGTGCCGCAGAATTTCCGCGACCCGGTTGAGCTGCTTTGCCATTTCCGCTTGAAGAAGGGCGGGATTGTCCCGGCAGTTTTTGTTATTCATAATGTCATGTCACGCTCCCAGTGATGCTTTCGACCGTTACGGGCTGATGGTTTGAAAAGGGTAAAGGGCTCCGTTAAACGAAAACGACTCTTTCCCCGTCTCCTCGGATACGACGAAAACCAAGGCATCCGTTCGTTCCGACAAGCCGATGGCGGCGCGATGCCGGGTTCCGAGCTTTTTGCCTTTGTAAATCTTTTTCGTAAGGGGAAGGATGTTGGCTGCCGAGACGATCTTATCGCTGCGGATCAGCACGGCCCCGTCGTGCAGCGGACTTCCGACATGGAAGATGGAATCCAGGAGCTCGCCGGATATTTCGGCGAACAAGGGCGTGCCCCGGGTGATCCATTCGTCGACCGGATCTTCCCGTTCGATGACGATCAGCGCACCTCTGCGGATGTCGCTAAGCTGCCCTAATGTTTGAAGGATGACGTCGCATTTCGTGGTATATGGAAAGAGCAACCGATTCAAGTGGTAGGCGGATGCCATTTTGCTTGTAGTCGCAAACCGTTTGGAGAGCTGCCTGACTTCTTTAAGAATGCCGATTTTCTGCTGATCCAAAGACGAAATCAACGCGTCGACGCCGTCCGCGATATGGTTGAGCCGTTGTTTGATTTCCTCCGGCTTTGGTGAAAAGCCGCCGAATTCGTTTTCCACGGGCTGGGCCTCCTTTGATATGCATTACAATTATCCCCTTTGAAGGGGATTATTATTTGCTCGGCGGCGCGATCCATGGAATGGGCGTTGCCGGGGTAAGAAAAAAGCCCTCGCCTTATCGAACAAGGCGAGGGCTGTATGGTTCAGACCGCTTTCGAACCGGTAACGAGCACCGTTTAATCCGCCAACAGCTTCAAGGACTCGCGGTTGAAGGCAGGCAAATCGTCCGGCGTGCGGCTCGTGACGATGTTGCGGCTTACGACCACTTCTTCGTCTTTGTAGTTGGCGCCGGCGTTTTTCAGATCGTTGCGGATGGATCTGTATCCGGTTATGTCAACGCCCTTCAACAAATCGGTATCGATCAGCACCTGCGGTCCGTGGCAGATGGCAAACACCGGTTTACCTGCTTGCACGAAGGCTTTGGCAAATTCGCCGAAACGGTCGTCCGCGCGCAGGATATCCGGAGAAAATCCGCCGGGGATGAGCAGGGCGTCGAAATCCTCCGGTTTCGCTTCATCAATGCCCAGATCGATGCTGACCTTCTCTCCTTTTTTGCCTGTGACTTGCTGTCCGGCCCTTTTTTCAATGGTTATCACTTCATGGCCGGCCTGTTTGAAAGCCTTGGCCGGATCGGTAAACTCGACGTCTTCGAACATGTCGGTGATGAGGGTTGCGATTTTTTTGCCCATGGTTGTCATCCTCCTTCGTAATCATTCAAATGGGTCCATAAGATACTTACCACCAGAAACCCCATGTGAATACGTCAAGCCGCAAAAAAATAAAAACAGTCAAGCCAGACCTGTAAAAGATCTGTCGCTTGACTGTTTATTATTTATGAAATGCAGCGTTCCGTCAATGCGCTTGCCAATGCTGTCAGTGTCAAGCTAGCGTGGGCAGTCATTTAAGATGCCTGGAACGCGAACCCCGAAGGAACCTCTTCCTTGTAAGCGCTTTGCTTCGTTCTTTCATCAAACACAAGTGATTTGTCAGAATTTTTTGCCGTTATCCGCGAAGTGCTTTGAGTGCCATACCCGTTGTGCTGCTTTGCTTCGGTCCTTGCAGCATGCGAATCATTCCAGCGATACAACCCTTGACCGGTTGCGTCACGTTCTTGAGCAATTGCCGCATGTTTATCGACTGCTGCGGCGTTGCCTGCTTACTCGCTTGTCCTTCAACCGTTCTTACCACCGTGCCCGCTTCTTGAATCCTCATCATCGTCCTCAGCATCGCCCTGACGCCTCGCTCACTCCAACTGTACCCGCCACGCTTCGTCCGCTTGGCGAATATACGCATCTGCGATTCCGCGCTTCCCATCGGGCGCATGCCGCTTGTGTCGATCCCCTTCGCCTGGAGTGTTTTTCGGTAGTCGTCCAAATGCTTCTCATGCCGCTTTAGAAATCTTTTATACGGCTTCCAATCCTTCCGGTTCTCTTCCGCTATCTCTTGCTCCGACACGCCTTCCAGGACCGCCATAAGCGCGGCTGCATCCTGTTTGGCCAAAGACCGTCTCACGGTCTCCCACACCTGCGGCAAATGACCAACAAAGCGTTTCAAATCACGCGCCACATGAAAGCGGTCCAGCATGTACAGACATTGGTGAAAGTAGGATGTACATTCCCCGATCCACGCCGCGCCGTCTCCGTTCACCACAAGCCACGTGTTCTCGTCGATTTCGTAACGCTCCACCAGAAAGTCCCCGAACCCTTCCCAGAAGTCGCCGCCGCTCGTATGCAGGTAATGCTGTTTGTTCTTCAGCTGTACCCGCTTGCCGTTCTTCTCCCAGCCTTCGTGTACGACTGCAATTGCGTTCTCCATCCCGCGCTTTTTGCTCCGCTGCAGCTTCGTGTACAGCCCATCCACTTCCACGAACAGCACGCGGGCAGCGCGCCGTTTCACCGCTGGCATCGGCTGTTGCGCACGCTCCATCAGTTTTTCCCTGATCGCTTGGTGGCTCAGCACATTGTAGCCCAAAAGCTGCTCCAGCCGCTTTGCGCTGTCCCGGTACGACGGTCCTTGGCTTGCGAATGCGATTGCTGTCTCTTCCAAATGCGGACTGACTTTCCCGCGCCCTTCGAATTGCAACAGCTGATCCAGCAGATACACGTGTTTGCCGCTTCTACGGTCACAGTACAATCTCCGCTTAAAGCGCACATTCCCGAACACTGTGTTGACGCTTGTTTCACGCTCGTCCTTTACTCGATAACGCTCTCGGTCCCGTTGCTCCAGGATCTGCTGATCCAGCGCCTCCAGCACCTGCTTCATCGCACGAGCGAATTCCTCCTGCATTTTCCGGAAAATCCATTGCTCAATCTCTTTCATCGTCGGCATTATTGTGGTAAAGTGGCTCACAGGAGCTTCCTCCTTCTTGGTGTGTTGTGCGTCAAACATCACTTTACCAAGGGAGAAGCTCTTTTTCTATATCCGCTTTTTCCAATTCCTACACCCACAGAGATTTTACACTATCGCCAATGCTCGGGCCTTATTAAGGAAGGAGGCAGCTTGGTACGGGCATCTCCTTTTGCGGCGTTAATCTGGGCTTGAGCGAGAAAGAGGCTTCCCCGGAGGTCGGCGCCCCGAAGATCGGCATCCCGCAAATCGGCTCCGATCAGATCGGCCATTCGTAAGTCTGCCGACCTGAGATCGGCCGCAATGAGGTAAGCACCCCGCAAGCTTTGGTACCTCAGATCGGCTCCCTTCAGTTTGGCCCCGACGAGGTCGGCCCCGCGGCCGGCAACCTTTTTTTGTTTGAGCGGTCCTTGATGTCTGCGCCGCCCGTCTTCGCGGACAAGCTCGCTAGTGCGAAGAAGAAGGACGTTCACGCTTGCCCGATAGGCGGTCATGTCGATGCTTAGGAGCGATTCGGGATCAAGCTCCGTGAGCCGCCAAGTTTCCTGAAGCGCCTCATCCAGCTCCTCATGAATAGGGGACGCGGGTTCCAGAGAACGTGCTTCCGTCAAATACCACAGCAGCTCATGAAGCTGCCACATGACGGGAAACACGTCGAACATTTGGCGCGCTTTTTTCGGGTCCTGGCGCCAGTCGCGCCCGCCGTACGTTTGTTGGGATACTTTTTGCCCGGCTCCGAAGCAGTCGTACACCGTACACCCGCGCATGCCGAGGTTTCTAAGCTTCTGGTGGACGCCGCAGCGGAAATCCTCATTCAAATGCCGGCAAGGCGTCCCGGCCGATTTGTCGAACGCGAAGTCTGCCGATGCGGCATAAGGCAGGGCCACGCAGCACAATCCGAAGCATTGCCCGCAGTCGGCCCGAAGCTGCTCCCGATCCGGATGCCGATCATCATGTTTTAGGAAGTTAAGCATGCAAAATCTCCTTGGTCGTTTTAGTGTTCCGGTTCCGGCTTGATTTTTCCGTGTTTACATTGTACATGATTTTTTTGTCGAAGAACAAAAGTTTCATTCATTGCCAATTGAAATCATTTCCATTATGATAATATTAGTACGAACGTTCTATTCATGTTGCTATAAGATTAGATCGGAGCTACAACTTCTATTTCTTTTATCAAGATTAGAACGATCGTTCAAAATATTCGAAAGTGGTGGAAGATCATGAGTTGGGTGTATTGGGTATTGGGGGGACTCAACGTGCTGATGTGGGGAAGCATTGCGATCATTTTTACGGCCAACGCCGGAAAGATCGGCATCCTGCATCGTACCCGGGAAGAGACGGCGGGGCGGCAGCCGTACATTTCGGTCGTCATTGCCGCGAGAAACGAACAAAAGGCATTGGAACGCTGCGTCGAATCGTTAATGAATCAAACCTACGACCCGCTGGAAGTGATCGTGGTCAACGACCGCTCTGAAGACGGCACCGGCGCGATCGCGGCGAAGCTTGCACAGGCTTATCCGAACGTTACCGCGCTGGACGTGCGTGATTTGCCCGAACAATGGATGGGAAAAAGCCACGCGTTATTCCAAGGCACGAAAATGGCCAAAGGAGAGTGGCTGCTGTTCACGGATGCGGATATTTTGTTTCAGCCGTCGTGCATCGCCAAAGCCGTTGCTTACATGGACCGCCATGAACTGGATCATCTGACCATGATTCCCGATTTTATCGGTCCGCATGCGCTTTCCAAATGGTATGCCTCTTTTATTTTCATGAGTGCGTCTTCCTTCGGCCAACTGTGGAAAATCAAAGATCCGAAGGCATCGCATTCGCTTGGCGTGGGGGCGTTTAATCTGGTCAAACGGGAGGCTTACGAGAAGATCGGAACCCATGAAGCCTTTTCTTACGTCACGACGGATGATGCCGAGCTTGGAAAACGGATAAAGCAGGGGGGATACCGCCAAGATGCGGTTTACGGAACCCGGATGATCGGCGTCTGGAATTGGTACGAAAGTTTGAGCCAGCTCATCGGAAGCGTGGAAAAATCGGTGTTCAGTTACCCGAAGGCCGTCATCACCGCGGTCTCCTGCCTGTTGACGATGATTTATCCCTGGATCGGGTTGTTTATCGGTCCGCTCTCCGCGCGCGTTTTATGCGGCGTAAGCATCATATCCGTATTATGGCTCTATTTCATCTATGCAAGGTATTCCGGCAGCGGTTTTTGGTATGGCATTGCCCATCCTTTGATAGGCCTCATTCTGACGATCGGAGGCTTTCGAGGGGCTTACCGCGCCGGCCGGCGGGGAGGCATGACCTGGCGCGGCACGACGTATGATCGTACTCATTTGAAAGCATAAATGAAGGAAAGGAGGGTCTAGAATCCGTGCTAGGCGCTGGCGGAAAAAGCGGAAGCCGTCGTCGTTTCGGCCGATTATCGGTTGGCTTCCGAATCTATCGTTTGCGGCGATGGTCACGGATTGCTTCGATGCAGCAAAGGGATTCATTAACATGCGGGAGAGTTTGGCGTCGATCTGACCTCTGAATTTGCAGGCGCCGACAAGCATGGCCCGTATTTCTCGCCGCTTCATGTAATGGATTTGGACGGGCAGCTGGAATCTCGATACAAGCAGGAAAGCAGGTTCTCCTAACGGGGGCCTGTTTTTTTCTTTCGACCTGTGACGGTACCTGCATTCATTTTATTATGAAATTATGTACATAAAATTTGCTTGACTTCGTCTTTGCGACGGAGTATATTACTTAAGTGTTAAATGATTAAGTCGTTTATTTATTTACGCCTTATTTAAATAAAACTTAATTATTTCAAAGATTTCAGCAAAGGGTTTTGCGCGGAATCCCGAAGGCGGACTTCTCTCGTCAATGTTCGCAAAATCCTTATGACAAAGCACCTGAAAACGTACAAGGAGGTTGGCATTTTGCCTAAGAACGAACTATTGTTTGAAGTCTCGGGGATGTTCCGCCAACTGCTGAAAAGCATGTCCCAGGAATGGAACAAAATCAGCACCAAGGAATACAATCTCACGTTTCCGCAGTTTCAAGTCTTGTATACCCTCAACATGCGCGGCTCCTTGAAAGTATCGGAGCTGGCGGAGGCGCTGGGATTAACGTCCCCGGCCATCACAAGCTTGACCGACAAGCTCATCGCAGCGGGTTACGTCAAGCGGGAGCGGGCGGAAGACGACCGCCGGGTGGTGTACACGATGATCACGCAAGAAGGCTACGAGATCATAGACAAAATCAAAGATGATCAGAAGGAGGTCATCCAGGTATTTTTCGGCATGTTGTCCGAGGAAGATATTCAGCATTTGAGAAGAATCTTCTCTTCGATGCTTTTGAATATAGAACATAACAACGGTTAGAGGTGAAGGAGAGGGAATGGAGCATTTAACGCTTAAACGTAAAATAACGATCATGATCGCGATCATGGCCGCCATGTTTTTTGCAGCTATCAACCAGACGATCACAAGCACGGCGATGCCACGCATTATCGCGATTCTGGATGGCATGGACTATTACACGTGGACCATCAACATTTATTTGCTGACGTCCACCATCGCCACCATACTGGTCGGTAAGCTGTCCGACATGTTTGGACGGAAGCCGTTCATACTGATCGGTATATTGTTTTTTATGGTCGGGGCCTTTTTGACGGGGACCTCCACCGATGTCTATCAGTTTATTATTTACCGCGGGATTCAGGGGATCGGCGCGGGGATCATCCAGTCCACCGCCTTTACGGCCGTCGGCGACTTGTTCCCGCCGCGCGAACGAGGCAAGTGGATGGGCTTGATGACCGCCGTATTCGGCTTCTCCAGCGTGTTGGGACCGACGCTCGGCGGCTATTTGGTCGACCATATCGATTGGCACTGGCTGTTCTGGATTTTCCTGCCGCTGGGCATCGTGGCATTTATCATGATTATGATGTTGTTCCCGAAAGTCGACAAAAAGAAAGGCCAGCATATCGACTACTGGGGTTCTTTGTTCCTAACGACGACGATCGTTCCGCTGCTGCTCGCGTTCTCTTGGGCAGGTACGGAATATCCGTGGGGATCTTGGCAAATTCTCAGTTTGATCGGAGGCGCGGTCGTATCCGCCCTGATTTTCATTTTCGTCGAAACGCAAGTGAAGGAACCGATTCTTCCGCTGCATTTATTTAAAAACAGCGTCGTAACCATTTCGAACATTATCGGTTTTATCATGAACTTCGGATTGATGGGCGCGATGATCTACATTTCGTTCTACGTGCAGGGCGTTTTGGCCATTTCGCCGACGTATGCAGGTTATGTCACGCTGCCGATGTCCTTGTGCATGGTTATAACAAGCGCCATTACCGGTCAGCTGATCGCAAAATCAGGCAAATACAAACGGTTTGCGCTGATCGGCATGCCGATCATGATCATCGGGATGGGGATCATGATTTTCATGAACAGCTTGTGGATGACGATCGTCAGCTTGATCATTTTCGGCGTAGGTTTGGGCCTTGGCATGCCGGTTTTCTCGCTGGCCACCCAAAACGCCGTTTCGCATAAAGAGCTTGGCGTCGTGACGGCTTCCACGCAGCTGTTCCGTAACCTCGGGGGTACGATCGGCATCGCGGTCATGGGTACCGTCATGTCCAATAGCTTGACCAAAAACCTGAAGGAAGCTCTCCAATCGGCGAGCGCTCCGGATTTCAGCAAATTGGATCCGAAGCTGGCCCAGAATATGCTGTCTTTTGCCAACCCGCAAACGCTGATGAACAAGCCGCTCGTCGAAAAGACCGAAGCCAGCCTGCCGGCGGAAGCCAAACAGCTCTTCGCTCAGATGATCGACAGCATCCGCGATGCGCTGGGCAACACGCTTTCGACGGTGTTCCTGACCGGTACGCTGGTCCTCGTCGTCGCGCTCCTGCTCGTATTTTTCTTGAAGGAGCTGCCGCTTCGTTCGACGAACCAGGCGCAAGGCGAAGCCGGCGCCGCAAGCGAACCGGCAACGGCCAAACCCGGCAAAACGGTAACGGCAGAGTAACGACATATTTTATCGGATATAAGATAAGTGCGATAACAGTGCTTCAGGCAGCCATGTGCTGCTTGGGGCACTTTTTTTATTTTTTGATGCAAACGGGATTCTGGCCTATCGATTGGCACATAATGGTTGACAAGGACATAAACTGAAGCTATAATACAATTAACAAATCATTAAATGTTAAATAATCATACAAAGTGAGGCTGTCTTCATGTCCAACGAACAAGCGCTCAAGCAATACGACGTTAAAAAATACCGAACGCCGGACGGCTACACCTCGGATATTGCCGTATTTACCATCTTGAGCGACAAAACCGAAGCGTTCAAGCCGCCCGCCATGAAGCTGAACCTTATGCTGATCAAGCGAAGCATGACCGACAGCGAAGGGCGTACGAACATCGAAGCGGGCAAATGGGCTTTGCCCGGAGGATTCGTCGGCGAAACCGAAACCGCGTTTCAATCGGCGCAGCGGGAGTTAAAAGAAGAAACCGGGGTGGACCGGATTCATCTCGAGCATTTCGGGGTGTACGACAAGCCGGGGCGCGACCCCCGCGGCTGGATCATCTCCAACGCCCATTACGCCATCGTGCCTGAACACCGGCTTGCGGATCGCGTGGCGCAGGATGATGCGAGCGAGGTTGCGCTGTTTCCGGTGGATGAAGTGTTTAAGCTCGATCTGGCTTTTGACCATGAGACGATCATTCGGGATGCGGTGGCCGTCATCCGCAAAAAGCTGCTTGAGACGACGGCGGCAAAAGCCTTTTTGCCCGAAGAGTTTACGTACTCTGAGCTGCAGGCGGTGCTGTTGACCGTCACCGACGATACGGCCATCGCGCTGGATGCCGCATTCGCCCGCAAAATCAAGACGCTGCCTTTCATCGAGGAAATCGCCGGAAAAAAGACGACCCGCACATCCAAGAAACCGACGCAATTGTACCGTTTTAACGACGCACCGGTGAACAGTTCCATTTATTACGCCAAAAAGTAAGATGAAGCTAATGGATCAGGAGGAATTTGCGATGACGAAAACGAATCAAAAGGCACTGATTAACATCGATTACACCAACGACTTCGTGGCAGCCGACGGGGCGCTGACCTGCGGCGAGCCGGGGCAAAACATCGAGCAGCGCATCGTGCAAGTGACGAAGGAATTCGTGGATAATCAGGACTTCGTCGTATTTGCCGTCGATTTGCACAAGGCCGGGGATACGCTCCATCCCGAAACGAAGCTGTTCCCGCCGCATAACATTGACGGCACCGCAGGCCGCCATCTCTACGGAGCTCTGCAGGGCGTATTTGATGACCATAAAGATTCGGAACACGTCTATTGGATGGATAAAACCAGATACAGCGCCTTCGCGGGCACCGACCTGGAGCTTCGGCTGCGGGCGAGAGGCATTACCGAACTTCATCTCGTGGGCGTCTGCACGGACATTTGCGTTTTGCATACGGCCGTGGATGCATACAACAAGGGATTCGATCTTGTGATCCATAAGGATGCGGTGGCGAGCTTCGATCCGGAAGGCCATGCTTGGGCTTTGCGGCATTTTGAAGGTTCGCTGGGCGCGAAGGTCGTCTGACTTTTTTCGAACTCGCACAAGGGAGGATGTTGGCCATGACAGATCAAACGGTTGGAATGCCTGAAGCGCTTTACCCGGATGACAGCCTGGCGCTGCATACGGACAAATACCAAATCAACATGACGCAAGTGTACTGGCAGGACGGAATTCACGACCGCAAGGCGGTATTCGAGGTATATTTCCGCAAAATTCCGTTTCAAAACGGCTATGCGGTGTTTGCCGGGTTGGAGCGTCTTGTCCGTTATCTCCAGGATTTCCGGTTCTCGGACAGCGACTTGGCATTTTTGAAGGAAGACGGTTATCCGGACGAATACCTCGACTATTTGCGAACGCTCCGCTTCACGGGAACGGTCCGCTCGATGAGGGAAGGGGAGCTCGTGTTTGCCAACGAGCCGATGCTGCGAATCGAAGCTCCGCTGGCGGAAGCCCAGCTGATCGAAACCGCGGTGCTGAACATCGTCAATTTTCAAACGTTGATTGCCACCAAAGCCTCCCGGATCAAGCAGGTCGTGGGGGACGAAACGACGATGGAATTCGGAACCCGCCGGGCGCAGGAGCTGGATGCGGCGATCTGGGGCACAAGGGCTGCTTTTCTTGCCGGCTTCGACGCGACGTCGAATGTCCGGGCAGGAAAGCTGTTCGGCATTCCGACGGCGGGCACGCATGCCCATGCGATGGTCCAGGCGTATCGCGACGAGTACACCGCCTTCCGCAAATATGCCGAGTGCCATACCGACTGCGTGTTTCTGGTGGACACGTACGATACGCTGCGCTCCGGGGTCCCGACGGCGATCGAGGTTGCGAAGGAATTCGGCGATCGGATAAAATTTAAAGGAATCCGTTTGGACAGCGGCGACCTGGCGTATTTGTCGAAGGAAGCGCGCAGAATGCTGGACGAGGCGGGATTTACGGACACGAAAATATACGCGTCGAACGATCTTGACGAGCACACCATTTTGAACTTGAAGGCTCAAGGGGCCAAAATCGATGTATGGGGAATCGGCACGAAGCTGATCACGGCATACGATCAACCGGCATTAGGGGCCGTGTATAAGCTGATCGCCATCGAGGACGAAAACGGGGACATGGTCGACACCATCAAAATCAGCTCGAATCCGGAAAAAATATCGACGCCCGGCCGCAAGCGGGTATTCCGCATCATCAATAAAGCAAGCGGCAAATCGGAAGGAGATTACATCGCGCTGGAGCACGAAGAACCGCAGCAGCAGGATCGCCTGAAAATGTTCCATCCGGTCCATACGTACATTGCGAAGTTCGTGACGAATTTCGAAGCGAAGGAGCTTCACCATACAATCGTCGAAGACGGCAAGCTGGTTTATCGGCTGCCCGACCTGCGCGAGATCCAAGCCTTCGTGAAGGAAAACTTGAACGTGCTGTGGGATGAATACAAGCGCCTGCTCAACCCGGCGGAATATCCGGTCAACTTGAGCCAGGAATGCTGGGACAACAAAATGAAACGGATCGAGGAAGTTCAGCAAAAAGTGAACCGGAGGGTTCAAGCTTAAGGAGGACCTATGGCTAAAATCGGAATTTACGGCTCGTCCTTTGACCCCATCACGAACGTGCACTTGTGGACGGCAAGCACGGTGGCGCAGCGCTGCAAGCTGGATCGCGTGATTTTTCTTCCCTGTTCGAGCAAAAGAACCGACAAGCAGCTCCATATCAGCGATGAACACCGCTGGAACATGGTCCTCATGGCGATCGAAGGCAATGACAAATTCATTGCGGACGATTACGAAATGAAGCAGGCCGGCTGGGAAATCGCGACGTATTTGACCTTGAAGCATTTTAAGGCCAAGTTTCCGGAGGACGAAATTTATTTTATTATGGGCGCGGACCTGCTGCTGGATATCGGGGAAGGCAAATGGAAGAAGTCCGAAGAGCTGATACAGGAAAACAAATTTATCGTCATGGCGAGAGACGGCATCAACATGCTCACGGCCATCAGCAAGTCGCCGATTTTGCGCAACAGCGACGACGGGCAAACGTTTCATCTCATCGATAAAGGGCTGGCCATGGAGATCAGCTCGAGTTATATCCGGGACGAATTGAAAATGGGGGGAGAACCCCGGTATCTGGTGCCCGAAAAATGCTACAGCTACATTAAAGCCCATAATTTGTACACGTAAGCCTCTGAAAATCCATAAAAGGGAGAATGCAAAAACGATGAACACACAAGAGCAGATCATGAAAGAGCTGAACGTAAAACCGACGATCGATGCGAAGGAGGAGGTCCGCAGACGGGTGGATTTTCTCAAAGCCTATTGCCAAAAAGCCGGAGCGAAAGGTTTCGTTCTGGGCATCAGCGGCGGACAGGATTCCACGCTGGCCGGGCGTCTTTGCCAGTTGGCCGCCGAAGAGCTGCGCGCGGAGGGGTACGAAGCTTCGTTTTGCGCGGTCCGGCTTCCTTTCGGCACCCAGAAGGATGAGGACGACGCGCAGGCGGCGCTGGCGTTTATCAAGCCGGATGAGTCCATCGTCTTCAACATCGAAAGCTCGGTGAATGCCCTGGCTCTGACCTACGCGGATGCGACGGGGAGCGGTTTGTCGGACTATCATAAAGGCAACGTGAAGGCCAGAATGCGCATGATCGCCCAATACGCGATTGCCGGAGAACGTCAGTGCCTCGTGGTCGGAACCGATCATGCGGCAGAGGCGTTGACCGGATTTTTCACCAAATTCGGGGACGGAGGAGCGGACGTGACGCCGCTGACGGGGCTGACCAAGGAACAAGGCCGCGAGCTGCTGAAAGAGCTCCGCGCCGACGAGCGGCTGTATTTGAAGGTGCCGACCGCCGATTTGCTCGACCATAAACCGCAGCAGGCGGATGAAACGGAGCTGGGCATGAAATATACGGTCATCGACGAATATCTCACCGGGCAGCAGGTCGATCCCGAAAATCGCGAAAAAATCGAAAAACGTTACAAAAATACGGAACATAAACGGCAGCTCCCGGTGACGCCGTTCGATGAATGGTGGAAATAGGAAAATAGGAAAGCGGCTTTTCGAACACGAAGCTCAGCGGATGCTGAGCTTTTTTTCATGCGTATTTATCTTTCGCCAGCTTAGGACTGTGAAGGGAGCGAATAATGAACCGTTGCTTGGAGAAGCTGCCGGATGACGAAAGGATGGACGCCGTTTGGGGCTGAAAAAATACCTTGCGTTTTTATCCGAACATTACAGACGCGTGCTGCCCGGCAAACAGGCAGTTCAAGGGTAACGCCTGGCAAGCATACAAGAAACCTCCTTCGTTGGAAGGAGGTTTCTTCATGTCCTCAGAGGAATTTATTTCGCCAAACGGTAGCCGCCGTGGAATACCGGACCAACATACTGGTTGAACTGGTAGCCGCTGCGGATGGCCGCGGAGACGAAATCCTTCGCTTTGGCCACGGCCTCGCTTACAGGCAAGCCATTGGCCAATCCCCCGGTGATGGCCGCGGCGAACGTGCAGCCCGCGCCGTGGTTGAATGCAGGTTCGATCTTGTCCGATTCAAGCACGGCAAATTCCGCTCCGTCATAGAAAACGTCGATCGCTTTTTCGCCATCGAGCGCTTTGCCGCCTTTGACGACGACGTTTTTGGCGCCAAGCTCGTGAATCCGGCGGGCCGCCTCTTTCATCTCTTCGATCGACGTTAGCTTCCCAAGGCCGGAGAGCACGCCCGCTTCGAACAGGTTAGGGGTGACAACGGTTGCCAGCGGAAGGAGCAAATCGCGAATCGCCTCGGCGCTTTCCGGGTTCAGCACTTCGTCTTCGCCTTTGCAAACCATGACCGGATCGATGACGACGTTGGTTTGGCGGTGTTCCTTGATCGCTTGTTCGGCGACGCGGACGATTTCCACGCTGCCGAGCATTCCTGTTTTCATGGCGTCGACCGGGCCGCCGGCAAACACCGTTTTCAGCTGCTCCGCGACAAGCGCGGCGTCAACCGGATATACATTATGGTGCCAGCCATTGTCCGGATCCATCGTCACGATGGTGGTTAATGCGCTAAAGCCGTATGTTCCGTACTCCTCAAACGTTTTGAGGTCGGCTTGAATGCCTGCGCCCCCGCTGGAATCGCTGCCGGCAATCGTTAATGTCTTGATGATTTTGGACACGGTGAAAACCTCTTTTCCTGCATTAAAATATAAACCGCTTAAGTCGACATTGATTATATCAAAAAACGACAAGCAGGTGAATCATTAAGCTCCGTTATTTCGAATGAACGTGCTCCAGGACGGCATCCTCGATCCTCTCCCAGATCGACTTGCCGTTGTGGACCGCGGTTCCCGCCGACAGGCCTGCCTGCCCGTTGGCCTCGTTACCTGGCACGCTCCCGGCGTTTTGCTGAAGAAATAAGGTTTCCACCGCACCATCCGGTTTCTCCTCCAATTGCTGAAAAAAGTATACGTAAAGAGCAAGCACGCTCGCAGCCAAAAATGACATCACGCCGTACATGATCGTTTGAGTTCGTTTCACGTCGATAAACCTCGCTTTGAAAAATGATGACAGGACTGATAGTATTAAATCATGTGATGTTGTTCGTGATCGATAGGTGTTGCTATTACTATAAAATGGGCCCGAGCGGCAAACAATGGAGCAAATCTGATGAATTTATCATTTTTGGTTAGGGCCGCCCTTCAGTGCGCCTAACCGCGGTTAGAAAGTGGGAGATTGAACATGCCGGATATCGTAAAAATCATTCTGGATACAGCCGGGCAAAAAGGACATGGTTCGTTCCTGTATCTAGAGCAAGGGAGAAGCGTCACAATCGGCAGACACACGCATATGAACAGGGATGTGCTGGCGATCTATAATCAATTGGTATCGAAACGCCATTGCTGCTTGCACCGCGTTCACCAGGAAGTGTTCATCGAAGATCTGGGCAGCAAAAACGGCACCGAGCTGAACGGACAGCGTTTGATTCCGCACAAGAGATATCTTGTTTCCCCCGGAGACCGGCTGACGCTTGTGAACGGGCTTGTAAGGCTGCAGGTGGAATTCGACGGGGATCTGGAAGAAACGCGGGAGTATTCGGTTTCCGAATTGCTGGAGCGCGAAGTGCAGCTGTATGACCATTTGCAGAGCATTCAGATCGGCACCGAGCAGGTGACCTTATCGAAAAAAGAGTATCTGTTGTTTAAGCTGCTGCACAGCCGCTTGAACCATTTCGTCACCAAAGAGGAAATCATGAAGCAGGTGTGGCCGGAACGCTGCGTCGAAAACGCCGAGCTGGTCGGCATCGATGAAGTGAATTCGCTTATTTATCGGACGAACAAAAAACTCGGTTCGAATTTCGTCATTAAATCGGTGTATAAAAAAGGCGTATACATGAAGCGCGAAGGCAGCTTCGCCGAGCTGGACGCGTCACACGCATAAATTTAGAAAAAGGCCGCAATCGCTGCGGTTTTTTTTTGTGCGCCTGAAATGGGCTGCAGAAGGGAATATTTTGCTCATGAATGGAGAAATTACCAAGTAACTCATCATAATCAGAAAGCCAGGCGATCATCCATGAACGAGTCATCCCAACATGCCTTTTTCAGTTTGGAGCAAAATACGAAGTATATTCAAAAGGCGCTGTTCGATACCCATGACCTCAAAATAAAACATCATCCGTACAAGGATACGCAGGGAGCGCTGATTTACCTTGAATCCCTCGTCGATCCGGCATTGATCGAACGCAATATTCTTGCGCCCATGAGTTTTGCGGAAGGAAAAAGCCTCTCGGAACTGTTTACGACCCTGAGGATGGAACGGAGCAACGACCTTGAAAAAGGCATTCAGGGCTTGATGCAGGGCAGCTGCCTGTATCTTTTGGACGGGGACGATGAATTTTATGTGCTTACGACGCCGGCCAAATACGAGCGGAGCATTACCGAACCGGAAAACGAAGCGATCGTTCGCGGCCCGCATAACGGCTTTATCGAAAATTTAACCGTCAATCTGCATCTGATCCGTCAGCATATCGGCACTCCCGACCTCACGGTACGGTATCACACCGTCGGCAACACCGTGCCGAGAAAGGTTGCGATGCTGTACGTTCAAAACCTATGCGATAACGAGCTGGTTCAAAAAGTGGAACGGCGATTATCGGAGATTTCGCTCGACACGGTGATGTCTACGGGGTTCATCCAGGAATTGATGGAGGACAATCCGTTTTCGATCTTCCCGCAGCATGTGAATACGGAGCGGCCCGATCATACGAGCGCGTATCTTGTCGACGGACATATCGCGTTGATTTTGGAGGGCGATCCGACGGCTTTGATCGTGCCCGCTTGCTTTTTTACTTTCTATCAAACGCCCGACGATTACAACAACCGGTGGATGATCGCGTCTTTTATCCGGTTCATCCGCCTCATCAGCTTTATTACGGCGTTCCAGCTGCCGGCGATCTACATTGCGACGGTTTCTTTCCATTCCAACGTTTTGCCGATCCAATTGTTTTTTACGGTGCAAGGTTCGCTGACGCGCGTTCCTTATCCGCCGATCGTTGAAGCGATGATTCTCGAGCTTATATTCGAGCTTTTAAGGGAGGCCGGACTGCGGCTTCCAAGCCGCGTCGGCCAAACGATCGGTATCGTTGGAGGTTTGGTGATCGGAGACGCGATCGTCAAGGCCGGATTGGTTTCGTATACGATGACGATCGTCGTCGCATTGACGGCCATCTCTTCCTTCCTTATTCCGTCCAACGAAATGAGCTCGTCGCTAAGGATTTTAAGATTCCCGCTCATGATCGCGGCCGCCTTGTTCGGATATATCGGCATCGCTTTTGGATTGACGTTGTTGTTTGTTCACCTGTGCAAGCTCGAATCATTCGGCAAGCCGTATTTTTATCCGATTGCTCCTCTAAAATTTCAGGGGTTAAAGGATACATTCTCGAGGTTTCCGGTCTGGAACATCCGCAAAAAGGCGCAAGGCAACGACAATTGACTTTGAGGAAAAGACGCAGGAAAGGGGGGACAATATGGCTCAGACCGAAAAAAAGATATCGGCCAGGCAGCTGTTCCTGTTTATCATACAGGCCCAAATCGGAGTCGGGGTTCTTTCCATTCCATATAAACTCAATGAGACCGCCAGAGGCGGGGCGGGCATTTCCGTTCTCATTACGGGAGCCATCACGCAGCTTATCATCCTGATGTTCTGGTTGCTGCTGCGCAAATTTCCGGGCCTAAATTTGTTCCAAATCTGCCTGCGCCTCGGGGGCCGCGTATTCGGCAAACTGCTCATTGCAGGATATATCGGATATTTCGTGCTGCTCGGCGCCAATATTATGCTCAGCGCGGTCGGCGTGCTGCAGAGATGGATGATGAATGCAACGCCGACATGGATATTGCTTGCGTTGTTTTCGGTCACGACGTATTACTTGGCGAAGGAAAAGCTGACGGTGATGGCCCGTTTTTATACCTTGTCGTCCGCCTTGTTTATCCCGCTGATCATCTTCGTAAGTTACGGATTGACCCAAGCCCGCCTGGAATATATGTTTCCGCTAATGGAAGCGGGCATTTGGAACATTTTGAAGGCGACGAAGGACACGACGATCTCCATGTACGGATTCGAGGTGATTCTGGTCATATTTCCGTTTATCGATGCTTCGGACAAGAAGAAGCTGATGATCATAAGCATGTCGAATTTGTTCGTCACGTTGTTTTATGTTTTCGTGGTTTGCACCTGTCTCATGGTGTTCAGCTCGGAGCAGCTTCGCTTGATTCCCGAACCCGTGCTTTATCTGGTCAAATCGCTGAATTTTTACATCGTCGACCGGGCCGACGTCTTGTTCCTTCCCATCTGGTCGATTACCCTCGTCTGCTCGATCACGAGTTATGCGTATGCCGCTTCCGTGGGGCTTGCGCAATTGTTCAAACGAAAAAGCCATGGAGTGTTTACGCCCTACGTTAACGCCGTGATATTTTTCATTACGCTGCTTCCCGTAACGCCGTTAGCCATACGCCGGTTGGACGTTTCCGCGGAATATGCGGCGTATCTGTTTATATTCATTCTTCCGTTTGCCATGGTCATCGGATCGAAATTGTTCAAAAAGAAGGTGGAACGATCTGCATGAAACGTTCAGTCGCCGTGCTTGGAGCGGTCCTGTCGACGGCCATGTTGGCGGGATGCTGGGACCGGGAGTATTTGAAAGATTTGAATCTTGCATACAGCGTCGGTTTTGATCTGACGAAAGACAAAAAGATAAAAGAAACGGTTGAGCTCATTATCCCGCCCGAATCGGAGCAATCCGGCACGAAAAACGAAATCCACATCGCAGTCGGACCAACGACCCGCGGCTCGAGCAACGAGCTTCGGGCACGGGTAAGAGGGAACATGCGGGTGCTCAAAAACGGCGTTCAAGTCATCGGCAAAGACTTGGCGCTAAACGGCTTGAAACCTCCTATGGATGTGAACTTCCGGGATCCCGACAATCCAAGCTCGAACGTAAGACTGATCATCACAGACGGGGAAGCGTCGGACATCATCGGCCAAAAAGAAGTCGGGGAGCTGAAAATCGGGGAATTCCTGGTCCAAAAGATCGAAAGCCTGGAGAAAATGAGCCTTTTTTATCCGCCCGAAACGATGGATACGGTTTTCAAGGCTTTGAAGGACCCGGGCCAGGACTTTGCGCTGCCGTACATCGGGTTGGAAGGGAAAGAGATCGTTGCCAAAGGCGTCGCATTGTTTCATGATCAATATTTCACCGGGGAGTTGAATACCGAGGATTCGATTATGCTGGTCCTTCTCAAGGGACGTTCCGGAGACAATGCGCGTTTTACCAAAAAGATCGATGACGGACCGCTTCGGGGAAACATCAGTTTCAACGTCGGCAAAAAAAAGGTCAAACGAACATTCAAGGTGATGGTTGGAAAAAACGGGGAGGTTCACGTTCAGCTGAACATCAAGCTCAAGGGGCTGATCGAAGAATATACGGGAAGCCATCCGTTGACCGAGGAATCGATCGTTCGGGTCAATCAAGAGTTGTCCGATATTTTGACGAGGCAAGCGCGGGACGTCGTGCGCAGCTTGCAAAAGGCTAATTGCGATATATTCGGCGTCGGCAGGGAGCTTATCGCATACCATAACCGCATTTGGAGACAAAAGGACTGGAGCAAGGAATATCAAGAGGTGCAATTTCATACGAACGTCCAGGTTTCCATCATAAACACGGGGATCATCCAATAGTCGGATGATCCCCGTTTTTGCAGCTAAATACGTATAAGGCCGTTCCTTGGATTTGACGAATCGATTACGCCCCAGTGATGGTCAGCTCGGAGCGCTTTGAATCCCAAGTGACGGTGAATCCCATCTGCTTCAACAGGGAGGCGGGAATCATCGTCGCTCCGTTCTCCGCGGTGATCGGGCTGGGCAACAGCACTTTTTTGCCATTGATGTCCACTTCGTTATAACCAGGGCGGAAGTCAACCGAGGTATCCTTATATTTGAGCGTATACATGCCTCCGTGTTCCGCCGTCGTCGGGGTCATCAATTCCGCCCCCAGAGCCTTTGCCGTATCCTTTAAGGGCACGTTAATCAAGTTGCCGGACATCGTAGCAGGGAAGGAGGAAGAGAGCAGGCTTCCGTTGACCTTAACGGTGATCGGGATTTGCAGCCGCTTCGGCGCATATTCCATGCCGTCCTGCGAATTTCTGCGGACCCCGACCTCGTTCCATTGATTGGCTCCCCAGCCCCAGACCTGGCCCTGTGCATCGATAGCCAAAGCATGTCTCGATCCGGGGGAAAGGGCAACGATCCCTTTTAAGCCTTTCACTTTGCCTTCCTTGCCGTCAGGTCCTTTGCCGTAAGTCCAAACCTCGCCTTGTTCGGATAGGAGCATCGCAAAACCGCTGCCAGCCACCTGCTTAAACTTGAGGCCGGGATAGAGCTTTATCGGTTTCCCGGAAAGTTTATGCGACGCGGCAGAAGGCGTTAACGACCATTTCCAGGCTGTGCCTGATGGATCGATCCCGTACATATCGGAGGAGAAATGCCCCGTGACCTGCTTTAGGGCAGGGAGGCCTGAAACGCGAACAGGCGGGAGTACGTTCAATCGGTTATCTTGCCGTTCCGCCCGAATCACCCATAACGACCCGGCATCGTCGAGTGTATATGCGGTATCTCCCGCAGCGCTCAAACTGACGTACTTGCCGGTGTGCTTAATCTCTATGGGCTGACCCGTTTTCCCGGTATCAACATCCTTCGTCCAAGCCCAAAGCGATCCGTCCTGCTTCAGGGCAAAGTTGACGGCATGCTCCGTCGCGACCTGGGCAACGCCCGTTAGCAAGGGGAACTGCCGCGGCGGCAGCGTCTCGGTCGAATTTCTTAGATGGGATCCCCATTCCCAGACGGTTCCGTCATCTTTGACGGCAAGCTGATACCCGGAACCGCTGGTCGCGATCGAGCGGATCCCGGTGAGACCGACTAGCCGGACCGGAGCATTGACGCTTCCGACCGCGCTTGTGCCGGGCAGTCCCAATTCGCCGTATAAATTGCGGCCCCATGTCCATACCGACCCGTCCGCGCGCAATCCGACGGAATAATAGGTACCTGCCAATACCTGCGTAAAGGCGGTTTCTGCTGCCGGTTTTACGGGAGAAGAAGCTACCGGCCCGGAAGAAACATAGGCAGCGGCATGAGCAGATACGCTAACGCCGCGATGATTTTCGTCTGCCGCCAGGCTTGTGCCGGCACCCGATGCCAACATGATTGCAGCGATGGCCAGAACGGCCGGCCGGCGAAGCGACGTTACGGGCTTTGCGCGGTTCATATACGACCCTCCTTGGTTTTTTAAGCCGAACCGAACTAGTCCATACGGATGGCGATCCGTTCCTCATTCGGCAGCCAGGTGACGGCGGCGCCCAGTTTTTCGCTGATCAGGCGAAGCGGGAGGTATACCGTTCCGTCCACGGTAAACGGTTTGTTATCGAACCGGATCGGGTTGTCGTTCAGCGTGATGCTGCCCGTTTTTACGTTTACCGCGATTGAAATGGCAGGTTTTCCGGCTTCATTGCGCGTAACCTTAGCCGTCTTGCTTTTTTCGTCGTAGGAGACTTCGGCCCCCATTTTTTCGAACACGGAACGGAGCGGCACGAAATTTTGCTCATTGCGCGTGATGACGCCGCTGCCCAATGGCACGTTTTCCCCGTTCAAGGAAACGGAGATCGGTTTTTGCACGGGTACGGGCGTGTTATGCATGAACTCATAATCGCCATGGCCGAGTTCCGCCGCTTTATTGACGCCCCATCCCCAAAGGGTGCCGTCTTTTTTCTGCATGATGATGTGGCGATCGCCGTTTTTGACCGAAACCACGTCCGAGGCGAGCAGTTTAAAGGAGACGTTGGACGGTACCTGATTCCGCTGGATCGAAGTCTCGTACACCTTGCCGTCGCCCGTGAAGGCCACAATCGAATTTTCTACGATATACGCCTCTTTCACGTTTTTTACGCCGGTCAACAGGACCGGTTTGGCATGGTCGGTATATACCGGGCCGTCCGAATATCCGGTTACGGTTGCACCCCAGAACCAAAGCCGGGATTGGCCGTCGATGGCGAGCGAGGACTGCTGGTTCTGCCAGATGCTTTTGATGTGGCTTAAAGACTGGATTTTCGTCGCGCTCAGCGTGCTGGGAAGAGGGCCGGTGCCTTTTAAGGTTTTCGGCCAGGTCCAAACGGTGCCGTCTTTTTTCAGCGCGATCGTGTCTTCGAGTTGAACGACGTTATCGAGATTTTTGACGGGGGTGAAGTTTTGGGTGGAATCCGAGCTCGTCCAGACCGTCCCGTCAGATTTCAAGAAAACGCGGCGTCCTTCACCGGTTTTGTCGTTGCTGCGGTAAAAGCTTTCGACGTCCGTCACATGGTCGATGCCTTTAACGGGTTCGAAATGCGTCAGATCCCAGCCCTCATTCGTTTTTACCGAGCTGAAAACGTTCCCGTCCGCATCGATGGCGAGCATTGGCCCGTAACCCTCGATTTTCGCAACGTTGCTGATCCCGCTGACAGGTTTGACGGTCACCGCTTTGCTCAGCACTTTGGTCTCCCAGAGCCATACCGTGTGATCTTGTTTCTCGACCATTTTGTTGCCGAGCATGGATGTTACGCCGCTGAGTTCCGGGACTTGGGTCGGCACGGGCTGCTGAGGGCCCCAGATCCAGAACGTCCCGTCCGTTTTGACAAGGGAATCCGTTCCGTACGATGCGATGGTCGAAGCGGTATTCGTATTTGCTGCCGCTGCGGACGCCTGAGCCGAAACCGTTAGGCCGAGTGCCAGCGACAAAAGTGTAATCGTTTTTTTCATGTTTGAAATTCTCCTTTCATGATGTGACCAGAAAATAATGCAGATTGCCGCGAAAGAATGGAATCGGTCGAAGCTTGGATCGGAAGATTCCAAATATTAGACGTGCGTCATGATAAAATGTTACATTTTTGACCGCAAAAAAACACCCCTGGATGCATTCCGCCAATTTTGTTGCAAGTACCCGAACGTTTTTTTATTTGAGAACATTCACCCTGGGTTCGCGGCGCACATCACGCATAATGTTGTCACATTTTCCAAGCCAAAGTTTCGATGAGAAAACAGGCCGGTCTGTGATACAATGAGTTGGTCCAATTTTAATAGAGAAGTTTCACATGCATGGGAGAAGGAGTCGGCTACATGGAAAAAAACACGCCTTTTATTGCCGTTGAGGGACCGATCGGGGCGGGCAAAACGACGTTGGCTGCGATGCTTGGAGAGCATTTCGCGCTTCCGGTCGTGAAGGAAATCGTCGAAGAAAACCCGTTTATCGATAAATTTTATCAAAACATGGACGATTGGAGCTTTCAGCTCGAAATGTTCTTTCTGTGCAACCGGTACAAGCAGCTGAAAGAAACGGTCCAAGAGTACGTCATGTCGGGAAAACCGGTGGTTTCGGATTATCATATTTTTAAGAACCTGATCTTCAGCCAGCGAACGTTAACCGGCGCGGAACGGGACAAATACGAGCAAATCTATCATATTTTGACGGATGATTTGCCTAAACCCAACATCATGATCTATATCAAAGCAAGTTTGGAAACCCTGCTGCACCGGATCGCCAAGAGGGGGCGGCCGTTCGAGCAGGACATGGATCCGGGATATCTCCAGCAGTTGATCGAGGATTACGAAGCGGCGATGTCGTCGCTTGCGGACCGCGAACCTTCAACGATCATCATCACCATCGACGCCAACCGGGTCGACTTCGTCCAAAACAAAAACCAATTCGAGGAAATTGCCTCTCAGTTAAAGGAGAACTTGTCATGAATCCATACCAAATCCCGGAAAACGCGATCATCACGGTCGCGGGAACGGTCGGCGTGGGCAAATCCACGCTTACGAAAGCGTTGGCGGCGCAGCTCGGCTTTAACACCTCCATGGAAAAAGTCGATCATAACCCTTATTTGGAAAAGTTCTATCACGATTTCGAACGATGGAGCTTCCATTTGCAGATCTATTTTTTGGCCGAGCGTTTTAAGGAACAAAAAAGAATGTTCGAAATAGGAGGAGGGTTCGTCCAGGACCGCTCCATTTATGAGGATACCGGCATTTTTGCCAAAATGCACGCCGATCAAGGAACGATGTCGAAAATCGACTACGAAACATACACCAGCCTATTTGAGGCGATGGTAATGACACCGTATTTCCCGCATCCCGATGTCCTCATCTACCTTGAAGGCAGCTTGCCGTCCATCCTGGCCCGGATTAAGGAGCGGGGACGCGAGATGGAGATTCAGACCGACGTATCCTATTGGGAACACATGCACCAAAGATACTCGGATTGGATCCGTGAATTTCAGGCTTGCCCGGTGCTTCGCTTGAACATCGACGAATACGATGTGCATGATCCCGAATCGATGTCAGGCATATTGAAGCAGGTGGGAGCCATCATTCGTCATTCCTAATGAAAAAGCGGTCGGGCTCATTCGCGACATGACGAACGGCGGGGTTGACGTGGCTTTTGACGCTGCCGGCGTTCAGGCCACCTTTGAATCGAGCATTTACGCGGTAAGACCCGGAGGAGAGTTCAATATCATCAGCCTTTGGGAAAAACCCGTCAACTTCAACCCAAGCGTCATCGTCAAAACGGAAGCCAAAATCAGCGGCTCTTATGCTTACAACAACTTGTTCCCCGAAGTCATCCAACTGCTGGCAAGCGGCCGGATCGACGGACATGCCGTGATTACGAGCACGATTGCGCTGGACGATATCGTGGAACAAGGCTTCGAACAGCTGACCAAAGACCGCAAGCAGTGTAAAATTCTCGTTGACCTGAACAAGTAAACATCATAGCTTGCGAAGATGCCGGGAACGGACCACAGGTCTGTTTTCGGCATTTTTTTGTTCCGCTTCATGGGGAAGAATCGATGATTATGATCTTTTTCAAGGGCTGTGTCATTTTTGACAGGAAGCTTCGAATCCCCGCCGGACCAAGGGGTTAATCGGATTCAAGAAACACATATATCCTCATTTCGCGTTATGGATTATAATCATGGTCTGTGGAAAAAGAAGGATAGGGAGGGAGGATCACGCAATTAGAAAACGCTTCCACTGATATCATAAACTTATAATAGTCAGAGAGGTATGGCATGAAGAGAAAGGATGTATTTTTCCGGCTGCTGCAATATATGGGCAAGTATAAACTGCTCTATGCCGGGTTAATCACGACCATGCTGGCGGGAATTGCCTTAGAGCTGTCCGTTGCATGGTTTTTGTCCCTCATCACGAACGCGGCGGTGAAATTCGATATTGGCATCTGGCCGATGCTCATCGCGATCGGGGCGGCCATACTGGTTGGCTCCAGCTTGATCTCATTTTTTGATACATACCTGAAACAAAAAGCATCAGTAAAAGTCAGAAACGACATCCGCTTGGACACGATGGACCATGCGCTGCGGCTTCATCAGGCCTATAACGACCAGATCCATACGGGCGATTTGCTTGCCAGGTTCACGAGCGACAATCAGGCGGTCGGCGATGCGGCGGGAAACATCATCATGGGATTGATCAAAAATCCGCTCCTTGCATTGTGCGCATTTATCTACCTGCTCAATATTCATTGGCCGCTTGCATTGATCACGATTTGCGTCGGTCCGGCGATGATCCTGACGGGAAAAATGTTCGGCGAATCGATGCGCATCAAAGGAGGACGCCTTCAGGAGGCGATGGGGCGCGGAACCTCGTATTTGCAGGATGTGTTGGGCGCCGGCATGCTGTACAAAATTTTTGGCCTTGAAAAAAAGATATCCAAGCAGTATAGGCAATTCAGCTCAGAAATCGCGGAAATCGAGCAAAGCCAAGGCAAAACCCAGGGCGCTGCCGGAGCCGTATCGCAGGGGATTGCGATCTTGACCTTTATGACGGCTATCCTGCTTGCCGGGTATTTCGTCGCCAAAGGCAGCCTGGAGGTCGGCGCGATGCTTGCTTTTGTCCAGCTGATGAATTACCTGGTTAACCCGTTTGCTCTGCTGCCGACGTTATGGTCCAGCATGCAGCAGGCATTGGCGGGAGCGGAAAGGATTTTTCAGGTGATCGACGCCCCCAAGGAATACGCCGAGCTGCCGGCGGCAAGCCGGGCAAAAACGGCATTCAGCGAGCTTGCCGTTTCTTCGGTTGGATTTTCGTACAAGGAAGGGGCGGAAGATGTACCGGCGCTGCGCAATATCGGGTTCCGCGTGTATGCGGGACAGACGGTGGCCGTCGTCGGCGGCAGCGGCGGAGGCAAGTCTACCTTGTTCAAACTGCTTCTCGGGTTGTATCCTCCCGGATCGGGCAGCATTAGAATCGACGGGAAAGCGCTCGGGGACATCGGCCTCCGGGAATACAGGGATTATTTTTCGCTCGTGCCGCAGGAATCCATTCTGTTCACGGGGACGATCCGGGACAATATTTTGGATGGAAACCCCAATGCGAGCGAGGAGCAAATAATCGCAGCCGCCAAACAGGCCAACGCCTACGATTTCATCATGAAGCTACCGGAAGGATTCGCTACGGAGATCGGGGAACGGGGCTCGCGGCTCTCCGGCGGACAAAAGCAGCGGATTGCGATCGCCAGGGCGATCTTGCGGGATGCGCCGATCCTGCTCCTCGATGAAGCGACGGCCGCACTGGACAACGAATCCGAAAGACTGGTTCAGGATGCGCTTTCGAAGCTGATGGTCGGCAGAACGACGCTGGTCATTGCCCACCGCTTGTCCACCGTGCAGCATGCGGACCAGATTCTGGTCATGGAAAACGGCGAAATCGTGGAAAACGGGACACATCGCTCCCTGCTGGCGGCAGGCGGAAGATACCAGGAGCTTTATCAAGCGCAGATG
This sequence comes from Paenibacillus sp. FSL W8-0194, assembly GCF_037969745.1. Classification (NCBI taxonomy): domain Bacteria; kingdom Bacillati; phylum Bacillota; class Bacilli; order Caryophanales; family Paenibacillaceae; genus Paenibacillus; species Paenibacillus sp. FSL W8-0194. The sequence continues at coordinate 3,025,325 of NZ_CP150205.1, read as the reverse complement.
AAGAATGAGGAACACTCGAGGTTGGTGGAAAGCTGATGTCATTATTGAAAAGCTTCCGCTGACTAAGCGAGTTATTCGTCCATTCCCTGGGTGTGCATTTGACATATAGATAAGGCATACACACATACAGATTACACCTATGGGAAGGTGACGGAATTGAACGAACCGCATATGCGAAGGAGCAGATGCCCGAGTGCCCAAAATAGGCCCAAATGCGTAAAGAAAAAACGATCGGTTAACAAACGCACATTAAAATGTCCGGTATCGATGCCAAGCGGTCCATTAAGGCGAAAAAAACAAATTCAAAGGTTCACCCGAATTGCGGAACGGGTTGCGACGCAAGTCGCGCTGCAAAAGGTCGAAGCCTTGCTGAACGCCGTGACGGCCGGAGATCGCGGCATTCAAGGGGCGCAAGTTCCGCAAAGCGTCCAAGGATTTCCCGGGCCGCAAGAGGAAAGAGAGCATGGGCGATCGGAAGAACTCCGGGAAATTCAAGGACATGCAGGAGCTCCAGGACCTTCCGGACTGCCGGGAGATCGGGGGCTCCGCGGACGCCTAGGGTTTCCGGGGCCGGTGGGATCTTCGGGACAGGCAGGGGAACAGGGTAGCCCCGGACAACAAGGTCCGCCCGGACAGCAGGGGCCGGCCGGATTGCCGGGAGCCGCAGGGCCGCCGGGGGAGCGGGGCCCAGTGGGGCTCCAGGGTGCTCCGGGCGCACAAGGAATCCCCGGTCCGGAGGGGCCACAAGGCCCCCAAGGGCCGCCAGGAACCGTTCCGGAAGTTACCGTTACTCCTGCGTTAAACCGCTATTTTTATGTTCCGGAAAGCGACCTGGATTTAACGATGTCTGCAACGATACCTGCCGGCGATTTCGCAAACGATGTGGGTGAAGCGGTGACGGTATTCTCGGGCATTGGGCCGAACAGTTTCAACAACTTGTATATCAACGGAATCCTTCAGCCGGGGAACTTTTACGATGCAGAACCGTTAAGCTTATTTTTCCCGCCCCAGAATTCCATGATTTATGCCGGCACGCCCATCGTTTTAGAGACCGTAGAGCTGACGGTTCATGTGATAGTCTAGCAATTTTTGGTAGATTGCCCTCGCATCTCCCGATCCTTCTGCATTGATTATAGAAGAGGACCAAGCTATCTGCTTTTGCCGTGTTTCTCCCCTATTATCATAGAACTTCGTCTCTGATGATTGCGTGTTCCTCAAGAAAGAAGGTAGGTGAGAAACATGCCAATCGTGACGCCATATCAAAACAGCAGAAGATTCGTTTCCACAATCGGTGCCGGTACAGGGACGGGAGCGACGTTTGCCATCGCGGCTACGGCTTTCACCAACGATGCCGGAGCTGCCGCCACGGCTTTCCCGGGTGCTTTTAACTATTACGACCTCTACGTGAACGGGGTCATGCAAACGTCCGATACTTCAACCGTGACGACGACAGCGATTACCATTCCCGGAGGGGATGTCCTGGATCCCGGAACTCCGATTATCGTCCAGTTCGTCGTATCCTGATCCTTTTGGCCGCACTACAACATTGATGCATTTCATCGGCTTCTGCCCAACATGCTTTTCATCCTTGAGACCTGCTCCTGCTTTTGGGGCGGGTCTTTTTTTCGTTAAAGGGCGCCCCGGGCGGAACAAAAAATTTTAATCGTTCCAGACCCCTATGACATATGGTACAATTTTCAAAAGGCAAGGGTATTTGGACCAAGCGGGATCTTTTGCCGATCGTGGTCATCGTTTGCGGAATGGAACCTATTCGGAAATGCAACGTAGGTATATGGAAAGATGAGGTAAGACGCAATGCAGGACCGGTGTCTAGGGTACATAACAAAATGGAAGAGAATGGTTCGCAATCACGAAAACCTTCCGCCAAAAGGAACAAGCAACTTAAAAATATATTGCCTTTAACAACGCAAAATCACATGGGATAGCCTAAAGGTGTTTTCCCGCGTTTGGCGAGGTAGCAAAAGGAGGTAGACGTTGGATCGAATGAAGTACATAAAATTTTTCGGGCTTGTCGCAGGGCTCGTGGTCCTGAACATTCTCGTGCTCTCTCCCGGATTTTTGGGCATTTCGATCGGGGGAAGCGCTCTTTCGACGGCATTCGGGATTACGTTGCTGGTTGCAAGCGCCATCATCCTATTTTATGGATGTTATATGCTGCTGTTCAAGCCTCCGGCCGTCATTCCCGTCAAAGAGATCAGCACGCATGAAGACTATGTGGAGGCGCTCAATCGCTACCGCAACGTCAAATCGCTTCAGGAATTCGTTACGCTGGCCCTCGAGCAATTGGATCGCATCTTGAAAAAAAGAGCCACGCTGATGAATATCATCAACCAGCGGTTTGACGAAGGGGAATTGAGCCACAAAAAGTTTTCGTCCGTCGCCTACGAGGTCGAAAAGCTGTTCTACCTGAACGTCAAAAGCATTTTAAACAGGCTCAGCGTGTTTGACGAGTCGGAATACCTGAGCGTCATGAACCAGCGGCAGTCCAAATTCTCGCGCGAAATTCTTGAGGAAAAAACGAAGGTGTACAACGAGTACCTGTCTTTCATGAAAAGCTCTTTGAGCACGAACGAGGAAATTTTGCTGAAGCTCGATAAGCTCATCATCGAAATCTCCCGCCTGGACAGCTTTGAACCCGGCGACATCGACAACATGCCATGCATGCAGGAAATCGACTCGTTAATCAAGCAGACCAAATTATATAAACAGTGAGAGGTGCAATGAATGGCAAGAAGAGGCAAGTTTTTTCTTATTTCCGGTATCATCCTGGTCATCGTTTTTGTGCTGGTTTACGTCGGGGTCAACATGACTTCCAATCTCGGCAAAACCAAACTGCAGGTTTCGGCCGAAGATGCGGCCAAGCGGTTAAACAAGCTTTACTCCAATGTCGCGGTCAAAACCGATACGCCGGTCAAAGGGCAAATCGACCTGAACCCGATCGATATCGGGGATTCGCTTCCGGACATCTCCAAGTTTCCGATCACCGTTAAAAACACGACGGCGGACAACTTCGTCGAAATTTTCTCTTCGATCGAAAAATCGGGCACGGGCGTTGACGGCTGGCTGACCGAAGCGGCTGCTGAATTCAACAAAGCCAAAATCATGGTAAACGGGAAACCGGCCTCCGTCAAAATCCGCAACATCGCGTCGGGCACGGCCGTCGATTACATCAGGTCCAAAAAATACTTCCCGGACGCGTTTACCCCTTCCAACGAACTATGGGGAGAAATGGTCAAGGCCAGCGGCATCAAAACGCAGCTCGTCTCCAAACGGCTTGTCGGCAACGTCCCGGGCATCGTTTTATCGAAAGCCAAACATGACGCCCTGGTCGAAAAATACGGAGCCGTCAACGTCAAGACCGTGACCGAAGCGATCGCAAACAACGAGTTTTCGATGGGATATACCGATCCGTTCGCCAGTTCGACGGGGTTGAACTTCCTGCTAACCGCGCTTTATACGTTCGACAACAAAAATCTTTTGGGAGAAAAGGCGGTCCAAGGCTTCGAGAACTTCCAGGCCAACGTGCCGTTTACCGCCTCGACGACGATCCAAATGCGCGACGCGGCCAAATCGGGCATGCTGGATGGCTTCGTTTTGGAAAACCAGACGTTTGCGAATGCCTCCGACCTGAAAGGCGGATACGTGTTCACGCCGTTCGGCGTAAGACATGACAGCCCGTTGTACGCCATTGGCGACGTGTCTCCAAACAAGCTGAATATCATTAAGAAGTTCGCCGAATTCGTCACGCAGGAAAAATATCAAAAAGAAGCGGAGAAGAAAGGCTTCAACGGACTCGAAGATTACAAATCCGAGCTTCCCGTGGTCAGCGGCGACGTCCTGATCGCAGCCCAAAAGCTGTGGAAGGAAAAGAAAAACGGCAACAAGCCGATTGCGGCCGTGTTCGTCACCGACGTTTCCGGCAGCATGGCGGGCGAACCTTTGAACCGTTTGAAAGAATCGCTTTTGAAGGGCCAGAAATATTTGGGGAAAGACAACAGCATCGGCCTCGTGTCCTATTCCAGCGACGTCACCATCAATTTGCCGATCGGCAAATACAATACGAATCAGCAGTCGATGTTCGTCGGCGCGGTCCAAGGCCTGCAGGCGAACGGCGGCACGGCAACCTTTGACGGAATCGTCGTCGCGATCAAAATGCTGCAGGATTATTTGGCGGAAAATCCGTCGAGCAAACCGCTCATATTTGTCCTGAGCGACGGGGAAACGAATGAAGGCCATACGCTGAAAGACGTTAAAGGATTGATCGAAGCCTATAAAATCCCGATCTACACGATCGGATACAACGCCAACATCAAAGCGCTCCAAAGCATCTCGAGCATCAACGAGGCGGCAAGCATCAATGCGGACACCGACGATGTCGTCTACAAAATCGGAAACCTGTTCAACGTTCAAATGTAACGTCATTTAAAGGAGGATTACGATGTCATTTTCGATGGAAGTCGCAAGCCCGGAAGAAATCAAAGCCGTCATTGAGGAAGAGGTCAAACCCGTTCCGGAGGAAGTCGCCAAGCTGAAGGAATTGGCCGATTCCAACGTCGCGGCGATTATGGACCTGGATCTGGATTCGCTCGAGAAGCGGAAGGAGATTTTGCAATCGATCGATACGTTCGGTTTGAATACGATGAGAATGTCTTCGGACAAAAACACGATGCTTCAAGTTTCGGTAGGGAAACTTTCCCAGACGGGAGACGAAGGCGGGCAAGTCGCCAAAGGCTTGGCCGAACTCCATACGCAGCTGAAGGATTTGGACCCGAGCGCCATCGATTTTGCAAAAACGGGTTTTCTCGGCAAGCTGTTTAACCCGCTCCGCGCCTATTTCTTGAAATTCGAAAAAGCGGACAGCGTCATCGGCGATATCGTGGTTTCGCTCGATAAAGGAAAACAGACCCTCAAAAACGACAATACGACGCTCGAAATCGAGCAGCAGAGCCTGCGGGATTTAACGAAAAAGCTGCAAAAGGAAATTCAGCTCGGCGAAATGATGGATGCTTCCATCGAAGCCCAGATTGAAGCGGCCAAAGCGCGCAATGAAGACCCGGATAAAATCCGTTTCATTACCGAAGAGGTGTTGTTCCCGCTCCGCCAGCGGATCATGGACCTGCAGCAGATGCTGGTCGTGAACCAGCAGGGGATTATGGCGATCGAAGTCGTCATCCGAAACAACAAAGAATTGATCCGCGGGGTAGATCGGGCGAAAACGGTCACGATTTCAGCGCTCAAAATCTCCGTCACCGTTGCCGCAGCGTTATACAACCAGAAAATCGTGCTGAAAAAGATCGAGCTTTTGAACCAAACGACCAATGAGCTGATCGCAAGCACGTCCCGAATGCTTAAAAACCAAGGAGCGGCGATTCAAAAGCAAGCGCTGGAGGCCAGCATTTCGGTTGACACGTTAAAGCAGGCGTTTACGGACGTGTTGTCCGCCTTGGATTCGATCAGCACGTATAAGCAGGAGGCTCTGCCTAAAATGCGCGAAACGATCAATCAATTCCGGGAAATGGCCGATACCGGGGAAAAGCAGATTTCCCGAATGGAGCGGGGCCATAAGCTGGACTTATAATTGAACTGAACTGATCCGACGATAGCGGCTCCATAAAGCGTCTCTAACGCGGTCACCCAAAAAAAAGGATATAAGTCCTCGCCTGGTCGTCCAGGGGAAGGCTTATATCCTTTGCTTTTGCCGCGATTTGCAAGGCGAAAATTTAACCGGTAAATTCCTGCACCCACTCGTTATTGTAAAAAGCGATGCCGATTTTCGTGAAGCTTTTGTTGAGAATATTGGCTTTATGCCCCGGGCTGTTCATCCAGTCATTCATCACTTGCGTGGGAGTGGTCTGTCCCTTGGCGATGTTTTCCCCGGCCGATTGATAGGTAATCCCGTATTCCTTCATCATGTCGAACGGGGAACCGTGCGTCGGGGAGTTATGATCGAAATAATTGTTATTGTACATGTCCTGCGCTTTGGCCATGGCCATTTTGGAAAGCTCATCGTCCATGCTCAAGGAGCCGAGCCCTGCTTTGGATCTCTCTTTGTTCACCAAATCGAGCACCTGCTGCGCGAACTGGGTGGAATCCTTGCCGCTTGCAGGGTTTTGTGCGCCGGTTCCAGCCGTTCCGTTTCCGGCTGTTCCATTTCCGGCAGCGCTTCTTCCGGCTTGTCCGTTGGTGCCGTCGATCGGCTCCTGATCCGCCGGTGCGCCGGCAGGCGGTTGGTTCGTTGGTGCGTTAGTCGGTCCCTGATTGACCGGTGCGCCGGCAGGTCCCCGATTTGCGGGCGTACCTCCGGGGGCTTGGTTTCCCGGGGTGCCTGCCGGAGCTTGAATCAAGTCAAGCAGTTCGGAAGTGATCCCGTCCTGCGTTCCTTTTGCAGACAGTTTCCCGATGCGGTCCGTTGACGTCGACGATGCTTGGGTTTTGATGGAAGCAGGGTCCGTCGAACGGGTATGGGAATGGGTTGTTATTTTGGCCGGTTGCGGGGTGGCCTGCTTCGTCGAGACGTTGTTGCTTGATGCGCAGCCTGCAACCAAAATGAGCGCAGCTAGCGCGATGTATTTTACCATAATATGACCTCCAGGGCGTCGTGATATACCGCACTTAAGGTTTCCTTCCGGCATAGGAATTATTCCTTGGCAGGCCTGCCTCCTTCGAAAAATAAAAAAACCGCGCTTAGGTAAAAGGAGCCCCGGGAGCCCTATTTTACGGAAGGCGGTCTTTGTATTTCGGTTTTCGGTTTAAGGGATTTGCATGAACGATTTATAAACGGTAACCAATTCTTCTTTAGGCAAGCTGCTGCTAATCTGAATGATCAGCGTCTGGTGGGTGCCTAAGAGCTGGTTGTACACGCCCGGACTATAAAATACTTCCTGACCGCCGAGCGCGATTTTCTCCGTTTCCTTCGGAACGGTGGAAATCGTCGATTGGTACGTTTTCAGATTCATCAGATGGATCCATAACGCCTGCTGATCCGAATCGGTGTACTTTAACGAAACCTTATCGTATCCTTTTCCCTCAACGGAAGGATTGGATAACGTATAGTTTTCAAAATGATATTTCGAAGGAATTTGGTTCAATTCCGGCAGCGAAAACGATAATTTGGATTTGAGTTCGTCCAAATTAAGGGGTGGGCCGACGCTTTCCCGGACTTCGGACCATTCCAAACGGGAGAAGTTGTCCCCGTCGCTGTTTTGTTCGACGTACGTATCCGGTTTTTCGGTTTTTGGCGTCACGAGGCTTGGCGGCACATCGCCGTTTTTGATCACGATTCCGATCATGCCGTTGCCCAAATCCACGACGGATTGAACGATCGGGGACAGAGCTTTGGTGACGCCCGAAGGGCTGAAAAACACGGCGCCCGCGATAAACGATGCGGCTACGATGCCGCTAAGCTGCAAACGCCGTCTCTGTTTGCGCTTGCGTTTGACCTGGTCGAGTTGCGCTTGAACCTTCTTCCAGGATGCTCGCTTGCTTTCGTCGGACGTTAAGGAAGATGAAGACACTGCGCGGTCAAAGGCAACATCAAACCACTCTTCAAATTTTTCGCTTTTCATCCTTAATCCCCCACTCTTTAAACAGCATTTTCTTAATATTTTCCCGAGCCCTGAATAGACGTTGCTTGACGACATCTTCACTCAGCTCCAGCATACTTGAAATTTCTTTGTAACTCAGTCCCTGTTTCCACCTGTATTCGATCAACACCCTGTATTCGGGCTTCAATTGTTGAAGGTATTCCATGATCGATTCTTCGATCAATTTGGTTTCAACGGTGTTTTCGACCGACATGGGAGACTGGGGAACGTCTTCTTTATACATAAAAACACCTTCAACATCCACTTGGTTACGGTAGTTTTTATTTTTTCGCAAATAATTTATCGTCGTATTTTTGGTCACGACCTTGAGCCAGGCTCGAAGTTTGGCTTCGTTTTCGAATACGGGCTTGTTTTTGACCACTTTAATAAAGGCTTCCTGAATGATGTCTTCGGTAGCAGCGTGATCCTTGACAATGTAATATATCATGCCGTATGCAAAATCGTAATACTCGTAATAGATCTCTTCCTGTAAATCCTCACTGATATCGCTGAAGTCCGTCGTCGTGAGGAGCCGAATCATTGTGGACATGGTTATCCCCTTCCCGAAAGCCCGTGTTTCAATTTTGAATCCCGTTTTGCAAATCCATATGATCATCGGCCATCGGAAACATCCGATCGGCAAGATCTGCCGAAAAGCCGGTCCGGTTGCTGGCAAGCCTCCATCGTGGAGGTTTTTCTTATCTCTATTTTACAATATTTATGAATGCTTAGCCTAATATTTGGCATTGAAATTTTTTGGAAAACAAAAATACAAATATAGGATAATCGTCGTACATGAGCGTTAACGTTTCAAATATATGCGCAATTCCAAGTAAAAAGCCTCACATTCCGTTTTTCGGAGAATCGTTGGTGCTGACGGGACGTTCGGCATTTTACAGCAACGCCCTCGGAGGCTTACGATTTACGTGCAAACCGTTCATGGTGGGGAGAGATCGCGATGGATGAATACAAAAGAAAAACGCCGGAACAAGTTTTGGAAGAAATCCGAAAGGTTCGGCGAGGCGCATTAAAAATCATGATCGGCGCCGTTAGCGGGAGTGGTAAAACCTACCATATGCTGCGAGAAGGCCAACGATTGAAGGAGCGGGGGATCGATGTCGTCCTATGCGCCGTCTCCGCCTTAAACAGGCCGGAAATTGAAAAACAGTTGGAAAGGTTTGAACGGGTACCCAGCATCCATTGGCTGAACCATGGCAAGGAGACCAAGGATTTAAATCTTGAAGGATTGCTGGCGCGAAATCCCGAGGTCGTACTGGTGGACGAACTGGCGCATCGGAACCGCAAAGGGGCGCGGTTTCCGAACCGTTTAAAGGATATCGAATTTTTGCTTGATCATGGCATCGGCGTGATCACGACGTTAAACGCATACGAGATCGAAGGCGTCCATGACCTGGCCCGAAAATGGGCCGGCGTGGAATCCAGGGAGACCGTTCCGATCGGAACGTTGGGGCAGGCGGATGAAATTCAATTGATCGATGTTTCGCCCGAAACGCTGATCGCAAGAATCAAGGAAGGTCAACTGGGGGCAAACGACGATGCCGGTTCGTTGACCCGCAAGGAATTGGCCGTGCTGCGCGAACTGTCATTGCGCCTTGTGGCCGAGGGCGTTCAGGCCGAGCTCGAGGAACACCGCGAGCAAATGGGGCAGCAGGGTCCGTCGGGCGCTTCGGAAAGGATATTGGTGTCGGCGCAGTATCACTCGAACGGTTCGATTTACATCCGCAGGGGGCAACAGATCGCCAAACGTTTAAACGGAGACCTGCTTGTCGTTGTTTTCATGCCTGGAAAACGCAAATTGACGAAGGAAGCGGCAGCTTTCAAACGTTCCTTGCACAAGATGGCGAAAAAAACGGACGCCGCCGTCGAGGAACGGAAGCTGCGTGCATCCAGGCATTTTCCCAAAGCGCTCATTCAGTATGCCCTCGAAAAAAACGTGACGCGAATCGTCCTTGGACATTCAAAGAAAAGCCGTTGGCAGGAATTTTGGCACGGCTCCGTCACGGGCGGCATACTGAAGCACGCGAGGGGGATCGATCTATTTTGGGTGGCCGACCGGACAGCGCATGGAGACTCGCGCATACTTCCTGCCCGCCGTTTTCAGCCGTATCAAAAAGAGCGATTTCATAGACTGAGCAATGAAGCGATGGAACGGAAAGTGAATCGCATCCAACGCGGACGATTGAAAATTTATATCGGGGCTGCCCCGGGCGTCGGCAAAACGTACACGATGCTGCGTGAAGGCAACGAAAGCCTAAGCAGGGGGACGGATGCCCTCATCGGCTGGCTGGAAACCCATGGAAGGACGGAAACGGCGGCCCAAGTCGGATTGTTGGAATCGGTGCCCGCATCTGAAATTACGTATAAAGGCAGGGTGTTGAAGGAAATGGACTTGGACGCCATCCTTGCCCGCAATCCGGAGCTGGCCCTTGTCGACGAGCTGCCGCACACGAACATGCCGGGCAGTCGCAATAAAAAAAGGTACGAGGACGTTCTGATGCTGCTTGAGCATGGCATTTCAGTGATCACGACGATGAACGTGCTGCATTTGGAAAGCCTGAATGATGCGGTGCAGCAGATCACGGGAGTTCGGGTAAGGGAGACCGTTCCGGATTCCATTCTGTCGATGGCCGATGAAGTGGTGCTCATCGACGTCGCTCCCCGGGCGCTGCGCCGGCGGATGAGGGAGGGGAAAATTTACGCAGCGGGCAAGGTTGAACAGGCACTGGACTCCTTTTTCAAAACCGGGAATCTGATCGCCTTGAGGGAGCTTGCCCTGCGAGAAATCGCCGATGACGTGGACGAAAGGCTTGAATCCAGGGAACGAAGCTTTTCCATCCGCGGTCCATGGCGAAAAGAAGAAACGATCTACGTATGCATTTTTCCCGGAACAAACGGGGAGCGGCTCATTCGGCGCGGTTTTAGAATTGCGTATCGTTTGAAGGCGGCACTTTATGTTGACATCATCCGCATGGGTGCCGCTGAAGTCATAACCCCCATGATGGACGACTGCCGCAAGCTCACGGAGCGTTTGGGAGGAACTTTTGGCATGTTGGAAGCCGAAGCGTGGAGGGATATTCCCCGGATCACGATGGCAAAAGCATCTGGCCTCCAAGCGACGCAAATCATCGCCGGACAGGACGGATTGCCCGGATCCAAGCAACGCAGGCGCCAAGCCGTCCGGAAACTGCTCCGTTTGGCCAGGGACATTGACGTGCTTCTGGTAGGAAGCCCGGAGCCTCCGGATTGAATCGACGAATTATCGCAGCAAGCGTTTCCGAAGGCCTCTGAAGCATGGTATATTAAGTAAAGGATGAAATCTATCCTTAGTATGCTAAATATATTTTTCATGGATGAAGAGGAGGCAATCATGGAGACACAACATTCGGCCTATGAAGGCGATTTTCAAGGCGAACGGGCGGTTTGGTTGAAACATGGACCGTACGAAGCGGCGCTGCTCCCGGAGCTTGGGGGCAATTTGATTTTGTTCCGCGACGTCGAAAAGGGATTCAAGTATCTGCGTGAGCCTGAAGAAGGCGAAATGGAAGATTTCAAGGCTAATCCGGGCATTTACGGCATTCCGGTCCTGATTCCGCCAAACCGGTATGACGGCGGTAAATTTGCCTGGGAAGGCAAAGAGTACCGGCTGCCGGTAAACGAAACCGACCGCGGGAACCATCTGCATGGTTATATGCATACGATCCCTTGGAGGGTTGAATACATAAAGGGCGACGAGTACGAAAGCGTGGTGGTCATCTCGCAGAAAGTGGGCGAAGGCCATCTTTACAAGCAGTATCTCCCGTTCGATTTTACTGTGACGCTCCGATATACCTTAAATGCCGAGGGTTTGCACCAAAAGGTGACGATCGTCAACGACGGCAAGGAAAGCATGCCGAATTTGCTGGCGTTCCATACGGCGATCAACGCGCCTTTCGTGCCGGGAAGCAAAGCTTCGGATTATACGTTCAAAGTGACGATCGGGGAGCGCCGGGAAATGGACGAGCGGATGCTGCCGACGGGACGGTTCCAGCCGCTTAGCGCCGAGGAAGAGTTAATGAAGACCGAAGGCGTCAGCCCTTATTTTGCCGAGATGGACAACCATTACACGGCAAGCCCGCAAAACGGCCGCAACCGCATGGAGCTGACCGACAACCGGACCGGGGACGTTTTGGTATACGATGTCGGAACTTCTTACAAGCATTGGATGATTTGGAACAACGGCGCCTCCGGCAAGTTTTTCTGTCCGGAACCGCAAACCAATCTGGTTAATGCGCCGAATATTACGGGGGTGCCTGCGGAGGAAATCGGACTTTTCGGACTCCAGCCCGGCGAACGATGGGAAGAAACCAGCTCGTTTTATGCTTTGAAACGTTAAAGCTTAAGCCTGAATACCGCAACGTGGCATAAAAAACCGCCTTTCCGATGACGGAAAGGCGGTCATGCAATCGTTAATATAATAGCGGACGTCACTCGGCTAAATGAAACCCGCAGCTCCGGCAAAATTTATCCGTCGAACCTGCCGCCTCCCCGCATCTGGGGCAATAGGAAGTTTTTTCGGCCTGGACGGCGGACGGTTGGAGCACGATGGTTTGGAACTGCTGCCCGCAAAACGGACAGTAGGACGCGTCGGCCGGCAGCATTTTTCCGCATCCGCATTCCTTCAGGTTTTGGAGCTGCTGGATTTTGCGGTTGAGCTCTTCGATTTCCTGCTCGAGGTTCACGATGGCCTCGCGATATTTTTGGTATTCCGCATTGGGAACGAAGCTGGTTTGATCTTCAAGGGAACGGTAGACGATCCGTCCGATCTCCGTATAGTTTTTTTCGATTTCCTTTTCTTTGGATGCTACCTGAAACTTCAATGTCGTGGATTCCACGGTTTGCTGAGCTTTTTTGCCTGCATCCGATACACCCTGTTTGAGTTTGTTTAAAAAGTTGGACATAACGGGGCTTCTCCTCCTTCATCCGCTTGGCGTATCCATATGGATCGTCATCTCATAGACTCCGGCTTCATATCTTTACCGACCTCTCGCTTATGGATACCTTGGTAGTATAGTTTATGGCTTTGCTTTGAAATATAGAATGTATAAGTTTGCCTTGTAACCGTCTTATGGCATTATACCCGAGTCGAATCAAATTAGGAAATCAAAAAATAGGTGACAACCATGTTGTCACCAATGGGCTGCTATAATCGGCTTGCAACGATAAAACAGGTGGTGAAGATGTGAATAAAATGGACCGGTTGATGGCGATCGTGATCGCCCTTCAGCATGGGAACCAGACGGCCGCTTCGCTTTCGGAAAAACTGGAGGTGTCCCGCCGCACGATTTTGCGCGATATCCAGACGCTGTCCGAAATCGGCGTGCCGATCGGAGCCGTAAGCGGTCCGCGCGGGGGCTATCACCTGATGGAAGGCTTTCTGCTGCCTCCGCTGCAGCTTAGCTCGAGGGAAGCTTTGTGCGTGTTATTTGCGCTCCAGGGGCTGACCGGTTATACGGATACGCCGTTCAACAAAGAGCGGTGGACGGTCATGGATAAAATCCGCAGCATGCTTCCCAGGGATACGGTGCAGCATATCAACCCGCTGCTCACGAGCATGGAGGTCGAAGTTCCCAAACGCAGCTATCACGTGCCCCATTTAGAGAAGTTGCTGGCGCTGACGGCGCAAGGAAAATGGGTTTCCGTTTTTTATCAATCCATGAACCACCGTAGAAGGCTTTTGATCAAGCCGCTTAAAATCTTTGCCGCCCACGGCTTTTGGTATTGCGACTGTTATTCGCATACGCACGGCGAGAATCGCAGGCTGCGGATCGACCGGATCGGCGATATGGCGGAAGCGTCGGCGCCTCCGGATTTTTCGGAATCCGCCTGCGCAACCCATCAAGAAAGCACGGTACATATTCAGGCGGAGCTGACCTATAAAGGGATGCTTCAAGTGGAACGGGACGAGCATATCGGCGAATGTATGGTCCAGCTTAGCGACGATTGCTGGTTCGCGGACTTCCATCTGCCTGGGAGGGAATGGGATTGGGTGGTCGGATTGTTTTTTTCGCTAGGCAGCGAAGCCCGGGTGATCCGTCCGGAAAAGCTGCGGGCGCAAATCCGTCAAAGAGCCGAAGAGCTTCGAAAACGTTATGAAGATGAAGATTTAGGAGGGCTGAGACCATGAATGAAAATTCGCAATCCGGAAATTTGCTGGAAAACTACGATGAGGCAGTAGAATTGATCGAAAAAGCGGGGATTCTGCCGCTCGCTTCCTTGATTCCGGATTATCCGTCGCTCGAAAGCGTTACGCCGCGGGAAAGCTGGCACAGCGACACCGAGCGGGATCCATGGAAGTGGCGCGTTCGCTTTCCCGCGGAAGGAAAGGCGGCCTACGGCAAGTTCATAAAGAAAAAGGCGGTTCTGGTATCGCCCGATTGGTTTCCGCTCGTGCATCAAGCCTTGCGCCTGGGCAAAAGCGCCGAAGGTTGTTATAAAGACGGATTGCTTTCCCGAACGGCTTGGGAGCTGTATCAGTTGATCGAAATCGAACAGGGGATCGATACCAGGGTTCTGCGCGAGCGGGCGCATATGAAGGCCAAGGAAGATAAAAAAGCTTTCGACCAGGCGGTCGTGGAGCTGCAGGATGCGTTGTTCATCGTCATATCCGGCGTAAAAGCGAAAGTGAATGCCGACGGGGAGAGCAACGGGTGGAACAGCACGGCCTATGAAACGACGGCGAATTGGATGAGAGTCAACGGAATCATGGAAAGCGGATTGTCGAAAGAAGAAGCCCGGGCCGAGCTCATCCGCAGGCTGCGGGATAGATGCAGCGGCAAATCGCTTGCCTTTTTCGAAAAACTATTCCAGGTCTAGGAGGTTGAGTTCGATGAAATTGGACCGTTCCAGATTCATGAAAGCCAGAGAGTTTGTGTATGCGAATGCGAGACTGCTGGATCGCAGAAGATTTGAATACCATTTCGAGCAGGGCAAGGCACACCCCGTACTCGACGCGCTCAGGGCATATCAAAACAGCGACGGAGGTTTCGGAAGCGCGCTCGAACCGGACATTCGAACCCCTTGCAGCCAACCGGTAGCCGTGGAGTGCGCGCTGGCGGTCCTGGACGAAATCGGCGTCGCCGACCCAGGCATCCTGCGCGGCATTCGGACTTATCTCGGGCAGGCCGAAAGGGAAGGAGGAGGTTTTCCGCGGGCGGCGATCGACGTTAATGATTATCCGCATGCTCCTTGGTGGGATACGACAGACGACAACGCCGGATCGCTGAATCCAACCGGGAGAATACTCGGCTTGCTTTATAAATTGAAGGCGGTTTCCGATGACGGGGAAGATGGCGGGTGGATGAACCGAAATGCGGATTTTGTATGGAGCCGGATTTCTTTGGCGGACAAGACGGATTATCATGACGTGATCCAGTGCATCATGTTTTTGGAATATGTGCCGGACCGGCAGCGGGCCGAAGCGGAGCTGAAGAAAGTGGATGAATGGCTGCGGAAACCGGGAACGATCGAGCTGGATCCGGACGCATCAGGGTATGTGCATAAAGTGTTGGATTGGGCGCCGAGCCCGGAGAGTTACGCAAAGAAATGGATATCGGATGAAGCCGTGGGGCGGCATTTGGACGTTCTTATCGGTCAGCAGCAAGAAGACGGGGGATGGGGCATGAGTTTCCCGGCGCTGAGCCGCGGGAACGAGGCCGAATGGAGAGGGCTGATCACGGTGGATCGACTGTTGACGTTAAAAGCATACGGACGGCTGGAATAAAGAATCCAGATGAGTAAAGCCGGGAAGATAGCTTCCCGGCTTTGCACTTGCTTAATTTTCAAGAAATGAATATCGGGTCCACGCAAAGTTCCTGAAACGCTTAGAAGCAAGAGGTCCCGCTTTGCGGAGTATTTTAGGCCCAGTTGCCATCGATGAAGATCGGCTCCTCTTTTCCGTCGCGGGTGATGCCGGTAATATTCATTTCCGGTGAACCCATCATGAAGTCGACATGCGTAATGCTTGCGTTCATGCCGCGCGAAGCCAGTTCTTCGGCCGACATCGTTTTGCCGCCTTCCAGGTTAAAGGCATAAGCGCTGCCGATCGCGAGATGGCAGGACGCATTTTCATCGAACAAGGTGCTCAGGAACAAAATATTGCTTTGCGAAATCGGAGAATGGTACGGTACGAGCGCCACTTCGCCGAGATAATGGGACCCTTCGTCCATGTTGATCAGACGCGCAAGCGTATCCTGTCCTTCTTCTGCCGTGAAATCCACGATTCTTCCGTTTTCGAACGTGAGCTTGAAGCGGTCAATGATGTTTCCTCCGTAGCTGAGCGGTTTGGTGCTGCTGACATAACCGTTGACGCCGGTTTTTAACGGAGCCGTAAAGACCTCTTCGGTCGGAATGTTCGCGACGAACGGAGTCCCTTGTTCGTTTTCGCTGCCGGCTTGCGCCCAAATATGTCCTTCGGGAAGTTCGATCGTTAAATCGGTGCCCGGCGCGACAAAATGGAGCTTATGATATTTTTTGCCGTTCAGCTCATCCGATTTGGTTTGAAGCGTATCGATATGTTTCTGCCATGCGGCGACCGGATCTTCCTGGTCGGCCCGTACGGCATGGAAGATGGCGTCCCACAGCTTTGCGACCGCTTCGTCGCCGGGGAGATCGGGGAACACTTTCGCGGCCCAGTCCGGCGAAGGGAAAGCGACGCCCGTCCAGCTCATTTTATCGGCCTGCTGGTACTGGCGGTATTTGGCCATGGCTTGGCCGAAGGTTCGCTGGTTGTTCGCGATGCGCTCCGGATTCACGCCTTTCAGCAGATCGGGATTGGACGAAATGACGGTCAAAAACGCCGCGTTTTGCTCCGCCAGCTCAACCCATTCACGCGCTTGCGCGGCAGGAGGGAGCAGGAAGGATTCATCCGGCGCCAGGTCGTATCTCAACCGGGTGACCGCTTCGTCGGTATAGTTGACTCTTACGAAATTGGCCCCAGCTTCATAAGCTTTTTTGACGATCAATCGGACAAGCTCGCGGGCCTCGATGTCGGCGCTGACGACCAAGGTCTGGCCGGGCTGCACGTTGGCCCCGATTTTGACCGCTAGTTCGGCATAGTTGTTCAGTTTTTGATCAAACGTTAACATGGCGGAATCCTCCTTAAAGAACACAATCTGTGTTTGGGTTATTTTTCTATTGTAAATCAACCACAGGTCAAATAAAACCGAAACTTTGCCGCAGACGGATGCATATACGCAAAATGGAGCCTTTCCCGCTTCTGCAGGAAAGACTCCAGCTGGCTCCAAGGTTGACATCGTATGCGTTTGGCATTGATGCGTTTTGGAGACAAGTATTAAAATGCCCAGTTTCCGTTTTTAAATACGGGTTCTTCTTTTCCGTCCGCCGTAATGCCGAAAATGTCCATTTCACCCGAGCCGATCATAAAATCGACATGCGTCACGCTGGTGTTCAGCCCGCGTTCGCTAAGCTGCTCCTGCGTCATGTCTTTGCCGCCTTCGAGACAGAACGCGTACGCGCTGCCGATCGCCAAATGGTTGGAAGCATTTTCGTCGAACAGCGTGTTGAAGTACAAAATGTTGGACTCGGAAATCGGAGACTGGTGCGGCACGAGGGCAACCTCGCCCAAATAGTGCGAGCCTTCGTCCATTTCCACCAGGTGCTCGAGCACCTGCTGGCCTTCTTCGGCCTCCACCTTGACGATTCTTCCGTTTTCGAACGTAATGGTGAACTTATCGATGATGTTGCCGCCGTAGCTGAGCGGTTTCGTGCTGCTGACATATCCGTTTACGCCGGTTTTCAGCGGAGCGGTAAACACTTCTTCGGTCGGCATGTTGGCCACGAAGCTGTGTCCCTTTTCGTTGAAGCTTTCTCCGGCGGCCCAAATATGGCCTTCCGGGAGCTCGATCGTCAGGTCGGTGCCCGGCGCTATGTAATGCAGTTTTTTATATTTCTTTTCGTTCAGGATTTTCGATTTTTCATCCAATGTTTTCAGATGTTCGGTCCATGCTTCCACGGGGTTGTCCTGGTCGACGCGAACCGTATGGAAAATGGCATCCCACAGCTTTTGCACGCGTTCTTCCTTCGGCGCGTCCGGGAACACTTTGTCGGCCCATTCCGGCGACGGAACCGCGATCAGGCACCAGCTGAATTTGTCGGCTTGCTGGTAAGCGCGGTATTTGGTCATCGCTTGGCCTCTCGCTTTTTGGTTCGCGGCAATCCGCTCCTGTTTGATGCCCTTGAGCAAATCCGGATTTTCAGCGAGCACGTGCAGGACGGCTGCGCCTCTTTCCGCCAGTTCGGTCATTTCGCCCGCATACCATTTCGGCGCTTCGGAGAATACCTCATCAGCGGCATGCTCGTATTTGAGCCGCGTGATTTTTTCGTCGTTCCAGTTGACGCGGACCTCGCTGGCTCCCGCCTGATATGCTTTTTCGGTGATCATGCGCACGAACTCCGCAGATTCGACCGGCGCATTCACTACGAGAATTTGTCCTTGCTGGACGTTGACGCCGACTCTGACGGCCAGATCGGCATATTTGTTCAAATTTTCTTGAAAGCTGGCCATATTATGTCCCTCCAATATTGATCGTCTTCTCCCGCGATGCAGTTTGAATACCGCTTTTTCGCTCCACCGGCTCAAGACGTCACCGACTCAAGCGATGGTTTTTCTATTGTACTAAATCGGATGACATATTGAAAATATGTTCGCGTTGGATGGAAAGAATACCGGACATGGTATACTATAGATACATGGAAAAGCAAAAAAGGAGAACAGATCTATGGAATACCAAATCATAAAAGCAGACATGGCGCAGGACGAAGAAAAACATTACCTCGGTCATGTGACGTTTACGCTCGCAGGTCACCAGTCGCAATACGAAATTACGCTGTTCAGCAAAAACGGCAAGGATTGGGATTACAGCCTGAACTTTGTGGGAGAGTCCGGGATCGAAGAGGAGTTCCTCAAGGCGGACGAGCTTCTTGAAGAAGATGACGACATGTTCGACGCGTTGGTCGATGCAGCGATGGAATCCATGGCGAAATAAGGAGTCGCTGCCCGCGCTCTTTCAAATTAGTCAAGGAAAGGATGGTTCGGCATGAATTACGATGATAACGTGGTCCGGCGCTTAAAGCGGCTCGAAGGTCAGATTCGCGGAGTGCTCGGCATGATGGAAGAAGGAAAAGACTGCAAGGATGTCGTCGCGCAGTTGTCCGCCGTCCGCAGCGCAACCGACAAAGCGATGGCATATATCGTTGCGACCAATCTGGAGCAGTGCATCCTCGAGGAGCGCGCCAAAGGAAACGACACCGGCGGGCTGGTTAAGGAAGCGGTGGAGCTTTTAATCAAAAGTCGGTAGGAGAGGCGGCCTTACAAAGCAAAAACAAGGAGGGAATCTATGGCTTTCTACATTTTGGCGCTTGTTGTTTTGCTCGTGGATCAAGGCTCAAAATGGTGGGTGCGCACCCATATGTTTGTCGGGGAACAGCGGAATGTCTTTATCCCGTACCTTCATTTTGAATATTATCAAAATAGCGGGGCGGCCTTCAGTTCGTTCCAAGGGTACGGCAAATGGTTTGCGTACCTGGCGATCGTGGTGGTGGGAGCCCTGATCTATTACCGCATTAAGGGAGCCATCCGCGGCATGGTGCTGGAACTGGCGGCCGGTTTTCTCGCCGGGGGAGCGCTTGGCAATGCCCTGGACCGTCTCATGTACGGCAAGGTGACCGATTTTCTCGTGTGGGGGTCCCGTTCGGGCATCATGAACATCGCCGATCTGGCCATCAATGCCGGCGTGGTGTTGTTCATCTTCGGCATGCTGCTGCGCGGCTGGCAGGAGAAACGGAGCTATTCTTTCAAATAACGCAATAAACGAATGGAAGAGGAAGAGACGAATGGAACAGGTCAAAAAATCGCAACTTGCCCAAATCATCAGGGAAAGACGGTCCGTGAAAACCGGGTATAAGGACGATCCCGTACCGCAGGAACTGGTGCTCGAATTGCTCAACGACGCGGTCTATGCGCCGACCCACAAGCTTCGCGAGCCGTGGAGGTTCATCTTCGTGCCGACCGATGCGAAGCCGTTTTTCGCGATCGAAATGGCTCAGCATTACCCGGACGAGATGTTCGAATACCGCGTCAAATATTTTAACGAACCTGCTGCTTATCTGATCGTCGTCATGACGGATGCCGAAAATGAAAAACAGCGGGACGAGGATTACGGGGCCGTCTGTTCGATGATCCAAAATTTCCAGCTGCTGGCCTGGGAGCGCGGGCTCGGGTCCGTCTGGAAAACGAATCCGCACATTTACGATCCGAACGTCAAGGAAGCACTCGGGATACAACCGGACGAAAAAATTGCCGGATTTCTGCATCTCGGATTTTTTCACGAGGCGCCGGAGGGACAACCGAGAACGCCTGCGGAAGAGAAATTCACGGTGTACAAGCCGAGGTTATGAGGTTGGCGGAGCTCCCGTTTCATCGGGAGTTTTTCTGTTTGCCGGTTAGATGCCGAAGCGCTTCGGGCCGCTTGTGGGTACAATAGAATTAGATCATGGATACATAGAGCGGAGGGATTAAACTTGAAATCGAGATATTTGGCAGGAACCTCCCTGGCCGTCATGGGGGCGGGGTTTCTGATCACCTTGTTTTTGCCTCAAAATATAGCGGTTCGCTTATTGCAAGGAGGGTTTGAAGCCGGATTGGTCGGCGGTTTTGCCGACTGGTTTGCGGTCACGGCCTTATTCCGCCATCCGATGGGCATCCCGATTCCCCATACGTCCCTGCTGCTGAAAAACCGCAATAAAATCGTCAATTCGCTGATTTCGGCCCTTGAAACGGAACTGCTGAACAAGGAAAGCATTACGGGACGATTGCGGCAGATGAAGCTGTTTAAAGGGATTTCGTCGGGTCTATTGAAGCTGATCGCCAAAAAGGAAATCCGGCTGAAGGTCATTGATTCACTGACCGAGGCCGTCCGGCAGCTGCCGGTGGACAAAATGACGCCTTCCGCGCAAAAGCTGCTGATCGATTTCGTGGGTAAGCAGGATTTATCGCCGATGCTTGAAGCGGCATCCAAGCAGGCTTTCCGCAGTCAGCTGGATGAAAAGGCATTAAATTTCGTGTTGAATTTTGCCGGACGCTGGGTCAGCCGCCCCGAAAACGAATATATGCTGGGACAGCTGGCGCTAAGCAAGCTGCAGGAAGTCCAGCTGAGCGGGATGAAGGGATTTGCGCTGCAGGCGATGCTGGGATTCATGAGCGAAGAGAAGCTTGGCAACATTCTGAAAAACCTGATTCAGTCCACTTTGCATGAATTGGCGCACGAAAGCAGCCCGGTCCGCCAGCGCATTCTGACGGAGGTGCGGCAGCAGGTGACCGGTTTTGCGGAAAATCCGGAAGTCGCCGAGCGCCTTAAAACATGGATCAACGATAAAATTGCGGCTCCCGGCACCGAGGAATGGATGCTGCGAAAGCTCGAAGAAATCCGGGATCGCGTGCTTGCGGCTTTGGGGCAGGAACGGGAAAACGGAGGACGCAGCATCGTTAAGCTGTATCGTTGGACGGCGAACATGCTCCGGGACAAGGAAGACATGATGGCCCGCTGGGAGCAGGGAACATTATCCCTGATCGTGAAGGCGGTCGAAGCCAACTATTACCGGATCGGTCTGCTCGTGCGCGAAAACCTCGATCAGCTCGACGATCAGTCGCTGGTGAAGATGCTTGAAGAGAAAGTAGGCAGCGATTTGCAGTGGATCCGGGTCAACGGGGCCATTTGCGGCTTTTTGATCGGTCTCGTATTAACGGTCGTTCACATGCTGATTGCCTGACCATGGGAAAAAGCGATAACGGAGAGGAGTATGAATGATGAAAAAAAATCGCTTGGGATCATCGGATTTGTACGTTAGCGAAATCGGACTGGGCTGCATGTCGCTTGGGACGGAGGAAAAACCGGCGGAACGCCTTATCCACGCGGCGCTGGAACGGGGAATCAATTTTTTGGACACGGCGGATTTGTATGATGCGGGCCGGAACGAGGAAATCGTGGGCAAAGCGTTAAAAGGCCGCCGGGGCGACGTCGTGCTCGCGACCAAAGTGGGCAACCGGCGCATTCCCGGCAAGGAAGGCTGGAGCTGGGATCCTTCGAAAGCTTATATCAAAACGGCGGTAAAGGACAGCTTGCGCCGTCTGCAAACCGATTACATCGACCTGTATCAGCTGCACGGCGGCACGTTGGACGACCCGATCGATGAGACGATCGAGGCGTTCGAAGAATTGAAGCAGGAAGGCGTCATTCGTTATTACGGCATTTCCTCGATCCGCCCGAACGTGATCCGCGAATACGTCCAACGTTCGAACATCGTGTCGGTTATGAGCCAGTACAGCATCTTGGACCGCAGACCGGAGGAAGAAGTGCTGCCGCTGCTTGCGGAGCACGGCATCAGCGTCATTGCCCGCGGCCCCGTAGCCTCCGGCGTCCTGGCGGAAACGGGCGAAGGAAAAGCAGGCAAAGGGTATCTGGATTACGGGCCGGAAGAACTGCTGGACATCCGCCGCAAGCTGGAGGCGTTCATTCGTCCGGATCGCACCATGTCGCAGACCGCCATCCGCTATTCGCTTAGCCATCCGGCGGTAGCCGCGGCCATTCCGGGAGCCAGCTCGCTGGACCAGCTCATTCACAATGCGGATGCTGCCGCTGCGCCGGTATTAAGTCCGGAGGAGTTGGAGCAAATTCGCGGGATCAGCCGCGCGAACGTGTATACGGCACATCGGTAAACCGGAGTATGAATAAGAAACCGTTCCTGTTTTCTCTGAGAACAGGAACGGTTTCTTTTGTTGCCGGGAGTCCCAATAGCGCTTATTTTTGCGTAAGCTTGAGGACGCGCAGCAGGTCGGCTTTTTGTTTTGTCAACTCGTCGTAAAACTGTCCGTCCACGATGCGATCGATAAATAACACGCCGTCCAGATGATCGATTTCATGCTGTATGCAGCGGGCGAGATAACCATGACCCTCGATCACAACCGATTCGCCCGTCCGGGTCAGCGTTTTGACTTTGACGTAATCGGCCCGTTTTACGATCCCGGCATACCCGGGGTAAGAGAGGCAGGCCTCCGGACCGGTTTGCTCTCCGCTTGATTCGAGGATCACCGGATTGATCAATTCGACCAGCCCTTCCCCGCAATCCATGACGACCATTCGGCGCAAAACGCCGATTTGCGGAGCGGCCAGGCCGGCGCGTCCGTCTTCTGCGTACAGCGTATCCACCAAATCATCCAGGATCCGCAGCATTTTCGGGGTCAGCTGTTCGACCGGCTTGGCTTTTTTCCGGAGCACCGGATCTCCAAAAGGAAGTATTTCTCTTTCTGCCACTTTCATGAACCTCCCGATGATGAATTAAGCGCCTTGCATGTTCGTAGGCGTATGAACCCATAAATCCCCGGTCGTACACTCCAAAGCCGTGCAGAGCGCATCCAACGTTTCGGCTTTCATTTGTTTGGGCTGTCCGCGCAGCAATGCGCTGATGGAAGGAGGGGAGAGCTCATATCCGGCTTTTTCCTTCAGCAATCTTGCCAATTCGGCGCCCGACCAAATGCCCTTTTGGGCCATAACCTGCCGAAGCATCCACACAAGCATCCATGTCATCCCCTTTCACAAAACGATTTTTTAGGTGCTGCCTAAATAAATGATCTGCCACCTAATTTACCACGAATAGAATCCAACAAGCAACCATCTGAAATCATTTGACGTCAAGGAACAATAGGCTTTTAATCATAATAAATTGTATGATTCGGGAGGCTGGAAGGGTGAAACATATCAATTGGAAAAAACTAGCTTTTACTGTAGGGAAATTGCTGGCCATCATCGTTCTCCTGCTTCTCGGATTATTTTTCAGCGTTCAACTTGCGGTCATCGTGCTTTTATGGTCAGCGGGCTAACGGCTGTAGAAAGTCAACATTAAATTTTTTTGAACGGTGGTAGAATCTTCTTCTCATCTCCATGTATAATAGACATGATCCTAAGGATGAGAGGAAGTGTCAACGAATGAAATTCAGCGAATACAAATATGAGCGTCCGGATATCGAGTCGATCAAGGAACAGTTCGGACAGCTCGTGCAACGGTTCGAATCCGCCGAGCGGCTGGAAGATCAGGAGCAGGTTTTGTCCGAGATCAACCATCTTCGCGGGGAAGTGGATTCGATGGCACAGATCGTAACGGTCCGCCATTCGGTCGATACGAACGATCCGTTTTACAAAGCCGAACAGGACTATATTGACGAAGTCGTGCCAATCTATCAGGAATACATAACCGATTTTTACCGTGCGCTGGTAAATTCCAAGTTCAGGGCGGAGCTTGAGGCCAAATGGGGCACCCAACTGTTCCAGCTCGCCGAGCTGGCCCTCAAAACGTTCAGTCCCGAAATCATCGAAGATCTCCAACTGGAAAACAAGCTGGCCACTGAATATGCGCAGCTGATTGCCTCCGCGAAAATTCCGTTTGAAGGCGAAGAGCGTACGCTGACCCAACTCACTCCGTTCGAACTGTCGACGGACCGCGATGTGCGCCGCCGGGCATCGGAAGCCCGCTACCGGTTCATGGCCGAACATGAGGCGGATTTCGACCGCATCTATGACGAGCTCGTCAAGGTGCGCACGCGTATCGCGCATAAGCTGGGATACAAAAACTTCGTCGAGCTGGCTTACGTTCGGATGAACCGCACGGATTACAACGCCGAAATGGTCGCCAATTTCCGCAAGCAGGTTCTCGAGCATATCGTTCCGGTGGCGACCCGGCTCAAAGAACGCCAGCGTCAGCGGATCGGCGTGGATCAATTGTACATCTACGACGACGGTTTCAGTTTCAAAACCGGAAATGCCGCGCCTAAAGGAGATCCGGACTGGATTTTGGAACGCGGCGTGAAAATGTATTCCGAGCTGTCGCCTGAAACGAAGGAATTTTTCGACTTTATGGTGGAAAACGGCCTCATGGATCTCGTCAGCAAGAAAGGCAAGCAGGGCGGAGGTTATTGCACGTACATCAGCAAATACGGCGCGCCGTTTATTTTCTCGAACTTCAACGGCACGTCCGGAGACATCGACGTCCTCACGCACGAAGCGGGCCATGCGTTCCAGGTATATTCCAGCCGCCATTTCGAGGTGCCGGAATACCACTGGCCGACGTACGAAGCAGCAGAAATCCACTCCATGAGCATGGAGTTTTTCACTTGGCCTTGGATGAATCTGTTCTTCGAGGAAGACACGGAAAAATACAAATTCGATCATCTGAGCAGCGCGCTTCTGTTTGTTCCTTACGGCGTGTCCGTCGATGAATTCCAGCACTTTGTGTATGAGAATCCGGATGCGACGCCGGCGGAGCGCAAGCAGGCTTGGCGCGAAATCGAGAAGAAATACCTGCCTCACCGCAATTTCGGAGGCAACGATTATCTGGAACGCGGCGGATTCTGGCATAAGCAGGGCCATATTTTCCAATCGCCGTTTTATTACATCGACTACACGCTGGCGCAGCTGTGCGCATTCCAGTTCTGGAAACGCATGAACGAAGACTACAAGGCTGCCTGGGCCGATTACTTGAAGCTCTGCAAAGCGGGCGGAAGCCAATCGTTTACGGGCTTGGTCGAATATGCGGGCTTGAAGTCGCCGTTTGAAGACGGCTGCGTGGCGTCGGTCATCGGAGACATTGAAAACTGGCTCAATCAGGTGGACGATTCCGTTCTTTAATCCGGCCTATAGAGCCCGGGTGAATTCAAAATTGGCAACAACCTCAAAACGTCTGCGCTTCATCCGAAGGCAGGCGTTTTTTCGTGCGTTCATAAAAGTCAAAGAAAGTCAAAGACAATTAAAGTCAAATAAAGTCAAATTGTCAAATTCGCCTTCTACCGCTTAAAATCGCCGGATTTCATACAAGATCGACTTTGCCCGAAAGCTGCAATAAACGTACAATATAACTGTAAGGTTCATCGCCGAATGAACCGAAATATTGCACAGGTTGGCCGGCAATGAAGGCCGATTTTGCAAATTCATAAACCAAAGGAGGAACATGATATGTTTGATTTGATTCCTTTCCAACGGAGAAGCGACGTCTTCTTTAACGGCATGATGAAATCTTTTAACGATATATTCGATTCCTTCGGAGTAACTGAATTCGGCACGAAACCATTCCGCGCGGATCTTCGCGAAACCGAAAAGGCGTATTACGTCGACGCGGAACTTCCGGGCTTCGAGAAAGACGATATCCGAATCGAACTGAAGAAGGATGAATTGATCATTTCCGCCAAACGAAACGACATGTTCGAAACGAAAGACGAGGATCAAAAAGTCATCCGCCGAGAGCGTCATTACGGCGAATTCGTCCGCCGGTTCTATCTTGACCGCGCAGACGGCAACGGGGTGCGGGCCAAACTGGAAAACGGCGTGCTCCGCATCGAAATTCCGAAAAAAGCGCAGGATACGGACGGCACGAAACGCATTTCCATTGAATAAGTTTCGAATTGATGAACATGATGGGGCGTATTCCGGGAAAACCGGATACGTCCTTTTTTGCATAGTTGCTTGATGTAGCATATTCTATCTTTTTTTCGAATAAACTTGTCTCACCATAACTTATTTTAGGAAGTAACGGTACGATCATGTCAACGCCGGTGAACGGCGTCTGAATACGGTTTTCGAAGAGAGGGGCGGAGTCGCAGATGATGGCATCCGTATACGCGGGCAGAACGGCGGTCACCGGGATCGGGACAAGCATCCCGCCGTACAAGCTGCAGCAGGATGAAGTTTTTGAGAGAATCGCGGAGTCCTGCCGAGATGATTTGGACATCACGCGATGGGCCCGAAGAATTTTCAGGCAATGCGGCGTCGAAACGCGTTATACGTGCGAACCGGAATTTTTGGAGCCGGCGGGAAAATGCCGTTATTTGCCTGACCGGCCCGGCATGCCGGTTCCGTCGACGGCGCACCGGATGAATACATATGAACGGGAATCGGTCCCGCTTGCCGTCCACGCGGCCCGGGAAGCGATGGCGGATGCCGGGATCGGCCCGGCAAACGTCACGCATCTGATTACAGTGAGCTGTACGGGACAGTTTCTGCCCGGATTGGATTCCATGCTCGTCCAGGAATTGGGATTGCCTTGGCGGGTGAACCGCATCCCATTCGTGTTTCAAGGCTGCCATGCCGGGCTAAAAGCCGTCCAGCTCGCCAGAACGATCGCCGAAAGCGATGCGGATTACAAGGTGCTGATCGTCTGCGTCGAGCTTTGCACCATCCATTTTCAGCCGCCGACCTCCCGCGAAACGCTGTTCGGGGCGTCCTTTTTCGGAGACGGCGCATCGGCGTGCATCGTCGAAACCGCCGCCGACGGTCAGGAGCACATATTCCGGCTTGGACAAGGGCATGCCGTGCTGGTTCCGGATTCGCGGGAGGAGATGATCTGGAGGGTTGGAGACTGGGGATTCGATCTGTATCTGTCCCCAGACATCCCCAAACGGCTGAAATCTTTCCTCCGCGAAGAGGCAGAAATGCTGCTTGGCAAGCGGAGTTTGCCGTCGCTGTGGGCCATCCATCCCGGAGGGCGGGGCATCATAGACGCCGTGCGGGAGATGTTTGCCTTGGAGGAATCTCAGGTTTCATACAGCCGCAACGTCTTGAAAAATTTCGGGAACCTGTCATCGGCCACGATTTTGTTTGTCCTGAAAGAAATGAAATTCGAGCTCGCCAGACAGAAGATCGATCGGGCCGATGGCATTTCGCTTGCTTTTGGTCCGGGATTAACGGCGGAGCTGATGGCGTTTACTTATTTATCCAAAGCGGAAGCGGTACAATCGGCGGGGAGTGAAGGCGCATATGTTTAAAGCGCTCGACGGCCGTTCGCCCCAAGAAGAATACATGGACGATTTTGATGCAGGCGGCAAGGAACTCGAGGAAGCGCTCCGCCATCTACGATTGCTCAATCGGATATTCGCGGCCTCCGGACCGGTCCTAAGCGGCGTGAAGGAATTATGGAGGCGTTCAGGCTGCCCGAACGACCTTCATGTGATGGATATCGGAGCAGGTTCGGGGGAATTGAACCGACGTATTCTCCGCTGGGCCGATCGCAACGGCATCCGGATCCGCATGACGTTGGTAGACATGACCGATGAAGCTTGCCGCGAAGCCAATCGGATATTTACGAACGAACCTCGCGTCCGTGCGATCAGGCGAAACGTGTTCGACGTTGCCGAATCGGCAGCCGATATGCTGATATGTTCGCAATTTCTGCACCATTTTCCGGACGAGCGGCTGGCGGATGTGACGGGACATATGTTGAAGTCCGCAAGGCTCGGCATCGTCATCAGCGACATTCACCGCCATTGGCTGGCCTGGTCCGCGGTTTGGCTGGCAGCCCGCATCTTCTCCAAAAACCGTTATATCCGCCATGACGGGCCGCTTTCCGTTGCGAAAGGATTTCAAGCCAAAGATTGGAACAGGTTAAGCGAGGCGATCAAGCAGCATGGAAGCTACGATTTGAAATACCGGTGGAAACCGTTGTTTCGGTATACGGTCGTGATTTTCAAAAAAGGACACGCAGGGAACTAATGTTGAGGGGGGGCGCCGAAATGCCGGACGCGGTGGTAATAGGGGGAGGACTGGCCGGAAGCAGTCTGGCAATCCGTCTTGGCAGCCTCGGATGGAACACCATGTTGTTCGACCGGCTCCGTTTTCCCAGGCATAAAGCCTGCGGAGAATTCCTTTCGCCGGAAACGCTCGAAGTATTCAAGGAACTTGGCGTTTATGAGGCGCTGAAGGCGCTGCAGCCTGGCCGGATCACGAAGGCGCGGATCGTTTTCAGGCATGGGGGCGTCGTCGAAGCCAAACTGGAGCAACCTGCATGGGGCTTAAGCCGGTATGAAATGGATGCGGTTCTGCTCGAGGCTGCGGAAAAAGCCGGCACACAAGTGCATACCGGAACGTCGGTATCCAGCATCGCCGCCGATTCGGGGGCATTTCGCATCGGCATCCGCTCGGCGGGAGGGAGCAACATCCTGTATGCCCGTACCGTTTTTGCCGCTTGGGGAGTGCATCCCCGAACGGAACTGGCGGCACGACCGGCAAAAAGGCGCGGAAGAACAGCCTATATCGGAATCAAGGCCCATTTCGGCGGAGTAGCCACCGATCAGGCGGTGGAGCTTTATTTTATCAGGCATGGCTATATCGGCATTTCACCCGTCGAAGGGGGGAAAACGAACGTCGCGGCTCTCCTGCCGCTGGACCGGATCCGCCGCAAAGGCAACTCCGTGCGGGAGCTCCTGCTATCGGCTGCAGCCGATAACAAGCATCTAGCGGAGCGGCTGGCCGGCGGGACGGTGATTCCGGATTCGGAGGTATCGATTGCCCCTGTCTATTTGTCCTTGGAGCCCGACGTTTGGGGAATCGTGCCCCAGATTGGCGACGCCGGCGCGATGATTCCGCCGTTGTTTGGCGATGGCATGTCCGCCGCGCTGCGATCGGCAGGGAGATGCGCCCATTACGGCGATAAGTACCTCCGGAACGCCATGAGCATGGAAGAATGGTACCGCGCATATCGACTTGACATGCAAAGGGAATATGCATCGATTTTGCGCTTAGGACGCCGTCTGCAGGCGTTGGCCAACATGCCGGTTGTTCCGCGAATATTCACGGCCTGCGCACGCATGTTCCCTCAGCTGGGCGATGTTGTGGTCAAGTCCACCCGAATGGGTCCGCAAACGGCGCCGGAAAACGGGGATGACGGGTATGGGTGAGTGGTTGTTTCGGTTCGTATATCGCCATTCGGGTGCAATCGCGGCATGCTGGATGGCGTTTTTTGTTATATTCGGATCGTTTTCGGCACGGCTCCCTTTTATCGTCCAAGGTCCCGGTTTATACACCAAAGGCAGCTCGTACGAAGTACAGCGGCTCCTTGAGGAAAACGGCGGCATGCCGGAAGATCCGGTGATCGTCGTGTTCCAAAGGCAGCCAACCGTTTCGCATGCCCGATTTTCAGAGATTATCGAAGATACCTTGAAGAGACTGGCCGTACTGGACGGAGTTGCATTCGTACAGTCTCCTCTGAAACATCGCGAGCAGATGGCAACGGATGCAGCATATGCCCTCATTGGAACGGATGAGCCCCCGGAAGAGCGCAAAAATCTATTGAACCGGATTCGGGACCGACTGCCGCATCTCGAAGGCATCACGATCCAATTGACGGGGAAAACGGTGGTCCAGGAGGATGTCAATCAAGCGAGTATGCATGATTTCAAACGGGCGGAACGTTTCGGGATTCCGCTTGCTTTCCTCATTTTGTTGCTTTCGTTCGGCGGCTTTTGGTATGCGCTGGTTCCCGTTTTGATGGGATTGCTTTCCGTGTCAACGGCGATGGGCTTCGTAGCGATGCTGGGCACCGCTTTCGATCTCGAGCTGTCCAATTTCATCCTGAACGTCATTCCGATGACCGGACTGGCGCTATGTCTGGACTTCGCCTTTATTATGACGAACCGTTTCCGGGAAGAGCTGGGGAGGAGCCATCCGGAAAAAGCGCTGCAGGTAACGCTTCGCACTTCGGGACGAGCCGTTTATGTTTCGAGCGCATGCGTCTTATGCGGATTGATTGCCGTCGCTTTCATCCCGATGCCGATGTTCCGGAGCGCATCCCTTTGCGCCATCATCGTCGTGATCCTGTCGGCGGCCGTAAATTTAAGCCTGGTGCCGGCGCTGCTGCGATTCATTTCACCGTGGCTGGTACGGAAGCGGGCCGGACAAGCATTCCCGGACGACCGAAGCCGCAGATTTTGGGCTCTTTGGGCTGAAAAGGTCATGCGTAGACCAGGGAGGATTTTGCTGGCCGGATGCTGCCTCATGATGCTGTTGCTTTTTCCCGCCTCGCGGATGACCACGACGGTACCGGATGCACGTTCCCTACCTCCCGAAACGGAATCAAGAAAAGCCGATGAAGCGATCCGCACGTATTTTCGGCAGGACGGCGTCTCCGAGGTGCTGCTTGCCATGCAGCCTTCAGGAAGGAGATTTACGCCCGAAGAACGAACGGAAGCGGCAGCCTGGATCAGGCGGATCCAAAAAGACGTTTCGGTTATTGGCATCAAACCATTGCCGGTACCCGTTTTCAAGGATAATTCCTATTTAAATACAGTCTTCTACCGGATTTCTTACATGGGAGAGCCGGGCTCGGCGGAGGTCCATACCTGGCTGCGAAGCCTGGAAAAAGAGGCGGGACAATCAGGCATCCGCGTGCTGCTCGGGGGCGAAGCCAAATCCCGGCAGGAGGTCATCGACGCGGTTGCCGGTGCATTGCCCCGCATGCTGGCTTTTATCGTCATTACCAATATGCTGGTATTGTTTGCGGCTTTCCGTTCGGTGTTGATCCCGGTGAAGGCGGTTCTTATGAACCTGCTCACCATCGCGGCCTCGTTCGGCGTCCTGGTGATCGTGTTTCAGAGCGGGTTGGCTGGTTCATCGCCGGGGGAGATTGCCGTCATGGTTCCTGTGTTTGTTTTTGGTTTGGTTTTCGGCGTAAGCATGGATTACGGGGTGTTTCTGCTGTCGCGGATGACCGAAGCGTTCCGGGAAACGGGACAAGTGGATGCTGCCATTCAAGAAGGATTGGCTTCTACGGGGAAACTCATTACGGCCGCAGCAGCCATACTAATCGCGGTGACGCTGCCGTTTGCTTTTGGAGAGGTGGAAGGGGTTAGGCAGCTCGGGGCCGGCATCGCTTCTGCCGTATGGATTGACGTTACGCTGCTGCGGCTGCTTGTGGTGCCGTCCTTGATGAAGCTGCTGGGGAAATACAATTGGTGGGCGCCGCGCTGGTTTCGTCCGCTTTAGGACGCAGGCGGCACCCGTTATATGAGAATTCGAATCCGTTATTTGCGAAGCATCACTTTTTCGATTAAATGATCCGAGCCTTTTTTGATGATCAGTTTGGCCCGTTCCTTCGTCGGCAAAATATTTTCGTGCAGGTTTTTGGCGTTGATGTCCTGCCAGATTTTGGCCGCGGTGCCGATCGCTTCTTCCTCCGAGAGCGTCGCGTATTTGTGGAAATACGAACGGGGGTCCTGGAAGGCCGAATCGCGGAGCAGAAGGAACCTTTCGATGTACCATTTGCGGATGTTCTCTTCGTCGGCATCGATATAGATTGAAAAATCAAAAAAGTCGCTGACGAAAAACGGCTCGCTGGTGTTCACCTGCAGCACGTTGATCCCTTCGACGATCAAAATATCGGGCCGGTCCACAAGTTGCGTGCGGTCCTTCAGAACGTCATATTCGAAATGGGAATATAACGGAGCATGAAGGGCGGGTTCGCCGGACTTGACGCTGCTGATAAAATGCATCAGTTTGTTGATGTCGTAGCTTTCCGGAAAGCCCTTTTTGTTCATGATGCCTTTGGCTTCAAGCACCCGGTTGGGGTACAGAAAACCGTCGGTCGTCACCAGATCGACCTTGGGATGCTCGGGCCAGCGGGATAAAAGCGTTTGCAGCAATCTGGCGGTCGTGCTTTTGCCTACGCTGACGCTGCCTGCTATGCCGATGACAAACGGGGCTTTCGGCGCAGGGACGCTCAAAAACGAACTCATCTTCGATTGAAGCTGTGCAAAAGAGCTGACGTATAAATGGATCAGCCGCGCAAGCGGCAAATATACGGCGGATACCTCTTCGATCGAAATTTTTTCGTTTAAGCCCTTTAACTCTTCGAACTCTTCTTCCGATATCGTGAGAGAGGGCAAATCCCGGGACAACGCCCATGCGTTCCGGTCAAATTCAAAGTACGGGGAATATGTATTTTTCATGATCGCTCACTTTCTATCGGGCCCGGCCCCGTCTGCAATCCGCAGGTCTCGTGTTGAAGTCCATCCTTGTGGTCGAAGGCCGGCCTTGTCTTTGACGATGTACGTTCATCGACTATTTTTGTTATACTGATTGTGACGGAAAAATTCACAATAACTATCTTAACAAATAAACGGCGCCGGAAAAAGCATATCTTGCAAAAAGGAATCAGGCAAGCGATCGGGGAATTGCACGATCCGGCGCGCGAGATGAACGGCTCATGACGTAAGAGAGAGAAAAGACGGGTGATGATCAAAGAATGGACATAGAAAAACAACGATTGTCGATTGAAGCTGCGAGACTTTACTATCAATCGGATTTCAGCCAGCAGGACATCGCGCAGCGGCTCGGCGTGTCCCGTCCGACGGTATCGAGGCTGCTGCAGTTCGCGAAGGAGCAGGGGTACGTCAAAATCGAGATCGTGGATCCTCAGGAAGACTCCCATATTTTATCGAAAAAGCTGGAACAGAAATACGGGCTGGATACGGTCCAGGTCTGTTATTCTCCCCTGAATACCTATGAAGAAATTCAAAAGCATATCGCCAAACAAACCGCCGATTATTTGTACGACAACGTTCAAGACAAAGATATTATCGGCGTAACCTGGGGGACGACGATGTTTGCGGTGGCGAAGCAGCTGCAGCCCAAAAGCGTCAGGGGAGTCGAAGTCGTCCAGCTCAAGGGAGGCGTCAGCCACTCCCACGTCAACACGTACGCGGCGGATACGGTCAATTTATTTGCCGAAGCTTATCAAACGGTGGCCCGCTACCTTCCGCTTCCGGTCATTTTCGATAATATCGCCTTGAAACGCATCGTGGAAGAGGACCGGCACATCAGCAGGATCATCGAGCTGGGCAAGCAAGCGAACATTGCCGTGTTTACGGTCGGGACGGTAAGGGAGGATGCGCTGCTGTTCAGGCTCGGTTATTTTACCGATGAGGAGCAAAAGCTGCTGAAGAAAAAAGGCGTCGGAGATATCTCTTCCCGTTTTTTCGACAAGGACGGCAACATCTGCAGCGAGGAGATCAACAACCGGACGGTCGGCATCGATTTGCACGAATTGCGGAAAAAGGAAAAGTCCATCCTGGTTGCCGGCGGGCAAAGCAAGGTGGATGCGATCCGCGCGGCATTGGCCGGAGGGTACGCGAACATTTTGATCACGGACCAGTTCACGGCCCAAGCCCTGACGGTTTAAGGATTTCAAAATCTGCCATAGATACATATGGCAGATTTTTTTGCGCAAAATAGGCTGGTGAATGCCACAAAACCGCCATGAACATAATTTCAAGACAGTGTTTACATATGTTCTGGCGAGTGTTATGATATTTCTGCAGCAAGGAAAGAAAGCGCAATATTTTTGGGTAATTATTCTTGAAGGAGATGACATGATGACAAATCTTGCAGGTATGATCGATCATACGTTGCTTCGCGCGGATGCAACCCAAAGCGAAATTCAAAAATTGACGGAAGAAGCGAAAAAATACGAATTTGCTTCTGTATGCGTAAACCCGACATGGGTTAAATATGCCGCCGAGCAGTTAAGCGGCACGAAAGTAAAAGTGTGCACGGTCATCGGGTTCCCTCTGGGAGCAACCACATCGGCCGTGAAGGCGTTCGAAACGCAAAATGCGATCGAAAACGGCGCAACCGAAGTCGACATGGTCATTAATATCGGGGCTCTGAAGGACAAGCAGGACGATTTCGTGGAGCAGGATATCAAAGCCGTCGTTGACGCAGCCAAAGGGAAAGCGCTTGTAAAAGTCATTATCGAAACCTGCCTGCTTACGGATGAAGAGAAGGAGCGCGCCAGCCGCTTGTCCGTGAAAGCGGGTGCAGATTTCGTGAAAACCTCGACCGGATTTTCCACGGGAGGCGCGACGCCGGAGGATGTCCGTTTGATGCGTCAGACGGTCGGCCCGAACGTTGGCGTGAAAGCTTCCGGAGGAGTCCGCAGCTTGGAAGACATGAACAAAATGATCGAAGCGGGCGCTACCCGCATCGGAGCGAGCTCCGGCGTAAAAATTATGGAGGGCGGCCAGTCGACGTCTTCCTACTAATGCTTCAAACCGGGCGGCGTCAGCCGCCTGGACGCAAAGCGGAGAGGCGAAACATCCATGCTCCGCTTTTTCATGAATCGTCTGGAAGCGCTTTATGAAAACGATTTTTCATAGCCTTATTCATACGGAT
Organism: Paenibacillus sp. FSL W8-0194; assembly: GCF_037969745.1. Lineage (NCBI taxonomy): Bacteria > Bacillati > Bacillota > Bacilli > Caryophanales > Paenibacillaceae > Paenibacillus > Paenibacillus sp. FSL W8-0194. The sequence continues at coordinate 2,990,662 of NZ_CP150205.1, read as the reverse complement.
CTTCATACAAAATTCAACCTAGGGAGACAGCCATGAAATATTTGATTGCGGTATTGGGATTACTCGTCGTGTTTGCACTGTCTTTTGTCGCCAGCAATAACAAACGTGGTATTCGCTATCGCCCATTGATCATCATGATCATTCTTCAGCTCATTCTGGCATTCATTTTGCTGAATACGGTTGTCGGAACCGCGCTGATTAAAGGATTTTCGGATATTTTCAAAAACTTGCTGGATTATGCCGCGGAAGGCATCAACTTCGTATTCGGCGGAATAGCGAACGAAGGACAAGCTCCGTTCTTCCTGGGCGTGCTGCTGCCGATCATCTTCATTTCGGCCCTGATCGGAATTTTGCAGTACATCAAAGTGCTTCCGATTATCATTCGGCTCATCGGCCTCGTGCTCAGCAAGATCAACGGCATGGGCAAGCTGGAATCCTACAACGCCGTGGCCTCGGCCATTTTGGGGCAATCCGAAGTGTTCATTTCCGTCAAAAAACAGATCGGCGCGCTGCCGAAGCACCGCTTGTACACGCTTTGCGCATCCGCAATGTCCACGGTTTCGATGTCCATCGTCGGTGCGTACATGACCATGATCGACCCGAGATACGTCGTGACGGCGCTCGTTCTGAATCTGTTCGGCGGATTTATCATCGCTTCCATCCTGAATCCTTATAAAGTGACGCCTGAGGAAGACAGTCTGGAAGTTCAGGAGGAGTCCGAAAAGCAGTCGTTCTTCGAGATGCTCGGGGAATATATTATGGACGGGTTCAAGGTCGCGATTACCGTTGCAGCGATGCTTATCGGTTTCGTCGCGCTGATCGCGATGATCAACGGCATCTTTAACGGCATCTTCGGCATCACTTTCCAGGAACTGCTCGGTTACGTCTTCGCTCCGTTTGCCTTCGTGATGGGCGTGCCTTGGAAGGAGGCCGTGGAAGCAGGCAGCATCATGGCTACCAAAATGGTATCCAACGAATTTGTCGCCATGCTCGAGCTCGGCAAACATACGGCCATGTCCGCCCGCGCCGTCGGCATCGTATCGGTGTTCCTCGTTTCGTTTGCGAACTTCTCCTCGATCGGCATCATTGCAGGCGCGGTGAAGGGACTTCACGAGAAGCAGGGCAACGTGGTTGCGCGTTTCGGCCTCAAGCTGCTGTACGGAGCGACGCTTGTCAGCGTGTTGTCCGCAACGATTGCCGGCGTGTTTTTGTAAAATAGATACGTTATACTCAATTACGAAGGAGTGATCATGAATGGCAGAATTTAAACGCGTACACTTGATCGTCATGGACTCGGTAGGAATTGGCGAGGCGCCGGACGCCTCACAATTCGACGATTTTGACGTCGACACGCTCGGGCATATCGCCAGAGAACGCGGCGGATTGAACATGCCGAATATGGGCAAGCTCGGCCTTTCCAACATTCGCGAAATCCAGGGCGTTGACAAAGCGGATAAGCCGCTCGCCTATTACACGAAAATGCAGGAGAAATCCGCAGGCAAAGACACGATGACCGGACACTGGGAAATCATGGGCCTCTACATCGATACGCCGTTCCGCGTGTTCCCCGACGGATTTCCGGACGAGCTGATCAAGCGCATCGAAGAAAAAACCGGACGCAAGGTCATAGGCAACAAGCCGGCGAGCGGAACGGCCATCATCGACGAGCTTGGCGAAGAGCAAATGAAGACCGGTGCGCTCATCGTTTACACTTCGGCAGACTCCGTGCTGCAGATCGCCGCGCATGAAGACGTGATTCCGCTGAAGGAACTCTACGAAATTTGCGAGTTCTGCCGCGAGATCACTTTGGACGATCCTTATATGCTGGGCCGCATCATCGCGCGTCCTTACGTCGGACAGCCGGGTTCTTTCAAGCGCACGGCCAACCGCCACGATTATGCGCTGAAGCCGTTTAACCGCACGGTCATGAACGAGCTGAAGGACGGTGGCTTCGACGTCATCGCCCTCGGGAAAATTTCCGATATTTATGACGGGGAAGGCGTAACCGAAGCGATTCGCACGTCTTCGAACATGGACGGCATGGACAAATTCATCGCAACGATGGACCAAAACTTTACCGGTCTCAGCTTCCTGAACCTGGTCGATTTCGACGCGCTGTACGGACACCGCCGCGATCCGCAAGGGTACGGTCAAGCGCTTGAGGATTACGATGCGCGCCTGCCGGAAGTTTTCGCGAAAATGACCGACGACGATCTGCTGATCATCACCGCGGACCACGGCAACGATCCGACGTACCGCGGCACGGACCATACCCGCGAGTACGTGCCTTTGATCGTGTATTCTCCGCGTTTCAAGAACGGCGGCAGCGAGCTTGCGCTCCGCAACACGTTCGCGGACATCGGCGCAACGGTAGCGGACAACTTCGGCGTGACTATGCCGGAATACGGCACCAGCTTCCTTAAAGATTTGAAATAATTCGCAACCTATTTTATCCATAATAAACACTTGTCAGGAGGACATATTCATGAGTACTCATATTGGAGCCAAAACCGGAGATATCGCGGAAACGATTCTGCTGCCTGGAGATCCGCTGCGTGCAAAATTCATCGCGGAAACGTACCTGCAGGATGTGACCTGCTACAACGAAGTTCGAGGCATGCTCGGATTTACGGGGACTTATAAAGGAAAGCGCGTTTCCGTTCAAGGCACGGGCATGGGTATTCCGTCCATCAGCATTTACGTGAACGAACTGATCAATGAATACGGCGTTAAAAACCTGATGCGCGTCGGCACTTGCGGCAGCATGCAGAAAGACGTGCATGTACGCGACGTCATTTTGGCCCAGGCTTCTTGTACGGATTCCGGCGCCAACCGCCATTATTTCGGCGGCTATGACTTCTCCCCGATCGCCAGCTTCCAGCTGCTGAAAACGGCTTATGAGAAAGGCGTGGAAAAAGGCCTCAAGCTGCATGTCGGCAACGTCTTCAGCTCGGACATCTTCTACCGCGACGACAAATCCGTCGTTGAAAAGCTGATGCAGCACGGCATTCTCGGCGTGGAAATGGAAACGACCGCGCTGTATACGCTTGCCGCCAAATTCGGCGTCAACGCGCTTACGCTGCTCACCGTCAGCGACCATTTGTTGACAGGGGAAGAAACGACCGCGGAAGAACGCCAGACGACGTTCAACGATATGATGGAAGTCGCGCTCGAAACGGCTATCACGTTGTAAGCCGGAATAATATCATTAAATTTTGAAAGTGAGGCATTGCTACCTATGAGAATGGTCGACTTGATTGAAAAGAAACGTGACGGCGGAGAATTGACAACGGAAGAAATCAATTTCATCATAGAAGGCTATACCAAAGGGGAAATTCCCGATTACCAGGTCAGTGCCTTGGCGATGGCGATTTTCTTTAAAGACATGACCCAGCGGGAGCGGGCGGATTTGACGATGGCTATGGTTCATTCCGGCGATACGATCGACTTGTCCGAAATCGAAGGGATCAAGGTCGATAAGCACTCCACGGGCGGCGTGGGCGACACGACGACATTGGTGCTTGCACCGCTCGTCGCGGCGCTGGATATCCCGGTAGCCAAAATGTCCGGCCGCGGCCTGGGACATACCGGCGGAACGATCGACAAGCTGGAGTCCATCGAAGGTTTCCACGTGGAAATCGAACGCGAGGAATTCGTGGAGCTGGTCAACAAACATAAAATCGCGGTCATCGGCCAAACCGGCAACCTGACCCCCGCGGACAAGAAGCTGTATGCGCTTCGCGACGTCACGGGGACGGTCGATTCGATTTCCCTTATTGCGAGCTCCATCATGAGTAAAAAAATCGCCGCAGGCTCTGACGCGATCGTGCTGGACGTCAAAACGGGAGCCGGCGCTTTCATGAAAACCGTCGACGACGCGAAGGCGCTTGCCCACGCGATGGTCAGCATCGGTAACAACGTCGGACGGAACACGATGGCCGTCATCTCCGACATGAGCCAGCCGCTTGGTTTCGCCATCGGCAACTCCCTTGAGGTGAAAGAGGCGATCGATACGCTGAAAGGCCAAGGGCCGAAAGACCTCGAGGAATTGTGCCTGGCACTTGGTCGTCAAATGGTTTATCTGGCGAAGAAGGCAAACTCGTTGGAAGAAGCGGAAGAAATGCTGAAGGAAGTCATCAAAAACGGCAAAGCGCTTGAGAAATTCAAGGAATTCATCCGCAACCAAGGCGGCAATCCGGATGTCGTGGATCATCCCGAACTGCTCCCGCAAGCGAAGTATCAAATCGAGGTTCCTGCGAAGGAAGACGGCGTCGTTGCGGAAATCGTCGCTGACGAAATCGGTACGGCGGCCATGTGGCTTGGAGCGGGACGCGCGACCAAAGAATCGGAAATCGATCTGGCCGTCGGCCTGATGCTGAACAAAAAAATCGGAGATCGCGTGAAAAAAGGCGAATCGCTCGTGACGATCCATGCCAACCGCGAAAACGTGGATGATGTCATGAACAAAATTTACGACAACATCCGCATCGCCGACCATGCCGAAGCCCCTGTATTGATTTACGGTACGGTGACGGAATAAATAAGGATTCCTTTATGCAGCAGAGCTGTCCAAGGTCTTCAAGGCCGGGGCAGCTCTTTTTGTCTCTCCTGGATTATAACGGCGAACGCTGTGTTATCGAGCGAATCCAAAAAAAGGATTGAAGCGCATGCTTCAATCCTTTTTTGCGATATTATGCCGTTGTCAAAGGCGGAATCGACGAAAGTACATCATAATAGCTGTCGGTAGCGCCGATGGCCATGAGGGCAATGACGAGGATGATGATAATGATTCCATATAAGGCTGTGCCTATAATGCCGCAAACGAGTCCGCCGATGGCCAGGCCGCGTCCGCCTTCTTGTCTCTGCTTGATCTCCTTAAAGGAGAGGCAGGCCAGGACGATCGCGATAATGCCGAGGATCAGGCCCACGTACGGGATCATCAGGCTGAGAATGCCGAGCACGAGGGCTGCGATCGCCTTGCCGTTGGTCTTCGGCGGCTGCATCGGCGGCATTTGTTGAAACTGGTTAAATTGTTCGGATGAATATGGATCCAAAGATATGTTCCTCCTCAAAATGATACTTTATGTATAAAATATCAAACATTCAGAACTATTATACCCAGAAAAAAGGAGATTGACCATGCAAAATCCTAAATTTCATTCGACAAATTCTGTTTTCGACCAGGAATCCTATCGTTTTTACATTAAATATGGAAGTTTTTGCGCATTTCGCTTGGCGAAACATGCTTATATTTCTTGAACGAGCGGCTGAAATAATAAATATCCTTAAAACCGGTCGATAACGCGATTTCGGAAATGTTCATGCGCGAGTTGCGCAGCAGGTATTCTGATTTGTTGATCCGCAGCGTATTAATATAGTCCGTAATGGTGCGCCCGGTCAGCTCTTTGAACAATCTGCTGAAATGAAACCGGCTGAGGCCCGCAAGCCCGGCGAGCTGATCGACGCTCAAATCCTCGGGGTAATGCTCCTCGATATATTGAAAAACGGGCGTGAACCGCTCCAGGTTCTTCAGGCGCTGATGGTCCTCTTCCGTGGACAGTTTATTCGTTCCGTATCGGCGCAGCAAAATGGTCAGGATTCGATACAAATACGACTTGATCGATAACTCGTATCCCAGCTCGCGCTGGTTCAGCTCCTCGATGAGGGAGGATATGCAGCTGATGATTTCGGCGTCGCCGGTAATTTTGCTGGCGAACAAAATCCGATTCTGCGAGATCGGCGTGATGAATTTGGTTTCGATCGCATCGATCGAGTGGCTGTGGAGCAGCTTGATGTCAAGGATCATCGCATAATAGACCAAATCGTCGCATTGGCTGACGCCGTAATGCAGATCGTTGCTGTTTATGACGACCAGGTCCCCCTCGCGAACCTCGTACGGAACGGAATTCAGCTCGATCATGGCGGATCCTTTGGTGAAATAGAGGAATTCGAGATGATTGTGCCAATGATGGTTAAAAAGCGTCATTCCGTATTCTTTGGTCGTCGTGTAATGGACTTTGATCGGGAAAAAGCGGTTCGGCATATCCATCGGTTCTTGCAGAGAAAGGGGTCTTTCCATATCGGTCACCTCAAAATCGCACAATTATACAAATAAAGAGCAAGGCTTTGCATGGCAGACTTAACTAGAAACATTATAATTCAATATATATAAAACATCTATCGAAGCACTTCCCAATCAATCCAAAAGATGAGAATAAATCAAAAGGAGCGTTGAATGCAAATGAGCAAAATCAAAGTGGGCATCATCGGTGCAGGTTCCATTTCCGAGTCGCACATGAATTCGTATCAAAAAAACCCGGATGCCGAAATCGTGGCCATCTGCGACCTGAACGAAGAACGAGCGAAGGCGGCCGCACAAAAATACGGCGCAGCGCACACATATACGGACTACAACGAGCTTCTCGCGAACCCTGAAATCGACGCCGTCAGCATCTGCACATGGAACAACTCCCATGCGGAAATCAGCATCGCCGCGATCCAGGCAGGCAAACACGTCCTGGTCGAAAAGCCGCTGTGCCGCACCGTGGAAGAGGCGCTGAACGTCCAAAAAGCGGTCCGTTCCAGCGACAAGCTGCTGCAAGTCGGCTTCGTACGCCGGTATGATCCGAACATCGGCCTTCTGCAGGAATTCATCCAAAAAGACGAATTCGGCGAGCTGTATTATGCCAAAGCATCGATTTTGCGCCGTCTCGGCAACCCTGGCGGATGGTTCGCGGACAAAGAACGTTCCGGCGGCGGACCGCTGATCGACATCGGCGTGCACGTCATTGACCTCTGTTGGTACATGCTGGGCAGACCAAAAGTGAAATCGGTTTCAGGGAACGTTTATCACAAGCTTGGCAACCGTTCGAACGTGAAGCATCTGTCCTTCTACAAGGCAGCCGACTATGACGCAAGCAAAAATACGGTGGAGGATTTGGCGAATGCTTTGATCCGTTTTGAAAACGGCGCATCGCTGATGGTGGACGTCAGCTTCTCCCTGCACGCGAAAAAGGATGAAGCAGGAGTTCGCATTTATGGCACCAAAGGCGGATTTGAAATCGATCCGGAGGTGGTGATCGTGACCGAAAAGAACGACGTGATGGTCAACATCGAGCCGCAGATCGACAATAAAGGCTTTAACTTCGCAGCCGCGTTCCAAAACGAAATCGATCAGTTCATCCTCAATATCCAAAACAACAGGGAGCCGATGAGCCCGGTCGAAGACGGATTGGAATTGATGAAAATATTGACGGGCATTTACGAATCCGCCGAAAAAGGAGTCGAAATCCAGCTATGAAAGTGGGAGTAAGCACATATAGTTTGTACCGTCCCGTGCATGAAGGCAAAATGACCATACTCGAGGCTATCGAGAAAATCGCGGAAATCGGCGGGGAGCATGTGGAAATCGTGCCGATCGGTTATTCGCTGACCGACAATCCCGAATTGACGGACCAAATCGTCGCTAAAGCGAAGGAAGTGGGCATCGAAGTTTCCAACTATGCGATTTACGCCAATTTCGGCGTCGACAACGACGAGGAGATCGCCAAGGAAGTCGAACGCGTCAAGAAAGAAGTGGACGTCGCCGCCCGTTTGGGCGTGAAGCTGATGCGCCATGACGTGGCAGGCCGCAGCGACACTTCCATCAAGCAGTTCAACAGCGAGCTTCCACGCTTGGCCGAAGCCTGCCGCCAAGTTGCGGACTATGCGGCGCAGTACGGCATTACGACAAGCGTCGAAAACCACGGGTATTACATTCAAGCAAGCGACCGCGTGCAGGCGCTGGTTCACGCCGTGGACCGTCCGAACTTCAAGACGACGCTCGACGTCGGAAACTTCATGTGCGTCGACGAGGATCCGGTTATTGCCGTCCGCAACAATCTGCCGTTTGCATCCATGGTTCATATCAAGGACTTTTACCTGCGCCATGCATCCAAGGATCCGGGCGAGGGCTGGTTCAAAACAGCCGGCGGCAATTACTTGAGAGGGGCGATCGCCGGACACGGCGACATCAACCTGCGCGAATCGATCCGCCTGATCAAGGCTTCGGGTTATGACGGATATTTGTCCATCGAATTCGAGGGGATGGAAGACGCGGTCCAAGGAACGCGCATCGGATTGGAAAACGTAAAGCGCTTCTGGAACGAAGCGTAAATCAAACGAATACGGAAGGGAGTCAGTGGTAATGAACAATAAAATCGGCGTTATTGTAGACAGCTTTCGCGTAGGCGTGAGAGAAGGCCTGCAGCGGGCTAAAAAGGTCGGGGCGGACGGCGTTCAGATTTATGCCGTAAGCGGCGAGATGGACCCGGCAAACCTCTCTGCTGCGCAGCGAAAAGAACTGAAGGAGTACATTGCGTCCCTTGGTCTGGAAATTTCCGCGCTTGTCGGCGATTTGGGCGGCTACGGATTCCAGGACAAAAGCGTAAACGCGGAAAAAATCGAGAAATCGAAACGGATTCTCGATCTGGCCGTCGAGCTGGGCACTTCCGTCGTGACGACGCATATCGGAATCGTGCCGGAAGATAGAAACAGCGAGATTTATCAAAACATGCATGATGCCTGCGAAGAGCTCGCATCGTACGCAACCAGCATGAACGCCTACTTTGCGATCGAAACCGGTCCGGAGCCTTCGGCAAGATTGAAGGAATTCCTCGACGGTCTCGGCTCCAAAGGCGTATCCGTCAACTTCGACCCGGCCAACATGGTCATGGTGACGGGAGACGATCCTGCGCAGGGCGTATACAACCTGAAGGATTACATTGTGCACACCCATGCGAAGGACGGCATCCGTTTGCGCGAGGTACCGGCGCATTACATTTACGAGTCCCTCGGCTACGATGCGCCCGTCAACGAACACAACACGTTCGTTCCAGGCGAAGGCCAATATTTCCGCGAAGTTCCGCTTGGCGAAGGCAGCGTCAACTGGACGGAATATTTGAAGGCGCTCGAAGACATCGGTTATGCCGGATATTTGACGATCGAACGCGAAGTGGGCGAAGATCCGGAAGCCGACATTTCCAAAGCCGTGCAATTTTTGAAACAGTTCAGAGGTTAATGCGAAGCGTCGTACGGCGAAAAACGGCAAGACGAAGCGAACATTACACTTTAAAAGCCGCATTGTTGCGGCTTTTTTGTGTTTTAACAGTAGATGACCCTTGGAATTGTTTTTAAATGAAGGAAGTTTCAAGATTTTTGACCATTAACATATGGGGAATACCATCCTCCATGAATTCAGCTGATGAAGTCCGGTAACCAAGCTTTTTATAGAATCCCTCTGCCTGAGTTTGCCCGTGTAATTTCACTTGTTGATGCCCCTTTTCAAGCGCGATTTCTTCCAATCCTGAAATGATTTTCTTTCCAATCCCCAATTTGCGGTAAGGTTCTAATATACAAATACGTTCTAATTTGCCCACTCCATCAAGAGCGCGGATCCGGCCCGTGCCAACGGGTTGTCCATCGTAGTAGGCGAGCAGATGTTCACAATCTCCATCCAGCGTATCAAATTCATCAAACTCGTCTGAGAGTGGCACACCTTGTTCTTCAACAAATACTTTCTTTCTTATTAAGAAAGCCGCCTCTAGTTCCTCGGATTGTGTAATTCTTTTTGAATGCATCATTTTCAACCCTCTCCGGATTTATGTTTTCGATAAAATAGTCGTCATGACTTCAACGTCAATGACAAGTATATAGAATTTATGTTTTGTTGTAAATGCAATAAAAAGAGGACGACAGGGTACCGAATGAGAGGGAATCTATTTTTAAATACAGGTTAACGATCCCCGGCAAAAATTGGACTTGATATGAAACCAAACGGTTGTATATAATAAACAAGAAATGAAACCAAAAGGTTTCGCATTTGGGTATAAAAAACGGGAGGGATCAACAATGGAACATGAAAAACAAGGGGCTTTGCCCGATATACGGTATACCGGCGTGTTTAAGGCGCCGATCCAGAAGGTATGGAAGGCCGTCGCTACGGCGGAAGGGCTGTCGGCATGGTTTATGCCCAATGATCTCGAGCCGGTCGTTGGCCATGAATTTCAGCTGAATGCGGGCCCCTATGGAATGTCTCCGTGCAAAGTGACGGAAGTGGACGAACCCCGCAAAATCGCGTTCCGGTGGGGGAAAGACTGGACGCTGACGTTTGAATTGAAGGATCTGGGGGATCAAACCGAAATTACGATCATTCATTCCGGCTGGAACGAGCATACACTGACGGAGTTTGGGCAACCTCATCCGATCGTTCGCGGCGTGATGGACAAAGGCTGGGCCGGTCTGCATCAAAAACTGGGCGCGTACGTCGAGGGGTAACCATGGGGGAAGCGCAAGCCAAACACGACGTTTTTCAGGCGATTGCCGACCCGACGCGCAGACAGCTGCTGAAGCTTCTAGCCGGGAAAGAAATGCCCGTGACGGTCATCAGCGGCCATTTTCCGATGAGCCGGACGGCCGTGTCCAAACATCTCCGCATTTTGTCGGAGGCGGGACTCGTGAAAGAGAGAAGGGTCGGGAGAGAAAACAGGTACAGCCTTGACCCGCAGCCGCTGCAGGAGATCAAAGAGTGGTACGCCTATTTCGAGCGCTTCTGGGAAAACAAAATGGCTGCTTTGCAATTTTTCGTGGAATCGGACCGCCCGGATGATCCTGTCTGATTCCATAAAAAAACCTCGCATGAACCAGGCTGCATTCCTTGACAGGCGAACGGCCTCCGGACCAAGGTCCGGTTCATTGCGAGGTTTTCTTTTTATTTTTAAGCGTGTATGCGCACTTTTTGTCGCCCTGGGCCAGGCATTCGGTACGAACCACTTCGGCCCCCAGCAGGGATTCGAACATTTTCATTTCGCAGGTGCAGGCGTGGTTGTATTTCTTCGCGATTTGCGAAATCGGGCAATTGTATTCCATCAGTGCATATTCGTCTTCGCCGTTTTGTTCAAGCTCGACCATATACCCGTTTTCGTTCTGGATTTCCGCCAAGATGGCGACTTTTTCGCCGAACGTCTTGCCTTGCATCTTTGCCGCATGGTTCCTTTGCAGCGATTCGCTGCGCCGTTCGAATAAACGGTCGACCATCCCGGAGCCGGCGTCCAATTCAAGCTCGCCAAGCAAATCCAGCGTTAACGTATGGTATTTGTTCGGGAAAAAGGATTCCGCCTGATCCGTCAAATGATAAATCGCGGTAGGGCGGCCCATCGGCTGCCGAATCGTTTTCGATTCGATCAATCCTTCCTTTTCGAGCGTGTTGATATGCCTGCGTACGGCCATGCTAGTGATTCCGATGAACTCGGTAATCTCTTTTGCACTGAGCTCGCCTTTGGTTTTCAGCAGCTGCAGGATTTTGTCCCGGGTTGAAATATCCAGTTGTTGGTTCATGTTCATCACCGCCTGTTCTGCTTTTTTCCTGAAGCTCGGGTGCGAAGTGCAGACAGCCTGCCGACACGAAAGATCAACAGGCTGCAATCACTCGAAATGTATCGTTGGTGTATCAGCTTATCTATTTTTGAAGAAGTTTTCGGCTTTTTCGAGGAACCCTTTTTCTTCTTCAGGCAAATCCGCGTCATAATATACCGCGCCGACCGGGCAAGCCACTTCGCATGCTCCGCATTCGATGCAAATGTCGGTGTCGATGTAATATTGGTCAGGACCTTCCTCGATGCAATCTACTGGACAAACATCCACGCAATCGGCAGCTTTTTCATCCATGCAAGCCGAGGTAATAACGTATGCCATTTCTGTCACCCTTTCAAATTAGTTCGCTAGTTTGTTGTTTATGATATTTGATGCCAAATCCATAAAAATATGCCACTGTTCGCTGTTTTCGTCAAACAGGTTTGAAGCCGCATCGGCTTCATCCGGCGTATCGGCCGATTGAATCGGTACCTCCGCGAGCAGCTTCGTCTTCAGCTCATCGGCAAGCCTCTGCCCGCCGCCGCGTCCGAAAAGGTAATGCCGTCTTCCCTCGGGATCGGTGAAATAGGACATGTTTTCGATGACCCCAAGAATGGGATGGTTCGTCTGCAGCGCCATTTCGCCGGCACGGGCTGCCACATGGTGGGCCGTCTTATGAGGCGTGGTCACCACGATTTCTGCGCACTGCGGAATCCGGTTATGAACGTCAAGCGCAACGTCGCCGGTTCCCGGCGGAAGATCCAAGATAATATAATCCAGGGTACCCCAATCCACTTCGTTCAGGAACGTGCCGAGCATTTTGCCGAGCATCGGGCCTCTCCAGACGACGGGCTTATTGCCTTGAACGAAAAATCCCGTCGAGATCACCTTCATGCCATGGCTCTCCACAGGGGCGATCCGGTTTCCTTGCTTTTGCGGAAGCTCTTTGATCCCCAGCATTTCCGGAATGCTGTGTCCGTAGATATCCGCGTCAATGATACCCACCCGCTTGCCTTGCTTAGCCAAAGCTCTTGCAAGATTGACCGTGACGGTAGATTTTCCGACGCCGCCTTTGCCGCTCGCTATGGCGATGAAAGTCACGCCGGAATCCGCGGAAAGCAGCGGGGAATTCATCAGCGTCGGGGCGCGGCGCACCGATTTATTAAGCTTAATAGCTATAATATCATTTTTTTCTTCATTTGAAATAGGTTTGAAGCGTATATGAACATCGGTAATTCCTGTCTTTTGCACCGCACGGGTAATTTGCTCCTTCAGCTCCTGCTCCCGCGATACGGAATCCGGGGGGAGAAGCACGGTCATTGCGGCATGATCCTTGTTCGTGGTAATGTCCCGGATCAGTCCGATCTCCGTGAGCGGCAGCTGGCGCTCCTCGTCTTTGATATGAGCGATCGCAGCAACCAGATCATCCTTCGTCAAAATTTTCTCACCTTCAATCCACTTCGATCTTTAAAACAAAGTATGTCCATAATATCGCAAACCTTACCGGGTTATCTTGACATTGCATCACCGTGTATGGGGAGGCCAAGAAAAAGGATCGGAAACGTCCGCGCGTACAAGTCAGGACACGGTAATTGTAGAACACGCAACGCATATAGTCAACATATATGTATAAAAAGTAAAAGGATATTCATGATCCGTACTTGACAAAGGGTTTAAAGGATTATAATAATTAATATACATTTATGTATACTAATTAGGATGGGGAAAACCAGGGTACGCGGTTTAAGCGGACCGTTCCCTGTATGAAAAATAGCCGGATCCCAAAGCTTGCATTGCAGTTTTTGGCTGATCCGGAATATGGATACATTCATGCATTTACCGGAAGGAGGATTCATTTTCTTCATGAACTCAGACCATAATCAAGGAAACGCGTCGCAAACGGGGGAATCCGCGCGGCGGCCGGTGTCCTATTACGAATTGATGGGCGGGGCGCCAACCATACGCGCGATCGTCGAAGCGTTTTATCCGAAAGTGATAAAGCATCCGCTGCTTGCTCCGCTGTTTCCGGAAGACATCACGCCCGTCATGGAAAAGCAGGAAATGTTCCTGACGCAGTATTTCGGGGGACCGCAGCTCTACACGATGAAAGAAGGGCATCCCCGCATGAGGGCAAGGCATATTCGTTTTCCGATCACGCCCGACCGGGCGACGGCTTGGCTCAGCTGCATGCAGCAGGCCATGGATGAGGTCGTGGAGGACTCCGCGCTCCGGGAGCAGATGATGGAACGTTTGGCCATGACCGCCTATTTCTTCGTCAATACGGACGAACAAGAAGACGACATGTAACGGAACGATCGACAAGCTTTCGTTTTTGACGGAAAGGGAATACGATGGAAGCGTAAGCATCCAATGGCAACGGCATTCAACGGCTGAAGGATACTCCCGGTACCGGCAAAATAAAGCGAACATCATACCCGAGGCTTTGCAAAAACAGGGTCCATGCGGAACCGTCCATTTTGCAGCGTCCTCGCACGAAAAGGAGACTGCCTTCATGAAGCTGGTTGGAATATCAGGTGCGATCATCGGCAGCAAAACGGCCATTGTCGTACAAAAAGTACTGGAAGAAGTCAAAAAAATAGATCCTGAAATCGAAACCGAATTGCTGGATATGAAAGATTACGACGTGCAATTTTGCGACGGGAGGGATCCGTCCGCGTATACGGGGGACACCAAAAAAGTGATCGACGCCGTCATTTCCAGCGATTTTTGCCTGATCGGAACCCCGATCTATCAAGCCTCCATGTCGGGCGTGCTCAAAAATCTGTTCGACTTGATTCCGCAGTCCGCACTGCAGCAAAAAGTCATCGGATTCGTGGCGACGGGAGGAACGTACCAGCATTATCTCGTGATCGAAAATCAGCTGAAGCCGATCGCCGGCTATTTCAGATCCTATGTGGCGCCCGGTTATGTTTACGTGCATGACGATCATTTTAACGAGTTTAAGGAAATTCATGATCCCAACGTGTTGGAGCGGATTGAAAGACTTGCTGCAGAGCTTGTATTTATGCAAAAACGGCTGAAGTCTTAAAAGACAGCCGGAAATTTACATAGATCGACATGGAATTCGCCGAAGCGACCTGATCAATCCTTTGATCAGGTCGTTTTTTGTCGTATAATGAAATAGTAGATTGATAGATTCGAAGATTGGCATGACCCAAGAACTGTAAAGAGAGGCAAGCTTGAACACGGGGAGAGATGCACATTCATGCGTAAGTATATGATTACCTTTGCTGCCGCGGTGCTCATTGTAGCAGGCGGTTATTGGGCTTTGGGGAAAAACCATGCTCCGGCTGCCGACGGCGCCGTGGTCGAAAAGCCGCCCGCGCTCGCGCAGCAACATTCGCAACCATCGCCATCGCCGGTTATCGGCGCGGATGATGGGGACAAGGCGTCAGCGGATTCCGCCAAGCAGCAAACCAAGGACACGTTGACGTCCGGCAGCGCAGACAAGCAAGGAGAAAAGCCGAATCAGGCTGGCTCAGGCGCGATGAATACAGGCGCGAAAACGCAGCAGGCCGCGAAACCTGCGCAAAACGCTTCTGCGGGCAAATCGTCATCAACCGGCAAAGCGGACTCCGAGGCCGGGAGCGGCACGAGCAAAACGGGAGGAAAAGGATTTATCAATTCTTACAGCGTGGAGCATGTCGTTTCCAATCCGGAAAGCATCGCTGTGCTGGTCAACAAAACGTACAGACTCCCGGCCGGCTACGTTCCTCCGGATCTCGTATATCCGAACGTTCCGTTCATATTTTCGGAAAAGGCAGACAAACGCAAAATGCGCAAGGAGGCGGCAACGGCGCTTGAAAAGCTGTTTGCCGCCGCCAAAAAAGACGGGGTTCAGCTGGCGGGCGTATCCGGTTACCGCTCCGAATCGCGCCAAAAGACGCTGTATAACAACTACGTAAAACGGGACGGCGTAAAAGCGGCCGATACGTACAGCGCCCGTCCGGGGCACAGCGAGCACCAAACCGGCCTGACGATCGACGTATCCGGCATCACGGGCAAATGTGCCGCGGAAAGCTGTTTTGCCGGCACGAAAGAGGCCAAATGGCTGGCTAAGCATGCGCATGAATATGGATTTATCATCCGTTATCCTGAAGGGAAAGCTTCGATTACGGGCTATAAGTACGAGCCTTGGCATCTTCGTTACGTCGGCGCCAAAATCGCCAATGAAGTGACGAGCCGCCACATGACGCTGGAGCAGTATTTCGGCCAAGCGGTGCCCGTATCCAAATAATTCGCGTCACCCGTGACGCGGATGGATTCGAAAAACAGGACTTCCTGCATGCACAGCGTGCGCCCGGGGTCCTGTTCTTTCATTTGCCTTTTTTTCCGGGGATGTGTACGATCTAAATGGGGCATGCCTTCATCCTGAACGGACATGAAGTAGTAACTCATCCGATAATTCTATTTATGACGAAAGGTCGTGTAAACGAATGGATTCCGATATCAGCGTTAAATTGACTTCCCTCTCTAGCAAAGGCGGCTGCGGCTGCAAAATCGGCCCGGCGGATTTAAGCCAGGTGCTCCGCAATCTGCCTCCAGCCGAGCCGAACCCGAATTTGCTCGTAGGGCTGGATACAAGCGATGACGCCGGCGTGTACAAACTGAACGACGAGCTGGCGCTGGTGCAAACGCTGGATTTCTTCACGCCGATCGTGGACGATCCGTACGCCTTCGGGCAAATTGCCGCGGCGAACGCCATCAGCGATATTTATGCCATGGGAGCCAAACCTTTAACGGTATTAAACATCGTCGCATTTCCGATCTCCACGCTGGACAAGCGGATTTTGTCCGAAATCCTGCGCGGGGCCGGGGATAAAGTCAAGGAAGCGGGAGCGACGTTGGTAGGCGGCCACTCCATCGACGATAAAGAGCCGAAATTCGGTTTAGCGGTCACGGGTCTGGTCCATCCTGATAAAGTACGCAGCAACGCCGGAGCCAAGCCGGGGGATAAACTCATCCTGACCAAACCGATCGGGGTCGGCATCATGACGACTTCCATCAAAAAAGACCAGCTCACCGCCGAAGAAATCGCGCGGGTGACCCAAGTGATGTCGACCTTGAACAAAACGGCCGCCGAGGTCATGGAAGGTTACGACGTCCATGCCTGCACCGACGTGACGGGCTTCGGCCTGATGGGCCATTCGCTGGAGATGGCCAAAGGAAGCGGCGTGGAGATCCGCATCCGCAAGGATGACGTGCCCGTGCTTCCTCGAGTCCGCGAGCTGGCGGAACAAGGAATGGTTCCCGGCGGTTCCAAAAACAACTACGAGCATGTCAAAGACAGCGTTCGATTCCCTGAACAGATGGACCAAATCGACCGCTGGATTCTGTGCGATGCCGTCACATCGGGCGGGCTGTTGATTTCCGTTAGCGGCAGCGAAGCAGAGAAACTTCATGAGGAGCTCGTGCAAGCCGGCGTCGAAGCCAAGATCATCGGCGAGGTTACGGCAAGCGGCAGCGGACAAATCGTAATCGAATGAGGAGATTGTTATGTTCCAGGACATTTCTATAGAGAAACTGAATGAGCTTCGCGGGAAAAACGAAATCACGGTGATCGACGTTCGATCGCCTTCCGAATATGCCGAATCGACCATCCCGGGCAGCATCAACATCCCCTTTTTTACGGATGAGGAACGTGCCGAAATCGGAACGCTTTACAAGCAGGTCAGCATCCATACCGCCAAAGAACGCGGGCTCGAGATCATGTCCGCCAAACTGCCTGCTTTCGTGAAGAAATTTGCCGAAATTCAGGGCAACAAGGCGGTTTTCTGTTGGCGGGGCGGCATGCGGAGCCGGACGACGGCAACCGTGCTTTCGTTGATGGGGATTCATGTGTACCGGCTGGACGGCGGTTACCGGGCTTATCGCAGATGGGTGGTCGAAACGCTGGGGACCATGGAATTTCCGCCGGAAGTTTACGTGCTGCACGGATATACCGGAACAGGCAAAACGGAGATTTTGAGGACCTTGAAGGACAAAGGGTATCCGGTTATCGACCTGGAAGGTCTGGCCGGACATCGGGGATCGATTTTTGGCGAAATCGGACTGAAAAGCCATAACCAAAAAACCTTTGATGCGCTTCTTCTGGAGGAACTGCTTCGATACCGGCACGAGCCGTTTATCCTGATCGAAGCGGAGAGCAAACGGATCGGCAAAGTGGTTTTGCCCGAGTTTTTGATCGATAAAAAGGAAAAGGGCACTCATATTCTGCTCAATGCCGCCACGGATTTGCGCGTAAGAAACATCATTAACGATTACCGTCCGACCGAGCATGCCGAACAAAGCTTGCAGGCATTTCGACAGATCCAATCGCGCATCCACACGCCGGTAGCCCGGGAAATCGAAACTTGCCTGCTGTCCGGCAACTACGAACGCGCGGTGGAGTTATTGCTTGTATATTATTATGATCCGAGATACGCACACACCGCATCTTCCTACGGAGAGGAATTCCAAAAATTGGAGCCGATTTCTTTCGATACGCTGGAAGAGGCCGTTCCGCTGGTCGAAGAGCACATTCGAAAGCTGTCGTCACGGAATCGCTTGAACCGGCAGGAACAGCCGGGCGCGTAGAATCGGCGAGCGGCCGATGCACGTAACTGACAAAAAAAAGAGAGCCTGAGCGCTCTCTTTTTTCATGCGAAGCTATACGGATCAAATGCCGACAGGAATTCCGTGCGTAACCACGACGTCAGCCTGCTGCGGCGGGTATTCCAGCATTTTGGCTACTTCTGCGGCACATTTGCTCGGACTGTAGTAATCCTTCGCGGGAGAACCGAAGAGGGAAGGGCGGGAGCCCCGTTCGATGCGGATTTGTTCGCCGCGCGCCAGCTTCCGCAGCCATTCTTCGAGGACGTTTTCGTTTTGCAGCGCTTCGCCGTAACCGCGTTTGACGAAATATTCCCGGTTCATTTCTTCCTGGCCGGGCAGCGATTCGCAGAAAAGCATCGGCAGCCCTTTGGCAAGCGCTTCGGTGCAGGTCATTCCTCCCGGTTTGGTAATCAGCAGATCGGATGCGTCCATCCATTTGCTGATTTCGCGCGTATGCCCGAGAAGCACGATGTTTTCATGCTGGAATTCCGGGTCGCTTTTCAGCTTGTCGAGCAGCTTCTGATTGCTGCCGCAGCAAAATACGAGCTGAACCTGATCTTTCCACCGATGAAGCTGCTGGACGAGCTGATGATTCGAAACCAATCCCCAGCCGCCTCCCATGATCAATACGGTAGGCATGTTTTTGATGTTGAGCGTTTTTCTGACGCAGGTTTTGTCTTCGGAAGACCAGAAGTCGGGATGAACCGGAATGCCGGTGACTTTGACGTTTTCCGCATACACTCCCCGGTCCAGCAAAAGCTGGCGGACGTTGTCCGTGGAGACGAGGAAGCGGTCGACCTCTTTGTTGATCCAGGAGGCATGGGCGTCATAGTCCGTAATGACGGTAAACAAAGGCACGTTAAGCCCGGCCGCTTTAAGCCTGGAAATGATGTTGGTCGGGATCGGATGCGTGGTGACGATCAGATCCGGACGCAAATGCGCGATGACCTCAGCCGTATGATGATAAAAGATGCGATGAAGCGCCATGATGGCCAGTTTGCTCAGCGGTTTGTCGTGCTGTTTGCGGTACAGCAGACCGACGAGACCGGGATTGGTGTTTATGGTCAGACGATATGCCGAAATAATCCAGGGCGCGACGGTAGGATTCAGGAACGATCCCAGTTCAATCACTTTGGCTTGAATATCGGGATTCATTTTTTTCATGCCTGCGGCTAACGCGTATCCGGCTTGGGTATGGCCGCTGCCGAAACCTTCGGATAATATCAGTACTCTTTTCTTGCGCATATGATCACCTTCGATCTTAATATATTGGACGCTCCTTCGTCGGGAAGGCAGCTTATGTTCTAACGTTAAGCAACCCTGAAAATCAGGCGGGTTCCGTTCTATGCTCGATCGCTTAGTCTTATGAAATAAGTTTATGACGGATTGAAAGGGTCCAAAACGGACCGCGGACTGGTTTCCATGCTAGACCAAGGTCGGGGGAACAAGGCCTGTTCGGGTTATTCTATGTAGTTAGACGATGCGCGAAAAGATAACCATGCAGGTTTGATGAAAAATGTTTGAAAGGGAAGGAAAAGCGGGTGTGAAAATCCGTTGTTATTCTACTAATAATAGATTATGAGTAAATTTATGTATGTTCAAGGGGCAAATGCGCAAAAATTAAAGCCCCGACTGAAGAATCGGATGGATCAAGTTTCCGAGCGGCGCCCGGGACCGTTAGCCAACGCTGCCGAAGGCGGCCGTGCCGATCTGCGGCGTTTCGTTTTTGCATATCATCGGCATGCTCGATTTGAGTGTAAAGGCATATCGTTTGCGCCGTATTGATTCAGTGTAAAAATTCGCGACAGGTTATAAAAAGTTCATGCTTTCGCATGTGAAACGTTTGAAGCTTTCCGGGACAAGCGTTACAATAGAAAATAGACAGTTTGTCTAATTGATGACCATAGGAGGAATATGCGATGAAACTCCAAGACAAGGTTGCGGTAATTACGGGTGCCGGCTCCGGCATGGGAAAGGAAATGGCTTTGCTGTTCGGGCTTGAAGGCGCAAAGCTTGTGCTTGCGGATATCTCCCAAGCAGCCCTGGACCAGGTCGTGGCGGAAGTGAAGCAAAGCGGCGGTCAAGCGGTCGGCGTCAGCGCCAACGTTGCCAAGGAAGAGGACGTTCAGAACATGATTGAAACCGCTGTCAAAACGTACGGTTCGCTGGATATTCTGGTGAATAACGCGGGAATCATGGACAAAATGACGCCGGTGACGGAGCTGACGGACGAACTATGGGAACGCGTCATTGCCGTCAATGCGACGGGGCCGATGCGTGCGATCCGCAAAGCCCTCCCGATCATGATCGAGCAAGGCAAAGGCGTCATCATCAATACCGCTTCCATCGGCGGGTTGTACGGCTCCCGGGCCGGGGCCGCTTATACGGCTTCCAAGCATGCGGTGGTCGGCTTGACGAAAAACGTGGGCTTCCAATACGCCGATGCGGGCATCCGCTGCAACGCGATCGCTCCGGGCGGCGTGGAAACGAACATTATGGCGGATGCCGGAGACATGAACCCCGAATCGCGCGGGTTAAGAAAAGCCATGTCCGGAGCCGGCTTCAATCCCCGGAACGGCAAGCCCGAGGAAATCGCCAAAATCGCATTATTCCTGGCTTCCGATGATTCCAGCTTTATCAACGGTACGGTAATTACCGCCGATGCCGGCTGGACGGCATACTAAGCGAGCTCCCTAAGACAAGAGGGAGCAGGTCATCCGAAGCAAAAGAACCGAGTTCAAGGTCCGATCTCCGACATCCCGGGAGAGCGGGCCTTTTTCCCTTTTACGACACAAATAAAAAAGCGCCGTCGTCCGTGCCTTTTCGGCACCACGTTCGGCGCTGCTTCGCTTTTTTGTTCATGACCACCTGCGTCATCGGTTTGCGGCTCCATGTGACCCGTCCCCCCATAACTGGCGCTGCCTGTCTCGTCTGTCCGGATTTCGCGGACTTCGTCGTCCGTTGTTTCATCACGCATCTCTCCTTCGAAAAGCTGGTTACGGTTTTCAGCATAAAACATTTTAAACATGAACACAAGCCAACTGCGTAAAATAAAAGGGTATGCTATAATTATTTTGGTTTATTATGGAAATTGGGAGGTTGAAAGGATGAAGCGCAAAAACCACGGGAGACAAGCCTCGATTCCCGCTTCCGCTAACAAGGTAGCAAAAACCTTCATTGCGGGGACGATCGGGTTCAGCTTGCTGCAAGTTCCGATATGGGCGGGAGCTTCGCCGGCATCCGTCTCACAGTCGGGCACGGGGATCGCCAAAGGGGCCACGGCCGCTAACTCGGCCGCCGCAAATCCTGCTCCAGGGGAAAAAGCGAAAATAAGCAAAGAAGAAGCTGCGAAAAAAATGGTCGCCTTGTTTCCCGTCTTGAATGAAGCCAAGCTGGAAGATGCCAGCTATACGGAAGGGACGGACAATTCCTTCAACGAGTCGGTCTGGATGCTTACTTGGACCATAACGAGAGGAAACAGCACGTATTCGTTTTCGGCGAGCGTGGATGCCATGACCGGCGATGTGCTCAATTTCTACCAGCCGGAGTATGTTGCCAACGAAAGCAAGGCCTATTATCCTCCCGAAATCAGTCAAGAGCAGGCCGAAAAAGCGGCCAAGGCGTTTATCGTGCAAGCCGCCAGCTCCATCAAAGCGGATGATCTGGTTCCGCAAGAAGGCATCAATAACGGGAACAAATCGCTGTTCGGGCAGGTGGTGTACAACTTCGGCTACAGCGCCAAAGTCAACGGCATCCCGTCCGATGGCGAAAACATCCAGATCGGCGTCGACGGCAAGGGGCGGATCTTTAGCTATAACCGCATGTCAACCTCCAAATCCTATCCATCCGCCAATCCGAAAATATCGTCTTCCGATGCGCTTGAATCATTCAAAAAGGATTTATCCCTTGGTCTGGCTTACGTTCAATTCAACGATTATTATAACCCTGCCCGTTCCAAAAAGGATTGGCGGCTGGCATACATACCGGCTCCTTCCATAACCATGACGGACGCCAATACCGGAAAAAGGCTCAATCCGTTGCAAGACTCGGAACAAACGGTTCCGAAAGCGCTCGAATACACGGCGCTGCCTTCCGGGTCGGCATCCTTTAAAGCGCATCAGGGCAATACGCTAACCTCCAAGGAAGTCCTTCAGTTATATCCTGATCTTGTCCCGTCAAGCAAGGATTATTCCCTGTCCTCTTCGCTGACCAACTACTGGATGGATTCGGGAAAACAGGTGTGGTCATTAAACTGGTACAAAAAAAGCGAGTTGGGAATGACCGGGGATAACGTGTATATGATGGTCGACGCAGGGACGGGACAACTCATCAGCTACAATATCAATGAACTCCCGGCGTACACGAAAGAGGCGGACAATGCCAAGCCGAGTCCGATTACCGATGCGAAAAGCAATGCTTCGGGCATGTCGGCATCCGCAGCCAAGAAAAAAGCCTTCGACCTTGCCGGGCGTTACTACCCCGAAGCGGCAAAGGCATTAAAGCTGTCCAATGAGTCCTCTACGGATCAAGTAAACGGTAAAACGGTTCACAGATTCGTATTCCAGCAATTTTACAAAGACCTTCCCGTTTATAACCAGCAGGTAAGTCTCGTTCTTGACGGCAGCGGCAAGCTGCTTTCGTATAACGCTAATTTGCCGCTCACGGGGGATGACCGCCAAAAGCTTGATGCATTGACGGCCAAGATCAAACCGGAGGACGCGGTGAAAACGTACCGGGAGGCTTTGGGGGCTCAGCTCCTCTATGCGTCGATCGGAGGATATTACGTGGAAAGCAAATTCGCGGAGCCCCGGATTTTGTTGGCTTACGCGCCGACCTTCAACGGCGACCGCCGCCTGCCGTTCATTAACGCCATTACCGGCAAAAACGAGTTTTACGGTTATTTCGGAACCCAAAACGGCGCCGATCCGGCAGCCAACCTGCCTTCCGATGCGGTGGGCCACGGCGCGGGCAAAGAACTGGTGACGCTGCTCGAATACGGCGTCATCGCCCCGGAATCCGACGGGCTTCTGCATCCCGACAAAGAGATTACGTACGGCGATCTGCTGGCAATGATCGCAAAGGGAGTGAGCCCGACCCAAAGCTACTACGATCCGGGCCGTCTCGGCAAACAGTTTAAAGATGTTTCTGCCGACAGTCCCTATGCCGAAGCCGTGCAGATGTTCGCGGATCGGGGCTGGCTGCGCAATACGTCGGGCGAGCTCCATCCTGAGCAAAAGCTGACCCGGGAAAAGCTGGCCGAAACGATCGTTAACGTGCTTCGATACGATAAACTGTCGGCCTTTTACGAGTCCGACCCTCAAATTTTGGCGTTGGCGGATGCCCAAGCCATCCAACATAAAGGTGCCGTGAAACAGGCGATCCAGCTGGGTCTGATGTCCGCTAAAGACGGCAAATTCGAGCCTGCCCAACCGGTCACCAAGGCCGAGGCTGCCCAAGTGCTCGTTTTGCTGGCACAGATCCAAGGGAAGGTGGATTCGCCTGTGGCGGGATATTGACGCAACGTTTGGGTTCCGGCTGCGGCCAGCTGCAGCCGGATTTTTTAAAAGATGATCATAATGGAGGCTTTATTCATGAATGCTACCGTCAGGGGTGAAAGCATTTTGCGGAGGTTGTCCGGCGTTATTGCTACCGCTTTATTCATTGGATTGGCGGTCATTTCCTCGCTTTGGTTTGAACAGCCGCCCGCGGGTAAAGGAAAAGCATCGCCGGAAACCGTCTTTTCCGCCGATCGTGCTTTCGACCATTTGGCTCATATCGCAAAAGCGCCCCACACGCCGTTTATGCCCGAGATCGAGAACGTCAGGAAATACATCGTCGGGCAGTTTG
The DNA here is from genome assembly GCF_037969745.1 of Paenibacillus sp. FSL W8-0194. NCBI lineage: Bacteria > Bacillati > Bacillota > Bacilli > Caryophanales > Paenibacillaceae > Paenibacillus > Paenibacillus sp. FSL W8-0194. The sequence goes on along the minus strand of NZ_CP150205.1, from coordinate 2,966,812 downwards.
CGGAGCTGGGTCTCGAAGTCGAGGTGGAGCCTTTTCAAGCGCAAATGAATCGCGGAAACGGCTATGAAACCGTCGCCATGAACAATATCATCGCGACGTTAAAGGGAACCGAGCCGGGGAAAGCGTTAATGCTGTCGGCCCATTACGACTCGGTTGCCCACGGGCCTGGAGCCAACGATGACGGCGTAGCCGTGGCTTCCCTGATCGAAACCGCAAGGGCATTAAAGGCCCAAGGAAAACCGCTGCGCGACATTCTGTTTGTCATCACGGACGGGGAAGAAGGAGGGCTGCTCGGAGCCAAAGCATTTTGGAGCGCCTCCAAATTTAAAGACCAGGTCGGATTGGTCGCCAATTTTGAAGCTAGAGGGGCCGGCGGGCCTTCGCTCATGTTCCAAACGAGCAGCGGAAACGGCAAGTTGATTCGCGAGTTTGCCGCTATTGCCCCAGTTCCTGTAAGCAATTCGTTTTTGGCCGATATTTACCGCCTGATGCCGAATGACACGGACCTGACGATTTCGCTACGGGAAGGGATTCCCGGACTCAATTTCGCTTACGTCGGGAGCTGGGATAAATATCATTCTGCGGAAGATACGATCGAAAACGTCTCCATGGCTACGCTGCAGCATCATGGAGAAAACGCGCTTGCGGTCGCGAGCCGTTTTGGGGCAATGGATTTGGGCGATTTAAAGGAGCCGGATGCTGAATATTTCAATTTGTTCGGCAAACTGTTTTATTACCCGCAATCCGTGAATTTGCCGCTAACCATCGTTTTGACGGCCGCGTGGTTCATGCTTGTCGGTTTATACGTCAAAAAACGCAAAGCCCGTGCCGGCAAAATAGCCGGGGCCGTCGGGGTGGCGTTTATCGGCTTCTTATTGTCGGCGCTGCTGTCCTTCGGTTTCTACGAGCTGCTGTCGGCAATGACCTCCCGCATTCCGAATCCGTTCTATCATTTCAGCTTCCTTGTCATTACGCTGCTGGTCCATATTTTGTTGAGTTCCATCCTGCGCCGCGGCCGCAGCGATTTGGAGGCGGTCCTTGCCGCTGCATGTTTATTTTTGATATTGACTTGGATCGTGACGTTTTTGCTGCCTGGCGCATGTTATTTGTTCGCAATTCCGCTTCTAGTCCACTGCATCGTGCTGGCGTTTCTGCAAGGGGCGCAGGATCCATCCGCAGTTCTAAGGCGCAGCTGGATGACGATGATCCTTTCCGCAATGCCCGCGTTGTTGTTTGCCACGCTGTTCCATTTGCTTTTCATGGCGATGCCGCCGCTTGTAAACGTGGCTTGTGCCATGCTGTTTTCGCTGAATTTATCGATGATCGAACCGTTTACACGGAATATCGCAGGGCTCTTTACAAGGAAAAAATATCCGAAAAACGTTGCGGCTTGACTTCGGACTGTATTATCCGTTTGACAAAACCATCCTATTGTTACGAACCGGAGGTACGACATGAACCATTTCAGGCCGAAACCTTTATTCTGGGGCGCTGCCGTCATTGCGTTGCTGCTGCTTGCCTATAGCCTGGCAGCCCCGCCTCCAAGGCATGCGGAAGCTCCGGCTTCAAGCGCCGACCCTGACCGCGAGCAGCGTGACCACGTGATCCAAACGGCGGAAGCAGGCACCATCCGCAACGAATTAGGTTCCGTGATCTACGGCGCCGACGATCATGCGGTCCATATCGTGCTCGATTTGGACGCCGTCCATTATGACCAGGTAGGCATCACGTTTCGCGGCCCCGACAATCATGGCGTGACGTTCGGGGATATGACTAGCAGCGTAAAAGTTGGGCATGTTGAATATGAGACGACTTTTGTGCCGGTCAACTATAAGCTGGTCCTTTGGACGCAACTGCCGATCCGTATTCTCGGAGAAGGCCGGGAAGGGTGGATCGAGATGACCGATAAAAAAAGCGGGAATGTCATTTTGAAAGAGAAGCTGACTTTTCGAAATTGAACCTGAGGAAGGGTGCCGAATGAACCTGCAGCAAAAGAGTGTGAGTCTGACATCATGATCTCGTTTGTCCTGACGTTAAAGCGGCTGTTAAGCGGCCTGTTTCATGTTTTTCACCATAAAAGGTTCCGGGTTCTGTTCGTGGTGACCCTCTTCATGCTGTTGTCGGGGACGATTTTTTACACGCGCGAGGAAGGATTGCCGATTTTGGACGCGTTGTATTTTTGCATTGCGACGCTCAGTACGTCGGGACACCCAACCTTCGTTCCCCAAACCCCGTTCGGCAAAATTTTTACGATGCTGTATATCGTCGTCGGCACCGGCCTGTTCATGGGTCTTATGAGTTACATCGCCTACGGCGTCGTAAAAAGCAGCCAGCGGGAAGATGAAGAGGAGAGGGAGCAACGAAACGGCGGGACAAAATCCACCGTCCGCAGAAAACGTCAAGACGGCAGCGATGCGGAGGCGGACTCCTGACCGGGGTTAGGATGCATAAGTTGGATTCCTGCAAAAGATGCGCTTTCCGTCCCATTCGACTTGGAAACCGGCTTGCTCTCAGCGCAGATCGGTGCAATGTCTTCCAACGCATCCCGGTTTCTTATTCCCACGGAAAATCGATCGTCAAATAATCCGCGAATTTTTTGCTTTCCTCTCTGCGGTGTTTGCGCATCGCGGCTCTTTGGGGCGCCGTTTCGTGCAGCCGGATTTCTTCTTCCGTCTCGGGGATCACTTTCGGCACGGGGACGGGCTTTTTGTCTTCGCCGATCGCGACGAACGTCAAAAACGAGGTGGCCGCGATATGGCGTTTTCCCGTTCTCAAATCTTCCGTGATGACTTTGACGAACACTTCCATCGAGCTGCGGCCTGTCCAGGTCACGTACGACTCCAAGCAGACCGAATCCGTCATGTGGATGGGCAGCAAAAAGTCGACCGAATCGGTCGAAGCGGTCACGACCAGGTTCCGGCTGTGTTTGGATGCCGAAATGGAAGCGATGTCGTCGATGTAAGCCATCAGCTTGCCGCCGAAAAGCGTGTCATGGTTGTTGACGTCCGTGGGAAACACGCGTGCGATTTTATAGCATCTCGATTCTTTGACATACCGTTGTTCCATACATATCCCTCATTCACTGAATTTTCGACACGGTCATAGTATCTTCCGGCAGTTGAATACACATGTATCGTATCGCCAAAACCATATCTACGTAAAATATATTATGTAAACTTAAAAAGCTTAACATCCCCTCTCCCGATGACGAATGTCAGAGGAACGTCACAAAAGGGGACGCAAACGGGGCCGGCGTGCTGTGATATAATGTAGTCATCGAACATTGACGGAAGCAGGTGTCCTCATTTTGAAAAAGGCAGTCATCATCGGCGGAGGCATCACGGGATTGTCGGCCGCGTATTTTTTGCAAAATAAAGCCCGCGAAAGCGGACAAGACGTTAGCATTACGATCGTAGAAGCCAGCGAACGGTTAGGCGGCAAAATCAGGACTGTTCATGACGGGGCATTTACGATGGAAACCGGCGCCGATTCGATCGTAACGCGCAAATCCAATGCGGCCGAACTCATAGAGGAATTAGGCTTGAAAGACGAAGTCGTCTATAACGCGACGGGGATTTCGTACATCTATACGGACGGAACGCTGAAACAAATTCCGAAGGACGCCGTGTTCGGCATTCCATTGAGCATCGAGTCGCTTGCGACAAGCGATCTGGTGTCGGCCGAAGGGAAAGTCGCGGCGTTAAAAGACTTTTATACGCCGAACGAAACCTTTACCAAGGACGATTCGGTAGGGGGCTTCCTTGAAGCATTCCTCGGGAAAGAGCTGGTGGAAAAGCAGATCGCCCCGGTGCTGTCCGGCGTATATTCCGGCAAGCTGAGCGAACTCACCATCGCCTCCACATTGCCGTATTTAATCGACTACAAAAACGAATACGGAAGCATCATCAAAGGCTTGAACGCCAATAAAGCCAAGTTTCAAAGCGGAAGCGGGAAGAAGTTTCTCTCATTCCGCCGGGGCGTGTCGCAGTTGATCGACGCGTTGGAGCAGAAGCTGGCTCAGGCCGAGATCATCAAAGGCGTTGCAGCCGAAGCGGTGACCCCCCTCGCGGATGGCCGGTACGAAATAGCCCTGATGGACGGACGGGTGCTTGAGGCGGACGTCGTATCGATCGCCACGTTATCCGTCGCGGCCCAAAAGCTGCTGAGGAATGAACGGTTGGATGAGGAGTTCAACCAATTCAAGCATAGCTCGCTGATCAGCGTCTATATGGCTTTTGACGTACCCGACGAGGAACTCCCGGCTGACGGCACCGGCTTTATTACGGCGGGCAGCGAGGACGTTAAATGCAATGCGTGCACTTGGACGAGCCGAAAATGGGAGCACACGTCGGGAGAGGGCCGTTTGCTGGTCCGTCTCTTTTATAAGAGCACGAATCCGCATTACGATACGCTTGTGGCCATGACGGAAAACGAATTGTTGCAAATCGGCATGGAGGATATTCAGGCCAGCCTGGGAATTGCAAGCAAACCGCTGACCTATAACGTTACCAAGTGGCATGAAGTCATGCCGAATTATCATATCACGCATCGTCAGATCGTCGAATCGCTGGAGGCGAAAATGACGGAGCTGTACCCGAACGTGGCGTTGGCCGGCTGCTCCTATTACGGGGTGGGGATTCCGGACTGCATCGCAAACGGGGAGGACACGGCGGCAAAAATGCTCGAATGGATCGCTGAATAGACAAACGAACGAGGCTCGGGATGGCATCCCGGGCCTCGTTTTTTGCCTTCGCCTGTTCCTCAAGGATTCATTGGAATGGGCTGGCGAATAAGGGATAATGGATTTAGGGGATAAACGTCCGGATTTTTTTTCGAAAGATTTCAAGAAAAGTTGTCAGAAATCCTTTGCTTTTGAAGTCTATATCGTATGTCAACGTTTTGAGAGGGGATCTTCACTTGAATCAATTGCGGGAAATAAGCGTGGAATGGGAAGAAATGGACGATGCGGCCCTGGTCAAAAAAGCGAAGGAAGGCAGCCGGGAAGCCTTCGGTGAGCTTGTTCGCAGGCACCGTTCCAAGGTTTACGGGTATGCGCGAAGCATGGTTCAGGAAGCGCATGCGGCCGAAGATATCGTGCAGGACGCGTTGATCCGCGCGTTTTTGCATCTGGGCAAGCTGGTGGATGCCGAACGTTTTTTGCCCTGGGTTCATCGGATTGTCCGCAACCAAGCGCTGACCCGGTTGAAAAAAGCCGGAAGAGGGCAGGAAACGACGTTTTCCGGCCTGGAGGCGGCGGTGTCCGGAGGCGGGGAGGAGCAGGAAATGTGGGGCAGTCTGGATTACGTCCTGAAGAGGGTCGCCCATGCCATGGAACGGGAGATGCAGCAGGATGGCGTTCCCGAGGCGCGGCTGATGCGGCTGGAAACCCAGCAGGTGTTGATGGATATCATCGCTTGCCTGAAACCTAAGGAGAGGCAAATTTTCGAATCGCATTTTTTCGACCAGCTTTCGCCTCAGGAAATCGCCCGCGAGTTCAGCCTGACTGCCGCCAACGTATACCAAATCTTGTCCCGCTCCCGCAAAAAAGTGATTCAGGAACGAATCCGCGTAACCGTTGACGCCTATATTCAAACGCGAAAGGATTGGGGAACGATGGGAAAAACGGTGTTGGGTACGGAAAAATGGCAGGAGGGCGGGCATTCATGGTCTACGGCGGGCAATGTGCTTCATGCGCTGGCCAAAGCGGCGGGGCGGGATCACTCGCTGGCGGCGGTGATGGGGCTTACAGGGTTGGCCTTCCGGATTCAGGTACTGCCAGGCGTGCATATTGCCGGACCGACGGCTTTCGATTTTGCCGATGTGTTTCGCAGAGGGCTCCGGAACCTGGGGATGACGGTCAGGATCGTGGACGGGATGAAGCCGGGGATCGGCGATAACGTCAATCTGCTCGGCGAAGCGGCGACAAGCCTGAAAACGATGCAGAAAAGGGACATCCACCAGGCGCTTCCTGAAGCGCTCGATTTGATCCATCATGCTGTGGACCGCGGATATCCGGTGCTGGCATGGGATCTGAGCATTCCGGAATTCGGCATGTTGTACGGTTACGACGACGAACACAAACTTCTGTATATGGATGAATGCTGCCGGAAGGATACGTTGTCCTATGAAAATTTGGGCAGGGGCGTGATGGAAGAGATCTTCGTAATGGCCGTCGATTCAGCGTCGAACCTGTCGTTTAAAGAGGGGCTGCGCGGGGCGCTGGAGATGATCCTTGAGCATTATTCCGGCCAGGAGCCGAACGCGCCTGCGGAAGCCGTCAAAGGGTTGGAGGCTTACGATGTGTGGATCGAAGCGTTCCGCAGCCAAGGCGTGGAAGCGAACGGCAACGGCTATAACATCGCGGTCGTGGGTGATTGCCGGAAATATGCTGCCGGCTTTTTGGAGGAGGCTGCCCGTTGGTTGGAAAAGACGGAGGATGCCGGGGAAAATGTCCCGTTAAGATTAAACGAAGCCGCGGAAACCTATCGTCAGCTTGCGCAAACATTCGCGGAATTGCACGTCCTGTTTCCATATCCCGAAGGCGGCAATCCGAATGATCCGAAGGTTTCGCCGCAGGCGATCGCTTTGCTGGAAAAGGCTAAAAAGCTAGAAATTCGAGGCGCAGAACAATTGGAGAACCTGTCGAATGCCTTGAATTCATGACGGAAATTATTCATGCCGTGAAGCATAAGAGCCTTGTTCGTTTTCGAACAAGGCTCTTTCTCGTGGACATCGCCCGAAATCTCGTGGCTTCATGCCAAATAGTTTTTTAAGCTTTCCTGAAAGAGAGTTTTAATCATGTCCCGTAATTCGCCCGGATAAAGGACTTCCGCATCCGGCCCATACCTCAATAACAACCGGGAAACATAAGGAAACTCTTCGCGGGGCACGTTACCGAGCCATTCTTGTCCGGAAATCCCCCGGAACATGGGATCAGACATCGCCATGCGTGCGCCGAAGGAACTGAACTGGATTTTGGCCGGGACTCCTTCCCGCGGATCGGAAGAATCCAGCCATTGTTTGAGCGTAGGAAGGCCGGGGACGGCTTCCTCCAGAGGCGTCATGGCGATGACCCGGTCCGCGCGGTACAAGAGGATTTTTTCGCGGCTGTATGCAGGCATGTACCAATAGCCGTGCTCGAAATATAACCCGATGGGACAGACTTCAAAGCGTTTGCTGCCCGAAGCCGAGGCATATTCCATGCGGACGCGCCGTTTCTCCATCGCGGCCTCCAAAATAAGCGAAGCAAAAGGCGACGCCGCCTGGGTAGGCGTCATTCGAAAGGCAACATATTCCTTTAACCGATCGACCTGCTCCTGCACGTCCTGCGGAAGCTCCGCATAATACTGTTCGGACAAATGCTCGCGGACCGACCCGAACGGGATATCCGGCAGGTCTTCCAGCAGCTTTAACATCAGGAACAGCCCGATCGCCTCGTCGCGGGACAGGTGAAGCGGGGGGAGCAGCCGGTTCGGCAGCGCCCGGTACCCTCCATGGGGACCGGTTTCGGTATACAACGGGAGGCCGATTTGCTGCAAATAATCCAGGTCCCGCTGGATCGTCCGGACCGAAACGTGAAATCGCTCGGCAAGCTCGCGCGCGGTATACTTTTTTCGGGAATCGAGCAGTCTCATTAAGGCAACTCTGCGTTCGTTCATAATCGCATGGGCTCCTAACATCATCTTATAAACAGAACTACGACAATTTATGTCATAAATCCATTGTAACATAAGATCTGGAAAGGAGCGATAAAGGATGAACGATGCGAATGGAAATCAAGTAGTGCTCTATATTGCAATGAGCCTTGACGGGTATATCGCGCTTCCCGACGGATCCGTGGACTGGCTGCATGACGTCAAAGGCGACGGAGGGGATAACGGGTATGCCGAATTTTATGACACGGTGGGCAGCGTTATCATGGGCAGACAGACGTATGACGAAGTGCTGACGCTCACGGAAGAATTTCCGTATGCAGGCAAACCTTGCTTCGTCGTCACCCGTACGCCGTCGGCGCATCAAAGCACGCCTCATGTCGAGTTCACCGGCGAACCGCTGTCCGACCTCGTGCGACGGGCAAAAGAGCAATCGACCGGATCGGTCTGGCTGGCGGGAGGCGGCAAGCTGGTTCAAGCCTTCATGAAGGAGGGGCTGATCGATGAAGCCGTGATTGCTGTCATTCCGAAAGTGCTGGGCCGGGGCATTCCCCTGTTTCCCGAAGGAACCGCGCCGGGCACGTTCGAACTAAGCCGTATGGAACGTCGCGGCGATATCGCCTTGCTTTACTATAGGATCCAATAAGCCGAGAGGCGGATTTTCGGACAGAGCGCTTTGGCCTAAAAGGGCCCGGGCGCTCTTTTCTATTGGTAGACCAATTCATCATTTTTGCGAGGCCCGTAACTGGGGGCTGTACCGACGAATATAATCCAATCAGAAACACTTTGCATGCGGAGGGGGGGATCAACCTGTCAAAGCATCTCATCATTTATGACGTCGATTGGTGGATATTGGGCAAAACAGCCAAGATCATTCAGCAAAACCGTCCCGATCTTGACGTGATCTCCTGCGCGAAGCTGGAAGAGCTCATACAGGACGTCGGCGCGGCAGAGGTCAACCGGCGGTATTCCCGGATCTGCGCTTTATGTTTGGGGATTGCTGCCTGGGCCATCTTCAAAAATATCCGGATCGATGCCTCCGCCGCCGTATCGTATTATTACTTTAGCCGCAATTACGACACTTTGCGCGAATGGAAGGATCCGATCGTGCCCGACCCCGATTTTCTCCGTTTGGTTCTTCCGCGGATTCCCGTCATCGGAGCCATGAACCGGAAACTGGCCGAGACATTAAAAGGTTTGGCTCCCCATGCCCGCGTGGATTATATCGGACATTTCGTCGATACCGCCAAATTCGCGCCGGCAGCCGCCAACTTGGATCCATCGCTGCCGCTTACCATCGGATGGGCCGGAGACAAACGCAAAAGATCGAAAAATTACGAATCGCTTTATCTCCCCATCCGAAAATCATTTGAGCATGACCCCAGAGTGCGCTTTGTGGAGACCTCCGGGGAATACGCATACGACGACATGCCCTTATTCTACCGATCCATCGACCTTTTGTTGATCACCTCGGCGAATGAAGGGGGCGGCGCGCCGGCATTGGAGGCTTATGCATGCGGCAAGCCGGTGTTGTCTACGAATGTCGGTTATATCCAAGAAGCTGCCCACCCGGATGCGCACCCGTTCATTTTGGACAGCGACGATCCGCAGGATTTTATACGCAGCATCCGCGAGTGGATGCACAAGAGAAGCGAGCTTGATACGATCGGCCGGCGCTGCAGGGAAAAGATCGTAAGCGATTGGGGCGCTGACAAGGCCGTTAAACGTTGGATCAGCTTGCTGCTAACCGATGGGGGGTGAAACGATGGGAACTTCGAATTGGCAAAATATATCGTATTGCGTGGAACTGATCCGCTTGGTGTCTCCAGCAAAGGTTCTTGACGTTGGGGTCGGCTTTGGACGGTGGGGAATGATCTGCCGGGAGTTTCTCGACGTATGGCAGGGAAAAGTGTTCCGCGACCAGTGGACGACAAGAGTTGAAGGCATTGAAGTGTTTGAACGCAACATTGACGTTTATCACGCATGTTTTTACGATCATATCTATCGTGCCGATGCTTACGAGCTGCTGGTGCAGCAAAAGGCTTTGAACGATTACGACCTGGTGATTCTGGGCGACGTGCTGGAGCATTTCGCCAAACCCGAGGCCAACCAGTTGCTGCGCGCATGTTGGGATATCAGCAGGTACGTGCTTCTGAACGTTCCGATCGGCAGCGATTGGCCGCAGGGCAGCGAATACGGCAATGTTTATGAAACGCATCGAAGCGAGTGGAGCGAGGACGAATTCAATGCCTATCCCTTAGCCGCCAAGCGGATGTTTAAGGATTATATCGGGCGCGATTTTGCGACCGTATTGCTGCAAGGCAAAAGATGCCTCTCTTGAACACGAATACGGACCATGGAGGAGTTGACGGGTTATGGCAGGTTCGGTCGCCCAAGGCGGAACGCACGTGGTTTGCGAAGTGCCTGTCGAGCTGCTTTTTTCGGACATCGATGTCAAATCGTCAAACACGGAGCACCTCATTCCGTCATTTACGGATGCATGGTATGAACATCATCTGCGGCACAGCAACCTTTCGATCATGCGGTTCGAACCGCACCGGGAGCTATTCCGATACTTTTTGGGACAATCCGCCTCCCCGAAGCCTTATTTGGAATGGTACCGGAAGATATATGTTACCCGCGGCCTGGAACCGCCCATGAGCCCCGGCGAGCTGCTTCGGCAGCGCAAAGAGGAATTTGAGAACATGAAGAACGCGTTGGCGGATAACAGCTCCTTTTTTTATGATCATCCGATCGAAGTCAGCTATCATCCGTCAGGATATTTCAACATGAAGGACGGTCATCATCGCGCGTCTTTTTTGTACTGCTGCGGCGTTCGAAGGGTGTTTGCGCGGATGAGCGCGGAGGACCACGCAACGTGGGTCAATGCCGAACAGGCGGCTGCCGTCAAACGCGTCGTCAAGGCACAGCAGCGTCGGCTGATCTATACCCCGATCCTGAATCCGGCATTTTACGATTGGCGAAGCGAAAGGGACGAGAACTATCCCACGAGGCTGGATCATATGCTGCATTACCTTGGACCCGACCAACTGCGCGGAGCCCGGGTGCTGGATATCGGCTGCAACATCGGATACCATGCCAGATGTTTGACGAGGGAAGGGGCGATCGTGACCGGCATCGAGCATGATCCCGTGCATTGCGAGCTGCTGATGAAGCTGAACGACCTAGAGCAGACCCATTTCGACTGGATTCAGGCTTCCTTTGAGGACATCGAACCGGGACGTTTTGATATGGGCGTTCTGCTGACCGTTTTTTATCATGTGATGAAAAAGGAGGACCGCTGCAGCGCGTTTTTAGCCAAATTGAATGCTTCCGTTACGCGCCTGCTGTTTTGGGAGTCGGGAGACGAACCGGAATCCGAAAAAAGGATGATTCTTGAAAATACCGATTTCGCTTATTACGAGAAGCTTGCGAATACATTCGGAACAGGAAAACACAGAGAGCTGGGGGTGTTTTTGAAGTAACTCCCGCGACGAAGAGGAAAAGGAGGCGGAGCATGGAAGCAGGGGATATTTCCGTACTCATACCCTATCAATCGGATGGAGGGCCGCGAGATGAAGCGCTGCGTTTCGTAAAGTCGTTTTATAAACGGATGCTGCCTGAAGCGGAAATCTGCGTCGGCGAGCTTTCGAGCGAAACGTTCAGCAGGTCCAAAGCCATCAACAAGGCTGCATCGGCAGCAACCGGCTCCCGATGGATCATAGCGGACGGTGATTTGATCTACGATCCCGAGCTCATAAGGGGTGCGCTTCGCCAGTTAAGGGAGGACAATTGGATCATTCCGTTTACAAGCATTACGCGTTTGACGCTCAGCAACTCCCAGTCGGCTTATCGATCCGAAGCGGGTTGGCCGCTGCAGGTTCCCGTCGAAACCAAACCGGACGATGCCCGTTATTTCGTTGGAGGCGTCAGCGTCGTGACCCGAACGGCTTTCGAGACGATCGGCGGATACGACGAGCGGTTTATCGGATGGGGCGGGGAGGATGAAGCTTTTGCCTATTCGATGGATACCATTATCGGAAAACATATCCGGCTCGAAGGCAATTTGCTGCATTTTTGGCATCCGTTCGTCGGTCCTTCAGGCAATCCGCATTACGGCCAAAACTACGCGCTGTTCCAGGAATACCGAAAGGCGCTGGGCCATCGAGCCGAAATGAGCCGATTGATTCAAGCCAAACAAAAAGGGAGGACGACTGCATGAAACTTTCCCTCATCGTTCCGGTGTTGAATGAAGAAACGTTTATTCCCCTATATTTGGAAAGCGCGGCCGCGTATGCGGACGAAATCGTGATCGTAGACGGCGGAAGCACGGATCGGACCGTGCCCCTCATCGAATCCTACCTTCCGCATCTGCCGATCCGTTTATTCACCATGCCGCAAACCGGAATGCCGTACACCGACGACTGGAACGAGTCCCAAGTCCGAAACTTCCTGATCGGCCAGGCGACCGGAGATTGGATCATGAACCTGGACGTCGACGAACTGATGGATGACCGGTTTCGCGATGTGTTGCCCGAACTCATGAACCGGAAGGACGTGGACATTTATCAGTTTCCGTTCGTCAATTTTTGGGGAAATCCGTGGACGCTCCGCATCAACAGTCCCGGGGACGAACGATGGTCCAACGACATCACGCGGATGTGGCGGGCAAACATCGGGATCCGTTACCGGGACGAAAAGCATCATTGCACGCTCGAGGGCGAGGGCGGACGGAGCATTTGGAGCCTTCCCCGGGATCGCGTGGACGTGAACATCTATCATTATCATTATGCGCTTGGGAAAAAAATCAAGTTTAACGATAACCGCCGCGGAGACGTCAACGTCCCCGACAACAAAGGGGAACCGGATTGGCATTTTGACCATGCGGAATACCGGATCGCCACCGTACCTTTCGAGGGAAGCCATCCGGAAGTCGTCCGGCGGTACATCGCCGCAAACCCGGATCATCGTTAAAAAGAAAAGCTTTCGCCATACCGGGCCGAAATGGCTCGGTAGCGAAAGCTTTTTTTGCGGAGTTTTTGCTTTATTACGAGGGACAGTTCCTTTCATCCGGGATTACGGTTGCGGAGCCCTTCGCAATTCGGAGATGAGGAGTGGTACGTCTTCCGTAACGAGCACCCTTGGGGTCTGCAGCTTTATTTTCAGATCGTCCAGCTGATGAGCATGGTACGAGAAGGCATCGATCACGCAACGGTCGGAAGAAAAATAAGGGAAAACATCGGTTCCGCCGCAGTAGACCACGCTTTCGAGATCGGCATGGCTGAACAAATCGGGCCTGTTCGTTACATACAAGCGAGGCCCGGCTTTTCGGATGCCGACGACCTCATGGCCGAAATATACCGGCAAATACACGACGATGATGCAGTCATTCCGCTGCGACAGCTCTCGGACCATCTGCTGCCAGCGTGCGGGACTTCTTGACCATTCGCGGCCGCCGAGAACCAACAGGCAGGGGCGACCGCCGAGTTTTCCCGCTACCCCTTCGGGCGTATCCGCTCCATAAAAAATATTTTCCGGCCGTTTCGGCTGCCGCCACGGTTTGTTCCATTTCCGTTCATAATAGGCTTTGTTGCTTCTCCACAGATCATCGTATTGTTCCTGCTTCAGTTTTTTGATCGTGGCGCTTCCGTGGTGGTACACGAATGCGTCTTCGACGATCAGAAGTTTGTACCCGGCCCGCCGGACCTGTTCGCAATAATCATCATCCTCGAACATCCCGATGCCGTATTTGCTGTCCAGCCCCCCAACTTCTTCAAACACGCTCCGCCGCATGGCCACGCAAAAAAAGCCCAACAAGTCGGTATACCGGCTCCGCCCTTTATAGAGTCCGTAAAACTCCTTTAACCAATGGGGGTTCGCTCCTTCCGCGGGATTGCCTACGAACAAATCCACCGCCTGGTCGTTGCCCACATGATTGGACATCGGCCCGGACATGCCGATTCCCGGGTGTTTTTCCAAAGGGCGGATCAGCCTGCGAACCCAGCTACCGTCGGGCACGATCGTGTCGTTATTCAGCAGGATGATATACTCCCCTGAAGCTTTGCGGCACCCGAGGGAATTCCCCGCGGCAAAACCGAGATTCACGTCGGAACGGATGATTTTGAAGCAGTCTGGATCCAGCTCCGCCAATCGTTGCGGCGTTTCGTCCGTCGAACCGTTGTCGACGACAATCACTTCCAGATGGGGATAACGTCCGGGCTTCTGCAAGCTGAAGAGGCATTGACGCGTATACGGCCAGTTGTTATGCGCCAGCATGACGATGCTCACCTTTGGAAACAGCCGTTTCAAAATGGTCCGGTGCAGTTCTTCATACCGTGTTTCCCAAGTGTGGCTTGATGCAAAATTTTTTCTGGCCTCCATAAGCTGAGGGTTATTCTGCCGCAGGGAGCGTTCCACCGCTTGTTCGAAGGCTTCCGGGGTACGCGCGATGACGGTAAGCCCGGCGGCGACGGTTTCCAGCTCCGGCAAAGCCGTTGACACGACGGGCTTCCCTGCCGCCAAATACTCGTACAGCTTCACAGGGTTCGTTGCCCTGGTAAGCTCGTTTTGCAAAAACGGAATAATCGCCGCATCGAACCGATGAAGATACATCGGAAGCTCGTGATAGCGTTTTTCGCCCAAAAGAAGCACGTTCGGCAATTTCTCCAGCCCAGCCGTATCGCAGCCAAAGGTATGGCCGATCAGGGCAAAGGTCCACTCCGGTCTTCGTTCGGCCATCCGTTCCACGAGCTTGGCGTCGAACCAATCCGATATCGCACCGTAGTAGCCGATCACAGGTCCTTGAATGGAGGCGAGCTCGGGTGCAACCGGAGCATGCGCTGCAAAATGGGCAGCATCTGCGGCGTTGCGGAGCAAAAGCGGGGAGGAATGGTATGTTTTCATGCGGTCATACAGCCGCTGGGATGAGGCTAATACAAGATCCGCTTTGCGGGCAAGCTGTTCCTCCAGCCGGATCATCGACGGGGCGTTCGTCGAAAAACCGTTATGTTCGTCCATGCAGTCATACAGCAGCTTGCTGTCTTCCATGGAGGAGACAAGCGGCGTCCAGAAAGGGAGGTCGACGATGGATACCAAATGTCCGATTTGGAACCGTTCCCGGATATACTCGATGGACCAATTCAAATACCGAATATCCGTTGCGCTCATCTGATCGGTATATAGGTTCAAGTTTCGGTTCGCGCATAACGTGACAAGCCAAACGTTCGGCTCGACGAGCTTCACCTTGACGTATCTTGCAACCTCATCGAATGTGGCATCTTCTTTTGGGAGAACGGACATCGTCGTGGTCGCATAAAAGACGCGATGCCCGTGCCGCGCGAACTGGACCGACATCTGCTGGGGCCTTTGCCATCTGAAATCCCAATCGATTACCGGAAAACGGAACACGTCGTACATCCCGGCATGGCCCGCAGCAGTCTCGGTCGTTCTCGAATCGGCCGCGTGATTTGCCGTATGATCACTTGCAGCCAATGGGGCCGCCAGCGGGTCCACGGATGCACCCGTATCGTGCCGGAATGCCGGAATGACGGGAGGGTGCGAATCGATCCGTCTGATCGGCGCCTTTGTTTTGCGTTTTGCAGGTTTTGAAACCGTAGGGGATACGGATTTGATTTTAGGCTTCCGTGGCCTTGAATGTCGTCTCTTCAAAGCGGTGTTCTCCTCCCTAAACGATTGTCTATCTTCAAAATATGTACGGAGGCGGATATCCGCTTGGGTAAAAAACTATTGCAATCCTTAAATGTTCGCTCAAATTCCGCCGTTCGCGCCACTGGTTTGCCGGCCTTGGGCATATTCATTAACTTTAATCTCCACGGTAGCCGCCTGCATCATTCAAACATATTGTACTCATGACTAAACGAAGGAGGTAAAAGCTGTGGAGCTGCATCGAAAAAAATTCCATCACACGGATTGCGCGACGGATGCGCATCGGCACAAGCCGGATGCCGGCAGCCGTAAAAAAAGCGCGCTGAAACATAAGCTGCATGGCCTGAAAAGATTCGTCGTCGTCAGCCTTGCCAGGCTGTCCAGGCAACTGAAACGGCTCCGGAACCGGGTAAACGGCCTTTCCGCCCAGGTATCCTCCCTTCAGGAACAGGTGGGTTCGCTGACTTCAAACCAGCCCGGGACGGTTCAATTTTTGGCTTCAAAACTCAACTCGAAGGTGACGATCGAGACGCCGGCGGGCACGTTATTCGGCACCCTGGTGTTGATCGGCGAGGATTTCATCCAACTGAGGGAGGCCGACGGCAGCATCGTGCTGCTTCCGCTGCGCAGCGTCCTCTCCGTACTTTGAGAAAAACGCTTGCTGACAGGGAGGAGGGTTAATACGAATGAATTTTATTGAAGCCTTAAACGCGTTCATCGGAAGAAGGACCGAAATCGTTCAACCCGGACAGTTTCTTCAAGGTCAGCTGTCCGCCGCCGCGGGAGGTTTGATAACCGTTCAACTGTCGAGTTCGAATTATATTCCGTCATCCCAGCAGGTTACCGCATTTATCAACAATGTTACTTACGTCCGCATCCTACCTTAATGATCGAGATCGGCGGGGCTTTTTAACGTTCGATCCGCTACCCATGAACTCCAACGCTCGTATAAAGGCGCATGAATCCGGGAGACGCTGCTGCTTCGAAGCCGGCGGTGATAGAGAGGGAGAGCGATGTAATGCAAGGTTTCCTCTAAGGACAGTCTCGCCAACAATTCCACGTCTTCGAACAATCTTCCGCCCCACGGAACGGACGCCTTCCAGCCATGGTGTTTCTTCAAAAAGCTCGTGCGGTACATCCGGGGGGCGATCACCCATCCTTCTGCCAGAAGCTTGCCGGCCGAAAGGGCAGAAGGCGCCTGTTTGACTCCCCGGTACATCAGCTGGCCGTGCATACGCTGGATCCATTCATGATGGTCCGCGTACACGGCTGCTTCATGCTGCAAAGCTAAAGCCGTTTTTGCAAGGTGCAGCAAGCAGTCCGAAGACAGCCAATCATCGGCGTCGAGTTCCAAGAGCCAATTGCCTCTTGCCATCGTCAACGCTCGGTTTAGCGATTCCGCTTTCCCTTGATTCTTTGCATTGGTCAAGCAGCGGATCTTTCCGTGGCCGTTCAGTTTTTTTACATATTCGTCCGTTCCGTCGGTCGATCCGTCATCGACGATGATGAGCTCCCAGGCAGCATAGGATTGGGCAACGACGGAACGCACGGCCCACGGGAGATAGGCGGCATCGTTATAGGTGCAAATCACAACCGAAATGACCGGGTCGGACAGGCCTTCGGAATGTTTCGGGCCGGGCGGTTCCAAAGGCTGCCGCAGCAGGGCGAAGACGTCATCGTAAGCCGCTTGGTGCAAGGGCGGCCCGGGGCGAACCGCTTTGGAAGGAACAAACGCGTCGGTTTCCAGAGCTTCCCACGTCCAAGCCGGGCGAAGCCGGAATAGTCTTTCGATCCATAGATAGACACTGAAGGGGAGATGGCTGGATTCGGAAAATCCGCCATGAGTAGAAGGCGTGACGGCTGCGGTCCGCCATAAGATCCCGTGGGGGGCGTCGAAACCTTGCTTTGAGCCGGGGCGGGAACGGCCTTTGGGATGGAGGACGACCGCACCCGTGTCCGGATGCATGTCGGCAATCCGGCTCATAAGCTCCTCTTTGATTGCAGGGGTGACGGTGTCGCCGCCGTATAAAGCAAGAAAAAACGGCTCCCTGCAAACCGCGAGGATCTCATTGAGCACTTTACCCGGATTCATTTCCGGCAAACGCTCCACCCGCGCTTCAGGGAACGCCTCCTTAACGGATATTTCGGTTTGAATCATCTCCGTATAACTGCCTTTCGAAGCGATAAAAACGATCATTTCCGCGGTATCCTTTCCGGTACGGCAATCCATTTTTCGCAAACGGCTATTACCATTCCAGTCTATGCAGCATCCGCCCAAGTGACACGGAAACCGACGGAACGGCCGCAAAAAAGCAGCCCCCGAAAAATACAACGGGAGGGCTGCTTTGATTCGCGGCCGTATGCCTACAACGTTCGCGGCATTAAGAGCGTCCGCGGATTTCCTGGCGCAAAAACATCACGTAAGAAATGGCGAAGCAGACAAGCGTCAGCGCGATCAGGCCGGTGACCTGCGGCCATACGAGCAGCAGGCTTTGCCCGAAAGGAAGCGGGCTGTCGATCGCCCCGTAAGCCTGCTCGGTCGTCAGCGGCCCCAAATTTCGCACGGTAGGCATCAATAGCGTCGAGGTGGCTTCGTTGAACAAGGTATACGGGGAAATCCGGCTGAGTCCCAGCATCAGGTTGACATGATTCAACATATCGTCAACGGTCGAAGCTTGATTGTTCCGAACAAGCGCGGTGGACAACAGGTTCAGAATCATGTCGTAAAAGAAGCTGAAGAACAGCCATACCGCGATGCCGGCCAAGGCCGACGTTGCAGGCTGCCGAAAACGCACCGAAAACAGGATGGATAAATTCAGCCAAAAACCGATGTAAAATACCGTCACCACCAAAAATGCCAATATCCGCAGCAGCTCCTCGAAGGATGGGGGAAGTCCCACAATAAGGAGACCAAGCGATAAAACGAGCAAGCCCAGCGCCAAAAACATAAACCCGATGATAAACAAGGAGGCGGTGAATTTGGCGTTTAGCAAATCGTCGCGGTGGATGGGCTGCGCCATGATCCTGCTTAACGTCCCTTTGTTGCGTTCGCTGTTCACGGCGTCGAATCCGAGGCCGATGCCGAGCAGCGGACCAAGAAACCCGATGAATCCGATGAAGGAAGGCAGGGTGCCGTCCGAAATGGTAAACAGCTTCAAAATGACGAAATCGCTGTAACCGTCCTCTGATTTGATGGCGTCCTGCAGGCTGTTCAAAGCGGTATAGAGGGAGGCGACGCAAGTCAGGAAAATGATCGCCAGCAGCAAAATGAACCGCCAGCTTCGGACATGGTCGGCGATTTCCTTGCGAACGAGCACCCGAAACGCCGCCGGATTGGAGTTGGACTTGTCGAAGCGGTCGCGGTCGGACAAGGAGCCCGCAAATTTGCGAAGCCCGTCGGGCAGGCGCTCCGACACCGCATTCCGCCATTTATTTAGCTGCCTTTTTAGAACGCTTGCTTCCATGTTCCTCACCTCCCGCAAAGTAACGTCGATAAATTTCATCCAGGCCGTATTGTTTCCGCTGCAGGTTGTATAACGAAACGCCCGACGAAACGATCATGCGGGCAATCGCGTCGCTGCAGTCCTCGCTGCATCCGATCTGGAGCAAAACGCGGCTGCTGGAGCGCAGGGCTGCATCCGGATCTTCCGCTCCGGATTGCACGTCACGAACCTGCTCCAATTCGGCCAGTCGATCAAGCAGCTGCTGATCGGCCCGGTCCACTTCCGCGGTAATCACGATCGGCGTATCCGTCAACAGCTGCCGGGTCAACGCCTCCAGATTGCCTTCCGCCAGAAGTTTGCCTTTAACGAAAAGGCCGACCCGGTCGCAAATCTGCTGGACTTGGTGCAGCTGGTGAGAGGATAGGAGGACGGTTAACCCTTGCTCCCGGCTAAGCCCGTAAATGAGCGCTAGCAGCTCGTCGATCCCTTTCGGGTCGATCCCCAGCGTCGGTTCGTCCAGGATGATGATCTCCGGCTGCTTGATGAGGACGTCGGCGAGGCCGAGGCGCTGCCGCATCCCACGCGAGTACGTGCCCGCTTTTTTATGGGCGGCATCCTTCAGCCCTACCTCCCCAAGGAGCCGCATCGCGCGCTCCCGGGCTTCTTTCTCGCCGATTCCGTTCAGCCTTGCGGTCAGCTGCAGATTCTCCAGGCCGGTCCAATCCTCGTAGAAGCCGACATCATCGGGCAGGTAGCCGACCCGCCGCTTCACTTCGATGGGCTGGCGGGTCGGGTTCATGCCGAGGACGTTGATCCTTCCGCCGTCCGGCTCGCTGAGACCGAGCAGCATCAATATTGTCGTGGATTTCCCGGCCCCGTTGGGGCCGAGAAGCCCGAAAATTTCACCGCGGCGGATTTGCAGGGACAAGCTGTCAACGGCCCGATGGCTGCCGTAGCTTTTGGACAATTGCTCGATGTCGATGACTGTTTCCGCCACCATTATCTCCTCCCATATTTACGAATGAGCACATAGATGCCGCCAAGAATGATGAGAATGATCAATACGCCGATCCATCCCCACAGGACGGAGCCTTTGACCGCGACCCGGAAGGTTGCCGTCGAGGAGGACTCCGATGCCTGAGCCGTCATATCCGTGACGTAATCGCCCGCGATGGCTTTATCGCTGGACGTGAGCTTGGCTTCGACCGTCGTGGATTTGCCCGCAGCCAGCTTGTCGATCGTTTTCGGATTAAATGTCACCTCCCAGTTGGCCGGGGTGGAGGAGGTCAGGTTAATATCGGTCAAATCGGCAGTTCCGGTGTTTTTGACGACGAGCTCGATCGTTTTGCTTCCGCCTGCTTTTACGCTCGTGCTGAGCAATCCGCTCGGCGTCGTCAACTCCATGCTGTATTTGCCGGAAATGGCCGCTTCCAGCACAAGCTGGGCGTCCGTCGATTGGTTATGGGCCCGAATCGGGATTTTAAACGTTCCCTTCGTTACGTTTTCGGCCGGTTTGACGTTGACGGTAATCGCTTTGCTTGCGCCGGGATCGACTTCGACGGATGATACCTGCTTGCCGTCCGCGCTAAACGTCACGTCCCATCCGGCCTCCGCCTGCGAAGTCAGCGCATAGGTCTGCTTTTCGGCCGTCCGGTTTTGCAAATTGACCGAATACGTAAATGTCGCGTCCGAATGCCCTTCCATGTTGGCCTGATCCGTGGTCAGCTCCGTTTGGTATGTGCCTTTTTCCGTAATTTGCACCGTCAGGGGCAAGGAAGCCAAAGTTCCCGCTTTGAGCGTAAAGCGATAGGTGCCTTTATCGATTTGCATCGGAACCGTAACGGCAAGGTTGATCGATTGCGACGAATTCGGCATGACCGAAATTTCGTTCAAATCCCAGCCGCCGCCGGTCATTTTGGCCGTCCAGTTTTGAGGCATCCCTTCAATGGACAGCGGGACCGTGACGACGCTGCCGGTGTCGTTTTTCAGCTCGACGTTGTAATTGAGAGATTCGCCGGGCGGGACCGAAATGGACGTATACGTCGTATACAAGGTCACCCCTCCAGCCGCATGAGCGGGTATACCGCCGAGAAGCGGACCGATTCCAATCGCCAAAACAAGAAAAATAAGGCCCGTCAGTTTGATGTTCCTAAGGAATCGTGTCATGAAGCATAACCCTCCTAATTGAAATATGTTTTATTCACCCTAAGTACGAACCGGAAATCGGCATTGGATTTATCCGAACCTTAAAAAAAGATAAAAAATTGCTGAAAATGAGATAAAACTCTCGAAGAGAAAATTCCGTTTCCGTCCGCATCTGCTAAAATGTTGCTGAATAAACACCACGACCAGAGGCTTGAGACCAGGGGATAGTGACATAAGGGGGGATCATAAAAATGGAAGAACATCCTGCCGAGTGGCTCAAAGAAATTGCGCGAGGCTCGGCGTCAGCCTTTAACCGTTTCTATGATGCGTATGCTCCCATGGTTTTCCGGCTATCGGAACACTGGCTGAAGGATGCGACCGAAGCGGAGGACGTCTGCCAGGAAATTTTTATCGAAGTGATGCAAAGGGCCGATCAATACGATCCGGAACGGGGGAGCGTGGAAGCTTGGCTGGCGGTTCGGGTTCGGAGCAGGGCCATGGACCGGTTGCGCAAGAAACAGCGTATCGCCGCCATGGAACAAAGCGAAGCAAATCTTGCCGAGTCGGAGCGTGCGCTTTATCTCGAATCCGCCGAATTGGAAGCGTTCCGTCATCTGGACCGCGAACGGATCCGGCATGCCATGAGGGGCATACCGCCTTTGCAGCGCATGGCCCTATACGGGAGCTATATCATGCAGCTCTCGCATCGGGAGCTTGCCGACAGGATGCAGAAGCCGGTGGGGACCGTCAAATCCTTGATCCGGTACGGCATCCGGAATTTGCGCGGACAATTGCAGGAAAACCAGACCAAGCAGGCAGCAAACGGAGGTGAGGCGCATGCGTTCATGGAACCCGGAAAATGGGAGTGAGGAAAGGTTCGGTACCTGCGTTGAATTGCCTGAGGAGAAGCTGGTCGATTACGTCATGAACCGTTTGGGGGAAACGGACCGGTTGCGGGTTGCGGGACATGTTGCGCAATGCGCCCACTGCGCAGAAAAGCTGCGCGAATGGGAGCTGCTAATGCAGGTGCCGGAAATGCAGTCCCTCTGCCTTCCGCGGCAGGAGGCGGCAATGATGGACGAAGGGATCGCCGTTTTGCAGGAACAACGGTCTGCCCGTCCGGTCCGCGAAACCTCGGGACCTCCCGCTCGCTTAGGCAGAAGGCTGAAAGCCCGAGCTTCGCTGCGCTTTTTGCGAATCAAGATTTGGCACAACCGCCGCTTTATTTTTCCCGGCGCTGCCGCGGCCGCGTTAGCCATATTCTTGTTTGTCGGACTGTTTACGTTCAAGCACCAGGCAGACCCGTCCTCCGAATCGATCGAGCGGCAGGTGTCCAGCAAAATCGCGTTCATGCAATCCGCCGATTATGATAAATATTCCATTGAGCCGCTGCCGCCGCTTCACGGTCCGGGAGGCGTGTGGCTCAATCCGGACTCCGGAGAGCTGCTGATTGTCATGGACGGCCTGACCCCGTCCGAAGAGAAGGATTACCAGGTATGGCTTCAGCATGAGCAGCAATCCTTCAGCGCGGGCATGATGCTGACCCGCAATCTCCAGGGGAGGGGGTATTATTACGGATTCGGCATCATGAACCCCGACCGGATCGTGATCAGTCTGGAGCCGAAAGGGGGAAGCCGGGTGCAAACCGGGCCGGAGGCCGTCAGAATCAATGTCAACAAACAGCCGTAACCAAAGGAAAAAGCCGCATTTCTGCGGCTTTTTTTGCATTCCTCGGCGGAATTAACGATTATCTATTTTCTCCGGATACAGGTCATGGTTCATCAATCGCTGTTCGGCCATTTTTTCATATTTGGTGCCGGGTTTGCCGTAGTTGCAATAAGGATCGATGGAAATGCCTCCGCGCGGCGTAAATTTGCCCCACACTTCGATGTACCGCGGGTCCATCAGATTGATCAGATCGTTCATGATGATGTTCATGCAGTCTTCGTGGAAATCGCCATGGTTGCGGAAGCTGAACAGGTACAGCTTAAGCGATTTGCTCTCGACCATTTTCTGATCCGGAATGTAGCTGATATGCAGCGTTGCAAAATCCGGCTGGCCCGTAATCGGGCATAAGCTCGTAAACTCGGGAAAATTGAATTTCACGAAATAATCGCGGTAAGCGTGTTTATTGTCAAAGCTCTCCAGCACCTCGGGCGCGTATTTAAAAACGTATTTCGTCCCTTGGTTGCCAAGAAGCGTCAAATCTTTCATTTCTTCAGGTTGTCTGCCGGTCATTTCAGTTTCCTCCTTCATCGGTCAGCGCGCTAAACGCCTCGTTTGTTGCCCCATACCAGCGTGTGAAGCTGCGGAAGGACCCTTACGTCGTTCAGGGTTTCCGACGCCGTCACTTTATCGATAAGCCTTTCATACTGCAGCAGCAGATCGGCGGCATGGTTTTCCTTGTCCATTCGCGATACGTCCGCGTTCCCGACCTGCAAATACATCGGGGCGCCGGGATAACGGGCATGCACGGTTTGCGCGTACGCAAGGTCGCGGTCTTCGAAAATGACGACCTTCAAGCTGTACGCATAGGGAGCAGGGCGTTGGCGAAGCCGCTCCACGATGGTGTCCAGGCGCTCCCAATCAGTCGTCATCCCGGAGCTTGGAGGCTTCGGCGATATCGTAACTTCATCGATCTCCGCCAGCCAATCCTGCCATCTCGAGCCTTGGGTTTCTACGGCGATCCGGATGCCTTCGGATTGAAGCAGTTCCACGAGGGAAGAGAGCTGGGGAAGGAGCAGCGGGTTGCCGCCTGAAATCGTCACATGCGAGAAACGGTTTCCTCCGATGCGTTTCAGCTCGTCCCATATTTCCGCGGCGTTCATCTTCCGGATGTCCTTCACGCCGCTTCCGTCCCATGTAAATGCGGAGTCGCACCAAGCGCAGGAGTAGTCGCAGCCGGCGGTGCGCACGAACATCGTTTTTTGGCCGATGACCATCCCTTCCCCTTGGACCGTTGGACCGAATATCTCCAATACCGGAATGGGGGGAGGGGACTTCACAGTGCTGCGTGTTTCGCTCATGCTTCCACCCACTCTCTCCGAAATTCGGCATAGCTGGTCGGCGTTTCGTATAATCTCACGAATTCCGTACGGCCTTGCTCGATCAGATCGGCATACGGCTTTTCGGCAAGCGCGGCTTCCATCTGCTCATACAGCCAAATCGCCATGTTTTCCGCGGTCGTGTTCATCGGAGGCAGCGTTTCATTGAGATAACGATGGTCGAGATAAGGTTCGATCCGCTGCTTCCATATTTCTTTGACCAGCCCAAAATCGGCAGCGATTCCGATCTCGTTCGGGTATGCGCTGATCCCAAACACTGCTTTATAGGTATGGCCATGCAGATTTTTGCATTTCCCTTCGTAAGCGTGCAGGTGATGGGCGGCGTCAAAAGTGAATTCTTTGCTGACCATGACGCGGTAATGGCGGTATTTCAATTCGCTTGGCTGAATGTCCGTTCCCAGCTGCTGCAGATTCTCGACGATCCGGAATTCGCCCGGCGTCCGGCCCATCATCGGGATGCCTCCTGCACCCGGCGCTCCAGATATAGTTCCAGACCTTTGCGCCGCAGCTGGCAGGAAGGGCATTCGCCGCAACCGTCGCCGATAACGCCGTTGTAGCAGGTCAGCGTCCGCTCGCGAACAAAATCGAATGCGCCGAGATCGTCCGCCATGGCCCACGTTTCGGCTTTATCCAGCCACATCAGCGGCGTGTGGATCACGAAATTATAATCCATCGCCAAATTCAAGGTCACGTTCAGCGACTTGACGAAAGAGTCCCGGCAGTCCGGATATCCGCTGAAATCCGTTTCGCAAACGCCGGTCACCAGATGTCTGGCGCCGGACACCTTGGCCAGCACGGCCGCAAAGCTGAGGAACAGATGATTTCGTCCTTCGACGAAGGTGCTCGGCAGCTCGCCGTCTTCCTGCGTAATTTCGATATCGCTGCGGGTAAGGGCGTTCGGGGCGAGCTGATTGAGCAGACTCATATCCAAAACGGTGTTTTTAACGCCGAGTTCTTTGGCGATCTCTTGCGCGCATTCGATCTCCAGGCGATGCCGCTGGCCGTAGTCGAACGTGACCGTTTCTACCTCCGCAAACTGCTTCATGGCCCAAAACAGGCAGGTGGTGCTGTCTTGGCCGCCGCTGAAGACGACGACCGCTTTTTCGTTTTTGAGCATAAAAAAACCTCTCCATCTTCAAAATTTGTCGTACAAGCGCGGATAAAACGCTTCTACCTTCGAAGAGAGAGGGTTCTTGAACTGACCGTAAAAAACAAGCCCAGACGGAAATAAACCCGACGGGCGACCTTAGTTTTTTATAGAGGGAGTTCGCGAACCTCTCCCGGGCGGTGTATGACCGCAGCCGGATTTTCTTCTGTTTTGTGCGCGATTGAATCGCACCGGTATATTATAGCACAATCTATGGCTTTGTGGATACGTCCGCGCCATAACGGAAGTCCCGACCGATCGGCATGAACCGCCGATAAGGTTTTTCGCCTATCGGCACGACTTCGGCAAAAGAAAGAAACACCTTTAAGGTGCGCCGCGAACGGAGGACCGTAAAGGTGTTTCCTGAAAAGCCGATTCGATCGGGAAGCCCGATTAAGCGTGTTGAAGCACCAATTTATTGGCAACTTCCTTCACTTTGTTCAGGCCGGCTTCGATGATTTCGCTTGCTTTATCCGGCATCGCGTTGTGGCCTTCGATCACGACTTCGTCGAGAATGGTCATGCCGAATATGCCGCCGAAAACGTTGCGCATGTAGTTGACGGCCATTTCCATCGGCGCGGTTTCCGGCGTGGAATAAACGCCGCCGCGAGCGTTCAGGAAGATCGCTTTTTTGTCCGGCATCAACGAAATCATGTTGCCTTCCGCGTCATATTTAAATGCGAAACCTGCAGCGTAGACATAATCGATGAATGTTTGCAATTTGGCAGGGATCGTCAGGTTCCACAGAGGGAATGCGAACACGACGACGTCAGCAGCCGTCAAAGCGTCCATCGCTTTTTGTTTGGCAGCCACGAGGCGTTGTTCGAGGTCGGTCAATGCTCCGCCGTTTTGCATTTTACCGAAGGCATTGAACAGGTCTTGTCCAAAGTAAGGCGTATCTTCTTCATATACGTCGTATGTCGTTACATTCAGGTTCTCTGCGCCTTTGACGGCTTCCATGAATGTTTCGTACATTTTACTGGAAACGGCATCGGACGCCGGACGGTTGTTGGCTTTTACGACTAATACGTTCATGTTGTTTCTTCCTCCTAAAGTCGACACAAAGATGAACTTGGTTCAGTACAATATCTTGTGTTCGTGATTTTTGATATCAAGCGAATTGATATAGTTGAATTGTAAGCAACTTTCAAAAATTCTGCAACCCCCAAAATATGATTTTTTGAAGACGCGAACCATAAAAGTTCAAAGAATATTCAATTTCGTAGGGGCGGTCGGCACGGAATTGCACAAATGGACCCGAAAACGACGCCTTATGCTTACGAATAAATCGTGATATAGTAGAGGAATGGTTTCGAATCTTTCGATCTATCACATATAAAAAGGATGTTGCCAACATGAAATACAAAATGATCGTTTTGGACCTGGACGATACGCTCCTCCGCGACGACCTGACCATTTCGCCCCGCACGAAGGAGGCGTTGATGGCCGCGCAGAAAGAAGGGGTAAAAGTGGTGCTGGCATCCGGGCGTCCGACTTTCGGGATGAAGCCGATCGCCAAGGAGCTCGAGCTGGAGAAGTTCGGGAGCTACATTTTATCGTTTAACGGCGCAAAAATTACCGATTGCCGGACGGAAGAAGAGATTTTCAGCAGCACATTGTCCGTCGAAACGGTACAAAGACTGTACCGCATCAGCCAAGAAGAAGGGCTGTCCATCTTGACTTACGGCAAGGATCATATCATCACGGAGCAAAGCAACGAATACGTCGAGATCGAATCCGGCCTGACCGGGATGCGTATTCAAGAAACGGCAAGCTTCGTGGAAACCGTTCAAGAGCCGGTCGTCAAAACGTTGATGGTCGGAGATCCCGGCAAGGTGGCGGAAGCGGAGAAAAAATTGCAGCGGCAATTGGCCGGCGAACTCAGCGTCATGCGCTCCAAGCCGTTTTTCCTGGAATTCACCGAAGCGGGCGTCGATAAGGGGACGAGCCTGCATCAACTGATCGGCCGCCTGGGCATCAAGCAGGAGGAAGTGATCGCCATGGGCGACAGCTCGAACGATCTGCCGATGATCCGTTTTGCCGGCCTCGGCGTCGCCATGGGCAACGCCCGGGACGAAATCAAGGAAGCCGCCGATTACGTGACGGACTCCAACATGAACGACGGCGTCGCGAAGGTGATCGAAAAATTCGTGTTTGCCTATCAAGAGGTTTAAAAACAAACAACCGGTGCTGGCCGAACGGCCAACCCGGTTGTTTTTCGTTAGGTTCAATCATATTCATCATCATTTCAAAGTGAACGTTGCGACGGCGGTCGCGTCACTCCATTCCACCCGAAGCGAATACGTTCCCGATTTTAGATTTTTGAACGTTTTGGCGTCCGTATAAGCTTCTCCTTGCGCGAGATCGATGTAGTCCTTGATCGGAACCGCGCCTTTTTCCACGAGGGCGTCGTCTTTCCAAAGCGTATATTTTGCGCCGCCTACGATGTGCAAGCGACGTTCCGTTTGGTTGTGGAAGGTGTACGTCGCTTTGACGCTTGATCCTGCCACGCCGATCTTGATCTTTCCTTCCAAACGGCCTGCGGCGATGCCATTGGAAGACGGTAACCCATTGGAAGACGGTAACTCCTGTTTGGGCGTCGAGGGGGCCGTAGGGAGGGCGGTTCCTTTTGAAATCACATGGCAGCTTGCCAGCACGGCCGAAGCGATGATGATTGACAAAAGGAGCAGAGACGTATTTTTCATGGTTTTTTCACCTCGCTTTACGCCTGCTTTTCTCTATCCGTAGACGCAGGGGAGGCTGATTTTGTTGCTGCGGGATCGTTATAGACGGGCAGTAAAAAAACATGGGAACGGTCCGTCTTTCAACGAACCCGTTTCCATGCTTTTTCGCGAATATTCGGATTAAACCAGCACCTTGCGGAACTCTTGGGTAAGCAGCGGCACAACCTCGAACAGATCGCCGACGATGCCGTAATCCGCGATCTTGAAGATCGGCGCTTCCGGATCTTTGTTGATCGCGATGATGATCCGGGACTGGCTCATGCCGGCCAAATGCTGAATCGCGCCGCTGATGCCGCAGGCGATGTAGATTTCGGGCGTCACCACTTTGCCGGTCTGGCCGATTTGCATCGAATAGTCGCAGTATCCGGCATCGCATGCGGCACGGGAGGCGCCGACGGCGCCGTGCAATACCTCGGCCAGTTCTTCCAGCGGCTTGAAGCCTTCCGCGCTTTTGACGCCGCGGCCGCCGGAAACGACGATTTTGGCTTCGGTCAGATCGACTTTGCCCGAGGTTTTGCGGACGATATCCTTGACGATGGAGCGGAGGGAACCGGACGGCGCATAATCCAATTCGACGATTTCAGCGGGCGAGGACGCGGGCACAGCCGGGCTGAAATTGTTCGGACGGATCGTAACGACCTGCGGACCGCCCGTAAATTGCCGCTGCTCGAAAGCTTTGCCTGCGTAAATCGGCCGGGTGAACAAGACGTCGTCGCCGTTTTTTTCGATGGCGGTCACGTCGGAGATTTGCCCTGCGCCCAGATGCGCCGCAATGGCTGGAGCCAGATCGCGTCCGAGCGCGGTATGCCCTAAAACGACCGCATCCGGCTTCGCGCGTTCAAAAACGGTCTTCATCACGTCCAGATAACTTTCCGGATTATAAATTTCAAGATCGGGATGATCGACGGAATAGACATGACCTTCCACGTAATTTGCCAGCTCCGACGCAAGCGTTGTTATTTGCGATCCAATGAGGACGGACGCGACGTCGTCCCCTTCCTGCTTGGCGGCGGATACAGCTTGAAGCGCTTCCAGCGAAACTTGGCGCAGGCTGCCCCCGCGAACCTCGGCTACCACGATATACGTTTTACCCATATCAGATTCCTCCTTTAACGGTTAAAACCATACAGCAAATGCTTATTGCCCCAATTGGGCAGTTTTTTTGCTCGCCAACAGCCTTAGATCAGCTTGGCTTCGGTGCGCAGCAGATTGACCAGTTCGGCCGCCTGCTGGGCGTAATCGCCTTGGAGAATCCGTCCGGCTTGGCGCTGCGGCGGCAGGGAAAGGGAGACGCGTTTCGTTTTTGCCGCCGCCTCGTCCGTGATCCCCAGCTCGGCAGGCGTGATATGATGGAATGGCTTCTTTTTGGCTTTCATGATGCCCGGCAGGGAAGGGTAACGCGGATCATTGAGCCCTTGCTGGGCCGTAAACACGGCGGGAAGAGCGACTTCCAGCGTTTCCGTGTCGCCTTCGGCATCGCGCTCCACGGCCGCCTTCTGCCCGTCGATGGACAATTTGGTGATGGAGGAGGTATGCGGAAGGCCAAGCAGCTCGGCCAGCCGGACCGCGACCTGTCCGCCACCGCTGTCGACCGAGAAGTTGCCTCCAAGAATCAGGTCCACAGACTGTTTTTCCAGGTAAGCCGCAAGGAGGCGGGAAACCGTATATTCATCCGTCTCCAAGCCGTCGTTTCCGATCAACACCGCTTCGTCCGCTCCCATCGCCAGCGCCGTTCGCAGCGCCTCGGCCGTCCGGTCGGGCCCGACGCCGACCACGGTTACCGTTCCTCCGTGTTGATCCCTTTGCAGCAGCGCTTCCTCAACGGCATATTCATCGTAAGGATTGATGACGTACTTCACGCCGTCGTCGGAAATTTCCCCATTTTGAATGACGATACGTTCCTCCGTATCAAAGGTCTGTTTCAGCAGTACAAAGATATTCATGCGGCAAACTCCTCTCATTTTAAATTGGCAGGCGTTAAACGCCGCCGAATGATTTTAGTCCTCTCAGAAAAAACTCAACCGTCTTGTCGACCTGGGCGGAGAGGGAGTATTTCCGTCCCGAGATCAGCCAGGAGGTGACGACTTCGTCCATGGCGCCGAAGATCAGCAGCCGCGTCAGCTTCGCGTCGAGGTCCTTGCGGAAGGCTCCCTCCGCCATGCCTCTTTCCACAATATGCTCGATGAGCTGAATGTAGGGCTTGACGACAAGTCCGATGGCCTTGCGCAGCTCAAGGGAGCTTTGTCTCAGCTCGATTTGGGTGACATAGGCGAGGTTCACGTTATTTTCGAGTTCGTTAAAATGGATTTCGCACACCTTGCGTAGCGCGTCCTCCGCCGTAGTCGATTCCTTGATGCTGCTGTGGAACATCCCGACCAGGTTGCCGAGGCGTTCCTGAAACAGGGAAATAAGGATATCTTCCTTGTTTTTAAAATATAGATATATCGTACCGTCCGCGACACCAGCCTCCTTTGCGATCTTGGAAATTTGGGAGCCGTGAAAACCGTTCTCCGCAATGACCTTTAAAGCCGCGTCCAAAATTAACTCATATTTTTCCAATTTTCTACTTGTCATCAGGCCACCCCAGTGATAGAATTCAATTAACTGAATGAATGCTCATTCATTTTTCTTAATCTTAATGGTAAAGGATGCCAGTTGTCAATCGTTTAAGACAAGATTTGTTGTAAAGGTTTTGCGGCAGGTTGGTTAAGGGAAAGCCTTCATTTACGTCGCAACCGTTACTGCCATGTTTCGGCAATGTCACATTTTGTAACCGCTATCTATAGTAAATAAGTTATTTAATGCCTTTTATATCAATAAAGGGAGGAACCGCGAATGATGTGGCAAATGGTCAATTTGATCTTGTTTCTCGCTGCGGCAGGTTACGGCATCTACCTCTTTTACAAAGCGGTATACCACCGGATCCTGTACGTGAAGCTCGGCAAGCCGTCCGACTTTCGCAAGCAGCGCGAAGGAAAATGGGGCGAATTCCTGTCGCAGGTATTCGGGCAGAAGAAGCTGTTTAAAGACATGAAAAGCGGCATCATGCACGTCGTCGTCTTTTACGGCTTCATCATTCTTCAATTCGGCGCCCTGGATTTGATCGTCAAAGGTTTGACAGGCGGAGGCCATCTGCCGCTGCCGGCTTACGACGTGTTCGGGCTGCTGCAGGAGATAACCGTCATCCTCATTTTGGCGGCCATCGGTTACGCGGCTTACCGCCGGTACGGCGAGAAGCTGCCGCGACTCAAAAAAGGCTGGAAGCCGAGCATCGTCATCTTCTTTATTTTCTTCCTCATGTTGTCGGTCGTTTTTTCCCTGGGTTTCGAAAGAGTATGGCTTGAACAGGAGCCCTCGGGATACGCGCCCATATCTTCGCTGCTGGCAGCGCTTTTCGGCGGACTATCCACGTCGGCTGCCCAAATCCTATTCTACGCATGCTGGTGGGCGCATCTGCTCATTTTGCTCGCATTCCTTGTTTATGTGCCGCAATCCAAACATTTTCATTTGATGTCCGCACCGGTCAACATTTATCTCGGCCGCTCCGAGCCGGTCGGCAAACTCAGCAAGCTCGATCTGGAAGACGAAGAAGCGGAAAGCTTCGGCGTCGGCAAAATCGAAGATTTCACGCAAAAGCAGATGATCGACTTTTACGCTTGCGTTGAATGCGGCCGCTGCACGAGCGTCTGCCCGGCATCCAATACCGGCAAAGCGCTGTCCCCGATGCATCTGATCGTCAAGCTGCGCGACCATTTAACGGAAAAAGGGACTGCCATTACCGGAAAATCGCCTTACGTGCCCGAATTCGCTTTTTCGACCATCGGTGCACACGCGTTGTCTGCCTCTTGCGGAGAACCCGAATTTGACGGCGCCGAGATCACGGATATCCGTCCGACCCTGGCCTGGCAAAAATCGACTTGGACGCATCAAGCCAAAGATCCGAAGGACTTGAACCTGATCGGCGACGTCATGACGGAAGAAGAAATCTGGTCGTGCACGACGTGCCGCAACTGCGAAGACCAATGTCCCGTCGGCAACGAGCATGTGGACAAAATCATCGATTTGCGCAGACATCTGGTGCTGATGGAAGGCAGCATGCCGACCGAAGGCCAACGCGCGCTGCAGAATATCGAGAGGCAAAGCAATCCGTGGGGGCTCAATCGCAACGACCGCGCCAACTGGAGCGGGGAAGTGGAAGGCATAAAGGTGCCTACCGTCAAGGATAACCCCGGTTTCGAATATTTGTTTTTCGTCGGTTCCATGGGGTCTTATGATCTCCGCAGCCGAAAAGTGTCCAGAGCTTTCGTCCGGCTGCTGAATGAAGCGGGCGTCAATTACGCCATCCTCGGCAACGAGGAGAAAAATTCGGGCGACACGCCGCGCCGCATGGGCAATGAAATGCTTTTTCAGCAGCTTTGCATGGAAAATATCGCGACGTTCGAAAAATACGGCGTCCAAAAAATCGTGACCGCGTGCCCGCACACCTTCAACACCTTCAAAAACGAATACCCGGAATTCGGGCTGGAAGGCGTGGAGGTGCTTCACCATACGCAGCTTCTGGATCAATTGATCCGCCAAGGCAAGCTGAAGCCGAAACATGAGGTCAAGGAGCGCATCGTGTATCACGACTCCTGTTACCTCGGGCGCTACAACGACGTTTACGACCAGCCCCGCGACGTGCTCCGGGCGATTCCGGGCGTCGAGCTCGTCGAAATGAAGCGCACCCGCGAAAACGCGATGTGCTGCGGCGCCGGCGGCGGGATGATGTGGATGGAGGAGACCTCCGGCAAACGCGTCAACTTGGCGCGGACGGAGCAGGCGCTCGAAACGAACCCGGGCATCATCAGCAGCGCGTGCCCTTACTGCCTGACGATGATGGAGGACGGGACCAAAGCGAAGGAAGTCGAAGAGCGTGTGAAAGCGAAGGATGTCGCGGAAATATTGGAACTTTCCGTATTCGGCGGCCATCCCGCTCACAATAAAGGACTAGAAATGGAGGCAAGCGCACAATGAACAAAGCCATTCGCAAAGCAGCCGTCATCGGCTCGGGAATCATGGGTTCCGGCATCGCGGCACATCTGGCCAACGTCGGCATCCCGTGCTTATTGCTGGATATCGTTCCGCGGCAGTTGACCGAAGAAGAGACCGCCAAAGGATTGACCCTGGAACATCCGTCGGTTCGAAACCGGCTTGCGGCTTCGGCGATCGCGAAGCTGGCCAAGACGAAGCCAACTCCACTTTACGACCCTGCGTTCGCCGAACGCATCACGCCGGGCAACCTGGACGACCATCTGTCCCGGCTTGCCGAGGTCGATTGGATCATCGAGGTCGTGGTCGAAAATCTGGAAGTGAAAAAGGGATTGCTTGAAAAAATCGAAAGCGTGTGGAAGCCGGGCATCATCGTCAGCTCCAATACTTCCGGCATCTCGATCAACGCAATGGCGGCGGACCGGAGCGAAGCGTTCAAGAAGCATTTTATGGGAACGCACTTCTTCAATCCGCCAAGATACATGAAGCTGCTGGAAATCATCCCCGGCGAGCAAACGGATCCGGCGCTTGTGGACTTTATGAAGGGATTTTGCGAAAAGGTGCTCGGCAAAGGCGTCGTGCTCGCCAAAGATACGCCGAACTTTATCGCCAACCGCATCGGAACCTATGGGCTGCTTGTGACGCTGAAGGAAATGACAGACAACGGTTTTACCGTGGAAGAGGTCGATGCCGTCACCGGCCCGGCGATGGGGCGTCCGAAAAGCGCTACCTTCCGCACGCTGGATCTGGTCGGTCTGGATACGTTCGTGCATGTCGCGAACAACGTCTATGACAACGTAACGGACGAAAAGGAAAAAGAAATCTTTGACGTCCCCGCCGTCATGAAGAGCCTGGTCGAAAAGGGCTGGCTCGGCGAAAAATCCGGGCAGGGCTTTTATTTGAAGAAAAAAGGGGCCGGCGGCAGCGAAATTCTCGCCCTGGATCTGAAGACGATGGAATACGCGCCGCAGACGAAACCCAAAGGAGCCTCGCTGGAAGCCGCCAAGCTCGCAAAGGGCGCCAAGGAGAAGACCAAAGCGCTGCTGTCGGCCAAAGACCGCTATTCCGATCTGGCTTGGAACATTCTGAAGCAAGTGCTGGTTTATTCCGCGGAAAAGGTCGGCGAAATCGCGGACTCCGTGCAGGAAATCGACGACGCGATGAAATGGGGATTTTCATGGGAGCTCGGACCGTTCGAAACCTGGGATGCGATCGGACTCGTCCGGTCGGTGGAACGGATGGAGGCGGAAGGCGTTTCCGTTCCGGCCTGGGTGAAGGAGTGGATCGCGGCGGGGCACACCTCTTTTTACAAGCAGGAGGAAGGAAAGCTGTATTCCGTCCGCATCGGCTCCTCCCGGTATGAAGAAATCGAGTTTGCGCCCGAAATCATCAACCTGCGCCGGTTGAAAGAGCAGAACAAAGTGATCAAAGCCAACAGCGGCGCCAGCCTGATCGATATCGGAGACGACGTGGCCTGCCTCGAATTCCATTCGCCGAACAATGCCATCGGCGAGGACATTCTAAGCATGATCACCCAAAGCCTTGAAGAGGTCCGCAACAACTACAAGGGCATGGTCATCGCCAACCAAGGCCGCAATTTCTGCGTCGGCGCGAACATCATGCTCCTCTTGATGGAAGCCCAGGACGAAGAATGGGATGAAATCAACGACATTATCCATCTATTCCAAAACACGATGTACAAAGTCAAACGCTTCGAAAAACCGGTCGTGGCCGCTCCGCACCGGATGTGCCTGGGCGGCGGCGTCGAAGCCTGCATGCCGGCCGACCAGGTGGTGGCTTCCGCCGAAACCTATTACGGACTCGTGGAAGTCGGCGTCGGCCTGATCCCTGCGGGAGGCGGATGCAAGGAGCTTGCGCTGCGCGCCAGCCAACATGCCGGCGTCGAAGGCGTCGATGTGCAGCCGTTCATCAATCACGCGTTCCAGACTGTCGGCATGGCCACCGTGTCCAGCAGCGGGCATGATGCGAAAAGGCTCGGTTATTTGCGCCCGACCGACCGGATCGTCGTCAATCAGGACTTTGCGATCTACGAAGCGAAGCAATCGGTGCTCGGACTTGCGAATACGGACTATAAGCCGATTCCGGAAGAAAAAATCCGTGTCGTCGGTTCGGAAGGCAAAGCGGTGCTGCAGCTCGGAGCGATCGAGATGAAACGCGGCGGATATATCAGCGACCACGATCTGTTGATCGCTAAAAAGCTGGCCCATGTGCTGGCTGGCGGCGACGTTCCGGCCGGTTCGCTCGTCACCGAGCAGTACATGCTTGACCTGGAGCGCGAAGCGTTCCTCAGCCTGTGCGGCGAACCGAAAACCCAGCAGCGGATGCACCACATGCTGACCAAAGGCAAAGCGCTGCGCAACTAACATCCCAGGGGAGGGTGAATCCAAATGAAAGAAGCAGTAATCGTATCGATGGCCCGCACCGCCGTCGGAAAAGCCAAAAAAGGCAGCCTGGCCCAGACCCGGGCGGATGATCTCGGAAAAGCCGTGTTGGAGGCGGTCGTTGACCGCGCACCGGGGCTGCTTAAGGAAGACGTCGAGGACATCATTATCGGCTGCGCCATGCCGGAAGGGGAACAGGGCTTGAATTTTGCCCGTATCATGTCGCTTTATGCCGGTTTTCCGGTGACGGTGCCCGCCCTGACCATTAACCGTTTCTGCTCCTCGGGGCTGCAGGCGATCGCTTTTGCGGCGGAGCGGATTATGCTCGGGTCTGCGGATGTGCTGATCGCGGGCGGCGTGGAAAGCATGAGCCATGTGCCGATGACGGGATTCAAAGTGTCGCCGAATCCGAAGCTGGTGGCCGACATGCCTGAGGTATACATGGGGATGGGGCATACCGCCGAGGAAGTGGCCGAACGGTTCGGAATTTCCCGCGAAGATCAGGACCGCTTTGCCGCCAGATCGCATGCAAAGGCAGCCAAGGCGATCGCGGAAGGGAAATTCCGGGATGAAATCATCCCGATTCAGGTTGAGCTGAAACACGTCGATGAGAAAGGAAAAGTCCAGACCCGTTCCTTTACGTTCGACACGGATGAAGGCGTGCGTCCCGACACGACCCCCGAAGTTCTTGGCAAACTCAAGCCTTCGTTTAAATTGAACGGCACCGTCACTGCGGGCAATGCTTCGCAAACAAGCGACGGGGCCGCCGCCGTCGTCGTCATGAGCCGGGAGAAAGCGGACGCGCTGGGACTCAAACCGCTGGCGACTTTCCGCTCCTTTGCCCTCAGCGGCGTCGAGCCGGAAATAATGGGCGTCGGCCCGGTCAAAGCGATCCCGAAGGCGCTCCGCATGGCAGGCATTACGCAAGACGACGTAACACTCTTTGAAATCAATGAAGCTTTTGCTTCCCAATGCGTGCACATTATCCGCGAGCTGGGCATCGACGAGGAGAAGGTGAACGTCAACGGCGGCGCCATCGCGCTGGGCCACCCGCTCGGGTGCACCGGGACGAAGCTGACGACGACGCTGATCAGCGAGCTTCGCCGCAGGGGCGGGGGATACGGCGTCGTATCGATGTGTATCGGCGGCGGCATGGGCGCCGCAGGCGTTTTTGAAGTCCATCCCGAATAATGATAATAAAGGAGAGGAAAGCGCATGAGCACGACGATGAATAAAGTGGTTGGCGGCAGTTTTATCATTGAAGATACCGATTTCAACCAAGTCGTTACCCCGGAGGATTTTACCGAAGAGCATCGCATGATTGCGCAGACGACGGCCGATTTCGTGGAAGGCGAGATCATTCCCCGCGACGAGGAAATCGAAAAGCTCAATTATGAGCTGACGGTGGAAAAAATGCGGGTGGCCGGCGAGCTCGGCCTTTTGGGCGCGGATGTGCCCGAAGCTTACGGGGGGCTCGGCCTGGATAAGGTCAGCTCGACCCTGATCAACGAAAAGCTGACGAAAGCCTCTGCCTTTGCCCTTTCGATCGGCGCGCACGTCGGCATCGGCACGCTGCCGATCGTCTACTTCGGCACGGAGGAGCAAAAGCAAAAATATTTGCCGCTTCTCGCCACCGGCGAAAAGATTGCCGCTTACTGCCTGACGGAACCGTCTTCCGGTTCGGACGCGCTCGGAGCCAAGACGACTGCCACATTATCGGAGGACGGCGAATATTATGTATTGAACGGCACGAAGCAGTTTATTACGAATGCCGGATTTGCGGACATCTTTATCGTCTACGCCAAAGTGGACGGCAAGGATTTCAGCACGTTCATCGTCGAACGCACGATGGAAGGCGTCAGTATCGGCCCCGAAGAGAAAAAGATGGGGATTAAAGGCTCTTCGACCTGCCAGCTCATTTTGGAGGATGTGAAGGTCCCTGCCGAAAACCTGCTCTGGGAAGTCGGCAAAGGCCATCTGATCGCATTCAACATTTTGAACATCGGACGTTTCAAACTGGCTGCAGGGTGCGTCGGCGCAGCGAAAGACACGATCGAGCTCGCCGCCGAATATGCCAATGAACGGACCCAGTTCGGACGCAAAATTTCCTCCTTCCCGCTGATCGGCAAAAAACTCGCCGACATGAACACCAAAGCTTTTGTACTCGAAAGCATGGTTTACCGGACGGCAGGTCTGTTCGACGTGGGTTTGGCCGAAGTGGACCACGCAAGCCCGGAGGTCGGTTATCAATCCGCCAAGGCCATTGCCGAATACCAGCTGGAATGCTCCATCAACAAAGTATTCGGATCCGAAGTGCTTGATTTTATCGTCGATGAAGGCGTGCAAATCCACGGCGGCTACGGTTTTACCCAAGAATACCGGGTGGAGCGCAACTATCGCGATTCGCGCATTAACCGAATTTTCGAAGGCACGAACGAAATCAACCGTCTGCTCATCCCCGGCGCATTGGTGAAAAAAGCGATGAAAGGCCAGCTGCCGCTCATGCAAAAAGCGATGGCGCTGCAAAATGAGCTGATGGAACCGATCCCGAACCAGATTTTTGACGGCACGCTCGAACAGGAAGCTCATTTGCTGAAAATGTCCAAAAAGATCTTCCTGATGTGCGGCGCGCAAGCCGTTCAAAAATATCAATTGAAGCTGGAGGAACAGCAGGAAATTTTGAGCAACCTGGCGGATATCATGATTTCGGTGTTTGCGATGGAAAGCGCGCTGCTCCGCACCCAGAAGATGATCGATCGTTCGGGCGAGGACAAAGCGCAGCTGGCGATCCGGATGACGACGGTCTTCATCCACGACGAATTTGCGAAAATCGAGCAATGGGCGAAAGAGGTGCTCGCGGCGATGGAATCCGGAGACACGCTGCGCACGCAGCTGTCCGTGCTGAAGAAACTGGTTCGCAAATCGCCGATTGATTCGATCGGCATCAAACGCGAAATCGCCGAACGGGTGATCGACGCCGGATCCTATGTGTTGTAAATGGATGAGAAGAGAATAATCCTTCTCGGCATAAGCATCCCGTGCTCGCCAAAATCAGCTGAACCAGTCTGTCTGCAGTGAGAGCACAGCGGTCAACGTTTTTTCTTAATACGAATTTCGCGTTGTCTGATTATGGCAAAACCTCAATTACGTGAGATGGGGTGACCTGGATGACAAATAATCCATGGTTGGATCAATATCCTGAAGAGGTCCCGCACAGTTACGATTATCCGAAACAAAACCTTGCCAAGTTTTTGGTCGATTCAGCCGCAGCCTATCCCCAGCAAATCGCTCTTGATTTTCTAGGGAAGAAAATGACATATGCAAGCTTGCTTCAATCGGTTTACCGGTTTGCGAACGCCCTGCAGCGTCTGGGCGTTCGCAAAGGGGACCGGATCGCAATTATGCTGCCCAACTGTCCGCAGGGAGTGATTGCCTATTACGGCACACTCCTTGTCGGCGGTATTGCGGTCATGACGAATCCGCTGTATGTCCCGCGAGAGATCGAGCATCAGCTGACGGATTCCGGCGCCAACATCATCGTCACGATGGATGCGCTGGTCGAGCGCGTCCATAAAGCGATGGAGCGCAAACCGCTGCAATATACCATCGTAACTTCGATGAAGGACTACCTGCCTTTTCCGAAAAACGTGCTGTATCCCATCAAGGCCAAAAAAGACGGGATGGCTGCCAACGTCGAATACAACGAGCACATATTATCGTTCGTTTCGCTTTTGAAAAACTCCGTTGAAACGCCGGTAGAAGTTCCCGTTGATCCGGAGCATGACCTGGCTTTGATTCAATATACCGGGGGGACGACCGGATTTGCCAAAGGCGTCATGCTGACGCATATGAACCTCGTATCCAATACGATCCAGGCGCAGCTGTGGTCATACCGCACCCAAATGGCCCAGGAAAAATACCTTGCCGCGCTGCCTTTTTTTCACGTCTTCGGCTTGACCGTGCTGCTTAACCAAGCCATGTATATTGCCGGTACGCTGATCTTAATCCCGCGTTTTCAAATCGATGATGTCCTGAAGACGATCCACAAGAAAAAACCGACCATTTTCCCGGGGGCGCCGACGATGTATATCGCGGTAATCCATCATCCCGAGGTCGGCCGGTTCGATCTTTCATCGATCCAAATTTGCGTCAGCGGAGCCGCGCCGTTGCCGCTTGAAGTGCAGGAGCGGTTCGAGCGGATTACCGGCGGCAAACTGATCGAAGGTTACGGTCTGACCGAGGCTTCCCCGGTCACGCATGCCAACAACATATGGGAAAAACGGAAGAACGGCTCCATCGGCATTCCTTTCCCGGATACGCTGGCGAAAATCGTACATCCCGAGACGGGCGAAGAAATGCCGGTCGGCGAAATCGGCGAGCTAGTGGTCAAAGGTCCCCAAGTCAT
Source organism: Paenibacillus sp. FSL W8-0194 (assembly GCF_037969745.1). Lineage (NCBI taxonomy): Bacteria > Bacillati > Bacillota > Bacilli > Caryophanales > Paenibacillaceae > Paenibacillus > Paenibacillus sp. FSL W8-0194. The sequence continues at coordinate 2,927,116 of NZ_CP150205.1, read as the reverse complement.
GAAAGGCTACTGGAACCGGCCGGAGGAGACCGAGCGCACGCTGCGCGACGGATGGCTGTATACCGGCGATTTGGCGCGCATGGATGAAGAAGGTTACTTTTATATTCTCGACCGGCGCAAAGACATGATCATCGCTGGCGGATACAACATTTATCCCCGCGAGGTGGAGGAAGTGCTGTTTGAGCATCCCGACGTGGAGGAGGCCGTCGTCGCCGGCGTGAAGGACCCGTACCGGGGCGAAAATGTAAAGGCTTACATCGTGCTGCGCAAAGGTTCGAACGTGACGGAAAAGGAGCTGAAAAGCTGGTGCAAGGAACGTCTAGCGGTCTATAAAGTTCCGAAAATCTATGAATTCCGCGACTCCCTGCCCAAGACGCTGGTGGGCAAAGTGCTTCGCCGCAAGCTGATTGAAGAGGAAAACGAAAAACTCGTCAACCAATCCCGGGTGGACTTGTAACTTTGTAAGAAAGGTCCAAAAGGACTAACCACCAAAGAGGCCCCAAATTTGAACAGCAAGGGAGGTATGGCACATGGAGCATGCATCCGGCGGTAAACTTCCCGATCTGGAACGTATGGAGCGTGCGGCAAAAGATACGTTCTGGGATTTTATCGGCTGCAAAATCGTTGACGTGAGCGAAAAGAAAGTTGTCGTGGCCTTCGAGATCGAGCCGCATCACCTGAACCTGATCGGGATTTTGCATGGAGGGATGCACGCATCGGCCATCGATTCCGCCATGGGAATCATCGTGATGCTTGCACGGCCGGAAGCAAACGTCGTCACCGTCGGTTTGAACATGAACTATGTCGCGCCGACGTCCGAAGGAAGGGTGCTTGTCACGGCGGAATTGATCCACAGCTCGCGCAAACTGATCACCGCTCAAGCGTTCGCGCGCAAAGAAAACGGCGATCTGCTTGCATTCGGCACGGGAACCTTTCGGGTACTCGAAAAACCGATTTCTGCGAACCATTGAAAGTGAGGAGGCATCGTATGGCTATAAGAGAGGAGCTGCGGTTGCTCGCGGACCGGATGAACGCTAAGCCGGAGCCGATCGCATCGCTTTACGCGGTATATCAGTTCAACATTGGCGACGCCGCCCCGATCCAGGTCGCTTTCGACAACGCTAAAGTAAAGGTGCTGGACGAGGCGACGGAAACGGCGGATTGCACATTGACGCTATCGGAGAAAAATTTCCGGAAATTGCTCGCGGACGATTTGAATGCAACGATGGCGTTCATGACCGGCTCGCTGAAGATTGACGGCAAGCTGGGATTGGCGCTGAAGCTCCAAGAGGTTCTGAAACAGTATTAAAAATAGCCATCAAAACAAGCCCAATTTCTTGAGGTTTTCTCAGAAAATTGGGCTTTTACCGTTGTCGAATTATTATTCATGACATTAATCGTTAATGTGATAAATACCGACAATATTATATAAATAACGATATGAATTAATAAATTTCGACCGCATCGGACGGCAGCGTGCGGACGCGTTCCAAATAGGCGGTCACAAGCCGATCGTCCCGTTCAGGATATTCGAATCCAAAATGGTCGGATACGAAAAGCGCGCTATCGCGGAACAACCGGCACATCGTAAACAGCGCGTTCCAGGTTTCTTCTTCATTTCTGCTGGCATATGTAGACATCAGTTCGTCCCAGCTTTGTTTGGACATGTATTTTTCGAGATATTTGCCGTTTTTGCCAATGCTGATTAAGAAATCCGTCCGGATTCCGGCCTGCCATTCGAGCATTTTCATCAGCATAGGACGAACGATTTGATGCAAATGGTCCTGGGCATACAGCATTTCTTGTCTCCACAGCCCTTTGGCGACATAAGTGGATACCCACCAAAACTCGTTGCAGCAGTCGGCGAAAAACTCGCGCGACGGCGGCTTTACCCGGTAATCTTCATCGCTAGGCGGCTGAAGCTGCGGCAAAGAACGGTCTTTGTCGAGCAAAACAACGGTCAGTTTATCCTCCTGAAGATATGTTTCCTGTTCATGGATGGGAACCAGGGTGAGATCAATGCGGTTTCCATCCTGAAAAAGCATCAAATAAGTGAACCTTCCGCCGAGCCCGGGCGGAAACATGGTCATCTTTTCCGGCGTTTGCATAATGATCCGCTCCCCGAATACATCCACCCATCCGGGATTGCGAACAAAGGAATCCAGTTCGGTGACGAGATACACGATGTCGTAATCCTGGAACGGATCGGCCGGGGCATTCGGATTGGTGCGCGAACCGTTCATGCAAACGGCACGGACCCGTTCATCCTGATTGGCGACATGCAAAATGAGATCCATCATCTGTTCGGTCGTACGCATCTTATTTTCCTTTCCGGGTCAGTTGGGCCAGTACGTCCCACTGCTCCTCCGTTACTTGTCGAAGGTCGTTGAACTGTCCGGCTCCCTGCAGCCATTCCCCGCCATCGATCGTGATCACTTCCCCGTTGATATACCCGGCATAATCGGATATCAGGAACGCGGCCAGATTCGCGAGTTCTTCCGGATTTCCCACTCGTCCTAGAGGGACCCTGTCCAGCATTTTCGCTTCCAGCTCAGGCGTAGGGGAAAGCCGCGACCATGCCCCTTCCGTCGGAAAAGGTCCCGGAGCGATTGCGACCTGCCTGATGCCGTATTTGGCCCATTCGACGGCCAGAGAGCGGGTGATCGCCAGCACACCGGCTTTGGCGGCCGCCGAAGGCACGACATAGCCGGAACCGCTCGTGGCATACGTCGTAACGATGTTCAGCATGGTGCCCGCACGGTTGCTCTCAATCCAGCGTTTTCCTGCTTCAAGCGTCGCATAGAAGGTACCGTGAAGCACGATGCCCAGCACCGCGTCGACGGCACGCGGAGACAGGCGCTCCGTCGGGCTGATAAAATTGCCGGCAGCGTTATTGACAAGGACGTCCAGTCCTCCGAAGCGCTCCTCGACGGCGTCCATCAACGTGCTGATTTGGGCGGGATCCCGAACATCGCAGGACTTGTAAAAAACATCAAACCCGTTAGCTTTCAGCCCGGCAGCCGTTTCCTTCAACACCTCTTCCCGGCGGCCGGCGATCGCCAGCCTGGCTCCGAGCTTTGCAAACTTTTCGCCCATGGCGCGGCCAAGCCCGGTTCCGCCCCCTGTAACCAACACGACTTTCCCCTTCAGCAAATCACTCGAAAACGGTTCCATACCTAAGTCCTCCTTTATCGTCAATAGGATGCAAAATAGGACGCAAACGCAGTCAGTGCCCGGCCATGGCCGGAAAATGACGGCTTTTCAAGCAGGGAGCAGGAAAGTAAAATAGGGGCAAGCATGAAATATCTTCCTTTTTCCTTGCTTACTACCATTGTACTTCATGCCAATTCACTTCGAAAGGAATGAATCGATGTCCGGTCTACGAAATAAATGGGGAATATTGCAGGTCGTGAATATGGGAACCTTGATATCGACCCTCGATGTAGGCATCGTGAACGTATCGCTGCCGTTGATGGCGCGGCAATTCTCGGTAACGCTTGCGCAGATCCAATGGGTGGCGACGGCATATCTGCTCACCATGGTCGTATTGCTCCCCTTCTTTGGGAAAATGTCGGACCGCATGGAACGAAGGAAGGTGTATAGTTACGGGTTCCTGATATTCGGGGTCGGATCGTTTTGCATCGCTGTGTCTCATAGCTTTATGCTTCTTTTGCTTTCCAGATGCCTTCAAGGGATCGGCGCAACCATGATCATGGCCAACAGTCAAGCGATGGTAAGGCATGCGTTTCCCGACCATGAACGGGGGAGAGCGCTCGGATACAATGCCATCGTAATCTCCGCGGGAACGTTGGCCGGCCCCGCCCTCGGCGGACTGCTGCTGGAAGTGGTGGACTGGACATGGCTGTTTTGGATCAACGTGCCGATTTCGGCCGCGGCGTGCTGGCTCGGTTTTCGCTGGTTTCCCCGCGGCGGGGACGCCGCCGGCAAAAGCCCGTTCGACTACGTCGGAACCTTTCTGCTAGGAGGCGGGGTTTGCTTGCTGATGCTGGCGGCCGAAGGCGCCAAGGATGGCGCAGACGCCCTGAATATATGGCTGGAGGGAGCACTCGGTATTCTTCTGTTATGCGCCCTAGTCTTCCAAGCGCAAAAAATCGACTACGGCATCATCGATCGCGAATTGTTCAGACACAGGAAGGTATGGCTGGGGAATACGTCTTCGTTCATCATAAACTTGGCGCAAACGGCGACGCTCATCCCGGTTACGTTTTATTTGCAAAGCGAGATCGGCTTCTCCGCTTCGGCCACCGGCGCGCTTTTGATGCTGCAGCCACTTGTCATGGGTGTCGTGGCTCCTTTTGCCGGCTGGTTCAGGGACCGTTACGGCGGAAGTTTTCCGATCCTTGCCGGAGCGGCGTTGTGCTCCGCATCCATGTTATCCGTCATGTTCTTGCCGACGGTTCCGGCATGGAGCATCGGTCTGCATTTGGCCGTTTTCGGCATCGGCACGGGATTGTTTCATGCCACGAACAACGCCGAAGTCATGAGCGCAGCACCGGCCGAAAAAAGCAGCCTCGCCGGCAGCCTGCTGGCGCTTGTCCGCTATCTCGGCCAAATCGTCGGCATCGGATTGGCTACGGTGTTTGTAGGCACCATGGGAAGTCATGCACAGGTTCAGGAGAGCCATGGAGTTTCCATCCGGATCCTGTTCGGGATCTGCTGCGCGTTATGCCTGGCCGTAGCCATTGCCGGACGGTATCTCCCGAAGGAAAAACCGAACAGCCCGAACTTGTCCGCATCATGAGCGATCCTGCGTATAGGAATGCAGAGCCAAAAATGTGAAAGAAGCTGCGCTTCTCAGTCCAAGTTACTGAGAAAACGCAGCTTCTTCCTTATTTTCATCGAACCGCAAAACTTCCTATGCAATGAAAAACTTTCTAAGTGAGTCATATCATCTAGCAGGCGGCATATCTATCACTATACGGAAGTTTTTACGAGAGTGAAGTAGAAATCTCCAGTTTTTTGACCTCTGGTTATTTCAGAAGCCAGAGCGCCGGGACGTTCGTTGGCTCCCATCCAACGAGCGACGTGTGCGCTTGACGGCATTCATACGTCTGACCATTGTAAGTCACGAGGGTTCCTGGCGTATAAGCCACGTTTGGAGCCCAGGGTGCGACTGCCGGTCCTTGAGCGGTCGTCGCCGTTACGGCATTGCTGCTCGCGGATTCGTTGCCTGCGGCATCTATCGCCCGAACGGTGAACGTATACGCGGTGTCCGGATTCAGACCGGTAACGGTGTAGTTCAGCGTCGTTCCGGAAACGGATCCGGCAAGGGCAGTCCCTTTGTAAATACGATATCCGGTTACGCCGACGTTATCGGTTGCCGCATTCCAGGACAAGGACACCGAAGAGGAAGTCGGCGTTCCGTTCACCTGAAGGCCGGTAGGCGCTGTCGGGGCTTGCGTATCGGCCGGAGGGAGAGCGGATGTCGTGAACGTTACCGGATTGCTGGCAGCGGATTCGTTGCCTGCGGCATCCACGGCTTTAACGGTGAATGTATAAGAGGTGTTAGGCGCAAGTCCCGTAACGTTATAGCTCGTAGCGGAAGCGTTTGTTGTCGTCACCAACGTGGAACCGTTGTAAACTTTGTAGCCCGTTACGCCGACGTTATCGGATGCGGCTCCCCAGGCAAGCGTGGCGCCCGAGCTGGAAATGTTGGAAACGGCGAGATTGGAAGGCGCGCTTGGAGGCGTCGTATCAGCAGGATTACCTCCGCCGCCAAAGTCTACGTCAATGACGTTGTAGAACGCGTTGGCCGTGTCCGCGATTTCCCACACCGCGAGAATGACTTGGTAACCGGTTCTGTTCGGCACCGTACACGTATCCGAATAGGAGCCCGGAGGCTGTTTGCCGCCGTAGCCAACGGAGCAGAACGGAGTCAGGTCGAAGGAATCGCGAGTCAACGTGGCGTTTGGATTCCAGTTTTGTTTCGTAATGTAATATTTCCAGCTTGTCGTGGCATGTCGGGCCGACAAATTCCAAGTGAACGTTTTAGTGCCCGGGGTCATGCTAACTTTCGTCCAGCGCGTGGCGGACTGTTGGTCCAATTCCGGAAAAGCGCCGTTCGCGCTGGCGATTTTGCCGTCTGCAGGTCCCGCCTCGGGAAATCCTTTTTTTGCTTCAAGGCTTTGAGGCTCGTACTGAATCGCCCCGCAATTGGTATTTGCCCCCGTTTTGCAAAGATAAGCACGGCTGGCAGGAGATTCTACATAACCGTGGGCGGAAGCGCGGTCGGCGATCAGAAGCATGAGGGCGGTCATTACGAATAGCATCCCTCCGGCAAGCAGCCATTTCATAAACCTGTGGTTCGGCAAACGAAGCGTTGTCATTGAAATTCTCCTCTCAAATTTTTTTCGAACGCAAGCAGCAAACCAACATTAAAAAAAATAACTTGAAACCGTTGGTGAGTCGCAACACCCCCTTGTCATGAATGAAGAGAAATACGGACAGCGCCAACATGGATGTCGAATGTATATAAACTCAATAAATGAGTCTATACCGATTAATTAAAGCGGTTACATTTTGAAGATGGCGAGAACTTACCGAATGATTGAAAAACCGTCACGATTCGCGAGAGAAATAAGGCGGGACCGAAAATATCATAATATCGAATTATTAACGCGGTTAAAGTTATAATTGCCAATAAATAGTATTTGTACTATTAAAATAAACCATATTTTGGGGATCTACAATGATATAAAACTACGATTTCCTATACATTTTGACGATTCCAACAGTTGATCACGATATAATTTCTTAATAAACGTTATGGTGTCATCACTATAAGTTAACCGCAAATATGTTATGTAAACTAGTATTGCTCAATGGCCAATGAAGCAACTTACTCATGGGGATGTTGCAGCAAAAAGCAGGAATCGACATTCGCTTCGACAATCCCGTTTCCATGCCCGTTCTCTTGCGATATTAGTGCTGCATCATGGGTAAAACTTGTTCATCCGCCGAATTCAAGCTATAATATATCAGTGTATTTATTAGACCGAAGTCAGAATCAATAGCGAAAGAGAGCGGAAAAGCATGGGTCGTAAGTGGAATAATATCAAAGAAAAGAAAGCTTCGAAAGACGCAAATACAAGCCGTATATACGCCAAATTCGGGCGCGAGATTTACGTCGTCGCCAAGCAGGGCGAACCGGATCCCGAATCCAACCGCGCGCTGAAGGTCGTTTTGGAACGCGCCAAAACGTATAATGTGCCGAAAGCCATTATCGACCGCGCGCTGGAAAAGGCAAGAGGAAACTCCGATGAAGTCTATGACGAGCTTCGTTACGAGGGCTTCGGACCGAACGGTTCGATGGTCATCGTCGACGCTTTGACCAACAACGTCAACCGCACGGCTTCCGAAGTCCGTGCCGCATTCAGCAAAAACGGCGGCAACCTCGGCGTGAGCGGCTCCGTTGCGTATATGTTCGATCAAACGGCCGTGATCGGCGTCGATGGCAAAACGGAAGAGGAAGTGCTTGAGCTGCTGATGGAAGCGGACGTCGACGTGCGCGATATCGTGCAAGAAGACGAAGCGGTGATCGTATACGCCGAGCCGGACCAATTCCAGGCGGTACAAGGGGCATTCCAGGCTGCGGGCATTACGGAGTTTACCGTTGCCGAAATCACGATGCTGGCACAAAACCATTTGACGCTTCCGGCAGACGTTCTGCCGCAATTCGAAAAAATGATCGATGCGCTTGAAGATTTGGATGACGTGCAGCACGTGTATCACAACGTCGAATTCGAAGAATAAGATCATGGATTTATAAATCATCCGCCGATCGGCGTTTGCACCAATAAAAAAACCTGCAGCGGTTTGTGGCCACTGCGGTTTTTTTTGTTTTTTAAGGGAGGCGGTCAGTCAAACTGAAAAATGAGCCTGTTTACATACGGTTACGAAAACCGTTTTTTCGATCGAATTTTGCATCTTTCCGCAAAGCGGATTATGATATGATCTAACGAGAGGATTTTTTGGCTCCAAAAAGATAAGAGAGAGGAGAGGGGAGCTTTGGCGAAACTAAAAGATATCGCGGAACGCGTCGGCGTCTCCATTTCGACGGTATCCCGCGCCATCAGCAACGACACCAGCAGGCCGGTCAACGAAGAAACCAAGCGAAAAATCCGCGAAGCAGCCCAGGAGCTCGGATACCCGCTACAGGAAGAGCTTGACTCCGGCAAGCAGGGAAGCGTTTCCGATAAACGGATCGCCTGCGTCGTGCCGCAGCCGCTGATCGAAAACCATCCGTATTTCAGCGAGGTGCTCGCCGGATTCCATGACCGGATGAACGAGCTCGGCCATCCCCCGGCGATCGTACGGACGCTGGACGAAGTAAGCGATGCGGAGCAGATCCGAATCCTCGTAAAGGAAAATAGCATCCGGGGCGTTGTCATCATCAGCTGGTACGACCAGGCGCTCATCGAACAGCTCGAAAGAGAAAAGGTGGCCGTACTGGGCGTGAGCTTAAACGATGAACGCTTGACGGTGCCGGTCGTCGATTGCGACCGCATTTTTTCGGCAAGAACCGCGGTCCGCCACCTCATCGACCAAGGACACCGCCGCATCGGCTTCATCGGAGGTCCGGCTTATTCGAGGAAAATGGACAACGACGAACGTTTTATCGGATATAAATTCGCGATGATGGAAGCCGGCCTTTCCATGCCGGAGGATTGGATCATCAACACCAACTGGAACGTGGATTTAAGTTACAGCATGCTCACCGACCTGCTCGTCAACCGCCCGAAAGGCGAATGGCCGACGGCCATGTTTTGCGCGAGCGACATGCTGGCCATCCCGGCGATGCGCGCCGTCGTGGAGCAAAAAGCGCGGATTCCCCAGGACATCGCTTTTGTCGGAATGGACGACATCTCGTTTGCCCAGTACACGAATCCGCCTCTGACCTCCGTCCATGTCCCTAAATACGAAATCGGAAAAGCGGCGGCCCAATTCATGATGGATTATTTGGACGGCGATTACCCGGCGCTGCCGAAAATCCTTTTGCCCTGCCGGCTCATGATCCGTGAATCTTCGAATTTCGTCCGACGACCGGAGGAATAAAGCCGTTCCCGCTCCGATTCACCAAGCATGACCCTGATACGAATGCCGTGTCAGGTTTTTTTGTGCCCTTTTTATACATCTAAATCCAAATATTGCGCCAACAATATCCAAAAATAAGGTTTGACAATCCAAATCAGCCTGTATTATGATGAAAAAAATCAAAACAGGTTCACAAAAAATCCAAATTTGCATTCCTTTGAGTTCAGAGGATGTTTTTTTACACATAATTGATTGCGCTTACATTTGGTTATAAATAGGGTTGTTTCATGATGTTATGTGTTGTTTGTTAAACTCGTCTTTCCGGATGAACCACTTCAAATTAATCCAAAAATGCTCCAAATTTGATGTTGTATCCGCCAAAAGCACTCGATAACCTTGCTGTTTTACCCTTTACATAGCAAATGCATCCAGGTTCCACGACTACATCTGCCTTAACGTTGGAAGGAGGAACATGATGAATGCCTTAAACGTACTGTCGCCCGGAATGTGACCGCCGTATCCAAGTCTATACCAAGGGGGGAGCCATATGGCCAACGCCAAAATGTCTGCCGTGACAGGCGCGGTACCGGGTACGAAAAAGGAACCCAGGCTGAAATGGAGCCGGATCGCGCGCAACTGGCAGCTGTATTTGCTCATTTTGCCGGTCGTCGCGTATTACGTTTTATTTCACTACGTGCCGATGTACGGCATCCAGATCGCGTTCAAGGATTTTATCGCCACGAAAGGAATCACCGGCAGTCCGTGGGTGGGAACGGAGCATTTCGAGCGTTTTTTCCACAGTTACTTTTTCTGGCGCTTGATTAAAAACACGTTGGGGCTCGGGCTGTACAGCCTTGCCTTGGGTTTTCCGATCCCGATCCTGCTCGCGCTGCTAATGAATGAAGCCAAGTCGGCCAAATTCAAAAAATTCGTGCAAACCGTTACCTACGCGCCGCATTTTTTATCCACGGTCGTCGTCGTCGGCATGATGATGATTTTCCTGTCTCCGCGTTACGGCATGGTCAACCATCTGATTACCGCTTTCGGCGGACGCCCGATCGATTTTATGGCGGAGCCGGGATGGTTCAAAACGTTGTACGTCCTGTCGGACGTGTGGCAAACGATGGGCTGGAGTTCGATCATTTATTTGGCGGCTCTCGCCGGCGTCGACCACCAGCTGCATGAAGCGGCGCGCGTCGACGGTGCCGGCAGGCTGCGGCGGATCTGGCATATCAATTTGCCGGGCATCCGTCCGACGATCGTCATTTTGCTCATCCTGAACATCGGCAGCATCATGGGCATCGGCTTCGAAAAGGTGCTCTTGATGCAAAACAACCTCAACATGGAAACCTCGGACATCATCGCGACCTACGTGTACCGGGCCGGGATTCAGGGCGCCGAATACAGCTTCTCCGCAGCGATCGGATTGTTTAATTCCGTCGTGAACTTCATTCTGCTCATCACCGTGAACTGGGTAACCAAACGGATGGGCGAAACGAGCCTATGGTAAGGAGGAAACGGCATGTTATTGGAATCCCGCGGAGACCGCGCATTCAATATGATCGTTTACGTCATTCTTAGCCTGGTTGCCGTCATCGTGCTGTACCCGCTCATTTTTGTCCTCAGCGCCTCCTTCAGCGATCCGCAAACCGTTTTACGCGGGGAAATGCTGCTGTGGCCGGAGGGCTTCAACCTGAACTCTTATTCGAAAATTTTTCAGAATCAGGACATTTTGTCCGGTTACTCCAACACGCTGCTGTACACCACCATCGGGACTTTGATCAATCTCGTGATGACCGTTTTGGGGGCCTATCCGCTTTCGCGCAAAGATTTTGTGGGCAAAAACGCCGTGATGGCGCTGTTCGTATTTACGATGTTTTTCGGCGGCGGACTGATTCCGACCTACCTGCTGATCAAAGACCTGGGCATGCTGAACACCTTTTGGGTCATGGTCATTCCGAACGCCGTTTCCATCTGGAACATCATCATCATGCGCACCTTCTTCCAGCAGTCCATTCCTTACGAGCTGCAGGAGGCGGCAACGATCGACGGGTGTTCGAACATCCAGATTTTGACCCGCATCATTTTGCCGTTGTCGATGCCGATCATCGCCGTCATGATCCTGTTTTACGCCGTCGGCCACTGGAACGCATTTTTCAGCGCGCTGCTCTATCTGTCGGATAAGGAAAAATTCCCGCTCCAGCTGATTCTGCGCGAAATTCTTATTCAAGGCCAAACGAGCGACATGGTCAAAATGTCCACCGAGTCCGCGATCAAGCAGCAGCGCGAAGTGGAAGGCATCAAATATGCCGTGCTCGTCGTCGCCAACATACCGGTGCTCATCCTGTATCCGTTCCTGCAAAGATATTTCGTGAAAGGCGTCATGATCGGTGCCATCAAAGGGTAAACCCTTGATTGGATAAAAGTTGAGGCAAAGGGAGGAAGGAATAAGATGAACAGAAGCAAAAGGGGGAACATGCTGCTCGCCTGCCTGGTTTCCGTCGCGTTGCTTGCGGGATGCAGCTCGGGCAAATCGGGAGATGCCGGCGGCGGAAAAGCCAAGGACGCGGATGAGGCCCAAGTCAACCAGACAGGCTTCCCGATCGTCAATGAAAGCATCACGGTAAAAGGGTTTGCCGCCAAATTTTTCGCGAACGCGGATTGGAACAACATCAGGCTGTGGAAGGACTACGAGCAAAAGACGAACATCCGCGTCCAGTGGGAGACGGTCCATACCGAAACGCTGAAGGAAAAGCGGAATTTGCTTCTCGCCGGCAACGACTATCCCGAAATGTTTTACGCTTCGGCGTTTTCGAGATCGGATTTGCTGAAATACGGCAAACAGGGCGCTTTTATACCTTTAAATGATCTGATCGACAAATATGCCCCCAATTTCAAAGCCGTCATGGAAAAATATCCGATCATCGCCAAGGGCATCACGATGCCGGACGGGAACATTTACGGGCTGCCGACCATTTATGACCCCGAGTTCAAATCGGTGTTGTACGGTACGCCGTGGGTGAAGCAGGAGTGGCTGGATACGCTCGGCTTGAAGCAGCCGGAGACGCTGGACGATTTTTACGCCATGCTGAAGGCGTTTAAGGAAAAGGATCCGAACGGCAACGGCCAAAAGGACGAAATTGCCTGGGGCGCGGTCGGCACGGCCGGCATCGTCAATTACTTGCGCGGCTCTTTCGGGCTCAACAATCACGGCACCTCGAACATCAACGTCGACACGGATCCGGAAACCGGTAAGATCCGGTTCATTCCAACCGACGACCGTTACAAAGAGCTGCTCCAGTTCGTGAACAAGCTGTATAAAGACGGGCTGCTCGAACAGGATATCGTCTCGGTCAAGAGTACCGAGGTCGATGCCAAAGGCATGCAAGGGCTTCTCGGCGTATCCGATAGCGTGGATCCGGTTGCGATCTACAACCAAAAAGGGTATGTCGGCCTGTCCGTTCTGAAGGGGCCTCATGGCGACCGGCAGTATAACGCATACGGTTCGCCGCTCGGCAACATCGGCATGTTCGTGCTGACCGACAAGGCGAAACATCCGGAAGCCATGATGAGATGGATGGACTATTTCTACAGCGATGAGGGCATCAAGCTGTTTTTCATGGGCTGGAAGGATGAAACGTATACCGAGGACGCAAACGGCAACGTCGATTATACGGACGAAATCAAAAACAACCCGAAAGGGCTGAACCTGGACCAAGCGGTAGGGCAATATTTGATCTGGCCGGGCGGATATTATCCCGGGTTCGTCAAACAGAAGTTTTTCAAAGGGGCGGAAGGCCTGCCGACTTCGGTCGAAAACGCCAAAAAAGCCGAGCCCTTCGTGCTGCCGCAAGATCAAGTCTGGCCGCCGTTCAACTTCACGCAGGAGGAGCAAAGCGAGCTGACGACGATTCAGACGGACATCGAAACCTACGTCAACGAAATGCGGGATAAATTCATTACCGGCAACGAGTCGTTCGATAACTGGGATCAGTATGTCGCGGCATTGAAAAAAATGGGCGTCGACCGTTACGTGGCGATTTATCAATCGGCATCCGAGCGTTACGCCAAATAAAAAACAGCACAACGTTAGCAAATCCGTATACGCAGGAGTCTCGAATTCTACCGAAGGCACCCTGTAAGGATTTCCATCATATCAAGGGTAGGGGAGAACAAACATGAACAAACTGACAGCCGTATTGGTTGGAGCGGGAGCACGGGGAGGAGCGTATGCCCGGTACGCATTGGATTATCCGCATGAGCTTGACGTCGTTGCCGTGGCCGAGGCCGACCCGGTAAGAAGGGCCAAATTCGCCGAAGCACACGGCATTCCGCCGGAGCGGTGTTACGAATCATGGGAGCTGCTGCTGAAAGAGCCGCGTTTGGCCGACATCGCCATCATTTGCACGCAGGACCGGATGCATCATGGGCCTACGATGCAAGCATTAAAACAGAAGTATCACGTTCTGTTGGAAAAACCGATGTCGCCTTCGCCGGAGGAGTGCTTGGATATGGAGCGAATGGCGAGCGAGCAAGGCCGTTTGCTGACGATCTGCCACGTGCTGCGTTACACGCCGTTTTGGAGCACGATCAAAAAAGTGATCGACGAAGGGCGGATCGGGGAAATCGTCTCCATCCAATTAAACGAAAACGTCGGGTATTGGCATATCGCCCACAGCTTCGTCCGGGGCAATTGGAACAATTCCGATAAATCGAGCCCGATGATTCTGCAGAAATCATGCCATGACATGGACGTTCTCTCTTGGCTTATGGACCGTCCTTGCGTACGGGTCAGCTCCTTCGGTTCCTTGAAATATTTCCATGAAGGCAGCGCCCCGGAAGGATCGGCCGACCGCTGCTTGACCTGTTCCGTCGAACCCAACTGCGCTTACTCCGCGCCGCGGTTTTATTTAAGCGACGAATTCCGCGGGTGGGCAAGGCATTTTACGCCTGAACTGACGAGGGAAAGCATCGTCAAAGGGTTGCAGGAAACGGACTACGGCCGCTGCGTGTTCCGAAGCGACAACAACGTCGTCGATCACCAGGTCGTCAATTTGGAGTTTGAAGGCGGCGCCACGGCGATGTTCAGCATGTGCGGATTCACGTTCGAGCAGGAACGGCGCATTCAAATCATGGGCACGCAAGGCGAGCTGCGCGGGGAAGAAGACAAAATCACGTTGTACGATTTTCTTACCCATCAAAAGACGACCATCGAAATTCCGGTGCAAACGAGCGGACATGGCGGCGGCGACAGCGGCATCGTGCGGAGCTTCATCGATCAGGTTCGGAATGCGGGCAGCAAGGAAGGATTAACGTCGGCATCCGTTTCCGTCCGCAGCCATATGATCGCTTTTGCCGCGGAAGAATCCCGTTTGAACGGCGGACAGGTGATCGAGCTGAACGATTTTATGCAGAAATGGCAGCCGGCGGGCGTCGACTCCAATTCATAAGGACGTCCTAATTCATGAAATAGGACATCAAAAAGCTCTGTTTTCTTCCCGATCCGGGAACGAAAGCAGAGCTTTTTTGCATGTCTGAAGCCATCGGCGGGCTGTCTTTTGCATCATGCGGTTTCGCGGGTTAAAGCCGCTCTTCGAGCACGTTCATCGACGCAATATGGTTTTTGGTTTCCTGCGTCCCCAGACGATGCAGCAATTGATAAATATCCTTCAGGTCGCGCTCGAAATAATCGTTATCGCGGTCATAATGCTCGGGGATGCCCGGATAATGCATGCGGTAGTAGGTTTCCATGTCGAAGTGGCTCATGGAATCGAAAAGTCCGCGAAGCTCCGTAATTTCCTCCGGCGTCGCTTCGATGACGAATTCATAGGAAGAGTCCCCTTCGGATTCCATGATCGTCCGGGATTGTACCGATACGTAATATTTTCTTTTGTCCACATCAAACACTCCTGACGAATTAAGTTAAGCCCTTGATCTCAAAATACCACCAGACTAACGCGCCTAAGACGATCAGCACGGGGACGGCCAAATATAAGATGACAATGGGATTGGCAAGAAGCGGGTGCCTGGCAATCGTTGGATGGATCTGATCCCGTTCATGGTGTTGTTGTTTGCGCATGATGGAGATGGACATATATAACGAAACTGCGCAGACGATGACGGCCAGTACGGCCAGCACGGTGTACATCATCGGATTCCTTTCTCCCCTTTCGGCATTGGAACATTATATCGGAATGCGTATGCAAAACGAAGGTGATCGTTTCGAATTGCGGCAGAATAAGCGGAAGTTTACTGCCAAGAATGTGTTATTATGGTGTGCTTAATCGATAATATTATTCATGAACCATCGAACGGGTAAACATCCTGAATATGAATCTGAATATGAATCAGACATTCAACTTCTGCTATTTTGCATGATATATAACCTAATCAGGGTGTCCGAAATCGAATTAGGACGTATTAATTATTGATTATTTTATTTATATGACGTATTATACAAACAGACATTTATCGCCAGAGAGAGGAGGCAACCATTATTAAACTGACCCCGCGGCAACAGGAAATTCTCGATATCGTAAAAAAACACGCGCCCGTGACAAGCGAGCAGATCGCCGAAATGCTCAATTTAACCAGGCCTACGATCCGTTCGGATTTGTCGATCCTGGTCTGTCTCGATTATATCGCCGCCAAACCGAAGGTCGGGTATTTTCCGGGAACGAAAAAAACGGCGGCCGAAGAAAACAAGGCCTCGCTCTTGGATTTGAAAGTTGGCGATATTCACGGCGTTCCGGTTATCGTCAGGGAAACGACGACCATACACGATGCGGCGGTAACGCTGTTTCTCGAAAATGTGGGTCACCTCATCGTCACCGACGAGGACGGCAAGCTTGTAGGCATCGTCTCCCGTAAAGATATGCTTAAGGTAACGCTCGGCAATGCCGCAGCGGCCGCCATGCCCGTCAGCTTTATCATGACCCGGAGAGCCAATGTGGTCACCGTATCTCCGGAAGATACCGTTCTTGACGCCGCACGTAAAATCATTGCGCATCAGATCGACAGCCTGCCGGTCGTCGTTCCGGCGGAGTCCGGCATCGACGGAGAGGTTCACGTGGTTGGACGGATTTCCAAAACGAATATCATACGAAAGATGCTTGAGACATTAGCACCGGAATAATGGGAGGAATGGGATGAAACAGGCGTCAACCCGTGTTATAGCCATATGCTCGGATGCGATCGGGGAAACCGCTGAGGCGGTGGCGATGGCCACCCTTCGGCAGTTTGAGCTGGCCAACACGGAAATCAAACGAATCATGAATGTACGGCATGAAGATGAAATCACCCGGTTGATGGAGAATGTGGCCGAGCGCGGAGGACTCGTCATTTACACGATCGTTCAGCCGGAGCTTAGAGAAGCCATCAAGGAGGAATCGATTCGGCTCAATGTCCGTACCGTCGATATTATGGGGCCGATGATGCAGGCTGTGATCGATACGTTCAACGATACGCCGAAACGGCTTCCCGGGCTCCTTCACCGGTTGGACGAAGATTATTTCCGCCGCATCGAAGCCGTGGAGTTCGCGGTCAACAACGATGACGGCAAAGATGTCGGAGCGATCCTGAAAGCCGACATTATTCTGCTGGGCATATCCCGGGTTTCGAAGACGCCGCTGTCGATTTTTTTGGCCCATAAAGGAAAAAAGGTCGTCAATTATCCCGTCGTTCCGGAATTGACTCCTCCGGCGCAGTTGCGCGAGGTCACAAACGGCAAAATTTTCGGGTTAACCATCGATGCGGAGCAGCTGGTCAAAATCCGCTCCGAGCGGCTCAAATCGCTTGGCCTTCCGCTGGAAGCCCATTATGCATCCTTGGAACGCGTTCAGGCCGAACTGAAATACGCGCAGTCACTGTTCGACACATTAGGGTGCCCGGTCATCGACGTTACGGATAAAGCGATCGAGGAGACGGCAGGACTTATTATGCAATATTTTTAATTTAAGATACTAAAAATGTTCGCAGACACGAAAAATGGATGATGGAGGGAAAACAAAATGGAACATCAAATAGCTTTGGAGCTCGTCCGCATCACCGAAAAAGCCGCGCTCGAGGCTGCCCGCTGGACAGGTAGAGGAGACAAAAACAGCGCCGATGAGGCCGCAACCACGGCGATCCGGAGCCATCTGAACTCCGTGGCTATTGATGGCACCGTCGTCATCGGAGAAGGAGAAATGGACGAAGCCCCCATGTTGTACATCGGTGAAACGGTTGGGAACCGGCGGGGACCGAAAATCGACATCGCGGTCGATCCGATCGAAGGGACCGAAACGGTCGCAAACGGTTTGAATGACGCGATCTCGGTCCTTGCCGCGGCCCCGGAAGGCAATCTGCTGCACGCACCGGACATATATATGGAAAAATTGGCGGTAGGCCCGCAGCTGGCAGGTCATCTGTCGTTAAACGATCCGATCGAAACGACGCTGAAAAAAGCATCCGCAGCGTTAAACAAATCCATGTCCGAGATGACCGTTTCGATTCTTGATCGCGAGCGTCACCGGGATTTGATCGGCGCGCTCCGGAAAGCGGGAGTACGCATCAAGCTGTTGAAGCACGGGGACGTGATGGGCGCGATCGAAGCCGCCACCGACAGCGAAGTGGATATGTATATCGGTTCCGGAGGCGCCCCCGAAGGCGTGCTGGCGGCAGCGGCGCTGAAAAGCTTGGGAGGGGAAATGCAAGGCCGGCTGCTGCCGGACGGTCCCGAAGAAGCCGAGCGCGTGCAAAAAATGGGATTGGCCGATCCGCGGCAGCTGCTTGGCATGGATGACCTGGTCGGCACGGATCACGTCATTTTCGTTGCCACCGGCATTACGGGGGGAGACTTCCTGAGCGGTGTTCGCTACATGCCGAATCAAAAAGCCGAGACCCATTCCGTCATCATGCATTCGGGAAGCCAGATGGTCAGCTTCCTGCGCACGATCCATAAGCTGCCTTTAACCCGGGAAATTTTCACGCATGCCGCAATATAAATAATGGATCATATAACATAGAAAACAAACCCGGGAGTGGTACCTCATACCGCTTCCAGGTTTGTTTTTTTTAGGTTTATATATGTTTTCCCGGAGAACGGCGACGCCGTACGGCGCTAACCGGATCTCGTCCGAAACGCTGCTCGGTGAAGCATGTCAGCCTATTCTCCCGCCGGCAGGGCGAAGGGCGGCCTCCGCCTTCCGCAAATTCCTATAAAACAGCTCTTAAGGAATAAAATCGGCATGAAGCTGCTTTAAAATGGTACAAATGATACTTGATAATTTCATATCATAATAATAAAATATTATTATAAATGACAAGTTGTTGACCTTTGTTCCGCTGTTAACGCTGCGCGAGTTCCTTTTTTCAGCCATTGAAGCGGCATGTATGGGGCGTACGCGTTATCACCTCGGTCGAACAATATTTCATTCAAGCCTGATTTCACTACAATACGGACTAAGGAGCCATGATTATGACACAACCAACGATTCAACCCATCGCAACCTCAAATGCCCCAGGAGCGATCGGTCCATATTCGCAGGCCGTTCGCATGGGGAACCTGCTGTTTGCTTCCGGACAACTTGGCATCGATCCCGCGACAGGCGAAATGCCGGCAACGGTCGAAGAGCAAACCCATCAATCCTTGAAAAACGCGAAAGCGATTCTGGAAGCGGCAGGCACGGATTTGTCCCATGTGGTCAAAACGACGGTTTTCCTGAACGACATGAACGATTTTGCGAAAGTGAACGAAATTTATGCAAGCTATTTCGCGCAGCCGTTCCCAGCCCGCAGCGCGGTACAGGTCGCCAAATTGCCGAAGGACGGACTCGTGGAAATCGAAGTCATCGCCATGATTCCGTAAAAGGCCAACAAGCAGCTCATGAAAATGGGCTGCTTTTTTTATATTTAATTTCCCCCAATTTTCATAGGGATTTTTTGGTATGATGGCTTTATGAGCAAAGAAGGGGGTTATATCATGCTTAACGTAATGGATGTGGCCGAAGCGCTAATCCATCATATCAGGCGGAATTTTCCGGAAGACATTGCAATCGTCGCGTATTACGGATCATATGCGCAAGGTGCCGCGACTGCAAGATCCGATCTGGATTTCTTTTTCATCCCTGCTACGCCGGCCGGATATCAAGCAAGCATTCAATTTATTTTGCGGGACATCGGCTTCGATTTTTGGCCGATCAGCTGGGATCGCGCCGAAAGGATGGCTTCATACCAAGAACCGAATACGTCGATTATCGCCGACAGCAAGCTGTTATACTGCCGATCGGATGAAGATTTGATCCGGTTTAACGATTTAAAGGACAAGATCCGCACGATGCCCCGGCACGGGCTGAAATTGGCGGAACAGAGCGAAACCTATATTCGCGACGCTCTAATTCATTGGTATAACCTGAACCAGTCCTGCACCTCGGAAGGACTTGATTCCATCCGCACCGAATCGCACGGCATTTTGACGAACGCCATTTACGCGCTTGCGGCCATCAACCGGACGTACCTTGCGAAGGGATGGGGCAAAAACACGAACCAAATCAGGGAGTTTCAGGTTAAACCTCCTCACTTTGAAGAAGATATGAAAGCGATCATGCGTTCCGACTCCTATGAGAAAATTTATGGCGCATGCGATCGGCTTCTGAAGGGTATAATGCAAATTTTGAACCAGGAAAAAGAGTCATATACCGACGGACCGTCTTATCCGGAACGAGTAAAAGGCATTTATGAAGAGTTCAAAGGGATTTTCGATAAACTGAAAACCGCTTGCGAAAGAAATGATTATGATACGGCATTTTTTGGGTCCATCGGCGTGCAGGATGAGATATCCCGGTTTCTTTTTTATGCGGAAAAAGGGCGCTGGCCCGGAATTGCCGATGCTGCCCGGCATTATCAGGAACTCTACAATAGCATTGGGTTGCCGAATCTTGCCGCTCTGCTCGATCCGCACGACTTAACCCCGCTTCTAGCGGCCGTCGAGCGACTGGAAACCGCATTCGCCGCCTGCTTGACGAACGAAGGGGTCGTGATCAACCGATTTGATACGTTGAAGGAGTTCGAGGAGTTTCTTGGGGGAGCCACCGACGACTCCGTTGATGAGACAGCCGGTGGATGAACGGGCGAATTCAAAAGGATATGTTCGATTGCGGCAGCCAATCTGCAAATCTTAAGAGCTCGGGATGGAGCTGACGGAGATATTCCAGATCCGTCTTGTAACCTTCCCTGATAAAAAATTGGGTTGCTTTGATTCCGTCATGTTCATGTTTCGGTTCAGGAGCCGATAACGGATAAACCGCAGCGACGCCGAAAAAACGGCTTATACACTCAGCAAGCTGTCGGACCGTCAGTTCGTCGCCGGCGATTTCGAGCGATTGTCCGATAAACCGATCCGGCTGCTCGAAAGCTTTCCGCGCAAATCCGCCGATATCTTGAACGGCAATCATTTGCACTTTGGTATCGGGTTCCCCTTTATAAGGAAGAAGAATTTGGCCATCTGCCTTTTGGAGCGTAAATTTAAAGTTTTCCATGAACATCACCGGGCGAAGGATCGTTGCCGGCAACTGCAGCTTACGGATATACCGCTCAATTCTTCCCTTGTTTTCAAACGAGGTGATCCCGGTATTCCGATCGGCACCTGCGGCCGAGCTGTAAACCAAATGCGATACTCCCGCTGCCTTGGCGCATTCGGCTACGCGTTTCCCCTGAAGTTCTTCCTTTTCGGGATGGTCCAAATCCAGCGCTTGAACGCTGAAAACCCCATAGACGCCGTCCATGGCTTTTACCAATGTATCCGGGTCATCCAAATCCCCTTTCACGGTTTCGATCCCCAGCTTCGTGAGCGATTCCGAAGCCGGGTGCTTGGGATCCCGCACCAATGCCCGAACCTTCCATCCGTTTGCCGCCAACTGTCGGGCAACCGCGCCTCCTTGTTGTCCCGTGGCCCCCATGACCAAAATCACTGGTGAAGACATTCATTTTCCTCCTAGCACATTGTGTCTTAGCGATAATCCGCTGTTGATAGTGTAATGGCAATGAAATATGATTTAAAGAAGGCAATATTTTTAAATATAATTTCAGAAAGTAAACTTACTATCTTTTTTATAGGAGAAAAGCATGGACATCCATACGGAAGAAGAACAGTGTCTTTATAACATCCAGCAGGCCATAGAGGTGTTGGGAGGGAAGTGGTCTTTTTTGGTTTTGGGTCAATTGTTTTGCCATGACGTTCAGCGTTTTAACCAGCTGCGAAAATCTTTGAAGCAGATCAGCACCAAATCTTTGCGGGATACGCTGCGCCATTTGGAAGAAAATCAAATCGTGAAGCGGACCGTGCTTCCCACCGTACCCGTGACCGTGGAATATTCCTTGACCGATAAAGGAAGGGATTTTAAAACCATCGTTTCCGAAATGCGGAGATGGGGCGAAAAATGGGGCAGCGGCGCAAGCGAATAATTCCTTGCAGGTGCAATGGGCCGTGCAGGGAGAAGGAGGGACAGGGTGACTACCCGGATATTTTTTTCAACGAATCCAGTAGGCAGTATCGCTACAGGGCAAATCCAGAACATGCTTGACCGGTTTCATCTGGGCGAACTTGTTTCGTTCGAGCGGACCGCCGAAGGAGTCATGCAGCAGACGATGTTTATTACGTCGACTTCCGGAGAATTTGTGCTTAAAGGCAATCCGATTTATGAAGGGCAATGGGCGGAGGAAAAGTTTTTTGTCGATCACTTGCATGAAATCTGCCGTGTGCCCGTGCCGGTCCCGTACATCATCGATGACCAAAGCGATATTTTTGGCTGGAGCTATGCCCTCATGCCTCGTCTTCCCGGCGTACACTTTAATGATCCTGCTGTTCAAGCCGCGTTGTCGGAAACGGATCAGACGATGATCGCTTCACGTTTGGCCGAGAATTTAACTCAACTCCATCGCTGGAAAACGGATAGTTTCGGTGAATTCGATCCCGTGCTGCGGCGCATCCATCCCTTTGCAGATACCTATGGGTCATGGCTTTATAGCACGATCAAGTTTTGGCTGGATGACGCCAAAAAATATTCCGATATCCGTGCCGAAGATCAGCGCTGGGCAGATCACGTGCTGCAGGACACGAAACCTTCATTTGATGCTTTGGAAATTCCGTCTTTTGTCATGGGGGATTTCAAGCCCGAGAATGTTCTTATGGAGCATGATGGGGGCGAATGGCGGGTAAGCGGCGTCATCGATTTTACCACCTCCTATTTCGGGGACAGCATCGCCGATTTATCTAAAATAACCCTTCATTACCTTGATCTAGGTCAGGAAAAACTGGCTAAACGGTTCATTATGGAATATATGGGGCTAACGAATGCCGGTGAAGCCGAGATTCAAAGACTGAAGGTGCATTTGCTTCATCAACGAGTGCTGGATTGGGGATGTGCATACGCCACCCAAAGCGTAACCTGGGACAAACGGCTTTCGTTTTCGGAATGGGCGAATCGTTTTGTCCAGTTTGCGGACATCAACTGAATATGTCCCTTCTCTCACAAACAGCCTGATCGATTCATTCGTTTGGGCTGTTTTGCTGCGTTTTTAGAAATTCAAGCGGAAACCATTTGAAAAATAAATTTTAATCGTTTTTTCGAGCTGCATCGTCTTACATATGTGAAACGAGTTTGGAAGGCTTCCATCGCAAACCGAAAAATAGAGAAGGGGGGCGGTTGTGGGTGGAAAACACGATGAGAAAAGCGAATGCCGCAAGCTTGGACGTGATGGACGAAGAAGCTTTTTTCATAGCTATAGCCGGCGAGCAGCGTAAATTGTATTCGATTGCCTTCAGTTATATGCGCAATGAGGCGGACGCGCTGGAAATCGTGCAGGAGGCGGCATGCCGGGCTTGGATGAAACGCAAAAAGCTTAAAAACGAGCAGGCCTTTGTCCCGTGGCTCATTCGGATCACGATCAACTGCTGCATGGACGAGCTTCGGCGCAAAAAACGCGTTGTGCCAACGGATACGTTCAAAGAGGAAGCCGTTCAGGAAATGAAAAGCAGCGACAAGATCGACCTGGAGCGGGCGATGGCCAAATTGAAAAAGAAGTACCGCCATGTCGTGATGCTGAAATATTATCAGGACATGACGACAGCCGATATCGCCAAAGTGCTGCAAAAGCCCGAGGGCACGGTCAAAAGCTGGCTGCGCGAAGGATTAAAACAACTTCGTAAATATTTGTAAGAACAGGAGGCGAATCGTACATGTTGGAAAAAGAACAGCGCATTCTGGCACAGGATTCGGACGACGTAAACACAAAAGTCCATGACCTTCCCGAGATGATGCTTTCCACTGCGGTACGCCGCGGCATAATGCAAGGGAGGAACCGGGAAATGCGAAGACGAAAGTTATTTTACGGAATCGGGGCCATCGCCGTTGGAGCGGCAGCCATCATGATCACTATTTCATCGCTGGGAGACGCGCCAAAGGAAAAACCATACGAACTGGTGCAAACGGCAAGCAGCCCGCAACCGGCAGATTTCGAATCGTTCCGGCCGATTGCCGCTCAAGACCAAGGCATTGCCGCCGCGTTGGACCAAGGACTCGTGAAGCGGATCGATCAAAGCGTGGAGAAAAACGGCTTCCGCATCGATATTGCAGGCGCTTTTACGGATGGACGAAAAGCATACATCATGTACAGCGCGCAGAATCTTACGGACCATACTGCGCATCCCCTAGTGGAGTCGCTTGATTTTGGGGGAGTCGAAGCATCGAACTTTCGGGCGGGGTCGAAACATGCCATGAGCAGCAACCAGCTGTCCCCAGGACAAACAGGCTATTATGTTTACACGGCAAACCTCGTCCCATCCGCGTCGTATAAAGGAGACGCCACATTAGCCGTTAAAATTTGGGATTCCACAACCAATGAATACCGGGATCAATTGAAATTTACGATTCCGCTCGAACCGAACATGTTCAAAAACGAGGAACGTGTCTACCATCCAGGCAGCACGCTGATCGTCGACGGGCAAAAAATCAACGTGCGCCAGGTGCAGTTTACGCCGCTGAACACCTATGTGGATCTGGAATATGATCGCAGCAACGGCAAGCAGATTTTTAAACTGCTGAATCCGGTCTTAATCGGAAGAAGCGGAGACAAGATTCAGAAAGTGTATTATCCGGATACGATGTTTTCCGACGAAACGAAAGTGACGCTCGTGTTTAAAACCAACACGTTTGACCAACTGGACCGTACGGAGCTGAAGGTTGCCGGTGTTGCGGCATTGGATAAAGACAAGATGAAAATCGTCGTCGATTTGAACAAAAAGGAGATCATTGAAGCGCCGGACGATCATATCCAAATCATCGAACCGGAGGGGCCGGCGGGAGCGGGAGAGATTTTGTTCCATTTTAAGCTTGAAAAAGCTCAGGCTGCGGAAAGTTTCGGCTTGTGGCTGGAGGACAGCTTCACGGATGCCGAAGGCGTCAAGCATAAAAGGCTGTCGCCGGAAAACATTACGCAGAGCGGACATATCGTGTCGAGAAATCCGGATGATTCGACCGAAGATTATAATCCCTATAATTTCGGAAAAGAAGCTCTTGACTACCCGCAGCCGCTGACGATCGGCATCAAACAGTACTGGAATCCCATCATGGAATCGCAATCGGTCGAACTGGTTTCGAAAAAATCGAACCGATAAACCATGAAGCCGAAAAAAGCAAGCTGAGGAGCCCGCAAGGATTCTTGGCTTGCTTTTTTATTGTCCATGGACCTGCCATTGTTGATGTAGTTGCCGTTTTTGGTTTGTATGATGTGAGCGAAAGTGGAACGCCTATATAACAGCGGTTATAAGCTTGACGGCAAAATGGCGAAGGATCGCACCGGAAATCCGGATGCCTTCTCCGGCTTAGGCACGATATTAAAAATGACGGCTCCTTTGGCAGGTACCTTGTCCAGATTTTTCATCAGTTCGACTTGATAGGCGTCTTGTTCGAGTACGTAGTATTCGGCCAGCAGGGGGCCGTTTTTTTGGTAATCGACGCTTGCGTCCGTGTCGAACGTTTCATGCCCGATTGCTTTGATTTTTCGTTCCTGGAACAAAAACTCAAGAGCGGGGAGCGACCATCCCGGCGCATGGCTGTTCCCGTCCGCATCTTTGTTATCGAAGGCAACCTTGTCGGGCCAACGTTTGCTCCAGTCGGTTCGCAAAGCGACGAAGGAACCTTCCTCAATCATTCCATGCTCCGCTTCAAAGTGCAGAACGTCCTCCACGCCCAGTGCAAAATCATGGTTGGCTTCAGCTTCTTTGGATTTGTCGATCACGACGAGGGGGAGAACCAGTTCCTTCAAATCAAGCTCTTCGAGATAACGGGTATTCCGTACAAAATGGATCGGAGCATCCAAATGGGTGCCGTACTGCCCGGGGAACGTAAAGCTTTGGGCAAAAAAGCCGTCATCATGCTGAAACAACGTCGTAAATTGCGCATCGGCAAATGCCGAAAAATGGGGCGAATCCGGGCCGAACGTGTGCGTAAGATCCACCCATTGTTTTTCTTTGAGCAGCTGCAGCGCTCGGATGACATCGTTTGACATTAAACCACCTCATTCTATGGGAGCCTTTTCTATCAAGCTTATGTATTTGCTATCGATGTTTTGGCTTGTTGTCTAATATCATACTTTTGATGCAGCGGCATGTAAATAACCACAAGGAATCCTTTGGATTCGGCATGGATATCAACCAGGATTAAAGAGATTCCATCTTTGGTTGATTTTATATTACACCACTGTTATATTATATGTGTGAAATATTGATGAAACGAGTGAGCTCCGTGATGAACTTATCCAATGTAGAATTTATGCTGCTCCAAATGATTGCTGAATTGGATCAAGCTTCGGGATACGATATCAACAAATTAATCGATCAGCGCGGTTATCGGCAGTGGGCCAATATAGGCACGACTTCGGTGTATGCGGGACTGAAAAAATTGAACGAAAAAGAACTGGTCGAGTCGGAACCCACGGGGGAAAAATCCGGAAAAGGCCCGATGCCGACGCGATTTGCGATAACGGAAAGCGGAAAGGCCGCGCTGCGAAACGAAATCTTTACCAGCCTATCCACGTCGCGGGAGCGGGATCAGCGATTTGATCTCGGACTGGCGGCGTTGCCATTCATCGAGGAAAACGAAGCCGTCGAAGCTCTGCGGAAGCGGCTGGATGTTCTAGATGAGGCTGCTCAAGCCATTAAACGAACCTTTGAATCGCAGGGCGGCGCTCGGCTGCCGATTCACGCAAGGTCCCTGTTCCGTCACCCGCTGAGCCTCATCGAAAGCGAACGGGCATTTGTGCTTGAACTAATCCATGAATTGTCGGAGGAGAGGAAATAGTATGTCTCATATCATCCAAGGTTTCGTTCCGTATGAAGGTGAGCATTGCGAAACGACGGCTATGGGCAATTTGCTTCAATTTGCAGGCATCCGGCTGTCGGAACCGATGTTGTTCGGGCTTGGGGAAGGGTTAGGTTTTATTTATTGGGATTCGAAAAACATGGATTTTCCTTTTATCGGGGGAAGGGTCAAAACGGACCGATTGTCTGCGCGGATTGCATCCCGGCTGAATTTGACTCATCGCGTCCAAGAAACAAGTTCGATCGAAAAAGCGCGGAAAAACGTGCAGAGCTGCCTGGAACACGGGATTCCGGTAGGGCTTAAATTGGATTCCTATTACTTGGATTATTTTACGAACAAAGTACATTTTGCAGGCCATTATGCGGTGATTTACGGGATGGATGAGGAATACGCATATATGGCGGACACGCGGCAGCAAGGGGGACGATTGAAGACGCGTTTGGATCGGCTGGCCATGGCGAGGAATGCCAAGGGGCCCATGAGTTCCCGGAATCTTTCTTTTACCATCGAATACGTGGGCGATCTTCCGCCGCTGAAACCCGCCGTTCGTTCCGCTTTGTCCCAAAATGCGCATGACTTTTTGAATCCGCCCATCCAAAACGCAGGCCATAAAGGCATACTCAAAATGAGCAAAGAAATCTTGAAATGGCCATCCCGAAGCAAAAATTTTGAGCATGACCTGTGCCTGACCGCCTTGCTGATGGAAAGGGGCGGTACCGGAGGGGCGCTTTTCCGAAACTTGTATCGGGATTTTCTGAACGAAAGCGCGGAGCTGTTGGAGGATTCCAAAATCAAACAAGCCTGTTTGATGTTTGAGCGTATCGCTCCCATGTGGACCGCAATTTCATCCCTGATCGACGATGCGGGAAAAACAGGAAGCTTCCACAACTTAGAGCAGGCTTCCAGGCTTTTGCTTGAGATCGCGGATCAAGAACGGACGGCCATGGAGTTATTATTGTAACGAGGATCTAATGGATATGGGGTGAAGCGGTGCTTTGCCATACTAAAATCAATTCATTTTTGTGAGGAAAAGGGGGTATTCCTTATGGCGAAATGGGATAACATGTTGTCCATGCTTTGGATGCTGCGATCCGGCAGGAAGCTTACCGCCGCGCAGATCGCGGAGAGTTTGGAGATCAGCGTCCGCACCGTGTACCGGTATATCGACGCCTTGTGTGCCAGCGGCGTGCCGATCGTCGCAGAATCGGGCCATGACGGGGGCGTGCGCATTCTGGAAAGCTTCAAGGAGACGCCATTGTTCTTCAACTCCGTAGAGCTGAAAGCGCTAGTGGAAGCGTTTAAATTTGCGCAAGGCGCCGGTTACCCGTATACCGAGGAGCTGGAAACCGCGCTTACGAAGGTGGAAAACGGGCTGCAGGAAGAGCAGCGCCACGACCTGTCTCGCCGGACGAGCGGCTTGGATGTCATTTCTCCGGCACGTCCGCCTTCTGTTATTCCCTTGCTCAGGGAACTGGAACAGGCGGAGAAGGACAGGCGAACGATCCGAATCGCCTATCGTAAAGCAAACGCGGAGCAAGCCGATGAACGGGAAGTCGATCCGTACGGCTTGGCATACGACCGAAACGAATGGTACGTTGTTGCGTTCTGCCATCGTTCGCGGGCGGTGCGGACGTTCCGGGTAGACCGCATCGCTCGAATGCAACCGACGGAAGCGTTGTTCGAAAAGCCGGAGCATTTTTCCGTGACCGCTTTCTTCCGCGATCAGTCCGAACGGGAACGGGAGGCGGACGGACCGCTGACGGTTATCCGCATCGAAGGAGAGCCTGAGACGCTGAACGCGCTTTGCGTTCATTGGCATATGCGCCACTATCTGACGGAACGGACCGACCGGGAAGCGCGGTTTCTGATTGACGTTCCGACGATGAACAAATATCTCCCCATGTATCTGATAACGTTCGGTACGGGAATCCGTATTCGGGAGCCGCTGGAGCTGAAGCATCGGATTCAGGCAATGGCATACGGAATCGCCAAACATTACGAAAACGATCCGGATTGAACTTCCCTGACAGCCGTTGTCAGCGAATTCGATGTAACTATGAATAGAATCATGTCTGCGAGGCTTTATCCTGTTTAGATATACAACGATTGACTCGAATATAGAGCTTATTGTAAAATTTTGTTATGTAAACTTTTGGTAAGGAACATCCTGATAAAGTAAGGGGATGATTCAACAAAAAGGTCTATCCTACAGTACCTCCAAAAGTAGAATATTCTCTTAGCGAATACGGCCAAACATTGATCCCCGTAGCGGAAGTCATGTGTGCTTTCACCATCAGTAAAGGATATGGGAGTTTTAAATGTGGAAAAGGCTTTTGCTTCCTATACGGAAGCTCCTTTTTATATCGGGAGACAAGAATTTATACCGTTGCCTTAGTTAAGAATAGTGGGGTGATTCAAAATATGGAATATGCATTCTTTAAGAAAAATAACGGAAACAAAAATAAACCATCAATTATTCAGAAGATATCTACTTTCTTAGGATTTTTATCTTGCTTCCTAGGAATTTTGTCTTTGGTTATTATGAACATTGGGTTACTATTACAAGATTCAAATTATTTTATATTCTTTCCCCAATTGTTTTTTGTGGCTGGTATACTCTTTGGTTTGTTGGGTTTTTTCGGTGAGAAAAGAGGACGAACAATTTCTTGGTGGGGTATAGGATTGAATGTTTTTTCACTATTCTTTAGTTTTGTTGTAAAAGTACTTATGTTTTTTCTCTAATAATAGAAAAGCTAATACTCATCAACAAGAAGAGGGTCTTCAGGGTCTTCATTTCCATCAATAAAATTACGTAAAATAATAATTTGACGAATAATTAGAAAAGAGTTACTCTGATGATAAGGAGGTTTGGCAATAAGTGGATAAAATTGCGAAGCTGCATTATATGAAACGCGTGGAAGCCAAATGCGCCGAGCTGCCTTGGTACGTAACGGAATACATCGATAGCCGCAAACGAAAACTGTCGCATACGACGCTGTTGAATTACTGCCACGATTACCTGATCTTTTTTGATTGGCTTGTTTCGGTAAAACCCGCGATCGGTGATCGCAAAAACATTGAATTGTCGCTACTGGAATCGCTGACCGTACGCGAGGTCGAAAACTTCCTGTATTTTTTGGAGTATCAATTGGATAACAACAAATATACGATCAACCGGAAATTGTCGGCTTTAAAATCGCTGTTTGATTATCTTCAAAACAAAGCTGAAACGCCGGACCTCAAACCGTATATTCAGCGCAATGTCATGGCCAAAATCGATTTTAATTCCATTAAGGAGAGCCAGGAAACGATCGCTTATCGCATTGAAGGCAAAATTTTGCGCGAAGATGATTTTGAGAAGTTCCGTCAGTTTGTGGCGCATGATTTTGGCGTATTAAACCAGGATAACAGACGTTTACAGCGCTTTCATGAATTTAACCGGGAGCGGGATACAGCCATAGTGTCTTTGATTCTCGGATCCGGACTGCGATTGTCCGAAGTGGCTGGCATCAACCTTGAAGATCTGGATATGAACAAAGGTCAGGTGCGCGTGCTGCGTAAAGGCGGCAAAGAACAATACGTATATTTTAGCAAGCAAGCATTAGTGGACCTGGAAAATTATTTGAAGATCCGGGAAACCCGGTATGTACCGGCAAAATCGGAAAATTGCCTGTTTATAGCGGCACCGATCGGACGCAAAGGCCAAAGCCGGCGATTGACGCCGAGATCGATCGAAAAGCTGATCGAAAAATACGCTGCAGCGTTTGGCAAGCCGGCATTAACCGTGCATTCCTTGAGGCATTCGTTTGCGACGCGATATCATTTGGAGAACAACGACGTGCCGAAGCTCAAAAATCAGCTGGGACATTCGTCGATTCAAACAACGATGATCTACACGCATTTGACAGATGAAGAGATGAGGAAAGCCGTCAATAATATGGATAAGTGAAAAAGTGGAAAAATCAATAAAATAGCCGCGATCAGCGGTTTTCTTAAATACATTTTCACAAAACTCGTATTTTGTACATATGTCAATGAATCTGGAATCGTCCTTTTATCACGAGCTTCTTTATGGATTGTGTCACAATTGGTGTGTTTGTCACGATCAATCAATTTATCACTCTCCTTCTCCATTTATAAGAAGTTCCTGATTTTTCAGACCACAAAAAAGCCGCTCACATGAGCGGCTTAATTTCGAAACTAAACTCTAAGCTTTATTTAAATGATTCAAACTGAGAATCAATTAGCTTCAGAATCACTTCCTTAAGTTTGAAACTCATTAACTGCTCACCCCTTTATATATTCAGTTATTTATGCTTGCTTTACGCTACAAGGAATGCAACAGTTCCACCAAGAAAGTAAGTATTATTCTCACTTAATTAATACAGAACTCACACTCTCCCTCAAACGACATGACAACATACCTTAGTTAGTTTCACACTCTCAGGAAAACGATATAATTTTTATAAAAATCTGGTAAATCTAACCTTTCTGGATTTAGCATCGAGCGTAAAGTCATAGTATGATTCCATGTTTACACTCCAGTTATCAGGGACTTCGCTCGTTGCAAGTTCATACCCTGCTGGATCAATCCATGATATGGTACCATCAAGTGAAATTGGAACGACACGAAATTTAGAAATTTTTACTCTAGTAAAATCTCTAGATAGTTTGACTTTGATTTCTTTGAAATGATAAAATTCTGAATCTCTTTTCTCAACAAATTGATCTGACCATTTCTTTATTCTTGTAGGATGTAATATGTCATCAATTGGAACTTCTTTACAAGTCGTGTAGTAATCTCTTGCTTTAATTTCTGCAGCATTACGAGTAGATTCAACACCATGAGCTAACAAGAGTGCCGCAACTGGATCCAATGTCCCCCAATTAATAAGTTCTTTTAGCCAAAAAACAATCCACGGAAGTCCAGTTTTGGACCATTCGTCGATGCTGGTCTCTTGTAAGTCGCCGTCATTTATGTCATCTAGAATCAGTGCAAGAACTGTCCCGAGTCCCCAATTGAACTTATACTCGAATTGCGTTTTGATAATTTTGATCCATTCAGAAACTTGATTTTTCGTTGGTCTATTTGGTGCTCCTGAGGGATTCAACCACCATATTAGAATTTCATCTCTTACAGGAGGTTTTTTTCCTCTACCAAAACTCTTAGGGATCATAAACTTTCCAAGGTTGCTGATAAGTTCAACAGTCGTAAAAATGAACTGTAGACGATCTTCAACTGACCATGTGGGATAATTTATACCTGTTTTTAAGTGCTCTCGTATCTCACTATAATTATTCAATATTCTTTTACCATAGCGTGGAGCTACGCTAGTTCGGTAAAGACGTCGTCTTATCTCAGCGTTAGGATATATCTTAGTCTGGAGTGTTTGCCCTCGAGTTGTAAATACTTTTTCCCAAAACTCACCCCGACGCATTACATAATGTGCGTACGTTTTTCTCCAAACATCAATAAGATACTGCTCAAGATCTGAACGATTCATTTCTTGACCAGTAAGCATCTCTTGCTCAACTAGGATTGAAAGTAGGTATCCGTCTAATGAGTCAAGTGCTTCCTCAGCGACTCCCCCTTTCTTCTCAGGGGTGTCTTCAAGTGGCGCTGTTTTTTCAATCCAATCCATGAAATCAGAGATTGAGCGCGATTTCGAGACTTGTATCCATTCTTCCACTATATAAGACATCAAAGCCCCAAGAGGACTGATTACTTGAGTATTTTCTTGTGGTAATTGTGCTTTGGTTAGTTTATTGATTATGAGTTGATAATTTTTACGTGCAGATTGACTACTATAATCAAGTGGTCTTGACTCAAGAAAGATCAGAGTCCGCCCCTCTGTACCCCAACCTGGGCGGCCAGCCCTACCGACGAGATTTTTGAACTCCGAAACAGGTAATGGCTCCCCATTTCGCAAGAGGGTTGGAATTATAACTGTTTCAAAAGGTAAATTTACGCCTTCAGAAAGAGTAGACGTGGCAAGTGCAATATGAACCACTCTCTTTTGAATCAGTTCTACTAACAGACGTGAAAAAAGTCCTGGCATATTCCCGTGATGTACTACTATCCCCTTTTGTAGAAGCTGATACTCATTCGAATCTTGGCCAAAATAATCTTCACAAGCATTCAAACATTTTTGAAATAAATCCTGATAATACGGCTCAGCTGGGGGGCTAAAAAACTTTGGCAGCTTTTTTCCAACCAAAATCTTGTTTAAGACGTATAAAAAATCTTCAGCATAACCACCCACATTCTGCGTGATTGATATCAAAACAGAATGCTGAGTTCCTTGCTCATCTGGTTGCGCTAATTGCATGGCTGCCCAAAACAAATATGGTCTCTGTCGCTTACTTACACCTTTATTCTCATTAATGAACATTTTTGGCATCGAATGGTATGAGACTGGGAAAGGTGCAAATGGTTTTTGAATATAAGGAACATCTTCTTTTCCCCCCTCATCGTTAAAACCCAATTCATGACCATTAAGGATGTCGTAACGAAGTTCGTATTGTCCTGACTGAGACCATTCAAGGCGTCCAATAAGTTGCCTTGTGCTACGATAGCTTGAAACGACCGGTGAAGCCTCTTCGTTTCCAGATACCCAATGCGCTAGTGATTCACTCTCATCTGCCACTGCAGACAAAGCGATGATTCGTTTTTCACCAACATATCGCAACAAGCGATTGGCTAATATCTCGAGTCTAAGACTCCTATCATCTGCACTGCGAAGAGCTTCATAACTATTTTTATTGAACTGAACCGAATGGGCCTCATCGATAACTACCAACGAAACACGATTCAGGAACAAAGGTCCCAAAAACCTGATTAAAGCTTCTCCTTTCTCGTATGTGCATATCAAAACCGTTGGGTCTGCCGAAGTGACCCAAGCATCTGTCGGCCCCCAATCTATGCCACCATATAATCCTGTAACTTTTACAGAATGGCTCCCCAATTTTCCAAGAACAGTTCCAAGTTTTGATTCTACTTCAGTGGCAAGTGCCCTTGATGGAACTAAGTACATTACAATCGACCCGATATCAAAAATTTCATCCTCGTCTTCTTTACTAAAAATGCTTTGAATAATGGCAAGTTCTGCAATTGTGGTTTTACCTGACCCCGTTGGAGTACATAAAGCAAAAGATCCATTCTGTAACAATCTCTCGATTCCGCGTACTTGCGAATACCATGCAAGCGATTTGCGCGATTGGTAATTGCTCCGAAGATACCTTTCAAACGCTTTCTTTCCATGATCAGAAACACTATTCTGTAGCTTTTCGACATAGTTTCTCATTGAAGTGGTGATGTATTCTCGTACAACTTCAGTCACAATTTTAGAAAGCAGCCAAGAATAATTGTCTGTCCCGTAAATCATAATATTAGACAACTCACTTAATTTCTTTTGAGCTAGTTCAAGGCGTTGAGTATCACCCCAACGCATATATGCACACAAAATCCCAAGGGCCTTTACAATTTCATCTATCAATCGATTATTAAGATCAGAATTAGGGATTTGACTGAAGGGGCCACCGCGTTTTTTTCGTTCGGTCAATTCAGTACCCCAATAATTGATAATCAGGGAAAGTGCATTCGGAAAATCACCCTTGAGCAACGCAAACAATATTCGGGAATCACTAGAATCCGAATATTCACTGTTTAGTAAACCCATAGAAAGAGCCGGATATCCTGCCAATTGATATACGCCTGCTGAGAGCAAACGCAGGGGAAGATTCTCATTATTCAATTCAGGATGGGATAACCACTCTAACAGCTCTCCAGAACGTTTGAGTGCATCTCTCCATTCTTCTCCTCCTATCTCCCTTTCACTAAGCCCGGTGTCAATTAGAACGACTGCATCAGCAAGCCTTTCCGAGAATTCGTTTTCCCTCCACCCTTTAAGTCCAGGTTGATTCATTCTCAGACGTGTATACTGACTGTACAACTTTGCAAATGATGGGGATAAGGCATCTCCTGCTAACTCAGAACGGATAGCTCGAAGTTGTTCTATGTTTCTGTCGTTTTCCACCACTAATTAATCTTCCTTTCCATACAAGAACCTAACAAGCTCGTCTACATTCGTTAGTTGTACCTCTACAGCCTCTAATCTTCTTCCCCCAAGATAATTCTTGTGTGGTTTATTACGATCAATCCAGCTAATTTTATCTTTTGGTCTTTTTGGGAATTGACCACATACATAGCTAATGCAATCAAACCGTTCGAACCCATCACTTGAGAGGTACAACTTCCGAAGTGCAGTTATCCATACATTGGCCTCAGGATTCTTTCGATAAGCCTTTAGGACCTCTACAAGTCGCATAATTTCAACCGGTTTCTGATTTGAGCTACTAATTTTGGTATGTGCATCGGCAATCATACTCATGTCGTACTTTGCTGTACACTTAGCCTCTAAGAAAAGGATTTTGACGATGGTATCACCTTCCAGTACAAAGGCTACGCAATCATCACCAGTGCGTCCATAGGTTGCTTTTTTCATGCTTCCAGTCTGACGGTACATTTCAAGTTGATCAAACGCAGTATTGTGAAATCTGAATGAAAAAACTGGGACCCTCCAGTTATTTTCGCCAAAGGGAGCAAAATTCTCTGCTATGATTCCAGAAAAAAATTCTCCAAAATAACCTTTCAAGGTTGTTAAATCTAATACCTCTGGATAGCCTTCAGCCGGGTCTACATCATCGTCCCAATCATCCAGGGGATCTAAGTTGTCCCGAAGGAATTCTCTGAGCTTGAACCTGGTATCGTCATGAGCCTTTTGAATAATTGGTTTTATATCTTCGATGACATTGACTCTAAATGAAGGTTCTTCTTTTATCAGGTTATGTCTGTACTGCTTGTCCAAATTCTCGGATACGTTGCTGTATAACCATGAAGTCAGTGATTGAATTTTTAATCCATTCAACATTTACTTTCACTCACCATTCAATTAATATCTATCATTCTAAAAATTGGTTGAGATATAAGGTTTAATGTCTATTCGCATTTTTTTGGAGTTGTTAGTTTAAAGTCGGACTATTTATCCGAAACAACTTTATGATTAAGGTCAGATAAGTGATTATTTCCTCGAAAATAGCCCCAGCTTTTTCTATATGTATAAGAAAGGCTGATATAACTGTACTGGTTCGAATAAATGTTCCTACAGCTTCAACTCATGAAGCGAAAATTTTAATATCTCCAACTATAGGCTTACTCGTGATCTTACCCCAGCGGGCTCCCAAAATGAGTCACATTTCATAGTTATATAGTACCATATATTCCCTGTATAAAAATCAACTGCATTCGACAAAAAATAAAAAATCTCTGAAATTAAAAAAAATCGCCCTATAAGCGATCCGGTTTATTGTAACTTGTGACACAATCCATGAAAATGAAGACTCACATATGTTTCTTCCATAGGTTCTAACATTGAACATTACTTAGTATTTTGTACATATGTATATTGACAAGAACTTGATAACATAAATTTAAAAAAACGCATAATCAGCTGCCTCTAATGTTACTATGTTTTTGTCACCCGACACATAATTTCGACTTTTCTGTCGGAGGTTGCCGTAATTTGCCCTTTTCCCTCTTAGATTTCTTCCCATTATCGTTTTAATAAAAAATAAAACCCGTTGGAATTAATCATCAACGGGTTTAAAAATTCAAGTGAAATTCAACGGAACTTAAGGAACCATTTTCCATATGGACGTATTTAAAAGCTATGTTAGGAAAACACAAATCCCTCATTTTTTCGATATCGTCCCAGCGAGGAACACTAGTTTTCTTGACTTCTCTTCCCTGCTATACTCAACCACGAGAAATTGTCACTAAACTTAGTCACTATTTTTTCAAGTCCCCAGAATAAACTGTTTGGAGCCTGCCTTTATATAAAGATTCCCCCTTTCAAATTTAGTCTAAGATATTAAAAATCGTATTTTGCCTCTTTAGCTTCACGAATACTTCTATAAGTTTCAGTTAATACAACTGTATCTTCTACCAAACGCTCCATCCGGAATAACACATCGTCATTGGTAATTTCTTTTCGATAAAAATCTTTTTCTTCGATAAAAACATATGTCTGAACAATTTGTGCTTTCATATAAGCCAAAATAGGTTTTAATTGTTGTTCCACCATTAAATAATGCTTTGGTGTACCA
This sequence comes from Paenibacillus sp. FSL W8-0194, assembly GCF_037969745.1. NCBI lineage: Bacteria > Bacillati > Bacillota > Bacilli > Caryophanales > Paenibacillaceae > Paenibacillus > Paenibacillus sp. FSL W8-0194. Next base: position 2,890,541 of record NZ_CP150205.1, on the reverse strand, counting down.
GCTGTGACAAGCATACTTACAACTTTATCGCGAAACGCGTTTACTGGAAGTAAATCGAAGATATTCTTTAACGTACCTGGGATAGATGCCTGAAACACTGGTGTACCAATAATAATGGCATCAGCGCCCATGATCGTCTCTGCAACGTATTTAGTATCACCTTCATATTCAAAGAAATTACGGCCATCACTAAATTCTACTTTATAGTCAGCTAAATCCAGCAGCGTAACTTCATGCTCAGAGTACTTATTTTCAATCATTTCAACCACTTTGGACATGGCCGTTTTTGTTTTTGAACCGACGATTGAGCCCGAAATTACAGTGATTTTCATATCAATCTCTCCTTATTGGGCTGTATATTTTTTAATTGCTGGAATGATATCGTTCCCGATGATTTCGATGTTTTTCATAATCTTCTCGAAAGGCACACCGCCAAAGTCGATTTCGGCCATAAATCGCTGCATGCCGTAAAGTTCATGTTGGTACAGCAGTTTTTCAATAATTTGTTGTTTGCTTCCCACCATTAATGCATCACGTGTATCAGGTGCTTGAGCGAATTGTTGTTTTGGATAACCGCCACCGCGAATAGCTTGGAATCCACCATTAATATGCGGATACATCCCTTGTAACGCTTCTTTTGTTGTATCTGCAACATAGAATAGGCTGGTTGTCGCAATAGGCAATGTTTTTGAATCAAAGCCATTTCGTTCAGCCGCCTCTCTATAGGCATCAACAGAAGGTTTAAAATTGATTGCTGGTCCCCCTAAAGTAGTCAGCATCATTGGAATCCCCATAAAACCTGCTTTAATGGCACTTGCAGGTGGCCCGCCGACAGCACGCCAAATGGGGAGTGAGCCATTTTTAGGTTGTGGCAGTATTTGTGCATTTTGTAATGCAGGACGGAATTCGCCTTGCCATGTAATATGATTTTCTTCGTTTATTTTTTTGAGCAGTTCCAATTTTTCCTCGAAAATTTCCTCATAATCTTGTAAATTAACGCCTAGTAAGTGATAGGCACCTACCCGCGATCCGCGACCCGCAACAATTTCTGCACGGCCATCTGAAATTAAATCGATGGTGGCGAAGTCCTCATACACTCGTACAGGGTCTGAAACACTTAGTACTGTTGCTGAGCTTGTGATTTTGATTCTTTTTGTCGCTTGAGCAATGGCTCCTAAGACAACGGTATGTGCTTGTGTAGTAAAGTAATTCTGGTGACTTTCACCAACCCCAAAGACATCAATACCTGCTTGTTCTGCCAGTTTACTGGCTTCTATTAATTCGTTAATTCGCTGCTGAGCTGTAACACGCTTACCTGTTAGTGGGTTAGGAATATGATCTCCTAATGAATATAGTCCAAATTCCATACCTTTTGATGGATCTATGCGATATTGTTCCATAGTTAATTCTCCTCAATTGGTTTTAGATTTTCTTCAATTTCTGCACGACGAGCTTCTAAAAATGGCGGTAAATCCAATTTTTCACCTAGTGTTTTGATATCTCCGTCGATTGTGAAACCTGGTCCGTCTGTTGCAATTTCAAATAAAATACCGTTTGATTCACGGAAATATAAGCTCTTAAAGTAGAAGCGATCCACAATGCCGGATGAATGAAATCCTCGTGCTCGTACTTGTTGGTCCCAGTAGGAAAGCTCTACTTCATCTCTGACACGAATGGCTAAATGATGAATACTACCGCGCCCAGGTTTTTCAGCAGGGCCATCTAAATATTTCACAACGATTTCGCCAAATACTTCACCTTGTACGGATTGGAAAATCCCTTCATCTTCCGTACGTGATACTTCCGTATAGCCAAACATCCCTGTTAGTGTTCTTGCTAATTTATCTAGTCTACGTACGGTTATTTCCACTGAACCCATGCCTTGAATTTGGTGTTCTGCGGGCACATTTGATCCTTCCCACGATTCCCAATGTTCTGCTTTACTACCATTTGATACAAGCAGCACCATGCGCAGGCCTTCAGAATCTTCAAAGTATATGGCAGGTCGATTGGCGTACATTGTGATGTCACTGTGTTGAACATTATGCTCCTGAAAACGTGATTTCCAATAGGTTAAGCTCGCTTCTGTTGGTACAAGCAAACCGATTTGGGTAATGGCGTTTGTGCCCCGGTATGTGCGTCCAACGAGTGGGATTTCAAAGAATGATAACTCTGTACCTGCACTTCCGATTTTATCCCCGTAAAATAAGTGATACATCGACGGATCATCCTGGTTGACCGTCATTTTCACACGGCGTAAACCAAGTACATCACGATAAAAGTGGTTATTTTGTTTTGCATCTTTTGTAATCATTGAAATATGATGATGTCCTGGAATTGTGTACATATTTTTTTCTCCTAATTATCATTTGATTAATCAAGTGATGAGGTAAAAAAATTACCTGTTCGGCAATTTCTTTTTTTCACTATTTTTTTGTACACGTGACATGAGCGAATACAAAGTTTTTTGTTCTTCTTCAGATAAACACTCATCAAAGAACGAAGATTGGAACGCAAGCTGAGCGTCAAACGCATTATCTAGTTTTTCGCGTCCTTTATTCGTTAACGAGATCGTTTTCGTTTTCCAATCTTGCTTCCGTTCAATGAGTCCGTCTTTTTCAAGGCGAGAGAGCATACGCGAAATACCACCTTGTGTCACCGTGACTTTCTCGGCTAGCTCACTTTGTGTTAATGGCTCGTATGTTGAGATTTGCATTAACACATCAAATTGTGCGGTTGTCAAATCAAATTGTTTTAAAAAATCATTTGATAGCAGGTTACTTTGATGTGTGAATCGAGTGAGTCTTAGCCATATTAATGACCCGCGAGTATTTTGTTGCATATTGTTTGTCACTCCCTTCTGTTATTATCACTTTACCACTCAATTGATAACATCGCAAGATAAATATCTCGAATTCGAGTTATTTTTTATTTTGAATGACAATCACCTACAGACGCTTCCTTTAAAATGATATTCAACTGAGATTGTCTTCTAAATCAAATATCATAACTGTATTAATATCTAATAGGCACTGTCCAAGGACAGTGCCTATACCTAACCGTCATTGCTTCAGGGAATGAAAGTCAAGCCAAGAGTATTACTTTACTAAATCACTATTATTGGACTCATGACTGAGTGTCCTTAACATTGCCTTGTCTTTGTCCACCAACACAATAATCGCCGGCAATACAGTAAGCGTGCTAATCAAGCACAGTAAGGTATCAAGCACGGTCGATATCCCAAAAACACGCACGACTTCGAAATTTGTAAAAATCAGTGCACTAAAGCCGCCTACAACAGTAAGTCCGGAAGCCGAAATCGCACGGCCAACCTTGGTCATCGCTGTCGTAATAGCCTGCTCCGTTGTAAGACCGTTTGCTTTTTCCTCTAAATAACGTTCCATCAGTAGAATCGTAAACTCCGTACCGATGCCAAGTACCAGAGCACCCAAAACCGCTGTGAGCGGGTTAATGGCGATCCCCAGCACATACAGCAAAGCTACCGACCAACCATTGACCAATATGATCGGCAAAAGTGGGAAGAAGGCCCGTTTTAGGTTACGGTAAACGACGAACAGTCCAATCAGGATTGCAAGCAGCCCACTTATCAGTGACGTGTGTCTACTATCCGTAAGCCCATTCAAGCTTTTGACCTGAAGCACTTGGATTCCTACTGGATGAACCTCTACCCCGTCAGGGGCATCCAGATTCGCCTCCAATTTGGCAAGCAGCTTTTCTTGTGCTTTTGTATCGATGTCCGATAAAGTAAAGGTCACGCGGGCCATCCGATGGTCTGCGGATACAAATGGCGAAGTCATAGTTTCAGGCACTTGGCTATATACGCCTTCGATTGTTTTCTGGTCCGCCGCAAGAATATCGCTTTGCAAGGCAGTCAGCACATTCACGATACTGGACGCATCTTCTATCTCTGCATATTTTTCTACACTATCTTTTTGGAATTTATTAATCCATTGCAGAACTTCCGGGTTTCTGACATCCTCGCTTTCGATCATCCAGTCAATCGTCATGGTACTGCCCAATACTTCCCTTATTTCATTCATGGCCAGCAAGGCCGGTGCATCCTGGGGCATCAACTTTTCGATGTTGCTTTCCACATTGAGCTTGTGATCCAATCCAAAACCGATACCCGCAATCAGAACAGGCGGAATGAGAAACCAAACTGGCTTGCGAACCACTGATTTTGCCAATGCGGCCAAGCCACGTTCCACTACGCCTCCGGACGCTCTTTGTTTGGAGCGAATCCCTTTACGATCCCTGACCACTAGCACAGGCAAAAGTAATGCCAGCCCCATCACATACATAATGACCACACCAATGGCCAACATCAAACCGAAATCTTTAATCATGGGCATGTCGGAGAACAGAAGAGTCAAAAAGCCTACCGCCATAATTATGACGGCAATTCCCACCGCCGGTCCCATATGGCTTACAGTATTTTTTGTCGCTTTTAAAACATCCCCCGATTTAACTGCTTCTTCCTCATAACGATTATGGAATTGCAGCGCAAAGTCGGTACCAAGTCCAATCAATATTGGTAACAAAGCCATAGTAGCAATACTTAAAGGCATACCCATGTAGCCCATCAATCCAAACGTCCAGATCATTCCTACCAGAATGATTGGCAACGACAACAAACGAGAACGTACCGGAAAGACAAGCACAAGTACCACAATCATCAATACAATAACAGTAAGTAGCATGGTCACAATGTCTTTTGAAATATAATCTTCCAAGGTCTTGGAGATCGCCGGTATGCCCGAGAAAAGCGTCTTCGTTTCCGTTATCTTATGGTCGGCGATAATCTGTTCAATCTCATCTGTGGCGGTAGCCATTTCCTGCATTGTCAACCCGCTATCCAATTGAATTTGAAACAGCATGTTATTGCCGTCTTCCGGAAGGAGCTGAGCGACAGTCGGTTGCGGCAGTCCATTCTCGTCCAGAAGCGCATAGCGAACAAACTTGTCGTTCGACACGCTTAAATCTCCGATTGCTTCCATTTGCGATAATTGCTTTCCGTACTTTTCCTGAACCCCTTGCATCACGCGAGCTTTCGCCTGCTCTACAGCATCGGCTTGTGCCGCTTCATCACCGCCACTTTCTTTTGCCTTCGCCGCAGCTTGTCCTGCAGCCTCCTTTATTGCCCCGGCTATCTGCTGTTCCATCTGCTCGGATTGCTTATTGGCTTGTTCGGCAAAAGCTTCCGCCAAGGACATCGGGCTTGTGACTGAATAGACCTTATCTACTCCACTAAGTTTGGTTTGTAAGTCATTCAGTATGTTTAAGGAATGGGAATCGAATAATTGCGACTTTTGTCCCTGGACAAGCAAAATCAGGCTCTCCCCACCGAATTTCTCCTGAAATCTGGTGTTATTCACAGCTACCGGGTCTTCATCCGATAACAGCATATTAACGCTCGTACGAATTTCTATCTGGCTTAATCCGTACCCCATTACGCCTGTCAGTATTAAGACTACCACAATCACCCATACTGCGTATTTGGATATCCACTTGCCTATACTATCTGAAGCATTTTTAAACATTTATTAATACCACTCCACTCTTTGTATTATTCCTCCAATACACAAAAGACCCAAAAACAAAATAATAAAAGAAATCATTTATAATACTAAACATCCTCCATTTATACTATATGGCCTCACCTCCTTCAATTTTTCCCCATCATTCTTTAAGAATCTGCATTAATTTAGGGATAAGGGATTCGGTAGCTTCTTCACCCGCAGCGATGCATTCTATCGTTTTGGTGAAATCAAATGCCGCATACTGGCCTACTTCAGGCCGGATGACGAGGTCGGCCATATGCAGGCTGCTATGTTTCCGCTCTGCTGTCATCAAGCTATACGAGCGATAGACCACTTCAATCATGTTGCGGGGCGGTTTCTTTTCATGCTCGCGGGCAACATCAACCGCAATAACGAAATCGACATCTTCTTTCCTCATATCTGAAACTGGCAAGTTGTTCAGCACGCCGCCATCTACCAGCATTTGGCCATCCATATATACTGGTGCAAACACACCTGGGAAAGCTGAAGTCGCTCTCAACGCTATCCTCGGATCGCCTTTATCTAACGTAACTTGCTTGCCTTCCATCAAATCTACCGCAATTGCTTTAAAGCTTATCGGGAATTGCTCAATATTTAGGCCAGCTTTATGTTGCTGTTCGAGCAAAGCACCAACCATTTGGTTTATTCCGTTGCCGGCTAGCAAGCCCCGCTGCCATAAACCAAGATCGAGAAACCTATATTTTGGAGTATGGATAAACGTATGTTCAATCTCATGTACGGCAATGCCCGCGGCGAACACTCCTCCAATAACCCCTCCCATACTGGTTCCAATAATGCAGTGTATAGGAATTCCGTGTTTCTCAAACGATTTCAGCACGCCTAGATGTGCAAGCCCTCGAACGGCACCTCCGCCTAAAACGAGTCCTATTTTTTTCATTTCATTTGTTATCCCTTCCATTAATATTTCAGCTTATAGTTATCCTCCGTGCCCCGCTTTCGCCAAAATACCCAAAAGACCAAAAAACTGTCCGAAAGACAAACTTGCTTCTAAGCAAGCGCCTCTTTTATAAAATCAGATAGCAATTTCTGCTCACCATTGGATAAATTACTAATCATCCCCAAATATTCGCCAACCAAATCCGTCATTCCACTGCTTATTTCATCACTCATCGTTTGAATGACCGTCCCCAGTACAGTGCCTACAAATATCAGCAAGCTAGTGTGATGGCTTGAAGTTTTACTAATGAGCAGTTGTATTACTGATTCTGTCTTCCCTCCAACCTTTTTCAGATATACTATTAGAATGCCCAAAATATACCCGCAAAATTCCAGGTTGGATCGTCTATTCGGCATGTCATCCAGCATCTTCTGCAGCAAGTTCTGAACGTTGGCATGTTTCAAATCATGTATCAGTTTTCGAATAGATTGCGCGCTCTCTTCCCAATTTTCGTTCTCTTGTGCATTGGAGCACTTCTGCTTAAACAGATCTGTCGCTTTATCCGTTGGTGTAAACATCACTTGGGATCGGCCCGTTTCGTTCGGATTCACTTCATAACTGCGCATGACGTATCCGGACTTTTCAATCTCTTTCAACATATCATAAGCCGTCCATTTACTGACACCAACAGCCTTAGCTAATGTTTCATAATGAATCGGTAACCTTGTTTTTTGATATAACTCTACAAGTTGATTCAAAAATTGAAATCTTCGCTTCGACATCGGCATATGCCATCCTCCTCTCCCTTTTTCCTGTTAACCCATAAGCGCACAGGTTCATCTGCACGATACAATTGTGTTTTTTGGTTTTTTGTGATTAAATAATATCATCTTCAGCACCCAGAGTCAATTTTGCATAAGTGAGGGGCAAGATGTTTTTGGGTCTTTTGTATATCATTATTTTTCTTGTTTGGAGGTTCAATTTTATGAAAGCTACTCCCAGTCAGCCAACAGCCGTTATAATCGGCAGCGGTTTTTTTGTCCCCGACAATCCGGTGACGAATTCAGCCTTGCCATCTACACTGAATACTTCGGACGACTGGATCAAGCAGCGAACAGGTGTCAGGCAACGGTATATCGCACCGAATAAAGCGCTGACTGCCGATCTTGCCGTTACCGCTGCCTCGAGAGCATTGCAGCAGACCGGACTTGCCGTCGAGGATATCGAATTGATCATTGTTGCCACTTCCACACCTGACTATGCCTTCCCATCTACCGCCAGTCTAGTGCGGCAGGCGCTCGGGAGCACCGCTCCGGCATTCGACCTTTCCGCAGCCTGCTCAGGTTTTGCGTATGCTTTGTCTGTCGGCAGCCAATTTATTATTTCCGGAACTTATGAACATGTACTCATTATTGGCGCCGAAAAAATGTCTTCGCTCATTGATTGGCAAGACCGAAGAACAGCTGTGCTGTTTGGAGATGGTGCCGGGGCAGTCGTGCTCCAAAAGCAGTCTTCAGCGTATCCAGCCTTTTTCCGTCTGGAGTCTGAACAAGCCGAGCCCGGGCTGCTTCATGCCCCACCGAAAGGTCCTATAACGATGCAAGGAAGCGAAATCTTCAAGTTTGGTGTACGCATACTCACGCAAGCTATCCAGGAAACGTTGATGCAGCTTCGACTTCAACTTGAGGACATCGCCCTTATTATTCCCCACCAGGCAAATATTCGCATCATTCAAAGTGCTTCTGAACGTTTAGGGATTCCAATGGATAAATTCTTTGCCAATATTCATCAATATGGCAATACATCCTCTGCTTCCATTCCGATCGCCCTTGCGGAGGCCGTCGAGCAAAAACGAATCCATCCAGGTGATCTAGTCATGATGGTAGGTTTCGGTGCAGGGCTGTCTTGGGGAGTTACAGTCATGCAGATGTCCAATAACGCCTTGACCCTTGTCCATGAAGCAAAGGACAGCACCACTCTCGTTTCACCAATCATTAAAAACGCCCTGGACGAAAAATCGCAAAAAGGAGCCAAAGAATCATTAACAGCGCAATGAAGAAGCTGATCTCAACGATCGGAACTTTTCCAATAATCGGGGATACCGTACCGCTAATGGCTCCGCCAACTATTAATCCGAGTATCACAATGCTTAATGCCAGCAGTACAATGCTAAACGAAAGACGGTTGACGAATGGATTTAATCGGTCCCAAAACAGCTTTTTCCCGAACGGCTCCGCGACATCAACCACACTAATATTTGGATCAAGGAAGGTTGCTACACTTTCCATAGTCAGAATCGATTTGCCAAGCAAGGTCATTTCGTTTGGAATGTGGATGCGGTGATTGTAGGCAACCTGGAATAAATCCTGTACTGCAATACCGACACTGACTTGATTCAGTGGCACATGATAATATTTTTGACGCATTTCATTCACATCTTCATACAACTTATCGTGATCCACATCGTCGGGAATAACCCCCATATGGGAAAGGGAGACAAAGTGTTTTTTTAAATGATACGGCAGCTTTCCGACCAATCCAAAAAAGCCACCCTACTGTCCGGTAGTGCCATCACATTACCCGGATGGGGGTCGGCATGAAAAAAACCATTTTCTAATATTTGACTAAATATAGCAGTTGCCAAGCGTTGGGCAAGCTGCTTGCGGTCAAAGTCTGCGTCTATCAGACGGTTTTGGTCGTATAACGGGACTCCATCCACATACTCCATGGTTAACACCCTTGTGGTCGTGAAATCCCAATAAACATCCGGAATATACACGTAAGACAACTTATTATAGATTTTCATTTTCTCAGCGTTCCGAGCTTCTTCCAGTTGACCAAGAAAACTTGCATGCTGCTGAAAGTTGGTTCGTAATGTTTCACTTGCTTGTATCGTATCTTCTTCGGTGATATCAGCTTTCAAATCACAATAGCTTTGAATAGTTGGATTCCACCATGCTCTAGAAACTTTGTTATAACTTCCTTACTATCACTATTTACGATATCATAAAACCGTTGGTCATGATTTCCACGTAATGCGATAACATCATAATTTCTAACTTAATCAATAACACGGTCAACTACTGCTTTACTATCTGACCCCGATCCACATAATTACCTAATAAAATGAGTTTATCTTTCCATGTATATCACTGATTATTAGTGTTCTCATTGTGTATGCTCCTATCATTACGCTCTCAGGGGATTTTAGCTAACGTCTTATCTAATAACTCCATCTGTAAAGTATTAGCGAATTATTCAACTCCCCCTGCTTGTTTGCTTAATAAATTTGATCAATAGTTAAATGCTTATCTAATCGGTAATCGGCTCATGTTCTTGTCCTTTCCGGCAATCGGTACAAGTTCTTGTTCTTGTCCCCCGACACCCGAACTTTGTTGCGTAAACCTGCCCGTTAGCGTAATGAAGCTGCCGATCAGCACCAGCAGCTTCTTCATGGTCGTTTATTCAACTATCGTATCCCGTTAGCGCAATGAACTAGCTTTTTATTTTGTCCTCCAGAAGCAAAAGTGTTTCTTCAACTTTATCATTCGGTCCATATCCAGGAGCCGAAGTCCTCCAATGACAATATACTTCTCGTCACCACTCGACACTTGGTTCGTCAATTGCCGTCTATCCACCGCCGAGCAGCTGGGCGATGGATGTGCGGTAGCAGGTGCAGCAGTCCGCATGCGCCTAGTACGCTTTGAAAGCGACGAAAATCGAACCCATCATCACGATAATGCCGCTAACCTTGCTCATGAAATAGTAGAAGTCGCTCGGCTCGGGATTCTCGTACATGAGCCGCTGCGGAGATAGATGGAACATTAAATCCTGGAAGGCTTGGTACCGGAAGCTGCACCAGCCAAAGATCAACAGGCCGAGGGCAAGAAAAAGAAACCCTGGCATGCCTCGTTTGACATGGTAATCGGGGTAAGCCGCGCTTACGAGCGCCGACGGCGGAAAATCTTCTTCCCCTTCCTGCTTGATCCGCTCGCCGTTGGCGTACGCCTGAATAGCCATGACGATATTGCCTTTGTCATCGTAGCTCAAGAGCAAGCCGTTATTGTCCTCGACGCTATAGACATGTCCGTTCGGATAGGTCACTCGGAACTTGGTCGAGTAAGGGACGCTTTTGTCCGCAATGGCATAGGACTGCCCGCTGATGATCACTGTGCGGTGCAGCTCGTCGTCGGTGCGTACTTGGACGGGAGCGGCCGTGCTGCTATGATAGGTGACGAGACGGTCTTGCTCGCCGGAGAATTTGTACGTATCCTCGTACAAGTAGAAGACGCGGTCTGTGAAATAGGGCCTCGAGAAGACGCCCGTCAAGATGGACACGAGGAGCACGAAGACGAAAAAAATAGAACCAGGCGTTTTCATTTTTCCGAATAAAGCCGCTCGGGTAGAAATATGCGCTCATCCTTTCTTCTTTATCCCTTTTACGTTCTAATGAGTGAGGCGGTTGCAAGCATTTATGCAAGGATATAATATGCTGATGATTTAGCTCAAGACCGGCTGTTGATGTACAAGCGGTTGAAGGAGTCCTACAATGGAGTTACGCTAAACTGCCCGTTAGCTTAATGAATTCATGCATGGGTACCTAGTTGTGATAATGCACTCGCCGAGTAGTCGCATGGCGGCTTCTGACAACCCGACGATATAGCGGACCTTGCCCTCACACACCAGTTCGGCCATAGCGCCGACCGTCGCTTCGATCGGAGTATTTGGGTCTACCCTGTGCTGATAGTACAGATCGATATATTCAACGCCAAGACGCCGAAGGCTGGCGTCACAAGCTGCTTTTACATATTCCGGACGGCCGTTGACGTCCAGGAATTTACCATCTTCACTTCGCACATTGCCGAATTTCGTTGCCAGAATGACTTCGGTGCGCCGCCCTTTCACTGCTCTGCCGACAAGCTCTTCGTTTTTTCCGACGCCCATACATATCAGCCGTGTCCAGAAGAGTAACTCTTACTTCTATTGCTCTATGTATGGTCCGGACGGCCTCTTCTTCATCACGCCCGCTGTAAAAGTCGGACATGCCCATACAGCCGAGTCCAAGTGCCGACACCTTTAAGCCGCTATCGCCTAACGATCTTTGCTTCATTATCATTCATACCTTTCAATCCAATAATTGGAATATATTCATCTTACATCTTAAAGTACACTCTAAGGCAAGCATTATTTATCTTTCCCTCACCTTGATCTCAATCGTATCGAAGGCCCATGGCGGCGTCCTAGGCGAATAGCAGCAGAAAGACTATAATGATGAAAGAATAAGTTTGTAAGGAGTTCGGTAAGATGCCTAAGAAAATCCCCCCTTCTTTTCAATTTATCGGGAATCATCCAGCACTGGATTTTATCAATACGAAAATTGCGGTGGGCGGACAACCCGCAGAATTACTGTGTAACTGGGATGACGTGCTTGAATGGTTAGTCCTAATGAATTTCTACACGAAAGAACAACTCGATGCTGCGATACAGAAATGGGAGTACGGGAAAGAAGAATCGCTGGTTGAGGACGCAATCGCGCTTAGAAAAAGTATGCTCACGATGGTCCAGAATAGAATGCGGAATATCGAAGTCTCGGAAGAGGAAATGTCGTGCATCAACAAGGTACTTCAAGAACAGGTCATCACCACAAAACTGATCAGAAAAGGTCACCGATTCGAAGCCGAGAAGCATGTTGCCCTTCGGAAACCGAGCGATTTACTCATTCCCGTAGCAGAGGCTGCCGTCGATCTATTCTGTCATTATGATATTCGTCTTATCAAGAAGTGCGAGAACCCGGCATGCGTACTTTATTTTTATGACAATAGCAGGAACAGCACCCGCCGATGGTGCAGCCAGAAAACGTGCGGCAACCGCATGAAAGTTACGGCCTATTTGGAGCGGCAAAAAAATAAAGATACCAAGGAGTCCTAGATACATAATTGTCTAGGACTACTTTTTTGAAGTCATTTATTAATATCCATTATTGCTGTTTACAGGTTAAATAAATCAATATATAATACCTTTATGCAGTTTATGGTGGTTAATAAAGGAGGTGTAATACGTGATTGGCGTGTATCATGCCGGGGAACTGGCCGTTCAAAAACTGGCGGGTGAAGAATTCCTAGCGGAACAGAACAGTAAAAGCATTAGGTCTGTTATTTTTAAGGGTGCAATGGCATTTATCCAGACACAATCTATGGTCATTGCTTCCACTGTTGGTGAGAACGGAAAAGTATGGATTTCCTTTTTAACCGGTGAACCAGGGTTCATCAGCGCTGCATCGGAGACTATGGTAACCATCATGTCCCGTCCTCCTGCAAGCGATCCCCTCATCAAAAATTTGCTTTCGAACCCGGAGATCGGATTGCTTGCGATCGATTTCAACCGAAGAATCCGAATGAGAATAAATGGAAAGGGAGAAATCGATGGGAGCGGACGATTGACGGTCACAACGGAGCAAGTATACGGTAACTGCCCCAAATACATACAGAAACGATCGCTCCAACCGAGTGGGGGGTTCCGCCGGACGCAAGGACATGCACAACACAGCAACAAGATAAGTTCCGAGCAACAGGAATGGATTCGCCGAGCGGATACTTTTTTTATTGGCAGCGCCAGTTTGGAAGGGAAAATGGACGCCTCTCATCGTGGAGGTCATCCTGGGTTCGTAGAAGTGTTGGATGAGAGTACCCTTCTTTTTCCGGATTATTTCGGGAATTCCATGTTTAATACGCTAGGCAATATTTACAGCAATCCGAACACCGGTATGTTGTTTATTGACTTTCAAGCGGGACATTCGCTTCAACTGACCGGGCGCTCCCATATCATTTGGGATAAGTGCCAGATTTCTCTTCATCCGGGGGCAGAGCGGCTGGTTCGGTTTGAGATCGATGAAGTTCTGTATATTGAAAATGACACGCCGATTATCTGGGACTTTCACGAGTTTTCCCCTACAAATCCATCTCTTGTACGCAATCATTAAAAACCAAATTGGAGGTATTCAAAATGTCAGTTTCCAATAAATTTGTCATCATCATTCAAGCGAATCAACAGGATCTCGGTAAGGCGGTTCATGGTTTGTTGTACGGGCAGGAGCTGCACGAAGAGGGCTTTGAGGTTGCAGTTCTCTTTGACGGAGCCGGAACGGAGTGGCCAAATGAACTCAGCAAGGCGGATCATCCATTTAACGATTTGTATAAGCAGGTGTTGAAGTCGGGGATCGTGAAGGGCGGCTGCCAAGCCTGCTCGGGATTCTTCGACGTGGAGGATGAAATCCAGGAAGCAGGGATCTCTTTGGTCGGAAACGAAATGACCGGGGGGCATATTCCGTTCGCACAATATATAAAGGATGGCTTTTTCCCAATCGTTCTGTAAATGAGCAGCAGGATAAGGATCACCCGTAAAATTTATAGTATTCTGCCCGTTAACTTAATGATTTGCATGGGTACCCTGTTGGGATACTTATCTAATCGGTAATCGGAACAAGTTCTTGTCCTCGACTCGGGACAAGGACTTGTTCCGATAAAACAAAAAAGCCGCTATTATAGCGACTCTCAATGGAACTATGTTCTTGTCCCTCGACAGTGGTGGTTGTTGAACTTGGACGTGTACTTTCTCGATATCGGCCAGGGCGACTCGACCTACATTCACACGGCAGATGGAGAAGTTATTTTGATTGATGCCGGCAAGACAGACAAAGGCGATGATGTTGTCGCATACCTCAAGGCGCTCGGCGCGAAGGACATCGATGTGATGATCGCCACGTACCCCAACGCCGACCACATCGGCGGACTTCCTTCTGTTCGAGGCATACGACGTCAAATCTGTTTTCGCACCGAAAGTCAGCCACACCACTGATGCGTTCAAGGACTTCCTAGTCGCTGTTCTAGACAAGCACCGTAGAGATGCTGGCTAACAGTTGCGTAATAAACCCCAACCTAAGTATGAGGTCACCGGATGGAACCCGTTGAAGACGTAATCAGCTTAGTTAGATGTTGTAAGTCATTATTTTTGGTTTGGGCATAGACGTAAACGTCAATAGCCCCAGCCTATCATTAGAGGCCACTGAAAAAGTCCTGTTAACTGTTTGGTGCAATGCAAAAAGACCGTTTTCAGCAACATTGCCTTGGTCGCCGTTGCTTCCTGATTCTTGCTGCCTCACGTAATCTTCATCAATCATACCCGGGCTTCCATCTAACTCCTAGGTGGGGCCTATTTGACGTTCACTTCAACATAACTGCGTTGTTCATGCGACTGTTAAGGAGAAGGAGATTCGCTTATCAGGTCGTTTAATAAATTAGCGAGCGGCGCCTCCGTCTCCGCCATTACTGCTCTCTCCTTGAATAACCCAATGTCTTTGACGGCAATCCAGCTGTTCGGGAGACCTTGCAACGTAATTTGCTCGGCATTAAGCGCAATTAACTCGCCAAAATTTTGATACACCGGAGCGGTAAACATCGTCCGAGAGAGCATTTCCATCATTTCCGAAGGATTGATTCCGTTTTTTTGCGCGATTCTGCACGCCTCCATCATGGCTTCCATGGCCGTAAAGCTAATGAAGTTGCCACAAATCTTGACGATTAAGGCTGAGCCGATCCTTTCACCGAAATCAAAAATTCCTTGCCCCATCGCATCCAGAAGCGGCAATGCTCGTTTCTTCGCCTCCTTCGATCCCGCGATGCAGATCCATAGTTTCCGCGCGGTAGCCGCTTCGGGAGGACCAAAAACCGGCGCTTCAACATAATGACTCCCATATTCGTCATGAAAATCGGCGAGCTGCCGAGAGGTGGCGGGCGAAACGGTACTCATCGAGAGATGGAGGCCTCCACGTCCAAGCCGTTCCATAAATCCTTCGCTCCGCACAATATCTTCGAGCGCGGAATCGTCGGTCACCATAGTAATGACGATATTTCCCTTTGTAGCGGCTTCGCTCGGCCTGGAGACGGATTCGGCCCCGAGCGCGACCAGAGGCTCAGCTCTGCCTGCTGTTCGATTGTATACTCTAAGCGTGTAACCGGCTTTGATCAGATTAAGAGCCATACCTTGCCCCATATTCCCCACTCCAATAAATCCAATAGGTGTTGTCACAGCCTTCACTTCCTTTTATCGTTTTGAATTTCCGCATATTTGGCCAGTTTTAGATTGACCGCTTCAAACGCTCTATCGAGCTCCCATTGCCTTTCTTGAAGCTTCTGCTTGTGCTTTTCCAGCAAATCCTGTCTTTGCGGAATGGTCGAATCGCCCTGGACGGCCAACTCAACGAATTGTTCCAATTCGGCAACAGTCATGCCGGTCGCGCGAAACCATATCATCAGGTTGATCCATTCCATGTCCCTCTCTTCAAAAATTCGATTTCCGTAAGGGTCACGTTGAAGAAATGGCAACAACCCTTTCCTTTCATAAAATCGGATGGTATGAGGAGGAATCCCCAGCCTTTCCGAAGCCTCTTTAATGGATAAACTCACCTTGAGACCTCCATTTCCGGTAAGATAATATATTCCGATTTACATGACTCCCACCAATTAGGGAAAATCTTAAATTCATTGTACACCTTAAACTTAAGTTTAAGGCAACAGCTTCTTGGAAGTGGTTGATGTGCTTTGTAGGCGATCGCTTGTCCAACCAAACTTTTCGGTAGCGTTCGCGATCGCTGCAGATGGAGCCATTTCGAATAAGTCTCCAATACCGGAAGGCTTCGTTCTTGTCTTACGGCATGCCGTTCTTCCGGCGTAGCATCCTTCAAGTCGCTTGTTCTTACACATACACGCTGTTGCGTTATACTGCCCGTTAGCATAATGAAGTTACATTGGAAAACATTTAGATACTTATCTTATCGGTAATCGGCTCATGTTCTTGTCCTTTTCGGCAATCGGTACAAGTTCCTGTCCTCGACTCGGGAAAAGAACTTGTACCGATAAAACAAAAAGCCGCTATAATAGCGACTTTCAATGGGATTTTGTGTTAGCTTAGCAATTCAGAACGAATCGTTGAACGTATCGCTACCAGCGATGTGTGCTCTGACACGTCTGTCTAATAAAAGATTCAAGCGTTATCCGAATTGATAAAAAATCCTGCATTCTCCTTAACCCACTCTGCGAACGTATACGGTTTGTGTCCTGTTACTTCCTCCACTGTCGATAAAACGGTATAAGCAGATTTAGGCGGATTAAGGTGCCAACTAATCACGTAATCTATTGCATCCTCCTGAACACCCATTTTCCTCATCTGTTCACGTTCTTCTTCTTCAGAGCTTTCGATAAATTGAATTTCACGTCCAATAACCTCACTGATTATCCGAACTTTATCTTGCACCGACAAACTCTCAGGCCCTGTTAATGTATATATTTGACCTGCATGACCTTCCCCAGTTAGTGCAACCGCCGCGACTCTTCCAATATCGGCTTCATGAACAGGAGCAATCAGTGATCCTCCGAACAGGTCTCGAACAACCCCCTCGGAGCGTATAGAGTTCGCCCATTTCCGTGCGTTTGCCATAAATTCAAAAGCTTGAAGCTGAGTCCACTCCAGACTGCTTGACTCA
Source organism: Paenibacillus sp. FSL W8-0194 (assembly GCF_037969745.1). Taxonomy (NCBI): domain Bacteria; kingdom Bacillati; phylum Bacillota; class Bacilli; order Caryophanales; family Paenibacillaceae; genus Paenibacillus; species Paenibacillus sp. FSL W8-0194. The sequence goes on along the minus strand of NZ_CP150205.1, from coordinate 2,873,524 downwards.
ACCGCCTTCTCAAAAGGGCCCTTCTCTCCGTTCCATAAAACTGTAACCCTTCGCACCCCGGCCTTCTCAGCAAGCTCAACGATTTCTGGTCCTGTTTGTAACGGGGCATATTCGGCACCTGTTGTAATTAAATGCATGCCGCTGATGCCAACCAACGCAGAAACTAGCGTACTTGGATCACTTAAATCTCCCGCGACAACCTCTACACCATGAGGAAGATTGGCTTGCTGCGGATTACGTGTCAATGCACGTACCTTTTGCCCCCTTTGAAGAAGTTGGTCCACGACATGCCGCCCTACGGTTCCCGTTGCCCCAGCAACTAATATAGTCATTTATTATCCTCCTCCCGTTTTTGCACCATCTGATTGATTTTTTCAGCCAAATTGAACTTCGCTTTGGTTAAAGCATCTAATTGTTGGTTAATCTCGTTCATTTTCGACTGATACATAAGCAGCAATTCCTCACAATAGACGTCTTTATCTTTATGCTCCTGCTGCTCAGGAAATCTGCAGAAGATAATGTCCCGAATTTGGTCAGTTGTCAGCCCTAATCCTAAATAAAGTTGAATTGCGTTAATGGATTCGATTGTCTTTTCGTCATATTCTCTATAATTATTTTCTTGACGAGATGCTTTGATCAATCCTTTCTCCTCATAATAACGAATCGAACGGGCACTAACGCCAGTTATTTTTCTTACCTTTCCGATCTTCAAAATGATCACCTCATCGATTAGGAACGTTAGCTTTATTATAAAGCTTCACATTAATGTAAAGGTCAAGAAAAAAATTAAATAAAAAGAGCCCCTTAGGGGATGGCAATTAGTCTAGTCATAACTCGCAGGATGTTGGGACAAGAACTTGTTCCGATAAAACAAAAAAAGCCGCTAAAAAAGCGACTTCCAATGGGACCATGTTCTTGTCCCCCGACACGACAACACTGATGGCTATGGACATGGCTCCTTTTGGGACCTAGCATTTTACACAATTATACGGACTCAACTTTGTACTTTCTCTTTAATTTTAATGACAACCTTTCCTTTGGCTCTTCCGCCTTGCAGGTACGAGAATGCTTCCGCAGTTTCTTCCAAATGATACACCTTATCAATAACGGGGTTAATGTGACCTTCTTCAATGAATTCTTTTAAAACCTTCAATTGTGTTCCACTCGATTTCATAAAAAGGAAATGATATTTTGCATGGTACTTCTTCTCAAGCGCTGTGAGCTTATGGCTCACGATCGACAAAATGGCTGTTTTCATCCAACCCAACTTTGCTTCTTTTCCAAATCTTGCGTTTGGCAAACCAGAGATGGATACGATCTGACCACCTGGCTTTAGAATACGGAACGATTTTTCCAAAGCCGCTCCTCCCAGAGTATCAAAAACAGCGTCATATTCAGTAAGCATTTCTTCAAAGTTATCTTTTTTATAATTAATGATCACATCGGCGCCCATTGACTTGACCAACTCATATCCTTTTTCGCTTGCTGTTGTTGCAACAAAAGCTCCCATCAATTTGGCCAGTTGAATGGCGAACGTCCCCACACCTCCTGCACCTGCGTGAATCAGAATTTTCTGACCCTTTTGGAGATGCAAAATATCGGTAAAGGCTTGGTAAGTCGTAAGTCCGACCAGTGGAATCGATGCAGCTTCTTCAAAGTTTAGATTCTGCGGCTTTAAAGAAATATCTTCCTCATGTACAGCAATGTATTCCGCCAATGTACCGATACGGTTCTTGCGTGGTCTACCATAAACTTCATCACCAGGTTTAAATGCACTCACCCGTTCGCCAACCTTAACGATGACGCCGGAGAAATCATTGCCTAAGATTAGAGGAAACGAGTAACTCAACAGGAATTTTACTTTCCCTTCCTTAATTTTATAGTCGATCGGATTTAAGCTGGCTGCATGAATTTCCACTAACACATCATGTTCTCCGATAGGAGGCATTGGTTGTTCAGTCATAACAAAGGGAACATCTTTCCCGTATTTTTCAATGGTTATAGCCTTCATTGAGTATCACTCCCATTATGATTATTGGTTTAAACAAATGAACTAATAGGGCGAAAAATAATCCTGTGCTACAGGATTCCATTTAAGTCTTTGATATTCACTGAGGCCAAGAGCACTCTGCTTCAATGGCATTAATCAGGGTTTTGAGTTGTTCGAGCGGTTTGCGGAGAGTCAATATATAATAATTTTCTACGCCCTTTTTCTCGGATTGAATAAAACCAGCTTGTTTCAGCACCTTCAGATGATGGGAAACTGCCGGCCTGGATAAATTGATATGGCCTGATATCGCATTAACATTAAGTCCCGATTTGTTCTGTGCCAGCACCATAATAATAGCTTGGCGGTTTTCATCGGTCAGTACTTCCAGCAGCGGAATGGATTCTTTAAATTGTTGCAGAACTTGCTCGGTTCGCTGGCTCACCCTATCCACCCTCCCTGTTCATTCGTTTAATCGTTTAAACATAATTATAGCTAACTGCTAAATAAAATCAAGCGTTCGCAGCCAAATCTCGTAAACTGCTGCCACTGGCTCCCCCCCATTACCCGCATTTTTCCAATATCCGAATAGCCTGAACGATCTCGATACTTTTGCATAAAAAGGAAGGTGTACCAACAGCCTTAAATGGCTGCTTGGTACACCCCATAGATTGTTGCCCGCTCCATCATCAAACTTGGTGTGGTCCGATTTCTTGAAGGATGTCGAGCAGCCGGTTAGTCAGCCTTAATGACTATGCAGAACATACGATCAATCCCATCAGCCGTCAATTCCTTTTTAAAATAGACTGCACCACCAGCATTTATAAGCACATGTAATGGAGTCTCCCTGCTTTTGAATTTGTTTTTCTGTAATTTCAGATATTTCGGCCGAAACAGGTGCGGTTTCAAAATATTTCAATCCTTATTCAAATGAGAGAGACGTAGATAAATCACGATAAGCATCAATCTGTTTCTGAAGATCATTTACCTTTTGCTCGATTGCAGCAACAGCATCAGCTCCGGCAATCCAGCGTTGCGGCGGCTGCTCCTCACTTGCAATGGTCAGCAGTGCCTTGGCAAGCTTGGATGGATCACCACCTTGTTTACCATTCATGGATTCCCAAACCGCACGAGTTTCTGCCGTACGCTTCGCATAGTCATCAATGCTAAGCTCCGCCCAATTGGTTGATTCCGGCTCCAACAATGCTGTACGGAAGAAGCCTGGCTCGACGATCGTGGTATGAATGCCGAATGGAGCAACGTCCAAATGGAGAGACTCCATCCAGCCCTCAAGACCAAACTTGGAAGCGGAATAGGCAACGCAAAAGTCTTGACCGACGATGCCAGCGAGCGAAGAAATGGAAATAATATGACCGGAACGAGCTTTACGCATGACAGGGAGCACGGCTCTAGTGACATTCATCGGCCCAATAAGGTTGGTGTCGAGCTGTTTTTGGATTTGTTCCGGAGTCAGCTCTTCAAAGAAACCCGCATAGAAGCTGGCTGCGTTATTAACCAGTACATCGATCGTTCCAAAATGATCTACGGCTGCTTTGACTGCTGATTCGGACTCATCAAGACTGGTAATGTCTAATTTCACAACGAACAGATTTTCAGCTTTGCCGATTGCGTTAGTTACTTTATCCGTGTTACGACCCGTAGCGATTACCTTATGACCTGCTGCCAAGGCTGCTTTTGCAATTTCGACCCCCAAACCGCGTCCTGCTCCCGTAATAAACCAAACTTTTTGTTCAAACATATGGTATTCCTCCAGTTTTATTTATAAATTACGTCTTCTGAAAAGTCGAATATTGTTCTAATATCCCGACAATTAGACATGTATATTCCTTCTTTCAATCCAGTTGTAATTAATGAGTCAACAAAACACTCTAAAGCGCGATCGCACATGCATGTATGCCGTTTCATCCCAAAATACCGGGTGTAATGTACTTTTGCTGTGAGTTCCCGCTATCAAACAAAGAACTATTCCGGCTTTGCAGTATATTTCAGCGATAGTCCTCCATCCTCCAGTTTTTCGACGTCTTTCAAAATGAAATTTACGGGACGCTGGGTAAGAAAAGAGCTCGTTTCGAATAGGGTCACAGCGTTGGAGGCTCCATCCGCAATGGGAACGACGATAAGGCTTAGTTCATCAATTAATCCCTCATTCAAAAAAGAGCCATTTAAAACCCCCCCGCCTTCCAGCATTAATCTATCGATGGCGAATAGATGCTTCAGCTTTTCCAGGACGACCGTAAAATTTAATCGTTCTTTTCCGCCGAAAATATAAGAAATGCCGAGATTTTTCAAATATGCCAGGTAAGCATCCGAAACTTGCTCGCTCAGGACTTCAATGATATGATCGTCCGTCCGATGCTCATTCCACGAAGCAATGGAATTTTCTTGCCAACCCAGTTTTCCGGAAGGATCTACCGCTATGGCATAACTCTTAGCATCTTTATTTGCGACGTAATCCGTTCTGGGAATCGAGGGGGCGCCTTCGTGTTTTAAATCTAATGTGTGACCGAGAGTAAAGCCTTCCTCCATCGTAGTCCTGCCGCACATCCACGCATTGCATCCGTAACTTTCATGAATTCTCTCGTATTCCTCCGTAAAAAAAGCCCCTCGCTCCGTTTCAAAATATTTCCCGACGATTTTCCCGTCCAATGACGTCAGCATATGGCAGATAATATATGGTCTTGTCAATATGTCGTCCCCTTTTCGTCATAAGAGCTTATTTGGTTGCTTTTTCGTATACTTCATCGGAAACGGGTTCGAGCCATTCCGGCTTGCCCGCCGTGATGGCAATGTGTTCAAACCAGCTGTCTTTAGCAGCGCCATGCCAGTGCTTCACGCCATCGTGCGTGACAATAACATCGCCGGGTTTCAGGAATTGAGCAGGCTGCCCTTCTTCTTGGTACCAGCCTTCGCCTCCTGTAACCAATAAAATTTGAAATCCGTCACGGTGAATATGCCAGTTGTTACGGCATCCCGGTTCAAAGGTTACGTTCCCTACCCCCACATTCACCTTAGGGTCGGCAATCAAGGTTTTAAGATAACTTTGTCCTACAAAAAATTGTGCGAAGGCGTCGTTTTTCTCGCCTACAGGGAAAATAACGCCATTTTTCACTTCTTCATGTTTTGCCATGTTTAATTCCTCCAATGAATTGTATTGTTAAGAATCATCTTGATAAAAATATTCCTGCTTCGGCTTCGATCGTTTTGACCAAATCAATCATCCCCTGACTTAATCTTCAGGAATGACTTCGTTCACGCAAGCTAACGCATTCAGCGTTCTCGGAAAGCCGATATACGGAAGGCAAAGGGTGATGGCGGAAATCAAAGTTTCCTTGTCATTCCCCACGTTTTTGTTGCCCTGCACATGTGCCTTCACTTGACCTTCGGCGCTGCCCAAGCTGCTTATGATACACAGTGTTAACAACTCGCGTGTTTTCAAATCAAGTCCGCCCCGGGTGTAAAAATCTCCGAAGCAAAAAGCAGAAAGGTATTCCTGAATATGCTTTTGATTTGAAGGGGAGCTTGTTCTCATGTTTTGTATCACATCGCCGAAAATCTCGGTTTGCACGGCAAGTCCCTTTTCCAGACGATGATCTTCATCAACCTGCGTTTGGCTCTCAAGCGGCAATGCAATATGACTGGCTTCGAAAACCCCGTTGACTTCGTTGATCGCATTCAATGTCTTGGGAAATCCAATGTATGGAGCACACTGATAAACCGCTTCTTTGATCTCTACAGGTGTCAGGCCGACATTCAGCGCCGCGCTGACATGGGCTCTAAGCTGAGGCAACGTCTGGTTCGTTGCAAGCACCACCAGGGTGATCAGCTCCCGTTGTTTGTCATCCAGATTCCCTTGATAAAAAACGTCCCCGTAAATAAAGCGGCTCATAATGTCCTGAAACTCCGGGTCCGTAGAATATGCGGCGGGTACATGATCGCCAAAAAGCTGTTGGATTTTTTTCCGGCTCTTCTCCACACGATTCATATTTACATCTCCTCTTGAATGGGTTCAATTTTTCTAATAACCCGAAGAAAGCAACAATTGATACGTTAGTAAATGTATATTGATGCGATATCGCACATCTGTGTATAATATATAATGTAAAAAGAATGTCTTCAATTATCAAAAGTCCACGCTTTGTACGTTATGATACAAATGAGTGAATATTGTGCGGTTATTCGATAGAAAGATTGGTGAAGTAGATGCCTAAGATAGATCGAAGAGTACTAAAATCTCAAGAAGCCATCAAGAAGGCTTTTGTTCAACTCCTGTCCGAAAAAGGCTTTGATCATATTACGATTCAAGATATTTCCGATCGGGCCAATGTCGGTCGGAGAACCGTTTATGATCACTATGAGGATAAATTTGACTTGCTGGATAAGCTCATCAAGGAACATATCGATGAATTGAGGAAACTTTGCGAATCAGCATCGGAAATGAGTTTTGCCGAGGGGAATCTGATTTGGTTTGAATACTTTGAACGTCATTCTTCATTCTTTTCAACCATGCTTGGAACCAAAGGGACTTCTGCTTTTCGTAATCATTTCCTGAAATTTGTGATCGAGGAATTGGAGCGGGATGTAGATATAACCGAAGGGATAAATCAAGGATTAAGCAAGGAATTAATTCTTAAATTCTTTGGAGCCGCTGTCGTTGAGATCGTGGAAACCTGGTTCACCAATGGATTATCCGAACCGACTCAAGTTGTGGCAGAACAAGTAGGGATCTTGTTGGACAGGAATTTATAGGCGGCTTTTCATCGGACACGGAGTAATCGTCCATTCCATACCGGAAAGAAACGTAAAGTAAGCTGCCGTAAGGAAGCTTACTTTACGAGTGTATATTTTGCAATCTGCTTAATAAAAGGCTGGTTTATCCCCATCGGTATTCGGTTTGTTCACGCCCAGATTTCCATGAACATGTAAACCGGGCGACTCGATTAATTGGACGACCAAAGCCGCCACACTCTTACGCGATACTTCCGTACCTTTGAATTTTTCATCTTTCTCGGTAATCTCGTATTCAATCTCGTCGGCACCGGTCAACCACGCAGGTCTGAGAACGGTGTAGTCGAGCTTCGATGCCTCAATTACATCGACCGATTTACGATACGGGCCCAAATATTCGCCAATGGTGCGGTTGTTCCACTTGCCGAATTCTCCCGCTACCTCATCATAAATGCCCAGCGAGGTGATGAAGATCAGACGCTTCACACCAGCTGCGCCCATCGCATCCACAATCGTTCTCGCCTGCTCTTCCAGGTCATCGCCGGACAAATTTGCATAGACAGCATCTTGTCCGGCCATGGCTGCTTCCAACGTTGGGCGATCGAGAACGTCGCCTTCAATGATACGGACGCGATCGGAAGCATAGGATTGAAGCCGGTTAGAGTTTCGCAGATAAAGCGTCAGCTGTGCGTCGGTGCCGCTCAGGAACAGATCGATGGCCTGATGCGCAATTTGCCCGCCGGCTCTCAGAATCAGCACATTGGTCATTTCAAATCCCCCTGTTCTTGAATTGGATTATTTCAGATATTGAGAAAAGAATGCAGCGAGCTTGTCGACGGCTGGATTCACATATTCCGGCAAGTCGTACAGGCCAACGTGTGTGGCGCCCTCAATCGTAAACAGTTCTTTATTTTGGCTGGCCGCCTTATCAACGGCTTCTTGGCTGAAATAGAACGTATCTGCTTCGCTGCCTGCAATCGCCAGGAACGGCTGCGTTAAAAACTTATCGATGTGGCTGAAGGCCGAGTACGTTAAAATTTGTCCGAAGCTGGTGAACACAAGACGGTTTGGTGCATTTTTGTGGCAGCCGCGAGGGGTAACATAGTAATCATGTCCTTCGGCCATTGTACCCGTCATGCCTTCATCCAGCTCTTGCGGCACATAAGTTACATAGAGCGTATCAGCCCCGCTTGCTTCAGCCGTCCGTTGCTGCGACACTTGCTCCAGCAGCTTGATTTGATCCTCTACCGGCACGACGCGTCTAGACCTTCGCCGAACAGCGATCCGATATCGACCATGCTCACGGTTGCGACAGCCTTAATGCGGCGCTCTGTCTGCGATACCGCGACTGTGTATCCTCCGCCGGCACAAATGCCCAATGCTCCGATGTTATCCGTGTCTACAAAGGACAGCGTAGTTAGATAGTCAACCGCAGCACGAACATCTTCAGTACGAGCATAAGGATCTTCGAAATAACGAGGCGTTCCTTCGCTTTCTCCTTGGTTGGAAGCATCGAATGCCAAGGTAACGAAGCCCAATTCAGCAAGTTTGTCCGCATAAAGTCCGGCTGCCTGTTCCTTAACGCCACCGCCCGGATGAGAGACGACAATGGCCGGATACTTCTTGGCTTCATCGAATTCAGAGGGAACGTACAGATTTCCTGCCAACAGTATTGTATTATTTTTGAATTTAACATCGCTTTTCATCGTCTATATTCCTCCATTTACATGTTTTTTAGTGTGGAAGCTCTATGATTTGAGCAGATTTCTTAAACAAAAAAAAGCCTGACCCTTCAAGGGATTCAGGCTTTAGCATTATGTTTCAAGATGAATGGCCATGAACGTTGCGGAACGCGAAAAACTAAGCCTTAAACGACATTGTAAGCTGCAAAGCTGCGGATCACAGGCTTCTCTACGCTCGCAAGCACCCGTATTCGGAGCGCGCCGGTTTCAACCGTGGCGAAACGGTCGATTTTTTTATGCCCGATCGCACTTCCCCTGACAAGCTCTTTCCAATGGCCTTGAATGTCAGCCTCTAGAACGTACTCGCGTACGCGCTCCCCTTGGGAGATGTCCTCCATGAGGATCACGTGGTTCACGGACCCGGCCGAATCAAGATGGAGCAGCAGCTCCGTACCTTCACCATGCGTTTGGCCGATGGACTGCCCGAATCTACGCCGGATTTCATCCCCGAATTCGATGACTCGCGCTGCATCAGCATCAGGGAGGAGCCCGCGGTTATCCGGAGAGACGTTCAACAGCAGCGTAGCCCCGTGGCCGACCGACCGGTAATAAATGTCCAGCACGTCCTCCAAGCTTCTTAAGCTCGCCTCGTCGTCGGGATGCCAGAACCAGTGTCTTTTGCGGATCGGAACGTCACATTCGGCCGGCACCCAGGAGGGGGTTCCCTCCATCCATGTGAGCATGTCGCTGGTGAACATGCTTTCTCTTGCCGTCGTTGCCGTATTCCAGCAAGGGTATGGAGCGACGCCGTCCTCGTTGCCTACCCAACGGATCGTGGGCCGTCCCATATTAAAGACCATCGCTTCCGGCTGATATTGGTCTACCAGTCCGATGATTCTCGGCCAGTCATATTCCCGGCCTTGAGAGCCCGCCCCATCGAACCATACCTCGACAAGCGGCCCGTAACCCGTCAGAAGTTCCGTCAATTGCTCCGCATAGAAGTCGTCGTATGCTTCCTTATCCGGGTAGCAAGGTTCATGCCGGTCCCAAGGCGATAAATACAACCCGAACTTTAATCCTTCTTCCCTGCAAGCATCGGCGACTTCCCTGACCACATCTCCCTGCCCGTTTTTCCATGGGCTTGATTTCACGGAATAATCGGTCGTTTTCGTCGGCCACAGACAGAAGCCGTCATGATGTTTGGCGGTCAGCACCAAGTACTTGAATCCGGCACGTTTTGCCGTCCTGGCCCATTGCCGGGCGTCGAACTGCGTTGGATTAAAAAGCTCCGGGGAATCGGTCCCTTCCCCCCATTCCTGATCGCAAAACGTGTTGATGCCAAAATGGCAAAACATCCCCAGCTCAAGATCCTGCCATGCGAGCTGCTGCGGCGATGGTTTGGCAAGTACTGTCATTTTTAATACACCTGCTTTCCCAAAAATTCAAAGCTCACCCCCTGCGCACAAAACCACGCCTGCGCAAGGGATGAGGCAGTTCGTTATAGTTCGTTCCGGGGCCTATTTTTTGGCATCCAGCGCTTTTTGATAGATTTCCAGGTATTGGTTTAATTGAAGCCCATCGAATCCTTTTACATAGGCATCCCATTCTTTGTTAATGTCCTTGGAGCCGGTAATAAACTGGGCCATATTGGATTTGACGTAACTGACAAGCGTCGTTTTGATCTGCGCCGCGATCTCGGCATCTTCAAGCGCTATGAACAAGCCGTTAGGATACTGTTCCTTGGAGTGATACGGTTCGTACTCTTTGGAAACCTGATTCAGGCGGGTACCGTAACCGTCCGGAGCAAGCGGGTCCTGCGGAGCTACCCAAGATGCACGATAAGCGTAGGTCCGAAGCGATGGGCCGATCTGCTCCCAGCCGTCGTTATGGGTCGGCTTTTTATCCGTTTTCGGAATCGCCGCGTATTTGGCCTGCTCGCCGTTAAAATCCAGTTCTCCGGTTTTCGCCTTCCGCCACCCTTTGTCTTCGGGGCCGTTTTCCTCCAGCACGATGGCTTCTTCCGTGTATAAATAGTCCGCTAACCGGATCGCGGCAATCTGCTGCTCTTTTGTCGCTTTATTCGTAATCGCAAACTGGGAGCTTCCGATCCCCGCAAAATTAAGCGTCTGTTGAACGCCGTTCGGTCCTTTCAGCGGCGGCACGACAACGTAGTCCTTATGGCGCGGTGCTTTATCGTCCATGCTGTAGGCGTAACTGATTAATGCCGTCGAGAGGGTACCCATGACGTTATCCGGCTCGCGGTTGGCCATTTGCTGAACGGCGTCGGCATTTTGCGTAAAGGCCGCCGGATCGATCAATCCCTCTTTGTACAGTTTGTTGAGATAAAGGAGGCCTTGTTTCCACTCTTCTTTATTTGCCGTAAAGTCGACTTTACCGTCGATTTGGCGGAGGAACGTTCCCGAATCTTTATCGACGTAGTCATCGAGGATAAAGGAGTTCATGAGGAACGCCGAAACGTTGCCTGCCCACATCTCGTCGGAACCCGTCAACGGGATTTCATCCGGTTTGCCGTTTCCGTTCGGATCTTTCTCCTTAAACGCTTTCAGGACATTGTAAAATTCGTCCGTTGTCTTCGGAACAGACAGGCCCAGCTTATCAAGCCATGCTTTGTTGATCCACATTTTGAGCGCATTGTCGCAATGGTAACATTCGTTGACCTGCGGCAAAGCGTAGATGTTGCCGTCAGGCGCCGTAATCGAAGCCTTCATGTAGGGCAGATCCTGCATCGCCTTTTTAATGTTGGGAGCGTATTGATCGATCAAATCATTCAGAGGAATAAAGACTCCCTGCTGCCCGTATTTCATCTGTTCTTCCTTGGTCAGTCCCCCGTGCAAAATGACTTCCGGATAGTCGCCGCTGGCAAGCATGAGCTGCTTCCGGTCATTCAAAGCATTATCCGGGACCAAATCCCAGGCGATTTTGATATTCGTCTTGTCTTCGAGATATTTGGTAAACAAATTCGTTTCCATGTTTTCGATCGTCGCGAACTGCGGCGCGAACATTTTGATCGTCATCGGCTCTTTCACGATCGGATACGTGCCGACCGGCGTAAATATATCGCTTTGCTCCGCAGGCTTATTGTCTTTTTGGTCGCCGGAAGCTTCCGGCCCTGCGGATTTGCTGCCGCTGCAGGCGCTGAGAAGAAGCATGCAAGCCAACATCCAGCTGATGGTGCCTAGCCAAATTTTACGGTTCTTTTTTTGCATCGAACTTTTCCCCCATTCGTCATCATGGTTTTACCGGGCAATAACCTTGTTTTGTTAACCATCCGAACCTCGAGCTTATCCGCAAAACGGACAGCATCACCTCCTTCAAGCAGTTATGGCGGCGCGCTAAGCCGTCTTTAGCCCTTCAGCGAACCGATCATGACCCCTTTGACGAAGTGCTTCTGCACAAAAGGATAAATAATCAGAACCGGCGCACTTGCAACGACGATAAGCGAATATTTGATCAAATCCTTAAGCCCCTGCTGCGCCTGCATCTGGTTCACGTTCGCCATCATGGAGGCATCCACCGTATTCAGGATGAGAATGTTGCGGAGAATGATTTGGAGCGGGAATAAGTCGGGCGACCGCAAAAAGATCAGCGCATCAAAATACGCATTCCAATGTCCGACGGCATACATCAGCGTCATCACGGCAATGATCGGTTTGGACAGCGGCAGAACGATGCTGAATATAAACCGGATGTCGCTGCAACCGTCCAATTCCGCCGCTTCCGACAATTCATCCGGAATGGTGGTTTGAAAAAATGTCCTAGCCACAATGACCTGAAAGACGCCCATCGCCCCCGGCAAAATCATCGCCCAGCGGGTATCCAGCAAATGCAGGTCTTTGACGACGAGATAATAAGGAATCAGACCCCCGTCAAACATCATGGTGATCACAAGCATAACCATAAAAAAGCTGCGGCCATAAAGGGTCTTCTTGGCCAGCGGATAACCAAGCATGATGGTCAGAGCCACGTTCACCACCGTGCCGACGACGGTGTAAAAAAGCGAATTCAAATAACCGACGCCGATTTGCGGATTGCGGAACACCGCTTTGTAGCCGTCCAGTGTAAAATCCACGGGAAAAAGCCATACTTTGCCCGACGTAACCGCCTGGGGCGAACTGACGGACGAGCTTAATATGTAGATCAGGGGCACCGCCACAATGACAAGAATCAGCGTCAAAAACAGGTAGACGAAAGCAACGAATAGGCGATCGCCTTTGGACTCGCGAATAGCGGTTCCTTTGAACATAAGATCTCCTCTCTTTCTTGGTGCTTGTGCGTTCTCATGCATCAAACCGGGATAGGTCTACCAGAGGCTGTTGCTTGACAGTTTTCTGGCAATGTAATTGACCGTGATGAGCAGAATCAGGTTGATCACCGAATTGAACAAACCAATGGCCGCCGAGAAGCTGAAGCTTGACCCAAGCAAACCAACCTTATAGACATAAGTGGATATGACCTCGGAGGTGCTCAGGTTCAGCGGATTTTGCATCAAATATATTTTTTCAAAACCTAATTTCATGATGTTGCCCAGGTTCAGAATGAGAAGAATGACCGAAACGGGAATCAGGCTTGGGATATCGATGCGCAATATCTTCTGGATGCGGGATGCACCGTCTACCTTGGCGGATTCATACAGCTCCGGATTCACGCCGGAAAGCGCGGCGATGTAGATGATCGCGCCATATCCCGTAAACTGCCATACATCGGACCATACATAGATGGATTTGAAAAGGCCCGGCATGCCCATAAAATTCGTATTGCTTACGCCGAGCATCTCGAAAAACTTGCTGACCATCCCCACATGAGGCGTCAGGTTTACGATAATGATCGATACCATGATGACCGTAGAAATAAAATAAGGGGCGTATGAGACCATCTGTACGGTTTTTTTGAAAATGTCGTTTCGGATCTCGTTCAGCGCCAGTGCCAAAATGATGGGTGCCGGAAAGCCTACGATCAGGCCGTAGAAGCTGATGCCGAGCGTGTTTTTGATGTACAGCCAAAAATTCGGCGATTCGAAAAACTGGTAAAAATATTTAAGTCCGACCCAGTCGCTGCCCCAGATGCCTTTGATGACGTTGAAATTTTTGAATGCGATTACAATTCCGGCCATCGGTATATATTTGAAGATAATCAAATACAGGACGGGCAGCAGCAGTACGAGATAAAGCTGCCAGTGCCGCCTGATTTTTTTGCCGATGTTTCTTCTGCTTGGCGGCATTTGGGAAGATAAAGAGATTTTTTGAGCCAGTCCCGGCTCGGCTTGCGGCTTGCTGATCAGTCTTGGCATGATGGGTAAACTCCTTCCGTTCGATCATACTTTCGGGCATTTCTTTCAGGTGCTGGGAATGTAAGCTGATCGTAAAGGAAACCGCGATCCTGAACAAGAAACAAAAATAAACCGGATTAACCGTTTTCGCCTGCCGGCCCCATACAACGTAAAAACCCACCGTAAATAAGGTCTTGGCCGGTAATGCCGATCGCCCCGGTTTCCCGACCCCAACGCAGCCCATTGCGACGAATGAAAAAAACAGCGATGCACGATCGCTGTTCTTAACCGTTTTCTACGACTGAACCATTTTCGCCTGCCATGCTGCGCAGCTTGTCAGCCCGGTATTCGCCGGGAGCGACCCCGACGGTCCGCTTAAACACACGGGTAAACGAAATCGCATGGGTATATCCGACCCGTTCCGCAATTTCCTGCACCGAATCCCCCGTTTCCGTCAGCAGACGCTGCGCTTCCTTCATGCGGACATCGATCAAAAAATCAACGAATCTCTGCCCGGTGTTTTCTTTGAACAACTTGCTTACGTATTTGGCGTTCAGATGGAACCGGTCTCCAAGCATCTCGAGCGATAAGTCCGGATTGGCGTAATCCTGCTCGATCAGCCGGCAGATGTCCCGGATGATGTTCGAATGCTGCCGGCGATCCTGAAGCTGTTTCATCCTCTCAAACTGGGCCGCAAGCACCTGTTTCGTTTCCTGCCTCAACTGCTCCAAAGAGGAACAGTTGTCCACGCACTCCGTCAGCTTCGGCAGCCCCTCCTGTATCCATTGGTTGTATATTTCCTTGCTCATGCCGGACAGTTCGCGGCCGATGTGATAAATGAAATAATTCATCAAGTTGTATATTTCATCATTAGTTAACAAGCCTTGCTTCAACTGTACGAACCATGTGTCATAGTCTTCGATCCAATTTGCCTTCAACATTCGGTAGGACTGCACGATGGAGCGGATCTCCCCCAAATGCGAATACACTTCGGCGACGCCGTGGCGCGAAATATCATCGCCTTGAATCAGCCGGTTTTCGCCCAAAACGATTTTATATTGCAGAGCCGCAAGGGCTCCTTTATACGACATCGGAATATCGCCTAAATGCGGCGTGGATTCGCCCATGCCCATCGTGATGGTAAACTTCAAATTTTGGTCGACCCATGCGATAACCTGCTCGGCAAAACGGGGCAAGACCACGGTTCTGAAATGATCGTCGTCGCTTTTTTCAAACAACATGACCGACAAGCCGGAGGAAGACACCCATTCGGACCACACCCGGCAGTCCCATTTGGAGGCCATCTCATGGACGACGGTCCGCAAGGTAAACTTAAGCAAATCCTGATCGGCTTTCGAATAGTTCCTGCAAAAGTCGCCGTATTTGTCGATTTCAATCATGAGGATGCGAAATTGATCCAGCGGCTGCGGCAAGTTCAGGCGGTCCGCCTCCGACTTCAATTCGGCAACCGTCAGCGATGAATCCCCTTCAATCAATTGATGGAACATATACCGGGTCCGCAGATGCAGATCCTCCCGGTATTTCTCCTGATACTGCTTGGATTGCTCCAATATGTGGTCGACAGCGGATTCAATGAAGGCAAATTCATCCGGTTTTCCTTTCCACAAGCCTCCTCCCGCCACCGGAAGCGAATAGCTGCTGAACCTGGCGGCGATGGCTTCGATCGGTTTCGAATTCCGTTTGGTGACGTAAATCATCCAAATGAACCCGACGGCAATCATGACGATGCCGATAATAAACCAAAGGTTATACAGATAAGAGACAGCGCTTACAAAACCATGGTTCACAAGGCCGCTCCCGTATTTCCAATTGGTATAGCTCGATATATACTCCGAGTAGACTTCGGACGATCCGACCTCGACGTCGCTGCCGAACAAAGCCTGGCCCGATGCATCCTTGACTTGAATAAAGCTGACCTTGGACTCATACATCGATTTGGTCAAGTTGCTCAGGGAATCCGCGGCCACGTTGACGACGATCATGCCCAGGTCGTTTTTCATGTAAGGCGACCCCCGAACCAGGCTGACGACCTGCTTGCCGCCTTTCATTTTAAACTGTTCAAACGTTCGTACGCCCGTCCATTTGGGAGTCATCGATACCTGGTACTGCTCGATAAAACTACGGTCCGGATACGTGTCGACAAATCCGTTCGTCGCGTCGCTGAGCACATACCCGTCCGAATTTCTGACCAGATAGATCGAATCGATCAGGGGATAATAATTGATCATTTCTTTGAGCTTCTGCACGGCCCTGATATTAATATACGGATCGCTCGCCGCCGTCGACTTGAAAAAATCATTCAAAGGTTTGCTGTTAATGCTCTCAAGCACGATCATGTTGTCGATCACCTTTAAGGACGTATCTACGATACGCATCGCTTGCAGCGAGAGGTTCTTATTGGCATTCAGCGCCTCCTGGCGGCTTTGTTCGCCGAAGATCTGAAAGAACACAAAAAATATGAACGTAATTACAATGATAAAAACCGGCATGTATGAGAGCAATAGACGTTTGAACCAGGATTTACGCATGAGCAGCCCCCGCAAAGTTGATTTTTTTCCACTCTTCTCATTTCACCGCCTGCCCTCACAAATCCTTTTTGCGAATACGTAAAAATGCATCCCGGGGATGCATGGGTATCCAAACCGATCGACAACGCTAATGTTCACGCCATGTTCTAATCGTTCCATTGGCCGCTAAGTCGATTTTTTTAATGGCATGAGGCCATCTTTACGGGTCTACTATCGGAGCAAGCGGTCGTTTGACGATTACATGTCTATCGGGCAAAATAATGGTTACCATCGGATCTTGACTGCCATTTAAGACAGTGCCACAATATCGCTCCAATGGATAAAAACCATAAGTCATAAATTCTAAATAAAATGGAGTTGAGTTCGAAACCAAATGAAAAAGCCAGATGAACATTCGCTTTCAGATGAATCGCTTGATGCAGAAACGGCTCGTTTGGCCCGACTGATCCACGCCTATACTCCATATGACGGCACGTTTAGCCAGTGCATTCCCGGTTTGGACGTCAGCCGTTATTCAAAAGTAAATATGGACTGCGTGAGAACCTTCAACTCCCCCTCTCTGTTAGTCGTTGCCCAGGGAGTAAAGGTTGCCACCGTGGGGCAGGAGATCTATCAGTTTGGCCGTTCACATATGCTCATGTTCCCTGTGGCTCTACCGATTGCTGTGAGCACTATACAAGCCAGCCCTTCTGAACCTTTTCTAAGTGTAAAGCTGAAGCTGGACCCACAAAGGATTGCCGAGTTAGTACTGAAAGTGTATCCCCAGGGCCTGCCTCCCATTAGAGAAAGACGCGCAGCGTATATCATTCACGCCGATTCGGGTATGATCAAAGCTGTGTCGAGGCTTCTGGAGTGTCTTTCTAATCCCGTTGAAGCTAAATTGCTTGCCCCGCTTGCGGTGGATGAGATTTTGATGCGAGTCCTGCTTAGCCCTGTTGGCGTTCATGTCGCTGAAATGTGTTCTGCCGACTCGAGAATGCAGCGAATTGTGAAGTCGATTATGTGGCTGCATGACAACTTCCCCCAGCAAATAAAGATCAGGGATTTAGCCAAGTTGGTACATATGAGCGAATCCTCGTTTCACGAACATTTTAAGGCAGTCACTTCAATGAGCCCGTTGCAGTACCAAAAAGCGCTGCGCCTTCATGAAGCGAGACGTCTGATGATATCCAGCTCTATGGATGTAAACACTGCTTGTCAGCTGGTTGGGTATGTAAGCACTTCTCAGTTTAGCCGAGATTACAGCCGCTTTTTCGGTACCCCGCCCAAGAGAGATATCGCTAAATTGCGCCAACAAAAGTAATGTTTATGGTTTGTGGTATCGGAGGATTAGACAATAAGTGACGAGGAACTGGCAAAAACCTGGGCGATACGCAGATTATAATTAGTAAGTCTTGAGGCTGGCGTTGCGACTCTTTTTTTTCGCAATACCCGTGCTTCAAGCAGATCCGCTTTTAAGTTACTTAAGGAGGATTTCATTATGCGTATTTTTGTCACAGGAGCGACGGGTTTCATTGGTTCCGCCGTCGTGAGCGAACTCATCGAAGCAGGTCACCAGGTCGTCGGCCTGGCCCGCTCAGACAAGGCTGCCGAATCATTGACTGCAGTCGGGGCGACGGTGCATCGCGGTGCCCTCGACGACCTCGACAGCTTGCATAAGGGTGCTGCCGCATCAGACGGCGTTATTCACCTAGGCTTCAAGACCGATTTCGCGGATTTCGCAGGCGCAGTCGCAACCGACCTGCACGCCGTCGAAACGTTTGGGGCGGCGCTTGAAGGCTCCAATAAGCCGTTTGTGTTCACTACGGGAACCTTAGTGGTCGCATGGTCGAACCCGGTGCCGATCCTCGGAACGGAGGAGACCGCGGTGGACTCCAACGTACCACGGGGCGCGGCGGAAAACGCGGCGATCGCACTAGCAGATCGAGGAATACGGTCATCGGTCGTTCGGCTCGCACCAACCGTGCATGGCCCCGGCGATCATGGCTTCATCTCTATGCTGATCGACATTGCTCGGAAAAAAGGGTTCTCGGCCTACGTCGGCGACGGGTCCAACCGCTGGCCGGCTGTTCATCGCCTCGATGCGGCTCGCTTGTACCGTCTTGCAGCTGAATCCGCACCAGCTGGCTCTCGGCTGCACGCTGTCGGCGAAGAAGGTATTCCATTCCGTGATATCGCCGGCGCCATCGGTCGCAGCTTAAACCTGCCAGTAGCCAGCATCTCCCGTGAAGAGGCAGAAGCCCATTTTGGCTTTCTCGGCCCTTTTACGTATACCGACAACCCCATGTCGAACACTCTGACCCGGGAACGTTTGGGCTGGCAGCCCGTGCACCCTGCATTGATTCCGGACATCGAACAGGGGCATTACTTCAATAACTGAACCGCTGGCTGCATCTGTGTCTTCGCGTTATGTGATATTTAGAGGGCGCTGAAGAACTAACACGCCTTTGTTGACTCCGTATCTTGAATAACCACAAAGAAGACATCTATCCTCAGACAGATGTCTTCTTTATGATCAGTCACGATGATCAGTCACGCCATCATAAGCTGCACCACCACAAATTGACCAGCCGAACCCACGTTGTTTCCGGCGTCATAGTCGTCTTCCCAATTTCACCAATGTTAGCTGAATAGATCTGTTTCTGTCTCAATAGGTTCCCGCTCTTGGCCGTTAGCTGCACTTAGGCATCACGTTTACGGTAAAAAACAATAGCTGCAATAATAAGGATCAGTGTCCATACCATTGAAATTCCCGTCCCTTGCATTGGCGTTAGGACCTTTATTTCATCAGGGGCAGGCGGCATATACATATAGGATCCGGCCATATCCGGTAAATAATTTTTAATGCTAGGCAGAAAATTTCTCAACAATGGACTGATAATGAAATAATAACCAAGCAGCAGCACTATAGCAGGAGTGGTTCGTTTCAGTAAAGTTCCTATAGCTGCACTGAGAAGTGTGGTTAATGTTAGATAGCCTGCCGCACCTGCTAATGCTTTTATCATTGAATCGGTTTTCATCCCTACTGCTGTGTCTCTCATCATCATAAAAGTATACAGTACACCGGATGCAGCAATAAAAAACGCCACAGGAACGGTTATCATGGCCAATGCCAAATGCTTCATGGATAATTGAACCCCGCGCCAAGGTATCGTAGCTAAAGTAGTTCGAATCTGTCCACCCGTATACTCCGAACAAGCAGCCAAGATACCAAGAATAATGAACCCTGCTTGAAGATAACCTATTGAAGCAAGTCCTATACTCAGTATATTTTGCTTCCCCGCTTCCCCTTGCAGGCCAACCGAAGTAAAAGCTGCCGTTAAAACCACATTAAGAATGAATGTGCCCATAAGAGTGAGCCATATCCATGATAATGTTGCTAATTTGTCCAGTTCAGCACGAAGGATTCGTGTTATCTTTTTACTCGAAGGGATACTCATGATGCAACATCCCTTCTATGAAATACAATAGCTGCAACAATGAAAAGAACGACTACCCATGCGAACATGACGAATCCGCCTATGAACGGGGTATGAAAACTGTCGCTCATCGTCATAAACATGTCAATGCCAGCCCGGTCCGGTAAGTATAACGCCAACTTCGTAACCTTGGAAAGCAAGTAACTAAATGATATAAAGGAAGTATTTATGATGAGCACAGCAAGCGGGATCATGCCATTTTTGGTTAGGACAGTCAACCCGAATGCTAAAAGGGCAGTGAATGTCCAGTAACAAACTGCACCGAGCAGTTTAGACCATTCAAATACGGGAGTATATTCACCAAGGACTAGATACGTGGCTGACACCGTTGTTATCATGGCAACAACACTAAGCATGATGCTGATCACGGATACAGCGCCTGCTTTGGACAGCAAAAAATGAAGCCTTGATGAAACAACCGTTAAGCTTGTCGCAATCTGTTGTCCCCCGCCCGATTCACTGCTCTCTGACAAATACTCACTGCTGACGGCAAGCACACCGAGAATAATGACACCTTGTACACCAAGGGCCAAGCCAATATAGCCAACTTCCGATAGCCGCGTGCTGACTCCAGCTATAATCACCTCTTTTTGTGCTATGCTGTCCAAGGCAGCGATGACCGCTGGGCTGAATGCTCCAATCAGAAAGGCAAGCCAAATGCCCGGCAGGGAGAACAATTTAGATAGTTCCGCGTTGAATGCTCTCATACAACGTCACCTGCTTTGTCTGATGTCAGGGCAAAATAGGCTTCCTCCAGAGAGGAATGGTTACCTATCACTTCTTCCAATGTTCCGTCTGCAACGATTTTTCCCTGCTTAATAATCACCACATCATCAACCGTCTCTGCAAGCTCTCCCATCAGATGACTCGATAGTAACACCGTGTTTCCAGACGCTGCGCGTTCACGTAAAAATGTCCGAATAAAGCGGATTCCTTCCGGATCGAGCCCGTTTACAGGTTCATCTAAAACCAATATTTCCGGATCCCCAAGAAGCGCAGCTGCCAGTCCAAGTCTTCTTCCCATCCCAAGGGAATAACTTCCAACCCTTTTTCCAGCCGCATTCGTAAGACCTACGATTTCCAAAACTTCCTCTACACGTGAGCGGGGCAATCCTGCGGCACGGGCAATCCAACGCAAGTGTGCCCGCCCGGTTCGCATACGATGAGCTCCAGATCCATCCAGTGCGGCACCTACTGTTGCCAGAGGATGTTGCAATTCTGCGTATGGCTTGCCATTCATTAATGCACTCCCTGAGCTGGCACGATCCAATCCAAGGAGGATACGAAGTGTAGAACTTTTACCTGCCCCGTTTGGGCCTAAAAAACCAGTCACTCTACCTGGCCTAGCCTTAAAACTGATACCTGATAAGATCTCTTGAGTTCCGCGACGTTTCTCCAAGTTATGAATTGTAATCAACCATAACACTCCTTTTCTGTTATGGCTCCAATTATAAATAAGCAAAGTTACATCCCGGTTATCAGGCTGTTTACTTCTGGGTTAACTTTAGGTTAAGCTCTACCAATGGCTACTCTTGTGCCGTTTTCATTTGATGCAAAGTCAGCTTTCAGCTTCATTTTTTTCAACATATAATCGCAAGCAGATAAACCAATCCCCGCTCCTCGCTCATAGGAAGCGCTATCCAAACCGGGCCCCCTGTCTGCAACGATGATCCGTTCCCGTTCTACATCAACCACGATGTTGGCATATTTTCCTTCTGCTGCATGCCGAAGAATGTTCTGAAATAAATTATCCAGCACCCGTGACAACCATGCAGGATCTGCTTTCCAATAAAAAGTCTTCTCTGCCGGTAAATTTACATCAAGCTGAATTTGTTTTTCTTCAAATGCAGGATACCACGCAGCAACAGATGCTCTTACTAAACGCACAATATCTGTTGAAACGGGTTCAAAAGGATGTTTCCCTGATATAAGCAATGTATAGGAAAGCAAATCATCCATGAGATCCCCGACTCTGGTGATCGTGTGGTTCATCTCCGTTAATGAGTGTCGTCCTTCTAAACTCAAGGATTCTTTATTTAATCTGGAGACATGTCCTCTCAAAATGGTAAGCGGCGTTCGCAAGTCGTGGGATAAATTCGCAATGAGCCGATGTCGCAACAATTCCTCTTCATATGCTCGTTTACGGCTGTCTTCCAGCTGCTGAATCATCCAATTAAATGAACTTCCTAGCTGGTCGATCTCATCCATACGATCCAATTGAACAGATATAGGTTTAGGGAATGAGTTATGTTTAGCGGAAAATGACATGGCTTGCTGTAAGCCGGCGAGACGTTTTTGAAGTTTAAAGAAGAACAGCCAAGATAATATAACAAATGCGACCATAATAAAAACAAACAATAGTAAGGACACGTAAAACAGTTTTAACGTTGTTACATTGTTTTCAGGGATACCTGAAACCCCAAAAAACGCACTGGAGAAAATAAGCAAAATCGGAGGAAGAAAGATAAACAGAAAATGTACTTTTAGAAAACGACGAAATAATGATCTAGTCTGCTTCATCGTTTCACCCGGTAGCCTATTCCCTTCAACGTTTCAATAATCTCCGGGGAATCCGGATGGCGTTCCAGCTTTTGACGCAAACGATGGATATGCACCATTAATGTTTTATCGCCCGTGATATAAGGTTCTTCCCAAATAGCTTCATAAATTTGTTCTTTTGGCAAAACTTGATTAGGGTGACGCAAGAAATACATTAAGATCTGATGTTGTTTCCCTGTCAATATAATTTCTTCTCCTGTGCGTTTGTCAAAAATCATTTGGCTCTCGGGATCTACTTCAATCTGATTTCCTAATGAAATGCGTGCGGAATGGGTTCCACCCCTTCGACGGATTAATACTTCTAATCTTGCAACCAACTCATCCGTATGGAATGGTTTCGTTAGATAGTCATCGGCAAATTGCAAACCATCTACCTTATCAGTTACCGATGTTCGAGCAGATAATAGCAAAATAGGAACATCAGGAGCTGCCTTTTTTAATCGTTTCCCCACCGTAAAACCGTCTAAACCGGGTAACATGATATCCAAAACGACGACTTCATGCTGATGTACTTCTGTTTCGGCTCCTTCACCAGATAACAGCCACTGAACCGTAAATCCTCGCTGTTCCAATTCTTCTTTTAGCAGGCTGCCTATTTTCTCATGATCTTCAATATATAATACGTTTGTTTTCAAGCAACATCCCTCTCTCTATATCGCATGAATAAAAGCAGAATTTTTCTCTTCATACTTTTTCATATATTATCATAATTTGGGTTCCGGGATATAAAGCGCTGATCAAACAGTAACGCAAAAAGCAGCATGGTCAAGGAACCTGACCATGCTGCTGCAACTTTGCTTGGATCAAAGACTAAGGAGCGCGATCGCTATCCCTTGATCCCGGAAAGCGTTACGCCCTCTATGATATAACGTTGACCGATGATATACACGATCAGCACCGGAATCAGCGCAATCGAGGCGCCGGCCATCATGAGCGTCCAGTCCGTGGAATACATGCCGCGGTACAGGTTCAGCATCATCGGGACGGTGAATTTTTCGGGAGTATTCAGGAATATGAGCGGATAGAAGAAGCTGTTCCACATGCCGAGGAACGTGAAAATGCCGAGCGCCGACAAGGCCGGTTTAACCAAGGGCAACATGATCCGCGCATAAATCGTCCAGCGGTTGGCACCGTCCACGATGGCGGCCTCCTCCATCTCCTTCGGAATGCCTCTGAAAAACTGACGCAGCAGAAACACGCCGAAGGCGTTAAACAAGGCGGCGGGCACAATGATCGACAAGTGCGAGTCGAGCCAGCCGATGCTTTTCATCATCAAATACAGGGGAATGATCGTAACTTGCCCCGGCACCATCATCGTCGCCAGAAACAGAACGAAGAGGGGCTCCCGGAAGGGGAAGCGGATCTTGGCAAATGCGTAAGCCGCCATCGAGCAGGTGAACAGCTGGGAAGCAACGACGATCACGTTGATGTAGAAGCTGTTGAAATACGCTTTTCCGAAAGGCAGCGCGGTTAACGAGGTTTTGAAATTGGACCACACGAACGGATCGGGGATCCATTTCGGCGGCACGATAAAAACTTGGGACAGATCCTTGAGCGAGCTGAGCAGCATCCATACAAACGGCAGTGCCATAATGCATGCGCCGATCAGCAGTATAATATGAAGCAGGACGGTGGACAAACGTAGTCCTCTGGTCTGCATGCGTTCTCCTCCTTATCCGGTCGATTCTAGTCCTCGTAATGGACCCAGCGTTTGGACATTTTCATTTGGAACAGCGTCAGCGCCAAGATCATGATGAACAAAATGACTGCGGTCGCCGTGCTTTTCCCGAACGTAAAGTCCACGAACGCCGAATCGTAAATGTGAAACACGATCGTATAGCTCGCTTTCGCGGGCCCGCCGGAGGTCATGACGAATGACTGGTCAAACACCTGAAACGAACCGATGATCGTCATAATCGTCACGAAAAAGGTCGTCGGAGATAGCAGCGGAACGGTTATGTTGATAAACTGCTGCCATTTGCTGGCGCCGTCAATCTGTGCCGCTTCGTAATAGCTGGCGGATATGCCCTGCAGCCCGGCCAGGAACAAGACCATATTCCCGCCAAGACCCATCCAGACGCTGAGCATGGCGATCGACGGCATGACAAACCGCGTGTCGGTCAGCCAGCGGGGGCCATCGATCCCGAACCACTCCTTCAAATAAAGGTTGATCAACCCGAAATCGGCGTTAAACAGCCACATAAAGACGACGGCGACCGCCACGGACATCGTAATGTTCGGCATAAAATAAATGAGTCTGTAGATCAGCTTGCCTTTTACCCGGTTCAGGCCGACCGCGATCAGCATCGCCAGAATAATGCCCGTAGGCACGGTTAGCACCGTATAGTACAGCGTATTAATCAAGGCGATCCGGAAATCCTCATCCTTGAACGTGTTGATGAAGTTGTCCAGTCCGACAAACTGCTTCTCTCCCATCCCGTCCCATTTCATCATGCTGAGCACGAAAGCCGAAATCAGGGGAATTAAGGAGAACAACAGCAGTCCGACCAATTGGGGAAATATAAAGACATACCCCCAAATCCCATCCGATGTCTTGCTCGTCATAGCGGTCTTCCGTTTGTTGTCCGGCTGCAAGGCCGGTGCAGAAGCCGCTTTGTTGGCCGTCTGATTCTGCATAAACAACCACCTTCCCTCTTGCGGATTACGCCTTACAAAGCGCTGGCCGTCAGCCGCCGGCCGTATGGAAAGAGGGAAGGAACGCTGCGCGGTGCCCTGCGCTCCTTCCCTCCGGACTTTCGTTATTTGCCGTTTTTATAATCGTCGATTTTTTTGTTGGCCATGTCCTGAATGTCTTTGAGCGACGCGTCCAATTCGCCGTTCTTGAGCCACAGTGCCTCGAACTTGGAAGTAATGTCCGTGCTTAACCCCGGAATGCCGGCCTCGAACGGCGTCAGCGAATAACCTACCTCACGGGCATCGAGGAACAGCTGCGCATGCTCCGGCAGGTTGCCTTCCAGAACGACGTCATCCACGCCTTGAACGGACGGTACCGCATTGCCCCCGCCTTGCAGACGGAACTTCTGTCCTTCCGAGCTCAGGAACTCGGAATAGAAGGTATAGGCGGCGTCTTTATGCTTCGATGCGCTGTTCATGACCAGGAATGCCGTCGGAATTCCGGCCGGTTCAATCTTTTTCCCCGTGTTCGTCGGCCAGGTCACGACATCGTACTCCAGGCTGGAATTTTTCTTGAACAGCGGCAGATACCACCGTCCGGCCCCGACAAACCCGACTTGGTTGGACATGAACATGGCGTCGCCGCCCTGCCCCTTCGGCAGCGTACCTGCAAATGTAATATTTTTCTCCTTCACGTTATCGTACAGGAACTGGAATGCTTCCTTCGCCTTCGGGTCGTCATAACCGATAAACTTGCCGTTATCGTCGTAAACTTTGCCGCCGTTGGACGTTACCCAGCTGTAATAGCTGTTCCAGGAGTTGTCCAGTACGTACCCGTACTTTTTCGAGTCGCGGATTTTCTCCACCATGCCTTTGAACGCGTCCCAGGTCCACTCGCCCTTCGCCTGAAGGTCGGCCGGCATCTCCGTAATTCCCGCGTCCTTCAGCACTTTCTTGTTGTACCACAGCACCATCGGGTTGCAGTCGACCGGCACGCCGTAGATTTTTCCGTCACGCTTCGCCGCGCCCCACAGCCCCTCGAAATAGTCCTCCGGTTTGATTTTGCTGTCTGCTGCCGTCATTCGCGGCGTTACTTCCTCGATGCTTTTATTCTCGATCAGTTTCACGACGAAGCCATCGCCGGCATAAAACACGTCAGGAGCGGTTCCTCCCGTCAGTTGCGTCAGAATTTTCTGGTCGTATTCCCCCGGAATCGGAATCAGCTCCGCCTCAATGTCCGGATGCTTCGAGTTGAAGTCCTTCGTAAACTCTTGGAAGCGGGTCAGCTCTCCGGGATTCCCCCAGGTCGCCCATTTAATCTTGACCTTTTCCCCGCCGCCTTTGCCGTCTTCCGACACCGCTCCCTGGTTGTCGCTGCCGCCGCCCGATCCGCATGCCTGCAGCACAACCGACGCCAACAATACCACCGCGAGCAAGGACTTTCTGAGCTTCTTCATTTTTTTACTCCCCCATTCAAAAGAGTAGTCGTCTGCTTCGTACCTTATCTTGAAAACGTTTACGTGAATATTATAAAACGGCTCCCTTCGCCATTTGAACGGCACTAATTTCCGAAATCGTGTCATGTTTTCCTATGTTTTCTATTTTGTGAAGTATTCAGCTAAAGGGCGCCGATTTGCGCGGCATTCCCTGGAATTCCGCCGGCGTCAGTCCGACGACTTTTTTGAACTGTTTGCTGAAATGCTTGGTGTCATTAAAGCCGGACATCTCTGCGACCTCATATACTTTCAGCGTTGGATTCTGCAGAAGTTCCTTTGCCCGGTTCACCCGCAGCGTAATCAAATAATCGATGAAATTATGCCCGGTGACCCGCTTGAACATTTCACTGAAATAATTGCGGCTGACGCACACCTTGTCGGCAACCTGCTGCAGTGAGATCGACTCCGTAAAATGCTCCGAGATATACTCGACCGCCTGCTGGACGATGCGCTGGTGCAGCGATTTATCCGGAGGCGGACAATCCGCCGGGAGGGGCAGCGGCATCACGGCGACTGCCGGGTCGGCGCTGTTTTTTTCCTTATACTGCTCCAAAATACGGAGATCTTCCTTCTCCTTCTGCAGGCTGTGGCGCATTTCATACAGCACCGTTTTCAGCGATTCCGCACTCAGCATCGGCTTTAAAATATAGTCAAAGGCACCCAGCCGGATCCCTTCTCGCACATACTCGAAATCGCTATGGCAGCTGAGCAGAAGCACCTTGACCCAAGGGCAGAGCTCCCTCGTCCTGCGCGCAAGCTCAAGTCCATCCATCACCGGCATGGCAATATCGGTAATCAGAATGTCGATTTCCTTGCTTTCGACCCATTTCATCGCCCGCTGGCCGTTGGAAGCCTCTCCCACCAGCTCGAATCCGTTGACTTCCCAATCAAAAGTAGACCGAATTCCCATTCTTGCGATGGCTTCATCATCAACCAACAGCACTTTGTACATCATGATCCCCCCTCAATGTCGTAAAAGTAATCGTGACCTCCGTCCCCTGCATGAGTTCACTGGTCACGCTGACCCCGTATTCGTTGCCATAATACAGCCGAATCGTTTGGTGCACATGGCGCAGCCCGATGTTGGTCATCCCCCGGTTATGATGCGGCCCCTCCTCGGCGAAAATTTGGGCAAGCCGCTCCTCGCTCATGCCTACACCGTCGTCGGCGATGCTGATGATGATCTCCTCCCCCTCTTGCCGCGCACGAATCTGAATCGTACCCGGTTCATCCTTCGGCGCGATGCCGTGGAAGACCGCATTTTCAACAATCGGCTGGAGAAGCATGCGCGGAATCGGAATTTGCTTCAGCTCATCCGGACAATCCATTAGCAGCGTGATGGCGTTGTCATATCGGTACCCTTGGATGACCATATATTTCTGCAGCAGGTCCAGTTCTTCTCCTAATTGGATGAAAACGCCGTTTCGCCCCATGCTGACCTCGAGCAACTGTACGAGCGAAGTCACGGCTTTGTCTACGTCGTTCGTGCGGTTCAGCTTGGCAAGCCAGCGGATCGAATTGAGCGTGTTGTACAGAAAATGCGGATTAATCTGGTACCGAAGGGCCCGGATTTCCGCCTTCTTCTTCTCGGATTCCTCCTTGGCGATCCGCTCGACGAGCAGCTCGATCTGTTCAATCATCTTGTTGAAGCTGCGGCCAAGCTGCCCGATTTCATTGCGTCCGACGCTGCGGCTGCGGATGGTCAAGTCGCCGGCTTCTCCTTTGCGCATCAAGCGGCTCAAATAGACGAGCGGATTCCCGATTCGGCGTGTAACGTAGTAGCCCATGCCAATCGCCAGCACGATGGAGCACAGGGCAATGAGCACCGTCAGATTCCGAATGCTGGACGAGTCTGCAGTCAACTCCTCGAGCGGTACGACGCCTACCACGAGCCAGTCGTTGTTCAGTCGCTCTGGAATCATGAGCGTGTTGCGCTTGCCCTCGCGCAGCTGCATTTTCCGGGCCGGCAGCGGCAGCTTGGACGTCTTCCCGTATTCGTCCGGGTTGGGATGGTAGAAATATTGATTTTGCTCATTGACGATGTAGACGTAACCCGTGTCGCCGAATTGAACGCGGTTCAGCTCATCGATCAGCACATTTCCCATGACCTCGACAAACATGACGCCGATGACTTCGCCCGTCTCCCAGCTCCGGATGGCCCTGCCGAGACCAAAAACCGGGAATCCCATCCCGGTCCTTTTCAGGTATGAAGTTTCGGAGAGCCCAAACCATACGGTATTGCCGTTCGCTTTCAAAATGGCCTTATACCAGTCGGAATCCCATTGATTCGGAATCGACATGAGGGAGTCTGCGCTAAGCACCGAATTTTTTCCTTTTGTATCAAAAATGTAAATATCGAGAATTTCCGGCGAATTGATCATAATCGAAGTCAGCATGTCCTTGCCGTCCTTCACCTTAAGCGTCGTTTCGTAGGCGTTATCACCCTGTCTCTGCTCCAAAATGTTGTGGACGATTTTGCTGTTGAGCACCATCATCGAGGAGTCGTCCAGTTTCTTGAAAAACATGTTGAGCTTATCGCTCACCTGCACAATCGTTAGCGCGGCCACTTTGCTGACCTGCTCTTCAACGATCATGGACGATTTGTGGTAGGATATGAATCCTCCAATCAGGACGGGAAGAGTCATCCCGAAGAAAAAAAAGAGGAATAGCTGCACGACAATCGAGTGCAATGGGGGAAAACGAGTGTGGAACCAGGATCTCATTGTTGCGAATCACCCTCTTTTTTCAAAAGTATCACTTGCGTAATGCTATTTTATATACGAATGATTACGCTTTCAAAGCAATGTTGTAAAAATTCCGAACAAAGCACGAAATATCGTAAGAAAAACCTCTTACGTTGTACTAATCAATCATGAAAATAAGGGGTTAACAGATGTAGCTTAAGCGTTGGAGGCCGGAGGGGATTTTTCGCAGGGAAAGCAGGTCATGCTCTTCTATTGAACTAAAATGAATATTCTACAGAAAAAAAGCTAGGGAAAAATTCCCTAGCGAGATCAGTTGTACGAACTTTTCCATGCTTTATCAACGAAAACGACGTAAGAAATTTCGGATGTCCTTAGTTAACAAATCAGGAACCTCCATTGCAGCGAAGTGTCCTCCATGTTCAAACTCCGTCCAGTGTACGATATCATACTGTTGCTCTGCAAGACGGCGCACGGGCCTGAAGGTCCTCCTAACGAGAAGAAGATGATATTGTTTACGAATGTAAGTGATTGCTTGCACCGGGTGTAAGAAAAACTAGGGAGCCAGCGCCCTAGCAAACAGATCGACGCTCCGCTCGATAAACATGTCGAGTGTAATTTCGTAAAAACAAAAAAAGCCGCATCTACGCGGCTATGAAGCGTGTGTTGTGCCAGTCCTCGCTCGATCTCTTCACGGAACTTGTCGTCCCCTTGGTCGATGCACTCCCGTATGACATTGATGCAATGGGCGGTCGGCTCCAGGATATTTACTCTAGAAACGGATATTTCAGTTAAGTCATCTTCTGAACGTCTCTCTTATTTATTAACGAGTTGTTCCGCCAAACCGATTAGAAGTCCTTCTTTTCCACGAATGTAGCAGAGCCGATACGAGTCCTCGTACTGGACCACTTCGCCAACGAGCTGAGCACCATGCTTCTTGAGTCTGGATACCATTTCGTCAATGTCTTCAACGGTGAACATGACGCGTAGATAACCGAGGGCATTTACAGGTGCATTCCGGTGGTCTGATATCGTAGGCGGGGTGATAAATCGCGAAAGTTCAAGCCGGCTGTGGCCATCCGGGGTAACCATCATAGCAATCTCTACACGTTGTGAACCCAGCCCGGTTACTCGACCCGCCCATTCGCCTTCGACAGTGGTTCGCCCTTCGAGCTTCAAGCCAATCTCCTCGAAGAAAGAGATTGCGTCATCCAGGGATTCTACGACGATGCCCATATTGTCCATTCTTATTAATTTGTTATTTTCCATGGTTATATCTCCTTTACGTTTATCAGGCTTTGCCTCGCTGGCTTCATCCATACGATATCTCTGTATGACCCATTTGGGGCTGCATCCGGCTCCGGGATTTCACTGGACAGCAGTCCTTCAATAAAAAAGGAAACCCTCCCTTCTGTCTTGCGTATAAGGCGGATGCTCTTCCAATCTCCATTCGACGAACCCGTTGTGCTTTAACCAGATTGACGCGTTTGTACAAGAAGTCCAGGAACGTAAGGTGGTAAGTTACCTATATACAACGTAAGTATGCTGGTTCTAAAGAGGATTCGACGTGCAGTTGGATTATACCTTCTACATTGGAGCCATCGCGAATGTGGTGTGGGACGTGCTGTTCATCCCCGAAAAATCCTCGCTTTTATCGGAGTCGTCATCCAATCCTGTTTGAAAGCAGGCGACCCCATCCGGCTCGCCGGTCCTGGGCTAGACGGGGACACAAGTTTCGCTTCTTTCGATTGGAAAAACGCTCAAAAAGCACTCCTCAGAGTGCTTTTTCTGTTTAAGTAAACTGACCGTTAGCATAATAAGTCTCATAGTTGCCGAAAGCAGCTTGTTTCATGGTTCTCTCAACATACGGACAAATGCCACGGACGCGGGGGATATCTCCTCGAAAGAAAGCGCGATGACCCCAATCTCCCTGGTAATGGCAGGCGTAATTGGTTTAACGATGAGTTCGTGGGACACGGAAGATAGCGTAAAGTCGAACACAAGACCGATTCCGAGCCGTCTGCGGACCATCTGGATCAGGGTTTCGGCCGTTTGGACGGTCAAGCTGCTTTCGAGATTCAATTGGTGCTGTTGAAGTATGCTGTTCATCGCCGCCTCATGCCCGCCTTTACAATAGATCATCTCATGCCGGTATCTTCCGAGGTCGACAACCGCTGTATCCTGCAGCTCGTGATCGTCCGGAATGACAGCCACCATGTGATCCTGAACAAGGCTATGATACTCAAATCCCGTAAAAGGGGAAGCGACGAGCCCAATCTCCACGGTACGGTCGGTGACCCATTCCTTGATCTGGTCGGATACCCCCTCATTCAGTTCAATTTGAACATGAGGATACTTGGCCCGGAACCTGGCGATAGCCTCCGGGAGTAATAGAGTCGACGCGGCGGGAAACGAGCCGATTGTGATTTTTCCGGATAAGAGCTGGCTCTCCCGGCTTGCTACCTGAAAAATGCGGTTTTCAATGGATTGCATCTGCCTGGCTAATACCAGCACCTCTTTGCCGACATCGGTTAAAATGATCCCCTTCTGCTTATCCCTGACAAACAGCCTCACTTGCAGCGCCTCTTCAAGCTGTTTAATCGTCTTGCTCACAGCCGGTTGGGAAATAAACAATGCTTTCGCTGTTTCGGTAAGGTTCAATTTTTCGGCGGCTGTCATAAAAACATTCAGGTGGTTCAAGTTCATTTTCATCGTACACACCCTCATAACCATATAGTTATTTCCTTCATAACAAATATGTATTTCAGTTATGAACTATTATAACGTATTCTAATTACACGGCAACACGAAGGCATGGCACGCATTTGAAGGTTGTAAGGAGGAGATTACCTTGATCGATCATGCAAAAAAAGCGGAAATTCCTCAAATATCGGATGACTCCCGCGTATCAACGCGCCGCATCTGGACTACGGCTTGGATCGTAACATCCGTATTCATGCTGTCCAATTCAGCGACACCGCTGTATGTACAATGGCAGACGGCGCTGGGATTCACGAACGGAACACTCACGCTTATTTTTGCCGCTTATATCGCGGGTTTGCTTGGCAGCCTGCTCGCAGCCGGACAATTGTCCGACCGCTTGGGACGGAAGGCGGTTCTTTATCCGGGTCTTCTGGCTGCGGTGGCGGCCTGTGCGCTGTTTGCATTGGCCGATTCAGTCGGCATGCTGCTCGCGGCGCGGTTGCTTACAGGCATAGCCGTCGGCGTCATCGTCTCCGCCGGCATGGCGGCGGTCGTGGATTCCGGTGGACACGGCAAGAAACAGCTGGCATCCCTTGCCGCTTCCGTGGCCATGGTCCTCGGAGCCGGACTTGGGCCGCTGCTGGCCGGAATGATGGCCCAATTTCTTGCGCACCCCGTCGTGCCGGTATATTCCGCTCAATTTATCATTTTGGCAACGGCCTTTATGGTGGCAGCCCGTCTTCCCTCCCGGCGGAATCCTGCGCACGAAGAGTGGAAGCTGCGCTTCCCGTCGGTTCCTAAGCATAACCGTCTGCACTTAGCTCTGGGAATATCCGTGTTTGCCCCGGGCATTACTTCGACTTCCTTTGTACTGTCGCTGGGTCCTCCGCTGCTGTCCAAACTGCTGCATGTGACCAGCCCCTTGGTGGCTGGAGGAACAGCCTGTGTCATGTTCTTGGCGGCGACGGGCATACAATTCGTTGTCAAAAGGCTCTCGGTTCGCAGTCTGTTTCTTTTGGGAGTTGCGGTTATCCTATTGTCCATGATCTGTCTGGTTACCGCCGTCATGTACTCGTCACCCGCATTCCTTGTTATAGCCGCGGTGCTCGCGGGTGCAGGACAGGGATTGGGGCAGCTTGGAGGCCTGACGCTGATCAGCTTGCATGTCCCGGAACATCGCCGCGCCGAAGCCAATGCGGTACTGAATATCGGAGGATACGTACCTGCGGCGCTGCTGCCGATCGGAACAGGTTTTTTGATCGATATGACCAGCATCTCCCTGGGCGCCTCGCTCTTTGCGGCTGTCATCGCGGCGGTTTCGGTCGCGGGTGCCGTTTTTGTAACAGTGAAGTTTAATAAAAGATAAAGTAAAGAGACGCTCATCTCCACGGGCCGAACGATTCAAAAAGCGGTGATCTCATACAGTCCCAGCACATAGCATTGGAAGATTCCATCAAAATCATGAGGGGAAGTCGGTCTAGTTATACGAAAGCAGCCGGGTAATCACATCCGGCTGCTTCATTATTACAGTTTCTCGATCGATAAGCCAAGAATACTGTAGGTTCGCTTCTTTGCTTGCACCGACGCGTTGTCCAAAAATACCTCCGGACGGCTGAGTGCCGTACAGTACCGACCAAATAAGCTACTGCCTTAACATGTATTCATTGAGCTCTCGATCATTAGCTTAAAGTCTATGACCTGCTAGTGAAATGCTTGACAGTAGAGCGGCGGTGAAGCACGGATTTCGCTATTCCACGTTGCTGTGCTGCTTGAACGCCGCGGCATTGTCCACGCCGCGAGACTCCGCGTAGCACAGGCAGACCGCGTCCAGCACAAGATGGACGCATTGGTCAAACAGCGAGCCTAGCGGCTGAATGCTCGCGCTTTCGCCTTCCCGGCGGTGCTTCGTGGCCGCCGGAATGGCGAGCACCCGCACGGCCGAGCGGGCGAGCGGGGATTCGGCGTCGGTCGTCAGGGCGATGACCGACGCGCCGAGCTCCCGCGCCTTCTCTGCGGTCCAGACGACGCTATGCGTCGTTCCGGAGCCGGAGACGGCGACTACATAATCACCCTCGGCGATCGAAGGGGTAATCGTCTCCCCGATCACATACGAGGTCGCGCCGAGGTGCATCAGCCGCATGGCGAAGGATTTGGCCATCAGTCCCGAACGGCCTTCACCTACGACAAAGATCCGGGGAGCACCCGCCAGTAGGGCGGCTGTCTCGTTAACATCACTCTCGTCTACCCGTTCCAGCACAGCACGAGCTTCCGCGAGTATCGTCATCAGCTTGTTCATCATTGTTCAGTCTCTCCTTCTCCATTCGCGATCGAGCAAAATTCATCCGCATTCGAAACCTCCGGATGTAATGATATTCGCTGCTCGGACGTTGCTTCTATAATATACATCTTTCCATTGGAGCCCGGGCATGACCCGCTACCTGCTCCCCAGTTTCCGGATGCAGTCCTGAAACGATCGGGCAGCGGCGGTCGGGTCCGCTGCTTTCGTAATCGCGGAGCCGACGATGAGAACCTCCGGCTTCATCGCGAACAGTCCCGGCAGAGAATCCAGGGTGATCCCGCCCGCCGCAGCGATCCGAAGCTCGGCCTGGCTTTCGCTGACCGAACCGGGTGCATCGGATGCGGCTTCATATGCGCCCGGCCTGGTCAAGCGGGAGCCGCCTCCCTCTTGCTGGTCCTTGCTGACATGGAAGCAATGGACCGCCTCCCCGTACCGGGCAAGCGCCGCCTGTTCCACCGGCGTCGTATGAAGCAGGTCGATCATGACCTGCCTGCCCCATGTCTGGGCGGTCTTCATGCAGAGCTCAACGGTGACCGGCGGAGAGGCACCCATGACCGTTGCCACGTCAGCCCCCGCCTTATAGCACAATTCGAACTCGTATATGGCATTATCGAAGGTTTTGACATCCGCAACAATGATCTTGTGGGGAAACTCGCGCTTCATCGCTTCTACAGACGCCATGCCGAATTCTTTGATCAGAGAAGTGCCGACTTCGATCCAATCGATATAAGATTCTGTCAATCTCGCCATATCGATGGCCTCCTGTATGCTCATCCGGTCCAATGCAAGTTGAATGTTCATCTTGTCGACACCTCAAGCTTTCCCTCTGGAGTCGATTCCGCCGTTTTGCGAGATCTGCCCACGGTTAAAGTCAGAATTGCGGACAGAAGCAGCGAGCCGGCCATAAAAATATAGGAGGCGCCGAAGCTTCCGGTGAAGCTGTTTAGGTAGCCGACGATGTATGATCCGGCAAAAGAACCGAGCGCCCCCATACTGTTAATCAGCGCCATGGCGCCGCCCGAGACGTTCCGGGGCAAAATTTCAGGCATGATGGCGAAGAACGGTCCGTAAGGGGCATACATTGCGGCGCCGGCGATGACCAGCAGAATAAATGAAATCCAAAAATGATCCGCTCCCAGCAAATAAGAGGCGTAGAAGGCAACCGCACCTACAAGCAGGAACGGCCAGACAAAGGCTTTCCGGTTCTCCGTTTTATCCGAGAAATAGGACGCGACCAGCATCCCAATGACCGCGAGCACATAAGGAACGGAGCTCAGCCACCCGGTAGCGACCATGCTCATGTCAGGAGCGGCCTTGATAATCGAAGGAAGCCACATGACGAAGCCGTAGACACCAATGCTCCAGAAAAAATACTGCAGGCACAGCCGGATGACAAGCGGCGACCGGAACGCCTCGCCGTAGTTCTTAACGGGCTTCAGTCCCTTCTGCTCTTCATTCAGGGTAATCTCAAGTTCCTTTTTCTCCTCTGCGGTCAACCAGTTCGCTTCAGCGGGTTTGTCGTTCACGAGCTTCCACCAGAAGAACGCCCAAATAATCGGTGGCAAACCTTCAATAATAAACATCCATCTCCAGCCGACAGCGGATACGAGATAACCCGAGACGATGGACATCCACAGCACGGTTGCAGGATTGCCAAGGATGAGAAAGGTGTTGGCGCGCGAGCGCTCTTTTTTCGTGAACCAGTGGCTCAGAAAGACCAGCATCGCAGGCATAACTGCACTTTCAACCACGCCGAGACAGAAACGGATGATGATGAGAATATGAACATTATGGACGATACCGGTAGCTCCCGCCAGCAGTCCCCATAAAATCAGCGAAACGAATACGAGCTTCTTGGCACTTTTGTTCTCGGCATAATGGGCACCCGGTACCTGGAAGAAGAAGTACCCCAGGAAAAAGAGCGCGCCAAGCAGCGAAGACATTCCCGCCGAAATCTGCAAATCCTTGGCCATGCCGGCAGCCGCGCCAAAGCTGTAGTTCGCCCGGTCAAGGTAGGCTAGGCTGTACGTTACAAAGACGATCGGCATTAGACGCAGCCAGCGTGAAGCGACGAAGCTGCCTTTGTTCGATTTGTTCATCTCGTTCTCACTCCTGTCAGATGATAGTGAAGATATGCCTTTAGCTCTTCCATCGTCGGGTATCCATCGTGATCCCCAACGGACTGCACTGCAATCGAGCCGATTGCATTTCCCTGCCGCACCGCTTCGGTGATGCTTAACCCCCTCAGAAGTCCCCCGATCAAGCCTGTGGCAAAGCCATCCCCAGCCCCGACCGTATCCACAACCTTCTTCACCTGAAAGCCCGGAACCGTTCCCTCTTCATACGGGGTGCGGAAATAGGCTCCTTCCGGCCCCAGCTTGACGGCAACAAGCGACACGCCCCGGTTCAGATAAAATTCGGCGATCTTCTTCGGGTCCCTGGAGCCGGTCAGAAATTCCCCTTCTTCGATCCCCGGCAGCACCCAGTCCGCCCGGCACGCCAGGTCGTTGATGACCTTCCTCATCTCCTCTTTCGAAGACCAGAGAGACGGGCGCAGATTGGGGTCAAAAGAAACGGTCCGTCCCGCACCCTTCATCGTCTCCAGCGCCGCATAAGCGAATGCGCGGGTGCTCTTCGTCAGCGCGGGCGGAATGCCGGTCATGTGCAGATGCCGGAAGCCGGTCAGATAGCCGGAGTCCACATCGGCCTCACCAAGCGTGCTTGCGGCGGAACCTTTCCGGAAATATTGCACCTGCGGATCTCCCTCCAGCACCATCGACTTCAGCTGGAACCCGGTTGGATAGCGAGAATCATGGGTAATACCGTCGATGTCCACCTTCTCCCTAGCGAGATACTCCACGATATAATCACCGAATGCATCCTCGCCCAATCGGCTGATCCACCCGGAAGTTAGTCCAAGTCTCGAAAGGCCGACGGCCACATTGACTTCCGCCCCGGCTAGACGGCGGCTGAAGGTGTCAATGTCCTTCAAGGCGCCGGGTCTGCCCGCTACGAACATAACCATAGCCTCTCCAAAAGTTACCGAATCTTTCAACATGGTTGCCATGCCTCCTTCAATCTGTCCGTTTTCGTCCTTTTCCAGGCATGCCTGGCGCTTGCCGGAGCATCTTCAGATACCCTGATAGACTCTCCGGTCCGGGAAGCGTAAACTCAATCGCCCGGGACGCATGTTCCGGCAATTGAGCCAACAGCTCTCGCCAGATTGCGTCTTCTTCCTCAGGAATAGGAAGCGTTTGCAAATCATTGTCTTCGGAAAATATGACATGTTTGCAGTGAATGTAGCTGGTGTAAGGAGCCAACTCCAGCGCCGCCTTCACGGGCTCTTCTCCGGCATACAACCAATTGCCGGTATCGAACGTCATGGCCACTCCGCCAAGACCCGAACGCTCCACCGCCTGAAAGAACGCTTTCAAATTTCCGGCGTTGCCTCCATACGGCGTTTGGTCATTCTCGATCAGCAGAGTCAGCGGTCCATGCAAAGCCCTGTATTGATCAAGCAGTTCGCCCAGACGGATCAGGCGTTCGTCGCTGTTACTGCTTGCATAGACTTCCGAAGACTTCCGGCCTCCAGTCGCTTCAATCGCTTCTTCTCCTGGATCGGCCCAGTCCGCCGCCATGAAATGCCCAAGCGACACCTTCAGCATCTCCGGCCTTAGAATTCCCGCCTCTTCAAGAATCCCAGACAGCTGCGTTTCATTCAGCCTTCCGGCTTCGTCCCACAGCTCCAGCGGAACGGAATATATGCAGCGCAACCCACTGTTCCGGTTGGCTTCGCGGCATTCGGCAAGCGGCAGCTTCCCCGGGGGGAACAATTCCCGCCTTATTTCAATGCCGTCTGCTCCGGCGGCGCGAACCGTCTGCGCCCATTCATGCTGCAGACCGGGAGTATTGCCGAATACAGAGGTCGGCACAAAAACTGCCTTCATATAGTCATCCTCCTTCGTACTAAATCGGATTATCAGGATACCAGGAATACCGCCCCTCTTTCGTAAACCGATTTAGTAAACCGATTTACTTCATCTCATGGGTTCATTATAAACCTGGATTCATCATTTTGCAACCCCTTACATTTAAGCGCTGTCATGATTCCGAAAAAGCATAGCCTTCAAACATGGAGACTTATCCCAAATTGGATGAACTACAACAAAAACCAGCTCCCGGTCCCGGACCCAAAGCTGGTTTTGTTTATAGTGTATGATGACCTCGGCAGCACCTTCAACGGGCCTGGCCGGATGATTCGCGCACAACAAGCTCGCATTCAAAGACAAACTCGGCCGCCTCCGGCGCCTCCTCCGACCGGATGCGGGTAATCAGGCGCTCGGCCGCTTTTCTGCCCATCTCCAGGGAAGGCTGGTTGATCGTCGTTAGCGTCGGCGTCAACAGGTGGGCGAACGGAATGTTGTCGAATGCGACCAGCGCCAAATCCTCTGGCACACGCAGCCCCTGCTCCTTAACAAAAGCAAGCGTTTCGAGCAGCACCAGGTCGTTCCCCGCAATGAGTGCCGTCGGCGACTCCGGTCCCTCAAAGCGTTTGCGAAGCCGGTCTTTAAGCGAGGAGATCTCCGCATTGATGATGTTACCACTCCCGTCATCCAGACCGAGCTCACGCATAGCTGCGCGGAACCCCTCCGTACGCTCGGTTCGCGTGCTGATCGTCAGCGGTCCCGTAGCCAAGACGATGCTCCGGTGGCCGAGCGACGCCAGATGCTCCACTGCCCGGGTGACTGCCTTCCTGTTATCGACCACAATTGTATCCGCCTTGACGTTGTTTACGCGACGGTCCATGAAGAGGATCGGATACTCCTGCTCGGCGAGGCTTTCATACAATGGCCCGTTCTTGCCCGTAGGCAGGAGAATGATACCGTCGACCTGCTTGGCCTGCAGCATTTCGGTATATTTTTTCTCCTTCTCGCCGTCCTCGTCACTGTTACACAGAATGACGCTGATGTTCTGCTCCTGGCAATAGTCCTCGATGCCTCGGCATATTTCCGTAGAAAGCCGGTGCATAATGTTGGCGACGATGACGCCGACCGAACCGGTCCGCTTCTGCTTCAGCCCCCGGGCAAGAACGTTGGGCCGGTAATCGAGGGCCTCAATCGCTTCTTCGATCTTGATCCGCGTCTCCTGGCCCATATGCTGGTATCTTTTGTTTAGATATTGGGATACGGTGCTTTTGGACACGCCGGCGCGCGCCGCCACATCCCCGATTGTCGCTTTCCCCACAGTTCTCTACCCCTCTGTCCGATGATATCCCTACTATAAGGTGCATCAAGGCGCTTTGTCTAATTTT
The DNA here is from genome assembly GCF_037969745.1 of Paenibacillus sp. FSL W8-0194. NCBI lineage: Bacteria > Bacillati > Bacillota > Bacilli > Caryophanales > Paenibacillaceae > Paenibacillus > Paenibacillus sp. FSL W8-0194. The sequence continues at coordinate 2,834,090 of NZ_CP150205.1, read as the reverse complement.
CAGGATATACTGCCGGTTAGCTAACAACATCGTTAAAACACCAAATTTGATTTTTCGTCGTCATTTACAACTCTCCCTCAAGAAACTTTATGAGGTGCCGTTCGGGTTGTGCGAGGAATTCCGTAAAGCTGCATAAGTCTGCATAAGCCTGATGCTCCCCGTCATAACAGCCGATCCGGCCTTTATTTTTCGGGTTCCAAACCAACTGCAGGTCAGCGTAATTGTCGATTTCGGCGGAAAGACGCAGCAGCTTTTGCCTGCCGACTTTCATCTCTATCGTATCGGTCAATGTGAAAAAATCGATATACCGGATTTCATATTCGTTTTGCGCCAGCTCAAGGCACAGCTGGTCTCCCGTAAGAAAGCGGACCAGTTCATCGGGTAATTTATATTTTTTAAGCTCGTATTTCTTGTTCTCCGCATGATGAAAATCAGCCGGTTCCAGCGATTTCAAATATTCAGCCATGATCGTATTCTTATTGCTGATGGCAATCGTATACGGCCGTTCGCCGTTTTTTTCCGCTAGAGTAACGTCCGCGCCGTGTTCAACCAAAAATTTGACCATGGCCATATTCCCCATCCGAGCAGCCACGGTTAACGGAGTCGCCTGATAAGGATAGACCATATCCGGTTGGTTATAATTGATGTCCACCCCCTGATCGAGCAAATACTTGAGTGTTTTCAGGTCATGGTCCGAGGCGGCTTGACGCATGAGGACACCGCCGTGCAGCTTGATATCTAATCCCAGCTCATGAATCAGCGGAATATTATTTTTGTTGCCATAGTAAGCCTGTGAATACGCGCCCGACCCCGTTTGATCGAGCTTGTCCATCTCGGCTCCTTGCGCTGCAATGTAACGGACGATGTCCTCCCCGCAATAGCGAACGGCTGTCAAAAAAGCTGGACGAAGATGCACATTCAGGTTGACGCCGTGCTCTACCAGCAGCTTGATAACCTCCCTTTGCTGCGATATGAGCGCCAGATCTAACGGACTTAGCGTAATATGCTTACTAAGTACGATCCCCTCCTCAATATCCCAGCCTGCTGCGATTGCCGCATCTAAAGCCGGAATGTTTCCTTGGTAAATATGCATCGCGATTTCCGGCAGCTCCTCGAATCTCCCGATATCTTTCAGGACGATCAATCATACCCCTCCTTATTCAAAATCTATTTAAATGCCCGCCTATTCGATCGATTTTACTGCGCAGAATACCAATCTTACCAGTGATAAGCTAAGCTTAATTCCTCCCTCCTTTCAGCCTCGTTTGAATATCTTGATCCGAATCTACAAAACCATTTTCCGTTCCCCTAAATATTTTACTTTAAAGGATTCATTATATTTATCGGACAACTCTTTCTCAATGAGTTTAGCTGTTGTTTCACTGGAATGGCTGCATCCTATTAAACTGAATATAGAAATTCCCATGATAACCATGCTGGCTTTCTTTAATAATTTCCTCATATCGTTTACCTACCTTTTGAAAAATTGAAGGATCAGCACAGGTAAACATCCATAGAGATGCCGTTTCTCATGAAAATAAAAGCGGACACCATCAGGTATCCGCAAACATGGGTTTAAGACCTGCATATCCTGTAAGATTCATTAAGAGCCGCCTAAAAATATGTCTAGCGGTACATTTGTACATACCACATTTTGAACCCTTGCCGCTCATAAAAACCGACGCTACGTTGCCAATCCAGGTTCGATGAACCTACAAGCGCATGAGTTACGCCGTTTGATTCGGCTTCAGCAATCATGTGATCGACCAATAGATGCCCGATCCGATCCCCCCTGTAATCCGGGTGAACATAAACTTCGTAAATCTCTAGAAATCGGGAGTTTAAAGGGAATATAGGATATTGGGAAGTTTGAATAACCCCGTGCGTATATCCGACGATCCTGCCCTCCCGTTCGGCAACCCAAAAGTAATCCCCTAAGCGCTTGGAAATCTCTTCAGCATTCGATGCCGGATATGCAAACGTAACAGCCTCATCTGCCCATAACCGGGACAATTCAGCGATTTGAGGCACGTCATCCAGTGTGCATTTCCTAATCGTTGTCATATTTAACCCCCAATGGATTAACCCAGCTAAACCTTGATTTACCATATAGAGATTCTATAGGATCCTCAAAATATCCTCTTTGAATAAATCAAAATCATCCTGTCCGCTAGCTTGCACCGATTAAACAAGCGAGTAAAACAAAAAAGCCGCTAAATTAGCGACTTTATTTCATGTAGCGATAATCCAAAAGCTTCTTCAAATTGGAGATTTTCTGCTGCAGCTTCTCCCCGACATTGGTTTCCCGGACCAGCTTCCGCTCCAGTTCCTTGTCCACCAGCCTTTTGACAGACAGGACGTCCGTTCCGTTGCATAATACGTCTTCCCTGGATTTGAATTTCTGATGGGCGACAAGCTGCATGCCAAAGGAATTGTACAGCAAGGTATATCCGGCGATGCCCGTTGTGGACTGATAGGCTTTGGAAAAACCGCCGTCGATGACGACCATTTTCCCGCCCGCTTTAACCGGGTTCTCTCCGCGGATTTCTCTAACCGGCGTGTGGCCGTTAATGATATGCCCATGATCCGGATTCAAACCAAACTCCTGCAGGATCTTCCGGCAGATCTCCTCATGTTCGCGCAGATGGTAGTAAGGGTTCTTGCGCTCCTTATGGGTTTCTTTATCTTGGATAAAATATCTTTCAAAGGTGGTCATTTCTCGCTTTCCAAAAAGCGAAGAACATTCCCCTGTCCAGAGGTACCATACCATATCCGTAGCCAGATCATCGGTTTCCTCCGGATGCGCATAGGCGTAACGCAAATAATATTCAAAAACGTCGAGCAGCTGACGGCCCGAATACCGTTTGTCTTCAATCTGCATTTCTTCCATGTTGCCTTCTTCGTCCATGGGAATACAGCCGTGGATTAACAAATTCCCGTTGTATTTCAAATAAAGGCTGCCCTTTTTCATAAGAAAATTCATATGTCTGGCCAGCTTTTCGGAATGTTGAACGGAGAACAGTAATTTTTCCATCACCTGCTGTTCTTCCTCCAGCAACTGTTCCGGCTGCTGCGGATTTACGGTTGCGAAACAGGTGTTTTCCAGCGGGTAAGTTTTTCCGCCCATCTTGATTTCGTTTTTGTCGTAATCGATCTGCTCCAGCAAAAGCCGTTCAGACATGTTGAAGTAAGGACGTCTCTTGATAATCGGGATTTCAAGCTTAAACTGGATGATGGCTATGGCCTGGTGGATTTTGGTAATCTGCAGGATTTCCTGTTCAGAACTGTTATGGTCGCTCTGCAGCTTCGGTCTGAAGGCCGGATTGTCGTTATAGTATTTCTCCGCCAAGTTCAGCAGCGGGCGCAGATTGATTCCGTATACGTCTTCGATGATGTCCAGATTGTCGTATCTGGCGCAGATCCGGATAATATTCGCGAGGCAGACCAAGGAACCCGCAAAGGCGCCGATCCACAGGACATCATGGTTTCCCCACTGAATGTCTACCGAATGGTGGTTGATCAGCGTGTCCATAATTTTATCGGGGTCCGGCCCGCGGTCGTAGATATCTCCGACCACATGAAGATGGTCAACGACCAGACGCTGAGTCGTATAAGCAAGGCCGGTAATGAGCTTGTCCGCCTGGCCCAAGGAGATCAATTGCCGGTATATTTCCTCATAATAAGGATCCTTATTGTGGGATGAATCCGTCTTGTACAGCAGCTCTTCCACAATATATACAAACTGCTCCGGCAGAGCTTTGCGCAATTTCGAGCGCGTATATTTGGAAGAGGCATAAGAAATGAGCTTAAGCATATGTTCAATCGTTTGTCTGTACCATCGGTCCAAGGCTTGTTTATTGCACAGATCTCCTTTAACCAGCTGTATTTTTTCTTCCGGATAATAAACTAACGCCGCGAACTCATTGATTTCATCATCCGTCCACACCTCATGGAACAACGCTTTGATTTTTTCTTTTACGGTACCCGAACCGTTTCTTAATACATGCTGAAAAGCCTGGAATTCCCCGTGCAAATCACTGACAAAATGTTCGGTTCCTTTGGGGAGATTGGAGATCGCTTCAAGGTTGATGATTTCGGTGACGACTTTTTCTTCCGTATCATATTTCTGGGCCAATAAATCCAGAAACTGCGCATCCAAAACAGATGTCCCCCTTCAAGGAAAGATGGTGATGTTAGTGTAAGCATTTTTTCTCCATATTTATGCGGGTGCCATGAATCTTTCTTTTATTCCTGTTGTTGTCCCCAAGACACCATTTGCGTGCGTAAAAAAAGAGCGCTGATAAAATCAACGCTCTGCTCTAATGGGGCATTATTTTTTGAAAGTCACCTTTTTAGACAATCCATCCTCCAGATTCATTTCACCCTTGTGGCGAACGAATACCGTTTGGTTCCCTTCAAATTTTGGCGGATTCTTCGGATCATAGTCCACCCAGCGGCTATTCCCATTCCCATTTCCATTTACAGAGTATTCCATGTATTGCGTAGCGCCAATGAGCTCAATTTTTTCATCGTCAGCTTCAACATTGGGAGGTAATTGGACAATCGTACCATGATGCACGCCCAGCTCTTTTATGACTTTGTCCGTTTTGTAGTCGTACGCTTTGATTTTCACGTCATTTCCGTTCACTTCCACCTGAAGACCCTGCTTAAAATCAAGGCCTGTCGGCACTTCGCCCCCATGAGGACCTGCCGATGCCCAGCCCATTTGAATACCAGCCGTGTTCACGACAGTAAAACCGCGCCGATCCCCTCCTTTTACCACCTTTTTGCCGGCCCAATCCGGAAGATTGAGATCCCAGTGACTGTGGCTTGTAAAAAGAATGACCTGCGGGTAATCCTTTAAGATGGCTTCCAATTTTTCTTGCTCTAAGTAATCTCCGGTATAAGGGGATTGTTTGGAGCCTGAAATACTGTCCTTGAGGATATGATGGCTAAACAGGAAAATGGGTTTATTGGGATCTTTTTTAGCATATTCTTCAAGATTTTGCTTTAACCAATCAAGCTGCTCATCGCTAAGGTAAACCTCATCCCACAAGGATTTGTCATGGTAGTGCATATATTTTTCGGTTCCTAAGAACAGGAACGGATATCCGTCTAATTCTTTTTTATGATAGACTTTCTCCTCACCCGTGAAGTTATAAAAATTTTGGAACATTTCGGATTCCGGCGTCTGATTCGGCCACGTATTTTGCGCTAATTGTGTAGGAGATGCCCATTTCGGCTTATAAAACTCATGATTTCCGATGCTGTACCAAACATGTTCCGGATGGGGGTTACGATCCAACACTTGTTGTACGGCTTGGTATTCAAAATCCCACCCTCGGTCTGTAATGTCGCCATTCACGATTAATGCTTTGGAAGCAGGGTTTACCTGTCTCATATCTTGAAGCACATGCCTAAAGTCGTCGATATCCCCTTGAATGTCACTAATGACATCAAAAGTAAGGCCTGGATTTTTGGAAAATGCATGTTCATCCGGTTGTGCCTGAGCTGATCCTGAAAATGCGCCTACGCTGCAAATAATAGATGTTGCCATCATGCTTGTTAGTAACTTCTTCACATTATTCCTCCTAGTTATTGTCATTTTCAGAATATAATCTGCAAACGTTACAAGCTTCTATTTAGAATAAACCGGAAATGTGAAGGTAATATTCTCCCGGAGTAAATCATGAACGAAAAAATGTAAACAACCCAAAACCGGGGGATCGATTTATTGATACTTGAGGGGAATTAGGCTACAGGAAGGCAAGCAAGTCAAAGACTTTCAAGCTGCCCTGGTACCGATTATGGAGGAAGGCATGGCGAAAAAAGAATTAAAAGGACACATGAGTCCGGAAAGCTTGTCGTCCCTCTTGGTTTCCATTTATTTTCAAACCGTTATAAGCTGGCTCTCATTCCCCGATCAAGTTCAGAACCCGGTTTCGATTTTCTTGGATCGGTTCGAAATGATATGGGAAGGGATTGGTGGTCAGCAGAAGGGAGAATGGGAATGATGAAATGTCGGAAGTCGTCATTATAAGGGGCGGAATCGGGGGGCTATGTACAAGCCTTCGCCCTGCAGCAAAGAGGGCATGACGTCACGCTGTATGAAGGCGCGGGCACTTATCAATCCCCGGGAGCGAACGGTTCGGTACAGACTTTTGTCACGATTCATCGAGCAGACCTTCTACATGCCCTTAGGAATGCATTAAAACCTGGAACGATCGTCTTAAATAAACGATGCGTGGATTTCGTGCAGGATCAAGGCGGAGTGACGCTTTCATTCAAAGATAGTGAAACGATACTCTCGGATGACGTGGTGGCCGTGGAGACTTAGGGACCCTCAGGTCGAGTTGGCATTGTGCCGCTTGCCAGCTCCTCCATGTCAATCGCTTCAGAAGCCGTCAGATTCGGGGACGGTCTATCCCCTCGCTGCCCGAAAAGCGCCCCCGCGCTTGAGCCAAGTCCGGGTGCGTCTCCAGGCAAGCGGACCGTCCTCGGAAACAATCATACTCACGGATATTCTCTCGATTCCGCATATTGGTCTACAATTACATTTGCTTTTTCTTCAGCTTCTTTTTCAAGAAATGGTTCATCATGAATCCATTGTTGGTAGTGGATTAACTCATGGGCAAATGATACAAGATAAGAAGCTAAGGTGTTATTTCTACCATATTTTGAATCCAACTCCTCAAAGTCGCCCGTTGCAATACGTATATATGGTTCATCATTTTTATTATATGGTGCAAAAAATGATGCAGAAACTTCCTCATTGAACTTAGTTAAAATATAATAGTCTTTTTTTAGATAGACCACAACTCTGATGGGAAATTCCATGTTACCTCTGATCCAGCTTGCAAACTCTAGGCATGCTCTTCTAACTTCCGGATGCACACCCGGAAGACTTCTTACTCTCAAACCAGTCCTTGTTTTCTTAATTTGCATGCAGTTCATACACCCTCTGCTTCCTGATATTTATTATGAGCCTTTTGGACAGTCATCAGTAAGATGCTTTTCCGGGAGCGCAATCATCTTTGCTCTATTTATCGTCTAACTCCTACTTCTTCCCCCGCCTTATTCCATGGTATCCGCGGCCGCCGCGGACATAAAATAGGCCTGCAACCTCCGGTTCAACCATAGGGAAGCTGCAATAAACAACGCTACTCCGATGAACGCGACAGGCTGGTCGATAAAGTCGGACAGATGCGTTCCGATATAGGAAACGCAGAATACCATGACTCCTTTGCCTAAAGCTACGGCTGCCGCAAAAGAAAACGTCGGCATTCGCGTTAATCCCGCTGCCATGTTAATGACGACGAACGGTCCGATCGGGAGCAGGCTTAAGAGAAAAACGAAGCTAAACCCGTTCCTTTGCGCCCACAACATGGCTTTTTGTACTTTCGGCTTGGCCGCCCAGCGCCGAATAAAGGGTGTATCCGCTGCTTTGCGAATCAGCCCGAAGGTAAGCAAGCTGCCCATAATGAGGCCGATCCAGGAATATAAAAAACCAAGCCACAACCCATAGATGGCGGCATTCGCCCCAACGATCACGATGGTAGGCAGCGGCGGAACAAACGATTTCAGAAAAGTTAACAGCACGCCGGGCAGCGGTCCCAGCGAGCGGAAACGCTCCAAAAAGAGTTCGATGTTTTGCTCCGTAAAATACTCCATAATGCTGAACTCGGCGCCTAACATAAAATGCGATCCCCTCCTATAACTGCAAGTGATTTCATTATACTACAGGATCGCTTGGTTTCCTGATGCATAAATTCGATTATTTTAATAGCACGTTTAAAGCTTGAGGGGACCCATCCGCATCGGAGACGGGTCCCCTCTTCATTTGCTTACGGCTTGGCGTTTCCGTTGATCTTCTCAAAAAACGGTGCCAACTTGGAAGAGAGTTGAGACCACTGCTGCTGTTCTTCTTTAGTCAGCTTCTCTTCATGCCTGACCCCATTTTTATCGGTCATCTTCAGCTTTAATTGCATCAACTGCTTGGTCAGCTCCATATATTCCTTGAATTCGGCTTCTGTGAGCTTGCCTTTTGCTGTCTGAAGGAATCTTTCGATCTCTTGATAATCTTCCTGTGTACCACCAATCTTTTCAATGTTTTCAACAGAACCGAATAGATCATCCACTAGATAGGAAGAAGCAAATACGGCAGACGGAATCAGGATCGCTACTGCGGCAATACCTGCAAGCAGGCGTTTTTTCATAGGAGACCTTCCTCTCTTTTCGTTCAGATAATGTTGATAGGACTGCTTGACACGTCCGTACAAATCGGGTGGACAGTGCATCGAATCAGCAACCTGGCGAAGTTCTTCGCGCAATTCCTGATCAATAGACATACTCGTTTCCTCCCGTCATTTCGATTCTTTTCCGGAGCTCATGAAGTGCCCGATGATGCCTGGATTTCACTGTGCCAACGGGGATTTGCAGAATGTCCGCGATTTCTTCCAGATCATAGTCGTGAAAATAGCGCAGGATGACGACCACACGCAGTTTGTAGGACAGCTGGCGAACTAAGCCGAACAGCTCGTGCTGCATTTCGGACTGCAGGAAAGCTCGGTCCGTCCAGTTGAACGGTTCGCAAGCCATCTGGCGATTTCGTTCAAAAAGGCGAATTCGCCGCCATGCTTTTCTTTTCCAATCCTGGACAAGATGGATCGTGATCCCATGCAGCCAAAACCGGAACGGCCTGTTCGGGTCGTATTGGTGAAACGACCGCCACATGCGCATGTAAACTTCATTCACGATATCCTCAACATCCTGTTTGTCGTAGACGAGAAAAGCAACGGTCCGATAGACGTCTTGATGAGTCGCCTCATAGACTAGCTGAAAGGCCGACTCGTCGCCGAGCGTCGCTTGTTCAAGCCACGATCGTAACTCTTTATCATTCATGGGGGCCCCTCCTGAACGTGTTACACCCCTTAATTCGCTCCAATGGGGAAAAAGGTTCCGTAAGAGAAAAACATATTTGAATAAAAATATACATCACCTGTGGCACGCCTGGATACAAACCAAAAAAACCTTAGTCGGCAGAAAGGCAGAACTAAGGTTTTTTGAGTATTAAATAGCGACAATCGGTTGATATCTGAATTTTTCGTAATTAAACTGCTCTCCGTTTATAAGCCCGCATCGCAAAGACATAAGCGACCAGCATAATTCCGACGCACCATGCAAGCGCGATCCAGATGTCATTGCCTACCGGTTGACTTGACAACAGGGCACGGATGGTTTCGACGATCGAGGTGACCGGCTGGTTTTCGGCAAAAGCGCGAACGACTTTGGGCATGGAATCGGTCGGCACAAAGGCCGAACTGATGAACGGCAGGAAGATCAGCGGATAGGAAAATGCGCTCGCCCCTTCGACCGATTTTCCGGACAATCCGGCAATTGCCGCGACCCAAGTCAACGCCAGCGTAAACAGCACGAGAATACCGGTTACGGCGAGCCAGGGCAGAATCCCTGCGGTCGAGCGGAAACCCATGATGAGTGCTACGAGAATGATGACGACGAGGGAAATCATATTGGATAGCAGCGAAGTTAGCACATGCCCCCACAGCAGGGCTGAACGCGAAATCGGCATGGAGTTGAACCGCTCAATGATGCCCCGCTGCTTATCCATAAACAGGCGGTAAGCCGTATAAGATATCCCGCTTGCGATCGCAATCAGCAGAATGCCGGGCAACAGGTAGTTCACATAGTTGTCCGTACCGGTTTGGATGGCGCCGCCAAACACATAGACAAACAGCAGCATCATCGCAATCGGGGTGATACAGACCGTGATGATGGTGTCCATGCTGCGGAAAATATGGCGCATGGAACGTCCGAGCATAACGCTCATATCGCTGAAAAAGTATCTATTCATCGATTATTTTCCCTCCTTATTACCGATAATGGCGAGGAAGATCTCCTCCAATGAAGGCTGTTTCTCCACATACTCCACCTTTGCGGGCGGGAACAGCTTTTTCAGTTCCTCAAGCGTGCCGTTGGTTATGATTCGACCCTCATGCAAAATGGCAATCCGATCGGCAAGCTGTTCGGCCTCATCCAAGTACTGAGTGGTGAGAAATATCGTCGTGCCGCCGTCGGCCAGCTCCTTGACGGTCTTCCAAACCTCGATGCGAGCCTCAGGGTCGAGCCCGGTGGTCGGCTCGTCGAGGAAAATGATCTGCGGATTTCCCACAAGGCTTAGAGCGATGTCCAGCCTGCGGCGCATGCCGCCCGAATAGGTAGATGCCTTGCGGTCCGCAGCTTCTGTCAGGCCGAAGCGTTCAAGCATATGATCCGCAACCTGGCGCGGATTTTTGAGGTGCCGCAGTTTGGCGATCAGGATCACATTTTCCCGTCCCGTCAAAATCTCGTCCACGGCGGCAAATTGTCCGGTCAAACTGATTGATTGCCGTACTTGGTCGGGCTTTGAAGCGACGTCAAAACCGTTGACGGTGGCGGTGCCTCCGTCCGGCTTAAGCAGCGTGGTGAGGATTCGGACCATCGTCGTCTTGCCCGCCCCATTCGAGCCCAGCAAGGCGAATATCTCGCCTCGCTTCACTTCAAAATCGACGCCCTTTAGGACTTCCTTGTCTTTGAAAGATTTTCGCAGACCTTTCACTTGAATTGCTTTTTCCATCCTCATACCCCCTTTTTATTTTGTTTTATCCGCAGCTTCTTTTATGGCCTTGTAAACTTTTTGGTCAACGGATTCTTGATAGACGTCAGCGTAAGTTTTTGAATCTTTGATTAGATCATCGCAGAAAGCCGCTACGTCACGGCCCGTCACTTCAAGCACGCCTTTCCCCATAGCCGCGCCCTCTTCAAAAAGATCGACAATCCCCGAGAGCAAACCCGTCCCCTCGGTTAGCTGGACAGGGCCGACCTTAAAGAGATATTTTTGAATCTCTTTATAAACAATCTGATAATCTTGCGGGAGCGCCTTTACACGCGCCACGTGCGCTCTCCACTCTTTTTTGCCTTCGATGATATCTCGTATTCTCATGTTAACCTCCTCCTATTTGCCTAATTTTTTAGCGATATTATGGTTGAGTTGCTCGCGCCACTTGTCGCGATAGGACTTTGCCCCATCGATGCCGACCAGCGCCAAGCAGAAGCCTTTGATATCGTCACCCAAAACCTCTTGGACACTTTGACCGTCCGCTGCCGTTTCTTCGAGCAGGCCAAGAACACCGTCGAGTATCGGCATGAGATTGCGACCGGTGAAATCGGAATGCGGCCAAAGATTGACATTAATTTTTTCCCATGCGGCTTGATAATCAGCAGGCAGTTTTTTCGCCCTCGCTTCAAAAGCTTTCATTTCCTTGGTCATGTCGCTGCCGGTGATTTTTTCCCAAAAATTCATTGTTTTTCCTCCTTTAACTCATTCATTTTTGATGATACGAACTCCCATTTTTCCCAGAACTTCCGCAGCTCCTCGCGCCCCGCGTCATTGATCGCGAAAAACTTTCGCGGCGGTCCCATGTCGGAGGGTTTCTTCGTGATCTCCACCAATTTGTTTTTTTCAAGCCGGATCAGGATGGTGTACACCGTTCCCTCCACAACATCTGAAAAGCCGAGGGCGTTCAGCCGCCGCGTGATTTCGTAGCCGTAGGTTTCTTGGCGGCTTATAATCTCAAGGACGCAGCCCTCAAGCACACCTTTGAGCATTTCCGTTAGGTTTTCCAACACCATCTCTCCTTGCTATTCTGTGTCACTGGTATCAAGTATTACTAAGTACCTCTATAAAGTATCACGCAGTAGCGGGAAAGTCAATGCCATTTCCTCATCAACGTTAAAAATAGGCTTACAATGGGGCAGCCATCCGCTTTTACATTTCAATTTATTCAATAGGTTCTTGCCATTCTGGCTCTTGATATCCATGGCTACACACAAAAAGCCGCAACTATGCGGCTTATAAGCGTGTATGTTCTTGTCGTTTTTAGATTCTTGAAACCGAGTTGGAGCGCTACTTTGAAGCCATGTCCCTGGCGTCCTTGATTCTGACATTGGTACTGTATAATGCCGAATCGCTGCTCACCTTGAACGACGGGTATGACCGGTCCGCTTCCAGCTTCAGCGCGTCGTCGAATAAGCTTTTCTGCTGCTTGTCGACCAGAAAAGTAAAGTTTTTTACAGGAACCCGAACGTCGGTGTCAAGCGGCTGATCCAAAATCTCGATGGCCAACACTCCGTTGCACCCGCAACTTTCGGTATCATAAAAAAGCTTGAAATAACCGGGACGCCCCGCCAAGCTGTTCGCGAGTTTTTCTTCCGTGTAAGAATCAATGAAAATGATCATTTTTCGTCCTCCTCCTTGCATCGTCTTCTTTACAATATCATGCTTATTATACTGATAAAAAATCAGTTCCACCATGATGGAGGTTCCCTTTCCGGATTGCGGAAATCCATCGTATGATGTATATTGGTTTTACATTGACATTACAGCAGGTCTAAAAAAGGAGGAGCCATGTCACCACGTACCAAAGAACAGAATGACGCCATCCGGGAGATGCGCATGAACCAAATTATGCAGGCTGCTGCGGAAGTATATTTGGAAAAGGGCATTCAATTGGAAATACGCGATGTTGCGGTCAAAGCAGAGCTCGGCTACGGAACCGTGTACCATTACTACAAAAATAAGCACATGCTTCTGGAAGATTTATTGTGGGATGCCTTGTATCGAACGGAATCGGCAGTACAGCCTGCAATGACGGGAGACGGCGGCAGCTTGCATAAAGCGGAGTGGTTCTCCAGGCTGCTTCTGCAGAAGTGCATCCAGGATCCTTCCGTATTTATACTGCTTAAAACGGTTGCGGATAATTTTCATCACTTCCCGGGAAACCGGTTCAGCAAGCTGTCTGAACATTTTCAGGAACGGATCTATTTGCCGTTTGTGCACATGATTCGCGAAGGAATCGATTCCAAGTCACCGGAGAAAACGGCTAATCTGATATTCGGCTCGCTGATCGGCTGCACAGCATTGAACATCCACCATCAAATGCGACACGAGATGGATGCGGACGGCATCGTTGACATGATTTTTTCAGGCCTACAGGCAAAGGAGAGATAAACGGAATGATCATCCTGAAATCGAAAGCGGAAATTGAAGAAATGAGAAAAGCCGGCCGAATCGTCGCTGCTTTTCACAAAACCATCTCAAGTATGATCCGGCCGGGTGTCACGACGCTTGAGATCGAGTCGTTCGCGCTGCGGTTCCTGAAGGAGAATGGCGCCAAGGCGTATACGATCGGCTACAACGGCTATCCGTATGCGACATGCGCTTCGGTCAACGACGTCATTGCGCATGGTTTTCCGAACCGGACCCCGCTCAAGGAAGGCGACATCGTCACCATCGACATCGTGGCGGAAAAGGACGGCTGGATCGGCGATTCTGCCTGGAGTTATGCGGTCGGCGAGGTATCGGAGGAAGCCCGTAAACTGATGCGGGTAACGAAGGAATGCTTGGATCTGGGCATCGAAAAAGCTGTCGTCGGAAACCGGATCGGCGATGTGATGCATGCGGTTCAAACCCATGCCGAGCGGAACGGATTTTCGGTGGTGCGCGATCTGCTCGGTCACGGCGTAGGCCGGGAGATGCACGAGGAGCCTAACTATCCCCACGTCGGAAAGCCCGGCAAAGGATTCCGCTTGAAGGAAGGGATGGTGTTGACGATAGAGCCGATGATCAATGCGGGAAAAGCGTTCATGACGGTGGATGCCGACGGATGGACCGCCAGAACCGCCGATGGCTCGCTTTCCGCGCAATACGAGCATACGATTGCCATTACTGCGGATGGACCAGTCATATTGACCGCACAATAGAAATCAATCCTTAGTTTGTGGAAATGTTGATCCGGAAGCTGAGCGGTGATCCCCTCTTCCTTCAGCGTTTCAAGCAAAAAATCGGCTGCGATTCGCATGTCTGCGAAAAGGCCGATTTTTATTTTTCCGTTCCCTTTTACCGTTTTTTAGTTTACATAATTATTTTATCGTTAACCTAATTTGTTTATTCTAATCGATTGTGGCCTATGTCCTCATCCTAAAAACACAAAAAGCGCCAACAATACGCTTTAACTGAAGGGACTTGAATCTCCGGATGAATTCAAAGGATGACATGCGGACCGTGCCCGGGGAATACCTTCCGTTCGTCGGTGTTTCTTAATAGCGCCCAGCTTTTATCAACCATTTCATTTGATTCAACGAACATAGGGTTCATTATTGGCAAATCGCCCGTAAAAATGCCCAACCCTTCGATAACAATGCTAATGGAATCATCCGAGTGACCCGGAGTATGAAGAATATATCCTGGGATGCCCAATTTTTTAATGAAGCTGGCTTTATCATTTTCATTGATGATGTGATCGGCCTCCACCTTTATTTCTTTGAAGCCGGGGAATTTTTTCATCGACTCATTCGCCGTTTCAAGAAAATCCGATTGCGTTCTGCTGATCATGAGTGCTACACCCATAGATTGCAGCTCTTGTACGATTCCGCAATGATCCGGATGAAAGTGGGTAACCATGACATAGGGAATGTCCTTCCAATCGATATGGTACTTTCGCAATTGGCTCGCCATCTTACCAAGCGTACCAGGCAACCCCGTATCGATGAGAAGGTACTTGTTTTGGCAGTCAATCGCATAATAATTCGTCGAACCGTAGCCAACGTTAATGACATTCATAAGTCCGCCTCCATCTTATCGTTCATATTCGTCGATATAGAGATCGCCCACAATTTTTGCGCTTGAATGATATCGTTCATACGACCGGTATACATCATTCGCCCATTTTAATAACATCGATTCTAGTTTTTTCTCCTTCAGTCCGATGAGGTCCATAACCGTTAAACATCCTCTTTCTTGAACGGGCAATGCAGGAATCAAAATTTCCGGATGGGACGATTTGTATTGATCCAAAACATGGCTCAACCGACTTGTCTTTGCGTACTTCCATTCGATTTCTTTTTCAAGCATCAAATACATTCTGGTGAGATGCAAATTGTTGTTCCACTTCCCATGAACCTCCGAATGCTGCAAACAATGGGCGTCGGCAAAAATAAACTGATTCACTCCACTCCCATCCATGAAATGTATTTGCAGATCATTGAAAACGTCAAAACATTCAAAGACTCCGCCCTCGGTGTGTGATCCACAAAATTGACATCTTCCGTAATCCTTTAACTCTAAGCCCTTTTTTTGGGCTTGTCGCACTATGTTCTGCATAGCCCCCACCTTCCCTTCAAAGGAACCATAACCATTATTGAATCATTATTGAATCATTATAGAATCATTATTGAATCATTATTGAATCCGTATCCCTTAGCGCCGTCCTAACGTTCCGCGCCATAGTTCTTAAAGAGCTGTTCATAGGAAATCGTTCTTTGGGGAATGCCGGTTGCCCGCTCCAACTGTCCCGTTGTATAAATCCGGATCGCCCCCTATAAAGCCATATTAAGGGCTAACGTTGCGTTAGGGTCAAGATGCAAATGAGCCATTGTAACAAAATCAAGGCGATTTCCCCGACGTTTTGATAATGGGAAGCGGCAGTGCTTCTTGGGCGACTGGCGGATCGACAGGACGCGGAACTTGGGCTTCGGCATTTTGTTGCGGATGCGGTTAAGCAGTTCCGGATACCGTTGGCCTTAGCCTGCGGCACCCGTCTCGTCTGCGGAGGACGATTGTCCCGGAACGGCCGCCCCCCGCTTTATGCGCCGCTCGAGGCGCAGGCTCGCCGCAAACACGACAAGCGACAGCGCCGTCATCGCGCCTGCGAAATAGCCGATTTGCCCGACGGTAGCGAAGCGCACGACTACGCCTCCGACCGAGGCGCCCAAAGCGCTTCCCACGTAAATGACGGAAGACTGCAGCGACAGGACGATGCCGGACGAAGGCCCCGACAGCCCGATCAGCCGATGCTGCTGGGCAGGATTAAACATGTAGCCGCTGAAGCCGTACAGAGCCATGGCAGCGATCGCCACGGCAAGAATGCCGGGCCGGCCGGCAAAGCCGTACAACGCCGACAGCAGGAATAACGAGGCGGCGAGCAGCGTCAACGCCAGCGGAATCGCCCGATTCGGGCCGATCCGGTCCGCAGCGATGCCCCCCGTCCGCACCCCGATAAAGCTGGCGATACCGGAAATGCACAACACGATGCTGATCATCCGGCCTCCAGCTCCGTATCCGGCAAACAGTTCGGAAACGTACGTAAAGAGCGCAAAAATCCCGGTGGCCCAGGCGAGCGTCGTCAGCAAGGCGGATAGCAGTTCCGGCCGCTTCAGATACGACAGGCGCTCCCGCATGCCGACGGCCCCGGCCGGCGCCACCTGCGGGAACAGCAGCCGAATGGCTAGCGCTGCGAGCAGCGTCACGCCGCCGACGATCCAAAACGTCGTACGCCAATCGAACGTCTGGGCGACCCACGTCCCGAACGGAACGCCAAGGATCAGGGAAACGGTCTGCCCCGCGATGACAATCGACACTGCGCGCCCTCGTTTTTCAGGCTCGGACAGCGTGGAGGCGACAGCGACTGCCCCCGGCGAGAATAGTCCCGCTCCCAGCGCGGCGACGATCCGCCCGGCCATCATCAGGCCGTATGAGGAAGCAAGACCGCACACCACGTTTCCGGCGGCGAGCAGCAGCAGCGCACCGAACAACAGCTTCCTGCGCTCCATCCTTCCGGTCAGTGTCGTCAGTATCGGCGACGACACGGCATAAACGAGCGAGAATGCCGTCACCAGCTGTCCGGCAAGCGCCGTCGAGACATGCAGCGCCGCCGCCAGCGTCGGCAGCAGCCCGCCGATCATGTACCCTTCCGTGCCGATCGCAAACGATCCGAGCGCCAACCAAAATATCCGTTTGTCCATAAAATCCTCTCCTTATTTAATTTCAACTTTCCAATGGAACTGAATGAGTTGCATTGAATGATATAAACAATCTCCTTTGCGGATGCACATTGAACTGTTCTCACCCTCAAAATAACCGTAACGGTTACATTGAGTGCCGAGATGAGTCCCACTGCCGGCCGTTACGACGCATACAGCGGACAAGCCGCAAGCTGAAATCGGATATCAAACATTTTCTTAGAGCGTATCCGATCAGGCAGATTTAAAACGGATATCGACCTGTTCTGCCGCTTCCATCCTACCCTGACTCAGGAAAGCTATCCGACGCCCCCTTCCATTGAAACTGAAACAGTTACATTGGTTGCCACAGAAAAAAAGTGGCTCGCGGATCGGTCTTCATTAAACAGCCAGAAGCATGCCTCGCCGGTTCATCGACGGGCCGGAATCCGAGCCGACAGCTGTTTCCGATCGGCCCGCTTATCTAAGATCTTCCGGCGATCGGCTCCTTATGGATGCCTGCCGCTTCCGGCGGCATCAACGCTTCCCGTGCTCGAGCGATGAACCGACCAGATCCTTGATCGTTTCCTGAGCCAGCCGGCGCTTCAGTGCTTCTTCGCTGTCTTCGTAGATCTCTTGCAGAGCCGGCTGAATGCCGTTGCCGATAATGCAGCTCGGGTTCGGCTGGCTGTGGTGCAGCTCGAACAGGGGCGTCTGCACGACGGCTTCGTACACGTCCAGCAGGCTGATCTCTTCCGGTCGGCGCGCCAGCTTCCAGCCGGCTCCTGTCCCGCCGTGCTGCACGAGCACCAGGCCCGCCTTTGCCAGTTGACCAAGAATCCGCCTCAGAAAAACCGGGCTCGTTCCCACACTGTTTGCGATCCGGTCGGAAGGGAAAAATTCGTCCTTCTCCGCCCAAAAGGCCAGCCAGGTCAAAATATGAAGCGCAATGGTATAACGGCTTACGATGGCCATGTTCGGCATCCCCTTTCAATAAAACCATTATAGTTTCATTGAATCCCCCTCGTCAACGAATCCCTTTCCCCTTTTCAGCGGAATTATATAATTCAGCGTCTTAGACACGTCACCTTTTGCTGCCTGATCGCCTCGAATCCGACGCTCCCGTTTATCTTCCCGTTTGGACGTATTTTGATCCGGGTAAATAAAATTTGTGAAATACTCGGACACCGTCCGTAACCAACAGGAGGGATTCATTGATGGACCATAAGAAAGGGCAGCAGCCGCAGAAGGACATGAAGGACAGCCAGTTGGAGGAATTCCGCGTAAGCGATGCGGGCGAACCCATGACCACCAATCAGGGCGTTCGAATTTCTGAGGATGAGCATTCGCTCAAGGCGGGCGAACGCGGTCCTACGTTAATGGAAGATTTTCATTTTAGGGAGAAGTTGACCCATTTTGACCATGAGCGCATTCCTGAGCGCGTCGTTCACGCCCGGGGCTTCGGCGTTCACGGTTATTTTCAGGTATACAAGCCGATGACAAAGTACACGAAGGCCAAATTTCTGCAGGATCCGTCCATAAAAACGCCGGTATTCGTACGTTTCTCCACCGTGGCCGGTTCGCGGGGTTCGGCCGATACGGTGCGGGATGCCCGGGGCTTTGCCACCAAGTTTTACACGGAGGACGGAAACTTTGACCTTGTGGGCAATAACATCCCCGTATTTTTCATTCAGGATGCGCTGAAATTCCCTGATTTGGTGCATGCGTTCAAGCCGGAGCCCCACAACGAAATGCCGCAGGCATCTACGGCGCATGATACCCACTGGGATTTTATTGCCAACAATACCGAATCGGCCCACATGGTCATGTGGACGATGTCGGACCGGGCGATCCCGCGCAGCTACCGGATGATGGAAGGCTTCGGCGTACATACCTTCCGGTTTGTCAATGACAAGGGCGAAGCGCATTTTGTCAAATTCCATTGGAAACCGCTGCTGGGCGTGCATTCCCTGGTCTGGGACGAAGCGCAGAAAATCGCCGGCAAGGATCCCGACTTTCACCGACGCGACCTGTGGGAAGCCATTGAAACAGGCAACTATCCCGAATTTGAGTTTGGCGTGCAAATGATCCGCGAGGATGAGGAGTTTAATTTCGATTTCGATATTCTCGACCCGACCAAAATATGGCCGGAAGAGCTCATTCCCGTCCAGCGCATCGGAAAAATGACCCTGAACCGCAACGTGGACAATGTGTTCGCCGAAACGGAGCAGGCTGCCTTTCACGTAGGCAACGTGGTTCCGGGAATCGACTTTTCCAACGACCCGCTGCTCCAGGGGCGCCTGTTCTCTTATACCGATACGCAGCTGATCCGTTTGGGCGGACCGAATTTCCATGAGATTCCGATCAACCGGCCCGTGGCAGAGGTTCACAATAACCAGCGCGACGGATACCATCGCATGACGATCAACCGGGGGCAAACCAGCTATCATAAAAACTCCCTTGGAAACAATGACCCTCGCCCCGTTTCGCAGCTGGACGGCGGATACGCCCACTATCAGGAAAAGGTGGATGGACGCAAAGTCCGGGCACGCAGCGACAGCTTCAAAGACCATTACACCCAGGCTAAACTTTTTTGGAACAGCATGTCCGACGTGGAAAAGCAGCATATCATTAAGGCTTTCCGGTTCGAGGTGGGCAAGGTAAGAAGCAAAAGCGTGCAGCAGCAGGTCGTCGACATGTTCGCGAACGTCGATTTGACGCTGGCCGAGGAAATCGCCCTTGGCGTCGGCGTCACCCCGCCGAAGGCGAAGGCCGGTGATGAAGCATCCGGGACAACGATGGCCGGAGGTGCCGAAACCAAGGCTTCGCCGGCGCTGAGCCAGCTTCGAACCGCCATGTCCCCGGCCACCCGTAAGGTGGCGGTGCTGGCCGCCGACGGATTCGACGCCGACGAGATGAAGGCCGTCCTCGCCGCCTTTGCCGAAGCGAAGGTCGTTCCGGAAGTCGTCAGCGAAAATCTGGGGATGATTGCCGGAACCGACGGCAGCCGGCTAGAGGTGATGCATACCTTCCTAACGGCCGATTCCGTGCTGTTTGACGCGGTCTATGTGGCCGGCGGGGAACAAAGCATGGCCAAGCTCCAGGGAATCAAAGAGGCGGTCAACTTTGTGACGGAAGCTTATAACCATTTTAAAACCGTGGGGGCTTCTGCCCAGGCTGCCGGGCTGCTGTCCGGCTCAGGCATTCATCTCGCCGATCCGGCCGCTACTTCGGGCTATCTGACGTCTCCGGACGAAGATACCGGGCTGGTCTTCCGAAAGGAGACGGAAGACGCCGGCGTCTTCGCCCGGCAGCTGGTCGACGCCATCGCCATGCATCGCCACTGGGGGCGGGAAATGCAGATGATTCCTTCAGTGAAGCGAACCGATTGAAAACGGATCGATATGAAGATAATCCTGCCTCGCTTTTTTGCGGGGCAGGATTTTTGAATTTCGGACCGTTTAAAAACTTGGAAGTAAATGACGATGCCCAGGATTTAATTCGACGAATATCTCCAAAGCTGATTGCTGCTGGAATTGACAAACCACTGCTGCATAGGTGCGGCGTCTCCGGTCTGTCCTCCGGTGTCAAGGGCCTTGCCAGTTGCGCGATTTACGATCTTCCAATAGTCCCCGTTTTGAGGCCTGATGGACCATGGCTGGGTAAACAGGAGCAATCCTAATTTTGCCTGACAATGGATCGGCCCATCGAATCCAAACGGAGTCCTGCGGCTTTATGACGATTTTGAAATAACCATTGCCCAGATCCGATGAACTCCTCCTGGTAGAATATCGAGCCCTGCAGTCCCCTTCAGATACGTATTGTTATCAAATGGTTTTTTCACATTCGAAATCCATTGCTCTACCCGCTTTGCATGGTGTAGTGTGTTCCATCGTTCCCGCAATTCGCAAGCAATCGGCCTTCTTCGCTGTTTACATAATCAATGTACCGCAATGCCGCATCGGAATCTTTGCTATTTGCGCCTGAGATCTGGCCTCCTATCCATTCAAAATCAGTTGAGTTCGGTCGGTTGCTCCAGGCATGGTCCGGCACCTGCCGCTTCCTTCCGTTTGCGCAGAAGGAGCGCCAGCGGAATGGCCAGCGCCACCAGCGCGCTCGCGAACAAAAACGCATCGTCGATGCTCCGCGTATACGCCTCGCGGCGTATCCACTCCGTGCCCTGCGCCGCATTGTTAGCGTGCAGACCGGACTCGTGCACGCTCATCCGCGCATAAAACACCGACGTGAACATGCCGAGCGCTCCCGCGCTGAATAGCTGCCGCAGCCAGTTGATCAGGGCCGATGCATGGCCCGATTCGGACTGCGGAACCGCCGCCATCGCCGCGGTGTCGCCGGCGTCAGCGACAGCCCCGTACCGACGTTGCGGATCGCCAGCCAGATCATGACGGAGACGAGCGTCGTTTCCGTGCCGAGCCGGCTGAAGCGAAACGTCGTCACCAGCAGGATCAGGCTGCCCAGGGCAATCAGCGCTGCCGGTCCAAAGGTGCGGTATCCTTTCCACGACAGGAACGTGGCCAGGGTCAGACACACGGCCGCGGGAAGAAAGAGCAGCCCGACTTGAAAAGACGACAGCCCTTGAACTTCTTCCAGGAACAGCGGGACAAAGTATACGCCGGAGTAGAGGGCAAAGGACAAGATCAGCGATACACCGAGGCTTGCGGCAAACGTGAAATTGCTGAACAATCTGAGGTTCAGCAGCGGTTCCTTCGCGCGCAGCTCGACCCTGATGAAAAGAGCGGTGCATGCGCCGCCGATCAGGAGGCAGCTCCACGTCCAGGCCGACCGCATGCCCCAGGCGTGCAGATTGCCGAACAGCAGCAGGATGGCAAGACTGCCCACAGTCGCCAGCAGGAGCCCGGCGGAATCCAGACGCTTTTGCGGACCCCGAACGTCCTTCGGGAGCAGGATACGGCCCGCCAACCAGGCCAGAATGCCGGCCGGCAGCGTCACGAGAAAAATCAGGTGCCAGTCGTGCTGCTGAAGCCACCCGCTAACCGAGGGGCCCACCGCCGTGCCAAGCACCGTCGAAAACGACCAGACGCTGACCGCTAGAGGCTGTCTTCCTCGCGGCAGCGTCTGATAAATCATGGCCAGGGACACGGGCTGAATCAGTCCGCACCATAAGCCCTGCAAGATGCGGAAGAAAATCAGTGCATGAATATTCCAGGACAGGGAGCACATCACGGAACTGACGGTGATTCCGGCCAGCGACAGCAGAAACATCCGCCTGCCGCCGAAACGGCTGGAGAGATAGCCGCTGACGGGAGCAATCATGCCGAAGGCCAGCGTAAAGCCCGTAATGATCCACTGCACGGTCCCGAGGCCGGTGTGAAAGATACCGATAAAGCCGGGCAGCGAAACGTTTAAGGAAACCATGGGGTACATGCCGACAAAGGAACCGCAGAACAGGGTGAGCAGAACCGGCCAAAACGGCAGACTGCCCTGCCCCTCTTCGGCCTTTGCCGCGGCAGCATTCATCGTGACTGACAATTCATAACCTCCCGTTCAGGTGGCGGCCATCCCGTCATAGCGCATAATGGCAGGCCGCGTGGTGACCGCTGTCCAGTTGGCGCAGCGCCGGCTCTTCCTGTCGGCAGCGGTCTGTCGCAAACGGGCACCGGGTATGAAACCGGCAGCCCGAGGGCGGATTGGCCGGCGAGGGAATTTCCCCTTCTAGGCTTCCGGCCGGCTTGCCTTGGCGGGGCGTGGTCTGCGGTATGGCCGCGATCAGAGCCTGGGTATACGGGTGGGCCGGGGCGAGAAATAGCGACTCGCTCGGAGCGATCTCCACGAGCTTCCCAAGGTACATCACGCCGATCCGGTCCGACAGATGCCGGACAACCTGCAGGCCATGGGCGATGAACAGGTAGGTCAGCCCCAGCTTTTGCTGCAGGTCCTGCAGCAAATTGATGATCTGGGCCTGAACCGATACGTCCAGCGCGGATACGGCTTCGTCGGCGAGAATGAACCGCGGGTTCAGGGCGATCGCGCGGGCGATGCCGATCCGCTGCCGCTGCCCGCCGGAGAACTCGTGCGGATACCGCTGCGCCCATGATGGGTCGAGCCCCACCAGCTCAAGCAGCTCGCTGACGCGCCGGTTGATTTCGGCCGGTGAGCGCTGCCCCTGACCGTGCACCTTAAGCGGCTCGGCGATGCTGTCGCCGATCTTCCAGCGCGGATCCAGCGATCCGTACGGATCCTGGAAGATCGTCTGCATATGCTGGCGGGCGGCGCGCAGTTCACGTCCTCCCAGGTTCGTCAGGTCCTTGCCGTCAAAAAGAACCGTCCCCGCCGTGGCACGCTCCATCTGGAGCAGCACCCGGCCCAGCGTCGACTTTCCGCTGCCGGACTCGCCAACCAGGCCGAAGGTTTCGCGCTTGCGGATCGAAAAGCTGACGTCGTCCACGGCGCGGATCAGCTTCTTGGCTTTGCCAATGCCTCCGCCATGCACCGGGTAATACTTTTTCAGGTGATTTACAGTAAACAAAACGTCCGATTCTTCCGCTTCTTCCGCTGCCCCGGATGCTTCAACTTTGCTGCGTCCTCTAGCGTTCTCATTTGTGCCGGCTCCCGGTGTAACGCGTAAATCCGCCACAACCATAGAACCCGCGGTTGTATCGGAACCTGCCATCATATTGTAACCCGCCGGGTCGCCAGAGCCTGCAGCTGCACCGGAAACAGCCATCGCATTGGATGCCGCCGCCGCACCGAAACCTTTAGCTGTACCGGAACCCTCAGCTGCACCGGAGCCCGCCGGCACGGCGGGGGCCATCCAGCCCTCCGACTGAACCAGCTCCTCCGCATGCCAGCAGGCGCTCCGGCGCTCGCCGGATCCGATTAAGACCGGGGCTTCCAGCGTGCAGCGCTCCGTGGCAAAGAGGCAGCGCGGGTGAAAGCGGCAGCCCTGCGGAAGTGCGGCCAGGCTCGGGATCGACCCTTCGATCGAATGCAGCTTCGTGCCGCGGACCGTGTCCAGCGTCGCGACGGAACGGAGCAGGCCCCGCGTATACGGGTGGCGCGGAAGATGGAACAGCTCGGAAGCCGGCGCCTCCTCAACGATTTCGCCGGCATACATGACGACGACCCGGTCGGCAATTTCGGCGGCGATCCCGAGATCATGGGTGATCAGCAGGATCGACATGCCGAGCTCAGCCTGCAGTTCTTTCAGCAGGCGCAAAATTTGCGCCTGGATCGTGACGTCGAGCGCGGTGGTCGGTTCATCCGCGATGAGCAGGTCCGGCCCGCAGGACAGCGCCATGGCAATCATGGCCCGCTGCAGCATCCCGCCGGACAGCTCGCCCGGATACTGCTTCAGCCGCAGCTCCGGCTCCGGAATGCCGACCCGCTTCAGCAGCCGGACGGCGCGCTCCCTGGCCTCCCGCTTGGATACTTTCTCATGCTGCAAGATGGTCTCCTGAATTTGCTGCCCGATCGTAAAGACCGGGTCGAAGGCCGCCATCGGCTCCTGGAACACCATCGCCATCCGTTTGCCGCGGATTCGGCGCAGTTCGGCCTCCGGCAGGCCTGCCAGATCCGTCCCGTCCAGAAGAAGGCTTCCTCCGCTGATGCGCCCGTTCTCATGGTCGATCAGACGCATGATCGCTTTGGAGGCCACCGTCTTGCCGCTGCCCGACTCCCCGACGAGGCAGACGGTTTCCCCGGCTTCGATCGACAGCGTCACGTCCCGGATCGCCTGCAGCGTCCCTTTTCGTGTCGTAAAATCGACGGACAGCTCCCGGATATCAAGCAATGTGCTCATTGATGTTCCCCTCCTTTAGCGCTGCGTGACTTTCTTCGGATCGAAATGGTCCCGAAGCCGGTCGCCGATGATGTTGACGGACAACACGAAGGCGGTGATGGCCAATCCCGGGAAGGTGCAGATCCACCAGGCCGCGGTCAAATAGCCTCTGCCTTGGGAGAGCAGCGTCCCCCAGTCCGGAACCTCACGCAGAACCCCGAGGCCCAGAAAGCTCAGGCCCGATCCCGTCAGAATGGACGTACCGATACCGATAGCTGCCATGACCAGCAGCGGAGACAGGCTGTTCGGCAGCACATGCTTCCAGAACACACGCAGCGGCGAAGCGCCGATGGATACTGACGCTTTGACGAACGTCCGGCTCTTGATGCTCAGCACCTGCGCCCGCATCACCCGGGCATAACCCGGCACGGAGGATACGGCTACCGCCAGCACGATGTTAAACAGGCTCGGACCGAGCGCACCGGCGATGGCCAGCGCCAGCAGGATGCCCGGGATCGTCATCAGCACGTCATTGAGACGCATGATCGCCGTGTCGATCCAGCCGCCCGCATAACCGGACAGCGCCCCGATCGTTCCCCCAAGCAGGCCGCCGACGAGGACGGAAGCAAAGCCGATAAAGAGCGAGTCCCGGCTCCCGTAGACGACCACGCTGAAAATATCCCGGCCGAAATAGTCGGTGCCGAACAGATGCGCGCCGCTTGGCGCCTGCATGATGCTGTCCGTCCGCATCTCCGTCGGGGCGTAGGGCGCAATCCATTGCGGCACGATGGCACAGGCCGCCACAAACAGAATGATGAATCCGGCCGCCACCAGGAACAGGTCGCTGGCCGTAAACTTACGGATTTTCGGTGCGGCCGCAGCCGCGAGCTTCCGCTCGCGCCAGACCGTCTTGGCGGATACCGCCTCCCTCATAACTGCTCCCTCCCAAGGTTTAAGTTGAACGTCTCACGCGCGGATCGATCAGCGTATAGGACAGATCCACCAGCAGGTTAACCAGCGTATAGATGATGGCTGAGAACAAAATGACGCCCTGGACCACCGGGAGATCCTTGGCCATGATCGCATCCGAAATGATCCGACCGATGCCCTGGCGGGAAAACACCGTCTCGACGACAACCGTGCCGGCCAGCATGTCGCCGATCAGCATGCCCGTCATCGTGACGGCCGGTATCAGCGCATTGCGCAGCGCGTGACGGTACATGACCGCCCGCTCCGCCAAGCCTTTGGAACGAAGCGTCACGATGAACTGTTCGCTGATGACCTCCAGCATGCTGTTGCGGACCATCCGGATAATAAAGCCGCTCCCGACCGTGCCGAGCGCCAGTGCGGGCAGAACCAGCGTCCGCCACCCGTCCGATCCCATCGCCGGAAACCAGCCCAGCGTAATGGAGAAAATCAGGATGAGCAGGATGCCCGACCAGAAGGTTGGCATGGAGATGCCGAACAGCCCGATGACGCGGGCGATGATGTCAATCGCCCCGTTCCGGTGAATGGCCGACAGGACACCCAGCAGCAGACCCACGGTCACGGACACCAGCACGCTGGCTCCGGTCAGGGCCAGGGTGGCGGGGAAGCTCTCGGCGATTTTGGGCAGCACCGGATCGGAATTCAGCAGGGATTTGCCGAAATCCCCCTGCAGGATGCTCCCGAAGTAATGGAGCAGCTGGATGTGAAACGGCTGGTCCACGCCCAGCTGATGCCTTAAGTTCGCAATGACCTCCGGCGTCGCCATCGAGGGATCGACCATGTTGTCGGTCGGATCCCCGGGAAGAACGTAGAGGATCGTGAACACCAAAACGAGCGAGCCAATAATGACGAGGAGCGACGTTAACAGGCGCCGGGTTACCATCCACAGCATGCCGCCTCAAGCCTCCTTTCTATTTTTGCAAAGATACGTCGTTGAACAGCGGATACCCGAGGGAATCAAAGGTAAGTCCCTGTACCGATTTGGAAGCGGCCACCGTATACGGGAAGACGTAAATCGGCAGAATGACCGCATTGTCGATAATATAATGCTGAATTTTTTGATACAGCTCCTCGCGCTTGGCATCGTCCTTCTCGACTCGTCCCTCTTCCAGCCACTTGTCGACTTCCGGACTGGCGAGTCTCGGCAGTGTCGGCCGGCTCTTTGGATCATAGGAATGGTAGAAGGAGTACAGCGCGTTCGGATCGGAGTTGACCTGGCTGTTGCCGTACAAATCATAGTTTCCGTTAGTGTAGACCACAGTGCGGACATCCTTCGTGATCTCGACCTCGACGTCCACGCCGATTTGCTTCAGCTGCTGCTGCACCATGACCGCGATGTCGTTGCGTTTCTCCCGGTTTGGCGTGCCGTCGACGTAGTGCAAGGCCAGTTTCTTCCCGTCCTTGGTCCGGACGCCGTCCGCTCCCTTGACCCATCCCAGCTCGTCAAGCAGCTGATTGGCTTTGGCGATATCCGGTTTGACCGAGTTTTCCAGCGACGGGTCATAACCGAAGGTGCCCGGGGTCAGCGGGGACCAAGCCCGCTCGTACGTGCCCAGGTACAGCGTTTTGACGATGGCGTCCACGTCCACGGCCAGCTGCACCGCCTGCCTTGCCTTCAGTTCGTTCCACGGCGCGCGCTCCTGGTTGAAGAACAGCGTGTACGGCAGTCCGAGCGTATTAGCCTGCAGCAGCTGGAAATTCGGATCCTTTTTCAAGGTCAGGATGTTCTGAGGCGGCACCGTCTCGGCGGCCAGCACCTGCTTGCTCTGCACGCTGCCGATCCGGGTGGCCTCTTCGGGTACGATTTTAAAATCGATGCCGTCCAGGTAAGGCGCCCCCGTATTGGTCACGATCTCCGGCGCCCAAGCGTAGTCCGGATTGCGTTCGACCTTGATGTCGGCATTCTCATCCCACTTGACGAATTTGAACGGCCCCGTACCGACCGGATGCTGCCCCAGCTGATCCCCGTATTGCTTGGCTGCAGTCGGCGACACAATGCCAAGCAACGCCTGGCTCAGGTTGCCCAGAAAAGCCCGTGAGGGCGTCGACAAATTCAGCTTGATCGTGTACTCGTCGATGACCTCGGAAGACTTGTAGGGCTGAAGCAAGGCGGCCGCATTCGCCGCCTTGGTGGCGGGGTCCAGAATCCGGTCGAAGTTGAACTTGACCGCCTCGGCGTTAAACGGGGTTCCGTCCTGGAACTTGACGTCCTTCCGCAGCTTAAACGTGTAGCTAAGCCCATCGTCTGAAATGGTCCATTCCGTCGCCAGCCACGGCTTGATCGTATTGTCCGGCAGCTGAACGACCAGACTGTCGTAGATGGTGCGGATAACGCGGACCGCGACGGCCAGGCCGCTGCGGTGCGGGTCCAGTGTATCCGGCGACGTCGCCAGAGCGTAGGTGAGCTCCCCGCCCTGAGCGGATGCTCCCTGTACGGCCGGTGCCGCCCCGCTATCCGTCTGCCCTTGGGAGGCCGTCTGCTTGCCTCCGCAAGCGGACAGCAGCATAACCATGACCAGCAGAGCGGCTGCTGCCGATTTACGCCTGTTTTTCGAATAAAACTTCATCTCTCCCAGACTCCCTTCAGATCCAAATATCGTTTGCATGCAGGGTGCAAGAACTCCGCATATTGGCAGAGACCCCGTCCTGTTTAGGACAGCGCCTTTTGCTTCGTATAGCGGTTCTCCGGCACTGGCAGACCCAGATTTCCCCGCAGCGTATCTCCCTCGTATTCCGTGCGGAACAACCCCCGCTCGCGCAGAATCGGCACCACCAGCTCGACGAAATCGTCCAATCCGCCCGGCACGCCCGATCCGATAATGAAGCCGTCGGCAGCCTCTTCCTCAAACCACTGCTGCACCAAATCCGCCACCTTCTCCGGCGTCCCGATAAACACCGTCCGCGGCGTCGCTTCCTGCAGCGCTACTTCACGCAGCGTCAAGTTCTCCTCTTTGGCGCGTCTCTTGATACGGTCGGTCGTGCTGCGGAAGCTGTTCGATCCAAAGTCACCCAGATCGGGAAACGGCTCATCCAGCGGGTATTGGGAAAAGTCGTGGTGCTCGAAGTAGCGTCCAAGGTATTCCAAAGCCTTCTCAATCGTCACCAGCCCGGCGATTTCCTGGTATTTGCGCTCGGCTTCCTCTTCCGTGCGGCCCACGATCGGCCCGATGCCCGGAAAGATCAGAATTTCCTCCGGAGCGCGTCCGAGTGCGGCTGCCCGCTGCTTCACGTCACGGTAAAAGGCCTTGGCCTCCTCGATCGTCTCCGGGCCGGTGAACACGGCGTCCGCCGTTTTCGCCGCCAGGCTGCGGCCGCTGTCCGAGGAGCCCGCCTGGAACACGACCGGCTGCCCCTGCCGGGAGCGTGCAATGTTCAGCGGCCCCTGCACAGAGAAGAACTCCCCTTCATGATTCAGCCGGTGCAATTTGTCCGGATCGAAGAACACCCCGCTCTCCTTATCCCGCACAAAGGCATCGTCTTCCCAAGAATCCCACAGCCCTTTGACCACCTCGAGATACTCTTCCGCGATCCGGTACCGCTCGGAATGGGCCGGATGCGGCCGGCCGCCGAAATTCAGCGCGGTCCCCTCCAGTGGTGAAGTCACCACATTCCATCCTGCGCGCCCGCCGCTGATGTGGTCGATGGAGGCGAACTGCCTGGCGACCGTAAACGGCTCACTGTAAGAGGTCGACAGCGTGCCGACAAGCCCGATCCGGGAAGTGGCTGCGCCGAGCGCGGACAAGATCGTAATCGGCTCAAACCGGTTCAGAAAGTGCGGGATCGACTTTTCGTTGATATACAGGCCGTCGGCAATGAAAACAAAATCGAACTTGCCCTCTTCCGCCTTCTGTGCCTGCTGTGTATAGAACGAAATGTTTACGCTCGCATCCGAAGGAATTTGCGGATGTCTCCAGGCGGTGTGGCTGCTGCCCACGCCGTGTATGGTGGCCCCCAGTCGAAGCTGTCTGTTTTTGCCCATCGTTCACTCACTCCATCTTCTTTTTAAAATTTGGGTGCTGCTTGAAATGAATCCCAAAATGACCCTCGACGAATTCAATATCATTAATTTTTCCAATGTGTATAGTCGGGATTATTTATTGCTGATACTGTACCATTGATGCATTTCCAGCCACAATACCGTATTAAAATCTTCTATTCAGGCTTTTCCATTCTCTATAAGGCTTTACACTGCGGGCTTTTCCGGGTATGTGAAAAACCCCGATCCGTGCTTTGGCGGACCGCGGTTCTCAGGGTTGTTTCGGGCAGCTCTGTATTATATGTGGAGTACAGGGGATATGAAATAGAGGTCAGACTGCCTGCTCTTCAGCCGGCGTTTGTACTGCGTAACGGGTAAGCTTAAGGGTGCCTGGAAAGGGGCTTTTGTAAGCAATCTAGAAATGGCCGGTATCCTTAAACTAGGAAACCGGCCTTTCGCTTCCTTAAGAATGACCTAAGGATTCTATTGAAAATTTGCAAACTCTAATATTAGCTAGATCTCATTTGGTTGAGCCGCAAATAATACGGCCCTTTGCTGAATTATATTTGCTTGCAGTCGGTGCTGAACGAAATATTCATGAGGTTACGTATGCTTCGAAGGCCTTTCTTCGCCAACCGGATGGTCCTCATTCCACTTTTCCGCCTGGGCGGTGCCGATGGCAATGGCGCGCCCTTCCTCGTAGCCTTCTTCGAGCAGCGCGTTTGCAATTTCGATCGCTTTATTCCGCACGCGGGGCTCCAAATTTTTCATGGACACAGGGTAATCATGCTTATTCCAAGGCATTGCGAATCCCTCCATACAAGTTCTCGTTTATCCATATATTACCCGGCGCCACGCGAATCAAACGATGGCAATCCGCCGGGCGAATGTTTACTCGTCTCCGGCCTCAACAACTTGCGAATCCAGTATACGATGATCGTTCCTGCGGTCCATGAACCGGGATTCTGCCAAGCACTCCATCTAGTTTTGAACTTGATAACTCCTTTCCGAGAGACTTGTGCCTCTCTCTCCAACATATTTGTCTACAGCAAGTAAGCAAATCAGATGCTGTACCTGAATCATGAAGAGTATCGTTCAACCGGCCCATACGTCTTTCACATAGTTACCTGCCGCTTCAAGCGCGGCAAGCCATTCAGCCGCTTCTTCATGGCTCGCCCCGCTTTTTTCCCGATAAGAGTCCATGATCGTCTGTTCCACCTGCGGGGCCATCCGGGTGCCGTCGCCGCAAATGTACAACTTAGCCCCGGTTTCGAGCAGCGACAGCAGCAGTTCCCCGTCCTGCTTCATAAGATGCTGGACATAGCACTTATTTTCGCCTTCCACTCTGGAGAAAGCCGTATGAAGTTTGACCAGGCCATCCCTTTCCGCCTGCTCAAACTCCGCACGATATAGATAATCATGTTCTGGATTCCGGCAGCCAAAGTACAGATGGGCTTCTCCCAGGACCTTCCCTGCCGCTTGGAGTGACCGTCTGGCCTGGATAAAGCCTCTGAACGGAGCCACGCCCGTGCCTGGACCTACCATGATCAACGGTGTGGCGGAATCCTCTGGAAGTACAAAGCCGGATTCAGGGGACCGGACGAATATCAGCACCTCGGCTCCCGGTTCAAGCCCGGCCAAGTAGTTGGAGGCGATGCCGCGGTACTCTCCCTTGCCGTTCCATGCTTCTCCCCGAACTACGCCGACCGTGATGCTGGCCGTGTCTTGGCTGACTTGGGGCGAGCTTGATATGGAGTAATATCTCGGCTTCAGCGCCGGCAGCAGCTCCAGAAAACGGGCAAACGGCAGCTCACAGGCATCGTACTGCTCGAGCAAGTCGAGCATCGTAACCCTCTTCGCCCGGATGTTCGTTTGGAACGTCTCTTCAACGAGCAGCGCCTCGAGCTCCTTTGCATGCGGCGGGCAAACCGTGCACGCGGCCATCTCACGGATTTGGGCACGAGTCGCCGGCTCCTGCAGCTCTACAGTGCGGGACAGCAGTTCGTCCAGTCGGACCGGAACACCTGCCTTCAAGTGGGGAATGTTTTTCCCGCCCGTTTCCAGAATCAGGTGAGCGGAGCCATCCAGCCGGAATCGGCGGAGTACCCGCCGCACCAATGGGTCAGGGTTGACCGGGAGCACGCCCAAATGATCGCCCTCGCAATAAGTCGTGCCTTCAGGCAGCGCAATTTCGATGTGCTGCGTGACCCTTCCGCTGTCTGCATGCTGAAGATTGTAACTGCGCACAATCCGACCGGATGCGGCTCCGTAGGTTTCCGCCAGTGGTGCGGCGGCCACGCCCTGGATAAAACGAAGGGACAGCGTGCTCCGTTTCGGCTCGCGGTTGGCCGCGACCGGCAGTCCCAGCGCCTGCATCAAATCCGGCCATAATCGCTCCGTCCAGTCGTCAACCTCCCGTTCAAAATCGCCGCTGGCATCGCACTCCCCGAGCGGGATAAGCCGCTCGGCGCCTTTGGCGGCCAGCAGCTCATCGATCAGGCGCGGGATCCGCTGGTACGTGCTGGCCCAGTTATGATCCCCGCAGCCGAATACCATGTAGCGGACATCCCGGACGGCCGAATTGTCGGCGGATTCCAGCCATTCGACGAAAGCCTTCGCGTTGGAAGGGGGCTGGCCGTTATATGAAGCCGTTACAATGATCACCGCTCCCTCCTTGGGAAGGGCGCCGGCGTAGTCGTCCAAGGTACCGACCTGACTGTTGAATCCCTGGTACTTGGCGAGATCGGCTACTTCTCTGGCTATGCCTTCGGCCGTGCCCAAATTGGAACCATACAGGACGAGCAGCGGCGTATGATGCGCGTTTTCCGCCAATGAGGCCGGCTTGCCGGACTCGCGAGCAGCGGTACCCAGCGGTTCGGAGCTGCCTGAACCCATCGGAATCACGGCTGCCTTCCGGCTGCGAACACGAATCCGGAACCCTTCAGGTTTGAGTGTCAACGTCTCTTTCACCTTGAGTTCGTAGTGGTCGGCATCCGTCAGCTCAAAATACTTCAGAATCATACCCAGCACCAAGGTCGCTTCCTGCAGGGCGAACTGCTGCCCGATGCACGCCCGCTGACCGTTACCAAACGGCTTATACGCGTCATGAGGCACCTTGCTTGGATCCTCAAAACGCTCGGGTCTGAACGCCTCCACATCGTCCCCCCAGACGCGTGTATCCCTGTGAAGTCCCGGAATGAGCACGGTCACGCTGTCACCCTTTTGGATCGGATAGGTTCCCCCAATCCATGTATCTTCTTTGGCATACAGCGAGAAAGCCGGCGCAGTCGGCCATAACCGCAGGGACTCGCTCAGAACCATTCGGACATATTTCAGGTCCCGCACCTGGCTATACGTCGGTACCGGGTCTTTCAGGACGCGGTCCACCTCTTCCACCGCTTTACGCAGCTTTTCGGGGTTTTTCATCAGAAAATAGATCGCAAAAGAGAGCAGGCCGCTGGTCGTTTCATGTCCTGCGATCAGAAATGTGATGATCTGGTAGCGGATATTTTCTAGATCCAGACGCTCACCTGTTTCCACATCGACGCCTTCCAGCATGTGAGCGAGCAGATCATCCTCATTCCCGTCATGCGCCTTACGCTCCCGGATCAATTCGTCGACGAGAGAGAACATTGTCTGAATATCCTCTTGAAACTGCCGTTTCTTCCGGACCATAAACATATCCTGGATGCCCAAGCGGTGAAGCTGGTTCATCCCTTCGTCAAGCGCCCGCACCATCGCATCGATAAAGGGATGGTTGCCTTCCCGGTAAAAACTGTTGAAACGGTAACTAAATCCGCACAGTCCGATCGTATCGAGCGTCAGCCGGGTCATGTCCGCGGGTACGTCCACCGTTTCGTCCGGATTCAGCCGCCCCCATTTTTGAATCAGCTGCAAGGCAATATCAAGCATTTTGGCGTGGTACCCTTGCATGGCCCTTTGGCTGAAGCTGGACAGCAGAATATTATGTGCTTTTTTCCAATTCGTTTCCTGGGTCGCACTCGTAAACAAACCGTCGCCTGCAAAAGCGCGTACGTTTTGCAGCGGAGCCCAGATCCGTTTATCAAAGCGCTTTTCGTCGCAAGCGTCCTTCACATATTCATGACCGGAGACGTAGAGCTCCTTGCGTCCGCCGGGATATTGGAACTGAAAGATTGGCCCGAGCTCCGAGGCCACCTTCACCAACGATTGTACCGGTGCGGAGGAATCCAGCAGCGGCAGATTTCCTAAAGGTCCATAAGTTTTGGGTTGAGGCACCTGAATATTTTCTGTCATGGTATTTCCCTCCATCATCCTGTTTTCTTTTCTTTTAACCCAGCCTTTATAACAGGCGAATAAAACACAGAATAAACCAGGTGACCAAATTGGTAATTCGGTCAATATATAAGAAAAAAGGAGGATTTGACAGCTGCTTGGCTGCGAAAGCCTGCCAACGCTATCCTATCCTGCCTTTTACCATAACATGATATGAATGTCCCGCACATCAGCCGGAAGTCTGGAATTCACGGGCCCAGCAAGGGGGGCTTGTTACTGTTCAGCCAGGATTATTTCAGTCATACACGACTTCCGTCCTGGCGAAAAAGTCATGTATCGATCGTTTATCCCCACGCATCCCTGCTATGTAGAAATTCTATCGTGAAGGAATAATTCGGGCGATCGGATTAGCAACTTTGAAATGGGCCGCTTTTGGGTCGGCGATTCAGCTTGGAGTTATGCGGACCAGAACCGCCGACGGCTCGCTTTCCTCACAGTGCGTGCATACGATCGCGATAACTGCGGATGGCCCGATTATATCCATTTCGTGGCATTTTAGGTGCCGGCAACAACAAAGAAACCATGCCATCCTGTGTAAACAGGACGACATGGTCGATGCATAAAACGGATCGCTTGACGCGTTATTTTTTTACCGCTGCTTTTAAGATTTCAATTTTCTCTTTACGAGGGATATCCGAAGTGGCAGAGACCCCGTATTCGTATTTGCCGCCGTCATACCAGAATACGGATTTTGGATAGATATGCTCAGGAAGCGTATCGTTAAAGAAACCTTCGTTTTTGCTTCCCTCCGGATCTTTTGTATACTTTGAGAAAGTCAGCGTGTCCTTTCCGTTCGTATACTTGAGACGGATATCCGCCGCTTCCTTCCACTCTATTTTCTTCGCATAGATGGGTTTGCCGCTTTTCTTGCCTTCGGCCTTTACTTCATCAACGAATTTCCCTTTTGTTGGACCTTCGATGGTCGCAGACAAGAACTTGTATCCGGCTGGCAAATTTGCAGGCTGCTTCAGGATCGAACCCTCCAATGCGGAAGCTCTTTTCAAGTAGTCCTCGTAAGTAGAGAATTCTTCTATCCCTCCCCAATAACTGAGGTCGAGTCCGCTATTAAGATCCTTATATTTATGATACAGAACGTACATATCGCCTGTCTCTTTGCTCAGTTCCTTCACTCGATTCGTCTCATCTTCGATATACTTCTTTTCCTCTGGAGTTAAAGCCTTGGCTGCCGCTTCAGCTTTTTTTTGGTTTTTTTCCAGTTCTTTCTTATAGAGATCACGGTCTATGTTTCCCTCGGGATAAATAATATCATTCTCTTTGCCCACGGCAACGTTTGAATTCTGCTGCAATTGCATAGAAGCCTTTTGCGGTGCGCTTTCTTCGCCGCTTTCCTTCGCGTTAACCAATGTCACGCTGCCAAGCGCGAGAATCATCCCCATACCCAGAATGGACAAGCGGTAGGATTTTTTATTAAAATGTTGGATCATCATGAGTCTCCTTTTCATTTCTTTATGTGTGGCGGACAAGCCGGCAAGCCCCGGCCGGTAATGACTGACCGACAAATGCTCCAACACATGAATAATCGTTTGCCCGTATGCATTTTTTTGCTGCGGCCTCATCCGGTCCAAGGCGCATGCATCGCAGGCAATCTCCTGATCCTGCCTTGCTCTATGTATCGCGAACCATAGGAGCGGATTAAACCAGTGGAGAATCAAGATCATGTGCATCATCCAGTTCACTGCCACATCCCGCCGCCGAATATGCGCAAATTCATGCGCCAAAATCAATTGAAGCTGATCCTTTTGCAACGTAACGAGCAGGCTTGGCGAAATCACGACTGCAGGTTTAAGAAAACCGACTACAGCTGGTCCGGGAATCCGTTCCGATGCGACAAACCTCACATTGCGCTTGATGCCAAATAGATGCTTCGTTTCTTGAAAGACTGCCGATAAAAAAGGAGTATCGATGGTTCGCCCTGCGCGCAAGGCTTGTTTCAATCGGTTCTGGTCAAATACCGTTTTCGCCGAAAGGAATAACACGCCCGCAAGCCATACCGCAAACAGCATATTGATGAAGCCCATATTTTTGATCTCACTCCACCAAAAACCGCTTTTCTGCACGCTTCCCGGTTCATGGGATGAGGCAGGCACGGTAGATCCATTTGATTCCGGGCTTAAGGTCCGATTCCTTTGAACCGCCGCCTCCCTTGCGATCCCCGCATTCTTAAATGCCGTGGGATCCTGGGCCTTCTGATGAAATCCGGGCGCTATGGCCTCCAAAGACAAAACATTGTACAAGCTAAGCGAAGATTCCGGCGCCCAAGGAAGCAGCAGGCGGATCGCTACAGGCAGCCAAATCAAATATTTCCATCTTGCTTCAAGCTTGTTTTTGAATAGAAATTGCACGATCAGGACAAGTAAAACCAGAATGCCGGCCATAAATGATCCGCGAATCACCCAGCCAAAAACAGACAATAAACTCGCTTGCAATGTTGGAATCATCCGTTATCTCTCTTTTCCCGGTTCGCCGTCGCTACGGTTTTCGTCAAATAAAGCCTTGAGATCCTCGACTTCCTGTGCATTCAGCTTTCTATCCTTTAATAAGTTGGCCAGCATCGGTTTTAATGCCCCGCCATACAGCTTTTTCATAAAGGATGTGGTTTCGGACAGCAAAAATTCCTGCTCGCTGATGATGGGATAATACAGCAGGGTGCGCTTTGAACCCTCTTCCAGCTTTGCCCCCGCTGCTTCCTTCTGCACTAATCGGTTCAAGAGCGTCCGCGTCGTATTCGGGCTCCAGCCCATTTTGTCTGCTAGTTGTTTTACAACTTCACTGGAAGGGCAATCAGGATTTGCCCATAACACCCGCATAATTTCCAGTTCTGCATCCGTAACCGATGGTATTTGTTTCATGCATGTAACCTCCATGTTCATTCGCCTAAACTACATACGTAGTATGTTCATACTACATTTGTAGTTTGGTGATGTCAACATGTAATAGAACTAAGATTCTCTATTTTTGTTACATGCACAAATCCGCGCCGCTTTCCAAACATATTATTTCTTTACCGCAGCCTTCAGCATCGCGATTTTCTTTTCTCTAGGGACATCCGAAGTGGCAGAGACGCCGTATTCGTATTTGCCGCCATCATACCAGAATACGGATTTTGGATAGATATTCGCAGGAAGCGTATCGTTAAAGAACCCTTTCTTTTTGCTTCCCTCAGGATCTTTTATATACTTTGAGAAAGTTAACGTGCTCTTTCCGTTCGTATACTTGAGACGGATTTCCGCCGCTTCCTTCCACTCTATTTTCTTCGCATAGATAGGTTTGCCGCTTTTTTTGCCTTCGGCCTTTACTTCATCAACGAATTTCCCTTTTGTTGGACCTTCGATGGTCGCTGACAAAAACTTGTATCCGGCTGGCAGGTTTGCAGGCTGCTTCAGGATCGAACCCTCCAATGTGGAAGCTCTTTTCAAGTAGGCTTCGTAAGAAGAGAACTCTTCCACCAATCCCCAATAGCTAAGTGAAAGTCCGCTATTTAATTGAGGATATTTATGATACAGGACATACGACTCACCAGGCTTTTTGGACAGCTCCTTTATTCTGTTGATCTCATCTTCGATAAACTTTTTGTCCTTTTCAGGTATAGATTTGGTTGCCTCGGCTGCTTTTTTAGCAGCTTCTTCCCGAGCTTCCTTATAAGATTTCGCTTCGGCCGCAAAGCTCGTTGAGGAACCCAGCAGTAATACACTGCTTAATGTTACGATTGCTGCTTTTGTTGCTACATTCATTTTGTAATGCTCCTTTCCTGAGGTTGTTTTGTAAACTACAATTGTAGTTAACATTAATGATATACTACAGTTGTAGTTGAATGATGTCAACCCTTTTTTATAACATACATCTTGCTATTTAAGATTCCCCTTTCGGTTCGAAAGCCTTAAAAAAAATGTGATCAGCAACTAATCAGATTGAATGTATATAGTTTGATATCGAAGTGTTTGAGTTCGTATACAGTGTTAGACCCAAAATCTGAAAGGCGGAATCCAACCATGAATAACTTAAAGGGGCCGTGTTATAGCCGAACAAACAGCTAAATTAAATAGACTGTTCTATGAATAATTTGGGTAGATTTGTCCAAAGACAAATGGTACATTATTTGGGGATCGTTCGTTCGTGTTTGTTAGGTGTTATTGGAACAACGGCAGGTCCGGATATACGTTCAGGCTCATATTTTTTTAATTTGGGAGGGCGTCGATATGGATAAAAATTCGGTTCAAAGAACAAACATTATAGGTGCAGGCGAGGTTGGCAGCGCCATCTCGGTGGAGATGGATAAGAGTTCCATACATAAAACAAACAGCCTTTTTTGGGACACCGAAGGAAATGACATTTTAGGAGCAACCGCGCTTCCTTTCTATGGAGCATTTGTCTCAGAAGAAAAATGCCGACTTTTTGGCGATGTCTCGGGAAAAAGGATGCTGGAGATCGGCTGTGGCACCGGTCATTCCTTGCAATATCAGGGGGAACGCAATGCATCTGAACTATGGGCTCTGGATATATCCGAAAAACAGATCGAAAAAGCAAAGCAACATTTGACGGCATGCGGCCTTTCGGCAACCTTTATCTGCTCTCCCATGGAAGAAGAATGCGGCATACCAAAGGATTATTTCGACTTTGTTTATTCGGTTTATGCCATAGGCTGGACCACCGACCTTGAGGGTACGTTTTGCCGAATCGCCTCCTACCTGAAAAAAGACGGCGTATTTATTTTCAGTTGGTCTCACCCTATACACAAATGTGTTGCCGCAGAAAATAATATGCTTGTTTTTAAAAAATGCTATTTCGATGAATCCTGGTATTCGGTATCTCTTGGTGAAAGTACCCTAACATTATCAGACCGTAAACTATCAACCTATGTAAATGCCTTGGCAAAAGGAGGATTTGTCATTGAAAAGCTGATTGAGGAATCGGATGATGAAAGGATGCAATCGCGGCACGCTAACAGCGATTTTGCAAAAAAAGCAAAGATGCTGCCTGTCACTTTTGTAATCAAGGCAAGAAAACTATAGTATCCGACGCATCTTTCTTATGCGTTCAGATCTTGCACCCTCAAATGTACGGCGTTCCTGATTGAAAGTCCTGTCCGGTAGCAGTGGCGCCAATGAAAGCTTTCAAGAAATATTACAACGTGCCTCCTTCGAAATTCGAGTAGCCGCGTTTCATCGGTACAACGCATCTCATCCCGTAATCATTGCCGTTCTGCGTTCTCTCGTTGCATCGGCAAATACAAATTGGTATAGACCATACAAAAAAAGCCGCAACAATGCGGCTTTTAAGGGTTTAAGCATGTTTATTCAACAATCAGGGTTCCCTTCATGTCGCTGTGTCCGGCTCCGCACATGACGGAGCAGTGGAATTCATGCTCCCCGGCCTGATCGGCGGTAAATTCTGCCGAACCCGGCTGCTGCAGGTCCACGTTGAAATCCGGAATAGCCAGGCCGTGGTTTCCTTCGTTGTTTTCCAGCGTAATTTTGACTTTTTCGCCTTTTTTGACTTTGATCTCCGAAGGCTCGAACTTAAAGTTTGACGCCGTCACCTTGATTTCTTTGACGCCGTCCGATCCGCCCGAAGACGAGGACTCGTCCGACGAGCTGCCTCCTTTTCCGCTGCTTCCGCAGGCGCTTAGTACCAGAACAAGCATTAACGTAAGTCCCATCAGCATCCATTTTTTCATGTTATATCCCTCCAGATGAAATCATTAAGTTGCATTCACCGATGCATACAAACCCATTCTAAAGATTTTCCCGGCGGCGCCCCGCTTCCTGCTTCTCATCCTCCTCTTCCGTCAGCTGCCGGGCGGAACTGCGGAATTCGTGAAGCGTCGTTCCCACCGCCCTGCCAAGCTGCGGCAGCTTGGACGGCCCGAACAGCAAGAGGGCGAGCAGCAGCAACAGCAACAGCCCCGGTATTCCGATTGTTGAAAGCATGGTCTATCCCTCCTTTCCTATGACGTTATATCAATTCGTAAGACGATCGGAAGCATGAGGCATGAGGCACTGAGCCGTTCAGACAAGCATGCCTCCCTGTTTCAAATATTTCTGAATCCCTTCTGCCGCCCTGTAGGCGAGCGCGCCGACGGTATCGGTCGGATTGTATCCGCTGTTGTGCGGGAATGCCGAAGCACCCACGACGAACACGTTTTCTGCTTCCCACATCTGCAAATAGCTGTTCACGGCGGACGTGTCAGGGTCCGAACCCATAATAACGCCGCCTGTGTTGTGGGTAGATTGGTAAGGGACGATATTATACGGGTCCAACTTGTCCTTGATCTCCATATGGGAAGGACCCATCTCCTTCATGACCTCGCCCGCCTTGCCGGCCACAAATTTCGTGAGCTCCCGGTCCTGGTCCTCAAAGTCAAACGTAATCCGCAGCAGCGGTTTGCCGTAAATGTCTTTATAGGTCGGATCGAGATCCAGGTAATGGTGCTTCCAGGGGAGGCTGGCCCCCTGCGTCGCGACGGTCAGCACACGGTTGGCATATTTCAGCGTGGTTTCCTTCCACTTCTTGCCCCAGGTCGGCGTGCCTTGCGGCGCCGGATTGTTCTCGATCGGACGCAGGCCGTTTTGGCCGATCCGGATGCCTGCCCCGTGCAAAAACTTCAAATCGGAGTGATCGAAATTGTCCCCGTTGAAGTCGTCGAATTCCATGCCGAGCGCTCCGGCTCCCATGAACGTGCTGAACTCTTCGTCATCGTAAAAGCCGACCGCATGCCCGGAGTTGACCTGATACGCGTAATTCCGGCCGATCGTTCCCCGTCCGGTCTTTCGGTCGTAGGGCGTCCCGAGCTTGGAGTTCAGCAGCAATCGCACGTTGTTCAGCACGAAGCTGCCGAGAATGACCACGTCCGCCGGCTGGGTCACCTCTTCCCCGGTCACTGTGTTGATGTACACCACGCCGGTCGCTTTTTTGCCGTCATGGAGAATTTCCGTCACGTTCGAAAACGTGCGCACTTCCAGCTTGCCGGTAGCCATCGCCGTCGGGATGACGGTCACGACAGGGTCGGCCTTGGCGCCGTATTCGCACCCGAACCGCTCGCAAAAACCGCAGTACTGGCAGGCTGCCCGGGATATGCCGTCGGGATTTTTATAGTTCTCGCTCAGGTTGGCCGAAGGGATCATATACGGATGGTATCCGAGCTTCTTCGACGCCTCTTCGAACCTTTGCAAAATCGGCGTTTTCTTCATCGGCGGGGTCGGAAACGGATTGGACCGTTTGCCAAGCATCGGATTGGCTTCCGATTCCCCGGAAATGCCGGCCATCTGCTCAAACTTGTCGTAATACGGTTCGATTTCGTCATACGTGATTCCCCAGTCCTGCAGCTGCATGCCCTCGGGAATTTTGCCTTTTCCATACCGCTCCACCGTCTTGCTGTAGATCTCAAAATCATACGGAAGGAAGCGGTGCGTCTGCCCGTTCCAGTGCGTCCCGGCGCCGCCGAGCCCGTCCCCCAGCAGAAAGGAGCCATAGCTGCGCATCGGCAGCGCCCTCATGGACTCCGAATTTCGGAACGTGATCGTCTCCTTGGACAGATCCTGCATCAATTCAAAACGCCGCGCATACCGGAGCTCGTCATGATCCATGAAATAATCCTCCGTGCTCCGGCTCTTACCGCGCTCCAGTCCGACGACCTGGATGCCCGCTTTGGTCAGCTCGGCTGCAATAATGCCGCCGACCCAGCCCATTCCAACAATAACCACAGGTACTTTAGGTAATTTGGCCACGTCTGATGTCCCCTTATATCCGTGAAATTTATTCGCTCATGTGAGCCTGCAGGCTTTTCGGCTGGATCTTGACCAGCCCTTCCTTCGTAATCTGCTGAGCATAGCTCATTTGGTTGCCCGGAAAATTGCGCATCTTCCATCCGTTCATATTCCGGTTGCCGCCATAGAGCGGATCCGCGTAGACCCCTTCGATCGTCAAATTCCTCAGCATGTTGAAGAAACTGCTGCTCGTCACCCCGCGCATGGGAAAATGGTCTCCTTTCTCCATGGCGGCCAGCACTTCATCCTGCTGCTGGGCCTCAAGCTCCGTAAAATCCTTTTGATGCTTTTGCCGGCAGTAGCTCTTCAGCCCTTCCAGCCCCAGCGTGAACATTTCGTTGCGCTTCAGGCGCGACTGTTCTCCCTGAGTTGCCTGGGCTTGCACGAAAGGACCCATCATATAGTCCCGCGCGTTATAACCCCACGGGCCTGCAAGCTGATGATCAATAAAAAAGGCCACGCCCAGCGCCTTCGCACCGGGACCGTTCTCATCTTCGGGATAAATCCGTTCCACGGCCGCTTCGGTCATTTTAAACTGCTCCTGATTAAAAAACATCAGCGCATCCTGCAGCGAAGCTTCCGGCTTGTTGCTGGCCGGCGCCGGCGCGGGGGCATGATTTTTCTCCAGACTGTCCGTCAAGACGCCCCCGAACACGCCGCCGACGACCAAACCGCCCAGCGTCATGCCCGAGGCTTTCAAAAATTTCCGCCGGGATTCATCCAGTTGTTTTGACCGGGCCGGCTTGCTGTTTTTTCTCAGTTTCAGTCCTGGCAACATGATCCCTCCGATTATGAATATTGTGGATACAATAATTAACACCACTGCGAATGAGTTACCCAAAATTTCTCTGTATTAAACGGCAGCATCTGACATGAGCTGTCATATCGGGACCAAATGCCTAGCAAGACGCCGCCTGCGATTTTCAAAAAAACGCCCTGCTCTGCGTGAATGAGCGCGCACGCCGCCTGCTTCGGTTTCGGCAAGACCCGTCCCGTTTAGGACGCAAAAAAGGCCGCAGTGATGCGGCCATTCAACCCGTATGCTTCTCATCCGAAACGAATGTATTTATCCGTTTTTTAACGCACTAAAAATCCCCTCATGCGATGCAGGAGGATTTCGCGTTCACGCGATCCTTGTTACCCTGTCAGCCATGAGGGGATGTTGGTTTAATGCGAAGGCTCTGCTTGATGCAACCCGCGCTTCATTCGGTTATTTATTGAAAGTGATTTTCTCCGGACCGCCCTCAAGCACGATCGACGTGTCCCGCGGCTTCGTTTCCGCGATTTTGCGGCCGCTTCTGAACGAATAAAGCACTGCCGCCTGTTTGCGTACGGCTTCATATTCGTTTTCTGCTTCGAGAACGATGAAGTTGGCCGGCTTGCCTTCTTCAATGCCGTACGCATCCTCGATATGCAACGTTCTTGCGCTATTTTTCGTAATAAGGTCGATCGAATTCACGATTTGATCGTAACCGAGCAGCTGCGAAGCATGGATGCCCATGTGCAGCACCTGGAGCATGTTGCCCGTGCCTAGCGGATACCATGGATCAAAGATGTCATCGTGCCCGAAGC
The DNA here is from genome assembly GCF_037969745.1 of Paenibacillus sp. FSL W8-0194. Lineage (NCBI taxonomy): Bacteria > Bacillati > Bacillota > Bacilli > Caryophanales > Paenibacillaceae > Paenibacillus > Paenibacillus sp. FSL W8-0194. Next base: position 2,790,865 of record NZ_CP150205.1, on the reverse strand, counting down.
ACACGTTGAGCCCGGCTTCCTGAAGCTCTTTGACGCGCGTCAGCCCTCTTCTTTTCGGATAGGTGTCGAAGCGGCCCTGCAGGTGGATGTTAACCAAAGGATTGGAGACGAAATTCAGGTCCGCCATCTTCAGCAATCTGAACAATTTGTACGTATAAGCATCATTGTAGGATCCCATCGCCGTCGTGTGGCTTGCGGTCGTCCGGGAGCCCAGCCCGCGTTCGTAGGCTTCTTTGGCGACGACTTCCACGAAACGGGATTGCTCGTCGTCGATTTCGTCGCAATGGATGTCGATGAGACGGTCGTATTTTTCGGCGAGATCAAACGCGACCTTCATCGAATCCACGCCATACTCCCTCGTGAATTCGAAGTGCGGTATGCCTCCGACCACGTCAACGCCCATTTTCAGCGATTCTTCCAGCAGTTCCGCGCCGCTCGGGTAGGAGTGAATGCCTTCCTGCGGAAAAGCGACGAGCTGGATATCGATGTATGGCGCCATCTCTTCTTTGACTTCAAGCATCGCCTTCACTGCGGTCAAGCTTGGATCGGTGACGTCCACATGCGTCCGCACATGCTGGATGCCCTGCGCGATCTGCCACTTCAGCGCCGTTTTGGAGCGCGTTTTGACGTCTTCGTGCGTCAGGAACGCCTTGCGTTCCGACCAGCGCTGGATGCCTTCGAAGAGCGTTCCGCTCAAATTCCATTCCGGCTCGCCGGCCGTCAGCGTAGTATCCAGATGAATATGAGGTTCAATGAACGGCGGCAGTACAAGCGATCCGTGAACGTCCATGATTTCATCGTCCGCCGTTGGTTCCAGCGATTGCGTGATTCGTTCAAACTTCCCGTCCTTCACGACGATATTCCATAAGCCTTCTTTACCCCGCAATTTTGCGTTCTGTATAATCATTTGAATTCCCCTTTTCTTTTGATTCTTTGGCAGGAACGCTCAGCATCAATACGATGTAAACCACCGCCGTGCCGATCAGTGCGTTCAATGGCGTTACTCCCGGAGCCAGCTGGGCGAAAGCTACGCCGATGGCCCAAGCGGCCATCGCTATCCAGTTTACCTTCTTAAAAGCCATATCGGCAAAAGGTTTATAGTTTCTCCGCTTCACAACGAAGTAGTCGGCGACGATGATCGCCCCGATCGACGGGATCGCCGCGCCCAGCACATTCAGAAACCCGACGAAATTGTTGTACATCCACATGGCAAATACGGTACCTACGATGCCGTTCACAACGACGAAAAACTTTTTCGAAATTTTCGTGATGTTGGCGAAGCCCAGCCCGGAAGCATACAGGGCATTATCGTTGGTCGTCCAGATATTCAGCCCCAGAACGATGATCGCCGGAACGATCAAACCTTGCAGGAACATGACCTCCGAGATATCCGCCAGGTTATAAGCCATTGCGCCCACCGCACCGAACAGGAACATGAGCGAGTTCCCCAGGAAAAACGAGATGACCGTCGCAATCACCGCCTGCCGGGACGTCCGGGAAAACCGGGCGAAATCGGGCGTCAGCGTTCCGCCGCTAATAAATGACCCGATACAAATGGTCAACGCCGCTGCAACCGTCAGCGACTGCGACGGCGTGTAATCGAGCAAGCCTTGCAGGCCGCCCAGTGAATTTGCTCCCTCGAACATCGAATACCCGCCGAGAATGGCAATGGCCGGAACCGCAATATAGCCCAAAATGACGAGCGACTTCATGCCGAAGATGGCGGACGCCGTCATGGCGAGACCAAACAAGAAGATCAGCAGGTACACGTTCCAATCCATCGCCCTCGCGACCGGAACCGCGAACATGGCCACGCCGACGCCGAACCATCCGACCTGCGTGAAGCCGAGCAGGAACGAAGGAAGGTACGACCCTTTCTCACCGAACGAATATTTTGCCAGCAGATGCGTTGAGAGGCCCGTTTTGGCGGCGATATGTGCCAGCGCTCCCGTATAGATGCCGAGAACCAAATTTCCCGCAAGCACAATTCCGATGAACTCCATGAACGTCAAGCTGACTCCCAGCGTCCCTCCTGCCAACATGCTTGCCGAGAAGAACGTGAACGCCAGCATGACGGAAAATGTCTTCAAAAAATTGTTTCTCTGCGTTTTCGGTACCTCTTGCCACGAAAACTCTTGATCTTGTTTGCTCATCAGAATACCTCCAGCTTCAAGTTTCCTGATACCAAAAAAGCAGAAAAAAGAGGCTACTCGTCAAGTTTCAAACTGACAAAGTAGCCTCTTTTTTTACATCATAACCCGCGCGAAGACACAGAGCATCCCCTGACGGAACATGCACCGATTCACGCGTGATTATAAACATCCGCTGCCCTTGCCAGCCTCTCTGGACTGATTTAAAGGTACCAGTATTCAATTACATTCTATTATTTTGGAAAAACCCGCGGATGTCAATGTCATTATTATCCAATGGTACTGTAAACGAAAGTGACCTGCATGCTCTCAAAGCAATTTAATAACAAATGCCCCGGGCCATCCTCGGAAAATCCTCCGCAAACTTGTCGCAGCTTCAGAGAGCAAATGCGGCCCTTTTATAAGTATTCAATTTTCGTCTCTTCTTTGCAAAACGTCGATATATTTCATCATTTCGGATATGCCGTTCATTTGATTTTTCAATTGGTCATCCAGCCGTTGCAAAGCCATTTTGAAGGAGCGTTCAATTGCGGCGAGATCGTGCGTCTCTAGAGCTTCAAGCAATTGCTTCATGCTTTCGATAAAATAAACGGTTTTTCTTAAACTGCTTAGCACAATAATCTTTTTTAACTCTCGGGACGTAAAGACCCTATAACCGTTCTCCGGATTACGCATAGAGCGGATAAGCCCTTCCTTCTCCCAATGCCGGATCGCGGATGGGTTGACGCCTGCGATCGCGGCGACCTCCCCGATTTTCATCTCTTCCGTGACCTGCACATTCCTGTACTTGGAGAAGTCGGAGCCTTATTCAGATATTCCTTAGCCTGATTTACTCTGTCCACATATTCTGCATGGTTCTTCCAATATGATTCCTCATCATGCTCATCGTAACTGAACTCGCTCGACCGGATATCCGTATATTTAAGGTGAACCTCTAATAGATCGTCGAGTAATTTCAGCAATTGCTCTTTCTCCATCAAACCCACCTCTACTTTCATCTTTAACCATTATACATCAAACCGCCTTGGTGCAGGATGTAAGTCGCCGTTCTAAAAACACGCATAAAATATGCGTATTTATTATTGACACGCGTTATTAATGCGTGTTATCATAATATCAGAAGGGAGGGAAAAATAGATGGGGAAACAACGTACCGCAAGGGAAGTCTTAAAAGCACTCAAAGCAGCAGGGTTTTACAAGTCGCTAATCACGGCAAAGGTACCAGCCACCAGCGGTACATACACAAAGACGACCCAGCACGATACGCCGATGTGAGCTACCACTCCAGCGGCGATATACTAGCAAAGGGAACGTTGAAATCCATTGAACGGACTTCAGGGGTTAAGTTTTAACCCCTGATTTCCCCAACTCTCTCTCCCTCCTACGAGATATGAGGAGGTTAAAAGATGCCAAACCACATTTATCCTGTTGTTGTTGAAGAGACGCAAACCGGTGTTAGCATGTACTTTCCGGATTTCCCTGGTACTGCCGTAACAGCTCCTTCAATCGTCGCTGGCATTAAAGATGCTAAGGTTATGTTGATTCATCGTATCGAAGAGTTGCATGACAATAATGAACCTGTGCCAGTGCCTTCTGAGATTAGTGCTATTGAGTTAGAGGAACCAACCGACCGAATTATTTATGTTGAGGTCTTTGTATTACCACCGGCCGACGATAAGACGGTGACCAAAAACTGCACAATGCCAAAATGGCTACGCGATGCCGGGGAAGATGCAGGATTAAACTTCTCCCAGTTGCTGCAGCAATCCGTGCGTGAAGCATTAGGTATTGAGAAGCGGCTGTAATTTTGGGCCGCTTCTTTACTTTATTTTGATTCACGCCGCTCGCTATCAGCTGGCTCCATCCTCGCTTTCAGCGAATCGATTTCACCCTTTATCTTTTGCTGAAGTTTGGCGATTCTCTTTTTCAACACCTGCTGATCATAATCATCATTGCCAAGCTTTGCGACAGCCTTTTGGATCTTTTTCTGAAGGCTTCGAATAGAATCGTCTGTATAGAATCCTGTGTACTCACGACGACAAAACGGGCAGATGAAGAATGACCGTTCAATACCGTCCCCCAGTTCTTCGGTTTGGATATTCTCGATTTTAAAGTCTCTTTTGCATGAGTTGCATTTTACGTTCACCTTTTTCCATCCTTTCGTGGCAATGAAAAAAGCGCCCGGTTTGGGCGCTTTAAGTTACAAATAAAAAAAATCACTTTTAGTTCCATCGATTATTTCCTTTAGGCTTATTAATAATCGTGGTGATTTTGCATCATACGTGAATTGACTGTACTCTATTAAATACTTGGTTCGACATCAGGAATGATTTTCCTGCTTCGCACATTACTGTTTGGTGTAGAATTGAAAAAGGCGAGCCATGTTTCGCTCGCCTTCCTTTCTTCAATATATTTTAGAAATTCAAGTCCGTGCTAATACGAACTCCGAGTTGCCCACTCATAGGTAAACTTCCAGATGCTAAACTGACGTAAAAGTCACCTACTGCCCAAGCACCTTTTGGATTCAATATTTCATTGAATGTTTGACCAGGGTACACTTTAGCAAAGTACTTCAGAGGACCCGATGTACTTCCCTGATTAACAGATAAATTTATCGTATCTGGCCCTGTGTTCTTTAAATACAATCTTACATAACCGAAGTTAGGCTTGATGTAAAAGCTAGCCTCATAATCGTGTCCGCTTATGGGGCGATTATCAATTACTGGAGTGCTCGAAAATGGAGTAACAATGCCACCATCAGTTATATTTTCATCTCCCAATTGAATGATTGGTGGATTAGAATCGGATGTACCTGGGTTGGCGGCTGTAGAATTATCATCAGCTAATGCTGATGATGTCACTGCTAGAATACTTGCCGCAGACAGTGAAGTGACAAGAAGACGTTTAATAGTGGATTTCATAACTGCATTTCCCCCTGCTGGAATATTATTACACCATATGGTAAATAGTGTATCTGATATATACCACCTAATAATTACCATGTAAATCATATTTTTGTTGAAGAGTTAATTCCATACTTTTTTTTAAATACCTTTGTAAATTTACTGTACAGGTTCTTTCTCCCCATATATACACAACACGAAATATCAGAAAAAGTTTGAATGTATTTTTAATCCAAAAAATGGCGAGAAGAGGTACGCCCCAGTTATCCGCTGCCTGTGCAGCCGTGCGTGTCATTCTCGCCTTTTTCTATGGTTCCATACTATCACGGGAAAACCGTCATGTGGTGTTCAACTTTGAGTCAGATTGCATCCAGGTCGTGTTCACTTCAGGGTCAAATGTGTCTACCGCGTATTACGAAAATGCGCATTAAGCATGATCATCTCCATAAAGCTCAATAACGATCGATGGGCCATATGTTGCATTTTCACCGTGATCAATTTCTGATAATAGGCTATCAATGTAAACCGTGACTTCGTTGCTGTTAAAATCAGTAACACGCATCCTATCATGTTCGACAGACTTGATTAGAAACGTGCCTTGGATGGGATCGCCCTCCTCATCCAATCCTTCAAGACGTAGCGCCCTTCCCGAATAAAACTTCTTTTAATTAATACTGTTGCCATGTCTGAGTACTCTTGCGGATCAAAATATTTACTTGCCACCGTCGACTCCTCCTTTGCTTTTAGCTTCCTTAAAACTCCGCATTATCCTGCTCAAAGAATCCCATCAGCTTCAGTGTATTCGCCATACTCTCAGCTCCTTCTGCGATCTTTCGTCGAATCGTACTGTCTGACAAGCTGCGCCGGAAGAATAACAACGTTTCTGTATACGAATAACCCTGAAGGTATCTGTAATCGATCGCCTTCTTTTCATCTTCGTCTTGGATGAGTGCCCAGGCTCGCTGCAGCTGCTGAGTATAAAACTGGTACTGTTGATACACCCAGCGCTGCTTCTCGATCAAGATCGTGGCATTGGCGGTTTTATCCGCATGCAGCTCGTCCTGGTCGATCCGACGAGCAGCTTCCCCATCAATTGCGACTTGCTTAAGATCCGCTTCGAATTTCTCAAAATCCTGCATCAGAGCAATCATCTTTGTATATTTACCTAGCAGGAATTTTGTCCGCTGGATCTCCGTTTCATTAGCTGTTGGAAAAAGCTCACCTTGTCCCCATGCCATCGCCATTCCCCTCATTCCCCTTTGTGATATAATGTCAAGAGGAATGGTTTACCAAAGTGACCCCCGCGCCCGCCAAGGATTGGGGGTCCTGCATGCTCATTTTAGATATTTGCCCCGACGACCCTGCTTGGGTGCTGTAATTTGGTGTTCAAACTGATTTCGCGGCTCTGGCGGCTTGTATGCGCCAATCTCCTTAAGGTGTGCGGTGAGACGTTCCGGGGACCAAATCTCGGTTTTAAGCCCCTCATTCGGAGTCTTCGTCATCGTCGTTTTCCTCCTCATTGAACGCTGTTTCAAAAGCTTTATTGATTAATACAGCCTTTTCGTCGGACAAAATGCCCTCGTTTGATGACACGATCATAGGAGCCGGTGCCCCCATTACATTTTCCCAGCATTTGTCGCATAAGGGTGGATCGATAGGCAATCCCCTACACCCGCATTCGCGACCATCACAGCAGTACTCAGGTTCGTAATCTATTGTTGTTCCGCAATTCATACACTTTGCCATGGAATGCTCCCCTTTCAATCGTTTAAATTATCTTTTCGCCACGGTTTTTTAATACCTGTAGCATTCATGCATGGCCCTCCTTCAAAAGCTTGACCATATCCCACAACAAACGATTTTCTTCCTCTAAGCGAAAAAGCTTCGTTTCCATGGCAGATAATTGTGACTTTAAACGGTTAGATTCATGATCCATAGTAGATGCTGCAGCTTCTTGCTTAGGTAAGTCCGGCGTCTTGTGTTCAATAAGCCCCCAGCTCTTCTTGCGCTTGTATAGAGCTGAGTTTCCCATACCAAAGCGCTCAGCAATGCGGGAAACGGTAAATCCTTTTGCCCGAAGATCCATGTATTGCTCTTTTGTGGCATTGAATTTTTTCTGCAAACCTTTCCCCTCGCTTCCTCTCTTAATTCCGAAGTATAAAGCCGCCTTCTTTTCTAATTCCTGTACCATTTCAGCTACTTCATCACGAAATATTGACATTCGTCTCGCAATCTCATACTCCCTAAACCCCTGCATTAATAAAGAAAGGGCAGCTTGCTCCTTTGGATTCAAAGTGTCCATGAATTGCGCCACAAAGATTTCGCTTGGGTCATCATGACTCATTATGAAATCCATAAACTCGGATCCTGATCCATCAAAAGAACTTTTTACGGGCTGATTCAAAGATTTGATCGTCCGTAAATGAGAGAATTCAATCACTTCAGCTGCTTTTTCCAAACTGATTCCAAGCTGTTCGGCTATCTTCTCTGAAGGTTGACCCTCCAAATTTTCTTTATAGATCCTGTAAGCCATTCGTCCAGGTTGCTGTGGCAGCCGTATAATTGGTGACTTCACCCGCACGCGCCCCTCGACCCCCGGAAGGACCCGAATATGGACGGGAACGGCCGTTACGCTAATAGTGTGAAGGTCGCTCGTTGGAACAATACCGCCAGAAACCAAGCCTTTAATTTTGTCGTCCATGTCGTCTCTCCTTCCGATTACGCGGAGTCATGCAGCAGATGTTTTCCTGATCAACCACCTAATCCATTTCATTTGAATCACCCTTTCCCCAAAATAAAAAAGCCGCCCTTATGAGCGACTACCTATAAAGCCATTTGAACCAGGCTCATGATCTCTTCCAATCGTTGTTTCTCGGCTTGGATGTTGTGCTGTTGTAAGTTGATTTTCCACAAAGCCTGTTCGACGCGTCCCTTTTTTAACAACCCCATGACGTCGTAGCTGACGGGAATGCCGAACCCCTTTTTTAAGGCACGCAAAGCTATAAATGCCTGAACATGGCACGGCGTATAGCATCTCCGATTGCCGGCCGTCCGTGGGACGTCGGGCACCAAGCCGAGTGTTTCATATCTTCTCAATGTGGTGGTGCTGACATGAAGTCTCGTGGCCATTTGTTTCGGCGTAAAGTTTCGGTCCATCGGCTGCACCTTCCTTAAAGTCAAACCCTAAAGTACGGCAACAATATTATAAGGAATCCCCTCCCTCCCCACAAGGACGATTGGCATATAAACCGAAATCTTGCATGAATGTTGTATGATCGGAGTCGGATAGAAAAATCAAGGAGGTAACTTATGGAAAAGGATCTTTTTGCCTTAACCTGCGGGAACACAAAGCCCGGCGAATTCATTACGTTCGGCAAGTATCCACAGACCGCAGACGGTATAGAACAGGAGATTGTATGGCGCGTACTTCAAAATTCAGGAAACGAGCTGTTTGTTTTGAGCGAATCGATTTTGGACTGCAAGAGGTACCACGGCCAAAGCACGGAATTGAAGTGGCGGGATTGCACGGAAACGACGTGGCATGACTGCGATTTGCGCGAGTGGTTGAATCATGAATTCTATGATGCGGCGTTCCATGCGGCCGAAAAGCGGCTCATCAAGACGACTTATTGCACCGGTAACGGAGAAGGCTGCCCGGATACCGGGGACAAAGTCTTTTTGCTAAGCGTTGACGAGGTCAAAGTTTTAACCGAAATTCACGGCAAGGGTTTGCTGCGCGCCGTCGGAACCGGTTTTGCCAAGACGAAAAAGCCCGACGGATGCAGCTTATATGTGTATGATAAAACAAACAAAGATAACTATATCATGCAAGACGGCGAAGAACTCGGCTGCTCGTGGTGGTGGCTGCGAACGCAAGGCAACAAGCCGACGCGTGCGTGTTTTGTAGGAACAGGCGGCAGTATTCGCAGTTATGGGAACAACAGTATCGGCGGTTATGGGGTGCGTCCTGCTTTAAGGATCCATCTTTCATGGTAAAGATGATGTATGAAATGATATAAACCAAGTCTTCTTTTCTAGGAGGTTAAACATGGATAATCGTTCACCGAAAGAAACCGCGTTAACAGTGAAACGGTGGCCTAAAGCTCCCCTGGCGGCGGGTCGTCGCCACAGCGTCGGCCTCCGAGCGGACGGCACGGTGACGGCAGTCGGCGATAATAAGCATGGTCAATGTGAGGTGAAGGACTGGCGGGACATCGTAGCGGTCGCGGCGGGTAATGTTCATATGGCGACGAACACGGGCAATGCTCATACGATCGGGCTTCAATCGGACGGCATGGTGGTGGCCGCAGGTTGGAATAAGCATGGCCAATGCGAGGTAAGCGACTGGCGGGACATCGTAGCGGTTGCGGCAGGTTGGAGTCGTACCGTCGGACTTCAACAGGATGGCACGGTGGTGGCCGTGGGGCGGAATCTTGAGGGCCAATGCAACGTAAACGGCTGGCGTGATATCTTGGCAGTATCGGCGGGGGACTGGCATACGGTCGGGCTCGCCTCGAACGGCGCGGTGGAGACGGCTGGCAATAATCGGTACGGACAATGCAATGTAAGCAGCTGGCGCAATATCGTGGCGATTGCGGCGGGTAGTCATCACACCGTCGGCCTGAAAACGGACGGCACGGTCGCGGCCGTGGGTTGGAATAAGCATGGCCAATGCGAGGTGAGCGGCTGGCGCGATATCGTGGCGATCGCGGCAGGTTGTGCTCATACTCTTGGCCTGAAATCGGACGGCACGGTGGTGGCTGTAGGCGATAACGAATATGGCCAATGCGATGTAACCGATTGGCATAGCATCCAACGGCCAGGCCATTCGTTTTCAAGGTGATGAATCCATATGGACATGAGAGCCATGCGCCGATGTTCCCTCGCATGGCTTATACGGTCACTACAATTTAATAAATACTTTCGTGCCGTCCTTCGCTTGAACATCAACCAGGACCGTTCCTTTGCAACGTTGCAGCTCCTGGACGAGCTGCCTGATTGCTTCCTTCGTGTTTCGGTCTTCGAGAATCGACAGCAGCAGCTCCATCCCGAACCGGCTGCCGTCCGGATCAAAATCTTCCTTTTGACTTGGGTGCGCACCCGAATGCCCGCCGTTTTTGTTCAGCCATCCCTTCATTTTGCGCTGGACAAAATTGGAGGTCAGGATGCCGCTCCCCATGCGCAGCACGGTATATGGGACTGGAATCGTAAGAGAGCCCTCTTTGCTCTTCACCTTCACAATCATCATGACCCATCACTCAATTACTATGGAGACGGTATCCTTTTCACCGGAACGGACGTCCACGATTTGCCCGTCGAGCTCGTTCTCGATGGCATCGATCAAGAGATGGATATCGATATCCTTCACATATTTCGCGGCCTGCGGAATATTGGAAGCGATGCTGTGCCCCGCTCCAAGAAAAGCCTTCAGCAGTTTAATCGGCAAATTGATGCTGACATTATCGTTATCTTGGGTTGTTACCCGTATTTTTAACGTTTTGTCTAAATAAGCGCCGGATGAGGACGACGGTTGCTTTGCATAGTCGGCTTTCCCAAGCACCTGCATGCTTGGCGAAGTAAGGGGCATTTGCTTTTCTTTTAGCGCGCTAATCAACTCTGAAGCCTTGTCTGAATCAATTTTGCCTTCCTGCATCATGGACAGCACTTTGCTGATTTCTTCTTTCATCGTTTTTTCCTCCTGAACGTTTTTTGGGCGCGATAGGCTTATTCGTCCTTCAACATTTTGACGGCTTCATCGGCGGTAATTTCGCCATTTTCCAGCATGGAAATGACCTTCTTCTCATCGACTTCCGGCTTCTTCCGCGTATCGTATCCGAGGGCCGCAATGACATCATTAAGCTTGCCGCGGACCGTCGGGTAAGATATGCCGAGCTCTTTCTCCACTTCCTTGATGTTGCCCCTGTTCACTAGAAAAGTGATGACAAAATGGAGCTGTTCGGGTGAGAGTAGAGCCAGCTTCGACAATTCGAACTTGTTCTCGATCGTCGTCCGGCAATGCCCGCATTCCAGCTTGACGGCGTGCAGCGGATGGTCGCATACGGGACACTGTGTGATGATGGGATATTTCATACGCTACTCCTTTCTTTTTTTGAATTATAAACCAGTAAATTCCATTTGTAAATATAAGAAATCAATTTTATTAATCGCGATATTAATTTTGTTGATTTTACATGTTGCGATGATAAACATTTTAAAACCTTTGATTAAAAAAACAAAAAACGGCCGAATCATCGTCTACCTAGCATAGTAAATAAAAAAACACTAAAGCAATACATGCTTTAGCGTCATTATGGAACAACAGGCTCTCAGCGCTATTTCATCATATGAAATTTGTCATAAACATTTGATCGAAGAAAGAAAAGGAATGCCTTGCTTTTCCAGCACGGAAAAGTCTGCATGTTAAAGCGAACGATGTTCCCAATCGAGCTGCCCCTTCCTCATTTTTGCAATCGGCCCCATGATGCTCATCATCGGTAAGACGTTGGGCGCTTATGTCCTTCCGGGACTTAGCCGCTCCTTCGAGTCGTGGCTTGTCAGCGTTCAAGGTACCGCCGCCATGCCGGATCTGTATGCCATCTGGCCGCTTAACACCGAGCAGCCGATGTGGCACATGCTATTATGGACGACTCCGCATAGCGCGTCGACGTTCCAGACGTTGACCGGGCTCGGATATGCGCTTCTGGTAGTCGGAATCTTATTTTTCGTGCCGAAGATAACCACCGCCGTCTTGGTCCCTTTTGCCGGGGTCGGGCGCGTGGCGTTGACGATGTATGCGGTTCAGTTTGCCGTCATTTGGTTACTTACGTTATCAGGAATCAACCATAGTTTAGGGAAAGTTCCCTTCGGCGACCTGCTCGTTGCAAGCATGGCATTGATCATCGGCTGGCTCATTTCATTGCTGCCCCATGGTCCGCTCGAGTCATCCATGCGACGATTCGACCGATTGTTCAGCGCCTCCCGAACTGAACCCGCACCGAAGTAGGATCGACCATCCGCCGCCACGGGCTGCCTGTACCTGAGCCAAGTTTTGCTTCAAAATTCATAGGCTCCTGGATCGGAATGTTGACTGCCTGCATTCACACGCCCGTTCGAGGTTTGTTTGTCTTGCCCAATGGAACCTTTAGGTGTCTACGGCACTTCAAAGTGCCTACTTTTCATAATTATCCCTAGATCTCATAATAAATTTAACGGTTATTAACCACATTTTGGAGTATGATTCGGTTTGCGGTTGGTAAAGCTACTGCCAGCACAAATCGGCTTCTAAAACATAACATCCAGGAGGGATATGCATGGATTTGGAACTGAAAGGAAAAACGGCACTGGTTACCGGGTCTACGTCAGGAATCGGAAAAGCCATCGCCATGTCGTTGGCGGCAGAAGGCGCAACCGTGCTCATTAACGGACGTCGCGAGGAAAAGGTGAATCAGACCATAAAAGAAATTCAAGAACGGTATCCTGCAGCCGTCCTTCAATCCGCTGTCGCCGATCTAGGAACGGAGCAAGGATGCGAAGAGGTTATCGGAAAATACCCGGAAGTAGACATTCTTATTAACAACTTGGGCATTTTTGAGCCTGTAGAATATTTTGATATTCCTGATGAAGATTGGTTCAAACTGTTTGAAGTCAACATCATGAGCGGTGTCAGGCTGACTCGCCGGTACCTGAAGCAAATGATTCATAACAAGGAAGGCAGAGTCATCTTTATCGCCAGCGAGGCGGCGGTTATGCCCTCTCTGGAAATGGCTCACTATAGCGCGACCAAGACGATGCAGCTCTCGCTCTCCCGCAGCTTAGCCGAATTGACCAAAGGAACGAACGTGACCGTAAATACGGTGATGCCTGGTTCCACTTTAACGGAAGGCGTCGAAACCATGTTAAACAGCCTTTATCCTAACGAGAGTATGACCATGGACGAAGCCGAAAAGCGATTTATGAAAGAAAACCGGCCGACCTCCATTATCCAAAGGCTTATTCGACCGGAAGAAATTGCACATCTTGTCGCCTTTTTAAGCAGCCCGCTTTCTTCTGCAATCAATGGTTCCGCGTTGCGAATCGATGGCGGATTAGTGCGCAGCGTGTTTTAATCAACCACATGGAAGCCATATAAAAGCCCGATGCTTTCAACGCAATACGGCCGGTGGTTCCCGTAAGAAAAATCCTGCCGGACTACCGGCAGGACATCGGCCTAAATACATATTAGCAAAATAGCATATCTCTTTCGTGTCATGATCCGCAGATCTATCCGCCTCCACTTTATCGTGTTCATTTCCCCAGCATATTTTCCCAGGGAAGCTGCGTATCGTCCCACAAGTCCACACTCCAGTCGACATCCTTGAACACGCGGTTAACCACGGTGCGCGTAAGTGTCAGCCTGGAAGGCACATGATCCATTCCATCGATCCGAAACTCGGAATCATGGATGATTTTTTTATCCCCGTCCGGTGCCGAACCATGGCCGACGAAAACCGGGTATTCGCGCCCCTTTTCGTCGATGGCGATCCATTTTTCATTCATCTCCTGATTCACGTAGGTTCCGTTTGCCGTCAGAATCAACACTTGTCCCCCTTTGGAGTCGTATGATCCAAGTTTATACGCGGAAAACGCCAACTCATCGCCCGATCCATGAAATACAGCCGGTTTTGCAGACAGCTCGGCGGGCTTCATGCTGATGGATTCCTTCACGTGGACCGGCATATAAAAGCCATCCAATACGAAACGTATATTTTTGCTTTCGGGCGGCATGGCAAGAGGATGGATGATGTTTATAAACTCCTTGGTTCCCTCGTTATGGGCATCGGCTCGCTCGGATTGAATCAAAGGCTCGAAGACCCCCGGCTTGCCAAAATCGTAACGCCCCCTTTTCCCTTCCCCGTCAACCGTCTCCAAGTGATAGAAGATCTTCAAGTGTTCCGCACTGGCATCGCTCGACTGTCTTTTTAGCTTTTCGCCAAGAGATGCCGCATAATCCAACCGTATTCCGCTTGGTGTCCGGATGATTTTTTTGAAATCAAGCTCCAACCCGTCCGGGGACGTGTAATGCTTGTCAATTTGCTTTTCGGCAGAGAGCTGTTTGGCCTTCCGCGTATCGAGCTTGAATTGAAAATGCCAATTGACCTTCACCGGTTTTCTGTCGGGCATGGCCGCCGTGAACCGTTCGATTTCGCCGATTTCGCTCGTCACCATTACCACATCAGGCACGTGTCCCGTAAAGACATAGGCGTATTCTTCGATTCCCGGATAGGAGTTTAGGGTGACGGGCACGCGTTTTGCTACTTCGTTGCCTTCCAGGTCCGTGATTCGGAAATCGTCCGTTTCCCGCAAAGGAGACTGCAGCACGCTTCCATCCGGCGCGGTCTGCCGGGCGGAAATGACGATTCGCGAGCAGTCGATAAGAACATGCTCAATTTGAATGGCATAACCTTGGTCCTCGGCTTTGACTTCCGGTTTTACCAACAATCCAAGGGGTCTCGATCGTTCGTAATCGTTGTACCAAAACCAGTCTTTCATGCCGGGCGGTACCGTTTCTTCCGGAATCGTCGGTTTCGTCTTGTATGTTTTGAACACGCCTGAAACTTTGTCTCTTAGTTCCGGCTGCTGCCATAAAGTCAAAGCCGACCCGAACACGATGACTGCCGCCGCCGCTCCCCCCATCCATTTTAGTTTTCTCCATCTTCTTTTCGCCGAAGCATAAGCGTTCAGGTTCGGCAGCTTTTCCTTGTCGTTCACCATCTGGACGTTGTCCAAATTATCCAAAACCCGTTGCGTAAAATCGGCATCCATATGGAGATCGGAGAACAGGGCATCTTTCATCGTTTGGTCATCTTTATTGGAAAAAGGCTTCATGGGCCAATCCTCCTTTCTTTTCCATCTCTTTTTTCAGTCGTTTTTTTCCGCGATGCAGTGCATTCCGAACCTGGATGCTGCTTAAGCCGGTAATCTCCATGATCTCCTCATACGATAGTTCATTCGTGTATTTGAGGAGCAAAACGAGCCGGTAGGTATCGGGAAGAAGGTTCAGGTACCGGTATATGTCCCGCTGCATTTCTTTGCGGATGATGTGCTGTTCGGGCGTGGCCGCCGGATCGGACTCTTGGGCATGCCCATCCATTTCGGCGGGGATCGGGCGTCGTTTGCGCACATGATCTTTCATGACGTTAACGGCGATCGTATAGACCCAGGCGCTGAAACGGTTTCCTTCCTGATGCCGGGGCAAATACTTGTACACGCGTATGAACGTTTCCTGTGCCAAATCCTGCGCATCCTGATGGCTTGCCCCCATTCCCCGGAAGATTCCGTAAACGTTGTATTTGTACTTATCAACGAGCACGGAAAATAACTGCTTGTCATTAGCAATGATGCGGCGGATCAGCTCCGTCTCTTGCTGTGAATCCATCATGATTGTCCTCCTGACTTGTCATTCACCCTATAGACCTTATCTCGCTGCCAAACTTCTCACTTTCATCGCTTTTTTTGTTAAAGCTTATCAGAAAAAAAATCAGGGCATCGTCTTGGATCATGTGAGTTGAGTCCGTCCTCCGACAGGTTACGAACAAAAAAGCCGCATACCCAATGCGACTTTTTTGTGATTCCGTGTATTTTTTTCGTCCGCCGTTCAGCGTGAGATCACTTCAAGCACTTGGCCGCTGCCATCTTCAATCATGCGTATGTTTTGGTCATCGATGAGTTGAATGGTTCCGTCCGACTTGAAGCTATCGTGCTTCTCCTTTAACCCGTGGGCAACGGATTTTCGTATCAACCCTTGATTCTTAAATACCAACGTATACAGGTCATAATCTCCTGTCTTTCGATTCGTGTATTCAATGAATAAAACCTGCAAATGCTGGGGTGTCGATTCGAAGTTTAAGGTAAGTTCATGGGTGTTCACGTTAATGTCCTTCATGCCTAGCGGAATCAAATTCTTTTTTCCCGTATACAAATCAGTAAATTCGAGATTCCCGTTTGCTGCCTGAATCCTAAAGCTGTATCCCAACATGCTTCCATAAAAAGTGTCCGTATAATTGTTGAGTCCCGTCACGGTGACCTTTCCCGTCTTCGGGTCCCTGTCGGCCACTTCCCCGTCCAAAGCGGATGCCAGGAATCGAATCGGCACATAAAGGTGACTGATATACCATACAGGTTCTCTGCCCATATCCACTTCCCGGCCGTCAACTTCCGCAATCCTGCTCCCCACATGTACGACAATGCGTTTCTGATCCCTCTTCAGTACCGCCGTATTGTCATTTTCCATCCCCCACAGCAGACCTGATCCGCTGCCGAGCGAGAACAAACTTCCGTAAGTCACTCCGTCTTTATGAAGCGTCTGGATATGAGCAGCTTGACCGTCTTCCCATTGAGCTTCGAGCTCCACGTACTTGGATGCCGCCTCTGTTTCTTGAGCGCCCAACGGCAAAATCGCTGATGACATCAATAAAACGGCGATCGCAGTTTTCCACTTCTTGAGTTTCACGACCAATATCCCCCACTAATTGTAAATTAGATTACTACAATACTAACGTTTATTTCTTGGGAAAGTTGCTATCACCATGCAAATGCGCAGAAAGTGTATGGATTACCGTGTCTTCAACAGCCATGGCGGAACCGCGCAGCGCCCCATATTTCATTTCCCGCCGGCTGGTCTGACAGCAGCGCACAAATAGCTTCCACGCATTGGATACCGGCAAGGTCAGCACATGTCCCCACAGTACGGAAGAACGCGCAATCGGCATGGAATAACTTGACGGATTTTCTATTCATCATGCTGCAAATCGCAAATAGACGCGACAAAGCTGCCGATCGATCGTCGATTCGGCAGCTTTGGATTTTGGGCACATTTTTTATTCGAGTTTATTGTATTCTTCCTCTGTTACGGGTTCTAACCAATCGGTTTGCCCCGGCGTAAGTGCCAGGTGTTACAAAGTTGGGAGTTTTTACGCTCTTGTATGCTGCTTACAACGTTTTGCAATCCTGCTTGAGGAAAAAGGCTCCGGATATAAAAAGGAATTAGTACAGTCGCTCTTCGCCCGTCACTGGATTTTTAAATGCGGATCGAAAATCGCTGCCGTCGAGATCCTCGGATGCTTCGACGTCATTTGCTGCTTGCGTCTCTTTGAGGGAGTTGGTACTTGGGATCCGGTCCTCGGCCTCGGTTTGTTTTGAATTGGTTTTTTCCTGATCCATTTCAGTTGCCTCCTGGGTAAAATCCTTTTTCCTGTAGGATGCGACTGCGGCTTTATCCCTATACATTCTTAAATACGTTTTGCGCAGTGCGGGATGCCCCTTCTTTTGAACAGCACCCTAATCGCCCCTCGCTTTAACAAAAAAGAGCCGCTGATCTGCGACTCTTAAACGATGTTGCCGGACGGTCTGAAATAACATCCGGATTCTCCTTATTCTTTGCCCATCGTGCCGATGTCGATGACGAACCGATACCGGACATCCGAAGCAAGAACGCGTTCCCAGGCTACATCAATCTGATTGGCGGAGATCAGCTCGATTTCAGGCGTAATGCGGTGTTCGGCACAGAAATCAAGCATTTCCTGCGTTTCCCGGATGCCCCCGATGGCCGATCCGGCAAACGACCGGCGATGCGGGATAAGGGAAAACACTTGCACAGGCAATGCCTCCGGCGGAGCGCCGACGTTGACCAAGGTGCCGTCGACGGCCAGCAGCGAGAGGTAGGCATTTAAATCAATCTTTGCGCTCACCGTATTCACGATCAGATCGAATGTATTGGCCAGCGTCGTAAACGTCTCCGGGTCGCCGGTGGCATAATAATGGTCCGCGCCGAGCTTTAAACCGTCTTCTTTTTTCTTCAGCGTTTGAGATAAAACCGTTACCTCCGCCCCCATAGCATGGGCGAGCTTCACGGCCATGTGTCCAAGCCCGCCGAGTCCAACCACCGCGACCTTTTTGCCTGGAGCGGCGCCCCAATGGCGAAGCGGCGAATACGTCGTGATTCCGGCGCACAAAAGCGGTGCGGCGGCATCCAGCGCGATGCCGTCGGGAATGCGGACGACGAAATCTTCGGTTACGACGATGTGGGTGGAATAACCGCCTTGCGTGTATTGGCCGTATCTGTCGATCGCAGCGTAAGTCCCCGTATGGCCATGATGGCAATATTGCTCCTCTCCCTTGCGGCAGCTTTCGCATTCTCCGCAGGAATCCACCATGCAGCCCACTCCTACCCGGTCGCCAATCGAATACTTCGTAACGTTCGATCCAACCTGGGCGACAATGCCGGCGATCTCGTGTCCGGGTACGAGAGGATATTGAACCGGCCCCCAATCGCCGCGAGCGGTATGGATGTCGGAGTGGCAAATGCCCGCGTATTTGATCTCGATGAGAACATCATGCGGCTTAAGATCCCTGCGCTCGATTGTCGTTAATTCGAATGGACCTTCCGGACCGAAAACAGCACGTGCTTTAGCATGAATCATAGTATAGGACCTCCAGTTGATAAAAATTTAAAACGACGTATCCGACGATTCCTGACGATGGATATTTGCACATGATCCAAGTTGATGTTTTTTCTGTTCATCATCACGGATCGACAGGAACCAATAAGCGAAAGAAGTTGTTTAATCAACTCGTGTCTATTATTATAGAAAGAAGAAGACGAAGTTCAATGGTTAAAATAACGCGTTTTGTTCAAATATCAACATAATTACGAAAAGTGTCCATTATCTTGGAAAGTCAGGTGGGGATCACGATGGCAAAAGTCGACCGAAGAATTGTTAAAACGCAAGAATCCTTAAAAAAAGCCGTCATCGAACTGATGGCCGTCAAAAATTTCGACGACATTACCATTCAGGACATTGCCGACCAGGCCAATGTAAACCGCGGTACCATTTATCTGCATTATCAGGACAAATATGATTTGTTGGATAAAATCATGGAAACCCATATTAATGAATTAAAGGAGATGGATACATGGGCGTGCGAGTTGGAATGGACCGATGCCCTGGTTCCTTATTTCGAATATTTCGAGAAAAATTACTTGCTTTTTTCAACCATGTTAGCCAGCAAAGGGATGCCATCCTCTTTTAGAACCCGGCTTCTTGCTTCTTTTATGGAAGGGTTTAGAGGCGAGATCGACAAACAAAGCGGAAGAAATGCGGATTTAAACGAGGACGTGATGCTGCAGTATGCCGGAACGGCCTATGTCGGGGTCATTGAATGGTGGATCAAAAACGGGATGCCCTATCCCCCGAAAGTCATGGCCAAACAAGTCGGAACCTTGTTAGAAAGAAGCCTATAAATAAAAAAGAGCGCCTGGGTTATCTCCAGAACGCTCTGCAAGCTCTTACTTCGGCTCGTCCAGACCGGTCACGATTTGCTGTCGAAGCCGATGTGTTCCTACCAATACCATTTTATACGGACCCCATTACAATATTTCAACATACCCTTCCGTTCCATTGACGCGAATTCGCTGCCCGTCCTTGATCAGCCCGGTGGCATTCTCCATTCCGACAACGGCCGGCAAGCCATATTCGCGCGCGATCACGGCGCCGTGGGTCATCAGTCCGCCGACCTCGGTGACCAGACCTTTTATGGATACAAATAATGGCGTCCAGCTGGGGTCGGTAAAAGCGGTGACTAAGATATCGCCGTCTTCCAGATCGGCATCTTCCATGTTCCAAATGACGCGTGCGCGTCCCTCGATCACTCCGGAGGAAACGGCAAGGCCAGCTAACGCTCCATCCGGAAGATTTTTCCGGTTGTACTCCCCTCTGATGATTTCGCCATCCGACGTCATTACACGCGGTGGAGACAGTTTTTCATAAATTTGGTACTCTTCTTTCCGTTTGCTGATGATCCGGTCATCCAGCTTGTTTGTGCGCGCAACTTCGTGAAGCTCTTCGAAAGCGAGGTAGTAGATGTCTTCCTTTTCACGAATCACGCCCGCTTGTACGAGCCGTTCGGCTTCTTTCAGCAAAGCCTGCTTATAAACGAAGTAGCGATTCACCATGCCGTATTTGGGATATTCCCGGTAGCCGATGAAATTCCGGACGAGGTCGATCATCCGTTTCGTTTCTTTGGCTTTTCGTTCGCCGTCCGGCAGCTGCTTCAAGCGCTGGATCAACTCTTGTTCTTTGGCCAAAGCCTCCCGGCGCCCTTGCTCAAATTTGCGGCGGCTGGCGTTAGGCTCAAAGTTTTTGATGTTACCCAAAATCAACGGGACAAGCGTAATCAGTTTTTCGCTCCAACGGGTACGGGTCAAGTCGATTTCTCCGGCACAGCGCATGCCATATTTGTCGAGAAACCCTTGGATCGCGTGCCGGCTTTCCTGGCCGCCATCAAACTTCACCAGCTCATCCAGAAAGTTTTCATCCTTGGTCTGCTGCAAATAATCAATCACTTCCGGATAAGGGCGAATGACATCGGCGACATCCATCAGCGCCAGACCCATCTCCGAAGTAATATTGCCGGCTACCGATTGGGAAAGCGTGTCTGCCGCGTTTTTTTCGCCCAACCATGCGTTCATGTTGTCATTGATCCATGCCGAAGCATTCATCGCGGCCATAAACACAGCCGTACTTTGCGGGTCGAATAGAATCCGCCTTAATTCCTGGATATCTTCCAGAATGAAATCAAACAAATCCGCCCCCGATTTCCCTTGAATGTTTTGTTTTAACTCTTCGATCGAGGTTTCACTACGCTTTATCAAATCCGAAACGATTGCCGGATCGCTCTCGAATGCCGCTGGCATACCTGTATTTCCTCTGTCCGGAACCGGTGCTGTTGGATCATTGGGTAACAATTTTATAAAATCCCGCTCGATGATGGTCATGAGTGCGCCTTTGATGAGCGGATCGGATCCCACGGTATTCAATAAAGCTTCCCGTCCCGCAGAGGTAGCCAGCCGAGGTGCAACATCAACAAACAACCTGCCAGCGGCTGTACGCATAGGTGCGGGAGTGGTTAACAGGTAAAAAGACAATCCCAATGGTTTTATGGGGTCCGTCATCATTTGTTGATGGCCCACAGAGATGTAGACGTGGTTTTCTTGATCATTCTCTGCAGGAATCGGAAATAAAGTCGTAATGGGACGACTCTGAACAATATGGAAGGTATCCTGAGCCAAACACCATTCAATATCTTGCGGCTGGCCGAAATAAGCTTCGATTCGTCTCCCGATGCGTGCCAGTCGTAAAATTTGATCATCCGTAAGCGTTTGAGTCTTTTGGAGATCGGGATCGATCGGTTTGGTTTCCGTTCCGCCTTCTTTTCGGCCATAAATCGCCAATGTTTTGGTTGCGATCCTCTTGTCGGCGATTTCTCCTTCCCGTATCTTGTAATGATCGGCAGTTACTAAACCGGAGACCAACGCTTCTCCCAGGCCGTACCCGGCATCGATGGCAAGCAGTTTTCGGCTTCCGCTCATCGGATCGGCGGTAAATAAGATCCCCGAAGCCTGCGGGAAGACCATCTTTTGAACGATCACGGATAAATAAACTTGACGATGGTCGAATCCGTTTTGCATTCGGTACATGACCGCGCGATCCGTAAAAAGGGACGCCCAGCATTTGCGGATATGCTGCAGGATAGCGTCGACGCCGATGATGTTTAGGTAGGTGTCCTGCTGTCCCGCAAAAGAAGCATGCGGCAAATCCTCGGCGGTCGCGCTGGAACGCACGGCATAAGCGTGTTCCTCTCCAAACCGGGAGAGATAACGAACAACGGCATCCGCAACATCGGAAGGGATTTCTACATCCAATACGGTTTGTCTGATCTCCCTGCAGATTTCGCCCAGTTGTTCTCGATCCTCTGCGTTTAGCATGGTTAGTCGATGGAGCAACGCATGATACGTTTCGTTTGGTTCGATGGCTTTTTGATAGGCTTCGGTGGTCACGCAAAACCCTTCGGGAACTTGGATCCCTTCGATTTTTGATAATTCCCCTAAATGCAATCCTTTCCCGCCTACGAGCCCAAGCTGCGTTTGTTGCATTTCCTGAAAATCGAGAACCAACGATCTCATTCCACATCTCTCCTAACCATGAAATTAAAAAAAACATTTGACAAGGAATTTTCGGCATGCTACAATTAAAATGTAAGATGAGATACATACGCCATTTTATCAAATGTCAGTCGTGCTCTGATTATATCATCACGTCTGTTTATATGCAAATACAAAAGAACCTGATCCAACGATTCAGGTTCTTTTTTTGATTCCCGCTATGCTTTTGTCGTATCCGAACCCCAATGATTGATTGATTATGGGTTCTCGTAGTTTTTTAACGGCATTCCGACATATTCGCGGAAGGAACGGACCCGCTCACCTTCGAACTCGAAAACGATGGCAAGCTCATTGCGAAAATCCCGTCCGTTCAACGAACCTTCCGAGCGAAAAACCACCATCCCGTTATCTTCATTTTCAAGCACAATAAGCGGAGTCAACTGCATTTGAAACACGGAACGTTCGAAACGGACCAAATCCTCGAACCGCTTTTTGCCTTGCTGCTCGTGATTCCACCCTTCCAGCGGCAGCGGAACGGAGAAATGGAAATCTTCGGTGGCCTTTTTAAGAAAATCGTCCGTATCCCCCGTTTCCAAAGCCTGCTTAAAAGCATCAAACACGTCGCGAGTTCGGGATGGGACTGAGCCTGCGTATTTTTCCATGAGAGAATCCTCCTCATTATGGTTAATTGGTTGTTAGCTTGACAGAACCTTAAGCTGGCTCGAAATCGTGCCGAGGTGGATGGCTTCGTGAATCAAAGCGAAGTTGAACAACTCGCCGGCGGTGTTGAATTGGAAAGGTCCCATAGCATAAGGAGTCAAAAGCTTATCTGCCAGCATTTCCGGCGTCAGCTCGGATAGGCGGGAAAGCTGTGCCGTCAACATTTCGACCAATACTTCCTTTGATGGAGGGGCAAATGTCCAGTCCGAAGGTTTCGTACCGGAGTTAAACATCGTTTCATACAAGTCGGGTATGGCTGTCGGGGAGCCGAAGCTCAGGGTTGCATACCGGTCCATCCAATAAATGATATGGCCGACGTTCCAACGGATGGTATTGTTGAATCCTGCCGCTTGAACGTCAAACCGTTCCTCAGGAATCGCGTTTACCTGCTGCAGCACCACTTGACGTACCGTTTTAGCCGTGTTGATGATCATTTCAGACATGCTCATTTCCTCCTTTGTCATTGAGAACCGCTTGATCTGATCCCAGTATAGGTCCCGCGTAACTTCCCATCAATGCAGTGGGCGTTACCGTATCGTTAAGCAAAAGTTAACGATCCTTCGTTGACAGAATAAGGAAGATGAAGTAAAACTAACGTGTAACATCCATTCGGCGATGCAATCGAAAGCAGGTGTGCGTTTTGGAGTTAAAACAACTACAGTATTTTATGGCCATATGCGAAGAGCTTCACTTCACGAAGGCAGCTGAAAAAATGGGAGTCAGCGCCCCCAACGTCAGCCAGCAGATAAGGAGATTGGAAGAAGAATTAGGTGTTCTGTTGTTCGACCGCGTGGGAAAAACAATTGTCTTAACCGAAGCCGGTGCGATTCTTCGTGAACATGGCGCCGCTATGTTCGGGCATCTGCAGCAAGCGAGTGACGCCATTGCCGACCTGAAGAAGATGCAAGGCGGATCGCTATCCATCGGCGTTTTGCCAGGAGATGCGGATCTCATGTTTAATGCTTTGCTGCTGGACTTCCATCAAACCTATCCCGCCATTTCGCTGTCCCTTCTGGAAACCATGAAAGTAACCGAGCAAGTGTTGGACCGAAGCATCGATGTCGGCGTCACCATCGGACCTGTTAGCGACGAACGCCTCACTTCAATCCCTCTGTTTCACGAGGAGTTCGCATTGGCGGTAAGCAGGGATGATCCTCTGGCCACGGAGAGCTTGATTCCCTTGAACAAGCTGCGTTCCTTGAAAATGGTCATGTTTCCACCCGAACATCAATGCCGCAAGCTGATCGACCGCTTTTGCATGGATAACGGATTTGCACTGCAGCCGCATATGGTGACGACAACGTTATCTTCCCTTCTCCAGATGGTACAAAGCGGAGTCGGCGCTTGCGTGCTGCCGCGGCTCCTGCTGGATAACCTTAACGTCCAAGACATCAAAGTCATACCTTTGAGAAATCCGACCCCTTCGCAGGATATTTGTTTGATCTATCGCAGCGACCGCTATGTCGGATATGCGATGCGGACGTTTATCAAAAAATTAAGATCCTATATCGAAACAGCCATTAAGCAATCGAAGTCTTCATAGTCCGTTCCCGCCCCCACGAATTAGAGCGCCAACAAGAGAATCATTAAGAGAAGGGGGCCGGAAACCGCCAAGATCGCCGACAAGGCCTTATTTTTTACCGGTTGTACGAAATAAAAAACGAAAGAGCCTGCGACAAAAATGAA
The DNA here is from genome assembly GCF_037969745.1 of Paenibacillus sp. FSL W8-0194. Lineage (NCBI taxonomy): Bacteria > Bacillati > Bacillota > Bacilli > Caryophanales > Paenibacillaceae > Paenibacillus > Paenibacillus sp. FSL W8-0194. Next base: position 2,766,428 of record NZ_CP150205.1, on the reverse strand, counting down.
ATACAAAGGCGGAAAGCTAAGCGATGCAAGGAAGCCCAAAATGATAAAAAGCGGAAAACCCATCCAATACGAAGATTCCATTTTTAATTTTGTAAGGACAAAAAACAACACGGCTCCAAGCAAACAACAAAAGTAGTTATACAGTGCGACGAATAAAAGTTGGGTTTTTATGTAATCACTCTGGAACTGAACAGCCAGAAAAAAGAGCAGCATTCCGACAAACAACGATGCGCCGGCACCTTTAAGATAGCGTACTAACATATTTCACCTCCTCGTTATAAATGATATACACTTTAGAAAAGATATAGAAAAACAAAAAGAGCTGCGGATGTATCGCTGCTCTCTTCATCTTTTAAACTTTCTTGCACCTGCATTTCCTTTAGTATTCTCCTTTGATGACGAAAAACGAACCCCGAATGGTACCAGCCAATTTAGACTTTTGTCTAGCGAACTTGAACTTCCCTTCCAACTCCTGCGGTACCTCCATCCCCTCCGAAAGCTTAAAACCAACGGCGCGCTTCTTGGGGTCGTCAATCGTGTACATGACGTTAACCTCTAGACCGTCCTCATAAAAAACATAGGTCCATTTGATATTTTCCACTTGGAATTGCGACGTTTCTAAAGGCTTGGCCGCAAACGCAAGATCGCGTTCTTCTTTTAGAATCCGGTTCACGTAATCAAGAGTCTCTTGGCTTTCGCTTGCCGGCACCACCGTAAATTCATGCTTGTATTTGTTCATAAAGTAACGGGCCTCGTTTGCTCGCAAACCGGCGAGCGCTTCTGCCACGGGCGAAGACTCCAAACCTACCGTGGATACGTTTTTGAAGTCGACGATATAGGACATGTTCATCTCTCCTAAAAGTTTTGTGAGCGTTACTACAGAGAATCAGCTTCGAACAAAACTTGCATCGGAAGCATCAACTTAGTTTTGTGAGCGTTACTGCAGAGAGGATCAACTTCGAGCAAAACTTGCATCGGAAGCATCAACTTAGTTTTGTGAGCGTTACTACAGGGAATCAGCTTCGAACAAAACTTGCATCGGGAGCATTGCGCCCCCGTTATTTCCTAACGACCGGAATCCACATTTCCCCAAATACCAGGCCGTTCCGCTGCCCCATCTCCACCGCTGCGTTCGGGCCGCCGACATAAGCAACATTCCCGACCTCCGGCAGCACTTGCCCAAAAGCGATGCCGGTCAGCATAAGACTCAATTCATCGGACGTTTTTGCTTCCCCTTGTACGACGAGATACTCCCCTTTAGGAAACTGGATCACTCTTGTCGCTTCCGGTAACGATGCGTCCGCCATCACCCCGGCATAATACATCATTTTGTTATTCACCGCTTCGTTTACGGCAAAAATGTAGTCGTTTGCGGCAACGGCCTTTAAAGCGTCAAGTCTTCCATCCTGTTTCACCGCATCCCAAAATGCTGCTTTTTCCTCGTTGATGCCGGCATAGTCCGTGTAATCGCTTTGAAGCTCGGTTCCGATTCCCAAAACGGTGAAGCTGTCTTTTTCCTCAAGCGTATAATTGACCATGTTCAAAACCTTCCTCTTTTTTAAATTTATCAAATGATTTGCGTTTTCACTTGATGGGTTTATAATAACCTTGAATCATGTCAAAAAATGATACTGTTTAGGAGCGTCCGATGAAAAAAGTTGAGCGGATTAATACCATGATGCGGTATATCAACAACCGAGCCCACTTCACCATTTCTGAACTCATGCGGGAATTTAACATCTCTCGTTCGACGGCGATCCGCGATATCCGGGAAATCGAAAGCATGGGGATGCCGCTTGTCGCCGAAGTCGGGAGGGATGGCGGTTATTTTGTCATGAACAACTCCGTTCTGCCCACCGTCCGCTTTACCGATAATGAAATCAAAGCTCTTTTTATCGCCTTTATGGCCACTAGAAATCAACAGCTCCCTTATTTAAAAAGCCGCCAGTCTTTGGCCGAAAAATTGCTGGGCCTCATCTCGGAGAATCAGCAAGACGACCTTGTTCTTTTAAATCAAATTTTGCTTTTCGAAGGAACGAATCCCAATAATCCCGATCTGCTCGATCTGACCGACCTGCCCCATCCGATGTTGGAAAACCTGATTCAAATCCTTCTTTCGGACCGGTATTTATGGGTTTCCATCAAAGAAAACAAGGAAATCAAGTCATACCCGATCTACCTCCTGCACCTTTATCGCGAAAAAAGCATGTGGCATATTGAAGCCTTTGACTTGGAAGAAGAAAAGAGAAGGATTTTGCCCGTCGACAATCTCACCGCTGTCAAACCCTATCCTGCGAAAAAAAGAGTGAGCGGGAAAAAGATTTTAGAACTGCTAAACAAGCAGGAAGAAGTCAGCAACCTTGTCCTGGAGCTCGGCCCAAAGGCGATTTCACAGTTCAAAAAATACCATCCTTTAAAGTTCTCCATTTCTTATACGAATCCTTTCCAAACCACCGCCATCTTAAAGACTTTTATCCATCTGGATCATTCGGAAGAATTGACCGAAGCCATAGACTGGCTGCTTTTCCTGGGCAGGGATATCAAGGTTAGGCAGATGCCGGAGGAAGTGCTGAAAGGTTTGCAGGAGAGATTAAGCTTATTTTCCCCATAAGCGGCGGTTAAAAACTCCAAAAATCAAATCTCCCGACAATGAAATAGAAAAAGGCCCCTGTAGTCTGAACCCTTTTTCAAGGTGTCCAGTCTATAGGGACCAGGTACCAATCGACTCACTCCGTTATTCTTTCATCCGTTAGTATGCTCTTGATTCGGTTGACCGCTTCTTGGAGCAGCCTTGCCAACCCCAAAGGCGAAATAACTGATCACGACAATGGCCAAAAACACGATGCCGATGATCAGGGAGATGCGCGTATCGTCGTTCATCCACATCCCGACCAGCACCATAATCAAAAAGGCAATGGTTGCATAGTTTGTCACTGGAGAGAAAGGCATTTTGAACGGATGCTGCTTCATGGCATCCCCCTTGGCCTTTCTGAATTTGATTTGGCTGATGAGAATGACGAACCACGGCACCATACCGGGAAGCACGCTGGCGCTGTATACGTGCACGAACAGATTTTCCGGCGCAACATAACTCAAAACCACGCCGACTCCCAAACCCACGAGTACGCCGACCGTTCCCAACAGGGGCACGCCGTTATGGGTCAACTTCGTGAATATTTTCGGCGCTTGTCCATTAACGCCTAGTGTATATAACATGCGTCCCGCGCTAAATATCCCGCTGTTGCAACCTGACATGGCAGAGGTGATGACGACAAAGTTGATGATCCCCGCCGCTGCGGTTATGCCGATTTTCGCAAAAGTGGCAACGAACGGGCTGCCGATGGCTTGCAATTGATTCCAAGGATAGACCGTTACGATGACAAAAATGGCGCCGATATAGAAGATCAGAATCCGCCAAATAATGCTTTGCGTCGCGCTCATTAACGTTTTTTGCGGGTTTTTCGCTTCGCCTGCCGTAATCCCGATCAGCTCGACACCCTGGTAGGCCCCGGTCACCAGCGAGAGCGCAAAGAAAAATCCCGACCATCCACCGGTAAAAAAGCCCCCGTGCTGCCACAAGTTCGAAAATCCGATCGCATGACCGCCGTTGCCGATTCCGAAAAAAATCAAGCCGAATCCTGCAACGATCATCAATATGATGGTCACGATTTTAATCATCGCAAACCAAAACTCGAATTCGCCGAACGATTTTACGGAAATGAGGTTAGCTGCGCCGAGAATCGCCATCGCGATGATCCCCGGGATCCATGCGGGCAAATCCGGAAACCAATACTTCATGTACGTCCCGACGGCAATGATCTCCGCCATCCCGACAATGACCCACTGGAACCAGTTGCTCCATGCCGTCGCATAGCCTGCCAATGGATGAATGTACTTATGGCCAAAAGTCGCGAACGACCCCGTGCTGGGTTCAACGTACTGCATTTCCCCCATTGCGCGCATGATAAAAAAGATAAAAATCCCTACCACGGCGTACGCAAGCATGACCGATGGACCTGTCCATTGGATCGTGCTTGCAGAGCCCATAAATAACCCGACACCGATGGTGCCGCCCAAAGCGATCATCTGAATGTGACGAGCTTCGAGTCCCCTCTTCAATTCATTGTTTTTCATCGCAGTTCCCCCTCTGCTGCACTCTTGGCTGTTCAATTGGAAAAGTTGCAAAATCTTGAAGTCTGTTTTATTTTGTAAGCGCTAATCTAATTGTATTATCTTGTTCCCATGAAAACAATCATTTTCATTTGGTAAACTGCGTGCCGATCGGAACGTGCTTATCTGATTTCATCTAACAATTTTGTTGTCGCCATTATGAAATTGATGCTAGCCGGAGAAAGAGATCCGGTCAACCTCGAAAAGCCTCGATCGAAGGCGTGCATCTTATCGTTCTCCGGGGGGATGCTGGACTTTGGTCGAGGTCCAGCACCTCCCGGGGTCTGTTCCGCAGCACGGAGAACTTCGTTACAATAAAGCCAAGAGTCTTTTGGAGGAGCGATCGAGCATGAACTACGAAGATAAGATACGGAGGGAACTTGCAGAGTGGGAACAAAAAATGTTCAAACCGCCCGGATGGCTGGAAAAAACATCGAAAACGATCGGCAATCGCATCAATCATTGGATTCCCCCGAAGGTGCAAAGCATCATGACGACAACGATCCGATCGATCGTGCGTACGGCGCTGTTCGGCGCGGAATATACGCCCAGCCGTGCGGTGCAGCGCCATCCGGAACTGGAGGCTGCCGATCAAGAAGCGAACGCGTTGTTTGCGTTGTACCAAAAAATTGCGGTTGCCGAAGGGGCCGGAACGGGGGCTGGCGGCATCGTGCTCGGCTTGGTGGACTTTCCGGCTTTCATTGCGATCAAGATGAAATTTTTGTTCGAGCTGGCGCATGTTTACGGTTATGACACGAAAGAATTCTCCGAGCGGGTATTCATTCTCAAGGTGTTTCAGATGACGTTTTCGGGACCGGAAAATCGCGCCCGGCTGCTGGATACCATCAAACGTTGGCATCTCGAAAAGGGGCAGTGGCAATCCGACGCCGAATATTCCCAAAGCATGGACTGGGAGACGTTTCAAATCGAATATCGCGACGCCATCGACTTTCGGAAAATGCTGCAAATGGTGCCGGGGATCGGCGCAGTGGCAGGAGCATGGGCGAATTACGCCATCTTTGAGGATCTGCGCGAATTCGCCATGAACGCTTACCGCCTGCGCAGATTGCACGATCATTTCGTGGCGGTCGATTAATTCTTTAATGGCCGGATCCGGACAGCGGTCGTCTTGAAAGGATCTCTACCCACTCGCCGTCCCGGATCCGGTAACGCTGAGCGGTATACGGATGAATCTCCACGAAATTTTCAAGCTCGCGCAAGCAATGTCGGACTTCTGCGGGTCTGCACGCCGGTCAGGCAATGGGACAATACGCGTCCATTGGCTAGAATCAGCGGGTATTCCCCGGACGCGCCGGCCCACCGCTCACCCTCTGTTACGGTGAAAACAGCCTTCCCGTCCGGATGGGCGAACGATTGTTGGAACAGCAATCCGCCCCCGTCTTCTTCAGGAGAAGGGCAGGGCCAATATACCCCTTCCTCCCGGCGCAACCGGTCATACCAGGGATTTATGATCGACAGGAGAAGAAAGCACGATGGAGGTCGCGAATTTTCCGTATTTAACGATTTGGTTTTCGAAAATTTCTAAATCCGGCAGAGACTCGGTGACGACCTTCAACAGGTGGTTATATTCTCCGCCGCTAATTCTATGGCATTCAATGACCTCTTGGGCGGATTGGCAGAAAGCATGGAAAGATACGCAATTCGTTGCCCGCATCCAGATGACCGCCATCGCATGTTTGCCTATCTTTTCTCTTGCGACTACCATCCGATAGTCTTTGATGATTCCTCTTTCTTCCATTCTCCGCACTCTTTCCGTCACGGCAGGTTGGGTCAGCCCAACCAGTTTGCCCAGTTCCGTCATCGATATCCTTGCATTCTCCTGCAAAATCATCAGGATATTCTTATCCACCTGGTCCAAGTCACCATCTCCTTATATTCTATAAGCGAATGAAGCTTTATAGTTGCATTACCTTAGTAAAGAACAGCAAATACCTTGTTTACGGCATGTAACGTTTCGATATTATCAAATATAATTTGTGGAGTAAACGGAAAACGAAATGAAGGAGCGAGTTTATATGAGCAACAAGACGATTGCAATCGTCGGGGCGGGTCCCGGCGTGAGTTCAGGCATAGCCAGAAAGTTTGGTTCCAACGGGTTCAAGGTGATCCTGATAGCCCGAAATGAAAAATCATTGGCGGAACAGGTAAGAACCCTCGAAGCCCAAAACATCGAGGTTTATGGAATCACAGCGGACGCTGCGGCTCCCGCCTCTCTTCAAAAAGCGTTCGATCATCTCAAAAGAGATTATGGAATTCCCGACGTTCTGGTCTACAATGCAGCAGTGATTAAACCGGGGACTGCATCGATGCTGAGGGAAGCCGAACTGCTGGAGGATCTCAATGTCAATGTGGTCGGCGCTTTAAGCAGCGCATTACAAGTCATTCCCGACTTCGTTGAACGGAAGAGCGGAACGATTTTGATTACCGGCGGCGGATTCGCCTTGCATCCTTCTTACGAAATGGCTTCTTTGTCTATCGGGAAAGCCGCTCTGCGCAGCTTAGCCTATACGCTGGGTGATGAATTGGCGCCTTTCGGCATCCATGTGGGCACCATCACCATTGCCGGTACCGTTGCGGCGAACACGAATTTCGATCCGGATCGAATTGCAGAAGCCTATTGGGATATGTATGAAAAGCGGAATGAGCGCGAGTTCATCTATCAATAACCGTTCTATTTCAATACTTAGTACCATCTAAGGGCAGCCGGGTCGGCGAAAAGTGCAAGTCATGTAGTTTCTTTCTGGCTGGCATGATCTTATTGATGACAAAAAATAACAAGGAAGCCCTTCGTGAGCGCTCCCTTGTTATTTTTATGCCTTCAATCATTTAAGGTTAATTTTCCGTTCCATGATCGGCTATTTGTCCATGACCATAAACATCCCGGTCATTCCAGGCGAGTGATCTTTGAAGCCGAAGGTTTCGTAAAATGTATCTTTTCCATGGGAAGCGAATAGACCGACAAAAGCGGCTCCCGAACGATGCTCCTGAATATACTTCAGCAGTTTCTCGATCATTTGCTTGCCTATTCCCCTATGTTGATATTCGGGTAATACGGCGACGTCTTGTATATAAAAGTACATGGCCCCATCGCCGACAATCCGTCCCATTCCGATCACGGTTCCATCACAGATTGCGACTACACCATAAATGGAATTGGCAATGGACGGTTCCGTCATCTTGATATTGACGCTTCCCCACCCGACTGCTTCCCATAATGTTTTATGTTCAAGCACGGTTGGGAGGCGTTCGATGATTTCGTATGGTTTGCTTTTCATTTCTAACCACCTATCTTTAGAATCGGCGGTCTCTCATACCACAACCGCCGTATATTAGTTGAATTTTGGTTTTCTGAACTCCATGCTTTTCAACCCCCTTCCTCTCGTACCTTAAACAGGATCACATCAACATCATTCTGCTTTAACCTCTTTTTTAGAGCCTTAGCCAATGCCTATTGCTATAACTATTTAAAGCTCCCGATGATAACGCACTTCTTCCGATATTTCTTTGAAACCGGCAGAGTGGTATAAGGACAATGCGGAAGCATTGGCCGTTTCGACTTGGAGCTCTGCATTCGCACATCCCTGATTCTTCAGATAGGTTAGCGCCTGCGAAAGCAAATGCCTTGCAATCCCTTGGTTCCGCCAAGGAGGTCTCACAAACAGATCTTCAACGATCCCATCCCCCTCTTCATCTAACCAAGCCATGATGCTCCCAGCGAAGGCGGCATGTTCCTTTACAATAAACATGGTCCACGAAGCATGGTTCCTCTTATTCATGAACTGCTCGTAACCAATCGGGGCATCCGGCCAAATCTCCATATCTATTTCTATGTATTCCTGGATCTTTTCCTCGGTATCCATTGATTCTTTCACGCATCGAAAAGATTCAGCAAGCGGGGCCACGTCTATTTTTTCGCTTAAGTCTCTTCGCATAGTATATAAACTCTTCGAATAGACAAAACCTTTCGATATGAAATAGTTATTGTTGCGCTCTTCGGTCGAATGGTTCCCGACGCCGATCATCGTTCGATTCGAGCGGGGCAGCGTTTCTTTTAACTCGTATGCCCGGCGTAATATGCATTCATATAGCAAATCATAGAGCGGGTAGTCGTTTTCTCTTTGCGGAATGGTCTTTAAATTGAAATAAATATAATGCGCATGCCCTGGGGGGCCGCCTGTCGGGATCGTGGAAATGACTTCAACTTGTCCCTTCGCCAGCATCATTTCATTTTCGATCGCAACGAATACGTTGGGCCCATGATGTTCTTCTCCAACCCGCCAAAAAACGGCGTCCTTATTGTTAGAAGTAACGGCATGATACAACTCGCCTAATTTCTGCATGTCCTCTTTTCTAAAGTCCCGGACTTCTATATCGCTCAAGCCAAAACACCACCCATTTGATTATTCGCGCTGAAGGATTCGCAGTAGTATTTTAGCATTATTTCGATACTTTGTTTGGTAACAAATGGATTTAATCGTTTTTCATCTCACTTCAGTTCACTTGGAGCGTCTTCATCAAGGCATACAAAATTACACTCGCCGGAACGGAAGCAACGATACCAAGCTTCCAACGTTTCGCGCGGGCAGCTGCGTGTCAGTCATCCCCGAAAACATTGCAGAGAGAGGGTTAAAAGAACCCTCCTCCACATCGCTTTGGCCAAAATCGAACAAACGCTGATTTTCCGATAGAATCGCAACTAAGAACCCCATGACGCATTCGAAGAAGATCCGTGCGCAACGTCAAAATAGTTCCCGATTGCACGCACGATCCGGGCAGAAGCATGGCCGTCACCAAACGGATTGGCCGCCTGGGCCATGGCAGCATAAGCCTTGCGGTCGTGCAGCAGCTTCCTGATTCCCTCCATGACGTTTGGCGTCCGCGTCCCGACGCACTTCAAGGTTCCCGCCGTCACGCCTTCCGGCCTTTCGGTCTTCTCACGCAGGACAAGCACCGGTTTGCCGAGAGAAGGCGCTTCTTCTTGGATGCCGCCGGAATCGGTCAATACCATGTACGATCGCTTCATGATATGATGCAGGTCCACAACGTCCAGCGGCGCGGTCAAATGTATCCGGTCTTGCCCCGCCAACGCGTCCGATACGGCCTTTTGAATGACGGGATTCGGGTGTACGGGATAGATCAATTCGATATCCGGATTTTCCTGGACGATCCGTTTGACCGCTTGGAATACATTGTTCATCGGCTCGCCCCAATTCTCCCTGCGATGCATGGTCATCAGTATCCAGCGCGTCTCCTTCCGGAGCTTATGCTGGAGCGGATGCGTAAACGGCGCATTCAGCGTCCATTTCATGGCATCGATTCCCGTGTTTCCCGTTACATAAATGTGCCGTGTTCTATTCTCTTTCAGCAGATGCGCTGCAGCCAGCTTTGTCGGGGCAAAATGCATGTCCGCAACCCGGCCGATCCACTCCCGGTTCATTTCCTCGGGAAAAGGCGCGTATTTGTCATAGGTTCGAAGTCCCGCCTCCACATGGCCGACGGGCACTTTGGCGTAATAAGCGGCCAAGGCGCCAATAAACGCGGTCGTCGTGTCCCCGTGAACCAGGACCAGATCATATGAATCCTTCCGGAATACCTCCTCCATTCCCCGAAGCAAATCCGCGCTCAAGCTGTACAGGCTTTGCCCTTCCTTCATCATATTCAAATCCATGTCCGCACGGATATCAAAACATTGAAGCACCTGATCGAGCATCTCCCGATGCTGTGCGGTAACGCACACGACCGGTGTGAAACCCGGAGTTTGCTCGAGTTCTTTGACCAAGGGAGCCATTTTGATGGCTTCCGGTCGCGTGCCAAAAACGACAAGCACCTTTTTATCCATAAACGTTTCACGCTCCTCGCTCCTATCGAAATCGTCATCGGGAACATGATATGAAAGATTGATAGAAACGTTCCGAACGGGTCCCGTTCTTTGCATAATAATGAACCATTTTAAGCTCGATTCGTGCAATCGTCCAATCTTCAAAGCTATCAATGCATATAGTAACCCTAGCATCAAAGAAAGGAGGAAAAACTATTGGCTGTGATCATTTATCCAAGAACGATGAACTGGTCCTATATGAAGCAAAGGCCGCAGCAGCTGATGACCCAGTTAGGGGCGTTAGGACATCAGGTTTTCTTCGAAAACCTGGCACCGCTGGATTCAGAGTTTAAAGAGATTGAAAAAAATGTCTATCTATTTACGGATACGAAGGCCTTCTTATCCAAAAAACTCCCCGTACTTCGCAAGGAGGAACCTGTTGTCGTCTGGACGACCTGGTCCAAGCTCCGGACGCGCATCGACACGTTGTTCAAGCCGGACGTTACGATCTATGACTGCTGCGATGAATTTCCGCATTGGGCAAAATACGAGCCGAAGATGATCGAACGGGCGGACCATGTCGTGTGCACGGCGGATGTTATTCACACCCGTCTTTCTCTAGCGTATCCCGACAAGCCGCTGACGTTGATTCCCAACGGAGCGGACCCTTCATTTTTTGATGCCCCGGCATCCAAACGTCCCGCCGACCTGCCGGAAGGTCCCGTTGCCGCTTATATCGGGGCTTGGGCCTATTGGGTGGATCACGAGCTTTTCGCCAAGGCGGCCGCCGCATTTCCGCATGTCCATTTCGTTTCCATTGGCGCTCCTTACGGCAGCTCCGGCGATTACTCGCAGCTTCCCAATGTGCATATTCTCGGTGAAAAACCCCACGGTGAACTCAAACGCTATCTTCGTCATATCGACGTAGCCTTAATTCCCTTTCAATATCATCCCATTACGCTCGCAACCAACCCGGTCAAAGCTTACGAGTATATGGCTGCAGGCGTCCGCGTATTGTCGACCGCCCTGCCGGAGTGCATCGCGATGGAACCGCATGTAAAAACCGCGACCACCCACGACGATTTCATTTCGAAACTTGGGGAGATCCTCGCGCACCCGGATACGGAGGAAAGCAAGCAAGCCCGAATATCCTATGCTCGCAACAACCGCTGGATCGAACGCGGAAAGGCGGCCGATCGGGTCATTGCGGAAACGCTCGGTCTCAAGGGGATCAGCGGAAAATGAAGCGGTTTGATATTCTTCCTTCCCAGCCCATCGGCTTCACCCGGGACGAAACCATCTCCTATCGCGACCGGGTTCTCGAGGACGCAAGCCGCTCCAATGGCGAGTGGGTGTGGCTAAGCGGTGCGAGTCCTCCCCCCTATAGGCAATGGCTCCGATCCTTCGATTGGCCTTTCGCATGCCCGGATCATGCTGTATGCATATGCGTGGACGGGATCCCCTGCCTATGGCGGAGGGAATGGCTCCGTAACCGCCTGTCGGAATGGAACGGCCGCCTTCCTGCGGCTCGTTTTCTTCAGGATGATATGATGCCCGGCGACGAAACCCTCATGTTTCGGCTGGATAAGCCTGAAGCGTCAGATCCAAGCCTCGGAATCCCCGGAAACCGTAAATTTATCGGCAGATTCCCGGTTTCTCAGCAGCATGATCGCGAATATATCCTCCCTATTCTGACTGCCACCAGGCAGCATCCGGATTTTTGCGCATCGAAACAGACGGCATGGGCCCCTCCCCGATCGGAACCGGCGGTTTCGATCCTTATGAGCGTTCACAATATGGGCGGTACCATGGGCTGGAGCATCCGCTCGGTGCTGGCACAGTCCTGCGGGGATTGGGAACTGATCATCGGCGATGATGCCTCGGATGACGACAGCCTGGAAGAAGCCTGCTTTTTTTCCGACCCGCGAATCAAGGTTATCGTTCAATCGCGAAATCGCGGCAAGGCGATCATGATGAACCGGCTGCTCGAGGAATCAAAAGGCCGCTTTATCCTGGAGTTGGACGGCGATGACTGGCTGGCTCCGGATACGGTCCGGCTGCTCTCCGAAGCTCTAGATCAGGCACCGGAAGCCGGAATGGCGACGGCCTTTTATGCATGGTGGATCCGGACGAGACAAATGGGACCGGTCTGGAAAAGCACCGTAAGCAGCATTTGCCAACAAAACCCGTCCGGTTTATCCGCGCATTCGGCCCACCCCCTCGTTCCCCGGATGTACCGCACCTCGTTGTTGAAGGCGATCGGAGGTTGGTGGGACCGGGAAGACCGCTTCGGCCGGATCTTCGAAGATATCGACCTTACCGCCCGGCTGCTTGAGCATCACCTTCTCGTTCAGGTTCCGGCCGTCTTGTATCACCGCGTAATTTGCGGCAGCAGCATCAGCCAGCGCAACCGGGATTTATTTCCGGCCTGGCGCAAATCCCGTTAGAACTCTCCGCGGTGTTGCTGTTTGATTCGGGAAGATTTTAAAGGAGGTGAAACGCACATGAAAATTGCCGCTTCCGGATATTACGGAATGGGAAACTTCGGGGATGATCTGTTCCTTCATACGCTCCGCCAGGTTTTTGACGAACATCATGTCTATCCTTGGAACTCCCGGCTGGATCCGAACCAGACCGATGCTTTCATTATCGGAGGAGGCGATCTGATCACCCCCTACTCCTTCAACAAATATTATTTCCCTGAACAGCTGAAAGGAAAGCCCATCTGGGTCTACGGCGTCGGCATTGTCGATGCCTATCCCGAGCACACCTGGCCAAAGGAGCAGGTTTCCGCTTACCGGGATATGATCTCGACGGCCCAGCGTGCGGTATTCCGGGATGTGAGATCCCAAGCGATCGCGAAACGGGCTGGTTTTCACCGGAATGTGGAGGTGGCTCCGGACATCGCATTCGGTTATCGTCAACCGCACATTCCCGTAAAGCGTTTTTCCAGACGTCCGACGATCGGCGTGGTGGTGTTCTCTTATTCTTCCTTCCCGATGGACAATATGGCAAAGCTGCTTTCGCATTTGGTCCAAAAGGGGTTCCATCTGACGCTCATACCGGTCATTCATCATCCGGGCAACGCATACTCCGACTTTGGAACATGCCTGCAGCTGCAGCAGAAGGTGAAGGAACTTACGCCGCATGCATCCATCGAAACGCTTCCTTTCCTGATGGATATCGAGCTGACGTACAGCTTCATTCAATCCGCCGATTATTTGCTCTCATTCAAGCTGCATCCGTCCCTTGTAGCGCTTCGGGCAGGTAAGCCGGTGCTTGCCTTCAGTACGATGGGCAAAGTGCACAGCCTTATGCAATCCTTCGGGCTCGGCACGTATGTCGTCGATTACCGCCGGCCGCTGGACGAACTGGTGGAACATGCTGAGAGCTTTTTGAAAAATGCTCCCGGCCAGGTGCATCGCGCCTTGCCTTTGATCCGGGAAACTGAACAACGAAGCCTTGCTTCCCTGCTGGAGCTAAAGAAGCATATCGAACAATACAAACGAAGACAGAAAGGAGAATGACTTATGTGCTGCATCCTGTTCGGCAGACGACTCGCTGCCAAAGTCAAAGCGTTAACGCGTAAGGTTGAACATCTCAGCCGGCAAACCGAACATTTAACCGAACGGGTCGAATCGCTGGAGGCTCAGATCCGAACCGGGTTGGTCGCCATTCCGGAGCTTATCCGATATTTCGAAGCCCGAACCGGCCGGAAGGTACGCGTCGGTACTACTTTCGTTACCCTGGAAGGCGTCGTATTGGCTACGGCCGAGGATGGGGTTCAGCTTCGGGAAGCCTCGGGCGATCTCGTTCTTATTCCTTTCACCAATATTACGTCCGTACAGTAACCCAATTCGATTGACGTTTTTTTGATTTCCTATTCGTCATTTGCAAAGGAGGCGAACCCTCATGCGTTTTGTAGACTGGCTTCAGGGCTTTATCGGATCCGAAACCGAAGTAGCGGTGTCCGGCGATATCATCGTCGGGACGTTAACCTCGGTGGAAGAAAGCACCGTTACGTTAAAGGTGCCTCCGATCATATATGGCCCTCCGACCGATACGGCCATCATTCCGCTTCGGGCCATCGAATTCGTTCGAATCGTATCGTCCTGATGGTTTTGACGATGCCCCGGGATCGGGCCGACGACGGCATGGGCTGCCTCGTCCGCATTTACCCGATTCCCCGGCGAATTGGTTCCGGGCATTCGTTTAGCTGACCGCTTCAATGTGAACTTCGCCCCTAATATGTTAGATGATGTCTAACATTAGGGGTGCAGTTCACTAGCAAGTGGTCTTTTTTCGTTCAAATGATCGCCGCAAACCCTATACAACCGGCCCGAAAGCGCTTAATATTCTGTTTAGTGCGTGGATCACTTCCGCTTGGATTCAAGCAATCTTTTTCGAAAAGGAGCCCTATAAGACATGCTGGAACCGATCATTGTCAATCAATTGCAAAAAACGCTGAGGGCAAGCATCGACAACCAGGAGATCGCCGGCGCGAACTTCATGGTGATCAAAGACGGCAAGGAAGTTTTTTATCATGAAGACGGCTGGGCCGACCTCGAATCGGGACGCCCGCTGACCAGAGATTCGATTTTTCGTTTATATTCAATGACGAAGCCGATTACCGCTGCCTCGGTCATGATGCTGTTAGAACGCGGGGAGATTGATTTGTTTGATCCGGTCAGCCGCTACATTCCCGGGTTCAAAAACCAACGGGTCGAAAAAAACGGCGAATTGGCGCCAGCCTCCCGGGAAGTCAACATCCATGATTTGTTGAACATGACTTCCGGTTTGGCCTATGGCGGAACCGACAGAGCCGGTCGGCACACGGAGGCCTTATTTCAGGAGCTGGGCAGCCGGTTGAGCGGCGATAATCCGATGAGCACCATGGAATTCGCAAACCGCCTGGGGCAAGGTCCGCTTTCGTTCGAGCCGGGATCGTCCTGGCAGTACGGAACGTCGGCCGACGTACTTGGAGCGGTCGTGGAAGCGGTAAGCGGCGTGCGGTACGGACAATTTTTGAAAAGAGAAATTTTCGAGCCGCTGGGGATGAAAGATACCGGTTTTTGGCTGCCCGCAGAAAAAAGAGGACGCCTCGTGAAAACCTACCAGGATGACGGCGAGGGCCGCTTGAAGTTGTACGAGGAAAACAATCTTGGCATCTGGCATCCGATGGACCGTGATCCGGCATTCGAGTCCGGGGGAGCGGGACTGGCGTCCACGATTGACGATGCCGCCAAATTTACGACGATGCTGATGAATCAGGGCGGCTTAAACGGCGTTCGCCTGTTGAAACCCCGAACGGTTCAATATTTGACATCGGCTTCTTTAACCGATTGGCAGCAAAAAGGCTTCGATACGTGGCATTCGTTGCGCGGCCATAGCTATGGCAAACAAATGCGCATCATGACCGATTCGGGCAAAGCCGGATTCATCGGCAGCCAAGGCGAATACGGATGGGACGGCTGGCTTGGGGCTTACTTTTGCAACAGCCCTCATGACGGTTTGACGTTCCTGTTTATGGTCCAGAAAAAAGACGCCGGCACGATGCCGATTACCCGCAAGCTGCGCAATATCGTGTTCAGCACGTTGTAAGGGCCATCTTCCCAAACCGCTTGTCAGACTTCAACTGCACAGCGCATCGATGAAATTCGACTTTGGAGCAAATATTGGGGGAGCTTATGGAAAGTGGACTCAAAAAAATGGTTGCCAGTCGCCAGGTTGGATCCGGCGGCTGGCTTTTTGGCGATTCGGAAAACAGTTGCTAAGAGGATTAATTATCCGGTCCCTTAAACTCATGATCATCGTCTTCATACCATGGATTTAAATGCACCAAAACTTCCTCAACGTCAGCATGCTGTTCCATGATGTTTTGTTTGATTTTACGGGAGATGTCGTGTCCTTCTTGAACGCTTAGTTCTGCCGGAACGCCGACTCTGACGTCAACGATGATATAATGTCCGTGGTCCCTGCCCCTAATTCTGTCAAGGCGTTTCACTTCCGGAATTTGTTGAATCAGTTCAATAAGTTCGTTTATTTTTTCCGGATCGATGTTTTTCTCCATCAATACGTCGATCGATGACTTTCCCATATGAAAAGCCAATTTGAACACAAGAACAGCGACAATGATTCCTGCAATAGGATCCCCGTAGGACAGAATTCCGATATGATAATGATCGCCGATCATGGCCAATCCAATCCCTGCGACGGCAGCAATGGATGCATAAACATCCGCCAGATGATCATAAGCAGTCGCAATCAAGCCGTTACTTTTTAACCTCTTGCCTATCGAAATGGTATATACATATAAAATTTGTTTGAGGACCAAAGAGAACACACCTGCAAGGAGGGCGATCATCGTAGCCTTATGCGGCGGTTCAAAAAGGATTGCAACGGAATGGTATGCCATGTAGATGGCTGCGAACGCCAAAATAATCGCTACGATTCCCGCCCCGACCACTTCTGCTTTCCCATGGCCATAGGGATGATCTTCATCGGGGGGCAGCTTGGAGACGCGCATCGAGCTGAGGGCGGCCCCGGTGGCCACGACATCTCCTGCATTGTGCACCCCGTCTGCGACGAGTACCGGACTGCCGAATAAAATTCCGACTGAAAGTTTGACTGCAGTTAATGCAACGTTACTGATAAAACTGAGCCAAATCGCAATCGATGATTGCCTGTTTTCATTAACCACGAATTCATTGCTCCCATAAAACATATTTAATCATCATTTGACGCTTTGAACGTGAAGGCGAAATAACGACCAGAATCTAATAGTAGCTTACAAACTTTGTGTGGGTCTAGAGAAACAGTTTTTGTCCTTCTCTAAAAAATATGATGCGGCATAAAATGTTGGACAAGAGAAAAAGTCGAAAGGAACGGCTATTTTGCGGCATGATTTTTTATTGCCTTTTTGCCCTTACTCAATCCAAATGAATCCATATGATACAGTGTATTTTATATCAAGGAGGTCGTACGTGATGAGTGAAGTCGTTGGAGGCGTTGGCGCGGGCTACGGTCCTGGAGGATTATGGGGAGGAAATATCGGAGTCATTTTGGTTTTATTCATATTGCTGGTAATCATCACAAGATCTTTTCTATGGTAAACAACAATAATAGCAAGACCCTGCAGATTACTGCAGGGTCTATTTATCTATTTTTATCCACCACAGGTTTGCAACAATCGAGAAGCAGGACCGCGAACGAGAATCATGCGGATTTCGCTCCCGCCACTATCCTCTGCTCTTAAATCTTCGCCCATCCTATACGGCCCCCAAACACTATGCCTCCAGCGCATCGTGTTTGGGCATTTCCCCTTCCCGGTTAGATGAACTGATTTTTTATCGGAGCCGCGACCCTGAAATAGGCACCATTACCGGAACAATATAATATTCTGAATCAGTTCATTTATTAAAGGAGCCCGGGAATGAAAAAAAACTTGACCTATGATTATATCGTTGTAGGAACCGGTCCGGCAGGAGCCGTTATCGCCAAGACGCTTACCGACGACAAACGGACCTCCGTACTCGTACTGGAATCGGGCGGAAATCATGACAAAGATCAACCGATCCAGGATTCAACCTTTGCACCGGAGCTCGAAGAACAGTTTTCTCCGAATTACTTTTGGCAAGGTGAGGGAGTTCCTCAGACCGGACTTGACGACCGGACATTCGAATGGACCACGGGCCGACTCCTGGGAGGCGGTTCCTCTATAAACGGAGAGCAATATGTCCGTCCGACGGCAGCTGTACTTCGAAAATGGGAACGGTTGCTCGGACCCATATGGTCCCCCGATAAAGCGCTGCGGCGTTTCAAGCGGTTGGAAAAATTCAATGGTTCAACGACAAACAAAGCCGCACACGGTTATAAAGGCAGAATAGACATCAGGCAAGCGCCTGAAAATCCCACCTCCATGGCCCGTAAATTGACAAATGCAATCGAGCGGGCTACAGGTTACCCCATCATACTTGACTATAATGATCCCGATACTCCCCTCGGACCATTCACCCGCTGGCAATTATACCAACAACCGGATGGCCGAAGGGAAAGCTCATCCACAGCCTTTCTGTCTTCGGATATCATGACGGCTTCAGGCAAAGGAGTCCAAAACCGTAAGTTAACCGTGCTCTTCCGCACCACGGCTCTTCGCGTTCTTTTTTCCGGCAAACGTGCCATTGGAGTTGAATTTTTGAAGGATGGACAATGCATCTGTGCGAATGCTCGGAAAAAGGTGATTATATCGGCAGGAATCAACAGCCCTCAGCTGCTGATGCTGTCCGGAATCGGATCGGCCAAAATGTTGAAAAAAGCAGGAATCCCCGTCGTTTTCAATAATCCGAACGTAGGGCAACGATTAAAAAATCACACTTTAAACTTCGCCGTTTTCAGTACCAATCCCAATGATGATCCCCTTCCTGCCGCTGATCCGGATGCGCTTTATACGGGGGGAGCTTTTTTGCCGGATCCATCCGGAAACGCTCCCGACCAGCGGGGCGTTCAACTCGTTGGCATCGGTGCAAACGGGCAATTGACCATAGCCATTCTGTATTTGCGTCCTAAAAGCAAGGGGAATATCCGGATACAAAGCAAGGATCCGCTAAACATCGTATTGGCAGACGAAGGGTTTCTTTCGGATCCGGACGATCTGGAGGCCGTAAAACAAATCTATCGGACATATATCAAAAATATTGCTCTTGAGCTATCACGGATTGATCCTTCTTATCAGCTTCTCTCGCCTACGTTGGATACGATCGATGATGATGAAAGGCTTGAAGCATTTATTAAAGAGAATTTCGACCATAACCACCATCAGCAAGGCTTTCTGCGAATGGCCCCTTTATCCAAGGGAGGCGTCGTTGATCGTAAAGGAAATGTGCACGGGGTCAAAGATTTGATCGTTGCGGATGCATCCATCGTCCCTTTTACGGTCGACGGAAACACTTCCGCCGCAGCCTATCTGATCGGCTATACGATAGCTAGGCAATTAAACAAAAAAACAAACCCTCCAAAAAAACGGCGGACACGAACGGAATGGGGCGAAGAATGAATTCTGGCGTTCCAGGATGATTCGCGCGTGCTGAAGGTGTTCATATCGAGACTTTGAACCTGACTTAAGATGATAAGTCAGGTTTTTGATATGAATTAATATGGAAACTCTTTTTTTTCGGTCATATCACTTAAGAGATTGGTCCAATACAATTCTCTTCTTCGATCATAGGATACATAGAAATGGATTAAAGGAGGACATGTGATGGCAGAACAAGTAAAGGTTAGCCCGCAATTCAAAAAGCTCTGCAGCCAATTCGCGAAAATATTGGGAGGGCAATCGGAAATTGAAGCAGGTCCGGTTTGTTTTGTTACGCGGATGACGAATCTACGTGAGAGAATTTTAGGTAGAAGAACGCGGTCCCCGCTGGTGCAAATGCAAATGTTTTCCTTCGAGTCGCTCGATAAATCCGGCCGCGCGCTTTGTTTGGGTGAAACCGCCGTGCATCAGAGCCAAGTGAACCGCTTGATGTCGAATCTCCGCAAACGCGGGATTAAAGTAACGGCCGTTCATAATCACTGGCTCAAAGAACAGCCTCGCTTAATGTATATGCATTGGGAATCCGTTGACAATCCTGTTGCATTTGCAAGAAAAACAAAAGAATCCATTAAATTTTTGGGTTAACGATCGGCTGCATTCATACCTTAAATGAGAGGATGATTTCGTATGGCGGAAGTTAAAGTAAGTCCTCGCTTTAAAAAACTCTGTAACGAATTCTCGGCGATCTTAGGTGGAACAGAGCATGAAATTACGAAAGGCCCGGTTTGTTTCGTCTCCAGAAACCGGAGAATTAGAGCATCGATTTTAGGAAGACGTACCACCTCTCCATTGATCCGCTATCAACTATTCTCGTTTGAATCGCTGAACAGCTCCGGTCGTGCGCTCTGCTTGGGGGAAACGGCCCTTTTCCAAAGTCAGGTCAATCGATTGTTGACGAATCTTCGCAAAAACGGGATTAAAGTAACGGCAGTCCACAATCACTGGTTGTTCGAAAATCCGCGTTTGATGTATGTTCACTGGGAGTCGATCGACGATCCTATTGAATTTGCGAAGAAAGTCAAACGTTCCATTGCTTTCTTGGGTTAATATTCCCCCGGGAAGAGCCGACGCACAAAGCCGAGGTTCGGACTAATATACGAAGCGGCGACAGCCTATGGCTTTTCAGTCTAGTCTGCTGCCGTTTCTTTTTTGCGGCTTTATATTTCTCTAAAAATGTCATTTCAGCGTCCTGGTCATGATTAAATCGGTTTGTTCTTCATCACCCATATAGAACGAGTGGGCTCCGGTATGAACAAAACCCATTTTGCTGTAAAAATCAATGGCGTTCTTGTTCTTTTCCCAGACGCCCAGCCAAATTTTTTCTTTATTTTGTTCCGTGGCAATTTCAATAGCTTTATTCATTAGGTATTTGCCAAGTCCCTGCTTGTGAAATTTCTTCCTGACATAAATCCTCTCGACTTCAAGCGAATCATGGCCCATGGCTTCGGATTGGGCATCGCCTGCGTTTACCTTCAAATACCCGGCGATGTCCCCATCCGCATAAATAAAATAGAATTCCGAAGCTTGGTTTGAGAGTTCCGTTTCCAATTGCTTTAAGTTAAAAGCCTTTTCCACGTAAGCTTTCATATTTTCCGGCGAATTTTGATCCTTGAACGTATCGATGAATGTTTCCATGCTTATGTTTTGGAGCGTTTGTACATCGTCGACGCTGCATTTTTTGATTGTTATGGCGGTCATTGTATTTATCTCCCTAATCTCTATTCAATAATTTCTTTTGTTTCCTTTTTTGACGAATTCCCAGTCGGTTTCTACGTTTTTTCTGACTCTTTGGAGCAGATGAAACAGCGTTTCAGCTTCGCTTTCGGTAAATCCGGCTAACGCGACCCCGTTCGAATGGTCATGTTCCCGTTTGATAAAAGGATAGACGTCGCTGCCTTTGGCCGTCGGAAACAGCTTTTTTATTTTTTTGTTATGTTCATCGTCTTTTTTTTCGATAAATCCGTTCATTTCGAGTTTTTGAATCGCGCGAGCCGCCGTCGTTCGGTCTACTTTAATCATTTCGGCCAATTTCTCCTGAATGATTCCCGGGTTTTCGCATATGCGGACAAGGTACAAGTACTGGCCTTTGGTAAGATCCAATGCCTTAAATTCGATATTGCTGATCGAATCCAACGCCCGGGCGATCATTCCGATTTCACGCAAAATTTCTTTCAATGCATGCACCTCCATCGACGTATTTTCCGAATACATCCTACACCATTTTTATTGCATTTGCAACAATATGCGGTTTTCCCTCAGTTCTACCGACTAAAAAACATACAGCCTCCCGGAAAACCGGAAGGCTGAACCAATGACGGTCAAATAAAACCATGCTTTTTATTTTTGCCTGTCGACTGGAATCGATATTTTCTTCTTGTAGTTCTTGATATATTGATATCCATCCGCCAGCAGAAATTCAGGCTTATCCCGAGTGTTAAACAAATACGTCTGCTCCCATAAAATATTGCCGTTATTCAAGTCCCACTGGCGTTCGGCCGAAATCGACGAAACGGGAATGATTTTGCCCCCGGCTTGGACGGATAAGCTGCCTTTGTCCAGGAAAGTGAATTGATTTCTGGCAATAACGATCTCATACCCCGCGTCGGTTTTCGTGACGCTTCGAATCCAGAATTTTTCATTCCCAACTTTAATGGAGCGATCGGATGGCGACCCAAGCGGGATCGGATCGTTTATTTTATGGTATCCTTCAAAATTTTCGAGCACAAGTTCAATGGACTGAATGCTGCGGGTTGGGAACGGGTCGAAATTCAGTTGGAAGTCCGCCGGATGCTGTCCCTTTTCCTCATTTAATCTTACTTCGATTCCATTCACGTAAAGCCTGGTTTTCCCTGAAAATCTCGGATATGCTTCGAGTTCATAATGCCCCTTCACGATCGTTGAGGTCGGCGATGCCGTAATGTAGTCGTAGTGGATGGTTCCCTGATCGACGTTAACGGAATCCGAAAGTTCCTCTTTGACGATGCTTTTCATCGCTTTGTTCGCTTCAAAATCGAAAGTAATGGGGTACGATGCCTTTTTTCCGTTATCCAGCCACTCGCTAAAAGTGACGGTTAATGTCCGGGAGAAGGGACTGACCGGCTCAAATTCAGCGTATCCCGCGAATTGGCTTTTGCTTTTCCCCGGATTTCCGCCGCCTCTAAGCGGAGCCGAATCGGTCAAGAACCCCTTCACGCTGTCAAAATGGTACCGTCCAATACGATCGTCGGTAAATTCGATGCCTTCGGGTAGATCGATGTTGTAATACAAACGGAAAACGTTATCGTCAGCAATCACGCCATGAATGGTCAGAACGGCGCCGTCCGGAAGCGTGGTGCGTTTGTTTACCTGTTGTCCGAATCCTTGTTCCATCACTTCGGCAAAGCTGAGCGAGTTCAAACCGGCGCCGTTAAACAATTTGCTTCCGTAATAAGCGAAGGCAGGATACTCATATACTCCGAGCATGAGAATGAGCGCTGCTGCAGTGGAGACGGCCCATGCCCATGCTTTGCTCGTATTTCTTTTTTTGGCGGGAACGCGCTCCAGCGCATTCCGAAGCCTCTCCTCCAGGCCTGGCGGCGCCTGCACTTTATTCACCGCCTGCTTATACTCCTCTAATGTCTTCTCGATCGTTTTCATAACGATCACCCCCGATCATGGCTTTCAATTTTTGCATGCCTTGAGAAATTCGCGATTTGATGGTTCCAAGCGGTACGCCCGTCATGTCTGCAATCGTCTGATAGGGAAGATCGTGAACGTAACGAAGCTCGATGGCTTCCCGCTGCCGTTTGTTCAGATGGGATAGAAGCACCTGCATGTCCATCTCGGACTCCGTATAGCGATAGGGATTTTCGTCAGTCAATGCAGAATGCGATGCCTCTTCCCCTTCTCCGAATGCAAGGTATCGATTCTTTTTGCGGAGCAGCGTTTTGCACCGATTGACAAGAATGCTCTTGCTCCAGCTATAGAATGCTTCCCCTTTTTGCAATTGATCGATCTTTTCATACACCGTGACGATCATGTCCTCCATGGCGTCCATCGCATCATGCTCGTTTTCCATGTAGGTATACGCGAGGCGGTAATAAGCGTCCTGATCGGCCATGATGAGCTGCAATAATGCTTCTTTGTCGCCTTTTTTGGCCTGCTTGACAAGATGGCTAACTTTCATGTTCTCTCCCCTTTTCATACATAAGAGACGCCGGAGGATCCTAAAGTTCATTTTTAGTGCAAAAAATCATGTTTTTCAAAGTCATAAGCCAAGGGAATGCGCTTGATTCCTCGAATCGGCCATGAAGAGAAGTTTCGTCCCCCTGAGGGGCATGGATCTATCGTAAAACAAAAAAGCCGCGATGTACGCGGCTTCGAAAAATTTATCCAAACTTCCCCATATCAGATTTATTGGTAATCCGAATTCCAGATCCGGGCTTTATAAAACGCGCCGCCGGCAACCAGACGTTGATCATCCGGTTGATACAGATCGACGGTATCCGTTGTCCACGTGTATTTCGTGCCCGCTTTCTGGTTCGTCATGACGACTTGGCCGGACGGCTGGTTGCCTACGCTTTTTACCCAATGATGATTGATTTCGCCCGCTCCCGGATAATCCTCAGACCAGGAATCGGCCGATTTGCTGTATTGATATACCTGCGTATTGGAGGTGACCCATAACTTGTCGGTATCCCCATAAACCGCAAACAGATCATGTCCCCAATTGGTGGGCAGCCGCTTTCTGTGAACCTCTTCCAGAATCGGGGCCGCCGGCGTTCCTTTCACTTTCAGGGACACCAAATCATAATCTCCCAGCGCCCACAGCACGCCCTGCTCCGGGTCCCACAGCACGCCGTGCGCCCCCGGCAGCGAAAATTCCGTATACGTCGATGAATCGGCTCCCTGCGAAGCCGTATAAACCCGCACCCAACCGCCGGCACTCGCGGCAACCGCTACGTTTCCGTCCGGAAGCAATTCGGCTGCATGCGGGTTTCCGCCAACGATCACCCCCCAGGCCCTGCTGTTGCCCGACGGATATGGGACAAGAGCAGCAAGCCCTCTGGAGTCGGTCACGACCATATATTTTCCGCCGGTCTTGCCTTCCCTCAGCTTCACGTCCGATGGAAGCCCCCAGCCTTGAAGCAGTCCCCCGAAGCCGTTTTTTTCGGTGGGCGACCAAGACCATTTTAATGCGTTGGATTGGTTCCAATCCACTTTCTCCGGATCGTAAACCCGGATCTGCTCCGATCCCTGGTCCGTCACGGCAATCCAATAATCCTTGTGCAGGCCGGGATCCGCGGATGCTTGGTGATTCACGACCGTAAAGGTTACCGCCGTCATCACGATCAGCAGCAGGCGCGTCCTGAAATTGAGCTTTCGAATGTTCATGGTATAACCCTCCTCATAGGTTTGAATTTGCGTTAATGATTTCATGCCAGTTCGCCGCGATGTCAAGCGGGTCCGGGTTTCTGACTTCATGCACCATGGGTCCTTGGTAGCCGGCCTCAGCAAATGCACGCAGAATGTCATGCCACTGCAGATTGCCCTTTCCGGGCATCCAATGCTTTTCGTCGGTTCCGTCATTATCCGAAATATGCGTCGTCACGATCCGATCCCCCAGCCTCTCAATGAACCGCTGAGGTGTTTCCTTAAACAAATGGTTCACGTCGCAGCATACGCCGAGCGCCGGATTCCCTGCCGTCAGAAATTCCATCTCGCTGGCTGAATGTCCGAGACAAGTGCGGGGCAGACATTCGGCTGCCAGCCTTAGCCCGTTCGCGGCCGCTTCCTGGGAGAGCAGGCCGAGGGTTTGCTTGGCGGTCTGCAATCTTTGGGCCCGTTCTTCCGCAGGCACAGGTTCCCAGCTGGGATGGAATACAAGCGTCCGAATCCCCCAATCCGCGGCGTAGCCGAACAGGCGGCGGACTTTGGCGATGACTTGTTCCAGGGTGGCCGCATCCAGGCTGGACGGATCCCAATCGGTACCGAACGGAATATGCAGCGACCAAACTTCGATGCCCAGTCCACGGGCTGCGTCCACCGCCTCATCGCATCTTCGTTTGACTTCCGGATCGAAAATATCAAGCGGCTGCCATGTCAACTCCATGCAACGGATTCCGGATTCGGCCATTTTGTTGAAGTCGATCGGGTTGGCTAAGCTGAACGAAATGCCGATGTTCCAGTCCCCCGGTTTGCGATTCATGGATTTCCCTCCCAGTCCTTTTTGATGTCCAAACTCCCGGCACCGAGACAGGACAGTCGGAATGCCCCGTCCAGCTTACGGATGATGTCCAACGCATTCACTTCCTAACGTGTCATGGATTTCCAACCGAACAGGTCCGAGAAGCCCGCCTTCCTTCGGAACGGAAAACATTTCGCGGCGTTCCTTCCAATCGGGTCCGGCATCCTCTAGCTCGGCGGCCTTGCTCATGCGGTTCGATACAACGTTCGTGACGCATACTTTAAACCGGTTCATACCGGGAAACAGCCATAGCGTGACATCAAAACGATATGGCGGCACAAAGCTGCATCCGGCCGACGCGCCATTCACGGTCACCTCCGCTATTTCCTCCACTTGACCGAGATCCAGAATCATCCGCTTAGCCGCGCCCAGATCGGCCGAAGATACATCCATTTCCCACTCGTATGCGACGGTGCCGGAAAAAGAAGGGTCCAGCTGCAGCCACGACGACAATCCGCTTCTTGCTCCTCCCTGCCAATCAAACCGGATCTGGCTGCCGTCAACGTCCTTTACGCCAATCAGGCGCTCGTTTTCGGTATAAGCCGCCGGAACGGGAAGGTGCGATGCATCTTGGTCACCCTGGTCATCCATGGCTGACGGGATCAGCATTAACGAACGGTAAGGAGGAAGACGCAGGCGGAACTCCCGCCTGGAACTCCCGCCCGGCGAAGGCAGCATCCATCGTTCACCGGTCAACGGCTCCCAGGCCTGCACGATGTCGACCCCCGGTTCCCCCGGAAAGCAGATCCAACCGTCGACGGCATCGTCTACATCTTCGTTGCTGACCATCCATAGGGAATGCCCTTCCCTTATTCGGTGAAGGATGCGCAAATGTTCCCCGCCGGTACCGGCAAAGGGCAACTGCGCCGGAACGCCGCATTGACGGAGCACCTCCGGCAGCGCCGATGCGTCGCTTGCCAGATGCAAGCCCGGCGAAGCACTGAGCGCCGTCCGCGGCAAAACTTCCCGCCTACGGTTCACGACCTGCGTCGGCATCCGGTTGAAGAATACGACCGGGATGCCCTGCTCAGCCAGCTCGTTCAGCTTATCGAGCAGTTCTTCCGTCAAGATCTCTACGCCGGGAACAACGACCGCAGCGTATCTCTCATTGCGAAGCCCAAGTTTGCCCTCGGCGATGCTGGAGTTCTGCAGCAGCTCTTGCTGCGGAACGAGGTCGTAGTCGTATTGATTTTCCTGAAGCACCTGCTGCACATCCTCGATCGGAGTCGAAGCGCCGGCAAGGCCCAGCGCTCCCGGATAGACTAGCAAGATTGACGCAACGTGGGTTCCCTCGCGAAAAAAATACGAAAGCCGATTTACGTAATGGACATATGCCGCGAAATACGGCCATTGCGGGTTACGTCCCCCGTCATAAAAATAGGGCGGGCAATCCAGATCAGGCCATTTCGGGTTGAAGGCATGCAGGATGAAGTGATTAATTCCTCTGACGGCCTGCCAATCCGTCAGCCACTTCATCATTTTTAGTCCGAGGTGCCAGCCGTAGGCCCCGAACGTCTCCGACATGGCCAAATCGTCTTTGAAGCCGTACACATGGGCGGCGGAGCTGCCCAACTTGGGCAGTCCCCAATAATCCCGATTGCGGTGTCCCGGAATAATCTGATTGCATACGACGTCGATGCCGCCTTCATCCGCATAACGGGAAACCTCGAAAAAATCGCCCGGCCCTTCCGTGGTCCGTTCATGAAACATGTATCGCTCCCCGTGCGTCGGACTTGCTTCGTGCTCGTACCAATGCCCGATATATTTCAGTCCGTGATGTCGGCACCACTCGTGTATCGGCCGGCAATACGTTTCGGCATACGTTTTGTTCAAAAAGTCATAGTAATCGAAGACGAAAAATTCGCTTCCCCTGCTTTCCTCCCTCAGCCACAAGGCAGGCATATAAGGGATCGGGTCATACCCTCTAGCTTCAATGAACCGATTGCGAAGGTCGTATCCCCAGGGGATTTCCTGTTCATGATTGAAATAGGCCGGCTCGTCAAAGAAAAAGCCTTGGACCGGATGGCCGAAATATGCGCCGATTTCCGTTTTCGACGATTCATACACGCGGTCGATGAAGGCTTGAACGGCTCCCGGGTGAAGAGGATCAATGTAATTATCCGCCCTGTCTTCGACCGTAAAGCAAACGATCCACTCTCCCGGAGGAACGTCCCAACGAATGCCGTGCACGATCCCGTGCATATGCGGAGAATCGGGACGTTGAAGCCGTTCGGTCAAATCGATCCCCTGATCGTAAGCGATGACCCCGTCCGTTTTTGGATAAGCATAGACGCTCATCACCACGGACCTGCTCCGGTTCGTCCAAGGAGGCATCAAGCTTACCCGGTTTAGCGGTCCGCGGTAACGCACATATTGGAGACGCATCGACGAACGCCGAAACGCCGGATCAAGCTTTTGGATCGTATTGCCCGCCACTCCGCTCGGGTACCATTTTTCGTCGAACAAATAGGCGCTTACGCCGGCTTCCCGGCACCAGCCCAGAACCAGTTTCAAATCCGACCACCACTTCGGTCCGAGATAGTCCCAATGGGGCCTGGACTCCAGCGTAAGCTCCCCGATCCCGGAGCCGACGGCCAAATCGAACGTCTTCCTGAGCTCATCGGGACTTTCCGTGCCATGCAGCCAAAATAAGGTTCCCAGCAATTTCGGAGGCTTTTCGAAGTTTTTTCTCCACGTATCCGGCACGCGCATGTTTGCATTCATCCCCCTCTTCATCCTTTTACGCTGCCCATGACGATCCCTTTGATAAAGAAGCGCTGCAGGAACGGATACACCAGGATAATCGGCAATGCGCCAAGAAAAATCTGTGCCGTTTTTATCGTTTGTTCCGATAAATCCTGAAGCAGGGACAAGTCGGTTGAAGTCAGCATCGTCAGGTCTTGGCCTACTATGATGGTTCTCAAGTAGCTCTGCAGCGGGTAGTTTTCCGGCGAATTCATCAAAATCAGACCATCAAACCAGCTGTTCCAATGGCCGACGATTGTAAACAGCCCGATCGTAGCCAGTGCCGGCAATGACAGCGGAGCGTAGATCCGCCAGAGCGTCGTCCAGTGCCCGGCTCCGTCCATGAAAGCCGATTCCTCTAATTCCTTGGGCAGTCCCCTGTAAAAATTCAGCAGCAGGATCACATTGAAAACCGGCACGGCGCCCGGCAGCACCAAGGCCCAAATGGAATCCAGCAGCCCTAGGGACTTAATCGTCATATACCAAGGGATCAGGCCGCCGTTGAACAGCATGGTCAGCACAAGCAGCCACGCATACAGCGTTCTCCACCTGAACTTCGATTTCTCTTTAGCCAGCGGATATGCGGTCAAAATGGTGAGAAACATGCTGATGGAAACGCCGAGCACGACACGTTTCACCGTAATCCATAAGGCATCCAGAAATTCAGGCTTTTTCAGCACGTATTCGTAAGCGCTGGGAGTAAATTGTACCGGCCATAATTTCACCAGACCGCCCATCGCCGCCGCGCTCGAGCTAAACGATACCGCAAGCACGTGAATGAGCGGCAGCAGGCAAAGGATTGAAATAGCGATAAGTAACGTATAGTTGATCGCAATAAACAAGGTACGGCTTATTCCCCGTTTTTGAACCATGAGATCACCTCCCCGTCAGAAGATTCGGTATCCGGCAAACCGGTAAGCCAGCAGGTAAGAGGAAGAGATCAGCAGAAGCGACACGACGGATTTGAACAGTCCTACGGCCGTCGCCACGCTGTATTGCGCATCGATCAATCCGATCCGGTAGACGAACGTATCGATAATATCCCCGCTTTCATATACTTGCGGACTGTAAAGATTGAAGACTTGGTCGAAACCGGCGTTCAGCACATTCCCCAGGCTCAGCGTCGTCATCAGGACGACGACCGGCAAAATTCCGGGAATCGTAATGTTGAGCGTCTGCCGCCAGCGGCTTGCCCCATCGATCTCGGCCGCTTCGTACAGCGACTGGTCGATGCCCGTAAGCGCTGCTAAATAAACGATCGTGCCGAACCCGAAATCCTTCCACGTATCCGTAATGACCAGCACATAAGGAAACCAGTGGTTGTCGCCCAAAAAATAAATCGGATCGATTCCAAACCATCCCAGCAACTGATTGAGGATTCCTTTCAACGACAATACATCGATCAGAACGCCTCCCAAAATGACCCAGGACAAAAAATGGGGCAAATAGATCAGCGTCTGGATCATCCGTTTGATCCGCTCCCTCGCCAGCTCATTCAGGAGAAGCGCAACCGTAAGGGGGACCACCAGACCTGCGATGATTTTCATGACCGCGATAAAGATCGTGTTGTATAGGATCTGAGATATTCCCGGGAGATGGTAGACATAAAGGAAATTGTCCAGGCCGACCCATTCCGACCCGAAGAATCCCTTATTGGGGTAAAACTTCTGAAACGCAATGACAATTCCGACCATCGGCCAATAGCTGAATACGGCAAGGACGGCAAGCGCCGGCAGAAGCATAAAGTGCAGCGGCAATTCATGCCTCCATTTCTTGAAAGTCATTTGATCGCCTGCCCTTCTTTCAGGTTGAGAAATCATGTTCTGTCATCGTATTTTCACTTTCGATTACTTGACCGATTTTGCCCATTCGTTGACTTCGCTCGTCATATCGTTTCCGCCAAGCTTTTTCCAGTCTTCGACGAATTTATCGAACGCGCTGATCGGCTCGCCCATAATAATCTTGGTGAACGTCTCCAGCTCCATCTTGTCGAGCGTCGCCTTTTTGTCCCCCATGCTTTTGGTCGGGGCGCCGAAAAACTCGTTCATCAGCGGCAGGTTCTCTTTTTGATACTGGTTGATGACCGCAAACGAGCTGGATTCGCCGAACACCCGGGCCTGGTTCCATTGCTTGTTGTCCCCGTTATTGAATTGCTTGATCTTCTCGTACGTGGCCCGCTGCTCACCGTTCAGCTTGGACGTGTCTCCGGTCTTCAAGCTTTCGATGACAGCCAGGTGCACGTCCAGGTTTTTCGTGGGAGACCAGGCATTAAACGGTGCGTGCTTAAACAGTTCGATTCCATCCGGAGAGCTGAAGAAATGGCTGAAGTCCGCGTTTTCTCCCCATCCCTTCTCGATGAACAGGTTGACCATTTGCATGACCGCTTCCGGATTTTTGGCCCCCTTCTTCACCGCATAATAGGCAAATACGGGATTTCCGACTTGCGGTCTTGCAGGAGCAGAATCAACGGAGACGATTTTGTATGCCCCCCACTCCATCTTAGGATCCAAATCTTTGCCTTTCTGCAGCGGATTGATCGGGTTCCACATCGCCCCATAATACAATCCGATTTTGCCTGCGACGGCATCTTCGCCCGTCTTGCTGCCGTCCTTCACGCCGAATTCCTTATCCAGCAATCCGTTTTTGTACATTTCCTGCAGTTTTAGGAGTGCCGACCTCGTCTCAGGCAGGATGGAGCCGTAGACAAGGCTGCCGGAATTGTCTTTGACCCAAGCGCCCGGATAAGCATGGAAGCCGTTAAAAAAGCCCCCCAGTCCCATGATGCCACCGCCGCCGATCCCTTTGTTGATCCCCATGCCGAAGGTGTCGTCTTTCCCGTTTCCATCGGGGTCCTGTTTGGCGAAGGCTTCCGCGATTTTGAGAACGTCATCCATCGTTTTGGGCTCCGGCAGCTTCAGCTTTTGAAGCCAATCGGTGCGTACCCAAAGAACGTTTGCCCCGTCAATGGACGAATTCGTATTCGGTATGGCCATCAATTTCCCGTTAAATTTGGCCGAATCGAGCTGTGTTCCGTCCATAAACTTTTTGGCGAGCGGAGTCGCATATTTTGCATAAACGTCCGACATATCTTCGACCATGTCGGCGTCGACCAATTGTTTCAGTTGATTTGCGTTGACCGGAATAATATCGGGGAGATCTCCCGAGGCAATCATGACGTTCATTTTCTGGGTCGCATCATCGCCGCTGGTGGCAATCCATTTATATTTCAGATGGATCCCCAGCTCATCCTTGTAGGCGCGGGTCCACTCATTATTTTCGATCGTATCGCCGCCGGTGAATTTCATGGAAGAATCGGCGGTTCTGACCGTTGTCACTTCGATAGGCGTCGCGTATTTGCTGAGTGGTCCAGCAGGGGCTTCGGCGGCATTCGTATCCGGCCCGCCATTCGGCTTGGCGTCGGAAGATTCTTTCGTGGATGAACCGCAAGCGGAAACGACGATCATGGAACTGACGGCAAGAAGCGCTATCATAGTCTTAACTGTCTTCATGGGTACCCTCCCGTTTCTGTTATCGCATTTCAACCCTCGCGATCCGCGGCCCAGCTAAGCTTGCCGAGCTCAGAACAAGCAGCTTGGATCGGATGCTCCGAGGTCCGTAGCCCTATTATAAAGTGACATGTTGACCCTTTCCCATAATAAGAATTGCACATTCCT
Organism: Paenibacillus sp. FSL W8-0194; assembly: GCF_037969745.1. Classification (NCBI taxonomy): domain Bacteria; kingdom Bacillati; phylum Bacillota; class Bacilli; order Caryophanales; family Paenibacillaceae; genus Paenibacillus; species Paenibacillus sp. FSL W8-0194. The sequence continues at coordinate 2,734,683 of NZ_CP150205.1, read as the reverse complement.
TGCTCGATTTGTACGACAATGCCAAACTCCGAGCAGTGATCGTTTGAATAAGAAAACCCGATGCATTTCGCACCGGGTTCCTTGAGCTCACGATTGTCCCCTAACCATCAGTTGCGGGTCGACTGATGCATTTCTCTGAACTCTTGAGGCGTACAGCCTGTTTTCTTTTTGAAGATCCGCGTAAAGTAAGCGGGTGATTCGAATCCGACTTTTTTGCATATTTCATGCATTTTGAGGCGGGATTCGACCACCAGCTCTTTGGCTTTCTTGATCCGTTCATCGGTAATGTAATCGGGCAGATGGATTCCCGTCATTTGTTTATACAGTCTGGACATATAATAGGGATTCAGATGTACGAGATCGGACAATGTCGTCAAGGATAAATCGGAATCCAGGTGATCCTCCACGTAACGATTCAATCGATGCACCACTTGATTCGTATGTTCCTTCTTCTCATGATCCCTTGCTTCAATCAGCCGGAGCGCCGTCTGAATCAAATAGTGGAAGGCGTCCTTTCTTGCGGGATGCAGCTGATAGTGGGACAGCTTGTCGACCTCCACGTCCTTCAGCGGGGCAGGATCTTCGCCCCAGCGGTTCAACTGGGTCAAGAGGTGGGAAGCCATGGCATAGTATACTTCCAGAAAAAAGCCCGTATCCTCATAAAAAGGATCCATCAGGTTGGAAAGCTTGGCCAGCAGCTTGTGCATCTCCTGCTTCTCCTCATCGGAGACATAGTCGTTTCCCGACCATTTTCGAATCACATTGCGAATGGTTTGCTTCCGGATTTCGCTCTCATCCAGCGAATATTCCCCCGTTTGCTGGTCCTCGATAAGAATCGTTTCCTGCCCGATCCCCAGCCCGCGGCCAAGCTCCGCACGCAGTTTCTGATAACGGACCGGGATTTCCCTCCATTCCACTTCCTCTTTTCCGGCGGCAAACGAAAGCGGGATCTTCAGCAGCTCCAGGCTGGTCGACTGAATCATTTCCAAGGTGCCATGAACGAAACGCAAGGTCCGGGACCAGTCCGATGGGAACGAAGAACCCGGCTCCGCTCCCTCCTTAGGCTGAATCAGCCAAAAGAAGCGATTTTGCTCCACATTGACGGATTGAAGCGCACAAGGAGCCAAATATTCCTTCGCGATGTTATGGATGGCAAACATCAGGTGCATTTTATCCGAGGCATTCGTAATATGGGGAGGCCAGCAATCGACCCGTCCCATTACCAGCAGGACTTTCTCATGAAGCGCAAGGGGAATGGACAAGTCCCTCAGCAATTCGGGTTTCAAGGACTTTAGCGATTGGATGCCTTCGCAGAATCCTCGGAGGATCTCCCTTTGCAGCGTCGGTACGGCTAACTGAAACTGTTCCGTTGCTTTTTCGAGAAATCCGGCATTCACCCGCTCGGAATGAAGCAATTCGATGGCTTTTCGGACGCTGCGCAGCAGCGCATCGTCGCTTTCGGTCTTGAGAATGTAATCGACGCAATGATTCCTTATCGCCGTCTGTGCATAGTTGAAATCCGGATGCCCGGTCAGAAAAATGACTTTGCAGGACGGCCACCTCTCGTTGATATGCTTTTGCAGGTCAAGGCCGGACATGCCCGGCATCCAAATATCGGACAACACGATGTCGAACCGGAAAGCATTCAGTTTTTCCAAGGCTTCGTCTCCGCCATAAGCCCGATGCAGGTCCAAGTGCAAATCATCTTCTTCCTGCAAAAGCCGATAAATTCCGTCGACAATAATGGGTTCGTCATCAACGATCAGCAACCGATTCATAATCCGCCCTCACCCTCCAAAGGAATGATCATTTCGACCCTTAAACCGCCCAAGCTTCCTCTTGATAACCGAAGACCGAAGTGTTCCCCGAATTGGATTTGAATCCTCCGGTGCACATTGACCAATCCGGTCGTCTCGAGCGGGGTTTTCTCCGACGCCAGCTTGGATTGCATGTCTTTTAAACGATCATCCGTCAATTCTTCGCCGTTATCCTCCACGACGATCATCAGCTGGTTCCCGGAAGCTTCGAAGGTGATGGCGATTTCACCGTTCTTTTTCTTGTTCGCCAGCCCATGGTTATATGCGTTCTCGATGAGCGGCTGGAGAATCAGTCTGGGAACTTCCCGTTTTTTGTATGCCGACGGCAGATCGTCCACTCGTACGGTAATTCGGTTCGAGAAACGGAATGCTTGAATATCGATATACGTTTTGGCGAACATCCACTCCGCCTCCAGCGTTACTTCGCCGGCGCCGTCGCGGGTAACGAATTGGAAGTATTGCCCCAAATATTGAGCGAACGTGGTTACCCCTTCGTAATCTTCGTTTTTCGCGATGCGTGAAAGGGTATAAAAACTGTTGTAAAGAAAATGCGGATTAATCTGGGACTGCAGCTGCCTGAATTCCGACACCTTAGCCCGGTATTTCTGCTCATACACTTCATGGATCAACACGCGTATATGGTCGATCATGGCATTGAATTGGATGTACAGGTATGAAAATTCATCCTTAAAGCGGGAGGAAACCACATGGTTGAAATTCCCGTGTTCGACCGAGCGGAAGGCTCGTACCAAAGTTCGCAGCGGTCGGTGAATCAAGCGATAAATGACATAGGAAAAATAAGCGATGATAAAGATGGAGAGGACCGAAAAAAAGCGAAACCAATTCCGGTATGTGCTCAAAGGCCCCAGCACGCTATCCTGAGGCAAATAGGTCAGAAGGACGGCCCCCATGGAGGCGGAATGTTCATAACCGATAAAGTAGTTTTTCGCGCCAATCCGAATGGTCTCGACCCCCTTCGGGGCTCCCGACCTGATTTGGCCGGAAACCCATTCGCGCAGCGCCGTTTCCGTTTCCGGGCGATGCAGGCTCGAGATGCTCCATTGGTTGCGATCGTCGATCAGAAGAGCACCGCCCTGCGTGTTGTCGATCATGTCCCCCAAGGCCTTGGCGATTTCCTTTTGATTGATTTCTATATCGACGAGGTAAGAAGGCTTTTCTTCGGAAAGGATATATTCCGGGTACGGCAGGCTGATAAACAAACGGCCGTTCCAGGCGATGAGCGGCGAATAGCCGCGTTGTTTCGATGCGCTGAGCGCTTGGAATTCTTCCTCTGGGGTCGCGTCCACCCCGTTGTTGGAGGAGATCGTCCGGTCCAGCCTTGAGATGTGAATGCTGGCGTTGGCAATATAGCTGCTGGAAGCCTTGAGGAGCAGCATCTGCTTCTGCAAGCGCAGCATCGCTTTCGTTTTTTCGAAATCAGGCATAACGGAAGCTGCTACGCTGAGTTTACCGATATCGTCATCCGTAATATATTCTCTGCCCAGCCTGATCATTTTGCCGAAATCCAGATCCAACGAAGCCATGTAGAAATGCACTTTAGCCAGCATGGAGCCGGAGATTTCCTCCTTTACGGACTTTTCCCCAACGCGGTTCATCTGGGCGCTGACAGCGTAAAGCGGAGCGACGATAAACAGAAAAGTGAAGACCAGCCTCAAGTAAATGTTCAATTTGGGACGTTTGAAAAACGGCATGGCGCACCCCCAATTTCAGGTTGTCCGTAACGGACCCGTCGGTAAGTCTCTTATTCCTATATTCTATCGCCGCCGGCGTTATTAGAAAAGAAAAAGAAAACATCCATCGGCTGCGAACTAAAATCGGTGGATGTTTGAAGACGAATAGGGATATTGACAGCACAGAACCGCAGTCAAAGTGACTGCGGTTCTCACGGGATCGGGATTCCCCGCTTCCGAAAACGGCGTTCCTTAGGTATTCTCTAGAGGATCATATTATCTTTGATTAAGCGGCGTATCCACGTTTCCTTGCAGATGTGCCAGCCGTACCAGGATGGTCGCCGCTTCCGCCCGCGTGACCGGCTTCGCAGGGTCGAATTTCCCGCCTGGCGCTTCCATCAGGCCAAGTTTCAGCATAAGCGCGACGGCTCCTTTGTCCTTGATGGCACTTGCGTCCGAGAGGGACAACGCCTGCGCATCCTGCTGGAAGAACTTGGACAAACGGTTGTAATGCAGAACCGTGGTCAGGCTGGAGGCTGCCGCTTCACGGGTCAACTTTTGCTCCGGATGCAGTTCGGAAGATTTCACGTCGCCCAACCACCCTTTATCCGCAAACAGCTGCACCGCTTGAGCGATCGGGCTGTCCGCCGGAACATCGGCATAAAGCGGCTGCTGGATGCGGCCCCCGTAATAGCTCTGGTCGGGATAAAGCCCTTTAGCGATCATCTGGATCCAATCGCCCAAGGTCACCTCCGCATCGGGATGCAGCAGGCCGTCTTCCGCCGGAGACAGGACCCGATATTCAAGGAGCGTGGCCAGATCCTTGCTAGCCGCGTGGTTCACCGCATCGCTTGGAAGCTCGGGGCTAGGTCCTTTGTTCGGATCGGGCAGCTGAAAAAAGGCTTCCGCTTTGCCCGTGACCCCATCGACATAACCGAGGTTTCTGTTGTTATGGAACGTTGGAACATACGCCAGCCGAACTTTAGGCTCCACATACGTGTTATCCACGGAGTAGCCGCCGCTGCTGATGTACCGCAGCTCCACGCCGAGTTCGTTCAGCAGACGCTCCTGCGCTTCTTTCGGGCTGACTTTAGCTGTTAACCCATCCATCGCTTTGAGATCCGCGTCGGAGGGGGCATTGTCCGCATTGTAGCTAAGCAAATTGCCGCCGCCGTCGATCGAGACGCTTACCGTGCTTCCGTAGACGGGCAAATCCTTATAAAAACGTTGGAACACAAATTGATAAACTGTCTTTGAGGAGGACGGGTTCAACGTTTGAGCATCCGACAGTTTCAGGTCTTCCGCGGCATTCGGATAATGGGCGAGCACCAGCTCGATCGCCTTGGTTTGAGCCTGGGCTGCCGTCACGGCAGGAGCGGAGGCTTTGGCCGGCCCGCTTCCGGGATGTTGGAACTCGTTATAGGAGAGCAGCTGCCCCGTCTCGGCATCCACGACTGCGCTTTTATTGCTTTCCTGGTATATTCCGGGAGTTCGTTTGTTCCAGTTCAAATTCCAAACCTGCTTGTTCCCGTACCAATAGTTCCCTAAGCTGGATTGGAGTTGATATTCCGAGCCGGGGGCGATTTCCCGCACAAGCTTCAGCGCTTGGTCCGCAGTCAACTGTCCACCTTTATGCGGGGTGAACGCTTTATTGGAAGGCTTTAATGCGGTATAACGAACCGCTTGATTGGCTTTATCCAGATCTTTTCCCCAAATCGTATCGATCCCCTTGCCGGAATTGGCATCCGTAGGCACCAAAGTCCGGTCCGGAATGTAGCCGATTTTCCATTCTCGTTTAGAGGACGTATTAAAAAGCGGCGTCGACGATATGTAAGCAAGTTCTACGGACAAGCCTTGCTCAAGACGCTTCTCCGCTTCCTCTTTGCTGATAGCGGCTTTGGCGGATGGATAATCGCCTTGGTAAGCGCTTCGGTTAAAACGGACGATATTCCCGTTTCCATCCACTTCAACGCTCACGAACTCATTATCGGCCGGAAGTCCGTTGACGTCCACCGAATACCCAAAGCTATACCGAACCGGACCGAACAATGCTTGGTTGGACGAAAAACCGAATTCGGTCGAAGGCTTGAACGTTCCGGCTTTGATCGAGGGAGCCGCTTTAGCGATAAACGTCTCGGCAATCTTTTCCGCTTCCTGTTTGGATACCGCCGGAGGGTAATAAGCCGTGTTGGAACTTTCATCTGGCCACATGGAAGGATAATAGAAACTCAGGATGTCTCCCGTCATGGCGTCCACTTCGGTACTGAAGCCCGACGAGTTGTTTCCCTTTTGAATCGACCAGTTCAGTACCCAGATCTTTTTCGTATTGGGCGGGAACACATTCTGCTCCCCATAAGTAATTCTCTCCAGCCTCGCCTCCTTCAAAATTGGAAACAACGTTCTTGTCCGCGCCTCCGCTTGGGCTTTCGTAATCTTGGCATCGGCCGGACCTTGCCCTTTGGATGCGTCCGAACCGCTGCTTTGGGTTGCTTGCGGCGCTGCTGCTTTCTCTACAAGGCTTACGCCGGAAGCCGCCGACACCAACAAAGGCACCTGCAGCAGACTTAAACCGAGTGTGCCTGCGGCCACCTTCTTCGCTACGGATGCGGTTCGCATTTTTTTCCCCTTGTCCTGGTTGATGGGCATGCCAGAGGCATGTTTTTGCTTGTCCATCCTTCTCCCTCCCTATATTACCAAAATAAACCATTTATATTATAGCATAGGAAATCAGGATTCATGCTGGAAATTTAATTGTCAATTTCTCTAAAAACCACATCCATCCTCCCATATTTTCGGCTTCGCCGTGGCTTGAGCGGTTAAGGCGAATCCATGCCTCCTGTACGTCGCCACCTTCCGCGTTCTATGGATAGAAACAGCAGCGGTCTAAGACTGTTTTCTCAAGTCCCGGACGGCTGCTGCTTCATTTTTATGGGGGAATATCGACTCGTTAGAATCACTACCAATATCCGGTTAATGTTAAACCGTTCATGGCATAACTCCATGCTGCTTCATGATAGGGCTGCTCGAGGGGGACCTGCAGCGTGCCGATATCATTCCGTTTCCAATCGACCTCCCGGATCGACTGCAACCCGGACACGGTCTGCAAGAATATAATTCTGCATCTGCCCGGCGTCAATGAGGACAAAGCAGCATGAAGCTCCAAGGCTTCCTCCTCCCCGATCTCTCCCCACCTGATGAACAGAACGGAACGGCTGTGACCGAGCACATGCAAAAACCTTTCGATTCGATGGGCAAGCTTTTCGCTGTACGCACCATAGGCGGCCGTCCAATCCTGGTTGGGGATGACAGGGAAATCATGGACGGATATAACGTTGTAACGCGTATCCAGAATAAAATGGGCGCTTTGGTATGTCCCGCCTTCTTGAAGCACTGCGACGCCCTCTTCCAAAACGGCCGAAGTTCCGTCAATCTTCCGGAGCTGTCCGAGCTCCATAAAACCTTCGAAACGATTTTTTAACAACCGGGTTACGTCCGCGGCCGAATTCGATATCATCCAATCTAGCGGAAAGGAGAATCGCCGCAGCTGATACCGCGACAAATAAATGGACGGCCCGCACCAGCTTCCCAAGCCGATGATAACGTCATAAGCGCCTTTCATGTCCTCTATCTTCACGTTCGTCACCACTTTTTTGTTGATAGATTTGCTATATTCTATGTAACTTGGCGACAAATCGTATAGATGTTCAGGAAATAATAGTTTCAGGGAACACGGGTTTTTATGGTGGCGGCGCTACGGGATCAACTCGAGGCATGTCGCAAACCTATCCCGAAAATCTGCAGTATATGGAATTCCTTCGCATGCTCTCCCTAGGATGTTTTGCGATATAAATAAGCGACAAGAAAACCTCTTTGGTCTTCCTCTTCCATGTAACGAATCCGCTTGAGCGAAGGATCGATATGGTCAAAATCAGACGGCATGATCAAATCTTCCTCTCGTATGAACGGATCCTCCTTATGTTTATGACCGAATCCGCAAACGAAAAGCAGCCCTCCGCTTGCAAGGTTGAGATGAATTCTGCCCAGGTGTTCCTTCCCCAGCCTGTAATGATTAACGACGATATTGTCGTATATCCCTACTTCCTTCAAACAATCCGGATGGGACAGGTCCAATTCCTGCGTCCGCACAGCGTAGTGGTGTTCGGCAGCAAACCGCCTTAAACGGTCCAGCGCCTTGCGACTGAAATCGATGCCGGTTACTTCAAAGCCCTGCTTCAGAAAATACAGCGCATTCCTGCCATCCCCACAGGCCAGATCCAGCAAAGTTCCCTTTTGAAAAAACGGACTATTCTCCAAAATCATTTTTTCCGGCCCCATCAACCGATCGTCCCGCTCCGTAAACTTATGATCCCAAAAATCTTTGTCGCCCATATAGCGCACTGCCATCCTCTCCTTTCAAAACCAATCAAATCATGATTACGCAGCTCTCGTCATTGAAAGTACCGGCTGAATCCCTCCGTCAAACATGAAGACCCTCTCTGAAAAAAATCAGAACCACCCGTCAAACGGGTGGTTTGCTCTTGGGGTATAACCCCTTGTTGCCAAACTGCGCCTAAAGACGCTAGCCTGACAATAAAATTGTTCAGGCTCAGTGTAATTTGTCACTTTCACTTACCAGTTAAACTGGTTTACTTCTTCTTGCTACTGTTTTTGCTGAATGGGTCTTCATACTCTTTCACACTCAGTTTATCAATTGCTTGGTCGTGTGCTTCTTGCTCACGGATATATTTTGCCACGGTTGCTTCATTCAAGCCCACTGTGCTGACGTAGTATCCCTCCGCCCAAAATTTTCGATTGCCATATTTATACTTCAAGCTAGCATGCTTCTCGAATATCATGAGTGAGCTTTTTCCCTTCAGGTATCCCATAAATGATGATACTGAGATTTTTGGGGGAATTGCTACCAACATATGTACATGATCGGGCATCATGTGGCCTTCGATTATCTCCACTCCCTTGTATTTACATAACCGTTTGAATATTTCGATTAAGTCTTTCCTCACTTGATTATAAATCTCTTTCCGTCTATACTTCGGGGTGAACACAATGTGGTACTTGCACATCCACTTCGTGTGAGCTAAACTATAGCTCTTGTTTGCCATCTAAGACCATTCCTTTCATTATTGAGCCTGAACATCTCAATTTTATCGGAATGGTCTTGTTGGTCAAACCCTCGATCCCTCCACCCGCATAGCGGGTGGTTTTATGTTTCGCACGCTTCGCGAGCTCAACTGGCTAAAGCCACTAATAAAAAAATACCGCGATTAGTCGCGGCAATCATGCGGTAAAAATTTATCGTTAATTTCCTTGGTCGTCGGCCGATGGACCGTAGACCCCAGGCACCGGGATGTCCAGCAGCCGCAAATAAACGCCGAGCTGCGCACGATGGTGGACCATGTGGCTTATTCCGAAGGTGCGAAGCGCGATCGCCCGCGGCTGGCGAAGGATAATGTGGTCACCGTTCCGCAGTGTCCATTCTTCTCCAAGCGATTTCTCGTCGCATTCGTCCAACAGCTTTTCAAGCTTGGCCACATTCCCGTCAAACTCTTCCAACAGATCTTCGCGTCTTTCCAAAGCTTCCCGCCGAAGCGGCACGGTCGACAGGTCGAATTCCGGGTAGAGAAAAATCGCGACTTGCCAGTTGAGCAGGTTGATCAGGTGCGTAGCCAGTCCGCTAAGCGTCATCGACTTGGCATGCGGCTTCCAGGACATGTGCTCCTCAGGCAAACGTTCCAGGACGCGGCGCGTCGAAGCCAACTCATTCATGATGTCTCCGACGATCAGTTGTTTCACCATATAATCCCTCTCCTCCCTTATACCGCAAGCATACTATAAACCCGGCCTGATGGAAAGACTTGTCTCTTAGATCGTTCGGCAAGAAGCATAGTGAGGAAATTTATCCTTTTGGATTCCTAAACTTCATTCGATAAACCGCGGCTGCAAAAAAAATGAAGATACACGCCAGGCACAGAAGGGCCGCGCCAACGGCGCCCTTCGCTTCGCCCGCGGGCTCCAGCCATTGCGCCGAAATTTGCGGCAGGGAACCCGGGCTATAAACCGTATACCTCGGCAGCCATCCCGACGCCACGGACAGCAGCAGCGCCGCCCCCAGGCTAACAAAAGCTATACCTGGCGCGGAATCCAGAAGCGAACTCACGAGCAGCGTCAACGCTCCCGCAAACCAGAGCCACAGCAAATAGAAAAGTCCAGCTTTAACAACCGCACCGGCCTCAACGGTGCCGATCATCTGGACGGTATAATACCAGGCGCCTCCATAGCCGAGCGCAAACGAGGCGGTGACGAGGGACAACATGCTTGCCCACTTGGCCGCAGCGTAGGACACGTACGACACCGGCTTTGCAAAGATCATTTGTGAAACGCCGCTTTGCCGCTCCCCGGAAATCATTGTCATGACCGACAATACCAAGATCAAGATCCCTATCGAGCTGTACTGACCTAGCGTTTGCGCCAGCACCTCCGCCCCCGAAGGAGGGGCCATCGTGATCGTCATGCCTTTGGGCATGTTTCCCGCGGACTTCAAAATTTCCGGCATAAAACGCATCATCACCGGCTGCATGACCCCCAGCATCAAGAAGACGAGCGGCACCCACAGCCATTTATAGCTGCGTCCCATCTCCAGCATCTCTTTGCGGAAAAACAACTTGAACTGCATCATGATCGCACCGCCTTCAGGAACAAGTCTTCGAGCGTGCTTTGGCCCGCTTCGAGCGTACGAATCGTCACCCGTCGGGACACGGCATCGGCCATCAGTTCAAGCGCAGCCCGCTCGACGTCCGCGACCCTAAGCTTCGCCCGTCCGCCGGATATTTCTGAATGCATGACGAAGTCCTTGCCCCCCGCCGCTGCAAGCCATGCCCTCGAAACCTCATCTCCACCGACTTCCAGCCGAATCACCGGTTCGCTGTAAGTTCGGCGCAAGTGATCGAGACTTCCCTGCAAAACAATTTTGCCTTCGCGCATCATGAGAATTTCATCACAAATCTCTTCGGCATCATGCAGCACATGCGTTGAAAAGAGGACTGTCGTTTCAAGACGAATACGTTGGAGCAGAGTCAGCACATCCTTGCGACCTGCAGGATCGAGCGCCGATACCGGTTCATCCAGAATAAGCAGCCTCGGGCGGTGGATGAGCGCCTGGGCTAGCCCTAACCGCTGCTTCATGCCGCCGGAGTAACCACCGATCCTGCGTTTGCCCGCATCCCGAAGGCCTACGGCGTCCAGCCACTTTCCGGTCTCCCGTTTGGCTTCGCATCTTGTCAGCCCGGCCAGCTCCCCGGAGTAAAGCAAAAATTCAGCCCCGGTCATCCAAGGATAAAACACGGGCATTTGCGGCAAATATCCGATGAAAGGCCGGGGGTCGGCGACCGGTCTTCCTTCCGCCAGCAGCATGGCCGAACCACCTGACGGTTGAAGCAGCCCCGCCAGCATGCTGATCGTCGTCGTTTTTCCGGCACCGTTCGGGCCGATCAGGGCAGCGCAGCTGCCTTCGGCAATGCTGAACGAAATCCCTTTAACGACTTCGCGATCCTTAAAGCGCTTGGATAATCCCTTTACCTGGAGCAGCTCCCGTGTCATGAGGCATCCTTCCTTCCGATGACAAAGTAAGCGACCGAACCCAGAATGTTTCCGCACACGATGATGATGACCCACAACCATTTCGGCCCGCGCGTCGCCTCCGCTTTATATAAGGATATCAAACCAACCACAGCTAAAATCAGCTGCAAGCCGATCAATGGCGCGATCAAACTCCAAGGTATGCCCGTATTCATCGCATCCATGGTCGTTTCCCCCTTTATTCATTTGATCCATTTTGATGTTTACGGTTCTTTAGACGCTCTTTTCGCAAGGGCCAGTAAATATGAACGAGCCAATAGGCAACGAGCGGTCCAGGGAACTGGATCAGCCCGACGATCCCCCATATCCAGTAGTATTTCGTGTGGCGGCGCGAATGGATGAAGAGGAACAGGCTTTGAATCAGCAAAATGCAGGCGATCAGTACGACTGCCCATAAAGGTACCGATTCGGGATTCGTTTTAGGCATGTCCGGACTTCACCTTCTTCTTCGAATGATAGAAAAAGCGAAAAGCAAACGCGATCGCGCCGACGAAGACCAGCCCCTGGATAACCGCAAACACGACGATGTTCATGGACGCCAAAAGCATGTTGCCGCCGATGATGGCCAGGGCCATGATCAAAAACAGCGCAACCTCCAGTCCCGCGCGTCTGCGGAGCTTCCGCTGCTCTACTGCAACAAAACGTTCCAGTTCGTGCAACGGCGGCGGTTCAGGCTGGCGGATCGCCAGTTCCATCTGCTCGAACCCTTGCATCAGCTGCGCGATCAGAGCCTGGTCCTCCGCAAATGGTTCTTCATGAACGATTTCGGCATGCGCTTGCTCCTGCTTGTTTAGATCAGCGGACCTCTCCCGCTCTTCCTTGTTCCACTTCATCCGTCGTCAACTCCTTTCGTACCTGCTGCAACCCGTGATGGATTCTAGATTTCACCGTCCCTGGCGGAATGTCCATCATGTCGGCGATTTCATCATAGGCATAGCCGTAAAAATGCTTAAGCAAAATCGGCAGCCGCCATTCGTAGCCGAGCCTGGAGAGGGCTTGTATCGCATCGGTCCATTCCTCCCGCCTTGCTTTCAGCTGCCACTCCGTCCGGCGTAGGGCCTGCTCCTGATCCTTCCAGTGCTTCTCGACCCTGGTACGGCGCATCTGATCGATATAGATCCGCGTCGCCAGCGTGATCAGCCAGGAAGAAAATTTGGATTTTCCGTTATATAAATGAATCTTCTCGATGCACCTCAGCATCGTTTCCTGCGCCAAGTCCTCGGCCATCGCCGGGTTCATCGTCATTTTGACGAGATATTTCATTAAAAAGGAGTAGTGGGCCTGCAGCAGCTGCGCCATCGCCTGACTATCCCCGCGCTGCGCCCGTTCGATTTGCTTGAGTTCATCCAACCGCAGTCCCTGCTCCTTTCCTTTGGATTCATGCCGCCCATTTGATTGCATCAGTCCGTACGCGACCCATGCAATCACCCATAATACGAAGAGGTTCGCGAAATCGTTCACCGGAAATCAATAAAATTTATCGGGCTCTGCATGACCATATATAAACGGGAACGCGGCAGCATCTCCCGACTACATTCATCCAACGCTGCCGTCTCCTCGAAAAGATGCCGAGTGCCATGCCGTCAGTCCGGGCCTAACACAGGAAAAAAATATAAAAGCCGCGATATTCGCGACTTTATATCGATCTATGTTCTTGTCCTGCGACACGTTTCTTACTTTCAACCATGATATGTGTTTATTCGGGACAGCTGTTTAATTCCATGACAATCATTGCCGTAAATATCTTCCCGTGATCGACTGCTCCGCATGGACAATCTGCGAAGGCGTCCCTTCGAAGACCACTTGACCGCCCTTGCTGCCTCCGTCCGGTCCCATATCGATGATCCAATCCGCCTGGCTGATCACTTCGAGATTGTGCTCGATGACGATCACCGTATTGCCGGCATCCACGAGTCGGTTCATGATCTCCAGCAGGTGTCCGATATCCGACATATGCAGGCCCGTCGTCGGCTCGTCCATTACATAGATGCTGCCCTTTTTATGCAGCTCGCTTGCAAGCTTGATACGCTGGCATTCTCCGCCTGATAGCGTGCTGAGCGGCTGGCCGAGCGTAATATAGTTCAAACCTACATCGCTCATCGCCTGCAGCTTGCGGACGACCTCTTTCAGCTGGAAAAATTCCAAAGCCTGTTCCACCGTCATCTCCAGCACATCTGCGATGGACTTGCCGTTCAGCTTGTATGCGAGCACCTCTTCCTTAAATCGTTTTCCTCCGCATGCTTCGCACGGCATCTCCACGCTTTCAAAGAATGAAAGGTCCAAGTACACAACGCCCAGCCCTTGGCAGTGTTCGCAAGCTCCCTTGGAGTTGAAGCTGAACAAGCTTGGGCTCACCTTGTTCGCGGAAGCAAAAGCCTTCCGCACATCATCCAGGATGCCCGTATAGGTCGCAGGATTCGAACGCGTCGATACACCTACCGCCGATTGGTCGATGACGATTGCCTCCGGATGCTGGCTGAGGAATACTTCGTTAATCAGCGAGCTTTTGCCCGATCCCGCCACACCCGTAACGACGGTCAGCACTCCGGCCGGAATGTCGACGCTGACGTTCTGCAGGTTGTGTAAGGTGGCATCCTTGATGGAAAGCTTGCCGGACGGCTGCCTGCAATCTTGCTTCAATTGAAGCGGCCGCTTCATATGGATACCTGTCAATGTATCGGCCTCAAGCAAGCCCTGGTAGCTTCCTTCATACACGATGGTACCGCCGCGGCTGCCGGCGTACGGACCGACGTCAACGATATGATCCGCCACTTTGATGACGTCGGGATCATGCTCGACGACTAGCACGGTATTCCCCTTGTCGCGCAGCTTCTGAAGCAATTCATTTAAGCGGTGCACATCGCGGGGATGCAAGCCAACGCTGGGTTCATCGAAAATGTACGTAACATCGACCAGGCTTCCGCTCAGGTGTTTCACCATTTTCACGCGCTGCGATTCGCCGCCGGACAATGTATCCGTCTCGCGGTCCAGCGTCAGGTAGTCCAGTCCGATATCCACCAGGTGCTGCAGCCGCTCCGTCAGCGACTTGACCATCGGCACGGCGGCAGCGTCGTCAATCTCCCGAATAACGCGGATAAGTTGTCCGACCTCCATGGAGGACAGCTCGGCTATGTTATGTCCGTTGATCTTGCAGCCCAGCGCCGCTTGACTAAGCCTCGCACCGTGACAGCTTGAACATGGACCCTCGGAAATGAACGGAGCGACGGTTTGCTGCGTGCGTTCGGACTTGGTTTTCAAGTCCTGTTTGATGTATTTGTTCGTGAACTTCTCGATGACGCCTTCTACCGTAATATTGGTTGCCTTCCCGGCGAAATCCATCTTCACTTTCCTTGCTTTGCCATACAGAAGCTGTTCCAGGTCTTCAACCGAATAATCGCTGAGTTTCTTATCTGGATCAAAGGAACCTGACTGCACAAGCATGTTCCATTCCCAGCCGCCTGCCGTGTAGCCCGGCAGCATAATAGCCCCTTCATTGAGGGATTTGGACATGTCCACCGCTTTGCTCATGTCGACGGTAAGGCTGCGGCCGATCCCGTTGCATTCGGGACACATGCCTTGGGGATCGTTAAACGAAAACATGTTCGCTCCCCCGACATAGGGCTGGCCTACCCGTGAAAAGAGAAGACGGAGAATGGGAGAAATATCGGTAATGGTGCCCATCGTGGAATGCGAACCGCCGCCCAACCGCTTCTGATCCACGATCACAGCCATACTCAGGTTCTCGATCGCATCCGCATCCGGCTGGGGATATTTGGGCAGAAACGTGCGCACGAACATGCTGAAGTTCTCATTCAGCAAGCGCGTGGATTCTGCGGCAATGGTATCGAAGACGATCGATGACTTGCCAGACCCCGATACACCGGTAAAAATCGTGATCTTCCGCTTGGGAATGCGCAAGGATACGTTCTTGAGATTGTTTTCCCTCGCGGCCGAGATCACGATATACTCCTGATTCGATTCGCTCATGCATGCAACATCCTTTCCAAGTCATGTCCACTCACAGTTACATTCTTCGAAATAAAATAAGCAAGCTGCCCAACTTGTCCGAAGCAAACGCAAACCGGCTGCAAAAAGAGACATGCAACCGGTTTATTTGATTGGGCTCAAGCCGAGTTCGATGATGCCCATAAACTTCTTTATCGTTGTATTTTTTTCGTTTCCTCGATAACGCGGCGTCCAGAGAACCATTGGCGGTTCTTTCGCCGATAGCCCAAATATAGGATAATCGGTTACGGTTGTCAACGTCGAGCAATTGCCTTTAACTACCCGTGGTCCACCGTTTTGAAGTGGCGTCAACGGCGTCTTCAATGAATCCAAAACGGATCTTTATCGATGTTATGAATCTGGCTGGGACTGTTTTTTGTTCGCAGGCGCGAACCAGCCGAGAAGAGCGATCGCAACCAGGACGCCATAGAAAACAAGGGTCCAGGCTGTGCTATGCGGGAAATGATGATTCAGCACGTCAATATCTTCATGGGCTAAAGTAATGACAGCGAGTTTGACGCCGACCCACGCCACGATGGCGTATGCCGTCGTCTCCAGTGCAGGCCGTTGAGAAAGAAGCTTAATAAACCAGGAGGCCGCGAACTTGATCAAGACGAGCCCGGCGATTCCGCCCAGCACAACAACGATGAATTGTCCTCCGTCCATGCCGCCGAAATCCCAAAGCGGCGAATCCGGAAGTCCCAGTGCCAATGCCACGGCAGCAAGAATGGAATCAATTGCAAAAGCAAGATCCGCAAGGGCAATTTTACCTACCGTCGGCCAGAAGCCTTTCCCCGCAGCATCATTCTCTGCGTCCTCGCGATCCTTCGGGTCTATTTTGCCGTAACGGGTCTGGATGATGTGTTTTAATCCGAGGTACAAAAGATAAGCAGCTCCGATCGCCTGTATTTGCCAAACGTTCGCAATGAACGATATCGCAAACAGCGCGGCAAAGCGAAAAACGAATGCCATGACGATCCCGTAATTGATGGCCTTCTTCTTTTGGTTCTCAGGCAAGTGCTTTGCGATGATCGCCAGGACAAGGGCGTTATCCGCCGATAACAAACCCTCCAACCCAATAAGAATCAACAGTGTCCATGCATACTCCAACCAAAACGACTCCAACGGCATTTCCCCTCTCCTCATGTTTGTACGGCTTTCCTTTCGTTATTACGTTGTTGTGCGATGCCTCGTTTCATTCATTTTCAGCCCCGGATTCAACCGTTCGTCGGATCAGCCGAAAAGAGCGATCCCTGCCTCGCCCGCGAAGGGGGGTTAATCGCTTAAAAAGTAGAAAAAAGAGGGAAAACGTATCGCTTTCCGCTCTTTTTTTGCTCGCCAACACGGCAGCCATTTAGGTTTTTATTTTCCTAAATCATGTTCTCTCGATCCTACTTTACCGTTTCCCGAACACTCTTCGGCAGCTTTTGGACAACCAAATCGTAAGAATGGTCGATCATGTCGAATATATCCGTCTCCGATAAGGATCCATCCAGATGGACGGAGTTCCAATGCGTTTTGTTCATGTGGTACCCTGGTTGGACGGCCTCATGCTGCTCCCTCAAATTTTCGGCGATGATCGGGTCGCATTTGAGGTTTACAACTGCGTGGTCCCCATTGTCAAAAACGAGAGCAAACATCTTGCCCGCCACCTTGATGACGAGCGGATCAGGTCCGAAGGGATAGGTCTGAACCGCCCCTTTTTTCTTCAAGCAGTAATCGACGATACGATCTTTCATTTCCGGCACTTCTCCTTTGCGAATGACAACAAATTCCTATGCGTTTATGATACTGCAACGCGTAAACCTCGTAAATGCTCCGTGCTACGATAACTTCCAGGCAGGTATCAAAGAATGGAAATGGAAAAAATAGCTCGCGATGACGTGGATTAATGTATACAACGCCAAAATAATCAGATACGTCAATAACCAAATTCGGAACGGCTGCTGCAAAAATAGAAACAGCAACAACATGCCGACAGGAAATGGTATGAACACGATCAACCCGATCGGCAATTTGAGTGCCTCGGCAAGGGCGCCCAAAGAAACGACGGATGCGCCTATGATTAGGGCCTGCCAGGCATAAAGGCTTGGAGTGAGCAGCCGGCTGCCGAAGAAATAGGATAAGGACGTGAGGAATACGGCCATTAAGAAACTAGCGAAATAGTGCATTGCATCTTCACCTTTCGGGCAATATTTTAAATAGGATACCAAATGGAACATAATAACAGCCACGTTTTTATGTTAAATAAATGTTAATTTATGTACCAATTAGGATAACTTATCGGGCTGGAAAATCGAAATCGACAGAGGGCATGGTTTCCTGCAATACAAAATAGGCCGTTCGCGACAGTCGGTGCTTCCCTTGTTTTTTTATCCCCCATTTCTTTTCAACGATCAAAAAGCTCCCCGGCATAATCGCCGCAGGAGCTTTTTTATTGTTACCATTGAATTTGCAATCCCGGTGCAGCCTCGTGAAGCGCTTGTTCCAAATGATCTTTGACTTCGGCTAAGTCTGCCTCGGTATCGGCCTCCGCCCGAAGCACCAGGATCGGCTGGGTGTTCGAGCTGCGTACCAGGCCCCAGCCGTTCGGGAACAGCACGCGTACGCCGTCGACGTCAATCAGCTCGCGCGTCCCTTGAAAATAACTTTTCACCTGTTGAATGATCTGTTGTTTTGCATGGTCGTCACATGGCACCCTCGTTTCCGGAGTGGCGCAATACCTTGGCACGTCGGAGAATCGTTCGGACAGCGGACGCGAATCCCGGCTCATGATGCGGAGCAGGCGTCCCGCGGCATACAGGGCGTCGTCGAAACCGTAGTATTCGTCGCGGAAAAATAAATGACCGGACATTTCGCCCGTAAACGGAACGTCCATTTTGCGCATGCTCGCTTTAATATGGGAATGCCCGGTGCGATGAAAAATCGGCTCGCCGCCCAGCTTCTCGATCTCCTCGACCAGCGCTTTCGAGCATTTGACTTCCACCAGCGCCTTGCAGCCCGGGTATTTCGGCAAAATTTCGCGCCAGAACTGGATCATCAGCTGATCGCCCCATAAAATGCCGCCCTGTTCGTCCACCACGCCAAGGCGGTCGCCGTCCCCATCGAAGGCGATGCCGACGTCGGCCTTTTCCTTTTTCACGGCGTCGATCAAATCCCGCAAATTTTTCGGCTCTACCGGGTCGGGATGATGATTCGGAAAATCCGGATCCGACTTGCAGTACAGCTCGATCACTTCGCAGCCCCAACGCCGCAGCGCCTTGGGAGCGAACGGCGACGGCGTGCCGTTGCCGCAATCGACAACCACCTTAAGCTTCCGGCCGTCCAGCCGGATTTTGTCTGCCAGCATGTCCAGGTAAGGCTCCTCCACGCTTTCGCGGCGCAAACCTTCTTCGGCATCATCGAAGCCGGAAGGCAGCTTGCCTTCGGCCGCCAAACCAAGCATGCGGCTGCGCAGCTTCTGGATTTCTTCACCGTAGATCGTCGTATAGTCCATGGCGATTTTAAATCCGTTTTCGTCGCCGGGGTTATGGCTGGCCGTAATCATGATGCCGCTGGGCTCTTTATAGTGATGCATCGCAAAGTAGAACATCGGCGTCGTCACTTCGCCGATATCGACCGCTGTGCATCCGGCTTGCCGCAAGCCGGCGGTCAGCGCCCGATGGAACTCCGGGGAGGATTTGCGGTTGTCATGGCCGACGATGGCCGTGTTCCGGCCGGCCGACTTCAAGGTTTCGCCAAAAGCTCTCCCCAGCCAATAACAAAAAGGGAGGTCAATGTCTTCATACGCTTTGCCGCGAATATCGTATTCACGGAATACATGGGAGGGGATGGAGGTTCCCCCATCCCGGGTTGGCATCCCCTTCTCCTGCAGTTCTTGGGTTAAAGGCATCGTTAATCCACCTCTTTTTGGTTGTCGTTTATTGGATGATGGCGAGTTGCGCTTGCTGGTTTATCGTTTTTTCGTATATAGCCTCGGTCAGCAAGTAAGAGACGACGGCCTCCGCCCCGCAGTTTACATTGGGGCCGTCCGCGTTCAAACCGTCGCAGCAGCTGCCGTCCTTCTCGTGAACCATGGGTGCTCCGAGATCGTTGCCGCCGTAAAACCAATCGCGGCATTTCGCCACGATCGATTCGTATTTTGGCATTTTCGTCAGCTCATAGGCTTTGGCTGCGGCTAACGCCAACTTCATGACATCGATCGGCTGCTGGTCCCACAAGGCCCGGTCACCCGGACGGCACCAGCCCTTGCTTCCGATCGGCCGGATTTGCCCCGCGTCGTTTTGCGACAAACCGATCAGGAAATCGAGGGAGCTTAAAGCGATATCGAGCATATCCGTACGTTTTAATATTTCATAGGCCCACAGCATGCCCCAAGGCAGCAGGGCGTTGCTGTAAGTGATTTCGGGTTCGTACCATGACCAATCCGGAGCCGAATGCCGGTGATAAAGGCCGGCAAGGCGCTCTGCGGTTTCCCTGATCCGGTCGGTCAAGTCGACATCGTAGCCGGTACGCTGCAGCAAGCCGAACGCCGCGAGTGCGTAAGCCCATCCGCGCGGGTAACGCATGTGGTGGGCCTGCCCCAGCGCTTTGCGGAAAATCGATTCCGCCGCAAAAGCGAAGGACGGCGAAGGCTTTGCGGCCATCGCCCGGGCACATGCCCATAGGCAGCGTCCAAGGCAATCGTCGGAAGGCGTTTCCGGCTCCTTGCTGCGGTCGTAGGCAAAATTGTTGTGAAAATGCCCGTCTTCCTTTTGCGCCCACAGCAAAAAAGCGATGTAGGTTTCGGCTAACCGCTCGAGCCTTTTTTGGTCTTCCTTGCCGCAGCTGCCGGACCATTCCAGGCAAACCCATAACGCCCGGGCTTGGTCGTCCGTGCTGTACCCTTCGTTGCGCCGGGGAATCGAACCTAATCCATGCTCAAGGATCCCCGTGTCGTCCGTCATTTTTTCAAGATGGTCAAACCGAACGGATGGCCTTTCCATGTCTTCCCACCTCGGTCAACAAACGGAGATATTCATGTCCGACGTTCGGCCAATGCATCGTTTGGCCCAGCCGCTTCATTTTCCGGACGACATCTTGCAGCATCACCTCGTTGGTCAGCAGCGACACGATCCGTTCCCGCCATAATGCCTCGTCTTCCGCCGGGATCAGCAGACCCGGTTCATCGGCAAGCAAATCTTGCGCATAACAGTACGGGGTCGACAACACCGGACGCCCCAGGCCGACCGCATAGGCCAGCGTACCGCTGGTAATCTGCTCCAGCCCCGGATACGGCGTCACGTAAACGTCGCAGGCAGTGATATGGCGGACCAGATCGTTTTCCTCCATGTAGCGGTCGATCATGACGACGTTTTCCCCGATGCCGTTCTCCTCGATCATCGCCTTCAGCTCTTCGCGGTATTTCTCCCCTTCCCATTTTTTGACTTCCGGGTGGGTCTGGCCGACGATGGCATATAATACGTTTGGCACTTTTTTTACCACTTCCGGCAACACCTTCAGGATCAGTTCGATCCCTTTGCCGCGGCCCAAAAGGCCGAACGTCATCAGCACCTTCCGGTCAGCCCAGCCGAGCTGCTCGCGGAACGTTAGGCGGCGCTCCGCGTCGGGTTCGGGCGTACCGTGCGGAATGAAGACGATGTTGTCCTCCGGAATGCCAAACGAACGATGCAAATACGAAATCGCTTTGCGGTTCATGACCACGATGCGGGCGCTTCGTTCGGCAATTTCCCGCTGGATGCTCGCATAAGGCTCGCGGGGATGCTCAAACACGGTGTGAAACGTAGTCACCAGCGGTTTTTTCAGCTCGCGGATGAAATGCAATATATGCCGACCAGCTTCCCCGCCGAATATCCCGAACTCGTGCTGCAGCGAAACGACCTCGATATCGGAGTGGTTGATTTTGTGCGCCATTTTCCCATAATCTTTTTCGCTGTCGCGCCGGAGCAGCCACAGCAGCGGATCCCTTGATCCGTCCGTTTCCCCGTCGTGGAGCACGATAACGGGATCCTTCACTCTCCACTCTTTGGCTGCGTGGACCGCCTGCCGCAAATGATAGGTAAATGTGGCCAGGCCGCATTTTTTCGGAACGTAAGTGCTGACATAAGCTACACGCGTCATGCTTGCATCACTCCCAATCGGTTCATCACGGCTTCATGCAAAATATGTCTTGGACCGAGCTCCAGCCCGTATCCGAAAATGCAGTTGTTTAAGTACGCTCCCTCGTTTACCCGGCAGCCGTCCCACAGGATCGTTTCTGATAAACGGACGTTCGGGCCGATCGAGCACTTGTCACCGAGCACCACATGAGGTCCGATGACGGCCCGTGCACCGATTTTTACGTGATCTCCGATTAACACCGGAGGAACGAGGAGGACGCCGGCTCCGATTTTGCAGCCTTTGCCGATCCAGATGCCTTGATCTTGGGCTTGTCCGGGTATCCGGATCCGCCCGGCACCGTTCAAGAGATCCCAGTGAACTTGGCGGTATCGATCTTTCGTGCCCATATCCGCCCAATACCCTTGGATGGTCGTGCCGAATACACCCATGTTTTCGCGGATCAGCTGCGGAAACGTTTCACGTTCAATGGAGACTTCCCGATCGGACGGAATCGCTGCGAGCACGCTTTTTTCCATGACGTAAATGCCTGCGTTGATCCGTCTCGAAGGGGCTTCGTCCAAGCGGGGCTTCTCCACAAAACGCAAGATGCGCCCCGTATCGTCCTGCTCGACGACCCCGTATGCACTTGGATCTTCCACCTCGGTCAGGCCGATGGTGACCTTTCCTCCATGGGATCGATGAAAATCCAGCAGCGGTTTCAGTTCAATATCATGGACGATATCCGCATTCATGGCCATAAATTGTTCATCGAGCAAAGGCTCGGCGTTTTTGATCGCCCCGGCCGTTCCCAGCAGCTTTTCTTCCATCGCGTACTGGATCGAAACACCCAACCGGCGGCCGTCGCCGAAATGACTTCTTATTTTTTCGGGATGATGTTTCAGAGCGATAACGAAACGGTGAACGCCTTGTTCCTTCAGATGAAGAATGAGATGTTCCAGCCAAGGGCGATTCAGAATCGGCGCCATCGGCTTCGGCATGTTCTCCGTCATGGGTCTAAGTCGGGTTCCCAAACCACCGGCAAGTAACAGTACATTCATTTTCGAAATCTCCTCCTGTTCCCAAAAAATTGTTCGACAAACAAAACCTGCGCCAGCTTCGGACACTGACGTTCTTGTTCCTTGCTCCCCTCCTTCCCCTCTTTTTATTGTTAGCACTCTATTTAGTCGAGTGCTGACAATATAGTATTTTATGGAAAGATGCTTTGTTTCTTCAAGTTGTTTCAGAGATAATAGCATACTTTTTTCTTTTAATCTTCTCCTTTTATCTCTTGTTTTCTTTTAAAATCTCATGATTTCTCTGATTTATTCATGATAGGTTACCGGGCCGGGAACGCCGTCTCAAGCCGCAATCGCGATCTTGATCCGCTTTTCCTGAAAAAGCGGGACGCCGGGTTGTCCATTGACGATTGAACCGCCATGAAAAAAAGACTGCCGGTACGTTTTCGCCGACAGTCCCTCTTTTCCAAGCAGTATACTTCTCTCATCCTATTCGCTGGACAATTCCTTAAGCGATTTGATTTTTCCGTGGGGATGCTGTTGTTGCTTTCTTGACTTCCAGGCAGCTTCTTTCCTTCTCTTCTGGTGAGCCATAAACAGAAATCCTCCTTTAGAAATCGAGATGTACACTACTTCCTTATGTTGTCATTTTCAAGCCGGGTTCATTCATGAAATTTGCCTTGTCGCATACGTTTTGGTCAAAGGACAATCGGCGGAATTACAGCGTTTTGCGCATGAATTGCGCAACATGCTTTTCCGTAAAACCAAGGCTGTCATACAGATTTCTGGCATGATTCCCGACGACGCACCAGAGGTCCACGCTGGAGTTGCCGCGGCGGATGATCTCATTGCATAAATACTTGACAAACGTTTTGCCGATTCCACGTCCTTGAACATCCGTACGAACGGAGACGCTGCCGATTTCATTGCCTGGAATGTGGCCGTAAGCGACGATTTCCCCATTGAATTCGTAGACGAAACGGTTAGCCGCGTTCTCTTTCCATGTTTGCCTTTCCTGTTCGCTCGGCTGGGCAATCACCGAATCCGGAAAGCATCCGACCCGGACGCGCATTTCGTGAAAAGCTGCGGCATACAGCGATTGGCAAACCAAATAATCTTCGTCCTTATAGCCCCTCACCGGAAGTTCTTCCAATGGAAAAGGGGCTCCGGTGCGCTGCATGAACGCCGATGAAAAGTAGGGCTCGTAACCGAGCTTGCGCGCAAACGCAAGAGAGGACGAATGACCGGCACGAAAGGAACTTCTGACTATTTGGGTTCCGCCTGCCCGCAACTTTGCCTCGGCATACCGGACCATAGCAGAACCGATGCCTTGCCTGCGATCCTCTGGAGCCACAAAAACGGTTAAATACGACTGGGAAACAGGCTCGTTCACTTGGGCCAGACCCACAAGCTTGTCTCCGATATACGATACAACAAACAAATCCGGTTCTTCAGCCAGCACTCGAAGGATGTCTTCCCCCGCGTCGGCGTCTTGGCTTAACACTTCTTTGGCCGCGCGTTCATCTTTTGGACTGAAACGTTCATAGCGGATTCCTGCGATATTCATTCAGCTTTGCCCCTCCGTTTCATATTATTTCTCGTAAAATAGATATGTATTGCTTTGACGCTACAATGCCGCTCCATGGGCGTTTTTCCAGTTTACCATTTTTTGCGGGTTTAAGGATGTACAAAATATCTTTAGCGATAACCAAAATAAAAGACCCTGGCAGCCGTGACAGGCTGCAGGGTCTCTGTTGACCTACGTTTTTAACATCCCCATGTTCTGGCAACAATGACTAGCAGAATAAAAAGAACGAGAATCGTAAATATTTTGTTGCCTCCGCCATAATCCGCTCCCATAACTTCGCCCATATTTGTTCATACCCCTTTCAAATAAGATAATATATCTTATTAACATCCTGGTAAGATCGAAAGGGATAGATATAGCAGTCAAAAGATATATTTTTCACTCAAAAATAGGATATTCTGCAATATTCCATATTTATTTTTGCCTCGATGCCCTTACCATGTCCTTACCAATCCATATAATACATTGTATCTTAATTCAAGGAGGAGTATGGAATGAGCGAAGTAGTTGGAGGATATGGTCACGGCGGTTTTGGTAGAAATGCGGCAGCGATCTTGGTGTTGTTCATTTTGCTGGTGATCATAGCGAAAAGTTTTAGCTGGTAATAACATCAACCATCCATTGACGATGAATTGAGATGTTTACTTTCTTTCAATATTGTATTGCGGAAAAGGCTCATCCGAATTTACAGGGTGAGCCCTTTTCTCTTCCGCCTCCCTACTTTTTATTGGCAGAGAGCTTCAGCTCTTCTTTATGGCCGTTCCACTCGACCGTAACCTCGATGATCGAATCTTTCAGCGGGATGGCGCCATTGCCGCCGCTTTGATGAACAATCTCCCTTCGCCCGGACAATTCCGTTTCACCGCTTCCTTCCCTGGGAGCGGCTGCATATTTGTATTTTACGAAACCCACATGAGCCGGGTCGTCCCCTTCGTAAGTCAAAGTCAGCGTATTCGTATGATTATCGTCGATGGTATGGGATACTTCGTACCATGCCGACCAGTTTTGGCTTTCGCCAGTGAATGCCATGTCGTTATCGTTCAAGCAACCGGCCAAAAAAATAACCATAAATAAACCCATGAGCGCGCCTTTGATGAAAATCCCCTCCCCTGCAAAACGAATCAGGCTGCTTATGTAATAAAACGCAGGAAATTCCATGTAGGTTACATATTTCATCATAACTTCTGATCCTTGGCAGTAAACCGCTGATCCCGATCAGCGGTTTCACACCTCTTCCACCACGAATTGCCCGTCTTGCGACCTAACCCAATAGAGCTCATCGAACCCTTCACGATATGAAGGCGTCTCCAATTTCTTCAGCGTGCTTTTGATTCCGATATCGGCAACCTGTTCTTTTCCCTGCCTGGTTTCGTTTCTTTCGAGCGATAGCTCATAATCCGGCACGAAGTAGTAACCTACGACCTTGAATCGATGTTTCTTGGCGATCTCGATATATTTTTGCCTGTCGATTCTTGTCGGATTGGTATTATCGACGACAAACGGTTGTTTGGCTTGGATCGAAGCGTCAACAAAAATTTGCTCCCGATGTCTTGTTTTTAGCATATCGAGGTTGATCCGGACATGGGTTTTAAAAAATTTTTCTTTATAAAAAGTCGACTTCCCGGAAGCTTGGATTCCGACGAAAATGATGCATTCCCTATTGCCGAAATCGTCTTTTTTCAATTTTTTTCACCTTTTTCCACCACGGCGTCGTCATTCCTTCTGAATGCCAATCTCACCCTAATATTTCCATTCATTTTAATCGCCGTTTTATCCGAAAGCAAGTTGGATATCGATGTTCCCTGCCGAAACGTAAAACGATTTATACCCGCGGCTGTACCCGGTTCTTAATGTGCTCGGCCAGCTTGGCGACAGTTTGCTGAATTTCCTCGTCCTCGCGGATGACGGAAGCGATTTTTTCATGGGCATGAATGACCGTGGTATGATCCCGCCCGCCGAAGGCTTCGCCGATCTTGGGCAGCGAATGGTCCGTGAGCTCCCTCGAAAGGTACATGGCGATTTGTCTGGGAAAAGCGATGGCTTTTGTACGTTTTCTCGCTTTGAAATCATCCGGTTTAAGTCCGTAGTAGCTCCCTACTTGCTCTTGAATGTCCTGGATGGAAATGGTTTGGGGCCGGGATGAGGGGATGATATTTTTTAAGGCTTCGGCCGTCATATGCACGGTAATATCCTGATTGATCAACGAAGAATAGGCGATAACGCGGATCAGGGCCCCTTCGAGCTCACGAACGTTCGTATGGATATGGCTCGCGATATATACCATCGCTTCATTCGGGATGTCGAGATGTTCCGCTTTGGCTTTTTTGCGCAGGATAGCGATCCGGGTTTCCAAATCCGGCGGCTGAATGTCCGTGATCAGCCCCCACTCAAAACGGGACCGCAGGCGTTCCTCCAGCGTGGGGATCTCTTTAGGCTGGCGGTCGCTGGAAATAATAATCGCCTTCCCCATTTCCTTCAAGGCATTGAAGGTATGAAAAAACTCCTCCTGCGTCTGCTCCTTGCCGGCGATAAACTGGATATCGTCGATCAGAAGGACGTCGATGTTGCGGTATTTGTTGCGGAAGGCTTCTCCGCGGTTGTTCATGATGGCTTGAATAAATTGATTGGTGAATTTCTCGGAAGAGAGGTACAGCACTTTGGCCTGCGGATTGTGCTCCAGCACATGATGGCCGATGGCGTGCATCAAGTGGGTTTTGCCCAGTCCGACGCCGCCGTAGAGGAAAAGCGGGTTGTACGCCTTGCCCGGAGCCTCCGCCACCGCCAGCGCCGCCGCATGGGCAAAACGGTTGCCGAGACCGACGACGAACGTGTCGAACGTATATTTCGGATTCAAAGCTGCCGCATAGGATTGTTCGAGCGGAGGAGGCTCTTCGATGGCGACCATGGACTGGGAGGAAGCCTGCTCCGAAGCGGCGGCCAGTTCATCCTGCGTAACGATGCGAAGCTCGGGCTGGACCTGCAGGCATTCACGAACGGCGTCGGATATAAGCTTGGCATATCGGTTCTCCAGCCATTCCTGCGTAAAAGTATTCGGGGTGCCGATGATCAGGATATGATCCTGCAGGCTTACAGCCTTCGTGGACTTCAGCCAAGTATCAAAACTGGGTTTGCTGATCTTCTTCTGAATCATAGACAGGACCTCGTGCCATAATTCCTGGACTTGCCTTTCCACGGGCGTTCAACTCCTTATACGTTCAGTAAAACGAAATGATCATCCCGGCTGAGCCTATGAAAAAAGCACCCGTTCTTTCCTGCAAATGCTGTTCGCGGAACCGTCGCAGTAAAGGGATGCCTGTGATCCTGATGCTTATGTACATGCTGCTTTTTACTATTCTATCATAAATCGGAGCTGCCTTGAAACGCCCACATCTTTCCGGCATGGGCATGAGCTAGATGTACAAGCGGCCATATTCGGACCGATGCTTCGATATAAAAAAAGAAAACCGCATATAACCTGCGGTTTTCCAGATCGAATATGTTACGTTCTCAGTCCCGTTTTTGCATCACGCGAGAACAGATGAATGTTTTTCGCCACACGGATCTATCGAATCCGCTTCTCCGCTCCCCCTTGCATTTCAAGAACGTTCCCCCAATATCTGATAATCGTGAAGCGGAAAGGCCCCGGATACTGCCGGTAATTCGGAATGGTCAGATAGGTGCCTTCCCCGGAACGGTATTCCTGCTCGAAAGGATGCCGCTGGCCGTCAGCATCCGTGAACGTGTCCTGCAGTTCGTAATATCCCCCTTGCACCGTTGTTTGCGAACCGTACAACAGCAGCAATCGCAGATCCCGGCCCGGGGTTTCCTTCGCCGCATGTTTTAATGAAATCCCGGAATCCGGAGATTGCACCAGCGTGCCTTCCTTGGGATCAATGGCAATCTCCACTTCATGATCCGGCTGGAAACTCGCATAGTGAAAATTCAGCCAAAGCTCCCTATGCTCCGAGTAGAAGCTGCTCGTCAAATATATGGTTCCTCCTTCCGGCTTCAGCAGCGTCCGGTCGAATCTTAACATGGTGTCATACCCCGGCCGCTGCTTTGACCGCGTTTGCCTTGAAGCAAGCTCCAGGGTGGCTTCGATGTTCTCCAGCTTTTTGCCGTTGCTGCTCTTGACATCGAACGAAAGGTCCGTCCTCAATGGACTTTGAACCATTTGGGTAAAGGTGATTTGCTGTCCGCTTTGCGTGATATCCATCTGGATCGGCCGCTCCTCCATATCCGCCGCATGGGTTCCGTGATGAAGCGTAACGGGGACGACCAGGTTTTCCGTTTTGGTTTTCACCTTGCTCCCTTGGGGTTTTAACTGAGACCAGGTGGTTTGGATCTGAAAACTTTCCGGCATCTGCCCGGGCGTTTCAAAATCAAACACCATAACCCCTTTCGTCAGCGGCTGATCTTTGGGCAAACCGGCGTAGGTGTCCCACGTGAACGAACCCTGAAGCGGCCGTCCCTGAGAATCCAGCAGCTGCGGAGGATGATTATAACTCAGCCGCAAAGGAAGAGATTCATTTTGATTCTCTGCCGTATAAAACATGATGATTCTTCTGCTGTCCGCTGCAATCCCTTCGATCCGGAGCGTATAACCGCCTGCAGTGACCGATCGATTCAGCTCATGATACAGTCCGTGATCAGCGGCTTGCTTGACCATGACAAGAAAATTGTCGGCTTTGTCGAACATGTTCTCAACATAAGACGGAATTTGCACGTTCGCCTGTGCCTTCTCTTCCGAAGGCGGTTGATATAGTTTGTATCCTCCTGCCGCGCCGGCTCCGCCGACCATCAGGACAGCCAAAACCGCAGCGGTCACCCGAAACCTCTTCGTCGACCGGAGACGCGCCAAAGGCATCTTTTCTTCGGAAGCCCTCTTCAGTCCCTTTCGCAGCGCCTCGTCCAACCTATGATCGGGTACCGTGCCGATCGCCTGCCGTACCTCCTGCCTGCCGCTTTCCAACATCCAGTCCTCATGCATGGTCATGCTGCAGTTCACCTCCGTCATTGATTTTGCCGCGCAATTGTTTAAGTCCCTGATGCAGCCACGTCTTGATGGTTCCCTCCGCCCTCCCCAGGATCTGCGCGATCTCAGGGACGGTCATATCGTTGTAGTACCTGAGGATAATCGCATTTCGGTACTTGGGCTTTAGGCGGTTTAAGGCCTTTTCCATATCGAGCTTCGTCACGCTGACCATTTCGGGGGTATACGTCTCGCCGTGTTCCCAAATGATCCGCTGCCTTCGTTTCTGCCGCCTAAGTTCCTCTATGCAGCAATGAATGACGATCCGGATCAACCAAGGCAGCAGCGCGTCGGGGTCTTTCAGCGTTCGGCATTTGGACCACCCCCTGTATGCGGCTTCCTGCAGCATGTCCAGCGCGTCGGCTTCGTTGTGCATGTAACTGTATGCAACGCCGTACAGCTTTCGCTTGTGAAGGGATAACAAGTCGAAAAAAGCTTCTTCATCGCCTTCGCAAGCGGCCACGGCCAAATGGTGTTCTTTCATGATGCCCTCCCGTTTATAAAGCTTTCAGCTCAATGCTGTTCTGCCTTATAGACGGCATCGGAGCCTCCAAACGTTTTATTTTTTCTTCCATGCGGCAACCGTTTTTGGATTTGCCTTGCATTCGGGTCATTTTTGCATAATAAAAACGACAGCCCTGCCCCGGAGCCCGGAAACAGGACTGTCATGAATAACAGGATATACTCTAACCTTATCTGCGGTCCATCGTCATCGGGTAGTTTTTGACGCCGAATACAAATGAGCTCTGAATCGGCTGAATGCTGCTGCCTGGGTCTCTCCTAAGATTTTTGAATCGATCGAGCAGCGCTTGGAACGCTATTTTTCCTTCCAATCTGGCAAGGGGCGCCCCCAGGCAGAAATGAATGCCGAACCCAAACGTCATATGCGGATTCGGCTTGCGGTCCAGACGGAAAGCGTCCGGATCGTCAAACCGGGATTCGTCGCGGTTGGCTGCCCCCACCCAGGAAATGACCTGCGCGCCCTTTTCAATGGTCTGGTCCCCAATTTGCACCGTATCCTTCGCAACGCGTCCGATTGCAACGATCGGCGGGTAATAGCGCAGCACCTCTTCAATAAACGCCGGAATAAGCTCCGGCGCCTGATACAGCTCTTCCTGAAGCACCGGAATTTCGGTTAGCACGCGAACGCCATTGGTGATCAAATTGGTCGTCGTCTCGTTTCCGGCTGCCAGTAGCAGCACGCAGAAGCTTACGATCTCCTTTTCCGTGAGTTTCTCCCCTTCGATCTCCGCATTCATAAGCGCCGTGATCAGATCGTCCTGCGGCTCGATGGCCCGCTGCGCCATAATCCCCTTGAAATAGTCGTACAGCTCCCCCGTCGCTTTCATCCGCTTATCGGTAATCCTCCGGAAAGCCTCATCGGACAAATCGTCGGCGCTCTCCACCAGAACGTCGGACCAGTGCTTGAATAGCTCCCGGTCTTCTTTCGGCGCACCCAGCAGCTCCGCTATGACGATGACCGGAAGCGGCGTGGCAAAATCACGCGTCACGTCCATGGCGTTCTCCGGTACCGCATTTAGCAAATGCTCTGCGATGGACTGGATGCGGGGCATCAGCTCCTGAATCGCTTTTGGCGTAAATGCTTTGCTGACCAGATCGCGCATTTGCTTGTGTTTTGGCGGATCCATGAACAGGATGGAGCCGCCGGCTCCTGCCCCCCTTTCGGATGAGAAGGTTTTCGAATCCTTTAATATGCGCTGCACATCGTCGTAACGGAAAATATCCCAGCAGCCGCGGCTGCCGTCATAACGCACGGGCGTTTCGTTTCGAAGCCGGCGCAGGATATCGAACGGAAACAATCTATTTTCCGGCGTCGCAAGCTCCGTCATGTTCAGCATATTAGCGTATTTCACTTGGTTCATCGGTCCCCAGTCCTTTCCTATGTGTCTGCTCAAGCTTAAGTCGTGTTGTGAGAGGTCCGTCGTGTCTTGTCTGAACCGTTACAGTTCTCAAAAAAATCATAACATGATTCAAATCGGCCTCTCGACTTACCGGGGTTGTGTTTTTGCTAGGTACTTAAGCATGATCTGCTATCCTTTTCCGGCAAAAAAACAGGATTCAAGCCATGGCAAACAGGCCCATGGGATCGTGATAACAAAAAAACAGAGCCCGGAAGAATCAAAATCTTCACGGACGCTGATTATTCAACGGTCGTGCATTTGTAGTGAACTAGTTCGTCTTTTATAGGCTCCATCTATTAATCCTATTTGATCTATATATTTGTACAATAAGAACTTGGACTGATACAATAACGGTAAATATTTCTTTAAGGGGGAACTAACGATGGATCCGAACGTAAAAAAGCTGTTTGATTCCGGGGCGGACGATTACGATTGGCAGAGGCGGCAATTGATTCCTTGCTTTGACGAGTTTTACGGCATGGCCGTGTCTTTGGTCGAGCTGGACGAACGCAGTCCCCAGGTATTGGACTTGGGCGCAGGTACCGGACTGTTCGCCGGCCTCGTCCTTCAAAAGTATCCTGAAGCCAAGCTGACTCTCATCGATTTCAGCGACAAAATGCTCGAAGGCGCAAAACAAAGATTCGGTCCATCGGCCGATGTTCAATATGTTGCCGCCGACTACTCTAACTACAATTTTACGGATTCGTACGATGTGATTATTTCCTCCCTGTCGATTCACCATCTGGTTCACGAAGAAAAACGGAAGCTTTTCTCCGCCTTGTTCAAAGCCCTCCGTCCGGGAGGAATATTCGTGAATGCCGATCAAGTGCGCGGCAGCACCCCTCAAACGGATGCCTATTATATAGAACGATGGCTATCAGCCGTTAACGCAAGCGGTCTTCCCCGGCAAGCGATTGAAGCCTCTATAGAAAGAAGGAAGCTCGACATTAACGCTACAGCGGAGGAACAGATCCAATGGCTGAAAGAAGCCGGATTCGGCGATGTGGACTGTATGTACAAAAATCTGGGGTTTGCCGTTTTTTATGGCAAAAAATATTAGAGCAAGCCGTTCGAAGGCCATCCTATCCAGGATGGCCTTCCGCATGAAATCGGGTTTCAAGTTCACGTTCAAGTCAAAAAATCATGGCTCAACGGGTACGCTTTTGGTTTTGAAATCATGGAAGAACCATGTCTTGTAGGCGTCGATCGGCCGATCTTTCGCACCCTCAAAGCCAGGCCCATAATATGAAGCGAAATACTCATACTGGATGACGTCTTTTTTGGTGCCGAAGAAGCGGATCATGATATCGGGATACCTTCGTTCGTCCTTGGAATAATGTTTGAAGTACGACTCTTCGATCACCGTCTGTTGAAAATCGGATGAAAGAGCAAGTTTTTTCGCCTTCATAAAAAGCTCCTGATCCTCTTCGACGTCCGGCTTGCGATCGAGGTAATAGTTGATTTCAATTTGCGTAGGCGACATTTGGAGTTCCATATCTTTAATTTCTTTATGCTCGGAACGCATCTGCTTTTTAAAGCCGCTCCATTGCTCGGTCTGCAGCGTTTTATGGGACATGCAGCCGGATAAGAAAACGAAGAGCAGCAAAAACGCCGGCACCATTTTATTCATTCGAATCCCCCTACTAAAGGATCGCTCAAAAGCCAACCATCGAGCTTTCCTTTATTGTATGGGATTTTGATTGCCAGAGCATCAAAAAAAGCCGCGAGATTCGCAGCTTGTCATGCATCTATGTTCTGTCATAAAAGGCTAGGCAACTTCTCGTTTGGATCACTCCATTCATCTTTTAAAAGACCATAATAAACCAGATCGTCATACTCGCCGTTTTTTAACACGTGCTGCCTTAACGTTCCTTCGTATTTCATTCCCAATTTCTCCATCACCTTTCCCGATGCAGGGTTATTCCCCAAGTGACGGGCAAATATACGGTTTAATTTCAGTTGCTTGAATGCATAGTTGACGATTCCTTTTGCTGCTTCCGTGCAGTATCCTTTGTTTT
Organism: Paenibacillus sp. FSL W8-0194; assembly: GCF_037969745.1. NCBI lineage: Bacteria > Bacillati > Bacillota > Bacilli > Caryophanales > Paenibacillaceae > Paenibacillus > Paenibacillus sp. FSL W8-0194. The sequence continues at coordinate 2,701,842 of NZ_CP150205.1, read as the reverse complement.
TGTATTCTTTACCGATCCAATAGGACAATTCCCCATGATGAAATTGGTTATGGATTCCTATGCATATGGCGCCGATTACATCGCCGTTCTCTTTATGTACAATCGCCAATTCAAGCGACCGGTCCCCGTTGAAATTGTCCGCATGCGTACCGATCCATTTTTCGGCGACGCCGTCCTCATATGGATGCGGAATGTATAAAGTCGTTTCGGCCACATACGGATCCCCCGCAAATTTTTGGACCGCCGGGGCATCATCTAAAATAAAAGGCCGCAATACGAGTCTTTCTAACGAAATGGTCGGCAATGTTTTCATTGGCAACTCCCCCTTTTACCTTCTTCATGCCGCATGGCCCCCTTCCCTTTAGACGCACGCGGCGCGCTTGCATAATTTAATCGATTATACTTCAACAACCGAGGGTTGTGGAACGAATTATTCGAAATGAAAAAAAGAGGAGGCCGCGAAACATCATTGGCGCGATGTTCATGTACAGCCTCTTCTGATGATTATCTGTTATAGTCCCCTATCCTTCCCGTTTTTCGGCATATACGGCGACATTCGCGTATTCGCCGATCAAAGGCGCCATCTGGCGGAAACCGAGCTTGCCGCCTGCAAGCGGAGGTCCGTACGTTTCGCCGTCGTCCTTCCACGAAAAAACCGGAAGGTCGTTAACGGCAAACGTAATGCATGGTCCGTTTTTTACGATCAGCATTCGGTAGGGCCTGGCCGCATCCATGACGCCCGGAATCGGGTCTGCGCCCTGCGCGACCAGGTGAAAACCGTAGCTTTTCCGCAAATTGCACGTGTGAAATTTCCGCTCCTCCGCCCATTTCCTCCGGAAATAGGAGACATGGAAGGCGTTGATTTCGCCGTGATGATACTGGTCGTATTCGCCCGTACGCGGCTTGATCGAAGGATCGAACAAATCCCGGCCGTCCAGACGACGACCGGGTTCTTCAGGTCCATTTATTTTTTCAGATGGTACGGAACAGTCGTTACGATAACGTCTTTGCGATACAGCAAATACGTGCGAATCATCAAACTCGTTTGGTTATGCAGCAGGTTTTGCCAGCTCCGCTTCGGTATGAACTGGGGAATGACGACCGTCACCTGATAATGGGACTCGCTGGCCTTTCGATGAACCATATCGATGAATTTGCTCAGCGGATGTATGATGCTCCGGTAAGGGGAAGGCAACGTTACCAGCCGGACGTCCGGCCGCCACTTCTTCCATTTTTCTTCGAAGCGTATTTCCTCTTCCTTTTCAAAAGGGATGTATACGGCAATGATCTGGTCCGCCGATAAGGATTGCGCATAATTCAACGAATGTTCAACCACGTGCGTGATGCCCGACACCGGGAGGATGACGACGTTTCCTTCGATCGGAACCGCCGGTTCGCAGGTCGACAAGCGAAGCTGCTCGCCTACCGCTTCATAATGCTTCTTGATTCTGTGGAACAAATAAACGATCAAAGGCAAGAATATTAACACCGGCCATATTTGCGGGAACTTGGTCACGAAAAACATGACCGATACGGTGAAGCTGATGAGCGCGCCGATCGCATTGATGATAAGTTTCGTCACCCAGCCTGCGGGTTTTTCCCGCACCCATTTCACGATCATCCCCGTCTGCGACAACGTAAAAGGAATAAAAACGCCTACCGCATACAGCGGAATCAAATGCTCCGTTTGCCCGTGGAAGGCAATAATCAGCACGATCGAAAGCAGCCCAAGAAAGATGATGCCGTTGGAATATCCGAGGCGGTCTCCCCTTACCGTAAACATTCTGGGAATGAACCGGTCTTTGGCAAGATTCACCGCCAGCAGCGGAAAAGCGGAATACCCCGTATTCGCCGCCAAGATCAAGATCAACGCAGTGGTTCCTTGAATGATAAAATACATGAAATTGCGCCCGAAGGTTTCCTTGGCGATTTGCGATACGACCGTTTCCTGCGCATTCGGGGAGATCCCCAAATAATAAGCCATGAACACGATGCCCGAGAAAAGCAGGGCCAGCAGAATGCCCATGGCCATTAACGTTTTGGCTGCATTTTTAGGGGCCGGATCTTTGAAATTTGGTATCGCGTTGGATATCGCCTCAACGCCGGTCAGCGCCGAGCTGCCCGATGCAAAAGCTTTTAGCAGCAGAAACAAGCTGATCCCTGCCACCGGCGTGCCGACTGGCGTATGCAGGTTAGGTGAAACCTGGCCGGTCGCGATATGGTACAGCCCCACGCCGATCAAAATGAACATCGCCAGCGCGAATAAGTACACCGGATACGCCAAGATGGAAGCCGACTCGGTGACGCCTCTCAGATTCAGGAGCGTAATGAGGATAACAAACGTGACTGCGATCGCCACCGTATGCTCATGCAGCACGGGAAATGCCGACGTGATGGCGTCCGTTCCCGCCGAGACGCTCACCGCCACGGTCAAAATGTAATCGACCAACAGCGAGCCGCCGGCCACCAATCCAGGATATATCCCCAAATTTTGCTTGGATACGACGTATGCTCCCCCGCCATGCGGATAAGCGAAAATGATTTGGCGATACGACAGAATCAACGCCGATAATAAAATAAGGACCCCGATTCCTATCGGAATCGAATACCAGAAAGCCGATGCGCCGACCGTGATCAGCACCAGCAGGATTTGCTCGGGACCGTAGGCGACGGAGGATAACGCGTCCGAGGAAAGTATCGCAAGTGCCTTCTTTTTGTTGAGCTTTTGTTCTCCCAATTCCGCAGATTTCAGAGGACGTCCAATGAGGAGCCTTTTTAACGCTGCCATCGTGTCATTCACCGCCACTGTTCAAGTTAAAGTTCCATGAAAGTATCCTTATTGTTTCCCCTTTTGGCCCAATTGGGCACACCAAAAAAAGCCACAGGAAAGTTGGGCTTTCCCGCGGCTTTCAAAAGCGCACGACAAATCCTTCTTTCATAACGCCTACGAGGTTAGCTGACGGATTCGGGATTGAAAGTATCCCTACACTCGACCTGCGAACATAATCAAGTGATTCACCCCTGGGACGAAGTTCCCTTCCTCCCGTTGGTTCCCCCGCTTCTGGATACAGAATTAAGCGATCAAGGAAAATGACAATTCAGGGTCACAAGTTCATTTACGAATGAAATCATACTCCCGTTGGATACTTACTGTAAAGAGGCAAAGAATCATATTGTAGCGCGAAAACGGGCAAATTGAATCCATGGCATCGCTTGCAACGGCTGCATCCTGTTTTTTTCTGGCCGTAGCCATGGTTCACGCCTGTTTTCGGCCGACGCTTAGAGCAGCGGCGAAATAAGCCTCATCAGCGATTCTGAAATGCGTTTCAGAATGCCTCGTTTCTGGAAGGAGTCCCAAGCGATGCGGACGGAGTCCTTGAAATCCTGCTCAAAATCGCGTTTGATGTCCAGCACGGTTTCGGATTCGTAAAGCACCGCGGCAAGCTCGTAATTCAGCTCAAAGCTGCGGATATCCATGTTGGCCGTACCGATCGATGCGATTTCGTCATCCACCAGCACGATTTTGGCATGAATAAAGCCGTCTTTGTAATGGTATATAGAGGCTCCCGCCTTAAGGAGGGGCGTAAAGTAGGATTGAGATGCCTGGTCGCTGATCACGCTGTCGCTTTTCCCCGGGTACAAGATGCGTACATCGATGCCTGCCGCCGCGGACAACCGCAGCAATGTTAATGTTTCCTGATCCGGTATAAAATATGGCGTGGCGATCCAAATCGATTTTTTTGCCGATGCCATGATGGCCAACAGCGCGTTGCGTATGCTTGTATCTTCCGAGCTTGGGCCGCTGGCCACGATCTGAACGGCCCCATTCGCCGGGACCCCCTGATCCGGAAAATATGACCTGTTCATGTAAGCGTCCCAAGAGTAATGGTTTTGGCCGCTGGTTGCGTACAGCCAGTCTTCCAGGAAAATGGCCTGCAGTTTATAGAGCGCCTTTCCTTCGATTTTCAAGTGGCTGTCGCGCCAGACCGGAAATTTTTTGGAACGGCCGAGATATTCGTCGCCGACGTTCAGCCCGCCGGTAAAGCCGACCACGCCGTCAACGATGACGATTTTGCGGTGGTTACGGTAATTGACCGTTTCAAGAAGCCAAGGCGAAAAAATGGGATCAAACTCGACGACCTCGATGCCGGCATCTTTCATCGGCTGCAAAAAGCGTTTACGCAACCCGTTGCTGCCCAATCCGTCAAAAAGAAAACGTACGATCACGCCCGATTCGGCTTTGCGGATCAGCGCGTCCCGAATGGCGGTGCCGATGCGGTCCGAACGATAAATATAATACTGGATATGGATATGGTGCGCGGCCTTTTCGATGGCTTGCAAAATTTCCGAAAAGGTTTCGTCGCCGTTGATCAACAGCTTGGTTTCGGTTTCCGTTGCTGCCGGGCCGCCGCCGAACCTTTCAATGACCTTGATGACATATTCCGACCTCTCGCTTAACAAAGACAATGGGGCCAAATTCAAACGCCTGCCCGCCAAAATCTCCCGGAACAGCTTTCTCTGTTCTTCCGCCCGGTGCAGATGTTTTTCCGTCTCCAGCGGCTTCTGCCAAAAAGCAAATACAACAGCACACCTACCGCCGGAAGAAATGCCAGGATCAAAAACCATGCCAGCGTGCTTTGCGGCGAACGGTTTTCCATAAAAATGATGAAGCCGATGCCTATAATCGAAAGCGGCCATAAAATGCCGATCAGCGTCGACAGGCGGATCACGGACCTGTTCATGACAAATAGGCCGACCAGCACCAGGACTACGACGATCACGATTTGAAAAACGCGGTTTTTCATATGTAGTAAAATTCACCTATTCTCCGATGTATAATTGGGTTCCGACTCATGTGTACGTTCTCATCTTGCTCCTCTCCGCGAAATAATTAGGACATGCTCACTCAAAAATCAAAAACCTGCTGATACACCCTAAAGGAAGCTGCTTATGCCATTTTAAATACTGCATGACGGTATGTCTATACATGCCGTTTTGGCTGCTTGCCTCCCCCCTGCATCATCAAAAAAACGGACAAGCAATCTTGTTGAACGCTAGTCCGTTTCCGTTGGTTCATTGTTCCCCTTATGGAGCTGTTTTCGCTCGACATGGGCCAATCCCCATTGATGCAAGGCTTCCAAAATCGGAGACAGGCTCTTGCCGTATTCCGTGATGGAGTATTCCACTTTCGGCGGGATTTGCGGATAAACGACCCGTTTAACGATCTCTTCCTCCTCCAATTCGCGCAGATGGAGCGTAAGCATCCTTTGCGTGATATCGGGCAGCAATCTTCTTAGCTCATTGAACCGCAAAGGTTGGCCCTGAAGCAAATGATAAAGGATCATCGGCTTCCATTTGCCGACGATCGAATCCAAGGCCACGACGAATTGGCATTGGGCAGGGTTCTTTGGCATGCGTTCGCCTCCTTTTCAGTACCTTTTTTGATACTATACCACATTATTGTGCCTACTTACCATAAGTAAGTATATATTATATGATCAGCTTGGAAGTGTTACTTCATTTAAAAACAGAAGGGAAGTTTGAATTATGGCAACCGTATTGTACATCACTGCACACCCCCTTCATCCCGAGGAGTCTTATAGCCTCGCGGTGGGCGCGGAATTTATTGAAGCATACCGTGAAGCAAATCCGGCAGATGAAGTCGTTCATTTGGATCTGTATAAAGAAAATATTCCGCAGATCGATGCCGATGTTTTAAGGGGGTGGGGAAAGCTTCGGTCGGGTTCGTCATTCGATCAGTTGTCCGAAGCGGAGGAATCAAAAGTAGCTCGTCTCGAAGAAATTCTTCATCAATTCATGGCAGCCGATAAGTACGTTTATGTCTCCCCGATGTGGAATTTTTCAGTCCCGCCGGTGTTGAAAGCATACACGGATGCGACCTCCATTCCGGGCAAGACTTTCAAATATACCGAAAATGGTCCTGTAGGACTGTTGCCCGGCAAGAAAGCCTTGCACATTCAAGCCAGCGGTTCCGTTTATTCGGAAGGTCCTCTTGCGCCGATTGAAATGGGATTCAGCTATCTGAGCAAGATTCTGCGGTTTTATGGGATTGAATCAGAGGCTGTTTTTGTAGAAGGAACGGCAGTATCGGAGCAGGCACCATTCGTAAAAGAAAAAGCGATTGCACTTGCGAAGGAAGTTGCCAAACGTTTCTGATCGGGGTTTGCACCGTTCCCGACCGGAAATCTGCAAGAATGCGAGGCCCTTGTTCTCCATAAAAAACCCAGTCATTAAATTATTCCTAAATCATAAAAAAAGCCTGTTGAAATGTTTCAACAGGCTGAACGTACACCTCAGATTTTCTTTCCGTGCTGCGGCCTTCTTCCGGTGTGAAGCTTTTCGGAATTTGCCTGTTCATGAGAGGACGGCTTATTTTAAGAAACCTTCTTTGAAGATGTCCAGCAGATGTTCAAGCGTCATCGGATCGCTGTAAGAAGAAGCCTCTGTGTCGATTTCAATCACATGCTTGTTTTTGACGGCCGGGATATTCTTCCAAGTGTTCGTCTGCATAAACGAGTTGTCTCCCGCCGCGCTTCTGCTGAGAACGATGTAATCCCCGGCATAATCGCTAAGCACTTCCGGGGAGAGCGTATAGTATCCGGGACCAAGCGCATCCGCTTTGACCTTCTCCGGCATGTTCAGCCCCATCGCCTGATACAGCAACTCGGTTCCGCGCGCCCAGGCGTTGCCGAATACGTAGAAGTTTTTCGAGTCGGTCTCGAACACCGATACGGTCGCGTTTTCGCCGATCTTCTTCTTAATTTCATCGCCGATTGCTTTAGCCCGTTTCGAAAAGTCATCCACCCAAGCTTTCGCCTCCTGCTCCTTGCTCAGCAGCTTCCCGATTTCAATCTGCTGCGCCAAATAGTCCCTTTTTCCCCACGTATAGGCGACGGTAGGCGCGATTTGTTCCAGCTTTTTGATATTTTTGCTGCTGGTGTCGGCAATGATCAAATCCGGATTCAGCTCGATGATCTTCTCCAGATTGCCGTCGGAGACGACCTCTACCCCTTTGAGCTTCCCGGTGAACAGCGGGTTTTTCTCCGTCCATTCATCTACGCCGACAAGCGTTCCCCCGAGGGAAAGCACGTTCGGCGCGTTCGTCAGAGCGACGATCCGCTGCGGATTGGCCGGCACGTCGACCGGGCCCAGCTCGGATTGATACGTGACTTTTTCCGTGCTCGCCGCAGACCCGGCCGCGGCTGATGCCGGTTCGCTCGCGATCGGGCCGGCGTTCGAGGGATGTTTAGAGGCGTTGTTCCCGCAAGCGCTGAGCAAGATGACGGACAACATAAAAACGACGGGCAAAAATAACTTTTTATTCATTTCCAAACCCCTTTAATTGATATTGATTCTCAATCTCATTTATTGAAATTACAATACCAATATTTATTAGGGTTGTCAACGAATATCCCGTGACCCTGCTGCGGTCAAATCGTTAGCCGTTTTGTCTCCAGGCCTCCAGGTTCAGTTCATTGTTGAGCGCCGCGGCGGTAAACGCCCCTTTAGCTGCGGCCGCAATGGCCTGATGCAGCCGCGACGCCGCATCTCCGGCGGAATAGACGCCCGGTACGGTCGTTTTTCCAAAATCGTCGACGACAACCATCCCATCCTCCGTTAAGCGGCAACCGATCCCTTGCGGCAAGTCCGAGCCCGTCGTCAGCTCCGGCTTAAAAAAGATCCCCCTGCATGGAATGGACGTGCCGTCTTCCAGAACCACTTGGCGCACGATCCCCTCGTTGGATTCAATGTTAAGGATCGGCGATTCGAACACTGGCACTTGATGCCGCCGGAGTTCTTCCCGCTGATCGTCCGTCAGCCCGGCGGGGCCGTTCGTGCAGACCGTAAAACGATTCGTCCATCCGGAAATAAGCGGTGCGAAGTGCATCAGATCCGCTCCTTTAACGATAACCACGAGCGGCTCGTCCCTTAATTCCCATCCATCGCAATACGGGCATACAAACGCGCTTTTCCCGTAAACCTCATCCAGCCCGGGAATGTCGAGCGGCCGATCCTTCATTCCGACGGCAAACAGCAGCTTTTTGCTCGCATACAGGTTTCTTTGGGCCGTCTTGATTTGAAAATTCCCATCCTCGCCCGCAACTGATACGGCCGTGTCCTCCACGATAGTAACCGAAGGATAGGCGCTAAGTTCTTCTTTCGCAATACGCCGAAATTCAAAAGGGCTGACGCCGTCGCGGGTAAGAAATCCGTGGGTCTCGCGGGTAACCGCGTTGCGGGGTTTGCCTTCATCGATCACCGCAACATGCTTCCTTGCCCGCCCAAGCATAAGGGCCGCATTCAACCCGGCCGGTCCCCCGCCGATAATCACCGCATCCAAAAGTTGTTTTCTCATCATCATCTTTTTATACCTCCATAGATCTATAATGTCCATAATTAAAGCGCAAGAAGTGTATCACTTCTTGTTTGCTTCTGGGTTGCAACGCTCCAAAGCCTCGTTCAGCACCGTTTGGATCGTATGTTCCCGCAAATACTGGTGAAGCTGGCGTTCCGCGCCTAACATCACTTTCTCGATCAAACATCCGTTTTCCCCCGGGCTTTCCTGCTCTGTCGATGCAGTCCCCTCTTCTGCCAACAACCGATGCTGCCGCGATTCGGAAGTCGAGCATTCGAACATCCCCTGTCTTCCTTCAATCACTTGTATCACGTCCAGAAAAGTAATCTGATCCGCCTGCCGCGCAAGCTCATAACCGCCGTTCACTCCCGGTACGGCTCGTACGATCCCATCCTGTCTCAGCTTGGACATGATTTTGGATAAGTAGCTTTCCGAAACGCCAAGCGTGGCGGATAATTCCTTGATCCCGACGTTATGGCTTTTGTGGCCGTTGCCGTTATGAGGAATCTTCGCGAGAGCCAAATGAAGCAAGGCGTGCAGCGCATAATCCGTACTTTTGGAGAACTGCATGGTTTGCACCTCCTTTCTAACCATTATCATTATTATGGATATCTAATATCTATAATATTCGAATGGCGGTATAAGCGCAAGTCCCCGATTTTGAATCCATCATCCTGATCATATTCTGCGTATGTCCAAGCCCGTTCAAACCTTTCGAAGGTTGCGATGCCATGTTGATTGTTTTGTGATCTTTTTACGGCCTGATTTGAGATATTCGTTTGTTATGATACATCATGCAAGCACGGCCAGGCGGAACGCAAACCGCGCTCGCCGCGACACAATACCGGATGAAGGAGGTTTTCAAATGGGCTTGGACAACGGCCATTTTTCGTTTTTCCCGTTTGGGGCATTATTTTGTCTGACGCTTTTTAGTTTTGTAGCCGTTCGAATCTATGCCATCCGGCAGCGGTACAAGGTTCAGGGAGCAAAGGATCCCGAATTCGCTTCGATTCTAAAAAGCCGGATGGCGAAAGGCGAACTGGACGAAAACGAATATCGCAGGCTGAAAGATCTTCTGGCAAAAAAATAAAGTTTAGGAGGTTTTGCATATGCTGACCGTTCAAATCGTGCTGTTTGACGGCTTCGACCTGCTGGATGCCATTGCGCCTTTCGAGGTTTTCAGCGCAGCTTCATTGCATGCCAAAAACGCGTTACGCGTAGAATTCGTCACCGCCGAAGGACCGAGATCCGTGACCAGCGGCATAAACGGGTTAAAAATCGAGGCAACCGGCACGCTGGATCCGGAGCAATCCGGAATCATCCTTTTGCCCGGCGCGTCCGGGGAAATCGAGGGTGACGGTCCCGATTCGATCCCGGCGATTCTGGGGCGGGCGGTACATACATCAGTCATCGATTTAATGGCCCGGGCGCTTGGGCAACAAGACGTCATTGTCGCCACGGTATGCGGCGGTTCTCTGTTGCTCGCCATGGGAGGATTGCTGGAGGGCAGACCGGCCGTCACGCACCATCTGGGCATGGAATTGCTTGGAGCGACCGGCGCTGTACCCGTTCCGGCACGTGTCGTGGATCACGGCAATCTGGTTACCGGAGGGGGCGTTACCTCAGGACTCGACGTATCTCTTTATTTGGTCGAGCGTGAGCTTGGGCCGCGTATCGCGCACGCCGTAGAACGGCTGTTTGAATATGAACGAAGAGGAACGGTATGGAGTGAGACCGGAATAGCGCCCGGCCGTCAGGAGGCTTTAACGGGAAACGGACCGAGCATCGCATCGGATGAAGCTCCCGCGGTTCATGACCGCCCGAGCCCGGATCGCCTTATCGCGCGAGCCTCCGATTTCGATGGGGATTGGGACACGGTGATCGCTACGCCGGTTGGAAAAATGCAAGTCAAGCTGTCCATATCGACCCAACATGGGACGATACGCGGCAAAGCGACTCAGGGAAATGAAACGGTTGAGTTTATCAATCCCGTTCTCCAGGACAATATGCTTACCTGGATGCTGCGGATCACGAAACCGATGCGCCTCAATTTGAAATTCGAGGTTGCAGCCGACGGGGACCACATGGTCGGAATCGCCAAGGCCGGCATGCTGCCGGCGTCGAAATTGACTGGCATGCGGATTTTCTGACGGAAAGCGGGCATCGGCAACAATAATAAAAGCCGCGGAGGTTTGGCATGACATGATGAATCGAAAGGCGCTATACACGCTTCTTGCCTGTGCAAGCATCTTATTTATCCTTTACGCTCTGACGCAAAACTATATCATCGATCCCGGAGCCGAGGCATTTTTAAGCCATAAAACCGGACTGAAACGGGAGCTGAATCTCCCGGCCTGGTTGAACGTGATGTACGTCCATGTCGCTTTTGCCTGCATCGCCATGGCGGCGGGCCTGCTTAATTTTTCGAATCGCGTGTTTAAAAAAAGCCGCCGATTCCATCGCGTTAACGGCTACGTTTATTTTCTATCCGTGCTCATTGTCGTGCTGACTTCCGGATACATGGCTCCATACGCCACCGGCGGCAAATTAAGCGGCATGGCGTTTAACGCGCTGAATATCATCTGGCTGCTTATCAGCATAACGGCGCTTGCGCAAATCAAAAAGAAACGGATTGACCGCCACCGGAACTGGATGATCCGAAGTTATGCCTTTTGTTTTACGAACCTGTTCATCCATCTCATCACTTCCCTTTTCCACCGGGGATTCGGATTGATATACGTCACCAGCTATACCATCAGCATTTACGTCTCCATCGTACTGCTGCTGATTATTCCTGAAATCATCGTTCGAAGGATCGTGCGGTCCGGAGATGCTGCCATCACCTCGTAAATGAGGCGGCCTAACCTCGGCAAGATGAATTGCAGGTGTTCCTTGTATAAAACACTCTAAGCGCTAAAATGGCTCCGTTTCTTGAAAGCCGCAGCGGCGAGAAAGGATAAGTATTCCATGAAAAAAATTTTAGGATTGCTCGCGACCATTTCGCTGGTCATAAGTTTATTGGCTCCTGCAGCAAGCGCTGCATCGGCAGACAAAAAAGAGGCTTCCAAGGCCAATAGCTTACATGTGCAGATCGTATTGTACGATGGGTTTGATCTCATGGACGCGTTGGGGCCGTATGAAGTATTTGCGGCCGCGGGCATGTTCGCCGAAGGAAAGGTGACTGTCGAATTGGTGTCGGCGGAAGGCAAACGTTCCGTACCGAGCGGCCTGAAGGGGCCTGCCCTGGAAGCTCAGGCCGCCTTAAATCCGAATCGTCCGGGAATCATCGTGGTGCCCGGGGCTTCGGGCAAGCCGGCGGGAAATTCGGAAGATGCCGTCCCGATGATATTAAGGCAGGCCAAAAATACCGGCTTGACGCGTTTGATAAATCAGGCTTTGGATAATAAGAATGTGACCGTGGCTACGGTATGCGGGGGTTCTTTGCTGCTTGCCATGGACGGTTTGTTAAATGACAGACATGCCGTTACGAATCAAATGGGCATGGCTGCATTAAAAGCCGCAGGCGCAATCCCGGTCAATGCCAGAGTCGTCGAAGACGGCCCACGGCTGGTGACCGGCGGAGGCGTAACCTCGGGACTGGACGTGGCGCTGTATTTGGTCGAGCGTGAGTTAGGGCCCCGAATCGCCAACGCCATCGAAAACTTGTTCGAATATGAACGAAAAGGCACGGTATGGCGGGCGGAAGGCATGATGCCGACCGACTTTGGGGCGAATCCCGCTGCAATCCGTTGACCCCTTAAAACTTCAGCGCTTACCTAAAAGAAGTGTCGTTCGCGAATGAACGGCACTTCTTTTGTCGCTCACCCCACTTCCAAAATGGGGATGAGGATGCTTAACCAACATGCCATATTTCTAAGATGATTTTCGTTTCGACCGGCACCCAATAAAAAAGCCGCCTACTGGCGGTCGGAAGCTGCTAATGCACGAATATATACGAATATTTTTTGTTTTTCCAACGATTCGTCAATTCGTCGTTCGGCATCATACCTTGCATGGGTTTAAAAGATTATGGTAGCTCTCCAGGAACCTCCGCCTTGGGTACAACGATACGTTCCAGTAACCGTTCGGCCGTCGCCGGAGAGGGTACCGGTGTATTCACAGTTGTTTCCATCGCTGCTGTTTCTCCGCAGAACCTGGACGTTGTTGCCGAATATGTTGATCGTCAACACGGCCGTGATTTCCTGAGCTCCGGGCATCGTCCATCTGGCGTCGAAAACGTTGCTGTTCCCGCGGCGGGTCCATACGCCGTTCCAACCGCCCTCTTGCACATGCCAGATTCGTCCCAAGCGGGTTCTCTCGCGATGAATGATGGTTGCCGTCCAGGTGCCCTGACCCCGGATGCATCGAAAATTGCCGCTCACCGTTCGGCCGTCCCCGGAAAGCGTGCCGGTGTACACGCAGGTATTCCCGTCGCTGCTGTTTTGCCGAAGGACATAAACGAAATTGCCAAACATATGGATCGTCAACACGGCCGTGATGGCCTGAGCTCCCGGCATGGTCCAGGTAGCATCGAACGTATTGCTGTTCCCCCTTCTGCGCCATACGCCTCTCCAAGGACCTTCCTGCACGTGCCATTCGATTCCCAATTCCTGCTGACGTACTGCAGGATCGGAGATTTCGGGCGGATAACCGCCGGGATCATTCACGACGCCGTAAGCGTACGGGTTGTAACCATGGGGCGCATAACCGGGCGGACCGTAATGGTATGGATACATTCATATTTCTCCTTTGCTGTACCGATTTAGCAACATATTATGACGGGATAAATGCCTATGTGACTTGCACAAGCCTAAATTGGGCTCATGAAAGCGTATTTTACTCATAAAAAAAAGCGTTAAACCTCCGGTAAAGGAAGGTTTTAACGCTAAATGTGACAGACATGTAAAGCGGTCCCGCTTGAAATCTATGACTCTTCATGCACCTGCTTGGCCCGATGAACCGTCAAAGTCACCCGATTGGTTTCGCACATGAACGTGGAGAGATGTACAGGCTCATCTTTCGCGTCGAAGGCGACTTTCAAAATCCGGAACAAATTCGCCCCGACATCGCATTCGAGCAGCCTGGCATAGTCCTTCGTCGCGCTGATGACATCGATTTCTTTATCATTGCTTACGATTTCCGTTCCGTATTCCTCGGCCAAAATTTTATACGTGGACTCGTTCATCGCGATTTTTTTCTCCAGATCGGGAAAGCGGGTCAGCGAATAATGCGCGATATCGTAGAACAGCGGACGCTCATTGACATACATGAGACGCTCCAACTCCAGGACAGGGCTGCCGACGCCAATCCGAAGATGCCCGGCCACTTCTTCGGTCGCTTCGATGACGTTGCTTCGTAGAATGCGGGAATTCGGGATCATGCCAAGCTGGTGGCTGAACTCCGAGAATCCGCTTACAGACAGCAGCTCGTTGTGAAATTTGTTGGATGCCACAAAGGTCCCCCGCCGCGGAATCCGGGTAAGAGCCCCTTCCCGCACCAGTTCCTCGATCGCCTTGCGGATCGTAATCCGGCTCACGTTATAAATGTCGCATAGCTCGGCTTCCGTCGGGATTTGCTCATCCGGCTTGTAGCGCCCGTGCTGGATGTCATTCTTCAACATTTGCCGGATCTGCATGTAGAGCGGCTGAGGGGTCGAAGGATTTAAATTCATTGAACATTCATCCTTATCCATCAATGATCTTTTGTTATCCCTCTATTATACATTGATGGTCCCGCCCAGTCACCATGCGGCAAAATAGCCGATGGTTTTTGCAGCCCTTTGCGCCCCTTGCTCCAAGCATCTTTCGATCGGAAGCCCTTTCAAAGTCCCGTAAATAAACCCGGCGATAAAAGAATCCCCGGCCCCGAGCGTATCGATGACCTCCACGTCGACGATGCCGTGCTTATAAAATCGAACGCCATCGTATGCCAACGAGCCGTTTTCGCCAAGGGTGGCCACGACGATTCGGGAACCCCGAGCCTTGATTTTCTTCATCAGATTCCGGATATGCTCGTCATCCTGCGTATAAGACAAAAACGGATAGTCCACATATGGCGCAAGCGTCGTCACGAGTTCATGGTCCAACTTATCGGCAAAGTCAAAAGAGGTTAAAAGCCCCTTTTCTCTAAAATAAGGAAAATAACTGTCGGCATGGCCCCAAATGGCGGAATGGACGAGCTGGAACGATTCCGTAAACCGGAGATCCTCGGGGCTGAGGCAAAAGCCGGCCATGACGCCCTCCTCATAATCGCCCAGCTTTCTTTCGTTGCCTGCCATTTCGACGTAGGTGATCGCAGTGGTCCCTTCTTTCGCCCAAACTCTTGACGTATCCACGCCCTTCCCCTGAATCGCCCGGACCATGATCTCCCCGTAACGGTCGGTTCCTACCCAGCCGATATAGGCGGTGTCCGCACCCAGCTCGGACAAATAAACCGCCACGTTCACCGGGTTTCCTCCCGGGTAAGCCTCGCCTGTCGATTGATACACGTCCATACAGTTGTCTCCGACGGTCACGATTCGCATCTTCTCTCACCTTCCCCGTGTTCAAAGAAGGAGTGCCGGATGGCATCGCAGCACTCCCGATCCGTATTAATATTCCATTTTGCGGTAGTATCTTCTAAGCGTCAGCGGATGGTTTCTTTCGCGTTCCAGGTAGACGCTGATCCGGCTGAGCAGCGCCCAGTTGATGCTGACGGCGAAATGTTTCCGGAACTCGTCGCTGATGCCTTCCATCGCAAAGTCTTTGGTGTCGATCACGGTCAATCGCTTCGTAACTTTTTCGGCAAACCGCTCTACGCGGTCCGTCAGCGGTCGGGTTTC
This sequence comes from Paenibacillus sp. FSL W8-0194, assembly GCF_037969745.1. NCBI lineage: Bacteria > Bacillati > Bacillota > Bacilli > Caryophanales > Paenibacillaceae > Paenibacillus > Paenibacillus sp. FSL W8-0194. The sequence continues at coordinate 2,686,645 of NZ_CP150205.1, read as the reverse complement.
ATCCTCGCCCTTCAGCAGGATGACGCTGGTATCTTCCACCACTAGCTCGAGCGTACCGTGGAAGAACTCGGCCGCATGAATCGATTTGGCCTTGATCCACTGCATCTCTTCCAGTACGCACATGGCGTACGAATACGTATTCCCCCACAGGTTACCGGAGCCGACCATCATGTGGTAGTCGGTGTCTTTATGCTCAATGGCAAAAGCCTCTGCCTTGGAGTCGAACGTTTTGACGGCATCCAGAATGGCCCGCGGAAGCTGGGCGACTTCCTTCGTGAACTGCTCGTACTGAGGGAATTCGTTACGGTTATGCATGAACCGGAATACGACCATGTACAGGAGCATGAAAAACGTATCGAAGGAATGTTTCTCTGATCCCGTCGTGATGCAGTGGTCCACCAGCTTGGTGATCGGCGTATCCGGCTCCGCTACCAAAGCAAAGGTTGTTGCTCCCCGCGCTTTGCAGTATTCGATGGCCTCGATCGTCTCTTTGGTGGTTCCCGATACCGAGGTGAAGATACATACCGAATCCTTGCTGAAATGCTTGTTGTTCATCACGACGAATTCGGCGGCGATTTCGGCATGCACGTCGATCGTCGAGTTGGATTTGAGGATATATTCGTAAGGGTACATCATGGCGATCGTGCCGCCGGCGCCAATCATGAAAATGTTGCTGTATCCTTTCCGGCAGATCCCGTCAACAATCTCCTCGATTTGGCTTCGATAAGCGAGTCCTTCTTTTTCAACGAGTTTCAGGAATAGCTCTTCATCAAAATTAAACATTGATCGTATCCTCCTGTACTGGAGCTGGTGCAGCTCCGACTCTTTATTTGTTATGTCTTGTATTATATCTAGATAATACATTTATGACAATCATTTTTTTGCAAGAAAGGAATGTTAAGCCACGATATGCGGGTTGTTGTCTTGATCCCTTTTCCGGCCGTATTTCTTTTCCCAATAATAATAGACGGGCAGGCCGGTGGCGATGACGACCAACGCCGCGATCATCCCCTGGAGCGGAGCCCAGGTAAACGTTCCCCAAGCGAGCCACGCCGCTCCAAGAATGGCCAGAATCGTCGTCACTCTCCACAGAGGCATTCGGTAGATCGGCTGATAATCCTCCCTCTTCCGGCATTTATAGACGGCCGCAAAGTCCAAAATGTTGATGACCAGCTGGATCAGCGTAAAATACCCGAGCAGCGAAGTTAAGTCGCTGAAAAACACGAGGAGGCAAGCATACGTCACCTGGGCCAAAATCGAAAAACTCGGCGTTTCATATTTGGGGTGGACCTTGGCAAACCGCCGAAAGAACAGCCCGTCTTTGGCCATGGCATATTCCAGGCGGGGCTGGAACATGATGCAAGAGCTTAAGGAACCTAGAATGACGATGATGGCCGTAACCGCTACGAATGGGGACGCAATGTTGGCCAACCCCGGAATATAGCTGACGGCATCGGACACGGCGGCGCTGGAACCCAGCAATTTGTCAAAAGGCATGAGCCCCGTGATACACACCGAAAGCAGCGTGTATAACCCCAGGACAATCAGCACCGAGCTGATGAGCGCTTTCGGCAGCACTTTCCCCGGATTCCGGATTTCCCCCGCCATGAAGCAGATCGATGCCATGCCGGTGTATGCCCACGTGGTGGCTGAGATGCCTCCGATCAAGCTGCCGTTAGCGGAGCCGGGCGCGGGAGTATAGGAAAAGTGGTCGTAGTTCATGTACATCAAACCTAAAACGATGACGATCAGAAATGGAATGATTTTGATCAGCGTAATGACGACTTGAAACCGGCCCCCCTCTTTCACGCTGCGGTAATGTATGGAGGTGATGAACAGAATGATCGCGATTCCCAGCAATTTGCCGGCAATCCCCGTAAAAAACGGGAAGAAGCTTGCAAGATACGTGACGATCGCCAGCGCCATGATCGAAATGGACGGAGGATCGAGCGCCCAGAACGTCGCCCAGCCGTAGAGGAAGGCAAGCGGTCGCCAGCCCGCCTTGTTTAGATAAACGTAACCGCTTCCATTTTCGGGATAGGCCGTTGACAGCTCCGCCAGCACCATGACCTGCGGGATGGCGATCACGCCGCCGATAATCCAGGCCAGAATCGATACAGAGGGCAGTCCCGCCGCTCTGGCAACGTCTCCCGTCGAGACGAAAATTCCGGAGCCGATCGTCGTTCCCACGGCCAAAGCCAAAGCGGACCAAAAGCCCAACTTCCTAGTCAGTGTGCCATTACTCATCGTGAGTTCCTCCAAATCAAGATGATTAGATGCCCAGTTCCCTTATCTTTCGGACCGAATGCATGACGGTATCGTGCGGGTCCTGATAATAATGAAATCCCATGATTTCCAAAGTACAGCTGCCTTGATACCCATGCCTCTTGAGACTGTCAAGGTAACCTCTCCAATCCAGTTCCCCGTCGTCCAAAGCCAGATGAGCGTCCGTCGCTCCGTCCCCGTCGATCAGGTGGAAATGGCACAGCTCCGGCAGCGTGGAGAAATAATCCTCCGGCGTCTCCCCGGCAAGCTGCATCGCTACGGTGTCGATCATTCCCTTTAGTGCCGGTGACCGGATCTCGTCCATCATGCTTTGGATGCCTTTGACATCGGTGATGAGGTTCGATTCGAAGCGGGTTAAAGGCTCCAAAGCAAGCGTGACTCCCTCCCGCTCGGCCAGCTTGGACAGTTGACCGATCGAGTCGGCAGCATACTTCCAGGATTCCTCGACGGCTGCATGAAAGCTCCCGATTCCGGAAGTGACCAGCATCATGTCGGCGTCCAACTCCAGCGCTGCGTATACATTTTCGACGAAGTAATCCACGCTTTTCTGCCGCAGCTCTGGATCGGAGGCCGCGAGATTAAACGGATATACGCATTGTTCGGGGGTATAGCAGACCACCTTCATGCTTCTAGACCTGAGCTCCTTCCTAATGCGCCTTAATCGGCCAATCCCTCCCCGATACACGTAAAAATGGGGTTCGCCTGCCCACAGCTCAATGCGATCTACGCCCAGCTCCGTCATGGAATCGAGAAAATGCTCGAACGGATAATGCCTGTACGTAATGTTCATTCCTGCAATATTCATGGCTCCACCTCCTAATGAAAACGCTTTTAATTGTTATGTCTTGTATTATATTCAATCAATACATTAATTTCAATCCATTTCGCAAAAAAAATCCCGTCAAGAGTTCCCTGAAGGAGGATGAACTGTTGACGGGCGCAACTTCGGAAATTTTGAAGGCTGGAGTTATTGGGCATTTGGCTTGTGACGTTCGTCGCTGTACTTAGTCTTTTGCTTGATAAGACGCCATCCGGTTTGACGGGTTGTTACCCTTGGGCGACGTTATAGACCGCTGCGCCTTCTCCGCTTGCGAACCGGTACGCATGCTGCCGATCATGACCATTCCGGCTATGACCAGTAATCCGCCCATCCATTGATGCCAGCCGGTCTCTTCTTTCAGCAGCCAGACAGATAATATCAAGGCCGTAAACGGCATCATGCCCGAAAAAGCGGCGGCCGTCGATGCGCTGCAGCGCCGGATTCCCGCATACCAGCAAACAAACGCAAGCGCGGTTACAACCGGGCCATACCAAACTAAAGCCAGCCACCCCTGCCAGCCGATCCCCGCCAATGACGCCAGCGGCTGCTCCGACAAGCTCGGGATGAAGCTGATCGTCCATGCCATCGCGGATACCAACACGGTCTGCACGGCCGGATGAATGTTTTGTTGTTTATTGACGCGCAAGGCAGCAGCGGCTCGGGAAAGGACATTAAACAACGACTCGCACGCCGCGGCGCAAAGGACCAGAAGATTTCCTTGGAGATGTTCATAAGCAAAACGGCGGCCCGGCAAAAACAAACCTTGAATAAGCAGGATCCCGAAAACCGTGCAAAGCACCCCGAGGAGGCGCGTGACGTTCGTCTTCTCGCGCAGCAGCAGCATGGCGAACAGAACGGTGATCGCCGGGGTTGCCCCCGTCAATATTCCAGCCTCCGACGAGCTTGTCCGGACGAGCCCAAGGAGCAGAAACATCCGGAACAAAAAGACGCCAAACACCGCCTGGCTGAACAGGAGGACCCAATCCCTTGCCGCGAGCGAACGAATCGTCCTAAGCAGCTTCCTTGTGCATAACGGCAGCAGACAAACCAGCGAAATCAGCAGGCTTACGGATGTGATCGTAAACGTCCCCAGCTTCCCATTCACAAACGTTGCGGCGACGACGGAGGTGCCGGCCAGCCCGAATGCGCACCACAAATAAAAAAATCCTTTCATACGTTCCATCTGCTTCACTTCCCCCGAAATAGTGGTTTGGATCCAAAATGACTGTTACAATCATAGTGGAATAAACTGGCATGCAAAAGAACCAGTTCGGCAATATATTTTACGAACCAGTTGGAGGACCGCATGTGGGGAATGAATTTGAATCGGAACCTGGATATTTCATTGAAGCGGCAAATTTACCAAAACTTAAGGGATCAGATGTTGGCCGGAACGCTGAAAGCGGGCGACCCGCTTCCCTCCACGCGCGAATTGGCCAAGGCGCTTTCCGTTTCCCGGAATACCGTGAACGAAGCTTACGAAATGCTGATCGTCGAGGGTTACGCGGAAAGCAGGCAAGGGGCGCCCACCCGGGTGGCCGACGGGCTGATCCTGAACCGGGATCGGAACGATGCGGCAGGAACGCAGCGCGAACCGGAGGCTGCGCCTTTCATCCTGGCCGATTTTAAGACTGGCCAGCCGGATTTGCGCCTGTTTCCGCGTTATGTTTGGCAGCGTGCTTTCCAAAAGGCATTTAGCGGGATGCCGACGGATTGGCTCGGTTATACCGGACCTCAAGGTTTACTCGAACTACGTCAAGAGATTGCCGCCTGGCTTATGCGAAGCAAAGGAATCGCCGTGGATGCCGGAGACATATTCATTACCGCCGGCGCCACGCAGGCGCTTCACCTGGTTTCCGACCTTTTGTATGCGGAACATCAATTCATGCTGGTCGAGGACCCGTGCAATATCGAGATGATTCAGACGTTCATCCGGAAGGGATACACGGTGGTCCCTGTGCCGGTGGATGCGCATGGAATCCGGACCGAGACCTTATGCAAAGGGCAGCCCGGTCCGGTATACGTCACGCCTTCGCATCAATTTCCTCTCGGCGGCATCTTGCCTGCATCAAGGCGGACCGCTTTGATTCGTTTCGCCCGCTCCTGCGGCAGTTACATCGTCGAAGACGACTACGACAGCGAATTCAGGTATTACGGGGAACCCGCGTCCCCCCTTTATGCCATGGCTCCCGAGCGGGTCATCTACATCGGAACGTTCAGCAAAGTTCTTTTTCCCGCGCTCCGCATCGGTTATGTCATTGTCCCACGGGAACTGCAGAAGCGCTGGCGCAGGCTGCGCACGTATACGGACGTCCAGAATCCACCGTTTGAACAAGCCGCGTTGGCCGAGTTTCTTCGTACCCGAACATTTGACCGGCATATCGCAAAAATGCGGAAAATATACAAGCAGCGCCGCCAAATTCTTTTGGATTCGCTGGGAGAGTGTTTTGGGGATGGGTGGCGCCCCTGGGGGGATGCCGCGGGACTGCATCTGGCCGTCGAATTTGACGGGATGGCATTTAACGATGCTTTCCGGGACGATGCCCGCCGGAACGGGATCCGTATTACGCCGGTGGAATACCACTGCCTTCGGAAAGGCGAGCATCGTAACAAGCTGCTGTTAGGGTATGGCCATCTGGAGCCGGAGGAACTCCGCCAAGGGATACGTCGGCTGCGGGCGTTCATGATGCAGGCTAAAGTTTCATAGACTAAAAGATCCCATGATTCAAGACATCAATGGGATCTTGTTTTTCCTTCGTTTTTCGCCCAGAGCGGATGAATCATCTCTTGCTATCCGGATCGCCTTGACCACATAGTCTACTACAATTGAATCTCACAGCCATCGAAAGGAAGGCCCTTTTCAATGAGATGAGCAGCCTTAGCTACCGCATGTTTCTGAGATTCGTTTAGTGTGCTTTCATCTCCGTTCCAGTCATAGAGCCACCAGAAAAAAGAACTTACATTTCTATATTCCATAAACATGGGAATGAGTTGAATCCAATAACGATCCAGATGATTTTGTTTCAAGTATCCTTCGAGAAAATCGTCCAGGAAGGCTGATGCAAATTCATTTTTGCTTGTTCGATCCTCTTTCGGAGATCCCCACCAAACCGCATGTGCAGCCGCAATGGCAATATCGAGTGAAAACCAGCCATAAATGCTGTCGTCAAAATCAAAAACGGTAATCCCGTCCCCGTCGATATGAAAATTATACGGATGGAAATCATAATGGATGAGCCCGTAAGAATCTTGGTCCCTAGGAAGGGATTCGATGATCTGTTCGATGGATCTTAATTTCTGAAGAAGCACCCGATACTTTCCTTCATGCAGGCACGGGTTGTTGGTTTTCCAACTGAGCCATCCTTCTCTCCGCCTGACCGTATCCACAGGCGTAAACGATTTGGAGTGCCGATGCATCTTTCCCATGGTTTCTCCCCACTGTCGAAATATGCCCGGACCCCATAAAAAAGGATCGTCTTTATCGAAAAACTTCCCCGGCGCCAGCGAAAATGCCGTTGCAATATAACATCTTTCCTTTTCTTCGTAAATAGCGGTTAACTCGTTTCCACGGTCCTGATCGGAAGCGATGCACGTACTCCGTTTCTAACCAGGTCATAAATCCAGTCTAGTTCCGCCATTATTTTTGCCGAGCAGGAAGGAGGTTTTTTCGATAATCGTAAAATAAAGCCCTCATTGCTTTTGGTAAAGCGATATACCTCATTCGACGAACTGCTGATCAATAGAAGTGTGCTCGCGTCAAAGCCAAATGATGCCGCAGCCCTCGCTAAAATTTCAGGAGTTGCCATTATTCGAACCTCCACGTTGAACGATTCCCGGCCAGGTACAACTACTTTACAGGAAATTCCCCCATAGTTATAGACTTATCTTTTTGTCTGTAATAATCTATAAATCGAACGCGAAGTCTTTTTTCCTTCGTACCTTTCATAGCACTGCTCGTTATTTTATAAAGCTTGATCGGCCCGGTCGCTACCTTACGTTGATTCGCCACCGATCGGTTTTCAGGCGCATTCGCTTCCAAAAACTCCGTAATCGCAGCCATGATCATTTTACCGACCCCTTTCGAGGGGAAATGTTGCGAGGAACCAAAAATCCGCGAATCTGCTTTTGTAACATAATGACCAGGCTGTTTTACATAAAATTACAAAACCATCGGAAACCGAAAAAACGGAAGGACCCGTCTTTAGCCCATAGGTGTGTGTATCCGTCCTGTTCACCGTTTTTTACGAGTTCAACATCTTCTGGAAGCAGTTAAAACCGTTCCAAGGAGGAAAATTGGGCATGTATCCATCTTACCCGTATTACGGCTCGGAGGTGCAGTGCAAACAGGTTCCGATCACGTTTCCGCCGCAAAAGCAGGATCGGCAGCCGGGAATTGAATCGATCATGAACCCTCGACCTATCGCTGAAAATCCTTATTATAAGGGATCCGGAAAACTAGCGAACAAAATCGCGGTGGTAACGGGAGGAGACAGCGGGATTGGGCGTGCCGTCTCGATCGCATTCGCCAAGGAAGGCGCGGATGTGGCCATCGTCTACTATAACGAACACCAAGATGCCGCCGACACGAAAAACAGAATCGAGCAGTTGGGGAGACGGTGTCTTTTAATTTCAACCGATTTGAAGGAAGAAAAAGCATGCCGTGAGGCGATCGGAAAAATCGCCGGGGTTTTTGGCAGAATCGACGTTTTGGTCAATAACCATGGAGTTCAGTTTCCCCAAAAAAGCATCCTTGACATATCGGGGGAGCAGCTTGAATTCACGTTCCGCACCAACATCCTCTCCTTTTTTTATTTGACCCAGGCGGCGCTCCCTTATATGAAGGAAGGAAGTTCGATCATTAACACCGCATCCGTGACGGCTTATCGGGGAGAAAAAACGTTGATCGATTATTCTTCGACAAAGGGAGCCATCGTTTCGTTCACGCGTTCGTTATCCCTGAATTTGACAGATCAAAAAAATCCGCGTCAACGGCGTCGCGCCCGGCCCCATATGGACTCCGCTCATCCCGGCTTCTTTTTCCCCGGACAGAGTCAAGCATTTCGGCGCCGACGTGCCCATGAAACGAGCAGGCCAGCCTTTTGAACTGGCGCCCGCTTATGTCTATCTGGCCTCTGACGACGCTTCGTACGTATCGGGACAAATTCTTCACGTAGGCGGCGGAGAAATGGTCGAATCATGATACGAGCTTTCAACTTACCGGTCCGAATGAATTTACTGTATTTTGATTAGATTCTTTGGAAAAGCTTAACAGCGCCTCCCGATTCCGTGGAAGACGCTTGTTATCGAGCACATATGTTCCTTCAGAAAACGAAATGCCGAACCGGGGACGCTGCCGTTTTTTTCGAGGTACCGCCGATTCAGCTCGCCCCGTCTGTTTCTTCTCCCCAGACCCTGAAATTTTCGCTGCACGTAGTACGCGTGACTTTCAGGTATTGGTGTCTCGTAATGTTCGAACCGATTTCGGAGGCGCCGTTCCCTTTCACATGGATGCAATTTTCAGGGATCGGCGTTCTCTTCCCGTCTTGCCCGACATAATAATATTGGTCCGTTACCGTTCCGTAATCCATGTCCGGATTGGAGGTGTCGTAGGTCCCGTCCGCCCGGATCGGAATGACATCGTATTTGCCTTCTTTTTCAAGCCTTGGCGCGCCCGCAACGTTGTAATTGACCTGTATGTTGCCCTCGAAACCTTCAGGTATCAAAAATAGGTCGTCCGTCGTTGTCGTTTTGGTCAAGGAAGCAACGGTAATCCCTAACATGATACTGACCCCAATCGCCGTGAATATCGTACCCGAAATAAACCTGCGATTACTTGACACGGTACATCTTCCTCCCCTCGCCATCGATCCTTGAAAGCAAAGCTTCTACTTGATAGTACTTTTTTTCACTTTCAGATCCCGGTCGATTCCCTGCGCCGCAATTTGACGCGTCGGTTCGAGTTCTATTGGAACAACCTCAATTCGGATGTAAGGTCCCCGTACTCGTTAAACGCTTTTTGGCTTGGGAAAGTTGCGGAACATATCATGGATATCCGTCTCTTTGAAATTCAAAAAAACAAACCCTTCCCCAATTATCGGCTTCTTGAAATCTCCATCGGTAAAAATGACGGCCCGCAGCATGAATCTGTTAGGCATTCTGTTGCCCCTTCAACAATTCGCCAAAGCTGGTCCGTCTGACCGGAATCGGTCTTTTGAATTACTTCGGCCCCATGAGAAGCTGAACCTTCCAAAATGCTGACTTTTTCCGAACAGTCGCTCGGCCGTCTCCATAATGCTCAGCCCTTCGTTCAAAATAAAACCGTCCTGGCACATGCCAAGACGGTTTTCATCACTTGTTCATCCATTAAGATTCTGCGTACAGACTTTTCAAATAAACAATATCCACAAGCAAAGCTTGCGCAAACGTATCATCGATCTTTTTGCCGCTTAACGCCCGAACTTCATTTTCCAAGGCGTTTAATGCATTGAGGGTTGTTTTCCCGTCTTCGGTGTTCACGATCCGATTGATTTTGACTAGCAAGCTATTCGCAATCCCTTGATGATGAATCCATCCTTTTTCGCTTCCAAGCTGAATCGCCTCCTGCAAATGCCGCAGGTCCGTCGTTACGAGAAAGCGATAATGACGTACGGCTTCGTTACCGGCTGCGTCGACAGCCTTGACTTCAATCCAATGATCACCGAACGATAAATCGTAGGGTTCCAGAGCAATCTCTTGCCCCATCGCCATACCATCCAGCTTGACCGTAACGGATCCTAGTCCGCTTAACGTATCCGTCGCTTCTATAGCCGCATGGAACGCATCCGTCCGATACACCGTTTCCGTCACCGTAGCCTGGATGTCGGGAGCGGTTTGATCGATCGTAAACGAAACCGATTTTTTCGGCTCTGTATTGCCCGCCTTGTCGATGGAACGATACTCGATCGTGTAGGCTCCTTCGGATTCCGCATACACGCTGCGGCTCACCGTCGACCACTCTCCGTCTCCCATTCGAACTTCGGTTCGTTTCACTCCCCAGCCTCCCGGCTGGTCTTCCGCCGTAAACTCGAGCTTAACCGGTTCCTTATAAAAGGCGGAAGGCTCCGTGCTGCCGTTGAGATGAACCGTCGTAACGGGCGGGGTCGCATCCATGCTCACAATCTCCAGATAGGGGGCATAGGCACCGTTTTCGTTCTCCTTGCTCCGCACCGTAGCATACAAGTCGGAGTTGACTTGCTGCAGCGCCAAACTGACCGTTTTATCCCCCTTAAGCTGCGATCGCACATATTCCGTTACGTCGAATGTTCTCCACTGCTGCTCGCCGGCAAACGTAACCGTATCCAGCTGCCTCCCTATGGCCGGGATGTTGTTCCATGTCAGCGAATTTTCATGCCAGGCATCGTCATTGACCTCAAAAACGCCGATCGTGGACACCGTTCCGTTCGAATCGCTCGTGGCGCCGAAAACATTCAACTTCACGGCGTATGGCTCATGCTCATAAGAACCGAGATCGAATTTCAGCAGCGCTTTCCTGGCATAACCGGAGCTGCCGTTGCGAATGTCCAGCCAATTGGACGCTCCGAAATTTTGCCCGGCATAGGCACCGTTCCGGACGTAAGCGTCTTCTTGGACATCGATCCGCTGCTTGGCGGATTCGTCAGGCTGCGGGTCTTCCAAATCGCCCGGTTCGGCAGAAGGATCGATCTTCCAACGGACCGTATGGCTTTTCCCTTTGGAACCCGCGGTGTTCACCTCGATCTGTATGGTCGGCGATGTCCTAAGCACGGTCACCGCCGGATCTTTGGCAATCTCCTGAAGCGCCGCGAAGCCGAGGTCGACTCTTACTTTCGCTTGCTTCTGCGTTGGATCGGATACGGCCACAGCCAGTTCCCCGCCCTGCGCTTTCGCCATGACCGACGCCGGGTTCCGGGCCCGGATGAAACCGACGGTGCCCGGGCTCCAGAAGTTTGCCGCCGTAATGCCAAGCGAAGCTTCCTTCACCGCCTGGACTTCCGCCGTGTTGCTTAGCGTCATCATATCCGGATGAGAGCTGTAAGCCGCGGTATCCTCAGCGTTTTTTCCGGGCAGCAGAACATATTCGTAGGACTGATTGGCCGGATTCGTTCCGTGATGAACAGCAAGGCTAAGGTAATTCCTTGTGACCGGGTCCGGCGACCCGTCCGGATGGATGTCCCGCCATGCGCCGGTACGGGATTCCCGCAGCCCTTCTACCGTCGCTGCTTGCGGAAAGTAGTACCCGATTCCGGTCTCGTCTTCTTTGCCGTTCAGATGCGCCCAACGAACCCCGCTCATCGATTCCGACCAGCCGATCTGCGACGGCTTCGCTTCGCCGTTGACGATCAGTTCATTGTCTCCGCTGCCGTTCAGCATCCGGTTCTCGACAACCGTTTCCACGCGGCGGTTGTCCGTGCTTGTCAGCCCCGCGCCCAACGCGACGATTTCGTCGTCGAACATGAACCAGGATTTTCTGCCGGACAGCGTGCTGTTGTCCGGATCCAGATCCATGCCTGCCGCGCCGTACAACCCATCAAGAGAGGAGCCGCCCACCCAATCCTTGGTTGATGTTTTGCCGGCGGCGCGGGTCGCGCCGTCGGACGTCGTTCCCGGCAGACGATAGGCGTTGACGGTCGGCCAAAACGCATCGAGATAAGGCATGTCGCGGTTGTACAGATATGTCATCCCTTCGCCCGTGTACCATCCCCTTGGATTTTCTTTGCCGCCAATGCCGTTTTCGTAATTGGCAATGCGGGTCGACGTCATGCTGAGACCAAACGCATAACCCGGACGGAAATGAACGACCCGGTCCATGGCCGAAAACTGCTTATGCAGCACAAGGTCTTCTCGCGCCGGAACCGACGGGTCGCTTAACAGGTTTTGTAGCAGCGTGATATCGGCAAGCCTTAGGCCGTCATACGGGTTTTGCAGCGACGGATCGGACTCAATGCCGGCTTTGACCATGCTTTTGAAGCTGCTCGACAGCTCCGGCGGGGCGAATTCCGAGAGGCGAAGCACAGGAATGAGCCACCCGCGTTTGCTTTCCCCGCTGCGCGATATCGCCCTGCCGTATACCATGTCCATCATTCTGCCGCGGTAAATAAGCGGTTCATAGGAGTCCGTCACCCACCGGTACATGTTGCCCAGATTCGGATCGGTAACGGGCCAGGACGAACCGTCGAGCAGCGTCAGCAGCTTCGCCATATCGCCGATCAACACGCCGCCGTAACTTCCGGTATAGGCGATATTGTTATGAAACACAAACGAGCCGTCTTCGTAAAATCCGTCGCCTTTGGTGACGTACGGAAGCACTTGGCCGACGGCGTCCCGGCCTTCTTTGATTTTATCCCCGTTTTCCGTATTGATGCCCCGGAGCACGACGGCGAGCGCTTTATCCAACCGATTGGCGCCCGTTTCGGCCAACGTAGGGGAATTCGTCCGTTTGGTAGGATCGGGGCAAAACCTGTCGATCGCTTTCGTGTAGTTGGCGATCTGGGCCGGCGACAACTGATCATGCAGCAATACCATCATATCGCCGAGCGATTGCGGTATTCCGATCTCCCACTCCCACCAGTTGCCGGTTTCGCGTTTCGATTCGTTATACCGGTTGGCATAGAGCCAGTCGAGACCGCCGATAATGTCGTTTTTCAGCGCTTCGTTCCGGTAATGGGAGGAACCTGCCGTCGCCCAAGCGATCGTCATGTCCCTGAGACGGTTGTACGCCGACGCGGCGTCCACGGCATCGGCCGAACCCTTGAGATCGCTCCATAAGTACGTTCGGCCCGTTTCCTTTTGCATCGTGTCCCAGAAGCCCGTGCCCGAAGCGTTCGTCACTTTGGCGTCAATGGATGCCACCGCTTTTGCGATATTCGGATCATTCGGATCATACCCGCTGCCGATTAAATAAACGGACCATTTGCTGCGCAGAAGCCCGAATTCGTCGGCCGCTTGCGGCTCGGCGGCTGCCGCGGGGGCTGGTACGCACCAAAGCCCCCAAATCAACAGCGCCGACTGAATGCATAGAAGCAGTCGTTTTCCCATTAGCTCAACCTCCCCAAGGATAAAATACTATGCTATTATAAAGTCCGGAAACCGCTTACAAGATGTTGATCTTGCCCACTTCATAATACGATCTTGCTTCTTTAACGCTTACATGAACGAAAGGAACGAATGCGATGAGCTTTGGGGAGCGTTACCGCACGATTGCACATTCGCCCAGCGAAAATGCCCGAAGGTTTCTGTTTTGCGTGCACGATGTCGGCTGGTTCGACTGTTCGCCTTGTTACGGAATGAATCGGACCTACTATTATTACCAGCTTAAGTACGTCGTTCGCGGCTCCGGACGGGTCATTTGGCAAAACCGCAGTTTTGAGGTGCAAGCGGGCGATATCTTTTTTTTGGATTTGACGCAAAAACATCAATATCACACCAACCCGCACGATCCTTGGGAGCTGCTATGGGTCCGCTTCGACGGGGTCCAGGCCAAAGAATATTTCGATATGCTCGGCGGCATGGACGACCCCATTTTCCGTACGGGTGATCCGGAGCGGATGAAAAAACATTTCGCGGATCTGTTCGAGTTGTTTCAAAACCGACCTGCAGGCATGGAATTGAGCGCATCATGCATCCTTACGAACATTCTGACCGACATGGCGCTCGGCAACATCGACCGGATCACGACGCGGCTGTCGAATCCGCGCCTTGGGTACCCCAATGAGATCCAAACCGCCGTCTCCTATATCGAAAGCCATTACTCATGCCCGCTTAAGGTCGAAGACATCGCCAATCACGTGCATTTAAGTCCCTATTATTTTTCGCGGCTGTTCCGCAAAACGACCGGTTGCACCGTCATGGAATACATCATGAAACACCGGGTGCAGGAGGCCAAAAGGCTTCTAGCCGACCTCAGCCATGAAATCGGGACGGTCGCGGAGCTTGTCGGTTTTTGCAATCACAGCTACTTCGCCAAACTGTTCGCCAGGCATGTAGGGGTATCGCCCAGCAGGTATCGTCAATCCATTCGTTAGGGGGCTCAGAACATCAACCGTTTGATTGGAATAAGTTATCGTGACATGGCTTTGGTTTTCCTTTATGATTCGTTTCGCTGAAATGGCTTCTCCCGCTTGTCTGGCTCTGAGAGTTGAACCCCGAGACGTGTAGGGCTTTGGGTTCTTTTTTTTGCGCCGAAAGCACCAAACGTCTCCCATTGAGAGGCAGGACAAAATGATAGCGTTTTCATTAAAAATATCAACAAGTTATCCTTGCGAGGGATTTGGAGGGAATTGGCCGAAAGTCCCCTCCTTTCGTAAAAGAGGACAATGGAACAATTCAAGCCGCGAAATGATTCTTTAGCATCAGAAGGAAAAAAAAGGAATGTGTCCCATGCCAGCGAAGATCTTAAACATCCGAAAAACAATCGCATGATCGCCACCTGGAAGGATGACAAACCAAATTCAGGAGGGAAAATGAGATGAAAAGATCGAAATGGCTGCTTCACATCGGACTGCTCGGCACCTTGTTTTTGTCGGGATCGGCGACGGCGCTTGCCGAAGAGGCCGAGCTTGTGCCGATCGAATCGCTGAAACCTGCTGTCCCGATGGACAAACCGGTCCTGACCGGTACGGGCGGTCCCCTGATTCTGAGCGACTCGCCGGAATCCCCGAAGACGGAAGGCGCGTATTACCGGGATTCGGTGACGGGATCGTTCCGGGTGTTTTGGCATCATCAAAACATGACCGGCGAACCGCTTACCGTGGCCGTGGCGGTGACCAACGAATCCGATGAGCCCGTCATGCTGTTTTCGAACGGAATCGGTCTTGCCACGGACTATTACCCGGACGTTGCCGGACAGGACGCGCTTGCCGATTTCATGGGCGACCAAGCGGCGCAAAAAAAGGAAGCGATCCTGCAGCCGGGCGAAAGCTACTACCTGACCGCCCTAACGGAGCATACGCATACCGCAAGCGGCATCGCCAATTTTACCGCTTATACGCAGCAAGGGCATAAGGACGCCAAAGTGACGGTAACGACGCTGGGTTATAAGGAACAGCCGGCCAACCCGATCGACGTTCCGATCCTGCCGAAGGACATGCATGTCCGCGGCACTTTCCCGCATATGGACCGGACCGGCACGCTTCAGTACAACACCTCCAGCGGCAACTCGCTGATCCGCATCTCCTCGGCGGCCTACGGTCCATGGAGCGACAGCATGCCGGGCGAGTATGAGGAAGGCTGGAACGCGGTCGACGGCGGTACCGCCATCAACAACGGGAACTATGGCGTCATGTACCGCCTGAACGTTGCCATCCATAACGAAGAGGACGCGAAGCGGGTCATTTCGGTATATGATAACCCGTCGGGCGGCGCCGGACATTACGTCATCGGCTGGGGCAAGGACCTGCTGCAATCGCCGTTCGTAAACTACCAGAAAGCCTGGAAATTCACCGAGTTCACGGTCAACAAAAAAGGCAAAACCGTGGCGGCCGAACTGAGCTTGACTGGCGGCGCCGCCGGACCTCAGACGCTTTATTTTACCAATCGCGGCGCGAAGTGATTCGACTCCTCATGCAGCGGCTCAGGCTCCCGGTCAAATAGACGCAAGGAGCTCAAGGCACGAATGCCTTGGGCTCCTTTTAAGCGTTGCTTGCCTCTGTACATATGTTTGGCGAATCCGAATCGGCGGCAGGCATAAAGCCCGTCAGCAGCGCCCCGCCTTCCGGATGATTCCCCGCCTCCAGATCGCCTCCATGCCTGCGGACGATTTTCTGCGAAATGGTTAACCCTAACCCGCTGCCGCCGGTCGAACGGTTTCGGGAACTTTCGCCGCGGTAAAGAGGTTCAAACACCCGCTCCAACTCTTCCGCAGAAAAGCCCGGCCCCGTATCGCGGATCGCAAATTTGACCCGATCCCCCTCTTTAGCGCATTCGACGTGAATTTCGCCGCCGGGAGGCGTGTGCCTGACCGCATTATCAAAAAGATTGCTCATCGCCCGCTCCAATAAATGCTCGTCGCCGCTGACGAAGCAATTTTCCTCGGCATAACTCGCTATCGATATGCACTTTTGCCGGGCATACGGATTCACGCTTTCGACGGACTTCCGGAGGACATGGCTCAGATTCACGATCCCGTTGTTTAGTTCCGTATCCAGGTATTCCATCTTGGCAAAGGCAAACAGGTCCTCTACCAGCCGGTCCAATTGCGCCGATTTTTCCTTGCAGACCGCCAAATATTTGGCCATTTTCTCCGGCGACCTTGCGATGCCTTGCTCCAGACCGTCCAGATACCCCCGTAAAGCAAAAAGCGGCGTCCGCAAATCATGCGCGACGGCTGCGATCACGAACCGCCGTTCTTCTTCCAGTGCCGCCTGTTTCCGGGAGGCTTGCTCAAGGCCCTCCAACATGACTTGAAAACCGTCGCGCACTTCGGCGATTTCCGCAATTCTGGAGCCGGGCAGCCGGACGTCCTCATCCCCTGCCGCAATCCTCCTTGCCGCCAAGCTCATTTTTTCCAAGGGCTTCAGCAAAAATCTTCGCATCTCCATTCCGACGACAAAAAAGGCAAGCAGCAATCCGGCGAGGATCGAAATCCCCCCGACTCCGAGGGACTTTGGCATGTAAATGGCAACCTTTCCTATCAATCGGCCGTTCTCGATGAGCGAAAATCGTTCGGCGGCCGACATCGCTCCGCGCCGCGCGGCATTCGACCGGTATATTTCCCGGCCCGAGGCGGATGTGATGACCGCATCCATCTTTGCTTGCAACAGCTGCGCATCCAGTCGGCGCTGCCATTCGGGGTCTTGCCATTCCCCCGGGTTCGATTCGATCATATGGATCGTTTCGTTCAAATTTCTTTGCTGAATTTCGTTTTGCGGCCCCTGTTTAGAAAAGCTAAACGTGTTGGTTTGCATAAAGTGAGCCGTAACATAGAAAATCCACGGCACCGTAAGGATGAAGAAAAAGCAGAGCAGCGTGAACGTACGAATGCGAAGCGTTCTCATGTTATCCTCCCTCGAAGCGGTAGCCTACTCCCCAGACGTTGACCAGGAATTGCGGGTTGTTCGGGTCCGCCTCGATCTTCTCCCGCAGCCGGCTGAGATGAACCCGAATCGTATGCTTATCGCCCACCCCTTCCCAAAACTTGGCAAGCAGCTGTTCATATGAAATTACATGCTTGGGATGTTCGGCAAACAATTTCAACAACTCATATTCTTTCGGCGTCAGTACGATGCTTTGCCCGTCTACCAGGACTTCCCTGGCAGTAAGATTCAGCTTGAGGCGGCCATAGTCCAACATCTTAGCCTCTATAGGCTGCCGGTAAGACGATCGCCGCAATACGGCTTTCACCCGGGCAACGATCTCGCCGGGCGAAGCGGTTTTAACGATATAATCGTCGCCGCCCAGGGTCAGCCCCCGGATCTTGTCCACATCGTCGCCGCGGGCGCTCAAAAAAAGGATCGGAACGCTGCTTTCCGCCCGAATCCGCCGGCACAGCTCAAACCCGTTTTGTCCCGGCATCATGATGTCCAAAATCATGCAGTCTATCGCCCCTTGCTCAAACGCGGCCCATGCCTGAGCGGAGTCGTATGCGGTTATAACATTAAAATTGTCATTTTCCAAAAAATCCCTCAAAAGTTCGACGATACTTGGGTCGTCGTCTACGACCAGGATCGTAGGCAAATCGCTCATGAACATCCCACCTTTGCGTTCTAGTTTACCATGTTTTCCGGGGGCATCTCATGGTAGTTGATCGTTTGTGATGAATTGTTTATTGTTTCGTGACTTTTGGATGCGTGAAAAACGAAAAAAAGCAGCCGCTCGCTCTGGATCGACTGCCTGTGCATGATTTATCAAACGATCGCCTCCCTAAAACAAGTCGGGAAATCGGATGTTTTTATGCCGAAACTCATTTTTTTAGTGGTACAAGCGCTTCCCCTTCATAGGATAAATAAAGAGAATTTGAATAAGGGGGTTACCGAATCTTGAACATATGGATAAGCCATTTCCTGCTTGGACTTTCGCTGGCTGCCCCGATTGGACCCATCAATGCCGCACAGATGGACCGGGGACTCAAGGGAGGTTTTCTGCATGCCTGGCTCGTTGGGCTCGGCGCCATGGCCGCCGACGGCATTTTTATGCTGCTCGTGTACTTCGGTTTTATTCATTTTCTGAATATCCCGTTCATGAAAACCTTTCTCCTGCTTTTCGGCTTTTTCATCCTGACCTATATCGGAGTGGAAAGCCTGATCGCGGCGGGAAAACCGGGGATGGAAACCCGCGGCGGCAGCGAATCGCATGTCAAATCGTTCAGCGCCGGCTTCGTGATGTCCATCTCCAACCCCCTCTCCATCCTGTTCTGGATGGGAATATACGGATCGGTTCTGGCGGATATGATCGCCAAATACGATGCCAAGGGAGTGCTGCTCTACAGCTGCGCCATCATGGCCGGCATCATGCTGTGGGACGTGGCGATGGCCCTGGCGGCCAGCATGTTCAGGCGGATGCTCACCGAACGCCTCATCAAAGGCATATCGGTCATCTCGGGGTTGTCGCTCATCGGATTCGGCCTTTATTTCGGCTACGAGGCATGCCGTATTTTGTTCTTCCGCTAACGTCGGGAATGTTCCCGGTTCCTTCTTCCGACGCTCCCTTGTTAGGCCCATCGGCTTTGTTCCAGAAATGGCGCATGATCAGCGTGACGCATCCAATGACAACGATAAACCCGAGGCTGATAAAAAAGCCGGGGCGGCTGATTTTGTGAAAAAGCGTGCCGACCAGCGTGAAGCCGATCAGCGCCATGCCGATGTAACGTTTGATTTTGCCCCAACCGGTGAGCTTCAGCAGCTTCCCGGACGTCAGCAGAATGAACAGCCAGTTATACAGCAGCATCAGCCCTGCCGCCGTCGTGATGTATTCATATACTTTTTTGGGCATCAAAAGAGCGAATACGACGGAGGCTAACAGCCCGGCGGTCGTTAATCCGATGGCTGGCAGGGGCTTTTTCCCTTCCTTCTTCTTCCCCTTGACGAAAAACCTCGGCGCATCGCCGTCGCTTGCAAGCGTCACGACCATGGTGGTCACCGCGAACAAAGAAGCCGTCATGGTCGAGAAACCGGCAATGATAAGCACGGCGTTGAATACATGCGGAACAAACGCGAGTTTATAGTCGACGAGGGCCACGACAAACGGGCTTTCCTCGGCGGCATACGATCTCCATGGCTCAAGGATCAAGGCCAGTCCGATCGAGATGACGTAAATGGACGCCAACAGCAAAAGCATGACTTTGCCGGCCTTCGGCGCTTCCTTGGGATCCTGAAGCCGCATCGTCATCAGCCCGAGAGCTTCCAGACCGCCATAGCCGTAAAACGCAAAAATGAGTGCCGCCCAAAAGCCGACAAAACCATTGGGGAGCCAGTCTCCGGGAAACGCCGGACCATGGGCGGCGGTTTTGAACACTCCCGTCACCGCCAGTACGGCGATCACCAGGAACATGAATATGGCCGCGATCTTCATGACCGCGAAAATGCTCTCCATCCGCTCAAAACCTTTGGTTCCGATAAAAATGATCACAAGCCCCAATATGCCGTATCCGGCCGCGAAGCACCACATCGGCACCTGGGGAAACCAAAACCGCGAGAACAAAGCAAGCGCCGTTAATTGGCTTCCCATAATGAGCAGCTCGGACGACCAGTAGACCCAACCGCTGCCGAATCCCGCCCAACGCCCGAAAGCTTTTTTGGCATAAGAACGAAAAGAACCTTCCATCGGGTCTTCGGCCGTCATTTGGGACAGTTTGTCGTACACCAAAAAGGCCCCGAAAGCGGCTAATGCGTATGCAATGACTGCCGAGGGCCCGCCGATTTGAATGGCAATATGGGAGCCTAGGAAAAATCCCGTCCCTACGGTGCATGCGACCCCCAAAAGCGACAGTTGCCACCATTTCAGCTTTTTTTCTTTTGTATCGGAGCTGTTTCCTCGAGCCATAACGAACTTCCCTTCTCGATATCATTGAACCTGTTTATCATCCCCAAAAGCTTACATCTTATGTGCACTTTTCCGGAATCGGTTATGAGCTTCCTTCCCTGGTCCCTCCCTGATTCCGCCTGGCTGTTATTCCGTTGCAACCGGCTGGCCCATGGGCTCAATCATGGATAACGAATGTCTATGTATATGTAAAACCTAACAAAAACTAATTTTTTGCATCATGTCCCTATATCGGAATCTATGATAGGCTAACTTAGAATGCCTAAATGAGCCATGGATCCTTTGAGCCGTACAATCCAACAGTGACGACAACAAGCCCATCGTTCAGGATCTGGGAGGATGTTGTGCCAGGATTCGAATATGGGGAGGTTGTAGACTGAGATGAAAAAATACGTTCTATTGATGGCAGCCCTGATTGTAAGCGCCTCAATCCTTCAAGCTTGCGGCTCCGGGCCGGAGATTTCCACAAAGGCGTCCCCGAGCAATTCCGGCAGTCATGCCGACAAAGGCAATTCGGCGGCTCCTCAAGGCGCCAATCCTCCGGAGACGGTTCAGTCATCCAATGTGCCTGCCGGGGAACAGCATGATTCAACCGCAGCCGCTTCCGCAAAAACGGACCGCCCTTCCGCCTCCGATGATGGTTCCGCCATTCCTGCCGCTCCTTCCGGGACGGCCGAAGATGACTCGGCTTTTTCCGTTGTTTATCATGACGGCTATAAAACGATCGTGATTTTTGATGATTCGCAAATCGAAAAGATGACCGGCTTGCAGATCGATCCGGCTTCGATCGGAGACATCATTAACAAGCTAAAGCAAGAGAAAACCTGGACAGACCAAGCGCCTCTTGCCCCATATGCCAAACTCATTGCTGAAGCGGCCGGAACCGAATCGAACCGAATCCGGTCCATTTTAAATAAAATGATCCAAAGCAAGGTTTCGGGTTTGCGATTGTATATTTCCCACAGCAAGCACAACGGAGAGGCCCATTTTGGAACGAATAACGGGAATCATTAAGGGAGTTAGCGGCTGTCGCTTTCCCCGGTACGGCGAAAAGCCCCAGGCATCATGCCTGAGGCTTTTTTCCCATCAACAACGTTACAATAGCGGATCCCCGCCTTCGCCAGCCCATGTCATTTCGACGAAAGCGGAAGGCGCGGCAGTCGACGCGGTTTTGGAACCGGATGCATACAGCCCGCCGGCAACGCCCGTCATCGTGTAATCGGTATAAAGCTTGTTGGAGGTGAAATTGGTATAAATCATGGCGCCTGAAATATTGGATGCGTTAACGCCTTTAAGCTCCAAATTGCTGCCGTAAGATACGCCGTCCGAAGCCGTCATTTTATTCGTTTTGAAAGCCTGCCCGGTGGACGCGTTGTTTTGGACCGTGGAATTGATGATTTGCACCTGATTGGTTCGAATGTAAAAACCGTTGTTTCCAACCGACGACTCGGGAACGGTGTTCTGGAAATCGACATTGGCCCCGATCACCTTGATGTGATGCGTGCCTTCCTTGAAATCGAAACCGTCATTGACCGTCCGGACGGCATTGCAATTCAAAAACGTGATATACCCGCTTTGGTCCGGATTCGGGCTTGTCGTCCAGTTTTGATCGGCGTCTCCGACGTAAAAACCTTCCCCGAATTTGCCGCCCGTTCCCGTCCCCTGTGCCGTACTGTCCGAGATGAGCCAATACTGGCTGTTTTTGCGGATTTTGAACCCTTCCCCTTTGGTGTTTTTGACGGTCACGTTGGTCACGTATCCATGCGATGCCTCGATCAACAACCCTTTGTTGGATTGCGAGTTGGAGTCGATCGTCACGTTTTCCAGCTTGTAATAATTGTTTTTGATATGGAATGCCGCGTTGCCGGCCCAACCGGTAAACTTGAACGTGGCGCCGCCGCCCGTGCCGCGGATCGTGATGTATTGGCCCGCCGCCCCGCTTACCGAGGTAGCAATGGTCCCATTGGACACGTTGTAGGTCCCCGTTACTTCGATCACGTCGCCCGGGCTTGCGCTGGACAAGTAACTCCGCAGGGTCGCGACGTCTCCCGCCGGTACGGATTTCGTTGCCGCCTTCGCCATTCCGCCCGGATAGAAGGCCCAAACCAGGGCGAAACATAATAAAAATACCATGCCAAACCTAATCGGAGAGCGCGTCATCATGAACCAACCTCCCATTCTTCGAATCACCCGACTCCCATCATACGAACGGACTTCATGGATTTGTTTCGGCCAGCATAAAAGAGAAGCACCAACTCCTCACCGTTTTTTCTTGTTTAAGCGCTTTAATTATAAATCGGCCCCAATAACAGAAAGCGGTCCAAAAATATCATTTTTTCATCCGCATCCGGTACCTGTGCGGGGTTTCGCCGTATTTGGTTTTGAATAAGGAGATAAAATAGGACGGGTAATTGAAGCCGGTCAGCCTGCAAATTTCTTCGATCGTCAAGGATGGGACGGCCAGGAGCATTCTGGCCTCTTCGAGGCGCTTATCGTTCGTGAAGGCGGTGATGCTGATCCCCATCTTCTCTTTGAACGTCTTCGATAAATAGTTCGCGGAGAAATGCAGCTCGGCAGCCATGTCATTTAGCGTAAATGGAAGGTTGTAACGCTTGTCGATCCATTTTGCGATCCGTCCGACCAGCTCTTCCCGGCCCGGGGCTCCTCCATCCTGGGGGGAAACGCTTGGGCCGGCCATGTAGATCCGGCTAACGAAATATTCTAAGAACTGGAACGAAAACAAGGTGACGGCTTCCACCCGGAAGCTTGGCGGCACGACGGCCAGCGTCTCCTTTAATTGCATAAACCGCCCTTCAAGGTCCGAGGCATGGTCCGGCAACAAATAAAATACCTGGCAGGCCCGCTTATGTTCCAAAAACGAATGGAAAGCGGATGCAAGATTCGGCAGCGCATGGATGAAACGTTCAATGACGGAGCTTTTGATTTTCAGAAGGGTTCGGATATAAGCCGGGGGAACCTGCACTTTAATTTCATGGATTTGAAAAGGTTTGACGACGACCAGCGTGGAGGGCTTCAAAGGGAACATCCGATTATTGATGACGTATTTGCCCGCGCCTTCAAGAACGTACAAAATCTCCAACCCTTCGTGGGCGTGAAAATATTCGACCGGCTCCGTGTGCACGCCTTGGAATTCGAACAAGTATGCATTGTCCTGCCAGCGAATGGCATTATGAATTTTCATGCCGCACCTCCCAGAGATTCGATATGGTTTTTCCCCGTCAAGATTCTACATTGTTGCCGCACGGTTCAATCGACCAACAGCATCAACCGGCAAAACGTCGCGGGGTCTCTACCATGATAAATCTACGCGTACTTCGGCATTTCATGAATTCTCCGGGAGAGGCGGGAACAAATTATGCTTATAACAGCTCTGATCTTGGATAAAGCCGGTACATGGACGTTTCGTCATCCATTGATTGCGCGATCCATATCGCCGTCGGGGCCGCATACCAAAGCGACATTCATAACGGGTTTGCTCAAAACTTATTCCTCCAATTTTATCCGTCACGGGACGGCTAGAATAAAAAAAGCCGCGGGCATCGCGGCTCACCGTGCGTTCAATTCATTCAAGCACCGTACGGCCAAACGTTCGTAAAACTTCGCCGCCGGCAACAGGGCCGCTTCGTCCGGTTCAAACTTCGGATGGTGCAGCGCATAGGGCGAACCGGAGCCGACGTTCACGAATGCGCCCGGAATCTGCTGCAGGTAATAGGAAAAATCCTCTCCCCCCATGCTTGGTCCCACCACCTTGGTGATGAAACCGGACTCTTTGGCAGTATCGAGCGCAAAACGGGCCCAATAGGCGTCATTGATCGTGGCGAGCGGTCCAGGATACCATTTCAACTCGGCCGATACGCCCGCGGAGGCGCCGATGCCTTCGATAATCTGCCGAATCGTCTCCGGAATGCGCTGCTGAACCTCCACGTCCAGCGTTCTGACCGTCCCTTCGAGCTCAACGGTACCGGGGAGCACGTTCCAGGTATTGCCGCCGGAGATGCGGGTCACGCTGACCACGACGGCGTCCAAAGCGCTGACGCGGCGGCTGCTGATCGTCTGCAGGGCCATAACGATTTGGGAAGCGGCGACGATGGCATCGGTTCCTTTTTCGGGCGTGGCTGCATGCGCCCCGATTCCGCGAATGAGGATTTCGAAGCGGTCGACGCCCGCAGTGATGGCGCCCTCGCAGCTGCCCAACTCCCCGACCTCTAGTTCCGGGGCATTATGGAGTCCGAAGATGACCGATACGCCTTCCAGTCCACCCGAATTCATCACGTCCCGGGCACCATGGCCGGTCTCTTCCGCCGGCTGAAAAACGATCCTTACCGTTCCTTGAAGCTCATGTTCTTGTTCCTTTAGCAAATAAGCCGCTCCCAAGGCGACGGTCGTATGAAAATCATGGCCGCACGCATGCATTTTTCCTGCAAACCGCGAACGGAACGGAACGTCCGCTTCCTCCTCGATCGGCAGTGCGTCAATGTCTGCCCGCAGCGCCATGATCGGTTCCTTTCCGGTTCCGATCTGTGCGATCACGCCCGTCTTCAGGTCGGGCAGATCCAGCACTTCAATATCCGCTTCCTGCAACCATCGTTTGATTTTCCGCGTCGTTTCGAACTCTTCGTTGGATAATTCGGGTTCTTGATGCAGCTCGCGGCGAATACCGACCAATCGTTCTTCCAAAACCTTTGCCGCACTGCCGTTCGTCGTACCGGATTTCACCATGTTCCTCTCCTCCTTGTTGTTTGCCATGCCATTGAAAAAATAGACTCCATTCTATGATTCGTGACTCACCTGTCTATCTTTAATTTTATATAAAATGGTAAACAATGGGCAATACATCTCTGCTAAAGTGCAAACCGTGCGGATGCAAAATCATCAAAGAGCTGCTGGACCAAACATCAAACTACGAATAGCCGCAAAGTCGCTTTCATGCAACCTTGCGGCCCGATTTTTCGATCTAAGACAGGTTTTCGCATTCGTTATCAATGACGACCCGATTCAATCTGAGATGTACCGGATTGGCGAGACTGTCGCCCACCGGGCATTTGCTTTCCAAAAATTCCACGAATCGTTCCACCTTGTCGGCAGGCGACGGGGTTTTAACGTAAAACGTGTAGCGAATATCGGAATATCCGGGGCGCACTGGAGCGCGGTCAAAAAAACCGTCGAGATCCAGGCTGCCTTCGACCTCAACCCTGAAGTCTTCAAGTTCGATATCGAATTTGGAGGCATAAACCCGGGCTACGATGGATTGGCAAGCTCCGAGAGAAGCAAGCAAAGCTTCGACGGGATTCATCCCCGTGTCCGTACCTCCTAGGCTTGCCGGCTCATCGATCACCAGCTCAAATTGTCTTGCGTTGGTAACAACCTTCACGCCGTCCTTTAATTGGGCCGTTGCTTTGAACGTCTGGACGTTTGGCATCCATTTCCCCTCCTTCTTCCGTTTCCCTCTATGCAGCCGTTCTTACAACAGCCGCAATTTTAATTCTTACTATTTTTGTAGGATTAATGAAGATTATAATTCCGTTGCAATAACCTGTCAAACAAAATATGTGCATCGCACTTTCATTACAGGTACTTACAAAAAGGCGAACGCCGCATCTTCGATAAGCTGGACCGGCAACAAAAAAAGCCCCCCGGTCCATAAACCGGAAGGCTCCTCGCGCGCTGTTGATCGGCTTTTCAACCTTTGCCCAGCTCCGCAAACCTCTCCACGTATTGCGCATATTTTTCTTCCCATACGGCTTTCCGCTCCGATACCGTTTTTCCGTCGAGAAGCGCCTCGATCACGTCCAGGCATACGTCCCATCCGGCAATATCCTTCGGCGTATGATCATTGACCGAAACGACGGATTCGACAAAAACGAGGCGGCAGCCCTCCGGCTCCGGAGACAGCTCAAAACGAACGCGGTTTTCCGCCCAAGTGTATTCCAGCACTGCATATGGCTTCAACTCGAGGATCTCGAAATATTCATAGGTCCCGTCCTGCATATCAAACGAGATGGTTCCGCCTTCCCGCAAATCTTCCACCCGCAGTTCGGAAAACCACTGCTTCAGTTTCCCGTTGTCCGTAAGCATCGAC
Source organism: Paenibacillus sp. FSL W8-0194 (assembly GCF_037969745.1). Lineage (NCBI taxonomy): Bacteria > Bacillati > Bacillota > Bacilli > Caryophanales > Paenibacillaceae > Paenibacillus > Paenibacillus sp. FSL W8-0194. Next base: position 2,660,447 of record NZ_CP150205.1, on the reverse strand, counting down.
CAGACTTCCTCTACCGGATGCTTCAATTGACGCTCCAACCGTACCCGCGTTTCCTGCCCGTCCTGCTCCACCACCGCCAATGGATTCATGGCTTGCCCTCCTGTTCAAAATTTCATTTTAAATCATACAACTTCATCCTATCGAATTCAAACCGGCATTCCGCATTCACCCCTGCTTGTAAGTGCCTTCGATTCATAAGGAAAAAGGCTCCCGCCAGGGAGCCTTTGCTGCCTGGGGGAGCCTTGTTGTAAAAGCCTTCGACCGTTTCGTCGCGTTTTAAGCGACCTCGGCGGGCTTAGAGCACTTTTTGCAAAAAGCTGATGGTACGTTCGTTTTTCGGGCTGCCGAACACTTCTTCAGGCGTGCCGTCCTCGATGATGTAACCGCCGTCCATGAAGATGACGCGATCCGCCACCTCGCGGGCAAAGCCCATCTCGTGCGTGACGATCATCATCGTCATCCCTTCGCGCGCCAGGTCCTTCATGACGCCGAGCACCTCGCCGACCATTTCGGGGTCAAGCGCCGATGTCGGCTCGTCGAACAGCATCACGTCAGGGTTCATTGCCAGCGCGCGGGCGATCGCCACCCGCTGCTTTTGGCCCCCTGACAGCTGGCTCGGGAATGCGTCCGCCTTGTCGGCGAGTCCGACCCGCGCAAGCAGCTTCATCGCCGTCTCACGGGCTTCCTTCGCATTCATTTTTCCCAGCTCCATCGGAGCGAACATAATGTTCTTCAGCACGCTGAAATGCGGAAACAGGTTAAAATGCTGGAATACCATGCCGATGTTTTCGCGTGCCTTGTTGATGTCCGTTTTCGGATCGTTCAGGTCCTGGTCATCGACGATGACCTTGCCTTCCGTAATGTCCTCGAGCCGGTTGATGCAGCGCAGGAACGTGCTTTTCCCCGAACCGGAAGGACCGATCACGCAGACGACTTCGCCCTGCTTGACCTGCATGTCGATGCCTTTCAGCACCTGGTTGGCGCCATAGCTTTTCTTCAAACCTTCAACCCGGATTTTACCCACGGCGCACCCTCCCTTCGAGATATCCTGAAAGTTTCGTTAACAACGTAATGACGATCAAATACATGATGGCAACTTCTGCCCAGATGGTAAAGGATTCATACGTTCTCGCGATAATGATTTTGCCGGACTGCGTTAGCTCGACCAGACCGATCGCCGACAGAATCGACGTGTCTTTAAGCGTAATGACAAGCTGATTGATAAACGCAGGAACCATGACGCGAATCGCCTGCGGGATGATGATCTTGATCATCGCTTTGCGATAAGGCAAACCAAGCGAACGTGCTGCCTCCATTTGCCCCCGGTCGATCGATTGGATGCCGCCGCGAATGATCTCCGTCACGTAAGCCCCCGCATTCAAGCTCAGCGTCAAAATTGCCGCCAGGAACAGCGGCATCGTAAAGCCCAGAGCCTGCGGAATGCCGAAATAAATGAACAGGGCGAGAACGATCAGCGGAATGCCGCGGAACAGATCGACGAACACCGTCGCCACGCCGCGCAGGAACCGGTTTTGCCCCACTTTCATAAAACCGAATATCAGGCCCAGAATAAAGGCAAAAAAGAGCGAAACGATCGTGTACAGAAGCGTCTTGCCGAGACCGACCAGAAGCGGCTGGATCGATCCTAGAATCAACTCCCCGCGGCTTTGCTTTGTCGACACGGCCGCATCTTCGCCAAGATATTTTTCTTTGATGCGGTCATATTCGCCGCTTGCCTTAAGATTGGCCAGGCCGGTGTTGAATTTTTCTAGAAGTTCTTTGTTTTTGCCTTTGCCCACGGCAAATCCGTAGGAGGCGCCTGCTTCTTTCGGGGTCACGAATTTAAGATCCTTGCTTTGGGTGGCGACATATCTCAGCACGGGATAATCTTCAAAGCAGGCCACGGAGTTCCCGGTTTTCACGTCTTCGTACATCTGGGAAGAGTCATCGAACGGGACGATCGAGAATCCGTATTTCGAAGCGATCGATTTCGCGAAGGTGTAGCCTTCCGTTCCGGTTTTGACCGCAACCTTTTTCCCTTTTAAATCGTCGTAGCTTTTGACGGTGTCGTTATTTATGCCGACCGCCATGACGACGCCGGATTCAAAATACGGTTCGGAAAAATCGAACTTTTGCTTCCTTTCGTCGGTAATGCTCATCCCCGCGATCACGCCGTCCACCTGGTTCGACTCCAAAGCCTGAACGGCTGCGTTAAAGCCCAGAGGTTTGATTTCATACTTGAAATTTTGATCTTTGGCGATGGCTTCCATCAGATCCATGTCGATACCAACGTATTTTCCGTTAACGTCCTGGAACTCAAAAGGCGCAAACGTAATGTCGGTGCCGATCACGTAAGTTTTGCCGGAATTCGGCTCCGCTGCGGCGCCTCCCGCCAAACCGGACAAGCCGGTCACCATGAGGAGCAGCAACGTAAGGGAAAATAATGAGAGCTTAATTGATTTCATGTGTCCTCCTCTTCTCGGTCAACGCCGAATCTTAGTCCCCTTCATATTCTCTTTTTGGGAGACGGTACTCTACCGCCCAGAATACTATTTTACCAAAAAAACCATGATTTCTTAAAATACAATTTCAACCAGTTCCAATGGATAAGTTCATGGGAGAGAGGTAATGCATATTTCGGGGCAGGTTAATTATACATTAACCAATATACCAACATTTGCATAGAAAAAGAAACTCCCTTCTGATCCCTTTCCCTCTTTTGCTAAGCTTGAAACGCAAAAATCCCCGCCAGACGATGTCTGACGAGGAATAAGAGATCTAATATTCTCCGAGATTTAAAAGACCATGAACTCTCCCGGCTTTAATGAAAGCAGGCCCTGGTGCCCTTCCCGTCCGAGGCGGGCGACGACCTGATCCGTTTCGGCCTGCGGAGCATGGACCAGCAACGCATGACGGCTCGGCACCTCTTGCAGCATACGGCGGACGTCGTCCATTCCCTGATGGATTTTGTAGCCGATCCGAACCGTTTCGCAAGACATCTCCACGGCTTCGCCGTTCAGCAGTCGGCGGGCAAACGTCCCTTCGCTTGCATGACCCGTAATGACGACGGCATGGTTCGCGTTCGGCGCAAGACGGCTGGCGTACCAACGGGCCCGCGGCGACTCCATCATGCCATCGGTCGTGAAAATAAGCAGCGGATGGTTGCCCTGCAGCCGCCGAAGCCGTTCGTCCTGGCATGCCGGAACATGAAGATAAGGGGAGGACACGGCTTCTTCGATTTGGCGTTCGACCCCAGGTCGCAGCCAATCCTTCCATTCGGCCATCTGGCGAAGCCCTTCAACGATTTCCGGTTCGGCAAGGATATGCCGATTCGGGAAACGTCTTCGCGCCCACAGCAGCAAATCCTGTCCCCGGCCGAAAGCCGGAACCGGCATCAGGACATGCCCCCCTCGTTCCAAAACGTTTTGAGCGAACCTGCCGAGCAGGTCCAGCTTCTGATCCTGCGACTCCTCATCCGTCCCATATGCATTGTCCATGATGGATAAAGATATTCCGGGAGGTTTTCGGTCAAGAGCTGAAGACGTTTCCCCTAAAGAGGACCCCTCAGGCGGATCGACGACAAGCAGCCCGGATTCGCGGCTGAAGTCTCCCGAATAAAATATATGCCGTGCCTCCATATGAATCCGCAGCCAGACGGAACCGAGCATATGGCCGCTCCGCCCCCACCGCAGCCGGAGCCTATCCTGCAGCTGCAGCCATTCGCCTCCGGCAACTTCCTCCTCCAGAATGCGAAAACGCATGGCGGAAATATGCTCTTGGCCATATGGAAGCTCGCCGTTTCGTCCTGCCACGTATTTGCGCCAATGGTCAAAATAATGCTCCAACTGCTTAACCGTTGGCTTCGTTGCCCAAATCTCCCCGCGATAACCATGCTTGTACAACAGAGGCAAGGCCATGGAATGATCCTCGTGGGCATGCGAAAGAAATACCGCCGTCAGACCGGGGATCAGGTTTTCCTCAAGCAAAGGGTATTGTCCGGTCCCTTCCTTTTTGACGCCGCAGTCGAGCATGATCCGATGCTGATTTCCTGTGATGACGTAACAAGAACGGCCATGCTCTCCGGCGCCGCCCCACACTTTCAACTCCATCATCGAGCGGCCCACTTTCTTTTGGAGCCCGCGGCTTCGAGAAGAACGAGCAGCAAGGTGGTCAGCCCCACCGAGATGACGGCCATCGCCATCCCGAGCGATACTTGCCCCTGCTCGAACTGGGCGTAGATATACGTGGCCGAGGTCTGCATCGACGGCGGCAAAATGAGCAGGGAGCCGACCAGCTCCCGCGATGCGATCGTAAAGGTCATCATCCATCCGGCCAGCATTCCCGGAACGATCAGCGGCAGCAGCACCCTGCGGAAAATGTAGCCCGGTTTTGCGCCGAATACTTGCCCGGCCTGAAAAAGCGACGCGTCGATTTGCGTGAAGGCGCTTTTGACGTACTGCACCGTGTACGGAACGAATAAGACGACATACGTGAGAATGACCATGCCATAGGTGTTGTACAGCGGTATCGGCATCCATGGGGAGTTCCATAACAAAATCAACCCCACGACAAGAACGATTCCCGGCACCGTGTTCGGGAGCAGACTGAACAGATCGAGCGTGCGCTGCCCGCGGGTGTTGGACCTTCCGATCGCGACGGCGAACCAGGTCCCGAGCAGCACGGCGATGGTCGAAGCGGCCAAGGACAGCCACAAGCTGTTCATCAGCGCCTTCATGCTGGGCGAATGCCAGCTGAGAAGCTCTTTGTAGAAATCGAGCGTAAAGTTGTTCCAGGCGAGTCCGACGCCCCGCAGTTTCATCGTGGAAGCCGCTACGATCGAAAAATACGGGATGCCGACCGATGCGATCAGCAGCAAAATGACGTAGATTCCCGACGCCCAATGCAGCCATCCGGCACCGCGCATGGCGGAACGGCGGACGCCTTTTCCCCCGACCAAGCCAAACGTATATTTTCGGCTCATCACCGACTGCATGTACCAGACCAGCAGGCAGCTTGCCAGAAGCACGGACGACAGTGAAGTCGCCTTGCCGAAATCGATCGGCCAGCTGGAAATGTATTTATGGATTTCGGACGTCATGACTTCGTATCCGATTCGTTTGCCGAACGTAACCGGGGTGCCGAATTCCGCGATCGTTTTGACAAAGATGAGCATCGCGCCCATGCCGAAGGCCGACAGCAGCAAAGGAGCGATCACCCGGCGGAAGCGGTAGAGAAACGGCGCTCCCATCACCGCGGCCGCCTCCTCCATATTCCCTCCGATTCTCTCGAGCGCTCCGCGCAGCAGCAAGTACAGAAACGGGTAAAGATGCAGGCTCATGATCGCAACCATGCCGCCGAAGGAGAAAAAGGCTTCTCCCAACCCGGCAAGCCCCGGAGCCAGCTGCTCCAGATATCCGTTTTTTTGCATGAACAGAATCCAACCCATCGAACCGATGTATGGCGGCGTCATGAAGGGAATAAGGAACACGATTTCCAGCCACCGCCGCTCCCCGAGCCGGGTATGGACCATCACCCACGCAAGCGGGAGGGCGATCGCCGTCGTACCGAGGATGACGCACACCCCCAGCCAGACGGAAGACATGAGCACGTTCATCAATTCGGAATCCGCCAACGTTCGGAACGGGGCCGACCATTGCAGCTCCCCGTCCCGGTATACGCTTTGAATGAATATTTCGCCCAAAGGCAGGACGATGAGACCAAGCAGGACCAGGAGCGCCAGTCCCATCGACCAGGCTTTTCGTCGGCGCGGAAGCATCGATGGATTCATGTTACTTCAGCAGCTTCGTGAATCTCTCGGTGACTTCCGTGCCGTGCTCGCCCATCCAACCCCAGTCCGTCTTGAGCAGCGGAATTTCGTCCAGATTGGCGCGGTTCTCGGCTTTGATATCCGTTCGGCCCGGAAGCAGCGCGGCATCGGAAACCAGCTTTTGCGCCGCATCGGAAAGCAGATAATCGATGAATGCCTTCGCGCTTTCTTCATGTTTGGTGGATTTCAGGATCGCCGCAGGCCGAGGGCTGACCACGGTGCCTTCCTGCGGATACACGATGTCGATCGGCTCGCCTTTCGCTTTGGCTTTGTAAGTCATGTAGTCGACGGCGCCGGCGACCATGCTCTTCGCGCCGGTAATGACCGGATCCAGCGCTTCCTGGTTGGCACCGGCCATGGCAACGCCGTTCGCCTTATAGCTCTCGAACAGGGACCAGCCTCCTTCGCCTTTGTCGCTAAGGTAACCCGTAATGAAATCAAGGGCGGAACCCGACAGCGACGGATCCGGAATGTTAACCTGATCCTTGTAATCCGGTTTGGCCAAATCGTTCCAGGACGTCGGCGGCGTCGTTACCAGCTTGGTGTTGTAGGCAATCCCGAGCGCCGACGCGCTGGAGCTGAAGTAGTTCCCTTCCGGATCGGACCAATCCTTGTTCAGCTTGTCCGCGTTTTTCGCTTCCGGATAAGGAAGCGTCAATCCTTCTTTCTTCAGGCCTTGGGCGGAAGGCAGCGAGGCAAGAATAACCACGTCGGCCACCGGATTGGACTTTTCCGCTTCCAAACGGGCCAGGATTTTCCCTGTCGTGCCCTGAAACGTCTCGACCTTGATACCGGTCTGGGATTCGAAATCCTTGATGAGATTGTTCGCTAATCCCTCGGGTCCCGCCGTATACACGGTAAGCGTTTTGTCCGCCGTCTCCGCCTGCTTGCCCTCTCCGGCGGCGGCAGCCGTATCTTCAGCCGCCTTGTTGCTTCCGCAGCCGGCAAGCGCGGCTCCGAGCGTCAATGCCAGAACCAAAGCGCTTCCTTTCTTCCATGTGTTCCGTTTCAAGTTGAACATCGTCGTTTCCCCCTCGATATTTTTCGTTTTGAATCCCCATGTTTCAATCCCCGTCCAACCGATGAATGCTATGCTTCGGCAGGTAAATCGTAATCTCGGTCCCTTCGCTCAGCCGCCGGGGATAATAGGCGAGCCAGAGTCCGTCAGCCACGTCCGACTTCAGCCTGACTTCGTACCGGTCGCCGACGTAGCTTACCTGCGCAACGGTCGCGTCATAAGCCAAAGTATCTTGCCCGTCCGGCTCGAACCGGATCTGCTCCGGCCTGAACATGGACCGTCCGTCCGCAAGCCAGTTGGACTTCCCGATAAACCGCGCGACAAACGGGTGCCGCGGCTGATTGTAAATTTCTTCGGGCGTACCCTTTTGCAGCACCTTTCCCCCATGCATCACGATCACTTCGTCCGACATGGACATCGCTTCGACCTGGTCATGCGTGACGTAAAGGGCGGTCAGTCCCATCTCGCGCACCAGGTACATCATTTCCAGGCGCATCTCGTCGCGGAGCACCGCATCGAGCGCGCTAAGCGGCTCGTCGAACAGCACCAGCCTCGGGCGCGTCACGACCGCTCTCGCAAAAGCCACCCGCTGCTGCTGGCCCCCCGACAACTGATGCGGATAACGCTGCTCCATGCCGCTAAGCTTGACCTTGTCCAAAGCCTCCAAGACTTTATCCCGAATCGCGTCCTTGCGTCCGGCGGCCCGGAGCCCGAACGCTACGTTTTCGAAGACGGTCATATGCGGCCATAACGCAAAATCCTGGAACACCATGCCGAAGCCGCGCCGTTCGGGCGGCACCTCCCTCGTTTCGCTCGCCAGGACGTCCTCGCCGAAGCGGATGCTTCCGGTATCGGGCCGCTCCAGACCGGCGATCAAGCGCAGCAGGGTGGTCTTCCCGCATCCCGAAGGTCCGAGCAGCGTCGTGAATTTTCCATGCCGGATCTTCAGGTCGGTCGGATGCAAAGCGGTATTTCCTCCAAAACTTTTGCCCACACCGCTGATGTTCAAATCCATTTTTGTCTGCTTCCCTTCCTTGCTTTAACATTGGGGACGTTCGTTTGGTTCCAACGTGCCTACATACCAAGTCTACCTGCGGGAATGAAAGCCAGTATTACCGTAATGTAAAACGACAATTAATTCTTTCGATGAACTGCGTTAACATTCATAGATTTAATCTATAGATAGGATAACCAGAAAAGAATAGGCGGGGATTTAACGATGATGAATCTTAATTTATTGAAACTTCAGATTATCGAACTGCTGGAGAAACACCATAAAATCACCACGGTGGCCGACCTCCTGGGACTCAAACAGCCGACGGTCACCTTTCACATGAAAAATCTCGAGCGGGAATTCGGGGTGAAATTGTTTGACGCCCGCATGGGCAGGATTATTTTGACGGACGCCGGACGCGCCCTGCTTCATTACGCTTCCAAGATCAATGCGCTTGCATCGGAAGCCCGGCGGGTCGTCAACGATTTTGATACGCTCAAACAAGGAACTTTATCCATTGGAGCCAGCTATGTGCCTGCGACTTACATTTTGCCGTCGATTCTCGATTCCTTTACCAAATCGTTTCCCGGGATCCGCGTGACGTTGTCCGTCAAAACGGCGCCGGCCATCATGCAAATGCTGCATTCCCATCAGATCGATGCCGGAATCATTTCCACCACCCCTTTTCACAAAACGCCGCTCAAAGCGCAAGCGCTGTGCAAAGACGAGCTGGTATTGATCTGCTCCCCTTCCCATCCGTTTGCGGATGCCGAAGCGTGGACGCCGGAGCTGATCGCCGCCTCCTCTTTCGTGCTGCACGGGAAGGCATCCAACACCCGAAACATGACCGACGCGTGGCTGGAGCGGCAGGGCATTCGCCCCTTCTCCATGCTGGAACTCGACTCCCTGGAAGCGATCAAACAAGCCGTCATGCTGGGCGAGCATATTTCCTTCGTCTCGCGGATGGCGGTTCAATCCGAAACGGCAGGCGGCCGGCTGCGGATGTGGACGATTCCGGACCTCCCGGACGAACGCCATGTGTACGTCATGACCAACAAGGATCGGTACCTGTCGGCAACGAGCGCCCGATTTATCGAGCTGCTGGAACAGTGGCGAGAATCGGCCCAAGAACCTCTCTTGGGTGACCAAGAATAAATGATTCTATTTTTTACCTGAACGGGTCATTGCCTTGATCAAGGTTTGACACTGTCCCTTTACAGTAGGTTACGAACGATACATCCATACGAGGGAGATGAAATGATGAAATCAAAGGCTAAAAAAGGAAAATCCATCGTTATTGCCGCGTTGGGCGCAGCAATCCTGATGACCGGCTGGCAGCCTGCCGGCAAAGCCGAAGCGGCGGCCAATGCAGTGCCGTCCTATGAAATAAAGTTCATGCTGAAAGCCGATAAGGTCCTGAACAGGGATCTTACGCTGCAGGATCAGGTCGAAAAAACCTTTGCGATCGAAGAACCGGCAGCCAGAATGCTCGTGGAGTATTTTGATACAGCGTCCCTGGAGCTGAACGATGCGGGCTGGAATGTGCGCTTTCGCAAAAAAGAAGACAAGAAGAAATACGAGTTGACGTACAAAAAACGGTACGCCGTGATCAACGGGGATATCAACGCCGCCCTGGATCAGGCGAACCGGGACGGTTTCAGCGCGGACGACACGAATTACGATGCGGAGATCGACTGGGGTTACGGCAAACAGACGCTCAGCTTTTCGAATGATAAGGACGTTTCGGCCACCAAGGGGCTGAAGCTGCCGAGCGAAAAAGATGCGCTGGAAATGCTGGTGAACGGAATTCCGGGCAAACTCGACAAAACGAACGGAGCGGGATGGGGAACGTCCGTATTGAAGAATTCCTACGCGCATGGCCCCGTTTCAGTCAGCAGATACACGGGAACCTTCGACGGCCTGGAGACGGATATCGAGCTGTGGCCGATCGTCGGCGCGGACGGCAGCGGCACGGAAAACATCGTCGAGATTTCCTTCAAAACCGCTGATTACCAAACGGCGGCATCCGAACGGGCAAAGCTGATGAAGCTGCTGGAAGACAAAGACTGGCTCATTCCGGCCGACTCGCTTAAGACGAATCTGGTCCTGGAGCGTTATTAGATATAGAAATAACCCGCAGCAGGGACATCACGTCCAGGCTGCGGGTTTTTTCCATCTCATCAAGTAACATTTTGCCCCTCCTTTCAATGTTGCGAACGACCACCGCTCCACTCTCCGCGATCATCGTACCTCGCGTAACATAACCTGAAGCGAAGTGTTACATTTATCATACCCCACCATCATTCCTCTTCTGTAATCCAGATTACAAAGCTTTTCGCTGCAGGCCAACGGCGAAGGTGTACGGCGAAAATCATAGCAGCCACCTGGCTTGTTGCATTTTGGAGGATTCTATCATATATTGTCGAATGGATTTATTCAAAATCGGAACCATCCAGAATGGAAGAGGAGCGGACCTAGTGCTCAAGAGGATCGTCGTTATTTGTATGATAAGCTTGATTGTTTTTTCTTTTATCCCTTTATCAATCCTCATGGAGCGTGCTCATCAACGATCGGACGGGTTGCAGGTTCGGGCCGGCGTCATGGATCTGTCGGCGTGGGATTTCAAACAGAACAAAAGAATCAAGCTGGACGGAGAATGGGAGTTTTATTGGAATCAGCTCCTTACCCCGGAAAACTTTAAAGCAGCAAAACCTGTACCCTCGACTTATATGCAGGTGCCCTCCCGCTGGAACGGGAAAGTAATAAACGGCAACCGTCTACCTGCGCACGGTTCGGCCACTTATCGCATGGTGCTGAGAAACGTACCGATCCACGGTATTTTTGCCCTGAAAAAGACGAATATCCGCTTTTCAAGCTCCGTCTATGTCGCCGGACATAAGCTCTTTGAGGATGGACAGCCTTCCACGAACGCTGCGGCTTACCGGCCGGGAAACGTTCCGCAAACCGGACTCTTCGCCTCCGATCAAAACGATATTGAAATTATCGTGCAGGTAGCCAATTATGATTATATTAACGCGGGCATTCCGATCTCCATCTATTTCGGGGACCAGGCGACCATGATCGACGACCAGCAAAAGGCTATGGCCCGAGAATTCAGCATCCTCGCCATTCTCTCCATCCTGTCTTGTATCTATTTCATCTGCTTTGCCGCGACGATCATCTACAACATGAGGGACTATACCCTTCTGCTTTCAGGGATCGTCTGCTTGCTCTTTTCGCTTTACCACGGTTTGATCGGGGAACGGCCGCTGCTTTATTTTTTATCAGGAATTCCCTTCGAAGTGCTGTATAAGATTAAGGACATGAGCTCGCTTGCGGCCTTTATCGTCGTAGCCCTCTTTTTCTATTTTGTACATAAAAATATGATTTCCTTCAAACTGACGCTGGCTGTAACGGTTGTGCTGGGAAGCTTTCTGGTGACGGTGCCGTTTCTATCGATCCATTTCTACACCCAGATCCATTCTTATATCATCGTTTTTTATGAATTGATGCTCGTCTGGCTGCTGTTGAAGGCCGCCATTCTTTATGTCCGAAGCCCTGATTCCAGCCGCTTCAAATCGCTGCTTCTGTTCATGTCAATTCTGACGATTAACCTGTACTCGCTCGACACGATTCTGTTCGCTTTGTCGATCAAGGAGAATTTGTCGGTCGGACAGTTATACATTGTCGTATTTAACATTATTATGATTTTTCTGATCGTCCTTCGTTTCTTTGAAGCCTATCACACCATTGATGCGATGAAAGACCGGCTGCTCCAGCTGGATAAAATTAAAGACGACTTTCTCTCTAACACGTCGCATGAATTAAAAACGCCTTTAAATGCGATCGTGAATATTACGGATTCCCTCCTTAAGGGCGTCGAAGGGCCTGTGAACGAAAAGCAGGCGCAAAACCTGGCCATTGTGACAAGCAGCGGAAGAAGATTGACCCATCTTGTCAACGAATTGCTCGATTACTCCAAAATGAAATATGGGGATATTACGCTCGTCATGAGCAGCGTAGATCTGAAGGCGTCCGTGGATTCGGTGATCCGGGTTCATCAGTATTTGCTGGGTGGTAAACAAATTTCCCTTGTAAATCGCATTCCTGCAGGAGTGCCTTCGGTGTATGCCGACAGCAACCGGTTGATACAAATCCTGCATAATCTGATCGGCAATGCGGTTAAATATTCCGATCAAGGCGTTGTGGAAGTAAGCGCCGCGGTGCTGGGCCAGCGGGTAGTGGTTCATGTCAGGGATACCGGGATCGGCATCCCTGCTCATCTGCAGGACCGGATATTTGATGCCTATGAGCAGGCTGCCGCAGCTTCTGATACCAATCCGGACGGAGGAACCGGGCTTGGACTCAGCATTACTAAGAAACTGGTAGAACTTCACGGAGGAGAAATCGATGTGAGTTCCAGCCCGGGCGTCGGGTCCAGCTTCAGCTTTACTCTTTCTTTGGCGGGGCGAGCTTCGAATCAGAACGTTAGTCCGCCAGCAAAAGAGACGCAGCCAACGGATCTGCAAATGCCGAATATGGAATATCCGCTTTATATTCCGGGTAAAATCGACGAGCCGATTCTTGTAGTGGACGACGATTTTGCCAATCTTCAAGCCATGATCAACCTGTTCAAACTGGAGGGGCATTCCATTGTGGTCGTCAACCGTGGACAACTGGCGCTTCATGAGCTATCCCGAAGCTCCCATTTCTTTCTGGTCATCCTGGACATGACGATGCCCGATATGTCCGGGTACGAGGTGCTGAAGCAAATCAGAGAAAGATTCTCCTCCTTCGAGCTGCCAGTATTGATGCTAACGGCCAGAAACCGGGCTGCCGATATAAAATTATGCATGGAAAGCGGGGCTAACGACTTTGTCGGGAAGCCGTTTGCAGCTGAGGAGTTAATGGCACGCGTACGGAGTCTAACCAAATTAAAGGCTTCGGTGAAAAATGCCAAGGATGCCGAAATCGCTTTTTTGCGATCCCAAATCAATCCGCATTTTCTGTTCAATGCTCTAAATTCCATTGCCGAATTATGCATGGATGATCCCGAACAGGCAGAAGAGCTGACCCTTCAGCTTTCACAGTATTTAAGAGGCAGCTTCGATTTCAAACAGCTTGATGCCCTCACAACGCTGAGGAAAGAGCTGGAACTGGTGGAAGCTTACCTTCATATCGAAAAGGCTCGGTTCGGCCCCAGGCTGCATGTGGAATACGACGTGGACGCCAATCCGGAGATCGGTATTCCTCCGCTTGTTCTGCAGCCTTTAGTGGAAAACGCCATCCGGCATGGACTGATGACCAATTTTCGCGGAGGTACCGTAAAGCTATCCATCCAGATGGCGACGGAGTCGCGGGTCAATTTTACAGTCGAAGACGATGGCAGCGGCATCGGAGATCAGAAACTGCAGGCGCTGCTGACACCGGGTGCCGGATCAAATGGCGTGGGACTATGGAATATAAGCCAGCGCATCAAGCTTCTTTACGGGACGAATCTAATTATTGAAAGCGTGGAAGGAACAGGAACGAAGGTTTCCTTCTCCATTCCCGCGGAGCCGATCAAGCCGACTGGAGGTTAAGGTATGCTGCGAGCTATGATCGTAGATGATGAAGAATTATCACTGAAACGTTTGAGAAGAATTTTGTCCGAGAACGGAACCGTTGAAATATGCGCTGCTTTTGGGGATCCGCTCGAAGCCTATGAATATGTGAAGAAAAGTCCGGTAGACGTCGTCTTTTTGGATATTTCAATGCCGGAAATGAATGGCATGAAGCTTTCCATCCTGCTGGCTGAGCTCGATGATTCCATAGATTTGGTGTTTGTCACAGGGTATGACGAGTATGCCTTGCAAGCTTTCGAAGTCAATGCCCTCGACTATGTGCTGAAACCAGTCACTTCAGAACGAATTCGTAAAACGCTGAGTAAAGTCAGCAAAAGACGCGGGTATGCACCTGCCGAATCAGGCATAGCCGTTCATCTATTTAACGGATTTAAAATCATGCAGCGTGGACAACCTCACGCCCAGCTAAAACTGAGAAGCCCTAAAACGGAGGAATTGTTTGCCTTTCTGCTGTGCAAAGGTACGGTAAGCAAGGAAGAAATCATCGACACGTTATGGAACGGTCTGGAGCCTCACAAGGCATGGAAAAACCTGAACCAGACCCTCTACTATATTCGCAAAGCGATTCATGACAATAAGGCAAGTCAGTGCATCGAGGCAGGCAGAAATGACATCCGTATTCACGGGGGCAGCATGTATTGTGATTTATACGAGTTTGAGAACGTGGCGAAACAGATCAGAATGAATCCGTCACAACATGAGCAGCTGCTGGAGAGGGCCCTCTCCCTGTACACGGGACCTTTATTGCAAGGCAAGTCCTATGATTGGGCAGGCAGCATCATTTACCGTCTTGAACAAAAGTATTTAGAAATGCTGGAGGCAGCCGCAAGACACTATCTCCAGTGCAATGATCACGCTAAATCGCTGTATTACTTTGGAGAAATCGTGAAGCGAGAATCTCTCCGGGAAGATATCCATGATGAGATGATCCGGCTTTATGCCCGGCTTGGGAGAAAGAACGAAGCGCTACAGCAGTACCGCCTGCTGGAGGAAACCCTTCTGCAGGAACTTGGTACGAGGCCGGAACCGCATCTTAAAGAGCATATCGAGAAACTGCTGCATACGAATTAGCTGAACAAAGAGCCTTCGAATCGACTGCATTCGGGGGCTCTTTCTTGTTTATTTTTTGTTTATCGCGCTCATGTATAATGATCCCGATTTTTGTCGCAGAAAAAACAGACTAAATAAGAGGGGATCTGAACATGAAGCAATCATTCACAAAAATAGCTATTTGCTCCACGTTGTCATTGGGGCTCGCCGTATCTGGTGTCGGCCCGGTCCATTCCGTATTGGCACAGGCCGGGTCAAGCTTAGTATGGATTGACAACAGTCCAGCAGCACTGCCGTCCATCAATGAAGACGATGCGAACAGCACGGGAGCGCGCATATCCGATCTTCTGTCAGGGAAAGTTTCGGACCCGATGAATGCAGGAGTCGCGATTACGAACTTGGATAATGCCCATGGTAATTGGCAGTATTATAATGCCAGCATCGGTCTTTGGTATAATATCGAACCTACTTCGGACAATCACGTCTTATTGCTAGAAAGCACGGATCAAATCAGGTTCGTCCCTGCAAGGGATTGGAATGGAGACACTTCAGTAAAGTATAAGCTATGGGATGCGTCGGCAAACGGCCTCCAGAAGTACAGTTATGTGGACTCGACGAGTTATTCGGGATTCGGTTCAGATTTGGGATCGGCCGGCATTCAGGTTCTGCCCGTGAACGACCCGCCCTATCTGACCGAAATCAGCGGAGGAGACTACCTCAGTTTCGATGGCAACGGGGATTACATGACCTTTCCGGATTTGGGGATGTACGGGAACTCCTTTACTGTAGAAGGTTACCTGAAAGTGAATGCCTTTCAAACATGGATGCGATTTTTCGATTCCTCGATTGGCATGAACAACTATAATGTGTTTGTTGGATTCGACAGAACCAAAATGAATTTCTCCTCCTACACAAGTCAATATCCAGGGGCCGGCGGCAATATTACGACGCAAGAAAACTTCCCGCTCTCCCAATGGGTTCATGTGGCGATTGTTTATGACCAAACCCAAAAGACAGGGAGCATTTACTGGGACGGCGCGCTAAAGGCTCGGGGGCCGATGGATTTAAGCGTAATCGGTAATAAGGCCAGACCAAACAACTGGCTTGGTAAAAGCACATGGGCACAAGATGGCGATTTTAATGGCGGCATGAAGGATGTAAGGTTCTGGAGCAAAGCGAAGAGCCAAGACGAAATTATTCGCGGGATGAACGATGATTTGACAGGTTCCGAAAATCATCTGGTTGCCAATTATAAATTAAACGACCGCAGCAGCGGCAATATAGCTCTGAATACGGGAGGACCACAAAACAACGGTACGATCAGCAACGCTGCCTGGGCGCAAAATACGGGCTTTGTAGGAAGTACGATCACGGATAAAAACAAGTCGGCGGCGAGAACGTTTAAAATACTCGATCCTGACGAAGGGGACCAGATTCAAGTATCGGCCCGTTCTTCCAATCCATCATTGATCGCTGACCAGAACCTCGTCATTACAGGCAGCGGCCAAGAACGAACGTTGACGATGACTCCTGCCGCCAATGCTTATGGTCAATCTGTCATCACCGTGACTCTGAATGACGGAAGCGCAAGCACAACGTATTCTTTTACACTCAACGTGAATAATACCGGGGACGTTCTCGTTACAGGCGTTACCCTCGATTCAAAAAAACTGGAACTTACCGTAGACGGAGCAACCCAAACATTGATTGCGACCGTGGAACCCGCAGATGCGGCGAATCGAAGCGTTACCTGGAAATCCAGCGATGAAACGGTGGCTACCGTGGATCAAAACGGAGTCGTGACGCCGGTAGGTCCCGGAAATGCAACGATTACGGTGGAAACGACTGACGGAAGCTTTAATGACACAGCAGCGGTTTATGTCGCGGACAAGCCGAGTGCCCCGACCGACGTAAAGGCCATTGCCGGAGACGGAGAAGCTACGATCAGCTTTAAAGAACCGGATCGTAATGGTGGAAGCCCGATTACTCAGTATACGGTTATCGTAAGTCCGGGAGGCAAGACCGTTACCGGTAGCGGCAGCCCGATTAAGGTAACCGGATTAGATAACGGGACCCCGTACACCTTTACAGTGATCGCGACGAATCGTGCAGGCGATTCGGCAGCTTCGGCATCGTCGGGCGCAGTTATTCCGGTGCCGCCTGCGCCGGGTGCTCCGGTATTGAAGCCGCCTGTTGCCGGCAATGGTCAAGTGGCGCTTGCCTGGGACCCCGTAGACGGAGCAACCGGATATAAAGTTTTCCAAAGTGAAAATCCTGACGCGATTGATACCCAGGTAGCGACCGTCACCGGCTCCGTGTACAACTATTTGGCGACCGGCCTGACTAACGGAACGACTTATTATTTTGCCGTGAAGGCAACGAATCTGGGCGAAGACAGCCCTGCCTCCCTGCCTGTAAGCGCAACGCCGGTAACTACTCCCGCCGCCCCGACGAATGTGAAGGCCGTCGCAGGCAACGGTGAAGCGACGATTACGTTCACCCCTCCCGCGGACAATGGCGGCAGACCGATTACGGGGTATGAAGTGTCAGTTCAGCCAGGCGGCATGATCGTCACTGGAGCAGCCAGTCCAATGACGATTACCGGGTTAACCAACGGCGTGAGTTATACATTTACGGTTAAAGCGATAAACAGCGCCGGCAGCGGCGAATCTTCGGCGGAATCGAATCCGGTTATCCCAAAACAGCCATCAAGCGGAGACGATTCCAATACGCCGGCGCCGACACCAGTACCGCCAACAACAACCGGGCCAACGGCTCCTACGGCTCCGCCAAAAGCCGATACGAGCATAGCTATACTGGTCAATGGCAACTCGGAAAAGGCCGGAAACATCACAACTTCCAAGCGTGATGGCCAAACCGTTACTACGGTAGCTCTCGATCCGAAGAAGCTGGAAGATATGCTCCAAGCAGCGGGACAGCATGCGGTTGTTACGATTCCCGTGGCCACGGATTCCGATACGGTTTCCTCCGAATTAAACGGCCAGATGGTTAAAAGTATGGAGAATAAACAGGCTGTCTTGGAAATCAAAACAAACCGGGCGACGTTTACTCTTCCCGCACAGCAAATAGACATCGACTCGATCTCCAACCAGATCGGCAAATCGGTAGCTTTGCAGGACATCAAGGTACGAATCGAAATGGCGACTCCGGCTGCGGACAAAGTAAAAGCCTTGGACAAAGCCGCTGCCGATGGATCGTTCACCCTTGTTGCACCTCCGGTTGAATTTGCAATTCGCGGCATTTACGGGGATAAAGTCATCGAGGTTTCGAAATTCAGCGCCTACGTGGAGCGAATGATCGCGATTCCGGACGGCGTCGACCCAAGCAAAATTACGACAGGCGTTGCCGTTGATCCGGATGGAACGGTCCGCCACGTACCGACCAAAATTACAGTCATCGGCGGAAAGTATTATGCCAAAATCAACAGCTTAACCAATGACGTGTATTCGGTCGTCTGGCATCCGCTCGAATTCAGCGATGCGGCAAACCACTGGGCTAAAGCCTCCGTTAATGAGATGGGATCGCGCATGGTTATCGAAGGCATGGGAGACGGCCGGTTCGGTCCGGACCGCGACATTACCCGCGCCGAGTTCGCCGCGATCGTCGTTCGTGGCCTGGGGCTAAAGCCTGAAGAAGGAGCGGCGCCATTTCAGGATGTGAAGACATCGGATTGGTACAGCGGAGCAATCGAAACAGCATCCGCTTATCGGCTGATCCAAGGTTTCGAGGACGGCACCTTCCGTCCGAACGAAAAGATTACCCGTGAGCAGGCTATGGCGATCGTCGCTAAAGCGACGAAGCTTACGGGCCTGGCATCGAAGCTTAATCAACAATCGGCAGAAAAAACGCTAGAGCCGTATACGGATGCTGCGCATGCCGCACGCTGGGCACAGCAAAGCATCGCAGATTGCCTGCAGGCCGGTATCGTGACAGGCCGAAGCAGTACCCGGCTTGCGCCAACATCATTCATCACAAGAGCGGAATTAGCCGCGGTCGTAGAGCGGCTGCTGCAAAAGTCCGACCTTATATAATACGTAAATCCATATAGAAAAAGGGTTATCCCGATACAGATCAGCTCACTGCGTTCTGTATCGGATAACCCTTTTTCTCGTCATGAAACTTGTTCCCATTTTATCAAAATGTTCAAACAACATAAAGGGACGTCCAGTAGAGGGCTAAGCTCACCCCCCCATTAAATGCAGCGGAAACGCCAACAAGGACACCCAAATCCCGGTCAGTCCCATGCTGAAGCCGCTGACGGCACCCCTCCACTCCAGTCTTTGAGCACGCGTGCCGTGCTTGTTTCCCTGAAAATAGTTGCTCGCTCCGGATGTTTCTGTACAACGACAATAAATGCGCGCATTCCCATCGGTAAAACAGAACTTTCGGCATGGGTCGTTCGAAAGTGTCCCCTTCATCCTTGGTATGTTATGATTAACATATATTGGAATTCTTGCCGATGTCCCCATTTTACAAACCGGGAGGGAAACGAATGCAAAAGGAAATTATCTCCTTAGCCGAAATCACCCAGTTTCAATCCGCCGTCGAAGAATTTAGCCCTTTTGAATGGTACAAGCACAAATTGGAACAGGAACCGATCAGCTACAACGAAGCAACGAATTCGTGGAATGTTTTCCGGTATGACGACGTTAAAAGAGTGCTGAGCGACCATGAATACTTCTCCAGTGTCAGAACCCGGACAACCATCAGCGTCGGCGCGGACAATGAGGAAGGCCAACATTCTTCCGGCCGCATCAATTTGAATTCGGATCCTCCGGAACACCGGAAAAGCCGCAGCCTGCTTTCGGCCGCTTTTACGCCAAGAAGCTTGAAACTTTGGGAGCCGCGCATCCATGAAGTGGTCAGGCAGCTGATCCAGGACATGGGCGACGATCCGGTCATCGATATCGTTCCAGCTTTTTCCGGCGCCCTGCCTACCATCGTAATTGCCGACTTGCTCGGCGTTCCGTCGGAGGACCGGTTTTTGTTCAAAACGTGGGTCGACCACCTGTTCCTCCCGCTGCCGAAAGAAAATGTCGAGGACGTTCAGGAGCTGAAACGACAGGCGGCCAAAAACTACTACAGCTATCTTTACCCTCATGTCGTCCATAAAAGAACGAACCTTGCCGATGACATCATCTCGGACCTGATTCAGGCGGAGGTTGACGGGGAACGTTTGACGGATGACGAAATCGTCCGGATGACCATGTTCATCCTGGGAGCCGGCATCGAGACGACAAGTCATCTGCTGGCCTGCACGTTTTATTCGTTTTTATATGACGACGAGCGGATTTATGCCGAAGTGCAGTCGAACCGCGAGCTGCTTCCGAATACCGTAGAAGAAATGCTCCGCTACCGTTTTCATGTCGCCAAAATGGATCGGACGGTAAAAATAGACAACGACGTGCTCGGCGTTCCTTTAAAAAAGGGCGATGTCGTCGTTGCCTGGATGAGCGCCGCCAATATGGACAAAGAGGTGTTCGAGGATCCGTTCACCTTGAACATTCACCGGCCCAACAACAAAAAGCATCTGACTTTCGGCAGCGGGCCGCATTTTTGCCTGGGAGCCCCGCTTGCCAGATTGGAGGCCAACATCGGCCTCGGACTGTTCATGGATCACTTCCGGCGGATCGAACCCGTTCCCGGTTTCAAGCTGGAAGAACATCTGACGCCTTCCGCCGCCGGACAAACGCTGGCTTCCCTGCCGGTACGCGTCCATCGCTGGTGAGAAGGGATATGACTTTTAGTATGAATGAAAAAGCCTCTTCCTTGTGAAGAGGCTTAAGTTTATCGCAACCAAACAATCAGCGGCTTGGGTCCGGTTACCCGATGGCTTTTCGGATGTCGTAATCCCGGATGTCGATGTCCAGGTCCATCCCCAATGCCAGCTTGGCCAATTGGCTTCCTAAAAACGGTCCCATCGTCAAGCCTGACGCCCCGAGTCCGTTGGCCGCAAGCAGCCCCTCCCAGCCTGGGACGGCGCCGATGACGGGAAGAAATTCGGGGGTAAACGGGCGAAAACCGACCCTGACCTCCTGAAACGTGCTCTCGGCCAAACGAGGAGCCAAGCTTAACCCTTTATTTAAAATCTCCTGCATTCCCCCTGCCGTGATTCGCGTATCATAACCTTCGATGTCGTTTTCGTGGGTAGCCCCGATCACGATTTTTTGTTCGCCGAATGCGATCATGTATTGATCCGAAGGCGGCATCACGACGGGCCACTTGCCCGTATCCTCTTTGCGGTCGACCTGCACGTGCATGATTTGCGCCTTCTGGAAACGAACGTTAAACCGAATGCCGAGCGGCTCCAGCAGCAGCCCGGCCCATGCGCCGGCGCAAACGACGGTTTGGTCGGCCGAAAAGCGCTCCTTGCCTACTTTGGCGCCTGTTACGCGGTTGGCCTCGTACGTTAGGACGGCATCGCCTTGCAGATAAACCGCTCCATGCCGCTGCGCCGACCGGATCAGCGCGTCACGCAGGGCGCGTCCATCGACGCGGGCGGCGCCGCTGATGCGAACCGAATGATACCCTTCTCCCAGCAAAGGAAAAAGCGCTTGGGTTTCAGCCTCGTTCAGCATCTCAATCTCTCCGATTTCCGGCGCGTCTTCTTTTCGCAGCCGGGCCCGCTCCTCCATCTTACGAATTTTTTCCGGATCCGGATGGATGCTAAGGGCGCCCACCCGTGCATATCCCGTTTCGGTTTCGCCTTCTTGGGTGAGCTCTTCGATCAATCCCGGGTAAAACCGCGCCCCGGCCTTCGCCAGCCGATACCAAGCTTGATTACGGCGCTGCGACAGCCAAGGGCAGATGATCCCGGCGGCGGCATCCGTAGCTTGCCCTTGATCTTGGCGATCGATCAGAAGGACATCCGCCCCCATTTTCGACAATTGATATGCGGTCGATGCCCCCAGAATCCCCGATCCGATGACGATGACTTTCTTCATGACTACAATCCTTTCCAAAACATGAGGTCGCATGATTCAATAGTTTATGAAACTAATGTTACCAAACGAAATAAAAAAAGCCCAGAGAATCAGGCTTTTAAAGGATAAACCGCAAAACCATCACCGTGAGGATGCCTACCACGACCGTCCCCAACAAGCTTCGCGTAAGGATGGCGGTCGCAAAGGTCGGTACCGCCGCCAATATTTCGGTATAATTCCGGGATATATCAAGCTTTCCGTCATTCATGAACAATTCCTGTCCAATTAAGGCAGCCATAACAGCGACAGGAACATAATTCAGCCACCGCATCGCCCAATCCGGCAGCTGCATCCGGCTGAGCACCACGAGCGGAAGCACTCTCGGAAGGAGCGTCACGACGGAGGCCCCTATAATCGCGAGCAGGATATGCCATCTTATCTCCATTTTTCCACCGCCATTCCAAGCGTCGCCGCAATAACCGTGGCCGCGATGACGGCCATGCTTCCGGTTAAGAAATAGCTGGAACCGATCACCAACCCCACCGCGCAAACGGCAACCATCAGGTCTTTAAGGATCTTCTTTCTGCTGACCATCTGCAGGACGAGCAAACCGATAAACATGCCCGTCAGCGCAAAATCCAGGCCGAACTTTTCCGGTTCCGTGATCCATTGACCGAAAAAAGCCCCGGCAATGGTCGCAATAATCCAATTGAGATACGCGGTAACGTTTAAGCCGTGCATCCATTTCTCGTCGAGGGAAGTTCGATTCATGGCCTTGTTCATCGCAACCCCGAAAGTTTCGTCCGTAAGCAGGGTGCCGATCAACATCGTCTTCAACGAAGTAAGATGCCGGAAATAAGGCGATACGGCCGCGCTTAGCAGCAAGTGACGAAGGTTCACGATAAAAACCGTAAGAATAATAGCCGTAACCGATCCATGGGAAGCAATCATGCCTGCCATGATAAATTGGGCGGAACCTGCATAAATCATCGTTGACATCAAGGTGATTTCCAACAATGACAAGCCGGACGTTTTTCCGACAACGCCTGCGGCGAAACCGATGCTTAAGTAACCGAGCAGCGTCGGAATGCAATCCTTGACGCCTTGGTAGAAGCTGTCTTCGCGCACGGTAAAATCTTGTTTGTTTACTTGAACCTTTTCAGACACCGTTTTGATCCTCGATTCCATTTCGTTTTTTCTCAGATGTCAGCTTGGACAGCGGATGTTGACGAACCCGTGACGTGTTGACGTTCCGAAAATCCCCCTCTCTATTGCATGTGCGTTATAGTATAAATTACGTGCATTATATCATACAAAATGCCGATAAATGAATAGATTTCACCTCGTAGAATGAGCGTTGATTATGATCCGTCGTATTGCAAGGATTTCAAGACATAAAAACGGACCGCTGGCATGTCCAGCGGTCCGTTTGTGTTATGTTAGGCCTGCTGCCTTACCGAAATCAGGCATTCTATCAGTCACACCTTATACGAAAACTTACTATAAATAGTTATGTCAGATCGAAACGAATTCTGGCGAATCTATGAAATTTCGAAAGGAGGGTTTCTTATTTCAACCTTATCCCCTGAATCCCGCTGGCGAAAAGGTCCGGCGGGCGTATTTCTCGAAGGCGACGGAAGAATCCGTCTATTCTGGCGTGTCCTGCTGGGATGGCTCGCGTTCGTTTCCGGCCTTGGGCTGGCGGTAGCCGCGGCTACGATCGCCGGTAACTACGGCTTCCCTACGTTGGCGCTGCAGGTCATTTTGGCCGTGGTCACGACGGGCGTAAGCGTACCGCTCATTTATTTGCTGCGGCGTTATGCCGACAGGCGGCCTTGGAGCGGCCTGGGGTTGAGTTCGCCCCCGAAAGGGCTGCCTTATTTTCTGCTCGGGATCGGTCTGCTGGCATTGTTGACCGCCGCATCGCTCCTCATCGGTAGCCTGCTCGGGTGGCTGAAAGTCGTTGCTTTCCATCTCCCCGCTTCTACCCTTTTTATCATTCTGATCAATTCGGCTATCGCTTTCTTCTACGAAGCATTTCCCGAAGAAATCTCCTTCCGCGGCTACTTGTACCGGAACCTGAACACGCGCTTTCCCCGCTGGCTCGCTCTCGTCCTCCAGGTTGCCCTGTTCGTGCTCGCCCCCATTGCGCTGACCGCGTTGATGGTGCTTGCGGGAATCGCGACCTGGGATCAAGTGACGGTCGACTATATCATCAATCTGGTCGCATTCGGCACGATGCTGCAGCTATGCCGCATTCTATCGGGCAATCTGTGGATGAATATCGGTTTCCATTTGGCATGGCTCGAAATGGTCCGGTACGTTGTCGTCCCTTCCCCATCGGCCATCGTCGAAGTGGAATATATGTCTCCGCTTGCCGGATACCTGGTGAACATCGGCACGGTCATCCTTGGCGTGATCATCCTTTTGGCCTGGTCGCTCCGACAACGGGTGAACTGGAATCGGATCGAGCCTGATGATCAGCCCGAACCCCAGCATCCCGCAATCTAACCGTTTATTGAATGCAGGCTTGTTTAGGGTAACGCAAACCCGGACATCCGCATGGTTTCAGTTTGGCGCCTTCTGCGCTGTTCGAAGCCATCAAAGGCACCCGAAGAAAATATCGGGTGCCTTCTTCGTTTATTCCGTCTCAATTCCATCCGGTATACCTGTTCGTCAGCGTCTCAATGAGCTCGTGCTGACGACGCCGTATCTGGACAGCAGCTTGCGCCCCAGCAGCGCGACGGCCCGGTCGGTGAGAAAACCCATCAGGCCCAGGCAGATCAGCCCGACGAAAATCCAGTCGGTGCGGAAAAACAGCCGCGAATTCCAAATCAGATAACCGACGCCTTCGTTGGATGCGATCATTTCCGCCCCGATGATCGCCATAAACGACGTTCCCATCGCAAGGCGAATCCCGGTAAAGATATAAGGAACCGTTGCCGGAATGATGACGTGGATGACGATTTGCCATTCCGACGCGCCCATGCTGCGGGCCGACCTGATTTTATCCTCTTCGACGGAGAGGACGCCGGTTAACGTGTTCAAGATCACGATAAAAAACGTGGCGTACATGATGAGCATCACTTTGGACGTTTCCCCGATCCCGAACCATACGAGGAACAACGTGATAAACGCGATCGGCGGAATAAACCGGATAAAATTGAGGAACGGCTCCGCAAACGCCCGGATGGCCCCTACTTTACCGATCAAGATGCCGACGGGCACGGCGAGCAGGCTGCCCAGGGTCCATCCGAGCAGCACGCGGTACGCGCTGATCCCGATATATTGCAGCAGTGTTCCGTCCGCAAGCAGCTCGTAGCCGCCTTTTGCCGTATACAGCGGTCCCGGAAGGATTTCCGGTCCGTAGATCAGCGATATCAGCTGCCAGAGAACCAAGATCCCGATCCAAAACGCAATGTTCAATGACGTTTTTTTGAAATTACCGTTCATGGTGTCCCTCCGTTCCTTCCCCTACTCTTCGAAATGCGCCTGAATGCGATTGTACAATGCGTGGAATTCAGGCGCGGACATGTCGCGCGGATAGGCCAGCGGCACATCGTAGATATGCGTTATTTTGGACGACGGACCGGCCGACATGATACCGATGCGCCCTCCGAGCAGCAGCGCCTCCTGAATGTCATGGGTCACGAAAATGACCGTCTTGTCGGTATCCCTCCAAATGTTGACCAGCTCCCTCTGCATCGTGCGCCGGGTCATCGCGTCGAGCGCGCCGAACGGTTCATCCATCAGCAGGATGGACGGGTCGTTCGAGAGCACCCGCGCAAGCTGGACGCGCTGTTTCATGCCGCCGGACAACTCGCGCGGGAATTTGTTCTCATGCCCTCGGAGTCCAACGAGACCTATGAAGCGGTCCGACACTTCCTTCCGCTTCGCTGCCGGAATGCGTTTCATGCGCAGGCCGAACTCCACGTTCTCCCTTACGGTCAGCCACGGAAAAAGCGAGGAATCCGCCTGCTGAAACACCACCGCTCGGTCCTGTCCCGGCCGGTCCACTTCCTTTTCCCCGACCCGGACCTGCCCCGAGGTTTTGGAGACGAAACCGGCGATCAGGCTGAGCAGGGTGGATTTCCCGCAGCCGCTCGGCCCAAGCAGGACAAAAAATTCTCCCCCTTTGACGACCAGGTCCACGTCTTGAATAATGTAATGAAGATGGCCGGCGCCCGGGGACGCGTAGCTCTTGTTTAACCGTTCAATATGGATTTCGTTTGGCTTTGGCAGCGAGCTCATGGGTTTCCCTCCTATTTCAATTCGATGACGCGGTCCGGAAACGCCTGGCGTACCAGGTCCAGATTCAGTTTCGCATGAAGGTCGAAATCTTTTTCGATGATCTTGTTTTCGACCATATATTTTTTCTGTCCGACCAATCCCTCGTATGCTTTTTGCGTGAAGCCGATATTCCACGGATTTTTCGGAAGATCCTTAAGCGTTGCTTCTCTCGGCTGTTTCACTTCGTCGTACATCATATCCGCCGTTTCGTCCGGATGGGCCTGCGCATAAGTCGAGGCTTCATCCAGCGCCTTCAGGAATTCCACCATGCTTTCCTTGTGGTCCTGGATGAACGAACTTGCGGCAATCAGCCCCGTACCGATCCGCACCGGCGTTTGGGACATATCCGACAGCTCGCGGGCCTCCTCAAGCCCGGCAAACTTCTGGTTGAGCACCGCTCCGTATACCCATGCCGCGTCGATTTCGCCTTTTTTCAGCGCGACGTACGCTTCGTCAAACCCGCCCTGCCCTACGAGCGTCACGTCGGATAACGAAATGCCGTTTTGCTGCAGGTAAACGTCCCATAGATACGGAATAAACGTGCCTCTCGAAAAACTCAGCTTTTTGCCTTTCAGATCGGCTGCGCTGGCGATTTCCTTGCGGGCAAACAGTTTCCACTCGCTTGCGCTTAGATCCGTGGCCGTACCGGAGGAGGCGAAGATGGAATAATCGCCTTTGCTGACGGCGTTCAGCAGCGGGAAGTCCGCGCCGAAGGCGACGTCGACCTGCTTGATGAACAAGGAATTCACACCTTCGGCCGGGGTGGCGAAGTTCACGAGCTCGGCGTCGATGCCGTGTTTCTCGAAAAAGCCTTTTTTCTTCGCGACGCGGAAGACCGTATTGGTCGATATATCGGCAATCTTGAGCTTCAGTCGGCCGCCCTGGCTCGATCCCGCGGCCGTTCCGCAGGCGCTAAGGAGCGAAGCCGACAGCACGAGGGCCATGACGACGAGACTCAAGCGCCGAATGTGCAGCTTATTCATCGCCGGCGCTCTCCTTCCGGATGGTTTCGTCTGTCGTGGCCACGCAGAAAGCGCCTTCCCCGTAAGATACCGTCCCTTCCACATCGACGGCCGTGACCGCTCCCCGGGCAGCGGCGCCCGGCAGCCGGAAATCGGCGACGTCGATCGGGGCGATTTCCGTTTCGACCGGCGCTTCCAACTGCGGAATCCACTCGTAAGGGACCCGATAAGCGCGGTAGACCATGTTGGAATTCCGTTTGTTTTTGTACGGCGAAATGTATTCCCATACCAGTTCATGCTCGCGCGTCACTTCAAAGATTCTGCCGTCGGCGCCTTCCGTAATGAGCGTGTTGCCGTTCGGGAGACGCTGCGCCGAGCTGATGTAAGGACTATAGAACCGGTAAGAGTCGAGCGGCGCCTGGAATCCGGCCTCCGTCGGCGTATACTGCCATTCGATCGCAAGTGTGACCGGGTTGATCTCCAGAATGCGGGAATGGTCGCGGCGCGCCACCTTCAGCCCGTCCGGAGCTTCGGGGTTCGGACTGCCGTAGCCGCCCCAGCCGCCGTTATCGAATACGAGGATATTCCCTTCGCCAGGCAGCCCCCGCGGAATGAGATGGGCATGGTGCTGGCCGATGATCCAGCCGATATGCTCCGTTTCTTTCGACGAATAATCGGGTCCCAGCTTCCATACGATGTTCCCGGATTTTTTATCGATGATCGCGATGATGTTCGCTTCGCGGGCGTCCCAGATCAGGTTGTCGGGATGGAACCGCTCGTCCCCCGCATCGTAATGTTTGTTCGGGCCGAGCACCGATACAGAATTGATATGCATCCAGTCCCCCGAGTGGGTGCCGAACGCTCGCGTGTTGGGATCGCGGAACAACGCCTGTTTGGCCGCTTCGTCGAAGCCCAGCTCGTCAAAATGGTCGCTGACCGCCCATTCCCAAATGACGTTCCCTTCCCAATCCACCTCGATGATCGTATCGTCGAGCAGCTCGGTGTCGGAAATGTCCGGCCGGTTCACGTTTTTATGCGCAAGGATGATCGTGTTCCCTCCGTCCACCTTTGGCGTCAGCCCTGGGGCGTAATACCCTACCGGATTGCCTTCGCGCTGATAATCATGATGCTGGCGCGCCATCCATTGCGCCGGATGGCCCGGATCCTCGATCCATGCGTAACGGTCGAATGTCCAGACGATGTTGCCGTCCCAGTCCACTTGCACCAGGTTGGCTTCGTCCTGGAAACCGTATTTCGGGTCGCGTTCCGCCGTGCTGCCGAGCACGTAACCTCCCGGAAATATTTTGTTCGGAAAACCCCGCAGCCCTTTCCAAAGACGGACCTCCCTGCCGTTCATGTCAATGAGCAACGCGCCGGTATCGGCCGCCTGATAAATCGTATACCCGCTCCAAGCTTTGCCTGGCAGGTAAACCGTCGTTCCCGTCGGATAAATCGTTGGATGTCCCATCTTGTTTCTCCCTTCCCGTTTGCGATTATCGTTTTAATACGAAACAAATTTGTTTGAGCGCTTGCCGCTCTCCTTGATGCAAACCGCTTCCGTCTTCAAGTCTCTGCCGGCCGATTCCGCTTTTTGGATAACCGCTTCGGCAAATCCCTCCAGGCGGCCATGCAATCGCTGGAATAAGAAGATCAGAAGCTCGAGTTCTGCGAAGGTAAAGGACCCGAACAACGCGTCGATCATATAAGTCCCTGCCTCCCTGTTCCGTGCGACCATCTCTCTTCCTTGCTCGGTAATGTCCAGCGCCACCGTCCTCCGGTCGGTTTTGCTTCGTTTGCGGACGGCAAATCCCAAAGCTTCCAGTTTGTCGCAGATCGCGGTGACGGCACCGGACGTAAAATCCAGCTGCTCGGCGATATCCCCAAGTCCTTGTTCCCCGTCCCTCACAATGGCGTTCAGGATGAGCATGCCCGGGAGCGGGACGCCTTCGATCGTAATTTTGTCGCGCTCCTTGACGAATCTTCGGACCAGCTTGCGAAAATGCCAATCCGCTTCCTCCATTTGTGCCCAATCTTTTTCCTTCATGCCGCTCCTTTCCGGCGTTATCGACCTTGCTCTGGCTGATTTTAAGAAAAAGGCCTTCCCTGCCCCTCCATCGCGAGCCTTGCGCCGGGAAACAGAAAAGGCCCCTGGTTCTCTACCGGCATGTTTCCGGTATCGATCGCAGGAGCCTTTGGTGGACCAATCGGCTGATCATTTGTTTAATGTTGAAATAACGAGCATTCATTCAATGAACGATAACCCGTTGGGCTTGACGTAAGATTAAACCAATTATTCACACCTGTCAAGTAGGTTTTTATTCATAATTTGATGCGTACGAAAAATTGCCGCTTGAAGTCTATAGGTTAACGATCTTTATATTATGTAAACTGTAAAAACAACAAGTTCACCCTGCTCTCCTTGTTACTCCAATCTCTTCAAAGAGTCATGGAATAACCTACCCGCGCTATTTTCGCCTTTTAACCCCCCTTTCAATTCCCCGAATTTACATCTCAGGAATACTTTGGATGGCTTCGGTTCACAATAAGATGCGATTTTACGTTCAGAACGGAGGCATCTCATGGATAACGTTATGCTGGCGCGATCGCTGTTCGGGTCGTCCATGGCGTTTCATATCATTTTCGCGACGCTTGGAGTTGGAATTCCCTTCATGATCGTTATTGCGGAAATTATGTATCAGGTAAAAAAAGACAAGGACTACGCCATGCTCGCCAAACGCTGGACG
Source organism: Paenibacillus sp. FSL W8-0194 (assembly GCF_037969745.1). Classification (NCBI taxonomy): domain Bacteria; kingdom Bacillati; phylum Bacillota; class Bacilli; order Caryophanales; family Paenibacillaceae; genus Paenibacillus; species Paenibacillus sp. FSL W8-0194. The sequence goes on along the minus strand of NZ_CP150205.1, from coordinate 2,630,994 downwards.
AAAGGCCTTGCCATCCTCCTGGGGGTAGCGATCCCCTCCGGAACGCTCGTGGGCGTCATGCTATCGCTGCTGTGGCCGGGTTTCATGGAGATCGTCGGCCAAGTCATCGCGCTGCCCTTTCAGATCGAGATCTGGGCGTTTTTCCTCGAAGCGTTGTTCATGTCGATTTATGTCTACGCGGCGGACCGGCTGCCGGCGGCGGTGCGAATCCTTAGCGTCGTTTTCGTGGCCATCGGTTCCAGCATGTCGGCTGTGCTGATTACGGACGCCCATGCGTGGATGAACACGCCAAGCGGCTTTCGGCTGGAAAACGGACAGGTGGTGGACGTGCATCCTTGGGCGGCCGTGTTTAATCCCAGCTTCGCGACGACGGCGATGCATGTGCTCCTGTCGGCCTACATGACCGGCGCTTTTGCCGTCGCCTCGGTGGCTGCCATGAAGCTGCTCAAACGCCGCCACTCGGAACGGGAACGGGCCTATCACTACAAAAGCTTGTTCCTCTCCCTGTTCATCGGCGGCATCATCTCGCTGATCACGGCGCTGAGCGGCCATGAAACGGCGCAAATGCTGCATACGCATCAGCCCGAGAAACTCGCGGCGGCCGAGGGGCTTTTCGAAACGCAAGCCTATGCCCCCCTTTCGATCGGAGGCGTGGTCGACAAGGAAACGCGCAGCATCAAAGGGGCGATCGAAATTCCTTGGGCCTCAGCTTCCTCGCAGGCAATCGCTTCGACACCATCGTCAAAGGCTTGAACGATTTTCCCGAAGAGGAGTGGCCTCCGCTGTTCGTGCATACGCTGTTTAATCTGATGGTGGGCATCGGCATGCTGCTGATTCTCGTATCTGTTTTTACAGTGGGCTTCCGCATCCTTGCCAAACGCCCTTACCCCCGATGGCTGTTATTCTCGCTGCTGTTTGCCGGCCCGCTATCCATGGTGGGCATCGAGACCGGCTGGGTGTTCAGCTGCACGGGACGGCAGCCGTGGACCATTTACCATATCCAGAAGACGGCATCCGCCGCGACGCAGGCCCAGCATTTGGGCTCGTTGTTTGTCCTTTTTCTCGGGCTGTATGCGTTTCTGCTGATCGTAACGGCGGTGGTCATGTTCTACTATTTCAAGCGGCATCCCGTTACTTTTGAACCGGTGGAAGGCCGGACCGGAGAAGGGAGAAGCCTATGAGCGACACGCAGCTGGCGATCACCATTCTTTGGTGCTTTATCTTTATCTATTCCATTGCGGGTTCCATCGACTTCGGCGCGGGGTTTTGGTCCATGGTGTTCAGCAAAAGGAATCCGCATGCCGCCGACATTGCCAACCGTTTTTTGTCCCCGTCCTGGGAAGTTACCAATGTGTTTCTCGTGCTGTTGGTCGTGGCGCTTGTCGGCTTTTTCCCCCGCGCCGCCTTTGTGCTGGGCACCCTGCTGCTGGTGCCGGTCAGCCTTGTGCTCGTGCTGCTGCTGTTTCGGAGTGCGTTTATCGTTTATTCGTATTCGGTGCAGAAACATGAACAGGCGCTGCGTATCGTTTCGGGGATCACCGGCCTGTTCATTCCCGGATTGCTGGTTAGCGTGCTGCCGATTTCGCTCGGCGGATTCATCCATACGGAGCAGGGCTTTCCCCAACTCGAATTCGGAACTTTGCTGCGCAGCGCCACATTGTACGCCCATGTCGGCTTCGGCATTCTGACGGAACTGTTCTTATCCGCCATATTCCTGTCCGATTACGGACGGGAAGCCGGAAACGAACAGGTGTCGCAGCAATTCCGCTCCCTCGCGATCGTGCTTGGCCCTTTGGCCCTTGCCATGGCCGTCTTGGCCACCTTTACGATGGTGCCGGAGGCGCTTTGGATCGTGGCCCGCATGCAGGAGCAATCGGTATGGTTCCTGCTGTCGGTCGCCGCGTTTGCGATCGGATACGGCGCCTTGTGGATTCGCCGGAAAGACGGCAGAAAAGGCTGGCCCCGGCTGGCCGTCGTGATGACGATCCTCCAGTTCGCGCTCGCGAGTTATGCGTACGGGAAAGCGCATCTGCCCTACATCGTTTACCCGAATTTGACCGTGGAAGCCGGCATCACGAACCATTCGATGTTCGTATCCTTGCTATGGGGGTACGGTTTCGGGACGGTCATTTTATTGCCGGTTTTCGTCTTGTTCTGGTGGTTGTTCTTAAAGGACAAGCGTTACCTGCGCACGAAGTAAAGCGAATCTGTTGTGCCGCATGTTGTTGGAGCTGCGAGAAGTCAAAAAAAAGCGCCCTTGACGGACGCTATGAACCTGTTTATTCATTCGTTTTTCGGCGGTAAAGCCAAAATGCCAAAGTCATGAAGACGAGCAGAATCGTTCCGAGCACGGCAAGCGCGGCGATAAGCACCGGGGCTTCCGCCGTGCCGTGCGTCAGTCCCCGGGCCGCCGAGGACGCCAAGCTCACAGGATTATAAGCCACGATTCGCCCGAGCCATGGCGGCATGGTGGACGTATCCGCAAAAACGTTGCTGGTAAACATGAGCGGGTACAACGCAATATATGACATTGTGGTGAGGGTTTCGGTTTTTTTGACGACGATTCCGATGCAGGCGAAAATCCAGCTTAAGCTGAATGCATACAGCATGACGAGCGCAAACGCAAGCAGGAATCCTGCGATGCCGGCTTCCGGGCGAAAGCCAAGCAGCAGGCCAAGCCCGAACGTGGTGAGGATCGCCGCCGCAAACGACAGCAAATGGATCGCCATCGTGCCGATGATTGCCGCGGGCTGCCAAAACGGAAGGCTTCTGAACCGGTTGAAAACGCCCCGTTCGATATCGGTTTTGATTCCGATTCCGATATACACCGTCATCGTGGTGACCGTATAAACCAGCATGCCCGGAAGCAGAAATTGCAGGTAATCGCCCGTCGAGCCGGAGATCGCCCCGCCGAACAAATACGTAAATATCAGCAAAAAGATCGCCGGAAAAACGATCGAATCGATCGCCAAATAATGAATGTTTCTGATCGTTTTGCGCCAGGAGCGCCAGATAAAGGTTGAGACGGCTTGCAGCGCGTTTGCTCTTTTGGGGCGTTCCCCTCCGTTCAGCGCCAACATAACCCTGGATGGCATCTGATTCATCGCGTTCCCTCCCCGATCGTTCCTTCTTGGACAGCCCTGCCGGTCAAGGCAAGGAATACTTCATCGAGGCTGGGCTGGCCGAGCGAAAATTGAACCGTTCCGATGCCGTTTCCGGATAGTTCGGCAAGCGCCAGCGCCGCTAGTTTGGGATCCGAAACGGACGCCGTGATCAAAGCGGGATCATCATGGGTAATTACAGTCGTCCCGAGTACGCGGTTCATCACCTGTTCGGCATTTGTCCGCTGCTCCGCACGGGTCAGCCGGACCTGAATCGTGCCCGATCCGACCAAAGCCTTCAACTCGCCCGGAGTCCCTTAGGCGACGACTGTTCCCCCGTCGATGACCGCAAGCGTGTCAGCAAGCTGATCGGCCTCCTCCAGGTATTGGGTCGTGAGCAGCACCGTCGTTCCCCGTCTCACCAACATCCGGACAATTTCCCAGACGTCGTTCCGGCTCCGGGGATCCAGCCCGGTCGTCGGTTCATCCAAAAACAGCAGGTCCGGCGCCACAAGCATGGCCGCGGCAATGTCCAGCCTCCGCCGCATGCCTCCCGAGTATTTTCCGGCCTTCCGGCCGGCTGCCTCGGAAAGGCCGAACCCTTCCAACAGTTCTTCGGCCCGGGCTTTGGCCGCTTTGGTTCCATACCCAGCAAGCCTTGCAAACAGCACCAGATTGTCGCGCCCGCTAAGCTCCTCGTCAACGGCGGCAAATTGCCCGGTTAACCCGATCCTTCGGCGAACCGCATCGGCCTCGCGAACGACGTCCCGTCCGAAGATTTTTACGGTTCCCGCGTCCGGGCGAAGAAGCGTGGACAAAATATGAACCAGCGTCGTTTTCCCGGCTCCGTTGGGACCCAGGATGCCGTACACCGTTCCCCGCGCCACGCCGAGGTCCAATCCTTTCAACACTTCCCGCGTGCCGTATGCTTTTCTTAATCCTTTCACTTCAATGGCAAGCTCCCTTTCCGCCATCGTTCCACCCGCTTTCTTACCGGTTTTGATTTTGAGGATGTTTCCTCTTGAAAATCCGCTTACAACCCGATTTTATAACACTCATGCAAATGCGAAGGTCCAGGAAAATAATTGCCGATGAAAAGCAATTTGATAACATAAACCTTCACATGTTACTTGAAGGTTTTATTAAAGTGTTTGCTTTGCTTGCAACGATTTGGTAGGATATACCCAATTCATGGGGGGAGGGATAAGAAATTGCGATACTACAAGCCGATCGAAATCGCCCGGGAACTGTACATCAGCACCAGCGCTTTGCGGCATTACGAATCCTGGGGAGCGGTTCCCGCGCCGGAGCGTTCGGAACACGGTTACCGCCTTTACACCCGGGTACATCTGGCTTATTTCCGCTGCCTTCGGGCGATGTTCAACGGATTTAGCGTCGGTCTCACCTGCAAAGTCCTTCGCCTCATTCAACAAGGCGACATGGATGAAGCCTTCTGGCTGGTCAATGAGGAGCAGGCGCGTTTGCACCACGAAAAAGCGGTTGCGGAGCAGACGTTGGCCCTGCTTCAGGATCCGGAGCTTCCGCTTGTCGCAAACGGCAAGCTGAAAAACCGCATGACGATCGGCGAAGCCGCGGCGCTGACCGACGTTCAGCCCTCGGCGATCCGGCACTGGGAAAAAGAGGGGCTGATCACGCCCGAACGAGATCCCGAAAACGGCTATAGGCTGTTTACCCCCGTACATATCAGGCAAATTTTACTTATACGCACCCTGCGCAAAACCGTTTATTATTTGGAAAACATGAAAGAAATCGTGCATGCCGTCGAGCGCAACAGCCTCGAAAAAGCCAAAAAAGTGACTTTGGAGGCCTTGTCCAGCATCCATGACCGTAACCGGAAACAGTTTTACGCGGTGTATCTTTTGACCGAGCTTTGTATTGAAGTCGGCCTGATCGATCCGAAGGAATACAACAAAAATATGTGGTACGACTATTACTACAAAACGGAACAGGATTCTCCGGAAAATTAACCCTTTTGTACGGCGGCACAAAAAAAGCCTGATTATTCAGGCTCCTCCTTCAATCCTTTATGTGCCGGCCGGGACTTTTTGCACGACCGGAGCTTGGCGCTCATTGCTCACCTTCATGACAAAACCGGTAGCATATTCTCTGGCGCATAACGTGATATCCTCTTCCAGAAATTCCGGCTTCCCCGCATCGTAAAATTTCGCTGCCGCCTCCGAACCGCGGATGCGCTCGATGGTCCGATCGGAGGAAATGCCGCCTTCGCCTTGAAGTATGCCTGCCATATATTCCGCGCATGCCAGATCATCGTCCCCGCTCGGATGCGAGGCGATCAGCTGCACTTTTACGTCTTCGCCCTTCATGAAATTTCGTTTGATGAATTCCGCCGTCGTTTTGGCATTGGTAAACCCGGTGACAAATACGTGGTCCGCGTTCAATGCGTTTAAAGCCGCCGCAACGCCGTTTGTCGTTTTCTGAATCAAATATTTCCCGTTCAAGTCGAAGCGCTGCAAGCGCGCCGGCGAATTGTCCAGTTCAAACCCCGGAATCGGCAGGCCTTGAATCTCTCCGGCCAACAGATGAGAAGGATAACGTTCTTTTAAACGGAAAGCCTCGGCCACCGTCCCCGCCAGCATGATTCCCCGCACCCCGCCGATAAAAGCGTAATGCGCCACCGTAAAAGCGCGTATCACGTCGATGATCACGTTGATGTCGGCGTCTTCCAACTCGCGGCTGCTTCCCTGAATGATCCGTAAAGGCATTGGTATCCCCTTTCACCCTATGCGTAAAGGTACTGCAATAATCAGTATATTGGCCCACATTCAGGTGGTGCTTTTTTAACGCAAAAAAATCCTTCCCCCCTCAAAGCCTGTCAAGCCTCGGTTCGTTTATGCCCATTCCCAAATCCGTAATTCCGGAATGTTATATTCCTTCTGCGGCAATAATTAGAATGGCGGAAAATCGCTAAATACAGTCAAGGAGCCACACCATGGAAAAAACGAAATCACGAAAAATGAATATCCGCTTTGAAAGCGATATCGAACTGACAAGCCCCGATGAGACGGCGGACCAAGAAGAGGCAAGCTCTAAACAATCGTCGGCAGACGGCCGTTCCAAAGGCCAACTATGGGAGTTCATTGCACTGGCCACCATTCCGATCGTGCTCGTTTTCGGCAATTCCATGCTGGTTCCCGGCCTTCCGCAAATGCAAAAAGAACTTGGCATCAGCAAATTCCAAAGCAGCTTGATCATATCGATTTTCTCTTTGGCCGCCGGCTTGTTCATCCCGCTAATCGGATATTTGTCGGACCGGTTTGGCCGCAAGGTCGTGATCATACCCGCGCTGATCATTTATGGTGCGGCCGGTATCCTGGCCGGCTTCGGCGCCATTTGGGACTCCTACACCGTCATTATCATCGCCAGGGCGATTCAAGGTTTTGCCGCCGCCGGAACCGCTCCGATTGCCATGGCGCTCGTTGGCGATTTATATGAAGGAGGGACGGAAAGCAAAGCCCTCGGCCTCATCGAAGCCTCCAACGGCGCAGGCAAAGTGCTCAGCCCGATCATCGGTTCCCTGCTCATGCTGATCGTCTGGTATGCTTCTTTTTTCGCCTTTCCCGTATTTTGCGCATTATCGCTTTTAGCCGTCATCTTTTTGATCAAAGAACGCAAACGGAGTCAGAAGCAGGAGCTAAAGGCATATCTCGGGAAAATCAAATGCATCTTCAAGGAGAAAGGCCGCTGGCTCGTCACCGCGTTTTTTGCGGGATCGCTTGGGCTGTTTATCCTGTTCGGCGTGCTTTTTTATTTGTCCAACATCCTTGAGGACAAGCCTTACAACATCGATGGCGTCGTCAAAGGCCTCATTTTGGCCATTCCCCTGCTGGGGATGGTCATCACCTCCTATACGACCGGAAGTTTGATCAAGAAAAAGGGCCTCCTCATGCGCGTGCTGATGAATGTCGGACTTATTGCCATGACCGTTTCGCTCGCGGCCACCTTGTTCTTTTTGAAAAACATCTATGTGTTTATCGGCTTGCTGACCATCAGCAGCATCGGAACGGGCATGCTTCTCCCCTGCCTGAATACGCTCATCACGGGAGCCGTCGAAAAAAGCGAGCGCGGCATGATCACGTCGCTTTACAACAGCTTGCGTTTTTTGGGCGTGGCTGTGGGACCGCCGCTGTTCGGCTGGATGATGGATAAATCGGATCGCGTCGTGTTTATTACGGTATCCGCGTTGTCTTTGATCACGCTTGGTTTCGTGTTCTTTTTGATCAAGCCTCCGCGCAAGGTCGGATAAAGCCGCAAAATGATGGAGCGGGATGGGCACCTGCCGTTCGGAATGCGCATAAGATACCAGTGTCATTTCGATTCAACGACAATTCAAAAAGAATTGAGGAGATCCCCAAATGAACATTTCCCTTCGTGCAGTATGGCCAAAAGAGTTATGCGACCCCAGCGGGCTGCGCGAACGTCAACTCGGCGGCAAAAGCCCGCAACAACTCGGCGGCGGGTTTACGATGGTCATCGATAAGGGCCTGGGCAGAAACGCGTTTACGGATCTGGTCGAAACCGCTTCAGATTATATCAGCTGCGTCAAATTCGGTTTCGGAACGGCTCCGCTATATAAAACGGAAGTTCTGCTGCACAAGATCAACCTTGCCAAACAGCACGGCATCCTGGTCATGCCCGGCGGAACCCTGCTTGAGACGGCCGTTCAGCAGGATCTCGTTCCCGTCTTTTTCAAAACGATATGCAACCTCGGGTTTAATGCGGTTGAAGTCTCCGACGGCACGATCGAACTGTCTCGCAGCAAACGCACGGAGCTGATTCGGGAAGGCAAACAGCACGGGCTCCGGGTCTTCACGGAATACGGCAAAAAGCTTTCCGGCTCTCTCATCGACGCCGCCCGATTGGCTGAGACGATGGAGACGGATTTGGCCGCAGGCGCCGAGTTTTTGACGGTGGAAGCCCGTGAATCGGGGGTAGGCGTAGGCGTGTTCGACCAAAACGGCGAATGCCGGGAAAAAGTCATCCAGGATATCATCGAGTTTGTCCCGGATTCAAGCAAGCTGGTCTGGGAAGCGCCCCAGAAGCAGCAGCAAGCGATGTTTTTGCGCAAATTCGGCCCCAACGTGAACCTTGGCAACATCCCTCCCGGCGAAATTCTTGCGCTCGAGACGATGCGCCGGGGCCTCCGCCAGGACACGTTTGAATTCGGAACGAACCAAAAGCAAGCCGACGAATTTTGTTACGTGATTTAACCATACATCTACGGCCGATCGAAAGCTAAGCGTGGCGACAAACGCATAAAAAGAAAACCGAAAGCACTTTCGCCATAAGTTCTGAAGCTAAGGCATTCTGACATGAACCCGTTCGTTATTCCAGAATGCCTTATATGTATCTTTTGCAGTTCCCGGAATCCCCTTCTATAGACAAGCATACAATGTATGCAAAGAAGGATTCATACTCCACTCAATGAAGGAGATTCCGCGTGAAGATTCAAATGATTTCCGGCCGCAGCAAGCCGTTTATGATCCGCCATATTTCCAGAAAACTCTTTTTTATCACCGCAGGTTCCGTCATCCAAGGGTTCGCGATGGCTGTTTTTTTGTTTCCGCATGCCATTCCGTCCGGGGGAGGAGCCGGGATCGCGGTGCTTTTGAACCATGCGTTCGGCGTTCCGATGAGCCTGGGACTGTGGATGGCCAACTTTGCTTTCCTCATTTTTACGGTCCATTATTTGGGCAGCGTCAGCGCCTTCGGGACCGTTTTTGTCATTACGGTAACTTCGGTATCGGTGAATTTCTTCGAGGTGTTCGTTAAACCGCCGATCGGCAACGTATGGATCGATCTTCTTATCGGTTCGGTCATTTTGGGGACGGGCATTTCGGTGCTCCTTAGGCAGAGGGTATCCAACGGAGGCATCGGATATGTGGCGCTCGCGATTTACAAATACAAACGAATCCATCCCGGCACGTCGTTATTTTGGATGAACGGATTCATTTTTATTTTGACCGCCTATGTCATCGACTGGAAAATCATCGTTCTTGCGGTAGCATGCCAGTGGATATCGACCCGGGTCATCAAGTGGATTCACCGGTTTCCGATTCCCGTCTGGCGCGGCAAGTAACCGACTGTTAAAGGCTGCGCAGGACATTCATGCGCTCACGATTTGAAGGACAAACCGGCTTCTTCTAAAGCAGCCCGAAGTTTGGGCAAAGAAGCCGGGCCCATGCCATGAAATTGCAGGATTTCTTTTTCGCTGTACTCCGAAAGTTTTTGGAGAGAGGTGATTCCATGATTCTCCAATGCCCGTCTGGCCGGCGCGGAAAGAAGCAATAGGAAGCCCGTTTCGTTTTTGGGTTCCTGCCCGCAAATCGGGCATGTCGGACAATCGCTGCTTTTATAATACCGGTGTCCTTGGCTGCAGGTTTTAGCATCCCCTGTTGGAGTCGGCATGTTCAATCCTTCACCCTTTCAACAATGCGCCCCTAGCGCATGATATGTATTCATCATTCATTTTCCCGATCGTTCAATTCAGCCAGCGGTTTGCTTGAGGAAATCCTTGCACCTCTTCAGGCATTGGTGGTACTCATTGAAGTTGTAAGCGTCATGATAAGGGTTCATAAATCCATGTTCGGCGTCGATCATTTCGACGTACGCGTTCTGTTTATCCCTTAATTTTTGCTGCAAATCCAATGCGTTAAACGATTTCTCATGCTTAGCGAAAAACAATAAGGAGGCGCAAGCGGGTTCGATCTCCGTATAATTTCTGATTCTCGATCCGTAAAATCCGACGATGCCGTCTACTCCGTGCCCGCTCGTCATCCATGCGATCGTTGCGCCCACGCTAAATCCAATGATAAAAATCCGCTCATACTCGTCCCGGTTTTGATCTACGATGTTGCATACATGGCGATGTGCACCGGCAAATCCGATCTCGTTCATAAAATAATGGTAGGCTTGGTCCTCCTGATCATAGGAAAATGCTTCCCGGCCAATTAGCTTCGGAACGATCACATCAAAACCTTCCTCGATCATCAAGTCGCTATAAAATTTCATATGATCATTAACTCCATAAATTTCATGCAGAAGAATGATCAGATTTTTCCCAGGGTGATTTGGGGTCATCAGGTCTCCAACTTTCTTCCATTTTCTTTGACTAGCTCATTCTTTTCATCATCGGATGGTCTTCGTTGAGCTGCAGCAAATCCCACAGGTTCCCGTAAAGGTCTTTGAACACTGCCACCATCCCATAAGGCTGCTCCTGGGGGTCTCGGACGAACTCTATCCCATTTGAAACCATCTCGCGATAATCTCTCCAAAAATCATCCGTGTTTAAAAATAAAAATACTCTCTCGCCGGTTTGATTCCCGATAAATGGTTCTTGCTCCGGTTTCGACGCTTTTGCCAGCAGTATTGTCGCTCCTGACGACCCAGGGGGAGATACGACGACCCACCTTTTGTCTTGTTCGGGTTGATATGTATCTTCAATTAATTCAAAATGAAGCTTTTTCGTATAAAAATCAATGGCTTCATCATAATCCTTCACGACAAGCGCGATGTGGACGATAGACTGGATCATTCCCTTTTCTCCTCCGATTCCCATAGGCTTCAATCCTTCCAATCATCAAAAGAGCGATTTAACCGGTATTGTATGAGCTGTGCGTTTTTTCCTAAATATACTTCGCTCCCATGTCGGCCCGTCTCCTCAAAACCTAATTTCTCCAGCATTTTTCTGGATCGGATATTCGTTTCATGCGTTTCCGCGTAAAACATGGAAATTCCATACGTCTTTACCCCGTATTCTATCATACATAGAGCAGAATGATATCCTATTCCCTTTCCCCATAAGGAGCTTTCACCGATGGCGATCCCCAGTTCGGCCGTATGGTTTTGAATGCAGGCTAAATCCGCATAACCAATCAACTGTTTATTCCATTCTATGCCCAATCGTACAAAATCATCTGCCGCCGCATGGATGCATTGATTCCACCATTTGCACAGCTCTTCAGGGCTGCGATTCTTCTCCCATCCATTTGCCGAACAGAAGGCGTCATCCTTGCTCCAGTTTAAGACAATGGGATAGTCGCCCGAGGTTAAACGCCTTAGATTTATCGATGCCGTTGACATAGACCCCCCCTACTGTTTACTTCGGATTCCTCCGCTTACCGTCATTTATTTTTTAATTTGCTCTTTATACTTTCATCAGATAAGACGAAAAGAATGGAGAGATCGTTTATGGTTTTTATTTGTACAAAATGATCGTTTTTCAGATCTTCCTTCATCCCCGTTACATGGACTTGACCTTTATTGCTTGGATCACTTGGGTCATAAATAAACGAAACCTCATAATCGGCATAACCTTTTCGATATATGTAAGAATACAAATTGTCTGTATTGGTCCCCTCATTATAAATGAAATATTGTCCCACTTTTCCGGTTTCCCGAGCTTTCGCTAACCATTGATTGACTTGATCGGCATGCTCCTTTTCCACCGCGTTCAATTTGTATTGGATCACTCGATCCATTTCGCTTTCCAAATCTTTTTTATGCGGCTCTTTTTTTATCGAACATCCCGTAAAGATCAATATAAAAGATAAAGCAAGCAACAGCTGTTTCATTATTTCTCCTTTCGTCTTAGATAGGATAAGGCATGTTCATTTACTTCTACGGTTCACTTCGCCACCTCCCTGTTATCTTCCCTTACTCGAAAAAATGAATGCCACTGGAACGCAACCATTGACTTTTAGCCCAGAAAACCAAAAAATCTTTTATTTTTCTCTACCTTGACCTCTTCTATGGTGATGTATTTTTCACCGTACGTGTGTTGGATCGTGTACATACCTAACCGGAGTGATTTGAACAGCAGAATGGATTCTTTGCTGACTCGACCATGAATCAAACATTGGATATAATTTTTGGTCGCTTCAATCTCGGCCTGATCTTCAGTAAATTGCTGGATGGAATGAACCGTATTCATCGACAAGGACGAAACCGCAGCTGCGATGATGTCCAATCCGTATTGAATAAAGCCCGTTGTCCCCTTGGCGATAAAACCAAATATATGATTTTGTGGGTTGATATAAAAAGTAATCGTAAAAGGTTCCCGCTCATCTTCATCCAGAATCTTTCTCTGGGTTTCAATATCTTTTTCCGGATTGTAAACCTTTGGGATCGTGGGTCTCATGTTTCCCATTCGTTCATTCATGATCTTCCTCCTTATCTATCCGGCATTCGTCTCATCATTCGGTCCTTGTCTTCTTCAAAATGATATTGCCTGTATAGACCATGAGCGTCTCGCGTACGACCTTCGGGTCTTCGATTTGCCCAATAACTTCTCGACATAAACCCGGTTATGGTTTCCATGTTTAATAATGTTTTTTCATCACTAATCAAAAAATGATCAAATTCAAGTCTCACGCCGATCACCCGTCTCTTTTTAGTTTTTTAAAATGGCATTAACGATTCCGTATTTATGAAGGAGAGAGCCTGCAGCGTAGTCCGCAAAAATCAAAGAGGCTTTCCATTACTTCAAGGCTCCGGATCGCGCTAAGCGCACCCTCTTTTTGTTCCAATAGATCTAGAGCGATATGTGCCCGCCGATGTGTCTGATTCAAAAATCCCCCTCCAAACCCATGACACCCTCGAGCGAGTGCCCAGCCAAAAGCGATGCATTTATCTCTTCTCATTTTTGTTGCGCCCATCCCCTCCGAACGGTTCCAAGCCCACCATGTTGCCAAGTGAATAAAATAGAATATCTCGTCTTCCCAATCCTCCGCACGAACTTGAAACCCCTCCATTACCAATCCCTCTTCGATTTCCATTGCAGTTAGAACATAGGGTTCATTCCGGAGATCATACCCCATTCTGTTTCTTACGGCTGCGACATCCATAAATGGCTCGATATAATTCGGCGTTGTTCCCCAAAAATTCCGATCATCGTCCGTTGCAAAAGGAGGCATCTGAAGCATCCCTGAATCTATGAGATCTTTTTCAGATCGCGCGGGGAAGTATGTCAGCTCTTTATCAGAAGGGTTGGATACTTTGTCGTTATACTCAAGCCAATATCCGCTTTCATCTTCCATATGGATTTGCTTCAACAGGGGCTTCATTCGATAAAAAAATTCCACAACCTGCTTGTGGACTTCGCTTGGCGCCAGTCCGGTTTTTACAAATCCGGAAAATTTCAAGGTGTCATCCCATTGAATGATGATGGATTCGCAATCTTGGTGCGGCGTAACCGTTATTAGATTTTTTTCCTTGCGGTCAATCTGCCAACCCTGATTCCTGGCGGAATCTTCTACATAGCTGATGAGTTTTGGGCCATGGTTTTTCTTCACGATTCCTTCATAGTGTATTGTAATCCCCAAATGAACTTGCCTCCTAACAAAATCAGGTATGAAATCGATGCGTATGACGAAGTGCAATAGGTGGTTTCCATGAAGCTTTAATTTTTTTGGATTCTTTGTTTAATTCGGATCGATTTATTCAAATGCAAAAAGAGATGTCTTGTCGCAGGCATCAGCATTAATCCGGCTATAGTCTTATTCCCCCAATAATCAAGCAACCAGGAGGCTTCATTTTTTACCGCTTTCTGCTCTTCAAGAATACCAATTCTTTCTGCGTCTACTTTCTTTCTAAACTCCCCCGGCGATAATTGAGCAACAATTTCCCGGGTTTTTCGTCCGACGGCGCTTCGATATTCCATTAATGCATTTATATCCATATTCTCACTTAGATCAGCAATTTCAATTTGTGTCATTTCGTTTCCTGAATGCGGGTAATCTACATTAAGTTTGTTGGCCCAATGACCCGAGTGTAATATTTGATTTCCTCCGCCTACAAGTATATTCATTGTCATATCTTCAATGCGTGTAATATGCCATATATGCCAAACAATAGAGTTCCGTGTATCAGGTGCCGTGACGGGATATGTACGAAATGATTCCTCCAATAAATCCTTCAGCAATTCATCTTCAAGGGACGCCGCTCGTGAATCGCTTATTTTTGATGAATGTAACAAACCATGTTGACTTAAGAAAAGATCCACTGAATTTTCATGTTCGCTTGGTTTTAGAATCATGTTGGTCAGTTTTTTATGATTTTCATTCCATTGCTTTCTTTGGTTTACATCCAAAGGAACACTTCCTTTTATTCGTCTGGTTTGAATTATATTTGCACCGATTTCATATAACGTTGTTATATGAGTGAGCCGAACCTTAGAGCGCATTTGTCTTTGGCCGGCTCATGATCCTATATTCTAGACTGAATGGACATCCTCGACGAACCTCCGGCGGCCAGGGGACACCCTGCTGATGCTGACCTTACTAACAAAAGGAATACTTCGCCAGCATTTCTCCCCACGGTGCTATCCCTACTTCTTTAAACCCTACCTTCGCGTATAATTTACGCGCTCCTTCGTTGTCAGGCTGATAGCCAAGAAAAATAACATTCGTTCGATCATGCTTACTCTCGATTTCGCGAATAATCAACTGCATGGCATCCTTGCCATATCCGCGTCCTTGAAATCGCTCGTCGATCATGAATCTGTAGATCCAATAGTTGCCGTCATCGGGATCTAACCCGTACATGGAAAAACCAATAAGGATTTCGTCCACATAGATTGCCCTGGTTACAAATCCAGGTAAAAATTGTGCCTCCGCGATCGAGTAGAGATTTGATGCAATAAACTGTTGTTGTTCGGGTTTGGGTTTAAGCTGAATACACTCTTCCCAGTTTGTGCGATCAATTGACCTTAAGCTAATCATTTTATTTTTCATGCCACATCACTCCTTTCAAATATTCTCCTTATCCGTAAACTCAACGCAAAATGGTTGCATCTCGGGATTTAAGCAGTACTCTATTCGTTGTCTAAAGTTTTTCCATTGTACTTTATGAAGTGCTTCCTCGATCGGGAAAAATCCTGCTTCCAAGCTTTCTTCCGATTTAGTTAGGGCTTGCTGAACGATTCTTTAACCGAAACTCATGGCTAGGCGACTGCGAGATAGCAGCGTAAAAATGAGGCAAAAAAGAACGCGGAGCCTGCGCTCCAGGTTCATCACCAGAAGTTGCAGCGTAATCACGGATTCACTTGTCTTTGCGAGGCGTGCTCGAATACAGCCAAGCCCGTACTTGCGCTTGCCTTCTCCGAACTTGCCTTCGATTGCGTTTCGTTCTCCGGTATCCTGTTTGGCCACTTGCCTATCTTCGCTTGTCGGGCCGTTTTTCGGCTTGCGTCCCAGTGCCGGTCCGCTGAGCCGAATCCCATGCTGTTTGCAGAATCTCCGGTTTTCGCGTGTGCGGTAGATCTGATCCGCTTGGACGACAGCCGGATAGAATCCCATGCGGCTGCGATACTTCTCGATCACGTCCATGAGCGTCGTGCTCTCGTTGAAGTTATCCCAAGATAGCCGATCAAGGAACGCGTAGCCCTTCGTCATGCTTACCGCGATCTTGGCTCCGAACTCGACGCGCGCCTTGGCTTTCCCGCGCACGATCGGCCTGACATGCGGCTGATGAATGCTGACGACCCGGTCTTCCATCTGGTGGGAACGCTCGTTGTACATGTGAAGCTGCTGACGGTACAGTTCGTGAATCACCAGCAGGTCGCGATAGGCTTTGCGGCCAAGTAGCGTGAGCGGTTGCGACTTGGCTTGCTCGGCGATGATGGAGAGGTTCCGTCCAACGTAACCGAGTTGCCTCCTGATCGCTTTGCGAATCACTTTCGGCCCCGGTCTGCGTTGCTTGGAAACGGCCAGAAACTGTTTGCGCGCTTTTTCCCGGTACGTGCGCGGTTTCGCCATTTGTCCGATGACCGGCTCATGCAGCGTATCGATGATCGCTTCGAGCTTCTCCCGCGCTTCATTCAACAGATTCAGATCGGTCGGATACGCCACATCCGCCGGCGCACAGGTGGCATCCACCAGCACGGTCCCTTGATTCGGCTGCTCAGGGGCTTCCCATTCTGCGGTCGATTTCGGATGCGCTTCGCAAACAAGTTTATTCGTTTCAGGAACCTCTGACTCTGTAGCCATCGACTCCACGGGAGACGCTGCTTCTGACGATGCGACTTGCGATTGTGCAAACATGGTTTGCTGCTCGACTTCTTCATCAGAGGCGCGCTTCTTCGAGCGCTTCCCTTGGCCTTTACCGCCGCCGGTCGCGTCGTTGCTGTCATCATCATCTTTCGTTTCCTTCGCACCTTCGGTGGCGACGATCTCATTCAACTCTGCCAGCACGTCCGTCAGACGCTTGCGGAAATGCGTCATCATGGAGTGATGGAACGGTGGCTTCATGACGAATCCAGGCAGACCAATGAAGTATTGCATGTAAGGATTTTCGCTGATCGACTCCAACGTTTCTCTGTCGGTCAGTTGCATTCGCTCCTGAATGATGAGCGCACCGAGCCCCATCCGAAGACTGATCGTTTGCTGGCCGCGAAAGGTGTCTTTGAAAAATTGACCGTATGTTTTCTCAGCCTCCGCCCACGGCACCAACCGCGCCAACTGGACCCAGCGATTGTCCTCGTCCAGCTTTCCGCCAAAGGGCAGAAAGAAATCGCCGGGCAGGATCAATTGATTATCGAGGTGCGCGGTCGGCTTAAACATCTTCGTCACTCCATCTGCAAAGGTTTTAGGTGGTTTTCAAACATTTCCTTTGCATATGATTTCGACAAATGGGCCTTAGAATCCTTGTTGTTATGCGGTTTTTGTTGTTTTTTTAAGTGTTCAGCAAGCCCTAGTTAATTCTCCGCCAATGGGCCTGGCTAAAAATAATGTGTTGCAAATGGAATTCCCCATGTTCTGAAATATTCCGCAGAATTTAATAATTTCGATATCGATCCCTGATTCCTCTTTCGTTTCCCTTATTGCTGCTTGGCTTAAAGACTCTCCTTCTTCTACTTGACCGCCAGGCATTTCCCAGCCCCTTCTTGGGCCTTTAATAAGTAATAATTCATTCTTTTCGTTTACAACGATGGCTGCAGCAGAGAGGATATGTTTAGGCGGGCTCATTCAATCGCTCCTTTTTGATTTTTAATGTTTTTCTTCGCAGGTGTTATCGTTTATTTTAAATTTAGTTTGTATATAACCTCGCCATCTTGATTCTCTTGATCTTGATTTACAAAGCCCAGTTTCTCATAGAGTTTTCTTGCATGAGCATTGCTTTTTTCGATTGTTAGAGATATGACTTCGCATTGTCGATGCACTTCCTGTATAAATTCAATTATTCTTGTCAGCGATTGGGTACCTAATCCAATTCCTTGATAGTTCTTGTCTATTTGAAAACCACCGATCCAGTAATTATTCGTGCTATGAGGTGTATAAGAAAGATAGAAAAACCCGACTGTCTTATCATCCTTACGCAAAATATAAGGATCAAAAGCCTCATCCCACGGTTTGATATAAGCCCATGCTAAAGATTCGATCACAGAGGGTACAAGCTTCTCTTGGGATTTATGTAAAGATATCGCGAGCGCATCCTCCCAATTACTTTTGTTAATTGGTTCTATATGGATTAAATTCATTTTTTGGATTCCTTTCGATTTCAGTCACTATTTAAAGGGGCGGCCGCGATGCAGTTAGTTCACATTGTTGTCCGCAATAAAACGTTTCTCTGAAAAAAGCCATTTCAAGATGTCATGCAAATCTATCTCGATTCGAAATGATTTTCCTGCGGGCTAACCAAGGAACCGTCAGTTTCTGAAGCGTGCTTCTTTTTCTTCATAACTTTGTTGCACAGCCCCATGGCAACTTCAAGGATCAAAACAGCTCTTATGATCTTCTTCTAGCCTTCCTGGATTACCTTTCCATTTCTTTCTACCCATTTACCAATCTGTTTGATTGATTCCTTTGTTTTAAACGCTTTTCTTATAGTTTCAATTTGATGATCCAGTACTTTGTTTTCCTTTAAAGCACTTATAACGATACTTTCCAATGCAATGAAGCCTTCCTGTTCATAAATTTTGATTACTTCCGCTAAAATAGAATCTGACCACTCTTGCTGACTAAAGTAATACCAGATCATATGCTCCTTAACGGCTTTATTAATATTTACCTGATCCTTGTGGTCTTTGATCACTTTTAATGTCTTTAGGCTCAATTCCCCATGAAGCCCCAGTTGGTCCGATATATCCAATGAATGAATCAAACGTTCCAACTCTTTCATGTGATGATTTGAGGCGGCCGTTTCTATCCGGCTAATAACAGATAAAAGATCTATGGTATTCCCCTCCAATGCATGAGATCTTGTGCGGGGCACTACATCTAACACTTATTCTACGAATCCCCATATACTTCCTCTATTCCATGTTATTGCGATATTTTCTGACAACTTAACCTCAATTTTTTTGCCGGAGATCAGATCAAAATATCACGCTCTACGCCCCAATGAACTTCAATCCAAAACAGCCCTCGATTGCCAAAACATAAAAACCGCCCGCGAAAGCGGGCGGTTCCATGATACAGATCAAGTTGATGTTGAATGGATACAATCTATGAAAAGCTAAAAATGCAACGGCTCCCCTAAATCGCCCGCCTGAACTGGCTGTTATACAACTCGAAGTAAACGCCCTGCCGTTCCAGGAGCTCCTCATGGCTGCCTTGCTCCGCAATCCGCCCGTCTTGGATGACGAGGATGCGGTCCGCATCCTGAATCGTGCTGAGCCTGTGGGCGATGACGAAGCTGGTGCGGCCTTGCATCAGCGTTTTCATGGCCTGCTGGATATGCATTTCCGTGCGCGTGTCGACGCTGCTGGTGGCTTCATCCAGGATCAAGATGGCCGGATCGGCGAGGATCGCCCGTGCGATGGTCAGCAGCTGGCGCTGGCCATGACTCAAGCTTCCGCCTTCCGCGCCAAGCATCGTGTCATAGCCATGCGATAGCCTTGCGATGAACCCGTCGGCATTGGCAAGCTTCGCGGCCTCTTCCACTTCCTGGTCGGTCGCATCGAGACGGCCAAAACGGATATTTTCCCGTATGGTCCCCGAAAATACGTGCGCATCCTGAAGCACCATGCCAAGCTGGCCCCGTAGATCGTTTTTGTCGATCTCCCGGATGTCCACGCCGTCTATAAGCACCGCACCATCACTGATTTCATAAAAACGGGTCATCAGGTTGATGATCGTCGTTTTCCCGGCCCCCGTCGGTCCGACCAGAGCGATTTTCTCGCCGGGTTTCGCTATGAAGTTCACGCCGCGAAGTATGGGCGAATCCGGCTTATATCCGAAGGACACGTCCCGAAAAACCACCTCACCCTGCAGAGGCTGAAGTTTGACGTTCTTCTGTTCATGATCGTATTCCGACGCCATATCCATGACTTCAAAGACGCGCTCTGCTCCGGCAATGGCCGATTGGATCAAATTGTACTGGTTGGCCAGCTCGGAAATCGGGCGGCCGAATTGGCGCGAATAGTTAAGGAAGCTGACGATCACCCCAACCGTAGCCATGCCATGGAAAGCCATCCAACCGCCGACGCCGGCGATCAGCGCAAAATTGAGGTTGTTGATCATGTTCATCACCGGACCGACAAGTCCGGAAACAATCTGCGCTTTGATGCCGTATTTGTTCAATTCGCCGCTCAGCTTACGGAATCGCTTGGCTTCCGTCTCTTCCCTGCGATACTGCTTCACTACCTTTAAGCCGCTTACCGTTTCTTCGATAAAACCGTTGAGCTCGCCCAAATGCCGCTGCTGGTTTTTGAAATAAACCCGGCTGAACCCGGAGATTTTGCGGCTTGCCAGCAGCACGAGCGGAACGGTCACCATCGCGACGAGCGTCAAAGGAATGTTCAGCATCAGCATGATGGCCAGCGATCCGCTGAGGGTAATCAGGCTGTTTAACAGCTGCGTCACGCTTTGGTTCAACGTGTTTGCGACATTATCGATGTCGTTTGTTGCCCGGCTCATTAATTCCCCGTTTGCATGCGTGTCAAAAAACTGCACGGGCAGCTCGTGGTATTTTGCGAACAGGTCGCGCCGAAGCTCGAACACGGTATGTTGCGACACCGCCGTCATCACGTAAGCCTGCACCCATGCGATCACGCTTCCAAGCACGTAAATCCCGAGCAGAAGCAGGCAAAACCGGACTAAACCGCCTACATCGCCGGGGATCACCGCCTTATCGATCGCCTTACCGATCAAATATGGCCCGATCAGGGAAGCGAGCGCGTTCAATACGGTAAAGACGTACACCGTGATAAGTCCTGCCCGCTGACGGTTCAAGTACGCCCAGATGCGTTTGATCGTAGCGCCGCGGTTTTTGGCGCGCACCTTCGGCACGTCGCCTCTTCCGGGCCCCGCTCCTTGCGGCCCGCCCCCGAAACCGCCCGGACGACCGGGAATCGGTATCGGCGCGCGGTTATGTAGATTGGACATAAGACGCCTCCTCCCCATTCAGCTGAGACTGCAGAATATCCTGGTATATTTCGCTGCTCCGCATCAGTTCTTCATGCGTGCCTTGGGCCGCGATCCGGCCGTTATCCAAAATCAGGATGCGATCGGCGTCCACCACGGATGAAACGCGCTGGGCAATCAAAATGTTGGTGCTGCTCTGCATCTCCGTTTTTAACAACTGCCTAACCCGCGATTCGGTCGCCGCGTCCAACGCGCTGGTACTGTCGTCCATGACGAGGATCGTTGGCCGGATGAGCAGCGCCCTTGCGATCGCAAGCCGCTGCTTCTGCCCGCCGGAGAGGTTGATACCGCGCTGGCCAAGCACGGTGTCATAACCTTGCGGAAGCCCCATGATAAAACCGTGCGCCTCGGCGATTACAGCGGCTTGTTCCACTTCCTCGTCGCTGGCGTCCGGACGGCCGAAGCGGATATTGTCCCGGATGGTGCCGCTGAACAGGATGGTCTGCTGCATGACGAACCCGATCCGGCTGCGAAGATGTTCCAGGCTCATCCGGCGAACATCCGTGCCGTCGATCGTAATCGCACCGCTCGAAACGTCATACAACCGCGGAATGAGGCTGACGAGCGTAGACTTGCCCGTGCCTGTAGCGCCAAGGATCGCAGTCGTTTTTCCCGGTTCCGCGACAAAGCTGATATCCTCCAAAACCAGATTTTCATCGCCTTTGTCGTAAGCGAACGAGACGTTATGGAATTCGACCCTGCCTGAACGGATGCCGTCGCTTAGGGCGGCGGGATCTTCGGTAATCTCGCTGGCCGCGGCAAACACTTCATTAACCCGGTCGGCCGATACTTTGGCCCGCGATACAAAGGTTAGCATATTGCTCAGCATCATCATGGACATCAAGAGCTGCGTCGCGTAATTGATAAACGCCACCAAATTCCCGACGGGAAATCCGTAATTCCAGTTCTGCACACCCCCGAACCACAACACGGCAACGATGCTTGCGTTCAAAATGAGCATCATAAGCGGCAAATTCAGCGCCATGAGGCGGTTGGCCTTGATCGCAGTCCGGGTATAATCGGTGTTCGCCTCATGAAAACGCTGCTGCTCCTGCCTTGCCCGAACAAATGCCTTGATGACGCGAATCCCGGCCAAATTTTCCTGCAGGACGATGTTGACGCCATCCAGTTTGGCCTGCATTTGAGCGAACAAGGGGAAGGAGAGCCGGATCAACGTATACAAGAAGATAAACAGCATCGGAACGGCAACAAGCAGGATGACAGTAAGGGACGGACTGATTCGGATCGCCATCACCAAGCTGCCGACCAGCAGCAGCGGCGAACGCACGAACGACCGCAAAATCATTTGCACGAACGTTTGGAGCTGCACGACGTCGTTCGTTAACCGGGTGATCAGCGATCCCGTCTTGAGCCGGTCCAAGTTTCGATTCGAAAACGACTGGATATGCTCGAACAGCCGTATCCGCAAGTCGTTTCCGAAATGTTGCGAAGCGATGCTCGAAAACACGGTGCAGCCCACGCCCCCGACTAATCCGATCAGCGCCACGCCGACCATCGTCAAGCCGGTCGAAACGATATGCCCGAGATCATTTTTCATCAAGCCTTCATCCACGATGCTGGCCATCAGCGTCGGCTGCAGCAAATCCATGAATACCTCCACGACCATCAGCAGCGGAGCCAGCAAGCACCACAACGCATATGGCTTCAAAAAGCCTTTAAGTTTCCACATTCCGTTCACCTTCGTTTCCGGCAGGGTTCGGCTTCGTCACGAATGTCCCGAAAGACGAAATCATGTGCAGCCCCATGTTGCCTTTACCCACCGCCTCATTGATTTTCATGTTTCGTATCGTCTTCTTCGCTTTTGTTGTCGTTCCCAGGGACCGCTTCAAACAATTCGAACGTATGGATAAACTCCTGAATGATCGCATCCGTTGCTTTGAGCTCCCCGCTGATCACCTGTTTAATGGATGCATATTCCGGCTGATCCAGCTGCTGCACTAAAGTCGACCGTTTGACGTTCAATTTTTCCAAAAATGCGATCGCTCTTCCCCGGCGAAAGGTCTGGGCGCTATGGAAACGCTCCTTTCTGTCTTCATGTCCGCGGCCCCGGCCTTCCCTATGCTCCATGGGATCGCGGTGTCCCTTCCGTTCATGTCTGCCTTCGCGCATGATTGCTCCCTCTTTCTTATGTATACATTCGTATACACTTCTTAATTGTATACAAATGTATACGAGCGGCGAGTATGTTGTCAAGACCGTTTCAGGACTTCTCCATGTCCAAACGACTGCCGACGGATCCGCGACATTTTCCGAGAAAAACAAAAAAACCTGACGGATCAGGTTTTTTCAGTACATTTCAAATACACATATGTAATTTTGCAGTCGGCCGATCTTATTCGAGTTCCAACCGGAAGCCTTCAAGCTCCTCCTCGGCGTCGCGAAAGAGCTCCAGCAGTGAATGGCTGTATTCCCCCAGCTTCTTTTCGCTTTCCTTAAAACGGACCCAACGAACCGTCAGCGGCATGTCGACCCATCCGGTCAGACTATCCCACAACGCGTCCAGATTGCCGCCGTAATGATCGGGCAAATCCAACCCTTCCTTGAGGACGGCATGCAGCTGGTCGATGCTCCCGATGTTCCCGCCATCTAAAATGATCGTTCGCATTTGTTAAGCTCCTCCAATGCTTACTTGATTTGCTCAAACGTCTTGTAATGGTCTTCCGTCTTGTAAATTAAACCGTCGTTGGAAAAAAGGATGCGGTCTTTTCCCCGGTGTCCGGATGTATAGTTGATATCCGCTTCATACCAGACCCGCCCTTTTTTATCGGGCAATTTTTTCTCGCGGTTCCGGAAAATATCGCCGCCGATGCTTTTTCCCGGCGCAACCTTATGCAGATTTCCCTTTTGGGCGTCCCAGCCCAGCTTTTTCGCTTCGTTTTTCGTAATAAAGTTGTCGGGCAGTTTATGATGCTCCTTGATGTAATCCGCAACGCCTTCAAACGTGGTTAAACGATCGGACTGCTCCTGGCGGTCTTGCCGTTGCGCCTGCTGGTGGCTCGATGGGTGGCCCGGCTGCTGGGTCTGCTGTATTTCGGTCACTCCGCAACCGGTCAAAAGCAGCAAGCAACTGAACAACACAAATAATACGGATTTTAGTGCTTTCAATGTTTCATCCTCGTTTCTTTATGTAATGGTCTAATGATGTCCGGCGTCCCATCATCGGAGCGCAAACAAAAAGCCTAAGGAATGAGATCCGAAGGCTTTGAACGGCTGTTTTTATCGACACCTTATTCAACATCATACCAATCCGGAAAGAAAAAGTCTATATTTTCGGCCGGATTTTATCTATGCTTGGAGGGCCGGCAAAACTTGTGTACGGGAGTGTTGTTCGATGAATGGAACGGATCATCTTGATCCAGCGGATTTGCAGGAGTATATTCGGGATGTTTTGGGTACCGGCTATTCCGTTGCCGAGGTGTCGAGAATGCACGGAGGCGCGCAAAAAGTCGTCTACAAGATCGGCTGCAGCAATGGATTTTCCTGCGTGTTGTACGTATGGGATCTGTCGATGAATTATTTTCAAGAAGAAACGGTGCATCAAGATTCGGGCCAGCGATCCTTCGGCAGCGATCTTTTTGAACATAACAATAAGTATTTGACGCAAAAAGGCATTCGTACGCCTTCTCTTTACGACGTAAATAAAGCACGGAACCGTTACCCTTTTGATTATGCCTTGGTGGAATACGTAGAAGGACAAAAAGCGGAGGACTATTTCCATCATTCCGATTCGAAAGTCCAACATCAATTGTTCCAACGGTTGGGGGAAATGCTTGCGACCATGCATGCCGACAAAAGGGAAACCTTCGGAAATCTGACGGAGCCTAATGTCAGCGCGGGAACCGCTCAGCAGTTTCAAATGGAAAACGCCAAAACGCAGCTGGATTACGTTTCCCGCCACATGGAACGCATAGCATCGAACCATGGGAAACTGCTTGATACCATGAACGAGCTTGAATCGAGGATCTCGCCGCGGACGGAGTACGGTTTTATTCATGGAGAGCTGGGACCCGATCATGTTCTAGTAGATAACAAACTGGAACCCTATCTGATTGATATTGAAGGGGCGATGTTTTTTGACATTGAACATGAGCATAGTTTTATGTCGTTCAGGTTCGGCGAGTTCTACCGGTATCTGAAACATGGTTCGCTCGATGAAGACCGGATGCGTTTCTACCGCTTCCTTCATCATATTTCGCTGACCTCGGGCGGTTTGAAGCTGCTTCGCCGGGGGTTTCCGGATCAGCGATTCGCCAAAGAGTTGGCCGATTACCATTGCGAATGCGCATTAGCTTTCCTTTAAATGAGGAGCGCCCGTTTCCGCGGAAACAGGCGCTTCGCTTCATCTTCTCTTGTTAAAATGGCTAATGGCTATGGGTTAAGCAGCCACCCCGCGTCCCGCAGCAAAAACTCCGCGGCTTCGGCAGAGATATGCTTCCCTTTTTGGGCCTCCACTTCTTGAATAAAGCTGCTTGCATTCCGTTTTTGCAATTTTTTCAGCAGGCTGTTTGCGATCCCTTGGTTGTCGATCCAGCCGCGATTCGCGAAATGCCTGACCAGCTCCCCGAGCGTTTCATAACTGGTCAGCACCTGAAAATGGACGGATTTTTCTGCCCCGTTCCCCGCCAAATCCGCGGCTTGAACGGTCAATACATGATCTCCAGGCTCCAACAAGTATAGAGGTACGCCGTCTAATGTCTCTAATTTGTTACCATCCAGCAGCACTTCGGTTTTCGCCTCGTCGACTCCGGTCAGACGGTCCGAAATGTCCAATTGCGGTTGAAGCATGCCAGTGTTATATACGGAAGTCGTTACCGAACGGATCGTAATTTCCGGTGCCGTCCAATCGACCGTGATGCGGCTGGAAGCTTCAAAATGGCCGTCATCCGTTTGGGCGGTGATTACCGCCGTTCCTTCTCCTGCCGCCGTCACCGTTCCCTGATCGTCCACCGTGGCCACCCGGGAATCGCTTGTGCTCCAAGCGATCTTTGGATTGGTCGCGTTTTCCGGCGTAACGGTTGCCTTCAGTTCCACACGGCGATCGGAAGACTGATTAAGCACAAGCTGGGGCTGATCTAGCGAAATTCCCGTGACGGGAATATGTTCAGGAATGTGCTCTACGATCAGCTCATTGAGCGCAATGTTGCCCCACACCCGGTTGCCATCGTTCACCTTCAACCGAAGTTTATAGGCGTTAACCGTCGGAAAAGCAACGCTTTGGCGTTCTTTCGTGCTGTCGTTCAGCTTCCACTCGACGGAAGCATCGGATAACGCGGTTTGCCAGCGGCTGCCGTCATAATATTCCACGTCAAAATCGGTAATGCCTTGGCCGATGCCGAAAAAAGTGACCAACGTGACTTTATTGACGGGTACCGGTCGATCTCCGTAATTCAGGGTGATGTAACCCGGAAAGCTGATATTGGTGGCGCTTCCCCACGCCGAGTTCAAATTGCCGTCAAGGATGTTCGTAATTTCGCCGGCCCCTGTCGGAAAACTCGTCGTGACCATGTCTTTGTATAAATCAGGATTGTTGTATAATTCAAGTTCGTTCAGCGAAAGATGTCCCGATTGCCGATTCCCGTCATGGACCTTCAATCTCAGTTTAGAGAAACGGGTCAATGGGAACTCCACGGATTTGATCTCGTTATAGCCGGTCGTCGACTCCCACGTCAGGTGAATACCCGTTCGAATCGGAACCCAGGAAGAGCCGTTATGATATTCCAGATCGAAATCCGTGATCCCGGATTCTTTCCCCATTCTCGTATTTAACTTCAACTGGTTGGCGGAAACGGGTTCATTTCCGAAATCCAGCGTAATATCATTCGGGAATACAGGTGAATCATCGGATTTCCAAGCCGTGTCGTAATATTTGTCGTTAATGCTGCCGATCGGCTCGGAAGGGGAAGAATGAAACGACGTGCTGGCGACGGCCAGCGGTGCCAAGTCATCCACAGGCGTGCTGACCGGACGGATCCGTACGATATCGATCGGGTCCGGCATGGAGCCTGCCGGAGGCACGCTGCCTTCATATTCGTGCGCGCCGATGTCGGGAGCCCCGTTGTACAGCGGATTGCCGAAATAGTCCCGCCCTCCGTTGTCGTTTATCCGTATGCCCGCCCCAATCAACGGGGAGTCGGCTTGCAGCTTGTATCCGCCGACGGTGTTCATGCCGATCGAACCGCTTCCGGGGTCGGCGAATTTCGGATCGGCGGTCACCTTATGCGCATCGGCCTGCACTAACGTATTCCCTCCGTAATACGCGTTGTAATCGAAGGTCTGGCCCCGCAAATCCCAGCCCCGGTCCCCCACGCTGTAATACACGTTGTTATAATTTTTAATGTTGCGCGGCGTGCCCGAAGCTTTCGTGAAATAATCGCTCATGACCGGGTTGCCGGACGCTTTGCCTACATAAACCGTATTGTTGTAATTATAGACGTTATCGATCGAGCCGCTGTAACGGAAGATGCTTTTCCGGTCATTTTGGCTGATGTTGTATCGCACGATCGTGTTGACGGTGTAATAGGTATCGTTGACAAAAAGCATGAACCCGCCGGCGTTGTCGTGGCTGTAATTGTATTGGACCAACGAACCGATGTTGCCCGCATCCACGTCGAAGCCGTGGCCGTCCTCGGCGCCGTTGACGCTTGCGAACGATTCGTTGAATTGCACAAGGTTATTGTCCGCATAAGCCCACCAAATCGAAGCATTCGTTGCCAAGTACGTGGCCTGTCCTACCGTATTCCGCTCGACAATCGCGCCGTCGGTTACGTTCCATGCGATCCCGCCGGTTGCAGCCCGGAGCACGGTGTTGTTGGATATTTTGACGTTCGTGGAAGGCGTCCACGGTCCGTAAGGCTTCGGCACCCAAGGCCATAAATCGCCCATGCCGTAGCGCAAAATGCAGTTGGAGCCGATGTATATGCCATAGGCGTCCACATCCGTCAGCGTGTTGCCGTCAATCAAAATATCGTTAAAAGCACTTGGGGTGTTCGATCCGACCGAGTCGACGATAATTCCTCCGGAACGGGTCGTATAAGAACCGTCCACATCGTGGATATTCAAATTTTTGATATAAATATGATTCAATATGCCTGCTTCCTCATTCAAAATATAGACGCCTCTCCGCTGGCCCCGCGGATTCTGCCAATCCCTGTCGAAGGGCAGCGGCGAGCTGTTCGTCACCTCGAGGTTGTTGATTTCCCAATACTGCTGATTTTTCAACAAGACGGCTTCCAGTTCGGACGTCACCCCGGCGATTAACGGCTTGCTGCCGGTGCCGTACATGTCGATGACGATCGGGTTCCCATGTTCCCCGGAGCCTTTAGGCCATAATCTGCCATTCCAGCTTCCCCCGGCTTTAAACAAAATTTTGTCGCCCGGGGCGAAGGTCGTTGCATTCACTTTATCCAGCGACCTCCAGGCGGAACTTTCGCTTGTGCCACTATTTCCGTCATTACCTCCTGCACTATCCACATAATACGTCGTTCCGGCAGCCTTCGCCTCAGGCGGCAAAGCGATCACCAACGAACAAAACATGGTGAAAATCAGAATCATGCCGATTGCTTTTTTGAATCTCCGTCGGCTCAATGAGCAACATTCCTTTCCGTTTTTGATTTGAGAATTTTGCAAAAATCCTCGTTTATGTAATGCCTGATCGGCTTTACATTCGAAACGTCTTGTACAGTCGTTCATTGACGACAACCTGCGCATCTGCGATCCGTTGACGAACGTAACCGGCATAGCGGTCATCGATATAATCTTTGAACACCTGATCCTTTACGGCTTCAAAAGACAAATACCGGGAGCCAGCCTTCACGTTCTCCAATCTTTGGATCAGGTAAAAACGGCCGTTTTCTTCGATGATTCCGCTGATTTCTCCGGCCTGCAGCATCGAAGCCGCCTGAGCGACCGGACTTTTGGCGTTATGCCTGAAGCCGTCCAAGGGATAGGACTGCTCCGCAACTTGTACATCTGGACCGATTTCCTTTGCCGCTTGCTCGAATGCCATGCCGTTTGAGATGTTCGCCGCCGCTGCCTCGATTTTTCGTTTCGCCTGGGCCTTCCGGCGTTCATCGGCATGCACGTCCGCTTCAAGAAAAGATATCGATATTTGCCTCACCTTTACGGCTTCGGGCGCTTGGTACAGCTCGTTTTTTTTCGATTCGTAAAACCGTTTCAGCTGCGGTTCGTCCGGTTTCCAGTCATGTTCCGCCAATTTTTTTTGACCGACAATACCGCATTCATCATCGCATATTCGAAATAAGCATCCTCGGTATATTGGGCAGGCCCGAACACCACCTCATGATTTTCGATGGCCTTTGCTCTTCTTTCATTTTCGCCCTCTAAATTTTGCAAAAAAACGTCGTAACGGATATCCGTCAGCACTCCCTGTTCTTTGGCGATCAGCTGCTGGACTTTCAGATTCACGCTCTCCTCCAGCGCTGTCTTCTTCAGACGCTCAAGCGGCGTTTCTCCACCATAGGTCTCGGTCCAAAAGGAGGCCGACTGCCCGGCGCCGTATTTTTCGTGAAAATAGTCGATGACGCGGGCTTTGTTCGCTTGTACGGCTCTTTGAAACTCGCTTAAGAGGATCGGTTCGCCGTTTACGGTTGCCATCGGATCGTCGGATCGGTTGGTTTTGGAGAAAACGGGCCTTTCAACGAAGATGAACGCAATGGCGGCAATGACGGTCATTCCGGCGATAAGCCATACGCTGGATTTGCTTAATTTTCGTGTCGTCATGGCCATAAGCACCTCCCTCGTCCTTGAATTTTGGCAATGAAAACTTTGATCTGCATCATAGGGCAAGAAAATATCCAAATCATGTTATAAATGCTTCGCAAATCCATTATAGATTTCGATAGAAAACGCTTACAATTTAAAGTTCTTTACTTTTGTTTCATATTTTTTACCTTATTGCTGACATAAATGTGATACAATCATGCACATGGCGGTTTTGCGCCGCCATATCTTTCAATACCATTGAAAGGGTTGGGTGAGGGGCTACAATGGAAAGCAGGTATTCGGTTGGTCCACCAGGAAAACCATGGACCGTCGCATACGAAGGAGAACGCTTCACCTAGTCCGGCTTCCCGCCTTGCCCCGAGCGCTTGGCGGCGGGAGCTGTTAGCGGGAGTCGTATCTTTTTTTGCGATCGTCTACATTATTATTGTGAATTCATCGATATTAGCGGATGCCGGCATCCCTCAGGAAGCCGGGATTATCGCCACGGTTCTGGCGTCGGCGGTCGGGTGCTTCGTCATGGGCATTTGGGGAAAAGCTCCCTTGATCATCGCACCCGGGATGGGAATTAACGCCATGTTTACCTACACGCTTGTTCAAGGGATGGGGTTGACGTGGCAGCAGGCGCTGGCGGTCGGCATGATGTCCGGTCTCTGCTTTTTGGCCATCAGCATGACCTCTTTCATCGAAAAGCTGCGGTCGGCCATTCCGGCCTCGCTTCAGGAAGCCATCTCGGTCGGCATCGGCCTCATGCTGGTCCTGATCGGATTGCATAAAGGCGGCGTGATCGCTTCGGATCCGTCCTCGGTGATTGCCATGCGATCGTTCGCCGATCCGGGCGTGCTTGTAACGCTTGCGACGTTGGCCTTGACGTGCATCCTCTACATGCGCAACGTGCCCGGCAATTTGCTGCTGGCCATCATCGGAGGAACGGTGCTGGCTTATCTGCTCGGAGCCGCGCCTTCGAAGGCGGCGGATGTTGGAGGGTCCTCCTGGTCTACCTATGGAGACGTGTTCGGGCAGCTGTCGGTGAAAGGCGCCTCAATAACGACGTTGATCGTCGCCGTATTTTCGCTGACGCTTGTCATCGTGTTCGAGAACGTCGGACTCATTAACGCCCAGTTGAACATGAGCGGAAAACAGGAGCGCTTTAAGCGCGCCATCCAGGCGACTTCGTTCACCGTCTTTTTGAGCGGCCTGTTCGGCACAAGCCCGACGGTCTCTACCGTGGAGGCTGCCGCCGGCATTTCCGCCGGAGGAAAAACCGGCTGGACCCCAATCGTTACGGGGACGCTATTTTTGCTCTCACTGATCGCGATGCCGGTCATCATGCTCGTCCCGGATCAGGCGGTTGCGCCGATCCTCGTTTTTATCGGGGGGTTGATGATGCCGGCGGTCCGCAATATTTCCTTTAAACGGCTGGAAGAAGGGTTTCCCGCGTTTTTTATCATCGCGTTTATCCCGCTGATGCACAGCATCGTGGACGGGATTGCGATCGGTTTCATCAGCTATGCCCTGTTCCATATCGCGGTCGGCAAATGGCGCGAAGTGAAGCCCCTCTTTTATGTCGTGTCGCTTCTCTTCGTGATCTATTTCGTGATGCAGGCGATTTGATCCGCACAAACGAAAAAAAGCCCGCTTCGTACGCTTTGGCGTGCGGGCGGGCTTTTTCGCTGCTTGCTGCTTTTGGCTTGAGTTAGTCGAAAACCAGCTACTTTGTTTCTTTTTCGTTAATGATTTTGGTCGCTTCCTCCACCATCCACTTCTGAACCTCGTCAATCGGTTCGTTGCTCAGCATGAATTTGCTGAACCCGTCATCGATGACTTTGGTCAGATCGGAAGAGCTTGTCGTCACGATCGGCGAAGCGTCCAAATATTTGATGTCCGGACCAAACAGCGTGTTTTTCAACGAATCCACGTCGTACATGTCCTTGTTTTTGCCGACCAGACGGTCAAGCACTTTGTTTTGGTCGGATTTTTTCCAGCCGGAGAACTCCATTCTCGATTCCGAGTCCGTCGTCGTCATGAAGCGCATCAGCTTGTAGGCTTCTTCTTTATGTTTAGATGTTGCCCCCATCGCCAGCTGGCCGCCGCCCACGAAATATTTGCCGCCCTCGTAGTTTTTAGGCAAAGCATTCTGCGGCGGAAGCGGTACCGGCGCAAACGCGGTTTTGAAATCATGCGGATACTGTTCCACGTTCCCCGGATCCGGGATCATGAAGCTTCCCGAAAGCAGCATCGCGGCATCGCCGCTGAAAAATTCGCTTCGGTAGTTCAGCTTGGCGGCAAGCGTATCGGCGTAAGGCTTCGCGGATTTGTCGATGTTCTCCATGTCCTTGCGAAGCTGGAAGAAGTACTTGTACGTCGGGTCCGAAAGGATGGTGGTGCCGTCATCGTAGCGGAACGGGTCTTTCATGACCGTCTGGGCCGGTGCGTTCATGTACAGCTCCCACGTATGGAAATACGTGCCGTAACGTTTGTCGACGCCTTCGCCTTTGGTCAGCTTTTTCGCGTAATCGCGGAAATCGTCCCATGTCCAGCCATAGGTCGGCACGGGCAGCCCCGCTTCGTCCAACGCATTTTTGTTGAGCAGCACGAACTGATAACCCGCGGTCATCTGCATGCCGTAATATTTGTCGCTTACCTTCGGATTGACGTAATATTCGTCTTCCGGCTTTAATCCTTCTTTGTCGTAAAATTCATTCAACGGAGCAAGCGCCCCCCGGGCCGCCCGTTCGATCACGGCGCCTGAGCTCGGCAGGTTGACGACATCGACGGCTTCGCCGGACGATATGAGGAAATCGAGTTTTTTCAGCATTTCCACCGAGTTGCCGGGAACCAGCACGACATGCTCTACTTTGATGTTCGGATTTTGCGCTTCGAATTCTTTGAGCATCGCGTCCGTCGCGGCTTCCTGATCGGCATTGTCCCAGTTGTAGTACTTGATCGTGACTTGTCCATCGGACGATTTCCCGCTGCCGCCGGCCGAACCGGAATTGCCGCCGCATCCGCTCAGCGCGGTAAACGCTGCCAACAACAGGCAAAGTGAAGCCACAAAATTCCGTTTGCTTTTCCTTCTCATTTTTCTGCCCCCTAAATATGGAAGTTCCTCATCCTTGCAACCCCAGTATAATCACTGGCCGGGGTTCGCAAGTGCATAATTTTGAGGTATAACGATCACTTTTTTGACTTTTTGAAACCGCATACGCGATCAACGTCAGCCCTTGACCCCGCCCAAGGCGATCCCGTTGATGACCTGTTTTTGCAAAATGATGAATACGATCAACAGCGGCACGATCGCGGAAAGCGAGGCCATCATCATGATGGCGTCGTTGGTCGTGTAATCGTCCCGGAACAAGGTCATGCCGAGCGGGATGGTATACAGG
Organism: Paenibacillus sp. FSL W8-0194; assembly: GCF_037969745.1. Taxonomy (NCBI): domain Bacteria; kingdom Bacillati; phylum Bacillota; class Bacilli; order Caryophanales; family Paenibacillaceae; genus Paenibacillus; species Paenibacillus sp. FSL W8-0194. Next base: position 2,598,345 of record NZ_CP150205.1, on the reverse strand, counting down.
TCCTTCGTCTGCAAAAAGATGAGCGGGTTCTGATAGTCGTTCCACGACCAGATGAATTTGATGATGGCCACGGTCGCAAGCACCGGCCGGCAGAGCGGGACGATGATCGACGCGAAGGTTCGGAAATGGCCTGCCCCGTCGATTTTCGCCGCTTCGATGTATTCATCGCTGATCCCCACCATAAACTGGCGCAACAGGAACGTAAAATAAATCGAAAACATGCTCATGAAAATCAGCGCAACATGCGTATCATAAAGCCCCATCCAGCGGATGAGCATGAACCGCGGAATCAGCGTTGCTTGGTCCGGGATGATCATGAAGGCGAGCAGAGCCGTAAACACCAGGTTTCTCCCGCGAAATTTAAGCTTCGTGAACGAATAGGCCGCCATGGTCGACACGAGCAAGGTGATGAACGTAACGATGACGGCAACCTTGATCGAGTTGAAATAAATGTGCAGGAAGGGGACTTTCCCCATCCAAACCGCTTTGAAATTGTACACCACATTTATCGATTTAGGAATCCACTCAATGGGAAAACGCATGACGTCCTTTTCGAATTTAAACGCCGACGAGACCATCCACACGAACGGAATCAGGAAAAATACGGATAAAGCCCCCATTAGCACCGTCGTAATGAGCTTTGAAATATTTCTGCGAATAAACGGCATGGTCGTCCTCTCCTCCTTCTACTCTTCTTTTCTCAATTTCCAGGTTGCCGCCGTAATGACCGCAATGATGGCGAACAGCAGCCAGGAAATCGCGGAGGCATAACCCATGTTGTAGTTCACGAACCCTTCCTCGTAGATCCGGAACACGATGACCGTCGAGGAATTGTCCGGCCCTCCTTCCGTCAGGTAGGAAATGATATCGAACACTTTAAAGGAGCCGATCAGCATCGTGATGAGCAGGAAAAAGGTTGTCGGGCGAAGCAGCGGAACCGTAATTTTAACAAATTTCGTCAGGGCCGTAGCGCCATCGATTTCCGCGGCTTCATACAGTTCGCTCGATATGTTCGTAAGTCCGGCCAGATAAATGATGATCGTATATCCGAGTCCGGCCCAGGAGCTGATGATGGCGATCGAAATGAGCGACGTTTTGGGATCCACGAGCCATTTCGGCGGGTTGGAGATGCCCAGGTCCATCAGGAACTGGTTCACCGGCCCCAAGGAAGGATGGAACAATGCGCTCCATACCGCCGCAACGGCAATGATGGACGAGATATACGGTATAAAAAACACGACCTTAAAATAGTCCTTCCAGAACACCTTGTTATGGATCAAAACGGCGAGCACGAGCGCGATCGCGATCGGAACCGGAACCGTCAGGACGGTATAAATCAAATTGTTTTTCAGCGCCTTCAGGATCGTCGGATCCTGAAACATGTGAATGTAATTTTCGAGCCCCGCGAATTTGATCCCCGAAATCCCGGACAAAAGGTTCCAGGAAGTAAAGCTTAAATACAGGGAAAATCCAAGCGCAAAAACATTGAGCAGCAGCATCCCGACGATTTCGGGAGCAAGGAACAACCAGCCGAGGAGGGCCTCCTTCCGCTTGGGCGTCCAAAATTTGCGGGCTTTCTGATGTTTCTCGGCCTTCAGAGTTGGTTTGGCAGCTTCCACTTGTATCACCTCAACATGATTAGTTGGCCTCAAGGCCGCGTGTACGATTTGCAAAATCCAGAGATTTGAGCTTGCTTATATCTTAAAAAAAATCCATCCTGCTCGAAGGATGGATTCTGACCTGGTATGGGTAATATTTTGACTTTTTCCACACGGAGCCGATGTTGGCCAGCCGCCGTGGCTGCAAGCGCTTCATCTTGCGGTTTTGCTTACGGCATGCTTCGCTTTGTATTCGCTGGGCGTCATCCCGATGTATTTCTTGAACACTTTGGAAAAGTAAGTGCGATCGGAATAGCCCAGCCCCATGGCGAGCGATTCCAAGGTCTGCGCGGAGCTTTTCATCATTTTGGCCGCGATGCCCATTTTGTATTGATGGACGTAATCCGTAAAATTGACGCCGGTGAGCCGCTTGAATAGCGGGAAAAATAACTGGAATTCAAATATAAATACCGGGCGATGTCGATCGAAGTGATATTGTCGGCCAGGTGCTGGTCGATAAATTGCTGAATCACCTGCAGCTTCGGCTCTTGGATGGCCCGGGCCGCTCCCTTCTGCTGATGCTGCGCGATATGCGCAAGCTGCCTTTCCGCAAGCTCCATGCAATCGTCCAAGGTTCTCGCCGCACGGAGGTAAACGTATCTTGTCTCGTCCGTCTTTTTCCCCGCAAAGATGACGTCCATGCGGCGCAGCAGCATCGTAATTTCCTGAATGAACTCGGCCGGTTCAAAACGCTTCTCTTTAGCCATATGCCCGATGGAAGCGGCCAACTCGCAAATGGCGGAGAGATCGTTTCCCAACACCGCACGCTCAAGCTCCGCTTTCATTCCGTCCAACGTCCCTTGCGGCAAAGGCAAAAACACGTTTTGAACGAGAAGCTGCATGTCGGCAGCCGTAAAATCACCATTCTCGTAAAACTCGTATTTATGCCGAATCATCTGATGATAGCAGGAACCCAGGGCCGCAAGCTCCATTTTGTCCGTCACGGCCGAGACGTTTAACCGCAATTTCAAGAATTGCTCCGTTCGGGACCGCAGCTCCCGCAAATAATCCCGAAAATGGGAGTAGGCGTTGCCGGCCAAATTCAACCTGTAATTATATAAAATGATTAAATGATCCTGCTCCATGAACGGCGTAATCCCTTCGTACGAGGAAGCGAGCTCGACGGCGATATTGTATACGGCGTAAGCGATCAACGGGACGTTGCCTTGCACGTACAGCCTTTCAAAGGTCGCATAATGCAAATGCGCGATCCCCATCATGAACCAAGGATATTGCCATGAAATCCCGAGCCCGGCCGCGTACTCGCGCGTCGTTTCGGGATGCGCTCCGTCCAGCACCCGTTGGATGAGACCCTGCTTGAACAAATCGCTGTTATAATTGGAGCTTCTCTGAACCAAAGGAGTTCCTTTGGAGCGGAGGAGCCGGATCGATTTTTGCAAACTTTGCTCCAGCTGCGCCGCGGTCAACTGATCCTTAAGCAGGTAATCGTCCGCGTTCAGCTTGATTGCCTGCTGGGCATAATGAAAATCTTCATGGCAGGTCAAGAAAATGACACGGGTGTCGGGTTTCATGCCGCGGAAGGCTTCGGCGAGCTCAATCCCGTTTTTTTGCGGGAGTCCGATGTCGGTTACGACAATGTCCGGCCAAGTCTCCTGGAACATATGCAGCGCTTTGGCGCTCGAATAGGTCGAACCGACGATATGGAGTTGGAGCGCATCCCAATCGATCATTTGCCTCAGCACCTTCAGCATCGGAACGTCATCGTCGATCAACATGACTTTAAACATCAGATAACATACCTCCCTGGAAGAGTATTGCAGGTATCCCGATCCGGAATTCGCAGCACGGCGGTGATCCCCCGCCGCTTGTTCGGAACCAGCGCGATTCCCGCCTCCGAACCGAAGGATAACCGGAGCCGCTGGGCCACGTTGATCAGCCCCACCCTGTCATAAGGGGTATCCGGGCCGGAATCGGGGATTTGCAGCCGATCGTTCACCATCAAGAGCCGTTCTTCTTCGATGCCGTCGCCGTTATCCTCGATTTCGATCGTGACGAATCCCTGTTTTCGTTGGGCGCGGATCCGAATGCAGGCATCCGGATGATCCATCAGTCCGTGCACGATCGCATTTTCGATCAAAGGCTGCAGCATCAGCTTGGGCATGGCCCAAGACGCTAAACCGGGTTCCAACTCGATCGTAAGCTGCACCGGGATGTCGTTCCGGATTTTCATGATATCGACGTAATGGCGCATCAATTCGCATTCTTCCTGCAGCGTCGCCGGTTCGTTAAATTTCATGTACGCGCGGAGCAGGCTCATCAAGGAATCGATAATGCCGCTGTGCAGATGATCTTGCTGCAGGATCAGGCTGCACTTGACCGAATTGAGCGTATTGATCAGAAAATGCGGGCGAATCTGCATGAACAGCGCCTCCAGCTCCATGACCCGCTTTTGCTCCTGCTCTTGTTCGATATCGTGAATCAGTCCCTGAAGCTGATCGAGCATCGTATTCAGCGTGCGGCTCAGCTCGGCGATGTCGTCCCTTCCCTTCACTTCCAGCCTGGCGTCCAAATTTCCCATGCCGAACTGCCGGACGACGCGCTGCAGCTTTTGGATCGGCCTGTGCAGCCTTTTGGCGATAAACATCGACGAAATCGAAAAAATGACGAAAAACAAAACGACGCCCCCGATCCCCGCGTAAAAGGTCCGCGAAATTTTCCCGGTAAACGCCTCTTTGCTGGCCTCATAAACCAAGGTCCAATCCGCTTTGTCGAGCGTCACTTCCGAGCGCAGGTTGGACGGAGGGGCTGCCGGATCGGGCGCGGAAAGATCCGCGCTTCCGGCTATGCGGTTCTGTTTTGCATCAAACAAGGCCACCTTGCCGAACTCGACCGGCTTGAGAAGCTTTTCGAAATACGATTGGGAAATCCCGATCAGAAGAACCGATAAATACTGCTTCTCGTGTTTGTCGTGGATGACCCTGGCGATGTAATAGGTTCCGGCTTTGCCGGGGTTGTCCCTCACCATGCCGAGCCACTGCAACGTTTCCGGCTGGTTGAAATCGATTTTGCCGTACAGTTCGTCCAAGTGCTTGTTGACGCTTGTCATATCGTCTTCGCTCGAAGGAATGATAAAGCGCTTACGGTTTACCAGATACATCCGGGTGTTGTTGTTCAAAGGCTTGGACGTGATCAGGGAAAAGACGCCTTTAATCTCGGTGAAGTTGGTGTAATCGTCGTAAGAACGAAGACGGTCCGTATCGGCGAAGTTTTTCAGGTATTTTTTGAAGCTTGTATCGTTCACCATGAAATGGGAGGCAAACGATGCGTCGTCTATGGTTTTGCCGATTTCGTCGGTCATGACCTTCAAAAAATTGTCGTTCGTCAATTGCAGCTTCTCTACCATCGTTTCTTTGATGAGCGCAAAGGAAATCACTGAAACGGTGATGATTGGCACGATAATGAACAACAGGAATGACAGCTGGATTCTGCGGTAATAGTTCAGCTTGAACATGGGTGACTTTCGCCTCTTTCATGCTTCTAAGATGATCATGCTACCCGTATCGTATCTCGTCTCGGACAAGTTGTCATTCCTTTTTGTCGAATCCCGGTCATTTGCGTTCATGCCAATATCCCGAGATTCCCTTCTCCAATCGCATGAGCGCCTCCAGGTAATAATAATCGCCCCAAATCATGTAATCGTCGGGAGAGATGCCTCCGTTGACGTGATACGATCCGTGCTTCAGCAGCCCCTCCGCGTCTTCATCCCCGATGGTGGCATACCGCTCGACCAGGCTTGTCATCGATTTGATGAGCATGTCCTGAAAATAGCTCCGGTCCGGGTCCTGTGCATCCAGATGGGAGATCAGCTCCAGCAGGCCTGCGGCCGCGATGGCGGACGCCGAGCTGTCCCGGTAGGTGTCGGCTTTTACAGGTGCGTTAAAATCCCAATAAGCGACATGATCCTCAGGCAGATGTTCCAGGAAATAACGGGCAAGGCGTTTTGAAGTTTCCAGGAACCGCGGGTTTTGGGTATACCGGTAAGATAACGCGAATCCGTAGATGCCCCAGGCCTGACCTCGGGTCCAGGTAGAACCGTTCGAATACCCTTGATGCGTCGCCCCTCCAATGGGTTCCCCCGTCTCCGGGTTAAAAAAGAATGTATGATACGAACTGTCATCGCCCCTGACAAGATACCGCCTGGATTTCTCCGCCTGCGCGGCCGCAGCGTCCCGATAAACCGGGTCGCCCGTTTGTTCGCTTGCCCAATACAATAGCGGAAGGTTCAGCAAACAGTCGATGATGATCCGTCCCGCTTCCTTGGCGTCGTCCTTCCTGCCCCATGCCTGGATGTAACCGCCGGGTTCCCGCCACCGCTTCATCAGCACTTCCGCCGCTTGCAGGGTTAACTGCCGGGCGGATTCGTCCTTCAAGATGATCCACTGGGCTTTGGCCGATAACGAATACAAAAACCCGATATCATGATGATCCAGCACCACATGGTCCTCCAGACGTTTGCGAAAGCTCGCGACCGTCGCTTCGGCGGCCTGGCGGAACCGCTCGTCTCCGGAATATTCGTAACACAGCCACAGCATCCCCGACCAAAATCCGTCGGTCCAGTCGTCGTTATCATTAAGCTCGTACGTTCCGTTTCGGCTTACATGAGGGAATTTCGGTCCGAACCGGTCGATATTTTTTAACGTTTTGGCCACGGCATCCTCAATCGCTTGGGTCCACATATGATACATCCCCTATCCTGATTGGTTTACGATTTTAGAACCATCATATCGGATTCAAGGGCTCGCCAGGCGTGTGAATTTGTTCAGTGATGTGCACAATTTTGACTTTTTATCCAAGGAAACGAACGCGTTTCGAAAGCACAGCGCCGGCGAATCCGGACCATCAATCGTTGGCCGGATCCAACGCAAAAAGCCCGGCATTTATCCTAAGATAAGCCAGGCTTTCATTTTCGTATATCGCATATGCATGTCTTGGCGTCCCATGGTTAGAATCAGTCGAACAAGTCCCCGAACACGTCCAGCACGCTTTTTTTCTTTTTCTTGTAAGGGTACGAGGAATGGCCGTGCTTGTCATATCCGGAGTCGTGCTGCTTCGGCGGCGGGTAATGCTGTCCGCTTGGCTGGTGTCCCCTGGGAACGCGATGCTCATCGGAATCCCCGTAATACCATTCGTTATATTTCGGACGCTCTTCCCGGACGTTCGCCATCAGCTTGTCCAGTTCCCCCCGATCCAACCACACCCCTTTGCAGTTCGGGCAAATGTCGATCAGGATACCGTCCTTCTCCACTTCCTTCATGCGAGAACCTTCGCAAATCGGGCAATTCATATTGAATTCCTCCTTGGGATCCATTTACAAATTTCACGTCTTAACGCATGTTACGGATCAATGCAGGAATGGTTTCAAAGCTCCATGATTTTCAGCGGCCAAAATTTCGCTTGGTCTTCGGCTAAAGACATCATCGTCGCTTCACCACGACGGCTTCACTGCGGCTCCCGTTCTCTCCGCCCCGCCTTCCGGACCCCCGGACCGCCTTGAAACTCGCCGAGATCATGCCGGATGTCTTCTCCTCCGTATTTTTGGCTCGCCAACACCTCTGCCGCATCATCCCTTGGCCGGTAGCCGATCAGCTCGCTCAGATACCCGATGTCGTAGTAATTGTCTGCATTGGCCGATGTCCCGTATAAGGTGAGATACGTCAATGAGGGGTCGGCCTCAATGCAGCACATCACCAGGTGCACCATATCGCGGCGAGAAATCCAGATATGCGCGGCCCGTTCAGAATGCGGACGGTCGTCGCCCGGAAAGTTGCCGATCCGGATGTTGAAGGAAGAGATCCCGTATTGATCCGAATATAACCGGCCCAGCAGTTCAATATAGCTTTTGCTTAGTCCATAAAAACTGTCGGGGCGGTGGTCCTTGGGGGTCACTTGTTCGCCTACCCGGTAAAAACCCGTCGCGTGGTTCGAACTGGCGAAGATCACCCGCGAGACGCCCCCTTTGCGGGCGCCTTCGTATACATGATAGGCTCCGGTCACGTTAACGGGGAGCACCTTGCCGAGGAAATCGTCCTCATCCTTCGCCCAGCCGAAATGAAGCACCGTATCCACGCCCTGCAGCGCTGTTTCGACGGCTTGCGCGTCCGTGACGTCCAGCTTTTCGATGCCGCGGTCCGGATCGGGAGCGATGTCGGTAGCGATGACGTCGTACCGCCCGGCGGCCCGCAAGCCTTCGGCCAAACAGCTCCCGATCCGCCCGGCGGCTCCGGTGATCAAAATTTTTTTGTTCATTGACGAGTGTCCTCCATCATGACCTATTCTTCTTCGCCCTGCTGCCACACATCCTGGTAATCCTTATGCCGTTTAAATTGGACCAATGCGAACGAACATGCGGGAACGATCTTCTTGCCTTCCTTGCGTGCCAGATCCACGACGGCCTTCACCAGCTGATCGCCGATTTTCTGGCCCCTTAGCTCTTCCGAAACGAACGTATGGTCAATCATGATCGTATGTTCATCCACCGGCTGGAAAGTGATTTCCGCGACCTCCCGTCCATCCTCCGCCAGGACGAATCCTCCGCCGATCTCACGAATTTCTCTCATTGCCACACACCCCATCTCGCTTTTTTCCGTCTCTTCTATTCTTCCCCGTCGCGGAGTCTGCCGAAACGTTTAACAAAAATATCAAACCGAAAAAAGCTCTCTCCTGAAATTTACTCTGGTGCTTTACCAGAAGAAAGTGTATGATTAATACCTGTCAGTGTTTTTTATTCATTTAACTTGCGACTTCATCATTCGACTAAAGGAGTTTGTCATCATGACCAGACACAAATTGGGCTTCTGGATCCTGACCGCACTTGTCGTCGGCAACATGGTCGGTTCCGGAATTTTCATGCTTCCCCGCTCCCTGTCGGCAGCGGCAAGCCCTGCGGGCGTCATTCTGGCCTGGATTGCTACCGGGCTGGGCGTGCTTACGCTCGCGCTTGTCTTCGGAAGCCTTGCCGTCCGCAAACCTGAACTCAGCGGCGGTCCGCAAATTTATGCGAAGGAACTTTTCCGCGAAGGCTCGCCAGGCTCGCTTATTGCCGGGTTTATGTCCACTTGGGGATATTGGGTCGGCAATATTGCGGGTTTTGTGGCGGTGATCACGACGTTCGCCAGCTACCTTTCCGCCTTTTTCCCGATGCTTACGAGCGGCAAGGTTTGGGTGGATTTCGGAGGTTTTACGTTAAAAGCAGGCAATGTCCTGACGTTCCTCGTCTGCTCTTTGCTGCTGTGGGGGACGCATGCCATCTGCCTGAAAGGAATGAAAGGCGCAGGACGCCTCAATTTCATCGCGACGGCAACCAAGGTCATCGGCTTTGTCCTGTTCATCGTGATTGCGTTATTCGCGTTCCAGCAAAGCAACATCGGGCCGTTTCTGGCTCCGCGCACCAACGACGGCGGCGAGACGCTCGGCCTGCTTTCCCAGGTGAATGCGGCTGCGGTCGCGACGCTGTGGGCTTTCATCGGCGTCGAATCCGCGATGGTCTTTGCCGCCCGCGCCCGCCGGAAGCAGGATATCCGCCGCGCGACCATCGCGGGGCTGCTGATTTCGATCGTGCTGTATGTCGGCATCAGCATGCTGACGATGGGCCTCTTGACGCAGGAGCAGCTGATGGCTTCCCAGAATCCGTTAGTCGACGGCATTTCCGCCGTGACGGGCCCGATCGGGGGCAAGCTTTTGGCGGGTCTTGGGCTGATCAGTTTGCTCGGCTCCACGATCGGCTGGGTGCTGCTCAGCGCCGAGGTGCCTTTTCAAGCGGCCAAGCTGGGCGTGTTCCTCCCGTCGTTTTCCAAGGAAAACGACAAAGGCATGCCTAAGGTTTCCCTCTGGGTCTCCAACGCGCTCGGCCAGATTTTGCTGCTGTCCACGGTTTCCGGCTCCATTTCGGCCGCATTCGATTTTATCATCTATATCGCTACGCTCGCTTATTTGGTGCCTTACCTGATCGCTTCGCTTTATCACCTGAAGCTGATCTGGACCGGCGAAACCTACACGCTGCGGAAGGAGCGCGTAAGCGAGGGAATCATTGCCGGATTGGCGGCGATCTATTCGCTGTGGGTGATCATCGCGGGGACGGCGGATCTCAAGACGTTCCTGCTCGGAGTTGCGCTGATCGTCAGCGGCATTCTGTTTTATCCGCTGCTGCGGCGCCATCGGAAAACCGGAAACAAAACCACATAAAGCCATAAAAAGTCGTGTGTCCAAATGCAAATCAGGCGTCCATCTTTCGATGGGCGCCTTGTTTTACGCAAGTGGAAGATGGAGAAACGGGCATCGTCATCGGCAGCCGCTCCGGGGAAATAGGACGAAAGAGGCTGATTGGTCCGGGTACGGGGAGTTATCTTTTATATAATCTTTCGGAAAGCTCCCTTTCCACGACCCATTTATGGTTTGTTACCGGGGTTCCCCCGTTTGTCGGGATGTAATCCACCATATATACCGTCGTCCGGTCGGCCGTTTCGATCGTGGCCTGAGCCCCCATCATGCCTTCCATATGATCGGCTTCCAATATTACGTTCTGTCCTGGCTCCAAGGGTTGATTGCCTGCATCCTTGATTTCTTCCTGAATGACCCACTTATGGTTGCGCACAGGGCTGCCTCCGTCCGTCGGGGTGTACGTAACGGAATAGGCTACGGTATCATAAGCGCCGACCACTTTTCCCGTGGCCCCGTCCATGCCAGCCATATGTTTCGCGTGGATGACCACGGTATCTCCCACATGGTATGTCGGATGTTCGGCTTCTTTTAACCCTTTCGGTACTTCTCCCGAATCGGAGTGATGATGCATGCTCATCATGCCCATTTCCGCATTTTCCCTTTCCGCGGCGGTTTCCGCATGGCCGTTGGCACCACGGTCGCAACCGCTTGTCATGAGCACGGCTGCAAGGCACAGAGAGACGATTCTTTTGTTCATCGATGTCACACACCTTTGCGTTTTTTTGGTTTTGCCCGGGAACCCCCTATGCCTTAACATTTTTACCCAAAATCGCCGAGATATGAGATGCCGATGAAGATATATTATTTTTTCAGGCTAATGCCGTCCTGCCCAAAAAGGCAAAAAACCGCGGTATCCGCGGTTTTTTGTTGTATTACGGTTTCCAAACGGAAGCATGCTCGCGGGCAAACTGTTCCAGCGACTTTGGAGGGCGTCCGGTGATGCGCTCGACCGTATCGGTTGCCAAATCCTCCTTGCCATGGAGCTTGATGTCTTCATCCATTCCGGCAAGAAACCGGGCATAATCTTCCGCCATGCCAAAAGACGTCAACCGGTTCGCCAGCTCCTCCGTGCTTACATGCATATGACGGACCGTCCGGCCGGCCGACGCGCCGATGATTTCACCTGCTTCCGCGTAGGTCAGGGAATGCGGACCCGTGATGATATGATCGGTGTTGTGGGGCTGATGATCGATCAAAGCCCTCACCCCCACTTCTGCAATATCGTCGGCGTCCACGAACCCGACTCTGCCCGACCCGGTGGCGGTGATCATGGTCCCTTCACGGATGATTTGGGCCCCATGATGGCCTTCGGTGAAATTTTGCATGAAATAGGACGGTCGCAGCACCGACCATTCCGGAACGCGCTGGCGTATGGCCTGATGTATCTTGCCAAAAACCGGGCCGCCTTCGGGGATCGAAGCGCTGCCGAGAAAAACGACCCTGCGTACGCCTTCCCTTAAAGCTTTTTCCAGAAAAGGAAGCACGATTGGTGAAGGATCCATCATCCCAACCGGACTGACCAAATACAGCTTATCGACGTTTTTTAAAGCGGGTGCATGCGTTGATTCGTCGAACCAGTCAAATGTCACTTGCTCGCCTGCCCCGAGTGTAGCCGTTTGCCCCCGGCTCGCGGTTCGAACGCCGTATCCTAACTCGATAAGCCGTTTCGTAATGCGGCTACCCGTTTTGCCGCTCGCGCCTGTTATTAAAATTTTGCTGTCATTGTTCATGTCTGTTTCCCCTTTTCAGATTGATTGGTCTAAAATGTAAATGCGAAGCCATCTCTTTTTTCTCCATCTTGGATGGCTGTTTTTTTCGTTTGAGGGTGATAAAAGTAACGGCTACGCCCAGCAGCGTCGTGACGGAGGCCGCGAAAAAAGATATATGAACGGCATGATTCAAATCGCTTGATTCCAAGGCTTCCAACTTCAGGCCCGATCTGTGGTTGGCGGAGATGATCGCCATGATGGCGGCCAAACCTACCGCACTGCCTATTTGCTGGCCGGTCGAAATGATGGCCGACGCGACTCCTTGCTCCTTGGGATCGATGCCCGTGCTTCCCGCAATGAACATGGTCGTAAATACGAGCGCTTGGCCCAGCCCGACGATGACGGTACCTGGAATGATCCCCCAGGCGGAGCCATTCTCGGATAACTGTGTGAGCACCAAAAAACCGCTGCCTCCCAGAATCATCCCGATGGCGACCGTACCGGCCACGCCTGCTATGGACAGCATTTTATTAATGAGCCTTCCGCCCAAAAAAGCGCTGATCGTCAGCGGCAGGAAGCTGAGCCCGGATTGAATGGCCGAGTAGTGCAGTACCTCCTGCGTATACAGGGTTAGAAAATAATACAGCGAACCAAAGGAGGCCGAAAATAGGGCAGCAATGAGCGCCGCTCCGGTTAAATTGCGGTTGCGGAACAGCCTGAACGGGATTAACGGTTCTTCCGTGCGCTGTTCGATCACGACAAACAAAACGAGCAATAACGCGCTGAGCAGTCCAAACGGCAAGGTTCCGAGGCTTAGCCATCCTTCGACCGGGGATTGGATCAAATAATATACGATAAGGATCATCCCCGCCGTCACCGATATCGTTCCCAAGGCGTCATAACGCTTCGGTCCAGAAGCCGCTTTGTTTTCCGCCAGCACGAACGGGGCAAGAATAAGCGTGATCAGGGCGATCGGCACATTCACGAAAAACGTGAACTCCCAGCCTAAATAACTGGTCAAAACTCCGCCAAGAAGCAATCCAAGCGACAATCCGACGCCCCCCATCGACGCCCAAATGCCCATCGCCCGGTTACGTTCGGCGCCTTCGTCAAAATTGGACATGATCAGCGACAACGTGGAAGGCGACAGCAGCGCCCCGCCCAGGCCTTGCAATCCTCTCGCCGCGATCAGCACCACTTGCGAATCCGCCAATCCGCCAAGAAGCGAACCGGCGCCGAAAAGAGCGATGGCGATGATAAACATTCGCCGCCTTCCCATCAGGTCGGACAATCTTCCACCAATCAGCAAAAATCCGCCGAAAACGAGCGAGTATGCGCTAACCACCCACTGCAAATGATTGGCCGAAAACCCCAAATCCGCTCCAATCGAAGGCATGGCGACAAAGACGATGGTATAATCCAGCGCCAATATCAATTGGGAAACGGCAAGAAGAATGAGCGCCAAGCCTTTATGCCTGCTTTTGTTCATGGATATCTCTCCTTTTCGCAATTTACAGACCAAACGGTCTAATTTGAACAAAGATATTTTTGACCATTTAATCTAGAATGATCAAAATGAAGAAGCGTCAACGAACGCTCCATCAACAATCGAGAACCGACAGCGCGACGGCTGCGATTTCTTCCAGCTCTTTCGGGTTATTGGACAGCTTCGCCGCTTGCGTCATCGAATACCTGACATGGTACAAATACCGCGCCAGCACATGCAGATCTTTGCCCGCCCCGACTTCTCCCTGCTTCTGAGCCCGAACGAGCGCTTCGTAAAAAGCTTTTTCAAGCCGTGTCCGATCTTGCTCGAACAGCGCCGCCATTTCCGGATCATGGGGGATCTGGTCAATCGCGCTGTGCAAAATCATGCATTCCTTTTTCCGTTCCTCATCCTGAAGCGTGGACACGATGATCCGAAAAATGTCGCTGATCGTTTGTTTCACCGATTCCGCTTGCTCCAGTTTGGCGACAACCGACGAGGATTTTTCGTGTAAGTAATGTTTGGCGGCCTTGATAAACAAATCCCTTTTCGTCCCGTACGTGTCGTACAGACTCTGGCGGGCGATGCCCAGTTCATCAAGCAGCGTTTGGAGCGATGTGCCATCATAACCGTAATGTCCGAACACTTCCATCGCCTTATGCAGGACAAGGGTCGTATCGAATTCTTTGTTCCTTGCCATCTAACGATACCTCTTTTCCAGGCCTCTTCTGCGGCCAGCAATTCGATTTTTTATCGGACCATTCAGTCTAAAACATGCGAATCCAAACCTCCTTCCTTTTCATGAACGTATATTATCATTTCCGGATCGTTCAGTCAATAATAATAAAAATCTCCGAACCGCCGTTACCGGCCAGTTCCCACGTCAATCGTATTTTTTGTACATGCCGACGGAAGCAGGAGCTCCGTATTCAAAACCGAACTGCCGGTACAACCGGTCTGCCGGAACATCGGCCATCAGACTGACGTAAGCCCCTTTCGTGGCATGCCGATCCAGGTAAGCCGTCACCTCGGACATGATTTTTTTGCCGAGCCCTTGTCCCTGATGTTCGGGGGAAACGGCAATATCCACGACATGAAACATGCATCCGCCGTCGCCGATCACCCTGCCCATGCCGATCAATTCCCCGTCAAGCCGAATCGTTACCGCAAACAGCGAATTTTTCAGTCCTCTGCGCGAAGCTTCGATATCCTTGCCGCTGAGGCCGGCCTTTAGCCGCAAATTGACGTATTCCTCCGCTTCAGGAGGCTCATATCCGATCTGGATCTGCTCATTCATGGCGTTGTACATCCTTTCTTTTAGGTCATAACTAATCATAAATCACCCCAAGTCCATTTGTCATCATCTCTCAGGTGTTCATTTCACTGAAATGCGTTTCTCCGGTTCCTCAAATTAATAATATACTCATTCCAAAAATGAAGAGGAAAGCCGCTCGGCTTTCCCCTCCGTTGGTACATCCGCCGGCAGTTGCTTACCGTAACAATTCTATCATTTCCAGTTCTTCGCGGCTTCTGGAGATGTCGATCGGGGTCTGGCCGCTCCGGTTTTTTCGCGTTTTGTCGGCCCCCAGGCGCAGCAGCGCTTCGATGACATCCAGCCTTTCCTCGCCGTCAGAAACCTGCGTGTGGAGCGGCGTGCTTCCGTCCTCCGCTGCCGCGTTGACGTCCGCCCCATGGCGGACCAGAAGCGAAGCAATTTCGGGATACAGTGCGATATGCAGAGGCGTAATCCCATCCTCATTCCTGGCATGGATGTCCGCCCCCTGCCGAATCAAATATTCGACCATTTCCTCGTTATCCGTCGAAACGGCGCCATGGAGCACTGAAAATTCGTATTCGTCTTTCCCGTGAATCAACGACGGGTCCGCTTGCAAAATCCGTTTCACGGCCGTAAAATCATCGATCTCCGCCGCTTCGTACAAATCTTCGAACGTATAGGTCATTGTGGCCCCTTCCTGTCCTCGATAAAACGTTTTAATGTCCTTGGTCAATCACGATTTTAACAAATTTCCTTTTGCCTGACTGCACGATGTCGCCATGTTGGATCCGGATCGGCTCGTACGGGTCCGACAGCTTTTTCCCGTTGATTCTGACCGCGCCTTGCGTTACGCTGCGCCTCGCTTCGCTGTTGGACGCCGCGAACCCGAGCACGACCGGCAGCTTGCCGGCCGGAATGCTTCCTTCCTCCAAATGCTCGCGGCTTAACGAAAATTCCTCAATATCTTCCGGAAGCGAGCGATGCTGGAATACGGAGGCAAAATGCCTTTCCGCTTGTTCTGCCGCCTGCTCGCCATGGTACATCTGAACATACGTTTTGGCTAATCGGACTTTCGCGTCGCGGGGATGGATCTCTCCGTTTTCAAGCCCTTTCTTCAGCAGAAGCAGGTCGCCGTTCGAGATCGGCGTACTCAATTCGTAGTATTTTAACATGAGTTCATCCGGGATCGACATCGCTTTTCCGAACATATCATTCGGCGAATCGTCGATGCCGATGTAATTGCTGAGGCTTTTGCTCATTTTTTGCGAACCGTCAAGCCCTTCCAAAATAGGCATCAGGATGGCGATTTGGCTGCTGCTGCAACCAAGTGCGCTTTGGAGCGTCCTCCCCATCAAAATGTTAAACGTCTGATCCGTGCCTCCGAGCTCGATGTCGCTTTCCAGCGAAACCGAGTCGAACCCTTGCATGAGCGGATAAAAAAACTCATGGATGTGAATGGGCTGACGATTCGCGTAACGTTTCGCAAAATCATCCCGCTCCAGCATGCGCGCCACCGTCACCTTCCCCGCCAACTGCAGCGCATCTTCGAAATTCAACTTTTGAAGCCATGCGGAATTAAAATAAAATTGGGTCTTTTGAGGGTCAAGAAGTTTATACAGCTGCTTTTCATACGTGGCGGCGTTACGTTTGACATCCTCTTCCGTCAGTTGCTTCCTCGTTTCGGATTTTCCCGTCGGATCGCCGATCCTCCCCGTAAAGTCGCCGATGATCAGCTGAACCTCATGTCCCAAATCCTGAAACTGCCTCAGCTTGTGCAGGACGACGGTGTGACCGATATGGATGTCCGGGGCGGACGGATCCAGCCCGAGCTTCACTTTCAGCGGTTTTCCCGTAACGATCGACGACGCGATTTTTTGCGCCAACGCTTCTTCCGGAACGATGTCCGCCGTTCCTCTGCGAATGATGTTCAGCTGCCGGTCCAGCTCTCGTTTTTGCTCATCCGTCAACTGTCGTATCCACGATTCCATGTGTGTCTCCCCCTTAAACTCAACCAGAAATAATAAAAAAACAGCCCTCTCTCCCATCAAGGGACGAGAAGGCTGTCTCGCGGTACCACCCTAATTAAAGAAGTTTGGAATAACCTCTTTCGCTTATTTGTCATAACGGCATCTGGACATGCCGGGTAAAAGCTACTGTGCGCGCATTTCGCTTTTCCAGCTCCGGATCGTAATTCGGGAACATGATCGCACCGGTTCACACCAGCCACCGGCTCTCTGCAGACGTCCATTCAAGCTCCTTACTGAAGGTGTACACCCTATCCATCATCGCTTTCCTGATATTCAATTTTTTCCATTTAATCAAAAAATGCCATGGATGTCAACGCCTCTCTTTCACCGGCATGGTCTATGTCCGACATGGATCTAACAATTATCCATTTACAAATCGGATCCGTTCCGGTATATGAAAAGAGCGGGGAGAAATGGTTAATCCATCCATAGGAGCGTGATCTGTAAACGATGAAAATTCACTTTTTGGGAACGGCGGCCGCCGAAGGCGTGCCAAACGTGTTTTGCCGCTGCGATACATGCTTGCAGTCGAGGAAGCTCGGCGGGAAAAACGTCCGCACGCGTGCTTCCGTCATCCTCGACGACACTTGGAAATTCGATTATTCGGCCGATTCGCAAATGCAGGCTCTGCGTGACGATATCGATCTGGGCCAAATTGAGCATCTGCTTGTCACCCACACGCATTATGATCATTTTCAGCCGCAGGATCTCATCAGCCGGATCGAAGGTTTCGCGCACGGCATCGAGCACCCGCTACGGATTTACGGCAACGATCTTGTCATGTTTCATTCCCGCCAAGCCCTCGGACACTTCAAAAACCGTTTTGCTTTCCATCGCATGAAACCGTTTCAACCGGTGCCGATCGGCTCCGCAACCGTGACGCCGCTCCTTGCGGACCACGACCCCATGGAAACCTGCTTGCTTTATTTCGTGGAGAAAGACGGCAAAACGCTGCTCTACGGCAATGATACCGGATGGTTTCCGGATGCGACCTGGGAATGGCTGCAGGGAAAAAAAGCCGATATCGCGATCCTGGACTGCACCCATGGCTTGACGGGAAACAACCGCCAATCCGGACATATGAGCGCAGATACCATCCTCGATGTTCAAAGCAAATTTCTGCAGGAAAAGATCCTGACCGAAAACGATCTGATCTACGTTACCCACTTCACGCACAACGCCGGCCTGCTTCACGAGGACTGGGTCCGAATATTCGAGCCTCACGGCATCGGAGTGGCATACGACGGCCTGATCCTCCATGTCTGACTTTCAGGAGAAACCATGAACTTTACTCTGCGAAAAGGTTATCAAGGTAATCGCCAGCAGCCGGTCACCGTCATTGCCATCGTTACGGCGCTCTGTCTGCTCGGGGATTCGATGCTCTACATCGTTTTGCCGATTTACTGGAAGGAGGCCGGTCTCACGGCCCTTTGGGAGGTCGGCCTCCTCCTTTCGTTCAACCGGTTTGTCCGCTTGCCCATCACGCCGCTGATCGGACTGCTCTATCGAAAACTGCCGCTCCGGGCCGGCCTTGCTTTTGCCGTCCTGCTGGCATCCATGACAACGGTCGGTTACGGCGTGTTGAACGGGTTCGCCGCGTGGCTCGTGCTCCGGTGCTTATGGGGGATTGCGTGGTCCTTTCTCCGCATGGGCAGTTATTTAACGGTCATCCGCTATTCCGACGATTCGAACCGGGGCCATCTCATGGGGCGGTTTAACGGAATTTCACGCCTCGGAAGCCTGGTCGGCATGTTGGCCGGAGGCATTTTGGTTCCGTTTACCGGCATGGATGCCGTCTCCGTCGCATTCGGGTTGTTTATGCTGGCGGGACTTCCTTATGTTGCGTTACATATCACCGGCACCACCGATCGAACGGCAAATGGCGGCGACAATTCATACCGGCAAAAGGGTCGCGGCAACCTGCGCGAGACCGTCTGGACGAAACCCGTAATGAAAATCATCGCTACCGGCTTGCTCTTATTTCTCATCCAAACGGTATTAACTTCTACGTTAAGTCTTCTGATCGAAACCCACTATGCGCAACCGATGATGCTCATCGGCATGATCGTGACAAGCACGATGCTGTCGGGCGTGCTGCAAGCGGTTCGCTGGGCCTGGGAGCCGTTTCTCGCTTCTTTGTTCGGCCGATGGTCGGACGGAGTCAAGGGGAGACTGCCTCTTTTCCGTATGGCATTGATCGTTTCGGCGGCGGGATATGCCCTGATTCCGTGGCAGCTTCCCGTCTACGTTTGGTGCGCGGCCATCTTGTTCGTCATGGCAGCCAGTACGGCCATCACCACGTTACTGGATGCTTTGGCTTCGGATGTCGCCCGTCTTTCTTCCGTCATCGCCGTCATGACCGCTTTTTCGGTTGCTGCGGATTTGGGATCGGCTATGGGCCCGATGCTGACGTATTTGATCCTCAACCTGCCTCACGGTATCATGTACACCTATATGGGAAGCGCCATCGTTTTGGTCGTGCTGGCGATATGGCATCGGTCAAATGCGCAGTTGGTTAACGAGGCCTCACAAAAAAACTTGGGCCCATTCGAAAAATCCCAATGATGAATGAAAAGCTTGGAACCCTTTCACGTTCCGGACGACATGAACGAAAAACGGCAGTCTCCGATGGTGTGCATCGGAGACTGCCGTTGTTGGATTCGGCTTCTTTGAACGTTTGCCGCAAACGGCTTAATACAAGCTTTCCAGCTCATCGATAAGCGATCCGACATAAGCAGCCGCGCTGCGGATCGGATCGGGCTGGGACATGTCCACGCCGGCCAGCTTCATCAAGTCCAGCGGGCTCATGGAGCCCCCGGCTTTAAGGACGTCGAGCCAGCGGTTCACGGCTGGCTGCCCTTCCTCCCGGATGAGTTTGGCTACCGCCGTGGATGCGGTAAGCCCGGCAGCGTAAGTATACGGGTACAAGCTCATATAGTAATGCGGCTGGCGCATCCAGGTCAACTTGGCATGATCATCGATGACCACATCCTCTCCCCAGAACGAGGACAGGATATCCCCTTTCAGGTCGCACAGCTTCACGGCCGTGATCGGAACGTTGGCCATAGCCAGATCGTACACCCGGCGCTGAAGCTCTCCTTCAAGCAAATGGGTGACGAAATTGTGGTAGTAGGTGCCGAGCAGCTGGGAAATGACCCAGCGGCGCATCCTAGGATCATCGGAACGGGACAGCAAATGATCCGCAAGCAGAAGTTCGTTCATCGTCGACGGCGCTTCGATGAAATACAAGGACGGTCTGTAATTCGTCAAACGCTGGTATTTGCTTGCGAGCATGAGGTGGCCTGCATGACCGACTTCATGCGCGAGCGTAAAGGCGCCTCTCATGCTGTCCGCCCAGCTGATCAAAATATAGGAATGCACTCCCGGAATGGAGCTGCAAAAAGCTCCTGTTCTCTTTCCGGCATTATCCGCATAGTCCACCCAACGGTCGCGGAAAGCGGCCGACACGATATCCCCGTATTCCGGACCCAGAATCGATAAAGCTTCCTTGATCAGCTCGCCTGCCTCCTGAAAAGAAATGCTTGGATTGAACTCGGGATCAAGGGGAGCCTTCAAATCCGCAAACGTCATTTCGTCCAAACCCAGCACCCGTTTCTTAAGGGCGGCGTACTTTCGCATATGCGGCGCAAGTTCTTCCTGCAAAATATCCAAAATATTGTTATACATTTCTTTCGTGACCTGCTGAGGCGTGAGCAGCATGTCCGTGACGGAGTCGTATCCGCGCAGGCGCGATTCGATCATTTGCCGTTTCACTTCGGTGCCGTACGTTTCGGCAAACGTATTGCGGTATTTGTGCAGCGTTTCGCTGAAAACTTTGAATGAATTGCGGCGCAAAGCGGTATCCGATGATTCGACGTATTTGTTTTCATAAAGCGCAAACGACACCGGTACCTCCTCCCCTTCGCCGTTTAGGGCGGACGGGAACGTCATGTCTGCCAGCTTGCTGCGTTCATAGATGCGATAAGGCGCTCCCAAAATTTCGCCGAACGAAGCCAGTACCTTTTCGGTTTCTGCCGTCAATCGATGCGGCTTGGTTTGCAAAAGCAGCTGCAGGCTGCGCTTGAAATCCTCAAGGGCAGGTTGTTCTTTTATGTACTGCTCGATCGTTCCGTCAGGCAGCGCGATGATTTCCGATTTGATGAAAGACAATGCGGTGCTGACCAACGAAGATACATCCCGGGCTTTGGCCGCTTTGATCTGATTGTCCGGATTGATGCTGTCCCCCGACTGAAGCAGGTGAGCATAAGCGGCGGTGCGGTTGGTTCTGCTCAGGAGTTCTTCCTGCGCAACCAAACAAGCCAGCAGCGTATCCGCCCCCTCGCCGAGTTTCCCTTCGAACCGGGTAACGGAAGCAATATCCTGCTCAATCGCCTTCAGTTCCTGTTCCCATGCCTCCGGGGTCGCAAAAATATCGTCCAAATTCCATGTGGATTCCACGGCCACTTCGGACCGGGTCAAAATTTTCGCCATACGCTAAGCACCTCTCCCATGATATGAATTGACCAATGTTTAGCTCCAATAAATCCCATTGTATCATACTTTTTTACGCCGTCACCCGGAAGATTTGTACCTATAGATAGTGAAAATGGTAATTTTTACATAACCATACTATTTAGGTTATGCTCGATGTCATGTCAGATCCGCTCCGGACGCCAAACGCTCCGGCTTCCGAGCGCGGAAGCTCCGGGTCCCAGCCAAACTTTAGGATTTTTTAAAGAACGATTAAGGTTCCCCTCAGGTTTGCCGTTTACAATGACATTAGGCTGGTAACCCGCTTCCCGAAACTTTACGCAGACCATACGCACGATAAAACAAGAAAAGAGGATTTTCACCATGAACATAAAGCGAGTGATGATTGTCGGAACGATGGTAGTCATATTGTCCTTTGGAAACACCGCGTTAAGCGGCTCCATCACAAGCGCATGCCCGGCGCCGAAGTGGTCCTCCACGGATGCTCCGGAAAAAGACGATTTTTTGAAGGCACTCAACCAGACGTCCGACGAGGAATTGGTTCAATCTTTATACGAAGGCAAATCCCTGCATGACATTGCGTCAGAACAAGGCGGCGATATCGAAAACGTCATCGAGCTCCAGGTTGCCCAGCTTTCGAAACAGCTGGATGACCGGCTCCGAAGCGGAAGCATAACACCAGAGCGGCATGCCGCGCATAAAGCCGAAATCAGGGAACTCGTAGAACAGAGCGTCTATACCTCCTTCGGCTGACGGAAGGTACATAAGAAGCAGATGCTCCGTGCCTAAATTTGAAATTCTGCTCCGAAAACCAATAGGGACTTTCTCTCCATCGGAACGTTGCGGCGATTACCGCTCCTTCCGGCGGGAGAAAGTCCTTATTCGTGCATCAGGCGATGATGGACATTAATGGCCAAATGGATGATGCTCCATCCGGATCGTCTGCATTAACGATGGAAAACGCCAAGGATCTTCCGGTACAAACCCCGAACCCATCGAATGACCGTTGGCAGCAGCATCAGAGCGACGACGACCCCGATGATCAAATACACGATTTGGCTTTTCCGTTCCTCCGACACCATGCGTTCCACGCTTGTTCCGATCAAAATGACGCGCTTCTCATCCTCCCCCGGCAACGCAAACGGCTCCAGCCGCCCATCGCGCGCCAAACCGATGACAGCCACGTGTTCGCCCGGCGAAACGGCATAATAGCCGTAGGCCTTTTCTTTCGGGCTTTCGACCAAAAGCGGACGGGAAGAATCGCCTTCATAAATATTCGGTATATCATCCGCATCAACCGTAGAAGCATTCAAGGGGAGCCAGTCCGAGTAAAACCGGAACCAATCCGATTCCACGATGGCCCCGTTTACCCCTATCAAACCCGAAACCTCGGGCTTCCGGTCTTCATTTCGCTTATAGGAGCATCCGCTTTTGCTGCACTGCCAGTAGAACGTTTCCTTTTGGATCAACGCGAAGTGAGCCCCAAGCTTGCCTTCGTCCGTGAAGGCGGCCGTGCCCTCGGCCTGGCCTTCAAGCTTGACCATGCCTGTCGTCTCGTCGGTCAGTTGATCGACCGGTGTCGCGTTTAATATGATCGACGTCAGCCGGGCCGAATCCCCATAAAGCAGAATCATGCCCAATAAAACCACGAATCCAAGCGCTTTTAAAAATCCGAACCAGAACCTGGATCCCCAGCTTTCCTTGGGGGTTTTGCGCTTGTTTTTGTTTTTGGATGCTTTCTTTTTGCGCGCATGGCTGTACTGGTATACATGTTTTGGTGCCAAAAATGCCGCTCCTTCCCCTATTTGCTGCCCGCAAACTTTTGTCGTTATCTTATACGTTTTCTTCAGCAGCCGGTTTCGTACGCGAGCATTTATGTCGGTCAGCCTGTTAGCCTTCGTCTGTTTCTGCCTTTCGCTCGGGCTGTTTTCCGGCAGCGGGGCGTTTAGCACCGTTCCCCCCGTTTTATCCCATAAAACAAACATTAAAGCAATGACGTTTGAAGCCAAAAAAAGGCGGACATCCCGGTATGTATTCCGGTGTCCCGCCTTTTTGCGCATAAACCAGTTAAAGATGGACTACTTTTTTAACGTAATGCCGAAGGTCGAACCCGCTTCCCCGGCAAAAACGACGGTTC
This sequence comes from Paenibacillus sp. FSL W8-0194, assembly GCF_037969745.1. Lineage (NCBI taxonomy): Bacteria > Bacillati > Bacillota > Bacilli > Caryophanales > Paenibacillaceae > Paenibacillus > Paenibacillus sp. FSL W8-0194. The sequence goes on along the minus strand of NZ_CP150205.1, from coordinate 2,575,323 downwards.
CGTTCTTCGGCAGAACGACGTCGTTTTTCCCGCTGGCGACGGTGAAGTTCACGCAGGTTCCCTTTTCGTCATACACCGCATACGAACCCCGTGCCGGCATGTTGACCGTCATTCGTTTTCCGGCCGCCCCTTCCGGAATGGTGAACCACTTGGCATAGCCGTCAGGCTGGATCGTCACCGTGGACTGTTTCCCTTTATAGAGCGTTTTTACCTTTTCCCCGCTGACGTAAAGTCCCCCGGCTGCCTCCAGGTACTCCGTGCCGTTCTCCTTATAAAAATGGAATTCCGCCTGATCCCGGCCGCTCATGGTTGGAATCTGCAGCTGGCTTGCCGCCGTGTCGGGGCCGGTAATTTGCCTGTCTCCGAAGTATCCTTTCAAATCATCGGTCCGGGTGATTTCGAGCGAAGGCTTCATCATGTACATCAGCGAATCGAATTTCTCGTTGATCGGATAGTACGTTTGGCCTTCGCGTTTCGACCACGCTTTTTCGGCTTCCTTGGAGATCGGGTGCTTTTCAAGCTTTTCCGCCATGTACTGGGATACGGCGATTTGCCCTAAACCCGGTATGCTGGTGTATTCCCGGTCCCACAGGTACGTGCGTCCGTTTTTCTCCTTGACGAAAGCAAGCTTCGCGGTTCCTTCCGCGTTCACGAATGTCCCGTCCGCCGTGTAGACGAATTTTTGTTCCGGAACCCCGAACGCGCCTGGCATTGCCAGCGTAAGCTCCCCGTTTTGGATGGCGACGTGGATTTGTTGGCCCAAAGCACCATAATATCCTGCGTAATTCTTCACTTCGCTTGGCATGTCGGCCTTTACCGGCTTGCCGAACGATTTCTCGGGCTTGATCGCTTGGATCGCTCCCTTTTCCTTCAACGCTTGCAGCAGCAGTTCGGTGGCCAGCATCTGGTTCGTCGCACTGCTCCCCCCGGAAGACAAGACGGCAGCTGCCATGTTCTGCTCCGGAAGCACGACCAACGAAGCATGGTACAAAATGATGTCCCCGCCCTTGACCAAAGCCTTGATGCCATAGTCGTTAAACGGATACAGCCTTACGCTGTCCCAGCCGAGCCCGTAACCGACGGAACTGTCGGCTTCTTTAGGCCACAGTCCTTTTTTGTATTCCTCCTGCTGCATGGATTGAATCGACTTTTCAGATAAAATTCCTTGTTGTTGTCCCGTAAACAGCTGCGAAAATCGCGCCAGATCCTCCGCCGTCGAGTAGATTCCGCCCGTGCCGATCACGTTCACCGTTACATTGGGAAGCTGCGTGTCAAATCCTGGGTAATAAAGCCCGGCAAACTTGCCTTGCCCCAGGGGATCCTGCGAAGTTTTCGTATGATCCATGGACAGCGGGCCGGTAAAATGCTGATGGATGAATGCGGTAAAATTCATGCCGCTGACTCTTTCGACGAGAATTTCGGCCAGTGTGAACCCGTCGTTGCAGTATACGGAAAAGGCGCCCGGATCGGCCTTGAGCCGTTGCGATGCCAGCTGTTTAAGCAGCGTGTCATGCGCATACGTGTCTTGATCGTTGAACAGAAAAGCATTGCCCAGGCTGGACCCCTGCAGGCCCGAAGAATGGTTGAGCAGCATGCGCGGCGTAATTTGCTTATACCGCTCGTCCTTCATTGTAAAATCGGTTATGTACTTCACAACCGGGGTATCCAGATCGATTTTGCCCTCGTCGACCAGCTTCATAACGGCCGCTGCCGTAAACATCTTGCTGGTGGAACCGATGCCGTACATCGTATCCTTGGTCAGCGGAATCTTCCCTGCCGGATCGTTGAGGCCCGTTTGCCCCGAAGCCAATATCGTGCCGCCGTCGATGAGCGCATATTGGACGCTGGTCGTCCCGTATTTTTCGGTAAGCAGCGCGGCTTTTTCGGCAGCGAATTGCTCAAGCCCTTGAACCGCAACGACAGCCTTGCTTTCGGATGCATGCGCCCCGGTCGGCACCAGCGGAGTCAGCGCAAGAGCGGCGGCCAGCAGCCAGATGAACTTCTTTTTCCTCATATAACGTACCTCCTTGGAGTAGGAATCTCATAAGTTAGTACGTATTACTAGCAAAAATGGTTCAACTTTCCACTGAAAAACAATAAAAAATGCAGGAGACTTGCGGCATAGCGCAAATATCCTGCATCCTGAAAGTTCCTTACCTTTTGCAGATCGGTCTAGTCCTGCGGCCTGCGGTCCGAAGCTTAATAGATCGGGCGGCCGTGACGGTCTTCGATTCCCGACTTCCGGAAAAAGTACGTGTTGACGACATCTCTCCACTCCCTCGCATGCGCGAGCTGAATCTGAAGCCGTTCCATCACCTGTGCATGGCGTTTCGCATCGATTCGCCCTTCGAGTCCTTGCCAACGTTCGATGAAAGCCTCCACGCCTTCCACTCCTTCGAAGTGGCTGTCATAAATATGTTGAATGACCGTTTTGCCTGAATGCAGCGTCTGGGTGTACGGCACGTGATGGAAAAAAAGCAGCAGCTCGTCCGGACAAGTCTCCGGCGATTCGTAACGCTCCATATTTTCGGGAAAATACTGCGCCGTGTACCCCGTTCCGTCCTTCACAGTCCGATTCACGCCCATGCCGCGGCAATCGGCATAATGATACGTCCCCCACACGGAATATTCGTAACCGTCGACGTTCGGCCCGTAATGATGCCCCGGATTCACCATCCATCCGATCCCGAGCGGCGACGTATAACTTTCGTATACCCGCCAGGATTCGGCAAGCATGGAACGCAAGACTTGATAAACCTTCTCATCTTTGCCGAAAGTGAGCCGGATCCACTCCGCCGTGATCGCCTCTTCCGAAAGGTCCGGATTCCACGCCAACCGCCCGAAGCCGTAAAGATTGGCCTGCGCTAACGTATGCCCGGTCCAATTCGGATCGTCTCCCACGTTGATGACTGCCGCCATTCCGGAATGCGCATAAGGGTACGTTTCTCCGGCGACGATCTTTTTTACTTCGGAACCTTTGCCCCGTGCAAAGGTATCAAAGTCAAGCACCTCCTTCCACTGCGGAACGAGATAACATAAATGTTTTTGCTGGCCCGTGTATTCCTGCGTGATTTGAAACTCCGCCATTTGGTTGGTCTCCGGCATCGCGCCTAATAGCGGGGAAACCGGCTCCCTGACCTGAAAATCCATCGGCCCGTTTTTGATTTGCAAAACGACGTTTTGCTTGAACTGGCCGTCCAGCGGCTTGAAGTGGTCATAGGCGGCTCTGGCCCGGTCGGTCGTGCGGTCTCTCCAGTCCTGCAGGCAGTTATAGACAAAACATCTCCAGACCACGATGCCGCCGTACGGTTCGAGCGCCTCCGCAAGCATGTTCGAGCCGTCCGCATGCGTCCGGTTGTAAGTAAAGGGGCCGGGCCGGTGCTCCGAATCCGCTTTCACCACAAATCCTCCGAAATCGGGGATGTACCCGTAAATTTCGGCGGCCTTTTCCTTCCACCATGCCCGCACGCGGGGGTCGAGAGGATCGGCCGTATCCAGTCCTCCCAGCTCGATCGGGCTCGCATAATTGACGCTGAGGAACAAGGCGATTCCGTACCGGCGGAAAATCCCGGCCACCTCCGCCACGTCCGGCAAAAACCGGGACGTGATCAGCTGCGTTTCGGTCTTGTGAACATTCACGTTGTTAATGGCCACGCCGTTAATGCCGACGGAAGCCATCAGCCTCGCATAATCCTTGATCCGAGCCTGGTCCCGAACAAACTCGTTATCCTTGAAAAAGATCGATTGCCCGGCGTATCCGCGTTCGATCGAGCCGTCCATGTTGTCCCAGTGGTTCATCATGCGGAGCCCGTTCCGCGGATTTTCCAGAATTTGCAGTCCGCTCGGCAAATCTCCGGTTTGCATCAGCCTCAATAAATGAAACGTGCCGTACAGTACGCCTTTGCCGGATTTGCCCGCTACGAGAATCGACTCTCCCCCGTTTTCCGGGACGGACCGGATGACATAACCTTCCTCGTGCAAATCGTGGAATGGCGCTAGTTCCCGTAACCGTTCCGGCAATGCCTCGTCGAATTGGACGAGCCGGACGACGTTCGCTTCAAGGCCATTTGGATCTTCCCCCGTTTCCGGCACCGTCCCGGTCATCTCCGTCATGCCGTAAACAAGCTCCGCCAGTGCCGAATGGATTTGTTCCGACGAGCCATGGACGGTAATTTTGGTCAAACGCGGGATGTCTTCAAGGGATTCATTTTTCGTATACCTCAACCAGCACGGATCGGCATCCGAATAAGGAAGCTTATCGATTTTATCAAGCGTCATTTTCGTTTCCCCTTTCGTTTCTCCTCTATGCATTGCTTTAGATAAAGTAGTGCGGGTACTTTTCCTTCAACATGTCCTGTTCGATTACGACGAGCCGCAGATGGTTTTCCATGATTTGCACGACTTGCTCCTTCTCCTGCCGTATAATGAGCTGGTACATTTCTTTATGCTGCTGGATGATATGCTCCCAATTGGAGTCCTTCGACAGACGCAGCAGCCGGAGCCGGTTGAAATGGATATTCAGCTGCTGCAGCATTTTCCAGGTTCGTTGCTTCCCCGAAGCTTCAAACAAAATTTGATGGAATTCCTCATCCAATTCGTACAGCTTGCCAACATTGTTTTGGGAGGCGCAAACCTCCTGCATCGCGATGTTGGCTTCCATGCGAAAGCGAAAATCATCCCCGAGCTGTCCGCAAGCCAGCGCCACGATCTCTTTTTCGATTTTTTCCCGGATAAAACGGCCTTCCTCGACATGCCTCAGATTGATTCGGGAAACGATGGTGCCGCTCTGCGGGATGATGTCGAGCAGCTCCTCCTCCGCCAGTTTCATGAAGGCTTCCCGAACGGGCGTCCGGCTGACGTTCAGCTCGCTGGCGATCTCTTTTTCCGAAATTTTCGTTCCCGGCTCAAGCTCCAGATGCAAGATTTTATTCCTCAACAATTGATAGGAGTAATCCCGGGTTGATCCTTTGATCTTTTGTTCCATTGACATACGGCAACCTCTTTCTGCATTCGCTTCTAGGGTAGTCATTCATATGATTTGCAGCGGCGACGGCGTCCGGACGAAATGAACCGGCATGCCCGGGACCAGATCCCCGATCAGTTCCGCCAGCAGTTCCATGCCCGGCTCTTCGCTGGCCGCATGACCCAATACGAACAACGAACGGCCGATGCCTTGGGCGGCCGCATCCCGGACGTATTCCGGCGTTTCCCATTCGGGACCTTCCCCGGCGAGCAGGAGATCGACTTCCGCCTTCTCGTACAAAGGAATGGCTACCTCGCCGCCCCCCCGGTATCCTACGGCGATGCCGATGGTTTGACAGGCGGTTTCCATGCTCCCTGCCGCGCGCAGGTAGGGAAGATGAAGTTTGCTTTTGACATGGGACGCGATCTCGCGAACTCGGCGCGCTTCCGGCAGGGTAACCACAACCGCGGCATCTGAATAGTTGTGCTCATACCGTTCCCACTCCAATGCGCGAAGCAGTCCCCGGGTGATCAAATCGGGATTTGTCCGGTGCGGATGGTCATGATACCGATAGATCGCCATTCCTGCCGATTCAATGAAACTTTCCTTCATGAGTCGAACCCGATTGGGATCGGCCGTCCCCGTCCCGCCTTCCTGATGGCGGTAAAACGCCCCTTCATGGGTAATCAGCAAATTGGCGCCAAGCGCCGCCGCTTCCTTGATCGCTTCGTAAGAGGCGACAAACGATACCGCGATGCCGCGGACGGCCGTTTGGCCGCTTCCCGCAACGATGCCGTCCACCGTGGTTTCGTATGGTCCGAATGCACGATGCAGTTTGTCGATCACATTCTGTACGGTGATGCTCAAACGTTTCCCCTCCCCATGGCGCATGCTCCATCAAAGGCACACTAGTATAACTAGTATGGTAGTTTGGTTTGTCTTATTGTAATGGACAATGTTCATCAATACAATCATTGAATTTAATCACTTGGCTGATAAATGTTAGAAACCGGATTTTTATATCAGCATCTGGTCGAACCATCGTGGAAGCGATATCCTCGAAGCTCATTTACTCAGGCAAAATCAGCAAAAAACCCATCGCATGGCCTAATGCCTGCAAATGGGCTTGAATCAATCCGTATTGGCCGGTTTAAATCAACAGCCGGATCCGGTTATGGGACGGATCTTCCGTAATCCAGGCAGCTTGGCTCTCATGGACGGTAACACCCATGGCCTTCAGCCGCTGAACGGCGCCTTTTCTCGCTTCCTCGTCCGGAAATACAATATCGAAGGAAGCCAACCCGGCGCTGTTTTCCGCGGGCGCAGGAGCGCCTACCCCGTTCCAGGTATTTAACCCGATGTGATGATGATACCGGCCCGTCGAGATAAATAACGCCTGGTTGCCAAGCCGGCTGACGACATCGAATCCCAGTCCATGGCCATAAAATGATTCGGCCTCTTGCAAGGAAGAGACATGCAGGTGGATGTGCCCCATCAACGTCTCCGCAGGAAGGCCGTCCCATTGGGCTCCCTCCCCTTCCTGCAAAAGATCGCGAATATCAAGGGCTCGGGTATCCATCACGACCTGCCCGTTGGCCCACGCCCATGACGATGACGGCCGGTCGGCATATATTTCGATGCCGTTGCCGTCCGGGTCCGCCAGATACAGGGCTTCGCTGACCAAATGATCCGACGCCCCTTGAAGCGGAATCTGGTGCTGGATAAAATGCTGCAGCACGCGGGCCAAATTGGACCGCTTCGGCAGCAGGAGCGCAAAATGGTACAGGCCTGTCGTACGCGGCTGTTTCGGCGAAACCTGTTCGGGTTGTTCGATCGATAACAGCGGGGTTTTGCCGTCCGCCGTCAAGATCGCTTTTCGGCCTGACTGCTCCAAAACGCGAAATCCGATCACATATTGATAAAAGGCAAGCGAACGCTTCAAATTGGAAACTTTTAAGTCCACCTGGCCGATAAAGGTGTGCGGTTTACGATGAAAGTTCATGTTACGCCGAGTCCTCCGTTTTGATTTATTGTTGTTTCGATCGAACAATAAGATTGTCCAATGCGAGCGATGAGCGGTTGCCGATGATGAAGTACACGGAAATGATCAGCAGCGCCAGGTCGATTTCGTATCCCGGAGATTGGTTGCTCCCCAAAAAACCTGCGGCCAGTTTTACCTTGAAGATCGCTCCGGCCATAATCAAGACAAACAAGCACGCGATCACCCGCGTTCCAATCCCGAGAATCATGGCAGCTCCGCCGATGAGCTCGATCGTCGCCACGATGTAAGCCGCAAAACCCGGCAGACCCAGGCTTTCAAAAAATGCGGCCGTGTTGCCGATGCCTCCTTGGAACTTAGCCAAACCGTGGGCGAAAAAGGCAGCGCCTAAAAAAATCCTCAACAACAACGCGCCGATGTCTTGTTTTCTTGACATGAAAAGAATTCCTCCCTGATAACCTATTGGACATAGCGTTATTTTTGTAAGTTAATTACTTTATGTTTGTGATTATATTTTGACTAGCGATTAATGTCAAGTAAACTAATGTTTTTTGTGAGTTTTTCAGTAGAAAGAAACCTTGGACGGAAAACAAAAGGACGATATTCCGGGCAAGTTGATTGACCTTGGAAATCGTCCTTTCTATTTTGTCTTCAAATAATGCTCCAGCCGCGCCATGACCGGGATCCCGTCGATCGTCATGCCGTCAAGGCGGCAGTTGCTCATGTTCACCTCGCTCAGGTTACATCCTTTGAATCGGGCCGCGTTGTTCGGTCAAAATCGGCGCAAAAATGTCGAAATCAAAGTCGTCGATTTCGTCCGCCGGAATGTCAAAAGGATTCAACGGATGCAGACGGTTCATTTCGAACCCGAAGGAACCATCGCGCGTATCCCTTACATATGCGCCCTCTGCAAACCATTTGAACAGGGCGTCGTAAGCCTCCTCCATTCGGGTTCGGTTTCCCTGAACGGTCATTTTCGCAAACCGCTTGGCAGGCATGGTGATCGCCTCGAGTTCGTCAGGCAGCCCGTCAAAATGATTTCGGGGATTTCTACGATTTCCACGTTCACGACGCCGACCCCGCATGCCGCTGGCAAACCATCACGATATTCCCGTCCTCGTCCCGAATGTTGAAAAACGACACGCGGGGCAGCCTTTGAATGCCGTAAACGATCTCGAAGCCGATTTCCTCCGCTTCTTTTGCGGCTTTTTCGATATTGTACGTGCCCAATTGAAAAAGAACCGGCCCCCGCTCGGGAATGGGCACGTCCTCCATCCCGTTGGAATCCAAAATGAGTTCCGCCCCGTTATCCAGATGAAACACGTGCAGATGATCGAAACGGTCCTCAGCCCTGACCTCCAGCCCCATCAGCTTGGCATACCGCTCCACTGCGCTGTTCAAGTCCCGCACCCACAAAAATGCGGCTTGAATATGCGGATCGATGCTGCAATGGGCCCGGCTGCCGTCGATTCCGCCGAACGCCAGATGATACCCGTCCGGATCGGCGATCACGAATTCCTTCCAGGGACCGCCTTCTGCGTAGATGACCGGTTCTTGAGCGATGATGGCGCCTTTGGACTTGAATTCTTCGTAGAGGTTGTCCAGCGCGGCCCATGTATCGACATAGGCGGAAACATCGATTCCAAGCTCCGCTCCCGGTTCAGGCGGGTTCGGATGTACGGCGGTCGGGTCCGGAGCCTGATGAAGTTTGAGCGCAAGCCCGGTGAGTCCGTCGCGTTCCGCCCACCAGTCCGTCACGTCGAAACCAAGAACCTCCCGGTAATACTGCCTGGAGCGTGCCAAATCGGATACGGACAATACGGTTAATGAACTGCTGATTTGCCTGGACACGGTTTCACTTCTCCTTTTCGATTAAATATGCATATGCGCGACGACGATGCGGTTGCCGTCGGGATCCACGAGGGCAAACTCGCTCAGATCCGGAAAACGGCAGGGTTCCCCCGCAATCTGAAACCCCTGATCCCGGGCGAATGCGAAGGCGGCATCAAAATCGTCCGTCTCGAAATAAAACACTTCCGTAAAAGACTCCTGATTTAAATAACGGTTATGATCGAGCAGCAGCGCGGCGCCGGAATCCGTCGGCACGGAATAGATGCGTTCCTCTGCAGCCGATCCGTCAAAAGGCACGCCCAAAAGATCGGAATACCAGCGCGCAGCCTCCGGCATGTTCTTCACGTCGACGAACACGCCTCCGACGCGCGGCAAAATCGGACTAACGTTGCTCGGCTCGGTTGGCAATGCCTCTCCCGCGTGCTCAGCCCAGCACGCCATATGGACGTTCCCCTCCGGATCGCGGAAATTGAAGAAGGCCATCGTGCCGTGCCTTTCCGGCTCATCGATCGGTTCGCCGCCTTTCTCCCGTACATGCCTAAAGGCTTCGTCGATCTCCTGCGCTGCGAACATGATGCGAGGCATCATCCCTTTGTCCCAATCGGGGTTTTGCCGGTTCACGCGGTTCGAATCGAGAATCAAATGCGTGCCTTGAAAATCAAACCAATAGACGGGTCCTCCGTTCAGCCGTTCCTCCATCAGCGGCAGTCCCAATAAACGGCTGTACCATTCCGCCGACGTGCGCAGATCCGTCACGTGCACGAACACGCTCGCTACCCGGTTCGCAAGCGGGATGCCGGCAGCAGCCTGAACGCCATTGCCATGATTAACCAATAAGAACCAACTCCCTTTCCGAAATTTGAAGCGTCATACCTTGCAACGTTAAGCGATGCGTCCTTTCCTCCATGCGGACTATGGTAATTGATGTTTCTCCCTCGCCGAGCATTCAATCGATTTCTTTGCTGCCCCGCCGCACGATTTGAAATTCGAATTCGCCAGCGTACCAGTCCGCTGCCAGCCTGGCATCCGGGACCGGAAAGAATCACCCTGCCGATACGCTCCAGCATCGTTAGCTCGGGCGGCGTGGAGTTCCTCCTTTCGATCGGATCTGCTTACTTCATATGAATAACGATGCTTTTAAATCGATCTGATTTTACCACACATTTGTTCCCATTTTCCATACTTTTCCTTGCAATGCAAAAAAATCAGTCAGAAACCGTGCAGCCTGTCAAACAGGTATTGTGAACCGGGCAGGAAACGTTCCGAATCGCTGTCGTCAGGTTCCTGAATCTCGGCTCCCATGAAAAAAAGCCGCGCGGTTTCGCGGCTTCGTTGCAATTGCGTTTTATCGCTGGCCCTTTGGCAGCAAACTATGATCATTTGATATCTATCTGTGCATCTATCCAGCCAAAAAGCATCAAAACGCATCGTCGAACGCTTTTTCCATTTGCTCCGCTTCCTGGGATACAGCGAAAAAGACGAACGAACCTTTGGTTTTCAGCACATGGTTTTCGACCAGAAAAAACTCGTTGGGGCGGTAGTCCTTGAATTTGTTTTTTTGCGCGGCAATCCGCTGCCCGATGCTGGCTTTGACGTTTTCCGCCTGCTGCGGATCCTTCAGTTGGATCACTGCCCATTCATCCGCTCTTACGTTCGAGTTCGACGTGTAAAGGATGAAGCCCTCGACGGCGTCCGGATCGATATTGTACAATTTCTGCAGCTTTTTCATGTCTCCCTTTTTCATTTCTTTCAAATCTGCCGCCTGTCCGACCTTTTCCCCGATTTCATCGAGGGACGTCGCGGCGGTTCCTTCACCCCTCCCCCATGCGCACCCGGATAACAGACCGATGACGACGGCGATTGCGAGGATGGCAGCAAGCCAGCCCCATGCTTTTCCTTTCCATGACGTACTCATAAAATCACTCCGATATGTGTTTGATGGATGGGTCTTCGCAAAACGTGATTGCGTTGTATAACAACAGCATCTCCCGAATGCCGCGTTCCTTCACCAAAGCCGCCAGATCGTCCTCGTAATAACGAAAATCCACCACGTCAATTTCGCCGAAATGCCTCAGCAAAAACGGAATGAAGCTGTTTGCGTACGAATCCTTGACGACCAGCAGCTTTCTCCCGTTCTTCTGACCCGTTTGGATCCGAATCAGCGCGTGGTTGCCGTTCAAAAAGACCGCATATTTATCCTTCTTCTGCAGCTGATCCATCGCATACAACGAATCGGTGGTCAGCCCTTCGTCGACATACGAGACGGTATAGGCTTCCGGATGCTTTGGCAGATAGAGCTGGATGGGGTCGGGCTTCACATGCCTGAACCCGCTTTTGGAATATAGCGAACCAAAGAAGGCGTCGGTCACCTGCCGGATTTGAAACTCCTCCTCTTTTTGCGGATTCAACCCCATTTCCTTGCACAGCTCCAGATAGGCGGCAAAAGCGCCTTTCGTCGTCCAGTGATGGTCGGTTTTATAAAAAACGGACTGCTCCCGTTCGGCGTATAACGCGGGGAATACATCGACAAAACGGATGCCGGCAGGCAGCTTCTCCCGGATCAGCCCCACATAAGCTTCTTCGACGCCGGTTTCGGCGTATTTCGGCAGCTTGTCTTGAAGCACGGCCGCTGCCGTCGGCACGATCATCGCATATTTGCGTAAGCCTGGCGTCGCTTGGTCAAACGCATGGATGGCTTGCATTTTGGCTTCCAAATCCCCTTCCGCCGGAGGGACGAACTTCTGGATCAGGTAACCGCCTTTTCCAAGGTAAACGCCGTTGCTTTCTTTTTTTCCCATGGCGCGGTCCGCGTCGGTTTTCGCTCCGATCCATAAGTCGCGTAGGGCAAATTGATCGGACACGTAAGCCTCGAAATCGGAAGTAAAGTCGCCCGAAAGCAGCGATGCGAACGTAAAATGCGGCATCTGCTTCAGCATGCGGTTCTCCGTTTCCGAAAAGGTCCGGTCCGGCGCAGCCAGATTCAGGGCGAGTATGATGCCGATAAACAGCAGCAGCAATACCGCCGGCGTTTTTTTGTTGACATTTTCGAACTTGTCCATGGCCGCCCTCCTTTAAAATCGAAAGTATAAAAACGGATTGTACGTTGCGTTGACCAGGTAAGCCGTCGACAAAGCCATGAACACGAGATACAGGAGCGGAACGGCGATGGCGCCGGCCGTTTTCCATTTCGTTTTCACGTACGCGAGCATTTTGCTCGGAAACGGAGTCGCGCAAAAAGCTAATACGACCAGCAGCGCAGCGTTCGTGGACAGCGCGTAAAGCGCTTGACGATCCGCAAAACCGTGCCCGCCGAAGCCGAACAGCACGCCGATGAATTGCATGGCGGCCGCCAAATGCTCCATTTCGAACCATACCCAGCCGACGATGACGATGAGCAGCGTATAGACATGCCCGAACCATGCCGGACAACGGCTTAGCCACCGCAGCAGGAACAGCTTTTCGATCATGACGAAAAACCCGAAATACAATCCCCAGACGATAAAATTCCAGCTGGCGCCATGCCAAAGACCGGTCAAAAACCACACGGCCAGCACATTCCGAAGCTGCTTCGCCATGCCCTGCCGGTTGCCGCCAAGCGGAATATACACGTATTCCCGGAACCAGGCGCCAAGCGAAATATGCCATCTGCGCCAAAACTCCGTGACGCTTTTGGATATATAGGGGTAGCGGAAGTTTTCCATGAAATCGAAACCGAACATTTTGCCAAGGCCGCGCGCCATATCGGAATACCCGCCGAAATCGAAATAAATTTGCAGCGTAAACGCGATGATCCCAAGCCAGGCGGACAGGACGGAAAGCTCGGCGAAAGGCTCCGCTTTGACGCTTGTCCACAGCAACCCGATGTTGTTGGCCAGGAGCACTTTTTTGGCGAGGCCTCTCATGAACAGCTCCGCCCCTTCGCCGAAACGGGCCAAGCTGACGCTGCGCGAAGCAAGCTGCCCGGCGATGTCGCCGTATTTGACGATCGGACCCGCGACAAGCTGGGGAAACATCGTCACGTACGCCCCGAAAGCAACGATATTTTTCTGTGCAGGCACTTTTCCAAGATATACGTCCACGACATACGACATCGTTTGGAACGTATAAAAGGAGATGCCCACCGGCAGCGGCAGATCTGCCGTTTGCAGATGCAGATGAAACAGCCCGTTGATGTTATCCGCGAGAAATCCGGCATATTTAAAGAACCCGAGAATGCCTAAGCTGCCGACCATCGAGCAGAAAAATACGGATCTGGCGATCCATTTCCGATGCCGGTACTTATCGATCAGCAGACCGTTGAAGTAATCGAACACCGTGGAAAATACCATGATCAAAATGTATACGGGCTCGCCCCAGGCATAAAAAATCAAGCTTGCGACAAAGAGGATGGCATTCCGCAGCTTCCTAGGCGACGCATAATAAACCAGCAGGGTGACGGGCAGAAAAATAAACAAAAAGATCAGACTGCTAAAAACCAACCCGCGTCACCTCCAAAAGGGACTGAACCGCCGCCATGTTATTTCGCCTGCTCCTTGAGAAACTCCAGCAATTTCGCATAATAGTCCGGTTTAAAATGAATGCCATCCGCATCATAGAAGTCAGAGCTGCCAGCAAAGATTGGAGCCAAATCGACGAAGCCGATGCCTTCCTTGTCGGCCAGCGCTTTGACCGCTTGATTGTAATCGGCGATGTTTTTATAACGCGGTTCTTCTTTGACGGCTTCCTCCGTAACTGGGGTAACCGTCAAAAGCGTGATATTGGCTTGCGGAAGCTTGTCCTTGATCATGCCAATCAGTTTGGCGTAGTTTTTCATGGAGTGCGCCTTCGGGTCGTCCGTCGGCCATAAAATGTCGTCAGAGCCCAATTGGATAAAGACCTTTTTCGGGTTTCGCTTCGTGAGCTCGTCGATGTCTTTCAGCGCGAATTCCGCCGTTTTCCCGGCGCCTGCCAGCACGTTTTTCTCGTCCAGCACCTCGTGGAAGGACAACCCCTCCGTAATGGAATCCCCCAGAAATACGCTGTCTTGAAAGATCCGCTGATACGTATCGGCGGTCGTTTCCGTCACCGCAGCACCCCCCAGTTCCTGCACTTGCGTTGTCTGTTGTTGGGCCTGCTTGTTCGTTGAATCGTTTCCGCAAGCCGCCAATGCCAGCGCGAAGCTCCCCATAAGTATCGTCGTTACGATTTTTTTGTTCATGTCCATCTACCTTCCTAGAATCGAATTTCCATCTATGGTTTAATCCAGTTTCAGATATTCCTTGATACCGTCCAGGATGGACCCGGCCATCCGGTACTGCGCCTCGTCGCTCAGCATTTGCGCTTCTTCTTGCGGGTTCGTTAGATACCCCGTCTCAATCAGAACGGCCGGCATCTCCGTATCCTTCACGACGAAGTAATCCTCTTTCTTGACGCCCCGGTCCCGAAACCCGCTCCCTTGGAGGACATGCTTTTGCATGATTTCGGCCAAAGGGAGGGAATCGTCGTGATAATAGTAAGTTTCCGTCCCCGAAACGTTTGCGTCCTCGTACGTATTGCCGTGAATGGATATAAACAAATCGGCCCCCAGATCGTTGGCGAATGTCGGCCTTTCGCGGTCCGCCGAAGATATGAACCGGTCATCCGTCCGGGTCAGATGAACCTCGATTTCCTTCTCCTTCTTCGCTAATTCCTCCACTTTAAGCGCCAGCCGCAGCGTAAAATCCTTCTCGAAATTTCCGCTCGCCCCGGTCGCGCCGCGGTCTTTGCCCCCGTGTCCGGGATCGATGACGACTTTATAAGGCGTCCCCGGCGGATGGGAGGCGGCACCGTTTTGGCCCAAAAAGCTTATCATTCGATGGTTTAGATCGATGCTGCCGCGGCTTGACCCTGCCGAACGGAAGCCATTAAGCAGGACGATCAGCGCGACGGACAGCAGGCATGTCACGATCAGCACGGATTTTCTCATTCTCTCTCCTCCTTCCGAAAAATAGTTTAATCGCGCGAAATAAAGATCAAGTGCAGATGGCATCAAAACGATTTATAGATTCCGGAGGGCTGCGATGCGAAACGATAAAAAGGAGCTGTCTCCAAGAACCGATCGGCCCATAGAGATAGCTCCTTCCGTCAAATCTTCCTTTTTAACGCCGCCCTGCGGCTATAAATTGCGATCCTTCAGTTTCCAATCGTTCGAATCGATCGTCCAATCCCGGATTTTGATGCCTTCCTCGGCGATTTGATCGCGAAGCTTACGGTCTTCGCACCCCGGTGCCGAGCCGTACGGCGGCCGCACCAAATGCGGATGTTCGCCTGTGAGCTCATGGATGAGCGCCTGATGGGGATCTACAGAACCGAAGTTCGCTCCTTCATCTTACGTTTTTTTATCCAAATAAAAATAGAACAGGACCCCGTCCTCCGTGTTGGTTACGCCGTAAGGGACGCCGTGCATTTCCAGGATTTTTTTGGAGATGGCCAGGCCGAGCCCGGTACCTCCGGTCGACCGCTGGCGGGAGGGTTCCCCGCGGTAGAAACGGTCCCATATTTTTCCCAGCTGCTCCTCCGGGATATGGGCGCCTTTGTTTTCGATGCCTATTTTTACACGTTCCTTTTCTTCCGTGACGGCGACGAAAACGGCCCCTTCCTCGGGCGTATAACGGATCGCGTTCGTCAAGAAATTGACCAGGACCTGACCGATCCGGAGCTCATTGCCGACGACTTCGGCCGGTTGAAGCGTCACGTGCAGGCGAAGCCGTTTTTGCTCCATATCCGGCGCCAATTTGGCGCAAATCCGCCCGACGGCAGCGCCGATGTCAAACGGTCCCATCTCCATTTTGTACGTGCCGGACTCGTATTTGGCCAATTCCAGCATGTCCCCGATCAGCAGGTTCATCCGGTTCACTTCGTCTTCCATCGCCGCAAAATAATGATCCCGCTTATGGCTGGCAATCCCGTCCTTCAGCACGGACAAGCAGCTTTGGATGACGCTCAGCGGAGTCTTCAGTTCATGCGACACCCCGGAGATAAATTCCTTCCGCGTATGCTCGAGCTGCTTTTCCTTTTCGATGTCCCGTTCCAGCCTGACGATATGGCTGTGCAGCTTCTCGGAAAGCTCGTTGATGCTGCGCGACAAATCGCCGATTTCGTCTTTGGTCTCCGCCGGTATTTTTTCGGAGAAATCGAGCGCCGCCATTTGCTGCGCGGTTCGGTTGATGCGGAGCAGCGGCCGGGCGATCCGGCGCGAATAATAGAACGACGCAAGCAGCGCGAGCAGCAGCGCGGCGGCCGCTATGTAGGCGTAATAATGACGGATCATCCCCGCTGCTTCGTTCACCGGCTGCAGCGACGTGACCGCAAACAGGTATCCGGTTTTCCCTTTCTCGTCTTGGAGCGGGTCGATGAATATTTTGTAATTCACGCCGTTTTCTTCGTAATTCAGCAATGGATTCGCTTCCGCCGATTGATCATAATCCCCGTAAAGCAAATCGGCCTGGAATGCTTTGATGCGCTCCAGAAACAAGCGGTTCGTGTAGCGCGAGCTTCCTGCGCCTTCCGGTATTTCTACTTTCGTAATCATCCCGGTGAACAAAATGCTGGGATAAGTTTCATGATATTGGGTCGGGGGGCTCGGGTACCGGTTGACGACCTCGTACTCCTTGTTGACCATTTGCCGATTTTCCAACTGGCCTTCCTCCCGCAGTCCCGATTTGTATTTCGCCATCCGCTGGATAACCAGCTGCTTTTTCATGATCAATCCTTCAAAGGCGATGGGTTCGCCCTCCTTGATCCAAGGCGTGATAAATAGGTTATCGCTATAAAAATCTTCCACGTGAATAAAGCTGTAGAGCGGGACTTTTATCGTGCGACCGGAGAACTCAGGGTAGTCGTCCATACGGTCCAGCTTGATCTCCATAAAGTAATCGTCGGTATGTTGCAAATTTCCAAAGGAGTCCAATTCCGTGATCCATGTATTATACTTTTGGTAAAAATCTTGCTCCAGCTTCGCCGTCCGCTGCGCGTTCGCGGCATGTTTCACGTAGTCCTGTCCGTAAGCCTGCAGCGCCGACTGAACATCCTTTACCTTTTGATGGGCATAAAATTGTTTGAAAAACACGGTTTGCAATGCGAAAATCACGGCGATCAGGAACAGGCACAACCCCGCAGTCAATAAGAACAGCTTAAGCACGATGCTCCTTTTCATGGCTGCTCCTCGAATTTATACCCCGAACGTACGACCGTGACGATATGTTTGGCATGCTCCCCCAGCTTGGAACGCAAATTGCGGATATGGCTGTTTACCGTGCGGTCGTCGCCTGCGAAATCATATCCCCAAATTTTCGTGATCAGCTGCTCCCGGGTGATGATAATTCCTTTGTTTTTCATGAGATGGGCCAAAATCTCGAATTCGGTATGCGTTAAGCTGCAGTTTTCCCCCTCGACCGATACGGTGCGGGACGGAAAATGAATCGTAATGCCGCTGCCAGACAGCGTATCTTTATCCTGTTCGCGAACCTGCCTGCGGTCCAAAAGCCGCTTCGCCCGTGCAAGCAGGATCGGCGGGCTGTACGGCTTGGTGACGTAATCGTCGGCGCCGAGCTCGAATCCGAGGAGCGTATCGTCTTCGTCCGAGCGGGCGGTGAGCATGATGATCGGGACGTTCGAAGCCTTGCGGATCCTCTTGCACACGGACCAGCCGTCCAATTCCGGCAGCATGATGTCCAAAATGATCAAATCGACCTCATGTTCCTGGAATAACGCAAGCGCTTGTTTGCCGTCGGCAGCTTCGAGCACCTCGTATCCTTCCTCAAGCAGATAATCCTTCATGATTTCCCGTAAAATAGGTTCGTCTTCCACAATGAATATCGTATTCGGCATATGACAACCTCTCTGCATGTTTCTTGCCTATGGCTGCGGCGCGGGTTCCCTGATGTTCCGAAAGGAGTCCCGGCAACGTATGTATTCGTTATCCTAGCATGTTTGCATCTTGCAGACAAACCCCTTACCCCATTGAATCCATGAAAAAAAGATGCCGCATGTTCGCGTTGAACATGCGGCATCCGGCATCTTATGCAATCATCCGTCCGTTACGATCTAAGCGACTGGGCAATTCCGGTAAAAATGACGCCCAGCGCATACGCTCCGGCATCGGGGTACCCGATGCTCCGGTCGCCGACCGTTCCCGCTCGTCCCATCCGGGCGGCAATGGCTTCGGTTTTTTTGGCGCCTTCGACCGCCGCCTCCGCTGCCTGGATGCCGGCGGCAATCAGGTCAGCGCCGTCTTCAGCGGCCGCTGCCCACGCATCCGCGTAAGGCGCCAGCGCGTCGACCAGCGTTTTGTCGCCGACGACGGCCCCCCTGCCGAAAGAACGTTCGCCGGTATCCTGAACGCCTTTGACCACGTCGGTCATCATTTCGGCGATTTCCGGCACGGACAGCTCTTTCCGCTCGCCCGCATATTTGCCCGCCGCCCGGAACGCCGAACCCCAGATCGGTCCGGAGGCTCCGCCGCAATGCTCCATGATCACCAGCGAGCACGCGTCCAGGAACGAACCGATGTCTTTTGCTTGGGCGGTCACTTCGTCCCATTCCGCTTTGAGCTGCTTGAATCCTTTCGCCACGCTCATGCCGAAGTCCCCGTCCCCCGCATGGGAGTCCAGTTCGCAGAAGGGCACTTCGTTTTCGATGATGATGGCGCTCATTTTATCGACCACATAAATCAGGTTATCTAGCGAAAGCTTCCCGTCGCGAATGACCGCATGCTCTTCGCCGGTCGTCAGGCCGAAGGAAGCCGGCTTTTTGCCGCTCTCTTCAACGGCGCCGTTGCGATAGCGCACCGGTTCGAACGGGCCCCGCACGGCCAGCGCCGGCGTCTCGCATTCGGCGGCAAGCAGCCGCTTCAGCCGGTCGTCCAGCTTCATGATCGAGACGGATGCGCCGGCCATGTCGATGCTTGTCATGTAGTTGCCGACAAACACTTTGTATACGGCGATTCCGCGTGCGTCCAGCTCCCGCATGACGGCATGATTCAGCAGATAAAGCTCCTGCAGCGGCGTGCCCCCGAAGCCGTTGACCAATACGGCAACCTCTTCGGCGGCCTTCCCGTTCATCTGCAGGCTTTCCAGCAGCTGCGCCACCATCCGGGCAGCCAGGACGTCCGCCGGGATCATCGGTTCGCGCCGGATGCCCGGTTCGCCGTGGATGCCCACGCCGTATTCCATTTCCCCTTCGCCGATTTCGAAGGTGGGCGTGCCTTTGGCCGGCACGGTACAGGACGTCAGCGCAAAACCGATGCTTTTTACGTTGTCGATCGCATGTTGGGCGCAAGCTTTGACCTCTTCCAAGGACATGCCCGCTTCGGCGGCGGCCCCTGCGATTTTATGCACGAGCACCGTGCCTGCGACGCCTCTGCGCCCGACGGTGTAAAGGCTGTCCTCCACCGCGATGTCGTCGTCGACTTTGACGTAATCGACCTGAATGCCGTCTTCGCCGGCAAGATGCGCCGCGTTTTTAAAGTTCATGATGTCGCCGCTGTAGTTTTTGATGATGAGCAGCGTCCCTTTTTCGCTCGCCGACGAGCGGATGGCTTGGTAGACCTGGATTTGCGACGGCGAAGCGAACACGTCGCCGCAGACCGCGACGTCAAGCATCCCTTTGCCCACAAACCCGGCGTGAGCCGGCTCGTGGCCGCTGCCGCCGCCGCTGATCAGGGTGACCTTTTGCGGATTGATGTCCTTTTTCTTGACGATTTTATATTTGCTGTCGAATTCGAGTTCCGGATGCGCCATGACGAGACCGCTAAGCATTTCCCTGACAAGCGTCTCCGGTTTGTTCATGATTTTTTTCATCGTATCGCATCCTTTTTGCTTAGTTTAAAGTCCCAGCCGATTCGGTCCGCGACTACGATCGCCGAAATCACGGCTTCCTCCGTGATCGGGAACGGCATCGCATGGATGGATTCCTCCGGAATGCAGGCCGTTTCAGCCACCAGACGCAGCTCGTCCGCTGTAACGGCATCTACGCCGATGTCCGCCAAGCATACCGGCAGGCCGACCGAGAAGCAAAATTCCAGCACTTCGTCGATTTCCGCCTTGGGCGCGTTTTCGAGCACGAGTTGGGCGATGGTGCTGAACGCCACTTTTTCCCCGTGAAAATAATGATGAGTGCCCGGCAGAACCGTCAGGCCGTTGTGGATCGCGTGCGCGGCGGCCAAACCGCCGCTTTCGAAGCCCAGGCCGGACAGCAGGATGTTGGTCTCGATGATGTTCTCCAGCGCCGGCGTCACTTGGTTGGCATCGCAGGCGATTTTGGCCCGCACTCCGTCTTCCAGCAGCGTTTCGTAGCACAGCTTGGCCAGCGCCAGGGCCGCCTTGGTTCCTCCCGCCGCGGGCGCCGCACCTTCATGGACGCCGCAGGGCAAACCCGCATTCACTTTCGAAAAGGAGCGGGATGTGGCTCGGGCTTCGAAATACGTCGACAGGGCATCGCCCATCCCGGATACGAGGAATCGGGTCGGCGCATTGGCAATGACGGTCGTATCGATCATCACCACGCTTGGACTTTGCTTGAAATAAGCATAATCCTCAAATGCCCCCTCCCCGGTATATATAACCGCCGAATGGCTGGTCGGCGCGTCCGTGGCGGCGATCGTCGGCACGATGATCAGCGCGTCGCCTTCCGCGACGCATTTGGCCGTGTCGATCGCTTTGCCCCCGCCGAGCCCGATCGTGCACGAACATTGCTTTTCCCGCGCCAGATCCTGCAGGCGCTGCACTTCTTCGCGGGAGCACTCCCCGCGGAATTCGCTTTCAACCAGCGTAACATTGAATTTTTTTGATGTAAAATCAAGCTTGTCCTTCACCCGTTTGACGTCCTCCGGATGGGCAATCAGCAGCGCGGACTCGCCGTAAGTTCGAATAAAATATCCCAAATTCAGCAGTTCGTTTTCGCCTTGGACATATTTGCTTGGACTGATAAACGCTTTTCTCATGATCTCTTTTCCCCTCCGCCGTAATCTCATGTCCATTATACGCGCGGGGACCAGCGGAAATCATGGCACTCAAACCGCCTTTTAAAGCGCTTTCCGATGGTGTTTTTTTGTCCTTTTGCCTGTAAAATTGTACTATCTTGTTCATTCAAACCGGGTTTTTAGTATAATAGAACAAGCAACGTTGCGCTCAAAATACAGATTCGCTGCAGCCGCACCCTGCACTGCCCTTAGGGAATGAATAATATTTGGAGACGATGCACATGAACCCGCGCTACGACTTGAAACGAATCATCGATATCGAAAAATGGCACAAGCTGCAGGATTCCCTCTCCCTCGTCACCCGAATGGCGATCATCACCGTCGATTACAAGGGCGTCCCGGTCACCAAACACAGCCGCTGCCAAGCCTTTTGCCAGGGAGTTCGCAAGGACGGCAACCTGTCCTCCTACTGCCAAAAATGCGATGCCCGCGGCGGCCTCGAGGCGGTACGCACCAATAAGCCGTACGTTTACCGCTGCCATTTCGGCATCGTCGACATCGCCGTGCCCATCATCGTCGAAGGCCAATATATCGGCGCCATCATGGCGGGGCAAATCAAGCTTCGCGATGCGGACTTGCCCCTCGAACAAATCGTAACCCGTCCGCCGAACGCTGAAACGGACCGGAAGTTCAAGGAGCTGGAACCCGAATACCGCGCGCTCCCCGAGTTGTCCTCCGAGGAGGTGTCGGCCATTGCGGACATGCTGTTTCATTTGTGCAACTACATCGTCGGGGAAGCGATCCAAAAACATGCGACGGTCGACATGTACAAAAAGGTATTGACCGCGGAGCCGGCCGCTCCCGATCCGGTCAGTGCCGCGCCGCAAGCCTACGAGCAGATCCAGGCCATGCAGCACGAGCTGTCCAGCACGCTGATCGAAGCGAAAATCAAGCAGGGCACGGAACGCGCATATCGCGCGGCGAACCCGCTGCTGCAGCCCGCTTTTGATTACATGTACCGGCATAAAAACGAAAACGTGCGCCTGCAGGATATGGCCGCGCTGTGCCACGTCAGTCCGAGTTATTTCAGCCGCGTCTTCACCCGGGAAACGGGAGAAAACTTTTCGGTGTTCGTCCCCCGCCTGAAAATCGAATGGGCCAAGCAGCTGCTCGAGACGACCGATTTATCCGTGAACCACATCGGCGATGAACTCGGCTTCGCGGATCCCGGTTATTTTATCAAAACGTTCAAAAAGTTCGAAAGCTTGACGCCGGCCGTATACCGAAAAATCTATTCTCGTGAGCAGCGCCGAAACTCTGCCGATTAAAGCCCCCGTGCGTAAACACCCGGCTTGTTCTTTTCCCGCACGGATTATAATCGTACCGTTTGCCCCGCGGGGATCTCGACCGGGTCGCCTTCCGCGCTGATCCAGACGGACAAGGCCGACGGGTTATGGACGATGCGGCTGTCCGCAGAGAAACGAAGCCGTTTTAATGCGTCCGCATAGGCATAAATTTCGGCGTTGGTCGCGTACCAGATGTCCTCCCGTCCGCCGACGGTTTCGCCGAACCGTTCGATCAGATCCCAATTCCCGTCGTTTTCGAATTCATAGCTGTGTCCCCATACGTACAAAAGCGCCATGCGCGAAAACCGCTCTTCCAAACGGACGAACTGCTCCGCGAATTCCACCATTTGTTTGTGGTGGCAGGTCGGATGCCAGCGGAGCCAATCTTCGGGCATATGGAACGAGCCGTGGCTGTTGACCGTCCGGGCATATTCGATGCCGACGGCGCGAAGAAGGCTTACCACCTGATCGTTGTAGGTCCCGAACGGATAACTCATTCCTTTGATCGGCACGTGAACGAGAGCTTCTAGCGCCTTCCGGTCCTCCACGACTTGCGATACGACCTGCTCCGGCGGGGACTGCTCCAAAAACGGATGGCTTACCGTATGCGCCGATACCTCATGCCCGCGGTACAACGTCCCTGCCTCTTCCTTGCCGATGTATCCTTCTTTGCCCAAAAAACCGCTGTTTAAATGAAACGTCGCTTTGATACCGTAGCCGTTTAGCATGCGGACGAATCTGCGGTCATGGTCCCTCCCGTCGTCGAAGCTGAGCGTCAAGGCCTTATGCAGGCCGTTCGGAAACCGGTCCAATTGAATGCGCATTCAAAATTTGCCTCCCCCAAAATGATGTTCTCGTCCAATACTATATTCAATTCGCGCCGGGAAGTAAATCGGTCCTGCCCGGCCAAGGAACGTTCCATTCCGTTCCAGCGCCATGGCGCGAACCCAGCGCCCATAAAGTGAACAAGTGTGATCATGGCTCCGCCGTACGGCCGGCTTTGTTTAACTTTCTGAACTGGTTGGGCGAAGTGCCGTTTTTCTTTTTGAATACCGTAATAAAATAGGAGCTGTTTTGAAAGCCGATCCGCTCCCCGATTTCTTTTACGTTTAATGTTGTCGTCAGCAGCAGTTGTTCGGCATCGTACAGCCGCAAATCGGTCACGTATTGCGTAAAGGACACGCCCATGGCTTCATTGAACAGCTTGCTGAAATAAGGCACGGAAATGTCGAGTTCGGAAGCGACAAGTTCGGCCGAAAGACCGCTGCTCCGGTAATGGTTTCGGATAAATCCGCAAGCGGTTTTTACGAGTTCGCCGCGATCTTGGTGCCGGTTCGTTTGCAACTGTCCGATGATAAAATCTACCAGCTCCCCGTAAAATGCCTCGACCCGTTCCAGCTCCGCAAAGCGCTGCACGATCCCGTAAAGCGAATCTTCTCCACGATCCATCAGCAGCGGCGTAAAATCCGTCATCGTCCCAAATTCATGTTCAATCGTCGTCACCGATTGCCGCAACGCGGCACGGATATCTGCCGGGGCATTGCCCCGCAATGCTTCGAACCATTCGCCGAGAATCCTTCTTGCCTCTTTTCGGTCGTTGACTTTGACGGCATCAAACAAAGCCCTTTCCAATTTGGCGGGATATCGGAACGGAGTGCCGGTTACAGCGCGAACCCCCTCAAAATCATAGACCGTTCGGCGATTATCCACGAAACTGTACTCCAACGCTGCCCTCGCCTCCTCAAAAGACCGTCCCAGTTCCCCGATCGACTCCGCACGGCCGCCCACGCCGATTTTCATCTGGAAACCCGTCACCCGTTCGGCTTGCTGCACCATCCTGTTCAGCCGATGGATCGAAGGATGATCTTCAGGCTCCCGCATCAAAATGGCCAGCGACTGCCGCCCAACGTCGACCTTTTCCATCTCGTCCCGTTCGGGAAAAATGCGGCGGGCCAGCTCGAATACGGTATCTTTGACCAATCGGATCCCTGTGTCCGTCACGTTGCCTTCCCTTTGAAGCGAGTCCTCTAAGACCACCGTCAAGGTTCGCATCGGTCCTGTGCGCAATAATATGCCATGCTGCGCGGCATGCAGCTCTTCATGCAGATCGCCGGCAGAAATACCGCTAAAAAGAAGATCTTTAAGGTAGCTTTCTTTCAGCTTCTCCCTGCTTTTGACCGCCGAATCTTCAAGGGACGTCACCTTGCCGATCAAACTTTTGAATACGTCGCTTAAATACGCCGCTTCATCGGCCGATCCGTTGCGGGCCTCCCCGGATGCATTCGCCGGCTGGCTTCCTCGCACCATTTGAACGACGTTCCCGATCGGGCCGTAAATTTTACGGTTCATCAGGATCGTTGCCGCAAAGCATGCCAAAAGCATCAGCAAGGATACGATGATGATGTTTCGCTGGAGAATAAAGCTCCCTTGGGCCAAATAAGCATAGCTTGTCGCATTGACCAAATACCACTCAAGCTTGTCGTTGTAGGTATAGGTGATCAGGGATTTTGAACCGTTCATCGAAGCGACGAAGCTGCCGGAATCGGTGCCCGAATTCATCACCTTGCCCATGAATTCGGCGCCGGAAGCCGCATCCATAAAGGCATCGGGCTTGTCGCTGCGGGTGATCAGAATCCCGTTTTTGTTCGTGACCATGAAGCTGGATTCCGGGGAATTGCCCATTTTATCAAATAAATCCTGGAGCGCGGACAATTTCAGATTAATAAAGATCGCATACTCCGACCTCGCGTCGGACGGAATAAAGATAAGGGAAAGAATCGGGTTGTCGTATCGCTTGCCCGAATAGACGTACTGCTGCCTGTGGGGGAGGAAAATCATTTTGCCCAGTCCGTTGCGGACCTGAACCAGCTTGCGCGCTTCCGGATCGATGTCGGCGATCTCGACGTCCCGCGGAATCGAATGGATGAATTGTCCCGTCGCGCCGTTGCGCAAATAAACGGAATCGATAAAATCATTCGCATTGACGATTTCATGGAGCTTTCGGTCCAGCGCAAGCGAGTCGACCGGATCAAGGTTTGGCGCGTACAGGCTTTGGATGACGTCCTTGTCGTTCAGGAGCTGTTCCCCGGCCCGGAACGCCCTTTCATACAGCATCTCGATGCTGGCATCGGTTTGATGGAGCAGCTTCCGGGTCGTTTCCGAGATCTGCTTCTCGCTGATCATATTGGTAAACGTATAGTTCACGGCCGAAAGCATGAGCAGGCTCAGGCCAAAAACGATCGTGTTGGCCGCGATCAATCTGAACAAAAAGCTTCGGGTCGGTACATGCCATCTCCATTTCATCGGGTTCACCGGCATTTCACATCCTGTCACTCTGGAATCCTAAATATATTGGCCGTCGATCGGCTGAATCCTCCCTGTTCAAAGGCAGCCGAATCGGGCTTGATCGATGATGCAGGCCTTCCCCTGAGGGAAGGCCTGCTGGAATGTGTATTTTAACGAGCCGGCTCAAGTTTGGCATCGGCCCAATCGGCATGGTCTTCGGCGTTTCCGTCTCCGCCGTCCAGAACCACGAGTGTAAGCTCGTTTTTGCCGGAAATGTCGACATCGACTTGGCGGGCAGGCGTGTTTCGGTTCATCGTGCCGCTGTCGAACAGTTTGACGCCGTCCGCCCACACCTGGAACACGGCCGAACCACCAGGGCTCTCCAGATCGATCCCCGCCGCGGCGGTAAACCGCTTATAGCCTTTGCCCCCGATGGAATAGCGGATTTCCGAGGAGGCACGGGTGCCCAAGCCCTTGTCGTACGAACGGCTTCCTTTTCCGTCATACAAGGTCAGCACGTTTCCGCCGACGCTCCAATCCTTTTTCACCCGGCTCCAGCCGCTGGTCGCGTCCGACCACTGCATGTCGCTTAAATACTGCGGCGCGTCCGCGAATGTGAAATCGAAATCGTCATGGGCAGCGAGCTTCATTCGGACGGTGCCGGTATAGCCGGAATCGATCGCGATCGGCTTTTGCACCGGATTGGCCTCGACCCAACCCGGGAAGCCTGCGGGATGGGACCATTCGTTCCGGATGTGCAGGCGGACCGATCCGTCAGCGTTCAGCGAAGCTTTGACCGCCCCCGAGCCGTCCCCCTGCACCGAAATCCGGTTTCGGGATTTGCCGAACAGGAGGGAAGCGTAATTCACGTTCGTCTTGGAGGCGCGGAAATCCGCCGTCCCGAGGCCCTCCTTCTCATCCTCCATCCACGGCCAATCCGGCTTGACGCCGTACTTCTCTTCACCTTTGGAACGCTTCTTATAAGCGGTCCCGGTGAGTCTGCCAATATGGTTTGCCGGATATTCGTTCCATTCCCCGTTCCGATCCCAGGTGATCCGGTCGGCATCCGCGGCTGCATCAAAGGATACGCCGACGGCGTCGTAAGTTTCCGGCGGGTCGGTGACGGTATACGTGGTGGAGATGAGCCCCTTGCCGTCCACGCGAACCTCGAAATGGACGCCCGTCTTGCCGTATTGGCCCGATATGCGGATGACGGCTTCCTTGCCCGAGCGGCTTTGGCTGATGCCGGAGAGCGTCCAT
This sequence comes from Paenibacillus sp. FSL W8-0194, assembly GCF_037969745.1. NCBI lineage: Bacteria > Bacillati > Bacillota > Bacilli > Caryophanales > Paenibacillaceae > Paenibacillus > Paenibacillus sp. FSL W8-0194. The sequence goes on along the minus strand of NZ_CP150205.1, from coordinate 2,548,681 downwards.
GCCCCAAGCTTCGACGTATAGCCCATATCGAGGTACGGCCCGCCGGTGATCATCGTTTTCCCTTTGTATTCGCCGGTTTGGATCATGCCCGTCGTTTTGCTGAACGTTAGGCGGAAATCATTGCCGGAAACGATGATTTGGCTGCCGGTTTCCCGGATATCCGGGGCTTTCCCTTGCGGCTTCCACGGCACGATCGTTCGCTGGCCGACGACTAGCAGGTATTCGTCCACGAGCGAATCGGCAGCGGTATGGTCGTCCCGGTAAATTTTCAGGCGGACGGCATCTCCGTTTTTCCACTTTCTTGCAGGAAGCGTAAGCTGCCCTTTGCTCATGGGCTCCACGGAAGAGCCTTGGAGCTTTCCTTTTTCTTGGCCGACGCTCCACTCGATGGTAACCTCGCTCAAATTTGTATGATTATAACGGTTTTCGATCGGTATCGTCAGCGGTTGGCCCGCTCCCGGGTTCGGAAGCGAATCGGCCCCGATTCTTACGGGCGAATAAGCTTTTTTGACGTTCCAATATTCCGGCTTTTCCCGGTTCCATTCGTCAAGGATGCCCCAGTTGACCAGGAAGCCCTGCCAGATCCCGTCCGGACCGTAAAAGCGCAGGTCGCGGGAGTGCCAGATGGCTCCGCCCAGAACGCCCGGCGTCTCGTACAGATCATCCCACAGCCGGTGAAGAGCGGTGCCGTAAAAATCCCTGTAGGCCGGATCGTCGTCGATCCAGTCGCCGTAATAGACGTAACCGTGGGCATATTCGTCGTACAGCTCCGGCTTGTCATGCGTGCCGAAAGTATGGCCGTATGGGGTGTAATGAATGCTGAACAAGTCGGTATACCCGGCAGGAGCGTTGAATCCCCAACTGAATTTCACGGGGCGGGACGGATCAACCGCCTTGACGTAATCATGGGTTGCCGCCACGTTGCTTCCCCACGCGCTTTCATTGCCGATGGACCAGATGACGATGCTTGGATGGCTGCGGTCCTTCTCGATCGTTTCGGAGAATTGGCCCATATAGTTGTTTAAATATTTCGGATCGCTGGCCCTGCCGTCGCTGACGAACATCACCGAGTTCTCCTGTTCGACGTAAAAGCCGAGTTCATCGGCCAAATCCAGCACGTATTCGTACTGCGGCCAATGGGAAGCGCGAATGTAGTTGACGTTGGCTTCCTTGAGCTTGATCAGCGACTCGCGGTCATGTTCCGGATCGGCGGCGACACCGATAAGCGGGGACGACTGATGCCAATCGACGCCGCGCAGCTTCACGACTTTCCCGTTCACCAGCATCTGGTTGCCCTCCATTCGGATCGACCGGAAGCCTATTTTGCGGATCACGGTTTGCACGGATTTGCCGTCTGCTTTCGCCGTAGCTTTCAGCGTGTACAGCCGCGGATGCTCGGCATCCCATTTCACGGGTTTTGCGACCGGGATTTGGATCGACGCTTCCGGCTGACTGCCCGTCAACGAAATTGCAGCCGGCTCGATCGGTACGTCGTTTCCGTCCGGATCGGTAAGCTGCAGCTCGATTTCCCCCTGCATCGCCTCCTCTAACGCCATGCCGGCCGATACCTTCAACGTCGCGTCCGAATACGCGGCGTCGAACTCGGTTTCGGCGTGCAGGCGGGTGATGTGATCGACGGGCAGCGCAAACAGCTTCACCTGGCCGATCAGTCCCCGGACATGCTGGTATTCGACAAACCCGGTTTCTGCCGTAATCCCGACGGTGATCGTGGCGTCTTCGCCCGGGGCAACGTATTCCGTAACGTCGGCGTCAAACGTCGTAAAACCTCCGCGGTGCTGGCGGACCAAATGGCCGTTGACCCAGACGCGGGCGAAGTTGAACGCCGCTTCGAAGCGGAGCATCACCCTGCTTCCATCATAGGAAGACGGAATGTTTACCGTTTTCTGGTACGCGTGTTCAATATTGCGGTCCGGGAACCAATCGCCGCCCTGCTGGCCGCGGATATCGAAGCCGAGCACCTCGATGTTGGCCGGGACCCGGACCTCTTTCCACCCGGACGTATCGGTGCCGTTTCTCCAGAAGCCCTGTCCGGGATTCAGCTTGAATTTCCACGTGCCGTCCAGACTGACGACCGGCTCGGGTACGCCGCTGACCGAAGCAGGAAGCGGAACGATCACCGGCCGCGGCCAACCATTCGTTGCCGGACCTACCGGAACGAGAGGCATCGGTTCGCTTGGCGTTCCCCAAACCGCCAACTCGCGGATGCCCGGCTTGGTGCCGGGCTCCAGCCCCGTGACGGTCACCCGGACATAACGCCGCGCCGTTTCCAGGAAGCGATCTTTTCGGACCTGGTCCCGGCCGGTAAGATCGGTCCTGTCCGCAACCGAATACCAGTGAAGGGCGTCGGCGGACACTTCGATTTTGTATTTGTAATTTTTTGCTTCATTCCAGGCGATTTGCGTGCCTGTCAGGTCGTAATCGCCGCCGAGATCGACCTGAAGCCAGCCGTTGGGTTCCGAGCTGCCGGCGATCCACGCGGTATCTTGATCGCCGTCGACGGCATTACCCGGTTTGGCTGCCGGCTGCGACGACGATGCCGACGCCTCTTTGCTCAGCGCGACGTTGGTTTCATCCCGCATGATGCTGTACGGAATGGAAGCCGAAGGGCTTGCATTCGCCCCGTCCGATACGTAGGCGCGGATCGTGACGTCCTCTTCCACGATCAGCGGCTCCGTATACAGGCGTTTGGAGACCGATGTCAGCGGATCCGTTCCATCCAGCGTATAGAAAATGGAAGCGCCCGGAATGGAGCTGGACAATGCAACGGCCGTCCCTGCAGCCACGTCCCCCGGCGGCGGGGTAGCCGACAACGGTATGACCTGATATTCGAACGTTTTGACCTCGCTGTCCTCTTTTCCCTCCATGGCGGCGTAAGCTTGCAGTTTGGTTGCGGCGCCGATGCTCCCGCCGTGCAGGATGATCGGTTCCTTATACACGGTCTTGGTCTCCGATGTCTTTGGATCGGTGCCGTCCGTCGTATAATAAATCGCGGCTCCAGGCTGCCCGCCGAACAGCTCGACGGCCGTGCCGTCAATCACCGGTCCCGGCTTGACGCTGGTTTCCACAGGCAGCGCGACGGCCGTATTGTACAGCTCGAACTCCCATATGGCCGCGGCGATGCCGGTTTTGTCCAACTGATGAAGCCTGACGTAACGCGCCTTCGCCGGGGCGAAACCGTATATCTGATCCTTGGAGTCGTCATTGCCGGTTTCTTCGGCCACCGTCGTCCAGCGCTCCCCATCTTCCGATACGTCGATCGTAAATTTCGTCACGTAGTTGACGTGATCCGGATTTTTGCGAAGGACCGCATAATTGACCGGCTGGCTGCTGCCCAGATCGACGGTCAAATCCCACAGCACGTTTTGTTCCGGTTGGGCATACGTCCCGGGGTTGCCGTCAATGGCGCGTCCGGCGACATTGCCCCAGCCTGCCGGGGACGACATTTCCGCCGTGGCCGTCAGCGCGAGGTTCGGATATTGGGACAAATCCTCCTTGGGAACCCGGTATTCAAAGCTTCCGACCTCGCTGACGCCCCCTCCCTTTTCGTCGACGGCAACCGCTTTTATGTTCAGGTCGGATCCGACCGAAATCGGTTCGGTATATGGATGCCGGGTCTCGGATGTCACCGGATCCGTTCCGTCCGTCGTGTAATAGATGGCCGCCGTGCCTGGAGAGCTGGACAGCTTCACTTGGGTGCCCGGCAGCACGGTTCCGGACGGCGGAGCGGCCGTCAATACGGGAATGACCGCGGCCTTCGAGAACAATTCCAGCTCGCTGACCCGTACGGCCGGCCAGTCGACGCCTTCAGCCGTTTTTTTCGTGACGTGAAGACGCACATACCGGGCCGAGATCGCATCCGGCAACGTCCGGTCGGTCACGGCATCCATGTTACCGACCACCGAATCCGCCGTTTGCCAGGGGCCGCTTGCATCCCCCGTGCTGTATTCCAATTGGAAATCCTTCGTCGCCCATGTTCCCGCCGCGCCGTGATAGACCGTCCAGCGCATGATCGGTTGAACGGCGCCCAGATCCACCATCGCCCATTCGTCGGCCAGCGGGCTGCTTTGCCATCCGGTATCGCTGGTAGACCACATAAGGTCCAGCCTGCCGTCCGTCAAATACGCTCCCGGATGCTGCGGAAGCGCGCTGCTCGCCGTTACCGGCTTGTTCAGCGCCAGGTTTGCCCCGGGTACGGCCGCGTCGCCGCTGCCGGGGGCCATCGCTTCCTCTCCCGGCCGAACCTCCGGCGGGGCCTGCCCATCCGTGCCGGGCGGCGCTTGGACATCGGCAGGGGAAGGGTTTTCCCCTGGCTGCTCCGGCTCCGCGCCGGGCGGCTGCTCGCCGGGCGGTTCTTGTGCCGCCGGCGGTACTTCGCCTTCAGGCCATCCTTCTTGCGGCGGGGCCTCTCCCGGACCCTGCGTTGCGGTCCCTGAAACGGCTGCATAGGCCCTGGGGGAAAAAAGCGGCGCGGCAGCAAACGGTCCAAGCACTAGCGAAACGGACAAAGCCGCGATGGCCCATGATTTCAACTTGAGCATGATCGGATATCCCTCCAACATTCAAAATGTTACGCTGCGCGTACCTCAGCCTCGCGGTGATTTGGGCTTAGAAGCGATAAATGCATCCAGCTGGCGCTGCATCTCCGCGATGACTTTATCGATCCCCGCCGATTTGAGCTTGTTTTCGAATTTCGGGTAAAACTGGTCGTAATCCGAAAATCCCGCGTACGCCGCATCGACATATTCCTTCTCGACGGCGTTGATTTGGGCCATTTCGGCTTTGACCGGGTCGGCATTAAACCGGAAGCCGAGGGTCGGGGCCTCTTTTGCCCCTTCGTCCCATTTCTGCAGCGACTGGATGAGTTCTGGGCTGACGTGCTTGCTGAAATGTTTGAGGCGAATATCGTCCCAAGCCCAATACACCTGATTATAGGTTTGCTGCTCCCCGATGCCTTCGAGGGTAATGGCGCTGCCGTCCAGTTTGAAGTTGACGTCCTTCACGCCGTAAGAGAAGAGGTCGTAATTCTCCTGTTGGCTGCGGAACCAACTGACGAAAGCGATGGCCCCTTCCGGGTTTTCGCTCGTCGAAAATACCGACAAAAGGTTGGAAGCGGCATCGAAAATGTACTTGGGCTTGTCGGGGTTTAGGAACACGTCTTCCAGCTCCCCTTGAGGAAGCGTTTTCTTGAATGCGTCGATCCGTTCCGTCGTTTTTAGCACGTTGGACCAGATTGCCGCAAGTTTCCCGTTGTTGAGCGCGGCTTCGGGGTCTTTGATTTCCTGCGCGTCCTTCGGCATCCATCCGTTCAAATACCATTTTCGTTTCGTGTTTACGATGTTTTTAAAAATTTCGGATTCGTAAAAATTGCGCACCTTCAGCTCCGGATCGGCGGGATCCACATATCCCGGCCCTGCTCCCATGTCGCCGACGGGCAAGTAGACGTCGCCGAACTCCCGCAGCAGCGCGCGGGTACCGTCGTTGGCGATCGGCATCATCCCCGGTTCGTTTTTCTTGATCGTGTCCAGGTAATGCTCGAAGTCGGCAAGCGTGCGAATTTCGGGCAGGTTGTATTTTTTGCGCAGATCCCCCCGAACCGCAAAGAAGTTGTTGTTTTCCGCCGTCGGCACGAGCGTGGGAATGCCGTAAATCTTGTTGTCGATCGAAGCGCTGAGCCAGTTGGCGGAAGGAATGTTCGCCTTCAGGTCTTTGCCGTTCGTTTCGAGCCATTCGTCAAGCGGGGACACGACATGTTTGGAAACGATTTGCGACAGCCAGCTGACATGCGTCCAGGCCAAATCGTATTTTTCGCCCGAAGCGGCGATCAGGTTCAGCTTGTTGGAATACTGATCCCACGGGAAATACGTGAATTCGAGCTTCAGCGGCAGCCCATCGGCGTTCAACTTGTCTTCAAGCGCTTTCTGCACGTTCGCCAGATCTTTCGGCGCATCGCCGGGAAGCACAATTTTGACCGTTCCGCCGACTTGCGTTTTGCCTTCTCCGCCCGTTCCCTGCTCGGTTTTCTTGTCGCCCGGGTTTTCCTCCTTTCCGGTCGCTGAACCGCCGGAACCGGAACAAGCCGCAAGCAGGCCGCTCAGCATCATTGCCAGGATGAGCATGGTAGCAAATGCATTCTTTTTTGTCACCGTTTAGAACCTCCCCGATTAAGTTGAAAAAGCTGTCTATGTTGAACCGTCTTCGGACGGCTGCAACCTATCCTTTGACCGCGCCGATCATGATGCCTTTCACGAAATACCGCTGAATAAACGGATAGACGAGGATGATCGGGCCGATCGTGACCAGCACCATGGCCATCTGCGCCGTCTCCGACGGCAGGGTCTGGCTGCCAGACACCAGGTTCCCCTGCGTGCTCATGTAATTGATCATGGATTGGATTTTGAAAAGGATGAACTGAAGCGGATACAGCTCCCGGTTGTCGATCAGCCAGAGCGCCAGCCCCCAATCGTTCCAATACGCGAGCGAGTAGAACAAGGCCACCGTCGCGATGATCGGCGTGGACAGCGGCAGCATGATTTTGGCAAACACATAGAGCGGTCCCGCTCCCTCCATTTCGGCCGATTCCAGGAGCGCTGGCGGCAGCGATTTGAAGTAATTGCGAATCAAGAACACATGGAATGGATTGATGAGCATCGGCAGGATTAAGGCGGCCAGCGTATCCTTCAGATGCAAATATTTGGTGACGAAGATGTACCATGGGACAAGCCCCGCGTTAAAAATCATCGTAATGAAAATAAACAAGGCGATGCCGTTGCGGTATCTCACTTTCTGCCTGGCCATCGTGTGGGCAAGCATGGCGCTAAGCAGCAGCCCGGCCCCCGTCCCGATCGCCGTCACAGTAACGGAAACCATGTACCCCCTCCAAATTTCGTCTCCGGAGAAAATAAGGCGATAGGCATCCCACGAAAACGTGTCCGGAAACAGCGAATACCCGTGCTTAATTACCGAGGATTCGCCGGAGACCGAGACCATGATCGTCAGAATAAACGGAATGGTCGTAAAAGCGCAAAAGGCGATGGCGATCAGATGAAATAAGACCTGAGACAACGAGTACCTTCGTTTTTGGATGTGCATAAGATCCTTCCTCCAGTTAGAACAGCGCGTTATCGTTGTTGATTTTTTTGACGGCCCAGTTGCAGCCGAGCACGAACAGGAATCCGCAGACCGACTGGTAGAGGCCTACCGCCGCAGGCATGCTGATGTCGCCGACGTTTTTGACCGCGCGGAAGACGTACGTATCGATGACATCCGTCGTTTCATACAGCAGCCCGTTATCGCCCACGATCGAATAAATCGTTTGAAAGTCCCCGTAGAAAATTTTCCCGACCGCCAGCAGCGTGACGATCGTGATGGTCGGCACAAGCAGCGGCAGCGTAATGTGGCGGATGCTTTGCCAGCGGTTTGCGCCGTCGAGCGCAGCCGCCTCGTACAATTCGTCGTCGATGCCAACGATCGTGGCCAGATACAAAATGACGGCATACCCGGTATTTTTCCAAACGTAGACCCCGACGAGGATGGCTACCCAATACCCCGGAGCGGAATACCAGTCGACCGGCGCCAGGCGCAAGAGATCCCTCAACTGGTTCACCAGCCCGTATTTGGAGCTGAACATCAGATACAGGAAGTTGCCGACGACGACCGCCGAAAAAAAGTAAGGCAGAAACATCAGGCTTTGGTACGTTCGGCGAAAAAAGCTTTTGCGGATCTCGTTCAGCAAAATCGCAAAGCCGACCGCGATCACCGTGCCGAAAACAATATAGTTGGCGTTGATAAACAGCGTATTGAACGTCGTTCTCCACGCATAATCGCCGTGGAAATAAAAAGCGAAATTTTGCAGTCCCGCCCACGGGCTTCCGAAAATGCCGTCCTTGAAGTTGTAATCCTTGAACGCAATCAGAATCCCGGGCAGCGGCAAATAACAGAACACCAGGAAATACAGCAGTCCCGGCAACGCCATGAGGTAATACCATCCGTTGCTTCGCAGTTCCTTGAACATGCCCTTCATACCATCGAATCGCTCCCCAAACATAAATTCCGCTTTTGTAAGCGTTGTCAACTTCGATCATAGGAGGTTTGCCCCGGAAAGGAAATTTCACTTTGTTAAGATGATATAAAAAATTTACGAAACGCCCTTTGAATTTTTAATTAGGATGCAGATTTTTGCAGTTTGCCAGGGAAAACGCCACTATTTTGCTTTAACCGGCCGGGAGTCGCACCTCTTCTTGCAATTGCTGTTCCACAAAAAAAACCGCCTTAAATTTTTAAGGCGGGCCAATCTCATATGGCATGCGATTACGCAAAAATCGAACGCCACCATCGTTAGGTATGACCTAATTCGCCTGACCAAGATTGCAAGCGGCGGCGGGTTCATCTGTTTTCGTAAAAAAATATGATCTTCGCGAAAAATAATGGCTTCTGACGGTTCTTAACCGCTTTCATGCGGCATTCAGCGTCGTAAAATCACTTCCGCTTCGGCAGCAGCCTCCATCTGCATCTCGGCGATCAGCGCGAGTTTGCCGCACTGCGGCGATGTTGAATCCTGCTTCAGCTTTTGCAGCAGCTTGGGGACCTCCCATACGGAACGCAGCGCAAAAGCCGCCAGAAAACCGAAACGGGGAAGCATTTCGTCGCCATGCCAGCCTGCCTCTCGCAGCCCTTCAATATAGGAGGAGAGGAACTGTTCGCGCAAGTCCCTGCCTGACTCCGGCTGCATTTGCCCTCTGCTGACGGATAATCCGAAAAAGCGGCCCAAATCTTCCCCGACGCCGGAAATGCTGGCAAACTGCCAATCGATCAACGCCAGACTTCCTTCGCGCAAGCGATTGCGACTGAACAAAATGTTGGCTTCATAATAATCCTGATGCGAAAACGTTCTGGGCAGTCGCTCCAGCGCATCGATCCACTGGGGTACGGAGGTTTCCAGCTCCGCGAACCTGTCCAGCAGGGAAGCTAATCCATGGCGGGATACCGCCGGATCACGGGCTATTGTTTCCACATTCAAGGATCGGTATTTCTGGCATTCCCGGATCCATGACCGCATCCAGCCGCGGTTGATCCACGGATATTCAGGCAGCGCCTTTCCGAGGAGATAGACGGCATGAAACGCTCCCAGCTTTTTCGCTGCAAAAGTATAGTCCTCCAGTTCCCATTTCTGGGACTCATGCGGCATCTCCTCAAGCCACAGCCATACGGATCCGTCAGCCTGTTCATCGATCCCATAACATACCGGCGCCTGAAAACCTTCCGGCAAATGTTCCAGCAAACCTGACTCGTAGGCCAACACTTCGCGGCGCCAATAATTGTAGTGCGAAGGGTCGCTCCGATTCGGGTCGGCCAACATGATTTTAAGGATGACGGTCCATTCGCGAACCGTTCCTTTGACCTCATTGGTACCGTAAACGCGGTACACCCCGTCGGTCACGAAATTACGGGCCTTCGGCCCGACCGGTTCGCAAGTCCAACGGGTCATCGCCCCCTCTTCGGTTTGGAGGATACGCTTCGAAATTTCGGTCAGCCGTTTTTCGTCGATTTGGGAATATACGCTTTCTTTGATCATAAAAATGAAATCCTCCTTACAAGGGCATTTTATCGCCCCTCCCCGTCAGGGCCCGGCATGAATGCCAAAAACATCGGATGCGTGCTGCCGCATACAGGTCCAATGAGGCTTTATTGGGATGTTTTCCGCTTATTTTTGCAAAGAAATGCCCCGACGGGTTTGGAAATGACCAGCTCGCCCCCGTTTGACCGAATCATCTCTTCCGTCAATAACATAAAACACGGTGCGATAGCGTCGCGCACCTCTCTGGGCAGGTTGTCGTCGTTCATGGGACCTTGGTATAACTGCGTCGCCGCATAATACTGAAATACGGGCATCGGATCAGCCACCTTAAACCCCGCCTCATAGGTCCATAACTCGACCTGTTCGAAATGTTCCCTTAATATTTGCTCTCCGTTTTCCAATGAAAAGGTAATCGGATCTTCCTTGACGCCGAAAGGAATGCCCAGCAGCTCCATCGTTCTCAGATGCAGCAGGAACAGCTCGGGCATTCCTTTTTCGCTGTTGGTCGTAGCGAGCAATTTTCCCGTGTTCTTTAACACCCGGCTCAATTCCGCAAGTCCCCTGTGCAAGTTCGAGAGATGGTATAACATATGGTTGGCCATCGCAAGGTCGAATTGTTCGGATAAAAAAGGAAGATTCTCCGCGTCGGCCGCCAGATGAAGCATCGGGAGGGATTCCGTTTGGGCTTGCACGCAGGACGGAAGCATCACGCCCTCTGCCAGATCGCATCCGATCAAAAATCCCGTTTTTCCCTTCAGGATCCGGCTCACAGGCAACGAAAACCGCCCATTCCCCGTGCCGAGATCCAGAACGTACTCCGTTCCCGACAGCAAGAGCCTGCTTATGACCCATTCTTCAAACGATTCCTGCTGCAAGCGGTATTTCTCCATGACTTCGTACTTTGCTTTGAGGTTGCGCTCGGTACCATAGACGGATTCAATGACGAATTTATCGCGGGAACCTTCATAATAATTCCGGATCTTCTGCACTGGGCCGGCCTCCCTTAACTTATAATCATGACGAAACGGGCTTGTTTTGTTCTTCACGTTCCGCTTTCGTCCGTAAATTCGTTGCTGCTTTTAAAATTCCATTTTATTCATGAAGCCGGTTGATTATAATCATGTCATGAGCTATTTGGAAAGGAAGTGTCACATGAGCAAAACGACCCGAGTGCCTTTGACCGCGCTGATTTCGGCTTTGAATCTCTTCCCCCCTGACGGGCGGGTTTGGTACAAGAAAAAAAGAAACATCCTGCGGATGGCCCTCATTGCGTTTTGCTTGATCGGCATGCTGGTCGTATGCTTCAAATACGGAGGCAACGTGCGCAAGCATTTATGGATCGGCATCGGGGGATACAGCGGCGTACTGTTTTTCTTCAGTTTTTTTCCTACATATGTCTTTTATCGAATCCGCCACCGGCAGGCAGGCCCGACCAAAGCGGATCTCGGGTTCATGGCGTTCCTCTTCCTGCTGTCCTTCTACCCGCTGATCATGCTCGGAATGGTAACGGCAGATATCGTGCAGGGCCCGATCGACAAAGTGATCCATGTGGAGGAAAAATGGGATCCGAAACGCGGCGGGGACATGGTGAAAACAAGCGAGGGCACGCAATACGAGATTGCCGACCGCAAGATCAAGATGAGAGAGGGCGGCACCTACCGCGTCAAAGTGTTGAAGCATTCCAAGCTGATCCTGGAAGCGAAGAAACAGCGCTAAAAAAAGCGCGTCAGCCAATGCCCCCCCCTCCCGGCGGCTCTTCTTTTTACCCTTTCTCCACAAAATGATGGTCAAAATAAGCTTTAAAATTCGGATACAACAATGCAAGGTGCTCTTGGAGCTGCTTCCGATCCGTATGTACTTCGTCCATCCCGAACAAAATTTCGTGGTCGATTTCGTAAATCGCCTGTTGATCTTCGTCCGGTCCGCTGCCTACGTCGATGCACCAAATGCATCCGTACTCCGCATCCCATGCGAATGGAAGATAACCAAGCCTGCAGAGCAACGGGTTGTACATGTCCCGGATGTTTTTCAAAGGCTCGTTCGTATCCTGCTCCGGAATATCGTCGAAATAGTGATGATAGGTAGAGATGAAGGCCTTGTACCATTCCGGAAACGTCAAGCCGAACTCTTTTTCCAGCGCCGATATATCCTCTGCGGAGACCGTTGACGGCACCAGCTTCCACACGGACCATTCCTCTTGGCTGTCATCCGCTTTCATCGGAGCAGGCACGCCAGGACGCATCCATACGCAAAACCCGTCCTCCCCAACCTCGCTGTGCCGGTCATAATAAGCTTCAAATCCTGATTTGATGTAGTCTCGTATATTCATCGCGGGTTCCCCTTCAATATGAAAAAATCCGAACTTCAAATGCAGCAGCCTTTAGCCGCTCCGGTTCGTATTTTTATGGTAACCCAAGCCGGCAATCCAAAGAAACCCCTGATAGACAAAAAATAAAAAGCCGCTGGAAAGCGGCTTTTCGTTAAACATGGCTCAAGGGTATAAGCTATGCTTCCTCCCCTTGTCCGCCCGCAAGAATTCAGGAAGATATTTTCCGCCGCAGCCATGCGGCAGCCACAAGGAGAAGCGGAACCAGGACGAGCACGATCACCGACGAACCTGTCCCTCCCGTAGGGAAATAGTGGAGCATTTGCTGGAAGTTTTTTGCCACCCATATGCTGAACACCGAGATCAGCAGACCGACCGGAAACACCAGCGGACGATAATCCTTGATGTTTAGCCATTGGGCCAGATTCAGGGACAGCGAGTAATACCACATCGAAATTTGCACGAAACCGCCGAGAATCCACAAGGCCATCACGATCGCTTCCACGTGCGAGAAAAAGTCGGAAATGCTGATATACCGGGAAGCCGACAGAAAAGGAAACGTCAAATTAGCCGTGGTTTCCCCGAACAAAAACAGGCAGGTAAAGTTGGTGATCACCATCGTAAGCATCATGAGAAATACGGCGAATAGCCCTCCTTTAAACCCTTTGTCCCCCTTCCGGACCGACGGATAAAAAGACGTGATCAGCAAAAATTCCATAAACCAGACGGCAGGCTCCAAGGAGCCTTTAAGCGAAGGGAGCACCCCCGTTCCGAAGACCGGAAGCATGTTCAAAACGTTGTATTCGGGCAGAAGGAACAAAAAAATGGCCGCGACGAACAAAAAGAATATCGGCGCAAAAATCATCGCAAACCTCCCGATGACTTCCACGCCTGAACGCACGGCAAACGAGGACGTGGCCACGATGGAGCCGATGATCACGGTCAGCGGCGTCTGCGAGAGAAAAGCCTGCACGATAAACTCGGCATATTCCCTCGTAATCAATCCGGTCGCATCGATCTGGAAAAACAGGAGCATGAACCCGAGCACGCTCCCGAGCCACTTGCCAAACACGCGGTTCAAATGGCAGATGATCGTTTCCCCCGGATAATATCGGTTCATGATCCATGCAAGCCCCACGCATAGGAAACCAAACACCGAGCCGATGATAGGCGACAACCACATATCCTGTTTCGCATACATAGCCGTGAATGACGGTACGATGAGGATCGAGGTGCCGCCGATCATCAAATACATCATCAAACCCAATTGGATGTTCGAGATTTTTTCCTTCTCCATCGTTTTCGTCCCCTCCTATCCTTCTGGATAAAAGATGCTCCAGATCGGCTTCGTCACGTAATTGATGAATTCGGTCGGACCGGGAAGGCGGGGGAACCACATCAAAAGCATCGCCAATGCCCACCCGGCCGAGGCCAAGACCGTAAAAGCCGCCTTTTCTTTCTTGTTTTCGGGGCGAAATCTCGGATATTCGTAAAAAAACATCAGCAGAACCAGCAGGGTAACCCCCAAGTTTTTCAGAATAATCATCGAGTTCCCCCTTATTTATAACTTTTTCCTGAAAATCCCGGCGATAGAATTTTGACTCGGGATTCGGCGCGAACGTTGACGTTAGGAAAAATTTCATCCCAGCGCCGCTGCTCCCTCAGCCATACCTTGGGATACTTCCGCCAAAAAGCGTCCGAAGCTCCGAATATGTCGGCACCCGTTTCCCTTTGAATGAGCCGGAACGTTTCTGCCACCCGTTTTTCGATTTCCTTGTTCAGTTGCTCTTCCACGCCGCGCAGCTCCTGCGGTTTCGTCACGTTGATGCGGGTTTCGTTTTGCAGGATGCTTGCTTCCCCGTCAAAACGGACGATGATGCTCCATGAATGACCGCGGATGACGGGAATGAGGGCCGTTCGGCCTTTAACGATCTGCGCGGTTATCTTGCCTTCATCCTTCCCCCGGTTGCCGCTAACGGGAAAAGTGACATTGGTCCTCTTCAGTTTGTTCCGGATCAGCAGCGTTTCGCGTTTGACCTTGTCGCCGAATGTTCCCGTCAGTTTCCCATCCTTAAGCACGGCCGCACCGGTGATATATGGAAAGGCGTTTCCATCGGCTTCCACTTTACTATCCACCAGCGGAACGACGGCCGCTTTGGATCTTCCCGTAAGCATCTCGCTCAAATCTTTGAGCGAAACGCCCATTCCGAACGGCAAAATGGCCATCTCGCGCAGCGTCTCCGCAACATCCCTTTCGACCTTCGGAATGATTTTCAAAATTTCTTTGGCATCCCCCTTGCTCACGAAAACGTAAGCGCGCTCGCGCGGCTGCGGGTGGCGGAAAATAAAATCCATTTGATTCAGGATGCCTTTCCGCGCAAGTTTCTCGCCAAAAATAAACACCTCGCCGTGTCCCCAAAAAACCTTTCGCGGCATCTGCTCCTGCAGCTTGGCCGCCGCATCGGCAAAATCGGTTCCACTGGCGCTTTGCACGATAATCGAGTTGCTTCCTCCCGAGCCTCCGCCCATTAAGCTGTTGCTTCCCCCTTCGCTGCTGGATTGGCTGGGCGTAAAAACCTGCACGGAAAGTTCCACGTTTCCATTGTCGGCGAGATCCAGCCCTGCCGCCATAATCAGACCCAGATCGTTGACTTCCGTCCGGTCCCAGCACCCTCCGACCAGAGGCAGCATGCAGAGCAAAAGGCAGGTCATGCCGAATTTTCGGAGCAGCCTCATGTTTTGTTCCCTCCATCGGGGGGACCCGGACGTTGATGAGCGCCCTGCCGATACCGGTTCCAGAATCCCGTCTTCGGTCTTCTGTTCATTTTCCAAAACGGTGCCCGGACCGCGACATCCTTCAACTGATTCCAATGGGTGACGGTGGCGATCGAAGTATACGGCGTGCCAAACGACCGCAGCGAGAATAGATGGGTCAAAATAAGCGCAAACCCCATCATCAAGCCAAAAAAGCCGAGCGTTCCTGCCAAGAGCATCATCGGAAATCTCAGCAGCCGGATGGTTATCCCGAGGGTGAAATGCGGAATCAAAAAGGAGGCAATGCCGGTAATTGCAACGACCATAACCATCGGGGAAGAAACGAGGCCCGCCGCAATCGCAGCTTGTCCGATGACGAGCGCCCCTACGATGCTGACCGCCGCACCGATCTGTTTGGGCAGCCTCACTCCCGCTTCACGGAGCGCTTCGAACGTAATCTCCATCAGCAGGGCTTCGACAAGCGCCGGGAAAGGAATTTGTTCCCGCGATTTCGTCATGTTCAGCAGCAGAGTAGTCGGAATCATCTCCTGGTGAAACGTGACGACAGCCACATAAAAAGAAGGGCCGATCAAAGCAATAAGGGAAAACAGATAACGGAGCCACCGGATGGCGGAGCCGATATAATAACGTTGGTAGTAATCCTCGGGCGAATGCAAAAACGTAAAGATCGACGTCGGCATGACCAGGACGATCGGAGTCCCTTCAACCAGGACCGCCGCCCTTCCTTCAAGCAGATTGGATGCCACGACATCCGGACGTTCGGTCGTCTGCATTTGGGGAAACGGCGAATACGGATTGTCCTCAATGAGTTCCTCAATGTTCCCGCTCTCCAAAATTCCGTCGACGTCGATTCGTCCGAGCCTGGCTTCGATTTCCTTAATCAGCGCCGGATCTACGATATCGTTCAGGTAAGCGATCACGACCTCCGTTTGCGAATAACGCCCGATCCGCATTGATTTCATCTTCAGCGCCGGCGTTTTCAGCTTTCGGCGAATCAGGGAAACATTGTCGATCAGCGTCTCGACGAATCCTTCGCGCGGACCCCGTACGACCGATTCGGCCTCCGGTTCGGTGATGGACCGTTTTTCCCACTTGGCCAATGAAAACGTGAGCGCTTGCTCCTCATCTTCCATCAGCAGCACCGGATTTCCGTTTCCAATCTCCATGATCAGTTGATCAAGCGTTGCTGCCTTGGCGAACGACGATACGGGCAGACATTCGCATAATGCGCCAAGTCCCCCCTCCTGGTCCTTCATCTTTTGCAGCGCCGGCTCCAGAACAAACTGATTCAGTTGATCGCTGTCGGTCAAACCCGTCAAATAGATGACGGCCGCTGCCTTCTCGCCGCATTGGAGATGGTGAAATACGACATCATAACTATCTGCGTACAACGCTTTGATCCGATCGAGATTTTCCGTCAATCGCGGCGAAATTGCAGATTCGCTATTGTTGTTCATGTTCACGCCTCCCGGGAAATCATTCGTTAACGCATTGGAAAAAATCTGGTTTTCGGTTAGTATGTTCCTCCGGACTTGAGAAAATACGGAAATATTGCGTTTTTTTCTCTGCTCAGGCCGCCCCGGCGACGGCTATGATTCGCCATGTACCACGTGCGAGTGCTGGAACTAAAAAAAGCATCCGGCGCGCGCAAGGCGTCCGGATGCCGGTTGAAACGATCGTAAGACGTAGTTATTTCGTTTTAATATCCGGCGCATATTTCGTCGCGCAGCCGGTAAAAATCCTGCAGCTGATCCTGCTCGTACGCATACCCGGCACGAATCAGCAAATCTTCCCTGCAGCGCGCGGCGACCAGCTGAAGCCCTACCGGAAGTCCTTCGCTCGTCAGACCGTTCGGGATGGACAGGGCAGGCAGCTCCACCATATTGAATATGCCGGTGTAGCGGGTCATGGCATCAAAAATGCTTTCCTTGTACGACCCGATCTGGACCTCGTCCACGCCGATTTTTCTTGCCGGAATCGGTATCGTCGGCGTGGCGAGCACATCGATGCTCTCCCTGAACAGTTGATTGAATTTCTTCATATAGAATTCCTTCATCTTCAGCGCTTCAATATATTGCAGCGCGGTGATATCCCGCGAAGATTCAAGGAAAGCTCTCGCGTCAGCCCCGTACTGCGACAGGCAGCATTCCATCCTGGATTTGTGGACGTATCCTGCTTCGGACGCTGCGATCGTTAACGAGACGCCGGCATTGCCCGCAACAAACGACACGTCCGTATCGATCAGGATTGCGCCAAGCGCCTCCAGCGCTTCCAGGGATTTCACATACAGCGCATACGTTTCGGCTTCGATATGCTCGTTGAAATAACTTGTGGGCACGCCGATCCGAAGTCCCCGGATATCCTGCTTAAGGTACGGCAGATAAGACTGCTTTGCCATGGCTCCCGCAAGGATGGCCATATCCGTCATATTGGCGGTCAGCGGACCTACATGATCCAGCGTCCATGAAACGTTAAAGACTCCCTTGGTGGGAACCTTGCCATACGTCGGTTTCAATCCGACGACCCCGCATGATGCGGCCGGAATCCGCACGGAACCGCCGGTATCCGTTCCGACCGAAGCAACCGCCAAGTCGGCGGCCACGGCCGCTCCCGATCCGCCGCTCGAACCCCCGGGCGTATATTCCGGATTCCATGGATTATGGACGGGACCGTAGTGGGGATTGTTGGAGGTTACGCCCAAGGCGTATTCATGCATATTGTTTTTTCCGAGGAGAATGGAATCCTCCCGGTAAAGCCGCTGCACGATCGCCGCGTTTTGATCGGGAACATGATTCGCATCGATCGAAGATCCGTAAGTCGTGCGGATGCCTTTGGTGTCGATGTTGTCTTTATACGAAAGCGGAATGCCGTAGAGCAGCCCCGTCTGTTCGCCCGCGTTTTCTTTGGCCTCGGCCATCCGCGCCTCTTTGACCGCTCTTTGCTTTGCCACCGTGATATAAGTGTTCAGTTCGGGGTCCATGCATTTGATTCGTTTCAAATAATGTTTCGTTATTTCCAGGGGCGTAAACGAATGGTTCGCATAACCCGCCTGCAGTTCTTGTATCGATTTTCTGCCCATGACCTTTGTCTCCCTTCAATCCAAAATAAGGATAGAAAAAAGCTGATTCCAATCCGGCTTTTTTCCTGCGTCCCTATCAATTTATGCAGGATTTGATAGATTGGTATGGGGAAAAACTCATACAGACGGAAAAAGGCTGGACCTCTCTTTCGAAAGGAACCGCCTGCGCAGGTTTGTCGATTTGAATGTAACGTTCCCGTTCGGTGCCTCCATCGGCAAAAAACCGCACATCAAATCGCGATACGCTCAAGTACGCGGCCGACAAAAGCGAATAATCGCTCCCCAAGGTGCATGGACCAATCCATCATATGACCAATCGCCAGCGACAGGCAGCATAATACCATGACGACCAAAAGGACGTTCAACCAAATCTCTTTTTCCTGTTTCTCTTCCATCATAGTCACCTTCATTTCAAAAATAGGAATCTCGCCTTGCAAAAATGGATGTTGATGCAACCATGAGCATGACGATGCGACCGAATGATTCGCAGCTTTAGTATAAAAGATCCTTCCGGTTTCCCCTATTGATTTGGCTTACGCCAATCTTACAGCCTTGTAAGCCGTGCCGCGGTAAAAATCATCTATAATCGATTTCTCCCCCTCACCGCCCGGCCATCACGGGTAAAATAAGAAGCAATAAAACAAACGGAGGCGATTGTCAATGCGGCAATTCAAACATTCAACCCATTCGAAAGGACCATTTCACATGAGGAAATCGAGGTTTAAACGATATGAAAATCATCAATATTGGGGTGTTGGCCCATGTTGACGCCGGCAAAACAACACTGACGGAGCAGATCCTGTACCAAACGGGGGTCAAGGAGCGGGCCGGGTCCGTCGACCAGGGCGATACGACGACCGATTCGCTGGAAATCGAACGGAGAAGAGGCATTACGGTCAAATCCGCAGCGGTATCTTTTGATGTGGACGGCTTGAAAGTCAATTTAATCGATACGCCGGGCCACGCCGATTTTATTTCGGAAGTCGAACATGCTTTAAGCGTGCTGGACGGGGTCATACTCGTCATCTCCGCGGTGGAGGGCGTTCAGGCGCAGACGAGGGTACTCATGCAAACGTTAAAAGAGCTGCGCATACCGACGCTCTTATTCATGAACAAAATCGACCGCCGGGGCGCGAATTATGGGCAAGTGCGGACCCGGATCCAAAACCTGTTGGATCCCCATATCTGCGACATGACGGTCACGGAAAACGAAGGATCCGAAAACGCCGGGGTTCGCCCTGCGGATCCGGTATCCGCAGGATGGCTGGAAACGCTGGCCCTTCAGGACGACGAACTGCTGCGGATGTATGCGGAGGACATCCCGGTTTCGGCAGACAGGCTGTATGAAGAATTGATCCGGCAAACCAGGGCGGGAAAAGCCTTTCCTTTATTCGCCGGTTCAGCGGTCAAAGGCATTGGCGTCGATCGGCTGCTGTCCCGTCTGGGCGATTTCATTCCGACAAACGGATCGGCCGTGTTTTCAAATGCCGAAGATCTTCCTCCGCTGTCGGGGTTCGTGTTTAAAGTGATCAAAGATTCGTCCGATGAACAAGCTGCTTACGTCCGGTTATTCGCGGGCCGGCTTCGGCTGCGGGATGAAGTTCGGGTCATTTCCAGGGCCGGGCACACCCGATTCTTGAAGGTCAAGCAGCTGTACGCCTTGCAAGCCGGGAAAAAAACAGCGGCCAGCTGCATCGAAGCGGGGGACATCGCCGTGCTTCCCGGCGGCGAATTGCTCATAGGCGATGTGCTCGGCTTCCGTTCCGACCGAATCAAGGACTTTTCCTTCCATAAACCGCCGATCCAGGTCCAGGTACTTGCCGATGAAAAGGAGCATTCAGCGACGCTTCATCAGTCGCTCAGCAGGCTGACCGTCGAGGATCCTTATTTGGAATACCAACACGATCAGTACGCCAACGAGCATACGATCCGGGTATTCGGCAGGGTTCAGCAGGAAGTGCTGGCCGAGACCATCCGGGAGCAGTACGGGATACAGGTGACTTTTTCCCCGCCAAAAGTGCTGTGCATCGAAAAACCGGCCGGTGTAGGGGAATCCGCGGAAATGATGGGGGATCCGGGCAATCTCTTTTGGGCCACCGTCGGTTTCAAAGTCGAGCCGGGAACTTCCGGCAGCGGGATCACCTATTCCTTGGCTGTTGAATTGGGGTCCCTTCCCCTTTCTTTTCAGAAGGCCATCCGGGAGACGGTTGAGGAAACGTTGAAAGAAGGTTTGTACGGTTGGCCCGTCACCGATATCGCCGTTACTTTGACGCATACCGGATACGCCAGCCCGGTATCTACCGCCAAGGATTTCCGGAGATTGGCCCCGCTCGTGTTGATGGACGCGTTATCCAAAGCTGGGACGGCCGTTTTCGAACCTGTGAACGCCGTTCACTTGGTCGTGCCGGAGACTGCTTTAAGTAAAGTGATTACGCGGCTTGCGCAGCTTGAAGGCTCATTTCATGAGCCGGAGCTTCAAGGGACGGCGGTCCGTTTGAACGGGACCATTCCGGTGCGTACGGCAGACCGGCTGCAGACGGAGCTGAGCTCGTTAACCAACGGCGAAGGCTTGCTGTCGATGAAGCCGGGCGGATACGCGGAAGTCCGGTCCGCTTATCCGGAAAATGAACGCAGACGGTTGAATCCTTTGAACCGAGGGGAATACTTGCTGCGTTTGAACAAGATTCTGTAATCAATAATAAAAAGAGTCCCGGTTCGCCGCCTTAGGCCATCGAGACTCTTTTTTCTTTACAACTCGGAGATCAACCGATCGTTTTCTCCATGACATAATCGTCCATCACAAAACCGTTCCCGATGTCCGCCACCTGGGTCTTGACGGTTTTAAAGCCTTTTTTGTTATACACGGCGATGGCCGAATGATTATGCCGGTTGACCGTCAACCAGATCGAGGCCAATTTTCGCTCTTTGCAGCGCCCGGTCAGTTGTTCCATCGCTTGGCTGGCATATCCTTTTCCCCGCTCTTCCTTACGGATGTAGAATTTGCTCAGGAACAGCTTGCCTTGATCTTCTTTGACGGCCAAATAGCCGACGTTCCGGCCCTCTGCTTTCATGACGTAATATTCATATCCTTGCCTTTTGATTTGCTCCGTCATGGCCGGAGCGGATTGGAATTTCTCCACCATATATGCGATTTGTTCCTTCGAGATGATGCTTACGAAATACTCGAACCAAATTTGCGATGCCATTTCAGCCACGGTTGCTATTTCGTTCTCCGTTTCCACTTTGGCCAGTATCAAGTCCATAATCTTCCCCTCCTGTGTTTGCGCATGGCAAAAGGAAAAGGCCAGCCGATCGAAAATTCGTCGGCTGACCCCCTTTCTATTCGTCCAGCAGAGCTGCCTGACGTTTGTAATGATCTTCGACAACCATGCACGCCATCGCCTCGATTACCGGCACGACGCGCGGACAGATGCACGGATCATGTCTGCCGATCGTCTGAATCTCCCTTTCGTTCCCTTCCACGTCCACGGTCCGCTGCGGAGCGGAGATCGACGACGTCGGCTTGACGGCCACCCGGAACACGATCTCTTCCCCCGTGCTGATGCCGCCGATGATGCCTCCCGCGTTGTTGGTGAGGAACCCGCTCGCGTCCATCTGGTCGTTGTGTTCGCTGCCCCGCATCGCGGCCGCCTGAAAACCGGCGCCGAATTCGATGCCTTTGATCGCCCCGATCGACAGCATGGCTTTGGCCAGCTCCGCATCCAGCTTGTCGAACACGGGCTCCCCGAGTCCCGGCGCGACGCCGCGAATGCGGCATTCGACGATGCCGCCGCAGCTGTCGCCTTCGGCCGACAACCGTTCGATAAGTTCGATCATGCGTTCGGCCGCCGCCGGATCGCATGCGCGCACCGCGTTGCGTTCAATGGCGCTTTCATCGAAAACGTCGCATTGGATGCCGCCGATCTCGGTCGTGTAGGCCACGACCGAAACGCCCCGACGTTCCAGCAATTTCCGCGCCACGGCGCCCGCGGCCACCCGGCCTGCCGTTTCTCTGCCCGAAGCTCTGCCGCTGCCGCGGTAGTCGCGGATCCCGTATTTTTTGTCGTAGGTGAAATCCGCATGTCCCGGTCTGTACATGGATTTGATGTCATCGTACGCCGAAGGGCGCATGTCCGTGTTGTTCAACAAAATGCACAGCGGCGTGCCGGTCGTGCGTCCCTCGAATATTCCCGATACGATCCGGATTTTGTCATATTCCTTGCGCGGCGTCGTAACGGAGGATTGCCCCGGCTTTCTCCGGTCCATCTGAACCTGAATGTATGCTTCGTCCAGCTCAACCCCCGGCGTAACGCCTTCCACGATGACGCCTACCGCCTCCCCATGGGATTCTCCGAACGTGGTCATTTTTAATCGTTCTCCAAACGTGCTTCCTGCCATATCGATTCCTCCATGTTGTTGGGATTCCTTTTTATATAGTTTAGCGTTATATTTGAAATAAATGAAATTGCAATTTTCCCTGTTTGACATAGAGAGGATTGATATCAAATGGTCATCAATACCGAATGGTACCGCATTTTCCTTCATGCTGCGGAACATTCCAACCTTACCAAAGCGGCTCAAACCTTGCATATGACGCAGCCTTCCGTTAGTTACGCCATCAAGCAGCTGGAAGATGCGCTCGGGGTCGCTTTGTTCGACCGGCTGTCGAAGGGCGTGCGGCTGACCCAGGAAGGCCATGCCTTGTACCTGCACGTGAGACAGGCTTTTGCGGAACTGGATTCCGCGGAACGGCACATGAAGAAGCTGAAGGGCTTCAGCGAAGGAAGGCTGCGCATCGGCGCAAACGGAGCGATCATCAAGGATTTCCTCCTGCCGTCGCTCGACGTTTACCATGCCCGATATCCGCATGTGCGAATCCAGATGTCCCAGGAAAAAACGAGCCGGATATTGGAGCGCCTGAAAAACGGTTCGCTCGATCTCGGGTTCGTCCATCTCCCGATTTCGGACGACGAGATCATGATCCATTCCACCCAAGCGTCCCCGTATTGCGCGGTGGCAGGAACCGCCTTTGCCGATTGGGCCAGGCAGCCTCTATCGGCGGCAACGCTAACCAAGCTTCCTTTGTTGATGTTATCTCCCGACAGTTCGACCCGCTCTTTTATCGAAGGATGGTTTCGATCTCAGGGATTCGAAGCGGAAGCCGATTTCGAGTTAACCAATTTGGACATGCTGGCCGAGTTTGCAAGGCGCGGGTACGGGGTTGCTTTTTTGCCCCGAACGTTTGTCGCTTCCGATATCGCGGACGGTTCCCTGCTGGAACTTGTCACGGAAACCCCCTTGCCCGACCGGCGGATCGGCATCGCGGTCCCGAAAGCCCTGACCCCGTCGTTGGCCGCGCGGGCGTTTTTGGAGCTGCTTCAGGACAAAAAAGACCGGGCTTAAGGTAAACAAACTTCAGATTCGAAAGAAAAAACAGGAGGATAACCCGCGCTTACGGGGCTGTCCTCCTGTTTTCAACATGTTCCGATCTTTACCGTGTATTCACGTCCAGGATGATTTTCCCGATATTCCGGTTGCCCAGCATATGCTCGTGCGCTTCCTCCGCTTTTTCCAAAGGAAAGGACGTATCGACGACGGGCAGAATCTCCCTTTTTTCGAAATAAGGCAGCACCGCCTGGTAAAAATCCCGCGTCAAACGGGCTTTGTAATTGTCATCCCGCGGCGTCAGCAGCGTTCCCGTTATCTCGATCATTTTGGACATCAGCGGAAACAAGTCCACCTTCTCGACGGTGCTGCCTCCCAAAATGCCGATCAGCACCCAGCGGCCGCCTTTTTTGATGCTGTTCAAATTTCGGGTCCAGTAATCCGCTCCGACGAAATCGAGGATGACATCGACCCCTTGGCCCTCCGTGGCCTTCAGCACTTCCTCGTCGAAGTTTTGCTCTTTATAGTTGATAAGGACGTCGGCACCGAGCTTTTGGCAAAAATCAAGCTTTTGCCGGCTGCCGGCCGTCACGATGACTTTGGCGTTGCGCAGCTTTTTTGCGAGTTGAATCGCCGCCGTGCCCACCCCGCTTGCGCCGGCATGAATTAATACCGATTCGTTTTCCCGGAGCTTTCCGATCCAGAACAACGTTTGATAAGCCGTCAGGAACACCTCCGGGATCGCCGCCGCTTCCGCGAACGTGAAGGATTCCGGAATTTTCATCGCCCGATCCGCGGGCATAACGGCATATTCCGCATAACCTCCCCCATTGACCAACCCCATGACGCGGTCGCCGGCTTTAAATCCGGTATCGCCGCTGGCCTCTGTGACCGTTCCGGCGACTTCAACGCCTAAAATGGGATGGGTCATATAACCCGCCTTCCCCTGCCGGTTAACGATATCGGTCCGGTTGACCGCTGCAGCATGCACTTGAATCAGCAGTTCGCCCGCAGCCGGACGCGGAACTTCCACTTCTTTCACTTCGAGCGAACGACGCTCGTCCAATCGATTGACCGTGACACCTAACATGGCTTAGCCTCCTGCGTTTTAGCATGATGTATATGAGATTATGATCGCCAAGATGGCCGATTCTATGATCCTTACCTTTTTTATTATAGTACCCGGCTTTTTTCATCACAAACTAGTGCTGCCGGCCGCCGTCACTGAAATAGTCGCCATTGATTGACTCCAGGTCTTCTTAATGATACTCTATCCGGAGTTTGTCTCTTAGGCTTAACCCCTCCTACTTTATTTTGAGGAAAGGTTTTTGAAGCATGTCGATTTACAGCCGTATCGCCATCATGATGCCCCCTTTTCCCTAGCTAGGCTCTTATTCTTGTCGAATCGGAATATCAGCTTTAGCTTGTAGGAGGGCTAACATAAAATGAAAACATACGCAGCACCGTCATTACTGTTGATGATTGTTCTTGTAGCGTTTCCGCAAATCAGCGAAACCGTCTATACGCCATCGCTTCCGGATATCTCCGCAGCGTTTGGCGTTTCCAACAGCTCCGTCCAGTTCACTTTAAGCATATATTTTATCGGTTTTGCGCTGGGCGTTTTCGGCTTCGGATGGTTATCCGACCTGATCGGGCGCAGACCGGCCATGCTCGGCGGCCTTGTCGTCTACGGAGCCGGCAGTTTATTGTGCTTTTTCTCGGAATCCATTGCCTTGCTTCTGATCGGCCGGTTCATTCAGGCATTCGGCGCGGCAACGGGGTCGGTCATCACGCAAACGATGCTTCGCGAAAGCGTTCCGGAAGAAAAAAGGCATGGGATGTTCGCCCAAATATCAGCCGTCATCGCCTTTACGCCTGCAGTCGGGCCGCTGATCGGCGGGTGGATCGACCAAGCGTTCGGTTTTGAAACCGTCTTTTTTTCGCTTGTGACCATGAGCTGCTTGCTGTTTGCATATGCTTACGTGAAACTGCCGGAAACGGCGGATGCGTCCATAAGGAGAAAAGCCGCTATTTGGCCTGTCGTCAAAAAGATGCTGTCGTTGCCGCGGGTAATTGCGTTCGGCGCCTTGATCGGCGGAATCAACGGGGTTTTATTCAGCTACTATGCCGAGGCCCCCTTCCTGTTCATCGAACGTTTTCGCCTTTCGCCGGGAGTGTATGGATGTTTGGGCATTTTTGTCGCTTTGGCCTCCGTCTTGGGTGCCATAATCTCCAAGCGATGGCTGCTCACCCGCGCTCCCGAAAAGATCATTCATCTGGGCTGCCTCGTCATGACAATAGGTGCGATTCTGTTAACGATCGCAAGCAGCTTGTCGATGCTGTCAGACATTGTGGTTATGATCGGCATCATCGTCGCGATGTTTGTGTTGTTGACCGGGGCCGGCATTGCCCTGCCCAATTGCCTGAGCCTTGCGCTTGCGGATTTTAAGGACGTGATCGGTACCGCCGGTGCCGTATTCAGTTTGGGATATTATTTGCTTGTCAGTTTGGCGACGTGGGGAATGAGCCTTTTGCATAACGGTTCGCTGCTGGCAATGCCGCTTTATTTCTTGGCGATCAGCATCGGCATGTTGTGGATCGGCCGCCAATTCATTCGAACGCCGTAAGTTTGTTTTTCTATCACGGATATAAGGAGTTATAGACCGGGGCATAATCAATCGGCAGTCCAGCGCTTGAAGATCAAGCGGCTGGACTGCTTTTTTTGGCAGTTTATTGCTTTCGGTACCACGGAAGCCTCGACAGCGGTGCGGCAACTTCCCGTTCGCACGGTCCGATGACGATGCTGCCGTCATCCCCCTGCCACGTTCCGGACGGGAAGACTATTTTACGCGTTACCGCGCCCTTTTTGACTACCGGAGCCACCAAAATGTCGTCCCCCAGCATAAATTGATCGTTTACCTGCTCATATCCTTCTTCGGGAAACACATAGGCCAAATGCCTCATGATCGGTTCTCCCGTTGCTGCGGCGGACTTGGCCAAAGCCGCGATTTCCTCTCCCATTCGGCAGTGCAAATGCGCCGCTGCAATGCAATGCTTCAGATGTGTTTCATCCAGCACCCTCCACGGAGCGGTAGAAAATTGCATCATCGGGAACAACGCCGAACACTGGGCGTAACGGACGAACAGCTCGGCATCGACTTCAAAATCAGGCCGGATCAAGTCCCCGTACTGCCCGCCGCCGACCATGTCCGGGCAATGAAACGCATACCCCGCAAGCCCCTGCGCCAGACCGTTCGGAATCAAGCTGGCCAGGCCGTCGTTTCCCCAGCTGTGGTTTTTGTCGCTGAGCCGCTGCACCAACGGCTGCCCTGCGCATTTCCAGCAAGCCCGGTATTCGTTGAAGGCATACCGCAATCCGATGCGGGCCCAAGCCTCGCATTGGCCGTTCGGCGTCATCGGCTGAGCGCTGACATCATCGGCACGGTAATATTGGGGATCTCCCGCGTCCAATTTAAAACCGTCTACCCCGTAAATATGGATAAGCCGGTCCAGTTCGCCAGTAAACCAATCGACGGCTTCGGGATGCGATCCGTCCAAAACGGCGCTGTACCCGTTCCACCATTCTCTGACGATCGGGCTTCCTGCGGAATCCCGCAGCAAATACCCCCGCTGCCGGAGCATGCGGAACACCTCGCCGTCCGGGCTGATAAAGGGGCACACCCACAGCATGATGCGGAATCCGAGCTCATGGAGCCGGTCGATCATGCCTCTCGGATCGGGGAAACGGCCCGGGTGGAATTCAAGCGTTCCGTAATCTTCATGCCAATTGTCGTCGATCATCAGAATCCCCGGCGGAAGCCCGTGTTCAAGGATCGCCTCCGCATAGGCTATCACCTTCTCCTGTGTCGGCTCGTAGCTCATTTCCATCCAGGTGTTGTACTGGGGAACGTTAAAAAACTGGATGTCCGGATACGTTCCGGATGGCGGGAAATGGTTTCGGGAGGCCTGAAGGAACGCGCCGCGCAAGTTCCCTCCGTCCGCTCCGAACGTCAATGTTCCCTTCTCCCCTTCAATGGTTAATTGGCCTTCGGCCAACGCAAAACGGAAGGGCTCATCCGACCAGACGTACCTCCCTTTGTTTGAAAGAAGCAGCGGATTCCCTTGATTGTACGCCAGGTCCCCCGACAGATCGCGCCGATGCGGCAGCGCGCCGAAAGGCATATGCGTCCCGTCCTGAACGGCCCCGCCCCACCAACATTCACCGGGCAATAAAGGAATCGTTATCGTTTCGTTATACATGAATTTTCCTCCCCTTTCCCGGCCGCCTACAAGCTTTTATCGATCGGAAAAGAACGTCCCGACCATGCCCGGCGCGAGGTCCAATCCTGGTCCGGATCGCTCCAGAACGGAGACTCCGCCGGGAGCCCCAGCGGCAAAAAGACAAGGGAACAAAGATATACGCTTCCTGTCGAAATGTATAACTCGCCGATTTCCGGCTGGTCGCCGCAAAAGCCGATGTTCAGCCACCCCTGTTCGTCATAAAAACCCGGGGCTTCCGCCATTCGCCGCATGACCGCCGTCAATGCGCAGCGCACTTGGGACGGGGCAAGCTTGTCGGGAAGTTCGCCGCGGAGCGCCATATGGCTTAACGGCTGAAAAGCGCCGAAACGGTACGCCAGCGATCGGCCGATCGGAGGAAACGTCCCTTCCGGCGAAATCAACCTTTCCTGGATCGCCGCATACCTTTTTGTTCTCTGAACGGCTATTTCCTTCCGGGCAGCCCAATCCCCGTATTGATCGCCGACCGTTTCCAGAATATCAAGCAGCATCGGATGAATGACGAACCCGTTGTAATAGTCCCATGCGAACTCCTCCCCGTCCGAATACAGCCCGTCGCCCACGTACCAATGTTCATGCTGCTTTAGCGCGTAGTCGATCCGCATCGGGTCCCACTGCTCGCCGATCCGGAACAAACATGCCTCCACCGTCGCCGCAAACAACAGCCAGTTGTTGTAAAAAGGCCTGACTCGCCGAAGCGCATACAAAGCTTGCGCCACATTTCGTTGGACTCGGGCGTCCAGCTGATCCCACAGCTCGTTAGGCGCACGCAGAATCGCCTGGGCCAGAAACGCGATGTCGACCAGCGGCTGCTCGCCTTCGGTCAAGTTGACGTAATCCGGGGAATCCGGATCCGTCCCGGCATCGATCGCCATCCGCGCCAACGCCGCGTACCGCCCGCGCAGCTCCCCTTCCTCTCCCGACCGTGCGCCCGATTCCAGCCAAGGAGCCATGCCGGCCAGCAATCGGCCAAGCGCCTCCAAATGCATATACCGAATCCGCGAAGGATCCCCTTTAATCGGCATTACGGCTTTCAACCGTTTTTCGGAAAGCGCATTCAAAACCGGGTCCGCAATGCGGCACAGCGTCTCCACCCAATACTTTCTGCTGTCCAGTACCATATCCAACAGTCGCACCTCATTTTTATCGAAATGATGTCATCCCTTGCCAAATCATCTACAACCAATTAACTCATTTCTTCGCGATCCGCCCATTTCCTTTTCTAACTTCAAATTTATTCGACAAAAACGCGTCAAAAAAAATCCCCCGCCGGATTCATCCGACAGGGGATTTCATTGCAGCTATGGCCGACGCCGGGCATTTCCCCGAACCGCTGAAGGTTCCTTACACGCTGTTTCGCGCCGGGATATTGCAGGTTGGTATCGCGTTTTTATTCCAGCGCTCCATTTTGCTCCGATAACGAATATAACGGCACTTCCCGTTCCTCTTCCGGATTGCCGAGCGGATAGATGCGGGCCGTTTCCGTTTGCTCGTTTACGTGCTGGATGTAGATCTGCGTGCCTTCGCACAGCACGTTCGCCATGACGGGAGACGCAGCGATTTCTTTTGCCCTTTGAACATTCATGCGAAAAGGCCTCCTTGCTTGATCGGTACGCCCTTTACTATGCGCAAAGCCAATATTCGCTATTCGCGTTTTGCCCCTTCGCGGCCGAAAATTTCAATCTGGCTCAGCGCCGGGAACGGGGACGGATCTTCTGCTTTTATCAGTTCTTTTAACGTGACCCATTCCACGTTGCGCGGCTCCAAAACGATCGTTTGCTTCTTATGGGTTTTGATCAAATCCGCCGTATGCCAGCTTCCGTCCGAAAATGCCAACGTAGCCCGCTCCCAATAACTGTCATGCGGGAAATCGGCCCGGATCGTTAACGCGACCTTATCGATATCGACGAGCCTGCCAAAATGGACGGTAAGCTCCGCATCCGGCCGCTGGTTGATCCCCCAGGATTCGAACGGCCACTTTCCGTGCGAGAAGTTCACGCCGTTGCCATTAATCACGTTTCGGGCCGCAAACACGGATTCGCCGCGCGTTTCCACGTTGGCGCAAGCATGCGGGAAACACGCATTGTTTTCATGCTGGTCGTACACATTGAGCGCTACATCCTTGTAAGCGCCGATTTCATCTTCCGTTGCCAAGCGCGCGGTCAACACATGCAATTCGCCCGAAAAGGCTTTCGGGGAATAGGAAAACTTTTTTTCGCCAAACGGTACGGCAAAGCGGTATTCGGTTTCTGCTAAATAGACGAAAGCCGGCCCCATGGCATCGTCAAGCTGAAGGATGAGATAAACGTTTTTCGATTCGCTTCGTAAAATGATTTCGTCCCCTGGCTGATAGGCACCCGAATATACGAGTTGGGCTTGGCCGTCATCCGAGCCGGCTGCCTTGACGGTCCCGTCGTTGCCGCGAACTTCGAGGGTCATTCGGTTCAATTGGCATCCTCCCCATTTTCATGTTTGCTGTCATTCTCTACCACCATATCACATCTTCCTGAACCTGGATACTGACGTTTGGAACAAGTCAAGAATCGGACTTTTTAAAAGAATGGCCATGGCGTTTCAACAATGGAGCGGCATCCGTCCCGGCGGGTTGATTCCCCTTCACCTGCTTTAACGTCGCTACGATCAAAAAGCTAACGATCACCAACAAAAGCCATGAACTCACCTTCCCGAGATGGACCAAACTCCACGCTTCCGCCTGATTCGGATATTTCCAAGCTCCAAAAAACGTTGCGATATTTTCGGCGATCCATATAAAAAATCCGATCAGCACGAAGGAAAGCGCGAGCGGCATCCGGTAACGGGTTCCATTGACCTCGTAAACGACCCAGGATTTCCAAAAGACGACGATGACCAGTCCCGACAACCACCAACGAACGTCAATCCAATAATGGTGGGTGAAAAAATTCAAATATATCGCCGCCGCCAGGGATACAACCGCCATAAACGGAGGCCACCGGACCAGTTCAACCTTCAGCCTTCTCCATGCCTGGCAAAGATAACTCGCTACGCTTGCGTACATGAATCCGCTGTACAAAGGCACTCCGTAAATTTTGAAATATCCTTCCTCCGGATAGGACCACGAGCCCATATGTACCTTAAAAAGCTCCAGGGCCAAGCCGATCAGGTGGAACAAGGTGATGACTTTCAGTTCATCCCGCGTTTCAAGCCCCGAACGGACCATCCACCACTGCATCAAAAGACAGATGATGAGCAGCCAGTCATACCGCGGCAGGAAGGGAAGCGGAATGATCTGCGTAAGAGCCAAAGAGGCGAAAATAACGACGGGAAACAAACATGAAAGGGCCTGCTCCCAACCGAAACGGACGAGTTGCTTTAGTGCTCTCAAAATTCGTCCCCCCATGCGTGAGTTTAAAAATCTCCTTTGGATGAATCACGGGAGTCTTCGTCGCTCCGGTATTCCAGAATATCTCCTGGCTGACAGTCCAAAGCCTTGCAAATCGCCTCCAAAGTGGATAAACGAATCGCTTTTGCCTTCCCGTTTTTCAATATCGAAAGGTTGGCCATCGTGATCCCGACCCTCTCCGACAGTTCCGTGACGCTCATTTTCCTTTTGGCCAGCATGACGTCAATATTGATGATGATTGCCATTGTTTTCACCTCAGACCGTTAAATCATTTTCAGATTTGATGTCGATCGCTTCTTTCAGCAATTTTTGAAGCACGGCCGCAAACACCGCAATGACCATGGAAGCGAAAGGAACCACCAAGCCGACGAAGATTACGCCCGGGGCGTCGTCCTTCTCCGCAAAGAGATAAAACAGCGGCAGGACCAGCACGTGCAAAATACTGATGGCGATGGCGCAGCGTTTGATGTTCTTTAGAGCCATGACGGCCAAATCGGAGAACGCCTTGCTTTGATCGATGTACTGCAAAAGCTTGAAGGCTTGGTACAAAGCAATGTAAAAAGGAATGGCCGACGCGTAAAAGACGGCGAAAACCAGATATTTGACGAGTGCGAATTCCGGAAGCAACTCCGCCGCAAGCTTCCCTAACTCAGGCACCAAAAAGATGCACAAGGCAAGGATCGGAACTCCAATGAAAAACAGGGCTATTTTCAAAAAAAGCGTTGACACCCGTTGCATAAAAAGCACCTCACTCATTGATTATCAACTTGAATTTAGCATATTATTTATCGTTTTACAATAAATAATTACCGTTTAAGATCATGTTTTTGTTGTCATTTAGAAATGTGACCAACCGGACGACCCATGTTTGCAAAAGAAAAAACCGCGATCGATCGCGGTTTTTCAAGTGCGCACGATGGCGCCGTATCATTTGCTATAGGTTCATATTCATTTCGTACACATCATGTCATTCGCTGTACTCGCCGGATCGGCTAGTCCATGTCCATACAGAGATCTTCGCGAAAGGATTGGGCTCTTCAAACCTTTCGAACCCGTAAGATTCGTGTAAGTTAAACCGATAGGTTTTTGCAGGCGCGATGCTTATACTTGGAAATACCGATATCAACATCGACATACTGCAAAGGAGCACATATGGAAACCAAAAAGCGAAAGATCATTCTCTCCATTACCATTTTATATGCAATGATCATTCTGTATTTCATGTTTCTCGGTTTCGGCCGGATCGACGCGGCACGGCGCATGGATGAATTTACGTTTATATGGGTACCGGACAGCGTGTTCAGCTTACGATTCCCGAGGGCTTCAGATCTGGATTTTTTTATGCTGTGGTTGTTCGACTTCGGCAATCTGACGGCGTTTATCCCTTTCGGGATCTTGATTCCGTTGCTGTTTCGCCTAAAGTTCATCCCGTTTGTTTCTATGTTTTTCGCCGCTATCTTATTGCTCGAGACGCTGCAGGCGCTTACGCTGCTCGGAAGCTTCGACATCAATGACGCAATCCAAAATACGATGGGGGCCGCCATCGGTTACGGGGCGAGCAAACTCGGATTTCGTTCGGCCAAAACGTGGAGCAAGCTCATCAGGACCGGGTTGTCGGCGGTGGTTCTGATCGTAGGCGTTTTGGGCCTTTCGGAGGCGGTTCGCGCGACATTCGCCAAAGTAGACGGCCCGGCCATCGCTTTAACGGAACTGCAGGAAGCGAACGGAAAGGCGTCCGCCCCAAAGGCATCCCCGCCTTTTTCGATTGGCGGCAAAACCGTCACCCCCGCCATAAACCTATACGCAATCCATGACAAACATACCGAAACCTATACGTATCATTTTGGAAAAAAAGAAGTGATCCTTGCCGGTCATTACGGCATCCCCGATGGATCCGGCAGCGGCAAACTAACCATTTTCGCCGACGGCATCGAAATCCTAAACGAGTCGGCCGAATGGGAAAACGGTCAAATCATCAAGTTTGAACTTCCGCTCGAAAAAGTCGATGAGCTGACGATTACCCTTGAAAGCGATCAAAAGCTGTGGGACGTCACGTTCAAAGAAAAAAAGCATCGGTGGGAATAAAAAAGCAGCAAGCTCCTGAAATCAGGATGCCTGCTGCTTTTTTATGCATCTATTTTGCTTGAATATACCCTTCCGCTTTCAGCAATTCGGCAATCAGTACGGCGCCGCCTGCCGCTCCGCGGAGCGTGTTGTGCGAAAGGCCGACGAATTTGTAATCGTAAATGGAATCCTCGCGAAGTCTGCCCACCGAAACGCCCATGCCGCGTTCGATGTCGCGGTCCAGCTTCGTCTGCGGACGGTTTTCTTCTTCAAAATACGTGATGAACTGCTGCGGCGCGCTCGGGAGGCCAAGCTCCTGCGGACGGCCTTTGAACTCGCGCCAGCGCGTGATGATTTCCTCTTTCGACGGTTTGTTTTCAAAGGAGACGAAGACGGTGGCCAAATGTCCGTCCGTGACCGGAACGCGGATACATTGGGTCGTAATGAGCGGCGAGCTTGCTTTGACGATTTCGCCGTTTTGAAGGCTGCCCCAAATGCGCAGCGGCTCCTGCTCGCTTTTTTCCTCCTCGCCCCCGATGTAAGGGATCACGTTGTCGAGCATTTCCGGCCAATCGGTAAAGTTTTTGCCTGCGCCGGAGATGGCTTGATACGTCGATGCGACCACTTTTTCCGGTTTGAAATCAAGCAAGGCATGAAGCGCCGGCACGTAGCTCTGAATGGAGCAGTTCGGTTTTACCGCGATAAAACCGGTTTTGGTGCCCAGACGTTTTCTTTGCGCTTCAATCACGCCGATATGGTCCGGGTTGATCTCCGGAATGACCATCGGAACGTCAGGCGTCCAGCGATGGGCCGAGTTATTGGAAATGACCGGAGTTCCCGTCTTGGCGTAGGCTTCCTCCAGCGCTTTGATTTGATCCTTGCTCATATCCACCGCGCAGAAAATAAAATCGACCTGCGAAGCGAATTCCTCCACCTGCGAAGCATCCTGCACGAGGATTGTTTTGACCGGCTCCGGAATGGGACCGGCCATTTTCCATCTGCCCAGCACGGATTCCTCGTACGTTTTGCCCGCCGAGTTTTTGCTCGCCGCAATCGCAGTCACTTCAAACCAAGGATGTTGATCCAGCAGCTGCACAAAACGCTGGCCAACCATTCCCGTTCCTCCGACAATACCCGCTTTAAGTTTTTCAGACATAAATTTTCAATTCCTTTCGATTGTGTCATCTGGCTTCAGGTTTGTTTGGATCGTCCGTGTACCGGACTCGTATTGTTGCGTAGTTCCCTTACTCAATAACTATTCAATGCATCTTTGCCGCGTACATGGCGTACATGACCTGTATGAATGCTTGATACAATAAAAAATCCCACCCCCAAGACCGTAGTCTTAGGGACGAGATTCGAACACTCGTGGTACCACCCCAAATTCGCCAATATGTCGCCATATTGGCCTCTTCAAGTACGGCATGCAAACCATGCATATACTCTAGCTCTGTAACAGGAGCACCTGGCACACTATCCCCGCGGCTTGCGGTTCCAATGTGCTGCTCGGAGGCTTTGTTCAATAAACGCTTCTTTGCTCCTTTTCAGCGGACGGAGCTCTCTGGGAAAGAATCGGCTTATCTACTCTTCTCTTCATCGCATTTGATATGACGCTTCATTAGATATTACGTTAATAATATAAAAAAATCGTTTGAAGGTAAATATGTTTTTTGAATTTTTCGCGCGATGGATCAAATTTCCCTGTCGAATGCCTTGGCGCTTGCGGGACGGCCCGCTTAACGCTTGGTTTCCTTTACCGTTTCGTTCCAACGCTCGAGCACTTCGCCTTCATGCTTCAACCGGATTTGAATGCCCGAGGTAATGTCCGCATATTTGGCCTGATCCTCTTTAAACGATTCGACGGCGGCCGAAAACCGTTCCAACGGATGTTTTGCGCCTTCCAATATGCCGATGTGATGAAGCGAAAGCCTTACGTAATTCACCTTGCCTTTATAGACGGCGACGAGAACGGCCTTGCCGCGCCGGATGCAATTTTGGGTCGTGTTCGTTTCCGGCCACAATGCGATCCGCAGCGTTTTTTTATCAATGGCGACGACTTCGCCGACGCTGACCATGGCGTTGTGCGGCCATCCGTCTTCGGTTACGGTCATCAAAAACATCGCCTCGTGCTGTTTCCGTTCGAGATGTTCGCCGTTTAAAAGCTCGAAAAGGTCATCCGAAAGCTCGGAACCGTTCCCATGCTGCATTTCCCTACATCCTTTCAAAAAACGAAGTCAACCGACCAACGGGACAGGGCCCCACCAGCAAACCAGATGCCCGGTTACCGTCCATGCCTGCCACACCAATTCGCGCGGCGCATCATAAGTGCGGTTGAATGCGATTTCCCGGTCCTGTACGTGTGCTCCGTTTCCACCCCGTTAGCCCAATCCTCCATTGTCTCAGGTGTTCCCTATTCGGGACGTTGTTTCTGATTCTCCTTCATGACCTGCAAATATTGCTCCAGCCGATCCAACCGTTCCTCCCAGACCTCGGTGATCGATTTCAGCCAATCCTCCATCTCTTGAAAGGGCTCCCGGCGCAAACCGTAAAACCGGCGGTTCGCTTCCGCATGGACTTCGACGACCCCTGCTTCAAGAAGCACGCGGAGGTGCTTCGAGGCTTGCGGCTGCCGTATGGCAAGACGTTCGCTGATCTCCCCGACGGTCAAGGGGCCGCGCCGGAGCAGTTCGACGATTTGAAACCGGTTGGGTTCGGCTAGTGCGCTGAATACATTCGTGTTGTTCACTGAACCCGCTTCCTTTCTTTGCAACATTCTCTGAACTTAATGTATCACAACGGGAATATTCCTTCAAGGGAATATTAAATGCCAAATGTCTTTCTTCCTTTTTTCGACCGCGGGAATGTTTCCGGCGTTCCGCTTGATGGCATCGGCCGGTGTTTCTTAAGTCCTCATTCCCCGGTCTCAGAGAATGTTTTGATGCGTTCCCCAATCTGGTCGCGTACTCGCTGAAATACGGCCCATTTTTCTTGATCCGTCCCCTGAGCTTTGGCAGGATCATCAAATCCCCAATGTTCGCGTCGAACATGAGGCGGCGTCACCGGGCAGCGATCAAAAGCATCGCCACATAAGGTAACCACCAGGTCCGCTTCCTTCAAACGTACGGGATCGATAACATTCGAGGTTTGACCCGAGATATCGATACCCACTTCCATCATGGCTTTGACTGCTAGCGGGTTAAGGCCATGTGCCTCAATGCCGGCGCTGCTGACCTGCCACTTGTCCCCCAAATAGGTTTTGGCCCAACCCTCCGCCATCTGGCTTCGGCATGAATTGCCGGTGCATAAAAAATAAATGGATTTTTTCCTCATCATGTTTTCTCCTTTTTGAATGGATTTAAACCACCATCAACCACAGATAAAGCCCGACAAGCGTGATGAATAAGGTCGGGATGGTCAGGATAATCCCCGTTTTGAAGTAGGTCCCCCAAGAGATTTTAACGCCTTTGGTGCCGAGCACGTGAAGCCACAGCAGCGTAGCCAGCGAGCCGATCGGCGTGATTTTCGGTCCGAGATCCGAACCGATGACGTTCGCGTATACCAGCGCTTCTTTGACCGCGTCCGTGGCGTGAACCGCATGGATGGCCAACGCGTCGATCATGACCGTCGGCAAATTGTTCATCACCGAGGACAGAAATGCCGATAGGAATCCCATCGAGATCGTCGAGACAAACATGCCTTGGTTGGCCGCAGCCCGGATCAATTCGGCAAGCCAATCGGTCAACCCGGCGTTTCTGAGTCCGTAAACGACGACGTACATCCCGATCGAAAAAAACACGATGGCCCACGGCGCCCCTTTGATGACGTCCTTTACGGGAACCATCGGGCTTTTCCGCGCCATCAGCAAAAAGAATACCGCAATGATTCCCGCAATGATGCATACCGGCATGTCCAAAAATTCGCTGACAAAATAACCGACGAGCAGCACGCCCAACACGATCCACGACCATCGGAACATCACCGGATCCTTGATCGCGTCGGATGGCGTTTTAACATATGCCAAATCATACTTCTTGGGGATGCTTCTCCGGAAAAACAAATACAGCACCAGCATGCTGGCGCCCAGCGCAAACAGGTCCGGAACGATCATGCGGCCGGCATATTCCATAAACGTGATTCCGAAAAAATCCGCCGACACGATATTGACCAGATTGCTGACGACAAGCGGCAACGAGGTCGTATCCGCAATGAAGCCGCAGGCGATGATAAACGGAAACACTTTTTTCTCGTCGAAACGAAGCGCCCGGACCATCGCAAGAACGATCGGCGTAAGGATCAGGGCGGCTCCGTCATTGGCGAAAAATGCCGATACGACGGCTCCGAGAACGGTCACGTATACGAACATCCGAATGCCGTTGCCTCGGGCGGCCCGCGCCATATGCAGCGCAGCCCACTCGAAAAAACCGATGCTGTCCAGAACCAGCGAAATAATGATGATCGCGATAAACGTCAGCGTCGCGTTCCAGACGATCTGGGTGACGTCCCACACGTCCCCGAACGTGACTACGCCAAAAAGCAGCGCCAAAACCGCCCCGCCGCAGGCCGACCAGCCGATGGACAGATTTTTGGGCTGCCAAATGACAAACGTAAGCGTAATGAGAAAAATGATGACGGCTAGAATGACTGATAGCAAAAGTATACCCTCCAATTAACAACAATTAGGCGTGATCCCTTGATCTTCTAACGCCTTGAATTCCTGGTCTTGAGCCGGCACATGGGCCATGATGTCCGCAACAAGCGCATGATGCCTGCTTTGGGGATTCCAAGCGTAGTGGACCCACTGCCCTGCCTTTCTTTCCTTTAAAAGCCCCGCATCCTTTAATTTCCTTAGATGCTGGCTGATCGCAGGCTGGCTCACTTCAAAAAATTCGACCAGCTCGCATACGCAGCATTCCCTGTATTGAAGCAGTTTGATGATCGTAAGCCGGGTCGGATCACCCAGCAGCTTCAGAATTTGGGCGATCCCGCCCGCTTCGTCGGACACTGTTTTTGGCATCTCCTCACATCCTCGATTCATTGATGAACTTCATCATTATATAAGCATATGCTTATATAGACAATAGACTTGTTGCGCCTGTTAGCGGAAAGAGACGCTTGGCACCCATGGACGGGCCGGTACGAAAAAAGCCCCCGGAATCTCGGGGACAACTGCCTGCATTAAATCAGCTCGTTTCTTTTCTTTAAAAACCGATACAAAACTGCGCTGCAAACGGCGCAGACGGCCGCGCACAGCCCGATAAACCCGTATCCGGCCTGCAAACCGCGCAACAATCCGGTTTCGGTTTCGCCTCCAAAGATCGCTTTGGCGCTTTCGATCACGCCTCCGATCAGGTAATTGCCGATCACGCTGCCGATGCCCATCAGCGTAACCGTAAAGGTAATTGCGGTATCGCTGCCTCCCGGAAACCTCTTGGCGATAAAAGCCATCACCGTTGGATAAATCATCGCCACCCCAATGCCCGCCGCGGCGAACAAAAACGCAAAAGACTCCCCGCCCGCGATCGCCGCAAACGTGCAAACGGCCGAAAACGCCGGAAAAATAACCAGCGATAACGTGAAGCCGATTTTATCGGTAACCGGTCCCAAAAGCAGCCTCGCCAGCGTAAAACATAAAAAGAACCCGGACAGCATGCCCGAGGCTTTGACCGGCTCCCAGCCGTATGCCTTCTCAAGAAAATTGACCAGCCAGCCGCCGACCGCCAGCTCCGAGACGACGCCAAACGAAAGGATCAGCACCGTGAACCATAACACCCGGTCCCGCAGCAGCGTTTTTAACGGAACCCGGTCCTCATGGGACAGCTGATCGCCGGGAAACGTCCCGCACAAAGCAAATATCATCGGCAAAACGGAAAGCGACAGCATAAAGAGATACATGCCGCGCCAATCCAGGGGATGGCCGAAAAGGCTTGCCGACATGAAACCGGTTGCGATCATGGGAGCCACGGTCGAGCTGAGCCCATAAAATCCGTGAGCCAAATTCATCATCGTTCCAGTGTTTTTCACGAAAATTCTCGCCCCCAGAATGGCCAGCGCAATCTCAAGCATGCCGTTGCCGATATACATGAAGAAATACGAAGCCGAAAAGGCCGGGTAACTGCGGGACAAATAAATGAATACGCCTGAAAGAATCATCGCGCCAAAGGAAAGGCTGCTGACGATTTTAATCCCCCACCATCGCGTCAACGCATTAGTAAACGAACAGGCGATCAAATATCCAAGCGCGTTCAGCGACAACAAAGTGCCGATCTGGGATTCGTCCAGCATAAAGTCGATCTGAATCCGGGGAATGGCCGGCCCTTTGATGTTTTCCGAAAATCCAAAGATAATAAAACCTAAAAAAATGGTCACCAATTGAATGACATACCTGCTATTCGTTTTTTTCAAACGTTTCTCCACTCCGCTTAACCTCCAAGCCGATTGCGCGAGCGGCCGCACTCTGAAAACGGGAACGGCATACATGCAATAATGGACTAATGATAAAAGAAAAGCGGCCATATGTAAATATAAGATATAACAAATATATCGAACTACGTTCGAGCCTCAATAAAAACTCCGGCGGAATGCCGCAGCAGTCCCGCCGGAGTATGCGCATTTTAAGGATACAAACCGATTTCCGCGATTTGAAGCTCCGCCCCGCCGTTGTTCGCCGTGACGTGGAGCCGGTAATATTTAAAGGCGGACGGCTGGTTAATGGCATAGGTTTTGGTCAAAAACCGGCTGGCGAAAGCTTCGTTCGAACGGGTATCGAGCGTCGTCCAATTCGTCCCGTCGTTGGAACCGAGGAGCGTCCAATTTTTCGGGTCTCTTGACGGAAAGTCGTTGGCGGACGTGATCGAATACGTTGCGGCTGCATGGGAAACGTTGTTTCCGAACTGGTACTGAATCCATCCGGAATTCGCGAAAATCAGCCATTTCGTTGCGCTGCTGCCGTCAAACGCTTTTTCCTTCCCTTCCCCGGACGGGCTGTTGGAAGAACTCGCCGCAACCGTTCCGCCAGTCGTCAACGACCCGGCATTAGGCGAAGACAGCGCATTGTTGATGGCAGCGGCATAATCGGCCGCCGACCCGGCGCTTGGGTTGTTCAAAATCGCGTCATAATACCAGATGAATCCGCCTTGAATGCCCGCTTGCGCCTTCCATTCGGCCATGCGGGAGGCGACTTGGCCCGGGGTATGGCCGCCGCCGGACGTTTTGCTGTCAAGTCCCGGCATGACGGTCATGCCCATTTGGCTGTTCCAGTACGCTGGATCATTCCCCGCTCCGCCGTCATACACCTGCAAGTAAATGCGGTCCACGTTAGCCCCGAGCTGGGATTTGACGCTTTTCCAGTAGCTGACGTTGGTATAAGGGCATAAGGTGATTTTGTATCCGAGGCCGGCCAGCATGCTGCCAAACGATACCGATGAACTGACGTCGTACAAATCCTCGTTGTCGAAGCTGACGGCATCCGCCATGGTTGCGGTTTTCAGGGCCGCAAAGTTTTTATACAGAATGCTGTTCGTACCGGTGCCCTGGGCGGCAATCAGGTTTTTGATGTTCTGGAAATCGCTGACGCCCCAGGAACCGACGCTGATCTCCAAGCGTTTCACCGAAGTCGGGGCTTGCTTGAGCGTGGCGAGTTGGGCCGGCCAGGCCGAATCGCCCACGTAAGCTCCGTTCGAAACGACGAGCTGATCATTGTAGTAGAGATCTCCATTGCCGTGAACATGGATCGTCCATAACATGACGGTCGTGAAGCCGGATTGCTTCAGGATGTCCATCGTCTGCGTTCCGCCGGAATAAAACGGGCCTCCCCCGTAAATGACGGATTCCGGTTCCGTTTGGGCCGATGCGCCCGCCGGAAACAACCCGATCATCATCAGGCAGCTTAGCAGCCAATAAAACGGTTTTCTTTTCATCGATTCACCTCCGGGGATTTGTAAAAATGTTCTGTGCATGCAGAACTGAAACTATCTAACGATATGTGTCAGTTCCCGGTTTTTAGAATCGTACCGCTTGCACAAATTTTCACTTTTTTACAAAATCAGCCGGCAAAAAGGCGGGACTCCTTGATCAAAGCGATTCGCTTGGCCTTTGAAA
Organism: Paenibacillus sp. FSL W8-0194; assembly: GCF_037969745.1. Classification (NCBI taxonomy): domain Bacteria; kingdom Bacillati; phylum Bacillota; class Bacilli; order Caryophanales; family Paenibacillaceae; genus Paenibacillus; species Paenibacillus sp. FSL W8-0194. Next base: position 2,507,679 of record NZ_CP150205.1, on the reverse strand, counting down.
GCATGGTCATCCGCCCAGATTGGCTTATCGATAAGCTGAAATTCAGCGTCCCGCGATCGGCGCCCAAACGGCCCGCGTCCATGCGATCCGCAGCCCTGCCCGCTCCATGTTGTTTTGGCTCGAGCTTCCGAAAGCGGCTTGGGCGGCAACCAGCTCGCATTCGGCCTTATAGGCTTCATGCAAACGCCACTTCAACAGCGACGTCTGGAGTCCGTTGTTCCTGAACTCGGGATGCGTTGCCGCCAAGGTCAACGAGGCCGTCCGGCCGCTGAAATGCATGACGCCGACGGCCGCAGGCCGGCCGTGCCATGACGCCATAAACAATTTCCAGCCGGGGCGGTTCAGCAAGCCGATGTTGTTTTGGATGAAATGATGTTTATGCGCGATATCCATGCCGGAGCCGACGCAATGAATGCCTGCGTAAACGTCAAAATCCGCCTCGTTTTCGACCGGACGGATCGTAATGCCCGAAGGCAGATCAGGCGCTTCCGGGGCTGGCAGCCCGTACAAAACGGAATGGAAATGTTGATGGGCAAGCCCGTTTTCGGTTAAATGGCGGAGCAGCTCCGGGCTTGTCCCTACCGGATCGATATCCAACCCGAACGCGCGGTCCCGTTCGCGGTAAAATTGAATGATTTCTGCCACGCGGTCCATGTCCTCATCGGTCAAACCCTTGACGGAATTAAATACGCCCCACGGCATCGTCCGGATATAATAGGACACCGCATTTCCGAAGGTATGGATTTCGACCCCTTGCGGGTTGCCTTCTTGTTCGCCAATCGAGCGGATCCGCGAAGTCGTGAAGTCGATTTCCGACTGCCGGATTCGCTTGGCCAATGCTTCACGGATTACCGGTAATGCTTGCATGCGATCCCTCCCGCTTTTTTTATGTCATCCATTTTGAAGACATTCCATCCCAAAGGGGTACTTCAATCATCGCTTGTCAGGCGCCATGAAAAAATCATCGAACGACCGGGAACCAAAAAGCCGCAGATGAACAACGGCCCATCTACGGCTTTAGACATCGGTCAAACACCCGGGATAAAAATAATAAGCTGCGATTTCACATATTTTCCTATATTGTATTTCGTTGCATTTTTAACGTCAATCTATTTTTTAGGCTCCATTCGTTTCCCTCACGCGTGCTTCAACAAAAACTGCTTTCCGTATTCCCCATGGTCATGGATCGACGGATGTTCGATTTGAATGGTCGAATGTGCGATGCCGTATTTTTCTAGGAGGAGTTGATTGATCGCCGAGATCACCTGGAACGCCTGCATGTCTTTCCGGATGAACACATGCGCAGTAAGCGAATAATGATCGGTGGATACGGCCCATAAATGGAGCTCGTGCACGTCATTGATGCCTTCCAGGGCGCGGATATCGCTGCGAATGGCGTCCAAATCGAATTGGTCGGGCACGGATTCCATCAGCACCAGGTAAGACTCGCGGATAATTTTGGCCCCGCCGGTAAAAATGATTCCCCCGATGACCATACTGATGAGCGGATCCAAAAAGTGATAACCGGTAAAATAAATCAGCACGGCCGACACGATAATCCCGACGGAGCTTAACAGGTCCCCGATAAAATGCCAAAGCGCGCTTTTGACGTTAAGATTCTCTTCTTCCTTCATGCTGCGGCTCAGAACAATCGTAAGGACGACGTTGACGATGAGACCGATCACCGCGATGGTCAGCATCGTAGGCAGCTTCACTTCCACCGGATGGATCATGCGCTGAATGCCTTCCACAAAAATGCCCAATGCAATGACGGCCAATGCCAGGCCGTTCAGAAACGACGCGATGATCTCGAAACGGAGAAAACCAAACGTATATTTCCGGTTCGGTTTACGCGTGGCCATGTAAATGGCCGCCATGCTTAACCCCAAGGCCAAGACGTCGGAGATCATATGCGCCGAATCGGATAACAAGGCCAAGGAATGGGAGATCAAACCTCCGGCGACTTCGACGATGGTAAAAAACAACGTAAGCAGCAGGGTGATCCAAAGCGTTTTTTTCGAGGTTTGCTGTTCTTTCACGTGGTCGAGGTGGTGATAGTCGTAATTTTTCATGTCTGCGTCCTCCTGTATCTTAATTAGAATTATTCTAATCTGATAATTTATATAAATAATATACCCGTTTTTGTGTCTCCCGTCAATTGAACTTTTAATGGATACCACGGAGGATGTTCATGGCCGCAAAACGCAAAAAAAGCTGCCGAGATTTTGTCTCGCACAGCTTTGCTTTAAGATCTCCGAAAATGATATTGTCATGGCTAAATGGATGCGTAGACGGCTAATTCCAGGTCGATACGCTGCCTGATGAGATCTAGGCATTCGGCGGCCGTTTCGGCAAAGATCCGCTTGCCGTTGACGATCGCATAAGGCCTTCTCGCGCATATCCCGCAAAACGAAAGGCAGGTACTTTCAAGCACGGCCACTTCCGGATATTCGGCCTCCAAAATTTGTTCGATCTCGATCTCTTGAATCAGGCTGCCGTCGCAAATTTCGACGATTATGATCCCCATGCCGCTTCGCCTCCCTTCAAGCAGGCCGATCCGCCGATTCAGGCGGGAGCGACGCTAAGCAACCTTCTGGCATTCACTTCATCCTGTTTCATTTGCTCGATCAGCGCATCCAGACCCGTAAATTTGATTTCGCCGCGCAAATAATGCATGAAAGTCAGCGTCACCGTCCGATCATACAAATCTCCGGAGAAATCCAGCAGGTAACCTTCGATCAAATACCCCTGACCATCGACGGTGGGCCGGTACCCTGCGCTGATCAGGACGTGATACCGGCTTTTCCCTTCCGGTTCGCCATGGATATCGGCCGTCCCCACGTAAACGCCGGGCTTCGGGAAAACATAGTCGTCCACCCCGCCCATATTAATAGTAGGAAAACCCAGCTTTCTGCCCAGCTTCTGGCCGTGTATGACGATTCCGGTAACCGAATAAGGCCGGCCTAAAAGCGAAAACGCCGTTTCCACGCGGCCTTCGGAAATGTCGGTTCGGATCTCCGAGCTGCCGATTTTTACCCCGCTATCGGTCACGAGCGGAATCACCGTCACTTCCGCGCCGATGCGGGCACATAGCTCGCCGAGTTCCTTCGTGCCTCCCCCTTGCCCGTGCCCGAAATGAAAACCTTCGCCGACCACGATGCGCTTGACGTTCAGCCTTGAAAGATGCTCCATGACGAATTCTTCCGCCGAGATTTGGGCGTATTCCTTCGAAAAACGGATCCGGTAATAACGCTCGACGCCAAATTGCCCAAGGATGCGAATTTTCTCGTCCTCAGGCGTTATTTTTCGCTTGAACGCTTCATCCTGCTTCAACACCCACAACGGATGCTCCGAAAAACTCATGACGGCGAGCGCTTCCCCTTCCCTTTTCAGTTCGTTGGCCGTTTGGAGGATCGCCTGATGTCCTTTATGGATTCCGTCGAATTTTCCGATCATCAGCACGATCGGCATGGAATCATAAGGAGGTTGTGACGCGATGTCGATGACTTCCATGAAAATACCCCGCTTTATCCTTTAATATGATGGATTGTTTCTAAAAAGCGAATATCGTATTCAAGAAAACATACTACACTTAGTATAGTAGAATGTATAAAAAATTGGTGATTTCATTAGAACATAATGGATTGAAAAAATCAATCGCTTATTTTCAATACGGACCGTGCGCATAGGGCCATGGTGATCCGCGTTGCGGTGCATCAAACATACGTTTCGTTAGCTGCTTATTTAATTATACTAACAAACCGGGGAAAACTAAAGTACCGAACTTTTCGCCCGAAAAAAAAAGAGACCCGCAATCCTGCGGGTCCATGGGCGTTGCATATGAAATCACACTTGTACGGCATATTTTTCTCGTGCGATCTTGGTCGCTTCCACCATGTTGCGCAAGGAGGCCACCGTTTCTTCCATGCCTCGGGTTTTCAGTCCGCAGTCCGGATTGATCCAGAACAGCTTCGGATCGAGGACCCGCAGCGCGCGGTCGATCATGCCTGTCATTTCCTCGACGCCGGGAACGCGCGGGCTGTGGATATCGTACACGCCAAGTCCGATGCCGAGCCCGTAAGTGTTCTCTTCAAAGCTATGGATCAGCTCGCCGTGACTGCGGGAGGTTTCGATCGAAATGACGTCCGCGTCCATCGCCGAAATCGAATCGATCATGTCATGGAACTCGCAATAACACATATGCGTGTGAATTTGCGTCGTATCCTGCACCGTGCAGGTGGTCAGGCGGAACGCTTTGACGGCCCATGCCAGATATTCGGCCTGATCTTTTTCTTTCAGGGGAAGCCCTTCGCGGACGGCAGGTTCGTCCACCTGGATCATGCCGATGCCGGCCTTCTCCAATGCTTCTACTTCTTGCCTCAAAGCATAAGCCAATTGATAAGCGATCTGCTCGCGCGAAATATCCTCGCGGACGAACGACCAGTTCATGATCGTGATCGGACCGGTAAGCATCCCTTTGACGGGCCGGGTCGTTTTCGACTGGGCATATTGCGTTTCCTCGACGGTCATCGGCTTTTCGAACGCGACGTCCCCGAAAATGATCGGCGGTTTGACGCACCGGGAGCCGTACGACTGTACCCAGCCATACTGGGTAAAGGCAAACCCCGCAAGCTTCTCCCCGAAAAACTCCACCATGTCCGTCCGCTCGAATTCGCCGTGCACGAGGACGTCCAGCCCGATTTCCTCCTGTAAACCGATCCAGGTGTCGATCTGTTCCCGGATGAAGCCGGCATACTGCTCGCCGCTCCATTCCCCTTTTCTCCACAGCTGCCTTGCTTTGCGCACTTCTACGGATTGAGGGAAACTTCCGATGGTCGTCGTCGGCAGCACCGGGAGCTGCCATTTTTTCTGTTGCACGGCGTGGCGCTCGGCAAAAGGAAGGCTGCGTTTGGCGTCTTGCTTGCTGATGGCGGCAACGGCCTGCTGGACGTCGTTCCGGTTGCGTTCCTTGGACCGCTCCAGCGCGCGGATGGCAAGGTCGCATTCGTCCAGTTCTTTACCGATCGCGTCCGTTCCCGAAGAGACGGCCTTCGTCAAAAGAACCAGTTCGTCCAGCTTTTCGTCGGCAAATGCAAGCGCCCCCTTTAATTCCGGCAATAGCTTCGTTTCGCTGCTCGCGGTCACCGGGACATGCAGCAAACTGCACGAAGACTGCACGATGATCCGGTCCGCCGGAACGAAGGATTGAAGCGTCTCCAGCAGCGCGGCCTTCTCTCGGAGCGATGCCTTCCAAATGCCGCGCCCATCCACGACGCCCGCCCCCAACACTTTGTCTTGCGGGAATCCCGATGCCTGGATCGACCGGATATTACCCGCATAACCATGGACAAAATCGAGGCCGATCCCTTTGACCGGAAGGGAGACGATGTCGCTGTAGCTTTCGACGGCTTCAAAATAGGTTTGCAGCATGATGTTGAGGGTTGGGACCTCTGCGGCAAACGTGCCGTAGATGCTGTGTAACCGCCGGATGTCGGCATCGCTTAGGCCGGTAACCAGAATCGGCTCGTCGATTTGCACCCACTCCGCGCCTTCCAGGGCCAGTTCCCGAAGAATCCGGACGTAAAGCGGAACAAGGCGCTCCAGCCAGGCATCCGTTTCGGATTCGGCATAACCTTTGGACAATTTAAGGAAGGTGAGCGGCCCGAGAATGACCGGCTTTCCTTCGATGCCAAGGCGTTCCTTCGCTTCGCGGTAGGCAGCCAAAGGCTTGTTTTCCGTAACGGCGGGCTCCGCTCCGTCCAATTCAGGGACGATGTAGTGGTAATTGGTATTGAACCACTTCGTCATTTCGCTTGCCGCCGCATCCGTCGTTCCCCGCGCGACTCCGTAATAAACGGAGAGCGGCACGGGTCCTCCATCATAAGGAAACCGTTTCGGAACGATGCCGAACATCGCGGCCGTATCCAGGACGTGATCGTAATAGCTGAAATCGTTCACCGGGATCAGATCGATGCCCTTTTCCTGAAGCTTGCGCAAATGGTTCAACCGAATGTCCTGCATCCGGCTCTGAAATTCCGATTCTTCGATCTTTCCCGCCCAAAACGCCTCAAGCGCTTTTTTCCATTCGCGGTTATCGCCGATACGCGGATATCCCAAAATACTGCTTTTTGTCATCTTGTAACACTCCTAATCATGGATATTGCGAAAATTCCAATCCAAATGGTTACAAGAAAGATATCACGGATTCAGCGATATAGTGTAACTGTATTATCCTATATCCAGTTATAGCCAAAAGCTATATTACAAGGATGCCGATTTTAGATTATAATAAAGAGTTAATAACCACTCTGGATACTTGCTTTTCCCAGGAGTCGCTGCCGGACAACTCGATTTTCAGGTACTGCGTTCCTGCGGGGACTTGCAGCGGCGTGTACGTTTTTTTGTACCATTTGCTTCCGGTATAACTTCCCGGCGTGCTCGTGTGCGCGACTGGGGTCCAATGCTGATTGTCGGCCGACGCATAAAACGCGACGCCGTCCCACACGCTGAATTGATACAAGTCCGCTTTAAAATTCGTGATGTTGGGAACGCGATAAACGAAGTTTTCGGTCGTGCCGCTGCTCCGTTTCACGCGGGACGTATCGCCGTTAAAATATCCGCTGTTGGAGGAATCCATGACCAGGCCGCTTGTATGGGAAAAGGTTTTGGACCAATCGTTCAGGTCGTCCGTCAAGGTTTGCTCCTGAAGGGACGGCGAGCCGTTTTCCCCCGTGTAGGTCACGACGCTTTTTGGAGGAAGGGAGACGTTGAATTTCCCGTTTTGCAAAGGAACGGCGGGGCCTTCGGCTAAATTGAGGTTATCGTTGGTGGTGTAGGGAGTGAGCCGTCCAGCCGTGAAGCCGTTGGGCACAAAGCCAAGCTCTGCCGTGGCATCGGTATCGTTGATGGCGACGATGGCGAACTTTCCGGTTGCCGGATCTTTGTAAGCCGAGGTGTATACGCCGGACTGGGGATTGTCAGGGGCTCCGATCCTCACGTAGCCGGGTTTGATGAATTTGCTGAAGTTGCCGAAGGTAAAGTAGCGTTTCGTCAGCGCGTAGGTGTTGGCGGCTTTGTCGACGTTGATCAAACCTTCGTCGTTATTGCCCGGGATCGCGCCCGTCCAATACATCCAAGCGTTGACGCCCGCCTTGGTCATGAAATTATGGGTCTGCTTCGCGAACTTGAGGCCGGAACCCATGCCCGGATCGTAAGAGTCGACTTTGGACACTTCCGTCATCCATACCTTTTTCCCTTTGGATTGGGCGGTCGTAAACGGGGTTGTCGGCAACTCCGCATTGATGATCGGCACGGGGTAGTTATGTCCGGCCACGATGTCCAGCCTTTCGGCGGAAGCCGGGTCGTTCAGGGAGTCCTTGATCAGATCCTCCGACCACCAGGACGATTCGCCGGCGATGACTTTGGTCGATGCCACGCCTTCGTTGATCATCGCTTGCTTCAAATAATCCTTCAGGAACACCTGGAAGTTCGTCGAATTCCATTCGCTCGAATCCCAGGTCAGGAACGTCATGGAGTTCGGCTCGTTGGCAATGGAGACGGCGTAGAGGTCAAGACCGAATTGCCGTTTGTATTCTTTGATGAATTTGGACATGAGCAGCGCGTAGTCGCCGTAATTTTCCTGCTTCAGGTACCCGCCGTGCGTCGTGGAGTTGTTCGTTTTCATCCATGCCGGCGGGCTCCACGTGCTGGCGATCAGCTTATCCACGCCTCTTGCTTTCGCCTGCTGCATCACCCAAACCTGGTCCGGTCTGGCGTTGAAATCGTATTGTCCCGGGGCAGGATTAAACTGCGGGAACAACGCGCCGCGGAAAATCGAAATGCCGATGCCGGTGTCCGGTTTGAACAGCAGATCCATGATCTCGCTGCGGACGGGCTCCTGCAAATCATAGATGGCGTCGGACCAGCCAGCCTGCGACACCCCGAAGCCGTCGATTTCCTGCTTAACGTCATTCCAGTTGATCGTAACGTCCGATGCTGCATGCGCGGTAAAAGGTACGGCCGCGAAAGCCGTCAGCATCACGCTCATCGTCAAGCCCATCAGTTTTTTGGCGAATGTTGTCCTCATAACAAACCACCTTTCGAATCGTTGTCATGAAATCCTAAAAAACAAAACGTATGCGGTATCATGCTCGCAAAACCACGCTGCTGCTCCTTGTGCCGAGCTCGTTGTCTTATCTCCGTCCTTCCATCCTCCTTCCCGCCCAAAATAATGTAAGCGCTTGCATCTAGATTATATCCATCCTCCTTGAAGGCCGCTACCACGATCATGACCTGTTTCTAACATTCCCGTGACTTTTTCGCGCTCCCCTTTCATATAACAAAATAGGGTCATGGAACCGAAGCCAAGCCAAAAAAATTTAACTCACAAACTTTTTGTAAGTGGCTTGACAAAATATATGCACAGAGTTTATGATACTGACAACTGATCATGCATACCTCATAAGTGACGAATAAAAACGAATGATAAGGAGAGAAAACAATATGTCCAAATTGAACATCGGCATTATTTTGGGAAGCACCCGCGAAGGACGTTTGAGCCCGCAGGTTGGGGAATGGGTCAAAAAAATCGCGGATGAGCGCGGCGACGCAAACTACGAAATCGTGGACATCGCGGACTACAAACTGCCACTTTTGGGTGAAGCAGACGCTGCCGAGCAAGCCGAAGCATGGAACCAAAAGCTTTTCAGCCTGGACGGCTTCGTGTTTATCGTGCAAGAGTACAACCACAGCATCTCGGCTTCCCTGAAAAACGCACTGGATTACGCGCGCGACGCCTGGTTTAATAAAGCAGCGGGCATCGTGAGCTACGGTTCCGTGGGCGGCGCCCGTGCGGCCGAGCATCTGCGCGGCATTTTGGGCGAATTGTCCGTGGCGGACGTTCGCGTTCACCCGGCGCTTTCGCTGTTCACCGACTTCGAAAATTTCTCCACCTTCAAACCTGCCGACCTGCATCTGACGAACCTGAACGGAATGTTGGATCAAGTGCTGGCATGGAGCGGCGCTTTGAAGACGTTGCGATAAACAATGCGGAAACCGTCCTGATCGGTCATCGAAAGATGCCGAAAGGGGCGGTTTTTTATATGCCTTTTGCCGACGCCAAACTCGGTGTCATCATCAAAAAAAAGCGGCGCCGCCGGGCTTCGTTTTCCCGTGCAGGCATGCCGCTTAAGGGTGTCGTTTATTTCATCTGCCAAAGGGCCGGTACGTTCGGCGGCTCCCACCCCGTCAACGAGGTATGGGGCTGGCGGCAGACATAGGTTTTCCCTCCGTAAGTAACTTCGTCGCCGGATGTATAGCCGACATTCGGGGCCCAAGCTTGAGCGCCGCCCTGTGCATCCGTCGTGACGGCAATCACGGTGCCTGGCGACAGGTTACCTGCCGCATCCCTTGCGGTCACCGTAAACCTGTAGCTTGTATTTGGCGTCAAACCGCCGATGACGGCGCTGGTCCCGCTTACGGTAACGCTCCCCGTTCCATAGGATACGGTATAACCGGCAACGCCGACGTTATCCGTCGAAGCGGTCCAGCTCAACGATACGCTGGTTGCCGTTTGGGACGTGACGATGACGTTCGAAGGAGCCGTAGGCGGCACGGAATCCGGCATCGGCGGACTTAACCCGTCCAGATAGGCGCGGTGGCTGTTCGAAAATTCGAACTGGTTGAAGCGGTCCCAGTTGATGGACCATGTCATCATCCCCCGGAAATCCGGATATCCTCCGGCATTCCCCCGCATCGTATAACCGGGCAGCTGAACCCCTTTGATCAAGGCATCGAGCGCTTTATGGACTTCGCTGACGGATGTGAATCCCCCTCCCGCATTCGCGTTCGCCGGCAGCCCCAACACCACCTGATCCGGACGCAGCCCCGAAAAGAAGCGGTTCGGATTTTTCGCAACCGGAAAACCGGTCAGCACCATGTCCGCCATCGCGACATGAAAATCCGCCGTTCCCATATTGTGAAACTGATCATCCAATCCTGTGATCGGCCCCGAATTATAGTTCTGCACTTGGAGCCAGTCGAGTACATCCCGCGTCGCGTCAATGACCGGCAAATAAGCACCCGCGCGGTTGTCGCAGCTGATGCAGCTCCCCCCGTAAAACGAATACCCCAGCTGCACGAAAAAAGTCTCGGGCGCCATCGTCAAATAAAACGACTCCGTCCCGAAATGATCGTTGATCGTGCGCAGCGCCGAGATCAGGTTGACGATGACCGGCGTTGTCGGATGCTTAAAATCGGTGTCCCCTGCATTCAAATAAAGCGAATGGCCTTCAAAATCGACGTCCAATCCGTCAAAGCCGTATTTTTCGATGATCGCCGTGACGGAAGCCACGAAATTATCGCGGGCTTGCGCGCTTGCAAGCTGCACCTGCCCGTTCGCGCCTCCGATGGAAATGAGGACCTTTTTCCCTTGGCTCTGCAGATAGGCAACGTCCGCCTTAAAATCCGCTTCCGTGTAATTGTAGGGCGTAAAACCGATCGTCCCGTTGGTCGCCCCGGCGGCTGGTTCCGCGAAAGCGACGTTGACGACGTCAAACTTGGGCGAAACGTCGCGGAGCCTGATAAATCCGGAGCCGTTGTCGAAGTTGTGCCAATACCCTACCATCGTTTTGCTCCCTACGGCCGCATGGGCTTTGGGTACGGCTGCCCCGAATCCTTGGATCAAAAAGCAAAACGTCAATGCAATCAAGACCATGCTCCACGTTTTCCGGAACGCGATACGTTTGAGGATCATCGGGCATATTCCTCCTTGTCATGGAATGAATGATACCGCTTCCAAAGGATGGTTCTCGGCTTGAACCGCCTGGCTGCCCCTCCCTTCTCCCGAGGCGTTTACCGGCCATCTCCTTTGAGCGATTGCTTACCTCTCCATTATCAGGAAAAGGGATGCCGAGCAGAAGGGATAATATACTATATAAAGGGGTAAATTCCCATTTTATGTATTTTTAAAAGGGTAGTCCGCAGAAATAGGGGCACGGATTGGAGTTCTCGCCTTTTCGGTTTTGTCGCGCAATAAACGCGACAAACGGCAAACCGGAGTCGGTTTGCCGCTTGACGATGACGATTAATAGGCCAACACGCTGGATGTATATTCAATGCTTTGTTCGAAAACACCGTTTTTATTGATCGAATGAATGCAAGCAACGCGGTAATAAAAGCCTTTCACTCCGGTAAAGACGGCATCTCCAACAACGAAATCGGACGAATTTTTGGAGAACAGGGTGGAATTGACGTTCACCCAACCGGTTCCCGTGAACCGCTGCAGGGTTACGTCGGCTTTAATGACATCAACCACCGTGGTAGCGGTCGTATCGGCGTTCACGCTTAACTTCCCGTTGCCGATGGCAGAAATGTTTGCATTCCCGCCAGCCAGATACAAATAATTGCCGTTAATGCTCAAGCTATTCAATGTTTCCGGAGGTGGTGGTGTGAGAGCGCCCGGCTCGGTCACTGCAGAAGAAGTAGCGGTATTGTCGGCTGCGTACGATTCGGCTCCCGCCCCGGTCGCCAGCAGCATGCTGAGCGCAGAGACGGCAACGGTCATGGTTAATAGCTTGCGAACATTGGATTTCTTCATACTCTCACCTGTCCTTAAATGGTTAATATTGGAATACAATATGTATAACGTTTGAAACGTGGACAAGTTTCGCTGTTACGCGAATTTTTTTGTGAAATTTTGTGAAATTTGCTTCTTTTTCGATTTCGCCGTCTGTTCGTGTAGTATAATAGGGTTTCGTTTCGCGAAGTGGCTATTTTATACGGTTATGTTCGATCAAGGAGGGAAAACATGATCCAATCCGAACAAGATCTGATCCGCCTCGTGCAGCAGGACGACTGGATGATGGACATTCTTCATGCCGCCAAAACGCTGCATCTGCCCGACTGGTGGGTTTGCGCCGGCTTCGTCCGCTCGAAAATATGGGACGTGTTGCACGGCTTTGCCGAAAGAACGCCCTTACCCGATGTCGACGTGGTCTATTTTGACCCGGGTCACCTGGACGAGGCTGCCGAAAAAGAACTGGAGCGCAAGCTATATGCCATCCGTCCGAACGTCCCGTGGTCGGTCAAAAACGAAGCCAGAATGCACATGATCAACCAAATGCCCCCTTTTATCTCGTCCACCGACGCCATTGCGAATTTCACGGAAACCGCGACGGCTCTTGGCCTGACGTTGGACGAACAGGACCGCGTTCGGCTGACGGCTCCGCACGGCATAGAGGACGCCGTCAACCTGGTCGTTCGGCCGACTCCCTATTACATGCAATCTCCGGATCGGGCACGAATCTACGAGAACCGCGTCTCGAAAAAACGGTGGAGCGAGACCTGGCACCGCGTCGTGATCGAGCATATTCGGATGGTTTAACGTATTCCCCCTGGATGTTTTCGCTAAAAAGGCATGGTTCCCGAAGGAGCCATGCCTTTTTCATATTCAAGATTCAAACCTACGCCAGATGGCAAGCCACGAAATGGCCGCCGCCTGCGTCGCGGAACTCCGGCACCTCTTCTTTGCAGCGGGCCACGGCAAACGGGCAACGCGTATGGAATTTGCACCCGGCCGGCGGGTCCGCCGGATTGGGGATGTCCCCTTTCAGGACGATCCGCTCGCGTTTCAGCTTCGGAATCGGAATCGGCACCGCCGACAGCAGCGCTTTGGTATACGGATGAAGCGGATTTTTGAAAAGTTCGTCCCGCGATGCGGTTTCCATCATCGAACCCAAATACATCACCCCGATCCGGGTGCACAAATGCTCGACCACGCTAAGGTCATGGGAGATGAACAGGTACGTCAGCCCCCGCGTCTCCTGCAGCTTCCGGAACAGATTGATGATCTGGGCCTGGATCGACACGTCCAGCGCGGATACCGGTTCGTCCGCAATGATCAGGTCCGGGTTCAGAATGAGCGCCCGCGCAATCCCGATCCGCTGGCGCTGCCCTCCCGAAAACTCGTGCGGAAAGCGGTCGATGTGATAGGACGACAAGCCGCAGGATTGCAATACTTCAAGCACCCGGTCGCGGATTTCATCCTTGGGCACGAGGCCGTGGTCCAGCAGCGCCTCGCCGATGGCGTCTCCGACGCGGATTCGCGGATTCAGCGAGCTGTACGGATCCTGGAAGATAAGCTGCATGCTCGGACGGATTTTGCGGAGCTCATCCGAAGACAAACCGTACAGGTCGATGCCTTTGAACTTCACTTCGCCGTCGGTTTTCTCGGTAAGGCGGATGATCGTTTTCCCGACCGTGCTTTTCCCGCTTCCGGATTCGCCGACGAGGCCGAAGGTTTCCCCTTTCTGAATCGTCAAGCTGATGTCGTCGACGGCTTTCACGTGCCCGACCGTCCGGTTCAGCAGCCCTTTTTGTATGGGGAAATATTTTTTTAAGTGATTGACTTCAAGCAATGCCTCAGGCATGGAGCAGCGCCTCCTCGTACAACCAGCAGGCAGCCTTCTGCTGCTCGCCGACTTCTTTCAATACAGGCTGCTTCGTTCTGCAAATGTCCATGCAGTGCTGGCAGCGGTCATGGAAATAGCAGGATTCCGTCAACTCCAGAGGATTCGGGACCTGGCCCGGAATCGAATACAGCTCATCCGTGCGCTGGTTGATGATCGGCTTGGATTTCAGCAACCCTTGGGTATACGGGTGTTTCGGCGATTGGAACAGCTGGACGACTTCGCCTTCTTCCACGATTTTGCCCGCGTACATGACGATGACGTAATCCGCCATTTCGGCCACGACGCCGAGGTCGTGGGTGATCAGCATGATGGACATGTTGTTTTGTTCTTTGAACTGGCGGAGAATATCCAGGATTTGCGCCTGGATCGTTACATCGAGCGCGGTCGTCGGTTCGTCGGCGATCAGCAGCTTCGGATTGCCCGAAATCGCGATTGCGATCATGATCCGCTGGAGCATGCCTCCGCTCAGCTCATGCGGGTAAGAATCCGCAATTTGCTCCGCGCGCGAAATGCCGACTTTTTCGATCAGTTCGATCGCCCGTTTCCGCGCTTCCTTTTTGCTCAGCTTCTGATGGACGAGCAGCGGCTCCATGATTTGCTGGCCGATCTTCAGGACGGGATTAAGCGAAGACATCGGCTCCTGAAAAATCATCGATATTTCGTTGCCGCGAAGGGAGCGCAGCTCGTTTTTGCTCAATTTCAAAAGATCCCGGCCCTCAAATTCGATTTGGCCGTCCACGACTTTGCCGCCGGGCTCCTCGACCAAACCCATGATCGACATGGCGGTCACGCTTTTTCCGCAGCCGGATTCCCCCACGATGCATACCGTTTCGCCCTCGCGAACGCGGAAGCTGACATCGTTGACGGCTTTGACCGTGCCGTTTTCGGTATTAAAATGCGTGCTGAGATGATTTATTTTCATTAAATCTTTCATCGGAAGTTCCCCACCTACCTCTTCTGTTTAGGATCAAGAACGTCTCTGAGGCCGTCCCCGAAAATGTTGATCGCGATGACGGTGGCGAAAATTGAAAAGCCCGGAGGAACCCACAGCCATGGATGCTCCTGAAAATCGATCAGGTTGTTTGCCGCGTCGATCATGTTCCCCCATGTCGGCGTCGGCGCCATGACCCCAAGCCCGAAGAAGCTGAGCGCCGATTCGCTGAGAATCGATCCGCCGATGTTCAGGGTCGCGATTACGATCAATAACGGGACGATGTTCGGCAGCAAATGGTTGAACAGTTTGCGACGGTCCCGGAGCCCGAGCACGACGGCGGCCTGCATGAATTCCCGCTCCCGCAGGCTCAACATCTGGCCCCGTACCATCCGGGCAAGGCCCGGCCAGTTGACCAAACCGAGCATCACCATGACGATGTACATCCGGTACTCGGTCGGTACCTTCCAATCGGAAAGCAGCGCCCCGAAAATAAACAGCAGCGGCAGTCCCGGAATCGTCAGCAGCAAATCGGCGATCCGCATGATGATTTGGTCGACGATGCCCCTGTAATACCCTGCGATCGCTCCAAGAAGCGAACCGATAAAAACGGACAGAACCATGGAGGCCAGGCCGACGGTCAACGAAATGCGCCCGGCCTGGAGCACGCGGGTGAGGACATCCCGGCCAAGGGCGTCCGTTCCCAGCCAATGCTTGAGGCTCGGCGGTTTATTCATTAAGGCCATGTTGACTTTATTGTCCGTATAAGGCGAGAAAAACGGCCCGATGAAACAAGCCAAAAACATAATAACGACAACGACGAGCCCCGAAACCGCGAGCTTGTTTTTCATCAGCCTGCGCATCGATTGCTTGAAAAGGGATGATGATTTGGCAGGAGCGTTTTTCGCCCCGACCGCCTCCGGTAGCGGAGTGCTGTTCAGTGACATGTCTGGTCCCCCCTCTAATGCAGCCGGACGCGCGGATCGGCGATATGGTACAAAATGTCGGATAGCAGCGTCCCGATGACGGTTAGCACCGCCAGCAACATCGTAAAGCCCATGAGCAGCGGGTAATCCCGCATCCCAAAGGACTGGATGTACAGCTGCCCGATCCCCGGCCAGTTAAAAATTTTCTCAATGATCAGCGATCCGCCGAACAAGGAAGGAAGTTCGAACCCCACCAGCGTAATGGCCGGCAGGAGCGCATTTCGAAGCGCGTGTCTGAACAGCACCTTGTTTTCCTTCAATCCTTTGGCCCGCGCCGTGCGGATATAATCCTGCTTGATGACGTCAATCATGTTGCTGCGGAAATAACGGGTCAAGGAACCGACGCCCAGCAGCGTCATGACAATGACAGGGAGCGTCATATGATGAATGACTTCCTTGACGTACGCCAGCCCCGTCGCGTTGCTGCCCGTCGTCAGCATGCCGCCCGGCGGCAGCCACTTCAGGTCGACGGCGCATATTTTGATCAGGAACAAACCGATAAAAAACGACGGTAGCGACATGGCCGCAAAAATCAAAACCATCACGAGCGTGTCGAACCAGGAATACTGCTTGTACGCGGAAACAACGCCGATGATGACGGCGATCAGCCAGGTAAAAAACGTCGACACGGCCGCAAGCAGGAAGGAGTTCCATATGTACTCGTTAAACAGCGTCAACACCGGCTTCTGCTGCGCCAGCGAGAACCCGAAATCGCCGTGCAGCGCGTTTTCCATCCAAATGCCGTATCGCTCGAGCAGCGGTTTGTTGAGCCCGTAAATTTCTCGCAGCTCGGCCTTGCGCTCGGGGCTCAATTTGATATTGCTGCTGATGAAATCCCCGGGCGTCAGCGCATACAGGCAAAAAATCAACAGCGACGCGGCCAGCAAAATGATCACCATGTAGCTGATCCGTTTCGTTAAATACGCACTCATCATTAGCCTCCTAATCGCATGGTCCCCCGCCCGCGGCGATCATGCCGCGATAAGCGAGGGACGGGATGGTTGTTACGGATTATTGCGCCGGTTTCAGCGTCCAGTCCGGAAGACTGTTGGCCAACCCGACGAACGGGCTAACGGAAAGATTGTCGATTCTTCCATTGTATCCATAGACGGTTTTTTTGTAGCTCGTGAAGATGATCGGCAGTTCGTCGTTCAGCAGCTGGAAGATTTCTTTGTAAACCTGTTTCCGCTGCTCGATGTCGGTCGTCGCCA
This sequence comes from Paenibacillus sp. FSL W8-0194, assembly GCF_037969745.1. Lineage (NCBI taxonomy): Bacteria > Bacillati > Bacillota > Bacilli > Caryophanales > Paenibacillaceae > Paenibacillus > Paenibacillus sp. FSL W8-0194. The sequence continues at coordinate 2,491,082 of NZ_CP150205.1, read as the reverse complement.
AACCTTTTTCATACAATTCTTTGAATTTCGGATTGTCGTAGCCTTTGATCTCGCCGTTCATGAACTGCACGATACCGTCTGAAGGATCGGCCAGCATCGGCGTGGAGAAGGACACGAGATCGTAGTCTCCGCTCTCCACTTTCGATTCGAGCGAGTTGAAGTCCGCGAACACTTCCGGCTCGAATTTTACGCCCAATGCCTGGAAGTTTTCCTTCGCCACCGCGATGAAAATGTCGGTCTGCTTGTTTTTGGACCCTAAATAATGGATAGTTAGCGGTTTGCCGTCTTTTTCACGGATACCATCCGCTCCTTCCTTCCATCCGGCTTCGTCCAGAAGCTGCTTCGCTTTTTCCGTATCGAATTTATACGGGTTGATGCCTTCTTCCGTGTACGCCCAGGAGATCGGGGAAGCCGGAATGTTTGCAACCGAACCTGCTCCCTGGTTGGCGTCCACATAGATGCTTTGGCGGTCCAAACCGTACGTGAGCGCTTGCCGCACTTTTTTGTCCTTAAGCACATCGTGCTCCAGGTTAACCTGAAGGTATCCATAGGAACTAGGCGTGTAAGGGATGATGTTTACGAAACCCAGGCTTTTCAGCTTCTCGATGTTTTCCGTCGTGGCGCTGAACGAAGCGTAGTCGACTTCGCCGGTTTCGAGGTACTGCCAAGTGTCGCCTTCGGACGTTTTATAAATAAAACGTTCCGTTTTCGGTTTGCCTTTGTAATAATTTTCGTTGGCCACGAAGCGGACTTCCTGTCCCGGAATGAATTTTTCCAGCTTGTACGGACCGCTGCCGACCGGGTTCGAATGAAGTTTTTTGATGTAATCCAATTGTCCGAATTTGTAGTCTTTGCCGTAATAAGCTTTGGACAAAACCTGTCCTCCCAACATAAAGAGCGCGGTGGCGTTCGGCTTCTCGAGCGTCACAGAAATCGTCTGCGGATCGATGACTTTGATTCCTTCGATGCTTTGCGCTTTGCCTTCCTTATAAGCCTGCGCCCCTTTGACGGCGAGTGTCGGAACCATGGAATCCCCGTCGTACGCTTTGTCAAACTGAATCGTCCACGTAAACGCGACATCGTCCGCCGTCAGCGGCGATCCGTCGCTGAATTTCAAGTCTTTGCGCAAATGGTATGTATAAGTGAGCTGATCGTCCGATACGTCCCATTTTTCGGCCAAATCAGGAATTGGCAGCCCTTTATCATCAACGGTTACCAAAGAGCTGAACAACAGGGAATTGACGTTGCCGTCGTATCCGCTTTGGGTAAAGTATGGCGTAAACGCGCCGCTCGGATCGGTGAGCCCGACGATAATCGTATCGGTTCGCTGCTTGGCGACCGCCGGAAGTTTGGACATGTCCGCTGCCGTGTAAGGTTCCGTTAACCCGGATTCGCCGCCCGGCGCTGTCGTATGCTCTTTCGCGCCTTGATCGGTTTGCGCGGCATTGCCGCTTGGAGCCTGCCCCGCATCGTTGTTGTTCGAGCACGCCGACATCAGCAGCGAACCGACGAGCATGAGCGACGTTAATAAAATGACACCTTTTTTCATGAAACTCTAACCTCCCGTTTTGTACCCATCTCGATCATTCCTATAAGATAAGTATGAATTAAGATTCCATTAATTATTGTCTATTATAGGAAGCAAACCGAGTTCTGTAAATAGAGAACTGAAATTTTTATTTGAATAGTTCATTTTATTAGAAACCGAAAAATAAAAACTCTGTATTTGCCTGAATGCAAACACAGAGTTTCACTGGAAATTCGGCCTAAAAACTGAAAGACAAAATCCAAGTCGATATTAAGATAAGGGCCTGCTCGGTTAATACTAGTGTGGCTTATTTTATTTTTTCCTAAATTACTCGAAGTTGAAAATCATAACTTACAATAAATTAGAGTTAAGATTTCTACTAAGTCAAAGCTTAACAGGCGTGTAGTGAATTAACTCCAAGGATCATATCCTGGTTCGCAGACTTTACGCCCACTTGGTAATGTGACACAAATTGGTTTAGGGTCTCCGTACGAATCGCAATTTCTAATCGGACGGCAAGGGTCATAATAATCATAAGCTTTAGAGGTAGTTGGCAGAAGGGGAGAGGTTCCAATTACCAAAGAAAGCGCCAGAAGAGCTTTGAAGGATTTTCTCAAACTATTACCTCCTATGTAAAATATTTGTAATACAAAATTTAGTATATTAGGATATTATTATGTTGTCAAATGCGATTTTTTACTTTTTATATTTTTGAACTATTACTATAGAGAAAGGTAAGAGGGAGCGATATTATTAAGTCCGATAATGTTCGAATAAGCAAATAATTATGACTAGCTGATACCAAACATGCGTTATCACTACCTATCGAACGATCAAAAAACCTCCTTACTGCCCGCCAGGCAAATAAGGAGGTCCCGGAACTTATCCCTCTTCAATATAACGGTAGATCCGCTCTTGAAGCTGATCCAAAGCCCGTCTTCTCAAGCTGTACTCCGTCAGGTTTTCGCCTTCGAAATGCGCGTAAAGCACGCCGGCGCTGCGGAGTTTCGAGATATGGTCATGCGTGATGCCTTTGGAAAGCTTCAGATGGCTGACGATTTCCGTGAACGTGCGCGGTCCCTGGTTCAAGAATTTCAAAATTTTCATCCGGTTTTTTTCGCCCAGGCTGCGCAGCAAACGGAGATCATGCGTCGGAATGAGGTCCTCATCCCCCAAATAGATGCGCGCATTATAATGGCAGACGAGCATGCTCCCGTATTGGGCCACCATATTCAGCGGTTGAAAATGATATTGCGGCACAAGCACGAGCTTCTCGATTTCGGGAAGCGGCTTGAAAAGCATGCCGTTGGTCGTTTCGTCGACGAATTCTTCGCCATCGATTTCGGTCAAACGCCGAAGCCGGTCTTGTTTTTCTTGCTCTAAAGCGAGCAGGATGGCCGGATCGACATGTTCGAAATATTGCTCATGCCACTGCCGGAACAGGTGAATCGTTTTTTCATGGAAAACCTCGATGTCTTCCTCCGGAAATTCATTGCCGTTGGCGGCGAAAAGCTCGATCAAATCATGGGTGCTCAATTGCCCGAACCAATCGAGAAAGCCGTCGACCCCCAACCCTTCGGGAGCAACGAAAGCGGTCAAATACGCGAATCCCCAGTCTCCGTTAACGAGCATGTCATCCAGCAGGCGGGCGAATTCAGGGGTGAGCCGCTCCTTTGTTTCTTGTGCCCAGCATGGGGCAAGATCTATCTTTTTGTGCGACTTTCGACATATGTAGGAATGCAAGCTATTCATAAACTCGTGAACGGGCTCGAACGCAATTTCTAAATCAAACGCCAACTTCTCTCTCCTCCCTCCCATTTTACGAAACGAAATTGACTTCATTATAACGTGAACACTTTAAAGCAATCCACTATTTCCATCGTATAACTTAGGAATGCATAACATTTTTATGCAAAAGCATGCATCCTTTTGGCGGTTGGATGAAGACCGTTGCCATCATACCAGATATTCCGCCGCCCCTTCAACAATCCAAAAACATCCCGCAACGCCGAACGCCGGGCCTTTTAAGCCCCCAATTTCGATTCAGAACTTTGCGTTTTCCCCATCTTAACAACAAAAAGACACGGGGCGGATGCCCCGTGCCTTTCATCTATTTCACACTTTATGCGCCCGCTTCCTCCGCCATCACCTGCGGAACCAGAAGCTTAATCCTTGAGATGCGCTTATGATCCGTTTCCTCCACTATGAAAACATGCCCGTCGACTTCGGCCGATTGCCCCTTATGCGGCGGGATCGTCTCGATATGGGAATACAGCCAGCCGCCTACGGTGTCGTAGTCGGTCGTATCCAAATCAAGCCCGAATCGGTCGTTGATTTCTTCAATGAGCATCAAGCCGTCAATCGAATATTCATGTTCCTGAATTTTTTCGATGCCGGGACGTTCCTCGTCGAATTCATCCTGAATTTCACCGACGATTTCTTCCATAATGTCTTCCAGGGTTACGAGCCCGGATGTGCCGCCGTATTCATCGATCAAAATGGCGATCTGGGTCTTTCCCCGCTGCATCAGCTTCAGCAATGCGCTGATCTGAATGGATTCCGGTACAGCCAGGATCGGACGAATTAAAGTATTATATTCGGTAGCCGTAGAACGCAATAAGTCCTTAATATGAATGAATCCGATAATATGATCCTTGTCACCATCGCAAACCGGGTATCTTGTTCTCATGCCTTCGTAAGCAATTTCAAGATTTTCTTCTCGGGAAAGCTGCGTGTTCAGGCAGATCATTTCCGTCCGGGGAATCATGATTTCCCGTCCGGTCGTTTCCGCAAAATCGAAAATATTGTCCACCAGCGCAAGTTCCGTATTGTCGATCAAGCCGTTTTTGTTGCTTTCCTTCATCAAAATCCGTATTTCTTCCTCCGTATGGGCGGATTCGGATTCCGATGCCGGGGCGATCCCGAAAAGGCGCAGCAACGCATTGGCAAGCCCGTTTAATACCCAGATGAAAGGATACATCAGCTTATTAAAATAAACCATGGGAGCGGCCGACATCAGCGCGACGGATTCCGACTTGCGGATCGCCATCGATTTCGGCGCCAATTCACCAAGCACGATATGAAGAATGGTAATGATGAGAAACGCGATGGCCACGGCGATCCCGTGAACAGCGGCTTCTCCGAAGCCCAAGGCGTGAATCAGAGGTCTGACGAGGGTTGCTACGGCCGGTTCCCCGAGCCATCCAAGCCCCAGTGATGCCAACGTGATGCCAAGCTGGCAGGCGGACAAATAAGCGTCCAAATTGTTGACGATGCTGCGGGCGAACACCGCGCCTTTGCGGCCTTCGTCAACCAGCGTTTCCACGCGGCTGCTTCTGATTTTCACCATGGCAAACTCCGCGGAAACGAAAAACCCGTTCAATAAAACGAGTATTACTACCCAAATCAAATTGATCAAACTCGGTAAGGGGTCAGTCAATCTTTTTCCTATTCACCGTACGTCTTGACCGGCAAATAGGTACACCTCCTTCGTATTTTGAGATCATGAGTCCTGTGATGCATAAAAATCGCGTTTGCCGTCAACTTCCCAATGGATCCATCTCCTATCTTAAGTCAAGATTTTTTGCAAAATCAGCTTGTGTATGATTTTGGAATATATCTTTAATTATATAATTATACACTATACAGTCAAACCATCGGGTATGACTGCATACGAAAGGGACCCGTTGTTATTGCAAGCAAAACTCCGATATACAGGCAAAAAGAGCCGCCTTTTGTCATTTATGACATGAAAGGCGGTCTTTTCGGCGTTGAAATCAAAATATGGAGTTAAAAAGGCTGCAAACCTCTAAATGTTGAGTTCGTCAGCGTTTTGTTACCGGCCTTGAGGCGGATTGCCGACGACGCCGGGATATTGGTAAACCAGAGGTTCGTTGAATACGATGTAATCCAGATTAAGCGTCAGCAGGAGGATTCGCTGTCCGGTGGAACGTTCGGAGATAATGATATGGTCCCGGCCTGCGGCTTCGATGACGCCGGTAAATATTTTGGCGTTCCATTGGGAATTGTTTTCGTACGTCATGTAAAAGGTTCCCGTTTTCCCCAAATTCAAACGCAAAATGTTCTCCACGTACGATTGCTCGAATTGCTGCTGCGGAGCTTGGATCACCGCTCCCGTCGGAGTCATCGGACTGCCGCTCGTGACTTGGGGCGGAACTGCGCCCATGCTTCCGGGCGTTCCCATGCTGCCGGGAGTTCCCGTGCCGCTTCCCGACACTCCTGGATAACCCCCCATTTGATAAGGCGATGGACGAAAAAACTGAGGCACCATACTTTCAAATCCTCCTTCAATTAAGTACGAAATCATGTTTCATTCTGTTTTTTGCCCAATCAAAACACGTTAGGACAATCCGCGCTGGAGGGACTGAAGAAGCAATGGCTTTTGTATCGTCCCGTATTCGATTGATTGAACCAAGTTGCCGGACAGCCGCCCGTGGGGCGAAAAAACCATAAAGCATTCGAAGCCGGCCAAAACCGTTCGCCGTTAATGGCGCGTTGCGCAAGCCTGATATCCTGTTCTCTGGCCCTTTGATAAAAATACGACTTCTGCGGGGCTTCAAAACCGCCTGGGCTTTGGTAAACCATATCCCTGATGCTGCGGATATTGTTGAAATCCAGACAATTTCCCAGAATCCTGTTCACGCCGACGTTGCCGACCATCAGCATGCCGAGACTCCCTTCACCTTCAGCTTCAGCCCTCATCAAACGAGCGAGCAGTCTTGTTTGCTCCGTGTTCGTTTTGATAACAGCCAAGTGTCTACCTCCCTGCATGAATGATTTTCCTTATAAGTGTATGTGCATTCGCCCAGTTGAGTGACAACAAATCTTTACAACTTGTACCCTATTGCGACATGGACGCGGTTCGTTTGACGCCTTGTTTCGATCCAAACGGGAATGCGTGTTCATAGGGAAAACAACAAAATAAGCGCCATTCCGCATTCGTTTGCGAAAAAGGCGCTTACGCAAAAAACTGGGATTGCGTCTAATTTTCGGGCATGGGGTAGTTCGGTTATACGGAGGAGTTCGTCAATGCGTCTATTTGGCGGACGACTTGGGTTGCGACGGCGCGCAACGCCTCCGGATCGACCGCAGCGTCATACACCGACCATACCTCGTCCCGTATCCGCTTAATGTCCGCCAGGATGGAAATTGAATGTTTCATGGAAGCCGTATATCTGCTGCGAATCTCGGCGATTTCCTCGGCGAACGCCTCGTCCGTGCCTTCCTTAATGGCCAGTTCGTAAACGTCGAGGATGCTGTCCCCTTCCCGGCTCGGAAAATGCTCATGCGGTGCCGTACTGTCGAAGATGCCCAGGCTAAGCTCAGGAAAGATAAGCATATCGAGACTGTTCGGATCAAACCCGCAGTGGTAGATTTCGGTGTCGATTCCCCGCGCTTCCGCTTCTTTGGCCAATTTTTTGAACATGGTGGATTTTCCGGAGCCCGGGCGGCCCTTGACGAAAATCCGCGTGCGAAGGTTTTCCGTCAAGTTCGGAACGTAATCGAGGGCTCCTTGCCACGTAGCAGCGCCGAGAAACCGGCGGGTGACGTTCGCTTTCTTCGAGCGGAATGGAACCAAATATTCGTCGGCAAAATCCGCCGTGATTTGATTGGCCCGTTCGCGGTCTAAATTGTCGATGTAAAATTTCTCCCATTCGTCATGGATGCGCAGCGTTTTTAAAAAGGAGTCGAAGGCCTTCGCGTAAAGCGAGGCGATTTCCTGCTCCCGATCTTTCGTCCGCGCTTCCACATCGTCGATGAAACCGCTTCGCAACGCCGCAGCAGCGTCAATGACCCGAATTTCCGTACCCTCCAGAACGGGATCGGCGCTCCAGGCGTTCCCGTCAATGATGCCGATCCGAGCTTCCTCCAAAATGATGCCCTCCAGCCGATCACTGTCCAACGTTTCATGTATAAAGTGCTTCGTCCAGTCATTATCTTTCCATGTTTCCGCCAGCTCCGCAAACACCTGCGAAGTCCCCGATCCGATCCGTCCGTCGATGACAAATACGGTGTCCAGTCCGTTTAAAATGGAATCGTACAACGTGTACAACCCCGCCGCCGTATTGCCGCGCCCGAAATAATGCTTTTCCAGACCTGCCATTTTCGTTCACGCTCCTTTATCTCACTCGCGTTGCCAACACCTTATGGTATGCCGGCAGCCGTTTCTGTGTGAATGCCCAGCCCGCCGGCCGGTATGCCCTCGGCTCGCCCTCACGGGGGATGCCGGCCCGAATAAAAAAATCTGCTTGCCGCCTATTCGGCGCAAGCAGAACATTTTGCTCATTAGCGATTCAAGTTCAAGGTTTTGCGTTCCTCCAATAATCGTAAGCGTGCACCACGTTGCCTGCGTAGGAGGGGGAATCTTTCAACAAACCGGGCAGCTTCGCCAGCTCTCCCTCCATGTATTCCGCCCCTTCCTCGAAGAAGGTAATGTGGTTGCCTTCATGGCTTTCTTTCATTTCGACCGAAAGGAGGATCGGCTTGCCCAATTCGTCCGCAAAACCGATTTCCTCTTTGGCGACGTTAACGATGCCGTTCGAACCGGCAGCGGAATCCCGAAAAGCCATCAATGACACATGGTCCATGCGCCGGATCATCCATTTGCTGATCGATATGTCCTCGCCCGGGACTTTATATTTGTCGAGCCAAACCGCCAAATCCATGCTCGCTTGCAAACGGGAGTCCTTTTTCAGCTCCGTGACGAACGCATCCAGGTTGGAGGTCCATTCCGAAAGGACCCGCTGCGTGTCGGACCTCCATTCCGGAAGCACGTAGGGCTCGATATCCAAATGGATGCCATGGAAACGTTCATCTCCCTGAACCGAGCGGTTGTAGTCCTTGACGTATTTGACCAGCTTCATCATTTTGGGACGGCTTTCCTGCAGCGCCCAAATCGGGTGCCCCCCCATGGCGTGCACTTCAATGCCTGCGGCCGAAGCCTGTTTGACGAAAGCTTGATACGCGCTGAAAGGCTGCTGCAAATCCAACCTGACGTAAAGCCAGTTCAGCTTTTTCTCTTTGGCGAAGCCGATGATCTCCTGACCGTTCTGAAGCACCTGGTTTGCTTCCCAAATATAGGTGCCCCTTACCATGGAATCCCGAACGACCGGGTCCGCATCGGGAACGTTGCCTTCCGGGCCGGGGTCCGGGACTGGTTCGGGGTCCGGGCCGGGTCCCGGCTGATCGCCGCCCCCGCCGCCGCTAGGCATGTTTTCCCAATAACGGAAGTCATGGATGGCCAGTCCCGCAAAAGAGGAATGAGCGTCCAACCGGCCCGTCAGATCAGATAAGGACTGGTTCATCTGCTCTTTTTGCTGCCCGTAAAAGGTCGTGTAGCTTTCGCCCGGCATTTCCTTCGTGTTGACGCCGATCAGCACTTTTTTGCCGAGTCGGTCGGCTAGGTTGAGCTCGTCTTGGGACAAAGCGATAATGCCATGTTCCGAATCGACGTCATTCCGGTAAGCCAGCACCGTGACATGATCGAATTGCCGCATCAGCCATTCATTGAGCGCTTCGCCCCCGGAGGCGCTGTAACCGTCAAACCAGAAGGGAATGTCGATTCCGAGTTCGAGCCCCGAGCCGGAGGTTTTGCCGAGAAAAGCCGACAGGTTGCTCTCCCACGTTTGGATGACTGCATCATGATCCGCTGCCCACTGGGGAAGAACATAAGGTTCTATATCGAGATGGATTCCATCGAACCGGCTTTCGGGCGAAGCGCCGGCATTATACTCCATCGTCCATTCGGCAAGTCCTAACATGCGGTCCCGATGTTCCGTCAGGGCCCATCCCGGATCGCCGCCGAGCGCATGGACGGCGACGCGTTCCTCATGCGCGTGCTGCACGAACGTTTCATAGGTCTTTTTAGGCAAATCCCGGTTGATTTGCAGGTAAATCAGATTAATGCCTTCGTTGCGGGCAAACTCTAGCAATTTTTCTCCGCCATCCTCGATCAGTTCCGTCTGCCATACCCAAGTGGCCTTGACGTCCTTCGACGGGGCGCTGAATCCCGTAAGCAGGATCGCCGCCAGAAACAGCAGGGCAGTGAGCCATCGAGAATTTTTGACAAACATAATTTCCCTCCATTCCTATGCGAGGACTTGCAATCCTCATGTAGTAAACGGAGTAATTATAGCATTGATCCCCCAAAAAAAGATGAGCCCAAGTCCTTAAAGAACGGGCTCATGCAAGTCGCGCAAAATCAAAAATGCCTAAAAGGAACTATGCCGGCCGCGGAAGACGGCCCGGAATGGTCGGAGAAAGAGAAATACTGGAAGGCATTAGGGCCAACTGCGCAGGAGAAAAGTTACGGTTCATAGATCATTTTCCGCGTCATGCCCCCGTCGATCACCAAATGAGTCCCGGTTACGAAGGAATTGTCCGGGTCTGCCAAATAGAGGCAAGCCTTGGCGATATCCTCCGGTCTGCCTACCCTGCCTGCCGGATGTTGTTCATGATCGGCCGGTTTTAGCGAGTTGTAGTTTTGCGTTTCAATCCAGCCGGGGCTTACGCAATTGACGCGGATATGGTCCGGTCCGAGGGAAACGGCCATGGCATGGGTCAGGGCTACGATGGCCCCTTTCGAAGCGGCATATGCCTCCGAATTCGGTTCCGACATCAGCGCGCGCGTGGATGCGATGTTGACGACGGCTCCCGATACGCCGTTCCTTTTCATGGAGCGGGCCGCTTCGCGGGTCGCCAGAAAGCAGCTTCGCACGTTCGTGTTCAGCACGTCGTCCCATTCGCCGACGGACAGCTCAAGCGGGGATTTCCAGCGGGACACCCCGGCGTTGTTGATCAGCACATCGATTCTGCCGTATTCGTCCTCCGCGGCTTTCATCAGCTGCCGGATATCCTCTTCTTTGCGCACATCGCATGGCACGAAGATGGCTTGTCTGCCTTCGTTGCGGATCGCAGCCGCAGCTGCTGCGCCTTGATCTTCGTTCAGATCCGCCATGACGAGTTTGGCGCCTTGCTCGGCAAATGCTTTGGCGACGCCGAAGCCGATGCCTTGGGCCGCACCGGTGACAACCACGACGATATTTTGAAATGTCATATGGATTCCTCCTTTAGTCTAACCTTACCCGATGCTTCTACTTTAGATTCAATTGTCTTCCCATTCAAGCATATTAGCAAAAACAAAAAGACCACATCCTTTGGAAGATGCAGTCCACTCATTTGATTTTGCCATCGGTACGCGTCATAAACGCTCATAATTCCGATAACGCGCCCCCGTCTCGGCTTCGCCGGCAAACCGCATACGGCGCTCAAAACCTTTGAACCGGGTGCCTTGAAACGTAAGCCTTCCCGTATCCCCTTCCGCGCATAATCCGAACTGTTTTCCGCTGACGGGAAACTCCATGCGGTCCCCGCTTTCCACTTCGAACGTAATATAGTAGACCGTATTCGTATGGCTGGTCATCTGATCATTCGGCTCATGCGTATGGCGCTGGTTGATTTCGGTCCGTTTGCTGACGATCCGGGAGTCGACCGTGAGAACAGGCTGTTTGTTGTTCCGCCCCCACTGCAGCAATCCTCTGCCGACAGACACGGCAATGATACCGATCACGGCGACAAAAAAGATCGGCATGACTTTTCCGAAGAAGTCGAACATCCAAAATGACGAATCTCCTGGCATGCTTCCCCCTCCTTTTCGACTTTAGGCTGAGCGATGCTCCTCTAGCGGGCCTGTTCATAACAAGTATATGCGGGGGATATGACAAAAAAACCACTAGTCCTTGTCAGACAAGCCTTTCCCGAACTTTTTCCCTGGTATTCGAACCGGACAACCGTTTCCCTGCCGAACGCAAAAAAGCGAAGAACCACCGTTCTTCGCTTCCTTTTACAACTTACAACACTCTCCACGTTGCACCGCCGTCCGTCGTTTGCAAAAGCCTCGAGCTCCGCTGCTCGCTGTTTCCGATCAAAAGCCAGCCTACATGCGGCGACGTAAATTGCAGCTTCACGACTTCGGGATACTCCTGAAGCTTTTGCTGCAGCACCTCGTTCTTCGTGATTGCAAGCCAAGTCTTGCCCTGGTCCACCGTATGGTACAGCGTACTGCCGACAAGCGCCCAGCCTTCAGCGGGATTGATGAAAGTAGGCCGCAGGGATTGGTTCAATCCTTCGCTCGAGGGAAGGCCGAAGTTGACGAATTTCCACGTGTCGCCGCCGTCTTCCGTGAAATAACCGTTGTATTTCGTACTGTCTCCAAGCTTGCAGCCGATCGGAATCCATCCGTCCTTATGCGACCCGAAAAATTGAAGGTTGCCGGCCGCATAGGAAATGCACGGCTTCAGCTTTTCCCGGTCAAAAAACGCCGGGCCCGAAGTCCATTTTTTGCCCCCGTCCTTCGTCCGGTAGAGCTTGGGTTCCCCCAATTCCTGAATCATGGCGTATCCGTTCATGGAGTCGGTAAAGTTTATGCCTACCGTATAACCCAGATGAGGGATCGGGGCGCCGGTGTCGGATCTTCCCGGATCGTACACCGTGTTCTGCATCGCGATATTCCAGACGGCCCCGCCGTCATCGGTGCGGTAAAGCACCTTGAGCTCCTTGCCCGTCGACGACTCTTCCGTCGTCATGAGCCAGCCGTGCTGCGGCGAATTGAAATGGATCGCGGAAACCTTGTTTTTTTGGGGGATCGAGGAGATGTTCCAATTTTCTCCCCCGTCGCTCGTATGAAGCACGATCGTCTCCGACATGCCTGCGGGATCGCGGACGATCCAGCCGTTTTGCGGATCCGTAAAATAGACGTCCTTTCCATACCTGGGATTCGCTGCGAACTGCACGTTCGCCGACGGCGAAATGTTAACCCAGGTCCGGCCGTTGTCCTCGGTCAAATACATGCGAAGTTCATTGCGGGTTAATCCCCAGGCAATGCCTTGAGTTTCGCTTAGAAGCTGGAATTCCGTAAGTTTGGTATGAATTTTATATTTGCCTGCATCATGGTTTACCTTGTTCGCTTCGCTCGGCGCCACCACCGTTAGGGTCTGGCCGTCACCGGCCGCCGATTCGGCGGAATCCTGCAATGCGGGAGCCGACGCCGGCTCCGCGGTCTGTCCCTCCTCGGAAGAACATGCGCTTAACAATAGGCTGCATAGCAAAGCGATGCCAACGAGTTGTCTGCCCCACTTCATCCTAAGTTCCTCCTCTCCTGAGGACAGCCTGTCCTTTCAAAGAAGCCCCCAACTCAATTAATATAACATATCGGCAGAGTTGAGCCAATTCCGGCGGGTCGTCGGCAGGACCATCAGATACGCAATCCCAAAAAAAGGATTCGGAGGCGTCTGGAAGCAAACGTAAAAAGCGCCTAAACTTCCCGGTCGGGATGTAGACGCTTGTCACGTAAAACGTAAACTATGGTCAGCTGTTTGACCGCTTCGATCGCTGAATTTTAAGGAGTGCTTCGGCCTATTGCTTCACCCAGGCGGTACGCAAATCCATCTCGCGGATGCATTCTTCGCTGTCATGCCCGTCGTTGCCGATGAGCGGCGTAACCGGATATGCCTCCATCTCTTCGTCGGAATAGGTTTGCAGGAGCGAGCTTAACGAATGAAAAGCCGTGTTTTCTTCATTCAGCCAGTCCTTCATCGCTTCCTCCGGCAAAATGGCGGGCATGCGGGATTCCTCGAAGTCCCCGATCAGTCCGTTAGCCCCGGTCATGACCAGCGTGAACGTCCGCAGCGGCTCGCCGTGATGGTCCTTCCAGATTTCATACAAGCCGGCGACTCCGAACATCCCGCGGTTTTTCAGCACGACGCGGACGGGGTAAGCTTTTTTGCCTTCCTTTTTCCAATAATAAAAGCCGTTGCACGGAATGACGCACCGCTGTTTTTCGATCATTTTGCGGTACGTGGGATTTTCCTTTACCGTATGCAGATCGGCATTGACCGCATCCTTCCCCCAATAGGGAATGAAGCCCCAGCGGAATTCGTCCAGGACGCGTTCGCCGTTTTGCTGAAGTATGACCGGCGTGAACTGGGTCGGACTGACGTTGTATCGGTTTTTGTAGTAATACATCACGCGGTCAACCTGAAAATGATCCATGATCATCGGCAGGTCGGCAGCCATTGAATAACGCTGGCACATGCAGCATCACCCTCCTCTTTGGACGTTAGTTTCCGCCAAAAGAGGAAAATTATGCATGATTCCATGAGAAAACGTCGTTAAACCTGAACGTCTGGATGACCGGTTTGGCATGCTCCAGCTCGGCGCTTACCGGAAACCGGTCCGTCCTGCAGCTCGTAGGCGGCGCAGACCGGAATTTGATCCAATTCACCCCAAGCGGCTTTGGGCTTACGATCATCGCGCGCCATTTTATCACGGAGGAACTCGCCTCGGGCAAACTGGTCGAAGTGCCGCTGGTGCCGCCCATCCCCGAGCGCCATGTCGGCATAGCGACCCTGAAGGGAGTCCTGCTTTCGGCGGCTTCGAAACATTTTATTCAATCCTTGCCATAAGTCCGATGTATTTCCCGGTTCATTCGGCAACCATCAGTCGCCCGATCCGGTCGCATTCCTCGGCGAACCAGACGTCCCCGCCGGCGGATACCGCAATGCCATGCGGTTCCGCTTTCGCGGTTGGGATCGCATATTCCGTGATTTTTCCATCGATCGTGATCCTGCCGATTTTATTGCCCGCCCACTCGGTAAACCAGAAATCCCCCCGTATTCCCGGCGCGATGGCGTGCGGGCGCGCATTCGGCGTCGGGATGTCATATTCCGTGATCGCGCCGCCGGGGGTCATTTTCCCGATTTTATTTCCCATAATCTCCACGAACCAGATCGCTCCGTCGGGTCCGCATGCAAGTCCAACCGGGCCGGATTGTGGCGTCGGAATGTCATATTCGGTTATTTCGCCTGCCGTGGTGATCCTGCCGATTTTATTTCCCTGGTTTTCCGAAAACCAGAGCGCTCCGTCCGGCCCTTGGGTGATAAAGGAAGGATATGCTTTGGCATCGGGCAGTTCGTATTCCGTGATCTCCCCCGACGAAGTGATTTTGCCGATTTTGCCTGCATTCATCTCCGTGAACCATACGGCTCCGTCCGGTCCTTCCGCGATTCCGAAAGGCGCCGCGTTGGCTCCCGGAAGCGTGTACTCCTTCAAGGAACCGTTCGCCTGCAATTTCCCGATGCGATTCGCATGATATTCGGTGAACCATATGTCCCCCCGAACATCCGAAATGATCGACATCACGCCCGCTTGCGGGGTCGGGACTTCAAACGATGACATCTCGCCGCCGTCCGTGATTCGCCCGATCCGGTTTCCTTTTTGCTCCGTGAACCATAAGGCACCGTCTTTGCCGCAGGCGATGCCGTACGGGCCCGATTCGGGTTTCGAAACCGCATATTCAACAAAGGTCGTTTTCATGGGATTACCCTCCTTAGAAGTTCATCATTGCTGCTTCATGGTACGCATCGTCTCGATATCTCCGCTGACGATCGCACCCATGAACTTTTGGATGACGGCGATCTCCAAGTCCCACCATCTCAGGTCAAGCAGCTCTTCTATGATCTCCGGCGAAAAGCGCTTCCGTATTTCCTTTGCCGGATTCCCACCTACAATCGTGTACGGCGCAACATCCTTCGTGACGACGGCTTCCGCCCCGATGACCGCCCCGTCGCCGATCCGCACGCCCGGCATAATCGTTGCCCGCCTGCCGATCCATACATCGTTGCCGACGATCGTATCGCCTTTGATCCTCAGCTGCTCCAACGTCGGCGCGTATTGCTCCCATCCGTGGCCAAAGAGGTTAAACGGATAGGTCGAACCATCCATCCTGTGATTGCCGCCATCCATCATAAACCGCGTTTCCGGGGCAATGGAGCAAAACTTGCCGATGATCAGCTTGGTCCCGATCACTTCGTAATGGTACAGGACTTGGTCCTCAAAGGACTCGCCGTTCGCCGAATCGTAATAAGAATAATCGCCTGCGATGATGTTGGGCTTCGTAATCGTATTTTTAATAAACTGCACATTGCGGTATCCGGGAATCGGGTATTTTTCGCTGGGGTTCGGTCCTGTCATTGAACAATCATCCTCCGTCATAATAGATGAAAACCGCCCGACCCAGGGACAACCAATCATAAAAAAAGCCCCTGTTCCGGACATCCGGACAGGGGCAGGCAGACGCAAGCCGCGGTTCGTTCCCTCAAAGGGAACGTCTCGCTGCACGTCCATATCTATAAAAGCCCGCACTAATCCTATCCGGAAAAATGATCGTCGATCTCGATTTTTCGCTGGAATAGGATTAGTAGATCATTGGTCTTGGGTTCACCCTTTCAATACTGGTTGGATTAACCATATCACACGCTTGAAAAGGAATCAACTACGCTTTGAAAAAATCCGCCAACACGGGGGCAATCGCATCAGGGGATACATCGTGTCCTTGACCTGTCAAAGCCGTATATTCGGCATGTTTGACGCGATCCGCAACGGCTTGTGCCGCATCGCGAAACATCGGTTCGCTTTGGTCGCCGTGGATCGCCAGCGTGGCAGCGGTTATGGAAGACCATTTACCGGCCGGCAAAGGTTTGCCCGCCATGACCTCCCGGGAGATCATGCCGTCATAGGTCAGCGTATGCGCCGTTTCCTCCATCTCCTGCCACATCGGGTCCGCTTTCATTGGAGCCAGGTATTCTTCGGGAATGAGCAGCGCTTGCGTCATAAATACCTCGATGGCTTTTCCCCGGTTCCCCGCGCCGATGGCAGCCTGGATTTGCTCGACATAATCTTCCGGCAGCGGTGGACGGCTGTCATCCAAAATAAGCGGAGGCTCATACAAAGCCAGTTTCCGCACTTTGCCCGCAAGGCGGTCGGCAGCCTCGAGCGCCAGGATCGCTCCCGAAGAAATTCCGTAAACGTATGCGGACCCGCCTGCTGAATCAATCAACGCCTCGATATCTTCGATTTCCCGCTGCACCGTATAAGGAAGCGTATCGCCGCTATCCCCGCGTCCCCTCCGATCGTAGTTTATCACGGTGAAATGCCCTGACAGCAGTCCGGCCAGCTGGATCCATTGCGGGTGGTGACGCGTACCCAGCGCACCTGGGACGATAATCACCGCGTCCCCTCTTCCCGATTGCTCGAATGCGATTTCCGTACCGTCTTTTGAAATGATCTTATTCATCATATCTCTCCTCAGCATGAATTGGAGCTGCTGGCGGGTGAGAAAACTACTAGCGCCCATTGCAGGCCGCTTGAACTTTGTGAACGATTGGATGCTTCCAAAGCCATTTTTATTGCAACGTTAATAAAGATTCTGTAAAATCCATACATACAGATTGTACCATTTCCATAAACCTATTTTTGACGGGAGATGAATTGCAGAGCATGACCATTTATGTCGTTTTGCTCCGGGGCATCAACGTCGGCGGACATAACAAAATCAAGATGGCCGAGCTTCGGGAAGTTCTCGAAAAAGCGGGCTGCCGGCAGGTACGGACTTATATCCAAAGCGGAAACGTGGTGTTGGCCTCCGGGCTGGACGGAACGTCTTTGCGAGAGCTGATCGAAAGGGAAATCAACGCCGCGTTCGGCCTTAACGTTCAAGTGATCATCCGCAGCAAGGAAGAGTTTGAAGCGATGATAAAAAATTGTCCTTATGACGACGCCTCGCTGCAGGAAGGAGAAACGCTCCATGTATCGATGCTTTCAGGCATCCCCTCGGCTGAAGGCATGGAAAAGCTGGCGGCGGTGGATCGCGGCATCGACGAATATACGATCATCGGCACCGAACTCTACATGTTCGTCCGCAACAAATTCAACGAATCCAAGCTGGCGGACAGTTTGGGCAAGTTGGGCACCCCCGGCACGGTGAGGAATTGGAAGACGATACGAAAGCTGGAGAGCATGGTTCAAGAGCTGCAGCCGTAATAAAAAAAGCGAAGGAATTCAACGGGCGGATCGCCTGGCGTTCCTTCGCTTTTTTAGGTTTTTCCTGCAGGGCTAACCCGTCAGCCACACCGTTGAAATGAAACTCCTCTATCCCTTCGTTCCTCCCTGCATGCTGAATCCTTTGGACATAAACCGCTGCGAAAGAATGTACAGCACGATCGACGGAATCGCGTAAAGCACCGAAAACGCCGCCAGCCTGCCGTAGTCCACCATGCCGTATTGGCCGAAGAACTGGTATAACTTCAAGGAAGCGGGGAAATTTTCCGGGCTTTGCAGCAAAATGTAAGGGACAAAAAAGTTGCCCCAGCTGCCGGAGAACGTAAAAATCGCCACCGTGCAAATCCCCGGCACCATCAGGGGCGCCACGATTTTCCGGATGCCCGTAAACACCGAAGCGCCGTCCACCCATGCCGCCTCCTCCAAATCTTCGGGAACGGAGTCCATAAAGTTTTTGATCATCCAAATGCCGTAAGGCATGGACGAAGCCACGTAAAAAAGCACGACGCCGACCACGTTATCGTACAGCTTTAAGGTCAAAAACAGCTGATAGACGGGGACCATCACCGCGGTGATCGGCAGCGAGGTCATAAACAGAATGGTCAGCATGAACGGTTTTTTGAACTTCAACTGATAGCGGGACAACGGATAGGCCGCCAGCAGCGCCAGAAGAACGACGATCACCGCTTGCCCGAGCGACATCAACAGGCCGATGGCAAACGCCCGCTGGTTTTCGCGGTTCGTCAGCACATCCACGTAGTTCCCAGGGGTTACCTGCTTGGGCATTTTGAGCGATTGCATCGCATTCGGATCGACGGAAGCCACGAGCACCCACAATAGCGGCAGCAGAAAACAAATCCCGATGAGCGACAAGACGACATAAGGAAGGATTCGATAGATAATTTTGCGCTGTTTGGCGTTCATACGAAATCTCCTTTACTTTTTGAACGAACGGATATAAAACAAGCTGAGCACGATGCCGAGCAGCAGCAGGAGAAGCGAAATGGCCGTGCCGTAACCGAGCTGGTAGTTCACGAAAGCCTGGTTGTACATAAAAATCGGGAGCGTCGTCGTTTTGGTGCCCGGACCGCCGCCCGTCATGGCATAGATGAGACCGAACACGCCCAGCGTTTGCAGCGTGACGAGCATCGCGTTGGTCGTGATCGTTTCGCGGATGTAAGGGATGGTGATGCGCAGCAAGATTTGCAGCTTGGACGCGCCGTCCACGACGGCGGCCTCTTCGATTTCGCTTGGCACGTCATCCAGCGCCGCCTGAAAAACGAGCATGGAAAAAGCGGTACCGTGCCATATGTTCGCAAGGATGACGGTCAGCATCGGAACGGTAAACAGCCAGGTGACCGGAGAGATGCCAAAAAACGATATGATCGCGTTCAGCGTGCCTTCGTCCCCAAAAAAGCTGTACAAGCATAAGGCGCACACGATCTCGGGCGTGACCCATCCGGCCAATACGACGGTGCCGATGACGCGCCGGAACGTCTTGTTTTTATGCTTCATTAGCAGGGCGATCAGAAAACCGAGCACCTGCTGGCCGATCACGGCCGATCCGATCAAAAAGACAAGCGTGTTCCATATGCTGATCCGGACCGTCGGGTCTTGAAACATCCGGGTATAATTGTCCAAACCGACAAATTTCAGCTCTTTGGCCGCTTCACCGGTCAATGCCAAATTCGTAAAGGAATAAAAAAACGTCAGCAGGATCGGATAGATAAAAAACAGCAGCATGATGACGATGGACGGCAGCAGGAAATAGAGCCAAGTCCAGTTTCTTTTTTGAAGCTGCGGGGATGATGCCGAAATCCCTCCCATGTTGAAGCCTCTCCTTTCTCGGATGAATGCGAACACCGCATGCCCGCGCTTCGCACCGGATGACGGTTCAGCGCAGGCATGCGGTGCCGTTTATTTTTCTATTGCATGATCCTGCCCGACGATGCGGGTGACGTCCTGCGCGTACTTGTTGGCGGCATCGGCCGCGGATGTGCCCGTGGCGACCGATTCGACCATCGTTTGGATTTGCGTCGACACTTCGGGATATTTGTCCTGGGCCGGCCGGAATTCGGCGTTTTTCAAATATTCGGTCGCGATTTCGTTAAACGGCATTTGGGTGTATTCCGGATCTTTGGCGACATCGGCGCGCACCGTGATGTTGCCGGACGACATGACGAGCTTTTGCGTGTTTTCCTTATTCAAAGCGAATTTGATAAAATCCCATGCCTCGTCTTTGTTCTTCGCGTTGCTCGGAATGGAGAGCGCCCAGCCGCCCGCCAGCGTGATCGTTCCCGGCGCCTGGCCTTTGCTGGTCGGCATCGGGGCAAAACCGAGCACGTCTTTGTACTCGGGCCACGGGGAAGCCCCGCCTTCCAGGTAATTGCCCGTAATCCAGGAACCGTCGAGCGAAATCGCCAGCTTTCCTTTGGGGAGATATTCGCGCGTCGCCGTATTGCCGGCCTGCCCGTTCAACACTTTGGAGAGCGGCGGGCCCAGCTTTTCCTTCGCGACCGTCTCGATAAAAGCAAGCGCATCGTTGATGCCTTGGCTTTTGACGATCCATTTTTTGCTGGCGTCATCGTAGAGGCGTTCGCCCGTTCCGTACAGCAGCATTTCGTAGGTCTGCATCGAGGTGGCTTCCCCCGTTGCCTTGCCAAGGTTCATCCAGATCGGAACGACGTCGCTGCCTGCTTTTTCCTTGATCGTTCTGGCCGCGGCGAGCACCTCATCCCACGATTTCGGCTTCCAGTCTTCGGGAAGGCCTGCCTTCTTGAAAATCTCTTTGTTGTACCAAAGCCCCCTCGAGTCCGTATTGTACGGCACGCCGTATACTTTGCCGTCGCTGGCGGTCACGCCTTTTTTCATGGCTTCGATGAACGAGCCGTTGCTCCAGTCCTCCCAACCTTTCAGCCTGTCGTCCAGCGGCTCCAGGAAGCCGGCGCTGGCATCCGAATTCAGCATGAACGTATCTTCGGTCACGATGTCCGGTGCGGTGTCTTTCGATTTGAGAGCCAGTGCGATTTTGGCAAAATAATCCCCTTCCGAAGCCTGAATCGGCGTCGGCTTGATTTCGACGTTTTTATTCGGATAGGACGCGGACACCTCTTTGATCCATTTGTATAACGTTCCTTTTTCCCCGGTGCCGTCGTCGCGGTAAGTGATCGTAATCGTTTTCTTTTCGGTCGCGGCTTTATCCCCGCCGCCCTGGGATGGGGCAGGATCATTCCCTTGTGCTTGAGGGGCCGAGCTTGAACCCGAGTTTGAGCAGCCCACCGTCACCGCAAGCAGCAAGGCCGACGACATCAGCGCCCATTTACTTTTTGCGAGCATCTTCATATCCCTCCTTCGTTCGCTTTGAAAGCGATTCCGTAATTCATCTTTATTGCGCTTTGTCCGCAAATATTCAGGCAGGCCGCAAAAGTTCAGAGAACGATCTCTGGAGAATCCGGCCGATTTTTGCAGGATCGTTTTCGCCCTCCCCCATGTCCTGAAACCTATCCCGAACGACAGGAAGAGATGAAAAGACGAAACAACGGACGGTTCGGAGCGTTCGTCCCCGCAGAGGAAGATAGGCAACCGATTTCGACACCTCGAAAACGACGGCGTTCGCCAGGCCTGATTCTAAAGGCTGTCCCTCTTCGGTCTCATACCAGAGAAATGTAAAAATTGTAAAATGTAAATGTATTTTACTAGTGTTCAATTATCGCAAGGAGCAAAGGAGGGCCGCATTCGCAGCATTTCATTATCGATTCTAAGGAGGATATGAATTGAGCAGAAAAAAGCCGTCTAAAGTTCGCAGCTATTCCATGCTTGCGCTGAGCACCGTGCTTGCGGTAGGAATCACCTCCCCCAGCGCGGTCTTCGCATCGCCGGATCGGTTAAAGCTTCCGGAACAAACCCAAATCAGTCTCGACTCCCTGCTGAAGCAAGGGCAAACGGCAAAGGATTTGCTAAAACAGAAAGCGCCGGATCTTCGTGCATTTTCTGCATCGAAGCAGCCTCTTAATTTGGTGGAGGAATCGGACAGCAGCGAGCCCATTTCGGTCATCGTTCAGCTGCAGAACGATCCGCTGAAAGTATACGAAGTCAAACCGTCGACCCGTGCACGCTCTTCGATCGGCAGCTATCAGGCACAACTGAACCAGGAGCACCTGAAGTTCAAATCCGCGGCGCTTGCCAAAACTTCCGCCCAATTCACCAAGGAATATTCGAAAGTGTTCAACGGTTACGCCGTCACCCTGCCGGCCAATCAGGTCGACCAGCTGTTGGCGCTGCCCGGAGTCAAGGCGGTGTTCCCGAACGAGGAGGTCCATGCGCTCCCGATCGAAGAGAAGCCGGAAATGACTCCTTACATGGACGAAAGCGCCCCGCTCATCGGCGCAAACGAAATGTGGGACTCGGGATATGACGGCAAGGGGATTAAAGTAGCCGTTATCGATACGGGCATCGATTACAACCATCCCAGCTTGAAGGATGCCTACAAAGGCGGATACGATTTTGTGGACAACGATGCCGATCCGATGGAGACGCTGCCGGATCCCAGCAAACCGGTTAAAAACGGCAAACCTTACGATACCTCCCACGGTACACACGTATCCGGCACCATTGCCGGCCGCGGAAACCCGGAACATCCCGATACGGGCAAAGGTTGGGTCCGCGGGGTAGCTCCCGCTTCCGACCTGTACGCCTACCGCGTTCTCGGCCCTTACGGCTCGGGCAGCACGGAAAACGTCATCGCGGGGATCGAAAAAGCGGTCAGCGACGGCGTGGATGTCATCAACCTGTCGCTGGGATCCTCCCAGAACAATCCGTATACGCCGGATTCGATCGCCGTGGATAATGCGGCATTAGCCGGCGTCACCGTCGTCGTGGCCAACGGCAACGACGGTCCCGGAGCCGAAACCGTGGGCAGCCCGGCTTCCGCCCAGCTGGCGATTTCGGTCGGCGCTTCGACGCCGCCGCTCAACACGCCTATTTTCATATCGGACAGCTTAGGCACGGTCTTCGCCCAACTGGCGGCCGGTTCGGCCAAACTGGACAATACGGATGAAAAGCTGGAGCTGGTAAACGCGGGACTCGGCAAAGCGGATGATTACAAAAACGTGAATGTCGCCGGAAAAACGGTTCTCGTCTCCCGAGGCGAAATCTCTTTTGCCGAAAAATCCGAAAACGCCGCCAAAAACGGCGCAAAAGCACTCATCATTTATAACAATACGGCGGGGGAAATCAACGCCACGATCGCAGGCGCCAAACAATCCGTGCCAACCTATACCATTTCCCAGGACAGCGGACTGAAGCTGAAAGCGGCCGTCGAAAAGGGAGATAATCAGGTCGCCTTCAATTACAAGAAGGAGCAGGATTTGCTCGCCGACTTAAGCTCAAGAGGCCCTTCCCTGCCGCATTACGGCATCAAACCGGACATCGCCGCCCCGGGCGTCGGCATCAAATCTTCCATTCCGGCGTTTGACGGAGACTATGCCAATGCGTATGAGGAATTGCAGGGAACCAGTATGGCAACGCCTCACGTAGCCGGTTCGGCCGCGCTCTTGCTCGAGAAAAGCCGCAAAGACGGCCTCAGCTTGAAGCCGGATCAAATCAAAGCGTGGTTGACGAACAACGCGGTGCTGATGAAAGACCGTCAAGGCAACCCATACGGCGTAAACGAACAAGGCGCCGGCCGCGTCGATTTGAAACATACCGCCGATGCCCAAGCGATCGTCAAAGTCGAAGAGCCGTTGCCGGTTCCGCTTCAGGACGAAACGCACCAAACTTCCTATTCCGGCAGCCTCTCCTTCGGCCTGCTAAATGCTGGATCGACGGTGACACGGAAGCTGAGCATCGATAATATCGCAGGCAGCAACCAGCACTACGCCGTATACGTCGATTGGGCGAGCAACAGCGGTCTGCAGCTGATCCCCGAGCTGTGCGATATCCATCTGAAGGCCAACGAGTCTTCATATGACCTGCCGGTTACGCTAACCATTCCGGAAGGAACGCCGGAAGGCATCTATCAAGGTCATATCCAGTTCACGCAGATGAAAACCGGACATCAGCTCCATGTGCCTTTCAGCGTATACGTCGGCGAAACCTTCGAACAGCCAGCCATGACATCCGTAGAAGTGGATCCGATTTATCTCTCTACGGCCGAAGGCGGCAATGGGATGGCTACGGTGTATTACTCGTTGAATGAGAAGGTCGAGGATTATGGCTTCTACCTATTTGGCCCAACCGCGAACGACGATAACTTATCGCTGCTTGGCCTAATTTACAGAGAGGATTTCCAAAATAAACTCGATCCGTTCTACTATTCGTTTGATTGGGATGGGACGATCATCGGTTTGAACGGAAAAGAGACGAAGTTGAACAAGGACGCCAACCCTGACGGGATTTATGCCCTGGTTCCGGTCGTCTTCCAAGCGGGCGAAGAGGAACCGATTCTGTTGGAGGACTCGCTCAAGGAATTCCTTTTGGACAATACGGCGCCTACAGCCGTGCTTCCCGAGAAAGTGACGGTAAATGCCGAGAAACCAAATGAAGGCATATTGCAAGGCAGCATTGAAGACGACTTGTTGCTGCAATATCTCGGTACCGCCCAAGAATACGTCCATGTGAAAGCGGTCGTGGATACGGCCAATAACCAGGAATTTGCGGGCACGATCGATGCTAAAGACAACTTTACCGTCAAGTTCCCGTTAACGCAGGGATCGAACAAAATCCAGCTCTTCG
This sequence comes from Paenibacillus sp. FSL W8-0194, assembly GCF_037969745.1. Classification (NCBI taxonomy): domain Bacteria; kingdom Bacillati; phylum Bacillota; class Bacilli; order Caryophanales; family Paenibacillaceae; genus Paenibacillus; species Paenibacillus sp. FSL W8-0194. Next base: position 2,466,907 of record NZ_CP150205.1, on the reverse strand, counting down.
TCTACGACGATGCCGGAAACGGTTCGGCCGTGCCGGCCAAAACCTATGAGTACGCATTAAAAGACGGCAGTACGGCCGTTGGACTCGCTACGGTCCAAGAAAGCGTGTATACGAACGAACCTTTTGACGTTAACGTTCATTTCGAGGGTGCCGAAGACGTTCAACGCATGACCGTCGACGTCACGTACGATGCCGAACTGAAACTGAATCAAGTAACGCCGGGCGCCAAAGACATTCAAGTCGAATCGCAGCAAAACGTCGCCGCAGCCGGCCATGCCGACGGCAAAAAAACCGTGACTTTCGGCTTCGAGCTGGACCAACCGGCGAAAACCGGCACGTTGGCCCATTTCACGTTTACGCCATCCGAACCTGGAATTTTCTCGCTGGATCTCAGTAATGTAAAATTGTGGAATGCCGAACAAAAAGAAGTTGCTGCATCGACGTTAACCGGGATCCAAGTTAAAGTAACCGACCGGAACGTTTCGGATGATTCTCAGAATCCTGACCAAAACAATCCGGTGACCGAGCCTGACAAGGGATCGGAACAGCCGGGCGGCAACCCGTCCGCTGAACCTTCCAAGGACAACCAAACATCTGGCTCCTTGCAGGTCACCAGAGAGAAATTCCAATCGGCTCCATCCGTGGAAACATCCGAAAAACCGGTGCCGAACCGAATGCCTTGCTCGAAACCTAACCCGAATCCAGGCAGCCCGGATCCCGATCCGAATCCAGGCAGCGGGAACGGAGGCGGTAACGGAGGCGGTAGCGGAGGCGGTTCATGGTCCGGCGGAGGATCGGCATCCCAAACGCCAAGCACGCCACCCGGCACGAAACTGGCTGCCGGCGTGTTGACTGAAAAAGGTACCGGCGAGCAAAAAACAGCCGAACTGAACGTTGATGCCTCATATCTGATAGGACAGCTCAACAAATCGGACAGCAAAAACGTGACGGTAGACCTTAGCGACGCATCGTTCGATTCCTATCATCCGTTCACCCTGAAGATCAGCAGTACGCTGACGGAGCAGCTGCTGAAATCGGGCAAGCCATTGATCATCAAAGGCAAAGGTTTTGAGATCCACGTTCCGGCCGGCACCCTCAAAAGCTTCGTGGCGAAAGACGGGCTTTCCGTCTCGTTCAGCTTTAGCGGTACCGCTGCAGGAACGATTCAAGCCCCGGCCGGAGGCAGCGCAGGTTTCGTTTCAGGCGCCCTGACGATCAACGATCCGGCGACGGCCCTGACTTCCCCGTTGTCCATTACGCTGGCGCTCGATGCCGGGAAGGTGAAAAACCGCGGCAAAGTCGGCATCTTCACGAAAAACAAGGAAGGCGTATGGACCTATGCCGCTTCGGGCAATAACCAAACCGGATTTGTCACGTTCCAAACATCCAAACTTGGCGCGTTCAGCGCGGTTGAAGCCCTCAAAACCTTTAACGACATCGTCCATCATTGGGCCAAAAACGAAATCGAAGTGATCGCTTCCCATTACCTGGCGAACGGCAAGGACGCAACGGATACTTATAAACCGAATGACCCCGTGACGCAAGCGGAATTCCTGTCCCTGCTTGACCGGCTTCTTGGCACGGGCAAAACATGGAGCGACCGCGCGGCCGAGACAGGTTCCAGCCATCCGTTAAGCCGGGAGGAGCTCGCCGCATTGCTTGCTCAAGCATTAGGCGCCGGTTCGACCGGGGGAGGCTCTGATCTTGCCTTCAAGGATGGGGACGATATCCGGGATTCCGCCAAAGGAGCCGTTTCCTATGCCGTTGAAAAAGGGTATTTGAAAGGCAATCCGAACGGAACCTTCAATCCGAAAGGCAAATTGACCCGGGCTGAAGCCGGTATCATCTTGTACCGCATTCTTCAAGAGCTGCAATCCAAATAAAACCACGCTAAAAACGGCAGGCAGCGGAGAGGATTCTCCGCAACGCCCGCCGTTTTTTCATTTTACCCGATCCACCTGCAGCAACGTGATCTCTTTGCATTCATACGTGTCTTGGAGCGCTTCTTCTTTGACGACCCCCAGCTTGACCAGTCCGGCGATTTTGCCGGGGTCGGATTTGGAGAGCAGCTTCCACACTTCCAGATCCGGAAGCGCTTCGAACAATTTCTCGTCGTCGTATTCCTTGCGCGTTTGCGAGACCAGTTTGACCCGGTAAGGCCCGGAGATGAAGTCCGCCGTCCCTTGTTCCCTGCAATAGCCGATGATTTCATCGCGAAGCTCTTTAAGCTCCTGCTCGGTTTCTTTTTGCTGCTGTTTCAGCTGAAAATACCTTTTGACGATCTTTTCCATGTCCTGATCACTCTCCCCTTCTACTACATGTGTATGCAGCAAAAGGCACGGATTAGGACGCCTGGCGCGGCTCGCCTATAAATCTTGCGGTAGATCTGCCCTCCTTTTTTAGACCCTTGAGCTGTAGATAGAGACTATGAAAAAGCAGGATGTGATCGAATGGTCAAGGTATGGGCAGATACGATGTTTTTCTATTGTGAATTTTTCATATGATGATATTTTATCATATATGGCTAACTGTTGTTGCCACAAGCTAAACCGATCCGGACGAGATTCGGATGTTTCCTTTATTCCGCCCCGCCTCGGCCCTCGTACACGACGTTTCCGTTCACTACCGTCATTTGGACGATATCCTGCAGCAGCACATCCGGATCTTCATGAAACGGATCGCGGCGCAAAATCGTGAAATCCGCCGCATATCCTTTTTCGATCATCCCCCGATCCGATTCATGGCCGCCAGCATACGCGCTCCCTCTCGTATACAACGCAATCGCCTCGTACATGCTTAACCGCTCATTTTCGCCATAAACGGTATCCTGAAACGGTTTGGTGCGGGTGACGGCCGCATGGATGCCTTCGAGCGGGGACACCTTTTCGATGGGCGCGTCGGAACCTCCGGCACATGGGATGCCCTGCTCCAGCAGCGTCCGCCAGGCATACACCAGCCTCTCCCCGGGATCGCCGATCCGTTCCATGACCCATGGAAAGTCGGACGCGACAAAACTCGGCTGAATGTCCGTGATGACCGGCAGCCGTTTCATCCGCGCCACCAACCCGGGGCGCAATATTTGGCCGTGAATCAGGCGATCCCTTTTCCCGTCCGGGCAAGGGTGTTTCTCCAAATGCGCGAGCACCAATTCCGCCGCCCCATCCCCGATCGCATGCGCGGCAACCGCCATGCCGTGAGCTCTTGCTTTCATGACCAAGCGATCCAGCTCAGGCTCCGCATGAACGGCGACGCCCGAAGTCGACGGGTCATCCGCATACGGCCGGCTGAGCAGCGCGGTTCTGCCGCCCAACGCCCCGTCGGCAAACAGCTTCATGGCCCCGAACTCGAGCAGCGGCGACCGGATCTGCTCCCCCCGTCCCGCGGCGAGCCATTCGTCCAATGCCAAATGATGAACGAGCAGATGGGCCCTGAAATGTTTTTGCCGCCCATGAATCACCGTGTCGAATGCGCGCATGGTCCGGCTGCAGCTGCCATAATAACTTAAATCCTCCGTATGGCCGCCCGTCAGCCCCTTGGCCCAGCAATCTTCGATGGCTGCCGCAAGCGCCGCTTCCAAATATTCATCCGTCGGGCCCGGCACGGCACGCAGGACAAGATCCTGGGCGGACTCCTTCAAAATACCGTTCAGCCGTCCGTGCGCATCCCTTTCCAGCACGCCTCCCGCCGGATCCGGCAGGTCATCGTCGATGCCTGCTGCCTGCAAAGCCGCCGTATTGGCGGCCATCATATGCCTGCACACCCTGCGCAGCAGCACGGGATGCTCGGGAGCCGCGGCGTCCAAAAGTCCCCTCTCCGGCTTTCCGGAGTCATCCCATTCGTTTTCGTTCCAGCCTTCGCCCAGGATCCACATCCCTTTCGGGAGCACCGACGCCTGTTTCTTAACGGCTTCGAGCACATCGTCTCGGCTGCGGCAGCCTCCCAGCTGGAGCTTGAGGAAGGTTTCGCCGTGACCGATCAAATGCATATGGCTGTCCACGAACCCCGGGAACATCGCCGCGCCTCCCAAATCCCGAACCTCATCGATCTTTCCGCGATATGTTCTTTCCAGCTCGTCCAACCGCCCGGCATCCCGGATCGCTCCGCCTTCGGTGTACACCGCTTCCACCGTATGGGATTCCCGCAACATCGTGTAGATGGTGCCGCCCTTCCACAACGTCCCCATCGTATTCCTCCTTTGCTCTGATCTCTTTTAACTATTGTGAATTTTTCATATGTTGAAATATTAATCAAAGGACCGGCCCCCGTGTCCGTATGCCCCGCCTGCAAACAAAAAAGCGGCCTGTTAGGGCCGCTTTTTTGCGCATTCGTCAGCCCGCCGGCCGATCAGGTTTTACCCACCCAATCTTCTCCGGCGACCTGCTTCCAGCGGGCACGTATGTTTTCGTATTCCGGGCCGGACAACGTGCTCGTGCGCAGCAGCTCCGCGTTTTCCGCCCATCTTCCCGGCTTTTGCGTGCCGACCACCGCCGTATGCACGCCGGGTACGGTCAAAGCAAAACGAAGCGCCGTTGCGACGGCCCGATCATGATCCGCCAGGAAGTCATATCCGAGCTCTTTCAGCCGTTGCCAGTAGACGTAAGGATATGCTTTTTCGGACAACGTCTCGTATGTCCAGGCGACATTGGCCACGGGCCTTTTCGCGACCACGCCCATTTGCCGCTCCACGGCCTCCGGCAGCACCAAATCGATCCCTTCCTGGTCGGCAATGTTGAGCGATATCATCAAGCTGTCGAACAAGCCGGTTTGCACCGCGTAACGGGCATCGGTCCGGTCGCCGCTGTAGCCGATAAACCGCGTTTTCCCCTGCTGCTTCGCCTTTTGCAGCACCTCGATCACCGCGCCTTGGCGCAGTATTTTTTCCGAGCAGCTGTGCAGGTGGATGACGTCCACGTAATCCGTGCGGAGTCGCTTCAGGCTGCGGTCAATGCTTTTTTCCAGCATCGCGGGGTTCCAGTCCTCGTCTTCGAAACCGGCCGAATGGCCGCATTTCGTGAACAAATAATAATCGTCCCTGCGGCGGGATAACGCCTTGCCGATCAGTTCCTCGCTGTCGCCGTAGCATTCCGCCGTGTCAATGACGTTCAGTCCGGCGTCCAGCGCTTCGTTCAGCAGCTTTTCAACCTTGGCCAAGTCGGTTTCGGACCCGATTTCCGAGCCGCCGAAGCCAAGAATGCTGACTTCCATCCCCGTTTTGCCAAAAATACGCTTTTCCATCTTCCAGCCTCCTTATTCATCATACGTGATGTGAACCAGGTATCCTTCCGGCGAGAGCGTCTTGCTGATCAATCCTGCAGCATCCATTCGTTAAAAACCGTATATGCTCATGCCTCCATCGACAAGGAGGGTTTGCCCGGTCATGTAGTTGGCCGCGTCCGAAGCCAGGAACACGACGGGCCCGACGACCTCCTCCAGCTGTCCCACCCGATTGAGCGGCGTGCGGTCCAGAATGTCCTGCAAATATTGTTCGTCGCTTAAAAGCTTTTCGGTCAGCGGCGTCCGGAAATACCACGGTCCGACGGCATTGACCAAAATCCCGTACTTTCCCCATTCCAGCGCCAAAATTTTCGTCATATGGATCAGCGCCGCCTTGGTTGAGCCGTACACCACGCCGGTGCGAAGCGCAGTATGGCCCCCGACGGACGAAATGTTGATGATTTTGCCGCCGCCATGGTCTTTCATGTAACGTCCCGCCGTCTGCGACGCGATAAACGCGGACTTCAGATTCGTCTGCATGATCGTCTCCCATTCGTCGTCCGTCACCTCCAGCGCCGGCGTGCGGATGTTCATTCCCGCATTGTTCACCAAAATATCGAGTCGTCCGGCTTCGGCGATCAGCTTGTCAAAAGCGCCTTCGATTTCCTCCCGCACCGTAATGTCCGCAGGAATGACATAAGGCTTTGCATTCGTATGTTTGCGGATGAGTTCCGCCGTTTCCTCCAAATCGGCTGCCGTCCGCGACACCAAAGCGACGTCGCATCCCGATTCCGCCAGCCCGACCGCAAGCGCGCGGCCGATGCCGCGTCCCGCGCCCGTCACGAGCGCCGTTTTTCCTTCCAGCTTAAACGATGGCAAATACATGCTGTAAACGCTCCTCTCCATCCTGTCCTGTTTTAATTTATGGCATGAACTTTGTGCGACGTAAAATATTGGCTGACGTTCCCGCTCGACGGATGGATTTTCTCCTCGAATTGCTGATCCGTATATCCGCCGATCACTTTCCGCCAAAATGCCTGGGCGGGCAGGTTTTTTTTCACCTGGGTCACTTTCCACCGTCCCTGGAAGCGGTCGAAGAGCTCGCATGCAGCCCAGCTTCCCAATCCGCAGCGGCGGTATTTTTGCATAACGAAAAATTCGGTCATGTAATAGTCGCCTTCCTCCGGTTCGGTTAAACGGTCCACGAGCGCAAAGCCGGCGGGATGTCCCCCATGCGTCATCAGAAAAGGATATTTCCCCGTCCCCCTTCTCCAATAGTCGTCCAGGCCCGGATAGCCGGGAAACACGCCGTCCTGGTTCACTTCCAAATCCGTATAAAGGGTGAAATCATATAAATACAGCTGCATCAGGCCGGCAATGACCTGTTTTCGCCGCGCGGGCACGAGATCCAATCTGAAATCCACGAATTCACCTCTTTTTATCATGCAGGTATGTAGATCGTATCATATCCAATATATAACTTTGGCCGCCGCGGAGCAAGGTGAACCATTTTTGCCGATCATTCAAAGGTCTTGCGAGCCGCCCGAACGGATCCTATGGTAAAATAATCTTGTGAAGACCAACTAGACTCGAGGTGATGCCCGCATGAACGTACAAAAAGAAATCGACCGGATCAAGCTTGACGAAAAAGTACTGGGCATGCCGTGGTTTGTCCAGCAGTTTATCGACTACAAGCTGCCGGATCTGTCCCCCTCCACGCTTCTCGAATATGTGAGGGACTATGAAACGTTTTTTGGCTGGTTGCGTTCCGAAGGGCTTTCGAGCGCATCGGACAACAAAGGCGTCACGCTGCAGGAGCTGGAAGTGCTCCGGATGGAGAACGTCACCAGCTACCGGATTTTTCTCGCGACCAAACGGGAAGGGGCCAATTCCCGCATAACCGTGTCCCGGAAGCTTTCCTCCCTCCGATCGTTGTTTCATTATTTAAGCCAAATTGCGGAGGACGAGGAGTTTTATCCTTTGCTGAAACGAAACATCATGGCAAAAATCGAAATCAAACGGATCCACAAACCGAAAGATACCGCCGCCAAGCTGAAAGGCAAAATTCTCGAAGAAGACGAGCTGCTCGAGTTTATCGGCTACATTCTCGAAGGCTACGCCAAGGACGTCGAAAACAATAAACAGGCGCTGTATGCCCATGAGCTGAACAAAGAACGGGATGCCAGCATTACGAGCCTCATTTTGAATTCCGGCCTGCGGGTGTCCGAGGTCGTGAACTTGAACGTGGACGATATCGATTTGAACAACAAAATGCTGTACGTTTACCGCAAGGGCAACAACGACGAAACCTTCAAAACCCCGGTTTATTTCCGGGAGCAAGCCAAAGACGATTTGATGGCCTACCTGAATCTGCGGCAAACCCGCTATAAGGCGCCAAAAAAAGAAAAAGCGCTGTTCCTCGCTCTCGCCAACGGCCAAAACGAAGGCAGACGCATGACGAAACGGGCGATCCAGGCGATGATCATCAAATACGCCAAACGGTTCGGCAAACCTTATTTAACGGTCCATAAGCTCCGCCATTCTTTTGCCACGGACTATTACTTGCAAAACGACATTTATAAAACGAAAGAACAGCTCGGGCACGCTTCGACCGAAACGACCGAAGTATACGCCCATCTGACCGACAAAACGATGTCCGAAGCCATTGAACGGCGCGTGGATGCTTGATCCGTATATCAAAAAAAGGGAGAACCTTAACAACAGGTTTTCCCTTTTTCAGCTAGCCAAATACCTCGTGAATGAACGAGCCCACTGCCCGATATCTAGTTTGGATACCCCCACACCAACCAACGAATCGGCAATCAAGCCGGATCGGTGACCTGCCGGATAACCCAATCGGCGATCCCCTCATGATCGTCTTTGCCAAACCGCACAAGATGTTCGCGAGGTTCCCCGGCCGGGAATACCTGCGCCTCCGGCAGCCAACTGACGACGCCCGCTACGTTTTCCAACTCCCAAATCAGCTCCGTATCTTCGGCTCTTCTTACCATGACAAGCTTGGGATAACGCTCCTTCTTGAAGCCTTCCACCAGAATGACCTCATAGCCGCCAAAATCTTCGATGAGCTTCTCCAAAGACGTTTCTTCTTCGCGGATGACCGCCGTTTGCCGCGGGGACACGAGCGCGATCGCCGCTGCCCCCGCGGCCCGGTGGCGGTAGGAATCGGTGCCCGGATGATCCATTTCGAAATCATGGGCGTCATGTTTGATGACCGCCACGCGGCGGCCCTCCGCCTTCAGCCTTTCGACCAGCGCGCAGACGAGCGTCGTTTTGCCGCTGTTTTTGTAGCCGACGATTTGGCACACAAACGGTTTTTTCACAGCCTGTTTCCTTTCAGCATCAATATGTTCACCTTCGAGCCGGCAGGCGTCGCCTCTTTGGCCGGCGGAACGACGATAAGGCAATCGCTGTCCTTGATCGTCACCATGACGCTCGATTCGTCGACCGCTGCCGGTATGGCGTACAACACGCCGTCCCTGGCTTCAACTCTCCCCCGAACGTAACGCGTAAAAGCGTTCACTTTCGTATAGTCGCGGTCCAGCACCGCCGTCCATTCCGTAAGATAAGGCTGCTCGCTTCCCAGCGCCTGCTGGATGAATGGCCGCACAAACAGCTCAAAGCCGACGAAACACGCCCCGGGATTGCCGGATAGGGCAAACAAAAGCTTTCCGTTTTTCACCGCAGCCGTCGTGACGCTTCCGGGACGCATCGCGATTTTGTTATACAGCATGTCCACGCTGCCGCTCCGCACGAAGTCGCCCATGATATCGTAGTCGCCGACGGACACGCCGCCGCTTGTCACGACCGCGTCATATTCCTGCAGCGCTTTTTCCACCTTGGCTTTGGCAAGCGGGAGCTCGTCCATGACGGCTTCCAATATAAACGGCTCGCCACCGGCCTCGCGCACTTGGGAGGCTAACATATACGTATTGCTGTTGCGGATTTTTCCCGGCTGAAGCGGCTCGTCCACGGTTAAGAGTTCGGAGCCGGTCGAAAAAATGGCGATGCGCGGTTTCCGATAGACGGGCACCCGGTGAACGCCAAACGAAGCGAGCACCGAAATTTCGCCGGCCTGGATCCGGCGTCCGGGTCGGAGCAGGATCTCCCCTTCCTGCACTTCAAAGCCGATCGGCGTCACATTTTTCCCGGGTTCGATGCTTCGCTTGAGTCCCATTTGCACCCGTCCCCCATGTTCGCGAAGCTCGGTCATTTCCAGCATCACCACCGCATCCGCGCCTTCCGGCACCTGGGCTCCCGTCATGATGCGGGCCGCGGTTCCCGGCGTGATCGTTTTCCCGGAGACGGAGCCGCAAGGGATCTCGTCGATGACGTCCAGCCAGACCATTCGATCCGAGCCGGCGCTTGCCGTATCCTCCGATCGGACGGCGTACCCGTCCATGCCGGAACGGCGGAAACGCGGAAACGGATGCGGGGCCCGGATTTCCTCCGCCAAATACCGGCCATCGCTTTCTTCCAAAGGAACCGTTTCGATGGGACCGGGTTTCCCGTACGCCGCGAGCAATTGCTGGGCGGCCTTGACTTGCAGCGGTTTGCGATGGAATTTATCGCGTTCGTCTTTCGTTTGCATGTTCATGTCGTAAAACACCTTCCTCTTCTCGTTCACCCAATACACTCATGCCTCTATCATGACACAAAAAAACGCACGAATCCATGCTTCGTGCGTTGCTTTTCCCGTCATCTCCGCGACCTTCGCGTTATTTTTCCCGAACCGACCCTCGTTTTCGGCTTGGTGTACGACTTTTTCGGTGATTCGAACAAGCCGCCCGACCCGCCTCCACGGGATATTTTCCCCCTCGATGGGGTGGTCGAATCCGGTTTGCGGTCAAAGATGCTGCCCCCCGAGCCGACGCTCGAATCCCCTCCGCTCGAACCCCGGCGGAAGATCGAACCCTTTTTCTCCACCGTCAGCGGAGGCGCTACCTTTTTGTCGCTGGAAGTCGGGGCGTGGTACGTCCCTTGCTTCGGCTGGTAAATGTCGCGGCTGGAATACCCCCGGTATCCGCCGCCCCCGCCGAACGAGTCGAATAGGTGCCCGATGAGCGCTGCCGTCAGATAGCCCTGCAGGAAGCTTGAATCGTAGTTTTTCTGGACGTATTCCTGGGAATCCACTTCGATCAGCGTGTCGGTTGCCTTTTTGGGATCCTTTTGCAGATGATAATAATCATGGCCGTAAACGAGAAACATGTGCTCGGCGTCCTCTTTGGACATTTGGTCCGGCGTTTTCTCGTCCGATAGTTCCTTCGCTACTTCCGGGACGGTTTTATCCGCTGCGCGGTATACGTACGAGGTCGCATTGCCGCTTCGGTTCACCGATTCCAAAGGATACGTTTCCTTCACGTTCGGAGCGCCGATTCCGCACCCGGTCAAAAGCGACATGACAAGGCTGATGACAAGCAGGATTTTCAAGCTGAGCAGCGACCGCCCGTGTCGTCCTTTCATACGATCACTCCTAATTGGCCCGGATGACCCTTACGTCTCCCGGCAGCACTTTCTCTCCTTCGTAAAGCATGAAACGCCCGTTCTGCCATTCGATCCGCACCAGCCGGTAATCGTCCGATTGGTACTGCCAGACGTGTTGCGCTCCGCTTTGGGTAAACGGCGTTTTGCCGCTGATCATGACATGGCCTTCGTATTCTTCTTCCAGATAAAAAACGTTGTCGTCCAATTCCAGCTCGGTCGGAACCTCGCTCGGATTGTCGAGCCGTCCGTCGAGCGGACTGTACAGCGCATACTGCAGCGTTTCGCGCTCTTCGATGTGCAAATACATGATGGTGTTGCCGTCCTGAAGCGTAAGAACAACGGCGTTGCGTCCGCGGTTATGGACCCTTCCCGTCACTTCGTACGTCACCAGGGACACTTCGCAAATATCCCCCGGCATCAGGGAAAGCATGCTTTTTTCCGCTTTCGGCGGCTCGGGTTTGGCAAACAGGTTGCCGATACGTTTAAATACGCTCATAATGTGATAACTCCTTACGTTCCATACTTAGTCTGCGACGAAACTCTAAATTATAGGCAGGCGGTAATAATTAACGCCCCCACCAGATGGAGCGAACCTGCAAACAAGCCGTAACCGATCTTTCCCTGCTGCGTGCCGACGTCCAGCTCCAGTTTGGCCCATACCCGGAGAAGCACCCGGACGATGGCCTCCAATACAAGCAAGATCAGGAACGAAATGATGGAAACCATGATGGCATCCAGCAAATTGTTGGATGTGCTAATGGATGCGGACAAAATGTAACCTTGCGCAAGCAGCTTTAGCACAAGTCTTGTCGTCACCGCCATGTTGCCCGCCTTGACTTCCTCAAAGTCCTTGTATCTCGTGAACAGCGAGTCCACAAACATAAGAATAAACAGGAGCAGGGCTCCGGATCCTGTCCAAACGAGGATCGCCATAATCGTGTTAAAATCCATTGACACGTGCCTCCACAGGTCAGCTTTTTTCGTTGTTACAACAGAGCAGCGAAGGGGGACATGGATGGTGCACAATCCCCTTCGCTGCTTTTACAAACTTACGCTTCAATTACGGACGGTATTACTTGTTTTCGTATTGTTTCATCAGAGCGGCAAGCTCGTCTTCCACGGCTTTGTCTTTGCCGAGCTGTTCGAACTCGTCGTCAAGGGATTTGCCTTTGGAGGACATTTCGTTGCTTGCTTCGGCTTGCGCCTCCATTTGCAGCATTTTTTCTTCCATGCGCTTCATGCCGCTTGTAGCGCTGTCCGTGCTGAAGCCCTGCATCGCTTTGTTGATTTCGGTTTGCGCTTTCGCTGCGTTATAACGGGCTACCAGCGTCTCGCGCTTGTTTTTCATTTCGGTCAGCTGTTTGCGCATTTCGTCCAGCTTGTTCCGAAGGTTGTCGGCAGCAGCTTTGTTTTGGTCGTAGCTTGCTTTGTATTCCGCCATTTTTTGTTCCGCGGCTTTCTTTTCTTCCAGGGCGCGGCGCGCCAGTTCCACGTTTTGGGCCTGTGCGGCCGTATGGGCTTGCTGGGTGCGCTTTTCGACGAGCGCTTGTTGTTCTTCGTAGAGCTGCTTGAATTTTTTCTCGATCGCGATTTGCGCGGCTACCGCTTTCTCCGCATCCTCAAGATCTTCCGTCATATCGCGGATGTATTGGTCGGTCATTTTCACCGGATCTTCCGCTTTATCGATAATAGCGTTAATGTTGGACATCGTCAGGTCGCGTAATCTTTTAAAAATTGCCATCGTGTCATTTCCTCCTAAAAGGTTTGAGTTTGTTCTTTATGATATTCTTTTACGGCGCAAAACCGAAGTCGTTTCAAAAATCGAAAAAATTTTTTTCGCTGCTCAGAAACCGCGAAGGTACTGTTTCGGAATTTTGGCGCTGCCCTCCAGCGCCTGCGAAGCATGCAACGCCCAATAAGGGTCCTTCAGCATGCCGCGTCCGACCGCGACCAAATCCGCCTGCCCGTTCAGCACCACGTTCTGGGCATCCTCGAAACCTTCAAGCCGTCCGACGGCAATGACCGGCACGTTCAGCTTTTCCTTCAGCTGTTCGGCCAGATTCACTTGGTAACCGGGACCGGATTTCGGCCCTCCGTTGGAACCGACCGGACCTTCCCCACCGGACGACACGTGAAAAATATCCACTCCCGCATCCCGGTAACGGCGGCATACTTCGGCAATGTATTCTATGCCGTATCCCCCGTCGACGTACTCCTGCGCAGAAACGCGCATAATGACGGGCATCTCTTCGGGCACCGCCTCCTTGACGGCTTTGACGACCTCTTCGCCAAAAAGGGGCAAATCCTGCCCGTAGGCATCATCGCGCCGGTTCGTCAGCGGGGAATGGAATTGATGGATCAGATACCCGTGCGCGCCGTGGATTTCAACCGTGTCGAAGCCCGCTTCCACGGCCCTTCTCGCAGCTTCCTTATAAGCCTGCACAAGTTCCTTTACTTCTTCGGTGGTCAGCGCTCGGGGGGTGCGGTATTTCTCGTCAAAACGGATCGCGGAAGGCGCTACCGGCGGGTTCGCGTCTTCGGCTTTTCGTCCGGCGTGCCCCAGCTGAATGCCGATCCGCGTGCCGTACGTATGTACTTCGTTTACGATTTTGCGGTATGCGGGGATCTGCTCGTCGCTCCAAATTCCCGTATCCCGGTTCGTGATGCGCCCATCCGGATGCACTGCCGTCATCTCGACGATGATCAGTCCTGTTCCGCCGACCGCCCTGGAAACATAATGCACAAAATGCCAGTTGTTAGGAACGCCATCTTCAGCCTGTACCGAATATTGGCACATCGGAGGCATCACGATCCGATTTTTTAATGACAATCCCTTTAATACGTAAGGTGTAAATAAATCCGCCATGCTTAAGTCTCCTTTCAGCGAGCTTTAGTCTTGTGGTTATGCCTATATCTTGCTCAACAGGACAAGTTTGCACACATTATTATACACCTTCGGCCCGGAATGTTGGCAATATGCGGCATGGATTTGGCCCATCCATCATAATTCCTTCCAATTCGGGACATAACAGTAGAGACCGTTTCATTTATGAGCACACCGCCGAAAGGAGCCGATTACCGTTATGAGAAACGCCTATCTCGGCAAAGCCTGTTTGGGGCTGCTTCTGATCAGCCTCCTTTGCCCAGACCCCGGCCTTCAAGCGGCAAAGCTGACAGAACCCTCTCCCTCCCATCCCGCCAAGGAAACCGGCGCAACCAGCCGGGCGGAAAAAGGACAGGAGAACCAGACGCTGACCTTGGGTCAGCTGATCAAAAAATATCCGGATACGTTCAAAATCCACGGCCCCCGCGTCAAGCAAATCGCCCTCACGTTCGACGACGTCCCGGATCCCCGGTTTACGCCGCAGGTGCTCCGCATCTTGTCCGAAAACAAAGTGAAAGCGACGTTTTTTGTCGTCGGCAGCCGGGCCAAAAAACACCCCGACCTTGTCGCCCGCATCGTGCGGGAGGGACATGTCATCGGAAATCATTCCTACAACCATCCCCAGTTCCACAAGTTGACCATGTCCGAATACATGGACCAAATCATCCGAACGGAAAACATTTTGTACGGCCTGACCGGCTACAAGCCGAAGCTCATCCGGCCGCCTTACGGGGACATTACCGAAAGCCAGCTGCGCTGGGCCAAGCGGGAAGGATACAAGATCGTGAACTGGAACGTGGATTCGCTGGATTGGAAAGGCATCGGCAAAAACACCGTCAAAAAAAACATCATGACCGCGGCCGGGCAAGGCTCCATCATCCTGCAGCATGCCGGAGGCGGAAGCACTTCCGATTTGACCGGAACAATCGAAGCCTTGCCGGAAGTCATTCGAGAACTGAAGCAAAAGGGATACACGTTCGTGACCGTGCCGAAGCTGCTGAAAATCCAAAAAGACAAATGACGGCTTCAACCGCAAAACAGCCTCCGCGAATTCATCGCAGAGGCTGTTTTAGCGTTCCGGTATATTGGCAGATGACGGGATGCCATCTTATTTAATGAAATACAGTTCGACGTCCTGGAAACCGAAGTTGCTGACCGACTGAGGGCTTCCCGGCACGAAAATGTCGATGCGGTTGCCTTTGATCGCGCTGCCGGTATCGCTGGCTGTCGCCACGAATGCTTTTTTCGGAAGGCCCGGGAAGCTGTGCCCCGTTACGAGCACTTTCGTGCCGAGCGGAATGACGGACGGGTCGACCGCGATCGTGCCGAGCTCCAAGGGGTTCCCGAAATAGTCGACGGCTCCCCATTTGCCGTTTTCGCTGGCGGCCGAGGAATATGCCGTCGCTTTGACTTTCAGCGTTTTGTTGTAAGCGAAGGTCTTGCCCCAAGCTTCGACGACTTTTTCGCCGGAATCGACGTTAAGCGATGCTGAAATCGCCACCGGAGCAGGATCGGCATAGGCTTTCATCGTTTCGCTTGCAGGTATGTTCAGCTTCAATCCGGCGTAAATGTTGGTTGCCGGTATGTTCGGATTTGCGTTCATCAATTGGTTCAGGTTCACGCCGTATTGTTTCGAAAGCGTATAGTAAGTGTCGCCTTCCTTGGCTACATGGACGGAATCCGCATGGACCGGCACGGCCTGTACCGCCAATGCAATGCCCAGCGCCGCTGCAAAAAACTTCATTTTCATAAATCTCTTTTTCATAGTTCCTCCTTAAAATCCTTCATGCCTGCGAGGTTAGCTGTCGGGTTCGGATTGAGGAGACAACCCTACGATCGAATACGATTCACCCCAAGTGAACATGGTGATTCACGGTGGAAATGGTCCCCCGCACTTTTCGTTCCAAAGTTTTGGCTCATTCAATATATCACAATTTTGTAACCTGTGCGCATGAAAATGTTACCAAATTGCAATCTCCCACCAAAAAAGTGCCATTATCAAGGCGTTTTCGCGCAAAAAGATTTCGAAAAAAATGAAGCAAAAGTTACAATCGCACAAAAAAAGCCCCGGGCAGCAAACGAAGCCCGAAGCTTGAAAATATGGGATCTCTATAGTACCTTGCTCAAAAAGTCTTTGGTTCGCGGATTTTGCGGATTGTTGAACACCTCGGCAGGCGTTCCTTCTTCCATGATTTTACCGCCGTCCATAAAGATAATGCGGTCCCCGACCTCTCTGGCGAAGCCCATCTCGTGCGTCACGATGACCATCGTCATGCCGCCTTCGGCAAGCTTTTTCATGACCTCGAGCACCTCGCCGACCATCTCGGGATCCAGCGCCGACGTCGGTTCGTCGAACAGCATCACGTGAGGCTGCATGGCCAGCGCCCGCGCGATGGCGATCCGCTGCTTCTGCCCTCCGGAAAGCTGGGAAGGATAAGCATCCTTTTTGTCTTCCAGCCCGACGGTCCGCAGCAGGTCCATCGCGATTTTTTCAGCTTCGCCCTGCGGCATCTTTTTCACTTTGACCGGAGCCAGCGTAATGTTTTGCAGCACCGTTTTATGCGGGAACAGGTTAAACTGCTGGAACACCATGCCCATTTTTTCGCGGGTCAGGTTGATGTTATGCCGTTTTCCGGTGATCGACTCGCCTTCAAACATGATTTCGCCGCTCGTGGGAACTTCCAGCAAGTTCAGGCAGCGGAGGAAGGTGCTTTTCCCCGATCCGCTCGGGCCGATGACGACGACGACCTCCCCCTTCGCGATTTCGATGTCGACGCCCTTCAAAATCTCCAGTTTTCCGTACGATTTATGCAGATCTTTAACGGTGATCATCCGTTCTCAACCTCCTTTCGAACAAACCAAGCAGCTTGGAAAGCAAAAACGTCATGATGAAATAAATCACGGCGATGATCAGCAGCGGTTTAAGGTAATCATACGTGATGGTGTTGACGGCCCCGGCTTGATACATCAAATCGCCGACCCCGATAAAGGACACGATCGAAGATTCTTTGATAATGGTAATGAATTCGTTGCCGATCGCCGGCAGCACGCTTTTAACAGCTTGTGGAAGGACGATATGCCTCATCGTCATGGCTTTGCTCATCCCGAGCGAACGGGCGGCTTCGGCCTGCCCTTTGTCGACGCCTTGAATGCCCGCCCGAAAAATTTCCGCCAAATAAGCGGAGCTGTTGATCGTTAACGTAATCGCGCCCGACTCAATGGCTGAAAATTTGATGCCGAACGAGACGAGCCCGTAATGGATGATGAACAGCTGCACGAGCATCGGCGTTCCCCTCAAAAACTCAACCCAGATGGATCCGATGAAGCGAAGAACCCGAATCCGGGACATCCGCAGCAGCGAAACCAGCATGCCGAGTATAAAACCGCAAAAAACGCCGATGACCGCAAGCAGCAGCGTGTATTGAACTCCCGTGAAGAAATAGGAGCGATACGTCCAAAAAATATTAAAAATGTCCATGTAACGGTCTGTTCCTCCTTATATTACTGGGACCGGAGCCTATTAAGCAGCACGGAATCCCTCATAGATTCGACATGCCGCCGGCACCCCGGGGCAGAAAAAATAGCGGAAATGGCTTCCGCATATTTTTCCTCCGTGCCTATTTATTATGTCGCCGAATTTATTTTTGCGCGGCGAGGTCGCTTGCCTCGGATACGAATTGATCGATTTTGTTTTCCGATTTCAGGCGGTCCAGCGTTTTGTTGATCTGGTCGAGAAGCTCTTTGTTGCCTTTTTTCACGCCGATGGCATAACCGTCTTCTTCGTATTCCGGCACGGCTTCGGCAATCGTCAGACCTTTGACGTTTTTAATGAAAGCTTCCGCAACCGGCTTTTCCATGATAGACGCGTCGACGCGGCCGGAGTTCAGCTGCATGATGATGTCGTTGATTTTGCCGAGGCCGGTGATTTGGGCCCCAGGAATGGATTTGGCGATATCTTCCTGGATCGAACCGGTCTGGATGCCGAAGGATACGCCCTTAAGCGAGTCCATCGTTTTGTATTTGTCTTTGTCTGCTTCGCGGACGACGACGGCTTGCTGCGCTTTATAATAGTTGTTGGAGAAATCCACCTGTTTTCTGCGGGTTTCGTCCGGGGTCATCCCGGAAATGACGAAATCGACGCGGCCCGTGGACAATTCGCCGAGCAGCGCTTTGAAATCCATGTCCTTCACTTCCAGCGTCGCGCCCATGTCGGAGGCGATTTCTTTGGCGATTTCGATGTCGAAACCGACGATCTGGTCTTTGCCGTCAATCATTTTGTGGAATTCGTAAGGCGGAAAATCGGCGCTTGTTCCGAGAACGATCGTTTTCCCTTCCGTTTTGCTGCCGGTTTGGCCGGCGTCCTGCTCGGACGATTTATTGCCGCAGCCGGCGATCAAACTTCCCGCCAACACCAGGCATACCGTTAAAATACCCCATTTTTTCATGATCTATCTCCCCTTGTTCTTTGTCTTTGTTTGATTGGATTAACGCTAGTATGGACTTGATGGCATGTCGCAATCAGCTTTCAGAAAACATGTTTTATCGTACAACAAACTGCATTTTTATGCAATGTATTTTCACGTAATTTCATCTAATTACAATATATTTCCAGACACTTGGACCTATCCGTTTCATTTCGACTTTAGATTGGTAATTAACCTACATGATACATTGCCGAATCATGCTTCGGAGCATACTACCGTTACGACCGACCGCATGATTGGCAGCATATAGAGGATTTATTGGAGGTGCAGTGTCATGCTATTGGAGGCTTTATACCACGTGCCCCGCAACAAGTGGGCTTATGCTTACGATCCGCGGACCATTCATTTGAGATTCCGAACGAAAAAAAACGACGTGACTTCGGTCGTCGCAATGACCGGGGACAAATACGACTGGAAGGCCACCTATTTTGAAATTACGATGGACAAGGCGGCCTCCGACGAAATGTTCGATTATTGGGAGGCGGCGGTCAAACCCAAATACAAACGTTTATCTTACGGGTTCCGCATTTCGGCCGGCTCCGAAACGGTGTACATGGTCGACAGCGGCATTTACCGCAATTGTCCGCCTCCGCCGGGTGGATATTACGAATTCCCGTACATACATGAAATCGATGTGTTCAAAGTGCCGGATTGGGCCAAGGATGCCGTGTTCTATCAAATCATGCCCGAACGGTTCGCGAACGGCGACCCGCGCAACGATCCGCCGGGAACCGAAGCCTGGGGCGGCAAGCCGAAAACGGACAACTACTTCGGTGGAGACCTCCAAGGGGTGCTGGACCATCTGGACGATCTGGCGGACCTGGGCATTAACGCCATTTATTTTACGCCGCTGTTCAAGTCGCCGTCCAACCACAAATACGACATCGTCGATTATAAGCAGGTCGACCCGCACTTTGGGGACAATGAGCTGCTCAAGCGGGTGGTCGACGCATGCCACGCCAAAGGCATCCGGGTCATGCTCGACGCCGTGTTCAATCATTGCAGCGAGCAGTTCCCGCCGTTCCAGGACGTGATCCGAAACGGGGAAAAATCGAAATATAAGGACTGGTTCCATATCAACAAATTTCCGGTCCGGGTCGAAAACGGAATCGCGACGTACGATACCTTCGGCTTTTTCGGGAACATGCCGAAATTCAACACGGCCAATCCCGAAGTCAAAGCCTATTTGCTCGACGTGGCCGAATATTGGATCAAAGAAATCAACCTGGACGGCTGGCGCCTGGACGTCGCAAACGAAATCGACCATCATTTCTGGCGCGATTTCCGAAACGTGGTCAAAAAAGCGAATCCGGAGGCGTATATCGTTGGAGAAGTATGGAGCGATTCGCTCGCTTGGCTTATGGGCGACCAATTCGATTCGGTGATGAATTACCCGTTTGCCGACAAAGTGCTCGAATTTTTTAACGGCGGCATGGACGGCGCGGCTTTTTCCGATCGCATGAGTTCGCTTCTGATGCGTTATCCCCAGCAGACGAACGAGGTCGTTTTTAACATGCTGTGCAGCCATGACACGCCGCGTTTATTAACCCGGCTCGGCGGGGACAAACGAAAAATGAAGCTTTCCGTCGTGTTTCTTTTTACGTATATGGGGACGCCCTGCATCTTTTACGGCGATGAAGTCGGCCTTGCCGGCGACGGAGATCCGGACTGCCGCAAATGCATGATTTGGGAAAAGGACAAGCAGGACCGCGACCTATACGATTTTTACAAATTGATGATCGGTCTCCGCAAAACCCATAAGGCGCTGCGCGAAGGCAGATTCCGGTTCCTCAAAGCCGAGCCGGGAAACCCGTGCATCATCTACGAACGCGCCGACGACCAGGATCATTTCACGATCTGGATGAACAATACGGCGCAAAAGCAAACGCTGTCGCATCCGATGGAGGCCACGGATTGGCAGGACGCGTTAAGCGGGGAAAAGGTCTCGCCCGAAAACGGCGTCATGAACGTGGCCCTGGATCCTTACGGGTACCGCATTTTATACCGGCGCATCGCCAAAAAGTAATTCGGCTGAACGAAAAAGAAGCGCTCGAAGTCTTGGATCAAGACTTTGAGCGCTCCTTTTTTTATCCGGCCGACCTAAGTTCCGATCGTCACGCGATCGTAGATTTCCTGGTAAGCCCGGGCCGATACGTTCCAGCTGTAATCGCCGCTGACGGCGTTTTTGACGATTTGGCTCCAGTGCCGGGGCTGCCGGTAAAACGACACCGCCCGGCGGATCGTGTGCATCATGTCATGGGCGTTGATATGGGCGAAGCTGAAGCCGTTCCCTTCCCCCGTATATTCATTGTAGGCCTGCACCGTGTCATTCAGTCCGCCCGTTTCCCGGACGATCGGAATGCTTCCGTACCGCAGCGCGAGCAGTTGGCTGATCCCGCACGGCTCAAAACTCGACGGCATCAGGAACATGTCGCTGGAGGCGTAAAATTTGCGCGATAGCGCCTCGCTGAACGTAATCCGGGCGGACATCTTTTGGGGGTGGCGCCGCTCCGCCTCCTTGAACCAATGCTCATATTTGCCGTCTCCGGTGCCCAGGATCACGAACTGGATGTCATCGAAAGTGAGCATTTCATCCAGCACCCGGATCACCAGCTCCAGGCCTTTCGGTTCCACCAAACGGGTCACCATGGCGATGAGGGGCGTATCGGCCGATACCGGCAAATCCAGCTCTTGTTGAAGCCGGATTTTATTTTCTTTTTTCTTGGCAAGGCTTGAACGGTATTGCTTGGCGATATGCGGATCGGTTGCCGGATTATAGCTTTTCGTATCGATCCCGTTCACGATCCCGCTAAGCTTCGGTCCCAATGCGCGCAGAAGCCCATCCAAACCGTAACCGTAATACGCGGTTTGGATTTCCCGGGCATACGTCGGGCTGACCGTCGTCACATGATCCGAATACACGATGCCGCCTTTCATGTAATTGACTTTTCCGTAATATTCGAGTCCATCCATCGTAAAATACCGGTCATCCAGCTCCAGCAGCTCTCCCAGTACTTCATACGGAAAAATGCCCTGGTAAAGCAGATTGTGGATCGTATATACCGTCCGGATGCCTTCGTAAAGGGGGTCATGCCTGTAATGGGCATGCAGCAGGACGGGAATGAGCGCCGTATGCCAGTCATGGCAGTGAATGACGTCGGGCCGGAAATCGATCGCCTGCAGCAGCTGCAACACCGCCCGGTTCAAAAAAGCGAACCTCTCCCCGTCATCCATGTAGCCGTATACGGCGTCGCGGCCGAAGTAATATTCGTTGTCCACGAAATAATAGGTGATGCCGTCGTGATTTAACGTTTCGATGCCGCAATATTGGCTTCGCCAGCCGACCGGAACGTAAATCTCGCCGACATGCTCCATTTGTTCCCTGTATTGTTCCGGGATGCCCCGGTATTTCGGAAGCACGACGCGGACATCCACCCCGTTTGCCGCAAGCGCTTGGGGCAATGCTCCGATCACGTCGGCCAACCCCCCGGTTTTGATGAACGGGACGGCTTCCGCGGCAGCAAATAATACGTTCATGCTTCGTTGTCTCCTTCCTCTGCCATTAAACTCTCGACAAGGGTCCGGCTTCCTTTTTTGCCGGTTTCGGGCTCTGGAATCGGCCTGGCGGCCTCAGCGCGGCGGTTTTGCCGCCTTCTCTTGGATGGGATGTTCCTGTCTTTCTTGGCGGCCGGTGCCCGCTTCAGAATGATCAGGCTCAGCGGTGCAAGCGTCAGCTCCAAGCTGTTTGGCTCATCATGCCAGGGGATTCCTTCCGACCGGATCGGGCCGTTGACCGATACGCCCTGCCCCCCGTACGTTTGATCTTCGCTTTGGAACAACGGAACATAAGTCCCGGGACGAGGCACGCCAATCCGGTAATGCTCGCGACGTACGGGAAGAAAATTAATGAGGACGATGAGCGTGTCGGCTTGTTTTTTCCCTTTTCTCATAAAGGAAATGACGCTTTGCGAAAAATCGTGCGGACTGATCCACCGATATCCTTCGGGCTCATGATCCAGCTCCCACAGCGCCTTCTCCTGGAGATAAAGCCGGTTCAAGTCGGCCGCGTATTGCTGCAGCTGACGGTGTCTTTCGTACTCCAGCAGCAGCCAATCCAGCTCATGCTGGTCGCGCCATTCGATGAATTGGCCGAATTCGCCGCCCATGAACAGCAGCTTTTTTCCCGGATGCGTCATTTGATACCCGAGCAAAATGCGAAGTCCGGCGAACTGCTGGTCATAACTGCCGGGCATTCGGCCAAGCAGCGATTTTTTGCCGTGGACGACTTCGTCATGGCTCAGCGGTAAAGCAAAATTTTCCGAATAGGCGTAGGCGATCGGGAACGTCAGCAGGTTATGCTTCGACGGCCTTTGCTCAAAGGGGGCCTCGACGTAATCGAGCGTGTCGTTCATCCAGCCCATATTCCATTTGTAGTTGAACCCGAGCCCGTTTTCGCTGACCGGGGCCGTGACGCCCGGCCAGGCGCTGGACTCTTCGGCCATCATGAGCGTGTGGGGAAAATAGGCAAACACGGTTGTGTTCAGCTGCTGCAAAAAACGGATGGCCTCCAAATTTTCCACGCCGCCGCGTTCGTTGAGCGGAAACTGGCCTTCCTTTTTTTCGAAATCAAGCCGGATCATGCTGGTCACGGCATCCACGCGGAGTCCGTCGATATGGAATACGTCGAGCCAAAACAACGCATTGGAAATCAAAAAAGAACGGACCTCTGGTTTGCCGTAATCGAAGCTGAGCGTCCCCCAGCCGGGTTTTTCGGCCTTTAAAGGATCGGCGTATTCAAACAACGGCGTGCCGTCGAACATGCGCAGCCCGTGGGCGTCTTTCGTGAAGTGGGCGGGAACCCAGTCCAAAATGACCCCGATATCGGCCTGATGGCAGGCATCGACGAGATACATAAAATCATGCGGCGAACCAAAACGGCTCGTCACCGCGTAATACCCCGTGCATTGATACCCCCATGACAAGTCGTAAGGATGTTCGGCCAGCGGCATAAATTCCACGTGCGTATAGTTCATCCGTTTCAAATAAGGGATCAGCAGATCGGCGATTTCCCTGTACGAATACAGCGATCCGTCTTCCTTCCGCCGCCAGGTTCCCAGGTGCATCTCGTAAATGTTGACGGGCTTGGCGTACGGCCCTCTTTTTTTCCGCCGCCATGCCGCATCGCCCCATTCATACCCGCTGAGGTCCGTGACGACGGAAGCCGTTGCGGGACGAAGCTCCGCCTGAAAAGCATACGGATCCGCTTTGAGAAAACGTTCGCGATGCGGTCCCTCGATATCGAATTTGTAAAAAGTACCTGTCCCGATCCCCGGAAAAAAACGAGTCCAAATGCCCGAATCGGGTATCTTATGTAATGAATCCTTCGCTCCGTTCCAACCGTTGAAGTCGGAAGCCAGACCGACATGCCGCGCATGCGGAGCCCAGACGGTAAACCGGACGCCTTCCAGACCATCTTCCACAGCAGGATGAGCGCCCAATATTCTGTAACTGTGGTAGGAGGTCCCTTCATGGAATAAGTATATGTCTTTTTCTGTAGGCGCAGCCCCGGGCATCCCATTCGTTTTTGCCAATCAAGATCACCTTCTTTTATTAAAAAGAGTGGACGTGTACCATTACCCCATTGTAGCCAGATTAAACATAAAAATGACTTTTGAAAAATAAATTCGTAATTTTCCAAATTTTTTTCAATACAATTGTTTCAGATGGGCGAGGCCCCGTTTAAGCAGTAATTACCTTGACAAATTTTTGGGAGGGAAACGACATGAAAAAGAAAGAATGCATCGCCATGTTGCTTGCCGGGGGCGAGGGCCGCAGGCTGGCTCCTTTGACATCCAAACAGGCAAAGCCAGCCGTTCCTTTTGGCGGCCGTTACCGTATCATCGACTTTCCTCTCAGCAACTGCGTGAATTCGGGGATTGACACGATCGGTGTTCTCACGCAATATGAGGCGGAATCGCTTCACAACCACATTGGAGAAGGCGAACCTTGGGGCCTGAAACGCAGCGGAGAAGACGGCATCACGCTTCTGCCTGCATCCAGTGCAAGCTCTGCGACATACTTAGGGACGGCAGACGCGATTTACAAAAATCTGGAATACATTGATCGCCAAAAGCCCGAACATGTCCTCGTCCTTTCGGGTGATCATATTTACCATATGGATTACAAAAAAATGCTCCGGTTCCATAAAGAGCAGCGTTCCGAAGCGACCATTTCGGTCATGGAGGTGCCTTGGGAGGAAGCGAGCCGCTTCGGTGTCATGAGCGTGGACGGAAATCACCGCATTTCCGAATTTGCCGAAAAGCCGGCCGTGCCGCAAAGCAATTTGGCTTCGATGGGCATCTATCTGTTTCAATGGGATTACCTCCGCCGCCATTTGATCGAAGATGCCGAGGATGCCCATTCCAGCCATGACTTCGGCAAAGACGTCATCCCGAAAATGCTTGCCGAACAGAACCGGTTGTTCGCTTACCGTTTTGACGGGTATTGGAAGGATGTCGGAACCGTTCACAGCCTGTGGGAAGCGCACATGGACTTATTGTCGGACGATAACGCATGGAAGCTCCACAACAGCGATTGGCCGATGTACACCCGCCCTTGGGCCGCAAAATCGGCAGGGCATCGCATGCGGGCCGGAGCGGCGGCGAACTGCCTCGTGTCCGAAGCTTCCTCCATCGACGGCACGGCCCATCAATCCGTTATTTTTTGCGGCGTCGAAATCGGAAAATATTCGGAAATCAAGGACAGCATCGTGATGCCGAACGTAAGAATCGGACGGAACGTCTACATCGAACGCGCCATTATCGGGGAAGGCGCCGTCATCAAGGACGGCACCATACTCAAAGGCTCTCCGGATCAGGTGCTTGTGGTAGGTCCCCACGAAACGGTGCTGCCCAAACCGACGATTCGTACACAGCCTGCCCGCCTTTTGCAGGAAGTATACGAAAAAACCGGGCGACTGCGTGCGGGAGGCTTATCTTCATAATATTCAAGCAAAGCCCAAAGCTTGTTTACTAATTTTCGCGAAGCTGCAAACAAGGAGAAAAAGCAAAAAGAGCGAGATCCATGGAAATGGATTTCGCTCTTTGCGGTTTTTATTCGTTCCGGGAGCCTTCCGGAAGCTGCGTCTGCGTTTCCTCCGCTTGGACCGCAGTCTCCTCCTCAAGCAATCTCGGCAAACGGACGACAATCGTCGTGCCCACGCCCAGCTCGCTTTGGATCAGCAGAATGCCGTGATGCAGCTCGACCAGCTGCTGCGAGATGGCCAGCCCCAGGCCCGTACCGCCATTCAGCGGATCGACCTGGAAAAACCGGTCCTTGACCTTCACCAAGTGGTCTTCGCTGATGCCGATCCCCGTATCATGGACTTGAACGACGACGTTGTTGCCTTCGAACGTAACCTGCAAATCGATAAACGAATTTTCGTGCGAAAACTTGATGGCGTTGTCCACCAGGTTCAAAAATACCTGCTTAAGCCGGTTGGCGTCCCCTTCCACGAGTGGTTTGTCAACCGAATCGAGCCGAAGCTGAATGGAACGTTTTTCCGCTTTGGTCCACAAATTCAGCATGATCTCCTGGAGAAGCTCCTTCAAATCCACGCGGCCGAACACGACCTTCATCTCGTTTTGCTGCAGCTTCGAGAAATCGAGGATTTCTTCGACGAGGCCGATCAGGCGCTCGGTTTCTTTCGTGATGATTTCCATCCCGATTTTCGTTTCCTCCGGATCGTATCCGCCGGAATTGATCGTTTCGCTCCAGCCCTTGATGCTGGTGAGCGGCGTTCGCAGCTCATGGGAAATCGAGGAGATGAAATCGTCTTTTACCTGGTTGCTGCGCACGATCTCCTGCGCCATGTAGTTCAACGTCGAAGCGAGTTCGCCCAATTCGTATTTGTAGTCGCCTTTGATGCGGACGTTGAATTTGCCTTTGGCCATCTGCGCCGAAATCGCGGTGATCGTATTCAACGGCTTGACGATCGAGTTGGCAAGCCCCAGGCTGAAGGCAAGAACGAGCGCAAGGACCGCGGCGGCCACGCCGGTGGCGAGGAGCGTGACGTTCAGCAGTTTCTCGTTCACTCTTTCCAGCGAAGTGACGTATCGGACGATGTACGCGTCCTGCCCGTTCGTCTGCTCCATTTTCGACACGGCCATGACGTCTTCGCCCGTAATCGGCTGGCGGCCGACCCATCGCCCGATATTGCCCGATTGGGCTTGGGAAATGTCGCTTGTTTTGATCGACACGTCGGGCTGAAACTCCGAGGAGTTGATGAGGACCTCTCCCTGCGTATTCAAAATCTGCAGCTCCGTGAATTTCAATTTATAGTTGGAGAGCAGATTGGTCAAATCGGTCCTGCCGTCATCCGACGTCGTGATGAATTTCTGGTATTCCTCCATCAACGTTATATGCTGCTTAATATGGCTGTATATGCTGTCATAATAATAGCTTCGTATCGCAAGCAAAAAAATGACTTCGGCCAGGAGCAGCGTCGAAAACACCACGATGAAGTAGTGCATCACGATCTGCCGGCGAATGCCTTTTTTGATCATTGTCCCTGACCCTTCCATTTATACCCGTGACCCCAAACGGTCTGGAGGAATTCGGGTTCGGAAGGATTATCCTCGATCTTCTGGCGAAGACGGCGGATGTTGACGTCCACGATTTTCGGATCGCCCATGTAATCCTTGCCCCAAACGTGATCCAACAGCACATCCCGGCTGAGCGGGGTATTTTCTTTTTCCAGGAAAAATTGTACCAATGAAAATTCCGTCGGCGTAAGTTCGATCGTATGCCCGTTTTTCCGAAACTGCTTCGAAATCAAATCCAGCGAAAACGGCCCGGATTGGAAAGTCACCTTCGCGGACGTTTCGCGGTGAATGTTCACCCTGCGCAGCAGCGATTGGATTCTTGCAATCAGTTCCGTCGGGCTGAACGGCTTGCTGACATGGTCGTCCGCCCCTACCGACAGCGCGTATACCTTGTCCTGCTCCTGCACTTTGGCCGTCAGGAAAATGATGCCGAGGCGCTGATTGGTTTCGCGGATCCGGCGGCAGACCTCAAACCCGTCGATTCCCGGCACCATGACGTCTAGCAAGGCAATATCGATGTCCGGCGTATTCAGCAAAATATCCAGCGCTTCGTTGCCGTTTGTCGCTTCAAGCACTTCAAATCCGTTGCGTTTCAAGTTGATCACGGTAAACCCGCGGATCGAATCTTCGTCTTCCAAAATTAAAACTTTACTCACTTTGCCTGTCCTTCCTTTCTATTGGCGGTACTTCGTCCTTGGACTTGTTTTTGTTGTTGTTCATGACGTCAAAGTCGAAGTTTTTCTTGTAACCGATGACTTTGCCGTTCGTCCGGTACAGGTACTTCCAGTCATCGCTCTGCTTATCCCATTCGCTTTGCGTGAAATATTTGATCTCCGCAATCGTTTTTCCGGTGTCCGTCGCCACGAACCGCAAATATTTGCCCAGCTGCGACTTGGTGTCCACCGTAATTTTGTTATGAAGCTGCGGAGGGAAATATCCGAAATCGAAATCATTTTTGAAATCGTGGAATTTTTCGGCCACGAACTTCAGTCCGCTTTTGCCGTCCCATTGATAATACGCGTAAAAATACGGAACATCATCCTGATTCTTAAAATACGACCAGCCGACAGGCGGCTCCAGCAGCGGAATTTCGATGATCCCGTCGCCGTTGATGTCCTCGCTGTACACCCGGTACATTCGCAAGGTTTGATCCTCTTTCGGAAGCACCGATTTCAGTTTGCCGTCTTCCATCACGATAATGCTCGTAATCGAGGATTCTCCGACCGGGGAAAGCGAAGCGTCCAGCACGATGCCTTCCACGCTGTTTCCTTCTTGATCGGCGTACACCTTGCCTGCGGCAACGTTGTAGTAATTGTAAATGTACGGCTTCATCTCAAGCTTATCCAGTTCGATAAAACTGCCGTCCTTATATTGATACGTCGTTATGAAGTTGCTTTCCCCGCGTTTCAGGTTGACGACGGTCAAGTCATACAGGTGATCCCGGTTCATGTCGCTGATGACGTAATTGGTGTACGGAAGCTCGAGAATCCGTTCGACGTTTTTGCCGTTGTAGCTGTAAATGATGAGTCCGTTTTGCAGGTCCTCTTCGGTTTCGTTGTCGCTTTTCCCGGAAAAACCGGCGACGATGTCCATATGGCCGTCATTGGTCATGTCTTTGAAATATAAAGACTCGAGCACCTTGCCTTCGCCGTCAAACGTGGTTTGTTTTTCCCAAGCGTCGCCGATTTTTTTGAAAATCATGCCGTGAATGCCGATATTTTGCTCCGATGTCTCGTAAAATACGACGGCTTCGTTTACGCCGTCATTATCCAAATCCACGAAATGGATAATATTAGTATCCTCTTCCGCGTTGGCACGAATCAGGGTGGAGTTTTCCGGACGGTTCGCCTCGATAATCGAGCGCAATGATTCCTTTTCAGCCGAAAGCTCCGGCGTTTTCATCAGCTGCACCGGGTCGGTGATAAACGAGCAGCCGCTAAGCATCATCACCAGCAGCAAAGCAGCGGGAATATAAAACCAATTGCGTTTTACCAAACATGATCACTCTTTTCTATCCAAAGCCATGCTTAACAGGCTTTATAGCATATTTCGTTCGCGAACCGTCAGCCGGCGCCCGGAAATATCGAAGGCGATTTCGCCGCCGGATAAAGCGACGATCCGCGTCGCGTAACGTTCGGCAAGTTCGATCGGGATGACGGTGAGCACGGTCGCCCGCTCTTCTTCGCAGAGCTTTTTCAACGTCTCCATGACGCTCTCCTGCGATTTAGGATCCAGTCCGATGACGGGCTCATCCGCCAGGATCACCTTGGCCCCATGCACCAATGCGCGCGCGATTGCGATGCGCTGGCGTTCGCCGCCGCTCAGCTTTTCGCATTTGTCATGCGCCTTCTCCAACAGGCCAAGCTGCTCGATGACGTCCATGGCGCCCATGTAATCGTCCGACCTCACCATGCCTGTCGCCATCCGCCACAGCGGCGTTTGGCCGGCCTGTCCGATCAGAACGTTTTTCAAAGCGGTCCGTTTCAGGTTCAATTGCGGATTCTGTTCTAAGTATGCCCATTCCCGCCTGATTTTTCTTTTTCCGGCAAGCGGATCTTTCAAAATGTCGGTGCCGTCGACGACGAAGCTGCCCTGATCCCATTTTTCCTTCAGCGCCAGACAGCGCAGGAGGGTGCTTTTGCCGCTTCCGCTTGCTCCTACGAGCGCAATCATTTCCCCACGCTGAAAATCGAGAGAGACGCCTTTTAAAACGGGAATTTTATCGACTCCGACGGACTTGGTTAAATGCTGGATTCTGATCATGACATTTCTCCTCTTGTCTCTCGTTCTCTTTCTTCTATCATAATGCATTCGCATTCAGGAGTACAGCGATACGCCGGATTCGGAATCCGGCCTTTTCCTGAAAGCGAAACCGAGGAATCCGAAGAGGACAAAACCCAGGCCGAGCGCGAAAAACAGCCCCCCGTTCCAGCCGTACTGCATCAGCGTGCCCCCGACGTTTGGCCCGGCGATGCTGCCGGCGTTGAAATGAAATGACGCGACCACGTTCGCGGCGGGCAGGAGCGCTTTCGGAAGAATGTCGGCCGCATAAGCAAGCCCAAGCGAAAAAAAGGAACCGATCATGCCGCCGGCAAGAAGAAGCAGCGCCAAAATCGCGGCCGTCGACGTTCCCGCAAGCGGCACGAGCATAAACGCCAGGCCGCCAAGGATGCCGGTGATCATGAGGATCCGTTTACGTTCGAAACGGTCGCTGAGCATGCCCAGCGGGAGCTGAAGGATCAAACCTCCCACCCCGATAAACGGCAGCAAAAAGGCGATCTGCTGCTCGCTTAGCCCGACGCGCAGGCCGTATACCGGAAAGTTGCTGTTGATTCCCGATTCCATGTAACCATAAAGCAAGGCAGGGATCAGCGCGTACCATGCCAACGCATAGCTGCGGCGGAACCGTTTGACCGGACGGTCCTCCGCATCCAGTTTTTCGGCGCGCAGATCCGGGAGTTTGACAAGCACCAGCACCAGCACCAACAGGACAAGCACGGCAAGCACGATGAACGGCGCGTTGTCGCCGAGCTGAAGCAGCGGAATGCCGAGCGGCCCCAGGCTGAAACCGAGGCCATAGGACATGCCGTAAATGGAAAGGTTTCTCCCCCGTTTCTCTTCCGGCGTCACCATCAATACCCAAAGCTGCGCCGTGTAATGGACCGCGCTGTCTCCGATGCCGACCAGCAGCCGGAGAACGAACCAGAACGTGACGTTTGGCACAAGAGGGAACAATATGACGGAAACCAGCACGAGCACGAGCCCTGCGCTCGCAAGCTTTTTAAAGCCGAGCTTCCCAAGCGTCCGCTCGGCGATGAGCGTCATGGCAAAGGAGCCTACGTACAGGGCTGCCGCATTCAATCCGTTCATGGAGGACGATACCCCCATCCGTTCGAGAAAAATCGCCAAAAGCGGCAAAAGCAGCCCTTGGCTGACCCCTGCCGCAACGATAACGGTAAGCAAAATCATGTAATTTAAAGATGACGAGCTGCGTTTCCTGCTGTTGGATCGTGACACGAATATACTTCCTCCTTCTATACTTCCGGGCAAACTACTTGAACATTATAGTGGACAACCCGCTACTCAACAAGCCATAATGAAGAAGGTGCACTGATTTCATAGGAGGTTGTCAGTTTCATGAACTATGAAGTGAAAGTAGACGTTTCACCCATATATGAGCTGCTGGGCAGTTTCATGGTATATATATCGAAGAAATGGGTCCGCAATCTGGACATCGGGCCGGAATGGATCAGCGAAGTCGCAAGCAAGCTCCCGCCGGACGTGTCGGCCGCCCTGTCGCAAGCGTCGGCTTGGCCTTTCGACGATTACGACGTGCTTTATGCCTGGGCGATCCACCGGAACAACGGCGATTCCGTTCCTTGCTTCCTGGAATGCTTATACGAAACGCCCGACGATGTGCTCCACAAGGCGGCGTCCCCGTACCTTCCGGACCTGACGGTCGAGGAAGCCCGGCGGATCCGCGATCAATATACGCCACTGTTAGAATTATGGTATGAGCATTATTTTAAGAACATCGAACCCGACATTATCCCGCTCATCGAAGAAGATGCCAAAGAGAAACGGATCCTGCTCACCAAAATGGACCCGCTGAGCCTCGTCGAATACGCTTCGGGCGGACTGGTCATCGAAAACGCGCCCGAAGTGCAAACGATTGTGCTCTTCCCGACCGTTCATAATCGGCCGATTAACGCCTATTGCTATTATAAAAAAATGATGCTGATCCAATATCCCGTCGACGTGCCGGAAGAAGACGAGGACGAGCCGCCAACCTGCCTGCTGCGGATGACCCACGCGCTTTCCGATCCGAAACGGCTGCGCCTGCTCCGCTATGTGGCGGAAAAACCGCATTCCCTCAAAGAAATGATCCGGGACCTGGATCAATCCGAGGAACTGCTTAAGCACCATTTGATGATTTTGCGGGTGGCCGGGCTTCTCCGGATTCATCTCGGCGTGGAGGAGAAGGAAAAATTCAGCATCCGTCCGGACGGTGCATCGGAGCTCCAAATGTTCCTGGAATCTTACATGCGTCTATAAGGAGTGAACCGCTTTGAGTCAGACATTCAAACAGCATATTTTGTTCGACCTGGATGACACGCTCATCCATTGCAATAAATATTTCGGCCTTGTGTTGGGCGAATTCTATGAAATGATGCATCACTGGTTCGGAGCCCAGACGCTTACGACCGACGAAATCCGGCAGAAACAAATCGACATCGACGTCGAACAGGTAAAACGCACCGGCTTCAGCAGCGGCAACTTCCCCAAATCCCTGATCGAAACCTACCGGTTTTTCTGCCGCAAATTGGGCCGTCCCATCCGCCTGGATGAAGAACAAGAACTGAACAAGCTCGGGCTGAGCGTATACGAACGCGAAGTGGAGCCTTATCCCGGCATGGTCGAAACGCTGGAAACGCTGCAGAACGAAGGACATCGGCTTTACCTGTACACCGGAGGGGAGACCGCGATCCAGCAGCGTAAAATCGATCAAATGAAGCTCAGCGACTACTTCGACGACCGGATTTACATCACGCAGCATAAAAACGAAGCGACGCTAGAACATATTTTGCAGGCCGGCGCGTTTGACCGCTCCCGCACCTGGATGATCGGAAATTCGCTGCGAACCGATGTCATGCCTGCGCTTTCCGCCGGACTGAACAGCATTTACATCAAACAGTCCAACGAGTGGGTATATAATATGGTGGAACTGCGTCACAAACCCGACAGTTCCTTTTACACCATCTCCTCGATCGGGGAAGTGCCGGGCATCATCGAGCGCAAACTCAGCGAGGAACGCAAACAACGGGCTCTAAACTAAGAGTCCGTTGTTTTTTTTGGGTACGCATTATTCCTCCACGGAAATTTCGCCCTTCTCCCGATCCAGCAGCACGAAAGCGGCTTGACGCGGCCCTCCGTCGTCTTCGATCCGAAAACTCCTTGCGGTTTTCCCCTTCAACGCCAGCGACGCAATGTCTTCCGGTTCGAGCGAGACGCCGAATTGATCCTTCCAAATGACGAACGTGCAGCCCGTTTTGTAATGGGAGCAGCCATATCCCCGCCGGCCCATGATCAGCGTGCCTTGGCAGCCGGGTCTTGGGCAAGGGGCGATTCCGGAAACCGTTCGGACCTCCGGCGCAGGTGGTTTCGGTCCTGTATTTTTCGCCGCTTCCGACGCGGATTCGGCTTGTTTGCCTGCAGCTTTTGGGTCTGCGGCTTTTTTCGGAGCCGCTTGGTTTGCGGTTTTGGTTTTGCCGCCGGATGCGCCGTCCCCGTCATTTCCCGTTGTTTTTTTACGGCTCCGGGATGGTTTGGTCTCCCCTGCGGGCTTTTCCTCAAAGGATTCTTTCGCGACTCTGGACTGCATTTTCACTTTGCTGATGATCATGGTCGCAAACTTTTTCACGTTGGCCATAAACGCTTCGTCCGAAGCCGAACCTTTGGCGATTTCGTTCAGCCGGCGTTCCCATTGTCCCGTCATTTCCGGCGAAGTCAGCAGGTCGACCCCTGCCCCGCGAATAACCTCGACGGCCATTTTGCCTTTTTGCGTAATGACGATCCGCTTGCCTTTCATCACGATATAACCGACCTGCTTCAGCCGTTCGATGATGGCGGCGCGCGTTGCCGGCGTACCGAGCCCCGAGTCCTTCATCGCATCCCGGAGCTCCTCGTCTTCGATCTGTTTGCCTGCGCTTTCCATCGCTTTCAGGAGCGTTCCTTCGGTGTATGGCTTGGGCGGCTGCGTTTCTTTTTCTTTCGCTTTGCTGCGGAGGCAGCGGACGCCTTCTTTGGCATTCAGGTGAAAAGGCGTCGTAACCTCTTCTTCCGCTTGCGATTCGTCCTCGTCATCCTTGTCTTTTTTGGACCGGCTTTTTTTGCCGTCTTTCTTCTGATCGGCATAAATCACCTTCCAGCCCTCGGACAACAGCTGTTTTACCGTCGTCTTAAACGATTCCTTCTCCACTTCCGTCATGACGGTGTGAACCTTGTATTCGGCCGGAGGATAAAAATGGGACAAAAAACGCCGTACGATCAGATCATAAATTTTGGCCTCGTCCGGAGCAAGGTTCCGAGCCGTTTTGTTGGTCGGCAAAATCGCGTGGTGATCCTCCACCTTGGCTGGATTGCACACCGACTTGTTGTTTTTATGTACGATTTTTTTGTCGGCCTGCTCCGCGAATTTCGCATAATCCGTCCCCCGGAGCTGATCCAGGGATTTGTGCATCTGCGGAATGTTTTGCTCGGTCACATAGTTCGAAGTCGTTCTCGGATAACTGATGACCTTATGTTTTTCGTACAGCGCTTGGGCCAGGTCCAGCGTTTTTTTGGCGGAAAAACCGAATTTGGCGTTTGCCTCCCGTTGAAGGAGCGTAAGGTCGTACAGCTTAAACGGATATTCTCTCGTATCTTTCACTTCATAGCTCTGGATGATGCCGTCTTTCCCCTGGACTTTGGCGGCAATCGCCTTTGCTTTTTCTTCGTCCTGAATCCGTTCGCCCTGCCACAAACCTTTGTATTCGGTATCTCCCTGCTTGAATGTCGCCTCCACGTCGTAAAACTTGGCCGAGCTGAACGCGTCGATTTCCTTTTGCCGGTCATAGACCAGCGCAAGCACGGGCGTCTGCACCCTGCCCACCGACAGCAGCACGTTATGTTTCGTCGTAAAGGCGCGCGAGCCGTTCATGCCGATCAGCCAGTCCGCTTCGCTTCTTGCCCGCGCCGCTTTGGACAGGTTTTCGTATTCGCTTCCGTCCTTCAGCTCTTCGAACCCCTTCCGTATCGTTTCGGGCGTAAGGTCCGAAATCCAGAGCCGCTTGACGGGCTGCCGCAGCTTCAAATGCTGCTGGATCAGGCAAAAAATATGCTGCCCTTCCCTTCCTGCGTCGCATGCGTTGATCAGCAAATCGCTTCGTTTGGCAAGTTCGGCGATCACCTTGAGCTGATCCTTCGTTTTCGGATTGGGCTTCAGCTTGAATTGTTCGGGAATGATCGGCAGGTCCTGGATGTTCCATTTTTTATACTTGTCGTCGTAAGCGTCCGGTTCGGCCAGACCGATCAGATGCCCGATCGCCCAGGTAATGATGTACTTTTCCCCTTCGATGTACGTGCGGGCATTTTTTGCCTTCGGTTCGATTACGGCCGCGATGTTGCGCCCCATGTCGGGTTTTTCTGCAATTACAAGTGTTTTCAAACTACCGTCTCTCCTCATGTGGACGTTCCGTTTCCACGGCAATACCCCCGCAAATGGAAGCTCAAGCTTGCGCAAGCAGGCTTCTTTCCGGGGCTCCGGTAAAATAGGCTATTATGAATGCAAAAGGCCCAGAAAAGGGAGTTTCCTCGGGCCGCGGATCGTTCATTTGATAGATTCGAATAGTCATAGAATAGCATAAAATCGTCTTTTTTTCAATGAAGCCCGCCGGCTCGCCATTCCAAACGGATGGCTGGAGGCACGTCTTACAGGCCATTCTTTTTATGTCTTTAGCGGTGGTTTCCATCCGTTGAAACAGAAAAAGACCTCCCTGAAAAATAGGGAAGTCTTCTCTCGATAAGGAATACATGGATTTGGATTTATACGAGGACCGTTGCGCCCATCAGGTATTTATCGACCTCGCGCGCAGCCTGACGGCCTTCGTTGATCGCCCAAACGACCAAACTTTGACCGCGGCGCATATCGCCTGCGGCGAACACCTTATCGACGTTCGTCTGATATTTGCCGTAAGCGGCTTTGACGTTCGATCTGCGGTCGGTTTCCAAACCAAGCTGGTTCACGATCGTTTGCTCCGGTCCGTCGAACCCGATGGCAATCAGCGCCATTTGCGCCGGGAACACTTTTTCCGTGCCGGGAATCGGCTGGTAGATTTTACGTCCGTTTTCGTCCACGATCCGCTCGATTTGCACGGTATGCAGCTCCTTGAGGTTGCCGTTGTCGTCGCCGACGAATTTGGTCGTCATGATGGAAAACTCCCGAGGATCTTTGCCATATACCGCCTTGGCTTCCTCCTGTGCATAATCGAGCGTATACACGTTCGGGAACTGCGGCCACGGGTTGTTGATCGGATCGCGTTCGAGCGGGGCCATCGGATGCGTACCGAACTGGGTTACGCTGCGGCAGCCATGGCGGAGCGCCGTCGCCACGCAGTCGGAGCCGGTATCGCCGCCGCCGATGACGATGACGTCTTTGCCTTCCGCGGAAATGTACTTGCCGTCGGATAACCCGGAATCCAGCAGGCTTTTGATGGTGCCGTTCAAATAAGTCATCGCGTAGTGGACGCCGTTCAGATCGCTGCCTTCGATATTGAATTCACGCGGCTTGGTTGCGCCGCCGCAAAGCACGACAGCATCGTAATCGTCCACCAGCTGCTGCGAAGAAATATCCTTGCCGATTTCGGTATTCGTCACAAAGCGGATGCCTTCGGCAGCCATAAGGTCGACACGGCGCTGCACGACCGCTTTGTCCAGCTTCATGGACGGAATGCCGTACATCAGGAGTCCGCCGATCCGGTCGGCGCGTTCATAGACGGTCACGTGATGGCCGGCCTTGTTCAACTGGGCTGCGGCGGCCAGCCCCGCAGGGCCCGAGCCGACGACGGCCACGCGTTTGCCGGTCCGTTTTTCCGGCGGGGTCGGAACGATCCAGCCTTCTTCAAAACCTTTGTCGATGATCGCCTGCTCGATCGTTTTGATCGTTACCGGCTGGCCGATCAGGCCCACGGTGCAAGAGCCTTCGCACGGAGCCGGGCAAATGCGGCCGGTAAATTCCGGAAAGTTGTTGGTTTTTAGCAGACGGTCGAGCGCTTCCTTCCACAATCCGCGGTAAACCAAGTTGTTCCATTCCGGAATCAGGTTGTTTACCGGACATCCCGAAGTGCCTCCGGCCATGTCGATTCCTGTATGGCAGTACGGCGTGCCGCAATCCATGCAGCGCGCGCCTTGCGTACGCAGCTCTTCTTCGGACAAATGCTTGTGGAATTCTTCCCAGTCTTTTATGCGTTCAGCCGGTTCGCGGTCGGCCGGCAGCTGGCGGCTGTATTCCATAAATCCAGTAGGTGTAGACATGACGTGTTTCCCCCATCCGTTC
Source organism: Paenibacillus sp. FSL W8-0194 (assembly GCF_037969745.1). Classification (NCBI taxonomy): domain Bacteria; kingdom Bacillati; phylum Bacillota; class Bacilli; order Caryophanales; family Paenibacillaceae; genus Paenibacillus; species Paenibacillus sp. FSL W8-0194. The sequence goes on along the minus strand of NZ_CP150205.1, from coordinate 2,430,127 downwards.
TTTTCCTGTTGATTCTACGCATCTATGAGAACGACGCAATGATATTTCAATTATAGTAGCATCCCATTCTTTGAATATTAAATGGATTATCCGAATAATTATTTGTACTAATTAACATGCTGTTTACATTGCGATGCCAGTTATGCGTCGAGGCTACCGTCGCTCATACGTGCAAAAACGGTAATCATACGGATTTTTTTCGTCACGGATTCCTTGTACTTCCTGAATACATTCCCATTCGTTTTCGTCGAGTTCCGGAAAGAACGTATCCCCCTCGAACGTCTCGTCGATTTCCGTAATGAGCAGGCGGTCGGCGTAGGGCATCAGCAGCCGGTAAATCTCCTCGCCGCCGATGACCATCACTTCCTCCCCTTTGCTCGTTTCGACCGCTTCTTCGACGGTATGGATCACCTGGGCCCCAGGGGCCTCATATCGTGCATCCCGCGTCATTACGATATTGGTCCGGCCTGGCAGCGGCTTGGCTCCGAAAGACTCCCACGTTTTCCGCCCCATCAGCACTTTTTTGCCCATCGTTTGCTCTTTGAAAAAGGCCATGTCTCTCGGCAGCCGCCAAGGAAGGGCGTTGTCGCGGCCGATGACCCTGTTTTTTCCCATAGCCAAAATGTACGTCATGCTCATGCCATTCACGCTCCTTTTTTCCGGGATGATGCAGCTCTTTGCTTATATGGCGACCGGCGCTTTGATGCCCGGATGATGCTTATAATTGACGAATTCGAAATCTTCGAACTTATAATCGAAAATCGACTCCGGCTTGCGTTTGATCACCAGCTGCGGAAGATCGTACGGCTCCCGTTCCAGCTGCGTTTTGACCTGCTCCAAATGGTTCGTATAAATATGCACGTCGCCGCCGGACCAGATGAATTCTCCCGGTTCCAGCCCGCATTGCTGCGCAACCATATGCGTCAGCAACGCATAGCTGGCGATGTTGAACGGCAGGCCGAGGAACGTATCGACGGACCGCATCGTCAGCATGCAGGACAGCTTGCCGCCCGCTACGTAGAACTGGAATACGAAATGGCACGGCGGAAGCTTCATTTGCTCGATTTCCGCTACGTTCCATGCGCTGACGATATGCCGCCGCGAATCCGGATTGTTTTTGATCGAATCGATCACGTTTGCAATCTGGTCGATATGCGTGCCGTCCGGCGACTTCCAGTGGCGCCACTGCGAGCCGTACACCGGTCCCAAATCCCCGTTTTCGTCGGCCCATTCATCCCAAATCGTTACGCCGTTTTCCTTCAAATAACCTATGTTGGTTTCACCGCTAAGGAACCATAGCAGTTCGTGCACCACGGACTTAATGTGAATCCGCTTCGTCGTCAATAAAGGGAAACCTTCGGAAAGATCGAATCTCAGCTGTCTACCGAAAACGGAAATCGTGCCCGTTCCGGTCCGATCTTCCTTCGGCGTGCCGTTTTCCAAAATATCTTTCAACAAGTCCAAGTATTTTTTCATGTTTTTTGCTCAACCCTTCCGCTCTGTATGCTGTATGCTGTATGCCTATCCGGATCGGCTTAAGCTTAAGATGCCCTGAATAGCAGCGGGTCCATCTTCTCCAAAGCAAGATCCGTCGTTTGATCATAATCCTTTTTACTAGTTTACCATCCGCAAAGCCCCACGGAAATAGATAATTTCATCCTCCGATCTCCATAACGTTCGGAAAAACGGCAGAGGAGTCGTTCATTTTGGCCGAATCCCGCACAAAATGGCCGTAAAACAAAAAACAAGAGCCTTGCATAAAAGCAGGCTCTTGTTCTTTTAACGCCTTATTAAAAGCGTATTATCTGCGAGGCGCAATGACGTGGATCGGGTTGCCAAGCGCAAGCTCAGCCGTTTCCATCACGATTTCGCCCAGCGTTGGGTGAGCGTGGATGGTCAGGGCGATATCTTCAAGCGTAGCACCCATTTCGATTGCGAGACCCAGCTCGGCAATCAGGTTGGAAGCTTCGATGCCGGCGATGTGGCAGCCCAGAACCAACTGCGTTTCTTCGTCGAAAATCAATTTCACGAAGCCGTCGGCATTGTTCAGCGACAACGCGCGTCCGTTGCCCGCAAACGGGAATTTGGCGGCTTTCGCTTTGTAGCCTTTTTCTTTCGCTTCTTTTTCGGTGTAACCTACGCTTGCGCATTCAGGATCAACGAATGCCACCGCAGGAACCACTTTGTAATCGACAACCGAAGGATGTCCGGCGATTGCTTCGGCAGCTACCTTGCCTTCATAAGAAGCCTTATGCGCAAGCGCTGGTCCCGGAACGACGTCGCCGATCGCGAAAATGTTCGGTTTGTTGGTGCGGCCTTGATGGTCGACTTTGATGAGTCCGCGGTCGGTCATTTCGATGCCGATCAGGTCCAGACCCAGATCGCCGTCGGTGTTCGGGCGACGTCCAACCGTTACGAGCAGGTAATCTGCCGTAACTTCTTTCGTTTCGCCGTTCACGGAATATTTCACCGTCACGTCGTTATCCGTTTGCTCTGCGCTTTCGGCTTTGGCATTCGTGATGATTTCGACGCCGGTTTTGTTCATGCTTTTTACGACCAGCTTCGTCATGTCCGGATCGAATCCGTTCAGGATCGTGTCCATGCCTTCCAGGATCGTAACCTTTGCGCCGAATTTCGAGAACATTTGGCCAAGTTCCGCGCCGATGTAGCCGCCGCCGATGACGACAAGGCTCTTCGGAATTTCAGGCAGGTTGAGCGCTTCTGTCGAAGACAGGATGCGTCCGCCGAACGGGAATGCTTTCAGCTCGATCGGACGAGAACCCGTCGCGATGATGCAATGTTTGAAACGGTAACGAGGAGATTCATGCTCGTTGAAGCAGCGTGCTTCGTTTTCGCTGATGAACATGCACTCGCCATGGAATACTTCGACTTTGTTGCCTTTCAAAAGGCCCGCAACGCCGCCGGTCAGCTTTTTCACGACGCTGTTTTTGAATTCCTGGGTTTTGGAGAAATCCACTTTGACGTTTTCGACGGATACGCCGAACGCGTCCGCATGTTTAGCCGATTCATATTGGTGAGCCGCAGCGATCAGCGCTTTGGAAGGAATACATCCGCGGTTCAAGCACACGCCGCCCACTTCGGATTTGTCCACGATCAGTACCTTTTGACCCAGCTGAGCAGCGCGGATGGCGGCTACGTAACCGCCGGGACCCGCACCGATGACTAATGTGTCGATATCGAGAGAAGCGTCTCCTACTACCATGTCTTATACCTCCATTACCAGCAGCTCAGGATTGCTGAGCAGCGATTTGATATAGTTCATAAAGTTTTGAGCCGTTGCGCCGTCGATGATGCGGTGGTCGAAGCTCAAGGACAGAGCCATGACAGGCGCCGCTACGATTTCGCCGTTTTTCACGACAGGTTTTTCCGTAATGCGGCCGGTACCCAGGATCGCAACTTCAGGGAAGTTGATGATCGGCGTGAAGAACATGCCGCCGGCGGAACCGATGTTGGTGATGGAGATCGTGCTGCCTTTCATTTCGGCCGGAGTCAGTTTGCCTTCACGGCCGCGTGCCGCGAGGTCGCGGATCGCGTCGGCGATCATCCAGATGCTCTTACGGTCGGCATCTTTGATGACCGGTACGATCAGACCGTTGTCCGTATCCGTAGCGATACCGATGTTGTAGTACTTTTTGTACACAATTTCGTTGTTTTCTTCGTCGATCGTCGCGTTCAGGGCAGGGAATTGGCGGGAAGCCGCAACCAGCGCCTTGACGATGAACGGCAGGTACGTGATTTTCGTGCCTTTTTTCTCGGCGATCGGCTTCATGCGCGTGCGGAATGCCACCAGCTCGGTAACGTCCACTTCGTCCATGATCGTCACGTGAGGAGCCGTGTAAGCCGATTTGACCATCGCGTTGGCGATCGCTTTGCGGATGCCTTTGAACGGTACGCGTTCTTCTTCGGCGCGTGCATCGACAGACGGAGCGGCCGCGGACGCTGCAGGTGCGGCTTTTTCTTCTTTGGCCGCAGGAGCTGCTGCTTGGCCTCCGCCGTTTTTGAAGGCTTCAACGTCTTCTTTGGTGATTTTGCCGTTGTTGCCCGTGCCGGTCACTTGCGTGATGTCGACGCCTTGTTCGCGCGCAAATTTGCGGACGCTTGGCGTAGCCAGCACTTCCTTGTTCGGAGCCGCAGGAGCCGGAGCGTTTTCCCCGCCCTGCTTAGCCGCTTCAGGGCTGTTTTGGGCCGGAGAAGAAGTGGTGTCCGCACCGCCTTGGGCCGCGTCGGCTTCCATGGAACCATGGTCCGCCGCAGGAGCGTCCTGTTCCGGAAGTTCGCCTTCCGCATCGATGATGGCAACGACTTCGCCTACGCGGCACACTTGTCCGTCCTTGGCGAAAACTTCCTGCACGGTACCGTTTACCGGACAAGGAACCTCGACCACCGCTTTGTCGTTTTGCACTTCCATGATGATGTCGTCGTCTGTTACTTTATCGCCGGGCTTGATGTGCATTTTAATAATTTCGCCTTCATGCAAGCCTTCGCCCAATTCCGGGAACCGATATTCAAATTTTGCCACCTTAAGTACCTCCTATCAAAACTTCTTTTTCTTAGAATTCCATGACTTTGTTAACTGCAGCGATAATCCGGGCCGGCGTAGGAAGCCATGTATCTTCGATTTGCGCAAATGGATATACCGTATCCGGAGCCGCTACGCGGAGAACGGGCGCTTCCAGGTGCAAAATGGCTTTTTCGTTGATTTGTGCAATGACTTCTGCGGCCACGCCGGAAGTTTTTTGCGCTTCCTGAACGACGATGGCACGGTTCGTTTTCTTCACCGAAGCAACGATCGTATCGATATCCAAAGGATTCAGGGTACGCAGGTCGATGATTTCGGCCTTGATGCCTTTCGTTTTTTCAAGTTCTTCGGCAGCTTTCGTTGCCGTATGAACCATCATGCCGTATGCGATGATCGTCACGTCGGAACCTTCGCGGACGACATTCGCCTTGCCGATTTCAACCGTGTAGTCCCCTTCAGGAACTTCCGCGCGGAACGCATGGTACAAGTTCAAATGCTCCATGAAAAATACAGGGTCGTTGTCGCGGATGGCTGCGATGAGCAGGCCTTTGGCGTCGTAAGGGTTCGAAGGCACTACCACTTTAATACCCGGAGTTTGCACCGCCAAACCTTCGAGCGAGTCGGTGTGCAGCTCAGCCGCTTTAACGCCGCCGCCGAACGGCGTACGGAACACGATCGGAGCGTTGTAACGGCCGCCGGAACGGTAACGCATGCGCGCAGCCTGCACGAACATTTGGTCCATCGCCTCGAAAATAAAGCCGACGAACTGGATTTCGGCTACCGGACGGAAACCTTGGATCCCCAAACCGACAGCCAGACCGCCGATCGCGGATTCGGCCAGCGGGGTGTCGAAGATGCGCTCTTCGCCGAATTCTTTTTGCAGTCCTTCCGTTGCCCGGAACACGCCGCCTACATTACCGACGTCTTCACCGAACACAATGACGTTAGGGTCACGTTTCATTTCCACGCGGATTGCGTCGCGGATTGCTTCTTTCATATTCATTTGTGCCATTGCTTCATTTCCTCCTTAACAATACTGTTCACGTTGCTATTCCAGCCTAGCGGATCTTCGATTATTGGAAATCGGCCTTTTGCTCTTCCAAATGTTTCGGCGTCGTTTCGAACATGCTGTCGATGAGGCCGGGAACCGTCATTTTTTCGGTTTGTTCCGCTTTTTTGATTTCTTCGTTCACTTTGGCTTTCGCTTCATCTTTAACGCGAGCCGTATCTTCTTCGGACCACAGTCCTTTTTTCTCCAGGTATTTGCCCAGACGGATGATTGGATCCTTCGCGTTCCATTCGCCTTCTTCGTCCTTTGTGCGGTATTTGGTCGCATCGTCGGACAAGGAGTGCGGACGGTAACGGTACGTTACGGCTTCGATCAACGTTGCGCCTTCGCCTTTGCGCGCAAGTTCCGCCGCTTCCTGAACAGCGCTGATGACGGCAAATACGTCCATACCGTCGACTTTGACGCCGCGGATGCCTGCCGCCACCGCTTTATGGGCAATGGACAATGCAGCCGTTTGCTTCGAGAAAGGAGTCGTAATGGCATAACCGTTGTTTTGCACAAAGAAAATGACCGGAAGTTTGTAACGTCCAGCATAGTTGAGGCCTTCGTAGAAGTCGCCTTCGGAAGAACCGCCGTCACCCGTGTAAGTGATGACAACTTGTTTTTGTTTTTTCAGCTTGTAACCCATCGCGATGCCCATCGCGTGCAAAATTTGCGCGCCGATGATGATTTGCGGCATCAATACGTTTACGCCTTCCGGAATCTGACCGCCATGCTGATGTCCGCGGGAGTACAGGAAAGCTTGGTACAGAGGCAATCCATGCCATACGATTTGCGGCATATCGCGGTAACCAGGGCAGATGAAGTCGTCTTTTTCCAGTGCGAATTCGCTGCCGACCATCGTCGCTTCCTGGCCGGATACTGGCGCGTAGAAGCCCAAACGGCCTTGGCGTCCTAAGTTAACGGCGCGGTCGTCCCAAGTGCGGGTAAATACCATGCGGTACATAATTTCTTTAAGTTGATCATCAGTAAGGTTAGGCATTTTATCTTCGTTAATGATTTCACCTTCGGGAGAGAGCACGGAAAGCGCTTCGACTTCCTCGGTATACACTTCATAAGGCACCTTGCTCATTATCTTCACCTCAACAAAAAAATTTGAATATCAGGCTCTGCTGTTATAGAATTATTATACACCTGTTTTACTCGATTCGTCAAAGCAATTGCGGATAAATTTCGAAAATATCGAGTTTTGTATGTATAACAGTGTGCCAATAAAAATATAACAGTTTTCAATCATTTGACAAAAGCGTGGAGATTCCCACATGATGGAAACCGAATGACAACGCTTTTTTCAGGCTGAAAAATCAACCGCGAGAAGGGTGAACACGAATGACGGATTCAAAGTATTTGAAAAGAACGATCCATAAGGAAGAAATCGAAAGCCGTTTTTTGAATGAAACACGCCATCTGCGCGTGTACCTCCCGCCCGGCTACAATGAAATTCTGAGCTACCCTGTCGTCTATTGTCAGGACGGCGAAGAATTTTTTAACTTTGGACGCATTGCCACGACAGCCAACCATTTGATTCTGGACGGCCATACGGAGCCGTTTATCATCGTCGGGGTCGATGTGAACACGTCGGTCCGCACCGAAGAGTACGCTCCGTTCGGCAGCCGGTTCGACGCCTATACGCGCTGCTTCGCAGAAGAGATTATTCCCTTCATCGAAGCCAAATATCCCGTGCGGAGAGAGCCTTCGGAACGGGTGCTGGCCGGCGATTCCCTCGGGGGCAGCGTCTCTTTGCACCTGGCGGTCCGGTATCCGGAGCTGTTTCGGCGCATCATCAGCCTGTCGGGCGCTTATTATCCGGCCTCCCAGGATATTTACGAGGCGCAGGACGACTTGTCCTGGCTGGACATCTACATGATCGTCGGATTGCAGGAAACGGCATTCGAAACCGATCACGGCATCCATAACTTCGTGGAGCTGAACCGCCAGACCCGCGAGCTGCTGCTGGATCGTGGTGCAAAAGTGGAGTATGCCGAAAAAGACGGCAAGCATATTTGGGGATTCTGGCAAAAAGAACTGCCGGATGCGCTGACGTACTTTCTTCGCGCGTAACCCTGACAGTCTTCATCGTAGATCAAAAAGGTGAACCGGGAACATACGATGCCTATGGCTCAATGGTCTTGGTTCACTTTCTTTTCAACCCTTCCTCTTCTCAAATCCGAAATGATTGCGTTTTCATTGTTTTTCCGAAAAAACGGCAAACATGCCGCTTTTTCATGGAAACGAAAATTTTTATTCCTGCTCTTCAATAAAAAATTATAGCTTCTCTGCGCGTATCTTTTTCAAAAGCGCCTCGCAACCTGCGTCGATCATTTCGTACACCTGCTCAAAATTCCCAGTGTAATACGGGTCCGGCACTTCCCGAAGCACGTGGTCCGGCAGCAGATCCATGAACTTGAGCAAAAGCTCCGGTTTGGCTCCCGGAAGCTTTTTTACGTTTTCGAAATTGCTGTCGTCCATGCATACCATGTAATCAAAAGTCTCAAAATCCGGGCTGGCGATGCGGCGGGCTTGGATGCCTTCGTGCCCGATCCCATGCTGGTCCAGAATACGGCGCGTGTCTTGATGCGGTCTTTGCCCGAGATGCCAGTCCCCCGTCCCGGCGGAGTCCACCGTGATCAGGTGTTGAAGCCCGGCCCGCTCCACCTTGTGGCGCATGACCGCTTCGGCCATCGGCGATCGGCAAATGTTGCCCAAACATACGAATAATACGGATACCATGATTATGAATTGCCTCCTCTGTTATGCAGTCTTCCGGCTGTGTTTGCCCTTGTTTCCCTGTATGGATAGATCGGTCGAAGAAGACATGTGAAGCGAACGCCGCGGCAGCTTCCATTTATAATGTACGGAAAGCATGCGCAGCAGGACGATCACCGCAAACAGAAGCACCGCCTGCCATGTCGAGTGAATCCAGCCCATCCCGATGACCGCGCCGGCGATGGCCGCCCATACGGCGTAAATTTCATCCTTGAGGACGAGCGGCTTGCGCCCGGCCAGCAAATCGCGGATAATGCCGCCGCCGATTCCCGTCATGACGGCCGCAACGATAACGGCTGACAGCGGATGATGCATATTCTGGGCATAAAGCGCCCCTTGAATGGCGAAAGCCGATAAGCCGATGGCATCAAAAAACGCCTCCGTCCGCTTCCAATGCCTGATCCAGCCCAAAGGCAGAAGGAACGCGACGATGACCGACAAAATCGCCAGCTTGATCAGCAGGCCTTGGCTCCATAACGTCGTGACGGGAACCCCGATCAGCACGTTCCGGATCACCCCTCCGCCGAAAGCCGTCACAAGCCCCAGCACCAGGATGCCCAAAATGTCGTATTCTTCCTCCATGGCCACAAAAGCTCCCGACATCGCAAAAGCGATCGTGCCGATGATGCTGAATATTTCAAAAGCATGCATGTCCAATTTCTCTCTAACCTCTCCCCTATCCTATGTCTCCATTATTGTAGTCGTGTCCTGCCGAATTGCGCAAGATTGTTTTTAACTTTTTGGATTTTTGCAAAATCCTCATTTATACTGGAAGCACGATATAGTAGGAGAAAATCGATTTTAGGGGGAAACGCCGATGAACGACAAACGCGTAGTTATTTTTTCCGGAGGGGATCTGTATCCCCAATACATAGATGAAATTCGACCGACGGATTATGTCATCGGGGCGGACAAAGGAGCGTTGTTTTTGATACGCCACGGCATCAAACCCGATCTGGCCGTCGGCGACTTCGATTCGATTTCTCCGCAGGAGCTGGAGCATGTCCGGGCGGAATGCGGAAACATCGTCGAATGCGATCCCGTCGATAAAGACTTGACCGATACGGAACTGGCCATTGAAATGGCGGCAAGGGAAGAACCCGGCTTCATCTTGCTGATCGGCGGAACGGGAACGCGCATGGATCACACGCTGGCGAACGTGCAAATGCTGAACCGGGCGCTTCAGCATCAAATCCAGTGCGCCATCATGGACCGCAACAATTACATTACGTTAACCGGCTCCAAACTCGAGGTAATCGACCGCGGCTACAAATACGTATCGCTGCTTCCGCTGACGCCGGAAGTAACCGGCATTACGCTCGAAGGTTTTCGGTATCCGCTCGACAACGCCACGCTTAAGCTGGGAGAATCCCTTGGCATCAGCAACGTCCTTCTCGGAGAGCGCGGACAAATAAGCATTGCCGGCGGTCTTTTGCTCGTCATTCAAAGCAATGACTAACGGATTGGAAACTCGTTGGGTCCGCTGCCATTGAAAGAGTTTAAAATGGTTACAGTTTGCCGAATTTGCAACCCAAAAACAGACTCGAAAAAACCCTTGCGCATCAAGGGTTTTTTTTATTTTCTGAACCATTTTCACTCTATTTCTTAATTTTTTGTAACTTTTAATCGTTTTTTAATAAAAAAGGAAATTTCTTAGAGCCCCAAGGGTTTGAGACATGTCATCCATATTTTAGGGTGTTACAAAACTGTTATACTCGGAATCGAGCCTGAAAGAAAACGAAATTTGGAGGTAAACACAACATGAACCAAAAACATCTATTCCAAAAATTAGTAGCCGTAGGGCTATGTGCATCGATAGGCATTACAGGAATGTTGGCAACGGGAGCATCGGTCACGGAGGCTTCTTCTTCCAAGTCCGTCACGGCTTCTTCTTACTCTTCTTCTAAAGGACAGGCCATCGTTAATTATGGCAAAAAATTCATGGGCACGCCTTACAAATTCGGAGCTTCCACAAGCACAACGCGCGTATTCGACTGCTCCTCGTTCATGAAATATATTTTCGGACATTATGGAATCAAATTGCCGCGTACGTCCGTACAGCAATCCAAAGTCGGCGTTGCGGTTTCCAAATCGAACCTGAAACCTGGCGATCTCGTATTTTTCTCCAGCGGCAGCAGAGCCAACGGCCATAACGTAACGCACGTGGCAGTATATGCAGGCAACGGCAAAATCCTGCACACTTACGGTTCCCCCGGCGTAACGGTCTCCGACCTGAATTCCGGCAACTGGAAGAGAACGTACCTGAAAGCACGTCGGGTATTGTAGCATATAAGGAAGGCGGTAAGCTGAAAACTTACTCGCCTTCTTTTATTATATAACCGACCCCGCGGACCGACTGAATCATTTTATTGCGGAACCCTTTGTCCATTTTTGTGCGAAGATGCCTGATATATACGTCTACCACGTTCGTGCCCATATTAAAATCATAATCCCATACCTCTTTTAAAATATCCTCCCGGGTACATACCTCATTGACATGCCGCGCCAAATAAAGCAACAGATCGAATTCCTTAACGGTAAGCTCAATGTCCTTCTCCGATCTGGAAACCGTTCGGGTGGCGGGGTCGATGATCAAATCCCCGACCGTAACTTTCTTCAGGCTGCGCTCATGTTCGATGCGAAATATTCGCAGCAGATTCCGGATTCGTGCCATCAGCTCTTCGGCTGAAACCGTCCGGGGCACGACATCGTTCGCTCCCGCCTCCAATCCCGCGATAACCGCTTGCTCGTCGTAAGGATCCTCGAAAACGATGATCGGAAACGGCCGATCCGCCTGCTCACGGAGCAGGGCCTTCAATAATTTAGGCAGCGAGATCCCCGCGTATTCGGCCCGGTCCAAAAGCAGCAGGTCAATTTCATGCTCGCCGATCAGGCGCAGAGCCTCATATTCGCTGGAAACGGCCTCGATCTCGAATCCTTTTGACCGGAGCGCCTCAAGGATGCCGCTTTGCCCGAAATATTCTCCTACCGCCAACAGCCGCTCGTTCATCGTATCACCCGTATTTCCGCTTGTCGTCCGTTTGGAACGCTTCCCATAGGGTTGCCGCGCATCATAAAAACCATTCCCTGCGGAATGGTTTTTATGGATTCCTCCGGTTTGGCGGACTTAACCAAAATACCGGTGATATATCGTTCTGGCTTCGGCGATGTCTTTCGTGCCGTGAATAAGCGCCCTTCCGTCCGAGAAAACGACGAGACGTTTGTCTCCGGTCGTAAAAGAAACGAGGAACGGGTTGCTTTCCACCTTCCCCTCCCCAAGCGAGGACAAGCGATTTGCCGTTTCCTGCAGGTCAAGGGACTGTTTTTGGCCGGGACGGATTTGTACCGTGTCCCTCCCGCATAACACATCGGTTTTTTCCAGGTTGGACGCGGACAAATATGGATACGTCCGATGGTCGCCGCAGGAAAGGCAGTCCGCCTTCCGCGCATGCTTGACGCCCATGGACATATGTTCATTCCGCCAGAGGTCAAACGTAAGCAGCTTATCGCGAAGCGCTTCCGGATGGCCGCTCAGCAGCTTTAAAGCCTCTGCCGTTTGATGCGCCGTCACCACTTGTACCGCCTGAGGAATGATGCCCGAAGTATCGCAGGTGTCTCCACCGAGCGGAACCGCTCCGAGCAGGCAATTCAAGCAGGGCGTCTGTCCCGGCAATATGGTGTACGTGATGCCGTAGCTCCCGACGCATCCCCCGTATATCCACGGGATTTTATATTTTTGGGAAATATCGTTGATCAACAGCCTGGTGTCGAAGTTGTCGGTTCCGTCCATGATCAGATCCACGCCTTGGATGAGCGACTCGAGCTCGTCAAGCTTGACGTCCATGACATGACTGTCGATCCGAATGGAAGAATTGATCGCTTCCAGCCTTTGTTTGGCGGCTACGGCTTTAGGCAGCCTATGTTCGGCGTCCTGTTCGGAAAATAGCTGCTGCCTTTGCAGATTGCTCCACTCCACGTAATCGCGGTCAGCGATCGTCAAACGTCCGATGCCCGCTCTCGCAAGCGTTTCGGCGATCGACGTGCCAAGCGCGCCCGCACCAATGATCAAAACGTGGCTCTCCCCCAGCTTCCGCTGGCCTTCGGGTCCCAACGGCGCAAAACGCTCTTGTCTGGAATAACGGTCATTACCGGTGCTCACATGTTTCATCTCCTGTACATGCTCAGTAATAAAATTCGCAAATAAAATTCGCACGCAGGCGTAAAACAAACATACGCAGGCCTGCTGCTTATTTCTCCAATAAAATGGCAGAACGATCACTCAGGCTTCTTCTTGTCATGGAGAGGAAAATGAGTTCGTTGATGCCATCCGTCACATATATTTTGAAAAAGCCGCGTTCCCTTCGGGAACACGGCAGCTCGTTATCGGAAGAGAGCGAATCAAGCCCTTTGATGCGACCATTCTTCCACGTTCCAAATTTTCGTCACCCAATCCTCATAAAAATCCGGCTCGTGGGACACGAGCAAAATCGTACCTTTATACTCTTGCAGGGCGCGTTTCAGCTCGGCTTTGGCGACGACGTCCAAATGGTTGGTCGGTTCGTCGAACAAAATCCAGTTGGATTCCCGCATCATCAGCTTGCATAACCGGACTTTGGCCTGCTCGCCGCCGCTCAGCATGTTCAACGGGCGGGTAATATGCTCGTTTTTCAGTCCGCAGCGCGCCAAATGCGCACGCACTTCATGCTGGTTCAAGGAAGAAAACTCGTTCCAAACGTCATCGATCGGCGTCAAGTTGCCCGGTCGAACCTCCTGCTCGAAATAAGCGGGATGCAGAAAATCGCCCAAATACGTTTTGCCGCTGATCGGCGGAATTTTGCCCAGGATCGTTTTGAGCAGCGTCGATTTCCCGACGCCGTTGCAGCCGACGATGGCGATTTTTTCGCCGCGTTCGATCGTCATGCTCATTTTAGGCAGCAGAGGATGGGAATAGCCGATCTCAAAGTCGATGCCTTCGAACACGACCTTGCCGCTGGCGCGGGATTCCTTGAATTGGAACACCGGCTTCGCCGCTTCTTCGGGTTTGTCGATCCGTTCGATGCGGTTCAGCTGCTTCTCGCGGCTTTTTGCGCGTCCGGAAGTCGAATAACGGGCCTTATTGCGCTGAATAAAGTCCTCTTGTTTTTTGATGAACTCCTGCTGTTTTTCATACGCTTCGATATGCTGGTTCTTCGAGATGTCGGCCATCTCCAGAAACTTCTCGTAGTTGGCCGAATACCTTGTCAGCTTGGCGAATTCCAAATGATAGATTACGTCGACGACCTGGTTCATGAATTCCGTGTCATGGGAAATCAGGATGAAAGCGTACGGATAAGACTTCAAATATTGGGTCAGCCATTCGATATGCTCCACGTCCAAATAGTTCGTCGGTTCGTCCAACAGCAGCACGGTCGGTTTCTCGAGCAGAAGCTTGGCCAATAGAACCTTGGTGCGTTGGCCGCCACTCAGCGCCGACACGTCCTTGTCCAAACCGATGGCCGACAGTCCGAGACCGTTCGCCATTTCCTCGACTTTGACGTCGATCATGTAGAAATCGCCGATTTCAAGCTGTTCCTGGATTTCTCCCATTTGCTCCAACAGCGTTTCAAGCTCTTCCGGCGTTGCGTCGGCCATTTTATTCGTGATCTCCATCATTTCCTGTTCCAGCTCGAGCAGCGGCAGGAAGGCGTCCTTCAATACGTCGCGGACCGTTTTGCCCGGCGTCAGCTTGGAGTGCTGATCCAGGTAGCCGTAACGGACCTTCGGCGTCCATTCCACCTTTCCGCTGTCCTTTAACAGCTGCCCCGTCAAAATATTCATCAGCGTCGATTTGCCGACACCGTTTGCGCCGACCAGCCCGACGTGCTCGCCTGCCAGGAGGCGAAAGGAAACATTTTTAAACAATGTGCGTTCCCCGAAATTATGGGAAACATTTTCAACGGTCAATAAGCTCATATATACGTTCTGGCTCCTGTCTATGATAAATAGTTCTTGGCTTGCACATTACCCTAACTTACAGGCATTCAAGATACCATTTTATCATAAGAAGGAGTTTTCATGAAAGATGAAAAATGACGGTTACTGCCTGCAGCTTCTTTCAAAATAACCGTTAGCCGCGGCTTCCTTCGCATCCGTGAAGGTTTCTTCGTAGATCAGTCCGCTGCGGCAGCTTCCGCGCTCGAAATATCGAATGCCGGTCGCAGGATCCGTTCCGGCGAACAGATCGGGTCGTTTTACGAGCCTTCCTCCGCCGAGAGCATAATTGTTGATATAACCGCTTCCGACCGGAATGCCCTGGATAAAAGCCATCATGCCGATATCCTGAATCGAATTGTTCCACTCCTCGCCCGTTATCGAAGGCAAAGTGAACAGGTACGATATGCCGTTTTTGGCTGCATATTCGTTATGACGGTTAATGACGTTCGCCAAATCGCTTTGAATCGTTTGGACGATCGCCGCCTTTTTCACCTGCTCAAACGTTTCGGAACGGGCAAGAAGCGGGACGTTGGTCGTCGCCATCATTTCTCTTTGCAGCCCCCTGATCCACTGCCCGGCATCGCGATCATACACTTCCACCTCATTGTCCAAGGTAAATCGAATGAGATTGCCGTTTGCGTCGCCGTAAGCATAGGGCTTCTTCGGACTCCATACATGCCTGATCCGCGGCTTGTTATCCTCTCCGACATATTCTTCGTCCGCATATACGTAATATCCGTCATAGTCGATCACGACCACGGCAGGGATGTAATAGTCCAAGGCGGCTTGTGCCGGTGCATCGTCATCGATCCCCAAATTCGCATACAAGCTTTTATAAAACATCGCCAACGCTTGTTCCTTGTCGGCCCGGAAAAACTTTTCGGATCCGTACCCGGCCTCAAACTCCTGCTTTTCGTTTTTGTTCAGCACGCTGGCACCGTCTTGTACCGCCGTCCGCAGCGCCGCGGCGTATTTGGTTTCAAGGAAATGGACGTTCTGCTGATCCTTGACGGAATAACCGCTCATCAGAAATGCCGGAACGAAAATAAGGACAAACACGATTGAAAAATCAGTAATCTTCATTGAGCACCATGCCTCCGTAAGGAAATGCGAGCACGGGAGCGGCCCCGGAGATGGATCCGGTAACAAAATCCAACATGATCGTTCCTGCCGTACGATTGATGTTTCGGACCGTGACTTTAAAAAAGTCGCCGACGTTCATCCTGTACTTTCTGGCCTCGTGGTCTTTGGGCAGCGTGTTGTCCGGGTAGATGACAGACAAAATATCTGCCGTATAAAATCCTTCGTATGAAACGTCCACATCGTCCTGGAACGTATCCGGGTTCGCGGCATCTGCGTAGACGGGCGTATATTTTTTGTGCAAATGCTCCATTTGGACGTCAAACGCATTGCCCGTAGCTTCGATTTCTTGCAGGAAGTCCTGGTACATGACCGGCGTAAGATAACCTTTGTTCCTGACGGCGTCAACGAACTGCGTGACGGCATTGTAAACGACCAGCCGCGACAAGTCATCCTGCTTCTGATACGCTTCCGCCGCCGGATAAACGAACAGGAGGGCAACGGCTAGCAATACGGCAACGAATTTCGATACGGCGCTGCTCATAGAACGTCCTCACCGGGCTTTAATTTTGCAAAACGTATTTCCTTCAACAGCCCGTTCCAATCCCTCGCATATTCGGCCCGGTATTTGGCCTCCGGCTGGAAGACGGCCGTTCCGGCCAGTTCGAGCGGATCGCCCGAAGCTACCGAAACGCCATCGACCTTGACGGCGACTCCCGCTCCAACCTGATCCACGGTAACCAAAAATGCCTGCGAACCGCTGTAGATGTCAGGCCGGGCAAGCGTCAACGTAGAATGAACGCTGCGTTTTTGGCCGGAAACGACTGCCGAAACTTCGTCCAAAGCCCCGTCGATTTGCCTGGTCAGTCCCAATGCCAAAAAGCAGGCGCTTAGAAACAGGGCAAGAATGGCGCTTATCCCGATCATATTCTGCACATTATCGTTCACGGTGCCCTTCCCTCCCTTTTGTCACGCATTATTGCTCGAACACAAGCCCGCGAACGACGTTGGATTTGTCTTTGATGATGCTGGCTTTGAACTTCCCGCTCGGATTGACGTATTCATTGCTGGATTCGTTCATCGTGTTCCGTAAATCCCCTTCCCGGTTGTTAATGTCGATGACCGATCCGTATTTGTCATCCGCCACGTTACCGATGTACAGGCTGTTGCCGTACCATTGGCCGTTTCTGTTTTTCCCTGTTTTGACCAGGATGCCGAATTGATCCTTGTCCCTGAACTTCCGCAAAGCGTTCGTTACCTGCGAGCCGCTGATGCTCGTGCCGTCATAGACCGTAAAGGAAGCCTGCGAAAGTTCGGTCTGGATGTCCGAGAAATTGTTTTGGGCCGTTTTGGTCGCTTCCTGGGCCGAAATGAACAGGATCACGACAATGGTAATAAGTGCAATGGTCAAAAAGATGCCTGCGGCAACCTTCAACGCGCTGGATGCGTTATTCATTGAATATCATCTCCTTAAATTTTTCGGATTTCTTCATAATAAACATTCATCTGCATAAAGCTCATCGCGATCAACGGTATGACCAGATACATAAAAACAAGGGCATACATCGGCGCAAAACCGAGCATCTTTCCGAGCGCCGCTTTCGTGTCTATGATTTTTTCGTATTCCTGCTTGCGTTGTTCGAAATAGAAGGCCATTTCGTTGTCGATATCATCGAAGGCCTGTGCGATCGGAATTTTCTCCACGCACAAAAGCAGTTTATCGACCAATCTTTGGAATTCCGTCAATCGGACCTCCTCCCTCAGCTCGGTCAGCGCCATTTCCGCGCCGTGATCATAGTGCAGCACGCATCTTTGAATCGGCGTTTTGAAAATGATCGCGAATCGGTTCATCCATTCCAATATTTCCTCAACCGATATCCGTTCCATTTCCCGAAGCATGGAGATGACCGTTTGGAACTGGTACACCTCATGCCGCATGTCCATATAGCGGATCTTTCGCTGAAAATAGAGCAGCCACAGCGGAAATTGGTACCCCGCCCAAGCCGCCAACAGGGACGCAAGCAGCTCCCACCATTTGACATACTCGGCATGATAAGCTTTGATCTTGGCCAAGATCCGGTTCACGTCGGCCACCATCGTATCCTTGCTTCCAATGCCGGTACGCTCTTGCTTGACGCTCCAACGGCTTGCGACATCGTCGTAGGTGGCTGTAGAAGACAGGCCGACCTCCTCCATGATCTCCCGATCCCGGTCGCTGATCCGCTGCCCTTCCGCCCGTTGTTCGCTCGACAGTTGGCCGAAAAAGGTCGTTCCCTGGACGGGGGCGTACAGGATCTGTTTTTTAGCCGATTGATGCAAAAACAGGATCATGGTCATCGTGACGGCAAAGGTCAGGCAGAAAAATGCTATCCTGCGAACGTAAAACCATTCATACCGCAGATGGGTGCTGCTCTCCCTAAGCAAACGGATGATTTTGGCATAAGCAGGCGATGCCGGGCGCGGAGCGGCAAAAGCGGCGATAGCCCGGACCACCGCAAACGAAGACAGAAACTGCTCCCAGGACTTCTTCCGATCCCCGGTCCGGTATGCGGTTTCGTTGTCCTGCTGCAGGCGCTGCAATAAAACAAAAGATAAGATGATCACGGCATAAATGACGATTTTGGTCAGGTACCCCAGCTTGCTCGTATAAAAGGCGTCCATGGCCGGAAAGCTTCCGCGTGCCCAGCGTTCGATCGGTTTGGCAAAAAACACCGGGGCAAGGGCGATGACATTCAACCCCTTCAAAAGATAATCAAGCTTGTCCCGCCGCAGGATCTCCAAATGGATTTCCTTCGTTAATCCCCCGAGGCCTTTTAAATAGATGGAGCCCTGTTCCTTCACTTTGTCTCCAAACTCCATGATCATATAGGAGATGCCCGCAAACGCCTTTAGAAAACGGTTGGGCGCGGATTCGTAATATTTCTCCAATTCCACCGAAGGATCTTTGGCATTCAACGCCTCGTAGATTCTCCGAGTGTGGATTGCCGCCTCGTAGCCAGCGGTTTCCGCCGCCTCATACAGCGCTTCGTCGATCATTTCATGCTGCTGGTAACGATGCCGCACCTCCGAAAACAAATCCACCATTTGGACGAGAAGCCGCTTCTCCAAACGGTTCACGTACATATCGATCAGCAAACTGTTGAGGATCACTGCCGTAAGCAACACCAGCAGCAAAAAACTGACGCTCGGATTCAGCAGCAATAAAATACATGCCGAAAGGCTTAGCAAGCCTAAAACCGCCAACGTCACTTGCGCCGTCTCATGTCTCAAGCGGAATTCATCGTAAGCATGAATGGCGAGCCGTTTTCTGATCCTTCGGATGTAGGCCGACAGCAACGGAACCCGAACCATCCAAATGTAGGATTGTTGCAGGATGCGGTTCCAATGCCCCCTCCAACCGACGCGTTTGCCTCCCGCTTCCCCATAAAACTTGTCATGCACGTCCTGCTGCTGTCTGCGGCCGATCCATGCCAAAACCGCATACGCTGCGGCAAACAATACGAGAGACGAAAGCAATACGATTAGCAGAATGGATTTAATACTCATAACGTCCGCTCCAATGATGGTTTAGAAAATCAATGAAACTTTCAGCATCGCTTGCGCCCATCTGATCTGCCATTTCCCGCACGTTTCGGTCCGAAACGGGATCGGCCGCAACATACCGGCCATCCCGGTATTCGATGACATTGCGGGAAATATACGACCTCCGATGCTCATTCAGCCGGGCTTCGTTTTGGAGCTTGATCAGTCGGCTAAGCATTTGTTTGACCGTTGCTGCTTCGCCGTCGTCGTTCCCTGCAGGGTCCGCGGCATCTTCCAGCGGAACGCACTCGGTAATCCGTTCGATATACCTCCGGCCGTCCGCATCCCGCTTCATGTGGACATCAAAGTTAATGACCTGAACCACCTGTTCCTCGGCGATGCGCTCATGATGAAACACCCCGATTTTCAGGAGCGAATTCCGCAGGGAAAACACGAGATCCCGGAATGTCTTGGCATGATGGGTAAACACGGTGAATAAGCTGGCGACTTGCGACATCTGGATCATCCAGGCAGCCACTTCGTCGCTTGCCACTTCGCCCAAAATATTGACCGTGCCGTCGGTTTTTTTCTGCAAGTCCAGTCCCTCTTGTCCCGTAATCCGTTCCGTTTCGCGAAAGGAAAGGATGTTTCTCCGGCTGTAAATCTTTCTTAAATGAAGCTCGAATGCCATTTCTTGCACGCGCAACGTATATGTAGGGTCGATATGCTCCACCATGGC
This sequence comes from Paenibacillus sp. FSL W8-0194, assembly GCF_037969745.1. Taxonomy (NCBI): domain Bacteria; kingdom Bacillati; phylum Bacillota; class Bacilli; order Caryophanales; family Paenibacillaceae; genus Paenibacillus; species Paenibacillus sp. FSL W8-0194. The sequence goes on along the minus strand of NZ_CP150205.1, from coordinate 2,410,438 downwards.
CATCAGGAGCGTCGTTTTGCCGGAACCCTGCGCTCCGGTAATGGCCGTGATCCGGCTTCCTTTCATGAGGTATGCAAGCAAACCGATCGGCAGCTCGGCATTGTCCCCCGTGATTAATTGCTCCAGGGAAGCGTTCGGAATATCGAATTTGCGCACGAAAAATGCCCACGATTCCGCAAACGGCGGCCGAACGACGACCACCCTGGACCCGTCCTTCATCTCGTTCACTTTGTAGCCGTTGGATTCCGACAGCTGGCCGGGGTGGTTATACTTATAGATGTTTTGGCAAACCCGTTTAAGCTCCAGCTCGGATCCGAAGGAAAGAAAGGACATGTGCACCGACTTGCCTCTATAAAAAACCCATACGCTTTCCGTGGCAGACATCGGCTTGCGGCATTTGTCCACGTACGACGGCGGAAAAGGAACACCCGGCCCGACGTATGCTTCCAGCTGTCCATCATCCGTCAAAATGCCGCTGACCCCTCCGCTGACTCCGTCGATGCGCTGATCGCGCAAATCGTCCACGACCGAAAATCCTTTGTACTGCTGATAAATCCGCTGCACTACAATGTCCAGTTTTTCGTGGAAAGAAAGGCTCCGATATTCCGCCGTAAATATCCGTTCGATATCTTCCGCCGTGACCGCGAACACCGGTTGTTCCCCATAACCCTCAAGCATCCGCGGCTCCGCGAGCCCGTAATGTTCGAACAGCGCGGACAACGCCTCCGGACCATATTGCTTTTGATATAAATAAAAAATGATTTCGAATTGGTCCTGCGGCGTCAACCGGCCGATATCTTCAAAAGGAATGGCGTCTTCGATACGGTCTTCGTTAAGCCCGTAGCTTTTGACCAAGAGATCCGCCATAAACTGCTTGACGTATTGTTTTTCGCGGACGTCGCCTGAAATGCAGTCCTTCAGCGCTTTGCGCAGCTCGCTTCGTTTATTGATTCTGCGCCTGTACTCCTCCTCGTGGAGGCCCAGGTCGGTCAGCTGCCTGTGGGTGAGCTCATGCAGCGTTTCCTTCACGAATTCCGTCATCGCTTCGATCGTGCACTGTTTGCCTTCCGTTTGGCTTGAAGCCTGCGGACGGCGGTAATCGAGCCATTTGACGTAGAGGAGCAATAGAACGAATAACATGATGAGCGCGATCATCAACATGTTGACGATCATTCCGGAGCCCATTTACGCCCCCCTTTCCACGAGCTTCAATGCCGCGGTCATTTCGAGCTGCGTCAATATGTCTTTGGCCAACGAGCGGATGCTGGCCAGAAACGCGGCGGCCGGCTGTCTGCCGTTCAGGCTGCGGCTCCGCTGAAGGAACGGAAGAACGCCGCGCATATTCCACGCATCCAAAAAGTCCGTCGTGTACGGAATTCCATGGATGCTGCCCTTGTAGCCGAATCTGCGCTTGACGTTATTCAACGTACAGTGGGAGTATTTGTCGTACCTGCCCAGCACCACGATATAGGGTTTTTCGCGAACGATCGGCGGACATCCGCCGTTCTTGAAAAACGAATCCAAACCTTCGATGCCCTGATTCATGCTGACCACGACCAGATCCGATGCTTCGAGCAACGCTTGGTCGCCGCTTCCTTCCTTCGGCCATCCGCATCCGGCGTCGACCAATACGAGATCGTAACATTGGTTCGCCACCGAGCATATGGACTGAAGCAGCTGTTTCCTATACCCCGGCATCGTGCCTTCGGGCTTGGCGTTCCCTTGGACCAGATCCAAACGGTCGGCGAGCAAGGGAAGCGTATAATCCCGCAAATTTTCACGGGTCAGCCTGCGGTTCATGCATAACCTCTCCAAAGCGTCCATCCCGTGGTCCTGAAAAGCAACAAGCGAATGGTCCAAAGCATAGGCGGACATCGGGAAGGCCCCTTCGACCCTTTCCTTGGCCATGCCCCCATGCGCCATCAGCAATTTCAAACGGTAATCCATGGCGATCGTCGCCGCAGCCGCGGCAGCATGCGCCGAATTTCCGCTGCCGCCCTGAAGCGGGCTCCAAAATGCGATCGTACTCATGCTCGACTCCTTTCTGCATTCTTCAATGCGCGCTGTATTTGTTTTCGATCCCAATCCGTGAACGTTTCAAAAATGCCGCACAACCGTTTTTTATAGGTGCGTGTCAGTGCCTTCATATGGATTCGTTTCGCATGTTCGTTTCTGAGTTTCAAAGAATAATCCAGCTCGTTCCAAGGCATGACGACCGGATCTCCTTTCCAGCGGACCGGCAGACGTTCGAAGTACCCGTCCAAATAGGAAGGGCCGAACCATTCCTCGACGGCCCTGACGATGAGCCGCTTCATTTCCGGCCTCGCTCCCGGATCGAAATAACGCAAGACCGCTTCCGACAGCCATTTCCCGCCCTCTTCTAGCGTCCAGACCTCGTAATCCGTCACCCAGACGAGTTCGGAAGCGCTCATCCAATCCTCCTTTGCGCAAAAGTCCGGGAGTTCCAGATCGTAAAGAACATAGTCGTAATGTTCCAAGGCGCCGCCATGGCTTTGGAAGTAGGCTTTCAACCCGGCCGAATCCGCGAATCCGCATGCGACGTCGAAACCGGCAAATTCCGTGATGCATAACTTCTCGCCCAATCCGCCAATGAAATAGGGATATCTTCTTTTTTCGCTCGCGTCCACCAGCAGGACGCTGCTGCCCCCGGACGCAAGCAATTTGCAAATATGCATCAGGGTGTCGCTTTTATCGCATAGGCCGGCAAAAATCCAAGTATTCAAAGATGTCCGTCTCCTTTCTTTCGTCCGCCGGCAGCCTCAAGGTTGATCCGAAGGTGCCGCGCTGCCCTCCCGGCGATCATTCAGGCTTTGCTCAAGCAGTTTGTTTTCCTGGACATCCCCCAGCGAAAAACTGTCTTGGTTTGGATCCGGGGCCGTGATCTTGCCGCTTGTTCCCGGAGCGGGATTCCCCGCGTGTTCGTTCGCCGCCGCTGACGCTTCATCGTTCCATAAGCCGTCGGCGTTCGATGCTCCGGAAACGTCCGATGCCGCAGAACGACCTGAAGAGTACATGCCTCCGCTCAAGCCTGAGGGAGCGAATTCGGATTCGGCGAAGCTGCCGTTTGGCCGTTGCTGCACCGCTTTTTCCAAGTCTTGTTCCAGGGAAACGCGTATGGCTTCGGACAGCTTCCGTTCCGCTTTGTTTACGATGTTCGGGTCGCTTGCGATCAGCTTCATCACCTCCTTGTTGACCGGATAAGTCGGAATCGCCCGATCCTGCATCTCCGGCTCCACGTAAGTCACGGCGTACAGCTTCGCGTCATGCAGGTAAGCATCCACCATCGCGCTGGACAATGCCAATATCTCCTGCTCCGTCAACCGGATCCACATGGCCGGGCTAAGCAGCTTATCGATTTTCTTTTTGGATAAAACGATGTAGTCCTGTCCCGTAGGAAATTGGATGCGTACGTCGACCACGTCGCGCTCGCGCAAATTCGATGGCAATACGACGGCCTGAATCTCCTTGTTCCGAAGATCCGCTTGGATCGGTTGGCCCTCGTAAACCATGGCCTCCGTCAGGGGCGTCCCCTTTTTCAGCTCGATTTTTGCAATCTTGATTTCGTCGCCGCTTCCGCCTTCCAGCAGATTCGCGGGCGCCGTTCCTTTCGGCAGCTTGGCGCGCACAAGGTCTTTCGCCGTGACGGCCTCGCCGGCGGCAACGTCCCGCGCAAGCGTCCAGGCCGGAACCATCTGCTTCTCCTCATTCAGCCTCGCTTGTTCCAACTTGGCGATTTGCCGGCGGTACTCTTCCCTGATCTCGTTTTCCTTGGCATGGTGCCGAATCCCGCTAACGGCGGCGTACGCCGCAAACACGATGCCCACCGCCGAGGCTCCAGCCAAACCGGCGTAAAGCATATGCCTCGTTCGCTGTCTCAGTTTTGACATGAATTTGATCATCCCCCTCCATTAAACCGCGGATCAGCTGAGACCGAACCGGAATCTCCTTCTCCGCTGGATTCCGGCAGCCGCCCCATGAAAAATGCGGCTCAGCACTTTGTCCGTCTCTTCGCATTGATCGAACGGATCCATCTGCAGCGGCAGCGCAAACACCTGCGTGGAATCCAGCTGCTTGCGAAGCCGGGATACGGCATCCTCCCCGGCCAGCGGCAGGACATACATCCACTTCTGCCGGGGATATCGCGACAAGCCGTGGACCATATCCAGCACGTCCTGCTGGCGCCACTCCGCGCCGGAGGCGATGATGATCGGAAAGTCGGCGCGCAGAAACTCTTCCAGCCGTTCCCGCTCCCTGAATGTTCCGAGATCGATCACAAGGAAATCGTAGCTGCCGGACAATAATGTTATCACGTCGCTTCTGGCCGTCTGCCGCCAATAATCCACGCCTTCCACCTCGAATTTGCGGCTGCCCGGCCCGGCGGAGCTTTCCCCGTCGACGATTTGTTGGATCCTTCGGAATGCCGGCGACCTCATGTTCATTTCGACCAGCGCGACCTTGCTGCGGCTTCTCGCCAAGAAATGGCTGATAGCGATCGCCGTATGCGTCGTCCCAGTGCCGCCGCTGGCTCCCATCACCGCAATCACCTGCGTGCTTTTTCGCCCGGCCATGTCCTTTCCCCGCTTCGGGGCCGGCTTCATTTCCTGCCGGACGGCCGCCGCGATCACCCCGCGTACTTCGGCGGCGGAGGCGTAACGGTTTTCGGGCATGGGCTCGAGCAATTTCCGTATGACTGGAACGAGTTGACGGGGCAAATCTTGGCGTATGCTGTGTGCCGCGTCCTCCGTCCACTCGCTGAAAGCCCCTCCCGTCGTCAAATAAAGCATCAACGCCCCGAAACCGTACAAATCGGATCGGGCGTCGCTTTGGCCTGAACCATACTGCTCCGGAGCGGCAAACCCGACCGTACCCAGCTTTACCGTGTCCTGCGCCTGCGCCTGCTTGTAATTGCGGGCGATGCCGAAATCGATCAGCCTCAGCTCCAGCTGCTCCGTCAGCATAATGTTCGACGGCTTCAAATCCCTGAAAATGACGACCGGATCATGCGTGTGCAGGTAATCCAGCACTTCCAGCAGCTGATCCGCCAGCTGCAGAATCGAATCGACCGGAATCCGGCCGCGGTATCCGCGAAAATATTTCTCCAGCGTAATCCCTTGGATATAATCCATGACCAGATAGGTGTAACCGTCCTCGTCCGGCGGAAAAAAATCCACGATTCGGGGCAGCCTGGCATGGCTAAGGGATATCAAAAGCTGCGCTTCTTCCCGTATGCTGCTGTAACGGGCCGGGTCGGAAACGCTCTCCTTGACGGCCCAGAGTTTACCCGGCAGCTTCAAATCCTCGGCCAGATAGACATGGCTCATGCCGCCTTCGCCGATCTTGCGTATGATCTCGTATCTCCCCCCAATCGAATGGCCGGCATGCAGCTTGGAAGGATGATTCATGCGTGTCCCTCTCTTTCAAGACAAAAAAAGGGAAAGCCTCCCCGGCAAAGACGCTTACGATCAGTCGTAAGGCTTTGCTCAGGGATGCTTTCCCTTTAATTATCGTATGGTGAATTTGGTATCATTATAGAGCAATGGCAATATCTGTGTAAAGTACTATTTTTATATTCGTTATCTTCATGTACCCATCACCTTGTTTTATTCCGTTAATATTTAATCATGTATAAGGTGATTTCGTCCCGGTTGTGGAACAGCTGCTTCGCTCGCTGAATCTGCATGTTCGCGGCCTCGAAAGACGACATGACATCGTCGACAAGCGCCATAGGTTTCTTGTGCATGAGCTTGACCGTCACGACGGCCGTGCCTCCTGCCCGCAGGCTTGGAAGCAGTTCCGTAACCAGTTTGACCATTTGTTTCGGGCTCCAGCTCATATCGCAAACTAGCAGATCGAATTCGCCTTCCTGAAAATGAACTTCCGAGGCGTTTTTCTTGAAAATACGCAAGCCAGGATGATTTCGCAGCGACTCGTGCATCAAGGCAGGGTCCACCGCCGTCACCTGCAGTCCCCGCTCCAACAGGAACGAGGTCCAGCCGCCGGGAGCGGCCCCGATATCCAGAGCGGTATGAAACGACTTGAAATCGATCCCGAAGCTTTGCTCGGCCTCCAAGAGCTTGAACTTCGCCCGGGATATTTGCCCTTCCTCGCGCTGGAAGCGGACCGCGCCCCCGCTCCAGTCGGACAGGTTGTCGTTCGGTTCGGAAACCCCGACGTACAGCATCTCTCCTGCTGCAAAAACGGATATGACCCAGTCGGCGTCGCGAACGACAAATTCGGCGTTTAACCCCGTTAATTGCTCTTGGAGGCTCTCGCGAATCTCGCCGGCGCTGCCGGATACGGCGCTTTGCTCCGCTTTCCTTACCTGCAGCGAAACCGCGGCCCCATGAAGTTTGTCTTGGCGAAGCAAAAATTGAACCATTTGGGGATATGCATTGTCTTGATCCGCTCGCAGTTCAAGGTGCACCGGCTGTATGTGGCGCAAAAAAATAGGCGGGTGGGAAACGATGCTTGCGATCGCCCTGTCCGCATCTTCAAACAAGGTCACAAGAAAAACCTCGCCTGAAACCAGCATGCTGCTTTTCAGCTTGCCGAATCTCCGGCGCAGCTCCTCCTGGGCATAGGGTGCAAACCCGTGGTTGGCCGTGCATATAAACCGGGAAATTCCCGTGTTTTTTTCATCGTTTGTTGTTTGTTTATCATCCAAAACGGATTAACCTCCAGAAACCACTTTAATCCAAGGCCGGCCGCCATCCCATTCGATCCGTGCCGGAATATCGTAGGTTTGTTTTATCATTTCGTCGTTCAGAACTTCTTGTTTCGGGCCGGAGCCCGCGATTTTCCCGTCCCGGATCAAAGCGACGTGGCTGAAAAGCGGCATAATTTCCTCCACATGATGCGTCACGTACACCACGGTGATGTCCCGTTCGCCGAGACGTTCCACCTCCGCCAGCATTTTTTCGCGTTCGTACAAATCCAGCCCGGCGCAAGGCTCGTCCATGATCAGAAGCTTCGGCTCGCTCATCAAACTTCTCGCAAGCATCACCTTTTTCCGTTCCCCTTGCGACAGGGTGCCGAGCGGATGGTAGGACAACTTGCCCAAATTCATTTCTTCCAGCAGCTTCAGTGCCTTTTCTTTCACGTCTTCGGGTATTTCCTGATAGAAACGCAAAAACGCGTAAGCGCCCGTGGCCACGACCTCCCACACCGGATCGCTCAAATTGAGTTTTTCCAGCAAGCTCGGACTGATATATCCGATCTCTTTGCGGACCTCGCGCACGTCGCATTCCCCGTAAACGTTGCCGAGCACCTCGATCCGGCCGCTGCTTGGAAAAAGGTACCCCGTCAGCATCTCCAAAATGGTCGTTTTGCCGGAGCCGTTGCGCCCCAAAATAACCCAGTTTTCCCCTTTTCGAATGTTCAGGGAGACGTGGTCCAAAATCTGATTCTCTTCTCTCCGCAAAGACACATCCCGCATCGTAATCATGAAAGCACTCCCCTTATTTGAGCTAACAAGTCTCCGACCGATCCCATGGAATAGATGATTTCCGGCTTTCCGCTCCGCTCCTTGTCCGCCAAAAGCAGGGCCGGAACGCTGCGGATTTTGTACTGCTCCACAACCGTCGGCGTCATATTGACGTCGGCTTCGGCCAATAAGCCCTCCGGCAGCAAATGTTCGGCCACTTCCAGCATTCGCCGCGCCACTTTGCATGTCCCGCAAAATGGGGTGTGCAGAAACACGGCCAACGGTTCGCCTTTGCGCCACAGCTCCTCTAGAAGCTGTTTTTCGTCCAGCGGCCTCATTCCTGCTCCCCCTTGGCGGCCCGTTCCAGTACGTCCGGAGGCATGGGCCCGTTATGAAGCTTCACATGATCCGGCACCGATTGGTAGAGCAGCTCGTACATTTCCCTCTTCCCCCGCATGCTGGACGTATGCAAAAAAATCTCTTGCGGGAACAGCCGCCCTGCGATCATGCCGTGCACGACCTCTTTTCCGGACGGCTCGCCGGGTCCGAGGTCGTAGTCCAGCGACAATATGCCGACCTCGCATTCCTGCAGCAAAAGAAGGCATTCCTGCGCATTTTTCGCCAGAACAAAACCGTCGGGACATCGCCGGTAATCATCCAAAAATACATGCAGCACGGCTTCCCCTCCTTTCTCCCGTCCTTGCAAGCAACGCTTCTTATCTTTTTCCTTCCAAAAGACGGTACAGCAATTCCATTTCGTCCCCGTGCGTTCCATCCGGTCCGGGATCCGTCTCCAATACGATCGGCAACCCCTCGAATTCCGGATTCGAAATCAGCTCCGCCAAGCGATCCGCGCCGATGCGGCCCTCCCCGATCCGGGCATGGCGGTCTTTTCCCGAGCCGGAAGGGTATTTCGAATCGTTCATGTGGACGGCGGCGAGGTTTTGCCAGTAGCCAAGCTCCCTCCCCCGTTCCATCCATCTGTCCGTTTCCTCCGGAATCCACGTTCCCGATGCAAACGCATGGCAGGTATCCAAACAAAATGCGATTTTCTCCGGCTCTTCGGCCAGGTTCCTCACGTAAACCAGCTCTTCCAGCGTAATTCCCATCGCCCCGGGCTGTCCCGCCTGGTTTTCAAGCAAAATTTTGGTCTTGCCCTGCCATCCGCCAAGCGTTTCATTTAAACATTGTATTATATTTTTGTAGCCCTGTAACGGGTCGCTGCTTTTCAAATGGCCGAAATGGACGACGATCCCGACGGAGCCGCAGGCTTCGGCAATGATCAAATCGTTTTTCAGCGAAGCGACCGTAGCTTCGTATAACTCGCGGCCGCGGGTCTCGCCGATGGCGATGTTGACCGGGTACGGCGTATGGGCGATGCTCGGCATTCCCTTTTCCCGGCAAAAACGAAAGCAATCCGTCGCAGCGGATGCATCAAGTTCCTTGATGGAAAGACTGCGCGGATTTTTCGGAAAATATTGAAACGATTTGGCCCCCATGTCCCAGGCCCGCCTGGCGGCTCTCCCAAAACCGCCGCGGGTGCTGACATGGCAGCCGATCATTCGATTAGCGGTCATGCTGGCAGGACAGGCAGAAGAAGGCTTTTCTCCCCGTCAATTCGATTCGGTTCACGACCCCGCCGCAGCGCACGCAGCTTTCCCCTTCGCGGTCGTACACTTTGCACATCTTGTCATAACCTCCGGTCAACGTATCGCCGGCCATGAAGGGCGACTCCATGTAACCCCCATGTTCCAGCGCTTCAGGCAACACTTTGACGGCGGCGTCATACAAGCGTCCGATCGACTCCTCGGATAAATCCTGCAGTTTGGCCGAAGGCAGCAGCCCCGCCTCAAACGCGATTTCATCCGCATAGCAGTTGCCGATGCCCGCAATGGCATGCTGATTGACGAGCAGGCTTTTCAACGAGCCGCGCCGGCCTTTGATCAGTTCCGTAAAACGCTCCTTGTTCATCCGGCGGTCCAACAGCTCCGGCCCCAGCGGTTTGAGCGTTTCTTCGGTTTCCTTCGCGGACAGCAAGTGAAGATATCCGAGGCGAAGCCCGATAAAATAAAGCGTATTCGCCCCGAAAGAAATCTCCACTTGGGTATTCCGGTCCGGGCGGTCTTCCTCCGTCCCGTAATACAGCATGCCGCCCAGCATCAGATGCAGCAGCAAACGCCGCCCGTTGTTCATATGGAACACAAGGAATTTGCCCCTTCGTTCCACGAAAATGACGCGCAGTCCCGTTACCTCTCCGATAAATTGTTCGGCCGGGACGTTCAGCGATTTTTCCCGATGGATTACCACTCGGGTAATCGGCAGGTTGACAATATGTTCCGAAAGCAGTCTTCGGTAATTCTCCATCTCCGGCAGTTCCGGCATTCGTTCATCGATCCTTTCGTTTGCAGCATAGATGACATGATTATTTCAAAAATTCAGTAAACTTCCGTTTCATCCGGACAAATCCGTTGCATTAATTCATAAAGGTCTTTGCAAACCACATCCGGACGGACGCCGGCTCCCTCGATCAGAGCCTCCATGTTTTCCTCCGTCGTCAGTCCCGTCAAAACCAAAATCGTTTCGCATCCGGCAGCCGCCCCGGCGGCAATGTCGGTACGCAAATTATCGCCCACCACCGTCGCATCCGCAGGAGAGATCCCGAGCCTGTCCGTTGCAAAGCTCATCAGATGCCCCGCCGGTTTGCCGATGACGATCGGCTCCGTTCCGGATGCGGCCTGTATCGACGCGGATAGCGAACCTGCTCCGGGCACCAGGCCATGGTCCGACGGGAGCAGCAGATCGGGGTTGGTCAGGACGTACTTTGCCCCGCCGCGAATCCACTGCACGGCTTTGGCCAAACTTTCGTATGTAAAAAAACGGTCGATTCCTTGCACCACATATTGCGGATTCTCGTCTACGATATGTAATCCGGCATCGGACAACGCCTGGCGGAGTCCTTCTTCTCCTAGCATAGCCACGGAAGCTCCCGGAGATTCTCCGGCGATGTATTCGGCCGCGGCAAGCGACGAAGTGCACACTTCTTCCGGCCTTGCTTCGATTCCCATCTCATTCAAATGCTTCGCTACGCCTTCCGCCGTACGGGACGAGTTGTTCGTCACGAACATATAAGGGATTCGGCGTTGTTTTAACGACCGGATGAGTTCATCCGCGCCGGGAATCCGATGGTTGCCGTGGTAAAGCGTTCCGTCAAGATCTATCAACAGACCTTTGGTCTTTTTGTTTTGGGGCATGTCAGCTTCCTCTTTTCTTGTGTAAACCTGGGTAATCGAAGATGGCATTTCTTCGCTTCGACAGTTCTATTTTAAAAAAATTGGAGGAATGCCGCAACTTATCAGGACCGCAGCCTCCCACGCCGCGACGCATTAGACATTTTTTCTATGAGGTTCGCCAAAGAACGGCTCATGGGCCGCCTCTTCGATGGCTGGTGCTGGTGCCTTATGTCATTTCCTGCGCTTTCCCGGAAAATAATCCATTTCCCCGGGCAATTCCAAAAAGAAAAGAGCTCCGTACGGAGCCTTTCTGGAAACCGGAAATCGCGTCCTTGCTTCATTCATGCCTGTGCACGGGGAACAACATCAGCTCTTCGGCAAGCAGCGTTTTGGGAAATACCGACTGCGCTTCTTCGAGCAGCGGCTTTAAATGTTCCATGTCCTTATACCGCGAGCTGAAGTGGGTCAAAATCAGTTCTTTGGCCCCGGCGGCGGCCGCAGCCTCGGCTGCCTGAACGGACGTGCTGTGATGGTAATTGTGCGCCGATTCCTTCAGATCGTCCATGAACGTCGCTTCGTGCACGAGCAAATCCGCATCGCGGGCGAGCTTCAAAACGTTTCCGCAAGGACGGGTATCGCCCAAAATCGTGACGACCCGCCCTTTTTTCGGAGCTCCCAGCACTTCTCCGGGATGCAGCGTCGTTCCATTTCCCAGGTCGATGCTCTCCCCTCTTTTCAACCGCCCGTATGCCGGTCCGGGTTTTAACCCGTATTCGGCAAGCCGCTGCAAATCGAGGCTCCCCGGTTTGTCTTTTTCCGCGATGCGGTATCCGTAACTGTCGATCCGGTGATCGAGCAGCAGCGATTCGACGACGATGTCCTCGTCTTCGTAGACCGTTCCCCCGGTATGTTCAACGACCTCAAGCTCATATTCGATCCGGGATTGGCTGAGCGTCAGGCTGACGTCGATATACTGTTTGATGCCCGGCGGGCCGTACACGTGCAGTTTCGTCGTGCCGCCTTGATAAGCCCGGCTGGACAGCAATCCCGGAAGGCCGAAAATATGGTCACCATGCAAATGCGTGATGAAAATTTTCTCCAATTTGCTGAGCTTTAACGAAGATCGCAGGATCTGATGCTGCGTCGCCTCCCCGCAATCGAACAGCCAAAACGAGCGGCGCTCCTCGAACATGCGCAAAGCCATCGACGTTACGTTCCGCTGCAGCGAGGGCACTCCCGCATTGGTCCCCAAAAATTCAAGTTCCATAACAAGCAACCTTCTTTCTGTAATGTCAGCAAAAAAGCGGCCGCCCTTGACAAGCAAACGGCCGCTTCAGCGAAACAAGCTTGCAAAGCTTGGCATGGCGGCAAAAAAACCTCCCGAAAAGGAGGATTTTTTCGCTCGCATCATCCGTTAGGATGAGTACATCATTTTGCCTTGTCGACATTAAAGTAACGCGCTTCCGGATGCGCAAACACCATCGCCGATACCGACGCCTCCGGCTCCATCATGAACCCTTCCGTCAGATGCACGCCGATATCTTCCGGCTTCATCAGCTTGAACAGCGGCCCCTGATCCTCGAGATCCGGGCAGGCGGGATAACCGAACGAAACGCGGATCCCTTGATAACGCGCCCCGTGGCGCTGCTTCATCGTCATATCCGCCGGGTCCGGGAATCCCCAAGAGTCGCGCATGATGTGGTGCACGCGTTCGGCAAGCGCTTCGGCGGTTTCGAGCGCCACCGACTGCAGGGCATGGGAGCGCAGATAGTCCCCTTTGTCCTTCCATTCCGACGACAGCTTCGATATGCCTTGACCGGCCGTGACCACCAAAAATCCGACATAGTCCATCTGCCCGCTGTCTTGGGATTTCAGGAAATCCGCAAGGCAAAGGAACGGCGGCACGTTTTGGCGCGGAAAAGTGAACGTATGCAGCACTTTGGACATGTCTTCGGGGTCGTAAATGACGATATCGTTGCCCCGGGATTGCGCAGGGAAAAAGCGATACATCGCATGCGCTTGAATGATCCCCTCGGAGGCCGCCTCTTCCAGCAGGCTGTCGACGGTCGCTTTCAATTCCACGGCCTTTTCGTTGCCTTCGGCCAAAAGCTGTTCCACCTGGCCGCGCAGTCCCAAATGATGTCCCAAAAGCATCTGCATGTTCATGTACGGCACGATATGGGTAATCGGATAATTCCGGATGATGTGACGCTCCAAATCCGGCGGGATAAACACCGGAACATCGGTCGATACGCTGGACTTTGCCGCTCGCGTAATCTCCGGCAAAACCTGCGGCTTCTCCGTTTCGGCCTTGAGCGCTTCCAGCTCGGCCTCCATTTCCGCCCGCATCGCTTCGCGCTGTACCGGATCCATCAGCTTGTTGGCCAGATCGAGCCCGTCCATCGCGTCCTTGGCATACACGACAAGCCCGTTGTATTCCGGACGGATCCGCGTTTTTGTGAATTTCCGCGTCAACGCGGCACCGCCGACCATAATCGGAACGTCTACGCCCGCATTTCTCAAGTCTTGCGCGGTCACGACCATTTGCTGTGCCGACTTGACCAGCAGGCCGGACAAACCGATCAAATCGGCCTTTTCCCTGCGGTAAGCCTCGATAATGGTTTCCGGTGCTACTTTTATGCCCAGATTGACGATCTCGTAACCGTTATTGGAAAGGATGATTTCCACCAGATTTTTCCCGATGTCATGCACATCGCCTTTGACGGTGGCGAGCAGCATTTTGCCTTTGACCGAGGTTTCGTTTTTTTCCATGAATTGTTCCAGGTACGACACGGACGCTTTCATGACTTCCGCGCTTTGCAGCACTTCCGCGACGATCAGTTCATTGTTGTTGAACAGCCTTCCGACTTCCGCCATGCCGTCCATCAAAGGCCCGTTGATGATTTCCAGCGCGCCGTATTTTTGCAATGCCGCATCCAGATCCGGGATCAGCCCTTCCTTGGAGCCTTCCACCACGTAAGAAGCAAGCCTCTCTTCCAGCGTCAGGTTGGACAGTTTTTCTTTTTTCTCGACCTTTTTGTTCCGGAATGCGGCGACAAACGCGGCAAGCGTCTCGTCGTTCGTGTCGTAAATCAACGCCTCCGCCAGCTTGCGTTCCTCCTCCGGAATCGAAGCGTAGCGCTCCAGCTTTTCGGTATTGACGATCGCGTAATCAAGTCCCGCTTTCGTGCATTCGTACAGGAATACCGAATTCAGCACCTCGCGCCCGGCCTCGGGCAGGCCGAAGGATACGTTGCTGATGCCGAGGATGGTATGGCATTCCGGCATGGCTTGTTTGATCAAACGGATGCCTTCGATCGTTTCCCTGGCGGAGCCGATATATTGCTCGTCCCCCGTGCCGACCGGAAAGACAAGCGTATCGAAAATGATGTCCTCCGGGGCAAGCTTGTATTTATTCACGAGAAGATCATAGGATCTTTGGGCGACTTTAAGCTTGTCGTCGCGATGTATCGCTTGTCCGCTTTCGTCAATGGTGCCGACGACGACGGCCGCGCCGTATTTATGGATCAGCGGCGTCACCTTTTCGAATTTTTCTTCACCATCTTCAAGGTTAATGGAGTTAATGATCGATTTGCCCTGCGAATATTTCAAGGCAAGGTCGATGACCTCGGCATCGGTCGTATCGATCATCAGCGGCACTTTGACCTTCTTCACGACCAGCTCCAGGAATTTTTTCATGTCGATCGCTTCGTCGCGGTCCGGGTCCTGCACGCATACGTCGATGACATGCGCCCCGTTTTTCACTTGCGCGCGGGCGATTTCTGACGCTTCTTCGAACTTGCCCTCGACGATCAGCCGCTTGAATTTGCGCGAGCCGAGTACGTTGGTTCTTTCCCCTACCATGTAAGGGCGGTTATCCTGTTCGATGTAGACCGGTTCGATGCCGGAAATCGCTGGGGCATGGGTCCCCGCAAGCGGCCGCGGCTCGTACTTGCCCATCGCTTCGGACATGGCGCGGATATGCTCCGGCGTCGTGCCGCAGCATCCGCCGGCGATGTTTAACCAGCCGTTTTTCGCGAAGTCTTCCATTTTGCGCGCCAAAGAATCCGGGGATTCATGATAGTTCCCGTTTTCGTCCGGCAGCCCGGCGTTCGGATAGCAGCTGATCGCCGTTTTGGCCATGGAGGACAAAGAGCGGATATGATCCCGCATAAATTCCGGGCCTGTGGCACAGTTAAGCCCGACGGATATCGGGTTTAAATGTTCAAGCGAAATATAAAAGGCTTCGATGTTCTGCCCCGCCAGCGTCGTGCCCATCGGTTCGATCGTGCCTGAAATCATCACCGGCAGCGTCGTGCCGCTGCTTTCAAACGCTTGGCGGATACCGATGCTTCCGGCTTTCACGTTCAGCGTATCCTGGCTCGTTTCAAGAAGCAGCGCGTCAACGCGGCCCTCGATTAAAGCCAGTGCCTGCTCTTTGTAGCTGGCGACCAGCTCGTCGAACGTCACGCCGCCCGTAACCGACAATGTTTTGGTCGTCGGTCCCATGGCTCCGACCACGTATCTGGGCTTGTCCGGCGTGCTGAATTTATCCGCCGCCCGGCGGGCGATTTCCGCCGCCTTTACATTGATTTCGCTTGCTTTCTCCGGTATATCGTATTCCGCCAGCACAACGGACGTTGCGCCGAAGGTATTGGTTTCGATTAAATCGGCCCCTGCTTCCAGATATTTTTCATGGATCTCTTCGATGACGTCCGGACGCGTCAGCACAAGCATCTCGTTACAGCCTTCGAGTTCTTCTCCTCCAAAATCCTGGGGACCGAGCTGGACCTGCTGGATCATCGTGCCCATGGCACCGTCGAGTATTAATATTCGGTCTTTCATGATTTCCTGCAAGCTAGGTCTGTTCATGTATTTTCCCCCTCGCGAAACGTTAAATCTTAGTTTAGCAGAATACCTATATTTAGAAAAGTGCCAAAACGGCGGTACGGCGACGGCTGGAACGGAAGAAACGCATCGACAAAAAATGGCGGCTTCGTTATAATATAAATTAAACCAAGTGGAAAAGAGGGGAAAGGCAATGGCTGAAATCGTAATTCGTAATACGAATGAAAGAATCACCGGTGACGATAATGTTCGTGAATTCTTAAACAAACAAAACGTATTGTTCGAGAAATGGGACGCTTCCAAGATGCCCGCCGAGCTTCGTAATAATTTTCAATTAACCGACGAGCAAAAAAACGAAATTTTGAAGGTGTACGACGAAGAAATCCGCGATTTGGCGGCACGCCGCGGTTACCAAATCTGGGACGTGATCACGCTGTCGGACGCGACGCCGAATCTGGAGGATCTGCTCAACAAATTCGAAGAGGTACATACCCATACGGAGGATGAAATCCGCGCCATCGTCGGCGGCAAAGGCATCTTCGTCATCAAAGGCAGCGACGATATCGGATATTTTAACGTGGAACTCGAAGCCGGCGACGTCATTTCCGTTCCCGAAAACACCAACCATTTCTTTACGCTGATGGATAACCGCCAAATCATCGCCGTACGTCTCTTCATCGAAAAAAACGGCTGGGTCGCTTATCCCGTCGAAGATCCGAGTTTCCAAAAAGCCTAAACGGAGATTGGAAGTCAGGCCTTCCTCCCGTTCATGATATACATGCAACGAACCCCGCTCCTTGTTGTCCAAGGGACGGGGTTCGTTTTTACTTTCTTATTCCGTTACTCGCTTACGGTCAAACTTTTGGTCGGCATCGTATGCTGCGGTCCGTAGGTTACATGAGAGGTGATTTTATAGGTTCCCGCGCCGTCGAACGTTTTTTCGAGCACGTATTTTCCGTCCCCCGCATTTTCGGCAGGCACTTTCTCGTGCACGCTGCTGTCGCCGTCTTTTATGATTTCGATTTCGACTTCATCCGCTTTATCCACTTTTTGATCCTTCTGCGTAACCAACACTTCAATTGAAACCTTTTCCCCGACTTTTGCCTGCTCCGGATTCAAAGTTAAATCGACCTTTAACGGTTCCATCATGCCTTCATCCATGTTCATGCCGTCATGTCCGCCGCTGCCGCCGCAGCCTGCCAAAGCAAAAACGACAAGCAAGATGATGCTTATGAAAACATATTTCTTTTTCAAATTCCTGCCACTCCCTTACGTCAATCTGCAGATATGTAGGCTTTTTGACCGCACTTCATTTATTATACATGCTTTTCAGGCTTCCAAAACGGCGGGTTGATCACAAATTGATGACAATATTAGCAATGTGCTGGGGCGATCCCGCAATAAGAACATGAAAAAAGCCTGCGCATGCGGCAGAACCGCAAACGGCAGACTTTTAATTAACATATCGCATTTAATGCTTGGCCGGTTAAACTTGCTGCTTCATAGACTCCAAAATACCGTGCAGCTCGGACAAATGCTTGATTTCATAATGCGGCTGGATGTTCGAATGATACGGCCTGCCGTTACGGTTGATCCAAACCGTCGTTAACCCGGCGGCCAGTCCGCCTTTAATGTCCGTCGAAAGTTTGTCGCCTACCATAACGGCTTCATCCGGGGTTACGCCCAGGCGGGAGAGCGCATGCTCAAAAATGGTAGGATCCGGCTTGCCTTTGCCGAAGTTGCCCGAAATGACGACTTGGTCGAAATAAGGGACCAGCTCCGGTACGCCATCCAGTTTTTCCTGCTGCAATCCCGGGCAGCCGTTCGTCAGCAACAGAAGCTTATAGTTCCCTTTCAGCTCTTGCAGCACTTGGAACGTTTCTTCATACACATGGGGGCGGGAGCGTCTTTCCATCCCGAATTGTCGGGCAAGTTCTTCGGCCAGCTGCGCGTCTTCCACACCCAGCTCGGCGAGGCCGCGGCGCCAAGATTCCTTCCGGTATTCAGGGACGATTTCGGCCATCCGTTGAAACTCGGGCTGCTTCCCTACGGTAAATTCCCCCCATAATGCTTCAAACGGGTTAATGCCGATCATGGCGGTAAAAGCATACGTGTCGTACGACTCGTACAAAGCCCGCGCCTCTTTGCGGACAGCCGCTTCAAGCGCCTCCGCGTCGACCCCGGTTTTGGCGGCGGCCGTTTCGCAGGTCGCTTGGAAGGATTCCTTCACGCTGCGCTCATCCCACAACAACGTATCGTCCAAATCAAAAAAAACGGCGGTAACTCCCATCTTCCCATCCCTCTCCCAACGTTAATCTGTACTATTGTTTTTCAAACGGAATATTAAAAGAGGCGGCAAAACGCTCAAGACGTTCTGCCATGGCTTCGGTATCGTAGCGGTTGATCAAACGGGTAAACACCCAATTGCCGCCCTTTATTTCCTTGCCCTTTTTCCCCTTCGTTCCTTTCATTTCGATCACGATCGAACCGGATCCTGCTTTGATTTTGGCGATTTGGTCCGCCGTCAAACGCCGGTCGCGATTGAACTTGATCGTGGAAAGCGTATTTTTGTCCACTTTAAGAAACGGGCGGCGCAAAAAAATCATAATCGCCAGCAAAACGTACAATCCGACCACGATCCAATTCAAGGAGGTGTTCATCGCCGCCTGCTGGCTCGTCATTCCGAGCAAAAGGTAAATGACGGCAAGCGCTACCAGCGTGATGGGAAGAACAAAGTTCCGCCCTTTGAAGACGTCGGCCGTGGCGGAGCCGTTCGAGGAATACAGCGAAGGTTTCCCCTGTTTTTTACGCTGCTTGTTTAGTTGAGCCGAGTTTTTCTGAACCATTCTTTCCCAAGATCGGGACATCGTGTTTCCCCCTTAACCATGATGTTCTGTATTTTTATTTGCGCTTTCCGTCATTGCGGTCTTCTACCCATTCGATCGAATCCAACTGGGCCCTGAAGTTCCGACGGACGTTTTGAAGATATCTCTCGCGCAATTTCGCACGTTCTTCGGTTTCTTCCTTGGTCAGGCCAGTCTCTTTGTCTTTGCGCGCAAGCTCATTAATGCGCTGAACTAAGCTGTCGATATCCATACATGACTCCTCCAATAATCAATTCATACCTAACTTTGCCATGAGAAAAAGAGCTTGTCAAGGCGTGAACCTTACCAAGCTCTTAGGCATAAAAACGAAGTCTAATATATAGGAAGAGAAAGGACATCTCCGGCTTGAATGCCGCTGGATTTCAGATGGTTCGTCTTCTTAATGATCTGAATGTATGCGCGGGTATCCATGTCCTTCGGTTTATGATCCCGGGCGATTTGCCATAACGTGTCCCCTTGGGACACAACGATTTGTTCCATTTGCACCTCGTCTTGAGGGGAACCGGCAAATACGCGTAC
This sequence comes from Paenibacillus sp. FSL W8-0194, assembly GCF_037969745.1. Classification (NCBI taxonomy): domain Bacteria; kingdom Bacillati; phylum Bacillota; class Bacilli; order Caryophanales; family Paenibacillaceae; genus Paenibacillus; species Paenibacillus sp. FSL W8-0194. Next base: position 2,391,512 of record NZ_CP150205.1, on the reverse strand, counting down.
CATGCCTGTACACCCTGCCGTCATAATTATGACGATCAGCAGAAGCTTCACCATCTGGCGCCGCGTGAACATGGCCTGGAAAGCGTGAAGCTGTTCTTTTAGTTTCCCGCCGTTGCGGTCTCCCCCGGAAATTTCATGATTATATATGCTTTGATATGTACTGTATTTTAACATGTTAACCGTTCCTCCAAACATTTGTTCTTGTATGAGAACAATATAACACGAACACATGTTTTGTTCAATAGTTTTTTCGAACAATTGTTCTCCATTAAGGAAAAATCATGTTCCCGTTTTAGAACTTGTGTTTGTACGAACGGCAGTTCTATGTTATACTTTTACCAAACGTTACTAATGGGGTTGATGGGGAATGTCGAAGATATCTAGCCGGCAGCAAGCGATATTGGAATTTATAAGAAACGAAGTCCGGGCCAAAGGTTATCCTCCTTCCGTCCGCGAGATCGGCGAAGCCGTCGGACTGGCTTCCAGCTCGACGGTGCACGGCCATCTGGACAGACTGGAGAAAAAGGGATTGATCCGCAGGGACCCAACGAAACCTCGCGCCATTGAGATTTTGGGCCAGGAAGAATCCGAAAGCAGCAACCTGTTCACGCAAACGATCGCGCGGGTTCCCGTGGTAGGTAAGGTTACGGCCGGCGTACCGATTACCGCTACGGAAAATATCGAGGATTATTTCCCTCTGCCCCAGCATTTTGTCGGGGACGAGAAAGTCTTTATGCTATCGGTCGTAGGGGACAGCATGATCGAGGCGGGCATTCACAACGGCGACTACGTCATCGTCCGCCAGCAGCAGACCGCTGATAACGGAGATATCGTCGTTGCCATGACGGACGAAGACGAAGCTACCGTAAAAACGTTCTATAAAGAAAAGGATCATATCCGTCTGCAGCCGGAGAATCCGTCTTACGAGCCGCTGCGCTTGAATCACGTGACCATTCTCGGCAAGGTCGTCGGTTTGTTCCGCGACATTCATTGATCCGTGTTGGCCTCGCCAATGGACAAGCCCTTGTTCTTCCAGGAGAACAAGGGCTTTCTATTTGGGTTAGCCGAATTTCTCCTGCTGCCACATCGTTGTGATATATCCGAGGAGGCTCTCGGCTTGATGCACGCCCGGATCCGCGTTCATCATGCATACCGCCCCTATGCCTTTCTCGGGATAAACGGTCATCATACATTGGAAACCGCTGCCCCACCCGAGCGAGGTAATCTCCAGCTTCCCGCCATGGCACTCCATGAATACGCCCAGCCCGGCCCACTTAAAACCGTTCTGCGGTGTAAACATTTCCTTTGCGGTCTTTGGGGAAATCCCCAATATCCCCTTCCCCTGCAGCGAAGCCATCAGCTCGGCGGCCAACATCGCGAGGTCCGTCGGTGTCGTCCAAAGCCCGGCAGCCGCAGCATACGGATAAATCGGATAGGGGCTGGCCAACCGGTCGCCATATCGGTTATGTCCGGCGGCAGATCCCGCGCGAATGTCGGATTCGTCCATGACGAAACGGCTGTTTTTCATCCCCAGCGGTTCAAATATCTTTCTCCGTATCAGCTTTTCGAACGGCTCCCCCGTCGCATCTTCAATCAGCAGCTGCATGACGCAAAATCCCGTATCCGAATAGATGAACCGGCTTCCCGGCTCGGCGACCAGTAAAGCAGGCTCCTGCCTATAAACCGTTAATCCTGTTAACAATTCCGCCATGGACGGAGCTTTGCGGTCCCTGGCCAACGTCGGAAAGCTTCCATCGGGATCGGAAAAGCCGGCTTGATGGCCAAGAAGCCTGCGCAGCGTGACGCGGCCGGAACGGAATTGCGGATGCTCCGGAATCTTCCACGATATCAGGCGCCGATTCGCTTCTTCATCCAATTGAAGGACGCATTCCTCTACCAGAACAAGCGCTAAAACGCTTGCCGCAAATTTGCTGATGGAACATGCGTTAAACATCGTATCCATCCGGACCGGTTCCGTCTCCCCCGCCGCAAGCTTTCCCCAGGTCTCCCGATGGCTGATCAAACCATCCTCAATGAATGCGATGCTTAACCCGGGAATTCCCTCCCTATCCATCCGTTCGCTGACGCTCATTGGATCCACTGTTTCCCTTCCCCCCCCTCCCCAACCAAAGTAACAATACATCAATTATAGAACATTTGTTCCCTTTTGGCAATAAGCAACCTAGCGAGCATCTCCTAACATCGCCCAAAACCGGACTTTCCTAGGCAAGAAACGCAAAGAACCGTGCCAGTCGAACTGGCACGGCCCAAGGCGGATATCGAGGCGCATCCTTTTTCCCTTCTACGGACAAGCTCGGTTCAGCCCGTCCTCCTCCCATCCCCGCTGCCGGTATTCCGTCGGCGTCATGTTCGTCCGCTTGCGGAAAACCTGCGTAAAGTGTTTGACGTCCTGGTAACCGACCTTTTCGGCGATGTCGATCAGCTTCAGCTGCGTATGCTTCAGCAGTTCCATCGCTTTTTCCATCCGCAGCGAAATGACGTACTCCTTGAACCCGCTTCCGGTTTTTTGCTTGAACACTTGGCTGAAGTATGCCGGGTTCAAAAAGACGACGGAGGCGACCTTTTCCAGCGTCACGTCGGTATTGTAGTTCGCACGGATATATTGGAGGGCTACTTCGACCGCCCGGTTTCCGCCCGGGGCGTAATATTCGAATTCGAGCGTTCCGGACTGCCGCCCCATCCCCCGGATCGCCGCCGGGATGCTGTTAAAGTCGCGGATTTCTTCGGACAGCCCGACTTGGAACGGCACCTTGACGTATTTTTTCAGATGCAGCCGCAGCTCGTCGCTCAAGCGCTTTGCCCCGTCCGGCGAATCCGGCGTCACGAGGCCCAGCAGGCTTTTGCCGTCGAGGCTGGTGACGAACCCTTTTCCGTGGCGTTCGATCAGCTCGGTCAGCACGTTTTCGACGATAAAATGCTCGAGATGTACAGCGTCGTCGCTTTCCATTTTGACCAGCACCAAATAAAAGCGGGGGTACCGCTCCACGAACGGGGCGATGTCCAAGTTCCCGATGTCGAGTCCCGTCGCCCAGCGCTGGAATACCGCTTCACGCAAAAACTTCAGGTTGCTCCGGAGCAGCCGCGTTTCCTGCTCCAGCTCGGCGTCCCGCTCCACTTCCTCGCCGAGCCGCCCGATCATCGAAATCAGCGCCTCCTTGCCGATCGGCTTAAGCATATAATCCTTGGCCCCGAGCCTGACCGCTTCTTTGGCGTAAGCAAATTCGGAATACGCGGAGATGATTACCCATTTCACGTGCGGATAATTGCTCCGGGACACCTGCATCAATTCGAGTCCGGTCATGCCCGGCATCAAAATATCCGTGAGCACCACGTCGATCTGGCCGCCCCGGAGAATTTGCGCCGCTTCGTCCGGATTTTCCGCCAATTGCACGCCGTGGCCGGGAAACGCTTTGCGGATCGTCCGCTTGATCCCCTCCCGGATCACGCTTTCATCATCCACCACCAATATGTTCATCTTCGTCCTCCCCTTCGGCCGGAATCGGTATGGCAACGGTCACCGTCGTTCCTTGCAGCGGCTCGCTTTCGATGCTCAAACCGTATGGTCCGCCGAACATCATCACCAGGCGGTCGTGTACGTTCCGCAGCCCGATGCCGCGTCTTCTTCCGGGCGAATCCGCATCCGGCGACCGCTGATGTTTGGCGTGCATCGTCTCTTTTACCCGCTCCAGCGTCTCGGCATCCATGCCCATTCCGTTGTCCTCGATTTTGATCAGCAGCTTGTTCCCTTCCTTTTCCGTGCGCACGTTCAGCACGCCCATGCCTTCCTTCGGCTCCAAACCGTATTTGACCGCGTTTTCGATGATCGGCTGAATCGTCATTTTCGGAAGCGGCGCGTCCAGCCAGGCTGCGTTCGCGTCAATGTTCGTTTGCAGCCTTCCGCCGAGCCGCGTTTCGATGATCGTCAAGTAATGGCCGATTTGCTCTAATTCGCGCCCCAGCGTGGTTCGCGCCGCTTCTTCCCAATTGCTGCTGTACCTGAACATTTGCGAAAGCGACAGAACCACCCTGCTCAGCCGTTCGTTTTCCTGCTCGTCCAGCATCCAATAGATCATGTCGAGCGTGTTGTAGAGGAAATGCGGATTCACCTGGGCCTGCAGCGCTTGCAGCTGCGCGTTTTTTTCGCTGACGGTCGAAATTTTGATCGTTTCGATCAGCTCGTCCATCCGGTGCACCATCCGGTTGAACGACGAGACCAGGCTGTTGATTTCGTCGAAGGAATCCACGTTGACCGAACCGCTGAAATTTCCCATCTCGACCTTTTTCATCTCCCGGATCAAAAGCTTGAGCGGAGACGCGATATTGCGGGAGACGATCGAAGCCAGCACCGTCGATAAAATGATCAGCGCCAGCACGACAACCACCAAAACTTTCGTCGTCCGATATACTTCCGCCTGGATGTCCTGTTTCGGCGTCAGGCCGTAAATCGTCCACCCGGCCATCGTCGTGTTGGCGGCGACGATCAGCTCCTTGGACGTGCCGTCAACGAAGATATTATCTTCCGGCGACGGCTGCGGCAGCCGGTCCAGCTCCGGGCGTTTGGCTCCTTTTCGTTCGGAGGAGGCGATGATTTTTTTCGCTTCGTCCAAAATGTAGACCTGCGTTCCGGGGCTGATGCTCACGTTAGACAGCGCTTCCATCATCGGAGACGGGTTCGTTTCGATCATCAACATTCCGATCTCTTTATGGTTATCCAAATCGTACAGCTTGCGCCCGAACACGAACGCCTGCTTTTCCGCCTGCAGCGTGTTGATCGGCGAACCGGGGTATAACCCGAGCCAGACCATGTTGCCCGAGGATGCTTCGAGCTTTTTATACCATTCGGTTTGGGCGTAGTTGTTGTCGATGACCCCGGCAAACTGCCTTTCGTAGCTGTACACCTTGCCGTCGGGCGATAATATGTGGATGCCCAGCACATCGTCCCGCGAATAGTAGGCCGCCCCGATAATGTTCGTGATGGTGCGTTCGTTCATGATTTCCGCCGCCGGATCGTCCGGCTTTTCCTGCAGCAGGCGGGTAAGCTCGTAGTTGCTGTTCAGCGATTTGGACAAGCTGTTATAGCCCTGCAGCATCAAGTTGAACAGCCCCGCGGTCTGGGAGATGTTTTTTTCGGCGATGTCGCCCACCTTGGCGTGAATGATCGATAACGTTCGATTGTAATACAGCATGCTCATCAATATCAGGATTCCCGTCATGCATCCCATAAAAAGCAGGAACAAGCGGCTGCGTATGGATCGGAAGCGTCTCACGTACCTCGGCTTCCCCCTTTCAAAGCATCGGCTTTTCGTGTCCATTTTAGCATATGCGCCGCTTGTTCCGCCCGATTTTTTGGCCCTTTATCCCTTGACGGCGCCTGCCACCATGCCTTCGGTGATTTTATCGGATAACAAGAAATAGATCAGGATGACCGGCAGCGCGCCGAGCACGAGAAAAGCACCGATCGCGCCGTAATTGACCGAATATTGGCTGACGAAGCTGTTCACGCCGAACGGCAGCGTTTTGAGCTTTTCCGACGAAATGAACGTAGCCGCCAAAATGTATTCATTCCAAATGTTGATGAACGTCAAAATGCAAACCGTCATGACGGGCGGAACGGACACCGGCAATATGATGCTGCGGAAAATGCGCCAGATGCTGGCCCCGTCGATCACGGCCGACTCTTCGATTTCATGCGGAATGGTTTTCATGAACCCGCTCAAAATAAACACCGCGATCGGCATCGAAAACGCGACATAAGGCAGGATCAGCGACAAATGCGTGTTCAGCACGTGCATGTTTTTGAAAATGATCATGAGCGGCAGCAGCGTGGCCTGCATCGGGATCATCATCCCGATCAGGAACAGCAGCATAACCCCTTGCCCGTATCGCCAGCGGAATCGGCTGATCGCATACGCGCACAGGGAGCTCAGCAAAATGACCGCAGCCATCGTCACCGACGTGACGAATAAGCTGTTCAGCAAATATCGAAAATAATTCCCTTCGAGCGCCGCGCTATAGTTGCTCCATTGCGGAGCGTGCGGCAGGGCGAAAAAGCTGCCCGACAAAATTTCTTCGTTCGTTTTCAGCGAATACAGCACAAGCCATAGCAGCGGATATACCTGCGTGACCACCAATATGGACAAAAACAGGATGACGATCGTTTTCGCAGCGGAAAACCGTCCGCGGCGGGCAGCGGCCGCCGGCTTGTTCAACGTAACGGCAGAGCTCGTATTCATGGCGTTTTCCTCCTTTACGAAAAGCGTTTCTCCAGCTTGTTGAATATCAGATTGATCAGGAAGGTGGCCGCAAGGCATAGCACGACCAAACATGCCGCAATCGAGCTGCCGTACCCGTATTTCATGGACAGGAAGGACATGTTGTACATATGGGTCGAAATGACGTCAGTTGCGTGCGCGGGTCCGCCGCCCGTCATCACCATCACCATGTCAAAAGCCTGCAGCGAGCCGATAAACGCCAGCACGATCGAGATTTTGAAGATCGGAATGATGTTCGGAAACGTGATGTATCGGTCGGCGGCAAACCCATCGGCGCCATCGATCCGCGCTGCCTCATAGATTTCTTCAGGAACGTTTAATATCCCCGTATACTGGATCAGCGTGTGGTAACCCAAGTACTGCCAGAGCGCCACGAAATACAGCGAATACATCGCAACCGACGGGTCGGTAAGCCATTCATGCGTCCATGATCCTAGGCCGACCGCTTCCAGCACCTGGTTCAGCATGCCCCCCATCGACGCGGGATTGTAAATCGTTTTCCACAGCTGGCCGACGACAACGACCGACAGAATGACGGGCAAAAAGTAACTCGACACGAGAAAATTCGGTCTGCGGATATACCGTTTGAGCAAAATGGCCACAAGCAGCGCAATCGGGATTTCCGCCATCGAAAACACGGCAAACAGCAGCGTTCTCCGTACGGACGGCCAAAATACCGGATCATGGAAAAACAGGTTTTTGAAATTTTCGAACCCGACGAACCTGGACTCCCCGATGCCGTTCCAATCCAGCAGACCGCTGTACATGGAGACGAGGATCGGCACGAATACGATGCCTGCGTATAGGATCAAGCAAGGCAGCACAAACGCGGCAATCGTCCAGCGGGAGACTTTGAGCACGTTCATGGGAACCCCTCCTTTTTCTGGCTGGTCTAGTGAAGCAGAAGGGAACGGCATGCCGCCTTTCGCACGCGTTCCCTCCATTACATCAAGCTTATTTGTTGTTGGCTTCGAATGCCGACTGATGTTCCTTCGCGACTTCGGCCGAATCCTTTTTCTGTACGAACAGGTTTTGGATGCTGGCAAGATGAGCTTGCGCCGTTCCCGGGTTCATCGTGTTGTCGAACGCCAGATCCCCGCCCTTCACGTCTTTGAACAGATTCAGCACCTCCATCGCCATGTCGGAGTATCCGGCCGCCTTGAAATCGCCGTCCACTTTTTGTCCGATTCCCACTGCGCCTTTGGCTTCGAACGCTTCTTTCGGGAAGTTCAGCATAAACCAGTTCAGGAACGCCTTCGTTTCATCCAGATGTTTACTGTCCGCGGAGATCGCAAACGCGCTACCCGGCGCCAGCATGAACTCGTCCGGGTTGCCTTTGCCGTTGATCGTCGGGAACTTGAACACGCCGACTTTTCCGTTGACGGAAGACGTTTCGATGCCTCCCGTCGCCCACGTGCCCATAAAGTACATGGCCGCTTTGCCGGTCTTGAACAGGTTTTCGCCTGCGTTGTAGTCGAAAGACGTGACGCCTTCCTGGAAGGCTCCGGCCTGGATGAGGTTTTGGAACGCGTCGACCGCTTCCTTGAATGCCGGATCTTCGAACGTTTTCTTTTTATCGAGCACGTCCTTCAGGAAGCCCGGGCCGTTGTTGGTCCGAAGCAGCATGTTCATGAACAGGAACGATCCCGTCCAGGTGTCTTTTTCGCCGATCGCCATCGGTTGGATGCCCTTGGATTTCAGCGTTTTGACGACATCAACCATTTCTTCGAACGTCGTCGGCACCTTAACCCCGCCTTTTTCGAAAAGCTCCTTGTTGTAGTACACCACGCCGATGTTGTTGCCGTCCGGCACGGCATAGGTATGGCCGTCAAAGCTGTACCAATCGAGAAGCCCGTCCTGGAACGTGCCCCGGAGTCCGTTTTGGTCCAGCATGTCGTCCAGCGGCGCGAGCAGCTTCGCTTCCACGAACGGCTGCATTTGCGCGGCCGGGTTGACCACGGTAATGTCCGGCACCTCTTTGGACGCCGCTTGCGTTTTCAGCTTCAGCTTTTGCTGATCGGTGTTCAGGGAATCGAGCTCGATTTTGATGTTCGGATGCTCCGATTCGTATTGCTTCACCAGCTTGTTCATCAATTTGTTTTTCGGATCGGTCGGATCCGGATAAATGTTTTGGAACGTGATCGTTACGTTTTTCTCTTTCACCGTGCCGGCCTTGTCGCCGCCGGTTCCCGCTCCCGACGAAGCGCTTCCTTCATCGGCTTTGCCTCCGCATGCCGCCAAACTGAAGACTAACGCGCCTGCCATCGCCAAGCTTAGCCATTTCGACATTTTCGCCATTGCTTATTCCCCTTTTTGTTTGGTATGAACCCATTATGCAGGGAAACGGCAAAGATCGGGAGGTGAGAAATTCAGGTTTTAGGTTTGTTTTCTATAGATATCGCTTATAAAAAAAAGAAAATCCCCCCAAGCCGGGAGGACTCACTCAGTTGTTATATGCAGCCGCAGGTTAGACCGACACGAATTGCAGAACGCCAAGCAAAATCAATAAAATAAATACGCCGTAAATGATGTACAACACGATCCGCAGCCCTTTCGAACCCTTCCGCGTTTCGCGGAGTTGATCCTCAAGTTCGGCTACCCGTTCTTCCAACGCCAGCAAACGTTCGTCTTGACCGTTCATGTCCGGTGCTCCTTCCCAATATCTAAGATCTCGAATATGTTTCTACCAGATTACATAATATGGGTGATTTTGTAAATCAAAAAAAGCATGGCATGCCAAGATGATGACGCCGATCCGCATCCGCCAACAAAATAAAAAGCACGCATCAGTTCCACCTGTGCGCGCTTTCCTGTTGGTTATTTTTCTTCGAGTTCGTCCGGAACGTCGTATTTATTGATATGCGAGGTCATGGCCGCGACGGCATCGTCGACATTCGTTGTGGCAGGCTCGCGTCCGACGACGTCGTCGGTTTGGTCGTGAAAATTCAAACGGTCCGCTTCGGCCTCTTTATATTTATTGCTTTTCAGCATAAGCGCTCCCCCTCCCTTCTGCATCCTGTGATATGGATCGACCTCCCCATAAGGGCAGGAATCGTTTTTTACTATGCTCTAAGGTTCCTCACCTTATGTGTGCGGACCGACAATAATGCCTGGAGCCCCCCGGTTCATCCGCCACGGGTGCCGCAATTGCAAAGCAAAAAGGCCTTGCCCCTAATCCATTAGGCGGCAAGACCGAGCGTAGACGTTATATTAAGCAGACCATGTGTTTGGGCCAAGCGCGTTCTTTTGCAGCTTCGGTATAAGCGCATATCCGAACGTAATGAGGGGGCTTACCCACAGCAAGACGGCGTACGGAACGTATTCCGGCACCGGAACCCCGAGGGCAGCCGCAAAAAAAGCGCCGCTGACGCCCCAGGGAACAAGCGGATTCACGAGCGTACCGCAATCTTCGAGGGTTCGGGACAGCGTTTTTGCGGGCAGTTTTCTGCGGTTATATTCGTCCTTAAACATTTGACCCGGCAAAAGAATGGACAAATATTGCTCGCCCGTCATGGCGTTTACCGCAATCGAGGACGCTCCCGTCATCAAAACGATGCTGCTGCCGCGTTTTAAAGGCTGAACGGCCTTTTGGAAAAAAGCTTCGATGACGCCGCAATGCTGCAGCAATCCGCCCAGCGACAGCGCGATCAGGATCAGCGAGACGGACCACATCATCGACTGCAAACCTCCCCGGTTTACGATCGATGCGACCGTTTCGTTGGCGCTGGCCGTTTGATAGCCGCTTTGCATGACCTGAAACCATACGTCGATTGCCGTCTCGCGTTGAACGACAGCCGTCACCAGCAGACCCGTCGCGATGCCGACGATCAGCGTAGGGAGAATCGGCATCCGTTTGATCGAGCAGGCAATGACGGCAATCGGCGACAGCAACGTAAGCCAATGAATGCGAAACCCATCCTGCAGCGCAAACTTGATTTGCTCGATGGACGATAAATCGACCGTGCCGGAGCTTGGCGCGAACAAGAAAAATATCGTCGTGACGATGAGCGCCGGCACCGTCGTGTAGAGCATGTTGCGGATGTGCGTATAGATGGGAATGCCGGCCACGGCCGGGGCAAAATTCGTCGTATCGGATAGCGGCGACATTTTATCCCCGAAGCAAGCCCCGCAGATGACCGCTCCCGCGGCCAACGCCGGGGAAACTCCCGTCGTCGCGGCAATCCCCATAAAGGCGACGCCGACGGTGCTGACGGTCGTAAACGAGCTTCCGGTAAACATCGACACGACGATGGTGACGTATAACGCGCTCACCGCAAATAAATGCGGTTTGATATAATCCATGCCGTAATATAAGATCGTCGGCACCGTCCCGCTCATCATCCATACGGCAATCAAAATGCCGATCAGCGAAAGAATGAGAATCGGCATAATGGCCGTTTGAATGCCTTGAAGGATGGAAGCTTCAAGCTTCTTCCAAGGAATGCCGAACAGCCGCAACAAAGCTGCGGTCCCGACCGTTGCGGCGAGCAGCGGAAGATGCGGCTCCGCTTTGAGCAGAAAAATCGAGATGAACAATAGCGCAAGAATGAATGCAATAATCAAAATGCTTTTCGAAAAAGTGAGCTGTCGGTCCATGAAGATGATACTCCTTGTACATAATTGTCGCAGACAGGGAAATTGCATGACGTCTCCGTCCGCTTTGTTTGATCCGTAATCAAGTCCTTCTTTGCTTTTATGCTTTTTGGCTTTTTTGCATTGAAGCACAGGGGAACAATATATACCAAAACCACGGCCGAGTCAATGTTATGAACATGCATTGCAGGATTTTTCAGCCAAAAAAATCAGAAAGAAGCGTAACATGATACGGTTTCATTGCGTTATAAACATGTATGGCATTTTGAAGGAGAGGTACCTGCATGAACGGGTCTTGGAAAAACCGGATGATCGTCATGGGGATTGGCCTGATCTGCTGCATCCCGCTGGGGTTATTATACTTATGGTATAAGTTCGTCAGCATGCCGCTGATGCCCTGAATCCCCATCATGAAGGGAACGCGAAAAAGCTCCTGCCGGCATGCCGGCAAGAGCTTTGAAAATACGAAATTAGTAAATGAAAGCTTTGGTGATGATAACGAGCAAAATAAAGAGAACCAGAATCGCACCGATGCTGCCATACCCGCCATGGCCGTAACCGCCTACGCCTCCAACGACTTCACTCATGTGTTCACCCTCCTTTCAGAAGCATACTTTATCTTATGATTATGCTTTTGGAAGGGAAGGGCAAATAGGAAACTCCTTGCGAAAATAGATATGAGTTTACCATCCGGGCACACCGCCGGTGTATGCAAAAATACGGAGGGATCAGCGCGGCTTTAAGATCGAATCCCATGAATGATCGGCTGGCAGCGCCATGTTTATGATCGATCGTTTTCTTAAAGCCTACTGTCTTCCGTGAGGCGTTCTTCCATATTCCGGGCGATCCAATCGTCCATTTCGCTCACGTCCATCGGCTTTCCATAATAATACCCCTGCATCACATTGCATCCAGAGGACCGAAGAAAATCGATTTGTTCCACGGTTTCAACTCCCTCGGCGACAAGGTCCAGCTGCAGGTTGAGAGCCATCTCGATGATCGCGCCCACGATGGCCCTTTTGGCGGGCGAATCGCTTTCCCTGATAAAAAGCTGATCGATTTTGATCGTGTCAATCGGAATTTGATCCAACGTCCCGAGCGACGAATACCCCGACCCGAAGTCGTCCATCGAAATGCGAACGCCGAGGCTGCGAAGCTCGCTGAGCTGTCTGATCATGTCCTTCACATCGTACAGCATCATGGATTCGGTAATTTCAAGCTCAATAACATGCGGAGATAAGTTCGCGGACTTCAGTAATGTACGGGTCATTTCGATCAACTGCTGGCTTTCGAATAAACGAATGGATACGTTGATCGATACGGGAAGCAGCGGAACGCCTTTTTCCATCCATTGTTGAAGCAGCTTGCCCACTTCGGAGAACACCCATCGGGTCATGGGAATGATCAATCCCGTTTCCTCGGCAATCGGAATAAATTCGCTGGGGGAAACTTCGCCGAATTTCGGATGCGGCCAGCGCATCAGCGATTCGAAACCGACGGCTTTTTCCGTTAGCGCATTCCACTTGGGCTGATAAACGATATAAAATTCCTTTCGTTCCAAGGCGCCCCGCATGTCTTTTTCCAATTCGAGACGGCGAAGCAGCATTTGATCCATTTCATCGTCAAACACGCAAAACCGGTTTTTTCCCGCCCTTTTGGCATTGTACATTGCCGTATCGGATGCCTTGAGGAGCGATTCGCGGTCCGTTCCATGCTTCGGCGCCAGACTGATTCCAACGCTCGCCGTGATGTAAAGCTCATTCCCCTTGAGGTCAAACGGTTTGGTGATCGCCTCCAAAATGTCTCCGGCAAGCTGTTCCGCCTGATCTTGGCTGCACCGTTCAGCCGCAATCAAAAACTCATCCCCGCCAAGGCGGAATACTTTCCGACCTTCGCCCGTTAACCCGCTTAGCCTTCTTCCGACCTCCTGGACTAGCATATCGCCGATATCATGACCCAGCGTATCGTTAATCGTTTTGAAGCGGTCCAAATCGATAAAAAGCACCGCCGTTTCGCGCGAGCCGTCGACGCCGTCTTTAAGAAAACGATTGAGATCATGCCGGTTGGGAAGTCCTGTTAGCGGGTCGCTATAAGCCATTTTCTCCAAAACATGCCGATCGAAAAACATCGCTCCCCACGAAACCATCAGCATAAAAAAGGTTGCCAAGGTGACGCCGGATAATAAAACGAGGTTGACTTCCCCGCTATCGGTTGCGATCAGGGCACCGGCATCCCCGCACCAAAAATCAGCAGCCCTCATCCCGGTAAAATGCATCCCGCATATGGCGATTCCCATGAGCAAGGCGGAAGCCCATTTCCACCAGCTCACCGAGACGTTCCCCCGAAATTTAATGAAAAGGAACAAGGCCACATACGATGCCGCCAAGGCGATAGCCGCTGAAAGCAGCCAGTAGCCCCTGTCGTACGCCACCGTCGCGGGAAGCCGCATGGCAGCCATCCCCGTGTAATGCATGGCCACGATCCCGCTGCCCATAATAAAGCCGCTCACGCCAAATTTGCGCCAATCGATCCGCTTGGACAACAAGATTTGAAAAGCGATAAACGAAGCAACGATGCTGCATAACATGGAAAGCAGCGTAACCGATAAATCATAATGGATATGTACATTGAGGTGGAACGCGAGCATGCCGACAAAATGCATGGCCCATACGCCGCACCCCATGACGCATGAACCTGCGATCAACCACCATTTTTGCGTTAATCCCTGGGACCCGGATATTTTAGACGCAAGGTTCAGCGCCGAATAGGACGCAAAGACGGCAATGATCAATGAAAGGATGACGACCCAGTGGTTATACGTTTCCTGTAGCAGAAAGATGGAAAGCTCACTCCTTGTTGTCAATAAGCTCTTCGAGTCGTATGACACCGTTTTGTCTACATTCTTCTACATTTTATCACAATCTTTGACGACCTGAATATGGATTTCAGATCCGGTTCTATTTACCCTCCCGCTTTTCCTATATGGAAACCGCAAAAAAATGCCCCTTTGGCCTACGATCCGTTGAACCCCGAGGTTCTCCGGTCGTTCCAAAGCGAGCATTTTTTAATCAGCCTGCTGGCCGGGATTATTGATTTATGGTGTCATCGATGAGGCAGAACATTAAAAAACGGCATGCGGAGCAGTCCCCACCCGCCAGTGGTCCCCGACTTTTTCGAATTTTACCGTTATATATTCGGGACCCTGCAGATGTTCCGGGTAAGGGACGCACAACTTGTACACCCGTTGCGTCGGCGTCATGGACAGCATTTTGGCGGTCGCCTTGCCAAATTCAAGTATATTCCCCGTATCGGCATTCAGCTGTGCCAGACGTCCGCCATGGCTGATGAAATATTTGTCGACAAAGTAAGCCGCCGCTTTTTCCGTATAGGCTTGCTTCAGGTAATCCATCAGCTTTGCGCGGGTTCCGATGTCATCGGACAAATAGCGGTATTGCTGGCCGTTGATCTCGAAAACCTCGGTCGAACCCTTGCCGCCGCCCATGGCGTAAAAATATCTTTTTTCGGCCTCCACGATCAGTGACGGCACGCTCGTGCTGTTGAGCTTGGTGATGGCTGTCGGATCGGTAACAACCACCTTTTCAACCTTTTGTGCTTGCCCTTGCGTTTGTTGGTTTCCTGCTCCCGCTGCAGCGGCACCCATGGACATCGACATGCTTAAACCCAGGACTGCTGCAGTCAGCGTAAAAGTGAATCTTTTATTTCGTTTCATATGTATCGCCTCCACCATCTATACGAAGCAAGCAGGCAATATGTTTCAGCTTAGCTCGGACGGATCTTTTTCCAACAAAATTAAAAACCCCTCACGCCGGACGGCGCAAGGGATTTTCCAGATTAATAAAGCGTCATATATTGATCGCGTTCCCATTGATGAACTTGCGTGCGGTACATATCCCATTCGATTTCTTTCAGCTCATAGAAGTGGGACATGGCATGATCGCCCAGCGCTTCGACGATGACTTCGTCGCGAACGAGTTCGTTCAGCGCTTCTTTCAGGTCAGCCGGCAGGCTTGGGATGCCTTCTTCGATGCGCTCTTCTTCGGACATCACATAGATGTTGCGGTCGATCGGCGCAGGAAGCGGCATTTCTTTGCTGATGCCGTCCAAACCGGCGCGAAGCATGACGGCAAGCGCCAGATAAGGATTCGCCGCAGGGTCCGGGTTGCGGACTTCGACGCGCGTGCTGAGACCGCGGGAAGCCGGGATCCGGATCATCGGGCTGCGGTTGCTGCCGGACCATGCTACGTAACATGGAGCTTCGTAACCCGGAACCAAACGTTTGTAGGAGTTTACGGTCGGGTTGGTGATCGCCGCAAACGCGCGCGCGTGCTTCAGGATGCCGGCCATGTAGTAACGGGCTTCCTTGCTCAGGCCCAGCTCGTCGGACTCGTCGTAAAACGCGTTGACGTCGCCTTTGAAGAGCGATTGGTGGCAGTGCATGCCGGAGCCGTTCACGCCAAACAGCGGTTTAGGCATAAACGTCGCATGCAAGCCGTGCTGGCGGGCGATCGTTTTTACGACCAGCTTAAACGTTTGGATCTGATCCGCCGCTTTAACGGCATTTTCATATTTAAAGTCGATTTCATGCTGTCCCGGGGCCACTTCGTGGTGGGAAGCTTCGATTTCAAAGCCCATTTCCTCGAGCGTAAGCACGATTTCGCGGCGGCAGTTTTCACCGAGGTCAGTCGGAGCCAGGTCGAAATATCCGCCTTGGTCGTTCAGCTCCATCGTCGGGTTGCCTTTCTCATCGGTTTTGAACAGGAAAAATTCAGGCTCTGGACCGACGTTCATGGAGGTATAGCCCATTTTTTCCGCTTCCTTCAGGTTGCGCTTCAAAATGCCGCGCGGATCTCCGGCAAACGGCGTGCCGTCCGGCATGTAAACGTCGCAGATCAGACGCGCGACGCGATCTTCGGTTACCCAAGGGAAAATCACCCATGTGTCCAGGTCCGGGTACAGGTACATGTCGGATTCCTCGATACGTACATAACCTTCAATGGAAGAACCGTCGAACATCATTTTATTGTCAAGGGCTTTTTTCAACTGGCTGACGGGAATTTCCACGTTTTTGACCGTACCGAGCAAGTCGGTGAATTGAAGGCGGATGAAACGGACGTTTTCTTCCTCGGCGATGCGAAGAATATCTTCTTTTGTGTAGCTCACAAGATCCTCTCCCTTTCCTATTATGACTCGTTATTTTTTATTAAAAAACCGGGACAACTCGCCTTGGATCAAAGATACCTGGCCCGGTCTCTTACCCGAAACAAGCTGCTGCTTGAGCAACCGGTGCAGCTGCGATTCCGTCATCTCTTTCCGCTTTACTTCCGTGTCTGCGGTAATGACCGTCGCTTCCTCCGATTCCTTTGACACCGGGTTCATCACTTGCTTGATGCCGGCAATATTGACGCCTTTTTCGATCAAGGATTTGATTTCCAGCAATCTTTCCACGTCATTAAAGGAGAACAGCCTTTGATTGCCCGAGGTGCGCGCAGGAACTATCAGGTTATGCTGTTCATAGTACCGGATTTGTCGGGCGGACAAATCGGTCAATTTCATCACAATCCCAATCGGGAACAATGCCATGTTTCTGCGAATCTCATCACCCATGACTCATCTCAACCTTCCAGTTAACTTTTCTCACTCATATTGTACCTTTCCTGATCTGTCGCGTCAATGACATGTCAGAAAAACTCACAATAATTTTTGGTCAATCATCCGTTGCAAGGCCAACATGACCCCAAACTTGACATGGGAATAGGTCAAGCCTCCCTGCATATACCCGATGTAAGGTTCCCGAATCGGCGCGTCCGCGGACAATTCCAGGCTTCCCCCCTGAATGAACGTCCCTGCGGCCATGATCACCGGATGATCGTAACCCGGCATGTCCCAAGGTTCGGGAACGACATGGCTGTCCACCGCGGCTGCCCGTTGGATGCCCTGCACGAATGCGATCAGGTGTCCGGCTTCTTTAAACGAGATGGCTTGGATCAAATCCGTTCGCGCTTCGTTCCATGCCGGCTTGGTGACGAATCCCGCCTGCTCGAACATGGCCGCCGCAAAAATGCTTCCTTTTAACGCTTGTCCCACAAGCGTAGGCGCGAGAAACAGCCCCTGGTAAATGCCGCGCGTCGTCCCGAGCATGGCCCCGACTTCGCTGCCGATGCCCGGCGCGGTCAGCCGGTATGCGCACAGATCTACCAGATGCTGCCGGCCGCAAATATACCCGCCGGTTTCCGCAATGCCGCCGCCCGGGTTTTTGATCAGCGAGCCGGCGATCAGGTCGGCGCCTACCTCTGTCGGCTCCATCGTTTCCGTAAATTCCCCGTAACAGTTGTCGACGAACACGATGACGTCCGGCTTGATCTCTTTCACTTTTTTCACCATGTCGCCGATTTCGCCGACGGTAAACGATGAGCGCCAATCATAACCCCGCGAGCGTTGGATGCCGATGACCTTCGTCGATTCATGGATGCCTGCGCGCACCGCATCCCAGTCGATGCCTCCGTCCGCCGTCAAGGCGGCCTCCCGGTACGTGATGCCAAAATCCCTCAGCGACCCCGTCCCGTCGCCTTCTTGGCCGATCACCTTATGTAGCGTATCGTACGGGCGCCCCGTAATGTAAAACAGCTCATCGCCGGGTCTCAATACCCCGAATAGAGCTGTGGAAATCGTATGCGTGCCTGAAGCAAAATGCGGGCGCACCAGGGCCGCTTCGGCCCCGAATACGTCCGCATATACCAGATCCAGCACTTCTCTTCCCCGGTCGTTATAAGCATAACCCGTCGAGCCTGCAAAATGAAAGTCGCTGACTTGATGCTTCTGGAACGCTTCGATGACCTTCCATTGATTGTGGTCGATCACGCGATCCAGCTGCCGAAACGGCTCCGTTATCCGCTCTTCCGCGGCTTCCTTCCATTGTTCCAATTGTTCTGCGAATTGTACCATGTCTATCGAATTTCCCCTCTGCTTTTTCCCATTTAATCCCTGATCAGATAAGGTTCGACCATATGTCCCCATTTATCGTAATCGGGTTTGTGAACCTGTACCTTATAAATCATATCATGTTCTTCGGTTTTTTGCTCCACAACGTCTCCGATCCGGTACAGCAAAGCCATGGCGTTGCCATCCTCTGAGGGCACCCGGAACGACAGGATTCCCCCAGACAAACGTTCCTGGATCGCCTGTTTCACGGCAAGCAAATCTCCTTCGTCCAACGCGCTGATCTTCAAATGCCCGGGACCGGAAGGCAGCATCTCCAGCTGCTCTTGCGTGCAAACATCCTTTTTGTTGAACAAAACCAGCTGCGGTTTGTCGGCAGCCCCCAAATCCTCCAAAATCGAATCGACGACCTTCATCTGATCTTCCCGCATCGGAGACGAAGCATCGACGACATGCAAAATGAGATCGGCTTCATTAGCTTCCTCCAACGTCGCCCGGAATGCCGCCACAAGGTCATGGGGGAGATTCTGGATGAACCCGACCGTATCCGTCAAAATGACTTCGCTTCCCCCCGGAAGCACCAGCGTGCGCGAGGTCGGATCGAGCGTCGCAAACAGCTGGTTTTCGATGTATACATCCGCGCTGGTCAGCTGTTTAAGCAGGGTCGATTTCCCAGCATTCGTATAGCCGACGAGCGCGACCTGGATGGCGCCGCTTTTTTGCCTGCGGCCCCGGTGCAGCTTGCGGTGTTTAATGACCGCCTCAAGCTGCCTTTTCAAATCGCCGATGCGGCTGCGAATATGGCGTCTGTCCGTTTCGAGCTTGCTTTCCCCCGGGCCTCTCGTCCCGATGCCCCCGCCGAGCCGCGACAAATTTTTGCCGTGGCCGGACAGGCGCGGAAGCAGGTAGGACAGCTGTGCCAGCTCCACCTGAATGATGCCTTCGCGCGTTTTGGCGCGCTGCGCAAAAATATCCAAAATAAGCTGCGTGCGGTCGATAATTTTGACGTCCAGGCTCTGCTCCAAATTGCGGACCTGCGCGCCCGAAAGATCATGATCGAAAATCGCGGTGTTTGCTTGCACGGCAAGAATCGCCTGGCGCAGTTCCTCCACCTTGCCTTTTCCGATCAGCCAGCGGGCATCCGGCACGTCGCGATTTTGGGAAATCACGTCCAGCACCTCGACGCCGGCCGTTTCGGCCAAGCTGACAAGTTCCTGCAGCGAATGCTCCGGGTTGATGCCCGATCGTTTGACCTCGTCCGTGACGAGGCTGACCAGCACCGCCCTGTCGCGTATGGTCATATTCGTGTCATATGTGGTATGTGTCAATGAATAAGAGCCCCTTTTTCCGCAGCCTTACAGCATTCCCAGCCCTTACGTCGAACCTTTCGTCTCCAGCTTGAAATCCTCGGTCCTGAGCGTCATCAGTTCAAGCTTCCCGGGATTCGTATTCGCGTATACATTCAGAAGCCTGACGGCCTGGTTGCGTATCGCTTTTTCGATCGTGTTGCGTACGTATCTGGCGTTGCTGAAGGCATGCTCGGTTTCGTTTTTTTCCTGAATCAAGTGCTGCCTAAGCTTCATGATCGCCTGCGGCATCAAAATGTAATCCCGTTCCTTTGACATCAGTTCGGAAATTTGAATCAGCTGATCCACCGAATAATCCGGAAACTCTACCTGAATGGGAAAACGGGAAGGCAGTCCCGGATTCGTCTGCAGAAAATAATCGATCTCCTCCGAATACCCCGCCAAAATCAGCACGAATTGGTTTTTATGGTCTTCCATCGCTTTGATCGTGCTACTATATTTTTATGTAGATTTGTCGAATGTATTCAATGTCTTTTTCGAAAGCTTTAGATAGATGCCGATTCGATTCCCTTCATTTAATACTACTCTATTTATAAAAAGATTGGTAATCATTCTTTTCTTTTCGATTGACAAACTATTGTCTCGGATAATGCTATCATACTTTTTAGGTTTTTTTGCACCATTTCAATGTCATTTTTTTCGTGCAACACTGCTGATAAAGCTAAACAAAAAAAGTCGCAACTAAGCGCGACTTATAATCCTTAATTATCGTGCACTTTTGCTTGGAACAAACCTGAACTCAGGATGTCCAAGGGTCAAGGAATTATTCTCGCGGAACAAAAGTTGAACCATACTTTTCCCTCATCTTTTTTTGTGTGTCGATCGCCTCTTCATATGTTGAAGCAGAAACGATGAAAAACGACTTTTTGTTAATCCCCCCCCAATCACTCACAATATTTATATGTTCAAAAGTGTCATCGAACCAGATAATACTTGAAGTGACAAATTCCCCTTGCTTTGAGGGTTTATGATAGACAAGATTCCCCATATTGATCCCATTATTTTTATCAAGTACATAGGTATCGAGGGTTTCATTCTCTTTAGTAAATTCTAAGCCATCAATCGTTACTGTGCCTTTGAATATATGTTGGCGAAACAAAGGTCGGTTCAATGTTCCTGATATACTTATTGAAGTTTGCTTGGCGGAAGAAGGGTCGTTCTCGTAAAAACTTACAGCAGGAGAAACCACATTCACCTTCTTAGGGAATGGATAGAAAAATAAAATGAGTGTTGTTATTATTCCTAAAATAATTATAAAAGATATTGTTACTTTAAATACCTTGGATTTCATAGAAGCACCTTCTTCTTTCAGAAAAATTCAATAAGATTTGTGCGAAGTCATAAGTCACACTCCGACACAAATCTTATTTTTTACGATATGGCGCATAAGGGTCAAGATATGCGGCAACAGCAAGAGAGCCATTTCTATGTGCAGTAGTATCGTAATAGTTGTAGCTTCTTTGATCATTAGAAAAAGTTACATTCTTGAGTGCGCCATTTGACTTGTATGTCATATTAGGTATCGTCCAGTTAATTGCTTCTATAGTTCACCCAATATAGTTTTTTAGATGCACTTCCTTATCCAATGAACTAGTTAAGGAAATACTACTAATATATTATATCGTATCCTAAATTATGTAATTTTCCAATAGTTTCTAAATCACTCTGAAGATAATTATTCGACGTTTATATATAAATTTTAATGATATTGGATACTATAACAATCCGACTACTGAAAATAGTTACTATCATAAAACGAAAGAGCCAAAATAATAAATAAAAAACTATTGATTCTTCAAATCGAACGATTGACTCAGGATGATTAAATAGCCTTCCTCAAGTAAATTTCAATTGTCCATCCAGTTAAGATGGCTTTTTGAGACATTATCTTGGGGAAGGCTATTTTTAATTCTGATATCTTATTAAGAAATGGCAGCATTTTCTTGATTGTTGTTATTTTCAGTGTTGATTTGTGTAGTAACAATATCTCGAGGGAGAATATTCATTAAATCTTCTCTTGTTAGCTTAACGTGCTTGCTCATTAATCTTACCGCTTGATGACGTATAGATTTTTCAATTACATTGCGCACAAAACGCGCATTGCTAAAATTATATTCACTAATTTTTTCATCAAGAATAATATCTCTAAGTTTCCTGCTGGTTTCGATCGTTAAGTTATAGTCCCTTTCTTTAGCCATTTTATTAGCAATTTGAATCAACTCATCAACAGTATAATCTTGGAAGTCAATCTTAATTGGAAAACGTGAAGGAAGTCCAGTATTTGTTTCCATAAACATATCCATTTCAGTTGGATACCCAGCTAAGATTACAATCAAGTCATCATGCTTATCTTCCATAACTTTAACAAGACAATCGATCGCTTCTTTTCCGAAATCTTTCTCTCCGCCGCGGGCCAAGCTGTAAGCCTCATCAATGAAAAGAATGCCGCCAAGCGCCTTTTTGACCAAATCCCTTGTTTTTTGGGCGGTGTGTCCGATGTACTCCCCTACCAGATCCGCGCGCTCCACCTCGATCAAATGCCCTTTGCTGAGCACTCCCATCTTTTGAAAAAGCTTGGCGATGATCCGCGCTACCGTTGTTTTGCCGGTGCCCGGGTTCCCTTTGAAAAGCATGTGAAAAGATTGCGTGTTAACTTTTAAACCAGCTTCCTTTCGCATTTTTTCAATCTGAAGGAAAGCGTATATTTCAAATATCAATCCTTTTACTTTCTCAAGTCCAATCATCCCATTGAGTTCATGAAAGATATCCTTTATTGACTCCAAATGGTCAGGGAGAGTCACTGCAGGCTCAGCAGTTCCATACATTTTTTCTTCTTGAGCTTTAAACGTGATATTCATTCTGGAGTCGTTAATTGTAATTTGTCTTGAGTTTGCACCCAAATTTATCACCTCATAACAACATTGTATGCAATTGCTGTACACCATCATGCAATTCGTATACAAACTAAAAATTTTTCTCTGCGTTTTTGACTAACACAACAATTTTTAAATTGTTATCGGTGTATTCGGATGTTAAATTATCAGTTACAGTGGTTCGTATTCGTTTTTTCAATGACCATATCCACCTAATACGGGCTAGAGAGCCCCTATTTTCAATTTTTGATGTATAAGGGAGATCTTATAGCCCCTCATCATTCCCTTCACTTAGAGCCAATTTAGAGTATGCAGGACTATATCCATGAGTTTTATAAATTTCGTTGAATGATTTCCTGGTACAAGGTGTGCTGTACAACGTTTTTTTGCGCCTGCACCGGTTCCTTTTCCGGGACGGCGCTGTTGAGTACAGGAGGCTCCTGGCTGCGTAAAATCACATTGATTTGTCTGGATGGCCTGCCTTCCGGCCGGCCGTTCGCGGCCGCAACACGCCCGTTCATGCATCCATCACCTCATATTCTTCCGCAAGATGGTTTCTCTATTCAATGTATTCTACTTCGGTGACGGTTATTAGCAGTTTCAGCCCTTTTTCCAGCCGAGCCACAGCAGGAGCTCATCGACCTTCCATTTGGTATAGGCGAGTACCTCGCGCGGCTTATGGTATTTCATTTGCAGCGTTTTGGACTCCGTGAGGCCAAGCTTGGGATCCTCGTAATCCAAAAAATCCGCGATATCCTTGGAGCGCATTCCGTGATATTGGTGCGTGACGATCACCGCATTTTGGAATCCCCGCTCTTTCATGATTTGTTTGCTGTACAGCAGGTTTTCGTAAGTGCTGCGCGCCTTATTTTCCAAAATGACGGCCGATTCGGGAACGCCATGCTGAACGAGATAATTTCTCATCCCTTCCGCTTCCGTATATTTATTGCCGGGTTTGTCCAATCCGCCGCTGACGATCATATAGCTGAATTTCTTTTCATTGTACAGCTTCAGGGCTTCGTCGAGCCTTTCCTTCAGCCCCGGGCTGGGGGCATCCCCCCACATGGAGGCACCCAAAACGATGCCGACGTCGCGCGGCCCGTTCAGGACCGAGCTTGCCGCGCGGTCCATTTTCCAATACACGTAACCGGACCACAAAAGCCCGGCGATGATCATCGCCGCAACGATGGCAAGCGCCAGTTTCAAAGGGGAGCGCCTTTTTTTCGCCAGGACGATAGGTCCCTGTTCATAACCGTTCATGTTTTCCTCCTGAAATCTCCATTCTCGAACAGCCGCTTGCGATGGTCCAACGACATCAGGAAATACGGAAACGTATGGGCATTGATCGCATGCAATACCTCCCTGGCCGTCGTCGTCGCCAGCATGTAATCTTCCTTCGTGATGACGCCGCGGGCGAGCGCTTCCTCCAGCTCATCCTCGTCCAGCAGAAATACCTCTCCGTTTCTCAGGACGACGATGTCCAAATACAGATCATCAAACCAAGGGACGCCCTGTTCGGTCACGCCCTGCGTTTTGCAGGTGTCAATGTACCACTGTATGATTTCCTGGCGTTCATCGAACATCGCCGTCACGATGTAATGGCTGTTTTTCGGAAAATATTGCAGCCAAGAGTACCCTTTATCGGCAATCCGGTACGTATGGGTTCCATAATGCTTCCACAGCGGCTCTTTTAAATTGTAAATGGTGTAGAGCGTTATGTAGCCGGTAAATTTCTCGCTTTCCACATAACGGCAGGCAAAACGCCGGCGGGAAATCCGGCGCCAGTTCGCGCGATCTCCAAATTTTCGTTTCATGGAAATTTCCCTCTCCAATATGTTAGCTTCAGCTTATCACATTTAGGAAACACACTCAAAATATATACCATTAATATAGCGCAACCGCAGGCTAAAGTAGAAGAAAAAACTGCGGATGCCGCTTCTTTGGCAAGGCGATTGACCGTTTCCTCACGGTATGCCGCCGCCCTGAGTCCTCTCCGGCAAAAAGAAAAAGAGCCCCCAAACGATGGGAGGCTCTTGATCCGCCTTACGGGTTATTGCTTTCGTTTTGAATCGGAACGGTACCGGTATTGTCCGGGGTTTGGAAACTTTCGATGCTTCCCTGGTCGGTTGTGCTGCCGTCGCCGCCGTCCGGCGGTACGGTTACGCCGCCCGAGTCTCCGTTTCCGAAGCCGGACCCGTCATTGCCGCCTTGCTGACCGTTTCCGCTACCCTTGCCGTTTCCATTACCGTTACCGTTTGAATGATCGTTGCTGCCGCTATTGTTGCCGTTGTTGCCATGATTCCCGTTACCGTTAGTGCCGCTGCTGTTATTGCCGTTGCCTTGGTCCTGGCCGCTGCCTTGATCAACGTTCCCTTGACCGTGATCGAAGCCGCCGCCCTGGTTAGGGTCCTGTCCGTTCGTTCCGTCGCCGTTTTGCCCGTTATCCCCCGTGTTTTCATCCGGAGGCGGCAGCTGATCATCCGGCTGCGGCTCGATCGTGACTTTCACCGTATTCGACGGATCGGACTGCTGGCCGGTTTCCGGAGAAACCGCGACGACGTAATATTCGTAAGTTTCGCCGGCGACCGTTCCGATATCATCGATGCTCGTCGTCGGAATGCCGTCCTGCAGCACCGAGAAGTCCGCTTCGGACGATGCTTTGCGGTAGAGGCGGTAAACGGCGTTTTCGTTCCCCTCTCCGTTCCATGATAAAGACACGGTTTGAGTGTCCGGACTATAACTTGCGATCAGCCCGCTGACATGTAGTTCAGGTGTCTCTTGAGCAGGCGGTTCCGGTTCCTCGACCTTCACATCTTCAGGCACTTTAAACTGTTTCTCAGGGAAGTTTTCAAGCGCCTGCTTCATCACTTTGCCCCAGAACGCCGCGGCAAGCGGACTGCTGTTGTGGAGCAAATGGTCTTTGTCCGGTTTATCGTAACCCATCCATACGGCGGCCGTCAGTTCCGGCGTGTAGCCGACGAACCAGACGTCGCGGTTGGACTTGTAACCTTTGATCCCGCTTTGGGTCGTCCCCGTCTTGCCCGCAACCGGTCTGTCGATCCGGGCTTTGCGGCCCGTACCGCTGTTGACGACGTTTTGCATCATTTGGGTCATTTGGTAAGCCGTGCTTTCTTTCATGACCCGTTCGCCGTTGTCCTTGTGTTCATAGACGACTTTGCCGTCGCTGTCCACGATTTTTTTAATCGAATAAGCTTTATAGAAGGTACCGCCGTTAGCGAACGCCCCGTATGCCTGCGCCATTTCCAGCGTGTTGGTGCCTTTGCTGATGCCGCCGAGCGCCATCGCCAGGTTTTTGTCTTCTTCCGTCAGCTGAATGCCCAGCTTCGTCGCGAAATCAAATCCCCTTTTGACGCCGATTTGGTTCAGCAGCCATACCGCCGGGATGTTCTCCGATTTCGTGATCGCGTCCTCCATGCTGATCGTGCCGGAATACCCGTGAAGGTTCGTCGGGCAATAATTGCCGAAGCACTGTTTCTCGTTGCTCAGCCGCGAATTCATGTTAAAATCCCCTGAATCGATAGCCGGCGCATAAGAGACGATCGGCTTGAATGCCGAACCCGGCTGGCGGCGGCTGTTCGTGACGCGGCTGTAGCCTTTGCGTTCATAATCGCGTCCGCCGAGCAGCGCAACGAGCGAGCCGTTCTCCTGGTTCATGATGACCATCGAGCCCTGCACGAGCTGATCGTCTTTGCCCTTCTCGAAATTCGACGCATCGGCGAATTCTTTTTCGAGCACTTTCTGGGCGTTGGCGTCCATCGTGGTGTAAATTTTATAGCCGCCGATGTTCAGATCGTCTTCGCTTAGGCCAGTGACATCCTCGGCTTCGTTCATGACGTAATCCATAAAGTTCTGGTAATTTTGCTTTTTCTTCGGCGGCTCGTAGTCGTAAACGGCCTTTTTCGCCTGCTCCGCTTCTTCGGCCGTAATGTAGCCCTGCTCGGCCATCAAGTTCAAGACGACCGCACGGCGCTGCATGGACAGCTCGGGATTACGGAGCGGATTGTATTTCGACGGCCCCTTCGGCATCGCCGCGAGGGTAGCCATTTCCCAAAGTTTCAAATCGTTCAAATTGCTTTTTCCGAAATAATACTTCGACGCTTCCTTGATGCCGTAAATCTGACCGCCGAAGTTGATCCGGTTCAAATACATCGTCAACACATCATCTTTGGACAAATTCCGGTCCAATGCCAGCGCGATCGACACTTCCGTCGCCTTACGGAAAAACGTCTTGTCGCGCGTCAGGAAAATGTTTCGCGCCAGCTGCTGCGTGATCGTACTGCCGCCCTCCACCTTGGAGCGGGCGATGATGTCCTTGACCGCCGCACGGCCGATCGACCAAAGATCGACACCGCTGTGTTCGTAAAACCGTTTATCCTCGGTCGCGACAAAAGCTTCCTTGAGCAGCTTCGGAATGTCCTCGCTGTTGACCGGGTCGCTTTTCTGCAAAGACAGTTCACCCATCAGGTTTCCGTTTCGGTCGTAAACCTTGGACGTTTCGTGAACCGAAATTTTGTCTTTATTCGCCTGATACAGCCGCTCTCCGTTGACGGAGATGTACAAGTACCCTGCCAATGCGCAAAATACGGCAATGGCGCACGTAAAAAACAAGGTCCAAAAGATGCGTTTGCCCGACAGCTTTCTTTTCTTCTTTTTGGGCGTCTTGGACGGTTGTTCTTTGTTTCTGTTGCCCGTCCGCGACAGTTTATTGTTATCCATGGTGCCTCCTGACTCCCTTTAGGACGATTTTCGGTTTTGGAATGAAAAGAACAACCTTGTCAAGGTTGCTCCGCTCCATTTTCTATGCCTACAGACATCTCCGACAAGCGTGCGGTTCGGCCGCCCCGCTCCCCCTTGCTGTCTATATACTTAAACGAAAATCATCCAGAAAAGTTTCAAATTCCGGCCGTTAGCCCTCGTTTTGCGTCTCCTGCATCAATGAAACATTGCGTTGAGGCGTAACCGTAGAGATCGCGTGTTTGAACAGCATCTGCTGTTTACCGTCAGTATCCACGACAACGGTAAAGTTGTCAAATGCTTTGATGGTGCCGCGAATCTGAAATCCGTTCACGAGAAAAATGGTCACTGGGATATTTTCTTTGCGCAGCTGGTTTAAGAATGTATCTTGGATATTAATGGATTTGTTCATTTATCCGTACCCCCAACGTTTCATTTAGATTGTTTTGAAGTATATTCAAGATTTGAGAGAAACTTTCCTGCTATTATATCACGGATTTCCGCCATTTTAGCAGAAAAATTTACGGGCTCCGTGACGTCCACCCATGAAATTTCCTTCATGTGGCGGAACCAGGACAGCTGGCGTTTGGCAAACCGGCGGGTGTCTCTCTTGAGGACCGCAACCGCGTCTTCGAGGGATTCGCGACCTTGAAGATAGCTTGCGATCTGTTTGTAACCCAGCCCCTGCATCGAGACCAGGTCGGTTCCGTAGCCCTTGTTCAGCAGCGAAGATACTTCTTCTACCAAACCCTGCTTCAGCATTTCATCAATGCGGGCTTCAATACGTTTATATAGCATTTGCCTATCCATTGTCAAACCGAGCAGGCATAATCGGTAAGGAGACTCCCGGGTTTGCCCCTCAAGTTGGGACGATAGGGGGATGCCCGTCAAATGAAAGATTTCCAAAGCCCTAATAATTCGTCTCTGGTCGTTGGGATGGAGTTTTTCCGCGCTGGCCGGGTCTACCGCTTTCAGTTTGGCATGCAGCGCTTCCGCCCCGTTTTTGTCGGCGAATGCCGCCTGTTCGTCCCGAAAAGCTTTGTCTTCCCCCACCTGGGCAAATTGATAGTCGTAGCAGACCGATTCGACGTACAAGCCGGTTCCGCCGACGATAAAAGGCAGCTTGCCCCGTCCATGAATTTCCTGGATGAGGCGGTGGCATTCCTCTTGAAACTCGGCCACGGAATACGGCTCGTCCGGATTGTGGATATCGATCAGATGATGGGGGATTCCCTCCATCTCCTCCTTCGCGATTTTGGCGGTGCCGATATCCATTTCCCGGTATACCTGCATCGAATCGCCGGAAATGATTTCGCAATTCCATTCTTTCGCCAGCTCTATGCTCAGCCGCGTTTTACCGACGGCCGTCGGTCCGACGAGCACCAGCAGCTTCGGTTTGTTCCGGGGCTCATTTATCCCTGTCAACGGTGATCACTCCATAAGAAATTTTTGAATGTGCCCGGGTTTCCTCCGCAAACCCGAGACGGGCGAATTCCCCGCTGCCTCTTTTTTCTTTCAGCACCACCGTTTTCCGGGCAACCCTGACGGCTTCCTTGATGCTGTCCGGAGAAAGCGGATCGCTGTTCGCAAACCACCTTAGCGGCCGAATCGCCGAGGAATCCATCAGCGGTTCGCGGAACATCGGGTCGAAATAAACGATGTCCACGCTACGGTCCGGCATCGAGCGCAGCACGTCCAAATGATGGCCGCTGACGACCTGGATGCGGCGCATCGCTTCGTTGATCTCTTCCACGTTGGAGGTATAATGGGCCAAGCCTTCGGCCAGAAGCGCCGACAGGGAAGCCGAGCTCTCCACCGCAGTAATCCGGGAACCTGGCCCTCCCTTGACGGAAAACACGAGCGTATCCGTTCCAAGCCCGGCGGTGCAGTCCAGCACGCTGTCTCCCGGATCCATGGAAGCGGCATCGAGCATCGGGTCGCTTTCGCCCTTCAAAATTCGTTTCGCACGGATGAACCCCATGCTGGGATGAAATTCCATCGGCTCCTCCCCGGGTCTGACCAGCCTCGCCCCGCCGTCCAGCACGACGATGATGTCGTCTTCCCCGTAAGCCCTGGACATTTTGCCGAGCGGCGTATGGCGCCTCGGGACGTAGATGCCCCCGGTTCGGGAGGCCAGGGCCTCGGCCCGGCGAATAACGGCTTCCCCTGCCTTATCCCCTGTTGTAATGATCATGACGTTCTCCAATCCTGCTTGTATAGTTTTCGGTGATGTCCTTCAAAATGGGCCGCCGTTTTACATGACCCGTTTAAACAGTTTTTCCAAATCATAGGTGGAAAATGAAACGACGATCGGCCGCCCGTGAGGGCATGTATACGGCTGCCTGCACGCTCCCAAACGTTCGATCAGCGTTTTGGCCTCATCCTCGGTCAGCTTCTGGTTGGCTTTGATCGAAGCCTTGCAGGAACAGAGGATCGAAGATTTCTCCCTCAGCTTGGCAAGGTCGATTTTGCGTTCACCGAGCACCCACTCCGCCATTTCCTCGATCAGCGATTTTTCTTCGCCTTTCGGGAACCAATACGGGAGGGAGCGCACGCGGAAGGTTTGGCCGCCAAAATGTTCCAAATAAACGCCGACCTGTTCGAACCACTGCAGCTTGTCTTTCAGCTGCTCCGCTTCGGATGGGGTAAACTCCAGCGTGATCGGCAGCAGGAGCTCTTGGGAAGCATCGGCAGGCTGCCCGAATTTTTCATAATAGTATTCGTAGTTGACGCGTTCATGGGCCGCATGCTGGTCGATCAGGTACAAGCCTTGATCGTTTTGCGCGATCAGGTACGTGCCGTGATGCTGCCCGATCAGCGTCAGTTCCGGAAACGGCGGAATGTCAGCGGGAGCGTCCGCCGATGCCCCCAACAGCCGGCTTGCCAGCCCGGGATTCGAGCCGGGGCTTACCCGCTGCTGGGAAGGGGCAGCCCATTCCCGGTACGATGACGGGCGCGTCTCCCTGACCATTCCGTTTCCGGCCGTCCACGCGTCCTGGGAGGCAGTTCCGTACGAACCGCCGCTCCCGGCAGCCGGACGTTCCTGAAGCTTTTGACCCGGAGCCTGGGAATCGGTGGCGATCATCGGCTCGGGCGCAGGGCGGTTTTCCAGAACGGCCGAAACGGGGCCGGGTCCGGCCTCCAGCGCGGCCGCCGCCTCCTCTTTTGGGTCCGCCAAAGGCGCGGGAGCGCTCCGATTCGGAAAATGGAACTGCTCCTGGATGAAGGAACCGCTGTTTTTTCCGCCGATGTTTTGCTTCACCGCTTGAGGAATGAGCACCTCCTGCCGGAGAACCCGGCGGATGCTCTCCTCGATGAACGGATACAGCTCCTGCTCTTTGCTGAAGCGAACCTCCAGCTTGGCCGGATGCACGTTCACGTCCACGAGCGACGGGTGCATCTTGATCTCAAGCACCGCAAGCGGGTACCGGTTAATCGGGAGCAGCGTATGGTAGGCCCGCTGGATCGCCTGATTCAACCCGTAATTGCGGATGTATCTGCCGTTGACGATCGTCGACACGCCGTTCCGGTTCGATCTTGTCCATTCGGGCAGGCTGACGAAACCGCTGAGCTCGAAGTCGAGGTTTTCCGCCTGGACCGGCAGCATCGCTTTGGCTGCCTGCGTCCCGTAGATGGCCGCGATGACCTGCAGCAGATCCCCGTTGCCGAGCGTTTTGAGCAGCTGGTTTTCGTTGTGCCGGAGCGTAATCGCAATTTCCGGGTGGGAAAGGGCGATTCTGTACATATAATCGGACACGTGGCCGAGTTCCGTCTGGATCGTTTTCATGTATTTCAATCGGGCAGGCGTATTAAAAAACAGCTCTTTTACCTGGATATCCGTCCCCCGCGGCGCCGGCGAATCTTCTTCCGCCAGCAGCTTACCGCCTTCGACGCGGATGCGGCGGCCCAGCCCGTCGTCGCCGCTGGCCGTCGTCAGCTGCACTTTGGCGACGGCCGCGATGCTGGGCAATGCCTCGCCCCGGAAGCCGAGGCTCGTGATATGGAACAAATCCCGGCTGCTGCCGATTTTGCTCGTTGCGTGGCGGTAGAAAGCCGTCTGCAGGTCATCCGGCTCGATTCCCGAGCCGTTGTCGGTTACCCGGATGCTCTCCAGGCCGCCTTCTTCGACGTGAACGTCGATGCGGGTCGCCCCGGCGTCGATCGAGTTTTCCACCAGCTCCTTCACGACGGAAGCGGGGCGCTCCACCACTTCGCCGGCGGCTATTTGGTTGGCAATATGCTCGTCCAAGATATGAATTTTCGCCATATCCGTCACCCCTTCATTTTCTTGCTTGCCGTAAAATCCGTCCGTTACAAATCCTTGGCCTTCATCTTGAGCTCGTTGAGCAGCTGCATGGCCTGAAGCGGCGTCATGTTCATGACGTCCACGCTTTTGATCGCGTCCACGATCTGGCCGATCGCCGGATCTGGCTTATCGGCGGGCGGTGCCGTTTGAGGCGCCGGCAGCGCTTCTTCTTCGCCGAAAATCGACAGCTGCACGACTGCCCCGGCCGGGGCCTCCGGACTGGCCGGTTCTTCCGCAACCGGGCTCGGCACGGGCGGGCGTTTTGGAGCTTCCACAGCTTCCGCAGCTTCCGCGGCCGCAGCCGCTTGGGCCGCCCCGTGCTCGATCCCTTGCAGCAAGTCGTAAGCCCGTCCGATGATCGAAGAAGGGAGCCCTGCCAGGCGAGCGCAATAGATGCCGTAGCTGCTGCTTGCGGGGCCCGGCACCAACTTGCGCAGGAAGTGAACGTTTTCCCCGCTTTCCTGCACGGCCATCGAGTAATTTCTTAAACGATGGAGGCTTTCTTCCAGATGGGCCAGCTCATGGAAATGCGTGGAAACCAACGATTTGCAGCCGATGGTGTCATGCACGTATTCGATGACGGCCTGGGCGATGGCCATGCCTTCGCTGGTCGACGTGCCGCGGCCGAGCTCATCGATGATGATCAGGCTTCGCGGCGTCGCTTTTTCGGTCATGACCTGGATATCGGCCATTTCCACCATAAACGTGCTCTGCCCGCCGATCAGGTCGTCGGCCGCGCCGATCCGGGTGAAAATCCGGTCGACCATCGGCACTTCGGCCTTGCCCGCCGGCACGAAGCTGCCGATTTGGGCCATGATCGAAATAAGGGCCACCTGGCGCATGTACGTGCTTTTCCCGGCCATGTTCGGGCCGGTTATGAGCAGAATCGCCGCATCGTCGCGTGTCAGCCGCGTTTCGTTGGCGATGAAGGAAGCGTCCTTCATCACCGCCTCCACGACGGGATGGCGCCCGGCTTCAACGATAAGATCGTATCCGTCCGTGAGCTCCGGCTTCACGAACCCTTGCTCGGCGCTGACCGCGGCGAGCGACTGGTAAACGTCAATCTCCGCCACCTTCTCGGCAAGGTGCTGCAGCCTCGAAATCTCGGCGGCCAGCTTATCCCTTAACTCGGCGAAAAGGGCGTACTCCAAATCGACCATTTTTTCCTGGGCTTCAAGGATCAGGCCTTCCTTCTCTTTCAGCTCCGGCGTAACGTACCGCTCCGCGTTGGTCAACGTTTGCTTGCGTTCGTACCGGCCTTCGGGCAGGGAGCTTACGTTGGCTTTGGTCACTTCGATATAATAGCCGAACACCTTGTTGAATCCGATTTTGAGCGACCGGATCCCCGTAACTTCCCGTTCCTTCGCTTCCAGCTCGGCGATCCACTTTTTGCCGTTGGTGCTTGCTTCCCTCAGTTCGTCCAGCCGCTCGCTGCATCCCGGCTTGATCAGCCCTCCGTCCCTGACGGACACCGGAGGATCCTCGACGATGGTCCGTTCGATGGCTTCGCCCAAATCCCGGCAGTCGTCCATTTCGCTTGCGATGCGGCGCAAGGTCGAGGAAGCCGAGGACGCACAAAGCTCCTTCAGGGCTGGAATTTGCCGAAGCGACACTTTTAACGCGTTCAAATCGCGCCCGTTGGCGCTTCCGAACGCGATTCGGGCCACGAGGCGTTCCAGGTCATAAATTTCGTCCAAGGAAGCTTTGAGGTCTTCCCGCAAGATAAACTGGTTGTACAAGTGATCGACCGCTTCCAGGCGCTCTTCAATCGCTCCCCGCTGCAGAAGCGGTTTGTCGATCCATCTCCGCAGGAGGCGCGCCCCCATCGACGTCTGCGTGCGGTCCAGCAGCCAGAGCAGCGAGCCTTTTTTCGAACGGTCGCGCACCGTCTCGACAAGCTCCAGATTCCGGCGCGTGAACGGATCCAAGATCATGTAATTGCCCGGTTCGTAAGGCGCGATCTGCGTCAGCTGCCCCAAAGAGCGGCGCTGCGTCTCGCTTAAATACGAGATTAGAACGGCGACGCAGCGGCGGCGCTCCGGATCCAGCCTTGCCCACGCCGCTTCCCCGAATTGGCTCCGCACCAGGTTTTCTTCTTTTTTCTCCCACGGGGTATATACGATCGGGCGGCTCCACTGGATTTGCTCCGCTTGGATCAGCTCCAGCATGCGGCTGTCGCCGATGATTTCCGCCGGCTCGTAAATGCCGATTTCGTCGCGCAGCCATTCGACGGAGGACGGCACCGAGGTGACGTACAATTCGCCCGTCGAAATATCGCATGCGGAGAGCGCCATCATCCGGTCGCTTTCCGTGACGCACACCAGGTAGTTATTGGATTTGTCGGCAACGGTTTTGCCTTCCATGATCGTCCCCGGCGTGACCACCCGGACGATCTCCCTGCGCACCATCCCTTTGGTGACGGCGGGATCCTCCATTTGCTCGCAAATCGCGACCTTATATCCTTTTTCGATCAAACGCTGTATGTAGCCTTCGGCCGAATGATACGGAACCCCGCACATCGGAATGCGCTCATCCCCGCCGCCTTCCCGGCCGGTTAACGTAATTTCGAGTTCCCTGGACGCCTTCACCGCGTCTTCAAAAAACATTTCGTAAAAATCGCCTAAACGAAAAAAAAGGAATGCATCCTGTGCTTGTTCCTTGATTGCCAAATATTGTTCAATCATTGGCGTATATTTTGCCATGACTTACCTCCACACTCGAACTTTGCTCACGCCCTATTATAGCAGAAATCGGAGGGAGTTCATCATCAGGGGCGAAATGGAATATTCCATAGCGGCCGGATGTCGCGGCTTTCGTTCCACGTCCCGCCCTGCCGGATGCGGTTCAGCAAAGGCAGGATGTGCTTTTGGGCCTCTTTTTGCTCCGCAAGGGACTCCAGGTCCGCAAGCAGCGGCTCCAAATATTCCCGGATAACGTCCCGCTGCCCGGCGTAATACGCCCTGTGGAGCCGCTCTTCTTCATCCAGCGGGCGGCGCGTCAGCTCGGCGTGATTCGTGGCGATCAAATGCGCCGTATACACGATGCCTTTCGTCAACATCGGAGACACGAGAAAGCTCGGCAGCGTGCGGTACTCGAAGCCGCCGTGGGGCTGCCTGCGGAAATCCCCGAGGTATCCGTACTTCGGGCGCCTATTCTGGCTGCTTGGCGCCTCCAGGACGGAAACGGGAAGCGTCAAATAATTATCGAGGGCCCGCAGCAGCTCCGCGGTCAGCGCAATCCCGCTGAAATGCAAATGTCCCCCAAGGGGCAGACCGGATTTCGGCATCCCTCCGGCAAGCCAGTGGAGGGAACGGTCGCCGATCATCTCGCCTGCCATGCGGAGCGTCCGCATCAGCCCGATGAGCAGGCCGCGCGGACTTTCGCTCGGCTCCGGGCGCAGCTCCGCGATCGGATACGATATCCCGCCTTCCCCGTGAACGGCGTCGCACCCCACTTCCCCATCCTTATCGAGAAACCGGGATGCGGGCACCACCTCCCCGCTTCTCGCTGGATCCACGATCAGGAATTCCGGATCCATGCCGAGCATGAGGGGCAAGCCGCCTTCCCGACCCTCCGCCTGCCTGCGCTCCTGCTCCTTTTGCGCCCGCTCGTAAAGCGATCTCAGCCGCCGGCTTCCGATCCAAGCGGAAGGCGTCACTTCCTCGACCGCATATCTCCTTTCGCCTCCGGCGGAAACCAAAATCACCTCGCCCGCGCTGAGCCCCAGCGTATAAAGGCTGCGAATCGCCATTTTTTCCAGCTGCCTCAGCAGGGAAGGGGAGGAAGCCCGATCCCGGCTTAACGCGATCGGAGTGCGTAAATTCCGGTTCGCTCCCTCCACGCTTGCGATTTCGATCGCCTGCAGTCCCGAGGCATGAACCGCGTACCTGCGCCGGTACACCTCCTGACCGTCCCGCTTACCGCCCTGAACGAGCAGCGAGCCGATTCCCGATCTTTGCAAGCGCGAATGCCTGAGCTGGACGGACCAGCTTCCGAAACGTTCCGCTTCTTCCCGACTGTCCATGGGCTCCCTTCCCTTCGCAAACGAAATTTTTTTGGCAAAAAAATAAAAAAGGAGGGCATCCGCCCTCTACGCCGCCGCCCTCTCGTCATATATTAAACCATACCTCTTTTCCAGCTTCCGCGATTTACAATTCATCGTCATCCAGCGAATCAGGATCCAAATCTTCATAATCCCCGTCGTCGCTGAAATCGAATTCCTTGTCTTCGTAATCGCCATGGCCTCTGCCGCACACGAGCACACGAACTTTGGTTTCGGCCACCAGCTCCACACGAAACTCGCGTTCTACCCGGATGATGACATTGCCTCCCCCTGACGAAACACTGGCTTCAACGCAGCTCGGTTCCTGCGTGGCCTCCGCTGAAACCTCCACGGTTGAAGCCCGGTGTTTCGGATCCAGGTACGAAAGCGGGACTAATTCTACATAAGATACCGTTTCTTTCGCGACGTCGGTTTGAGAGTTTTTGTCATAGGAATACCAGATGTTGATATCGTAAGTACCAATAACTTCAATTCCGTCGCCTGCGGCAACCGCTTCGTACTGGTGGTTTATAATCCAAGCCCCCAAAATACTGGTCGGATTATGAGGCGGTGTCACGGTATGTGTTACGGTAGAGAACTTACGACCCTTGCCGCAGATCGCTTTCGTGATGATCTCTCTACATTGATGTTTATCGCTTAATGACATCTTTGAACCTCCTCCATACAATCATTCACTTAAGTGTATGCAGGACATAGGCATTTGTTGATTAAACGAGCATAAATGTATGAAATATTATTCTTCCTTTCCGAAAAAGAATGAGGGCGATTCTCGAAAAAACGCAACATTTCCGCCGGACGCCGCGTTTTAGAAAATAAAAATTCAAGAGAGCCTAGCTCTTATGGAGCGTGAAGCCGAATGAAGAAGATAAAAAGAATGGCCTGCCTGCTGCCGCTCTTCGGATGGATTCTGGGAGGCTGCTTCGCCGCGTCCGGGCCGCCTGGGGACGAGCCGTTTTCGGCCGATGACGCCATCGCCAAGGTGATCCGCCAAGAGCAGCGCATCCATTTCCCCAAAACGGAGGGCAAAATCGAAGGCATCATCCACGGGGGCGGTCCGGATCCGGGAATGCGCGTTCCCGGTACGTTCGCGTCCGCCGCGAAAAAACGAAGCGGCACGGTCTACATCGTCAAGCTGACGGAAACGTGGAACGCGAAAGATTTCAGGCCTGAAGGGGCGCCTGCGGAGGGAAATTTAAGTTATTCCTGGGAGTACGAGGTCAGTCCCGCGGGAGTCAAGCTGGTGTCGGAGGGCGGGGATTTCCCGCCGGATCATGTGGAGTGAACGCGCCCGTTGCAAACAAAACCCCTGCCCGGTCAGGTTCTTCGGAATCCTGGGGCAGGGGTTTTACAATGGCCTTTCATTTCGACGCGATGGCGGCTTTTCTTGCGGCCACCGAGGTCGGCGCCTTATTTTTTTTGGCCAATTTGAGATAAAGCGAGAGCTCGCGGTTCAGCTGCAGGATCGCCGAACGGATTTCGAACTCCTCCCGCGTTGCGGGCAGCTCCATCCGCTTGAATTCCTCCTCCAGACGGCTCAGCAGAAATTCCGTCCGTCCGGTGTAGATCTCCTCCGTGACGTCGCGGCTGAGCTGATCGAACAGTTCGGCGACGTCGTCGGCCTGCGGCAGCTTCCGGTAAACATGCGAAACCAGCTGCATCATGTTCTGGATCGACTCCAGCTGCTCTTTCCGCATGTAAAAATAAATGCTCCAGGTTTCGTCCGGATGAAGCATCTGGTTTTCCATCGCTCGGTGCGCCGCTTCCTTTCCCTTCCGGATTTCCTTGCCTGCTTCGATGATTTCTTTTCCGTCCCATATATCGTCGGGATTGCGCAGCGACTCGGCGATCTTGGAAAAGATGATCGAGAACTGCTTATCCACCCGTTTGCGGATTTCAACCATTTGGTCGGATGCTCGCGGCATATACGCCAAATTGACGATCAGCGCCGAGCCGAGCCCGATTACCAAAAGCTCGATCTGCGTCCAAAGCGACTGCATCGTGATGCTGCCGTTCCCGTACACCCGGAATACCACGACCGAACTCGTGACGATGCCTTCCTTGAAATTGGCGCGGGCGATGGCCGGAAAAGCGACCAAAATATAAATCGCCAGCACCCAATAATGGAAGCCCAAAATTTCAAACAACACGCAGGCGAAAACGAGACCCAGAAGCGACGCGAAAAATCTGGCCGAAATCGTTTTGATGCTCCGTTTGCGGGTGACGTCCACGCCCAGCACGGCCAGCAGACCTGCGGACAGCGGTCCCGTCACGCCAAGCGCATCCGCCACCAGGATCGCCATCAGGGTCGCAATCGCCGTTTTAATGACCCGAAAGCCCATGAAACCGCCTCTTTCTTTTGCATAAGGATTTGAACAATCCTCTCCTCTTTTGACGTATTCCATGGTATCGGATTTCGGCGGTCAACACAATGTTACGCAGGCCTGTCAGCTCTTTCGGCAAAGTCAAACTCTTCGATAAAGTCAGCGATCCCAGGCTGTCATCGGTGCGTCAGCAGCTTGCGTTCGACGTAAACCACAAGCTGGTACATGCCCGTCGCAACGACGGCAATGATCACCAGGCTGGACAGCACAAGCGTAAAATTGAACACCTGAAAGCCGTAAATGATCAAGTAACCGAGCCCCATTTTCGCCACCAGGAACTCGCCGACGATGACGCCGACCCAAGCCATGCCCACGTTGACTTTCAGCGTGGATATAATCGTAGGAAAGGATGCGGGCAAAATCACTTTTTGGAACACCTGCGTCCTTGTGCCTCCGAAAACGCGCACCACCTTGATCAGATTCGCATCGACTTCGCAGAAGCTGTTATATACGACCAAGGTCGTCACGATCACGGTAATCGACAGCGTCGTCACCGTAATGGACAAAAAACCCGCCCCGAACATGACGATAAAAATCGGGCCCAAGGCGACCTTCGGCATGCTGTTGAAAACGACCATGTACGGGTCAAGCACCTTGGACAAAAACGGGGACCACCAGATCAGCACCGCAATGAGCGTGCCAAGCAGCGTCCCAAGCACGAATCCGACCACCGTTTCGCCGACCGTGATGCCGAGGTGTCCCCACAGCTCGCCGCTCGCGGCGTCCTTGCCGATCTGGGCGAATACTTTCGACGGGTAACTGAACAGCAGCACGTCGATCCATTTCAGCCTGCCGGCGATTTCCCACAACGCAAAAAACAACAGCAGAATCGCTATCTGAACCGAAAACACCTGCAGCCGCTGTCTTTTTTGGCGTTTGAGATGCGCTGCATGCAGCGCCTGTATGCCGTCTTCCGAAAGAGCGGGCGCTCTTGCGCCGATGCGGCCGTCCACAGCTGACATTCCCCTCACTCCTTATCTCCGGCGCTCTCCATTTCGCGCCAAATGTCATGAAACAATTCGTTAAAACCCGTTTGTTCCCTTGCAAGCAGCGGTCTTGCGCTGCGAATATGTTCCGGCACTTCGAACGATTTGCGGATTTTGCCCGGACGGCTTCCGAGCACGACGACCCTGTCGCTGACCGCGGCGGCCTCGGACAAATCATGCGTCACCAGTACCGCCGTTTTGTTTTTTTCGCGAAGCGTCCCTGCGATCAGGTCTTCGAGCTGCAGCTTCGTCTGGTAATCGAGCGCGGAAAACGGCTCATCCAGCAGCAGGATGCCGGGATCGGTCGTCAAGGTGCGCACGAGCGCGACGCGCTGCCTCATGCCCCCCGACAACTGCTGCGGATAAAGATTGCGGGCTTCCGAAAGGCCCATTTCTTCAAGCAAAGCGCCGGTGCGCGCCAGATGCTCCTGATCGAGCCGTCCCGTAAGCTCCAAACCGATCGAGGCATTTTCGAAAATGGTACGCCACGGGAAGAGATAATCCTGCTGCAGCATATATCCAACCTCGGCCGTAGGTCCATCCACTTTCCGTCCGTACACGAATGCTTCGCCTTTCGTGGGCTTCATCAGCCCGGCGATGATCGAGAGCAGCGTCGTCTTGCCGCACCCGCTGGGTCCGACAAGGCTCACGAACTCCCCCGGATATACCTGCAAATCCAAACCGTCCAGGGCCAGCGAGGCTTCGCGGTCACTGACGTATACGTGTGTGATATGCTTTAATTCGACTACCGGCTCCATGCTTCCATTCTCCTTTCGGCGTTCGGAATGCTATTTGACGGAAGATTTGGCTTTTTCGGCAAAGCTGTTGTCGACGATTGCGTTTGCCGGCACCTTCTCCTTCAGTTCTCCCGCCTGGCTCATGACTTCCAGCAGGTTGTTCCATTCCTCCTCGTCCACGACGGGGTCCGCCGCGTACGTTCCTTGATCTTTGTAGCGTTTGACGGCCGAAGCGATGATGCCTTTGTCCGTGTCCTTAAAATAAGGAGCAATCGCATCGGCGATTTCTTCCGGGCTGTGCTGCTGCACCCAGTTTTGCGCTTTTTGCAGCGCGTTCGTGAATTTTTGCACCGTGTCGCCGTGTTTTTTGATGTAGCTCTGCTTCGCCATAAACACCGTATAAGGAAGTCTGCCGCTTTCTTCCCCGAAGGAAGCCACGACGCGTCCTTTGCCTTCTTTTTCGAAAATCGATGCCTGCGGCTCGAACAGCTGCACGTAGTCTCCGGTTCCGGACAGATACGCCGAAGCGATGTTGGCAAAATCGATGTTTTGGATCAGATTCAAATCCTGACGAGGGTCGATGCCATGCTTCCTCAGCGCGAACTCGCCCGCCATCTGCGGCATGCCGCCTTTTCGTTGGCCGAGGAACGTGCTCCCCTTGACGTTGTTCCAATCAAGCTCCCCTTCCGCCTTCCTCGCCATCAAAAACGTGCCGTCCGTCTGCGTCACTTGGCCGAAATTGATGACCGGATCCTCCGATCCCTGCTGATACACGTAAATCGAAGTTTCCGAGCCCACCAAGGCGACGTCGATGGCACCTGACAACAACGCCGTCATCGTTTTGTCGCCGCCCGGAATCGTCTGCAGTTCGACATCAAGCCCTTCTTCCTTAAAAAATCCTTTTTCCAGCGCCACATATTCAGGGGCATAGAAAACCGATCTCGTGACTTCCCCTACCTTTACCTTTTGGGCGGCGTCGCTGCCTGAGCAGCCCGAAAATACCATTCCGCACAGGACTAGGGAGAAAAGTCCGATCCAGATTCCGCGTTTGCCTTTCGTCATACGCCTTCCTCCATCCTCTTCATTAGCCTACTGCCATCATATGCAGGCGCCCAGCAAAGGGTTATTCCTTCGAATGCCAGGAAACAATGAATGGCTGCCCCTGCAAACGAAACAACGCCAGGATGTTTCCTCGCCAGCCCCAGAATGCACAAAAAAACCCCCGAGCTTTGATCCGCGGCTTGACGCATGCGCGAATAAGGCTCAAGGGGTTTTGGTCGCTGTTTTTTCGCTTAAAGCTTGTAGATTTCTTTATACTTCTCTTCCAGATAGTCGGCCAGATAATCCGGATTCAGTTCTTCGCCGGTTACGTGCATGATAATCTCGGCCGGCGTAAGGCTTTTGCCGAAGCGGTAGATTTTTTCGGTCAGCCATTCCTTGATCGGAATCAGGTTGCCTTCGCGGATGTATCGATCCAGCTCCGGCAGCTCTTTTTTCATCGTGTTCATGATTTGGGCCGCGTACATGTTGCCGAGGGAGTAGGACGCAAAATATCCGAAATCCCCGCCCGACCAGTGGACGTCCTGCAGGACGCCAAGGCTGTCGTTCGGAGGCGTGATGCCGAGGTACTCCCGGTATTTTTCGTTCCATACCTTCGGCAGGTCCTTCACTTCCAAACCTTCGTTAAAAATCATTTTCTCGATTTCGTAACGGATAATGATATGCAGGTTGTACGTCAGCTCGTCCGATTCGATCCGGATCAGGGAATTTTCCACGCGGTTCACCGCTCTGTAGAAGTCGTCGAGCGAGACGTCCTGGAGCTGCTGTGGGAAATGTTTTTGAAGGTCCGGGTAATAACGCTCCCAGAACGGGCGGCTGCGGCCGATGATGTTTTCCCACAGGCGGGACTGGGATTCGTGGATGCCCATCGACGTCCCGGTCGCAAGCGGCGTGCCCGCCAAATCCTTGCTGATGTTTTGCTCGTATAAGGCATGTCCGCCTTCATGCAGGGAGCTGAACAGCGCGCTGGTCACGTCGTCCTGCAAATAATGGGTCGTGATCCGCACGTCGCCGGAGTTCAGTCCGATGGCAAACGGATGCACGCTTTCGTCGAGGCGTCCGGCATCGAAGTCGTAACCCATCTGCTCCAGGATGAACAGCCCCATTTTTTCCTGCTGCTCCCGTTCGAAAATTTGGTCCAGGAACGTCGTGTCCGGCTTGTTCGGAGATGCTTGAATGGCCGCAACGAGCGGCACCAGACGGTCGCGCAGCCGGCCGAACACTTCGTCGAGCTTAGCTACGGTCAGATCCGGCTCGTATTTATCGAGGAGCGTGTCGTACGTCGTTCCCTTCACGCCCCAGTATCCGATGAACTCTTTCAGCAAATCGACGATTTTGGCCAGGTTCGGCTCGAACGAAGCAAAGTCGTCGTTGGCTTTGGCTTCTTCCCAAATCGTTTGCGTATGCGCGGACAGCACGGAGAATTCTTCGATTTTTTTCGCGGGAATCCGTCTGTTTTCGTCGTAGTCCTTTTTGCATTCCTTTACGACGCGGCGGGTCGTTTCATCCAGCTGGCTGTCGACTTCCGGCCTTGTAAAAAAGGCTATGTACTCTCCCATTTCGTCCGAGACGCGCAGCTTGAACTGCTCTGCGGACAAGGTGCCGATGACGCCGGAACGAAGCTCCACGCTTTTGCGCGGCGCGCCTGTGCGCAGGTCCCAATGCATCAGCGAGATCGCTTCGTTATATGCGCTAATTTTGCGGACAAGTTCCATAAATGCTTCCAATTTCGCTTTCAAGTCTGTTTC
This sequence comes from Paenibacillus sp. FSL W8-0194, assembly GCF_037969745.1. Lineage (NCBI taxonomy): Bacteria > Bacillati > Bacillota > Bacilli > Caryophanales > Paenibacillaceae > Paenibacillus > Paenibacillus sp. FSL W8-0194. The sequence continues at coordinate 2,349,394 of NZ_CP150205.1, read as the reverse complement.
CATTTTATGTTTCACCTCGCCACGTATTTTTACCTTCCCTCTTGATGATACTTTTTGCGGAAAGTATAATCAATATTTAATACGAAATGTTCGTAGAAGGATTGCCGAAACCACGGGGAGGAGGCGGCTGCGGAGTGAACGGCATTCCGGCATGATGGATCGTGCCCGCGCGGGACAAAGACGATTTGCCGATACATAGCGAGCATTTCCATTTTGTCATCAACCGGGACCATGCGGTATACTTCGAAGAGAACCTGTATCTCGATTCCGAAGAAACGTTCCCTTCCTTCCGCCTCTTTACTCGGGACAGCCAGCTGTACGGCAAAAATATCCGCTTGCTGGATCAACGGTAGAATCATATTTTTTAACGAAAGGTAGTGTTGCACCATGAGCCAAGTATCCGAAATTTTGCAGTATAACCGTCAATTCGTTGAAGACAAAGAATACGAAAAATATTTGACGGGCAAGTTTCCCGACAAAAAAATGGTCGTCATCACCTGCATGGACACCCGTCTCGTCGAACTGCTTCCGAAAGCGATGAACCTGAAAAACGGTGACGTCAAAATCATCAAAATCGCCGGCGGGATCGTTTCCCATCCGTTCGGCAGCGTCATGCGGAGCATTCTCGTCGCCCTGTACGAGCTGAAAGCGGACGAAGTGATCGTTGTCGGCCACCTGGATTGCGGCATGGCGGCGCTGGACGGCGATCATATGATTCAGGAAATCAGAAACCGCGGCATTTCGGAGGAAGTGCTGTCGACGCTCGAACATTCCGGCATCGATCTGAACAGCTGGCTGCGCGGATTCAAGGACATTAAAGCAGGCGTGACGGGAACCGTCGACCTGATCAAAAACCACCCTCTCCTGCCGGCCGGCGTGCCCGTACACGGCATGATCATCGATCCGAACACCGGCGCGCTTGATCTGGTCGTCGACGGCTACGAGCAAAAATCGGCAAAATAACGTATCATTCATAAAATTGTCAAAACACGGATACCTGTATCCGTGTTTTTGTTTGCTCAGGTTGAAAACCATACAGTTTAAGTGTACACTTTGGGTTGAAAGAACATATCACGTATGGGAGACATTGCAAATGAATACGTTATCCTACGGATTATTGGCTTTTTTGGCGCGGGAACCTTCCTCGGGCTATGACGTTATGCTGAAAATTCAGCCGTTCTGGCAGGCCAAGCACAGTCAAATTTATCCTCTTCTGGCGCAAATGGAGGAAAAGGAATTCCTCACTTCGCATTGGGTCAAACAGTCGGAAAAGCCCGATAAGAAAATCTACTCGATCACAGATAGCGGGATTCGCAAACTGAAGGAATGGATGTACATGCCTCTTCCCGACCCGGTCACGCGGGATGAGCTTTCGATGAAAACGTTCTGCATGTGGCTGACCGACCGCGACAACGCGATCGATATCGTGGAGACGAGAAGAGTGTATTTTACGCGCAGGCTCGAATCGTTCCATAAAATGATGGAAAGCATCCCGGAGGAAAAGCGCGTTTTCGGCCATCGCGAGTTTTATGACTACATTCTCATCCAAAAAGGCATATTCAACGCGACCGCGGGAAAAGATTGGTGCGAATGGGTTCTGGGCATGCTAAGGGAGCAGCAGGCCAAAGAAGCGCCGGCCCAAACGGTGAATTGAAGCAAAAAAATTAAGTTGTTGTATATTTTTTTATTAAAAAATGAAACTTTAAGATACTAAGCACGTAAAGCATAGTAGGCAGCCTATACATGCCAGCAAAATATTCGGGAGGGTTATTACTTCATGATGAACAAATCGATCAAGAAATGGATCATGATTGTCATGGCGTTTACGTTTATCTTCGCCGTCACGGTACCGGCGGACAACGCGGATGCCCGTCGCGGCGGCGGCGGTGGCTTCAGATCCGGTACGAAGGGTTTCACCAACACGCCAAAAAAATCGACGACGTCGGACAATTACAAAAAATCCACGAATACGAGCAACGCTTCGACAAGCGCTCCTCAGAAACGCGGATTCTTCAGCGGCGGCGGCTTCTTTAAAGGCCTGATGATCGGCGGCCTGGCCGGCATGCTGTTCGGCGGATTGTTCGGCAACATGGGCTTCTTCGGCAACATCCTTGGACTTCTCATCAACCTGCTTGCGATCTACGTTATCATCGCCCTCGTCGTCGCAGCGGTCAGAGCGTTCAAGAACCGGCGCAAACCGGATACGCGCAACGGACGGTATTAAGCCATGCTGGTACTGTCCATGGATGAAATCGTCAACGCGATCTGCCTCCATATCGCCGAACGCAAACAAATTCGTCCGCAAGACGTTCAAGTCGAGCTTTTCTGGGACGAAGACACCGGTTACAGCGCAGAGGTCTGGGCTGAGGGGCGCAGCCAATATTTGGTGGAATCGAACATGATCGAAGCCATCATGCGTTATCTGTACAGCGAATACAATATTCGCGCGTACCGCGAGCAGATTACGCTGGAACTGGATGAAGAGATCACCGCGCATGTCGACGTGGAAATGGAACAAGCGTACTGATATATACCGCTTTGGAATGATCAAGCCTGGGACCGAGGTCCCAGGCTTTTATTTTATGCGGGAGAACGCGTACGTCTTGGTTTAAACGGAACCCCATCCGGACGAAGCACCCGCTTGAACCCATACTCGATAGCCGCTAAACGTTGCCGCGTACCCTCCTCCCTTTAAAATATATAATACCAATACATCGCAACCTCATCGGTATCCTTGTTGATCCCTTTATATGCCTGCAAGTCGAATCCGCCGATAAAGAAGCCGCAGCGTTCGTAAAACTTGCATGCGCGGACGTTATTGTTTTGCGTTTCCAACATGAGACCGGGCATTCCGTTGGCTTTCGCCCAACGTTTGGCTTGTTCCACCAATTTCGTTCCGACCCCATTCCGCCTGAACTTTCGGTCCACTTTAATGTCCTCAATGTATGCGTATTCGTTCCAATTGCGTTTGATGACAATCTGCCCGGCCGGTTGGTTTTCCATGAACGCCAAAAAAACGGCCTGATCCGGATGATCGATTTCCATCGAGCACTCGGGTTCCGCCATATCTTTAAATGGTTCGTCTTCATAGCTTTTTTCGTAGCTTGGCACGGGCTTAACCGCATATTCAATCTGATTGTCCCGCAGCGACAGAAGCAAAAAATCGAGTCCACCGTAAACCGATCATCGATGTCGATTCGTTGCCTGCAATCCTCTTTCGTCATTTTCCGTACGATGATGTTCTCCATATAAACGACTCCCCTTTGTGATCACGCTGAAAGTAGTTCATAAGCCTTCGGGCCCACCGCAAAAAAGCCGGAAACTTTGTCTCTTTCCAAACTTGGCTTAGCTTCAAAATCTATCAAAATATTCCCTATTATGCTTATATATGCTATCATAGATAGGAATATTATACCAGAAAGGAGTTCATACTATGAAAAAAAGATGGTTAACTAGTTCTTTTGCATTACTATTTTTGCTTTCCGGCACTCTTGCATCTGCACACCCTGGCAGAACCGATGCCCAAGGCGGCCATACCTGCTGGACCAATTGCTCCCGATGGGGCCTGGAATATGGCCAATACCATTACCATAACGGAGGAGGCTCCTCTTCGGGTTCCAAAAAGTCTTCGGGCAGCTCTTCTTCGGCCCCGAAACGTTCCAGTGCGCAAACATCCAAGCCCAAACCGGCAAAACCAACGCCTTCCTATAAAGAGTCCGGGCTTAAGGTATACGTCAATGGAAACAAAATCAATTTTACGAGTGCGCCTTTGATCATTGAAAATACCAATCTGGTGCCTCTCCGGGATCTCGTTACCGCATTGGGAGCCAGCATGAATTACGATCCAAGCAGCGGGACGATCGGGGTTGCCAAAGGCAAATCCAAAGTCACGCTAACGATCGGAAGCAGCACCGTATTTTACAACGGCAAATCCGAAACGGCCAGCGCGGCTCCCAAAATCATTCACGGGATTACATACGTGCCGGTGCAAGTGATCGTCAAAGGACTTGGAGCGGGCATGGACTACAGCTCCGGCGACCATTCGTTCAAAATCACGATCAAATAAACGGCGGTCCCAAACGTTCCGTATTGCGCAACATGGCGTACGACCCGTCTGCCATTCAATAAATGCACGACCTTTATACATCAAAGCCCTTGCCATCAAAATACCGGCAAGGGCTTTTTGTCATGATGCTGCTATTCCTCTACAGGTCTTTTGATTTGCAGCGGAGGCGGAATCAGCCAGCCTTTTTCCTTGCTGAGCCGAAGAATGCGGAGGCCAAGGGCCATTTTGGTCGCATGGTATTTCGCAAACAATGCGCCGATGTCCTCGCGGATGCACTGGCCGATGATCGAGCTGCAGGCGACCAGGCCGGCAGCGGTTTCCACCGCGATTTTGGCGGCGATTTCCTGGTCCATGAATCTGGCGCCGATCGGAATGTCCTCCAGCTTGGCATCGGGCCTTTCCGGGAGCACCGGCGCGGGGGCAATGCCGTTATCCGTCAACAGCGCGTCGCATTCCTTGATTTCAAGTTTGGCTTGGTCGATCAAGTCGTCGAGGATTTTTTTCAATTCCTTGTCGCCGGCGTGGTTCAGATAAGCCTGATAGCAGGATACCGTTCCTTTGGCCGTCTTGGAAGCTTCCCATACACTAAATACTTCGCCGTAATGCATCGGCTCGTCTTTTGGATTTCCGTCTAGAATGCCCATTGTATATGATCTCCTTTGATCGTTATCGTTACCGATTCATTATCTGCAGGAAATCATTGTTTTATGTTTCCGGAAATCGAAGGGGGGTCACCCCTTAATCCTTATAAGGATCAAATTCATCCGCTCCAGCCATGCCGACGCCGATCGGCTCCACTTCCGTTTCGATCAGATGAAAATCGGGGGCGACCGATACGCAGCAATGCCTGACGAGAGACAACGTTTGAGTCGTTTTTATTCGAGGGGGGAGTTCTTTTTCGCATGCGTCCCGTTGTTGGAACGAAATTTGCTTGCGTAAGAGGATGACAAAGTAAAACGCGAGTGGATGTCCAAAGCGAAAGGGGAAGCGAAACATATGATCAGAATCGAACAAGACGGGTTGGGGGCGCGGGCGCTGCCCTCCCATGCTTATTACGGAATTCGTACGCTCCGGGCCTCGGAAAAGGTTCCGCACGGTGCGGGCATGCCGATCCATGGGGAACTCATGAAGGCGCTGGCATGCGTAAAAAAAGCCGCGGCACTTGCGCATCTGGAATCGGGGACGCTGCCGGCGCGGATCAGCGGTCTCATCGTCAAGGCGGCGGAAGAAGTCATCGCAGGACAACATGCGCGGGATATCGTCGTCGATTGGCTTCAGGACCCGACGGGCGAATCGCTGAATATGAACGTCAACGAGATTATAGCCAACCGGGCTCTTGAACTGATGCTGGAGGACAAAGGCAGTTATTCCATTCTTGATCCCGTCCGGCACGTGAACCGGGGGCAGTCGGCAAACGGCGTCATCGCGATAGCCCTTCGGGTTGCCTCCCACCGGTTAGCTGAGCGGTTGATCCGCTCCGTCGACCAATTGATCGGCGCCCTGGTCGCCAAAAAAACGGAGATCGGCAGCCGGCCAATGCCTGAAGGCCATCAGGAACAGCCGGGAACGCCGGCGTGGTTCAGCCGCCGACTGGATGAAGGCGCGTGGCAGCTGGAGTCGGGTATGGAACGCATAGCGGCCGCAAACGCCCGGCTTGCCGCAAGTTTGACGACGACGAATGCCGGCATGGAGGATGAGGCCATCGCTTCCAAAACGTTATCCCATTTGCGCAATACCGCCCAAATCGGCGAATCGATCGGAGACGGTAACGGGGCGGCGGAGCGAAACAACGAAGCGTTTACCCGGCTTTCGTCGGCCGTAAGGCACTTGGCGCTGAATCTGTCCAACCTGTGCAGCGACATCCGGCTCGCAGCCTCGCTGCAGAACCTTGCCGATTCTCCCGAATGGATCAGCGGCAAAGAGGTTGCCGCCAGCGAAGCCTTGGGCCAAATCGCTTTTCAGGCGATCGGGTTTGATCACAGCCTCGGCCTTGCCGCCGAGGCCGGCATGCTCGATCCCGGCGCCATCCCGCCCGTCGTCGCTTATAACCTGTTGGAATCGCTGACCATGATGGATAAAGGCGTGGAGGCCTTTGCGGCGGCGATCCAGAGCCATGCCGAACGGAGAGCTTCCTGCCGGTAACGCCAAGCACCCCCTGACAATGAAATTGAATCCTTCGAAAGACCATCCGGCGCATCATTGCCGCTCGTTTGAGCGGCATTTTTCATGCGGGACAAAAATAGGCCGCTCCCGGAAGCCGCGTTTTCGGGAACGGCCTATTTTTTAGATTTTGTTTTTCCGGCCCGGCGAGGATGCAATGTTTAATTCTTCCCGGTATTTGGTGACCGCTCTGCGCGATAGCCGGATTCCTTCCGAAAAAAGCGCGTCGGCGATGTTCTGGTCGGATAACGGTCGATGTTTATCTTCAGAAGCGATGAGTTCCTTGATCCTTGCTTTCACCATCCTGGATGAAGCCGATCCCCCGTTTGAAGTCGCAACCCCGGCGGCAAAAAAATACTTCAGCGGAAACACGCCGTGCGGCGTAAGCGCATACTTTCCGCGAATCGCGCGGCTCACCGTCGACTCGTGCATATCCAGCTTGCCTGAAATCGTGCTTAACGTCATCGGCCGGATGCCTTTGATCCCTTCGTCGAGGAATGCCTTCTGTTCCTCCATCATGGCATATGCCACTTTCAGCAAGGTCGTCTTCCGCATCTCCACGCATCGCATGAGCCATTCGGCCGACCTGAAGCAGTCTTTTACGTAGGAAAAAGCCGCGGCCGATGAGCGGGGTTCCGCCCATTTCCGGTATTCTTCGCTTATGGAAAGTTTGGGACGACTCATCGCATGCAGCGTGACCGAAAAGGAGTCCGCATAACGTTCGACGATCATGTCCGGGACGACATACTGCGGCTCGAAAGCCGCCAAATCCAGCCCCGGACGCGGATTCAACGTCCGAATGTATTGCAGCGCGCGGACCGCCTGCTCCTTCGGAATCCGAAGTGCCGAAGCAATCCGGCCGAGATTGCCGCCGGCTGCATCGGACAAATACCCGTCGGCGATCTCGAAGGCATACGGCACGGATTGCGGATCGCGGACGATCTGGAGGATCAGACATTCCCGCAGATCCCTGCAGCCGATACCCGCCGGTTCCAAGGATTGCAGCTTTTCCAGCGCCATCTCGACCACCGTTTCAGCAACCTTTAAGTTCCCGGCGATTTCGGTTAGCGGAACGTTCAAATACCCGTTTTCGTTCAAATTGCCGGCCAAATAGGCAGCCGCTTTAAACACGTCGGAAGGGAGCGAAAGCAGCCGAAGCTGGCTCAGCAGTTTTTCTTCCATCGTATCCTCTTTGGCGGCGGCGCACCAAAGCGGATCGGGCGTCATCGCCCCGCCTTTTCCGGTTCCGGTCCTTTTTCCGAACGCCTCCCGACTTCGGGAAAACTCAAACTCCAGCACCGGATTTTCCGTCGCCTGTTCCTGCAAATATTGCAGCAGCTCATCGGTGGACAACGATAAAATATGGATGGATTGCTTCAGTTCAGGAGTGACCGCCAGCTTCAAGCGTTGGTCTTGCGCCAGTTGGTAGCCTAACAACGTCCTCCCCCCTTCCGCGCAGGTCGTTCTACCCCAAGAATGAAGGTGCTTTTTACAATACTCAATAACGGTACTATGAAATTGATTCTACTTAACCTTATGCAAAAAGGCTACCGCTGCCACTGTCTAAAATTTTAGAATCGATCGGAAACCAGCTTCGCTTGCGTAAACAGCAGCAAATAATCCCTGCCCCCGGCTTTCGAATCGGTTCCCGACATGTTGAACCCGCCGAAAGGATGCGTACCGACGAGCGCTCCCGTACATTTGCGGTTAAAGTAGAGGTTGCCCACGAAAAACTCGCGTCTCGCTTTTTCCAAATGGGCCCCGTTACGCGAAATGACGGCTCCGGTCAATCCGTACACGGTATTGTTCGCGAACTCCAGCGCTTCGTCGAACGATTTGGCTTTCGTGAACGCAACGACGGGACCGAAAATTTCCTCCTGCGAAATGCGTGCCTCCGGATCCACGTCCGCAAAAATGGTCGGCTCGATAAAAAATCCGTCGGGAGATCCCGTGCCGCCGCCTAACACCAGGCGCCCTTCCTGTTTGCCGATTTCGATGTATTCCTGTATTTTGGCATACGCCTTCTCGTCGATCACCGGCCCGAGGTTCGCGGACGCTTCGGCCGGGTTGGCCATGATCAGCTTGCTTGCGCGCTCGACGACTTTGTCCAGGACGATGTCGTACACATCCTCATGAACAATGACGCGCGAGCAGGCCGAGCATTTTTGCCCGGAGAAACCGAAGGCGGAAGCGGTGATCGCATCGGCTGCAAGCTCAAGGTCGGCTTCTTTGTCGACGATGATGGCATCTTTTCCGCCCATTTCGGCAACGACGCGTTTGATCCATTTTTGCCCCGGCTGCGTTTTGGCAGCCCGTTCGTTGATTCGCAGTCCGACATCCCGCGAGCCCGTGAAGCTGATGAACCGGGTAAGCGGATGATCCACGAGGTAATCGCCGACCTCCCCGCCCGGTCCCGGCAAATAATTGACGACCCCCGGCGGCAAGCCCACTTCTTCGAGCAAAGCTACGAATTTCGCCGCGATGACCGGCGTCGTGCTGGCCGGCTTGAGAACGACCGTGTTGCCGGCGACCAGCGCGGCCGTGGTCATGCCGGCCATAATCGCAAGCGGGAAGTTCCACGGAGGAATGACGACGCCGACGCCGAGGGGCAGGTAATAAAGCTCGTTTTCTTCCTCTTCACTGACCGTCAACGGCTGCGGCAAGCTGAGACGCTGCATTTCCCGTCCGTAAAATTCAAGGAAATCGATTGCTTCGGCCGTTTCGACGTCGGCTTCCACCCTTGTTTTACCGGCCTCCAAGGTCATCAAGGCGGAAAACTCGTGGCGGCGCCGGCGCAAGATCGCGGCGGCCCGGAACAAATACCGCGCGCGTTCGTTCGGATCGGTACGCTTCCAAGTTTCGAACGTCGCCGCCGCCGTTTGAATCGCCTTCTCCGCGAGCGGAATGTCGGCTTGCGAGACGCTGCCGATGATCTGCTTCTTATTGGCCGGATTGATCGAAGCGATTTTGCGGTCGGTCATGATTTTTTCGCCGCCGATGATGACGGGATACGCCTTCCCCAGTTCCGCTTCCGCCTTTTTCAGCGCGGCATCGTATGCCTCGTTGTTGCTTTTTTCTTGGAAATTGACAAAAACCTCGTTTTTGAATTCGGATCTCATAAATCGTTACCATCCTTTCTTTTCGGTTTCGATAGTTCATCCTGCTTCTATAACGGTATGCAAGCAAAATCCGTGCCAAACCATCCTCCCGGTGCGTTGCGAACGGCAACCAAGCAAAAACAGGAAGAGCGGCCTGCATTAACCGCTTTTTTTGGCATGCCTTTTGCTTGGATCATCGTTAAAGAACGTTTAGCGATATATTCGAAAGGGGAAAGATCCATGGACGCTACCGAACTATACCGAAAGGTGCTGCTTTCGATCGCCGGCAACAAGCTGGTCGAGAAGCTGTCCCTTAAATATGGAAGGAAATTGGCGAGCAAATTCATCGCGGGAGATACGCTGAGCGAAGCGTTGGACGAAATCGAAGTTTTGAACCGCAAAGGGATCATGGTGACGCTGGACCATTTGGGCGAGGGCATCCAGGCTTTATCGGAAGCTGCCGGCTACAAAGAGGAATATCTCAGGCTGGTTGACGGCATCGCCGAAAGGAAAGTGAACTCCAACGTCTCCTTGAAACCGACCCAAATGGGGCTGGCGCTGGATCCGGAAGCATGCTACGGCAATATACGGGCGGTCGTCAGCCGAGCCCAAAAACACGGAAATTTCGTCAGGATCGATATGGAGGACTCGCCTTTCACCCAAGCGACGATCGATATCGTTTTGCGCCTCCACAAGGAAGGGCTGACCAACGTCGGCACCGTCATCCAAGCGTATTTGCACCGTACCGAAAACGACGTCCAACGGCTCATCGAGGCGGGCGTCAATCTCCGCTTGGTCAAAGGCGCCTACAAAGAACCGGGAACGGTCGCTTTCCAGCAAATGAGCGAAGTAATCGACAACTACAAAAAAATCATCCGCATGCATTTGGACAGAGGCATTTACACCGCCATTGCCTCGCATGACGACCGCATCATTTCATGGGTCAAGGATTATGCCCGCGCGAACGGCATCCCGAAGGATGCCTTTGAATTCCAAATGCTTTACGGCCTCCGGATGAGCGAGCAGGAACGGTTGGCCAAGGAAGGCTACCGCATCCGCTGCTACATGCCGTACGGAACCATGTGGTATCCCTACTACACCAGACGGCTGGCGGAAAAACCGGCGAATTTGTGGATGGTGCTTAAAAACATGTTTAAGTGAAACGGAAAGATGATTTACACCGAAAAACAGGCTGGGTATAATGGCCCTAACGATAGAACATCACCTGCATAGGGGGCAGCAAAATGAAACACGTATTGCCCAGTCTGGAACGTTTAATCCGTACGACATTCCGTATCATCGGGCCGGCCGACCTGGAGCTGTATCAGAAGGGCCGCTCAGGCGCGGAGGATTTCCCGATTTTCGTGAAGCAGCCATCCGGTCCATACGGCTTGTTGGCCCCGTCGAAGGAAGCGGACGGACGGCTTCGCATCATTGATGTAAGTACGATTCAAGCAGAGGAATCATTCTTGAATATTTCTTCCGCTTTTTGTTCCTGTTCGTTGGCGATCGTGCTGCAGGACGGCGAACCGGCGGGTTATGTCGCCGCCAGCGATGTCATCGAGGCTGTCGTCGAAGCCCATCGGCATCTGGAGGCTTATTTTTCGACCACCTTGGAAGCGCTTAACCCGGACGTCGCCATCACGCTCATTGACGATGAAGGCCGCGTGGCCGGCTGGACAACCGGCGCGGAGCATATTTTTTCCATACAAAAAAACGAAATCATCGGCAAACCCGCTTCGGATTTTTTTCCCGTCGATCGGCTGCAATCGCTGAAAACGCTGGAAACCGGCGAATCGGTCCAGAAAAAACTGCATCGGCCCAGGCCGGACATGTTCGTTCTCATTAACTCGGCCCCCGTGATGCTGGATGGCCGGATCGTCGGAGCGGTCGCCGCCGAATCCGACCTGACCACGCAGATGAAACTTCACCAGGAATTGCTGCATATGACAAGCAAAGTCCATCACCTTCAAAAGGAAGTCGCGTTGCTGAACCCTTCCAGCGATCCGTTCCAGCCTATCAAAGGAACCAGCTCGGCGATCAAAAAAAGCATCGACGCGATCCGGAAGATCAGCACGACCAAAGCGACGGTTCTGATCCAGGGGGAAAGCGGCACGGGGAAGGAATTGTTCGCCCAGGCGATCCATCGCTGCCGCGAAGCGGCGAACGCCCCGTTCATCGCCATTAATTGCGGGGCCATCCCGGCCGCATTGTTCGAAAGCGAGCTGTTCGGATATGAAAAGGGCGCGTTTTCGGGGGCCGACCCGAAAGGAAAAAAAGGAAAAATCGAACTGGCTAGCGGCGGCACGCTGTTTCTCGATGAAATCGGGGAAATGCCGCTTGATATGCAGGTCAAAATGCTGAGGGTGCTTCAGGAAAAAAATTATTTTGCGGTAGGCGGCACGAAACTGAAGCATGCCGATTGCCGGATCGTCGCGGCAACGAACCGCGATTTAAAACAGATGATCGCCGAAGGCTCCTTCCGCGAGGATCTGTTTTACAGGCTGAACGTCGTCTCCCTGGATATCCCTCCCCTGCGCCGACGCAAGGAGGATATTTATGAGCTGACGCAGTCGTTTTTGCACGAATTTTCCATCGTGTACGGCCGCCATATCCATACCATCCCGCCGGACGTGCTCGAAGATTTGCTGCAATACGATTGGCCGGGCAATATCCGCGAGCTTCGAAACACGATTGAACGGCTCGTCATTTTCTCGACGGACGGCGAGGTGAAACGCGAATATTTGCCGGCCAACATTTATGCGGGGGATACGAATGCCGACCCGGGACCCGATTCGCTTGTAACCGGGGAGGAAATCAACGGCTCCCTATACCAGGCAAGGCTCGATGATTACGAACGAAACCTGCTGCAGCAGCTGCTCGAGGCAGCCGGCGGCAATAAGCTTGCGGTCGCGAAGCAGCTTGGCATATCGAGGGCAACGTTGTACAACAAACTGAAACGGCTTCAATTGTAAACGATGGCATTTGTTTGCTTTCTTAGACAGTCAAACTTTGAATGTCTAAAATTTTAGACGCAATCATCCCGCCATGCAAGGAAATGCCTTCAATGATGCAATGGCCGTTCCGCATGCTTAATATGTCCGCGGGGTATCACAAACCGAACTTACAATGATGCTGCGGCAAAAACGCCGGCTGATCTCGCGGACGCTGATCCTCGTGCCATAGGCACCTCTCCCCCTCTTTCCTAATAGTATGGAAGGGAAAGGCGGGATCGGTGTGTTGAGCGTAAAACCGGATCAGGAAAAGCGGGCTATTTTTCTCGCGGCGGTATGCGGACAGACGTATGCGCAATTTAACAACCCGGACGGCTTGTTTGTCGTTCCGGCGAACTATTCGGTCACGGACGTGATCGAGGCCAAATCCATTACAGGGGTGTGGGAACGTTTTGGCTTCATCCTTGATGCTCCGAAGGAAATCATCATCGCTTTCCGCGGAACCAGTTCGGCGGGCAATTGGATTTCGGACATCATCGCTTCGCAAAAAAACTTCAAATACGTAAAGGAACCCTGCCTCACGCACCGCGGGTTTACAAGCATTTACGCCTCGGCACGCAGCCGGGTGATCTCCGCGCTCTCCGGCATGTCGCCGGACAAAACGCTGTACATTACCGGTCACAGCCTGGGCGCGGCGCTTGCGACGTTGTGCGCAATCGACGTGGCGGCCAACACCTGCTTCGCCTCCCCGATCCTGTTTACTTACGGGTCTCCTCGGGTCGGCGATCCGGCGTTCGCAAAAGTATTCCCGAAGTACGTTCGCAACAGCTGGCGGGCCTGCAACCTGTTTGACGTCGTCACCCACGCCCCGCCGCCCGTCTACAAACTGCCTAAGCGGGAGAAAAAATATTATTACAGCCATGTTCCCGCTTCTTCGCCTTTAACATTCCAAAACGGATCGATCGGCGGAAACCACGTCATCAGCAGCTATTTCACGGAACTAGCCAAACTTCAGCCGCAGTTCGCAGAGTTGATGTGCTTGGCAAATCCCGGCTTTTGCCCGGTCGCGGTCGAGCCGCAACCGGCTGAGTAAATCACGCCTAGGCTGGGCGAGCGTACTTAAAAAGACGGCCCAGGGACCCTTCCCTGATGCCGCCTTTTTTCATTTCCGCTTATTTCAACCGGATCGGGCTGTCTACAATCCACACTTGCCGTACGGGACAGCTCCTTTTGGCTTCACGCCCCTAGATTCAATTCCTTAGAACGTGAATTTCGGATTCAAGCTGCCTTGATACGGCTCATGTTCGACGAATACGGCGATGTCTTTGCCGTCTTTGTCTTTGCCCGTTCTTTTATACGTAAATTTATCGGGGTTCAGCTCCGTTAGCTCCAGAACGGCGCCGTACTTATTGGTACCGATGGAAACATGGGCTCTGATTTTATTTTCATGCGCAATGTCGAAGTAGCCGTAATCGCCGCGGCTTGCGCCTGTTTTCAGGTTGAAGAACTCATATTGATTCGTTTTGTCGTCGAATTTCGCCAGGCTTATAAAATTGGAATTAAACGCGGTGACATCGTTGCCGTTTTCGTCCCATACCTTCGTTCCGTTCCAAAGCGTGCCGCCTAAAATGCGATCCCCGTCAACGTCTTTGACGATATCGCCGGTAGTCGAATTCAACACTTTGTCAGGGCTTGTAAATTCAAGCTTTTTCCCTTGGTAAGGGATATGCTCGACGTATACCTCCACATCGTTGCCCTGCGCGTCTTTGCCCCATCTTTTATACGTGAAGATGTCCTGGTTCAGCTCCGTGATGTCTACGACGGCCTGGTAGTTCATGGATTCCGAAATCAATATTCTCTTTTTCCCGTCGTTCGTCACAAAAAAGGTGCCTTGATCGCCGCGGCTTGCGCCTGTTTTGGCATCGAAAAATTCATATCTTCCGGACTTCGCATCGTATTTCGCCAGACCGATAAAGTTTGCATTTTCTTTCGTCAGGTCGTTATGGTTTTTGTCGTATACCCTCGTCCCCTGCCAATGGGTGCTGCTAAGAATGTTAGCCATTTCCTGACCTTTCGTGAGCTTCGCGTTCGGCGAAAGACTGGCTTCATGCGCCAGATTCAGCAGATAAGCCGCCTGACCGCGCGTGGCATGGCTTCCCTTTGCATAGAAGCGTTCCGCCCAGGAGGTCACGGTAACCAAATCGCGATTCAGCGCTTTGGATACGATTTGCACCAATTCGTCGCCCGTTACCGCGCCCCGCGGATCAAAACGGCCGTCTTTCGCTTGCATGATGTTTTGTCCGACAAGTTCGGCGGCGTAATCATAAAACCAGGGGCCGGGGCTTGCATCCGCGAAGCTTGCCGGCGATTCGGCTTTGCCTTGAAGCCCGAACGTCTCCACGACCATTTTTGCCAGCTCCGCCCGGGTAATCGGCTTTTCAATCCCCATGGAGCCGTCCTCATAACCTTGCATGGCATGAAGTTTGGCCAGCCCGTTTATGGCTTGTTGTATCTCTTCCGCGGACAGTTTTACAGAAGCAGCCTCGGCATTCGGCGTGTTGAACGGAAACGCGGCGGTTCCCAGCGCAGCCGCCAGCATGACCGCCGCCCATTTCATGGAATATTTATTCATTCGGTTGTCCTCCTTTGAATCAACAAGAATCGTTGTTTGGTGTATACGTATATCATAAAGGAGACACCTAAAATCCCAAGAAACCGGGGATTAACGTTTTCGAAACAAAATATTAAAATTTTCTAAACGAGGATTTTGAAAAATCGTGAAACTGCGCTACTACACCGAAAAACGGTACCCCGCGCCCCAAACCGTTTCGATATATTGCGGGTTGGACGGATCGGCTTCGATTTTTTCCCGCAGCTTGCGGACATGCACCGTCACCGTCGCGATATCCCCGTTCGAATCGAGCCCCCAGATCCGTTCGAACAGCTCTTGTTTGCTGAAGACGCGGTTCGGATGATTCGCCAGAAACTCCAGCAGGTCGAATTCGCGGGTCGTGATCGCCACCTCCTTGCTGCGTACGAACACTCGCCGCGCGGCTTGGTCGATCACGAGCCCACGGATATGAATTTCGTTTTTTTGCGCGGGAGGCCGTTTGCCGAGAAGCCGCTCGTACCTCGTCAGATGCGCTTTGGCTCTTGCCACCAGCTCGCTTGGACTGAACGGTTTCGTGACGTAGTCGTCGGCGCCGAGGTTAAACGCCCGGATTTTGTCGATCTCCTCGTTTTTGGCGGAAACGATCAGAATCGGCACCTCTTTGCGCTGCCTGATTTGATGGCATAATTCGAAGCCGTTCGCGCCGGGAAGCTGCAGATCGACGATAACGAGATTATATTCGCCGCTTAGGGCAAGCCGTAACCCCTCGTCGCCCGTATGGCATAAATCGACGGTATACCCGTTCAGCTCGAAATAATCCCGCTCCAGCTGTGCGATCGTCACCTCGTCTTCAATGATGAGAATGCGTGCCGTCATGGCTCACCAAGCCCCCTTCTTCCAATGTCCGTTTCAAGGTGAAAAACAGGCTTGTACCTTCTCCTGGTTCGCTTTCCGCCCATATCCGCCCCCCGTGCCCTTCGATGATCTGCCTCGCGATCGCCAGCCCCAGTCCGCTGCCGCCCTTCGCGGAATTGCGCGATCGTTCCGCCCGGTAAAAACGATCGAAAATATGCGGCATGTCCTCCGCGGAAATTCCCATGCCGTTATCCCGGATTTCGACGGTAACCCGCTCGGCGGAAGCTTGCACGGAAACGGCAATGCGTTTTTCCGGCTTGTCCATAAAATGCTGGGCGTTGCCGATGATATTAAGCACGGTGCGCTTCAATTTTTCAAGATCCGCCATCACCGGAATGCCGTGATTCGGCCGTTCGTTCCATTGCAGCGCAATGCCTTTCTCCTCCATCGCATAATGCAGCTCGTCGATGCAGTCATCCAAAAAACGCACGATGTCCACCCTATCGAAGGTGAAGGGAACCTGGTTTAAATCCAGCTTGGAATACAGAAACAACTCGTCGACGAGCCTGTCCAAATCGACGGCTTTGTTATAGATGATGTTGACGTATTTGTCCATTTTTTCCGGGGTATCCGCAACCCCGTCGCGAATGCCCTCAATGTAGCCTTTGATGTTCGTGATGGGCGTGCGCAAATCATGCGAGATGTTGGAAATCAGCTCTTTGCGGTTCTCTTCGTCCTGCAGCCTCAGCCGGACCGATTCCTGTAGCCTTTTCCGCATATTTTCAAACGCTTCGTTCAATTGTCCGATTTCGTCCTTGGAGCGCAAATCGAGCGAAAACTGCAGGTTCCCCTCCTGGATGCGTTCCGCCGAATGGCGCAGCTTGTCCAGCGGCCTGACGACGCTGCGGGTGATCCAGCGGTATAACAGCAAATTCGCAACCACGATCACGCCGATCAGCGCCACGATCAAAATCGGGAGGAGCCTGCGCGTCACTTCGCCGAACGGACTCCGTTCGCGGATGACGAACACGCTGCCCTTGGCTCCGTCCGCAAAGCGGAAATCATATTTCGCGTAGGCGTAAAAACGTTCCCCGATGTTAAACGTATTGCGGATCCGGTAATTATTCAAATCGTAAGGGGGCAGATGGCGATGGAGTGCGGGCTGGTTAAACGTACCCGATTCGAATACCTGGCTGTCTTCCTTGCGCACGTATAGTCCTGCTCTAACGGTTTTAAGCTTAAAATCATAGTCCTTCAGCAGATTGATGTCCAGCAGTCCGTCCGGATCGTTTTTCGCCATGTATTTCAATTCCAGAAAAATCGATTCCTCCTGCTCCGTGAGAGGGTTCAGTTGATAATGCACCTTGTAAAAATCCCTCAAGCTGTGAATATCGCCCGTTGCCGCGATGGTAAACAGGCCGGCGGTCAGGACGAACACCAGCAGGCTGACGACAAGCATGCCCGTATAAGAGAGAAGCAATTTGATCCGGATCGACACGCTTTCACCTCCGTGGTTGGAAATAGTTTTGGATGCGTTCCATAAAAGCCTTGGCGGCTTGGCTTAAATATCGGTCGGAGCGGTAAATGATGGACAGGCTGCGGCATGGCGCCCCGCCCTCGATGCGTATCGTGCGAAGGGTCGGATCGTTCATTTGTCGGATGAGCGGGTACGGCTGTACGGTGGCGCCAAGCCC
Organism: Paenibacillus sp. FSL W8-0194; assembly: GCF_037969745.1. Taxonomy (NCBI): domain Bacteria; kingdom Bacillati; phylum Bacillota; class Bacilli; order Caryophanales; family Paenibacillaceae; genus Paenibacillus; species Paenibacillus sp. FSL W8-0194. The sequence continues at coordinate 2,331,956 of NZ_CP150205.1, read as the reverse complement.
CTCCCTGACCAGGTTGATGATCGAGGTGGCCGAGCTTGTTTCCAAAATGGAATGCAGCCGGAAACCATGGCGCCGCACCGCTTCCTCCACCAACTCCCGGCCCATGAAACCTTCGGGATATATGATCATCGGCACGTCCCGGAGTTCATGGATATCGATGGTTGTCCGCGCGGCGAGCGGATGATTCGCCGATACGGTCAGTACGTACTCCTCGGTGCATAGCGGGATCGAGACAATCCGGTCCGTTTCCGGGACGTTCGTGCCGACCCCGATATCGACTTCGCTTTCAAGGACCTGCCGCAAAATGTCGATCGACGCGATCACCATCAGCTTCACTTGCGGAAAATCGCGATGAAAATCGACGACAAGCTGCGTGATCCGGTAATCCAGGTCGGACGGCATAATCCCGACCCTGATCTTCCCGCCGTGGACTTGGCGCAAATCGGCGATCGAATCCTTGACGTTTTGCAGCGTATCCATGATCGCCTCCGCATTGCGCAGCAGCAGCTCCCCCGCCTCGGTCAGCGAAATTTTTTTGCCGATCCGGTCAAACAGCGGCATATGCAGCTCGTCCTCCAGCGCCCGGATCTGCTGGCTCAGCGTCGGCTGGGAGACCCCGATCTTTTCCGCAGCCTTCGTAAAATGCATCTCCTCGCAGACCGCCATAAAATAATGAAGCTGGCGAATTTCCAAACGGGTCCACTCACTTTCATTCGTAGTACTTATGATCATATGCAAAACGATCATGTACATCAATCAAAAAAAGATCCGCGGCCGTGCTTTTACAGGTTCGGGGGTAACCAAAAAGCCATGAAGGCCCCCTGTCCAGAGGGCCAGAAAAGCAATCAAACCAGGCCGCCGCAGGGCTCAAGGTTTGACAAGCACCGTCACAAACGCGCCGCTTCCTCCGCTAAAGGAAAAAGCCAGCGCCTGCGGACCGTCGGGAAGCGTCGAAAGATACGCCTTTTGCAGGACGACCGCGGCATCCCGGACGATGTAATCGGTCCCTTCCTTCAACGGGCCTCGAATGTCTTGGATCGCCACCAGCCGGTTGCCGTTTAAATCCATGCCGATCGACGCTGCATCTCCGTTTTTTGGATGCTCGACGATGCGGGCGGACAATCTGGCCGGGACGCGGGGCAGTCCGGATATTTGCACTCCCGTTTCCCGAAGCGGAATAGGCTGAAACTCCGTCAAGCCGGCAAAGGCTTCCGCAGCGTCATTCAGCTCCAGGGTTTTGCGTTTCAAATCCACGGTTCCGATGTCGCTCAGCTTGCCGACGGAAACGTTGTTTGCGACCGTCCCGAGCTGCATGTTCAAAGGATCGCCGGTGATCGGGCCGCTATTCACGAAAATGTTGTTTCGCACGACATTCCGTTTGGGGAGCAGCGGCTCGTCATTCAATAGGTTCGGCAGCGTCGGATAACGCTCGCTCCAAATGACGCCCCGGTAAGGAACCTGGTCGAATTTGCCCATCAGCGAGTTGTAATTTTTTTCGCCGGGCTTATAGTTGCGCGCCATAAACGCGACCGCGGTGCCGGAATCGATGACGAGGTTGTTTTCGACGACGTTTTCGCGTCCGTTGGCCAGCTTGAACGCTTGTTTGCCGATGTTGTAAAAGACGTTGCCGCGCATCTCCACGCCGCTCATGTAATCGTCCAAATAAATGCCTGCCGTGGAGACGCGCAGGTTGCTGGCCGCGATGTCATGGATGTAATTGTAGTTGATGGCATTGCCCCGCCAGACGAAGCTCCGGCCCGAATAGATCGCGGAGGCGTCCGCGGTCTCTTTGACCACGTCGTAGATATCGTTATAAGCGATAAGATGGTCGTTCCCCCGGAACTGGATGGCAAAATGCGGCGCGTCGTGAATATTGTTATGCGTCGCCCTGTTGCCTACGCCGTTGATTTCGACCGCGGGAGCGTAGGTCAGTTTGATCCGCGAATAATCGGATATGTCGTTGTTGTCGGCATAGTTCCCCGCCGGCGTCAACGTGCCGGAATCGCCGCCGTTTAAGGAGATGCCGCCGTTCCCCGTGCCGTAAATGCTGCAGCCGTACACGCCGTTGCCGCGGCCGCCGTCGATTTTAACCGCGTACCCGCCCATGTTCCGGATCGTCATGTTGCGGATCAGATTATGTTCCCCGCCCTGGATGGTGATTCCGTTTCCCCGGCTGATTTCCAGGGTAAAGCCGCTGAAAATCACGTTGGACGTGCGATCCGTCCGGATCATATCCTGCTCCAGCAGCGACAATTGAAGTTTGATTTGACGAAGCGGCGCCGGCGGGAATAAATACAGCATGCCGGTTTCCCTGTTCAATACCCATTCGCCCGGCATGTCGAGCTCTTCGAGCACGTTGTAAAAATAAAACCGCTGCCCGGCTTTCATGGCATAGCTGGTGCCTTTGTAGGTTTCGATGCGCTTTTGCTGCTGGTCGATCGTTTGGATTTCCAAATCGTTGGTTGCCCAATCGTTTCCCCAATAGCCAAGCATCCAGGCATCCCGGACATCCGTCCAAGCATGGGGCATGCCGTCTTTATACGTAAACGTGTAACCTTTTCCGGCCGCGTCATCCGCTTTGGCGACCACCTGATCCACCGTCGTAAAACCGCTATTGGGCCAACGCGCCAACGTCATGACATTGCCGCTCGCAAACAGCTCCGGCGCAACGGCGAGGTGATTGCCAAGCTTGCCGTAGTCCGTCAGGCCGATTGCTTTCAGGTCGATTTGGACGACGCTGCCCCGCCCCTCCTGCGGAATTTTCGCCAATATTTCCGGATCGGACACCGGACGGAACAAGGAAGGGCTCAGCGTGTCCCCGCCGACGAACGTCACCTTTTCCCCTTCAAACGCCTGATAAGTTATCGGGGCCTCCGGTGTTCCCGAATCCCGTTCATCCAGCTCAAACGTATGGGTGAGCCGGTATTCCCCGCCGCGAATGAGGATTTTGACGCCGCCCGGGGGAAGTTTGCCGCCCCGGATCCGCTCCCGAACGGCGTCCCTTGCTTTTTCCAAGGTTGCAAACGGTTTGTTTTTCGTGCCGTCGTTGGCATCGTTTCCGTTTTTGGATACGAACAGCAGCGTTTGGGCATCCTGTTTCGCTGGCGCCGCATCGGCCAGCACGGGGGAAAAGGAAGCGCCGTCGCAGAACATCAGGCCCAATGCCGCAAGCAGCTTCAAGCCGGTCATCGCTCTCAACCCGATCACCTCGCAAATGGGATCTCCGCTTGAACCAAGCGGGCCCCATCATCATACAGCGCATTCCCGGCGGGCGATAGCGGTCATTCTAACCGGAAGTGTTGCAAAACAAACGACTTGCTCCGGACGATGTCGAAAGCAGCGTCGTCATCCAGGATCCGGAAGGCATGCGTTTCGATATTCGGACGGGGATACCCCCGACTTCTTTTTAAATGCGGCGGAAAAATGGGATACGTCCCTGAAACCGCTTTGGTAAGCCACCTCGCGTACGGGCAGCTCCGTCGCTCCCAGCAGTTCCTGCGCATGTTCCAGCCTGCGCTCCCGGATATAACGCATCGGCGTCATGCCCAAATGCCTTTTGAACATCCGGATGAAATAGTTCGGGTGAAAATGCGCATGCCGGGACAGTTCTTCAATGGTAAGCTCAGCGGATAAATGGGCATCGATAAAATCGAGAGTCGCAAGCAGCTCCGGCGAAGCGCAGGCTGCGTCCGCACCGGGGGTCCGGACCGCCCGTTCCAGGAAATAAGCGATAATGGACAGCAGCGCGGACTGGATTCGGAGAGGTGCTGCCGGATTCCCGCTGACCCGCTGCTCGACCAGCTCCTGAAAACGGCCGTACAATTCGGAAGAATGGCCGGCATCGATCGTATAAGGAAGGCCGTATAGATGAAACAATTGCTCAAAATGAACGTTGGCCCGAAAATGGCACCAATATTTCGTGTAAGGCGGACCGCTTGTCACCGAGTAGGACTGCTCCAATCCGCCGGGAATGAATACCAGTTCCCCGGGTTTGGGCCGCAGCTGCGTTCCTCCGACCTGAAGCCACCCTTCCCCGTCGCAAATAAAATAAAGCTTGTGGTATGCAGGGATAAACCGATGCCTCCGCCAACCGGCATGGCATACGGACCTTTTGGCGAGAAGCAATTGGACCCGCAGCCGGGAAAGCTGATGATTCATGAATTGCCGCTGAACAAGCTCCATCTCCGATCTCCCTTCATCGTTTGTTATTCATCATCTATGCGAACTTCACCGAAGTATGCGGAAGCTTGATCCTTTTTCGCCCGGGAGTCATCATTCGAAATTCGAATGATTTCAATAGAAACAATAATATTGATCAATCAAAGCTCTCCCTATACACTGGATTAGACTTTATTGACTTAGAACATATCGGATGGAGATGAAACATCATGCGTTTTGTTTATTTGATCGCCGCGCTTTTTCTGGCTTGTCTCAATTTGCGTCCCGTCATCACCTCGGTGTCTCCTTTGCTGCGAACGATCCAGGACTCGCTCGGCATGAGCGGCGCCGAAGCCAGCCTGCTGACGTCGTTGCCGGTGCTCTGCATGGGATTTTTCGCCCCCGCCGCGGTGAAGCTGAGCAATCGCTTGAGCATCGAGCGGACCATTGCGTACTGCCTGCTGCTGATCGGTCTGGCTACGGCGGCGAGGTATTACGCATACAGCGCGTGGCTGATGCTTCTCACCGCTTTTCTCGCCGGCGCGGGCATTGCCGTGATCGGGCCGCTTTTATCGGGTTTTATCAAAAAGAACTTTTCCAACCCATCGGCGATCGTCGGCGTTTATTCCATGGCAATGGTCGTCGGGGCGGCCTTGGGATCGGGTTTGTCCGTATCGCTCCAAAATGCGCTGGGCCATTCCTGGCAGGCTTCCGCCGCCTCCTGGTCGTTGCTGGCCGTCATCGCGCTGCTGTTATGGTGGAGACCCGTCAAGAAAACCCCGGCCCGGGCCGAGGCGGCAGCCGTCAGTTCCGTGCAAACGAATCCGGCCGGCGGCTTCAAGCTGCCGTTAAAAAATAAGCGTGCCTGGCTGTTGACCAGCTTTTTCGGGATGATGGCGTTCATGTTTTATTCGCTGACCGCTTGGCTCCCTCCGATCGTGCAGGAACAAGGGTATGACAAACATACGGCCGGCATGATATTAACTTTGTTTACGCTTATCCAAATTCCGGTCAGCTTTTTGCTCCCCATTCTCGTCAGCCGGTTTCAGCACCGCGTCGTATGGCTTGTCGGATGCGCCGCGATGGAGCTTGCCGGACTGCTGCTCACCCAGCTTCACGTGACGCCTTGGCTGACGTGCATTTTCCTGGGGATCGGCGCCGGAGGATTGTTCCCGATGGCGTTGATGCTGCCGATCGATGAGTCGGCCAGCACGGATGAAGCCAATGCGCTGTCCGCAATGACCCAGTCCGGAGGTTATATCTTCGCTTCCCTCGGACCGCTGAGCGTCGGTTTTATCCACGACATCACGGGCGGTTTCCCGCCGGCGCTTTTCGGTTTGATGATCGTTGTGGTTATCATGATTTTGATCCAGCTGAAAATCGGCAACCGAAAAATCCGAACGGTCCGTTCCGAGGATGCCCCTTTGTTGAGCAACAATCGCTAGTTCTTTGCCGGAGTCTTCAATGATGTGTCCCCGTCAGATTTAGACCCGGACGCTTCAAGCAAAAAAGCGAACGGACTGTCCGTTCGCTTTTTTCGTATGCGGGCATCACTTCGTTCGAACCCATATTTTCAGGCTCTTTCAGGCTCCGGCCTCTTTCAAAATCCGTTCAATGTCCCGGTATCCCCGTCTTTGCGCATGCTGCAGCGGGGTGACGCCTTCGCGGTCGGCTATATGGACATCGGCTCCATGATCCACCAGCAGTTGAACGATTCGTTGATGGTGTTCCCCGCCGTCGCCCAAGATGACCGCTTCGAGCAAAGCCGTCCAATGCAAATTGTTGATATGGTTGACGTCGACATCCGTACGCTCGAGCAGTTCCTCGACCACTTCGACATGTCCCCGTTCCGATGCGGGAATTAATGCCGTCCCTCCGAAACGGTTCGTCAGCTTCGTATTTGCTTTGGCATCGATGGCGAGCCTTAGGATGTCCAGGAATCCTTCCGCTCCGGCATACAAAAACACGTTATTCAGGTTATGGTCGCGTATGTTGATGTCTGCGCCATGTTCGATCAACGCTTTGACCGTATCCGCTTTGTTGTTGTAAGTCGCCGCCATGACGGCCGTTCTGCCGCGTTCGTCGGTAGCGTTGACATCCGCCCCGTCTCGAAGAAGCTTCAGCACGTTTGCCGTGTCGCCTTTCTGCGCAGACGAAATGAGCTGCTGATCCAGATCCATCGCATCCACCTTCTTATCCTTAGATTCAAATTCTATCGGAACAGGCTGCGTGGGAGCGGAAATCGAAGCGCATCCGGAAAGCATGGCGACGAAAAGAAACGAAGCCAAAAATCGGTACAATCCCGTTCCCTCCCTTCCTTGCCTATCTCGATGCTATCACGAATGCTTCTATATGGAAAATATACAAAAAATAAAAATTTATTAGGTTTTTCATATATCTTGACGGCAACTCGCGGGGGAAGGGGAAATTGACGCGGAACGGGATACCTTTGCAGGAATTTTCCAAATCGCAATGCTTGCCCCGATTCGCAAATGCGTCACGGGAAGCGCCAAGCCCCTTTCTTCGGGTGTCAAAACTGAAATTTCATTTTCATGACTTCGTAACCAAAAATTTCAACGGCTCTCTTATGATTTAGTAGAACTCGAAAGGAGAGGAACAACGATGATCCATCAGACGATAAAAAAATCCATATTGGCCTTTACCGTTGCGGGAGCTGTATGCTTGGGAGCTTTCGGAAGCGGAGATGGCGTTTATACGGTTCAGCAAGCAAAAGCCGCCTCAGCCTCAAGTGCCGACGGATATGCCGCCGAGCAAGCGCTTAAAACCCTAAACAGCTTTTACAAGCCTGCCTTGAAAGGGCAATTTCCCGGATACGTGAGCGGTCTTACCGTCGGAAAAAGCACCCGGCAAGACGTGATCCAAAAGATCGGCGAGCCTACGCTTCCCGGAAAAAACGCAGGGGCTTTCGATTTGTACGGAGCCGATATGGGCAGCCCCGGTTTCGCCTTTTCCTATAAACAAAATAAAATCCGCGAAATCCGTTATTTCGGCACGAACGTGGAACGCCAAACCAATATCGGCGGCATCACCATGAGCATGCTTAAAAAGCACTGGTACGCTCCAAGTTCCACGTCCACGTTCAAAAACGGCAAAACGACGCAAACCAAACTGACCTATAACCGCGGAAATTACAAGCTGGAATTCATTTTCAACAGCAGCACGGACCTCGACCATATCAATTTGACCACAAAATAATGCGGATACGATAAAAAATCCTCTTCGCCCATACGGACGAAAGAGGATTTTTTGGTTGCTTCCGGGAAGCGGGCGGCCCGTTAACGGGCGTTTTTCAGCTCCCTGACGATGTTGTCGAGCTTGTCGTTTATGTAGGTCAAACCTTCCTGAACCTTTTTGCTGAATTCGTCCTCCCGCATCTGATCCTTTCCTGACAAGTGCGCTTTGATCATTGCGGATAAATCCCGCTTGTACTTGTCCACTTCCCTCAATTGGAGGCTGCTGCGCTTTTTGGCATCGTTCACTTTTTTCGTGCAGGCCTTTTTGGCGTCCAGCAGCGCTTTTTTATCTTGATCCCGCACCGCTTTCGCTTGGGACATCGCCTCCTTGCCTGCCTTACTTTTGACAAGGTTGTTATACTGCGTTGCCGAAGCTTTCGCCTTGGCGGTCAAAGCGGGCACTTCCGAACAAAGCGAACCGTAAAGGGCCTTCTGTGCTTCCCTCACCTCTTTGACCTTGCTTTTATAATTTTCGAAATACAGTTTCTCCACGGTCGCGGTGGATACGCTTGCCGCAAATGCGCTTTGGTAAGGCAGCAGCACCAGCAGCAACACCAAGAACAAGATGGACTTCTTCATTTCAGTTCGATCCTCCCATGCAGTATTAAGAACATCATAGGACAACTAGCAAAATATTACAATGGATACATCCGCCCATCCGCCGGTTTTTGTCGATTTTGCCGTTTCGTTGTCGAACGTTGCATATGGAATCCTGTGACACGCTTTAAGCAAAATTCGATTTATTTTTCTTTGACTAAACATTCAGTCTTAAAATATAGTGCATTGTGATCAATAAATCCCTAAAAGGACGTGGCCCGCAGGGCATCATGCTGATGATTTCCACCTATCCGGTGCATTACCCCGTTTCCGACATCAAAGAGCAGCTGATCAGGGAGTTCTGCAAAGCGGATTAACCGGCGCATTCCGGAGCCCCGGATGGTCTTTCGTTTCATGTTCGGCCGGAATCCGGCCGCAATCGCCGCCCATAATTTAAACGGCCCCTCGACATTCGAGAGGCCGAAAAAGCCGCCATTTCCGCCAGTCGGCCCGCTATTCCATACGTCATTCGGCATCGCCGGTTTGGATAGATGCCGAAGAATCCGCTATTACCCCTCGTCAATCGTCTATACCTTTCGGTACCCGCAAACGTATAGTAAACCAAACCCAAAGGAGGCGATTGTACTTGAGTCACTGTAAAAAAGAAGACCATAAGCCACATGTCGTCAAACCCAAAATCCGTAAAATTTCGCGCAAGTGCATAGATGGAAAAAAACTTGTATGCTGCCGCGGAAAAATCGGCAAAAGAGGTCCTAGAGGACCGGTAGGCTTCAGAGGACCCGTCGGACCGCAAGGGCCGCAAGGACCGGTCGGAGCACCGGGACCTGTCGGCGCCATCGGACCCGTCGGACCGCAAGGACCGGTCGGACCGGCAGGACCCCAAGGGCCTGTAGGACTCGCCGGACCTATCGGAGCTACCGGCGCCACAGGTGCAACCGGTGCACCAGGGCCAGCAGGCGGCGCAACCGGCGCGACGGGTGCTACCGGGGCAACGGGAGCAACCGGCGCGACGGGAGCCACGGGACCTGCGGGCGGAGGCGCGATCATTCCTTTCGCTTCCGGTATTCCTGCAATTTTGACTACCATTGCCGGCGGCTTGGTCGGCACTACAAGCCTTGTAGGCTTCGGAAACTCGGTTGCCGGCGTCACCTTGGCCGGAACGACGATCGACCTGACAGGGGCAGGCGGCACGCTGTTGAACTTTGCCTTCTCCGTTCCGCGCGCAGGAACCATCACGTCGATTGCGGCATACTTCAGTACCACGCTAGCCCTCAGCCTGCTTGGAACGACCGTTACCATCACGGCGCAGCTCTATAGTTCGACGACGCCAAACAATATATTCACAGCCATCCCAGGAGCTTCCGTAACTCTGGCTCCTCCGCTTACCGGGGTATTGGCCCTCGGCACCATTTCAAATGGCATTACGACCGGCCTGAACATTCCGGTAGCGCCTCAAACCCGGCTGTTGATGGTATTTTCGGCAACGGCAGCCGGAACGACGCTCGTCACTACGGTTGCCGGATATGCTAGTGCCGGCGTCAATATCGTCTGATAGTTCATGTATACGCGAATCATCAGCCATGCGTGAAAAAAACAAGTCACTTGTCCGAAAGAAACGGTCAAGTGACTTGTTTTCCTGCGCCTTGTTTAGGCGAATTCCCGCGGATGGCGCTTCATCAGCTCCTCTACCGCGTCCCCGCGGCCGGTTTTCTTCAGCCGCTCAATATACATAGGCAAATGCCCTTTGGCATGGTACGGTCCGCCTTCCTTCATAACCGTCCAGAGCGGATCCACGTCGAACTTCATCGTCTCCATCATGCGGTCATGCCATTCATTCAGGAAATAAACGGCCTCCTTGCACAGATCCCTGCGCTGCCGGGCAAGATTATGCTGCTCATGCGGATCTTCGGCGATGTTAAAAAGCATCTCCTTATCGAATAAATGATAGCCGTCATGATAGGTTCGAACGTACAACCAGTCCCCAAAGCGAACGCTCCGCTGGCAGACATGGGCGCACTGCGATACGACCAGGAAGTCGCGTCCGGTTTGTTCGCCGCGGGCGACCGTCCCCGCATAGCTCATGCCGTCCCAGCTTGGCGCCGGGGAGACGCCTAGCAGTTCGGCCATCGTCGGAGGCAGGTCCAGATGGTAGTGGAGGCCGGTATCGACGAGCCCTTTTTGCATGCCCGGCCACCGGATGATCATCGGGATGCGGCAAGTCCCCTGGTCAGCCGTTCCATGCTCCCCGTAGATGCCAAGCTCGCCCATGTTTTCCCCATGGTCCGCCGTAATGATGATGACCGTGTCATCCATAATCCCCTTTTGCTCCATCAGCCGGAAAATGGCGCCGACGTGATCGTCCATATGCCGGATTCCGCAATCATAGCCGTCGATCATCCTCCGCAGGTCGCGCATCGATTGAATTTCGCCGGGATGGCGCGGATATTTGGGCAGCGTGTCGCTGTTGTACATATTGATTTCGTTGGCGCCGTGCGGCCCCACTTTTTTCTTATGAAGCTCCAGCACCTCTTCCGTGATCCAAGCCGGCAGCGGCTCGTTTTCGAACGGATTGCCGAACGATTCCGGAGCGCGGTACGGCGTGTGCGGATCCCAATAGTTTACGTACAGCATCCAATCATCCTGATCCGCATTGCGCTCAAGCCAATCCAAAACGGTGGGCGTCACCTCTTCGGCGGATTCCATGCCGGATTTGCCCGTATTATAGATTTCGTTAAATCCCGCGTAAAAGGTCCAGGCCGAATGCCGTTCTCCGAACGGGCTGACGAGCGCCGTCTTCATGCCTGCCCTGCGGAACAGCGCAGGAAAGCTTTCCGTCGTCAATTTATCGTGAAAGTCCCGGTCGGCCCCCTCATGCCTAACGTCCGCCGCCGTTCCCCCATGACCGACGACCCCGTTATGAATGCCGAACCGCCCCGTCATGAGCGCCGTCCGAGACGGAAAGCAAGGCGCGTCGGAAGTATAGTAGTTTTCGAACCGGACGCCTTCGGCGGCGATTCTATCGATGTTCGGCGAGGTATTCCGGTGATAGCCGTAACATCCGAGATGATCCGGTCTCGTCGAATCCAAATCGAGCAATAAGATTTTCATTCCATCCATCCTCTCCCCGTTTGTAGAAAAATTATAGGCCACAGGCGACGTGATCGTCATGTATATTCCTCCAATGATTTGGAATGATTCCCGCGCTCCCTAGCCTGCTGCACGCAGGCCAATTCGCTAGTTATTTCTCAATTGCCATTAGCCGAAAACAACCGCCCTGCTTTCACGATTTTGAACAACATGCCTTTTTAATTGTACAATTCTATAATTCATGAGGACCCGACATCGACAATAAAAGAATGTTTACGGTCCATGTTCTTTATGTTAGGGTTTGGGATAGAACTTGCTTGAAAGGGGCGGTTACCTTGTTCCAGTTGATCAACGTAAACTTCGACAACCATATTCCGAACTGGCATACGCAGCTTGAATCGATCCCTTACAACGTACTTTCGATCGTGAAGGAAGGAAAAGTCCGGTACGACATTAACGGAGAGGAAGTGATCGGGGAACGAAGCGATGCGTTGTTCATTCCGCAGTCCACCCGCCGGGCCGGCGGTAATTGGATGGGGACGGCCCATCAAAAATTCACGATTTTGTTCGCCTACGACAACGCCCCGATAACCGGAATCCCGTTTCTCGATCAGGCGAGGTTTGCGAAATTCCGCATGCCGGATCCCTTGCAGGTCTTCGACCTCTGCGAGAGATTGCACGAGGAAATGAGGGGCGGCAAAAGCTACCGCGCCTTCATCTGTTTAGGCTTGTTTCAGGAGTTGGTCGGCACGCTTGCCCGCGAGATGGAAAAATCCCCGGAGTTAACGCCCAGCAAACTGAAATATGCCGAAACGATAAAAAAGCATTTACTTACGCATTACCGCGACCAGATCGAAATCGAACAATTGGCCGGCCTCGTCGGGCTTACTCCCAACTACGTGACGGCCATGTTCAAGGAGGTTTGCGGCCACTCCCCGATCCGGTACATGCACCGGCTCCGCATCCTCGAAGCCTGCGGCCTGCTCCTCGGCTCCACCATGACGGTTGCCGATATAGCGCAATATTTGGGGTATTACGATACCTCCTATTTTTGCCGCATGTTCAAACAGCTCGCCGGAATGTCCCCTACGGAATACGCGAAACGGGGAGACCTTTCGGAAACGTCCAAGCTTTTGGTTTGATGCCCGAGGCCGCTTGTTCCGGCTATAGAAAGGCTCCTTGGTTCGCCGAATCCAGCCAGCTTGCCGCCGTTTGCAGCGGTTTGCATCCCCCTTCGGGATGGGCGGCGATCGGATCGGTGCGCGGGTTATCACATGCTGTCTCTCATTTCCCTCATCATGCATACTTCGTACTGTACCCGATCCATTTTTCATCATTCGCGGTTTAAAGTTGATCCGGCCCATGTATATGGGCGTGATCGGCAGCTACGCCTATTTGCGCAAACAATCTTTGACGGGGAATGCCTTTGCATGAGGCCCTTCCCGGCGTCTGCATCGCCATTATGCTTAGCGGATCGAATTCCATCGGGCGCTCCTGCTTTTTTTCCAAGTAAGCGGCTTGTTCTGCTCCCCTGATCTCCTTCGGCATGAGGTGAAAATAATTGACCACCATGCAATTTATCTATACACTCAACCTATGGAATATAAAGGGAGGAGACACATATGGGAGTAGGGGCATCCGCAATGAATACCAACGCAGACACATTAGTGACTATGCTTCGTATGGCCTTTTCTTTTGAAAACTGGGACAATCTTATTCTTTTGGCGGATGAGCTGCTGGATAAAGTGTACGGCCCTTACAGGGAAGACTCCGATCAACCCAAGCCCGTCATGGAACGGCCGCTGGTTTATTATTTGGGATACAGCAACCTGATGAAAGGCGTAGCCTATCAGAAGAAGAAACTATATAAAGAAGCGATGGAATGCATCGATCAGTACCGGGATTTAAGCCTGTTTTCGGACGGAAGCAAAAGCAACGCCAGCATCATCGAAGACTTCAGCTTTTTGGCCAAGGCCAACTCGTATACCCTCGAAATTTCGTCGGGAAATACGGATAGCATCGAAGAGTATGCATCGTTCATCCATCAATATCCTTCCGAAACGCTGCCCGGGCTGGTCACGATCTTGGAATGCGCCAACAAACATGACCTTGACGTCGACACCATCGTGAACCCCCTGCTCGAATACATCAAAAAAATGAACCATCGGGACCTGAACCCGACCGACCGCTCCTATTATCTTTCGATTTTGTATTTGATTTCGATCTACCATTTGAAAAAAAGCAACTATAAAGAAGCCATCCATTACACGATAAAATCGTTGATATTTGCCGATAAAATCGAGGATCACAAGCATTTCAAGAAATCGGTGGCGTTGTTTGAAGTTTTTAGGTCGCACGCGACGAGGCAACAAAGAGATACATACGCTGCCGTATTAAAAAATTATCTGACGCTGGCGATCGAACATGAGGACGGCTTTTCGCTCGACAACGGTCGTCACGGTTCTGCTCGGCCCTGAGCTGCCGGCGTCGGCTGCGGCGGCGATCCCAACGTGTCGAAACAGGGTTCCCGCGGGCTAACCCCTATCGTTTGGGCGGAGTCCCCGAACCGCTTGCGCCTTGTCCATCTTGAAGATATTTTTTCAAATACCTCCCCGTAACCGATCTTTCGCATGCAAGGATGTCTTCCGGCGTCCCCGAAAATACGATCTCTCCCCCCTCCTGTCCCGCTCCGGGTCCCATATCGATGATCCAATCGGCCCTGCTGATCAGGTCGAGGTGATGCTCGATGACCACCACGGTACAACCTTGATCCGTCAAACGGTCCAGCATCCGCATCAGCTGCCGGATATCCGACAAATGAAGCCCCGTCGACGGCTCGTCCAAAACGTACATCCCTCCTTGACGTTCCATCTCTTTTGCAAGTTTGATCCTTTGCAGCTCCCCTCCGGACAATGTGCTGAGCGGCTGGCCAAGCGTCAAATAGGCTGTTCCCGCTTCGCGGAGACGGGCCAGAATCGCCAGGATATCGGGTTCCGCAAAAAAGTTACCCGCTTCTTCCACGGACATGCGAAGCACGTCGCTGATGGTTTTCCCGTCTACCGTATAGGAAAGCACCTCGATTTTAAACCGCTGTCCCCCGCAAACCTCGCATACCGTTTCCACGGAATCCATAAACGCCAGGTCGGTCGTTACGAGCCCCGTCCCTTTGCATTCCGGGCAAGCTCCCCGGGAGTTGAAGCTGAATAGGGAAATATCCGCCCGATTGCGTTTGGCGAACAGCGTCCGAATGAGATCGAACATGCCCGTGAACGTCGCTAGATTCGAACGGCTCGAGGCATGCACCGCATCCTGATTGACATAGACGGCATCCGGCGCGTACCGGGGGAGGATTTGATTGATGAGCGTGCTTTTCCCCGATCCGGCTACGCCCGTTACGACCGTCATGACGCCTTGGGGAATGCGGACGCTGACGTTTTTCAGATTATGCAGGTTCGCGCCCTGAATGGACAGCCACCCGGATGGGGATCGGATTGCCTGTTTTAGCGCGGGTTTCTCCTTCAGGAATTTCCCCGTCAGCGTATCCGACGCCAGCAGCCCCTGGAAATCCCCTTCGTAAACCACGTTCCCGCCGTGGATGCCCGCCCTTGGCCCCATATCGATGACATGATCCGCGATCCGAATGACGTCCGGATCATGCTCGACGATGATCACGGTATTGCCTTTGTCTCTCAATTGCTTGAGGAGCTCGTTGATGTTGCGAACGTCATGCGGATGCAAGCCGATGCTGGGCTCGTCAAAAATATATGCAAGATCGGTCAGGCTGCTCCCGAGCTGGCGGACCATCTTGATCCGCTGGGATTCCCCGCCCGACAAGGTGGCCGTTTCGCGGCTCAAAGTCAAATATCCCAACCCGACGAAAAGCATCTGCCGCAAACGGAACCTCAGCGCCTCGACGATGGTCGAGACGATCGGATCATGAATCATGCCCAAAAAATCGATGAGATCGCTGACCTGCATCGCAGTGCAGTCGGCGATGTTTTTCCCTTGAATCCGGCATTTCAGCACTTCGGCATTTAATCTTGCGCCGCCGCATGCCGGGCACGTCCCCCGTCTGACCACACGCTCGATATCCTCCTTGTACAGCTCGGCATCCCTTAGATCTTTGCTGAGAAAGCTGCGAACGATTCGGGGAACGACTCCTTCGTACGTAGAGGTTGGCGGCCATCCTTCCGTCGGATGCGGAGGTTTGAAGCCCGACTTGTACAGCAGCGTATCCCACTCCTCCTCCGTGAAATCCTTCAGTTTTTTGTCGTTGTCGAACAAACCCGTGCAAACGTAACGCTTCCAGCGAAAATCGCCGGGCCTGAACGTCGGGAAACGAATGGCTCCTTCGTTTAAGGATTTGTCCCTGTCAATGAGCTGGTCGATATCGATCTCTTTGGCGGTCCCAAGCCCTTCGCATTTCGGGCACATGCCTTTCGGATTGTTGAACGAAAAGACTTCAGCTTCGCCGGCGAAAGGTTTTCCGATCCGGGAAAACAACAACCGCAGCAGCGAGTAGATATCCGTGATGGTCCCAACGGTCGAACGCGAATTCCCGCCGATCCGTTTCTGGCTGATGACGACGGCTACCGGCAAATTGGCGATGGCATCCGCATTCGGCTGCCCGTAATGGGGCATCCGGTGGCGCACAAAACTCGAGTAAGTTTCGTTTAACTGGCGCTGCGATTCCGCGGCGATCGTATCGAAAACAAGCGTCGACTTGCCGGAACCGGAAACGCCGGTAAACACCGTGATCCGTTTTTTCGGAACCGATACGTCGACATCCTTTAAATTTTTCCCTTTTGCTCCGACGATGCGGATGTGATCTTGTTCGTCAGGTCGATGCCTTTTCATCGTTTGTCCTCCTCTTTCGTCCTTTGATCCTTTATCAGTCCTAGCATATACTTTAAACATGACAATAGCTGTCTAGTTTAAACAAAATGCCACCCGGAGGAGAGGGATCATGTCCAAAACCAAGCTGCTGTTCGATCTCATCATGTACGTCAATTCCAAACGCCATTTTACGGCCCAGGACGTCGCCCATGAATTCGGGGTATCCGTCCGGACGGCTCATCGTTATTTGATGGAAATCAGCGAATTGGGCGTTCCCGTCTATACCGAGCAGGGCCGAAACGGCGGGTACCGGACGTTGAACAACCGGATGCTGCCGCCGGTATCGTTTGACGAAAACGAAGCGCTCGCCATATTTTTCGCGTTCCGCTCACTCAGGCATTACGATTCGCTGCCCTTTGATGCCGACATCGACTCCGCATCGAGAAAATTGTTTGCTCTCCTGCCGGCGGACGTGAAACCGAAAATCAACCGGCTAGAACATGTGCTGTCTTTCTGGAATCCGAAACGAAGCGTCAAAGCCCCTTATTTGAAGGAACTCATCGAAGCCGCCGTGGAGCGCCGAATCGTCTGCATGACGTACCGTTCCAAATCGGGAGCCCGAACAAGGAATGCCGTGCCGATCGGCGTATACGCCAATGACGGATTATGGTATATGCCCGCCTGCGACGTGGACAAAGGCAACGTGCGCCTGTTTCGCGTAGACCGGATCCAATCGCTTCAGATCTCGGATGAAACCTATGAAGTGCATACCGGACTTATGGAATGGCTTGAAAATTATACGGTATCTTCCCCTGTCCGACTGGTGGTCGAGTTGACCGAAGAGGGCATGCGGCAATGCCAAAGCTACCCCTGGTGCGATCCGGTCCCCCTTGGGGAAGGGATTGGAAACAGGGCGGCCGGCAAAATCGATACGGTCATTGACCGCGGCGACGTCGGGTATACGGCCGCTTTTTTCGCCGGGTTGGGAAAGGAAGCCAGAGTGCTGGAACCGCAGGAAGTCATCGACTTGATCCGGACGCATGCTGAAACGCTGCTGCATCAATATTCGCAAGTTTAGGCGTGGCAGAACGAAAAAAAGCGGCCGATCCCTAAAGACCGGCCGCTTCGCCCTTGCCTATGCTCCTATGTTCATCCGAAATTCCATACGATTTTTAAATATTTCCGGAACAGCTCGTCCAGCATCAGGGTAGGATCTTCAAGCTCGGAATGCGCGGACCGCGCAAAAGCCGTCAAATGTTCGATCTCCTTTTCGATGAACTCATGGATGACCTCCACCCGATGATCGAGGTCCAATTCCTCGCCGGCGATTTTCCGCTTCAGCAAATCTTCGATGGCCGCCTTCAGCTCCGGCTCCGTAACCAAATCGCCGACCAGGTCCTGAAACAAAATCGGCGGGTTCGCGTTGTATTTTTCAACCCATTTGCAGGCTAGAATCGGCCTGAGCACATAAAAATACTTTTTGATTTTCACCTGCTCCCCCTGCAAATAGCCCCGAAAATTTCCCGTCGCCATATGCAAATAATGATGCACGGAAGCCCTTGGAGAAAACACCCGGTCTCTTAACGCAAGCATGTCTTCCTTAAAACCGTAGGCTTCGTAATACCGGATATCCGAACCGAGCCACTCCAGCAGCGGCGGGTTCGATTTCCGAAACAGTTTCAGCGCTTTCCGGATATCCCAGCCGTTGATGTCCAGCTGCTCGTTGATCGGCACCTCGATGACGTCCCGTTTCTCGTCGATGGACAAATACCATTCCGGCCGATGGATATAGACGAATCGCACGTCGTAGTCGCTATCCCGGGACGGAAAGCCCCAAGCCCGGCTTCCCGATTCGACCGCAAACAAAATCTTGACCTGATGCTCCCGTTCGATTTCATGAATTTTATCCACGATGACTTCTTTCAATCGTTTTCTCTCCTATTCTGTAAAGAACTGCGTCCCCTGCCCCTTTGCCAGGGAGTCAGGGGAATCACTTTCCGTTTTCTTTTGGCCGTTTGTCCCTTCTGGTTTGGTCCGTTTACCACTTCCCGGATTGTTTCGATGACCCGCGACTGCTCTTTTACAATGCTCTGCAGCCGCTTCACCTCCAACCGGGTTATCCATCATCGTATTCGTCCATCCCGTTAGGTATGCCCGACATTAATGAATGCAAAGCATCGGCTAATGCCGACGACGATTCCGATTCGAGCCATTCATCCGGGATGAGCAAAGCTTGGCGGGGATGGGCCTGCACATAACTGTAGAGGATCTGGGCTTCGTCGATCTCGTCTTTGCCGACTTCCGACGTAAACGCCCACTCCTTTTGCTTGAAATAAGCCTGGACCAGTACGTTGGCTTCTTTTTCCAGCCGCTGCGCCTCCTTTTCGGTTCCGATGGAAAACACCCGGCTAAAGAGAACGGTATGCCTCTTGACGAGAAAAAGCTTGATCGCGTTTTGGTCCACAGGTTCGTAAAGAAGCACATTGGGGTTGTTTCCGGCAAAGCCGATGATTTTCTCTTTCCGCTCCAAAAATCGGATCGCCTGCAGCACGTCCCTGTATCGGGCAGCCGCTTCAAAATCAAAGCGTTCGGCTGCCGCCGCCATTTCCCGCTCCACCTCATCGCAAAGGCTCCGGTCGGTGCCTTTAAGCATCCCGATAAACCGGTCCATCCTTTCCTGGTATTCCGCCAACTTCGGACCGCCCAGGCACATGCCCAGGCACAGACCGATGTCGTGGTTCAAACAGGGCGCGTTTGCCGCTGCCGCGGGACTGCAGGCGATTTTGAAGGATTCCAAAATCGTTTGCACCGCTTTTTGGACCGCAAGTTCGCTTGCCGGATAAGGGCCAAACACTTCGTCTCCCGGAGCCGCCATTGGCTGGCGGGTCGTCTCGAAATGGCGCAGCCCCGCCGATGCCGGGATGACGATATATGCGTACGAAGCAGGGTTTTTCATTTTCCGGTTGTACATCGGCTTGAATTTATGAATCAGGCTGCATTCCAGCAGCAAAGCTTCGAATTCGGTATCCGTCCGGATGATCTCCAAATCCTGTACATGCTGGACGAGCCTTTTGATTTTGGGCGCATGGGACTTGGAGCGATGGAAATACGAACTCACCCTGTTTTTTAAATGCTTGGACTTTCCGACATATAAAATGCCGCCGCGGGCATCTTTCATGATATATACGCCGGGCGCGTCGGGAAGACGCCGGAGCTTGTCTGTCAACACGGAGCCGGCCGTTTTTCCGGGATCGGTTTCGGTTGGGTGACCGGCAAGACCGTTTATGCGTTTTCCGCTCATAATGCTCCCCTTTCCCCCGCGGGCCTTAATATTCGATGGCATCCATCAGGCCAAGATTCCGGTTCGATTCCCTCAACAATTCCATGAAGGAATCCGCGACGTAATAAACAAAATCCGGATCATGCACGTAGCTGATGACTTGCCCGTAGGTTCCCTGCTCGGACGGATCGAGGTCAAGCATCAAATAAACGGAGCCCCCGGCCATCGTCGCAAACGGCAGCCATTTCTCATGAAATAAAAAAGGTTTGATCTCCGGATCCAGCTTTCGGACCTCCTCTTCGGAATAATGCTCTGCCAGCAATTCGTCCCGTTCGCAAAAATAGCTTTTGGTCTCTTTGATTTCGTCCAAGGACATCAAATAAAACGGCATGCCCTCATCCGATTCGCCATCGCCCGGGTACAAAACGTGAAACGCATACCCGCTGCCGTCCTTCCGGCGATAAAAAGCGCGGAAATCCTCGGGCAGCAGCCCGAATTTCGCCTCGAACGCAGCCAATTGCTGTTCATCCGCTCCGGGGCGTTGCTGATAGCTTGCATGCAGCTCCTGAATGTCGGCGTCCGCGGCTTTTTCCTTTAGCAAAACATCGAGCTCGGCCATGAGGGGATCCAACTGTTCCGATATATACTCGCGGTAACCCCAGAACGCTTCTTCTTCGCCGCCGTTCTCCAGCAAAATCATGACCGCGTAAGAGATGAGATCCAGCCACCGTTCCATCCGGGCGACCTGCTCGTCCGCAATCAGGCCGTTGCGGCGCAAAACTCCGTCCGGCTCCACCGCCCATGCCCGGGCCAAATGGGTGATGCTCCACAAGCAGGCGATGAGCTCCCGGTTTAACGCCGGCTTGCCAAGCTCTCCGGAAAGCGCGCGCACAACAGCCATGAGTTCATGGAAATAGCTCTCCTGGAGTTCCCCGCTGAACGGCCTCAAACTTCCGAGAAAACCGTACGTCATTTTATGGTGCCGCACATTTTCATGGGCAAAAGCATGGCATTGTAATAACTGTATAGCAGATGAAGCGTCCATATGGATTTCCCCCCCATTGATTTCCATGTTTCAATATTTTCTTCCTTATTTTCACATTTTTATTGACCCTATGACTCGCTTTTAGTATTATATATACAAATCTTGTAATTATTAGGAGGTGAAGTCGAAATAGACGAATTCATCGAAATCGATGAGATGGACCTTGACGTGGTCACGAAAATGCTGAAAATGACTTACTCCTTCGAATTATGGGACAAGCTATTGGAATTATCGGATTCGCTTTACAAGCGGGTTCAAAGCCTCTATGAAAATCAACAAGGTACCTCTGACCAATTTTTGAAGCCTTCCCGCCATCTGGTCTATTACTATGGATATAGTCTACTCATGAAAGGCCTGGCTTACAAGGAGCTCGAGCATTACGGCGAAGCTTTGCGATGCATCGACCAGTATGCCGATTTAAGCTGGTTCCAGCCTTTGGACGAGGAAGCGCTGCAGGAAATTCGCTACTACAAGTTCATCTCCGAGCCGAACAGGCTGGAAGTGCTGCTGCTTTCAGGCGAAAGCGACATCCTCCCGCACTACGTTGAATTTCTGCTTCGCAACCCCAAGGAAGTGCTGCCCGGACTGATGTCGATCCTGAAGACGGCCAACAAATTCAGTCTCAATATCGATCATGTACTTACGTTGTTCTCCGGGCAAATCTCGGACCTGCTTCACAGCAGCTCGCAAGGCGTGATCGACACCGCATACCTCCATAACTTCCTGCTCGGGATCATCAAGTACAAAATCGCCCACGCCGATTACAACGCCGCAATCGATTACACGTTAAGACTGCTTACCTCTACCGATAAGACGGAAAACGATAAGTATTATAAGCAGGCCATTGTTTATTTTGAGTCCCTTCGACCATTTGCAAGTCCGGAACAAGTCGACACATTTCATTTGCATATTGCCAATATTATGGAAAGGGTTGTGATTTGAATGAAAAAGCTTATCCTGTCCGCCATTCTTGTATTGTCCGTCATCAGCGTCGTTCCGGTTTCGGCCGCTCCCGGCACAGGCATCGTCACTCCGCTGGATCACGGCGCAGAACATTGATGCACCAAGCAACCTAGATCGATGCGCTATGAAAAATCATCTGCAGACAAGATCTCTGCAGATGATTTTTTTCGTTCGTTAAGCCACCGCATACTGGATAATGATCGCTAGCTCCACCGTCTTCTGGGCCAACTCTTTGACGCCTCCCTCGGAATCGATCGCATGGATGTTTAATTGATCGCTGTCATCCAAGGTAACAAGAATCAACCGCCCATTTTGATAGGTTGAAACAAGCTGTCCATGCAGGTTGGAACGAAGCGGGACTTTTTTCAGCAATTGTTGCGTTTTGACGTCATACAGATCGCCCCGAAGCCCCGTATCGTCATCTTCTTCAACCGACATCACCTTTTGCCGCCGTCCAGAAAAAACAAGCTGCGGTCGGATGCGGCCACAAGTTGCGTTGGCTTCGATCCGGCTGGAATAATCGTCCTTTGCTGCTTTTGGTATCTAAAAACGCAAAAAGGCAGATATCCTGCCTTCATGCGAAAAACTTTATCCAAACTTTCCCATCCATCAAAAAGCCAATGTTGCCGCCGGTTGCCTTGCAAAAGCAAATGCCGCCCTTGGCATGATGAAGCACGGTATCCGCCGTGTCGGTGTCAAAACCGTTTGGAGTGAGAGAAGAAACACGGGTTAATGTATGCTTTTTGGCGAAGAAGCCAAATAAACATAGTCGGGTTCCCCCCGCTGCTGGGGAATCTGCAGTGCTTCGACGTCATGGAAAAACCGTTTCAAATATTCAGCGAATTCCGGCGACGCCCCGGCGCTCCAATAGGATACGGCGCCATGCGGACGAAGCAGCCGGATGGCCGCCTTTATGCCTTGCTCCGAATAAAGTCCCGTATTTGACGCCGACACGGTCCAATCCGGTCCGTTATCAATGTCGAGGCAAATGGCATCGTAGGAAGCATCGGTTTCATTCATCCATTTTACCAGGTCGGTATGAATCACATTCGTGCGCGGGTCATCCAGCGCGTGGCCGGAATACGGAGCCAAATGCTTCCGGTTCCAACGAATGATCGCTTCCTCAATCTCGACGACATCCACCTGCTCCACTCTCGAATCCGATAAAGCTTCTTCCAGCGAAAACCCGACCCCCAACCCGCCGATCAGCACTTTGCGCGGATATGGGCATTGGCGGAGCGCGCTGCTCACCAGCAGCCTTTCCGACTCTCCGTTGTACGTGGCCATCAGGAAAGTGCCGTTGTAGATGATCTCAAAGTGATTTTCCCTTTTCTGAAGCTGGATATCTCCCCGATCCGTGTGACTGCGTTCTATGATTTCCGGTGCGTAATTCATGGTACCTACCTCCTGCCCTAGAAAATGTTCATCAACTCTGCCATTCTCCATTATAACCCTACAGGGACGCAGGAAGTCCAATCCAAAGCTTAATAAATCCGTTCACTTCGCTTATAAAAGATAAAGAGGCGCATCTGCTGCAGCAATGTTAAACGCCCGATTTGCCTTGGGTATCCAGCCGCTTTGCCAGCTCCGCCAAGTCCTGCCCTTTTAAAGCGCCTTCCACCAATTGCGGCAGCATCGCAGGCGTACAAGCAAAACAAGGCGTCCCGTCCTTGGACAACACCCGCGCAAGCCGTTCGTCGTAAAACGGTTTGCCTTCATCGGACAAAGCGAGGAGGCCGAGCGTTTTGACCCCGGCTTCCCTCATCTCCCGCATGCGGCGGATAAGCCTGGACTGGTTGCCGCCTTCATAAAGGTCGGAAATGAGGATGAACAGCGTTTTTTTCGGTTCCTTGATGAACTGCTCGCAGTATGCCACGGATTTGTCGATATTCGTGCCGCCGCCAAGCTGAATGCCGAACAGCATATCCACCGGATCGCTGGCGCATTGCTCGGTCAGGTCGACGACCTCCGTGTCAAACACGACAACGCGGGTATCCAGCGCAGGAATGCTGGCAAAAATAGAGCCGATCACCGACGCCCAGATCACCGATTCGGCCATCGAACCGCTTTGGTCGATGTCGACGATAACCGTCCATTCCTTGTTTCGTTTCGCCCGGTCAAAATAATAAAACTTTTCGGGTATGATCCGTTTGCGCTCGACGTCATAATGCTTCAGGTTCCGCTGGATCGTCCGTTTCCAGTCGATCCCGCTAAGGGACGGCAGCGGCGTATGCCGCCTCCGGTTCAGCGCGCCGGTGACCGCCCTTTGAAGCTCATGGCTCATGCGTTTCACCAGTTCGTCCACCACTGCCTGCACAAGCATGCGGGCGGTGTCTTTGGTCTGCTCCGGAATTTTCCCTTTCAGCGAAAGCAGCGTTCCGACGAGCTGGATGTCCGGCTTGACGCTGGCCAGCACCTCCGGCTCGAACAAAAGCTGCTTCCAACCTTTGCGCTCCATGGCATCGTTTTGAATGACGGACACGACGTCCTCCGGAAAAAACGTGCGCACGTCCCCCAGCCATTGCGCCAGCCGGGGAGCGGATTTCCCCCTTCCCGCGCCGCGGGCGCCAGACCCGGCACCCGGCAGGCCTTCTCCTCCATCTTCCGTCCGGTCATAAATGGCCGCCAGCGCCCGATCCATGATCAACTCGTCGCTGCTCAGCTCCAACATGCCGTTTTGGCCATACCGGCTAAGTTCCCCTTCGGCGGCTTCGCCCAGAATAAGCCGCCAACGGGATAACGGCTGACGATTTACGGTGTCGGCCATGGCCTAAAAATCCTCGAAATCAAAATCGTTAATTTCATCCAGCATCCGGGCTTCTTCCTCCTTAAGATCGTCCATGACGATTTCCGCCGCCTGCTCCGGCTCGACGCCCCACAACTCTCCGAGCAGTTCGGCAACCATTGTTTTTTCTTTCGGGCTGAAGGCGCTGAATGCGCGGCGCAAAAATACGAGCGCACGCTTGAACTCCTCATCCTCCAGCGTGGAAATGTATTCGTCAAGCTGCTGCCATAAGCTCATGCGCGACAGCAGCGCGTAACGATTGCGCAGCGCTAGCCCTTCGAACCATCCCGCGCCCAGTTCGGCGGGGATTCCCGGCGACAGCCGCCGCGACACCTCCGCGGCGCACTGCTCCGCCGAAAGCTCGCCCCGCTCCAGCAGCATGGCGCAGGCCAGTCCCGAGAGCAGGGGATTGGCGTCGTCCCGGTCGGACAGTCTGGCCAGCTCCCGAACCCAAAGCCCGTCATCGACCTCGCCGCTATGTTCCGAAGCGATGTGGTTCAATTCGTTCATCGCGGCGGCCATCGGCTTGGCTGCCTCGTCATTGCACTGGCTTGCCTCGTATAAATACAGGCAAGCGCGAAGGAACAGCTGCTGAAGCAGCGGGACGAGCGGGGCCGTATCGATTCTGCGCACGCCGCCAAAACGGACGAGCTGCGACAGCTTTCTCGCCGCCTCCGCGATTTCGGCGACGTTCTGGTTCTGCACGGCCAGCTTTTGAAGCGCCGACCGGCCCGCTTCCATCTGGTGGATCATGCCGCATTCATATGCCGCCGTGATGAGCTCGGATGCCTCCTTGATCGTGGAACAGAATTCCAGCCTCTGCTGCAGAACAAATGCCGCGGCGGTTTCCACGGTTTCGCCCAGCAAATTCGATTCCACCACTTCGATTTCCACTTCGGGCGACCACTGAACGATCCAATGCTCCGCCCAGGCCGCCTGTTCCTCGCCCCTGGCTTTGGCCTTCACAAAATGGATGCCGAGCAGGGATAACCGGTGGAACCAAAATGATCGGTTCAAGTCGAGAAACGCCGCATCCTTTGAAGACACTCTCCGGTTTTCCCGCAGATCCAAAGTAAGGTCGGCGGCAACCGCCGTTTTATACTTCTCCAGCTTGAGCCGTTTGAGCTGCCGGTTCATGTCTTCCTGAATCGGCGTTTGGCTGACGCCCTCGGCCAATGATCCGATCGCCGTGCCCACCTCCGCTTTCGCAAGCGATTCGGCGACCACGGACAACTCCCCCCGGCCCAGCAGCGTTTTGGCTGCATCCCTCAGGTCCATGAGCGTCGGGGCGAGACCGTCATGAAGGGCCGCCAAAGATTCCGCAAACCTGACCGCTTCGATCACCTCGGCCGTCGAACGGTGCGTGCCCGCTGATCTCAAATCGGCGGCGACGGATGCCAGATAACGATGCGGCAGCTCCTGGAGCGTTCCGCGCCGCATATGTTCCCACATCATCTCAAAATAGTACGGGGCGACGTTTCCTGCCCCATAACCCGTCAACGACGACAGCTTCAAATACGAGTACGGCATCAGCGTCAGCTTCGTTTTGCGTGAAGGAAGGAGCTTCATCTCTTCATCGCTCATCGCATTGGCAAGGTCGCCGAGGGCGGAAGCATGGTAAGCCCCGCAAACGACGACAATCCGGTCGGGGCTGTGCCCAGCCGCGATGGCATCCGCGATCTGCCGGCACATATAGGCTTCGCGAATCGCGTTATAAGCGTATTCCCCCCGCCGGGACGTTTGCTCCGACTCCTCCGTCAGCTCGCGCATGCGTTCGGAATAAGCCAATATCGTTTGGCGGTACGCGTCAGGGCTTAAGTTATGTTCAAAATTCCGCTCCCAGTACGTGTCAAAATCAGGCTCCCCTGATATTTTCGCGATTCGATCATATAGAGACGATGCCGTCATTTCGTTTCCTTCATCCGCGTCGGACCGTCCATCTTCTGGCCCTTCGGCGCCTCGGCCGGCGGTTTCTGCCGGAGCCGGCAAGTCGGAATTTTCGTCTTCCCGTAAGCCGGCAGGAGTTGCCGCAGCCGAACCACGGATATCCTTCAGTCCGATCACGGAGGACGAAGGCAAGTCGATGAACGCGCAGTACGCCCCATGTTTCCGTGCCCACAGCATCGCTTGATATTCCGGCGAATATGCCGCAAACGGCCATAAAGCGGTACGGACCGGAAGCTCCTCGGTAAAGGCCAGCATCGCGACGGGCGGTTTCGTCGATGCGTTCGTCAAATGCGCGATTTCGGCAGTGGCGTCCGAGGGGCCTTCGATCAACACGGCCGTCGGCTGTGCCTGATCGAGAAAGTCGGCGACATGATAAGCGCCGGCCGGCGACAGGTGCCGGACGCCGAAAATGTGCACGCCAGCGCCGCGGGCCGTCTTCATGAATTCATCTCCTTGCAGGCGGCATAAAGGCCTCTCCAGCTTGCTCCCCGCTTTTTCATCACGTTGTCCAAATATTCCTTCCAGACGAGACGGTCTTTGTCGTCGTCTTTAACGATCGCGCCCTGCAAGCCCGCAGCCAGATCCCCGTCCGTGATGTGGCCGCTTCCGAAGCTGGCTGCCAGCGCCATGCTGTTGGTGAGGAGCGAAATGGCCTCCGCCGTCGAGATCACCCCGGCCGGTGATTTGACCTTTTCTTTTTTGTCGAGCGTCATGCCACTGCGCAGCTCCCGGAAGATCGTCACGACCTTGAGCAGCGCCTCGTCCGCCGGAACCGCCGCCTGGAGGTCGTAGGAGGCGGCAATTTCGGAAACGCGTTTTTTCACGATTTCCATCTCCGTTTCCAGATCCGCCGGCGCCGGCAAAACGATCATATTAAACCGCCGCTTCAGCGCCGTCGACATTTCGTTGACGCCGCGGTCGCGGGTGTTCGCCGTCGCGATGACGCTGAATCCTTTGCGCGCGTTCAGCTCCTTGCCGAGTTCAGGGATCGATATCGTTTTTTCCGACAAGATGGAAATCAAGGCATCCTGAACCTCGGACGCGCAGCGGGATATCTCCTCAAAACGTGCGATCCCGCCTTCCTCCATCGCCCGCATGATCGGGCTTTTCACCAGCGCTTCGGGCGTAGGCCCCTGGGCGAGGAGCATGGCGTAGTTCCAGGAATAACGGACCTGCTCCTCCGTCGTTCCCGCCGTCCCCTGCACCACCAAACCCGAGTTGCCGTAAATGGCGGCGGCCAGGTTTTCGGACAGCCACGATTTGGCGGTCCCCGGTTCGCCGATCAGCAGCAGCGCCCGGTCCGTGACCAGCGTCGCAATGGCCATTTCGACGATGCGCGGGTTTCCGATGTATTTGGGCGTGATGACCTGCTTGCCGGCGGTCCCGCCGACGATAAACTTGAGCACCGACTGCGGAGACATTTGCCACCCCGCCGGAATTTTCCCCTGATCCTCGCGGATCAAAGCCTGCAGCTCATCTTGGTATAAAAGCTCCGCAGGCTTGCGCATGATGTCCTGCATCGTGGATTCGTTACTCATTGCCTATTCGCTCCTTTTATGATCGATTGGATGACTCCATCGTTTTCAAAACGTATTCCAGCTGTTCAGCGCTCGCGGACCCGAATTTAGGCAACGCCGCTCGGATTCGGTCCGCGTACGACGCGGGGAGCCGGCAGAGCTGATCGAAAAGGAACGGCTCGATTTCGCGGCATTCCGTATTCCTGTCGTCTTCAACGGCCCGAACCAGCGCTTCATGAAGCTCTTCTCCCGATACGCCTGCGCGAACAAGCCCCATGACGGCCAAGTTCGCAAACCGGTTGCGGAACTCCGGCGATCGCTTCAGCTTATCGAGCAAATAGGAAGCCGCCTCCGCGTGTCCCGGGCGCGCAAACGCGCTGACCAGCGCCAGGCGGTCGAGGGCGATGAAATGATCGAGCCAGCGCGGATCCCACTTGCCGGCCATCTCCTCCTGCGGCAGCATCTCCACATGGTAGGTATATCCCGTTTCGCCGTAGGACCAGCTTTGTTCGATTTCCCGATACCTTCGGATGACTACCATATCTTCGATCGTATCCATCAGTTGTTTGGCAAAGTTGGCGCTCCGGCTCAGGGACGAGGCTTTCGCCCGCTCCTCCAGGATACTCCCGAATGCTTCAAACAACCGTTCCGGAGGCAGCACGGGCAGCGCTTTTTTGAAAATATCGCGGGCAAACGAAGCCGTTTGGGCATGTTTTTTCAAGTCGAGTTCGACCGCCGCCCGGACGAGCTGCCGTCCTTCTTCGGAATGCTCATGCTGTATGTACGCCATCGCTTCGTTAGCCAAAAACGCCCAGCCCAGTTTATACATGTACAGCTTGTAATTCCTCATCACATCCATATAAAGCCGGCCAAGTTCGGGGCTTGTTTTTTGATGCAGCGCCCAGAGGTAACGTTTTACCTCGTTCCAGACGTTTGCCATCTCCTCTTGGCTTGGGGTCCCTTCCCTTACCGATGTCACGAGTTCCGACAAATCGCGGACCAGCCAGCCGTTCAGCAGCTCCGACCGGGATTGCATGACGGACGACGAGACCGTCTCGCGGTCTTTTCCCATAAAAGCCTCGTATAAACGTTCGGCCGCGCTTTCCCGGTCGGAGGCCGCAAGCGCCTGAAAAGCCGCTTCGCGGATGCTCTTTTTCTTGTCGCGGCTGAAATCCAGCAGCGCCTGCTCATATTCGGGATGGCCCGCCAAAAGCCGGATGGCCGTCGTGCGAACCTCGTCCGAACCTGAGACGGACGCTTCATAAACGACGTCGAGCACGTCTTTTCCGCCGTTTCTGGCGATGACGGTCAGTTTGCGGGCCTCAAGCTTGCCTCCATCAGGCCGGAAGCTTTCGAGCAGATGCGGCACGATGTCCGGACCGTAGGACGGCAAGATGTCGTTCATGGCAAACTCCGCGATCTCCACATAGGGATCGTTCAACGCTTCGATCGCTAGCGGGACCAGGCGAACATCGCGAAACAGCCCTTCGCGGAACGCTTCGACGATGACTTCGTGGCGTCCGCCGCCCCGTGTCGTCAGCGCCGTGCGGACCGCGGAAAGCTTGCGGTAAGAAAGATTCGCCTCCAACCGGACGGGCTGCGTTCGCAGCGGAGCCGTTTCGCCCTCCGCGGCCCCTTTCCCTTGGGTGCGCAGCACCGACTGCAGCAGAAGATTCACGTCCTGCAACCGGCGGGCCGTATCCGTCCCTGCGCCTTCGTCGATCAAAGCGGCGATGCCTTCGGCCAGCTTTTTAAACACCGGGGCCCGCTCCCCCAGCTGTTCAAAGGACGGCAGCAGCCGTTTCAATCTATAATCACCGGCTGCCAAATCGCTCCCCGCGATATACAGGCGCCGGATTTCTTCATTCAGCTCCATCAGCAATGCTTGGCTCATTTTTGCATGTTCCTCCCATTCGGCTCGTTAGTAAAGCAAGCGTACCAGCTCTCGTTCGTTGACGATGCTCAGCGGCTGGACAACCAGTCTTCCGCTCCGCATCTCGTGGTTAAACATCCCTAGCAGGGCAACGTCCCGCAAATGTTCTTCGGCCAAATACTTCAGCAGGTGAACGGTCCCGTCTTCGAGCACGTCGCGAAGCTCAAGCGTTTCCCCTTGGGCATCCACGATGAAAATCCGGCCGTTCGAATCGGTCACGATGCTTTCCGCACGGAGCAGCACGACGGGATTCGGATCTCCAAGCGGATTTTTAAGCTGGTTTTTCACCTTTTTGACGACCTCGGCATAAGACGCGGCGGCGTGCCGGCGAATCCGGCCCATGTCGCTTTCCGTAAGCGGTCTGGAAGCGAAGGACTCGTACCGGACCCTGCGGTTCAGGTCGCCGGGATAGCGGTAAAGCTCCGGCACCGCGGCCACCTCGAAAAAGCTGTCGTCCTCCCGCATCAATTTTGCCGCTTTGTATGGGCGGTACTGGACCGTGAAGTGGATTTCCCCGTTGTCCATCTGCATCCAATAACCGCAATCGACGAATTCCTGGCGGGAAACGTCGTCATAGCTGATGAATGAAAGCTGGATCAGTTCCGCATCGGATACGGCAAGCCCCGCCTCTTTAAGTTCCGTCAGCTGCCATGCGTGACCCAGCCACTCTTCGATCGTGGATTCATGGTCCGGCGCAAGCTCCGGATCTTCCAGCCTGGCGTTCAAATGGGCCCGGCCCTTCTTAATGAAGGCATGGATGACGGCAAGCTGCTCCGCCGCCCGCGAATACGCGTCTTCCCGGTCTTCCTTCGCCGATAAAAGCAAATGAAGCTTGCGCAGCTGAATTTGGGCGCCGCTCAAATAATGGCTTCCCATTTGTTTCACGTGCTCCTGAACGGCTTTAAGCTCTTTGGCGTCCAAGGTGCCCAGGCCGCGGCGGATCAGCGAATGCGTCAGCTTCTCAAGCAGCTCCAAGCCTTCCAGCTGCGCCAGGATTTTTTTCTTCAAAGCCGCTTTATTGGTTTTTTTCGGTTTGGCCGGCGTCCCGGCTGCCGCTTCCTTCGCTTTTTTCTCTTCCCGTTTCTCCGCCTTCTCCCGTTTGGCCGCCAGATCGTCCGGGATTTGCGCCGCCGCGAACGGCTTGCCTTCGGCATAAGCGTAGAGCAGGCCCAGGACATGCTTGCAAGGGAACTGCCGGCTCGGACAGCTGCATCGCATGACCGGCTTATCCGGTGTGACAAAATCGGCCGAAGGCGTATAAGGCGTTTTCCCGCTTCCCTGGCATTCCCCAAAAAGCACCTGACCGTCTTCGGATCGGTGCAGCCCGGTAAACTTCCCTTTTTTATTCAGATCTCTCCCGTTTTTTATCGCAGCGCTGTTCGACGCAAGTGAGTCGATCCAAGTTTCCGTGATCTCAATCAAACGTTTCCCCTCCACCATCGCTCTGTTTACAGATCAACCAAATTTATGATATTAACCCTCATATCTAAATCATACCTAATAATTGCGGCTGTCCCTACCCTCTAAAGACCCAATTAAGAACATACATTCTTATTCCGAAATCCAATGAAAACAGGTAATTGCAAGCTCTCCCCTTATCGAATCCAGCCTGTTATCACAAATTCCTGAAGATAACATCCCTTCATATCCCTTGAAATTGCGTATTTATGAAATCGGCAATAAAAAAAGACTGCCGGAGTCCCAGCAATCCCATAGAACATCATCAGAGTGGTATTGACGATTATTCTTTGCCCGTGATTTCCGGGTTCGCATGCATGATGCTTTCGGCGATCTGCCGCAGCTTCGGCAAAAAACGCAACCCCTCTTCGGCGCGGCTAAGCAAATCCCCGCTCGAATGGATGCCTAAATCCGCCAGGAAACGGGCAAAAAAAGGTTCGTTCGCGCGGCGTACCTCCGCCTTCGCGTCAATCGACAAAATGTGGTGGCAGCGCGCATGCGTGACCGCCATCCAAAAAACCGCTTCGCGGGGATTTCCGCTTCGGATCAATTCAAGGCTGCCGTCAATGGCAATCGTTTTTGCCCCGCGCGTGATGTCCGAGCTGAACGCTAGCGGCGTCCGGGCCGCGGCGGCCGCAGCCTCAAAACACCGTTCAAGCCCTTCCAGATGACGCTCCGCCAATCCAGCGGTCCAGCCGCTGCATCCCAAAAATCCGAGCAATTCCGGGTACGCACCATCAAATCCGTAGTCCTCAAGCACGCGGCGGGCTGCCAAATATCTCAGCCTTACCGTCGGGTTGCGGAGCGCGGCGACCAAAAGGACATGCGTCATCACCCCCGTCGGAAACAGCCAAGGCATAACCAGCTCGAACAAAGGAGCTGACGGATTCAGCGACCTTAGCCCTTGGTCCACCCGATTCCACGCCTCCTCGCAGCGGAGTTTCACCCATTTTTCATCCGCAAATTTTTCGGAAACCTGCCGCTGCAGCTGATGCAAATATCCGCTCGGGTCATCGATCACCGCAGGCAGGCGGAAACTGCCCGCCAGATGGTAGGAGCCTAACACTTGTTCCGCCGAAGCCAGCTGATTGAAGGGCAGGTAGGTGATCTCGATCAGGGTATCCTTGTAAATCATCTTTCCCGGCTTCGGCGGAACCGTCTCCCCACTGAGGACCACGACAACATCGACGTCCGAACCCGTCGGCAGCGCCTCCTGCTCCGGCCTTCCCACCGTCGAGCCGCTGAAATAGGCCCCAATATAACCCGCCTGCATGCAGGCATGTTCCCGGACCCACTCGGCAGCCCGTTTTCGCGCCGTTCCGATCGTAATCATCCGACCCCACCTCCAGTTTTTTTACCGCTCATTCTTACGCGAAACCTTACCGGTGCTCCCGATGCAGGCGAAGGCAGCCTCCGTCTCCCAAAGGCTGCCTTCGCCTCCAATTTCCAAAATTGTCCCTGCGTTCAATACTTCAATCGTTATCCACGTAAAAATTGCGGTCGCCGATTTGGATGTCCTGCGGGTTGGGTTTCCCGTCTTTTCCCGCGTGGACGAAAAACACGAAACGTTCCGTTTTGCCGTCGGAAAATTTAAGCGTGATCGTATTGCCCGAGATGTCGTACGTTCCCGTGCCGCTTACGCCCGATGAGGAATTGGTTGTGCCTGCCCCCGTATCCAGCGTCCCCAAAGCGAGATTGTCGCTTTTGAACGTGCCGTCCGTTTGGAAGGTGATCCACTCTTCCCAAGCCGAAGAGGCCGAATTGGCGCCGGCCATGCCCGAATAACCCCGGTAGACGTAGCTGCCGCTAAGCTTGAAATGGGCTGCGACGGGTTTTACGGGCTCCAGCTGAACGTCCTCGATGAATAGGTTTCCTTTGGCCGACACCCGGATCGCATAGGACTTGCCGTTATTTAACGTCAGGCGGTTATTTTTGATGCTGTAGGCGCTGCAGGCCTGCTTGGAGCTGGAGCAGTCGATCGTTTCCGGCCCGCCGGAGACGGGCTCGCCTACGACGACTTTTTGCCCCGGAAGGAACGTGTAATAATCCCAGCATGCACCGCCGCATTCGTAACCTCCCGGATCGAGCCGCATGCCGACGTACATGCCTTGGAGCTTGTCGAGCTTGACCGGGGAAGCCGGAGCGGTTTCTTCATCGCCGCTTCCGGTCTGTCCCGTTCCGGGAGGATCCTTCGGCGGGTTCGATGTCGTCATGTCCCCGTTTTTAGCGAGTATTTCCGCAGCCTGCTCTTTGGTGAGGCCAAGCTGGCTCAGCATTTGCTCTGAAAATATCGTGATTTCGCGGTTTTTGGGATCCCACACCACTAAACCGCCCGTCGCCTCCCCCACGAACCGCAGCGGTACCAAGGTATTCCCTCGGACGACCCGGGCGGGCTTATCGAGCTTGATTTCTTTCCCGTTTAAAACGGCCTTTGTGCTGCCTACCTTCAAAGTGAACGACATGGAACCTTTTTGTCCCGTAATCGTTTGGTTCTGCTGATTCCATGTCAATGCAATGCCCATCGTTTCAAACAAAGGGCGCATCTGGACCAGCGTCGAACCGCCGTCCAGCAGCGGATCGACCGAAAAGGATACCCATTGCGTATCGACCGCCACCTTGATCGGTGCCGCCGCAGCCGCATAAGCCTGCTTCATTCCCCAAACACCGGTTGCCAGCAGCAACGCGAAGAACAGCAGCAATCCGGCGCCGGTTTTCTTATAAACAGCTCGCATGTTTTGCCTTCACTCCTTTTCCTGCGTATTCGCTTGAGACGTTTTTGCCGCGTCGACCAGCCGTACGCATCCATCATCAGGCTATTCACGACTTTTTCCAATTATATCCTGAATTTTTCGGTATGGGGCTGGACCGCAGCCGCATTTTGGCCAAAAAAAACATAGGCCTGAAGTTGTCTTTACTTCCAGCCTATGCACCTATTTCATCATAGGGAAATACGCAAAGCAGCCTTTTACATTGTCCTGTCAATCCTTGATTTTTTGGACCTCGGCCAGGTCATATCCGGATTTCGGCAGCCGGCTTCCGTATATATGATCAAAAGCATTGCCCAAAGAATCCAGCTTGCCTTTATGGGCGACGACCACGTACTCCCTTTTTGGAATCGTCCTGGCCGCAATCGATTCCGGCAGATCTTCGACGCTTCTCACGGGAACGCAAGCCATGTACGTAAAAACTTCCGAGCCGACTCTCTTCTAATAAAAACAGCCCGGGCGGAAATGATTTTCCGTCCCGGGCCGGCATTCACGGTTTCGAACGCATCCGTTCCAACGCCATCAAGGCAGCTCCCGTGGATGCATCGCTTTTGGGCGTGATGCACTCCATCTTGGGGTAACGCGCGCGAAGCTTCTCTTGGAACTTCGTTCTAACGAAGCCGTTTTTGAGCAGCACGCTGCCAGCCATGGCAAGGCTGCCTTCCTGCAGCGAAAGCGTTTCGGCCACCGGAATGACCAGCTTCAGCAGGGATGACGCACAGCTATCGGCGATATCGAGCGCCGCCTCGTCTCCCGCCGCGCAGGCTTCGGAGAGGACCGGGGCCAGTGCAGCGATCTCTTTTTTGTTTCTGCTTTTGTCGTAGACAAAACCGACGATGTCCTGTACCGTTCCGATGCCGAGCTGCCCGTAGACAAGCTCTTTAATGATCGTGTCCGGAATCCGCCCGTCATGCGCCTGCACGACGGCAGCCAGCAAATCGCGCCCGATCGCGTAGCCGCTTCCTTCGTCGTCGATCAGGTGCCCGAATCCTCCCGTTCGATGCGATTGCCCCGCTTCGTTTTTGCCGAGTCCGATGGAACCGGTACCGGCGATCAGAATCATGCCGCAATTTTTCTGATGGGCCCCGTACAAAGCGGTCTCGTGATCGCCGGTGATGTGCAAACCTCCCGGATAACCCGCGTCCCGGATTTGTCCGGTCAGCCTGCCGACGACGCTCGGATTGCTTACTCCGGCTGCCCCGACGCATAGTTCGCCGCAGTTTTCGAGCCCTCCGCATGCCGCCCCGATGGTTTCCATCATCTCCCGCAGGGAAGCGCCGACGCTTTCTTCGTCCTGACCGTTATAGTTGATGGCGCCGGAGGCAAACGTCTTTACCGCCCTGCCGTTTTCGTCCACGATCGTGACGGCGGTTTTCGTGCCTCCCCCGTCCAAGCCGGCCGCATATTTCATCGTTCTCATCACATCCTTCGTTTGATTTTCGACAACGGCTGCGGCCGATCTTTAGTTGCGCAAGCTGATCTTGCCGGTCGGCGCTGCTTCCCCGCTTAAAATGCGGATGACCGAACGAATGGACGACCGGGTATATTCGAAAGCGGCCAATCCGCAAACGCCCGCTTCCAGCAGCTCCAAATCGTACGGCTTGCCGAGCGCCACCGCGGTTACCCGGTGGCCTTCCCGGAGCAGCCGGTTCGCAAGCCCGATTTGCCCCTGATGATCGCATCCGTTGTAAAGGCCGATAATGACGTTCGGAACATGTTTGATTTCGTCCGCAATCCGCTTTTGCTCCGCGTCGTCCGGATTGATGTCCGTCATCACATGCTCGACGCCCAAAGCCGCCGCGGCTTCCGCCGGGAAGGACAATTCGGCGCTCGCCTTGCTTGAAGCCTGATCCGGGCGATATGGCAGGCTGCCGATCACGATCGTATCCGAAGCATCCTTCCGCACAGGCACAAGCGTACTGCCGACATGGCAGATGCTCTCCAGGCTGATCGCTTCCGCCGCCCGCCGATTCACCTCATGTTCCGCTTCGGTCAGTTCCCCGTCTTTTACCACCCCGTATTTCGCCTTATAAAACAGCACCTTTTCCACGGCTTCGTCAAGGATGTCAACCGGCAGCTCTCCGGTTTCCACCGCGTGTTCGATCCGGCGGACCGCATCCTTCACGAGCTGCGCGCTATGGCTGATAAAAAGCAGGTGAACCCCGGCCTTCAGCGCTCCGACCGCCCCTTCCGCTGTTCCGTAATATTTCTGGATCGCATCCATTTCCAGGCAATCGGAAATGACGAGTCCTTCATAACCCATCCTATGTTTGAGCAGGTCGGTAATGATCGCTTTCGACATCGTCGCTGGAACCTGATTGTTTTCGATAGCGGGAAATAAAATATGTGCGCTAGTCAAACATTCCGCACCGCTGTCGATCGCCGCCCGAAACGGCTTTAGTTCAAGCTCCTCCAGCGCTTCCAGCGATTTGTCGATCGAAGGCAGCCCCAAATGGGAATCCACCGCCGTGTCGCCATGCCCCGGAAAATGCTTGATGGCAGCCAGCACGCCGCCATCCTTGAGCCCGCGCAGCATTTGCAGCCCGTATTCGGTCACGACTTCCGCCGTATCGCCGTAAGAGCGCACGTTAATGACCGGATTTTGCTTATTGTTGTTGATATCCAGCACGGGCGCAAGGTTAAAGTTGATTCCGAGCGCGCGCATTTCGCGGGCCGTTATCCGTCCTGCCGCATAGGCGTTTTCGGGGCGGCCCGTCGAGGCGATCGCCATCGCCCCCGGCACGTTGACGGCATCCTTCGGCAGGCGCGTGACCCGCCCCCCTTCCTGGTCGATCGAGATCAGCGCCGCGTGCCCCGTATGTTCGGTAATGCTTCGCTGCAGCTCCGCGCACAGGCCTTTCAGCTGCTCGCGGTTGACGACGTTATGCGCGAACAAAATGATGTTGCCGATTTTATATTCCGCAAGCAGACGCTGCGTTTCTTCATCAATCTCAGGTCCTGGAAAACCCGCCACGATCAGCTGGCCGATTTTTTCTCTTAATGTCAGTTGTCTCATCCGGATACCGGCTCCTTTATTTCTTTTCGGATTTGCTAGGTTTTATCGAATCAATACAGATGGTATTCCGCCTTCAGCTTTTCGAACCGGCGGCTTTCTTCGCGGAATTGCTCAAGCAGCGCCGGAACGTCCACGTGCTCATCCCGGTACATGTTGTCTCCGCCAAGCAAATCGATAAACGGCCTGGAATTTTCTCTAACCGGCGGCAGGAACGAAAACGGTTCATAGTTGTTTTTGATCGTAAACATCAGGCGGACGCCGGTTTCCAGCGGGCGGAACGCTCGGACGTCCGTAATGTGGAGCTGAACCCCGCCGCATTGCTCGCCCTGGAATTTCGAAAACGACGGCTTGAAATACACCGGACGGAACATGACCCCCGGATGTTTCTGCGCATTCATCTCGTCGGCCAACCGCTCGGCCTGGATGAACGGCGCGCCGATGATCTCGAACGGAGCGGTCGTGCCCCGGCCTTCCGACAGGTTCGTCCCTTCGAACAGGCAGGTGCCGGGATAAACAAGCGCCGATTCGAACCGTGGAATTCCGAGGGACGGCATGACCCAAATGCGCCCGGTTTCCGGGAACAACATGCGGCGGTCCCAGCCTTGGCAGCGGACGACGTGCAATTTGGC
This sequence comes from Paenibacillus sp. FSL W8-0194, assembly GCF_037969745.1. NCBI lineage: Bacteria > Bacillati > Bacillota > Bacilli > Caryophanales > Paenibacillaceae > Paenibacillus > Paenibacillus sp. FSL W8-0194. The sequence goes on along the minus strand of NZ_CP150205.1, from coordinate 2,294,725 downwards.
GTTCCAGCCCTTCTGCTCGTTGGCCATCATCGCCACCTCGCCGGCGGTCAAGCCGTAGCGGACGGCAAGCGGATAATTGCCGACGAACGATTCGAATCCCGGTTTCAATATATTCCCTTCGACCGTCACGCCGTCCAGCGGGTTGATCCGGTCCAATACGACGATTTCCTTGCCTGCTTTCGCGCAGTCTTCCAATGCGTACAGCATCGTGTAAATAAACGTATAATAACGCGTGCCCACATCCTGAATGTCGTAAACGACCGTGTCCACTTCGTCCAGCATTTCTTGGCTTAAACGTTTGGAGTCCTTGCGGTACAAGCTGTATACCGGCACGCCTGTTATCGGGTCCGAATACGTTTCGACCATCGCCCCTGCGGCCTGATCGCCGCGCACGCCGTGTTCCGGCGAAAACATTGCCGCCAAATGAAAATGCTCGTGCAAAATCTGGATCGTCGATACAAAGTCTTTATTGAGTCCGGTCGGCGAGGTAATCAGGCCAAGTCTTTTTCCTTTTAATACATGGGCGGCTTCCATGACCGTGTCGATTCCGTTCAAAATCATCGCTGCTTCCCCCTATCGCATGTCGTTTTTGAAAAAAATGACTGCCGCTCCGCAAAAGTCCATTCCGTCCGGAAATGGTGCGGCTTCGCAGAATTCAAACAAGCGCCAGCTTGCCGAATCCTGCCCTGCAGGCAGTCATTTTTTCTATCCTTTTCCTACAACAGATCGCTTTTCAGCACGCGTTTCGTTTCTTCCGGAACCATGAACGTTTCGGCGTATTCCTTGCGCGCTTCGATCCCGCGAACCCTTGCCAAATGTTTGTAGTACTCCAGGTAAGGGAACGATTTGCTGTTCGTGACGAACCAATGCTGCTCCGTTGCTTTGACCCACAGGTCGAATGCTTCTTGGGAGAAATCCACGTATACATACGGCTTGTAGTCCACCGCGTCCTCCCAGTTTTCCGCATAATACAGCCTGGAGGCAAAATGCGCCGGCAGCTCTCTTTCGAAGGAAGCGAGTCCCGCAAAGAAACGGGCGTCATTGACGATGTTATGGGTAATCGCATGGTCCTTGTGCATGCTGTTTTTCCAATGCGTGATGATCACGTTCGGTTTGACTTGGCGGATACAATCGCAGACGCGCAAACGCATGTCCTCGTTATCCTTCAGTTCGCCGTCCGGAATATCGAATACGATCGATTCGCCGCCGAGCATATCGGCAAAAGCTTTCGCTTCGTTGACCTTTTGCCGGCGGTATTCGGCCATGTCCTGCCCGGCCGGCACGCCGCGTTCGCCCGCGGTCAAAGCAAGCGTTACGATCTTGTCCCCTTTCAGCGAGTGGCTGGCCAGCACCCCGCCTGCCGTCAATTCCGCATCCCCGACATGTCCGCCGATGGCCATAATCGTCAATTTCTGTTCGCTCATTCCTAAAACTCCCTTCTCATGATAGAAAATCGTTTTACGGTTCGGAAGCCTGCTTTTTCATAGATCCGGATGGCCGGATTTGTGCTGCCCGTGTACAGCGACATATAATCGGTCCCGATCGCCTTGAACGCTTCGCACAGCTTGAAGAACAAAATCGTGCCCAGCCCGTGCCCTTCGTGCTCGGGATGCACCCCGATGCCGGCAAAATAACCCCGCCCGTTATCCTGGCGGATGACCGGCCCGGCAAAACCGACCACCTGGCGCCCGTGCGCCGCGACGACAACCGGCGTGCCTTCCGACGTGCACTTGCCGATTTCCTTTTCCCACAACGGGTTGTTTAACCCTTGAAGCATGCCGGCCACGCCTTCGTGTTTCGCGCCGTCGAACAGTTCCACCCGATAGCCTTCTTCGGCGGCTTTCCGCTCTTTCGCCCGGATTTCGTCCGGCATGGAAAACTGCCCGAGATTCAAATACATCGCGCACTCCTGGGCGCGTTCCGCATAACCTTCGCCAAGCAAAAAGGAATGCAGCCTGCTGCCCGTCGGGACGCCCGGGGCGTTGTTATGTTCATGCCGCGGCGTATCCGGTATGTACCACGGCAGCATCATCGGATTAAAAAACAGGAAGTCCGCCTGCTTTTTGCCAAGCTCCCGAAACCGGCCTTCGACGGCTTGCAGCAGCTTTTTGTACTGTTCGTCCGTCTGGCTCGCCTCCTCAAGCACGATGCAGGTCACGTACCCTGCCGTTTGCCCCAGCGGAAGATCGTCGCCGGTACACCCGCAGGCAAACCCCGTCACCCGTCCGTCTTCGATCAGGACGAATGCGTTCAGCTTATCGAAATAAGGGCTGGAAGCGAAAATATGATGGAAGCTTTGCTCCGTCAGCTCCTTGTACCCGTCTTTTACGGCCTCTTGATTCCACAAATCGATGACCGCCTGCGTATATTTTTCATCCCAGGCATCAATCATGCTCAGCGGCACCTCCGTCCCCTGTCAGAGATTTAGTAGCTTATTTTTCCCATGATGACGGGCCTTGCGGCCCCGGTTACGTTCGGCAGATTGTTCGGCTTCCGCTTTATCGCATAATCGGCGAGGATTGCAAACGCCACCGCTTCCTTCGCGTCGCTGCTGCGGCCGACTTCCTCCTGCGTCAGCACCTCGACCCCCATGGATTCCATTTCGCTGCGCAGGAAACCGACCAATACCGGATTATAGCTTCCGCCTCCGCCGACGATCAGGACATCGGCCGGCGTGCGGCCTTGGACGTAGCGGCGGTATGCGTCGCCGATCGACCAGGCCGTCAGCTTCGTCACGGTAGCTACCACATCCTCCGGCTTCATGCCTTTTTGCGCAGCAATGCCCAGCAGCTTCTCGATATAGGCCGAGCCGAACAGCTCCCTGCCGGTGGATTTCGGAAGCGGCTGCGCATAATAAGGTTCTTTGGCTAAAAAAACGAGCAGCTCCTCGTCGACCGTCCCCCGGCCGGCAATCGCCCCTCCGATGTCCATCGTGAGCTGTCCCGGATACAGGCGTTCGACGACGCCGTCGATGATCATGTTTCCGGGTCCGGTATCGAAGGCATACACGTCTTCCGGCGCGCAGCCGGCGGGAATGACGGTCATGTTGCCGATGCCGCCGATATTTTGCAGCAGGAGGGTGCGATTCGCTTCCCTGTAAAGCAAATATTCGGTGAACGGAACGAGCGGCGCTCCCTGACCGCCTACCGCCATATCGGCGGGGCGAAAATCGGTCACGCACGGAATTCCCGTCCGCGCGGCGATGACCGATCCTTCCCCGATTTGCACCGTATAACGTATGTCATGTCCATGGCGCTTTTCTGCGGTCGGCGCATGATAAATCGTTTGGCCATGCGAGCCGACGACGGCGATGTCCGCGGGCTTCAGCCCCGCCGCCTTAATGACGGCGAGCGCCGCTTCCGCGTACAGCTCGCCCAGCAATACGTTCATGCTTCCGACTTTGTCGATCGTAGCCTTGACCGGATCAAACAGCTCGAAAATCTCCTGCCTGACGGCAGCCGGATACGGCCTGTTTTCAAAGGCAACCAGCGAAACGGCGATCTCCCCTCCGGGACCGTCCGCGATCCGTACCACGGCTGCATCTATTCCATCCACTGACGTGCCGGACATAAGTCCTACGGCATAGCGGCTTGCATGCATATCCAAAGTTTCGCGCTTCATCGGTTCAGCCTTTTACCGCGCCTACGGTAACGCCTTCAAGGAAGTATTTTTGCAGGCTGAAAAACAGGATGAACATCGGCAGCGCGGAAATGGTCGCGCCTGCCATCATTGGCGCAAAATAAGTCGTGTTCGCAAAACGGAAGTTTTTCAGTCCGACCTGAATCGTCTGCATATCCATGGAGTTGGTGACCAGGAACGGCCAGAAGAACGTGTTCCAGTTGTCCATGAAGGTCAAAATGGCCATGACTGCAAGTACCGTTTTGGATAACGGAATAATGATACGGAAATAGATTTGGAACTGGTTGCAGCCTTCGATTTTGGCGCATTCCAAAATTTCGTTCGGGATGCTGCTCATGAACTGCTTTGCGAGAAAGATGTTGTACACGGTGACCAGACCCGGCAAAATCAATGCCGTATACGTGTTTTGAATATGAAAAATATTGACGATCAAAATATAGAGCGGAACTTGCGTCACCTGATAAGGAATCATCATGGCGATCAGCAGCAGCGAGAAAATGAGCGCTCTGCCTTTAAATTTGATTTTCGAAAACGCATATCCCGCCATGCTGGCGAACAATACGTTTGTGACCATAACCGTGGTTGCCACAATCAAGGAGTTCAGCAGCCAGCGGTAGGTATATTCGCTGAATTCGAAGAAAAATTTGTATGATTCCAGAGAAAAACTGCCCGGGATCAGTCTGTAATCCATGGCCCCGGCTTCAACGGGTTCACCAAAGGAAGAAATAATCATATAGTAGATCGGAAACAGGGTTGCCAGCGCGAATACCAGAAGAATGGCGATCAGAACCGTGTTTCTGGCGAGCCGGAGCTGAGGTCTCCCTGCATGAGGGTTATAAAGCGACATAATGCTGCATCTCCTTCCTTTAATATTCCACGTCTTTGCCCAGGAATTTGAATTGAATGACCGAAATGAGCGCAATAATGGCTGCAAGTACAAGCGACTGCGCTGCGGCTTTGCCGAATTCGAAATATTTGAACGCGTTGTTGAAGATCAGCAAACCTACCATCGTCGTCGCGTTGTCCGGTCCCCCGCCCGTCATCAGGTAGGCGTTCTGGAATACCTGGAAGGAACCGATGACGCCCGTTACCAGCAGGAAGAGGGTTGTCGGTTTCAGGCAAGGCACAACGATGTACCACAGCTTTTGCAAAAACGAAGCTCCGTCGAGTTCAGCTGCCTCGTAATAACTACCATCAATGCCGAGCAATGCGGCAAGATAAATGATGATACTCGTGCCGTGACTGGACAGCCAAGCCATCAAAACGAGCGAGAACATGGCATAGGCGCTGGATCCAAGCCAGTTATGCGTGCCGAGGCCAAAAAACGAAGTCACCTTATTAAATATTCCGACAGGCATCGGATCGAAGATCCACAGCCAAACGAGGGACAACGCCACGCCGGAAGCGACGGCCGGAAGGTAATAAACCGCCTTGAATACCGTCTGCATTTTTTTCTTCAGCGGCAGAATCATGATCGATACCGCAAAAGAGAGGAGAAGCGACACCGGTACGGTCAAAACCGTATAGACGATGGTGTTTACGACAGCCTTCCAGAACAACGAGTCCTTGAATGTGGCCGTATAATTGTCAAACCCGATGAACTCCGAACCCCGCGGCTTATACTGTTGAAAGCTGATGATGAGTGCGCTGATTACCGGATATAACGTAAACATCGCAAAAACCAAAAGGGCCACGGCTATAAAAGCATATCCCCATGCTGCATCGCCTTTTATTTTTCGCCGTTTGATCGGTTTGGCATATTCAGTCATCTTGCGAAACCCCTTTCATACTTCTTTTCAAAGGCAATTGGGTGAAAGCCGTATGGAAGTCATACGGCTTTCTTCCAATTGTATTCTCTAGTCTTTTACGATGCCGTCTTCGCCGAAGGCTTGAACCGCAGCGGATTTCACCGCTTCGTACATCGCCTCTGGCGTGATTTCGCCGGCGATCAGGGCTTGAAGTTTCGGCACGATAACTTCATCTTCAAGCTTGATGGCTTTTGCACCAAGATCCGTAGGGATATCAGGACGGGCAGGAACCGCTGTTTTCAGCATCGCTTCCACCGCTGCTTTGTTATCCGGATCGCGTTCGTTAGGCATGTTTTCGGCCGCTTTTCTGCCGCTTTCCGTAATTTGGGCTACATACAGCTCGTTGTTGGTCGTCGCCGCAATTTCGCCGCTGGACAGGAAGTTTGCTGCTTTAACCACATTTGCTTTGTGGGCGGCGGTTGGATCTTTGGTGCCTTGGAATGTAACATAACCGTCTACCGCTACGCTTGCTTGCGCTTGTGCACCTGCAAAAGACGGCACAGGCAGCACGACATATTCAACAGGAATGGAACCTTTGACAGCGCTGTCGTCTTTGTTTTTCAGCTTTTCGTTGTTCAGCTTCGCGGATCTTTCGAATACGGCGAGGCCTTTACCGGTGATCATCGTTTGACCTGTCAGGAACATGTTCCAGCGTTTGCCGGCATCAATGGAGCTCAGCTCTTTCGGCATGGAGCCGTCGTCGATCATCACGCGGATGTCCTTCAGCACTTCCAGGAAGTTTTTGCTTGTGTAAGCATATTTCAGGTCCTTCGTGAATGCGGCTGGCATGCCGGCGCTTTTCACGAGAATGCCGAGGTAATCTTTGGAGGTGACGCCGGCTGTTGCGAATACGAATCCGTAACGGGAAGTTTTGCCGTTTTCAGTCACGACGCCCTTTTTGATCGCTTCGCGGAATTCGTCGAAGGTCCAGCCTTCTTTTTGCACCTTTTTGTAGTCGATGCCGGCTTTTTCTAAATACTCTTTGTTGCCGCCGATCGCATGAGCTTCCATGTATGCCGGGAAACCGTACAGGCCTTTGCCGTTTTTCATGTATTCAAGCGGTGCAGCGTCATAATCTTTAAGCATATCTTCGGTGGCCACATCGGAAATATCCATCAGCATGTCATTCTGCGCATATTTCGAAATGCCGTCGGAGCCCATAAATGCGATGTCAGGCGGGCTGCCTGCATTGACCTGCGTGTCCAGCTTTTGCGTCATGTCCTCCCAGCTGGCAGGCTCGATTTTGAGCGTCAGGTTCGGATATTTTTCATTGAATTGTTTTTCCATATCTTTAAAACGGTCTTGGAAGTTTGCCGATACCGGCGGCAAAAGCGCCGTGATGGTGTCTTTTGCGTTCGGATCGTCCACGTTCGCAGCTTTGTCGTCTTTGCCGCCGCAAGCGGACAATGTGGTCAGGGCCATGCTGAGGGCAAAGACGGATGCCAATACGCGCATTTTCTTTTTCATCATCAAAAACAAGCCTCCTTGAAAATATAAATCGTATTAGACCTTCTGTTTCTTTAAGCCAAATCCTTAAACGACCTGATTGAACTCATGGATTGCTTTTTTCAAGCTGCCGTCGGCCCGGTTCAGCGCCTCTTCGGCCGGACCTGCCGCAAGCCCGGTTTTGATCATCATGATCGCCAGCTTACAGTTCATGGAAGCGCTTTCTAAATAGGCGGCAGCCTTGGCGTCATCGACCCCTGTTGCCGATTTGATGATGCGGATCGAACGATCCCGAAGCTTGATGTTGCTCGCTTTCAAGTCTACCATCAGGTTATTGTAGGTCTTGCCTAACTTAACCATAGTACATGTGCTGAGCATATTCAAAACCAATTTCTGGGCAGTTCCGGCTTTCAGCCTCGTTGAACCCATGATCACTTCAGGCCCGACCACCGGCGCAATGCAGATATCGCAGACGTTCTCTAATTTGGACGGTTTGTTGTTTACGACGCCAATCGTTGCCGCTCCGATCTCGCGCGCTTTCCGAAGCGCCTCGATGACGAATGTCGCGCTGCCGCTCGCCGTAATGCCGATCACCGCGTCCTTGTCCGTGATCCCGCACTGCTCGATTAATGCAACCCCCTCCTCCGCACTGTCTTCGGAACCTTCCACAGCCAGTCTCAGCGCTCCATCGCCTCCGGCAATATGACCTTGCACAATCGAAGGATCAGTGCCGAATGTCGGCGGACATTCAGATGCGTCCAGAACGCCCAATCTGCCCGAAGTCCCTGCTCCTATATAAAACATTCTGCCGCCATTTTTAAGCACGCGGTGCAGAACGTCCACCGCCTTCGAAATCTGCGGGATTTCCGCAGCCACGGCGGCCGGAACCTTGGCATCTTGTTCGTTCATGAGACGAAGCATTTCTTCTGTGCTGCATTCATCGATCATCCGAGTCTGCTCATTGATACCCTCTGTTGTCAGCCCCGCCAGATACTCATCCATTGCGATCCTCCTATCCATATATTCATTTCTGGGAAGTCGCAAATTCCAAAGACGGATCAAGGCACAATATGTAGTTCTTTTTATATGGTCTTTCCCTACATCATGTGTATCAAAACCGCACTTTTGATATTTGCCAAATCCTCTTCTTGATTTCATATTAACGAGAAATTTCATTTTGGTCAACAGTTTTTGAAATATTATTTTATTATAAAATAAATTATTGTTGTTTAATTTTAGCTTGTACGCCTGCGGACCTTCAACGGAAAACAAAAAAAGACACCGTCTTTCGGGCGAAAGGCCGGTGTCTGGATCGCATCGGTCAGCGGTGTTTGCTTGCCGCGATGATGTTATGCGTTTTGGTCAAATATTTTTTCACGTTTTTGTATTCGGCGCTTGCCACCCCGGCAAACAGGATGTCGATGATCGTCAGCATGGCGATGCGCGAACCCATGGCGCCGCTGCGGATCGTCACTTCGGGGGTCGAAATATTCAGCACGATATTCGCTTTGTCCGCCAGCTCGCTTTTCGTGTATTTCGTAATGGCGATGATGGTGGCCCCGCTTTTTCTGGCGATTTCAAGCGAGTCCAGAATTTCCGTGGTTTTGCCCGAATTGGAGATGAACACCGCCACGTCCCCTTTGTCGAGCAGCGTCGCGGCGGTCAACTGGCTGTGCCCGTCGGTGTACGTATGGCACATCTTATTGATCCGCGAGAACTTCTGTTCCGCGTCGATGCCGACCAAACCCGAAGCGCCGATGCCGAAAAAGACGATGCGGTTGCTTTTCCGCAGCACCTGCACGGCTCGTTCCACTTCGTTCTTATCGATGACGCTTAACGTGTCTTCGATCGATTTGATGTTGTTTCTGAACGTGTTGGAAATGATGACGGACAGGTCGTCTCCCGGCTGGATGTCCGTATACTGATCCTTTTGCTCCTCCATCGAACCAAGCGACGCCGAGATGCTGACGATAAAGCTGCGGTAACCCGAATATCCCATCGTTTTGCAAAAACGAAGCACGGACGCGTCGCTTGTTTTCGTCAGCTGCGCCAGGTTTTTGATCGATAGATGGGGGATTTCTTCGACGTTTTGCAGAACGTATTCCGCTACCATTTTTTCGACCGGGGTCAGGCTGTCTTTCATTTCGCGAATTTTAATCAAAATGTTATCGTGTATTGACATACGTTTCCCTACTCATCTCAGTTTAATAGAATCCAATTGCGTCAATCGCTAGTGTACATAAAAACAAGAGGTTAATCAATATAATTGAAAAAATAGAAAAATCATGAAATTTTCGACAGGATAAAAATAAATTTCAAAATTCACCCGCCGATTTAAAATTTAAATCCATTTTATATTACGGAGCGCAAAATTGCAATAAACCTTACATGCCGGGTCAGCGCTTATTCGCGGGGACATGCGACCCCTCCCGTTTCCGCGACCCTTAAAATCTATCGTTTAGAAATCGTTTTTCGCCGCTGGCGGAAGGTATAACCGCCGTTTCCGTAGATCCTCTTCTTTCATATGATATTTTGTCAGCGCAAAGGAGTGATATGATGGACGCGTATTATAACTGTTTGCATTGCATGAATCGGAAGGTTCGCATATTAACGACTGACGGCAAAGTGCATGTAGGGAAAATCGTGAAGGTCGACAGGGAGCGCGTGTATTTGGAAACCGAGCAAGACGGGCCTGTCCGAACCTCAGCTTTTTCGCCTTACGGATGGGGTTACCGCAGAGCGATTATTCCGCTTAGCTTGTTTACTCTGCTCGCGATCGCGTTGATCTGATCGAATTTGTTCTCCCCGGTACCGGGGAGATTTTTTTTTGAGGAGCCGAAACCATCGGAGGGCAAGCCCCGAAGGCCGCCGCGGCCGCGGCTGAATGGCGCTACAAAAAACACGAAGCACAGATGTTTGCGCCTCGTGTTGTTTGCATGCCGCTGAAGGATCAGCCGAAAATCAGTTCCAGATCTGCTTTGCCGCCGAAACGACCAGCCCCAGCTTGTTCCACTGGTCCTGATCCGCGACCGCATTGCCCTCTTCCGTCGAAGCAAAGCCGCATTGCGGGCTCAGGCAGAGCTGTTCGAGCGGCACGTATTCGGCCGCTTCCCGCACGCGCCGCTTGATGTCTTCCATATTTTCCATCTCGCCGGTTTTGGTGGTGACCAGTCCAAGCACGACGCGCTGGCCCCGGATATGGCGAAGCGGTTTGAAATCGCCCGCACGATCGCTGTCGTATTCCAGGAAAAAGCCGTCCACGTTCACGCGGGAGAACAGCTCTTTGGCAATCGGCTCATAACCTCCGTCGTACAGCCAGGAAGATTTGAAGTTGCCGCGGCAAATGTGTATCGTGATGGCCATGTCGGCGGGCTTTTGCTCGACGGCTTCGATGGTGATATCGGCGAACGTTTTCATCAGTTCATCCGGATCGTAGCCTTTCGCCCTGATTTTCTCCCGAAACGCGTCGCTGAACAACGCGCCCCAGCTTGTATCGTCGAGCTGAAGGTAGCGGCAGCCGGCATCGTAAAATGCCTGAATCGCGTTACGGTATACTTGCACGATGTCTTTCGCGGCATCTTCCAAAGCAGGGTATGCAGGGTGATCGGCATATTTCTGGCTGTTGACGACGCCGGAATAAAAGATCATGTTCGGACCCGGAATCGTAAACTTGGCCACATGATCCCCCGCAGCCTGCTTCAGGAATTTAAAATCCTCCAAAAACGGATGATCCGCAGGAAAAGCCAGCTTCGAAGCAACCGTGTATCCTTTGGCTTTGCTCATGGCTCCATGGAACAAGCCGGAAGCATCGAGATCAAACACCTCGATTCCATGGATGGCTTCGATGAAGTCCAGATGCCACCATGTGCGTCTGAACTCGCCGTCCGTCACGGCCGTCAGGCCGACCGCCTTCTGTTTGTCCACCAGCTTCACGATCTCGGCGTCTTCGACTGCGCGCAGCTCTTCCTTCGAAATCAGCCCTTCCTGGAACTTGGCTCTGGCTTCTTTGAGAACTTGCGGACGCAGGAAGCTTCCCACTTGGTCGGCGCGGTACGGCGGCGCCATGTTGTTTGTTTCCGTTTTCAATTCGTTTCTCTCCTTTGTCTCCAGCAGCAAAAAAAATGTCGATGGTATTTTGCGGCAAACCGTTATAACTGATTATCCTACTTCTCCGCGCGGTATACAAGTCATGATTTTGCAAAATTCGCATCGGGCATAAGTGTACCGTCATTTTTCGGCGATGTTCGGCATACGCGCTTCCGTTTAACCGATTTGCCGAAAAATCGCGAATTGCGCTTCCCACGCAAAGACAAAAAAAGACCGTTTTCACCCCATATGGCGGATGAAACGGTCACGTACGGTCCCCTGTTTGCGGCAACCTGATTCCGCGGCGGGCCTGATCAGAAAATAACCGGCAGCCCCGTTTTGGCGGACTCGTTGGCGGCCAGCGTCACTTCAAGCGTCCGCAGCGCCTCGACGTACGGGGCGAGAATCAGGCTGCGGTCCCCGGTTTCCACCGCCTGGATGAAGGCATCGTCCTGCGCCTGGTAAAAATCGCCCCGGCCTTTGAATACCCAAGTTTGATCCGGTTCCGTGATGGTCAAGTGGCTGCCTTCCAAGGTCAGCCTGAAGTTGCGCCCCATCATTTCCAGCGAAGACCTTCCGTCCGGCTGCGGAAAAAACCCGGTATCGATATGCCCGAGGGCACCCGATGCAAACACCATGTTGACCGAAGCCGCATCGGGGGTGGTGATCCCGGGAACGTCCCGGCTGAGCAGCAGCCCCATGTCGGCGGATATTTTGCGGACGTCGCCCGCCAAATACAGCATCAAATCCACGTTGTGCGTCGTCTGCTCCACCAGCTGTCCCCCGGACTTGGCATGGTCCACCCACCATGGATTGGGCGGAAGTCCTCCGAAACGGTAAGCCCGAACCATCGCGATCTCTTTGCCCTCCAGGTAACGTTTGGCCCGCTGAACGGATTCCATATAACGCAAGCAGTAGCCCGACCCGGTGATGACCCCGGATTGCTCCAATGCTTCCGCTTTCCGGCGGACCTCATCCATGCGGAGTCCAAGCGGCTTTTCGACGAGCAGGTGAATCCCGCGTTCCGCTGCTTTTTCTTCCATGTTCCCGTGGGCGAACGGCGGGACGCATATAAATAAGGCGTCCAGCTTTTCGCGGTCCAACATTTCGTCGAAATCATCATACGCCTTTCCCCCGTACTGCCGGGCGGCCCGTTCCGCCGCAGCCGGCGCGACGTCGCAGACGGCCGCCAGCTCGGCCCATTCATTCCGTTGAATATGCTTCAGATGCTCTGCAGCGATGATCCCGGCCCCGACAACGCCGATTCTGATCATTTGCCTGCCTCCCCTTCGCTTTTTTCGCGTGTTAATACGGATTTTTGCCCAAAATGACGTCCAAATGGCGGGACGTGTCAAAGATCAGCTGGTCCGGAAAACTTGCGTAGGGTTCCAGCTCGGCGGTCAAGCTGTCGCGGTATCCGATGTCGCTCAAAGCCAGGCGGACGTTCAGCCAGTCCACGTCCCCGGATAACAGCGGCACGAAACCGTGGTAATTGCCGACCTTCGTCCGGAAATCTTTCACGTGAATTTTGCGGATGCGGCTTCCAAGCGTCCGGATCCAATGTTCCGGTCTTCCGAAGGCCAGCGTGTTGCCGACGTCGAAATAAGCCCCGACATGCTCCGATTCGAACTGGTCGATGTAGCGGGCCATTTCAAGCGGACTCCACAGAAACTGGTTCCAAACATTTTCGATGGCGATGCTTAAAGGCGTGCCGGCGATATCGTCGATCAGCGGCTGCAAAGCCATCGTCGAGCGCTCCCATACTTCCTCGTACGAGACGTTTTCTTCGATCCGCCCCGGCACGACGAGGATCGTATCGACTTCAAGCTCCAGCGCCAGTTCGATTTGCTTGCGGATGGATTCTACCCCAAGGCTCCTCGTTTCTTTGTCCGGGGAACTAAGCGGGTATTTTCCAAGCATCTCGGTCGAAAGGCTGCTGATCGTCAGCCCATAGCTGCGGACCAGCCTCCCGAGCGCTTTCGCGTCTTCAGGCGTCGTATCCATCGTCAATCCCACGCCGCCGGGAGCGTACAGATTCAGCTCGATCGTGTCAAATCCGGCCGCCGAGCTGGTGCGCAGCACTTTGCTCAGCGGAGTCCCCGGCGGGAAGCACCATTGATTGATTCCCTTCTTCATCTTCAGTCCTCCTCCCATCTCTCGCCCGTCACCCGAAAACGAAATGGATAAGTGCAAAGCTCCGCGGGGAGCTTTGCACCTTGGCTGTCACTTCAAGTTTGCCGACCATTTTTCCGCGCGCTGCTGCAGATCGTCCAGGAATGACTGGATATCCGGAGCGTTGCCGGTGGCCGCTTTGCTGATGAATCCGTTCACCGCGGGCACGATGTCGCTCATGTAGAAGGGGTTGGCTTCGTCCATGAGTTCCGAGTGGCCCACTTCGGCGATTTCCAGCGCCTTTTTGACGTATTTGTCTTCAGGGGAGACGAAATCCGCATTTTTCAGCGTCGGCGTCAGCGCAAAATTTTCGTACATGTACCGCTGGGTCATCGGACTCGTCAGGAACTTGAGCACTTCCCAGGAGGCTTTGACGTCCTTGGCGTTTTTCGCCATGACAAACGGGTCGACCGCCACCCAACCTTCCCCTTTGGGTCCCATGTTCATGACCGGCTCAAACCGGTCCAGCAGCTCCTTGTTTTTCTTGCTTAAATATTCGTTCATCGTGGAGCCGCCGGTGGAATCCAGCGCGATCGCGATATTGTTGCGTTCAAGCCCGAAGTTCTCCGCGCCCTGGGCGTTCACGAAGCCGGCCGGCGGCAGTTTCGCCGCTTCCTTCAGCCATTCCATGACCTTCACCATTTCCGGCGTGTTCAAATGCCATTTGATGTTCTTGACGTCCTTTAACGTGCCTTCGGCGCCTTTGGCTCCAAACGCCAGCGTCAACGCGACGAACGTCGATCCGTTGAGCGAGTTGCCGCTCCAGTACAGTCCGTAGTTATCTTCGCCGGTTTTCGGGTTTTTGCCGGTCATTTTTTTGGCCTTTTCAAGAATTTCGGCCGGATCGGCTTTGGCGGAAAGCGGTTCCACTCCCCAGTCTTCAAAAAGCTTTTTGTCGTAGATGGTCATTCTGCGCCCAAGCGCCACCGGAATGCCGAATTGTTTCGAGCCGTCGGGCGACTTGGTGCTGTAGGAATTGTTCATGATGCCTGCCAGGTAAATATTCGGGTCAAAGCTCGCATCTTCCTTGATCAGGTCATCCAAGTCCCGGAGCAATCCGTCCTGGTACCACTGGGACGCAAAAGCTCCGCCGGTGTACAGCACATCCACGTCGCCGGAAAGCAGCATCGCGGATTGTTTGGCTTTGACGTTTTCCCATGGAATTTGATACAGCTCGAGTTTAATGTTCGGATACATTTTGTTGAACGTCTGCTCGAGATACTCGTTCAGCCCGATGGTCGGGTTTCCCGTCTGCGCGTTGATGCCGTTGTCCAGCTGCCATCCTGCCAACGCCACCCTGACGTTCCCTTTCATGTCGGACACCTTCTTGATTTCCACGCCGCCCGTGACGTCCGTATCCGATCCGCCCGAACAAGCTGCAAGCGAAAGCGTCAGCAGGCTGGACATGAGAAGCAATAGAAGCTTTTTCATGAATCCGTTCCCCCTTTTTCATCACACCTGGAATGGAAGCACTTCAAAACGCTGCTTACTGTTTGATTCCCGACAAAGCGATGCTTTCGATAATGTAGCGCTGCAAAAACATATATACGACGACGACCGGAATCAGGCTTACAGTCGTGGCAGCCATAATGATGGAAGGCTGTTTGTCGATGCCGTTGTTGTAGGTGAACATCGCGAGGCCGATTTGGATGGTGTATTTGGTCGCTTTTTTCAGGATCAGAAGCGGCCACAGCATGTCGTTCCAAACGCCCAAAAAGAGCAAAATGACCATGGTGGCGATGATCGGCGTGCACAGCGGAAGGTACACCCTGCCGAACACGGACCCCTCCTTCGCTCCGTCCAAAATGGCGGCCTCCCGGAGCGTCGTCGGCAGCTGATCGAAAAAGGCTTTGGCCAAAAACGTCCCGAACGCATAGTTCAGGGCGGGCAGGTAAAACGCCAAATAATTATCGACAAGCCCCAGCTTGCTGAACAGCAAATATTGCGGGATCATCGTCATTTCAAAAGGGATCATCATCGTGCTCAAGGCAAGCAGCAGCACGATGTTCGCCCCCTTGAAACGCAGCTTGGATAACGCGTACCCCGAGAGCAGCGCCGACAAGGCGCTGACGATGATGACGCCGGCGCTCACCAGAATCGAATTCGAAATGTATCGGAACATCTTGATGCTGGTAAACGCCGCCTCGAAGGTTTTGATGGAGGGTTCCTCCGGCCACAGCCTCGGCGGGAAATTGATATGAAGACGGGCAGCCCAGTCGAAGCTTGTGACGAGCATCCACAGAAACGGCACGATCATAACGAAGGATCCGAGCGAAAGCACGATCGTCAATATCCATTGGTTCAGGGAAATCTTTTTTCGCCGGTGCTTGAAATTGGCATCCACGGTGTTCATCGATTGACCTCCTAACTCAGAATGGGACGGGTTGAAGCTGCTGCAACTCCCCCGATCAGTCGAAGCTATCCTTCCGCCGGTTCAGCAGCATCATGACCGCCGTCAGCACGAAAATCATGATAAAGAGCAAATACGAGGCTGCGGTCGCCGTACCCATCTGCGAGGAGAGAAAGGCGTTTCGGTAAATATACAGCACCACCGTCATCAGGCTGCCGCCCGGATTGCCCGCCGTGCCGCCGATCAGCCACACGTCCGTAAACCGTTTCATGCCTCCGATCGTGCCCATGATGAGCATGAACACGAATATCGGCCTTAAATACGGAATCGTCACATACAGCCATTTGCGGTAGGTACCCGCGCCGTCGACCTCGGCAGCTTCGTACAGATCCCGCGGAACGCTTTGCAGCCCCGCCAAAAAAATGATCGTATTGTAACCGAGCGCCCCCCATAAGCTCATCAGAACGATGCTGTACCGGGACACCTGCGGATTCGTGAACCAGCCGACGGGGTCGATGCCGAACAAGCCGATGACGAAGTTCAGCAGCCCTTCCTTGGACGGGTAAAACAGAAACGAAAACAGCAGCGTCGTCGCCACCCCGGACACGACGTTCGGCAGAAAAAATACGGCCTTGAAAAAGTTTTTGCCCATATGCCATTTCAGGTTGTTGATCAGGCTCGCCAAAATAAAGGACAGGGCGATGCCGAGAAGTACCGACCAAATGCCGATAAAAAGCGTATTTGTAAGCGCTTGCCAAAACAGCGAATCCGACAGCACGTAATCGTAGTTGCTTAGGCCGACCCATGTTCCGCCGATCGATAGTCCCGAGGTTTGATGGAAGCTCATGATCAGCGCAGCGATCATCGGATAAATCGCAAAAGCGAGCACGCCGATGATCAGTGGTGCGCTGAACAGGTAACCCATCCAGTCGTTCCGGGTGAATCGCCTTTTCCGCTTGACCTTGGGTTCCAGGGGTGTATCCGTTTTCACATTTGCGTTCAATGACAAGCCGGTTTCCTCCTTCCGGTTCGCAGCACTTGCTAAGATGTTGACGACATGATCAGAATCTGGCGAAGCATTTTTTAAAATATGTATGTGTACGGGATGGGTTTATGTTTTCTTTTTTTGGGAGGGAACAAAAAAAGAGAGCCGGTCCCGGCTCCCTTTCCCTGCTGCTTCTACTGCTTCGGTTTTTCATGGTTTACGGCAAGTGTGATAATCATGACGACAAGCGTCAGCAGCGCGATCAGCTGGTCGATGGTCATAACCGTCCGCCTCCCTGCAATCAGGATGGCTCTGTCGGGCGGTTTCCTTGCTCCCATGATTGCCTGGTTACGTTTCCCCATACATACTTATTCGCGCCGCCTGCAGCTTATTCGTCTTTTGGACGCAAAAATGCCTTCACTTTCCCGATGCAGGCCTCTTTGTCCGTAAACGCATGGTACAGCCTGCCCGCAACGACCGATTGGTCGCCGAAAAAGAACCGTTCGTACAGCGTCTGCCGCCCGGCAAACCCGCTCGAGCTGAGGTCCCACGCCAGGCGGAACAGCGCCGTTTTCGAACATGCGTCGATGCCTGCGCCCCGGAGGTAACGTTCCATCGCTTCGCTGGATTCGGACGCAAAATCGCGCTCGGACGGAATCATGATGACGCTGCTTCCCCCAAGCAGCTGAATCAGTTCGATCATGCGCGGATACATCTTGGGAAACAGCACGTTTGCCGTCCAAATCGGCCGCCGGTCCGGGAGCATGCTTCCGAAACGGTCGGGAGCCGCTCCCGCTTCCGAGGCAATGAGCAGGGATTTCAGCGTCTCGAAAAACGCGATGACTTCCGTAATTTTATCGATGGTGGACGGATAAGAAGCCCGATCCAACGTCTCGGCCATATAAAAAAGAATGCCCAGCGCAAATTCCGTTTTGGCGACATACCTGCAAAGCACCTGATGGCCGCAGTGGACATGAAAACCGCTTGCATTGAAAAATCGCATGGACAGCCGCTCGTCCCCCAGGATAAACACGCGCTCCCACGGCACAAGAACGTCTTCGAACAAGACCAGCGTATCCATCTCGTCAAACCGGGAGCTGAGCGGATAGTCGTATGCCGAAACGCCTTGCGCCAGGCTTTCCCTGCATATCCAACGCATGCCCGGAAGATTGTTCGGAACGGCAAACGCAAACGTTCTTGGACTGTCCTCTTCGGGCATATACGGCGAGGCCGGAGGGTATACCAAAATTTCGTCCGTCGTCACGCCTTGGGTTGCCAGCAAAAAAGCGCCGTTTACGACGATGCCTTCCTGATTCCGTTCAACGATCCGCGCCGCGCAGCTGGATATGCTGCCGTCCTCAAGCAATTCGTCGAAACGGCTGGCATGGGGCTGCACGAATGCATGGGAAAGGGAGATGTCACGCTCCCGGCAATAGACGTAATAGGCTCGCATACGATCCGCAAATTCGGGTTTCTTTTCGCCAAGCAGTCCGGCGGCCGCGTAAAATGCCATCAGCCCGGTATTCATGTAATCCGGCGATCTTCCCAGCAGTCCATGATGCCGCTCTCCCCATAACGTCATCATCTCCCTGCGTTTCGCCAAATCCTCCTTCGTTACGGGCTGCTTAAACGACAATCCGACGGCGTCTCCCGTGGACGGGGAGCAATAGGTCATGCGCTCCCTATAATCGGGATGATGCTGCAAATCGTACAGCTCCGCCTGCGTAGTCATCAGCCCCCGAAAAGCAGCATGATCCGAAAGCCTGCCGTCCACTCGTTCTCCGTCTATCCAAACCCGGGGGTTGGCCTGATCGATACGCTCGATAAACTGTTTTCCGTTTTTTGCCGGCACAGGCGCAGCCTCCTTTGAAAAATGGATGATCCCATTCTATTCAGAAGGGCCTCCGTCAGGAAGCGGCAGCAACCTAATAGGAAGCCAAAATGCCGTCAAACGAAGCAGAACCAAGTGCATTGTTACCGTAAAATGTTGTACAATAGAGGTTATGGTTATGTTAATTCATGAAAAAAATGCCTAGAAGGATGGATCGCAAAATGTATGTAGCCCGTGATTGGCAAGATTACGAATTGATGGATACGGGATCCGGCGAAAAGCTGGAACGCTGGGGGGACGTCATCCTCCGCAGACCGGACCCGCAAATCATATGGCCTATCCAAAACGAAAGCGTGAAGTGGCGCGAGGTTCACGCCCATTATCATCGAAGCTCTTCCGGCGGCGGACACTGGGACATGAAAAAGAAACTTCCGGACCGCTGGACGATCTCTTACGACCAATTAAAATTTTATATCCGCCCGACCAATTTCAAGCACACGGGCCTGTTCCCGGAACAAGCGGCCAACTGGCGCTGGATGATGGACAAGATTGCGGCGGCCAAACGGCCGATCAAAGTGCTGAATTTGTTCGCCTACACCGGAGGCGCTACGGTTGCGGCAGCTTATGCCGGAGCGGAAGTCGTCCACGTCGACGCAGCGAAAGGCATGGTGCAGTGGGCGAAAGAAAACCTTCAGCTGTCGGGCCTCGGCGATCGCCCGGTCCGTTTCATCACCGATGACGTGTTCAAGTTCGTGCAGCGCGAACACCGCAGAGGAAACCGTTACGACGGGATCATCATGGACCCTCCGTCTTATGGTCGCGGACCCGGCGGGGAAATGTGGAAACTGGAGCAGAGCCTGTACCCGTTCGTGGAAAGCTGCATGGGCATCATGTCCGACAATCCGCTGTTCATGCTTATCAATTCCTATACGACCGGCATTTCGCCGACCGTGCTTCACAACGTTTTAAGCATGACCGCAGGCCGACGTTTCGGCGGAACCATCTCCTGCGGAGAGCTGGGGCTTCCGATCACGGCGTCCGGGCTTCATTTGCCGTGCGGCATCCTCGGCCGCTGGGAGTCGTGACCGGGTTATGAGCCAAGAACATGCATCGCAATTGCCGATATTATACGAGGACAATCACCTGCTCGGCATCGTCAAGCCGGTCAACATTCCGACCCAGGCCGACGTCTCCGGCGATCCCGACCTGCTTACGCTGCTGAAAGAAGACATTAAGGAGCGTTACAACAAACCCGGAAACGTCTATTTGGGGCTCGTGCACAGGCTGGACCGGCCGGTAGGCGGCGCGATGATTTTCGCCAAAACGTCGAAAGCCGCTTCGCGCCTGTCCGAAGCCGTCCGCAGCAGGAGCTTCCGCAAAATATACGCGGCCGTCGTTCACGGACGGCTCCCCGCTCCCCGGGGCACGCTCAGGGATATGCTGTTGAAGGATCCGAAGACCAATACGGTCTCCGTGGTCAAGGCCGGAACCCCGGGGGCCAAGGAGGCTGTCCTCGATTACGAGGTGCTCGGCACCGACGGCTCCTTCAGCCTCGTCCGGGTCGAGCTGCATACCGGAAGATCGCATCAGATTCGCGTCCAGATGAATCAGGCAGGCTGCCCGTTGTACGGCGACCAAAAGTACGGAAGCCGCGTCAACAAACCCGGGCAGCAAATCGCGCTTTGGTCGGTCTTGGTCGGTTTTCCGCATCCGGTGACCAAAGAGAACGTGGTCCTGACTTCCCTGCCCCCTGCGGAGCACCCTTGGAATTTGTGGTCCGACACGGTGTTGGAGCGTCTGCGGGACGATCTCTAAACGATGTAAAGCAGTCGTGCCGGGTCATTGTAACCGGCGACTGGATTCTAAACTCAAAAAAGCACGTCAACGATTCGGTTGATGTGCTTTTTTCATGACGCAAAGGAGCGGGGGATCCCCGCTCCTTTGCTTTGGTTTGCTATAGATCGTTCCCGAACAGTTCCCGTACCCGGATCTCGTCATAGGAACGTACCTGTAGATCCGCTTCGGCCAAATCTTGGTTTCCCGAGTTCGGATTAAGGTATCCGATGCATCTCATGCCGGCCGTTTTGGCGGCAAGCATGCCGTTTCTTGAATCTTCGAGCACGACGCAATGCTGCGGCTGCACGCCGAGCTGCTTGGCCGTTTCGAGGTAAATATCGGGCGCGGGTTTTCCTTTGGGAACCTCTTCGCCGCTGACCACCGTCTTGAAAAAACGGCTCAGACCGAATTTCCCCAAGACGCCTTCAATGAATACTCTCGGGGATGAGGAGGCAACCGCCATGGGAATGTTCATTTCGCGAAGCTGCTCCATCAGGGCCACCACCCCCGCGATCGGCTCAATCTCCAGATTCTTCAGAATGTTCATTTTCAGGTTCAATTGGTATTCGATCATTTCCTCCACCGTGTGGGGCAAATTTCGTTCCTGTTTAAAAATGCCCAGCATTTCCGGGTTCGTCATCCCGACGAACCGTTCCAGCTCCTGCTCGTTCGTTTCCACGCCGAAATGCCCGAGCGTTCGGATATCGACGTCAAAATGAATCGGCTCGCTGTCGATGATGACCCCGTCCATATCAAAAATAAATGCGTGTTCCATGTTGATCCTCCATGATCTTCCGGTACTCGCCGGTTTTCCTTTGTACGTTCCTGTTCGTTGGGCGGCAGGCTCGATCGGCGTCCCCGCCATCTCCGGATCCGGATTAAACATAAAGGACAGCAGCATGCTGCTGTCCTTTATGGCGCCGGAAAGGGCGTTAGCGGCCAGGGTGTCCGTGATCAAGATCCGTTACTCCCTGCACGCAAAATAAGCACGTGATCGGCATTCCGCTGAAAATGGTACGGTACGGCTTTCGTTTCCGCGTCCCATCCCTCGCTCTGGGCAAACGCGATCAATCGCTCCGCTTCATCCGGCCTGCGGCCGCTTTGGTCAACCAGCGGGAAAATCCTTAACTCTTTGCCGGTGACCCGAAGCAGCTCCCGCAAGGCGGCGCGATGGAACTCCGCGTCCAGCCTGTCGGCGTATGTAAACAAAAAATGGGCCGACAAGGTCAAGTCGAATTGCCGGTCCCGGAAGGGCAGCGACGGCAGCGTCACGGGCACGTACCTTTCCGGACGCCTTTCCATATCCTCCGTGCAGGACCGCAGCGCTTGAAGACGTTCGGCGCGCAATGCTTCGACATCGCGGAATTCAGTCCAAATGTACCGCTCCCGCTGCGTTGCCACATGTTCCATGGCATGGTCGATATCCCGGAGGCCCTTTTCAAGCAACCGGCCCGCCTTATGGCCATATGCGATATCCGCCGCCGTCACCTCGCAGCCAAGCTCGCCCGCCTTGGCCGTAAACGAGCAGGCGCCGGCCGGACAGTCCAAGATTCTTTTGCCTTGGATATGATGCTCCTCGAGGCAGAACATACGCATATATTCCTCGTACGTTCTGCCGATAAAGACGATCCGCTCCAGCATGTTTTCCGCCGGCTCTGCGTCTCGTCCGCTCTTTGCGCTAAACCCTCTGCTATCCTCTGCTCTGCTCATCTCGTCTCAACTCACCTTTCCGAATATGTCATCCGCACGGATGAGTCCGTGCTTATGGAAATATTATCCTATTCGAATCGATAAGTCCAGAACCTTTCCGTACTAAACCGGCTTTTGATCTGTTCATCCTCTTCGGTATACGTGCCCAGCATTTCATTCCAGCGGAACTGGGAGGCGTGCGCACGGATGGAACCGAATTTGTTCGGCAGGAAATCCCTGACGTCGACCGCGACGTCCGGTTTGCCGATGATCTGCTCGCAGCCTTTCGCAAACGCGACGCAGTTCACGACGGGACGCTGTTCCTTCGGCATGGCCGCAACCGTCCGGATCACCGCTTCCCCGGTGGCATCATGGTCCGGATGGACGCTGAATCCCGGGTAAAACGTAATGATAAGGGACGGCTTCACTTCATCGATCAGCTTGCGCAGCATGCCGTCCAGCATGTCCCGGTCTTCGAATTCGATCGTTTTATCATGAAGCCCCATCAGGCGCAAATCCTGAATGCCGATCGAGCGGCAGGATGCCTCAAGCTCCTTCCGACGGTGCTCCGGCAGCGTGACGCGGTTGGCCACGAGCGGTTTGCCCATGTTTCTCGCCATTTCGCCCAGCGTCAAGCACGCATACGTCACGGTTGCGCCTTCATGGATGCGTTTGGCCAGCGTTCCGGAAGTGCCGAAAGATTCATCGTCCGGATGGGGAAATACGACCAATATATGATTTTCCATTTTCTATAATCACCCTTTCACTTGATGACGGCAGACTTGCTGTTTAGAACGGTTCTTTGCCCAACTGCAGCGCGACGACCAGCTTGCCGTCGCTGTCATGGCCCGCCATAATCAGCCGCTCGGTTTCCGTTTCCTCGAAATGCGTCAATCCTTGCGAATAAATCCAGCCCTGCTCCATCTTAAGCCCGACGCGGTATGGCCCCGTTCCTTGAATCTTCCCGTGGGTATACCGGACGATGCCGTTTTTGATGAACGTCGAGGCCGTAAACTTCGACTCGTCGTTATGCGAAGCATAAGCCCCTGTCGTCATTTCGAGATGTATATAAAGATCCTGATCCTGCAGTTTGTCGATTAACTCCTGAACCATCTGCGGATTAATAAGCTGCAATCCAATCCCTCCGTTTCCAAGACGTCTGTCGAAATCGTTCGAATCCCCCTGCAAAACAGGTTCGATCGATCCCGAATGCTGCAGGTCCAAACTGCAACATATTTTATTATAATTCAAAGCACTTCATTTTCACAAACATGCTTTTGCCTCTTCCGGCCGGCTATACCGTTAAAAAACTCGACTTGTACTCGAATTAGCCCGCATAGCGGAGCCGATCGGCGAACCATGATGTTTTCGCATTGCTAAAATCGGCTTTTTATGCCCCATCCCGTTGAACGAAAAAAGCTGCCTTGCGGCAGCCTTTTTCCCCATATTTCCGTTTAATCGGCCAATGCCTTGCCCTTGGTTTCTTTCCCCAGAAAAAGCACGCCCAAGGCCCCGATCAAAATGATGACGAAAAACATGATAAATATCGCATTGATTTCGACGTGACGCTGCACCAAATACCCCACAAGGAACGGCGCGATGACGCCGCCGATCCGGCCGACGGAGGTCGCAATCCCGACGCCAGTCGAACGGACCGAAGTCGGATACAGCTCCGGCGTGTAGGCGTACAGGCCGCCCCAAGCACCGAGGTTGAAAAACGAAAGGCAGATCCCCGCCGCGATAAGCGAGCCGGCCGAATCGGCGTTGCCGAACCAGGCGGCGCTGACGGCGGTGAGAACCAAGTAGGTGATCATGACGAATTTCCGTCCGAATTTCTCGATGAAATACGCAGCCGTAAAATAACCCGGAAGCTGGGCGATCGTCATGATCAGCACGTATTCGAAGCTTTTGATCAGGCTGAAGCCCTTGATCGTCATGACGGACGGAAGCCACAGGAACATCCCGTAATACGAAAACACGACCGTAAACCACAAAATCCACAGCATCAACGTCGAGCGGCTATGTTCGCGGGTCCAGATGGAGGCCAGCTTGCCGGCAAACGATAAGGATGCCGCTTGGGTCCGATTGTTCCGGTATACGGGCGAATCGTCGATGGCGCGGCGCAGATACAGCGCGTAAAAGGCCGGAAGAGCACCAATGACAAAAGCGATCTGCCATCCGTAAGCCGGAATCAAAAAATACGATATGAGCGCGGCGGCCAGCCAGCCGCCCGCCCAAAAGCTCTCCAGCAGCACGACGGCCCGTCCCCGCTGGCTCGGATGGACGCTTTCGGACACCAGCGTCGATGCCACCGGCAGCTCGCCCCCAAGGCCGACGCCCGTAATAAAACGAAGCAGGCACAGCACCCAGAAGCTGGAGGCGAGCGCCGACAATCCGCTGGCTATCGAAAAGATGAGCAGCGTCCACAGCAAAACCTTCTTTCGGCCGAACTTATCGGCCAGATACCCGGCGGCTGCCGCGCCGACGACCATTCCGACGGAATTGACGCTCGTCAAAATGCCCACATCCTGCGGGGAGAGTTTCCACTCCAGCTGTAATGCCGTCACGATAAAAGAAATGATGCCGACGTCCATGGCGTCGAATAACCAGCTGAGGCCGGCGCTGAAAAGCAGTTTTCTCGTTTTTGGTTTCATAAGCGTTGCATCATTCATCTGGTTGACTACTTCCTCTACATTTATTCTTTTAATCTTTGAACCCAGGTTTTAAGGCGTTATGGTTAGTTTGCCCAATAAATAGATCAGAAGCTGCTGATTATGCGCGGAAATTCGCGACAATACCTTCGCCAGAAACGCATCGCGGATTTGCACGCCGCGTTCGACCTCCGCTTTCCCTTTCGCGGAAATGGACACCCAAACGATCCGGCGGTCGTTTCCGTCCCGTTCGCGCTGAATCAATCCGTTTTTTTCCATCCGGTCGAGCAGCATCGTAACCGCCGCCGGGCTTGTCGCCAGGAGCGGCGTCAGGTCGGAAGGCTTCATCCGCTCGTTTTCGCCCAGCACTTCGAGCACGGCCAACTGAGCTTCGGTGAGCGCCGGAGCCAACTCGTTCTCCATATGCAGTTTATAATCTTTGCTTAGTTTGGACCATATTTTCGCAAATTCGGAAGTATGCACGGGTTATACCTTCCTTTCGCAAGCAATGTTTTACAGGATTAACTTTCGCGCATTTCGTGCCAATTCCTTCTGCAATTCCGAATTTTTTTAGAAAAACATCGTCCGACACCGTTCCCCAAAAGACGATTCACGGACGTTTCATCGCCTCAAAAAAGGCATCGTTCGCAAATGAGCGAAGATGCCTTTTTTCACGCTTTAACGCCGGGTTCGGACAGCATCCGATGTCACGTCGTTTCCTCGAATGCCAGCAGCGCCGAAATTTCATCTTTTTTCTCCAGGTGAACAAGCAGTTTTCCTGTCGATTTGCGTTCGGCGATCGGAGCCTGCTCCGAACTGAACGCATAACTTAAGCCGTCCCTTGTGATGGCCGTAATTTGCAGCGGCTGGCGGCAATAAAACGCTCCGGCAATGCGGCTGCCGTTCGGCTTCACGCGTTTGCCTTCCTTGAATTCGAACGTCGCAAGCCCCTTGCCTCCCCGGCTTTGCGGCTGGTAATCCGCGAGCAGGGAACGTTTGCCGTATCCGAGATCGGTCAAGGTCAGCACTTCGCCTTCGTCATCCTCAACCCACAACGCGGACACGACCTCGTCGCCGTCGCGAAGCTGGATGCCTTTCACGCCGGCGGAGACGCGGCCCATGGCGTTGACTTCCTGCTCCTTGAACCGGATGCTCATGCCTTCTTTGCTCACAAGCAAAATGTCTTTGCTACCGTCGCTCAGCGTGACGGAAATGACCTCGTCCTCCGCGCCGACCTTGCAGGCGGCAACCGCGCTTGAGCGATTGGTCATGTATTCTTTTAATTCCGTGCGTTTAACCTGCCCTTTTTTCGTGACGAACACCAGGGAGCGGTTCGGTTCCTCAAAATTCGTGACCGGAATGACGTCGACGATGACGTCTTCTTTGGACAACTGGATGACATTGACGATGGCGGTACCCGGGTCCTTCCATTTGAATTCCGGAATTTGGTGGACAGGCAGCAGGAAATATTGGCCTTTTTGCGTAAAGATGAGCAAATTGTCCAGCGTATTGATTTCGAACACCCTGGATATATAATCCCCTTCCTTCACGCCCGAGCTGCTGAGCTCCCCGCCGGACCGCGTAAAGGAAAGCATGCTTGTCCGCTTGATGTATCCGTCTTTCGACAACGTCACCAGCACATCCTCGGAGCTGACGATGACTTCAAGGTTGACCTTGATTTCCTCGACTTCCTCCTGAATGGCGCATCTGCGGTCAATGCCGTATTTGTCGCGGATTTCAAGCAGTTCCTTGCGGATCAGCGCGATCAGCTTCTTGTCGCTTTCGAGGATGGACCGATAATTGTCGATTTTTTTCAGCAAATCCTCAAGCTCTTTTTGCAGCGTCGTGATCTCCAGGTTCGTCAAACGGTACAGCTGCAGCGTCAGAATCGAATCCGCCTGCCGCTCCGTAAAGCCGAACATCCATTGCAGATTGTTTTGGGCATCCTGGCGGTTTTTCGACGCTTTGATGGCGGCGATAACCTCGTCGAGAATATTCAGCGCCTTCACGAGTCCTTCGAGCACGTGGGCCCGGTCTTCGGCTTTTTCCAATTCGAAGCGGGTACGGTTCGATACCACTTCGCGCTGGTGGGCGATATACGCCTCCAGCATCGCCTTCAGGCCAAGCTGCTGCGGCGCCTTGTTGACGATCGATACCATGTTGAAGTTGTACGTGACCTGAAGATCGGTCTTTTTCAGCAGATAAGCCAAAATGCCCTGGGCATCGGCCTCCTTTTTGATTTCGACCACGATCCGCAGACCGTCCCGTCCGCTTTCGTCGCGCACCTCGGCAATGCCTTCGATTTTTTTCTCCAGCCGGATATTTTCCATTTGGGTGACAAGGCGCGATTTTACGACCTGGTAAGGGATCTCCGTAATGACGATCTGCTGTTTGCCGCCGCGCAAAAATTCGATGTCGGCTTTGGAACGGAGATAAATCCGTCCTTTCCCCGTCCGGTACGCCTCTTTGATTCCCTCTTCGCCCATGATCAGGCCGCCGGTCGGAAAATCGGGACCCTTGATGAAGGTCATGATTTCTTCCAGCTCGATTTCCGGTTTTTGCATCACCGCCACGCAGGCGTCGATGACTTCGCGCAAATTATGCGGCGGAATCTCCGTCGCAAATCCCGCGGAAATCCCGCTGACGCCGTTGACGAGCAGGTTCGGATAACGGGAAGGCAGCACGACGGGCTCCTTCGCGGAATTGTCGAAGTTGTCCTTGAACTGCACCGTCCGTTTGTCGATGTCCCGAAGCATCTCCATCGCGATCGGCGACAGGCGCGCTTCGGTGTAACGCATCGCCGCCGGCGGATCGTCGTCGATCGAACCCCAGTTGCCGTGCCCGTCGACGAGCACATGCCCCATTTTCCATGGCTGGGCCATGCGGACCATGCCGTCGTAGATGGAGGAGTCCCCGTGCGGATGGTAATTACCCATCACGTCGCCGACGGTTTTGGCGGATTTGCGGTATGCTTTGTCCGGCGTATTGCCGGATTCGTACATGGCGTACAAAATGCGCCGCTGCACGGGCTTAAGCCCGTCGCGGACGTCGGGAATGGCGCGGTCTTGAATGATATATTTGGAATACCGGCCGAAGCGGTCGCCGACGACCTCTTCGAGATAAGCCGGCAGAAACTGTTCTGATAAACTCATCGATTCACCTTCTATTCCTCGAACTCTCTAAAGTCGACATTTTCCACGATCCAGCGCTTGCGCGGGTCGATTTTGTCGCCCATCAGCGTGGATACGCGACGCTCCGCCTTTGCCGCATCTTCGATCTGTACCTGCAGCAGCGTGCGCGTTTCCGGGTTCATCGTCGTCTCCCACAGCTGTTCGGGATTCATCTCGCCGAGTCCTTTGTAGCGCTGCAGCTCGTAATTTTTGCCGAATTCCTTCAAGTAGTTTTGCAGCTGCTCGTCGCTGTAGGCGTAACGGACCGTTTCCAGCTTGCCCGACTTCCGCGAAATTTTATACAGCGGAGGCTGGGCGATGTACACGCGGCCCTCGTCGATCAGCGGCTTCATGTAACGGTAAAAGAACGTCAGCAGCAGCACCTGGATGTGCGCGCCGTCCGTATCGGCGTCCGTCATGATGATGATTTTGGAGTAATTGCTGTCTTCGATCTCAAACTCGGTTCCGATTCCGGCTCCGATCGCATTGATGATCGTGCGGTATTCTTCGTTTTTCATGATATCGGCAAGTTTGGCTTTTTCGGGGTTGAGCGGTTTCCCCTTCAGCGGCAGGATCGCCTGAATTTTCGAATCGCGGCCCTGTTTGGCCGATCCGCCGGCGGAGTTTCCTTCGACGACGAACAGCTCGGTACGGGTAAAGTCCTTCGATTGGGCCGGACTCAGCTTGCCGCCGAGGCTCGTTCCCTCGCTGCGTTTTTTCCCGCTCCGCATGTCGTCGCGGGCCTTGCGGGCCGCTTCGCGCGCTTTGGAAGCCTGAATCGCTTTTTTGATCAGCGTCTGGGCCACCTGCGGGTTTTCCTCCAGGAAAATTTGCATTTTTTCGGTCACGATCGCGTCGACCGTGCTGCGCGCCGATGCGCTTCCCAGCTGGTCTTTCGTCTGACCGACGAATTCGACTTCGGCCATTTTGACGCTGATGACCGCCATCATGCCTTCGCGCAGGTCGTTGCCTTCAAGATTTTTGTCCTTTTCTTTGAGCATATGGTTTTTGCGCGCGTAATCGTTCATGATCCGCGTATATGCCGTCTTGAAACCGGTTTCGTGCGTTCCCCCGCCCCGCGTCGGGATCGAATTGACGAACGAAGCGAGCGTTTCGGTATATCCCGCGTTGTATTGGAGCGCAACCTCGACTTCAACGTCGTCCTTTTCGCCGTAAAAGTGAATGACGTCGTGCAGCACGTCTTTGCCTTCGTTCAAAAATTCGACGAACTGGCTTGCCCCGCCTTCGTAATAAAATTCGTCCATGCGGTCGGAGCGCTCGTCTTTAATGACGATGCGAAGCCCGGAATTCAGGAAGGCGATTTCCTGCAGGCGTTCCGCCAGCGTATCGTAGTTGAACTGGATTCCGCTTTGGAACACGCGAATGTCCGGCTTAAAGGTGACCTTGGTGCCGGTTTTGTTCGTGTTGCCGAACACTTCGAGTCCCGTCACCGGTTCGCCGACATGCTCCTTGCCGTTTTTGTCCTGCCAGTATTCGAAACGCTGGCGGTGGATCTTGCCGTCGCGGTAGATTTCGACCTCGAGCCATTCGGAAAGCGCATTGGTCACCGAAGCCCCGACGCCGTGCAGGCCGCCCGATTTTTTGTATCCGCCTCCGCCGAATTTCCCTCCCGCGTGCAGGATGGTGAATACGACCTGCGGCGTAGGGATTCCCATTTTATGCATTCCGGTCGGAATGCCCCGTCCGTTATCCACGACGGTGATGGAACCGTCTTTATGCAAAGTAAGATCTATTCTCGTGCAGTATTTGGCCAAATGCTCATCGACGGCGTTATCCACGATTTCCCATACCAGATGATGAAGCCCCGATGAACTGGTGCTGCCAATATACATGCCTGGGCGTTTGCGAACCGCAACCAGGCCTTCGAGCACTTGAATGTCGTCTGCATCGTAACTGGCGCTGCCTGCTTCGTTGCTGCCCGGCGACTTTGCAAACATATCGATCTGCTCGACCATTCATGCTCCCCCTTTGTGTTTCTTTATGTAGGATATCATCCAAAATGCAAACAGATGTTTTGTTTTGTTATCCTTGTCCATTTTAATTCAAGATATCCCTTTTCGTAAAGACAAGGAATGAGATTACGATCGCGGCAATCGCCCAAACGGACAAAACCGCAAGCGAAAAAGCCAGGTTCATGCCTTCGATCGGAGCCGGCGTACCGGACAGGTAATCGGTCAGCTCCAGGTTGACCATAAACAAATATTTCGCGCTTTTCCAGGCCGAAGCCATGTTGGTCAGAATGGTTCCCGCGATCAGCGCGGCCATCATCACCACGATGCTTGCCGCCGTGCTCCGGACGAGCACCGACACCATGAACGCAAGCGATGCGACGACAAGGCTCACGAACCAGATCAATCCGCCTTCCATCAGCAAATATTGCCACTGCGGCACCGCGTGCACCGCGGACATGTCGACATCGGACCCTTGGATCCGAAAACCGGTGAAGACCGGAAAATCAAACCCTTTATATCCGAAAACCGCCCCGGAAATGAGATACGCGATGACAAAAGCGGACACGATGATCAGCGAAGAGAACATGTACAGCGTGATCAGCTTGCTGAGCAGCACCTTCCACCTTTTGACCGGGCGGGTCAGCAGCATTTTGATGGTGCCGCTCGTTCGTTCCCCCGATACTATATCGGATGCGATCGCCATAATGAGAAGAGGAATGAACAAAGTTATGGAATTTGCCATAAACTCGCGCGTAAACGTCACGCCGTTCGGTTCGTTCGGGTTCACGTCATGCTCCAAATAATATTGCAGCTGCTGCACGAAGATTTTCCTGAATTTCTTCCACTCGTCCGGCACCCGGTCGCTTCCGAGCGAATTTTCATTATCCGTGATTTGCTGCTGCACTTCAAGCCGCCAGTCGCCTTTGAATTTGTCCCGCGTTTGTTCGGCGGACCGCATTTGCGCATAGGTAAAGACCGGGACCAGCACAAGCAAGATGAGCAAAATGACGTAAAAGCGCTTCTTTTTGATGATTTTGATCGTTTCGTTTTTGATCAGGGGCAGCACGCTAATCAATACTCTCACCCTCCGTCATTTTCAGGAACAGCTGCTCGAGTGTCGGGTTGATTTTATGGACCCCGCGGACGCGGATGCCCATGGCGACGAGATGCGAAACCGTTCCGGAAATCAGTTCCTCTTCCATCGCCGTTACGACCGATTGTCCGCTCATCCCTGCTATGATCGCGTCGTCCAGCACTTGTTCAGCGTGTTCGATGACCTCGATGCCTTCCCGCATCGCCAGTTCCCGTTTTCCGGCTTCAACAGGTTCCACGTCCCAAATGACGTATTTCGCGTTAGCGGCCACGAGCTCCCCGACTTCTCCAACCGCAAGCACCCGGCCGCGGCTGATGATGGCCACCCGGTCGCATAAAAGCTGGATTTCGCTGAGCAGGTGGCTGGATACGAAAACGGCCAGTCCGCCGTCCGCCAGCTCCCGGATAAATTGGCGCAGTTCCTTAATACCCTTCGGATCGAGCCCGTTCGTCGGTTCGTCGAGGATGAGCAGCTTCGGCCTGCCGAGCAGCGCTTGCGCAATGCCGAGCCTCTGCCGCATCCCGAGCGAATACGTTCTGACCTTGTCGTGGATCCGCTGGTCCAGCCGGACGATATCCACCACTTCCTGAATTCGTTGCTTGTCGATTCCCGGTTGCATGCGCGCAAAATGCTCCAGATTTTCCCATCCGGTCAAATACGTATAGACTTCCGGATTTTCAACGATCGAGCCGACGAAACGGAGCGCTTGTTCCTGCTGGCGGTTCACGTCGTATCCGCATACTTTGATGACTCCGCTGCTCGGTTTGATCAAATCCACCAGCATGCGGATCGTCGTCGTTTTTCCTGCCCCGTTCGGGCCCAAAAAACCGAAAATTTCGCCCTCCCGGACATCGAACGTCACGTCCTCGATGATCCATTTTTTTCCGATCCTTTTTTTGACGTGTTCGACCGATAAAACGATGGGTTCCCTTTGGTCCGGACTGACCGTCATTGACATGTTCTCCCTCTCCTTTCTTCCGTATGCTTGATTAGCGGATGGCCTGAACGATCCGGACGGCGATTTGCTGGTACCCGTCGCCGTTCGGATGAAAATGATCCGACGCCAAATACCGGTCCAAATGCTGCTGGAAAATGTCGAAGGTCGGCACAAGCGTCATATTGCCGTTTTTATTGATCGTGTCGAGGGCCGCTTCATTCCATTTCGCAACGGCCTGATTTCCCGGGACCTGAAGCTCCTCGATATCCCCGAACGGATTATACAATCCGACGTACACGATCATGGCGTCCGGATTAATCGCGCGGATGCGTTCCAAAATCGTTTTCAGCTGCGTCGAAGCTTTCGGCAGTCCTTTCAACAGGTCCTCCGGATCGAGCTCCTGCCCCTTGGCAGTCGTCGACGTTCCGGAAATGCCTGTGGACGCAAGGTCCGCTCCCTGGAACAGGTCGTTCCCTCCGATGGATAGGAGGATGACGTCGGCTTCTCCAAGCACATACTTCGTCCCCCGTTCTTCAAGCTTCGGCAGGAGCCCCGTCGTCGTCAGGCCGTTAATGCCCAAATTGTTCAGGAGCGTCGCTTTCCTGCCGGCAGCCGTCAGCTCCCGGATCGTTCGCCGCGCAAACCCCATCCCGGAGTTGTCGCCCGTGCCTTTTGCAAGCGAATCGCCGATGACCGCAAATTTCAGTTCTTTATTGGCTGCCGGGGTTGCCGGGCCCGTTTCCTTTTCCGGGGTTGCGACTTTGGCGGGCCGATCTTTTGCGGCCTGCGGATTCTGAATGTCCTTTACCGCATATACAAAGCCTGCCAACAGGAGCAGCGTGGAAAATACGGATAAAATACTGACGCTGCGCCAAATCCATTTCGATGATTTCAAAACCGATCCCTCCATGTCGACGTCATGCGATTCGTCATTTTTCCGGCAATACATATGTACATAAACATAAATCTTCTAGGATCAATTTGCAAATCCGACGGTCGTTTTGCACCGTTTTCATTTCGCCTTGAAACCATGATTCCATGCAAAAACGGGCTGGCGTTCCATCCGTTTTTCAAATAAAAAAAGCCCGTTCCATCAGGAAACGGACTTTTTCTTAAAACCGCAAGCTTACGATATATAATATTAGAATTAGTTCGCGATAAATTCTTGCACCCAGTACCCGTTGTAGTAAGCCACGCCGATTGTCGTGTAATTGCTGTTCAAAATGTTGGCGCGGTGTCCTTCGCTGTTCATCCAGGCGTTCATGACATCTGCAGGGGTTTTTTGGCCCTTAGCGATGTTTTCGCCCGCATAGCTGAAAGAAATGCCATATTTTTTCATCATGTCGAACGGAGAGCCGTACGTCGGGGAATTGTGGTCGAAGTAGTTGTTGTTGCTCATGTCCTTCGCTTTATCCATCGCCATATTGGACAATTTTGCATTTTCCGTCAGCGGCTTCAAGCCCGCTTTGGCGCGTTCCTGGTTGACCAGCTTGACCACTTCGGCGTTATAAGCCGATGGGTTCGAAGACGTTCCGGTCGACGGTTTGGACGTTTCCGGCTTGGATGGTGCAGGCTTGGAAGGCTGCGGCTTGGACGTTTCCGGCTTCGAAGGCGTCGGTTTCGAAGGTGCCGGCGTTGTCGGCTGCGGGTTCGTTGCCTGGCCAGCGCCCGGGAATTGGAATTGATATTTGAATACGTAATCACCGCCGTTGTTTTGCAGCCATTTCTCCACATAGCTTTGCAGATCCTGCAGGTTTTGGAAGCCGCTTGGCGCCGGTACGGAATTTTGCTGGGCAGACGCTGCCGATGCCGGACCTGCTCCAATCAGACCCACCGCCAAAACGGCGGCACATGCCGTGCTGACCAATGTTTTCATCACTTTATTGTTCTTCATGGATACATCTCCTTCTCATGGTGTTGTTGCTCGAACCGATCCATTCCGGTTACAAAGTTGTCATTTCTTACTCCCACATTGTAACATGTTTGTATTCCTTGTGTAGGCCTCAAATATTGGAAGTGAATTTCCAGAAATCCGATTCCAGGCTTGATACGAAAAGCGGGGGGCTTTGACGCTACCGGGGTTTATGTCGAATTTCGGCGAAACAAAGTCCGTATGCCTCGCCGAAGCTCCAAACGGCAACGGGAGTGAGCCTCCCTAAGTTTTTTTCAGCCCCTGACTCCGGCAGGAATTCGCGGGCAAACGACAAAAAAGCCCGTCCCGAAACGGGACGAGCGTATCATCATGTATAGTGAATTAGTTCAGTTTTCTCACGAATTGATATCCGATTTTTTCGAAACCGATATGTTCATAAAATGCATGCGCCGGTGCTCTTTCTACCCGATTGCCGCTCACCAGGAAAAGCGTTTGGCTTCCTTGCTTTTTGCCCCACTCTTCCGCGCTGCGGATCAGCCTTTTGCCGATGCCTTGACCGCGGTGTTCCTTGGCCACGATCAGAGCCGACACCTGCGTCGCCGTCTCGTTTCTCGCAAAGGACTTCACCTGATTCAGCGCAACCATGCCGATGACCTTGCCGTCAAGTTCAGCAACCATTGTGCAAAGCTTCGGATTGCTCTCGGAAGCTTCGATCCGCTCGCGCATCACGTTAATGGTTGTCGGATAATTCAGTTCCCGCATCAAAGCCACGACGGCTTCGAGGTCGCTGTCGCAATTCGAGAAACGTATTTGCAGGGCGGGTGCCAGAATGTTACTGTTCATGATCATATTCCTCCACTTTTAAAAGACTGGCGGCATGTTTCGCCGTATTCCGTGCTTTCTGAAGATCCCCATCAGCGCTTAAGGCGACAGCCATTCTTCGGCCGGCTCTCGTCTCAGGCTTGCCGAACACCCGGACTTGGGTCCGCGGCAGGCTGAGCGCTTCCTCTATGCCTCCAACAGTAAAATTCGTACTTGCGTCGTCCGCTTTCAAAGTTGCCGAAGCACCCGGCGTCAGCAATTCGACCGACGGGATCGGAAGTCCGAGAATCGCTCTGACGTGCAGGGCAAATTCCGATAAATCCTGGGTGATCATCGTCACCATCCCGGTATCATGCGGACGTGGCGAAACTTCGCTGAATATGATTCCATCTTTCGTAACAAACAGCTCGACTCCGAAAACGCCATAACCGCCCAATTCGTCGGTGATGGCTTTCGCGATGAGCTCCGCTTCCTTCAATTGATCCGGGCTGAGCTCATGAGGCTGCCAGGATTCAACATAGTCGCCGTCTTTCTGAATGTGGCCGATCGGTTTGCAAAAGGTGGTGCCGCTTACAGAGCGTACGGTCAGCAGCGTGATTTCGCTTTCGAACGAAACAAACGATTCGACGATGACGCGGCTGTTTTTGGCGCGTCCGCCTTCCATGGCGGCGTTCCAGCATGCTTCAACATCATCCTCCGTACGGCACACGCTTTGGCCTTTGCCGGATGAGCTCATGATCGGCTTGACCACGCATGGCGTTCCCAAAACGGCAACTGCTTTCTTCAGCTCCTCCAAACTATCGGCAAAACGGTAATCCGCAACCTTCAGGCCAAGCTTCTCGGCGGCCAGACGGCGGATGCCTTCGCGGTCCATCGTCAGGCGCGCGGCCCGTGCCGTCGGAACGACGCGGTACCCTTCTTCCTCCAGCTCAAGCAGCGCCTCGGTTGCGATTGCTTCTATTTCAGGTACAATCAGATCCGGTTTTTCCTGATGAATCATCTGTTTCAGGGAATCGGCATCGAGCATATCAATCACATGGGACCTATGCGCGACCTGCATGGCGGGCGCATGTTCGTATCGGTCCACGGCAATGGTTTCCACGCCCAGTCTCTGGGCTTCCAGTACTACTTCTTTCCCCAATTCGCCGCTGCCCAGCAGCAGCATTTTCTTGGCATGTGCAGAAAAAGGAGCACCCCACACCACTTCCCTATTCCCCCCTACTAGTGTATACCACATCTGTATACCTCAATCACTATTTTCGGGGTTTAGGAGAAAGATTGCAAGAGTGCTCCGACATTTTCCTCTAATGTTCACAAACTTTCCTCATTTTTAGGCCTTAAGGCTGTCGAATCGGTGAGGAAGTTCATTGATTTTACAGAAGTTTGTTGTGAAATGTTCCAAATCGTTTCTGGATCAAACGAATTTAAACTGGGCTTCGATCAGGCCGTGGTACGTTCCGCGCTGACGCATCAGCTCGGCATGGTTGCCCTCTTCCTTGATCTCCCCGTGATCCAGCACGACGATTTTGTCGGCGTGGCGGATCGTCGACAGACGGTGCGCCACGATAAACGAAGTCCGGCCTTCCAGCAGCACCTTCAGCGCCTCCTGAATTTTCAGCTCCGTTTCCGTATCGATGCTCGCCGTCGCTTCGTCCAAAATGAGAATCCGCGGATCGGCCAAAAGGGCGCGCGCGAAGGAAAGCAGCTGGCGCTGACCCATCGACAGCATGTTGCCGCGCTCCTCGACCTCCGTATCGTAGCCGCCCGGCAATTTTTCGATGAATTCGTGGGCGTTGACGGCTTTTGCCACCGCTTCGATTTCTTCGTCGGTCGCATCCAATCGTCCAAACCGGATATTGTCGCGGATCGTGCCGGAGAAAATAAACGTATCCTGAAGGACGATGCCGATCTGGCTGCGCAGCGTTTCCAGCTTCACGTCGCGGATATCCATGCCGTCGATCGTGATTTTCCCGCCGGAAATGTCGTAGAACCGGCTGAGCAAGTTGATGATCGTGCTTTTGCCTGAACCGGTATGCCCGACGAGTGCGATCGTTTGGCCGGCTTTGACGTCCAGGTTGATCCCTTTCAGCGCCTGACGGCCTTTGACGTATTCGAACACGACGTTGTCCAGCCGGATGTCGCCTTTGATTTTCGGCATCGGCACGGCGTCCGGCTTATCGTCGATGCTCGGCTTCTCGTCGATGAACTCGAAGATCCGCTCGGAAGAAGCCATCGCGACCAGCAGCTGATTGTACATTTGGCCGAGACGGTTGATCGGCTCCCAGAAGCTGCCGACGTAACTCGAAAAGGCGACCAGGAGGCCGACGGTCAACTGGTCATGCTGGATCAAATAAGCGCCGAACCAGAACAGGATCAGCGTACCGATCCCGCCCGTAATTTCGATCAGCGGCCCGAAACCTTGGTTGAGGGCGGAAGCCCGGTCCCAAGATTTTTTGCTGTCCATGTTCATTTTGTCAAAGAACTTGATGTTTTCCTGCTCCTGCGTAAACGCTTGGGTCACGCGGATCCCTTGGATCGATTCGTTCAAGTGGGAGTTGATCCGCGAGTTTTTCATCCGCACGTCCTGCCAAGCCCGGCGGATTTTGATCCGCAGTTTGGTCGATATGAAAAACATGATCGGCACGGTCAAAATGACCGCCAGCCCCAGCTTCCAGTTGATCAGAAGCAAAATGACGACGATGCCCATCAGCTGCACGCAGTCGATCATCAGGTTGACGACGCCGTTCGTAAACAGCTCCTGCAGCGAGTTGACGTCATTCGTGACGCGCACGAGCACCGATCCCGCCGGACGTTTATCGAAAAAGTTGAACGACAGCTTCTGGATATGCTTGAACAAATCGCTCCGCAGATCATATATGACGCGTTGTCCGATAATATTCGTAAATTTGATGCGGAACGTGCTCGCCAGCCACTGAATAATATAAAGCACAAGGACGCATGCCGTAATCGTATAAAGCCAGGTCAAGCTCGGGGAGCTGCCGTCCGTCGGCGCGATCGCCTTGTCGATCGCCATACTCGTCAAATACGGAACCGTCAGCTTCGTCACCGTGCCGAGAACCATCATCAGAATGACCAGCGGCAGCAGCTGTTTGGCATAAGGTTTCATGTAGGAAAACAATCTCGTCAACTGCGACCAGTTAAACGGTTTTTCGATGACTTCGTCGTCCTGGTACACGAAACGTTCCCCGGTTTTGCCGGAGGCGTTGCCCTTCGCTTTGCCCGCTTCTTGATGCGAACGCTTCTCTGCGTTAAAAGCCGTACTCATGAGCTCACCTGCTCTCCTGCATCCCCATTCATCCGGGCAATGTGGTCTGCATATTGTATATGGTATACGTCCTGGTATGGGCCAGGAACCGCAATCAATTCATCGTGTCTGCCCCGCTGCACGACCTTGCCTTCATCCAAAACGAGGATCTCGTCGGCATGACGGAGCGAGGAAATCCGGTGCGCGATAATAAACGTGGTCCGTCCCTTCATGACCTCCTGGAATCCCGCCTGGATCTCGTGTTCGGTTTCCATGTCGACGGCGCTTGTCGCATCGTCCAGGATCAGAATCTTCGGATTTTTGAGCAGGGCGCGCGCGATCGCGATCCGCTGCTTCTGCCCGCCGGACAAGCCCATTCCCCGTTCCCCGACGATCGTGTCGTAGCCTTCGGCCATTTCCATGATAAAGTCATGGGCTTTGGCGAGCTTCGCCGCCCGGATGATCTCGTCCATCGATACGTCCTTCATGCCGTATGCGATGTTGTTGCGGATGCTGGAGGAAAACAGGAACGTTTCCTGGAACACGGATGCCACTTGGCTCCGCAGGCTGTGCACTTGAATATCGTTAATGTTGACGCCGTCCAGCTTGATGCTGCCGCTGTCCACGTTGTAGGCATGCATCAGCAGCTGAATGATGGTCGATTT
The DNA here is from genome assembly GCF_037969745.1 of Paenibacillus sp. FSL W8-0194. Lineage (NCBI taxonomy): Bacteria > Bacillati > Bacillota > Bacilli > Caryophanales > Paenibacillaceae > Paenibacillus > Paenibacillus sp. FSL W8-0194. The sequence continues at coordinate 2,256,434 of NZ_CP150205.1, read as the reverse complement.
GCCGGAGCCGGTTCCGCCAAGCAGGCCGATGACCGTTCCCGGAGGCGCATCGAGATTGATGTCCTTGATCGCCGGAAGCTTGTTCCCGTAAGCGAAGGTGACGTTTTCAAAAGTGACGTGCCCCTTGACGTCCTCCGCGCGCAGCGCGATGGCGCCTTCCTTATCCTTCACGTCGATCGGCTGGTTCAACAGCTCCATGACGCGTTCCCCGGAAGCTTCCGACTGCGTGTAGTTGTTGATCAAATAACCGATGTTCCACATCGGGCCGATGATGTACCAGATCAAGCTGAAAAACGCGACCAGGCTCCCGAGCGTCAGCGATTCGCGGATGACCATCGAGCCGCCGACCCCAAGGAGGATGACGACGCAGATGCAGGCTAAAAGCTCCATTAACGGAAAATAGCTGCTCCACAAACCGGATGCAAAGATCTGGTTGTTTTTGTACCGCTCGTTGCGGATGGAGAACTTATCCACCTCATGAGGCTCGCGCGCAAAAGATTTCACGGTTCTGACGCCCGTGATGTTCTCCTGCACCGACGTGGTCAGCGCGCTGAGCGCAAGGCGCATTTCCTGGAAAGCCGGATGAATTTTGTTTTCGAACTTCAGCGCCACGATCACCAGAAACGGAATGCTGATCATCGTGATGAGCGTCAGCTGCCAGCTGATGGACAGCATGACGACGGCGCCGAAAACCACCATCAGAATCGTATTCAAAATTTGCGGAATGCCGAAGGCGATAAACTGGCGAATCGCTTCGAGATCCCCGGTCAGACGGGACATCAGGTCCCCCGTTCTGGCCTTGTCGTAATAACGGAAAGACAAAACCTGGAGTTTCTCGTAACAGCCGTTCCGCAAACGGTAAGCCAAATAATTCCCCATTCTTCCGCCGAAGAAACCGCTTAAAAATTGCATTAGCGCTTTCAAAGACACGACCGCGATGACGGTCAGCGCAAGCGCGGGGACTTTCTCAAAATGCTGCTCCTGGATGGCATCGTCAATCAGCGTGCGGAGCAGGTTCGGGGTTACAAGCCCGAGTGCAGTAGCTATGGCGAGGCAGAGTATAGATAAATATAAAAAACTTCTCTTCTCCCAAAAAAAGCTCTGCATTTGCCTGAGAACATTCATGGTTCTCCTCCTTCATATCATCTCAAAACTTGATCGCTTCACGTTCCGGATTGCATCCATCCGGCGAAACGCCGTCCTTGGAATCCGTTCCCCCGCGGGAAGCCGTTTCTATCTGTCGGAATGCGTGCCCATTCGCCTATCCCGATATCCTTCAAAGCGGATCCTGCCGACCGAACGGCGATTTCAGGCCGTTTCCCCTCGTTTTTGCATTTTTTCCCGGAAGTGACGTCGAATATTTTGAAGTTTATCACCCTCTTCCAAAGGCGGCAAAGAGGATAACCGGGCATATTCTCGCGGCATTGGCAATCAATGGTCATTACCTCGGCTTAATCCTGAATTACTTATCAAATCATTGAAAATCCTCGCGTTCTCTGCCGAACCCAACAAGAAGATCATTCCAGCTGGCAAAAGCTTTCCAAAAAGCGAAATACCGCGGTTAACCATTGGGCCATCCGTTCCCGAAACGGTCTCTTTCCTTTCGAAAAATGACGTTTCAACCGTGCAAGGTTCGTCTCTCCGATCCCCCGTTAAAAAACGAAAAAAGGAAGCGCCTGACAATGACGCTTCCTTTTTCTCCCGCCGGATTTGCCGGTCATATATGGATGTTTTGTTCCATTTCCTCCAGCTGGGCCGCCAAGCGGTCCCAAACTTCAGGCTGCTCCCCGGAAGCCAAGGATGCGTTAGCAGCCTCCAGCGCTTCCTTCAGCTGTTCCCGCAGCCTTTCCGCTTGCCTGGACTGGGCAGCGGCCGCCAATTTGCCGTAGAACTCCACGAGGATTTCCTGCTTTTGGGCGGCTTCCGTGCTTAAAGCTTCTTTGATCACGGGTTCGATGGCGTTTTTCAGCTTCTCCCGGCCGCCCCCTTCGAAGAAATGTTTAGGCGACTTGAAGAGCGGCCAGTAGGCGTTCCAATCCACGAAATGAACCGCCCCCGCTTCCTCCCACTGCGGAGAAGCCCATTCCGATTCCTCCGGCGGCGTCAGCATCATCGCGGCGTCGTATTTCCGAATGTCGTTTACCGCTTCTTCCGCAGCGGTCCGCAGCACCGCCTTGCCTTTGTTCTCCAGGCGCAGCGTCGTCGCCCAGAGCTCCTGCTCCAGCTCGCGGACGATGGTCCGTTCGAGCTCGCGCCCGCAGCCTTCGAAAATCCGTTTCAACTGGCCGGCATCTTCCCGGAGGACCGACGGATGGAAAGCTTCGGCGAAAAACTCGCCGAGACCGAAACCGATCCGCTGCCTGACATGGAAAAGCAGCTCCAGCGTCTCCTGCTCCATATCGCCGGAAAGATCCTGCCCGGCAAAAGATTCGATCCGCTTCAGGGCAAGCCGGCCGACCTCCTGCAGCTGCAGACAGCGCCGTTCGCGCGCCCCTTCGTCCTGGCGGGCCAACCCGGCCCACTCGGCGACCCGCCGGCGCACGGCCGAAATCTCTTGCAGGCTGCCGGCCAAGGACAGCTTTGGCAGCTCTTCGCCGGCAAATGCGCCAAGCGCGTTTTCGAAAGCTTCAAAGGCCGATTCCGCATACAGCCTTTGGTCCCCCGCCAGTTTGCCTTCCAGCGCCTTCATGCTGGATACCGGGTAAATATGCGGAAGCCGGATGCCCCGCGCTTTCAGATTGCCTTCGACATGTTTGACGACCTGCTCCAGCTCCTCTTCCGAGGATGCAAGGTCCGAGGCGTTGACGATAAAAAACATTTTATCGAGCGCAAAGCTGTCCTTCACCCTGCCGAGCTGGGCCAGAAACTGGCGGTCGCCTTTGGAGAAGGCATGGTTGTAATACGTCACGAATACGATGGCGTCCGCATGTTTCATGTATTGGAACGTGACGCCCGTATGCCGGGCATGAAGCGAATCGGCGCCCGGCGTATCCACGAGCACGATTCCCTGCTCCGTCAGCGGGCAGCTGTAATATAAATCGATCCGCTCGACGAAACAGGAGCGCGTCTCGTCGGCGACAAAGGTTTTGTAGCGATCCAAATCCACGGTCTGCACCGTGCCGAGCAGCGCCCGGGTCTCCTGCCAGCCTGCCGCCGCCGCTTTCAGGAACCCGTAATGCGGCAGCCCGGCCGGATGGATCCCTTCCGGCTGAAGCCCTTCGACGGCCTCGATCCAGCCTTCCTCCGGCGGCGTTCCGAGCTGCAGCACGGAGAAGGAATATTCCAGGTCTTCCCGGAATGCGGCCGGCGATTTCATCGTCACCTGGGCGGTGCCGTGCTCAAAGCCGTCCTGCGGGGCGAGGATGCGGTTGATCGCCGCCGTCGTCGGATGCGGCGATACCGGCAGCACGCGTTCGCCGAGCAGGGCGTTGGCGAACGACGATTTCCCGGCGCTGAACGCTCCGAACAGCGCCATCGTAAAGGAGCCGCCGGCCAGCGCCTCGGCCCGGCTCTTCAGCCCCCGCGCGGCGGAAGCGAGCGCGGGATAACGCGCAAGCAGCGCCGCCGCGTCCTGCAGGCGGGCTGCTGCGGCGTCCAGCCGCTGGCGGCGGCCGAAGGCCGCGCCGCCAAGCGGCTCCGCCCCGCTGCGCGGGGCGGCGGCGGGCGCGGTCTCCCGCGCGCCCACGTCCATGCCCTGCGGCTGCGCAGCCGCAGGAGCAGGGGCGCTCACCTCCGGCAGGAAGCCGGGGGTGAGCGTGACGCGCGCCGGCAGCAGCGCCTCGGCGGCTGCCGCGCGCGCCGCGATGTCCCGCTCCAGCTCCTGATAGCGGGACATCGCGGCGGACTTCTCCAGCAGCGCGTTCAGGTCGCGGATCACGCGCTGCTGCTGCTCTTTGGCGGATGCGGCCACATCCGCCAGCACGTCCTCCGCCGCGTTCACCGCGGCGCGGCGGTACATGCCCTTGATGTCTGCCGACAGCATCCGGCAGTAATTCAAAACATATTCGCCGGACATAACCGCATCCGGCTTCACCGAACTCTCCAGCATGCCCTCGCCGATCTCGGGCATCGTCTCCTGCAGCTTTGCCTGCAGCCCTTCCGTCCAGACATTCAGCGATTTGCTCCACTGCTTCAGCAGCTCCAGCAAATGCCACTCGATCTGGGCCGATGTCTGCTCCCGCAGCGCCGCCGCGAACTTGCGCAGCCGCTCCTGCTTCTCCTGCTCCGTCTTGGCGCCGCTGAAAAAGAGCCCTTTCTTGAAGCCGGCCTTCCGGCTTTCCAAAAACGCGCCGGCCAGGTCCCGCAGCTCCGCAGGGGTAATGTTGGCATTGTCGAGCAGCGAATCGACCTGTTTGCGAATGTGCTCGCGCTCCGTTTGCGGCAGCTCCTTCAGCCGCTCCAGCTCTTTGCGGTAGCCGGCGATTTCACCCTCCAGCTTCGCCGCCGCTTCGGCGCCGCCCATTTCCTCCAGCAGCCGCTCCTTCGTTTCCTCAAGCGAATCCGCATATTTCTTGACATGCTGCTCGGCGATATGGCGAGCGGAGCAATCCAGGCTGTAGCTTAGGATCGGCTCCCGCTTTTCGATCAACCGTACGACCAGTTCCTTGATCTGCTTCCATTGGTTGTACGGATGCTCCGGTTCCTTCAGCGACGTAAACAGCAGGCTCACATAATGGACCTGCCAGCGTTTGAACGCAGCCTCCACTTCGGCCCGATAGCTTTCAAAAGACAGCTCTCTTTCGCGGTGTTTATCGATTTGGTTCACGACAAGATACAGCGGTTTGCCCCAATCGGACAAGCTTTTTGCGAAAGCGAGGTTATTTTCCGACTGCACATGGTTGTAATCCATGACGTACAGCACCGTATCCGCCAGATGCAGCGCCGAATGCGTCGCCTTCTGGTGGCTGTCGTCCGTCGAATCCACCCCGGGCGTATCCATGAGCACGCCGCGCTCGCCCAGCAGCGGAATCCGGTCCCACACCTCGACGGAGGAATACGAGCCGCCATTGGTGCAGTATGCGTATAATTCGTCCAGGGAAACCGTTTGAGGTTCGGATGTTTGCCCTGCCCTATTCGCAGCGGCTGCCGGATAAATCAAGGCTTTCGGCTCGCCGTTGCGGATCGAAACGACGTTGGCGCTCGTCGGAACCGGGCTCGACGGCAGCACCTTTTTGCCGCATAAGGAGTTGATCAGACTGGACTTGCCGGCGGAAAAATGGCCGCAAAACGCGATCGTCATCTCCCCTGCCGCAGCTTTTCGTATCAGATCGCTTACCCATTGGGCCGACTGGCGGTCTCCCCAGCCGTCCAATGTTTGCTGCAAATCCTGCAAAGACTCCGTATGAGATTGAATGGTCGGACTCGATGTCGACATACTGCGTTTCTCCCCTTAGCTCTGTCAGTGACTCCGGAATGATCCTGTTGATCACTTTCCAGATTCCTCAAATAGTTACATTTTAACATTTCGGCAGCGGAATGAGAAACATTTTTCGCCGGGAGCCCCCCTTTTTGGGCGGCGACGGGCAAAAAAATAAAACCGAAAATTCCTTTCGGTTTTATGGGATCAAGCCATTGATTCAATTGTGCGCCGCTAACCTTAAGCGTTGGCGTTTTCGATTTCCGGAACGAGAATTTCGAATACTTTGCCATGCTGCAAAATGGTCGTGCCGCGGGACTTGTCCTTCATGACGACAACCTCGGGCTTCACCGACATGCGGTCCAAATAATGTTCCGGAACGTCGCCGGAGTGGCTGACGGTCACGCCTTCGAATTCTTTTTCTTCGTTTTCGGCCAGCTCGGTCTCCATCACTTGGTCCATAATATCGGAAAACAGTTCAAAATTGTCTGTGTACACTGAGATGCATTTCATGTATAATCCCATCCTTCTCCATCTTTGTAGGTCCTATCCTTAATTGCTATTTCTTATCTTTTCTGATTTGGGACGTCTTCATACGTTTTTTCCCTTCGCGGCATACGTCAAGCAGCGGGCAAACCTGGCATTTCGGGTTTTGGGCTTTGCAGTGGTAACGGCCGAAAAAAATGAGCCGGTGATGCGTCAGCGTCCACTCTTCGCGCGGCACCTGCTTCATCAGCTTTTTTTCCACTTCCAGCACCGAATCCTTCCAATTGGCCAGTGCCAACCGTTTCGAGACCCGTTCCACATGCGTGTCCACCGCGATCGCCGGAACGCCAAACGCGTTCGAAACCACGACGTTGGCGGTTTTGCGGCCCACTCCCGGCAGTTTGACCAATTCGTCGTGTTCGCTGGGAACCTCGCCGCCGTATTGCTCCATTAACAGCATGCATAAATTGCGGATATGTTTCGCCTTATTCCGGTAGAGTCCGATTCTGCGGATGTCCTGCTCCAGCTCCTCCAGCGGAACGGCAACGTAATCTTCGGGGGACTTGTACTTTTGAAACAAATCCTTCGTGACCTTGTTTACCGTCTCATCGGTGCATTGCGCCGACAACAGCACGGCGATCGTCAATTCGAAAGCGTTGCTGTGGTTTAATTCACAATGAGCGTCGGGAAACATTTCGCCGATCGTATCCAGTATATGTCGTACGGTGGCTGCCTTCATCGCTTTTGTACCTCCTGCAAAAAAAACGTCTTGATACGGGTAAGACTCCCCGTATCAAGACGGTGTATCTCATGACCATTCCCAAAGCATACTATTGTTTCTGTATTTCGACAATCGTTCCATTGCTTAAATACAAAACAATATTATCATTTTCTTTCAGGGATTGCACGGTTAATGTGGTATCTCCCTGATGGATGTATGCAGCCGGAGAAAGCGGGAATTGGTTGACGTCATTGACATTTTGGCGTTTCACATATATTTCCTTCGCATAACTGTCATATTTCCAAAATGCTTTGGTGGCTACGGAAAGCACTTTGACGACCGAATTTCCGTCCGCATCCTTGCGCACCTCGACGCGGTTGCCCGCCGAAACGTTGGTGATGCTCAGCGCGCTTCCGGCATCGTTCATGATTTTGGAGGAGCTGTCCAGCTTGAACGTTTCCGTCGTTCCGCCATACGTTTTGACCGTAATGCTTGGCGCAGTCGACGAATTGACCGCGGTCACCTCGCCGGTAGTCAGCTTCACCAGCTGAACGGATGCCGGTTCGGTGCCGTTGAAGGTCACGTTCAGCAGTTGTCCTGCACGCAGATCCTGAACCGTGATTGCCTGCCCGTTTTCGTCCTTCAGCGCGGTTTTGTCCACATAGAACTGGCTGGTTACGCCGTCTTTTTTAACCGTTACGCGGGAGTTGGCATAATCCACGCCGAGAAGCTCGAATTGCACGTTCGTTTTGACTTGAATGGTCTGAATCGCGTCCTGGGTCGCATTCAGCACGGCCGCAATGTCGGTGCCGACTTTAACGTCGGAGAGCGAACCGCTGCTTTTTCCGTATACCGAAACGACCGGATTGTTGAACGGCAGCGTGATGCTTTGGCCGTCCGCACCGAGCAGCGTCAGCTTTTTGGTCGTCAAGTTCAAAGAGGATACTTTGCCTTCATATTGGTAAATGACGTCGATCGAAAGCGCCCGGTTCGACAGGTACGTGATATTGACCTTCCGGCCGTTCGTCAGGTATGGCGCAATGCCGTCCAGCGTAGGTTCGGACGCGTTGTAAGACAATTTGGTTTTTTCGTCAAGCGTTACGACGTAAGGCTTTTTATTGGCATCCATCAGCGTCAGCACTCTGGATTTCGGTTCGTATTGAACGACCGTCGCCCCTTTTTTCTGTTCCATCTGGCGGTTCAGAACCTGGATTTTCGTTACCTGATCCTGCGGATTCAGCGTAATTTCCACCTGATCTCCGTTCGTCTCGTCCGCGTTCAAATCGCTGAGCGTCGGCGCGGCGATTCCGCTGATGAAGATCTCCGGTTTTTCGGCAAGCAGCTTCACTTCAAGCTGTCCGCCGTCGCGTTTGTAGGTGATCGTGGCATTGTTCGCCCCGACTTCATACAACGTGCCGCGGATCGTTCTTTCCACGCTCTGCGTCACTTCCACCGTTTCGAGCACATTGTTCTTCACGGTGTATTTGATCACCGCGCCGTTTTTCAGCTCGGATGGGGACAGCAGCTGATTTTGGTATTTGACGACCAGGCTGTCGTCCCAAGTGTAGCTTTCCAGGTCGCCGGACGCATTTTTAATGACCAGGGATTTGGTCGCCGTATCCACGCTCTGCAGCGTGCCGGTTCCGTTTTTGTTGACGACGCCGGATTTCACCTGAACGATGACAGGTTTTTTCGCCGACGTGAACGTCTCTTGGCGGATGACGATTTTGCTGCCGACGACGAGGGCCGAAGGATCGATTTTGGCGCCGTTTTGATCCAGGAACGCCGTGCTCTCGTCATACGTGAATGGTTTGAAGGTGCTGTTCGTTTCCAGCCACAAAATGTTGCCCGGGGAAAGCTTCTGGAACGTGCCCTCTACGCTTTCGAGCTGCTCTTTGGCATCGGTCACCTCTACGTAAGCCGCCTTCGATCCGCTGCCGATGACCAGCACTTTCGTGTATGGCTTCAGGTCGGCAAAGCTGATTTTGCTTTCGGACGCGCTCGTGAAGTACATGGTGGAATTGTCCAATGCATATGTACGGATGGCGCCATCGACGTACAGGTCCAGCTTGTTGCTGCTGAGCCCGGTAACGACGCCTTCCGCCGTGTTGGCATATTTCACGTCGTTATAAGCTTCGGCCCGGCTGAAAAACGTTGCGAGCTGGGCGCGGGTGACGGAGCCTTGAGGATCAAAGCGGTTGCCTTCCACGCCGTTGGTCAGCCCAAGCTCCAAAGCCGCGTTGACGAAACCTCTTTTGGCTGCGGAAATTTTGCCGTTGTCCGCGAAATTGGTCGCTTTGCTCGCAAGCGCCGCCGCTTGGCTTTCTTTGCCCAACGCACGGATCAAAACCTCGGTGATCCATTCGCGGCTTGCCTTGCGTTCGCCCCAGGTCTGTTTGGAGTCGGAAGCCGCGTTTTCGCTCGTTTTATCCAGCAAGTTTTGCTGAATGGCTAGCGCGACGTACGGTTTGAAATAATTGTTGACCTGCATGTTCGACGGCAGCGCCACCGAGGCGTTTTTGTCGACCTTGCCTTCGAGCCCCGCAAAGCGGATCGCCATCGTGACCGCTTCCTGCTGCGTGACGTTGTCATTGGGGCGGAAAAGTCCGTTGTTGCCCAGGAGAATGCTTTGGGAAGCCAGCTTATAAATATGTTTTTCGGCCCAGTATCCGCTTTTGACGTCTTTGAACAGCGCGCTCGCCGCAGTGGATTGGGCTGCCGTATTGTTGGACGCGTTGTCGGCGAACACCGCCGTTCCGGAACCCATGACCATCATGCCTGCGATGACGGCCGAAACTACTTTTTTAGAATGAGATGATGAATTGCTGCGCCGTTTGACCATTCTTTACTTTTCCCCTTTCGAAATGACGGTCGTACCGCTACCGGTATAACCCTGAAAATAACAAGAAAAGAACTAAAGAGATTGCGCTCCCGCCCAGGCTTCTGTCCGAAACCCGGCCGCTCCCGGAGCGCAAACTTTAGTTCAATTCATATAAGAAAACCGTCTATCATCGTATCGTGAGCATCTTCAACGAAGACAGACTGCATTCAGCGGAATTTTTTCTTGCGATCATCGGCTTGTCCGGCTTCGCAGAAGCGGTTGCGCATTCCGATGATCTTCAAAAAAATCGCGACGTTTTATGCTATTCGACAAGAAGAACGCATTCTCCTGCTTTTATCCGAATATTTTCAATGTCTTGTCAACGGATGTTCCAAATCGACGTGGCCCATCAGGCTCTCCACCTTGGCTCCGTCCACCAAAAGCTCCACGGATTTGACTTCGTCAAACTGGAACATTGTTTTGGTGAGCGCATCCAGGGCGAATTGTTCGCCGCCGGCTCCGAGCCTAGCTTCATCCGGCATATGAACGTCCATGGTGATTTGCCCGTCTTTAAAGTCAAGCTTTTTCAGTTCGATTTTCCCCCAAAGCGGAATCAGGTCGGCGTTGCCGCTCGACTGCAGCGCTTTGTAAGCTTCCGCGTATTTGTCGGCTTCGTCCTTATAGCTGATTTCTTTCCGGGATTTTTTCAAATCGAGCTCTTCCGGATCCGTGTAATACACGTCGATCGTTTCTTTTTTGGCCGTCGACTCCGGCGGCTTTTGCGATGAAACCTCTTTGCCCGGAGAAACGTTCCCCTGGGACGTTTCTTTGCCCGCGTCGCTTCCGCTTCCGTTTCCTTCGGTCTTCGGTTCGCTGACGCTCTCGCCGCCGCTTCCCGTCGTTTGCTGCTGCTGATCGCCCGGAACGGTCTCCTGTTGTTGTTGTCCGCTTTCCGGTGCGGATGTCGGCTTTTGGCCGCAGCCGGCCGAGGCGACCATCACCAAAGCCAAAATGCCTGCACACCAAATTTTTCTGCTCATTCTGTACCGCCTCCTAAAAAGGGACATTCATTATTGAACACCCAAATATTCTTTGATTCCATCTGCAATTCCTTGGGCAACACGCTGCTGGAAGCTTTCCGAAAAGAGGGCGGCTTCGTCGTTTTTGTTGCTCAGATATCCTACTTCAAGCAAAACGGCCGGCATTTTCGTTTCGCGGATGACATGGAAATTGCCGTAACGTACGCCGCGGTCCTTCAAGCCGGTGGCTTGTACCAAATGCTTGTGCATCACGTTCGCAAGCGATTTGCTGGCTTCCCGCTGGTAGTAGGTCTCGCTGCCGGTTGCCGCCGAGGAACCCGCGCTGTTCGCGTGGATCGATACGAACACGTCCGCTTTCAAGTCGTTGGCGATTTTCGCGCGTTCTTTCAGTTCAAGGAACGTATCGTCGCTCCGGGTCAAGACCACTTCGAAGTTCGAGTCCTGCTCCAAAATTTTGCCGACCTTCAAGGCCATCGCCAAATTAAAGTCCTTCTCCTTTTTGCCTGTCACGCCCGTCGTTCCCGGGTCATGATCGCCGTGTCCGGCATCGATGACGACGATCTTTTTGCCGCTTGTGCCGGGTTTGGACGGCGTTCCGCTGTCTGATGTGTTCAAATCGACGATGTATAAACCGTTGTCGTTCGTCAGCTTATAATTTTTGGCATAATTCAAATCGATAACGATCCGGACGGTTGAAGGATTGCTGTTGTATAACGAGTATCTGACCTTTGAAACATCGGGATAACCTTTGACGTCCAGGGAGCCCGTTTTGTTCTGGTCCAGGGACGCGCTGCTGAACGTGTCCGAAAATCCCGTATTTTCGAGATCGACGACGATGCGGTCCGGCCCGCTCATTTTAAAGTCGTTCACTTTCGCTTTCCCGGTAACGGCGATCATCAGCCGGTTGTCGCTGAAGCTGATGCCGTCAACCTGCGCGGCGGCTCCGCTGCCGGCATCCGGATTCGTTCCGTTCCCGGCGCCGGTTCCCGCATCCCCGTTTCCGCTCCCGAAATTCGGGGTATATAAGTTTACGATCTTTTTCTGATTGTCCCAATATACCGTGAGACCCATTTCTTCGCTGACGAAGCGGATCGGCACGATCACCGTATCCGTGCGTAAAATGGGGGCGATATTCATGGACGTTTTTTTGCCGTCCACTTCGGCCGTTTTTTGACCGACGACCAGCTTCATGACTTTGGAATCTTTTTGTATGGTTACCGTGCGCGTCTTTTTTTCCCATGCGACGTCAAACCCCAGATTCTCTCCGACGACACGTAATGGAATCATAATATTGCCATTTACATTTTCCACTTTTGCATTTCCCGACAGACTCAGTTCTTTGTCGTCCAGAACAATTTTGGCACTTCCCGCCGCAGCCTGTCCATTGTGAGGAAACGCCAAAATGAAGACAAAGAGGAGCACTGCCATAAAACCAAATTTTTTCATCCTTCACCCTTCCATTCTTAAATTTTTGTCGTTAGCTCTGACGTTTCGGCTTTGGCTATCCTTCGACATCACCAGACATAAGTTAGACGTCGGAAGCTGTGAAAAGTTGCGAATATATTCCTCTTTATGCAAAACTTTATCTATGGCTTAAGGTAGACAAATCGATGCTTTTGTGCGTCTTCCGCAGAACTGTTTAAGCATAAACAAAAAGACCGCCGTATGGGCCTGGGCCTCAACTGACGGTCTTCGTTTCGTTTCGTGTCTTGTTTGCATTTGCGGATTAGTTCCCGTTTCTTTTGATCGGATGGTCCAGATCCATATGCCCCATCAGGCTTTCGAGCTTTTGCCCGTCCACGAGCAGCTCGATCGATTCCACCTCTTTGAATTGGAACATGGTTTTGGTCAGCGCATCCAGGGCAAACTGTTCGCCGCCGGCGCCAAGGCGGGCTTCATCCGGCATATGAACATCAACCGTTACCATGCCTTCCTTGAACTCCAGCGATTTCAGCTCCATTTTGCCCCACAGCGGGATCAAATCGGCGTCCCCGCTTTCCTGCAGCGCCTTAAAAGCCGCTTTGTATTTATCGTTATCCTGGCGGAACTCGATTTCCTTTTCGCTTTTTTTCAGTTCAAGCTCCTGCGGGTCCGTATAATAGACTTCGATCGTCTGCTTCTGAACGGACGGTTCCTCCGGCTTTTGCGGCTGCTTGTCCGGCTTGTCCGGCTGCTTGTTCGGCTCGTCCGGCTTATCGGTCTGGTTCGGCGCCGTTTCCTTCCCTTCCTGTCCGTTCCCTGTCTGTTCAGGTTCGGTCGGATCGGTTGGATCGGGCTGGGCCGCGTTGACTGACGTATCGCCGGGCTGCTGCGTGGTGTCCTGCGCCGCAGGCGCTGCCGCCGGTTTTTGGCCGCAGCCTGCTCCCGCCACCATGACAAGGGCCAAAAGCGCCGCGCTTAATAGCTTTTTATTCACTTAACCGCCTCCTTCTTCCTTGCAAAACCTCTTTATTACTGAATGCCGAGATATTCCTTGATTCCGTCCACAATAGCCTGGGCGATGGCATTTTGCACGCTTTCGCTGAACAACGCCGCTTCGTCTTTCGGATTGGAGATGAACCCCGATTCAATCAATACGGCCGGCATCTTCGTTTCCCGGATGACATGAAAATTCCCGTACTTATACCCTCGATCCTTAAGGCCGGTGGCTTTGCTCACATAATTATGGATCACTCGGGCCAATTCCTTGCTTGCATCCCGTTGATAGTATGTTTCGGTGCCGTTGGCCGTCGTCGATTTATCGCCGGTACTATTGGCGTGTATGGAAACGAATACGTCCGCATTCAAATCGTTGGCAATCTTCGCTCTTTCCGCAAGCTTCAGGTAGGTATCGTCGCTGCGGGTCAGCACATAATCGATGTCGGGTTCGTTGGCCAGCAGCTGTCCTACTTTCAAAGCGACGGCCAGGTTGAAATCCTTTTCTTTGGTTTTCGAATATCCCGTTGTGCCCGGATCCTGGTCCCCGTGGCCCGCGTCGATGACGACGACCTTTTTGCCGTTGCCGCCGACCGGAGGCGTTACAGGGGGTGCGGCGCTGCCCGTTTTGTTCAAGTCTACGATCAGCAATCCCGAATCCGGCCCATCATTTTCGTTGTATACCGCATAATCCTTCGCGTAATTCAAATCAATGACGATTCTCACCGTAGCAGGATTGCCGCTGAACAGGGAGTAACGGATCGTCGACACGTCCGGATAACCGCTCACGTCGAGTTTGTTCTGGTTGCCCACGCCGGCAGCTTGTCCGCTTAGAAAATCCGGCGAAAAGGAAGTGTTCGGCAGATCGACGACGACCCGGTCGGGGCCGGACATCGTGAATACTTTCGGCGTCACCGCCCCGCCTTGCGTAGAGACCATCAGGCGATTTTCGCTGAAGCTGATACCGTTGATGAGCGCCTGGCCGACGGCCGGCGTCGTCGTAACGGGAAGCGTTCCCTCATCCAGCCCGCCCGAAGGTTTTTCCGTGGAATCCGGCCGGGTTACCGGCGGAGGCACAGGCACGTCTCCCGCGCCCGCCCCGGTTCCGTTATCCTTGGCAGGCGGCGCTTCGGCCGTCGTCAGGTACACCGCCTTGTCGGCGTTATCCCAGCTCACGTGGAGTCCCATTTGTTCGCTCACGAAACGGACGGGTACGCTTACGATGTTTTTGTCAAGCAGCGGCGGGGTGTCCAGCTTAACCTTTTTTCCGTTTACCGTGGCGTTTTTTTGGTTCACGGCCAGTTCCATCGACGTTTTGTCTTTGCTGATCAGAACCTTTTTCGATTTTTGCTCCCATTTCACGTCAAAGCCGAGATTCTCCCCGATCACGCGAAAGGGAACCATGATGCTTCCGTTCACGTTCGTTACTTTGGCGTCTTTGGACACGTTCAGCTCGCTGCCGTCCAAAAAGATGTGGACGCGCGCTTCGCTGGCCGACGCCTGGTTCTGAAGCGGAACCAGCAGGATCAATAACGACAACAAAAACAGTAAAAATCCGATTTTCTTCATTGTACACCTCTGCCAATCTGATTTTTTTGCCGGTAAAAAGGCAATATGAAACAAATCTATCTAAAAATGTTCATAATCTTCGCTATGCAGGCAATATTCGCCACCCACCCATCTTTTTCCTGCCGAACTTTCATTTTTTGCTTATTTATTTTCCGCCGTTGCAAAATCCGCCATATAAACAGCCCAATCGACCGTGTGCAGGATCATGGCGAGTTTTCGGGCTTTTTGCGTTTTCCATGACGACATGTTTCGCACAAGCCGCAAAAAAAGGCTCCTATTTCCTGAGGGAAAATAGGAGCCTTTGCAGGCCGAAGTTGATAGACGGCCCAAATCGGATAAACTACGCCGCTGCTTAAGCGAACAGGCGCGAAGCGTGCTTTTGCTCATAGGCCGCGATTTCGTCCTCATGCTGCAGCGTCAAACCGATGTCGTCCAGGCCTTGGAGCAGGAACTGGCGGCGGTGCTCATCCAGATCGAAGCCGATGTGCAGGCCTTGGTTGTCGGTGATCGTTTTGTTTTCCAAATCGACGTTCAGCTCATAACCTTCATTGGCCGCGGTGCGCTGGAACAGTTCCTCCACCTGCTCTTCGGAAAGTTTGATCGGCAAAATTCCGTTTTTGAAGCAGTTGTTATAGAAAATGTCCGCAAACGACGGCGCGATGATGCATTTGAAGCCGTAGTCCAGGATCGCCCAAGGCGCATGCTCGCGGGAAGAGCCGCAGCCGAAATTGGCTCTGGAAATCAGGATCGAAGCGCCCTTGTAGCGCGGCTGGTTCAACGAAAAATCGGCGATGTCGTTTCCTTGCTCGTCGAATCTCCATTCATAGAACAGGAATTGTCCGAAGCCGGTCCGTTCGATCCGTTTCAAAAATTGTTTAGGGATGATTGCGTCCGTATCCACGTTTACCCGGTCTACCGGGGCAACAAGTCCGGTCAATTTAGTAAAAGCTTCCATGTTCGTTGTCCTCCTTAGCTAACCACTTCAGTTTTGAATTTCCAGTCGCGAACGTCGGTGAACCGCCCTTTGATCGCTGCGGCCGCAGCCATTGCAGGGGAAACCAGATGCGTACGTCCGCCGCGTCCTTGACGTCCTTCGAAGTTCCGGTTGGAGGTCGATGCGCAGCGCTGCCCAGGCTGCAATACGTCCGGGTTCATCGCAAGGCACATGCTGCATCCGGCATCGCGCCATTCAAAGCCCGCTTCGATGAAGATTTTGTCGAGGCCTTCCTTCTCGGCTTGCAGCTTCACGCGTCCGGAGCCCGGCACGACGATGGCCGTTACCCGGTCGGAAACTTTGTAGCCTTTGGCCACCTCAGCGGCGGCGCGAAGGTCTTCGATACGTCCGTTCGTGCAGGAGCCGATGAACACGTAGTCGATTTCGATGTCCGTCATTGGCGTACCTGGAACGAGTCCCATATATTCAATCGCTTTTTCAGCGGCTTTCCGCTCGTTTTCGGTCGGCAGCTCCGCAGGCACCGGCACTTTTGCCGTGATGTCCGTGCCCATGCCCGGGCTGGTTCCCCAGGTCACTTGCGGGATCAAGGATTCAACGTCGAACTCCACGACCTTGTCGTACGTCGCCCCTTCGTCGGTGACAAGCTGCTTCCATTCTTCCACTCTCTTTTCGAACTCTTCGCCCGCAGGCACGTACTGGCGGCCGCGAAGATATTCGAACGTCGTTTCGTCCGGCGCGATCATGCCGGCGCGCGCTCCGCCTTCAATGGACATGTTGCACACGGTCATGCGCTCTTCCATCGTCAGCTCGCGAATGGCTTCGCCCGTATATTCGATGACGTAGCCCGTCGCAAAGTCCGTCCCGTATTTGGCGATGACGCCGAGGATCATGTCTTTGGCCGTAATGCCCGGTTTGCGTTTGCCGACGAAGCGGACCTCCATCGTTTTGGCTTTGGCCTGCTGCAGGCACTGCGTTGCAAGCACGTGCTCGACCTCGCTCGTTCCGATTCCGAAGGCCAGGGCGCCGAAAGCGCCGTGCGTGGAGGTATGGCTGTCGCCGCAAACGATCGTTTTGCCCGGATGCGTCAGCCCGAGCTCGGGACCCATGACGTGGACGACCCCTTGGTCGATCGTTTCGAGATCGTACAGCGTCACGCCGAAATCGCGGCAGTTTTGGGTCAGCGTATCGATCTGCTGCTTCGAAATCGGGTCTTTGATGTTGAAACGGTCTTTCGTCGGCACGTTGTGGTCCATCGTGGCGAAGGTCAGCTCCGGACGGCGGACCTTGCGGCCGCTGAGGCGAAGTCCTTCGAACGCCTGCGGGGAAGTCACTTCATGGACGAGATGCAAATCGATGTAGAGGATGCTTGGCTTGCCTTCTTCCTGATGAATCACGTGGTTATCCCAGATTTTTTCAAACATTGTTCTTTTACTCATCTTTTTCACCTCATCGTGGTTATAACGTCCTTGGTTAAGCGTGCCGCCGGGTCAGCGGCGCGACTTGAATGAAATAAATATAGCATTGGTTTCTTCATAGTTCCAAGATATAATATCTATAAACGTAATAGGAAATAACTATTAGATGGACATCCGTATTTCGAACGATTCAAAAGACGATGGGACCGGTGAACATGGAACTGAGACAACTTCAATACGCATTGCAGATCGCGGCGGAGCGCAATTTTTCGCGGGCGGCCGAAAAGCTGCACATCGCCCAGCCTTCCCTCAGCCAGCAGCTGTCCAAGCTGGAAAAGGAACTCGGCGTGCTGCTTTTTCAGCGGAACACAAGCACGGTCGAGCTGACGCATGCGGGAGCTTCATTTATGGAACAGGCGCAAAAGATCATGGACGCGGTGGAGCTGCTTCGCCAGGAAATGTCGGACATTTCGCAGCTGCGGGGCGGCAAGGTGGTCGTGGGCAGCATGCCGATTACCGGCGCGCATCTGCTGCCCCATGTCCTTCCTTCGTTCAAGCGAAAGTATCCCGAAATCGAAATCACGCTGCTCGAGGATTCATCCATGAATCTCGAGAAGCTTACCGCCGGCGGCAAAACCGACCTGAGCCTGCTTGCGCTGCCGCTTCAGGAGCCTTCCCTTGCTTATGAGGTCATCGGAGAGGAGGACATCGACCTTGCGGTGCCTGAGGGGCATCCTCTGGCGGAAAGGACGAATCACGGCAAACCTCTCCCCGTGCGCATCGAGGAATTAAGCGAGGAATCGTTTATCGTGCTGAAAAAAGGCCAGGGTTTCCGCAAAATCACCTTCGACCTGTGCCAGCAAGCCGGGTTCGAGCCGAAGGTGGTGTTCGAAAGCAGCAACATGGAAACGATCCAGTCGCTGGTCGCGACCGGGATGGGCATCACGCTGGTGCCAAGGTTCATTTCCCGATCGTCGAGAAGCGAATTCGTTCCGGTGTACCTTCCGCTCGCGGAGCCCGTCCCCAGCCGGACGCTGGTGATCGCCTACCGGCGCGGACGTTATCTGTCCAAAGCGGCTGAAGCATTTATCGAGACATTCCGGGAAACGATGCGGGAATTGGTCAAATAAAAAAGGAACGGGCCTGATGAACGTTTCAAAAGGCTCGTTCCTTTTTTATTTATTGCGGCTGCGAACCTTGGTCGATGTCCGCCCCCTGTTTTCTATCCGCGTACATCTCGGGCCGCCGATCCGCGAATACCGGAATCCGTCCCCGTACCTCGTCCACCAGCTCCGGCGAAACGCAGCCCGTGACGATCTCCTCCGTCTCGCCGCCCTCGGCGACAATTTCGCCCCAAGGATCGATGATCAGCGAATGGCCGAAAAAGTCGGTGCCCCGGCTGCTGCCCACCCGGTTGCAGGCGACGACGTACATTTGGTTTTCGATCGCCCGCGCCGCCAAAAGCGTACGCCAGTGGCGAAGTCGGGGATGCGGCCATTCCGCCGGAACGATCAACATTTTGGCGCCGTCGAGCGCCAGGCTCCGGGCCAGCTCCGGAAAACGGATGTCATAGCAGATCGATGCGCCGGCCGTCAGGCCTTCAAGCTCCAGCTTCACGAGCTCGCTTCCCGCGGTCAAATGTTTCTCCTCGTCCATCAGGCGGAACAGGTGCAGCTTCGAATATTCCCCGATCTGCCGTCCGGTCCGGTCAAATGCGTACATCGTGTTGTAAATGCGGTCTTCGATCTTGACGGCTGCGGAACCCCCGACGATCATGACCCCGTGTTTCCTTGCAAAAGACGACAGCCATTCCCTCGTGTCCTCCCCGCCAGGATCGGCGATCTCCTGTATTTGCTCCAGCGCGTATCCGGTATTCCACATCTCCGGCAGCACCAGCAGGTCCGGCTTCGGATCGCCTTGAACCGCCTTCTCTATCAAGTCCCCCAAGTGAGCCTTATTGGCTTGCGGGCGGCCGATTTCGATGTCGGCTTGGATGAGCGCCACGGCCAATGTTTTTGCTGTATGTGTCATGTTTCTCCTCCTTGCCCTCCGCGTTAGGATCAGGGCGGGAGAGCTTCCCCGCCTGCGTTGTCTTCCATCATAAATGCAGCGGAGCGATTCATCAAGGGCAGGTGCAGGCCGGCTATTCCCTCTATACAGCCCGGATAAATCATGTTAGATTAAATTTATTCTATTCGATGCTGGAAACCGGAGTGATCATACGATGAAATCGACAGACCCCGCGCAATATCGATCGGCTTTTCATATCCAACCGGCGGACGTGATGACGCAGCTGCCGACGCAATTTTTCGCCACGCTCGTGCAAAAGGTGAACCGCGAAATTTCCGCGGGCCATGACGTCATTAACTTGGGACAGGGCAACCCGGACACGCCGACCCCGCCCCATGTCGTCCAAGCGCTGCAGGAAGCGGCGGCAAACCCTGTATATCATAAATACTCCCCCTTTACGGGATACGGCTTTTTAAAAGAAGCGATCGCCAAACGCTATTTCGAGGATTACGGCGTCGCGCTCGATCCCGAAACGGAAGTTGCCATTTTGTTCGGCGGCAAAACCGGCCTCGTGCAGCTCCCGCAAATCTTGCTTAATCCGGGGGACCTCTGCCTGGTTCCCGATCCCGGCTATCCGGATTACTGGTCCGGGGTCGCCCTTGCGAAGGCCGAAATGTCCTTCATGCCGCTCCGAAAAGACCATGCCTTCCTGCCGGACTACGCCGGCATCGCCGAGTCCGTCCGTCGCCGGGCCAAGCTGATGTTCTTGAATTATCCGAACAATCCGACTTCCGCCACGGCGCCGTTGTCGTTTTACGAGGATACGGTCAAATTCGCCGCGGAAAACGGCATCGTCGTCGCCAGCGACTTCGCGTACGGCGCCATCGGCTTCGACGGCCGGCGGCCGGTCAGTTTCCTTCAGGCGCCCGGCGCCAAAGAGGTCGGCATCGAGTTTTACACCCTTTCCAAAACGTACAATATGGCCGGCTGGCGCGTCGGCTTTGCCCTCGGCAACCGTGAAGTCGTCTCGATGATCAACCAACTTCAGGACCATATCTACGTCAGCCTTTTCGGCGGCATTCAGGCTGCGGCTGCCGAAGCATTGACGGCTTCCCAGGACTGCGTCCGCGATCTGGTGCAGCGTTACGAATCCCGCAGGGATGCTTTCTTCGCAGGGCTCGCCGAAATCGGCTGGGAAGCCGAGAAACCAAGCGGCTCCTTCTTCAGTTGGCTGCCGGTGCCTCAAGGGCATACGTCGGCTTCGTTTGCCGATCTTCTGCTCGAACGAGCCAAGGTTGCCGTCGCGCCCGGCATCGGCTTCGGCGATCACGGCGAGGGCTACGTGCGCGTCGGACTGCTCACATCCGAGGACAGGCTGCGGGAAGCCGCCCGGCGCATCGGCGGGCTGGGCCTGTTCGCATAAATCTTTATTTTGCAAACCTGCCATTTCCGTGGTATTCTAAGTGGAAATAACGGGTTTTCCATACCAATGAAACGTGACGACGGGACCAGTAAGAGGAACCATCCGCGCAAACAGAGAGTAAATTCCAGCGGCTGAAAGAATTTACCCGGGTGCCCTCCGAAACCTACCCCTGAACGGCCCGCATCCCCTGCGGGACAGTGCCTTCTGTTACAGGGCTTAAAGCCGGATGATTTATGTCATCAATAAAGGTGGTACCGCGGAAGCTCAGACTTTCGTCCTTTGCAATCAAGGACGAAAGTCTTTTTTGCATTCTCCATCGCCTTCGCGACTTTACGTTGGTATGTTTCCGGCGCCTGATGCGAAATTAATGAAATGGAAGTGATGAATGATGTCGACGCGCGTCGTCGTCAAAATAGGAAGCAGCTCGCTGACGTCCGCCGAAGGCGGACTCAACCGGGATGCCGTCGCGTTTTTTGCGAACGAAATTGCAGCTTTGAAAAAGGAAGGCGCCGAAGTGCTGCTGGTGACTTCCGGGGCGGTGGCCGCCGGGTTTCGGGCCATCGGTTATCAATTCCGCCCCAAACTCCTGCACGAAAAGCAAGCCGCCGCCGCGGTCGGCCAGGCGCTGCTGATGCAGGCCTACCAGGAGGCATTTGCCGCCCATGGCATCACGACGGCGCAAATCCTGCTCACGCGTACCGACTTCGGCAACCGGAAGCGGATGAACAATGCCGGCATGACGATCGAGGAACTGCTGAAGCAAGGATCGATCCCGATCATCAACGAAAACGACACCGTTTCGGTAGATGAGCTGAAGTTCGGCGACAACGACACGTTATCGGCTCTCGTAGCCAATTTGGTCAAAGCCCAAAACCTTCTCATCCTCACCGATATGGACGGCCTGTATACCGGCGATCCGCGCAAACATCCGAATGCGGTCCGGTTCGATCATATCGAGGAAATTACCGAAGAGATCTACGCCATCGCCGGAGGAGCCGGTTCTTCCGTCGGAACGGGCGGAATGCGCTCCAAAGTGGATGCGGCCAAAATCGCCATGCGCGGCGGCGTTCCCGTCTTCGTCGGCAAGGTGGATTCCCGCGGGGATTTGCGGCAGGCGGTGGCGGGAAGCGGCAAAGGAACGTATTTCGATACGACCCTCCACTCGCTGCCGGTGAAAAAACAATGGCTCGGGTTCATGTCGACACCGCTCGGCACCCTCCGGGTCGATCCCGGGGCCGAACAGGCGCTCGTGAGCGGCGGCCACAGCCTGCTGCCGGTGGGCATCAAGGTCGTCGAGGGGCATTTTCAGGCGGGGGACGTCGTGGAAGTGCTCAGCCTCGAAGGCACCGTGCTTGGACGGGGCATCGTCAATTACGACGACGAACAGCTGCGGCGCATCCAAGGGATGAGCAGCGCCGAAGTCATTCAAACGCTGGATATGGTCCATCGTCTCGAAGTGATCCACAGGGACGAATGGATCACTTTAAAATAGCCTTATCCGTTTGGTACCATGAATCGCGGCCGACAAGTGTCATAGCCCGTTTTGCGTATTCCATTACTTTAAATAAGGAGGATGTTTCATGAGTGAAGTCAAATTAAAGGCCGGAAAAGCGCGTGCCGCCGCTGCGGCATTAAACCGGATGACCACGCAGCAGAAAAACGAGGCCCTTCAGATGATGGCCGACGCCCTTCGCCGGCGCCAGGAAGACATCATCGCCGCCAACCGGGAAGACCTGGAACGCGGCCAAGCCCAGGGCATCTCCGCTTCCCTGCTCGACCGGTTGGCGCTCAATCCGCAGCGGATCGAAGCGATTGCCGAAGGCCTGGAGCAAATCATATCGCTTCCCGATCCCATCGGCGACGTGCTGGACGAGTTCGAACGCCCGAACGGGCTGAACATTTCCAAGCTCCGCGTCCCTCTCGGAGTTATCGGCATCATTTACGAAGCGCGTCCGAACGTGACCGTCGACGCCGCCGGCCTGTGCCTGAAAGCGGGCAATACGGTCGTTCTTCGCGGAGGTTCGTCGGCTTTGTCGTCCAACCGCAAAATCGTGGAGGTGCTTCACGAAGCTCTGGACGCTTCGGCGCTGCCCGCGGATGCCATCCAATTGATCGAAAGCGCGGACCGTTCCTCAGTCGACGAGATGCTAAAGCTGAATGGGCTGCTTGACGTCATCATTCCGCGCGGCGGACAGGCGCTGATCCGCAATGTCGTGGAAAACGCCACCGTTCCGGTCATTGAGACCGGGGCAGGCATCTGCCATACTTATATCGATGAAACGGCCGACGGCGCCATGGCCGAAGCCATCGCCATCAATGCCAAAGTCCAGCGCCCTTCCGTCTGCAATTCGATGGAGACGCTGCTGGTCAACAGCCGCTTTGCTGCCGACCGGCTGGCCCCTCTCGCGGAGGCGCTGCGGCAAGCGGGCGTGGAAATCCGCGGCTGCGAACGAACGCTGGAACTGGTGCCGTGGGCCGTGCCCGCAACGGAACAGGATTTTGCCACCGAATATAACGACTATATTTTGAACATCAAAACGGTGGATACGCTCGATGAGGCGATGGACCACATTTCCCGTTACGGCACCAAGCATTCCGAATGCATCGTGACGGAAAACGAAGAACATGCCCGCCGGTTTTTGCAGGAGGTTGACGCGGCGGCGGTTTACCACAATGCGTCCACCCGCTTTACGGACGGCTTCGAATTCGGCTTCGGCGCGGAAATCGGCATCAGCACGCAAAAGCTGCATGCCCGCGGTCCGATGGGACTTCCTGCGCTGACTTCAACGAAATACGTCATTCACGGCAGCGGCCAAATTCGCGGCTAATCCCGCGGCTTTGGTCCGGCTGCCCATTCGATACACCGCAGGGAGGATGATATAACATGAGTCAACAGCAAGCGATGATCGCGGAACCTATTACCTTTTACGGCGCCGGATCGATGGCCGAAGCCATCGTCCGGGGGCTGATCCACAAATCGGTGGTGCAGGCTGCCGACATTACGATGCTTAACCGCAGCAATACCCGCCGCCTGGATGAGCTTCAGCAGAAATACGGCGTGAATGTCAGCAACGATGCGGAGGCGCTGCCCCGGATATTGCAAAATGCGCCGGTTATCGTCCTTGCGATGAAACCGAAGGACGCGGCGGAGGCGCTTAAACAATTGGGGCCGCTGCTCTCCGACGACACGCTGATCGTATCGGTCATCGCGGGTCTTACGATCCGCACCATGCAGGATTTGCTGGGCCGCAAACAGCCGGTGGCCCGCACGATGCCGAATACGTCCAGCTCCATCGGCCTCGGGTCGACGGGCATCGCCTACTCCAAGGAAATCACCGACAAGCAGCGCCAAACCGTCATGACGCTGTTCGGCGCAGTCGGCACCGTCACGATCGTCGAAGAAGAAAAGCTCGAAATTCTGACCGGGATTTCAGGCAGCGGACCGGCCTACATCTATTACATGATGGAAGCGATGATGGCCGCCGGCATCCGCGGAGGGCTTACGCCTCAGCAATGCCGCGAACTGACAGTGCAGACCGTGCTTGGCGCCGCCCGCATGGTGCAGGTGACCGGCGAAGAACCGGCCGCATTGAGAGCAAAGGTCACCTCGCCGAACGGCTCGACGCAAGCCGCGCTGGAAGTCCTCGATAAAGGCGACTTCTTCGAGACGGTCATCGCTGCGGTCGCCCGCTGCGCGGAACGTTCAAGGGAAATGGGAGCTGCATTGAAGGAGGGAATTTCATGAGTTATTGCACGGCCACATACCGCTTGTACGACGACAAAGCGGATTTTCGCAAAAAAGCAGAGTCCATCGCCGTCGGCATGACCGTCGGCAGCTGGACGGAGCTTCCGCAAGCCAAACGCGAGTCGATGCAAAAACATCTCGGCCAGGTGCTGAACGTCGAAGTCCATGAACCGGAAGGCGCAAAACCGGGTGAACGTTACGCCGACGTAACGATCGCCTATCCGGACGTCAACTTCAGCAAGGACATTCCGGCGCTGCTCGTCACCGTTTTCGGCAAAATCTCGATGGACGGGCGGATCAAGCTGAACCGTCTCGGGTTTTCGGACGAATATCTCTCGGCCTTCCCCGGTCCGAAGTTCGGCATCGGGGGCATTCGCGATTTGCTGGGCGTTCACGACCGCCCGCTGCTCATGAGCATTTTCAAATCCGTCATCGGGCTGGACATGAACGAGCTCCGGGACCAATTCGTCAAGCAGGCCCTCGGCGGCGTCGACCTGATCAAGGACGACGAAATCCTGTTCGAAAACGAACTGACGCCGATCGAAAAACGCGTCGAGGTCTGCCTGAAAGCCGCAGAGGAAGCCGGCCGCGCGACGGGCAAAAAACTGCTGTACGCCGCCAATTTGACGGGCCATACGTCAAACCTCAAATCCCAGGCGCTTAAAGCGATCAACGCCGGCGCCAACGCTCTCCTTTTCAACGTGCTGTCGTATGGATACGACGTCCTGCATGAGCTGAGTTCCGATCCGGAAATTACCGTGCCGATTGCCGCGCATCCGGCCTTGGCCGGCGCTTTTTATCCTTCTCCCCACTACGGCATTTCCGCCTCGGTGCTGCTCGGGCAATTGATGCGCCTGGCCGGCGCGGACCTGGTCCTGTTCCCTTCGCCTTACGGGTCGGTGACGATGCCGCGCGAAGAAAACATGGCGATCCGCGACGAATTGCTGACGGACGGGCTGCCGGTCAAAGCGAGCATGCCGGTGCCTTCCGCGGGCATCCATCCGGGACTCGTCCCGCTCATTTTGCGCGACTTCGGCCAGGACGTCGTGGTCAATGCCGGCGGGGGCATTCACGGGCATCCGATGGGGACCGAAGCCGGCGGACGCGCTTTCGTGCAGGCGATCGAAGCCGCGCAGCGTTCCGTTCGCCTGGCCGATTACGCGGAAGACAGCCATCCCGAGCTGAAGGCAGCCCTTGAAGCTTGGGGGGGAGAACGATGAAATCAGGCAAAAAAACCGTCATTTTTTGCGATTTCGACGGGACGATTACCCTTTCGGACAACATCGTCGCCATCATGAAAGAGTTCAAGCCCGAAGGCTATGAGGCGATCATGCAGCGGACCGTCAACCAAGAAATTTCACTGCGCGAAGGCGTCGGTGCCATGTTTGCCCTCCTCCCTTCCGGCAAAAAGGAAGAAATCGTGGATTTCGTCGTGAGCCGCGCAGGCATCCGCGAAGGATTTCGCGAGTTTCTCGGCTACGTGAAGCAGGAAGGCATCGATTTTTACGTCACCAGCGGCGGCATGGATTTTTTCATCGACCCGCTGCTGGCGCCGTTCGACATCCCAAGCGGCCATATTTTCTGCAACAGCGCGGACTTTAGCGGGGACCATATCGAAATATTGTGGCCGCATCCATGCCAGGAGCCGTGTCGGAACGGCTGCGGCATGTGCAAGACGACGGTCATGCGCCGTTTTCCGGAGGACCGGTACGAACGGATTCTGATCGGGGACAGCCTGACGGATTTCGAAGGAGCCAAAATCGCCGATTTGGTGTACTCCCGCTCCATCCTGACCGACAAGTGCGCCGAGCTCGGCGTCAAGCACGTACCATTCCAAGACTTTTTCGATATCATGAACGATATGAAGCAGAAACGACAACAGGGGGTGCGGTAATTTATGACGTTTGCGAACATCAGCCTGGAGCATAAACAGCAAGCGCTGGACGAGCTCCGGCAAATCAAGCAGCAGTTCGCGGCCAAAAACTGGTTTCCGGGAACCAGCGGCAATCTGTCCGTCCGCGTCGGCGAATTCGATCCGGAGCAGTTTTATTTTGCGATCACCGCCAGCGGCAAAGACAAGTCCGTAAGCACGCCGGAGGACTTCCTGTTCGTGGACAAAAGCGGCCGGGCCGTCGAAACGACCAGACTGAAGCCCAGCGCGGAAACCCAGATCCACTGCGAAATTTACCGCCTGACCGGTTGCGGCGCCGTGTTTCACGTCCACACGGTTTTCAACAACCTGATCAGCGAATGGTTCGGCGATCAAGGCGCAGTGCCGGCCCAAGGCATCGAATTGATCAAGGCTTTTAACATTTGGGAGGAAAACGCGGCCATCTCCATCCCGGTGCTGCCCAACTTCGCCCATATTCCGTCGATCGCCGAACGCGTCGAAGACGTGCTGAACCCGAACGTGCCTGGCATTCTGCTGCGCAACCACGGCATCTACGCCTGGGGGCAAAACGCGTTTGAAGCGAAAAAACATCTGGAAGCGTTTGAATTCATTTTCGAATATTTGTACCGCAGCATCCTGCTGAAAAACAGCGTGCCTCAGATCAACGCCGACGGCCGCCGTTGACAGCGAAATGAAGAAAACCGTCCCGCCTCGTGAACCGTGGCCCGAAAGACGGACACTTTGAACAAAAGTGCCCTTGCCCCGGCCGCTACTCATCGGTTCATGTCGGGACGGTTTTTTTCTATAAAACCGCTAAGTCCATTTCCAGCGCCATCATCGCTATTCCGGATTTCCTTGCATCTGCGCTTCGGTTCAGCGATCCCTCGTCTCCGGCAGCGGTCAACTCCTTGAGCTGTTGGCCTCATGCTGGACTAAGCTTGGAAACGCCTGCTTTTACTGACATGAACCATAAACTCAGGCCACCGTTAAGCCCCCTGCCGAGTAAGAAAAAAGGGGCGTCCCGGCGGTTCGGTTCGTCCCCTTTGATGTCCGTATATTAAACCTCTTTTAGCAGGCGATTTGCCCGTTGAACGCTTTTTGCCAATCTGTAAGAATTTATAACGCCCAACCAACCTTGCGATTTACGTACATATTTTCATTCAGGACCGATTCATAGTAACTTCCGGGTCCGACCGCCATTTTCCTGTTCAAAAACAAAAACACCGGCGGATTGCCGGTTGTTAAATATCGCCGATTTTAAGTTAGCGGACTGATTTCAAATGATCGACGGATGCAAAGTCCGCGATGGCATAAGTCCCGCATTCATATATAAGCGTCGTAATGGAGCATTCGGGAATCAACTCGCTTTGGACGGCAGCGAAATTCGGATGCCAAACCTCCAAAGCTTCTTCGGAAAAGGCATGCACCAAAAAGTCGGTGATCAGCCCTCCATGCGTGACCAATACAATTTGACTTTCAGCGGCGTGCTCCGCGCCCAGTTCCGATAATAAGGAGTTTAACCGCTCCCCCGCTTGCTTCGCCGAATCCCCGACGGGCGGCAAATATTCCGGATCACGCGTACACCGCTCCCACATGGCGACAAACGCTTCAAAACTTTGTCCGGGCAAATCCCCCCAATTCGCGCGCTCCCTCAAACGACTGTCCACGCGAACGGCCGATGCTGTCGCTTGGGCAATGCATCCGGCGGTCTCTTGCGCCCTTCGAAGCGGGCTGGAATAGACGGCTGAGATAGGCAAATGGCAAAAACGGCCGGCCGTCGCTTGAGCTTGCAGCACGCCCTTAGGGGTGAGCGGAACGTCCCCGACGGCTTTTTCTTTTATGGCGTGCCGTACCAGAAAAAAAGTTGTGCCCATTGACGAACCACCTGTCGATTGAATTCCGTGCGCCATGAGACGTCTTAACTAAACGTATGTGGAATATCCCGTTTTTTTGCCATCCTCAAGCACGAAATTTCGAAATTCCTTGTTTCGGTCCGCTCCGCTATGCCGGTACGCAAGCAGCTTCCCCGCACAGCCTCCCGGAAATGTACGTTCAAGCCTCGTTACCAGGGCCGGCACGCCGCTTCAAGCTAGTGGGCCCGCGGCAGCTTGGCTTCCGAATGGATTCGAGCAACGACCTGCTCCCGCAAGCCTGCGATCGATCCGTTACGCCAGCCTCTCCCGGATCCGCTCCAATACTTGATTTTTCAGCTCCGCCGACCGCGCCGAAAGCTCCGCACCCGTTTCCTGGAACGTGGCTCGCACGCCGGCATCCTTGATGCTGCCAAGATTAATCTCGACGGTGATCCAAGCCGATTGAACCGCCGCGTCGAGCATGAACAAGGCGATGCCGAGATCGGAAATGACGTTTTTATTGACTTGTTCGGTGACCGATGCCAAGGCGGCCATGACTTCCAGGCAGCGTTTCATGAGATGCAGGGGCACGGAAGCCGCCTGCACCGCCGCTTGCTGCAAAGCGATGGAGCGCTGCCGCTTTTCCTCCTCCGATGCTTTGGGGAGCCCAAGCGCGGCCATGTAACCGTTAAAGGATTCGATGTCCTTTTTCAAAAAGGTTTCGGCTTCGGTCATTGCGTCCTGCATCAGCTTCACGATTTCCGCCATTTGTTCCCGCACCTGCTCAAACTTCGGTCCGCTCGTAATGTTCGCCACCATGGAGCCCATGGACGCCCCCAGGGCCGCAGCCAATGCCGCAACGCTTCCCCCGCCCGGCGTCGGCGCACTGGAAGCGGCCGAATGCAAAAATTCGCGGATCGGCTGATCAAAAACGTGATTCTGTCCGTTCATGCGCTACACCTCTTTCGATGGCTGCTGCAGCCGGATGGCATGCAACAAATTTTCGAACAACAGAACGGTCGTTAACGTCCCCACTCCGCCCGGTACAGGCGTTACCGCTTTGGCCGCTTCCACCGCTTCGGGAACCGCGTCTCCCACGATGCCGCTCGGCGTTTCGGAAATGCCGGCATCGATCACGACCAGCTCGGGATGCAGCATATCGGCCGTAATCAGCCCGGCGCAGCCGGTGGCGGTCATCAAAATATCCGCGCCCGCGATATGTTTGGCGAGATTTTGCGTGTAATAATGGCAAACGGTGACGGTCGCGTTTTCGCGGAGCAGCATCTGCATCAAAGGCCTTCCGACGGTTTCCCCGTGCCCGACCAGCACCACGTTTTTCCCTTGCAGCGAAAACCCGAAATGTTTGACGATCCGAATGCATGCCTGCGGCGTCGCCGGATAAATGCCGGTTGCCCCCGTCATGCAGGCCAGCTTGTTCGCCGATGAAATGCCGTCGACGTCTTTTTCCGGTGCAATGGCGTCGCAGCAGGTTTGCAGGCGGATATGTTTGGGGAGCGGCAGCTCCAGCATGATGCCGTGCACGGCCGGATTTTGGTTCAATTTTTCGATTTCGTCCAGCAGGCGCTGCTCGCTCACCTCCGGCGTAAACGAAATCAGGTCGAACGCGATGCCCAGCTGTTGGGCTTTTTTCTCTTTGGCTTTCGCGTAATATGCCGATGCCGGATCGCCTTCTACCAAAATGACAGACAGCCGGGGGTGAATCCCTTTTGCCTTGAAGCGGTTCACCTCTTCGATGATCGATTCCGACACCTCGCTCGCCAGCGGTTTCGTTTTTAGCAGCATGCTCATTTCTGTCGCCTCCGATTTTGGTTTCAAACAAAAAAAAGCATTCGGAAAGGAATCCCCTCCAAATACTTTCGCCCAGGCGTACGGCTGTTATGATCCATGTGCTCCCTCGTGGTTCCCCACGTTACGCCAGTCACACACGGCTTGAAGTTGTCTCTAGTATAGCACAAAATCGGCGTTGATACGTCATATTTTTGCCCATCCGGGTTCTTTCGCGGCGTCTTCCTTCAATTTGCCGTAAATTTCAAGATCGACGACCCCTTTTCCGGACCATAACGTAGCTTGTCTCAGCAATCCTTCTTTCCGGAATCCGTTTTTGGCAAGCACCCTTTTGGAAGCTTCGTTCGGCGGCATCACTTCGGCCTGAATCCGGTTGACGAGGGCCTCCTCGAACAAAAACCGGGTGAGTATTTGCAGCGCTTCCGTCGCAATGCCTTTTCCATAATGCCGTTCCGCCAGAAAATAACCCACGGAAAGCGAATTGACCTTCTGGTTCCAATCGAACGCTTCGATGATGCCGAGCAGCTTGCCGGGTTCCTCCACCGCAAAAATGCCCCATTTGATCCGGCTTTTTTTGAGGAAATCCCGTTCGAAATGTCCGATCATGGACTTGACCGTATTTTTGTTATGCTTCGGAATGATGCCGCAGTATGTAAACACGTTGTCATTGTCATAGATTTCGAACAGTTCCTCCAAATGCTCCTCTCCGATTTTGCCTAACACGAGCCTGTCTGACGCGATTACCGGAAACCGGCCGAATGCCGCCTCGAAATTCATTTTCATTCCTCCAAGCTCCAGGCGTTCTGCCTTGCAATGTCTTTAAATTTTATTTTTAATCGGCACGTACAAGTCCACCCTGCATTTTCCCTCCGCATCCCGCGCAGGATCGTTCAGGCAAAATTCCAGGCATGGCCGGTCGTCGGGTTCATAGCCGCTGTTCGGCAGCCAAAGGCCGAAGACGTTTTGATACGCCAACACGAATTTATCGATGGTGTCGTAAAAAGGGTATACCGCATACGTGCCCCCGGACAGCGACTTAAACTGCACCGGCGGGTCCGCGGAATCCGGCGTCCAACCTTCGGGCAGCGTGACGCAAGCGTCGTACCGGCAGGAATATTCGTCCACCAGCCCGGCATCATCCAGCGAAATGCCGATAAACTGCTGGCTTGGCGGGGTTATCCCCCGTTCGTAGGCCCAACGGCCAAGTTTGTCCCATGCGGCGCCCGTGTCGAGATAACTTCCCACATGGCGGACATATGCGACGTTAAGGGGGGTTAATTCTTTTAGGGCGATCATCCGATCCCACGTCCTTCCTAGCAATGATCTCTTACGGTTTTCATTGTAGGCCGTTTGGGACGCGGTCTCCTCCTGCATATTGCTTGCCCATTGCGAAATATTGCTGTATTGGGTTCGTGCCTTCCGCACCTCGTTGGGCGTTGTTCCGTAGTGCTTTTTGAACAGCGCGTGATATGCCGACAGCGACTCGAACCCGCATTCGCCCGCGATCGCCAACACCGTCATATTCGTTTCCCTCAACAGCCGCACCGACTTCTCCAGCCTTTTCCGGCTCAAAAACGCCACCGGCGTTACGCCCGTCATGGCCGTAAAAATGCGGGAGAAATGGTATTTTGAAAAATTCGCAACGCTTGCCAGATCTTCCAACGTCAATTTTTGGCTGCTGTGTTCTTCGATATATCGGATCACCGAATCGATCCTGTGCTTGTATTCCTCGTTCATCACGCTCGGGTTCCCCGCCTTTTCCGGAATCTGTTACCAAAATTATACACGATGACAAGCCCTTCGGATTACCGAATCTTCGGGGCAGGAACGCTTTTGGCATCTTTTTTCAGAAAAAAATCAGGAGCCACTTTTTTGTAGTTGTATGATAAAATCGGAACTTGTGGTGGACTGATCTACAAGTTATTGAATTTTGAATCCGGTATAACTATAATGGTTATAACAAGAGGGTGAAACAAATGAAAAAATTAAGCAGTCGTTTCTCGGTTGCAGTTCATGTTCTCTGTTTGATACATTTAAGCCCCTCGCTTTGTACTGGGGATTTCATTGCAGCGAGCGTAAAGACCAATCCAGTTATCATTCGCAATATTCTTGCCAAACTCAAAAAAGCAGGACTGCTTGATGTACGCCCAGGAGTGGGAGGAGCATTTTTGCTGAAGAACTTGGAAGAGATCACGTTGCTGGACGTATACAATGCAGTGGAAGTTATTGACAATGGTGAGTTGTTCAATATACATGCAGAACCAGATCCAAATTGTCCGATAGGAAAAAATATCGTAGCTGTTCTACGGTCAGAAATGAGAGCGGCTCAATCAGCAATGGAACAGAGGTTAGCTCAGGTTTCATTGAGACAAATAGTTACAGAATTGGGCAAATAGAATGGTGTTTTACTGAGCCATTTTTTTTGATCTCGTTATAATCAAAGTCATTATAACAATTTTGATTATAACTTGATTATAGATAAATAACGAAAGGAAAATCAGCCCATGAAGATTATTGTTACAGGAGCAACAGGTCAACTTGGAGGTCTCGTTATTCAACATTTGCTCAAAAAGGTTCCGACAAATCAAATTGTTGCAGTCGCACGCAATCTCGAAAAAGCCTCTGCGCTTGCGGAGTTTGGCATTGAAGTCCGTCAGGGAGATTATAATAACCCAGAATCTCTTCACAATGCATTTGTTGACGGAACCAAACTACTGTTTATCTCAAGTTCAGAGACGGATGATCCATTACGTGTCGTCCAACATGCCAATGTCGTAAAAGCCGCCCGAGATGCAGGTATTAAGCAAATTGCCTATACCGGCTTTGCTTTTGCCGAGGACAATCCATTCGCTCTCGTTCATATGGCTACGGAGTATGCGATTCGCACGACGAATATTCCATACACCTTCTTGCGTAACGGCGGTTATACAGAGTTTTTTGTCAATCCATCACTAAAAGCAAACGTAGAAAACGGGGCGATCATTACGAATGCCAATAAGGGAAAAGTGAATTCGGTTAGCCGTAGTGATCTGGCTCTTGCTGCCGCCACAGTTCTGACAGAGGATGGACATGAGAACAAGGAATACAACCTTGTTTCCAATTATCCTTGGAGCTTTGATGATTTGGCTGAAATTCTTTCCGAAGTTTCTGGGAAAAGTGTTGTCCATCAATCGGTTTCCTTCGAAGAAGAGAAGAACATACTCGTTCGAGCAGGTATGCCGGAATCTTTTGCTGAAACCACGGCTTTTATCTATAACACAATTGCAGAGGGGAAAATGGCAAGAACGACCGATGATTTACAAAAGCTAATTGGATTTCAAACGCCTCTTAAAGAGATCGTCATAAAAGCCTTGCAAGGCTAAGTCATGGACATGCAGCCCATTTTTTTGTAAGACAGAAGGTATCACAATGGACATACTCAATCTATCTCGTTTAAAAATTTACGGTATATTGGAAAGCGAGCATGACTTACAAATACAGGTGAAGATAACATCTCCACCTTCTTCTTGTCCTCATTGTGGATGCGTAGCGACTTTTGGGAAACCTTATCCAATGTTCAAAATCCCCCCTATTTATGTTCGAGATCAGGAGGAACGCAAGAATCTTGGAATGGACCTTCCCACCTTAATTGAGAAATTGGAGAAGGGCCAATTATAAGCCCTTTTCCACCACATAATCCGGATTGGTGTAAAATAAAGATCGATGTTTTTCAAGGATACGTCCAGCGTTGTCATCATGTCGTCGGCCGCATATTTGCCCGCTATGGATTCTTGATCGGTACATTGGACGGCCAACCAAAATGATCCGTCTACGAAAACTCATCATGCACGACTTCCGTCCCGGCAATAAAATCGTGAATCGATCGCTTATCTTCCCGCAGCGCAACCATGAACGCGCTAATGATCGTGCCGATCCCAAACGTCAGGCCATAGATGATGCCTCCAACGACATGGCGCAGCAGCATGGTTCCGATCCCGGGCGGAGCATGGTCCTGCACTTTTCTAATTTTGATCCCGCAAATCCGCTTACCGACCGTATATCCGTCCCAAAAAACAGGCACCAGCAACGAATACAAAAAGGACAATATATTGGTCACATATTCTTCATTGGGTCTTCCGCCGGTAATCAGCAAAGAAAGGATGACCAAAGGCAATCCGACGATGAGGGCATCCAACAACATCGCTCCGAGCCTAATCCAAAATCCCGCTTGCATAACTTAGCTCGCTCCTTAACGGTTTGATTGAATCATTCTTTTAAGCATATGTAAGCATCCGTTAATCGTTGCCGGATATTTTACCGATGATCCGCGTGACGGAATTCCTCAAGAAAGCCGTGAAGCCATCCTTCGCCATAATCAAGGGCCCCCGTATCCTGATGGATAAAGGCGACATCCAATCCCATCACCCAAAACCGCCTTGCCATGATAAACAACTCGATGGCTTGTTCGTCTTCGGCTGAGAAATGCCTGACCGATCGATATCCTTTCATCAGCGAATTCCATAAGGCATCTTGCTTTTCCGGCGACTGGCGTTTCCTTGCCTTCACCTGCGCAAGGTCATACGCTCTCCAGCCTTTTGCGGCCCACTCGAAATCATAATGGGTGAATTGCTCTCCTTCTAGAAAGGCGTTATTGTTGCCGTGCATGTCGCCGTGGCACAGCCCCCAATCCAAACCGGATGCAGCCGCAATTTCGATGCGTTTTTGCAATGAAACGGCAAATTCCCGCAAAAAAGGAACGGCTTGATGTTCTATCCCTATGTATTCGCTAATCCGTTTTAACGGTTGTTGAATAAGAAAATCCGTATCCAACTCAAACCGCGGCTGCTCGATGGTTACCCGGTCCATGGCGGCATGCAAGGCAGCGGCTGATCGGCCGAAGGCGTAACAGGAAGCTTCGTCATCAAGCGGATGTTCAATGCCTTTCAAATAACGAAAAATGACCGCAATCCGCTCCCCCTCCGGCGCATCCAAAACGGTATACAAAGTGGAATCGTTCTTCGGGATAGGCTCTGATACATTGGTTGTCGCATCCATCATTCCCTGGAGTTCGGTTAGTAGAGATACTTCAAAGTTCACGTCGCTTTCACTGACCTCGGAACGGTACACGCGCAAAATATAAAACCCGTCGGGAGTTTCGATCCGGTAAGTGTCATTGAAACCTCTTAACCAAAACAGGCATTGCTTCCACGGCCCGATATCATATAGGCGGCTCAAGCAATGCTCCAAATATTCGGGAGCCAATACGGAGCGTAAAGCTGTTGGTCGATTGTACATGTCCATCTCCTCGGTTTTTGGTCCGGTTCAGGTAACCGGTAGTCATGCCATTAGATTAACACAGCCTTTTTGCCGGCAGGCGGGAGAAAACGGTTATAGTTAAACGATCCGGGCCAAGAGTTCCGGCGGCAGTTGCCTTTTTCAAAATTTGAGCATCGCCTCTGATCGTGGCCCACGTCATCTCCACATCCCCCCATGACTTGTTCCAGCTCTTTAAAAAAGGCCCCCCGGTACGGAAGGCCTTCTTGTGCTGCTATATTCAAAAAACCCCAACCGGGACAGGACCAAACGAGGTCTACCCGGCGTTGACTTGCGTCTGCGCTTGTTCGTCTTCTTTGACGCGGATGAAATCGGCGTGAATGTATTCCCGCGTGACCGGATCGCGCTGCACCGCTTCCAGAAGAACGGTTATAGGTCCATGATTTTCAAGATTCAGCTCGACAATCCCGTCTCCCCCGCTTCGGATCCATCTTGCGAATTCCCTTGCGGACAGGTGGATATGGACATGATTTGCACCCGAACCGAAAACGTTCGCGGGCAGCCGTCCCGAGTTCCGTAGACGTTTGAGGCCCGTCCGATTCATTGGCGTGCGCTGCAGAGCTTGAAAACATGTTTTCATTTTAACAACTCTCCTCTTATCATTGGTCATTTATGCTCTCCAAAATCAATCGTCTATTCGACTACGGATTTCGCCCCCCGTAGCTGGGGAAGCACGAGCACCATCACATCACCGCCCTTTATACATTTAATGTCATTTAAAACCGAATATGGGATAAGGCATTTCGTTCCATGGAACGAAATGCCTTATCTACCGGTAACCATATCATAGAAAACCGCTCTTGTCGACCGCTCGTCCTCTTGGATCCGGTCATGGATTGCAAGCGCTTTGCAAGCTTTGATGCCGTTTTACAAAAGCTTCAATTTTCGCTGCTCCTCTTCGGTAAAAACGCGGGAGCGGGTCAGAAATCTTTGCCCCTCCGGTCCTTCCAGCGAAAACATGCCGCCGCGGCCCGGAACCACGTCAATGATGAGCTGCGTAAATTTCCAATACTCGTATTGGGCCTTGCTCATGTAAAAAGGAGCGCCCCCGATCTCTCCCATCAGCACGTCGCTGTCGCCGACGATAAATTCGCCTAATGGAAAGCACATCGGGGAACTTCCGTCGCAGCATCCCCCCGATTGATGGAACATGACCGGCCCGTGTTTCGAGCGAAGCCGTTCAATCAGTTCCAATGCGGCCTCCGTCGCAACGACCTTGCGAACTTCGCTGTCCCCTTGCGTCATCTGCGGCTCCTCAGGCTTAGAACAATCCGAGCGCTTTCGGGCTGTAACTGACTAACAGGTTTTTCGTCTGCTGATAATGGGACAGCATCATCCGATGGTTTTCTCGGCCGATGCCGGACGACTTATAACCTCCAAACGCCGCATGAGCCGGATACGCATGATAACAATTCGTCCAGACGCGGCCGGCCTGAATTTCGCGTCCGACCCGGTACGCGGTGTTGACGTCTCGCGTCCAAACGCCTGCTCCAAGCCCATAAAGCGTATCGTTTGCGATTACAAGCGCTTCTTCCCGATCCCTGAACGTCGTCACGGCGACGACCGGTCCGAAAATTTCCTCCTGGAAAATCCTCATGTTGTTTTGCCCTTTCAAAACCGTCGGCTGGATATAGTACCCGTCCGAAAGCTCCCCAGGGATCGAAGCTCTGCCGCCGCCAATCAGGCACTCCGCGCCTTCCTGCCTGCCGATGTCGATGTAGCTGAGGATTTTCTCCATTTGTTCGGTAGAGACCTGCGCGCCGATCATGGTCGCCGGATCCAGCGGATGGCCTTGTTTGATCGAGGCGACTCGCTTCAGCGCCCGTTCCATGAATGCATCGTAAATGGATTCCTGAATCAATGCGCGGGACGGACAGGTACAAACTTCCCCTTGATTCAGCGCGAACAACGTAAAGCCCTCAAGCGCTTTATCAAAGAAAGCATCGTCCTTGTCCATGACGTCTTCAAAGAAAATATTCGGCGATTTGCCGCCGAGCTCCAGCGTCACCGGGATGAGGTTTTGCGAGGCATACTGCATGATCAGCCGCCCTGTCGTCGTTTCGCCGGTAAAAGCAACCTTGGCGATTCTGCTGTTCGATGCAAGCGGTTTGCCCGCTTCAAGCCCGAACCCGTTCACGACGTTGACGACACCCGGCGGGATCAGGTCCCCGATCAGCTCCATAAGCACCATGATCGAAGCTGGCGTTTGCTCCGCCGGTTTCAACACCACGCAGTTGCCTGCCGCAAGCGCGGGCGCAAGCTTCCAAGTCGCCATCAGCAGCGGAAAATTCCACGGGATGATTTGCCCGACGACCCCGAGCGGCTCATGGAAATGATAGGCCACCGTATCATCGTCGATTTGGCTGAGCGTTCCTTCCTGTGCCCGAATGCAGCCGGCAAAATAACGGAAATGATCGATCGCAAGCGGCAAATCCGCTGCCAGCGTCTCCCGGACCGGTTTGCCGTTATCCCATGTTTCGGCCACCGCAAGCAGCTCGAGGTTGTCTTCGATCCGGTCCGCGATCCGGTTTAACATATTCGCACGCTCAGAAGCGGAAGTCCGTCCCCAAGCCGTTTTTGCTTCATGCGCTGCGTCGAGCGCCAGCTCGATGTCTTCCGCCGTCGAACGGGCAACCTCGCAAAACACCCGGTTGTTGACCGGCGAAACGTTTTCAAAATATTGGCCTTGAACGGGAGGAACCAATCTGCCCCCAATATAATTGTCGTAGCGTTTTTTAAACGTGACCTTCGATCCGTTTTGTCCCGGTTCAGCATATACCATATCCAAACAGCCTCCTCTAATAAAAATGTTGCTGCCATGCAGCCCAGACTCGTAAAATGGATCACCGAGCATGTCCAACACCATGTATATGGCGATATTTTCCAATCTAGTCCTGTTTTATAGAGAAAACTTTATGTAACATGGTTCGCTATGCGGTTTCATAGAGTTCGGCCCGTGACAAAAAAAGAACCCGCCCCTCGATGTTTACGTCTCTTTGCGCTGCAAGAGACCGCTTCTCAAGGGGTACGGATTCTTTTATCGCTTAGTTCAGCTGCACTTTCCGGAACGGGCTAAAGCGCGACCGCAGCAGCTTCGCGAAAACGGCCTGATTGTCCGAGATATAGCTGCTTCTTTTTTGCCCGAAAGCATAGGCGGCCCCGGCCGCAAAACCCGCCATGTAATCGTTCCAGTCCGAATAGTTTTCTTTCGCAAGCGCGACGAATCGGGCGACATAATCCCACCGCTCCTGTTCGGTCAAATAAACCATTTTCCTAGCGGCACAGCTGATAAACACGCCCCAGCTGCAATCGTACGCCGCGATCCCCCCGGCAGGCAGCCGCCCCAAATATTGGTTAGCGACGGACAGCTTATGCCGGAGGACCGGGTCCTGCGTTTCCTCGATATATCCGGCCCGCTTTTCATCCTTCAGCACGGACAATGTCCCGCCCAGATCCGCTAACTCTTTCCTCATTCCTTCCGCCAAAAACCACTCCAGCGCTTCTTTTAATCCGTCCGCATTTTCGATGTTCCATAATTTTAACGTATTGCGGGTATCCGTTGTTTTGGAAAACACCCTGTTCGGGTTTTGAACGTGATAGTCGGCATAACGCCCTTCGATGCACAGCGCCGTCATCGCATCGACATAGGGCTGCAAAGCCCCGGCAAGCTCCATCGTCTGCTGCAAGCCGATTCCTCCCTTCAAGCCTTAATTGTAACGCAGAAACCGCCATATTCTTCGAATTTCGGCAAAGACGGAGATGTAAAACAACGCCAGAATGAAAAACAGGATATAAAACCTTACGGGGATGCGGACATGACCGTCGCTTGCCGGCGTCTTAACCGCATCGACGTAGGTTTCCGGTTTGGGATACATAAACGGTAGATTCATCTGTACCTTTTTCATTCGTTCAAGGCTGTTCTTGATTTTGTCCGCTTCGTCTTTTTCCGGCAATGCCGCCGCGGCCGCTTCGGCTTCGGCCATATGGCTTCTCCATGCTTGGTATTCGCTGACGATATCCTCATCCGTATCGCGAACCGTTCCTTCCAGCTCGATCTTGCCCCGGCCGCCCATCTGTTCGGCCTGCTTTTGATTCGCAAGGACGATCAACTGCTTGCCGTTCAACTCTCCCACAAATACATATCCGGTTATAACCGAATCCGGTCCCTGCTTTTGCGCTTCTTCTTCTTTCAAATAACGGATATCCCCTTCATCCTCTTCATCCTCTTCCTTCGTCGTCACTTGAACCACGCCGGTATATTGCGCATTTTCAAGCGCGAGACGAACGCCGTCCACCTTCGCGGGCAGCCGGCCGAGTTCGTCGACGGAAGCCACCGTTCGGATTTCGAGCGGTTTATCGGCATGGGAGAAATAACCGGTCAGGCTTTCCCCTGTGTACTTCGCAAAAGAGGATGCCGCATAAAGATGCAAAATGACAAGGATGACCAGGCTGACCCATTTCCCCGAGAGCAGAAAATAAGCGCCCTGCTTGAGCCGCAGGCCAAGAGGTTTGCTGCCCAGCGCCCGCAGCAGCTTTTTCCGTTCCGATTGTTTGCCGCTGGCAGGCCGGGCCTTCAGCGCGTCCAGCTTTTGCATGTCGATGTCCGCCAGGGCCAACACGGCTTCGATATCGTTTGGCTGTTCGTCCGCGATCCGTTTGAACATGCCGCGCGCCTTATCCAGCTCTCCAAGCTTCATGTAACAGCGCCCGGCAATGGAAAGCGCCAACCTGTTGGAAGGGTTACGCTCCAAAATGAGATTTGCGTCCTGGAGGCTTTCGTTAAGGTTGCCTTGATCAAGCCAAAGCCGTGCCCGGTGCAGGTATCCGTCAATTTCGTCAGGCTGAAGCCGGATCAATTCGCTGCTTGCCTGAAGCGCTTTATCCCGCTCTCCCGTCTGCACGTAACATTCCGTAAGCAGCCGGACGACATCCGGATCGGCCCCGAACATGCCTGCCGCTTCTTCAAGCAGCTCCGCCGCCGACTCGTAATCTTGTTCCAGCATCAGCAGCAGCCCTTTTTCCCGCAACCACAAAAAATCCTCCACATCGGCATCCTGTGCCTGCAAAAGCGCCGAATATCCCATATGCAGCAGCGACGGTTTCTCCACCGCATAGGCGTATACGTTCGGGAATTCGTCCTTGAACTCTTCCGGATCCTCCGCAGCCATTTCGCTCCAATGAAAAGCGCCTTCCAGTATCGTCCAAACGGCTTCGGGCACAAAATGATGATCATCCATGAAATAAAGCAGCCGGCCGGATACATTGGACTGGATGCTTACGTTCCAGATGGCGTCGGAATGAAGCAAATCCATCCACCGGTTCGGATCGATTCGCGAAGGAAAATCCTCGTACAGCCGTTCGATCCGTTCCATGAAGGATTCCGCCGGATCAGCCTGCTCGTGGGGCAGGGGCTGGCCAAAATCGGCAACGCGGCGGTGAACGTACGTCATTTCGGTCTCGGGCTCCGAAGCGGACCCAACCTCCTCCTGTCCGTCTTCGTCCAGGTCGAACATCTCGCCATGCCAGGCTTTATGGTGCTGCTCCAATTCCGTCTCCGTTTCAAAATAAGCCGATGTCCCGTCTTCCTCCCGCAGCCCTTCCGGTTCCGCGGAAGCCGCGGTTGCCGTTTGTTTCCGCTGCCGCTTTGCTTCCTTCAGGGCGAAATCATATGCCTCCCTGAGCCGCTGATACCCTTCCGGATCGTCCTCGGGATGATGCTGCTTCAGTTTGGCCGCATATGCCTTTTTGATCTTGGCGGTATCATCCGTCGCTTCGATCCCGAGGATATTCCAAACTTGCATTAATAGTCACGCCACCTTTCAAGCTCCTCCAGCTGTTTCTTTAAGACCGCTGCCGCCTTTTTGACGTCCTGCTCGTTTTGGGAGGCAAGCACCTGCTCGAATCTTTGCAGCAAAAACGCGATCTCCGAGCGTCTTTCGCCCAGCGATTCCTCGTAAAGCCGCTCCCCTTTCGCCAGCAGCAGCCGGTTTTCCGCACGTTCGCGGGGATGGATTTTGATGTCTTTCAGCTGCTGCAGCCGTTCTTCGATTTCCTTTTGCGACAGTTTGCCGGGATTTTTCTCGATGACGGTTCTTTGTTTGAGGCCTGTGCTCAGCACGGTAACCTCGACTTCCAAAATTCCGTTGATGTCATACGTAAACCTGACGTCGATCGACTGGTTCCCCGCTTCATCGGCCGGGATCTGGACCTCCAGCTCGCCAAGGCGGATATTGTTGTCCACTTTTCGGCTTTCCCCTTGGTAGATCACGACGCGAATGCTTTTTTGCTGATCGTGGATGGTGCTGTAGGTTTCGACCTTGCTCACCGGAATCGGCGTGTTCCGCTCGATGATCGGGCTGAAATGGCCGCTGTTGAATTGGCCGCCGCCCAGCGGCTTCGTCGTTTCGATGCCAAGCGTATAAGGACATACGTCCGTCAGCACGACCTCTTTGAGCGCCTCGTCCCTCTGCTTGAGGGCCACCTGGATCGCCGCGCCCAACGCCACCGCCTCATCCGGGTTGATTTGATTGAAGGGCAGCTTGCCGAACATGCGGCTGACGACCGATTTGATGACCGGCATACGCGTGGCTCCGCCGATTAAAATGACCGCATCGAGTTCGTCCGGCGTAAGCGAGGCGTCGCGCAGCGCGCGTTCGATCGGATGTCGCAGCCGAAGCATCAGCTGGCCGGCGATTTTCTCGAATTCGTTCCTGTCAATGGTCGATTCGTATTCCTTCCCGCCCCAAGTAAAGCTCATTTCCCCGTATGTACCGTTTCCGATGCCGCGCTTGCATACTTCCGCTTGTTTGAACAGCGCGGATCGTTCCTTCGCTTCCAAGGCATGAATGTCGATGCCGTGCCTTTCCGCAAACCAGGATGCAAGGAGCTCGGTAAAATCCTCGCCGCCCAAATAATTGTCGCCGGCAATCGACTGGACTTCCATGACGCCCTCGAAAAATTCCAAAATCGACACGTCAAACGTGCCTCCGCCCAGGTCAAATACAAGAAACTTCGTTTCCGACTGCTGTTGATGCAGCCCGTACGCGATGGCGGCGGCCGTAGGCTCGCTGATCAGCCGCTCCACCTTCAGCCCGGCGATTTCCGCGGCCCGCTTCGTCGCCTTGCGCTGGGTATCGTTGAAATACGCCGGAACGCTGATGACCGCCTCCGTCACCTCTTGTCCGAGATAGGCTTCCGCATCCGCCTTCAAAGCTTTGACGACAAAAGAAGAAAGTTCTTCCGGCGAAAACGAATATCTGCCGAGACGGAACACCTTTTCCGTCCCCATATATCTTTTGAACGCCGCGGCCGTCAGCTCGGGGTGGGTGATCAGCCGTTCCTTGGCGATTTGCCCGACCAAAATTTCCCCGTTTTCGTCCACGCTGACGATGGACGGCGTTAGCCGCTCTCCGAGCACGTTCGGAATAATCACAGGTCCGCCCTCCGTCCAGCAGGCCGCAAGGCTGTTCGTTGTTCCTAAATCGATGCCTATCATTGTCACGAAAAATTACCTCATTCCACAAACGATTTTTATAGAGATATGCGCATGAAAACGGCAGGTTTCCAAAAAAATGGGACACAATCTTTATTATAACAAGCAATCCTTCCCCTAAAGTAGTTGCAAAAGTAACATAAAGCGGTGGAAGTTCACCCTTAAGCTGCTTCATATTTGAGTAGATTAGGCCATTCAAACTAGATTCAGCATAATCTGATTTTCCTAAAAGCGGTTTCGAATATGGAACGGAGATCACCTCCGCAAGCTTCGGCCGCATCCAGCCTTCGATCCCAAGCCGTTTGACCGCGATGCTCCTTCTCGGAAACCGGAACGCGTATTTTTCGCCGACGAGAAATACCGTATTGTCCCAGCCATGCCCCAGCGTCCTTATCTAAAATTTTCTTATCCTGAAATATTTTGTTCGTTTATCTTTTTCCGTGTTAGAATGAATGAGTCGACTTTACTTTAACACATTCGAGGTGTACATCGTGTGATGGCATGGATCGATTTATTCGTTTGCATCCTTTTATTGGCTTTGCTTGCGTATGTATTTATTTCCGTCACGATCACCGTCCTGCATAAGGTTTATCTCATGTTTCATTTCTTCATGACGTTATGGCCGCTTTGCCAGTTCGCCATCCAGGTGACGGATTCCCCGAGGCTCCAACTATTATACGTGAAGATCGCATTCGTGGATTTGGCGCTGTTGGCGGTGGGGTGGCTGTTTTTTACCCTTCTGCTGACGAAAAGGACGCTGCCCGTCCGCAAAGGACTTCCCGTGCTGATCGCCCTTCCGGCATGTCTAGCCGCAGCCATCGTCATCTCGAATCCGAACGGGATGTTCGTGCAGCCGCT
Source organism: Paenibacillus sp. FSL W8-0194 (assembly GCF_037969745.1). Lineage (NCBI taxonomy): Bacteria > Bacillati > Bacillota > Bacilli > Caryophanales > Paenibacillaceae > Paenibacillus > Paenibacillus sp. FSL W8-0194. Next base: position 2,213,265 of record NZ_CP150205.1, on the reverse strand, counting down.
GTACGGCCAATACGCCGAACGTAGTTACGGACCGCTTTTTTGGCTGACGTCTTTGGTGCTGATTGGGTATGGGGTCGTTTCGCTGTGGGTGATTCATTCCGCGTTGTCGGCCAGCCGGGCAGACCGGATCAAAAAGCAGGTCACGCAAGTGCTCCGCGGAATGGTCGTCGTCATGGCGTTTATTGGTGCGGATATTTTGGTGAACGTCGTCTTTCGCGTTTCCTCCATGGTCATTCCCGGGCTGACGTCGGCGGGCATTTTGCTTTCGGCTGTCTTTTTTATCGTCGCCATACATCGGGACAAGGTTTTTGATTTGCTGAAAATCGCCCACCAAGACATTATCAATACCATCAATCTGGGCATCCTGGTGCTGGACGATAACGAAATCATCGTGGAGACGAACCGTTCGCTGCCTGCCTTTTTGGATTTGCACATCGGCGACCGGTTTGAAATCGCGGATATTTTGCCGGATGCAGGCACCGGCACGTCGGGCACGTTCATTGCAAAATACAAAAACGATCCGCTCGAGAGCCCGGAAATCGACGTTTTATACGAAAAGGGCGACAGGCGTCATGTTCATATCCACGTTTCGCCCATCGTCGTCGGCGGGACGCGCGTCGGACGGATCATAACATTCCAGGACCGCAGCCGTCTGCGCCAGCTCATCGAAGAAACGGCAAAGCAAAACGAGATCCTGCAGGAACGCAATCAAACGTTAAGCGAGATGCAGCAGGAGCTGCACCTCACGAATCAGAAGCTTCAGCAAATGGCAATTACGGACGGCCTGACCGGCTGCTTCAATCGAAATTACATAACCCAGCAATTAGAGCAAGAAGTCAGAAATCATATCGAACGGCATATCCCCTTTTCCATCCTGTTGTTGGACATCGACTTTTTTAAGCTGATCAACGACCGGTACGGGCACTTGACCGGGGATGAGGTCATCTGCAGCACGGTCAACGTCATAAAGCAAACCCTTAGGGATACCGATATTTTGGCCCGCTTCGGCGGCGAAGAGTTCATCGTCTATCTCCCCTTTACCAGTTCGGAAGCGGCGCTGGATCTGGCCGAGCGGATTCGTGCGGCCGTTGAAGCGAATAAAATGATGGTGCCCGGCCTGAAAAACGCATTATCCGTAACGGTAAGCATCGGGCTGTTGTCCGTCGATCGTTTCCCGCTCGATTTGTTCCCGGGCTCCATGACCCTGATCAGCGAGCTGTTCCAATCGGTCGACCATGTGTTATACCAAGCGAAAAGGGAAGGCCGGAACCGGGTGGTGAGCGCCTCGAAATGAGCTTTTGGGGCTGGCTGGCTCAACCGGCGGTTGAACCGGGGAAAAAATCAATTTCAAAGTTATTGTCCGCTCCAATGCCCGCCGCTACAATGTGGTACATAAAGGAGCGTGGCATATCTTGAAAGAAACTTTGGCGAGAAACATCGTTAGATACCGGAAAGAACGGGGATTAACGCAAGAGGAGCTGGCCGCACGGCTTGGCCTCTCCTTTCAAGCCGTATCCAAATGGGAAAATGCGCAGTCGTTGCCCGAGCTATCCCTGTTGCCGGCGTTGTCCGAAACGCTGCAGGTCGGCATCGACAAGCTTCTGGGCTACCTTTCTTACGACTAACTGATTTTGCCCTAGCTGGATTAGCACGTGAAGGCTTGCTGAAATCCGGGAACCGGGTCGTGGCGACGATGGTTGATTTCGAGGAGTCGAAGTCCGGTATCATGGAAGTTATTGTTTCGACCGGGGTACCTACAGATGATTTCAATGATGCTGCAATCAAAGACATAACTACAGCTCTTTTAGGAGACCACAACATTGTGGTAAATGGAGATAGTCTTAACATTCGGGTCAAAGAAGTGCATGTAAATCCGCAGCCGGTGGGAACCGCATATAACGAGGTCCTGGATATCGAGGGTTTTATCAAAGAGGAACAGGCAAGTTTATTGGAGGAGCAAGTTGTTGTCGTTGACATCGGCGGTGGTACACTGCTGATTGACACGCTTAAAAATATGAATTTGAGTAACCCTAGAACCCAAAAGCCGACAGGTGTGTATGATCTATATGATCGTATCGTGAATCTCGTTACAGAATCCGGAATTAAAGGCATTACTTCCTATGAAGTAGAACGGATTTTAAGAGAAGCCAACCCAAAAGAAGGTTACTTCTTCAAATCAAACAAAAATGAATCATTCCCTATTACGGATCAAGTAAATAAAGCCATTACGAAGTATTCAAGGGAAGTTTTAAACACGATTAATACAACTATCAAGGCAACTCTAAGAAACGATACCATGCTATTTACGGGCGGCAGATCGAATGTTATTAGACAGGAAGATGCAAGGGCACAGTTTAAGTTTGCTCGTTTTGTTGAAGATTCTGAAATTGCCAATGCTCTTGGATTTTACAAGTTTGCAAAAGCCATGGTAGCCGCTAGATCGGAGTGATTACATTGGGCGAAAAAGTAAGGGTTGAAGTTACCTTCAATACAGACAAGCATGCAGATATTCTTGAAGCCATGAAAAAGTTCGGTAATCAAGCCGGGTTTCTTAAGTTCGCTGCGGCTTATTATGTTAACACCATGACTGCCAGCAGCAATGCGGTGGCCCAATTTCCCCAAGCCCCAGTTGAACCGGAAACACCAAAGAAAGCGAATACGAATCCGGATGAGTAAACTAAAAGAAAACTGCCGCCAGGCATTGGCAATCAGGCATTTTCAATTCGAATGGATGATTAATTACGGAGTGCAGCTTCCTGCTGCGCTCTTATTTATGTAAAAGTTCTCTGATTTGATATGAGCGAAGTGAGAGATCCGTGAGCGCGCTCATGAGTGATGGGATGAAATCTAATAACTTTTCGTACAAAAAATTGTTTATACAAATATAAGAAGCAAGCTTTGATAAAATCTAAATATTAACTAGATGACTAATTTAATATATAATAAAGTATAAAATACATATATTGGGAGTATAGTCGTATGAAGTTAAAAAGTCTATTTATCGGAAAAACATTGGCTCTGGCTCTATCATTAACGCTGTTGGGATCAGCTTCGGCATTTGCTGATTCTGCAAGTCAAGGAACATCCACCGGTGGAAGCTCAGCTAATGCAAACGGTGACGAAATCATTTGTACTGATATTGCTAAAGGTGATATTAGCTACGAGTAAGATGAAAATGGAAAGCATATCAAGCAAATTTTAAAAATTTCTAATACAGAAGAGTATGCGAAAGAGGCAGGTTTTACACTACCTTCACCTGATGCTGAAATTGTTCACATCACTCCTATCATTGATCGTAGCGAAACTAAGTCCCCTGTTTCCCCCGTTGGTTCTGTCTCTCCACAAGAAATTGGGGGTAAAGAATATTATATTAAAAACATTACCGGCCCACGTCTAGGTTGTGGTCAGGAAGTCATTAGACACTCCTTTTATTCTCTTCCAGGAGGAACAATGTCTGTTTCTCAAGGCGTTAGTGCAACATACGGAGGAAGTGTCAGTGTCAGTGCAAAAATTGTTTCTGCTGCAGTCAACTTTTCGGTAACTTCAACTTATACTGTATCGGACTCACAAACTGTAACTATTCCTTCTGGCAAAACAAGAGCAGAAGTTATAGCTCATCCTATTTATGATATTTATCAGTACGACATTTGGGAAAAAGACCTTTTCTTTGATGACTCTGTCGGGTACGGTCACGCAGATAAGCCTGTAGGAGTATGTTTTGATGTAATATACTCTTAATTCAAACACTTAAAAGGAGGTTCACATTTTTGTGAGCCTCCTCATTTTAGTTATTTCTGTAAAAAACGAAATAATCCAACAGATAATAATATACCTCCAAACAAACGATATCCAATAATGTATGATTCCAAATGCACTTTGAGGTCAGCAGAATCAGTACTTCCTCCCACATTACTTAGAAATTCTAAAGCACGGTCATCCCCCATACTAGTACTATTTAGAAGATACCGAGCACCCACGATTATACAAATTAAGGCCAGTAATCGAATTAATATTTCCTTTATTGGAATATTATCAAACAAGAAATCCCCTCCTTTTTTATAATTATAAATCTTTTTTTACAGAAAATACAAAATAATCAAAAAAATTAGCCCCGTTGATGACTTATATAAAGTGGAAATTTAAAGTCAACTTCAAAACATAATGTTCAAAATCCCGACTTTTGTCCACATGTCTACTCCCCTTAGCCCCCCCGAAAGGGACATTAAAGCTCAATGCTGATCGAACTGGGATTGACGCTCCACTTTTTTTCTGAGCTCCACTTTGTTTAATATTGAGTCCAATAATCGATATTGATTGTTGTTGACCTTTTAGACTTAGCGTCCTCCCAGCCTCTGAGGATCTGAACGGTTTGTACATACAGCTTATCTTCCCAAATAATAAAATGCTGCTTCTCAAGCGATAATAACGCTTTAGTTATGTCTTCCTTAGATCTCCCGTTTTAATCATCACCTCATTCATGGACGGCAGCCGGCGCCGTCCACTGGAATAGTTATAAAGGATCCGGGATCTACAGCGAACAAGTCCAAAGCATAAGCTAAGGCAGCATACCTCCCATGCTCAAGTTGATAAAAACGTAAAGCCAGCCGGCGCTTTTCCCAAACAAACACCACCCGGAAAAGCCCTACCCAGTAACTGGTCAAGACCCCATTTAGTCGACATCGAAAAAACACCTAAGCTGTAAACTGGCGTTGGTTCCCTCAAAAAACACGTTGCACGCTATTGCTGACTTGGCTTATATACTGAGATCGATTCAAAATATAATTGTTTTAGTTCCTCTTTCTGGTTTTCCAACGGCATTTCTTTGAACCATGCTTCATTCATATCTTCTTCTTTAAAATTACTTGGTCGCCAGAAAGTTATCCCCATTTGTAAAAACGAGTAGGTAAAACCTAAGTCATCTCCTCTGTCATAAGGAGAAATTACATCAAGATTATTGATAATTTCTTTTACTTTAGTTTTAAATGGATCTATTCTATCAAAACCGTTAATTAATAATTCAAAATTGAAATCTGGGTGTCTAGCAACTTCAATAAAACTAGCACATTCATTCATATCCCACTCAATTTTGAAGAATAAGGGAGTGGTCCTTATGATCCTCTCTGCCTCAACCTTATCCATCCCTAAATAAAAGTCACCAATTGACTTTCCAGGCTCAATTACAATTTTATCGATCATGGCCACTCACTCCCTTAATCTTAAGAACTTACAAAACCGAAAAACCCTTCACAAAGTATTATATTTTCCGGTATATACTTATCATATTTTACAGCCAATGACGAACACTTACCATCTAGATCAGAAGCACTCTTAAATCCATTTACTTCAAGTTGAACTAAATCCTTTGACCTTTAATAGTTCTCAAATCGAGTAAAAAGATACCCCGTAAGTACAATTGGAAATCCAACTTGGCTGCTGATAGCACTAAGCAGGTATGTGAATTGTTGCCCCTCCCCCATAATAATCCCCCCCTCTCTGACATTGCTTTACGAAGTTCTAAGCGCGGAGACTCGAGTTTTACGGATCGCTTGAGGTGATACACCACATAATTTCGATACTTCGTCGTCTTGATAATCCATTACATATACTGTTGTAATTACATATTTTTGTTTATCAACAAGATTAGTTGGTTGGCATTTGTTACTAACCTTGATTGATACCATGAACTGGTTTTATCAAATTGGTATAAAAATGTCATCCTTATATTTTTTCGACTGAATTCCATATGATGTATTCATGCCATCCTTGTCCCACCCACAAGTGGAGTACCATCATTCTCTCCATTCATCCCTAAAGGCATCCCTCAGCTTTAGTTTTTTCTCTTCTGCATCGCCTCTAACTGTCCATTCTGGCAGAAATACAATGAGCAACTGCAGAACTGCCGGCTTAACCAGACAGCCTCGCCTGTCTTAGAATCCTATGGGGTATCGCCAACCAAATGACATAAAACCCACGCTAAGAGACTTTTCATGCGAAAAAACCGGTATTTCCTACGCTAAGGAATTACCGTCTTCACCCTATAATAGCAAAGAATTAAGGTGTAACTTTTTAATAGTTGAAAGTGTTATATATTCTGAATGTATTTTTTAAAAGAGGATACATTGAGAAAATATAACTTTCACATCTAGAGCTACCTCTTATGAATAATTGTTTCTTAGAATTAATTTAAATATTGAGGAAGCTTTATGAAATCACATGCTACTATCTGTCTCTTTAGTTGCTGCAATGTTCACACTTCCTTTAAGCGCATTTGCTGATCCAACCATAGAAACTCCTTCTTTTTATTTACCACCCGGAAAAAAGCCGACTCTTACGCTAGTTCCGTATCCATACTCTGGTGGATCTATTCCTGGTAATTGTGATGTATATTACACACTTGTTGACGTTGCTACAAATAACTGGATAAGTGGTGGAGTCCGAATCAGTAAAAATTACACTAGTACAAATTTTTTCTATACATTTAATAACGTACTGGCAGGAACCTATATTGTTGTAATTTCTAACTATCCGAGCGCTTATGCTATGAAGGGGAATGAATATTTTACACTTTAGTAAAACATACGAGAGGGGAGTAATTAATGAAGATGAAAGCTAAGTCTACTATATTGCTTGGAACAATTGTCGGGATTATTATCGTTATGGGTAGTATTGTAGGTGCAAAATCTTTTGCAGAAACGGAAGAACCCTCAAACGTATATATCAATCCAAGCGTAGAAACAGTGGGGGGGATAATGAAAACATCTGAAAAAATAGATCAAATTGAAAAGAATACCTCTCTCATTGTAAATGACTTTGGTGAATTTATTAAGAATAATACCTATGATTATTCTAACCTAGATGATTCTGAAATTTCACAGAATGATAAAGAATTAACTGCTAATACAAGGTTTTAATTGAAGATTATGGTGTGTATGTTAATAAATAAAATCTATTATTTTTATTCAATCCGAAGAAATTTTGTCCGTATCGCTGGGAATGTCTACAAAGGTGGGAAAGTCGTATAACACTTGGCCACTCCGTATCCAAGACACAGAACCCGGTAGTTCCTTAGCGTAGGAAATACCGGATTTTTCGCATGCAAATCTCTTAGCCAGGGTTTTATGACATCTGGTTGGCTGTAACTCCCTATAAAAAATATTCATACAAAGCAAAACATTTCAGGGTGAATATAGCTGTCATCAACACTTGTTCATTCAATAAAAATCCGAATTGCCGTTAATCTCTATGTAGTTCGTATTCCCTGACACGTCGGTAAAATGTCGCCTTTTTCATTCCGATTTGTTGCATGGCCGCAGTCGCGGTCAATGTACCGGATTTCCAATCCTTATATACTTGAACAAACTTGTTGTCAATTTCCTGCTTTGGCCTGCCGAACGTCACCCCCTCCGTTCGAGCAACTTCAATCCCTTCTGCCTGGCGCTGTCGGTTCTATTTCCGTTCCTGCTCGGCCACGTAAGCCAACACACTTAAAAATTGATCCTCCAGCAGCCTACCGATGTCCCCCATTGTCTTGAATTTTCTACTGTCAAACAAAGCCTCATTATCTAGGCACACAATGTCGGCATTCCGTTATAATTCCGTCGTAATCACGCCCCAAGCGATCCAGTCCATCCATATAAACAAGGTCTCCCTCCCGAAGCATCATTCGCATGACCTGATAACGAGGCCGCTCAAAGTCCTTGCCGCTCTGCTTGTCGACGAATAAAAAGCGATCCTCAACACCTAGATCCCGAAACTTGACAAATTGCCGTTCAGGATTTTGGTCCTTAGCACTTACACGTCCATAAGCAAACTTCAATTCCCCATCCCCCCATATCCGTATCAAAAAGTCCTATTTCTAAGAGAGACGATTCAAAACTAATTTTGAGGTATTTTGACACGCAAATAAAGACGGTTATTCCACCGTCTCAAAAAGCATGCTTTTTGAAACATAGGCCGGTTATAGCTTTTTAAACTTTTTTTGATTTCTATTGTTTATATATATAACAAATGACTTGATGGAGGTTGAAATGAAGATTAAGAAAAGACAAATTAAGTGGATTTTTCGTTTGTATTTATTCTTGATTTTTATTCTTGTTGGTGTAAAGTTTACTGGAAATACGGATGTATTAATAAACCGAATTAAGGACAGGCTCGAACTCATAAAAGAAGGATACTGGCATATACAACTGACCCCCTTTAGAACGATCTGGTCAGCAATTAAGTTATACATTTTATATGATATTGGTGGGCCTGGATTATTTAATTTTATGGCCAACATAATTTTATTTGTACCTATGGGTTTCTTGATCGCATTACTTTTGCCAAAGTCTAACTTTTGGAAGGTATTTGTGTACTCACTTGGAATAGTTTTGTCTATAGAAATATTCCAATTTATTACTATACTCGGAGTTGCTGAAATAGATGACGTTATCTTAAATACTCTAGGGGCCTCTATTGGATACACTGTTTATCTGGTTTTCAAACCATTAGTTGATAAACACATTGAATCAATCTCAGATAGAACATCTTCTGTAAGTGGCCTATGACGTCCGGATGTTGACCGTGCCGGGTGGCCGGTACAGGGCTGCTCTGCTCGTCCAGATTGTAGGGAGCAGCAGCGTGCCGATTCTTCACCGTCTTATGGCCGTGTCCGCCCCAGCGGTTCTGGATGCCGTTAGCGTTCCGGAAGAGAAAAGCGCCGGATGACCTGGCCGTGCCTATGGTTCTTCACTTGTTCTAGCGCTGAAAGTAGGTTATTGATTGTTCGACTATTGCCGAGTGTTTAAGGTCTGTCTTGTCCTCATTCAGAAGATGTTGATTCGTGAGAATCCGGATTTTCTTCATATACTCCTTTGTTTCCTCTGACGGTTCTGGGAACAAATGGATGCCTTCGTCTAAGAAATACTTCTTGCCTTCAATAACTAACCCTTCTATATGAAGGGGCTTTCCGGTAACCAAAAACAATACCAGGTAGCCCCCATAACACAAACACTCATAACTTTAATGTATGATTACGCGGTAAAAATATAATTTTAATATGCAGCGGATTAACATACAATGAATTTAATTAAGCGACAGCTTATGAATGGAGGGAAATCAAATGGGGAAACAATTTCCGGCTATGCTGCCTGAGCATATGGATTTTATCCGGAAGCAACATATGTTTTTCGTTGGTACTGCGCCGTTATCGAAGGAGGGGCACGTCAATTTGTCGCCAAAAGGTTATGACACGTTCCGGATCTTGTCCGAGCACCGGGTCGCGTATTTGGATTTGACCGGAAGCGGCAATGAAACCAGTGCCCATCTGGAAGAAAACGGCCGGATCACGATCATGTTCTGTGCGTTTGAAGGGCCGGCGAACATTATACGCCTGTACGGAACTGGCACGGTGGTTTTACCGGAGAGTAGCGAGTGGGAGACGTTATTCCCTTTGTTTGATCCGATGCTCGGAGCCCGGCAGATTATAACGGTCGATGTGCATAAAGTGCAGACGTCCTGCGGATATGCCGTCCCCTTCATGACCTATGAAAAGGAGAGGGACACGCTTCATCGATGGGCAGAGCGTAAAGGCGAACAAGGGCTTCACGACTACTGGCAGGAGAAAAATAGGAGCACGATTGACGGTATGCCGACTCCTTTAGGAAAACGGCTGGGGTTATAGCCTAGTAAAAAAGCGAAATCAAACTGCCTATACAAAAAAAACAAGCCACGATGGATCCGGGCTTGTTTTTTGTATAGGCAGTTGTATTATACCGGGCTTGTGAAAAGGGAGTGAGGCGGGCATTAGGATTTCCGCCCAATGCCCGAGTGAGATCTCCCGGTAATGGCTGACTTGGGAATAGAGTTGATTATGGATCCTCTGCAGATCGTCGCCTTCTGCAATGCGCCGGCTGATCCACTCAACATCCGAGGCGTCGCCAGGTTCGGCCGTCAGGATGTTCCGGAGAACGCGTGTCTCCGAAGCATACTTCTCCCAGCAACCGCGGTTGCCGCAAGCACAGGGCTCAATCCTTGATGGAGGCCAACAGTATGCAGACATTCCAGGTTCCACAAAAGCTCATTACCCTTAACTAGGAAGTACTACCACGATGGGTTATGCCTTGGGAGAAATTTCAGGAACATTTGAATGCTTCAAAAGGCATCTGAGCGCGGCAAATATGTTATTTAAGAAAGGCTTTCTACTATTGCTATCTATTATCCAGACTTTAGAACGGTCGGTGTGAATGGTTATAGAGGATACATTATCTTTGGTTTTAAAGCCTTAAACCTATAGTATTTGTGAAAGTGCAATGTATGGAAATGCCACATATCTTTTTGAAGGTGATTGGGAATACATCGCCCAATTAACTAAGGCAGAAATCCTTAACTGATAACGTTTCCATAATACTCCAAAGGTAACACCTTGTCAAAATTTGCTCCTTTTGTCGTATTATAGCGATTGAGAGGGTCTCATCATTGATAGGATTTCTCTTATACGGTGGCACTGCCTCATTTTTTTGAAGCACCGGCCCCTGGTTCATCCGGAGGACACCCCCGCTGGCCGCTAGACATGAAAATACTTTTCTATTACTTTGGCTACGCCGTCGTCATCATTCGACAACGTGACTTCATCCGCCGCGTTTTTTACAGACTCGGGCGCGTTTCCCATGGCTACGCCAAGGCCCGCATATTCCAGCATGTCCATGTCGTTGAAATTGTCTCCGACCGCGATGACCTGCTCCCGCGCCACGTTCCATCGTTCCTGCAAAAACCGGATGGCCAACGTTTTCGAAACGGTACGGTCCATAATTTCCAGGTAGGTGGGTTTGGACCGGTAGATGGCAAGCTCTTCCGCAAACTGCTTTTTCAAAGAGTTTTCCAGCGCCCCGATCTCATCTGCCCCGCCCATGCATAACGCCTTGTGGGCCCCATGAAGCGAACTTGCCGGCAAACGGAACATGGCTTCGAAGTCAATGACGGCCGGATCGGTTTTGGCGATATCCCGCTCTTGCAGCGCCCACTCGTCCAGGCTGTCGACATACCAGTCGTCGTCCTTGTAAAACCCGGAATGGATTCGTCCGAGCTTCGCCTGCCGGTATATGTTCTCGATTTGAGCCATAGTCATCGTTTTGTTCCAAAGCGCACGGTAGGAGCCTTCCTCCTCCGTTTCGACAACCAATGCGCCGCTGTAGCAAATGATCGGAGTGTCCAGACCCAGCTCCCGATGAATAAACGCAATGCCCTTGGGCATCCTTGCGGAAACCAGCACGACCCGAACGTCGCCGGACAAGGCGCGAATGGCCCGCTTGGTCCCTGAAGAAATTTCATGGGTCGAATTCAGCAGCGTTCCGTCGATGTCCAGGCACAGCATGTGATAAGTCATTTTCCCCATCCCCTTCGTTCCTCTTCTGCTTTCGGTTCCATTATAACCTAGAGGATGCCCGAAGTAAGACGGGGATTTTTTTAACGGCTTCGGCCACCTGCGTAGGTTTGGACGAAAATGCCATCCCCCTCCAGCCATTCGGCGATCAAAACCTCCCGATAATCGGAAATATGCTGGGTTTGAAGCTGCTTGTGCAGCCAGGCTTCGTCAAAGCCCGCGTCTCGGATTTCGTCCCACAATACGTTTCCGTCGCGAATAAGCGTGACCGGGACATAAACGGGGGTTTCCTGGAGTTTCAAATCTTCCTGCGTCGTTTTCTGATATTTGGACTTTTTCAAAATGCTGAGGGAACCATCGACCTCCAGGTAGCAAAAGGCCACCTCCCGGATCGAAAAGGTTTCGCTTTGGCGAAGCAGGCTTTGCAGCTGATTGAGATTCATCCGGTTTTTTTTCAGTGCTTCATAATCCACGACGCCGTTTTTAATGAGCGCGGACGGCTTGCCCTCGAACATCCCGCGGAAAAACAACGATTTTTGTCCAAGGTATTCCACGACAATGAGCAGCAATCCCCATAAGAAAATGGAATATAAAATGTGAATAAGCCCGATGCCGGGTTCAAACAAGGCGTTGCCAAGCAGCTCCCCAAACACGATGGACGCGATGAAGGCAAACGGCGTGATCTGCCGGATCAGCTTTCTTCCGACGATTTTAACGACGATAAACAACAAAAAAAATCCGACAATCAGCTCAACAGTCAAAGAAGAGAGAGTAATTTCCTTCATATCATAAACCTCGTAGCGATTGTTATTTTGGAGGTACATTTTATGTATTCCCACATTGCGCCCGATATCTACGCTTAGAAAAAAATCGCGGGAAAGCGCCCAAAAAATTTTATTGTTATTTATTGACAGTTGTATTCGCTTTCATCTACAATGATGGAGGAACGCAATACTCGATATAATTTAAGGGCCATGCATTCCGTAACCGCACACCCGGTATGGAACAACCCCGGTATCTCGATGGAGAAGCCGGGGTTTTTTGTCGCCCTTTTTTAGGAGGTGATCCGGCGGCGACAGCGGACAAGCCTGGAATTCAAACGATTACATAGGAGGTATAACATGAAGAAATTTCTGAAAACGACAGCTGCGCTTGCCCTGGGATTATCGCTGACGTTCGGGCTTTTCAGCCCTGCCCAGGCGGCGCCGGATACCTCGGTATCCAACAAGCAAAATTTCAGCACCGACGTCATCTATCAAATTTTCACCGACAGGTTTTCGGACGGCAATCCCGCCAACAATCCGACCGGCGCGGCGTTTGACGGAACCTGCACGAACCTCCGGCTGTATTGCGGCGGCGACTGGCAGGGCATCATCAACAAAATCAACGACGGTTACCTGACCGGTATGGGCGTTACCGCCATCTGGATCTCCCAGCCGGTCGAAAACATCTACAGCATCATCAATTATTCCGGCGTAAACAACACGGCCTATCACGGCTACTGGGCCCGGGACTTCAAGAAGACGAATCCGGCCTACGGCACGATTGCGGACTTCCAGAACCTGATCGCCGCCGCGCATGCAAAAAACATCAAAGTCATTATCGACTTTGCCCCGAACCATACGTCGCCCGCCTCGTCCGACCAGCCTTCCTTTGCGGAAAACGGCCGGCTGTACGATAACGGCACGCTGCTTGGGGGATACACGAACGATACGCAGAACCTGTTCCACCATAACGGCGGCACGGACTTTTCCACGACCGAAAACGGCATATATAAAAACCTGTACGATCTCGCCGACCTGAACCATAACAACAGCACCGTGGACGTCTACTTGAAGGACGCGATCAAAATGTGGCTGGACCTCGGCATCGACGGCATCCGCATGGATGCGGTGAAGCATATGCCGTTCGGCTGGCAGAAGAGCTTTATGGCTGCCGTCAACAACTATAAGCCGGTCTTTACCTTCGGCGAATGGTTCCTGGGCGTAAATGAAGTGAGCCCGGAAAACCATAAGTTTGCCAACGAATCCGGCATGAGCCTGCTTGATTTCCGTTTTGCCCAAAAGGTGCGGCAGGTGTTCCGGGACAACACCGACAATATGTACGGCCTGAAGGCGATGCTGGAGGGCTCCGCAGCCGATTACGCCCAGGTGGATGACCAGGTGACGTTCATCGACAACCATGACATGGAGCGTTTCCACGCAAGCAATGCAAACCGCCGGAAGCTGGAGCAAGCGCTTGCGTTCACGCTGACCTCGCGCGGCGTCCCCGCCATTTATTACGGTACCGAGCAGTACATGTCGGGCGGGACCGATCCGGACAACCGGGCGCGAATCCCTTCCTTCTCCACGTCGACGACCGCCTATCAGGTCATTCAAAAGCTGGCGCCGCTGCGCAAGTCCAACCCGGCCATCGCCTACGGATCGACGCAGGAGCGCTGGATCAACAACGACGTGCTCATTTATGAGCGCAAATTCGGCAGCAACGTTGCCGTCGTTGCCGTCAACCGCAATTTGAACGCGCCGGCTTCCATTTCGGGACTTGTCACTTCCCTGCCGCAAGGCAGCTACAACGACGTCCTTGGCGGCCTTCTGAACGGCAACACGTTATCGGTAGGCTCCGGCGGGGCCGCCTCCAATTTCACGCTTGCGGCAGGCGGCACGGCGGTGTGGCAGTACACCGCGGCAACGGCGACGCCGACCATCGGGCATGTCGGGCCGATGATGGCCAAGCCGGGCGTGACGATCACGATCGACGGCCGCGGCTTCGGCTCTAGCAAAGGCACCGTCTACTTCGGTACGACGGCGGTGAGCGGGGCGGACATCACGTCTTGGGAAGACACGCAGATCAAAGTGAAAATTCCGGCCGTCGCAGGCGGCAACTACAACATTAAAGTCGCAAACGCCGCTGGAACGGCAAGCAATGTGTATGACAACTTCGAGGTATTGTCCGGAGACCAGGTCAGCGTCCGTTTCGTGGTCAACAACGCGACGACGGCCCTTGGGCAAAATGTGTACCTGACGGGCAGTGTCAGCGAGCTGGGGAACTGGGACCCGGCAAAAGCAATCGGGCCGATGTACAATCAGGTCGTTTACCAATATCCGAACTGGTATTATGACGTCAGCGTTCCGGCCGGCAAAACGATCGAGTTCAAGTTTTTGAAAAAACAAGGCTCCACCGTCACGTGGGAAGGCGGCAGCAACCACACCTTCACCGCGCCGTCCAGCGGAACCGCGACCATTAACGTGAATTGGCAGCCATAAGGCGTGAGGGATAGGCGGCTACATTCATCGGGAAAGGCGACTATATGACGTCCGTTCCGTGAGCAACCGCTCATCGCTCCATTCAAACCGACACAGGCTGATCTTCAGCCAAAAAAGAGGGGACCTATCCCCTCTTTTTTATTTTCCGTTGACCAAATGGTATTCCCAAAAATCACGTTCCCCCATAAGCTCCCTCCCCTCTAATAGCAATAACAAGAGCGTAAACCCAACCAGGTGATCCATAGCGTGCGGTTGCCTTTAATCCCGGTATCAAAATGTATACTACCTTACAAAAATGTTCCGATCATACAAAATAGTGCGTACTACTCAAGCGTAATAGAACCTGATAACCTACAAACAGAACGATCGATCCAGATTTCAACAAACGGCACGGTCGTTTAAAAAAATGGTGTGTGGGGTGCGAGAAAATGCAAGAATATCAACTGACTTTGAAAGAGAAGCGGATGGTTTGGGGGAAGGCGATCGACCTTGAGCCTCTCTATTTTGGCAAATATCCTGGCGAACGGCCGCGAGTTTACGGTCGATCTCGGTCAGCTTTTTAGAGGACAACGCTTTTATATCGGCCGCAAGAAAGCGGCAATGCCGGTGCCGTAAAGGGAACCTCCATGGCTGTTGACGTCCATATTCGGCAGCCCTACATCAAGCTATTTCGAAATATACAAGATGATATTCAGTCATCCGGATCAGGAGCAGGAAGGAGATTTACCGTGAATAAGCAGCAAAAATTGTTGACTTTCAATTTATTTTTATTGACCTTCGTACTGGGAACCAGTGAATTTGTGATGGTCGGATTATTAACCGAAGTGGCCGAGGACATGAAGATCGCCATCTCGGCCGCAGGCTCCCTGGTATCGGCTTTTGCTTTGTCTTTTGCCATCGGCACGCCGATCTTTACGGCTTTATTCAGCCGGTTCTCCAAGCGCCCGCTCATCCTTGCTTTGATCGGCGTATTTATATTCGGGAACATGATAACGGCTATATCGGGATCGTACGGATTGCTTCTGGCGTCCAGAGTGATCACGGCCGTGGTTACGGGCGTCTTGATTGGACTCGCGATGGCGGTGGCCAGCGAAACGATGCCTCCAGAAAAAAGAGGGCCGGTGATCTCCATCATCTTTACGGGCTTTACGGTGGCAAGCGTTCTCGGCGTCCCCCTCGGCACTTCCATCGGGCAATGGGGCGGATGGCATTTGTCCTATTGGTTTACCACGTTATTGGGAATCGTGTCTCTGTTGGCAAGTTATGCAACCATTCCTAAGGGGTTAAAAGGAGCTCGGAGTTCACTCAAAAAACAACTCAGATTATTCGCCTATCCTAGAATTGTGCTTGCTTTCTTTATCCCTGCGTTAAGCATTGGAGCAACTTATAGCGTTTATACCTATTTAGCCCCATTGCTTCAGGATGTGCTGTTGGTTCCGGCACAGTATATCAGCCTCGTCTTTTTGCTGTATGGCGTCGTATCCATCTTCAGCACGTTAATTGGCGGAAAGCTGGCGGCTCGTCATGGGACGGGAAAAATACGCTTCGTATTCCTGGCTCAAGCCGTCATTCTCGCGTCGCTTTTTGTCTCATCCGGCTCACTTGTCGGGGGACTTATCAGCATCTCATGCATGGCTCTCGTCGTTTACCTAATGAACTCAACGATGCAGTTGTACTTCATTGATTGGGCCGGTCGGCATGTTCCGGAAGCCAGGGATTTGGCTTCGTCCTTAACCTCCGTATCCATCAATGTTGGCATTGCGATGGGATCCGCCTTGGGAGGGTTTGTCACGACGAATATGAAGCTTATTGATCTGTCCTGGTCCGGTGGAATCGTTGCCGTCTTGGCAGCCGTGCTGGCTTTTATCAACTATCGTTTGGAGCGAGGAGACCGCAGCGCAAGTGCATTTAAAGAGGAAAAAGGGCTAAGCGGCCAATACGGGGAAAGCATGTAATATAGGAACATCAGGTTTAGAGGTACCCTTCCTGGGTACCTCTTCAACTTCCAGTACCTTCAGCTAATCAATCAGGTATGGTGAACAAGTAACGGACAACGAGCCGCGTTGAATACATTTCTTAGGCATGCCTTTGATTGGTGCGCGATACTTCATCGGGGTAGCTTTCGATATAAGCGGTGCCAAAATCGCACAAAATCAAGAGCATGGGAGCCAGTTGTTTGCCCAACTCGGACAAATCGTATTCCACTTTCGGCGGTGACACCGGATACACCTTGCGGCTAATGAGTCCGTCGCTTTCAAGCATTCTTAGCTGCATCGTAAGCATGCGTTGCGTCGCGTCGGGAAGCAGTCGCCGCAGCTCATTATACCGGATCGGCCCCTTGGCCAGTTCGTTTAAAATAGCTATTTTCCACTTGCCGCTGACTAAGCTGAGGACGATTTCGGAGGTGCAGCGATAGGTTTTATCTCTAAACGTTATCATCTGTCAACACATCCCTTTCTTTGAAATGAAGAAAGACCATTTGTGAATTACTTCAGTTTTTGCAACATCCTCACTTATGACGAATTCTGAATCGATCATTCCATATATTAATTTCAACCTTGCTCCCTTGTCAAGAACTTATGGATCGATTAGTATATAAAAAATAAAGGAGGTCTTCTTATGCCACGAACGGGACGCCCGCGTGCATTTAACCGTGACGAGGCGGTTGCCGCCGCGATGGTGCTTTTTTGGGAACACGGCTATGAATCCACTTCACTCGCTCAGCTGCGCGCTGCGATGGGAAATATATCGGCGGCGAGTTTTTACGCGGCATTCGATTCCAAGGAATCGTTGTTCCGCGAAGCGGTGGACAAATATCTCTCTACTTATGGACAAGTGTCGGAATGTTTCAGGGATACGAGCTTGACATCAAGAGCAGCCATGGAACAGGGTTTGCGGCAATCGGCGCGGATGCAGACGGAGCACTCCCATCCTTTGGGTTGTCTGTTGATTTTGTCCGCGGTAAACTGTTCTCCCGGGCACCATCACATTCAGGAGATCCTGGCCAAGGAACGGGAAAAGGTTCACGGTTGGCTGAAAGATTGCATCGAACGGGCCGTTGTCAACGGGGAGCTGCCCGATTCAACGGATATCCCCATGCTGGTGACGTTATTTGAAACATTTCTTCGAGGAATTTCCTTACAAGCCCGGGACGGTGTCCCATACGAAACCATTGACGCTGCCATCACTCAACTGATGAGCGTATGGGATGCGCTATCCGCCAATCCGCGCGATCTAAGGGACAAAAGGTTATGACGCCCGCGGCGCGCTTTCCACGACGGCTGAAGAACATGGATGAAAAAAACGGCTGAACCCCTCCTTGCCCAGGGCAGCCGTTACTTTGATGGCTCCTATGATCATCGTCATTTGTCGTCTGAATCAAAGGCGTCATCAAGCATATCCCTTTTGATCATTCGACCCAGTGAGCCAGCGATATTCGCTATGTTCGCCGTTCAAAACGACGTTCTGGCTGCCTGCGACGTATCCGACGAATACGGGGGCTTTGTAAATGAAATTCCCTTCCGGAGAATAAAACTCGTCAAATGCATTGGAGGTATAAAGCGAGACCTCGCTAATCCCCGTTTCCTCGCGAATTTCCCTTAAAGCGGCTTCCCATGCTTTTTCCCCCTCCTCGATGCTTCCGCCGATGTAGCACCATGCACCGTTCAGCACCGAAGAGGCTCGTTTCAATAAAAGCACCTTGTATTCATCATCGATTTTTTTCAATAGGACGGCAGCGATTCCGCTGCAAATGACGGGAACGACATGGTTGGATTCAGCCATCCATTTCTCCTCCTAGCCGTTCGGTTTCCTTTTTGGCATCTTCGAGGATGGCATCCTTCTGGCCGATTAATGCATGGAGCGCCTCATGCACAAACCCGTTTTCGAATTGATGCAGCGGCTCCGGCAGTTCGTTTTCGTCCAAAACGAAATGCTCCCCGTTCGGAAGGACCAGCAGATCGATGATCAAATCTTCAAAAGATACGGCCTCATCGGTAACGGTCGTGTTCCTCACCAGATTAAAATACGAGCCGAGATAGTTCCCTTGGCGGTCTCTCCAAAAATAAAGGTTATAAGGCCGATCGATCCAATAATAAGCAAAGGTATACGTTCCTTCCGGTATCGTGAGTTCGCTTGCGCCGGCCGGCATCGTAAACGGCTTGTCTACCTGGTGCAGCAGCACGATCTTCGGGAGCTCCATCTTCAAAAGTGTGCAGTCATGATAGGCAACGGTTGCATCATAGCGGATTTTTCGCTCGATAATCGGTTGCCCCTTGTGCAGCGATTGCGCGGACATGTTGGAAAACCTCCCTATGAAAACGATTTTCAGAGTATTCCTTCTTAATGATGATTATTGTAACAAAGGCGGAGTTCATTTTCTAATGTGGTAATATGGATATGGACAGCTTAGCGGAAACTAACACAGCCAATTATTGGGAAAGGATCCGAAGATGAAGGTCATTACTTTATGCGGTTCAACTAAATTCAAACATGAATTCGAGCAAGCCAATGCTTACCTCACGCTGCAGAACGCAGCATGAGCCTTACGTTGATGTTTGTATGCTTGACCTGCAGACGGCCGCCCGTCAAACCTGTACGAGCTCATTAGGCTTCCGGGGAAGGCCCCACGACGGTCAGCATGAAAAACGAGGTCTGGAATCTTCCGCTTTCGGGAACGATGCACATCAACCGCTGCCCTTCGGCAAGATGCCCTTCGTTCAACAGCTCCTCCAGCATGATATAAATCGAAGCCGCGCCCGTATTCCCTTTCGTGTACAAATTCGTAAACCACTTTTCCTCCGGAATGTTCACGCCGCCAAGCTCAAACATCCGGAACAGTTCATCCTTGAAAAAATGCGATGAATAATGGCAAAGCATCCAATCGATGTCCTTCGGATCGAATCGCCCCTCCTCCATCAGCTCCAGGAAACGGAAGACGCCTACTTTGACGATTTCATTAACCAGCCGGACGTCTTGCCGCAAATTAAGCGCACCGCGGTCCGCCGCTTCATGAATCGAAGGGTAATCATGCCAGGACGAAAGTCCGTCCTCCTTATTCATGCCCGAATACATGCAGACTTCGTATTGATTCGCAAAGGACCTGTTATCCATCCAATCGATGCGCAGCGATAAGCCCGTACGGTTCGGGGTGTTTTGCAAGACGGCCGCCCCTGCTCCATCCGATATCATAAACCGCAAAAAATCGGTATCGAACGGAACGCGGCTGTTGGTGTAGATCCCCTGCGCTTCAAACTTGGTATGCTTAAACTCTCGGCTGTAAAACTCGCTTCCGCAAGAGACGGCGGCGTCATGCTCGCCCGATTTGATATGTACGTATGCATTTTTAAGCGCTTGGGTTCCGCTTACGCATAAACCGGAATGCGAGGCAATTTCCATCGCGGGCAAGCCGGTTTCGCCGTGCACCATGCTTGCAAAACCGGGCAAAAGCAAATCGGGTCTGGTCGTCCCGGCCGCCAGAAACCCGATCTCCCGTTCCGTTACGTTCGTATTCCGTTCCAGCGCGTCGCGAATCGCCAAAGCAGCCATTTCGGCATTCGAATATAAACTTTTTTGATTTTTATCCATCGCATAATACCGGTATTTGATTTGATTTTTCTCCAGAATGATCCGTTTTGTTTTGGAAGGTTTGCCCCCGATTTTGCCGATATAATCCTCGATTTCATCGTTGCTTACCGGAGATCCCGGCAGGAATTTTCCAACGCTTGTAATATAAACCTGATTCATAGAACACCTCTCAAATTCTAGTATATACCGTTATTATCATAGATGTTCTATAGATTGTAAATTATTGGAATTCATTCTTGATACTCCCATTCAGCATGAGAGGATTACGAACTTCATTTCAATGGCCATCTTGAACGTTTACGACAACGCTTCCAAATAGCCGATCGCCGATGTAAGTTTCCAGCTTCCATAAGCCTGCGGTTGGAAACTCCATTAAAGAGGGAACATGCGTATCGGCGCCGTTGTGGGGGTTCACCCCAAATTCGGGATATTCCCATGTTTTTCCGTCGGAGGCAATCAATATTTGATGTTTTTCTCCCTTTTCATTGATTCCGATGATTTTTAGTTTTCCCGCCACTTCTTCGGCACTTCCCCAAAAATGCCACATATATTTATTGCCTTGCCCTGCAACAATGGGCATAAATTCAGCCGGCTTCCCATCTTCCTCGGAATAGGAGTCGATCAAAAAGCCAAGCCTGTCTTCTTCGCCCCGCAGGACGTATTTGCTCTTTTTTCCGTCACTTGCGGTATAGGGGATTTCAAAAGTCGGACTCTCTTGCCAGTCTTGGCTTTCAGTGCTAGTGCAGCCCGTTAAGCTCATGCCAAGAATGAAAAGAAGCATCGGAACGAAATGGGGGATGATTTTCATCGTTGAACCTCCACATAAAATATTCGGCTTCCTTGGGTCGGTTTACAAATAGGTATGCTTACCTTCTTCTATTTTAATTTCGAATCGCTATTTTGGCATTAGAAAAAGGCGTAGAGGCCGTTCGCAAAGTACTCGTATTCTTCCTTGGTAATCCGGTTGCCATAACCGTCAAAAAAAGCGCGATAGTCCAGGGGCGTTTGAAAAACATGCGGTTTCGGTCTGATCGCCAGGGCCACGTCGTATCGAGGATCTCCCAAAGCTGCGCCGCTCCAATCAATCATTCCGGATACGCTGCCCTCGTGCACCAATACATTGTCAATGGTAAAATCGCCATGGATCAACGTTTGTTCAATTTTCGCCGGCCTTGCGGTTTTTAAACTTTCAAGCAATGCCGGACTGCCGTCCACCTCGAAATGCCCCAAATGGCGTTCAGCTTGTTTGAACATACGATCAAGCCATGTTTCCTCGTTTTTCAGTTCTTCCGGACAAGGAGTCATGTGAAGATTCCGCAGGCTTTTTCCAACCTGAAACAGAATGTCATATCTGGCGGAAGGATCGTTTTCATGGGTTAAGGTTCGGCGAAGCGTTTCTCCCGGAAGGCATTCCATCAAGATCCAGCTCTGCATTTCCTGATTTTTATCTTCCCGCTCTACATATTGATAGACCTTGGGGACGCGAAGATTCGTTTGCAACAAACATTTTAAGATGAACGATTCTCTTTTCAGCCATTCGTTGTAGTGTGTTCCCTTCGTTCTTTTTAGGACAACACGCCCTTTTTCGGTATCGATGATCCCGACGTCCGAGGTATGCCCCTGCCTGGGAAAGCTGATTTTGCCGACCGCGCCGAGTGCATTGAGAATCTCGTGGGGAATTTCTTGCAGGGAAATGGGGAACAACTTGGCACCTCCAGCCATAATCAGGATTAAAAAATCGGTCTTTAAGCGAAGACGGACCACTCAAAAAATACAATTTGCCGAGCCATCGGTTGGCGTTCGATAAAAGATCGATAAAAGCAGCTTGCCTATCTGATGCAAGACGAAGATTCGCCCCCGCTAAAACAAAAGGACGCAGCCTGCATAAGCTCGCCCCTTCGTTCCAGACGCTATATATGCTTCGCATTAGCTTTTCTGGCGTTCACTCCCGCTCAAGCCCTTGTCCATCGGCCCGATGGCTCTCGATTAACTGCATAACCCACGTTTCATCAAATCGAAGCTTTTCCAACCGATGCCGGAAAAAGATCTGAATATATTGCTGCTCCCCGCCGGGAATCCGTTCGTCTTTGCTCGCATATTCCAACCGTTCTTCCTCGTGACGAATTTCGTACCGCAAGTAGTCCTTGTATTGGTGCAAAATCAAAAACTGCAATTCCTTGCTGATCAATCCGAAGTTTTTCAGTTTCGTATAAAAATGCAGCTCGTAATCCGGCGAATATGGAATCGGTTCTTCCATCAACCGGAAAAAACGTATTCTGCCTTCGTCCGTAAGTTTATAGGTTTTGATCTTTTTTCCTCTTCCTTGTCGGGCGCCTTCCGCTTGTTCATCGGGAACCTGCTCGATCAGCCCGTCCGCCACCATGCCGTGGATCAGCGGATAAATCGCCCCCCAGCTCACCTTTCGCGTAGGACCGACAATTCCGTTCAAAATCTGATGCAGCAAATAGCCGTGCATCGGGTTATTCATCAATTCGCCGAGTATGAACAATTCGTACAAAACGAATGGCCTCCCTTGTAAGTTCTACTGCTTGTAAGCAATCAACAGTATAACATACGGCTGCCTGAAAAAACAGAAAAGCCGCGGTCGCCGCGGCTTTCCCGGGCCGCATCCGTTTGCGGCCGGTGAGGTGAATCCTCCGAATGGTCTGAACCGCTGTCAGCGGCATTTGGCGGCAGGGAAGCAACGGTTGCGCCAACCTTTCGGCTTAACGATTGCAAACCAAATAGAGGGTATTCCCTTCCGGATCGCTAAAGTGCACGACTTGGGCCGCTTTACCTTCCACCGCATCATGGAACTCGACGCCGCGGGATTTCAGGGTTTGGATGGCTGACTCCATATCGTCCACTTCAAAACCAATGGACATGCTGCCCGATTTAACCGGCTCGGAACCATGATCTCCGGCCAGGTGCAGCAGTCCGATCGTTAATCCCGGCGCTGCGACTTGGGCAAAATGCCCATCCCCTTCGTGCTGCAGCTCCAGTCCCAGAGTATCGACGTAAAATTGCACCGCCTTTTTCATATCCGCTGCCATCACCGTCACGTTTCCGCTTTTCAACATAATAAAATTCCTCCTTATTCGTTCGATCGGTTTTATTATATCAAAATAATATAATAAATAAATATATTTTTTAGATATAATTAATGGGAACTTTAGGATATTTATTAAAAACAAATGGCACCCGTAGGTTCCCCTCGCCATTCGCATGGGAAGCGAGCCTTGAGAGGCAAATAAAAAAGAGAACGCAACTAGGCGCTCTCTTGCATCTTCGATATTTTCAAGTGATACGTATTTCAATTGGCGTGTTTTCCCGCGATCCAACCAAAAGCATGAACACTTCGCTTGGATGTTTAACATCATATTTGCGTTTAAAACCGAGCTGCTGTTTTTCAACCGCTTTTTGAATGCTTTCGGAAGCGTTTAGGATGCTGCTTTTTTTGTTGTCGCGTTTCATTTCTACCGGGCCAACGGCCTTTGCGGTCTCGACCGCCAATTCATGGAGTGGCAGATAGGATACAGCCACGGTGTACATAAAATTATTCATCGCGGATTTTGTCCGTTCTGGAGAATCGTGGATCGTCTTTTTCACCCGCTCCAACATGCCGGCAATTTTGCTTTCGGCGAACTGGGCATCCGGCCGGCTGCCCAAAAGCCAGCAATAGCAGCTCCATCCCGCCGACATTTTTAGTTCATCGCCGCTTACGATCCATTGATCCGCGACTTCTTGGGCAATATCGGTTTCCGCCAAGGTCACCGCCACCACGTAATCGGATAGCATATAAAAATAGGCGCCCTCGATCCAACGCTCAAAATCCGCCGGGGTCATCGCTTTCGGATCCGCAATGATGCCGGCAAAATACATCGCGTCGTAGTTTCCTGTCGCGTATAGCTGCTCGGCTAAAGGCTGATTGATTTTGATTTTCTTAGCAATGGGTTTCATGGCGCCCGTCGCTACGCCAAAAAGCGGCTCATGCGCTCCATTGGACATGTACTGTTTCTTAAGCCGTTCCTTGCCGAGAGCTTCAAGCTCCTGCATGACCGATTCAAAGTTCATCGTTGGCACCGCCTTTTTTCGATTTAAGTTCAGACTTCTTCAATATTGCCCCAGCCACCCAATTTTTCGGCTTCCCGTTCTTTCCAATTTCCTTCGCCCTTATTCTGCAGTCTTCAATGACAGACGATGGAATCATTTGAAGTGCAAGCGTGATTCCGAGCGGTACAAATAATGAAATCATCCAAAAAGGGAATGAAATCAGGGATGGATATCGATTGGACTATTTGCATAAGCAACAACAATCGTGAATAGCTTAGCATACCACGAATCTCATGATTCCTCCACCCATTAGTCTTTTCTACTTCCCCTTCGACCTTGCCTTTTTCGCATAAACGGTTTCAACAAAATTTTTTTGTATATTTCTCATTCAAAACTAACATCATAAAATAATGCGGAAATATTGACGAATCATTTCGTCGGTCTGCCTCATTGCAGCTTCATAGGGCGGTTTACTTCAACGATCATTCGAATTTTTCAGAATAACATTCAAATAAAAAGAAATCGCCACGTGCTGTTCAAGCAACGTGGCGATTTCTTGTGAGACGGAATTAAGTCGAGATCGCATTAATATCTTTTATATTGATTCTAGTAAGTCTGCGAAGTCGAATACCAGTTGTCAAACTTCTCAAATCGGTAAAAAGAGCATTTCCGAAACCATCCATGCCTTCAAAAGTCCCCCGGAAAGCGCCTTGAATTCCTCCACCGTCAAACTGAATTCTAATTCTAGTTCCCGGGCTTAAATTTTCAAGAAATTCCTGGATTCCGCGGCTCCGGTTTCCTGCGCTTTGATTCCCCGCGCTGCGGTTACCGACACTACGATTTCCTCCGCTGCGGTTACCAACGCTACGATTCCCTACGCTGCGATTACCAGCGCTTCGCTGACCTCTAGAGCCTCTGCTATGAGACATGATCCTCACCTCCTCTATCTGGATAGTTCTATACTATGAAAAACAAGAGGAAAGTCTTGTACTATTATTCTGATAGATTCGTATATTTTGAATACGTTGTTTCCTATGTAATAGTCATTAACAGGTAAGGGGCGATTCGGTAAGTATAATGAAAAAATTGCAGGCAATTGTTGATATTCAGATAGGAATAAATTTAAAAAGGCCCCGCCTACGCCACGATGTAGGAAGAGGCCTTTTCTATGACTTTATTTGAGACAAACGAAGATCAGTGAACCTGCCATCCGCTACCTTTGTAAAACCAAGGAGCAAACGCACTCCACGTGGGACGTCTGCGGGAACATGTCCACCGGCTGCGCCCACTCGATCTTGTAGCCGCCGCTGATGAGCACCTGACAATCCTTGGCCAAAGTGGCCGGGTTGCAGGATACGTACACCATCCGCTTCGGTTTGGCTTTGATGATGGCGTCCAGCAGCGGACGCTCGCACCCGGTACGCGGCGGATCGACGACGACGACGTCGGGGCGGATGCCGCGGTTCACCCATTCGGGCAGCAGCTGTTCGGCGCGGCCTTCGTAGAAATGCGCGTTGTCCACGCCCGTCGATTTGGCGTTGTCGCGCGCGTCCGCCACGGCCTCCGGTATCAGCTCGATCCCCCGGACTTCCCGCGCAAACGGCGCAAGCCACAGCCCGATCGTGCCCGTCCCGCAATAGGCATCGACGACAAGCTCGGAACCGTTAAGGCCGGCCGCTTCCTGGACGGCATTGTACAGCTTCACCGTCTGTTCGGGATTCAGCTGGAAAAAAGCGCGCGGCGACAACGCGAACCGCACGTCTCCAAGAGACTCTTCCAGCTGTTCTTCGCCCCATAAAATGACGGTTTTGCTGCCGAACACGAGCGGCGACTTCCCTTTGTGGATATTATGCGCGATCGTCGTCGCCATCGGCAGGCGCGCCCGGAGGTGCCCGACCAGCCTTCTCGAATCGGGCAGCCGGTCCGTCGCGGTAATCAGCGTGAGCTGAACCTTGCCGCTGGTCTGCCCGACGCGGGCCACGATCGTTTTGATTGCGCCTTCGCGCGTCCGTTCATCGTAAACGGGGATATCCAGCTCCTCCAGCACTTCCTTGACCTGCTCGATGACCCGGTTCACCACCGGATGCTGAATCGGACATCCGCTGATATCGATGAGCCGGTGCGTTCCCATCGCATACAGGCCGGCAACGATGTCTTTGCCTTCGCGCCCCACCTGAAGCTGGGCTTTGTTCCGGTAGCCCCACGGATTATCCATCCCTATGATCGGGCGGATCAGGAGCGTCTCCAGCTTGGCGTAACGCTGGAAAGATTCCCGGACGATCTCTTCTTTGGCCTGAAGCTGCGCTTCATAAGTCATATGCTGGATCTGACAGCCTCCGCATTTGTAATAAATCGGGCACGGCGGCTCTTTGCGCTGGGGCGATTTTTTTTCGATTTCGAGAATTTCCGCGGTCAAATAACCCGGCTCGACGCGGGTCACTTTCGCTTTGACGACCTCTTCCGGCAGCGCGCCGTGCACGAACACCGCCTTCCGCCGATAGTAACCGACGCCTTCCCCGTTAATGCCGATCCGTTTGATCGTCACGACGATTTTTTCTCCTGCCTTCACGGATTCCGCGGAAGGCTCAGTTTTAGGGGAGAGCCCTTTTTTGCTTGGGGCTGCTCTATGCCATTTTTCTACCGATTTTCCATGCTTGCCTGTTTCTTTCGGATGGGCAGCCTGTCGCTTGGCTCGGCGGACGCCCGCCGGGTTGAAATCGCGTTGTTCCGTTCCCCGGTCGCCTGCCGCTCCCTTTGCTTTGTTTTGTTTGTTCTCGGCCATCCTGTCAATCGCTCCGTTTCTGTCCTGAATTCATGTCTTTACTATACCATAGCGGAGCCTCTTCCCCTAATGTGTTCCAGCCGTTTAGGCAATCGGCGTTCCATTGGGCACAACCAAATCCGGCTTCAAGAGCACGACGTCCCCCTCCCCGGGAACGCCTCCAAGGACCAGCACTTCCGAATCGAAACCCGCAATCCTGCGGGGCGGAAAGTTGACGACGGCTGCCACTTGTCTCCCCACCAATTGTCCGGGCGAATATCTTCGGGTAATTTGCGCCGACGAACGTTTGATTCCCAAGTCGCCAAAATCGATTTCAAGTTTGATTGCGGGTTTGCGGGCTTTCGCAAAGTTTTCCGCTTTTATGATCGTGCCGATCCGTAAATCCAGCTTCAAAAAATCTTCGATCGTTGCCATTTCCATCACGCTCACACTCCAAGTTATTGTTCGTTCATTTCCGGCGATCTGTCAATCCCTTCACATCTTAGCAGATCGTCCGAAAGATGCACAAACGTAAGCATGGTTTAAATAAAAAAATACGAACAAAAAAAGGGAAGCCGCCGCTCCCCCTTTGTAAACGTCATATTGTCATTTTGTACTCGCGATCATGCCGATAATCCGGGCAGCCCCGGTGAGACAAGCAGTCGAATGTAAGTTTCCGCAGCGGTCTCATTTAGTGGAACTTCCTATTTTTGTTCGCGCGGCTTTTATTCGAACCGGTCATCAGCTTGATACCGCCCGCAATGAGCAGGATCGACACGATCGCAGGCTTCAAATAACGCATTTTATATTCGATAAACCACTCCGGGAACCACCGGTCAAGGAACGGGACCAAGATCGTGGATCCGACGTAATACAGTCCAAGCAGCACCAGCCCGATGCCCAGCCAACGCTGGTGGTCGGAAATGCCTTCGACGATCGGACGGTCCACGAGCGGCTCGCGTCCATAACGGCTCGTTTGCTGAAGCCCGTCAAAAAACGAAAAGAACCAGACTAGCGGAATGAGAAAGAGAAACAGGGACAAATGCAGCACATCCAAAACATACACGCTGCCAAGGAAAATCACCATCAGCTGCAGCCCCCGTTTTTGCAGTCCGAGGTACATATGCCCCGCGCCCGGAAAAGCGGACAGCAGCGTCGCGATCACTTTACTGCGTTTGCCTTCCTCGCGGCCCGCCTCCATATCGTCGAACAGCGAACGGTCGCGAAGCGCTTCCCCCGCCTGTCTGCGGTGTATAAGCTGAACGGCGTCAAACATGCAGTACAGCCAGATGATCGGGAGCACGCCGAGGAACAACAGGAAAATCGTATGGCTCGTAAGTCCGGTCAGGAAAAACATGATCGTGCCCAAGCCGAAAAAGGCGATCAAAAACGATAGTCCCCGCTGCATGAGTCCCATGTGCAAATGGCCGAGTCCCGGCACGAAGGACAGCAAAATCGTATAAAAACGTTCGCTTTCCGGGCTCTGGGACGATCCGGTACGGGGCGGATACGGCGGATACGCATAGCCGCCTCCCGTTTCATCCTGCCCCGCAAACATGCCGGCAGGCGGCGCGTTCAGATCGGCATACGGCGGATGGCCGCCAGGGTGGTATCCGTTAGGATCATAACCTTGAGGCGGGAACGCAGGCAGCCGCAGCAAAAACACGACCAAATCCAGCATGCAGACGAGCCACAGCGCTATCGCGCAAATCGCGGTCAAAACGATAAAGAAACCCGCTTCGTGCGTGTTGGCGACGGCCAGCATAAAACCGAACAAGATTCCCCCGAAAAACAGAAACGGATAAACGAATCCTCTTCCTTTTCTGCCCATATAATAATGCCCCAGCCCAGGGATGAAATTCAGGATAAAGGCTGTCATTTTATTGCGGTAAGGTTCCACATTCATCTGTCCTTTCAAAAAATGTTCGTCCTCAGGATGCCCAAGGCATCCTGAACGGTACGGTCTTTATCTTTAACGGCCTTGAGGCTTTAGCCGGTCGATCCAGCCCGTCGTAACTTTAACCAGCTCTTCGCTGAAGGATGCCTCGTTGCCATGTTTTTTGACATGTTCCGGACCGGGCGTCAGCTTATCGAACCACCCCGCCGAGAGGAAGATCAGCGTCAGGCAAGCTGCTATAGCATAATGGAACAAGCGATGTTCGTACCAGCGGCGCCTGTCGTTCCTTGCCTCCATGTTGACGACCTTGGCTTGCGGCTCCGCGATCCGCGACATGACATTGTCCGCAAACCGCTCGGGCTGCGCCAAAACGGGGAGTTCGGAGCCTTCCAGCTCCAGCGCCTGCATGTACAGCTCCAGCGCCTGTTCATCTTCGAGCAGGAGCGTTTCCATATGCTCCACCTGCTCCCGTACCGACTCGTCCCCGCGGATGTATGCGGCCCATGCCTCGACGGACGGCATCGCTTTCCGGTTGTCATTCATCCCATTCTTCCTCCTTCC
The DNA here is from genome assembly GCF_037969745.1 of Paenibacillus sp. FSL W8-0194. Classification (NCBI taxonomy): domain Bacteria; kingdom Bacillati; phylum Bacillota; class Bacilli; order Caryophanales; family Paenibacillaceae; genus Paenibacillus; species Paenibacillus sp. FSL W8-0194. The sequence goes on along the minus strand of NZ_CP150205.1, from coordinate 2,183,785 downwards.
AGTGCTTCCGAATCCAGCTTCGTGCCCGGTAAAGCCTCGATTCTACCGTTTTTACCGCAATGTTTTGCTCCCTGGCGATCTGGTCATAGCTTTTTTCCTCTATATAGAATTGAACTAAAATGTCCCTGTGCTGGGCAGGCAAACCGTCCATTTTTCTCTCCAGCAGCTTCTGCTTTTCTTTGCGGACCAGCTGCCTCAGCACATCCTCTTCCGCCGACGGCAAGTGCTCGATGAGCTCTCCATCGGCCATCTGCTCTTCCCGCCGCCTGCTTAGCTTGCGTTTGGCGTCGATCGCCTTGTTCACGCTAATACGGGTAATCCATGTTTTGAACCCTTGGGAACGGTATTCCGGGAGAGATTTATAGACCTGCAAAAAAACTTCCTGTGCCGCATCTTCCGCTTCTTTGGCGTTTTTGAGCACGGAATAGGCGGTTTGGAACACATGCTGCGAGTATTGCTCCACAAGCATCCGGAAAGCAGCCTGGTCGCCGCGCCTGATTTGATCGATCAATCGTGCTTCGTCAATCTTTCTCTCCCCCTTCCCCGTAACAATAGACGACAACCGCTTTGCCAACCCTGCATCTTTTTCAAAAAATTTTTAGCATGATAGATTTCCCCGTACGATTGCAAAAAGAAAAGCCTTTCCCCGCAGGAAAAGGCTTAAACAAGGCGAAGTTTCATCATCTTTCGGCAGACATGCGGCCGATCAGCGCCGGCAGCCAAGCACGGAGCGGCTGGAACTCGAAGCCCAATCGTTCCGCTTTGCTCGTATCCATCACCCACGAATCGGGAACGCCGAACGGGGATTTATCCTCATCGCGGACCTGTTTGGCGATTACCGCTTTTTTACCGGTTTCTTTTTCGATCCACCCGATCAGCTCGGACAGCTTCACTACCCCTTGCGAGCATGCGTTAATCGCTCCTTCGACGCGCTGCTTTCGCAGCCAGGCGAGGAACGACGCCGCTTCGCCGGAGGATATGAAACACATCTCCGCCTTCAGGTTCGGGATGCCGATCGGCTGCCCCTGCTTGATATGATCGATATGGAACTCCAGCCGGCCCGTGTAGTCGTCTTCGCCCAGCACGATCGGAAAACGTGCCGCCGCGACCGGAAAATCGGCCTGCTGCAAAAATACCGCTTCCGCCAGCCGTTTGCCTTCCCCGTAGGAAAAATCGTCTTTTCCGCCGAGCGTTACCGGATAAATATAAGGATTCACGTCGTTTTCTTTATGTTTACGCGGAGCCGGGTCATAGACGGACAACGTCGAAGTCAGGATATATCTCCTAACCTTGCCTTGAAACACTTCGCAGGCATCCTTGGCCGCTTGCGGAGAATAACAGATATTATCGAAGACGGTATCCCATTCCTGCCCCGCTTCGACCGCTTTCATCAGCGAAGTTTTATCGTTGCGGTCCAGCTGGATGCGTTCCACCTGGTCGCCAAATTCGTCGTTTGTATTCCCACGGGTGGCGATCGTCACTTTAAAGCCTTCGTCCAATAGCAAACGGACAAGCCTTTTGCCAAAAAAGCGCGTTCCACCCAAGATTAATATGTTTTTCATGGATGTCCTCCCAACATCGATTTTCGATCAGTCCTTACTTTTGTTTCCTATGTATTTTACCACAAAAGCGTGCCCTCCGAATGCACCGGAAAGGCACGCTTTACGTGGAATTTCAAAACATCTCGCCATTAAAACGCCCGCCGCATGCGGCCCGTCATGTTATGCTCGTCCGCCGTTGCGGAATTTTTGCGTATAAGCTTTGGCATCGCTGACCGTTTTGACCCGGTTGCGGCTCCATTCCAGCAAAATCCGGTCGATGTACCGGAAATGCACCTTCCCGGCAAATACGGCCTCCTTCAGCGCCATGCGGATCAATTCTTCCGGATAACGGTCCTGATCGATCCATCCGGAGATGGCCTCCAGTTCCATCGGCGACAGGGGCCGTCCGAATTCCTTCTCGAACACGACGAACAGATTTTTGCCCGCCTCCTGCTCCGGACCGGTGTCCGAATGCGGGCGTGACGCGGGAGTGGACCTGTTTTTACGCTGATCTACCAAAAGCACGCCCAGCTTCTCGAACAAGCCGGACAAATTGTACCGCTCGTATTGAATGTTGCGGAGCTCGTCAAGTTCTTCGTCGATGCTGATCATCCCTGCTTTCAGCAGCTTCTGCAGGCTTTGGGCGATGGCTTGGGCCGAGACGCCCATGACCTCCTGAAGTTCCTCCAGCGTCGGGAAATCTTTGTGCTCCACCTGCTTGAAAGATATCAGATGGATGAGCAGCAGCACCTCTTGATCGCTCAGCTTCAATTTGCGGTAATGCCGGAGCAGCACATACGGAATGACCGCCATGCCGGATCCCAGGCCGAAGGAAGCACCCTCGGCCCATGCGTTCCATCCTGCGCCGTCCATGAGCTTCACCTCTCTTTATTAAGGGTAGAGGCGATACAATGTGCGAGGGAACGGAATCGTTTCGCGAACGTGATCGAGTCCGCAGATCCAAGCTACCGTACGTTCCAGCCCCAGACCGAATCCGGAATGCGGCACCGTTCCGTACTTGCGCAAATCCATGTACCACTGGTACGTTTCCATCGACAGGTCATGCTCCTTGAAACGCTGTTCCAGCAGGACCGGATCGTCGATCCGCTGCGAACCGCCGATGATTTCGCCGTAACCTTCCGGCGCGATCATGTCGGCGCACAGCACGACCTCCGGACGGTTCGGGTCCGGTTTCATGTAAAACGCCTTGATTCCCGCCGGATAATGCGTAATGAATACCGGTTTGTCGTATTTCTCGGCGATGGCCGTTTCGTGCGGTGCCCCGAAGTCTTCGCCCCACGGAATGTCGAAGCCTTCTTCCTGAAGGAATTTGATGGCATCGTCATACGTAATGCGCGGGAACGGCGCTTGGATGTTTTCCAGCTTGGAAATATCGCGTCCGACCGCTTCCAGTTCCTTCTTGCAGTTTTTCACGACGGATTGCACGACATGCGTGATGAACTGCTCCTGGATCTGAAGGCTTTCTTCATGATCGGTAAAGGCCATTTCCGGCTCGATCATCCAGAACTCGATCAGGTGGCGGCGGGTTTTCGATTTTTCGGCGCGGAACGTCGGCCCGAAGGAATAGACTTTACCGAGCGCCATGGCCGCAGCTTCCATGTAAAGCTGGCCGCTTTGCGTCAAATAGGCGTCCTCTTCGAAATATTTCGTGTGGAACAGGTTCGTCGTTCCTTCCGCGGACGTCGGAGTCAAAATCGGCGGATCGACCAGTGTGAATCCGTTTTGATCGAAAAATTCCTGAACGGCGCGGATAATTTCTCCGCGGATGACCAAAATGGCGCGCTGCTTCGGCGAACGCAGCCACAGATGGCGATGGTCCATCAGAAAATCGATGCCATGCTCTTTCGGGGTAATCGGATAATTTTCGGTCAAGTGAATGATTTCAAGTCCCGTTACCGTCATTTCATAGCCCGACTGGCTGCGCGGCTCCTCGCGAATGACGCCGGTGACGTATACCGAACTTTCCTGCGTCAGGCTTTTGGCATCGTTCCATACCTGCTCGGAAACTTCGTTTTTCACGACGACGCCCTGAATATATCCGCTGCCGTCACGCAGCTGCAGAAACTGGATTTTTCCGCTCGAACGTTTGTTATGAATCCAGCTGCCGATCGTAACGGTCTCTCCTACGTGCTTGTTCACGTCACGAATCACACTTTTGGTGGCCATGCCTAAATCTCTCCCTTTACAATAACTTGCTTGAATTCGATGATATCGCGTCTACGACTTCAATCCTTGTACGAGGCGGTTCGTGTCCCGGGCGATGACAAGCTCTTCGTTGGTCGGGATTACCAGAACCTCCACTTTGGAATCGGCCGAAGAAATGCGGCGCGGTTCGCCGGAACGGATCGCGTTTAATTCCTTATCCAGCTCGACGCCCAGATAAGTCAAATTTTCGCATACTTTTTCACGCAAAACAACCGAATTCTCTCCGACGCCTGCCGTGAAGACGATCGTATCGACGCCGTTCATGACGGCGGCATACGAACCGATGTATTTGCGGAGACGGTATTCGTACATGTCGAATGCCAGCTTCGAATTGGCGTCGCCGTTTTGCATTCCTTCGGTAATTTCCCGCATGTCGCTGCTGATGCCCGAAATCGCCAAAAGTCCGCTATGTTTGTTCAGCATCGAGTTGACCTCGTTGACCGTCAATTCTTCCTTGTTCATGACGAACGGCACGATCGCCGGGTCCAAATCGCCGCTGCGCGTGCCCATCATCAAGCCTTCAAGCGGCGTCATGCCCATCGAGGTATCGATGGAACGTCCGTTTTTCACGGCCGTGATGCTGGCTCCGTTGCCGATATGGCAGGTGATGATTTTCAGATCTTCGATTGGACGGCCCAAGAATTCCGCCGCGGCTTGGCTGACGTAATCATGCGACGTGCCGTGCGCGCCGTAGCGTCTTACTTTATGTTTTTTATAGAGCACTCTCGGAATGGCGTACAGGTACGCATGTTCCGGCATCGATTGATGGAAGGCGGTATCGAAGACGACAACCTGCGGAATGTTCGGCATGTTGGCTTCGGCGGCCTTGATTCCCATCATGGAAGCCGGGTTATGAAGCGGCGCCAGGTCGAAGAGCTGGCGGATTTTGGACTTCACGTCGCTATCCACGACCGCGGACTCGTCGAAATATTCGCCGCCGTGAACGACGCGGTGCCCAACCGCGTCGATTTCGTCGATCGAACCGATCACGCCGTGCTCAGGGTTTGTCAGCAGTCCGAGCACTTTGCGAATCGCCGTCGTATGCTCCAAAATTTCGCTCACTTCCGTCACGTCGGCTCGTCCCGCAGGTTTGTGCGTTACGATGGAGGAATCCATGCCGATCCGTTCCACCAGCCCTTTGGCAAGCACGGATTCGTCGGTCATGTCGTACAGCTGGTATTTAAGGGAAGAACTTCCCGCGTTAATGACTAAAATTTTCATACCCGGTCACCATCCTTGTCGTACTTGAAGAAGCCTTCGCCTGTTTTGACGCCCAAATGCCCCGCGCGCACCATCTTTTTAAGCACGATCGACGGACGGTACTTCAGCTCGCCGAATTCCCGGAACATCCGATCCAGCGCAGCAAGGACGGAGTCGAGGCCGAAACGGTCGGCCATCTCCAGCGGTCCGTATTGGAACTGGTATCCGATGCGCATCGCGTCGTCGATGTCCTCTGGAGAAGCCACGCCTTCCTGGAGGATATGCAGCGCTTCGTTGATCATGAGGCAAATCATCCGGCTGGAAACGAAACCAGGGGATTCATAGACCATGATGCCTTTTTTATGGACGACTTCCTCAACGAAACGTTTGGTTTCCGTAAATGTCGTATCGGAAGTTTTCAAACCGCGGATGATTTCGACCAGGTCGACTTTGCTTACCGGATGGATGAAGTGCATGCCGATCACCCGCTCCGGATACATGGTCGAGCTGGCCAGCTCCGTCAAGCTGAGCGAAGACGTGTTGCTGGCAAGAATGATATGGCTAGGGCATACTTGGTCCAGCTGCGAGAATACGACGCGTTTGGCGTCCAGGTCTTCGGAGATCGTCTCGATGACCATGTCGCATGTGCCGAGCTCCGCAAGATGCACCACTTTATGAATTCTGCCCAAAATCAATTTTTTTTCTGCTTGGGTAATGGCCCATTTTTCGAGCTGTTTGTCCAAGCTGAGTTCGATCATGGAATACGAATAATCGAGTTTTTCCGGCGTTTTCTCCACGAGCAGCACGTCCAGGCCGCGCGTCGCCAGCATTTCGGCGATGCCTTGACCCATCGTGCCCCCGCCGATGACGCCAATCTTTTTAAAGTACATGTTTCTCTTCCACCTTCCTATGGCCACTTGTTTGCGAATTTTCTATGTCGTACCCGTATCTTTAATGTAGGAGGGTACATGGTGACCCAAACTATAATAATAACTTAGCACAGAAAAAAAGTAAAAAAAAAGAACCAGCATCACAAATTATGCTGGTAATTGGGAATGTTCACGAAATAGTCGACGAAATTGGTCTCCGGACAGCGTTTCTTCCTTCAGCAGGATATCGAGCGACTGTTCGTAAATCGTCCGGCGTTCCTCCAGCATCGTCCGCGTCCGTTTCATGAGCTCTTCCAAAATGGCATTGTTTTCTTTCATCAGCTCTTCTTTCGTCACCATGTCCAAATCGACGATGCCAAGGGACGTCAACCCGGATTTCATCATGGTTTGCACGATGTTCAGCGCCTGCTCGAAGTCGTTGCTCGAGCCGGTGCTGCGTCCGCCGTAGAAAATCTCCTCCGACGCGGCGCCGCCCAGGGCGATCATAATTTGCTCCTCCAGGAACGTTTTGGTGTACAGGTATTGTTCCTGGGTCGGATTATGCCGCACGTAACCAAGCGCTTTGCCGCGCGGGCTGAGCGCAACCTGGCTGACGCTGCCCGGACGGACAAGCTCTGCCATGATCGCGTGGCCAAGCTCGTGAATCGCAACCCGTTTTTTCTCTTCGAGCGTCGATTCGCGGTCGGTGCGTTCGCCCATCATCACCTTGTCTATGGACATGGACAAATGTTTTTGTTCGATTTCTTTTAAGCCTTCGCGCATCGCGTAAATGGCTGCCTCGTTCATGACGCTCTCGAGCTGCGCCCCGGAAAAACCGAAGGATTCCTCGGCGATTTTCCCGAGGTCGACGCCCTCTTTAAGCGGCTTGTTTTTTGCATGCAGCCGGAGAATATGCTCGCGCCCCTTTTTATCGGGCAGGTCGACCTGGATATGCCTGTCGAAACGTCCCGGACGGAGCAGCGCGCTGTCGAGCATTTCCTTGCGGTTCGTTGCCGCGATAAGCAAAATTCTCGGACTGTCGGACGAATATATCCCGTCCATTTCGGTCAGCAGCTGGTTCAGCGTCTGATCGTATTCGCGCTGCTGGCCGCCTTCGCGTTTGCCGCCGATCACGTCGATTTCATCGATGAAGATGATCGCGCTTTGCTTGTTTTCCTTCACGGCGCGGTTGCGCGCTTCGCGGAACAGCTCGCGCACGCGACCGGCGCCGACGCCGACGTACATTTCGACGAATTCGCTGCCGGACGAAGCCACGAATACGGAATCCGTATAATGCGCGGCCGCCTTCGCCATCAGCGTTTTCCCGGTTCCCGGAGGTCCCGTCAGCAGAATCCCTTTCAAAGGACGGATGCCGAGCTTGCGGATTTCTTCATGCTTGATCAAAAAGTCCAGGGCCTCCATCAGCTCCTGCTTCGCATGATCCTGCCCGCCGATTTCTTCGAACGTCAGCTTCTTGGGCCCTCTTTTTTTGCGTTTGCGCTCCGCCCCGGCTCCTACGGCCAGTCCGCCGCGAACGCTCGCCATGAAAAGCAGCCCGCCGATCAGCAGCGCCGCAATGATCAGTGGAATGATATTGACGCCGATATAAGCCAAAAATATGAGCAATACCGGAACGAAACCGACCAGCACCTCTTTGGTCCATCTTGGCATTATTCCCACACCCCTATCTTCGCGGGGTTCCGGGGCAGCACGATAAACTTGCTGGAATCGCCGTCGCTAAGGCTGATATACACGTTGTCGGTATCCATCTCCGTTTGGGTTTTGATGCCGGAATCTTTGGCCAGCTGCTCCAGCTTGGCCGGAATTTCGGTATATTTCTTGTTGTCCATCGCTTCGGCGACGGAGAACATCGCGGAATTCCAGAAACGGTTCAGCTTCTCGGAGGAATGGTCCACGAAATCGAATTTCAGCTTGCGGTTGCCCACCACCGATTTTCCTTTGGTCGTAATTTGGTTTACAAGTCCCGATAAGTTCGTGTCAGGCTTCAAATCCAGTTTCAGATTGATCTGATTGCGGGTAATATCGAATTGGGCGTTGTTGACGCCTTTATAATTTTGAACGATTTTTTGCAGCGGCCCTTGCATCGTCGTCTGGCGATAAACGAACCATCCGCCGAACAGCACCGCCGCCGATATGACAACAGTAAGCGCAATTGGTATTGGACGCAGTTTCAAAACGTTGTCCTCCTCTCTTATTCTAAAAAACTTATCTTATCTATATCATACGAAAAATAGACAACCGCGGCAAAGGAGCTTTAAACAAAGCTTCTAAGACACGGTCATTCCAAGCTTCTTCGATCTGCATTAAACACGACGGTCACACCATTTTCAGAGAGTATATCTTTGAATCACAATATAGAGTATATCACATCGTATATACTTAATCGAAGGTAATGTGTGAAAGTATTTAAAATATTATCCTGCGCACGCCAAAGAACCCCATTTTCATGAGGTTCTTTTCCATTTATTAGCTAATGATTCGCATCAATGCGTTTAGACGGATTACCGGTTAGGCAGCGTAAACGGTCCCCCGATGCTTTGGCCGTCGCTGAACCGGTAGAATTGATAATAATAATGATCCTTGGACCAGTAAAAAAGCTGCCATGCGTATTCGCCGTTGTACATCCCGGGCACGGCCTTCAGCTTTTTGACGTCCGGAATTTCCTTCGTCGCTTTTTCCTTGATCTGATTTTCCGACATGCCGTTTGAGAGCAGCTCTTCATGCACCGCGCCCTCGCCCGATTTCACTTTGCCGTTTTCGTCCATCGTCACCCACACCATGATCGGACGGTTGTCTTTGTCCAACCCTTCGATCGCCCAGCAGATCGTATCCCATACCGATTTTTGGGCTTCGGTCACCTTCACGAGGCTTGTCTCCTGTTTGGCCTTCAGAATGGCCGCCGTCTCTTGCGCGCGGATATCCTGCGTTACGTATATGTAATAACGGTAAAGCCCGAACACGATCAGCAGAAACGCGACGATGCCGAGAAAAATCCATTTCTTTTTGTTCTTTAGCATAAGTTCCCCTATCTTTGGCCGTTCTTACCGCGACAAGAGACCTTCGAACGCGGCTTGGGCTTCCCGGCGGATGCGCTCTTCGTCCATCGTCAGGCACGCGCCATGCTTCACGATCTGCTTGCCGTCCACCCACACATGTTCGACGTCTTTGCCGCTAGCCGAGTAGATCGCGTGGGAAATCAGATCGGTATGCGGAAGAAAATGGGCTTGATCGGTATTTAGTGCGATAAAATCGGCTTTCATGCCCGGCGCAAGGGTACCGACGTCCTGCAGGAAAAGGGATTGCGCTCCGTATACCGTTCCCATTTTCAAGGCCTCGTAAGCCGGAACCGCCGTCGGGTCGCCGGACACCCCTTTGTGGATGAGCGCCGCAAGACGCATTTCCTCGAACATGTCCAAATTGTTGTTGCTGGCCGCGCCGTCGGTGCCGAGCGAGACCGTTACGCCCGCTTTGAGCAGATCCGTCACGCGGGCCACGCCGCTCGCCAGCTTCAGGTTGCTGCCCGGATTGTGAGATACGGCCACGTTGTTGCGCGCCAAAATGCCGATTTCTTCATCGGTCAAGTGAACGGCATGGGCGACCAGGGACGGTCTTGAAAATACGCCGAGCTTCTCCAAATGGGCGACCGGACGCAAGCCGTAATCCCGAACGTTTTGCTCAACCTCGGCAATCGTTTCGGACATATGGGTATGCATCGGCAAATCCAGGTCAAACGCAGCCTGCACGAATTTCTCGATGAAATCCGGAGGACATGTATACGGCGCGTGCGGCGAAATCATCGTCGTGATCCGGCCGTCCGCCTTGCCGTTCCAATCGCGTGCGAACTGGATCGCCTCGTTCAGCTTGTGACGCTGAATGTCCTCGGAGCATAACCCGATGACGCCCCGCATCAGGGACGCGCGGATTCCCGACTCTTCGGTCACCTTGGCGACCTGGTCCATATGGTCATACATGTCCAGGAAGGTCGTCGTCCCGCCCTTGAGCATTTCCAGCACCGACAGCGCCGTTCCCCAATAGACGTCGGAGGAGGTAAACTTGGCTTCCATCGGCCACATTTTCTCCTGCAGCCAAATTTGCAGGGCCAGGTCGTCCCCGTACCCCCGCAGCAGCGACATCGCTGCATGTCCGTGCGTATTGATCAATCCGGGCATAAAAAACAGATGCGTCCCGTCGAATACGGGAACTTCGTTTTCAAGCTCCGGCATTTCTTCCCCTATATAGGCAATGCGGTCGCCTTCGATGACCATGCAGCCCTGGATTACGGGCTTGTCTTTGTCAGGCACGGCAAAGCTGCCGTTCGCAATGATCCATTTATTCTTTGTCTTGTTCTCCGTCATCGGCAGAACCTTCCTTTCCGTTATCCAAATAATATGCCAAGCTCAGCAGGTCGGTCGTAAAGTCCGCCGCATGAATCCGGATGTTGGCCGGCGCCTTCAGAATGGTCGGCGCGAAGTTCAGGATCGCCTCGATCCCGGCGCCAATAAGCTGGTCGGCCACGTTCTGGGCCTCGACGGCGGGCACCGTAATGATGCCGATCCGGATATTCCGGTTTTTGATCGTATCCGTGATCTCTTCCATCGGCTGCACCGTCAGCGTATTGATTTTTTTGCCGATTTTTTTCGGATTTTCGTCAAAGACCGCCACGATTTTAATGTTTTCGCGCAGGTAAAAGTTGTAGTTGGAAAGCGCCTGTCCCAGGTTGCCGGCGCCCACCAGCACCGCGTTGATCTGCTGATCCAGGTTCAGGATGTGGCGGATTTTTTCGATCAGGTACGAAACGTCGTATCCGATCCCTTTCCGGCCGAAATCCCCGAAATACGCAAGATCCTTGCGGATTTGAGCCGGGTTCAGGTCCAGTCGCTGGCCAAGCTCCTGGGAGGAGACCGTCGCTACCTCCCGCTTGTGCAAATCATTCAAATAACGTAAATATACAGGCAATCTGCGGACGACCGCTTCGGAAATTTTCTCCGATTTCATGCATGTTCCCCCTATTTAACAGCTTAATTTCTATCGTTCGATCCTATGAAAAGGGTCGTTTTAACCTTCTTGAAGCCATTCAGATATACGGGGAACCATTTTTTCCGTATTCATATGCTCCATCTTTGGCCCCGGCAAGGAATAGAGAAAATATTTCCCGTAGTAAGACTCGATTACGCGCGTATCGTAAACGATGACGATTCCGCGGTCATTCGCCGTACGAACCAAGCGGCCGAAGCCCTGCTTAAAGCGGATGACCGCCTGCGGCACGGAAAGCTTCATGAACGGATTTTTCTTCTGGCGCTGCAAAAGTTCGGCTTTCGCTTCGTTCAGCGGGTGATTCGGCGGCTGGAACGGAAGCCTTACGATCGCCAGGCAGGTCAACGCTTCGCCGGGGATATCGACTCCCTCCCAGAAGCTGCTCGTACCGAGCAGCACCGAAGCGCTGCTGTCTTGAAACCGGCGAATGAGCTTGGTGCGGCTGCCGCTGTCCACGCCTTGGCCGAGCACGGTAATATCGCTGCCCGCAAGGGCGTTTTTCAGCGGTTCATGCACCTGCCGGAGCATCCGGTACGAGGTGAACAGCACCAGCATTCGGCCATGGGTTGCGATCGCCGCGTCGGCCAGGGACCGCACGAGGGTGTCCACGAACACCGGATCGCCGACGCTTCCTTTTACGCTCGGGAAATCCCGCGGAATGACCAGCAATGCCTGGTCGCGGTATTTGAACGGGGAAGGAAGCTGCACGGATACCAGCCTGCCGCTCTCCTGGTCTTCCTGCAGACCCAGATTATCGATCATGTATTGGAAGGACTTGTCCACCGACAAAGTAGCCGACGTTAATATAACGCTTTTCTTTTTATCGAAAAACAACTCCTTGAGCTGTTTGCTGACGTCCACCGGAACCGCATACAGCTGAAGCGATTTGCTGCGGAAATGGCTGCTTGCCTCCATCCAATAAACGACGGTGGCATCGTCCAGATTCATGAACGTCCGCAGATCGTCCCGTTCGGCAGCCAGGTCCTTGAACAGGCCGCTAAGATCCGTTATCAGGCTGTCCGCGCTGTAATCGTCTTCGTTTTCCTTGTATTCAGCCAGCATTTTTTCGCCGCGGCGGACGATTTCGCTCATTTTCACATGGATCTGGTTCTCCATCGCCTTCAATGTTTCCCATTCCTGCGGCCATTTCGACGGCTGGAGCCTCAGCACATATTGCCCGGATTCTCCCGGCGCGGCGTCATTCCTTTCCGGCATCAGGGCGAACAGGGATTCGCTGAGCTTGTCCCAAGTTTCCTTGACGTCGACCAAATCTTCGCTGATGCGATCGATCGCCGCGATCCAGTCGCCGGCCCGCTCCTGGCCGGACGACTGCAGTTGTTGGCGGAGGGCGATAAGCTGTCCGCTCCGCGCATCTTTGTACAGACGCGTAAGGGTGTGGACGACGCTGAAATATTTCATGTGCAGCCCCAGATGTTTGCCGGCAACATCCTCCAAATGGTGGGCTTCGTCAATGACGAGGCGCTCATAGGACGGCAGCAGCTGATGACCCGCTTTAACGTCTGTGAACAGCTTGGAGTGGTTCGTAATGACGACGTCGGCGATGCCCGCCTCATGTTTCGCGCGGTGATAATAACATTTGCGGAACCACGGGCAGGCTCGGCCCAGGCAGGAATCCGAATCGCTGCTCACCGTTTCCCAGAAGTCGCCGCCCCTTCCCCCGAGATTCAGCTCCTCGTCGTCGCCGTTTTCGGTTTGCGCAAGCCATACGATCATCTGCGCAGCGGTAATCGTATCTTCCTTGGGATTAAAAAAGTCTCTTCTGTTTATTTTATGTTCAAATTTTCTCAAACACAAATAATGTTGTCTTCCCTTAAAGACCGCCGCCTTGAAAGGGAACGGCACAACCTGCGTCAACAAAGGCACGTCGCGCTCCCGCAGCTGCTCCTGAAGGTTGATCGTGTGCGTGCTGATCATCACCTTTTGCTGCTGCTTGACGCTTTGGTAAATGGAAGGAATAAGGTATCCCAGCGATTTGCCGGTACCCGTTCCCGCCTCGATCAACAAATGCTTGTCCTCGTTCAGCGCGTTCATCACCTGATCGAACATGATCGTCTGCGGTTCGCGCTCCTCGTATTGGGGCATAATAGCCTTAAGACGCTTCTGAATTTCGCCCAAATATTCCTTGAACTCCACCCCGGCGAGAGGGTTGTCGTCCGTTTCGTCCCGCGGCGGTTTCATTTCCGTCCAGTCTTCGACGGCTAACGCAAACTGACGGTAAAATGTATGGCTGTTCAGGTCCTGAATCGGCTCCTGTTCCTTTTCCTGGCACAGGCCGTCAAAAAACCATCCCAAATCGCTGTCTTCGTCGGCAAACAGTTCGGTGAGCCGCTGCAGCGTGATGAGAGGCAAATCCCTGAGTTCTGACAGGCATTTCAAAAATACATAAGCCGTCGCCAATGCATCGCTGTCCGCCTGATGGGGCCGGTCATGCTGGATGCCGAAATGCGACGTGACCTGGCCCAATTGGTAGGAAGTCAGGGACGGAAAGCATATTTTAAGAAAATCCAACGTGTCGAGAATGCGCCCGGAAAACGGGAGATATCCGGAGCTGTCCAGCGCGTTTTGCAAAAAATTGAAGTCAAACGCGACGTTATGCCCGACCAGGACGACGTCGTCCAGCATCGGCACAAGCTCCATCAGCATCTCTTCCAGCGGCGGCGCATCCGCCACATCCTCTTCGGTTATACCGGTCAGCCCCGTAATAAACGGCGGGATTTCCACCGTCGGTTTGACGTAGGAACCGTACACGCGGGATATCGTCAAATCTTCTTCTATGATGGCAAGTCCAACTTGAATGATCTCATCGGCGGACTGGTTGCCTGTTGTCTCAAAATCCAGTACGGCAAATTTCATGATCAAAATTAATCCTTTCGTTCCAGTCTCAATTACCAGCATAACAGAAGATTTCACATTTGAAAATTAAAGGGCAGCAAAAAGGCGATGCACAAGGCGCTTCCCGAAGCGCATGATGCATCGGCCTTTTTGCTGCTTTCTACATCATCGATATAAGCTGGCTGCCGTATTGAAGCTGGCCGCGGTTCTGCTGGCACACCTTCAAATTGATCAGCGGATCGGGCAGCGTCGGATCGCACTGCAGCGCAATGGTAAAAAACTCCTGGGCTTTGCTTGTTGCTCCATGCTTCACGGCAATGCATCCCAAAGCATTGTAAATCATCGCTTTCAGCTTTTGGCTGTTGGCGAGCGGCAAAATCCATTGGAAATGTTCTTGGGCCGCTTCCGTTTCGTCCAGGTGCAAATGGGACATGGCCAGATACATCCGGGCCAAAAGGCTGTCGGGATATTGACGGATGACTTGGGCAAACTGCTGCGCGGCTTGGCGGTACATCAACAACCTGAAATACCCCTGCCCGCGCACAAATGCGTTCATTTCCAATTCGGGCGAGCTCTGATCTGAAAACAAGGTGGCAGGCACCTCGACATGCTGGCGGAATTCCCCCATTTTTTCCTCAAAAGATAACCATTCATCAATAATGCCGTCGCTCATCGTCTTCAGCATATTCCATTTTTGGATCAACTGATGTTTCTGGGTTTCCTCCGCCGTCGGGTAATGTTTCATGATTTCATCTAACATGTGGTTCATTTCCGCGAAAACATGCTGGAACATCGCTGCATCCCACCCTTAAACTAAAAATGAAATCAGTGCGGTCACCTGCATTCATTTTTTGTTGAACGGGCTGTTTTCATTCTCCGCGGAGCCTGCCATTCCTTGTCTTCATAAACATTAGATGATGGTTGCGTGCACTTCCTTGCTCATCGTTGTCAGCGGCCGATTGGACTCGTTGACGAACACCACTCTCGGCTTATGGTTTTTGATCTCCTCATCGGACATCATGGCATAGGACATAATAATGACCGTATCCCCCGGTTGCACCAGCCGTGCCGCCGCCCCGTTGAGGCAGATGACGCCGCTCCCGCGCGGACCCGGGATCACGTACGTTTCGAGCCGGGCGCCGTTGTTGTTGTCGACCACCTGGACTTTTTCGTTCTCGAGCAGGTCGGCGGCTTCCATCAAGTCTTCGTCGATCGTAATGCTGCCTACGTAGTTAAGGTTCGCTTCGGTTACGGTGGCGCGGTGTATTTTGGATTTCATCATCGTTCTGAACATGTCTCATTCCCCTTTCGAATGGAGCAGGCAATTGTCGATCAGGCGCGTTCTGCCGAATTTGACGGCCAGCGCCATCAATACGGATTCGTTGCGTTCGATCACCGACTCGCCGTCCGCAAGCGGCGCAAGGGCCGGAAATGCGGCAACTTCGACGTAATCGATGACGGCCAGCGGGGATTCGCTGATTCGGGTGGTCAAAAATCGTTTGACCTCGCCCGCGGTCCGGATTCGGCCGCTTTCGACCGCTTCTCTCGCCTCGCGAAGGGAACGGGAAAGTACCAGCGCTTGCGTCCGTTCTTCCGGGCTGAGGTACACGTTGCGCGAGCTGAGGGCCAGCCCGTCCTCTTCCCGTACAATCGGGCAAGGCACGATCGTCACGTTAAAGTTCAAATCGTAAACCATCTGCTGGATCACGGCCACCTGCTGCGCGTCCTTCATGCCGAAAAACGCGTAATCCGGCTGCACGATATTAAACAGCTTGCCCACCACGGTCGTCACCCCGTCGAAATGTCCGGGGCGGGACGCGCCGCAAAGTCCGGAGGTCACCTCGGATACAGCGATTTTCGTTTTGGTCGGCTGCGGGTACATCGTGTCCACGGTCGGAAGAAATACAAGATCGGCGCCGGCGTGTTCCGCCGCGGCCAAATCCCGCTGTTCGTCGCGAGGGTATGTTTCAAAATCCTCCCCCGGCCCGAACTGGATCGGGTTGACGAATATGCTGACGACGACGATGCCCGTTTTCTCCTTGGCTGCCCGGATCAAGCTGGCATGCCCTTCATGGAGATATCCCATCGTCGGCACCAACCCGACCGTTTCTACATCCTTTGCCGCTTTCAAGCTTCGTATTTCTTCCCTAAGCTCTGCAATCGTTCTGACGGCTTTCATGCGTTGTTCACCTTTTCCCGGCCTCTGCCGTATAGATTGTCGACGACGTGATCGTCTGCCGTAAATACATGGCTCTCATCCGGGAAAGAACGTTCTTTCACTTCTTTGACGTATTGAGCCAGACCCTCGCGGATCATCGTTCCGGCATCCCCGAAGGTTTTTACAAATTTCTTGGCGCGGTACGGGGAAGCATATTGGAAAATATCATGGAAAACAAGCACCTGGCCGTCCACGCCCCGGCCCGCGCCGATGCCGATCGTCGGGATGGACAGCTGCGACGTGATATAAGCCGCAACCTGTTCGGTGACCAGTTCCAGGACGACCCCGAACGCGCCCGCTTTCTCCAGCGCTTTGGCGTCTTCCAGCAAGCGCTGCGCATCCTTTTCGTCTTTCCCTTGAATCCGGTACCCCCCGATTTGATTCACCGACTGGGGCGTAAGGCCGATATGGCCCAAAACGGGAACGCCCGCGGCAACGATCGTTTCGACCGCTGCGCTGATTTCTTTGCCGCCTTCCATTTTAACGGCATGGGCATGGCCTTCCTGCATCAGCCTGCGCACGTTGCGCAGCGTTTCGTCGATGCTCCCGTGATATGTCATAAACGGCAAATCGGCGACGACGAACGTATTGCCCGCCCCCCGGACGACCGAACGCGTATGGTACACCATGTCGTCGATGGTGACCGGGAGCGTCGAATCATACCCGAGCACGACGTTGCCGAGCGAGTCGCCGACCAAAATCATGTCGACGCCCGCTTCTTCGGCGAGGCGCGCCGTCGGGTAATCATAAGCGGTAACCATGCTGAGCGCCGTGCCTTCCTCTTTCATCTTTTTCATTTTAACGATGTTGAGCGGATGTTTCACTGCCATGTTTGCAGCCCCTTCCTTCGGAATAGTGTTGGAAAAACAAAAAAACCTTTTAGCAGATCACTAAAAAGTTCCGAAAGGGCAAAAAAGAGTCACTTGCGATCGTCCCTTCTGTCTCGGTCCCTTCGGCTCAGAGCAGAATCCAACGTATGCATTATGCTGTTGTGATTGCTTGCACATGCAGAGTGCAGTTCGGTCCCTTGCCGATACCGCCTCTACATGTCAGTATATCAAATCCTTCGCAAAATTTCATCGTCTAAGTTCGACATCTCCGGAAAAAACAGGCAATTCCCGCCCGTCCTCCGTCAGGATGACCAACGCGCCGTGAGGGTCCAGCTTCAGTGCCTGGCCCGTTACGGGACCCGATGCGGCCCCCACGGTGACCCGTTTGCCCAAAGTGACGGACAACGCTTCCCACAACGAGGCGATCGGCGCAAATCCTTCCTGCTGGTAAAGCCGGTACAACGTTTCGAATTCTTCCATCGCCGCCGCGATCAATTGCACGCGGTCGACGGGGTGGCCGGCTTCTATTTTTAAAGAGGTTGCGACCGATTTGAGCTCATCCGGATAATCGCCGGGGTCCAGGTTCGCGCTGATGCCGATGCCGGCGATGCAGTAACGGACATATTCGTCCTCCACCGCCGATTCCAAGAGGATCCCGCAGATTTTGCGGCCGTCGACCAGGAGGTCGTTCGGCCATTTCAGCCCGGCCATGACGCCGGTCGTCCGCCGTACCGCCCTGCACACCGCGACGCCCGTCAGCAGCGTCAGCTGAGGCATGTAATGCAGCGGCTGTTTCGGTCTTAGCACCAGGCTCATCCATATGCCTTTGCCTTTGGGAGAAAACCATTTCCGCCCGAGCCTGCCTTTGCCCCCCGTCTGCTCCTCGGCAACGACCAGCGTTCCCTCCGGCGCCCCGGCCTCGGCGAGCGCCTTGGCTTCCTCCTGCGTGGATACCGTCGTTTCAAGCACTTTCAGCTTCTTGCCCGCGGTATTCGTCTTTAACGTTTTCAGCAGCGTCAGCGTGTCGATCCGTTCCGGTTTGTTGACGATCCGGTAGCCCTTGTTCGGGACGGCCTCGAATTCGTACCCGGCTTCCCTCAGCTTGTTGATCTGCTTCCAGACGGCCGTGCGGCTGACGGACAACCTGCGGCTGATTTCCTCGCCGGAAACGAACTCCTGCGGGCTGGCGAGCAGCAAATCAAGCAGCGTTTCTTTTTCACTCATGGGTTGATATCACCTGTTTCGCTTCTTCGATTAATCGGTTATGGTCGTTCGGCAGCTCGCGCGAACTAACGCGTACAAGCAGCCCGTTCAATAGTTCGCCCAACCACGGCCCGCCTTTCCGCCCGGACAACGCAAGCACGTCTTTGCCCGTGACGGCCAACTCGGACATGTGGTATACGGCCATTTCTTCCATCCACGCCCGTCCGTTTTCCAATACGTCCTGCGGATAACACCCAGCGGCTTCCCCCGCCTTCAGCACATCGGCCAGCCTCAGCCAAGATTCGGAGGTTTCCCGCCCGAACCGAAGCACGATCCGGATCCACTCCAGACGGGAAGGGGAAGTACGGTCCATGGCTTCGACGGCTTCTCCGACGTTTAATATCCCGACAATCCGCTCCCGGACCGTATTGGGAAAGGTCCAATCCCGGAGGTACGCATTCGCTTTCTCAGCCGGCACAGCGCAGGCATATAACAGCAGCGCAAATCGGATCACCGATTCTTCGGGAGAAAGATCGTCGATCAGGCGGATGAGCCTTGCCTCGGCCGCATAGGGAAAAGGAACCTTGGCATAAGCCGGCAGCTTGCTGCGGTAAAGCAATCCCAGCCCTCTTGACGGCTTGCTGCCGGCCATCAGCTTCTCCAGCTCCACGCGGAAGCGCTCCATCGCTACGTAGCGGATGTTTTCCCGTTCCTCGAGCAGCCCTTTCCAAGTGCGGTAGGCAATGTTGAATCCGAACACCGAGGCAAACCGGATGCAGCGCACCATGCGCAGCGCATCCTCTTGAAAGCGTCCTTTGGCATCGCCTACGCAGCGGATCATGCGGGCCTCCAGGTCGTTTATGCCGTGAAACGGATCCACGACATTGCCTTCGATATCCCTGGCAATCGCATTTATCGTAAAATCCCGCCGCTTCAAATCTTCCCGCAAATCCCGCACGAACGCGACTTCGGCAGGCCGCCGATGCTTTTCATAAGCTCCTTCAACACGGTATGTGGTCACCTCGAAGGCGCAGTCCCCGCTCAGGACCGTAACGGTTCCATGCTGGATGCCCGTCGGGACGGTCCGTTCAAATACGTCCTGCACTTCCTCTGGCAACGCGGAGGTCGTAATGTCCATGTCGTCGACCGGCCTGCCCATCAGCTCGTCCCTGACGCAGCCGCCGACCCAAAAAGCCTCATGACCATGCTCAAGCAGCTTTGAAATCACTTGTTTGCCCTGCTCCGCCATCGCGGGATCGGCTTGTTTCCATCGTACCAATATCGTTCCTCCCTGCCTCTCGTCCGAAGCCGGATCAGCCGCACACCGAATCGAGCTCCGGAACCTCGCGCCCAAGAACGCGATAATAAATTTTCTCGTACTGCTGGGTAATCAGCCCGTCGCAGAACTGTTCGCATGCCCTTTTGACGCAGGCCTCCTTGAACGTGGCTGCAAGCGCATCGTTGGACAACAGCTGAACGGCGTAATCCGCCATGCGCTTCGTGTCGCCGATCGGCGCCAGAAATCCGGTTTCGCCATGGACGACTAGCTCCGGAATGCCGCCGGCAATCGAACCGATCGTCGGCACGCCGCAAGCCATCGCCTCCAGCGCGACCAAACCGAAGCTTTCCTTTTCCGACGGGAGCAGCAGCACGTCCGCCAGGGAAATCACTTGCGCGATGTCGTCCTGTTTACCTAAGAACAACACTTTTTCCTCGAGGCCGAGCTCCCGGATTTTGCATTGAACCTTCGGCAGGTCCGGACCTTCCCCGACGAGCAGCAGCTTGGAAGGCACTTTCTCCTGGACCTTCGCAAAAATGTCCACGACATCCCCCACCCGTTTAACGGGCCGGAAATTGGAAATATGCATCAATATTTTTTCGTGCGGTTCCGCGTAGTCTCCGCGCAGCGAGCTGATGTCCCGCGGATAATATATCCGTTTGTCGACAAAGTTATAGGTCAGGTCGATGTCCCGGCTGATGTCGAGGACCTCGCGCGTCTCTTGGATCAAATCCCGGGAAACGGCCGTTACCGCATCGCTTTCGTTGATGGCCAGGCGGATCAGGTCCTTAAGCGACTCGTCCTGGGCCAAAACGGTAATGTCCGTGCCATGGAGCGTCGTAACGACTTTCAATTGATCCCCCACCATCTGTTTGGCCAGGAATGCGCAAACGGCATGCGGAACGGCATAATGGACGTGCAAAACGTCCAGCTGCTGCATTTTGGCAACCTGCGCCATTTTCGTCGCCAGCGACATTTCGTACGGCGGATAGCGGAATACGTAATAATCGCTGACCTCCACCTCATGATAAAAAATGTTTTTGTGAAACGTGCCTCCCAGCCGAAACGGTATGCTGTTCGCGATAAAATGGACCTGATGCCCTTTTTCGGCCAAAAGCTTCCCGAGTTCGGTGGCAACGACCCCGGAACCGCCAAGGGAAGGGTAACACGTGATTCCTATTTTTAATGGTTGACTCAATTCTGCCTGCCTCCCTTATGAAGAGAAGTATATGAACCCGTATGTTCCTAAAGCGTGAAATAGTCAGAACTGACCCCCCGCAACATGGCTGAAGATCAGTCCTGACTTTGATTGAAAGGCATCTCTACATGAATTTGTCCACGAGGAACGGCGACCGCGCCGCGAAACCTTCCGCATACGGAATAAGCCTGCGCTGGCCGGTCAGCTTGTCCCGGGAACGGACGCGTTCGATATAACCTTGATTGAGCGGGGTCGAAACGGCATCCTCTTCGCCAAGCCCGCTCTCGAACTGCGAACGGTAGCATAGAAGCGCTTGTTCTTTTCTCTCCTGCTCGGCGGTAATGTCCACCATGACGTCCGTCCGGCCCATATCATTTATAAAGTAAAAATACAGCTGATCCACCTGCACGGCAGGCATCTCGGGCATATAGCGGCGGAGTTTCGCGTTAAAAACCGCCTCCTCAACCAGCCGGCTGCAAGCGACGTGATCCGGATGCCGGTCTTCCCAATAAGGCGCGAACACGATCCGGGGAGCGTAACGTCGTATTTCCTCGGTAATCCGGCGCACGTGCTCCGGAGTGGCGAACAACCCCCGATCCGGCAATCCGAGGTTGCTCCGCATCGCCAGCCCAAGCACGCCTGCTGCCGCTTCGGCTTCCTGCCGGCGCCCCTCCACGGTGCCGTTGGAAGACATCTCGGCATAAGTCAAGTCGCAGATGCCCACGCGGTAACCGGCGTCCACATGCTTGATGATCGTGCCGCCCATGCCGATTTCAGCGTCGTCCGCATGAGCGCCGAAGACCAGAATGTCCAGCCTGTCGCTCATTCCTCAACACCCGGCTTGTATTTATGTACCAGCTCGCGCCATGCGAAATCGCCGCGGTCCAGTGCTTTCACCAAAATTTCCGCCGTCGCGATATTCGTTCCGAGCGGAATGCCCTGCACGTCGCAAAGGCGCAGCAAAGCATTGATATCCGGTTCATGCGGCTGAGCCATCAGCGGATCGCGAAGGAAAATGATCAAATCCATTTCGTTTTGGGCGACAAGCGCCCCGATCTGCTGGTCGCCGCCGAGCGGCCCCGACATAAAACGGTGGATTTTCAGATTGGTGTTCTCCATGATCCGTTTGCCGGTCGTCCCGGTGGAGTACAGCTCATGTCCTTCAAATACATTTTCATAGGCCGTCACAAAATTGACCATTTCGTCCTTTTTGCGGTCGTGTGCGATAAATGCGATTTTCATCCTGTCCCACTCCTTCGGAAGCTACTCTATAAAATGATCAAATCCGTAAACCATGCCGGTATAACCCATAACCTTTTCGATCGCCATTTTCACCCCAGGCATATAACCTGCCCGTTCATAGGAATCATGACGGATTTTCAGGGTTTGGCCGAAGCCCCCGAAAATCACTTCCTGCTGCGCGAACACGCCCGGCAGCCGGACGCTGTGGATCCGGAAGCCGTTATAATAACCGCCGCGGGCTCCGTCAATCGTCTCTTCCTCTTTCGGATTTCCCTGGCGGATTTCTTCGCGGTTCTGGGCGATCAATTCGGCCGTTTTCACTGCGGTCCCGGACGGAGCGTCCAATTTCTGGTCCCCGTGGTACTCGATAATTTCCAGATGCGGGAAGTATTTCGCCGCTTGCGCGGCGAATTTCATCATCAAAAGGGCGCCTACCGAAAAGTTCGGCGCGATCAAGCCGCCGATGCCTTTGCTCTGGCACTGCTTGTCCAACTCTTCGATTTGCTCCGGGGTGAACCCGGTTGTCCCGATGACCGGACGAACGCCGTGAGCAACCGCAAGTGCCGTATTGGCATAAGCAAATTGCGGTGTCGTGAAATCAACGAGGACATCCGGCTTCGTTTCTACCAACGCTAACTCCAGATCGTTTGTCACTTGGACCCCGCAGGCCGGCAGACCGACCAGGGTTCCGGCATCGGTGCCTTGCTGGGAGCGGTTGACCGCTGCCGCCAGCTCCAAATCCGGATCCTCAAGAACCAGCTTGACGACCTCTTTTCCCATTCTTCCGGCAGCCCCGGCGACTGCAACTTTGATTCGATTTGACATGCGCTTTTCCCCCCGCTTTTTTCTTTGCTACGTAGTGGAATCGTGCAAATAGGTGCTCAATCGGCTTTTGAACTGGTCAAGCATGCTTTGCAGTCCGTCATCCTGCGGCTGCAGAGCCATGGCTTCTTTTAATGAAGCGATCGCAAGCGCATGCTCGTTAAGCTGGCTGTAAGCCACGGCAAGCCAAATGTACGCCTCCGCGTAGAGCGGGTCAAGGCGTACGGCTTCCTTCAGCACGGACACCGTTTGATACAGTTCGCTGGCGGGTGCCATATCGCCTGAGTCGAGCACCTTTTTGGCATCCTGCACGATTCGCATCGATTGCAGATGCTGAAGATTGAGGGCGTATTCCGCTTTATCCGGTTCCAGCTCGCAGGCCTTTTGTGCATGTTCGAGCGCTTTGTCGATTTTTCCGCTTCGCGCATAGGTCACAGAGCACCGGTAACGAATTTCAGCGGACGCCGGATTCTCCGCAGCAGCTGCCTCAAACCACTGAAGAGCCCCTTCGAAATCATTTTGCAAAATGCACTGGTAAGCATTTCGAACGAATTGTTCGGATTTCATCCTGCCGTACTCCCCCCTGTTATTACAGGCTATTGTACAGCATATGTATGACGGGCTTATTCGGTGTCCTTTTTCGTCCAACGGTTTGCGTCCCGCGTATTAAATTTATGCATGACCTTGTCATGCGCCTCCGTCAGGTCAATGCCGAGAGAGTTGGCGAAACAGATCGTGATGAACAAAATGTCGCCAAGCTCAAGCTCGATGGAGTTTTCCTCCTCCGTGGCTTTTTTCGGTTTTTCCCCGAAGCGGTGGTTTACCTCGCGAGCCAGTTCGCCCACCTCTTCCGACATCCGCGCCAGCATGGACAAAGGACTGAAATATCCTTCTTTGAACTGGGAGATATACCGGTCGACTTCCTTTTGCATTTCAGCCAGTGTCTTTTCCATTTCGGATGGACCATCCCCCTTAAATCTGCATTTTTCACCCCGATTAGACAAGGTATCAGTTTACTCCATATGTTATCGCAAAGCCGAAATGAACACAAATCTTTTTTAAATCGCCTGGAAAAAGGTATACTATGGTTGGAGCGAAGAGCTTGTTCTTCCTACTTTTGGTTAATGCGAGGGGTTTCATGACATTATCGAAATGGTTGTCTCCCATGAAAATGGTCCTGCCGATCATCCTCGGGACCGCCGTGTATGCTTTTGGGCTGCTGTATTTCATCATTCCGAACCAGCTGATGGAAGGCGGGGTTACGGGCGTCACCGTCCTGCTCAATTACGCCTTCGCCGTACCGCCCGCGCTTTCGACGCTGGTGCTGAACATTCCGCTGTTCCTGATCGGACTCAAAGTGTTGGGCGGCAGGCAAATGATCTATACCGGCGTCGGCATCGCCGCGCTCACGTTCTTTTTATGGGTGTTCGAAAAAATGATAGGCTGGGGTTGGATCACCCCGTTCCAAACCGAACGGGACTACATTCTCGCTTCCCTGTACGCCGGCGTCACGTTAGGCGCGGGGCTCGGCATCGTGTTCCGGTTCGGCGGGACGACGGGCGGCTCGGACATCGTGGCCCGGATCTGCAACCGCAAGTTCGGCTGGAGCATGGGCCAGGTCATTTTAGGAATCGATATCATCATTATCGGCGCTTCCCTTTTCTTTATCCCCAGAGAACGAATATTATACACGCTTGTCGCCGTGTTCATATCGTCCAAGGTGATCGATTTCATTCAAGAAGGGGCATATGCCGCCAAAGCCTTTACCATCATCAGCGACCATGCGCCGGAAATCGCCGACAAAATCACGGCCGAAATGGAGCGCGGGGTAACGCTGATTCCGGCCATCGGGGCTTATTCGAAACAGGCGAAGCATATGGCCTATTGCGTAGTCGCAAGACACGAAATCCGGAGGCTGAACGGAATCGTCAAATCGATCGACCCCCGCGCGTTTGTCATTATCAATGACGTCCATGACGTGCTTGGCGAAGGCTTCAAAGAGACCTGACGAATTGGCGCCGGCAAGCCCGGCGACTCATCGGCTGTAAGCGTAATAGCACCAAAAGCCTGCTGCTTCCGCTTGCGTTTGGTTGCATGCCCTCCAAAACAAAAAAAGCTCCTGTCGAACTTGCTGTTCAGGGAGCTTTTTGAAGCATTACGTCCTTGGCGTCACCTTTTTAAAGCTGTTTTTTTCGCCTTTGTATTTTCGGTATGCGGTATAAGCGAGAATGGCGGCAATAAAAGCCCCTCCCCAAAACATCCACGGCCACGAACCATCGACTTGATCAAGCGGCGCCAACGCCGGATGGTCTTTTTTCTTGCCGAACAGCCCGTTGAACATTTCCTCGCCCTGCCCGATCATGCTTTCGATTTCGGCGGGTTTGGGCTGGACGGCATTCACCAAACCTCCCATGTACGAAATCCAGGAATCCACCATCGCCACGTCCGAGGGCGTACGCTGGATGGTGACCGCCGGACGGATCAGCTCGTAATGCTCCTGAAGACGGTCGTATGCCTGTTTGGCGGCCAATACGTCGCCTTTGCCCAATCCTGCCCTCATCTGGCTCAGTTCCTCGCGGATCACCTTGTAATATTGCATCCATATCGGCTGTTTGGGGTTGTTCAGACTGTCGGCCGCCATTCTAAGCTTGGCCGATGCCGTAAGCCATTGCTTCTTGTCGAGGTGGACCCGCGCCACCGCTTCTTTCATTTCGATGATGCTTTCGGACAGGGCATGAATCCCCTCCACGCTGGTCAGCTTTTGAAAAGAAGAGGACTCGAAGATCGCGTTCACCTCCTGCAATTCCCTGCCGACCTGGTTAATGTCGCCTTGAAGGACATGGTTGTACATTTGCTCCGTCACCTGGCTTAAGCGAGCCGCCTGCCGGGCAGCGTCCTCCGGCTTTGCGGGAGCCTGGTCGTCAGCCGAGCGGCCATGCGCGATAACCGGCTGCAATGACAGCACAACGGCCAGGAGCCATAGGATGAACCAACGGGTTTTGGGCTTTAACGGTATGCTCCGCAGCATAGGACATCCCTCCTACCGTAAATGTATGGCAGAAGGGATGCGGGTAGAACAAGCTATGTAGAATTGCGTTTGCCAAGACGGAGCACGAGCCAGGCGAGCAAAACGCTGAACAGCGTAAGCCCGAGCGTAAAGCTCTGAACTCCTTGCAGATCGTCCTCCAAGACTCGGGGAAGCCACGGGTAGACGCCAAACGTATAATCCACGATATCGTTAAGAAACGTCCAGGCTGCGGCCGGAATAAGCATGATCGCGCCAAAACGAAAAAACCGCACGAACAGCAGCGCTTCGATGGCCATGATCAAATGGGATGCAACCAGCATCCAATCCTGCCACACCAACTGATCCCCTTGGGCAGCCCCGGCAAAAATGATGCTCACCGCCCATACCCCGTATTTGACGGAGGTCACAACGGCCAGCGATTCCATCAAAAGCCTGAAACCTGCGAAAAAGGACGACTTCGGCGGATACAAAAGAAACAACACGCTGATCGTAAAAAAGAGGCTTGCCGTCGGGCTGTCAGGGACAAAAATAACCTGCCATAACGCGTTGTGGGCCAACGTAAATTCGATCTGGTCTCCATACCATATGTACCCGTATACGGTTCCGATCAAATTGCACCAAAACAGCAGCCATAAAATCACCCGGTTGGTTAAAAAAGCGCGGCTCCAAAAAAACGAAACAGACAACTGGCGGTCCTCCTTTCGCCGTTTTTTTCCAAAAAAACCTGACCGCTTTCACGATCAGGTTTTTGGATCACATATTTCGGCTTATTTTGCTTCAGCCTTTTGTTTGGAGAGCCAATCCGCCAAATTGTCAATGTCTTTGTCCGTCAGGCCTGCCGCGATTGCACTGTCGTACATCGCCGGCATTTTGCCTTCGAAACCTTCTTTGATGATTTTGAGGATGGCTGCTTTATCATGTTTGTCGCCGACGCCACGCAGCGATGGTCCGCTGGCACCCTTCAAATCGGCAGCGTGGCAAGAAATGCAGCCCGCTTTTTTGAAGGATTCCATCGCCGGGTTTTCTTTATCGACGATCGCAATTTCTTGTTGTTGATTGCCGCTTGTCGTTGGAAGGCCTTTGGCTCTGTTTTCTGCCGCTTTTTCTTCGCGCTGGATGTTTTCAGGGACTTGGCCCGTTTCAGCCAGCTCGGCTTTGTAATGAGTCCAGGCGCTGTTCGTCAGGTATACGCACGCAATCAAAGAAAGAATCATAAGCGACGAAGCGATCGGTCTGCGATAGAAGCGGCGCTCTTTGCCCGTATCAAGGAACGGAGCAAGCAGCAGCGAACCGAAGGCAACGCCCGTCACGCCAATCGTTCCGAGCACGATGTAATCGCCGGATGCGTATGGCATCTTCAAGTACTGATACAGGAACAAGAAGTACCAGTCCGGCATCGGAATGATCGAAGCGCTTGGATTCGCCGGGAACCACAGCGGAGCAGGCTCTGCGATGGTAAGTACCAAGAATCCGACAAGCACGACAACGCCGACCATCCATTCTTTCAGCAGAAAGTTAGGGATGAACGCTTCCGATTTGCCCGGATACGCGGTGTAGTCCGGAGGAGTGACGAACCCTGCGCCCTTTTTAACGCGGGAGTCTCCTACGTACACAACTTTTTCTTTCGAATTTTTCCCGTGTGCCATCGATATTCCTCCCTTCTTATTATAGTGGACCGGAAATGCCCTGTCTGCGGATCATGATGAAGTGTCCCACCATCAGTACGAGCAATACGGCCGGGAGGAAGAATACATGCAGCGCGAAGAACCGTGTCAGCGTTTCCGCGCCTACGATGGTACCGCCCTGCAGGAATTCCTTGATGATTGGCCCGAGCCAAGGAACGGAATTCGCGATTTCGAGCGTAACCTTCGTAGCGAAGTAAGCTTTGTTATCCCAAGGAAGCAGGTAACCGGTAAGGCCCAGACCCAGCATAACAAAGAACAGAAGCATACCAACGACCCAGTTCATTTCACGTGGCGCTTTGTAAGAACCCGTGAAGAACACGCGCATAGTATGTAAGAACATCATGACGATAACAAGGCTCGCGCCCCAGTGGTGCATACCGCGCACGATTTGGCCGAACGCCACCTGCGTTTGCAGGTACTCGACGCTGTTGTACGCGTTAATGATGTCCGGTACATAATACATGGTCAGGAACATCCCTGACAGGATTTGAATGACCGTGATAAAAAACGTCAATCCGCCAAAGCAGTATACGAATGCGGAGAAATGATGCGCCGGGTTAACATGCTCAGGCACTTCGTGGTCAGCAACGTCTCTCCAAATCGGCGTGACATCAAGACGTTCATCAATCCAGTTGTAGACACTCTTAAACATCCGAATCTACGCCTCCTATTTCACTTCAGTATTTGGCTCTACTTGCCCCAAATACACCCAACCGTCCTGCAATTTCAGTTTATACGTATCGAGTGGTTTAGGCGCTACAGCCAAGTTCTTGCCGAGTTTGTTGTAACGTGCGCCATGGCATGGGCAGTGATACTCGTCAGGGAAATTTTTGTCATTGTTCCAGCCGACCGTGCACCCCAGGTGCTTACAGATCGGGGACAGCGCATAGATTTTCCCTTGCTCATCCTTACGGATCCAGGCCGTCAATGTAGCCTTGCTCGCGTACCATCCATCCTGCTGTTGGAGTTCAAAAGAGAATTCCTGAGGCTCGTCCGTAATTTTGCTTTCTTCCACGACCTTAATGAATTCGCCTTCACCTTTTTTATGCAGAATCGGATCAACTGCAAACCGCACCATCGGGAGCACTGGGCCCATTGCCATAAATGCGGTTGCACCACCTAAAGTATAAGCAAGAAATTGTCGACGGGACATTTCTTTACGCCCGGGTGGTTTCTCAGATGGTTCATGGTGGTCATTTTGGTTGCTCATAATGTCTTCAACCCCCTTTGTCAACCAATTCTTTAAGTGCTTTCAATGATTATCATCACACGACTTACTAGGACATAATAATAATATATTAGCCTTATAAGACCGTCAAGAATAACCAGATCTTTTTATTCTACAGTTGAAGAATTAACCAATTAAATTGTTGAATTTCTGTCACAATTACATTTCGGTTCCGGAATTCCATAATTTATGAATTTCTCCCTGCACGATACCGGCCAATTCTTTCCCGCTCTCGGCTTCTATCGCTGGTCGCGCCAAGATCAAATCGGCTTCCGGCAGATCGCTTGCCGGGAGGCTGCAGTCCGCTGACATGATGACGACATGTTTGAAGCCCGCCTGTTTCACGTTGCGGCACACTTCGTTCAAAAGCGACATTTCCCGCTGCAGTCCGTATTGGAATGCAGGATATGTAATCATTCTTCCCTTAAACGGAATTTCGACCAGGTCCATGAAATCCCTTAGACGTTCAAGGGCTGCCGTGGCTTCGACCGGGCTTTCGTTCCCGGTCAATCCCGTATAGGGAATGAGACAAGTGTCAAAATAGGGCTGCAGTTCCCCCCAAGACGACTCGTCCACTTCGCTGAATTTCATTCGTTTCACCCTTCCCTCATTTTTCTCCATTATATTTCATATTATGCCTCGGCTGAAGAAAAAAAGAAACGCCGGTCTCTCCGCTCGGGTAAACGTCCCGCGTTCCCGAACGGAAAGCTGCCTGCATTTCTTTTTGTGACGGGCTTTTAGGGTGGAACCAACTTGCCTTCCACGCCGGTCGCATAGATCGAATATCATGCGCTCGGTTTAATTCAACAACCTCAGTTCATCCGTTAGATTACGGAAAGCCGATTCGTCTCCGGTAGCCAGCGCCCGATCGATTTCGCGATAGAGCTCCTCGCTCCGATGTTTGCGCAACGCTTCGTCCCATACCATTTCAGCAGCAAGCCCCAACATGACTTCATACGTAGCTTTCATTTTATCCATAGGATGCACCTCCAAACATTGTTTAGAACATCCTATACTCTTTCCCCTTCTCCACATAGTTTTGAGTCGTGCGGTACATTCGCTGCAAATCCGCTTCCGTCAATTCGCGGACCACTCTTGCTGGAGAACCGAGGGATAGCGTATAGGGTGGGATTTTTTTGTTTTCAGTAACGAGACTGCCTGCACCTATTAAAGCATATTCTCCAATTTCGGCACCGTTCAGTACAATGGCCCCCATGCCGATTAATGTACCTTTACCTATCGTACATCCGTGAATGATGGCGGAATGTCCAACGGATACGTCGTCAGCGACGATGAGCGGCTCACCCGTATTCACATGTCCGACGGTTCCGTCTTGAATGTTGCATCGCTCACCGATCACGATCGGCGCCATGTCGCCTCTGAGAACGGCATTGAACCATACGCTCGAGTCCGCTCCGATTCTAACGTCCCCGATGATTTTGGCACCTTCGGCCACGTAAACGGAAGGCTGCAGCTTCGGCATATGCTGACCGTAACGCAATAACATTTCTCATCACTCCTAACTTTGGGAGTGATTTTAACAACTTTTACAAGCTTTTGTCAATGGACGAAAGAAGCATTCCCTCCGCCTAAAACGAAGCTTTTCCCCGCAAGTTTCAGTCCCCAAGCGGTCATCTGGACCACGGCTCCTTGCTCTTGGCTTTCTCCGATCCGCAGCAGTCCCAAATGAAGCATCATCTTCAAAATCCGCTCATTGAGAATCGATTCCGCGGTGTCGTAGTAATAAGGTTTGATCAACCAGCCGATCGCCTGATGCAGCGATGAGACGGTCACCCATTCCTTGGCGCATTCGCTTGTCCAGTAAACCAGGGAAGTCAGGTTGGGGATCGCTTGTTTATATAGCCTTAACCAGAAACGGAAAATTTGCACCATGCTTTCTTTCATTCCGCCGTCTATCATTTCCGTTCCCTTCGGGGTTAAGCGCAAGCGCCCTCCCTCTTCGGCAATGTACTCCTGATAGAATGCAAAATCGTACAGCAAAGCAAACCGGCTCGGGTAAGAGGTGAATGATCTTCCGTATCCGAAACGCCACCCGCCTTTCGTGACCAAAGGTTCGCTTACGTGAAGCATGTCCATGACCTGCTGCTGCTGGCGGCGATACATGGCCGCTTCCTGGTTAAGCTCGATTTCCTGATCGCGGACATACCGCAAAAATAACAGCAGATCCTCCGCATACAAGTTTTGTTCCTCACGGTAGGCCCCGGGTTCTCCGGACCGCCTGACCCGGTTGCGAAGCATGGCGCCGAGTTCCTGCCTGAACCTTTCCTTTAAATCGTTCGGCATCTGAAACAGGAATCTCGTGCTTTGGGTCGTGCCGTTGAACAGCCACCCGCTTCGCTTATACCTGGCGATGGCTTCGCGCGGACTTTCCGCCTTCTGCTGCTTGTCCGAAGGATCGGCATCAAAAGCGGTTTGCCCGATGATGGCCAGCAGTTCTTCCAGGCTGTAGGAGCCGCGGCCGTCAAACAAAAGGGTGTTGAGAAAACGCAAATCTTTTGCCGAACTGCTGCTGACCTGCTGCTCGATAAATTCCCTACGGTTTAGCATAACCAAAATGCTCTGGATCAGTTCATGTTTGGAATTCCGCTTGCACTCGCATTCGTAATGCTCCGCAATGGTCGTCAGCTGGCCGATGTCGGCATATGTCAGCATATCCGCTAAATTCATCTCTGATCGCCTCGCCGTTTTACTACCATTATGGGAATTATTACAATTTTTATTCGGCAAAAACAAAAAAATAACCCGAACGAAAGTCCAAGTTATTCTTTGGCATGAAGAAAAACGAGCGGTATAAATGTTATAAGCGGAAAAGCGGGAAAATCCGTTCGGCGCTCGCGCCGTCCGCCAATGCCTCGCTGCTGCTTCAGGGCTGCGAAAAGGCATATTCCGGATTTCGCGCGGCCTTCTCGCGCATCCAAACGCTTTATTTGCGCATTTGGCTCAGCCGCCGCAGCGACAGCAGGGCCATCGCAACGCCCAGCAACGATAAAATCATCCAATATTGCGGATGCGTCGGTCCCATGCTGACGACAAACGGTTCGATGATCCCGCTGTTCGTTGCCGGAATATTGTAGCTGAAACGGCTTAATTCCGCGCTGCCGGCAATCCCCGTCGGCAATATGCCCGTCGCGGCGTCGGCGGTTTCCTTCGGATGCGGCTTATCCATAAGCAGGAAATAAAGCGCGCTGCACAGGAACACCATCACGAAGCCGGTAATCCATAACGACAACCGTTTCCTCGTCGCCGCAGGCACGTCAAACGGCTTGCCCTTGTCCGGAATGAGCCACGGGGATTCCCGGTAAATCCGGTCCATAACGTTCCGGTTGATCTCCTCCGCTTTTTCTTCGGAGGCTTCCTCTTGCAATTCCAAAATGTAGCTGTGGCTTTCCATCCACAAATCGAATTCCGCCGCGCAATCGCTGCAGGTCGTCATGTGCATTTCCAGCTGCCGCCATCTGGGATCATTTTCATTCAAATCCGATATCAGCCCGAATAATTCTTGAGCCTCATCGCAAGTCATCTGCTTTTCATCCCTTCGTATTGTTCATAGTTTTGCTCATAAAAATACGGTTCCAGCTGTACCTTCACGCTGGATCGGGCTCTGAACAGCAAGGATTTGACCGAACTGACGCTTTGTCCTAATATATCGGCGATCTCCTGATAGTCGAGCTGGTCATATTCCCGAAGGATCAAGGCAGACCGCTGTTTCTCCGGCAAATTGTTGATGGCCTCGCGCACAAGCTCCACCTTCTCATTCCGCAAAACGGCTTGTTCCGGAGCAATCTCCGCCGGCGCAACGGGCGTCACCCCGCTTTCCTCGATCGGAACATGGGCGCCCTTTTGTTTTCTCAGCTCGCTGAGCACGGTGTTCCGTGCGATCGTATACAACCAGGTCGAAAAGGATGCATCCACTTCCCGGAAGGAATGCAGGCTGCGAAATGCCTTATAGAATGTCTCGGAGCATAAGTCCTCGGCCATGAGCTCCATGTGGGAGCTTCGAAGCATATGGTAAACAAAAGCCAAAATTTTCCGTTGATAACGGCGCATTAATTCGGAGAAGAGCTCGACGTTGCCCTTCTTGATTTCCCTAATCATTTGGGAATCCGTCATTTTTATGTAACCTCCTCGCCCGTACAAAACCTCCCCGTTCGATTCAGTCGTATATAAGTACCGAACAGGATCCGAAAAGTTGCGGTCGATATTTGTTGTCGGCGGTCCATGACACGCAAACACTATGTATTGGCAAATTCCCCAACGATTCTACAAAACTATCACTATCATTGTAGCACATTCAAGTATAACCGTCAGGAAAGCCGCGCGCAAATTGTCCGTTTCCCCCGCCGAAACCGGAATTCTGCCGAATAAAAAATGATTCCAATATATCAATAGACGGAACAACCTCGCAAAATGTTACTAGAACATACATATTTTTTTCGGAAACAGCTTTCGGCCAAAAAAGCAAACCACGTTTAACCTCGCCGCGACCGAACCGATCAAAAATCCTACACCCGCTCACGATATGTAAAACGCTTTGGACAATCATCGGGTTAGCAGAAAAACAAAAAAAAGACCGCGAATCATTCGCGGTCCGTTGTTCACTCCGGAACAACCATTTATTTGGATAGGAGTGGAGAGAAACCATACTGTACTTTTATTATATGTATCCGTTTTCATTTTGTCAACCCTATATTCAAACTTCATTTCAAAAGCTATAAATAAAGAAAAAATTGTACCGTACATCACGTTTTGAGACGTTTTTTCCGCCCTTAGAAAAAGAAATAAAAAAACCGGATTACAGCGAAATGCTGTAATCCGTGTTGTTCAGCAGTTCTTTGGCCCGCTCCATATCGCTTTCCTGACGGAAAGACAGCCGCATGATGCCCGGCACATCCTCCCTGCTTTCGATAATTTGGATATTGCTGAGGTTGATATGGTTTTCCCCGAGGATGGTCGTGATTTTGCCGATAATGCCCGGATGGTCAGGAACGTCGATATACAGGTCGAACGTCGAAGCGATCATGCCTTTGCGGCGCTCCGGGAGCTCGCTCCGGAAGTCGTTCGCTTTGGCGAAGGCTTGTACGATCCCTTCCCCGTCCTCCTGCTTCAGCAGGTTGACGAATGCCGAAATACCGTTGTTCCAATCCGAAAGCATCTGCAGCATGACGTCCCGGTTATTCAATAAAATGTCGCGCCAAATGATCGGATCGCTCGAGGCGATCCGCGTAATGTCCCGGAATCCGCCGGCCGCAAGCTGCCGGTACAACGGATTGTCCTTGTTGTAGTCGCACACCTGGTTGACGAGCGCAACGGCAATGACATGCGGAAGATGGCTGATCGCCCCCACGATGCGGTCATGCTCCACGGGATCGACTTTTACGATCTGCGCCCGCGTGTAGCTGAGAAGGTGGACCAGCGAGTCATACACTTCTTCAGGCAAACCCGGCGGCGGCGTCAACACGTAGTAGGCGTTTTCGAACAAAAGCGGCGTCGCCGCTTCGACCCCCGAGCGTTCCGAGCCGGCCATCGGATGGCCGCCGATGAAATAAACGTCCTCCAGAGCCAGCTTCTCGGCGGCAAGCGCGATGCTGGCCTTCGTGCTGCCGACGTCGGTGATGATGCAGCCTTTTTTTAATGGCAGAGTGCTGAGCTTCGTCAAGTATTCGTCGAGATTGCCGACAGGCACGCACAAAAAAATGAAGTCGGCATCAAGTGCCGCTTCCTCGATCGACAGCGTGGCCTGGTCGACAACGCCGCGGCTTATATATTTATCCGCGGATGCGGGACGGTGGGCATGGCCCACGACGGTAATCCCCGGCTTGCCTTTAAAGCAAAGGGCCAGGGAGCCGCCGATCAGTCCCACTCCGAAAATAGCGATTTTCGTCGTCATGGTACCTCACTTCATTGTTCGCATCCTATTGCACATGAGCTGTTTCCGCGTTTAAGACCTGCTCAAGGGCATGAATAAATGCTTTATTTTGTTCTGGAGTGCCTACGCTCACCCGGATATGGGTCGGATATTTGCTGTGGCCTGCCCGGATGATCACGCCCTTGCGGAGCATGGCTTCGAAAACTTCTCCGGCCGGCTTGCGCACGTCCACCATGATGAAATTGCCGTGAGCCGGGAAATAATCGAGTCCAAGGCGGTCGAATTCGGCCTGGATCTGTTCGATGCCGGCCCGATTCGCCGCACGGCATTTGGCAATGTAATCCTGATCCTTCAAAGCCGCTTTCGCCGCGGCCTGAGCCACGCGCGTCGTGTTAAACGGTTCGCGTACCTGATTGATCAAACGAATGACCTCCGGCTGGGCGACGCCGTATCCGATGCGCAGCGACGCCAAACCGTAAATTTTGGAGAACGTGCGCAAAACGACGACGTTCGGATACTTTTCGATATATCGGATGCCGTTCGGGTAAGAAGGATCCGTCACGTACTCGAAATAAGCTTCGTCAAGGACGACCATGACGTTCGAAGGCACTTTCTCGAGGAAAGCCGTGACCTCCTGCTCCGAAAGAAGCGTGCCGGTAGGATTGTTCGGGTTGCACACCCAAATGATTTTCGTGCGATCGTTGACCTTGGCCAGCATCGCATCCAAATCATGTTTCCCGTCCACGAGCGGCACTTCAACGGTGACCGCCCCTTCGATATCCGCGTTGCTCTTGTACACGGAGAACGTTTGGTCGGCCATGATCGTCTCGTCGCCCGGCACGTAGAATGCCCTGGAGATCAATGCGATGATCTCGTCGGAGCCGCAGCCGAAAATGATTTGGTCGGTATTCACGCCGAGGTGCTTCGCAAGGTCGGAAGTCAGCTCGACGGCGCCTCCGTCCGGATAAAGGCTGATATGTTCAAGCTCGGCCACGATAGCTTCTTTTGCTTTGGGCGATGCGCCGTACGGGTTTTCGTTGGACGCCAGCTTGACGACTTCGTCCAAGCCGAGTTCCCGTTTGACGTCTTCGATCGGTTTTCCGGGCTGATACACGGGAAGATTTCCAATTTGGGATTTAGGTCTCACAATAACCACTCACTTTCAGCAAATTTATGCTTTTAATTGTGACACAAACTTGCGTATTTGCAAGAGGCCATCTTGGCGAGTGTCCGCATTTTGCAGAAGGGGGATGGTTTCTTCGATGGTTCGCACGATGGCGCTGCCTACGACAACGCCGTCGCAGATGCGCGAGAAACGCTCGGCCTGTTCCCTGTTCGAAATTCCGAAACCGATGGCGACCGGCGTGTCCGTAAATTCTTTGACCTGGCCGATGAACTCCTCGACGCCTTCAAAGAAACTGGACCGTTCCCCCGTCACGCCCAGCGAAGAAACGCAATAGATGAACCCTTTGGCCCCCGCCACGATGCTCTTGATTCTTTCCTTCGAGGTCGGCGCCACCAACGGGATGACATGGATCTCCGCGGCTTCCGCCCGGCGAAGCAGCTCCGCCGATTCCTCCACCGGCAGATCCGGTATGATCAGACCGCTGATGTCATGTTTCTTCACCTCATCGAAAAACCGGTCCAAGCCGAACTGCAGCACGGGATTGTAATACGTAAAAAGGATGAAAGGAAGCTTTACCCCGGCGCTGCGCGCTTTGACGGCGGCTTCCATGCAGGATCTGATGTTGACCTGATGCTTCAAAGCCCGCTGGGAAGCGCGCTGAATGACGGGTCCGTCGGCCAGAGGGTCGGAATAAGGGACGCCCAGCTCGACGATATCCGCTCCGGCCGCTTCCAATTGCGCGATGATCTCCACCGACGTCTCCACATCGGGATCGCCGATGGTCAGGAAAGGGATCAAGGCGGTCTCCCGCGCTTCCTTTAATCTGGAAAAGGTTTGGTCGATCAAGTTCATGCCTGTTTCCCTCCCGTGTACGCCATAATGGATTCAACGTCTTTATCCCCGCGCCCGGATAAGCAAATGACGACGAGGTCTTCGCTGCCGAGGCTTGGCGCCATTTTGACCACCTGCGCGATCGCGTGCGCGGATTCCAGCGCCGGGATGATTCCTTCGGTACGGCACAGCAGCTGCAGCGCGTCAAGCGCCTCCTGGTCCGTAACCGGCACGTATTTGGCCCGTTCGAT
This sequence comes from Paenibacillus sp. FSL W8-0194, assembly GCF_037969745.1. Lineage (NCBI taxonomy): Bacteria > Bacillati > Bacillota > Bacilli > Caryophanales > Paenibacillaceae > Paenibacillus > Paenibacillus sp. FSL W8-0194. Next base: position 2,147,213 of record NZ_CP150205.1, on the reverse strand, counting down.
ATCCTTCAAATACGAATGCTCGGGTCCGACGCCCGGATAGTCCAGGCCCGCGGAGATCGAAAATGCCTCCTGAACCTGTCCGAACGAATCCTGGAGCAAGTAACTCATCGAACCTTGGAACACCCCTTTGGTCCCTTTGCTCATGGTTGCCGCATGAAAAGCCGTTTCGACGCCTTTGCCCGCAGCTTCAACTCCGATCAGCGCCACGCCCTTGTCCTCAATGAACGGATAAAACATGCCGATGGCATTGCTGCCGCCGCCGATGGCCGCGACGACATGATCCGGAAGGCGCCCTTCGGCTTCTAAAATCTGGCGGCGCGTCTCGTCCCCGATGATCCGCTGGAAGTTGCGCACCATCATCGGATACGGGTGCGGCCCGACGGCGGAACCCAAAATGTAAAAGGTGTCGTCGACGTTGCTCACCCAATACCGGAGCGCCTCGTTGCCGGCATCCTTCAACGTCCGCGATCCCGAGGTCACCGGTACGACTTCGGCCCCGAGAAGCTGCATCCGGAATACGTTTAATGCTTGGCGCTTTGTGTCTTCCTCGCCCATGAACACTTTGCATTCCATGCCGAGCAGCGCGGCGACGGTGGCCGTGGCCACCCCGTGCTGGCCGGCTCCCGTTTCGGCGATCACCTTGTTTTTGCCCATGCGTTTCGCCAATACGCCCTGCGCCAGCGCGTTGTTGATCTTATGCGCCCCGGTATGGTTCAGGTCCTCGCGTTTCAGATAAATTTTGGCCTTGCCCAGATGTTTGCTCAGCCGCTCCGCATAATATAGCGGGGTTTCCCTTCCCGAGTACTGCTTCAACAGATAGGAAAGCTCCTCCTGGAAGGAAGGATCCTCCGCATAGCGATGATAAGCTTCCTCGAGCTCTATGAGTGCATTCATCAGCGTTTCCGGAACGAACCGTCCTCCGAATTCGCCAAAACGTCCATTTTGATCCGGCAATTGAGTCATGCCTGCTTCACCCTTTCCACAAAAGCTGCAATTTTTTCGAGATCTTTCGTTCCGTTCGTTTCCACGCCGCTGGATACGTCGACGCCGTCCGGCGCATAATCCCGTACCAAACCCGCGACGTTGGAAGCGTTCAGCCCCCCTGCCACCAGCAGCGGAATTCCCTGCTTCCGGGTCCATTTTTGATATGCGGGGATTTTATCCCAAGCAAATGTGGTCCCCGATCCGCCTCCGTATTGGGGTTCGAACGTGTCCAGCAGCAGCGCGTCGATCGCCCCTGCATAGTCCTGAATAAGGATCGGATTCCCGTCCGATCGGTGCTGGGGCTCGACGGAGACGACTTTGAACAACTCCGCTTGAAAACGGTTTTTGACCTCCCGGCAAAAATCTGGGCTTTCCTGTCCGTGAAGCTGGATCACGTCCAGCGCGACCCGGGACATGACGTCCTCAAGCCGCTCCATGTCCGGATTGACGAATACGCCTACGGTGCGCGGGGCGGGAACGCCCTCCCAAGCCTTGGCGGTTTCGGCCATCTCGGCTGCCGCGCCGGGCGATACTTGCCGCCGGCTTTTGGCAAATACGAAGCCGATATAATCGATCGGCAGGTTATTCATAGATTTTAGCACTTCAACGCTTTGAAGTCCACAAATTTTTACCTTCGTTTTGTTCATGTTCGGTACACGCCGCCTTCCTCCGTAACGGGGCCCATCAAATCCCGAACCGCAGCCCCTACGTCCTGCTGGCGCATGAAATACTCCCCGATAAGAACGCCTGTCGCCCCTGTTTTCTTGAGGAACTCCATGTCGGGCACCCCGGAAATGCCGCTTTCGCTGATGACGGGCACGCCGTCCGGTACCAGCTTGCTCAGCGTCTCGGTGGTTGTCAACGAGGTTTCGAACGTGTGCAAATTGCGGTTATTGATGCCGATCAACGCGCCGTCCGCAAGGTCAAGCCGAAGCACCTGCTTCATCTCTTCCTCGCTGTGCACCTCGATCAGCGAATCGAGGCCTATGGAGGCCGCCGTTCTCATATACGATGAAATCTGTTCCGGCGTTAGAATGGCGGCGATCAGCAGGATCGCGTCGGCGCCGAGCAGCCGGGCTTCATAAATTTGAAGCTCGTCGATGATAAAATCCTTCCGGAGCAGCGGCAGGCTCACGGCCTCGCGCACCGCCTGCAAATACTCCCCTTTGCCCTGAAAATACGGCTCGTCGGTCAGGACCGACAGGCAGTCCGCTCCCGCTTCTTCATAATCAAGCGCGATCCGGACCGGATCGAAATCGGGGCGGATCAGCCCTTTGGAAGGGGATGCCTTCTTCACTTCCGCGATGAGCCCCATGTCCCGCTTTCTCCCGGCCGTCAGCGCCCGCGCAAAACCTTTGGTCGCGGGCATGTTCGCAATGGCTTGCAGCGCATGGTCTACCGATAAACGTTCCGCCAGCTTGGCTGCTTCCTCCCGTTTCGTCACGACAATTCGATCAAGATACATAACTCAGCTCTCCCGTCATTTGAATCAATTGCTGCAATTTAGCATAAGCACTTCCGTTATCGATCGCTTTCGCGGCGGCATGAACGCCTTCGGCGATGCTGTCCGCAAGGCCGGCCACATAAATGCATGCTCCGGCGTTGGCGAGCACAACGTCCCTGTACGGGCTTCGTTCGCCTTGAAGCACGGACTCGACGATCCTGGCGTTTTGCAACGCGTCCCCGCCCAGAACGGCCTCCAGCGGATGCACATCGAGACCGAGATCGTGGGGGTGGATTTGGTAGGTCCGCACCGCGCCGTCCCGCAGCTCCGAGACCTGGGTCGGCGCCGAAATGCTGATTTCGTCCAGCCCGTCGTGGCTGGTTACGACAAGCGCCCGTTTGGAGCCGAGCTCGCGAAGCACCTCCGCGATCGTTTCCGTCCGGTTGCGGTCGTAGATCCCGAGCAGCTGCCGATCCGCTCCGGCCGGGTTCGTCAGCGGCCCCAGCATGTTGAACACCGTCCGGACCCCAAGCTCCTTCCGCGGCGCCGCCGCATGTTTCATGGACGGATGGTACAGCTGCGCGAACAAGAAGCAAATGCCGATTTCATCAAGGCAGCGTTTCGCCTGCTCGCTGCTCAGATGAATATTCACCCCGAGCGCTTCGAGCACGTCCGCGCTGCCGGCGCGTCCGGAGGCCGAACGGTTTCCGTGTTTGGCCACGCGCACCGAAGCCGCGGAAGAGATGATGGCCGACGCCGTGGAAATATTGAATTTGTGGATGCCCGACCCGCCCGTTCCGCAGGTGTCCAGCAGCTTTTCGTTGTCCGCCTTGACCGTGCTGGCCACGTTCCGCATCGCTTCCGCGAAGCCCGTAATCTCATCGACCGTTTCGCCTTTGATCCGCAGCGCCATCAGCACCGCGCCAATCTGCGATTGCGTCACGCTGCCTTCCATGATGGACGACATCAGCTGCCGCGCTTCCTCGCGCGTCAAATCGCGCCCTTCGATCAACCGGTTTAAGCATGCAGGGATAAATCCGCCCGTACTCATACCTCATCTCCTCCTTCGGGTTTATGGCGTATATTCATAAAAATAATCCTGATTCAGCTGCTCCGGCATCGCCTGATCGGCCTGCGGGAACATCGCTTCGGCCACGCGTATCGACTTCAGCAGGGCTTTCGCCTTGTTGAGCGTTTCTTCGTACTCCCTCTCGGGCACCGAATCCCACACGATGCCCGCCCCGGCCTGAACGAACGCTTTTCCTTTGCGGAAAATGATCGTCCGGATCGTGATGCAGGAATCCATATTGGCGTTAAATCCGAGATACCCGATCGCTCCCGCATAAGCTCCCCTGGCTTCCCGCTCCAGTTCGGCGATGATCTCCATGGCCCGCAGCTTCGGAGCGCCGGAGACGGTTCCGGCCGGCAGGCAGGAAAGGAAAGCGTCAAAAAAGTCCTTATCGTCGCGAAGCGTGCCGGAAACGTTCGAGACCATATGCATGACGTGGGAGTACCGTTCGATTTCCATGAACATGTCGCATTTGACCGTTCCGAACTTCGAGACGCGCCCCAGATCGTTGCGTCCCAAATCGACGAGCATCAAATGTTCGGCGCGTTCCTTCTCGTCCGCCAGGAGCTCCTGCGCCAGCCGTTCGTCTTCGTGCTCGTCGCTCCCCCGCGGGCGCGTCCCCGCTATCGGCCTCGTCTCCACGCGGTCGCCTTCGACCTTGACCAGCGCTTCCGGCGACGTGCCGACGATGATCTCCTCATGCATTTTCAAGTAGTACATGTAAGGCGACGGATTCAATGTCCGCAGCACCCGGTATACATGCAGCGGGGAAACTTCGGTTTCGATGTGGAAACGCTGGGACAACACCACCTGAAAAATGTCCCCTGCCCGTATATATTCCTGGGCGCGCTCCACGTTTGCCATATACTGCTCTTTGGTCATGTTGGATTTGATGTCGCCGAGCGGGATGTCTGCCGGAATCGGACGACCGTTCACGTTCTCCCGCGGCCCATGGCTTTGCAGCTGCTCCGCGATTCGGTCCAGCTTCCCGTCGAGCTCCGCGTATTTGCGGCGGATGTCCTCATCCGTGTCGCCCGGATTGACATGCACGTTGCCTACCAGCAAAATCTGCTGCTTCACGTGATCGAATACGATGACCGAATCGCAGAACATAAACCGGATGTCGTCCATGCCCAGGTCATCCACCGCATGCGCCGGCAGTTTCTCGTAATATTGCAGCAGATCGTATCCGAAAAATCCGATCGCCCCGCCTGTAAACGGCGGCAGCTCTTCGTGCTTCGGGCTGCGGTACCGGCGAAGCAGCTGCTTCAGCTCTTCCACCGGCCTGCCTTTCATCGTTTCCTTGCTCCCTTGGCGCTCCAGCACGATTTCGCCCTTTTTGCCGTAAATCATCATAAACGGATCGGTGCCGATAAACGAATATCGCGCCCATCTGCTGCCGCCCTCCACGCTTTCGAGCAAAAACGCGCAGTCGCGCCCGGCGTACCGCTGGAAAATTCGGATCGGGGTTTCCATGTCGGCAAGCAGCCTTTTTACGACGGGGATCAAATTGTATTCGCGGGACAGCTTCAAAACCTGTTCAACGCCCGGATTCATCATTGGCCATATTCCCTCCTTCAGGTTGTAAGGACTTCATGTCGGCAGCGAATCGAGTTTTTTTGATGTTGGACAGCAAAAAACCCTCTACCGAAGTAGAGGGTTTGACGTTCATTAAGTATATGGAAAGAGGGGTCCGTCAGCAGATCGGCTTCAACGGCGCCTTGCGGATCTATTGCCTGCAATCGGACAAAAAACCTTCAAGGGGCGTTAAAACGAATGCCCGACACGTTCCAAGTTGCGATTCATATGGACTCGGCTCTTCTATACTCAACTAAGCTCAACTAAACTCTACTCGTCTCATGATTAACCGGAATCTCCATCCCGGTTCAATCCTGTTTCGATTCCTGCAAAGGACTCCCTGTTGCTCGAACCATTAACCTACACTATACAGGATGAAACCTGTCCTGGCAAGCATCCTTCCAAAAAAAGTTAGGATTTGGGAGCTGCCAAATCCGGGCGCAATTTTTGGGCCTCGTTCAAATACACGTGTTTCATTTCGCGTTGGCTTTTTTCGGTGTTCACCTGTACCATCAGCCGGACGCAGCGCGGAAGGCTGCCCTTCACCGGCACCTCCACGGAACACATCAAAGGCACCATCTCCCAGCCTTCGAGCTCCCGGATCGCTTTGGCCGGGAAGGCCGCGTCCAGGTCCTGGGTAAGCGTGATCCACACGCTGCAGATATCTTCGGGATCGATTTGGTTCCGCTCGACGATTTCGCGCATCAGAACGACGGTCTCGTCGAGAATTTCCCGCTCGTCGTTATGCCGGACGGTCGTGGCGCCCCTTATCCCTCTGTTATACATTGGCTTTTCCTCCTTTTCTAAGCTGCTTCAGGATATCTCTGACCAGCTGCTGCGGAATATCCTTCACGATGCTGACGGAGCCGATGGCATCCGGTACGATGAATACCATCGTGTTTTCCTTGAACTTTTTGTCATGCATCATCGCTGCCATCAGCTCGTCTTCGCCCAAATGGTCGGGCAAAATGACCGGCAAATTCAACGCTTTCAACATGGCCGTCGTGTCTTCGTACAGCCCTGTGCCGCGGCCGAGCGCCTCGGCCAACAGGGCCGAGCCGGCCATCCCGATCGAAATGGCTTCGCCGTGAAGGAATTCGCCGTACCCGGCGACCGCCTCAATGGCATGGCCGATCGTATGGCCAAGGTTCAATATGGCCCGCAGACCGCCTTCGCGCTCGTCCTGGGACACCACCTCCGCCTTGATGGCCACCCCGCGTTCGAGACCGTAGCCCAGCGCTTCCCGGTCGAGCGAAAGCAGTTCCTGCGCATGGTCTCTGCACCAGTAGGCAAATGCGGCATCCCGGATGAGGCCGTGTTTGACCATCTCCGCCAAACCCGCGGACACTTCGCGCGGAGGCAGCGTCATCAACGTGTCGAGGTCGTACAGCACGAACTCGGGCTGATGGAAGGCGCCGATCATGTTTTTCGCCAGCGGATGGTTCACGGCCACCTTGCCCCCGACGCTGCTGTCATGGGCCAGCACCGTGGTCGGCATTTGAATGAATGCGATGCCGCGCATATAGGTAGCGGCCACGAAACCCGCCAAGTCCCCGACGACGCCGCCGCCGAGGGCAATGACCGAAGATTTGCGGTCCAAGCCGCCTTGGATGGCCGAAGTCATGACTTCCTCGAACACCTGCAGCGATTTGGAGCTTTCGCCCGATTTCACCACCGAGACGACCAGGCGAAAGCCGGCTTTCTCGAGCGTTGACTTCAGCGTATCCAGATGATGCGGGGCGACCTTGTCGTCGGTGACGATCAGATGCGGGCTTTTGACGGACAAACCGTGTTTGACCAGAAACGATCCCGCCTGCGGCAGCAGTCCGGTGCCGATATAAATCGGGTACGAGCGTTCTCCCAAATCCACATGTACCGTTCTCATATTCGCAACACTCCGCTTGCGATGAAGTTAGAAACACTCATGTTGCTTTCCCCCTTTAAACTGTTAAACGGTAAACGACTAAAATCCGATGATATCTTTGCCCATTATAATATTTAACGGTAGGCCCTGTCACGCGTTGATTCAAAATTTGCCCGCCAGAGCACGATGGACGCAAGCTGTTGCCTGTAAATCCGCATACAAAAAAAGCCGGCCCTTTGAAATCAAGGGTCGGCGTCTTATTCTGCGCTGCTGCCGTTTGCGGTGAGTCTGCCGGCGGGCTTGGGGACGTTCTCCAGGTTTTCCACGGAATCCTGCACCATCCGACTTAGCCGGATATCTTCGATGCCCAGAATTTGCCCGCATTCCTGAATCGTAATAAACCCGCGGCGGTACGCGGTAATGACCTGGCGTTTGTCCATGAATGATACGAACCTCCACTTTTGTGAGTTCCCATGTCAATCATAGTATCGGTTTGAACCGGCCTTCATTATACCTGCAATGGAACGTCAGCCTTTTTTCCGGTAAAAAAACGTTTCGGTCGGCTCGAGCCCGTATTGTCCCGGCGAAAAAATTTGCTCCGTGCTGCCGACGAACAAATACCCGCCCGGGCGGAGCGCTTCCGCGAATTTGTGGTACAGCTTGGATTTGGCTTCCTCCGTAAAATAAATCATGACATTTCGGCAGACGATCAAGTCATGTCCCTTTTCGAACGGGTCAAGCAGCAGGTTTTGCTTGCGGAACTCGACCTTCTTTTTCAGCAGCTCGCTGAATTTGAACAGGGCTCCATCCTGCGTAAAATAGCGGGCGGCGACGTCCTGCGGCACATCCTTGAGGGAACGCTCCATGTAGAGCCCCTGCTTGGCTTTGGCCAAAGCGCCTTCATCGATGTCGGTCGCAACCAGCTTGGACGCATCCAGCAAGCCTTTGCCGTCGAGGATCATCGCAAGCGTATACGGTTCTTCCCCCGTGGAACAGGCCGCGCTCCAAACCTTAAGCCCCCGCGGACTTCCGCTGGCCAGCTCGGGAAGGATGATATCCCGCAAAACCTCCCAGCGGTTCGGGTTGCGCCAAAATTCGGATACATTGATCGTCATCCGGTCCAAAAATTCATAAAACAAGGATTTGTCCTTGGAAAAAGCCTCGAAAAAAGCGGCGAAACTCGTGTAACCGTTTTTAACGCGGAGCGTGGTCAAACGACGTTTCATTTGCGCTTCCTTATATTCCGACAGATCGATGCCGGTGCTTTGCTTTACGTTTTCGATGAACATCATATAATCGCGGTCCGGCAGGGAAGTTCCGGCAGATTCCCCCCCGGTCGGCGGATACGGCTGCTTTACGTCCACGGCGAGATGGTCTTGTCGTATTCCACCAGTTCATGCGCTTCAAAAAAATTCGCGATCTCGCGCGCGCTGCTTTCCGGGGAATCGGAACCGTGGATCAGATTATGCGGGGTGTGCGAAGCGTAGTCGCCGCGGATGGTGCCCGGCTGCGCTTCCTTCACGTTCGTTTTCCCCATCAGCATCCGCGACAGGGCGATAATGTCGTCGCCTTCCCATACCATGGCGAAGACGGGGCCGGAAGTAATAAAGTTGACCAGGTTATCGTAAAAATCCTTGCCTTCATGTTCGGCGTAATGGCGTTTCGCCTGTTCCTGCGACACTTGCACCAGCTTGCCTGCCACCATTTTGAACCCTTTGTCTTCCAGTCTTGCGATGATTTTGCCGATTAAACCACGTTGTACTCCGTCTGGCTTGACCATTAAAAAAGTTCGTTCCATAAACTCACTCTCCTATTTTGACTCAAGTCGTAAGGTTAAGTATGGCAATCTTACAATATATAAAATCAGACTGATATTAACTTCGTCATACCTGCACTGGAAGGCGGCAAGGTGCTTCAATAAGAGCGTTTGGTCACGAAATGGGCGATGTCCCTCAAATTTTTCTTCGTCCGGTTATCCGGGAGACGCTCCAGCGCGCCAAGCGCTTTTTTTATGTAACGATCCGCCAAGGCTTCGGCCCGCGAAATGCCGCTGCTGGACTTGATCATCTGAATGGCCCCGGTCACGTCGCATTCCCCGTTGCGTTCGCGGATATAGCCGATTTCCCGCAACAGGGGAGCCTTGAGCTCTTCGTCCTGGAGGGCAAAAATGACCGGCAGCGTAATGTTCCCCTGCCGGATGTCGCTTCCCGGAGGTTTGCCGATCTGTTTTTCCGTCCCGCACAGGTCCAGCAGGTCATCCTGGATTTGAAAGGCCATGCCGACGTTGTATCCGTAACGGTACAGCAAATTGGACACCTTCTCATCCGCGTCGGAGGCCACGGCTCCGAGCTGGCAGCTGACCGCGATCAGAAGGGCGGTTTTGCGGCGAATCCGCAGCAGGTAGCGGCGCACGCTTTGCTCGGTATTGAAAAAGTCGCGGATCTGCTCCATTTCGCCGATGGACATTTCGACCATCGCTTTGGACAGGATTTGATGGATTTGCGGTTTTTCCAGCTGCGCTGCGATCATGAGAGCCCGGGCATAGATATAGTCGCCGGTGTACATCGCGATCCGGTTGTCCCATTTGGACTTGACCGTCAACTCCCCGCGGCGGGTATCCGCGTCATCGATCACGTCGTCATGAACGAGAGAGGCCATATGGATCAGCTCCAGCGGAACCGCCACATGCTTAAGCTTTTCCAAGTCGTAGTTTCCGAACTTCCCCCCCATCAGCACGAACACGGGGCGCAGCCGTTTGCCTCCCGCCTTCAGCAGATGCATCGACGTTTCGTTCAGCAGCTGATGCTCTCCTTCGATGCTGCGAAAGAGCTCGTTTTCAATGTAGTTCATATCTTTTTTCAGTAAGCCGAATATGTCTAATCTTTTCATTCCTTCACCCGTGTCAGCGTATTCTCAATCCGCATTTCCCTTTTGCAGCAGCAGAATTCGAGTTGTTTTCATGCAATAACCAGTTTTAGTTCATCATAGCACAGTTCATACGCAGATGACACTGTACCGGATTCAGGGTTTTTCCCGCTTGTGCGCGGCCTGCCCGCCGTCCCAGCGGGTAAACAGCCGATGTTCGATCCGCAGGCTGTCCAATATTTTGCCTACCTGAAAATCGACCAGATCGTCGATCGTTTCGGGATGAAAATAAAAAGCCGGCATGGCCGGAATCATTTTCACTCCGAGCCGGGCAAGCTTCAGCATATTTTCCAGATGGATGGCATGCAAAGGCGTTTCCCGCGGCACCAGGACGAGCGGTCGCCCTTCCTTCAGCATGACGTCCGCCGCCCGCGTCATCAGATTGTCGGAGGCGCCGCTGGCCACCGCGGACAACGTGCCCATCGAACAAGGAACGATCACCATGCCTTCGACCTGATAGGAGCCGCTTGCAATGGTCGCGCCGATGTCCGCGATCGCGTGGTACGTCAGCTCGCCCGGAAGCCCGCCGAATTTGTCCTGCAGCGCCTGCTCCCGCCTGGCGGCATTCCATCCAAGTTCCTCGCCGAGGACCCGCCAGCCCGCATTGGAGACGACCAGATGAACCGGGTAACCTTCGCTTAAAAGAACCTCGATCAGGCGCACGCCGTAAACCGAGCCGCTAGCTCCCGTGATTCCGACGACCCAGCCCCGTTTTTTCGCATCGATCAATGGAACTGCACCACCAAGTCAATCAGCGTAAAGACAAAAACAACGATACTAAGCACGCTGTTCATGGTGAAAAACGAGGTCTGCAGCTTGCTCATATCATTTGGCGACAAAATGAAATGTTCATAGAATAGGATAAAATACGAAATGACCATCCCGGCGAAATACCACCAGCTCAAATCCGTCGCAAAAAAGAGGATGATAAAACCTGCCGCCGTGACCATATGAAAATATCTTGCGATTTTCAACGACCCGTGCAGGCCGAAGCGGGCAGGAATGGAGAACAGCCCTTCCTTTTTATCGAATTCCATGTCCTGAATCGCGTAAATCACGTCGAAACCCGCCGTCCAGAACGCGACGGAAACGTAGAGCAAAAGCGCCGTCCAGTCGATGTTGTTCGTCACGGCCACCCAGCCGCCCAGCGGAGCCAGCGCGATCGTAAGCCCGAGAATCAAATGGCAAAGCCATGTAAAGCGCTTCGTGTAAGAATAGAATACAAGGAAAAAGACCGCGATCGGAAGCAGCTTTACGGCAAGCGGGGACAATTCGAACGCCGCCCAGAACAACAATACGAAACAAACGATCGTAAACACGATGACTTCGGCCGTTTTGAGAAGCCCTGCGGGAATCGCCCGCCCGGCCGTGCGGGGATTCTTTTTATCGATGACTTGGTCGATCATCCGGTTCAAACCGAATGCGGCGCTCCGCGCCCCGAACATGGCCATCAATATCCAGCCGATTTGCGCCCATGAAGGCAGGTGGCCGTTTACGGTCACCGATCCCAGAATGGCCCCCATAAACGCAAACGGAAGTGCGAACAACGTATGTTCGATTTTGATCATTTCCAAAAAAACGCCGATTTTCTTAAACATGCCGATTCTCCTTAATCCCAATATGTAGTGCCGCGATGCCGCCAGTCAGGGGATAGGCCTTGACATGCTGTAACCCGACGTCCCGGAATATCGACGCCAGCTCCTCCCTTCCGGGAAAAAGCGCAAGCGAATCCGGCAGCCACTTGTACTGCTCGTATCTTTTGGCGAACAGTTTGCCCAGATTGGGCAGTACCTTTTGAAAATAAAAATAATAAATGCCTTTGAACGGCTGCCATGTCGGCTTGGACAATTCCAAGCAAACGACCATGCCGCCGGGTTTGACCACGCGTTTCATTTCCTGGAGCACCTGCACCAGATCCGGCACGTTCCGAAGGCCGAAACCGATCGTCGCATAATCGAACCGGTTATCCTCGAACGGCAGCTCCATCGCATTCCCCTGCACCAGCGTGATCTGGTTTTCGAGATGTTTGGCCCGGACCTTGCTTTCCCCTACCTTCAGCATGTTGGGGCTAAAATCAAGTCCTACCACTTGGCCGGTCCGGCTGGCCTCAGCCATACTGAGCGTCCAGTCGCATGTTCCGCAGCACAGGTCGATGGCCGTATCCCCGGGCTTCATCGCCATCTTCTTCATCGTGAATTTGCGCCAGGCCTTGTGCCTGCGGAAACTTAAAATGTCGTTCATGATGTCGTACTTGTGAGCGATGCTTTCGAATACGGATTGGACATGGTCGTATTTGTGGTCCTCCGTATGCGTTTTGGGCTCCGAAGCATTGATATTCATTAAGCAACCCTACCCTTCTCCGACGGCCGAACCGGAAGCGTGCAGCTGACGCTGGAACGGCTCCAGAACCTGTCCGATCTCGCGGAGGCAGCCGTCGCTTTTGGCGTTTTTCAAAACGGATTGGACGCCGTTTACCGCTTGACGCAGCCGTTCGGCCATATGCTCGGCCGCTTTGTATTTCAGCATCAGCTTTTTCCAGTCCTTGTTGTCGATTTTTCGTTCTCTCAGCGCCTCTTTATCCTCTTCATTGGCAACATCCAGGATGTGCCAGTAAGAGTAACTGTAAAGAAACGGTTCGCCGCCGCTCCGCTGCATTTCCCTCGCCACGGTTTCACATTCGCTGACTTTGCGCAACAGAGTGCCCCACAACTCGTGGAGGGATTCTTCCAGCAGGGGCGTAAAAGAAAGAAACAGCTGCATATTCAGCTGCACCGTATGCCGCAAATATTCTTCTGCCGACAATAACAGGCTTTTCATTTTGCCGTACAAGTTCATCTTCAGCACATTTACGTCGCAAATGGCTTGGCTTAGGCGCGAAACGGCTTCGATTTGTCCCTTCTGGGACAAGAGCTGATAAAACCGGCTGCTGAAATAGTCTCCTGCGAGAACCTTCAGCTGGCGGGAACGCATAAAGCCTTCGCCCGGTTTGTCCTTTTGCGTATCAATCGTTTCATGCGTATCTATACCTAATTGAACGAGGGAAGTCACCAGCGAAAACAGCTCGCTGTGCATGCCGTGACTGCTGGTTCCCTGGTTCAGGAAAATGTATAAAAGCTGAACACGAGCGTCTGGAAAAGGCGGCAGCTCCGTATGTTTTTGGATCATGTCGTATTCGACATATTTCTTTGCTAGTTGGGGTACGCGGTACGGTTTCATCGTCAGCCTCCGAGCCTTATTTCTCTTGAATCACTTGCTAATCCGACGAACAAGATCATTTGTTCACAATCTTTTCTATTATATCACATGTTTTTTCCCCACGCACGGGTGGGGAAGCCTTATTTTTATATATATCTACCCGCTAAAATATCCGCCGTAACGCTCTTTCCACAACAGGGTTTCGATCACGTGCAAACGGCTCTTTATGTATTCGGGCAGCGCCGCTTCTCCCGTCAGCCGGAGTTCGCGGTACATGGCCGAATCCCATGCGCTTCGTCCCGTGTCGGCCGCCAGGAGGAGATGGCGCGTATCAAGCCACGGATCCTCGGCCATCAGCCTCAGCTTGACCTGCTGGACGTTGCTTGTGCCCGAGAAGCAAAACGACAGGATTTCGGCGATGTTTTTGTACATTTCCGTTCGCGTCGTTTCGGGAGCGGGTACCGTCAGGTCGATGGATATCACGGGGGCATGCCATTCCACGCGGCGGATCGCCAGCGTCAAAGGCAGCGAATGCAGCACGTCGACGATGTTGTCGTCGCTCAATTCCCAGCCCTGCCGATGCAAAGCGACCGGCATCACCTGTTTGGGACGGGCCGGGGCGGCATCGGCATGCGGGGTTGCCCAAAATAAAGGCGGCGCCGTTCCCAAAGCAAGGATGAGCGCGGCGCATGGCAGGATATAACGGGTCATCTGGTAGTCCTCCTCGCTTGTTCGGTACCTATAGTTTAAGCTTCATTCCCGGAGTCCATACCTCGATTACCCAACGAAAAAAAGCAGGCTATGCCTGCATTTAGCTGTCGCTTTCGATCACCCCGTGCTTGGTTTGAACCTCCGCCTTGCCGCGGATTTTCATGGCGGACGTATGATCCGTGAACTGCGCGATCAAAACCTCGCCTTTATCGAGCTTTTCCGTATGATGGAATTTCGTATCAGTACCGCGGGTCAGCCCGATCACCTGCACGCCGTTTTCTTTGGCCTTCACGACGATGTAATCGTTGTTGTTCGGATTTTCCATATGAATTCCCTCCTTCCGCCATCATCTGCGCGATCGATTCTTCTCGTAAAATTCGATGCCGTCCTGGGAAAGCTAATCAAGCAATATACTAAAAAAGGAGTTCATTACGAACCGGCGCCGCTGGACGAAGAAACGATTTCGAAGCTCCGGGAGTATGAACGCCAGATCAGCCGGGAAGCAGGTTATCCCGTCGTCCTGATCGCATACGCGGACCAAGACCAACCCGCATCCCAATGAAGTACGCTTGAAAACTCCCCCCGGCCGGTCCCTCTAGATCCGTCTCGTACCGTCCAGACAGAAAAGAAAAGGCCGTGAACGCCTGCGCGTCAAATCGGGTTGAACCGAAAAGCTTTGCAGGTACCCGAAACGCTGCTGCGGATCAAGATCTGCAGCGGCAGCCGGGTTCATCACGGTCTTTTTCTCACCAGCTTATTGGAAATATGTAGAAATCTTATTTGATTCCGTCTTTGAGCGCTTTGCCTGGTTTGAAAGCAGGGATTTTGCTCGAAGGGATTTCGATTTCTTCACCGGTTTGCGGGTTGCGTCCTTTACGGGCGGAACGCTCGCGAACTTCAAAGTTGCCAAATCCAACGAGTTGGACTTTGTCTCCGTTTTGCAGAGCTTGAGCGATCGCTTCGAATACCGCGTCAACGGCTTTCGTCGCATCCTTTTTGGACAATTCTGCAGTTTCAGCTACTTGGGAAATCAGTTCGGATTTATTCATGGTCATTTCACCTCCCCAAAGGTTCGATCGGTTGTTACTCACTCTTTCCGTTTTGCAGCAAAATATACGTTCATCTGCTGTTATTTACAGATAGAATCGCCGTAAAGCCAGTACAGCCGCAGGCGCGGACAAACTTATAGTAATACAGCGCCATTATAATTTCAAGAGTTTTAAGCTTTGGAACGGTTCAAAACATAAAAAGTGACGGCAAGCGCCAGCACAAGCACCGTTCCTTTGATAATGTCATGCGTAAAATACTGCATGTTCATCATCGTCAAGCCGTTGACAAGCACGCCGATCAGCACGGAGCCGATGAAGGTGCCGATGACGTTCGGCTTTCCCGCGCCAAAAACCGAGAAGCCGACGAAGACGGCGGCGACGGATTCCATCAGCAGCGGCGAACCTGCGTCGATTTGCCCCGAGCCGACGCGCGACGCATACAAAATGCCGCCGATGGCCGCAAAAATGCCCGATGCAACGTAGGCGAGGGTGCGGACTTTGTTCACCTTGATCCCGGAAAGACGCGCCGCCTCCTCGTTGCCGCCGGTGACGTACATTTGCCTGCCGTATTTCGTGCGCGTCAGGAAAATATGGGCCGCCGCCACGGCAATGATCAACAAAACGGCGGAGATCGGGATGCCGAACCACTTCCCCTGCCCCAGCTGAAGGAAAGCGGCGCTCATTTCCCCGGGAGCCTTGGTGCCGTCGGGAAATTCCATATGATTATAGATGTTGTAGCCCTGCGCATAGGTTTTGTGGATGCCGCCGACGATGTACATCACCGCAAGGGTCGCCAGCAAATCCGGTATCCGCAGTTTAACGATCAGCAAAGCGTTCAGCAGGCCGATAAGCGCCCCTGCAAGCAAAGAGACGATGATCACGACGTAAACGGGCTGCTGGTACCAGATCATCAGCGAAGCGGCTCCTACGGTCGTCAGAGAGACGGTGGAGCCCACCGACAAATCGAAGCCGTCCACGACCAGGGAAAGCGTCACGCCGATGGCGACGAACGTCACGATCGTGATGGAGCCCAAAATATCGCTTAAGTTGCCGTAGGTAAAAAAGTAGGGGAGCCGGAACGAAAAAAAGGCGATCACCCCGATAATGACGACAACCGCCCCGTAACGGAACGCGTAATGCAGCAATTTATCCTTCATAATCTTCCTCCATGCCTCCGCTGGCGTAATATAAAAGCCGGGCCTGCGTGGCTTCGCCGCGCTTGAACACCTTGCTGACCGCGCCGTCCGCCATGACCGCGATCCGGTCGCCGATCCCGAGCCCTTCAGCCAATTCGCAAGTAAAATAGATGATGCCTTTCCCCGCTGCCGCGAGGTCGCCGATGATGCGGAAAATATCGCTTTTCGCCCCGATGTCCACGCCTTTGGTCGGCTCGTCGAAAATGAATACTTCGGCGCCGCTTTCAAGCCATTTGCCGATGGCCAGCTTTTGCTGGTTGCCGCCGCTTAAATAGAGGGCAAGCTGATCGCCCGAAGCCGCTTTGACGCCAAGCGAACGCGCGATGTCCGAGCTGAGGCGCTTTTCTTTTTTGAGGGAAACGAAGCCGAAACGGCTCACCCGGTCGAGAATGGGCAGCGTCAGATTCAAATCGACGGACTGATGAATGAAAATGCCCTGCTTGCGCCGCTCCTCGGGCACCAGCACGATCCCGGCCTTGACCGCGTCCGCGGGCTGCCGGAACGACAGCTTTTTCCCGCGCATCTCGATCCGGCCCTCTTCATGCTTGTCCGCACCGCCCAGTATCCGGGCAAACTCCGTTTTGCCCGCGCCGACGAGACCGACGACCGCGAGCACCTCGCCGCTTCGCACCTCGAGATCCGCCCCGCGGACTTTGTAGCCCCTCCGGATTCCTTCGGCTTTAAGCAGCGGTTCGCCGATCTTCGTCTCCCGTTTCGGAAATTCCTCCTCGAACGTTTTGCCGAGCATATGGCCGATGATGCCTTCGGCGCTGATGTCGGACGCGGGCCCGGAGTGGACCTTCTGCCCGTCCCTCATGACCGTCACCCAGTCCGCATGCTCCAGCACCTCGGGGAGCCGATGCGTAATGAAGATGCAAGCCACGCCGCTATCTTTTAATTCATGCATGATTCTGAACAGCGCTCTGCATTCGCCGTCGCTGAGCGGAGCAGTCGGCTCGTCGAAAATGATCGCCTTGGCGTCCTGCGCCACGATGCGGGCCAGCAGCACGATTTGCTTTTGCGCAAGGCTGAGTTCCGCGACCTTCCGATTCACGTCGATGTCCGCCCCAAGACGGGATAAAACGCTTTTCGCCCGCTTCGCCCGGTCCCCGGTCCGGATCCAAAGGCCCGATTCCTTGGAGGCAAGCGCGTCCAGCATCACGTTTTCCGCGACCGTCAGCTGCGGCACCAGAGCCGAATCCACCTCCTGGTAGACGCAGTGGATCCCGCTTTTTTTCGCGTCGGCGGGAGAGGCGATCCGGAGCGTCTTGCCATCCGCGGCTATGTCCCCGCCGTCCGCCCGGTAGGCCCCGGAAAGGATTTTCATCAGCGTGCTTTTCCCCGCCCCGTTAGCGCCGAGGAGCGCATGGATTTGCCCTCCCTTTGCCGTAAAATCCACCGCGTTCAGGGCCGGAACGCCGCCGAATTGCTTGGTGATCTTTTTCATTTCCAATTGGTATGAAGCTGTCAAAGCGGCCCCTCCTTTGTTCGCTCAAGGACTGTGGATCATCCTCATATGATTGAAAAGACCGTGCCTAAGCACGGCCTTTCAGCATGAAGCCCTGGCTTGACGTTCAGCCATTACTTGCCGTATTCCGCCATCCAATCCGCAAGGCCTTGCTTGCTTTCGCCCCAGCCTTTCACGTATTTGGACAGCTCCGTCGTCGAAATTTGCTCTTGAGGCAAAGCGTCGCGGGATACGTAAACCGGCTCCAGCACCACTTCGTCCTCGGTTTTGTCGCCATGCAGCTTTTGGTATCCGTATCTGACCTGGATGCGCCCGATGTCCTTCGGATCCACCGCGGCGGAGGCGACCCAAGGATTTTTCGGATCCTGGATCATCTGCAAATCTTCGTCGCTCATATCGATGCCGTATACTTTGATTTCGTCGCGTCCGGCTTGCTGGATCGCGCGGGCGGCCCCTTTGGCGAATTCGTCCCAGGCGGTCCAAACGGCCGAAATTTGGCCTTTCGGATACTGCTTCAGAATGGCTTCCATTTGCGTTTGCGTATCAAGGGCCGGATTTTGGGCCGTGCCGAACGTCGCGATCTCTTTGATGTCCGGGTTTTCCTGCATGAATTTGCTGTATGCCGTCTGACGGCGTTCCATCGGCGCGAAGCCGGCGACCCACACCTTGACGATATTGCCTTTGCCGCCGATGTCTTTTTTCATTTGTTCCAGCGTCAGCTCGGCCATTTTCCGGTCGTCCTGGGACAAGGTCGTAGCGCCCGCCACGTGGACGTCGGCGTCGAAGACGACGACGGGGATCTTCTGGGACACCGCCTTCTGAACGCCCGGCTGCAAGAGCTGATCGCCATGGTCCGTCAGGATCAGGTCAAAACGCTGGGTAATGGCGGAATCGAGCAAGGATGCCATCTTGGCCTTGTCGTTGCCCGCAACGAATTTCGTCAGCTTGCCCCCGAATTTTTCGACTTCCTCGGTGACGCCCTGCACGTACTGCTGCGAGAACGTGCCTGTGTTGAATTCCATGATGAGCGCCACGCGTTTGCCTGCCAAAGGCTTGTCCGCATTGCCGGCAGCGTCCGCTTCGCCGCCGACGGTCGATGCGTTTTTTTGCCCGCAGGCGCTTGCCAGTAAAGCCAAAACCAGGAATAATGAGAGCAATGCCGCATTTCTTTTTCTACCGAATCGCATCGGTTCTTTCCCCCTTCAACTCTCTACAATGTGAAAATGTTATACATAATATAAGGCCTAAAACCAAGTATGTAAATAGGTTTTTAATTATTTACGCCATATTTTTGCAAAATTCGACTAAAACCGCTTTTCTCATCGGTATGATGAAGTTAAAAAATGCTGGCGCGGCTGGGAATATCGACCGGTTTAATCCTGCAAACGAACGCAAAAAACCCCGCCGGCGGATGGCTCCGCCGGCGGGGTTTCGCATGCAGCGTTACAGAATGATGGCGATCAGGCCGCCCGATCCCTCGTTGATGATTCTGCCCAGCGTTTCCTGCAGCTTGTATCGCGCATTGTCCGGCATCATGGCGATCTTGCCTTGAATGCCTTCGCGCACGATCGAGTGCAGGGAACGTCCGAAGATGTCCGAATCCCAAATTTTGATCGGGTCGTTTTCGAAATCCTGGATGAGGTAGCGCACAAGCTCCTCGCTTTGCTTTTCCGTGCCGATGATCGGGGAGAACTCGGATTCGACGTCGACCCGGATCATGTGGATCGAAGGCGCCGTCGCTTTCAGCCTCACGCCGAAACGGGTTCCCTGACGAATAAGCTCAGGCTCATCCAACGACATTTCCGCAAGGGACGGCGCGGCGATGCCGTAACCGGTTGTTTTCACCATTTCAAGCGCTTCCGCGAACCGGTCGTATTCGCGTTTGGCATGGGAGAATTCCTGCATCAGCTGGAGCAGATGATCCTTGCCGCGGATTTCGACGCCGACCACTTCCATCAGGATTTGGTCATACAATTCATCCGGCGCGAACAAGTCGATTTCCGCCACGCCCTGCCCCATGTTCATGCCGCTGAGCGCGGCGCGCTGGATGAATTCGTAATCCATGAATTGGGACACGACGCGGTCCACGTCGCGCAAACGGCGGATGTCCTTGACCGTATCGCGGACCGAATTTTCATAGTTGCTCCGGAGCCAGTGCTTTTCGTTCAGCACCATCACCCAGCTCGGCAGATTGACGTTGACTTCATGCACGGGGAATTCGTAAAGCACTTCGCGCAGCACGCCTGTCACGTCGTCCTCCGTCATCGTCGCCGCGCTGAGGGCCATGACCGGGATGTCGTATTTGTCGGCCAGTTCGTTGCGCAGCTGCAGCGTTTCTTCGCTGCGCGGACGGGTCGAGTTGATGACGAGCACGAACGGCTTGCCTACTTCCTTCAGCTCGGCGATGACGCGTTCCTCGGCTTCCACGTAGGAGCTGCGCGGGATTTCCGCGATGGTTCCGTCGGTGGTGACCACCACGCCAAGCGTCGAATGCTCCTGGATGACTTTGCGCGTTCCGATTTCAGCCGCTTCCTGAAACGGAATCGGCTCCTCGAACCAAGGGGTGGAGATCATGCGCGGACCGTTTTCATCCTCGTACCCTTTTGCCCCCTCAACCGCGTAGCCTACGCAGTCCACCAGGCGGACGTTGACCTCCAGTCCCTCGGTTACCTTGATTTGCACTGCATTGTTCGGCACGAATTTCGGTTCCGTCGTCATGATGGTTTTGCCGGCCGCGCTTTGCGGCAGTTCATCCACGGCTCGTGCCCGGTCGGCTTCGCTTGCGATGTTCGGAAGCACGATGGTTTCCATGAACCGCTTGATGAACGTTGATTTGCCTGTTCGGACCGCGCCGACCACACCCAGGTAAATGTCCCCGCCGGTGCGTTCGGCAATGTCTTTAAAAATGTCCACTTTTTCCAAAAGAGATCCCCTCCTCATTTACTCCGAAGGAAAAATGCTTAAGAGCATCCCGCTTCGTGTTCCATCTGAAGCCTCGAGCCATTGCAACGGAATGGAGCCATACAATGTCGTCAGTAGTCCGCCGCCGGGGTCAGAATCGGATTGGAACGGCAAAGCGGCGATACTCGCTTTAGGCATTTGGACTAGTATCATATTATGTACCTATGAAAAACAATATGACGGGTATTTTGCAAAATCTCTTAACCTATAGAGAGTGTTCTAAAGCCCGTTCACGCCCGATTTCCGCCGCTCTTTAGCCCATTCCATAGATCCCGAGCTTTGCCCGGCCTCGTCATCCTTTCCAGTTATATGCGCCTTGCCGTCCATCTATGTAACTTATTTTGCGAAAACAAAGCGTGGAGCGCCGCTAAAAGAAGATTTTCTGAAGCCCTCCTCGAAAAATGCAAAAAGCCGCTCTTCGCAAGCGGATCGCTTGGAACAACGGCTATAGGAATCTATGGGGTTATTTGGACGAGGATCCGGGCGCGACGGCTACCGGCGCATCCCCGGACCATCGGTACGGCAGCGATTTGACGGGAACGTATTCCGATGCTTTCACCAGCTCTTCCCGCAAATCCTCCTCTTGGGTCGGCTTGAGGCCTTGCTTATCGATCAGCTGCATCATATCGAATGCGTAGTCGACGTAAACCGTGCCTGCCCGGTCCATGATAAAACGGACCTCCTGGCCGGAATAGACGCTTTTCAAACCGATATCCTTCAAACCTGCAAGCGAAGGGTCCACCGCATGAATATCCGGATAAACTTCGTCGCCGGCAGGGAGCTTCCCGTCGTGCGCAATCTTGTATTGGTTGACGAGACGCTGTACGTCGTTGACTTTTTGGACCGTGATCAGATCCATCACTTTGACCGTAGGTTTCGTTTCTTCGTCCTGAATGAGGAAGTAGGCGCTTCCGCCCTTCTCGAAGGCCGTCGACGGGATTTCATCGATGAATCCCTCTTTTTGCAGCTTATCCAGGTCGATCCGGAATTTCTCGTATTTCGGCGTGTCCTGGTCCGCGTTCAATATCGGCAGCAGACCTTTTTCTTTTTGATAATCGTCGATCGCGGACTGGATGCGTTTGACGCTTTCGCGATACGACACACTGTTTTCGTTTTTTTTCTCATCCGGGTACAAACATCCGGACAAGCTGACCGCAAGCAAAACCGCCATGATGGCGGCCGCGGCTTTCCGGAGGGTACCGGAACGTTTGGCGAAATGAGCCTGAGTCACAATCATCATCCTTTATGTCGTGAAAATGTCAAATCGGGCAGGCATCACCAAAGGTCTTCCTGATCCCGCTGCCGCGCCGCCTCCAGCTGTTTGCGGATCGCGGCCTTCAGCTTGTCTTCAGGTATGGTGACGGTCACCGCTCCTTCAATTTTCGACTGGCAGGCCAGCCTTATCCCTGTATGGATCAACGAACCAAGCTTCCGGCTTTCCGCCTCCGACGGGGGAGACAGCTGCTCTTTGGCTTGATCGTCCACTTCGATTTTGCACATGAGGCAGCCCATTTTGCCGCCGCAGCGCGTCGGAATAGGGGCACCCGCCCGGCGGGAAGCCTCCAGCACCGTCGTGCCGGGGCTTACGGCCGTCTTTTTGCCCGAAGGCTTAAACGTAATTTCATGCTTCATCATGCAACGGCTCCTCGGGCGCGACGCGAAAATGGCTGCCGTCTCCGCTTAAGCCGAGCAGTTTTTCGATTTGCACCGCATGCTTGCGCGACAGCCGGCAGGTTTCGAAAATGCGGCGGAGCAGCGGCATATGGCTCCCCAAATCCGTTGCCATCGTTGCGGCGATCGCTTGATACCGGTCGGGACGCTCCCTAAGCACGTTAAACACCAATTCATGTCCAAGCGGCATCAGGGGAATGGAAAAGCCTCCGATCTCAGCCGTTTTGGCTTCCGGGAGCAAAAGTTTTTCCACCAGAACCTCATAGCGGCTCCCCGACGCATGAACCTTAAAGCTGCCGACCAGTTCCATCAAATAATCGCCCAGCTTATAATGGCTGAGGGTGGAGTGATATGTATCCGTCCGGCTCACTTCGGGTTCGTCGACGGCCAAGTCGTTCAGCAGGCCGTGAAGCCGGCTTACGCGGACATCATCCGCATAGACGTCGATATCCCGGGGCATCGCGTCAAGACGCACGTTCTGGAGCAGAAGTCCGCAGCTTCCGCCGACCAGCCAGCAATTCCCGGCTTGCCCGAACCGTTCAGATAACTGCTGCAGCGCATGATGTAGTTCGGATGAAACCTGCATGTCCCACTCTCCTATCCAACCATCCGTTTAAAAATAAGTTTTGTTCCGCGCTACGATTTTTCCCGGGGATCTTACGACCGCCTGGCATCCAAGGCGGAAACCTTCGTCGAATTCTTCCGGGTCGAGGCGCCGAAGTTCGGCTTCCGTCGGCTCTTCGAGCAGCTCCGCTCCCTCCACGACCTGACATCTGCAGCGGGCGCACGTGCCGCGGCGGCACATATGCTGCCAGTCGATTTCATGGTCCTTTGCATGCTGAAGGATCGTTTTTCCCGGTTCGGGCACGACCGTTTTTTCGATCGTCCGTCCTTTCAGCTGCATGGTGGCTTCCCCGGAAGCCGCGGTTGCGCGTTGTTCCGGTTCAACCGTCTCTTCGTTTGCCGGCTTTTTTTTGTCAAAAAAAATGCGGAACGGGTTCATATCAACGCCGCCACTCCTCCGAGAAATCCCACCACCATAAAAATAAACGCCACAAAAGATAAAGCGCCGCGAAGAATGCCGGTTGTTTTCGTGCGGGCAAACGTAATTAAAAACACGGATAATCCCATGATCAGGATGGCAATCAGGGAGACCCACATTTTTGTCATCGGATCCATAGGCTGACTCTCCATTTCTTGATATATAGACGTATTATAGCATGAAACTTGTCCGCATTTTTAGCGAAAAGGGTTACGTAAAATCGACATCTGAAAAAAAGAGCATAAAGTCCTTGAAGCTTAAGGCTTCAAAGGCTTATTGCCCTTTGATTTTGGGTAACCCGATTTATTTCTTCATCATTAATTTCATCAACGATTCCATGTTTTGCGGGTTCATGCCGCTTTTTTTGACCGCGCTCACGATGTCCTGGATCGTCTCTTCGCTGACCGGAACGTTGGCCATCGCGGACACTTGCTTGATCAGTTGGCGGAGCTGGGTCTCGTTTTGCATCGTGGACGGTTTTACGGTACTGGCTAATTTCTTAACCTGGCTTTCCGAGATGCGCTTACCGGATTTCTTGTTGACGACGTTCAGCACATCTTTCGGGAAATTTTTGCTCATCTTCTCCCCTCCTCCGACAGTCCTCAACTTATATATATGAGGATTGGCCCTGAAAGGTGAAAAGATCAGCTATGCCACTGCTCCCAGGTTTCGAGCTTCATGGCTTCCATTTCCGTCTTCGGGTCGCGGCCCATCAGGGCTTCGACGGCGATGCGGGGATCTTTGTTCTCAAACAGCACTTGGTACAGCTGCTCCGCGATCGGCATTTGCACGCCGTATTTGGCGGAGATCGTGTGGGCCGCTTGCGTCGTGCGGATCCCTTCTACGACCATGCCCATGGAGTTCAGGACTTCGTCGACCTTTTTCCCTTGGCCAAGCATCGAGCCTGCCCGCCAGTTCCGGCTGTGACGGCTGGTCGCAGTAACCACCAGGTCACCGACCCCGGCAAGCCCCGAAAACGTAAGCGGGTTGGCTCCCAGTTCGACGCCGATCCGGGTGATCTCCGCAAGCCCCCGCGTCAGCAGCGCCGCTTTTGCATTGTCGCCGTAACCAAGCCCGTCGGACATGCCGGCCCCGAGCGCAATGATGTTTTTGAGCGCCCCGGCCAATTCGACGCCTAACATGTCCCTGTTGGTATACACGCGGAAGTCGGCGTTCATGAACAAATATTGCGCCGCGGCCGCGGCCTTTTGGTTGAGGGAGGCCACTACGACCGTCGTCGGGCAGCGGCGGATAACTTCCTCCGCGTGGCTCGGCCCCGATAGAACGACAACGTCGCCCTCTTCGATGCCAAGCTCTTCGGAAATGACCGTCGACATCCGCTTCAGCGTTTCGGTTTCGAACCCTTTCGTCGCGTGGATGCACAGCATGTCTTTGCGCCAATACGCCTTCAGCGACCGCGCCACTTCGCGCATCGCTTTGGACGGGGCCACGATCAGCACCGCCCCCGCATCCTTGACGGCCTCTTCGAGATCCGTTGTCGCTTTCAGGTTGGCCGGCAGCGCGGCGTCAGGCAAATACCGGCTGTTCATATGCTTCTCGTTGATTTCCCGTACCTGCTCGCTGCTGCGGCTCCAGATCACCACGTTCGGGTGATTGCAGGCGAGAACGCTGGCCAGGGCGGTGCCCCAGCTTCCCGCAACCAGTACGGCTATCTTATTTGACAATGCCCTTTCCCCCTTTGGAACCTCCGGAGCCAATTTTGTTTTCCCGTCCTTGAACGATCTTTACGATATTGCTGCGGTGTCTCCAGAAGGCAAACAAACAAATGACCAAACTGGACCAGAAAATCGGCCAGTCGAAACCTTGGATCAAACCAAAGACTAACAGAGAAATAGGAGTCAGCGCCACGAATACAAGCGAACCGAGCGAAACGTAACGCGTAAACACGATCAATAAAATGGCGATGATTCCCGCGCACAATGCCGGGAAAAAGCAGAGCGTTGCCATAATGCCGATCGTGGTGGCGATCCCTTTGCCGCCGCGGAAACGGAAGTACACGGGCCAGTTATGGCCGACGATGGCAGCCAGGCCGCAGAGGGCGGGAATCCATTCGTTTCCTCCCCCAAGCCACTTGCCCAGCCAAATGGCGCCGATGCCCTTCAATACGTCAAGCAGCAGGACGGCAATGGCCGGCCCTTTTCCCAAAATTCTCAGCGTGTTGGTAGCTCCCGCATTTCCGCTTCCATGCTGGCGGATATCGATCCCTTTCAGAAGTTTGGCCAGCACGACGCTGAAACTGACGGAGCCGAGCAAATAACTCAGTACAATGGCGATGATCTGTAATGTCAAACTATTCTCCCCTAACTTTCATCCGATTTGCGCCGCGTAAAGATCCTGATCGGGGTCCCTTCAAAATCGAACGCCCCCCGTATTTTATTCTCCAAATACCGTTCATAGGAGAAATGCATCAGCTCAGGATCATTAACAAATACAACCATGGTCGGCGGCTTGACGGCCACCTGGGTGACATAGTTAATGCGCAAACGCCTTCCTTTATCCGTCGGAGGAGGGTTGATCGCGACCGCATCGGAAACGACGTCGTTAAGCAGATGCGTCTGCACGCGAAGAGAATGCTGCTGGGCCACATGCTGGACGACGGGCAGCAGCTTATGCAGGCGAGACTTCGTTTTGGCGGACAAAAACACGATCGGTGCATACGTCATGAAGAGAAAATGATCCCGGATCTTTTTCTCGAACTGGTGCATCGTTTTGTCGTCCTTCTCGACGACATCCCATTTGTTGACGACGAAAATGGATGCTTTGCCCGCTTCATACGCGTAACCGGCAATATGCTTGTCCTGATCGATGATGCCTTCCTCGCCGTTGATGACGATCAACACGACGTCCGCCCGTTCGATGGCGCGCATGGCCCGCATGACGCTGTATTTTTCCGTCGTCTCGTATACTTTGCCGCGTTTGCGCATCCCCGCCGTATCGATCAGGACGTAACGCTGCCCGTCCTTTTCAAACGGCGTGTCGATCGCATCCCTTGTCGTGCCCGCGATATCGCTGACGATGACGCGTTCCTCGCCCAGAATGGCATTGACGAGAGAAGATTTGCCCACGTTGGGACGTCCGATCAGCGCAACGCGGATGACGTCCTCGTCGTAGTCGTCGTCGCTAAGATCGGGCAATATATCGACGATCGCATCAAGCAAATCGCCGATGCCTGTTCCGTGGCTGCCGGAGATCGCGATCGGGTCGCCGAATCCAAGGCTGTAAAACTCATAAATTTCGTCATGGCGGCTGAGGTTATCCACCTTGTTCACGGCGAGCACGATCGGCTTTCCGGAGCGGAACAAAATTTGGGCCACTTCTTCGTCCGATTGCGTGACCCCGCTTTTGGCGTCGCACATGAACACGATCACATCCGCTTCCTCGATTGCAAGCTCGGCCTGCATGCGGATGGATTTCAAAATGACGTCATCGCCGTCGATTTCGATCCCCCCGGTATCGATGACGCTGAACGCTTTGCCGTTCCATTCGGATACCCCATAAATCCGGTCGCGGGTAATACCCGGTTTATCTTCCACGATGGCCAGCCGGTCGCCGATCAATCGATTGAAAATGGTTGATTTACCAACGTTAGGCCTGCCAACGATAGCTACTACGGGTCTTGCCATATTCACTCCTCCTGTCAATACTTACGATAATCATCATAGCAAAAAACGCTTATTTTGGCTAACCTTTCATGGACGGATCGTCTTATTAATCCTATTTTCCCGTAGAAACAGGATTCCATGCGCCATTGAACCTGTTTATTATACATTTTTGCGCATGACATGAAAGCAAAAAAGCGAACCCGATGAAGGGTTCGCCGTTTTTTTGCTTCCGAGACGGTGGTCATCACTTGAACTTGCTCAGTTTGTCTCCAAAACGTTCCCCAAGCGTAATGCTGAGACCTTGGTTGCTCAGAGATACGTTAGGATTGTCTTTAAGCTCATCCTTGTGGTTTCCGCCGCTTTTTGCCGGTCTGTCCGCTTTAGGAGCAGGAGCCGGAGCTTCTTCCGTTTCCTTGATGCTGAGGCTCACGCGTTTTTCAGCGGTGTTGATGTCAAGGATTTTCACTTGAACTTCTTGTCCTTCTTTCAGGACTTCATGCGGGGTGCCGATGTGTTTATGAGAAATTTGGGAAATATGAACAAGTCCTTCGACTCCTGGAGCAAGCTCAACAAATGCACCGAAGGTCACCAGACGTTTGACTTCGCCTGTTACCACATCGCCTGTATGGAATTTTTCTGCAGCAGTATCCCAAGGACCAGGCTGAGCCGCTTTCATGCTGAGGCTGATTTTTCCTTTTTCAGGGTCTACTTTCAGAACTTTGACTTTGACTTTATCCCCTTCGGATACGACGTCGGAAGGTTTTTCGACATGGTTCCATGCCATTTCGGACACGTGAACCAGTCCGTCTACGCCGCCTACGTCAACGAATGCGCCGAATTGGGTCAAGCGCTGTACCGTACCTTCAAGCTCTTGGCCTTCTTGAAGTTCGGACATCACTTTCAGTTTGTTGGCTTCGAATTCTTCGTCGAGCACGTCTTTTTGGGAAAGGATCACCTTGTTGTTCTCGCGGTCGATTTCTTTCACCTTCACGCGCAGCGTGCGTCCTTTGTAGTCGCTGAAATCTTCAACGAAATGACGCTCTACCATGGAAGCCGGAATGAATCCGCGCACGCCCACGTCCGCAACCAATCCGCCTTTCACGACGTCAGCCACGGTGACTTCGAACACGTCTTGCGCTTCAAAGTGTTTTTCGAGCTCTTCCCAAGCGTTTTCGCTGTCGATCGCGCGTTTGGAAAGAACGAGTTTTTCTTTTTCGTCATCGATGCTGACCACTTTGCATTCTACCTCCTGTCCGATCTGAACCGCGTCCGACGCGTTGTCCAGATGAACCGAAGACAGTTCGCGGATCGGGATCACACCGTCGTATTTATATCCAATGCTTACATAAGCTTGGTTATCTTCCAGCTTGACGATCGAACCTTTTACGGTGTCCCCTTTTTTCAAGGATACGATTTGGTCCATTTCCTCCTGAGTTACTTCTGCTTCTTGATTTTTTGTTTCTTCCGACATGTCAATACCCTCCTCAATTCAAAAAAACCATTTATTCAAACCTGCTGACGCAGAGTTCAAAACTTGAAAACAGTTGTGATCATATCTTTCCAATAAGTGCTTGCATTCATGCACCGGCGCTTACTTCACCGTCGGCTTCCCGGTCTTCTGCATCTCGCGGATGCGCGACATGATATTGTCCGTGACCGCTTCCACCGCTTCCCCGGACTCCATTTCCTTGAATTCGGTTAAATCCAACGGAGCGCCGTATATCACTCTCATTTTCCGGAAAAGCTTGTAATCGCCGACAATGGCGACAGGCACGACTGCAGCCCCGCTTCGCAGAGCAAAAGTCGCTGCGCCCTTTTTGGCCGCTCCGCTATCGGAATGTCGCGTGCCTTCCGGGAAAATGCCCATCATTTCGCCGTTACGCAAAATGGTGAGGGATGTTTTGATCGATTCCTTGCTGACGCCTCCGCGTTTGACCGGAAACGCACCCAGCTTCGTGATGATCGGTCCGAGCACGGGCACCTTAAACAGCTCGGCCTTGGCCATGAATTTGATTTTACGCTTGATTCTGATGCCCACCGTGATCGGGTCCAGGACGCTGATATGGTTCGAGCAGAGCAGCACTCCGCCTTCCTTCGGGATGTTCTCATCCCCCGTTGCCTCAAGACGGTAAGCCACGGCGAAAATCCCCCGCAAAAGCCCCCGGCAAAACTCATAAAACATGCTTCCTTCTCCCCATCCTTAAGAGTTCGTTTGCGCTTTGCAATAGGAAACGATCGTGTCGACGACCTGAGGGATGTCCATATGCGTCGTATCCAGCACGATAGCGTCATCCGCGCAGCGCAGCGGCGAAATTTCGCGTTCTGCGTCCAAACGATCGCGTTCGGAAATATCCTTTTCCAGCTGCTCCAAGGTCAAGCCCTGCGCATCACTCAACTCTTTGAATCGGCGGAGCGCACGTTCCTTCACGCTGGCCGTCATGAAAATCTTCAGTTCGGCGTCCGGCAGAACCGTCGTCCCGATGTCCCTTCCGTCCATGACCACGCCTTTGCGGGCAGCCATCTGCTGCTGCAGTGCTACCAAATGCTTGCGAAGCCCTTCGATTTGCGCGTATTGCGATACCGTGCCGTTGACTTCGAGCGAGCGTATGAACCCCGTCACGTCTTGGCCGTCCACCAGCACCTTTTGCCCGTCGGCCCCCGGAAGAAGTTCGATCTCCAACGCTTGGGCATGACGCAGCACTTCCGCCGAAGATTCCGGCTTGATTCCATGCTTCAGCATATACCAGGTCACGGCCCGGTACATCGCGCCGGTATCCACATATATGTAGGACAGCTCTTTGGCCACCAATCGAGCAATCGTGCTTTTTCCCGCCCCGGCAGGTCCATCAATCGCGATATTGATCTTCATGTTGTTCTCCGTCCCCTGCCTACTCAAAGGGGCATTCCTCCTCAAATCATAAGCATAAGAAATGTTATAGAGCGGCGGGAACGCGGCTTGCCAGCCCGACTCCCCCTGCGATCCAAAAGCGGCTTCAGCCCGAGCTAACGCCTCTTCGATCACTCAAGAAAAAAGCAGGCATTGCCTGCGCTGTGAAAATTATACCACACAACCTACACTGATGCAAAAAACACCCTTCGGTTCATGGATGCCAATCCTTTACATTTCGCTCTTTTATCGGTATTCCGTCCAATCGGTCCACCGGAGAAATCAGCGGACGAAGGGAATGGATGTGCAGAGCGGCCTGAAAAAAGACGAGCGCGGCGATCAAAAAAACGAGCAAAATTTTCGTCCATTTCCCCGTTTGTTCGCACAGCCGTTCGAACAGCCGCACATAATGCTCAACTTGTTCTTTTTCGTTCATCATGGCAAGTCTCCCGGATTTTTCCTATTACTGTGTCCGGAAACGGCCCGTTTTATTCAGGATCTTGCTTATCTTGCAAACAGGGCTTACCGCCTGAAGTCAAGTTGGCGTTCGAAGCAGTATCTGATCAGCTTCTGCCGTTCGATGTCCGCGATCGTCGTGAATTTGGCCATGACGATTTTGCGGCCGTTATCCAGCGCTTTGATCCTGACGATTTCGCCTTCGAACGGCACATGCTCAAGGCTTCCGTTTTTATAGGGCACCAGCACCCAGCAGGACATCCTGTCCCCTTCCGCCACGCGATGTTCCGGTTCGCAGTAAAAAGATATTCCGCCTCCCCCGATATCGTCGGTATGGGTCAGGAAACGCCGGTCGTTATCCATCCTGACGGCCACCTCGAGTTCTCCGTTTACCCGCAAAAAGCTGCGCCGCTGGATTTTGCCGATCGAGTCGGGGTCGGGCTTTCGGATCCTCACCATCCGGATCACGTCCTGCTTGAACCCGGTCACATAGGAATTGAAGTAGTTCTTGACGCCGCCGTCGGTCATAAAATAGATGGACAGCTCGTCCCCGACGAACAGCTTTTTAAGCTGCCCTCCTCCTTCCCGGATCGGAACTTCGATGAGAATCGAGTCCTCGTCCATGTCGGCGATTCTGGATTTATATTCCACCCTCGTTTCTTTTTCGTCTCCCGAATCTACGCTAATCATCAATAAGTCATTAATTTTCGGATACAAAAACGTTCACCGCCAACTTAAAAATGTACCGCATGCCCTGATTATACCATGTCTTTTGTCTCAGGTACGCGTATTATTTCAGCAAAAAAGGAGCCTTTTTTCTCAAAAGGCCCCTTCGTTAGGCGGGTATAAAAGTCTATTTTACCGGACTGCAGCCTGGCGGTCGGAGGATTTCAGCTCCTCCACCATTTTTTCGGACCCGTCATTCGCGTCCAGGTACATCCGGTATCTTGAACCGTTGATGTTGCCCCCGATTTCGTAGCAAAGCGTTTCCTTGCCCAAATCGTCCTTGATGAGCGCCAGCCGGTGATAGGTTTCCTTGAATTCCGGATTCAATTTTTTTCGGATTTCGGCGATGCCCATTTTCGGTTTTGCCAAGTTGCGCTTGCCCTCTTTATGCTCATAAACGTAATCGCTGGCCTGGAACCCCGTCACTTCGCCGTTGTCCAAACCGACGCGAACCGTGATTTTTTCAGGATAGATCAGGACGCCGTCCTGCGTGCTCACATAGGTCAGGTTCCCCATATTCCCGTATTGGTCGGCGGTGACGGCCGTCATGCCTTTGTAACCCTTTTTGCTGAGGAACTGGTCGGCGTTTGCTTTGGCCTGCTCCATCGTCACCGCCTTGTGTCCGATTTTGCGGTTGTCGTGGTAGCTGATCAGAAGCCCGCCCTTTTTCGTAAAATCCATCGAAACGACGGCCGGCAGATTTTTTGCCTTCACGGTTGCGGTGTACGATTCCCAGTCCGTTCCCTTGCCGTTTTCGGTTACCTGGACGGACGCTCCCGCACCGGCATCCGCGAACTTAACCGCTTTGCGTTTGATGTCTTCCTGCGATACCGCCGTGCCGGAAAGCATTTTGACGGACCGTTTGTCGTAGATGCTCGATACGGCCGGGCCCCAGTTTAATTCCGGGTATTCGCCGACGCGCTTGTCGACGGTTTTGAAGCCGTCGATGATCGTGTTGTCCATCTGCTTCTCTTCGGACGCCATGGCGCTTTCCACGTCCATCCAGCGCAGGCGGTTGCTGATCACCTTGCTTTGGACGTCTTGCAGATGTTTGGTGATCTCGCCGGAGTTTTTGTACAACACTTTCAGGTTTTGCAGTTCTTCGTTGCTGAGCGGTTCCTTTTCGAGATTGCGCATCGACGTCTGATACGAGAAGTTCGAAATCCGGGACAAGAAGTCCTCGGTTTTATTGAACGGGAGCATCGTCAGCGGAAGCTGGTTGATCTCGTTTTGGGCTTCGCTCGTCAGCCTCCAGACGTTGATAAGCCCTTTGCGGTGCATCGCATTGGAGGAAGAGCTGACGGCCAGCGTGTTGCCAAGCTCGCTGTGGAGCCGGTCCATGTGGTAAGACAAGTTGTGGAACGCACGCTGATATTGGTTTTCGGCTTTAATCAAAATCGAGTTTTTTTCCTGGTTCTCCTGGTACCCCCACACAAATGCGCCGATCATCAGGAGAGTCACGATGGGAAACAAAACAGCGCTTAACCGCTTGTACATAATTGCTTTAAGTCTCCTTTCTTCAGCTGAACCGATCAAACCAAGCTTTTCGCTTTCATAACGGCTGATGGATCACTCTACTGGTTGCTGCTGTTAGTTTGACAAGAAGAAAGGAGTCTTATGCATCAATTGGCAGCGGTAAGCGCCATTTTTCTGTGCCGGTTAAAGCGGGAGCTCTTCGATGTCGAAATGGTTTTTGTTGTTGCAAAGGCATTGCTTAAATCCGGTCTCGATCCGGCCCCGATCCCTTTTGCCCCGCAAAACAAAGCGCTCTCCGCACTGCTTGCACACGATCGTCACTTTTACGCGCAAAAAAAAGCACCCCCCGATCAAATAAATTTCCAGAAATGGAAGTTCATAGGATCAAGTGTGCCCATTTTCGTCACATATTAACCTCTTCCTCGCGTTTAAGGAAACGGAAAGGAGAGCGGTTGTTGGCCCGGGTGACCTTCCCCATGCCTCCGTACCATAAAAAGGCCATCAGCGGAACGATGAACCAAATCCAATATTGAGTCATGGTCGCCAAAATCAGGTCGTACACGCCGTGCCAGAACCACGGAATAACCATGGAATACACCAGAAAACGTTTGGCTTTCGCGCCTTCGGAAAAACGGGCCCGGCCGAGGTAATACCCCATCATGACGCCGAACATCGCGTGTCCGGAAACCGGGAGCAGCGCCCTGAGGAACATCGCGCCGATCGATGCGTGGCTGTACCAGGCGTACATGACGTTTTCGACGGTCGCAAAACCGAGCGAGATCGCCACCGCGTATACGATGCCGTCATAAGGCTCGTCGAACTCGGTATGGTTGTAGATCATATGGTACAGCACGAACCATTTCAGAAATTCCTCGACGAAAGACGATATGACAAAGGACTCCACGTATGGATTGCCGCCAAACCCGCCGGTCATCCCCCGCTGGATAATCATCACCGGCACGACGATCAAAAAACCGAGCACGAACACTTTGACGACCATCATGAGTGGTTCCTGCTCATATCTGTCCTTCAGGTAAAAATACGTCAAAAGGGCGAGACCCGGCGCCAACGCCGAAGCTATAACCGAAAACCAAAGCACCGTTTTTCCCCCTTTTTCTGATTAAAATACCGTATGAATTAAACGCAATTCATCCCATGAAGCAAAGGAATGCCCATGGGATGACAAGCTTTAGTCCTGTCTTTTGAAATGTTCACGGATCGTTGCAATGGCTTTTTCCGGCATAACCACCTTGCCGTATTCTTCGAGGACCGCTTCCGTATAGGAAGCGGCTTCCCCGAATTCCGCCAAAACGGCGATCAGCGAAGGAAGCTTGCCGGAATCGACGTTGTCCGGATCGATAAACAAAATCCATTTATCTCTATAATGATAAAGACGGCCTTCCTCGGTGATGTGACCGCCAAGAACATGCGCTGCTTCGATCAGCACTTCAAAATCGCCGAACGCGTAAACGATGGTGTCGCTTTGCTCCAAAGTGACTTCCATTTCGTACACTTCCTCGGGGAGCTCATCTTCCCCTAAGTGGCTGTAGTGCTGATAATCATATTTTCCGCGGGTCACGATGACGACCATGCCTTGAGCGGGAAGGGCAAAAACTTCCACGGCGAGCGGTCCGGTTGCGTCAAAACCGAGTTCATTGTAGGCCTGATCCATCATTTCGGTGAACAGCTCGTGGACTTTGGGAAGTTCCTTCCACATGTCTTCCTTCTGAATTCCTCGCTCACTCAAATCGTCGAACGTGAGGAAAATCCGTATCTTATCTGAGCTTAATCGTTCTATTTTCATGACAGGATCCTCCTCTGTAAGCAATGTTATAACAAATTATGATGTCTCCCATAATGGTGTGCTGAAAATAGTTCTATGTAAGTATGTTATCATTATATAACTCAAAATGCACGCTGTAAAATAGACAAAAAAAGAATCATTTTGGGCACTGTCGCCCCAAAAATGATTCTTATGGTTTTTCAATCGTTTACAAGCCCGGAATGACGGTGTTTGTCTCCTTCAGAATCGAATCCACTTCCCTTTTTACGTCGGGATTGCTGTTGATGAATTCATTGATTTGCTTCATGCTTTCGACCTTGGAATGGGGTTCCGAATAACGGGATTCATGGTTGTTCATGCCGATGGAACCGATCGAGCCGATGTCCATCATTTTGCCCGCGTTGCTGGCGATGGCGGAAGTGATGTTGCCTCTGCTTCTGGAGACGAGGGCAGTTGCCGCCGCACCAATCAAAACGCCGCTTATAAATGACGAAGTATTCACAATTACAACCTCCTTATGTGATAAAATCAAGTCTAGTGTTCGCGGATCACGGCATGCTCATGCGGCAAAAAAACAGGAAAGCGAGATGAAATAATGGTAAGAAAAACGGCTGCGCTGCTTCTTTTGACGGCGCTGCTCCTCAGCGCATGCGGAGGAAAAGACGAGGCGGCCACCGAAAACGCCAAAACGGCGGTACAGCAGCAGGACGAAACAAAAGAAAAAGCGCCGGCGAAGCCAAACGGAAACGGGGAGAATCAGGTTGCAGGCGAAACGGGCGCGGAGCAGGGAAACAGCGGCTCGGGCCAACCCACAGTTGGGGAAAGCGCAAACGACGCTGCCCCGGCGGCCGTTCCGCTGAAGTACCACATGAACAAAGCCTACAACATCGTGCCTAACGATGAAGGGACGGAGAAAAAGGTCGTGCTGCTCACGTTCGACGACGGTCCGAAAAAAGCGGAATGGATCAACGGTTTGATCGATACACTGGACAAGCATCACGCCAAAGCGATCTTTTTCGTCAACGGCTACCGGGTAAAAGAAAATCCCGAATTGCTGAAGCTGATCCACGATCGCGGCCAAATCGTCGGCAACCATAGCTGGGACCATATCTCCCTGCGGAAGGAGCCCGAAGCGAAAGTAAGGCAGCAAATCGAAGACGTGCAAAACATCGTGAAAGCCACGATCGGAGAAGCGCCGGTATTTTTCCGCCCGCCCTTCGGCGAAGGCGGCGATGTCGGCAAAAAGGTCGCCAAGGAAAACGGCCTCCTCTACATGACCTGGTCCAACGGATCCCTGGATTGGACGATGAAATCCAAAGGAAAGGACAACCCCCAACAGGTCATCCAAAACGTCATGGACCAGCTTCACGCCGGCAGCAATATCTTGATGCATGAGCTCCCGTGGACGGCCGAAGCGCTGGACGAGCTTTTGACCAAGCTGGAAAGCAAAGGCTACTCCTTCGTGGACCCGCGCAGCATCGAGCTTGAAATGCGCTAAAAAACCAAAAAAAGGCGTTTCTCCCGGTTGTGCCGGCGAGAAGCGCCTTTTTGACGTATCGGCTTTATGCCTCGGTTTGATCAGGGATCGCCCTGCGAAGCCGAATAAGATGCATTTCGGCAGGACAGCATAAACGAAGCGTTACCCGCCGGTTGCCGAATCCGCGGCTGATCAGCATTTGGGGCCTTTGAACCTCCGCCCCGGGCTGGTACCACCGGAACCATCCGCAATCGTATTTGCGGTAAAACCGGTTCAGCCGAAGCGCGCCGAGAAACGGAAAACGGATTTGCCCCCCGTGGGTATGTCCTGCAAGAATCAGGTCCGCCGGCTTTTCGGGCACGTGCTGGATCCAGACGGGATCATGAACGGCGACGATCCGGCAAAGATCCGAAGTCCCCGGAGGCAACTCGGGAAGCCCGGGGTACCCGTCGCGCTTTTGAAGCGGCTGGTCCACGCCGGTAAGAAGGATGCGGTCGCCCGCCCGTTCCAGCAAGACGTTTTCGTTCCTCAGCAGCCTGCCTCCGGCTTCTTTCAGCGCAGCGTCCAAACCCGCAGGGTCGGCCTTCAGGTCATGGTTGCCGTATACCGCGTACATCGGGCCGATCCGCGACAGAAGCTTCAAATTTTCCCGCACGCGATCGAGCGGCACGTTCCTTTCCATGATGTCGCCGCCCAGGATCACCCAGTCGGCTTCCCCCTCCATCGTCCGTAAAAACGATTCCGAAAGCTTTCGTTTATGAATATCCGAAATAAAAAAAATCCGGCTTCCGTCGAACGCCTCCGGCAATCTTTCAAGCTTTACCTCTGAACGGGTGACCGCGTGCATCCTCGCTTCATAGGACATCCTTGCAAAAAGCAGGACGCAGCAGGCCGCGATCAGGCCGGCGCTCCACAGGAGCGCTGCCGTTACCACAGATCCTCCAGCGGAGGGGCGCCTTTGACTCCCCAATACACCAAAAACATCGTCAGGACCAGGAAAAGGAAAAAGAGCGAATTCGTAAAATATTTGCTGACGACGATTTTCCTGGAGGTGTATTTGTCGGTTCGGCTCGGAGTGCCATCTTCTTCTCCCCCCGCGTTTTGAACTCTTTCGTGTCCTGCTTTATGCCTTGCAGACCGGGAGCGGAACGAACCCGTCGGCTCGAACGGGGCGCTTTGTTCCCGTACTTCCTCCTCCGGCTTGGGAGCTTCGCTTCGCTCTTTCCTTGCCTTCACCCTGCTTAAGGTCGCCCCCGCAGTCTTCAAGCGCTCCCGGCGCGACGTTCCGGCGACCGGTTGATTGCCGTCCTGCGCCGGCAAGGGGGGCTTTTTTCTAGCGTTTTTTTTTCGGCTTTTATACGTTTTGACTCTGCTTAACTCAGTACTCATGATTCCCTCCGAAATCGTATGACCAAACCGGAAATGCAGTCGATGGCAAAATGGCATACCACCGGGGCAAGCAGCGTGCCCGAATGTATGTAGATGTAACCCAGCCCATAGCTGCTTAGGAATACCCAGGCCGTCGGTATCCAATGCCGCAGATAACGGACATGGATCGCCGCGAACAGGATGCTGGTCCAATAAGGGCCGAACGAATGCTGTACTGCGCCCCTGAACAGCAGCTCCTCGCATACCGCGACGACGGCGGCTATGCATATGATATGCCAAACGGGACGCTTCCGGAACAACAAATGGTTGATTCCTCCGTCATCCATGACTTCCTCGGGCGTAATCCGGGACACCGCAAAATCGATCAGAAACATCACGGCCGCAAGGCCGAGGCCCCACGCCCAAAAATAGGATCCCGGCTGTACGGCAAACAGCTCCAGGGGATTTCTTCTCTGAAACAATATCCAAATGATTCCGATAATGAAGGTAAGTCCTTGGGTGAGGTACAGATTGATCAGCAGCAGACGGTCCGTCAGCTGATCGGGAGTGGCCTGTTTCAGTTTAGGCGCACGGAATTTGAATTTTTTCATCTTTTGCCTGCCTGTCGTTTAATTTAGCTACAAAGTTCGTTCGCCCTCACCTCTATCATATCGCATTTTGTCGCGTTCGGGAAATCGCCGCCTCCAAAGCTGCGCCATGTGACGATAGGGTATGATAGAGCCTATGAAAAAACGCCATGAAACACCATCAAAA
The DNA here is from genome assembly GCF_037969745.1 of Paenibacillus sp. FSL W8-0194. NCBI lineage: Bacteria > Bacillati > Bacillota > Bacilli > Caryophanales > Paenibacillaceae > Paenibacillus > Paenibacillus sp. FSL W8-0194. The sequence goes on along the minus strand of NZ_CP150205.1, from coordinate 2,109,486 downwards.
TCATATCAGATTTCGCGCAAAAGATTCAAGAAGCCCGAGTTTTCCTATTGACAGCAGCCGCGGGGCCATGATACATTATGAAAAAAATTATCGAGTCAAAACCGATGAAGGAAAAAAGACCCTTGAATGCCTTCAGAGAGCCGGTGGTTGGTGCAAACCGGTGGCGGGCAAGACGTCTTCAGCGTTCCAGAGAAGCTGCATTGAACTTTACAGTAGGTGCAGCCGGGTAATTTCCGTTATCAAATAGGCCTTTACCATGGCCTCTGAGGCTGCCGGCGTCAAATCCGGCGGTGAATTAGGGTGGTACCACGAACAACTCTCGTCCCTTGCTACGCAAGTAGTGTGCGGATTGAGAGTTTTTTTGTTATATGCTCCTCTTCGCAAGTCTGTTCAGTATCGATTGCAAGTCCGTTCAGCGTCCCTTGCGGCTTGAATCCGCGGTGCGTTATACATGTATTCTTTTACACAGTACCGCGTTGCTTTTGGAATACAGCGCCGAATTGCATTCTTTAACGTTGCAGCCGTATCCGAAACATCCTTTTCACGTGTTTTATGGGCATGCTTCTTTCGGGAAGCATCCCTTCAATCATATTTTATTTTTTGTTTTACAGATTAAAGGAGGAAGAAACCATGTTTAAAGTATTAGTATCGGATCCGATCAGCGATCTGGGAATCCAGCAGTTGATGGACGCCGCCGATGTCCAGGTAGAGAAAAAGACGGGCCTTGGCGAAGACGAGCTTGCAGCAATTATCGGAGAATACGACGCCCTGCTCGTCCGCAGCCAGACGCGGGTCACCGAAAAAATCATGGAGGCCGGCACCAAGCTGAAAGTGGTCGGCCGCGCCGGCGTCGGCGTGGACAACATCGACCTGGAAGCGGCAACCAAACGCGGCATTATCGTCATTAACGCTCCGGACGGCAACACCATCACCACATGCGAGCACACGTTTGCGATGATGATGGCCCTTGCCCGCCACATTCCGCAAGCCTACGCCAAAACGATCGGTGGCGTTTGGGACCGCAAATCGTTCCTTGGCGTCGAACTTCGCAACAAAACGCTGGGCGTGCTCGGCATGGGCCGGATCGGCAGCGAAGTCGCAAAACGCGCCAAAGCGTTTGGCATGAACATTTTGGCGTTCGATCCGTTCCTGACCCAAGAGCGGGCGGAAAAAATGGAGGTCAAGCTCGCCTCCGTCGACGACATCGTGCGGAACGCGGATTTCATGACCGTGCATACGCCGCTGACGCCGGATACGCGCCATATGATCTCCCGTCCCCAGTTCGAAGTGATGAAAAAAGGCATGCGCATCGTCAACTGCGCCCGTGGCGGCATCATCGACGAACGCGCCCTGGTGGAAGCAATCGACGAAGGCATCGTTGCCGGCGCCGCATTCGACGTGTTTGAAAGCGAACCGCCGCAGCAGGATCACCCGTTCCTGAACCATCCGAAAATTATCGTTACGCCGCATCTTGGCGCTTCGACCGTGGAGGCCCAAGAGAACGTAGCGATCGACGTATCCGAAGAAGTGCTTCACATCTTGCGGAACGAGCCGTTCAAAAACGCGGTCAACATGCCTCCGGTCGCCGCCAGCGTCATGAGCCGCCTGCAGCCTTATTTTTCGATCGGCGAAAAGCTGGGAAGCTTCGCGGCCCAATCCGCCAACCAGGCCGTAAACGAAATTCACGTCGACTACGCGGGCGCATTGTCCGACGTTGACACGCTTCCGTTGACCCGGTACATCGTTAAAGGCGTGCTGGCGCATCATCTCGGCAGCGAAAACGTCAACATCGTCAACTGCATGCATCTCGCCAAATCCCGCGACATCAACGTCGTCGTCACGCAAGCGTCGAAATCCAAAGGCTTCACCAACCTGCTCACGGTGACGCTGAAAACGCAAAACAACGAAGAAACACTTGTCGCAGGAACGCTGTTGAACGGTTACGGCGAACGGATCGTGCAAATCAACAAATTCCCGGTGGATGTCGCGCCGGAAGGGCATCAAATCCTCATCTCCCATCATGACAAACCGGGCATGATCGGAAGCGTCGGCACCCTGCTCGGCCAAAACGACGTCAACATCGCTTCGATGCAGGTCGGCCGCAAAATTATCGGCGGGGAAGCCATCATGATCCTGACGGTCGATAAAGCCGTGCAAAAAGACGTGCTGACGCAGCTGACAACGCTGCCGGGATTAAACAGCGCGATCGAAATCACGCTGTAATAAAAATCTAACGCGAAACACAACAAAAGCGCATGCCCGATCCAAAAGGCATGCGCTTTTCATTTGTTCCACGTTGAACAAGATTTATCTCGCAACTTCAACAAAAAACACCCCGGTTTGAGGTGTTTCTTGCCTTTTGATCAAGCTTTATCGTTTTCGACAGGAAGCCGTATCGAGAATACGGTTCCTTCCCCGATCTGGCTCGAAACGCGGATGGTTCCGTCGTGCGCGTCCACGATGCTTTTGACGATCGCAAGGCCGAGCCCCGTACCGTTCGACGTTCCTCTGACCCTCGCCTTGTCCGCCTTATAAAACCGCTCGAAAACGTAAGGCAGATCCTCGCTCGGGATTCCCGCCCCTTCGTCTTCGATTTTGATGAGGAGTTCGGAAGCGGGGCCCGCCTCCGTCCTGTCGGCCACGATCCGGATCTGTTTGCCTCCCGGCGTGTGCCTGAACGCGTTGTCCAGCAAATTCGTGAGCACCTGCTCGAGTTTGTCTTCGTCCGCGGCCTCAAGCACCAAGTCGGAAGTTTTTTTATCGTAAATAAGCTCGATCCCGTTTTCTTTGGCCCGAACGGAGAATTTCCGGTACACGCGTTCGAGCATTTCGTTGACGTCCACCCTTCTGCGCTGGATGTCCGTATGCCCCGCTTCCATTCGGGCCAGATCGAGCAGATCCTTCACGAGACGGCCCATCCGCAGCGATTCGTCATGGATGACCTGGATCAGCTCCTGGCTTTCTTCCGGGGAAGCGGCCATGCCGTCCAGAAGCGCCTCGCTGTATCCCTGCATCATCGAAAGCGGCGTCCGGATTTCATGCGAAACGTTGGCCACGAAGTCCTGCCTCATTTTCTCCAGCTTCACTTTTTCCGTAATATCCCGCAGCACCGCCACCGCTCCGCGGATATCGTTCTCGGCATATAGCGGCGCCATATGCACCGACCATACCCCTTGTTTGACATGGACGTCGGCGCTGACGTCCGCGCTTTCCTTCAGCATGCGTTCGAACAGGTCGAGCAGCGGCTTCGGCACCTTTTCCTCCGCATTGCCTTCCAATTCGCCCTCCTGCTCCATATCCCAATCGATGTCCCTCCACTTCGGAATAAGCTTCTGGGCCGGCGGGTTCGTCAAAATGATGCGTCCCGACGTATCGATCGTGATCACGGCATCGCTCATGCTGCGCAGGACGCTCGCCAAATGTTCCTTCTCCTGATTCAGGTTGCGGATATTGTCCTCCAGCTCGGCCGCCATATGGTTAAACGTATTGGCCAGCTTGCCGATTTCGTCGCTGGTCACAATCGATAGGCGGGTACTGTATTCGCCTTTGCTGATGGCCTCCGTCGCGCTGATCAGCTTTTGCATCGGCTGCGTGATTTTGGTGAGCAGAAACAGGGCAAAAAACGTCGTCATCGAAAAACCGATGATGGCCGTGTACGTAAACAAACGTTTGATATCTCCGGAATTGTTCGAAAAATTCGTGTCGATGTACGGGAGCAGAAACAAGGCTAAAATGATGAGTATGCAGGCAACCAGGCAAATGATCGTCGCCCACAGTTTTCCGACCAGCGATGTCCAGAAGTTCACGTTACTTTGGCACCTCTAACTTGTAACCGACGCCCCATACGGTTGTAATCATCGCGGCGGATTCCGGGGATACCTTGTTCAGCTTTTCCCTCAATCGTTTCACGTGCGTGTCGACGGTGCGCAAATCGCCGAAAAACTCGTAATTCCACACATCCTTAAGCAGTTCTTCCCGCGAAAACACCTTGTCGGGCGATACCGCAAGATAATGCAGCAGCTCGTATTCCTTTGGCGTCAGGCTGACTTCATGCCCGCTTGCCGTCACCCGGTGCGCGTCATGCTCGATGACCAAATGAGGGAACACGATGTTGTTGCTGGAATTGCTGTCTTTGGACAAATACGCCGTTGCCGAAGCGCGCCGGAGAATCGCTTTCACCCGATAGATCACTTCCCTTGGGCTGAACGGCTTCACGACGTAATCGTCCGCCCCGACCTCGAACCCTTGCACGCGGTTGATTTCCTCCCCTTTGGCCGTCAGCATCAGTACCGGCGTGGATTTTAACTGTCGTAAACGGGAACAGACCTCCATGCCGTCCATCCCGGGAAGCATCAAATCAAGCAAAATAAGTCCGTAATCCTGATTGGCGGCTTTGCGGAGCGCGGTCTCCCCGTCTTCCGCCTCTTCCACCTCGTATCCTTCTTTCTCCAGATACATTTTCAACAGACGGCGAATCCGCTCTTCATCGTCCACTACCAGTATCCGATTTGCATGCTCTGACATTAGACAACAACCCCTTTTAGTTCAGGAATGGCGCAAAAAAAGGAACGGCCGAAGCCGGATTTGCAGCATCCCAAATTATGCGAAAAACATACCCTTATAGGGACAATTATAGCGAAAATCCGCTTCGACATCCAACTTTCAAATGAGGAAACGGATTTTCTTGCAACTGCGTTATTCGTCTTGGCGATATGCTCAATCCACGCCCGCGTAAGAGTGCAGGCCTGCAATGACGAGGTTGACCCCGACGAGCGTAAACATGACGACCAGGAAACCGATGACCGACAGCCAAGCGGATTTGCCGCCCTGCCAGCCGCGGGACAGTCTGAGATGCAGGTATGCGCTGTAGAACAGCCAGCATATGAGCGCCCATACTTCTTTCGGGTCCCAGCTCCAGAACGTTCCCCAGGCGATCTCAGCCCAAATCATCGCGAATATCAAGGCGCCCAGCGTAAATACGGGGAAGCCGATGGCGATGGCACGGTAACTGATTTCGTCCAGATCGTCCGGATCGATCCCTTCCATCATCGGCGACGCCGCCCGGCCAAGCGGCTTGCGAGCGATCAGGCGCAACACGGCGTACAAAATGATGCCGGTGATGAAGGACCAGATGATCGTATTGAATTTGCGTCCGGCGTTGACCCCGTTCATCCAGGACGGCGCGTTAAAGAGCGGCTTCGTCATGCCGAGGAACGGTTCGTAGCTGACGACTTTGCTTTGGTACGGTCCGACGATCGGCGGAAGCTTGTACGACACCGTTTGCGTGACCGTTTGCTCTGCACCGGGCTGTCCGGTTACCTTCGTTTGGGTAAACACGGATTCGTAGCCGGCCGCACGGAAAATAAATACGGTCGCGATAAAGGAAATAACGAGAATGACGGAAAAAAATACGACCTCGACCCAGCGCTGCTGCCTTTTCGCTTTTTTATCCTTGCTTTTGAAATCGACGGTACGGATCAAATACATGAAGCCTGCCGCAAAACCGATGGCGAAGAAAGATTCGCCCGCCGCTGCCAGCGTGACGTGAATTTTCAGCCAGTACGATTGCAGCGAAGGAATCAGCGGCTGCACTTCCTGCGGGAATACGGCGGCGTATGCCATAATAATGATGGAAATCGGCACCGCAAACAGTCCAAGCAGCGTTTTTCGATAGATCAAGTAGACCACGGTAAACGCAAACATCACCATCATCGACAGGAAGGACATAAATTCGTACATGTTGCTGACCGGGATATGTCCCCCTCCGATCCAGCGCGTCACGAAAAAGATCAGATGAAAAATGAAGCCAAGCGCGGATCCGATGAAGGCGATTTTGCCCCACTTTTTCGAATGGGCGACCGGGTCCCGGTTGCTCCACCTGCGGCCCATCAGGGCGACAGCGAATAATATGAATGCCGCGCAGTAGAGGAAAAAGGCGACGACAAACATATTACTGCTGATAGATAACAAATCATTCATGCGTGTTTTCCTCCGTTATCCAGGGACTTTTCGTCCACGTCCAAATTCATTTTTTTCAAAATGGCCGAGATTTCGCGGCGAATGCCGAACCAGTTTTTGTTCGTATGCGCTCCGAGCGTCAGCACGCCGTCGTCGATCCGCAGCCAAATCCGGCGATGCTGCCAATAAAAGCCGAGCACGAGCCCGATCATCACGATGGCCGCGCCGATCCAGATAAACGGCATCACTTTGTCCACCCGGATGTTCAGGTACGTCGTCGACATGGAAAAGTCGACGTTTTCCATTCCCTTCACGTCAAGCATCAGCGGCGGCGCGCCGCCGTTCATCTTTTCGTTGATGGCGTCCTGCTGGAAGCGCTCTTTATCGATTTGCTTGGGGAAATAGATGTATTGCATGCCCGAAGCCGGCAGATTCGGCCCTTTGATCAAAAAGAGGAATGCAGGCGCGTTCGGATTCGGAGTTTTCGTTACGGGCCTTCCGTTTTCGTCCAGTCCGAAATCATTGTATTTCTCTTTCAGTTCCAGCGAATAATCGCCTGCGGTGTAATTCCGCTGCGGATTTTTGATGTCCAGCTTGAATTTGCCCAGCTCCTTGCCCGTTTTGGCATCGACGAGCGACGGGCTGACCGATCGCAGGACCGGCGTCAAATCGTAATCGAATTGATACGCCTTGAGCCCTTTGTAATCCAGCGGGTCGTTGACCTGAATGTCATGTTGGGCGACGACTTCTAGCTTCGGCTCTTTGGTCGGGTCATCGCAATCCGCCGTGCAGTGGTAAAGCGTTGCTTTCGTGTTGAACAGTTTCGGGAGCACCTTTCCTTGGTTCCGGAACTCCTCGGGCATGTCCTCCTCCGAATAAAACTCCACGGTAAACTTCTCATTTTTAAGATAATAAGAAGTGTTCGGAATATGTTTGATTTCCCCTTCGGGGAAGGCGATATGCTGGTCCATTTTCAGCCCGGGCAAACCGCGGGCCAACACGGCGAGCAGGAAGATGATCAAACCGATATGAATGACGTACGGCCCCCAGCGGCTGAAACGGTATTTTTCGGCCAAGAGAGCGTTTCCGTCGGTATGCACGCGATAGCCCTTTTTCTTCATCGGAACCGCGGCCTGCTTGACCCATTCTTCCGCATCGCCTTCGATCTTGCCTTGATAAACGACGCGCTGCCGGGTCAGAAATTGCATATGCTTAAGTATTTGCTGCTTGCTGAGTGCTCTGTACAGCGGAAGGACGCGGTCCAGGCTGCAGATGACGAGCGAAGCGCCGATCATGACAAGCAGGAGGATGAACCACCAGGATTCATACGTATGCGTTAATCCAAGCTTGTAATAGATCAGCCCCCACGTGCCGTAGGTTTCTTTGTAGTATGTCGATGGATCGATGTTCAGGAACGTGTTTTCCTGTGGAAAAATGGTGCCCAGCATCGAACCCAGCAGGGTCAGGATGATCATGTAAACCGCGATTTTGACGGAGGCAAAAAAATTCCAGATCCGGTCGATGATATTCGGATTGGCTCGCTGCGAACGGCGGGCCATCCCGTCGTACCGCATTTCCAAAACTTCCTTCGAGTTTTGCTCCTCTTCGTCAAGCGGTTTGCCGCAGGATTCGCACAGCACGGTTCCGACCGGGTTCTGGTGGCCGCATTCGCATTTGGTGTTTTTAAAAGCGATGACTTTTTGCAACATTTTACGATTTCACCAGCTCTTCAATTTGTTTGTCGAGGGTGGCCAAATCCAGCTGTCCGAGATGGATCTTGTTGATCCTGCCGCTCTTGGACACAAAAAAAGTAGTAGGCAAAGGCGAAATGCCGTAACTGGCGATCGAATCCTTATCCGGGTCCAGCAGCACCGGAAAATCGACGTTGACGTTGTTCACGAAGTTTTCGACGGCCATTTTATCCTCTCCGGCATTGATTCCGACGACGACGACGCCTTTATCCTTCCACTTCTCCCACTGCGCCTGCAAAGCCGGCATTTCCTTTACGCAAGGCTCGCACCAGGTGCCCCAGAAATTCAGAACGATGGCCTTGCCTTTATATTCGTCCAGCGTATGGGTTTTGCCGTCCAGGCCAAGCAGCTGAAATCCGGGCGCTTTGCTGCCCTCGGTAGGTTTTCCGCCCGATCCCGACACTTGCGTCACGATCGCATAACCGCCCACGATCACGATCAACAGCAGGATAACGATCTGCATTAGCTTCTTTTTTGAATTACCCATGCCAAATGCTCCTTTACTATGACAAACGTCATGTTTTCCCTTCACAGGTTTGAACATCCTATGAACAATTATAGCGAAAACATGTCATATTTGCGGCGGACGGATTTGAATATTGTGTGTCCTTCCGAGCTATTTTTTTCTTTTCTTTCCGGTTTTAGCCATGTTTTTCAGGGCTTCGACCTCGTTGCTCGTCAGGTGGCGGTAAAGCCCCCGCTTCAGGTTGTCCAGCTGCAAATCGCCGAAGGAAACGCGCTTCAAACGGATCACTTTATGGGAAATCGCGTCGAACATGCGCCGCACCTGACGGTTTCTTCCTTCGTGGATCGTAATCGTGATGACCGCTTCGTTTTTTTCGATGTCGATATCCTTATATTCGACTTCCGCGGGAGAAGTCATACCGTCCTCGAGCTGAATGCCGGCGCGCAGCTTGTCCAGATCGGTCCCGTGCGGAATCCCTTCGACGGTCGCGAGATACGTTTTGGGCACGTGGTGTTTCGGGTGCGTCAGCATATTCGCGAATTCGCCGTCGTTCGTCAGCAGAAGCAGCCCTTCCGTATCGTAATCGAGCCGGCCCACGGGATAAATCCGCTCTTTGATGCCCTTGATGTAATCCGTGACGATTTTGCGGCCCGCCGGGTCTTTTGCGCTTGTGATGACGCCTTTCGGTTTGTTCATCATGATGTAGATTTTCTTTTCGTTTCGGATCGGCTTACCTTCCACCGTGATGATATCTTGTTCGGGGTCCGCCTTGGTTCCCAGCACGGTCACGGTTTCCCCGTTAACTTCCACCTTGCCGGCCAGAATCAGTTCCTCGCATTTGCGGCGGGAAGCGATGCCTGCCTGGGCTAAAATTTTCTGTAATCTTTCCATTGTCTTTTAGGTCACCTCAGAACTAATGATACCCGCGAGAAGGGTAAATCACAAGTTCATTCCAGGGAAATTCTTTCCCCGGGCAATCGGATGCATGCGGATAAAGGAAAAGGGGGGATATGTCATATTGCCTGGAGAGCTCCAAGATCAGCTTGCCGGCGATAAAAGCTGCTGCTTTTCGGCAGTGCCGAGCAAATCGTAGCTGCGGTCAAAGCGGCCTTCCAGGCAAATATGGATGTGGGAAGGGTCCGTCAAAAAGGGGGCCGGCGTCACGGAACCGTCCGCCCCGATCCAGAAGTCATATCCGGATCCGTTGATGGACGCGCAGGAGGAATGATGGATGATAAAACCTTCGAACGCCATGATTTCACCTCAATCCCTGTACGATGTCAAGCGTGATACAGTATATGAGGCAACGTTCATTGCGTGACGGGTCGAGGCTTGATCCGCGAATGGATCCGGTTATCCGAAGAAAAGCAGGCAGACGGCGATGGAAGCGATGAACCCGACGACATCCGAAAACAATCCGACTTTCAGCGAATATCTTCCGTTGCGGATGCCGACCGCCCCCATGTATACCGTCAATACGTACAGTGTCGTGTCCGTGCTGCCTTGGATGGTCGATGCCATTCTACCGATCATCGAATCGGGACCGTAGACCGATATCAAATCGGTTGCGAATGCCAGTGAACCGGTGCCTGTCAAAGGGCGCAGCAGCCCCAACGGCAAAATTTCGCTCGGAACGCCCAAGCTTTTTAAAAACGGGCCGGTCCAGCCGACAAAAAAGTCCAATGCGCCGGACGCGCGAAACACGCTGATGGCCACCATCATGCCGACGAGGTTCGGAATGATCTGAATGGCGGTCTGAAAGCCGTCCTTCGCGCCGAGAACGAAGGATTCATATACGGGCACCTTTTTGACGAAAGCAAAGAGCGGTATGAAGGCGATCAGGGCCGGGATGGCCCATGCTGAAATGACGTTGATCAAAGCGGTCACGAGGCATCATCCTTTCGCATCCGGTGTGGCCGAAGGCGGCGGGCCCGAAGGAATTGGAGGTTTCGGCCCCCTTCTTAAAAATTTCCGCCGGTAATACCGGTCCGCCGCCACCGCCGCGAGCGTCGCCACGATGGTCGCGGCCAGCGTCGGTCCGACGATTTCGGTCGGATTCGCCGACTGGTAATTCATCCGAATCGCGATCAGAGTAGTCGGTATTAGTGTGATGCTGGCCGTATTGAGCGCAAGCAAGGTGCACATGGCCGGGCTTGCGGCCGTTTTGTCGGGATTCAGCGTTTGCAGCTCCTGCATCGCTTTGATCCCCATCGGCGTCGCGGCGTTGCCCAGTCCCAGCAGGTTTGCGCTCATGTTGGACAAGATATATCCCATGGCGGGATGGTTTTTGGGCACGTCGGGAAACAGAAACCGGACGATCGGGCTGAGCAGCTTCGCGATTTTTTGGAGCAGCCCCGAATCCTCCGCCAGCCTCATCATCCCGAGCCAGAACACCAGCACGCTGATCAGGCCGAAACATACGGTGACCCCCGTTTTGGCGCCGTCGAACGCGGCCGAAGTGACCGTTTCGATATTCCCCTGGACGGCCGCAAAAACGAAGCCGATTAAAATAAGCGCCATCCAAATGACATTGATCATGGTATATCCTCTCCTCCCCCGCTTGCTTCAAAGCTAGTCCCGCTGCAGGAACATCTGCCGGAACACCCGGGCCATGGCTTCAGCCAACGTGGCGGGCCGCAAAGGCCCCAGCGTGTCGTTGACCGGATTTCTGGCATTCGGCTCGGGCAGCAAACTGCCTTTCTGGTATACCGGAACCGTCCCGATCAGCTTGCCGTCAAGCACCATTCGGATTTCCCCGCGCAAACCGAAGCTCAAATCCGCCCTGCCTTCCTTTGCAGGCGAATGAAGCACCAGCTTTTTTTCCAAACGTTCCTGCTCCCCTTCGGCAAACGGATATTTGAACGTATTCGCCACGACCAGATCGTACCCCTGAACGGACTCGCCTTTCTCCATTAATTGGGAGAGCGGAAAATATTTAAAGCCGTAATCCAGCATTTTGCCATGGTCATTCCAATCGTCCCCGTCGTTCAGCGTTACCGCCACAAGCTGCTGGCCGTTCCGGGTGGCGGAGCTGACCAAACAACGAAATGCCTTTTTCGTATAACCGGTTTTGACCCCGTCGGCCCCTTCGTACAGACGCAGCATTTTGTTTTTGTTGTCCCAGCGGTAATCCCACGATTCGTTCGGATTCGGCGCTTTTTTGACCTGTGTTTTGACGATGTTTTTGAACAGCGGGTTATGGAGCGCGTAAGCCGTCAGTTTGGCCATGTCGTTGGCGGAGGAGTAATGGCCGTCCGCGTCAAGCCCGCTCGGATTGGCAAAATGGGAATGCGTCAGACCGAGCTCCCTTGCCTTTTCGTTCATCAGGTGCACGAACCCTTCCTCCGAACCGCCGACATGTTCGGCAATCGCCGTCGCGGCGTCGTTCCCCGAACGAAGCATCAGGCCGTACAGCATATTTTCGAGGGTCATCTCCTCGCCCAGCTTCAGGTAAATCGAGGAGCCTTCTTTTCCGTAAGCTTTTTGGCTGACTTTCACCGGTTTGTTGAAGTCGCCGTGTTCGATGGCCACGATCGCCGTCATGATTTTGGTCAGGCTTGCGATCCGCAATTCGTCGTCGCCGTGGCTGGAATAGAGCAGCCGCCCGGAGGTGACGTCCATCAGAGCCGCCGCCTGGGCGTGGGTGTATAACCCGGGAACCTTATTCGCTGCGCCTTCCGCCGCAACGGGGAAGCAATATGCCAAAAATATCGCGGCCGCGGCGATCCAGCGGGTGATCGATTTGATCCTCATCGTTTATTCCTCCGGATTCTTGAAAATCTTGTACAAGTATATGCTTGTCTTTCAAAGCGTATGCCATCAAGCCTTCTTCATCCGAAAAAGGCGGTTCTCAAAAAAATCCCCTTCGGGTGCGAAGGGGATCATGCTCTGGTTTAATAAAAAGTCGGCGGTTCGTTTACCATTTGCTGCCGGGCGTTTACGCCTGCAGTCGTGGCATTCCCCGTTTGGAACATGGCTTGAAGCTTTTCCACCATCATCGGCGCGGAGTCGATGATTTTCTCGAAGATATGCGTTTGGTTGTCCAGCGGCACGATGTTGACCCCTTCTTTGCCGACGACGAGAAACGCGATCGGGCGGATGGAGACGCCGCCGCCGCTGCCGCCGCCGAATGGCATCGAGGACTTCAGGTCTGCTTGGCCATGCTCGCCGACTTTGCCTGCATACTCGCCGTTAAAATCGCTGCCCCCCGCAGCGAATCCAAAGCCGACGCGGCTGATCGGAAGGATGACGCTGCCGTCCGGCGTCTGCACGGGGTCTCCTACGATGGTATTAACGTCGACCATGCCTTTGATGTTTTCCATGGCGGTTTGCATAAGGCCTTGAATCGGATGATCGGACATGTTCTGCTTCCTCCTTCATGAAACTAAATAAGGTCACTTCAATCCTTAGTTTGCCCACAATCATTTCGAGTATGTAGGAGCATGAACCCGCACAGCCAAGCTATACGCTTGGAACCTTCTGGTTGTTGGCCTTCATTTGGCGGTACAAGCGGAACCATCGCTTTAGCCCGCCTTTCACCTGCAAAATCCGCGACATCAAAATAAACGACGCATACATCGCATAACCGAACGAAAGCCTGGACACGCAATAAAATTCGGTCGAAAAGGACATTTCGTCGCTAAATTCGGGAATGACGTGCAAATGCGGATGGCTTTTCATGCGAACCTGAAAGGAAAGCCATCCGACCAGCGTCGTTTTGATGCTCCAAAGCACGCCGCTGGCAACGGCCGTCCACTCGGCTTCCCCCGTCGAAAAACGGGTCGACCAGTTGAGTTCATGCACCCGGACATGTGCGAAGGTGTGCCGCAGCCATTTTTTGAGGGAAGCGGTCGATTCCAATAAAATGTGCACTTCCTTGGACCACAGTTCGATTTGGCGTTTATTGAGCCGCACATGGGCGGAGTCTCCCGATTTCCGGCTCAGGTTGTTTTGTTTTTCAAGTTTGAGCAGGAAGCCCTTTTTCATGTTGTCGAATTTCAGCTTCGGCATTTCGTAATGGAACCGGACCATGCCGAAAAGCATCCGGATATCGACTTCGGCGCGGTCATCGCTTCCTTCTTTTTTGTACCGGACGGTACAGGTGATGTTCGACATTGCGGCGGCAATGATCAGGATGACGATGACGGCTATGACAACGAGCGCAATCCACACGATGGAGCCCCCCAGATCTGAGCATCTTTTCTTCGGACATAGTATTGTCTACACGTCTGGAAAAGATTCGGTTCATTTGCTTTCCGGGGGGTGCATCCTATGCCATGAATACGGCCAGGTCAGCGATTTGGTAGCCCTGCGGCGCATCCGCAACGCTCTTTACGATCAGTCGCAGGGCTTTTGCCCCCTTGACGATCGGGAATTTCGCTTTGTAAACGAGATGCCCGCTTCCAGAAGCAGGCTCCTTCAGGGCCGAGCGTTGATCCGCTACTTGAATCCACCCGTCCAAACCGTTCGCGGACACTTCGACTGCCCACTCGCAATGGCATTCGGAAGCAAGGGCGAAACGTACCGTATTAAATGATTTCGGCTCCATCCAATCCAAATAATACATGTGCGGCGCAGGGATGCCCGGCTTGCTCAAGACGCAGGTATCCGGATTTCCGTCGTTCAGCGCGCAAATATGCGATTTTGCTTCATACAAATCTCCCCATACGATATCCGTCCCGCTCCCGGCCACCGCCGAGCGCGCCAGATTTTCGCCTTCCTGCGCCGTTTCCGTCGGGAATAGCTCCATCGGCATCCCTTCCCTTTTGTAAACGCGGAAATAATCGACGGCGAATTCCTTCGGATAAGGCACTGCAGGATCGAGTTCGCCGACCCATCCACCATCGGATTCGTTGATCTGCAGCAGCGTGACCATCGGGTAGTCCGGAGACTGGTTCGTCTGCCATATTTTTTGGTTATCCAAATAAAAAGCCATGCCGTTTTCGTCCCATTCGAAGCCGTAAACGTGGAACCTACCGGACAAATCGGTTTCGGCACGGTAAGGCTGATGCTCGTATTTTAATTTAGGATCGCGCAGCGCGTGCAAGGTCGAGTTCATGACATGCGTATCTTTGCCGAGCACTTCGAAAATGTCCACTTCGGCGTTTTGTTGCAGCTGGTTTTCGAAGCCGATCATCCACCAGGCCGAATTGATTCCGCTGCCTTTCGCGACTTTGGCCCGCAGCTCGAAATAACCGTATTTCGTCACCAGATTCATGGCAGGCCTTACGTGCCTGCGCAGCTCCAGTTGGTCCCAGAAACGGTGAAGCCCGTCCCGCATGCCTGTGGCCACGGCCGAGATCCTTTTTTGGGCGTCCGGCAGCTGCAGCACGAGACAGGAATCCCTGAGCTCGTAAGCTGCCTCATTTTCTCCAGGCCCGTACCAATGCGCCAGCCCGTAAGGCAAAAACTTGCTTTCATCGAGTGCCGTTCCTTCGAATTCTTCCTGGAAAACCAGCTGCCATCCTTCCTTTTGCGGCGGATTTGCCGGGAAGCCGGGCGCGTGCGGGTTGCTGTTCATTTCAATTTCCTCCTTATAAATCGTTCTTCAAAATCGTTAGGTATACCGGCTGGCTCAAGACAGCCGCTTTACGAACGTTTTTTCAATTATGCGCAGTATGCGCTTTCATTGTAATATGGATGACCCCTAAGCGAAATGTCAATTTTCTTACTTGGTTTTCGTTTTATTGACTTGTTTGGGCATAAGGAAAATAAAAAACCGCCGGAAAGATTTTCTTTCCGACGGTTTCGTCAACCCGATTTGATTTAATCCACGTCATCGATCGTCAGCTGCCTTCCGTCCAGCTTTTCGAACAGCAGCTGCGTCTCCTCTTCCAGGTTTTCCGTGCTTTCGAACAGCTGCGGCTCCGGCAAATCCTGAAGGCTGGGAAGACCGAAATAATCCAAAAACGATTTCGTCGTCCCGTATAAAATCGGTCTGCCGATCGCCTCGGCTCGCCCCGTTTCCTCGATCAGATCCTTGTTTACCAAGGTTTGAATGGCACGCTCCGATTTGACCCCGCGGATCTCTTCGATTTCCACGCGCGTGATCGGCTGACGGTAAGCGACGATCGCCAGCGTTTCCAGCGCAGCCTGGGACAGCGACGAACGGGAAGGCGAATAGGCGAGTTTTTCGTAATAGGAGGCATGGTCCGCAAGCGTCGCCAGCTGGTAGCTGCCGGCGATTTGCATCACCTGGATGCCGCGCTGCTGCCGCTCGAAATCCTCCTTCAATTCTTTTAACGCGTCTTCGACCAGTTCCGGCCGGTGATCCACGATTTCGGCGATCTGTTTGACCGTGAGTCCTTCATCCCCCGCGAGAAACAGCAGCCCCTCAATAATCGATTTCAATTTCGGAAAGTCCATGAAGCTGCTCCCCTCCTCTCCATTCCATTACGATATCATCGAACAGCTTTTCCTGGTAGCACAGGATTTGCTTCATTTTCATCAGCTCCAAAATAGCCAAAAAAGTCACGACAATCTCATGCCTTACCATGTCGTCGTGCAAGAGCCGGGAAAACAGCACTTTCCCCCCAGGGCCCGACTCCGAAAGAACGTCCACGACCTGCCGGATCCGGTCCTTAACCGAGATTTCGTCGCGTTGGATCCGGGTGTAGCTTGTCCGACGCACCGCTTTGCGGAGCGCCTTCTGAAAGGCGGCGACCAGGTCCGCGGCATGCAGCCCCCGCACCGGGTTTTCGTTCACCTGCGGCACCCAGGGCGTCAAATCTTCGGGTTCTTTGGCATAAATCAGGCTGCGCTCCCATTCCCTTTCCTGCAAATGTTTGGCGATGCCTTTGTATTTTCGGTATTCGATCAGCTTCTGCACCAGCTCCGCGCGCGGATCGATGTCTTCTTCCTCGTAAAAATCGAATTCATCCATTTCAAACACCGGCGGTTTCGGCAGGAGCAGCTTGCTTTTAATGGACAACAGCGTTGCGGCCATGACGAGAAATTCGCTCGTAATATCGAGCTCCAGCTCCTGCATGGTGTGCAAATATTCCATGTATTGATCGGTAATCTCGCTGACGGGGATATCCTGGATATTGATTTCCGCTTTGTCTATCAGGTGAAGGAGCAAATCGAGCGGACCCTCAAATGTCTCCAGTTTATATAATACTGTGTTCACGGCTTATCCTCCGTCCATAAAATGAGCTTCTACTATTATATATTAAAAAAATGCAGTGCCCCGTGTAAAGGCGCTACATTTAAATAAGCACGATATCGCCGCATTCGTCAAGCCGGGCCGTCCCCGCCGCATCAGCCCTTTAGGGCTCCCAACGTCAACCGGCCCGTGATTTGCCGTTGATAGATGACGTACAGGGAATGGTATCCGGTTTTTCGCTTCATTCGGCAACTACAGCAAAAGCATCGCTCCCGCGCCAAAAAGGCACCCTTCATGCCGAAGGATGCCTTGTGCTGCCGTTAACCGGCTTTCATTTTATTTGAACTGCTTCGTCAGGTTCGCCATCTCGATCGCCGACACCGCCGCCTCGTAACCTTTGTTGCCGGCTTTGGTGCCTGCGCGCTCCACGGCCTGTTCGATGCTGTCCGTCGTCAAAACGCCGAAGATGACCGGAACGCCGGTTTTCAGGCTCGTTGCCGCTACGCCCTTGGCGACCTCATTGCACACGACGTCATAATGGGAAGTCGCCCCGCGAATGACCGTGCCCAGCGTGATGACGGCGTCATATTTGCCGCTTTCGGCCATTTTGCTGGCGATCAGCGGAATTTCGAAAGCTCCTGGCACCCAGGCGACGTCCACTTCTTCGTCCAAAGCCCCGTGCCGCTTCAGTCCGTCCAAGGCCCCGCTAAGCAGCTTGCTTGTAATAAATTCGTTGAATCTGCCTACCACGATTCCGTATTTCAGTCCGCTCGATACCAAATTTCCTTCAAAAATATGCGTCATGTTTCATCAACCTTTCATTCTTGAGTGTATTTGTTTATTCTCATGCTTTGACTTGGGCCATGCGCCAGACGAGTGTTTACAGATTCAGCATATGGCCAAGCTTTGCCCGTTTCGTTTGCAAATAACGGCTGTTGTCCTTTCCGGCCTCCATCTGGATCGGCACCCGCTCCACCACCTCGAGGCCATGGCCTTCAAGGCCTTTGATTTTCCGCGGATTGTTGGTCAACAGCCGGATTTTCGATACGCCCAAATCTTTCAAAATTTGCGCGCCGATCCCGTAATCGCGCAGGTCTGCCGGAAATCCGAGCTGTAGGTTCGCATCCACCGTATCCAGTCCCTGCTCCTGCAATTCGTAAGCCTTCAGCTTGTTGATCAAACCGATGCCCCGGCCCTCCTGTCTCATGTACAGCAGTACGCCGGTACCCTCCTGCTCGATCTGGCGCAGCGCAGCGGCGAACTGCGGGCCGCAGTCGCAGCGCAGCGAATGGAAGACGTCGCCGGTCAAACATTCGGAGTGGACCCGGACGAGCACCGGCTCGTCGCCCGAAATCGTTCCCTTCACGAGCGCGAGATGTTCCTTGTCGTCGACGTCGTTGGTATAGGCAACAGCCTTGAATTCGCCGAATTCCGTCGGCATCCGCACCTCGGCCGCCCGGTGCACCAGCTTCTCCCGCTCATTCCGGTATTTGATCAAGTCCTGGATCGAGATGAGCTTCAGCCCATGTTTTTTTGCGATCCCCTGCAGATCCGGCAGTCTTGCCATCGTGCCGTCTTCTTTCATGATTTCGCAGATGACGCCGGCCGGCGCCGAACCGCTCAATACGGCCAGGTCCACCGCAGCTTCCGTATGCCCTGCGCGACGCAGGACGCCGCCGTCTTTGGCGATCAAAGGAAACATATGTCCCGGACGCCGAAAATCCGCCGGAGCCGCCGCCGGGTCGATCAGCGCCTTGGCCGTCAGCGACCGTTCCTGCGCCGAAATCCCCGTCGTCGTATTTCTATGGTCCACAGACACCGTAAAGGCCGTGCCGTGATGATCCGTGTTCTGAGACGTCATCGGCATCAGCTCGAGCGCCTCCGCCCGTTCCCTTGCCAGAGGGACGCAGACAAGCCCGCGGCCTTCGGTAACCATGAAATTGATCACCTCCGGCGTCGCTTTTTCCGCAAGAGCCACAAAATCCCCCTCGTTTTCCCGGTCCTCGTCATCCACGACGATGATCACCTTGCCGGACCGGAGATCCTGAATCGCGTCTTCAATCGGGTCAAAATGAATTGGTTCCATGATGTTCGTTACCCCCTTTTGTAGTTGCGTTGTCGGCAGCGCTGCGCGTTACGCAAAACCGTTGGACGCCAGCATATCCAGCGTTATGCCGGACCGCTCCGCGCCTTTGCCGGACGCCGCCGGCCCTAACAGCGCATGCACGTATTTGCCGATAATGTCGCATTCGATATTGACGACGCTGCCCGGCTTCAGGCCGGATAATCCGGTTTCCTGAAGCGTGTGCGGTATGACCGACACGGTGAAGCTTTCGCCGTCGGTGTCGGCAATCGTCAGACTGACTCCATCCACCGTGACGGAGCCTTGCGGGATGATGAATTTGGACAAGTCCTGTTTATCCGGCACGATCTCGATCAGCACCGCGTTCTGCTCCTTGGACAGCCGCCGGACCGTGCCGGTCATGTCGGCATGACCCTGAACCAGATGGCCGCCGAATCTCCCGCCTGCTTTCATCGCCCGCTCGAGATTGATGCGGCTTCCCGGCTTCAGCAGCCCCAGATTGGAATGGCGGTACGTCTGGGGCGTGACGTCGACGGAAAAAGCGCCGCCGCCGATTTTCGTGGCGGTCAGGCAGACCCCGTTCACCGCGATGCTGTCGCCGATCCGGATGTCGTCCATGATGGCGGAAGCCTTGATCGTTAAAACCATGGCCTCCCCTTGCCTTGCAATGCCATCCAAAATCCCGATTTCCTCAACCAAACCGGTAAACATGACGTCTCCCTCCTTCTTATTGTTTTTCCCCATTCGAGCTGGCGGGCCACGCCGGTTTTCCCGAAACGAGGATGTTGTCCCCGACCTGCTCGACCTCAAGTTCATTTAACGTGATCGCATCGGCCATGCGGCGGATGCCTTCAAAATCGAAATTATGCGGGGCATGCTTGCCGCCGACGATTTTCGGAGCGATATACATCACGATTCGGTCCGCCAGTCGCGCCTGCAGCAGCTCCCCGTTCAGCGTCCCGCCGCCTTCGACCAGGATGGAGCCGATTTCCCGGCGGCCAAGCTCTTCCAAAGCGGTTGTCAGGTCCACGCGAGGCCCCGCGCCGCAGGCGACGACCTCCGCCCCGAGTTCCTCCAGCATCCTGCGCCGTTCTGCCGGCGCCTGCTCCGTCGTCAAGACGACGATGGGCGAGGTGCCATCCTTGAACATTTTGGCTTCGGCCGGCAGGCGAAGCCCGGAGTCGACGACGATCCGTACCGGCTGCAAGCCTTCCACTCGTTCATGCCGCGTTGTCAGGCTGGGATCATCGGCCAGAACCGTTCCGATCCCGACCATGATCGCCTGATGCCGATGGCGAAGGGCATGCGCCTGGAGCCGGGCTTCCGCGTTTGATATCCACTTGCTGTCGCCCGTGTCGGCGGCGATTTTCCCGTCCAACGTGCTTGCCGTCTTGATCGTCACGTAAGGCAGCTTTGTCGTGATATACTTCGCGAACTTTTCGTTCAGGCGAAGCGCCCGTTCCCGCAGCACGCCGACATCGACCTCGATTCCGTGACGGCGGAGCCGTTCGATCCCGGAGCCCGCGACGACGGGATTCGGGTCTTCGCAAGCGACGACGACCCGCTTCACCTTGGCTTTGATCAACAGGTCGCTGCATGGCGGGGTTTTGCCGTGATGGCTGCAGGGCTCCAGCGTGACGTACACCGTGCTGCCTTCGGCCTGATCGCCGGCCATCCGGACGGCATGCACTTCCGCGTGCGCGGTTCCTCGCTGCAGATGCGTCCCGAGTCCGACAAGCGCACCGCCTTTGACGATCACGCAGCCCACGACCGGATTGATTCCCGTCTGCCCCTGCGCGCGTTCGGCCATATCCAGCGCCAGGGACATGTAAAATTCGTCATTCACGGGGAGTTCCATCGCGCAAATCCCCTCCTTTCCGTTCTTTTGCCTGATCAACCAGGCAACAAAAAAAGCCCTCCGGATACCATCCGGGGGCTTGTCGAGAGTAAGCTAAAGACACGCGAATAAAGCTTCGCCCAATCATCATAGGCGGTACCCGCAACCGGGTACGGCAAAACAAAGCGAGCCTGAGTCACTTGCTTCATCCGAGACGCGACGCGAAAACGGGACCTTCCTTGAAGATCGAATCCGGAGTCATCAAAAAACCCGTTTTCCGATATTCCAAGAACGAACGTCCTGAAAACACGTAAAAAGACACGTCTATGCCGCAGCTTTATTGGTGCAAACGCATAAGCATATGTACCATGCGCTTTCGCTCCTTCTCCCATCCAGACTATACTGTCGGTCCCGGATTTGCACCGGGTCCACCGTACGCGGGCGCTAAAGGCCACGCGGCCGGGTCACGGACTAAGATGCACAAGTTTCATGGCCGTACGCCATAAACGAAATGCATCATCACCGCCGGTAGGGAATTTCACCCTGCCCCGAAGGAATAAACCAATCATGCGTATACAATTGTTTGAAAGCCTGCTGAAAAAGATCAAGCCGCTTTCTAAAAGAAATGTTACCACCACTTCCGCCAAATTGCAACCTTTGCCCCGCGAAGCCGATCCTATGGCTCGCAGACGCCCGCAACGAAAGGCTTTCGGGTTTCATCAAACGAAAAAAAGCCGACGCCGGTAAACCGGCGCCGGCTGTGCCGTTCGCTGACGGCCAAGCCAAAACGTTCCGAAGAGGCGATGCCCTTCTTATTGTTCGTCCCAAACTTTAACTTCTTTCATTTTGTCGCCCGGTCTGATCGCGTCGACAAGTTCCATGCCTTTCGTCACTTTGCCGAAAACGGTGTGCACGCCGTCCAGATGATGCTGCGGCTCGTACACGATAAAAAATTGGCTGCCGCCCGTGTTGCGTCCGGCATGCGCCATGGACAACACGCCTCTCTCGTGCTTCGTCGTGTTCGTTGCTGTTTCGCAATCGATGGTGTAACCCGGGCCGCCGGTGCCGTTTCCGATCGGGCAGCCGCCTTGCGCCACGAAACCAGGGATCACGCGGTGGAACGTCAGGCCGTTATAAAAGCCGGAATTCGCCAGCTTTTCGAAGTTTGCCACCGTGTTCGGCGCTTCTTCCGGCAAAAATTCTATTTCAACTACTCCGCCTTTTTCAAGTTCAATCGTACCTTTTTTCATCGGTATTCACTTCCTCCGGATATTTTCGTTTATTGGATGCTGCTTCATTCGCCAATGGACAAACACCGTTACAAGCATGTCCGCCGTTTGGACTCACTACCTGATTGTATCTTACATACAGACCCTTTTGCAATGATTTCGGGAAACGAAAAAGACCATTTCCGCATTCCCCAATACAGAAATGATCTTTTCCGTGTTTTGTTCTTCACCAATTCTTGCTTTTTAAAGACGGCTGTTCCCGATCTTTCGGACCGCTGTAACTCCTTACTTCAGGACAGCCTGCTTGCTGATCCGCTCCGGGATGACGTCGTTGCCGACGATATCCTGCAGCGTTTCGCGGCGGACGACCAGATCGCTTTCGCCCTCGCGGACGAATACGACCGCCGGACGGCGAATGCGGTTATAGTTGCTGGCCATGGAATAGTTGTACGCTCCCGTGCAGGAAACAGCCAGCAGGTCGCCGCTGTTTACTTTCGGCAGGTCCAGGTCCCAGATCAGCATGTCGCCGCTTTCGCAGCATTTTCCGGCAATGGAAACCGTCTCTTCGACCGGATCGTTCGCGCGGTTGGCGAGCAGCGCTTCATATTTGGATTCGTACAAAGCGGGACGCGGATTGTCCGTCATGCCGCCGTCTACGGCCACATATTTGCGGACGCCCGGAATGTCCTTGCTCGTTCCGACCGTGTAAAGCGTCGTGCCGGCGTCGCCGACGATGCTCCGGCCCGGCTCCACCCAAATTTCGGGAAGCTCGGAAGACCAGCCGGAAAAATGGGTTTTAACCGCATCGGTGATCGCTTTTACGTATTGCGAAACCTCAAGCGGCGTATCCCCGTCCACATAGCGGATCCCGAAACCTCCGCCCAGGTTGACCACCTTGAACTGCACGGCAAGCTGCTCGGACACGCTTTTTGCGAATTCCGCCACGCGTTGCACCGCCATTTCAAAGCCTTCAACCTCGAAGATTTGGGAGCCGATGTGGGAATGAACGCCGAGCAGCTCCAGGTTCGACTGTTCGGACGCCAGCTTCACGGCTTCGAATGCCGATCCGTTGCCGATGTCGAAGCCGAACTTGGAATCGGTTTGACCCGTGGAGATGTACTCATGGGTATGCGCTTCGACGCCCGGCGTTACGCGGAGCAAAATTTGCACGCGCACGTTTTTCTCGGCCGCGACCGCATTCAAGAGGTGCAGCTCCACCAAGTTGTCCACAACGAAGCAGCCGATTTCGGCGTCGATCGCCATTTCGATTTCCTCCAGCGTTTTGTTGTTGCCGTGGAAATGAATGCGTTTGGCCGGAAATCCTGCCTGCAGCGCGGTGTAAAGCTCCCCGTCGGATACCACATCAAGCGACATGCCTTCCTGGTCTGCAATGCGGCACATGGCCATCGTGCAAAACGCTTTGCTCGCATAAGCGACCTGGAATTTCAGGCCGGATGCGCGGAAAGCTGTGATGTACTGCTGACAGCGCTGACGCACGAGCTCTTCGTCCACGATATAAAGCGGTGTTCCGTATCGGGACTTGAGTTCCGTCACGTCGCAACCGCCGATTTCCAGATGCCCTGCTGCGTTTATTTGACTTGTACCATGTAAGAACATAATTCAGCATCCCTTCGCTTTCTGTGGAAAATCAAACTTCCATCTGAACTTTTACATCAGTATAACAGACAACGGAAGAGAATGAATGGATTTTTAAGCAAAACATTTGTATTTTTTCTACGATTGATCCGTATTGTCCGGGTTAGGCGCCATTTTCGTGTTATCCCGCGTTTTGTTGAAGGATGGCCTTTTCTTCGCCTCCAGCAGCGGAAAACGGAATAATACGCTCGCCAGCGCCTTTGCATTAAAAGGTATAAACGGCCACAAATACGAAGAATTGTACGATCGGTGCAGCGTCAGCAGCAAAACGAGCAGCGTCGTGCCGATGACGAACCCCTGCACCTTAAAGAGCGCAACGGCCACCAGGAGCACCAGGCGCACCAGCCGGTTGGCCAGCCCGAGCTCATAGCTTGGCGTCGCAAACATGCCGATGGCCGCAACGGCCATGTAGAGCACGACTTCGTTGACGAACAGTCCGGTTTTGACCGCGATGTCGCCGACGAGGATGGCCGCGATCAAACCCATGGCGGACGCCAGCGGCGTAGGGGTGTGGACGGCCGCCAGCCGCAGCAGGTCCACCCCGAATTCGACCATCAGAAACTGGGCGACCAAAGGGACTTTGCCATGGTCATGTGGCCCGATGAACTGAAGAAAGCCCGGCTTCAATTCCGGATTGGCCACCAGCAGCATCCATAAGGGCAGCAAAAACATGGAGGCGACGATCCCGAGAAAACGGATCCACCTCAAATACGTGCCCATAAATGCCGTTTGCCGGTTTTCCTCGGCATGCTGGCACAGGT
Organism: Paenibacillus sp. FSL W8-0194; assembly: GCF_037969745.1. Classification (NCBI taxonomy): domain Bacteria; kingdom Bacillati; phylum Bacillota; class Bacilli; order Caryophanales; family Paenibacillaceae; genus Paenibacillus; species Paenibacillus sp. FSL W8-0194. Next base: position 2,085,641 of record NZ_CP150205.1, on the reverse strand, counting down.
CGAAAAAGGTGGTCGGCATGACCATGACGCTCGGCGACGTATCGACGAACACGGCCACCCGCCCCTCCAAAATATGCGAAGCCACCACGTCGGGCCGCTCCGAATACCGGACCAGCGGATATGGATGCCAGCCTTTGTTGATGATGGCCTCCTCCAGCTGCTTATCCGCCTGCGGCAGCCCTTCGATATCCAGGCCTTTGATTTTTTCCCGGATCGAATCGACCTGCACCTTATCGACGATATCGTCAATATATGCAATGCACACGTCCGTACGTGTACGTCTACCTACCTGGACCAGCTCCGCTTTGAATCCGGGATCGCGGACGCGGCGGCGGACAAGGGCGATATTGCTGAGCAGCGTCTCGACAAAGCCGTCCCTGGAGCCCCGTACCACCCTCTCGATGCTCGGTTCTTCCGGGCTGCGCACCGGGAAGGTGCGCGTATCCAGCACGATGGCCGCCTGCTCGCCTTCGATGTACAGGGCGGACATGCCCATCAGCACCTTGTTGATCGTGGAGCTGAGCTTCTTTTCGACTTCCACCTGAATATGCGGGATATAACATTCGAAAAAGGCTTTCAGCGCATCGGTCGTCAGTTGATCCGCCGACAGGTAGGTCAGCCGCTTCAAAATTTCGAGCATGATGTTGTCTTTGGCGAACCCGTTGACGAAAAACAGCCCCGTGCGCTGCCCCGCCAGCGTCATCTCGCGGAACACGATGTCAAAAGAGGTCCCGAGTCCCACCACTTCCTTTAACGTCGCCTTCGTTTGGTCGAGGCTCCCCGAAATGTCGTCCGTTTTTTGCCAGTAGATGACGGATTCCTCGACCGAGTCGGAGTGCTCCTTTTCCCGCTTTTTCTCCTCGGTTTTGACCGGCCCCTTCTGCCGCGGCCCTTCCGCCGCCTTCATGCTTGCCCCGTTCCCGGGATCATAGCCGTTCCCATCCCCTGCGTTTGAACTCGAGGCCGCCTCTCCCTCTGCTTCCTCCGCGTCGCCGTACGACATCGCCGCGGCCGGTTTTGCCGGATCCTCCATGCCTGTTCGTTCGTTTTCATGTTCGTTCATGATCCACGCACCCCTTTCGCGTCTTACTTTCTGTACACAAACCAGTCAAACAACGAGCCTGCCACTTTCCCTGTCACCATCGCCATCAAAAGGCCAAACAAAAAGCGGATCATCTTCAGCCGCTTCGCCAAAATCGGCAGGACGTTCAGCACCTCGGTCAAAGCCGCGGCCAACAGGCCGATAAACGCGCCATGGAACAAACCGACGACCAGCCCCGACCATGGGCCCAGCGACAGCTTCCAATTCCAAAAATCAAACACGGTTCCCACCAGCGACCCCGCGACCATCGCCCCTTCGTACCAGTGTACCTGGTGGTATGAACGCGTCAGTTGGGCAAGCCTCGGAATCATGTCCAGCACGATAAACAATGCGATCACGCCGCCGCCGACGGCAATGCCTCCTGCAATGCCCAGCAAAATTTGCACCAGCAGACCAAATGCCGTCGTGTTCAATGCGGTTCACCCTTGTTTTGCGACGATTTCATCCGTTTGTATTCCTGGGCGACGACAAACTGATCGATGTTTTCCTGGTAAAGGAACATTTCCACCTCAAGCGGGGTCGGCTCCTCGTTCCATTTTTTCTTGAACAGATGGTTGAAAAAAATGACCATGCCAAACCCGATGCCAAACGAATAGGCCGCCTGGAACAGGTAAGGATGCTCGTCCCGTTTGCCCGTCAACATTTCCACCGTCCGGATCTGAACCTCCTGCATGTTGACGTCCGCATGAAAATTCATGATCGTCAGCGCGGAGCCGAAAAAAAGAAGGAGCCAAACGAGCAAAAACAGCGCGAGGGAAGGCTTCCGCGGATTTTGGACGACCTCCACCAGCACGTGGTTTTGCCCGATCGGTTCGATTTTCACCCCGGGGATAAGCTCCTGCACCTTCGGTATGATTTGCATAAGGTCGATAAGCAGTAAATTGCCGTCCCATTTTTGCGGCTCGACCAGCTCCAAATTGCGAAGCGGCGCCTCCCACTCCGGGTCGCTCAGGATCCGGGCGACATGCCCAAGCGTCACGACCCTGCCCTGCGTGATCGGCACGCGGCTGCGCAGCTGCAGGTACACCGTAGGAGCCGAATTCGATGACATTCCTATCACTCCTTTGCTGCCTCAATGACGTTAGTATAGGAAAAAGCTCCGTTTTCTACTCCATCGATACCATTCCTGGACGTTTTTCCCTTGTTTTTCGAGAACAGCCCACTAGAAAACAAAAACGGACCGGCCCAAGGAAAAACATCCTTAGAACCGGTCCGCTGCGCGTTTACTGCGCAATCTGATCGCGGATCAGCTGCAATATTTTCTTTTCCAGGCGCGACACCTGCACCTGGGATATGCCCAGCCTGGAGGCCACCTCCGATTGGGTCTGATCCCGGTAATACCGTAGGTACACGATCAGCTTCTCGCGTTCGGAAAGGCCGTCGATCGCTTCGTTCAGGGCCAGCTTGTCGAACCAGCGCTCCTGCGAATCGTCGGCGATTTGGTCCATCAGCGTAATCGGATCGCCGTCGTTCTCAAAGACGGTTTCATGGATCGAGGTCGGGGGCTTGTTCGCCTCTTGGGCAAATACCACTTCCTCCGGCGTGACCCCGAGTTCTTCGGCCACTTCCTTCACGGTCGGCAGCCGATCCAGGTGTTTCGACAGCTCGTCTTTTTTCTTCCGGACTTTGTTCGCCATTTCCTTCAGCGAGCGGCTTACCTTAAGCGTGCCGTCGTCCCGGAGGAACCGCTGAATTTCGCCGATGATCATCGGCACGGCATACGTCGAAAATTTAACGTCGTAGCTCAAATCGAATTTATCCACCGACTTCAGCAGACCGATACAGCCGATCTGAAACAAATCCTCCGGCTCATAACCGCGGTTCATGAACCTTTGTACAACGGACCAGACGAGACGGATGTTGCAGTTTACCAGCGTATCGCGGGCCATGCTGTCTCCGGCCTGGCTCAGCGCGATCAGGCGTTTGACTTCCGCATCTTCCAGATAGGTCTGCGAAGGTTTTTTCACATCAGCATCCATGCGCCCAACCCCTAATTATACAAAGCTTTCTTGGATTCAATCCTTTTCTTCATCCTGATCGATGTACCGGAGCCGGGTTCGCTGGAAACTTCAAATTCGTCCATGAAGTTTTCCATGATCGTAAATCCCATCCCTGATCTCTCCAGTTCAGGCTTTGACGTGTACAGCGGTTGACGGGCCAGATCCAAATCCTCGATGCCTGCCCCTTTGTCTTCGACGGTGATGGTCACCGTATCGCCGACGATTTCTGCGTTGATCGTGACGATTCCTTCGGGATTGCCGTCATACCCGTGAATGATGCTGTTCGTGACCGCTTCGGAAATGACGGTTTTCAAATCGCTCAGCTCGTCCATGGTCGGGTCCAGCTGGGAGATAAACGCCGCGACCGTCACCCGCGCAAAGGATTCGTTTTCCGACTTGGCGGAAAATTGGAGCGTCATGAAATTGCGCTGCACCTCTTTTTTCTCCGTCATGACACGACCTCCAATCCCGAAAGCGCCTGGCCTTCGTTATCATAAATAGGCATGATCTTAAACAGCCCGGACATGTCCAACAGACGATAGACCGCCGCATTGACGTCGCATACGGCCATTTTTCCGCCTTTGCTTTTGATCAGCTTATACCGTCCCAAAATGACTCCCAAACCGGAACTGTCCATAAACTGCAAATTTTTAAAGCTGAGCACCAAATGCTCCGTTTGTCCTCTCTGGATCGCTTCGTCCAGCTGTAAACGGACATGGTCGGCGGTATGATGATCCAATTCGCCCGAAAGGCGGACGATCAATGTTTTGCGGTGATGCTCCATTTCCACTTGCAGATTCACGCCTGCTCACTCTCCTTCCTGTCGCTTGAACAAGGATTTCTACGCAGCGAAAAGAGATTCCTGCACCCCGACAAAACTAGAAGAAAACCGCTATCAATCTACAAGGAACAATTTCGAGGCCGTGCGCTTGAACAGCTTCCACCATCCGGCTTTGCCGACTTGCTCCGGCGATTTCAGCTCGAATTCCTTAAGAACTTTGTCGCCTTGGTACACGACCAGCTTGGCAAGCACCTGTCCGGCCTGCACCGGCGCTTTGACTTCCTTCGGCACCTGCAGCTCGTGGCGGATGCCTTCGGCATTGGCCGTCCTTTTCAGCAGCACGCTGTAGTTTTGTCCGGCGGTTAAGGTCAGTTCCTTAACGTTCCCTTTGTTGACCTTGACCGTTCCGATCGTGTCGCCCGGTTTGAACAGGGTATGCATGCTGTATTGCGAGAACATGAAGTCGAACATTTTGGACACTTCTTCGTTGCGCGTCTTCGTGTTCGGTTCGCCGAGCACGACCGCCACCGCCCTCAGATCGCCTTTGACCGCGGTTGCGGACAGGCAAAATTTCGCTTCGGACGTGTATCCCGTTTTCAGCCCGTCGGCCCCCGAGTAGAACCGGACAAGCTTGTTCGTGTTGACCAGCCAAAACGGATTTTTGGAATCTTTGCGCAGGTAATCCTGATACGAGCCGGTGTATTTCGTAATGTCTTTATGTTTCAAAAGCTCGCGGCTGATGACGGCAATGTCGTGGGCCGAGGAGTAATGGTTTTCGGCGGGCAGCCCGTTGCAGTTGGCAAAATGGGTATCCTTCAACCCGAGCGCCTTCGCTTTGTCGTTCATCATTTGCACGAACGCTTCTTCGGTCCCCGCGATTTTTTCCGCGATGGCCACCGAAGCGTCGTTGCCCGATGCCATGGCGATGCCCTTAAGCATTTCGTCGACGGTCATTTCTTCGCCGGGCTCCAGGAAGATTTGCGAACCTCCCATGGAAGCGGCGTATTCGCTGGTGCGAACCTTGTCGGTCAGCTTCAGTTTGCCGGAGTCGATCGCTTCCATCGTAAGCAGCATCGTCATAATTTTGGTAATGCTGGCCGGCGGCAGTTTATCATGGCTGTTTTTCTCGTAAATAATAGTTCCCGTATTCGCATCCATTAGGATGGCGGACTTTGCGTTTGCCGCCAAATCCGCCTGCCCCGTCTGTTTGGCCTTTTCCTCCGCAAATCCTGCCTGCGGGAATGCCGCGGCCGACAGGCATGCCGACAGCACCACCGCCAATAGTGTCTTCCTCAAAATAAGTCCCCTCCTGACTCTCGTCATTTTGATCTTGAGAATTTTGCAAACCCGAAAAATAGCCGGCTGAAAACGAACGGAAGCGGAAATATGTTGCAAAATTCAAATCCTGCTGTTTTCCAGTGTCGTCAGGTTCCGAGAAAAATATTCCATGGATCGGCGGACTTATGAGGAAAATTTTGGATAAAACACAAAAATCCGCAGGTCACCAGACCTGCGGACATCCTTTCGGCATGTTGCCATACATACGCTAGAACATAAATTACATCTGCGGAATAACCGCCAGCACGAGGCTCAAAAACTTGTCCCGGGCCAGATCGGTCGTTTCCATCACTTCGTCGTGGGAAAGAGGCTGGTCCAAAATCCCCGCCGCCATGTTGCTGATGCAGGAGATGCCGAGCACCTCGAGGCCGGCGTGGCGCGCCACGATCGTTTCCGACACGGTCGACATGCCTACGGCATCGGCACCCAGCGTCCGCAGCATCCGGATCTCGGCCGGCGTTTCATACGAAGGCCCGAGCATGCCCGCATATACGCCTTCCTGCACCTCGATGCCTTTCGCGGCGGCGATCGTTTTGAGCGTCTTGCGCAAACGGCGGCTGTAGCCCTCCGACATATCCGGGAAGCGTACGCCAAGCGCCGAATCGTTTGGACCGATCAGCGGGTTTCGGCCCGTCAGGTTGATATGGTCGGATATGACCATCAAATCGCCGGGCTTATAGGATGTATTTACGCCTCCCGCCGCGTTCGTGACGAGCAGGCTTTGCACGCCCAGTTCCTTCATGACGCGCACCGGGAAGGCCGTTACTTCCGGACCGTATCCTTCATACATGTGGAAACGCCCTTTCATCATGATGACGGCGCGGCCTTCAATCGTTCCGAGCAGAAGCTCGCCGTCATGCCCTTCGACCGTCGATACCGGGAAATGCGGAATATCCTGATAAGGAATCGAAATGCCGTCCTGGATCAAATCCGCAAGAACGCCAAGCCCGGATCCGAGAATCAACCCCACCTCGGGTTTCAAATCGGTTTTGCCTTGAATGTAAGCCGCCGCTTCGCGGATCACTGTCTGATTAATCATTGTCATTTCCGTTTCGCTCCTTCGACATCGTTAAATACGCCCGCTCCCGCGGATGATGGCTTTGGTATACATCCTTCATCGCTTTTTTGGTCAACAGGCTATAGATTGGAGCCGCGGACATATCGCTGTGCCCCAGCATCTCCTGGACGGAACGGATATCCGCCCCGTCCTCGAGCAGATGGGCTGCAAAGGAATGGCGCAGCGTATGCGGGGTAATATCCCCGTCAATGCCGGCTTCCGCGGCGTATTTTTTTAATATTTTCCAAAACCCTTGGCGGGTCAGCCTTGTCCCAAGATTGTTCAGGAAAAGCCCGTTTTCCCGTTCATCCTTGACCAATTGAGGCCGTATCCGATGGATGTATGTACTAACGGCTTCGGCTGAAATGCTGCTGATCGGCAGCACCCGCTCCTTCCCCGAGCTGCTCGTGCAGCGGAGAAACTTCATGTCGGGATACACGTCTTCCACGTTGAGCGACGTCAGCTCGGAGACCTTCATCCCCGTCGCGTACAGCAGCTCCAGCATCGCCTTATCGCGGATTCCCGGCGAAGTCGAGAGGTCCGGCGCTGCCAGCAGACGCTCCACCTGTTCGACGCTTAATATTTGCGGAACTTTTTTTTTCGGTTTCGGCGACTCCAAATACAGCGTAGGGTCCTGTTCCATCAAAGACTCCTTGACCATGTAATGAAAGAAGGAACGGAGCGAGACCAGCTTCCTCATGACCGTGGATGCCGCAAACCCGCTTTGCTTCATTTCATTCATATGCATGGATACATGCAGCTTTTTGATCTCGTCGACCGATTGAATCCCCTGCCGCGAGGCAAACTCGAAAAACTGCCGCAGATCGCGTTCATAGGACTCAAGCGTGCTTTGAGACAACCCCTTCTCTTCACCCAAATGGCGGATGAAGGATTCTACGTACTGTATCATAAGTCAAATAAAGCTCCTTCAAATAGATTTTGCAGATCCGTTCATGAATCGGACAGCCCCCCGGATTTCTTTGTCGTTCCCCTTACTCACCGTACCAATAAAAGAACCGCAGCCTGTCGCCCATCATTTCGCCCGCCGGGGCCTGATCGGAGGGGTGGAAAGCCTTAACGGCATGCCCTTCCGGAATCCGGTAATGGTCGACCGGCGTAATCCATGCCCCAATCAGACTGAATAGCTGGTACAAAGCGTAGGTAAGCGCGGCAAAAACAAGCAGAAATTTCAATGTCGACAGGCATTTTCTCACCGATATAATCATTCGGATCACACCTTTCGGCTGATGGCTGGGAAAATCGAAAAAAGCGAAGCATAAGCGCTTCCCGTTACACAGCTTATGAACATGCGCCTTGCGATATGACAAGCCCTTCGCCCCGCCTACCAAAAAAGCCCCCACCGGCAAACATCATGCCGGCGAGAGCTTGTGATCTTGGAGGATCGTGATCCGATGGATTAAAGTTTCGACTTGCCCGCTGTTTCGCTGCGTTCTTCCTCTTCTTTCGCCTTGCAGCGGTAACAGATGCCGTGGAAATCAAGCCGATGATCGGACACCGTAAAATTAAACTCGCGTTCCAGCCGCTCTTCCAGCGGCCCCAGCCAGTCCTCGCGGATTTCATCCATGCTGCCGCATTTCACGCAAATCAGATGATGATGGTGGTGTTTTGCGGTATCCGTCCGCAAATCATACCTTGCAACGCCGTCGCCGAAATTGATTTTTTCAACGACATGCAATTCACTTAGCAGCTCAAGGGTACGGTACACGGTAGCCAGACCGATTTCAGGAGCTTTTTCTTTGACGAGCATGAAGACGTCTTCCGCACTCAGGTGATCTTCTTCATTCTCGAGCAAAACTCTGACGGTCGCTTCCCGCTGGGGTGTCAGCTTATAGCCCTGGGATTGCAGTTGTTGTTTGATTTTATCGATCCGCGCTTCCATTTTCTCCCTCCCCACAGGAAAATCACTGTACCTATGCTATATCATATCTTTTATTATAGAGGGAGTTGCGCGGCAAAGTCAAACCATTTTGCTCATGATCCGGGCACCGCCGCCGTCTCCAGCAGCACGGGAGTCACCCATTTCATCATGCTTGGCGTCACCCACGTCTCGAACGAGGACACGCCGAGCATCAGCAGGCACATCACCAGCGTCAAACCGACATAACGCGCGAAAGGACGCGTAACATTGACGCGATTATGCAGCATCACCCTGTTTTTGATCACGTGCAGCGAAAACGCGATCGCCGAGACGCTGGACACGATCAGCACGGGAATGATCAGCAAATTGGACGGGGCAACCGACACGAGCGCAAACAGCAGCCCTTTCCATGAAAACTGCCCGACGAGATAACCGACCGTGAACCCGATCAGCACGCCCTTCAGAAAATCAAGGATAAGAATGCCCGGCAGCCCGATAACGGACAGGCCGAGGAACCAGATCAGCCCGACCCATTTCAAATGCAGGCCGGCGATGCTCCAGAAAGACTGCGCAGTGCCCGAACCGGCTTCGTTTTGGTCTACCGTCATGAAAAAGTTTTGAAGATACCGCCCGAGATCCTGCTGCTGCTCCAGCGACAACGCATTGACCATAAGAGCCCCGAATATGACCCCTACAAGAAACAGCACGGCAACAAAAATGTATAGAATATTTTGCTCCTTCAAGGTATGGCGGAAAGTTCGCATTTGACGGATCTCTCCCTTCCTGTCACATACCTCTACTCTATGAAGACAAGCGTCCGACTATGACTTGTCGGTAGATACGTCTACCTTTCCGTATGTCCCTCCGCCGCCGGCCGACAGCGACAGCGTGCCGTTTCTCGCCATGACGATTTGACGGGCCATTGTTTCCCCGACCGTCCCCGCGAGCTCCTCTTCGGACGCCCGGTGCAAAATCGCCATTTCGGTGCCGAAACGCTCCAGAAGCTTTTTCATCGTGGCTTTTCCCAGGCCCGGAATGAACTCGAGCGGCACCTGATAATGGTAATTTGGCCGCCCGTCCGGCTGCACGGGCTGTTTTCGGTCGGCGATGTCCAGGATCCGGTCGAGCACTCCCTGCACTTTTTTCAAGCTGCCGCAATGGGGGCAGGCTCCCGTCATCGCCTCCTCCCCGTCAAGGATGCGGCTGCAGCCGAGGCAATAAGTCCGGTGGTACTTCCCGAGCCGGGGATTCAGGCCGAAATTGGCCGTCACGCGGCGTCCCTCCGATTGGTCCAGCGCCATCATGAATTCGCGGAAGCTCGGCTCGGCAAGCCGGATCCGGTTGTACTCCCTGCCGATTTTGCCCAAGGAATGCGCGTCGGAATTCGTGACGAACGTAAAGCGGTCCAGCTCGGATATCAGCCCCGCCATCTCCGAATCGGCGCTAAGCCCAAGCTCCACGCCGCTTACCATGTCCAGGTCCAGCACTTCGGACATTCGCGGCGCCACATTGCCATAGATTCCTTTGTGCGGGGTGAACACGTGGGCAGGGATCATGATGCCGCCCCTGGCGTAAATTTCCTCCTGCAGTTTCCGCGCCGTCACGTAAATCCGTTGGGAACTCAGATTGACGTTTTTCATATGCCCAGCCATCCAACCGGTGAAATGACTCATGACCGCCAGGTCCGGAAAATAGGCAAGGAGATGGGCCGCGCCTTTTCCTTCCTCATAGATTTCGATTTCGCTGCCCAAGAGGATCGTCGTTCCGCGATAGGCGATGCCGCCGCCGGGAAGTTCCGTCATTTCGCCGGATTCCAGGCAGTCGATGATATCCTTTTGCACTTCGGGCGAATGGCAGTCGATGATGCCGATCAAATCCATGCCTTTGCGGCCGGCGGCTTCTTTGGCGATGTTCGCGAACGTCAAGTCCTTGCTTCCGCTTATTTTTACGGCCTGTCCGGAAGTCGTCCGACCGATATGGATGTGCAAATCGGCATAAAATTCCTTTAATGTTGGGCGGGGATCTCTTGGTGTCATGCTGCCTTCAGGTAACGTCATATCCGGAATTCTCCCGTCAGCTGCTGCAGCTTCCAAGCATAAACCGCCATGATCGTTTTGGCATCGCTGATTCTCCCCGATTTCACGGCCTCCAGCGCTTCTTGCAAGGTCAGCTCGTAAAGCTCAAGAAATTCATCCTCGTCCGGTACCGCTTCCCCGCTTTCCAGCCCTTCCGCTACATATAAATGGATCAACTCGTCCGCAAAACCCGGCGAAGTGTAAAACGAATGCAGCAGCCGGATCTGCTGACATGTATACCCCGTCTCCTCCTGGAGCTCCCGTTTGGCCGCTTCAAGCGGATCTTCTCCTTTTTCGAGCTTCCCGGCCGGTATTTCCAGCTCGCAGCGCCCCATGGCCTGCCGGTATTGATCGACCAAAATGATTTTGCCGTCATGGATCGCCAGCACCGCCACGGCGCCGGGATGCCTCACGATTTCCCTGGAAGCCGTGCCGCCGTCCGGCAGTTTGACCGTGTCGATTTGGAGCGAAATGATGTTGCCCTCAAATACGGGTTTCGTGGAAACCGTGACTTCGTCGAGTTTTGGATTCGAATATGAAATTGGTTTCAAAGCGTCTCTCTCCTTAGATCCGGCTTTGCAAACGTCCTCTATGGTTTCTATGAAATTTGCAAGCCCCTATATTTTAAAAACAAGCATGTTTGAACAGACTGACACATATGGTGTTATTATAACAAACTTCACGCAGGAAAGAAGGAGAGCCCCTTATGAAGAGCTACCGCACGGAGACCTCGATCCATATGGTTGGTCAAGCCTGGCAGATCCGGATCATGCTGAAACAGTGGATGAAAGAAACCGAACCCCGCGCCCCTCTAAGAGCGATACTCGGGAGAGAAGCGGCCTTAAGACGCACGGATGCCGGATCGCGATGACCCCAAATATGGCAAAGATATAAATAAATGTGAAAATTGTCATGGTTTTTTGGATTTTCTCGTTTTTTTTGCTCGTCCCCTATAACTATTTCACGTTTGCGTTGTTTTATATAACGGAGGGTCTCGTATGAAGAAAGACCAAGCATTGTCCCTGCTTCAAACCAAACCTGAATCTTCTTCGTTTCATTACAAATCAGGATTATGGTATCGCTCGCGCGGAATGGATGCCGCTGCTCTTTCGTGTTTCGAGAAAGCCCTTTCGATCACCAGGTCCGGCAAGAAAACGGCGGATCCTTCATTCGACGAATCCTTGTGCTGGAGGGAATACGGCAGGCTGCTGAGGCAGCTGGGCCGCCATCATGAAGCAGGAAGGGCTTTCCGCGAATGTCTCGCAAGGAAGCGGCACATCCCGGAAGCACTCGTGGAAATCGGATTGCTTCTCCGCCAGTCGGAAATAAGCGACGGGGAGCTCCGGATCCGGTTAACCGCGGTCGCCTCCGAATTCATTGAAGATCCGGCGCTTCATGTAGCGGAAACGCTTTGGACGCTGGGAGCTTATGCTTCCGCCGCCGAACTCTATGCATCCCTAAGCCCTCCTGAAAGGTATACCGACAGAAACCTGGCCCAATACATTTTATGCTTAATATATATGAATCAATTCAAAGAAGCGCTTTCCCTATTATCACGAAACACCATGCAGCAGGATCGCGTGCTCCTGATTACTGCCCGGCATAGAATCAGAACCGCGGAAGCCATCCATGTATGCAAACTGTGTCTGCATGGCAAGAACGGAGGAGATATCGGCATGACTGCTTTATCACGCTACGAAGCTTTGGAAACAGCCAAAACCGCCATTGCGCTCGGCAAAGTGGAGGAAGCTTTGGCTATTTTGTCCAGTCCGACGGAGCATGAATACCATGAGCTCATCTATACCTTGTACAAGCAAGGATACCGCGAGCTTGCCGCTTCGAAGATCGCCGGGATGGAACAGCTTCCCTTGTACGACCGCAGCCAGATTTCCCTTGAACTTTGCTTCATCGCCGCGGAAATCCAATACGACGAAGGGAATTACGAAACGGCGGCCTCCATCTTTGAGGCCATTTACAACACGGATCCCAACCATTCGGCTTCGAGGTTCGGCGCGGCCTCCTGTTATTTGCAGCAAACGAAAAAATCGCTGATGGCCCGGCTCGAAAACACGATCGTCGGCAGCGAGCATTTTCTCCAAATCGAACGTTATCTGAACAACATTACCCGCGCGCTGCACATTTTGAATATTACGGAATGGCATACCCGCTGGACTCCTGCCCAGATGCGCAATCACGGAGCGACTTCCGCCGTTATGCTGCATTAGGTCACAGAAAAAGAGGGTCCCGTTAAAAAAGGCTGTTACCGCGGCATGGAATGCCGGCCGGTAACAGCCTTTGGTTGGTTTGCCTTATTTGGTCGTCTCGCGCACAATGCTGATGACCATTTCCGCGGCTTTGACCATGTCCGCCGCGCGGATTCGTTCTTTAGTGGTATGGATGTTCTCGTAACCAAGCGCCAAATTGACTGTCGGAACCCCCATGCCGTTAAAAATGTTCGCGTCGCTGCCGCCGCCGGAATGGAACGTACGGCTCGGAAGCCCGATATTGGCAATGGCCCGCTGCGCCAGCTTCACGACGTCGTCGTTTTCGTCGAAGTTGAACGCGGGGTAGACGATTTCGCTGATAAATTCGCAGGTCGCGCCGCATTCCTGAACGGCGCTTTCAAGCGCTTCGCGCATATGTTCGATTTGCCGTTCGACTTTGTCCTGCACGATGCTGCGGGCTTCCGCGTCGATTTCGACGTAATCGCAAACGACGTTGGTCGCGCCGCCGCCGGCGAATTTTCCGATGTTGGCCGTCGTTTCATGGTCCAATCGACCGAGCTTCATCCGGGCGATCGCCTTGGAAGCCACCTGGATCGCGCTGATGCCGTCCTCCGGATTTACGCCCGCATGGGCCGATTTGCCGAAAATTTTCATCTTTATTTTCGCCTGCGTCGGAGCGGCTACCGCAATGGCGCCGATCTCCCCGTTGGAATCAATGGCATAGCCAAGGTCCGCATCCAAATATTTCGGATCCATGCAGCGGGCCCCCAGCAGGCCCGATTCCTCGCCGGCCGTAATGACGAACTGGATTTGTCCATGTTCGATGTTCTGCTCTTGAATGACTTTGACGGCTTCGAACAGAACGGCGATTCCCGCTTTATCGTCGGAACCGAGAATCGTCGTGCCGTCGCTTGTGATCCAGCCGTCCGCGCCGAGCTGCGGCTGAATTCCTTTGCCGGGCGCCACCGTATCCATATGGCATGTAAAGAACAGCTTCGGAGCTTTGACTCCCGGCGTGCCTGCCATGGTCACGATCAAATTTCCCGCCCCGTGGCCCGTTCTGCTCTTCGAGTCATCTTCGGTCACGCTCAGCCCGAGATCCGAAAATTTTCTTTTCAGGACCTCCGCGATCTCTTCCTCATGCCCCGTTTCGCTGTCCACCCGGACGAGCTCCATGAATTCTTCCACCAAACGGTCTTGTCTGATCATTGGACTTTCCTCTCTCCCTGCGTTTAAGTTACAATAAACATAGCTGTCCTAACATCAAAATGACATGTTATCCAAGCTAATACACCATCTATCAAAAAAGGAGTAGCTATGCAAAACAAGAAATGGTTTCGCGTGTTTGTTTACATGATGCTGGTCGCCATGTTCGGCTCCGTCATTTTCGGAGTAGTCGAATCCCTGATCGCCCGCTGATTCAGCGGGCCGAACCCGGGACGGTGCCGGCGACCGCCTCGTAACGAAAAACCTCCGCAAAAAAAGGCACGATCTCCTCGGCAACCTGTTCCACGCTAAACGTCTTGCCGGTACAACCTTCAAGCGATGTCACGCCGTATTCCTGGATGCCGCAAGGAATAATTCCGGAAAAGCCCTGCGTTTCGATGCCCGCTTTAATGTTGAAAGCGAAGCCGTGGCTGGTGACGAATGCCCGGCGGCTGCGGCATTTATTGAATTTGACCCCGATGGCGCATACCTTCAAGTCCCCGACCCATACGCCCGTATATTCGGGCTTGCGGCCGGCGTCGATGCCATGGTGCTTTAAGTAATTGATGATGACTTGTTCCAGGTTGCGCAAGTAAGCGTGCAAATCCAGCCCTTCCCCCTCCAAAACAAGCAAGGGGTATCCGACCAGCTGGCCCGGCCCATGGTATGTAATATCGCCGCCGCGGTCGATTTCGAACAAACCGATGCCCTTTTCCTCCAGTTCTTCCTTGCTGAGCAGCAAATGCTCCGGATGTCTTTGGGATCCGATGGTATAGGTTGGCGGATGCTGCAAAAGCAGCAGGGTATCCTGCTGCTCTCCAAGGTCAATGCTTTTTACGATCGATTTTTGCAAATCCCATGCTGCATCATAACCCATCATCGGCGTATAGGAAACATGAAGTTCTTTGCCCATACCGAAATCACGTCCTCTCCAGATGATGAATGACTGCCTTTTCATTCTCTTGCTTAATACACTTTCGTATCCAGCGTATATGCTTCGATGTTTTCCTTCACCCGCTGCAGGAACCGTCCGCAGATGACGCCGTCGAGAATCCGGTGGTCCAGCGACAAGCAGATGTTGGCCATCGAACGGACGGCGATCATGTCGTTAATGACGACCGGACGTTTCACGATCGATTCGAACGTCAAAATGGCGGCCTGCGGATAGTTGATGATCGGATACGACAGGATGGAACCGAAGGACCCGGTGTTGTTCACCGTAAAGGTGCCTCCCTGCATATCCTCCAGCTTCAGCTTGCCTTGACGGGTTTTGGTCGCAAGCTCTTCGATTTCCCGGGCCAGGCCCGCGATATTTTTCTGATCCGCCCTTTGGATGACCGGCGTCATGACCGAATCCTCGGTGCCTACGGCCAGCGAAATGTTGATATCGCGTTTCACGATGATTTTGTTGACGGCCCAAACGGAGTTCATGATCGGGTAATCTTTGATCGCATTGACGACGGCTTTCAGGAAAAACGCCAGATACGTTAAATTATACCCCTCCCGCCGTTTAAATTCATCCTTCAGTTTGTTCCGGAGCAGCACGAGGTTGGTCACGTCCACTTCAACCATCGTCCATGCATGCGGAATTTCGGATACGCTTTGGCGCATGTTGGTCGCAATCGCGTTGCGGAGCGGCGTCACGTCAATCAGCGTTTCGCGTTCGCCTCTTTCCACCTCGATCGGCGGAATTTTCGGCGATTCCGACATATGCAGGCCGGAATTTCTTTCGGATACCGGCTGAACCGGAATGTATTGCTCCGGCGTGACGGCCGGATCGGCGTGCGGCAAATCCTTGAACGGCGACGGCGCTTCCGCCCGGGCAGGCGCTGCTTCGGGAGCTTGCGGCTGCCGCTGAGCAGCCCCTCCCTTTTCCACGTACGCAAGGACGTCCTTGCGCGTAATTCGGCCGCCCATTCCCGTTCCCTGGATCTGGTTCAGATCGACGCCATGCTGCGCGGCGAGCGTCTGCACGGCCGGCGAATAGCGGTTTCTCATGGACTGATCGCCTGCGGCAGCGGCGGAAGAAACGTTCGAAACCGCCGAAGCCGTTTGCGGCGTTGGTTCGGCGGAAGCCGGAGCCCCGCCGGCGGCGGCCATGCGGCAGATGATTTCGCCGACGCTCACGTTTTGGCCTTCCTCCGCGATCAGCTCCACCATCACGCCATCGATGGTCGATGGAATTTCCGCATTGACTTTATCGGTCATGACCTCGCAGATCGGCTCGTACTGTTCGACTTTTTCTCCCGGCTGCTTGAGCCATTTAGCAATCGTCGCCGAAACGAGCGATTCGGCCAGCTGCGGCATCACCACATCGGTTAACTTTTGATTTTCAGACATATTTTCACCCCTAAGCTTCCCCTAGTAGATTGCCAATTGTCGCATGGCTTCCTTCACTTTGTCTTTGCTCAGCATATAAAACTTCTCCATCGGCGGGCTGATCGGCATGGCCGGCACGTCCGGGCTGCAGCAGCGCATGATCGGCGCATCAAGGTCGAAAAGACATTCCTCGGAAATGATGGCCGCCACCTCGGCGCCGACGCCGCCGGTTTTGTTATCCTCGTGGACGATCAGCACCTTGCCCGTCTTGCGGGCCGCTTCGATGATGCTGTCGCGGTCCAGCGGCTGCAGCGTGCGCAAATCCAGGATATGGGCGGTAATGCCTTCTTCTTTTTCGAGTTCTTCGGCAGCCTGCATGCAAAAATGCAGCGGCATGCTATAACCGATGACGGTAATGTCGGCCCCTTCGCGGAGCACATTCGCTTTGCCGATCGGCACGGTATAGTCATCCAAAGGCACGTCGCCCTTGATCATTTTGTAGCATTTTTTGTTTTCGAAAAACAACACCGGATCGGGATCCTGGATCGCGGCTTTCAGCAGCCCTTTGGCGTCATAGGCCGTAAACGGAGCGACGATTTTGAGTCCCGGCGTCCCGAAGAAAATGGATTCCGGGCATTGGGAGTGGTACAATCCCCCGAAAATCCCGCCGCCGATCGGCGCCCGGACGACGACCGGACAGCTCCAGTCGTTGTTGGAGCGGTAGCGGATTTTGGCCGCTTCGTTAATGATTTGGTTGGTAGCCGGCAGCATGAAATCGGAGTACTGCATTTCCGCGATCGGCTTCATGCCGACCATCGCTGCCCCGATCGCTACGCCTGCAATGGCGGATTCGGCCAGCGGCGTATCAAGCACCCGGTCTTCGCCGAACTGCTCGATCAAACCTTTGGTTGTCGTAAACACGCCGCCTTTCACGCCGACATCCTCGCCGAGAACGAATACGGATTCGTCCTTTTCCATCTCTTCTTTCATCGCGAGACGAATCGCGTCGATATATTCCATTACTGCCATGCCTTTTCCCCCTCTTCACGATCGTCCGCATAGACATGCAGCAGCGTTTCTTCCGGCTTCGGATAAGGCGCGTTGTCCGCAAATTCGGTCGCGTCCTTGATCTCGAGCGCCACTTGCTCCTGCAGATCGGCGTCTTTGGATTCGTCCCAAATGCCGCAGCCGATCAAATAGGCTTTGAAACGGGCGATGCCGTCCTTCTTCCAATTCTCCTCGACTTCCTCTTTCGTCCGGTAAGCCAAATCGTTGTCGGAGGTGGAATGCGGGGACAGGCGGTACATCATCGCTTCGATCAGCGTCGGCCCTTCGCCGCGGACCGCCCGCTCGCGGGCTTCCTTGACGGCCTTATAAACCGCAAGCGCATCGTTGCCGTCGACCCGGAATCCCGGAAATCCGTACCCAAGCGCGCGGTCGCTCACTTTGCCGCCGATTTGCTTGTGCGCCGGAATCGAAATGGCGTATTGGTTGTTTTCGCACATTACGATGACGGGAAGTTTGTGAACCCCCGCGAAGTTCAAGCCTTCGTGAAAATCGCCCTGGTTGCTGGAGCCTTCGCCGAATGTAACGTACGAAACGATGTCCTGCTTTCTCATTTTGGCGGAAAGCGCGATGCCGACCGCATGGGGAACCTGCGTCGTAACCGGGCTGGACCCGGTTACGATGCGCAGCCTTTTGCTGCTGAAATGCCCCGGCATCTGGCGTCCGCCGCTGTTCGGGTCTCCCGCTTTCGCAAAGGAGGACAGCATTAACTCGCGCGCCGTCATGCCTACGGCCATGACGAACCCGTAATCGCGGTAATACGGCAGGAAATAGTCCCGCTCGCGATCCAAAGCAAACGCGGCCGCTACTTGGGCGGTCTCCTGCCCGATCCCCGAAACGTGGAAATTGATTTTGCCTGCGCGCTGCAGCAGCAAATTGCGTTCATCGAATTTGCGTGCGAGCAGCATATATCTGTACATGTCAATCACTTGTCCGTTGCTGAGTCCAAGCTGCTCATGTTCATGCCCTGTTCCAACAGTACCTTGTTCGCTCATGGTAGGTACCTCCTTATTAATAAAGCCTTAGGCCAAATTCTTAACCTGATATTAAAACCTGGTACTAAGACTTGGGTTAACTTTATTATAATCCTTTCCGCACCAAAAAGAAAAGAAGGTTTTATAAATTTTACTCGGGCTGAAGCGATACCCGGCGGGCGGGGCGTTACATGCCGATGGATAATCCGTCCACGGCCAGCATGCCTTCGCCGATGATTTCGGAAAGCGTCGGATGCGGATGCACCAGCTGGCCGACCTCCCATGGCGTCGCATCAAGCAGCTGGGCCAAAGCGGCTTCGCTGATCAAATCCGTCACGTGGGCTCCGATCATCTGTACGCCGAGAATATCGTTGCTATTAGCATCAGCCACAACCTTAATAAACCCGTCTTTGCTGCCGTGAACCAACGCCTTTCCGATTGCCTGGAACGGGAATTTGCCGACTTTGACCTCGTGGCCTTTCTCGCGGGCTTCCTTCTCCGTGATGCCGATGCTGGCAACCTCCGGCCGCGTGTATACGCAGCGCGGAATCAAATGAGGCTGGACGGGGTGAACCGGTTCTCCCGCCAAATGATTGACCGCCGCAATGCCTTCATGGCTTGCGGCATGGGCCAGCTGCAGGCCTCCGATCACGTCCCCAATGGCGTAAATATGCGATTCCCCGGTTTGCAAAAATTTGTTCACTTCAATAAAACCGCGTTCGACGCGCACATCCGTGTTCTCCAGCCCGATGTTCTCCACGTTGGCTTGACGGCCGACCGACACCAGTATGCACGAAGCCGTTAACGTCTCGTTTTGCTCTCCTTTGCGCATGTCGATGGTGACCTGTCCATCCTTGGCCTGGTATGTATCCGGTTGTACCGTGCTTCCCGTATGAACGGCAACCCCGCGTTTGGTCAGCAGCTTCTGCAGCTCGCGGGCGATGTCTTGATCCTCGGCCGGCAATAGCTGGTCGGCCGCTTCGACGACGGTCACCCGGACTCCGAAATCGCTAAGCATGGACGCCCATTCGACGCCGATGACGCCGCCGCCGACGATGATGATGGATTCCGGCAGTTCTTCCAGAAGAAGCGCGTCGTCGCTCGTCAGCACGTAACGGCCATCCGGCTCAAGGCCCGGGAGCGTGCGCGGACGGGATCCGGTTGCGATAATCAAGTTCGCCGGAACCACCGTCTCCATTTCGCCGTCTGCCAGTTCAACGGCTACCGCGCCGCTTTTTGGCGAAAAAATCGACGGGCCGGTGACGCGCCCTTTGCCATGGATCACTTGAATTTTGTTTTTGCGCATCAAGTACTGTACCCCTTGGTGAAGCTGGTCGACGATCGCCGTTTTCCGGTTCTGCACTTTGGAGAACACCAGCGTCGCGCCCGCCGTCTCGATGCCGTAACTTTCGCTGTCGCGGATTTCAGCATATACCTCGGCGCTGCGCAGCAGTGATTTGCTCGGAATGCAGCCCCGGTGCAGACAGGTCCCTCCGAGCTTGTCCGCCTCAATGATCACAACCTGTTTGCCGAGCTGCGCTGCCCGGATCGCCGCCACATATCCGCCGGTTCCTCCGCCGAGCACGGCCACATCGCATGTTATTGTCATATCCATCCCCCACATTTATCCATAAATTTTTATTCATGCTGATCGTTTGTCGTGAACGGTCTCCCTCACCCGGGAACACCGTGATGTATTATCTTTTCTATTTTACTCTCTTTTTCCTCCTTTACAAACAAACCCCCGGCGAAATGGACAGAAGTTCTTGAAAACGGTATGATAGGTTTATGTAAAATCGAATGACAGGAAGGGATATTCCGTATGAAATTAGTCATTTCCCGCTTTATTGCCATTCTAATCCTCGTCATCCCCGGATTGATGGCGATGACAGGTTTTTTATTTATGAAAGACGCCGTATTTGCGTTTTATTCGGTTCACGGGGATGCAAGCGTCGCCCATCCTTCCTTTGAATGGGGGCATTTTTTGCTTGGTCTTCTCTTGTTCCTTGCCGGCATGACGTTTCTTGGCGGATGGATTTTGTACCGGGACCGCAAGCGGAATTACGTTGGACCAAGGTTTAAGGAGAAACGCAAGCCCAAGCCGCCCGCCCAGCCAACCTCATAAAAAGACGACGACAAAACCCCGCCAAGCTGCGATACAAGGCGGGGTTTGCTATATTTTACGGGCAGGATAAGCCATATCATTCGATCCGTCATCCGATTCGCTGGCGATGAGTTCCAGTGCCTCGTCTTCCCGCTCTTCCCGCTCTTTATTGCCAAGCACCGGATAGTCCGTCAACGTCGTGCTCGTCAAAATGACCTTCAGCTCATTGTTGCGGTTATAAATCAAGGATTCCACCACAAAAAAACCCGAAAGGAGCCCTCCGATCACAGCGATCTGCTGCGGGCTCAATTTCGGCCGCGCCGAGGTTCGCAGGAGCCGTTTTTTCGGCAATGCCTGGGCCTTGCGCAACGGTTTTTTCTTGGAACGGCTCATCTCATCACCCCGCCGACAGTTCTCGTTCTACCTTGTAACAGCATATAGCGGCAATGGGGATTGTGTGTATCGGTTCCGCCAAATTACCTCTCGTGAATTCTCGGCAGCCATGTTTCGAAACGAAGCCGGGGTTACGCATAGTCATTCATATAAGGCGTCCCGCAGTTTGCTCGACATTCGCGATTCCTTGCTTGCGCTCTTTAATATCCTGTTCCGTAGCGCGTGATTTTGCCGATGAAGCTCGTTCATCTCCTGCAGCATTTCTTCTATCAACTGTTTGGCTTCCGGAATCCGTTCAAGCTCCGGCGATAACGCAGATATTCTCTCCCGGTATTCCGCCAATTTCTCTTTCATCGCGACATTCCTCCGTGTGCACATGTACTTATCTCTTTAACCTTACCACTTTCCGCCGGGCTAACGCCAGCGTCCCAAATGTCTATAGCCACCCCCAACGGATTATGGTACTCTATAAAAGCCGCTATTTTTCGTGATTTTTCATCCAGCGATGAAAATACCTGGTTTTTAAGCGGGAAAGGAGCATAAAGGTGAATAAAGGACGGATTACCGTAATCACGGGCCCCATGTTTAGCGAAAAATCGGGTGAATTGATCCGCAGATGCCAAAAACTCGTGCAATATGGACGGAAAAAGCTGGTTGCCTATAAGCCGGCGGAAGATCAGCGTTACGCCAAGGATGAAATTGTCAGCCGGATCGGCTACCGTCTTCCGGCCATTTCCATTCCAAGGCATCTGACGGACGAGCTTCTTGCCCGGATTTATAAAGAAACGGCCGATGCGGATGTCGTCGCATTCGATGAAGTGCAATTTTTCAATAAACCGATATTGGGATTGGTCGAGGAACTCGCCTACCGCGGAAAACATGTCATCGTCGACGGCCTGAACATGGATTACAGGGGAAAAGAATTCGGTTATATCGGCGGCCTGCTCGCGATGGCGGATGACATCCAGCAGCTCACCGCATTTTGCGCCGTTTGCGGCAGCCCCGAGGCTGTTTTCACCCAACGCATCGTCAACGGCAAGCCAGCGCCGCTCGGCTCGATCATTCTGATCGGCGATTCCGACGATTACGAGCCGCGCTGCCGACATTGTTTCGTGCCTCCCCATAAAGTGCAGTGATTTGATGCCAGGGGACTCTTCAAGAAAATGGCATTGACAGCGGCAAACGAGAAGCGTAAACTCGTCTTTTGTAAATGGTTAAACAATCTTTAACCAAAAAGGGGAGGCCATAGAAATGAAAAAGATCTTTTCTCTGATCGCCGTCGCAGCTCTTTCCGCCACGGTGTTAGCCGCATGCGGCAATAACGATTCCGGCTCCGGCAGCGCAAGCGATTCTTCTTCTTCCGCTAGCGGAGACGTGAAAGAAATTACCGTCAACGCCAAAAGCTTTGAGTTTTCGCCAAACGAAATCAAAGTGAAAAAAGGCGAAAAAGTGAAACTCACGTTGAAAAACACCGACGGTGCGCATGGTTTGGAAATTCCAGACTATAACGTAAACCTGCAAAAAGACGGCTCCGTAGAATTTACGGCCGACAAAGCCGGGACGTTCGACTTCGATTGCTCCGTCATGTGCGGTGCGGGTCACAGCGATATGAAGGGCAAACTGATCGTTGAATAATCGATTTCATAGAAAAAACCACCTTCTCAGGTGGTTTTTTTCTGTGTTAATCGTCCCATACGTCATCCATCAATGTTCGGATTTCCTTGGTGCGTTGCGCGGTTAAAGCCCGATTCGGAATCCATTGCTCACCGTTCCATTCGACCACGTCGCCACTTTTCGCGGAGACGTCCACTTTCGTCCTGGGCACGGCTTCCACATGTCCATCCCGCTCGATCTTGCAAAATCCGCCTTCAAAACCTTCGATAATTCCGGTCATGCTTTTCATATGTCCCACTACCTTTCCGTGGAAATCTGAATCGAGCTGCCATCCGAATCGACTTCAACCGTTCCTTGTCGATCATTGCGGAACACCTCAACGCCCTGCTTCTGCAGGCGGCTCAAAATCGCGCTTTTCGGATGGCCGTAGGTGTTGCCTTTTCCTACCTGGATCACGGCATATTTCGGATTTACTTTTTTCAAAAAACTCAAGGTTGTCGAAGAATTCGAGCCATGGTGGCCGACAAGCAGCACGTCCGCCTGCAAATCCGCCCCCGAGGCGATCATGTCTTTTTCGCTTGCGCTTTCGGCATCGCCGGTCAATAGGAACGACGTCTGTCCGTACGTGACCTTGACGACGGCGCTCATGTTGTTTGAATCGTCATAACTGCGGGTCGGGGCCAGCATGTCCACGTGCACCTCATCGTCGAGGTCCCAAGACAGGCCCGCTTTTGCCGTTTTAACCTTCAGCCCTTTATTTTTGATCGATTTTAATACGGATTCGAATGTTTTGGTATTGGATTGAACTTTCGGCATGTAGATCGTTTCGACGGGGATCTGGTCGATCACTTTATCGAGCCCGCCGATATGGTCGGCATCCGGATGCGTTCCGATCACGACGTCCAATTTGGAAATATGGTACTGCTTCATGTAATCCAGCATCACTTGTTCTTTATCATTATTCCCCGCATCGATGAGCATCGTTTTTCCCGACGGCGTCACCAGCAGCTGCGAAGCTCCTTGCCCCACGTCCAGAAAATACACTTTGAGCTTTTGTCCTGCCGTCGAAACCGGCGTCCCGGTGTCCGGCAAACCGACGGAGCATCCCGAAAACACGAACAAAAACATGCCCGCCAGCATGGCCATAAATACGTATGTAATTCTTGATGATTTCATATACTTCCTTTCCTGCGTTTAGGAGCTGTATTCCGGATACAGTTCGAAGGTGGCGCTCCCGGCCTGCAGCTGGCCATTTTTGAACGTATATGTCACTGTCAGGTCTCCCACGAATTCCGCAGGCGAAATTTGCACCGCAGTCGTAGCGGTTAACACGCCGCCTGAAACGGTATACTGCATGATGCTTCCGATTTGCGGCCGCCCGTTCAACCCGGTACGATCCGTTAAAATGAGCGCATATGGAACTTGATACGATTGCCCCTGAACGTTCAGCGTAAGCCCTTGGCCGTTAAAACTCCCGTCAAACTGCTTCAAAAACGCCGTATTGGCATCTTCTACCGGTATCCTGTCGCCTTCTGAATTATACACAACAACGTCGGAACGGTAAACTCCGGTGCCGTATCCGGTTGTCAAAATAACGACGGACTCCTTGTTGCCGTCCCCGTTCACGTCTTCGCAAATGATTTGCGGAGCATAGGTCGGATTCGTCACGTTATAACCGGGCAGGCTGCGGCTGAAAGTAGGTGTTTCAAGTTTTAGATGGTCGTAGGTTCCCTCGTTTGTTTGGATTCCTGTCATATGTATGGTGTGATCGTCGGATTCGGCGATAGTCTCCTCGGGCGTTTCAATTTCCGATTGGAGGGCATGGTCTTGATTATTCATCGTGTCATGGCCGGCATCGTCCCGTAAAAGCAGCGAGACTTCTCCGTTTGCTTGTCGGACGGCGTGTGACGCCACCGGATCTGCAACGGGCAACCCTTGTTTTATAACATGATCCTTGGCTAAGGTAATTATCGAAGTCGCAGAACATATGGCGATAACTGCGGCTGCCGCAATGATCCATTTTTTGCTCGTCAACGTGAAGCTCCTCTCTTTGGTCGCACAGCTTCATTGCAAGCCAGCATCTCTATCTTCATATTATGTTGTTTTCAAGAGCTTATCCAGCCAAAAATTTGTAACCTTTGGACCATATCCAGGGGACGCGTTTATGAATATAGACTTATTTCCTTATTATTCCTCTTTGGCGGCCAAGGAATTGCGGATATCTTCGAAAGCAACCGGCTTGTAATCAAAGTGCTCCACGCAGGCATTGAAGTAATGCAATCCTTCGTATTTCTGGCTGTGAATATGTCCATGAATGTTGACGTAAGGCATATGTTTATTCATGTAGAGAGGTTCGTGGGACAAAATGTAGAAAGATTCGTAGACGATAGGATATTCGCTCACCTCGTCAAAACCGGCATCCAGCCACCAAGTTTTGCTCCGCCCCCGGTCATGGTTGCCCAGGATGAGGAATTTTTGTCCGTTCAGCCGTTCCACGATCGCTTTCGTTTTTTCTTTATTGTAAAAAGAGAAATCGCCGAGGTGAAACACCCTGTCGTTCTTGGCAACGACCGCATTCCATTGGCGGATCATATAGTCATCCATTTCTTCTGCGGATGCAAACGGTCTCGACTCAAAATCGATGATTTTTTGATGGCCAAAATGATGGTCCGAAATGACAAATACGCGGTTCATGCTTGATCCCCCTCCTGGTTCATTTCTCCTCATAACATATTTTTACCATAAATATGTACAAACTACCAATTAAACTAATGAAGCCGCCATGCATTGGCGGCATCTTTTACGGATCGTGCGGCAGCAGCGATTCATACATCTTAGACGCCATTTCAAGTTAAGAACACTCTGCCTAATAAGGTGGTTTTCAGGCCGGGCGTTTCTTTGTTTTGTCGCCGATGAGCTTCTCATTTTCAGTATTTCTCTGCAATCGCCCCTAAAACCGCGGCACGTACGTATTTTTTTTCTTGTAAAGCCCGCAAGGCTTCCGGACTGCCCGTCACGACAACGCCGATAGAATGCACATCGTCTTTTGCCGGCTCTTTTTTGCCGCCTCTTAATTGATTGAAAATTTGCGTGTATTCCCAATCATAGTTTCCGTTCAGCTTCAATCCTTCTTTAACGTATTCGATAAATTTGCTCTCGTCATTTTCCCATGTGTCCTCCCGATCGGCGTAGGCCGCATAGCCATATACGTTAGGACTGATGAGAGGCAAGGCCGGCGGGCCGTTCATAAATTTGATGTATTCGGGTGTATATGTATCTACCCAGAACCAACGGGCATGTACGCCGGAAGGGAGCATATCGCGGATTGCTTTTGCCGTGTAGGCATGATCGAGCGAGATAGCCATCTCTACTTTTTTCCCGGCATCGATCTGATCCAGCTTGTTCAACTCGTTCAGCAAATCGGGATAATGTACTTCCGGGTGAAAAAACATCAGTTCCCTCTGTCCGTTCATGACGTTATAAGGTCTTGCCATATTCAGTTTCTCCATGTCTGGATCTTTAACGTTTAATGAAGAATATCCGCCGACAAATTGTCCATATTCGCCAAAAACATTGTAATGGACTTTCACCTCGGCCCATGGCAGCGGCACGCCTTCGATGACTTTATATGTCCGATAGATTGCCGTTCCTCCTAACACGCTATCCAGTGATTGGCTTTCGCCAAGAAGAACATTAGGAGACGAAATTAATTGATAGTGATAAAGATCCGTAAGGGCTTGCTTCGCGCTGCGTGATAAGAGCATTTTGTCCGCAATGAGCAGCCCGACAATTACAACCATCGCACTCAAGACGGAAATCATAATATTTCGCAACATCGATTTCCTTTTCGTTTTTTTCAAAAGATTTCGAAAATGCTGCTCATTGTCCTGCTCCACAGCCTCAGAATAATCATTGCTCATCTTGTCGTTCTCCTTCATACATTTTTTTGAACATGTTTCGGGCCCGGTACAAGTCGGTTTTGACCCGCTCGGTTTTTACGTTCAACAATCTGCCGATTTCGTCGTAGCTCAAACCCAAATCGTACTTCAGGATAAGCATCTGTTTGTACTTTTGCGGAATCCGGTTCAGCAATTCCTTTACCCCCAGGCTTTTTTCCTTTCGCAAATAACGATCTTCCGGTGATGACTCATCCATGAATGATAAAAGCTCGAACGATACCGTTTTTCCTCGCCGGGTTTCCTTCCTGTACAGGTCATAATATTTATGCGTCGCGACTTTAAAAAGCCAGGACATAAACTTTTCCGGTTTGATGGAATCGATATGCGTTATGCCTTTGAGCAATGTGTCCTGCACGATTTCCTCCGCATCCGAAGGGTTTGCACCGATCCGCACCAAGTAGTGTTTAATGACTTTGCCTCTATGAAGCAGTTGTCTTATCAACTCGTCATCGATTATGATCCGCTCCTTTCCATTCTAATAACGATATAAAGCGGGGTTATGTATACAGGATCGTGAAATTAATAAAAAGACCTAACATGTTGCCACAAAAAACATAAAAAGACGCCTTCTGAAGTCAGGCGTCTCTTTAAATCGAATATATATGATTTCCGTGAAAAAATGGTTCCCTCTTCTTTAGAGATCCTTTCAGCTCACTTTATGCTCAATTCTCAGCTTATCTGCAACCATCGCGATGAATTCGCTGTTGGTCGGCTTGGATTTGCTGATGTTGATGGTGTAGCCGAACAAGTGGCTGATGGAATCGATGTTGCCGCGCGTCCAGGCTACTTCGATGGCATGGCGAATGGCGCGTTCCACGCGGGAAGGCGTCGTTTTGAATTTTTCGGCGATGGCCGGATAAAGCGTTTTGGTGATGGCGCCCAAAATTTCGATGTTGTTGTACACCATCGTAATCGCTTCGCGCAAATATTGATATCCTTTAATATGCGCAGGCACGCCGATTTCATGTATGATGGACGTAATATTCGCATCCAAGTTTTTGCCTTTGGCCATCGGAACGACATTGGATTTGATCGTCGAAGCCATGCTTACGTTTCCGGCCGTCACGTTTTGTCCGCCGACCAGTTGACGAATCCGGCTTGCGAGAACCTCCATGTCAAACGGTTTAAGAATGTAGTACGATGCCCCAAGCTGAACCGCTCGCTGCGTGATGTTCTCTTGGCCGAAAGCAGTCAGCATAATGATCTTCGGCTGTGGAGACAAATTCATTTCCCGCAATCGTTCAAGAACACCCAAGCCATCAAGATGAGGCATGATAATATCCAAAATGAGTACGTCCGGAATTTTTCGCGAATCACCGATCATATTCAGGACTTCCTCGCCGTTATAGGCGATTCCAGTTACCATCATATCTTCTTGCTCCGTAATGTATTCAGCAAGCAAATTCGTAAATTCACGGTTGTCATCTGCCAACAAAACCTCGATTTTTTGCACTGGCTGCTTCCTCCTTAGAATCAAAATCCAATTTTTTTTCGTCTGAAATACTTTTCGACATCCCCATTTAAATTCCTTCTGTCGAAAATTATTTTTGTTTATTTTTTTTTGAAGTTGATTTATAATAAATATTTTTATTCAAAATTCACGCATTTTCTGCCAAAAACGACAAAAAATCTTAAGGCTAACTCGCCTTAAGATTCATTGTATCCCTTTGAGGTATGACGCCGGAATCCTGCAGCATCCATTCGATGAAGCATCCGTACCCCGACTTTGGATCGTTAACGAAGACGTGGGTGACGGCTCCGACCAGCTTCCCGTTCTGAACGATCGGGCTGCCGCTCATGCCTTGCACGATCCCGCCCGTCTTTTCGATCAGCTTGGGATCGGTAATGCGAATGACCAACCCTTTGGTAGCCGGTGCATCCTGTTTCGCGACATGAACGATATCCACCTTGAACTTTTCGACCTGCTGCCCGTCCACAACCGTTAAAATTTCGGCGGGCCCTTCTTTGACGTCTTGCGCGAACCCTACGGGAATTCCTTCTTTATAAAGGCTGTAATCGGGATTCTGATTCATCTTTCCGAAAATGCCGAAATGGGTATTGCGTTCAATGTTGCCCAGTACTTTGCCGCCCTTTAAAAAATGAGCTCTTTTTTCTCCAGGTTCCCCGTCCTGCGATTTGGAGATCGAGGTGACGCTCGATTGCAAAATTTCACCGCTGCCCACCGTAATTGGGGTCTGCGTATTCATGTCCGTGATGACATGGCCTAAAGCGCCGTAAACTCCCTGTTCCGGAGCATAGAAGGTTAAAGTGCCGACACCTGCGGCGGAATCACGAATATAAAGACCAAGTCTCCATTTTTGCTCGCTCTGGTCAAACGCCGGGGTTAATTTCGTTTTCATGATCTTTTCGCCCCGTTTGAAGGTGATTTCCAGAGGTTTTTTGCTCATCCCGGCTTCTTCGACGATTCGGGCGACTTTTGACATGTCTTTCAGCGGTTCGCCGTTAAAATGCGTCATTAAATCGCCTAACTGAATTCCGGCGTTTTCGCCGGGGGATACTCTTGTTGTCGGATCCACGTGCACCAGATGATGCCCCACCACCAGAATGCCTGCCGATTTGACTTTAACGCCGATCGTTTGACCGCCGGGGATCACTTTCAGACCGGGTATGACATGGACATTCACGGTTTTGAACGGAATTTTGCCGAACAACTTCAACGTTAATTTGGCGCTTCCGCTCTGTTGGGGCATCAGCTGAAGCGGATGCTGCGGAGAAACCTTCAGCGATGAAGCGGCGGAACCGTTCAGCTGAAGCACATCGGGACGGTCCACCGTAGCTTGTGCTTCCACCGGCATCGCCAGCTGAAAGGAGCTTTGATCGCCGGCAAACATCCTGATTTCGTTCGGAATCGACGCAAAACTTTTGACAGGTGCTGTCGTGCTGAAAAAAACCAGAAAGAAGACAATGAAAAGACCGAGCATTTTATTCCTGAGGCTGGAGTTCAATGGCTGTCACGCTCCCTTTTGCTTCTTTCGCTTGACGAAAAAGGTGGTCGCCAATTGCGTACCTTTAAGATTGCCCTGCCCCAAGTCTTTTATTACTGTCAATCATTACGCTGGTGCGGTTTTGACGGCCTTCCGCTCCTCCGCCAGCTTCAACATTTCTTGGGCATGATGGAGCGTTTTTTCGGTAATTTCGACGCCTCCAAGCATACGCGCAAGCTCTTCCACGCGCCCCTGGTCGGAAAGCTCCTCCACATGCGTCATCGTCCGTTCGCCTTCGATGTTTTTTTCGATCAAATATTGATGGTCCGCCATGCAAGCGACCTGCGGCAAATGCGTGATGGAGAATACCTGGCAGTTTTCGGCGAGTTTGTCCAGTTTTTCGGCGATCGATTGTGCAGCCCTTCCGCTGACTCCCGTATCCACCTCGTCGAAAATAAGCACCGGAATGCGGTCATGCCTTGCAAAAATGCTTTTCATCGCCAGCATCATCCGGGAAAGCTCGCCGCCGGAAGCGATTTTGCTTAACGGCCGCAGCGGTTCGCCGGGGTTGGGCGAGATCATGAATTCGGCGGTATCGATGCCCTGCCGCGTCAGCCTGATCCTTCTGCCGTCGACTTCCACGCCTTTAGGATCCTCGATCCGGTCGAAACGAACTTGAAGCGAAGTCCGTTCCATATGAAGGTCCTTTAACTCCTTTTCCACTTGGCCGGCCAGGTCGGCCGCGCACATTTGGCGGGCTTCGCTGAGCTCCTCGGCCGTTGCGATCAGCGCCGCGAGCAATTCGTCGCGCCGGGTTTTAAGCTCCTCCAAACGTTCGTCCTTGTTTTCGAGCGCGCTCGTTTCCTGCAAAATATTGTTGTAGTACGCCAGGATCTCGTCCACGCTCTCCCCGTACTTCCGCCGCAGGGAAGAAATCAAATCCAGCCGTTCTTCGACTTCGTCCAGGCGTTCGGGATTAAATTCGATGTCGTCGCGGTAGTTGCGGAGCTGAAAAGCGACGTCCTCCAGCTGGTAATACGCCGACTGCAGCTGCTCCAAAATCGGCTTCAGCTCTTTTTCGTCGTATTGCACCACGTCCTCAAGGCGCGATACCGCCGTACTGACGGCACCCAGTCCCTTCTCGCCGAATACGAGGTCGTATGCGCCCGAAACGGAATCCATCATTTTCTCGCTATGGGATAGCTTGACCCGTTCTTCCATCAGCCATTCATCCTCGCCCGATTTCAAGGCAGCCGCCGAAATTTCCTCCAGCTGAAAACGGTACAAATCCAGCATCTGGTACGTTTTTTGGCTGTTCATCATCAGCTCTTTGTATTCCTTTTCGACTTTCGAAAACGAGGCATATTGCTCCTGATATGTTCTTTTGATCGGACCGATGACCGCTTCGCCGTACGTATCGAGAAGATGCAAGTGACGGTCGGCCCGCATCAGGTTTTGATGCTCGTGCTGGCCGTGGATGTTGATCAGCTGTTCCCCGATTTCGCGAAGCATCGTCAAATTGACGAGCTGCCCATTGATCCGTGCCGTGCTTTTCCCCTGCTGGTTCACCTCCCGGCGAATGATCAAATGCTCTTCGGGATCGGCCTGCACGCCCATCTGCTCGAGCGACGCCCATACGGGATGATTGTGCTGCAGCTCGAAGCTCGCTTCGATTTCGGCTTTGTCGCAGCCGTAGCGGATCAGCTCGGCCGAACCCCGGCCGCCCGCGATGAGCCCCAGCGCATCGATGACAATCGATTTCCCTGCCCCCGTTTCCCCTGAAAGAACATGAAAGCCCGCATGAAAAGACACGTCGACCGATTCGATGACGGCCAAATTCCGAATACTTAATGTAAGCAGCATGGATTCAATCCCCCCATAAATATTGCCCGGTTTCCCTTATGAAATATAACTCATGATCAATTCGACCAAGCTTTCGCTGTCTTCGTTGGTGCGGCAAATCATCAAGATCGTATCGTCGCCGCAAATCGTGCCCATGATCTGGTTCCATTCCATGTTGTCGAGTAAAACCGCAATCGCGTTCGCCGTGCCGGGCAAACATTTCATGACCACCAAATTGTTGGTGTAATCGATATGGACGAAGTTGTCCACGAGAGCCCGTTTCAGCTTTTGGAGCGGATTGTAGCGCTGGTCGGTCGGGAGCGAATATTTGTATCTTCCGTCGTCCATCGGCACTTTGATCAGCAGCAGCTCTTTGATGTCCCGGGACACGGTCGCCTGGGTCACCTGAAAGCCGGCGGCCCGCAGCGCTTCGACCAGCTCGTCCTGGGTTTCGATATCCTGCTGGGTAATGATTTCCCGGATTTTAATATGTCGTTGTCCTTTCATACATACCTCCTGGTAAAAGCTTATATTTATTCATCATATCCATTAGCGTCCTCTTCATCCCAGTCGAAATGGATGCAGGCCACCTCGTCGTTATCCACGTCGACGTATAACACGCCGCCGCAGCCCGGATACAGGAGAAAATAAGGAAGCAGCCTGTCCCGGATCGAACTGCCAGTCCATTCCATCGGAAGCCGGCTTCGGGCCACCTTGACCAGATAAAGAACGTTCTCGTCATTTCTTGCGATAAAATCGATGAAGAGACGGCTGTGAAAATCTTCCCCGTCCACATCGAACAACAGCGGGATTTTGATCTTGCCGCCCAGCACTTCATAACCTGCATTCTCCAGCATGTCCACCGCCGGATGATCAGGGATGTTCTCATTTATGGGCATGTCCGGCACGCGGGCGGGAAGGGGCCTAAAGAGCCACGTCCGAAGCCCATGCGCGAGCCAAACCAACAACAGCAATCCAATAAGAAGCATGACGAGCCAATCCGCCCGTTCCTCCATTTCGATCACCTCGATGGTTTATTTCGCGGCAGCCGGAAGAAAATCCTTTATAACCGTGAATGAACCGCATAAATATCAATTTCAAGTCCATTATATACCAAACATACGTTCTTCTCAATTCACTTTTAGCATTTCTTCGTCATGAACGAAAAGAAACTCATCCCTTGGATGAGTTTCCCGTAAACGTATGCGAGGCTTCCGCCACGATGTCATGGACGAGCGGCTGCAGCACGGCTTCAAACTCTTCGGTGGATGTCTCGTTTGCACCGCCCTCTTGATCGCTCACATGCCAGTGGGCCAAAAATTCGATGTTGCCTTCCCCGCCGGTGATCGGCGAATACGTCAGCCCCTTCAGCTCGAATCCGAGTTCATGGGCAAAGCTCAAAATGTTCACGAGCACTTCGCGATGAACGGCCGCCTCCCGGACGACGCCCGATTTTCCGACCTTCTCCCTTCCGGCTTCGAACTGCGGCTTGATGAGCGCAGCAACGTCCCCGGGGCGCTGCAGCAGCGCCTTTAACGGAGGCAAAATGATCCGAAGCGAAATGAAGGATACGTCTATGCTAGCAAAATCGGGCGCGGGACCTTTCAAATCTTCAGGCGTCATATAACGGAAATTGGTTTTCTCCATTACGCAGACGCGCTCGTCGTTGCGCAGCGACCAGTCCAGCTGGTTCGAACCCACGTCGATCGCGTAAACGTATGCGGCCCCGTGCTGAAGGGCGCAATCCGTAAATCCGCCCGTGGAGGAGCCGATGTCCAGCATCGTTTTGCCCGCCAGATCAAGGCCGAATGTGCGAATGGCTTTCTCCAGCTTTAATCCGCCGCGGCTTACGTACGGATGAACGGCTCCTTTGACGCGGATGACCGTGTCCCTCGGAACCTTCATGCCCGCTTTTTCGATGCGTTCCTCGTTGGCGAGCACCAGGCCCGCCATGATGGCGGCCTTGGCTTTCTCGCGGCTATCGTAAAATCCCTGCTCCACCAGCAGGACATCAATCCGTTCTTTTGGCGAATTCATGATTATCTCCTGACTGTACGTTCCGCCTAGGAGGAGTACCCGGTTTTTCCGATCCCGAATGCATGCATAGACATCAGCTTTTTGATCTCCGCGCATACGTTCTCGGCGGTCAACCCGGTTTCCTGGCGCTGTTCTTTGACGCTGCCGTGTTCGATAAAACGGTCCGGCACGCCCATCAAGGACACTCTCGTATCAAAAATATGCTTGGAAGCGTAAAATTCGAGCACGGCGCTGCCAAGGCTGCCTTTTTCGCTGGCCTCTTCCAGCACGATCATGTTCGTGTGGCTGTCGGCCAGTTCGATCAGCATCTCTTCGTCAAGCGGCTTGAGGAAACGCGCGTTGACCACGCGCAGGTTAATGCCTTCCCGCTTCAGCTGATCGGCAGCCTCCAGCGCCACCTGCACCATCGGACCTGATGCCAAAACGGCGTAACCTTCGCCTTCGCGAACGGTTTCCCAGGAGCCGATCGGTATCGGCACAAGCTTTTCGTCCAAAGGGACGCCCAGCCCGTTAATGCGCGGATAGCGGTACGCAATCGGTCCGTCATCGTAGTCCAGCGCCGTCTTCATCATGTGCCGCAGCTCGTTTTCATCCTTCGGCATCATCAGCACGAGATTCGGAATATGGCGCAAGAAAGCCACGTCGAACACGCCCTGATGCGTTTCGCCGTCGGCCCCCACGAAACCGGCTCGGTCGATGGCGAACATGACATTGGCGTTTTGGCGGCAAATGTCATGGACGATCTGGTCGTACGCCCGCTGCATAAACGTCGAGTAGACGGCGAACACCGGCTTCATCCCCTCCATGGCGAGAGCCGCGCACATCGTTGCCGCATGCTGCTCGGCGATGCCGACGTCGATCATTCGGCTTGGGAATTTTTCGCTGAATTCGATCAGCCCCGAACCTTTCGGCATGGCCGGGGTCACCGCCACGATGCGCGGATCCTTTTCCCCGAGCTCGATGAGCGTTTTGCCGAAGACGTCCGTGTACATCGGATTGCCGACGGACTTCAGCTCTTTTCCGGATTCGATCTTGTACGGCGAAATGCCGTGCCATTTATGGGAATCGGCTTCGGCCGGCTTGTAGCCTTTGCCCTTGGTCGTCAACACATGGACAAATACCGGGCCGCGCACGTTATCTGCCTGTTTGAAGGTTTCGATCAGCTTCTGGATGTCATGCCCGTCGACAGGGCCGAGATACGTAAGCCCGAGCTCCTCGAACAGCACGCCCGGCACCATCATGTATTTCAGGCTGTCTTTCAGGCGGGAACCGGTTTTAGCCAGCATGCCGCCGATGGCCGGAATTTTTTTGAGCAGCATCTCGAGTTCGTCCTTCGCCCGCAAATAATGGCGGTCGGAACGAATTTTGCTCAAATAGTTATGCATGGCCCCGACGTTCGGGGCGATGGACATTTCATTGTCGTTCAAGACGACCATCAAATCTTTTTGCTCATGGCCGATATGGTTCAACGCCTCGAAAGCCATGCCGCCCGTCAAAGCGCCGTCGCCGATGACGGCGATGACCTTGTTTTTCTCGCCCTTCAAGTCGCGGGCGACGGCCATGCCGATCGCTGCGGACAGCGAGGTGCTGCTATGCCCCGCTTCCCACACGTCGTGCTCGCTTTCATTGCGTTTCACGAACCCGCACAATCCTTTGTACTTGCGCAGCGTATCGAATTGGTCCATGCGCCCTGTCAACATTTTATGGACGTAGGCCTGGTGGCCGACATCGAAAATGAATTTATCACGTGGACTGTCATAGCAGTAATGCAGGGCCAGCGTGAGTTCCACCACTCCCAGGTTTGAAGCCAGATGACCTCCCGTCACGGACAGCTTTTCGATCAGAAATCGACGGATTTCAGCCGAAAGAAGGCCCAATTGTTCAACCGATAGAGATTTGATTTGTTCTGGCTGTTTAATTTGTGGAAGCAGCACGACAATCTCCCCGCTTTCCTCTATAGAATGGAATAATTTCTTCAAGTCCGGCTTCCATGTAAAAAGCCTCTTTTCATTATATATATGGTTAGCGCTTTCCTTGCAGAAAGACGATTCTTTTCGTCATTATATCACAAAACTTTACGCAATCCTAAGCACGGCGTCAATGATCGCGATTCATCAGGTAGTCGGCGATCTCCAGCAGGCGCGACGGGTCGGCTAAGCCGGCTTCGATCACCGCCGATTTCGCTTCGGCCGTCAATCTTTCGACCTCGACCCGCGAAGCTTCAAGCCCGATAAAATAGGGATATGTTACCTTTTCCTGCTTCATGTCGCTCTGCGTTTTTTTGCCGAGTTTTGCCTCGTCGCCGACGATATCGAGGATATCGTCCTGAATTTGGAACGCCAGCCCGAGCTTTTGCCCGAACGTGCGGAGCGCCTCGAGCTTTTGTTCATCCGCCCCGGCGATCCTTCCCCCGGCAAGAAGCGAAAACGTGATCAAATCGCTCGTTTTGTGAAGATGGATGTATTCAAGCTGGGACAATTCGGTCAGCCCCTGCTCGCCTTCCATATCGGCCGCCTGGCCGCCGACCATGCCTTTCGGCCCCGCAAGCTCCGCCAAATCCATGGTGATGTTGACCACCTGCTCGGCCGGAACGCCATGGACCTGCGACAACCGGGCCACCAAATAAAAAGCGTGGGTAAGCAGCGCATCGCCCGCCAAAATCGCCGCCGCTTCGCCGAATACTTTATGGTTCGTCAGTTTGCCCCGACGGTAATCGTCATTGTCCATCGCGGGCAAATCATCGTGAATGAGGGAGTAGGTGTGCACCATCTCGACCGCGCACGCGGCGTCTAGCGCCGCATGCGCATTGCCGTCCAGCGCTTCGCAGGCAGCCATGACGAGCAGCGGCCGCATCCGCTTACCGCCGGCCATCAAA
This sequence comes from Paenibacillus sp. FSL W8-0194, assembly GCF_037969745.1. Lineage (NCBI taxonomy): Bacteria > Bacillati > Bacillota > Bacilli > Caryophanales > Paenibacillaceae > Paenibacillus > Paenibacillus sp. FSL W8-0194. Next base: position 2,049,851 of record NZ_CP150205.1, on the reverse strand, counting down.
GAATAAAGCATCGCCTCCCGCAGCGAAGACGGGATTTGCCACTGCGCGGGAAGGCTCTCCTCCAGTCGCGTCGCGACCCGCTCGATGATGTTCTGATGATATTCCCTGAAGGAGGCACGTTCAGTCAACCGAGTCACCGCCATCCGGATCGAGCGGGCTGCCGAAAGGCTTTTTGCGCAATTCGCCGTTTTCTTCCACGATCATTTCGATTTTCCGTTCCACCTGCTCCAGCTTTTGGCTGCAAAGCTGCGAAAGCTTCATTCCCTGCTGGAACAGCTCGATCGCCTTCTCCAAAGGCACGTCGCCATGTTCGAGTTCACCGACGATATCCTCGAGCTGGATCATGGCGTCTTCGAATTTCAATTCATTATCCTTTTCCGTCAACTTGCCCATCCTCCTTCATTCCCCATACCTGGCATGAAAGCTGACCGTCGCTTACTTTGATTTGGACCAAATCCCCAGGCTGTACGTCGTTTATAGATTTGATGAGATGCTGCTCTTTTTCGTCGTATACGAGGCTGTATCCCCGCGCCATCACTTTCAGCGGGCTTAACGCGTCCAGATGGCGCACCGATTCGCGCAGCTGCGATTGTCTGTGCTTCAAAATGGACTGCATCAGCGCAACCAGCTGTTTGCGGCTCGCCTCGTTTCGTTTTTTGGCGTAGGAAAGCTGTTCCTGCGGATGGTACCGCATCAGGCCGTGGTGAATCCGGAGCCGTTTCTCGCGGCTCTGGTTCAGCGCCGCGCGCATGCTGCCGTTTAACCGCATATGCAGCATGTCCAAGCGTTCGGCATGCTGCAGCAAATATCGCCGCGGGTGCATGAGCACCGGCGAACGCTGCAGCGACGCAAGCTGCTGGCGGCTGCGTTTGACCCGGTCGAGCAGCAGTTGTTTGAGCAGCCGCTCGAATTGGCGCAAACGATCCTGCAGCTCGGCCGCATGGGGAACCGCCAGTTCGGCGGCCGCCGTCGGCGTCGCGGCCCTGAGATCCGCCGCAAAATCGGCGATCGTAAAGTCCGTTTCGTGGCCTACGGCGGATATGACCGGGATCCGCGACTCGCGGATCGCCCGTGCCACCGGCTCCTCGTTAAACGCCCACAGTTCCTCGAGCGAACCGCCGCCGCGGCCGACGATCAGCACGTCCGCCTCGTCCATCTCGTTCATGCTGCGGATGGCGCGAACGATCGATGCGGCCGCTCCTTTCCCCTGCACGAGCACCGGATAGAGCACCACCTTCGCTTGGGGATATCGCCGTCCGAGCGTAATGATGATATCCCGTACGGCCGCGCCCGTCGGCGAAGTGATGACGCCGACCGTCTCCGGGAATTCGGGAATCGGCCTTTTGCGTTCCGCGGCAAACAGCCCTTCTTCTTCGAGCTTTTTTTTCAGCTGCTCAAATGCCAAATACAAACTGCCGATGCCGTCCGGCTGCATATGCGTCGCGTAAAACTGGTACTGACCATCGCGTTCGTATACCGTGACGTTGCCACGGGCAATGACTTTGGCGCCTTCCTTCGGCTTGAAGGGCAGCCTTTGGTTATGGGACGCAAACATGATGGCGCGAATCCGGCTGCCCTCATCCTTCAAAGTAAAGTACATATGCCCGCTCGAATGGTGCGTGAAATTCGAAATTTCGCCGCGAATCCACACGTCGGACAACAGGCGGTCCGAGTCGAGCTTCATCCGGATATACCGGTTCAAATCCTTGATCGATAAAATTCGCTGCGGTTCCATGGCCATGCCCCCGCTTACACAAGCCCGTGATGGCGCTTTGCCGCGATGAGGGTGTTCTGCATGAGCATCGTAATGGTCATCGGACCGACGCCGCCCGGCACAGGCGTAATCGGACCGGACACTTCCTTCACGCTTTCGAAGTCGACGTCTCCCGCAAGCTTGCCGTTTTCGAGCCGGTTCATGCCCACGTCGATGACCACGGCTCCGGGTTTCACGTAGCTGGCGTCAATGAAATTGGCACGGCCGATCGCAACGACCAGCACATCGGCTTGGCGCGCGATTTCCGCCATCCGCTCCGTACGGGAATGGCACATCGTCACGGTCGCGTTTTCCCGCTGAAGAAGAAGGGAAACCGGTTTGCCGACGATATTGCTTCGTCCGATGACGACCGCATGTTTGCCGGACAAAGAGATCCCCGCCCGTTTGATAAGCTCGATCACGCCGGCCGGCGTACACGGAAGCAGGCTGTCGTCGCCGATGACGAGGTTCCCGACGTTCACCGGATGGAAACCGTCGACGTCCTTGTCTACGGCAATCGCGTTGATCACGGCTTTTTCATCGATATGTCCGGGCAGGGGCAGCTGCACCAAGATGCCGTCGATGTCGCCCTTGCGGTTCAGCCGGTCCACCAAAGCAAGCAAATCGGCTTGCGAGGTTTCGGCGGGCAGGCGGTGAACCTCGGAGTAAAACCCTAAATCGTGGCAAGCTTTTTCCTTGTTCCGAACGTACACCTGAGATGCCGGATCTTCCCCGACCAGCACGACGGCGAGGCCCGGAACGACGCCTTTGGCCGCCAATGCCCGCACTTCGCCGGCGATGCTGCCCCGGATCTCTTCGGATACCTGTTTTCCGCTGATGATGGTTGCTGTCATTTTACTCTCTCCCCCGTAATTAGAATGGTCAAATCGATATGTGGGCTTCGGTAACGCCAAGCGGAAGCGGCAAGGTCAGGAAAGGGTGTTTTTCAGCTTGTCCACTTCGCGGATCATGTTCCCCAGCACGCCGTTGACGAATTTGCCGGATTCCTCGGTGCCGAAATGCTTGGACAGCTCGATCGCCTCGTTGACGGCCACTTTCGCCGGAACGTCGCTCGAATAGAGCAGCTCGTAAGCCGCCAAACGCAAAATTTGCCGGTCGACCCGCGACAAACGGCTGATTTGCCAGCCTTTCAAATAATTTTCGAGCAGGCCGTCGATGGCTTGTTTCTGGCTCCATACGCCGTTGACCAGAGTCAGCACGTAATTTTTCAGCTCGATTTCGTTCGTGATGACGCGTTCCGTATCGTTTTCCTCGGCGGCCTCATCCAGCAGCATATTGACGGCTTCTTCGCTGCCCACTTCATTCATTTCCATTTGGTACAGACTTTGCACGACGATTTCCCTTGCCAAACGTCTTTTCATTTTGTTCCTCCTGAACCTGTCATTTATGGCACTTATCTTTATTATGGGTTACTGCGGATTGTTGCAATCTCCTATGGCAAAGGTTTTTCAAAGCATTTCCGCAAAAAAACCGCGATACGTTTCACCAGAAAATGGGCGTTATGAAGCTGCAGCTCTTTTTTCCGGAGAAAGCATATCACGGTTCATTTAAAAGGACGCCAGCGCTCGGAAAGCCATTTCCGCATCTCATCCCAGCGAAAAACGGACTCCATGCGCAAGTCTTTCCGCTTGCCGACGGCATATCCTATGAACACAACCAATGCAAAGAACAACATATCCCAAAATCCCGCGATCAAATAAATAAAACCAAAGAAAATCCCGCCGGCGATGCCGACGATCCGTCCTCTGTGACTCTCCCATACTTCCTTCAAGAATGCCATGGAAGACCACCCCTATTCCACTCTGCTCTTCATGGCCGTCGACTGGGCCACATTCGCGATATATACCGCCACATTCGATACCGGAATGCCCGTCGTCTCCTGAAGATAATCATGTACCTGCTTTTGAATGTCGGTCGTCATGGTCGGAATCGAAACGTCGCCTTCGACCACCGCCCGGATCTTGATTTCAAGCCCGGCTTCGGACACGCGGATCCGCGCCTTCAAATCTTTGGCTCCCCGGATGCGGGCTGCCGCCTTCAGGCATAAATTCTCGATCGTTTCCACCGATATTTGGATGTCCCCGTATTCGGTGCGTTGGTCGATCGAAGGAATTTGCGTACGATCTCGGCGGATCGAGATATAGAAAAATCGGACGCTAAGCAAAAACAAGACGGCGGCAATGACCAGCAGCGTGATTTCCAGCGTGGACGCATCCATGTATTCTCCCAAACCGGGAACCAAGCCGCTTAACCGGAGGAGGGCAAATACGCTTATGATTCCGATGCTCAAGCTGTAAATAAAGAGCAAAAATCTATCCAGTATTTTAGCCACGAACGGCGCAGCCTCCTTAAATTAGAGTAAACCCTCGACGTTCGTCGGGGGTTACGGATACGGAATGAACCCGGAAGCACGGCATGTTTCCAGGGCTCATTCCTTCGGTCATCTCTTATTTCACGCGTTGTTGCGTCAAATCGATTTCTTCCGTTCTTTCGGCGCTTTTGAAATGAACGTCATGAATATGCACGTTCACTTCCACGACGTTCAAGCCGGTCATCATTTCGATCGATCGTTTGACGTTGCGCTGAATTTCGGTAGCGACTTGAGGCAGCCGGTTCCCGTATTCGATGATAACGGAAACGTCAACGGCCGCTTCGCGCTGCCCGACTTCCACCTTTACGCCTTTGGACAGGTTTTTGCGTCCAAGCAGCTCGGCGATGCCTCCGGCAAAACCGCCGCTCATGCCGGCTACGCCTTTGACCTCGACGGTCGCCAGTCCCGCAATCACTTCAATGACTTCGGGCGCAATCTGGATTTCGCCGATTTCGGTACGTTCAAACTCATTCGGTTCCGTGCTCATTATGGCTTAACACACCTTTCGGATAAGATGGATAAGAAGCACACCTTTCTGGACGCCGCATAATCACTCATACTATAACATTCGGGGCGATTCGTGACAAACGTCCGCGGAGGCTTATATCTCGTTTTCCTCTAAAAATTTGATATCGAAGTCGCCTCTGTTGAAGGTCGGATGATCCAGAAGCTTCATATGGAAAGGAATCGTCGTGTGAATTCCCTCCACGGCGAACTCGGATAACGCGCGTTTCATCTTGGCGATCGCTTCGTCGCGCGTCGGCGCCCATACGATCAGCTTGGCGATCATCGAATCGTAGAAAGGAGGAATCGTATATCCCTGATACGCGGCGCTGTCGACCCGCACCCCGGGTCCTCCCGGAGGAAGATAAAACTGGATTTTACCCGGTGCAGGCATAAAGTTGCGATCCGGATCCTCCGCGTTGATGCGGCATTCGATGGAGCTTCCGCTGATCACGACGTCTTCTTGGGCAAAGGAAAGCGGGTTGCCCTCCGCCACCGAAATCATTTCCTTGATCAGATCCACGCCCGTCACCATCTCCGTAACCGGATGCTCTACCTGGATACGCGTATTCATTTCCATAAAGTAGAACTGCCCGTCCGGACCGAGAAGAAACTCCAGCGTGCCCGCGCCGGAATAGTTCACGGCTTTGGCTGCGCGTACGGCGGCTTCGCCCATGCGCTGGCGGACTTCCGGAGAAATCACCGGGCACGGGGATTCCTCGACGAGTTTTTGTCTGCGGCGCTGCACGGAGCAGTCGCGTTCGCCCAAATGGACGGCGTTGCCGTGATTGTCGGCCATCACCTGGATTTCGACGTGCTTCATGCCGGTCAGGAATTTCTCCAAATATACGCCCGCGTTGCCGAAAGCTTTTTGCGCTTCCTGCTGCGCGGCCGTGATTTGCTTGATCAGGGCCTCTTCGTCTTCGGCGATGCGGATGCCTTTGCCCCCGCCGCCGGCCGTCGCTTTGATGATCAATGGATAACCGATATCCCGGCCGATCATCACGGCCTCCTCGATGTTTTCGACCAAGCCGTCCGAGCCGGGGATGACCGGCACGCCGGCCGCTTTCATCGTTTGCTTGGCGACCGATTTATCGCCCATCTTGTTGATGGCATCCGCCGACGGGCCGATGAACGTAATGTTGCAGGATTCGCAAATTTCGGCGAAGTCGGCGTTTTCGGCAAGGAATCCGTAACCCGGATGTACCGCGTCGCACTCCGTCAACGTCGCCACGCTCATGATGTTCGTAATGTTCAAGTAGCTGTCTTTGGACGTGGTAGGTCCGATACAGTAAGCTTCGTCCGCAAGACGGACGTGAAGCGCATCCTTGTCCGCTTCGGAATAGACCGCAACCGTCGAAATGCCCAGCTCTCGGCAAGCGCGAATGATACGGACGGCAATTTCGCCGCGGTTGGCGATCAGGATTTTTTGGAATTTCATGCAGATAACCTCCCTTTCGAATGCGGTGTTATTCCGTTTTCACCAGAAACAGAGGCTGCCCGTATTCAACCAATTGTCCGTTTTCCACGAGAATTTCGACGATTTCGCCTTTCACTTCGGCTTCGAGTTCGTTCATCAGCTTCATGGCTTCGAGAATGCAGACGACCGTTTTTTCATTGACCTTGTCCCCTACGTTCACGAACGGACCCTTTTCAGGGGAAGGCGATCTGTAGAACGTGCCGACCATCGGGGATACGATTTTATGTAGGTTGGGATCGGCTGCTTTCGCTTCGGCTGCCGGCTGCTGGGCGGCTTCCGCTGCCGCAGCAGGGTTCTGGAATTGGGGAGCGGCCTGCTGCGGAACCTGAACGAACTGCGCAGGTACGGACGGCGCTGCAACAACCTCGGTTTTGTTTGCTTTGCGGATCGTTAAATGAGTTCCTTCCAATTCAATATCCAGTTCATGTACAGAGGTCTGATCGACCAATTGTATCAACTCTTTAATCTCGCTTAACTTCAACATGTACAATTCACTCCTTCGAGGGAAGCTTTCGGAAGCTTCCGGACATACATACACATAACGATAAGTATTATATCATAAACAAGCAAAATGGAAAGAGTCCGGGGAAATCCGGACTCTTTCGACATATTCCGTGCTTACCGCATCTTATGGCGCCATGTATTGAACGCTCACTTTGTCCTGGGTGACGTTCAGCTCTTTCATCACCAGTTCAACGATGCTGACGGCCTGCTTCACGTCCGGTTTGTCGCTGAGGACAAGCACTTGGTATTTATCGGTTTCTTCTTTGATAAACGCGTTGGCGAAGGAATATTTATGCTCCAGCTCCTCCTCGATGCCCTTGATTTTTTCTGTTTTCGTTTCCAGCGCGTTCAGTTCTTCGCTTGCTTTCGCGGTTTCAGCGGGATCCTTGCTCATGTCGTTCATGGCAGCCAGCAGATCGTTATATTTGGACTCGTTTTTTTGGTCCCGTTCCATCAGGTAGGAGTCGAACAGGCTGGAGGCGGAGCTTTTTTGGGCAGCCACTTCCTTCAGCACTTCATCGTCGCTTTTTCCGGCTTGAGTTTCCTTGCCGTTATCCGTTTTTCCCTTCGAAGCCGTTTTTTCCTCTGCGGCCGCATCCTTGGAAGCGGCGTCCTTGCCGTCCGTCTGAGCCGTCGTTTTGTCGCTGCTTTCTTTTGAAGCATCCTTCGCCGCGTCTTTCGTCGTGTCCTTGGCCGTGTCCTTGGCGGCTTCCTTGGAAGCATCCGCGCTGCCTGCGTCCGTTTTGGCGGCGGCCGCATTCTCGTTGACCTTGCCGTCGGTGATCACTTCGGTTACTTCCACTCCGCTTTCCGTCGTCGTCTTGGACGCCGTTTCCTTGGCGGACGACTTATCCGCGCCGCTCACCTGCTGGCTGTCGGCAACCGGGGTTTTCGGCGTTTTCGACGATCCCGAGTCCTCCGTAAACAGGTAGTAAGCGGATAACACAACCATCAAGCTCAGCATGGACACCAACCAAATCGTTTGTCTTTTACTGTTCATTCGTTAAATCCTCCTCAAATTTGAACTCATTATTTGAATTGCTGCCTACCCCTGTTTGCGCGGAACGACCGAGATCCGGTATTCCGGAACGTTCAGCCCTTTTTCGACCGCATCGACGATCAGCTGTTTGACGACCTCGTTTTCGGCGCCTTTGGCGACGACCAGGACGCCGCGGATTTGCGGTTTCACCCTCTTCGTAACGATCGGGGCCTGGGTGCCTGACTGCTCGTATGTAACCACTTCCCCGTCCCGCGTATATTGCGTCGTGCGGCGTTTGCCTCCGTTCGCGTCGTTTTCGTCCGATTGCTGCTGCGAATCCTTCATGTTTTTCTGGTAAACCACTTCTTCCGTCGAATCCACGTTGACCAGGACGTCAACGGTGCCCACTCCGACGATTTTTTCGAGGATCTCCTTCATCTTGTTTTCGGCGTCTTCTTCGATGCTGCTGAAGGCGTTCCTTTCCCCGCCGTGCTCCGGGGAACTTTCGTTGACGGTCGGTTGCGCCGGCGGTTCGCGGCCGATGTTTTCGTTATCCAGCTTTTTGACGTTGACGAAGGAATTGAAGAGGACGATCGCCACACCGATCAGGCCGACGATGATCAGCCAGCGGAAGGTGTTGATCCTGCTGCCGCTGCCCTGCCCTCCGCCTCCGATCCACTGCTCCAGTTTCTTGAACCATTTCCCCACGTTTATCACCTCTTTTTATAGCTTCCCGTTTTCGGCTGTTCCGTTTCGGACGGCGATGATTTCCGGGTCGATTCCCCATTCGCTTCCGATGATTCGTTTGATGGCTTCCGCGTTCGCGCCGCAGTTCTCCTCGCTGCTCGTCGCCGCTTCCCGTCCCGATTCCGTGCCGCTTGGATTTTCCCTTGGCGGGCCGCCGATTTCGATCTGCACGGGGAGCACCGGATCGATTCGGATTTCGCCGGACGCCGGCGGGGCGGCAGCCGTTTCTTCCGAGGCGGGCCCTGCTTTTATCGTGACGGTCACGTTTTTGATATAGGGGCTCTGGTTCGCGTCCTGCGCCGTCCCCTCCGGCATCGCCAGGACCACCGCCACGTCCGCGCCTTGCTCCCCGCTTTCCTTGCGGATCTGGTCTTTCATCTTCGCGGCGACTTCGCGTGCAGCCCATTCGAGGGACTGCTTCTGCTGCCGGGTTTGCAGCTGCTTCGCTTCGTCCATGATCTGCTGCAGGCTGCCTTTTCCTCCGGCCTCGTGGCTCTGGTTCATGCCGTTAAACACGGCCGCGATCTTGATGTCCGCCGCATCGGTCAGTATTTTGATCAGCGGCCCGAGGAGCGTGAGCAGGATCAGCAGGCTCAGCACCAGCTTGACGTAACGCTCCATGGAACGGCTCGGAAGGATGAGATCCACGAAGGAGGCCAGCAGAACCACCATAATCACTTCTTTCAGCCAACTGCTCAGCCAGGCCATCTTACGCCTCCTTCCTTACCTCATCATGACGGTGACGTTCCCCGCCGTAAGCATGATCGTGATCGCCAGGAAAAACATCAGTCCGACGACGGCCAGCGCGGCAAACACGTACAGCATGCTTTTCCCGATCGTTTCCAGGCATGTCGTGATCGGTGAGTCTCCGAGCGGCTGCATGACGGCAGCGGATACCTTGTAGATCAACGCGAGCACCAATATTTTGATTGCCGGAAACGCGCACAGGAACAGGATGATGATGACGCCGACCAAACCGATGGAGTTTTTGATGAGCAGCGAAGCCGAGATGACGGTATCCGTTGCATCGGCGAACATTTTCCCCACCACCGGGATGAAGCTTCCGGACACGTATTTGGCCGCCCGGATCGTCACCCCGTCCGTCACGGAGCTCGTGATGCCCTGAACCGAAATGACGCCCAAAAAAATGGTCAACAGTACGCCGAGAAACCCTACGCTGATGTTGCGAAGCAAGTTGGCCAGCTGCGTCAGCTTGTATTTGTCGGAAAGGGAGCTGACCAAATGAAGCACCGCCGAAAAGAACAGAAGCGGGAAGATCAGCGTGTGGATGAGCGTGCCGACGGTGTTGATCATAAAAATGATGAGCGGATGCGTGACCGAAACCGTGATGACGTTGCCCATGGAGGCCAAAAGCGCGAACAGCAGCGGCACCATGGCCATCATGAAATCGATCATGCGGTCGATCGCTTCTTTGGCGTAACCGATCGCCACGTTGAAGCTGTTGATCGCCAGGACGATGATGACCATGTAACATAATGCGTAAGCGACCTTGCTGACGGTTTTTCGTTCGAACGCCGATTGCAGCGTCTCCAGGATCATGCTCATGATGCTCAGCATGACGATGGTGACGAGCAGCTTCCCGTTGTACAGCACTTCGTGCCACATGAAGGAACCTAACGCCGCCAGAACGCTTTTGACGCTGAAGCCTTCTCCTCCGGGAAGCAGGATATCCATAAAGGAAGGCACTTTTTGATCCGGGAAAAACCCGCCGTAATCCTTCATCAGGCTTTCCCAGTAGGTTTCGACCTGGTCCTTCGGCAGCGACTCCGCTTGATGCTTGATCCACTCTTCGGCCGGGGAATCGGCGAAAACCCGGGTTGTCCCCGCGAGCAAAAACAGGATGAAAAAAAGGATCAAATGCCGTGTATCCCGGCGCGGTTTTAAAAGCATGGGTATTCCCACTTTCTCCTACGCTGGCAGCAATTTCAGCACGGTTTCGATGATGATGCCGATGATCGGTACCGCAAGGACCATGATCAGCATTTTGCCTGCCAGTTCGATTTTTGAGGCGATATTCTCCTGCCCGGCGTCACGCACGACCTGAGCTCCGAATTCGGCGATATAGGCGATGCCGATGATTTTCAGGATCGTTTTCAGGTAGATCAGTTCGACGCCGGAGGACCTGGCCATCCGCTCCAGCTCCGAAACGACGGTGCTGATTTTGCCCATCAGGAACATGAAGATCAGCACGCCCGTCGCGGCGGCCAGCAGAAAAGCAAACATCGGCTTTTGCTCTTTGACGATCAGGATCAGAATCGTTGCTATGAGTCCAAGACCCACCACCTGTATAATTTCCATAAGCAACCCCTAATGGAACAGAAAAATGGTTTTGATCTCCTGCAGCAGGTTATCGAGCAGCCGGACGACCATGAACAGCACCACGACAAAGCCGATGACCGTCACCCAATGAGCCATATCTTCTTTTCCCATTTGCTTGAGTACCGTATGAATCATCGCAATGATGATGCCGATTCCCGCAATCTGGAAAATTGCGTTCACTTCAAAGTTCATTCCTTGGCACCTCGCTAAAAGATCAAAATGACGATCAATGCTCCAATCAATAGCCCGAGACTCCGGCTGATCTTTTCGTATTTCGCCTGATCGTCTCTTGCCAGTGCTTCTTCATGCTTCAGCTGCTGGGCGGCCAAGGCAATATGCTTGATTTGATCCTGCCTGTCGCTTGTCCCAAGCGTAAAGCTGAGCTGATGGAGAATATCGCGCTCCGGCGCTTTCATCGCGGTCCGCTTCCAATGGTCGTGCAGGGAGCGCTGGATGCTTTCCTGAGCCGTATTTCCGCTCCCCGACGCCATATGGTTCGCCGCGCTTTTGAAGATGCTCCGCAGCGGTTCCCCGAGCTGCCCGGCCAATCTGCGGAACGCATCGGGAAGCGGCGTAAAGCCGTACGAGATTTCGGTTTCGAGCCTTTGCATCGCAAGAATGAGTTCGCGGATTTGCTTCGGCCTTGCCGCAAACCGGGCGGCCTGGTGAAATCCTGCAAGCGTTCCGGCCAGGAGGATCAGCACGGCCCCGAAAAGCTTAAGCATGGTTGGCTTCCCCCTTTGCCTGAAGCTGGAGCAAGCGCATCTGCCGGTCCATGATCCGGAATGCCGTTTTGCCGCGGCTGCGGTGAAGCAGGACGTAAACTTCGAACATCCGGTTGTCCATCAGCCGTTTCATCGCCGGGCGGTTTTGGAGTTCCTCCGGGGCGCTGCCGTGAGCCGAAGCGATGACGGATATGCCCGCATGCAGCGCCTCGGTGACGGCTTCGGCATCTGCTTCCCTGCCGATCTCGTCCACGATGAGGACATCCGGCGACATCGAACGGATCATCATCATCATGCCTTCGGCTTTCGGGCACGCATCCATCACGTCGGTCCGCGGGCCGACATCGAAGCTTGGCACCCCGTGCACGCTGCCGGCAATTTCGGAACGTTCGTCGATGATGCCGACCTTCATGCCCGCGGGCTTCGCAATCGGCGCCTCCATGCCGCCGGAGCTGATCTGCCTTGCCAAATCCCGAAGCAGCGTCGTTTTCCCGTGCTGCGGCGGCGAAAGGATCAGCGCGTGTTTCATTCTTCGCTCCCTTTCGTCGTACAAAAACGGCAGAATGGCGTTTGCGGCCCCCCTCACTTCCCGGGCGATCCGGATGTTGAATCCGCTGATGTCCCGGATATGCTCCACTTTCCCTCCGGATAAGACCGTTCTTCCGGCAAGCCCGATGCGGTGCCCGCCCGGGACCGTAATAAAACCTTTCCGCAGTTCCTCCTCCAGGGTATATAAGGAATGGTTGCTGATCAGATCGAGAAACCTGCGGCTATCGTCGCGGCTGGGCCTGTACGCCTTGTCCCCGTCCAGTGTCGGGTGCCCCTCTTCGGTGACGAAGCGGTGCCCGCCCGATTCATTCACCTCCAGCGGCCTTCCTTCGCGGATCCGAACCTCTTCCAGCTTCCCGAGGAGTTCCCTCGGCAATCTTAGCAGGATGGACTTGATCCGGTCGGGAAACAGTTCTAGCCAGTTTGGATTCGTAATACGACCACCCCCAAGCTGTCTTCTCTTAAGTCCGTGAGCTTTTCGTTTATAGACTAGTAGATGTTTTTTATACCACATGTTTATGCTTGTACTTCAAAATTATGACGACCGAATCTATCATTTTTTTAAAATTCCGATTAAGAGACAGGAAACCCCTACGAAGATCCAAGCGATCTTGCCCCATGATAGCTTGTCGGCAAGGCCGATCAGGCCGATGGAAGTGGTCAGGATCAGCACGGTCGGCCCGACGAAAGCCAGGAGCGAATTGATCGCCAGCGCCTTATCGACCTGGGCGAGCCTCAACATGAACAATGCCGCTGCAATTTCGATGCCGCCAGAGAGCATGCGCAGCGTAGCCATACTTAACACGAACTTGTCCAATCGGGAAACCTCCTTGAAATGAAATGTTCATCTTTTATATGGATATGCCGCATTCTCTCTTTTTAGTTATGTTTTGCGAGAAAAGCGTTCGGAACATTTCCGCGCCTGCTGCATATATTAGTTTTGAAGTTGCAATTCTCTGCGCGCAAAAACATGCTGATAGAGATTGGGACACATAAAGTGAAGGGCTTAAGGAGGATTTGACCCATGCGGGTGGATGTGATTGCCAATGTGGACGATATCAGATCGGAGGATTTTATTCAGAAAAGCGCTGCCGTCATCGATGTGCTGCGTGCAACCAGCACGATGATCACGGCGTTGGCCAAGGGCGCTTGCGGCCTGCTTCCCGTTGAAACCGTCCCCCAAGCCCAAAGCAAAAAAAGCGAACATACCTTTGTCGGCGGAGAACGATATTACAAGAAGATTCCCGGCTTTCAGGCAGGCAATTCCCCTCACGATTACATGACGGAAGAAGTTGCGGGCAAGCTTGTCGTTCTGACGACCTCGAACGGAACAAGGGGGCTTCTCAAATCGCAGCGGGCAGCCAAACTTCTGGCGGCCTCCTTCATCAACGGTACGGCCGTCGCTTCGGCGCTCGCGGCATTCGACCGCGACGTCATCCTGCTATGCTCGGGCTGCAGAAACGAGTTTTCGCTGGAGGACGGGTTGTGCGCAGGCATGATTATCGATGCCATGGAATCCATGGTGGACGGCCCGCTGCGCCTGAACGATTTGGGGCTGGCCATGAAACTTGCCTACAGGCAATGCCGTGCCAATCTGTACGAAACCGTCATGGAGGGAACGTCCGCCAAACAGCTGGTCAAGCTGGGATATGCCCATGACGTGGAATACTGCACCGGAATCGATACCGTGCCGGTCGTTCCCATCGCCAAAAACGATTTGATTCTGACGCCGTTATACGCGAAGGCTCCCTGCTGACCCGAGAACAAAAAAAGGCCCGAAGCTTGAGCTTCAGGCCTTTTTTCATTATTTTTTCTTCATTAGTATCCTAAAACGGAATCGATCCTTAACGTCTGACCTGCGGTCCGCCGACGTAAACCTGCGCGTCGGTATCCAGATTATAAGCGGTATGGAGAGCACGCACCACTTGCTCCAGGTTGCCGTTTTCGATGACGCAGGACGTTTTGATTTCCGAGGTGCTGACCATCTTGATGCTGACGCCTTGCTGCGAGATGACGTCGAACATTTGGGCGGCTACGCCCGGATGGCTGATCATGCCCGCTCCGACGATCGAAACTTTCACCAGGTCGCGTTCAGAGGTGACGTCACGGTACGGCAGCTTCGATCTGAGGCCTTGAATGACCTCCAGCGCAAGATCGCATTCGGCCAGCGACGTCGTAAAGGAAAAGTCCGCTCTGCCGTCCTGCACGCCGCTTTGCACGATAATGTCGACGTTGATCTGCGCCTCGGCAAGCGCCCCGAATACTTGGGCCAGCACGCCCGGAACGTCCTCCACGCCGAGGATGCTGATTCTTGCCACATTTTTGTCATACGCGATGCCGCTTACTACAACTCCCTGTTCCACGCTTGTTTCCTCCTTAACCGCTGTGCCTTCGTTATAGTTAAAGCTGGATCTGACCACCAGCTGGACGTTGTGATGCTTGGCGTATTCCACTGCCCGCGGATGCAGGACAGCCGCCCCCAAATTGGCAAGCTCCAGCATTTCGTCGTAGGAAATCTCCGCAAGCTTGCGCGCGCATTTGACGATCCGCGGATCCGTCGAATAAATGCCGTCCACGTCCGTGTAAATTTCGCACACGTCCGCCTTGATCGCCGCAGCCAGCGCAACCGCGGTCGTATCCGAACCGCCGCGTCCCAGCGTCGTGATTTCCCCGTCTTCCGTCATCCCTTGGAAGCCCGCAACGATGACGATGTGGTTTTCATTTAGGGCGGACATGACCCGCTCCGGCGTAATATCGGTAATCCGCGCTTTTCCGTGCACGGGTTCGGTCCGGAATCCGGCCTGCCATCCGGTCAGCGAAACGGCGCTCCGCCCCAGATCGTGAATGGCCATCGACAACAAGGCTATGGAAATCTGTTCCCCCGTCGTCATCAGCATATCCATTTCCCGTGCCGGAGGATTCGGATTCAGCAGCTTTGCCTGGTCAATGAGATCGTCCGTCGTATCCCCCATCGCGGAAACGACCACGACACATTGATGCCCTTCATCCTGTTTTTCGACGATGCGTTTGGCTACGCGCTTCATTCGCTCCGTGTCCCCTACGGAACTTCCTCCGAATTTCATGACGTACAGTGACAACTTCGATTCACTCCCCACTCGTTTGAGGATCGCGCAACATTCGAACGATCGCCGTTCCGATTCATGCCGGATCATGCCGATTGAGATCGAAAGTTGCGAAAATCCCGATTTAAGCCAATCCATTGCGTCATCGGCCCAAACAGCCCATGAAAACCGAGATGGATTGATGCAAATGTCTTTTTACGCTTTAACATAGTATAATACGAAAGTTCATCGGGTAGGTAGACTTTTTTTGCGGCGGCTGCGCATATAAAAATCCCCCTCACCGTTCGTGAGGGGAATCCGTTAATAAACCGCTTCTTTGTTCCTGCCGAAACGTTACGCGCGGGAAATGTATTTGCCTTCGCGGGTATCGATCAGAAGCACGTCGCCTTCGTTGATGAAGAGCGGTACTTGCACGTTAAGACCTGTTTCAAGCTTCGCGTTCTTGGTCGCGCCGGTAGCCGTGTTGCCTTTGATGCCCGGCTCGGTTTCAACGACCTTGAGCTCAACGCTGGTCGGAAGGTTAATTCCGAGAATTTCACCCTGGTAGCTGACAATGTTCACGTTCATGTTTTCTTTCAGGAAGTTCAGTTCCCACTCCAGCTGATCGCTGTTCAGGGTGAATTGGTCGTAAGTCTCGTTGTCCATGAACGTATGCTCTTGGCCGCTGGCATACAGGTAGGAAACGCCGCGGTTTTCGATGATGGCGCGCCCGATGGTTTCTCCCGCACGGAACGTGCGCTCAACCGTGTTGCCGTTGCGCAGGTTTTTCAGTTTGGAGCGGACGAACGCCGCGCCTTTGCCTGGTTTTACGTGTTGGAAATCAAGAACGGTAAAAATATCGCCATCCACTTCTACCGTTAGTCCTGTTTTAAAGTCGTTTACTGAAATCACAAAAATGCCTCCTAAAATTAAGTATATATTGCTTCAATCACGCCGGTAATACGGTATATTCTTTCGGCGAATGCGTCAAGACAGCATTTCCCGTTTCCGTGATCACAATATCGTCTTCAATGCGCACGCCGCCAAGGCCCGGTATGTAGATGCCCGGTTCGACGGTCACGACCATGCCCGGCTTCAGGATATCGTCGCTCAGCTTGGACAGTCGCGGATTCTCATGCACTTCCATGCCGAGTCCGTGGCCCGTGCTGTGGCCGAATTGGTCGCCGTAGCCGTATTTCGCGATGATGTCGCGCGCCAGCGCGTCGGCTTCCCGCCCGGTCATGCCCGGCTTGATGTTCGCAACCGCATGCAATTGGGCTTCCAGCACGATATCGTAAATTTCCTTCAGCTTCGGATCCGGTTTGCCGATCGCGATCGTGCGGGTCAAGTCGGAGCAATATCCGTCCAGCAGCGCGCCGAAATCGAACGTAATCAGCTCGTTCCCCGCGATCACGCGCTCGCTGGCCACGCCGTGCGGCATCGCGGAGCGTTCTCCCGAAGCGACGATCGTATCGAACGAAGAGCTGGTCGCGCCGTTTTTGCGCATGAAAAATTCCATCTCCAGATCGACTTCGCGTTCGGTCATGCCCGGTTTGATAAATTCCAAAATGTGTTTGAACGTCGCGTCCGCAAGATCCGCGGCCCGCTGCATCACCTTCAGCTCTTCGGCATCCTTGATGATGCGAAGCTGCTCGACCAGGCCGGAAACCGGCACCAGCTCCGCAGGTTTAAGCTGTTCGGCATAAACGCTGTAGGCGGCGAACGTGACGTCATCCTGTTCAAACGCAAGCTTGCCGACGTTTGCGGCAGCCAGCAGTTCCTTCACGGTATCCATCACCCGCTGCCCGTGTTCGACGACCCGGAAATCTTTCGTTTGTTCGGACGCCTGCGTCATGTAACGGAAGTCGGTCAGCAGGTAAGCATCGTTCATCGTAATCAAACAATAGCCCGAGGAGCCCGTAAATCCGGTCAAATAACGCCGGTTGATCGCACTCGTAACGAAAAGTGCCTCCACATTTTTTTGCTGCATCGCTTCACGCAATTTAAGCACACGATCTTTGCTCATTCGTTCGTCTCCTCTCTCTCGCGAGCTTCGTCCATGGAAAAGGAAAGCGGCTTATTGTCCCTGGCCCTCCAAGTGGCGAAGCAAGGCTATCAATCCCAGCTCGTAGCTGACAGCCCCGAATCCGGCGATTTGCCCGACAGCCACCGGAGCAATGACCGATGTATGGCGGAATTCCTCCCGGGCGTGGATGTTCGACAAATGCACTTCCACCGTCGGGATCCGGACAGAGCTGATGGCGTCGCGGACGGCGTAGCTGTAATGGGTCAGCGCCCCCGGATTCAGGACGATCCCGTCGGCTTTCCCCAAGGCTCCGTGGATCCGGTCGATGATGCCGCCTTCATGATTGGATTGGTAAAAGCTGAGCGTCACGCCGAGCGCTTCGGCTTTTCGGCTCAGGCCTTCCTCAATCGATTGAAGGCTTTGGGATCCGTATACGCCGGGCTCCCGAAGCCCCAGCAGGTTCAAATTCGGTCCGTTGATCACCCAAATGGTTCTCAAAATGGTATTCCCACCCTTACTGTCAAATAACCATCTGCTATTTTAACATAGGGAATGTCTACTTGAGAAGTTTTTTTGGTTGCTTCAAGCCTTTGCCCGCTTCGGTTCCCGCATGCGTTCATCCGTAAATTCGAATGCGATCGTATAACCGATGAACAGTCCCCACAGCAAAAAAAGGCAAAATTCGCTGACGATGGAATTCCAGCCGAGCTGGTTCAGCGGCTTCGTCATATGTAGCGGCGGCCCGGCGGCGGCAAAAATGACGCACCACCAGACGATCCCGTAGATGATCCCGGGCCACGGCCCTTTGAGTTTGCGGAATAACAGCACGTATATGACGGAAGCGATCACCGAGAGAACGATAAACATCAGCCAGCCGGCAAGCTGTCCCGCGCCGCTTTTCAGGAACCCGTGGTGAAAAAACGGTTCCCCCAGAAATCCCGGAATCACCTTCGTAAAGTTCAGCGTATAAAACAGCCAATGGATCGCGCCCCAGATGAATCCCGCAAAACATCCGAGTTCGAGCCCAAACCTAAGCGGGTTGGTCGGGCCTTCCTGCGACTTTTGGCGAAACGGTGCAACATAAGATGCCATCTTCGTCTGTCTCCTTTTGTTTTCCTTAGTATGGTTCATTTCCCTCGAGCCTAAACCAACTAGAAATCGGACCTGAAATTCGATACAATGGTAATAATCAACCCCGGCTTTCGTGCGGAATCCCGCTTTGGAAGTCGGAAGCCAATCACGGGATGCAATGAAAATCCTGAATCCATCTATCCAGGGAAGGTGAACTGGTTGTCGCAACAATCGAAACCCGTCAGCTACGGCGGCCAAGCTGTCATTGAAGGCGTGATGTTTGGCGGCAAATATGTCAATGTGACAGCCGTGCGTCGGAAAAATCAAGAGATTACGTTTTTGGAAGTACCCAAGCAGGACAAGGATTGGATCCGGAAGCTGCGCAAAATTCCGCTCTTGCGCGGTATCGTAAGCATTATAGATTCGAGCGCCAAAGGGACGAAACATTTGAACTATTCGGCGGATGCTTTTGCGGACGATACGCTCGAACCCGAAGAACGCGAAAAGCTGAAGCAAAAGGAAGAATCCAAATGGAGCCTCGGCATGATTATCGGCGTTTCCGCCGTGGGCGTGCTCTCCTTCGTGGTCGGCAAGCTGGTGCTGACGCTGCTCCCCGTCTTTTTGGAAAAATTTTTGTTCGGGGCGATGTTCGAGAACTATATATTGCATAATCTCATAGAAGGAGTCATCAAACTGCTGCTCCTGCTCGCTTATCTTTGGGGAATTTCCCAAACTCCCGTCATCAAAAGGCTGTTTCAATACCACGGCGCGGAGCACAAAGTGATCACGACGTACGAAGCCGGCGAAGAGCTGACCGTGGCAAACGTGCAAAAGCACAGCCGCCTTCATTACCGGTGCGGAAGCAGCTTCATGATGCTCACCATCGTCCTGGGCGTGCTGATTTATTCCCTCGTGCCGTGGGATAACATGACCCAGCGCGTGCTGCAGCGGATCATTCTGCTCCCCGTCGTCATTGCCGTCTCTTTTGAATTTTTGAAATTGACCAACGCGCTGCGGGACGTGCCGGTGCTCCGGTACCTGGGATACCCCGGCCTGTGGCTGCAGCTGTTGACGACCAAAGAGCCGAAGGACGATCAAGTCGAAGTTTCCATCGCGTCCTTCAAACGGATGCTCGAGCTGGACGCGCAGATGGAAAAAGCGCCTGAAACGAACCAGCCTGTCAGAACAGGAGTCTTGGATCCCCTGAAAGGATGAGGATAAAATGAAAAGGCATGCTCTGATTTTTTGGATCGCCATCGGTTTGGCCGTACTCGGGATTGTCAATATCGTTTTTTCCGGTGGCTCCGGCCTCGGCAACATTCTCGTTCCGTTGTGCGTAATAGGCGTCGTATTTTTGCTGTATAAGTTTCCCCCTGCCCGTTACCGCAAAAAACCGAAGGTCAAACCTTCCGCCCGAACGATGGAAAAGGTGGCCGCGGCAAAACGTTCCCAATCGAATGGCAAACGAAAGCATTATCCTTTTCAGGTCATTGAAGGCTCCAAAGGCAAAAACGATGACCAGCAGCCCAAATATCATTGACTCCCTCCGTTATCCGACGGAGCATCCGCGAAACTGCAAACAAAAGGCGCTCATCCTCCCCCAGGAAGATGAACGCCTTTTATTTTTAGGCAGGTCCCTAAATGCCTCTCTCAGCCCTGTTGATTGCTCCCGGCTCTGCCGCTTTATGATCCCGATCCCTTGAACCTTGCAAAAAATTTCGTTCCCGCCTGCACTCCCGATTCGTACAGCTCCATCGTTTCCTCCGGCGTGATGTGGAACTGCGTCGTACCTACGCCCAGGGTCGGAATTTTGATCGTCCGAAAACGGTTCACCTGCTCGATATACCGCTCGTCATGCGCGGACAACATCGTTTCGAACATGGCCGTCAGCATGCTGATGGGTCCCCGGATCATATGCGGCCTGCCCGAGCTGCGCCCCACCATTTGAAAACCGATCGTTTGGATCGGAGGCTGCCCGGGGTTTTCCGCGGAATCGTCGAACAGCCACAGCGGAAGGTTGCTGAGCAGCCCGCCGTCGACGACATATACGAACTGGTCCTTAAATGCTTTGCCGCGGGCGGCTTTTCCGCACATCCGCAAAATGACCGGATCAAAAAAATACGGAATGCTGGTGCTCATCCGGATCGCTTTGGACACTTCGAACGCGGCCGGATCGATGCCAAGCTTCGCCAGATCGCCGGGGAGGACCAAAATTTTGCCGTTCGTGATATCCGAGGCGATGATCATCAGCTTGCCTGCAGGCAGATCCGAAAACGTGCGAATCCCTTTCGATCTTAATATGTGATGAATCCAATATTCGAGTGCTTCTCCGGAATAAAGCCCTTTTTTCAGCAGGAGGCGCACAGCCGGACCGATGATTTTGGCGTTGAAAATAGGGGCGCGGTGGAGGAAGGATTGGAAGGGGGTCGTTTTGATGATTTCGCTCATTTCGCCCGCAGTAAACCCGGCGGCAAGCAGGGCCGCCACGATGGATCCCGAAGAGGTCCCCGCCACCCGGTTAAAAACCACTCCCGCGTCCTCCGCCGCTTTGACGGCCCCCGCAAGCGATATTCCTTTGACGCCTCCGCCCTCAAATACCGCATTAATGAGCATAGGAAAAACCCCCGTCCTCATCTATTCAACATAATGTATGAGAACGGGGGTCGATTCATGACTTCATATGAACGATATTATTGCTGATAAAACGCGGTCAATGCCGGAACGAGTCCGAGCGGGTTGTTAATAAGGTTGGCTGCCCTGAAAAAGATGCTGCCTTTGACTTCGTCGTGCTGCGCATTGTATTTCAACTGATTGATGATCTCCTGGGCGCTCTGCCAGCCGGCTTCCGAAGTGCCCAGCTTATAGGCGGCATGGCCGACGTACAGGTCAACCCCGGTGCCCGCCACCTCATGGGACCACCAGTCGACGAGCTTGTCGTATTGGGCGTTTTTGAACGACATGCTCCAATAGATTTGCGGAGCTACATAATCGATCCAGCGGTTTTGAATCCAGGTTCTGACGTCGGCGTAATAGGAGTCATATGCGGTGATGCCTGCATTCGTATCCGAACCGGTCGAATCCTTCGCTTTATTGCGCCACACGCCGAACGGGCTGATCCCGAAGGAAACCGCAGGTTTCGCCGCATGGATCGATTGGCCGAGCCGCTCGACGAAATCGTTGATATTGCCGCGCCGCCAGTCCGCTTTCGAAAGGCCTGCCGTGTTGTACGCGGCAAATGCGGCATCGTCATTAAACGTTCCGCTTGTCGGATAGAAATAGTCGTCGAGGTGAACGCCGTCGATGTCGTATTTATTGACGACTTCCATGATGACGTCGATGACATGCTGCCGGGCTTCCGGAAGGCCGGGATCGATGATCAGCTGATTGTTCGATTTCACGATCCAGTCGGGATGCTCGATCGCCACATGATTGGCCGCCAGCTTGCTTGTGGCGGAGTCCATGCTCGCCCGGAACGGGTTGAACCAGGCATGGAACTGCATGCCGCGTTTATGCGCTTCTTCAATCATGAAACCCAGCGGATCGTAGCCGGGGTCTGTGCCTTGCGTTCCCGTCAAATATTTGGACCATGGCACCAGGTCCGATGGGTACAGTGCGTCGCCTGCAGGACGAACCTGAACGAATACGGCGTTGATGCCTATCGCTTGCAGTTTGTCCAGCATCGCGGTGAACTCCTGCTTTTGCTGATCTATTTTTCCATAGGATTTCGCAGTCGGCCAATCGAGATTGGTCACGGTCGAGATCCATGCCCCGCGCAGATCCTTCGCCTGCTGCCCGCCTCCATTGCCGGGAACGGCCGGATCAGGTATGTATGCGCCCGAAATCAAGGCGATGTTTTGCGCCGTTTGGTTCCATAACACCTGCAGTCCCAGGTTTTCGCCGATAAAACGCAGCGGCACCATGATTCTGCCGTTTTTGATTTGGACGGAAGCATCGAGCGCAACGTCGGCGCCGTTGACCTGTGCCGTTTTTTTGCCGTTTGTGAGCGACATCGACGAACCGTTTTGGTTGATCGTGACCGTTTTCGTGGTCTGCTCCCAATTGACGTTTGCTCCCAAACCTTCGCTGATGACCCCGAGCGGAACCATCGTCACGTACACTTTCGGTATGATGTAAGGCGCTACGTCGCTGGCGACGGGGTTGCCGTCCAATGTGATCGTGATCGGCGGCTTCGAGGATTTTGCTTGAACGTTGGCGACGGGTAACATCAGGATCAATACAAGTGCCAGAACCATCCATCGTTGAAACTTCCAAAACCTCATTCTACGAATCCTCCACAAATAATAGATTTGCAGGCATAGAGCACCGCGCCGGAAAAGGCCGGCGTCTGCCTTGTGCTGTATGGGCTTCTTCCAAAAACGAAGAGGCATCCGTCTCTTTAAGAAGGGACAGATGCCTTTTTTACGAATCGCCCACTAGTTCGTTATGAATGTTCCGCAATTCCTGAAGACGCTGCTCATCCCGGCGGAAATATTCTACAAGCGTTTCGATGTGCGTAATGGAATCCCAGCTCAAATGATGCTCGATCCCTTCCACGTCGGTGTAGATATGCTCATCGGACACGCCGATCATGGTCAAAAACTCTTCCAAGAGTTTATGGCGGTCAACCAGGCGTTTTCCCATTTTTTTGCCTTTGCTGGTCAACACGAGTCCCCGGTATTTTTCGTAGATCAGATACTCGTCTTTATCCAGTTTTTGAATCATTTTGGTTACGGATGAAGGATGAACCTCCAGGCCTTCGGCAATGTCCGAAACGCGAGCATATCCTTTTTCGTCAATCAGCTTGTAGATGCGCTCCAAATAATCCTCCATGCTGGGCGTTGGCATCTTCTTCCCTCTCTTCTCTTTTTAAGCATGACACTAAATACCTGCTCTTGTAATGATACATGTTTCCAAGATCACTTGGCAAGTCCCGCCGGGGAACGCCGCTTCCCCATGGCGGCCCCGAAACCGCTTCACGCCTCGTAAACCGGGCGACGTCCCGGACCGGAATGCCGGAGGGAACCGAGGCGAACACGAAGCCGCCAAAACGCTGCGCAAGTCAAGCCGTTCGTTGCCTGGACCTTGTTTATTTTTAGCCGGATGCACCGAACTATTCCAAAAGCCCTAAAATGAATCGAATCGTTCCAGCAATCATCGGGCGCTGCCATCCCCTTTTCAAATTACGCCGAGGGCCAAGCGCCTGTGCGTGTCTACGTCCACATGATACAAAATGGAGGAATCCAAAGCCTGAAATGGAGGAGAGAAACGAGAACCTCCCCCGTTGCAAGGCCTGAAAGGCGCGAGAGCCGCTTTAACGCCTGATTTCGCCATTGCCCCGACCGTTTGGGTATGACGTCTAGAAAAACGGCTGCAGGAAGCTTCTGAAGCGTTTGACCGCAGGCGCTGTTGATGACCGATTGCCCGAAGGAACGGCAAAAACGCCCTGCTCCGGTTTCGGCACAGAGCGTATTGTTTTTCCCTCCGCTTCGAACGGTGGTTCGGCTAGAATTTCATCCATTCCGGCGTGATCGCCTGCAGCCAAATCGTAATTTTGGTCATCTGGTTCGTAAACAGCAGCACGCCCATCAGCAGCATCAACGCGCCGCCGATTTTCATCATGATGCCGGAATATTTTACGATCCAGCGGGTCGACCCGATAAAAAACGCAAGCACGAAAAACGGGATCGCAAACCCGAGCGAATAAGCCGTAATCAGCGAAAACCACGAACCTGGCTGAGTTGCGGCAAGCCCAATAATTGCAGTTAAAATCGGTCCGACGCAAGGCGACCATCCGGCTGAAAACCCGATGCCGAAAATAAAGGAACCTATGTATCCGGCAGGCTTGAATTTCAGATCCATTTTATAGTCCCTCATCAGAAACTTCGGTTGAAAGATACCGATAAGGAAAAGTCCCATTAAAATGATCAAAATGGCGGAAAGCTGGCGGATCAGATCACGATTGTTGTAAAAAAAGCTGCCTAAAAAACCTGCGCTCACCCCAAGGGTGTAAAACACTACTGAAAAACCCAAAATAAATGCGAGCGTATGCGTCATCGTCCGGAACCGGACTTCCCTCTTGTTTTGCTCCGTTTTAAGCTGCTGCACCGACATGCCCGTAATATAAGACAAATAGGACGGATATAGCGGCAAACAGCAAGGAGAAATGAAAGAAGCCAGTCCCGCCAAAAACGCGATACCGATATTCAAGTTCGACAAGGCCGTACCCCCTAATCTATGTTAAACCGAAAGTCCTTTTTTGCCGGCCATGGTTAACACAAGAAGCAGAATCAGCAGGAGCACGATGGTGGCCCCAGGCGCCAAATTCCAAATGCCGGCGATGACGAGCCCGATAATGACGGCGATTTCGGAAATGACCACGGATAAGATGACGGAGGATTTGAAGCTGCGCGCGATCAGCAGGCTGATGGCGACCGGTATCGTCAGCAAAGCCGACACGAGCAGCGCCCCGACGATTTTGATGGCCGTGCTGATGACGAGCGCGGTCAAAACCGTGATCAACATATTAAGCAAACGCACCGGCAGCCCATTGACGCTTGCGGCGTCCTCCTCGAAGCTGAGCAGGAAAAACTCTTTGAAAAACAAGGCGACAACCGCGACCACAACCACCGTAACGGCTCCGACCACGTACAAATCCTGCGTATCCAAGGTATAAATGCTTCCGAACAAATAACTCATCACATCTGTATTGTAACCCATACCGAGCGTAAAAAACAAAGAAGCCAGCGCAACGCCGCCGGACATGATGATGGCAATGGACAGCTCGGCGTAGCTTTTATAAGCTTTCCGGAGCTTTTCGATCGCAAACGAAGCGACAACCGCAAAGACAAGGCCCGCGCCAAGCGGGTACACCTCGATCAAAAAACCGAGCGCCACCCCGGCAATCGTGACGTGCGCAAGCGTATCGCCGATCATGGACAACCTGCGCAGCACCAAAAATATCCCGATCAGAGGAGCGGTAATGCCGATCAAGATCCCCCCGGCAAGCGCCCGCTGAAAAAAATCACTAAGCAAAATATCGATAACCATTCAAACGACTCCTTCTCGCAAATTGCTTTCGGCTCCGGGTCAAGACAACGAATGCTGCAAATCCGGAACCTCGCAATTTTGAATATCATGGGAATGCCGGACGTAAAAATTGATGCTGCCGTTCTGCTGTTTGGGCTGTTGGCCCAGGTAACTTTCGACCATCCCCATATCATGCGAAACCATCAGGAACGTCATGTGGTGATGCTGATGCATATGCGTGACGAGCTCGAAAAAATCAGCCTGGGTTTTGGCGTCGATGCCTACGGTAGGCTCGTCCAAAATAAGCAAATCCGGACGATTGATCATCGCCCTCGCCAGAAAGGCGCGCTGCTGCTGGCCTCCCGACAGCTCCCCGATCTTTTTGCCGGCGATCGATTCGATGCCCATGACCTCCATCGCGTCGTCGCATTTTTGCTGCTGGCTTTTGCCGACTCTTCTAAACAGCGTTTTGTTATTGTACAAGCCCGACATCACGACCTCGCGTACCGTGGCCGGAAATAAAGGATTAAACGCGTTTTTTTGCGGAACGTAACCGATCCGCTCCCAGTCCTTGAACTTGCGGATCGGTTGGCCGAACAGCCGGATCTGCCCGTCCCCCGCAGGCAAAAGCCCGACGATCATCCGGAGCAGCGTCGATTTGCCCGCGCCGTTGGACCCGATAATGCCGACGAAATCCCGTTCTTTGGCTGAAAAACTTAAATCGGAGATGACCTGCTGGCCCCGGTAGGAAAAAGAAACATGCTCCAGTTCCACCACGGGCTGATGGCAATCTTCGAGGTTCGGCGTAAACATAGTGGATCTCCACCTTTCTCATAGGAATCGCTGCCGGAATCTCCTATTCCTGCAGCGCCAAAATCAGATTCGCCAAATTATTGCGCATGAGCGAAAAATAATCGTCGCCGCGCTTCAGCTGATCTTCGGTCAAACCTTCGACCGGGTTCAGCACGAGCACTTCCGCCCCCGTTTCGGAAGCCAGCGTTTTGGCTAGTTTATCGGAAACGAGCTCTTCGAAAAAGATATAATGGATTCCTTCTTCCTTCACGAGGTTCGACAGCTCCAGCAAATCCCGCGAACGCGGCTCCGCATCGGGAGAAAGGCCCATAATGGCATGCTGCGTCAAACCGTAATCCCGCGCCAGATAACCGAAAGCCTCGTGGGACACGACGATCTCCTTGCGCGGCATCTTGCCGAGTTGGGAGGTGAATTCACGATCCAGTTCTTCAAGACGTTTCTTCAAATTCAAATAACGTTCGTTATAAGCATCCTTGTGGGCCGGATCGGCTTCAATATAACTGTTTTTCATGTTTTCCGCCATGATCAGCGCCGATTTCGGGCTTACCCACGTGTGCGGATCGACATGATGCTGATGGCTGTGGCCTGCGCCTTCCTGATGCTCGTGTTCATGCTCATCCTCTTCGTTTGCTTCGATCAGCTTGATGCCCCGGCTGACCTCGTAAGCCTTCACCTGGCTGTCCCGGTTCAGCCCCTTCAAAAACTGCGGAACCCATCCTTCCAGTCCGGCGCCGTTATAAAAAAACAGCTGCGCTTTCGACGTATTGACGATGTCCTGGCTTCGCGGCGTCCAATCATGGGGTTCGACGCCCGCCGGCAGCAAATTGATGACGTTGGCGTCTTCGCCGCCGATCGCTTTCGCAAATTCGTATATCGGGTAAAAGGTAGTCACCACATTGACCTTGCCTTCAACGATTTTCCCTTGGCTCTGCGGACCGCAGCCTGCCGCCAGCATGACGATCAGCACGATCAGCCCGACCGCCCCGCTTCTAAGCCTCCATGTTTTTTTCACCTGACTAAAACCTTCCTTAATCGTAATTTTTACTAACAAATTATAGAATGGGCTTTGAAAACTTGTCAACACCTAGGGAAAAAAAGACGGAATAC
Organism: Paenibacillus sp. FSL W8-0194; assembly: GCF_037969745.1. Taxonomy (NCBI): domain Bacteria; kingdom Bacillati; phylum Bacillota; class Bacilli; order Caryophanales; family Paenibacillaceae; genus Paenibacillus; species Paenibacillus sp. FSL W8-0194. The sequence goes on along the minus strand of NZ_CP150205.1, from coordinate 2,022,773 downwards.
CTTATGGCTGCAAAGGTACTCCGTCTTATTATTCCCTACATATGCTCTTGTTCAGACCGGTTAAGTCCGATTACTTGACTACGGCTCCGTTCGGCATGCCGTCAGGCACGGTGGCCAAGGTCAGTTGGTCGCCTTGGGAGGCCGCCAAAATCATGCCTTGCGACAGCTCGCCCCGCAGCTTGACCGGCTTCAGGTTCGTCACGCAGATGACCTTCCGTCCGACCAGCTCTTCCGGCTTATAAAATTTGGCGATGCCGGAAACGACCTGGCGTTGTTCGAAGCCAAGGTCGAGCTGGAGCTTCAGCAATTTGTCGGCTTTTTTGACCGGTTCGGCGGCGATGACCTGCGCGACGCGCAGCTCGACTTTGGCGAAGTCCTCGATGCCGATCTCTTCTTTGAGCTCCGGCGCTTCCGCCGCGGCCGGCGTTTCGGCTTTAGCCGTTTCCGCTTCGCTTGCCGCAGGCGCGCCGCCGGTCATCGCTTCCTTAATATAAGCGACTTCCTGCTCCGCATCCAGCCGCGGGAAGATCGGGTTGCCTTTGACCAGCTGCGTGCCGGCCGGAATCAAACCGAATGTTTTTCCGCTGTCCCACGCGGTCAGTTCGCCTGCTTGAATGCCCAGCTGCTCCCAAATTTTGCGCGGCGCCTGGGTCAGGAACGGCTGCAGCAGAATCGAGGTTATGCGCAGGCTTTCCACCAAATGCGTCATGACCGAAGCCAATTCGCCGCGTTTGCTTTCGTCTTTTGCGAGCGCCCAAGGCTGGGTTTCGTCGATGTATTTGTTGCTGCGGCTGATGAACTGGCTGATCGCCGTCAAAGCGACGCTAAACTCCATGTTTTCCATGGCTTCTTCGACCTTTTGATATACGGCTTTTGCTGCATCTTCAAGCTCGCCGTCGAATGCGGTGACGCCGGATTTGTACTCAGGCACCCGTCCGTCGAAATATTTGTCGACCATCGCAACGGTACGGTTCAGCAGGTTGCCGAGGTCGTTCGCCAAATCGGAATTGACGCGTTCCACAAAACTTTCGGGCGTAAAGGTTCCGTCCGCGCCAAACGGCACTTCGCGAAGCAGATAATAACGCAGCGTGTCCAGGCCGTAGCGGTCGATGAGCGTTACCGGGTCCACGACGTTGCCTTTGGATTTCGACATTTTGCCGTCCTTCATCAAAAGCCAGCCGTGCGCAAACACTTTTTTCGGCAGCGGCAGATCCAGCGCCATCAAAATGATCGGCCAATAAATCGTATGGAAACGGACGATCTCCTTGCTCATCAGATGGACGTCCGCAGGCCAATATTTATCGAACAACGACGTATCCTCCGAGCCGTAGCCGAGCGCCGTAATATAGTTCAGCAGGGCATCGATCCACACGTAAACGACATGCTTCGGATCGCTTTTGACTTTGACGCCCCATTCGTAGGTCGTCCGGGAAACGGCCAAATCTTCAAGACCCGGCTTGATGAAATTGTTGATCATTTCGTTTTTGCGGGAAACCGGCTGAATGAAATCCGGATGCTCTTCGTAATACTGAAGCAGGCGATCGACGTATTTGCTCATGCGGAAGAAGTAGCTTTCCTCTTTTACGCGCTCCACGGGACGTCCGCAGTCCGGACATTTGCCGTCCACGAGCTGTCTTTCCAGGAAAAAGGACTCGTCCGGCGTGCAATACCAGCCTTCGTATTCGCCTTTGTAGATGTCGCCTTGCGCAAGCAGGCGTTCAAACACTTCCTGCACGACTTTCGTATGGCGCGGTTCGGTCGTGCGGATAAAATCGTCGTTGGAGATGTCGAGCTTTTTCCACAGCTCCTTGATGCCCGCCACGATATCGTCGACGAACTGCTGCGGCGTTTTGCCCGCTTCGGCTGCTTTGCGTTCGATTTTTTGCCCGTGCTCGTCGGTCCCCGTCAAATAACGCACGTCATAGCCGCGAAGCTTTTTGTAACGGACCATGGCGTCGCCGGCCACCGTCGTGTAGGCATGGCCGATATGCAGCTTGTCGCTCGGGTAATAGATCGGCGTCGTCAAATAAAACGTCTTTTTTTCGGACATAGGTTTGTCATCCTCCACATACTGATATTTTCCTGAATCGGGATTTGGCAAAGTTGCTTTTTGGATTTCGGCAAAATCCCCGTAAAACAAAAAAATCCCGCCCCGCTATGGGACGAGAGTTCTCTCACGTGTTACCACCCAATTTCCCCGCTTCCTCCCGGAAGACAGGCTCCATCGGTTCCCGGCAGCCGCCGGTGACCATCCATTAACGCTGGAACACGCCGCATCCTTACGCAGCCGGACGTAAACGTCAGCTCCGCTCGAAAGCAGTTCCTCCGGGACCATCTTCGGAAAATCGCCTAGACCGGTTTGCAGCTCCCCCGGCTCTCTGAGCTAAGCGGACATTTTCTTACTCATCCGTTCGTCGGAAATGCCATATATTCCTTAATATACTGAACCGAACCGGCCAAAGTCAAGTGAGGCGTCCGGCGCTGCTCCCGTGCTTGCCGCCTTTTTCCTTGCGCGGCGGGACCGGATCCAGTCCTCCGGGGTGAAACGGCTGGCATTTGGCGATCCGTTTGGCCGCCAGCCAGGAGCCTTTTAAGGCCCCGTGCACTTCAATCGCTTCCAAGGCGTAAGCCGAGCAGGTCGGATAAAACCTGCAGGTCGGCGGCTTGAGCGGCGAAATGAATTTGCGGTAGAACCGGATCGGTCCTTGAACCGCTTTCCGGGAAATGCCCATCTTATCGCCCTCCGGCGGTTTTGGAGGCACCGGAACCCGCCTCGTCCGGCACGGCTTGCTGGCAGTCCTTACAATATCCGAACACTTCGAATTTATGCGTCACGACTTGAAATTGTTCGGGAGCATCCGTAAATTGCACGGGGCAGAAATGGATCGGATACGTCCGCTGGCACTGCAGGCAGATCATGTGGTGATGATGGTGATCCTCGCTGCAGCTGGCCTTGAATTTGATGCCGTCTTCAAAAACGACCTGCTCCAGGACGCCAAGCTCCTGCATGACCCTGAGGTTCCGGTATACCGTATCAAAGCTTAAACCGCTATATTTTTTGCACATATACTCATAAACGTCCTTGGCCGACAAATACCCCGCATGTTCGCCAAACAAGCCGGCGAGCGTCTTCCGCTGGTCGGTAATGCGCAGTCCCTGTTCCGACATGGCGTTAATGATCTGGTCCGTCGAAAGCATTACGCTCATCCTCCCGTCGAGATCAACGCAAAAAGCATTGTCTTCGCTTTTGCCGCGTTCCTCAAAATCGATCGAATTTTGCGGCATGTTAATACTTTTAATAATGCCTCAAAACGGCATGACAGTCAATCGAAGCACCCGCTTCCGCTGCCAAAGCCGAACGTTTGAAGCAGGATCCGTCCCGCAACAAAAAAAGAAGCTCCCCCGCGGCAAGCTGCGGCTTGCTCTTCGGGAAAGCCTCTTTGTGTCGACTTTCTGAATGTTTTTTTCTTTATTTTACGAAATAAGTTTTCAGCTGATCCAGCATCAGGTTAGCCGCGAGAACGCCGCCTGCCGTGTTCCAGATGACGTCGTCGACTTTATGGGCATTGCCCTTTTTCACGACATCGAGGTTTTTCCACAGGTTATCGTTGGTCCATTCTTTTTCCATTTCGCTTCCTTTGCCGTCGCCGGTTTCATACGTGAAATAGAACAGAATGTCGCCGTCCATTTCCGGAATGCGCTCTTTGCCTACGTCGTCGGCGAAACCTTGTTTTTCTTGGGCTTTCGGACGGGCGAACCCAAGCTCATTCAGGATGAGTCCCGAGAACGTTTCGCTGTAATAAATACGGGCTTTGCCCGGCATAAAACGGACCATGGAGACTTTCGTCTTCAGCTTGTCGCCGAGTTCCGCCTTCAGGTCGGCCACGTGCTTGTCGTATGCGGCCAGGACTTCGTCGCCTTTGTCCTTCATATTGACGGCATCCGCCCACAGCTTGAAGTTTTCCTTCCACTCGCCGCGCAGCGTCTCGGAGAAGACGGTCGGCGCGATCGCGGACAGCTGGTCATAGATTTTTTCCTGGCGCATTTTCGTGCCCAGAATGAGGTCCGGCTTCAATGCCGCGATGGCCTCCACGTTCGGCTGGCCTTCTTCGCCCAGGTTTTCTACGCCCTGCATCTGATCCTTGATATGCGGATACCATGGATCCCCGGTCCAGGATTTAACGGCTCCGACGGGTTTGATGCCAAGCGACAAAAGGGCTTCGGTGCCTTCGTTGGTCAAAACCACGACACGCTGCGGGTGAGCCGGCACTTCGACCTTGCCCATGATCGTCTCGACGGTGCGTTTCGCATTGTCCGTGCTTTGCTCCGCCTCTTTATTTCCGCTTTCGCTTCCCGTGCCCGCGGTATTTCCGCTGCCGCTGCCGCAGGCGGACAAGACGAGTACCGCTGCCAGAAGCATAAGTATGATTCCGTTCCACTTTTTCATATAATCTATGTCTCCCCTTCAAATTCTCTGATAATGATTATCAGTATCGAATCTTATCCTAATCGATAACGCTTCGGCTTGTCAACAACGAAGAGAAAACATCGGACTTCCGTATGCGAATCCCCTTTCATGGCCTGCCTCAATTGAGAATGATATTCATTGACAAGTTTCATCCCTCCCCTTACACTTTTAGATGTTGTTTATTTGCCTGATAGGAATGAGGGATCAGCCTTGCAGACGGTTTGGCTGCAAAAAACTACATATAAATGGATCGGATTGGTCGCTGGGATCGTCCTCCTGCTGCTCTGCGTAGCGGCAAGCATCCTGTTCGGCGTCCATGCCACGGCTTGGCGTCAAGTATTGGAGGCATTCACGTCCTACAACGGAAGCACGGAGCATCTGATCGTGCGCGAAGTCCGGGTGCCCAGGGCGTTGATCGCGGCGTTCGTCGGAGGCAGCCTCGGCATTTGCGGGGTGCTGCTGCAATCCTTGACCAAAAACCCGCTGGCCGACTCGGGCATTTTCGGCATCAATGCGGGAGCTTCCCTGTTTGTGGTCGCTTCTTTCGTGCTTTTTGGGGTCAGCTCGCTCACTTCTTTTACTTGGATCGCCTTCATGGGCGCGGGCGTCAGCTGCCTGTTCGTTTTCGTGCTCGGCTCCGCCGGGCGGCAAGGGCTCACGCCGCTGAAAATTACGCTGGCCGGCGCGGCCATCACCGCGTTTTGCAGTTCCATGACCAACGGCATGCTCATCATTAGCGGGCGCGCGATGGAAGAGGTCCTCTTCTGGATGTCCGGATCGGTCGAAGGCAGAAGCCTGGATATATTGCTTCGCCTGCTTCCGTATATGCTTGCTGCATGGGTGGTTTCCTTCCTGATCAGCTCGTCGGTCAACACGCTGATGCTGGGCGACGACGTCGCCAAAAGCCTTGGGCAAAAAACCGCGCTGCTCAAGCTTACGATGGGCGTGCTGATCGTTGTCCTGGCAGGAAGCTCCGTTGCCGTGGCCGGCCCGATCGGTTTTCTCGGTCTCGTCATCCCCCACATCGCGCGAACCGTCGTCGGCAAGGACATCCGCTGGCTGATTCCGTACAGCGCGGCGATGGGCGGCATCTTGTTGCTGCTCGCCGACATCGCGGCACGTTTCATCGCCATGCCTCGGGAAATTCCGATCGGCGTCATGACTGCCATCATCGGCGTTCCTTTCTTTATTCACGCTGCCAGAAAGGGGCTGTTAAAAAAATGAGCCGTTCCGATAAATCCAAAGAACCGATCGCCATTCGGATGAAGGGCAGCCGGATTTCCTTTCTGACCAGCCGAAAACAAATAACCGTCTTGACCAGCCTCGCCGTTTTGCTGTTGCTTGCCGTCATCGTAAGCATCGGCTTTGGCACGAAATACGTAAACCCTTGGGCCGTCGTGCAGGGCATTTTCGGACAAGGCAATGCTTTGGACGTCGTGGTCGTGCAGAAGCTGCGCCTGCCGCGGGTATTGGTCGGAGCTATGGTCGGAGCATGCTTGGCCATGTCGGGCGCGATCACGCAGGGTTTGATTCGCAATCCGCTCGCTTCCCCGGACGTCATGGGGGTAACCAGCGGGGCTTCGCTTGCGGCGACGGCCATCATCACTCTGGTTCCTTCGGCAAGCATCTTTTGGCTGCCTCCGGCGGCCTTCATCGGAGCGACCTTGACGACCCTGCTCATTTATTTCCTGTCGTGGAAAAAAGGAGTCAACCCTTTGATGCTGGTGCTTGTCGGGGTCGGAATCGGGGCCGTCGCTTCGTCGCTGTCGACCATGCTTCTGGTGACCGGCCCGACTGACGTCGCACAAAAAGCTTTTAACTGGCTGCTGGGCAGCGTATACGGCAGCTCCTGGAAGCACGTCAACATGCTGCTGCCGTGGTTTATCGTGTTGGGCCTGTTAAGCCTTGCGTTATCCCGCCGCATCAACATGCTCCAGCTTGGCGACGATCTTGCGGCCGGAGCGGGGAGCAGCGTCGAAAAAGACCGGACGATGCTCATCTTTATTGCGGTTGGTTTGGCGGGGGCAGGCATTTCCGTCGGCGGGGCCATCGGCTTTGTTGCGCTGCTGTCGCCGCATATCGCCCGGAAGCTGATCGGATCTTCCTACGGCTCGCTGCTTCCGGCAAGCGCCTTATGCGGGGCCTTGATCGTCGTTCTCGCCGATTTGCTGGCCCGGAACCTTGTCCCCCCGCTCGACATTCCGGTCGGCGTTTTCACTTCGGCGGTGGGCGCTCCGTTTTTCATTTATCTGCTGTGGCGAAGCCGGAGCTCTTAAGGCTAAATCGCTTTCCGCCTTGAATGATCCGGCTACGATTTCTTATAAAAAGCAACCTCTTTAAAATGCATGAAAGCCTTCCCGTTTGGAGACGGGAAGGCTTTTTTGTGAAGTTCGCAAAAATGGACCTTGCGTGTTTTCTCTATTCGGCGGCGCGATGTTCGTTTGATATCCGGCAAGCAGCCATTCGTACATTTCCGGGGAAATGACCCTTTGTTTTTCTTGGCCACGGCTGACGACGATTTCGTTTTCCGCCGGCGTGCAGGTCTTCATGCCGCTGCCGTCCGGATTCGTAACCGAAACGCAATCATACGCCGGCTCAACCGTCATCTTTTGATGATGTTCGGTCGTAAGCTCGGCAGCCATCGGGTAACCGTGCCGCCCATATTCCGTTTGCCCCGGAACAGGTTCGGCAGCTTGAAGCCACCCCGTCAATCGAGCGATGATCGGGTCATCCTTCGTCCATATCGTTCCCCGCAGTTCGTCCCCGGATTTTCCGCCCACCAGCTTAACGGATGCAACTTCTTCTCCCGGGATTTTCCGGTTCCCTGAGCCGTGTTCGTCGGCACGTACGGCCGCCGCCGTTAACAAAAAGGCAATGGCCAAAACGCCGGACATGACGATCAACCGTTTCATACGTATCCCCCCGTTCCTCTGATCCATAACAACGCTTAAATCGATCCTGCTTAGGTTAGGGGATACCCGATCCCCTTGATTACAAAAACTGCCTCTATATCATCGGATATAAAGGCAGTTTTCGGTTTCATCTTATATGATCGGATTTCGTTGAATTGACCAGCTATACGCCTTAAGGCGTTTTGACTTCAGGCAGCGGCGTAAACAGCAGGTTGATCGGCAGGTTGCTGCCCGAGGCAGCGGTATACCAAATTTCCACGTTTTCTTCGCCGTTACCCGTGCGGTACAATACGCTGGCTTCATGCGGCGCATTGACGGACACGTTTTTGGCAACCTGTACAGGCTGGCCGTTCACCAGCACCACGCCCGTGTACAAACCTCCGCGCGGGTTCAGCGTGATCAACGTATGCGGAGCTACCCGGCTTAACGTGATTTTATACAAGACGCCGAAGTTGCCCGCGTTCGAGGCTTCCGTTCCATAGATGCCATCCAGACCTCTCAGGTTTGGATCCTGATTGTCATCCCCGAGCACCAGACGGGACGGAGTATCGCCGACAACGTCGTCATACCGGATCAAACGGGTGGAGTCCGGATAGGTACCGCGGTTATGAACGTCCCGCTCCAGGTTCGTCAGAAACGGCAATGTTTTCAGCGGATCCTTGTTTTCGTCGATCATGATGAACGTGTACTGGATCGGAAGATCGCTGAATGCATCGGAAAGCACGGAAATGGTATCCCCTTGCTTCATTTTGATTTTGCTGATATCCGGCATGATGACCTTGCTTTCGCCCGGCGCCAGGCTGACGACCTGACGGGCCGATTGGTTTTGCATCGTTTGGAAATAACGCTCCGTCGAAACCTTGCCGGTCAACGTCGGATACGGGTTAGGACCGCCCATGCCAAAGTTCTCAAACGTCAATTGCGCAGGCGAATCCGTATAGGTGTTGGTCGCGATCACGTACAACTTCATGTTTTTACCGGTTGAATTGACGTGGTGAATCATGAAACGGGTAGCGCCAAGGCCGGTTTCGCGATACAGGATTCCTTCCTGATATACGGTTTCCGGACTGTTGCTGCGGATCAGGGTCGACGCTTCCGAGGAAATCTGATACTGCAGGTTTTTCCATGACGGAACTTGGGAGCCGTCAAACGCAAATTTGTCCCCTACGTCCGTAAACAGCTTGTTGAACTGATCTTCGGTGTACAGCGTTTCGTTCGTAATGTTGATCGTTTTCTGGAATTCACTGGTCGCGCCGTGTTTGTCGGTCACGATCAAGCGGATGGTCACCGGACCCGGCGTAAAAAACGCCTTGCGGCCGTTCAGCCACTCGCGGCTTACGATCGCATCCTCGTCATCGGTGCTCAGATCGGTGATCGTTACTTTTTCGCCCATCTTGTATTCTTCTTTATCGGTCGTAAAGTTGGCGACCGGCGGTTCGTTCGGCTTCAGGACGTTGACGGTAACCGTGTAAGGTTCGCTCCATTGTCCGCTCGAGTCTTGCACGTAGTGCGTAATCGTGTGTTGACCCGGCTCCTTGAATACGTCCTCCTTGCCTTCCCAACGCTCATCCACGATTTCCCGTCCGTCCGCAACTTTCGTTTGGGTCGTGTACGTCACCGTCGTTTCTCCCGCGAAAATATCTTTAGGCGATACGGTAAACGCGGCAACCGGCTTCGAGGACAACGTCAAAATGACTCTCTTATTCGGCTGATCGACCGTATATGGAATGTTCAGCGCTTGAGTAATGGAGGTCAACGGAACCATAAACACGTTTTTTTGCTGATAAGCCGGGCCTTTCATTTTCGTAGAAACGCCGTCAACGCGATACACGTTGCTGTTCGTTTTGAAGCGGAGTTCCTTCCCGTCTTTCATGATAATCGTTTCTTTTGTTTTGTTGTCGTATGTAAGCTTAAGTCCTGCACGCTCTACCATAGCCCGGATGGCCACGTAGGAAACCCCGTTTTTGACGGCCATCGGTTGGCCTGCAAGATACAGCTTTCCGTTCTGGTACATTTTGTTGCTGTTCATCATCAGAATCAGCTGGTCGGGACCTGCTTGCAGCGGATCGGAGAACGTTACCGGAGTTCCCCCGGATTTGCCTTGATCCGTTACGGTTCCGGTTTGGCCGTTCACGTCACCGGTCGATTTATCGTCACCCTGCTCTTCGGTCGGATCCGAAGCATCCTTGCTTCCGTTCTGCGACGCCGGATCGGTTTGGGCATCCCCTGGTTGAACATTGCCTGTTTGGGAATCTTCCGTTTTGCCGGAGTTATCCGCCGGAGTTCCGTTCGTCGTGCCCGGCGTGCTCTGGCCGGTTGCCCCTTGGTTTGTTGTACCTTGGTTTGTTGTACCTTGGTTTGTTGTACCCTGGTTTGTCGTTCCTTGATTTGTTGTTGCCTGGTTTGTTGTTCCTTCCGTTACTGCTTGATCTTTTCCTGCAACTTCGTTTTTCTGATCCCCGCTGAAGGAATTGCTTGCCATTCCTGCTGCTTGGCCGCCGTCCTGCTGGACGCCAGACGTGCCGTCAGCGCCGCTGGCTGCATTCATGGTGAAGTTTTGAACCGTTTCGATTGAACCTGTGCCCGCTCCTTCCGCGCCGGCGGCCGGAACGACAAGCGCCGTTTGCGCCGCAGCTAACACAGCAATCATTGTCAGTTTCTTGAAATTCATGTACAGAGACTCCTTTACACTCCCATTTTTCTATCTCGCCCTCAAACAGACATAGTATTAGACGCAGTTTCCGTTAAAAAGTTTCTAACCGTTTTCAAGCAAAATAAGAAAAATGTTTAACGGCTTAACTTTCAAATAGGACAAACCTCGTTTTATGGCCAATTTCCGGCAAAAATATCCTGCTCACCTTGTTAAAAACAATACAAGATGCAGGGTTCCCAAAAAACGAAACGGAAGATTCCCGCAATGAAGGAACCCTCCGTCCTCGAATCATGTCCATGACTGCTAAAGTATTGTCAGCTGCTTTAGTGAGCGCCCTGCAAATCCAGGCTGACCGGAAGTTTGCCTTCGGCTTTGCTTTTTCCCGCCAACACGGACGCCAGCGCTTCCATGAAATAAGGCGTGTTTTCGTAGCAGCACAGATAAGCCGGTATGGACGGAATTTCGTTCAGATCATACGGATTCCGGGTGGAAACGGCCACCAGCTTGTCATGTTTCTGCTCCATCAGCTTCTCGGCCAGCAGGCGTTGCCCTTCGGGCAGCGTGCTTCCCGCCGTATACGTCACCAGAACCACCTGGCTGAAGCCCGCCGCGGCGGAAAGGGCCCGTTCGATCTCCTGCTCATCCGGCTCGGCGCTGACGACGATTTCCTGAACTTGCTCCAGATGGCTGGATAATGCGTCCCCAAGGCTGACGAACTCCGTCCATGGCTCGTCGACCTGCGTCTCGGACCGCAATTCGGGCCAAATGACCAATACCGGCGCTTCGGCTTGAAGCGGCAGCTGCCCGCGATCTTTGACGAGCGTTACGCTCTTCAGGGAAATTTCTTTTAAAAGACGGTCCACTTCGGGTTTTTCGTGTCTCTCGACAAATGCCGCCGGTGCAGGCGCATCCGAAGTTTTCAGGCCGGCCAGCCGTTTGTTTTTGAGCGCCAAAATGCGCGTCACGGCGGCGTCGATCGTTTTTTCGCTGATTCTTCCCGTCCGCACGGCATGTTTGACGGCTTCGATCGCTTCGATCTGATCGTTCAGCGTATGGCTGACGAGCACGACGTCCGCTCCGGCCTCGATCGCATTGACCGCTCCTTCCCCGATGCCGAAAAATTTGGCGATCGCATGCATTTCCAGGCAATCGGTCACGATAATGCCGTCGTAGGCCAAATCCTCGCGCAGCAGTCCGGTCAGCACCGATCTGGACAACGTGGCCGGGATCCGCTCCGGTTCGATGGCCGGGAAAATGACGTGGGCGGTCATGATCACGTCGACCCCGGCGCGGATTGCTTCGATGAACGGCTTCAGCTCAACCTGCTGCAAACGGTCCAAATCATGCTCAACCGTTGCCAGTCCCATATGGCTGTCGACGTTGGTGTCCCCGTGCCCCGGAAAATGCTTGGCGGCTGCGGACAGCCCCTTCTCCTGAAACGCCTTGATGACGGCCACCCCGTGTTCGGCGACCCGCTCCGGATCTTCCCCGAAGGACCGGACGCCGATGACCGGATTGCGGGCATTGTTGTTGACGTCGAGGCATGGGGCAAAGTTCATGTTGATGCCAAGCTGAAGCAGTTCCTCGGCGCTGACCCGCGATACCCCATAGCTGTAATCGGGATTGCCCGTGGCTCCCAGCGCCATGTTGCCGGGAATCCGGCTCACTCTCTTATGGTCGATCCGCGCCACCATGCCGCCTTCCTGGTCGATGGCGATCCACAAGGGCAGGTTCCCTTGATCCGCGGAAAGCTTTTGCAGCGAAGCCGAGAGGTTCGCTACCTGCTCGGGGTCGCCGATATTCCGGCGAAAATAGATGACTCCCCCCAAATGATGCTCCTGAATCAGCTTCTTGATCTGGTCGTCCGGTACCAATGAGTGAAATCCGCAGATGAACATTTGGCCGATTTTTTGCTCCAGCGTCATTGTAGATAGATCCATTTTTCTCTGCACTCCCTTTTATTAACGTAAAAATAAGTTCCAACCAAACGCTTTAATGCTATCCTTGCTTTTCCAACATTTCTATCATAACGGAAATCAGCCCATGGGGATACTTCTGGCCTGATCGCGGAATTCCGACGGCGTCATGCCGGTATGCCGCTGAAACACTTTCGTAAAATACCGCCGCTCATGGTAGCCGATGCCGGCGCCGATCTGCGTGATGCTTTTGTCGCTGTGGAGCAGCAAATATTTCGCGGCCTCGATGCGTTTTCCGGTAACGTATTCCACAAAGGTCATGCCCAGATGGTTTTTGAACAGGAGGCTGAAATAACTGCAGCTGATTCCCAAATGCCCGGCAAGCTCTTCGATCCCCAAATCCGTATCCAGCTTGCTTGCAATGTACGCCACGGCTTCGGCCATGAGCTGCTGCGGGTTTTTCCTCGCGCTCTGCTGCCCTTCCGTCTCCTCGATGCGGGATACCGTCTGCTGGAAAGGGTCCTTCAACCGCTGCTGAACGATTTGCTCCCCGACGGCCCGGATGGTGTTTTCCAGCTCTTTGTAATGGATCGGCTTGCAGATGTAGTCGCGGACCTTGTATTTGATCCCGGCCCTGGCGTATTCGAACTCCTGGTAACCCGTAAGCAAAATGATCTCCGCTTTGGAGCCCCTCTCCCGGAGTTCCCCGATCAGGGTCAATCCGTCCATGACCGGCATGCGGATGTCGCATAAAATAATGTCCGGGTTGTGGATGTCGAACAGCTCCAAAGCTTCTTTGCCGCTGCGGGCGGCCAGCACCTGCATGTTCATTTCCTTCCATGGAATGATGCTTTTCAAATTGTTGAGGATCGGCGCCTCGTCATCGACAAGCATGACGTTAAGGATCATCTCTTTCCCTCCATTCGGCATCAGGCAAAACGCACTGAATGATCGTTCCCGTCAAAAGCGAGGAACAAATGAACAATCCGTAGTACTCCCCGTAATGAATCCGGATCCGGTCGGCCACGCTCCTTACGCCCAGCCCCCTCCGCTCTTCATTGATATGCCGATCCTGATCGCCGTTGCGGCCGGATTCCTCTTCCTTGTCGTTCTTCATGTAAACGAATTTCCGAAGCTGCTCCGGGCTCATGCCGATGCCGTTGTCCTGTACCTGCAAAATGAAGCGGCCCCGGTCCGTCCAGCAGGAAACATGGATATGGCCTTTATAGGCAATGCCCTCGAAGCCGTGCTGGATGCAGTTTTCCACGAGGGGCTGAAGGGTGAGCTTAAGCACGCTGCGCCGGCTGAGTTCCGGCGGAATGTCCAGCTCGTAATCGAACAGGTCGTCGAACCGGAACTTCTGGATTTCCAAATAACTCCGCAAATGCTCGATTTCCTGGTCGAGAGGAATTTCCTCCTTATCCTGAATGCTGATCCGCAAAATATTGCCCAGCCTGTGCACCATTTCGCTGACCTTGACGCCTTCGTTCTGGATCGCCAGCACGTTGATCGACTCCAGCGTGTTAAACAGGAAATGCGGCTTGATCTGGGCCTGCAGCACGCGCAGCTCGGCCTGCGTTTTCTGCTTTTGCTCGGTTTTGATCTGCTTGAACAGGCTGTTGATTTGGCCGACCAGATCATTGAAGCCTTTTGCCAAAATATGCAGCTCATCCTTGCCCCGGTCCTCGACCTGAACGTTGAAATCGCCGCCTTCGACTTTTCTCATGAAACGGACGATCACCCCGATGGAGCCGGTAATCCTTCTCATGAACACCATGTTGAACGTGATGGCTGCCAGAAGGCAAAGCAGCGTAATTCCGATGAACCACTGGGCAAACACGAGCGTTTCCTTGGAAAGCGACGCCCAGGACGTCACCGCGACCACGTTCCAGGAATACTCCTCCATATGGTAGATCGAAACGATGCTTTTTTCATCGTCGAAATCCGTTTTGAAGCTCTGGTACCCGGAGCCGAACCGGACCGTTTTTTTCATGACGGAGGAGATCGGCTTTCCTTCCAGCGTTTTGTTCGGGTCGTACAAAATCAGGCCGTCGTCGTTGACGAGCAGGAACTGGGTGGACTGCATGTTTTGCGTAGGAGACAAGTTGCGGAAGATCGACTCGATGTCCCAGTTTTTGATTTGCACGACCAGAATGCCGATGTTTTTGAAATAACTCAGCTCTTTGACGAGGCGAATCTGCGTAAAAACGGGTTCGGTTCCGGTCAATTCCGGATACTCGTGCGGCGCGATCCATTTGGGCACCCCGTTCAGTTCCATCACTTCCCGGTACAAGGGCTGCTTTTTGAAATCCTCGAAAGGCATGGTCTTGAAGTTTTCCTTGGTGAACACGGATACGACGGCGCCGTGCAAATTGTACAGAAAAGCGTAGCTGATCGCGGGATGGTTATACAGCAGGTTGCGGAAATTCCGCTGGCTGTTGTTCAGGCTGAGCTGCTCCTCGTTCAAATCCTGTTTGGACGGGTCTTTGGCGGCCAGCGCCATATGGAAAACGGAGGTGGCGATGCCGTTGTCCGTCACGTTGTCCATCTGCCGCAGCACCGTGCCGATGCTGTAGCTGATCGATTTGAGAGAATATTCGGTTTGGCGGCTGTATTTTTCCTCGATCGAATGCGACGACACGATATACGTGACGACGCCCAGTATACATACGGGCACGATGATCAACACGATAAATGCCGTAAACAACTTGTTGCGCAAATTCATGGACACTCTTCCATTTCTCAAGATTTTGCAAAATCCGGTTGTAGGCGGGCACTGAAACGACTGTTTTTCAGCGAAAAAGCATTCCTCCATGCTTCGGGCAAAGGATATGCAAGCCGGATTTTGCAAAAATCGGCAGTCTGTAACATGATCGCTGCGGCATGGGCATGCCGCTCACAACGCCGGTGCCGGCAAACCGTAAAAACGGTCCTTTATCTGGCGGATTCCGCCGCCTGATTGGCGTCATCCTGCACCTTTTGCAGCGCTTCGGCCATTTTCTCCGGCGTCGTTTGGCCGCTGATCAGCTTCTGGATTTGCACGTTGCTGATTTCCGAGGTGACGTCGGCTTGAACGAGGGCATCGAAGGCAGGGAACTTCGTATCCGCTTTTTCGATCACCTCAACGATCTCCTTCATCAGATTGTCGTTGATGCTTGAAGCCAGCACGGCCGCATCCAGCTTCATCGCCGGCAGCACGCCGTCTTCGACGAGCCCGCGGATTTGCATGTCTTCGTTGAACATGTTTTTAATGAAGGACTTCACGGCGGCGATTTTGCGGGGATCCTTGGCAACGGCGGCCGAAAAGCCGTAACCGTTGTTGAAATTCAGCATCAGCGCGGTTTGGTCCCCGACGCCGCCCTCCACCGGAGGCATATTAAAAAATCCCACCTTCCCGAACATCGCGGCCCCCGATTCCCCCTGCTTGAACACGGACGATTTCCAGGTGCCGTCGTACATCAGAATCGCTTGGCCGCTCGTAAACTGGGCCGTATATTCGGGATACTCCAAACCAAGCTCGCCTTCGGTAAAGTAACCTTTGTCCTTCCATTCCTTATGCTTGGCGAATGCCTTCACGACGTTCGGGTCGGTCCACTTGGCTTCTCCGGTGGCAAACTTCTGGGTGATGTCCGGGCCGGCGTAACGGGACCATAGATGATTGGTGATCATCAGCGGAATCCAGCCGGCTTTGGACGCGGCAGCGATCGGGGTTTTGCCGTCCCGTTTGATCTCGGCCAGCATGCGTTCCAGCTCCGCGAACGTGGCCGGCGGTTTCCAGCCCTTTTTTTGGAAATAGGCCTTGTTGTAATAAAAACCTTCGCCCGATCCGCCGATGGGCAGGCCGTAAACCCTTCCCTCGTACGTAAAGGCGTCCAGCGAAGAAAATTTGTCCTTGATGCCCAATTCTTCAATGATGGGCGTCAGATCCAGCAGCTTCCCCTGTTTGGCGTACATGGCGGAATCGGGGCTGCCGAACAGGTCGAAAATATCGGGAGGATTGCCTGCCGCCATCTCGCCGCGAAGTTTTTCCTTGCGGTTCACGTCGGAATCGACGCCGTCCAGCCTGAAGGTCAGCCCATCGACTTCGGCCTCCACCTTTTTGACCACGTCGTTCAGGATGGCAAACCGTTTCTCTTTGTCTTTGCCGACCTGGGTGTGACGGAGCGTCAGATCGAAGGGTTCGGCCTTTTTTTCGGTTTTGGCCCCCTTGCCGTTGGATGCGTTTTCATTCGCGGGCGAGCTTCCGTTCTCGCAGGCCGTCAACACGAATGAAGCGGCGAAGCACAGCGATATCAAAAGAATCAAGCTTCTCTTGACCTTCATCGTTGATCCCCCTTAAATCTCTCAATTCTCATTATAAGAATGAGTATACATCAAGGTTAGTGCAACAATCTGCTATTTTGGGGATAAAAATCTCTACTGGGCTTGAAATTTCGCAAAAATGCCCCCCTCCTCGAAGTCCTTGCCCCCGGCAGAAATCGAACGAAGAGCCCTTTTCTTTTGCAGAAAAGAGCTCTTCAGGTCCGGCCCGGTTAACCGGTTCCGGTTTGCTTTCGCCCCGCTTCGATCAAGCGGTAGGCCCGCTCGACCTCATCGTCGGTAGGGCTCGGGACGCCTTGCAAAGGATAAGTTTTGCCAAGCGCCTCCCATTTGTAGACGCCCATCTGGTGGTAAGGAAGGATTTCGAATTTTTCGACGCCGCGGAGCGTGCCGATGAAACGGCCGAGCCGGAGCAAATCCTCCTCGTCGTCGTGGATGCCGGGAACGTATACATGCCTGATCCACATGCTGCGCCCGTGCTCCGACAGCCACTTCGCCGTCTGCAGCGTTCGTTCGTTGGATTTGCCCGTCAGCTGGATATGCTTGGCGTCATCGATATGCTTGATGTCCAGCAACACCAGGTCCGTGACGTCCAGCAGCCGGCGGATTCGCTCCGCTTCGTTAAATCCGTTGCTGTCCAGCGCGGTGTGCAGGTTCCAGCGTTTTTTCGCTTCCTGAAACAGTTCCGCCACAAAATGCGACTGCAGCGTAGGTTCGCCGCCGGAAACCGTGAGTCCGCCGCCGGATGCCCGGTAATACGGCAAATACGGCTCGATTTCGGACAACGCTTCTTCCACCGTCATTTCTTTGCCGCCGTCCAGCGCCCACGTATCCGGGTTATGGCAATACTGGCATTTCAGCAGGCAGCCTTGCATGAAAAGAACAAAGCGGATGCCCGGCCCGTCGACGGTTCCGAAGGTTTCCATGGAGTGGATATGTCCCTTGATCATTGAAGTCACCCTTTCCGCATCCGCTATCGGTTCCGGCAGGCCGGGAGCCCGCCTGTTTTCCCGTTTCTTACATGGATCCGTGGAACGTGCGGTTGATCACGTCAAGCTGCTGCTCCCGGGTCAGCTTCACGAAGTTGACGGCGTAACCCGACACGCGAATCGTCAGCTGCGGATAATTTTCCGGATGTTCCATCGCGTCGATGAGCTGCTCGCGGTCGAATACGTTGACGTTCAAATGATGCGCCTTGCTGCCGAAATATCCGTCAAGCATCGATACGAGGTTCGATTTGCGGGTCTCCGGCTCTTTGCCGAGCGCTTTCGGCACGATCGAAAACGTGTTGGAGATGCCGTCCAGGCTTTCCTCGTAAGGCAGTTTGGCTACCGAGCTGAGGGAAGCGAGCGCCCCTTTTTTGTCCCGTCCGTGCATCGGATTCGCGCCAGGCGCAAACGGCTCGCCCGCTTTGCGGCCGTCCGGGGTCGTCCCGGTTTTTTTGCCGTATACGACGTTCGACGTGATGGTGAGAATCGACTGGGTCGGCAGCGCGTTCCGGTACGCTTTATGTTTCCGGATCATGCTCATGAACGTTTCCACCAGCCAGACGGCGATTTGGTCCACCCGGTCGTCGTTGTTGCCGTAGCATGGGTATTCCCCTTCGATTTCGAAATCGACGGCGATGCCCTGTTCGTTGCGGACCGGCCGGACCTTGGCGTGTTTGATCGCGCTCAGCGAATCGGCCGCCACGGACAACCCTGCGATGCCGCAGGCCATCGTACGGAGGATGTCGCGGTCGTGCAGCGCCATCTCGATGCGTTCGTAGCAATATTTGTCATGCATGTAATGGATGACGTTCAGCGAGTTCATGTACAGCTTCGCCAACCATTCCATCATCGGCTTCAGCCGTTTGACCACTTCGTCGTACGAGAGGACCTCGGAGGTGATCGCCGGATATTCCGGTCCGACCTGCGCGCCGGACTTTTCGTCGACGCCGCCGTTGATCGCGTACAGCAAACATTTCGCCAGGTTGGCCCGCGCCCCGAAAAACTGCATTTGCTTGCCGATCCGCATCGCGGATACGCAGCAGGCGATTCCGTAGTCGTCTCCGTAGATCGGGCGCATCAGATCGTCGTTTTCATATTGGATGGAGCTGGTCTCGATCGATACCTTCGCGCAATATTTTTTGAAGGCTTCCGGCAGCTTCTCCGACCATAATACCGTCAGGTTCGGTTCAGGCGCGGGTCCCAAATTGTACAGCGTATGCAGGAAACGGAAGCTGTTTTTCGTCACCCGGGTTTGGCCGTTGACCGACATCCCGCCGATCGATTCCGTCACCCAGGTCGGGTCGCCGCTGAACAGCTCGTTGTAGTCCGGCGTCCGGAGGAACTTCACGATGCGAAGCTTCATGACGAAATGGTCGACGAGCTCCTGCGCCTGCGTTTCGGTCAGCGTGCCTTCCTCCAGATCCCGTTCGATGTAAATATCGAGGAACGAAGATACGCGGCCAAGCGACATCGCGGCGCCGTTTTGCTCCTTGATGGCCGCCAAATAACCGAAATACAGCCACTGGAAAGCTTCTTTGGCGTTTTGCGCCGGTTTGGAAATGTCGTATCCGTGCATTTCGGCCATCCGCTTCAGCTCCCCGAGGGCACGGATTTGTTCGGACAATTCCTCCCGCAGGCGAATGACGTCTTCTTCCATGGCGTCCACCTCTAGTTCGAGCAGCTCCTGTTTTTTCTGCGTAACGAGGAAATCGACGCCGTACAAGGCAACGCGGCGGTAGTCGCCGATAATCCGGCCGCGGCCGTAAGCATCGGGCAAGCCCGTGATGATGCCCGCTTTGCGCGCAGCCCGCATCTCGGTCGTGTAAGCGTCAAAGACGCCCTGGTTATGCGTTTTGCGGATATTCGTGAATAGGTCGATCAGCTCTTGCGGAAGTTCAAACCCGTACGCTTTGCATGCATCCACCATCATGCGGATGCCGCCGAATGGCTGAATGGACCGCTTGAACGGAGCGTCGGTCTGGACGCCGACGATTTGCTCCTTCTCTTTGTCCAAATATCCCGGCCCGTGGGACAGGATCGTGGAAGGCGTATGGACGTCGACGTCCAGGACGCCGCCGTTTTCCCTCTCCTTTTTCGTCAAATCGGAGACGATCTTCCACAGCTCGGTCGTATCGTCCGTCGGCCCCTGCAAAAATCCCTCGTCCCCCAGGTACGGGCGGATATTCCGCTCGATAAAGTCGTTGACGTTGACTTTGTGCATCCAGTTCCCTTTTTTGAAACCCCGCCAGCCCGTTTGCATGGTTTGTACGTCTTGTTCCAGCACAGACATTGGAATCCCTCCGTTTTTGAGGATGTAAATGCCGCATCGATGGATATTTTTTGTGATTTATTTCACTTAGTTGAAAATTTGATCTTGCTATTGTCTTGCTCCATCTGATCCTGCTTTTATGCTGCTTGCTCTCCTCGATGCGGCAGTCTTGCTCAGGATTTTGCAGCATCCGATGGCAGTCGCTTCCGGGTACATTTTATGGAACGAAACCGCTTCGCTTCCATAAATCAAATCGCGGACCGAAAGTCATTTTTTCGGATGATTGACAAAATCCTCGTTTACAAGTCCAGTGTAAAAAACTTCCGACAAAACGGCTGTGATAAACATCACTTTGCAGGCGGTCTTCCTAAGGAGGAGGTCGATTTCACGCGCCTGCAAAGGATGCGGTCCGCATTGGGCGGCAGCCTGTTCGGGGATAAGCGGGCGGCGCGGTCAGCAAGCAAATACGTCCCGCTTCCCCGATCCGCCGCCAGCTCCCGCTTCGCTTATTCTTCGAACCGCCCGTAAAAAGCGTTCCGGTAAATGTCCGCCAGCTCCGATACGAGCGGCAGCTTCGGATTCGCCGTCGTGCATTGGTCCTCGAAGGCGCGGTCCGCCAAATAATCGACCTTGGCTTCGAACGCTTTGGCGTCAAATCCGAGCTCCTGGAACGATTCCTCAATGCCAAGCGCCTTGTTCAACTTCCGTATGGCCTGGATCAGGCTGTTTACGCCTTCCTCCGTCGTGCGGGCAGGCAATCCCAAAATGCGCGCGATTTCCGCATACCGCTCGTCGGCGACGAAATGCGAATATTTCGGGAACGACGCGAACTTGGTCGGTTTTTTCGCGTTGTAGCGGATGACGTGCGGCATCAGGATCGCATTGGTCCGGCCGTGGGCCGTATGATATTCCCCGCCCCATTTATGCGCCAGGCTGTGGTTGATTCCCAGGAACGCGTTGGCGAAAGCCATGCCGGCAAGCGTCGAGGCATTGTGCATTTTCTCCCGGGCGATCTTGTCGCCGGTCAGCGCGGACTTTTCAAGGTATTGGAAGACGAGCTGGATCGCTTTGATCGCCAGGCCGTCCGTATAATCGCTAGCCATCACCGAGACATACGCTTCGATTGCATGCGTGAGCACGTCCATGCCCGTATCGGCCACCGCCGTTTTCGGCAGGGTGTACACGAATTCCGGATCGACGATCGCGACGTCCGGCGTCAACTCGTAGTCCGCAAGCGGGTATTTCGTGTTTCCTTGGTTTTTGTCCGTGATGACGGCAAACGAGGTGACTTCCGATCCCGTGCCCGAAGTCGTCGGAATGGCGACGAATTTGGCCTTTTGCCCGAGGCGCGGATATTTGTAGATCCGTTTGCGGATGTCCATGAACTTCTGTTTCAGGTTCGAAAAATCGGTGTCCGGATATTCGTAGAACAGCCACATCGCTTTGGCCGCGTCCATCGGCGAGCCCCCGCCGAGCGCAATGATGCAGTCCGGCTGGAACCGTCTCATCATCTCGGTGCCCCTGTCCACCGTCGCCGTCGACGGATCGGGCTCCACTTCCGAAAACACTTCGATGACGACCGGATTTTGGCGCTGGCGCAGGAAATATTCGACCCTTTCGACATATCCCAGCTTCACCATCATCTCGTCGGTCACGATCGCGATCCGGCTGATGTCCGGCATTTTGGCCAAATATTGCGTTGCCCCTTTTTCAAAATAAATTTTATCCGGTACTTTGAACCATTGCATATTCACGGTACGGCGCGCCACCCTTTTAATGTTGATGAGATTGACCGCGGTGACGTTCGAAGACGTCGAATTCCGGCCGTACGACCCGCAGCCGAGCGTCAGCGAAGGCAGGTTCGTGTTGTAAATGTCCCCGATCGCCCCGTGGGTCGACGGCGAATTGACGATGATCCGCCCGGTCTGCAGCCGGTCCGAAAAGGCCGAAATCACTGCCTCGTCATGCGAGTGGATGACCGACGAATGTCCCATCCCGCCGAACGCGACGACCTCCGCCGCACGCTGGATGCCCTCTGCCGCGTTTTTGACTTTGTAACAGGCCAGCACCGGGCTGAGTTTTTCCGCGGACAGCGGGTACTTCGGACCGACGCCTTCGATTTCGGCCACCAAAATTTTGGTTCCCGCCGGCACGCTGAAACCGCATATTTCCGCGATCTTCACCGCGGATTGGCCGACGATGGCCGGGTTGACCGCGCATTTTTCCAGGTTGATGGCGCCAGCCGTCAGCTTGGCGGTTTCTTCCTTATTGACGAAGTAGCAGCCGTTTGCGATCATTTTCTTTTTGACCGCATCGAAGATCGGCTCCTCGATGATGACCGCCTGCTCCGAAGCGCAAATCATCCCGTTATCGAACGACTTGGACAAAATGAGGTCGGTGACCGCCTGGTCGATATCCGCCGATTTTTCGATGAAGCAAGGCACGTTGCCCGGACCGACCCCAAGAGCCGGTTTGCCGCAGCTGTAGGCGGCGCGCACCATGCCCGAACCTCCCGTCGCCAAAATGAGCGCCACGTCGGGATGGTTCATCAGCGCGTTCGTTTTTTCCATGCTCGGCTCTTCGATCCACTGGATGCAATCGGCCGGAGCGCCGTGCTTTACCGCCGCCTCCAGCATGATTTTCGCCGCCTCGCGGCTGCACTGCTGTGCCGACGGGTGAAAGCCGAAAATGATCGGGTTGCGGGTTTTGATCGAAATCAGCGCCTTAAACATCGTCGTGGACGTCGGGTTGGTTACCGGCGTGATCCCCATGATGATGCCGACGGGTTCGGCGATTTTTTGATAGCTTTCATACGGGTTATCCTCGATGACGCCTACCGTTTTTTCGTATTTGATGCTGTGGTAAATGTATTCGGTGGAAAACATGTTTTTGGTGATTTTGTCTTCGTATACGCCTCTGCCGGTTTCGTCGACGGCCATCCGGGCCAGCCGCATATGCTGGTCGAGCCCTGCCAGGGCCATCGCCTGAACGACCTCGTCCACCTGCTCCTGCGTCATGTCCATGAACTTCTTTTGCGCCTCGTTGGCTTTGTCGATCAGGGTCCGGATATACGCTTCCGGCGCCGGTTGCGGTGCTTCTACGGGTTCTTTTTTAACAGCCATGTCTCTCATCCTTCCGGGTTTTTTTGAAAACTATTCTCTCTGGCCCGATCATAACAAAACCGGGTAACGCCCGGAGGTGATGTTTTTCACACGATTAAGTGAAAATTATCACAAATTCGGAATTTCGACACTTTTTCGGGCTTCAAAGTCCCCAAAAACCAAATTTTTCAGGTTATAATTTACTTAAAATTTATTTTAAAAATGAAAGAGATAAAGGGGATAACGAGTATGAGCAACCAACTGAACGTGATCGAAACCCGCGGGAACGCAAGCTGCTTCTCCGAACAAAACCTGGATCGGCTGATGGCTGTCATGCATGACCGGACCGTACCCGAAGGCTCCCATCTGTTTTGGGAAGGCGACAGCTCGGATAAGCTCTATTACGTCAAAAGCGGACGCGTCCAGCTGACCAAATCCACGGATGAAGGCAAAGAGCTGATTTTGTACGTGTACCAGACGGGGGACATCGTTGGCCATGCCGACCCCTTTTTCAGCCATAAGCAAACCTATACCGCCGAAGTGATGGAAGAAAGCGTCGTCGGCGTTATCGATCATAAAGACCTGGAATCGCTGATCTGCCAGCACTGCGACTTTGCGCTCGATTTCATGAAATGGATGGGCATCCATCACCGGCTGACCCAGACCAAATTCCGCGATCTGATGATGTACGGCAAGCCGGGAGCGCTCTGCTCGACGCTGATCCGGCTCAGCAACACGTACGGCGAAGAGCGTGGCGACGGCATTTTGATCAACAAAAAAATCACCCATACGGATCTTTCCAACATGATCGGTTCGACGCGCGAAAGCGTCAACCGCCTGCTCGGCGATCTCCGCAAAAAAAACGCAATCGAGTATGAAAACGGCCTGATCGTCATCAAAGACCTTGAAATGCTGCAGGATATTTGCCATTGCGAGCTGTGCCCGAAAGAAATTTGCCGCATTTGACCGGCAGGCGGCCGCCGATATCTACGATACGTCAACTCCAAGCTTCCGGGACCGCATCGGGTCTCCGGAGGCTTTTCCATATGCAAAACGTCCCATATGTCCCCTAACTGAATCATGTCTAAGCCTTTTTAGCTTCCTTTCCTCAAAACGGCTAAATATGTCATCATCAGGGCTCATTATTCCCATTTTTAATCCTAAAGACCTATAAAGCTTTCAGATAAAAGAACCGATGAACATCATGTTGCGCATTTCTTAAGTCTTATTTTGCTTGCGCATATCTTCCTACAACATCAACCGATCATCGTTCGGCGCCTGAAGGACCGGAGACCCCGAATCTGCCCCGGAAGGACTATCCTGCAGGTTCCGGCGCTGAACTTAAAGGCCCGAATCCTCTTATCCCTTCCAAACGAAAGGAAACATCGAGGATTAGGCATACAGGTCGGATAAGGAGTGAATAACATGATGGCAGAAACATGGATTCGGCGGATTTTGATGGTCATTACCTTCATAGGTTCGATGGCATCCGGTACGGCGCAAGGCACGGCTTTGTCGTCTCCTCCCGGAATCGCTCCGGAGGCTGCGGCGCAGCCGGCGTACCAAAAAGCCACCTGGCTGTGGACTACCGACTGGATCCGGCGGGATCCGCAGGAGGTGTTGTCGTTTCTCGGCGAACATGGCGCGAACCTCGTTTATTTGCAAGTGAACCCCGACATCCCCGCCTCTGATTATCAGAGTTTCATCAAGCAAGCGGCCGGCCTCGGCATCAAAGTGGATGCGCTGGACGGCGCCCCGGAATGGGGACTTGCGTGGAAGCGGCAAGAGATCGCGGATTTTCTGGCCTGGGTGCAAACCTACCAACAAGCGGCGGAAGCAAGCGAACGATTTCACGGCATTCACGTCGATATCGAACCTCATCTGCTTCCGGAGTGGAAAACAAACCGCTCGGACGTCATCAAGCAGTGGGAAAGCAACGTGCAATACCTCCGAACCGAAGCGGACCGCATGAAGCTGCCGCTTTCGGCCGATATCCCGTTCTGGCTCGGCAACAACGCGGCTTCGGACGGCAAGACGCCGCTCGACCGCTTTATGATCGGGCAGTTCGACTCGGTAACGGTCATGTCTTACCGCGACACGGCCCAAGCCATCGGCGGCATCGCCGAAGACACGTTCAAGGATGCAGCCGCCCTCGGCAAAACGGTTTTGGCTGCCGTCGAAACCAACCCCAGCCGCGAAGGCGATTTCCTGACGTTCCATGAAGAAGGAGCCGGCGCGATGAACGAGCAGATCGCCAAACTTCACGACATGGTTAAAAACCATCCTTCCTACGCCGGCATCGCCATTCACGATTTCGACGGCTGGCGGGAGATGAAACAATAAAAAAAGGGATGTACGCCGGTTTTCGTTCCCACTTGCGTACATCCCTTTTTATGACGGCATTTCTTTTGATGACCATTTGTCCGGTCCGCGTTTCGTCCATGAACAACTGGGCGCGAATCCTTTGCAGGTAATCCGTTTTAGCGCGGATGAAGCTGTACGGAAGCCTGTTTTCCGCTCAGCTGGATTCCCGACATTTTGGTTCCCGCCTCCTTCAGATCCGTGATCAGCCGTTCCAGAAGCTCCTTCGCGGCCGCCCCTTCCTTGCCTTTGATCCGGATGACGAACAGAACGGCATTGCCGGACTTCAACGTTTTTTCCGCCTGCCGCAGCTTCGTTTCGAAGTCATGCTCTTCGATCTGCGGGGTCAGCCGGATCTCTTTGACCTTCATCCCGCGTTCTGCCGCTTTCGCCTGCTGTTTTTCCCTTTTGGCGTCTCCCGCCCCGATCAGCTTGCACGGGGGAGGACTGCTCATCAAAGAGGTGCAGACCAAGTCGACTTTAAGCTTTTTGGCCAAGGCCAGCGCTTCGGAGGTGGGCATAATGCCGAGGGGTTCTCCGTTTATCCCCGTCAGCTCCACCTCCGACACCTTGATTTTTTCGTTCATCAGCATGTTCGCAACACCCCCGTCCCACGTCTATGTATTTGTTGCAGCACCGACCGTACTCGCCGATTAAGCCGCCGCTAGGCCCGGTCCAGCTTGATTTCCACTTCGTCCCGCGGCGACAGCTTCATGTCGAAACCGTCCTCGGCAAGTTCCTTGCCGTTTACTTTGATCACCCATTTTTCCACCGATTTGGATACGTAGCCCTTCACGGAATGAACCATCCGTTTGTTGACCGTCAGTTCGACGAAATCCGTCCCCATCAGCATGTCGCGCACATTTTCGTTTTCGGCATACGGCAGGATGTACGTATGCGAAATCGACGGCTGTATGGTTCCGCCGTTGATTTTCAGCACGGAATATTTGACTTCCTTCGCTTTGGGATCCGTCGGTTCGATGGAAATGCCAAGCTCGTCGTTTTCCTTGAGCACCGTATCCAGCTTGTCCTTTCCAAGCTTTTTGTCGTTGAGCTCGATCCCCCACACAAAGGCCGAAGACAGCGAGACCTGGCTGATCGAAAGGATGCTTCCGTCCTCCGCGAAGGTCACGATCCCGCTTTTTTTCAAGCATTCCCGGATCGAGATTCCCTGCTCCAAATATTTTTCGATGTCGCGGATCGTGTCCGGAGAGAAGAAATCGTCCTTTTCGGAAATCAATATCGGCGAAAAGGCTTCTCCGGATGCCACGCCCGCCGAATCTTTGGATTTGCTGCCATCGCATCCCGCCAGGATTACCGACAGGACGGCGATGAAAACGATTGCCTTTTTGAAGCTGTTCCCCATTCCGGGCACCACCTTTGTTTATTCATTGCATGGTGCATTAACGTCGTTGGCTTCTATGAACCAAAATAGAGTCCTCATCCTGAGAACTCTATTTTAACATAGTCAAGCGATCGTTTTCGACAGGGGTTAGACAGGTTTAGACCAAAAATTCAATGGATCAGCGCCTGCATGAACGTTCTCGTCCCATCCGTATTTTTCAAATAAGGCCCTAAACCGAGGAAATGGCCGCGGTCGACATAAACGCCTGTCATCCACGTCCCCTCCAGAACTTCGCCGTCCAAATGAAGCAGCAATGGAGGCGCGGAAATCAGTTCCTGATAGACGGGAACCCGCGTATTGTGTTTTTTGAAAGGTTTGCCGGATTGTTCGAAAGGAATCGGGGTGACGTACGTGGGCACGAAATAAGCAGAGATGACCTCCATCTCTTCGTCGTCGTAAAAGGGGGCATCGCCTAAAACGGGATGGAACAACGATATTTCTTCGAATTGCGACCAAATGAGGAGCTGCAACATCATGCTTTGAAGACTGCCGTTATGAAAAACGTATTCGTGTTTGCCCTGCCGCTCCTTCTCTCCCGGAGCATCCAGGCTTTCTACGTAATGGCGCTCGCAGCCGATGCACTTCCAGCCGGACGGGCTCTGAATCCACTTTTGAAACACCGTGCCGCCATGTTCTCCGCCTTCGGAGTACGGTTCCTGAGCAGGCCTCGGGCAGGCCCAATACTTCCACACGGAATCCGGTACATGCTGCGCCAGCATCGAGATCGTTTTATCGTAAATCTTCCGCACTTTAATAGAAGCGCTTTCAAGTTCGTTGACATCCTCTTTGCCATACCTTATCGCTTGGGAAAGTACTATTTTTCTCATCGTTCTCCGCCTCCTTAAGCGCCGAAAAGGCAGTTTATTTACCAATTATACTACAGATGCCGCCGGAAGGTGCAAGTCTTAACCTAAAAATAACATAAAAATCCAGGTTTCGCGAAATATCGACACGACGCCAAACGCCTGTCCAACGCCAAAAACCTCCTCTAAAAATTAGAGAAGGTTTATCGTCACGGTTGAGATTAGGCAGCTCAATCCAGTTCGACCCATTGTTCGGCCCAATGTTGAACCTGGTCCATCACCGGCTGCAGCGCTTTTCCTTTTTCGGTCAGTTCGTATTCGATCCGAACCGGCGTTTCGGGATAAACATGGCGTTCCAAGATGCCCTCATTTTCCAAGTCTTTCATACGTTCGGACAGCATTTTGTCGCTCATGGATGGAATGATATGCGATATATCCTTGAACCGTTTCGGTCCGTTCATCAGCGAATAGATAATGAGCCCGTTCCAACGCTTTCCCAATACGGAAAAAGCCGTTTCAAACCGCGGACACATACTGAAATCCTGATCCTTCATGTTCTCACCTCTTTACAGGATCCATGCAAACAGTTAATGTCTCATGAAAGCTTACATTAAGTTAGTATGTATCAATTTTACCACATTCCCCTGCAAAAGAAAACTCGCAGATCCGAATCCAGGCTTGAAAATCCTTCCCAAATCGCAGGATCGGCCGCCCCCCGCCAACGAAAAAACGGCAGCATCAGCTGCCGCCGTTTTCTTCCGCCTTGTGAGAAGTCGCCTTCCGTATGCTACACCACGGTCCCTTTCGCGAACTCTCTTACCGGCTGCGGGGAATGGCCGAACCGCAACGCTTCGCCGGGAGCCGGAGCCGCCCATTTGACGCCGTTGGCGATCACTTTCAAAACCCCGGGATGGAAATAGGTCGGATGCGTTTCATGTCCGGGACGGAAGTAGAAAATTTTGCCGCGCCCACGACGGAAGGTGCATCCGCTTCGGAATACTTCGCCGCCTTCGAAATTGCTGATAAACACGATTTCGTCCGGCGTAGGGATGTCGAAATATTCGCCGTACATTTCTTCATGGTCGAGGATAATCTTTTCGCCGATGCCTTCGGCGATCGGATGGGAAGGATTCACGTTCCAGATGATTTCCTGCTCCTCCGCTTCGCGCCATTTCAAATCGCAGGACGTACCCATCAAAGCTTTGAAGATTTTTGAGAAATGCCCGGAATGCAGCACGACCAATCCCATGCCGTCCAAAACGCGCTGTTTGACGCGCGCCACGATGTCGTCGCTGACCTTGTCATGAGCCATATGCCCCCACCAAATCAGCACGTCCGTCCGGTTCAGCACTTCTTCGGTCAATCCGTGCTCCGGTTCCTCCAGCGTGGCGGTCTCAATGGCAAAACCGTCCTGCTGGATGCCTTGGGCAAGCGCCGTATGGATGCCGTTTGGGTAAACGGCTTTGACGGCATCGTGAATTTTTTCGTGGACGAACTCGTTCCAAATGGTTACGTTGATCATGTTGTTTTCCTCCTTATACCCACCACATGTCGCCAAGCGACTCTTCGATCAATACCTGCTGCAAATTGGCTACCGCTTTGGAGAAACCTTCTTCGATGGACATCAGGCCGTCTTCATGCTCGATGCTGACCGCGTAATCGTAACCGACGAGACGCAGCGCGCTGATGATGTCCGCCCAGGTTTTGACGTCGTGGCCGTAACCTACGCTGCGGAACTGCCAAGCGCGGTCCAGCATGTTCGTGTACGGCTGCATATCCGTTAAACCGAAACGGTTGACGTTGACCGGATCGATGACTGTATCTTTGGCATGGAAATGGTGGATCGCGCCGGCGCGGCCCAAAATGTGGATCGCCTGGACCGGATCGATGCCCTGCCACCACATGTGGCTCGGATCAAGGTTGGCGCCGATCGCCTCGCCAGCGGCTTCGCGCAGACGAAGCAGCGTTGCCGGCGTATGCACCGAAAATCCGCCGTGCAGTTCCAAACCGATTTTTACGTTATGGTCGGCGGCAAATTTCGCTTGTTCCGTCCAATACGGAATGACCTTGTTTTCCCACTGCCAAGCCAAAATTTCCTGAAAATCGTTTGGCCAAGGAGCGACCGGCCAGTTCGGGTATTTTGCGTTTTCATGGTCCCCCGGGCAGCCGGAGAACGTATTGACGACCTGTACGCCCAGTTTCTCCGCCAGTTTCACCGAATTGACGAAATCCTCATGATCCGCTTGGGCAAGATGCTTTTGCGGGTGAAGCGGGTTGCCGTGGCAGCTGAGCGCGCTGATCGTCAGGCCGCGGGATTCGACCGCATGTTTGAATTCTTTCAGCTTCGCTTCGTTTTCGAGCAGCTCGGCCGGATTGCAATGCGCTTTGCCGGGATTTCCGCCCGTTCCGATCTCTACCATCTTCAGACCTTTGGACGCCACGTAATCGAGCGCATCCTCCAGCTTGCGACCGCCGAACAATACCATAAATACGCCTAGTTTCAAAGTAAACTCCTCCTTGTGCGTTGGGTTTAAATTAAGGTTGCTTCAATAACTTCCGGTTTTGAAAAGCTTTTCAACTTGCGTAAAATGAAGCCCGAACCCCAGGCAGGTCGTCTGCATGGGGAACGGTGAGTCGAATGTATGAATGAATCTCGAGGATTACTCGAAATATACGGCTTTACCCGTTCTGGCAGACTCGTAGATCGCTTCCAGAATTTGCGTCACGACAAAAGCCTGCTCAGGTTTGACGATCGGCTCCTTGTCTTCCAGGATCGCCTCGATCCACAGTCTCTGCTCCAGATCCGACTCGCTTTCGGCCGTGCCGGAATAGAACGCCACGCCTCCTGCCTGCAAATCGATGTTGGTGTCGTACAAACGTCCCAGCTTTTCTCCGTTGATGCGGAGACCGTCCTTCATGTCCGCGCCGCCTTCGGTGCCTGCAAGGATCGTTTTGGCTTCGCCTGTTTCCACGACGTTAAGCGCCCAGCTGGATTCCAAAATGATCGTTGCGCCGTTTTCCATCGTGATGAAGCCGAAAGCGGAGTCTTCCACCTTGAATTGCTCCGGATCCCATGGTCCCCAGGCGTTGGCCGCGTCCTTGCGCTGTCCGAGCTTATGGAACGAGGAACCGAGCACGCTTTTCGGTTTGTAGTTGTCCATCATCCACAGCGTCAGGTCAAGCGCATGCGTACCGATATCGATGAGCGGGCCTCCGCCTTGCTTTTCCTCGTCCAAAAAGACGCCCCAAGTCGGAACCGCGCGGCGGCGGATCGCCAAAGCTTTGCCCAGGTAGATGTCGCCGAGTTCGCCGGCTTCGCAAAGCTGCTTCAAATACAGGCTGTCGGCACGGTAACGGTTTTGGTAGCCGATCGTCAGCTTTTTGCCCGTGCGGCGCGCCGCGTCCAGCATTTCCTGGGCTTGCGCCACGGTTTTGGCCATCGGCTTTTCGCACATAACATGTTTGCCGGATTCCAGAGCCGCTACGGTGATGACCGAGTGGGAATCGTTTGGCGTACATACATGAACGACGTCGATGTTTTCGTCTTTGAGCAGCTCACGGAAGTCGGTATACACTTTCGCGTCTTCGGTGCCGAACTCCTTGGCCGCTTTTTCCGCGCGTTCCTTCACGATGTCGCAGAAGGCCACCATTTGCGCTTGCGGCTGCTTTGCGAGGCTCGGCATATGTTTTCCGTTTGCGATCCCTCCGCAGCCGATGATTGCGATTTTTAAGGTTTGGGTTGTGTTAGACATGAACAGGTCCTCCATTTTTTGCGTAGTTTTTAATCCATTCCATGCTTTTCGCAATGGCTTCGAGCGGCGGATTTTGGCAGAAATCCTGCTCTACCACGATCCATTCCGCGCCCGCTTTGTCCGCGGCTTCGGCCACGGCCTTCAAGTCCACTTCGCCTTCGCCCAGCTCCACCGTCAGCGGGGAACCGTCCTCTTGTCTGCGGACATCCTTCCAATGCACCACCGGAAGGCGTCCCGCATAGGATTCGATGTAGCGGACCGGGTCGTAGCCGGCAAAGTGCACCCAGCAGCTGTCCAGCTCGATCTGGAGCAATGATTCGGGAACGTTTTCGTACATCGCGTCGAATACGGTTTGGTCCCCGATCTTCTCGGTGAATTCAAAGTCGTGGTTATGGTACAGCAGCGTAACCTGCTGCTCGGCGCACCGCTGCCCGATGCGTTCCAGGTTCGCAAAAACTTCATCCCAACGGCGGTCTTCGGCTCCGAGATACGGGACGATCAGGCGGGTATTGCCGACTTCTTTGTTGTAGGCGATTTCCTCGTCGAGGGCATTCAGCATGCGGTCGTAACCCGTATGCGTGCCGAGCGCAACCAGGCCGTACTGGTCGAGAAGCGCTTTCACCTCGGACGCGGGGCGCCCGAAAAAGGTGTGGAATTCCACGCCTTGATATCCGAGCTCTGCTACTTTCTTCAGCGTCCCCTCAAAATCCTGCTCCATTTGCTCACGAACCGTATAAAGTTGCAAGCCCAGCTTCAACATGTTTGCCTCACTCCTGTTTTTTATTTTTTCAAGGCAGGGTGCTCTCCAGCTTTACATGCTCGCCCTTCAAGGAAGAGGTATGGAATGCATGCATGGCTTCAAGCACATGGTAAGCGAGCGCTCCGCTCGCCCGATGGCCGCGGCCTTCCCGGATCGACGCAACCATGTCGTTCACGCCAAGCCCCCGCTCGTTTCTTCCGCATTCGAATGCCGGAGCCAGCGTCTCGGTCTCGGTCGATCCGCTGCGGCGGAGCTTGACGTCCCCGTCGAAGAAATTCGGATCGGGAAGGATGAGCGTCCCTTCCGTGCCGTATATTTCGAGCCAAGGCAGGCTTGCGCCGCCTTTGACGTCAAAGCTTGTAATCACGGTGGCGATGGCGCCCTGCCTGAAATCGATCGTTCCGGCCAGATGCGTCGGCGTAAGCACCGGGATTTGCTGGCCGGCCTTCGGTCCCGAACCGATCGTTCGCGTCGCGCTCGGAGCGCCTGCCGAAGAACTGATCCGGTCCATCGGACCCAGCAGCTCCGCCAGCGCCGTCAAATAATACGGCCCCATGTCGAACATCGGCCCGCCGCCGGGGGCGTAAAAAAACTCGGGATCCGGATGCCAGCCCTCCGGCCCGCCGCTCATCATAAAGGCTGCGGCCGCCACCGGCTTGCCGATCATGCCGCCTTCGATGGCCGCTTTGGCCGTTTGAATCCCCGAGCCGAGGAAGGTGTCCGGCGCGCTGCCGACGCGAAGACCTTTGCTTTCGGCGGTCTGAAGTATGCGCTTACCATCCTCCAGCGAGACGGCCAGCGGTTTTTCGGCGTACACGTGTTTGCCCGCTTCCAGCGCGGCGATATCGATTTCGGCATGGCTCCCCGGAACGGTCAGGTTAATGACCAGCTCGATCTCCGGGTCGGCCAGCAGTTCGGCTGCCGTGTATGCGTTTGCAACCCCGTATTCCTCCGCCCGGGCCGCGGCGCGTTCAAGCACCACGTCGGCGCAGGCCACCACTTCGACAACGGGGCTTTTTTTCAGGTTCTCCAGGTAAATGGCGCTGATGTTGCCGCAGCCGACGATGCCTGCTTTCATTTTGGTGTCCATGCTTCACGCTCCTTCATGAGGTAGAAGGTTGAATCAACAATCTAGTACCCATGGTATTCCGAATTCGTTTATATTAAAATGAATAATATGATTAAAACATGAACAATCTGGTCATTATTTTTTTGACCGGGATTTTTCCCGAACCAAAATCGGCGGTTCCCTGCGGACAAGCCACTTACGCTATAGGAGATATTTGTATGTCTACGGATCAATCGGTTCATATCTATACGGCAGGATTTTCATTCCACCACAAACCCTTTTACATGAGCGAAATGAATGGAGTCAAAAATTATTTGATGCGCCTGCAGACGGACGGAAGATGCCGGGCCCGCGTCGGCGGGGAAATGGTCCCCATCGAGGCGGGGGACCTGCTCCTTTTTTCGCCGGACGAGCCTTATGAGCTGAAAATCGACGAAGAGCTGAACGCCCAAAACGAGCTGGCGGTCGAAAGCGGCGATTACCATATTTTTTTCGGGGGCAGCTGGATCGAAGAATGGTGGGCCCGCCAAAAGCGGCCGACGAAAATCAGGGTCCCGCTTAACGAGACGATTATCGGCCTGTTTAGGCAGATCGTGCTGGAGCAGCGTAAAATCTCGAATCCTTACCCCGAAATTTCGGGGTATTATATGCGGATCTTGTGTCTGGAAACGGACCGCCTTCTCCGCGAGCATCCGTCCACGACGCCGAAAACGTATTTGGCTCACCGGATCAAGCATTACATCGAGGAAAACGCGTCGGCGTCGTTTAAGCTGGAGGACGTGGCCGCCCATGTCGGGATCAGCGTTTCGCGCGCGGTTCATCTGTTTAAGGAAGCGTTCGGCAAAAGCATCATGCAGTACACGCTTGACGTCAGGCTCGACATGGCGCGCGAAAGGATCATTTTCAGCCCGATGTCCCTGGAAAACATCGCCGAAACCTCCGGGTTTGCGAATTACACGTATTTTCACCGCGTATTTCGCTCCCGCTTCGGGAAATCGCCGAAGGAGTTCCGGATGGACAGCCGTGAGCAGATTTAAAGATGGCTTTAGAAAAAGAGGCCGAATCCGCCTTAAAATGTACCCCATAGAGTAGACACCTAAAAAAAGGTCTACCCTACGGGGTACTTTTCTATATACTTAAGAAAATAAAACCGGGGAGAAAACCATGAGTATTAAGTTATTTAGTCAACGTGACATGAACAAGGTTGTCGGAACTTTATCAAATGGTAAGAGTAGAATATTACTCTTTTAAGATTCCTCATTTAAGGAGATTGCAGTAACGCTAGGCACCGAGGGTGGTACTTATATAGGGTATGACATTATGAATATCACTGTCAGTCTATCCGTTGGACATTCCACGATGAATTGCAGGAATTGCTATATAAGTTATCTATAGTAGAGCGACAGTATTTATTATTGAATGTGATTTGGGGTTATACGAGCAGGGAGATTGCTGATGCTTTTAATGATACTGCTGCTGTTACAAAAAGAATTCAACGAGCTAAGAAGAAAATGAAAGGCAACATACAGAATCTGATTGTCTAATGTGGATGGCGTCTAATTTGGAAGCGAAAATATTTATTTGTTGAAAGCTAGAATACTCCGGTGAGTACTAACCTCAAAGCCTTGTTACCGCACCACAACTAACAGTACAATAATTCCGAGCCCAATCAGCCAGATTACTGGGTGACCGAAATTTAATCCCCAGCCGACTCCGGACCTTTTCTCGACGATTAGGTTTGGATCTTTACGATTGAAATAAATCATACCTAATAGCCATTTATCATCATCATGGACAGGTCTGACATTGGAGAAATCGGCAGATCGCTCCATGCGGCTTCCGCCCTGACCAGCCCAGAACGATAAGGCGCAGGCGTATAGGATAACAAAGGCTATTATGATTAGGATAATGGGGATAGCGAAATTGATATCAAGCAGAGATATCATGCTTAGTTGCACGACGGAAACCAGGATAACTATTAAGAAGCTTGCTGTAATCATAAAATATGACCAAGTACGGCGGAAAGTTACGTCTTGTCTGATAGAACGGTTCGGATCAGTGGGTCGAACCTGCTGCTTCACTCTGCGAATACTCCAATTCTCAAATATGAACAAAAGTGTTATGAACACTTGTATTATCGTAGGCATAAACACAGAACTATAAGATTTAGCTGCATAGCGGTCTACGTTCCAACTGCTGTTGTAATGGATCGGAATCTGATCAGGAATCAGATCGTAGTTGCGTAGCACAGTTACAATACTAACGACAATAATTAAAACATGAATGAGGAACCAATTACTAGACAAGCCAATGTTTCTTTTCCGAAATCCAGTGTCCACTGCCATGATCGATGGTTCCGGAGCAATAGGCAGCATAGGTAGTAACCTTTTCATTTTGAAATGATAGCTAATGTTTATGACTAGAGAGATTACGACCATGGCGAGTGAATAAGTGACAATGATCCAACTTTGTTGCTTGGAATGTTCATCACCGTATATTAGGCAAATGATACAAACAATGAATAGGATGGTATGTAAGGTAGCACTAATCCTAGCATATGACTTCCGCATCTGGCGCAAAGGCTCACTGTGGAATTGTACAGCGCTGACGGTGACCCCAAAACTAATTGTCTCTCTTGTTAAATAAGGCATGCTTACCATGAGTACAATTGTAGGTATAAATACAAAGACCATTACTATAACAGGCATTATCGTCATATCATTCGCCTCCTCTTATACATAAGTGTGTATTCGAAAACTCTATAACCCTTAGAGCATAGGCGATTCATCACTATGTCTTTTTGCGTATGATTATCCTTTAACTTAGGATAGGTAATCGACTTGAACATAAATTTAATTATAATCGATTTTAGTAACTATAAGGGTGAAATTAACAATTCAACCATATTTTTTTGCTACGCAGAGCTACTCATCTGACAACTGAATTATGGCAAGTACATCTGTTTGAAATTCTGTGTAGGTAAAGGACAGGTTTTCGTTATCCCAATTTTTTTTCGATGCTTAGCAACGAAACGATAGACAGGGTTTCGGATGAAGGGTGGGATAACCAGCAGTAGCAAAATTGGGCGAAATGCTCGCCTCGTATCTGCAATGGCGCGGATTACTGCGTCAGAGTATAAATAAGTGCGTCCATGCTTAATATAGTACATGCTGTCCACACTTTCATCCAACTCCACATGTTCCTGTGTCCATGTGCTATGGAAGTCTGTGATGCGCAAGGCATCGTTCCGGCTACTCTTAACCATTTTCTGGATAAGTGAACTGCACATAGAGCATTCCCCATCATAGATGAGAACTTGCATGATGATCACCTGCTTTCAAATGCATCAATTGTGAGGATACGCAACACCACTACAAAGCACGAGGAGGTGAGTGGTGCAGTGTTTTCACTAACCTAATATTTATTTGTGCCGATCGCTTATTATACCAGTCATAGTGCTTATCGTTGAGGACAAGATTGCATGTTGACCATTTGATAGAGTGATTTTACCTGGTGCCTCTACGGGGCATGTTTCATACGAAGGGGTGAAGCCACAAGGACTTCGGTCTTTCGTATGTATTATATTCTTCCATATTTCGGTAGTTTAGTTCTTTTTTGGGTTGGTCGACCATGGAAAATATACCATATACTAGTGTTAATTTATATATTTTCTATGAAAATATTTATATATTTATTTTGTGTTTTTCTGTAACTTATTTTAATTAGGAACGTTGTTTGTGACCTACTATACTTATAATTGGTATGTTATACATTGCGAACTAAGTGTGAATAAATAAAAATAGAAGGCCGATTTCTCAGCCTCCTAATCCGTGTTCAATGGTCTATACTGTAAAATGGTTATCTCCAAGGCCACCTCCAGCCTTTGCGCTTCCATGCGTTTCAAGACGGGATGTGATGTCTTGTAACTGCTCGCATGTTTCCTGCTGCTCTTTTCGAATCTCTTGAACCTTATCTGTGGCCTTCGCCACTTCGTTAACGTTCATGACCTGTTCACGGATCAACTTCATATCCTCATTTACCGCGTCGCGGTGTCCATTACGAAAGTAAACAACAATAGAGCATCTTTCAATGGGTCACCGGCTACATATTCACGCTTGCTCGTTAACTCAAAAAAAAGACGAACCCGGAGTAAACGGTACCCCTTGTAAAGGACATTCTTAAAAAAGCCTAAGCAGATTGAAGAAGATGATCTCTGTATTTAGCAGGGGTCATCTTTTTTAAGTTCCATTGGTATCTGTAGTGATTGTAATAGGCCATGTAGTCCTTAATTTCCCGTTTTAACTCATCCAAGGTCAAACAGGGTTCTTTATAATGGCCTAAAAAGGATTCCTGAGGGGCGTTATCCCAGCAGTTTCCCCGCCTGGACATGGATTGTTTCAATTTCATTTTCTTAACCATTTTTTGAAAATCCGGATGTGTATAATGAGATCCCTGATCAGAATGAATGAAGGCACCATCGGCCTTTTTAAAGCTTCTGTTTTTCTTAAGCTTAAGAAGGGTATCTGTCGCAAGGTCCATTGTGATTCGGTCTGATACATGATAGGCCAGAATTTCATTGGTTGAACTGTCCTTGATTGTTGGTAAATAGGCTTTCTTACTTGAACCGTAGAATAGATAGGTGATATCCGTCAGCAATACCTTACCAGGAACATTCTGCTTAAATTCCCGATTCAGCAGGTTAGGAACGACCCGGTGCTCATGAGTAGCTTTCATCATTCTCTTATAGGGATTTGCCTTCCTGAAAGGGCACAAAATGCCGTATTTTTTCATGATCCGCCTGATTCGTTTCAGATT
Organism: Paenibacillus sp. FSL W8-0194; assembly: GCF_037969745.1. Lineage (NCBI taxonomy): Bacteria > Bacillati > Bacillota > Bacilli > Caryophanales > Paenibacillaceae > Paenibacillus > Paenibacillus sp. FSL W8-0194. Next base: position 1,985,180 of record NZ_CP150205.1, on the reverse strand, counting down.
GTAGACAATCTGAAACTGACCCTCTAGTGTCATCTTGATGGATCGAGCGCCTTTCTTGCGTCTTTTGAAATGATAAGCTTTTAAGATGATTTCTTTTACCTTTTCATCTTGCTGCTCACGCTCGCTTCTCTTTTGCTTTGCTGCGGAAGACCAGTACCTGTAATATCCACTTCTAGAAACCCCAGGCACCCTACATAAATAGTTGACCATACGGTGGAGTTGATATTTCTTGATGATGTCATAGATAAGGACATATTTCTGATTAGGTGAAAGTACTATCCTTTGTTCTGCCCCCTCTCCATGAAACGAATCTTTTTTAACAGTTCGTTCTCCGCTCTTAGCAAGGCATTCTGAGCCTCCAGCCTGGCATACTTCTCTTCCTGCGTCAGCTCCCGTTTAAGGGACCTTCCTGATGCTTGGCTTCTAGTATCCTGCAAACCTAAGATTCCGTTCTCCTGGTAGCTCGCACGCCATCTCTTTCTCGAGGATTCGACTCTTTGGATCCCGATAACGGTTACGTCAAAACACATTCCTCAAATATTTCTCTAGGAAGCTTACCCTTGTTATTTTCTGAGATAAATAACTGCTTAAATGCATCTGTATACGTAATTGCCTTAGAAGAAACAGACTTCACATAAGGATTATTTAATAACTGTTTGATTTCACTATCCGTGAATATTTTCTTGCTCATTTTTCAATTCCCCATCCCCATCTTTTTGCTTATAAACAAAAGTACCCTACCGAGAGACTTTTTTAAAGTGTCTTCTCGATAGGGTACAGTTTACATGGGATTCGGTCTCTTTGTTGCTCGAACGACGCATGCAAGCGTGATTAGCGGCTTTCGGTTAATACACTTTATAGGTTTGTCCGGTTTGCGCGCCCTCCACGCTTTTGCGGTACGCTTTCGCCGCCCTCGCCGCCGGCACCGGTTCAAAACCGGGAAAAAACGGGGCGTAGCTGTCCATCGATTCCTCCAGCACGTTCGGGCTTACGTCGTTGATCCGGATCCCGCGCGGAAGTTCGATGGCGGCGGCCTGCACGAACGCACGGACCGCGCCGCCGGCCACCGCGTATTCCGTTCCCGGTTCGGGAAATCTCCGAAGGAATACCGGATGGAAAGCCGCGAGCAGATTTGAAGGCGGATTCGACCGTTCAGAAGAAAAAGGACATTTTGCTCAAGCAGGAAAGCTCCCCGGCAATAGGCAGGGGAGCTTTATTTGCAAAGGCATTGGATTCCAATGGCTGATCGTTGTATTTGGTTATTCCTTAGGCTTTTCGTTGAAGAAAGCGACGTCCTCAATCGGCAATCTTACCGTCGGGTGTCCGGGCTTCGCCGCCTTGCCGATGGCGATCAGCATAATAGGTGCGTATCTCTCCGGAATATCGAACGCTTCTACGAATTTAACATGGTCATAGCCGCCCATCGGGACCGTATCATACCCTTTAGCGCGAGCGACCAGCATAAGCTGCATGGATACCAATCCGGCGTCAATGGATATTTTTTGGCGAACCGTCTCCTGAGGCATGCTCTTAAACAGCCCTTGATAGCGCTCCACGAACGATTTAGCCGTCTCTGCAGGCATGTAACCCTCATCGACCGCCATGCCGTAAATTTTTTCGGCCAACTTATAGCCCTCCAAATCCCCAAGCACCGCAATGACGGCCGAAGCCTCGATCACTTGCTGCTGATCGTTGGCGATCGGAAGCAGTTTTTGCTTCAGCTCCTGCGAGTCGATGACGAGAAACCGCCACGGCTGCAGGTTGGCGGCCGAAGGAGCCAGCGTGGCTTGCTGCAGGATTTCGTTCATTTCCTCCCGCGAAATTTTGGCTTGGGGATCATAGCTGCGGACGGATCGCCGATCCTGAATAACGTTGAAAAACTCCTGCTGCTCTACCGTTTGGGTCGATTGTGAAACGGACATGCTTCTCTCCTCCTCATTTTTACTGTGCTCATTACAGGCACAGTATATCTCAAAATAAAATGCAGTCGAACTTTCCAACTGCAACTTTAATGACAACAGTATATAACGTTTCGGCTCACATTGCAATCCTTTTATTATTCTTGCATCAAATCAGCTAACGTATGCTGTTTAAGCAGTTCGACGGTCTGCTTCTGCACTTCTTCCATAATGGCTTCGAGCTTTTGCCGGCCCGGTGCGCAATCCTCTCGGACCTCTTGCTCGGAGCAATCCGATTGGACAGCCAAAAAAATATCCGCCAGCGTAATTTGATCCGGACGGCGCTTCAGATAGTATCCTCCGTTCCGCCCTTCCCTCGCTTCGACGATACCGGCATGCGTGAGCTGCGCCAATACCCTGCGGAGGAACGTCGCATGCGATTGGACATCGCAGGCAATGGCCGCGCTGGAAAGCATTCCTTCGCATTTGGCCAGCAAGATCAGGGCGTGCACGGCAGTGCCGAAACGCGGCGGACCGATCGGGGTGCTCCGGTTACATATCATATGAATCCCTCCTGTTTACAGTGTAGCACAAGTTCACAACATATTTTTTTTACCCTCAGATGCTTCGGTCTGCGAAGGTTCCACGCATCGTTTGCATGGGGATCCGCCTCCGCTTTTTGCGTAAACCGGCAGGGTTCTGTCTGCGGCTGCAGTACGTCCGAAGCGCAGGGACATGAAAGGCTGTTTCGGCATAAAATAGTGAAAAAAGCAATCTCCTCGGCCCTCGCCAAGCAGGGAGATTGCTTCTTCTTTGGAATGACTCCTTGGGTGTTCTATTCGCCCAGTCGATGAGTTTTATTATACCCGCTCAGTGGATTCGTTTCAAAACATGACCCTGATTAATACACCCTAAAGGTTTGTCCGGTTTGCGCGCCTTCGACGCTTTTGCGGTATGCTTTGGCGGCCCGTGCCGCCGGAACCGGTTCAAAACCCGGGAAAAACGGTCCGTAGCTGTCCATCGATTCTTCAAGCACGTTCGGGCTTACGTTGTTGATCCGGATCCCCCGCGGCAGCTCGATGGCGGCGGCCTGAACGAATGCCCGGACCGCTCCTCCCGCCATTGCCGAAGAAGCCCCGCCGACGATCGGGTCATCCATAATGATGCCGGTGGTCAGCGTAAAGCTGCCGCTGTCGTTCACGTAATCCTGCCCGAGCAGCACCAAGTTGATCTGCCCTTTCAGCTTGCTCAGAATGGCGATTTCGTTGCGTTCCGGCGTCAGCTCCTCCAAACGTCCGAAATATGCATCGCCCGCGGCGCAGATGACGGCATCGACGCGTCCGGTTTGTTCGTACATCGCCCGGATGCTTTGGGGCGAAGTGATGTCGACCGTCACGTCGCCCGCGCTCCGGCCGGCGGAAATGATCTCATGCTTCGGGGAAAGCTCATCGCAGATGGCCTTTCCCAGCGTGCCGTTTGCTCCCACAACAATGATTTTCATTTTTGCATCCCCCGCTTTTATCGATTATTCACAGTCCGCTTTTACCGATTTTAACATAGGCCCCTCTAGGCGGCGACGCCGCTTCGATTCATTTTCGCGGCGTTCGGTTCGAGATCGCCTCGGATACGACGAAAGCCAAATCCTCGTTGCCGAACAGCGATAACACGCCAAGGACGGTTTCATCCGGGATGGGGCCGGCCTCCTCCTTCGGCACCGTCAGCTCCAGGACCCGCTTCAGCCGTTCATTGCTCTGCTGCTGCGGATAAGCTTTTCCGTACAGTTCTTCCGGATCGAGGCCTTCATTGACGCACCACTGCGCGAACACAAGGATCATCATATCCTCGTCCTGACGGTAGCTTTCCACGATGCCTTCTTCAACCTGTTTGCGGTATTCGTTCATTTTTTGCATTTCCCCTTCGTTTTTATCCAAGCCGCCAGGCCGTAAGCCTTTCGTTATCCTCCATGACGGCAAAAGCGGCGGGATTACCGGTCCTGCGCCTTTTGGACGCCCCTTGCGGTAACCCGCCGCTAAGCGGTAGTTTTACGCATGCGCAACGTCCTTCTTGCGATTTTAGCAAAACAAGGATCGTTACACATTATACCTTTTCGTTGAAAGAAACTGAACAGGAAAGACGATTCAGCTCATGCCGACCGCCCGGCCTTTGGCAGCCTCCGCCTTTTTCTTTTTCGACCAGAGTCCCAGCAGCACGACCGCGGCAACCACCACCAGCTCGAAACCGTACTTCAGCACCGCATTCGCGAAAAGATCGTGGACCAGCGGTTCTTCCACCAGCATTTTCGAAGCGGTCCAGGCGAGAATGGCCGACCCGATCGTGATGATCACCGGGAAACGTTCCGTCAGCTTCACGATCAGCGTGCTTCCCCACACCATGATCGGCACCGAAATGGCCAGACCGATAATGACGAGCAGGAAATCCCCGTGCGCGGCGCCGGCAACGGCCAGCACGTTGTCCAGCCCCATCATGGCGTCCGCGATGATGATCGTGCGAATCGCCGCCCACATCTGGTTGCCCGCCGAAATATCATGCTTTTTCTCGTCGATCAGGAGCTTATAAGCGATCCAGACGAGAGCCAGCCCGCCGACGAGCCGCAGGCCCGGGATCAAAAGCAATTGAACGACCAGCAGCGTGGCGATGACCCGGATGATGATCGCTCCGACCGTCCCCCACACGATAACCTTCTTTTGATCTTCTTTTCTAACGTTGCGTGCGGCAAGACCGATGACGATGGCATTGTCTCCGGCCAGCACCAGGTCAATGATGACGATGGACAGCAGCGCCGTCCAAAAAGCCATGGTTAACAATTCCATTTTCCTTCCACCTTTCTTTTTGTAGGGAAATGCCTTTCCCCGAATAAAATGATTGCTATGACTAGTCCGCCGCATGAAAAAAGCGCCCTTACCTTCATTAGGCAAACGGCGCTTTTTTTTCCACCAAAAAAGACCTTTACCTCATGAAAATCAGGCAAAGGTCTCGCAAAACAACGTGATGTTGCCAATAAAGCCGGGGATCCTTATCCCGTAATGACGACTTTATTGCATGAGCTACTCCCCTTTGGGAACTATTCATTTGTTGAGATCATTATAGCAGACGGTTTGGAACATGGCTATAGTTTGTTTTATTTTTTCTTTCCACATTTGATATGATGGATGAAACGAATCCCTAAAAGCGAGGAAACCGATGAAAAAATGGCTGCTTGCCGCCCTGTACGCGGCGGTTCTTGTGATCGTCTTGATCTACCGGAGCGACATCGTAAATTACATGCAGAAGCACGGCTCCTTTCCTGTGCTCGTCTGCCTTTCGACCTTGGTCGCCCTGTTTCCGGTCATCCCTTACAAGCTTGTCATTGCCGCCCTCGGCTTTTCCTTCGGCACGTTCTGGGCGGCCGCCGTGAGCTGGCTCGGGACGATGATCGCAGGGAGCGTCATTTACGCGCTTTCGAGAACGGTGCTGCGCGAGCAGGCCAGGACATACCTGAACAAATTCGGCATGCTGCAGTCGTTCACCGCCTGGGTGGAATCCCATCCTTTCATGAGCGTGGCCGCCGGACGGCTGATACCGGTCCTTCCCCAAATGGCCGTAAACGTGTTCGCGGGCGTCGCCTCGATTCCTTTTTGGACGTATACGGCCGCTTCGGGGCTCGGCAAACTTCCCGGCATTTTGGTTTATGCGTTCCTGGGCGGCCAGGGGGCCAAACACCCGCTCGTCTCCGTCCTCGTGTTCGCGGGTTACGTGCTGCTGCTTGGACTGATGCTGCTCCTTTACCGCAAACGCAAAAAGCTCCCGTCCGCTTAAAGGGGGGTCCTTGGTTTTCGTGCGCCATATCGGATATAATCATTGTATAAGGTTATTGTTTCAATACGATTGGATTTACGAAAAACAGATGGAAGCGGAGTGATATCATGAGCGAAATACAAGCGGCACATCAGGAAAAAGCGACCTTCGCAGGCGGATGCTTTTGGTGCATGGTAGCCCCGTTTGAAGATCTGCCCGGCATCATCGAGGTTGTATCGGGTTATACGGGCGGACATAAAGAGAACCCTACCTATGAGGAGGTATGCTCGGATACGACGGGACATGTCGAGGCGGTGCAGATTACGTACAACCCGGACATTTTCCCTTACGAAAAACTGCTGGAGCTGTATTGGCAGCAAATCGACCCTACCGATGCGGGCGGCCAATTCCATGACCGCGGGCAATCTTACCAAACGGCGATTTTTTACCATACGGAGGAGCAGCGCCAGCTGGCCGAGGCGTCCAAAGCGGACTTAGCGGCAAGCGGACGCTTCGACAAACCGATCGTGACGCCGATCCTGCCGGCCAAACCGTTTTATGCGGCCGAGGAATACCATCAAAATTACCACAAAAAGAACCCGGGACATTACAAACGTTACCGCAAAGGCTCCGGGCGGGAAGACTTTTTGGAAAAGGTATGGGCCCCGAAAACAGACAAAACCGAATTGAAGCAGCGCCTGACGCCGCTGCAATACGAAGTGACGCAAAACAACGCGACCGAACCCCCGTTCCAAAACGAGTTTTGGGATCACCACGGCGAAGGCATTTATGTCGACATCGTATCCGGTGAGCCGCTGTTCAGCTCGCGGGACAAATACGATTCCGGCTGCGGCTGGCCGAGCTTCACGCGCCCGATCCGCGATTACAGCATCAAGGAAAAGCTCGACCTGAGCCATATGATGGTTCGCACCGAGGTCCGCAGCAAAAGCTCCGATTCGCATCTCGGTCACGTATTCGACGACGGTCCGGGCCCCGAAGGCCTGCGCTACTGCATCAACTCCGCGGCGCTGCGCTTTGTTCCGAAGGAAGAACTCGAGGAGCAGGGTTACGGGGAGTATAAGGTATTGTTTGAATAAATCCCATGCATGGATAGGGTAGGACGGCACATGCCTCTCCCTATCCATTTTTTATGAAAGTCCCTACTTTTGATTATCCCTCTCCCGACTTCCGGCATAAGGCACCTGCACATCATTTATTCATTTTTTTCGTGAAATCCTTCAACAAGAAATTGCATTGTCTGATAAAATCGAGAATATTTTCAAGTTCCGCATCATCGTATCTCGATAACATTTGATCCAAATCTTTTCCGAAGGTCTCAAAGAGCGGAACAATATCTTTTGCCGCCTTCTCCTGGTCGATGCAAATAACGACACGTCTTTTGTCTTGGGGATCTTGTACTCGGGAGACGTATCCTGCCTGTTCCAGTCTGTTCAATACCCCTGTGACGGCACCCGTCGTCAATCCGGTCAAAGCGGAAAGCTGTCCCGCAGTGAGGGGCTGGTTTTTCAATATGACGTCCAAGCATTTGTGATCGGTGGAATTTAGCCCCAGTTTCGCGGCAATGGCCTCATGAAACAGGATCGTTGCCGTACTGTTATCGCGTAGTTCTTCCGAAAGAATATGTATGATTTGCTTTCTTGACATTCGTATCATCCTCCGTTTAATATTATCTTATCTCATGAGATAAAATAAATAATTCTATAATATTTTAGCATTCATTTGCTGAAAAGCAAAATGAAAAAGGGGATGTACGAACATGTCCAAAATTTCAGTAGCCATCGCCGGCGCTGGCGTAAGCGGATTGTGCTTGGCCCATTCACTGCTTCGAGCCGGGTTCGACGTGCAGATTTATGAACGTGATCCGGCGCCGCATGCCCGTCGACAAGGATACCGGATCACTCTTGACGAACACGGAATCGCGGGACTTCAGCGCTGCCTGCCTCCTCATTTATTCCAGCTGTTTCTCGCGACCACTTCGCCTACCGACGAAATTGGTTACATGCGGATAACCAATCAGAATCTTGGCGAGGTATTCAGTTTCGCTTTTCAAAGTGATCCGAGCGGCACTGATTTGCGAACACCGCGGCAAGCCGATCGCCAAACGCTTCGAACCATTATGCTCGAAGGGCTTCGGGATCGGGTGCACTTCGGCAAAGCGGCGGTCCGTGCCGAGACGACATCCGATGGCGCAACGCTTCACTTTTCGGACGGAAGCCGTGTCCATGCTTCGCTCGTGGTCGGTGCCGATGGCGTAAATTCAGCTTTGCGCAAATCCTATTTGCCTGACTTCGAGCCGGAGGATACCGATCGTTGGGCGATTTATGGCCGCACGCTGCTTTTCCAAAACGGCCGCTCGATCGTTCCCCGCCCGCTGAAAACCAGCGGAGTATTTGCCATCGGCCCCTCGAGTCGCGGCTTCTTCTTTACCTCGATGAACTTCCGCGAGTCTCCGCAGACTGCTTTTCTACGCTTTGGAATCGATCAAATACCGCCAATTACCGACGATTATGTGATGTGGGCACTTCTCTTGCCAAAAGAGCAATTTCCGGAACCTCAAGGAAAACCTCGCTCGGAGATGCTGCAACAACTTGCATTGAAGGCTGCCCAAGACTTTCACCCCGTGCTGCGCCGTTTCGTGGAGCAATCCGACCTCGATTACACCATGGCGGTAACCATTAAAGCGGCAAAAAAGCCGGCTGCGTGGCCGGTCTCGCGAATCGCCTTTATGGGAGACGCGGTACATGTCATGCCCCCCACTGGATCGCACGGAGGCAACACCGCTTTGCGCGATGCGGCCCTACTCGCCGAAAAGCTTGAAACGGCCGCAATCGAAGGCACGCCGCTTGAGAAGGCCGTCGCTTCTTATCAAGAGGAGATGAGCAAGTATGCATTTCGTGAAGTAGAAGCATCCAAGACGATGATGAAACGATTTGCCATAAAGAATCCCCTAATGAATTGGGTCATGTTGCGTGCCATACCACGAATTCGTTCATGGTCAAACAAATCACTGACAGCAGAATGATTCCATCACCGGGCCCCGAGCTGGCCAACCTATGACTCCAGCGGGCACAACTCTTTCCAGCCGAATGTCGATCGGGCATCAGGGAAAGAGTTTTTGCCCGTTGATCACCGTTTCGTTTAAAAAACACAAAAAAACCGCCCGATCCTTGTTCAGAATCGGACGGTTATCCGTTAATGAGCACTCCGCACCGCATGAACGGGCTTGGTTGCTTTTTTGGGCGTTGCAGCAGCCGGTTCGGGAACGACGGGATCGACCGTTTTTCCCTTGCGGAACGAAACCGTCAGCGTGATCGTCTGCCCGGCGATGCCTACCGCCAAAATCGTAAACAGCGTTTCCTTCAGCGGCATGTAAAACAGGGACAGCAGCAATACGGCGGCATCCAATAGAATAAATACGGTACCTACCTTAAGCCCGCTCCAGCGGCTAATGAGCAGCGACAAAATATCATCTCCGCCGGTAGCTCCCCCAAATCGGAGAACCAGTCCTGTGGCAAACCCCGTGACCAGTCCGGACAACAGCGCCGCCAGCAGCAGATTATCGTGCAGGTCGATGACCAGCGTCGAATAACGTTCGAAAAGTTCGTAAAAAATAGAAAACGATAACGTCGCAAGCAGCGTGTTCATTACGAACTTGCGGCCTTTCAAAAACATGGCGATCAAAATGACCGGGATGTCCAGCAGCAGCGTGCTCAGCGCCGGATTGACCCCAAGCACGTATTTGCCGAGCAAGGACAAGCCGACAAATCCGCCCTCCGATAGATGATTTTGAAAATTGATGTGAAAATACGCAAAAGCCAGCAAAAAAGTTCCGAAAAGCATCATTGCAATGGATGAAAACTTAGAAATCAAATGGTCTTTCTTTCTCATACAGGTTCCCTCTTATCGTCGTAGGTTAGTCAGGAGTCTGGCAAACCTCTGCGATAAGTACGGGACCTGCGGGACTTGGTCCTTCGCATGTGAAGTTCCTTCTTTCGCAGAGTTTGTCATTCTTCCTTGGTTGTCCAGGTGACTTTTCTCTACGAAAGGGAGCTACGTGTAAGAGAGATCATAACGTTTCCAAATCGTCCTTTGGGGATGGTTCCTTCGGGGACACATGGTATCCTGATCCTTTCTTTTTTTGTTTGGTTACATATTTATTATAACACATTTCGGACCGTTGCTAAACAGCCGGGTAAGTAAATTGTTCGAAATTTCCATATAACTTTCACCTTTTCCTCTTTTTTCTCTTGTTCCGATGTTCACACATTGTCAATGTTTGATGTGACCAGAATCACAATTAGCCTGTTTCGCCTTTCCTATACTTAAGAAGAAAGCACGACACATAATCAAGAAAAGAGGAATTCGTTATGCTGACGAAACAAACCATCGACATCATCAAATCGACCGTTCCGGTCTTGGAAGTGCACGGAAAAGCCATCACAACCGCCTTTTACCAACTGCTGTTCGAAAACCATCCCGAACTGCTCAACATATTCAACCACGCGAACCAGCGGGAAGGAAAACAGCAAACGGCGCTGGCCAACGCCGTGTATGCGGCCGCGGCGCATATCGACCATTTGGAAGACATCCTGCCTGCCGTAAAACAGATCGCGCAAAAACACCGGGCGCTCAACGTAAAACCCGAGCATTACCCGATCGTCGGCGAAAACTTGCTGGCAGCCATCAAAAAGGTGCTGGGCGATGCGGCCACGCCTGAGATCATGAATGCTTGGGCCGAAGCGTACGGCGTCATCGCCGATGCCTTTATCGGCGTCGAAGCCGAAATGTACCGCGAGGCCGAAAACGCTCCTGGCGGCTGGGCCGGATTCCGTCCGTTCGTCGTCGAACGCAGAGTGAAGGAAAGCGACGTCATCACCTCCTTCTATTTGAAGCCGCAGGACGGCGGGGCGATTTCCGGCTATCTTCCCGGACAATACATTACCGTGCGCGTGAAGCCTGAACATCAACCTTACGCGCAAATCCGCCATTACAGCCTGTCCGCCGCTCCGGGCGGAGACGCGTACCGGATTTCGGTGAAACGGGAAGGCGGAGCGCCGGGAAAACCCGAAGGCGTTGTTTCCACTTACCTGCATGACCAAGTGAAGGAAGGCGACGTGCTCGAAATCAGCGCGCCTGCAGGCACGTTTACGCTGGATATGACCCAGACGATCCCGCTTGTGCTGATCAGCGGCGGCGTCGGCCTGACCCCGATGGTCAGCATGCTGGAGACGGTTCTGAAAGAGCAGCCTGAACGAAAGGTAACGTTCATTCATGCGGCCATCAACGAAAGCTTCCACGCCATGAGGGAGCATATCGAGCAGCTGGATGCTTCGCACGGCAACCTGAAATCCTACATTTGCTACGAAAAACCGCTTGGCCAGGGCTTCTGCCACAAAACCGGATACATCGACCTGCCTTGGCTTCAGGAAATTGTATCACAAGATTCGGACTTCTATTTCTGCGGACCGGTTCCATTCATGAGCGCGGTGAACAAGGCGCTGAAAGAGTGGAGCGTACCGGAAGAACGGATCCACTACGAATTTTTCGGCCCGGCCGGCACGCTGTAAAACGAAAAGGGATATTTGCTCCTCTAAGAGGGCAAATATCCCTTTCTTTTTTAGCCTTCTCCCCATTTCAAAAATACAGCTAATTTGCAGCAGGCGGTCGGCTGGGGCGAACCGAGCGTAATGCCGATCCCGCTCGGGGAAAAATCGGTCTGCACGGGGTTCGACGCGCCGATCGATTTCATCAGCCGGTCGACCTCCTGCTTATTTCCCGTTTGGGCGGCCCTCATGACCTGAACCGCAAAGGAATGTTCGGACAGCTTGTTCAAGACCTTGTAACCGTCCTCCATCAGCCCGTAGGTGTGTTGCAGGGACCGGTTCAAAATTTCCGTTTGGACCTGCGGATATTCGCGGGCCCAGACGCGGGCCGGTCGGGGATACGGATAAGGCGCATACCATGCCCGATACGGGGGGTAACCCATAGGAGCGATCTCCTTTCTGCACATCCGGTTACCCCAGTATATGTGCCCGGTTCGGATTTTGTGAGGTCCCTCGAACGTCAGGCGTCTTCATCCCTTAGCACGCAAACTCCACCTTGATCCGGTCCGGATCTTCGAAAAAAACCGCGTAATGCTCCGGCCCCCCTGCGTAGGGATAACGGTCCTCGTACAGCAGCTTGACGCCCTTTTGTTTCAGCAAAGAAGCCATCTCGTCTACCTCGGCGCGGGATTCCGCATGAAAAGCCAGATGGTTGAGCCCTGTCGCTTTTCTGTGGTACGGGGCGTCCAAAAACCGCTCCTCCGTTTGCACGAATACGAGATACGTTTTCCCGTGCTTGAAGCTGAACCCCTGATCCCAATCCTGATAAAGCTCGTAACCGAGCCGCGTCAAAAACCATTCCCAAAATTCCCGGCTCCGCCCCAACTCCGATACATTGATCTCCACGTGATGCAGCATCCGCTAATGCCCCCTTAACAAACGGTTGATCGTCTCCCGCCGAACCCCGATCAGCTGCCCGATTTCCTCTTGCGTCAGCAGGTCGGTGAAATGCACCCCGTGCGAATAATCGTTCAGCCATTCGGTCAAAAGCGCCAGCCGCTCCGCCGGCGTCCCTACCGTCAGGTGGTCCAGCCTTTTTTGCATGAACCGCACTTTTTCCTGAAGCAGCAGCGCGATTTCCAGCGCTTTTTCCGGATGCTCCCGCAATTCGCGGTACCAATCCTCCGCCACAATCCGCTCTACCTCGCTGTCCATCAGGGCAATGGCCGATCCATGGGTTTCTTTCGGGGTAATGAGGGAATGATGCGGCACCGTTTCCCCGGGATACAAGATGTTAAAAAGCACCATGTTCCCGTTTTTGTGCAGGCGCGTCACTTAAAAAAGCCCGCTTTTGATATGGTACAAATATTCGCCGCTGTCCCCCTGATGGAATAATACTTCCCCTTTATGCAAAATCATAAGATGACATCCTCCCCGGTTTCGTAATGGATAGCTTCTGGCCCGGACTGCCAATGGGTAATATTATACCAAAAAAAATCCGGCCTCATTTCAAAGATTTGGTTGTTGCCGGAATGCATCCTTTTCGCGTAACATGAATATAAATAGAACATGTGTTCCTATCCGTGATGCAAGGAAGTGCTCTCATGAAAGCATCCGCTCTCCCCCCCGTGCCGGACGAAGAAGATTCGGTACTTGTCAAAAGCTACATGCTGCACGTCGTTTTGCTGGATGTGCTGGAACGGGACATCCGGACGCTGAAGACGCTCGCCCTTAAGCTGCCGGAGGTGTATATCCGCGGTTTGTCGGGCGTTCAGCAAAAAGCGGTGCGACGGCTGGCGGAGATCCGCAAGGCGATGCGGGCCCGCGGCATTCGGGTATACGAGGAAACCCGGAACGAAAAAGGGATGGAAGCCCTCTATTTGTGCCGGGGATACCAGCGGCGCTTTTTTATGCTGTGGTCTTACGTCAAAGCGGAAACGGCTTGCGAGCTATGCGTTTATTTGGGGATCGGCCCGGAGCCCGGGTGACGGCAGGATCATCCTCCGGAAATTACGGCTTCGGAGCCGGACAGGCCAACCGGTTTCTCGACCGCCGAGGGGAAAAGATTTGTTCAGGCGAAAGAAAAAAAGCTCCTGCAACCGCAGGGGCTTTTAAGTTAATCCGGTGGGACTCGACCCATTTAGCATAAGTTGCACGCAAGTTCCGCTGGACGCCCGTTCCACCCGCGGCAGCGTCCCGAAATCCGCATCGCCGGAAGCGCCGCTTCCGATTTAATGCTTGGAAGCCGGTTGTTCCGCCTGTTTGGCCGTTTTCGCCTGGAACATTCGCCAGCCGGTCAATACGGCGGCAACGAGACAAATACTAGCTGAAGTGATAAACACGGCGTGCATTCCGCGGAGGAAAATGTCCGGACGCCCGGGAACAAGCCCGGTCACGCGATGCCCGGCCTTGGCGCTCATGACATGGAACAATATCGTCGTCGCTACCGTAATGCCGACGACCATGCCCACGTTCCGGACCAGGGAGTTGACGCTCCCTGCAGAGCCGAGCTGGGTGCGCGGCACCTGGGACATGATCAGGGAATTGTTTGGCGATTGGAACAAACCGCTGCCGATGCCAAGCATGGCGATCCAAACGCCGACAATGACAAGCGAGCTGCCTTCGTGAAGCCAGGCGAGCCCGAACTGGGCCGCGACCATCACGACCAGGCCGGCAAAGGTCAGCAGCTCGGAGCCGATTTTGTCGGATAAGGCGCCGCTGAGAGGCGCCACGATCACCATGCATATCGGGAACAACATCATCATGAATCCCGCCGAAGAAGGCGATAGATTCAGCATGTTCTGGGTATAAAACGGCGCGATGATATTAAAACAGAAATTCGCCGTAAATACGAGGAATCCGCATAAAATGCTGACCGAGAACAGCGGATTTTTGAACAATGACAGATCCACCAGCCCGTTCTGGCGATTCAGCTCGGCCCGTATAAACCACACCAATGCGATCAGCGCGGCTGCAAGCAAAACGATGATCCACAAATTGCCGTACCCCGCCTGTTGCCCGAGCAAAAGGCCTGCAAACAGCGTGATAATAAACACGGCGAACAACGAGCTGCCGGGTGCGTCGATTTTCGCTTTGACCCGGATCAAATCGGCCGGAAGCACCTTCCATCCCATCCCGATCGCGACGAGCCCGACCGGCACGTTCACCCAAAAAATATATTCCCAGCCTAAAGAGGAAATGATAATGCCCCCGAGGCTTGGTCCCGCAATGCTTCCGAGGGACACGAAGGTACCGATGAGTCCGAGCGCCCTGCCCCGCTCCTTCGCCGGAAAAATATCGGTCAGTATGCCTTGGCTGTTCGCCATCGTCATGGAAGCGCCCAAAGCCTGAACGACCCGTGAAATAATCAGTAACGGCAGCGTATGGCTCAGTCCGCATAACAACGACCCGACGATAAATATGATCGTTCCGATTTTAAATATACGGATTTTGCCGGCGATATCCCCCAGTTTTCCGAAAAAGAGGATGAAGCAGCAAATCGCCATCAGGTAACCCGTCGTTACCCATTCGATCTGGGCGATCGGCAGACCCATCTCCTTCGAGAGGACGGGCAGCGCAATGTTCACGATGCTCCCGTCCAGCGTGGACATAAAAGTAAACAAATTAAGAACAATAAGGATGATCCAGCGTCTCTTCTGGATGTTCGCATCCTCTTGGTACGTACGTTCCAATGAACCCATATGCGCCCTCCTGGTCGTCATCTGCGCCAATTAATTGCGCACGCAACTAATTGACAGTAACAGTGTACCCCATATTAGTTGCGTGCGCAACAGGTCTTTGATACACTAACTTTCAGGAATGGAACTCATCAGGAAGAGGTGCCGCTTATGAAAGAACCGATCGGCAAGCTAATTTCATACCTTTACCGGCAAAACCAGAAAAGGCTTGCCAAGGAGCTGGCTCCGTACGGCATCGGCAGCGGCGGGCAGCACAGCTTCCTCAAGTCGATTCTGCATCATCCCGGCATCACCCAGGACCAGCTGACCCATCAGCTGAAATTCGATAAAGCCACGACGGCCCGCTCCATTAAGCAATTGGAACAGTCCGGATATATTACGCGCCAGCCCGATCCTAAAGACCGGCGCTCGCATTTCCTGTTCCCGACAGCCAAAGCGAAGGAGCTGCTGCCCGTGCTCCAATCCATTTTGGATGAACACAACCGGAAGATCGCCTATCATCTGACCCCGGAAGAAGAAGATCAGCTCGTCCATCTTCTGCAAAAAATAAGCCGGGAGCATCCCGACGAATAAACGCAACATGCAAAAAAGCGTATCCTATGGACATGCCATAGAATACGCTTTTTCCTGTTGTCCTGATGTCAATTGCCCATGCTGCTGCCCGGCTCCCGCTTCGGGTTCGCCGCGGCGATTTTTTCGATCCAAGCTTCGTAGTGATGAATGGCCAGTCCCGCAAACGAGGTATGGACTTCGCTGAGACGGTAGGCGTTTTTCATTTCTTCCTCCATGACCGTCACCGGCTTCCGGAAAAAACTTACGTGATCCCCTTCTTTCGTCTCTCCCAGCTCCATGCCGATCCAGACGGATTTCCCGAGCCTGTCGGCCTCGTTCAGCATCCCGCGGGAAAGATCCACCATTTGGGTGCCGCTGTCGCGGTAGGACATCACGGCCAAGGCGTCAAAACGCTCCAGCATCCACCGGCTTAACCCCCTGCCGTCCTCCGTCTCGATTTTCCCGAGCCAAAACGGCACCGCCGCGCTCATGTAAAGCCCGCCTTCGCGTGCTTTGTCCGTCCATTCCTGCATGTTTCGGCTCCACTCTTCCACTACGCCGGCCTGATCCCGCTCCCAGCGCTTCAGTTGATACGGCTCCACGTCGAATTGAATGCCCGCGAACCGTTCTTCCGCCGGAGCATGGCGGTTGTAGTCGAGAACCCAGTCAATGAATTTTTCCGCTTCCCCGCCCTGCTTTTCGTAGGCCCACTCCGGCCTGCCGTCCAAGGCATGCACCGAAATATCGGCCTCGCGGGCAGCGGCGATAAAACGGCCGTACCGCTCATCCTCCACGTTTTTTTGGATCTGCAAAAAGATCACGCCGACTCCCTGCTCCCGGCAGAAGTCCAGGATCGGCTCCGGATGTTCGATCAATGACGCGTCCCACAACCAGGTTGCTTTTTGTTCTTCCATCGCTGACGACGTAAACAGGAAGGGCAGGAGCAGCAAGAAGCAGACGACCAGGACGATCCGAGGTTTCGCTTTTGCATGGAACTGTTCTCCCATCCTTCCCTCCTTTGTCATTACCCGATCAAAGCCATATCCGGCTCTTGGACATGCTGGACGGAATGTCCGATTTTGTAGATATGAGGTTCGCTGAAGTTTTTGAACGCGTTGCGGGTATCGAGAATCGGCACGCCCAGGGACGCGATGTCGCCGTAATTCAAGCCGCTGTGGTTCGTGATCAGCACGATGCAGTCATAACTTTTGAATTTCTCGAGATCGTACGCGACGCTCTGGACCGTCTCTCCGTGCTTGTCGCGGAAGCTGGTCGCAAACGGATCGTAATATTCGACGTTGGCCCCGCTTTCCTTGTACAGCTCGTACACCTCGAGTCCCGGCGATTCGCGCAGGTCGCTGATGTCCGGCTTGTAGGCCATGCCGAGCACCAGGATGTTCGATTTTTTGATCGACTTGGCGTATTCGTTCAGGATGGTCGACGTTTTGCTGATGACGTAATACGGCATGTTGTCGTTCGTGGATTGCGCCAGCTCGATGAATTTGCTGTAGAACCGGAAGCCTTTCGCTTTCCAGGACAGGTACATCGGGTCCAGCGGGATGCAGTGGCCGCCGATGCCCGGACCCGGATAAAACGGCATGAATCCGAACGGCTTGGTCGCGGCCGCGTCGATGACTTCCCAAATGTCGATGCCCATCCGGTCGCACATCATCGCCATTTCGTTGATAAACGCGATGTTGACGCTGCGGAAGGTGTTTTCGAGCAGCTTGGACATCTCCGCCACCTTCGGCGTCGAGACCGGCACGACCTGCTGCACGTATTTGGAATACAGGGCGGTGCCGAGCGTCAGGCAGGCCTCGGTCGTTCCGCCGATGACTTTTGGCGTATTAAACGTGTTAAAGCGCGTATTGGACGGATCGACGCGTTCCGGCGAGAAGCAGAGGAAAAAGTCCTCGCCCACGCGATAGCCGAGCGCTTCGATTTCGTATTGGATCAGCTCTTCGGTCGTTCCCGGGTAGGTCGTGCTTTCCAGCGTAATCAGCAATCCTTTTTTCATATGCAGCTTGATCTGGTCGACCACGCTCGTAATGTAGGACGTATCCGGATCCTGATTTTCGCTGAGCGGCGTCGGAACGCAAATGCTGAGCGCATCGATCACCGTGATCATGCTGTAATCGGTCGTCGGCTTGAAGCGGCCGCTGGCGACGCATGCCTTCAAATCTTCCGAGGAGATGTCGGTAATGTAGGATTCCCCGTGGTAGATCTTTTCGATTTTGGACGGGTCGACGTCGATGCCGATGACCGTAAACCCTTGCTTGACCATTTCGACGGCGAGCGGAAGCCCGACATAACCCAGACCGACGACGCCAAGCACGGCCTTTTTGTTTTCGATCGCGTTCAACAGTTGCTCATATTCCTGATTCACTAGCATTCAACCTCCATATGATGTAATTTTCGTCATGCTTAAAATCTTTATTGAACGATGCAAAAACGGCTTGTCCTTGTCATCGTCCCCCATTTATTGAAAACACCGGTGTATGCGGGCATCGAGCTCGACCGGGGAAAATGGCTTGGTAATGTAATCGTCGACTCCATGCTGGAAACATTGGCTGATCGTCCGTTCCACGCGCTGCTCTGTCAGCACGACGATTTTCGGCGTGTTTTCCACAGGCAGCTTCTGGATTTGGTTAATGAAGGGCAGGCCGTCGATGCCGTAGAGGTTCAGCTCCGTCAGCACGAGATCCGGCTCCCATTTTTCGATCAGCTCCAGCGCCGACGTGCCGTCGAGCGCCTCCAGCGTTTCGTACCCCTGCATGTTGAGGCGAATCGTCAGAAACTCGCGGATGGTATCGTCGTTATCGACGATGAGAATGCGCCCGGGCTCCGAAGCGGCTTCCTCTTTCGTGAAAATATGAATGTCGGCCGATGCGCTGAGCCTTGCGGACTCGGCCATCTGCTTGAGCACGCCCGGCGTCGGGTCTACCTGCCCCGGAAACACGGTAAGCGTGATCCTCGGATCCGCCTCCGGCACCGTTTCCTCCAAATGCCGCTTAAGCAGCAGCGCCTGATAATGGGCCTGATCCAGGGTCGATCCCGGCAGCAACACCGCCAGCGTGGACGTGGAGGCGTCTTTCAGCACTTCGATGTCGCTTCCCGTCTCCTGCCGCAAAAATTCACGCACCAAACTCTCCGGCTGCGGAGAACCTGGGCAATACAGGAACATCACGCCGCACAGCTCCGGGGAAGTTTTTTTGAGGCGCTCTTCGAGGTTGTGATACAGACCCTCTTGCTGTTTTCGTTCTAATGTTACGGACTCCGGCATTATCGATGACCACCTTTCTTAATCATTTGAGAAAAACGGAAGCGTTTTGGTATTGCCCGAATCACGCGGTTGAGGCCGTTTCGCTTTCTTCCTTCCAGCTTTGCCTTGTCATCGTGCCCCAGGAATTGTTTTTCCGGAGGTACTGGATATGCCCCTGAACGCGCCACAGCACGCCAAGCTGATGGTAGCCGACAAATTTGAGGGCCGAAAACAGGAGCATTTTCCACAGGTCGGAAAGCTTCTTGTAACGGCGGAAGGCTATTTCCTCCAAAATGATGGCCCCTACGCTCAGCAAATACCCGCTCAGAAAGTTCAAAAGCATGAAAGTCAGCAGTATGCGCCAATGCGTCATGTCCAAAAGCGTATATCCCGCAAGAGCCAACAGGCCCGTGATTCTGAAATAAGGGTTCAGGGTTTCGAACAACACGTTATAAGGAACCGTGATGAGACCCATGATTTTGTACTTCGGGTTCAAAAACATCCCGCGGTTTTCGATCATGTTTTTGAGATTTCCCCGTCCCCAGCGCATGCGCTGGTTGGAGATGATTTTGTACGTGTCCGGCGCCTGCGTCCAGCAGACCGCCTCGGGGCAAAAAGCCACTTTGTAAGGGATTTTGTGGCTTAGCATGTACCGGTGAAGCTTGATGATGATGTTCATGTCTTCGCCCGGATAACCGCCCCGGTAGCCGCCGACGGCGATGACATAGTCCTTGCGGAACAGGCCGAACGCGCCGGAGACGATGATCAATCCGTTCATCCGGCTCCAGCCGATCCGTCCGCCGAGGAATGCCTTCAAATATTCGATGGATTGGAACATCGGCCATATTTTTCGCGGCAGCGACACTCTTTTTACCGCTCCGTTTTCGATCAGGCAGCCGTTGGCGATGCGAACGTCGCCGCCGATGGCCACCGTCTCCTCCGGATTTTCCATGTACATGCGCGCCATCCGGATCAAGGCGTCCTTTTCGAGCAGCGAATCGGCGTCGATCGAAGAAATAAGCGGATAATGCGAAAAGTTGATGCCGGCGTTGAGCGAGTCGGCTTTGCCCCCGTTCTCCTTATCTATAATAAAGAGATGCGGATAATCGGGATTATGGTAAATGCCTCTCACGTTTTGCGTTTCGATCGTCCCCCGGATCTCCGGATTATGCATCTTTTCGAGCTTGAATTCCTTGATCAGGACCGACAGCGTGTCGTCGCTCGATCCGTCGTTGATGACGATGACCTCGTACGTCGGATAATTCAGCGTCATGAGGCAGTACACGTTTTCGATGATCGTCAGCTCTTCGTTATAGGCCGGAACGAGCAGCGATACCGACGGCACCAGCTCGGAGCCGGAAAGCGTTTGGTAACTCGAATATTTGGCCCTTCTGGCGACCGTTCCGATGCTCCGGTAGGATAAACCCATGATCGCGAAGTACAAAATATTGACGAACATGACATAATAAATCGCTACCGTGCCGTAGACCAGCAACGTATCTCTAAGCAGTGTAATCCCCTCCTACCGCGGCTACGCCCGTCATTCGTTTGACCGGCTTCTTCACGCCGAAGTAACGGTCGTGGATGAGCCGCTTCTTGTTGTACGCCACCATCTGCTCGATCGCGCCGTGTTTCTGCTCGGCTTCCATCACCAGCCCGATCCGGTGCAGCGCGGCCTCGCGCTGGATTCCGGTTCCGGTGACGGCCGCCTGGCAAAGCGCTTCGAATCCGGCTTCGCCCAGAGCCGCAAGGCTTTCCGCGCTGTTGTGCCGCACCTTCCAGCTGGCATCCTGGAGCGCTTTGACCAGCAGCGGGATGCTGCCCGCCGCATGCAGCTGCCCCAGCGCCTTGGCCGCTTCCGCCCGGACTTCCCAATCCCGGTCCGTCATCAGCTGCACGATCGTTTCATCCTTCAGCGCAGGATTCGTGCTGAGATACAGCTTGACGGCTTCGGCGCGCACATCCTTTTCCTTGGCGCCGACCAGCCTGCCGAGCACCGGCATGACTTCGGGAACCGCCTGTCCCCACATCGCGACCAGTCCGACCTTCACAAGCGCCGGGTCGGGATCGTCGAGCAGCTTCAGCAGGATGCTGCCGGCATCGAGTCCCGTTTCCAGCATGATGTCGGCGGCCAAGTGGTGAATCGGCTTGCCGTGGGAAAGCAGGCTGCGCAGCATGTCCAGCAGGTCCTCCGGCCGGTTGGCGGCTTTGGCGATCGAACGCGCGATGATGATCGAAATCGAGTTGTATTTGCCCTTTTTCAACATTTTCAGCAGTCCCGGCACCGCTTCTTCGGCACGCATGCCTCCGAGGCGGTATGCCGCCGCAAGCCTGCGGCCGTACCGGAAGCTGCCGAGCGCCTTCAGATCCGCTTCGACGAACCCGGCTTCCCTGCAAAGCCGGATGAGCCGGGACCGGTAATCGCCTTTGAACTGCTCGATCCATTCGATGAACTTGTCCTGGATCACTCTCCTCTCCAGCGGCTTCAACTTGCCAGGAGGCAGCTTCAATTCCGCATCGTCCCCAAGATGGGCCTGGACGTAGACGAAATAATCGTGATGTTTTTGCTCGTAATATTCCCTTCGCTGCTGTTCCCTGTTATGGGAGATTTTCATCTGAACCAGCAGCATGATTCCGAGGCCGATCAGCCCGAGGCATACGTAGATAAACACATATGCGACGAATAAATGCGAGAACATGTTTAGGGGTCCTCCTCCTCCATTGATTTCATCCTATCCCATTTGCCGCCGCATGGTTGGCAAGACAGCTTCTCCGTGCGGCTTTTCTCTAAGTAAACGCTCCTTCCGCGCCTCGCTCATTTGCCGCCAAGCTCGGCGTATACTTTTTTCATCGCGTCGTAGCTTTGCTTCAGCTGCTCGCTGTAATGCACCGTGTCCCAAGGCTTCCAGGTATATGGGGCGATGTCCTGGACGTTCAGCGTCTTCTCCGCGCCGCCCGGCCAGCTGACCTTGCTCCCGCCCTGCTCTACGAGCCACGGAATCAGCCGGATGCCTTCCGTTTTGACGGTGCTGAAGGCGCGTCTGTCTTTAAGCGGACGGTAGTCGATTACCTGCAGGGAGCTTGGGTCGGCGAAGCCGAGGAGCATCCAAGGGATACGCATCTCTATCTCATTACCGCGGTACTGCCACGAAGTCAACGAATCGAACTCGGCCTTGCTCCGGTCCGTCGTCCCCCTTCGCAGCAATCCGATGGTCTGGTCGATGAACGGATGCGCAAACCGCGTATCCGGCGGATTCATCTGGAGGCTGATCGCAAGCTTCCATGGATGGAACGGCTTGTCCTGTCCGGGTTTCGTCTCCGGCAGCATCCAGTAGCCCTCCTTGCCGTACAGCCTGGCATGAAAATCATAGTCGGCCGCGATCTCCACCTGCGACTCGCCGTCTTTTCCGATTTCGATCAGCGTTTCCGGCGCGCCTCCCTCCAGCTTTTTGCCGGGAAGCTGCGCTGCGGAAGGTTCGTTTCCGCCCGCGATCGTATCCGAGCCGATATAAAGTTTGGTTGTTGCCGGATCGAAGTTTTTGTCCAGCCGGATGCCAAGATAAAGATAGCCTTCGTCATGCGTGATCCGCATGTCCCGGATTCCTTCCATCTTGCCCTGCCAATGCTTTACTTCGCCTTGCGGGAGCCCGTCCCAGTCGCTTAAGCTGCCGTCGATCACGATTTGTTTCTCCTTGCCCGGAAGCATGCCCAGCAAGCCGAACATTTTTTCGTTCGTCAGCACGTTGATCCAATACGCGCGCCGGTCGGCCGGAATTTCGAAAGGCATCGTATTCCACGTTTTTTTAAACCATTCGTCCTGCCACATAAACAAAATGGCTCCGGCATAACCTTCGTCGTAAATATCCCGGGTGAGCGAAGCGTCGATTTCTCCCTGCTCCCGCTCGTTATGTCCTCCCTGGTCCCGGCCGCCGGCCCCGAAATGGGACACCCCTACCGACGACGGCACCCCGTATTCGGTAATCATGACCGGCATGTCCTTGAATTGGGCCTTCAGCTTACGCAAATAAGCTTTGTACGTATTGAAGTTCCCCTGCTGGTCTTTGATCGTCTGCAGCGAGGCATCGGTCCGGAAAAAATCCGGGTAATACGGGTAAGCGTGATATGCGGCAAAATAGCCGCCTTTCCATCCGGTAGGCTGAATGTGTCTCGCGTCCACGCTCACCATGTCCTCTTCGAAAAGAGGTTCCCCCGGATGGCTGAGCACATCGGTCGTGACCCAGTTGGTGAACGTCACCGGATGCTCCCATCCATACTGCTTTTCCTGCTCGGCGGTATAGTCAAGCAGTTCCGCCAGCCAGCTTTCAAAAGGCGAGGCGTCTTTCGTTCCGGCAAAATAGCTGCCTTGGTACACCGGGACGCCGCCGTGCTTTGCGTTGGTGTTTTTGACCATTCCCGGGTCCCATTCGGTTCCGACATGCCAGGCCATCAAATATTTGCCGGCGTTCGCGGTATACTCCCCGCTGGATGCTCCGTACTTGGGCGAAACGGCCACGTCGCCGTATACGGCTGCCACCGCCTTTTTGATCTCGTCCTTGAACTGTTTTCCGATATCGTCCGCGTAGGCGTCCTGCCGTTCGATCAGCTGTTCTTCCGGGGACCAGATCCCCTGGATGAAATACAAAGGATCGCTGCCTTTGTCTTTGTTGTATTTCACAAGCGCCGAATAAAACACGGGCTGGTGCACCGTATAGATGCGGATGACGTTGGCTCCCATCTCGTCGATCTGCTTGAACCAGCGAAGGTAATCTTCCTCCGTGGCCGGAAGCTCTCCCGGAAAATGGCCCGGGACGGTCGCGCCCAGATTGACGCCTTTCACGAACATTTCCTTCCAGCTGCCATCCTTTTCATATCGCATAAAACGGTCGCCGTCGGTTTTAAACGTGAATCGGGTTCCATCCTGATCCTTGTATGCCATGGCCGGCGTTTTGGTGGCCGCAAATCCGGCAACCATTCCTCCGGCAATGAGAACGGCGGCTGCCGTGATCCAGATGAATAGCGTTCTGCGTGTGATCATCGCCTGAAAGTTCCCACCTCGATTTCTTTGACCTTTTTCTTGGCCCGGCATTCTCAATTTTTGTCATAATTCAATTCTTAACGAAGTTTTCCCATCTGTAAACTAGGCTGCTGGAAGGAATTTTCAGAACCTGACGACCTATCCCGCCTTACGGCCGGGCAAAAAATTCCGCGGCTGCCGATCGGTTACGGCGGTACGCCATTCGATCGCGAAGCGGCTGCAGGATTCCCGGCTCCAAGCGGCGAGTGGTTATGTATACGTTGAAAAATTGCTAAAGTTGTGGTCGTTTTAACATCTTTATCCATAAAGATTACAAAATTGATACCTTAGTCCGATAAAGCGTCGGCCGCAAACCCGCGCCACGACAACATTTTTGGAAAACAGCGTATTTTTGAAAATAAGAAACGAGTCCCGGGCGGGACTGGTGGTCCCAATGCGTCTTTAAAATGGATAATAAAGGAAATAACTGGTATGACTATCCGGGTATTTTTGGGGATGCCGAAGCCGCGTTTTCGCTTCTTTTTGACTAGGAAAACATGAGGGGGTGAAGTTGAAATGTAATGAAAGCGAAGAAGATTTTTGCAAATAATTCCGGTTGAAAAGCGCATAATTCTCCGTTATTGTTATAAAATAAGAACATGTGTTCCTGTGTAGTCCCAAAGAATAAGGAGCGAGTCCCATGAACGAGTCCAAAAAACGCGTCATTATGCTGGCCGACTGCCAGTCCTTTTACGCAAGTGTCGAAAAAGCGGCCCATCCCGAATACAAAGACAAGCCTTTGGTCGTATCCGGGGACCCGGCCCGCAGGTCCGGCATTATCCTTGCCGCCTGCCCGCTTGCCAAGAAATACGGCGTCACGACCGCCGAGCGGCTCGGGGACGCGCTTCGAAAATGCCCGGATCTCGTCGTCGTTCGCCCGCGCATGGCGGAATATATCCGCGTTTCCCTGCACATTACGGAGATTTATCAAGCTTTTACCGATCTGGTGGAGCCCTACAGCATCGATGAACAGCATTTGGACGTGACCGGCAGCCTCCGGCTGTTCGGCAGCCCCGAGCAGATTGCCCAGCGGATCCAAAACCAGGTGATGCAGGAAACCGGGGTGTACGTACGGGTCGGCATCAGCGATTGCAAGGTGCTCAGCAAAATGGCCTGCGATCTGTTCGCCAAAAAGAAACCGGGAGGCATCTTCACGCTGAAACGCGAGGAACTGTCCGAAACGCTGTGGCCCAAACCGGTGCACGAAATGTTCATGGTCGGCTCGCGGATGACCCGCCATTTGTACAAAATGGGCATCCATACGATCGGGGATCTGGCCCAAACGCCTTTGCCCCGGCTTACGAAACGTTGGGGCGTCAACGGCGAAGTGCTGTGGCGCATCGCGCGCGGCATGGATTCTTCCCCGGTCACGCCCCACAGCCAGCTGCAGCAGCAAAAGGGCGTCGGGCATCAAATGACGCTTCCGCGCGATTACACGGACTGGAAGGAGCTTCGGGTGGTGCTTTTGGGTATCAACATTAAAATATGTGTGCATAAAACTAAAAAGCCTTTAATCGCTTGGAAAAACAGTGTTTTTCGGGCAGTTTAATATTGAGCATAAATAAATATTGAGCATAATTCTGTCTATTTATGCTCAATTTTGCGGGAAGGTGTCGAATGAGGAGTTAGGCGGGAGGCTGATTGTATGACACAAGCGCCCTTGGAGACTGAAGGAGACCTCCAATTGGTCAAAGAATACATTTTACTCCCTATTCTTTTGGATGTGTTGGAAAGGGATATTAAAGCATTAGGGACAGTAAAGCTAAAGATGGACGTTGTATATGTAAAAGCCTTAAGATCTGCGCAAGATCTAATCACTGCAGACGTTACGTTGCTTCGAAAAAAAATGCGCGGCAGAGGAATAAAAGTGTATGAGCAGCGGCGCACCGAGTTGTGCATCGAGGCCCGTTATTTGTGCAGGGGGTATCAACATAGGTTCTCTATGCTTTGGGGTTTGGTGAAAGCGGAGCTTTACAAATACTTAAGTAAATATCTGAACGTCGACTTAAGGAGTAGCCTATGAAAAGCGATAACAAAGGTCGAATCGTGATGTTGGCCGATTGTCAGTCATTTTACGCAAGTGTTGAAAAAGCCGCCCACCCTGAGTACGCAGATCAACCTGTCGTTGTTGCAGGAGATCCGGCCCGTCGATCCGGAATTATCCTTGCCGCGTGTCCCCTTGCCAAGCAACATGGTATTACTACCGCAGAACGGCTAGGAGAGGCACTTGCAAAATGTCCCGATCTAGTGGTCATTCGCCCACGCATGGAGGAATACATCAAGGTATCCTTGCAAATTACGGAAATTTATCAATCTTACACTGACTTGGTAGAACCGTACAGCATAGATGAACAGTATTTGGATGTCACGGGAAGTTTACAGCTTTTTGGCGATCCTCATGAGATTGCTAAGAGCATTCAGGATAAAGTCATGAAAGAAACGGGCGTTCGTGTACGCATTGGAATTAGTGAAAATAAGGTACTCTCCAAAATGGCATGCGATAATTTCGCCAAACGTAATTCTTCGGGTATTTTCCACTTGCCTGTGGAAGATCTGCAAGAAGTGCTTTGGCCTTTGCCGATTCATCAGATGTTTATGGTGGGCTCCCGGATGTGCCGGCATTTAACGAGCATGGGGATATATACAATTGGCCAGTTGGCTCAGACTCCCCTGGCAAAATTAAGATCCAAGTGGGGAGTGAATGGCGAAGTTCTGTGGCTTATTGCCAACGGCAAGGATAATTCCCCGGTAACTCCAAGTACACACGATTTGCAAAAAGCAATCGGCCATCAGATGACCCTTCCATTCGATTATCGGGAGTTTGACGACATCATGGTTCCCCTGTTAGAACTCTCGGAGTTAGTATGTCAACGAACCCGAACGAAAGGCTATATGGGCTCGGTAGTCTCGGTAGGTTGTCAAGGAGCCGATTTTGATCACCCTTCCGGCTTCTACAGACAAATGAAATTACCCGACCCGACGAATCTCACGGATGAGGTTTTCCATGCAGCGAAAAAACTATTTAAACGACATTGGGATGGGTTGCCCATTCGAAAAATTGGGGTCACTTTAAGTCAATTGGTAAGCGATCAGGAATATCAGCTTACTTTATTCAATAACCGCGAAGTAAAGTTAGCGTTGGAAAGAACCACTGACCGTATTAAAGAGAAATACGGAAGCACCGCGATCATGAGGGCCTCTTCTTTAAAAGCTTCGGGCCAAGCGCGGGATCGAGCGCAAAAAATTGGAGGACATTATAAATGAGTAAAAAACTGCAAGGAAATGGTCTGTTCGAATCGTCCAGAATGATGCTTCCGGAACACAGGGAGGCTTACATCCTGCACCAGCAGAACTTGCGAAAGAGTCCGCCGCCACAATTAGATGATCAAGAAATGGAACGGATATCCATGCTCATTGCTGAATCAATGCAGCTCAGGAAAGAGGTAATTTTAGTATTATTCGGTGAATTTAATGTAACGGAAATAACAGGAGTCGTGACAAAAATTGATCTACAACAAAAAAACATCAAATTCACCCATGGCAATGATTTTCGTTGGATAAAGGTATCGGACATTATTGACGGTATGTGGAAATGATTTGTAATAAGGAAAACTTGAAGAGCTATCCTTAAAAGTCATCGCAGATGGCTTCCGGTATAGCTCTTTTTTACTGAAATATGCAAAGGTCTGAAAGGAGCCAATAGATACAGAGGAACAATTAGTGGATCTCGAACCTGAATATTTTAGATGCCCTTGGGAAATAATCAAATGAGTATTTGAATAATCGATGGATTTATTGTATGATGATAATCAAATATTGATTTGATTGTTGAGGTGAGGATATGAACAGGAAAGAAAAGGATTCATGTGAAATTTACTGTTACGACGAACCTAAAGTCCGAAAGGTACAAAATGCGCTCGAAAGACAAAATATTCAAGGCATGATTAAGATGTTCAAGGTTTTAGCTGACGAAACAAGAATGAAAATCGCCTTTGCCCTGTGCGAAGAGGATGAATTATGTGTTTGTGATGTGGCTAACATCATCGGCTCTTCAATGGCCACAGCCTCACACCACCTTCGCACCTTAAAACAGCTTGGCCTAGCCAAATACCGCAAGGATGGTAAATTAGTTTTTTATTCGCTGGAAGATGACCATGTTCGTCAACTGGTGCAGCTAGCTTCTACTCATTCGAGGGAGTTGATCATCAATGGAAAATAAAATTGAAAACACCGAAGATAAAAACGTCTACAGGGTTCAAGGCTTTACCTGTACGAATTGCGCAGGCATTTTCGAGAAAAATGTAAAAAATTTGCCGGGCGTAAAAGACGCGCAAGTCAATTTTGGAGCATCTAAAATCACCGTTTATGGAAGGACTACAGTTGAGGAATTGGAAAAGGCCGGCGCGTTTGAAAACCTGAAAGTTACACCTGAAAAGCAACGATCTATTGAAAAGAAAAAGCCTTTCTGGAAAGAACATTGGAACGTACTGCTTTCGGCTATCTTGCTTGTCGCAGGGTACTTATTAGGTGAGCAGTACGGTGAGGAAAGCATCTTATCCGCTATTTCTTACGCGGCTTCTATTATTATCGGCGGTTATGAATTATTTAAAAAAGGAATCAAAAATCTTTTCCGGCTTCAGTTCGATATGAACACCCTAATGACGGTCGCCATCATCGGTGCCGCGGCGATCGGAGAATGGGGCGAAGGCGCGACTGTCGTTATCTTGTTTGCGATCAGTGAAGTTTTGGAACGTTACTCCATGGAAAAAGCGCGTCAATCCATTCGTTCCCTGATGGATATTGCACCGAAGGAAGCTCTGATCCGACGCGGTTCCGAAGAAATTACGGTAAACGTCGATGATATACAGGTTGGCGATGTCATGATTGTAAAGCCAGGTCAAAAACTTGCAATGGATGGTGTTGTTATTAAAGGAACATCAACCATTAACCAAGCCGCGATTACTGGCGAATCGGTTCCCGTGACGAAAACAATTGACGATGAAGTGTTCGCTGGTACATTGAACGAAGAAGGTTTGCTTGAAGTCAAAGTAACGAAGCGCGTCGAGGATACAACGATTTCTAAAATTATTCACCTTGTTGAAGAAGCTCAAGCTGAAAGAGCGCCATCTCAAGCGTTTGTTGACCGATTCGCGAAATACTATACACCTGCGATTATGATTTTGGCATTAGGTATTGCGGTTGTTCCACCTCTGTTCGTCGGTGCAGATTGGGGCGATTGGGTATATCGAGGATTAGCGTTGCTCGTCGTCGGCTGTCCTTGCGCATTGGTCATTTCGACACCTGTTTCGATTGTTACAGCCATCGGCAACGCGGCGAAAAATGGCGTTCTTATCAAAGGCGGCATTCACCTTGAGGAAGCCGGCAGACTATCCGCAATTGCGTTTGATAAAACAGGTACTCTGACGAAGGGGGTTCCAGAAGTAACAGATGTCGTTACTTTCGGAACGAAAAACGAAAATGAATTGCTTTCAATCGCGGCAGTTATCGAAAAAGGTTCGCAACATCCGCTCGCATCCGCGATTGTTCGTAAAGCGGAAAACCTCGGAGAAGACCTAACCCTAGTCGTTGAGGATTTCCAATCGATCACCGGGAAAGGTGTTAAAGCCAATGTAAACGGGGAATTGTATTACGTCGGTAGTCCGAAACTCTTTGCTGAACTTCATTCCGACATCAGCGTTGAAACGAATCAGCGCATTGAAGAATTACAAAAACAAGGGAAAACGGTTATGGTATTAGGCACAGAACAACAGATTCTTGCCTTAATAGCAGTCGCTGATGAAGTGCGTGATTCCAGTACAGTCGTAATTAAGCAATTACACGAAATTGGAATCAAGAAAACGATTATGCTTACGGGTGATAATCAAGCAACCGCCGAAGCAATCGGGCGGCGTTTGAATGTTACAGACGTTAAAGCTGATCTAATGCCCCAAGATAAATTAGATTACATCAAGCAGCTTCGTAAAGACTATGGTAAAGTTGCGATGATTGGCGACGGCGTTAACGACGCGCCTGCGCTCGCGGCTTCAACGGTTGGTATCGCTATGGGCGGCGCGGGTACGGATACTGCCCTCGAAACCGCAGATATTGCTTTGATGGCTGACGATTTAAGCAAATTACCCTATACGATTCGACTAAGCCGAAAAACCCTTGCAATCATCAAGCAGAACATTACGTTTTCACTTGGTATTAAGCTCTTAGCTTTGGCTCTAATTGTCCCTGGATGGTTGACGTTATGGTTGGCCATTTTCGCAGATATGGGGGCCACGCTTATTGTTACATTGAATAGCCTTCGTCTGTTAAAAGTCAGAGGTAATAATCGGATATGAATAACCGTTGGAATAAAGTGATTTATCGGTTATGGGCACCCTTTTATGATTCTCTTTTCAATTCCGGTCCTTTTTTAAAGGCACGGAAAAAGATCTTTGAGAACCTCGACATTAAGCCTAAAAGCAAAAGTTCTTTTTGTAGGCGTCGGGACAGGAGCAGATTTGCAGTTCATTATGGACAAAAATATTTCTGTATCTGCAATTGACTTATCATCCGAAATGCTTGATCGAGCTAGGAATAAATATGACTCCCCCAATTTTAAGTTCATAGAAATGGATGCGCAAGAATTGACCTTTTCACCGGAATCGTTCGATATGGTTATTGCAAATCTGATCTTATCCGTTGTCCCCGAGCCGAATCGATGTTTTCAAGAAATGATTCGGGTTACGCGAGCTGGGGGGCGAATAATCATTTTCGATAAATTTGCCCCTCCCTCGCAGGATTTGCCGGTAATAAAAAAATCCTTCGTCCCATCGTAGCAACGATGGGTACGGACATCGGACGACATTTCGAACAAATCATCATGCCGTATGAGAAACATATTCGAGTGGAGGAAGATGCATCAGCATTGTTTAACGGAATGTATCGAAAAATTATATTACAAAAAGTATAGAGTTACCAGTACCGCCAGGGGTTGGGGTAGTACCAGCGAAGTTGATACTACCCGCAAAGTAGATATATATAAAGGGAATCATTTTCTGCTCTTCGAGGACTCCGCCTTGGCTTCGTCGTTCCGAAGGCTGATGATCGCCAAACAAAAAAGCGTGCCATAACGCTGCACGCCTTTTCTGTAATTTTAGCAACCTTCGGCAAGAAACTTTTCGACACGCGACTTAATCGCGTCCCGAACCGCTCGAAATTGGCTCATGATTTCTTCCTCGGTGCCGGTTGCCTTGGCTGGATCATCGAAGCCCCAATGCCATTTCACGACGTTTTTATTCGAAATCACCGGACAATGTTCGTCTGCATGGCCACATAACGTAATCACATAGTCAGCCCGATTCAAAATCTCCGGATCGATAACATCCGATGTATGACCGCTAATATCGACGCCAGCTTCCTTCATCACCTGGACGGCACGCGGATTCAGCCCATGTGCCTCCAACCCGGCGCTTTTTACTTCGTACCGATCATTACCGAGCGCCTTCAACCAACCATCCGCCATTTGGCTGCGGCAAGAGTTTCCCGTACAAAGAAAATAAACGAGTTTTTTGTTATCTGACATGATGATTCCTCCTGTTTATGTTAAGCTGCTTCCTTCGAAAAATACTTTCGCTGAAATCGGAGCGCGACGTTGACCAAGGCAATCATCACAGGGACTTCTACAAGAGGTCCGATCACGGCCGCAAATGCAGCGCCGGAATGAATTCCAAAGACCCCAACGGCAACAGCGATTGCCAGCTCAAAGTTATTCCCCGAGGCGGTAAATGCCAGTGTAGAAGTCACCGGATAATCAGCTCCGGCTTTTTTGCCCATGAAGAACGAAATCAGGAACATAACGACAAAGTAAATCAATAGCGGAATCGCGATCCTCACGACATCCAAAGGCAATTGGATGATCATCTCGCCTTTCAGCGAGAACATGACGATAATCGTAAACAGCAATGCGATAAGTGTAATGGGACTGATTTTCGGAATAAAGACCGTTTCGTACCAGGATCGCCCTTTTGCCTTCACAAGCGAATAGCGCGAAATCATCCCGGCCAAAAACGGTATCCCTAAATAAATAAACACGCTCTTGGCGACTTCGGCCATCGTAATATCAACAACGACGCCCTCCAACCCGAACCATCCCGGCAAAATCGTAACAAAGATATAGGTGTAGACAGAGTAAAACAAAACTTGAAAGATCGAGTTGAAAGCAACGAGTCCCGCCGCGTACTCGGCATCCCCTCTGCACAAATCGTTCCAAACGATAACCATTGCAATACAACGGGCTAAACCGATCATAATCAGGCCGACCATATATTCCGGATAGCCTTGGAGAAAAATAATAGCCAAGAAAAACATTAAGATCGGACCGATAAGCCAGTTTTGAATCAATGAAATGGTTAACACTTTGCCATTTCGAAAGACACGGCCGATTTCTTCGTATCGTACTTTCGCCAGCGGCGGATACATCATTAAAATAAGGCCAAGCGCAATCGGTATCGATGTGGTTCCAACTTGAAACTCATTCAATCCGGCGACAAAGTTAGGAAATACGTAACCCAAGCCAATTCCTATCGCCATCGCAACAAAAATCCATAACGTCAAATAGCGATCCAGAAATGAAAGTCGCTTTTTCTCTTGTTTACTCACTTGCTGTACACCCCCTTTACTCGCATATAACCGTTAGTCCTTGTTGCTCCAATTCCCGCAGCTCCTCGGATAGATCAGGCAAATGGGACAAAGCATAACGAATTTCCTCTAACCGCTTTTCATTAATCGAATAGAACACCCATTGCCCCTTTCGCGTTTCGCGGACCAGTTCAGCCGTTTTCAGACGGTTTAGATGTTTAGAAATGGCTGGCTGAGAAATGTTAAAGATAGGAACCAGTTCACATACACAGCAATCGCGAATCCGGAGCAAAGAAAGGATTTTCAGCCTTGTCGGATCGGCAAGAGCTTTTAGAATATCCGCTATCTTTTCAAATTCCATTGTCATGATGATCACCTCACATAAAACCATATAACCATATTGTTATTTATTCATGGTGAAAAGTCAATATTGAAATTTGTACATCCTTTCACAGCTCATTTTCCGGATACAAGTAAATCAATACTTGCAAATTGCAATCAAATGTTTTATAACTGTTTCATGAGGTGAAGCACCGTGGAAAATGTACGTGAACTATTTCAAATCATGACTCGACGCTTTGGCTTTCTAAATAAAAACTGCTGTTCTGCCGGTGGCTGCGACATCTCCTTAATTCAAAGCCATATCCTTTACGAAATTGATCGCCAGCATAAGCCGTCCATCCAGAAAGTAGCAGAGGCATTAGGGACAGATATAACGACATTCAGCCGACAAGTCCAATCGTTAATCAAGATGAAATTAGTGAAGAAAACGCCCGATCCAGACGACCGGAGGGTAAATCTGCTTTCCCTAACGACGGAAGGCAAGTATGTTGCGGCGTCGATTGACCAACAAATGAACGACTATTTAAACGAAATCTTTTCGCACATGAACGATTTTGAAAAAGATACCGTCATTCGCTCGATCAAGCTATTAAACGAAGCGATGGCGAAATCCGGCCAATGCTGTTCAACCCCTTCTTGCGGGTGATCTTTTTTCTAAATTACTTGCAATTTGCAAGTTATTTGAGGGGGAATTGGAATGTCAGCGATTTTCGATGCAATCGTTATCGGGGGTGGGCAAGCCGGTCTTGCTTCCGGATATTACTTGAAGAAGAACGAGCTGCAATTTTTGATCCTGGAAGCAAGCGAGCAGGCAACCGGTTCTTGGCCACATTATTACGATAGTCTGAAGCTGTTTTCGCCAGCTCGTTTATCATCATTGCCGGGCATGAAGATACCCGGAGTTGCAACCCACTACCCATTGCGAAACGAGGTGATCCAGTATCTAAAGGCGTATGCCCAGCGTTTTGACTTGCCGATTCGCACCAACCAGAAGGTTATTGCCGTGGAGAAAAGCGATAACGGTTTTTCGATCAGAACGGCAGCTGGAGACGAATATCAGACGAGAACGATCATCAATGCGACTGGCTCCTTTCATAATCCTTATATGCCAGACATAAGCGGAAGGGAGGCCTTTCAAGGGGAAGTCCTCCACTCTTCATCGTATCGAAATCCGGATCGTTACCGGGGGCAACGAGTGGTGGTCGTCGGGCGCGGAAATTCTGCAGTTCAAATTGCGGTAGAGCTTGCCGACAGCAGCCATACATCGCTTGCCGTGCTTCGGCCTGTTCAGTTTACGAAAACAAAAGTACTCGGAATTGATCTGCATTTTTGGATCAGAGCCGTCGGCTTCGATACCTTTCCATTCTGGCGATTTGGCAAAAAGCCTCCAAGTTCGAGCTCTGTTGCGGATTTGAACGATTACCGAGCAAGATTAAAGGCTGGGAAGCCGGATCAACGGGCTATGTTTACCTCTTTTTACTCCAAGGGCGTCGTGTGGCCAGACGGAACGGAAGAACCGGTACAAACCGTCATCTTTGCGACCGGGTATCGTCCCAATCTGACATACCTTCAGCCCATCGGGGCGCTTGATGCCGAAGGGAAACCGTTGCAGACAGCAGGAATCAGTCTTTCCGTTCCGGGACTGTATTATGTCGGTTTGGAAGGACAGCGTTCCTTTGCTTCCGCCACATTAAGGGGGGTGGGGCCGGACGCGAAATATGTTGTTCGCAAGCTACTGCGTTACCTGAAAAATCACCTTTAGGGAGGCTAGTTCCCATGAACTGAATTGGTTCGCCGCGGAATACCTTATGAAACAGGAGCAGCGTGAAATAGAACGCTCGACACGGGAAGCTTGGAAATGGCAAAATCCCACGGAGTTATCGAGCCGCTTCCTTAGGAGACGGCAACTCACGATAGCAAACAAAGCAGCTTGTTGTACCCCTAGCTGCTGCTGATTTGATAAAAAAGTTGAAGGAGAGATGATCCATGAACCAAGTAAAGAATGATCAAATTCGTCAAAATGTACGCAGTCGTTATAAGGAAATCGCCTTGCAAGAAGTGGAGCCGGGTTCGTGTTGCTCGCCAGCTTCAAGCTGCTGCGGAACGGCCAATGACATTTCTTCGCAGTTGGGCTATTCAACCGAAGAATTAACGGCTGTTCCGGACGGTGCAAACCTTGGTCTTGGTTGCGGTAATCCGCAAGCCATTGCGGAGCTTAAGCCGGGTGAAGTGGTATTGGACCTAGGCAGCGGCGGCGGTTTCGATTGTTTTCTGGCGGCTCGGCAAGTCGGGGAAACCGGCTATGTGATCGGGGTCGATATGACGCCGGAAATGGTGAGCCGCGCGCGCAACAACGCCGCGAAAGGCGGGTTCACGAACACGGATTTTAGGCTGGGAGAAATCGAGCATTTGCCGGTCCCGGATCAAACGGTGGATGTTATCATTTCCAACTGCGTCATCAATCTTTCGCCGGATAAACAGCAAGTGTTTGATGAAGCATTCCGCGTTCTGCGCTCCGGCGGGCGTTTGGCCATTTCCGATGTCGTAACGACGGCAGAGCTTCCTGCGGAAATCAAAAACGACTTGGATGTTTTATATTCTGGGTGTATATCCGGGGCCTCGTCCGTTGACGAGCTGAAAACGATGCTTACGCAAAGTGGATTTAAGGATGTAGTGGTCGAGCCGAAAGAGGAATCCAGGGCGTTTATCAAAGATTGGGTTCCTGGATCGAAGGTAGAGGACTATATTGCCTCTGCCGTAATCAAAGCAATCAAACCGTAATGAATGTATAAACGTTCCACCTTTGAATAATCAAAGTGAATCGGTCAAAGCAGCTCTAGCAAACATGTCCGGAGCTGCTTTGTTCGTGCTCCCTGCATGCCTGATCATTCTATTTAAGGAAACACATCTAGGATCAATCAATTTCAATATCGATATAATGGCCACCTTTTCGTGCATGCTCATGCATTCTTATATATTTTAAGGCATGCTGAATACCCTTTATTTTCCCTTGAAGAAAGAGATCATCAGGATCACGCTGAAGTTCCAAACCTAGTTCCAACAAGTATGATTCTAAATATTCTATAAGGTGAAAAAATGATTGTTCTTCTTCCATATCTTTCAACCCCGATACTTATCTATTGCCCAACGTTCATTATATAGATTTTCAGCTTCTTCTATGGACATTTGATTCAGAAGCTGTTCAAACTCAAGAATGATCGCTGCTGCGTCCATTGAATCAACATATCCAACCTTATCGAATGCAGCTATTAACGCACCTGTCGCGTGTTTAATAGTAATCTGGTTGCTCAAAATATTAGAAAGAGCGTCTATAAACAATTCACTATTAGCAAACGCAGCTTTCTGGAGAAACGAATCATCATGCTTTAAAATGCCACATATGGATTCAAGATAATTTCTAAAGGTATCTCCACATGGGAGCTTTTGAATATGGCGATTTAAAATATCAATTAAAAAAGCGACTTTCTCACCGTCATTTAATAATGACATGTTTATTCGCCCCCGTTACCTTAATATTTGGCAGTGTCCCGTCAAGTGGTGTAAATTCTGCTGCATGACCCGGATTTACTTCTGCAAAAGCGTGGTGGATGTAAGCGGAAGTTGCTCCCATTTGACGATTTTCGCCATGGATTCGAGACTGAACGACGTGCGACGGTCCATTCATCTTGCTTCTCGATTAAGATGGCACCAATCAGTCGGATAACAGATTCCCATTTTGGAGAGATTCCTGTTGCGTCTGAACGTCGACGGATTTAAACGCTCTAATGGGCTGGTAAAATGAATTTGACGCCAATGCTCCCCAGAAAAAACCATGTAGGCCAGTACGTCACTTCACTTAGTAGAATTCATACCGTGGCTTTCCTTGTCAAGAAGCTCTGAGGATTTTTACACCACTACTATGGACTATAACATTTCAGTTGCTCTAATACACGGCTTTTTTTCATCCGTATGGGATTATAATAGGAGTATTTTATAAAATGACCTGCTATAATATGGATGTTTCGAGTGAAACAAGCGAACCTTACCAAAAGAGCGATCTTCGAGAAGGTGTCAACCTTACTCGATGGATCGCTCTTTTGGTTTATAATTGGGTTAAGTGGCGGAGAAGGGAGGATGTGGGATGGCGAGCCGTCGCGAGATGAATAGACGTTATGCTCAAGCGGTGATTTGTGAGCTTCAGCGATTAGGTTATTCAGGTGAACATGCAACGGACGTTTTTTTTCGTCATTACCGTGATATGAAGCGTACCTTTGGGCTTGAACCGAATGTACATGATTTTGCAATGTTAATCGATGAGTTTGAACGTGCAATGAATCGCAAGTATAATCCGAACGATCCAAATTCAATTTATGTCGGACATTTACGTGATCAATTGAAAAGGAAAAAATGATGGAATCAAGACGATGTGACTGAATGAAATGACTGCACATAACGAGTGTGTTATATCACGAGTTTAGAACTATGGTAAGTAACGAACGGTTTTTACGAAGCTCTTAGGAAATCGATAAGGTTGGATACCCTGAGCAACATATTTAAAATGTCCCCAGATGAAAAACATAAAGTTTGTAAAGAACGCCGGGATACTGGTAACACATATCGGGGGTGAAAGGACATTATTTTGGTGATGGCAAAACATGAATGCAGAAAAGAAAACTTGTTCTGATTGCCCGATGCAGGTATCTATTAAGGCATATTGCCGGGCTATTATTTCATTTATCATCAAATATCTTAGATCTACAGTCTCTAATCTTCAGCTATTTCTCTGAGAAACGACCATCTATGAGAAATTTTCAAAAAGAATCATCATAATTCAGATTCATGAATCATCGAGTCTATACGCCGAAAGGAAACGCGGCGCGGGTCTGCCTCAACTGGGTCAACTTTGGTCAACCATAAAAACCACGGTAGACCATCAATATTTCGAGTAGACCGTTGTCTACAGTGAAGAGTATTGAATATCCCAAACAGCGCAATCCACCAGTTATAACAAAACAAGCGATCCGTCGAGATAAAGGTTTGACCGCCGTCTCGAGGATCGCTTGTCCAGTGACCACGCTTAGTCACAATATCAATTATATCATAAGTTGTTGAATACCGCAGAGGGCAGAATATGCTGGCCTCACATCAATTATCAAATAATTCGGGATACATCTTCACAATATCCGCTTTTAAGGCTCGATCCTCAGTTTTTTTATTTATGGATATGATTTTTTCAAGCCCTTCTTCCTCTTGGAAGGTCTTATATGTGCTTTTGACCGCTACTTCGAGATACTGTTTTTTTAGTAATTTAATCTCGTTCTTGAGCGTTTTAATCCGCCCTTCTTTTAACGACAATTTAGCAACTAAGTCTTGGTTTTCCTGAAGAATTGTGTCATATTTCTTAGCCTTTTGATGCAAGGCATTGAGCATCTCATTATAGTGAGCTAATGCGTTAATCAAACCCGTTTTATTGTTCCAGTATGTTTCAACAAGCTCAACAACATTTGGTAAGGGAAGTGCACCATCAGTTCCTTCAACCTCCTGCTGCACTGGCTCGTTGAGCTTCGCTATTTGCTCTGACATTCTTCGTGTCCAAATAAATCGATTTATCCCGGTCTCTCTTTCCAAGATGGAAGGATTAATCTTCTTCCCTGGATTCTTTGAGATATATTTTAATAGGATGTCTTTTAATTGCTTATCTGTATATTTTGGCGGTGCTCCCTTTTTCACAATTCATCCTCCAGAAGGTGAGAATCGACCATTGCTTTTTGATCCATCAATCTCCTCAGTTCATTGCAGGCTGAGGATAGCTTTTCTTGGCCCGTTTGCTGATAAGTCAACGTTGTACAATCGTAATTCATTGATTTTGTGACATATCGAATGAGCTCCAATTGTTCCTTAATTCTGGTTTCCAGCAAATTAGAACAATCTTTCAGCCATGCCAATCCCTTTTGTTCGTCATCTGGCGAGAAAAGATAATATTCGCAAAAGCGGCAATCCCCGACCTGACAACGCGATGGGTGATCCGTACAATAGCCGTTTTCCACTTTGTATGTCTCTTGAAAATCATCAAGTCGGTAGATTTTACTTTTAGCAATTATAGCTTGAGTGCCAACATCCCAATTTGACCGCATTAATTTCTTACGGTTCATTCGAAGCATCTGCGCCGCGTGATGGACGAAAGATGAAGCGAAGTGATCCAAATGTTTATGATAATGCAATTGGGTTTCCAGTTGGTTATGCCCGCCTATACGGGCAATAGTTAGCATATTAAACCCTTGCAACATCATGTTGCAAAAGGCAAAGTGCCTGGTATCGCCAGGCTTTATTCTTTCTAAATCACCGTACTTCGGAGTAACGATTTCATCGTAAAATCGATCAATGATATTGATAAATTGGAAAGCGCCCATTTTCTCTCGCGCTTTTTCCTTCGTTTTTATTTTTACGTATTTCCGATATGCCTTATACGAGATCAAATAGTAGGATTCAGAATCGTAAGCTGATGTAAGTTGTTTATAATCCTCAATAAATTCAAAGACTTCTTGATTTATCTGGACAGTATCCGTTATCTCGAGTTTTCCCGGAAGGGTAGATTTCTTCTTTTTTCTCGGCAAAACCATCCAATATCTATCCTCATTATCTTTGAACGTGCAATCCCGGCGTAATGAATAAAATTCGACGGGGCGCATGGGAATGATACGGGTGATT
Organism: Paenibacillus sp. FSL W8-0194; assembly: GCF_037969745.1. Taxonomy (NCBI): domain Bacteria; kingdom Bacillati; phylum Bacillota; class Bacilli; order Caryophanales; family Paenibacillaceae; genus Paenibacillus; species Paenibacillus sp. FSL W8-0194. Next base: position 1,945,659 of record NZ_CP150205.1, on the reverse strand, counting down.
CTCCACCATAACAAGAGTGGATAAAATTTCAATTTTTCTTCGTCAGTAGTACAGGTATTAAAATATTCATCTAAAGCATGATCGAAAAGCAGGATATCATGAAAATTGGGCAATTCGCGTACATTCGAGACTTTCGTATTAAAAATTGAACACAAATCGCTATACGCATCCGAATATGGGTGATTATAATAAGCAAGAAATTCCCTTATACTGGTGGCCATGGTAAACTGTTTATGCATCCCGAAACGGTTGAACGCATCTTCTAAATGTGATAAATAATCCGGTCGAAACCCCCGGGTAATTCGTATGGCTTCTTTTATTTTTGCTACATTTAGCCGAACGGTTTGTGCTTTAATGCCATTATATATTTTTTGTACTGTATAGCATTTTAAAGCCAAGTTGACCTCGCCATAGAGTTCGCAATCAAAGCGGAAAAGAATTTTGCTAGATTCACCTTGGGTGGACCATAAGTCGCCTTCAAAAGCTCCTGTAACAATAACTCCTTTCTGTTGCAACTCTCTAAACATTTCTTTGTATTCGTGAAGATCATTTCGACTAAAGGTGATCAGCTCAATACTTTCCAAGATAGTTCGATCACTTAGTTCCTCTATGGTTTTTCTTCTGTGTAATGCCGAGTGGAATTTAGCCATTAAATTTCCTCACTAAGTAAATTTTGAATAGCAATCATCTTTTCCTTTAGATTGTTAAGATCAATAAAAGTTTGAACATAGGATCTGCCAAATTGCTGCATTGCCTGACTTAACAGATCCAGAATTTGAAACAAAAACTTGCGGTCCCTGACACGTACAGCGGGATATTTGGTATTTTGAATCGATGAAATTAAACGCTCAAGTTCATGTTGGATCGAAATCAGGATATAAACTTTTGGTATCGCGTTTTCACAATGTAGGCAACTTATAGCAGTTGGGGAAGTGCAATTTGGGTATGTCAAGCATTGTACATGCTGCAACTTGGCGGGCATCTCACCCTTATAAATTTTAAATAACAATGTGTTCAAGTCTTTTTCCGTAAGATTGGATAGTCGCAAAGCCAAAGATTGTTTGCTTTGTTGCTGCCGGATTAGGAAATAGCTAAGTTGTTCCAGTTGGTAAGGACTAAAATCATTTCGAAATTGTTCGATCAACACGGTGCTTTGCTCTAACTCTAGCTGCGGCGTGTTTGGCATAGAGAGACGAATAAGAAGATGATATAGCCATCCAAAATGCCCCCGGTTAAACAAATTCAGACTTACACGTTCTATAGAACCATCTTTGTTTACTGCTTGAATGTATGTTGCAGTCGAATTTTTATCGGTATGTCCTCTAATCCGTTGAGACAGTTCGTAAGCGATATCGGCATTCCCTTTTCCCTCTACGACACTGTAAAAGAAATAAGTTAAGAGAGTCCTATTCATTTTCCGACTTTGGAAATCAACAAGATCCGGACGCTTATCGAAAAATAACCGAAAATGGATTTCTTTTTCAAAATGGGTGAATCTTCTTCGTCCAAGTCTGACTAGTTGCTTATCATTTTCAATTCTACGATGAATTTCCGTGATCACAAGAACGGTAGCAGTGGGGACAATCATATCCTGATTGACGAGGAAATGCCCCAGAGCACCGGTCTTGTTAATATACATTCGTTCCACCCGTTTATACAGATGATTAATGACTGCTTGCGCTTGCTCTTGAGTGATTTTCGTTTCCCTGAGTTGGTCAAAAGTCTGCAAATTGCAGGCCTCCAGCGCAATATTCGGCATCTTAACAATGTCTGATGGTCTCCATGCATCAATGACATGCATTAAGACATATAGCCATGTTACAGCATAATCCCTACTTTGGATGGCCTGCTCAATGTGAATGTCGACATCCCGAACATAATTGTAATAAGCTAAAAATTGTTCCGGACTGTACATCTCCCTTTCTTCAACAGGAAGGGGAGTGACTGCATAACTTTTCGAGTATGAACATAACCCTTTGCCAGTGCAAAACTCCAAAAAGTAAATGAAATTACGTTTATCCCGAATCCCCATTTCTGCACTTCGAAAGATAATTTCTAATTGATCTGCATCCATTAAGAATACTTCTGTATTTAGCAAACGGAATAATCGCTTTAATGTGCTGATATACTCTAAGGCTTGATTGTGAATCGTATGGCTGTTGCCTTGGCTGCTATTGATTTTTAACGTTACAAATTCACGGTAGAGCGCAACTGTTTTTTGTAAAGTATCCGGTACATCCAGTTCAGCCAACCGAAATTCAAATAACTCAAGCGGTGTCGATTGTTGTCTTTTTCGTTCTCTTTCAATAAACCTGTTCGCCTCATCGGTTGGAACAATCCACTCGTTGTTGTGTTTTATACCTTTAGGTATCACGCCTGTTCGGATTAATTTAGTAATCCAGGCTTTGCTAACCTCTAACTGCGCAGCAATATCTGTTCCAGAAATATAATTGCTCGGAAAGGAACGAGACTCCTTATATTCCCTTAAAGACTCAACTGGAATAACCCATCCTGCGTGATGATACGGTATTTTTTGTTTTTTTGCACCGGGAAATGCCCCTTCTTTTGCCAAGGAATTAACGGCTGTTTTGCTAAGAGATAGTTCTTGTGCAGCTTGAGCAGCGGAGACGTATCCTTCTGGCGGCGATATCGATTTTAAATATTCGTCTATGCACTCCTTTCGGATGTAACGGACGCCATTGATGACTTCCACGCCCGATAAAATTTCTCTTAACACTAATTTTCTGATCCATGACTCACCTATGGATAAATATTCAGCGGCTTCCCGGAAGGAAAGGAATCCTTCAGGGGAGGAGGAAGACTGAATATACTCCTCTACAGAGATGGAAGGCACTATCCAAGAACCTCTATGTTTCTTTGCTCCAGCAAATGTCCCTCTCTTAATTAGTCTGCCAACCCAGAGTTCGGTAAGATTAAGTTGTTCGGCTATTTCAGCAATAGTTAGATATCCCTCAGGAATGTTTAACGATGCCTTGTATTCCTCTATGGCTTTGAGAGGGATTTGCCACGAACGATGTACTTTTATTGCGCCGGTAAGCACCCCCCTTTTCAACAAGCGTAGTAAGCTTTTATAGCCTATTTCTAATTTTTCTGCAGCTTCGGCTGGATTCAAATACGACATGTTTCTTATTCTCCAAAAATTCATTTTTTAATTAAATTTGGTAAGTAATCCTTATATAAATGTTGCATGCGGTCCTCAAGTTTTTTTCTCATTCGTTCCGTATTTCCTTGATAAACAAGAGATGATGCAAGATTGGAGTCACCTCTTGGCAAAGCAATATCGTATGGGTTATCAGCTTCTTCTGCTAATAGATTTGTAAATATGCCTCTGCCTAGATGAGTGGACCATTTATATTCTTCCAATTTGATAGCGTAAATCAGATCATCCGGATTTGAAGAATTCCTTAGTTGCTTCAAAAACTCTCTTTTTAATTTACTGAAGTATGCCCTGTAGCTTTGTCCCGACATGGCTTTGCCATCCCGATTTACAAATAACGCATCAGATCCATCCACAGGAGTATAATTTTCAATGTGGTTTCGATACAACTGTTGTAGCCAGTCTTGAATTGGAAAAACGATTTGTCTTCTTGGTTTTTTAACGCCACTTGCACCGGCACTATCTTTAATATCTGTTCTCAAGTTTCTTTTTTGTAGGCGAACCACTAAACCAAACTCTCCGAAAGAACCGATAGAATTTACATCGGATCTTCGAATGTTCACAAGCTCACCTTGTCTAATTCCACCAAAGCACTGCATATAAATCCCCAAAGCAATGGGATTCGCGATCTTCACAGCCAACTCGATCAAAGGCAAAATATATCGTTCAGGTAAATCATGAGCTATATGGCCTTGCCTATTTCTCGGCATAATGACACCTTTGAATGGGGAAACCGTATATTTTTGATTCGATTTACCGTAAAGGATCTTCTTTTTAAAGGCACTTTCGTCAACATGCTCCAACAGTTTTTTCTTCGCTAAGAACTCAAAGAATAGAGTTAAGGTTCTTTCCGCCTTTCTAACCGTCATTCTTGATTTTTCTTTTCTCGTCAAATTGTTCAAGAACTCTGTGGCATGAGAAAAGCGTAGTTCTTTTAATGAAGTAAGTTTGTATTTCATACGATTTTCAATAAGTATGTAATTTAAGAAAGCGCAGAGGTAATTAGCATGTAGTCTCTGAGAATTGTAAGCTCTGTATTTCCAATAATGAAAAATAAATTCCGTAAGAGGATGAACAGATAGTCTGCCGTTCATTTTATTTTGCAAAACGATCACAGCATGCCTGTTAACGACAGGCTCACTATCACGATGCCTTTTCCACAACTCAATTCCTACACTCTGCACACCAAAACGCAACTCATCAATTCTTCTTGAGAAAGGCACGATTGAACCACTATGGTCCATTTTATAACCCCCGAATCTATTTCAGCTTACAATTATGCTCATAGATTATCGTGACTGTAAAAATGTTACCATATCCATGTTATCGTGTTAAGACATCAATAATGCTCATAAAGAAAATACGAAAAAACAGCATAAACCCTAGATAAATCAAGGGTTTATACTGTTTATTAATGCACACATAAAATTATGCTCATAGTTTTACAGATACTGCTCGAGTTATGCGAAGCGGTCGGCCGGCGCTGCCGGGAAAAAGGGCTGATGGGTTTTGTCGTCAACGTGGGCTGTCAGGGGGCCGATTTTGACCGTCCCACCGGTTTTTCAAGGCAGATGAAGCTTTCGGACCCGACGAACATTACCGACGAAATTTACGATGCCGCCTGCCTGCTGTTCCAACGCCACTGGAACGGCCTTCCCGTCCGCAAAATCGGGATCTCTTTAACCGATCTTCGCCCGGACTCCCTGATCCAGCTGACGCTGTTCGGAGACCGGGACCGGAAGCGGAATTTGGAACGCGCGACGGACGGGATCAAAAGCAGGTTCGGCGAAACCGCGATCCTCCGCGCCTCCTCGCTTCAAGCGGCCGGCCAGGCGCAGGATCGCTCGCTTCGGATTGGAGGACATTACAAATGAGCAAAAAACTTCAAGGCAACGGCTTATTCGAGTCGTCCCGGATGATGCTGCCGGAACACCGGGAAGCGTATATCCGGCACCAGCAGCGGCTCGTGCGCCGCACGCCCCCGCTGATCGACCCGCAGGCCGCCGAGGAAATGGCCGCGGTGTTGACGGGGGCGTTATACGGCGGTTCACGCGTGACGATTACGCTTTTTGGCGATCCGCAAGATATCCGGCTTACGGGCCGGGTGCTTCGGATCGATCCCGTCCGGCGGCAAATCCGGATCAAAGAACACGAAGACGATTACCCCCAATGGATTCCTTTGGACCAAATCATCGGTGCGGTGGCGGAATCGGACGTGTAGCGGTAAACTAAAGGAAAGGTTGCCGGTCCCCCTCCCTCTGCTTTCGGCAGCACCGAAGGGGGGCCGGCGTAAATGAGGAGAGATGCCGTATGTGCGGACGATTTACGCTGGTCGTATCGCTGGAGGAGCTGCTGCTCAGGTATGAGCTCGATCCCGGATATGCCGTGCCTTATCACCGGCCGCAGTATAATATTGCGCCGACGCAAATGGTATTATCCATTATCCACGACGGGACCCGCCTTCGGCTCGGCGAGCTGAAATGGGGTTTGGTGCCGTCCTGGGCCAAAGACCCCGGGATAGGAAGCCGGATGATCAATGCCCGCGGCGAAACGCTGTTGGACAAGCCCGCTTATCGTATCCCTTTTGAGCGAAAGAGATGCCTGATTCCGGCCGACGGCTTTTACGAGTGGCAGAAAACGGCCGGCGGCAAACAGCCTTACCGGATCAAGCTCAAAAGCAGCGACTTGTTCAGCATGGCCGGACTATACGATATTTGGGTGCAGGAGGACGGAACGAAAATCGCGACCTGTACCATCATCACGACGAAACCCAACGAGCTGATGGAGCCGATTCACGACCGGATGCCCGTCATTTTGCGGCCGGAAGACGAGCTGCGCTGGGTGCAAAGGGGCCAGGCCGATCCGAGGGAGCTTCAGCAGCTGCTCGTGCCGTATCCGGCGGACGAAATGGAAGCCTATCCCGTCAGCACGGCCGTTAATTCGGTCAAAAACGATTCGCCGCTCTGCATCGAAAAAAGCTCGTGACGCGTAAAAGCGGCCCCAGTTACAGGGCCGCCCAAACCAAAAAGACCGTCCCTCAGCCTGAGAAAGGCTGCCCGACGGTCTTTTTCTTTTGGCTATGACGCCGATTTATTCGACGATGATTTTGCCAACCATGTTGTCATGGCCCGCGCCGCACATCACGGAGCAGTGGAATTCGTGTTCTCCCGGTTTATCGGCCGTAAATTCGGCGGAGCCGTCCTTTTGCAGGTTGACTTTAAAGTCGGGAATTTCCAGGCCGTGGGCGCCTTCTTTATTGACGAGCGTAATTTTCACTTTGTCTCCCTTTTTGACCCGGATTTCCGCAGGCTCAAATTGGAAGTTGGTTGCCGTCACTTTAATGTCCTGAGCTCCCCCTGCTGCGCCTCCCGTTGTTCCCCCCGCGGTACCTGCGTTGTTGTTGCCCGCGGTGTTGTTATTCGTTTTGCTGCCGCAGGCGCTGAGTGCAAAAACGAGCAGCAGGGTAAGTCCCAATGTCATCCATTTCTTCATGCCTTTGACCTCCTGGGTATAAATAATGATGAATCGAACACGAATTGCTAATGCATCATGTCAGTCAGGCTTCTTCGCATGCGCGAATGTCGCGAAAACCTGAACAATGGCTGCCTTCCACGTCATTATTTTTGACCGCGGCAGGACCAACTATGCAAACAAAAAGACCTATGAGGAAAATACCAGCACGCGGTATCCCCTTATAGGCCTTTTTTGGCGTTTCGACTCCCATCAACGGAACATGCCCCAAAGCTTGATCAAATGGAAGGTGTTATTCGGATCAATCCGCTGCGCCAGCACAAACCGTATGATTTGCTGCTCTTCAGCAGAAGATAAAGGTTCCTTAAGTATTCCCGACGCCGATTTCACAAGACGCTGAACCTTTGCCGGATCCTGCAGGTCGAACTTGCTGACGCCTTCCAGAATGCCTTTGATCCGCTCTTTGGTCGCCGGATTTTTCATTTTTTGCTTGACTCTTGCCACTAATGCAGGACTGATTCCATACTGCTGATAACCCAAAACATTGGCACCTCCCGTCAAATTCCAATTCAACTAAGTATATGACGGGGGGCCAGTCCCATGTGCCTAATCTACCAAATCTCCCTGAAATATCTGTTCCTGCTGCAGATAGTCCCGGAGTCCGGCATACGCCGGGGACGTCCAAAACTCGCTGTCCGCCACGAGCCGGGACGCATCGTCCCGCGCCTTTTCGAGCACCGCGAAATCGCTGACCATGTCGGCAAGCCGGAATTCCGGCAAACCGCTCTGCTTCGTTCCGAAAAAATCGCCCGGGCCTCTCAGATCCAAATCCCGGCGCGACACCTCAAAACCGTCGTCCGTTTCCGTCATGACGTTCATCCGTTCCTGCCCGACTTCGGACTTCGGATCGGCAATCAGGATGCAGTAGGAGGCGTGCTGACCGCGGCCGACTCTGCCGCGCAGCTGGTGAAGCTGGGACAGGCCGAAACGGTCGGCGTCCATGATGACCATCAGCGTGGCATTCGGCACGTCCACCCCTACTTCCACGACCGTCGTGGAGACCAGCAGCTGAACTTCGTTTGCGTTAAAGGACCGCATCACTTCTTCTTTTTCGGCCGGCGTCATCCGGCCGTGAAGCAAACCGACTCGGGTATTCGGGAATGCCTGCTGCATTTGGATATGCAGGTCGATCGCATTTTGCACATCCAATTTTTCGGACTCCTCGATCAAAGGGCAAATGAGATAGGCCTGCCGGCCTTGGTCTATTTCCTTGGAAATAAACTTAAGCACGCGGTCCATCATGTCATGTTTCACCCAGTAGGTGGTGATCGGAATCCGGCCTTTAGGCCGCTCCGATAACGTCGAAACGTCCATGTCGCCGAAAGCGGTAATCGCCAGCGTCCGCGGAATCGGCGTGGCGGTCATCGTCAGCACGTCGGGGTTGTAGCCTTTTCGCCGCAAAATGCTGCGCTGATTGACCCCGAACCGGTGCTGTTCATCCGTGACGACCAGGCCAAGCTGACGAAAAAACACATCCTCCTGGATCAGCGCATGCGTGCCCACCACGATATCGGTCATGCCCATTTGCAGCGAAGCCAGCAGATCTTTGCGCTTGCGTCCGGTCACGCTGCCGGTCAGGAGACCTACCGTAATGCCAAACGGTTCAAACAGCTTTTGCAGGGAACGCATATGCTGCTCGGCCAAAATTTCGGTCGGCACCATCAGCGCACCTTGAAACCCGGAACGGACCGCCCCGTATAAAGCGATCGCGGCAATGACGGTTTTGCCCGAACCGACGTCGCCCTGCAGCAGCCGATTCATGCAGTACGGGGAACGCATATCCTGCAAAATCTCCAGCTCCACCTTCTTCTGAGCGTCCGTCAGCTCAAACGGCAGGCTCCGCACGAATTCGCGCATCGTTTTATTGTCCACGGTATGCACGATGCCGTCCATCCTGCGCCGGTTCAGCGCCCGGTAAGCATGCATTTTCAGTTGGAACAAAAACAACTCCTCGTAAACCATGCGTTCCCGGCCCTGCTGCCCTTCCCGCGAATCCTGCGGTTGATGGATCGTGGCGATCGCCCTTTTTCGCGGCATAAAATCGTATTTTTGCATGATGGCAGGAGGAAGGATTTCCGGAATCATGTCCCCGTATTGGGTTAACGCTTGTCCGATCGTTTTGCGCATCCACGCTTGCGTGATCTTCCCGCCGACCGAATAGACCGGCTGCAGCGTTCCGCTGCGCCAGGCCCCTTGATCCGGAAATTCCGATTCCGACACGGTAAGCTGCATGCGCTTCTGGTCCCATTTGCCCACAAGCACGATTTCCCGTCCGCTCGTCAGCTGGTCGCGCAAAAAATGCCGGTTGAACCAAACGGCGGTAAACATCCACTGCTCGGCCATCACTTTGCACGTGAGCCTCGATTTCCGCCCGTAGCGCTGCAGCACCGGAACGCCCATAATTTTGGCTTGAATGGTGATTTTGTCGCCGTCCTTCACTTCGCTGAGCGAGCGCAGGCGGTAATCCTCGTAACGAAAAGGATAATATTCAAGCAAATCTTTTACCGTAAAGATGCCAAAGGCGTGAAGCTCTCCTTCTTTGAGAGCACTCACGCCGCGCACCTGACGGATTGAAATTTGATCCAAACTAAGACTCATTTCCCATCCCTCATTTTAATTCGGCCAGATAAACACGGCCAGCGTTCCGGGACCGACATGGGTGCCGACAACCGGACCAACATTGGTCAGCACGACCTCACCAAGGTTGTAATGCCGCGACAGTTCCTCGAGCACCGGATCGGCCGAAGCCGGGTCCGCCGTATGGCCTACGGCCACGTTAATGTTTCGGATCCCGCCCAAATCTGCCTGAAAACGTTCGATCATGCGGGATATCGCTTTTTTGCGGCCCCTGACCTTTTCCACCGCATAAATGATCCCTTCTTCATCGATGGAGAGAATCGGTTTGATGTTCAGCAGGTTGCCGATGACGGCAGCCGCTTTGCCGATCCGCCCGCCCTTTTGCAAATATTCGAGCGTATCGACGAGAAAATACAGCTTGCGCTGTCGGCGAACCTGTTCCACCGCATCCAGAATCTCCGCCGCGGTTTTCCCTTCGGCGGCAAGCCGGGCCGCATGAACGACAAGAAGCCCAAAGCCGTAAGAAGCCGATTTGGAATCCACGACATAAATGGAAGGCGGATCATCGAGCATCGACTTGGCCAGCAGCGCCGACTGGTACGTCCCGCTGAGCCCTGACGAAATGTGAAAAGAAATGATCGGGCTGTCCGGAAACATGTTCATCAAATTTTGGTAAGCTTCGATATAATCGGCGGGAGAAGCCTGCGATGTCGTAGGCAGCTGCTCCGATTGCACAAGCCTTTTATAAAACACTTCGGCCGAAATGTCGACGCCGTCCTCAAAAGTTTCCTCGCCGAACATAAGGCGAAGCGGAACGACGTGAATGTCGTATTTATTGACCAGTTCCTCCGGTATGTCAGCGGTGCTGTCCGTCACAATGACCGGATGAGCCATGCGTGTGGCCTCCTTTAGAGGTTTATTCTAAACCTTACCTGTGTAAAACTTAATTAGGGTTCGACGGAGAAAAGATAATAATACACCGGCTGTCCGCCTTGATGAACCTCGACCTCCGCGTCCGGATAATTCTCGCCGATCCAGTCCGCAAGCTCCGCGGTCAGGCTGGAATCCGTTTGTTCTCCCGCGAGTACCGTCACGATTTCGTCGCCGTTGATCAGCATTTTGGATAAAAGCTCCTGGCATGCAGCCAAAATGCTGTCGGCAGCCGTTACGATCTTCGAGTTCTCGATGCCGATATATTGCCCGGCCTTGATGTTGATGTCGTCGATTGCGGTATCGCGCACCGCATGGGTGACCTGCCCGGATTTGACCCGCGCGATCGCATCCATCATGCTGCCGGTGTTCGTATCCGAAGTTTCTTCTTCGGAAAACGCAAACGCGGCCGAAATTCCCTGCGGAATGCTCTTGCTCGGAATGACCGTGACGCTGCGCTCGTCCTCAAGCAGCTCCCGTGCCTGTTCCGCGGCAAGCACGATATTGGAATTGTTCGGCAAAATATAAACATGCTGCGCCGAAATCGAGCGGATCGCTTTGACGAAATCCTCCGTGCTCGGGTTCATCGTTTGTCCGCCGGACAGCACGACATCGACGCCGAGGCTCTTGAAAATATCGGCGATGCCTTGGCCTGAAGCGACGGCGATAAAGCCATAAGGCGCCAGTTCATCCGCCGGAGGCGTCGCAGGTGCCTGCTCGCGCGAATGTTCGACAGGATCGGCCGGCAAGCCGGCGAACAACTCGGGCATAGGCGCAATATCGAGGCCCGTCGTCAACAGGTCCCGGTGCTGCTCACGCATATTCAAAATATGGATTTGCGTAATTTCGCCGTAACGAAGCGCCAAATTCAGCACGTCGCCCGGCGCTTTGGAATGGACATGAACCTTGATCAGTTCGTCGTCCGCAATGATAATGATGGAATCCCCATTTATTGACAACGCTTTCCGGAATTCATCCTCGTCGAATGATGCCGCTTGGCCGCCAAGCTGACGGTTGATGAAAAACTCCATATCGTATAAATATTCGATGTCTTCGGTTTCGATTTTGGATTGGGCCAGCTCCGGCCGTTCCGCAAACGCGTGCGCAGCGGAGTTCAAAACCGCCGATGCCGCCTCCGGCTTCGCAGCCGCCGGTGCTTGTCTTGCGATCGCGGCGCCCGCAAACTCGGCATTCCCCTGGATTCCCTTCAGGTAACGGAGGAAGCCTTCATAAATATATACAAGACCTTGTCCCCCCGAATCCACGACGCCGACCTGCTTCAGTACAGGCAGCATCTCCGGCGTCTGGGATAACGTCTCCTGCGCCTTGAGAAGCACCTGCTCCATCAGCTCGGTAACGTCGTTCGTCCGCCGCGCGCAAAATACGGCATGTTTGGCAGCCTCCTTGGCAACGGTCAAAATCGTGCCTTCCACAGGCTTCACGACGGCTTTATACGCAGCGTCCACGCCCGTTTGCAGGGCCGCTGCAAACTGCATTGCATTCAGTTCATCGTAAGGCGCGGCATAGCGGCCAAACCCCCGGAAAAGCTGGGATGTGATAACGCCGGAGTTTCCGCGCGCACCCATCAGCAGTCCTTTGGACAAAACCCCCGCACTGTGTCCGATCGAGTCGGAATGATTTCTTTTTAACTCAGTCACACCTGCGCTCATCGTCAGATTCATGTTCGTTCCCGTGTCGCCGTCCGGCACCGGAAATACATTAAGAGAATTGACATGCTCTGCATGCTGCTGCAGCTGCTCCGCTCCGGCCAATACCATTGCGGTAAAATCTGTCCCATTCAAAGAACGCTTACTCAATGATAAATCCCCTTCCTAGCTTGATCCCTAGCTAATGGCGTCCTTATACATACGTCGTATCCGCGTTTTCGTTTCGCCAATTTCGTTCATGATTTTACAAAATTCCCGATAATGCATATATAATGAAGCGTCCCATATTAAACCATTATGGGCTATTCATCATTGTACTATAAGAGACACCAGAAATAAATGTTTTTGGCTGGCGGTTGACGAAGCATTTTTTGCTGTGATATGATATACAAGTATTGTTTTATGCAGGTGTTTGGAACAAGGAGGTGTAATCTATGTCTCGCAAATGTTATGTGACTGGCAAGAAGCCAGGAAGCGGTAACCATGTATCTCACGCTAACAACCGTAACCGTCGTTCTTGGGGCGTGAACGTGCAAAAAGTTCGTATTCTTGTTGACGGCAAACCTAAGCGCGTTTATGTGAGCACTCGTGCGCTCAAATCCGGTAAAGTTACCCGCGTGTAATTCGTCGTACTTACGTTATGAAAGTCGCGCCCTGCGCGGGGGTTTTTCTTGCGAATACAGAATCGTCGCATGCTGCGCAGCTTGAGGCCCTGCATTCTGTATTCTTAAGAAAACGTCTTTTTACCGAAGACGAACCGCTTACAGGAGGCGGAATCTATAACTTTAGACAAGCCTCCGGACGATTTACACTTTCTTAGACCTTAAGAATAGCATATAAGCAAAAAGCACCTTGTTTAACAGCAGGTGCTTTTTTAATGCCTTTGGCCCTATTCGGTGTGAATCATGCCGCCTTGCGTCAGAGGTTTTTTTGCATCAGCGGCATACCATAAGGAGTCTTCAGCTTTTATGAAATGTGTTTAAAAGAGCTTTTACGAATCCTCCCAAAAACTTTGGCAGCTTAAACGTATAAAATTTCATATTCCACCCTCCCCATATTCTCATGTTTATCGCGTATGGTATGCCTTTAGCGCGTTCACTGCAGAAACGAACAAAAAAAAGGTTACATGAGAACCCTGCTCATGTAACCAATGTATGCACCAAAAGCATGACCTATGACACAGGCAGACAAGTGAAACCGCCCAGATCCGTTTATCCCTTTTGCGCGCTGGAACGGATGGCCCGAATGGCCGCCTCGCGGTCCTCTTTGCCGTAAACGGCGCTGCCTGCGACCAACACATCCGCGCCGGCCTCCGCAACCAGAGGCGCCGTTTCGCTCGTAATGCCGCCGTCGACTTCGATATGAACGTCAAAACGCGAAGCTTCGTTCAGCCATTGGCGAATCTGGCGGATTTTATGGACCGTACGCGGAATGAAGGCTTGTCCTCCGAAACCCGGGTTAACGGTCATGACAAGCACCAAGTCCACGTCCTCCAGCACTTCCTGGATGGCCGAAGCCGGAGTGGCCGGGTTGATGGCAACCCCGGCTTTGATTCCGTGTTCCTTGATCATATGGATGACCCGATGCAAATGCGTGCAAGCCTCGGCATGAACGGTAATTACGTCTGCGCCGGCTTTGACGAAATCAGCGATGTATGCCTCCGGACGCTCGATCATTAAATGAACGTCGAGAGGCAGGCTCGTATGCGGCTTGATGGCGCTGACGATGGCCGGCCCGAGCGTGATGTTCGGAACGAAATGCCCGTCCATGACATCCACGTGGATCCAGTCCGCTCCTCCCGCTTCCGCAGCCGCTACCTCCGGCCCCAACCGGGCAAAATCTGCTGACAATATCGATGGCGCTATTTTAATCATTTCCGTTAATACCTCCGCTTTTTATCTTTCATTTCCGTTAAGAACTGCACATAATGCTCATAGCGGCTCGCTGCGACGTTTCCATTTTCCACGGCCTCCCGAACTTTGCAGCCCGGCTCATGGGTATGGCTGCAGCCGCGGAATTTGCATCCCTCGGCCAAAGAGGCAAACTCCCTAAAACAGGTCGAGAGCTCTTCGACGCCCAGTTCCAAAAAGTCCAGCTGGCTAAAGCCCGGCGTATCCGCCACAAAGCCGCCGCCTGGAAGCTCGATCAGCTCCACATGGCGGGTCGTATGTTTCCCCCGTCCAAGCTTCATGCTGATCGCGCTCGTTTCCAGCTCGAGTCCGGGAACGAGCCGGTTCAGCAAAGACGATTTGCCTACTCCCGACTGCCCCGAAAACACGCTGATTTGCCCCTTCAATCGTTCCGTCAGCAGTTCCGTTCCCAGCCCTAAGCGTGAGCTCGATACGATGACTTGATATCCGATATTTTCGTACAGCGATTGGACCAAAGCGACCGGGTCCTCCCCTTTCGCTTCGGCCAGAAGATCCTGTTTGGTCAAGCAGATGACCGTATCAAGACCGGCGTGCTCGATATGAACCAGAAACTTGTCCAGCAGCTGGAGGTTCAAATCCGGCTCGCGCACCGAAAATACCAGAACAGCCAAATCCACGTTGGCGACCGGGGGACGGATCAGCTCGGAGCGGCGCGGCAAAATTTCATCCACCATGCCTTCTCCGTTTTCCGTATGGGAATACCGGATATGGTCCCCTACCAGCGGGGTCACGCCCTTTTTCTTAAAAATGCCGCGCGCCCTGCATTGGATCGCATCCCCGCCTCCCGAAGCCGCCATTCCGTTTTCGAGTGGTTTGACATAATAATATCCGCTTAACGCCTTCACGATAACTCCTTCAGGCATACATGAAAGGCCTCACTTTCTCCGTAAGGACCGCCGCTGAGGGCGGCCTTAATGGTTTTGTTGATAAATTACGTTTTCGTTTTTCTTTTTATTGCCCTTGCCCGGGTTGCCGTGCTTCCAGCCCGGAGGCGTCATCCCGGTCGTTTCGTCCCCGCCTTTGTTTTCATCCGCGGGATTCTCCGGAATGTCCTGTTCATCCCCGGTATTGTTCGGAAGGACGATATCGATATCAGGAACCGTACCGTTCTTCACATCCGTGTAGTACACGGTATAGGTGTCGAAAAGCTGGCCGTTGCGGACGACCCTGACGGTGGCGTCTTTGGACGGCCCGACCACCACCTCGACCGGGAATACCTGCATCGAGTTGATGTTTTTGGTTCCCCATTCTTTCGTTTCCCCGTTGGTGGAAGCATCCGCGTATTCGATGCGGACCTTGGTATTTTTGCCTTCCTCCTCAGGGAGGACAGGGACGTTATAGGTGTATTTGATCGCGTCGGCCGGATACCCCGAGCTTACGGTAATCTGAATTTTCTCATCCGGATCGGCCAGCTGGCCCGGATCGTACGGCCATTGGGCAATGACCGTGCCTTTCGGTAC
Organism: Paenibacillus sp. FSL W8-0194; assembly: GCF_037969745.1. NCBI lineage: Bacteria > Bacillati > Bacillota > Bacilli > Caryophanales > Paenibacillaceae > Paenibacillus > Paenibacillus sp. FSL W8-0194. The sequence continues at coordinate 1,930,385 of NZ_CP150205.1, read as the reverse complement.
CGTGTAGCTTGCTTCCTGCTGGATGTTCGGGTCCAGCTTGAGCCCCGCCGATTCCAGCATCTTCGCCGCTTTGTCCTGCTTTTTGCCGATCAGGTCCGGCATCTGCACCTGCTTCGGTCCTTTGCTGACCGTCAGGGTGACGTGATCTTTATCGGGATCGACATCGGCGTTGGCGCCCGGCGCCTGGGAAATGACGGTGCCAGCCGGCTTATCGCTGTTTTCCTCTTTGGTGTCGATATTATCCTCTTTGAACCCTTGATCGAACAGTTTCTTTAACGCATCATCAACCGGTAACGTCTTGAGGTCAGGCATCTTTTTCAAAGGTTTGGCGCTTCCGACCGAAATTTGAACGAGCGACCCTTTTTTGACCTCTGTCCCCTCTCTTCGGCTCTGATTATATACGATGCCTTCATCCACTCCCGGCTTATATGCGCGAATGACGTTCGGATCGACTTCGATTCCCTGTTGATTGAGCTTTATGCGGGCATCTTCTTCCTTCAGGCCAATGACTTTCGGCACGGTCACATTCGGTACGACCAATTTATGATTCACGTAAAACACGACGGCCGCCATGGCAATCAGAAGCAACAGCGTCAAACTAATCCAAAGAATCGGCTTTTTTGATTTTTTTCGTTTGCCGGCCGGGGCGGAGGGCTCATGGCGCTCCTCCCGGTCTTCGGAAGGAACCTGCCTCGACCTCACCGGGGTCGGACCGATATGCTGCGGTTTGATCGCCGGAATGACGCGGGTACGATCCTCGTCGTCCACGTCCGAAAAGTCGAGCTTTTCCTCGTTCCTGCGCTCCGGGGAGAGGCAGGTATCCAGGTCATGCAGCATTTCCTTGGCGCTCTGGTACCGCTCCTGCGGATTTTTGCGCATCGATTTGAGAATGATGTTTTCGACGCTTTGCGGAATGAGGGGATTCACTTCGCGCGGCTCCTCGAACTCCTCCTGCAAATGTTTAAGCGCCACGCTGATCGGGCTTTCTCCCAGAAACGGAAGCCGAGCCGTCAGCATTTGATAAAGTACGATGCCTAAAGAGTATAAATCCGATTTCTCTCCCGTCGTCACGCCTTTGGCATGCTCCGGTGAGAAATAATGCACGGAACCGACGACCGAACCGGTTTGGGTAATCGTCGTCGACGTGACCGCGCGGGCGATCCCGAAATCCGTCACTTTGACCCTGCCGTTCCGGCCGATCAAGATGTTATGCGGTTTGATGTCCCGGTGAATGATCTGGTTCTGGTGGGCATGATCCAGCGCATCGCAAATTTGGGACGCAATCCGGACGGCCTCTTCCACCTGCAAAGGCGCGCGTTCCTTGATGATTTCGTTGAGATTATGGCCTTCGACGTATTCCATGACAATGTAATGGATTTCGTTTTCCTGCCCCACGTCGTAAATGCTGACCACGTTAGGATGGGACAAGGAAGCGGCCGACTGCGCCTCGCGGCGGAACCGGCGGATAAACTCCTCATCGTGCACAAACTGCTGGCGCAACACTTTGACGGCAACGTTGCGGCCCAATAGCAAATCATGGGCTTTGTAGACCAGGGCCATCCCGCCGCCGCCGATACGTTCAATAATTTCATAACGGCCGCCCAATTCGTGTCCGATCATGAATCCCACTCCTTTATGCTTTGCCCGGAGACTTCATCTTGTTGAAGTTCAAACAGGGCGACGGTAATGTTGTCATCGCCTCCGGCGAGAAGTGCCAGCTGCAGGAGACGGTCCGCCCGTTCTTCCAGCGAAACGTTCTGCATGCCTGAAATCTGGGCGATATGTTCGCCGCTTACCAGGCTGCTGAGCCCGTCGCTGCACAGAAGGAGCACCTCTCCGGCAGACAGCGTGACAGGATACAGATCGACGGACACCTCGGGATCGGTGCCCAAAGCGCGCATGATGACGTTGCGGCGCGGATGGGTTTTCATTTCCTCAAGGCTGATCTGGCCGCTTTTATACAGTTCATTGACAAGCGTATGGTCTTCCGTAATCTGAATGGCTTCGCCATTTACAATTTTGTAGGCTCTGCTGTCGCCGATATGCCCGATGACGCCGGAACGCTCCTGGAGCAGCAGCACCTCGACGGTCGTACCCATATTGTGATATTTTTCATTTTTGGATGCTTCATTGTAAATGACGTCGTTGGCATGCAGGATCGCGTCGCTGACGGCCGCGCTCAAACCTTCTTCAGACATCCCTTTTTCCAGCGTCGACAAATCCTCCGCAATCGTGTCGACGGCAAGGCGGCTTGCCGTGTCTCCGGCCTGATGCCCGCCCATCCCGTCGGCGACGATGCCGATCGTATACCCTTGCGAAAGGTGGCCAATCCAGACCGAGTCCTCGTTTACCGATCGGACGCGGCCTATGTTACTGGCATGAACTGTTTTAATCAAGTTTCACTCACCTCAACTCCATATGCTTCGCACGCAGTTGTCCGCATGCAGCCGCGATATCGTGGCCTTGCTCCCGTCTGATCGTTACATTGACCCCGTTTTCCGCGAGTACTCTTTGAAACTTGAAAATGTCGTTGCGCGAGGTACGGACGTACTTGCGTTCAGGCACGTGGTTGACCGGAATCAGGTTCACGTGGCACAGCATGTCCTTCAGCACGCTCGCCAGCTCGGCCGCATGCTCCGGCTGGTCGTTGACGCCGCCGATCAGGGCGTATTCGAACGTGATGCGGCGGCCGGTCTTCGCGAGGTAATACCGCAGCGCCTCCATGACGTCCTCGAAAGGATACCGGCGGTTGACCGGCATCAGCTTGGAGCGCAGCATGTCGTTCGGAGCATGGATGGAAATGGCCAGATTGATCTGGGTATCCTCATTCGCGAACTTGTAAATGTTCGGCACGATGCCGCTCGTCGACACCGTGATATGGCGCTGGCCGATGTTCAGCCCTTTTTCGTGGATCATGATCCGAAGGAACTTCATCGTGGCCTCGTAGTTTTCGAACGGCTCCCCGGAGCCCATAATGACGATGCTGCTGACGCGTTCGCCTTTTTCGTCCAGTATTTTTTGGGCCTGAACCACCTGGGCGACGATTTCGCCGGCCGTCAGGTTCCGCTTGAGACCGCCCAAGGTCGAAGCGCAAAACGTGCAGCCGATGCGGCAGCCGACCTGGGTCGTCACGCAAATGCTGTTGCCGTAGTTATGCTTCATGATGACCGTCTCGATCGCATGGTCGTCGTGAAGGCCGAACAGGAACTTGACCGTTCCGTCCTTGGACTCCAGCTTGGTAATTTCCTTGAGCGTCACGAATTCGAACTGATCCTCCAGCTTCGCGCGAAGCTCCTTGGACAAATTGGTCATTTCCTGAAAGTTATTCACCCTTTTCACGTAAAGCCAATCAAAAATCTGGCCGGCGCGAAACGCGGGTTCGCCGTTTTCCTTGGCCCATTCCTGGAGGTCGTCCAGGTTCAAATCGTATATAAAAGGCTTCATTTCACCACACCTGTCTTTATCATTCATATGCATATTGTTTCTCATTCTTCCTATTTTAACACAAATAAAAGTAGCGGTAAAAGAGAAACCCGCCAAGCTTAGGCCGAGCGGGATCAATAGGCTGTACCATCTCTTTATACCTTGCGATTTTACGGTTTAAAAGAATCTCCGGATTCTGGCGATATAAAAACCGTCGCTGCCGTAATCCTGAGGCATGATCTGCACGCCCGCCCCTTCGGCGTCCGAATGCAGCTTGCCCCAAGTCCCGCCGGAATCCTCCGGCAGCCCGAACCCCGGATGGGTGTCCAAAAAATGGCGGACCACTTGTTCGTTCTCTTCCCGTCCGATCGTGCAGGTGCTGTATACCATGATGCCTCCGACGCGCAGCAGGGAGGAAACCGAATCTAGCAGCTTCCGCTGCAGGGCGGCGATTTCGCCGATATCGTCCGGGGTTTTGGTCCACTTCAAATCGGGCTTGCGCCGGATGACGCCAAGTCCCGAGCAAGGGGCATCAAGCAAAATCCGGTCGAAGGAATCCGCGGGATAACGACGGGCCAGCTCGAGCGCATCGCCCGTCACCGCCTGGATGCTTCCTAAACCGAGCCTTTCCGCCTGGGCTTCGATCAGCTTCCGCTTATGCTCATGCAGCTCATTGGCCACGATTTCGCCCCGGTCCTTCATCAGCTCGGCCATATGGGCCGTTTTTCCGCCCGGAGCGGCGCAGCAATCGAGCACCCGCATCCCCGGTTCGGGAGCGACGGCGCCGGCGACCAGCATCGAGCTTTCGTCCTGGATCGAAATTTGGCCGTCCCGGTACCAGTCCGTCAGGGCCATGTTGCCGCCGCCGTAGACCAAGATGCCTTCCGGGGAAAGGGCCGATGGAGCGGCTTTTACGCCCGCTTGTTCCAGCTCGGCCAGCATGCCTTCGCGGCTGACCATGGTCGTGTTCACCCGCACGCTTACCGCGGGCGGTTCGTTGTTCGCGCGGCATATGGCTTCGGCGGCGCTTTCCCCGTATTCTTCGATCCAACGTTCCACCAGCCACAGCGGATGGGAATGTTCAAGCGCAATGCGCTCCGCCGGCGGCAGGCCGCTTGGCAGGACCAGCTGGTCTTTGCTGCGCAGGACGCTGCGAAGCACCCCGTTCACCATGCCGGATATTCCTTGATGTCCCCGGCGCTTGGCCAAATTGACCGCCTCGTTAACGGCGGCGTGGGGAGGAATGCGGTCCAGGTACATCAGCTGGTACAAGCTCAGCCGGAGCAAATTCCGGACCCATGGCTGCAGCTTCTGGATGCCTTTCGTGACGAACCGTTCCAAAAAATAGTCCAGCGTATTCAGACGGGAAATCGTCCCGTAGACCAGCTCCGTCGCCAGCCCTGCATCCTCGCGCGGCAAAGAAGCCCGCTGCAGGGCCGAATTCAGCTGCAAATTGCTGTAGGCTTTGTTTTCTTCGACCCGCGTCAGCACATCGAGGGCAACCTCCCGCGCCGAAGCGGCGGGCTTGCCCTGACGTTTTCCTGCACTCACGTCAACACCGTCCCCGGCGCCATCGTTTTGCCGCGCGCGAATTCTGCCGCATCCATCTGCTTTTTGCCGCTTGGCTGCACCCGGGTCAGCCACAGGGAGCCGTCTCCGGTTTTAACCTCGATCCCCTGCTCGGCAAGCTGCAGAACCGTTCCCGGAGCGGCGTCCTTCGACGCCTTGTCGGCCTTCCGGGAAGCCCACACCTTAAACACCTCGCCGTTCCACAAGGCAAAGCCGCCGGAAAAAGGCACCAGCCCGCGGATTTGGTTGTATATATCGCGCGTGGAGGCGCTCCAATCGATTTTTTCGTCTTCGCGCTTCAAATTCGGCGCGTACGTCGCGAGACTCTCGTCCTGCTTTTCGGCTTCGACGCGGCCGTTTGAGAGGCGCGGCATTTGTTCTTTGAGCAGCTCCGCGCCCGCAAGGCTGAGCTTCTCGAACAACGTTCCGGACGTGTCCTCCTCGTCGATCACCACTTTGACCTGGGCAATCATGTCCCCGGTATCGAGGCCTTCGGCCATATACATCAGCGTGATTCCCGTTTCGGTTTCGCCGTTGATGATGCAGCGCTGGATCGGAGCCCCTCCCCGGTATTTGGGAAGAAGCGATCCGTGCACGTTCACGCAGCCGTTCGCCGGAAGATCCAGCACGCTTTTCGGGAGGATTTGTCCGTACGCGGCCGTAACGATCAAATCCGGCTTGTAGGCCGCAAGCTCCGCGACCGCTTCGGGGCTGCGCATGCGCTGGGGCTGCAGCACGGGAATGCCGTGTTCCAAAGCGACTTCCTTGACCGGCGTAGGCGTCAGCACTTTTTTGCGCCCCTGGGGCCGATCCGGCTGGGTGACCACGGCCACGACGTTGTATCCCTCGCTAAGCAGCATTCGCAGGCTGGGAACGGCAAAAGCCGGCGTCCCCATGAATACGATATTCATGAAGCATTACTCCCTTCCGGAACGTTCAGGCACGTATTCGTACACTTTTTCAGCGATGTCCGTAAACAAAACGCCATCCAGATGGTCGATCTCATGCTGGAAGCAGCGGGATAAAAGCCCCGTGCCCGTAATCGTGATCTCGTTGCCGTTTTCGTCCAGCCCTTTGACCGTTACCTTCTCGGCGCGGCGAACGTCGCCGTTGTAGCCCGGAATGCTCAGGCAGCCCTCCGGTCCGAATTGCTCGCCTTCCTTCTCGACGATGACCGGATTGACCATCTTGATCAAACCGTGTTCGTCGCCCACGTCCACGACGATCAGGCGTTTCAGAATGCCCACCTGCGGCGCCGCAAGGCCTACGCCTTCCGCGTCGTACATCGTATCGGCCATATCGTTTAATAGTTTTTTTACGTTCGGGGTGATCTCTTTTACTTCTTTTGCCGTTTTATGGAGTACGGCATCGGGTTCTTTTACGATAATGCGGATTGCCATGATGACACCTTCCTTATGCTTATTCATGTACGGATCTTGTAATCCTAATGGTTTTCATTTCGCTTTCAACGCATGCCGCGCAGATTACATCAGCATTTGCGGGTCTACGTCAATGCTGATCTGCAGCTGCTGGTTATGCGCCGTCTCTTCCAGCTGCTCGGCCGATTCGCGGACGAGGCCGACGGCATCGATATTCCCACGCCATTTTACCATACATTGAAACCTGTATCTATTTTTTATCCTCGGAATGGGGGAAGCCACCGGTCCCAGCACGTCAAACGCGTCGGCGGTCAGCCGGTCCAAGCTGCCGAACCAGCCGCGCTGCCTTGCTTTTCCCTGAAGCACGGATACCATGTTTTCCGCCATGCGCACCAAAAGCGGCAGCTGCTCATGCGTCAGCGTGATCAGGATCAGCCGGCAATACGGCGGATAATGCAGGTTGCGGCGGTGCTTCAGCTCATCCCTGACGAAAGCCAGATAATCATGGCCGCTGGCATGGATGATCGAATAATGGTCCGGCGTGTAGGACTGGATCAGCACCTCCCCTTTCAGCTGATGCCTTCCCGCCCTTCCCGCGACTTGCGTCAGCAGCTGGAACGTTTTTTCCCCCGCCCGGAAATCGGGAAGGTTGAGCGCCGAATCCGCGGTAATGACGCCAACGAGCGTCACGTCCGGAAAATCCAGCCCTTTCGCGACCATTTGGGTGCCGAGCAGGACGTCCGCTTTTTTGTCGCGGAACTGCTTCAGCAGCTTTTCGTGCGATCCTTTTTCCGTCGTCGTGTCGACGTCCATCCGAATGACCCGGATGCCGGGGAACAGTTTGGCCAGTTCCTCTTCGACCCGCTGCGTGCCGGTCCCGAAATAACGGATGTGTTCGCTTCCGCATTCCGGGCAGACGGACGGCGCGGGCTCCGCGTAACCGCAGTAATGGCAGCGGAGATTATTCGATTTTTGATGGTAGGTAAGGGATATGTCGCATTCGGGACAACCCGCCACGTAACCGCAGCTGCGGCACATGACGAAGGTCGAATAGCCGCGCCGGTTGAGGAGCAGCACAATCTGCTCCCCGCGCTGGAGCCGGGTTTCGATCGCCTGATGCAGGGAGCGGCTGAACATGGAGCGGTTGCCCTCCTTCAGCTCTTCCCGCATGTCGACGATTTGCACCGCCGGCAGTTCGTTGCCGAGCGCCCGCCGCTTCATTTCCAGCAGCATGGGCGCAAACTCGTCGTTCGCCTGGGACCGGGCGGCATGATAACTTTCAAGCGATGGCGTCGCCGATCCCAACACGACGGCCGCCCCATATTGCCGGGCCCTTTTGACCGCGACGTCCCGCGCGTGGTATTTGGGGCTTTCCTCCTGCTTGTAAGACGTCTCATGCTCTTCGTCCATAATGATCAGTCCGATCCGGTCGAACGGCGCAAAAATGGCGGAACGCGCCCCGATCGCTACCTTGACTTTGCCCTCGCGTATTTTCCGCCACTCGTCGTAACGCTCGCCGCCGGAGAGGCGGCTGTGCATGACTGCGACCTGGTCGCCGAAGCGCCCCTTGAACCGTTCCACCATTTGGGGCGTCAACGAAATTTCGGGGACAAGGACGATGGCCTGCCGGTCCTGTTCGATGCAGTGCTGGATCGTCTGCAAATAAATTTCGGTTTTGCCGCTGCCGGTGACGCCGTGCAAAAGGAAAACCCCATGGCGCCGTGCATCCAGCGAGTCGACGATCCGGTCATACGCATGCTGCTGCTCGTCGTTCAGGCGAAGCGGTTCCGTCGGCTTGAAGCGGCGTCCGCGATACGGGTCGCGGAACACCTCCATCTCCTCGATCGCAACGAACCCCTTGTCCGCAAGCCCCTTGACGGTGGCCGCCGAGACCTGAAGCGCCTTAAGCACCTCTTTAAGCGGAAGGGGGAGCAGTTCCTTCATCTCGAGAATAAACTGCAGCACTTCCCGCTGCCGCTGCGCCTTGGCCGGAAATTGCGGGAGCGCCGCCAACGCCTCGTCCGGATCGACGGCGAGGTCGACCGCTTTGAGCATTTTCTTTTGCAGCTTGTCCTTGATGCTCTGATTCTCCTGCAAAATTCCTTTTCGCAGCAGCGATTTGATCGTTTCGGCGCTACCCGGGAATATGCGGCTGAGCTGCTGGGCCGGCACCTCTCCCTTTTGCGCGACGTAGGCCATGATCGTTTTTGCTTCTTCCGTCGGTTCGGCGACGACACGCACCAGCGAATACTCGTCCTCTTCCTCCGGCTGCCCTTCCGGATCCCCGAGCGAGATGTACCGCTCCGCCTTGCCCTTCAGCGCCGTCGGCACCATGACCTGAAGCGCGGTAATGAAACGGCAGGCGTATTTTTGGCTCATCCATTCCGCAAGCTTGACGAGTTCGGGAGATAACGGAGGCACGACGTCCAGAACCTCCTGGATGTTTTTCAGGCGCATTCCGCCGGGCGAAGGCCGATCCTGCAGATCGACCACGAACCCCTGAACCGTTCTGTGGCCGAACGGAACCCCGACCCGGCTCCCGATTTCAAGCCACGACCGCATCGATTCCGGAATCAAATAGTCGAACGGACGGTCCGTATCCTTCACCGGCACATCGACGATGACTTTTGCCACTTGCGGAAGCATCATCGGTTCCCCGCTTCACTCATCCGCTCGGCCGCAATCGCGAGCAGCCTCCGCGCCACTTCGTTTTTGGTCATGACGGGCATCTTTTCGACCAACCCGTCCGCGTCAAACACCTGCACGATGTTGGTATCCGAACGGAAGCCCGCCCCTTCCGCCGTCACGTCATTGGCGACGATCAGGTCGCAATGTTTCCGGCGCAGCTTATCCTTGGCATACGCTTCGACGTCATGGGTTTCCGCGGCAAACCCGATCAAAAACTGATGGGTTTTGCTTTTGCCGAGCGTTTCCAGAATGTCTACCGTTTTAACGAGCTCCAGCGTCATCGTGTCGCCTTTTTTCTTGATTTTGCTGCTCGCCGCTACCGCCGGACGATAGTCCGCCACCGCGGCGGCTTTGATGATCAGGTCGCTATCCGGAAAATGCTTCAGCACGGCCTGGTACATCTCTTCCGCAGACTGGACGTGCTCGGCATCGATCCCCGCCGGAGGCGCCACGTCGGTCCGCCCGTAGATCAAACGCACGTCGGCTCCCATCGCGCGCGCGGCCTCGGCGATCGCAAATCCCATTTTTCCCGAGGAATCGTTGGTGATATAACGGACGGGGTCAATGCGTTCGATCGTCCCCCCTGAAGTCACGACGACCTTTTTCCCCTGCAAAAGACCGGGCCCGGCCTGCTCCTTGTCCGCAAAATATTTCTCCACCACGGCCACGATGCTTTCCGGCTCTTCCATCCGCCCTTTGCCCACGTAACCGCAGGCAAGCAGCCCTTCCCCGGGTTCGATCATCATGACGCCCCGCCGCTCCAACGTTTTCATGTTTTCCTGAACGGCAGGATGCCCGTACATATGTACATTCATTGCCGGCGCAAGCATGACCGGTGCAGTCGTCGCGAGAAGCGTCGTCGACAGCATGTCGTCCGCCAGACCGTGGGCCATCTTGCCGATCATGTTGGCCGTTGCCGGTGCGATCAGCACCAGATCGGCCGCATCCGCCAAACGGATGTGCGATACGACCGCCGGATCCCTTTCGTCGAACGTATCGCTGAACACCGCGTTTTTGGACAAGCTTTGCAGCGTCAGCTCCGTGATGAATTGCTTGGCCGAGGATGTCATGATGACATGCACGTCCGCTCCTTTTTGGACCAGCTTGCTGCACAGGCTTGCCGCCTTATAAGCCGCAATCCCGCCGGTAACGCCCAGCACGATCGTTTTTCCGTTTAACATGTTAACCGCCTTCTTTCGCTTCGGAATAGAGAAAAAACATCCCCACAAAGCGGAGACTGTATGCCAATCTTGTTCCTATCCTTTGCGGGGTTCCAATTGCAGTTGTATGAAGACCGCTCATGAGGGTTCTTAAAAAAAATACAACCTTGCGGTTGTATTCGTTCCCGTGTCTATGGACGCGAAGGTCAGGAGAACATGCCGTCTCCCCCTTCGGTTATAGATTGAATTGAAGCAACCGCTGAAGGCCGACTTCGTTCCATGCGTCCCTTGGGCCTTAAGGTTTTTTGATTTCGTCCTTTTCGGCTTCGGGCTCAGGCACGATCTTGATCAGGTCGTTGTAGATTTCCTCAAGCGCCACGCCCACGAACTTATGGGAGCGCGGGTTTTTCAGTTCGGTTTTTTCTCCCTCGCGCAGCTGTCTGGCGCGTCTCGATGCAGCGACCACCAGCGAATACTTGCTGTCGACCTTGTTCATCATTTCATCAATCGAAGGATACAACACGTTACTGCCACCTCTTTTTGTCCAAAGTAAAATATGTTGCAAGCCGTTAGTCCCTACCGCTTCACCTTACAATGTTCGGCTACGATAATGGATTCTATTCGCTTGCACGCGGAATCGATCTCGTCATTGACGACGGCATAGTCATAATGCTCCATCAGGCCGATTTCGTCAACCGCCACCGACATCCGGTGGTCGATCGTCGCCTGGTTCTCCGTGCCGCGGCCCACGATGCGGTCTTTCAACTCGTCCAGGGACGGCGGCAGCAGGAAAATAAAGACGCCTTGGGGGAATTTCTCTTTCACCTGCAGCGCGCCCTGCACCTCGATCTCCAAAATAATGTCCTTGCCGCTCTCGAGCGTTTTTTCCACGAAATCGCGCGGAGTGCCGTAATAGTTCCCTACGTATTCAGCATATTCCAGCAGCTCGTTGTTTTGCATCATATTCATAAACTGCTCGCGGGTTTTGAAAAAATAATTCACTCCGTCTTCCTCGCCGAGCCGCGGGCTCCGGGTCGTGGCCGAAACGGAGTACACAAGTTCCGGAAGTTTGCCTCTCAAGGCGGTACAGACGGTTCCTTTTCCAACTCCGGATGGTCCGGACAATACAAACAATAATCCTTTTGACATAATACTCCCCAACTCGTTATTCGTCATGATCGTCGTCTTTGCTGGACAGACGGTGAGCCACCGTTTCGGGCTGTACGGCGGACAGGATGACATGATCGCTGTCCGTAATGATTACGGCACGGGTCCGGCGTCCGTATGTCGCGTCGATCAACATATGACGGTCTCTCGCTTCCTGAATGATTCGTTTAATGGGTGCTGATTCAGGGCTTACAATGGAAATGATTCGGTTAGCCGATACAATATTCCCGAAGCCGATGTTAATGAGTTTGATTGCCATAATCAGGTTCTTCCCCCTATACATTTGACTCTTGTCTGTTTTATGTCGAAAGCGCCTTTTATTCTATATTGGCCAATTGTTCGCGAATTTTTTCCAGCTCCGCCTTCATTTCGACAACACGGTTTACCAGAGTCAGATGATTGGCCTTCGATCCAATCGTATTGACTTCCCTGTTCATTTCCTGAATCAGAAAATCCAGTTTTCTTCCGACCGGTTCATCCGCACGAAGCAAACCCTTGCATTGCTCAAAATGGCTCTGCAGACGTATCAATTCCTCGTCTATATTGGAACGGTCTGCGAAAATTGCAATTTCCATGCCAAATTTATGTTCATCAAAGGCAAACGAACCGTCATTAAGATCAGACAGCCTTTGTTTGAGCTTATTGCGGTAATCCTCGACTACTGTAGGCGCCAGCTGCAGCATTTCGGCGTGCAGGGCCTGAAGCTTGCTTAAGCGCTGCTCCACGTCCGCCGCCAAATGTTTGCCTTCCATGCTTCGCATCGCCGCAAGTCCTTCCAAAGCGGCCCGCAGTCCCTTTTCGAGAACCGGCCCCCACTCGTCCACGTCGGGTTCTCCCGGCGAGGCTCCGTGCTCGGGCGATATCCAAACGTCGGGCAGAGACAACAAATCCTTCACAGTCAGTTCGCCGTCGAGGCCGTAACGCTGTGAAAGATCCTGCGCCGCCTTCAAGTACATCTTCACGGCATGTTCGTTAAGCAAGGCATGCGGAGCATGATCGTCGCCCTCTTCCTTCGTGACGAACACATCGACGCGCCCGCGCTTGACGTATTGCTGCACCGTTCTCCGCAAAGCGTCCTCGAAGCAAGTCCACTCACGCGGCAGACGAAGCACGACTTCGCAGTAGCGGTGATTGACGGACTTCACTTCAAATACCACTTTATGCCCTCCATGCTGAAGGGCAGATCGACCGTATCCGGTCATGCTAAAAGACATCGGCACCACATCCATTACACTATTGTAATTGATTACGATCAACGAAACAAGGGGGACAATTGGCGGCCGGATCTTGCCCATACGTGCTCGATCAGCTGGGCGCTCATTTCATACAACATGAACGGAGTCATCAAATAGATTCCGTTGAAATGATCCATCGCGACGTCGAGAAGCTCCTTCGCGATTTGAACGCCCATCGCCCTGCCTTCTTCCCCTTCAAGTCCGGCCATCCGGCTGCGGACATCGTCCGAAAGCTGAATGCCGGGCACTTCGTTGTGCAAATATTCCGCGTTTCTTCCGCTCGCCAGCGGCATGATTCCCATAAAGATCGGCGTATCCAGATGTTTCGTCGCTTCGCCTACCGCCCGGATCAGCTCCGGATCGTACACCGGCTGGGTCATGATATAGTCCGCGCCTGCGGCGATTTTCCGTTCGAGCCGGGCCACCGCTTTGTCCAGATGCTTGCCGTGCGGATTAAACGCGGCGCCTACGACGAACTTCGCTTTTTGCTTCAGCGGTTTGCCGGAGAAGGCGATGCCTTCGTTCAACTGCTTGATCATCCGGATGATTTCGAACGACGTTAAGTCGTATACCGAACTGGAGCCGGGCAAATCCCCGAAGCGGGCAGGGTCTCCGGTCACGGCCAGGACATGGTCGATGCCAAGGGCGTCGAACCCCATCATGTGCGACTGGGTTCCGATCAGGTTGCGGTCGCGGCAAGCGATGTGGACAAGCGGGCGCAGCCCGGTTTCAACCTGAACGAGATGGCCGAGCGCCATGTTGCTCATGCGCGTCACGGCAAGCGAATTGTCCGCGAGCGTAAGCGCATCGGCTCCGGCCTCTTTCAGCCGGTGCGCGCCTTTCATGAATTTCGAAATGTCCAGATCGCGCGGCGGATCAAGCTCGACGATGACCGTGTGGCGCTGCTTGGCCAATTCGACCAGGTTCGGTTCCCGGCTGCCCGAAGGAGTTTCCGGTTCCGGTTCGCGAACGGTCAGCGGGGCCTCCGGCTCGGGAATAGGCTCGTACACGGCCGGCTGCGGCACGTATTCCGCGAGCGCCTTGGCGATCGCTTCGATATGGGCCGGCGTCGTGCCGCAGCATCCGCCGATGATGCGGGCGCCCAAATCGGCAAACTGGACGGCCATCTGGCCGAAATATTCCGGTCCCGCCCCGTAGCGGTATTCCCCGTCCACGTAATCGGCGACGCCCGCATTCGGGTAAACCGACACCGGCGCCGGGAGCCGGCCGTCAAGCGCCTTGATCGCGCTCAGAATCCCGTTCGGCCCGGTGCGGCAGTTAAAGCCGATGATGTCGGCGCCTTCCGACTGCACGATCCGGAAAGCGTCGGGCATCGAGTATCCGTCCAAGGTTCTGGCGACGTCCTCGACCGCAAACTGGCAAATGACGGGAACGTCGGTTAAACGGCGCGTGATGGATAAGGCAAGCACCAATTCCTCCACGTCGTAGAACGTTTCGAGCATGACGCCGTCCACGCCTTCGGCGAGGAGCGCCTGCAGCTGCTGCTCGAAATACTTTTTGAGTTCGCCGCTTGAAATATTCGTCCGCTTGCCGCCGCGGATGGATCCGACGGCCCCGACGACGTAGCCGCCCGGGCCGGCCGCTTCGCGCGCAATCCGCACGCCCGCCCGGTTGATTTCGCTGACCTTCGATTCCAGGCCGTATTTGGACAGTTTATCGTAATTGGCCGAAAACGTATTGGACTCCAACACCTGCGCGCCCGCCTGAGCGTAGCGCCGGTGAACGTCCCGGATCACCTCCGGAGAGGTTAAGTTCAGCTCCTCGTATGAAATCCCCACAGGAAAACCCATTTGATATAGAAACGTGCCCATCGCCCCATCCCCGACAAGCACCTTATCGTCCAATGCCACTCGCAAATCCGGCTTCATCAACTATTCCCCCAACCCGTATTTTTCATCTAATGTATCACAAATGCCTTCAAATTCCCACTGGTTCGCAGGGAATTCAAAAAAAGAGGACGGCGCTTGAAGCCGGGACGCAAGCTGCTTTCGCATCCGATCGATGCGCCCTCAAAAGAAAAAAGCTTGCCGGCGGCTCCCATCCCGGGGCTCCGGCAAGCTTTCGGCTATCGTTTTCGGCATCAGGCCGAGACTTCGCCCGTAAATACGAACGCGGCAGGACCCGTCATATAGATCCGGTTGTCCTCCTCATTCCACTTGATGAAGAGGCTTCCGCCTTTCAACCGCACTTCCGCCTCGCGGTCCGTCTTCCCGTTCAGCACCGAAGAAACGAGCGTCGCGCAAGCTCCCGTGCCGCAGGCAAGGGTAGGACCCGCTCCCCGCTCCCAAACGCGCATGTCGATCGTTTTCCGGTCCACTACGGTCGCAAATTCGACGTTCACTTTTTTCGGGAAATACGGATGGACTTCCAGCTTCGGCCCCCAGGCATGGAGATCGAAACGGACCGCATCCTCGACGTAAATCACGCAGTGCGGATTGCCCATCGACACGGCCGTAAACCGGAAGGTCTCCCCGTCCGCCTTCAGCGGCACGTCCACCACCGGCGTCGAGTCGATCGTGGTCGGGATCTGCAGCCCCGCCAGCACCGGCTCGCCCATGTCCACGGTTACCGTGGCGGCCTTGCCGTTCTCCGCCTGGATGACGACCTTTTGCACGCCCGCCCCGAGCGTTTCGATCGTAATTTCTTCCCTTTGGACGTACCCGTGGTCGTACACGTATTTGGCCACGCAGCGGATCGCGTTGCCGCATTGCTCCGCCTCGCTTCCGTCCGAATTGATGATTCTCATCCGGTAATCGGCGCGCTCGGACGGCAGGATGTAGACGAGCCCGTCGGCTCCGATCCCGAAATAGCGGTCGCACCACTTGACGGCAAGCTCCGCCGCATTGCCCGGAAGAGCCTGCTCGCCGTATATCACAATAAAGTCATTGCCAAGACCATGCATTTTCGTAAATTCCATCGGATGGTGCCACTCCTTAAGTTTTGCTTGTTTTACTGCTCCTAAGCATAGCTTAAGGCATGGCGGAATTGTATAAACTTTATGCCGAAATATTTGTACTTTTCGCCACGAAACGTCTGCGTTTCGAGCGCCGGCCGCCCCATACGCTGCCTGCGCCCATCAGGAAGGTCGGGATGCCTGCGGCCACGATCGAGATGGACCATTCGCGGAACCCGAGCGGAACCGTTTTGAAAATCGGCTGCAGCGCTTCGATGTACATGACGCCGAGCATCAGGACGACCGAAGAGAGCACCGCCAGCACCAAATACTTGTTTTGCAGCGGATTCCGGTGGAAAATGGACCGCGAGCTTCTGCAGTCGAATACATGGATGAGCTGCGCCAAAACGAGCGTCGCGAACGCAACGGACTGCGCCTTGGCGATTTGTCCGGCATTGCCCGGGTCGACCCGCAGCGTCAGCCAGAAGGCGCCCAGCGTGCAAAACCCGATCAAAAAGCCGCGGCTGATGATTTTCCAGCCGAGCCGCCGCGCGAAGATGTTTTCTCTCGCGCCGCGCGGTTTATGCTCCATCAAATCCTTCTCCGGCTGATCGACGCCAAGCGCCATCGCCGGCAAGCCGTCGGTCACCAGATTGACCCACAAAATCTGGATCGGGAGCAGCGGGAGCGGCAGCGCCAGCATCATCGCGAAAAACATCGTCAAAATTTCGCCGACGTTCGACGCCAGCAGGTAGCGGATAAATTTGCGGATATTTTCGTAAATGCTCCGCCCTTCCTCGATGGCCGCCACGATGGTGGAGAAGTTGTCGTCGCTCAGCACGAGCGCCGAAGCTTCCTTCGTCACGTCTGTTCCCGTAATGCCCATGGCGATGCCGATGTCGGCGGCTTTGATCGCCGGGGCGTCGTTGACGCCATCGCCCGTCATGGCCACGACATGGCCTTTGCGCTGCAGCGATTTGACGATCCGCAGCTTATGCTCCGGCGAGACGCGGGAATAGACGTAAATGTTGTCCACCTTCGCATCCAGCTCCGCGTCGTCCATCCGGTTCAGATCCTGTCCGGACATGGCCAGCCCGCCGCGGGGCATGATGCCTAGCTGATGCGCGATCGCTTCGGCCGTCGTGCCGTGGTCCCCGGTAATCATGACCGTTTTGATGCCGGCGCGGCGGCAGGTGTTGATCGCGTCGCGCACCTCGCGCCGGGGCGGATCGATCATGCCGGCCAAACCGACGAACACGAGCTGGGTTTCGGCTTCCTTTTCGCTGCTTAACGCATCATGCGCCCGGACTTCGCGGTAAGCGGCTCCAAGCACCCGCAGCGCGTTCGAAGCCATCTGTTCGTTGGCCGCCAGCACTTTTTGCTTCAAGGTCGCGGTGAACGGCACCACGTTGCCCTCCCATAATATGTAAGCGCACTGGTTCAGGAGGACGTCCGGAGCCCCTTTCGTGCACAGCAGCCGGCCGCCCTGGTGGCTGACCACGACGGACATCAGCTTGCGCTCGGAATCGAAAGGGAATTCCTGGTCGCGCTTGTACAAACCGGACAAAGATTCCGGGGTCATGCCCATTTTGGAGGACAACGTGATGAGCGCGCCCTCGGTCGGATCCCCTTTCAGCCCCCAAACGGGGCCGGCAGGCTCCTCTTTTCCTTTCCGTTTGCCTTTCGGCTCCGTTTGCTGCACCTCGTAAATTTCCGCGTTGTTGCATAACGCGCCGATTTGCAGCAGCCGGCGCAAGGCTTGATCGTTGCGGACGTCGATGGTTTTTCCCTTTTCGAGAATCTGGCCGGTAGGCGCATAGCCGTCTCCCGTCACTTCCAGATCCCGGCCGCCGACCCAAAGCCGCGTGACGGTCATTTTGTTTTGGGTCAAAGTGCCTGTCTTATCCGAACAAATGACGGACGCGCAGCCCAGCGTTTCCACGGAAGGGAGTTTGCGGACGATGGCCTTTCGTTTGATCATGCGCTGCACGCCGAGAGCCAAAGCGACCGTCACGATGGCCGGCAGCCCCTCCGGTATGGCGGCGACGGCAAGGCTGACGCCCGCGAGGAACATGCTGACCGGGGGCTGCCCATGCAAAATGCCTGCCACCACGACCATGACGGTCAGACCCAAGGCAAGTATAATAAGCAGTTTGCCGAGCTGCTCCAGCCGGTGCTGCAGCGGCGTTTGCTGCGCGTCGGTATTTTGGATCAGGTCCGCGATTTTGCCCATTTCCGTATCCATGCCGGTCCGGATGACGATGCCTTTCGCCGTGCCGCGGGTCATCATCGTGCCCATGAATCCGAGGTTTTTCTGGTCGCCCAGGGGCACCTCCGGTTCCGATATGACCTGGCTGTGCTTGCCGACCGGAACCGATTCGCCCGTCAGCGCCGACTCCTCGACGTAGCAGCTGCTCGTTTCAAGCCACCGCACGTCCGCGGGAACCCGGTCGCCGCTCTCCAGCAGGATGACGTCGCCCGGCACAAGCATTTTCGCAGGGATCGAGACGACCCTGCCTTCCCTGAGCACTTTGGCGGACGGAGCCGACAGCTGCTTCAGCGCGCGCAGGGAACGCTCGGCCCGGAATTCCTGGACGAATCCCAGCACCCCGTTCAGCAAAATGATGGCAATAATCGTAACGGCATCCAGATATTCGCCCAACAGGCCGGACACGAGCGTGGCCCCCATCAGCACCAGTACCATAAAATCCTTGAACTGGTTCAAAAACAGCGCGAATAAAGAGATCTTTTTGCCCTCGGACAGCTCGTTGCTCCCGTGCTGCTTCCTTCTCTCGTCAGCCTGTTCTTCCGTCAGGCCGCTCTGCGGCTGGACGCCCAGAACCTGCTGCAGATCTTCGGCATTCATCTGATGCCATGCTTTTTGTTCCATGCTTCCCTTTCCCTCCCGCTCTTTGTGCTGCCGCCGGCAAGTGGCCGACAGCTTTTCCACCTGTTCTAACGTAAATGTATTCGGACAGGGCCTGAAATATCACAGAAGCGGCCTCTTAAGTTTTTGGGCAAACTATGGCATCATAGAGAGGACGGGTTTTTGGAACGAGGATTTTGCGGCAATCCGTCGATCGGCCGTACCGAATCACGCAAAATCCGGATCATCAACCGCAATCAAGCCAACGGCTTACATAAATGATAGATGGGAGAATATAAAACATGTCATTGGACGGAATCGTAACAAGGGCGATCGTGCATGAGCTGGAAAAATGCCGGGGAGCCCGCATCAGCAAAATATACCAGCCCGGAGACCACGACCTTCTGCTGCACCTGCGCACGCGCGAGGGCAACGCCAAGCTGCTGCTGTCGGCAAACCCGACGTATCCGCGGGTGCATTTTACGGAGCGGAGTTTCATGAATCCGCAGGAAGCGCCGATGTTCTGCATGCTCATGCGCAAACATTGCGAGGGCGGGATCATCGAAGACATCAGCCAGGTCGGCATGGAGCGGATCATCCATTTGACGGTCCGCCAGCGCGACGAGCTCGGGGACGTATCCACCAAAAAAATCGTCGTCGAGCTGATGGGACGCCACAGCAACATCATTTTGACCGACCATTCGAGCGAAACCATCCTCGACGGCATTCATCACGTCACGCCCAGCATCAGCAGCTACCGGATCGTCATGCCGGGGTTTGCCTACACCGAACCGCCGCAGCAACATAAGCTCGACCCGCTGGCAGCGGACCGCAAAGAATTTTTCGTCAAATGCTCCGGCGCCCAGGACCCCGTTGCCTGGATCGTCGATACGTTCAGCGGGGTGAGTCCGCTGGTCGCCCAGGAAATCGCGCACCGTGCCGGGACGGGTGCCGCATTTGACCCTCAAGCGAGCGAGGACGAAACGTATGAGCGGTGCGCCGCCTTATGGGATGCTTTCACCTCCGTGATGGAGCCTGTCCGAAAGCACGAATACAAGCCGGTCTCCGGAGCGAACGCCAAGGGCAAAATGGTGTTTTCCGCCGTCAACCTGACGCTGCTTGCGGACGAGATCAAACATTACGACTCGATCAGCGCCTGCATGGAGGATTATTTCGGGGAAAAAGCCGAACGGGACACGGTCAAGCAAAAGGTGAGCGACCTGCTTCGTTTCCTGCAAAACGAACGCTCCAAAAACATCAAAAAACTCGACCACCTGCACAAGGATCTGGCCGAGGCGGACGATGCCGACCGGTACCGGATTTACGGAGAGCTGCTGTTCGCTTCGCTGCATACGATCCAAAAAGGCGACAAAACGGCCGAACTCGTCAATTTTTACGATGAGGAGCAAAAGACGGTCTCCATCCCGCTCGATCCGCTGCTGACGCCGTCGGATAACGCCCAGCGGTATTTCAAAAAATACAACAAATACAAAAACAGCCTCGTCGTCATTCAAGAGCAGCTGGAGAAAACGAAGGAAGAAATCCGCTACATGGACGAGCTGCTGCAGCAGCTGTCCTACGCGTCCATGAGCGACATCGACGAAATCCGCGAGGAGCTGATCCAGCAGGGCTACCTCCGCGACCGCAGCAAAAAGACGAAGAAAAAGAAAAAAAACGACCGTCCGACGCTGCATGTGTTCACCTCGTCCGAAGGCGTCGAAATTTACGTCGGCAAAAACAACCTGCAAAACGAATATTTGACCAACAAGCTGGCCGCCTCGGGGGATACTTGGCTGCATACGAAAGACATTCCCGGTTCCCATGTCGTGATCCGCAGCAGCGAATTCGGCGACCGGACGCTCGAGGAAGCGGCCATGCTTGCGGCTTATTACAGCCAGGCGAAAGAATCCAGCAGCGTTCCCGTCGACTACACCCTGATCCGTCACGTCCACAAGCCAAACGGGGCCAAACCCGGATTCGTCATCTACGACCATCAAAAAACGCTGGTCATCACGCCGGATGAGGAACGGATCAAAAGTCTCGCCAACGCGCTGAAATAATCACGAATGCCGGAACCCATTAAAAAAAGCTGCCGCTCCTGCTTTCCCAAGCAGAAACGCGCAGCTTTTTTTCCGTGATGAGTCTCTTTTAGCCTAACCCGAAACCTGCGGACGCTTGCCGGAGCTGTTCAAGCACCTTTGCCGAAACCGTCCGGTTACCGATCTCGCCGTGGAACACGACGCCCTGCCTTGCCCCATGGAAATCGGAGCCGGCCGTCACGATCAGCCCGTATTGATCCGCCATGGCCTGATAGCGTTTCTCGTCCTCGGGCCCGTGATCCGAATGAAAGACCTCGATGCCCGCTGGTCGGGCCTGTTCCAATATTTCCCTGACCAGCCCATCGTCGCCGTAAATTCCCGGGTGGGCAAGCACTGGGGTTCCTCCAGCTTCGCGGATCCAAGAACACGCTTCACCCGGCGAAATCCGCGGAACCGAAACGTACGCAGGGGCATCTTCCCCTAAATATTTGTCAAACGCATCCCGCATATCGCGGGCATATCCCTTGCCGACCAGCACGTCCGCTATATGCGGGCGGGCAACGGTCTCATCGGGACCCAGTTCCCTCCCGAGCCCGGCGATAACCTCTTCCATCGTAATGTCCACGCCCAGCTCACGCAGCTTCGCGATCATTTTCGCGTTGCGTTCGTCCCGCGTATTCCGCAGGTCGGCCAGCCGCTGCAGAAAAAGTTCGTTCCCGCAATCGACGTAATACCCGAGCACATGAATGTCTTTTCCGCTTGCGCGGGTGCTGATTTCGACGCCGGGGACGACGGTGACGCCGCTGCGGACGCCTTCTTCCATCGCCTCCTTCACGCCCGCGACCGTATCGTGATCGGTGATGGCGATCGCCGCAAGCCCCTTATCCCGGGCAAGCCGGACGTTTTCCACGGGGCTCTGCATGCCGTCCGACGCCAGCGTGTGCGTATGCAGGTCGCATGTTTCCGTTGCAACAGTCATTGAGCATTCCTCCACATCGTTTTGTCTTGTATTTATTGTAAAGGATTCGGACAGCTGCCGCCAAATCAACCGCAAACGGATCTTGCGCGACGGGAAACTTCCTTAATATAAGCAAGGATTCGCGAGCCTAACCGTAAAAAAGGCATGCATCCGAAAGAGTCGGATCCATGCCTGCCATACAGCCGTTATGTAAATAATCTATCTGCGTTTTCGGGTGTTTTTGATGAGCGTCATTCTTCGGGAATGGCGCAGCCAGGAATAATAGGACTTCAAATCTCTTAATTCGATCGTTTCGGACATCCGTCCCAAAAACGTAACCACGATCATTTTATGCAAAGGATTGCCGCTGATGTCAAATTCGCCCTCGAGTTCGGTAAATTCCGCAACGACGACCAAATCCTCGTCAATCAGATAAACGTCCTGTTCATTCCGGTAATAGGGGAGCATCCGGCTTTGTTTCAGGCATTCCCACATCCATGCCGCAATGTCGTCCGTTTGGTGATCCCCGCGCTCGATGCGGTCGTTATATCTCGTTTTTGCATGATTGGTTATGACGATGTCAGCAACCTTTTTATCGCCCAGGACAACGTAGAATGGTTCATAGGTGGTCCACCTTTCCATTCCTCTGTCGCGCATGGAACATCACTCTCCACCACATAGGACTTTCAGTCTAGATATATTTACCTATTATATTACATCACAACATCGGGTTGCACAAGTAAAAAAGTCTTAAAATTAATAGAATTCCAGATGGCTCTCCGACTAAATATCGGCAGCTTGAAACAAGGCATGCCCCGAAGGCCGCAATCCGCTCCCGTCCCGTTCGAAACGTTCGACCGCCCGGGACCTCCCCGTAGAAGCTGCTTTCCGGAGCGCGGAATAAAAAAAAGCAGCCGTTAGGCTGCTTTTGCGAAAAAACGTCTTATGTTCGATGGGAAACCGGGGTCATCCCCGCTGAAAGAACGGGCCCCTTTCGATATTATAGGCCGTAAAATCTCGTTTTGTCGGGAACGTCTTTCGTATATTCCGTTTTGATCTCGTTGCGGTAGGAGCGCTCAATCTTTCGCACATAGGAAAGCCTGCGAATGTTTTTGGCCGTTTCTTCGGCCCGATCCGCGTTGACGTACATCACCACATAATGCATGCGCCTCGAAATATAATGAACGGTTCCGTATTTTTCAAGATTTCTGGCCGCCTTGACATCCGTCACCCATATAATATAACCTGTCCGTTCTGCAAACATCTTTTCCCACCTCGCTTATGTTCCCTGTCTACAGCTTAACCGCCGCAGCCGCATTTGCCCCCGCCGCCGCAGCCGCGTTTCGGAAGCGGATCGTTGCTTGGCACCTTAATCGTGTCCGATACGGAAAACGCAATCATTTCGGACATCTGGTGAAGCAGATCGTCGAGCTCCTTTTCCGCTTGCTTAAAGCGTACGACTTCCTCAAACTGATCCAGCTGTTCCTCGACGGCCTTCACCTCATCCTTCGCGCTGTGGTAGTTCGGATGGAAGTGTCCGAAACGCTGGGTTTCCTCGAAGAGCTCTTTCTTCTTCGCAAGCAGGCGGACCAGCTCCTGGATTTCAGGATTGCTGTCAACGCGCTGCTTCCAATATAAATAATCAGACACCTCGACGGACTGATTGATCATATCGCCTAATTCATAGGCGTTCATCAGTACGGCAGCCATGTCCATTGTCTGCACTTCTGATACGCTCATGAAAATTCATCCCAATTCCTTAAAAGTTCCACTTGTCGTCAAGTGGACTCTTCTATCATATCATAACCCGTCTTCCTTAAGAAGAGGGATTTCGGCACTACGTCGTCTCCCCGTCGAGCTTGGGAACGATCAGTTTCAGCTCTCCCAGGTCTTCGGCCGCAAGCTCGCGCCGCTCGAACGTCCCGGTTTCCAAATCGTGCAAAACGCCCTCCGCCCTCCAGGGAGCCGAATATACCGCCGTCGGAGCGAATTCCGCCCGCTTCCCCCCCAGATTCAGCAAAACCCGGGTTTGCCAGCTTTGAGCCTGCTCGACGATGCTTTGCGCGGTGGAGCTGTGGTAGCTCCGGAAATCTTGAAGCCATCTTGCCGGAAGCCGCTCATATCCCGGAAACAAGGAAACCGGCTCGGGAATGTCGTGATCCGGATCGAAAAAACGGACGTTGCGGCCCGAATAGACGAGGCCTTGTGCCTCGTAATAACGACCCGGCATCAACCGCTCCCGGGCTTCCGGCTTCGGTTCATCGCCGATCAGCGGATACGCGGGGGGCTTACCGTCGCCGTTGCCGACCCTTTTAAGCGGAGCCAGCCCTATGCCTTCCAACATGCTGCGTATTTTGCCCGTTTCGGAGGCTTTGGCCATAAAGTGTTTGGGCCCGATCCGCGTCAGCTCACCTTCGAGCCGGGGATGCGCGGCGATGCGGTCGGCTTCCTCCTCGGTCATGCAGGACAGCAGAAGCGCTTCGTCGAACCGGGTCCGGCCGATTTCCTTGCCCCACTGCTCCACCGCTGCCGCGACATGCGCCGGAATTTCGGCGGCGGAGCCTTGGGCCAACATGCTTAATATTTGAGGCGCCCCGAACCCCTTTTCTGCCGCTTTGGCCGTACCCGCCCGCGTCAGTTTGTACACGGACACCCGGTCGCATTGCACCAATTCGGTACAGGCCAGCAGCTTCCAGCGCAGATAAAACGGGACGCCGGGAGGGCATATGACGTCAAAATCCGGCTGGACGTAAAAACGCGCGTCGTCCTCCCCGTTTTCTCCGCCGTCCTCAAACAGCAAACGCCGGGAGTCGACGGTCCACCGGAATGCGCAATCTCCGTTATCCGCCTCCGCCACGTCTCCCCAGCCGAATCCGGCAAGAGCGCAAAGCCAAACTTCCGCTTGGCCCGCTGCATCCGCCGCATTCAGCATCCCTTCGCCTTCCATCCACCGCAGCAGCGCCGGAACGTCGATCCATTCCCGTTCGGGGGTTGCAAGGAGGCAAATGAAATACCGAAACAGCTGCATGCCGGCATCGTTTGGCCCGTACCGCTCGATCGCGGTTCGAAGCAGAATGCGGTTCATTTCATGCTCGGACAAGCTGAGCCATTCACCTAGGCGTTGCTCATCAAGCCGGAATGCTCCGTCCCTATCCGTTATGAATCCCATGCATAACAGCAGGTCGAGCACGACGGCAATGGCCGGTTCGTACGTATCTTGATGCGCATACTGAAGGGAGAGCCGACTTACGTGTTCATGGCTTAAAAAAAGCGGCTCCTGCAGCTTCTGCAAGCTTTTTTTGTGCACCGTCCCTTTGGCGGTCAGCGGAAGCCCCTGGTCCGCGACGCAGGCCAGCGCATGCAGCAGGTCCAGCGCGAGTCCGGGGCCCGCTTCCCGCCGGATATTAAGCCCTGATGCGGCGGCGCCTGCGCATGGCGGGGCATAAAAAGCCGGCAGCAGCCGGATCAGCTTTTCCGCCGGAATGTAATACAGCCGTTCGCCCCAAGCTTTTTTGACGGCGTGGACCCATCCGCGTTTCCGGAGGCGGAGAAACGACAGCTTCAGCTCCGCCCCGCTGCGGGCCATGCCGCCGATTTCCTCCCATGCCGGCTCGCCGAACGGCTGACCCGCAAAACGGCCGGCCAGCCCCTTTAACAGCTCGGCCTCGCATTCGGCGAGCTGGCTGGGCCATTCATTCCATTCGGACGAATCGTTGATGCTCATGTTCCCGAACGCACCTCCCTTGCGGAATGGACCGCATATTCATACCCCTGCTCGACGAGGAACATTTGTCGTTTGACGGCAAACTCCTCTTCCTTGCTGTTTTCGGTCACGAGCGTATAGAAATACGCCCGGTTGTCCCCCGCTTTCGGACGCAAAATCCGGCCTAGCCGCTGCGCCTCCTCCTGCCTTGATCCGAAGCTCCCCGACACTTCGATCGCGACCGATGCGTCCGGAAGGTCTACGGCGAAATTCGCTACCTTAGACACGACGAGCACGGGCGTTTCCCCCTTCCTAAACGATGCAAACAAAGCCGTCCGCTGGCGCTGCGGCGTCCTGCCGCTGATGAGCGGCGCGCCGATCGCGGCGGCGAGCGCTTGCAGCTGGTCCAGATATTGCCCGATCACCAAAACGCCCCCTTGCGGATGCCTCTTCAGCAGATCGGCGACGATTGCCGTTTTGCCGGGGTTCTCCGCGGCAAGCCTGAATTTGTCTTTGCCTTCGGCGTATGCATGCTTTTCCCGAAGCGCGGCATCCATCGGAACGCGGATTTCGCTGCATTCGACCCGGGCGATCCAGCCTTTGGCCTCAAGTTCTTTCCATGGCATTTCGTACCGTTTGGGACCGATGAGCGAAAAGACGTCCTGTTCGCATCCGTCCTCCCTGACCAACGTCGCCGTCAGTCCCAGCCTGCGCGTGGCTTGGATTTCCGCCGTCGCACGGAACACCGGGGCCGGCAGCAAATGGACTTCATCGTAAATGATGAGCCCCCAGTTCCGCTCGTTAAACAGCTTCATATGCTCGAATTCGCCTTCCTTGGAACGCCTGTGGGTCAAAATTTGGTACGTGGCGACGGTAACCGGCTTCACTTCCTTCCGTTCGCCGGTATATTGGCCCACTTGATCCGGCTTCAGCGTCGTCTTTTCGGTTAATTCGCGAATCCACTGCTCGACGGAAGTGGTGTTCGACGTCAGGATGAGGCATTCGCACTGCTGTCTTTCAAGCGCGGCGATGCCGATGATGGTCTTGCCTGCCCCGCAGGGAAGAACCAATACGCCGCTGCCGCCGCTGCCCGTTACGCCTTCGAACGCCTCAACGGCTTCCGTCTGATAGCTCCTGAGGGAAAACGGCTTTCCTTCGCCGCCATTTTGCCACTGGAGCCGCAGCGCCTGGCCTTCGTGATACCCAGCCAAATCCAGCACGGGGAACCCATAGCGCATCAGCTCCTGTTTAAGGCGGCCCCTCGCCGCGGCCGAAATTCGGGCTTGGACCGGCGAGATGCGGTCGAGCACAAGTTCCGACAATGCCGGGGAGGCGACCGCTTCGTCCAGAAGCCGGCTGTCGGCAGCCGTCAGGCAAAGCGTGTCCCCTTCGCCGTCCGCTTCCCTTTCCAGCATCAATTTGCCGTACCTTGACACGAGCCCGCGGATTTCCTGCAGCAGTCCCGCCGGCAGCCCCCACCGCGCAATCGACTCCAGGTCGGCGGCAATGTCTTCGGCGGTGCTGCCCAAAGCGGCCGCGTTCCATAAGGATAGCGGCGTAATTCTGTAGGTATGGAAAGCGGAGGGGCTTTTCACAAGCTCCGCAAACCGGGCAAGCTTCTCCCGAGCCGCCTCGAATCCGGGATGGGCGCATTCCAGCAGCACCGTCCGGTCGCGCTGGACGATGCAGGCTTTAAGATCGTTCATCTTCGGCTCCTTTCCATATGGAAAAAGTCCACCTCCTAACGCAGGAAGTGAACTTCGTTTTTCGGATACCTTTATGTTTTCCCAAAGATCCCCAGACTATTCTGCATTTTGCGGTGCCGTTAAGCCGGAACCCGCCTCCGCTTATTCCCAGCCCTGATAGGACTGCGTCATCGATACAAGCAGCTTGGCCGCGGCGAGCATCGCCGATTCGTCGAAATCGAACCGGGGATGATGATGCGGATAAACCGCCTGAAGGCTTTCGTTGCCCGCTCCCACGAACATGAAGCACCCCGGAACCCGTTCCAGGTAATACGAAAAATCCTCGGCAGGCATGATTTTGGCGCACTCGCTGACTTGCCCTTCTCCGAACACGCCCGGCGCCACACGGAAGAAACGGCCGGTTTCCTCCTCGTCATTCACGAGGGGCGGATATCCCATAAGATATTCGATGTTTGCCTTGGCGCCGTAGGTTTCGGCCGTCAGACGGGCGATATCCTCAATCCGCTTGCGGATAAGCAGGCGCGTCTCTTCGTCGAAGGTGCGGACCGTTCCCGTAATGCGGCAGGATTCCGCAATGACGTTCTGCGCGCTGCCGCCCTGGATGGTGCCGATCGTCACGACCGCCGGCTTCAGCGGATCAACCGTCCGGCTGACGATGCTTTGCAGCTGCATGACGACCGCCGCCCCCGCCACGACGCTGTCGACCGTCACGTGCGGCATGCCTCCATGCCCGCCCTTGCCCGTGATGTCGATAAAAAATTCGTCGGCCGCCGCCATGAGCGGTCCCGGCGCGCTTGCCGCCGTCCCGGCCACAAACGGCGTCCACAAATGGACCCCGTAAATGACGTCGACCCCATCGAGAACGCCGGCATTGATCATGCCGCGGGCGCCTCCCGGACAAACCTCTTCCGCCGGCTGGAAAATAAAGCGGATTTCCCCTTCAACGTCCGCTTGCCGCCGGCTGAAATAAGCAGCGACGCCCAGCAGGGTCGACGTGTGGCCGTCATGGCCGCATGCGTGCATCACGCCGGCTACCCCCGAAGCATATTCGCATGTTTTTTCGTCCTGGATCGGCAGTGCGTCCATGTCGGCCCGGAGCGCCACCGTTTTGCCGGGCTTGCCGCCTGTCAAAACGCCGACGACGCCGTAACCGCCGCCCACCCCGGTCGATACGGCCAGCCCGAGCTCCCGCAGCTTGCCGGCCACGAACTGCGACGTTTTCCGTTCATGGTACGAAAGCTCGGGGTTTCGGTGCAGAAAGCGCCTCCATTCCACCATTTGCGGCTGCAGCGCGTCCAGTATTTCCTCTTCTTTCATGTACACACGTCCTCTCGCCAAAAAGAATGTCTACCGCATTGTTTTCCGCTCTCCGGCCACAATGCCTTTTTTCCATTGTAGCAGAAACCGGCCGGACGGGGTATGTCCCGCGCGCCGGATAGTGTAAAATCTCTGTGGGTGTAGGAATTGGAAAAAGCGGATATAGAAAAAGAGCTTCTCCCTTGGTAAAGTGATGTTTGACGCACAACACACCAAGAAGGAGGAAGCTCCTGTGAGCCACTTTACCACAATAATGCCGACGATGAAAGAGATTGAGCAATGGATTTTCCGGAAAATGCAGGAGGAATTCGCTCGTGCGATGAAGCAGGTGCTGGAGGCGCTGGATCAGCAGATCCTGGAGCAACGGGACCGAGAGCGTTATCGAGTAAAGGACGAGCGTGAAACAAGCGTCAACACAGTGTTCGGGAATGTGCGCTTTAAGCGGAGATTGTACTGTGACCGTAGAAGCGGCAAACACGTGTATCTGCTGGATCAGCTGTTGCAATTCGAAGGGCGCGGGAAAGTCAGTCCGCATTTGGAAGAGACAGCAATCGCATTCGCAAGCCAAGGACCGTCGTACCGGGACAGCGCAAAGCGGCTGGAGCAGCTTTTGGGCTACAATGTGCTGAGCCACCAAGCGATCAGGGAAAAACTGATGGAGCGTGCGCAACAGCCGATGCCAGCGGTGAAACGGCGCGCTGCCCGCGTGCTGTTCGTGGAAGTGGATGGGCTGTACACGAAGCTGCAGCGGAGCAAAAAGCGCGGGATGGAGAACGCAATTGCAGTCGTACACGAAGGCTGGGAGAAGAACGGCAAGCGGGTACAGCTGAAGAACAAACAGCATTACCTGCATACGAGCGGCGGCGACTTCTGGGAAGGGTTCGGGGACTTTCTGGTGGAGCGTTACGAAATCGACGAGAACACGTGGCTTGTGGTGAACGGAGACGGCGCGGCGTGGATCGGGGAATGTACATCCTACTTTCACCAATGTCTGTACATGCTGGACCGCTTTCATGTGGCGCGTGATTTGAAACGCTTTGTTGGTCATTTGCCGCAGGTGTGGGAGACCGTGAGACGGTCTTTGGCCAAACAGGATGCAGCCGCGCTTATGGCGGTCCTGGAAGGCGTGTCGGAGCAAGAGATAGCGGAAGAGAACCGGAAGGATTGGAAGCCGTATAAAAGATTTCTAAAGCGGCATGAGAAGCATTTGGACGACTACCGAAAAACACTCCAGGCGAAGGGGATCGACACAAGCGGCATGCGCCCGATGGGAAGCGCGGAATCGCAGATGCGTATATTCGCCAAGCGGACGAAGCGTGGCGGGTACAGTTGGAGTGAGCGAGGCGTCAGGGCGATGCTGAGGACGATGATGAGGATTCAAGAAGCGGGCACGGTGGTAAGAACGGTTGAAGGACAAGCGAGTAAGCAGGCAACGCCGCAGCAGTCGATAAACATGCGGCAATTGCTCAAGAACGTGACGCAACCGGTCAAGGGTTGTATCGCTGGAATGATTCGCATGCTGCAAGGACCGAAGCAAAGCAGCACAACGGGTATGGCACTCAAAGCACTTCGCGGATAACGGCAAAAAATTCTGACAAATCACTTGTGTTTGATGAAAGAACGAAGCAAAGCGCTTACAAGGAAGAGGTTCCTTCGGGGTTCGCGTTCCAGGCATCTTAAATGACTGCCCACGCTAGCTTGACACTGACCGCGCGCCGACAAAGCTTGCACAAGCGCTTGAAACATAATATCATGAGTAAAGAACTTTACAGGCAATTAAAGGGAGGATTTTGTAGGATGATTTTTGAAAATACGGGACTTGTCGGTCTGAAAAGCGACCTGGCATTTTTGGACGAAGTAGCTGAAAAAACGGGATTCGTGCGCTGGCAGTGGGAATACACCCGGGCTACATACGATTATAAAATCGAGGATAAAGACACGAACTCGGAATATTTCCTGCGCATGAACACGCGCGCCGTCGAAGGAAAGCTGGAAAAGCCGCACGCCGTGCTCGAAATCGAAGCCGTTTACATGGGAAAAGCGACATTCCCCCACGGGCTGGAATACGAGACGCCGATTCCTTCCAAAATTCTTAACGTCGCCAACCAAAAAATCCAGCAATTCAAAGCTGCGCTGGAAGCTTAGGGCAGGCCCTTTATGACTCAAGAGAAACCCCAACTGAGGAAAAGAGGGGCACCGGATTTTCAGCTGCTAATCCTTACTTTTCTGTTGGTCGGTTTTGGGCTGGTGATGGTGTTTAGTGCCAGTTCAAGCCTCACCATTTCCAGCGAGAAATTCAATCATGACCCGCTTTATTTCACGAAAAAGCAGTTCATTTGGGCCATCCTGGGCACCGTTGTCATGTTTGTGGCGATGAACATCCATTACACCAAATATAAAAAGCTGTTCGTGCCGATGTTTTTCTTCACCGTGATATTGCTGGTGCTCGTGCCCTTTACGAGCGGCATCAACGGCGCCCGCAGCTGGCTGCAGATCGCCGGACTCGGGATCCAGCCGACGGAGCTCGCCAAAATCACGATCATCCTGTATCTTTCCGCTTTGATCGTCAAAAAGGGAGAGCGCTTCAGGGATTTGCGGACGGGTTATATTCCCGTCATGGTCATCGTCGGCTTCGTGGCCGGGCTTATCATGATGCAGCCGGATCTGGGCTCCACCCTGATCCTCGTGGCGACAAGCGCGCTCATCATTTATGCGGGAGGCGCCAGCCTGAAACATATGCTCGGCTCGTTCCTCCTGGTCGTTCTGGGAGCGAGCCTCGTGCTTGGCGCCAATTCCCTGATCAAATCGATCACGCATAGCGATGCGCCGCAGACGCAGTCGAGCAATTACAAGATGGGACGGATCATGGCTTGGATCGATCCCTACCAGGATCCCGAAGATACGGGTTACAACCTGATTCAGTCTTTGACCGCGATCGGGAACGGCCAAGTGACCGGCACCGGCTTCGGCAAAAGCATCCAAAAGCTGAATTACATCAAAAATCCGTACAACGACTTTATTTTTCCGGTCATGGCGGAGGAATTCGGCTTTATCGGGACAAGCCTGTTCCTGCTGGTCTACGTCTATTTTCTATGGCGGGGCATCATCATCGCGCTCAGGTGTCCCGATCCTTTCGGAACGCTCGTGGGGATCGGCGTCATGGGGCTGTTCGCGATCCAAGCCTTCGTCAACATCGGCGGGGTGTCGCAGACCATCCCTTTGACCGGGGTTACCCTTCCGTTCATCAGTTACGGAGGCAGCTCCCTGCTGATCATGATGTTTGCCATGGGAATCATGCTGAGCATTTCGCGATCGGTGAACCAGCCTGCCAAACAGGAAGTCGTCAAGTCCGTGCAAATCAAAAGAGACTACCGGAGATCCGTGTAGTCTCTTTTTTTCGGTTCGATCCAAGGTGATGCCGTCCTGTCGGCTCTGTTTAGCCGCTTTATTTCGCGCGCGTCGTAACGTCCTCGATTTCATCGTCCTTGAAGGCGACGCCTTCGACCTTGACGTTTACTTCCACGACCCGCAGCCCCGTCATGCTTTCCACCGCCGTGCGGACATTTTGCTGCAGCATGCGGCATACCTCGTGGATCGGGGTTTCATACAAAACGATGATCCGCAAATCGATCGCGGCTTCGAGCTGCCCGACCTCCACGGTAACGCCTTTCTGCACGTTTTTGCCGCTCAGGCGCTTGGCCCAGCCTTCCGACAATCCGCCCGACATGGCGGCAATGCCAGGGGTTTCGAGCGCAGCCAATCCGGCAATTTTCGATACGACATCATCTGCGATCCGGATCGTTCCGGACTCCAATTGAAGTTGTTCAGTCATTCCCCTTCCTCCTTCGCCTCATTATCAATTATTGTAAATCCTACGGGAATCAAAAGCAAATATCGGAAGGCCGATTTGTTTACAACTTAGCATGTTTTGGGTATATTGAGAAAGAATGTTCATCCTACATATCTCGAGGTGTCGAAAATTGAAAAAATGGTTGAGCCCTTTTCTACTGATTGCATTCTTCGTCCTGAGCGGGATCGCCCACTACGGGGGCTGGGATTCGACGATTCAGTTCGTTCTCGCAGCCATCTCCGTCATCTTTGTGGCAGGCTTCCTGGGGAAAGCGACGGAAAGCGTCGCCCACTATGCCGGCCAGCGCTTGGGCGGTTTTCTGAATGCAACATTCGGTAACGCAGCCGAGCTGATCATCGCCATCTTTCTCGTCAAAGAAGGGCTGTTCGATATGGTGAAGGCGAGCTTGACCGGTTCCATCATCGGCAACCTGCTGCTGGTGCTTGGATTAAGCATTTTTGCAGGCGGCTTGAAATTCAAGATCCAGAGCTTCAACGTTTCGCTGGCCGGCATGAACGGATCGCTCATGATCGTGGCGGTTATTTCTTTGTTTGTTCCGGCCGTGTTCCTGAACACGCATGCCATCACGACCAGCGATTCCAAGACGCTGAGCCTGATCGTGGCGGGCATTTTGATCGTGGCGTACATTTTCTGGCTTATTTTTTCCATGATCACGCATAAGGATTACCTCGCCGACGTGACGGAAAACGAGGAGCTGCCGCATGAGCATGGGCCCGAGTGGTCCAAGGGCAGATCGATCCTTTACCTGATTATCGCCACCGTCATGGTCGCGTTTGTCAGCGAATGGCTTGTCGGGACACTGGAGACGTTTACGAGCAAATTCGGCCTGAGCGAGCTGTTTGTCGGCGCCTTCCTTGTCGCGATCATCGGGAACGCTGCCGAACACAGCGCGGCGATTATGCTGGCCATGAAAAACAAAATCGGCGCGGCCGTCGAAATTGCCGTGGGCAGCAGCCTGCAGATCGCCCTGTTTGTAGCGCCCGTGCTCGTGTTTGCCAGCTTTTTCTTCGGCAACACCATGAACCTCGTATTTTCGGTCATTGAACTGCTGGCCATCGGGGTATCGGTATTTATCGCCAAATCGATTATCCAGGACGGCAAAACCAACTGGTACGAAGGTTTGCTGCTGCTGGTCGTTTATGTCATCCTCGGCGTTTCCTTTTTTATGGTATAACGTGCCGGCGTACAAAAAAAGCATGGACTCCGTTCAAGGAGTTCATGCTTTTTAACGTGTGGCCCCGAAAAAAAGAACGGGCTTATTCCGCCTTCTTGTTGTTCAGTGCCTCGTAAAGGATCGCCAAATTGCGTTCGAGCTGGCTGACAAGCTGTTTGCCTGCCGCCTCGGGGAGCAGCCCTGCTCTGACCGCGAAGTCGACTTCTCTGGAAAATCCGTACATCTGGGTGTCCAGCACTTCCTCATAGAGAGGGCAATAGCGGGTTGCCAGATTCTCCATTTGTACTTCGATAAGCTTCTGTATTTTATCTGCATCTTCTTGTAGAAGACTGATTGCTTTCATGTTCAACTGTTCCTGCAGCTCAGAAGAAGTCATGCATCTTCCCCCCTATGTCCAAAAGTCACACCCTTGTTCTCTTCTTTAATATTAGACGAAATCAGAGCCCAATACAAGAACATCGTAATAAAAACGTCCACCGGCGCACCTTCGCCGAAGCCGGACCGCTTTAATCCGAAGCATCATCGGGAAAAATAGTTTGCATATTCGTGAAAGACCGCTTAAAAAAAGCGCCCTGCCGCATGGGCAGAACGCTTTTTTTAGAATCATTATTCTTCTACGACTTCGACTTTCAGGCCGTGTTTCGCGAATACTTCTTTCATAGCCGCTTTCGCCTCATCCGCATCCGGTCCATGAACATGGAGTTCATAGCCTTTATTGCTTACAAGGGTCGTAAACAAACCCAGAATGCTTTTGACATCAATGTACTTGTTGTCTGCCTGAAGCACAATGGAAGAAGTAAACTTGCCCGCTGTCTGGGCGATTTCCACTACAGCTGCGTTATTACTGGACATTGTGATCCCTCCGTAGCTTTTGGTATCAGGTATTATATTCATGCTGCCAATTTCATGATACATTGAATCCGCTTTCCTGTGCAAGGGATTTCTGGTTCGTTTTCGAAGATTACACCAACTGGTCCGGGTTGAGGCCTTTCAGCTCGTCGATCACGAACAATCCGTCCTTGCGGATCAGCACGTCGTCAAAATAAATTTCGCCGCCGCCGTAATCCGGGCGCTGGATCAAAACGATATCCCAGTGGATCGACGAACGGTTGCCGTTGTCGCAATCCTCATAGGCTTGCCCCGGCGTAAAATGGATGCTGCCCGCGATTTTTTCGTCGAACAGGGTATCCTTCATCGGATGCAGAATGTACGGGTTAAAACCGATCGCAAACTCGCCGATGTAACGGGCGCCTTCGTCGGAATCGAGGATTTGGTTCAAGCGCTCGGTATCATTGCTTGTCGCTTCGACGATCTTTCCGTCCTTAAACGTGAACTTGATGTTTTCGAAGGTGATGCCTTGATATACGGTGCTGGTGTTGTAGCTGATCGTGCCGTTGACGGAATCGCGGACGGGCGCGCTATATACTTCGCCGTCGGGGATGTTTTTTTCGCCCGCGCATTTCGTCGCCCCGATCCCTTTGATCGAAAACGTCAAATCGGTGCCCGGACCGACGATCCGGACTTTGTCCGTTTTTCTCATCAGCTCGGCAAGGGGATCCTGCGCTTTGTCCATTTTGGCGTAATCCAGGTTGCACACGTCGAAGTAGAAATCCTCGAAGGCTTCGGTGCTCTGATTGGACAGTTGCGCCATGCTCGCGTTCGGATAACGCAGAACGACCCATTTCGTATGGTTGACGCGCTGCCCGCTGTGAACGGGATGATTGTACAGGCGGTTAAACAAACGCATTTTGTCGTCCGGCACGTCCGCGAGGTCGTTTACGTTTTCGCCGGAACGGATGCCGATGTAGCAGTCCATTTTTTTCATGCGTTCCAAATCGTATTCCGCCCACGTTTTAACCATTTCTTCGGTTGCGTTCATGAGCATCGCGCGCTGCACCCCTCGGTCCGTCAATTCGACGAACGGGTTGCCCCCGCGTTTATGTACCTCTTCGATCACGGCTTTCAGCAAATCCCGCTCCGAGCCGATCATTTCGACCAGGACATTTTCGCCCGGCTGTACGTTTACCGAATAACCCACCAGATTTTCGGCAAGCTTCTGAATTCTAGGATCTCGCATCTGTTTATTCCTCCTAAAAATCCGTGCAGTATATTTTTTTGAACAAAGGTTAATTTATTCGTCCTCTATTGTAGCACTTTCTTCCGCCTTCAAACAGTAAGAAAACGCCGATCGGCGTACTTCGCAGGATGAACCGCGGCGTCTAGCGGAATGTTTAATCCATCGACCAAAAGAGCCGCACCCCCGTCATGGGTGAAAAGCGACGTCGTTGACCATCTGTTCATGTTCCTCCCGATGATGCAGATTGAGGTAGCGTATATCGCTCTCGGAAGAAAGCTTGACCGGAAAGCCGGTCCGTTTGTCGATCGTCAAATAATACACCATTTCGACTTCCGCGTGTTCGAGCATTTGCCTCATCTGGCCGTTGCCCTTGTTCCATACGTCGGTCAGCCGGCGCTTTTCCTTGGCGGAAAGCCCTTGGTCGGATTCCTCTGCCTGCTTCCGGACCGCATCCATCTCGGTTTCCAGCTGCTCGGTAAGCCACTGTTTGGCGGCCGGCGGGGTAAGCTCGATCCGGAGCACCTTCGTTCCGCGCGCAGCGCCCGAAGCCTCCCTGATCTGTTTCGGAAGCTTGTCGATCGCGTCGAGTTGTGCGAGCGGATTAAACCGGGCCAGGGACGTGCCCAGCGCCGCGCTGCCCTCGCTGAACAGATGAACCCAATGGCCGTCCTGCCGCCGGAATCCGGATTCGGCTGCATGGTAGCTGCTGGTTCGCACCGCATTCGACGCATCCTTGCCGGCGGCTTGCGCAGGCAGCATGCTGCGGATCGTCAGCTTGTCGTGTTCGGTCAGGATCCCCTCGTAGGCCAAGCTCTCCCGAAAGCCTTTTTCCGATTGGGTACGTACGGCCGCTTCCCCGCTAAACTTGAAGGAATCGATGCCGGCTAACCCGCCGAGTGTCTGTTTGAACCACGCTTCCGGGCTTTTTTGGTTTTGGAACATGCCGCACCCCGTCAACCCCAAACATATGCACAGCGATACGGCAAAACCGCGGCAGAATCTCCTCTTTTTCATAAGGCATCCCTCTTCTCGCACTTTTGGGCTTAGGCTTGCCTTTGCCGCAAACGATTATGCAGCCGTCGTCCGAAAACGGGCCGCGCGGAACGCCCCCGAACTATTATTTTTGCGCAAAAAAAGAGCGCCTGCTGCTTGGCACAGATCGCTCTTTCTCATTCGTTCATGTCTTCGATTTGAATTTGGTTGCGGCCGCTGTTTTTGGCGCGGTACAACGCCATGTCGGCTCTGTAAAACAGGCTGTCCACGCTGATGTGCTTGTCGAGAATGCACCATTCGGCAATGCCGCTCGACACGGTCACGCCGGGATTGGTCTCCTGCGCCACCCGCGTCCGGATCGTTTCCGCCACCTTCATGGCCTGATGAAGGCCGAGCTGCGGCAAATATACCGCAAGTTCTTCGCCGCCCCATCTTGCGGGAATGTCGACGGGCCGGATGGACGTTTTCAAAATTTCGCTGACCTGCTTCAAAATTTTGTCGCCTTTTTGATGGCCGTAAGTATCGTTGACCTGCTTGAACTGGTCGATGTCCACGACGATCAGGGAGCCGCAAAAATCTTTGGCCTGCGAATCCTGGATCGCTTCGTCGAGATAATGGCGGGCATACATGTCGGTAAGCATATCGCGGTTCGCCATGCGCCTGAGCTCGGCATGCAGCAGAGCGTTGCTGACGGACAGCCCGATATGGCTGGCCAGCGTTTGGAGCAGGCGGTAATTGTCGTAGGAGAAAAAATGCGGGCTGCGATGCGTCAGCAAGACGGCTCCGATCACCTTGCCGTTGACGCTTAACGGCGTAGCGATCAGCGATTGCGATCCGGTCACTTCCATCAGTTTGGACGATACCTTGGTGTTCAAATGGTAATCCGATAAAATGATCGGTTCCTTTTTTTCGTACACCAGTCCGCCGAAGCCGTAATCTTTGCTGAAAAGGTCCCGCGAAAGCGACGGCTCGTTGCACGACATGACCTCGAGCATGTTTCGTTCCTCATTCCATTGAAGGAAGCAGCAATAATCCGCGTTAAAAATATTGAGCAGTTCCCCCGTCGCGAGTTTGTAGATGTCCGCGAGCTGCAGGCTTTGGTTGAGCCGCTGCGTCAGTTCGTTGATCAGCCGGAGCTCATGGATCAGCAAATTGGATTGCTCGTACAGCTTGGCGTTTTCAAAAGCATTGCCGGCGGTATCGATCATCATCGTAATGAGCTGCAGATCCAGATCTTCCTTCAGTTCGCGGGTCATTTTCAGATGGAACACGCCGTAAATGCCCTGCTTGCCTCCGAACGGAATGGCGATCTCGGCCTCATCCCGTCCCTCCATGCCCTCCTGAACCGTCAATCTTCCGTCCATAAAGGCCCGCACGCAAATGTCTTCGCCCCACGGGTGGAACACCAGCGGTCTCACCCTCGGGTTGCGGTGCTCGTGATCCTGGGACATCATGAGGTTGAGCTCAATGGAAGGATACAGGATCGCGATGCTGTCGAGCACTTCGGTGATCACCGTATCCACGTCGATTTGGTCATGCATCCGCTGCATGATTTGGAACAGGATCGATCTGCGGCTCGCCTCGCGTTCCGCATTTTTTTGAACCTTCATGACGTCGGACACGAATATGTATTCATAGCGTTTGAAAAAACAAGAGCGGTAATGCAGCGCGGTCGCACGGACGGCATCGGTGCCGCTGACGCTGCCATCCTTCGGAAGCACGCAAGCAAGCACGGCAACAAGCAGCTCCCCGTTCCGCGACAGTATGGGCACGAGGCAAATCCTTCGTCCGGCGAATCCATAACGGCCGGATGGTCCGATATCGCCGCAAACCGTATCATGCGATGCCAGGCAGCGCTTCAAAAGGTCCGGGCAATGCGCGGCAAGCAGTTCATGGACCGCCGTCTCGCCGCATGCGTATGCGCCCTCGTGATCGGCGACGGCCCAATCGGATTGCTGCGATAAAGGCAGCGCCCCCGTCTCCTTTCGCCAATCCTCGAAGGATTGCTGCAGGACCTCCCGAACGTAAGGCAAGTCATGGCCGGTGATGTCCATCTCCTTCAACCATAAATGAGAAGACTCGCTCGGAGACGCCGATTCAATATGGGTCTGAAACAAACTTTGATGTTTGGAAAAATCCTGTTGATGTTCTGGCATTAGCAGGCGCTCCTTTACACCGTGTTAAAAGGTGTCGCACGGCACCATGGTGGTCGAAATAAGCGGTAAATCTTCAAAAACTTTCATAATACCCTTATTCTACTCTCTTCAAACCGATTTTGCATCAAAATTTCAGAGATTTTGTCCTACTTTTTTAGGACCATAGGCCTATCGACAAAATTAGACGTTTCTCGATATTTCTCAGGACTTGACTTTGCCATGAGCATTCGTTTAAAATCTATTGATGAACAAGACTGTATTCAGTCTGAATTTGGGCGTAACGTTGTGTCACCCTCTCGCGGTTTGTTGCTGATTCGAACAGCGGCTGAACTTTTCAATCAGGTGTTACTGCCGATAAGGCTAACACAATCAACTAACCCGGCGCAAATAGAGCCCTATTTCACATTAATATTTGAAAATAAAGGAGTCTACTATAACATGGCACGTTACACTGGTCCTAAATTTAAACTGAGCCGCCGTTTGGGCATCTCCCTCAGCGGTACAGGCAAAGAATTGAAGCGCCCTTTCCCTCCGGGACAACACGGTCCTAACCAACGGAGAAAAGTGAGCAACTACGGCATGCAGCTCGCTGAAAAGCAAAAACTGCGCCACATGTACGGTTTGGGTGAAAAGCAGTTCAGCACTCTTTTCCACAGAGCTCAAAAAATGCAAGGGATCGCCGGCGAAAACTTCATGTTCTTGCTGGAAAGCCGCCTGGACAACCTCGTTTACCGTCTTGGCTTCGCCAACTCCCGTGCAGGCGCTCGTCAGCTGGTTTCCCACGGTCACATCACCGTTAACGGGAAAAAAGTCGACGTTGCTTCCTACATGGTGAACATCGGCGACGTAATCGGTCTTCGCGAAAGAAGCCGCGGCCTCTCTTCCATCAAAGAAGCTTTGGAAAACCGCAGCCATCTTCCAGGCTACCTGGAATACAACGATGCGGCAATGGAAGGCAAATACATCCGTTTGCCTGAACGCGCTGAGCTTTCCCAAGACATCGACGAAAAACAAATCGTCGAATTCTACAACCGTTAATCTTTGCCTTAAAGAAAGCCCGGAACCTTCGGTTCCGGGCTTTTTGCCGTTTTTCGGGACC
The DNA here is from genome assembly GCF_037969745.1 of Paenibacillus sp. FSL W8-0194. Lineage (NCBI taxonomy): Bacteria > Bacillati > Bacillota > Bacilli > Caryophanales > Paenibacillaceae > Paenibacillus > Paenibacillus sp. FSL W8-0194. Next base: position 1,890,891 of record NZ_CP150205.1, on the reverse strand, counting down.
GTTTCGGCCCGCCTGCTTTGTACGATTTGCCCTTCAAATATGTCAAATCTCACGAAAAAAAGCCCTCATTCGCTCCCTGCATTCAAAATCCGCAAATTATGCTATAATAGTTCCGTTAAAAGGAGGAACGCACGCGAATGGTTGAAAATAACAATAAAAAACCGGATAAGCAGCCAGCCACGAAACCGAGGCGGTCCTACGCCCGGGTCACGGGCCTGGTCATCCTCTGGCTGTTTGTCGTCGGACTGATGGGAGCCCTGTTCGTCGGAGGCGCCGCCATGGGTTACGTCGCTCATATCGTCAAAGACGAACCCGTCCGCTCCAGGGAACTGATCGATCAGAAAATGGGTGAAAACGCCATCACCAGCTTTGCTTATTTTCGCGACCAACAGACGCCCATCGGTCAAATCCGCACGGATGAAGACCGGCGTCCCGTGGAATACAAGCAAATTCCGAAATTAGTCATCGATGCCGTCATTTCCATAGAAGACAACCACTTTTTTGAACATAATGGCGTAGACATGAAAGGCACGCTGCGTGCCGTAAGGCAAAAGGTGCTGAAAGAATCCGTCCAAACCGGCGGCAGCACGCTGACGCAGCAGTTGGCCAGACGCGTTTTCCTGAGCCTCGACAAGACCGATGACCGGAAGATCAAGGAGATATTGCTTGCGCTCCGCCTGGAGCGGTTCATGACGAAAGAAGAGATTCTGACCGCTTACCTGAATAAGGTGCCTTTCGGCAAGGGCGCCAGCGGATACAACTTGTACGGAATCAAAGCAGCTGCAAAGGGCATTTTTAATATCAATGATCTGAATCAGCTTAACGTCGCTCAGGCCGCTTACCTTGCGGGGTTGCCGCAGCTTCCGACCCGATACTCCGCTTACAATTCCAAGGGCGATTTTAATCCGGACGCCTTCAAGCGCGCGCTGGACCGCCAGCACCTCGTGCTGCGCCGCATGCTGGAGGAAAACAAAATCACGGAAGCCCAGTACAAGGAAGCGATGGCCTTCGATATCCGCAAGGCGCTCGCTCCCCGCGTCGAAAAGGCGTATTCGACCTACCCTTACCTGATGATGGAGACCGAACGCCAGGCTTCGGAAATTTTGATGGAGCTGAATTTGAAAAACGCGGGCAAAGACCCGGAAGATCCGTCCGAAAGAGACGGCGATCTGCTCGAGGCGGCAAATCAACAGCTGAAGACCGGCGGATACCGCGTATATACCACCATCGATAAACGCGTTTATAATTCGATGCATAAAATCGGCGAAAACAAGGATAACTTCGGACCGGACAGCAAAACGAAAGGTCCTGAGCAAACGGCCGCCATGATGATCGACAACAAGACGGGCGCCATTTTGGGCATGCTCGAAGGCCGGGATTTCAACAAAGAACAGATGAACTACGCCACGCAGATGGTTCGTCAGCCGGGGTCGACCATGAAACCGATCGCCGCTTATCTGCCTGCCATCGAATCCGGCGCCATCCAGCCCGCAAGCATCCTGGACGACGCCCCGATCATTCTGAAGGACGGCCAAAAGGGATTCCACATCCCGAAAAACTCGACTTCGGGTTACAGCGGGTTGATGACGGCCCGGAAAGCGTTGAACAAGTCCGTGAACACGATCGCCTTGAAGCTGTATAACAATGTCGTCGGCATCGATGCGGCTTGGGCTTTTTCCAAAAAGCTCGGCATCACGACGATCCAAAAAGAGGATTACTCGGCCCAAACGGGCGTCCTGGGCGGTCTGAAGTACGGAGTCACCGTCGAAGAGCTGACGAACGCCTACAGCGCCATCGCCAACCAAGGTACGTTCAACGATGCTTACATGATCGAAAAAATCGTCGATTCGAACGGCAACATCGTTTATCAGCATGAATCCAAGCCTGTGCAGGCATTTTCGAAGCAAACCGCTTATCTGATGACCGATATGCTTCGCACCGTCATTACGGACGGAACCGGCGATGTTGTCCGCAAAAACTACAAGCATTTCAAACGAATCCCGATCGTCGGGAAAACCGGTTCTACGCAAAACTATGCCGACGTTTGGTTTATGGGCTATTCGCCTGACGTCACGCTTGGCGTATGGGTAGGCTACAAGGAGCCGAAAAACACCCTGACGACCAAATCGGCCAGAAAACGGGCCCAGTCCATATGGACGTTGATCATGAACGAAGTCGCTGAAAAGGAAGCGGATTTGTTCAAGACGGCGAAATTCGATAAACCCGAAGGCATCGTTTCCAAGACGGTATCGGCCTATAGCGGTAAACTGCCGACTTCCTTAACCGATAAATTCGTGACCGATCTGTTTAACGTAAAATACGTGCCTAAAGCAAGCGATGACGCCATCGCCAAAGTCAAATACATCACGTACAACGGGGTCAACTACATTCCGAAGGATGGGACGCCTGAGGATATGCTGAAGGAAAAGGTCGTCATTAAACGCGAGAAACCGATTCCGGACCTCATCAAGGAGCTTGAAGCCGCATTCGCCAAAATGCGCGGAGGCCATGAGCCGCTTTCCTACTATATTCCGCGCGATGCCGGCGAGGATATGCCGACCGAAATCGATCCGCGCGTGGATGACGGCGCTCCTCCGGCTGCGCCAGGCAACGTCAGAATGGCCTTGAACGGCAGCAGCGCAACGATTACGTTCAATCCATCCGGGCAATCGGATGTCGTCGGATACCGGCTGTACCGGTCCCAAAACGGCGGCGCTTTCCAAAATACGGGCAAAATCGTGCTGGCGGGCAATGCGACTTCATTCACCAGCCCTGCCGATGCCGGTTCCGCATTTTATGTGACGGCGGTCGATGTCGCAGGCAAAGAATCGGCGCCAAGCGCAACGGTAAGCAGCCTCGGCGACGGAACGCTCGGGCTCCCTGGAGACAACGGCGCAAACACGGACCCCGGCGTTCCGATTGATCCAGGCACATCGGTCGACCCGGGCACGTCGCTCGATCCGGGCGCTAATGGCCAGCAAATTCCGGGCCAATCCGTTACGGGTTCGGACGCGCAGCTGCAGGCGCCAGCTTCGCCTGTAAGCCTGCAGATTTCGCCGCTGGAAAACGGCATCCTGTTCCAATGGAATCCGTCCCGTCCTGAGGAGAAGGTGACGGAATACTACGTTTATTACAGCGAGAAACCCAATGGATCCTATTCCAAAATCGGCTCCAGCCGGGAGCCCGGCTTCCAATATGCTGCAGCGGCGCCGGTAGCGGGTTATTTCCGGGTCACGGCCGTTAATTCGGCGGGGGAATCTCCTCCATCCCCGGCCTCGTATTTCGAGAAAAAATGACGGCCATCCAAGGCTTATCCTGCAAATCGCAGGGTAAGCCTTTTTTCTACGTTCTAAAGTCAACTTCCAAGAAAACGCTCCGTCCCGCCCCACCCTAACCCCTGCTTCCCGGCCATCGAAGCGGCTGCAATCCGGTAAACCGCCTGCTCAGGGATTTCCCCTCCCAACAAAAAGAAGCACCGGAACGAATGGTCCGGTGCTTCCTGGATAAACGGTATATGCGATTAATCCTCGATCGTGGACAGGTCGCCTGTCGGCAGGTTCAGCTCCCAAGCCTTGAGCACCCGGCGCATGATTTTACCGGATCTCGTTTTCGGCAGCTTGTCGCGGAATTCAATCTCCCGCGGCGCCGCGTGGGCGGAGAGTCCCTCTTTCACGAATTTATAAATTTCGTTTTTCAGCTCTTCGGATTCCTGATAGCCTTCGCGCAGCGAGATAAACGCTTTGATGATTTCGCCGCGGGTAGCATCAGGCTTGCCGATGACGCCGGCTTCGGCTACCGCCGGATGTTCGACGAGCTTGCTTTCCACCTCAAACGGTCCGATCCGTTCGCCGGAGGAGTTGATGACGTCGTCGACGCGCCCCTGGAACCAGAAGTACCCGTCTTCGTCCATGTAAGCCGAGTCGCCGGAAACGTACCAGCCCGGGATCCGGAAATATTCCTGATATTTGGCAGGGTTATTCCAGATCTGATTCATCATGGACGGCCAAGGCGTTTTGATGGCCAGGTTGCCCATCGTATACGGCGGAACCTCGTTGCCGTTGTCGTCGAGAATCGCGGCTTCCACGCCTGGAATCGGACGGCCCATCGATCCCGGCTTGATCGCCATCGATGGATAGTTACAGATCAAATGCCCTCCGGTTTCCGTCATCCACCACGTATCATGGATGCGCTGGCCGTAGACTTTATGTCCCCAGCGAACGACCTCCGGATTCAGCGGCTCCCCGACGGAAAGCACGTGGCGGAGGCTGCTCAGGTCGAATTGGGAAATGATGTCCGACCCTGCGCCCATCAGCATCCGGAATGCGGTTGGAGCGCTGTACCATACCGTTACTTTATTTTTAGCGATCGTGCCGTACCAATCTTGTGGACTGAAGCGTCCGCCGCGAATAACGTTCGTTGCCCCGTTCAGCCACGGAGCGAAGATGCCGTACGACGTGCCCGTCACCCAGCCCGGATCGGCGGTACACCAATAAATATCGTCTTCGCGCAGGTCCAGCACCATTTTGCCCGTGTAATAATGTTGAATCATGGCATTTTGCACATGGTAGACGCCTTTCGGCTTCCCTGTCGAACCCGAAGTGTAGTGCATGATCAAGCCGTCGTTCCGGTCGAGCCATTCGATGGAAAGGTCGGAAGAAGCTTCTTTCATTTCACCGAAATAATCATGAATTTGGCCGTCTTCCTCAACTTGATCCCCAACCACGAAAATATGCTTCAGCTCAGGCAGCTCGTCGCGCTTGACCCGGCCAAGCAGTTGGCTTGTCGTGACGAGCGCTACCGCGCCGCTGTCTTCCAGACGGTCTTTGACGGCCGTCTCCATAAACGCTTCGAACAACGGGCCGACGACGGCTCCCACTTTCAGAATGCCCATGAGAGAAAAATAGAGTTCAGGACTGCGCGGCATAAAAATAAACACCCGGTCGCCTTTGCCGATCCCGTATTTGCGGAGAACGTTGCCGAACTTGTCGGATTGCTCCTTCAAGTCGCCGAAGGTATAACTTTCGTCCCGCGCAGTGTCGCTGTAGAGCAAAGCCTTTTTGTCGCCGCGGCCTTCCGCAACGTGACGGTCGATGGCCTCGTACGCCATATTGACCTTCCCGGTCGTGTACCAGCTGAAGTGCTTCTCGACTTCCTCCCATTGGAATTTCGAGCGGGCTTCTTCATAATCGCCCAGGTTGGACGTTGTTGCGACGCTTGGTAAAATTTCGTTTTGATTTTGATCCATTTCTTTCATCCTCCCTCTGTTTCTCCCAAAAATTGATAGGGCAGCGCTTACAATTTGTATGAGTTCATGCCATAATGACAACATACACACGCAATCAGTCTTCAAAACCTTTTTCCGATGATTCCGATAAGCGAAAAACATGATACAGCAGGTCCGGCAGATGTAAAGATCAAAAATTGTGACTGTTTTTTGTCAGAAATCATTATAACATAGGATGAAAATTCCTGCCATCGCTTTTCATTTAATTGTTTTTTTGCTATAAGTAGGTTAGAAGCCGAAAGGAGCGTCCAGATGGAACACCTGAAATTGTACCATGTCGAAACCGTGCCTCTTGGCGAGCGCTGCCTGGTCGTTGAAGGCCCCGTGCCGCCCGGAAGATTGTCCGAGTTAACCATGCACCCCGACCTCGATGCGTTCCGCCGTCCGAAAGACCAGCACGAAGCGCTGATCGAAATCGCCGGGCTTGCGGAAGGAAGGATCATCATCACCCGCGAGGAAAACGTCATCGTCGGCTACGTCACCTTCCATTATCCGGACGAGCAAGAGCGCTGGTCCCAAGGCCATATGGAGGATTTGATCGAGCTTGGCGCGATCGAGGTGGCCAACGATTACCGGTCGCTGGGCCTCGGCCAGAAAATGATCAAAACCGCCTTCGAAGGCGGGCAAATGGAACAATATATCGTGTTCACGACGGAATATTATTGGCATTGGGATTTAAAAAGCAGTGGGCTGAACGTATGGGATTACCGCAAAATGATGGAACGGCTGATGAAGGTCGTCGACATGGTCTGGTACGCGACCGACGATCCGGAAATTTGCTCGCATCCGGCCAACTGCCTTATGGTCCGGATCGGCCGGGATGTTCCGATTTCGTCGAAGGAGCAGTTCGACCGCATCCGTTTCCAGCAGCGTTTCATGTATTAGCCCATGCTTTGGCAAAATCCATCTCATAAAAAACACCAGCTGTCCCCTGCCGAGCGCCGCTCTCGTCCGGGACGGCTTATTTGTTATGTGCTCAATTGCCGGCAGCCCCCCTCTTTTGCTCCGCCGCATCTTCCAACAGCAAACAAGCCGCCCGGGGTTGTGGTTAACCTAGCCGGGCAGCTTGTTCGCTGATGAGCCTATTTTACATTTGCCGAAGCATATCATCCAAAATGGCATGCGAACGGCGCGAAGACGCTACCGTAAACTCCGCGAAGTTGGCATGCGCCGAACCGTCGGCTTTGTCCGACATGGAACGGATGATCACAAACGGCACGCCGTTCATGTAACAAACCTGGGCGACCGCCGCCCCTTCCATCTCGACGCACGCCCCCTGCAGATGTTCATAGAACCAGGAGACCTGTTCCACGCTGGCGATAAATTGATCGCCGGAGAGTACCCGCCCGACGCGGAAATTCACTTCGCCAAGCGCGCTGCACGCCTTTTCGGCAAGCGCGATCAACGCCTTGTCGGCTTGAAAAACGGAAACCTCCTGATAAGGGATGACCCCGCGTTCGAAACCGAGCGCCGTCACGTCCATATCATGCTGAAGGCATTCGGAGGAAATGACGATGTCGCCGATGTTAAGCTCCGGATGAACGGCGCCTGCGACGCCCGTGAACAACACTTTCGATACGCCGAAAAAGTCGATCAAAATTTGCGTCGTCACCGCGGCGTTCACTTTCCCGACTCCCGATTTGCAGACGATGACGTTTTTGCCGTGGAATCTCCCTTTATGATAGCGGATTCCGGCCTTCTCCACCGTTTCCGAGCCGTTCATCCCGGCCAGCAGCAGCTCGACCTCTTCGTCCATCGCTCCAATGATTCCGATTGTTTCCGGCATCTTTCATTCTCCCTTTTCCTAAATTTCGGTTTCCAGACCGATATGTGAAAAAAAGCTCCCGCAAGGAAGCTTTTTTTCAGCGTAACATAACCTTTTTCATATCGTTTCTATTTCTTATTCGTTCACGTGGCTGACGGATAGACGCAAAATCGTCTCATGCGGCAAAATAACCCGGGGGTTGTCCACGTTTTCCTTTTTCATCAGCTTGGTCAGCAGACGCATGGCCACCGCCCCAAGATCGTACATCGGCTGAGCAACCGTTGTCAGCAGCGGACGAACCATGGAAGCCATACGCGTATTGTCGACGCTGATCACGGAGAAATCGTCAGGCACTTTCAGCCCTTCGTCCTGGATGCTGTGAATGGCGCCGATCGCCATTTCGTCCGTTGCCGCAAAGATAGCCGTCGGCTTTTTCTTCAGCCCAAGGAAATATTTCATGGCTTCGACGCCGGACTCGTAGCGGTAGTTACCGATGCGGACAAGGTCCTCCTGGTATTCGATTCCCGCGTTCTCCAGCGCTTTTTTGTACCCTTGGAAACGGGAGTACCCGTTGGCAGGGTCCTGAAGCGTGCCGCTGATCATCGCGATTTCGCGGTGGCCGTGGCGGATGAGCGTGTTGACAGCGTCAAATGCCGCCGCTTCGTGATCGATATCCACGGAAGGATAGGTTCCCTGTTCATCCCGCGTCGCGCAAAGCACGATCGGTACGGCGGAGGTTTGGAATGCCTGAATATGCTCTTCCGTTACGGTTCCGCCCATGAACAGCAAGCCGTCGACCTGTTTCTCGAGCAGCGTGTTGATGACGCGAATTTCTTTTTCCTTCTTCTTATCGGCGTTACACAAAATGATATTATAGTGGTACATGTTGGCGATGTCTTCGATGCCCCGGGCGATTTCCGCAAAAATAGAGTTCGAGATATCGGGAATGACTACCCCGACCGTCGTCGTTTTTTTGCTGGCAAGGCCTCTTGCCACCGCATTAGGTCGATATCCCAAACGTTCGATTGCTTCATATACTTTTTTCCGGGTCTGAGGCTTCACGTTGGGGTTGTTGTTTACAACCCGTGATACCGTTGCCATCGATACGCCTGCTTCACGTGCCACATCGTAAATGGTTACCGTCAAATTCCTTCTCTCCATTGCCAATAAATTTTCACTCGTCAACCCATTAAAATTATGATACGACAAATTGTCGCATTCTGCAATGATAACGCTTTACTATCCTTTCAGGTGCTGTTTCAAAGCATCTTCCGTGATATGAGAATGAGATGTATGCCAGACCGGCGCCTGATTTTTGACCAGAATCACCTGAGGGGATTCGTGCTGCACGCCAAGCAGATCCGCCGCTTCCAGCGAGACGGGGCGATCCTCGACCACATGGATTAATGCGTATTCTACGGCTTCGTTCGGCTCGTTTTGCAAGTATGACATCATCTGTTGATAGGCCCCGGCGCTGATCGGGCAGCGCGTGCTGTGCTTGAACAGGAGCAGAGGCTTTTCGTCCGAAGCTGCCAATGCGGAATGCAGCTGCTGGCTAGTAGTCAGTTTGGTCATCGTCGCCATTTGATATACATCTCCTTTTTTCGATTCATTCCTCCTACTATCGTATCAAAAACTTCGTGAAAAATCCAACGAACTATGAAAATAATTCTGAAAATATTTTGTTTTCATACATCAGCATGAAATACATTCATTTCCGGCAGGATAACGGACAGCTGCGAAAGGCGCTGGCGGATGTCCGATACCCATTCATCGTCGCGCATGCTTTCGGCCAATCTATACATATCCAAAAGGAGGTTGATCCGCCCCTCGATTTCGTCTTCGAATTTTGCGTGCAGCCTGTCATCGGGACAATCCTCATCGGCCAGCACGTCGTAAATGACGCCGGCCAGTTCATGGTGGTCTGTCATCGAAAAGCTCGTTTTTCCCGGATCGGAACCCAGCAAATCGATGCATCTCTTCAAGTCCGACCGCATGGAAGGTATAAGTTCGTACGTCATACATTGATCGCATACCAGTACGGGGACATGGCGGATCGTCACGCTCCGGCTATATTTAACCGTCCGAAGCTCCAGTTTCAGGCTTTGCTCGCAGTTGCATTTCATTGACACAATACCCCACCTCAATCTCTCTCTTCTATCTGTCTACTCGGATGAGTGCCGATACCGGCTGATGTTGGTATTCGCCTCGGCCGGCCGCGATTCCTCCCTGCTTGGGCCAGCTGTTTTATTTACCAAAAAGCCCATCTCTTTCATATCGGCCGGTTCCCAGCAGAATTGGTATCCGGTTGATGCAACCCTCCGTCAGACAGCCCGCAGTTAGCGGAAGAACGAGAGCGGAGATGAAAGCCCTCCGCGTTTCCGAAGCCTATCATTTTTCGTCGAAAAAAAACCCGGCACTCGGAATGAATGCGGGGTTTCATGCGTTTTTATCATTAATCGATTGCAGCTTCAACCTCACGAAACGTGGGTGTCTTTTCCTTCATTCCTTCCGGCGCGCTTGGTTCTCAAAACGGCTGGATTCGTTAAAATCGGTCAGCAGCCGTTCGATTTGGCCGTTTGTGGTCAGCTTATAACATTCCTCGGCAACAGCGCGCGCCTCTTGGGCCGACGTGTTCAAAATCCGGTGCTTCACCCGGAGCAGCGATTGGATCGACATGCTCAAATCGTGCACGCCTAGCGCGATCCAGAGCGGTATGGAACGTTCGTCCCCCGCCATCTCCCCGCACACGCTGACGGGAATGCCCGCATCGCGCGCCGCTTCCACGATCGTGCGCAGCATGCGGAGGATCGCCGGGTGGTAAGGATGATACATGTGGGCGATCTGCTCATTCATCCGATCCACGGCGAGCACGTATTGAACCAGGTCATTCGTGCCGATGCTGAAAAAATCGCATTCCTTAGCGATCAAATCCGCGATCGTGACGGCCGCAGGGATTTCGATCATGACCCCGACCGGAATCTCGGGATCGTACGGAATACCCCTTGCATCCAAATCGGCCATGGCGCGGCGCAAAATCTCGTTGGCTTGTCTCACTTCATCCACCGAGGAAATCATCGGATACATGATTTTCGTTTTGCCGTAGGCGCTGGCGCGCAAAATCGCCGTCAGTTGCGTCTGGAAAAGGTCCTGGCGTTCCAGGCTGATCCGGATCGCGCGGAAGCCGAGGAAAGGATTGTCCTCCTGCGGCAGCGGAAAATAATCGAGCTGCTTGTCCCCGCCGATGTCCAGCGTCCGGATGACCGTATGGCGTCCCTCCATTTTCCGAACGATCTGAAGGTAAACCTGGAACTGCTCCTCTTCGCTCGGGAAGTTCGCGCGATCCATGTATAAAAACTCCGTCCGGAAGAGCCCCACGCCAAGGGCCCCGTATTTCACGGCCATGTCGAGCTCCTTTACCGAGCTGATGTTGGCCGACAACCGCATCTCCGTGCCGTCCTTCGTGACGGCTTCGACCGAGGCGAGCAGCTCCAGCCGTTCCTTGCGGACCTGCTGCTCCACCCGCGTGCATTCGAACTGGTCGACGGTTTTTTTGTCCGGATTGACGAACAGCTTGCCGGAATCGCCGTCCATGACGATCAGGTCCCCCGTTTGAATCGGTTCGGCAAGTTTCCCCTCGATGCCGGCCACGAGCGGAATGCCAAGCGCCCGTGCCATGATCGAGGCGTGGGACGTTTTGCCGCCCACCATCGTGACGACGCCCAGGACATGGGCCGGATTCAGATGGGCGAGCTGGGACGGGGACAACTCCTTTACGACGAGCACGTAAGGCTGCGTATCCGAAGGAAGCGTAATTTCCGGCGCGCCAAGCAGATGCTTCAGCAAGCGGTTGCCGACGTCCTTGATGTCCATCGCCCGCTCCTTCATATATTCGTCGTCCAGCAGGTCGAACATCGTAACAAAGTGGTCGATCGCTTCCTTCACCGCGACTTCGGCCGCCTTGTACTGCCGTTCGATGACGCCCTGGATTTCATTCATGAATACGGGATCGTCCAGAATCGCCAAATGCGCATCGAAGATGCTGGATTCCTCTTCCCCGACGATATCGCGGAACTCGTTTTTGATATATTCGATTTCGTTTTTGGAGGTGCGTATCCCTTCATACAGCCGCTCAAACTCATTGGCCAGATCAACTGCGTCTATGCCGGTTTCGGGCAGATCCCATTCCCAGTTCGGCAGGACGAATGCTTTTCCAATTGCGATGCCGGCAGATGCTCCGATACCTTGAATCATGTTTCCAAACCTCCAACATTTCTGTCGTGTAATACTACGGACATGACCGACGTCTGTCCTTTTTTGACCGTTTTGAACGGCGCGAAGCTCCAGGATTTGACGCGGTCCGGATTCGTAATGACCATCGGCGTCGCGATCGATGTCGCATGGGCCTTGATGTAGGCCAGGTCGAATTTGACGAGCAGCTGACCCGGCTCGACGGCATCCCCTTCCTTCACGACCGCCGAAAAATGCCCTCCCTTAAGCTGGGAGGTGTCGATCCCGATATGAAGCAGCACTTCGAGACCGTCCGGCGTTGATATGCCGATGGCATGCATCGTAGGATAAACGTGCACGATCGTTCCATAAACCGGCGAGACCAGTTCCCCGCGCTCCGGCATGAAGGCGACCCCGTCGCCCACCAGCTTCGCCGCGAAAATCTGATCCGGCACTTCCTCGATCGGAAGCATCCGGCCCTGCACCGGCGCGCTGAAGAGCACGCGCGGCAGGTCCCGCTGGAGCAGTTTGTTGACTTCCTCGCGGATCAGTTCGGAATACGTGCCGAACACCACCTGGACGTTTCCTCCGCCAAGCTTGATGAGGCCCGCCGACCCGAGCAGCTTTAACGCATTGCCGTCCACGAGCCTGTCGTTTTTGACGGTTAGCCGCAGCCGGGTAATGCAGGATTCCACCTGAACGATGTTGTCCTTGCCGCCAAGTGCCTCCAAAATAAGCGGCGCCTGGTAGGGAATGCTTCCCGCCCAATCCTCGAGGTTCGAACCTTCCTCCCGTCCGGGCGTCGGAATCTGGAACCTGCGGATCGCCCACCGGAACAGAAAATAATAGACGAAACCGTAGCCGATGCCGATCGGAATGAGCAGCCAGGCGTGATGGGACAGATGCAGGTTCAGGAAAAAATCGATGGCCCCCGCCGAATAGGAGAAGCCGTGATGGATATCCAGCTCGTAGGTAAGCCACATGGCCGCCCCGGAAAGCACCGCGTGCAAAATGAACAAATACGGCGCCGCGAACAAAAACGCGAATTCGATCTGCTCGGACACCCCTGTTAAAAAGCATACGAGCGCCGCCGTCAAAAATGTCTTTTTGATCTTCGGCTTCAAGTCCTCGCGGGCTTCCTGGATGATCGCAAGCGCGATGGCCGGCAGCGCGAACATCATGATCGGGAACAACCCCGCCATATAGCCGCCCGCCGTCGGGTCGCCCGCAAAAAAGCGCGGCAGGTCGCCCTGCACGATATTTCCGGAAGGCGTCTGATAGGACCCCGCCTGAAACCAGAAAATGTTGTTGAGCAGATGATGCAGCCCAAATGCTGTCAGAACCCGGTACAAAATGCCGTACAAAAACAAGCCGAATCCGCCCAGATGGTTCATGAGCAGCGTCAGCTCGTCCAGCCCCTTCTGCAAATAAGGGGTGATGAACAGCAGCGCCCAGGAAAACAGCGTCGAAAACAACCCCATGAACAGGAGGACAAACCTTGAACCGCCAAAAAACTGCACCGCTTCAGGCAGTTTGATATGCTTGTATCGGTTTGAGGCGACGCCCGACAATATTCCGAAAAGCACGCCGATCAGCGTCGTGGGCTGTATATTGCCGCCGCCCATATGCCGCGTGATCTGGTCGTAAATAAACATGCCCGCAAGCGCCGCAAGTCCCGCCGGCCCGGCTTGGTTCGAAAGCCCCCAGGCGACGCCGACCGCAAACAGATACGGGAGGAAATAGAAGATGCCCTGTCCGGCCCACGTGCATACCTCAGCGACGTGAGGAAGACCCCATGCGGCCCAGGGAAGACTGCCTACGCTCAGCAAAATGGCGGCTGATGGAAGGACCATCGTGGGCAGTATAACCGCTCTTCCGAGCTGCTGCAGTGATCCGAGCCAATTCAAGAAAGGCACTCTCCTTTCAAAAACAGATCAGAAATTGCAAAGCCATGCTTACCGGTTCCTGCAAAATCTGCGCTATTTCAAATGGTAAGCTTAGATCGACATTTTGTCAAAAAGGATTTGCAAGATTCCGACCAAACGGACAAGCGCTCTGAATGGGCAAAAAAACATCCCCGGGAAGCAAATCCCGGAGATGCCTGGCCCGCAGGCCGGTTTATCGGTGCCCAGACCGGTCCGGCTGCGTGATCGCCTCTTCCACTTTGATGCAGCGGTCCATGATGACTTTCATGCCGCTCCGATCGGCGATAGCCGCCGCCTCATCGCTGACGATGCCGAGCTGCAGCCATAACACGTTCGCATGAATCTCGGCCGCTTCCCGAGCAACGTCCGCGCAATATTCGCTTCGGCGAAACACGTTGACGATGTCTACCGGCTCGGGAATATCTTTCAACGAAGCATAGCAGGTTTCGCCCAAAATTTGGCGTCCCGCCGCGTTCGGATTGACCGGGATGATACGGTATCCGCGGTTTTGCATCGCCTCGGCGATCATGTAGGAGGTCCGGTCCGGTTTATCGGACAGACCAACGACGGCTATATTTCCGGCCTGCTGCAGAATTTCCCTGATTTCGTCGCGCGTCGGATTTTCGAAAGCCATGTCTGATCCCTTCTTTCCTTAATATATGTGAATATATGCGGGTGGATATGGAAGCTGTATTATTTTACCCATTCGACCTGGGCGCCAAGCGCCTTCATATGGTCAAAAAACTGCGGATAGGATTTGGCGACGTGATGCGCGTCCTTGATCGTCAGCGGCTGCTTGGCGCGCAGCCCGACGATCGTCAGCGCCATGATGACGCGATGGTCGTAATGGGCGTTGATCTCCACGCCGCCTTCGACGCCTTCCGGACGCCCGTGGACGATAATTTCGGCTTGGCGCTCCTCCACGTTGGCTCCGGCTTTGCGGAGCTCCGTCAAATAATCCGTGATTCGGTCGCATTCCTTGTAACGGAGGTTCTCCACGTTGTAAAACCGGGACGTTCCCTCCGCAAACACGGCCGCGGCCACCATCGCCAGCACCGCATCGGTTGCCGCGTCGCCGTCGAACTCGACCGCCTTGAGTTTTCCGTTGCCTTTCACGTGCACTTCGTCGTTTTCATGCGTCAGGGGCGCCTCCATCAAACGCAGCACGTCGACCACGGCCCGTTCCCCTTGCTTGCTTTCCACCGGCAGTCGTTTCACGAGGACATCCGACTCCGTTACCGCGGCGGCGGCAAGCACGGCGGCGGAACCCGGGTAATCGCCCTGTACCGTATACGTTTTCGCCTGATAGGATTGGTTGCCCGGAACGCGGAACCGCATGTAATCATCGCTTGCATGGATGACGATGCCCGCCTGCTCCAACACTTCAAGCGTCTGGCCGACGACGACCTTCGATTTCAGATCGCCGGTCACTTCGATTTCGCTGTCTTCTTCCAGGAGCGGCGTCAGGAACAGCAGCGCGCTCAAATACTGGGAACTGACGGAGCCGGACACTTGAATCCGCCCGCCTTTCGGTTTTCCGCCGCGGATCCGGATCGGCAGGCGGCCGTCGTTATGCTCCACCTGAACCCCCATTTGCTCCAGGGCCGAAATCAGGTCGTCGTGCGGACGTTTGCCGAGCGAATCGGGATATGTATTCACGAACATCACGTCCGGACAAAGCGAAGCGATGCCCATCAGAAAACGGAGGACGGCTCCCGCATTGCCGACGTTCAGTTCCTTGACGTCCCGCGGACGGCGGCCGAAGCCGGTAATGACCGCTTTTTCCTCGTCTTCGACAAGCACGGCTCCCAAATCCTGAATGCAGCGGCGCATCGCGTCGCTGTCCTCGCTATGAGCCGGAAAATACACTGTGCTGGTCCCTTCGGCCAAGGCTGCGACCAGCAAATAACGCGTCGTATAGTTTTTGGAGGAAAGCGCGCCGATCTCTCCCTGCAGCCGCGGTGTCGGTTTTACAATCAAATCCATATGCCCCATGTCTCCTTCTCGAATTAGTTCACGCTCTAACCGGGATGCAAATGCGATTTGACAGCCCATTTAAAGCTTGGTTATCATAAACATAATTACATAAGGTTTTTGCGAAAGCCCAAGCTTTCGTCAAAACCCTGGCTTATCAAAACTACGGAAAAGAGGTTAATTCCCATGACGTCCATTCGTGAAATAGAACCGTCCGAAGTGAGACGGCGCCTTCTAGCAGGCGAATCCCTCCAGATGATCGACGTCCGCGAAGACGATGAAGTCGCGCAAGGCATGATCAGCGGAGCGAAGCATATCCCGCTCGGGCAAATCCCGGAACGCCTGGATGAAATCCCGAGGGAAGGCGAGGTCATCCTGATTTGCCGCAGCGGCGGCCGCAGCATGAGGGCCTGCCAATACCTGCAGCAGTTTGGCATCGAATGCATCAACATGACCGGCGGCATGCTTCAGTGGAACGAAGACGAAGCATAAGCCTGCATCGAAGCGGCAGTCCTTGCGGACCTGCCGTTTTTTTGGTTTATCCGGCCGCCTCTCGTGCCGCTGGAATGCGCAGGCGAAATCGCCCTCCGCAGAAACCTCTTGCCCTTATCTTAACACAAAACGGCTTAGACGCGGTAATGCGTTAAAATTTTTAGCGCCACCTCATCAGCCCCGATCCGGCTGGTATCCACCGTGCAGTGGGCAAAACGATACGCGTCTTTCCGCTCCTCCAGAATCGTCCGGATCCGTTCCTCGGCGCCGCCGGCAAGCAGCGGCCGGTTCCGGTCTCCCTTAACCCGTTCCACGATCGCTTCCGCTTCCGCCGTCAAGGCCACAACGAATCCGCCTTGAAGCATCAGCTCGCGATTTTCCTCGCGCAGGACGCATCCGCCCCCGGTGGCCACGACCTTCCGCCCGCCCGAAGACAACACGTTTCGCAAGGCGCAAGTTTCGGCGTTCCGAAAATAAGGTTCTCCGCGGAGCTCGAACATTTCGGGAATGGTCATTCCTTCCTGAGCCACGATGGACGCGTCCAGATCGACCAGCGAATACCCCAGCTTCTCGGCCAAAATTTCGCCAACCGTCGACTTTCCGGTCCCCATCATTCCGATCAGTATGATATTTTGTTCCGTCTGGTTCAATAGAGCACCCCTTTTGTTTCCATTCAATCTCAAGCTTTTTCATATCATACCACAGGCCAAAAACTTTCGACAATCTCGCAAAACAATCGCCGTTTCCCTCTGTCCGCAAGCCCGATCCATGCAGTCGTTTGCCCGTCATCGCCGTACGGACACGGGATTGCCCCGGATCAGTCTATTTTCTGCCAGTCTAGCATATACATGCCATGGACCTATAATTCTGACGCCAAGCGAAACGATGTTGTGGAAAATTCGGAGTTTTGTAAGGAGTGGTCGTATCCGTCATGCCAGAATCCCGTTCCCATTCGCCCGAAACGTTGTCAAGAATCAAACAGATCGCGGACCCGCGGCATATTTTGTGCCGGGAGGACATGTTATGGGTTTTGCATTACGTGCAACAAAAAGTGGCTCAAGGCGAACCAGCGCTGCTGGAACTCCCCAAGCCACGTTTACTGCAAAATTTTCAATACTTCGGCGAAGCCGCGTTGCTTCTGCTGCACCGCTCCGCGGCGGGCCATGCGCAGGACGAACGCATCCGGACTTGCCTTCAGGAGGCCATGCACGGGCTTGTCCCTGCGGATCGCCCGGAGCGGTCGTAGCCGAAAAACGGCTTCCTATTCCTGGATCCAGTTATGGTGGAAGACGCCTTCCTTGTCGACGCGCTTAAACGTATGCGCTCCGAAGTAGTCGCGCTGCGCCTGAAGCAGGTTCGCAGGAAGTCTTTCGGTGCGGTAGCTGTCGAAATAAGCCAGCGCGCTCGCGAAGCCCGGCACCGGAATGCCGCGGCTGACTGCTGCGGACACCGTTTGGCGCCATGCGTCTTGGTAGTTTTCGATGATGTCTTTAAAGAACGGATCGAGAAGCAGGTTTTTCAGGCCCGGATCTTTCTCGTAAGCGTCCGTGATGTTTTGCAGGAAGCGGGAACGGATGATGCAGCCGCCGCGCCAGATTCTGGCCAGGTCGCCGTATTTCAGATCCCAGCCGTATTCGTCGGAAGCGACGCGAAGTTGGGCGAACCCTTGGGCATAGGATACGATTTTGCTCGCAAACAGCGCTTTGCGCACGTTTTCGATGAATTCGGCTTTGTCGCCCTGGAACGCATCCGCTTTCGGACCGTTCAGGATTTTGCTTGCTTCCACGCGTTCTTCCTTCATGGCGGACAAGAAGCGGGAGAATACCGATTCGGTAATCATGGACAGCGGAACCCCGAGATCCAGGGAGCTTTGGCTCGTCCATTTTCCGGTACCTTTTTGGCCGGCCGCGTCCAGGATGACGTCCACCATCGGTTTGCCCGTTTCTTCGTCTTTATGCGAGAAGATGTCGGCCGTAATTTCGATCAGGTAGCTGTCAAGCTCCCCTTTGTTCCATTCGCTGAAAATTTGGTGCAGTTCTTCCGCGCCGAGGCCCAGCGCATCCTTCAGCAGGTGGTAAGCTTCGCAAATGAGCTGCATGTCGCCGTATTCGATGCCATTATGCACCATTTTTACGTAATGGCCGGCGCCGTCCGGACCAATATATGTACAGCAAGGTTCGCCGTTCACTTTGGCGGAAATCGATGTCAGGATCGGCTCGACAAGCTCGTAAGCGCTTCTTGGTCCGCCTGGCATGATCGAAGGTCCTTTGAGAGCCCCTTCTTCGCCGCCGGAAACCCCTGCACCGATAAAGCGGAAGCCTTTTTCTTCAAGCATTTTGCTGCGGCGCTGCGTATCCGGGAAGTAAGCGTTGCCGCCGTCGATGATGATATCGCCTTCGTCCAGCAGCGGGATCAATTGCTCGATGGTCGCGTCCGTCGCTTTGCCGGCTTGTACCATGATCAAAATTTTGCGGGGTTTCTCCAGCGACTCCACGAACTCCTCCATGGAGAAGGTTCCCGTAAGGTTTTTGCCTTTCGCTTCTTCGAGAAGGGCTTCTGTTTTCTCCGGGGAACGGTTGAATACGGAAACGGTAAAGCCTCTGCTTTCAATGTTGAGAGCCAAGTTTTTGCCCATGACCGCAAGGCCAATGACACCGATTTGTTGCTTCGACATATGGTCCTCCATCCTTTGCCTTTTTTTTTGGAAAAAATGAATACACCTATTTTAGCGTGTTTACGCGCGAAAGTGAACCCCACGATGTAAACATCTCGTGACAAAACACCCCGCTGTCTGCAGAGGTGCTTTTAGTCACTTGCTTTTCTATTTGCGGAAATGTCCCCGCCCATCAGGCTCCTCCCGCCTTTACCAGCGTATGCGTTACCATTCGAGCATCAGCAGCTGCCGGGAAAGATCGGCCAGCTTTTTGCGGCAAAGCTCCGCTTTATCTTCATCTCCGTTCTGAAGCGCTTCGTGAAGGCGCTCCAGTTCGTCATCCACTTCCAGCCGGAGAAGCAGCAGCCTCATTTCGCCTTCCTTCGAGAAGTAAAGCTTCGAGATCTCCTGCTCTGTCATGAACGGCCCCTTTTGATACAGCACCCTTTGCTGGTATCCGGATATTTCAACCAAACGGATGACTTCGCCGAATAAAATGCTCTCCACCAAAATCTGGCGGTCCTTGAATCGTTTGACCACTGCATGGCCCCGCGTATCCTCGATCAGCTTCTCCATCCACTCCGCCAGTTTGGCGTCGCGGATCACGTAATCCCCGACCATTTTGTAGCCGTTTTTGGTCCGGTTGAACCGCAGCTTGACAAGTTTGCGCCCCGTTCTGACGGAAACGATGAACAGCGATTCGTTTTCGCTCCAGTACAGGGAGTATCCTTCCTGTATCAAATCCTTAATCAGGTCCTGAATATGCCGCCGGTTAAACCGAAGCTCCAGATTGCAATACTCCACTTCATAGCTTTTGTTCACGGCACTCCCTCCTTCAGTTTTGGACCGCCTTTGACGAACAACCTGCGACTAAAGGGTTTGCAAAAAACAAAGATGCTTGCTTGCAGCCGATGTTGCAAAGTCCTGATTACGTTGAAATAAGTCTTTGTTCTATTTTATACTTTATCTTATGTAACGGTAACTTGGTTTATTGACTATTTTTACCCGCTCCCCGCCTCTGCCAAACAGGCAGCAACGACACGCGGTCGGCCTTAAAATAGACATCAACCCATTGCTTAAAAGGAGGCGCATCATGCCGTTTGAAGGATTTCATTCCAAGGATTTCGAAGTATTCAATGTTCCCGGTCTCGAACCCCGCATGGAAGCTTTGATTGCGAACGTCAGACCGAAGCTGGAGGAGCTCGGCCGCGAAATGGCCCCGTTTTTGTCCGCCCTTTGCGGCGAGGAAATGTTCCCCCATGTCGCCAAACACGCGCGCCGCACCATCAATCCCCCGAATGACACGTGGGTGGCCTGGGCCGCCAGCAAAAGAGGGTATAAAGCGCTGCCCCATTTCCAGGTAGGGATGTTCGAATCCCATCTGTTCATTATTTTTGCCGTCATTTACGAAAGCCCGAACAAGGTCACGTTCGCGAAACATCTCGAGAAAAACCGCAGCCAAGTGATCCAAAGCTTGCCGGCGCATTTCTATTGGTCCATGGATCATATGGATCCGGGCTTCACCCCCCATGCGGACATGAGTCCCAAGGCTTTCTCGGAGATGGCGGACAGGCTGGAAAAAGTGAAAAAAGCCGAAGTGCTCTGCGGTCTCCGCATTCCGAAAGGCGAGGCGGTGCTGGAAAACGGACCGGAGCTCGTCTCCGTCATCCAGTCGACCTTCGAAACGCTGCTTCCCCTTTACAAAATGGCATTTTAGCCGAGCGCATACGGTTTCGCCGTCTTTTGACAGGCGGTGATTCCGTTTCGCGAAACGAAACATGAAGTCTGATGGTGTTTAAAAAAAGCTGCAACCGGAATTCGGCGAATCGCCGGCCGGGATGCAGCTTTTTTTGCTAAAGGGCGAGCCCTTCGGCGCGAACTGGGCGCCCCTCACGAAAGCTGCGCCCCGGCCTTCATGCGCCGCGAAAGAACCAGATGGATCACGAACAGCAATGCCATCACGACCGCGCTCGCCAGAAATGGCGACGAATGCCCGAGCCGGTCCCACAGCTGTCCGGATACGACCGGGCCCACGACCATCCCCGACCCCTGGAGCGTAAGGAAAAACCCCCACACCGCCCCGCGCTCCCCTTTCGGAACCAAATGCGACACGAAGGTGTTCCATCCGGGCAGGATCATCGCGTAGCTGATGCCGACGATGCATACGAACAGGAAAACCAGCGGCAGAGAACGCACGATCGAAAAAAAGCTGAGCGAAAAGGCGGCCAGCAGGAATCCCGCATTCAAAAACGGTCCCGTTCCGAAACGGTCGATCAGCTTCCCGCTCGGGATCAAGGCCAGCACCGTAATTCCTCCCCCCGCAATGAGCAGCAGGCTGTACATGTTCGGGGAAATGCGCAGCTCGTTTTGCACGTACAACGTGATGACCGGGCTCAATAGCCCGATGACGAAGGATTGGAGGAACAGCGCGGGATACACCATCCAGCTTACCTTCAGCGTCGTCCGGACTTCGCGCAGCGTCGATTTTACGCTTGCTCCCAGATGGGCGAGCTTCCCTGCCAAGACCGCAAACATGCCCCTGCCCGTTGCGGTGGCGGCCGCGGCCGCCGTTTGGAACGGGATTTTCACTTTCGACGGCAGCAGCAGCGCGACCAACACCAAAACAATACCGACCCCGATCAAAATCAAAAAAGCGGTATGGTAGTTTTTCTCCGTCCGGTCCATCAAAAAATTCATGACGATCGGACCGGCGCCCGTGCCGGCCAGCGAAGCCATTTCCAGCGTGCCCAGCGCCTGCCCGTTGCTGCCCTGCGGCCCCGATATTTCCGTCGTCCCCGTCATGGCGGTCGGCCACAGCGGCGACGTCCCCAGCCCGAGAATAAAACAGGCCAGCGACAGCCAGAACGCCCCCGAAAAAAACGCGATCATGCAAAGGGCAATCACCGTCATGATCAACGCTCCGGCCATCGTTTTCCGGTACCCGAGCCGCTCCCCGATCCAGCCGAACGGGCTCCTGAACAGGTTATCGCCGATGTATTGGAGGGAAAACGCGATTCCGATGGTATGCGCGGAAAGCCCGAGCGAATTTTTCATGTAGACGGGCAGCACGGCGACCAGCAGCGAGCCCTTCATGAACTCGACTAAAAATATAATGATGAGCAGTCCTACGAAAAAAGGGGATCTGAGCCGTTTTACGGCGGCTGCTCCCGCGATCGGCGGCATGGCCTCACATCCTCTACTCATGATTTGCAATAATTCCCCTAAAATAACGCATATTTATAATGTACCCCAAATTCTTCCCGGATTTTCACCGGGGCGCGAAATGCATGCTTGCAATCGCCCCCCATTTTGCTATACTCATCCTTGTAATTTTAACAGATGAAAGGTTGTGACAGCATACGATGGACCACCGCCGTACGCCGCTATTTACTGCTTTGATGGAACACGCGGCAAGCAATCCCGTACAATTTCATATTCCCGGACACAAAAAGGGCATGGGAACCGACGCCGAATTCAGGGAGTTTATCGGCGATAACGCCCTATCCATAGATTTGATCAACATCGCGCCGCTGGACGATTTGCATCAGCCGACCGGCGTCATCGAAGAAGCGCAGAAGCTCGCTGCCGACGCTTTCGGCGCGGACCATACTTATTTTAGCGTACAGGGGACAAGCGGTGCCATTATGACGATGATCCTGTCCGTATGCTCCCCGGGCGATAAAATCATCGTCCCCCGGAACATTCACAAATCGGTCATGTCGGCCATCATTTTCTCCGGCGCCAAGCCGGTGTTCGTGTCTCCGGCACGCGACGAAAACCTGGGCATCGACCACGGCATTACGACCAAATCCGTCCAGCGCGCCCTGGATCGCCATCCGGACGCCAAAGCGGTCCTGGTCATTAACCCGACGTATTTCGGCGTATGCGCCAATTTGAAGGAAATCGTCGACCTGGCCCACAGCCGCAACGTGCCCGTCCTCGTCGACGAAGCCCACGGCGTGCTCATTCATTTCCATGAGGACCTGCCAATGTCGGCCATGGAAGCCGGCGCCGATATGGCGGCAACGAGCGTTCACAAACTCGGGGGATCCATGACGCAGAGCTCGGTGCTCAATCTGAATACGAAACACGGTTTCGTCAATCCGCAGCGCGTGCAAACGATCATCAGCATGCTGACGACGACCTCGACCTCGTACCTGCTGCTGGCCTCGCTGGACACTTCCAGACGGAACCTGGCCATTAACGGCCACGCCATGGCGCAAAAAACGATCGAACTTGCGCAAAAAGCCCGCCGCAGCATCAACGAAATCGACGGCTTGTACTGCTTCGGCGACGAAATCCTCGGAGGCGAAGCGACGTTCGATTACGACCCGACCAAGCTGACGATTCACGTTCGCCATTTGGGCATCACCGGTTACGAAACGGAAAACTGGCTGCGAGAGCACTACAACATCGAAGTGGAACTGAGCGACATGTACAACATCCTCTGCCTGATCACCCCGGGCGATAACGAGGAAACAGTATCGATCCTGCTTTCCGCGCTCCGCAAGCTGTCGGAGACGTATCACAAAGTGAACGAGGCCAACGAATTGATCGTCAAAATCCCGGAAATCCCTCAGCTCTCCCTCATCCCAAGGGATGCTTTCTACGGGGACACCGAGGTGATTCCGTTCAAGGAATCCGCCGGCCGGATCATCGCCGAGTTCATCTACGTGTACCCGCCCGGAATCCCGATCCTGCTGCCCGGCGAAGTCATTTCCCAGGACAACATCGATTACATCATCGACCACGTCGACGTCGGCCTGCCCGTGAAAGGACCGGAAGACCGTTACATCAAAAACGTCAAAGTGATCGTGGAAACCGACCCTATTTTTTAAACAAGGGCGCAAACAAAATAACCCGGTACCGCAAATGCGGCACCGGGTTTCTTTATGCTCTGGAGGCTTCCCGAAGAATCAGTCTTCCTGCTGGGCAACAAGCTCGTTGTAAGCCGCTTCCACGGCATTCCATTCTTCTTCGTCTTCAATATTGTAAAGCATCATCTCATCGTTTTCTTCTTCCACGCGCAGAATGATGCCGTCAGCTTCCGGATTTTCACGCTCGAGCAGCAGCGCATACAAATTCTCGCCAACGTCAAACGTTTCAACAAGAACCATCTCTACATCGTTGCCTTGCTCGTCGGTCAGCGTCAAAACAAACTCTTCATGCTCATGATCGTGATCATGGTCATGGCCGCATGCATCGCCGTGCTCATGTGTGTGATCGCTCATTACAAAAACCTCGCTTTAGGTTATATAGTCATACCTTCGTATCGTATCATGTCGGAAGGCTGTGGTCAATTTATCCTATTCCAAAAACGGGTTTTTAATTCAGAGCGGTGATTACTTTTTCGGCAACGAGTTCGTAATCGGCTTTTTTGGACGCTTTGATGTAGAATCCGACCTTGTATTTTCCGGCGACTTTGAAATCGTACGTAAAATCATAGGTGCGGAACCAGAAGTTGTCTTTTTGGTTGCTCCCCAAATCCTGCGTCTGAATGTCCTTGACGTGGCCGGACGGATCGGTGATGGCGACCTTGACGGACGACACATGTTCCGCCAAACTGTCGACCTGGCAGAATACGTTGAATTTCAGCTTGCCTTTGTTGACGTTACCGAATACGGTATCGCCGTTGAATAGGAAAATATGTACATTCGGCTTGATGAATTTTACCTGGTTCGAATCTCCGTCCCAAGTCACCACGCCGTTAAACTCCCGGATGGGCACGTAGGTCTTGCCGTCGATCACGTAACCGCCGTCCTGCACTTCCTGACCGTTGATCCAAACCTTGATCTTCTGGGTCACCGAATCCGCGAACATGACGGAGCCCCCCATCAGGGAGAAGGCAAAGACGCATACCAAAATCTTTTTCCAGCTTCTCATCCTTTCATTCCCTCCATTTCCTTCATGCTGTTGTATATATATACTAAAAGTAAGTGTGCAAGTTGCGGTCGGAACTTCCCTTTATCAGGTTAAATTTTTGAAACCAAAATTTCAGGTCTCTGTCTTAAGTTGCAAAATCCTCGCATTAAAAATAGCCCGCCGTGTCTCTCTTCCTCGCCAGCACGAAAAAACCTGCGTAAACACGCAGGTTGCCCTTGACCAAATAACGGTTAATTCACTTTCGTTAGTATGCAAGGCACGCCTTTGCCGACGGCGCCCGGCTCCCTCATGCGGGCGGCGTAAGCCATTCCGCGCGCGCATGGCGTTTTGCACGCCTCGCACACCTCCGACGTCACCAGCCTCATGCCTTTATGCACTTTTTCCCCTTTAGCTTGCGCCGGTTTTTTGCCTTTTGACTTGACCATGCCTGATTCCCCATTTCCTAAAAGCCTTTGCTGCATTGTATGGAGAACAAACCGAAAGTGGAACCTATGGTATATAATGATTTCTGAGACATCACGGGAGGTGTATTCCTTGAATTTGGAACTGCAAATGATCGGCACCGGCAGCGCCTTTGCCAAAACCTACTTCAACAACAACGCCCTGCTTACGGACGGGGCCTTCACCCTTCTCATCGATTGCGGGGTCACCGCTCCGCTTGCGCTGCACCGGCTCGGCAAATCCTTCGAAGACGTGGACGCCGTCCTCATTACCCATATCCACGCGGATCACGTGGGCGGACTGGAGGAGCTCGCGTTTAAGATGAAATTCACCTACAAGCGCAAAATCAAACTGTACATAGCCGAGACGCTGGTCACGGTGCTCTGGGAGCATTCGCTCCGGGGAGGACTTTACCAGGAGGGGGAGATCACATGCCTTGAGGATCTGTTCGAGGTCTGCCCGCTCGCGCCTGATCAGGCCTACGACATTTCCGAGCATATCCGGATCGAACTGATTCCGACCAGACATATCCCCGGCAAAAACAGCTATTCCCTGTTTATAAACGAACGGCTGTTTTACAGCGCGGATATGGTCTATGATCCCGGACTGCTGCAGCAGCTTGTCGAGCGGCGCGGCTGCCGCATGATTATGCACGACTGCCAGCTTGAAGGCCCGGGCGAAGTTCACACGACGCTTGACGAACTGATGAGACTGCCGGAGCAAATCCGCAGCATGACCTATCTGATGCATTACGCGGACAACAAAGACGACTTCATCGGCAAAACCGGGGGCATGGCGTTTATCGAACAGGGGCGCATATACCCGGTTTAATCCGTCCCTGCACGGCAAAAAGCCGGTACAAGCATATACCATGCTTGCACCGGCTTTTTTTAGCTTGCCGTCTTATTCAAAACGGGGCAAATTATCCAAATTGTTCGATGGATCGCCATCCGCGTCGCCGCGAATATACATTTCCCCGTCTCTTCCTTTAAACACGTTGACGCCGGCAATCGCTCCGGCTTTGACTTCCTGCAGCGCCTCATCGTATTTCAAGACGCGTCCGGTCGAAGTTTTGAAAGCAGTCAAATCGCCGTCGCCGTTTTTTTGCACGGCGATAAACGTTTCACGGCCTGGATTTCCCATGGTGATCCGCTCCTTTACGCGTGAGATGCCCCAAAATGCGGGCATGGTTTAGCATCTCCCGGCAATGAAGCCTTTATTCGCCTTACAGCGTTTTTTTCATGCGGACATGGGGAATGCCGGCATCGTCGAAGGGCTCTTTGGAAATCGTCTCGTAACCGAGCTTTGCGTAAAAACCTTCGGCTTGGCATTGCGCGTCCAAAAGGGCATAGGCAAGCCCCAGCTCGCGAGCGCGGTTTTCGAGCGCCATCAGCAGAATGCGGCCGTAGCCGCCTTGACGATGCTCCTTAAGCACGGCGATCCGCTGCATTTTTGCCGTTTCGTTGTTGTAGTAAATCAAACGCCCCGTGGCGACGTAGTCCCCGTTTTCATCCTGCACCAACAGATGGTGCACGTTGTCGCTGATCGTATCGAACTCGTCGACTTCAAGGTCCAGGGGAACGTTTTGTTCTTCGACGAATACCTTTTTCCGGATGTCCAGTCCCTGCTGCAGCAGTTCCGGCGTCGTTACAGTGATGATTTCGGCAGCCATGATGAAACCTCTCTTTCGTCTTTCGTTGTGTCCGTTTTACCGCTTCCATTGCCAAAAACACGGTTCGATTATTATACAAAAAAATGAATTTCATGTATAGTGGAGGTATATCGCGGAGAGGAGCCGGATGGGCCATATGGGAATGGGATTTACGATCTTTCTTTGCGCAGTCATGTCGGCCGTGCTGATCTATTCTTTTATTTATGTGACAAAAAAGGGCTATTCCCGCAAATGGGATGAAGAATAAAAAGAGGCAGCGGCCGCTGCCTCTTTTGCCTGCTGCCGCATGACTACGGGGGCGTAATTTCTCCCTTGGAATACACGTCTTCCGGAACCGAAGGGTCGTAGATATCTATCATGACCGGAGAGTCATCGCCGCGATCCGCGCTGGACTGAAACGCCGAACAGCCCGACAGCAGCACGATCAGACAGCAGCCCAAAATTTTGTACCGCCATGTTTTTGGCATGAGAGGCCACTCCTTTAGCCGGTTTTTACTGAGTTATTTAACCTTTTTGCCCGTTTCGAAACGCCCATCGCTGGACCACGGGCTTTGTCATCAGTTTTCCCGGGTTTTGCCATGATCTATTCATGGATTTCAATCATATGAAAATTTTATTTCGCGATGCATGTTTTTGAAAAAAAGTTGTTGACACTCCTCTTCTTCCCTGGTAATATATAAATTGTTCTTCGATACGATCTGCTAGCTCAGCTGGGAGAGCACCATCTTGACAGGGTGGGGGTCAGTGGTTCGAGCCCACTGCAGATCATCTCCAGAAGCCTTGGTATACCAAGGCTTCTTTTATTTTGTCCTCAGGAATATGCCCACTGTAAAACTTGCATTGGGGAGCGGAATGAGCCCCTTCCATATAAAATTAGCAGTATCTTATATTTTTGCGGAAATATTGATACATAGTATTTTTATAACGAGCAAAACTATTAAAATTTCATATAATATACCATCTTTGAAAAGGAGGTATATTTGTATGTCCATTCAAAACTCGCTGTGCTCAAAGTTCGCAAGCATTTTAGGCGGGACGGCGGAAGTGGCAAATGGCGTTTGTACCGTGACAAGAGTTCGCAGCAACCTTCAACCGTTGATTCAAGGGAGAAGAACAAAATCGGTTCTGGCCATCGCTGCTTTTTTCTCGTTTGAAGACCTGGACAGCCGCGGAAATGCGCTCAATTTGGGTGAAACCGTTATTTTGCAGGAAGAAATTAATCCGTTCGTCTCCGCACTCCGCCAGCGCGGAATTGAAGTCACAGCGATACACAATCACTGGCTGTTAACGAACCCCGTACTCATGTTCATCCATTTCAAGTCCATTGAGCCGCCGCTTGTCTTCGCCCAGAAATCGGCCGAAGCGTTTCGGGTGCTGACTACCCGAACGATACGGCCAAGCAGATCCAGTGGCGAACATCGCTCTAATGGATCAAGCCAAGGAAGCTTATCCAGCAGCAGATTCTATGGCACAAACAGACCTAAACGGTCCGGCGTTCAAAGCAGAACAAGAACCACTCAAAGACCACGCGTCGCCAATCGAAGTCTGGTCACGAAAAAACCTCGTGTGATGAACAGAGCTTTAAGATCCAATAAGCGATTTTCATGATACCAAATGAAGGTATGGGATTAACGGTTCACTAAGCAAAATCTAAAAATGCACCATTGAAGGAAGTGCTTCTGGCAAGCACTTCTTTTTCCTTTCCTCTGTTTTTTGGTATAACTATTTGTTCCTTCTTGCGTTTTATATGCAAAGGAGTGATTCGTATGTCTTGGATATTGTGGGGGGTTATCATGATCACATGCGGCATGTTTACGATCAAAAGACCGGATACGAGATGGTTCGGCGGATTCGGCGATCCCTACGCAACCGATAAACGGTTATGGTTTACGCGTTTGCATGGAATATTAACGTTAATTGCGGGTGTATTTCTCATTGTGTATGCTTTATGTAAAATCCTATTTTCAACCGCATGAATGTGCTCCGTCTTGGAGGTCGGCAAAACCAAAAGGACCGGCAATCTGGCCGGCCCCTTCGCTTGAATTCTTCTATTTTTTCTCGACGATGCGGTTTTCCGTTTTCGGACTGATCACTTTGACCTTCTCCAGATATTCTTCCACGACGTCATAG
The DNA here is from genome assembly GCF_037969745.1 of Paenibacillus sp. FSL W8-0194. Classification (NCBI taxonomy): domain Bacteria; kingdom Bacillati; phylum Bacillota; class Bacilli; order Caryophanales; family Paenibacillaceae; genus Paenibacillus; species Paenibacillus sp. FSL W8-0194. Next base: position 1,862,442 of record NZ_CP150205.1, on the reverse strand, counting down.
AACGTATATCCGGTGTTCAGCACTTCATCTTTTTTCAGCATCGAATATCCGTCCCCGCCCGACGTAATGAAGTCGTTTGTCGCCACGGTGTACGTTTTGTTCGGGTCAAGCGGCTGGCCTCCAATTTTCACTTCCAGGACGCGCTCCCCTACCGGCTTCGTCACGTCGTAGACGTAGGACAATCCGCCGACCTGCAGGAAGGAGCCCGGAAGATCGTCTTTTTTCTCCACGCCTTTGACCGATACCTCAAGTGCCGCTTTGATGTCGGCCCCCGTCGCTTTGACCACCGTCAACGTGTTCGGGAACGGAAGGATCGAATACAGGTCCTTTTTCGTCAAGTCCCCGGCTTTTTTGCTGGCGCGGATGCCGCCGCCGTTGACCAAAGCCACGTCGGCTTCGTGCCCTTTGATCGTTTTGGTCTTCTCAATGATCGCGTCAGCGATGAAGTTGCCCAAATTCGTCTCGACCGCGCGCACCTCGGTTCTTTCGCCGTGAAGATCGACTTCGGTTTTCCCGATGACCACGTTCATCGCATCGTCAACCTTTTTCACGACCTCCTGAACCAGCTTCTCGATTTCAGGATCGGCTTTGACGCTTTCGTCGTATTCGACCAATCCGCCGCTGAATCCGACCAAATCTTTATTATAATAGTATAAGTCCACGCGTCCCAGCGATTTTCCGTATTCCCAGTCCTGCACGATATAGGTGCCGTTTACCTTTTCGGGCGTACGGAGCGGCGTATGGGAATGCCCGCCGATGATCAGGTCGATGCCCGACACGTTTTTCGCGATTTCTCTGTCTTTTTCAACGCCGATATGCGATACGACGACCACATGATCCGCTTGGGCCTTCATTTCCGGAACCAGCTTCTTGGCGATTTCGACCGGGTCTTTGAACGTAAGGCCGATGACGTTGTTCGGATGGGTAACGATCGGCGTTTCCTCCGTCACGAATCCGATGAAGGCGATTTTTTGGCCGCCGACTTCAACGGTGTATGTAGGAATCAGCAGGTTTGTGCCGTCCGCCTTGAACACGTTCGCGTTAATCATCGGGAAGTCGAGCTTGTCCCGCAATTTAAGCAGCTGCTCATAACCGAAGTCGAATTCATGGTTCCCTGCGGTCATGGCTTCGTAACCGAGTTTGTTCAGGATCGGAATGATGGATTCGCCTTTGAATTGGTTCGAGTAGATCGTTCCTTGGAACGTGTCGCCCGCGTCCATCAACAGGAAGTTTTTGTTTTCTTCGCGCCATTGTTTGACGAGCGTAGCGATTTTGGCGTAACCGAACTCTTTGTCTTTCGCATTTTCTTGGATGTGGCCGTGCACGTCATTCGTATGCGCGATCGTGATATGCTCCGTAACGGCTTCGCCGAGGGCATTGATGAAATCGCCGCGGGTCACCTGCGTTCCGGAAGCCAGCTTCAAATCGATTCCAAGCGCCTTGGCGATTTTCGCCAATTTTTCGGAGGAAGGATACGTTCTTCCTTGAGCCGTTTCTTCTTTCGTAATGGCGCCTTTCTTAGCGGCCCAATCCAAATAATTGGCTGCCCAGTATCCTTTCGGCGTGCTTGCCTGCTCGCCTTGGATTCTGGCGAACAAAGCGACCGCTTCCCCGAGGGAAATATGCTGCGCCAGCATCAGGTCCCCTTTTTCGAAACCGTTTACAATATGTTTCTCCTGCATCCAATCGGTATGCTGCACCGGATGCAGCGGCGCCGCGAACGCCGACGTGGCGAACAACGTGGACAGCAGCCCCGTGACTACCATTGTTTTCGCTTTCATTTTAAAATTCAAAAACAACACTCTCCCCTTTTTGTTGTATGAATCGTTGAACAAATGTTACGCGATTGAGAACATTTGTTTAAGAAAAAGTATACACAGGGGAATGAAATATGGTCAAGCATGAACTTATCGCCGCGATCTTACTTCTCATCCATGCTATCAAGCGTATTTTCGAGCCTGGAAATGGATTGATTTCTGGAGCATGAATATGTAACATACCTGGTTCGCGTTTAGGCCTATTGTCTTAAAACCTTTAAAAAAGAACTTTATAACCTGCAGACTTTCCCGTATGATAGAACTAGAACATGATTCGATAGTCTGTATTTACAGGAGAATAGTCGCATGGAAAAGGTCATCGAATTAGCCATCAAACACGAGCATACGATTTTCGTCAAAAGCGTGGACGGCAGTACCTTAACGGGCATCCCTGAACCGTCCAACGATCCCGCAAAATTAAAAATGCGCACCCCGCTGGGTCATTTCTGGATCCCGATGGACGAAGTGAGCCACGTATCGCGCCTGATCGCTTTCCAATCCAACGGATGAACGGCGCTGCCGCAGCGATGGGGCAGCTTTTTTCTTGAGCTTTTTTCCCCCGCGCCCTGTTTCGTATCCGGTCCACCCGTTTATATTACATAGGACGCAGCGGTAAAGGTCCATCACGCCGCCTCCCGCATAGGGAAACCCTTTTCGGAACATCCTATGAACCTATGCGGCATCCTTCCGATATCGAAAAAAGGAGTGGATTGGTATGGATAAGCATCGCAGCCATGAGGAGGAGAAAAGATTCCCCGGCGTAGATCCGATTCCGGATCCCGAACGCGAAAATCCCTCTTCGACCAGCATGATCGAGGAAATTTTGGAGGAAGGCTCGGAAGAAGCGGCCAGACATAAAAAGGAAGAGTCTTGACCTCTTTTTGCCGCGGTCCCTCTAACGCATGATCGTCTTCCGCAGTGATTCCCATAGCGAAAAGAAAACCGGTATCCGCAGCGGATCCGGTTTATTTTCGTTTTTTTATTTTTCCTCCGCCAGCAAAGCGTCAAGCCGATCCGGATAATCCGTAATGATTCCGTCCACGCCGGCTTGCAGCAATCTCCGCATTTCGTCCGGGTCATTGACGGTAAACGGGTGATACGCTTTTCCCGCCGCTTTGGCGGCAGCCACGAATTCGGGCAGCACTGCGCGGTGGTAAGCATGCAGCGCGTCGGCCTGCAGCGTGCCGGCATATGCCCATGGTTCGTAGAGGCCTTCCATATAAAGGATGCCGGTCCGGATTTCCGGGGCGATTTGTTTGCAGAGCAGCAAGGAGTAATGGTTGAAGCTGGAGATCACGACCTGGTTGCTCAACCCGTAATCCCGCACCCTTTGGATCACTTTCTCTTCAAGCCCCTCGTAAGGCACGACCCCGTTTTTGAGCTCGATATTGATGATCGTTCCCCCGTCTTTGGCCAGTTCCAAAAGCTCGTCGAGCTGCGGAAGGCGCTCTCCCCGAAAATCGGGATGAAACCAGCTCCCCGCATCAAGCTCCTTCAATTCATCTAACGTGTGGTCTTTCACCCAGCCGGTGCCGGTCGTCGTCCTGTTCAGCGTTTCATCGTGAATCAGCACCAAATGTCCGTCTTTCGTAAGCTGCACATCCGTTTCGATGCCGGTCGCCCCTTGCTCCAGTGCTTTTCTGAAAGCCGCCATCGTGTTTTCGGGACAAATTTTGGATGAACCCCTGTGCGCAAAATTAACGACGTTTCCCATTCCCTTCAGCCTCCCCGATCTACCTTCTCCAGTGATATTGTGGAAAATTAACATAACTTGCTGCTCCATTTCATGGCCTGTTAACAACCATATTCTATCATGATTACAGACCCGGGAAAAAGAATACTTGAGGAGCTGAAAAAACAATGATCGTATTCGACGTTATCGTGCATGGAGAGGTAAAGGAAACGATTCGCCCCATGAGCCAGCGCCTTCACGCGATGCTTGTCCAGGTGACCGAGGAGGCCCGCCGCTTGAGCCGCATATACGGAACGCCCGTTCAAGTCCATCGCCGGATCATTTATTGATGCAAGCGTGCGGACATCCCCCGCCGGAACGCAAAAACACCCTGGCGATGTTTCGCCAGGATGCCAAGTGCCGGGTCATCAATACACGATTGCGCGCGTAATAATGACAAGCAGAATGAAGAGAACCAGAATTGCAGCCGTCGAATGGAATACTCCGCCAGGGTATCCGTAACCTCCGCCAACCACTTCACCCATCGAACTCCCTCCTTCATCCATTGCTCATCCCTAGCGTATGAGGCCTTTTGGCCAATGGTTTGGACGTTAGCACTTCTTTTTTTTGCCTTGAATGAACATTTGCTTCCAGCGGATGCCGTTTGCATGAATAAAAAGCATCCATTTTGGTTAAAGGGAAATAGATAGCAAAAGGTTGCTTGACGTCTATGCAAAACTGGGGGGATTCGCTTGCCGCAAAGCAAATATTTTCGCACTTGCCTTGGGCTGATTTTTGCGCTGTTAATCATCTATTTAGGCTCGAAGGTCAGCTTCATATTCAATCCGTTGGTTCTTTTGTTCAACATTATGATCATTCCGGTCATGCTGGCGGGTTTTATGTATTATCTGCTGCGTCCGATCGTCAATTTTTTGGAAAAGCACCGCTGGCCGCGGCCATTGTCGATCCTGTTGATTTATCTCGTGTTTGCCGGGCTGATCGTGTTGTTCAGCATTCTTGTATGGCCGACGCTGCGTGAGCAGGTCATCAACTTTGCGGAAAACGCGCCTTTTTTCGTGGAAAGAATGCAGAAGCAGCTCGACCAGCTGCAGCATAACCGTTTTGTCGCGAGGCTCATTCCGAGCGAGTCCGACCTGATGAACCGGCTGAGCCAATACTTGAACAAGCTGATCACGGCGGTTACCAATTCGGTATCGGATTTCATCTCCGTGTTGTCCAATGTCGTGGTCATCATCGCTACCGTGCCGATCGTGTTGTACTACATGCTGAAAGAAAGCAGCAAGCTGGGGCCGATCCTTCTTCACCTGGTTCCCCGGAAATACCGGCAGGAAGGCCGCGAAGTGTTGCAGGAGATCGATGCTGCGCTCAGCAACTTCATCGTGGGGCGCGTGCTCCTGAACATCATGCTCGGCGTGCTGATGTATATCGGCTTTTTGATCATCGGACTGCCGTATTCGCTGCTGCTGGCGCTGATCTCGATCGTGCTGAACCTGATCCCTTACGTGGGGGCCGTCATCGCCGCCATTCCCGTCGTGATCGTCGGCTTTATCGATTCGCCTTCGGTTGCGGTCTGGTCGCTAGTCGTCATCATCGTTGCGCAGCAAATCCAGGACAACCTGCTCACCCCGATCATTTACGGAAAAAGACTGGACATCCATCCGCTCACGATTATCGTGCTGCTGCTGATCGGCGGCGACATCTCCGGCATTCTCGGCATCATTTTGGCCATTCCGGCCTATATCGTCGCCAAAATCATCATCGTCCGGGTGTACAAGCTGTTCCTTTCCGAAAAGGTCGAAGATGTGATGGAATAGAAAAAGCGGGCCGCTGCCCGCTTCGAAAGCCGTCTCGTCACAGATTAGGAATCGACCAGTCGATCGGCTCCATGCCGTGCGACTCCAAAAATTCGTTCGTTTTGGAAAAAGGGCGGCTGCCAAAAAATCCGCGGTGTACCGAAAGCGGGCTGGGGTGGACGGATTTCAGCACCAGATGTTTGCTCCGGTCGATAAAAGCCCCTTTTTTCTGCGCATGGCTGCCCCACAAAATGAAGACGACCGGCTTGTTCCGTTCGTTCAGCTTTTCGATGACGGCATCCGTAAACCGTTCCCACCCGAGGTCCTTATGGGAGTTCGCCTGCCCCTCGCGGACCGTAAGCACCGTGTTGAGCAGCAGCACTCCCTGCTTCGCCCAAGGGACGAGATAGCCGTTATTCGGAATCGGAACGCCGAGGTCGCTGTGCAGCTCCTTGTAGATGTTGACGAGCGACGGCGGGATTCTCACCCCCGGCATGACGGAAAAGCTAAGCCCGTGGGCCTGTCCCGGCCCGTGATAAGGATCCTGTCCCAAGATGACCACTTTGGTATCTTTATAAGGCGTCAGCTTTAACGCTTGAAACAAATTTTCCTTGGACGGGTATACCGTGTGCAATTTATATTCCCGGGCAAGCGCGTACCGCAAATCGTTGAAATACGGCTTCTCCACTTCTTCCTTCAACTGCTCGTCCCAATCGTTGTTAAACATTCCCCATTCTCCTCTCCCCTGATGTGCCTATAAATATATGAACCTCAAAAAGCGGCTGCCGACGCATATAAATGCCAAATTCGAGTGTACCACGGCTCGGGAAGTAGGATCAAATCAAAATCAAGGCAAGGGCGAGTTCCCGCCGGATTATAAGTCCTGTGCGCCTGCAATAGCCGCGTGTCACGGAAAGATATAAAAAAGCCCTGGCATGGTATCTTTACCACGCAGGGCTTCCTATGTACAAGCTATAAAAATAGCTCCTCAGCGCAAGGCTGAGGTCTGTGATGCCGAGGACCGGGCTCGAACCGGTACGGTAGTCACCTACCGCAGGATTTTAAGTCCTGTGCGTCTGCCAATTCCGCCACCCCGGCAAATACGGATGAAACTTCATATGGTGGGCCCTGAGGGACTCGAACCCCCGACCAGTCGGTTATGAGCCGACCGCTCTAACCAACTGAGCTAAGGGCCCTGATCAAAGTATGTGATCGATCCATGATAATGGCTGTAATTTGGTTGCGGGGGCAGGATTTGAACCTGCGGCCTTCGGGTTATGAGCCCGACGAGCTACCGGACTGCTCCACCCCGCGTCGTTAAGTCGTAATAAATAGCGACAAGAATTAATATACAGCATAAGTATAAGATACGTCAAGTATTTTTTGCAGGAAATTTATACGATGGGGATGGCAAGGCCAAATACGGACAGGCTTATGGGATGAATCGCACGCCGTATCTCCCTTTGCGCGAACGGAATATCTCCACGAGACGCGGGTCGTCGTAGCCGTAAATCCAGCCGTTTTGCTCCAGCCTTTTCGCGAGGCAGCCCGCCTGGAATTTCGATTTGTATAGTTTGCCGAAATAAACCCATTGCATGTGTTGTCCTCCTTTCAAGCATCATCATCGGTATCGATGGCTATTGTTGCCGGAAGTCGGGCTCGTCATGCATTTTTCCATATTTCTTTGAGATTATTTCGAAATTAATTTATAATATTAACTTAGTTTGAATCAATTCCATAATGCCGTTAGCTGGTTCAATCAAGACGATTACACTCATGTACCGTTTGGTATGTCTGTAGATCGTTTCGTTTACCGTATTTTTAATCTTTTATGAAATTGATTCTGTTTTATCAAACTTTTTCTGGAAGCGAGGAATTGGAATGGCAAAAACACACAGGAAACTCACTCCCGTTGAATTATTGAAAAAATTCATCTTCATCACCGCGGGGGCTATTTTAATGGCTGTCGCGCTCGAGGTCTTTCTCGTTCCGAACGATATCATCGACGGCGGCATTACCGGGATCTCGATCGTATTGTCCAAAATCACGGCGCTCCCGCTCGGCATTTTCCTCTTTATCATCAACCTTCCGTTTTTATTCCTGGGTTACAAGCAAATCGGCAAAACCTTCGCCATTTCCACCTTGTACGGCATCGTCGTCATGTCCGTCACCACGCAGCTGCTTCATCATGTCAGCCCGTTTACGAACGAAAAAATACTTGCCGTCCTGTTCGGCGGACTTATTTTGGGCCTGGGCGTCGGCCTGGTGATCCGGTTTGGCGGCTCCCTTGACGGAACCGAGATCGTGGCCATTTTGCTTTCGAAAAAAACCCGCATTCCCGTCGGCCAAATCATCATGATCATGAACGTGTTCATTTTTATCATCGCCGGTTTCGTATTCGGCTGGGATTCCGCGATGTATTCGATCTTTACGTATTATATGGCTTCCAAAGTGATGGATATCGTGGTCGAAGGCCTCAACGAATCCAAGTCGGTGACGATCATTTCCAGCGAATACGAGGAGATTTCCCAAACGATCCAGGACCGGCTGGGACGCACCACGACGTTCATCTACGCGCGCGGCGGTTATTCCCGGGAAGATACGCAAATGATCTACTGCGTCGTGACCCGTCTCGAGCTGGCCAAGCTGAAATCGGTCGTGCAGGAAATCGATCCGAAAGCGTTCATTGCGATCGAACATGTATCGGACGTGCTTGGCGGCAATTTCGAAAAAAGCGCCATTCACTAACGATGCGTCCCATTCCCGGCACAAAAAATGAAAACCCTCTGTCCTTATGCAAAAAGGCAGGGGGTTTTTCCGTTGGCACGCAAAAAGCAGCCTCGGAAGGCTGCTCTCACGGTTTTTACGCGCCGAATGACGAAGGGTCCGCTCTCCACGCTTGAAGCGCTTGGACATCGTCTTGTTGAATCGTTCCTTTTTCCAGAGCGACTTCCATCAACGCCGTATAGTTCGACAAGCTTTGGTACGGAATCCCCGCTTCGTTAAAAGCTTGCACGGCCTTGTCCAGCTGATAGCTGAAGATCGCCAGCACGGCCTGCGGCCGGGCTCCCGCTTCCTTCACGGCTTGGGCCGCCTTGATCGAGCTGCCGCCGGTCGAAATCAAATCTTCGATGACGATGACCTTTTGCCCCGGTTTGATGCTGCCTTCGATTTGATTCTCTTTGCCGTGGCCTTTGGCTTTATCGCGGATGTATGCCATTGGCAGGTTCATCTTCTGCGCCACCCAGGCGGCATGCGGAATGCCCGCCGTCGCCGTTCCGGCGATGACTTCGGTATCCGGGTACTGCTCGCGGATGACCGCGGCGAACGATTCCGCGATATATTCGCGGATTTCAGGATATGACATCGTCAAGCGGTTATCGCAATAAATCGGCGACTTGATGCCGGAAGTCCACGTAAAAGGCTGTTTCGGGCGCAGCGCCACCGCCTCGATCTCCAGCAAATACGCTGCGATTCGGCCCGGGATTTCTGCAAGGTTCGTCATGCTTCCAACATCTCCTTAATGATTTGTTCTGCTGCCGTTCTCGGCTTCTCTGCGGCTGTAATCGGCCGCCCTACCACAATATAGCTGCTTCCGTTCCGGATGGCTTCTCCGGGCGTCAGAACGCGTTTCTGGTCGCCCTGATCGCTGCCTGACGGGCGGATGCCCGGCGTCACGGTAATAAAATCGGCACCGCATGCCGCCGCAATGTCGCCGGCTTCCTGCGCCGACGCCACGACGCCGTCAAGTCCGGCGGCTTGTGTCAATTCCGCGTACCGGATGACCGCATCCCTCACCGTACCGGGAATGCCGATCTCTTGGTTAAGCATGTCCTGTCCCGTGCTGGTTAATTGAGTGACGGCGATGACGAGGGGTTTATCCAAAGAGCTGTCCGAAGCAAGCGCCTTGCCGACGCCTTCCAGCGCCGCCTTCATCATGTCCTTGCCGCCCGCGGCATGCACGTTAAACATGTCCACGCCAAGGCGGGTGATGCTTTCCGCTCCACCCTTGACCGTGTTGGGGATGTCATGCATTTTCAGATCGAGGAATACTTTGTATCCCCGGGTTTTCAAATCGCGCACAAAATCAGGGCCTGCAGCGTAATACAGCTGCATGCCCACCTTCATGTAACAAGGGATGCCTTCAAGCTCCCGCAGCAATGCCGCGGCTTGCCCCGCATCCGGGTAATCGAGGGCCACGATTAAGCGGCCCGCCATTTCCCTGTAACGTTCATCCATTGATCTTGTCCCTCCCCTACCGTACGGCAAATGCCGGCATGGCTTGGGACGAGAAGTTGATCGTATCCAGCATATTCAGAAGCGCTCTGACGGTATCCAGCGAAGTCATGCATACGACTCCGTTTTCGACCGCTTCGCGGCGAATGCGGAATCCGTCGCGTTCCGGCGTTTTGCCTTTCGTCAGCGTATTGAAGACGAACTGGGCTTCGCCGTTGCGGATCAGGTCGAGAATGTTCGGCGTGCCGTCGCTCAATTTTTGCACCGTCGTCACGAGGATGCCGGCTTCGGTGAGCGCTTGAGCCGTTCCGCCCGTCGCGTAAATTTTGTAGCCCAGGCGTCTGAAGCCTTTCATGAGCTCGACCGCTTCCTCTTTATCCTTGTCGGCGACGGTCACGATGATCGCGCCGGTGGAAGGAATTTTCATGCCTGCGCCAATCAAGCCTTTGTAGAGCGCTTTGGCATATTGCAGGTCGCGTCCCATCACTTCGCCCGTCGATTTCATTTCGGGACCGAGGGTCGGCTCGACGCGGCGCAGCTTCGCGAAGGAGAATACCGGCACTTTGACCGAGACGTAGTCGCTTTCCGGCCACATGCCTTCTTCGTAGCCGAGATCCTTCAGCTTTTTGCCGAGGATCGCTTGCGTGGCGAGGTTCGCCATCGGGATCGTCGTTACTTTGCTCAGGAACGGCACCGTCCGGGAGGAACGAGGGTTGACTTCGATCACGTAGACTTCATCTTGGTAGATGACGAACTGGATGTTCACCAGGCCGACCGTTTTCAGTTCCTTGGCGATGCGCGTCGTGATGCTGACGACTTTATCTTTCAGATGCTGCTCCAGATGCTGCGGCGGATACACCGCGATCGAGTCGCCGGAGTGTACCCCTGCGCGTTCGATATGCTCCATGATGCCCGGGATGACGACCGTTTCGCCGTCGCAGATGGCGTCGACTTCGACTTCCTTGCCCAGCATGTAACGGTCGATCAGGACCGGATGCTCCGGATTGATTTTGACCGCTTCTTCCATGTAGCTCAGCAGTTCGGCGTCGGAGTATACGATTTCCATCGCCCGGCCGCCCAGGACGTAAGAAGGTCTTACCAGCACCGGATAACCAAGCGCTTGCGCCGTTCCAACGGCTTCGTCCACCGACGTTACCGTGCTGCCTTTCGGCTGGGCGATATTGAGGCGGGAGAGCAGCGCTTCGAATTTTTTGCGGTCTTCAGCTTCATCGATGCTTTCAAGGCTTGTGCCAAGAATCGGAACGCCTGCCGCGCTCAGCGGTCCCGCCAGGTTGATGGCTGTTTGTCCGCCGAACTGCACGATGACGCCGATCGGTTTTTCCTGCTCGATGACGTTCATGACGTCCTCGAAGAACAGCGGCTCGAAGTACAGGCGATCCGACGTGTTGAAGTCCGTCGATACCGTTTCAGGGTTGTTGTTGATGATCACCGCTTCGTAGCCCGCGTTTTGGATCGCCCAAACCGCATGCACCGTCGAGTAGTCGAATTCGATCCCTTGCCCGATCCGGATCGGACCAGAACCCAGGACGACCACTTTCTCCTTGTTCGATGCCGTCACTTCGTTTTCCGTTTCATACGTCGAGTAGTAGTATGGCGTGGAGGCCTCGAACTCGGCCGCGCACGTATCTACCATTTTGTATACCGGACGCAATCCCTGCTGCTGGCGGTACTCGCGCACTTCCGATTCCTTCGTGTAGCTGTCCGCGGATGCCAGCGTGCGCAGCTCGGCGATCGCCCGGTCGGTGAATCCGAGACGCTTGGCTTCATACAGCGTTTCCGGCGTCAGTTCTTTTTGCTGGATTTGGGCTTCGAAAGCGATCAGGCCTTGCAGCTTATCGAGGAACCACCAATCCACCTTGGTCAAATCCTGGACCGTTTGCAAATCATAACCGCGGCGGAACGCTTCGGCGATCAGGAAGATGCGCTCGTCGTCGGCTTTGACGAGGCGTTCTTTCAACACGTCCTCGCTCAGTTCCTCGGCGCCTTTCAGGTAGAAGCGGTGTACGCCGATCTCGAGGGAGCGAATCGCTTTGTGAATGGATTCCTCGAACGTCCGTCCGATCGCCATAACCTCGCCGGTCGCCTTCATCTGCGTTCCGAGCTTGCGGTTGGCATGAATGAATTTATCGAAAGGCCAGCGCGGGATTTTGCTGACGATGTAATCCAGCGTCGGCTCAAAACATGCGTAGGTTTGGCCGGTTACCGGATTGACGAGTTCGTCGAGCGTGTAACCAAGCGCGATTTTGGCGGCCATCTTCGCGATCGGGTAACCGGTCGCTTTGGAAGCGAGCGCCGACGAGCGGCTGACCCGCGGGTTGACTTCGATGACGTAATATTGGTAGCTGTGCGGATCGAGCGCGAACTGCACGTTGCATCCGCCTTCGATGTTCAGGGCGCGGATGATTTTCAGGGACGCCGATCTCAGCATTTGGTATTCGCGGTCGGACAACGTTTGGCTTGGAGCCACGACGATGCTGTCGCCCGTGTGGACGCCGACAGGGTCGAAGTTCTCCATGTTGCAGACGACGATGCAGTTGTCGTTGGCGTCGCGCATCACTTCGTATTCAACTTCTTTCATGCCCGCGATGCTCTTCTCGATCAAGCACTGTCCGATCGGGCTGTAGCGGATGCCGGAGGAAACCGTCTCGCGGAGCTCCTCTTCGGTCGCGCAAATGCCGCCGCCCGTTCCGCCAAGCGTGTAAGCCGGACGAACGATGACCGGATATCCGACCTCATCCGCGAACTTCAGCGCCTCTTCGAGCGTCGTCACGATCGTGCTCTCCGGAACCGGCTGCTCCAGCTCGCGCATCAGCTCGCGGAACAGGTCGCGGTCTTCGGCTTTTTCGATGGATGTCAGCTGCGTTCCGAGCAGCTTCACGTTCTCCTGCTCCAGGATGCCCGCTTTCGCAAGCTCCACCGCCATGTTGAGGCCGGTTTGGCCGCCAAGCGTCGGCAGAAGTCCGTCCGGACGCTCCTGGCGGATGATTTGGGTCACGAAGTCCAGCGTAATAGGTTCGATATAGACTTTGTCGGCCATGTTGGTGTCGGTCATGATCGTAGCCGGGTTGCTGTTGATCAGGACAACCTCCACGCCTTCTTCTTTCAACGCTTCGCAGGCCTGCGTGCCCGCATAGTCAAATTCCGCCGCTTGGCCGATGACAATCGGACCCGAGCCGATAACGAGGATTTTCTTAAGTTGTTTGTTAAGTGGCATAATTAACGTTCTCCTTTCGCGGCTGCAGCCAGTTCAGCCTGACGCGGGTTTGCCGGGTTTTGCTGTTTATGTTCTCTGATCATCTCAAGGAATTGATCGAATAGATAGCTGTTGTCGTACGGTCCCGGCGCTGCTTCCGGGTGATACTGCACGGTGAATGCAGGATATTTTTTATGCTTCAAGCCTTCGATCGTTTTGTCGTTGTTGTTGATGTGCGTCACTTCAAGCTCCGTGCCTGCGATCGAATCTTCCTTGACCGTATAACCGTGGTTTTGGGAAGTGATGTAGCAGCGGTTCGTTTTCAGGTCTTTGACCGGATGGTTGCCGCCGCGGTGTCCGAATTTCAGCTTCTCCGTATCGGCGCCGCAAGCGAGCGCGAACAGCTGATGTCCGAGGCAGATGCCGAAAATCGGATATTCGCCGAGCAGTTCCTGGATCGTCCGAATCGCATGCGGCACGTCTTTCGGATCCCCGGGGCCGTTGGACAACTGGATGCCGTCCGGATTGAGGCGGCGGATTTCGTCGGCCGTCGTGTCCTGCGGCACGACCACCACGTCGCATCCGCGGGCGGTCAGCTCGCGCAGAATGCCGGTTTTGGCGCCGTAGTCCACGAGTACGATCCGTTCTCTCGATCCCGGGCTGCTGTATACATGTTTGGTAGACACCGTAGCCACCTGATTCGTCAGAATCGGACTGGCCGCCAGGCGTTCTCTCAGCTCTTCCACCGATGCTGCCGACGTCGTGAGGATCCCTCTCATCGTTCCGTGCTGGCGGATCATGCGGGTCAGCATGCGCGTATCGATGCCGCTGATGCCGACGATCCCGAATTCTTTGAGCAGGTTGTCGACGTTGTATTCCGCGCGCCAGTTGCTTGGCACCGTTTCATGCCGTCTTACGACAAACCCGTTCACGAACGGGGCCACGGACTCGAAGTCGTCGCGCGTAATGCCGTAGTTTCCGATCAAGGGATAGGTCATCGTCACAATTTGCCCGCAGTAGGACGGATCGGACAGCACCTCCTGGTAGCCGGTAATCCCCGTATTGAATACAACCTCGCCTGTTTTTTCCCCTTCGGCTCCGAATGCACTGCCTGTAAACAGTGTTCCATCCTCCAGAAGCAATCTTGCCTGCATTCTACTCACTCCTCTGTCAAATACGTACTTTCTCTTTCTGTTCAAGAAAACGCGCTATGAATCTATCTTGAAAATCCGGGCCGTTATTCAGCCCACACCACTTTTCCGTCCACCCATGTTTTCACCGGCCAGCCTTTCAGCTTCCAACCGGTAAACGGCGTGTTGCGCCCTTTCGAAGCGAAGGTTTGCGGATCGACTTCCCTTTCGGACTCGAGATCGATCATCGTTAAGTCCGCGGGAGCTCCTTCCGCCAGCTTTCCCGTATTCAACCCGAACACTCTCGCCGGATCGGATGTCATGCGGCGTACAAGGAAGGAAAGATCCCATTTTCCCGTGGCCACGAATTTCGTGTAGAGCAGCGGGAATGCCGTTTCGAACCCGACGATGCCGAACGGCGCCATTTCCATGCCTTTGGCTTTCTCCTCTTCGGTATGCGGCGCATGGTCCGTGACGATGATGTCGAGCGTTCCGTCCTGCAGCGCCTCGATGCATGCCTGCACGTCGCGCGGCGAGCGGAGCGGCGGATTCATTTTCCAGTTGGCATCCAGCCCCGGGATGTCCTCGTCCGACAACAGCAGGTGGTGCGGGCACACCTCCGCGGTGACGTTGATGCCGATCGATTTGGCCTGGCGGATCAGGCGGATCGACTGCTCGGTGCTGACATGGCATACATGGTAGTGCACGCCCGTCGCTTCGGCGAGAAGAATGTCGCGCCCGACGTGGATCGCTTCCGATTCGTTCGGGATGCCGACGAGCCCGTGCTTTTCGGCAAACTTGCCTTCCGTGACGCAGCCTTTTTCGACCAGCGAGTTTTCTTCGCAGTGCGCGATGACCGGCATATCCAGCTCGGCCGCCAGACGCATCGCATTTTTCATCATTTGCGCGTTTTGAACGCCCACGCCGTCATCCGTAAAGCCGATGGCTCCGGCCGCCTTGAGCGCGGCAAAGTCCGTCAGCTCCCGTCCGAGCTCCCGGACGGTGATCGCCGCATAAGGCAGCACCTTGACGAGCCCCGCTTCGCGGGCTTTATCCAGCACCAGCTGCACTGTTTCAGGATTATCCGTTACCGGTTTGGTGTTCGGCATGCAGGCAATCGTCGTGAAGCCGCCTTTGGCCGCCGAACGGCTTCCGGTTTCGATCGTTTCCTTATGTTCAAAGCCAGGCTCGCGCAAATGAACGTGCATATCGATGAGGCCCGGCGTTACCAGTTTCCCGGCGGCGTCCGTGACTTCCGCGCCTTCGGCAGGCTGCCAATCGGAGTCCCCGTCGATCAAGGCATGGATGACTCCGTCCTCGAGAACGATATGTTTTTTCGTAAGTTCGCCTTGTTCATTCAACACGCTGGCGTTCTTGATAATATGCATGCTGTTTACCTCCGCTCGTTGATTGGCGCTGTGGCTTCCAATCTATTGTATAATATTCATTCAATTTTGTGTATATTTATTAATACAATGGTGTGAAAATTCCTGCCTTCGCCTACAATAACGCTCTTTCCATGACTGCCATCCGTACCGGAACCCCGTTGCTCATCTGCGTAAATATGGCCGATTGCTCACATTCAACGACTGAGTCGTCGATCTCAACGTTCCGGTTCACGGGAGCAGGGTGCATGATCAGCGTGTGTCGGGAAAGCTTAGCCGCCCGTTCTTCCGTTAATCCGTACTGTGCCCGATATTCCTCTGCCGATTTCAGCATGCCCGTCTCATGGCGTTCAAGCTGAACCCTCAACATCATCACAACATCCGATTTTAATGCTTCATCCATGCTTACATATGGAGCGTCAAGCTCCGGCGCCTGCATGTTCGGCGGCGCGCAGAATTTGACTTCGGCGCCGAACTTTTGCAGCGCCCACAGATCCGACCTGGCCACCCGGCTGTGCGAGATGTCCCCGATGATCGAAACCGTCAGTCCCTGCAGCGTGCCGAACCTTCTTTTCATCGTGAACAGATCCAGCAGTCCCTGCGTCGGGTGTTCGTTGTTTCCGTCCCCTGCGTTGATCAACGGCACCGAAATTTTCCCGGCCAGCTCTTGAAGCACGCCTACCGGCTTCAGCCGGATCACCCCGGCGTCGATCCCCATCGATTCAAGCGTTTTGACGGTATCGTATATCGACTCGCCTTTCTCCACGCTCGATGCCGCAGCCGCGAAATTCAACACCTGCGCGCCAAGCCGCTTTTCGGCCATTTCGAAGGAAAACCGCGTTCTCGTGCTGTTTTCGAAAAACATGTTGGCCACAAACCGCGAGTTCAGGACCGGAATCAGCTTTTCCTCCCGAGCCGCCCAGTAGGCGGCCCGGTCGAGGATGGATTCGATTTCCCCGCGGCTGAGATCCTTCAGACCAAGCAGGCTCCGTTCCTTCAGCTTCGTCATCGTCATCATGGTCATTTCTCCTCCCGGTTTTGAAAGATCGTTACCTCGTCCTTGCCGTCGGTTTCCGACAGCGCCACTTCGATCTGTTCCTGTTTCGAGGTCGGCACGTTTTTCCCGATATAATCCGGCCGAATCGGCAGTTCCCGGTGTCCCCGGTCCGCCAGCACCGCGAGCTGGATCATTTGCGGCCGGCCGCAATCCATCAGCGCATCCATCGCGGCCCGGATCGTCCGGCCGGTATACAGCACGTCGTCGAATAAAATGACTTTTTTCTCTTGTATTTGGAGAGCGTTAAGCTCTTGATTCACGTCCTGGGAGGCTTGCGGATCGCCCTTCTTCTGATCGTCGCGGTACGCCGTTACGTCGATCGCTCCCCAAGGGACCGGCGTGCCTTCGATCTCCAGTATTTTGTCCGCAAGCCGTTTCGCCAGAAACTCGCCTCTCGTTTTGATGCCGATCAGAACGCAGTTTTCAATCCCCTTGTTCCGTTCCAGTATTTCGTGTGCAATCCGTGTCAGTGCGCGGCGGATCGCCGCCTCATCCATAATGACATGCACCTCGTTGCTCATGCCCCACACTCCTTTTTCGCTTAAGGGATATTGACTACATTATCGCCCGTGAACATGCAAAAAACTCCTTGCCGCTCATGGCAAGGAGTGAAAGTCGTTAGACATTTGGACACAGGGATTCCTTTCGTGGACCGCGCGAAAATCAGGCATGCGCATGCCACAAAAGTGAACCTCGGTTCACGTTACCTTGCCAGCCTCACGGGACTGATTTAAAGGTCTTATTCAGATGGATTGAACTGAAGCGATTTGCTTCAAGCTCGTTTCATTCAGCTACAAGAATTATGACAGACGGCCCGCGTATTGTCAACAGGCTTTTGGTCTTCCAAGCCGTTGGTATATTATTCCGGGAGATTGCGGGATTGCTGCGGCTCAGGCCGGATCGCAGCCGCTGCCGGCTCCTCCGTTTTCGGCCGTTCTTGGGCTTTTCGCGGCGCAGGCTTCGAATCCCCGAATATTTCGTTCATTTCCCTTTTGACCTCGCGCAGCGCTTTCCCCGCGGAACGCCCCAGTCCCGGGAGTTTGCTGGGCCCGAACAGCAGCAGCGCCAACAGCGCCAGCAAAATGAATCCCGGCAGTCCGATATCGTTCAACATGTCGTATGAAACCTCCTTTACAGATCGATTAACGCTTTCATGGGTAACGGTTCCGTTTCCGCCTTACACGGCTTGTCCGCTTATCAAACGGCCCCGTAATTTATCCTGTCCTTGTATTTGACGTCCAGCCGCTGCTGCTTCCGGTATACCAAGCGGGACATCAGCACGCTGATCTCGTATAACGCGATGAACGGCAGCGAAACGGAGATATGCGAAAAAAACTCCGGCGGCGAAATCATGCACGCGATAAAAACAAGCACCATATAGGAAACCTTGCGGATCTTCGCAAGTTTCGCCGGCGTCAAAATGCGCAGCCGGGTCAAGAACATCGCGACCACCGGCAGCTCGAAAGCCAAAGAAACCGGCGCCACGATATTCGTCAGGAAAGAAAAATATTGCGCGATGCCGTAGGTTTCGACCAGCCCCAAGTTTTTGGTCGTGTCCGTCGTAAATCGGAAGGCCATCGGAAACACGACGAAATAAGCAAACGCAAAGCCGACGACGATCAGCACAAACGCGGCCGGAATATATTTTAGCGCCGCCCTGCGCTCATCCTTCCGCAGCCCTTGTTTGACGAATCCCCATATTTGAAACAGCGTGAACGGTACCGCCACGATGAGCGACATCGCCGCGGACAAATACATGTAAATTTTGATGCCGTCCAACGGGCTGAACGCGTTCCAAGCGACAAGCGAAGCCGGCGGGCGGCTTTTCAGGAAATGCAGCACGTCCCCGGCAAAAAACATCGACGTAATCATGGACGCCGCAAAAACGGCAAGGATCCAAAACATTCTTTTCCTAATCTCGGATAAATGTTTTTCATAAAGGGACCAATTCATTCGATTCAGCAGGTTCCACAGGTTCAGCAGGGTGATCAGCTCCAGTGATTTTTAAACGTTTCCTAGTTTCCACCTACCACTTTACCATTTTTGCCGGCAAAAATCACGACGGTCTTCGCATCGACTCGAGCCGCTCCAGCACGATCCGGACGGCGATTGCGTCATCGATGTACCCGAATGGAAAGTTGAAGTCCGGTATAATGTCGGTCGCCAAAACGAAATACAGCAGCGCGCTCCCGATGATATGGCGTTCGGCGTCCGGCAATCCGCCCGACTCGTATTCGTCGTACAAATCCCTTAACTGGTCGATATAATAACCCCGGCTCCGCAGCTGGGCGAGCTTATTCAAAAAAGAGCCCTGGATCATTTCCCGCCCTTCATCCGTTTGTGCATAGGCCTCGTATTTCTGCAGCTCCTGGCGAATCCGCCCCGTCATGTTTTCCACGCAAATGCCGCTTCCTTGCAAAGCGTCCCGAAGTTCGCTGATGTCATCCTTCATCTCCTTGGACTCCAAACCCGCGGCGGCTAACAGCTCCCGGACCGGGATTTGCAAATGTTTCGCAAACAGATGGAGCTGCTCCAGCCTTGGCCGCTGCTTGCCGCTAACGATCCGTGAAATCGAAGCCGCATCCATGCCGATGATTCCGCCCAGCTTTCGCATCGACATCGACTTGGCGCGCAATGCGTTTTTGATTAACGCTCCCAGCCTGTTTTGCTCCTGCATGTCCTCGCGATCCGCCGCCATCGTTTCACCGCCTTTTGATTTGCCGTTCACCGTTTGTTGCGTTTTCCTCAACGCTTCCTCAACATTATATGTTCCATACCGTCACTTTTTGTTGCCGGGATTAATAAGATACGATGAGGATTCGGCAATGCATGAACATCATTTCATCAAAGGGAGTGCTGGAGAATATGGTTGCGCCATGGCTTTCGTCGGTTTCCATCGCGCTTGCGTCCAATCTCGATAATGCCGGGGTCGGAGCCGCTTACGGGGTACGAAACATCAAAATCCCTTTTTACGCGAGCGTGGTCATTGCCTTTATGGGTTTTCTGCTGACGCTTATCGGCGGGTTGTTCGGGCAGGTAATCGCTTTGTGGATGCCCCCGCAAATCTGCAACATCATCGGCATGATCATGCTGGTGGCCATCGGCCTTTGGGTGATGCTGCAGCCGATGCTGGAGCAAAAGAAGCCCAGCCCAACGACGCCTTCGGGGTCCATCCAGGAGATATTAAAAAATCCGGAAGCGGCCGATATTGACCGGTCCAAAACCGTCGATTTCAAAGAATCGGTCATTCTCGGCATCGCGCTGTCGATCAATAATTTGGCCGGCGGATTCGACGCGGGGATCACGAGCATCAACATTTGGGAAACGTCGCTTTTTTCAGGCCTGTTCAGCTTGATCTGCATCGGCCTTTGCTCGATGGCGGGCCGCAAAATCGCCGGCGAACGCCTGGGCAAAAGCGCCAGCTGGATTGCGGGCATCCTATTGATTGCGATCGGAGTGCACCAGGTCATCTAATGCCGTCGTCAACTTAAAAAGGCTGCCCTTAAGGGCAGCCTTTGGCGATTTATTTGAGAACGGAGAAAATGAACTTCTCCAGTGATCCTGTATCGGCAATGGACTGATTGCATGCATGGTTATCGATACAGACGTATTGGCCGATGGAAGAGTAGTTATCCGGCAAAGCGCTTTTGGTCTTGACGGTGAAGAAGGCCAGCTCCTGGTGCCGGTTGCAGAACATGCAATACCCCTTCTTGTTGGTCGGCGTGATTCTTCCTTCGATCCCGATGAACTTTCCTTCGTGCGGATACACGATGAACAATCGGTTCGTTGCGACGTCGACCCAGCCGAGATACGTCACAAATCGAAAATCGATGGCCTGCAGATCAGGTACTTTCAATTTTTTGCTTTTAGGAAATAACTTCTGAATCTGCTTCTCCGTAATCGGCGGATAAGGCTCCACGTACGCTTCCAAATCGGTGAGATAATTTTGGAATTCGTATGCCGTCTCGAAGGTCGAAATTCGTTCCAGCATCCGGCGCTGATCTTCCGTTAAGGAAGAAAATGCTTCGGTAATCGTCAAAGCTGCCCGATACCTTACGGTCTCCAGGACTTTCCGGTCCGCGACGGTTCGCAGCGTTCTCAGAAGGAATTCGGTTTGTCTCTTAATTACGTTATACTGATGGTTTCTAATAAATGGTGTACTCATAGCTCTTCAGCCCCTTATTATGATTAAAAAAATGTAATAAGGTGCAAAGCCCGTTATTAGAAACGATAAAATGAAGCTTGGGCGATTGAATCCATTCCATCGCACCTCACGCAAAGTATCGCCCCGAAATCAGGCTTTGCATGAGGACTTCCTAGCTAATGAGCAATTACGCATTGCCATCGATAAGACCCCCAATCATGAATCAATGGAAAAATTATAACAAAAAGTTACAGAAGCCGCAATTGTATGGTTTGGTCATCGACCCCATAAAAAAACGGCCAGCCTGTTGGCTGACCGCTTTTTTTTGCGCTTATAGCACATTCAATTAGAATTCGAATTCGACGTCGCTCAGACGGCGTTTGATTTCGCCGATAACGCGTTTTTCGTCTTCCTCGCCGTTTGCGATGAACGTGACGGAGAAACGGACGAAATGTCCGGCATCATCCCATGGCACGCTGGAGATCAGCTTTTCGCGGATCAGATACTGCGAGAAATCCTCGCCGGATTCGAAACGGATGCCGCCCTTGATCCCTTTCGGCGCCTCCACGTACAGGAAGAAGGAGCCTTTCGGTTTTTCCGCCTGGAATCCGAGCTCGTTCAGCGCGGCAACCAGCATGTCATGCCGGCGGGAATATTTGGCCGCGATTTTTTCGGTAATTTCCGGATGGTACAAGCCGTATGCGGCCGCTTTTTGGATCGCGATGAATTGTCCCGAATCGTTGTTGTCCTTCACGTCGCCGAAAGCCTTGACGACAAGCGGGTTGCCGGCAATAAAGCCGATCCGCCAGCCGGTCATGTTGTAGGACTTGGACAAGGAGTGCAGCTCGACGCCGACGTCTTTCGCCCCCGGAACGGACAAAAAGCTGAGCGGCTTCAACCCGTCATAGGTCAGTGCTGCATACGGGGCGTCATGAACGATGACGACGTTATGCTTTTTCGCCCATTCCACCACTTCGGCGAAAAACTCCACGGTTGCGCTGGCGCCCGTCGGATTGTTCGGGTAGTTCAAATAAAACAGCTTGGCCCGCTTGGCGATGTCTTCGGGGATGGCATTCAAATCCGGAAGGAAGTTGTTTTCCTTTGTCAGTTCGACGTTATAGACTTCCCCGCCCAAATATTTGGTGTGCGTGCCCATCACCGGATATCCCGGAACCGTCATGATCGTCACGTCGCCCGGATTGATGAAACATGAAGGCAGCATGGCCAGCGCCGGTTTGGAACCGATCGAATGCAGCACTTCGGTTTCCGGATCGATGCCTTCGACGCCAAACACTTCCTTCAGGTAATGGGCTGCCGCAACCTTGAATTCAGGGATGCCGTTGTCCGCATACCCGCGGTTTTCAGGCTTGGCCGCTTCTTCGGCAAGCTTGGCGACGATGCCGCTGTCCGCCATCTCATCCGGTTCGCCGACGCCCAGGTCGATCAGTTCGACGCCCGGAAAATCCTTTTTCGCTTGCGCTTTGGCGCGCTTGATCTTCTCGAATTTGTAAATCGCTGTATCTTTACCATAATTGGATCCGCCAATCCGATCCGCAAAATTGTGCTGAATATACGTATGTTGGTATTGTTCGATACTCATTTGTTTCTTCATCTCCCATTTAAGCTAAGTTCCAAAAAACCTACCCTAAATATGAAGGAATCCATGGCTGAATGCCATGGATTAATTATCGTATCATTTGTACTTTCATCGGCTGCGCAGACTTGTGAGCAGCTCTTCCATATCCTGCGGGATATCGGCCGTAAATTCCAAATATTCCCCGCTGGACGGATGGATGAAACCGAGCACTTTCGCATGAAGCGCCTGCCCGTCCATTTTGATGCCTTTGCTGCGCCCGTAGACCGGGTCGCCGACAAGCGGATGACCGATAAATTTCATATGGACGCGAATCTGGTGGGTCCGGCCGGTTTCGAGCTGCAGCTCGAGCAGCGTGTAATCCCCGAACCGCTCCAGCACGGCAAAATGCGTAACCGCGTGTTTGCTGTTTCTTTCGGTGACCGTAAACATTTTGCGGTCGAACGGATCGCGGCCGATTGGCGCATCGACGGTGCCTTGGTCATGGCTGACGTTGCCGTGCACAAGCGCAACATATTTGCGCGTCACGCTGTGATCCTTCAGTTGGGCGGCAAGCGAGGCGTGCGCCTTATCGTTTTTGGCAGCCATCAAGAGGCCCGAGGTGTCTTTGTCGATCCGGTGCACGATCCCCGGCCGCAGTTCCCCGTTAATGCCTGACAGATCCTTGCAGTGATGCATCAGCGCGTTCACCAGGGTGCCGGATGCATGTCCGGGTGCCGGATGCACGACCATTCCCCTCGGTTTGTTCACCACGACGACGTCGCTGTCCTCGTAAGCGATATCGAGCGGAATATCCTCCGGCACGATTTCCACGGCGGCGGGTTCGGGCACGGTCACTTCGAGGACATCCCCCTCGGCCAGTTTATAGTTGGCTTTGACCGGTTTGCCGTTCACTTTAACGTGCCCCGAAGCGATCCAAAGCTGCACCTGCGATCTGGATACGTCCTCTTCCCAAGATTCCGTGATGTATTTGTCGATCCGTTCCTTGGCATAAGCCTCATCGATCACCCATTCCCGGATATCGGCTTCACTCACACGATTTCATTCCCTTCCTTGCTGCCTTCTTCTTTGGTGGTTTTGTTCAAATCGAACAGCGAGTCCAAAATAATGAGCGCCACGCCTACAACGATGCAGGAATCGGCGATGTTGAAGATCGGAAACGTGTAGCTTCCGAAGTTGAACATCAAAAAGTCGACGACTTCCCCGGTCAGCGCCCGATCGAGGAAATTGCCGATCGCCCCGCCAAGCACGAGGCTGAGCGCCGCAGGCAGCAGCTTGCGGGCAGAGGTTTTTCTAACCTTTTGCATGTACCAGATAATGGCGATGACCACAACGACGGTAACGATGATGAAAAACCAGCGTTGGTTCGGAAGAATGCCGAAGGCGGCTCCCCGGTTGCGGCTGGAGGTAATCAGGAAAAAGTTTCCGATCACGGGAATTTCCTGACCAAGCTCCAGTTGTTTTGCAATGATCCATTTGGTCCCCTGGTCCACTAAAAACGCGATGATCGCGAGGATGTAATACCACACAGCTCCATGTCACTCCGTTCTTATCAATTGGGCCTTGCGGCCTTGACGGCTTCACGTCAACTAAGACCTGTATATTGTAGCACAGCACGCCAAACATCGTCCATTAACGTCCATCCCCGAGAAGATTTTCCTTCTGTAAAAGCTCAGCCTTTCGCGCATTCTACAAAAGAAGGAATTGTCTCAAGCGGCATACCGCTGCCGCAAAAGGAAAGGGGCCCGTGATGATGCAGCATCTTACCGCTTCGCAGCTAAAGCATCTGCGCTCCAAGCTGGAAGAGCAGTTGCAATCCTTGCAGCAAAAAGACCAGGAAAACGATTCATACGGCGTAGACGAGTCCATGCGGGACCAAACCGGCGAGCTGTCGCTGATCGATAACCATCCCGGGGACGTGGCTACCGATTTGTACAACCGGGAAGTGGACCTTTTGCTTCAAAACCATGACGACCACCTGATGGAGCTGATCCGCGACGCGCTTGAACGGATGGATCAGGGAACGTACGGCATCTGCCCGGTCTGCAACAAGCCGATCCCATACGAACGACTCGAGGCCGTTCCGATGACGGAATATTGCGTGGAGGATAACCCGAAACACCATGTTTCCGACTACCGGCCGGTGGAGGAATATTTCCTGATGCCGCCATTCGGCCGCACGAGCTTGGATGAACGCGATGACCAAAACGGCTTTGACGGAGAAGACGCTTGGCAGGCGGTCGAAAACTTCGGTACGTCCAATACGCCGGCCTATGCCGAGGATAACGAAGTCCACAGTTATAATGATATGGAGATCGAAGCGTCCGAAGAGCTTGAAGGATGCGTCGAACCGATGGAAGCTTTCGTCGCCACCGACATATACGGCAATTTGATCGATATCGTCCGGAACCACCAATACCGAAAATACATGGATTTGGGCGAAGGCATCGACATGTACCAGCTGGCAGAAGAAGAAGAGGACGAAGAGGATTTTCTCCTTTAGCCCGAAAAGGGCGACCCCATCCTCGGTTAATAGGTGTTCAGTTCCATCTGGCGCTGCACAATGCGGACGATATCCGCGATATAGTCCCCGATGATGGGCAAGTTCAGTGCGCCTAATACCTGCAGCACGTAAATGATGGTGGCCGCAAAAAAAGTGAACCCGATCGCGATCCCGACCCCGCGCGCCGTTCCCGAAAGCAGATTAAGCCAGATCAAACGAAAAGGCTTGTGAAGAAGCTGGGTGTAGTCGGCGATGCGCGACTTTTCCATCTCGCTTGCGATTTGGACCGTGAGCTGGTAGATCCGGTTCAGCTGCTCTTTCTCGGCCGCAGATCCGCCTGTATTCTCATCATTGACCATAGATGACTTCCCCTTCATAAAAGCTGTCGCGAAGAAAAACAAACGAGCCTGCAAGCCGCCGGAGCGATCCGGCGCCTTAAGGCTCGTTTATTCCTTTTGACTGCTATTATTTGCCTAAAGCCTGCCTCTCATTCAGCAAGGAAGCTCTTTGGGGCTTTATTTTTTAAAACAGGCCTCAATCAGCGATGCGAATGCCAAGCGTTTTGCCTGCCAATTCGACGGTTTCCATGCCGGCTTCTTGGCCGAATACGACGTCTTTGACCAACACGTTTTCGCGAAGCACATGGTCGAAGGCTTGGATCGCCCCGGTCAGCTCCTCGTCCGCGTCCAAAACGAGCGTGACGCGTTTTTCGATCGGCAGATCCAGCTTTTTGCGGTAATCCTGCACGGCGCGGACCACTTCCCGGACCCAGCCTTCCTGCTCGAGCTCAGGCGTGATCTCGGTATTCAAGGCAACCGTGATGCCGTAACCGGAGGCCGACGCGAATCCGCTCTTGGCATGTTTTTCGACGAGCAATTCGTCGGCGGTGATCTGAAGCTCTTCGCCTTCCGGAGAGGTCACGTTGATGCCCCCGGATTGAACGGCCGCTCTCGTTTCCTCCGGAGACAAGCCTTTCAGGAAGCCTTGAAGGAAGCCGATGTTTTTGCCGTATTTTTTGCCGGCGACTTTCAAATTCATTTTGAGCGTAAAGTCCACGAACCCGCTGTCACTTGTTTCCAGCACGAGATTTTTGACATTGATTTCTTCCTTGATGATCTCCTGGTAGCCGGCCGCGTCAAACGAACGGTCCATGGATACGATCAGCTCGGACAATGGCTGACGCGTTTTGATGCCGGTTTCGTTGCGCACGTTGCGGGCAAGCTCGACGATTTGCCGCGCCGCTTCCATGTCCGCTTCAAGCGTTTTGTCGATCAGCGATTCGTCGGCCTGCGGGAAGTCCGCCAGATGCACGCTCTCGCCTCCGCCAAGGTTGGTGTAAATGTCCTCGGAGAGGAACGGCGTATACGGCGCCATCAATTTCGAAAGCGTCAGCAGCACATGCGTCAACGTGCCGTATGCGGCAAGTTTGTCTTCGGTCAGGCCGCTGCCCCAGAAACGGTCGCGGGAACGGCGGATGTACCAGTTGCTGAGTTCGTCGATGAATCCTTCGATGCCTTTTGCCGAATTCAGGAAGTCGTTGACCGCAAGTCCTTTGTCGACCAATTGGATCAGGCTGTTCAAGCGGGACAGGATCCAGCGGTCGAGCTTGTTGTCGGATGGCTTGAAAGGATGCTCGGCCGGATCGTAACCGTCGATGTTCGCGTACAACGTCAGGAACGAATGGGTGTTCACGAGCGTATCCACGACCTTGGACTTGGCTTCCGCGACGATGCCCTTGGAGAACCGTTTGCTGTTCCATGGCGCGCTGTCGGCCAGCAATGCCCAGCGGAACGCGTCCGTGCCGAATTCGTTGATGATATCCCACGGATCGATGACGTTGCCTTTGGATTTGGACATCTTTTGTCCGTTTTCATCCAAGATGTGGCCCGTCGCGATAACCGCTTTGTAAGGCGCCACGCCTTTAAAGAGGGTGGATACTGCCAGCAAGCTGTAGAACCAGCCGCGGGTTTGGTCGATCCCTTCGCAGATCATGTCGGCCGGGAACTGCTCTTCGAAGGTGTTCTCGTTTTCGAACGGATAATGATGCTGCGCAAACGGCATTGAACCGCTGTCGAACCATACGTCGATAACTTCGGAGGTGCGTTCCATCACGCCGCCGTCGCAGTGCGGACATTTGACTTTCACTTCGTCCACGTAAGGCTTGTGCAGTTCAAAATCATCCGGGAGAGCCGTTGTCGCATGTTCTCGCAAATCCGCAAAGCTGTGCGGAGCGTATTCTTTTTTACAGGAGTCGCACACCCAAACATTCAGCGGCGTACCCCAGTAACGGTTCCGGCTGATATTCCAATCCACCAGGTCCTCGAGGAACTTGCCGAAACGTCCTTCGCGGATATGGCCCGGGAACCATTCGACGCCGTTGTTGTTGGCGATCAGCTGATCTTTGACGGCCGTCGTTTCGATGAACCAGCTTTCCATCGCATAATACAGCAGCGGGGATTTGCAGCGCCAGCAAAACGGATAGCTGTGCTCGTATTTTTCCTTGCTGAACAAAAGGCCTTTTTCCGACAACATCTTCACGATGTCCAGGTCGCAATCCTTCACGAAACGTCCGGCCAGATCCGTTACCTCATCGGTGTAGCGGCCTTGGGCATTAACGACGCTAACGAAGCTGATGCCGTTTTCGCGGCATGTTCTGTAGTCGTCTTCACCGTGCGCAGGCGCCATATGGACGATACCGGTACCGCTTGCGTCCGTGACGAACGAAGCGCCGACGATCAGGTTGCCCTTTTCCGGATTGATGTACGTAAACGGCGGCGTGTAGGTTTTTCCAATAAACTCGGAACCTTTGTGCGTGGACAACACCTGATAATCTTCTTTCATCACGTCTTCGACCAGATTTTTGGCCACGATGTACACTTCGCCGTTTTTTTGCACGCGCGCATAATCCATATCCGGATTCATCGCGAGTGCAACGTGAGCCGGCAGCGTCCAAGGGGTCGTCGTCCAGGCAAGCACGTAGTCGCCGCTGTCATGCAGCTTGAATTTGGCCGTGGCGCTCAAGTCTTTGACATCTTCGTAGCCTTGGGCTACTTCGTGGGAGCTGAGCGTCGTTTGGCAGCAAGGGCAGTACGGGCTTACGCGGTGACCGCGGTACAGCAGTCCTTTGTCATGGATCGTCGCGAGGATGTTCCACACGCTTTCGATGTAGTTGTTTTCAAGCGTGATGTACGGATGATCCAGATCGGTCCAATAGCCGATCGCCTCGGTCAGCTCTCTCCATTGTTTTTCATATTCGAATACGCTGGCTTTACATTTTTTAATGAATTCTTCCACGCCGTATTTTTCGATCTCTTGTTTGCCGGAGATGCCCAGCTGTTTTTCCACGCCGAGTTCGACCGGCAGGCCGTGGGTATCCCAGCCCGCTTTGCGGACGACGCGGTAGCCTTTCATCGTTTGGTAGCGGCCGATAAAGTCTTTGATGACGCGGCCGAGAACGTGCCCGATATGCGGCGCGCCGTTCGCCGTCGGCGGACCTTCGTAGAACACGTAGTTCGGACTGCCTTTGCGGTTTTCCATCGATCTGCGGAAGGTGTCTTCCTCGTTCCATTTTTTGAGCACGCGCAGGTCACGTGTGCGCGCTTTTTCTTTGACATCGACTTTTTGCATCATATTCATCCTTTCATGTAATTCCTTCGAAGGAAATTCCCATCCCCCTAAATCCCCCTTCATAAGGAGGACCCCGAGGGCTCCGCCCTCTGGACTCCCAGAAATGGGTCGAAGGAGTCACAGAGTTCGAACTTTGATTCTTTTTATGTGATACCCGCTTTTCGCCCCGTTCTTTGCTTTCGCAAAGACGGGGCACGCTTAACGGATGCGCGCTATCTAGTTTCAAACAAAAAGTTACTCCTTGCGCCACTCCCATCGCACGCATGGAAGGTTCCCGATAGCGAACCGCATGGGAGCTGAGGAAGAACCGGGCACACCCACCTAAAGCCCCTGTAGTGCGCCACACCCCATGCACGCATGGAAGGTTCCCGATAGCGAACCGTAAGGGAGCTGAGGAAGAACCGGGCACACCACCTAAAGCAGCTTTAGCGCGCCACTCCCCCTCCCTGCGCCGAACTTTCGGGTGTCCAGAGGGCAGCGCCCTCTGGGGTCCCCCTTTGGAAAGGGGGATTTAGGGGGATTCAAAAAAAGATGCACGAAGAAGCTTCGAAGAACACAAATAAAGCCTCATCCCTAAAAGGGACGAGGCTTCTGCTCGCGTGACCACCCTAATTCCGCTCATAGAGAAACAAGCTCTCCTGAACGACTCCTCAAGTCCTCGCCTTACCGGATATTCATCAACCCAAATCCGCCGTCAGCAAGGAGCCGATATAACGTTCGGCATGCCGGCTCGGCTTACGCACGTTAACGCTAACGCTTCAGCTTCGCTTCTCCGGGAGGATCTTCGGCTTCGGTCTGAACGCCGGCTCTCAGCAAATGCCGGCTCTCTGGAGAACATATCCAAAGCTTACTTATCCCATCATGGAATCCATATGCATTCAAATGCTGCCGCCACTTCGAGCGACAACCGATATGACTATAGTTATAGCCCTTTTTCAATCAAAAGTCAACCAAGCAGAAGCCTAGTACACTTCGTTAGCTTCTCGCGTACTCCGGGATTCGCCGGACGATTCCAAGGCATCCCAGCTTTCCTGGCTCAAAAGCTCCAGCTGCGCTTCCACCAGCGTCCGGAAACGGGTGCGGTAAATGGAAGCCTGCTTTTTTAATTCTTCCACTTCCATCGCGATTTTACGCGACTTGGCCAGCGACTCGTTGATGATCCGGTCCGCGTTCTTCTCGGACTCTTTAATGATCAGCTGGGCTTCTTTCTTGGCGTTGTTTTTGACCTCGTCGGCCGCTTCCTGCGCCACGATGATCGTTTTCGAAAGCGTCTCTTCGATATTGAGGAAATGGTCCAACCGTTCCTGCAACGACATCAGCTGATTATGAAGTTCCTTGTTTTCACGGATGACGCTCTCATAATCCTTGATGACCTGATCGAGGAATTCATTCACTTCATCCTCGTCATAGCCCCGGAGCCTGCGGGAAAACTCCTTGTTATGTATGTCGAGCGGCGTTAATGGCATAGATGTGCACCTCCTAAGAATGTCCAGGTCTCCCTGTGTTATCAAACGGATCTGGATACAGCCCACTTGGAATGTATCGGCCGAAGTAAATGATTTGATTAGCATTCGCTTGAATTACATTTCGACAGGAATAACCTATTTCCTGCTGCGAGTCTACACAAATTTACCTATTTTAACCCGGTAGCGTCCTTTTTTGGTTACGTCCCCCGCCTCAAGCACCTTGAAACGGCCGAACCCCTGCATCGATACGACGTCTCCGGCTTTTAGGGGAGCCGACGGGTCCTCGACGGTTTTCCAGTTCACGCGGCACCGTCCGGCCCGAATCGGGATCAGCACTTTGCTCCGGCTGAGCCTGTACACGTCGGAGGCGATCCCGTCAAGGCGCAGCGACGCAACCGTAATATCCATCGGCTCCAGCGTCACCTTGTTCGTGCGAAGCTGCTCGATCGGCAAAATTTCGCTCAGAACGTGCACGCGGTGCACCTGGTTCAGGTTCATGTCCAGAAAAGCGCTGATTTCTTCGCAAACCACCGTGTGACAGCCGTGCTCCAGCACATGGATGTCGCCGATTTTGGAACGTTTGATGCCAAGGCCCAAAATCGATCCCATATAATCGCCGTGCTCCAGCGACAGAAACTTCTGATCCGCGGAATCGATGCTAAGCACCTTTAATTTCATGTCCTCCGCGTCCAAATCGCGGTAGTCCGGGGCGATCAGCGCCCGTTTCCGTTCCGCCTCCCCGTACCCTCCGTCAAACCGCGCATGCACGTCCGGATGGCGATTCACCAGCGATTCCACGATAAATGCCTGTCTTGGATCCAGAAAATCCGTCAGTCTCGTCTCATGGTATTGGCCCGCGTTCACAACCCACTCCCAGGCCCGGTCCACAAACTCGCGTTCGTCGGGATGAAAATGCTCGTAAATGTCCAGCTTCATCGCTCACTCACGCCCAAAAATACAGCAGTATCGCGATGACGCCCCGCTCGGCGAATTGCAGCACCAGCAGCGCAATGATCGGCGAAATGTCGAGCATGCCCGCGATCGGAGGAATAAAACGGCGAAACGGCGACAAGTACGGCTCCACCAGCTTGCCCAGAAGCTCGCCGATAAAGCTTTCGCGCAGGTTCGGGAGCCAAGACATCAGCACGTACACGATAATCATGTAAAAATAAATTTGAAACAGATACTGCACGATCGTAATTATTTCGGCCAAAATCGGCTCACCTCATTCTGTTGTAATCATGTTCATCCGCAAGTATTTCGGAAATGGTGCCAGAGATTTCGACCGTATCCGGGGTACATAAAAAGATGTTCCCCCCGACCTTGGAAATACTGCCACTCAAGGCATAAACCGTTCCGCTGAGAAAATCGATGATCCGGAGCGCCTGGTCGGTGCGGACGCGCTGCAGGTTGACGACCACGGTCCGATGGGACCGCAAATGATCGGCGATTTCCTGGGCTTCGTCATAGGAACGCGGTTCGTGGAGGATGACCTTGACGTTTTTTTGCGAATGAATGCTAACCACATTGTTTCCCCTTGGGTTTCTACGTGTTTCCACCGGCGGAGTTTCAACTTCTTCTTCAACGGGGAGCTGTTCCCGCTCCACGATTTCCTCCTGCTCCTGCAACCCCAAAAAAGACATGAATTTATTCATAACGCTCATCCTTCCCCCTCCTCTTTCCCTACTAAAATGCTGCCTAAGCGGATCCAAGTCGCTCCTTCCTCGATCGCCACTTCAAAATCGTTAGACATGCCCATGGAAAGTTCCGTTAACGGTTCCCGCGTAATGCCCTTGCGGTTTAATTCATCCCTTAACTCGCGCAGCCCCCTGAAAACGAAACGGGTTGCTTCCGCATCGTCTTCAAAGGGAGCCATCGTCATCAATCCGATCACTTTAATATGGGAAAAGCTTTGAATGTCCTGCAAAAACGATGCCGCTTCCCCGGGAGCCAAGCCGTATTTGCTGTCTTCCCCGGAAACGTTGACCTGCAAAAAGGTTTTGACTGTAAGCCCGCGCGCGGCGGCTTGCTTCTCGAGTTCCTTCGCAAGCGACAGCCTGTCCAGCGAATGGATATACTCGAACCTCCCGATCACGTCCTTCACTTTATTGGTCTGCAGGTGACCGATAAAATGCCATGTTCCCCGGTGGCCGAGCGCCTCCCATTTATCCTGGGCGTTTTGCCACCGATTTTCGCCGATGTGCTCCAGCCCGCCGTCCAGCACCTTCGCCGTCATCGCTGCCGAAACGTACTTCGTTACCGCAACGGTTTTTACTTCCTGGGGCGCTCTGCCGCTCCGCAGACATGCTTGTTCAATGCGTTTATTGACTTCCTGTATCCGCTCTTCCAACGTCATGGAAGGCTCACCTCTCTTTTAGCCCGATCCAACTCGCCATTCGTCCTGTCGTTCCCCCATCCTTCCGGTATGAGAAAAACAGATCGTTACGACAGCTCGTACACCATGATGTACATTCGATATGTGTCGGCAATATTCCTGCTTTAATCATAATGTGTCGATTCAATTCTTTCAAGTTGAGCATGTATTTGCCGTCTTCTTTGGCTATGTAACAATCCGAAACGGAATATTCGTCATTACCCAGGAAATCTTTTTCTAAATCATGGACATAAGACATAACTTTTCCATCTACCTCATAGCAGCAGAATCCGATGGACGGGCCGATCGCAGCCCTGATATCTTCCGTCCGGCTTCCAAAAGATTCCTGCATGCGCTCAACCATGTTGGCCGCGATACGGGCTACCGTTCCTTTCCAGCCAGCATGTGCCAACCCGGCAACTTCTTTTACCGGATCATAAAAAAACAAAGGCACGCAATCGGCATAAAAGGACGTCAGCAGCACGCCCGGTACGTTGGTCAACAGCCCATCCGTATCCTGAACGGCGGATTCCCGGGTCAGGCTTCCCGCCCCCGCCAAACGTTCGTCAATGATCGCGATATCGGCGCGGTGGACCTGTTCCCCGCATGTCCATGCATCGAGCGTGAATCCGAGCCGGCCTGCAATAAGCTTGCGGTTGGAAATGACGTCCTCGGGACGGTCGCCGACGTGAAAAGCGCAATTCAAAGAATCGTAAGGCGCTTGGCCGACGCCCCCGTTCCGCCCGGTAAACCCGGCACTGATGCCGTCATAGCGGCTCATCCAGGGCTCCAACATAAAAAGCGCCGGCTGCCCTTGCTCCTCTTTCAACACAAACGGTTCCATTCCTCTTCACCTCAACTTCCAGTGTACCACATCAGCCCTCACAAATCCCTGTAATTTCGGCGGTCCCGTTCCTGCCGTTCCCCGTAAGACGAAGCATCTTTTTCGTTTGGCAGCGTTTTGAGTTCCTCCATTTTGACCAGAACGACGTCCGACCCGATTTTGACGATGTTTTGCCATGGAATCACCAGGTCCGCCCCTCCGCCGAACAGCCCCAAAAATTTATTGTAGCTAGGCACGACGATCGCCTCGATTCGGCCCTGGCGGAGATCCAGCTCCAGATCGCTGATTTGTCCGAGCCGTTTGCCGTCTACGATATTGATGACGTCTTTGGTTTGAAAATCGGATATTTTCATGTGAATCCCCACCGATTGTTTTTCTGGAATCAACGTCCGCAGCCCCTTTTCCTCCTAAGTTTCCGTGCCTGAATATCCGCTACCGCATCTTGATATATGTATATGTTCCCTTTGGGCAAAATGCCCTTCTTTTTGAAAATTGCCCGGCCATGCCGATGCTCCGATCAGATACAACCAGCATGCCTTCCGCCCTAAGATTTTAGAAGGCCGCGCACGCATGAAAACGCGACATTCCACATAGTCTGATGGAGAGCTGGCGCTGATGGACGATCCATCTAAAAAAGCGACCCGGAACGGATCGCTTTTAGGTTTATAGGCTTGGCAAAGAGAACGCAGCGAAACGCTTCAAGCCAATCCTCAATATTCAATTTTTAAGGTTACGATTTCACATGCTTTTGCATTTGCTGGATGGCCGATTTTTCCAAACGGGACACCTGAGCTTGGGAAATGCCGATTTCGTCGGCGACCTCCATTTGGGTTTTGCCTTCGAAAAAGCGCATGGAAAGAATCATTTTTTCCCGCTGGCCGAGTCTTTGCATCGCTTCGCGCAGGGCAATTTCTTCAATCCACTGCACATCCTTGTTTTTGTCGTCGCTGATTTGATCCATCACATAGATGGGATCGCCGCCGTCATGGTAAATCGGTTCGAACAGCGACACGGGATCCTGGATCGCGTCCAGGGCAAAAACGACATCCTCTTTGGGCACGTTGAGCACTTCGGAAATTTCGAAAATCGTCGGTTCCCGGGAATTTTGGTTGGTCAGGGAATCGCGCACCTGGAGCGCCTTGTAGGCGATGTCGCGCAGCGATCTCGAGACCCGGATCGGATTGTTGTCCCTCAGGTACCTGCGGATTTCGCCGATGATCATCGGAACCGCATAGGTCGAAAATTTCACGTTTTGCGACAAGTCAAAATTATCAATAGCCTTCATCAGTCCGATACAGCCTACCTGAAACAAATCGTCGACAAATTCCCCCCGATTGTTGAAGCGCTGAATGACGCTGAGCACCAGTCTCAGATTGCCATTCACGAGCTTTTCTCTGGCTGACCGTTCGTTGTGTTGCTGCAAGGAGTGGAACAATTCCCGCATTTCCACGTTGGTGAGGACCGGCAATTTAGCGGTATCCACACCACAAATTTCGACTTTGTTTCGGGTCATGATGATTTACCTCCCAAGGAGAAACATTAATGTACATTATCTCCCTGGGGGCTCATTTTATTCCTTGCAAAAATTTGCTACACCATCTTGTTGAACTCCTTGCGGAGTCTTTTGATGATCCTTTTTTCGAGCCTGGATATGTAGGATTGGGAAATCCCGAGCATATCCGCAACATCTTTTTGCGTCTTTTCTTCGCCGTCCTGAAGGCCGAAACGCAGCTCCATGATCGTGCGCTCCCGGTCGGTCAGCTTTTCGAGCGCCTTGTGAAGCAGCTTCCGGTCGACCTGCTCCTCGATATTGCGGTAGATCGTATCGTTTTCGGTTCCAAGGACATCGGACAGGAGCAATTCGTTGCCGTCCCAATCGATGTTCAGCGGCTCGTCGAAAGAAACCTCGCTGCGGATTTTGCTGTTGCGGCGCAGATACATCAATATTTCGTTTTCGATGCAACGCGACGCGTAGGTGGCGAGCTTGATCTTTTTTTCGGGGTCGAACGTGTTGACCGCCTTGATCAGCCCGATGGCGCCGATGGACACCAGATCCTCGATGTTGATGCCGGTGTTTTCAAACTTGCGGGCAATGTAGACGACCAGGCGCAGATTGCGCTCAATCAGCATCGACCTGATTGCCGCATCCCCCGTCGGGAGCCGCTGCAGGAGATACTCCTCTTCCTCCCGGGTCAGCGGGGGAGGGAGCGCCTCGCTGCCGCCGATATAGTAGATTTCTTCGCTTTTCAGTCCCAGCAGAAAAAGGAATCGATAATATTGCAGCTGCGCGATCAATCGCCATTTTACAAGCATTTGTCGTCCTCCTAAAAGTTTCCCGAAGGGAAACTATCTTCGTAAGCATTGGCTTTAATTTCCCGAAGGGAAACTGTCTTCGTAAGCTTCATTCCGTTTCCTCTTCAACGCTTCAAAAATAGAACTAGCATGCCATAGCATCATTCGCCCCCAGAACGTCAGCCTGGCAGAGACTTGCAGCACTTTCCAATCCCGCTTCAACCGCTACAGATGGATCGACGTCGGGTTAACCGGCGCCTGCGCCTCGGATTTCACGACGTTTTCCTCCTGCACCAGCTCCGGGTGAATGATGGCCTGATAGGACCTGTCGCCTGACAATTGGCCGCCGTCAAGTCCGATCAACACCTTCGCGGCACGGCTTGTCTGATTCCCGATTCGGATGTCCACGGTGTCCGGTTTGATCGCCAGCATAAAGGCAGACCCCCGGTTTACGCCCCGGTACGGCACCAGGCGCAGCCGATCCCGCCATTCGAATTCGGCAGCGTCCAGCTCAAGCAGCAGTTTGTCCGGTTCTCCCTCAGCAAGCCGCTGCAGCCAGGCGGCAGGCAGCTTTTCCTTCCAAAGCGATGCCTCCATGACCATGACGGGGGTTCGCGTCAGCGGATCCGACAGCTGGTTCCCGGTATCAAGCAACCCGTTGCAGCTCACGGTATACCCTCCGATCGTCACGCTTACTTCTCCCATGTAGGCTTGCCTGTTCTCCAGCTTCCGGCGCGTGGAATAAACGGATTTAAACCATAAAAGCACCCCGAAACACGTTATGAAAGTAAACCAAAAACCGATTTTCAGCTCAAACGAAAGTCCCCCGGAAGCCGTAAACCATATGCCGTTAAAAATTTCTCCCGTGTTCTTTAGCAAATAATGGATTCCGATGATGCCGCCGGCTGCCGCGAAGTTGATCATATAAAAAGCTCCCGTGTTCCGGATATAGTTTTGCAGACTTCCGAATCCGAAAGCGATCCAGAGCATCAACAGTGACAAGGCGAATTTGAGCATAAACGTATACATAAAGGAAAGTTCGGGCAGGAACATCATGACGACGTACATCGCGCCTACCGTTGACGACACCGCAAGCCGCCACCAGCGCAGCCGCTGCTTTCTCATCCAGGCCGTCAGCCACAGCAGGGCGCCGTCGATCAACAGATTGGTGATGAAAATCAGATCAATATAAACAACCAGCCCCATCACCTGCCTGCTTATCATGGATTCTTTCGGAAATTGATATGACTAGCTTTGATATGATTCGGTTTATCGTGGCTTTAGACTTGGGAGATGTATTTAGTATAAAAAGAACCCTATCCAAAGTCTGTCTAAAATTGGGGGCCGGACTTCAACTTTTTTTGTCGAGTCCCGCTGCTTTTTGAGAGGCGGTTCGCAAGCGTTTACCCTGAGTGCCGCAACTCCCGAACCCGCCAAAATAGAAAGGAAACTCCTCGCCATGGGCTGAAACATCCCGGCCTCCCTGTTCGTTAGATTAAAAAAGCGCAGCAATATGTTCTGAAAATCGTTCGTGCGGAGGAATAAACGATGAGCAAAATCATGATGTGGCTGTTCGTGCTCCTGGCGTGGATAGCTGGCCCTCCCTCGCCGGATCGCGCAGCCGAGGAACGTTGGGACGTTAAGGAAGGTTACGTCGTGGCCAAAGAAGACGGGAGGGTTTTGGCGGTTCGCGACAAAGTTCCGGATCGGCACACGCCGCTGAATCGAATTTTGGAGGAAGCGATGCCCAATGCAATCTGGCTTACGGTTAGCCCGGCGGATTATCATGCCGTGGAGATCGGGGATCATATCGGCATTTCGATCCCGAACGGAGCCATCAATCAATCCTATCCCGCTCAAACGGCGGCCGATGTGAAAAAGTTGAATTCCCCTTGAATCAGAACCAGGATCAACCGAACGCTGCCGGTTGGACTACTCCAAGCCGTACTCAAATGCTCCAACATGCAATAAAAAAGACCCGCTTCCATCCAGCGATGGCTTGCGGGTCTTTGGGTTATCGGTATGGAATTAGTCCTTGTTGCGCGAACGGTTCCGCAAAAACGTCGGAATGTCCAATTGGTCGCCGCTGGTCTGGTTGCCGAACGGACGAAGGTTCTGCGTGTTGTTGCGGGTTTCCGGCTGTTCCGTCGGCTGCGCGGCCGCTCCCGGTTTGCGGTATGAAGTCGCAGGCGCCTGGTTTTCAAACCCCGTGGCGATGACGGTGACTTTGATTTCATCCTTCATGCTTTCTTCAATCATCGCACCGAAGATCATGTTGACTTCCGGATCGGATGCGGAAGTTACGATTTCGGCCGCCTCATTGACTTCATAAAGGGACAAGTTCATACCTCCGGTAATGTTCATGATAATGCCTCGAGCGCCTTCGATCGAAGTTTCGAGCAGCGGGCTCATAATGGCCTTGCGTGCAGCTTCGGCCGCGCGGTTTTCGCCTGTTGCCAAACCAATCCCCATCAAAGCCGAACCGCGTTCGGTCATAATCGTTTTGACGTCTGCGAAATCGAGGTTGATCAGTCCGGGCACCGCGATCAAGTCGGAAATGCCCTGTACCGCTTGGCGCAGCACGTTGTCCGCCTCGCGAAACGCCTCAAGCATCGGCGTTTTTTTGTCGACGATTTCCAAAAGCCGATCATTCGGAATAACGATAAGCGTATCGACTTTTTCTTTGAGGCTTTCGATCCCGAGCTCGGCCTGTTTGGAACGTCTGGGCCCTTCAAATGTAAACGGGCGCGTCACCACGCCGACGGTCAATGCTCCGCATTCCTTGGCGATTTCGGCGATGACCGGAGCGGCTCCCGTACCGGTACCTCCGCCCATGCCTGCGGTAACAAAAACCATGTCGGCGCCTTTGAGGGTATTCATGATCAGATCGCGCGACTCTTCGGCCGCCTTTTTCCCTACTTCAGGGTTGGCTCCGGCACCGAGGCCGCGTGTCAGCTTATCCCCGATTTGCAGTTTATGTTCCGATTTGGCCATATGCAAAGCTTGAGCATCGGTATTCACCGTGATGAATTCGACGCCTTGAACGCCGTTTTCGATCATTCGGTTCACGGCATTGCTGCCGCCGCCGCCCACGCCAATTACTTTAATTTGCGCCAAGCTCTCCATTTCAAAATCAAATTCCAACATACTTTCCCATCTCCCCCTCATTGTGCATGGATGGCCCGTCCACTCATTCAAATGGAACCTGCTTATATGAAATCACTGAAAATATTTTTCAATCGTTCAATAAAGCCTGGTTTTTGGACAGTCTCCGGATTCGTGGCAGGACTCGCTTTTGGGCGGTTCACTGTCTTCTTGTTGCCCCCACTGCTCACGTTTGCGCTGCTGCCGCTGCGCATGCGGATACTGCGGATGACGTTATGTAAAATACCAACGCCGCTGGTATAACCAGGGTCCCTGACGCCGATGTAATCCGGCACGGCAATTCTGACGGATGCGGCGAGTTCTCCTTGGGCAACCTGCAATACGCCCGGCATCGATACGGTGCCGCCGGTAAGGATGTATCCTCCCGGAAGCTCGGAGTAACCGAGGCGTTTGACTTCTTCGCGGACTAGATGGAAAATTTCCTGTACCCGAGGTTCGACGATGGCCGCCAGATCTTCTTGGGTAAATTCCTTCTCCACGTTGCTGCCGATGCGGACCACCTTAAACGTGACGTCAGGCGCGGCATCGGCCATTAACGCGCAGCCGTATTTGAGCTTCACCTTCTCCGCCTGGTCCGTCAGCGTCCGAAGTCCGTAGGCGATATCGTTGGTCACGAACTCGCCGCCGATCGGCAGGGTCGAGGTCGAAACCATCGTGCCGCCTTCGAAAATGGCGATCGTCGTGGATCCCGCACCGATATCGACCAGGACGGAACCCATCGTTTTCTCGTCCTTGGACAATGCGAGCTGGCCTGCGCCAAGCGACATAAGCACCAAATCTTTAATTTTCAGGCCTGATTTTTCAACGCAGCGCAATAAATTATGTATCGCGGTCTTAGCGCCGGTAATAATGATCGCTTCCACCTCGAGGCGGACGCCGATCATGCCGCGCGGATCCTGAATTCCCTCCAAGCCGTCTACGACGTATTGTTTTGCAACTACATCAATGATTTCCCGGTCCGGCGGAAGGGCGACCACTTCGGCGGCTTTAAGCACGCGTTCGATGTCCTCCTCGCCGATTTCCCGATCCTCGTTCGATACCGCCACGACGCCGTGGCTCGATTGAAGTCCGATATGATTGCCCGAAATGCCGACGTATACCTCCGATATTTCAATACCGACCATACGCTCCGCATGATCAACGGCACTGCGGATGGATTGTACAGTCTGGTCAATATCTACAATTGCACCTTTGCGAATTCCTTCCGAGTCGGCAGATCCAACTCCAATAATATTAAAGGTTCCATTATTCACTTCCCCAATAATAGCACGAACTTTGGATGTACCGATGTCCAAACTAACAATGATGTCATTGTTGCTCAACCGTGGCACCTCCTGTTTTCTAAAGTATCTTCCCCATGTTTAAAACACTCGTTTTTACATATTCAACATAGAATATTCTTTCCCTCTTTTTTCTACAAATTTTTCGACTGCCAACATTTAGTATAACAGGGTAAAAATCAAAAGAAAAAAGAGGGAGATGTCCAAGTGCGAAAAACGAAGGAATCCTCGTCTTCCGCACGTCAAATTCGCGTTGATGAATAGATGAAATAAACCATTTTTAGTTCAAACGGTATAAGATAACCCATAAAATTAATTGTAGCATTTTTTATCGGCCGTGAGTAGTGTCATTTTCGTCCGGGTCCGCATCGGCCGGAGGCTCAAAAGGCGTATACGTGTCGGCTTCGAGCATCGTGATCGTTCCCGGCTCAGCCGTTTCGATGACCTGGTTCAAATATTCGATTTTGTCGCTCAAAAGAGAGACGGCCGTAATCACGACAAAACGGGACCGCGTATACATCTTGATCCGATCCGGAAAGGAGGCCGTCGGCGACGGGATGATCTCCGAAATGTCCGACGTCAGCTCGCTCGGAATTTTTCCCAGCACTTTGCACAGTTCCGCCTTGTTCGGATCGCTTGGGCTCCATTTCGTTAAGATCGGCTTTTCCACGGCGATGCCGATGCTGTTTACGGCCAATTTCGAGCCGTTCGCAAGAATGGCTTCCAAACGTCCCCCTTCGCCCAGTTCATACGCGACGGTGGGATATTCTTCGATCCTGACGTTGATTTTGCCGGGAAATTGCTTGTCCACCACGGCTTTTTGAATCGATGTGATTTTCAGCAGCCGCTGTTCGACCTCGGAAGGCGAAACGCCGAAATATTGGCTGCCCTCCTTCAGGCCGCTGGCCTGCAAAAGCTGTTCCCTCGAGG
Organism: Paenibacillus sp. FSL W8-0194; assembly: GCF_037969745.1. Lineage (NCBI taxonomy): Bacteria > Bacillati > Bacillota > Bacilli > Caryophanales > Paenibacillaceae > Paenibacillus > Paenibacillus sp. FSL W8-0194. The sequence continues at coordinate 1,821,898 of NZ_CP150205.1, read as the reverse complement.
AAAACGTGCTTCCCGTAAATTGGATCTCCGTCACCTGGCTTACCGGCGAACGGAAGAACAAGATAACCAGGATCGCGATAAACAAAAGCAGCAAAATAGCTATGATTTTACGGCTTGCTCTTTTTTTGGGCTTGTTCTCTTTTAAAACGGGAATATGAGCTTTAGGCATAGGATTCTCTCCACAAAATACCTCTTATCCCCTCTCGCGGGAGGGAGGGGATAAGTTTGGTGTTAATTTGCTAAATCTAGCGATTTGGGCACCGGCGAAAACCGATGGATATCAGCTCCCAGCTTTTGAAAGAGCTGCTCGATATGTTCATATCCTCTGTCGATATGATGCACCTGCTCGACGATGGTTTTGCCTTGGGCGGCCAGTCCGGCAATGACCAGCGCCGCTCCTGCCCTCAGGTCGGTAGCTTCGACCGTGGCGCCGTACAGCCGCTTCACGCCGCGGATGAATGCGCAGTTCAGGTCGGTGTGTATGTCCGCCCCCATTCTCGTCAATTCATCGACATGCTTGAACCTGCCTTCGAATACCGTCTCTTTCATGACGCTGAAGCCGTCGGCAAGCGAGAGCAGCACCATGACTTGGGATTGCAAGTCGGTCGGAAAAGACGGATAAGGCGATGTGACGATACGTTCGACCGCCTTCGGACGGCTCATGCTGCTAACGTTTATTATATCATTGTAGGTGCTGATTTGAACACCGGCCCGTTTGAGGACGTGGATCAAGGACGACAGATGGGCCGGGTTGCAGTGGGTCAGCGTGACGTTGCCTCTCGTGGCCGCGGCGGCAATCATCACGGTTCCGGCTACGATCCGGTCGGGAATGATGTTATACGAACACGGGGTAAGCTTGCTTACGCCTTGAATCGTGATCGTATCCGTACCGGCTCCGATGATGTTCGCGCCCATCGCATTCAGGAAGTTTTGCAGATCCTGGATCTCCGGTTCGCGCGCCGCATTCGTGATGGTCGTCGTGCCTTCCGCCAGAACGGCGGCCATCATGATGTTTTCGGTTGCGCCCACGCTCGGAAAGTCCAGATGGATATCCGCCCCCTTGAGTTTGCTGGCCTTGCAAATGATTCTCTGCTCAAGTTCCTCGATCTCGGCGCCAAGCGCCTGAAGTCCCCGGAGATGCAGGTCGATTTTGCGCTCTCCGATCGCGCAGCCGCCGGGTTGATAGACGGCAACCTCCCCAAATCTCGCAAGCAGAGGCCCCATCAAAAAAATAGAGGAGCGCATTTGTTTCATTAAATCTTCCGGTACATGAAACGAATTGGCGGACGACGTATCCAAGGCAACCGTCTCCTGATCACGCAAAGTCGTGCAGCCGATCCGTTCCAGGATGTCCAGCATGACGTCAATGTCCAGCAGACGGGGGACATTGCTCAGCTGAACTTTGCCTGCGGCCAGCAAGCTCGCTGCCAGAATAGGCAATGCGGCATTTTTTGCTCCATGGATACGTATGGTTCCTGACAGGGATTTTCCACCCTCAATCACCAATTTGTCCAATGTATCACCTCCGAGTTTACCCCTCAACCGCCGCATTCTCCCTAGCAGGCATTTGCCGATGGTGCCTGCTTCGAGATTTCAGTTTCGTAAAATGAATGCTACAGGATGAGATCGTCCTCTGCTGTCATTGACCGGCCTAACATCCAGTGCAATCTTTCAGCGGACTTGTTTTTGCGTGACACATCAGACCCATGAGCTCCGGCGGCTTAGCATGGTTACAGTTTTTCGCGGTGCGGCTTGATGACAACCAGCCGGTATCTTCCTGACCAAAAGGGATTTCCGCTATATCAACGTTCCAGCTTCGGACCTAAAGCTGCGGCTTTTTCCGCGCAGGTTCGGGCGGGGCCGGCGTTCGGGTTGGTGATTGTCACGATTATAGAGTATCTTATGTCGCGCGCGACCAGTGTGTGACAATCGCCCAGCCCCTTTCACCGCCCCGATATGAGCCGGCGCATCTCTTCGACGATCAAGTTCGCGGAGTCGGGCTTTCCAAGCTTTCTCGATTGCCCCGACATCTCCCTCTGCACCTGCAAATCGCCCATGATATCCTCAATAGATTGAAAGAGTCTTTTTCCCGATAAATCCTTTTCCAAAATGACCTTGGCGGCTCCGGCCTTTTCCAGCTGCCGCGCGTTGGCCTCCTGGTGATTATTCGTCACGTTCGGGGATGGAATCAGGATGGACGGAATCCCCAACGAGGTTATTTCGGCAAGAAAAGAAGCTCCCGCCCGGTTGACGATCAGCGACGTGGCCGCCAGCACCTCGGGCATGTTGTGCACGTACGGAAGCACATGCAGATGATTAGGCATGCTGCCGAGCCTGCTCCGGATCTCCTCCCGCGTTTTTTCGAAGTAATGTTCGCCCGTCACATAAACAAAGTGGATATGCTTCAGCTTCTCAAGCTGCGGCGCCATTTCGATCATGGCATCGTTGATCGCCTTCGCTCCGCGGCTGCCGCCGACGACAAGCACGACCGAGCTGTCCATCGGAATGCCCAGCGATGCGAAACCGCGCTCCTTGTTGGCGGACTGCACGGTGGTTGCACGCGGATTCCCTGTGTAAATTACCCGTTTGGCTTTAGGAAAAGAGCGCTCCGATCCTTCGAAGCTGACGGCGACCGTGCTGACGTACCGGCTCAAAAACTTGTTCGTCAACCCCGGGATGGCGTTCTGCTCATGGATGATCGACGGGATGCCCAACTTGGCGGCGGCGTAAACGACCGGACCACAGACGTAACCGCCCGTGCCGATGACCACGTCCGGCTTGAATTCGGCGAGCATCCGCTTGGAAGCCTTGACGCCTTTCAAAAATCGGATCACGGTTTTGATGTTTTCGGCCGACAATTTGCGGCGGAAGCCCGTAATTTCGATCGATTGGAACGGAATTTGCTCTTGCGGAACCAGCGTGCTTTCCAAACCTTTGGTACCGCCGATATATAAAAATTTTGAATCCGGATCTTCTATTTCGCATTGCCTCGCAACGGCGATAGCCGGGTAGATGTGTCCCCCGGTTCCTCCGCCTGTTAACACGACGCGCATGCCGATCACCTCGCGTATCTTGATAGATTAAGTAAAATGCCGAGAGCGGTCAGCATCAGCGTCAGCGACGAGCCGCCATAGCTGATCAGCGGCAGCGTAATGCCCGTTACCGGCATCAGTCCGATCACGACGCCGATATTGATAATGACCTGCACGGCAACCATGCCGACGATGCCTACCGCAAACAAACTGCCGAAACGATCCGGTATCGTCATGGCGATGCGCATGCCCCGCCACACCAGAATCAAAAAGAGCAGAAGCACGATCAATCCGCCGATGAACCCCAGCTCTTCGGCCAAAATGGAAAAGATAAAGTCCGTTTGCGGTTCCGGAACGTAGCTGTACTTTTGACGGCTCATGCCAAGACCCAAACCGCCAAGCCCTCCGGGCCCGATGGCGTACAAAGATTGGATGATTTGATACCCCGTACCGAGCGGATCGGACCAAGGGTCGAGAAATCCGGTAATCCGCTTCAGCCGGTAAGGCGCCGCAAGAATGAGGCCGACGAAGCCTGCGGCTCCGGCCAATCCCAGCATCCCCAAATGGCCAAGACGCGCTCCGGCCGTAAAAATGATCATCATCGCTGCTCCCATCATAACCGTTCCCGTCCCCAAATCCGGCTGGAGCATGATCAGGCCGAAGGCCAGTCCGACCAACCCGAGCGGCGGCATCAAACCTTTGCCGAACTTCGTAATGTCCCATTCGTCGCTGCTGAGCCATTTGGAAAGGAACAGGATCATGCCCAGCTTCATAAACTCCGACGGCTGGATCCCGAACGAGCTGATGCCCAGCCAGCTGCGCGCGCCGCCGCGAACAACGCCGATCCCCGGTATCAACACGATGACCAGCAGCACGAAGCAAACGATCAAAGCGATTTTGGCGTATTTTTTCCATACCCGAAAATCGATATTGGCCGTAAAAAACATCGCTACCAGCCCAAGTCCGGCAAAAAGCAACTGCCGTTTGACGAAATAGAAAGAGTCTCCGTGTTCGTGGAAAGCCAGTACCGAACCTGCGCTGTATACCATAATGATGCCGATCGCGAGCAGTCCCATAATGCATAGAAACAGCCACAAGTCCGGCGCCGGGCGTGTCTTGTTCATGAAGAGGCCACCTTTTGCAAAAAAGTAGGGGCTTATCCACCCCCCTACTTAAAGATTATGCACCGCCTCTTTAAAAATGCGTCCACGCTCCTCATAGGAAGCAAACATGTCCCAGCTGGCGCAGGCAGGAGACAAAAGCACGATATCCCCCGGTTCTGCGGCGGCTGCGGCTTCCTTGACGGCTGCGCGCAGCGTGCCGGCGGCGTCATCCTCATTATCGACGACGACGATATGCTTTAATCCGGCAAGTTCCGATACCTTGGCGATTTTCCGCGCGGTTTCGCCCAGAGCGATGACCGCTTTGACGCGTTCCGACAATGCCGGCACCAGCTCCATGTAATCCGAACCCCGATCGAGGCCCCCGGCGATCAAAACGATCGGACGATGAAGGGATGTCAACGCCATCATCGTCGCTTTGGAGTTGGTCGCCTTCGAGTTATTGTAGTAGGCGACTCCGTTCAAATCCTTCACGTATTCCAGGCGGTGCTCCACGCCGCGGAAGGAGGACAGCGGACCCCTCAGCCGGTTTGCGGGGACGCCTGCGGCAATGGCGATCGCGCAGGCGGCCGCGGCATTTGCAACGTTAAAACGGCCCGGAATACCGACTTCCTCCACGGGGATGATCTCCGTCAGACGGCCATGTTCATCCCGGTACACGATCTTCCGCGGCAAATCGTCTTCTGCGCCCTGGATAAACGGCGGGCTGACATAGACGCCTTCCGCCAATTCTTCGCTAATAGAGAACGGCAGAATTTTCGCCTTGATATAAGGCACAAGCTCGCGGCAGGTGGAATCATCCCAATTGAGGACGGCGGTATCTCCTTCTCCCTGATTGGCGAACATTTTCGCTTTGGAGGCGACATAATCCTCCATATCTCCGTGGTAGTCGAGATGCGTTTCCGCCAAATTCAGCAAACATCCGATCCGCGGACGGAATGCCTTCGTTCCTTTCAGCTGGAAGCTGCTCAACTCGGTTACCATCCAGTTGCCGCTGTCCGCATGTTGAGCGGCTTCGCAAAGCGGCGTTCCGATGTTGCCCGCCACGATCGGGCGCAGGCCGGCTTCTTCCAGCATGTTTCCGACCCAGGTCGTCGTCGTCGTTTTGCCGTTCGAGCCGGTGATGCCGATAATAGGCGCGCTGCAAATATGATAGGCGACCTCGACTTCGGTTACGATTTCGATGCCGAGCTCGAGCGCTTTTTGCACCGGACCTACTTTATATGGAATGCCCGGATTTTTGACAAGCAGAGAAATACCGGGATGAACCAGATCCGCCGGATGACCGCCGCAAATGACGGTAATTCCGAGCGCCTCCAGTTCCCCGGCTTCGGGGCATTGATCTCTGTCTTTTTGGTCGTTGACCGTCACTTTCGCGCCGTAAGCGTGCATGACCTTGGCAACTTGTACACCGCTTTTGGCAAGGCCGAGCACGACGACTTCCTGATCCCTGTACGATTCTGGATGCTTCATATTCTACAACCCCTTGTTCAAGTAAAGTCCGATGCCCGCGAGTACGATGCTCACCAGCCAGAACGTAATGACGACGCGCCATTCCGACCATCCCGACAATTCGAAATGGTGGTGGATCGGACTCATTTTAAATATGCGTTTTCCTCTCGTTTTAAACGATGCGACCTGCAGCACCACCGACAACATCTCGATGACGAACACGCCGCCGATGACAAGGAACAGCAGCTCCGTTTTGGTCACGATCGCTATCGCACCGATCGCTCCGCCGATGCCGAGGGAGCCCGTGTCGCCCATGAATACTTTGGCCGGATGCGCGTTAAACACCAGGAAGCCGAGTACCGCTCCGATCATCGCCGCGGCGCAAACGGCTGCCGACAGCGACGTCGCCTGCATCGCCACCAGGGCAAAAGCCGCAAACGCGATGGCGCTCACGCCGGACAGCAGGCCGTCCACGCCGTCCGTAAAGTTGACCGCGTTGCTGATCGCAAGCATCATGATCACGATAAACGGATAATAGAACCATCCGCCCCAATCAAACGAAAAGGAGGTTCCAGGCACGTGGATCGCGGTGCTGTGCCCGTTTTGAATGAGCAAAACGCACATGATGGCCGCAAACAGCAGCTGGCCGACCAGCTTCTGGCGCGCCGTCAGACCTAACGAACGTTTGAACACGATTTTGATATAATCATCGAGAAATCCGATGAGGCCAAAACCAAGCGTGGCGACGAGCATGACATAAAAATCGGTATTAATGACCGAAAACTTCAAGAAAGACAGCGTAAACGCCAAAATGATCACGACGCCGCCCATCGTCGGGGTACCGGCTTTTTTCAAGTGGCTTTGCGGGCCGTCGTCCCGTACCTGCTGTCCAAACTTCAGCCGCCTCAACAGCGGAATCAGGAGAGGAGCGGCAATGATTGCGAGAATAAACGAAACTCCGATCGTCAGCAGCAGCAATTGATAATCCATGGATTCACCCCCTCCGTATGTTAGTTATGCAAGTCTTGATCGACAAGAGCATCCACTATTTCTTCCAATTTCATTCCGCGCGAAGCCTTAATCAGCACGATGTCTTTCGGATGTACCTGCCCGGCAAGATGGGCGGCGAGTTCCTTTTTATCGGCAAAATGATAGACCGGAATATCCGGACGTTTGTTTTTGGCGGCTTTTGCGGTTTCCGCCGACAGCGTTCCGTACGTATACAGCATGTCGACTTTGCCGTCCGCGGCATATTCTCCGACTTCGGCATGAAACTCGAGCTCTTTCGGCCCAAGCTCAAGCATGTCCCCGAGAACGGCAATTTTCTTGCGGTGGCCTTTAAGGCTGTCCAGCACGTCGATTGCCGCCTTCATCGAGAGCGGACTGGCATTGTAGGCGTCATTGAGCACGGTAAGGCCGTTTGGCGCCGTAATCTGCTCGATCCGCATCCCCGTCAAACGCAGCCCGGACAATCCCTCGCGAATCTGCTCCTTCCCGATGCCGAAGTGATCCGCCACCGCAAGCGCGGCAAGGCAATTGATGACGTTATGCTGTCCCAGCAGCGGCAGGTCAAGACCTTCCTCGGGATGACGATGGGAAGTGAAAATGACGCCTTTCGCATGGAACATCATGCCCGTCGGATAATCGTCGTTTTTGTCCGGATCCATGCCGAACGTGAAGGTTTTCAGCCCTTCGGGTTTTACCGTCTCCGGCTCGCCGAGCACCAGCGGAATCAACGGTTCGTCGCCATGGTAAACCAGCAGGCCGCCCGGTTTCATGCCGCTGATGATTTCCACCTTGGCACGGGCGATTTCGTGTCTCGATCCGAGCTGAAGGAGATGGGCTTCGCCGATGTTCGTAATGACGGCCACGTCGGGGGAGGCAATGGCTGACAGCGCCTCGATCTCGTGGCGGCCGCTCATGCCCATTTCGAGAATGGCGATTTCCGTATCTTCCGGCATTTCCAGGATCGTCAGCGGCAGCCCGATATGGTTGTTGAAATTCCCGCCGGTTTTATGAACCTTAAAGGAAGTTCCGAGCAGCGCGTATACCATGTCCTTCGTCGTAGTTTTTCCGTTGCTGCCCGTGATGCCGACGACGCGGCATCCGACTTCGGCCAAATAAGCCTTGGCCAATGCCTGCAGCGCGGCAAGCGTGTCCTCCACGACGATGGCGGGACCTTCCGGCGGAAGGCCCCGGTCCCGCTGCCATAACACGGCGCATGCGCCGCCTTCAAGCGCTGCCGCGGCAAAGGCATGGCCGTCGAATTTTTCGCCCACCAGCGGCACGAACAGCCTGCCGGCTTCGATTTTGCGGGAATCCGTAAAGACCCCCTTGACCCGTATATCACAATCATGGTCATGCGCCAGGGATCCCCCGCACATGACCGCTACTTCGCCCAACTTCTTCGTAATCACTTGTTCATACCCCTTATCGCTTCCTTGGCCACGACCCGATCGTCAAAATCGTATTTCGTATGTCCAATGATTTGGTAGGTCTCATGACCTTTCCCCGCAATCAATACTACATCGTCCGGGCTTGCCATTTCAATAGCCTTTTGTATGGCCTCCCGCCGGTCCACGATCAGCCGGTATTTGTCCTGAGGCACGGCATCTTCGGCGAGCCCCGCCTCGATGTCCTTCAGGATCAGGTCCGGGTTTTCCGTCCGCGGATTGTCCGAAGTAACCATGACGAAGTCGCTGTACTTCGCGGCAAGCTTGCCCATCACCGGGCGTTTCGTGCGGTCGCGGTCGCCGCCGCAGCCGAACACGGTAATGACCCGTCCCTTGGCGAACTCTTTGACCGTTTTGAGCACGTTCTCCAGGCCGTCCGGCGTATGCGCGTAATCCACGATGACCGCAAACGGCTGGCCTTCGTCCACGGCCTCCACGCGTCCGTCGACGCCCGGCACGGATTCCAGGCTGCGCTTGATGCCGTCCAGTTCAAGCCCCTCGAGCAGCCCTGCCGTAATGGCCGCAAGCGCGTTGTACACGTTGAATTTGCCGACCATTTTCAGCTGGATGTCGGCGCTGCCGCGGAACGTGTCCACATGGAACGACGTGCCTTGGGCCGTGATGGAGATGTTGGATGCGCGCACGTCGGCTTTTTCGTCCAAGCCGTATGTAATGACCTCGGCGGCGGTAATTTTGGCGAAATATTGCGATGCTTCGTCGTCAGCGTTTAATACGGCGAATTTCCGCTCGCTGGCTTGACGGCCGAATTTGTTGCCGAGCCGGGAGAAAAAGAGGCCTTTCGCGGCTCTGTATTCTTCCATGGTTTTATGGTAGTCCAGATGGTCCTGGGTCAGGTTCGTGAAAATGGCCGTACGGAAATCGGTTCCTTTTACCCGCCCTTGCTCCAGCGCATGGGAGGAAACCTCCATCACGCAGCATTGAACGCCATTGGCGGACATGTCGTCCAAGGACCGCTGCAGCTCCAGCGCCTCCGGCGTCGTGCCGGACATCGGGAACGTTCGGCCTCCGTAACGGGTTTGGATCGTGCCGATCAAGCCGGTGTGGATTCCGTGGTCGTTCATCATCTTTTCGATCAGGTAAGTGGTGGTCGTTTTCCCGTTCGTTCCGGTGACGCCGATCATTTTCATGTGGGAGCTGGGAGAGCCGAAAAACGCATCCGCCATCACCGCCATCGCGTAGCGGCAGTCCTTGACGATGACCTGCGGAAGGTCGATGTCCAGCTCGCGTTCGACGACAAGCGCCGAGGCTCCTTGTTCGGCCGCTTGCCCGGCATAATCATGGCCGTCCACCGTATGCCCGGGCAAGCAAATAAACACGTCCCCGGGCGCCACTTTGCGCGAGTCGGTCTGAAGACCGGTGATGGTGATGTCCCCGCTTCCTTTGATTTTTGCAATTGTTAGTGTTGAAGCCAGTTCGTTCAGTTTCATTACATATCCCTCGCTCTAGTTTCTATTATCGTCCATTGCCGCGATGATTAAGACCTCTATTGGGGAGCTTTGTTCTGTTCCTTCAGCTCCGGATCGGCCCCCATGTATATGCGAATGGTCGACCCGCGTTCCACCCGGCTGCCCGGCTTCGGTGCCTGGCTGATGACCGTGTTGCCGGTGCCCGATTTGGACAGCACGAAATTCATGTTCAGATCCTCGTACAAATCCTGCACGGTCGCCCCGACCAGATCCGGCACGGTAACGATCGGCGTGTCTCCGTATTTGTATGCCTTCGGCAGCTGATCCTTGCGCGGCGGCACCTTCAAAACCTGAAGGGAATCCCGCAAAATGTTTTGCACGATCGGCGCGGCGACCACGCCCCCGAACTGGATGCCCGCCGGATTGTCGACGGCCGTGTAAACCACGATTTGCGGATCGTCCGCCGGCGCGAAAGCGATAAACGACACGATGTGCTCCGTAGCGGAGTACCGTCCGTTGACGACGATCTGCGCGGTCCCCGTTTTGCCGCCGACCCGGTAGCCGTCGATGAAGGCCGGGCGCCCGGTGCCGTTGGCCACGACGCTTTCGAGCGCTTCGCGCACCTGCTTCGACGTTTCCTCAGAGATCACCTGCCGGACCAGCTGCGGTTTGTTTTCGCTGACGACCTCGCCCGTATCCGGATTGACCCACGCTTTCGCCACGTACGGTTTATACAAATACCCGCCGTTGATGGCCGCCGAGACCGCTGCCACCTGCTGGATCGGCGTGACGGAGACGCCCTGTCCGAAAGCGGTGGTCGCCAGTTCGACCGGGCCGACGCGGGAAGGCTTGAACAAAATCCCGTTTTCCTCGCCGTTCAAGTCGATGCCCGTTTTCGCGCCGAAGCCGAAATCGCGGATGTATTTGAACAGCGTGTCTTTCCCGAGCCGGTTGCCCAAGGTGACAAAGCCGGGGTTGCAGGAGTTTTCAACCACCTGCAGGAAGGTTTCGCTGCCGTGGCCGCCGCGCTTCCAGCACTTTAACGTGGCGCCGCCAACTTTGATGTAACCCGGATCGAAAAAACGTTCGTTTTTCAGGTCGACTTTCTTTTCCTGCAGAGCCGCGGCTAACGTGATGATCTTAAAGGTCGAACCCGGTTCGTAGGTCATCCAGATCGGCAGGTTGCGGTTAATGACCTCGGAAGCATATTCCTTGTAATTTCCCGGTTCGTATCCGGGCCTGCTCGCCATCGCATAAATTTCGCCCGTTTTCGGATTCATGGCGATGGACCAGGCGCCCCTGGCCTGATACTGCACCATGGCCTGATCCAACTCCCGCTCCATGATCGATTGGATCGACTTTTCGAGCGTAAGCTTTAACGTCAGCCCGTCCTTCGGCGCGTCGTATTTTTCCGACGAACCCGGCATGATGCGGCCGCCGGCGTCCGACAGATACGAGATGCTGCCCTGGATGCCGTTCAGCTTGCTGTCGTATTTTTTCTCGACGCCGGTCAAGCCCTGGTTGTCGATCCCGGTAAAGCCGAGAATATGGCTCGCAAGATCCCCATAAGGATAATACCGCTTATTGTCCTCGGCAACAACGATACCCGGCAGGTTTAAATCACGAATTTTCTGAGCAAGCTCCATCGTAATTTTGCGTCCACCGGGTTGAAGTTTCACACTCATCGATCTTTTGGTAACCAAACTTTTGATCTTTTCTTCCGTCATCCCGAGCAAAGGCGCAAGCAGTCTTGCCGTCTTGTCGGGATCTTTGACCTGAACCGGCACCGCCATAATCGTAGGCGAACTGATGTTGTACGCCAGCGGCACGCCGTTCCGGTCCTGGATTTCGCCCCGTTTGGCGACGGACGGAATTTGCCTTCTCCAGTTTTCCTCCGCTTTCGCCGAGAGTTCCGCTCCTTTGCCCAGTTGGACATACGCAAGCCTTACTATTATAGCAGCAAACAGCAAGCAAAGAACGGCCAGGCTTACGAGAAGTCTGCGTCTGCGCGTCACATTCGAAACTTTCACTCTTATTCCTCCCTGCTTATCCAGATCGTCATGTCTTATTCCTAACATCGTATTCTGGACAAACAGGGGATAGAACAAGCTGCCCTGAAATGACAGGGTTTTATCCGAATTTTTCAGTTATCATTGTTGACGCCGTTGGTTCTGCCCAATGAAGATTGATTCCCACCGCCGGCCTGTTCGTTTTTTCCGGTTTGCCGATCCTTATCATCCTTATCCGAGTTGTCTTCGTCTCCGTCCTTGCTTTCGTCCAGCACATCCGCCGGCTTTAACGTCAGCTGCACCGTCCGTTTCCCGTTCTGGTTCGTGACTTTCTGGCTGGCGACATACCCTTCGCCGCTAACGTTTACCGAAACCTTCATCAACGTGAGAACATCCAAGGCGTCGCGCAGCGATTCGCCGGTAAGGTCGGGAACCTCCATGACGTTGTCGGTTTGGGTAAACAAATAAATCCGTTGTCCCGGGCTAAGCGGCGTCCCTTTAACCGGAAACTGCTTGACGACCGTCTCCCCTTTGCCCAACGTATCGAAAGCGATGCCCGCTTTGAGGAGCTGCTTTTCCGCGTCTTTCAGGTTTTTGTTCGTCAAATCGGGAGCAGGCGGACGGTTTTGCGCTTGGATAGCGTTATTTTTTTCGTCCTTCTCATCTTTCTTTTCGATGCTTCTTGGTACCCCCATGTACTGCAGCGACTGCGAAACGATCTTCTTGAAGACCGGAGCCGCCGCCTTGCCGCCGCCCACGGTCGGATCGTTCGGTTGGTCGATGATGACGATGACCGCGATTTTCGGGTCGTTGACCGGTGCGAAACCGATAAAGGATACGACTGATTTGGAAGAATCGTATTTGCCATTTACAGTCTTGATAGCCGTTCCCGTTTTACCTGCTACGCGGTAACCGTCGATGTATGCATTTTTCCCCGTGCCGTCTTTCCGGTCAGCGACAACCTGCTCTAGGTAATAACTCGTTTCTTTGGCAGCTTCCGGCGAAATGACCTGACGTACTGTAAAAGGCGGAAAAGTCTTGGTGGTTCCGTTATTCGGATCAACCTCTTCTTTGATGATTTGCGGTTTTAACAGTTTGCCCCCATTAGCCACGGCGCTGATCGCCGCAAGCTGCTGGATCGGCGTGACCGATACGCCATGGCCGTAAGAAGCGGTGGCTACTTCGACCGGGCCCGGCAGATTGATCTTCGTTGATACTTCCCCCGGCAGATCAATGCCCGTCTTTTCTCCGAAGCCGAAATCTCTGATATACTTCAATAACCGTTCCTTGCCCAGCATTTCTCCTAGCTTAACAAATGCCACGTTACTGGAACGTTTAACCCCTTCCAGGTAAGAGATCGTTCCCCAGCCTGAGCGCTTAATGTCGTGCAGATCCTGGTGGGTGCCCTGCACCCTAATTGTTCCGGATTTGTAGAACGCGTTTGGATTAAACAGCTTTTCCTGCACTGCCCCGGCCAACGTGACGATCTTGAAGGTTGAGCCCGGTTCGTATGTGGCTTTTACCGCATAATTGAAAAAACTCTTCTTGTTATCGTTATAATTCCAGTATTTGTTCGGATCAAAGGTCGGCAAATTGGCCATCCCCAGAATTTCCATCGTCTTGGGATCGGCAGCAATAACCGTCATGCTGATCGGCTTGTATTCGTTGAACGCTTCTTTCATGGCATCTTCGATATAATACTGGATCTGGTTATCGATCGTCAGCTTATAATTTTTACCATTGACGGCAGGTTGATAGATTTCGTTCGAGTTAGGAAGCTTGTCGCCAGACGTGTCCGATTGGTATTTCAGATAGCCCGGTGTCCCTTCCAGCTTCTTGTTGAACATGTATTCAAATCCGGCTACCGCCTTGCCTTCACGGTCCGTATACCCGAGGATGTGAGAGGCGAGCGTACCTTTCGGATAATAACGTTTGGATTCCTTGATCGTGCCCAGGCCGGTTTCCTGGCCTTTCTTGTTCTTTTTCAGCTCTTCCTTCAACTGGTCGTTCAGCTGATCGATTTGCTTTTTTTTGCTTTCGTCGATTTTCCAGCCCTCGTTGCGGACCTCGCGGCTTTTGGCGTATTCGCCGGTTTTGCTGTCCTTCGCGTTCACCAGCGCCTTCAGCTCGTCAACGTTTTTGCCCAAAATGCGATGAAGCCCGTCCACGACCTTGTCCGTCAGGCCGTTGGCATGGAGCGCTTCCGGGCTGACCACGACCGTATAGGCCGGGGCGTTAATCGCCAGCACGTCCCCGTTCCGGTCGGAAATCGTGCCCCGCTCCGCCGGGATTTTCGATTGCTTCTCCCACCTGGCGACGCCCTTCTCGTGCCAATCCGCGCCCTGAACGATTTGCAGCGTAAACATGCGAATAAACAAAACAACAAAAAGGAGGGTGATGAATCCTCCTAGTAACAAAGTGCGAAGTTTTATTCTTTTAACCATGCTCCAACCTCACAAACTCTATTTTTTGTCGGTGCCGGAACCGTTTGTTGCGTCCCCGCCTTTGGCGGAGATCGGCGTGCGCACGACATGGATGACCTGCTGGTCGCTGGTTTCCTCGAAGCCCATTTGCTTCGCTTTATCGCGGATTCCCACTTCCAGTTGCTGCTTCTCGACCGTCAGCCTACTGATCTCCTGTTTCGACGCCTTGATCGATTTTTCGATCTTCTGGTATTCTTTGTTCAGCCCGTAGATGTTCGCGTTTTGCCAGATGACCAGGCTTGCGATCATGACGCATGCGACGATCGTGAACAAATAAAGCAGTTTTTCTTTGACCGGAAGATAGGTTCGGCGGGTGACCACCATCGTCTTTTCCCGGTAACCGGGAGATTTGCGCTTTGTCTGTGCTTGTTCTTTTACTGCCAAGTTACCACGGGTATAGGCCATGTCTTCTTCCCCTTCATCATAGTCTTACGCTTTCACAAGCATAGAGCCTCTGTATCGTAAAAAGCATTTGCTGCCGTTCATAGTTTTTCGGCTACCCTCAGCTTCGCCGAACGCGCGCGCGGATTTTGTTCGAGCTCCGCTTCGCCGGGAACGATCGGCTTCCGGTTCACCAGCTTCAGCTCGCCTTTCCCGCCGCAGACGCACATCGGAAAATCGGGCGGACAGGTGCATTTTCCGACATAGCCGTTAAAAATTTGCTTGCAAATCCGGTCTTCCAAGGAATGGAACGTAATGACGGACACCCTTCCTCCGGGCGCCAGGCACCGAACGGCCTGATGGAGCGATTCCTCGAATGCCCCGAGTTCGTCGTTGACGGCGATCCGCAGCGCCTGAAAGCTCCGCTTCGCCGGATGCCCGCCGGTTCTGCGCGCGGCCGCTGGAATTCCTTCTTTAATAATATCGACCAACTGCCCCGTCGTTTGTATAGGGGCCTCTTTGCGGTGTTCGATAATGAACTTCGCGATACGGCGGGAAAATTTTTCTTCCCCGTACCGGTACAACACCCTTGCGATTTCCTGCTCCGGCCATTCATTGACGATATGCCAAGCCGTCAGGTCCGAGGATCGGTCCATGCGCATGTCGAGCGGAGCATCATGATTGTAGCTGAAGCCGCGCTCCCCTTCGTCAAACTGCGGCGAGGATACCCCCAGATCGTACAAAATGCCGTCCACCTGCGGTATGCCGTCTTTCATCGGCACCGCCAATTCTTTTAACGCGTCCTCCAAATGGCGGAAGTTCGTTTTGACCAAGGAAACCTTGTCCTCGTAAGGAGCCAACCTTTCCCTGGCGTTATTCAGCGCCCAGTCGTCCTGATCCAGCGCAATCAGCCTGCCGTATTCTCCAAGCTTGGATGCGATCAGGGAACTGTGCCCCGCCCCGCCAAGCGTACAGTCGACATAAATGCCGTCTCGTTTAATGTGCAGCCCTTCTGTCGCTTCTTCTTTAAGCACCGTGATGTGATGAAACAAGCTGCAGCCCTCCAGACTTATTACAATTCAAAATTAAAATCGACCAGCTTTTCAGCAATTTCGTTAAACGTGCCCTCGGACTGCTGAAAATAAGCCTCCCAGGTATCCTTGCTCCAAATTTCCACGCGATTGGACACGCCGATGACCACGCATTCCTTCTCGAGTCCGGCGTACCCGCGCAGATTGCCCGGTAAATTTACCCTTCCCTGTTTGTCCCACTCGCATTCCGTCGCTCCCGAGAAAAAGAAGCGGGTAAACGCGCGGGCATCGGATTTCATGAGCGGGAGCGATTTGAGCTTCTGCTCGAGGATGCTCCATTCGTTCATCGGGTAAACGAAAAGACACTGGTCCAAGCCGCGGGTGATGACAAAGGATGCGCCCAAAAGCTCGCGGAATTTGGCAGGGATCGTCAAACGGCCTTTATCATCGATGCTATGTTGAAACTCCCCCATAAACATTCGGCCACTCAACTCCTTACCCCAAATCCCCACTTTGCACCACTTTCCACCACTTAAGGATACTAGATTCGCCACCCAAAATCAAAATCCTTCCGAGGACTTGCTTTTTTTTGGATATAAAACCAGAAGCCTCTCTCGGAAAAACGAATAAACCCCTTGATCCATAAGGATTCAAGGGGTTTATGGGAATATAAAAACCGGCCATAAATTTCCTTTTACTTTTGCGTTGTCCAGCTGTCCAAATATTCGATCTGTCCTTGGGTCAACGCATCGATTCCGATGCCCAAACTTTCAAGCTTGTAGCGAGCTACCTGCTGATCGATTTCCAGCGGCACGTTCAGTACCTTATTGCCTATCGTCTTATAGTTGTCGTTAACGTATTTCAGGGACATCGCCTGCAGCGAGAACGTCATATCCATGATTTCCGCCGGATGCCCGTCTCCCGCGCCCAGATTGACCAGGCGTCCTTCCGCCAGCAGATACAGCTTGCGCCCGTCCTTCAGTTCGTATTCCTCGATGTTGCGGCGGACGGTCCGGATCGATGCCGCCCGGCTGGCCATATCCACTTTGTTGACTTCAACGTCGAAATGGCCGGCGTTGCACAAAATCGCCCCGTCCTTCATGACGTCGAAATGTTCTCCGGCAATGACGTCGCGGTTGCCTGTCACGGTCACGAAGATATCGCCGTGTTTTGCCGCCTCGATCATCGGCATCACTTCAAAACCGTCCATATGGGCCTCCACGGCGCGGATCGGATCGACTTCGGTCACGATGACCTTCGCGCCGAGTCCTTTGGCGCGCATCGCCACCCCTTTGCCGCACCAGCCGTAACCGACGACGACGGCCGTTTTGCCGGCAACGACGAGGTTGGTGGTACGGTTGATCGCATCCCAGACCGATTGCCCCGTTCCGTAACGGTTGTCGAACAGATATTTGCAGTACCCGTCATTGACGGCCACCATCGGCAGCTTCAGCAAACCTTCCTTCTCCAGCGCTTTCAGGCGGATGATGCCCGTCGTCGTTTCTTCCGCCCCGCCGCGGATCGTTTCCAGCAGATCCGGACGCTCCGAATGCAGGATCGTGACCAGGTCTCCTCCGTCGTCGATGATCAGATCCGGTTTCGTTTCCAGGGCGCGAATGAAAAAGCTTTTGTATTCATCCGGGTCGGGATTGTATTTGGCCAGCACCGTCACGCCGTCTTCCACCAGCGCCGCGCACACGTCGTCCTGCGTGGAAAGCGGATTGCTGCCCGTGATCGTCACTTCGGCGCCTCCCGCCTGCACAACTTTCGCCAAATAGGCGGTTTTGGCTTCCAGGTGAAGCGCAATCGTCACTTTAAGGCCTTTAAACGGCTGCTCCGCTTCGAACTGCTTGCGGATTTGATTCAATACCGGCATATGCGCCGAAGCCCAATCGATTTTCAGATGCCCTTCCGGGGCCAAAGACATATCCTTTACAATGCTGTTTTTCAAGGACAACGTGCTCATGAAAAACCTCCTCGTCGTAAATAGGTTTTGCTACATTTCAATAATTTGATGTTCCGCCGCGTAGCGCGTACAGCTGTCCATGAGGTCTTGGATCCATCCGAAGCCGTACCGGTTTATATAGTAGAAAACGTTATAGACCCGCTCCTGGGGTTTGCCGCTCGGGAACAGGGATGCGGCGATCGAATCCCACTGGCGGAGCGCCGCCTCATGCCGCTTTTCCAGCGCCTGCTTCGTCTTGCGTTCGAGATAGGCGATTTGCTCGAGGATTTTGTCCTTGTTTTTCTCCCCGAGCGGCAGCAGCCCGGACTGGATCGTGCTCAGCTCTTGAATCAGCGGGTCATACAGCTTCTCGAAAGCCGCGCGCGCCTCTTCGAACCTCGGTTCGATATGCAGGTCGGCCTGGGCGTTCAGCCAGCGCTCGCGCGCCTCGGCAAAACGGTGCTGGACGTCCTGGAACGTAAGGCCGAAATGGTCCATGTATTTCCGCACCGATCCGCTAATAAACGTGAAGGACATTCTCGGAAGCAAAATCGGCATCTGCAATCCAAGCTCGGAAAAGGCTCCTTTCGTAATCGCCCAATACGAAATCTCACCCTGTCCGAGCACGGTACACAGCACCGGAAGCAAGGATTCCTGCATGAGCGGCCGCGTCAAAACGTTGTTGCTGAACCGTTCCGGGTGGTTCGCAAGCTCAAGCTCGAGTTGTTCCTTCGTGAAGCTGACGATGCCTTTGCGGTCCGCGAAGTTCCCGTTATGTTTATGCAGCAGCAGCCGGTTTCCTTCATAAACATAAAAAAGATTGGCGCAATCCGCCGTGACGTCGGCCTGAAGCGGATACCCCTTGCCCGTTATGTTCGCGGCGGCGGCTTGATAAGTGTCGCCGAGCTCGTCATTGTGCTTGATGATGCGTTCGAAAACGGGGATCTCCAGCCGGCGCAGCTCCGGATCCGCCGAATCAAGCAAAATCAGGCCCCATTCGCCGAACAACCGGCCAAGCAGTTTGGCGAAAGCATCGCTCAAGTTGCCGGAGGATTCCGCGGTTTGATGCAGCAGGTCCATGATGGCCGGTTTGTTGACGCTGTCGGGAAGCAGGTTGGCCAAATGGTCCAGCGATCGTTTCCATTGCTCCCCGGTTACCCGGATCTGGCTCACCGGCCCGCGCGGACCTGGAGTCGCGTCCATTTTGATTTTGGCGATTTGAAGTTCCGGCGTCATGACATGGGTATGGTTCACTTCATCCCAGTCATGGTCTTCGCCGGCAATCCAGAATACCGGAACGACGGGACGCTGCAGCCGCTCCGCCGCTTCCCTCGCGGCAAGCACGATGGTCAGCGCCTTATAGACGACAAGCAGCGAACCCGTAAACAGTCCGCTCTGCTGTCCGCCAACGACGGCAAGCGTACCCGCCTGCTCCAGCAAATCGAGCGACTTATGTACCTCTTGATGGTCGTTATGCTTCTTATTGTATTGTCGAAGACAGGCCGCGAGGGCTTTTCTGTCGATGCGGGTTTCTTCGGATGCATCCAGCCATTCCGCGCGGCGCGTCCAGGCCTCTTCGTCGCGGAAATCCGCGCCGTACAGATCCTGTACCCGCGCATAGCGGTTTATATAATCATCTGCGAGAGCCGAGCCGCTCTTCAGCGAATCCGATACTACATTCATGAGGTCTGCCTCCTATTATCGTACCTGTTTGAATCGTTCGTTTAATATGTGCATCCTTGCCAAAAATCTTCCTTGATTGTAACCAAAGATCCAGCATGCGTCAAAGAAATCGGAAGGAAGCTTCCATGCCTCCTGAACAAATGCTTCCGAAATAGTTACAGTTTCATTATTATAACTCTTCTTTCTCCGGTATGCCATGCCCAAACGAAAAAAAACCGCCGGTTCAAACCGGCGGCAGCCTCTTCGAAGCTTAGGCGTAAGGAGCGGCTACCCAATGGCCTTTGGATACTTCCACCAGCCGGGTGTCTTCCTCCGCCGCTGCATTTCCGTCTTTGGCCGAATGGATCGGCCCCGATAATCCGTCGTTCATCACGAGCCGCTTTTTGTTCTCCTCGATTTCCGGATCCGGAATCGGGATCGCCGACAGCAGCGTTTTGGTGTACGGGTGGATCGGGTTGGCATACAGCTCTTCGCTGTCCGCAAGCTCGACCATTTTGCCGAGGTACATGACCGCGACGCGATCGCTGATATGCTTGACCATGGACAGGTCGTGCGCGATGAACAAATACGTCAAGCCGAGACGGTCCTGCAGCTCCTGCAGCAGGTTGACCACCTGCGCCTGGATGGAGACGTCCAGCGCGGAAATCGGCTCGTCGCAGATAATGAATTTCGGATTGACCGCAAGCGCGCGGGCGATGCCGATCCGCTGGCGCTGGCCGCCCGAAAATTCATGCGGATAACGCGTCGCGTGGTCCGGGTTCAAACCGACCATGTCCAGCAGTTCCTCGATCCGCTTCTTCCGTTCCTTGCGGCTTCCCGCCATTTTGTGGATGTCCAGTGCTTCGCCGATGATGTCCGATACGGTAAACCGCGGATTCAGCGATGCGTACGGATCCTGGAAAATCATCTGCATGTCGCGGCGCATCGCCTTCATTTTGCCCGGCGACAGCTTGTAGATGTCCGTTCCGTTAAACCGGACGCTTCCGGCGGTCGGCTCGTACAAGCGGAGAATGGTGCGGCCGGCCGTCGATTTGCCGCAGCCGGATTCGCCGACCATCCCGAGCGTTTCGCCTTCGCGGATAAAGAAGTTGAGATCGTCGACCGCTTTGACGATTTTGCCGTTTCCGACGTTAAAATATTTTTTCAAGCCTTCGACTTCGATCAAATGGTTTTCTTTCATGACGAACGAACCTCCTTCGCCATTTCATGCAGATTCCAGCAGCGCGCCGACTGGGTGTCGCTGAATACCGTTTCGCCCGGGTTGAGGCGCTCGCAGACCTTCATGGCCTCGTCGCAGCGCGCGCAAAACGCGCACCCGATCGGCGGCTTGATCAGATCCGGCGGCGTGCCGATGATCGGAATCAGCGGCTCGTTTTTCTTCTGGTCCAGCCGCGGCATGGAACGAAGCAACCCTTTCGTATACGGGTGCTGCGGGTTTTTGAAAATCTCCCATTTCGTTCCGGTCTCCACCACTTCGCCGGCGTACATGACGATAACGCGGTCGCACATGCCGGCCACGACGCCAAGGTCGTGCGTAATCAAAATGATGGAGGTGCCGAATTTTTTCTGCATATCCTTCATGACGTCCATGATTTGCGCCTGAATCGTCACGTCCAGCGCCGTCGTCGGTTCGTCCGCGATCAGCAGCGCCGGATTGCAGGCCAGCGCGATCGCGATCATGACGCGCTGGCGCATGCCGCCGGAGAACTCGTGCGGGTATTGCCCGAAACGTTCCTCCGGGTTTTTGATGCCGACGAGCTTCAGCATTTCGATGCCGCGCTCCTTGGCTTCGGCTTTCGTCATTTTCTGGTGCTTCATCAGCACTTCCGTGATTTGTCTGCCTACTTTGATCGTAGGGTTGAGGGAAGTCATCGGATCCTGGAAGATCATGCCGATATCTTTGCCGCGGATCGCTTCCATCTCTTTATTTGTCTTTTTCAGGATGTCTTCGCCCTGAAAAATGATTTCACCGCTTTTGATTTGGGACGGCGGGGACGGAATGAGGCGCATGATCGTTTGGGCCGTGACGCTTTTTCCGCTGCCGGATTCGCCCACGATCGCCACCGTTTCCCCTTTGCCGATTTCGAAGTTCATGCCGCGAACGGCTTTCACCTCTCCGCCCTTGACCTTAAAGGAGACATGCAGGTCTTTTACTTGTAAAATCGGATCCATGATCTCACCTCCTGTTATTTCAGTTTCGGATCGAGCGCATCGCGGAGGCCATCACCGAAAATATTAAACGCAAGCATGGTCAAGCTGATAATGATCGCCGGGAATAGCATCCGCCAAGGATAATACATCCAGCCGGTCAACGCGTCGTTGATCATCGAGCCGAGCGACGCTCTTGGCGCCTGTACCCCGAGACCCAGGAAGCTTAGGAACGCCTCGGAGAAAATCGCGTTCGGCACGGACAACGTCAGCGTGACGATGATCGGCCCCACCGCGTTCGGCAGCAGGTGCCGGAACAGCAGCCGGCCGGAGCCTGCGCCCATGGAACGGGAAGCAAGCACGAATTCCCGGTTTTTGAGCTGCATGATCTCGCCGCGGACGATCCAGGACATGTTGATCCATCCGGTAATCGTCAGGGCCAAAATGATCGTGCCGATGCTTGGTTCAAAGACCACCAGCAGCAAAATCGTAACGAGCATATAAGGAATGGAGTACAAAACCTCCGAAAATTTATTCATGATAGCATCGACGCGTCCGCCGAAATAACCCATGATCCCGCCGTAGATGACGCCGATCAGCAAATCGATCAGTGCTGCGGCCAGACCGACGATGAGGGAAATCCGCGTGCCCATCCAGGTCCGCACGAACATGTCGCGTCCCAAATCGTCGGTGCCGAACCAGTGCTCTTTGGACGGCGGCTGGTTCGTGTTCAGCAGGTCGTTGGTCGAAGAATCGAAATTCGCGAACATTGGACCGAAAATCGCCGCCAGGACGATGAGCAGCAGCACGACAAGGCTGGCCATCGCCAATTTGTTTTTGCGCAGCCGCTGCCACGCGTCTTTCCATGCTGATATGCTCTCCCGTTGAATGATCTCGGCCTGTTTTTCGTCGACGCCGATTTTCCGGAAGTCCTCCGGCGTCAGCTCCGCGCTCACGCTCGTGAAAGTTGTCTCATTCGCTGCCACCGTTATCCCTCCTTCCCGCCGGTCAATTTAATGCGAGGATCAACCAGCACATAAACGATATCCGTAATGAAACGCGCCAGCATGAGCAGCACGCCGTAGAAAATGGTCACGCCCATGATCATCGTGTAATCCCGGTTCGTGATGCATTCGACGAACACTTTGCCGATGCCGCCGATGCCGAAGATTTGTTCGATGACGACCGAACCCGTAATGATGTTGGCGGTCATCGGACCGATGTAGGTCACCACCGGCAAAATGCCGTTGCGGATGACGTGTCTGAACATGATCGCCATCCAGTTCAGGCCTTTCGCCTTGGCTGTCTTGATATAGTCGGCATGCAGCACTTCAAGCATGCTGGAACGCGTCAAACGCGCGATAAAGGCAATCGGTTGCGCAGACAAAGCCGCGACGGGCAGCACATAATCGAGCGGGCCGTCGAAGCCCATGACATGGAACCATCCGAGCTTTTCGCCGAATATAAACTGGATGAGGGACGCTAGCACGAAGCTTGGTACCGCGATTCCCAAAACGGCAAGGATCATGGCCACGTTGTCAATCAGCTTTCGGTGGTACAGGGCCGCGAGCATCCCGAGCAAGATCCCGATGATGACCGATATGACGATCGCGATCAGGCCGAGCTTCAGGGAAGCCGAGAAGGTTTGCAAAATGATATCCGTAACCTCTTGGTTTTGGTGTTTCATCGATATGCCGAAATCCCCCGTGGCAATATCGCCCAAATATTTAAAATATTGCACATATACCGGTTTATCGAGACCGTACTGCTCCATGAGACGGGCTTGGATCTCAGGCGGAACCTTTTTCTCGGACATAAAAGGATCCCCAGGTATGGCTTTCATCAGAAAAAAGGTGGCTGATATCAAAATGAACAACGACACCAGCATGTAAAAGAACTTGTTGGCTACATAACGAACCATGCCCGATTTAACCCTCCCCGCAATTATCTTTCTACATTTTTCGACAATAATCGATATAATTCGATTTTAAAGAATCCGAGGCGCTTTTGTCCAATCTATTTATTACTAATTGAAGAAATATCTACCTCAAGCATATCCCATGCAAAAAAAACGGGATATATATGGATGATCCACATATATATCCCGAATTACCTTCCCATTTTACACTAACATTTACTCGAAATAAGCGCGCGTAAAGTCTACGCCACCCGCGTAATCGATAATTACACCTTTAAGGTTCGGTTTGATCAGTGCTACGTTGGTGTAATAGTAAATCGGTAACAGCACTTGTTGATCCTGAATCAAAAGTTTTTCAGCTTTGACGAAATCGTCCATGCGTTTTGCGTTGTCGGAGGAAGCCAAAGCGTCGCTGACAAGCGCGTCGTATTCTTTGTTTTTGAAGCCGATGTCGTTGTTGCCGCTCTTCGAAGTCCACAGGTCAAAGAACGTCATCGGATCGTTGTAGTCCGGGCTCCAGCCAGCGCGTGCGATTTGGTAGTTCAGGCTTCTGCGGTTTTTGAGGAACACGCCCCATTCCTGGTTTTCCGTCTGAACGGTCACGCCGAGGTTTTTCTTCCACATGTCCGCCACGGCCAGAGCGATTTTTTTATGCTTTTCGCTGGAGTTGTAGATCAAGGTCACTGGCGGAAGCGTCGTGTAGCCTTCTTCCTTCATGCCTTCCTGCAGCAGTTTTTTCGCTTCGTCCATGTTTTCGGTGAAATAGTCGTCTTTATGCTCCGTGCGGAATTCTTCCTTTTCGCCCGCAATGCCCGGAGGAACGAATCCGAAAGCCGGCTTTTCTTCGCTTTGCGTCACTTTGTCGACGATTTCTTGACGGCTGATCGCCATGGCAAAAGCTTTGCGGATTTTCGCGTTGTCGAACGGCTTCGCGGTTACGTTGAACTGATAGTAGTACACGCTGCCGATCGGTTTCAGGTTCAGCTCGTTTTGCAGTTGTTTTTTCACGGCAGGCATCTGGTCGGTAGGAATTTCGCCGTTCGGCATGCCCGCGTAATCCAACTGGCCGCTTCTGTAGCTGGAAAGCTCGGTCGCGCCGCTGTTGGAAAGGGACATCGTGATTTTGTTCAGCTTGATGTCCTTGTTGTCCCAGTAGTTCGCGTTTTTAGATACTTCGATTTTTTGCCCGGTTGTCCAAGTCGTGAGCGCGAAAGGACCGTTCGTGATCATCGTTTTTGGATCCGCTGCCCATTTCGGGTTATCCTTCACGGATTGGTGAACCGGATAAAACGTGTAAAACGAAGTCAGGCCCAGGAAATAAGGCGTAGGATTTTTCAGCGTGACTTCCAGCGTATGGTCGTCGGTCGCTTTGACGCCTACCTGGCTGAAATCGGTCATTTTTTTGTTGTTGTACTCTTCGGCACCTTTAATGTAATACAGCTGATATGCGTAAGGCGGAGCTGGAGTCGTGTTCGGATCGAGCACGCGCTGCCAAGCAAAGACGAAGTCCTTCGCCGTTACCGGGTCGCCATTGCTCCATTTCGCATCTTTGCGGAGGTGGAAAACATACTTCAGTCCATCGGAAGAGATATCCCATTTTTCGGCTACGCCAGGGACTGGTTTGCTGTTTTCATCCAAGCGGACCAGGCCTTCGTACATCATGTTGAGCACGGTATGAGCCTGGGAATCTTGCGCTTGCGCCGGGTCGAACGTCGGCGGTTCGGCGCTGAGGTTCATGTGGAGTATTTGATCTTTGGCAGCGGAGGCGTTTTCCTTGGAGCCGCCGCCGGCATTCTTCGAGCCGCAGCCCGCAAGAACGGTTCCCACAACAAGGAGCATCGTTAGTAGGGTTAATAGTGTTTTCCTTCTCATGATGTAGTCCCCCTAAGGTTATTAAGTGTATGGTAAATGATTATACAACCAGTGGTCAAAAAAATCTATACCCAATACCAAAGTTAACACCTTGAATATCTAAGCATGATGCCGTTGTGGTCATTTTTATTTCTGCATATTTTCTAAGACATTGTTATGAATATGTATTTGACGATCCCAATAATTGTAAATAAAAGATAACTGAAGCTCATGATGACAAAAGACATCCGCCAGATCAGCTTTGCCATTTTTTGGACGTCGACCCGTCCTTTAAGACGGTTCTGCGCGCTGCCCACAAGGCCGACGCCAATCAGCAAAAGCAGCAAAATGAGATAAAAACCGAAGCTGGAATTAAAAGTCAAATTAAAGAGCGCCGAAACCGAGATGATCAGAAACAGGGTCGTGACATCCATGGCCGCTTTCAGGGAAGCTTTTTTGTTATGTTTCCACCGGTAATGGATAAAGTATACGAGCAAAAAAGGAAAAAACGGGAGAATGCTCAAAAAGATAAACGAATTTTTCAGGAAATCCAAATGAATCACTCCTCTCGAATCGACAGCCCTTTCACCAAACCGACCATAAGCTCATGAAGCGGAGCCCGCATGCCGGCCTGGTTCGCCAAACCGATCACCGCCCCGTTGATCCAGTCGATTTCGGTTTCCGCCCCGTTTCTGACATCTTTCAGCATCGACGAGATATTGCCGGCCGTGGCCCTGCAAACCTCCAGAATCTGGTCCCAAATGTCTTCTTCCCAAGCGATTCCGGATGCATCGTAAACGGCGAGCGCCTCTTGAAGCAGCATGCTCATCGTCCGCAATCGTTCGGATGAAGCGAGCAGTTCCCCGTTCGGAACATTCCACAGCGCGGTAAGCGGATTGATGACCGAATTGACCAACAGTTTACGGTAAATTCTTCTATCGATGTCATTCGCTAAAACTGCCGAAAATCCTGCTTTTTGCAGCATTTGGACCAATTCTTCGGGACGTTCCTCCATATGGCGCGTTTGCTCCCGTCCGGCCGGTCCGATCCATGTCGTTCCCGCTCCTGCATGCACCACTTCGCAGGCATCCGCCCGCTTGGCGCCCTCCGTCGTCACCGCCGCATACAGCGGCCAGCCGGGAAGCAGCTTCTCCAGCTTTTCCATATGCCCGTATCCGTTTTGGAAACAAACCACGCCCGGCGGATGATCCGTCGCCCGTTTCCCCGACGCCAGCTTGCCTGCCGACATCCGGCACGCTTCTTCAGTGTCTTTTTGTTTGGTCATAAGCAAAATCCAGCGTCCCGGCCTTGCGGTCCACGCCTCGGCAAACCCGTTCAAAGGGCCTGCGAAAAACGAGCCTGCCTTCGCTTGACTCTCGGTCCCGCCGTCCGCATCCCGAATCGTGATGCCCCGGGAAGCAAGCTTGGCCGCTTGCTCCGGCGTCCGGCACCATAACCGCACGTCGGCGCCCGCCGCCGCAAGTTTTCCGCCGTATAAAAGGCCGAGGGAACCTCCCCCGATCAAATCGATCATCATCTTTTACCCCACCTGCTTGTCCTGTTTGTGTGTGCAGGGAACCATGCCGTTCCCGCTACCGTCATTATATCCCATGGCCGCTTCCCGAAACGAGAAAAAAGTCTGATGCTTCTTCAGCACAGACTTCTTTGGTCTCCCCTTGCCGCGAAAATACCCGTTCGGCGCTGTTTTGACCCCAGCGGTTCCGGACGGGTGCTTCGGGTGACGGCTTGATGATGTTAACGCCTATTCAATCCGTTCAAGATTGCCGTTTGCGTCCATTTTAAAGCGGGTTTTCAGCTCTTCCTCTTCCTCGGTCAAGAAAGCAAGCCGACGCGCCCGGTCCATGATTTGGATCAGCGCCTTGTAATCGTCATTGACAACCCGGTAGTCCGTCTGGACCTCGTTCACTTCCTTGCTCAGCTGCTCGTTGATTCTTCTCAAATTGGCGATCTCTTCTTCTTTTTCGCGAAGCTCCTTCTCGAGCATTTTCAGCTGGCGGCCGTTCTCCTGCAAATTCCCCTTCCATTGGCGCAAAAAGCGGATGACGGCATCAATCGACAGCGACTCCTCGCTTGCGCCTTCCACTTTGTAATAACCGGCTTCGGCTTCGAGTCCCAGGCCCGCAACCTGAAGCCCGGTATTGGCGGGTTGTTTTTTGTAATAGCTTCGTTTTTGCCGCTGCGATTTCGCCAGGCTGATGGCTTCCTCGTACTTTTTGCGGACGCAGCTGTTCCAGCGGAATCCGCAAGCGGCGGGAGTTCTGCCGATTTTTTCGCCGACCTCTTCAAATGCGGCCAGCTGCGTGCTCCCCTCGCGGATATGCCTTAAGGTCACCTCCGCCAAAATAAGATCGTCTTCGGCACTCCACGCATCTTGTCTTACTGCTGTCATGCAACAAAACCCTCCTAACAACATCCTAAAATAACCGTCCTCAAACCCCTTGGTTTCCGTATGGTTTGATGAGGTATTACAGCTGCTTATTTCCATTTCTATGCTTCTCATAGAGTTCATAGAATCTATTTGATACTAAATTGTATTGCCAAATTTTAAGGGGCTCATACTTCTCCTGCCGGAAATTTGACTCTGCTTGCAGCTCCTTGAATACTTTCCATATCAATGATCACAATAAGGATGACGGAAGGAAAAAAGTTCACAATTGTTCATGACTTTTCGTTTACACCTTTTTGGGATAACGTTATAATGATGTGTAGTAAAGCTACGACCGTACATAAGAGAGGGGGATACCTGCATGGCACGCATGTTTCGAGTACTTGGCTTCTTTACGCTCGCGATCGGTTTGATGGCATATGCCGGAGACATGGTGGAGATGGCGCTGCTCTTTTTCGTGCAAACTGCCTTTTTCATGATTTTGGGTTATCTGAAATTTACGGAAAAAACCTATATTTACCTCTTCTGGGCCTACATGATCGTGACATTCACCGGTTTCAGCTACTGGACAGTCTTCAAAATGGGTCTGCCGCTGTAATTCGGTTCCCGATCAATCGGTTTGAAGAATGACCAAAAAGAGACGATCCGACACCGTTGCCGGACCGTCTTTTTTCTTTGCTTCCCGTCCTTTTGCATTCGGGCCGCCAAGGCGCAGCTTTGATTTTTGATCCGGTTGAAGCCTCGATCGGGATTATGAAATGGACTGCCCATGCATATAGTTGACAATGGGACTGGCAATCACGTTGTTTAAGGTCTTGCCTGGAGGGGGGAAAATCTGTGAAGGGCATCTTGAGGCAAAAACGGCTGTTGGTTCTGATCGTGCCGATTTTGCTCCTCTCCCTGCTGCATCCGCAGCGGACGCTACTAGCTGACCCCGGAATTCCGGAGGATGCGGAGCAGCAGCAATTGCTGCAAAAAGGGCTTTCGATCGTGGAAATCGACCATGAAATCGAGCGCATCGCAAGCCGGCAGGGAAAAACGCAAAAAGAAATCGACGAGCTTCAAATCAAGCTCGAAGAGAAGGAAAAACAAATCGAAAGCCGTCAAGAACGGGCGGGCGCCGTCGTCAGGGCTTATTATATGGGCGAAAGGGACAATCTGCTCGCCATGTTTTTATCGGCCCAAAGCATCGGCGAACTTCTCGAAATATACGACTTTTACGACATGATCATGGATCAGGACAAAACGGTGCTGGATGCCTATCGGTCCGAATACGCCGGCATTCAGGAAACGAAGCGGCGGCTTGAGGATTCCTATCGCCAGCTGGAGCAAATCAAAAACAATCTCATACGCCAGAAAGAACGCGTGCTTGCGCTCCAAAAGGAGCTTGACGGCGATCTGGCCGACAGCAGCGATCCGGAAGCGATGAAAAAAATGATTTCGGAGTTTACGGCCTATTGGGAAAACATCGGTATTTACGAGGTGAAGCGTTACTTCTCGGCGCTTGCGTCGGCCATGAACGATTTGCCCGAATTTATCCAAAGCAAAAAAGGCGCCATTCGGACGAACGGCACCACCTATACGATCGAAGTCCAGGAAAAAGACCTGAACGAATTTCTGGTCAGCAAAAACGAGCTTTTCAAAAATTTCGCTTTCCGTTTCCGGGACGACAAAGTGGTGGCGGAAGGAAAAAGCGGCACGTTGACCCTGCAGGTCGAGGGACATTACAGCATCGAAAACGAACCCGAAAATTCGATCCTGTTCCATGTCGACAAGCTCGTGTTCAACGGACTGGAGCTGCCCGACACGACCTGCCGCCAGCTCGAAAGCGAGTTCGACCTCGGCTTTTATCCGCAGCAAATCGTATCGTTCGTCAAAGCGACGGAAGTCAGCAGTACGGATCAGGTTCTGCATGTGACCTTAAAGCTGTCCATGTAGATGGCCTCGGAGATATCATTCCGAAGCTTTTTCATTCGGGCGTCCGCCCATGGCCTCCCTGTACTGCGCGTCGGTGCTTTTGCCGGAAAGGAAAAGCTTCGCGGCAGCCGCAAAATCGTTCCATTTCGACTGCAGCGAACGGTCCAAAGCCCCGCCTTCGCTTGGCTGCAGCAGACGGTCGAGCGAAAGCGGCGGTTTGGCCGGCGGGAAACCGTCCTGCGCATACTCTTTTTTACGGACCGGCAAATATCCCGTGGAATCCGTCCACAGGTTCAGGGACGTATCCGACGTCATATAGGCGATCCAGCCGGCGGCTTTGCCGGGATCCTCGATCTGCGAGGATACGGCGAAGGAACGCCCGCGCAGCAAAAACGGATTGGCCGCGTACAGCCGCTCCGGCACCCGGAACCCCATACGATCCACGTTCGCCTGGGAGGCAGCAGAGTAAGGTACGGACATCAAGGCAAGTCCCCCTTCGCTGAGGCTCGACCAGGCTTTTGGCATATCGCCGTTTGGGATGAATCGGATGGAGGGCCGGAGTTTCATGATGGCTTCCATCGCTTCGTCCGAAGGATTGACCGGATTCTCCGTCCCGAAAGCCCCCATGAAAGCAGCAAAAGCATACGCGTCTCCCGCAGGAAGGGCGATCGTTTGTTTATCCTTGCGGCTTTCCAGCTTGGCGGCGAATTCCTTCCATTCCTTGTCTCCCGGCAAGGCTTCGCCGCTCCCCGGCAAAGCAGCTTGCCTCCGCCACACCAGCACGTAAGGGTCCATGTCCAGCGGCACGCCCCACTGATAACCGTTCCATTCAAGCATTTGGGAAATCGGGCTGATCACGTCGCTCCCCGTCGTGCTGCTCTGATAGGATTCTGCAGGCAATATGTAACCGCCGAGCGCCAGCGGATGGATCCACGGACTGTTGACCAGCATGATATCCGGCCCTTCGCCGACCTTCAGCGCGGCCGTCAGCTGTCGGTAAGCGTCGGCATCCGGCATGTTTTTCAGTTCGACCTGTATTCCGGTTTCGCTGACGAAAGCCTTGTTCAATTCGAGCAATGTATTGAAATCGGATTCATTGACATGGGTGACGACCCGGATCGGCTTGGGTTCCGTATCCTCCGGCGAGGCAGGCTGCGGATTCCAGACGCTCGTTTTTCTCTCTTCGCCGCGGCTGCTATCGGACGTCAAATTTTGGCCCTGCGACAAGCTCGTCAATGACAGCAGCAGGATGGCAAACAAAAACCAGTAATTTTTCCGCTTCAAATCGGCCCCGCCTCCTCGGAGAATTGCTTCATCCACCACTCATAGTTTATCAAAAAGGTAGGGCGCTTGTCCTACTTTTTGTTGGAAATGTTTGACTTCTCCCGTTCAAAATGATCAAAAGCCCTGGATCGTATGCTCCATGACGGGCAGATGATCCAGGACTTTATGCCGCCGTGCATTCCTCTACAGCAAATCCGCCGCCAATTGGGCCAGTTTGGAGCGTTCCCCTTTTTCGAGCGTAATATGACCGCTGATTTGTTCGGCTTTGAACTTTTCGACGATATAAGTCAGGCCATTGCTGGATGCGTCCAGATACGGGTGGTCGATTTGTTCGGGATCGCCCATCAGGATGATTTTGCTTCCTTCACCAACCCGGGATACGATCGTTTTGACTTCATGCCGGGACAAATTTTGCGCTTCGTCCACGATGATAAACTGCCCCGGGATGGACCGGCCGCGGATGTAGGTCAAAGCCTCGACTTGGATGCTGCCGAGCCCCATCAGGATTTTGTCGATGTCGCCCGATTTTTTCGTATCGAACAAAAACTCCAGGTTGTCGTAAATCGGCTGCATCCATGGACGCAGCTTCTCGTCCTTTTCCCCGGGGAGATATCCGATATCCTTGCCCATCGGCACGACGGGCCTGGCGATCAGCAGTTTTTTGTACTTGTGCTCGTCTTCCACTTTCATAAGCCCCGCCGCCAGCGCCAGCAGCGTTTTCCCCGTGCCCGCCTTACCCGTGATGGTGACGAGCGGAATGTCGTCGTTCAGCAGAAGCTCCAGGGCCATGCGCTGCTGGGCGTTTCGGGCACATATGCCCCACACGGGGTCGTTGCTCAAATACAGCGGCTCCAGCCGGGTGCCCTCGGCATTCACCTTTAACAACGCCGATTTCGTGCTGCCCATTTCATCCTTGAGAATGACGAATTCATGCGGATGAAGCGGATAGGAGAGCTGGAGCGGCTTGACCGGCAAAAAGCGGTACGAATAAAATTCATCGATCACCGACGGATGCACCTTCAGCTTGAGGTTGCCTGCGTAAAGATCGTCCGGTCCCGCCGTCCGGTCCGACAAATAATCCTGCGTATTGAGGCCCAGCACGTCGGCTTTGATCCGGACCAGCACGTCCTTGCTGACGAGTACGACTTCAGAGGGAGCCTCTTTTTCGCCCTCTTCCATATGATAATTCAAGGCCACGGCGAGTATGCGGTTGTCGTTGGTAATTTCCCCGAACATCTCCTGCACCTTGAGAAAACTTCGATGATTCAGTTCCACCTTCAGGCGGCCGCCGTTGTGTAATTCAACCCCGCTGTGCAGATGCCCGACTTCCCGCAGCTGATCGAGCAGGCGCGACACGGTGCGCGCATTGCGGCCG
Source organism: Paenibacillus sp. FSL W8-0194 (assembly GCF_037969745.1). NCBI lineage: Bacteria > Bacillati > Bacillota > Bacilli > Caryophanales > Paenibacillaceae > Paenibacillus > Paenibacillus sp. FSL W8-0194. The sequence continues at coordinate 1,789,981 of NZ_CP150205.1, read as the reverse complement.
ATTTCGTCCGCATTGCGTTTTTTGGAATCGATCTCTTCCAGCACCACGGCGGGAATGACGACTTCATGCTCGTCAAAAGCATAAATCGCTTTGGGGTCGTGAAGCAGCACATTGGTATCGAGCACAAATATTTTTCTCATACTTTCTCCCTCCACCAAACTCATAATGAACACATAAATTATTCCGTCATGGACATCCTAAGTTACAATTCGCCATTAGAATCTATGACCTGGAAAGGACGATCACATATGAGAATGCTTCTGCTTGCCGTGCTGGCATTGGCTGTCATTAGCGGCTGTAACAACGCTCAGAACAAAAACGCATCACCCTCTCCTCAAAATAAACAAGGTCCGGCGGCCGCCTCTGCCAACGATAACCGGGTTAGGCTGCAATCAACCGGCAACGCCGCGGATCATACGACAGACCAGGCCGCCGATTTGTCGATCAAAAACCATCTGGAAGCTTTGGCCGAACGCGTGGCCGGCGTCAAAAAGGCGCATGCGGTCGTGTTCGGCAACACGGCGGTCGTCGGCATCGACGTGGACGGCAACCTTACCCGCTCCCGCGTAGGAAACATCAAATATTCGGTTGCCGAAGCGCTCCGCAAGGATCCGCGCGGGAAAAACGCGCTCGTGACCGCCGACATGGATTTGTCGCACAGAATCGCCGAGATCGGCGAGCATATCCGGAAAGGCGAACCAGTCTCCGGCTTCGCTTCCGAGCTGGCCGACATCGTTGGACGAATCGTTCCCCAGCTTCCTAAGGACGTCAAGCCGCGGAACAACGGAACTCCCCCGGCTGCTCCGACGCCTAACCGCTAATGACTCGAGGGAAAATTCAGCAAAACGCAACATTTTCCGCGCGAAATGAAGAAAAAGCCCAGTGAGATACTCACTAGGCTTTTTCATTATTTGCATGCGGACGTAAGCAGCGGCGTCCTGCTTAAGAACCGGCAGGCCGGCAGCTGCTGCTTTCGGTTGGATGGCATATAACGGATGAGTGCAACGTGCAACTGCTTCGGACATCATTACCGACCTCCTGTACAGGTTCCAGTGTACTCTATTATATTAGGTGGCTTCGCAAATATTGCACCCAAGTTTTAAGGATTCGCGTTTTCGGCTCCGTCCGCCTGGACAAGTTTGCCTTTCCCCGACATTTCGTCTTTCAGCGCTTGTTTTGCTTTGTCAAGCTCCCCGTCGTTCACGTAAACGTAAGGACTTCTCCACGTGCCCGTAATCGGCATGAACTTGACGTCTTCCTTGTTCACCTTCCAATAGGTGGCGATCATGTTTTTAAGCTGATCGTTTTCGATGTCGGTTTCCATGTTTTTGTCCATAGCTTTCAGAACGCCGCCCAGGCTCGTTACGCCCTTGAAGGTTTGCATTTTGTCGATCAGTGCGTGCAGCACTTCGTTTTGCCTGCGGTTGCGGTCAAAATCGTCGGAAGCTTTCGTCTTCGGACGGCAGTTGGATTTGCGGTAACGCACGTAATCCAGCGCTTTCGTCCCGTCAAGCTTCTGCTCGCCTTTTTTCAGGTTAATATTCGTGCCGTCGGCGGTGTCGCGGTAACACATGTCGGCATCGACGTTGATGTCCACGCCGCCCAAAGCGTCCACGGCATCCCGGAACCCTTGGAAATTCAACACCGTCACGTAGTCGATCGGAATGTCCATATACTTGCTCATCATCGTTTTCATTTCGTCTGTCGCTTTGACGCCGGATTCCTTCTCCTTCGACAGGAAAATCGGATAATAGGCGTTCGCCTTATTCGACTTATAGCCCTTTAGCTCGATCTTCGTGTCGCGCGGGAGCGAAACGACCGTTACCGTTTTGGTATCCGGATTAAACGCGGTCACCATGATGACGTCGGACAGATGCGTGCCGGTTTTCGGACGGTAATCCGTGCCGAGCAGCAGCATCGTCACCGGCTTCACTTTAGCCGACTTTTCGGGCGGAACCGGATTGTTGTTTCCGGTGTTGAGCACGCCGTTTTCGGCTTCGAAATACAGGTAACCGGCGTAACCGCCTACGGATAGCACGGCCAAAATGACCACGCTCAAAACCAATTTGAAAAATGTTCTTAATCCGCTTTTCTTTTTTTTCTTTTTAGGCGGCTGTTTGCTCTGTCTGCTGCCACTTTGAGATCGTGGAGGTAAATGATTATTGCTGGGACTCATCTCAAACACCTTTTTCATTTATTTTGAGTTATTCTCTCTATAAACGACGACGCCGCGAAAAAAGTTTCAAAAAAGCCGCAAGGGTTGCAGCGGATTAACCTCTTTTTGCTGCTGCCTCCGCCTTCTTTTTCTGGCGGCCTTCCACGAAATACCGGACGCGCACCAGAAGCATCAGGGCTACCGCAACAAGCAGGCACTGGATGATCGGAAGCTTGTCATGCTGGAAGATGAGCAGCATCCCCGATCCGAGCGCCATCAGGATATACAGCAATATTTCCTTCAGCAGGGGAAGCTTCTGCTTGACGCGGAACACTTTATTGTAGACGTACGTAATCAACACGAAAATGATAATGTAAGACACGACTGGATGCGATGCAAACCAGGCTTGCATGTGCGGTACACTCCTTTCGGCAACGGGCCGGCGGACCGGCCCATTCGTTCATTACAGATTGGCTTCGGCCATTTTGCGGTGCTTCTCGGCACGCTCGCGTTCGCTTTTGTTCAAAATTTTCTTGCGGAGACGGACCGACTTCGGCGTAATTTCGCAATACTCATCGTCGTTCAGGTACTCCAGCGCCTGCTCTAGCGAGAAAATGCGCGGCGTCTTCATTTTTACTGTATCATCTTTTGTCGCCGAGCGCACGTTTGTGAGCTGTTTCTCCTTGCAGATGTTGACGACGATATCGTTATCGCGGTTATGTTCGCCGACGATCATGCCTTCGTAAATTTCGGTGCCCGGCTCCAGGAACAGGATGCCGCGGTCCTCGACGCTCATCATGCCGTAGAACGTGCTTGTCCCGTTCTCGCTGGATACGAGCACGCCTTGGTGGCGTCCGCCGACTTGACCGCTGTGTAGTGGGCCGTAGCTGTCGAATGCGTGGTTCATTACGCCGTATCCGCGCGTCAGCGTCAGGAAATGGGTGCGGTAGCCGATCAGGCCGCGGGCAGGGATCAGGAATTCCAAACGCACCTGTCCGTTTCCGTTATTGATCATGTTCACCATTTCCGCTTTGCGGGAACCGAGGCTTTCCATGACCGCGCCCATGCTTTCTTCAGGCACGTCGATCATGAGGCGTTCGATCGGTTCCATCTTTTTGCCGTCGATTTCGCGCACGATGACTTCCGGTTTGGATACCTGCAGCTCGTATCCTTCGCGGCGCATGTTTTCGATCAAGATGCCGAGGTGAAGCTCGCCGCGTCCGGAAACGATGAACGCATCCGGGCTGTCGGTTTCTTCCACACGCAGGCTGACGTCCGTTTCAAGCTCCTTCATCAGACGTTCGCGCAGTTTGCGGGAGGTGACCCATTTGCCTTCGCGTCCGGCGAACGGGCTGTTGTTGACGAGGAACGTCATTTGCAGCGTCGGCTCGTCGATTTTAAGCACCGGCAATGCTTCCGGATTCTGCGGGTCGGCAATCGTTTCGCCGATGTTGATGTCTTTGATGCCGGCGATGGCCACGATGTCCCCGCCTCCGGCTTCTTCGATTTCGATCCGTTTCAAGCCTTGGAAGCCGAACAGCTTCTCGATGCGGGCCGTCTTGCTTTTGCCGTCGCGCATAATGACCGTCACGGATTGTCCTTGCTTGATGATGCCGCGGTTGACGCGTCCGATCGCGATACGGCCGAGATATTCGTTGTAGTCCATCAAAGTCACGAGAAATTGCAGCGGCTCATCCACTTTTTCGGTCGGAGCCGGAATATGGTCGATGATCGTTTCGTACAAGGCAAGCATGTTTTCATCCTGCTTTTCTGCATCCATGCTTGATGTGCCGTTCAGGGCGGAAGCGTACACTACGGGGAAATTAAGCTGATCGTCGTTGGCTTCGAGTTCGATGAACAGATCGAGCACTTCGTCGATCACTTCCGCCGGGCGCGCTGCCGGACGGTCGATTTTGTTGACGACGACGATCGGGGTCAGGTTTTGCTCAAGCGCTTTGCGAAGCACGAATTTGGTCTGAGGCATGCAGCCTTCATAGGCGTCAACCACCAAAAGCACGCCGTCGACCATTTTCATGATCCGTTCCACTTCGCCGCCGAAGTCGGCGTGTCCCGGAGTATCGACAATGTTAATCAAATAATCTTTATACGTAATCGCCGTATTTTTGGCCAAAATGGTAATCCCGCGTTCTCTCTCCAAATCGTTGGAGTCCATAGCCCGCTCCTGCAAATGCTCGTGCTCCCCGAAAATGCCGGATTGCTGCAAAAGCTGGTCTACCAGCGTCGTTTTACCATGGTCAACGTGGGCAATAATTGCAATGTTGCGGATTTTATCTCTTGAATGCATGACGTTTATCCAGATCCTTTCCCTTTCAAATCAATGCAGAATGTCTTTCACCAAAAGAAGCGCCGGGCGGTAATGCCGACGCTTCAACATATCCCTTATATTATAGTGAAATTTCAGAAAAAAACAAGCTTTTTGTATTTACTACCAGCCCCGGTTCCACTTGTTGCCGCGGGATCTCCCTTTGCCAGAAATGAACCATATGCCCAGCGCGATGAGCAGAACGGCCAGCACGTAAATCGCCCCGGTATGCAGCAAAGTAAAGAAAAGCAGCACCAAGGACACGACGCCGAGAAACAGCGCGATCAGCAGGACGCCTTCCGGTTTGGGCGACTCGAACATATGGTATTCGTATACGCCCACGGCAATGCCGAGCAAAAACACCGGCCAAAGATACGACAGCAGGTCGAACCCCCAAAAATTGCAAATGGCGAACAGCAAACCGTATACGACCAGCGCGCCGCCCGGAATCAGCACGTACGCCCGTGCCCTTTTGCCGAAAAACAGCAGATGAAGCAGCAAGCCGACGATGATGATCGCAAACGGCCATAAGGTGCGTCCCAAAAAACCGAACACGCCCAATTTCCCCAACAAAATGACAACCCCGGCAATCACGATAAACAGCCCAAGCCTTACATCGTTTTTGGAGGACATTTTCTCCACCCTCTTTTCTCCTGTACCTTTGCGTTTCGTTTCTGCAGCAAACGACATCTTTTCACCATTAGTTTATCTGAAATAGAACGAAAAAACCATATTCGTCCCGTAAATTTTTTACAGCCGAAGTGATGGAAATTGTAAAAAACCTCAAACAAAAAAAGCCGGTATGAACCGGCTTTTGCGGGTAAGCTATGAACGGCGGAGCGACAGCCTCCGGAACCCTCCGGCGGCTATGATCAGCGCCGTCAGCAGCGCGGGTACCAGCTTGTGCAGCTCGGGCATGAGGGACGAAAGCAGCATTCCCGTCCGGGAGTCCTGCAGCAGCATCTCTCCGGCGGTGTAGCCCAGAATGCCCGCCCCTAAATAAACGAGCACGGGATAACGGTGCAGCAGCCCGACGATCAAATTGCTCCCGAAAACGACGATCGGAATGCTGATCGCGATCCCGATCACGAGCAGGGCCAAATCCCCGTTGGCCACGCCCGCCAGAGCCAGCACGTTATCGAGGCTCATGATGAAATCCGCGGCCAAAATGCTGCGCACCGCCTTCCACATCGATGCGGAGCCGCCCATCCGAACGTCCTCTTTGTCGTCTGCAAGCAGCTTGTACGCGATCCAGAACAAAAGCGCGCCTCCTCCTGCCTGAACGAACGGGATCTTCAGCAGAAGGACGGCGACGAACGTCAGGACGCATCTGAGGGCGACCGCGCCGAGCGCGCCCCACCATACCGCCTGCTTCCGCTGCCGCGGCGGCAAATTTTTGCTCGCCAGCGCAATGACGACGGCGTTATCCCCGCTTAGCACCAAATTGATCATCAGGATCTGGACAAGCAGCCATATCGAATCCAACGGTCAACACCCCCACACTTACTCCTATGCCTTCGGCGTCCAAGCTATGCTTGACTATCGTTCAAAAATTATCCTATAATGAATCCGATTTATCAGGCTCCGTTTACAGTCAGACGAGGAGTGACCCAATGTGGAAGCTGTACTGCCATTTTTGGCCAAATTGGTCAATATCGTGTTTTTGGATCTCATTTTAGCTGGCGATAACGCCATCGTCATTGGCCTGGCTGCGAGGAACCTGCCGTCCTCGACGCAGAAAAAGGCTATTTTTTATGGAACCGGAGGGGCTGTCCTTCTTCGAATCATCGCGACCATCGTGGTCGTGTGGCTGCTGAAAATCCCGTGGCTGCTTCTGGTCGGCGGCATCCTGCTGATCGGCATCGCCTACAAGCTGCTGGTGGACGATGACGACCACACCGATATTAAAGCGGGGCGCACGCTGTGGGGAGCGATACGGACGATCATCGTGGCGGATGCGGCGATGGGACTGGACAACGTCATCGCGGTTGCCGGTGCAGCTGAGCAAAATATCGTGCTCGTCATCCTCGGTCTGCTGATCAGCGTGCCGATCGTTGTATGGGGCAGCACGCTGTTCATCAAATTGATCGAACGTTTCACCTGGATCATCTATCTGGGATCGGCCGTGTTAGGGTTTACCGCGTCCAAAATGATCACGGAAGAAAAACGGATCCATCCCTTCTTCGAAGACCATCCGATGATCCGGATCGCATTTATGGCGGTCGTCATTATCGGCGTGCTGACAGCCGGATTTTTGAAAAAACGGTCGGACCAGCGAAAAAAGAAAAACGAAAATTCGTTCGGTTGAGGACGCGAAAGCAAGCCGCGTTTTACGCAAAAAAGCCGTCCCAGGCATACGCCTGGGGCGGCTTTTGGCATGTCGGAAGCTTAAAACCAATCTTCCTGGATGGTTTCCTCGTCGCGGTCCGTTTCAATGACCGACCTTGGCGTCAGCACGACCGATTCGGTACGCCGTACCGCATCCTCCAGCATGGCCGGCAGATTCTCCAGCGAAGCCTCGATCCGTTCGACCACGTGCAGGTTCGGGTTGGTCGTCGGAGACTTCGGCACAAAAAGCGTGCAGCAGTCTTCATACGGCAGGATGGAAAGATCATACGTGCCGATTTGCTTGGCGATGTCCATGATTTCGTTTTTGTCCATCGTGACCAGCGGACGCAGCAGCGGAAGCTCCGTCGCGCGGCCGATGACGTTCATGCTCGGCAGCGTCTGGCTCGCTACCTGTCCGAGGCTGTCGCCGGTCACGATCGCAAGCGCGCCTTCGCGTTCCGCCAGCATGGTGGCGATCCGCAGCATGGAGCGTCGCATCAGCGTAATGATCAAATTATCCTGGCCGACGGTCGTAAAAGAGGTCTGGATTTCGGTAAACGGAACGAGATGGATTTTGATTCGGCCCGAGTAGCCCGAAAGCACCTTGGCGAGCTCCATCACTTTTTCTTTGGCCTTCCGGCTCGTGAAAGGATAGCTGTAGAAATGGACGGCCTCCACTTCCAAGCCGCGGCGCATCGCGGAATAACCGGCGACGGGGCTGTCGATGCCCCCTGAAAGCAGCAGCATGGCTTTGCCGTTGCTTCCGCGCGGGAAGCCGCCGGCCGCGGGAATCACCTCGCAGAAAATATACGTGCCGGTCTCGCGGATTTCTATCCGCAGCTCCAATTCGGGATCCTTCATGCTGATTTTGAGCTGTTCGAATTCCTGCAGCAGCGGAGCTCCCACCAAATGGTTCATTTCATGCGAGGAGTGGGGGAACTTTTTCCATACCCGCCGGGCCGAAACCTTGAAGGTCGTGCCGTCTTTCAGCGGCATTTGCTTCAAAAAGGAGGTGCTTGTCTCGACGATGGCGTCAAGCTCCGACGGACAGACGATAACCGGGCTGACCGAATAAAGGCCGAACACTTTTTTCAGCTCCTTGATCATCGACTCCGCGTCCTCGCCGTTGATCACGATGTACAATCTGCCGTATTCCTTTTGGATCGTTGCGGCCGGAAATGGGCGAAGCACCGATTTGACGTGCTTTAACACCGTGTTTTCAAAACGATTCCGGTTTCTTCCTTTTAACGTAAGCTCTCCGAAACGGAGAAGCAGCATATCGTATTTCAAATTAATTCATTCCTTCCTGTCTTAACGGCTGCAGCCGGTTTACCGCATCGCTTAATGCGCGGATCAGCTGCTGCAGCTCCTCATGCGTATTGGTCAATCCCATGCTGATCCGGACGGCGCTCGAAGCGGCATCCGCGCTCCGCCCCATCGCCAGCAGCACCTTGCTAGGCTCTGCCGTTTTCGACGAGCAGGCTGATTTGGTCGAAACGAGCGCCCCGTGCTCCTCCAGGGAGTGAAGCAGCACTTCGCCTTTCATCCCCGGGAAAGACATGTTGACGATATGCGGAGCCCCTTCCTCGAAGCTGTTCAGCTCAAGGCAGGGCTGGGTGCGGATCCAAGCCATAAGCTCGTCCCGCAACGCCCCGACCCGCGTCATAAACGTCTCGGTTTGCTCGGAGGCCATCCGCATCGCCTTCGCCATCGCCACGATGCCGGGGATATTTTCGGTCCCGGCCCGCATGCCCGATTCCTGTTTACCTCCCGTCAAAAGCGGATGGAGGGAAATCCCTTTCCGCTTGTACAGGATCCCCGTTCCTTTCGGACCGCGGATTTTGTGGGCCGATAATGTATAAAGATCGGCTCTCCACGCCTCCAACCGTACCGGCAGCTTCCCGAATCCTTGGACCCCGTCGATATGGAACACCGTCAAAGGGTTGGCTTCTTTTACCGCCCGCCCGATCTCCTCAAGCGGTTGAACGGCTCCCGTTTCGTTGTTCACATGCATGACGCTGACCAGGATCGTGTCCTTCCTGACCGCGGATGCAACCTCGGCCGGATCGACCCTTCCCTTGCCGTCGACGGGCAAAAACGTCACCTCGAATCCCTGACGCTCCAGCGCAAGGCAGCTGTCGTAGACGGAAGGATGCTCGATGGACGTCGTGACGATATGTTTGCCGCGGCCTGCGTATTGCATCGCCGCCCCTTTGATGGCCATGTTGTTGCCTTCGGTCGCGCCCGAGGTCCAAACGATTTCGGATGGTTTCACGCCGAGGGACGCCGCGCATACCTCCCGCGCCCTTTTGATCAGCTTCGCCGCGTCTTCCCCCATGCGGTGGATGGAGGATGGGTTGCCGTAATGTTTTTTCATGACCTCGGCCATCGTTTGGATGACCTCGTCATATGGCGGCGTGCTGGCCGCATGATCCCAATATACCATGTTCACTCACCCTCCCATGCGTATTTTCCGGACAATATAAAGAGATCAAACGGAAGGTTCGTTTTGCCAAATGAAGTCCGTAACCCGTTTTCCCCCGTTTGATCCCGTATTGAGTTTGCCTATCGTTTTATGCTTCGTATTTTAAGCGCGCATCCGCAACCTTGCGGATATATTTTCTCGTCTCCAGCGGAAGCATGTCAAGTTTGTCCATCAGTTGTGCATCGGTCGATACCCCGAGCTTGGCGAGCCGGTTCGGCCCGGCGTTGTATGCGGCCAATGCCATGTTCACCTGTCCGTCGAACCGCTTGATCTGATAAGAAAGATAACGCGTACCCGCATCGATGTTTTGGGCCGGATCGAACGGATCGGTGACGCCAAGTCCGGCGGCGGTTCCGTCCATCAGCTGCATCAGGCCCTTCGCCCCGGCCGACGACACGACGTTCGGATTAAAAGAAGACTCGGTGTCGATCACCGCTTTGATCAAAGCTTCATCGACGCCGTATTTGCGGCTGGCCTCCCGAATCAGGTCGTCATAGGCCGTCGGGCCCGACTTTTGCACGGCATGCCGGCTTTCCGGGCGGATGTCCGAGGCCTCCGCGTTTGCCGACGGGTTAAGCTGCTGCCACAACAATCCGTCGCTGTACGTCACGCCGGGCGCCTTGGGGTGAACTGACGCATCACTGCTTGATGTACCATCTATAGACGACTGCACGTATTGCTTCAACATGACGTCAAAACCGGAGCCGCTCCCGCTCTGCAGAATCTCTTGGATAAGCTCGTCCCGATTTTGAATACGGCTGGTATCCTGAAGCGAAGACGGCTGCTTCGCGGTTGCCGAATCGATCTGCATGCTAACATAACCTCATTTTCATCAATGTAATGGAATGCTTTACGTTATTTTATCATGCTACCGGCGATGTACGCCATATTTCCGCGAAATATTATGTATTTTGACAATTCTCCTTCTTCTCATCCGAAAACGGATCGCATCCATAAAAAAGCGCCCCTCTGCTGCTTGCAGCAGGAAGGACGCCTTCGGTCTTGGCCGGCAAATTATCTTGCGTACGGAATAAGGACAAAATAGCTGATCGTGGCCAAAATCCCAAGCCCCATGCCCCAGGCTCCCCACGCTTTTTTTCCTTTGGAGTAAGCGTAGAAGCCGGTTGCCGCGGCAATCGGTCCGAGAACGATGGACCACATAAACAGGGATACGACGCCGCAAGCTACGCTGATGTAGCCGGCTGTTCTGCCCCAAGTGTCTTCCTGCTCCCCATCGGTGCTCTCGTCGATTTCGTAACGGGTCGATTTCGGCGGCGCAACTTCGGCGGCATATTCCTCCCGGTGGTTGTCGCGGCGCGGAAAATCCTGGCGTTCCCGTTTCGGCTCAAGCTCTTGTTCCTTTTGCGGCTGCTCTTGCTCTTCATGTTGGCGTAAATCGTCCATCGGAATACCTCCCTGCAACTGGTTGGTGAAAATACGGACTGCGGTTAAGATGATTTCGGTTTGAACGTCAGGCAGCAGGTAGCGGAAGAATTCGCAGCATAGTCCTTATGCTCGGCGAAATGCTCGTGCCCGAACTCTTCGCTGTACTTCGCGGAAGCATGTTTGTCGATTTCAATCAGAATCTGTTCGGCTTTGCAGACGTTTTGCTCGCCCCAATAACTGCAGTTGCTGACGCTGCATCGGACAACGGTTCTTGGATCATTCATGTTTAGGTCACCTCACATACCATTGTCTCCTTGCGAACGGTCATATATACCGCAAAGCCCTTGTCAGTTGCTGGCCGGAGTATATAAATCAAGGATGGCGGGGGCATGTATGGCAAGGAAAAACGGAACTTCATTTTATCGTTGACAGCGCTTCCAATTTGATGTAAATTTCAATAAAGATTAAATCATTTTATATTTTAGTGAAGTATCTAAAAACGGAAAGGAGTCTTGCCGATCATGCCGAAAAAGAAAAAAATCATTGTCTTACTGTTATTGTCTGTCATGCTTCTTCTTCAAACGATCGCTCCTGTAAGCGCTTCAACCTGGAATTTGACCGGGGACACCAACGTTCACGACCCGGCCTACATCGTGGAGAACGGCACGGGAACCCACTGGGTTTTCAGTACCGGATCAGGCATTCAGGTCCTCTACTCCACCGACGGGAAAAACTATCAGCGCTCGCTCCCGATCTTCAAGGAAAAGCCGGCCTGGTGGAGCAATTATGTGCCGAATCAAGCGGGATTGGACGTTTGGGCGCCCGACATTTTTTATTACAACGGGACGTATTATTTGTACTATGCGATCTCCACGTTCGGTTCCAAAGTATCCGCCATCGGCCTCGTTACGACAAATTCGATTTCCGGGGGGATATGGAAAGATCAGGGACTGGTCATGTATTCGAATGACGCTTCCAATTACAATGCGATCGACCCCAACGTGACGCAGGACGAAAAAGGAAATCTATGGATGGTATTCGGCTCCTGGAGCAACGGAATTTACATCACGGCCATCAATAAGGATACGATGAAACCGACGGGCAATTCCTATCGGATCGCCACCAAATCGGGAGGAATCGAAGCGCCGAATCTCGTATACAACCGCGATACGGGCTATTATTACTTGTTCGTATCGATCGGCAAATGCTGCTCCGGCCTAGACAGCACTTACAAAGTGGCGGTCGGCCGTTCCAAAAGCGTGCTGGGACCGTTCTACGACAAAAACGGGGTCGATATGAAAAACGGTGGGGCTACCGTCATCGACAGCGGCAACGTCGCTTGGATCGGGCCCGGTGGACAAGACGTGAACGGCACCAGCGTCATCGTCCGGCATGCGTACAGCGCGGCGGAGAACGGAGCGCCGAAGCTGCTCATCAGCGATTTGTACTGGGATGCGGACGGCTGGCCATATTATAATTGAGGACGAGCGTCGGGCATACAAAAAAGCGAGTCTCGGAATTCCCCGGGGCTCGCTTTTGCATGTTCGCGCTCGATTGGCGGTTTTATGCATGGGAACGCTGGTTCTGCATTCTGCGCTCCGTCAAATAGTCGCTTTCATAATAGGTAAGGTCGTCTCTAAGGTCTTCGAACACTTTCGTAATGTCCAGAATAATGTCCCGCACCGGACGCACAGGTTTCACGCGGAAACGGATCGCGTCTTGCCCGGTATAAGCGTAGCGGCCATCCTCGGAATAGCTTTCGCTTTTCGGGTAAAAAAAGTTATTCACGCAGTGGTGATATACGTTATAGAGAGCTTTCTCAGCGAATTCGGCGTCGAAATTGGCGCGGCGCAGCGCGACCCCAAGCTTCTCCGAAGAAACCTCGCAAAATACGAGCAGATGGCGCAAATCCGACAAAAACCCTTTGTAAAAATGAACCGTTTCCTCGTTGGCGTCTGCGGCCAGCTGCGGAAGCGAATATTCGTTCAGAAATACCTCCAGCTTTTCGATCGCATACTTCAGCTTCTCCTTCGTCGTCTCACACAACTTTTGAACATTACCTGCTGACATCGCTAATTTGCTCCCCCTTAATGGTTCCTTCAGTCCAAATACTGGCATCATACAAATAAACCGCTTTACAGCATCATTTTTCCATGTACTATCCTAACACAAATCATGGTAAAGCGGTATCCCTTTTGAAGGAAACGCCCCGGACAAAAACAGCCTCCCCTGAACGCAAGAATAAAATGCCCCTTCTTTCCTCACGATAAAGGTAATTTCATTTTCAGGAGGTTTATCTTATGTCCCGTCGCACTTGGGCGGGCATCGGCATTGCCGCAGCGGCCGCAGCGCTGCTTCTCGTGATGCAGGTGCCCCATTCCGCCGATACCCATACCCGCAAGATGGCCTCGGAGCCGGTCGTACCGAACCCGAAGCAGGAACATATGTCCAAGCAAAGCTTGATGGCGCAAGACATCGATTCAACGGACCGGTTAACCCGCCTGGACGCCAAGCAGCATTTGGTTTCGATGATCGAAAGACTCGGCGATGCGGGTCCGGCGCAAATTACGGACGATATCCGAAAGCTGCAGAAATCACATGATCATTTTACCATGATCATATGGCAGGACGCCAAACACGGCAAACAGCGCGTATACGACGCCGCCAAAAACGACTGGAGCGCCGATGACAGGAAAACGCTGAAGGGATATTTGAACAAGGCGGAAAGCAGCATCCAACAGCAGCGTTCCTACGAATCGCCTTCCTTCAAACTGGACGGAAAACAATATTTCGTGATCGCCGAACCCTCCAAGAACAAGCCGAAGCAAGGCGTGATCGCCCTGATGAACCAAAAAATACTGACCGAAGTGGCAAACCACCAGAAAAAAAACCTGCGGCTCATCCCCTACCCGAAAGAGGGAAAATACAAGGTGGAGTCGGTTCATGCCGATACGTTGCGGGACATTACCGTCCGTACGGGGCACGACAACGAAAAAGCGAGCCATTTTTATGAAAACGAAATCGTCGTGCGTTTCCGCCAGGATCCTACCCGGCAAGAGATGAACCGCATCATGGGAGAGCTTCGCGCAGAATCCTCGCGCAAACTGGGTTACGCTTATGTGTTTCATGCCAGCGGCATGGACTACAGCCAGCTCAAATCGTACTTTTTGAAAAACTGGAATCCGATATATGTCGAACCCCACTATTTGTACATGACCAACGACAAAATCAGGGAGAAAACAAGCAGCCTGCCCAACGTGCCGAACGACCTGCTGTTCGCAAAATACCAATGGAACCTGCCCGCCATCGAAACGAACCAGGCCTGGGATCTATCCCGCGGCAGCGGCGACGTGATCGTGGGGATCGTGGATACCGGCGTCGATTTGGATCACCCCGACCTGCAGGGCCAGCTGATGACCGGATACAACGTGATTGACCCGGCATCCGACCCGATGGACGACGTCGGCCACGGAACGCATGTCTCGGGCATCATCGGCGCGCTGGTCAACAATAACGAAGGCGTTGCAGGCATCAGCTGGTACAACAAAATGCTTCCGGTCAAAGCGCTCGACAAATCGGGGTCGGGCACGACCTATTCGGTTGCCGAAGGCATCATCTGGGCGGCCGACAACGGCGCTAAGGTCATCAACATGAGCCTGGGGAACTACGCGGATTCGCAGTTTCTGCACGATGCCGTCAAATACGCCTTCGATAAGGACGTCGTGCTCGTCGCCGCCTCCGGAAACGACAATACGGAACGCCCGGGATATCCCGCAGCTTATCCGGAAGTGCTTGCCGTTGCGGCGACCGACTCCAACCTGAAGCGCGCATCGTATTCGAACTACGGGGATTACATCGATGTGGCGGCCCCCGGAACCAGCATCGCCAGCACCTATCCGGGGAACCAGTATGCGGCCTTGTCGGGAACTTCGATGGCAAGCCCGCATGTCGCTGCCATGGCCGCCTTAATCCGTTCCCAGAATCCGGACCTCACCAACAAACAGGTGATGGAAATCATGCGCAGCAGCACCGTGGATCTTGGACCCAAAGGAAAAGATAAATATTACGGCTACGGATTGATCGACATCTATAAAGCGCTGCAAGCCGCAGGAACGACGGAAGCGCCGCTCCAGTTCTGGCCGCAGCATGTTCAAAAAAAGATGGAATCGGTCGTTCAACCGGGCCCGTAAGCTTGGAGGCGGGTTACAATATCCGCCTGCGCCTTAAAAGGCCTTCAAAAAAAAGCAATCAGCCCTTAACGGCGGATTGCTTTTTTTGTTCATATCTTATTCGGACCAAATCGATGTTTCGCGTGGCAAAACTTGAAGTCAAGCCCGGCCGTTTGCCAGGTCAGCCGATCTACTAAGGCGGAATGCGGGGTTAACGTCTGCCGCCCCGAGAATTACGTTTCATGCTTGTCGTCACAGGGCCCGTATATTCGTCTTTCACGACATAATTGCAAATATGCTTGGGTACGGGTACGCAATGATGTCTTTTCACGATTTGAACCGTGTGGACGACAGGAACGATTTGAGGATAATAATAATCCTGGTAAACGACGGATGGATCTGTATAAACGGGGTCCGTTGGCGGACAGTGGAAGCAATGAGGATGCATTTGTAAACAGCTCCTTTCGTGATTTAGTACATTTTATTATGGTTGAATCGCCTCTGTTTGTACGAATGCCCTTGTTTACGAGGTGTTTGACTAAATCAGGCTCGTCTTTCAGACCCGGAAAAGAAAGCAACATAAAAAGGCGGCATTCCGGTACAACCGGACATGCCGCCTTCAAACGAGTTCAAATGAATGATACAGTTGTTGCAGTTTGGAAAGTTTTACGTAAGCCGGGTTCTGTGCTCGTTGCGGTACGGACGGGAACTACCCTCCCGCAGATGAGCGACAATCATCTATCTAGGCCAACCATTGCTGATTGGCTCAAGCGACCAACCCGAACGCGCCTCGGGCAAAGGCTGCTTCAATCAAGAAGCTGCGTTCCATTAGGTCTTGCTCCAGGTGGGGTTTACCAGGAACGATGTCACCAGCGTTCCTCGGGGTCTCTTACACCTCGGTTCCACCCTTGCCTGATCCGCTCGCATGAGCGGCCATCGGCGGTCCATTTCTGTGGCACTATCCTTCAACTCGCGCTGACTGGACGTTATCCAGCACCCTGCCCTATGGAGCCCGGACTTTCCTCTCGCGGCGCCTTACGCGCCGCCAGCGATTGTCTGTCAAACTTTCCGGACAACTATATTATAGTATACTAGGAATTCGAATTCGTTTCAATCCTCAACTGTCTGGAAGCATTGGAGAATTTCGCCTGGATGCGAATTCACATGAAGCGGAACGGCTCGGTATTGACGGCCGACGCAATCACTTTCGTGTCGTACCGATGTTTGTCCAGCTGCTCCTGCAGCCATTCCGCAACCTTTGCCTTCATGATTTTTTCGGCATTGTGCCCCGGATCGATCAAAGCGATCCCCGCTGCCAATGCATCCTGCGCCGTATGGTAGTCGACGTCGCCCGTGACGAGTACATCGGCCCCGCGGAAACGGGCCGCCTGGTAATATCTGCTGCCGGATCCGCCGATGACGGCCGCTTTTTTGACGACCCGGTCGGGATCGCCGACAACGCGGACATGAGGCACGTCCAGCTTTTCTTTGACGACCTGCGCAAACGCAGCCAGCGTCATCTCCGACTCCAGCTTCCCGGTTCGGCCAAGACCGTATGCCTTCCCTTTCAAATCAAGCGGGTACACGTCGTAAGCGACCTCTTCGTAAGGATGCGCTTTAAGCATCGCCTGAATGACGCTGCCGCGGATACCGTGCGGCACGATCGTCTCGATCCGCACTTCCGCGGCCTGCTCCATTTTGCCGACGGAACCAAGGAAGGGGTTCGTACCCTCCTGCGGCAAAAAGGTTCCGGTACCGTCGACGTTAAAGCTGCAGTGGCTGTAGTTCCCGATCGATCCGGCACCCGCATTCAGCACCGCCTCGCGGACCTGGTCGGCATGGGTCGCCGGCACGAACACGACCAGTTTGTACAGCTGTTCCCGCTGGGTTTCGTCGACAGGCACGGGGTTTTGGATGCCAAGCGCTTCCGCCATCCAATCGTTCATGCCCCATCCGGCGTTGTCGAGATTGGTATGCGCGATGTATACGGCTATATCATGCTTGATGAGCCGCTCATATACTTTCCCCGCGGGAGAATCGGTTTGAATATGCCTTAACGGACGGAAAATGATCGCATGGTGGGCAATGATCAAATCAGCCCCCGCTTGGATCGCCTCGTCGACGACCTCTTCGTTGACGTCCAGCGCGACCATCACCGTGCGGATTTCTTTCTGCAACGTTCCAAGCTGGAGCCCGATCCGGTCCTTGTCGTCCGGATAAGCCAAATGTTTGGGAGCCAGCTGCTCCATATATTGAATTACGGTCTGTCCTTTTGCAAACATGCGAGTACCTCCTTGATCTGATCCATCTCCATCTGCACCTGTTTTGCTTTTAGTGCCGCGGATTCCAGCTTCGAGGCGGACAACGAGTCCAAAATGCCCTGCAGCTTATCCAGCTCTTGGTTCCATTTGTCGATCAAAACCGGCGTCGGCTCCTTGAGCAGCCAAGGTCCCATGCGCAGCAGAAGGTCCCGGGTCACCGTAAAGGTGCCTTCGCCGCTGCTTTTCGGCCATTCCTGGTCTTCATATAACAGGCGATTGCTGATTCGCTGGTCCGAAAGTTCGGGAACCGCGGTCAAAATTTCATATATCTTCCCGTCTTCTTCCAAAATGCATTCGGACGTCAGCAGCCAGCCATGTTCCATGAGCCACCGGCGGAGAATGTCCTCCCCGACGTTCGGCTGCAGGATCAACAGTTCGACTTGTTCGAGCTTGTCCTCGCCGCGATCCAGAATGTTCGCGATCAGGCTGCCCCCCATGCCCGCAATCGTCACGACGTTGGCCTCACCCGCTTCGATCACCGCCAAGCCATCGCCCTTGCGGACCGAAATGACGTCCGTAAGGCCGGCTTCCGCCACTTGTTTGGCGGCGGCTTGCAACGGCCCGTCGTTCACTTCTCCGGCCACGGCCCGGACGGCCCGCCCGGATTGCACCGCAGCCACGGGCAGCAGCGCGTGGTCCGAACCGATGTCCGCCAGCGCGCTTTCCTTTGGTATGAGCTTCATGATCGTCTCTAGTCTTCTTGATAATTTCATATCGCACCCACGCATCTTTTTTTGGTTTTTATATCCTTTTTATACCGTATCAAACCCGTGCGCATCCTGCAAATGCACGAAGCCGAAAGGAACGGCTTAAGTCCGGATGGCGCCGAGTCATCGGGTCATCTCATTTGCATTGGCTTGGAAAAAGCGCTAAAATAAAAACAACAAATAAAGGAAATAGTTCTAAAAGCAAGAAAAACCGCGAATCCTATTTTCCTTTATCGGCAAAAAGGCGGAAAAAAAGACCTGTCTGCGCATGCGGCAGAAGGTCTGAACATGAATTTATTCGAGAAAATCTTTCAGCCGTTTGCTGCGGCTAGGATGGCGCAGTTTGCGCAGCGCCTTGGCTTCGATTTGGCGGATGCGTTCGCGCGTGACGCCAAACACTTTGCCCACTTCCTCCAGCGTTCTCGTCCGGCCGTCATCGAGACCGAAGCGGAGACGAAGAACGTTTTCCTCGCGTTCCGTCAACGTATCGAGCACGTCCTCCAGCTGTTCCTTCAGAAGCTCGTAAGCTGCAGCGTCCGCTGGAGCGAGCGCTTCCTGATCCTCGATAAAATCGCCAAGATGCGAATCGTCTTCTTCGCCGATCGGCGTTTCAAGCGATACCGGCTCCTGGGCGATTTTCATGATTTCCCGAACCTTCTCTACGCTGAGCTCCATTTCGGCCGCGATTTCTTCCGGCGTCGGTTCGCGTCCCAATTCCTGCAGCAGCTGACGGGATACCCGGATCAGCTTATTGATCGTTTCCACCATATGAACCGGAATCCGGATCGTTCTCGCCTGGTCCGCAATGGCACGGGTGATCGCCTGACGAATCCACCAGGTTGCATACGTACTGAATTTGAATCCTTTATTATGGTCGAATTTCTCGACCGCTTTGATCAGGCCCATATTGCCTTCCTGAATCAAATCGAGGAACAGCATGCCGCGGCCGACGTAACGTTTCGCGATGCTGACCACCAAACGCAGGTTCGCTTCCGCAAGCCGGCGTTTCGCTTCTTCGTCCCCGTTCATGATCCGTTTCGCCAGTTCCACCTCGTCGTCTGCCGAAAGGAGCGGCACGCGGCCGATTTCCTTCAAATACATCCGGACGGGGTCGTTGATTTTGATGCCTGGCGGCAAGGACAGGTCGTCGTCAAAGTTGAAATCGTCGCTGTCGCCATTCTCGTGATCATCGGACGGATGGTGAAGAGGGTTGTCGTCTTCATCACTTTCGTTGACCACTTCAATGCCAAGATCGCCGAGCTGTTCATAAAATTCGTCAATCTGTTCAGCGTCCTGATCGAATGGAGAGAGTTTCTCCATAATGTCTTTGTAGTTCAAAGAAGATCTTTTTTTACCCTGTTCAATCAGCTGGTCTTTTACCTGATCAAGCGTAAACTCTGTCTCTAGTTCAGTATGCTGATCATTCGCCATAACTCGACTCCCTCCTCCCTAGAAACATTCAAGCCTGTTCTTTATTGTCTCTCTAGGGCTATAATCTCACTTGCAATTTGTGCAGCACGCAAAAAGTCCCCTGAACGCTCGGCAATGATCATTTCTTCTCTCTTCTTGTCGATCTGTTTTTTCTGCGGAACTTTCTGTACTTCCCGAATGCAATCCTCAAGCTCCTGCACGTTCCACTCCGGCGGAGTATCCATCATAGAGATGGAGCTAACGGTCTTCTCCAGACGGTCATCGTGCAAAAACGACATGAAGCGGCTGATATCCGGGGGTTTGCCCTGTGCGTAATAGGCATATAGATAAGCAGCAATCGCTGCATGATCATCAATGTTAAATGCGTCGCCGAGCCTTTTTTGCACGTAGCTCGCGGCTTCGGCATCCTGCAGCATCATGGCCAAAAGGCGCCGTTCTCCAGTATGGTATGCCGGCAGTAAAACAGGTGCGGACACCTGCCCTTTTTTATGCCTACCATTATTCCACCTTTTGTCGTTATTATCCCCATCCGGCGCGTTTTTTAACATGGATTGGCGGATCTCGTTGCAATCCTGCTTCAGGCTTTCGAAGGAAAGCTCAAGCTCCGCGGCAAGTTCCTTTAAATAAACTTCCCGCTCGGTCGATGAAGGCAGTCCCGCGATAATCGGAAGCACTTCCTTCGTATACGCGATTTTCCCGTCTTCTTCTAGCAGTATATGGTTTTTTTTCAGATATATAAGCTTAAATTTCGTCGTTGAAACCGCTCCGTCGATGATCTGGCGCTTAAAGCGGTCCCCGCCGTATTGCCGGATGAATTCGTCCGGATCGAGGCCTTCGTTAATGACGGCGATTTTCACCCTCAGACCGACTCCCTCGAGAAGCGGAATGGTCTTCATTGCAGCAGCTTGTCCGGCCCGGTCCCCGTCGTAACAAACGACGATCTCCTCCGCCATCGTTTTCATCATGGCCGCATGGCTTTCCGTGAGCGAGGTGCCCATGGTGGCCACGCCGTTTTGCACGCCTGCTTCCCAAGCCGAAATCACGTCGCCGTATCCTTCGAACAATACGATTTGCCGCAGCTTGCGGATGGACGGTTTGGCCTGATGAAGATTGTACAAAATCCGGCTTTTGTTGAACAGCTTGCTTTCGGGCGAATTCAAATATTTCGGCTGCCCGTCGCCGAGCACCCTGCCCGCAAAAGCGATGACTTTGCCGTTGCGGTCGCAGATCGGAAACATGACACGGCCCCGAAAGCGGTCGATATAATCTTCCCCGTCGCTTCGTTTGGACAACAGCCCGCCTTTTTCCATCTCCTGCAAGTCGAAGGATCGATTGGTCAGAAACTGAACAATCGTATTCCAACGGTCCGGGGCATAGCCGATCTGAAACTGATCGATGATTTTGTCGTTAAAGCCGCGCGAACGCAAATAGTCCATCGCCGCTTTGCCATGCTCCGTGTTTTTGAGCAAATAGTGATAAAATTTGGCAGTCCACTCGTAGGCCTGTAGCAGACGGTCTCGCTCCGGATTCGGAGGAATCACGACAGCCCCTGGTCCTTCCGGCAGTTCGATATGACTTTCTTCCGCCATGAGTTTGACGGCCTCGGGAAAGGATAACCCTTCGATTTCCATCCTGAATTTGATGGCATTTCCGCCCTTGCCGCAGCCATAGCAGTAGAAAATCTGCCGATCCGGCGTCACCGTAAAAGAGGGGGTTTTCTCCGAATGAAACGGGCAGAGGCCTTTCATGTATTTCCCCTGCTTGGTCAGATGAACGTACCTGCTTACCGTATCGACGATATCATGCTTGTCCAGCACCGCATCGATCACTTTTTCCGGTATATTGCCATGTCCGGCATTCATCCAAACCACCTTCATCTCTTTTTGGCACGTAAAATATTATTCGCTACTGTTAAACATTCTCCTGCAATCTGCGCAAAAGTTTTGTCAGTTTCTGTTGAAAAAGCAATTTGTCCGCCTGCGTCATCGGTTTCGGGCCTTTGCCGTAGCTGCCTCTTCGCCTGGCTTTGGCCTGATGATGGCGCCGATCGAGCATGAATTCGATATTTTCCCGCGTATAGCTTTGCCCCCGGAACGATATCGCATGGCAGCCTTTCGCAAGGGCAAGCGCGGCCAAACCGTAGTCCTGCGTCGCGACGACGTCACCGGCTTGGATGTGGTTGGCGATGTACAGGTCCGCGCTTTGGTCGCTGCGGTCGACCTGGATCGTTTGAACGCCCTCTTCGGCCTCGATAAAATGGTCATAAGAAGAAACCATCAGCACAGGAATGCGGAAGGCTCTAGCTGTCTCGCCAATTTCACGCTTTACGGGACAGGCGTCCCCGTCGACGACGATGTGGATCGTATGCATATCAGCCAGAATATATCACCCTGTAATCATGGTTTGCCATACTCGTATATACGTAATATACGCCCAATGGATGCGAAAATCCTTCTTGCGGCCCAATAACAACTTCTGACAGCTTTCCGAAAATACGGAACAGGCCAGCACTGGGTGCTTTCCCGTTCCGTACGTTCGGCGAATCTATATCCTACCAGACAAGCTTGTTAAAATCGGCAAACTGCTTTAAGCCCTGATCGATTTGCGCGAGAAGTCCCAAGCGGTTGGCCCGGACTTTTTCGTCTTCGGCCATGACCATGACGGAATCGAAGAAATTCGTGATGGCCGGTTTCAGTTCGCCCAAAATGCCCAGCGCCTTGGCCCCGTCCCGCTGTTCAAGAGCGGTGGAGTACGGCTTCTGCACTTGCAGCCAAGCAGCGTGCAGTTCCTTTTCCGCCTCTTCCTGAAGCAAGCTTTCGCTGACCGCAGCCTTAGAGGCTTTCGCGGCGAGATTGCTTACCCGGTTGAAGGACTCGACCGTCGTTTTGAACTCGTCGCCGCCGCCCACGGCGTTCATCAGCGCATCCCCGCGGGACACGATGGACATCACGTCGTCGAATCCTGCGGCAATGACGGCGTCGACGACGTCGTAACGGAGGTTTTCGGACAGCAGCTTTTTCACGCGCAGGCCGAAAAATTCCTCAAGGTCTTTGCGGATTTCGCTGCCCTCGCGTTTCATCTCCCGGAATTGGGCATGAACGTCGATGGCGATGCCGAAAATTTGCGAAAGCGTCAGCGGCATTTGCTTCGCGAGCAGAATTTGAACGATCCCTTGGGATTGGCGGCGCAGGGCGTACGGATCCTGGGATCCCGTCGGGATGATGCCGATCGAGAAGCAGCCCACGATCGTGTCGATTTTATCCGCGATGCTGATGATCGAACCCACCAGGGAAGCAGGCAAATCGTCCGACGCGGAACGCGGCTGGTAATGCTCGAACACCGCTTTGGCGACCGCTTCGTTTTCTCCGGCCTTGCGCGCGTAATCTTCGCCCATAACCCCCTGCAGTTCCGGAAACTCGTATACCATTTGCGTCACGAGGTCGAATTTGCAGATGTCCGCGGCGCGGCTGACGTATTCCTGCTCCGTTCCGGAGATTTGGAGCGCTTCGCCCAGCTGGTCGGCGATTTTGCGAATGCGGCGGACTTTGTCGCCCACCGTGCCGAGCTCCTCATGGAAGACGATGCTTTCCAGCTTGGACAGCGCGTCCTTGATTTCAAGCTTTTGGTCTTCGTCGTAGAAAAACTTCGCATCGGACAGCCGTGCGCGCAGCACCTTTTCGTTCCCTTTGGCAATGACGTCGAGCGAACGGTCGTCGCCGTTGCGCACCGTCACGAAAAACGGCAGCAGCTTGCCCTGTTCGTCAAGCACCGGGAAATAACGCTGATGCTCCCGCATGGACGTGATTAGCACTTCCTGCGGAATGTTCAGGAACGACGGATCGAACGTTCCGAACAATACGGTCGGCGTTTCGACCAGGAAAAGCACTTCCTCGAGCAAATCGTCCTTGATGGCGATTTTCCAGTTTTTCTCCTGCGCGAGTTTTCCGATCTGTTCCAGGATCATGTTTTCGCGTTCCTTCACGTCCACGATGACATGCTGGGAACGGAGGGCTTCCCGGTATTCGGAAGCATCGGAAAGCACGGCTTCGGTTCCGAGGAAACGGTGCCCGCGCGTCACGTTGCCGGATTTTACGCCGGTCACTTCCAAATCGATGACGTCGGAGCCGAACATGGCGACGAGCCAGCGGATCGGGCGGACGAATTTATAATCGTAGCTTCCCCAACGCATGTTTTTCGGGAAGTTCATCGAAGACAAAATGCCAAGCAAACCTTCGGCCAAAATGGATGCCGTATCGACGCCCGTGCTGCTTTTGGTCACGTAGATGTATTCGACGCCGTTCAGTTCCTTAAAGGTAAACTGCTCCGGATCCACGCCTTGCCCGCGTGCGAAACCAAGCGCCGCTTTGCTCCAGTTTCCGTTTTCGTCCTGGGCGATTTTGCGGGAAGGACCCTTGACTTCTTCCTCCACGTCCTCCTGTTTCTCCGCCACGCCATGCACGAGCACCGACAAACGGCGCGGGGTGGCATAAGCCTCTACGGCACCGTGGGACAAACGGGATTGTTCCAGCCATTGAACCGTTTTTTCCTTCAACTGCTCCATTGCGGCCCGCAAAAAGCGCGCAGGCACTTCCTCCAGACCGATTTCAAACAACAGATCCTTAGCCATTACAGGTCGCCTCCTTTCTTCAGCAGCGGGAAGCCGAGCTTCTCGCGTTCCTCCACGTACGTCGCCGCGACCTGGCGGGCCAGGTTGCGCACCCGGGTGATATAGCCTGTTCGCTCGGTAACGCTGATGGCGCCGCGGGCATCGAGAAGGTTAAAGGTGTGCGAGCATTTCAGCACGTAATCGTAAGCCGGGAACACGAGGTTTTGATCCATCGCTTTTTTGGCTTCTTGTTCGTACATGTTGAAAAGGGTAAACAGCATTTTGACGTCGGACACTTCGAACGTGTATTTCGAATGCTCGTATTCCGGCTGATGGAACACATCCCCGTAAGTGATGCCGTCCACCCATTCCAGATCGAACACATTTTCTTTTTCCTGAATGTAGGAAGCGAGGCGTTCCATGCCGTACGTGATTTCGACGGATACCGGATGCGTCTCGATCCCGCCCACCTGCTGGAAGTACGTAAACTGGGTAATTTCCATCCCGTCAAGCCATACTTCCCAGCCAAGGCCGGCGCAGCCGAGCGACGGATTCTCCCAGTTATCCTCGACAAAGCGGATATCATGGTGCAGCGCATCCACGCCCAGCGCCTTCAAGCTTTCCAGGTACAGTTCCTGGATGTTGTCCGGCGAAGGTTTGATGATGACCTGGAACTGGTGGTGCTGGTACAAACGGTTCGGGTTTTCGCCGTAACGTCCGTCGGAAGGACGACGCGAAGGCTCGACGTATGCCACCTTCCACGGTTCAGGTCCCAGCGACCGCAAAAAGGTCATCGGGTTCATCGTGCCGGCGCCTTTTTCCGTGTCGTAAGGGTTCACGATAATGCAATTCTGTGCTGCCCAAAACTGCTGCAGGGTCAAAATCATCTGCTGAAAGTTCATATGAGCCTCTCCTTTACTAATCATGGCATTGCAATGGTTGTCAGCTTGCTTCATCCGCTGCAGGCCATCACCGGGACATCAAAAAGCTCCCGCCCATGCCTGCAAACACAGACATAGGGACGAGAGCTGTCATTCCCGCGGTTCCACCCTACTTGACTGCCGTTCCCGTTACCGGAGAACCGCAATCCACTTTTTAGCCGATTTCATCTCATGCTCCCGGCTGCCTTTCATGAATCCGTTCCACCGGGCTCGCACCGTCCCCGGTTCGCTGCTGGGAATCCGAAATCCACTACTCTTCCGTTCAACGCATGTCAGACAATGAATAGAAACTTTATATATATTACCGGATTCCCAAAGAGAAGTCAACATCGTTACAGTCCGTACTTTTCCATCTGATCCAAAAAGCTTTGCGACTTCAGTTTAAGTCCGAGCTGCATGTCCATAAAAGCGCGCATAACGGCTTTAAGCTCGGCTTTCGTTTCGTCTTTGACGTCGACGTGGCCCAGTCTTCGAAGGTCGAGCCTGGCGAACAGCCGCAGCAGCTTCAAGCTCTTGGGCGACAGGTTCATCGCCGGCGGATCCAGATGCCTGCAGGACCGGCACAATACGCCGCCCAATCTCGGGCTTACGGACGCATGGTCGTCTTCGCTCAAATCCTTGCCGCAAGAAATGCAGGAAAGGAGTTCGGGTCCGTATCCCGCCGTCTGAAGAATTTTCATTTCGTACAGATTGATGATAATTCCGGGATCTTTGCCTTCCTCCAGCGCGTTCAGGCAAGCCTTTAACTGCTGATACCAAAAGCTTCCCGTTTCCTCGTCCTGCAGGACCTTGTCAAGAAGCTCGCAGGCATAGGACGCATACGCCGCCAAAATCAAATCCTGCCTCAGGCCGTGATGCGAGTTCATGATTTCGCCGGAGTTTAGCGTTCCAAGGCCCGTTCCGTTCCTGAAGAAGACGTATTCCGCTTCCGTAAACAGCTGCGTTAAAGCAGCGTGGCGGCTTTTGACCTTTTTGGCCCCGCGGACCAGCACGCCTACTTTGCCCGAGTTTTCGGTGCAAATCGTAATGATTTTGTTCCCTTCGCCGTAGTCCATGCTGCGGATGACGATCCCTTCCACCCTGTATAGCATGCCTCTTCCCCCAGCCATTCCCGGAGCAGCCACAAATCATTCGTTTTCTTCATAATTCCCCGTCTCTTCCGCTGCCGCCATCTCCGGCGCCGCAGCCGCTTCCT
The DNA here is from genome assembly GCF_037969745.1 of Paenibacillus sp. FSL W8-0194. Classification (NCBI taxonomy): domain Bacteria; kingdom Bacillati; phylum Bacillota; class Bacilli; order Caryophanales; family Paenibacillaceae; genus Paenibacillus; species Paenibacillus sp. FSL W8-0194. Next base: position 1,763,934 of record NZ_CP150205.1, on the reverse strand, counting down.
CTACCGACATGCCCGCGTATTCCTTATAGAGCAGGTAAGCATCCACATCTCCAGTCATCGCAAAATACTTCCACGAAAAGTCTCGCATTCGTATTCATCCTTTCTTTGGAAATGGCGTCTGCATCTTCAAAAATAGGATGCGGCGAACGAACCGGATCTATGTAAAGCAATTCCTGCCAGATGAGGGCGGTCGCCGCCGGTTAGGCGTCGCGGTGGAAGCCGAGGTCACGAAGAACGCGTTCCTGGTTGCGCCAGTCTTTTTTTACTTTGACCCACAATTCCAAAAATATCTTCGAACCCAGCAAATTTTGAATATCCTGCCGGGCTTGTTTGCCGACTTCTTTGAGCAGGGCGCCTTGCTTCCCGATGATAATGCCTTTTTGGGAATCCCTTTCAACGAAAATGACGGCCGAAATGTATACGACCCCGTTCTCCTGCACGCGCATGTCCTCGATCGTTACCGCAATCGAATGCGGCACTTCCTCGCGGGTCATATGCAGAATTTTTTCGCGGATCAGCTCGGCGCAAACAAATTGCTCCGGATGGTCCGTTACCTGGTCGGCCGGATAATACTGCGGGCCTTCGGGCAAATACTTTTCCACCTGTTCAAGCAGGCGGTTCACGTTGTTGCCGCTCAAAGCCGAAATCGGCACGATTTCCGCAAACTCATGCAGCTTGCTGTATTCGTCGATGATCGGAAGCAGCGCATCTGGCTCGATTTTGTCGATTTTGTTCAGCACGAGAATGACCGGCGTCTTTACGCCCTTCAGCTGTTCGATAATAAACCGGTCCCCGCCGCCCAATCCTTCCGAAACGTCGGCCAGGAATAATACGGCCTCCACTTCCTTCAGCGTATTCAGCGCGGTTTGGTTCATGTAATCGCCAAGCTTCGATTGGCGCTTATGAATGCCGGGCGTATCGAGAAATACGATCTGGGTTTCCTCGGTCGTGTATACCCCGTGGATTTTATTTCGCGTCGTTTGCGGCTTGTCGGACATGATCGCGATTTTTTGTCCGATGACCTGATTCATCAGCGTGGATTTGCCTACGTTCGGCCGGCCGACGATTGCCACAAAGCCGGATTTGAATGCCGGTTTCGCCATATTGACACATGACCTCCTTAAATGATCCTCCCGCATTTCGCGAAAGACCGTCCGGGGCCCTGAATCCGCTAAGGCCGGGACGGACGAACCGAACCCGGCCGCGGAAACGGGCCCCAAAAAAAGAATGCTGCTTATATTACTTCTTGGCACGATCCAGATCCGAAGGACCAAAAGCCCCCGGAAGCAGCTCGCTTACCGTCGTTTCCATCATGTCGCCTTTCAAGTTCCCCAAGATGACTTTCATGTCCGGTTTGCATAGTTCGAGCAGGACCTGCCGGCACACGCCGCAAGGGGAAATCGGCCCTTCGGTATCGCCGACGACGGCAATCGCCTGGAAGCTTCCCGCTTTGTGCCCGTCGGCGATCGCACGGAACAATGCCGTACGTTCCGCGCAGTTGGTAGGCCCGAACGCCGCGTTTTCGACGTTGCAGCCATGGTGGACATGTCCTTCCTGGTCGAGCAGCGCAGCGCCGACGCCAAAATGGGAATACGGCGTATAAGCGTTCATGCGCGCTTTAATCGCTTCTTGCAATAACAATGCTGATTCCATGGATGATCCTCCTTCGAATTCCGAAAAACTATTGATGGGGTTCGCCCCAGCCTAAAAGGCCAATTACCGGATGATAAAACACGATCACCCCGGTGATGGCGGCAAAAACAGCTGCCAGCAGCACTGCGCCGGCAGCCGTATCTTTGGCCGCTTTGGCCAGCGGATGGAGTTCGGGCGATGCCAAATCCACCACCGACTCCAGCGCCGTGTTGACCAGTTCCAGGGCCATGACAAGCGCAATCGCAAACAAAAGCGCGACCCATCTTTCCCACGATACATGCAGCAGCGCCGCCGCCGCTATGACGGCCACGGCCGCCGCCGCATGGATTTTCATGTTGCGCTGCGTCCGCAGCGCGTAAATAATCCCTTGCGCCGCATATCCGAACGCGGCCCAAAACGTCCTTTTCGGCATTAACGCGTAAGCCCCACTTCGGCCAGGACCGCTTCCTGTTTGCCCATCATTTCGGCTTCGCTTTCTTTGTCCTGATGGTCGTAGCCCAGCAGGTGCAGGAATCCGTGAACGAACAGAAATCCGATTTCACGTTCCAGGGAATGTCCATATTCTTCGCTTTGCGCCTGCGCGCGATTCACGGAAATGATAATATCCCCGAGCATTTCGGGCAGATCCGCAAGCTCTTCTCCCTCTTCCAGCTCGTAAACGATGTCCAGCTCTTCGTCCGTATGTTCGTTCATGGCAAAGGAAAGCACGTCCGTGGGGCGGTCGATGCCGCGGTACTCCTTATTCAGTTCATGAATTTGTTGGTCATCGACGAACGTCAGCGCCACTTCGCCTTCCCGGATGCCTTCGGCCTCGCCCGCTTTTTGCAGCAGCAGCTCGAGCGTCGCGATCAGTTCGTCGCCGATTGCAAGCTCCTGCTGCTCGTTCGTCCATGCTAGCTGCAGTCCCATGTTCTAACCGCTCCTTCTCGTTTCTTCAGTCGTTTTGTTCTTTTTGATTTCTTCCGGGTATTCGATCCTGGAATGGAAGATCCCCATGACGCTTTCTTTTAGTGTTTTGGCGATGATGTCCAGTTCCTTCATCGTCAAGTCGCAGTCATTGAATTGGTGATCGTCCAGCCGGCTTTTGATGATTTTTTCGATCATCGATTCCACCTGATCCACGGTCGGGTTCCGCAAGGAACGCACCGCCGCTTCCACGCTGTCGGCAATGCCGATGACGGCCGATTCCTTGGACTGGGCTTTCGGACCGGGATAACGGAAATCCTCCTCGGTAAAATCGGGCTCCTTGCCCTGCTCTTCCGCCAGGCGGAGCGCCTTGTGGTAGAAATACTGGAGGAACGTCGTGCCGTGGTGCTGCTCGGCGATATCCCGGATCGGCTTCGGAATTTTATATTCCTTCAGCATTTCCACCCCGTCCCGCGCATGGGCGATGATAATCGATTTGCTCATTTTCGGGTCCAGGTTATCATGCGGGTTCCCCATATTGTTCTGGTTTTCGATGAAATAACTCGGCCGTTTGGTTTTCCCGATATCGTGGTAATACGAACCCACGCGGCAGAGCAGCCCGTCCGCGCCGATCGCCTCCGCGGCGGCTTCGGACAGATTGCCGACCATCACGCTGTGGTGATAGGTGCCCGGCGTCTCCGTCAGCAGCTTCCGCAGCAGCGGATGGTTGGGGTTGGACAGCTCGACCAGCTTCAGCGCCGACAAAATGCCGAACGTGACTTCGAAAAACGGCATCAGCCCGATCGCCAAAATGGCGGTGAGCAGGCCCCCGGCAAAAGCGAAACCGATCGCGTAAAGCGTCTGGATCTGATTCCATTGGCCGCCGCTTCCGATCACCGTCATGATGAATACCGACAGCGAACCGAACAGGCAGACCATAATGCCGCCCTTGAGCAGCGTGGACCGCTGGCTCGCGCGGTGGATCGAAAAGATGGCCACCACCGATGCGACCAGCGAAAAAAATCCGAAGGTAAAGTCGAACATCTGTCCCTGATGCACGTTCAAAATGACGCTGGCCAAAATGCAGAACAACATCGAGCAAAAATACGCCAGCGTCATGTCCAGCAGCAGCGTCACGAGCGTAGCTCCGATCGCCACGGGCGCGACGTATCCGATGTAAGGCCTTTCCGTGCTTTGCAGGATGCCGGCCAAATGCATGGAGATGACGGTAATAATAAAGATCAGTACAAGCATCAGAAGCTGCGAGTTGTTGTACTTGAATTTGTTCGGGTCCGTCTGCCGGATAAACAGCAGCAAGCCCCCGGACATCAGCAAAGACAGCATGAGCAGCCCCAGCTGAGGCCAATAATTGACTTCGTTTTTAAGCAAACCGTTGTCATCGAGCAGATTGTACAAATCTTCCGTGATCAGCTGCCCTTTCGCGACCAGCACGTCGCCCTGCTTGATGTACACCGGCTGGGTGTTTTCCCTCGCTTGCACCTTGGCTTCCTTGGTCGCTTCCTCATCATAGAATTTGTTCGCCGTGATGGCAAGCTTGGACAGCTCCTGCACGACCTCCCGGGCCGTCCGCTGGTTGAGCGTGCTGGCGCTGACGAGCTCCGCCACTTTCGCGCGGGCCGCCTGCGCCTCGACGACCTGGTCGTTGGTCAGGCGGGATACGATCTCCCGGGCGACGGGTTTCATTTCGGCGATGTCCTGGGAAGTGAGCCGCGGAATTTTGATGAACGTCTCTTCCGGAATTTTATAGCTCTGCTGGTTGGTCACCTTCAGCATTTCATCCAGCAGCTTGTCCGAGTAGTTCGCCGACGACCGGTTGGCATTGACGAAATTTTGAATAAAGTCCTTGGCCCGCTGCGGGATCTCAAGCTTGTAGATGGCGATTTTATCTTCGCGGGATACCTGGTCATCCTGGTTGAGCCGGTCGATCCGATCCAAAATGGACACGACCAGATTTTCGTTCGGCACCGTCACGATCGTATAAATCGGCTGCACGCGTTCCGCTTCCTGCTCCTGCGCCTTCAGCGTCGCCTTATTGTTCGGGATTTGCATCGGCGCCCGGATTTCTTTCTCGCTGCGCGCCCCTACGTGGATGTTGTACCGTTCCGGGAGCAGATTCGGAGCCAGACTGACATAAAACAGCACAGCCAGACATAAAAAGAGAACATAGCGGGTCCCTGCGCTATGTTTCCAGCCGACATGTTTCATTGAGAAAGATTTGCCTGATGACGTTTCTTTCGAAGTCATAAAGATAATCCCCTCTAATCTTGATTTTCTGCAGCTTTGTCGTAAGCAGTGATTATTTTTTGAACGAGAGAGTGACGGACGACATCCTGCTCGGCGAAATGAACGAAGCCGATCTCCTCGATGCCTTCCAGTATATGTTTCGCCTCGATCAGCCCGGATTTTTTGCCCCGCGGCAAGTCGATTTGCGTCACGTCGCCGGTGATGACCATTTTCGAGCCAAAGCCGAGACGGGTCAAAAACATTTTCATTTGTTCAGGGGTCGTGTTCTGGGCTTCGTCCAAAATGATGAAGGAGTCGTCCAGCGTACGGCCGCGCATATACGCGAGCGGCGCGATTTCGATCAGTCCTCTTTCGAGCGCTTTGGCCGTCTGCTCCGGGCCCATCACGTCGTACAGGGCATCATAAAGCGGACGCAAATACGGGTCAACCTTTTCCTGTAAATCCCCCGGCAGAAACCCGAGGCTTTCTCCCGCCTCGACGGCGGGACGCGTGAGCACGATGCGTTTGACGGCGCCTTCCTTCAAAGCGGCAACGGCCAACACGACCGCCAGATAGGTTTTCCCCGTACCGGCAGGCCCGATTCCGAACACGATGTCCCGCTTGCGGATGGTCGTTACATAGTGCTTCTGGCCGATGGTCTTGACCCGGATCGGCTTGCCGCGAAACGTGGTCGTGATTTCTCCCTTGAACAGATCGAGCAGCTGGTCGGCCCGAAAATCCTTGGCAAGGTCGATGGCATAGGCGACGTCCCGTTCCGAAAGGATATAACCGTTCCGGACGAGCTCAAGCAGAACTTCGAACAGATGCTCGACCACCTGCACGTCCCGCAGTTCCCCGCGGATCGTGATTTCCGCCTCCCGGGAGACGATCTGGGCCGGGATCTGCGCTTCGATCATCTTCAAAAACATATCCTGAGGTCCGAAAATGGACAGGCCTTCGCCTGCACTATGCAATGAAATTTGCGCGCTGTGGTTTTTTTCTGACAAATAGCCTCATTCTCCTTGACTTTGAACTATGGGAAGTTCTTCGGCAATCTTTTCTTCCACCTCAAAAAGCACTTTCATATAAACTTTACCATTCTCTCTCTTCTCATGCAAAATTTTTTGGCTGATGATCTGCGAATCGTTGCCGTATTTCGCCAAAATATCGCGAATTGCCGCTTCAAGCCCCAACTTTTTCGCCTCTTCGGGCTGCAGCGTCTCCTGCGTTTCCGTAACCTCCATGACCTTTTCCGTCATCCAACCGATCGGAAGGGCGATGGAACGCCAAGTGAGCGGATCGCGTTCGGTGAGCGTCTCGGATTTCGCAAACGGCTCTTTCCCGTAACCCCACAGCTGGATGGCGCGGTTTCCGAGGACGAGATAACTTTTGTCTTTCCTTTCTCCCGTATATATTTTCCGTTTCTGGACGAGAGGTACCTCCAGCTTATATTCATGCCATACGAGGCCTTTCACTTCGCCTTTGGCTACCACGACCTGCGAACGGGCCACCCCGTCGCCCAAAATGCCGGATATCAGCACTTGTCCTTTTTTGACGCGCGTGTTTTTTTGAACGAGCGGACGCCCCTGCTCGGCATAAATGCTCGTGATCACCGCATCCGACTTGCTCACCAAATGGCGCGGGCTGGCAAGCGGCTCTTTCTCCGGCTTTTCGGCTTCCACTACCTGGATGGTGATCGTCGTTCCTTTTCTTTCCACCCCGATCCAGGACGTTTCAGGCAGCTTGAGGCTGAGCGCGCGCGACAGCTTGTCCGGTTCCTTCAAACGGAAAATCCACTGGTAAGGCCGGACGCCTTCCTCTTTCGCCGCCTTCAAAATATCTTCGGTCGGAATTTTTTCGTTGCCTACCACGTTGATGTTCCATACCAGGGAAGAAAGAACGAACAGCAGCAGGAAAAACGCGCCGATGCCGGCCGCGAAAAATTTACGCTTGTACAGCTTGGCCAAACGGAAAGGCAGACCGATCCGGCGGGCGACATGCATCCTGCAGCCTGTCCGCTTCAGCAAGGGGCGAAGAGCATGAAAATCCCTCAGGAGCAGCTTCATGTCTGCCGTTTGGTTGTTGCTGGCGGGCCGGATATCCCACACGGGAATGCCCGCTTCCGCCAAAGCGTTGATCAAGCGATTGATTCCTTCTCCCCTGACCGTGATCTGTACGCACCCGCGCACGCCGGAAAGTGTAGGTATTTTCATGAGCTCTCCCCCATTCCTGTATATTTTATATTGCGGATGATTCCTTCGATCATGACCTCCTGCGGCAATATCGCCCGGATCATGAGTTCGGCGCCTTCGATTTCGAGCACGCCCTGGTTTAAGGAAAGAATCATTTTGTTCTCCGAAAAATGACGCACGCCCTGGTGATTCTCGACGGTCAACTCCTTGTTTCCAACCAGGGTAATCCGCGGCAGGTCAAGCAACACGTCCTGCGGCAAATCCAGCACTTCATTTGTCCATTTCCGCAGCCTGCGGCTGATCCGGGTCATACGAAGGCTTCCCCCTTCCTGTACTTTACAACTTATGCCCGGTCCGGCCGATTTATGAGAGTTTTCAGGCTGTTTCACGGAAACGGACAAGATTCGTACGCATGCACGAAAAAAGCCTTTTCCGCCCCGGATCCGATTGTTGATCGGATGCCGATAAACAGAAAAGGCTTTTTAAATATAAAAGGTTTAGGCTCGATGCCCCTAAGGTTTACTTGGGCCCGCCATAGGGCCGTTTCGACCGGGGCGGGCCGAGAATTTCGGCCCAGACCACGCCGTTCCGGGCTTCCTTCGCCAGGCGCGAGACCGGCCTCGGCTGTGCCGCCTGCCGGTCTAAAGACGGCGCTGGCTCCGTCTGCTCAATCCGGTCCAGCGAGGCGTTGACCCGATCCAGGTGCATCTGCATGGCCGCATTGGAATCTTCGAGCGTTTCCGGCCGACCGTCCTGCCACATTTCGGACACGCCCTCGCCGGTGTCATAATCCGGGCCGGCCACTGGAGCATCGCCGAACGGCGAAGTCCGGCCGGACGCCTCGGCATGCCTACGTCCCGAAAGGTTCGCGTCGCCTGCGGCAGATCTGCGGGAATCGGCAGCTTCGCCGGCAACGTCAGGGGAGCCCGAAAATCCCCTTGGCTCCTTCCGGGCGTCCCTGTGATCCCTGCCGTTGCCTCCGCCGAACGTCGGCATGCCCCGCGGATTTTGTTTTTGCTTGGATTTGCCGCTTTTGCTTAAAGCGGAGATGACCGCAAATAAGATAATCAGGATCCAATAGAAATTTTCCAAGATCCACATGGATGCATCATTCCCTACTTGTTATTTTGGGAGCCGTTCTGATCTCCCTCGCCCAGCTTGCCGAGCGAGCCTCTCATTTGCGTATCCGCCTCGATATTTTTCAGGTTCATATAATCCATCACGCCGATTTTGCCCGACCGGAGCGCTTCGGCCATCGCCAGCGGAACTTCGGATTCGGATTCGACGACGCGCGCCCTCATCTCGACGACGCGGGCTTTCATTTCCTGCTCCTGCGCAACGGCCATGGCGCGGCGTTCTTCCGCTTTCGCCTGGGCGATGCGCTTATCGGCTTCAGCCTGCTCGGTCTGCAGATAGGCGCCGATGTTTTTGCCTACGTCCACGTCCGCGATATCGATGGACAAGATCTCGAACGCCGTTCCCGCATCCAGCCCCTTGGCAAGCACGGTGCGGGAGATGCTGTCCGGGTTCTCCAGCACGTCCTTATGCGCGTCGCTGGAACCGACGGTCGTTACGATCCCTTCGCCGACGCGGGCAATAATCGTTTCTTCCCCCGCGCCGCCGACGAGGCGGTCGATGTTTGCGCGGACCGTTACCCGCGCTTTAACTTTCACTTCGATGCCGTTTTTCGCCACGGCGGCGACGACCGGCGTTTCGATCACGCGTGGGTTGACGCTCATTTGCACGGCCTGCAGCACGTCGCGGCCCGCCAAATCGATCGCTGCCGCACGGGTGAACTCCAGCGGAATGTTCGCGCGCTGCGCGGCGATCAGGGCGTTGACTACCCGGTCTACGTTACCGCCGGCCAGATAGTGGCTTTCCAATTGATTGATATTCAGCCCAAGCCCCGCTTTCGTTGCTTTGATCAGCGGATTGACGATCCGGCTCGGCGTTACCCGGCGGAGCCTCATGGCTACCAAGGTGATGATGCTGATGCGGACGCCTGCGGCCAAGGCCGAAATCCACAGCGTAAGCGGAAAGAAGCTGAAAAATACGCTTAATACGATGATTACCACGACAGCAATCAGCAGAATCGGGATCAAAGAAGTTGTCATAACATGCAATCCTCCTATTGTTTTTACGGTTATCGGGTATGACACCGTTATTCCCTTGCAGTTACCATGTTACACCATTCATCGCAAGAGAAGGGATTTATTTCGGTTTGACGACAACGCGCGCGCCTTCGACATGAATCACGGTCACGGCGGTATCCGTCGGCACGAACTCCCCTTCCGTCACTACGTCCACCCGTTCGCCGTCGATCAGGACCGTTCCCGCCGGACGCAGCGGCGTGACGCTGACGCCTTCCTTGCCGACCAGAAACTCCCGGGCTTCGGTAGGCACGTATCCCTGCTCTTTGGTCAGGGATTCTTTCAGGATAAAGCGGTTCCAGATGCCGCGCTCTTTGAAGATGAACGCTACGATTACCACGACGATCAAGGCCGCAATGAACGCGATCCCGAGCGATACCATGGCATGGCTCGTGTCGTAGGCGGCCCGGACCACGCCGGCGACCAGGCTGATGGCGCCCAGCACGCCCAAAATGCCGAAGCTTGGTACGAACATTTCCAAGATCATCAAGATCAGGCCCACAATAAAGAGCAGCCACGTTTCATTGCCGGCGAAACCCGCGACGTAATTCCCGAAGAAATACAACACGAAAGCCGCGACTCCGATGATGCCCGGGACGCCGAATCCCGGAACGATCAGTTCGATCACGATGCCGGCGATGCCGAGGAACAGCAAAATCGTCATCACGACGGGATGGGTCAAAAACGCCGCGATTTTTTCGGCCCCCGTACGCTCTACCTGGATCAGGTCATCGTTCGCGTAACCCATCCATGAGACGACTTCCTCCGGCGATGAAGCAATTTTGTCGGCGTATCCGACCTTTAGCGCCTGCTCGCTGGATAATGCGATAATTTCGCCTTTTTCTTTCGTTTCCCCGATCTCCGGCATGTCGACCACCATGTTGATGTCCGCCATGCCTGCCGCGATTTTGGCGTTTCTGCCGCTTGATTCGGCGGCTGCCGCCATCTCCGATTTCCAGGCGGCCACCAGCTTCGGGTCCTCCACCCGTTTGCCCGTGCCATCCACCATCGCGGCGGCCCCGATCATGCTTCCCGGAGACATCGCGATTTTGTCGGCGTTCAAGGCGATGTAACTTCCTGCGGAAGCTGCATTTCCGCGTATGTATGCAACCGTTTCGATTTTGCTTTCGCGGATCATTTTTCCGATGTTTTGCGCTGTCGTAACCAGCCCGCCGGGCGTATTGATATCGAGCACGATCAGCCCCGCGTTCATTTTTTCGGCTTCCTTAAATCCGCGTTTCATGAATTTTTCGAGCCCGGTTTCGATCTTTTGATCCACCGGGATTACGTAAACGGGCGCCATTTTCGCCGTTTCGGCTCCCGCCTGATTCGGAAACGATGCAGCCATTCCCAAAACCAGCATGATCAAAGGAACCAGCCATCTGTGAAACCTGTTCCCGCATTCGGATCGTTCCAACCAATTTCCCCCCTTTCACCATAATTATAATATACTGTCCAGCATATGGTACTTATTACGCAGCAGAAGGCTTAACGTTTCAGTTTATGAACAAAAATGCCCGCCAAACCATGGATTCATAAAGGCTGTTCGCGGATCCGCGGCGCTTTTTCGACCATCGAACGGTCCTTTGCCTCCAAACATGAAAAAACACCCCTTAAAAAAGGGGTGCTTTGCGTTATGTTTTATTGCAGAAATTGCTGAACCACTTGGTTCACAACTTTTCCGTCGGAGCGGCCTTTGACTTTCGGCATTAGCGCGCTCATCACTTTACCCATGTCGGCTTTCGAAGAAGCACCGGTTTCCTGGATGGTCTGCTGTACAATAACTTTTATTTCTTCTTCGGAAAGCTGTGCGGGAAGATACTGACCGATAATCTCAATTTCTGCTTCGACATTTGCTGCAAGATCGTCTCGATCCGCTTTTTTAAATTCTTGGAGGGCATCTTTGCGCTGTTTAATTTCACGACTGAGGATATCAAGCACTTCGTTGTCATCCAAAGTTCTTTTCAAATCTATTTCAAGATTCTTGATCGTTGAACGAACCATTCGAATAGTGGAGAGCTTGAACTTGTCTTTGCTCTTCATCGCTTGTATCATATCTTCGTTCAATCGTTCGCTAAGACTCATGATAGTTCAGTTCCTCCTAAAACTTTCTCTTACGAGCAGCCTCGGACTTTTTCTTGCGCTTTACGCTTGGCTTCTCATAATGCTTGCGTTTCTTCACCTCAGCCAATACACCATCCTTAGCGATGGAACGCTTAAAGCGGCGAAGTGCAGCATCAATAGACTCGTTTTTGCGAACTTTAGTTTCAGACACCAGTTTTCCCTCCCTCCGACCAGACCGTCCAAGAGCAATAACACGGTTCATCAAATTTAATTATAGGTGAAATAGAAATAGGGTGTCAACCTTGACGCCCATTTTTTCAGAAAAACCCTTTCACGCCGCTTTCATCCATCCGCAACCGCAGGCAGCCGGGCATTTCCACCGCAACAAAAAAAAGGCCCGGTCCGGCCGAAGCCGAACCACCATTTGGGGTCAGCCTGCCGGATGGTTCAAGAAACATTCCGTTTAGGCGTGCGAGTCCGAAATCCCTGTCAAAGCGCCCAATTTGGCCCCTCCGAGCAGATGGTAATGGATGTGGTACACCGCTTGTCCGCTGTCCGGCCCGCAGTTGTTGATGAGACGGTAGCCGGTGTCCGCCACGCCGAGCTCCTTGGCGATCTGCTGCGCCGCCTTGTGCATTTCGGCGACCAGCGGAAGGTCTTCCTCCGCCACGTCGTTCATCGTCGCGATATGTTTTTTCGGAATGATGAGCACATGCACGGGCGCCGCGGGTTGAATGTCCTTGAACGCCAAAATTTGTTCGTTTTCAAAAACCTTTTGGGAAGGAATGCTGCCTTCGACGATTTTGCAAAAGAGACAGTCCATCGTTTTTCGCCTCCGATATGTATTGTTTGATTTACTCCTATCATACCGGATTTTGGGGGAACCCGTCCATCGCAGGCAAAAAATGCCGCCTTCGGCCCGGCAGGTTCCTCGCGATTCCCTGCTGCCGATGTCTGCCAAAAAAGCCCTCCATGATGGAGGGCTTTCCGCGTTCCTTTTGACTGCAGCATTTCGGATCGTCGTCCGACATGAAGCATCCGTCCAAGCACCTGCTTTAAAACCCGGCCCCTTGAAGCAAGGCATTTTGACTTGAGCTATCCGGATGTATTCTTGGGGCTTAGCCCCCTGTCTATTCTCAAAAAAACGGCAGCAGGGATAGCGCGGTCAGGCCGAATAGCGGCAATGCCAGGCGCCGAAAACGGCGTCCGAACGGATAACCATAGAAAGGATATCCGAAGCCATAGCCATAGGGAAAATACGGGAAGAACGCCCGGGCTTCCTGTTCGGGAACACGGTAACAGGGATCCCAGCAGTCCGCGTAAGGACTCGCATATCCATGATGGTAAGGCATGTTTTCATGGCCGATCGGAATCGCAAGGTACACCTTTTCTTCGTCCACATGCTCGATAAAACCGTCGTGGACGCTTCCGTCCGACATCGTGGCTCTGACATACCGGTACATATGTTTTTTGCATACTTCTTTGGCCTCAAGTTTCTCCACTTTCATGATCCTCCCCAGTCAGCGATTTACAGGATCATCATATTCACGACTGGGCGAACGGCTACTGCCTATGAATAGCGGACAACCAAAAAAAATAAAAAAAAGAAACCCCGCACCGAAAACATGCGGAATCTCGTCCGTATGCCGGAGCAAACGATTCGCGCGAATCCGGAAAGGGGCTTCCAGGAAAAAGAGAAGGTCGGCTTGTCCACAACCGATATTAGCAGCCATTCGCAGGAGCCGCTGTGAAATGGATCACTACAGCTGCTCCAGGGCAATTCTGGAGCCTCCGCCGGCCTGGTCGGCCGGGATGACCACAAGCTTGCGCGGAAGGCGGGCCCGCAGCTCCGGAACGTGGCTGATGACGCCCACGGAAAGATGGTCGTTATGCAGCCGCTCCAGCGACGTAATGACCGTCTCGAGCAGATCCGGGTCCAACGTGCCGAAACCTTCGTCCAGGAAAAAGAATTGAAGCGGATATTGGCCGCGTAGCTGGATTTGGGCCGACAAGGCCAGAGCCAGCGACAACGACGTCAGGAAGGTCTCGCCTCCCGATAACGTGGATACCGGCCTGCGGACGCCTCCGTTCGCGTCGTCCCGGATCAGGAAACCTCCGCCGGAATCGACTTCAAGCGCATACCGCTGCTTGGTCAAAAACGCCAAGCGCTGGGATGCGGACTGGCTGACCTGCATCAGCTGCTCCTCGGCGATATATTCGACAAAAGCGTTGCCGCGCAGGCAGGATTGCAGTTTGGCAAGCTTTTCGGCCTCATGTTGGCGCTGCATGCGCAGCTTTTCGAGCTCCGTCCAACGGAGGTGACGCTTTTTGACGTCCTCCAGATCGCGCTCGGCCCGCGCCTTCATCCGAAGGGCCTCTTCGTCGGCCTCCCGGGCTGCCGCGAGCTCGCCGCTCACCTGCAGCCACTCTTCTTCCGTCAAGGAGCTGCCCGCCAGCTGCTCTTCGATATGGCGGATCGCCGCCAGCAAATCGCGTTCTCCGTCCCGATGCTGCCTTACCTTCGCGGCAAGCTCATCGGCCTCCGAAGGAGAGAGGTAAGACTCTTCCACTTCGGCCGCCGTGGCGAACGGGGAATCCTGCAACAGCGCCTCCCAGCGCCGCCCGGCAGCTTCATGATGCGCCGCGGCCGATTCCGCGGCCTGCTTCGCCATGGCAAAAGCCTTTGCGCTTTCGTGTTTCGCCTGCTCTGCCGATTGTCTCAGCCGCTTTGCCTCGGCAGCCGTTTCCCGCAAAGCTTTCAGTTCGCCCAGGCAGGCCTCCAAAAGGGCTTCGGCCCGGCGGTCTCCGATCCAGGCTTGAAGGCGCTCCTCTTTTTCCGCGAGCAGCTCCTCCTTGCCCCGGAGCTCGGCATCGAGCTGAATATGCCGCTTCTCGGCCTCAAGCAAATTCCGTTCGAGCGACTGGACCGCCTGCTTTTTCTCGTCGAGGAACGGCACGCTGCGGCGCAGGCGCTCTTTCACGTCCTCCGCCTCGCGGTCTTTCTGCTGCAGAAGCGACCAACGGCTTTCGACCTCGCCGATCGGCAGCTCCGGCAGCTCCTCCGACCATCTTGCGTTCAGCTCGCCGATCTCGTCCGACAGCTGGTTCACGTTGTCTTTCAGCCGCTTCAGCAAGGCGGCGTCCGCTTCGGCCGCGGCTTCTTGCTTCAGCGTTTGCTGGCGCAGCGTTTCGCGTTTTTCGCTAAGCTCGGACGTCTCTTGTTTTACGCGGAGCAGCGCCGCGGCAAGCGATTCCCGCGCACGTTCCAGTTCGTCTGCGCGCACGGACCAAGCGGTAACGGCGGCGACATCATCTCCGGCTTCAGCCGTCTCCTCTTCCTTTGCAGCCGCGGCCTGAGCCGTGCCAGAGTCTGCCAGAGAAGAGGCGGAAGCGCCCGGAAGACCTGAAACTTCGTGGATCAGCTGCCGCAGGGCATACCTTACCTCCTGCAGCCGGCTTTTTGCTTCTTGAAGCAGCCGGAGCGAATGCTCTTCTTGTGCAGCATCGGCGTCCTCCGCCAAAACGGGCGCCGGATGCTCCAAGGAACCGCATACCGGGCAGGGCCGTCCATCATGCAATTCCGCCGCGAGCGCGGCCGACAGGCTTCGGAGCTGGCGATGCTTCAGCTCCTCCCGGAGCCGAAGCTCGGCATGTTCCGCATCGCGCAGCGATTGCTCCGTCTGCCGGCTCGCTTGCTCCGCCTGCGACAGCAGCGAGGACATGCCGGCAGACAACTGCCGTTCGCGCTCCTGCAGCATAACGAGCTCGCGTTCCGCCTGACGCCGCTGCTCGTTTGCGGATGCCGCCTTAGTTTGCTGCTCCCCGCATTCACGGCGGGCTTTCATCAACCGGTCTTCGGCGGAACGGAGCAATTGCCGGAGCTCCAGCGCCTTATGCAGCAAGGAGCGTTCTTTGGAGGTCACTTCCAACTCGCCCAGCTTTTCCTGGAGTTCCGCCTGCTTCTGTTCGCCCCGTTTGAGCAGCTCCTGCTCCTTGGCTAGCAGCTGGCGGAGCTCCAGCATTCCGTCCTGCGCTTCCTTCCGCTGGCGATGGAGCCGCTCGTACAGCGACTTGATTTCGTCCCTTTCCTTCTGAAGCAGAACCGCCTGCTCCAGTTGTTCCTTCCGCTGCAGCAGCTTCGGTTCCCCGGCTGCCAGCGCTTGCTGGGCCGCATCGTCGGATGCGCCGGCCTGTTCCGCTTCCCGCTGCGCTTCGGCGGCCGCCCTTTCCAGCTCCGCCGCAAGCGCCTCTTTTTGCTTCCAATCCTGCAGGCTTTCCCGCCATAAAGCAAGCGACGGCATCATGGACGACGACGCGACCGATTTCGCCAGCTTTTGTTCGAGCCGCTGCATTTCCGGTTCCAGAGCCTGCAATTGCTCCAGCTTGGCCTGCTTCCGTTCTTTTTCGAGCTGACGCTCGCGGATTTTCCCTTTTTTTTCGGCTTCCGCGTTCAGCTCCTGAAGTTTATTCCGGGTCGCTCCCGCATGCCTTACGGCCTCGCCCAAACGGTCTTCCGCCGCTTGAAGGGCTTCTTCCCCCGCTTCGCCAAGCCCCTGCTGCTCCGCTTCCACGGCTTTGAGCGCGCCGTCGTTTTCCTTGATCCGGCGGCTCAGCTTCATGCCCAGCTGGTCCCCGTACTGCTCCAGATGAAAAAGCCGCTGCAGCATTTGCCGGCGTTCGCTGCCTTTCAAGGAAAGAAACTCCGCGAATTTGCCCTGCGGCAGCACGACGGCCCGCGTGAAATCGTCCATTTTCAGTCCGATTCTCTCTTCCACGCAGCGCGTGACTTCGGCCAATTTGTCGGCAATGACATGCTCGCCTTCCTCCGTGACCTCGATAAACCTGCTGAGCGTGTTGCTGACGGAAAGGTCGCCCGTCCTTTTGAACCTGCGTTCGACCCGGAAGCGACGCTTGCCTTCGGCGGAAGCAAGTTCGAAACAAAAGGAGACGAACAGGGAATCCTCCGAATGGTTCATGATCCCCTGCGTCCCGTTCGCCGCCCGTTCGACTTTGCCGTACAGGGCGAGGGTCATCGCGTCAAGCAGCGTGGATTTGCCGCTTCCCGTCGGCCCGAAGATGCCGAACAGCCCCATGTCGCATAAATCCTCGAAATCGATCTGCTGCATCTCCCTGTAACTCTGCAGCCCGGACAGCTTCAATTGAATCGGCTTCATTCGGCCTCACCTTCCTTCGCGTTCCCGTCCTCCGCCACGAGCTCGAGAAACAGCTGCACCAATTCGTCCTCCGGCTCGGCCCCGCCGGTCTGCCGCTGGTAAAACCTGCGGAACAGCTCGGACACCGGGAGCCCGGAACGTTCCTGCCGAAGCTCTTCCCGCTCCATTTCCGGATAAATCGGACGGATATGTACGAAGCCGTCCCGGCTTCGGCGCAGGCGCTGGATCTCTCCAAGCGACAACGACTCGTTAAGGGATATTTCAAGATCGATAAAAGCGTCGGCATCCCTGCCTTCATCCAGCCATCGGTGCACTTCTTCGAGCCCTCCCTTGGCTTTCCAGCGCACAAGCGGGCGGCCGCAGGACAGATGCACCTCCTCCAGCGCAGGCGCGCCTCCGGGCGCAACATCGATCATCATGACCGACTTGGCCTGACCCGCTTCCGAAAAGCTGTAAGCAAGCGGAGAGCCGCTGTACCGGATGATGCCCTCCCCTTTCACCGCCTGCGGGCGGTGAAGATGCCCGAGCGCCGTGTACTGGGCCCCGATCGACAAAGCCGACGGGTCGACCGTATACGCGCCGCCTACCTGGATCGGGCGTTCAGAATCGCATTCCAAGCCGCCCAGCACGTAGATGTGGCTCATGGCCAGATTGACGGTTTCGGGCTTAAACTGCCCGGCAAGCTTCTTCATGAGCGTGCCTACGCGGGCGCTGTACGCCTTGCGCAGCTCTTCTTCCCCGCCTTCCGCCGAAAGCAGTTCGTTCAGCCTGGCTTCGGAAGGATAAGGCAGCGCGGCGATTTTGGCGAGTTCCCCCGTCCGGGACACGCCCACCGTCACCGCCTCGGCCACGGGCAGCCCGATCAGCGTAATCCCCTGGCGCGCCACCAAAGGCGAAACCGAAGAAACGCGTTCAGGCTGGTCGTGATTCCCGGAGATGACGACCAAAGGCCGCCCGTTTGCCGTCAGCTTCGCGCAAGCCTCGTAAAAAAGCTGCTCCGCGGCCGCGGGCGGATTGACGGAATCGTAGACGTCTCCCGCCATCAAGATCAAATCCGCTTGCTGCCAATCGGCGATGCGGACGAGCTCGTCCACGAAATTCTCCTGCTCCTTCAGCCTGCTGCGGCCTTCGAGCGTTTTTCCGAAATGCCAGTCCCCGGTATGCAGTATCCGCATGCGGCGTTCTCCCCTTTCCCATGTGCAAAACTTGATATCTATCAAATTGGGCATGCGCAAACTTGATCCTACAAGCGGACGGCATGTCCGCCGTCAAAAAAGTACAGCCATTTCTCGGCGATTTCCTCGTGCAAAATGTCTTCCAGCGCCCTGGCGTACAGGTTCAGCTGGAACCGATACCGTTCGGTGAGCCCGTCGATTCCCCCGCGATGCTCGAGCACCCTGTCCGTTTTATAATCGACCAGCACCAGCTTGCCGTCATGGCGGAACAGACAATCGACCACGCCTTGGATCAGCACCGTTTCTCCGTTTAAAGCGGAGGCCTCGAACAAGTCGGGCTCATCCGGGTGCAGGCCCGCCTGCTGCGAGAACAGTCCTTTATGGGCTTCCTCCGCGGGCATGCCGTAGCTGAACGGCATTTCCCGGGCCGTCCATTCGGCGGCCAGCAGCCGCTTTCCGACCTCCGTGGCAAAAAACATGCCCGCTTCTTCCGGCCGGATGACCTCCGCCTGCTCGCGCGTCAGCAGCTCGCGTTCGACCAGACGGCTCACGGTTTCCCGGACGGCCTCGGCGTCGACATGGCCCCGGTCCAGCGGTATATGCTGCATCAGCGTATGGTACACCGTGCCGCGCTCGGCCGGCGTCAGCGCCGTTAGTTCCATGAATTTCGGCCGCCTGAGCGGAAGCGTGGCTGCCGCAGTAAGTTCCGGACCGGCCGAGAGTTCCCGGCGAAGCATCTCGTCCTCCATCCAATTTTCGGACGGCTGGTCCTGCAGCGTCAGCAGCTTCTTCATTTCGGACACCGACGTTTTGGCGGACAGCCGGGTCACGGTTTCGTAAGGATACCGCCAGGTCAAACGTTCCGATACCCAGGACTCGCCGCGGGCCTCCCCGCTCTCCGCGGTTTCCACCGGCCGGCGTTCCATCATGGCTTGCAGCCGCAGTTTCCTTTCGGGAGAGGACGCCTCCTCCTCTTCCCAGCCGCCGAGCGCCGCCAGCGAAAGCTCGTCCGCAGAAAGCACCGATACGCTCCACCTGGAGGGATCGGAAGCGAGGACCGGCGGGGGAGCGGCGTCCGTTTCCGCCAGCTCCCGAAGCTTACCGGCTCCCGGATGCCTGATGAGCGCCGGACCCACCCAGTCGATGTAGCTTCGCCCTCTGGCGAGCAAATAATCCGGAAGCGTATATTCGGGCTGCTCAAGCACCTGGGCCCAGGATGACGCCTTTTTGCCGGCGTCCTTGATCGTCCCGATCAGGTACAGCTTCTCCTTCGGGCGCGTCAGCCCGACATACAGCACGCGCATCTCCTCCGCCAGCAGCTCCAGTTGGGAGCGGCGGCGGATCGCGAGGTTCGGGAGCGTCGGGAAGCTGACCCGCTTCTCCTCGTCCACGAATTTGGGCCCGAAACCCAGTTCCTTATGCATCAGGAACGGAGCGTTCAAATCCTGTTGGTTGAAGGTTTTGGACATGCCTGCCAAAAACACGACGGGAAACTCGAGCCCTTTGCTTTTGTGGATCGTCATGATCCGTACGGCGTTGTCCCGCTGCTCGGTGCCGCTGCCGCCGCCGAGGTCGCCTCCCCGGTCGCGCAGCCGGGACACGAAGGTCAGGAACCGGAACAATCCCCGGGATGCCGTCGTCTGTTCGAATTGGACGGCCCGGTCGTGCAATGCTTTCAGGTTGTTCTGGCGCTCGGCGCCTCCCGGGAGTCCCCCGACCCAATCGAGATATCCGGTCTCCCGGTATACCTGCCAGATCAAATCCCCGAGGCTGATTCTGCGCGCGGCGTCGCGCCAGTTTTGCAGCTGCTCCGCGAACCCTTGAATTTTTTGCCGCAAAGCATCCGGGATGCCGTCATCGGCTTCGGCCCCGATCGCCCCGGCGTCCCCCTTGGCCGCCGCGCGGTCCGCAGGGAAAGGCACGGCTTCCGCGGATGCCGCGGCCTCCGCTTCCGCAAGCAGGAGCTCCCGACGGGCCTCGTCTCCGGCGGACGGCGTACCGGGCCAAGCGGCCGCCTTCAGCGCATCGTAGAACGATCCGCCTCGAACCAGCCGGATCTGCGCAAGTTCTTCCTCCGTCAAGCCGACGATCGGGGAACGGAGTACGCCGGCGAGCGGAATATCCTGCATGGGATTGTCGATGACCTGCAGAAGGGACAACATCACTTCCACTTCCGTCGCCTGAAAATAACCGCGGGCCTGCTCGCCGTCGGCGGGAATCCCGAGCTGCTTCAGCTCCTCCATCATCAGCGGCCCCCAAATATAGGCGGAACGCAGGAGAATGACCATATCGCCGTAACGCACCGGGCGCATTTCTTTAAGGCCCTTGTCGTAAACGAGCAGCGGCTTGGCGGACGTGTCGCCCATCAGCTGCCTGATCTTTTTGGCAATGGCCCTTGCTTCAAGCTGAGCCGTCTCCATTTCCAGCACTTCGCTTTCCTGCATCACCCCGTCCTGCTCGCCGGCCTGCGCCTCTTCTGGCTCGGACGGCCCGCTGCCGGCACGGTCGATCAGCAGAAGCTCGGGCGCATACGGATCCGCCGCCGTTTCCTCCGGATCGGGAAACGAAGCCCCGTATACAAGCTCGGCCCGCTCGTCGTAGCCGATCTCGGCCACGGTTTCGTTCATGATTTGGCGGAAGATGACGTTGACCGCGTCAACCACTTCCATCCGGCTGCGGAAGTTCCGCGCCAGGTCGATGCGGATTCCGCTTCCGCCCTCGCTGCCGTAGCTTCGGTATTTATCCAGGAACAGCCCCGGCTCGGCCAGCCGGAACCGGTAGATGCTCTGCTTCACGTCGCCGACCATAAATCGGTTTCCCGGCCGTTCCCTTGAAATCAGCCCGACGATCGTCTCCTGCACGCTGTTGGTATCCTGATATTCGTCAAGCAGCACTTCGTCAAACTGCTCGCGGTATTCAACGGCCGCATCGGAAGGCATCGGACGCTCCGGCGTCGAATCCGGATGCAGCAAAATCCGCAGGCAATAGTGCTCCAGATCGCTGAAATCCACGGCCCCCCGCTTCCGTTTTTCCGCTTCGAACCGGTTGCCGAACTGAATCACAAGCTCCGCAAGCTCCCGCATCAGCGGGGCCGCTTCGTTCATTTCCGCCAAAAAGGATTCGGCCGGGCGGCCAAACAACGCGCCCCGCAGATCGGTCAGCGTTTTTTTGACGGTATCCCGCAGTTCCTTCACGCGCTCCTGCAGCCGGGGATCGGTATCGTCCTTGCGCACGCTTTTCAGCTTGCCGAAGGAAATGCCCTGAAATACCCCGTACAGTTCTTCCCAAGGACGATGATCCAACGCCTCTTGCAGGCCGCGGACCATGTCCAGATCGGCGTCCAGGTTATCCGCGTACGGGGCCGGTCCTCCGGGAGCCAACGCCAGTCCGCGCGCTTGCCGCAGGAGGCCTTCCGCGCCGGCCAGCGCCAGGCGGGCATCCTGCAAAATGCTGCGCACCCAGGCGGTTTCTCCGAGGCTGGCGGCATCCCGAACCGCAAAGGCTTCGGCCATGCTTCGCAGCCACTGATCCGGCCAGGCATGGCTGCGGGAAAAATCGTAGAGCTTTTGCACCAGCAGATGCATCGCGTCGTCGCTGCGCTCCCCGCTGAACCAATCCACCAGACGGATAAAATCGCTGCCGTCCGCTTCCTCGCCGTATTTTTCCTCGAAAAGCTCTTCGAGCAGCTCCTGGCGCATCAGCTCCGCTTCGTTTTCGTTGATGATCCGGAAATTCGGGTCCAAGGGAATCATCTGGTAGTAACGCCGGATGACCTCGAGGCAAAAGGAGTGGAGCGTCGTGATCGACGCCCGGCCCAGAAGGGAAAGCTGACGTCGCAAATGCACGTTGTCCGGCTCCTTCTCCAGCTCCTTGTCCAGCGCTTCGCGAATCCGGTCCCGCATCTCCGCGGCCGCCGCCTTCGTGAAGGTTGCCACGAGCAGGCGGTCCACGCTGAATCCCTGCTCCTCGTCCGTTATTTTACGGATGATCCGTTCCACGAGCACGGCGGTTTTGCCGGAACCTGCCGCAGCGGCCACAAGGATGTCGTCGCCCGTTTCGGCGATCGCCTTCCATTGGTCGTCGCTCCATATGCTGCCTTCGGGTTTCGGTTTTAAGCTCAAGACGTTTCTCCTCCTTTATGCTCGGACAACAGTTCCCATACCTGCGTTTTATCCGGTTTGCCCAGCAGATGGTAGTGGTTGCCTTCGACGGTTTCGTCAAATTGGCATACCGGCTTGAACGGGCAAAACGTGCAGGCGGTTTCCTGCTGGATGCGGTACGGTTCGATCTTCACGTCGCCCTCCGTAATTCTCGTTCCGATGCTTTCGATGCTGCGGCGGACCGAAGCCAGCAAGTCGTCCCACTGTTCCGGCGTTGCCACAGAAGCGCTGCTGTAGAAGCTGCCGTCCGCTTTGACGGCCACCGGCAGAATGGACGAATGCCCCTTGTCCAAGGAAGCGTCCATCAAGGATACCGTCTCCCTGTCGGCAAGCAGCAGCCCTTTCATTTTGAACCGTTTGAGCAGCTCTTCCGCCGCCTGTTCCATCGTCATGCCGTTGGCCGACTGCAGGATCGGGTCATGCACGTGAAAATACAGCGTCCCTGCCGGCAGCGCCTTGCTCCCGAGCCACTGCTCCGCATAGGTCAGCAGCACGTCCAAATACGTCAGCATTTGCAGCGCAAGTCCGTAATACACTTCATGCAGCTTCAGGTCCTTATGCCCGGATTTGTAGTCGATGACCCGCAGCAAAAGCCCGTTTTCCCCATGGGCCAGGTCCACGCGGTCGATTCGGCCGACGACTTCCATCACGGAACCGTTCTCCAGCTTGAAGGTCAGCGGCGGCAGCGGTTTCCCCGGCCCGAAATCAAGCTCCAGCCCCACGGGCTCGAAGCTGCCGCGGCGGGCATGCTCGCCCAAAATGACCGAGGCTCTGCCGACGATGTTTTTCAGCTTCCTTGAAATGTAGCCGTAGCGCTTCGAGCTGAGCAAAATTTCGCCCTGAAGCATCGGAGCGAGCCGTTCCACCGTCAGTTCCGCTTCCCTTCGGCATTCCTCCGCCGTCAGGCTTCCCCAGCTGCGGTTCTGCTCCTTCAGCCGAACGGCCATTTCGCTTAGCGCGGCATGAAAAAGCTGACCGATGTCCGGCGCCTTCAGCCGGTACAGCTGGCGCTCCCTCAGCTTTAGACCATGGGAGGCAAAATGCGAAAACGGGCACGCCACGAACCTCTCCATCCGCGACACGCTCGTGCGGACCTTGCTGCCGTACAGCCGGCGGCTGGTGCCGGCCGAAAGCGGCTGCGCGCCGTTGCGGTAAAACAGCGAACGGAGCAGCATGTCGAGCGGTCCGCGCCACTGCGGATCGGTTAAATACCAGTTGTAGGCGTTCCACCATATCTCCGGCATGTTCATGCCCTGTTTCCATCGTCGCAGCTGCACGATCAGATGCTTCAGCGTCTGACGGGGATGTTCGATGAAGGCTTCGTGCTCCGAAGCGGGCTGTTCCGCTCCCGGCTGGGCCAAAAGCGGCCGTGCCTGAAGCCCCGGAAACATTTTCGCCAAATGGCGGACGACTTCCGAAGGAAGCAGCTCCTTCCCTTCGTCGTCCGCCGCCGGATAACTGATCCAGACATGCCGGCTGGCGGAAGTCAAGGCGTTATAGATCAGGAAGCGTTCGTCCAGCAGCCGGCGCGAAATGCCGGGGGCCAGTTCCATGCCCGCATCCGCAAGCACGGACCGTTCCTGTTCGGTAAGGACGCCGTCCTCCTGGAACACCGCCGGAATGACCCCGTCGTTCACCCCGAGCAAAAAAGCGTATTTGACGCCGCTCGTGCGGGTCCGGTCCATCGTTCCCACGAGCACCTGATCAAGCGAAGGGGGCACGAGTCCAAGCTTCAGCTCGCTGAGCCCGGTCTCCAGCATGCCCGCGAACAGGTCGAACGCCATTTTTTCCGGCCCCATCATCTCGACGATCTGATCCAGCAAATCCAGCACCTCGCCCCAAAGCTGCCGATGCTCCCTGGCCGCTTCCGGACGGCCGCCGAGCAGCGCTTCGCGGTTCCACGCGTCCAATTTCTGGGGAACGCCCGCGTCTTCAAGCAGCCCGTAAACGGCCGTGCACATCTCCCGTGCCGTTTTGGCGCGTTTCATCCGTTTCTCGAAAGCAGCCAGCGGCCCGGTTACCGCCGCCCGGCAGCGTTCCATCAGCTCAAGCGTCTCTTCGGCCGTCTTCTGCCCCGCAGATCCCCCTTCCTCCAGCGACAGGCTCGGGACCGCCTTGAGCGGCCGTCCGTCCGTCCAGCGGTAGCCCTGAAACCCGCAAGCGAGCGCATAGTTTTCGAAGCGGTCCATGTCTTCGCGCGTCAGAGACCCGTCAAGCGGGAGAAGCAGGTCGCTTTTGACGCAGCGGAACACATCCTCGTGCCTCCAGAACCGCCGGACCACATCCAGCGCGGCGCGAATGAACTCGGCAAGGGGATGGTGAAGCTCGCTCCTTTTCTGGTCAAGGAAAACCGGAACGCCGTAATCGTGAAAAAGCGGCATGACGAGATGCTCGTAATCCGCGAGATTGCGCACGAACACGGCCATTTCGCGGAAGCGTACGCCTTCCTCGCGCGACAGCCGAAGCATCTCCCGCAGCGCTCCTTCGACCTCCGCCCGCCGGCTGGAGGCAGGATGGATCGAAATCGCTTCGCAGCGAAGGCCGGCGTTCGCCTCGTAGCGAAGGCGGCGATCGTACCCCCGCTCCAAATGGGCAAGCATCGGACTTTCCGCGAAACGCGGCGGCACAGGCGGAGCGAGCACCGTATCGTCGATGTCCAGGCCCAATTCTTCCGCCATACCCCTCAGCTTGACATAGGTCGTGGCGGTCGGATGGAACAAATCGAGCTCATGCGGCATCCGCTCGCCGTCGTAAGGTTTGTCCAGCGTCAAGGAAACGGTGACGGACCGGGCATGAAGCATCAACTGGCCGACCGCCAAAAGCTCCTGCGGAGTAAAGCCGTGGAACCCGTCGATCCATATTTCCGCTCCGCGCAAATAGGCGGAGTCCTTCACCGCTTCGGTCAAACGGATCAAATTGTCTTCCTCGTCGATATACAGCGGTGACATTTCCTGCTCGAAATCTTTGTATACCGTCCACAAATCTTCAAGCTTGCTGCGAAGGATCGGCGTGACGCCTTGCGGCGGCAGTTGCTCCAGCAGCTGCCCGACGGCGGACGCATCGACGCAATACCGCTTCATCTCGGTATACACGTCGCCGAGCTTGCCGACGAACCCGAGCTGCTCGCCTGAGGCCCCAAACAGTTTCAGCTCGTCCTTGCGGCGCTGTATGATTTTGTACAGCAGCATTTTTTTGCCTTCGTCGCTGATGCCGACGCGCGCCGTTCCCCCGGTCTCCTGCATGACGCGGTACGCGAGGCGGCGGAAGCTGAGCACTTGGGCCCTGACGCTCCCCTTGATCCGCCCCGACGTAACCAGCCCGTGTTCGGCCTGGAACGAACCCTGCTCCGGAACGAGCAAAATGATCGCATTCCCTTGCGGCTCGGCCTCCAGTTTGGCGGAAATTTGATCCAATATGGCCGTCGTTTTGCCGCTGCCCGATCGTCCGATAAGAAAATGAACCGGCATGTTCCTCCCCCTTCATCTATGTAAAATAAAAAACTATGGATTTTGCTCCAAATCTACCTTCCAGTATATCATACACAGCATAAAATAGAACGTATGTTTGCAATAATCACATCTACGTCGGGTAGCCCTGCAGCCGTTAGCTCTGCCGTGCAGAGCGCTTCTCCTATTTTACCACTAAATTTCCGCCAGGGTTGAACGTCCAGTATTTGCAAAAAGGCGCTGCAGGCCGCATTTTTTCGAAGCTCCTATTTTCTTGCAAAAAAAAAGAAAGAACCGCCGCCGAATCCTCTCGGATTCAAAGCGGCAGTCCGGTATCTTCCCGATTAAAAGGTTTTGCTTCTCACTTCGAAAATCGCAAACTTCAGGTAGTGCCCTTCATCGACGCCCAAAATTTGCGGATGGTCTTTCCCGGCGGCACGCCATTCGATCAAACGCAGAATCTTCCCTGCATCCGCCGCAGCCTCCCGGATCGTTTCCAGGAACAAATCGGGGCGCATATGGTACGAGCAGCTTGCCGTGACCAGGTACCCGCCTTCGTTCACCAGCTTCATGCCGTGCAGGTTGATGTCCTTGTATCCTCTGCAGGCGCCTTTTACGGCGCTTTTCGTTTTCGCGAAGGCTGGCGGGTCCAAAATGACGACGTCCCATGTTCTGCCGCCCCCCGCGGTCATTTTTTGCGAGGTATCGATCTTCCCTGCGCCGGCGGAACGGATCTGTCTTTCCTCCAGCCCTTTGACCTGCGACCGAAGATACTGGAACGCGTCATCCACGACGAACTCCACGCGGTCGCCGAAGCCGTTCAGCTCCACGTTTTCCCGCGCGCTGTCGATCGCATGCTGGGAGATGTCCAGGCAGGTCACTTTTTTGGCCCCGTATTTGCAGGCATGAAGCGTAAAGCTGCCGGTATGCGAAAAACATTCCAGCACCGTCGCGCCGTCCCAGAAAGGGAACGTGACGACCTTGCCGCTTTTGTTGACCGGACGCCGGACCCGTTGCCCGTTTTCTTCGACTTCCCGAACCTCGATCCCGCTGCGTTCGCCCCAGCCGGTCATCAGCGGCTCGATGGACGCGCGGTTTTCCCGCTGGTCGAAAAAGTAGCCGGTTTTTTGCCCTTCTTCGATATCGACGCGGATCAGCAGCCCGTTTTCCCGGACCGTAACGTATCTCGGGCATTCGCCGTAAAGGGGCCCCTTCGTCTGCTCCAGCCCTTCGAGCTCCCGGATCGGTACATCGCTCCGTTCATAGATGCCGCGCGGGTTCATCACCTTAGCCAAGGCGCCGACGATTTCCTTGCGCCGGATATCCATGCCCAGCGTCAAGAGCTGAATGACCAGCACGTCATCGAACCGGTCCACGATGAGGCCCGGGAGGAAATCGGCCTCCCCATACACCAGGCGATAAGCATTTCCTTCGTCCAGGAAGCGCTCCCGGTGCTTCAGGCAGCCAAGGAACCGCTCGGCGAAAAAGTCCTCGTCCATCGCTTCGATCTCGCGGTAGGAAACGGCGCGCACGGTAATCTGCGATGCCGGGTTGTAATAACCGGTCGCCAAATAACGGCCTTGATGGTTCACGACTTGGACCAGGTCCCCCGGCTGCGGATCGCCTTGAACCGACTCGATTTCGTTTTTGAAAATCCAGGGATGACCCTGCTCCAGCCTTTTTTTGCGGTTTTTATGAAGAACGACAGTTGCCAACATGTCCACTCCTACTCATGTCTATTTCTTGATCCTAATGGTTTGCTCCCCGGCCTCCCGTGTCATGGTTGTCCAAGCAGCGACATATACGTTATACATGGACAAGAATTCGCAAAGGAGAACCTTACCCATGTTTCATACGATAATTTTCCCCGTCGTGTACGGGCTGATCATTTTCCTGGCCGGGATGAAAGTGATGGAAGCCGCGCTGGGCAGCTGGGCCGGACCGCTGCTTTCGTCCTTTCTGCAAAAAGCGACCGCCTCCCCGCTCAAAGGCATGCTGTTCAGCACCGGCATTACGGCGGTGCTCCAAAGCAGCACGGCCGTGACCGTGCTCACGATGGGACTCGTCAATGCCGGCTTGCTATCATTCGACCGGACGCTGGGCATCATTCTCGGCAGCAATATCGGCACATGCATCACGACCGAGCTGATCGGCCTGCAGATCGGCCAAATCGCGCTGCCGCTGCTTGGCGTCTCCATCGTCGTGTGGGCGGCTGCGGTCCTGTTCGACGAGTACGGGCTTTTTGGGAAAAGCGGCAAAGCGGGGCGCTTTAAGCCGATACAGCTGATGGCGCTGGCCGCCGCCGGTTTTGCCATGGTCATGCTCGGCATCCGCGTCATGCAGATGATCGGGCCTTCCCTCGAAACATCCGGACTGTTCGGATGGTTTATCGCCCAATCCACGCATAACCTGTGGTGGAGCCTCGCTGCGGGCGCGGCTTTAACCGCGCTTATGCACAGCAGCGCTGCCGTCATCGGCCTGGCGATCGTGCTGGCGGCGTCCGGAACGCTCCCGGTGGCCGTCGGGATCGGCATCGTGCTCGGCGCGAACGTAGGCACTTGCGTAACGGCCGTCATTGCCGCGGTCGGAAGCACGAAATCCGGCCAATTCGTCGCCTGGACGCATGTCGTGCTCAACGTGGGCGGCGCGCTGCTGTTTATGCCCTTCATCCCGCAGCTGCAGCTTGCGGTGTCCTGGCTGTCCGCCGAGAGCGGCGCCCAGATTGCCCATGCCCAAACGCTGTTCAACATCCTTTGTTCGCTCGCCGCGCTCCCGTTATGTTATTTGCCGGCGTGGAAAAAAATCCGTTTTCACGGATAGTCCCCGATGATCCTCCAAAAAGGCGGCCTCGACGTTTCGACACGATTGCGCACATCTGGGGATGCATGTCGTCGACAGCGAAACGTATTGCCCTTGATGCCCTTTAGACCTGAATGCCAAGACGGGCGAGCGCCTTGCGGACGATGACGTCGTTGTTGTCGTAACCGCCTTGTTCCTGCCTGCTCCACGCTTCCTTCGGGTCGTACCAGGAGACGCCGCTGATTTCCTCCACCTGCGGGCGCAAGGTGCCGCTTTTGGCTTCGACGAGATAATAATGGACTTCCTTGTCCACTTCGCCATGGACAGGGTGAATGTACTTATATTTAATGATATCCACGGGAGCAACGATTTCTCCCCTGATTCCCGTTTCTTCTTCGATTTCCCGCAGCGCGGTCTGCTCTACGGTCTCGCCGGGCTCCATTTTCCCTTTCGGGAGCGAAATTTTGCCGTAACGATCCGTGATGAGCTGCACCATCAGCCGGTCTCCTTCGCAGCGGTATACGACGCCGCCCGCCGAAATCTCCGTTCTGGCCATCCCGATTCCTCCCTTGCCGAAGCCATAGTGCAACAAGGATTCCACTTCCTTGTTTGCACCGGAAATGAAATCCTTGTTTTTCAATCCATTTGATTTCTGGTTTACATCGCTGCGCCGGTAGCTCCGTCCAGAACGCGGACAAGCTGGCCTTCGCATTCATGCACGCCTGCTTTGGTGACTTTCACCCGGCAGATCTGGCCTTGAAGGTCCTCGGAGCCGTCAAAAACAAGCTGCAGGTAGTTGTCGCTGAAGCCGTGCATTTTGCCCGGACCATGCGATTCTTTCGAGCCTTCCGGAATGACGTCCAGCACTTGGCCGACGAATTTTTCCGCATAGGCGAGCTGCATGCTCTCCGAAAGGCTGATCAGCTCGCGCACGCGCTCGTGTTTGATTTCCTCGTCGACTTGGTCCTGCATCCGCGAAGCGGGCGTACCGTTCCGTTGGGAATACGGGAACACGTGCATCTCGGAGAAATTGATCGCCTTCATGAAATTGTAACCGTTCCGGAACATTTCATCCGTTTCCCCCGGGAAACCGACGATGACGTCCGTCGTAATGCCGACGTCCGGCATCGCCTGGCGGATCATCTGCATTTTGTTGTAGAATTCCTCGGTCGTGTACTTCCGGCGCATCCGTTTCAGAACGGTATCGTCTCCCGCCTGCAGCGGGATATGCAGATGACGGCACATTTTGGATGAGCGGTTCAGCACGTCCAGCATGTTGTCGTCGATTTGGCTGGCTTCGATCGAACTGATGCGGATCCGCTCCAGCCCGTCCACCTTGTCCAAATCCCACAGCAGGTCCGACAAACGGTAGTTTTCGAGGTCGTCGCCGAAACCTCCCGTATGAATGCCGGTCAGCACGATTTCTTTGTAGCCCGCTTCGACCAGCTGATGCGCCTGGGTGATGATGCTTTTCGGATCCCGGCTGCGCGACAGCCCGCGGGACCACGGAATGATGCAAAACGTGCAGAAATTGTTGCAGCCGTCCTGGATTTTCAGGAAAGCGCGGGTCCGGTCCGCAAAACTCGGAACGTCCATGTCCTCGAACACGCGGTTTTTCATGATGTTGCGCACGGCGTTGATCGGCTCGCGTTTTTCGCGGATTTCATTCACGAACGGAATGATTTTGTCGCGGTCCTGGTTGCCGATGACGAGATCGACGCCCGGAATGTCCATAATTTCGGCCGGAGACGTTTGCGCGTAGCAGCCCGTTACCGCGATGATCGCTTCGGGGTTGCGGCGCACGGCGCGGCGGATGATCTGCCGGCTCTTCTTGTCACCGGTGTTCGTTACGGTGCATGTATTGATCAAATAAACGTCTGCGGTCTGTTCGAAATCCACCTGCTCGTAGCCTTCTTTTTTGAACAGCTGCCAGATGGCTTCCGTGTCGTAAAAATTAACTTTGCAACCTAATGTGTAAAATGCAACGGATGGCATTTTCAAACTCCCCCCATTTCTCCGGATTCGTAAAGTATGCATGCAAGGGCAACCATACCCGCTGTTTCACAGCGCAGGATCCGTTTGCCGAGACCGACGCTGGCCGCTCCCGCTTCCTCCGCTTGACGGCATTCCTCCTCGCTGAACCCGCCTTCGGGACCGACGAGGAGCAGTACGCGCGGCGAACGGTCCGCCGGCATGACGCCGATGAACGGTTTCAACGCATCCCGCAGTTGGAGGCCTTCTTCCTTCTCATAGCAAAAATAAACGGCATCGTAGTTGCGGAACGTCGCCAAAAGCTGCTTCCAGCCAAGCGGCTGCGCAACCCGCGGAACCGTATTCCGGTGGCTTTGCTCGGCCGCTTCTTTCGCGATTTTGTTCCAGCGCTCCAGCCGCTTGGATTCCTTTTTGGCATCGTACTGGACGATCGTCCGCTCCGAAATGAACGGAACGAAGGAAACCGCGCCGATTTCGGTGCATTTCTGGATGACGGTCTCCATCTTGTCCCCTTTCGGCAGGCTCTGCGCAATCGTTACCTTCACGGCGGGCTCGTGCGTCATCTCCAGCGGCCGGACGATTGCCGCCGTGACCGTGCCGGATTCGATCGACGCAATTTCGACGAGCGCCTCGCGGGACACGCCGTCGCTGACGATGAACTGATCCCCGCTTTTGCCGCGCATGACCTTCGAAATATGGCGCGCATCCTCGCCGGATATGTCCACTGTATTTTCCTTGAACTGCTCGGGCGATACGAAATACCGCTGCATGTCATCAACATCCTATTGAAGATTTTGCAAAAATCCTGAATTTAAAAAAATCACAATCCTCATCATACAACATTTGCCCGGCTTGTGACCAGTACATGTTTACCGGTCGGGCGCCCCCGGCCTATGACAAAATATGCAAAAAGACCTGCATGAAGTGGTTATATAAATTGTAGGCCAGCGTATAAAGAGGCTTAATCGTGTAACTTTGAAGCACCGGAATGAACAAAATGAGCAAAAAGATAAACACCGACCACTGCTCCACCTGCTGCAGCTTGCCCCTTACGCGGCGAGGAACGAGATCCTCCACGATCCGGTAGCCGTCCAGTGGCGGCAGCGGAATAAGGTTAAACAAAAACAGGAAAAAGTTCATCAGTCCGAACAGCTGGAAAAACATCATGATCGCTTCCAGCAGCTTTTCATTCGAAATCGACGCCAGCACGCCCGTGCTGATGAGCAGCGAATAGATGAACGTGCCGATGACTGCCAGGAAAAAGTTGCTCAAAGGACCTGCGGCCGACACGACCACGCCCATCAAGCGCGGGCTTTTGAAATTGTCGCGGTTGACCGGAACGGGCCTCGCCCAGCCGAAGCCGGCGATCAGGAGCAAGATGATCCCGAGCAGGTCGAAGTGAACGGCGGGATTTAACGTAACCCGGCCCAGCAGCTTTGCCGTCGGATCGCCGAATTTATAGGCAAAATAAGCATGCGAAAATTCATGCACCGTAAAGGCGATGACCAGCACGACCAAATAAAAAGGGAGCTGTTCGAGCGGTACGCTGAGTATTTTGTTCAAAAAATCCATTATGACCTCTTTCTAGCTACAAATGCGACCCAGTCCTCATCGCGGCATACGTCCTCAATGGCAAAACCGGAATCCTCAAGTGCCTGCTGTACGATTTCCACTTTATTTTTATAAATGCCCGACGCGATATAAACGCCGCCCGGCTTAAGCGCCTGATACACGTCATCGATGAACAGCAAAATGATTTCAGCCAAAATGTTGGCCACGACGATGTCGACCGGCAGCGTGATTCCCAGCTCGCTTCCGTTGCCGCCGCTTAGCAGCCCCAGCAGATCGCTTTCTTTTACCGTAATCTGCCGCTCCATGCCGTTCAGTGCCGTATTTTCGCGCGCGCTGGATACCGCCACGGGGTCCAGGTCCAGGGCAAGCACATGTTTTGCCCCGAGCAAAACCGACCCGATGGACAAAATGCCCGAACCCGTTCCAACGTCGATGACTTCTTCTCCGCCTTTGATCACCTTCTCCAGCGTCCGCAGGCATAACGCCGTCGTCGGATGGGTGCCCGTGCCGAATGCCATGCCGGGGTCCAGCTCGATGATTTTTTCGGCTTCATGCTCCGGCTCGTATTCCTCCCAGGTCGGTTTGATCGTCAGCCGGTCGGAGACCCGCAGCGGCTTGAAATACTGCTTCCAGGCGGTCGCCCAATCATCCTCGTTGACCGTTTTGATCTCGTAACGGACATCTCCCGGATCGATCTCAAACTCGCGCAGCCCTTCGATTCTATGCTTCACTTCCTCCAAAATGTCCTCCACCTTGGATTCTTCCGAAAAATATCCTTTGATTTCGGCTTGTCCTTCAGGAATATCGTTAAGCGGCACCTCGTACCATTGACCGTAAGACGTGTCGCGCTTTTTGTTCAACGAACCGGATTCTTCGATCGAAACGCCGCCTGCCCCGGCTTCATGCAGGAAATTGGAAATCATCTCCACGGCTTCCTCAGTCGTATGTATCGTCAATTCATGCCATAACATCGTAATTCATCTTCCTCCTCAACTCGTGCATAGCTTTTATTGTACTATACATGGGCTGCCGAGTACAAAATTTTAAG
This sequence comes from Paenibacillus sp. FSL W8-0194, assembly GCF_037969745.1. Classification (NCBI taxonomy): domain Bacteria; kingdom Bacillati; phylum Bacillota; class Bacilli; order Caryophanales; family Paenibacillaceae; genus Paenibacillus; species Paenibacillus sp. FSL W8-0194. Next base: position 1,731,359 of record NZ_CP150205.1, on the reverse strand, counting down.
GAAATTAGCCGTTAACCTTCGATTCCCTGCGAAAAAAATAACCGCGCCCAGGCTTTGTCAGCTTGTGCACGGTTATCGAGGCGGATTCCCGCATCAAGGTTTAGGGGAGGTCCAGCCGTCATCCATCTTGCGCAGCTGGCGCTCGTCGGCGGCTTCGCTGCGGCGGATCGCTTCCACGTCGTCCGCGTCGGCAAGCGCCCCGGAAAATTCGACGTCTTCGTTTTTCATGGACATCAGTTCCTTGATTTTTTCCGTTTTGGTCATAATGCGTCCCTTTTTATCACGGCTTGCCATGATTTTGCACCTCTTTCGAATTGGTAAACATGTCTTCAAGACAGCCATCCTTTGGAAAAGTTACACAAATCCGCCCGCTTCTTCGATAATTTTCATCGCTTTATCGAAGGATTCTTCCTCGACCACGACGGTCAGCAAAATATCCCGTCCGGTCGGACCTCCTTGGCCCCCGTCGCTCATGCCGCTGGCCGACGTGTTCGTGGCCGCCAGCACCCCGGCATCGCCGCCGATCGTGTTCCCGAACGTCACGGAGCTCAGGCTGTCCATGCCGGTGAGGTTCCGGTCCCCATAAGGATCGGTCCCCGGGTACATGCTGAAGCGGTCGATCGACATGTCCACGACGCGCAGCGATTGCAGCTTCCGGGACACGCTTTCGGCTTCTTCCGGGCTTTTGAAATATGCCAAAATATTTTTTTCGCTCAAAACGCTCACCTGCCTGTCGTATGTCTTCCTTGGCTGTTGCATAGGCTTTCTTTGCCTTTGGTTAGATTTTGCCTTATGCGGACCGAATATGCGCCGATTCCGACGAAAGCGCGGCTAGCCGGCTTTGGACACGAAAAAAACCGGCCAACTAATGGCCGGTTCCCCGTCGTGCTTATATATCCATTATTCCCCGCGGAAAGCGCGTTTCATGCGGTCGAAGAACGATTGTTCATGCTCGTGCGTCTGCTCGCCGTCAAGGGCGGCAAACTGGCGAAGCAGCTCCTTCTGCTCATCGCTCAGCTTGCTTGGCGTAACGACGACGACCTTCACGTGCTGGTCGCCTTGCCCGATGCCGCGCAGGCGCGGAACGCCTTTGCCCCGCAAACGGAAATAAGTTCCCGTTTGGGTGCCCGCAGGGATTTTCAGCTTCACTTTTTCCGTCAACGTCGGGATTTCGATCTCGTCCCCAAGCGCGGCTTGGGCGAAGGTCAGCGGAATTTCGCAGTAGATGTCGTCCCCTTCGCGTTCGAAGAAATCATGGGATTTGACCCGAATGACGATGTAAAGGTCGCCCGAAGGGCCGCCGCGCAGGCCGCCTTCGCCTTCTCCCGTCATGCGGAGCTGGGCGCCGTCGTCCACGCCGGCAGGAATTTTGACATGAATTTTGCGCTGCTTTTTCACTTTGCCGCTGCCGCCGCAAGTCGAGCATTTATCCTTGATGATCTGGCCGGTGCCGTTACAGTTCGAACAGCTGCGGCGGTTCACCATGCGCCCGAACGGCGTGTTTTGTACCACTTCCTGCTGGCCGGAGCCGTGGCACACGGAACAGGTTTGCGGTTTCGTGCCCGGCTTGGCGCCGGTTCCATGGCAGGTGTCGCAGTTTTCCGTGCGCGGAATCGTAATATCCTTTTCCACGCCGAATACCGCTTCCTTGAATTCGATGGTCATCGTATATTGAAGGTCATTCCCCCGCTGCGGCGCATACGGGTCGCGGCGGCCGCCGCCGCCGAAAAACATGTCGAAAATGTCGCCGAAGCCGCCAAAATCCGCTCCCTGGAATCCTCCGCCCATGCCCTGGTTCGGATCGATATGTCCGTACTGGTCATAAGTGGCGCGTTTTTGGCTGTCGCTGAGCACGTCATAAGCTTCCTTGACTTCCTTGAACTTGGCTTCCGCGTCAGCCGCTTTGTTGACGTCCGGGTGATATTGGCGGGCCAGCTTGCGGTAAGCTTTTTTGATTTCGTCTTCCGAAGCGTTTTTGCCGACGCCAAGCACCTCATAATAATCACGCTTATCAGCCACTCTTCCACCCCCGTTGTGTCCTCTGGAATATGCCGCTCATGGAAAAAGGAAAGCCGAAGCACCTGGGATGCCCCGGCTTTGACCTTCCCTTCCTGAACATAACTTTCTTAAGGTTAACCTTGTTTTTTATCCTCGTCAACAACCTCGTAATCCGCGTCGACGACGTTGTCCTTTTTAGCTGCGCCTTCCTGGCCGCCTTGGGCCCCTTCTGCGCCTTGCTGAGCCTGAGCCGCTTGCTCATACAACTTCACGGAAAGCTGCTGCACGATTTCGGTCAACTCTTCGGTTGCTTTTTTGATTTGCTCGAGGTCGTCGGATTCGATCGCCGCTTTCACTTTGTCTTTGGCTGCGTTCGCTTTTTCCACTTCCGCCGCATCGACTTTGTCGCCAAGGTCTTTGATCGTTTTTTCGGTGGAATATACGAGCTGGTCGGCGTTGTTTTTCGCTTCAACCAATTCTTTGCGTTTGCGGTCTTCCTCGGCATGCGCCTCGGCGTCTTTCATCATGCGTTCTACTTCCTCGTCGCTCAGGCCGCTGGAAGAAGTGATCGTGATTTTTTGCGTTTTGTTCGTGCCTTTATCCGTAGCGGACACGTTGACGATCCCGTTCGCGTCGATGTCGAACGTAACTTCGATTTGCGGCACGCCGCGCGGTGCCGGAGGGATGTCCCCAAGCATAAAACGTCCCAGCGTTTTGTTGCCGGCCGCCATTTGGCGTTCGCCCTGCAGGACATGGATTTCCACGCTCGGCTGGTTGTCGGCGTACGTAGAGAAAATCTGCGATTTGCTTGTAGGGATCGTCGTGTTGCGCTCGATCATTTTCGTGAATACGCCGCCTGCGGTTTCGATACCGAGGGACAGCGGAGTGACGTCCAGCAATACGACGTCTTTGACGTCGCCCGTCAGCACGCCGGCTTGCACCGCTGCGCCCAGCGCGACGACTTCGTCAGGGTTTACGCCTTTATGAGGCTCTTTGCCCGTCAGCTTTTTGATCGCTTCCTGAACGGCAGGAATACGCGTCGAGCCGCCAACAAGCACGACTTTGTCGATGTCGTTCGGAGTCATGCCCGCATCGCTGAGCGCTTGACGGGTAGGACCCAGCGTACGTTCGACGAGGTCTGCGGAGATCTCTTCGAATTTGGCCCGGGTCAGGTTCACTTCCAAGTGCTGAGGAACGCCGTCGACGACCGTGATGAACGGCAGGGAGATCGTCGTGGTCAGTACGCCGGAAAGTTCTTTTTTCGCTTTTTCCGCCGCGTCTTTCAGACGCTGAACGGCAGCTTTATCTTTGCTCAGGTCGATGCCTTGTTCTTTTTTGAACTCGTTGACGAGGTAATCGATGATGACTTGGTCGAAGTCGTCGCCGCCCAGGTGGTTGTCGCCGCTGGTCGCTTTTACTTCGAAGAAGCCGTCGCCCAGTTCCAGGATGGATACGTCGAACGTACCGCCGCCAAGGTCATAAACCAGGATCGTTTGGTCTTCCGATTTTTCGAGGCCGTAGGCCAGCGCCGCCGCCGTCGGTTCGTTGACGATCCGGAGAACTTCCAGGCCCGCGATTTTGCCCGCGTCTTTCGTTGCTTGGCGCTGGCTGTCGTTAAAGTATGCAGGAACCGTAATGACCGCTTGGGTCACAGGCTGTCCCAGATAGGCTTCGGCATCGGATTTCAGCTTCTGCAAAATCATCGCAGAAATTTCTTGCGGCGTATATTCTTTGCCGTCGATGACTTCCTTGTGGTTGGAGCCCATATGGCGTTTGATGGAGATGATGGTACGGTCAGGGTTCGTAATGGCCTGGCGTTTTGCCGTTTCGCCGACGATGCGCTCACCGTCTTTTTTGAAACCGACGACCGAAGGGGTCGTGCGCGCGCCTTCCGGGTTCGGGATGACGACGGCTTCGCCGCCTTCCATCACGGCTACGCAGGAGTTGGTTGTTCCAAGGTCAATACCGATAACTTTACTCATGAGAAAATATCCTCCTTCATTTATGAATCAGACGCTTTATATTCAAAAGCCGCCGAATTACATGCTGACTTTGACCATGGCCGGTCGCAGCACTCTGTCCTTGAGCATGTAGCCCTTTTGGACTTCCTCAACGACGATGCCTTCTTCGTATTCGTCACTTTCCACTTGCATGATCGCTTGATGGAATTCGGGGTTAAACGGCTTTCCTACCGAATCCATCGCTTCAAGGCCTTCGGCCTTCAGCACGCCTTCAAGCTGGCGGAAAATCATGTTCACGCCCTTGGCGAAAGATTCGATTTCGGCAGTGTCGCCGGCAGCGGAGATCGCCCGGTCAAAATTGTCGATGATCGGCAGCAGTTCCGTAATCAGCTTGGAGGAAGCGTATTTAGCAAAATCCTCTTTTTCCTTCAAGGTCCGTTTGCGGAAGTTGTCAAAATCCGCTTGGGTCCGCAGTGCGCGCTGCTGATATTCGTCGGCAAGCGATTGAAGACGCTGTACCTCGCTTTGAAGCTGCGCCGGGTCAACCGCTCCCGCATGTTCCTCTTCCGCAGAAGAAGCATCTGTGCCCGCCTCGGCAGCCGCTTTTTCTTGTTCGGCCGCTTCCTCGATGTTTTGGTTTTCATTCAGTTCGTTTTCGTTTTCTTGAAATTGCTGGTTTTCTTTCAAGATGTCTTCACCTCCTTAATATGCTCTATCTTTTTGGCATCAAACTTACTTTTCTTTAGTGACTCTTTGGCGACGTTCATTCATTTCGGCCGCCCCGCATCTTGATGACGTTATGAATGCGCAGCACGGCCGCAGCGACTTCGCCGGCCGTCAGCAATCCATGGATTTTAACGAGCGCGGGATCGACGATGCCTTGATCCTCGTAGTGGATGACAAGCCCGGTATCGCAATCGATGCCCATGCCGTCGCAATGTTCAGCCAGCTGCGCGGCACGGGCCTCTTCCATTTTTTCGAGCGGATTGTAGCCGGCGTTCTGCAGAATTTGAGCCATCGGCTTGCGCAGGGCGGCGGCCACGGCGGCAATGCCGTAGGCTTCCATCCCCTTCACCGCCTCGCGTCGGCGCTCCAGCTCATAGGAAACGGCAAGCTCCGCGGTCCCGCCGCCGGGCAGAATCCCGCCGGAGATAGCCGCCTGCAGCGCGGAGGCCGCATCCGCGGCAATCCGGGCCGCTTCGCCGACGACCTCGGCCGTGCTGGCCCCGACGATCAGCGTGACGACAGGGTCTTCCTTCTGTCCGCCGCTGCGAATTCGTACGCGCTCCAGCTGTTCGTCGTAACGCGCCTGCGGAGTAAAGCCGAGCTGTCTTGACAACGACTCCGGCTCCTTATGTAAAGCCGTCCGCCGCAGCGGCACGGCTCCCGTCATCAGGCTGACGCGGGCCAGGTCCTTCCGGCTTACCCGGGGAACCACCATGATGCCGTGGTCCATGCAAAACTGCTCGGCATCCGGATGTATTCCCTTTTCAAGCAAAATCAGGCCAACGCCAAGTTCCGCCAGCACATGCAAATCGCGGGCAAATCGTTCCCGCAGCTCCATATAGCGGGCAAAACCGGCCTCGGTCGTCAACACTTCCTCATCCAACGTTTCCGGCTCGAGCGCATCGTGCAAAACAAGGATGCGGGTATCGGAAAGATCCGGGGCATCATGCGGATACAAAGGCGCCTGTCTCAGCAGAAGTCCTTCAAATACTTCATTATTGCCTTTTTCATGGGCGGTAACCGCTTCGGCGAGGGAATAGGAAGGATCTCTCAGCTTGCGCAGCCCGACGATCCCGGCTGCTTCCATGACAAGCGAGACGATCTCCTCCCGTTCCCTGCCGGCAACATAGACGGCTTTGGCCAGCAAAGGATCGTCCAGATCGCCGATCTCCCTCGCCCTGCTCCGGAGGGAATCGGCCGCCATGCGGACGCCCTGCTGCATGCCGGCCACGACTTTGGATGCTGGCACCCCTTTGACGATTTGGGCGACGCCTTCCTGAACGAGCGCTCCGGCCAGGACGGTGGCCGTCGTCGTGCCGTCCCCGACTTTTTGCTGCTGCGACCGGGCCACCTGGATCAGGAGCCTGGCCGCAGGATGGCTGACGTCCATTTTATCGAGGATGGTTACCCCGTCGTTGGTAATGATCACTTCCCCGCGGTCTCCCACCAGCATGACGTCAAGCCCTTTGGGTCCGAGGGTTCCTTCGACCGCCGAAGTGACGGCGCGAACGGCATTGCTGTTGTTAAGCAGCGAAGCGTAACGTTCCTCGCCTTCACGCACCGGCTGCTGACCTTGACTCATCCGTCTTCCAGCCTCCCTTATTTATTCAGCTTCGACAGCATCGCGGTCAGATCCTTGGACAAAATGCCGAGCAGGCTCATCACCTTGGCGTATTCCATCCGCGTAGGGCCCAAAATGCCGATCGTTCCGAGCGCTTCCCCGTCGAGCGAATAGGTCGCCGTGATCAGGCTGCAGTTGGCAAACGCCTCATGGTCGTTTTCGGTGCCGATCCGCACCTGAACCCCGGCCGCCCCCTGCATCGAAGCCATCATTTTCGTCAGCGTCGGCGTCTCTTCAAGAAGATCCAAAATATCCTTCACTTTCTCGACGTCTTTGAACTCGGGCTGCGTAAGCATATTCGTCGCGCCGCTCAAATACACGCGCTGGTCGGACTCTTCTTCGACGAATATGTTGTCCAGGATGCTCATGATCTCTTCGAAATTGGTCAAATGACGCTGCATTTCCTGGCCGAGCTCGCGATAAAGCCTCGTTTTCAGCTTGTAGAGCGGAACGTTCACCAGCTTGTTGTTCAGCAGGTTGACCACTTTTTCCATTTCCGAAACGGAAACGCCTGGAGGCACGGACACGGTTTTGCTTTCGACCTGGCCCGTGCTGGTCACGATAATCGCCACTGCGGTCGTTTCGTTCAAGGATAGCAGCTGAAAATGACGCAATGACGTATGAAAAACTTCCGGCCCAAGCAGGATGGAAGTGTAGTTGGTGATATTGGAAAGAATCATGGCCGCATGCTGGATCACCTGCTCCGTGGCGTTCAGCTTTTCCGCGAAAAAAGCGCGCAGCGTGCGCAGCTCGGCGGAAAAATTCTGGTACGTCGGATCAAGGTGGTCCACGTAATATCGATAACCTTTATGAGAAGGGATGCGCCCGGCCGATGTATGTGGCTGCTCCAAGAAACCAAGCTCCTCCAAATCAGCCATTTCGTTACGTATGGTCGCAGGACTAAAGCCGACATCTCCCCGTTTCGATATGCTGCGCGAGCCGACAGGTTCCGCAGAACGGATGTAATCGTCCACGATGGCATTCAGAATTAATCTTTGGCGTTCGGTTAGCATGTCTTCCCCTCCCTTTGGTCGTTCATTTTGCATCGTTAGCACTCTACTGCAATGAGTGCTAACCGCTACTACAAAAATACCAAACTGACCTGAGCATTGTCAAGTCGGTTCGGCATGTGCGGGGGATTCTGTGCTTGTGTCACGATTGGCGGTTTAAGGCGCCTTGTTCTTCATTCTTCACGGTCGAGTCCCGCCCTGACGCAAAAACCGCTTCCTCACAACCCTGAACACCGGGTTTGCTTGAAAGCGGTCCACGTTTGATCTCCATAAACGGTATTAATCCAGCATCTTCAGCACGGCGATCTCGTCGCAGCAGGACTGCTTGCTGCAGTTCACGCAGTCGGTCCACACCTTTTCCGGAAAGATCTCCTTCTCCACGACCGAAAAGCCGTTTTTCACGAAAAAGGATACCTCGTACGTCAACGCCATGATTTTCGGAATGCCCTGCCGTCTGGCTTCTTCGGTCAGCTTGTTTACGAGCATCGAACCGATGCCGAGTCCCTTGTACCCGTCCATGATCCCCAGGGACCGGATTTCGACCAAGTCGTTTCCGAGGCGGCATAACGAGCCGCAGCCGATGACAACGCCGTCCACTTCCGCCACGACGAACTGGTCGAGCTGCTTCTCCAGCACCTTGCGGGACCGGGGCAGCATAATCCCTTTTTTTGCATATCCATCGATCATCTGAAAAAGCGGCTCGATATCCTCCGGGACCGCAACCCTGCACGTCACTACAGCCGGCATCCTACTTCTCCTCCTATTCGAGGATGGGGCAAAACAGGCTGTGGCCCGGGGACATTTGCGCATCCTCTACGCGTCGCTGTTTTATAATATGAATAAATATACAACATCGCGTATAGAAGTGCAAGCCTATTCTTTGACCGTCAAATAGCCGATAAATTCGCCGAATACGTCGTTTCCGAACAGGAGCCCCTTTTCGCTGAGGCGGTATCCCGCATCCGTCGGTTCAAGCAGGCCCGCATCCAGCATTTTATGCAGCGGCTCCGCAAACACGTCTTCGATCCGGACTCCGAACTGCTCCTCGAAATGGCGGTTCGACACCCCGCTCAGCACGCGCAGGCCGACCATCATGAAATCCTCCATCGCTTCCTCGCGGGAAACTTCGAACGACTCCAGCCGCGGCAGCCCTTCTTTCGTCGCTTCCGTATACGGGTTGACGCCTTTAATGTTCATGTGGCGCCGGCGCCCGACATAGCCGTGGGCCCCCGCCCCAAGTCCGTAATAGTCTTCGTTCAGCCAATACGCCATGTTGTGGCGGCTGTGGTAACCGGGTTTTGCAAAATTGCTGATCTCATATTGCACGTAGCCGGCTTTTTTCATCCGCTCCATTAATAGAAGGTACATTTTCAGCTCTTCGTCTTCGCTTGGGAGCGGCAGCTGGTTTTTTTTGTACATCGTATGGAAAAGCGTGTTTTCCTCGACCTTCAGGCTGTAAATGGAATAATGCGGCAGGTCGAGCGCCAGCGCTTTGTCCACGCTTTCCGCCAGCATGTCCACCGTCTGGTTCGGCAGGCCGAACATCAAGTCGATCGACAGGTTTTCGAAGCCGGCTTTGCGGGCGTTTTCGAGGCTTTGGTACACGTCGTCCGTATCATGGATGCGCCCGATGCCCTGAAGCAGCTCGTTCTGGAACGATTGCACGCCGAAGCTGACGCGGTTGACGCCGCCTTCGCGCATGACCGACAGCTTTTCGAGGTCCGTCGTACCCGGGTTGGCCTCCATCGAAAACTCGATGTCTTCGGCCCAATCCGGAAAATAGGTGCGGACCGTCTTCAGGAAGTAGGCCATCTCGTCCGGCTTCAGCACGGTCGGCGTGCCGCCGCCGACGAAAATGGACCGGATGACGCCCGGAGGAACCTCCTTGACGGTCCGTTCCATTTCGCGTTCAAGCCCCTGCAAATATTCCATGACCGGCTGATTTTTCAGCACGTAGGAATTGAAATCGCAATAAAAGCACTTGTTCGTGCAAAAGGGAATGTGAAGATAGACCGCCTGCGGTTTCGGTGTTCCTTGGGATCGGTCGCTCGCCGTTTGCGGCTGTAATGCTGTCATGGTTCAATTCCCTCCTTGTTCTGTACATTTTAAAAAAGCCCCAACCCTGTGGGGCTAAAGCTCCGAAAGCGGCGCATCCTTTTTCGGGAATGAAAACGAATACGCCCTATAATCATGGGAAAAGCCGCTCCAGCGGCTCTTCCGTCACATTGAACTTAGTTGTCGTCGATTTTCAGGACGGCCATGAACGCTTCCTGCGGCACTTCGACGGAGCCGACCTGCTTCATGCGTTTTTTGCCTTCCTTTTGTTTCTCCAGCAGCTTCCGCTTCCGCGAAATGTCGCCGCCGTAACATTTGGCAAGGACGTTTTTGCGCATCGCTTTGACGGTTTCGCGGGCCACGACCTTCGTTCCGACGGATGCCTGGATCGGCACCTCGAACATTTGGCGCGGAATCAGCTCGCGCAGCTTTTCGCAAATGACCCGCCCGCGCTGGTAAGCCCGGTCGCGGTGCACGATAAACGACAAAGCGTCCACCTGCTCGCCGTTCAGCAAAATGTCCATTTTCACGAGATTGGATTTCCGGTACCCCGACATTTCATAGTCGAACGACGCGTACCCTTTAGTTCCGGATTTCAGCTGGTCGAAGAAATCGTATACGATTTCCGACAGCGGGATTTCGTAGGTGATCGTGACCCGGGTCGTATCCAGGTACTCCATGTTCACGAATTCGCCGCGTTTGCCTTGGCACAACTCCATGACCGTACCGACGTAATCGTTCGGCACGATGATCGCCGCTTTAACATAAGGCTCTTCCACCGAATCGATTTTGCCGATTTCCGGATAGTTCGACGGGTTGTCGATCTCGATGACGTCGCCGTTGGTCAGCGTAACGCGGTAAATAACGCTCGGCGCCGTCGTGATGAGCGGAATGTTGAATTCCCGCTCGATGCGCTCCTGGATGATCTCCATATGAAGGAGTCCGAGGAATCCGCAGCGGAAGCCGAAGCCGAGGGCGCTCGAGGTTTCCGGCTCGAAGCTGAGCGACGCGTCGTTCAGCTGGAGCTTCTCCAGCGCTTCGCGCAAATCGTTGTATTCCGACGTTTCGATCGGGTACAAACCGCAGTACACCATCGGATTGATTTTGCGGTAGCCCGGCAGCGGCTCCGGCGTCGGGTTTTTCGCGTCCGTGACGGTATCGCCGACCCGGGTATCCCCGACATGCTTGATGCCGGCCACGATGAAGCCGACGTCGCCGACCTTGAGTTCGTCAACGATCGTCATCCGCGGCTTGAACGCCCCGACTTCGATGACCTCGAACGTTTTGTTCGTCGCCATCATTTTGATTTTGGAGCCGGCTTTAATGCTGCCGTTGACGACGCGGACATAAACGATGACGCCTTTGTACGGGTCGTAATGCGAATCGAAAATGAGGGCCTTCAGCGGCTCGTCCGCTTCGCCGGACGGCGGCGGAACCTGCTTGACGATCTGCTCCAAAATTTCCTTGATCCCGATCCCCGCCTTGGCCGAAGCAAGCACGGCTTCGCTGGCGTCGAGGCCGATGACGTCTTCGATCTCCTGCTTGACGCGGTCCGGATCGGCGCTAGGCAGGTCGATTTTGTTGATGACCGGAATGATCTCCAAATTGTTGTCCAAAGCCAAGTACACGTTGGCCAGCGTCTGGGCTTCGATTCCCTGCGCGGCGTCCACAACGAGCAGCGCGCCTTCGCATGCCGCGAGGCTTCGCGACACTTCATAGGTAAAATCGACGTGTCCCGGCGTGTCGATCAAATTGAGCAAATATTCCTGGCCGTCATCCGCCTTGTATGTAAGATGTACGGCCTGCAGCTTGATCGTAATGCCGCGTTCGCGTTCCAAATCCATCTGATCGAGCACCTGATCCTGCATTTCACGGGACGTCAGCGCGCCGGTGTACTCCAAAATCCGGTCGGCGAGCGTCGATTTGCCGTGGTCTATATGTGCAATGATGCAGAAATTCCGAATATTTTTTTGCCTTGCTTGTACGTCTGTCATGCCCTACCCCCAAAACAGCCTGATGTGTCAATCAATTCATTATAGCAGTTGAAATAAAGGCGGGCAATCCCACTGGCGGGCCGGAATTACTCGGTGATGGAATCGAAGACGGAGACGACCAGCCGAATGCTTTTTTGCGATAGATTTTGCAGCAGCCCGGCCGTTTTGTCCGCCAGAACGTCCACCGTCGGTTTGCCCGTCTCCGGTGACAGAATTTGCTCCGGCGTTTGCGGGCCGTCTTCCTTCGCTTCGACCTGCTCGGGCTCTTTTTCCTCGATCTTAAAACGGTTCGAGCTTTTGGGTGCAGGGGCTTGTCCATTGCCCGCCGCCGCGGCTTGGGTGCTTGCGTATGCCGGGTTTTTCCCGGAGTCGGGGGCGGGCCCGCCGGAGCTTGCCAGCTGCATGCCGACCAGCACGCCGATGCCGGCCCAAACGCCCACCATCCAAATTCTTTTCGCCCATTTCGACATGACCGGTCTCTCCTTCCATCCATTTCCGTCTTCGCTTTGGATTAACTGCCGGACCCTGCTTTTTGCGCGGAACCCGACTTGTCGGCGCTGGCTTTCTCCGCTTTTTGTTCCTTGAAATACACTTCGGCGATCATTTGCGCCAGGACGTCTGCGGTTCTCTTCAATTCTTCCTCGGTGCTGTCGATGCCGCCGACTTCGATCAAAATGCTGTGCTCCGACAGGGACTGGTTATATTCGCCGTTGCCTTGAGATGAAGTTTTGCCCCAAACTCCGCGCGATATTCCCGGATACGATTTCTCCAAACGCTCGTGGATGGCATTGGCGAACGCCTCGTTTTTCCGCCAGTTTTTGTTGGCGTGGCCGATGATGAAAAACACCTGGGCATAATTTTGTCCATGAATGGACGTTGTCGTTTTCCCGTGTTTTTGGGAATCCCGGTGGATGTCGATCAAATAGGCAAGCCCATTGTTTTGCGCCATGGCCTCTTTAACCGTCTGACGGGAATATTTATATGAATAGTTATAATTGTAATTATCAACGGCCGACATATAATCTTTTTGCGAATGGATCGCCCCTACCCCCATCTTTTCCAGCTTGTCGGCCACGTATTTCCCGACCAGCATGACGTTTTTGTCGGGCGACGTGGAGCTCGGGTTCTCGCTGGTTTTGCCCAGCAACGGGTTATACGCCTCTCTCGGGTGCGAGTGGTAGATCATCACGACCTTTTTGCCTGCGTTTGCCGCGGGCGGCGTCTGAGCTTTGTCCTGCCCTTTCGGCTCCTGCTTGGCCGCTCCCGGCTTTCCGGGCTCTTTTTTGGCGCCGGGCTCGGGCTCTTTTGCCGGCGGCTTCTCCGCCTCTTTGGGTTCCTCTGCTTTGGACGGCTGCTCGCTTTTGGCCTCCGTTTCGGGTTCGGGCGGCAGATGGAAATCTTCGGGCGGGTCTAAGTTCCGGTTGCCGGAGGCGCTTCTCAGCAGCACCGGATCGGTCGTCCCCATGCCCGGCATTTCCTTGGCCAGCAGACTTTTCGGATCGCGGGGATTCACGCTCGTCAGCATTTGAAACACGAAGGTGGTCATTTTTTCGCCCGAAAACGCCGACGTTCCCTTTTCTTTATCCAGATGCGGCACCTCCATGCCCAGCATGTCCATAAAAAACCCGCTGGACAGCGATCCCGCAAAACCTTTCATGGACGAAACGGGGGAGGTGTTCAATTTGTTTTCCGCCATCCCGCCCAGCCCCAGCATGACAAAAAATAGAAACGACCCGAGCATCAGCAGCAAAAACGTCCGCCCCATCGACAGCATGTGCAGCATCTTCGTTCTCCATTTGCGGATATTCCACAGTCGAAATCCATTTCTCATTGTGTCGTCCTCCTGAACTCTCTTATACTTCAAAACTATGAGCCCGGAAGATTCGCTAGAACCAAAAATGATATATTTGCGAGAAAAAAAAGAAGCCGCGATAGATTCGCAGGCTTCCTGATTCGTTCGTAACGGCCAAACGGCCGACCGGTCCTAGTGGGTGTAGGCTCCCGAATTGCCTGGATCCACGGCCTCGTGCAGCGAGGCGTTTAATCCGCTGGCCACGATGTTGGCGATATCCTCGATAAATTCGTCGATTTCTTTCGGCGTGACGATCAGATCATGGCCAAGCGGCTCCAGCACCTCTTTGACCAGGGCCAGCCGCTCGTTTTCGGAGATGCTGTCCAGCAGCCCCATGATTTCGCGCGTCTGGTTTTGGTTCCCGCCAAAATGCTTTTTCATCATTTCCATCACGTTGTTGACGATCGTCGAAGCATAACATACCGTCGGCACGCCGATGGCGATGCAGGGAACGCCAAGCACCTCTTTGGTCAAGCCGCGCCGCTTGTTGCCGATGCCCGAACCCGGGTGGATGCCGATATCGGCGATTTGGATCGTCGTGTTCACCCGTTCCAGCGAACGGGAGGCCAGCGCGTCGATGGCGATGATCAGGTCCGGCTTCGTCCGGTCGACGATGCCCTGAACGATTTCGCTCGATTCGATGCCCGTAATGCCGAGCACGCCCGGCGCGATCGCGCTGATTTGGCGGTAACCCGGCGCGACCTGATCCGGCATCAGCTCAAAATATTGGCGGGTCACCAGCACGTTCTCCACCACGAGCGGGCCGAGCGAGTCCGGCGTGACATTCCAGTTTCCGAGGCCGACGATAAGCACCGTGTCTTTCTTTTGAATGCCGATCAGCGTCAGAAAATCCTCGAACTCCCTGGCAAAAGCCTCCGTCACCCGTTCCTGCAAACCGGTATCGCCGTTCCGAAGTCCAGGCACCTCCAGCGTCACGTAATGGCCTTTGATGCGGCCGATCGCTTGCGAACCTTCGTCCGTCAGCACGTTCAGCCGGGTCACCTTGATCCCGTCCTTTTCCGATACCTCTTCATCCACCCCCGGGATCGAATCCGGATATTGCTTCGCGGCCAGCTCCCTGGCGTCCACCGCCAAATCGGTGCGCACGTTGTATTTTTGCAGATCCAATTCCATCTCAAAATCATCCTCCTTTGCCTTTTTCGTTATATTGTGCGGGAGGCGGCCTCCGATTATGCAAGCCTTAGTATTGCTTTTTGCGGTACCCCATGCTAAACTATTTTAAGTTGTGAACCATTTGAAGTTCTCGAATGCCTTACAGGAGGTGAATGCAATGCCAAACATTAAATCCGCCGTTAAACGCGTAAAAACGAACGAAAAACGCCGTGCGCTTAATGCTTCCCAAAAATCCGCGCTCCGCACAGCCGTGAAAGCCGCTGATGCTGCGCTGGCTAATAACGAAGTTGAAGCTGCTAAAGCTGCAGTTCAAGCCGCTTCCCAGAAGCTGGACAAGGCTGTGACAAAAGGTCTCATCCACAAAAATGCTGCAAGCCGCAAGAAATCCCGCTTGGCGCAAAAACTGAACGCCCTGACTGCACAAGCATAAGGTGCGCTATCCATACGATGAAAATGAAAAGTCCTGAACAGCCAATCCAGCTGGTCAGGACTTTTTGATTCAATATCCCGTACATACAATTTTCCTGCAATCAAGCCCACTCATCAAGTCAGGAGGTTGACGAGCAATGGAAATCTGGAAGAAAAACTTATGGGTTTTATGGTTCGGTTCTTTTATCGTCTCTTCAAGCTTCTCCATGGTGGTTCCGTTTCTCCCGATCTTTCTCATCCAAATCGGCACGACCGAAAACGTTGAAATGTGGTCCGGCTTGCTGTTCAGCAGCGCGTTTTTGGCAGGGGCGCTATCCTCCCCGTTCTGGGGCGCCGTCGGCGACAAATACGGCCGCAAGGCGATGATCGTTCGCGCCGGTTTCGTTCTGTGCGTCATCTATATCCTGACTTCGTTCGTGACCAGCCCGGTTCAGCTGCTGATCTTGCGGATTCTGCAGGGCCTGCTTTCCGGCTTCATCCCCGGGGCGATCGCCATCGTCGGCACCAACACGCCCGAGCATAAAGTCGGCTACGCCCTCTCCACGATGTCGACCGCGACGGCGACGGGCAGCATCATGGGGCCGCTGCTTGGCGGCGTGCTGTCGAAGCTTTTCGATAACCGCTTGGCGTTCGCCAGCGCAGGGGTGCTTTGTTTTCTTGCCACTTTGCTCGTCATCTTTTACGTCAAGGAAGAAAAATTCGTTCCCGGCAAAGGACGCGTGTCCGTGCTCAGCACGATCAAGCTGGCCGCCGATAACAAGCTGCTTCTGGTCGTGCTGCTGCTGACGATGTTTACGCAGTTTTCGGTCATGACCATCGAACCGGTGCTCCCGCTTTATATCGTGGAGATCGGCCATTCGGCTTCCGACGCCTCGATTCTGGCCGGCATCATCTTTTCCCTGGTCGGCATCGCCAGCATCCTGTTCGCTTCCCGCTGGGGGAAACTTGCGGATAAAATCGGCTTTCAGAAGGTGCTTTTGATCGGATTGTTTGCCGGAGGCGTCGGCTCGCTGCTGCAAATTCCTTTCCATAACATTTGGGCGTTTTCGGTCGTCCGGTTTTTGTACGGATGTTTCTTCTGCGCGGTATTCCCGGCCCTCAACGGGCTGGTGGTACGTGCGACTTCGGCCGAATTCCGCGGCAGGGCCTTCAGCTTGAGCCAGACGTCGAACCAGCTGGGCGGCATGCTCGGCCCGCTTGCGGGCGGCGCCATCAGCGGCGTGTTCAGCATCCATACCGTCTTTTTGCTGACCGGCATTTTGCTGCTGCTGACGATGGGCCTTGCCTTGTGGTCCGGACGATTCAGCCGCCAAACGGAAACGCCTTCGTCCTCTAGGGCGATAAATCACTAAAGCGCTTTCCTTGGCTGCCACGGTATGAGGCTCAGAAAGCCCTCGCCCGCTTTAAGCGGAACGAGGGCTTTTTTCCTTGAAACCGATCTAAAAACGGATCGTTTGATTAGGCGGAAGGACGGGCTGCCGCGACTTTTCTTAAGCAAACGCGAAAAAGGCTGGTCAGCCGTCCCGGTATCCGTAACCGATCGGCCTCAGCCTTTTTGCGCTTTTGTTTTTATGCCGCCAATCTGAGCAGAAACAATTCCAAGCCCAGCACCTTGTCGACGGCTCCGGTTTTCATTTGGTAATCCAGCGTGCCGAGACGGCTCAAAATCTGCTTCAGCTGGGCCGCCTGAAACTTCCGTGCCTGCTCCCCGGCGATTTTGACGGCGTAGGGATGGAGGCCAAGCTGGGAAGCGATTTGCTGCTGGGAAAAACTTTGCCCTGCCAGGTCCTTGACCTGAAGGATGATGCGAAACTGCCTTGCGATCAGCGCGGCGATTTTGATCGGCTCTTCCTTCTGCTTCAGCAGCTCGTAAAAGATCGAAAGCGCCCGGTCTACCCTTAGGTTGGCGATATCCTCCACAAGGGCAAACACGTTTTGTTCCGTGCTGCGCGCGATCAATTGGTCTACCATGTCGGTGCGGATGATCCCGCCTTTGCCCGCGTACAAGCAGAGCTTGTCGATCTCGGCGGCAAGCGTCTGCAGCTGGGTGCCCGCATTGCGGATGACGAGCTCCGCGGCCCCTTCTTCAAACGTGCAGTCCTGCTCCTTCGCTTTTTTGCCGACCCATTTCAGCAGATCTTCGCTGCCAAGCGGCATAAACGATAAAAGCGTGCCGCTGCTTTTGACGGCTTTCACGATCTTTTTGCGCTCGTCAAGCTTCTCCTGGTTTACGATAAAAACGAGGATGCTGTATTCCGCCGGGTTGTTCATATATTCAAGGAGCGATTCCGGACGATGCTCCACTTTGCCCTGGTCTTTGCCCGCCGTAAAAACGGAGGCATCCTGCACGAGGATCACCTTGCGCGGCACCATAAAAGGCACCATCTCCGCCTCCTCGACCACCTGCTGCAGGGGCGTATCCGCCAAGTCGTAATGGACAAGCGCAAAGTCGCGTTCTTCTTTGGAAATCGTCTGCTCCACGAGAAAAGACACAAATTCGTTCATCTGGTATTTTTCCGTTCCGTACAACAGGTACACGGGAGAGATGTCCCCCTGCTTCACGGCCTTTACCGCGGTTTTCACGTCCATACTTAAGCCCCCTTTCATCTATGTAACTCTGCTTAAGTTTTGGCCTGCTTCACTATATTAACAAAAATCCAGGCCCGGGAAAACAGCAGAGGGGCCCTCCGCAGGAAGGCCCCCCTGTCCCAGCTCATCTATGATAAACACCGGCGGGCAGGGCTCTAGAAACCCCGCCGCCAGTGGTTACACGACGATCCTGGTTCAATGCTGTCGGTATATCCTATTCCATATCTCTTGTATTGGTGCATGTTTGTATCTCTATTTTTGGTCTCCCATGGATTCCTCGTCAAGGATTCGAAGCCTTCGAGTCGTCGACGCGATAGGTTTTGCTCGTCGTCGTTCCTTGGTCATCAGCCGTTTGGTAAGTAAACACCGTGCTGTCCGCAGACCAGACCCCGGTTACCCAGTTGCCCGGCAGGTCGATGGTCTTGACGGCCTTCTTCTGGCCGTCCTGATCCGAAAGGGCATAAATGACCAGCTTGCCGTCTTCGACGGAAGCCGCGTATTTGCCGTCCGGAGAATTGATCTGGACCGCCGCGGTTTTGATCGAGCTGATGCCCATGGTTATTTTTTCATCGGCGAGGGATTTCTCCTTGGCCGGATGATCCGGCGCGACCGCTTGGCCTTGCGCTGAATCTTGGCTGGCCCCGCCGTCGCCGCCCGCATTTCCCGAAGCCGTCGCTTTTCCCTGATCTTCGGCGGTCTGATCCTGATTCGCTGCGGCTTTATCTTGATTTGCCGCCGTTTTATCCTGGTTGGCCGCGTCTTCGGCAGGTTTCTGCGCGTAGTTTTGTTTCGGCTTTGGGTCTTCCGGGGAAACTTGCTTTTTCGCCGCCGCATCGTCTTGCGGAGCCGTCGCTTCGGTTTCCGTGCCCGCGCTGCGGACATCCTTGGAATTCTGCTGATCCGCAGGCGTTTCGGACCGGGCAGGCTTTTCCTTCGCAGGTTCTTCCGGAGGGGAAGCATCCTGCGCTTTCATTTCCGTCATGCCGCTATCGTTAGCGCCGGCATCTTCTTGCGCGGGCTCACTGCCAGCGTTGCTGCTGTAGAGCATTTCCTGTTTAGGTTCGACATCCTGCCGCTCGCCGCCGCTGCCCGTCGTGGAATCGGCGGACGAAGCCGCGCTTTCGGCCGTTTTTTGCCCCGCTTCTTTGAAAGCAGGTTCTTCCGCGGTCGACAGATGTTTCGGAGGATAATTGTATATCGCCACTCCCAAAATGATCACCGCGGCTACGGCCCCCATGGCCGTACGTCCGGCGATCGAATTGCGGAATTTGCTTTTGCGCGCCGGACGCGCGGGTACCGGTACCATCTCGGCAGGCTCCTCTTCGCGGGAAGCGCTTTTTTCCTGACGGGCCTGGTCGATGGCTTCCAGCTGCGGCATGATGGCGTCGACAATGCTGAATTTAGGCGTTACCTTCGGCAAATCCTCAAGATCCCGGGACAATGATTTCAGCATCCGAAAGGTTTCCGTACATTCAGGACAATGTTTCAAATGCTCATACAGCTGCACGGTTTCTTCCTCGCTTAAATCATAATCCAAATAACGGTGCATCCACTCCACCACCTCTGGACATTTCATCCTGATACACCACCTTTCTGATGCTCTTGAAGCATATTCTGGAGCTGCTGCCTGGCCCTGAACAGGTAAGATTTCACCGTGTTCAGCGGAAGGTTCAGGCAGTCGGCAATTTCATTGTAAGAAAAATCCTGCAAATACCTTAGCACGATCACGCTTCTATGATGATCCGGCAGCTGGTCGATGGCTTCCTTGATGTCCTGGGCCAGGTAAGAAGACATGACGGTGCGTTCCACGTTTTGTTTGTCCTGAAAAACCAGTTCATGCTCATCGATGGAAACCGTCGGTTTCGTGCGCCTGAATTTGTCGATGCAAATGTTGGTCACGATCCGTTGAACCCAGGTTTTGAACTGCGCCTTTTCTTCATAGGAGCCGATTTTCGTGTAGATGCGGATGAGCGCTTCCTGGGAAGCGTCCATCGCATCCTGTTCGTCGTTTAAAATATAGTAGGCTGTGCGGTACACTTGATGCTCAATTTCTCTTAATAGGGTGATTAGAGCGTCGCGATCGCCCGATTGAGCGGCTCTTATGAGTCCCTGCTCTACCACAAAGGATCCCCCTCTCCCTGCAATCTAACAGACGTGCAAGTGTGTCAAATTGTTGCAATTTGTAACCAACTTTTTTCTATACATGGATAAGGCCGATATATCTTATGTACGTAAGAAGGTGTCGGGTCTCGTTACTTCGGAAAAAGAAGATGGAAAACCCCAATTAAGGATACCAAATTCTAGTGAGCTCGTCACCAAGAAACATGATCGCTTACGCAACTCATCCATTTTACGAGTTTTTCCCTTTTAATTCTTTAAGATTTTGTCAGAATCGGAACGATTTCCTGACGTATTGGTGTCAATTCCGTCATGTGTCCGGGCCTTATACGCCCTGCTGGAATTCATTGGCGGAAAGGGCTGAATTTGCTTCGGACTTGTATGCCTTCGGGACGGATCCGCATTTGGACTTCGCCGTTTTGGTCCGTCCGGAACAAGCGGGCCCCTTCGTGTTCGATCCGCCGCACGACATCGGCATGCGGATGGCCGTATAAGTTGTTCACGCCCGCCGATATGACCGCGGCTTTCGGCCGCCAATGCCGGAGCCAGTCCTCGCCGGTGGACGACTTGCTGCCGTGATGCGCGATTTTGATGACATCGATGCCTTCGCCGGGCCGCCGATCGGCCCCGCCGGAATCACCGGACGAGCGCGGGTCCGAAGCCGCCGGAACGCCGCTGCCGGCCAAACCGAGCACGTCCTCTTCGGCAGCCTGATCCATATCGCCCGTAAACAGCAGCTTCCTTTCGTTCATGGTCAGCACAAACGCCACCGATAGATGGTTTTGGCTTTTTTCCACCGGAACCTCTTCCTGCTCCGCGCCGTCCAGCATCGGCGAAATGAAGGCAAGCTCCGTATGCTTGTCCGGCTTCAGCTTCATGCCCTGATGGACGGCATACACGGGAATGCGCCGCTCCAAGGCCGTACCGATCAGCTTGTCGAAGGCCTTCGTTCCTGAAAGCGTTCCGTTGAACAGGAAGGCCTTCACGGGGATTTGTTCCAAAACGGCCTGCAGGCCCCCCGCATGGTCCTGGTCTCCGTGCGTGACGATCACCGCATCCAAACGGTGGATTCCCCGCTGCTTGAGCAGGGGGACGACCACCTTGGCGCCGACTTCAAACGGATTTTTCCGATCCTTCCAGCCGTCTTCGGGCTTGCGGAAGCTGACCGTGCCGCCCCCGTCCACGAGAATGTTCCGTCCCTCCGGGGTCGTGATCAGGATGCTGTCGCCTTGCCCCACGTCCAGAAACTGTACGAGCCCCTCCCCGTGCAAAGATGCAGGCCGATACTCCCAATATATCAGAAACAGAAAAGCAAGCATAATTCCGGCAAGCCCGGCTCTCGTTTTCCTCTTATTGGGCGCAGCATCATCCGGATCCAAGGAACCTCCCTTCCCTTCAAGCTCCGCCGTTTCGTCATCGGCGTTTTCCGCCTGCCGGGCTTCGCGCCTTCCCGTCTGCCGGTTCGCTATAAATAAAAACAGGTACATCAAAACAAAATAAGCCGCAATCCACATGAATGACGGCGATTTCCAAATCGTGACGAACTGCGGGAAACCGTTCAGCCAACGGACAAGACGGAACGTCCAATCGCTCGTCAGCTCCGCAGCCCGTCCCAATGCCCTGCCCGCCGGCAGCCAGATCCAGCCAAACAGCAGCGCGGCAGCGCCGAGCGGGAGCGTAAGGAAGGTAATAAACGGCACCAGCACGAAGTTGGCCGCAAACGACAGCAGGGAAAACTGGTTAAAGTAATAAATGGTCAGCGGGAATGAGACCAGCTGGGCGACCAGCGTCACATTGACGGCTCCGGCGATGCGCTTCGGCAAAAAGCGAAGGAGCCGGCTCATCAGCGGAACGTACACCATCAGCCCGGCCGTAACCAGGAATGACAGCTGGAAGCTGACGCTCAGCAGGTAATACGGATTCCACAGCATCATCGCAAGCGCCGCTGCCGCCAACACGTTCATTCCATCCTTCAGCCATCCTTTTCTCGCGGCATAAAGCCCGATCATGCCCATGATGCCTGCCCGAACGACCGATGGGCTCACCCCCGACAAAAGGACGTACAAGGGAATCAGCAGCATAGCCATCAGAAGGGCCTTTTCGCGGGTTATTTTGAATAAGGAAAAAATAAACAGCAGGCTGGCGACGAATACCGCGACATGCATCCCGGAGATCGCCAAAATATGCGTCAGGCCCAGCTGCGAAAACTGCGTGTACGTTACGGGGTCGATATCGTCCTGCATGCCGATCAGCAGGCCTTTCATATATCCGGCGTGGGGCTCCCGAAAAATTTGGCCAATTTTATCCCCAAGCCCGCTGCGGGCATGATCGTTCCACCGGAAAACCGTCAGCGTGCTCCACGGCGAAACCGGCAGGGAAACCTGAACATGTTCGCTCCCTTTCGTTTTAAAAAGCCAGTGGATGTGCTGCGTCCGCAGATAAGCCGCGTAATCGAAAGCGCCGAAATTGCGGGCGTTTCCGGGAAGCTCCAGCGTCCCGTCCAGCTTGACCTGGTCTCCCCGCTGCCACTTGCGGGCTGCGTCCTGCTGCTCCTTGCTTAGAAGTTTGACTTGAACCATAACGCGTTCCCGAAATCCTTCGGACGGCGGCAACCCCCTGCCCCCATGCCCCTCCGCGCTTCGGCTCGCCTTCCGCAATTCAGCCTGGAAGTCCGCCCGATCCCCGTCCACGTCGACGGAAGAGACGATGACCCCCTCGGCATGCAGCGGCATCCCGTTTAATTCGTCCGCAGCCGCAGCCAGCGCCTCCGGCAGGGCCGTGACGTTCCGCGCGTCATGCCACAGCCAGTATGCGCCCGACAAGGTTACCGCGATCCAGGCGATCAGCATGCTCCGCAACAGCTTCCGGTGCAGCAGCACGGCAGCGGCGAGCAGAAGCGTCAGTCCCATCCAGATGAAAAGCAGCCGCGCGTCCGAAAAAACGCTAGCAAGGCTGCTCCCGGCCAGCCAACCGGCCGTTCCGACGATTAAAGGCCTTCCCTTCACGTTCATTCACTCCTCCTATCCGGCTCATCGCGAGTAAAAAACAAAAACCCCTGCCTGCGGTCAATCGCCGCTTTGGCAGAGGTCCTTCCTCGAAAAGCATATCATGGACAATCGATATTTTCGTTAATTGCAAACGGTCATGACCGTTTCGCGCGGTGGTTCGTAGGATGACAGTTTGCGGAAAACGATCCCTTTCTGCTTCATCATCTCCGTCACCTTATCCGAATCCTTCGGATAGGCACGGTGAAACACGATTTCCGTCACGCCGCTGTTCGCGAGCATGTTGGCGCAAGTCCAGCACGGCTCGTCCGTCACGTATACCGAACTGCCCTCCCGGTCGATCCGGTCCGTAAACAGCAGCAGATTCTGCTCGGCATGGATCGTGCGCACGCAGCGCTGCTTTTTGACCATTTCCTGCCTGCCGTCCTGCTCGATCATTTCGATCTCCTCCGCGATCATGCAGCCGGCCTCCGAACAATCGGGAACGCCCATCGGCGCGCCGTTGTATGCCGTACCGAGCAGCTTTTTGCCCTGAACGAGCACGGCCCCGACATGCCTGCGGGGACAGCGGGAACGCGTCGACACCATGTAAGCAATGTCCATAAAGTATGTATCCCAGTCTTTTCGTGTTTCGACGTTCACCTGTTATCACCTTGTTTGTCATAGAATGTTTGTCTTATTGTAGCACATCTCCGGGCTAAAGCTCTATGTAAGGCTTTATTTTTTCAAGCATCTTCGGGCCGATCCCCTTTACCTTGTCCAAATCCGCGACCCTCTTGAACGGCCCGCGTTCGTTCCTGTAATCGATGATCGCCTGCGCTTTTTTGGCGCCGATGCCCGGAATGGTCATCAGTTCGGCAGCCTGGGCGGTATTAATATTGACCTTGGGACCCGATGGGCCTTCCGGAGAGTTCGTTTCCAGGTCTCCGGCGGCCTTGTCGGGCGCGGCATGTACAGGCGAACTCCCGGGTCCGGGCGGCGCAGCTTCCCCGGCAGGGCTGCCAGTTCCCGTTTTGGCGGCGACGTTGCTGCCCGCTTGCAGTTCCGGTGCCGAAGCTGTTGCCTGGCCGGTCTGAAGCTCTGTTTGCACGGACTGCTTGGGCTGCCGGGGTTGGGCAGCACTTGCGGCGTTTTCCGCGCCGATGTTTTCCTTCCCGGTTTTTCCGGCCCCGGAAGGGTCTTGCCCGCCGCCGCTCTTCGACTCCGGCATTCGCTCCCCTTCCAAAGCGCTTGCGAGATTGTTGTTTAACGGCTCCCAGCCCTCGATGCCCTTTTCGGTTTTGAGGCCTGAAAGCAAGATGGCTGCGCTTCCCAATATCGCGCAGCATGCGCTGATCGCCAGCGTCCATTTTTTCATACGAACACCTCATTTTTTAATAAACTGCGGCCGACCCCGTTTCGATCCTGCCGCGAGACTAGGGATAATCCTGCGCTGCCAATAAAGGCGTCCGGCAAAAGCCTCTTCCTGCTGAAAACCGTCATGACGTACAGGCCCACCTGCATACATTAAAAAGAAGGACTGCGCCGTTACCGTAAAGCACGAAAGGAGGGAAAGCATATGAAGGTGGGATTCATCGGAACCGGCAGTATGGGAAGCGTGTTGATCGACGCCTTCATGACTTCCGGTGCGCTTATGCCAAATCAAGTTTTCGCCAGCAACCGTACGGCAGAAAAAGTCGCTTTGCTCGCTCAGCGCCACCCCGGTCTAAACGTATGCAGCAGCAACGCGGAAACCGTAAAAAACAGCGATATCGTATTCATATGCGTAAAACCGCTTCAGTATAAAGCCTTAGTGGAAGAGATCAAAGATGAAGTCAAGCAGGACCAGATGCTGGTGTCCATTACGAGCCCGGTGCAAATTCGTCATCTGGAACAAGCTCTTGCCTGCAAAATCGCCAAAGTGATCCCGAGCATCACGCATTTGACCTTAAGCGGGGCTTCCTTATGCATGTACGGCACCCGCATCGCTCCGGAAGACAGGCTCGTGCTTGAAAAGCTGCTCGGCGCCATCAGCGAACCGCTTGAAATCGAGGAGTCGCATGTCCGTATTTCCTCGGATTTCTCCAGCTGCGGCCCTGCATTTATCAGCTTTTTCCTCGACCAATGGGTCGAAGCCGCCGTAGAAATGACCGGGATCGGGCGCGAACAAGCCATCTCCCTGGCCGGGGAAATGCTGCTTGGAACAGGCAAGCTGCTCACGGAAGGCGGTTTCCATCCTCTGGACCTTCAGGAAAGGGTCGCCGTGCCCGGCGGCATCACCGCCGAAGCGCTTGCGCTGCTCAGGCAAAGCTTGAACGGCGTGTTTCATCAATTGATCGCCACCACCCATGCCAAATACGAAGAGGATTTGAATAAATGCGACGAACTCATGAGCGATACGAAAACATAGCCGTGCATGCTCCTCCAGACACCGCAAGTCCGTTAGCCGGATCAGGTTCATCCTTGTCCAAGAGGGCTTGGGAAACAAAAATCCCCGTACGATTGTACGGGGATTTAATGCTTTTAAACCCTGTTTCGGATGCCGCAGCGTTTATGCCAAGCTTTGGACGAGCTCGGGATTTCGCGGCATCCTCAAGATATGCATTTAGTTCGCTACGATATTGACGAGCTTGCCCGGAACCGCAATCACCTTGCGCACGGTCTTCCCGGCGATGGCTGCCTGCACGTTCTCCTGGGACAGGCTGAACTCCTGCATGGCCTCCTGGCTCATGTCTTTGGCGATTTTGGCGCGCTGTACGATTTTGCCGTTCACCTGGATCACGATTTCCACTTCGGCATCCACGGTCCAAGCTTCGTCGAAAACAGGCCATGGTTCGTACGTGATCGATCCCTCGTGCCCGAGGCGCTCCCACAGCTCTTCGGCGATATGCGGCGCAAACGGCGACAGCAGCTGCGTGAAGTCCTCGATCGCTTTGCGCGGAAGCGAGTCGGCTTTGTACGCGTCGTTAATGAAAATCATCAGCTGGCTGATGGCCGTGTTAAAACGCATATGCTCCATGTCTTCGGTCACTTTTTTGATCGTTTTATGCCATACGCGTTTGAAATCGTCGCTGCCTTCGCCGTCCGTCAGTTTCGGATTCAGGCTGCCGTCGTCGTTGACGACGAGGCGCCATACGCGAGACAGGAAGCGATGCGCGCCTTCCACGCCGTTTTCGTTCCAAGGTTTCGTCGCTTCCAGCGGCCCCATGAACATCTCATAGATGCGGAGCGTATCCGCTCCGTAGGTTTCGACGATTTCGTCCGGGTTGATGACGTTGCCGCGCGATTTGCTCATTTTTTCGTTGTTCGTGCCCAGGATCATGCCTTGGTTGACCAGCTTTTGGAACGGCTCCTTCGTGCTGACCACGCCCAGGTCGTAAAGCACTTTATGCCAGAAACGGGCGTACAGCAGGTGAAGCACCGCGTGCTCGACGCCGCCGATGTAGAGGTCGACCGGCATCCACTCGCGCTCTTTTTCCTTCGAAACGAGCGCTTCCTTGTTGTGCGGATCGATAAACCGCAGGTAATACCAGCAGCTTCCGGCCCATTGCGGCATCGTGTTGGTCTCGCGGCGCGCTTTCATGCCGGTTTCCGGATCCACCGTTTCCACCCATTCGGTCACGTTCGCAAGCGGGGATTCCCCGGTTCCCGACGGCTTGATCTGGTCGATGTCCGGCAGCATCAGCGGAAGCTGGTCTTCCGGCACGGTTTTCATCGTTCCGTCTTCGAGGTGCAGGATCGGAATCGGTTCGCCCCAATAACGCTGGCGGCTGAACAGCCAGTCGCGCAGGCGGTAGGTCGTTTTGCCTTGGCCTTTGCCGTTTTCTTCGAGCCATGCGATCATTTTGGCGATCGCTTCTTCGGTGCCCAGCCCGTCCAGGAATCCGGAATTGACGTGTTCGCCGTCACCGGTGTAAGCCTCTTCCTGCACGTTGCCGCCTTTGACGACCTCAATGATGTCCAGGCCGAATTGCTTCGCGAATTCCCAGTCGCGCGTGTCGTGGCCCGGCACCGCCATGATGGCCCCCGTTCCATAACCCGCGAGGACGTAATCGGCGATCCAAATCGGCAGTTTCGCGCCGTTGACCGGATTGACGGCATAGGCGCCCGTGAATACGCCGGTTTTGTCCTTGGCCAGATCCGTGCGCTCCAGATCGCTTTTGCGGGCGGCAAGGTCCTGGTACGCTTTGACCGCTTCCTGCTGCTCCGGCGTCGTGATTTCGGCCACGAGCTCATGCTCGGGAGCCAGCACGCAGTAGCTGGCGCCGAACAGCGTGTCCGGACGCGTCGTAAATACCGTCAACTGGCCGCTATGGCCTTCGATGGCGAAATTCACTTCGGCTCCCTTGGATTTGCCGATCCAGTTGCGCTGCATGTCCTTGATGCTTTCGGACCAGTCGAGCTCCTCCAAATCTTCAAGCAGGCGCTCGGCGTATTCGGTGATTTTCAGCACCCATTGCCGCATCGGCTTGCGGATGACCGGATGGCCGCCGCGTTCGCTTTTGCCGTCGATGACTTCTTCGTTCGCAAGCACCGTGCCCAGAGCCGGACACCAGTTCACGGGAAGTTCCGCCACGTAAGCGAGGCCTTTTTTGTACAGCTGGATGAAAATCCACTGCGTCCATTTGTAGTATTCCGGATCCGTCGTGCTGATCTCGCGGTCCCAGTCGTAGGAGAACCCGAGGGATTTGATCTGGCGGCGGAAATTGTTGATGTTTCTGACCGTGATGTCGCGCGGATGTTCGCCCGTATCGAGCGCGTGCTGCTCGGCCGGCAGGCCGAACGCGTCCCATCCCATCGGATGAAGCACGTTGTAGCCGCGCATTCTTTTATAGCGGGATACGATGTCGGTCGCCGTATATCCTTCCGGATGGCCTACGTGAAGGCCGGCGCCGGACGGATACGGAAACATGTCCAGCGCATAGAATTTCGGTTTGCCGGGATCTTCGCCCGTTTTGAACGTATGGTGCTCATCCCAATACTTTTGCCACTTCGGCTCGATCGACTGGGGATGATACCCCTGAGCCTGCTGATTGTCACTCATCTACTAATGCCCCCTCATACAGTCAGGCGGACGCCTTGCGCGGCCGCATCATTCGCGTGAATCTCATTAAAAAAACCTCTGCAATCCATAGCGTATTAGCGCTAGGGACGAGAGGTTTGATTCCCGTGGTACCACCCTAGTTAGCGGAAAACATGCTTTGCTTCCGCTCCCTTTGCACCCTTAACGGAGGTGAGGCGATGGTTTTTCACGAAAGGAGGGTTCATCCGTCCCCCGTTCAAACCATGACTCCGAGGCGAGTTCATTCCGCTTCGTCAACCGGCTTGCACCGACCGCCGGCTCTCTGGGTGACACCGCCGAAACTACTACCCCTCATCATTGCCATCATGTCATGAAATTGTTGTCAAACATTAAGTCATATTATATATAAAACCCGAATTCTAGTCAATCCGCTCGCTTTTTCGGTCAGTGTCAAGCTAGCGTGGGCAGTCATTTAAGATGCCTGGAACGCGAACCCCGAAGGAACCTCTTCCTTGTAAGCGCTTTGCTTCGTTCTTTCATCAAACACAAGTGATTTGTCAGAATTTTTTGCCGTTATCCGCGAAGTGCTTTGAGTGCCATACCCGTTGTGCTGCTTTGCTTCGGTCCTTGCAGCATGCGAATCATTCCAGCGATACAACCCTTGACCGGTTGCGTCACGTTCTTGAGCAATTGCCGCATGTTTATCGACTGCTGCGGCGTTGCCTGCTTACTCGCTTGTCCTTCAACCGTTCTTACCACCGTGCCCGCTTCTTGAATCCTCATCATCGTCCTCAGCATCGCCCTGACGCCTCGCTCACTCCAACTGTACCCGCCACGCTTCGTCCGCTTGGCGAATATACGCATCTGCGATTCCGCGCTTCCCATCGGGCGCATGCCGCTTGTGTCGATCCCCTTCGCCTGGAGTGTTTTTCGGTAGTCGTCCAAATGCTTCTCATGCCGCTTTAGAAATCTTTTATACGGCTTCCAATCCTTCCGGTTCTCTTCCGCTATCTCTTGCTCCGACACGCCTTCCAGGACCGCCATAAGCGCGGCTGCATCCTGTTTGGCCAAAGACCGTCTCACGGTCTCCCACACCTGCGGCAAATGACCAACAAAGCGTTTCAAATCACGCGCCACATGAAAGCGGTCCAGCATGTACAGACATTGGTGAAAGTAGGATGTACATTCCCCGATCCACGCCGCGCCGTCTCCGTTCACCACAAGCCACGTGTTCTCGTCGATTTCGTAACGCTCCACCAGAAAGTCCCCGAACCCTTCCCAGAAGTCGCCGCCGCTCGTATGCAGGTAATGCTGTTTGTTCTTCAGCTGTACCCGCTTGCCGTTCTTCTCCCAGCCTTCGTGTACGACTGCAATTGCGTTCTCCATCCCGCGCTTTTTGCTCCGCTGCAGCTTCGTGTACAGCCCATCCACTTCCACGAACAGCACGCGGGCAGCGCGCCGTTTCACCGCTGGCATCGGCTGTTGCGCACGCTCCATCAGTTTTTCCCTGATCGCTTGGTGGCTCAGCACATTGTAGCCCAAAAGCTGCTCCAGCCGCTTTGCGCTGTCCCGGTACGACGGTCCTTGGCTTGCGAATGCGATTGCTGTCTCTTCCAAATGCGGACTGACTTTCCCGCGCCCTTCGAATTGCAACAGCTGATCCAGCAGATACACGTGTTTGCCGCTTCTACGGTCACAGTACAATCTCCGCTTAAAGCGCACATTCCCGAACACTGTGTTGACGCTTGTTTCACGCTCGTCCTTTACTCGATAACGCTCTCGGTCCCGTTGCTCCAGGATCTGCTGATCCAGCGCCTCCAGCACCTGCTTCATCGCACGAGCGAATTCCTCCTGCATTTTCCGGAAAATCCATTGCTCAATCTCTTTCATCGTCGGCATTATTGTGGTAAAGTGGCTCACAGGAGCTTCCTCCTTCTTGGTGTGTTGTGCGTCAAACATCACTTTACCAAGGGAGAAGCTCTTTTTCTATATCCGCTTTTTCCAATTCCTACACCCACAGAGATTTTACACTATCGCTTTTTCGGCTTCCTTCTCCTAAAGTCTAATGCCGTGCGTCAGAAGAAAGTTTTGATGAAATTTTTTTGGTCCTTCGTAAAAACGTAGCCGCGGTTTTCGTAAAACCGGTGGGCCTGCGTTCTGCTGGGATGGGACAGCAGCTTTATCCCGGAAAATCCGTTATCCTTCCCCCACTGCTCAAGCCTTCCGATCAACAAGCTTCCGATTCCTTGATTGCGAAGCTCCTTTTTAACGACAAACCCCAAAACGTTAACCAAGGAGTCCGAAAAAAGCAGCTCATATGGACTTCCGTGGATGTATCCGATCACCTGGCCGTCCCGTTCGCCAACAAAAACGACGTCTTTGGTTTTGCTTGCGATGATTTCGATCCGCCGCTTGACCCTCTCTTCCGAAAACGTGCGGAAATTAGGGTTGAAATCCACGTTCAGCCAATAAACGTCGCGATAATCGGTTGGCCGGATCTCCCTGATCGTAACTTCTCCCGCGTTTTCTGTCACGCCCACTCCTCCTCTTACTCCGTCATCCGTTCGACGTATGTATTCGGCGCGGACTTCCGTGTTTCCTCCCGAGCGAATAGCGGGCGCAGCATAACGACCATCCAGATTAACCCTGTAAATAGGGGCGCAGCTTCAACACCGATTCAGAAGATTGCGGGGACTGACGGAACATAAACCTTTTGAGTAACAAAAAAGCCGGCCCGCCGGAAATGCAATTTCCAACGGCCGGCTCGTTCTATCCTTTTGTAGCCAATCTATTTAACCGCGACGTAAAACAGCCTTTGGGCATCGTCTCCGGGCTCCACCCACTTAAAATCCGCATAACATTTGACGTCCCGGAAACCCGCCTTCACCAGCTCCGTTTTCATCCATTCCGGATCGTAGGCGCGCTGCACATGCGTTTCTTCGAACCGGCGATACAAATCGCTCTGGTCCTCCTTGGCGAAAATGCTTAAATGATGCTCGATCTCGCAGCGGGGAGCGTCCAGCTCGCATGTCCAGATGTACGATACCGACCGGTCGTCCCACACGAAAGGCTGCTCCTCGGCATAGCGGATGATCGTGTTCGGGTGATGCACGTCGAACAGGAAAATCCCCCCCGGCTTCAACCCCTGATACGTATGGGCAAATGCCGAAACGACGTCCCGCTCCTCCAGCAAATAGCTGAAGCAGTCGCAAAAAGAAATCACCGCGTCCACCGGCTCCGGGACTTCCCATTCCCTCATGTCCTGCTGGACCCAACGGATGGAGCCTTCGCGGTAAAGCCTGCTGCCTTGGGACGTGCCTTCCATTTTCCTTCTGGCCACGGACAGCATGTCCGCCGACAAGTCGATCCCGATGACCTCGAAGCCCGAATTGACGAGCGGTATCGTGATGCTGCCCGTGCCGCACCCCAGCTCCACGACGCTTTTGGGCATGCTTCCATGCTTCTCCCAAGCCTCCCGGGCAAATCGGAGCCAATCGGGGTAAGGCATGTCCTCCATCAACTGATCATAGACATATGCAAATTTCCGGTAAGAAGACATGATGCCACCGCACTTTCTTTTCACTTTCGCGCCGGAAACAGGGGAAGGCTATTCGCCTTGCCGATCCTGATCCGGCTTCGCCAAATACGTCCAACTTTCCTTTTGCGTGACCAGCCCTTCTTTCATCAGCTTGCCGAGGGCCCGCTTAAAGGCCGACTTGCTGATCCCGAAGCGCTGTTTGATAATGTCCGGAGGCGTTGCGTCGGAATAGGGCATCCCTCCCGAAGGGCGTTCCTTCAGGAAGGCCAAAATCCGCTCCGAATCGACGTCGCGGCCGATCTCCTTGCGCTGGGCCATGGAGAGGTTGACGCGGCCGTCCTCGCGGATATGGCTTACGCGAACGTCCACTTCCTCGCCCAGACGAAGCAGCCTGACCCGCTCCGAGGAATGGATCATGCCGATGACGCCGAGACCGACCACGCCGCCGTCGACGATCACGAAGGTGCCCATCTGCAGCGGCCGGTATACGGTGGCTTTGAACCATTGGTTCAGCCAGGAGCCCGGCGCCCTGAAAGCGTGCTGCGACAGTTCCTGCTCTCCCGCCAGTTTGGCGCGGAGGCGCCCCTGCTTGTCATGCTCCATGATGACGAATACCGAGTCGCCGACCTGCGGGCGAAGCTCCTTCATTTCGGGCAGCTCGCGAACCGGCAGCAGAAGCTGGCGGCCAAGCCCCATTTCGAGAAAACAGCCGAGCCGGGGGTGGACGTCGGCCACGACCAGCTTCGCCATTTCCCCAAGGGTCAAATACGGCTTTTTCATCGTCGCGGCCAGACGGTCTTCGGTATCGTAAAAAATAAACACCTCGACCCGGTCGCCCGGCTTGATCTCCCGCGTCAGCTCCGAATAGTGCAGCAGCAGATCCTGCCCGTCCGCATCCAAAAAGTACCCGTACGGCGAAACCTCGCGCATGACCTCATAGGTTTGGATCGTTCCTGCAATCGGGCTCATACCGTTTCCACGACCTTGGCGTCCGACCACAGGCGTTCGATGTTATAGTAGTCGCGCTCGTCCCGGTGGAAGACATGAACGATCACGTCCCCAAGGTCGATCAGCACCCAACGCGCGGAATTCATCCCTTCGATCCCCCGGATTTCCGAGCCGGCTTCCTGAACGCGTTTGCGGATTTCCGTGGTGATCGACTGGACCTGCGTATCCGAGTTCCCGTGGCAAATGACGAAATAGTCCGCGATCAGCGATACGCCTTTCAAATCGAGCGCCACGATATTCATTGCTTTTTTATCTTCAGCAGCTTGGACTGCCAGGTTTAACAATTGTTCCGATGTAAGGGTCATGAATTCGCCTCCAACTGTTTAATAAGATCATTGCGGGCAAAAACCGTCAGCGGATAGATGATTTGCCGCCGCGACACGAGCAGGCTGATCGTGGAATCGAACCCGGCGACCAACCCCTCTTCAAGGCTATGTTGGGCCAGTTGCCGGATATTATTCACGCCGGGAAAATCCCTTCCGGGCTCGATATAGTCGGCAAGGCAAACCACCTTGTCCATCAGCGTCATGCCGATTCGCCCCGATGTATGATATTTGATGGCGTCCAGAATTTCCGGATCGTCCACGCCGTAATCGCGCTTGGCGACAAACGCCCCGACCTCGGCGTGCCATAACGATTTGTCGTAAAACAACAGATCCTTGGACAAATCGTTTTCCCGGATCACGGCCTCCATCTGCTTGACGGGCCAATATTTGGCGACGTCATGCAATATCGCGGCGCGTTCGGCTTTGACCGGATCGGCCCCGTATTGCTCCGCAAGCTTCACGGCCGTTTCCATGACGCCTTGGGTATGTTTCCAGCGCATGGCGGGCATTTGCTCCGAAACCGATTTAATCAGTTCTTCGCGGCTGAATTCCATACAGTCCTCTCCTCCTGATATAGTCGTAGACGCTGTCCGTTACCATATAGCGGATCGAATGTCCCGTGGCCAGCTTTTCCCGGATTTCGGTCGATGAAATATCGACCTGGGGCATGTCTGCCAGATGCACTTTGCCCTGCAAATAACCGGGCAGTGCATCCAGGTCCAGCGTCGACCCCGGCCGGCCCACGCCGATGAAGGTCATCAGGTTCACCAGCTCCTCGATGCCCTCCCATTTCGGCAAATAGTTGACCATGTCGGCGCCGATAATAAAATGAAATTCTATGCCTTCAAAAGAGCTGCGGATTTCCTTCACCGTGTCGATGGTGTAGGAAACGCCGCCCCTCCTGATTTCGATGTCCAACGTGCGGAAGCAGGGGTGGTCCGAAATCGCTTCGGCCACCATGCCGAGCCGGTCCTCTCCCGATGCTCCGGCCTGTTCCTTGTGGGGCGGGATGTGGCTTGGCATGAACCAGACCTGGTCAAGCCCGAACGAATCCCTTGCCGCTTCGGCGGCCAGCAAATGGCCGATATGAATCGGATCAAAGGTGCCGCCCATGATGCCTACCTTCATGGTGAAACCCTCCCGCTTTTATGGCAATTCGATCGTTTTGTGGTCTTTGGATTCTTTGTACAAAATAATCGTGCTTCCGATGACCTGCACCAGTTCGGACCCGGTGCTTTCCGCCAGTTCCGCGGCGATATCGTGTTTGTCTTCGATGCAGTTGTTCAGCACGCTGATTTTCATCAATTCCCGTTTCTCGATCGCTTCGTTGATATGGCGCACCAGCTGTTCGTTGGTTCCTCCCTTTCCGACTTGAAAGATCGGCTCCAAGTGGTGCGCAAGGGACCGGAGATAACGTTTTTGCTTACCCGTTAGCATGTATGATCATAACTCCTTAATATTCGACTGTACTTCTATTGTTCCCCGAAAAGGGTCTATTCCGACATACTCTTCAGCACCGCGTTTCGCATCGCGGCCACCGGAGCCGGCAGCCCGGTCCAGTATTCGAGCGCGTACGCGCCCTGATTGACGAACATGCCGAGCCCGCCGTGCACGGTGCAGCCTTTTTGTTCGGCTTCCGCAAGCAGCCTCGTTTTCAGCGGGTTGTAGATGAGGTCGCTGACAACGATTCCGTCCGGTACGAGGTCCGCCTCCACCGGCGTGTCCGACACGTTCGGGTGCATCCCGACCGAAGTCGTATTGATTAAAATATCCGCATCCCGCAAGTACGCAGGCAGCTGCTCCATGGATATCCCGCGGATATCCGCAAGGTCCTTCCACTCGGCGGCTACCGCTTCCGCCTTGTCGGCCGTCCGGTTGGCCACGCAGATTCGGTCCGGGCCTTCCAGCGACAAAGCGTAGATGATGCCCCGGGCCGCGCCGCCCGCCCCGATCACCATGATTTTTTTTCCTTTGAGATCGGGCGCGGCCTCTTCTTTCAGCGAGCGAACGTAACCGATCCCGTCCGTGTTGTATCCGGTGAGGACGCCCTTGTCGTTCACGATCGTATTGACCGCGCCGATCCGGAGAGCCGTCTCGTCGAGATGGTCCAAGTGCGGGATCACCTCAAGCTTATGCGGGATCGTGACGTTGATCCCCCTAAAGCCGAGGGCTTTGATCCCGGCGATCGCGTCACCCACCTGTCCGCTTTTGACGTGCATCGGAACGTAGGACCCGGGCACCCCGAGCGCCTTCAGCGCGGCCTGATGCATGGCCGGCGATTTGGAGTGGGAGATCGGGTCCCCGATCACGCCGAGCAGCAGCGAGCCGGTGCCTGCAAGCAAATCCGTTTCGATTACCATGTCTTCATCCTGCCTCTCCGTAATCTTTCCGAAAGCTTACGCTTAAATCAAAGACGGTCTGGCAACCACCTTGACGCCTTTCGGCGCGTGGATGGCCGTCAAGGCACCTTGATCGCCGTTGACTTTAATCCAGCCCAGGCCGGAAACGAACAGATCGAGCTTGCTGCCTTTAGGCACGCGGATTTCATGCCTTGTCCATTCCGGCAGTTCGCCGAGATGATCGGCATCCGGCGGAGACAAAAGCTCTCCCGCATGCTCCTTGTAGAGGGCGTCCGCCTTCTCCAGCTTCGTTCTGTGAATGTTCAGCCGGCCGCTGACATAACAGGTGAACGACTGCCGGGCACCCTGGATAAAGTCAAA
Source organism: Paenibacillus sp. FSL W8-0194 (assembly GCF_037969745.1). Taxonomy (NCBI): domain Bacteria; kingdom Bacillati; phylum Bacillota; class Bacilli; order Caryophanales; family Paenibacillaceae; genus Paenibacillus; species Paenibacillus sp. FSL W8-0194. The sequence goes on along the minus strand of NZ_CP150205.1, from coordinate 1,696,273 downwards.
ACGGGCCATGCCGCCAAAAAAGAGCGTTTGTCCCTCGTTCAGCTGATATACCATCGGTTTCAGCGGATTCTCCGGCATGATCGTTCCCAAATCCTTGCGGTTGACAAGCTCGCTGTACCGCCATGGATATACGATCCCCGGCGTATCGATAATGAAATGTCCGTCATCCAGCGGGATGCTGACCATGTCCAGCGTCGTTCCCGGATAACGCGATACCGTCAGTTCCTGATCAAGGTCGCTGTAATCGCGGATCAACCGGTTGATCAGCGTCGATTTGCCGACGTTGGTGCCTCCCACGACGTAGACGTCGCGGTCGCCCCGGCGTTCGGCTACCGCATCGAGCAGCCGGTCGAAGCCTTGATTCTTTTTGGCGCTGCAAAGGATGATCTCTTCGGTTTTAAGCCCCTGTTCCTTGCATTGCTTCCGGACCCAATTAATGATTTTATTCCAGTTTGTCACTTTTGGCAGCAGGTCGATTTTGTTCACGGCGAGAATGACGGGATTGTTGCCCACGAACCTTTGAAGGCCCGAGATCAGGCTGCCGTCGAAATCGAACAAATCGACGATATGGATGACGAGCGCGTTCTTGCCGCCGATTTGGCTCAAAAGCCGCAGGAATTCATCCTGATCCACCGTTACGGAAGACGCTTCGTTGTAATTTTTGATGCGGAAGCAGCGCTGGCAAACGACGGGTTCCCTGCCCAGCGACTTCTCCGGAATGTACCCCGGCAATTCGGGATTCAGCGTCTGCAGCCCAATGCCGCAGCCGCTGCATTTTTGGACGCTTTGTCCTTCGATCGGACCTTTCATTAACGTTTTTCCTCCTCAAGCCATAGTCCTTTTTTACGCAAGCGCCTCAAGGCGATTTTCTCCAGGCGGCGGTTGATCCTCGTCCCCCAGCCCTCGTCGCCGATCGATATCGGAAGCACCAATACCGTAAAAAGTCCCAAGCGGTTGCCGCCGTACACGTCGGTCATCATCTGGTCGCCGACGACGATCGTTTCCTGACCTGTCAGCCCCATCATGGTCATCGCTTTGCGGAACGGCGCATTGCTGGGCTTGCGCGCCTCATGGACGAATTCGATGTTCAGCGGCGCGGCAAACGCCGACACGCGCTCCATGCGGTTGTTCGACACGATGACGAGCTTGAACCCGATCTTTTTCACCTGGTCGAACCAGGCGACCAGCTCCGGAGTCGCAAGCGGTTCCTTGGCCCCGACGAGCGTGTTGTCCAGATCGGTGATGATTCCCCGGTAACCTTTGTCGTATAGGTCCTCCAAATCGATATCAAATACGGTATCCACCCTTAGTTTAGGGATAAACATTTCAAACAAGTTGTTGTCACCTCAGTTTCATAGGACAAACTATACCATAATCCGCGTAGTTAGCAAAATAATCCGATGAAAGCAAATCGCCCGTTTCCGGGCTTTTCCAAAAAGAAAGCGCCCGCGAGGGCGCCAGGTATAAACCGGCGTGTCATGCCGCAAAATCCTGCGTCTTTTTGAACGCATCCCAAAGCTCCCGGCTGACCATGTGCACTTGTTTCCATTCGTCTTCGGTGACGGCCGCGGGGCTGTATCTTGCCTTCTCGAACAGCGCCAGCAGCCGGTTCAGGGAAGGAGCCAATGCAGGCATGTCCTTGTTCCACCTTTTGACCGATTCCCGCAGCGTTTCGTGCGAATCCCTGCGGATTCCTTTGCGCTTCAGTTTCCGGAGCCACCGCTCCGTCAAAACGACGACCTTCTGGTCCGGCGTCAGTTTCCGGCCCGTCCGGAAGCCCACGAGCAGGAAGCGGAGCGGAATCCGCAGCAGCCATGCGGAATATGCGGCAAACAAGACGACGATCAGGATCGTGGTCCAGAGAACGACCGCGCCGGAAATGCCGGACGGCTGCGGTGCGGTTTCCGCGGGTTGCACGTCCTTCTGCACCTCGGGCTCCTGCTCCTCGACGGCCTCCGGAACGGTGACGGGCTTGCTGTCTTCCGCATGCGTAAGCAGCGGCATATTAAAGCCGGGCGTCGCTTCGACCGGAATCCAGCCGTAAGGGCCGAAATAAATTTCCGCCCAGGAGTGGGCATCGGCATTCGTTACGGTATAGATCCCGCCGTCCGGAAAATCGCCGCCCTGGCGGTTCATCATGTCCGAATCCGCTTGCTGCATGCCGGGAGCATACCCTTTGACCCAGCGAGCGGGAATGTGAAGCGAACGGGCCATCATCACCATGGAAGTGGAGAAGTAATCGCAGTACCCTTCCTTCACTTCGAACAAAAAGCCGTCCACGAAATCCTTGCTCGTTTTGGCGGACAAATCGGGCTGGTTCGTATACCGGAAATTGTTTATTAGGTAGTTTTGCAGCAAACCGATTTTTTCATACGGCGTATCCGCCGAAGCCGTCACCTGCTCCGCAAGCTTGCGCGTCCGTTCCGGAAAGTCCCTCGGAATCTGCAGGTAGCTGTCGTCGACGCCATGGTCGCCGTAGAGCTGCTTAAACGTTTTGCGGCGGATTTCATCCTCCGGAACGACCGGGATCTCCGAAACGACCGTATACGTTTTCGGATATTCCGGCTGTTTGGTCGAGGTGGTCCAGTGCAGGGCCGACTGCTGCGGGTCCCACAGCAACTTTCCCCCATCCGCGTTGTCGACGCTTTTGAGCTGGGACACATGGTAAGCGCCGAACAGCACGGGATAAACCTGATCGCTAAGCATCGTCACCGTCTGCTCCAGCTTTTCGGTTTCGGGTGCTTGCGGGGTTTCGCTCGGAAGCGGCTCCCCCGCTTCCACTTCCTCGTAGCCGCCTTTGCCGCCCTGGTCCGACCAGCCGTTGCCCGTGTAAATCTGCCTCGTCTCGCCGCGCCAATAGCCGCGTTTGTCGGATTGAACCAGCATGACGGGGGAATAGTCGAAATTAAATCCTCCGCCCAAACGGCTGTCGTTTCGGCTGTAGCCCGAGGAACTGCTCTCTTTGGCGGAATCGAGCTCGCCGCTGACATCGGACGCGCCCCCCGCTCCGCCCGAAGTATCGATCCAAGCGGTATATGGGTCGGTCAACGTCGGAGGTACGTTCGGCATGCTGACGCCTGCGATGAACATGACGGAAAACAAAACGGCCGCATGGATCAGGATTTTGGCCGGGTACTTCCGCAGGCGCCGCCATCCGGCCGGAAAACGGGCCTGGAACCGGCGGAAATGCTCGCTGACGAGCCAGCCGAGCGAAGCGAAAACCGTCCATGCCACCTCTTGCCATAGGTTAACGGGCGTAAAGGAATCCAAAATGCAAAACGCGATCACGTTCATCCCCGAAAAAAGAAGGATCCTGCGCTTCGTGCCGACAAGCGATGCGCTGAGCACCATCAGCAGCCACGCTCCGAGCGCAATCCAAACGTAAGGCGACATATGTTCGATGTACTGCCGGATCCTGTCCGCAAAAGAGCCGGAAGGCGTGTACACCCAATACCGGACAAGCTCCCGGTGAATGATGTATAAAATAACGACGGCTTCAAGCACAACGCGGTATATCCTTTTAATAGGAAGCAGCATTTCCGCGACGGCAACGAACGTAATCGTCAGCCATACGATCGATTTGGTTTCCTCAAACCACGTAAAATCCATAAAAAAGATCCATTGCTGGCCTATGATCCAAATCCAAAACATGGACAAGGAATAAAACAGCGATTTTTTCGCAAAAGACAGCCAGTCGCTCATGCCGCTCCCCCTCCCAATGCCGCGGGCAGATCCTTTAAGTCGGCAACGGCGCAGCCGAACGTTCCCGCCGCTTTAAGCATCGAAACCCAGCCGTTTTCCTTGCCGGCATCGCCGGACGAACCGACCAGGATATGGGAAGGGGTAAACCCGCGCGTTCCGGCCCAACGCAGCGTTTCCAGCGTTTTGCCGCCGCTTTCCGGGCTGATCAGGACGAGCAGGCATCCGGACGGGATGAGCCGCGCGTGTTTCTCCAGCTTGGGCTGAAGTTCGCCGAAACCGTCCGACGTCACGTCCACCAGATGATGCATCATCCGCTGAAGTTCGCCCGGATTTTCGCTCGGAACGAACATTTTCGTCGGCTCTCCCGCCGTCAGCAGCCCAAGGCACAGCCTCTTTTGCATGGCGTAATGAATGAGCGAGGCCGCGGTCGACACGGCGAGCTCAAACTGCTTGTCCGAAGCGTAATGCCCGGAGATCGCGTCCAGCACGATCATGATTTTGGGCACCGAATCGTATTCGAATTCCTTCGATTTCCAGGATCCGGTTTTGGCCGTGGCATTCCAATGGATCCGCGAAATCCGATCCCCGTAGACATAGTCCCTGACGCCGTTGATCTGCGTCGTTTCCCGGCGGGAAGCGATCGACCGCTGCGGCCCGGCAAGCCTGGAATTCCGGTCGATCATCTGCCAGCCCGGGATGGGCACCGTGCGCGGAAACACCCGAAATTGTCCCGGCACATGGAACGTGCCTTTATGTTCGACGAAGCCGAAAATATCCTCGGTCACGCACTGGGTTTCGGTGAAATAGTACCTTCCCCGCTCCAGCGGCGGCGTTTGGAATACCAGCTCGCCGCCGCCGCGAAAATCGGGGATGACGCTTTCCTCGAACGACCACGTCTCCCCGTTATGCCTTTTCATGACTTCGCGGATCACCACGTACGGCATCGGCAAAAATCCCGGCACGGCAAAGTTCAGGCTTACCTTCACCTGCTCACCCGCCTGCAGCGTGTGGTCCTGCTCGAGCCCGGCGGAGAGGGTCCGCCGCCCGTACACCCGCCGGATGCCGCCAAGTCCGCCGGCGATCAAATACGCGACAAGGACGGAGATCATGACAAGGAGCATCAGCGACGTTTTCCCGCCTTGAAACAGCACGAACAGCAGGCTGGCAGCCCATACCGCAAGCACGATCCAGAAACGGACATTCCGCAAAATCGGTCTTAAGGTCGTCAGCAGCGCCTTCATTCCGATCAGCGCTCCAGCGCCACAGGCACATGAACCTGCTGCAAAATCTGTTTCACGACCGATTCCGCGCTGACGTGTTCGAGGCGGGATTCCGGACGCAGGATGATGCGGTGGGAAAGGACGAAAGGCGAAAGCACCTTGATGTCATCGGGCAGCACGAAATCCCTTTGCTGGATGAACGCATAGGCTTTGCCCGCCATCATCAGGGACAACGAAGCGCGCGGGCTGGCGCCCAGCATGACGGAAGGATGCTTGCGGGTCGCGCGGACGATGTTCAGGAGATAGTCGGCAACGGCTTCGTCGATGAACACGTTCCGGACTTCCTTCTGAAGCTCCGCGATGTTGTCCATCCGGGTTACCGGCTGCAATTGGTCGACAGGCTGCCCCTGCTTATGCTTCAGGAGAAGGTTTCGCTCTGTCGCCGCATCCGGGTAGCCCAGGCTGATTTTCATCATGAACCGGTCGAGCTGCGCCTCCGGCAGCATGTATGTTCCTTCAAAATCGATCGGGTTTTGGGTCGCGCACAGCATAAACGGTTTGGGAAGTTCGTACGTTTCACCGTCCACCGTCACGTTCCGTTCTTCCATGACTTCAAGCAGGGCCGACTGCGTTTTTGTCGTCGCGCGGTTGATTTCGTCGGCGAGCAAGATGTTCGTCATCACCGGCCCCGGACGGAAAAAGAACCTCTCTTCGCGGGGATGGAATACCGATACGCCGGTAATGTCGCTCGGGAGAATATCGGGATTGCACTGCACCCGTCGGTAATCGCCGCTCATGGATCTGGCCAGCGCCTTGATCATTTGGGTTTTGCCCGTTCCCGGGACGTCTTCGATCAGGATATGCCCTTCTGCCAGGAGAGCAGTAAGCAAGAGCTGGATTTCAAAGGCTTTGCCTAAGATGCAGGATTCAAGGTTCGTTCTTAAGGCTGCAATGGTTTGCAGGGATTCGCTGCTTACGGGCATAGATCCGTGCCTCCTTATTTCGTTCGTTATCGTTGGATTAAGAGAATGATCGTTCATCGAATATTGCTAAATCTTGAGATAAGAAGCATATATCTTACATTGTACATGATCCTTTCCCGAAATGTATATTGTGCAGGACTCCTAAATTCGTCGTATACCTCGACATTCCCCTTCCCCCGGGCTTAAGAACACATCAAGAAACAAAAAATTCCGGCTCGCCCAAATCGCTCCCCTGCATCGGGTCGCGCAACGCAAAAAAGGCTCGCCCTGCAGTTCTAACGCTGCTAGGGAGAGCCCTTTGCTGTTGCTGTTGAGTTTTGAAAAACACGGCGGTTATCCGCGCGGACGGACGATCAAGGCTGCCAAAAACGAGAAAATGATCGCGGCCGATATCCCGGCGCTCGTCACCTCGAAGATCCCGGTCACGATTCCGACCCAGCCGTCCCTTTGCAGCTCCGACAGCGCGCCGTGCACAAGCGAGCTTCCAAAGCTCGTAATCGGAACCGACGCTCCGGCGCCGGCGAATTTGACCAGGGGGTCGTACAGGCCGAACCCGTCCGCGACCGCCCCGGCCACCACCAGCGTGCTCATCGTGTGCGCCGGCGTCAGCTTGAACGCGTCCATCATGATTTGCCCGATGACGCAAATTAATCCCCCGATGATAAATGCCCATAAAAATTGCATGTCAATCCTCCATTTCCAGCGCCACGGCATGGGCGATGCAAGGAATGCTTTCTCCCTGCTGGTAGGACAGCGGGGACAGCAGCGCTCCCGTCGCCACGACGAGCACCTTTTTAAGTTCTTTATTGGCCATTTTTTTCAACAGATGTCCGTAAGTGACGACGGCGGAACAGCCGCAGCCGCTGCCCCCGGCTCTCACGTAAGTCTGGTTTTGACGGTCGTATACCATCAGGCCGCAATCGCCGAACTCCGTCTCGTCCATGGGGACGCCCGCTTTTTGCAAAAGCTCTTTGGCGATCGGCAGGCCTACGGATGCAAGGTCCCCGGTAACGATCAGGTCGTAATGTCCCGGCGTCAATCCGGTATCCCGAAAATGGGCCTCGATCGTGTCCGCTGCCGCCGGCGCCATCGCCGCGCCCATGTTGAACGGGTCTTTGACTCCCAAATCCATGACCCTGCCGATGGTTGCCCTGGCGATGACCGGTCCGTTCCCGCTTTTGCCGACGATGCCGCAGCCGGAGCCCGTCACGGTATATTGCGCGGTGGGCGGTTTTTGCGACCCGTATTCCGTGGGGTAGCGGAACTGTTTCTCCGCCGTGCAGTTATGGCTTGTCGTTCCGGCCAGCACCCGTTCGGCAGCCCCGGAATCGACGAGCAGCGCCGCAAGCGCCAAACTTTCCATCGAGGTGGAGCAGGCTCCGAACACGCCCAAATAAGGAGCTCCGAGCGTCCTTGCCGCAAACGTGCTGCTGATGATCTGGTTCATCAGGTCGCCGCCGATGAAAAACTGGATTTGCTCCTTCGTCAGCCCCGCCTTGACGACGGCCAGCTGGGAGGCCTGCTCCAGCAGCTTTCGTTCGGCTTTTTCCCACGTTTTTTCGTTGATTTCGAGATTATCGTAAATATAGTCAAAATCGGAGGCCAGCGGTCCCTGGCCTTCTTCGGGGCCTACGACCGTCGCGCTTGCAAGGATGCGGGGTTTCGCCTGAAACTCCCAAGTCTGGCCCTTGAGCCTCATTGGTGATGCACTCCCTCCAGTCCGAAAATGGCGTATACCAGCCCCACGAAAAATGCGGCGACGGTGCCGAACACGATGACGGATCCGGCCAGCTTGAACATATTGGCGCCTACGCCGAGGACGTATCCTTCGGCTTTGTGTTCCAAGGCGGCGGAGCACATCGAGTTGGCGAATCCCGTAACGGGAACCGCGGTCCCCGCCCCGGCGACCTGGGCGATTTTGTCATACACCCCGCAGCTTGTCAGGATCACGGAAATGATGATCAGCACCGCCACCGTCGGACTTGCCGCTTCCTTCGTCGACATGTCGAACAAAGCCATAAAAGCCTGCTGAATCGCTTGTCCGAGCAAACAGATGGCCCCGCCGATCAGAAAAGCCAAAATGCAATTTTTGAATATGCTCCGCTTCGGCTCGTGTTTTTGCGCTATGCTTTTGTAATCTTGGCTCGAAAGGTTGTCCAGCGAAAATTTTGCGCCTTTTTTAGTGCTCGCAGGCAAATGCGATACCCCCTCTTCCTCTTTTTTGGGCTCACGGAAAAATACGCGGTCCGGCTGTGTTGGAATGCCCTCGATGTGGCTTATTATTTGTCATGCGAAGGAGAGTTATGTATTTTGCGCAAATGCTTCCTGACGGCGAACAGCCGCCTCGCAAGCTTCACGGGCAGCCGTTTTACGCCAAAAGCTTCCTGATTTTCGCCATCGTGGCAATCAGAAACACATCAAAACGATGACAAGCAAAATAAGCAGTACGCAAACAAGGATGACCGCTTTGTTCATCTGTATGAACTCCATGGCATGATGCTCCCTTCTGCACCTGATCAGGGCGTTCATCTATATCTATCGTATTCGGGAAAAAGCGGGAGGTGCTTCACCGCGGCAACATGGACAATCCGCTTCGCGGAGTTCATACTATAAAAATGGGAAGTACATAAGAAATGAGGATGGCATCCATCCGGATAGCAAAGCGCAAAGGAGATCAAAAGCATGGACCAAAAAACGATGGACTTATTCCGCAAGCTGACGGAATTTCCGGCCGCTTCGGGCTTTGAAAAAGAACTTCGGGCATACGTCAAGGATTTGATGGCCCCGTATACGCAGGAATTCGTTCAAGACCGTCTCGGCAGCTTGTTCGGCGTGCTCCGCGGCGACGAGCAGGGACCGAAGGTCATGGTGGCAGGCCATTTTGACGAAGTCGGCTTCATGGTGACGGGCATTACCGACGCCGGGATGATCCGTTTCCAGCCGCTGGGGGGATGGTGGAGCCAGGCCGTATTGGCCCAGCGTCTGCAGATCATGACGCCAAACGGACCCGTGATCGGCGTCGTCGGCTCGATTCCGACGCATCTGCTGGACGAATCGCAGCGCAGCAAGCCGGTGGACATCAAAGCGATGTACATCGACGTGGGCGCGGATAACCGCGAGGATGCGGAATCGTTCGGCATCCGTCCCGGACAGCAAATCGTGCCGATTTGCGAATTCACCCCGCTTTCCAATCCGAAAAAAATCATGGCCAAAGCGTGGGATAACCGATACGGCGTAGGCCTTGCCGTCGAGCTGCTGGAGGCGCTGCACAAGGAAAAGCTTCCGAACACGCTATATTGCGGCGCGACGGTACAGGAGGAGCTTGGACTGCGCGGTGCGCGGACGTCCGCCAACCTGATCCAGCCCGACATCTTTTTCGCTCTTGACGCAAGCGCCGCCAATGACATGACCGGGGATAAAAGCGCCTTCGGCCACATCGGGCAAGGCGTGCTTCTTCGCATTTTCGACCCGTCGATGCTGACGCACCGCGGCCTGGTCGAATACGTGCAGGATACCGCCGACACCCATAAGATCAAATACCAGTATTTCGTGTCGCAGGGGGGCACCGACGCCGGGCAGGTCCATTTGAGCGGCATCGGCGTGCCGTCGACCGTCATCGGCATCTGCTCCCGGTACATCCATACGTCGTCCTCGATCATCCACACCGACGATTACGACGCGGCGAAGGAGCTTTTGATCAAACTGGTGAAGGGCCTTGACCGCACGACATTAAATACGATTTTGGAAAACGCGTAGTATCGCCAAAGAAACCGTCCGATCGATTCGTTACGAACGAAGGACGGTTTTTTGTTTGGCATCAACCGATTTTGTCCAAGCTTACAAAAAAAATCATAAAATTCACAAAAAAATAGCATACACCGCGCAAAAATATGATAAAATGAAAGCGCTAACAGCTATCATCTTCTAAAGGGGGCTTTTGCAAGATGAACCAAAACGATAAGGTGATTACCGAATATTACGATTTCGATCCGGTCACCGACGCCTTTTTCTTCAAAACCGGCGCACAGGAGCAGGTTATTTTCCATGGCAGGAACTACATCATAAAAAAAAGACTGTCCTCCGCAGAACTCGCTACGCTCAAATCCCAGCCCAATTTCGTCCGCGCCGCCTCAAATCTCTACGTCAATGTGAACAAAATTACAAATATCGACGGCACTACGCTGCATTTCCGGGACGAATTCGCCTACCCGCGCACGATTACGGTTTCCCGGCGCATTTTGGACCAAATCAAACGCCGCATGCCAAGCGCTCCCGACATCGCGTTGCCCAAGCAATGAACCAAGGGTCCGGTTTCGTGAAGCGCCAAACGGCAGCCCCCCCAACGGGAGACTGCCGTTTTTTCATGAACGGATGATGTCAATTGACCCGGAAAGGTTCCACTTTCCGATATCCCCACGAGCTTTTTCCGTCCTCCGGCATGCCCGGCAGGATCAGTCCCCCGTCGATCCGAATCGTGATTCCCGTAATATAGGAAGCCTGCTCGGAAACAAGCCAAAGCGCCGCCTGGCCGATATCCTCCGGCATGCCGATCCGGCCGAGCGGAATGAGGGAGCCCATTTGGTCTACGGAAGGTTCCGGGTCCCGGACGAGGATGCCGCCGGGAGCAATGCAATTGACCCGGATGCGGTACGGCGACAGATCCAGCGCGACGGATTCGGTCGCCCGCTTGAGCGCTGCTTTGATCCCTCCATATACGGCGTCTCCGGGATACGCCCGTTCGGCGTGCGTCGATAGGATGTTGACGATATTTCCTCCGCGTCCGGCCGCGATCATATGCTTCGAAACCTCCCGCATGAGCAGCATCGGGGCACGAAAGTTCAGCTGCATCGTATAATCCAGATGTTCCAGCGGCAGTTCCGTAATCGAAGCGTACATCCCGACGCCCGCATTATTGATCAGGCAGTCGATTTGCCCCATCGTGCGCACCGCTTCCGCCGCCGTTTCCACCGCTTCGTCCGCTTCCGTCAAATCGCCTTCGCGCACGATGCACGCGCGGCCGGATAATTTTTCGATTTCCTCCGCGGTTTGTTCGGCCATGACGTCATCCCGGTAATGGGTGATCATGATTTCGTATCCCGCTTGCGCCAAAGCAAGCGCGATGCCGCGTCCGATGCCCCGGCTGCCCCCCGTAACGAGGGCCGTTTTTTTGGCCGTCTTAGCCTGATCGTGATGCTCCATGATTTACGCCTCCTTCTCGTGCTTCAATATCAAGACCGATGTTTAGAATACACGTTAGCGTGATCCAAGGATGCTCTATACTGATCAAAACGCATAAAGAAGAAAAAGTCAAACATGGATATTTCATCAAATTCAGGGCGGGCAAAAAGCCGGTCCGGGCGAGCCTCCCGCCGCCCAAACCGGCTTTTCCTTTATTTTGCCATGCTTTTTTTGCCCGTCGCCCGCACTCGCGGATCCACCAACGTATACAGCATGTCCGCCGCCCAGTTTGCTACAACGACAACCCCCGAAACGGTCATGATGATCGCGATCAAAACGGGGAAGTTGCGCTTCAAAGCGGAGGTGACCATCAACGTGCCCAGGCCCGGCCAATTGAACACGTTTTCGACGATGGCCGATCCGCTGATCAGGACGGGAATGTCGAGCGCAATGAGCGTGATGACGGGAATGAGCGCATTTTTGAGCGCATGGACGTAGATGACTCTTCGTTCCGAGGCTCCTTTCGCCCGCGCCGTCATCAGAAAACCGGCATCCAACACCTCCATCATGCCGTCTCGGACAAACTTCAAATAATAAGCGAGCATGCCGATCGCCAAGGTGGCCACGGGAAGAATCATATGCTGGATCAAATCCCATAACTCTCCCTCTTTGGAAGGCGTGTGCATGCCGCTCGGGGGCAGCCATAAAAGCTGCATCGCAAAAATCTGCTGCAGCCAATAACCGAGCACGAAGCCGGGAACGCTGAATCCGATCACGCTTAAAAACAGTGCCGTTCTGTCCGAAACTCCGTATGGTTTGGTGCTGTTATGTATTCCCCACGGGATGGCGACCAAAAGCGTAAGGAGCCATGCGATGCCCAAAAGGAAAAAGCTGTTTTTGGCATGCCACCAAATGTAATCGTCGATCGGAACAAAGTTATAGTCGACGCCCAGATCCCCTTTTGCAAGTCCCTTCAACCAGCGAAAATACTGCTCGTAAAGCGGCAGGTCCAGCCCATGAAGATGCTTCTGCTCATCCACCCACTTATATTGCTCTTCGGTCATGCCGATGCTCGCCCATGGATTTCCCGGCATGAGATGCATGAGGACGAACGCAATTGTTGAAACGGCAAACAGCACGACAACGGATTGCAGCGTCCGAAAAAGGATGTACTTCCACATATGGGTTGCCCTTCAAGCTCCTTTCCTCTGAAAAGTCACTCTATCAACTTCCACATATTAGTAGGATACACCAAGATCACGCAAACCTAAAGACAAAGTTCTGCAGAAACCGGCGGCTTTTGCGAAATGGAACGCAAAGGGCTGCCGCATATGCGGCAGCCCGATTGGATTGCAAACGACAAAAGCATAACTTTATCGCAAACCGCAGCCGTCAGCCGACGATGCCGGTCCGTTCCACGCTTTCGACGAAATACCGCTGCACGAACACGTACAAAATAATGATCGGCGCGATAAACAGCAGCTCCCCGGTATTTTTGATCATATAAGCATACAGTCCGTCCTCGAACTGCGTAGCCGTCCACATCGTCGGCAGCATCGTCGAAAGCACCTTGATTCTCGTCAGCAGCAGCGACACGTAATAATTGTCGTTCCACATCCAGACGAAGGAAAACAGGAAGACCGTCACGATCGCCGGAACGGCGTTCGGCAGCATGATGCGGTAAAACGTCTGAAATACGCCGCAGCCGTCGATATACGCGGCTTCCTCCAGCTCTTTCGGGATTCCCCGGAAAAACTGCCGGAATATGAAGATAAACAAGCCGCTTTTGATCCCCATCCCCGTCGCCGCCTGCAAAATGAACGGCCAATAGCTGTCCAGCAGGTTGATGCCGTGCCCGCCGAATACCGACAAAAGACCGGCCAAGTCAAAAAAGCGGTAGTTCAAATAGGTCGGGATCATCAGCGTCTGCGGCGGGACGACGATCGTAAACACCGCAAGCGCAAACAGGATGCCGCTCCCCCGGAACCGGAGCCGGGCGAAACCGAAGGCCGCCAGCGAGCAGGAGAGGACCTGGAGCAAAGTCGTCAGCAGCGCAATGAACAGCGAGTTAAAAAACGTATCGGCATAATGCAGCGTCTCGGCCGCAAACCGGAAATTGTCGAGCGTAAAATGCTTCGGGATCCACAGCACGGTCGGGTCGAGCATATCCGCTCGTTCTTTAAAGGAAATCGAAATTTTAAAAAATATCGGATACATAATGACGAAACATAAGCCGGTCACCAAAACCGCCCGAATCAGAACCCATGCGGCATGCTGCATTTTGAGCAGCGGTTGCTTTTCCCTGGAAAAACGGGCGGCGCCCGCCGCCGCCTGAACCACAACCTGTTTCAAACCTTTCCCTCCTTTAAGAACCCAAAAAGATGCAGGTCCGCCTTGGATCAATCGAAATAAAACACTTTTCGGGACACGAGGCGAACCAATACGAGCAGAATGATGGAAGTCACCGCAAAATAAGCCCACGACATCGCCGCGCTCAGGCTGAAGTTCAGCGCCTTGAACGCCGTGTCGTTAATGAGCACGCTTAATTGGTTGTAATTGTAGGAGTCGATGACGGTATAAACGATGTTCGTCAAAATGAGCGGGCTCACCATCGGGAACGTAATTTTCCAAAACGCCTCGTATCCCGTCGTGCCTTCGATTTTGGCGGCTTCGTACAAGGCGGGAGGCACGGATTGAAGCCCGGCCAGAAAGATCAGAATTTGCACGCCCGAATGGCTGATGATTTCGTAAATGCGGTTGACGGAACCCGTGATGTACATCGTCACCCCGCTGCCGAAGCCGGACTCCAGCAGGAGCGCTTCCAGCTCGCTGCTTTTGAGGCCCGCGTCCCCCCCGCCGGTCACCGTTTGCGCCACTTCGGCCAAATTGCTGCTCTGCTCGATGGACAACAGATTCGTGGCAAGCAGCACGGGCAGGAAAAATATCGCTCGCGCCAGCACCCGTCCCCGGAACTTCTGATTGAGCAGTGTTGCCGCAAACAAGCTGAAAACGACGATCGAAGGGATATTGATCAATAGATCCGCCACGGCGTCCAGCAGCACGCGGTTAAAGGTCGGGTGTTTGTAAAAAATCTCCTTGTAAAACTGCAGTCCTGCGAACTTGGTATCGAATCCGCTCATCGCGACGGTCAAATGGTTAAAGCTGTAGACCAGCGACTCGTACAAAGGGACGGCAAACAGAAACACGAAGCCCAAAAACCATGGGCCGATAAACAACACGCCTAGCAGCGACTTTTTTTGCGACAGCGTCCAGTTCCTTTTCATCGCTTTGCACCGCCGATCCGGTAGCTCTCGGCTTCCAGGAGGCCGCCGTCAACGGCAACCGCCGAGGCGTTGTAGTTGACCGTGACGGTTTTGCCGTTTTCGTACGTCGTCCGGAATACGCCGGCCGCCAATTTTTCGTGGTTGACGATCCGCTGATTCCGCACATCCTTCAACACCGCGTTGGCTTCCCGGTAATAATCCGCCGCTTCGTCCAGCCAGTCTTCGTAGCTTGCCGAATACAAATCGTTAAAATCGGTGTCCCGTACGGCCGACCCCTGTTTGTAAAACCATTGATAATACACGCTCGAGCCGGTCTCCAACGTCTTGAGCAGGCTGGCCCGGGCGCTTTGATCCCTGTCCAGGTTGATGGGCGAACCCGAATAATCGATATACCCGTGCACGACCATTTGGTAAAAAGGGATTTCTTCGTCCGCAATGTTGAGGCCGCTGCTCCGGGTCGGCGCATTCACGATGACATCCGCATAGGGCAGCACGCCCGCATTTCCGCCGTTCACCATCGTTTTCCCGGCCCCCTCCTTCAGCATTTCCACCGCTTCCCCGATCAGCGCCGCGCTTGTCTGCCGATCGGTCGTCCCGCCGGAAGTCACGTCGGAATGGAGCTTGTCGCCCAAGTCCCGCAGCGATATCCCGCCTGCTTCCCATGGCCGGTAATCCCGCAAAAATTCGTCCACAAGCCCGGACAGCTTTTTGGGCGACAGCAGGTAATAATCCAAATCGCCCCTGCTTGCCGTCACCGGATCCGTCTTGTACTGCGCGATCCCATCCCGGAACAAAAAGCTCGCCCCGTCGCGCGAAGGCTTAAATCCATGTCCGCTGCGGTAAACCTGCAGGAAGGAAACGTCGGGATACAGCTCGACGTTTTGCGCCTTTGCGTAAGCCACCAGCTGTTTGAATCCTTTATTTCCTCCAAGCGCGGCATCGACGTCGATATCGTCCGGATAATGATGGGCCAGCCCGCCGTTAAACCATCCCGAATAACGGAGTTTGATGCTGCCGACGCCGTTTTCCTTCAGCATGCGGAGGATCGTTTCGGCTTCTTTGAAGGTCGTCAGCGGCTTTACGGACCGGTACGGGATGCCAAGGAACGTGTCGCGGACCGGAATGGAGCCGACAAGTTCAAGCACAAAAGGCGTGTCTTGGGAAGCTTCAAGCTTGGTCAGTTTACCGTTTTGCACAAGATAATCCTGATAATAGCGAGCCATGCCGACGTAATCCGCCGACTCCCCGGCCATAAACGCGTAACGAAGCTTGATGCCGCCCCGGTACATCTCCGGAAACATCGGGCTGTCCTTTTTGACGCTGCCTGCGCGGTACGTGAACAATTCCATCGGCTTCAGCAAAAATTGGGCGCTGACCCGGTTATAGGAGTTGACCCGGCCGCTGATATCGGCATGGACCGAAGCGATCGCATCCCCGTCCTCGATGATGCAGAAAAACGCTTCGTCCCCTTTTTTCATGCCGAAAACGGGCAACCTTGCCGTCGCGGTGAATTCCTTGAATTCCGCCTCCGCCGCTTTTTCTTTTAAGGTCCGGTCTTTGCCGTATATCGGCATGCCGAACGGCAGCGCGGCCGTTTTTCCGTTGTTCAGCCGGATGAGCGCCCCCGACCCGTCGGGGACGAACATATACCCGTTTTCTTTCGTCCCGGCGGCGCCGAACATTTCGAGCAGTTGGATCGACTCGATCGGAAACGGCTTCGTATCCCGGATTTCCTCCACGGGCACCCGAACGATCAGGTTCGGTCCGTCCAGCAGGTATTCGATCGGAATCGTAAACTTCGCGGCCGCGGCGGACTGCTGTTCGCCCGCCTGATTCATCTCATTGTCCTTTTTGGCTTCTTGCGCGGTGTAACCGACGGATTCGAGGATCGCGACGACGTCCTTGACGACATATTCGGGCATTTCCTTCCGTTTGTAGACCTGGGTTTCCTCATCGAGGAAAAACCGTTTCTCGATCTCGAATTTGACGGCCTCCTCCTGGATTTTGCTTAAAATCAGCCGTTCCATCCGTTCCTTCGAAATGAATTGCGGAATCGCCTCGAGTCCTTTCTGAAAATTTCCGAGCTGGTACACGACTTTGGCGCCCCCGTCCGTTTTTCGGATTTCGAACTGCTTGCGCTTGACCGCTTCGGTATAATTGTTCGCGTAAAATGTCTGCCCCTTTTCGTTGTTGTAGACGATGGAAAATTGCGCGGACAGGTTTTCAAGGTTCACTCCCTCCGCTTTTTTGTCTTCGTCCCGGTCCTGCGGATTGGAATGCCACGTCCGCCCGCCTCGTTTGTCTTTGACGGCGATTTCCGTCGTTTCCGGGTCCATGTAGAGGGCAAGGTATTCGTTTTCGGCCATCAGGTTCAAACCTTCGGTTTTGCTTTCGAAACGGGCGGATTCGACTGGTTTATGATCCCCGGTCAGGCTGGCCGGCTCCTTGGCGGCTCCCGCCGCTTCGCGGTCGTCCCCGGGCTTCATGATCTGAAAGCTTGCAAAAGCGATAAGCCACACGCCGAGGAGTCCCGCCAGCCACCATCTCGTTTTGCTTCTCAACCGTTTCTCCCCCCTTTACAAACGAACGATGATTTCGCGGTACAATGCCTGAATGAACGTCGCCATCTGCTGCACCAGGCTGAAGCAAAGAATGCCCAGGAAGACGATAAACGCCATGACCAGCACGGTTAAAAACAGCGTCGCGACGGTTTTGCCGATCGAATATTGATGCACCGTCATCGTGCCGACGAAAAGAAGCCAGGCAAACCAAAGATACGCGACGGAATCGAGCAAATAATAAAACGGGCTTTCGGCTTCGGTCATCACATTGCTGATCCCGATTTGCGGCAAAAAGACGATGACGAGCGGCAGCGCCGCATACCCGGTCGCCGTGACGATTTCTTTGAATTTCCCCTCGCCGTCCATCAGCGTCGTCAGCGACCAGTTCGAAACGCAAAACAGCAAAAACGGCAGAATGATGTATTTCAGCTCATCGATGCTGCTGAGTTCGGTCGGCTTGTTGAAATTGACGACGAACCCGGCGTACTGGCGTTTCAGTATCATCGTGACGACCAGCATAAGCAATATGAATAACGCGATGGCCACTTTCCCTTTATTTTCGTATTTCAGCTCCCAAAAGCTGCTGAACGGGCGGACCATCGTGCGCAGCGGCATTCTCCACGCGGCCGTGTCCGCGTAATGGATGACCGCCTTCCGCCGGGCCCGGACGATCCGCAGCGCGAGCAAGGCTCCCGCCGCCCCGATCACGACGCTCATGACGGTTCCGAAATGGTTCCATAAATATTCCGAACGATAACGGTTTAACGCCTCGGAATAATATTTGCGGTTGTTTCCGTTCTTGAAAAATTGCAGCGCCTGCTTGTTCTCGCCCTTTTGCAGCAGCGATTTGCCGATGCCGATATACGCGATGTCAAAATTGGCATTCAGCTTCAGCACTTCTTCCCAATGCGTGGCGGCCTCGTCGTCTTTCCCGTTAAAATGGGCCTTCACCCCGTCCCGGATCAGCGATCCGTAGCGGGTAGGGGCAAAAACGGCAAGCCGGTTCATCCCGGCATCCAGCACGGCCACCCGGTCGCCCAGCATCGCCAAGGCCGTCGGTTTTTGGAACCGGTTTTCGCTCATGCCGACGCCGCCGAACTGGTACAGCATGTTGCCGTCGCCGTCGTACGTGAATATCCGGTTGCGTCTTGAATCCAAAGCGCTGTACATGCCGCTCCCGTCGTATATGACGTCGATGAACGTCGAGCTGCCGGCGTTTTGGACCGTTTTTTGCTTGGACGCGTCCACCTGGATGGCGGAAACGTCCCCGACCGGATCGAAATATCCTTCCCGCCGCAAGACGTCCTCTCCGCCCGGGTTAATCCGTTTAATCGGATTTGACGCATTGACTTCCGAAGAGACGGCATAAATAAATCCTTTGTCGTCCAAATCCATGTTGGCGAATTCGATCGGCAGGAACAACTGCATTTGGCTGCTTTGCTCCCGGGTGGAAAAGCGTTTCCAGAACAAATCGACGGGACTGAACCGGACCTTGTTCGTGCCGACGTACCCCCGGAAACTCCCTTTGGCGTCGAACTCCATAATGCCTTCGTATGCGCCTTGGGCGATAACGTACAGCCTCTGGGTTTTGTCCACGGCTACCTTTAACGGAAAATATTGAAATCCTTTCGGAATCATGTCGGATACCGGAGCCCCGTAGACCCGGATCAGCTTGCCGCTCCGCTCCATTTCGACCACCCGTCCGTTTTGCGTGTCGGCGACGAACAGATGCTGCCGGGTCCGGTCGACGTAAACGCCGCTCGGTTTATTGAACGTGTCCTTGGTTCCGCCGTTGTCGAAAGAAGCGATCACCCCTGCCAAGTTTCCCTTTTCGTCCAAATGGACGATCCGGTTGTTGCCCGTGTCCGCAATGTAGATGTGCCGGTCTCCGTCCACAAAGACGTCCTGCGGCTCATTCCAATTGCCGATGCCCAAATCGGAGCCGTAAATCGTTTGTTCCGCCACATACGGATAAGGCGCGGGTTCGGCTTCCCTCCAGTACGAATAGTTGTAACCGTGGTCCGGCGCTTCCGCCTTCACCGGAGTCCCGACGGCAAGAAGCGCCAAAACGCATAGCCAAACCGTCCATCTTCTGATCACTAGCGCGCTCCCCCTTACCATCAGTCTTTCATCCCCGATGTCGACATCGTTTGAATGACGTTGCTTTGCGTCATGATGAAAATCGCTACGGGCACAAGCATCATAATCAATGCCGCCGCGGCCATCGGCCCGGACCGGACGAAACCGCCCGACAAAATTTGGCTGAACGCGTAATCCATCGTTTTCAGCTGCTCGCTGTAGATGAACGACGCGCCCTGTCCGCCCGTGCCGGTTCCCCACAAGCCTTTGAACGAAAAAATGATCAGCGTCAGCCACGCCGGTTTGACGGTCGGCATCACGATGTTCCAGAAAATGCGGTACTCGCTGGCGCCGTCGATTTTGGCCGCTTCCAGCAGCGAGTCCGGGATCTGCTCCATGAACTGCTTCATCAAAAACAATCCCAAAGACGTGGCGAAAGCCGGAAAAATCAGCGACCAGTACGTGTTCAGCAGTCCTAGCCAGCTGACGGTCAAATAATTCGGGATCGACGTGACCTGAGGGGCGAACATCAGCGACAGCACGACGAGCGTAAACAACAGGTTGCCGCCGGGCAGCTTTAATTTGGCCAGCGGATAGGCGGCCATCGAAGCCAGGACGACATGCCCGGCCGTCCCGAGAAACGCGACGAAAAAGGTGTTGAAAATATACCGCGACAGCGGCACCCAGGAATTCGCGAAAATGAGAAACAAATCATAAAAGTTATCCAGCGTCGGATGGCGAACGATAAACGTCGGCGGAAACAGGAACATCTCGTCCAAAGGTTTCAGCGCGGTGCTGACCATAAAGACGAACGGCGCGGCCATAAACGCCCCGGCGCAGGCCAAAAGCACGAAAATGGCGATGTCTGCCGGCAGCGACCGGTTTACTTTCTTTTCCCTGCGCAGCCGCAGCTGAAGTTTTGCCTGCATGGGATCTACTCACCCACTTTCCTGAGCAGTTTCTGGATCACCATGTTCGTGCCCAACATGATGACGAACAAAACGCTTGCGATGGCGCAGGAGTACCCCATTTCGAACCGGATCGTGCCGTAATCGTTCAGATGGGTCACGATCGTGTGCGCCGCATATTGCGGGCTCGGAAATCCCGCCATGTTGGTCGCGACGTCGGCAACCGCAAAGGAGCTCGTAATTTGCATGACCGCCCCGAACATCAGCTGCGGGCGCATCGACGGCAGGGTAATGTGCCACAGTTCCTGCCAGCGGTTTTTCACGCCGTCGATCGCGCCGGCTTCGATCAAGGTTTTGTCAAGGCCCTGCAGGCCGGCGATAAAAGCGAGAAAAGCGGTCCCGAGGCTCAGCCAAAGCTGGACGAGCATGATGATGAACAGCATGTATTTCGGGTCCTGCAGCCATTGGATCGGCTCCAGAATGAATCCCCATTTCATCAAAAAAGCATTCACGTAACCGAAGGAATCGCCCGAAAAAGCAACCTGCCAAATCAAATAGACGTTGCCCGAAATCGACGGCGCATAAAAAAGGAGCGTTACCACCGCCCGCAATTTCGGCGACAGTTCATTGATCAGCCATGCGAGCATAAAGCAGGCGATATAGCTGACCGGTCCCGTAATCACCGCAAACAGGAGCGTGTTTTTCAGCGCGATCAGAAACACCTCGTCCTTGATGAACAACGTCGCGTAATTGTCCCAGCCGATCCACTTCGGCGGCTCCAGCACGTTAAAATACGTGAAGCTTAAGGCAAACGCCATCAAGACCGGAAATGCCGTAAAAATGAAAAACAAAACGAAATACGGGGCAAGCAGGACATATCCCTGCTTCTGCTGCCTCATTTGCTGCATCAGCGCTGCCATTTTGCCCGGGTTTCGGCCGGGGGCGGGCGGCGGGACGCTCCTTGTCGGATCTGGAAGTTTCATATGAACTTGCTCTGCCTCGGACATCGGAATCACCTCTCCTTTTCGCCTGCCGGCAGCCCGAATTCTTTCCGTTTTTTCGTGATTTCGTCGTTGACGAATCGCGTGTAATTGCGGATCGCCTCCCGCGGATCCTCATTGGAAATGACCACGCTGCGGAAGGCGTTGTCCAAATGCCGCCCCGTAAAATAACCGCCGGGCACTTCCGGAATGCCTTTCGCCCATTTCCACTGTTCCATAAGAACCCTGTAATCCTTGACCTGCCAGGGCAGTTGCCCGGCCGCTTCCAGGTTCGCCGTGGCAAACCGGCCTGCTGGCCCGAAAATGGCCTCGCTTTCCCATCCGAACTTCGCCTGGACTTTCGAACTCGACCACCACTGCATAAACTTCCAGGCTTCCGGCTTGTTTTGGCTGCCCTTAAGCATGACCGCCGCGTTCCCGGATGCCGGCACGTCGCGCCGAATGGAGCCGTCTTCCCGTTTCGTGCCGGGAACGGGGCCGATATCCCACAGCCCTTTCAATTCGGGAGCCGTGACGCTGATCATGTTAAAGCGGGTGTAATCGGCGATGCCAATCGGCATTTCCCCGCTGCGGAAGCGGTTCGTGAAGTCGGTTTCGATCGGCAGCTTGTAGGTCGTGTACAGCTCCGACCATTCGATGAACGCCTGAACCGACGTTTCCGAATCAAGCGCGCTCGTTTTGCCGTCTTCGCTATATAGCGTTCCGTCCTTCTGGTAAAGCAGCGTGCCGAAGGTCGGATTGACGGGCAGGCTGCCGCTCTCCTGGACGTTGGAGCCCGTTTTGACAAGAACCTGGATCGGGAACCCGAACAACAGATTGTTTTTTTGCAGCTCCGGAATCATGGCATACACGTCATCCCAGGTTTGGGGAACTTCGAGGTTCAGCTCGTCAAGAATATCCTTGCGGTAAAACAGCACCGGGAAATATTGCTCCACCGGCAAACCGTAAACGGCGCCGTCAAACGCATACGGAACAAAAGCGCTCTCGCTGTACTGCCGCTTCACTTCCTCAAAACCGGGATATTTCGATAAATCCTCGACGCCGCCGCGCAGCGCATAATTCAGCGGCTTATCGTTGCCTACGGCGAAAGCGACGTCCGGACCGCGGCCGGCCAGCATCGCCTGCAGCAACACCGATTCGCTTACGACCTGGATCTCGACGCCGATGCCGGTTTCCGGCGTGAAGGATTCCTCGACCATCCGCTTCAAGATTTTGGCTTGGTCGAGCCCCATCGTGATCCAAACCTTTATTTTTTTTCCGTTTTTGCCGTTGGACGAGCCAAGCGCGTTGTAGTCGTTAAAAAACGATAACGCAAACGAACCGACCTGATGTTTTACGTTGTTCCATACGCTCGCGCCTGCGGCCGGCATGCGCCGCTCGGGAGAGGCGACGACCAAGTAGTCGATGGATAAAGGCATGTTATTGATGGAGTAAATCCAGGAGCCGAGCGAGCTGACGTTCGATTTGAACGTCTCCAGCCGGCGGGCTACCGTATCGGGATGATCGGCCATATCGCGGAGCTGGTAGACGATCCGCTTCAGCGTAGCGGTCCGGTCGCCGCTGCCGCCGGCCTGTTCGATCCGCTGGGTAATCGAATCGATCAAGTCCGCTTGCCTGCGGAATGCGTCAATCATGTCGGGGAGCTTCGTTTCAAGCTGGTAGTCGCGGTATTCGTCCGGCACGACGCCCGTGATCATGACGATCCGCCGGTACATGTTGTTGAGCTCCAGCACGCTTGATTCGATGGTGCGCAGGTAAAGCGACATTTCGCCCAGCGTGACGTCCATCCGGATTTGATGTTTCCCTTTGCTCAAATAAAACAGGTACGGGCTTTTGCCGTCGCCGATTTCTTTCAGTTTCCAATCCGGGGAAAAGTGGAACGCGATGTTTTCCGCTTCCTTGAACGGAACGCTGCCGTCGATCAGCAATTTGCGGTACGACGCGGCTCCCCGCTGCATGCTTTGATTGTATTTCACGCCGATTTTATACAATCCGTCTTCAGGCACCTCGATGTCCCACGAGATCCACTGGCCCGCCTTCGACCAATTGAACGAGCCGATCGTATTGAATCTGATTTTGGTCATGTCGTAAGGTTCGGTGGCCGGGCTGCTGCGGTCCATCATCGGGTACAGCACGGCGCTCGACTTCAAAGCTGCCGCTTCGCCCTGGATTTTGATGAAGGCGTCCGGCGCTGCCTTATACCCGTTGACTTGGTAACCCTTCGACACTTCCTCGTACGCAGGAACTTCGGGGAGCTGAAAAAGCTTGATATAATCAATCATCATCGGCTCCTTTTCGGAGACGAGGGAGATGACGTGTTTTCCTTTTGAAAAATAAAACGAATACGGTTCTTCATGCCGCCCGTCCGAGCTTTGAATGCTGACCTCCTGCCACATCGCTACTTCCGCCTGCCCGGTGTAGATGTCGTTTCCTTTTTCATCCTGCACGGTGCCGCCTTCATTTTTCCACAACCGGTAAAACACAAGGTTTCTGGCCTCCGCAAACGGAAGTTTCCCGTCGATCAAAAGCTCCCGGTCCATGTCCGAGCCTTTTCCCGGCATGGCCCGGTAACGCAGCGCCATATGGTACAGGCCACCTTCGGGAACATCCACCGTCCATGAAACGCTGCCCGATTCGCCGGTTTGGATCACCCTGCCCTCCGCCCCGTCGATGCCTTCAACCACCGTGACGTTCATGCCTTCCGCGCTCGAATAAGCGTCCCCTTTGACGAGCAGCTCGCGGTCAGGCCGGCCGGCGCCTTCGTATTGGCGAATGTAATCATCGTAACTGTCTTTGCTCGTCGACCCGAGCTTCAAGCCTGCGAGCGGCGAATCGACGGGTGCGGCTGCCCCCTTCGCATCCTGAAGCGGGGCGAACGGCAGCGGCTGCGGAAACAAGAAACATATCGCGGCCAGCAGCGCAAGCAGCGCGATCCGGCGGTTCGACTTCCGCGTCATCGGTGCATCCCCTCCATATGTAATCCAGCACCCCGGCCGAATCCGCCGGAGTGCTGAACCACAGCAACTTTTGCCTTATTTTTTGGTCGTGACGTCGATCGCGCCCTGCGCCATCGGCTTGATCCGCTGGACGGCCTGGGAAGGCGATTCTTTGCCGCTCGCGATGTTTTTGAACGCTTCCTCCAGCACGTCCGGCAAACCGACGTACGCCTGGTAGTTGATCAGCTTGAACGAACCGTCGAACATCTTTTTCATCGTGTCGAGCGATTCTTTGTTTTTCATGTTCGGCTCTTCTTTCTGCAGCTGGATCTGCTTGCCCTTTTCCACGTCGAATTCGTACAGCTCGCTCCAGGCAGCCAGCACCGCCTTCGGATTTTCGACGCCTTGCGGTATGAACCACAGGTTCATTTTGTCGTACGGGGTGACGTATTCGGCGGCTTTGGGTCCTTTCGGGAAAAAGACGTATCCGATATCGTTCGGTTTATCCTTGACGTAACCGAGGTTATCCCAGCGATAACCGTTGACGAATGCCGTTTTCCCGCTGCCGAAGTCGGCTCCGTCCGACCGCCCGACGACCTTGTGGACGTTGTAGAGATCGTTGAAAAACTGCAGGGCTTCCATCGCGTTCGGTTCGTCCATCACGAATTTGTTCGTCGCTTCGTCTTCGATTTTGCCTTCGTTGGTGTAAATCAGCACGGATGCGAGCAGCGACTCGCTGTCGAAATACAGCGGAACCTTCCCGCTTGCTTTGACCTGCTTCAGCATGTCGAGGAACTTATCCCACGTCCATTCCCCTTTTTCCTGAAGTTCGTACGGGTCCGGCAAGCCCAATTTTTGCAGCAGCGTTTTGTCGTAGTATAAACCGTGGCTTTCCGTATACGGCAGCGTAACGCCGTATTGCTTGCCCTGGTATTTGCCGTTGGCAAGCGTCACCGGGTTTTGGCCGAAGGCCGGATTGTTCATGTCGATCACGCCGTCGAGCGGCTGCACGTATCCTTCGATGACCAGCTTCGGAAACGCCTCGCGGATCGGAATCATGACGATGTCCGCGAATGGTTCGCCCGCAACGGAGGACGTAATCAGGCGTGCCGTCGTGTCCTCGACCGTCACGTATTCGATTTTGGTGTTGTATTTTTCTTCGACTTTCTTTTGCAGCGCTTTTTCCTCGTCGTTCAAATACGCGTCCATCCCCCACCACTGTCCGATGCGCAGCGGCTTGCCCCCGAAATCAAGCTTTTCTTCCGGTTCCTTCGCGGGCTGTTCTTCCTTCGTTTCCTGCGTCCCCGGAGCGCTGCTCTCGTTTCCGGCGGCATTTTCGGCCGGTTTGGCATCGCCTCCCGTCGTTCCCGCCGCGCCTTGGCCGGAGCAGCCGATCATCGACAGCATCGCCGCAAACATCAACGCCATGGACCATGCTTTCATCGTCTTCAAGCGATTCCCCCCTATAATGTTCAATGATTTGAAAAATCCTGCCTTCACCGGATGTTTCCGCTTCGATCGCTCTCCCGACAAGGCCCCCTTTCCGACATGGCGGGTACGGCCGGAGTGTAACCGCTTTCATTACTGGCAAACGGGAATCAGGCTTTCATCTCCCTGCCAATAAGGGCAAAGCGGCCGCCTTTCCCGTCCATCTACGCTGCGTTCATGCGACGCATTACCGCCTTCCTCTTCAATATAGCTTGAAAGCTTTTTCCCTTGTATTCATCCCATAGAGGCATTCCCGTACATGCTCATCCTGCCGCACTGCCCAAGCTTCCCGCCAAACGGCTAACAATCGTCCATAGGATTCTAACGTTCATCCATACCGGAAACCATCCGCCCAGTCTGGCAAACGATATCCGCAGCGGTTCACGAAAATTGTTCCCGGAATTGGGTCGGCGTGCGGCCGGTCACCTTTTTGAACATTCTCGTAAAATAAAAATAATCCTGGTACCCGGCCTTTTCGGCAATTTCGCCGACCAAATCCCCCGTTTGCTTGAGCAGCTCGCAGGCATAAGAAATCCGCAGCCTGGTGACGTAGGAGGTGAACGTTTCGCCCGTTTCCTTTTTGAACAGCTGGCTGACGTAGTTCGGATGGACGTAAAATGTTTGCGTCAGCGTTTGGATCGAGATGGCATTGCGGTAGTTGTCGTGCACATACTGCAAAATCGACTTGAAGGTTTCGTTGCCGCTTTCCTTCGCTTCGTATTCGGTATGCGGGCCCATGCCCCTGATCGCTGCCATGCTCAAATCATCGATCATGTCGAATCCGCTGGCGAAATGCTCCATCAACTGCTCGTAGTTCGGCAGCATGCTGTCGTTTTCGTCCCCATGAACGCTGTACAAAAACGCAAAAGCGGCGTTGTACAGGTGCAAAGCTTCCTGAACCGTCACCCGCCCCTCCCGGAACAACCCTTTGATGTCGTCAAAACAGCGGAGCAGCGCCGTCAAGTCTTTATTTCCGATGGCGGCGCCGATTTGCCGGATGCGTTCCTTCACTTCCCCTTGGGCATCCCCCCGGTCCCAGAACACTCCCGGCTTCCCTGTAATGAAATATTGGTTGGACAGCAAAGAAGCCGCCCCGATCGCCTGCTTCAGCATGCGAACCTCGCCGCATCGTCCGCTGATTCCGGCGCCTTTGAACCCCTGCCGCGCTGCAAGTTCGCCGGCAGCAGGCCCGAGCCGGTCGTAATCCATGACGTACAGCATTTTCGATCTGCCGATTTTCAAACGAAGCCCGGGTCCGGGCAGCGGGTCCGGCTGCGTTCCGTCTTCGAAAGCCGCTACCAACGCGCCGATGCCATGGGCGGGGTCCAACTGAAGCCCCCATTTTGCGAGTTCGGCATGCAGGCGGTCCGAATCGGCATCGGTTCGTTCGGTCAGCAGGTGTAACAGGCGCGATTCGGCGTGAACCCGTTCCGTATCGAGCGTTTTTTTCAATCTGGCAAGCACGCCGGCAATTTCTTGCTCGTCATACGGTTTCAGGCAATAAGCCGATGCCCCGAAATTAAGGGCCCTCTGCGCATAGGCGAATTCCGCGTACCCGCTGACGACCACGAATTTCGGGGCCCAAGGAAGCTCGCTTCCTTTTTTGATCAGCTCGAGTCCCGTCATGCCCGGCATCCGGATATCGGTAAACACCACTTCCGGTTTGGCGCGTTCCATCCATTGAAGCGCTTCCAATCCGCTATATGCAGCGCCTGACACTTCGAAGCCATGGCTGCCCCAATCCACGCTTGCCTTCAAGCTTTCCACGACCCAGCTTTCGTCATCGACGATCAATACCTTGTACATGAACATTCCTCCTTGCCGGCATCCTTAATCTTATTTTCGTTCCTTCCCCCAGGGTGCTGCCGATGTCGAGCCCGTATTCGCTGCCGAACGTCAGCTTGATCCGGTTGTTGACGTTGGCGAGCCCGATGCTTGAGACCCTCGGCTCGTTCCGGCTTCCGATGTCGCGATCCTGCCGGTGCAAAGCCTCGGCTACCTGCGCCAGCCGCTCGGGCTCCATCCCCAAACCGTCGTCTTCGACCGTAAGGACCAGTACCTGATCGTCATGCACGCTTCCGCGGATGGTTAACGTCCCCTGGGATTCCTTTAACTCCAACCCGTGAAACACCGCATTTTCCACGAGCGGCTGCAGGATCATTTTCGGGATCAGGCACCCCAGCGCCTCCCCCGACATCTCGTAATCCACCTTAAATCGCCCGCCGAAACGAATTTGCTGGATTTGCATATACGACTCGACGATGTCCATTTCCGTCTGAAGCGTCACCATGTTTTCCCCTTTGATGCTGTAGCGGAAGATTTGGCCGAGCGATTTGGCGATGTCGCGAATTTCATGCACGCCCCGAACCGCCGCCATCCCTTTGACCATCTCCAGCGTGTTGTACAGAAAATGCGGGTTGATCTGGCTCCGCAAAAACGTCAGCTCCGATTTTTTGTTTTCCAGCTCGGCTTCATACAGCATCGCGTTTGTCTCGAGCAGTTGATGCGTCAAATGGTCGACCTGATCCAGCATGCTGTTCAGGCCGGTCGACATGACGGTGATTTCGGCGTATCCCTGAAGGGAAATCCGGTTTTTCAGCTTGTCCAAATCCCCCCTCTTAATGTTATTCATGAAGGACATCAGCTTTTTGAGCGGAAGCAAAATGTTGTTCGCGACCAGCCTGAACAGCACCAGCATAACGGCCGCTCCGGCAACGGAAATGACCAGCTCCAGCCTGCGTATTTTGGAAATGTCGGAGAACAGCTCGGACATGGGAATCATGCTGACCATCATGCTGTTGATTTCAGGCAGATTCTCTTTTTGCACGACATAGGTCTGCCCGTTCAGCTCGAGGTTCATCGGCTTCGTGGAAGCCGGGCGGCCCGCAATGATGCCGCTCAGCCTGCTTCCGACCTCTTCCGGATCGCCGCTCGACATGATGTTGTTGTCGCCGTCGACGAGATACACAAGCGTGGCGGATTCGCTCGACAAGGAACCGGCCCGTCCGATCAGCGCTTTCGGGTCGATGACGAAAAACAGCGTGCCGATGACGGAATGAAATCGTTCGCCGGGCTGCAGCGATCTCATGTTCATGCCGACCGGAATGACGTTGCGGGACGGGTACATATCCCCGAAGTCCTTGAGGCCGAAATAGCGGATGGAATCTTCGGGCGCAATCGAATTCGCGTAATACGATACGAGCTTGTTCCCTCCGTACAAATCGTACCAACGCCCGTTTTCCCCCAAAACGACGATATCCAAAATGCCCTCCTTCAAGTTGCCCATATTGATCAGCAGGCTGTTGATTTTTTTCGAGTATACGTAGGCTTCGGCGGCGTTTTGCTCGATCAGGAATTTTTGCACGTCCTCGTTATAAGCAATATTCGTCATCAGCCGGTCGATGACGTCTTTGTTCGCATGCACCGTCTCTTTGATTTGCGCGCCAAGATCCTTCGTATACCTTTCGTTGTTGTCCCGGATGATTCCGGACATTTGAAAATAAGTCGCGACGATGATCGTCAATATGACGGCGGCGATGGATGCGGCAATAAAGGACAGCTGCGAACGTATCGATAATTTCCGGTAAAAGGACACGGCCCGATCCTCCGTTGATTTTAATGGATATGGACGATAATTAGGAACATATTAACATAGTTTGGCAGTCGCTAGGAGAATTCTCTTTACTCGCACTTTCTTTTCCATTACGATCTGTAGGAAAGGACTTCTTTCAAAGGAGTTGATCGTTTGATCCGGTTCAAAGCTTTGATGTTGGTATGGATGGCGGCCTTCCTGGCCGTAAGCGGAGCGGCATGCAGCGGCAAAGAACCGCTTGAGCCCGCAGCCCCGCCCCGGTCGGACGGCTATGAGCATCTGGACGTTTCCATCGCATTTTGGGACATCGGCAGAGCGTTCGAAAAAAACGATGAAGTGCTGCAAAAAATCGAACGCGATTTCAACATCACGATCAAGCCCGTGCAAGTAAACGACGCCGACGATGAGGAAAAATTCAAAATATGGGCCGCCTCCGGCCAATTTCCCGACCTGTTTGCGCATTCGCTCGTCAGCGACTCGCCGGGGATTTATGCCGATTGGATCAAACAGCGCTTGATCCGGCCGCTGCCCGACGATCTGACTCCTTATCCGAACGTGTACCGGGTGGCGCAAATTCCCGATACGCTCGCGCTGCGCCGCAACAAAAAGCTGTACATGCTTCCGCGCATCGCGTACCCGACCAACGATTTGTGGATGCTGGAGCGGGTCGTGTTCGTACGCAAGGACTGGGTGGAAAAACTCGGCTTCACGGACCCGAAAAACTTCGGGGAATTCTCCGATATGATGAAAGCGTTTACCAAGAACGATCCGGACGGCAATGCCCTTCATGATACGGTCGGGCTGACGGCAGCGAACCTCGATTATTTGTCCTGGGTGTTCAGCCCCGCGTTTCCGCAATTTGCCGCAAGCAAATGGGTGCAGGAGGACGATCAGTGGATTCCGTATTACGCCTCCCCCAAAATGAACGCCGTCGCGGCCCAGTTCCGGCAGCTGTACGCGGACGGCGGCCTCGACCCGAACTTTTACCTCGTCAAAGAAATCGATGCGCTCGAACAGTTCGCCCAAGGCAAAGCCGGCGCGCTAGCGTATAAGGCAACGCCCCAGAGTTTGAGCAAAATGGTGCAGATGTGGAATCAATACCATCCCGGCAAAGATTTTTACGATTCGGTCAAAATTTTGCACCTGTGGCCTGCGGAAGACGGCAACCGCTACTATTACGTCGCGTCGACGTATTGGACGGAAAGTTATTTCAGCGCCAAAGTGGATGACCGCAAAATGGACCGGATTTTAAGGCTGTACGATTATTTGCTGTCGCCGGAAGGCAAAATGCTCATGAAATACGGGATCGAAGGAAAGGATTACGAGTACCGGGACGGAAAGATCGTCATCACCCGGCCGCGGGAAGAGACGGGAGAATATGTCAGCCTCCAAAAGCTGTATCCGTCCACCGAAATTTTCCGCAACCTGGCTTCCTGGGGACGGGAGCAGTCGTACCGGCTCGACCCGGTCAACCAAGAGCTTTACGGCGAAAAAAACATCCGAACCAGCCTGGAGGAAATGCGGTGGCTGCTGAACAACGCAAGGGCAACGCCGTTTATGTATTCGATCATTTCGCTTTCCACCGACAATAAAGACAAGCTGAGCGCCGCCATCCATCCGATGGAAGATTTGACGAAAGCGGTGCTGGGCACGGGCGACCCCGTGAAGTTGTGGCAGCAAAACCTCATCAAGTATAACCAAATGGGACTGCAGCAGGCGATCCGGGAGGTCAACGACAAACTTGCCTCGGGCCAATGACCGGCGTAAGTCGGGTCGGCAGTCGGATGCGCGACAAAAGGCGGCGGACATTCAAATTCCGCGCGCCTTTTTTTTGATGTGCTTACCCTCCGGGGACTCGGATCGGGCAACTAAACAACGGCATCCATAAAGTCCGTTATTATGACGACGATTTAACCTCTTTTCCTTCGGGTTGATGCTCCGGCTGCTCGTATACGACGGTCCCGTCGTTTTGGCGGATCCAGGTCGCAAAATCCCTTTCCCCCGCTTTCAATTGAATGACCCGGGCCCCCGTCGGGAAATGGTCCTTCCGTTCGCCGCCCACGTAGCTGACGTATTTGGTCGCCCTGCCGTAACAAAGCCGGATGCCGTGCAGCGTGCCGCAAAAATCGTTGGCATGGTCATGCCCGACGAAAGTGCCCATCACGTCGCCCATTTCGAGCATCGCCGCAAACATCCCCGAATTGAACCGCGGGGCGGAGCAGGTGCCGTCCAAACGATGCCCGTAGCATACTTCCGTTTCCCATACCTCGTTGTACTCAGGCAGCGGAATATGAAAAAAAGCGAGCGCAGGCAGCGGCTTCCCGCCGTTTTGCCCGGTTAACGCCTTCGATTCCGATACGTACCAATCGATCTGGTCCCTGCGGATCCAATCGTACCCGCCGAACGGGGAATAATCGCCGCTGTCGAGAAAATAAAGCGCAGCTCCCGCTTCGCCGCGGTCGTTCATGACGGTTAACGTAAAGTTTCCCGCCCCGCTGATCCCCGGCGGATCTTCCTTGGCGACGCAGTATTTGTGCTCCAGCTGCAGCCGGTGCATCTCGGCCCGGGTGACGATCCCTTCCGAATCGTGGTTTCCGAATACCGCGGCCCATGGAATGCGGCTGTTTTCGGCGACGGCTACGGCCTTGCGGAACGACGCCATCGGGTCTTTCGTCCTTGCGCTCGCGATGACGTCTCCGGTGAACACGATCAAATCGGGCTGCTCCTCCCGGATGACCATCTCCATCAAGCTTTTTGTTTCCGCATCCAGTTTGGGGGAATCGGGATCGACGTCAAATTCGTCGATAAACTCGACGTCCGTAAATTGCACGATAACAAACGTGCCGTCATCGCGGAATTTCAAATTTTTGTTCATCCTGCGGCCAGCCTCCGTTCCTGCTATGGATTTTTGCGGCATGTTTTATGCCGCTTGCGCTTTGCCTTCGTTTCTGCATATGGGTGCATTCCAGCCGATCAAGGACGGCCGCGCCTTCCTGCCCGCGGATCAAATCAGTATCCGTTCATCCGGTATATTACTGCGGCAGGCGGTCTGGGGATCGGTTTGGAAAGCGGTTCCAAAAATCGCTTCGGCGCCACCTCCATGATAAGGCATCGGAGGGACGAACATCCAGCCCATACTCGGCGTTTTTTTCCAAGTGCCATCAAAAATGTTTTGCCGGCCCAAGATCAGCTGCCTTTCCCTCGGCAAGTCCCAGTTGACTTCGCGGTATCCCATGCCCGTTTTGTTCGAGCCGTTCAGAAAATACCAGTCCGGCACGTTGAGGTACACGCCGCTTCCACTGCACCATTTGTAAAAATCGGTGATCGCCCTGTCAAAGCTAGCTTCCGAAAGACAAGATCAATTTCGAAGCCGACCTCGGCGCATTGGTCGATGGCCGCCCGCACCTCGTCCGGCCTGTCGCTCATGACGTGCATGAAAATCGGATTGTCTTCGACCCAAGGGGCCAAAACGCGGTACATCCTTTTTTGAGCAAGCCCCTTGCGCTCACGGTCCGTGCTGTCATGAACCAGCTCAAACGTCCGGAACGTGTCGAACGCCTCGCCGGCCGGCAGGGTAACTCCGGGTCCAAGCGGCGGCTGGACAGGGGAAGATCATTTCCCCAAAAAATATCTGCCTCAAATCGCTTGAGGCAGATATTTGGCTAACCTTTTAGAGTTTTGTGTAAACTTCCAATCAAGATTGCTTATCGCTCCAGAACGATATCTATTTCAGACGCAGCTTTAGTCAGTCCTTCTTCTGCCGATAATTCTCCTTGAAAAATGCGGGTCATATAAGAAGTATAAATTTCATCAATTTGGCTCCAAGCTTTAACGGGCGGTCTTAAAAAACTATTGTTCAATGCCTCTTCATAAGGACGAATGATGGATTCCAGCGCTGCGTTTTTTACTTTCGCCTCTCGGTTTGTTGGAATTAGCCCGGTTTGCGCCATGATTTCCTGAGATGGTTTACTCGTCATAAATTTCATGAACTCCCAAGCCTCTTCAGGTTGTTTAGCCCCCTTAGGAATGACTAGATCTTCACCACCGACGATTGAGGACGGACCAAATTCATGTGGAAAAGGAACCGCTATCGTTGAATTTAAGGCCCTACTCAGTTCATCCCCCTGAAAAACACTATAAAACCATGGACCTTCATCAGTGACGAGAATATTTCCTGATTTGACTCCTTCCCAGTTATCGCCGCCGCCATTGACAACAGTTCTATCGATCAGTTGCTCTTGATACAAAGAGACTAACTCCTCAACCGCATGAATGGTTGCTTTACTGTTAAGGTAGCCTGTAGCCTGCTTATATTGGTCATCAGTCATTTTGCCGCCCAGCGCATAAATACAAGGGAGGGTCTTCCATGTATCCAAACCGCCGAGACCGATCATATACCGTTCTTTCCTTGCCAGCTTAATAACTTCTTCAAACCTTTCCGGAGGAGAAGACAAACCAGCTTGTGTCAAAAGAGAACGGTTATATATTGCGACTTTAGTATTAATGTTAACCGGAAGCGAATAATTGAACCCCTCATAATATCCCACCAAACCTGCGCTCGATTGAAGCAGGCTTACTACGGATTCAAAATCATGGAAACCGTTCAATGGGGTGAGCAAACCGCTTTGGGAAAACTCCGGGACCCACGCGACATCCATACGTACCACATCAGGAGAGCGGTTGGCGGAGGCCTTGGCGATTAGAGTGTATTTGAGTTCAATGTTATTTGCATGTCTTACCGGATGTACCCGTATCCCCGGATTTTGTTTCTCAAAGGCAGGAATGAGCTCTTGTTCAAGGAGATGAGTTTCTTCATCACTGTAAGTGTGCCAAAACTCAATGGTACGGGTCTGAGGATTGTTTAGCTTTTCGACAGCTTCAGGGTCCGTGATGATCGAATTTCGGTTGCAAGCAGTCAACATAACAATGATGACAAAAAAACAAAGGAACCGCTTCATCCCCAAACCACTCCCTTTTTATACTTTCCGATCATGCTTATCCCTGTATTCCACAGGCGTCATTTGCGTTATTTTCTTAAACAGTCTGCTAAAATACTTCACGTCATTGAATCCCGATTTCTCAGCTACTTCGTAGATTTTATACTCCTTCATCAAAAGCAATCGTTTCGCTTCATGTAATCGCAGGTCGATGACATAGTCAATGAAATTTTGTCCCGTGTGTTTCTTGAATAAATTTGAAAAATAGCTTTTGCTGACATGAATAAAATCGGCCACTTCCTGCAATGTTAATTCATCTGTAAAACGGGATTTAATATAATCAATAGCATTATTAATTAATTGCCCGCCTTGTCCACGATCGGTGGAAACAAGAAAACCCGGATGCTTCATTTCGTCGACCAGCCCGTTGATCGTCTCGATTAATCCATCCAAGGTTTCCGAATGTAAAATGCGATCCCGGGTATCCGCCAGCAGTTTTGCGTCTCCGAAGGAATAAGCTAGAGCGGACAACAACTCGTAAGCTTCATTCTTCACTTGGTCGGGTGGATTCTTTCTCTTTTTCCAGCGAGAAACGAAACACTCCAATACGGTGGCCGTATCCCTTGCTTCACGGATCATATCCAAAATACGGTGCAGTGGAATGGATTCCGGAGAGGGTTTAAAAGTATAAGAAGTCGAATCCTTCCACTTGAACGATTTTCCCGCCCCTTCATAAAACCGCCGGACGCTGGCTTCTCGACTTTTTTTGAGCCCTCTTTCAAGCCATTCATCTGCTTGTTCCACGCAAAATCCCAACGTGATACTGACGTGAAGGTCACTCTCGATGCGAGATTTTAGTTGTTCAAGGATAAGTTCTGTATCTCCTTCTTGCGGAAAGATCATAAATATTCCCTCACCTGCAAGAATGGGAGCGCTTCCCTGCGGGATTTGGTCATAAAAACAAGCCTGTATTTCTTCATAAATGATACTGATATGAAGCTTTCCGTACAGCTCTTGCCATTTTTCAAGTCCGTCCAATACTCCGAAGGCACATACATAAGCTTCTGTTGTTTCTCCAAAAATATCAGTAAACCTCATTTTCGCCTGCTCCGTAACGAGCCATCGGATAATTTCCTGTTCCAGCCGTTTTCTCTCCAATTTATGCACATGTTCCGAAAATATTTGCCGCTCTACGACTTGTTGCCT
Source organism: Paenibacillus sp. FSL W8-0194 (assembly GCF_037969745.1). Taxonomy (NCBI): domain Bacteria; kingdom Bacillati; phylum Bacillota; class Bacilli; order Caryophanales; family Paenibacillaceae; genus Paenibacillus; species Paenibacillus sp. FSL W8-0194. The sequence goes on along the minus strand of NZ_CP150205.1, from coordinate 1,661,198 downwards.
CTGCTTTTGAAGCATCACCTTACAACGGTCCAGCACTATGATCAGTTCTCCGGCTTCCAACGAAGGTTTTAGTAAATAGTCTACCGCTCCATATTTCATGCCTTCTCTGACATAATCAAACTCGTTATAGCTGCTGATCAGAACGACTTTCATATCCGGATTTACCTGCAATGCCTTCTGTGTAAGCTGAAGACCATCCATGAGAGGCATTTTAATATCCGTAATCAAAATATCGATCGGCTTTGTTTGAATCAACTCCAGCGCTTCCACCCCGTTTGCACAATCCCCTTCCAACTGAAGTCCATGCAGTTCCCAATCGATAAAACCTTTCAGTCCTTTTCGGATTATGGGTTCATCATCAACGATCAGCACACGATCTGTCATTTTCCAACCTCCTTCGGGAAACGAATCAAAATCAAGATTTTCGTTCCTTTCCCCACTTCGCTGTCAACGGTCATTGTTGAGCCGTCATCATAATACAGCCGCAAAGTGTCCGAAATATGCATCAGTCCGATTCCCATTCTCTTTTGTCCGCTAGCCGATGTCAGTTGTTTTAACTGATCTCGACTCATACCAGCTCCATTGTCTTCAATCGTTATCCATAATTCCCCTGGCTTTACGATAGAGGAAATCTTAATGTTTCCCCCTCGGTTCAAAGGAACGAATCCATGGAAAACCGCATTTTCCACAAGTGGTTGTAGCAGCATACGTGGAATTTTGAAATGTTTGGATTCAGGCTCTATGTTCAAAACCAGTTCATATTTACAATCATAACGCATCTCTAAAATGACCAAGTACTTCTCGATGATCTCCAACTCTTCCGAAAGGGTGATCAGTTGGCCGTTTTTGCCCATATTGGCTTGCAAGAGACGGGTTAAAGCAGCCAGGCCTTCATCAGCCCGGTTATTTTCCCCGGAACGGATCAGCCAACGTAATGTACTTAACGTATTATAAAGAAAATGAGGATGAATCCGGTAGGTGACGGCTTTAATTTCAGCCTCCATTTTTTGTCTTTCTTCCTCTCCTACCCTCGTCATCAATAGCTCTATTTCATCAAGCATTTTGTTGAAGTGCCTGCTCATAAGTCCAAATTCATCAGTAGCTTTCACTTGGGTGCGAACCTTCAAATCCCCTTGTTGAACTTTTCTCATTCCGATGGTCAATTGTTTAATCGGATTGGTTACCCATTTCGCGATGATTAAACCAATGATGACGGCAATCAAGGCAAAACCCGAGGATGTTAATAAAATGCGACTATGAAGTTTGTCCAGCGCCCCGGTAATTTCTGATGCCGGAACTGTACCCACCAATATCCACCCGTTGCTTAACAACTGCTTGACTCCGTAATAACGAGTATTCTTCATTGTTATTTCAAATTCCGCAGCATCTTTTAACACAATTTGTTCGTAAAGCTCCCGGCTAGAAACCACTTGTCCGACTTTGGACAAATCGGGATCAATCACGATTTTCCCATGCCGATTAACGACCATAAAGCTTCCCGTCTCACCTAATTTCACTTGACTGATCGTATCAATGATTGACTTCCCGTTTAAATTCACTAGTAATATTCCGATTTGATCCAAAGATTGAAAATCTTTCATGGCTCGGCTAATCGGAAGAACCAGGTCGGTGTTTTCTCCCCCGCCGCTAAAGGGGTCTCTACGTAAGCCCAACCAAACCAGTTCCCCGTCCTTCTCTCTAGATTCCTTCACCCACTCCAAGCTGCTAAAATCCATTCGCTTTAGTTTTACGGATGAGAATGTACCGCTACCCCAACCAAGACTGCCGTCTTTCACGATATTTATGCTTCTCACAAAGGAACTCGAGAACACGACATTATTTAGTCGAGCCGCCATGTCCCGACTCAAATCTACTTGGGTACCGAGAGAGCTGCTTTTAAAGTGGTTGACGGATTGTTGGATATTTAAGTCGCTATAGATCAAATCCGATGTATCGCTACCCACATTAAGAATCGACGATAAGGAATCAGCCGTTTGCTTAGTCAATTGTATAGCCGAAGCCCGAACATTTTTCTTTACCAAGGCGGATGATTCCAGATAAAAGGAAAATCCAGATAAAATAGTCGGAATAAGGATGATGAACAAAAACGCCAATATCATTTTGGTAGCGAATCGGTTCTTCATTCGATTAAAAAATGACATTTGCTGCTCATCTCCCTAGTTTGTTTCATAGACATACATAATCAATACTTTAAGTGACGCAACCCAATCGGATTGGACCACATTTCTCCATTATTGATTATAATACCAATCCGCTCAACAATCATTGCCATTTCCTGACGGGGGGCTTCGGGTAACCGAATCTCCCGACGCTTCCATTTCATGGAGTAAAAATTAATCGTACGAAAGTGAAACGAGCGAAATTTCATAGGCGCTCACACCTGTACTGTCTATTGTTATGTCGTATATTCAGCAAACGCTTTCATATAGTACGGAAAACCAAAACGAGCGAGCTTAGAATCCCGCCTCATTTTGGTATCTTTTCTAGCGTGTTATTTATACGATATTTTGATTAAATCCCAGTATTTTAACTTTGGCAGCTCAATAGCGACTTGGCCGTCCTTTTGTTCAAACGCCAATTCAACAGGCGACCCTCCATAGTAGTCCGGGGAAGCAAACATAATCCGATCCACTTCTCCGTTTGTGCGAACTGCAACTTTCACATTTTGACGCTCGGTAGGTTCGGTCTGTTCTCCGGCGGAATCATTCCAATCCATCGTTGCCGCATCTGTGAAGTTAATGAAATGAATAATATCATCGCCATTCCTTTGCTTGGCAAAGGACCATACTTTACCTTGATCGGCAGATGCAGAAATTTGTACGTCGCCTGTTCCCTCAACTGTAGTCTTGGATTCTTCCAACCCGCCTCGCAGTATATTCTGGTAAGCTACAAGGAAATCGTAATAATGAATTAATTGCTTCTCAAGCTCAACCGGAATTTTCAAATTCTTGTTTGGAAAATATTCTTTAGCCAACATGTTCTCCCCAAGCTCGAGGTGGGATCCGCCGGAAGCAAAAATAACCGCATCGGTCAGTAGGACCCCCGGAGTATTAAACTCCCCCGGAGCGTTGGCCAGATCATAGTTCATATAAGCGGCCAATACCGTATTTAACCGTTGTTTGCTATATTTCGTGTTCTGATCGATAATTTCTTTCAGGTTTTTATACTTCGGATGACCATCCCATACTTCCGTATACAGAAAATCCAGAGGTGCATTAGGGGCCATAAAAGCTTGCCCGTACTGCCCGACCGCATTCATGACGTAGTATACATCTAATTGTTCCTTAGCTTTTTTCAAAAAGGAAACGTATCCTTCAGGCAGTTTGACACTTTCTCCCTGCGCATTCCAAAGACCTCCACGGTCCCCTAACTGGTCTACATGCCACCCGTCAAAGGGCAGATGCTCAAAAACTTCGGCTTCCTTCGAGATCAAATAATTCTGCCATTCCGTGTTCGATGGATCATATAGCATAATGTCACTGGCCCATCCTTCCGGAAGTGGGTGTTTATCCTGATTTGTCGCGCTTGGATCTTTAAAGAGCCCCCACTCCCGTTTGACTCCGTCCTTCTCCGCGTCTTCATATGCTCCGAAGATCAGGTTGTAATTCATTGCTTTCATGTTGCGGGCGTGGACCAGATCGATATAACCTTTCACCGTATTGAAAGCAACCGGGCGGTTTGCGATATCCTCCCAGCTTTTTGCCGGTTGGCCTCCATCCATCTTGATCGGCGTCTGATGCTTATACTGCCAATCATAAAATTGCACCCCGTTGATATGGAATCGGTTCAGACGTTCAATGACCGCTGCCATCTCATCTTGGCTCATTTCATGAAAATCCGCCAAATACCCGTACCGAGGGAATTTAGTCCAATCGGAGGAAACATCCACTGCGATATTAAGATGATCCTTTGCCTTTCCATTTTGGATCGAGAAAATCTCGGCCATATAGCCCTTTCCGTCCTCTTTCGGAGGAGCCCAGGTCCAATCCAGCTTTTCGCCAGAACCTTTCAATACCTGTTCTTCGATCACTTTCTCCAGATGGCGGTACTGGACTCTAACCTCCGCATCACTAACGCTTTCCTTAAAATAAAGCGTAAAGTTTACTTGTTCTCCAGGCTCATAGGCCGCCTTATCCGTTGCGACTCGGTCCATCATTGACTCACCCGTCACCTCTTCCGCTTTTAACAATTGCTTTTTATTGCAGCCTGCAATCAAGACCGTCAAACAACTTAATATTACAAGTGAAGTTCTCCCCAACTCCCAAAATTTCTTTACCATATCGCTACTTCTCCCATCTTCGTTAATGAACTAACCTTTTACACCGCCTTCATTAAATCCGCCTTGTACGAACTTCTTCTGGAAAACAACGTAAAGAAACACGGTTGGAATCAGCGCAATGATTGAAGCCGCAAACACCCAGCCGTAGTTGGTTGCGTATTTATCGTTAAACATAAGCAAAGCGATCGGCAGTGTTCTCATCGCCTCGTCTTTAATAATGACAAGTGCCGTAAAATATTCCTCCCACGTGCCTTGGAAGGACAATACCGCTAAAGTTCCGATCGCCGGAAGGGATTGCGGCAAATAAATATTCCAGAAAATCCGCCAATTACCGCCCCCGTCTATGAGGACGGACTCCTCATATTCCTTGGGGATGCTTTGGAAAAAACCTCGGAGGAAGAACGTACTCCCGACTACTCCGCCCCCAATATAAATCAGCCATAGCCCCCAGTAGGTGCTTACCAGTCCAAGGTTTTTGATAATAAGAAACTGCGGGATAATATTAATGACACCCGGGATCATCGTCGTCAACAAGAATACGCGGAAAAGCAGTTCCTTGCCCGGAAACTGAAATCTGGCGAATCCGTAGGCCGTTAAGCATCCCAGCAGCATACTGCCGACCATGGATACGACCGTCACAAGCGAACTGTTCAGGAAGTAACGGGCAAAATTATTTTTGTTCCAAACAAGAAAATAGTTGTCCAGATTGGGGACCACCGAGAAAATTTCTTTCGGTCGTGGCAGTGAATACGCACTCTTGATAAAACTAGTCAAGATCATATATACAAAGGGAAACAGAAACGCTAGCGCCCCCATAATAATGACGGCATATACGAGGAGTTGAAGATACCATTTTGTTTTCATCGTCCGCCCCTCCTACAACATTTTCTGATTGCCGAATTTCTTCATCTGGGTGTACGTCACCAAAAATACGGTGATTCCCATCATGACGGCAACAGCGGAAGCATATCCGAAGTTAAAGTTTTTGAACGCCTGCATGTACATCAAGCTTGGAAGCGTCTGGGTCTGGTCCATCGGCCCTCCTCTGGTGATGAAATACACCTGCGGGAAGAAGTTAAAGGCCCCGTTAACCAGATTTATGATCACAAACGCGGTTACCGGCGCGAGCATGGGCACCGTAATGCTCCAAAACTGTTTGATTCCGCTCGCACCGTCGATTTGGGCGGCCTCATAATATTCTTTCGATATCCCCTGAAGACCCGCCAAATATATGACAACCCCCCAACCAACAGTCTTCCAGATATGGAACAGCCAAATCACGATCATGGCCGTCCAGTAATTTGACAAAAAATTGACCGGCTCCGGGAAAATGCCGAGAACCTTATAAAAAATGAAGTTGATAAGGCCGTACTCCCCGCCTGCAAACAAAAATCTGAACAAAAATGCAACGACAATCCAGGACGTAATAATTGGTAAATAATACACGGTTCTGAACACAAGTTTGTATTTTACAAAGTGAAGATTGATCAATACAGCAAATACGATCGCCAACAGCCAATTAATCGGCACGGTAACGATCACGTTCAGAATGGTGTTGCGAATTGCCATCAATACCTTGTTGTTGGGATCGGTAAAAGCCGAAATATAATTTTCGAATCCGACAAAGGGATTCTCCGCATTTGGCATGATACTGTAGTCCTGAAAGCTGATAATGATATTTCGGATCATAGGGTAAACGACAAATACCGCCGTTCCGAGCACCCCCAAAAAAATAAAAGGCAAAACCGCCATCCATTGTTTGAAGCCTTTTTTCATCCGAGTTGCAGCCGGCGGTTTATTTCCAGTTTGCGGTTGGCTGGCCAATGGAATTGACATCTTCACCACTCCTTTTCCTTCCGGTTAAAGATGCTTCGCCTGATGATATCATCAGGCGAAGCTCCCTTATAACTCTTGTTTCAATTATTTATTAAGAATAGCCTCGATATTTTTTGCAGCTTCATCCAGGGCCGCTTTCGGTTCCGATTCGCCGCGTACCGCTTTTTCGATCGCCAGGTTTACGATCGTCTCCATTTCTCCATACTGCGGAATCGGTGGCCGTGGGAGAGCCTTTTCCAACTGCTTCACGTATTCCGCCACGTATGGTTCTTTCAAAACGGATGGATCGTTTGCCGCCTTTTGATTTGTCGGAATCAATCCGGCTTTGGCCAACATTTTTTGGGGTTCTTCCGTAGTCAACCACTTGGCAAATGTCCAAGCTTCTGCCGGGTGTTTAGAATTTGCGAAAATAACTAAGTTTTCACCACCGACAACCGAACGACTGCCCCCAGGGCCTTCAGGAATTTGCGTCCATATCGTATCCTCGATGTTAAAGTTTGCATTCTCTTCATTCATCAATGTGCTAAAGAACCAAGGACCATCATCAATCATGAAATATTCATTGTTTTTCAATCCGTCCCATACTCCCGGTTCGCCGCCAAGCATGGTAGGGATAATCAACCCTTCTTTGCCCCACTGTACAATTGTCTCAAGTGCCTTCACGCTTTCAGGGCCATTTAAATAGCCTTCAACTTTGGTATAATCCTCGTTTGTCAAAACCCCGCCAAGGCTCCAAAAGTAAGGCGACACTCCCCATACATGCGCTCCCGAGATACCAATTGCGCCTTTGGCTCCTTTCTCCATCGCCTTTTTGGAAGCCGCAACAAACTCATCCATCGTTTTTGGCGCTTCTGTAAGCCCTATTTTCTCTAAAAGCGTCTTATTATAAATCGCGATCTTTGTGTTCGTATTCAAAGGAACACCATAGTAACCGCTGTCAAAATGGTTTGTTTCCATCGGCGCATCAAATACGCTGGACTTCACTTCCTCAAACCCTTCCATTTTGCTGACGTCTTGCAGTGCGCCCATTTTCGCGAATTCAGGAACCCAGATAATATCCATTCTCATCAGATCCGGCGCGGCATCACCGGCCACACCCGCAATAACTTGCTCTTTTAACCCTTCATAAGGCATTCGGGTCAAATTCACCTTGATCTCCGGATGCTCTTCTTCGAATTTCGGAACTACCTCTTCCATCAGCACTTTTTCTTCCTGTTCCCCGTAGGTATGCCAGTATTCGATTGTTACTTGCTTTTGGCCGCTGTTTCCGGAGCCCGTCTTGTCTGATTTACTGTTCGAAGCCGAGCCGCCGTTACTTCCGCCACAAGCTGACAATGATATTGCCAAAACAGCCGCCATAACACCAAAAGATATCTTTTTGTGCAACTTCATTACTATGAAACCCCCTTGTGCAATTTAACTTACTCTTTTATTATGAGGCGGAACTCCATGGCGAGTAACCGTTTACATTTAGCTCAAGGTGAACAATATTGCGAAGTTAATGTTTCCAAATATACCCAATTTAAAAAAGGTGCATTATATTTTGATGGAATCTCAAAATAATGCACCTTTAGCAACTTTTATTTACCAACTACTTAGAGCTTGCTGAACGCTTCTTTAACAGGGATTCGGAAATAGGCGCCCGCGAGATAGTATCGTAAAAATGAAGCAAAAAAGATCACGTAGCCTGCGCTCCCAATGCCGGTCCGCTGAGCCGGATGTGAGCCGGATGCCATGCTGTTTACAGAAAGCCCGATTCTCGCGTGTGCGGTAGATCTGATCGGCTTGGACGAGAGAAGGGGCAGCCCCTTCTTCTATACCAATCTATATACTCTCGCTTCATAAGGTCTGAGAATCCACTCACTGATCGGTCTTTCAGTCACGTTTTCGTAATTGGAAATGATTAATTGACTTCCACTACGATATTCCTCCAGCTTTTCCGGAAGCGTGAATTCCGCCTCCCTGTCAGAGAAATTGAGAATCACGATCCATTTTTCGTTTCGCCAAGTTCGGGTATAAGCATAAATTTGCTCATGCTCTTCAGCCACGATGTCATAATCGCCATAGATCATAATCGGATGCTGCTTGCGCAATTGGATCAATTTTTTGTAGTAATGAAAAATGGAATCCTTATCCCGCAGCGCATCCTCGACATTAATCTCCTTGAAGTTGGGATTTACTCCGATCCAAGGCTCTCCTGTCGTGAATCCGGCGTGTTTGCTTTCGTTCCATTGCATCGGAGTCCTTGCGTTATCCCGGGATTTTGCATAAATCGCGGCCATCGCTTGCTCCACCGGCATGCCCCCGTCATGAACCGCCCCTTTAAAGAAATTTAGCGTCTCGATATCCCGGTATTGGTCGATATTATCGAATTTCACGTTCGTCATGCCAATTTCCTCGCCCTGAAAAATGTAAGGCGTGCCCTGAAGGGTGTGAAGGAACGTGGCCAGAAGCTTGGCCGATTCCTTCCTATATACCTTGTCATCGCCAAAACGGGACACCATTCGCGGTTGGTCGTGGTTGTTCAGATAAAGGCTGTTCCAGCCTCTGCCGTTCAGTCCGTATTGCCATTTGTTCGTAACAGCTTTCAAGTCGGCCAGCTTCCATTTGGTAAAGTTCCACTTCCCGCCTTCCCCGGCGTCGATATCCATCGTCTCGAAATGAAATACCATGTTTAATTCTTTGTTAGCCGGATCCGTATAGCGCGCAGCCAGCTCCGGCGTCACTCCCGGCATCTCCCCGACGGTCATGACGTCGTATTTGGACAATACCTCTTCGTTCATTTCTTTCAGATATTGCTCCAACCTCGGCCCGCAGAGGAAAAACTCGCCTCCCCAAGCATATTTGTCATCCCCAGCGCTCGGCAGACCTTCCGCTTTTGAAATGCAATTGATCACGTCCATGCGGAATCCGTCGATCCCCTTCTCTAACCAGAAAGTCATCATATCGTATACCGCACGCCGGAGCCTTGGATTCTCCCAATTCAAATCCGGCTGCTTCTTCGAAAACAGATGCAGGTAGTATTCATCCGTCACCTCGTCATATTGCCATGCTGAGCCGCCGAAGAAAGATACCCAATTGTTCGGTTCGGAACCGTCCTCTTTCCCGGGTTTCCAAATATAAAAATCACGGTAAGGATTATCCTTGGATTTTTTGGATTCCTGAAACCAGGAATGCTCGTCAGAGGAATGATTGACCACGAGGTCCATGATCAACCGAATACCGCGTTCATGAAGGCCGTGGAGCAGCTCCTCCCAATCGTCCATTGTGCCGAATTCATCCATAATATCCTGATAATCGCTGATATCGTATCCATTATCGTCATTCGGAGATTTATAGACCGGACTCAACCACACGATGCCTACTCCGAGCTCCTTCAAATAATCTAATTTGCTGATGATCCCCCGCAAATCTCCGATCCCGTCTCCGTTGCTGTCCATGAAACTGCGGGGATAAATCTGATAAACGACTTCTTCTTGCCAAAAAGCGCCCATTTTCACCTAAAGTTCCTCCCAATACCGCATATAAATAAAAGCTTCAAATTCATCTTAAAAAATCTCTCTTTCGTGTACAACATTCTATAATCTCCAAAACATCAAAAAGGAGAGCGTTGACATATTCGCCCTCCTATGATATCTGTCTTTAAATTAACGAACATCCTCCAGAGGCGCCACCCGCCCGTAAGAGAATTTGGCAATATGACTCTTCGCCGCCCAGCGCACGCTGTTGGCAATCACCTGAAGCACCTCGGGGTGGTGGTATACGGGGAATGTTTCATGTCCCGGCCGGAAGTAGAAAATATTACCCTGCCCTCTTTTGTAACAACAACCGCTGCGGAACACTTCACCGCCTTCGAACCAGGAAATAAAGATCAATTCGTCCGGGGCCGGGATCTCAAAGCGTTCCCCGTACATTTCTTCCTTCGGAATTTCGATATACTCGCCAAGGCCCTTCGCGATCGGATGGCCGGGCTCGATAATCCAGATTCTTTCCTTTTCTCCGTCATCCCGCCATTTCAGCGCTCCCGTGTCCGTGCCCATAAGGGCTTGGAATATTTTTGAACCGTGTCCCGAGTGAAGGACGATCAGACCCATTCCGCCCAGCACTCGTTGGCGCACTTTTTCTACGATCTCATCGCTCACCTCGTCGTGAGCCAAATGCCCCCACCAAATCAGCACGTCGGTTCTATCCAACACCTCATCGGTCAGTCCGTGTTCCGGCTCGTCGAGCACGGCGGTTCCTGCCTCCAATCCGTCCTGGCCGTTCAGATAGTTCGCAATGGCCATATGAATGCCCTCCGGATAAATCGCTTTCACTTGTTCACTATGTTTTTCATGTCGGTATTCGTTCCATACGGTTACGTTGATGTTAGATATGATGAAACACCTCCTGTTTGATAGGAGTCCATCGTTGTTCCGTAAATGATTCGATAATAGAGTCAAGGGTAAGCTGATTCATATAACCGTCTTCCATATCGGCGTCACACCCATCCCCTTTTCCTTGGACAAGGTTAATAAAAGACTGCATCTGATCAGTTCGGAAGAATTCAGGAATTTCCGCTTTCCGGAATCCGTGGTCTCCTTCTTCGGAAAAATGGACGTAAAGAGTGTCCTCCTCTTCGAGATTGTACACAAGTGCTCCGCGGGTACCGTAAATCTCCAGCTGTTGGTAGTTCCCCCGCCCGTAAGCGAATCTTGAAATGGACATGGCTCCCGAAGCGCCTCCCTTAAGCCGCATCAGCACATGACAGTAGTCGTCGACGTCGACCTCCCCCTTGCCGTCTCCGGAAATGAGGCCGCGTTCCTTGATAATCGTATCCGCATCGGCAATCACCCGTTCTGCATCGCCGACGAGAAAACGCTGAAGATCGAGAATATGCGAGCCTAAGTCTCCCAGCGCCCCCGATCCCGACAGCTCTTTGCGGAATCTCCAGACCAGCGGAATGCTTTCGTCCAGTCCCCAGCTTTGCAGATATTGGCTGTACACGTGTTTAATATCGCCTAATTTGCCCTGGTCAATCAGCCATTTTGCATATCTCACCGCCGCTTTGTAACGGTAACTGAAGCAAACCATATGCGGCAGGTAATCGTTCGCCAGCATATCCCTCAGCATACGCGCCTCCCGCGTATCCAACGACACCGGCTTTTCAAGGGCAAAAGGCTTACGCCGCTTTATCGCCTCACAGGCGATCGCATAATGATTGTGATTTGGCGTACCGATCGTCACTGCGTCGAGTTCGGGATTCTCCAGCATTTCCGTAACACTCAAATATCTTCGCGTTTCCGGGATGCCGAGTTCTTCGCCCCTTCTTGCCAGCGCTTCTTCATTGCAATCGCAAATCGACCATACGTCGGCATCCTCACTGGACAATATGCCCCCAATATGCATGTCCGCGATACCGCCCAAGCCGATCACACCGATTTTGAGCTTTTCCATTTCATCGCCCCATCCCTTTTAACATCGTTTTAATCACCCCCCCAGTATAGAGTGTGATAGAATGGACGGAAATGGCGGAAAGATACCCTTTTTGTACAAAAGCGACTTTTATAAATTGACCTGGGAGGATAAATATGCTTGCTATTAATGTGGAAGTAATGCCGAAGATCAGATTGATGGGGTTCGTTTCCTATAAACAGCCTTGGATTCACTTTAAAAGAACGACGCACGAATGTGTTCTCTATTTCATCAAAAGCGGTGAGCTTCATCTCCGGGAAAACGGTGTCGACTATATCCTGAAGAAGGGGGATCTCCTTGTCCTGGAGCCAAATTTGGAGCACGAAGGCATAGATAAGCACGTTTGCGACTATTACTATGTTCATTTTGAGCATTCGGACATGAAAGCGGTGGAGGTGAAAAATATCCTTTCCTTAGCCAAACACGTCATTCTGGAAGAAGAAGCCCATCAGACCGGCCAGGACAATTCCATTTGTTATTTCCCAAAAAACTATTCTTTGTCGAAAAAAGACCTGTCTTTTTCCTTTCTTGCGATGAATGAAATACTGGTGCTGTACAGGCGCAAATTTTTCAACCGCGGATTGACCGCTCTAAAATTTATCGAATGGCTGATCGAGGTCTCCAGGAAATACTTTATCGATACGCTTCAAACTCAAGAGGGAGGCAATACCAAGTCGTTCATTAAAGTCCACGCCTTGCTTGACTACATTCATGAGCACTATACCGAAAAAATCACCAGCACGGACATCGAGCAGGAATTTAATTGCAATTATGATTACATCAACCGGGTATTCACCAAATGGACCGGCCGGAGCATTATGCGTTATGTAAACCGGATTCGAATCGATCATGCGAAGGAATTGATCGAAGCGACCCATTTAAGCTTTAATGAAATTGGCTATTTGTCCGGGCTGGACGATCCGTACTACTTTAGCAAGGTATTTAAGAAGTATGAGGGGCTTTCGCCCAGTCAATATTATAAAAAGGTTCGGGAACGAGGAGAATCCGGGCAATAGCTCAGACTCATTTCCCGACTTTTTTGATCAATGTTGATTCACCCCCTTGGTTTCGTCTTTGTCTCGTAAAGCAATATTTTAATTTTGGAGAATAATGCAAAAAAGACTTCGCAAGTCGAAGTCAACGTATCGGAAGCCAGCTTAGATCACACTTATATCCTCTGTTTTTCATGCATCGAGTAAAAAATGCCTTTTTGGGACAACAATTCATCCGGGCTGCCTTTCTCCGCAATCTTGCCGTGATCGACCACGATGATGTAGTCGGCATTTTTAACCGTCGACAGTCGATGCGCAATCACCAAAATGGTCTGACGGCCTTTCAATTTTAACAAAGTATCATTTAAATGACTTTCCGTGATGGCATCTAAAGCCGAAGTATATTCATCCAACATGAGAATTTTGGGATCATTCATGAAAGTTCTGGCCAATAAAATCCTTTGAATTTCCCCGCCCGATAAATTTTCTCCGTTGCTCTCCACCTTTGTATCATATTTGTTCGGCATAATCTCGACAAAATCTTTCACATGCGCAAGTTCAACCACATGATCAAACCTTTGGAGTAAAGCTTCATTCAGCTCTTCCTTTTGGATGGGATAAATAATATTCTCAAGAATGCTGTGGTTCCAAAGGATCGGTTTTTGCGGATTATAGCCCACATACTTTCTGAACTGATGGATGTTGAATTCGGAAATGCGGATTCCGTCAAGCAATATTTCTCCAGACTCCGGTTCAATATGCCGGTGAACTAATTCGAACAAGGTGGATTTTCCCGAGCCGCTTAAACCTACAATGCCGACAAAACTCCCTGGTGCTACATCGAGGTCAAAATTTGAAATTCCGGGGGAGTTTTCACCTGCATGGCTGTATGAGACATTTTTCAATTCCAGCCTGGGGATTCTATTGAAATCAGGGGTGAGACTACCATATGGCAACGTATCCAATTGAAAAATTTCATTTATATTCCCCATAATAACCTTCATTCTGGTCAAATCGATATTGACTGTAAACAACGACTTAAAAATACTGTAGAGTCTCGGGAGCAATATAATAAACGCAAGTAACGTGCCCGGCGAAATTTTTCCAGATAATATTAAATAGAGGCTGTAACCGTAGATGATGCCCGTAATTAAGGAGATCACCGTATCCGCGATCAAGTTTACGACCATATGATGAAAAACATAGGATTTTTTGGATACGTTCCAGGCTTGATCATTCCATTCATTCCATCTCTTTTTTTCCACCTCTTGTCCATTAAATATTTGAACCGATTTAAGATTGGAAAAGAAATCATTCAAATAACTCATGCCCTTTTCCAGGATCGAATAATAATTTTCGTCGAGAGTTTCTGTTTTTTTTCTAAATCGTTTAAAAATGTACATAAAGACCGGAAACGAAACGATTGCAACCAGCGTAAGCTCGATGCTCATCGAAAACATGATCCACAAAGTGGCAAACAATAAAATGAGATTAGAGACGACCGACATCACGGTCTCTACAACGAATACTTCGCATAACATCCCGACTTGGGAAGTTAGCCGGTTCATCATTTCTCCTCGTCCAACCTGATCCATATGTTTAGGTCTAATTTGAAGTACATGCGAAAATAATCGCATTCTTAAGTTTTTTGAAAGTTTATTTCCCAGCTCGTTATTGTAATATGCGGTAAAACTATTGAGCGCGGCAAATAGAACCGGAATGAGCACGATGAACAAAATATAAAAAATGGCGGTATTGATTTCCTTTCTGGGCAAAAGCTCATCGAACAACTCTTTGAAAATTACGGGTTGCAGGATGGAAACGAGTGAAGCGGATATATTGAAAAATAAAATGAGAAACAGCACTTTTTTGCTTTTCTTTAAAACCTCGATAATGGCACTCCTGGCTTGATTCACCATTACACCGCCTCTCGCAATCATTTTTCCCGGCTAACGCATCTTGGCCCTAGCGTACTTAGCACAATAGATCAATTCAAGATCATCTTATCGGGTGCCGCAGATGATTTGTACCTGTCAAAATATATGTATTCACCCTAAAAATGATCGAAATCCAGCCGGGCTTGCCCCGTACCCGAACGCAAAAAAAGCCGGGCTGCTCGCCGAGCTCCCGGCCACTTCTTATTGTTTCTGCTTGTAAAACTCGTGGTACAGCTTCATGAGCGCCCTTTTTTCGATCCGCGACACGTAGCTGCGGCTGATGCCAAGCTCCTTGGCGATCTCCCGCTGGGTCCGCTCCTCGCCTCCGAACTCCAGCCCGAAGCGCCCCTTGATGACTTCCTGCTCGCGTTCGTCCAGGATGTCGAGGTTGCGGTAAATTTTGCTTTTTTCGATTTTCAGCTGCACCGTATCGGCGACGTCGTCGGCTTCGCTGCCGAGGATATCGATAAGCGTGATTTCATTCCCCTCTTTGTCGGTTCCGATCGGATCGTGGAGGGAAACGTCTTTTCGTGTCTTTTTAAGGGATCTTAAATGCATAAGTATTTCGTTTTCGATGCAGCGCGCGGCAAACGTGGCGAGTTTCGTGCCTTTTCCCGTCTGAAAGCTTTCGATCGCTTTGATCAGCCCGATCGTGCCGATCGAGATCAAATCTTCCAAGTCCTCGCCGGTATTGTCGAATTTTTTGACGATATGAGCCACCAGCCGCAAGTTATGTTCGATCAGCATGTTGCGGGCATGAGCATCCCCTTCGGACATCAATTGAAGGTATTTGCTCTCCTCTTTTTCCGTCAGGGGCTGAGGAAAAGCGTTATTTTTGACATACGATACCAGCAGCGTCAGTTCTTTGATAAACAGGGCAATAAAGCTGAATAATCCGGGCACAGATGACACCTCCTGCTGAATGGCTTAGGACACCGCGACTTCGTCAAAATACCACGGCGGCTCACAAGTGCGGTCTGTTCATTCTATGTGGGCGATGACCCATCTGTGCCTGTACGGAGCGAAAAAACGGGTTCCGCATGCGGAGCTTCCTTTTGCACGCCATCGTCAACATAAGCAGCGATAAAAAAGAAAAAAGCCGAACGGTGTCACCCGGACGGCTGCAAAACGATGGCTTATTTGTTCTGGAAAGCTACTTTCAATCCCAGCGCGATGTAAATCGTCCCAACGATTTTTCCGCTCCAGCGGCCCAACCAGGAGATTCGCTTGACCGCCCTCCCGATCGCCTGTATGCCCGCGGCAAGGGTCGACGTGTAAATCATGCTTAACATGACGAAGACGAGGCCGAGGATCAAAAATTGGATCAGGGTCGAACCTTGCTCCGGATGGACGAATTGCGGCAAAAACGATAAAAAGAACAGGGATGTTTTCGGGTTCAACACTTCGATGACGACGGCTTGGCCGAAAATCTTGGCGGAGGTCTGCGGCGCGACCTGCGGGAGCTGCGGGTCCGACGGTTTTTCCATGATGGCGCGAACGCCCAAATAGAGCAGGTAGGCGGCTCCGGCGAATTTGACGGCGTTAAACGCGATCGAAGAGGTCATTAAAATGGCCGAAAGCCCGATGCTCGCAAACAACGTATGAACCAAATCGCCCGCCGCGATGCCCAGGCCGGCGATCATGCCGGCTTTGCGGCCGCCCTGGACCGCACGGGAACCGACAAGGAGAACGGCCGGGCCCGGGATAACAAAAAGACCGAGGACGATTACTGCAAAAGCGCCCAACGTAGCCAACGAAACCATGAATCTTCCTCCTGTTTGCTTTATCGCTTTAAATCAAAGCCTATTCTATCATGAATGCAGAGCTTTAGGCAGGGCCTTTTTTGCGATCTAAAGCGGTACTCTGCCGGCCGTTTTACGGCAACGCCGCTTAAATCAGCCGATCCGCTCCCGGACTTCTTCGGCCAGCCGGAGCAGCTGCTCCCGTACGCGGACGACATCGCCGACGATAAGCAGCGCCGGATTTCGGGCCTGCATCCGTTGGCAGATGTTAAACATGGTGCCGACCGTCCCCGTAAAAATGCGTTCCGCCGCGCACGTGCCTTGTTCGATGACCGCCGCCGGGGCGGATTCGGGCTTGCCGTGCACGATGAGCTCCCGGCAAATTTCCTCCATCCTGCCGACGCCCATGTATACGACAAGCGTATCGACGCCCTGCGCCAGCAAATCCCAGCGAACGCCGCTCGCCTCGCCCGAAACGCCGGTGCCGCTGACGAAAGCAACCGAGGAGCTGAGGCCCCTGTGGGTCAACGGAATGCCTGCCGAAGCCGCGGCCCCGATCGCCGAGGTTAATCCCGGCACGATTTCGCAGGGGACGGCAAGGGCAGCCATCGCTTGCGCCTCTTCCCCGCCGCGCCCGAACACCAGCGGGTCCCCGCCCTTGAGCCGCACGACGCGCAGCCCTTTCATCGCATACGCTGCCAGCAGTTCATGGATTTGCTCCTGAGGTACCGCATGCCGGCCCGGGGCCTTGCCGCAATACGTAAGCATGGCCCCTTCTTTGGCATATTTAAGCAGTTCTTTGTTCGCCAATCGGTCGTATAAAATGACGTCCGCTTCCTGGATCCGCCGCAGCGCTTTCAGCGTGATCAGTTCGGGATCGCCGGGGCCTGCGCCGACAATCGATACGCTGCCCGGCTTCATAGGCTGCGCTCCGCGGGAGCGGCCGTCCCCGGCTTGCCGGCATCCTGCGCGCCGTGCCGCGCTTGACGATGCCCCTTGTTTCGTCCGAAGCCGCGCTGGGACCCATAAACCATAGCCCCGGTAAACAAGGCGCCCCCCAAGAAATTGCCGATCAGCACCGGGATTTGGTTCCACAGCCACCAGTCGGCCAAACTCACGTTTGCCCCGAGCATCATGCCCGCCGGGATGACGAACATATTGACGACGGCGTGTTCGAAACCTTGCCCGAAGAAGATCAGAATCGGCAGCCACATCGCCAGCACCTTTCCGATGGTCGAATGAGACGTAAACGCCATGACGGCGCCAAGCGTTACCATCCAGTTGCACAGCGCGGCCTTGATCACGACGAGCAGGAGCCCTTCAGCGCCGAGCTGCTTGTAAGCGAGCGTCTTGGCTTCGCTGGTTTTGACGATCGTCTGCACGAGGGGGCTTCCCATATCCGTCCCCATTTTGGAGGCGGTCAAGGCATACAATCCCGCATAAACCAAACAGCCGATCACGTGCCCGAAAATGACCCATCCGAAGTTTTTCGCCATCGCGGCGGCGGAGGTTTTCCTTTGCGCCACGGCCAGCGGAATGAGCGCAAAACTTCCCGTGACGAGCTCCAGTCCCAGCAGCACGATGATCACGAATCCCGCCGGAAATACAAGCGCGCCCGCCATGCCGACGTTCGTCTGCGTGGTGGCGGTGAATGCCAGCGTCGTGGCGCATGCCAATATCGCTCCCGACAGCATGCCGCGAATGAGCATTTGCGTCCGGCTTAGCCGCGTTTTTCCGGCGCCGGCCTCGATCATGTCGTGAAGCACCTGATCCGGTTTCACGTAATCCATGGACATCACTCCCCGAGAAATAATAAGGGTTACTCGCATAGGGACGAAGGGCAGGGGCCCTTACCCCGCCGCCTGATCCGGAGGCGCGGTTTCCCCGCGTCCGGACCGTCCGCATAAATACATCGCGCCGCTGATCGGATCCACTTCCACGGCGTACGTGGCCACGCTGCCGGTATCCGGCTCGCATACCCGTCCGCTCGAAAGATCGATTTTCCAATCATGCAGCGGACAATGGACCGCGCGGCCGCAAACCATCCCTTCGGAAAGTTTGCCGCCTTTATGCGGACATTTGTTTTCCACCGCCAGCACGCTCCCGTCCGCCAAACGGAACAGCGCGATTTCGGTGCCTTCGAACAGAAAGGTCCGCGCCCCTTTGCGGTCGATGTCCGATACGTTGCCTATATGAATTTTGGCCATGAGCAGATCCCCCCTAGTTTCTTGCCGATGCCGCTTCCGGAAGCGGCTCGAAGTTTTTGCGCAGGGCGCCGTCCGCCACGATCTCCTTCCACGGGTCGTTCAGCCTGCTGAGCGCCTGCTTCACCCGCGCGAAGAGGGCTATCCGTTCTTCCTTGTCCTCCAGCGCCTTTTTGACCGACTCCAATCCAACCCGCTCAATCCATACCGAGGTACGCTCGTTCCATTGGGCATTTTCCCGGTAGTATTGCAAAAACGCGCCTGCCCATTCGACGACCTCGTCTTCCGTCTTGACCACGCAAAGCAGTTCCGTCGCCCGGACATGCACGCCGCCGTTGCCGCCGACATGCAGCTCCCATCCGCCGTCGATGGCGACGACGCCAAAATCCTTGATCGTCGCTTCCGCGCAGTTGCGGGGACATCCCGACACCGCAAGTTTTACTTTGGCCGGCGTATTCAGGCGTTCGAATTCTTTTTCAAGCCGGATCCCCATCCCGATGGAATCCTGCGTACCGAAACGGCAGAAGGTGGAGCCGACGCAGGTTTTGACGGTCCGGAGCGCTTTGCCGTACGCATACCCCGAAGGCATGTCGAGTTCCGCCCACATGTTCGGAAGATCCTCTTTTTTGACTCCCAGCAGGTCGATCCGCTGCCCGCCCGTAATTTTGACCATCGGCACATCGTATTTTTCCGCCACCTCGGCGATTTTTTTCAGCTCGGACGGGGACGTCACGCCGCCGTAAATCCGCGGGACGACCGAATAGGTGCCGTCCTTCTGGATGTTGGCGTGGTACCGTTCGTTCGTGAATCGGGATTCCTTTTCATCCGCGTACGATTCCGGAAACAGCATGCCCAAATAATAATTGAGCGACGGCCGGCATTTGGAGCATCCCTCCGGGTTGTTCCAGCCGAGCACATGCATCGTTTCCTGAACCGATTGCAGCTTCATCCGCGACATTTCGGCCACGATTTCGTCGCGGGTCAGCGTCGTGCAGCCGCATATGCCTTCTTTGGCCGGTTCCCCTGCCGCATCGCCCGCATAGAGGTGAACCAGACCCTGAACTAGCGGTTTGCAGCCGCCGCAGGAGCCCGATGCTTTCGTGCAGGCTTTGACGGAGGCGACGGTCGTGCAGTTTTTCGTCAAAACGGCATCCTTGATCGATTCTTTGGTCACCCCGTTGCAGCCGCAAATGATTTCATCGTCCGCCATGGCCGCCAGGCGCTGCTCCATCGTTTCGGCTCCCGAACCTTGCGCCGAAAATCCCAGCAGCTCCTTCTCCCTGCCTTTGACGGACTCCCCTTTTTTCATCAGCGAAAACAGCTTCGAGCCGTCGGCGGTATCGCCGAAAAGCACCGCGCCGATCAGGCGCTCTCCGGAAATGACGATTTTTTTGTATACTTGATCGACTTCGTCCTGGTAGCGCAGCGATCTTGCGCCCTCCGTTTCGGCAAAATGTCCCGCGGAAAAGACGTTCACGCCGGACACCTTCAATTTCGTGGACGTGACCGAACCTGCATAACCTTCCGTCTCCGCGCTCGCCAAATGTTTCGCCAGCACGGCCCCCTGTTCATACAGCGGGGCGACCAGCCCGTACGTGATTCCCCGGTGTTCGGCGCATTCGCCGACCGCGTATATGCCCGGAATATTCGTCTGCATCAGGTCGTTGACCACGATCCCGCGGTTGACGGCGATGCCGGCTTGGCGCGCAAGCTTCACGTTCGGCTTGATCCCGACGGCCATGACGATCAAATCGGCTTCCAGGCGGGTACGGTCGCTAAACACAAGCTCCCTCGCCCTCTTCCGGCCTGCGATTTCCTCGGAATGCTTGCGGAACAGAAACTGCATTCCTTGCGCTTCCAGCTCCTTCTGCAGCATTTTTGACGCCGTTTCATCCAGTTGGCGTTCCATGAGATAAGGATGGATGTGCACGACCGTGACGTCCATCCCCAAGTGAAGCAGGCCCCTGGCCGCTTCCAGCCCGAGCAGGCCTCCGCCGATCACCGCTGCCTTTTTGTATTTCCGCGACGCTTCGAGCATCGTTTCGCAGTCTTGGATATCGCGGAAACCGATCACTCCTTCCTTGTCCGCACCCGGCAGCGGAAGCATGAACGGATCGGAACCCGTCGCCAGAATCAAAACGTCGTAATCGGCGGCTGCCCCTTTGTCCGAATACACTTTCCGCGCCAGCGGATCGATCCGCGTAACCGTGTGCCCCGCGTGCAGGCGGATCCGATGTTCCTCGTACCAGCTCCAATCGTTCAGGATGACTTCGCTCATGTCGGCCCCGCCGGCGAGAACGGACGACAACATGATGCGGTTGTAGTTCGGATGAGGCTCGGACCCGAAAATCGTCATCTCATAGGCCTCGGGCGCAAGCTTCAGCAGATGCTCGATCGTCCGGATGCCTGCCATGCCATTGCCAACCAGCACAAGCTTCTTCCTATCCATATATCCCGCTCCTTTCTCTATTGGAAGCCAGATCATGCGGCCCATAAAACCATAAAAAGCCTGCTTTTCGTTATCCGGGTAAAAAGCGCAAACGCACTTTCACGATCCGGGTTACGAAAGCAGGCTCCATTGCCGCATTCAGGATACGCCATTGTATCCTTCCCATTTGTTCTTGAGCAAAAATATACCGTATGCCAGCGTCTCCTGTCAATATATTTAACATAAAATCATCATTTATAATTAAAACGTCGACACCTACAAGGTTTTGTGTTATATAAATTAACATCAATATGTGCATTAAGCAATTCAGAAGGGAGCGTGCCATACATGCGTTCGTTGCTCGTGATCCATCAACCGTCCGCTGCTTTGGAGCGAAGCGCATCCGATTCCACCGGGACGCATCGACCGGAATCCTTGCTTCGCTCCTGCGGATATCAGGTCTGCCTTGCGAAAAACCTGGAACAGGCCGTGAAGGGAATCGCCGCGGCGGACGGGACGGTGCTCCATTTGCCGATCGGCGACATTCCGTCGTGGAGCTGCAGACTGGAACAGCGGAAGCCGACGCCGATTCTCTGGTGGTGCAATGATGACGTTTCCGCCCAGTCTCTCAACTTATGTAAGGAAGATGTCGTTATTGACGGGATCCTGTTCCCGGACATGAAGGCGCATGAGCTGCACTGGACGCTTTTCCTGAGCTTCAGGCATTTTAGCGAAAGACAGCAATGGAAAAGCGAAAAGCAGCAGCTTCTGGCACGGATCGAGGAACGGAAATGGATCGACAAAGCGAAAGGCATTTTATGCGAGCTGAAAAACATATCGGAGGCCGAAGCATATGACCTGCTGCGGAAGCAGGCCATGAACGAGCGGAAACGAATGGTCGACGTGGCAACCTCCATCGTCCGTCTTCACCCTTTGCTTCGCCCATCCGACTCCGGAGGGATCAACCAATGATGAATCGATGGTTAAAGGAAGTCGCCCGCGGCAAAAGGGGAGCCCGGGATTTAGCCTATGAAGAAGCGCTGCAGGCCGCCGAAGCCATTGTAGAAATGAAGGCGACCCCGGCGCAAATCGGCGCTTTCCTGATCGCCCAGCGGGTCAAGGAAGAAAGCGTGGATGGAGCTTGTTAAAAATCAGCCCTCCGCCGTATAAATTTGCCGGCGAATATTCGCATCTGCTGCTTGGCGTCAAATAGCCCGCTGCATAGGCCTTCACTTGATCAGCTAAATTCCATGGCCCCGACCCCTTGGACATGCGCCCTTATCGGAAAAATATCGGCATTTTTTTCGGCAAAAAACCAGCGCCGGCCTTTTCTTGCGACGATCAGCAGCCCGTGCTCATCTCCGACCGGGGCGAATTGGTCGCTGCCTTCCCGATACTTCGGAAACCCCCGGCCGACAAGCTCATCCACGAACGGCGGCACGTCCTCCTTGACGATGCCGATTTCGCTGACGCAAAGCAGACTTTCCGCTCCAAAAGGCCGGTCGGATGCGTCGTTCAGGCTGTGCCTTGCGATCAGTTCCACGATATTGCCGGCAGGGTCCTCAAAATACAACGAGTGGGCGTCCCAATCGACCGAATACGTTTCGTCTTCGCCGTTTTCCCGGTTCAGGACCGCTTTTCCGGAAATCCAGGCCTTCGCCTCCCGGAACTGATTTTCGGGGATGTTGAAAGCAAAGTGATAAAACGGCCGCCCCTCCGCCGTCTCCTCGAAGGTCAGCTTCGTTTCGCCGATGCCAAATGTGACGAAGCCGCTCCCTTGTACGATGACCGGCACTCCTAAAACGTCTTTGTAAAAATGTTTTACCGCACCCATTTCAGCGGTCTTAAACGTGATGTCCGTAAAACGCATTTCGATAACCTCCTTATCCGTCTGCGATTCTTTGTCTAGATCTTATCGAATCGGCCTTCCTTTTTCAATACGGTGCATAAAACGCAGACGGGCGGCGGTCCTTTCCCCTGCTTTATAAGAAAAACGTCTATCGACGTACTTTCTCAGTAGACAGACCGCGTTAAGATGAAGTTTTTTTGCGATGTCCGGAAGTCATGGCTCTGAAGCTTATACTTTCTGAAATTATAAAAAAGCCCCGGATCCCCGGGGCTCTTGCACATCATATGATGTTTTCGGCAAAGTTCAATCCTTTGATCAAACCTTAAGCCCGTGTTAAAACCGGTCGGCCCAAACGCATACCGGCTTCGAAATTTCAACGGATTTACCCGTGAAAGCCAGCTTCCCGCTGGTTTCGTCACGCGTGAAGACGGCCAGGTTGTTCGTATCCCGGTTCGCGACAAGCACGTAACGTCCGCCGGGAACGATCGAAAAATGGCGCGGATGCTTGCCTTCGGCCGATGCATGCTGAACCGCCTGCAATCTGCCGTTTTCCGCGTCCACCGCGTACGCAACGATGCTGTCATGCCCGCGGTTGGAGCCGTACAGGTAACGTCCGTCTTCCGAAATCGTGATCTCCGCGCAGCCGTTCTCGACGTTGACGCCTTCCGGCAGCGTCGATACCGTTTCGATTTCCGTCAGCGTTCCTTGATCCGCGTTATACCGGAATGCCGTCACCGTCGACTGCAGCTCGTTGATGACGTAAGCGAATTTTCCGTTCGGATGGAACACGAGGTGACGCGGACCGGCGCCTTCCTTCACTTTTGCTTCGCTCGTCGGAACAAGCTTCCCTTGCTCCCGGTCGATTTGGTATGTAAAAATCGTGTCCAGTCCCAAATCGCATACGAACAGGAAACGCTGGTCCGGGCTGTAGAAGGAGGAGTGGACGTGGGATTTTTGCTCCGGCTTGCCCCCTTCATGATTGCGCATGTCGAGCACTTGGCCGACGGTGCCGTCTTCCTTCAATTCAACCAGGCTGATCGACCCTTTATGATAGCTAGCCAAGGTCAAATAGCGGTTATCCGCGCTGCGCTGGATGTGGCAGGACGGTCCGTTCAAAGCATTGGCGCGGCTGGTTTCCTTCAGCTTGCCTGCTTCCGCGTCGATCTCGAACGACACCGCGTCGCTCAGCTTCGACCCGTCCGCCGCGGCCGTTTCGCTGATCGCGTACAAACGCCGCCGGGGTGTGTCCACATTCAGGAACGTCGGGTTTTTGAAGCCGGATAACTGATCGAGCCGGGTAAGATCTCCGCTCGTTTCGTCGAATGCATATACATATACGCCGTCCGCAGATTCTTCGGCATAAGAACCTACGAATACGAGCATGCGCTGTTGGTCTGCCATTTGGTTCGCCTCTTCTCTAACATTTTATAGGACTTTTGCAAATCCAATATGAAAACATTGTATCATTTTCAGACGGTTTCCGGCAAAGATTTTCAAGCCGCGGGGGCTGCCTGACATCGGCCATTGCGCGCTCTTTCGGCCCAAAACGGCGTTCCTTGCACACAAAAACCGCCCCGGATCCGGATGATCCCCTGGGGCGGCTGTTGAAGGTGTTATACAAGACTTCCCGGCTTTTTATGGTATTTGATAATCCCTTCGGCGGCCCGGTACGCCAGCGCGCCCACAGTGCCCGTAGGATTGTAGCCGCTGTTATGCGGGAAGGCGGACGCGCCGATGACAAACAGGTTGTCGACGTCCCACATCTGCAGGTAATTGTTGACCGCGGAGGTGTCGGGACTGCTTCCCATGATGACGCCGCCGGTGTTGTGCGTCGATTGGTACGTCGTAATTTCGTACGGCGCCAGCTTCGTGTTGGCCACGACCTTGTCCGCGCCCATTTCCTTCAGGATTTCGCCGCATTTGGCCCCCATGAATTTGACCAGCTCCCGGTCCTGATCTTCGAAGTCGAACGTAATCCGCATGAGCGGATCGCCGAATTCGTCCCTGTACGTCGGGTCCAGGTCCAGGTAGTGATGGCGGAACGGCATGCAGGAACCTTGGGCGCCGACGTTGAGATGGCGGTTCGCGTATTTAATGGACGCCGCCTTGAAATCCTTGCCCCAAGTCGGCGTTCCCGGCGGAACCACGTTGTTTTGGATCGGCCGCGCCCCGGTTTGGCTGTAGGAAATGTTGGCCCCGTGGATGAAATTCAAATCTTTATGATCGAAGTTGTCGCCGTTGAAATCGTCGATGCACATGCCGAGCGCCCCCGCGCCCGCAAAAAGGTTGAATTCCTTGTCCTCGTAAAAACCGACGGCGGCCCCTTTCAGCACTTGGTATGCGTAGTTTTTCCCGATGACGCCCGTTCCGGTTTTCGGATCGTACGGCTTGCCGATGTTGGACATGAGCAGCAGGCGCACGTTGTTGAAGACGTAACTGGTCAGAACAACGATGTCGGCCGGCTGTTCGTATTCTTCCCCGGTGGTCGTATCGATGTACAGCACGCCGGTCGCTTTGCCGCCTTTGTGCAGCACCCGTCTGACGTTGGAATGCGTGCGCAGCTCGAATTTTCCCGTGTTTTTCGCCACCGGGATGACCGTCACGACCGGATCGGCTTTCGCGCCGTATTCGCATCCGAAGCGTTCGCAGAAGCCGCAATACTGGCAGGCCGCGCGGGCGATGCCGTCCGGGTTCGTGTATTGGTCCGACAGGTTTGCGGAAGGCATGTGGTACGGATGGTAGTTCAACCCTTTGCAGGAGTCGGCGAACAATTTCATTCCCGGCGTCGTTTTCATCGGACCCGTCGGATATTTGTCGGAACGTTTGCCGCCTTTCGGGTTATCTTCCCCGGAAATGCCCGCGATTTTTTCGAATTTGTCGAAATACGGTTCCAGCTGTTCATATGTAATGCCCCAGTCCTGGATCGTCATCCCGTCGGGAATTTTGTTTTTCCCGTAACGTTCGATCGTTTTGGATCGGATTTCAAAATCGTACGGCAAGAAACGGAAGGTTTGCCCGTTCCAGTGGACGCCGGAGCCTCCGAGCCCGTCGCCAAGCAAAAAGGAACCGTAGGAGCGCATCGGCAGCGCCCGGATTTTTTCGTTGCCGCGGAACGTGATCGTCTCCCGGGACAAATCCTGGAACATCTCGTACCGCAACGCGTAACGCAATTCGTCGTGAACCATGTAATAATCTTCGGTTTTTCTTTCCTTGCCGCGTTCAAGGCCGACAACGGACAGCCCCTGCTTGGTCAGTTCCGACGCAATGATGCCGCCGCCCCAGCCGACGCCGACGATGACGACATCCGTTTTAGGCAGTTTCGTAGCCATGAATCAATCACCTCTCGTTTAGTTTTTAGGAATGTGGCAGATGTTCTTTCAAGCTGACCGGCGGCATTTTGGCAAATTGGTCCTGCTCGATGATTTTCGCGTAGGACATTTGGTTGCCGGGGTAATTTTTCAGCTTCCAACCGTTCATGTTGTTGTTGCCGCCGTAGAGCGGGTCGGCGTACACGCCTTCCATCGTTGCGCTGAACAGCGTCTTGAAAAATCCGCTTGCGGAAATGGTCGTCAGCTTCACCTCGTCGGTTTCGAAAGCCTTAAGGACGGCATCCTGCTCTTCCGGCGCCAGATCCTTGAATTTTTTCTGATATTTTTTATTGCTGTAGTTCTGGATTTCCTGAAGGCCGATATCGAAAATTTCCCGGCGTTTCAGGCGGCCCTGGTAGCCCTGCGTCGTTTCCCCTTTATAGAAGGGGCCCTGCATGTATTCCCTGCCGTTGTTCCCCCATTCGCCTGCAAGCTGGTGGTCGATGTAATAAGCGACGCCAAGCTCTTTGGCTCCGGGTCCGTTATCGTCCGCAGGAAAAAGGCGCTCCGTGGCGGCTTCCGTAATCAGGAATTGTTCCTGCGTGAAATACATCAGCGCTTGGTTGAAATTGACGGGTTCAGCCGCGGGAGCCCCGCCCTTGTTTCCATTTCCGGTATTGGCATTGTTGTTGGTCGTTGCTTTTTTCGGGGTCCGCAGCAGGCTGCCGACCACGCCGCCGACGATCAGGCCCCCGACGGCATAACCCGAATTTTTCAAGAAATTCCGGCGCGACTGATCCGGTTCTCTATGGTCCTTCAACTCTTTGTCTTCAGTTTCGTTTGCCATAAAAGTCAACCTCCAACTGTGTGGATGCACGCCCATGAATTTGGGGCAGCATCAGTTTTTTGTTATTTTGTCGAAATATCCCACAAATAATACATCCTCCGAAAGATAATCATACTCATATGTTCAACATATCCAGGGAGGGATCATCCATGAAAGGACCCATCGCCAAATTAGCCGTTCCGGCCATTTGCGCCGCCGTTGCTTTGAGCGGCTGTAACGGCAACGTCAAACAAAATGCGCAGACGAACCCCGTCCGGATTCAATCAAACGCGAACCAAAACTACGCGTCGGACCGGTTGACGAATGACGGGCTTCGAGGCGGCACGAATGCCGAAGGGCATCCGCATCTCAACAGCATCAAAGTGATTCCGAAGTTCAACGGCGAAAAGGTGCGCACAACCAACGAAAACGGCACGACCTACAGCGGAATGGGCTCGGGGGTCTACAGCCGCATCGGCACGTCCAGCCTGCATAATACGCCGGAATCCAAAACGCTCGAAGACCGCCTGGAATCGGCCGGCATCACCGGGATCAGCGTGCTGACCCTCGGAGACTCGGTCTATATCGGCGATCCGGACGGCCACACCCATATCCGCAACTCCGAACCGCAGCCGCATAAAGTGCTCAGCCCGAACGAAGGGTCGTCCGGCAAAGGATACATGAGCCAAAAAGGCGGCTACGGCTACACCATCGGCCAACGCGACAACACGAAACACAATCTTAACGTCATCCGTGCCGAAGTGGCCGGCGTATACGGCAAAAAAGTAAAGGTCTACACGGTACACGACCCGAAAGCCATCCAGGCGATCCATCGCGTGAAAACCGCCATGCGGGCGGGCACGCCGGTCTCCAAAATGAACAAAGACCTAGCCGTCATCAAAAAAAGCGCGCATGTGGACCACAACAAATAAAGCTTGAACGAAAAACACCTCCTCGGGCGCAACACGCGCGAAAAGGAGGTGTTTTTTCGTCAACACGCTAATTTTTTTCGGCAAGCTTTTCCGGCTCTGCGGCCGGATCGCTCGTAATTTCCTCGACGACGCCTTTGGTGGAGGAACGGAATTCCCGCAGCGTGTCCCCCACGGCCCGCCCGAGCTGGGGAAGCTTGGATGGGCCGAATACGACCAAGGCGATCATCAAAATGATCAAAAGCCCAGGCAGTCCGATATTGTTAAACATGGTTGGCTCCTCCTTTCGGATCTAGAAGTGGATGCTCCGTCTCCTTCCGGTCCAAATACCACCTGGAGACGAGAATGCTTAGTTCGAACAACAAAATCAGCGGAATGGTCACGGACAGATGCGAGACGAAATCCGGCGGCGAAATCATCGACCCGATGACCGCCAGGGCCAGATACACGTATTTCCGCGCCTTTTTCAGCTGCGAAGGGCCCAGAATGCCCAAACGTGTCAGAAACAGGACGACCGCCGGCATTTCAAAAGCAAGCGCAAGCGGAAACACGAGGCTGAACATGAGGGAAAAATACCGGTCCATCCCGTACGTTTCGATGGCTCCGACCGTTTGGTTCATTTTCGAGAGGAAGGAAACCATCATCGGAAACGCGACGTAAAAGCTGAAGGCGATTCCGATCATAAACAGGACGAAAGCCAGCGGGACGAACCAAAAGGTTTTTTTGGCCTCATCGTTGGTCAAACCCGGACGCACGAATGCCCATATATGGTACAGCGCCAGCGGAACGGTAAAAAACACCGCCACCAGGAAACCGCATTTCATATAAATGAACATGCCGTCCGTCAAAGAAAACACATT
Source organism: Paenibacillus sp. FSL W8-0194 (assembly GCF_037969745.1). Classification (NCBI taxonomy): domain Bacteria; kingdom Bacillati; phylum Bacillota; class Bacilli; order Caryophanales; family Paenibacillaceae; genus Paenibacillus; species Paenibacillus sp. FSL W8-0194. The sequence continues at coordinate 1,632,533 of NZ_CP150205.1, read as the reverse complement.
CCACTCGATGTCGGCGGCAGCCGGCCGGTTTTTAATGTACATCAGCACCCGGGGAGACACGTACAAGCCGGCTGCCAACGTTACGATAAAAAAGAGCATCACCCAGATCAGCCGTTTTCGGAGCTCCGTCAGGTGGGTGACCCATTCTTCACTGTTCATCCATGAACCGCCTCCTCTTGTAGCCCCTGCCGGGCAAGCCGTACCGCAGATGGCGCCCAGCGATATGTATATTGTATCCAGAATTTGTAGAATTATAGCGAAACAGGTCGACAAAAAAGCATCCGCGCAAACTAAAAGCGCACGGATGCTTCTTTTCTGTTATTCTTCCACCTTGGCCCCGTAGGACCGGGCTACCTGGACCGCTTGCTCCAGATCGATGCGCACGCCCGTCAAATCAAACGACCGGTAATCGATCCGGTCCATTTTGGCCCCGCGCAAATCGGCTCCTTTCAAAACCGCTTTGAACAGCTTGGCGCCCGAAAGGTCGGCTTCCCGCAAATCCGCCTTCTGCAGGTTGCATTCGGTAAGGTCCGCTTCAATCAAACGGATGCCCTTTAGCGCCTGCTTCGACAAGTTTGCCTGCCGCAGGTTCGTATAGGACCACTCTCCGCCCTGAATCGTAATGCCGTCCAAATAAGCGCCAGCGAAGTCGCTGCCCGTCATTTTGCAGTCCTCCCACTTCGAGACAAACAGATTCGCTCCCGCAAACCGGCAATTCGTAAACGCCGACCTCGTATGCAAGGACGCATTCAGCGTCGCCCCGCCAAAATCGCATTCGATGAACCGGCAGCCGGTGGTCCAAATTTCGTTCATTTCCGTGCCGCGGAAAAGGCAGCGCGTGAAAACGCAGCCCTTCAGCTCCCCGCTTTTTAAATCCGCCTGGCTGAAATCCTTGTTTGCATAGGTTTGCTCTATGTACTGAAACATGACCGTATTCACTCCTTCGGTTTTGCTTGCCGCCGTTTGGCTTTTCCTAGAGCGTAACAAACATACGTTCCTTCAACAAGGACGTACATGGCCGAATTTTTATGCAAGACCCGAAAAACGCACCCCTAAAAACGAAATTTTGGACCTGTTTCTTTCCTTCCTCCCCTTCTACAATAGGAGATGCAACAATGAAAGCACTTACAGGAGGTCGGATGCCATGCGTGCCAAACTCGGCGCAAAAACGGCGCAGACCGGAATCGCCGCCCCGGCGGGGAGACGGAACCTGCTGCTGAAGAAGCTTCTAAGCCAGAAATATTTGCAGGTGATGGCGCTGCTCGGCGTCGCCTGGATGATTATTTTCAACTACATACCGATGTACGGAATCATCATCGCATTCAAGCAATACGTCATTACGCGTCCGATTTCGGAAGCCCCTTGGGTCGGGCTGGAGCATTTCAAAGCGTTTTTCGAGGACGAAGACCTGCCGCGCGTCATCTGGAACACGCTCGGCATCAGCCTGATCAAGCTGATCGTCGGCTTTCCGCTGCCGATTTTGTTCGCGCTGTTCCTGAACGAGCTGCGGTCGATCCGGCTGAAAAAGGCGGTGCAGACGATATCGTACCTGCCCCATTTTCTGTCCTGGGTCATCCTCGGGGGCATCTTGGCCACCTGGCTGTCGGATGTCGGCGTCATCAACCATATCCTGATGGCGCTGCATATCATCGACGAACCGATCAGCTACCTGGCCGAACCGAAATATTTCTGGGGAATCGTCGTCGCCTCGGACCTTTGGAAGGAGCTCGGATGGTCGGCCATCATCTATCTCGCGGCGATCGCCGGCGTGTCGCCCGATCTTCACGAGGCCGCAACGATCGACGGAGCCGGGCGGTTTCAGCGGATGTGGCATGTGACGCTGCCCGGGATCCGAAGCACGATCACCATTCTGCTCATTTTGGCGGTCAGCGGCATTTTGAACTCGAATTTCGATCAAATTTTGGTGCTCCGCAACTCGCTGAACGAAAGCGCCAGCAACGTGATCGACATCTACGTCTACCAGACGGGCCTCGTCAACAACCGTTTCTCCTATTCGACGGCCGTCGGTCTGATCAAATCGTTGATTGCTTTGGTACTGCTTCTCATCGCCAATTCGGCATCCAAGAGAATCAACGGTACGTCCCTATTTTAACGAAAAGGTGGTTGATGCCCCATGTTCAAACGGAATCGAACAACTGCCGGGGATGCGGCCTTTGACGCCGTCAACGTGCTGATCATGCTTGCCGTCTGCTTCGTGACGCTGTATCCGATCTGGTACGTGCTTGTCAATTCCTTCAACGAAGGCCAGGACGCCATGCGCGGAGGCATTTACTGGTGGCCGCGCGTTTTCAGCCTGGAAAGCTACGAAGCCGTGTTCCGCAGCAGCGGCATCATGACGGCGATGGGGGTCACGGTCGCCAAAACGCTCATCGGCACGGCGGTTCACGTGTTTTTTACGGCCATGGTCGCCTACGCCTTCTCCCGGCGGGAACTCGTGGGACAGAAGCTGTACATCCTGATCGGGACCGTCACCCTGTTTTTTAACAGCGGCCTGATCCCCTATTATTTGCTCATCCGCGACCTCCATCTGCTGGACAGCTTTTTGGTCTACATCATTCCGGCGATGTTCAGCTTTTTCGATCTGATCATTTTTATGACCTTTTTCCGGGAAATTCCGGACGGGCTGGAGGAAGCGGCCAAAATCGACGGGGCCAACGACCTGTCCATTTTCGTGCGGGTCATCATCCCCGTTTCGATGCCGGTCATCGCGACGATCTCGCTTTTCCACGGCGTATACCAATGGAACGACTACTTCACCGGCATGATCTACATCAACAACATGGACCTGCAGCCGATTCAAACCTATTTGTACCGGATCGTCGCGCAGTCCAGCTCGAACCAGATGGCGGCGGCGATGCCCGGCGGCATTTCCAAAAACGTCACCTCCCAGTCCATCAAGCTCGCCACCATGGTCGTGACGACGGCGCCGATCGTTTTGGCCTACCCGTTCCTGCAAAGGTATTTCGTCAAAGGCCTCATGATCGGCTCGATCAAAGGATGAACGGGGCGTTTTAGGAAGTTTTTTCCTTGACGGCAACACAAGTTTCACCAAAATAAATCAAGTGGGGTAAAAACGTATGAAAAAACATGTTTTCCGCAAAAGCAGCCTGCTGCTCCTCGCCTTCGCCATGATGCTTTCGCTCGCCGCATGCGGCGGATCGTCCGGCGAAGACGCCAAAACGGCAGAACCAGAGAACAAAAACGAACCGGCGCCCGAGACCAAGACCGTATCCGCGGACGAACCCGGCTGGAAAGCCGACACGTCGCCGATCACCTTCGATTGGTATTTGAACTTCTCGTGGTTCGCCAACAAATGGGGCGTCGACCCGACCTCCCAATATGTCACGAAAAAAACCGGCGTCAGCGTCAACTTCATCGTTCCCGCCGGCAACGAAAACGAGAAACTGAACACGATGATCGCCTCCGGCAGCCTGCCTGATTTCATCACGCTCGGCTGGTGGGAGGACGCCGTGAAAACGATGATCGAAGGCGATCTGGTGCTTCCGCTCAACAAACTGGCCGAAGAATACGATCCTTATTTCGTAAAGGTCGCCGATCCGGCGAAAATGGCCTGGTACCAGCAGGAAGACGGCAACACGTACGCTTATCCGAACTCGTCTTCCTCGCCGAAGGATTTTGAAAAATATTCGCGGGAATACGTGTCCAACCAGACGTTCCTCGTCCGCAAAGACATGTACGAAGCCTTGGGCAAACCGGACATGCGGACGCCGGAAGGTTTCCTGAATGCGCTCAAGATGGCGAAGGAAAAGTTCCCGGAAGTGGAAGGCCAACCGCTGATCCCGCTCGGCTTGACCGAATTTAACGACGTGGGCAACAGCAGCCTTGAGGGGTATTTGCAAAACTTCCTCGCCATCCCGTACGAAAAAGACGGCAAGCTGTATGACCGCCAAACCGATCCGGAATATGTCCGCTGGCTGAAGACGCTGCGCCAGGCCAACGAGCAAGGACTGCTCGCCAAAGACGTCTTCATCGACAAACGCCCGCAAATGGAAGAAAAAATCGCCCAAGGCCGCTATTTTGCCATGCTCTATCAGCGCAGCGACCTGACGGCGCAGGAAAACGCGCTGTACGCCAAAGATCCGAATTCCGTATACATCGCGGTGGACGGCCCGGCCAACTCCAAGCTGGATCCGCCGACGCTGGCAGGTCCCGGCATTTCGGGATGGACGGTCACGCTGATTTCCAAAAACGTGAAAGACAAAGCCAGAGCGATCCGCTTCCTGGAATACCTGATCAGCGAAGAAGGCCAGAAGGACCTGTACCTCGGCGAAAAAGGCGTTACTTACGACACGATTGACGGCAAAGACCAATTCAAGCCCGAAGCGCTGGAGCTGCTGAACAAAGACCGTTCCGCTTTCGACAAACAATACGGCGCCTCCCTCACCTTCTGGATGATGCAGGACACCAACATGATTTTGCAATGGCAGCCGCCTAGCGTCGAACCGTTCAAGCAAATGGAGGACTGGACCAAAGGCAAAACGAAAAGCTTCTCCCAATACGACAACATCAACCCGACCGGCAACTCGGAAGAAGGCATCGCGAGCAACAAAATCGCCCAAACGTGGGGCAAAACGCTGCCGAAGCTTCTTTTGAGCAAATCGGACGAGGAATTCGACAAGCTTTGGAACGAATTTTTGGAAAAGCGGGACAAAGCCGGCTTTGCCAAAGTCGAAGCGTTCAAACAAGCGAAGTTCGAAGAAAACGTCAAAAAACTTCAGGAATTCCTGAAATAATCGCATGTGATTTCCCATCCAAAAAGCCCCATTTTTTCGCGGGCTTTTTGGATTTTCGTCTATCCCGACTCAAAAATGAACCCGGATGTGATGCCAGTGCCAAAACGCATGCGCCCTTGGGCCGACCTGTTTATTCAAAGGCTCGAGCGCTATTCCCTGCAGCAGCGGTTGTTTTTTTCCTATATCGTCATCATTCTCATTCCCGGCATCGTGTTTTCGCTCATCATGTTCCGGCAGCTGAACGAAAGTTACACGAAGGATGTCATCCGCAAAAGCGAAAGCTCCATCGAGGTCGAAAAAACGAACATCAAAAACAACATGGAAACGATGGAACGCGCCGTGCAGATCGCCTTGTCGGACCGGGAGGTCATGAACTACATCGACCGTTCCACCGATCCGGACCCGGCCGAGCTGATCGAATTCAGCAGCAATACGATGAACAATCTTTTGCGGCTTCAATTCAACAATCCCGATCTCGAACATATCCGTATTTTTTCGGACAACCTGCTGATCAGCGAAATTTGGCCCGTCTTTTTGAAGGAAAGCCGGATGGCGAACGAGCCGTGGTACGACGAGGTGCTCCGGCTGAACGGCGGTGCGCTGTGGGAAATATCGGAGCGGGATAAGGAGCCGATCCAAAACCATATCCGCGACGAAAAGGAATTCCGGCAAAAAATGTCGCTGCTGCGGGAAATCGAATACCCGAAGGGCAAACATGTCGGCATCATACAAGTCGATATGCTGCTCAGCCGGTTTTTCCCCAGCACTTACGCCGGCCACGGCAACGGGCAGGCGCAAATGTTCGTCGTCACCCCGAGCGGCGGGCTGTATTACGATCCGTCCCGTTCCCTGCTTCCCGCCTCCGAGCTTGCCGCCGCAAGGCTTGCGGAGAAGCTTTCCCCCACGGAACATGCCGGGGCTTACCGCCACTTCAACTTAAGCCTGTCCGGCGAGCCTTACCTTGCGGTGTACGCCTACATCGACAGCATCGGGGCGTACGTGGTGCAGCTGACGTCGCTGCAGGCGGCGCTGGCGGACCTGAACAAAACCCGGAATACGATTTTACTCGTGAACGTCGTTTTGATCGCGATTCTGTCGGTCTCGACTTTTTTTCTCAATTCGCTCATTTTGAAAAAATTGCGGCAGCTGACGTTATCCATGAAAAAGATCCGCCAAGGGGACTTCAACGTCCAGCTTCCGGTCGGAGGCGGCAGCGAAGTCGGCGAGTTGACGTTCCACTTCCGCAAAATGATGGGCAAAATCAACGAGCTGATCGCCGATGCGGTCAACAAGCAGGCGGCGACGAAGGAAGCCGAGCTGAAAACCCTGAAAAACCAAATCGATTCCCATTTCCTTTACAACACGCTCGAAAATATCAAAATGCTCGCCGAGGTCGAAAACCAGCGGCCCATATCGGACGCGTTGACGTCGCTCGGCAGCATGATGCGCTACAACCTGAGATGGAGCGGCGAATACGTGCGCCTGCGGGAGGAATTGAACCATGCGCGGCATTATGTCGCATTGATGAACCTGCGGTTCGACCAGCGTATCGTGCTCAATGCCGAGCTGACGGAACGGGATCTCGACCTGGAGGTGCTGAAAATGTCGCTGCAGCCGATCATCGAAAACGCGGTCAAGCACGGCCTGAACGGTCATGCCGCAAGCGAGGGCGATTTGACCATCACCTTGACCACCTATACGGACGAGCGGGCGCAAATGATCGTGATCGAAGATAACGGCGCGGGGATGTCCCCGGAAAAAACGCGGCGGCTGAACGCAAAAATACGCGCATCGGACGACGGCCGCAGCATGGAAACCTCGGCGGATTCCGGCGGAACGTCCGGCCGGGACGCCGGCGGGAACGGCATCGGCCTCCGCAACGTCCATCAGCGGCTGCAGCTGTTTTACGGCAGCGAATACGGCCTTTGGGTCGAAAGCGAGGAGCATCGGTACACCCGGGTCATGATCAAGCTCCCCTACTTTAACCTGATCGGAGGCGAAACCGTACATGTACAGACTCTTGATCGTCGATGATGAACGAAATATAAGGATCGGGCTGAAAGCCATGATCGAAAGGGAATACCCTTCCCGTTTCAGCATCGGCCTGGCCGCCGGAGGCGAGGAGGCGCTGGAGATGCACCGGGCCGAAAAAGCGGACATCGTCGTCACCGACATCCGCATGCCGGGCATGGACGGCCTGGAGCTGATCCGGAAGCTGGGCGAGCTTCCTTTCCCTCCGGCGGTGATCATCTTAAGCGGGTATGACGATTTTCAGTATGCGAAGGAAGCGATCGCGCACAAGGTGCGGGAATATTTGCTGAAACCGATCGTGCGCGAGGAATTGTTCCGGGCGTTGAACCGGATGATCGCCGAATTGCGGCAGGAGGAGCAAGTGGCGCGCGAGCTCGAAGCGCTCGGCAAATACCGCGAGGAGCAGGCCGCGGACCAGCTCAATTATATTTTGCTTCATCCGGACATTCCGGAGGATGAAATCGAGCGCCGCTGCGCCAAAGCCGGCCTCGATCCCGCCGCTGCGCCTTACTGCGTCGCCGTCGTCCGGAAAGAAGATCCGCCGAGCGGGGCTTTGGCGCAGCTGGCCGAGGCTTATTGGAAGAGCAGGCAGTCCATCTGCTTCGAGGATAAGGACCGGAATCTCGTCGTCCTGGCCGGCGATGAGGCAGCCGTGGCCGATTTTGCCCGGGATGTCCAAGGCAAAGGCCTTCGGGCCGACATCGGCGTCAGCTTGAAGGCGGCGGGGGCCGCTCAGCTCAAACGCGGTTACCAAGAGGCCAAACAGGCGCTCAAATATGCCTTTTTGCATGCGCGACCGGGCGGCGGCGTCTTTTATTATGCGGACGTCCGCCGTCTCCCGAAAGCGGATCCCGTCCCGGAAGAGCCTTTCCGCAGGCTGGCCAACCTGCTCGGGACCGGAAGGAAACAGGACGTCAAGGAACTGTGGCACGAGATCATGGACCTCGGCGAAATCAAACGCCGCGACATCGCCTACCTGGAGCGTCTCAGCCGGATGCTGAACGAGATGGTGATCGACCGGGTGTTCGCCGATTACGGAGAAGCTTCGGTGGAAATTTTGAAAATCTATAAAAAAATCGGCTACCTCTATCACAGCGAAACCGTGTACGGTTACATTCATGACGCGGAAGCGCTGCTGCTGCGGCTGGACGATTACGTAAAAGACGTCAAGGAGGCCCATGTCGGGCATGCCGAAATGAAAGCGGCGGTCGACTACATCCGGGAGCACTATGACAAGCCGCTCAACATGGCGACCGTCTCCAACCACGTGTCCCTGAATTACTCCTATTTCAGCGAAACCTTTAAGCAGTTTACCGGCATGAGCTTCGTGCCCTACGTCAAAAAAATCCGCATCGAAAAAGCCAAGGAACTGCTCGAGCATAGCCACGGCAAAGTGTACGAAATCGCGGCGCAGGTCGGCTTCGAAAGCGTGAAGCAGTTCAACCGCGTCTTTCGCGAGCACGAAGGCATCTCCCCGATGGAATATCGCGAAAAAGCATGGGCGCATGCCGGAGCGCCGAACGGTTCGAAGGCCAAATGAATAGGCCTTGAATGAAACGAAAGAAGTCCGCGGCAACATGCCGCGGACTTTCTTTTTTAACCTTAACGTTTGTAGGCCATTCCCGATGAATCCAGAAGAAGCCGCAGCGTCAGCTCCTTCGTGGAAGAGCAAACGAGATCCGCCCCGGAAGGAGCGAGAATGCCGGCTTCCCCGATCCCGACGGCATGCATGCCGGCCGCTTTGATCGCTTCGATGCCCGCCTGCGAATCTTCGATGCCGATGCAATGGGCGGGATCCGCCCCGGCCAGCTTCGCGCCTTGCAGGAAAATGTCCGGCGCCGGTTTGCCCGGAATGCCGCCGGGGTCCACGATCGCATGGAAATGTTCGTTCAGGCGGAGCGCTTCCAAAATAAGCGGCGCGTTTTTGCTGGCCGACGCGATCACCGCAGGGATGCGGCGTTCCCGGAGTTCAAGCAGCAGCTCCTTGATGCCCGGGTACGTATCCTCGGGGGTCAAGCCCGCCAGCAGCGAGACGTACTCCTCGTTTTTTTCCTGGGCAAGGCGCTCCTTTTCTTCCTGGGAATAATCCTGCTCCCGTCCCCCGTGAACCAGGATTCTCTCAAGCGATTGCATCCGTTCGATGCCCTTGAGCGACTCGTTAAAATCCTCGTCGATGTCGATGCCGATCCGCCGGGCCAGGTTCCGCCAAGCCGTGAAGTGGTATTTTGCGGTATCGGTCACAACCCCGTCCAGATCAAATAATACAGCCTGCAGTTCCATGATATGCCTCCCGGTTCCCTAATCCATGATGTTTTTTGTAAGTTTGATCGCTTTATATTTGATCGCTTTATATTTGATCGCTTTATAAATGAAGCAAGATTTGCGTTTCTTCGAAGATCCGGGTCTGTCCGTTCCATTCCAGCACGACCTTGTACCCGGACGGATTGGCGATATCGGCATGGAGCGTCCCTTCGCGGACGAGCAGCCGAATGTCCATGGCCGTGTCGCCGATCCTCAGCTGCGTCAACGTGACCGGTTTGCCTTCCCAGGCCGCCGGGATCTGCGGCGCAATATGAACCGTCCGCAAATGGGCCAGCGGCTTGACCCCTACGAAATGCCGGATGATCGGGACTGCCATCGCATACAGCGTCCAAGCCTGAACGGCACAGCCGTAATCCGGAGACATTTCGCTCATCGAGCCGGGGAGCGCCATCGAAAAGGTTCGCATCATCCGCTGCAGCAAACAAAGCGCCGCATCCGCGTTTCCGTACATCGCTTCCGCCGTCGCATGGACGCCCGTGGAAATCGTCATCGTTTCGCTTTGATACAACCCGGACAAATACGTCCCGTAATCCCCGACGAACTCGGCGGATCGCATCCGTTTCAGCGCGCGAATCCCCTTCTCCCGATCGGCGATTCCCGTTTCCATCGGGGTGACGATCACCCAGTTTTTGTTCAAAAGCCAGCCCCGGTCCTCTTCCTCGTCCCCGCATGCGGCAAGCAGGCCGTCCAAATATTCCCGATAACCGGATATCCCGTGTTTGGCGGCGTTTTGGACCAAATGATCCACCTTCGGAAGGATATCTTTTTTAGGCGCAACCGCATCCGTAAAAAGCCCCTCCTGCTCGGACCAATATTGGTCGTTGATCGCTTTTTTCATCCGGTCGGCCAGTTCTTCGTAGCGATCCGCCCGATCGGCATCCCCCATCACCCGGCTCATCTGAGCCAATGCCCAAGCGGCTTGCGCCGTATAAACGGCCGAGTCGATCAGCTCCATGTTCAAGCCGGATATTTCGATGATGCCGTAACCCGAAGGGAACAAATCCCCGTCCGGATCCATTTCCCGCAGCAGCCAATCCAAGCCTTGAACGCAGCATTCGTAGTACTCCCGCAAAAATGCGTGATCTCCGTTCCAGCAAAACATATCCCAAACCATGGCGATAAAATGGGCGGTCTCCTGCGTATTGCCCGGATTGGCCACCGCGCCCATCGTCGTGATTTCATGCACGATCCGGCCGTTGCCGTTGGCGTCCTTGGAAAAGCGCCGCAAAAGTTCGGCCGTATCCTGGGCCAGCTCGAACTCCCCGACCGCCATCAAACCTTGAACAGAATACGAATTGTCGCACCCGAACCACCATGGATAATGCGGCGAACCCGCGGTCAAACCGCGGCCGATAAAATCCACGCGCTGGACGAGCCATTGCGTATTCCATTTCACCCAGGCGAAAATGTCGTTCAGCCGCTCTTCGCCTTCCACCTCAAAATGCGAGGCTGCATCGATCTGCGCCATTTTCCGTTTTTTCGCATCAAGCAACCCGTCAAAGTCCTTCAGGTTGCCGTAAGTCGCCTCGCAGTCTTCCCTGGAGGCGTAGGAGCCTGCAATATATACATGAAAAACGTACGTCTCTTTCGGAGCAAGGGTTTTTCCGGCTGAAATCGAAAGCCCGGTGCCTTGTCCTGCCGTCCATTCCGGACCGATCAGACCGTCGCCTGTACGGAGCTGCTGTCCGGTGATCCCGGGCATCTCGGCCCCGAATTTGACGTACCAGTCGTTCCCGCTGTCCTTCGCGATGCCGTCCCAATCCGTAACTTCCTCGAACCGGTCCGCTTCGCCGTCCCGGATGCCGATCTCCTCCGAAAACCATACGGGCCGCAAATCGGTCCGGCAGAGCAGCTCAAGCTCCAGCTCGACCTGCTCGTCCGAATAATTATGGAGCTCGTAACGGACAACCATCCCTTTTTCCAGCTCCGGGGCGAACTGGGTCCGCTTCATGGAAACGGGGATATGGCCGAGGCCATGGTCGTAACGGAATTCGCTGCCCCATGCGTAATTGACGAACTCGTCGGCTTTCGCCCAAACCGAAATCCCGCGCTTTATATCCTTCATCCGAAGCCAAAACCCGTCAAGCAGTTTGATGGGATGGAGCCAAACGCCGCCCATTTCCCCGGCGACATGGTGCCCGAAATCCGGAAACCAGCCGTCCTGCGTTCCGATGACCTTCATATATTCCCCTGCGTTCAAATAGATTGGAAACGGGTGTCTGCTGCTTGCTTTTTTCATCAGTTTCTCCTCTTCCTTCCGTAGTCTCCATCGCTCTTTCGGACTTACCCCTTCGTCGCGGACGAGAGGGATATGCCTTCGATAAAATATTTTTGCAGGAAGAAAAACACGATGATGGCCGGAAGCATGATCAGCACCGTGGCCGCCATCAGCATATTCCATTCCACGTTATAGAGCCCCTTGAACATGGACAAGCCCAGGGCGAGGGTATATTTCGTATTGGTGTTCAGGTAAATGAGCGGCCCCTGAAAATCGTTCCATACGCCCATAAACGTAAAGATCGATACGGCAATGAGCGGCGGCTTGCTGAGCGGCAGCATGATCCGCGTAAAAATGCCCCAGCGGGACGCGCCGTCCATAAACGCCGCTTCGTCCAAATCCCTCGGAATGCCGCGCATGAACTGCCGGATCAGGAAAATGTTGAAGGCCCCTCCCCCGAAAAACGACGGGATGATGAGCGGCAGGAACGTATCGACCCAGCCGGCTTCTTTGAACATGATAAACATCGGAATCATCGTGACCTGGCCCGGCAGCATCATCGTCGCCAGCAGCACCAGGAACAAAAAACGCTTGCCTTTGAAGCGGAAACGGGCGAAACCGTACGCGCATAACGCGGAAGAGAACACCGTTCCGATCATGACCGGGATCAAAATGATCAGCGTATTTTTTAGAAACAGAAAAAACGGAACAGCCGTCACCGCATTTTTGTAATTCTCCCAATGCCATACCTTGGGAACGAAAGAATCCTGGAAAACTTCGGCCGGCGATTTCAGCGAGGTGGACACGGTCCACAGCAGCGGGACAAGCACGATGGCCGCTCCTGCGACAAGAAGCAGCAACGCGACCAGCCGTCCGGCATTCCAACGTTGGTGTTTGATCATCGCTTTCTTTTCCTCCTTCCTTAATCCCGTTCGTCATCGCCATTGTAATAGACCCACATCGATGAGCTGCGGATGACGATCAGCGTGAAAAGCAGGATGATGGCGAACAAAATCCAGGACAAAGCCGAAGCATATCCCATCTCGAAGCTGACGAAAGCCTTGTTGTACAAGTAGAGGTTGTAGAAAAGGGTAGAGTTGAGGGGACCTCCGTTCGTCATGACAAACGCCTGCGTAAAGTATTGGAACCCGCCGATGATCCCCATGATCAGGTTGAAAAAGATCGTCGGCGAAATCATGGGCACCGTTACGCTCGCAAACCGCCGGAGGGGCCCCGCCCCGTCCAGCTGGGCAGCTTCATACAGCTCTTCCGGAACGCCCTGGAGGCCGGACAAATAAATGATGATGGTGTTGCCCACGCCCCAGATCCCCATGACGATCAGCGCCCCCAGCGCGTAGCTCGGATCCTGAAGCCAGGCCGGCCCTTCGATGCCGAACCAAGCCAAGGCCCGGTTCAAAATTCCGTATTCCGGATTAAAGATCATGATCCACATCATGGACACCGCCACCGCAGGGATGACGGAGGGCATAAAATAGATCAGGCGGAACAGCTTCATGCCCCGCGTGCGCATATTGAGCAGCAGCGCGATCAAAATGGACACGATTTGATACAGCGGCACGGAGACGAGCGCAAAAATGAACGTGACTTTCAGAGATTGGTAAAACAATTCATCATGGAAGATGGCTTTAAAATTATCCAGGCCGACAAACTCGATGGAGCTAATGCCCGTAATGATGTCCCATTTGCTGAAGGACAGGATCAGTGAAAACACCATCGGCCCCAGCGTAAAAAGCAATAAGCCCAAAAACCAAGGAAGGATGAACAAATAGCCGGCTTTTTCCGAACGTGAATTTCGCATGGAGACCTCCTTGACGATGCGGATGCCGGCCGGATTCGAACCGGCCGCCTCATCCGAAAATAGCTTAAAGGGTGAAGCGGCTTTCGAACCGCCTCACCCGCTCCCGTTATTTCTTGATTTTGCCGTCGACCGCCTTGGCTGCTTCGTCCAACGCTTCCTTCACCGTGGATTTGTCCAGCAATATTTTTTCCATCGCCTTATTGAACTCCTCCGTGAATATCGGAGCATTGGCGGAACGCATCGAGATCGGTTTTTTCGCAAAGTTCATCATTTCAATCACGGGTTTGTCGACCACCTCCGTGCTCTTCACCTGGTCGAGCTCGGCGACCGTCGCAGGCAGCACCTGGCCTTTTTCGGAACGGGCTTTTTGCGCTTCGGTGCCCGACAGCCATTTCATCAGTTCAAACGCTTCTTTTTTATGTTTGCCGTTTGCGTTCATGGCCCAGCCCGCGGCGGCGATGATGCTGGCGCGCTCGCCGTTTGCGCCGGAAGGAATCAGGGCCGATCCGTACTTCACGTCCGATTTGTCCAGGTCGCTTTTTACCCAGCGTCCAGTAATCATCATCGCCAGCTTATCGGTCATAAACATGGAGGAGTCGCCGCCAAGCGTTTCGGTATCCTGCGGCGTCGGGGACACGCGGTCCTCTCCTTTTGTCAGGGCCACGTATTTTTCCATCGCGGCAATCGTCTTGTCGCTGTTCATGAAGCCTTCGGCTTGCGTCCCGTCCTCGTTGCCGATGTCGGCGCCGTTCAGCCAGAGGTAGATGTAAATCGGGTATTCCCATTTCGTGGCGTTGAAGCCGAATTCCGTCACTTTGCCTTTGCCGTCCTTTTTGGTCAGCTTTTTGGCGGCGTCGATCATGTCGTCCCATGTCCATTTGTCGCTCGGATAAGGGATTTTCGCTTCGTCAAACATCCGTTTGTTGTACCACAGGGCAAGCGGGTTGAAATCCTTGGGCAGGTAATACAGCTTGCCGTTGATTTTTCCCATGTTGATCAGGTCGGGCTGAAAGGCGTCCGTTTTGAACGAGGCGTCGTTTTTGACGTAATCGTCCAGCGGCTCGACGACGCCTTTGTCAACGTATTTGAAGTAATCGCCTTCGCCGATCAGGAATACGTCGGGCGCCTGGCCGGCCGCAAGCGAAGTCGTCAGCTTCGTGGCGTAACCGTCGCCCGGAACCGGCTCAAAAGTAACCTTGATGTTCGGGTGGGTTTCGTTGAATTGGTCGGCCAGCTTTTTCTCTACGGAATCCGCCGACAGTTCCCCCCATGTCGTGAATTTCAGCTCGACGGTCTTTTCCGAAGAGCCGCCGCTTTCCCCGCCGCCGGATGCGGCGTCCTTGGAAGAACCCGAAGAACATGCGCTCAGCACCATGCTGAACATCAACAAAAACGCAAGACCTGCAGACCATTTTTTCATAACCGTTTGACCTCCCTGAATGAAAAATAATTAGATGTGCATCCGTTCGAATTGCAATCGGCCTTGAAAACTCATCTTTTGGCCGTAGATCACAAGCTCTATCACTTCTTGGGTGTCGGCCAGAATCTCCATTTCATCCTTCGTTATGTTAAACTGCAATTTCGTGCCCTTCCAGAACAGCGGGAAGGACAAACGCTCCCACGCATCCGGCATTTTCGGATGCACGTGCAGCATGCCGTCCAGCATGCGGACCCCGGCGAATCCCATGACGACGCATTGCCAGATCCCGCCGAGCGAAGCGGCGTGAATGCCTGCATCCGACGAGTGTTCATGCGGACCCAAATCGATTTCGGCGGCTCTGCGGAACAGCTCGTACGCCAGCTTTTTGTCATCGAAATCGCTTGCCAAAATGCTGTGCGTCGAAAAGGAAAGCGACGAATCATGAAGCGTTTTGGGCTCGTAATAATCGTAATTCGCCCGCTTGAGCTCCGGCGCGAACCGGTTTTCCAGCAAATAGAACAGCATCAGGATGTCCGCCTGCTTCGATACCTGCATTTCGTTGACCTGATCAAGGCTGTAATCCTGGAACAAGGTCCCCACCTTCGCCTGCGATTTATAAGGCGTCAAATCCAGCTCTTGTTTTTGCAGGTAGGTATCGTCTTGGGCGATGATTCCGCGTTCATCCGGCTGCGGAAGGTAAAGAGCATCCGCCTTCTCCCGCCATTCCTCCGGTCCGCGCTCCAGCCCCAGCTTGGATTCGAGCCGCTGCAGCAGCTGCGGATCGCGGTTTTTAAGCTCATCGTAATATTGGATGGCAAGCTGAAGGTTAAAATGCGCCATGTAATTGGTAAAAGCGTTGTTGTCCACGTGTTCCTTATACTCATCCGGGCCGATGACCCCGTTGATCTCGTATCTGGAGGCCGCTTCGTTCCACTCCAGGCGGCTTGTCCAAAACACGGCGGTATCGAAAATCATTTCATAGCCGTAATCGTCCATGAACCGCTGATCGCCGCTCGCCCGGTAATAATGCCATACCGCGTAGGCAATATCGGCCGTAATGTGCTGCTCGATGAATCCCGACCAGATTTTCGTCTGTTTCCCCGTGACGACATCGACGGCTCCCCATACGGGAGTCGCTTCCCCGTCGCTCGGCCAAGCGACCTCCCAAGGATACATCGCGCCTTGGAAGCCGTTTTCCTTCGCTTTTTTTCTTGCGCCCTCGAGTCCAAGATACCGGTATTCCAGAAGGGTTCTGGCCACCTTCGGATCGCTGTAGATAAAAAACGGAAGAATGAAAATTTCGGTATCCCAAAACGAGTGCCCTTTGTATCCTTCGCCGCTGAGACCCTTCGCGCCGATGCCCATGCGGCGGTCATGCGCGGGCGTCATGATGGTCAGGTGATAGATCGCAAACCGGAGCGCGAGCAGGTCGAACGGGCTTTCGGATTCGATGTCGAAGCGGTGCCGCTGCCAAATATCCGCCCACGCCTGGCGGTGCCGCTCGAAAAGCCGCTCGTATCCGGCCTCCTCCGCTTTCTTAAGCGCTTCCAGCGAATGCGCGCGCAGGTTTTTAAGGTCCCCGGCTGCCTCGATATCCGCATCGCGGCTCGTATGCACCTGGACGAATTTATGCATCTCAAGCGCCTGCCCGGCCTTCACATCGAAACGGTACGCCATTTCCATCTTGCGCCGCTCGATCTCCATCTGCGGCTCGGGCTCGAACGGCACCTCGTCGATCCGGAATCGATGCAGGGCGCTCAGAACGAAATCAACCTTGGACTCGGTCGTCGTCTGCACGAGCTGCAGATATTTTTTGTCGAAGATCCTTTTCTCGCCTTCATGGAAATGCTGGCTCCCCGAATTGGCGACCTGCGCATTGATGCCGGAAGCGAGCCGGAGCGCGATGCCCTCGTCAAGCGGCGTCATTCGCAGCTTCATCCCGATCAAATGGAGGTCATCCATCGACACGAAACGGCTGAACTCGAACCGGATCCTCTTCCCGTCCGGGCTCCTCCACACGAAAGAGCGGGTCAATTCCGCGTCGCGGAGGTTAAGCGTCCGGGCGTATTCGGTCACGTCCCCGGTCTCCAGTGAAAACCGCCGGCCGTCGATCAGCATTTCGATTTGCGTGACGTCTGCCGCGTTCGGCAGCTCGGTAACCTCCAAGTCGTCAAACCGGTTAAACGTGCCGTTCACGAACAAGTTCCGGGTTCCCCCGACGTAAGCCTCCTCCGTAGCGGAGCGGAGCCCCATGTATCCGTTCCCCAGTGACATCACCGATTCGCATTTGCCTTGGGCCAGCGGGTTGAACGACGTTTCCGTGAAACTCCACTGTTCGAGCTCCGGCTTTTGCGCGTTGTAGCTTAGCATGCATCCCAACTCCCATCTGTCTAAAAGCCTTGATTCTACGGTTCCGAAATCGATTTCGGAACGCTTAAAAAAATAATTTACGATCTTAGAAAGCGCTTCCGGGCTGATTATAGCACCGCCACGGATTCCCTGTCAACCAGATGGAACGGAATTTTTTGGTGCTGCCCCGCCGCCTTTTTCTCCAGAATGCGGATGACCTGTTCAAAAGCCAAAAAAGCCATTTTTTCAAAATCCTGATGAATGGTCGTGAGCTTAGGGGTCGTATAGCTGGATAACACGATGTCGTCAAAACCGATAACCGAAAGCTTTTCCGGAATAGGAATCCCCAGCTCGCGGCACCGGCTCATGAATCCGATGGCCATCAAATCGCTCGCAAAAAAAACGGCCGTCATCTCCGGATGCTCCTGCACATAGGAATCGGCCATTTCATAGGCGTATTCTTCGGTGTAATCCCCATTGACCACCAGGGACGGATCGTATGGAATCCCGTTGTCCTCCAGCGCCTGGCGGTATCCTTCAAGGCGTTCCTTGCTCACGACCGCATAATTATGGCCGTTGACCATTCCGATTCGGCGGTGGCCGCGGTCAATCAAATATTGAACGGCGCATTTCGCCGCAGCGACGTTGTCCGTCATGATGGATCCCGTGTTCGAGCCCGTTAAATCCGCGTCGATGACGACGCACGGGAAGTTGCTGTCCACGATTTCGAGGAAATAGGGGTCCGTCGTTTTCAAGCCGGTGATGACCGCTCCGGATACTTTATGTTCTTTGCAAAATTGCCAATACGACTTATCCTGCTGCTCGGACAAGCTGCGGGTATACAGCAGCACCTCGTAATTGTAATGGGAGGCCGCTTCGAAAATCCCCGTCATCATTTTGAACAGCACGCCGTCTTTGCCGTTGGAATACTCGAAATTGGAGAAGATGAGGGCGATGGATTTCGTCACCTTTTGCTTCAGGTTTTTAGCCAGCATGTTCGGCGAATAATTCAACTCTTCAACGGCCTTCAGCACCTTTTTTCTCGTTTCCTCGCTGACGTCGGCATACCCGTTCAGCGCTTTGGACACCACGGTGGTCGATACGTTCGCGTGTTTTGCCACATCTTTAATCGTCGCCACCTGGTTCACCTCCTGTATTTTTGCACTTATGCGGAATGGTCACATATTCACTAATTAAATCACAGCGCCCAAATCCTGTCAAAACCGATTTCGCCCGGCCTACCGGCCCCGAATTTCGGCTGCCTCCATTCCCCTCTTTTTAAATTCGCGGTTTTATATTATATTTCTCTTAAAAACGACAGCGCTTTCATGATAAACTTCGGAAGCCCCCAAGAGCCGGAACGGTACGGGAATCCGCTGTATTCATAAAAATCCTTTTAAAGTATAATTATTCCAGATGAACGCGATCAGACAAGGGGTGACACCATGTACAAAGTTTTTATCGTCGACGACGAAGCGGTCGTCCGGGACGGCTTGAAGCGGACGATCGACTGGCAGGAGCACGGCTTTGAGCTGATCGGCGATTTCGCGAACGGCCGGGAAGTGCTGGAGGTGATGGAGCATACGGTGCCGGACGTCATCATCTCCGATATCTCCATGCCGTTTATGGACGGACTGGAGCTGGCCGCAAACGTAACCCGAAAATATCCGTACGTCAAAATCATCATCCTGACCGGCTTCGACGAGTTCGAATACGCGCAGCAGGCCATCCGGCTGAAGGTATCCGACTTTATTTTGAAGCCGATTACGGCCCATGAAATGCGCGAGCTGCTGCGGAAGGTCAAATGCGAAATGGACGAGACGGCCCGGCAGCACGAGGATTTAAGCCGATTGTACAGCCAATTGAAGCAAAGCCTGCCGCTGCTTAAGGAACGTTTTTTGGAGCGGCTCGTCGTCAGCGGCTTAAGGCCGGCCGAAATCGAGGAACGTTTTCGCTACTTCGGGCTTAACCCCCTCCTCCCGCTTCAGCTCGTCATGGTGGCGGACATCGACGATTTCGGCGCGCGGCAGCTTCAGGCGGAAACGGGAAACGATACCGAAATTTTGCGCTATGCAGCCTACAACGTGCTGGAGGAGATCGCCGAACGCGAAAATTTGCTGCTGTTTCGGACGCGGGAGGAACGTCTCGTGCTGGTCGTCTCCGGCAACGCCGAAGCAGCCGGGCTTTACGAGCGGGCTTACCGCATCGCCGAAGAAGCCAGGTTTTACATCGAAAAATTTTTGAAATTTACGGTCAGCATCGGCGTCGGACAAGCGGTCAAAACCGCGGAGGAGCTTCCGGCCTCCTATAAAAGCGCCCTCTCGGCCCTGGATTACCGGTTTTTGCTCGGCAAAAACCGCGTCCTCAGCATTTTGGACTTCGAAGACCGGCCTGCCTACGAAAACCATCTCCGCGGCGATTGGGACCGCAAGCTCGCTTCCGCCGTCAAAACCGGCTCCTTGGAGGAGGTCCGGGAGCTCATTAAGCGGTTCGTCGCGGATTTGAAGGAAAGCATGGCTCCGCTCGATGCCTGCATTTTGCATATCCAAAAGGTCGTCCTGTCGCTGATGAATACGGCGCAGGAGCTTGGGCTCGACAACGCCCGGCCGATCCGCCTGACCGACGCCGACCGCTACAAAACGCTGGACGAAATCGGGGCATGGCTTGAAGAAGCGGTGTCTTCCGTCATGTCCGCCATCGCCGAAAACCGCAACCATCACACGCTGGCGCAGGTCCGGAAAGCGGTCGAATACATCGAAACCCACTATGCGGAAGAAAAAATGTCGCTGCAGGATATATGCCGCCATTGCCTGATGAGCACAAGCTATTTCAGCCTGGTGTTCAAGCAGCATACCGGCGAAACGTTCGTCGAATATTTGACCCGGGTCCGCATGGACAAAGCCAAGGAAATGCTGCAGCACACGATGTTGAAATTTTACGAAATCGCCGGCAAGGTCGGGTATGGCGACCCGAATTACTTCAGCATTTTGTTCAAAAAGCACGTCGGCATGACGCCGCGGGAATACCGCGACAAATTCGCCAAGGAGAGCCGGGCGTGATGCTCAAACCGAACAAACGAACTTCGATCATTCCGTTTCCGCCGTTCAAGAGCATCCAGTCGAGCATCTTTTTCACGTTTTCATGCCTGATCCTGGTGACGGTCATGGTCATCAGCTTGAACAGCTACCGGTTGTCGGTGGATGCGGTCGAGACGAACTCGCAAAGCTACGTGCAGGAAATCATCAAGCAAGTGAATTCCAACATCCAGTCGTACATCGACAACATGGAAAACATCAGCATGCTCGCCATGACCAACAAAGACGTCAAATATTACATTTCGGACAACAGCTTCATCAGCAAAAGCGACCGCATGCCGTACGAAAAGCGGATTTCCGACTTGTTTCAGGCGATTTTGTACTCCCGCAAAGACATTTCGGCGATCATGGTGTTCGGTTATAACGGATTTAACGTGTCGGACCGGCGAATCACCCTGCTCAATCCATACGTCAAGCTGGAGGAGCAATCCTGGTACAAGGAGGCGAAGCGGAAAGGCGGCCAATCCGTCATCTCGCCTCCCCACGTCCAAAACATCATCCAAAACGAATACCGCTGGGTCGTCTCCTTAAGCCGGGAGCTCAAAAGCACCGACGGCATCCGGGGCGAAGGCATTTTCCTCGTCGATCTGAACCTGAGCATCATCAACGACATTTGCAGCCAAATCAACATGGGCAAAAAGGGGTACGTCTTTATCGTCGATAAATCCGGAAACATCGTCTACCATCCGCAGCAGCAGCTCATCTACAGCAATTTGCGCTCGGAGCAGATTTCGCGGGCGGCGTCGGCCAAAAGCGGCACCTCCTTCACTGTCGACGACGACAAGGGCAAACGCGTTTATTCCGTTCAGGATACGAATTTCGGCTGGAAAATCGTCGGCGTCGCTTACACGGACGATTTGATCGCCAACGAGGGCATGATCCGCAATTCGATTTTGATGTACGCCCTCATCGGGATTCTCTTTTCCCTGCTGCTGTCGCTGTTTTTGTCCTACCGCATCTCGAAGCCTTTGCGCATTTTGCAGCGCGACATGAAAAAAGTGGAACGGGGCAATTTCGACGTGCGTACCAACATCGAACCGATCAACGAGATCGGGCAGCTCGGTCGGTCCTTCAACCTGATGACGGCGCAGATCAAAAACCTGATGGAGGAAATCATCGACAACCAGGAAAGCAAGCGAAAAAGCGAGCTGATGCTGCTGCAATCCCAAATCAACCCGCATTTTTTGTACAATACGCTCGATTCAATCATCTGGATGGGCGAGCAGAAAAAACACGAGGAGGTCGTCCTGATGACTTCCGCCCTGGCGAAGCTGTTCCGGGCCAGCATTACCAAAGACAAGGAGCTTGTGCCGATCCGCGTCGAAGTGGAACACATCACCAACTACTTGTTGATCCAAAAAATGAGATACGGCGAGCAGCTGGAATACGAGATCGACGTTTCCCCGGACATCATGCACTATAAAACGCTCAAAATCCTGCTTCAGCCGTTCGTGGAAAACGCTATTTACCATGGCATCCGCAACAAACCCGAACCCGGGAAAATCACGATCCGCGGCCGCGAGCAAAACGAGACGATCCTTTTCGAGGTCGAGGACGACGGGATGGGCATGACGCCGGAGCAGCTTGAAAACATCTGGACGATGCACGACAAAAAACAAGGCGCCAAATCGACGAGCGGCATCGGCATCGGCAACGTCCATGAGCGAATCAAGCTGTTTTTCGGGCAAGAGTACGGCATCCGAATCCAAAGCGAGCCGGAAGAAGGCACGGTCGTCACGATCGCCATTCCGAAAATAAAGGAGTAGCGCCCATGCGAATTCAACGTGCCACGCTGCTCTTGACCATTATTTTTATCGCGTCCGTCGTGTATGTCATTTTGTATTTCAAGCTGTTTATCCCGGCGCCGGAGCATGAACGGAGCATTACCGTCATTTTGAAGGAACATAACATCCGCTCGGACTTTTGGCAGACGGTCAGCAGCGGAGCGAAAGCCGCCGCCAAAGAGGCGGGAGCAGAGATCGCCATTGCCGGCCCGCTGCAGGAGACCGACGTGGACGGCCAGGTCGAGCTGCTGGAGGAAATATTGGCGCAAAAACCGCAGGCGGTCGTGATCGCTCCGATCAATGACGACAGGGTGACCGAGCGGCTGCAAAAAATACAGGAAGCCAAAATCCCCCTCGTCATCATCGATACGCCGGTCAAGCTCGGTTCCGCGCCGGCTTTCGTGTCCAACGACCACACCGCCGCGGGCGTTCAGGCGGGAAAAGTGACGCTCGATCAGACGGGGAACCGCCCCAAATCCGTCATTATCAGTGATTTTGCCGCGTCGGGCGTTTCGGCGGAACGGGAAAAGGGCATTCGCCAAGCGCTCCTTCCCTATGGCCAAAGCGTGTACGGCACGTATTACTGCTCGGATTCGGAGGAACGCGCGTATTTGATCGCCAAAACGATGATGCGGGACCACGGCGATTTAAACGCCATCATTGCCTTAAACGAATCGGCGGCGCTGGGAGCCGCCAAAGCGATCAAGGATGCGAGCAAAATCGGGCTCATCAAGCTGATCGGCTTCGACACGTCCGCTTACGAAATCCGCCTGCTCGAAGAAGGCACGTTAAACGCCACCGTCGTCCAGCAGCCGTTCAACATCGGCTACCTCGGTGTGCAAACGGCGCTCGACATGCTGGACGGCAAAAAGGTCAAGCCGGTGACGTATACGAATTCGATCGTCGTCACGAAAGAAAATATGTACTCCCAGGAAAACCAGAAGCTTTTGTTTCCGTTTATCGATAAATGAATCATGCTAGCGATCCTTATGAAAGGTGTGAGCGCCGATGAACTCCCGCCTGCTGCTTAATCTGGCGAAGCTGTCGATTTCGTTCATGCTCCTCTCCCCGCTGTTGTTGTCCTGTTCCGGCACGAATCCGCCGAAGCCGGCGCTGAAGCCCAAAGACAATCCGCCGGCGGTGATCAATTTCATCGCCTCGGAATACAGCTCGCAAACGAGGCCGCTGCTCGAAAACCTGGTGCAGGACTTCATGCTGAAAAATCCGGACATCGTGATCAATCTTCAAGTCGCCAACTGGGACATCCTGGACATCATTTATACGACCATGATCAGCAAAAACCAGCCGCCGGATCTGCTGAACACCAACGTGTACACGCATTTTGCAAGCGACGGCCTGCTGAACGACATGGATGACCTGATGTCGCCGGAGCTGAAAAAGAAATTTTATCCCGACCTGCTCAAGCTGGACAACTGGAACGGAAAGCAATACGCCATCCCTTACGTCTCTTCGACGAGGAAGCTGTATTACAACAAGGCGTTGTTCCGCGAAGCGGGGATCGAAGCGCCGCCGCAAACGTGGTCCGAGCTCAAGGAAGATGCCCGCAAAATCAAACGCTCCGGCAAAGCCCGCGGGTTCGGGGTGGATCTGACCGACAACGAAATTCAGGCCTACCTCTCCTACTTTTTCCTGGGCGCCGGCGGCGGGTGGATCAAAGACGGAAAATGGACCATCAACTCGCCCCAAAACGTGGAAGGCCTTACCTTTTTGAGGGATATGTACGCCGAGGGATTGACCGATGCCGACCCGACGGTGACGACCCGGGACGAGAAGCAGCGCGTCCTCGGCGACGGCAAGCTCGGGATGATGATTTCGGGCAACTATTTCAATCTGGTCGTTCCGCGCGAATTCCCGAACCTCGAATACGATAAGGGGCCCATCCCCGTTAAGGACGGGGTGAAGCCGATCAACTTCGGCGTGCACGACATGCTCGTGTCGTTCAAAACCGACCACACGAACAAAGAGGCCATCTCGAAATTTCTCGATTACCTGTATTCCAGCCCCGTCTATGAGGAGATCATCCAGCAGGAGGGTTTCCTTCCCGTCACGCAGCTGACCGGGGAACGCCTGGGGTCGGCCAACCAAGAGATGAAAGCCGATTTGGCCGCGCTGCGGAAAGCCAGCTTTTACCCGATCCAGCAGCCCGAATGGCAGGCGGTGATGGATACGGCCCGGAAAATGGGGGACGCCGTGCTTCACGACCATATGTCGCCGCAGCAGGCGCTCGACGAACTGCAGAAATTCGCCGAGGAGGAGCAGCGGAAGCTGATGAAGCAGCATAAGAAATAACATTTATCGACGCACTCTGTAGTTATTCCATCTGATATTATAAAAATTAACGATGCAAAGCGAGGAAAGCCGGACACAGGGTCCGGCTTTTTTGCGCTTTGACGAGAAGAAATGCTGATGAAAAAAGCGGTATCGGAGGAGACGGAATCGATCTGAAGAAGCGATAGCGGTCGCCTTTGTCCCCGAATTTTTACTTTTTGGAAAGATATCATTCAATAAAATTTGGGGCAACAGTGATCGGAAGAACGATCCGGATCCGCAGCGGCAGCATCGCTTATTTTCATTCATATAGCATAGAACCCAATTTTCCGGAAAGAGAAAATAACAAAGAATTCATGGAAGAATTTCGATAGAGTGATGGAGCCTCTCTCTTTATGATTACTGTAGGCGCTGTAATTCGAGGGCAGCAGACAATATGGCGTTTGAACACGATTCCAAGGGAGGGTTAGCTTTTATGGTGTCTAAAACAAGATTGGCTGCGCTTGGCATCGCGGCATTGATGGCCGTCGCCCCGCTTGCAGGCTGCGGCAGTTCCAAGGAAGAAGCGAAACAGACGGAACCCGCCAAAACGGAAGAACCGGCGGCAACCAATACGGATGGCGGAGCCAAAACGGGCAGCGACGACGGAGCCAAAAAACTGACGGGCGAATTCGAAATCCAATATTTCGTCGGCGGCTACGGCGATAAATGGTGGAAAAAAGTCATCGCCGATTTTCAGGCCGCAAATCCGGATTTGAAAATCAAGGAAAGCGGCGGCCCGAAAATCAACGATCAGATGAAACCGCGCTGGGTTGGAGGCAATCCGCCGGATTTCGTCTACATCGACGGACCGAACCTGAACGACCGGCAAATGGTCGAAGACGGGCAGCTGGAGGATTTGACCGACTGGATTAAGGACGCCAAAAATATCGACGGCGACAAAATTTCCGATATTTTGGCCCAGCCCCCGCAGCTGTTCGACGGCAAGGTCTACGACATTCCGCTCGTTCTGAATTCCTGGGGCGTCTTCTGGGATAAAGCCCTTTTCAAAGAAAAAGGCTGGGAAGAGCCGACCGACTGGCAGTCCTTCATGGCCGTCAGCGACAAGATCAAAGCGGCCGGCGTGACGCCGTTTATCCATACGGGCAAATACCCGTACTACATCAACGGCGCGATCCTGTATCCGGCCATCGTGTCTGCGAATAACAACGACATATCGATCCTTCAGGACATGGCGGCATCCAAGGTGGAAGCCTTCCAAAGCCCTGCCGTCCTGGCGGCCCTGAACAAAATCGTGGAGCTGCGCGACAAAGGGTTCATCGACAAAGCTTCCATCCAAATCAACCATACCGATTCCCAAATGCTGTTCCTGCAGCATAAGGACGCGTTCATCCCGAACGGCCTCTGGCTGCCGAACGAAATGGCGAAAGACATTCCGGGCGGATTCGCCTTCGGCTTCATTCCTTCGCTTACGCAGGACAACGGCGGCAAAGTCGTGGCCAACACGTCCACGGCGAACGTAGCGATCGCCAAAAACGCGAAAAACAAGGAAGCGGCGAAAGCGTTCCTGCAGTTTATTTTCTCGAAAGCGCAAGCTTCCCAATGGGCCGAGCTTAGCGGCGCTCCTTCCAACATCAAAGGCGACATCAGCGATTCCAACGCGCCGAGCCACGTGAAGGACGCGGCCAAATATTTGACCGACCCGAACACGGTCGTCGTGCCTGCCATCACCTTCAACGCTGACGTCGATAAGGCCATGCAGGATGCGACCGACGCGCTGACCATCGCCAAAATCACCCCTGAGCAATGGGTGGAACGCGTGGTCGAAGCGGCAAAAAAAGCCAACAAATAAAAAATTGAATCCATTGGGGTTTTGACGATCAGGACGGAGGATGACGGGGATTTACTCTTCGGCCATCCTCCTTATCTTATTTTGAAAGGCAGGTTTAACGGATGAGATTGGGAACTACCAAGTGGCAGCGGAGCCTGTTTATCGCGGCGTTCATTCTCCCCACCTTTTTGTTCTTCTGCCTGTTTACGATTTATCCCGTCGTGCAGGCGATGTATTATTCGTTGTTCGATTGGTCGGGCTCGTCCGACAACAAAACGTTTATCGGGCTCGACAACTTCAAGGAAATGATTCATGACCCGATCATCTGGAACGCCATGGGCAACGACTACTTTCTCGTCGTCGGCAAAATCATCGGCATTATGATTTTGGCCACCTTCTTTGCCGTCGCCTTGACCCGCTTCCGGTTCAGGCTGTCGAACTTTTTCCGGTCCATCTTTTTTATCCCGAACGTCATTTCCGTCGTCGTCATCGGCGTCTTATGGAACTTCATTTACAATCCGCAAATCGGCTTTTTGAACGCGTTTCTGTCGCTGTTCACGAAAGAAAAGGTGGACATCACCTGGCTCGGCTTTACCAGCCATACGATTTGGATGCTCCTGCCTCCGGCGATCTGGGCCGGCATCGGCTTTTACATGATTCTGCTCATTGCGGCGATCCAGGGCATACCGGAATCCTATTACGAAGCGTCCAGCCTTGAAGGCGCGGGCCAGTGGGCCCAGTTCCGCCATATCACGCTGCCGCTCATCTGGGAACAAATGAAGGTATCGATCCTGAACATCATGATGACGACGCTGAACGGCTCGTTCGTCATCGTCATGATCATGACAAACGGCGGTCCGGACAACTCGACCCAGGTCATGGGTTCCTACTTGTACCAAATGGCTTTCAGCCAATACCATTTCGGTTACGGCGCAGCCATCGGCGTACTGATTCTGATCGTTTCGCTCATCACGACCGTCGTCCTGCAGCGCCTCATGCGCCAGGAAACGATCGAAATCAGCTGATCTTATATGCCCGGGAGGAACGTATTATGAAATCAGGCGGTTTACATCCTATCTATAAAATCCTGTTTTATGCCATTCTCGTCATTTGGGGGCTGTCCGTGCTTTATCCGCTGCTGTGGACGCTGCTCGACGCGCTCAAAAACAACGATCAGTTTTTCCGCAAAATGCCCTGGTCCCTGCCGGACATTCCGCTCCTCTGGAGCAACTTTACCTACGTATGGAGCGAATTCAGCTTCGATAAATATTTCGTGAATTCCGTCGTCGTCACCATCGGCTCGACGCTGCTGGGGTTGTTTCTGGCCGCTTCGACGGCTTACGTGCTTGCAAGATACCCGTTTAAAGGCAGCAACGTGCTTTATCTCATTTATATCGCGTCCATGATGATCCCGTTCAGCCTGGCGCTGATTCCGCTGTTTTTCTTGCTCAATTCGATGCATCTGACCAACTCGTCCTTCGGACTGATCCTGGTGTATGCCTCCACCCTGATCGCCTTCGGCGTTTTCGTGCTCGTCGGCTTTTTCAAAAGTTTGCCTAAAGAACTCGAAGAAGCGGCCGCGATTGACGGCGCCTCGTATTTCGGCATCTTTTTCAGGGTGATGCTTCCGCTCTCCCAGCCCGGATTGATTACGGTCGGCATCGTCAACGTGCTGAACATCTGGAACGAATACATCATCGGCACGATCCTCGTCAACGATCCGGACCATTATACGCTTCCCGTCGGGATCGCGATGATGCAGGCGCAGATGCAGTACCGTACCGAATGGGGTCCGCTGTTCGCGGGACTGCTCATTACGATGGTACCGGTGCTGGTCGTCTACATGTTCTTCCAGCGCCAGATCGCGAGCGGAATTACGGCCGGCGCCATTAAATAAGGCCAAGCTTGGTCAGCCGGATGCAGCTTCGCACACATTAAAAAAGCGGATGAACAAGCCTTAGTTTTGGTTTTTCCATGCTAAGGTTATTGTTTTTTTCCAAGGGCGAAAAAGGGAGCGTACTTACGTGTCAAAGACAATCCGAAAACTGCTGGTCATGAACATCCTCAGTTCGATCATCTCCATCTATATTTCGATATTTGTCAATCTCTACATTTGGGAATCCGATCATGGCATTGGCGACGTTTCCCTTTATAACGCATCGATGTACGTTTGCTGGGGGCTGACGTTTGCGCTGGCCTCGAGGATGAACAGCCGCTTCTCCATCAGGCCGCTGCTCGCTTTGTCCGCCTTATGCGGCGGTTTGGCGTTCTTATATTTGATGACCGTCCATTTGGAGTCCCGCATGCTCTGGATCGTGCTGCTTGGCGTCCCGGTCGGCATGATGTTCGGTTTATCCCAATCCTCGCAAAATTTGAGCATCGCGCTGCAGGGCAAGGAAAACGAGCTCGCGCCGTATTTCGCCGCCGTCAATATTACCTCGCAGGTTTTGAACATGGCCGTGCCGATTTTTTCCGCCGCAGTGATCGAATGGTTCGGCTACAACGGCTCCTTTGTCGCCATGCTTCTTTTTATTGCGGCCATGCTCGCCTATTCGGCAAAAATGCCGAAAATATACGTGCAGGTTCGGCCGGCAGCCCACGCGCAGCGGATCAAGGAGCCTTTTTACGCCTTGGGCTTCCGGACCGCCTTCAGCTATCCGGGCGCCAAATGGGTCCTGCTTTCCCTGCTTGCGGCAGGATTGTTTTTGCAGTTTCAAAATATGTTCGCATTGCTTTTTACGTTTTCGGTCACGCAAAACAAGATGCTGATCGCCGTGTTGAATCTATTGTACACGTTATCCTCTTTGCTTGGATTATGGCTGTACCGGAGAATCCGCCTCCATGAAATGCGCTGGCTCTGGATCGGCACGCTGCTGCTTGCCGCAGGCTTTTTGATCGCGCTGCTGCATCATCCCGCCATGCTGATCGCCTCCAACCTGCTCACCTCCGTGGGGATGTTTTATTTCTCGATCGTATGGAATGCGCAGCAGTTCAAATACATCAAACATTTGTCCCCCGGGACCAAACGCAGCTTTCTGGTGTGGCGGGAATGCATCCTGGTACTGACCCGCTGCGTCCTGCTGGGACTTACCTTTTCGCTGACCGAAATCAAAGGCGCTGCCTTTGTCGTTATCGCAGGTTTGGCCGTCGCCTGCCTGATCGCGATCCCCGTGTTCCAAAAATGCGCCGGCAGGGAAAACGGCAAGCTCGGCCCGCCGCATTCCCCGGAGCCCGAACCTGCAGCGATGCCATAGGCGATGCCAGAAAAAAAAGACTCCCGCCGGCTCAGGTTTTGAACCGGGATAGGGAGTCTTTTAACGTTCCTGACAGCACCTGGAGTTTTCTGGACAGCTGGACCAGCCCCGAGCTGATGCCAAGCTGTTCCGTGCTGAGCGAAGCCACCTCTTCGGAGGTTGCCAGGGATTGATCCGACACGCTGCTCACGCCGGCCATCGCATCCGACAGCAGAAGCTGGGACTGCTCCAATTCAAGGATGGAGCCGTTCACCAGCGCCAAATGCCGCATCAGCTCGTTCATTTGCGCGCCAACCTGGTTAAACAGCATGTCGGCTTGTTTCACGGAGGCGATTTGCTCCATGAAAATCGGGCCGGACTCCTGCAAAACCTGCGCGGTTTCGCCGATCTCGCGAAGTATGGCCCCGGTGATCGGACGGACGGCGTCCACGGATCGCTTCGCCTCCTCGGAGAGCTCGCGGATTTCGTCCGCTACAACCTTGAAACCTTTGCCGTAGCTCCCGGCCCGGGCCGCTTCGATCGTTGCGTTGAATGACAGGATGTTCGTCTGCTTCATCAGCTGCGTCAACATTTCGAGCACTCGGGAGATGGATTCCGTGCTTTGTTGCAGTTTGGCCACTTTCCCGGTCATGATGCCGATTCGTTCTTCCATATCCCCGGTTTTGGCGATCAATCCGGCCATATATTCCGTTCCCGTCCGGCTCGTTGCGTTGACGTCCTCCGCCAGCATGCGCATGTCCCTGCTCGTTCGCACCAGCATTTCGGTCTGTTCTTTGGACCGCTGCGCAAGCTGCTTCCCGCGTTCTGCCTCGCTTGCCAGCCCTTCTCCACCCCGAGCGATTTCGGAGGTGGCGGACGCGATTTCCTTGGCCGTTTCCGCCGTGTTCAGGGACACGTACGAAAGCTCCCCCGCCATCTCCCGCATCTCGTCCGCGGACCGCTCCGCCTGCTCGACCAGACCGGTCAGGTGCCGCATCATTTCGTCGAAGCTTCGGCCGACCTGTCCGATTTCGTCCCTGGAGACGGCATCGGTTCGAACCCGCAGGTTCCCGTCCGCTCCCTGCTTCATCAATTCCCGCAGGCGGCCAAGCGGTTTGCCGATCATCCGGGCGACCAGCCATCCGATGGCGACGGCAAGCGCAAATGCGCAGGCCAGCACCCATATCGTCGCTTGAAAGATGCGTTTCGTATCCTTCACCATCTCGCCGACCGGAATCATCCCGATCGTGAACCAGCCGTTGATTTCCGACTTGGCCATCACCACCTGCTTCGACCGGTCCGGCGCAAGGAATGCGTATTTCGGCTTGCTCATCCCTTCGGGAGGCAGCGAAATACCGGACGTACGTCCCAGCTGCGAGGCACTTTCGCTGTAGATCACCTGATTTTGGGGACTGATGACCTGGATGCTGCCGCCGTCGCCCATCCCCACATGCTCCACCTGATCCTTGATCGCAGCCAGATCGATATCGATCAGGATGACGCAGTAACCCCGCGAGGCCCCTTCGCCGGTAATGACCCGGCCGAGCGTAATGGTCGGATTCGTATTCCGGTTTCCGTCCAGATTGTGGTGGATCCAGACGGAGCGGCCGCCATTTTCGGCAATTTGCTTGAACCAGTCCTCGTTGCCGTAATTTTTGCTCGCCAGCAGGCCGGAACGCGTCGGAATGACCGTACCGTCGGTTTCCAGCACCTCGATCGAAGTGATGTACGCATCCGAAAACATATACGACTGCAAAATTTCATCCAACCGATCGGCCAGCCGCGTATATTCCGCCGGTTCGTTTTTTTGCTGAAGCAAATCCAGGACCGTCTCCTGCATCGCTTTATCCACGAGCATCTGCATTAGAATCTTGTCGAAGGAATGAAACAAAAAGTCGAGCTTTTGGCTCGTTTGCACCGCGGTTTCCAAATACGCCCCCGTCACTTCGCGTTCCAGCGCCCTTTTGGAAATGCGATAAGATACCGCGCCGGTCACCGCCACAAAAACCATGACGGCCGCAATCATCATCAGCGCGATTTTCGTTCCGATCGACCGCAGCGGATTCCAGCGGAACGATTCCTTGAAAGCTCTTTCCGACATCGGCATGCCCCCCTATTGTACCGTACCGTTTTTTGGAAGCGGCATAACCTTACTATATCGGTCTTCAAGGGGATGCTCTATCGATTATCTTCTACATTTTCTCGAAATTATTCTCTTCTGAAAAACCGCCCGTCCCGGAATCGCCGCAAATGTTTGTGCCAATAATGGGAACATTGCCTTTTTAAGTTGACTATCCGCGTCACGTTCATCTACAATAGATTAGAAAAGCGTTTTAGGCGCATTTTCACAAAAGCGGACCGCCTTTTGAGGTGGTTTTTGCGGTTTTAGGATGACCGGCTTCGCGGAAACGAAAGATTTTTTAACAGGATTTTGCAGCGTTCGTCCAGCCGCTCCCGGTGCCGGCCGACCAACGGACTCCCCGTTTCGGTCCGGCGGAAGCGACTCTGCGAAGTTCGCAGCATCCTCTTTTTTAAGATAAATTTACAAGACAGGTGAAGAAAGAATGACAGCATCCAAAGATTACCGTATTCTGCTATATTATAAGTTCGTACAGATTCCAGATCCGGAGCAGTTTACTGCTGAGCATCTTCAATACTGCAAGGATCTGGGCGTGAAAGGACGCATTCTGATTGCCTCGGAAGGCATTAACGGAACGTTGTCCGGAACGGTGGAACAAACCGAGAAGTACATGAACGATTTGAAGGCGAACCCGCTGTTCTCCGACATCGTCTTCAAGATCGACGAAGCCGACGGCCATGCATTCAAAAAGATTTTCGTGCGCCACAGAAAAGAACTGGTTACGTTCCGTTACGAAAAACCGCTTGATCCGAACGTGATCGGCGGCAAAAGACTGTCTCCGAAGGAATGGCATGAGCTGCTGCAAAGAGACGACGTCGTCGTGATCGACGGACGGAACGATTATGAATACGAGATCGGCCATTTCCGGGGCGCGATTCGTCCGGAAGTTAAGTCCTTCCGCGAGTTCCCGGAATGGATCCGGAACAACCTCAGCGAATATAAGGACAAGAAGGTGCTTACGTACTGCACGGGCGGCATCCGCTGCGAAAAACTCACCGGATTCCTCATTCACGAAGGCTTCAAGGATGTCAACCAGCTTGAAGGCGGCATCGTGACCTACGGTAAAGATCCGGAAGTCAAAGGACATCTGTGGGACGGAAAATGTTACGTGTTCGACGAGCGCATTTCGGTTCCGATCAACCGCACGGAAGAAGACGTGGTGATCGCAAAATGCCATCACTGCGGCACGACGGAAGACCGTTACATCAACTGCGCGAACCCGGTTTGCAACAAGCAGCATGTATGCTGCCCGG
The DNA here is from genome assembly GCF_037969745.1 of Paenibacillus sp. FSL W8-0194. Taxonomy (NCBI): domain Bacteria; kingdom Bacillati; phylum Bacillota; class Bacilli; order Caryophanales; family Paenibacillaceae; genus Paenibacillus; species Paenibacillus sp. FSL W8-0194. The sequence continues at coordinate 1,599,974 of NZ_CP150205.1, read as the reverse complement.
ATTGCGAGGAAAAACATCAATCCTTCTGCTCGGATGAATGCCGCGAAGCGGTTCTCGGCGTCAACGCGTAAAGAAAGGTTCCAAAAAAACGGCTTGTTCGTTCAAAACGAACAAGCCGTTTTTGTATGCCTTGCCGGCCGTTACCGCGAGAAAACAACATGGGTTCCCGTTGGGTCGGGACGTTTTGGGACAACGTCCGGCTACCGTTCTCCTTCTTCCTCCAGCAAAATCTCCAGCATCTTCTCGCGGTCGTTCATCATTTGGCGGGTAATGATGTAATGTTCCGTTTCCTCCAGCTCCACCTCGCGCATTCCCGATTCGTCGAGCAGCCAAATCTCCGCATGGGGATAAGACATCAAAATCGGCGAATGCGTGGCGATGACCAGCTGCGAATTTTGCTTGACAAGCTGATGGATGCGGGACAACATCGACATCTGCTTCAGCGGCGAAAGCGCCGCCTCCGGTTCGTCCATCAAGTAAAGCCCCCGTCCCCCGAAGCGATGCATGAAAGTTGCGAAAAAGCTTTCGCCGTGGGACTGCTCATGGAGCGACTTGCCGCCGTAGGATTCCTTGATGCGAGGGCCGCTGCCCCTCTCGAGATCGAGCTTGTCGATCGTCGTCGCCACGTTATAGTAGCTTTCCGCCCGGAAAAAAAATCCGTCCTTCGGCCGCACCGCGCCGCGAACGAGCCGCAAATACCGATACAGCTCCGAATGGGAAGCCATCGTCTCAAATGCGAAGTTTTGCGTCCCGCCCTCCGGGTTGAACCCCCACGCGATGGCCAACGCTTCGACCAGTGTCGATTTGCCCGAGCCGTTTTCGCCGACGATAAACGTGACCGGCTTCCGGAACGACAGGCTGGCCAGATCATGCACCGCGGGAAGGTTAAATGGATACGTCCGGAAGGACGGCACCTCGTCCCTTTTCAGCATCATGCTGCGCAAATAAAGCGAACGCGGGTCCAGCATTCGGCCATCAGTCCTCCTTTCGACCCGATCCGTTCCTTGTGAAAAAGGGCATCATCCACCCTCAAACTCCGGTAGGAATGATGCCCTTGCGATAGGCTTGTCCGAAAATTACAGCAGTTCTTTGCGAAGCTGCTCGGCCGATTTCGGCGACAGCAGGCCGAACGGAATATCGAACACCGTTTTGGCGCCTTTGTCTCCTTGAGCGGACAGCTTGGCTGCGGCACGCGCATAAGCGACCAGCACGCTCGCGGTAAATTCGGGGTTGCTGTCCAGCTTGAGGCCGAACTCGATGATTTGGGTGCTGTTTTCGCCGGTGCGTCCGCTGCGAAGCACGGTACCGCCGTGAGGCATCGCCGAGTGGTTCGCCTTCAGCTCCTCTTCGCTGATGAAGTTCACGGTCGTGTCATAGTCGGCGAAGTAGTTCGGCATTTCTTTGATTTCTTTTTCGATGCGGGCCACATCCGCGCCTTCCTCCGCAACGACAAAACATTCGCGAAGATGCTTTTGGCGGGTGCTCAGCTCCGGATTTTCCCCGGCGCGCACTTTGGCTACCGCTTCTTCGACCGGAATGGTGTACTGCACGCCGTTTTTAACGCCCTCCACGCGGCGGATCGCATCGGAGTGGCCTTGGCTGACGCCGCGTCCCCAGAACGTATATTCCTTGCCCTCCGGCAGGATGGCTTCCGCCAGCATCCGGTTCAGCGAGAACAGGCCCGGATCCCAGCCCGTGGAAATGACGCTGACATGGCCGGACGCAGCCGCTTCGGCGTCGACGGCCGCAAAATATTCGGGAATGCGCGCATGCGTGTCGAAGCTGTCGACGGTATTGAACCATTTCGCGAATTGGGGTCCCTGTTCAGGCAAGTCGGTCGCAGATCCTCCGCACAGAATCATCACGTCGATTTTGCCGATATATTTTTCCGCTTCCGAAATATGTACAACCGGCACGCTAGCCTCTACGCCGTTGGGCTCGCGGCGGGTGAAAATCGCTTCAAGCCGGATGTCCGGGTTTTGCCGGATCGATTTCTCCACGCCTTTCCCGAGATTTCCGTATCCCACAATACCAACCGTAATTTGTTTCATATAATCCTCCCAAAGAAGCAATATAGTGTCTTTTCTATTTCTGACCTCTATTATAAACGGAATTGCGGATACATGCCATTCGATGTGAGGAAAAGCACAAATTTTTGGCATAAAAATGCAGGGACGTCTGCCCCTGCACAGCGTAAACGATGCTTCCGCATCCAGGTCCGGATGCAACAATTTCCATGGCTAAAACGCTCCCGTCCCCCCGCCGTCGCCGCCTCCACCGCCGCCGTCGTAACCTCCCCCGCTGTCGCCGGAACTATAGAGAGGGCGGGGAGGGATGAAGTTCAAGTGGCTTTGCGTATACGCAAGCGACGACAGCAATTCGGCATGCAGCAGAACCGGCAATGCCGCGGCGGATAAAACCGTGCCGGCCGCCTCTTTTTTCTCCATATTTTTTAAGTATTTCGGCACAACCCCAAGCAGAACCGCATCCTCCGCCTCCCGTTCCGCCGCGGCCGCGTCTCCGGTTGGAGCGTCTCCGCCCTTGGCCAGTCTTTTTTTTGATTTTTTAAGCGCGAAACGGTATTTCAGCATCTCCGTCGACAGGATCGTTCTCGGCATCAGCGCCGCGAACAGAAGCGAGCTCAGCACGAAGATCAGGTACGCATCCATCCCCTGCTCATGCGTCAGCTGGGCTCCGGCGAAGAAGCAGCCGGTCAGATAGGCGACCAGCCACCATTTGTTTTTGGATTTGACGCAGGTAAAAATGCCGGCAATCCCGATCAGCACGGCAACCGTGACGATGGCCGCAGCGGATGCGGCATCGGCGTAAAACAGGTAAAGAAGCAGCCCGTAATGAACGATCACGGTCAGCGGCGCAAGCAGTTTAAGAAGCCCGTTAAATCTGACCTCGCGGGCGTACGGCTCCGTCTTCGCCAGAATGCTGCACCATTGTTGAAAGTTTTTGGCGTGTTTCGCCGCCTGAAGGCGATATTTCATAATCTGCTTCTGATCCTGTTTTTCCTTAAAGGTCGGAAAGGCGACCGAATCCAAACGAAATGCCCTTTTTTCGCCGAAAAGCCAATGGATCAGCTGCCGGTCGGCGGCATTCAGCTGATCCGCTTTTCCTCGAAGCGTAAATTCCAGCGTCGCGTCGGGAGCGGTCGGCTCCTCCAAAAAGCGTTTGGACGCTTGGACCTCTTTGACCGTCACGTGCCCCCTGCTCCGCAAAGACAGCAGCCCCGCGATGAAATCCTGGGATTTCAGCTTTCCTTTGCGAAGAACATAGGTTTTCATCAGGGGGTCCAGTTCTTCCAGCTCCCGCTTCGTTACGCTTCTATGTCCGAACCAGGCCGACAGGGTTCTGACGGACAGCACGTTGTACATCAAGGCGCCCAGCAGGGCGACCGCCGTCAGGACGCGAATGACGTTGCCGGCTTGCCGCATCTTCGCATCGCGCGCCTTGAGCCGCGCTTCCGCCTTCTGCTCTTTTTGAAGAAGCTCGGAAGCAGAGACCTTTTTTTCGCTCGCCGTCATCTGCGACAGCTGCTCCTGCGGAAAAAAGATCGACAAATGCGCATCCCCGCGTTCGGACAGCACCGGGTTTTCATAATGAACCGCCGGTTCGCCCCCGGCCGTGACCGTCCCGCCCGTGCGGTCAAGCAAATAGGCATGGACATCGGCCTTGCCGTCACCGGAAGGCAAAAACACATCGAGCGTGACGTGATGCAGCTCCTGCTTGTTGTTTTTGAAAAAGCGCCAATCCAGCTGTCCCACATCGCTGTATCTAACGGCGGCCTTGTCGATCCGGTAGCGGTAATAAACCCGCTTCGTTTCGTCTTTGGCGGCATCATAGACGTAGTAAGTTTCATTTTCGCCGTTCCATTCGGTCTTCAGGCGTTCCAAATGTTCATATGAAAACTCCCCGAGCTTTTTGCCCTCCGGCGGAACATAAGCTTCGAAAAATTCGATCCCGTCGTGCTCTCCCGGAGAAACGGCCCGGGTCACACCTTCGTAATTTCCTTTAAACGTATACGTGAACAGCTCTTCCACATATAAGTCCCCGTCAGGCGTAATATATGCTTTCGAATCGACGCGATCCATGGAATAGGCATCATTATCGCATCCCGCGATGACGATGGCCAAAAGGAGAGTCCCCAGCGCCAGCATCCATTTTTTCATCCGCTCACTCCCATCGTTTCTTTTCCCCAATGCCCGTTTTTTCTATTTTCAAGGCGTTTGCTTTATATATTAACAAATGCTCCGGGCGGTTCTTCAAGAGGAAAAGGTACCAATCTTGCTTGGGACGTGGAAGGCTTCGGATTGAAAAAGAGCGCGCGAAAAAACGGCCGCCGCCTGGGCGCAAGCCGGTTCAAGCGGAACGGGGGACGACCTCCCCCTATGCCTATACCTAAGCTTCGAGCGGCTCCACCGGAGCAAAACCGACCGCCGGATCGAACCGGACACGGTGAGTAAAATGCCCCAGCAGCTGCAAATAAGACCCCGGGGCTACGTCCAGCCGGGACAACGTGTCCCGGTCGAGGCGGATGGACAACACGGTCACATACTCCTCCTGTCCCGAGTCCCGGTTCATTTTCGTGTCGCGGGCATGGACAAGCACCGTTTCGAGGGGCAATATCATAAGCAGCTCCCGGGCGATCCGCAGGACGCAGCCGCAAACGTATTCGTATTCCAAGGCGTTTCGAGCCTCCGCCTCGAGCGGAGCAGCCGCCAGTTCCCCTTCTTCCGTAAGCCGTTTGGATTCATGCGGAATGATCTGCCCCGAATGGACGTCCAATTCGACTTCAACCGTCTTCGGGTCCAGAACCACGAATTCCAATCCGCTTCCAAGGGCCAGCAGGTCATTCAGCGGGGCAAATTCCTCCATCACCCGCAGATACGCGGTGCGATGGCCTTCCATAATGTCGCGGGCAAAATCGGTCGCGTGTTTCCATGCGGCATATTCCCGTCGGTCCTGCTCCTTTGCCTGCGCCAGCTGCTCCTCCAGTTCCTGCCGGATGGCGGCATCCTGTTTCAGAAGCTTCTGCAGCCGCGTCGGCTTAAACTCGGCATAACGCGTTTCCGCCGCCTGTTCGCGCGGACCTTTTTCCCCTCGGCGGAACGGAGGCGCCAATGAAGCGATCCGGCTCCAGTCGACCGCTTCGCCGCAAACGTGGTGAACGGATTTGATCAGCTCCAGCCGATCAGCGTACCTCTCCGCTTCCAAAGCGGCTTTGCCGGCTTCGCCCCCTTCCGGCCCTTTTTGACGCCAAACATGCCGGGCCAAAATCTCCTCGCGCCTGCGGCACGGTCCGCTTGTCTTTTGGCGATGAAAAAACAGCTCCCTGAACGTTGGCTCAGGATGTTGTTCTGTCATTAGGTCTGGTTTGTACCCCATATCGTCGTTCTCCTCATATAAAATCTATGATGAATCACAGATTAATAGGTCAAATATACTAGTCCTTATGCTGGTTACATTTCGCCATACCCTCCGAAATTCCTTCATAAATCCGTTAAAAGTACATCCTTTTTTAGGGCTTCGCACCAACGAACCCATAAAAAAACGCTTGGCTCGCGCCAAGCGTTGCGTCGTAGTGAGGGAAGCGTTTTTCGCTACAGCGCCAGCAGCTCGCGGATTTCCTGCTCCGTCAGCGCCGTTTGGCTCTGTTCCCCCGGTTCCATCACTTCTTTGATCAAGTCTTTTTTGCGCTGCTGCAGCTCCACCATTTTCTCCTCGACGGTACCTTTCGTGACGAGCCGGATGACCTGCACCACGTTTTTTTGGCCCATCCGGTGGGCACGGCCCGCCGCCTGCTCCTCGACCGCGGGATTCCACCACAGATCGTACAAAATGACGGTGTCCGCTCCGGTCAGGTTCAGTCCGGTGCCGCCGGCTTTCAGCGAGATCAGGAACACGTCGTGTTCGCCGGCGTTAAAGCGGCTGCAGATGTCCACCCGCTCTTTGGCCGGCGTTTGGCCGTCCAGGTAAAATGCGGGAATGCCAAGCTTGCCGAGTTCGCTGCGGATGATGCGCAGCATGCTCGTAAACTGGGAGAAAATGAGGATGCGCCTGCCGCTTTCCAGGCAGTCCTGCGCTACCTCGAGCAGCTGCTGCAACTTGCCGGATTCCCCCTCGTAGCCGTCGACGAACAGCGCCGGGTGGCAGCACAGCTGGCGAAGCCGGGTGATGCCGGCCAATATTTTCATCCGGCTGCGCTGAAAGCCTTCGAATTCAAGGTCGCGGATCGTTTCCTCCTTGAACTCTTCCAGGTAGGCGGCATACAGCTTTTTCTGATCCCTGGACAGCTCCGAGTGCCGCACCGTTTCGATGCGTTCGGGCAGCTCTTCGAGCACCTCCGAGCGCAAGCGCCGCAAAATGAAGGGCCGCACCATCCGGGCAATCCGGTCCCGGGGCAACCCGCGGAAATTTTTCAAGCCCGAAAAAAGCCCCGGAAAAACGGCGTCGAAAATCGACCACAGCTCGTCCACCGAATTTTCGATCGGCGTGCCTGTCAGCGCAAATCTGCATCCGGCGGTTATTTCGCGGACCGCCTGGGCGGTCTGGGTCGAGGCGTTTTTGATCGCTTGCGCCTCGTCCAAGATGAGGGTGCTGAACGCCATTTCCCTGTAGATCCGGATATCCTTGCGCAGCGAAGGATACGAGGTGATGATGACGTCGGCATCGGATTCCCCGGCGGCGTCTTCGCCGCCCTCCTGTACGTCCGTTTCGCTATCCGCATCCGCCATGCGCAGCAGCATTTCGCTTCGTTCCTTCCTTGCGCCCAGGGCCACCTCTACCTTAAGCGACGGGGCAAAGCGGCGGAATTCCTGCTCCCAGTTGTATACGAGCGACGCCGGCGCAACGATCAGCGCAGGTTTGCCATGCGCCTGCCCGCGAGCCTCCGACAAAAGGTAGGCGATGCTCTGCAGCGTTTTCCCCAGCCCCATGTCGTCGGCCAAAATGCCCCCGAATCGGTAAGAGCCGAGCGTTTTCAGCCATTGAAAGCCTTCTTTTTGGTAATCGCGCATGACGGAGGCGAGTTCGGCCGGAACCTCAAACTCCCCGTGCTGCGGATGGAGCATATGGTCAAGCAGGACGCGCAGCGATTTTCCGAGCTTGAGGCTGCCGTGATCCCGGTCCCGCAGCTGAAGGCTCCTGAACAGGGGAAGCTCCATGCGGCTTCCGGCAAGGTCCCCTTTCCTCATGCCCAGCTCGTCGTACAGCTCGCCGAACAATTGGAAAGCCTCTCCCTCAAGCGACAAATACGTGCCTTCGGCAAGCCGGTAAAATTTCTTTTTTTCCACGATGCTGAGTAATATGTTGCGGATTTCCTTTTCGCTAATGCCGTCCAGCTCGAAGCTGATCTCCAGCCAATTGGTCGTCTCGTTGGTATCCGCCTTGATTTTGGGCGCCTTGCGGCCGGTATGGATCATCTGCTTGACGCTGTCCGTCGCATAGACCTCGACCCACGAATCCAGCTTCGGAAGCAGATGGAACAGCACGTCGTATACGCTGTCCTCCTCCGCCAAATCCAGCTGCCACGCTTTGTCCAGGCGGATAAAGTCGCTTTCGTTCAGCGCGTCCAGCAGCTTTTTCTCCTTTTCCGAATCCCTGACGAGGATCAGGTCGGCATGTTTCCGCGTTTCCCAATCGCCCGCTAACGCGTCGATCACGATCCCGCCGTACACGAACTCCGCTCTGGCATGCAGCGCGGACTCGTCCCGGTCGAGATAGAGTTTCGCGGACAACGCGGGCTGGACGATGCGGTCACGGATCGCCGGATCCACGGACACCCGGCCGATGCTGCGCAATCCCGGGACGACCTTCTCCATCAACGCATCCATTTGATGCGGGGATACGTGGATTTTCGTATGATCGTGACGGTATAGGAGCGACTTCATCTCGGACAGCAGATAAAGCTCCCGTTCCGGCAGCAGGTACACCTTCCCCTCCAACACGGCGCAGCGGTAGGCGTTCATTACCGTCACCCTTTTGAGGCCCCGGATTTCAAGGCCGTAGGCCTCGCCCGTGCCGCCGCCGATTTCGAACGAGACGGGAAGACTCCCCTCCGCCGCCTCCATCCGCGCAGGCTCGCCGAAGTCCCGTTCAAGGAAGGCGCCGGCGGCGATCAGCCGCGGCAGCAGCGTCTCCCATGCCAGAGGCGGAACCGTCAGCAGCCGCTGGTTTCCCGATGAGGCGAATCCGGCATAATACCGGCCCGTCTCGTCGTATGCGAATTCGCTGGCGGCAATGCGCAGCAGCTGCTCGATAACCGCCCAGTCTTCGTCCCGAAACGTATGCTCCGCGGGATCGTACGTAAACAGCCTCGTAAACGGCAGCGGCCGTCCTTCTTCGATATGCAGCAGCAGCTGCCGGATGTTCTGGACGACGTACGTCCGCTTCAGCCCCACCTTCATTTCGATTTTGAATTTGGGCTCGGGCAGGTATTCGTCGGTGATTTGGCATATGAATTCGACGCTAAGGGTTTCCTTCAAGGCGTTCGCAAGCCTTTGCCCCGCTTTGATGCGCCTTTGGTCCGCGGCTTTGCCGAACAAATCGATCAAACCGCCGGTCAATCGGATGTCTCGTGAAGTCACGCCGGGCGTCGGGAGCGGCACCACTTCGCCTTTTCCCCGGTTCTCCCGCGCTCCGTTTTTCTCCTCGTCCAGCATCAGAATCAGCACGGCCGCAATGTGCTTGCAGTACGGATAATAACCGCCGTAAGCGCCGCATTCGCATTCCGCATGGAAGTCCGCCCCGTCAATGTCGATATGGACGTGATATACTTCATGGTCCTGCACGACGGCCCGGCTGCAGCGGTCCTCGTCGTCGCGCTCCGCGACCATGACCTGTCCCTGCTCGACCATCGCCTCGCCGCGTTTATAGCCCGTGACGCCGCACAATGTCCTGATTCGTTCAGCGGTAAATGCCAGCATGAATGTATCCTTTCCGAAGCGTATTTGGTCTCTGTCTTACCAATATACCATATATCCCGCGAAACCGAGAACTCTTGTTCTCCTTATCGGCGGTTGGCCGTCTCTTTGATCAAGCGGAACACCTCAGAAAGCGCATCGGAACTCGGGTTGCTCCGCATGTTCTCAACGATTTCTTTCCGGCTTTTGAATACGTCCATCACTCCCGAGAACAAGGTGTCCCCGTTCAGTTCTTCCTCCTCCAGAACTTTGCAGTATCCCGCCTTTTCGAACGAGCGGGCGTTCAGGATCTGATCCCCCCGGCTCTGCTGCCTGGACAACGGAATAAGAAGCATCGGCTTGCGCAGCGATAAAAACTCGAAGATCGAATTCGATCCCGCGCGGGAAACCACCAGATCCGCCATGGCCATGACGTCCGGCAGCTCTTCGTTGATATATTCGTATTGAATATAACCGGGTCTGTCCATGCTCGGGTCGACCTGGCCTTTGCCGCATATGTGGACGACTTGGAAATATCTCAGCAGGGTAGGCAGCGCCGATCTGACCGCCTCGTTGATTTTGCGGGCTCCCAGGCTTCCGCCCATGACCAGCAGCACGAACTGGTTCGCTTGGAAACCGCAAAAATCCCTGCCCCGGTCCGCATGGCCTTGGTGAAGTTCCTGGCGCACCACCGCGCCCACGTAACGGCTTTTAGCCGTATTCATCTGTTCGGCCGTTTCCGGGAACGTCGTGCAGACGACGGACGCCATCGGAATCGAGATGCGGTTCGCAAGGCCCGGCGTAATATCCGATTCATGGATCACGACGGGCACATTGTTCAACCACGCCCCGATCACCACGGGGACGGACACGAACCCGCCTTTCGAAAAGACGACCTGCGGCTTGCGCTTTTGGATCAACCGGTAAGCCTCGTACACGCCTTTGGCTACCTTAAACGGATCCTTTACGTTTTGGATGTCGAAATACCGTCTTAATTTGCCTGTCGAGATTGGAAAATATTTCACGTCGGGCAGGGCGCTTACCAGGTCTTTTTCGATGCCCGCCACGGACCCCGCGTATTCTACGGTCCAGCCTTCTTCCAAAAAAAGCGGCATCAGCGCCAAATTTACGGTGACATGACCTGCGGAGCCCCCGCCGGTAAACATAATTTTGTTCATCATTTCCCCCTGAATCTGCTTGCAGTGTTTTATTCCATTATACAGCCCAAAGGAAGGCTTGTGACGATGCCGTCGGCATCAATCGGGAATATGGCGTCTTTAGCCTATTGCCATTTGCGTCCAAAGCCGCTAAAATGAGCGTATCTATATTTTGAAGGAGGTGAGGTAGCAGTGGTGCGCAATTTTTCGAACGACCGGATCAACCAATTACCCATGGCATTGTCCGGAATTTTTTATGCAGCGGTATTTCACGGGATCAGTCTGTCCATTTTTAAATATCCGGTTGCTTCAAAAAATTGCGAAATGCCGCTCCTACCTTAACTTCAACGGATGATGTTGCGTTGAACGCTTAAGCCGCAGGGACATTTCCCTGCGGCTTTTTTTCTGTAGGTCCCGGCATCTATGGAGGAAAAAACAAATGATGATTCAATGCAAAAACGTACAAAAATACCATGGCGCTGAACTGGTGCTCTCCGATATCAGCTTCGAAATATCCCGCGGGGAAAAGGTCGCGCTCATCGGCCGCAACGGCAGCGGCAAAACCACCCTGCTCCGCCTCCTGAACGGGAACGAAACCCCGGATCAGGGGCAAATCGCCATCTCGAAAGGAACGAAAGTCGGCATGCTCGCCCAAATTCCGGAAGCGGCCGCGGAAGAAACGGTTCATGACGTGCTCCTGCGTCCGTTTGCCCATGTCCTGGAATGGCAGGGCCGGATGCGGGCGCTCGAGGCGCTGATGTCCGATCCGGCGCAAAGCGGCGATCCCAAGGCGCTGGCCGGCTGGCTTGACGAATACGGCAAGCTGCAGGAGCGGTTCGAACGCGCAAACGGCTACGAAATCGAAGCCTCCATCGCCAAAATCACGGCCGGCCTGGGGATTCCATCAGACCAGCTGCCGCAAGCCTTCTCCTCCCTTTCCGGCGGGGAGAAAACGAAAATCGGCCTCGCTTCGCTGCTGCTCGAACGGCCGGATCTGCTGCTCCTGGATGAACCGACGAACCATCTGGACATGGCGGCGCTCGAATGGCTGGAACAGTTTTTGGCGGAATACGCCGGCACGGTGCTCGTCATTTCCCATGACCGTTATTTCCTCGATCGCGTGATCACCAAGGTCGTCGAAATCGAGGACGGCGAAGCTTTCATTTACCACACGAATTATTCGGGCTACCAAAAGGAAAAGGAAGAACGTCTGCTGCTGCAATTCGCGCAGTACCAGGAACAGCAGAAAAAGATCAAAAAAATGCAGGAAAGCATCAAGCAGCTGATCGAATGGGGCAACCAGTCCAATCCGCCGAATCCCGGTTTTCACCGCCGCGCCGCTTCCATGCAAAAAGCGCTGGATCGCATGGTCAAGCTGAAACGGCCCGTGCTGGAGCGCAAAAAAATGGGGCTGGAGCTCCGCCAGGAGGACCGCTCGGGCAAGCAGGTCGTATATCTTGACCGGGTCGGCAAGGCGTTCGGGGAACGTTTCCTGTTCCGGCATGCGAACGGACTGCTCCGCTACGGCGAAACGGTCATGCTGCTCGGGGCGAACGGCTGCGGCAAAAGCACCCTGCTCCACATGCTTATGGGACGCGAAGAGGTGACGGAAGGTTCGATCGCTTTAGGTTCGCGCGTCGTCATCGGCTATCTCGCCCAACAGGAGCATCCGGACGACAACCGGCAGACGGTGCTCCAATTTTTCCGCGAACAAGCGGGGGTCGAAGAAGGCGAAGCCCGCGGCAAGCTGGCGCGTTTCCTGTTCTACGGGCCGGACGTGTTCAAAAACGTGTCGAACCTCTCCGGGGGCGAGTGGACGCGCCTGCGTTTTGCCGTTTTGATGGAGCTGAAGCCCAATCTGCTCATTCTTGACGAACCGACAAACCATCTGGATATCGATTCCAGGGAAGTGCTCGAGGAAGCGCTGGAGGAATTTCCCGGAACCATCCTTGCCGTATCCCATGACCGCTATTTTATCGACCGGCTTGCCGACACGATTTGGAGCCTGGAGGAAAGCGGGCTGCGCGTCATCCATGGGGGGCTGGAGGAATACCGGCAGCAGGCGGTTTCGGAAAAGCCGGGGGCCGTGCGCGAAACCGAAGCCGCTCCTGCCCCGGCTCCCGGGAAGCAGCGCGTATCCCCTCCGAATGCGCCGCGGCGAAACCGGGAAGAGGAAATCCAAGCCGCCGAACGGGAGCTGCAGCGCCTCGATTCGCAAATGATGGACGACGAGGTCGCCTGCGACGCGATCCGGCTGGCGGAGCTTCACGAACAACGCGAACGGCTGGAGGAACATCTTCACCGGCTGTACGAGGAATGGCTGCTTCATTCCGAATAAAACGAAGCCCGCGAACGGCCGGTTTTTAGCAGGCAGCATATATAAAAAACCAGCCCGCCTCATTCCAGAGACGGGCTGGTTTCATATGGGGATCAGCCTGCGGTCCATTCGATGAACGGCCTTGAGGCGGCCTTATTCCTTGACCGCTTCTCCCGCAGCATCCGCGGCTGCTTCGCCTTCGGCTTCCGCTTCGTTTTCGGCTTGCAGCACGGCACGCGGAGCGGTGACGGAAGCGATCAGTTCCTCGGGGGACGCCACCAGCGTCACGCCCTCAGGAAGCTTGATGTCGCCTGCGACCAGCTTGTCGCCCATGTTGAGGTGCGAAATGTCCACCTGAATCGCGGCCGGCAAATTCGCCGGAAGCGCCTCGACCTCAAGCTCCGTTTCCTGATGCTGAAGCACGCCGCCGGCTTTCGTCCCTTCGGCGGTTCCGAGGAACTCGATCGGCACGCGGACCTTCAGCCGCTTATTCGCGGATATTTGCAAGAAATCGACGTGGCTCACGGCCCCGCTTTTTTTCTGGAAATCCTTAATGATGACGTTAAAATCGGAGGAACCTTCGACCTTCAGCGTAAACATTTCGGTGCGTCCGGTCCGGGCCACCTTCATCAGTTCCTTGACATCGACGCTGAGCGGAATGCTTTCCGTTTGGGATCCGTACACGACGGCCGGAATGCGCCCGCTTTCCCTCAACTTGCGCAAGCTCGAATGCTTGGTATCTTTTCGCGGCTCAGCCGTAAGTGTCTGTGACATCTAGCATTACCTCCTTGGATATCGCCAAATCTGCCGCCTTCTCTATCGAAACGGCATACTTATGTATTACCCATAATGGAGCCAAATCAAACATTGCGCCTATGAATTTGCGGCCCGAACAAAAAAATAGACGGAGGCTGTTGCCCCCGTCTGGCGTCGATTTACGATACGCTGCTTTTCTTTTTGTTATAAATGTCGAAGGCGACGGCCGCAAGAAGCACAAGCCCTTTGATGCCTTGCTGCCAGTCGATGCCGAGGCCGATGAGCGACATGCCGTTGTTCAGGATGCCCATGACCAGGCCGCCGATAATCGCCCCGAACACCGTTCCGATGCCGCCTGTCGCCGAAGCGCCGCCGATGAAGCTTGCGGCGATCGCATCAAGCTCGAAGTTGGTGCCGGCCCGCGGCGTGGCCGCGTTCAGGCGCGCCGCGAAGATGAGACCGGAGATAGCGGCCATGACGCCCATGTTGACGAACACCCAGAACGTCACCTTTTTCGTTTTGACGCCGGACAATCCCGCCGCTTTTTCGTTGCCGCCGATCGCGTAAATATGGCGTCCCATCACCGTTTTGTTCATGACGAAGGAATAGATGAGGATGAGCGCAAGCAGCAGAATCAGAATGTTCGGCAATCCCGCGTAGCTGGCCAGCATAAACGCAAACGCCATGATGACGGCCGCGATGATGACGAGCTTGAGGATGAACAAGCCGCCGGGCAAAACGTCGAAGTTGTATTTTTTCTTGGACTGCCGGTCGCGAAGTTCATTGATGACAAAAATGACGGTGCAAATGACGCCGGCCGCAATCGCCACCACGTTGATGCTGCCGCTGCCCAAATCCGGGATGAAACCGGAGCTGATCTTTTGAAAGCCAGCCGGGAACGGCGCGATGGATTGGCCTTTCAGCACGATCATGGTCAATCCCCGGAACAACAGCATGCCCGCAAGCGTGACGATAAAAGCCGGGATTTTGACGTAAGCGACCCAAAAGCCCTGCCATGCGCCGATCAGCCCGCCGACGATCAGGGAAGCGATGACCGCGACGACCGGGTGCAGATGCATATCCACCATCATGATACCGGCGACGGCACCGACGAAGGCCGCCACCGATCCGACCGAAAGGTCGATATGTCCCGTAATGATCACCAGCACCATGCCGATGGCGAGGACGAGAATGTAGCTGTTTTGCAAAATGAGGTTCGTAATGTTGATCGGTTCAAGCAGCAGGCCGCCCGTGATCAACTGGAAAAAGATCATGATGACGACAAGCGCGATAATCATTCCGTACTGGCGGATGTTATTTTTGAACAATTTAACTAACGTTTCCATGCTTTGGACCTCCTGTCTTGGTCATGTATCTCATCAACGTTTCCTGCGAAGCCTCTTCCCGGCTGACTTCCCCGGTGATCCGCCCGGCGTTCATCACGTAGATCCGGTCGCAGATGCCCAGAATTTCCGGCAGCTCGGAGGAGATGACCAGGACGCCTTTTCCTTCGTCGGCCAGCTGGTTGATGATCGTATAAATTTCGTATTTGGCCCCGACGTCGATGCCGCGCGTCGGCTCATCCAGAATGAGGATGTCCGGTTCGGAAAAGATCCATTTGCTGAGGACCACCTTCTGCTGGTTGCCGCCGCTGAGATTGCCGGTTTTTTGCAGAATGTCCGGGGCTTTGATCTTCAGCTTTTTCCGCATGTCTTCCGCCACCAGAATCTCCTGCTTATCGTTGATCACGCTTTTTTTCGCCAGCTTGGATAGGCCGGTAAGCGAGATGTTCCGCTTGATGTCGTCGATCAAGATCAGCCCGTAATGTTTGCGGTCTTCCGTCACGTACGCGAATCCGTTGTTTATGGCCTGGGTGACCGAGTTGTTTTCGATGGGCTTGCCGTCCTTGTACAGGGTGCCGCTGATGTTCCGTCCGTAAGATTTTCCGAAGACGCTCATCGCAAGCTCCGTCCGCCCGGCGCCCATTAGTCCGGCAATCCCGACGATTTCGCCGCGGCGAACGTGCAGGTTGACGTTATCGAGCACCTTCCGGTCGCTCCGCACCTCGTCGTACACCGTCCAATCCTTGATTTCCAAAATACAATCGCCGATGTTTGGCGTCCGCTCCGGATACCGGTTCGTCAAATCCCGCCCGACCATGCCGCGGATGATGCGGTCTTCGTTCACCTCGCCGCTTTTCATGTCCAGCGTTTCGATCGTTTTGCCGTCGCGCAGGATCGTGATCGAATCCGACACCTTCGACACCTCGTTCAGCTTATGGGAAATGAGAATGCAGGATATGCCCTGCTTCTTGAACTCCAGCATCAGCCGCAGCAGGTTCTCGCTGTCGTCTTCGTTCAACGCGGCCGTCGGTTCGTCCAAAATGAGCAGCTTCACTTTTTTCGAGAGCGCTTTGGCGATTTCCACCAACTGCTGCTTGCCGACCCCGATATTGCCCACCAGCGTGTTCGGGTGCTCGTTCAGCCCCACCTTTTCCAGCAGCTCGCGGGCTCCCGTGATCGTTTCGTTCCAGTTCAGCAAACCTTTGCGGGAACGCTCGTTGCCCAGAAAAATGTTTTCCGCGATGGACAGGTAAGGGATGAGGGCCAGCTCCTGATGGATGATGACGATGCCGAGCTCTTCGCTTTGCTTGATGTTTTTGAATTCGCAGGTTTTGCCTTTGAACAAAATATCCCCTTCGTAGGAGCCGTGCGGGTACACGCCGCTGAGCACCTTCATCAGCGTGGACTTGCCCGCTCCGTTCTCCCCGCATAACGAATGGATTTCGCCTTCCCGGATTTTCAGGTTGACGTTATCGAGCGCTTTGACGCCGGGAAACGCTTTCGTGATGTTCCGCATTTCAAGAATGTATTCCGACATGGATTTCACCTTCCGATCCTTCGAGTATGTGAACGGCTTATTTCAGGCCGATTTCCTCCTTGGTGTAATAGCCGCTTTCGACCAGCTCCTTTTCGACGTTGGACGCATCGACGGAAACAGGAGGAAGCAGGTACGCGGGAACGACCTTCACGCCGTTGTCGTAGGACTTCGTGTCGTTGACCTCCGCCTCTTCGCCTTTCAGGATGCTTTCCGCCATTTTGACCGCCTGCTCCGCAAGCTTCCGCGTATCTTTGAATACCGTTTGGGTCTGTTCCCCGGCGACGATGGACTTGATGGAGGCTAGCTCGCCGTCCTGTCCGGTAATGACCGGCATCGGCTTTTTCGCGGTTCCGTATCCGACGCCTTTGAGGGACGATATGATGCCGATGCTGATGCCGTCGTACGGGGACAGGACCGCATCCAGATGCGCGCCCGAGTAGTTTGCGCTGAGCAGGTTATCCATCCGCGCTTGCGCAAGCGAACCGTCCCACCGCAGCGTCGCGATCTGGGCCATCGTCGTTTGTTTGCTGCGGACGACCAGCTGCCCGGAATCGATGTACGGCTTCAAGACCGACATGGCGCCGTCGTAGAAGAAATAAGCGTTGTTATCGTCCGGCGACCCGCCGAACAGCTCGATGTTGAACGGCCCCTTCCCTTCTTTCAGTCCGAGCTTTCGCTCGATATAGGACGCCTGCAGCACGCCGACCTTGAAATTGTCGAAGGTGGCGTAATAGGATAAGTATTCGGTGTTCCGGATCAACCGGTCGTAGGCGATCACCTTGATGCCCTGGTCATGGGCTTTTTTGATGACATCGGTCAGCGTGTTGCCGTCGATCGAAGCCACGACAATGACGTCGACGCCTTTGGTGATCATGTTTTCGATCTGCGAGATTTGATTTTCCACCACGTCTTCCGCAAACTGCAGATCCGTCTTGTATCCTTTTTCCTGGAACAGCCGCTCCATGTTTTGTCCGTCGGCAACCCAGCGCTCCGACGATTTGGTCGGCATGGCCAGTCCGACATAACCTTTATTTTTGTCGCCGGCTCCCGATTCGGCCAGGTTGCAGGCCGTCAGGACCATCAGCATCGATGCGATCAAAAGTCCTGCTAATGCTTTCTTCATCGGTTCAATCTCCTTTCCTGAATGCTGCATCCGAGAGCGCTTACACCTGCCCGGCCGTAAGGCCTCTCTGTATTAAAAAGAATACACTTGAAGGCCGGGCGGGGTCTTTTCACCGGATCGACCATTTTTTATAAATTTCATACCTTTGTCGATCTTCCAAATTCCAAATGTTTAAAAACGTCTCCGTGGGAGGCATGCTGCGGATAAAAAAAAAGAGCACCCCTCCGCCGACCGTCAAACGGCCGGAAGGGATACTCTCCGGAATATGTGGGATGATTGCCTAAAGCGGCTACATGTCTTGGAACGCTTCTCCTTTGCGGTAACGGTTGGGCGAAACGCCCATCACCTTCTTGAAGGCGGTGCTGAAATAATGCTGGCTTTCGTAACCGACCCGTTCCGCGATCTCGTACATGGTCATATTGGTGGAATTCAGCAGCTGGATCGCTTTCCGGATCCGGGTCTGCGTCAGGAAGCTTACAAAAGACGTTCCCAGCTCTTTTTTCAGCAGCCGGCTCAAATACACCGGGGACACTTGCAGGCTGGATGCAAAAGTCTCCAGCGTCAGTCCCGGCTGGTCGTATTGCTCATGGATAAGCTGCCTTGCCCTCCGGACGAGCGGCGACAGCTGCGCTTCGCGGAAGACGGCTTCCCGGCAGGCGTCGTAAGCTTCCGCCACCGCTCCGGGCCCCTCCTTCACCGCTTCCAAATGGACGTGGACCGTCATTTTCAAAAAGTTCTGCACCGCCTGCTCGATTTCCGCCGCGATTTCCACCGGTGTCTCGTCCCACAGGCAAATGCCGATCAATCCCGTATGTTCGCGGAAAAGCAAATGGTCCGCCTGCTGGACGAACTCCGCGACGATGTTTTCGATGGCGAACAGGAACAGCTGCCTTTCGCTTTCCTTCATCAAAGGCTGATTCACCGATGTTTCCGGCCAGCGGACGACGCCGACCTGCACGGGCAGCCTGGAAGGAAGGCCTAAAAATTCAAGCTGCTCCGCCGCCTCCGTGTCGCCAATGAGCCCTTGGATCCATTCCCGGCAAAACCGTTCCCGCAGCACGGGAATATTTTTTTCGATCTGCTCGGAAGCTTTTTTCAGGTAATGGTCCCGGACATGCAGCTCGTCGAGCTCCTCCTTGACGCTTTGCAGCACTTCCCTTAAATGGCCGGCATTGACCGGTTTAAGGATATAGTCCTTCACCCCGAGCCGGATGGCTTCCTGCGCGTAAGCGAACTCGTCGTGACCCGTAATGATGACGAAACGGCATGCGGGCTGCGACTCCTTCAGTTTTTTCATGAACGTGATGCCGTCCATGATCGGCATGTTCATGTCGACCAAAACGATGTCGATATGGCGCCCTTGGGCAATGTCGAGCGCCTCTTCCCCGTCCTCGGCTTCGGCGGCTACCTCCATGCCGAGGTTTTCCCAATCCACGGCGTCGATGATCCCTTCACGAATGATCGGTTCATCGTCGGCTATCAGCACTTGGTACAGATTGTTCATCACATGTTTCCCCCATCGTTTTCGGTTGGCGAAGGGGCTTCATGGAGCAGAGGATGACGGATCGTCACGCTTGTCCCTTTCCCCTCCGTGCTTTCGATCGAAATGCCGTATTCCTCCCCGAAGGTGAGGACAATCCGCGCCTGCACGTTCAGCATGCCGTAGCTGCGTCCGGCCGGCCCGCCCCCGCCGGCGTTTTCTTCCATCGCCGACAGCGGATCCCGCAGCTGACGGCGCAGATCCCCGAGCTTGTCGGGCGGAATGCCGGCCCCGTCATCGGATACGGTCAGCAACAGGGCGTGTTCGTCCACGGATGCCGCAATCCGGATATGGCCGGGGCCTCTGCGGGCTTTGATGCCGTGATAGATCGCGTTTTCGACGATCGGCTGCAGCAGGAGCTTCAGCACGAACAAACCTTCCGCTTCCCGGGGAAGCAGGAAATCGCATCGCAGCCTGTCGCGGTACCTTGTTTTCTGGATTTGCAGGTAACTCGATATATGCGTCCACTCGTCCCGGATCGGGATGATGTCGCTTCCCTTGCTGAGTCCGATCCGGAAAAGCGTGGACAGCGACTCGACCATGTCGGACACGTCGTCCGCCCCTTTTTTCTTGGCCATCCAATGGATCGTATCGAGCGTATTGTACAAAAAATGCGGTTTGATATGCGCCTGCAGGCTTCGCAGCTCGGCTTCGCGCTTCTGCCGCTCGCGCAGCTCGTTCAGTTTGATGAGCTTGCGTATTTCCAGCAGCATGCGGTTAAAGCTGCGTCCCAGCATCCCGACCTCGTCCTGCCGGTGCCGAAGGTAGCGGACGGTCAGATCCCCGGATTCGGCCTTTTGCATGAAAGACATCAGCTGGCGGATCGGCCGGGAAATGGACTGGGAAAGCGTATAGGAAGCCGTAAGGCCGAACAGGCAAACGACGAACAAAAAGCAGATGAGATAAAAACGGATTTCCCGGACCTCATATATCGCTTCATTCGTTTCGAAGACGCCGATGGTCCGCCAACCCGTAAACGAGGACGTGCCGTAGATGAATTGCAGGCGGCGTCCCCCCGCCTCTTTTACGAACGCGCCGCTATCCTGTTGTGGAAACCAGGCCGAAGGCACCTCCGGTACGAGAGGGTCGTCCGGCGCATAGATCGGGGAGCCGTTTTTTTCCGTCACCATAAGATACCCGTTTTTCCCAAGCGTCACGTCGCGGACCGCCTTCGCGACCGCCCGCAGCTTCAGGTCGATCAGCACCGCCCCGGTAACCTTGCGGGTATCGGGATCCACAAACGAACGGACGACCGAAACCAGCTCGTCATTCGCATAATGGACATGGGTCGTTACGTTGCGCTGCTGCGGATGGCCAAGCACCGTAAACAAACCTTCATGTTTGGCCGCTTCCATGTACCAGTCATCGCGCGTCAGGTTCTCCGGAGACCGGGCATACATTTCGTTGCTGACGTAATCCCCGCTGCCGTTTACGACCAGGATCGCCGCAATCTCGGGGTAAAGCGTCGTAAACCCTTGCAAATACTGCTTAACCGCGTACAACTCGCCGTTTTTATCGTCAAGCACCGGCTTTTGCCCGCCTGCCGCCGTGCCGCCGCGAGCCGAAGGCATCCGGCCGTCCAGAAACAGTTTGATCTTCGGATCGAACCCGATCAGGTACGTGATGTTTTGCAGGTTCTCCATATCGTTATCAAGCGTTTGGTTCACCTTGCCGATCAATTGGATCGTGTTCGCCGTCACCTGCTGGTCCACGATCCGGTTCACCGTGAAGTTGACCAGCACGCCGAGCGCGATCGACGGCAGGATGCCGACCATCAGAAACAGGACGCTAAGCTTGTACCGGAGCGGCAAGTCGCTGAAGCGGCCCCACTGCATCAACTTGTCCCTCCATGTTCCCTTCCGTTTATTTCGCATAATAATCCTTCACATTCTCCCGGGTTACGATCGTTACCCCCGTGTCCACCCGCGGCGGCAGGGGAGAAACGTCATTCCCGAGCGTCGGGGCGGGGACCGTCAGACCGTGGTGCAGATGAAACAGATACTGCAGCGACCAATACCCCATATTCCAAGTGCCTTGGGCGATCGTGGCCGAAATCGTTCCGTCGGAAATCCGGTCCAAGGTGGCCTTATTCGTATCGAATCCGATGATTTTGACCTTGCCGGTTTTGTTCGCGGCGATGACCGCATCCGCCGCCCCGGCTCCGCCGCTCGCTTCCGTGGCGAAGATGCCTTTTAACGCCGGATGTTTTTTCAGCATTTCCGACGCGCCGTTTTTGGCAATCATCGTATCGCCCTTCCCCTCCTTGACGTCCACGACCGACATGGCCGGATATTTGGCGGCGATCGTGTCGCGGAACCCTGACATCCGGTCGTCATGGTTCTGCTGTCCGGGCTGCGTAATGATGCCGACCTCGCCTTCCCGCCCCAAGATGAGGGCCATTTGGTCGGCGGCCGCGGCCCCCGCGTCGTAATTGTTCGTGGCGAGGAATGAATAAGCTTTGCTGTCCGGAGCGTCGGCGTCGAACAAAACGACGGGAATGCCGGCGTCCACCGCCTTGTTGATCGTCGAGGTCAACGCCCTGGAGTCGATGGCGGACAACGCAATGCCTGCCGGTTTTTTGGCGATGACCTGCTCCAGCACCGTGATCTGCTCCTTTACGTCATATTGCGTGGAGCCGCGATAATCGACGGAGACGCCAAGGGCATCGCCTCCGTCTTCGAATCCTTTAAGAATGTTTTTCCAATATTCCATCCCGGATTGAAAGGTGACCATGACATAATTTTCGCCGATGCTGCCGTGCAGGCCCCCGTCCTGCCAGGCGTTGCTGCGGCGCTGGTCTTCAAGCCGGTACATCACGACATATCCGACGAAAGCGGCGATAAGCAAAATGTAGATCATCATCAACTTCTTCATGTTTATATCCCCCGTATCGGCGTTCATTCCGTATGTGGAATCGGTTACATTATAACATGATGTAATATACTTCATCCGTGAGGGAAAGTTCAACAATTCTTGGAAAGTTGCCTGGGTCGGGGGGATAGGGAAGCGATATCGCCTTGTTCGGCGAAAAACGCAAAAACCCTGCCGCAACGTGGATTGCAAGCAGGGTTTCCTATTCAGGCGCAGGACCGCTGTGTTAATCGATCATCGTAAAATCGTCGAAATGAAAGCCGGGCGATACGACGCAGGAGACGAGAACCGGTTCGTTCCCGAGCGGGCGCGCTTCCTGCCATACGTTGGCCGGCACCAAAGCTTGGGGAACTTGTCCTTTCTCCAGGTCCATGCCAAGCACGATTTCCTTCCGCTCTCCCGGGTTCTCTCCGTCTCCGCCAAGCACGAGCTGCAGCGGGCTTCCGGCATGCCACAGCCACAATTCGTCGGAGTAGACGCGATGCCATTTCGAAAATTCGTTCGGGTGCAGCAGGAAATAAATGGACGTGGCCGCCGGCCGCGAACCCGAATATTTGGCGTCAAGCACCGCTTGAGGAATCTCGAACGAAGATTTCCAAAGCTCCTTGTACCAACCGCCCTCGGGATGGGGCTGCAGGTCCAAGGTTTTTACCAAAGGGGACAACATTGCTTCCGTCATGTTCTGCCTTCTTTCCGTGCCAGGATTGCACATACTGTAGAATGAAATGAACCCTGTTTATGAGGGAATCTGCCCTTTACTTTAACAAATAAAGGAGCGGATTGTAAATGACGGATTCCCTTCTGCCGAAGCATTGGCGCATCCTTCCCTATTTTGCCCCGGACGGGCCGGACTGAACCGGGCGGTAAGTCTGAGTGCGTTCATCTTCGAATGACCCCTTGCCAATTCAGCCTGTAAGCAAAGACGTATGCATGGTTTTCCTTTTCGGTGCAACATGCCCTGTCATGCGGTACATTCTCGAGCTGATGCGCAGCGTTACCTTGTTGTTGGATTCATATCCGCGATCATCAAGGATTCCGGATCCATCCTTCGGGACGTCAAACCGGGATATGTTAAGCTTGGGGATTTCGTCCGGCCATGGATACGGTCAACGCGCGGGACAGCTCCATCGCCGCCAGGTACGGATCGGGCGTTTGCGTAATCGCTGAAATGACCGCGATGCCGTCCGCCCCCGCTTGAATCACCTCAGGGGCGCGGGCTGCGGTAATGCCTCCGATGCCGACGACCGGCATGGCCGCATGCATCCGCCGGATATTCCGCAGCATTGCCGTGCCTTGAACCGGGCGGGCATCCTCTTTGGAAACGGTCGGAAAAACCGGGCCGACCCCGAAATAATCGGCACTCAGCTCCGCGCCAAGCTTGGCTTCTTCAAGCGTATGCACGGACAAGCCCAAAATTTTGTTCCCGATGCGTTCCCTCACCCGGTCCGCCGGCTCGTCCTCTTGTCCGATGTGCACGCCGTCGGCGTCCAAAGCAAGCGCCAGGTCGACGTCGTCATTGACGATAAGCGGCACGCCGTATCGCCGGCAAACCGCAAGGATGCGTCCGCCCAGCTCGGCCTTGGCGTTCCCCGCGAGCGCATTCCGCCCTTTCTCGCGAAGCTGTACCATCGTGACCCCGCCCCGGATGGCTTCCTCCACGACCTCCGCCGCATCTTGCCTGCAGTTGACGCTGCCGACGACAAGATAAAGCTTCAGCCTTTCCTTCAAATCGGCCGGTTCAAAGCGTTTCACCGGACCAGCTCCTTCCTGCGCCGGTACGCCCAATGATTGGTCGGGCCGCTGCCTCCTCCGATACCAAGCGCCTCCTCGATGGCGGCCTGGATGTAATCCCTTGCGGTATGTACGGCTTCGCCAGGGGACGCCCCTTTCGCAAGTTCGGCCGTAATGGCCGCGGAAAACGTGCAGCCCGTTCCGTGCGTATGTTTCGTCGCTATTCTGGGCCGCGCGATCTCCGTAAACGACTCCCCGTCGTACAGCAGGTCGACGGCCTCGTCCGACGCCGGATCGTGGCCCCCTTTAATGACGACCATTTTGACGCCGAACTCCGCGATTGTTATTGCTGCTTCGCGGCGCTCCTCCATCGAGGCAATCGGCCGCCCGGCAAGCACTTCCGCCTCCGGTATATTCGGGGTGACGATGAGCGCAAGCGGCAGCAGCCTGCGCGTCAACGCCTCGACGGCATCGTCCCGCAGCAGTTCCGCCCCGCCTTTGGCGATCATGACCGGATCGACGACCACCCGGTTCCATCCGAATGTTTCGATCTGATCCGCAACCGCTTCGATAATGTCGGCGCTGAACAGCATGCCCGTTTTGACTGCGTCCGGGCCAAGATCCGTCCCCACGGCATGGATTTGCCCGGCAACGGCTGCGGCCGGCAGCGGATAGACGCCGTCCACGCCCAGCGTGTTTTGGATCGTAACCGCCGTAATCGCCGACATTCCGAATGCGCCGAGCTCCTGGAACGTTTTCAGGTCGGCCTGGATTCCGGCTCCGCCGCCGCTGTCCGAACCGGCTATCGTCAAGGCTTTCGGAACGCTCATTGCACGAACCCCCTTCCGGCCGAAACCGGGTGCTCGCTAAGCGCCTCTTCCGGAAGCGGATATTGATCCATTTCGGACAAGGCGTCAAGGAACGCGGCTTGAAAGCTTCCCGGCCCGCGGCCGCCTGCCGCCGCGTACGCCCGCGATGCCGCCGCCCCGTAAAAGGCAAGCGCAGCCGCCCCGGCCGTCAACAAATCCGTTTCAACGGCGGCAAACGCGCCGATGACCGACGTCAACAGGCAACCCGTCCCGGTTACGCGGGTGAGCATCGGATGTCCGCCCCGGACCACGTATCCCTTCAATCCGTCCGTAATGACGTCCTCCCGGCCGGTGATCGCCACGACGCTGCCGAGACGGCAGGCGGCCCGCACCGCGAGGTCGACCGGAGGCTCCGATTCGGACTCTTCCGCATCCACGCCTTTGATGGCCGCCGTTTCGCCGATCAGGTTCGCGATTTCGGCCGCATTGCCGCGAACCAAGGCGACGCGGACTTCCCGCAGGATCTCCAGGGCGGCTTTCGTCCGGAACGGAGTGGCGCCTGCGCCTACCGGATCGAGAATCACCGGCACTCCGTGCAAATTCGCCGACCGGCCGGCAATGATTGCGGCTTCGACCAGCCCGGCGCTGAGCGTGCCCAGGTTCAACACCAGCGCGCCCGCTATTTTCGCCATATCCGCAACTTCCTCCCGGGCATAGGCCATGACGGGGGACGCTCCGATCGCCAGCAATCCGTTCGCCGTAAAATTCGTCACCACCATATTCGTGATGTTGTGCACGAGAGGCCTGCGCCGCTTGACGATGCCGGGCAAATGCTGCATATCCTCGATCATCGTCCCACCCCTTCCGCCGGGATCATGGGAACCGGCCATTCTTCCAGCGTATATGCCATGTCCCAGAACATGTACTCCAGACGGCAGCTTGCCGCGAAATGCTCCTTGAGACGTTTTTTCCGGTCGGAAGACAAACCTTGCGCCCGCTCGTCCAGCAGCAGACGCATCTTATCCGTAATCCCGCCTTCGAAGCGGCCGTAAAAGTGCATCCAATCGTAAAACGGATGGGAACGGTCCGGCTTCACTTCCGCCAGCAATTTGGCGCCGATCTCCGTATACGTCCAAGGGCACGGCAGCATCGCCGCCAAAATATCCTCAAGCGTTCCTCCATGGGCCACGCTCAGCATGTGGCGGACATAGTGGTTCGCCGACGGGGCAAGCGGGTAACCCTGCAATTGTTCGTACGAAACGCCCGTCACGCTGCAAAAATTGTTGTGCGGATGCGTTTCGCTGTGCAGGATGAACGAAATTTGCTCGTTAAAAAGGGCCATCGTGTCGCGGCTGTCGCATTTCGAGATCGCGATTCCGTATAACTGGATATAGGCGTTCAAATACTCGAAATCCTGCTTCACGTAATGGATCAGCTGCTCCTTCCGCAAAGTTCCCTCCGCAATGCCGCGCACGAACGGATGGTCAAAAATGGCGCGAAAAATCGGATCCGCTTCGTTTCGAAGCTCATCGGTAAAACGGGTCATGCCAACACCTCCGAATGAATTTGGATGAAATCCAAACAAGAAGAAGCCGGAAGCGGCCGATCAAACTCAAAAAAGCCGCCCCGAAATGGAGCGGCTCCGAAACGCTATCAGCATGAAAAGGCATGGGATAGGCGAAGTCCGTTCCACTTCCCTACGCCGGTATGATCCGGATCAGGTTCAAAGGGTCCAAGCATCCTTGTCTCAGCCGCTTGCTCGCGGCTCCCCCAGTGGATTTCGTATGAAGTTCGTTTTTCACCCTTTACTTTATCCTTCAAGCCGCCGCTTGTCAAACCGGAAACATCGGCGCCGAATGTTCCCTCCGCCCCTTCGGACTCAGCCTAAATAGCGGTGGTACAAGCTTTTGGCTTCCGCGATGTCCTTCGTTCCGTGCACGAGCACCCGCCCGTCCCAAAAAACCGTCAACCGGCATCCTCCCGCCGCAAAAGACACGAGATACGGGTTCTCCTTGACCTCGCCGCCCTGCCGGGACAATCTGCGCGCCAGCTCCTTCAAATCGCGCCGGAC
Source organism: Paenibacillus sp. FSL W8-0194 (assembly GCF_037969745.1). Classification (NCBI taxonomy): domain Bacteria; kingdom Bacillati; phylum Bacillota; class Bacilli; order Caryophanales; family Paenibacillaceae; genus Paenibacillus; species Paenibacillus sp. FSL W8-0194. The sequence continues at coordinate 1,573,810 of NZ_CP150205.1, read as the reverse complement.
CGGTGCGGGCGGACGAATTTGCACTGTATCCCGGCCGCACAACACGGCTGTCCGGGACTGATTGGCCGGCTGCAGGTACGGGTGGGTGCGGTGTTTTCCGCATGACGGGCAATCCGGCTTCTTCATGCCCCCCACCCGGATCGCGGCATGGGCGCCCGTCCATAAATCGAACGAAACGAGCTTGCCGTGCAAAGCATCCCGATCGCCTACCAACAGCTTAAGCGCTTCGGAGGCTTGGTAAGCCGCGACCATTTGCGCCGCCGGAGCGATGACGCCGGCCGTATCGCAAGTTGCGCCGCCGGTCGGCACCTTCCCAAGCAAACAGTAGAGACATGGCGTTCGGCCGGGCACGATCGTGAAGGTTATGCCGTAACTGCCGACGCAAGCGCCGTAAATCCATGGAATGCCCAGCTTCTGGGACAAATCGTTGATCACGAGCCGCGTCTCGAAGTTGTCCGTCCCGTCGAGGATGACGTCCACGCCCTGCGCCAGCCCTTCGATTTCCGCAGCGGCGGCGTCGGCGACGACGGCCCGGATATCGATGTCCGAATTGATGCGTTCCAGGCGGGCTTTGGCCGCCGCCGCTTTCGGCAGGCGCAGCAGGGCGTCTTCTTCGCAGTACAGCTGCTGCCGCTGCAGATTGTTCGTCTCCACGTAGTCGCGGTCCACGATGGTGACGGTGCCTACGCCTGCGCGCACAAGCGTTTCCGCGCTTACCGACCCCAGCGCTCCCGCGCCGACGATCAGGACATGCCCCTCTCCAAGCTTCCGCTGGCCGTCCGGACCGATTTTGGGGAACAACGCTTGCCTCGAATACCGATCGTTATGCATCCCGTCCCCGCTCATGTGACGCTGATTCCCTCGAGCGGGCTGCTGGCGGTCCCGCAGCGCTTTTTCGGAATGCGGCCGGCTTCGTAGCCGAGCCGCCCCGCTTCGATGGCGAGCTTCATGGCGAGGGCCATTTTTACCGGGTCCTTGGCGCCCGAAACCGCCGAATTAAGCAGCACGCCGTCGGCGCCAAGCTCCATGGCGACGGCCGCGTCCGACGGCGTGCCGATGCCGGCGTCGACGATGACGGGCACGGTCGATTGCTCGATGATAAGGCTCAAGTTCAAGGGGTTCACGATTCCTTGGCCGGAGCCGATCGGCGAGGCTCCCGGCATCACCGCGTGCACGCCGAGTTCCTGCAGCCGCTTCGCCAGCAGCACGTCGTCCGACGTGTAGGGCAGCACGATGAACCCTTCCTCCAGCAGCATTTCCGAAGCCCGCAGCGTTTCGATCGGATCGGGGAGCAGCGTCTTCATGTCGCCGATCACCTCGACCTTGATCATGTCGCATAATCCGGAGGCTTTGGCGAGCCTTGCGATGCGCACCGCTTCCTCCGCCGTCCGCGCGCCTGCCGTATTGGGCAGCAGCGTAAACCGTTCGATGTCGATCATCTCCAAAAAATTTGGCTGGTCCGGTTCGTAAATGTTCATCCGCCGAACGGCAAACGTCAAGATTTGGGCGCCGGATACGTTTACGGCTGCCTTCTGCACCTCAAAGTCCGGGAACTTACCCGTTCCCAGCAGCAATCTCGATTGAAATTGATGCGGTCCGATAGTTAACATGTTCCTTATCCTCCTCCCACAAAATGCACCAGCTCGATCCGGTCTCCGTTTCGGACGGCTGTGTCCGCATGTTCGTTTTTCCCGAGTACGGACTGGTTGATTTCCACGACGACGACTTGCCGATCCAGGCCAAAATGTTCCAACAGCCGCGATACCGTCGCGACCGACTCCGGCACCTGCACGGCTTCCCCGTTAACGATCAGATCCAGCATGAACGCCCCTCCCTTCCGGCTGCCTGACGGCCCCATGCCGCTCGGGCGCAAAACATTCCCAGCCTGCGAATGCGGGCTGCCCGCCGCTCATCTGTTCGGCGATCAGCGCCCCGGTAATGGGGCTCAGCAGTACGCCGTTGCGATAATGCCCTACGGCGACGAACAAACCGTCGCAGCCTGCAGCCGCTCCGAGATAAGGGAGGCCGTCGCGGGTTTGCGGCCGCAGCCCTGCCCACGCCTTCTCCCACCTGGCAGCCGTTATCCGCGGCACGAGAGCGGCAGCTTTGGCCAGCAGCCCCATCAAACCTTCGACGGACACCGTCAGCTCATCGTTGCGCTCGACCATGGAAGCTCCGACGAGGAGTCTCCCTCCCCGCTTCGGCACCAAATAACAGCCGTCGGTGAATATGGTATGGCTTACCAAAGGGACCTCCGTTACGACCGAAAAGCATTCGCCTTTCACCGGGTATACGCCGGTTTCGATTCCCGCTTGCGCCAGCAGCCGCTGGCCGTGGACGCCTGCAGCGATGACCGCCTGTCCGCAGCTTATCGTCCCTTCATCCGTGACGACGCCGGTAACCCGCCCCCGTTCCAGCCGCAGCGAACGAACGCTGCAATTCTCCTTGGCTTCGGCGCCGAGCATGACGGCTGCCCGGACATAGGCGGCCGTCAATTCGGGCGCCGACACCTGCCCGTCCCCGGGAATCCGCATCGCGCCTTCGATGCGGCCCGTCAGGTTAGGCTCCAACTCGTTAGCTTCGGCAGGCGTAAGCCACGCCGCCGTTTCCCCGGCTTGGCGTTGAGAGGCGATCATCCGCCGGCAATCGGCGGCCTGGTCCGGCGTCAACGCCACCTTCAAAAGCCCTTTCTGCACCAGTCCGATGTCGATGCCGGTAAGCTCCCTCAGCTCCTCCGCCAGCCGGGGAAACATCGCCCGGCTCTGCCGAGCGAGGTCGAACAGCACGTCCGCCCGGTGCGTCTCCGACTGGGCGCCGAGCATGCCGGCCGCCGCGCCCGACGCGCCGGAGCCGATTGTCTCCCGCTCCAGAATCAATACGCGCCTGCCCTTCTTTGCCAGATGGTACGCGATGGAACCGCCGATGACGCCGCCTCCGACCACGACGACGTCAGCAACGTCAGCTTGATGGACCATGGTTTTCCCTCCCGTTATGTAAACATTGATAATAAGCGGCAGCAGCGCTGACCGGGTCTGCCGCTTCCAAAATCCCGCTCATGACAGCCACGCCCGCCGCGCCGGCTTCAAGCGTCTCCGCCACGTTCGTCGGCTTCACCCCGCCGATGGCGATAACGGGAATGCGGACGCGGCTCGCGAGCAGCCTCAGTTCCCCGGGTCCGCGGGCCGGAGAACCGGGCTTGGATGCCGTCGCATAGACATGCCCGAAAATCACGTAATCGGCCCCTTTCTCCTCGGCCTCCACGGCCTCGTGCAGCGAATGGACCGACAGGCCGATCCGCAGCTGCGGAAACCACTTCTTCACATCGGATACATCCAGGCTGTGATGCCCGAGCTGCGCGCCCCGCACCCCGGCGGCAGCCGCGACGTCGGCCCGATCGTTCACCACGATGCGGTTTGCGGGAACCCCCGCAGCCAGCAGCATTCCGATTCCCTCCAGCAGCTCGCGCGCCGTTTTGGCCCGTTCCCTTACATGAAACGCATCCACGTATGGATGGATGAGGCCGGCAATTCTCGCCAGCTCATCCAGCGGCTGCCTTCCCGTCGAAACGACATGCAGTTCCCTCCCTGCCACAGGACCTCAACTCCCGCAAAAAAAATTAAAGGCCGCTTTCCCGAAAGAAAGTGGCCTTTTCCGCACGTCGACAGCCTTGCGCCCCAAAAAAACGCATAAGGCGCAAGCATAAAACGTTGTTCTTACCACTTCCCTCCGCTGGCATCGCTCCAGATCAGGTTCAAAGGGTCCGGAAATCGCACTTCCGTCTCAGCCGTCAGGCACCCCTAGTGATTTGCTATGAAATTGAAATTTACTATAACATGAATTCCGGCATGTGGCAATCTCTTCCATCCTGTTTTTTCAGCCGTCGCATCCGAAGCATCCGGCCAAAGCGCCCCCGGACCGAAAACCGGAAAAACGCGGCGGCAGTCAACGCGTAAGCAGAAATCGATGGGCTTGGCTGATGCCGCCCGCATCCTCGAACAACACCTTCATGGATAGAGCCGGAACAACCGCCTGTTCGTCCCAGATCCAATCAAGCGCCTCGTTCCCGGCACGCTCTTCGTTTACCGCGACCTTCCAGCCGGTTTTGGAAAAAGGAACGTCCAGCTTAATCTCATGGTTGTTCGCGTTATAGACGACGATGATGTTTTTCCAAGCGTCGCCGCCCGCAAAGTCCTTCAGCATAAAAGCGACCACCTGGTCCCCGCAGCGGAGCGTTTCCAAATGATTGTCAATCTGCTCCCGGGAGGTCAAGCGAAAGGCGGGGTGGCTTCTCCGAAGCTCAATCAGGCCCCGGTAATAGTCAAAAACCGGCCTAAACCTCCGCTTGTTTTCCCACCTTATGGCATTGACGGCATCGCCGCTGCGGTAGCTGTTATGATCCCCGTATTTCGTGCGGAGCAGCTCGTCACCGGCATGAATGAGCGGAATCCCTTGGGAGGTCAGCACGATGCCGTTGGCCAGGAGGGCGCGTTTTACCGTCTCGCTTTTCATGATGTTCTCGCCGTCTATGCTCCGGTACGGCTCGGATTTTTCCACGGCCTCATGCAGGCTCCCTTCATGAACGAGTTCCCCGTTTCGGATGTCCGGAAAATTGGCCTCGTCCCGCAGCCCCTGCGTCGCCAGCACTTTATCCCATAAATTCAAATTGTCGTGAACGGTCACGTAATTGACCGATTCGAGCGGAGCATCCGCGAAATCGCAAATCGATCCCCTGACCCCTTCAAGGACCGCCGCTTCCGTGCCCGTTCCGCCCGTGGCAAAACCTTTCCCTTCGCCGTCGCTGTCCCCTTTGATCGCGCCGCGGAAATGGTCGTTGAATACGGCAAAGCCGAGATTCCTCTGGCTGCCTTTCAACGTTTGCCGCGCAAGCGGAGATTCCCCGCCCGTCCAGGGCTCCCCGTAGACGATGATGGCCGGGTCCGCCTCGCGGCGCAGCTCTTCGACCATCAGCTTGACGGTATCGGTATCGATCAGTCCCATCAAGTCCAAGCGAAATCCGTCGATGTGATATTCGTCCGCCCAATAACGAACCGAATCGAGGATGAATTTCCGGACCATCGGGCGCTCGGTCGCCAGCTCGTTGCCGACGCCGGAACCGTTTGCCAGCCTGCCTTCGGCGTCCCTGCGGTAGAAGTACCCGGGCACGACCGCCTCGAACGGTCCGTCCTCGACGCTGTAGGTATGATTGTACACGACGTCCATCACGACGCGGATCCCTTTGCCGTGCAGCGCCATGACCATTTCCTTGAATTCGCGGATCCGGAGACCCGGCACGGTCGGATCGGTCGCGTAGGAGCCTTCCGGCACGTTAAAATGCTGCGGATCATACCCCCAATTGTACTTCGGCCCGGAAGCGCCGGGATCGTCCGCCTGCAGTTCGTTCACCGTTTGGAAATCGAATACCGGCAGCAGGTGGACATGCGTGACTCCAAGCTCCTCCAGATGGTCGATGCCGATCGCATTGCCGTCCTTATCGCGCAGTCCCGTTTCCGTAAACGCTTTAAATTTTCCTTTATGTTGAAAACCGGCGCCAGGGTCGGCCGAAAAATCGCGCACATGTAGTTCATACAAAACGGCGTCTTTGCACCCGGCCATGGGCGGCCTGCGGTCCGCTTCCCAGCCGGGTGGGTTCCAGGCTTCCATGTCCACGATCGCCGACCTGGCGCCGTTGGCGCTGACGGCTTTCGAATACGGATCGGCGGCATAGCGGACGGTTCCATCCGGGTGCTCGATTTTGTACATATAATAGCGGCCGGCAAGATCGCCGGAAAATCGCAAAAACCATACGCCGTCCTTCCACTTTTTCATCCCGACTTCGAGTCCGCCCGCATGATCGAAGACCTCGCCGTCCGCGTTATAACAACCCGCATCCTCATAAAGCGCGAGCGTCACTTTTGCGGCCCCGGGCGCCCACAGCTTAAAAACGCTTTCCGTTTTGCTATACGTGCAGCCCAAATCCCGTCCGCCGTAATACTCCGTGATTTCCCTCATGATTACACCACCGTAAGCTATGACATTCGATGCACGCAAGGATGCTGCATAATCCCCAAAACAGACTTTCAGTCCGAAATAGACAGCGACAAAGTTTGGTTCGGCTACATACTGTTTCCGGGAGCGGCCGGAACCGGATTTTGCATCATCCCTACGTCAAAAAGCCTAACCTATCCTATGTGCTTTTGTTGCCAAATGTACAGGTTTGTATGCATCGAAAGAGCCCAATTTGAAGCGTGCCGCCGTCAAAATAGGCGGATCGTGGTTGCGGGCTTGCGGAAGGCGGCAACGGCGCAGCTGCGCCGCCATTTAGGCGGGGCGTCGCGGCTGCAGGCCCTTTAAGGCGGACTTCGGCCCTCCCGCTTATTCAGGCGCTTCAGCGCGGATTCAGGCGCAAAAAAGGCGCCGGATCATGCCGGATCCGACGCCTTTCCCCTCCGTTTTTTCGGATTGAAAGCTACTCTTCGAGAAACTCTGCGTATTGCTCCGGACTGAGCAAAGCCGAGAGCTGCTCCTCCAGATCGCCTTCGACTTCGATTTCAGCCATCCACCCGCCGTCGTACGGCTCGTTGTTGACGAGCTCCGGCTCGTCGCCGAGCCGCGGATTGATTTTGGCGATTTGACCGCTGACGGGGCTGAAAAGGTCCGACACGGTTTTGACGGATTCGATCGTGCCGATGCTTTCTTCAGCCTGTACGCTTGCGCCTTCTTCGGGAAGCTCCACGAATACGATGTCGCCAAGCTGATGCTGGGCGAAATCGCTGATGCCGATGCGCACGACGTTTCCGCTTACCTTTTCGACCCATTCGTGATCCTTGCTGTACCAACGGTTTTCTTTCACATTGCTCATCGTTTTTCGACTCTCCTTCGATTCTTGTCGTCATCCTTCGAAATAGGGTTGCTAATGAGCCATTATGGGGTGTCTGACGGCGGCTGCTTGGTTTCTTTGGCTTCCTTGGCTTTGCGGCGGCGCTGCTCGACCAGCTCTCGGGTCAGCCTGCGGCCGGTAGGCGTGGCGGCAAGGCCGCCTTTGCCCGTTTCCCGGTGTTTGCTCGGCATGGCGCTGCCGACCTCCAGCATGACGCCGATGACCTCGTCGGCGGGAATGACGCTGCCGACGCCGGCAAGGGCCATATCGGCGGCTGCCAGCGCGGTGACGGCGCCGAGGCCGTTGCGGACGATGCACGGAATTTCCACGAGTCCCGCAACGGGATCGCAAATGAGGCCGAGGCAGTTTTTCAAGGCCAGGCCGACCGCGTGGACGGCCTGAAGCGGCGAGCCGCCCCTCAGTTCGACCATCGCCCCGGCCGCCATGCCGATCGCCGATCCGACCTCGGCTTGGCAGCCGCCTTCCGCGCCGGAAATCGACGCGTTGTTGGCAATGACGTACCCGATCGCCCCGGCCGTAAATAAGCCGCGCACCAGCTTGTCGTCCTCCCAGCCGAAGCGTTCCTGCGAGCTGACGAACACGCCGGGAATGATGCCGCAGGAGCCCGCCGTCGGCGTGGCGATGATTCTCCCCATCGAGGCGTTCACTTCGGAGACGGCGAGCGCGTAAGCCATCGCCATGGCGGAGGGCTCGCCGAGCGACGTATCGCCCTGCCGCATGTAATCCGCAACCTTCTTGGCGTCGCCCCCCGTCAGGCCGCTGCGGGATTTCGTGTTGCCGGTCAGCCCTTTGCGGACGGCTTCCTTCATCACCTGGTAGTATTCGGCCATCTGCCGGAATACGTCTTCGGCGGGAACGCCCGTTTCCTTGGCCTGATCCTCCAGCATCACCTCGGCGATTGTTTTGTTTTCTTTCAGGCATATGTCTGCCAGCTGTTCCAGCGTCTCGAATCTCATCGCATTTAGCTCCTTTGGGTCAAATCGATCATCGTCACTTCCAAAATATGCGGAAGGCGGGCCATCTCCTCCAGAACGGAGGGGGCGGGCGCCGAATCCAGCTCGAACACCGTCATGGCCGCTTCGCTGCGCCCCTTACGGTCCACGTCCATGTAACCGATGTTGACGCCTTCCCGGCTGAGCAGGCCTGTCAGGCCGGCAATCACGCCGCGGCTGTCGGTATGCGTCACCGCGATCGTCGGGTATTCGCCGGTCATCTGCACGTCGAATCCGTTCAAGGCATAAACGGCAATCGTTCCTCCCCCGATGGAAGCCGCGACCATCTCCGCCTTCCGTTCCCCGGCCCAAAGCTTGAGTTTGACGGAATTCGGGTGCGGACCGTTGCCTTTCCCCTGAACCCATTCGATGCTCATCCCGGCTTTTTCGGCTTCGATGTCCGCCTCCGGGATCCGTTCATCGTCCGTGTCGAAGTTCAGCAGCCCCGCGGTCAAGGCAAGGTCCGTTCCATGTCCCCAATACGTCTCCGCAAAAGAACCGTACAAAGTGGCCTCGACCTTCTCCGGCTGACATCCGAGCAGTTGGCGCGCCACCCTGCCGATGCGCACGGCGCCCGCGGTATGCGAACTGGAAGGACCCACCATGGACGGGCCGATGATGGAAAATACATGTTTGAATCTCACTAACTCCACGCTCCTGTTTTAGGTCATTCAAGTCAGGAAGTTTCACGGTGTTCAACATCGCACGAACAAGGGCAACAAAAAAGAGGACAGCAAAAAAGGTATGCAGCACCTTTTCTCTGTCCCTTGTACCTGAGAGTTTGGACGGAAACCTGCCGTTTCCGCGTTCCCCTTGGGTGGCTGACGCTCTCTCCAGAGCCGCGTCCGGCGACGGTTCCTTGTACCTGAGAGATTAGCCGCCGGTTTGTGCCCTCCCGCAGCTTGCTCCTTCGGTGCCGCCTTACGAAAAAGGCAGTCTCTCCCGTTCGCCATCATCCGCTTGTATATAAATGTCCATTCATGATTGAAACCATTTACAATCCTAATCACCTTAAGAATAAAGCAGAGCAAACGGCGCTGTCAATATAACAGGAACCTGATTTCCCCGAACAGCGACAACCCTCTTGTTTTCCGCGGTTTTCCCGTCGTTCTTCCGCCTTCCGGCCGCCTAAATCCGCATGCCGCTGCGCATGTATTCCATGGCGCCGAGGGCGACGATGCGTTTATTGTCTTTGGCCGGGGCGATCAGGCAAGCGCTGAACATGTCCGGAAGGGTATGTTTTTGCGCCGTTTCGAGCGCATGCTCCATATACCCGGGATAGGTGGCGGTGCTGCCGCCGACCACGATCACATCCGGATTAAACAGGTGGATCACGTTCGTCAACGCCATTCCGAAATGTTCGCCCGCCCGGGCTATCAGCTGCATGGCGGCCGGTTCGTTTCGGTTGATCCGCTCCAGGAACTCATCAATGCCGCAGCCGGCCTGCTGCAAAATGCCGATGCCCCCCGCGATGCTGTCCAGCCTTTGGGGACCTTCTGCCGTCTGGATGATGCAGTAGCCCAGTTCCCCGGCAAAACCGTGTGCCCCCGTAAACATCCGCCCCTTCGAATAGACGCCGAGCGCCGTGCCGGAACCGGCCATAATCACCGCTAGCGTGTCTTTGTCCTTATAATGGACCGTTTCCGCAATCGTAGCGGATTTGACGTCATTTATAAGCCGGACGGGAAACCTTCCCTGCCCGAAATCATCGGCGGTAATTCCGCTTAAGGAGCGGACGTCCGACAACTGAACGCGGTGATCCCCCTCCACGAGGCCCGGCACCGCCATGCCGACCCCTTCCGGCTCGAACGGAAGGCGCTCGATAAACGCGTCGAGCTCCTGCTTCAGCCGCTCCCGCGGGCAATCCAGCCCGGTCGGCACTTTGTTTTCGAACGTTTTTCCTTCATGCTCCGCGTACATGTACATTTTCGTGCAGCCGATATCCACGCCGACGATTTTTTCCACGTGTTCATCCTCCCCGGATTACAGCTCGTAATGGGTCATGCCGATATCATTGTATCGCGGCGAACGCGGAAAAAGTATGTTAAAATTCAATGTTTTCCGATACTTTTGCCGTCGGGCGTCCGCCCTGCCAAGCTTCGGCCTTTCCCCCGGATAATGTTGTTGACATTCCGCAAGGCTTTGAGTATTAATGGTAGTAGACAATTCAATAGCGGATGAAGGTAATGGGAGAGATTACTGTTTACCGGTGACGCCGAAGGAGTAAGCCCGCGTGAAAACGGGTGAATCTCTCAGGCAAAAGGACCATTATCGGACGCATCTCTGGAGAGAATTCTTGAGCGAAAAGAATCACCCAAGGGGAAATTTGTTGACCGGCACGACAGCGGCGCGCAGCCTTGCACCCGCGATGAGCCGTCAAGCAAAGTAACTCTCAGGTACCAAGGACAGAGCAAGAGGATCCGTATGCCGATGATCGGCATGCTTGTTCTTTTGCCTGTCCTTTTTGTGCTTTCGAAAAATGGAAAGAGAAGGTGATGGAAACGTGTCCGAGCTTAAACGAACCCCGCTATACCCGCTGTATGCCGACATTCCGGGCGTGCGCTGCATTGATTTTGGCGGCTGGGAGCTTCCCGTCCAGTTCAGCGGCATCCATAAGGAGCATGAAGCCGTCCGCGAAGCCGCAGGTTTATTCGACGTGTCCCACATGGGCGAATTTTTCGTCAGCGGCCCGCAGGCCGAAAGCTTCCTTCAGCGCGTGACCGTCAATGATGTAACCGCTCTCGTCCCCGGGCAGGCGCAATACAGCGCCATGTGTTATCCGGACGGAGGCGTCGTCGACGATCTGCTGGTTTACAAGCTGGCCGAGGCATCCTATATGCTTGTCGTCAACGCTTCGAATATCCGCAAAGACTGGGAATGGCTGAGCCGGCATCTTGCGGACGGGGTCCAAATGACCGACAAATCCGATGATACGGCTCTGCTCGCGCTGCAGGGGCCCAAAGCGGAAGACATTCTCGCCCCCCTTGTCGATTGCGATTTGACGCAGCTCGGCGCGTTTCATTTTCTGCAAAACGTATCGCTGTTTGGCGCGTCCGTCCTCATCTCCCGCACCGGCTATACCGGCGAAGACGGATTCGAAATTTATCTGCCTGCCCAAGATGCGCCGGCCGTTTGGACCGGATTGCTTGAGCGCGGCGTTGCCTTCGGCCTGATCCCGGCCGGCCTCGGCGCCCGCGACACGCTCCGCTTCGAAGCCAAGCTGCCGCTTTACGGGCAGGAGCTGTCCCAGGACATCTCGCCGCTGGAAGGCGGCATCGGCTTTTTCGTGAAGCTGGGCAAAGGCGATTTCATTGGCAAAGACGCTCTGCAGCGGCAGAAGGAAAACGGCGTGCCGCGCAAATTGGTCGGCGTGGAAATGATCGACCGCGGCATCCCCCGCTCGCATTACGCGGTTTATGCTGGCGGCGAGCGCATCGGAGAAATTACGACCGGCACCCAATCCCCCACGCTGAAACGGAATTTGGGGCTGGCGCTCCTTGATAGCCGTTTTGCCGCCGTCGGCACGCAGGTCGAGGTCGATGTGCGGGGCAAACGCCTGAAAGCCGAAGTTGTTCCCGTTCCATTCTACAAACGAGCCCGAAAAGGAGCTGACTCCAAGTGAAGCACCGTTATCTGCCGATGACCGAGCAGGATCAGCAGGAAATGCTGAAAACCGTCGGAGCGAATTCGATTGAAGATCTTTTTAAGGATATTCCCGAAGAAATCCGTTTCAAAGGCGAGCTTCCGGTCTCCAAGCGGCTGGACGAGTACGCCCTCACGACCCATCTGTCCGCGCTTGCCGCCAAAAATGCGAACACCGACCAATACCCCAGCTTCCTTGGCGCCGGACTTTATGATCATCATATTCCTTCCGTCATCAACCATGTCGTATCCAGATCCGAATTTTATACGGCTTACACGCCGTACCAGCCTGAAATCAGCCAAGGCGAGCTGCAGGCGATCTTCGAGTTCCAGTCTTATATTTGCGAGCTGACGGGCATGGCGGTCGCCAACGCCAGCATGTACGACGGCGCGACGGCCCTCGCGGAAGCCGGCTCCCTGGCGAGCGCCGCCACCAAGCGGACCAAGCTTGTCGTCTCCGCGGCGGTTCACCCGGAATCGAGACAAGTGCTTCATACGTATGCGCGGGGACTCGGTCTGGACATCGTCGAGGTCGGCACGCACAACGGCGTGACGGACATGGCCGAGCTGGCCCAAGCCGTTTCGGACGATACCGCGGCCGTACTCGTGCAAAACCCGAACTTTTTCGGAGCGGTCGAAGATCTCGCGGCCATCGGCCGCTTGATCCACAACCACAAAGGGCTTATGGTGGTCAGCGCCAACCCGCTGTCGCTCGGGCTGCTGGAAGCGCCGGGCAAACTCGGCGCCGACATCGTCGTCGGAGACGCCCAGCCGCTTGGCATCGCGGCTTCGTTCGGAGGTCCGACCTGCGGATTTTTCGCCGTGTCCCAAGAGCATATGCGCCGAATCCCGGGCCGCATCGTCGGCCAGACGGTCGACCGGAACGGGAAACGCGGCTTCGTCCTGACGCTTCAGGCCCGCGAACAGCATATCCGCCGGGAAAAAGCGACCTCCAACATCTGCTCGAACCAGGCGCTGCTTGCACTTTGCGCATCCGTATACTTGTCCGTCATGGGCAAGCAGGGATTGATCGAGGTCGGCCGGCTGAACCTGCAAAAAAGCCATTATGCCGCGGGACAACTTGCGAAAGTGCCCGGCGTGACGCTGCCGTACGCTTCTCCTTTTTTCAACGAATTCGTGATCAAGCTGCCTGCCGGCACATCCGTCGCGGATGTCAACGCAAAACTGCTGAAGCAAGGCTTCCTGGGCGGGTACGATCTCGGCCGCGCTTATCCGGAGCTTGAAGGACATATGCTGGTTGCCGTCACCGAACGCCGTACGAAAGAACAGATCGACCAATTCGTTTCATTGCTGGAGGGCTGTTTATGATACAGGAAAAAGCGTTGATATTTGAGCTGAGCCACCCCGGACGCATCGCCTACTCCCTTCCGGAGCTCGACGTGCCCGAGGCGGAGGCCGAATCCCTCATACCGGCCGCCATGCTGCGCAGCGAACCCGCGGCGCTGCCGGAGGTGTACGAGGTCGACGTCATCCGCCACTACACGGAGCTGTCGCGCCGCAATTTCGGCGTGGATAACGGGTTTTATCCACTCGGCTCCTGCACGATGAAATACAATCCGAAGGTTAACGAAGACGTGGCGCGTTACCCGGGCTTCGCCAAAATCCATCCTTACCAGCCCGAAGAAAGCATCCAAGGCGCGCTCGAGCTGATGTACCAGCTGCAGCAGGACTTGGCGGGGCTTACCGGCATGGATGCCGTCACGCTGCAGCCTGCCGCAGGCGCGCACGGCGAATGGACCGGGCTGATGATGATCCGTGCGTATCATGAAAGCCGCGGGGAACATCGCGACAAGGTGATCGTGCCGGATTCATCCCACGGCACCAACCCGGCCAGCGCCTCCGTGGCCGGACTCAAAACGATTACGATTCCGTCCACGGACAAGGGACTCGTCGACCTGGAGGCGCTGCGCGCGGCGGTCGGCAGCGACACCGCGGCGCTGATGCTGACCAACCCGAACACGCTCGGCCTGTTCGAGGAGCAGATCCAGGAAATTGCGGCGATCGTTCACGAAGCCGGCGGGCTTCTGTATTACGACGGCGCCAATTCCAACGCGATCATGGGCATTGCGCGCCCCGGCGACATGGGCTTTGACGTGGTACACCTGAATTTGCATAAAACGATGAGCACGCCGCATGGCGGCGGCGGTCCCGGCGCCGGTCCGGTCGGCGTCAAAAACCTGCTCGTGCCGTTCCTGCCCCTGCCGCTCGTCTCGAAAAAGGAAGACGGGTCGTATACGCTGGAAGGCGACAGCGAATCGTCGATCGGCCGCGTGAAGGCTTATTACGGCAACTTCGGCATTCTCGTCCGCGCCTATGCGTACATGCGCAGCTACGGGCCCGAAGGTCTGCGCCGCGTATCCGAATGCGCCGTGCTGAACGCTAATTACATGATGAAACGCCTCGAACCCTATTACGACATTCCGTATCCGGGCGTCTGCAAGCATGAATTCGTCATGTCCGGCACGCCGCTCAAGCAATACGGCGTCCGCACCCTGGACGTGGCGAAACGGCTGCTCGATTTCGGGTATCATCCGCCGACCATCTACTTCCCGCTGAACGTGGACGAATGCATGATGATCGAACCGACGGAAACCGAAAGCAAAGACACGCTCGACGCCTTTATCGACACGATGATCCAAATCGCCAAGGAAGCCGAAGAGCAGCCGGAACTGCTGCTTAACGCCCCTTACAGCACGCCGGTCACCCGTTTGGACGAAACGACGGCCGCGCGCAAGCCGGTGCTGAACTGCGCCTGCAGTTAAACACCCCTTAGAAGCGGGGAAAACAAATCAAAAAGGCGGCCCAAGCCTATTCGCTTGGACCGCCTTTTTCATGGATATATGACTGGCCATGCGCCAGATCCGAAACATGCCTTCGGCAAATGGGGCATTGAAGGCCTGCCGCTCCCTCCTAATCCCTCGTTTGCTCAGTCAACCGCCAAGAGGCAGCAGCAGCGAGATACTACTCCTCCTTGGCCGCGCCCGCCTCCAGGTTCACCAGCTCGCGTTCCTGCTGCGCATGCTGGGCCGCCACCGGAGCGGGTTTCGATTTGCCCGTCAGGTTTTTGATCAGTCCCTCCACGTCGATGCCGGACACGCTTTTCAGCATTTCCGGCGCGGTGGACATCAGCTCGGTCACGTAGTTGCTTACGCGGGCCGCGCCTTCGCCTTTGCCCGTATCCACCACGGTAAGCTTGTCGATCGACGAGATCGGCTGAGCGATTTTGCCGGCCAGCTCAGGCAGCATTTTGACGATGATGTCGAGCACCGCCGCTTCGCCGAACTTCTGGAACGCTTCCGCCAGCTTTTCCTTCGCTTCGGCTTCGGCCAAACCGCGCAGGCGGATGACTTCCGCTTCGGCGGTACCTTTGGCCCGCTCCGCATCGGCGATCGCCTGGCCTTCCAGCCGTTTTTGCTCCGCGGAAGCTTTGGCCTGCGTTTCAATGGAATACTGCAAAGCGTCCGCTTCGCGCATTTTGCGAGCTTTGTCCGCTTCGGCCGCCTGCTCGACGGCGTAACGGTCGGCATCCGCTTTTTTCTTCACTTCGGCGTCGTATTGCTTTTGCCGGACCATGATTTCTTTTTCCTGCAGGTCGATTTCGCGTTCCTTGCGGACCAGCTCGACCTTCATCTGTTCTTCGACCATCGTCTGCTTGGCGCGTGCTTCCTGAATGTGGTATGCCTGGTCGGCTTCCGCCTTCGCCGTGTCCTGCTCCTTCTTAAAGGAGGCAACCTTCAACTCTTTTTCCTTGGTCGCTTCGGCGATGTTGGTATCGCGCAGCAGCTCGGCCTTTTGCCCCTGTTCTTCCGCGTTCGCCTTCTGAATCCGCGCATCCCGCATCGCTTCGGCTTCCGCGATTTCGGCGTCCCGCTTCACTGCCGCAATCCGCGGCTTGCCCAGCGCGTCGAGGTAACCCTGCTTGTCGCGGACGTCCTTGATCGTGAAGGAAACGATCTGCAGCCCCATCTTCTTCAAGTCGCGGGCCGCCACGCCTTGGACCTCCTGCGCGAATTTGTCGCGGTTCCGGTATACTTCCTCCACGGTCATGGAGCCCAAAATCGCCCGCAGATGGCCTTCCAGCACCTCTTGGGCTTCGCCCTTCAGCGCGTCGATCGGCTTGCCGATAAATTGCTCGGCCGCGGTCGCGACGTCTTCGATCGAACTGCCGACCTTGATGATCGCAACGCCGTCGGCGATGACAGGCACCCCTTGCTCGGTATAAACCTCGGGCGTTGATACGTCCAGCTTGTGGGAAAGCAGCGAAATAAATTCCGACTGCTGGAATACGGGCAAAATAAACGCGCCGCCCCCGCGGACGATTTTGATCTTGCGTCCCGATTCGTCTTCCGCGATGTTTTTGCTTCCCAAAAAGGAACCCGTCACGATCATGGCTTCGTCCGGCCCAACCGTCTTGTAGCGGGCCCAGAATGCCAGCCCCAGCACGATAATAACCCCGACGACAATGATGGGAATGAGCATGTAATCCGGCAAATCCATTAAACAACATCTCCTTTTCTCTCGTCTAATTTGGCGACGCGCAGTACCCCGTCAAGCACGTCAACGACGACCACCCTGGTGCCTGCGGCCAACAGGCAGCGATCGAAACTCGAAGCGATGTGGAGCGTGTTCCCGGCGCCAAGCTTGATCATGACCTCGCCGAAGCCCGATTCGGGAATCGGTATGGTGACCTCGCCGATGCGGCCCGACAACTCGCGGATGGAATAAGCGGTGGAGTTTTCGCTGTTGTCCATCGGCCTGACGTAAAACCAATAGACCAGCGCCGAAATGATCACCGCTGCAGCAATCGACAGCAAAACGACCACGAAGCCTCCCCATCCCGTATAGCGCTCAAGCAAAACGCCGGCACCTCCAAACACCGTCACAGCGCTTGCGATGACCATCGGTTTCAGGAAATCGACCGACAAAAAGTCGAGCAGCCCGTCAAGGGCATGGCTGACCAGATCCCCCAAAACGACGCTGACCACCGCAAACAGAATTCCGCCTGCCAGACAGCTCCAGAAAAGCGTTTCCATGGTCGCATCCTCCCATGCCGGGATTTTGCAAAATTCGTCAATCCGTCCGCTTCCGGATCGCAATTGTGGAAACATACCCCTTCGATCCACCTATTGCCGCTTGGAAATTCGCTTTCACATTGGATTTTTGCAAAATCCCCCAGATATGTTCAAACTGCCTATATAAGGATATACGTAATAAGACTCGAATTGTTTCAAATATTTCCTCGCTGATAAAATCTTGGCGAAACGAAACGGTTGTCGGCGGGAACCCTTTGGAATCCCTTTTGTTTCGATGGTCTGCTCTCCCCTCCTACCCCAACTGCACATAAAAACTCGTCTGTTCGTTAGGGACGCTTTTGACGAATATTTTCCCTTTATGGCCCTCCACGATCGATTTGGCGATCGCCAGGCCAAGGCCGTACCCGCCGTGCTTCCGCGAGCGGGAGGCATCGGCGCGGTAAAAGCGGTCGAAAATATGTTTTATATGTTCCGGGGCGATGCCTTCGCCCGTGTTGGTCACCTTCAGCAGCGGGCGGTGATGCTGCTTTTTCAGTTCCAGATGGATGGCCCCCCTCGGATTGGCGTATTTGACGGCGTTGTCGAGCAAAATCATCACGACCTGCTTCACCTGCTCGCTGCTCCCCGTCATGCTCAAACGGGGTTCGATTTCATACGTGAGCGCGAGCTCTTTTTCGTATATGACCGCTTCCATGGTCAAAATGACGCTTTCGACCGCTTCGCTAAGATCAAACGGGACGAAGATCAGATGTCCGCGGGCGTCGTCCATTCGGGCGAGGTACAGCAGATCGTTGGTGAGCGCCTTCATGCGCTCGGTTTCCGATTTGATATGGTGCAGCCATTTGGATTGGGACTTGATGGAGTCTTCGCTGTTCGCCAGCAGCACCTCGGCGTTGGTGTTGATGACGGCCAGCGGCGTTTTAAGCTCATGGGAGGCGTCGGCAATAAACTGCTGCTGCTTCTCAAACGCTTTGCGGACGGGTTCGATCGAACGATTGGCAAAATAGCGGCTCGTCAAATAGATCACGGCCAGCATCACCAAGGCCACCGCCAAAAAGGTATAGATCAGATTGGTGGTGATTTTGAGCTGCGCCGTCACGTCCAAATACACGACGGAATATCCGCTTGGCGTCGGCTGTACGCTATACGCCCAGCGCGTCCCGTCCATATTGAAACGGCCGCTCCGGACCGGATTTTGTACGGCTTGGTTTTTGGCCGCGTCATAGAAGTCTTGGCTCATTTCGAAGCGGGAATAGGTCTTGATTAGATTCCATTCCCGATCCGTTTTCAGCTCGAAGGAAACCGAAAGTTCGGGAGGCGGCACTTGGCCTTTCTCCATGGGGCGGGAAGAGCCTTCTGCAGATGGCCCAGCAACGGCAGCGCCGCTCCCTTGCGGCGGCGAGGATGGATCCGGGCTGTCATCGCCTTTCGCCTCGGCTTCCAAGCTCCCTTCCTGCGCTGACGGCAGCGCCGAAGCTTTTGCCGGATCTTTTTTGCCCGGTCCTCCCCCCTTATGATAAAACTCCGATACGCGCTGCAGCTCCATGCCGATATCGCGGCGGACGTTTTGGTACGTGATCATGTAAATTGCCGTAAAAGCGACCAGCATGATGAATGTAATGATAGCCATGTTCATCAGCAGAAACCGGTTGCGCAGCTTTTTGAACATCACGAAACCGCCTCCAGCACGTAACCGACGCCCCGGATCGTGGTGATCCGCACCGACGCGCCCAGAAAAGCCAGCTTTTTCCGCAAAAACGAAATGTACACTTCGACGTTGTTATGTTCGGCATCGGAATCAAAGCCCCATAATTTTTCGATGATTTGCTCTTTGGAGGTGACCGCCTGTTTTCTCAGCATCAGCAGCTCCAGCAGCTCGCTTTCCTTCAAAATCAGCTTCAGTTCCTTGCCCCTGCAGCTCAGCTTCAGCATGGACGTATTCAGCTCGATGTCCCCGAATTTCAGGCCGTCCTCAGGCACGACCTCTCCTTTTCGCCGCAGAACCGCACGGATTCGGGCCAAAAGCTCGCCGGTGGAAAACGGCTTGGCGACGTAATCGTCGGCTCCGCAGTCGAGCCCCGCGATCGTGTCGGAAATTTCTCCTTTGGCCGTGAGCATGATGACCGGCGTGGCGATGCCTTCGGCCCGGATCGTCCGCAGCAGCGTGATTCCGTCCATCTCCGGCAGCATGATATCCAGCAGCAGCAAATCGTAAATCCCGCTGAGGGCGTTATCCAATCCCGTTTGGCCGTCGTGAACGGCGTCCACGGAATAATGGTTTTTTTTCAAAATTTGCGTCAGCGCCTCCGCCAGATACACCTCGTCTTCAACGATTAATATGCGCATAGTCGTAATCTCCCTCATTCTCTCTGATGAATCGTCTATCCCTACGATAAGGAACGAACCTTTAACCAACCTTAATAAGCGCAAAATGCTCCGGCCCAAGAACCTTCGTTCCGCTGCGGATGGCGGTTCGCTAAACGTCTTCTTCCTCCGGGTCTTTCCCGATCCCCCGCCGTTAGTGGCAAACGTTATATTTTCGCTGTGTAAACGGAATGTTATCGCCGTGTTTAAGTTTCGTTAAAGGTTGTGCCGTTAAGCTACAGACATGAAAGGGCGATGCCCCGCGAGGCGTTACTGACGAAAGGAGCGAAATGACGATGGCGATTGAAGTTTTTAACCGGTACGAAAACAAGTACCTGATGGACACCAAAGCTTTTTACAACATTTACAACGACCTGATGGCTTATATGGAACCGGATGAAAACAACAAGGACAACAAGTTTTACACCATCAGCAACCTGTATTACGACACCGAACATCACACACTCATCCGTACCAGTTTGGCCAAGCCCAAATACAGGGAAAAGCTGCGGATCCGGTCGTACGGCGTGCCGGGCAGCGATGCCAAGGTCTATTTGGAGCTGAAGAAAAAAGTGTTCGGCCTGGTGAACAAAAGAAGGACCGCCCTCAAGCTGAGCGAAGCCTACGAATTCGTCCGGACGGGCACCCCGCCCGCCTTCCGGAAAGGCATGAACAAGCAGGTCATCGGCGAAATCGAATATTTTTTGAGCAGGTACGAGCTGCAGCCGATGGTCTATCTGGCGTACGACCGCATCGCCTTGTTCTGCAAGGGCAACCGGGATCTGCGGATCACTTTCGATACCCACATCCGCTCGCGCCGCCATGACCTTCGATTGGAAGCCGGCGATTACGGCGACCCGCTGCTGGAACGGGGCCAATGGCTGATGGAAGTCAAAGCCGAAAAAACGGTGCCGGTGTGGCTGTCCAAAATGCTGTCCGAGCACCGATTGTACCGCACCAGCTTTTCCAAATACGGGAATGAGTACAAAAAATCGATTCGAAACGCAAATGCGCAAGTCGTGGAAAGGGAGAGAGTTGTTTTATGATCGATTCCATTTTGAACGCGTCCGCCGCGGACACCGCTCTATCGTTACCCCGCGCGCTTTTGACCTTGGCCGTCGCCATTGTCCTGGGCGCCATCATCAGCTTTACGTACATGAAAACCCAGCCTGCTTTTTCGCAAAGCTTCACGCTGACGATGGTCATCCTGCCGGCGATCGTGGCGATCATCATCATGCTGATCGGCAGCAACATCGCCCGGGCGTTCAGCCTGGCGGGGGCCTTCTCCATCATTCGGTTCCGAAGCGCGCCGGGGGATGCCAAGGACATATCCTACGTGTTGTTTTCGATGGCGGCCGGGCTGTCCGCCGGGGTCGGGGCATTCGGTTACGCCGTTTTGTTTACTATCATTCTTTGCTTGCTGATGTATGGGCTGGGCAAAGCCAAGTTCGGCACAAGAAAGGATCATCCGAAAACGCTCAAAATCACCATCCCGGAAAATCTCGGTTACGAAGAAGCGTTTGAAGAGGTATTCCGCAGGCACCACGTCGAGTATGAGCTGAGAAAAGTCAAAACGGCCGAGCTCGGAAGTTTGTATGAGGTGGTGTATTCGATAAAAATGGGGCCGCAGACGAACCAGAAGGAATTTTTGGACGCCATCCGGACCCGAAACGGCAACTTGGACATTACGCTGACGATGAACCCTGCGATGCAGGAATATTAAATTGAAAAGAGGTCGAACCATGAAACCATCCTATAAAACGAAATTTGCGGCAATTCTGATCCTGTCCGCCATGCTGGCCTCCGGCTGCACGACCAGTGCCGCGGGCACGAAGGCGGCGACGGACGGCACATCAACGGACACGGCAGCGGCGGAAGCAGCCGTGGATGCAAGCAAGGCCAATGCCCAGCTGGCGAGCCTGAAAATAAAAGATCTTGTCCAATATGACGGCGACGATACGACCGTGGACTGGGAGGAGAGCAAGGCCACGAAGGTGACGCTGAACGGCGCCAGCGCGGCCGTTGACGGAGCGGGCGCAAAGGCGAGCGGCGGCAAGATTACGATCTCCTCGGCCGGAACTTACGTAGTAAGCGGTAAGTTGACCGGAGGCAGCATCGCGGTTGACGCTGGCGAAGACGATGTCGTGCGCCTGGTGCTGAACGGAGCACATATCGCGAGCCCGGACGGTCCGGCGATCCAGGTCAAAAAGGCCGGGAAAACGGTGGTGACGCTGGCCAAAGGAACGGAAAACACCTTGTCCGACGGAACCAAGTATGCGGATTCGTCGGAAGATGCCCCGACGGCGGCGCTGTTCAGCCAGGACGATCTGACGATCAACGGCACGGGGCAGCTGACCGTGCAGGGAAATTATAAAGACGGCATCACGAGCAAGGACGATCTCAAAATCGTCGGCGGCACGCTGAGCGTCAACGCCGCCGACGACGGAATCATCGGCCGCGACCTGGCTGCGGTCAAGGGCGGAAGCATTTACGTCAATGCCGGCGGCGACGGCTTCAAGACGACCTATGACGGCGACAAGAACAAGGGTTACCTGCTTATCGAGGACGGAACCTTCCGCATCGAAGCCGGCAGCGACGGATTTCAGGCGGCCGCTTCGCTCCTGATCGACGGGGGCACCTACGACGTGGTAACCGGAGGAGGCAGCGCGAACGCCGAGCCGCACGAGGAAGAAATGCCGATGGGACGCCCGGACTTCGGTGGACGGACGGAGCCCGAAGCGCAAGGCGAAAAGGCCGAGGCTCAAGGCAAGGACAGCGGAGATGCGGCAGCAGGCGCTACGAATAGCGGCAAGCCGTCTGCCTCAAGCAGCGGTTCCGCGTCCCAAGCGAATGAAAATGCCGCCAACAAGGACGGCAGTGCCTCAGCCGGAACGGAAGCAGCCCAGACGGCGGATGAGGAGAGCGAATCCGCCAGCATGAAAGGGCTCAAGGCCGAGGCTGGCATTGCGGTGTCGGGCGGAACGTTCAACATCGATTCGGCCGACGATACGGTGCACAGCAACGGCAGCATCTTGATTTCGGGCGGCGATTTGGATCTTGCCACCGGCGATGACGGCATCCATGCCGACGTATCGATCGTCGTTTCCGGCGGAAAAGTGAACATCAAGGAAAGCTACGAAGGCATCGAAGCCGCGGACATCACCCTCTCCGGCGGCGAAGTGCGCGTCGTGGCCAGCGATGACGGCGTCAACGCTTCCGACGGAAGCGGCAGCTCGGAAGGACCGGGCCGCATGTTTGGCGGCCAGCGGCCGGAAGGCATGCCGGGCCAGCCGCCGGCCGGCGATTCGGCGCAGAGCGGCGATCAGGCTCCTGCCGGCACTTCCTCGCAGAGCGGAAGCCAGAACACGGATAGCGCCGCAGGCACGCCGCCGCAGCCGCCGGCAGGCCAAGACATGCCCGGCGGACCTGGCGGCAGCGCCGGCACCGCAAAACTGACGATCAGCGGCGCTTACCTGACCGTGGACGCGGGCGGCGACGGCCTCGACGCCAACGGCTCCATCACGATGACCGGCGGCACGGTGCTGGTGAACGGCCCGGCATCTAACGGCAACGGCGCCCTCGACTATGACGGCACGTTCGAGCAGTCCGGCGGCCTGCTGGTTGCCGCGGGAAGCGCCGGAATGGCCCAGGCTCCGTCGGAATCTTCGTCGCAGCGTTCGGTGCTCATGACGTTCCCGGGCACGGTGAAGGCCGGCACGCTGGTGACTTTGACCGACGGCAAAGGAACGCCGATGCTGAGCTTTGCTCCGGCGAAAGACATTCAGTCCATCGTGATTTCCACGCCGGACCTGAAGTCCGGCGACACGTACGCCTTCTATACGGGCGGCCAATCCAGCGCTACGGCGAAGGACGGCCTTTACGCCCAGGGCAAGCTGACCGGCGGAACGAAAATCGTCAGCTTCAAGCTCGGCGAAGCGGTCACGTACGTCAACGAATCGGGCGTGACCACCGGAGGCGGCGGTTTCGGCGGCGGCCGCGGGCAAGGTCGCCCGGGCGGATTCCGGGGCCAAGGGAATTCGGCTGGTAACGGCGCGCCGGCGCCAAGCGACTCCGGCAGCACCCAAGACGAGAAGCCGGATTCTTCCTCGATTTGACGGTTTAAGCCCAGACAGCATTTCTACAAGCCCCTTGCCGGTGTCCATCAGCCGGCAAGGGGCTTGTAATTGCCTGTATGTCCGCATCAGATGCCGAAGAAAAATACGATCGACGTAAAAAATGACCCGCAAGAAATCGCATAGCATGCGTTCTTCTTGCGGGTCATTCGCGTTTCTTGAAATGGACTTAAAAATGAGGCTGTCCCTTTAGCGATTACAGCGACAGCTTGTAAATTTCAACGACATCTTCTTTATTGAGCGTTCTGAACTTGCCGAATGGCCCGAAACGGACCGTTTTTTCGGCCATGACCTCGATTTGGCTGTCGTCGATGCCGTAGTCCGCGAGCCGGCTCGGCGCACCGATGGAGCTCCAGAAATCGCGCAGCGCCTGAATGCCTTCCAGCCCGACCTCTTCATCGCTTTTGCCCGACGGATCGATATGGAAGACGTTGACGGCAAGCTGTTTGAACCGGCTTGGATTGGCATGAAGGTTGTATTTCATCCAGTTCGGGAACAAAATCGCCAGCCCGCCGCCGTGCGGAATGTCGTAAACGGCCGAGACGGCGTGTTCGATGTTGTGGGTCGCCCAGTCGCCGGCATACCCCATGTTCAAAATGCCGTTCAGCGCCATCGTGCCGCAGTACATGATCGTAGCGCGGTCCTCGTAATTTTGCAGGTCGTTGATCAGGCGCGGAGCCGTGTCGATGACCGTGCGCAAAATCGTTTCGCAGAAGCCGTCCTGTACCGGCGTGTTCGTTTCCGTATGGAAATAATGCTCCAGCACGTGCGACATCATATCGACCATGCCGTAGACCGTTTGGTCTTTTGGCAGCGTAAAGGTGTTCACAGGATCCAAAATCGAAAACGCGGGATACGCGTGCGGGCTGCCCCAGCCCATTTTCTCCTGAGTTTTCTCGTTCGTAATGACGGAGCCGCCGTTCATTTCCGAACCGGTCGCCGCAATCGTCAATACGGTGCCGAGCGGAAGCGCATCCTGCGGAACCGCCTTGCGCTCGACGAAATCCCACATGTCCCCGTCGTATTTGGCGCCGACCGCAATCGCCTTCGCGCAGTCGATGACGCTGCCTCCGCCGACGGCCAAAATCAGGTCGATGCCATGCTCGCGGCACAAATCCACGCCTTTATGAACCGTCGCCAAACGCGGGTTCGGCTCCACGCCGCTCAGCTCGGTCACTTCGGCACCGATTTCCTTCAGCAGCGCATGCACGTCGTCGTACAAGCCGCTGCGTTTGATGCTGCCGCCGCCGTATACAAGCAGGACGTTTTTGCCGTATTTCGGAACTTCTCTTTTTAATGTATCAAGCTTTCCTTTGCCAAAGATCAGCTTGGTCGGATTATGGAATTCAAATGCATTCACAGCAAATTCGCCTCCCGGGTCAAAATGATTGTGCTTGTTTATTATACCTCTCTCTTCCGAAAAAAAACAAACCGCCCAGCCCCGAATACGAGGATTTAGGCGGTTTGACCCGTTTTTTTGATGAATCGCTTCAGAAATTTTTCGGCACGGATTCAGCATGCCCCAAACGGCCCGGATTTATTGAACCGTCGTGCAACCCAGATGGGACACGAACCGGAAAAACGCTTCCTTCCCGGCTTCGGTTCTTTTGTACACTCCGGCATGGCCCAATATTTCGACGAAAATGTCCCCGACCTCGGACTGCACCAGCTTCCAGGCTTCTTCCTTGCTGCGGCCGATGCCGTATTTCGCCGCCATTTGCTCGATCCATGGCTTATGCAAACGTAAAGGATGGTCTTCCTGCTCATTCACGGCCTTGAAAAGCGCTTCGTCCCCGGCAAGGATGTCGGCCGTCAAATCGAGTTCTTCCTTCAGTCGTCCCGGCAAAATCGCCAGCCCCATCACTTCGATCAAACCGATGTTTTCTTTTTTGATGTGGTGCATTTCCTCGTGCGGGTGGAATATCCCGGCCGGGAATTGTTCGCTGGTCCGGTTGTTGCGCAGCACGAGGTCCATCTCGTATTCCCCGCCCGGCGTCCGGCGCACGATCGGAGTCACCGTGTTATGCGGCACCTGCTTCCCGCCTTCTTCGCTGAAAGCCAAAATATCCGCCGCCGGATCGCTGTACCGTTTCCACGATTCATACACCATGTCGGCCAGCTCCAGCAGCACGCCGCGGTCTTTTCCGGTCAGGCGCAGCACGGACATCGGCCATTTGACGATGCTGACCGTGATGCCGTCATAATCAGGATGCGCAAAAACCGCTTCCTTCGGCGCGTTTTGGATCGGGAAGGTATGGCGTCCCCCTTGGAAATGGTCATGCGTCAGGATCGAACCGCCAACGATCGGCAGATCGGCATTGGAGCCGATAAAATAATGCGGATATTCGTCCACGAAAGCGAGCAACCGGCGGAACGTGTCCTTCGTCAGCTTCATCGGCACATGGTCGCGATGGAACACGATGCAGTGCTCGTTATAGTATACGTACGGAGAATATTGGAAAAACCAGGGCTCGCCGTTTAGTTCAAGCGGAATGACGCGCAGGTTTTGGCGGGCCGGGTGATTGACCCTGCCGGCATAACCGACGTTTTCGCGGCACAGCTGGCATTTCGGATACACCGGAGGCGGCAGCAGCTTCGCCATGGCGATTTCCTTCGGGCTTTTTTCCGGTTTGGACAAGTTGATCGTGATTTCGATGTCGCCGTACCCCGATTCATGCCGCCAATAAACGTTTTTGTTCACGCGGTCCATGCGGATATAATTGGCATCCACCGACAGTTCGTAGAACCGGCTAGTCGCCGCTTCGATCCCTTCCGTTTCCTTCAGCTTCAAAAATTCCCGGGTAACTTCGGAAGGCCGCGGCATGAGGCAGCCCATAATTTTAGCATCAAGCAGATCCCGGTACGTGTCCGTGTCCTCAGGAATAAGCCCGATGCGGACGCCGTAGCCGATCAGGACGTCCAGCGCCGGCTGCGGGCCTTGAATCGGCTCCGGCTTGTCGTCCCCGAGGTACGGCTCGCTGAAGCCGAACAGCTCCAGCAGCAGATTGCGGCCGTAATCTTCGTCGAGCGGCTCAAGGAGCCGGCGTTCGAGCGCAAAGCGGACAAGCTGTTCGATCGCTACGAGCGCCTGTTGTTGTTCCGTTGTTCCGTTTGCTTCGTTCATGTTCACCGCCGTGCCTCCTTATTCCTCGCCATAGCCGTTCGGACGGCTTTGGTGCCAGTTCCAGGCGCTTTGAATGATCTCCTCCAGCTTTTCCCGTTTCGGGTTCCAGCCCAGCACTTCCCTCGCCTTTTGCGAGGATGCGACCAGAACGGCCGGGTCCCCGGCGCGGCGCGGCTGCATGACGACCGGAATGTCGAGGCCCGTCACCTTTTTCGCCGTTTCGATCACTTCCTTCACCGAAAAACCTGTGCCGATGCCCAGGTTGAACACGTTGCTGCTTTCCCCTTTGCGAAGGTAATCGACCGCGAGCAGATGGGCGTCGGCCAAATCGCTCACATGAATGTAGTCGCGGATGCAGGTGCCGTCCTCCGTCGGGTAATCGTCCCCGAACACGGCGATGCTTTCGCGCTGCTTCAGCGCCGTTTGCAGCACGAGCGGAACCAGATGGCTTTCCGGACGGTGGTCTTCGCCGATTTTGCCGCTGTCATGCGCGCCTGCCGCGTTAAAATAACGCAAAGCGACGTATTTGATGCCAAGCACCTGGTCGAACCACGACATCATCCGTTCCATCATCAGCTTCGTTTCGCCGTACACGTTAGTCGGCTGCGTCCGGTCGTTTTCCTGAATCGGCACCCGTTCCGGCTCGCCGTAGGTCGCTGCGGTCGAAGAAAACACGATGCGGCGGACGTCTGCGGCATCCATCGCCTCCAGCAAGCACAACGTCCCGTACACGTTGTTATCGTAATATTTCACCGGTTTCTGCATGCTTTCCCCGACAAGCGAATTGGCCGCAAAATGGATGACCGCGTCGATGTCGTTTTCGGCGAAACATTTCGCAAGGAGCTCCTTATCGCGCAAGTCGCCTTCATACAGCTTGCCGCCGAGCAGCGCCCCGCGGTGCCCCGTCTGCAAGTTGTCGAGCACGACCACTTCCTCGCCGCGTTCCAAAAGCGCCGCTACCGTATGGGAGCCGATATACCCCGCTCCACCCGTTACAAGAATCGCCATCTTATTTGTCCTCCTTCAGTTCTTTTACGCCGTCGCCCGTACCGCAAACGTAAAACTCCGCCTTCAGGCCCGTACGTTGTTCATAGGCTTGGCCCACCTGCCTCACAAACGTTTCCACGTCATCCTCATGGACCAGGGATACCGTGCATCCGCCGAATCCGGCGCCGGTCATCCGCGCCCCGAGCGTTCCGGGAATGCGCCGCGCCTCTTCCACCATGACGTCCAGCTCTTCGCAGCTGACCTCGTATAAATCCCGGAGCGAATCATGCGACGCGTTCATCAGTTCGCCGAACCGCTGCAAATCGTTGTTTTTGAGCGCCTCCACCGAATCCAGCACCCGCTGGTTTTCCTCCACGACATGCTGCGCCCGACGTCTCACCGTCTCATCGGCGATGCCGTTTTTGAGCGTTTCGAACCGCTCCGGCGTAAGCCCCGCCAAATACTCGAGCCCGCCTGCTTGCTGCTTCAAAATCCCGAGTGCCGTCTCGCACTGCTGCCTGCGCTCGTTATATGCGGAATCCACCAGGCCTCTTCGTTTGTTGGTATTTCCGATGACGATTTTATATGCCCCGGTCCTAAACGGCACATGTTTGTATTCCAGCGTGTCGCACATCAGCAAAATGGCGTGGTCGCGTTTTCCGTTCGCCACGGCAAACTGGTCCATAATGCCGCAGTTGACGCCGACGTATCGGTTTTCCGCCCTCTGCGACAGCAGCGAGATGCTTACCGTGTCCGGATCGCAGCCCTCCAGCGTTTGCAGCGCAAAAGCGGTTACCACTTCGATCGATGCCGACGAAGAGAGGCCGGCGCCGTTCGGAATTTCGCCGTGATACAGCAGGTCGTACCCCGTCGTAACCGGGCAGCCCTCCTGTTTATTTTCAACCATGACGCCAATCGCGTAGTCGACCCATTCCCCCGTTTTTTCCCGGCCGATTTCGCTCAGGCTCAGTTCTTTTTCGTACGGAAAATTGGTCGTGGCCAGACGGATGTGATCGTCTTCCCGCCGGCGCGCAAGCAACGTGGTTCCGAATTCCAGCGCCGCAGGCATCACGTATCCTCCGTTATAATCGATATGCTCCCCGATCAGGTTCACCCGGCCCGGTGCCAAAAATACGCGGATGTCCTGCGCGGATTCCCCGTATTTTTCGATAAACTGCTTTTTAAGCGATTCGATGTTCATTTGTGATGCACCCATCCTTTCCTTATGGTGACGTTCTGGTTTAAGTATAAAAAACAAAGGCATCCCTGTTAATGCAATTATGTTTGCTTACTATGGATTTTTGTGACTTCGAAATCTATAATAACATGTGAAGCGGAAGAATCCCGCAAAAAATTGAACCGTCTAAAAGGAGGTCCGGCCATGGCCGTTCAGGAAAGCTACAGCGTCGCATCCAATCCGGTTTATCATGAACAAAGCCCGCTGCGCGTGCTGTTTGCCGGCGAAAGCCAAACCAAACCGCAGCATGTGGTCGGGCCTAAAATATATGATTATTATTTGTTGCATTACGTCGAAAGCGGCCGCGGCCAGTTCCGGTCCGAGCAGCATACGTACGAGCTGGGGGCCGGCAGCTGCTTCCTGATCCACCCGGGGCGCCTTGTCAGCTACGCGTCCGACGCAAAAGATCCGTGGCGCTACCGCTGGACGGCGTTTTCCGGAAGCGCGGCGAAGGCGCTTGTCGAGTCGGCCGGGTTTGCCGGAGGGCAGTCGGTGCTCGCAACGGGCGGCGAAAGCTTTATCCCCGAGGCGATCCGCCGGATTTCGCAAGCGTTTTACGGCAAGAAGGAAAGCGCGGATATGGCGGCGCTGGGGCATCTGTATCTGATTTTTGCCGAAGCGAAGGACCTGCTTACGGACGAAACGGGCCTGACCGGTACCGAATCCCAGGTGCGGCGCACCGTCAAGCAAATGATCCATTATTTATCGGCCCAATACGCGCATCCCGTGTCCATCGAACAGATGAGCGAAAGCTTGGGATATAATCGCGCCTATCTCTCCCGGATTTTCAAAAAGGAAACCGGCATGTCCCCCGTCACCTATTTGCTTAAGCTGAGAATCGATAAATCGCGCCAACTCCTGCGGGAACGCCCCGAGCTCTCGATCGAGCAAATCGCCGCTTCCGTCGGATTGACGGACGCCCTTTATTTTTCCAGGCAATTCAAACGGCTTTGCGGCTATTCCCCGAGCCACTACCGCGACCGGATCGCCGCTTCGCCGGGCGCAGGCCCGGAAAGCCGCCGTTAAGACCGGAATCCATCATGCAAAAACCCGCTGTTCCTCTAAAGGAAGCAGCGGGTTGCTTACATTCATGACTCGTTTTCCGTTTTCAGTATCGCCTCGATCCGGTCCAGCTCCTCTTGGCTGAAGTCCAGGTTTTTCAGCGCCGCCACGTTATCTTCGATTTGGCTGACACGGCTTGCGCCGATCAGCGCCGACGTCACCTTCCCGCCGCGAAGCACCCAGGCGAGCGCCAGCTGTGCCAGGCTTTGTCCGCGGGCAGCCGCAAGCTGGTTCAAGGCGCGGATTTTGCGCAGCGCCTCCGGCGTGATGTCCTGCGCGTTCAGGAACACGGACGAGCTGGCCGCCCGGGAGTCCTCCGGAACGCCGTTCAAATATTTGTTCGTGAGCAAGCCCTGCTGAAGCGGGGTAAAAGCGATGCTGCCGACGCCGTTGTCCTCCAAAACATCCTGCAGGCCGTTTTCGATCCAGCGGTTCAGCATGGAATAGCTGGGCTGATGGATCAGCAGCGGGGTGCCCAAAGACTTCAGGATCGAAATGGCCTCCGCAGTTTGTTCAGCGGAATAATTGGAAATGCCGACGTACAAAGCCTTGCCGGAACGCACGGCATGGTCCAGCGCCATCATCGTTTCCTCCAGCGGCGTATCCGGGTCGAAACGGTGGGAGTAGAAGATGTCCACGTAATCCACGCCAAGCCGCTTCAAGCTCTGGTCCAGGCTCGACAGCATGTATTTGCGCGAGCCCCATTCCCCGTAAGGACCGGGCCACATATGGTATCCGGCCTTCGTGGACACGATCAGCTCGTCCCGATGCCCGTGCAAATCCTGCTTTAATATTTTGCCGAACGTTTCTTCCGCGGAGCCTGGCGGCGGCCCGTAATTGTTCGCCAGGTCGAAATGGGTGATGCCAAGGTCAAACGCGCGCGTAACCATACTCCGGGCATTTTCGAACGTGTTCACCCCGCCGAAATTATGCCAGAGGCCAAGGGAGATGGCAGGAAGCTTGAGGCCCGAACGGCCGCAACGGTTATAGATCATTTCGTCATAACGTGCTTCGTTTGGTGTGTAAGCCATAGCAATCCGCCTTTCTGTTATTAAGGTACATTACCGCTTGCTTTCAAAAGCATAGCTCTTTTGCATCGCGTCCGGCAAAAAAACGCTTAAATGCCCAACAACCGGCCCACCTGATCCATGACTTCGCCGATTTTATCGTTGATGATCAAATCCGCCCTTTTGTCGTACGGGGTCGGGTCCATGTTCAGCAAGACCGAGCGGGTCCCTTTAAAATAAGAAACGAGTTCGGCGGCCGGATGCACCGTCAGCGACGTTCCGCCGATCAGCAGCAAATCCGCATTCGCGATCGCGTCCATGGCGCTGATCAGCACTTGCTGGTCCAGCGCCTCCTCGTACAAAACGACGTCCGGCTTCACGATCCCTTGGCAGTACGGGCAGCGGGGAACCAGATGCTTGCTCGCCATCACCTGCTCCAGCCCGAAAAAACGGCGGCAGCCCATGCAGTAATTGCGGTGAACGGAGCCGTGCAGCTCCAGAACTTCCTCGCTCCCGGCCTGCTGATGCAAGCCGTCGATGTTTTGCGTCACGATGGCCTTCAGCTTGCCCTGCGCCTCCAGCTTGGCCAACAATCTATGGCAGCCGTTCGGTTTGGCGTCGGGATGAAGCATTTTGCTGCGGTAAAAGTCGAAAAAGATTTCCGGCATTTTCATGAAAAAAGAACGGCTGAGCATCTGCTCCGGCGGGTACGGGGAATGCTGCTCCGTTTGGTACAATCCCGCGGCGGAGCGGAAATCGGGGATGCCGCTCTCTGTCGAGGTACCCGCTCCGCCGAAAAAAACGATGTTGTCGCTTTGCTCAATCCAAGAGGCCAATGTTTCGATCTTTTGCACCCTTTGTGCACCTCCACACTTGATCGGATCCGTCCTTACGGGGTCCTTAGACAACGGTAACCTTTTTGCCCGAAAATGACGCAAAAAAGCGGACGAAAGACATGATCAGCCTGCCTCCTCCAGGGAAGGCAGGCTGCCAGAAGCCGCATGGAAAGCGGCGTGTCGCCGCTGCTTGCGGCCTTCGCGGGCACCGCGGGCCGTGTTAACGTTTCGCTTCGCGGTAAGCTTGCATATACTGCTCGGCTTTGCTGCGCACCAGGTCCATATTGCCCGTCTTGACGGCTTCGTTCGTCAAATCCGAACCGATCCCGACGGCCACCGCACCGCCTTGAATCCAATCCTTCAGGTTGGAAAGCGATACCCCGCCCGTCGGCATAAAGTTCGCCTGCGGCATCGGTCCTTTCATCGTCTTGATGATCCCCGGCTCGTACAGGTTCCCCGGGAACAGCTTCACGATGTCCACGCCCAGCTCGAGCGCGTGCTGAACCTCGGCGATGGTCATGACGCCGGGCATGATCGGCACGCGGTACAAATTGCATATTTTAACGGTTTCCGGGTTGAGCGACGGTCCGACCACGAATTCGGCCCCGGACATGATCGCGGCTCTCGCCGTTTGCGGCTCGAGCACCGTGCCGGCGCCGATGACGGCGAATTTGTCCGGATCTTCCGTCTTCCAGCTGTACATGCGGCTCAGCTTTTCGATCGCCTGCAGCGCGCCCGGCACCGTCAAGGTCACCTCGATCACTTTGATGCCCCCGGCAATCGCTGCCTCGGCCATCGCAAACACCTGGTCGGCGGAATCGCCGCGCAACACGGCCACGACGCCGTTATCGATGATTTTTTGTAATATTTGGAGTTTTTTCACAATCATACGCTCCTTTTCACTCATTATATGGAAATCCTGTCACGATGTCTATGGAATGATTACCTTTCAATGTGCATCCTGCGCTCCAGTTTCGCCTCGACCTGTTCCCACGTTGGCAGCGCTTCCCAATCTCCGACGGCCTGGATGA
The DNA here is from genome assembly GCF_037969745.1 of Paenibacillus sp. FSL W8-0194. Taxonomy (NCBI): domain Bacteria; kingdom Bacillati; phylum Bacillota; class Bacilli; order Caryophanales; family Paenibacillaceae; genus Paenibacillus; species Paenibacillus sp. FSL W8-0194. The sequence continues at coordinate 1,541,443 of NZ_CP150205.1, read as the reverse complement.
CCAGAGAGCCGGTCAAATTTCCAAGACGCACCGCTTCCACCGTTGAATGCCCTTTCAAAAGTCCGGCGATGAAACCCGCGCAAAAGCCGTCTCCGGCCCCGACCGTGTCCAGCACCTGGTCCGCTTTGAAATACGGAACTTCCGTCAGGGTACCATCCTCAAGCACGTAGGTCAAATCCGGACCGCCCTTGATTACGGAAACCGCGTTCAGCCGGGAAAGCCGCTCGAATACCGCCTTATCGTCCTCCGTGTCGTACAACAGCTTCAGCTCGTCCAGCCCGGGCAGAAAATAATCCGCCTTCTCCGCCAGCCTCAGCAGCACGCTGCGCGCTTCCTCCAGCGTCCACAGCTTCAGCCGCAAATTCGGGTCGAAGCTTACTTTGACCCCGGCGTCCCGCGCAAGATCCATCGCTCTGTCGACGCAGGCCAAAGCCGAATGGCTGATCGCGGCCGTGATGCCCGTCACGTGAAGGATGTTGGCGCTCTGGATGTACGCCGCGTCCAGCTGCTCCGGCCGGAGCATGCTTGCCGCGGAATTTTTGCGGTAATAATATACCGACGACTTGCCCGCCGTGTTTTCGCGAATCATCAGTCCCGTCGGCGCCTCGCCGTTAAAAACGGCCCGCGACACGTCGACGCCCTCGCCGCGAATCGCTTTATGTATCATCGTCCCGATCGGATCGCGGCCCAGCGCCCCGAACCAGCCTGCCCGCCGGCCCAGCCGCGCGACCCCGATCGCCACGTTGCTTTCCGCCCCGCCGAACGATTTGTGAAGCGTCGACGCGTACTCCAATCCCCGGGTATCCTGTGCCGTAAAGAGTCCCATGCTTTCGCCGAAAGTAACCAGTTCAGGCCCCGCAAATGCTGTATCCTGCTGCATAATAGTCCCCTTCCTTATTGAAGTCGGGATTTTGCAAAATTCGTTTCCGTCCGCTCCAGGGTGCCGGTTAAGCAATATATAGACGAACCGAACCGCCCGCCCTAACGATTGCTGAATTAAAAGCCGCTTTTTGGATTTTTGCAAAATCCTCAAGTCTGTACCTATTGTCGGCGCAGGAGGATGGGTTGTCAATACGCAAACCCTTCATCGGGTTGGCATATTTTAAGGAAATGGCAGCGTTTTATATGTGAAATAAATCACGACAATAATCCGAAAAGCGTAGTACTTTTAAGGTGTCAACGATCTGGAGGGAGTCATCATCATGGACAACACGCTGCCCCGGGAAGGGGAAACCTATTTTCTGAATTTGCGGTTCATTCTGATCCTGACCGTCTGCATCGCCAATGCCGCCGAGCCGCTGATCCGCCAAATGGACGGTCTGCATGCGCTGTATTCATGGATTTATACCTATCATATGCCCCTGTTCGTGTTCGTCACCGGGTATTTTGCCAAAGGCGGGCTTGGCGGGCCGGAAGGCCGGAAGGCGCTGCTGCAGATCGGCCTGCAGTATGTCATTTTTCAAAGCCTGTATTCGCTTCTGGACGCGGCCTTATTTAAGGTCCCGGACATTCGCCATTCGTTTTTCGTTCCCTACCTGATGCTCTGGTTTTTGGCCAGCCATATGGCCTGGCGGCTGCTCATGCTTTCGATGCGCAGGTTTGCTCCCGCAGCCCAATGCTCCATCTCCTTGATCCTGGGCGTCCTGGTCGGTTATTTGCCGCTGGACGGGACCTGGTTAAGCATAAGCCGGACGTTCGTGTACCTGCCGTTTTTCGTGATCGGCTATCATTTTTCGTTTGCCGCATTCAAGCGCCGGGTTACGCCCCTCAAAAAAATCGCCGCCGCGGCGCTATCCGCGGCCCTGCTTGCCGTCATAGCTTTCCACGGACTCCGCTTGCCCGAGGGCTGGCTGTTCGGCAGCCAGACTTACCTGCAGCTGGGGCATCGAGAATGGTATGCCGGCGTCTACCGGCTTGCCCTGTACGGCCTGCAATCGGCGTCGGGGGCGGCATTTCTCGGCTGGATCCCGTTCCGCCATGGCCGCCTCACCGATCTGGGCAGGCGTACGCTGTACGTGTTTCTCCTCCATGGCATCATCGTCCGACTGGCCGCAGCTTTGGGGCTTTACGGCTATATCCGCCATCCGGCCGGGGCCGCCGTCCTCCTTGCGGGAGCCGTGCTGATGGCTTGCGTTCTCGCCCAACCTTTCGTTAAAAAGGCTGCTTATCGGGTCATCGAACCCCAAGTGGGATGGATCTTGCGCCTGGAACGGATCGCCTTGGGGAAAACTTGATGCGGGCGAGCCTCAAATCAGCGAAATGTCTCGGTTTCGCCGGGATATCGGCAAAAAAAGGCATCTTCCTTCCGGCTTGCCGGGCGGGGATACCTTTTTCGCCCTTTTTCGCCGCTGCGCCGCGGTTGGCTTCGGATTGACTGCTAGAAAAAGCTTTCATTTTGTGATAGACTCATATAAATCGTTTATTCGGGCACTTTTCTCAGTAACCGCGCTAAAGCGAGAAGCAGTCATATTTTTCTAAAGTAGGGGGAAGAGACACCATGGCACCTAAAAAAATGCGTTCAGACATGATCAAAAAAGGCTTTGACCGCGCTCCGCACCGCAGCTTGCTGCGTGCAGCCGGCGTCAAAGAGGAGGATTTCGGCAAACCGTTCATCGCCGTCTGCAACTCCTATATCGACATCGTTCCGGGACACGTGCATCTCCAGGAATTCGGCAAGCTGGTGAAGGAAGCGATCCGCGAAGCCGGCGGCGTTCCGTTCGAATTCAACACCATCGGCGTCGACGACGGCATCGCGATGGGACATATCGGCATGCGTTATTCGCTCCCAAGCCGCGAAATTATCGCCGACTCCCTGGAAACCGTCGTATCCGCCCACTGGTTCGACGGCATGGTCTGCATCCCGAACTGCGACAAAATCACGCCGGGCATGCTGATGGGCGCGCTGCGCGTCAACATCCCGACCATCTTCGTCAGCGGCGGTCCGATGAAAGCCGGCGTGGACAGCAAAGGCCGCAGACTTTCGCTGACTTCCGTGTTTGAAGGCGTCGGCGCCCACCAGGTCGGCAAAATCTCCGACGACGACCTGCTCGAGCTCGAACAATACGGCTGTCCGACCTGCGGCTCCTGCTCCGGCATGTTCACGGCCAACTCCATGAACTGCCTGGCGGAAGCGCTCGGCCTGGCCATGCCGGGCAACGGCACGATCCTGGCCGTCGCCGAAGAACGCAGGGAATTCGTGAAACAATCGGCACGCCAGCTGATGGAACTCGTCAAAATGGACCTGAAACCGCGCGACATCGTGACGCTGGAAGCGATCGACAACGCCTTTGCCCTCGACATGGCGATGGGCGGCTCCACCAACACCGTGCTGCATACGTTGGCGCTGGCCCAGGAAGCAGGCATCGACTATCCGCTGGAACGCATCAACGAAGTGGCGAACCGCGTGCCTCACATTTCCAAGCTGGCACCGGCTTCCGATTACTTCATCGAAGACGTGCATACGGCCGGCGGCGTGAGCGCGGTATTGCATGAGCTTCTGAAAAAACCGGGCGCCCTCCACGGCGATTGCATCACCGTAACGGGCAAAACGCTGGCCGAAAACGTGGCCGGCTGCGAAATTCTTGACAAAAACGTCATCCATCCGATCGACCAGCCCTACTCCGAGCGCGGCGGTTTGGCCGTATTGTACGGCAACCTGGCACCGGAAGGTTCGATCATCAAGGTCGGCGCGGTGGATCCGTCGGTCGGCGGATACCATAAAGGTCCTGCGATCTGCTTCGATTCCCAGGACGAGGCGCTGGAAGGCATCGCAAACGGCAAAGTCAAGGAAGGCATGGTCGTCGTCATCCGCTACGAAGGGCCGAAAGGCGGACCAGGCATGCCGGAAATGCTCGCGCCTACTTCGCAAATCGTCGGCATGGGCCTTGGCGCCAAAGTCGGCTTGATCACCGACGGACGTTTCTCCGGCGCTTCCCGCGGCATCAGCATCGGGCATATTTCTCCGGAAGCTGCCGAAGGCGGCCCGATCGCTTTCGTTGAAGACGGCGACATCATCGAGCTCGATCTCAACAACCGCAAAATCGAGCTTCATATCAGCGACGAGGAAATGGCGGCCCGCCGCTCGAAATGGAAAGGCTTCGAGCCGAAAGTCAAAACAGGTTATCTGGCCCGCTACTCCAAACTGGTAACCAACGCCAGCCAAGGCGGCGTCATGAAAATCTAATCATTCATACATGTTCAAGGGGCAGCGCTTCGGTATTTGATACCGGAGACGCTGCCCCTTTTTTTGCCGGGCACAACCAAAACCCCCGCCGAGCCCATTGGCTCATTGGCGGGGGTTTGACGTTTCATGCATTAAATGGCCGGCGTCGAGCTTTCAAGCCCTTGCGCCGCTGCCAAACTTAGATCGCTCGGTTCGTTTGGCTCCGGCTGTTCGCCGCGTCTGCGTTTGGATTCATGATGGCGGCGGTGCGAGCCGCTTTCGGCATAACGCTCCAAAAATTCGCCGATCGGCATCAGCAGCATTTTCGGAACAAGCTGCTTCGACTGCTCCTTCAGGCGGGATTGTCCGGACGGGTGAATGACGCTAAGTAAAAATTTCAAATAAAGCCGTGAAGAGGTTGAAAAGAGCCCGTCCTTCAAATCCACGATCCGGAACCCGAACTGCTCCGGCCCGCGATTGACCATGGTCACGCCGTAAAGCGCCTTGGCATCCATGGCTTTCGGATCCTCCAAAATGCACTGGGCAAGCGCCGGAAATTCCTTTTCCATTGTGCGGATCAGATGAATGGCCAGATGGACCGGTGAACGCGACCTTACCCCGAAGCGGAACAGTTTTTCGTTGTCAAAATGAAGTTCAACGACCTGATCTCCCTTTTCGAGGACCATTCCATCGTCAAGCTCGATTCTCTGTCCGCCGTATTTGCGCACCCTGTAATGCAGCATTGGATCATACGGGTTGACGGTTTTCAGCCGGAACATTTTGTGGAATACCGTTTCCCACACGAGCCACAGCTTGACGAGCACCAGTTTGGAAAGCGGGACGCTTTTTTCCGGAGCGGTTTCCTTCGCTTTGATCATGTCGTCCACCCGGATGCTTTTCAGGCCTTGGCGTTTGGCTTCTTCCAGCACGCGCTCCAGCGCGATCAACATCTGCCGCGGCGCGTCGGGATTGGCCCCTGCGGTCGTGCCGCAATCGTGAAGCAGCAGGACTTCTCCCGGATGAAGCTTCTGAAGCATCCGTTCCGTCAGCTTGTCGGCACCGATCCTTTCCCTCCAGTCGCCGAACATCGCGGACCAGAGCACGATTTTAAAATTGCCGCTGCGTTTTTTGTTCAAATCGAAGAGGTTGACGATCCCCCAAGGGGGACGGTAATACGAGGAGCGCTCGCCGGTGATCGAATGGATGATCTTATCGGTCTTCATAATTTGTTTCGTGACGGTCGCAGGCCGCATGAACCAATTGGACTTGTGAACGTAGTTATGGATCCCGATCAGATGGCCTTCGTCGTACATGCGTTTCACCAGCTCCGGATTTTGTTCGGCATGAGACCCGACAACGAAAAAGGTTGCCTTGGCATCGTATTTTTTGAGCAAATCCAGCAGCTGGGGCGTGTAATGCGGATCGGGGCCGTCGTCGAAGGTCAGCGCGTATTCATGCTCGGTGGAACCTCTCCGAAAAACGCGGAACCCGAATATGCGGGTAATGAGTCCAGGGATGAACGCATAAAAAGATGAAATATAGAACAACCAAAGCAGCAAAGTCTGCATGTCATAATCCCCACTTTTCTCTGATTGACTTTGACTTGCCGAAAGGCAGGTATCTCTATAAAATGAATGTGAGCACCAGCTATCGCTGCCTAAAAAGAAATACGGACGATATTCGAGCGGAAGTGCTGCAAAATATAAAGGCGCTATCTTTTATTTTATCACAGCCGCTCAAGAAATAGGCATTTTTTTAACCATCGAATTGATATTTTTATTTTAGTTTAGTTGTCCCATCAAATACATATGCTTAGGAGTGATTTTTGTTCATGCTTCCGCTGTATAAAAAATATTGGAGGACCTTTCTCGACATCGGGATGATCGTGCTGACCGTTTTGCTCGTCATGTATGTCTTCAGCAAACTGTATCAGATCGCGGCGCCCGTTTTTTTATCCTTCCTCGTGTTTTTCATGATCGAACCTCTGGCCAAATTCCTGAACCGGAGAGGTCTTCCCAAAACGATTGCAGCGGCTGTTTCCGTTCTGCTGTTCGTGCTTGTCATCCTGGGGATTTTGTTCGGCATCGGACTGATCGTGGTTTCCCAAATCGCTCAAGTCCAAGATAATTTGCCCCAATACACGAAAATGATCCAAACGGCATTTGGAAAAACGACCGCATTCCTCCAGCATAAAATCGAGGCGCTTCCTCCGGACATCACCGACAAGATGAACGAAAACTTTAAAAAATTCACGGAGTATGCGACCGGATGGGCAACCAGCTTCTTAAAGTATATGGTATCGCTCTTCAGCTCGTTCTCCACGTTTATGGCCAATTTCGGCATCGCGATCATTCTCGCCTTTTTCCTCAGCACGGAGATCGGCGGCTGGCGCAAAATCGTGAAGGACAAGTCTCCGAAAACGTTAAAAAACGCTTATACGTTTATGAAAACGTACGTGCTGAAAGCGATCGGCTCCTACATCAGAGCGCAAATGCTCATGGTGTTGATCACGTTCGTATTGATTTACGCGGGCCTGCTGATTTTGGGCACGGGGAACGAACTTTCGCTTGCGCTCGTCTGCGCCATATTCGATATTTTGCCGCTCGTGGGCGTTCCGGTCGTTTTGATTCCGTGGATCGTGTACCTGTTTATCGTCGGCAACATCAGTTTGGCGATCGGTTTGTGCATCCTGCTGGTGGTCGTCCTCCTGACGCGCCAGCTGCTCGAGCCGAGAATTACCGGCAACTCCATCGGCATTTCGTCCGCGTTCCTCATGTTGTCGTTCATGATTATTTCGCTTTCGATCTTCGGCGTCGCCGGCCTCATCCTTTCGCCGGTTCTGCTGATTTTGCTCAAGGAACTCCTGCAGCAGGGGTATTTGCAGCGCTGGATCCGCTTGCCGCAGGAAGAATTCGACGTCTCCCCGTTCGAAATGAGCGCGCCTGCCCCGCAGGAAACTAAGCGCTCCGGGAAGCGAGCAGATTCATAATATCCCCAAACAGGGAGGTAGCTTGATTGCTGCCTCCCTCTTTCATGTTTTGAAACAGCACGGCCAGCGCATATCGGGGATGCTCTACCGGTCCATAACCGATAAACCACTGATTGTTGCGCGGTTGTCCCTGGACTTTGACTTGAGCCGTTCCGGACTTGCCAGCGAGCTTCCACTTAGCATGCATCAGCGATTTCCCCGTTCCGTTCGTCACGACCGTTCTCATCCACGCGGTGAGCAGGCGGGCCGTTTCCGGCCGGATGCTGCCGGCATTCGAAGGAGCAAAATGGGGTTTGAACTCCTTCAGGAGCTGGCCGTTGGCGTAGGAAACGTGATGCAGGAGCCGGGGCGCCCGGACTTGCCCGTCATGCAGCAGGGTGACCACGAGGTTGGCCGCCTGCAGCGGCGTTACGCGCACATCCCTTTGCCCGATCCCGGATTGCGCTCGGACCCCGCCGTCCGAAGCCGCCTGTTCGCTTGAAAATATCATCCCCTTCTCCTCATGATCAAACGGCCTCATGACAGGCATGCCAAGCATGTCTTTGGCTTCCCATCCGACCGTCCGCCCCAGTCCGAGTTTCCTTGCCGTCGACTCCAGCTCTTCCCCGGCCATCCGTTCCCCGAGCTCCGCAAAAACGACGTTGGAGGATTGGGCGAATGCCTGCTCCAGCGTCAGCGCCCCATGGCCTGTCGCTTTCCAACAAGACAACCCGTATCTGGCATATTTGCCCGAACAGTAAAAGGATTCGTCTAAGCTCGTAACTCCGGCTTCCAATGCGGCCGCGGCCGTGACCGTCTTAAAAATCGAGCCCGGCGCGGTCGCCTGAACCGCCCGGTTATTCCATGCCCCCTGCTTCGGATCGACGTTCAGCGGATTGTAAAAAGGACGGGATACCATCGCAATGACGTCGGCATTGCTTGCATCGAGCAAAACGACGGCCCCTTCCTTCATCCCGGCTTTTTCCGTCAGCTTTTCGATGTCCCTCTGCAGCTCAAGGTCGATCGTGGACGTAAGCCGCAGCGGATAATACGGATTGTTGGGCGATTTTAATTGGATGCCCGTGCCCGGAATCGCCCGGTTCAAGCCATCGACCGTATAATAGACGGTCGTCGGTCCGACGCCGCGCAGCATCGGCTCCATCGTTTTTTCGAGTCCCGCAGCCCCCTCGCGGAAAGCATAACCGGTATGGGGCATTTGCATTTGCCCCGGCACATCCGTCAGGTATCCGAGCCACTGCATGCCGTTCGGCCGGTTTTCATACCGCTCCGTGTAGGGCAGAACCTCGAGACCGCTGAATTCCAGCGCCGATATCCGCTTGGCTTGTTGTTCCGTTAGGGCCAGCGGCGCGCCGCCGGACTCCCCTTTCCACAGCATCGGCACGCTTAGCCGTCCCCACAATGCCGCAAGCCGCTCCGAATCGACGCCGAGCGCCCGGGCCACGGGATTCAACCGGCCGTCTTTGTTTTCGAGCGACTTGCGGTCCACCGGGAACAACACTGCCGCCGAAACGGTTTTTCCGGTGAGCGGTTTTCCGTTGCGGTCATAGACGTTCCCCCTTCCGGAATCGAGCACGACGCCCCGTTCCCTTTGCAGCACGGACATTTCCTGCAGCGTGTACTTGCTGTCCGGCAGACTCGAAGCGCGGAACACGAGCTGGACATACGCCAGGCGCAAAATAAGCACGACCAAAATCCCCGTCAGGATGACCAATCCGTAAAAAATACGCTGTTTTTGTTTCAATAACATAGAGCACCGGTCCTTTTTCGACGTTTTTTTCCATTATGTCCTTATTCCATCGGTTCCAATCGGCCTTGGCGGGACGCTACTTTTGAATGCAAAAAAAAGCCGTCCCCTAAAGCCGGAAAATCCGGCGGGACGGCTTGCGCATAGACTCATTACAGCGTAAAACGGGACAGCGTTTCTTTCAGCTCGAGCGAAACGTTCTCCAGCTTCGCCGAAAGCTGAACAAGGTGGTCCCCGATGTTTTGCTGCTCATTGCTGAGCGAAGCGACTTCTTCCGAAGTGGCGGAGGATTCCTCGGCCACCGCGCTTACGTTGCTCATCGCCTCGGACAAAATGACCTGCGACTGATTCAACGTTTCGATCGATTGCGTCACGGAATCGAGGCGTTTCGTGAAATCGCCCATCTGCTCCTGTACGGAGACGAAAATATCGTTTGTTTCTTTTACCGAATCCATCTGCTGCTGGAATAACGGACGGGCTTCCTGCAGGGCCAGGACCGTTTCGTTCATTTCGTCCATGATTTTGCCGGTGATCTGGCCGACCATGTTAATGGACTGCCTCGATTGGTCCGCAAGCTGGCGGATTTCATCGGCCACGACCATGAAACCTTTGCCTGCGGCTCCTGCCCGGGCGGCTTCGATTGTAGCGTTAAGGGACAAAATGTTCGTCTGTTTCGTAATGTTTTGCAGCACGTCAAGCACCTTGTTGATCGATTGGGTCGATTGCTTCAGATTATCGACTTTCGCCATCAACGAACGGGTCATATCCTCCGTCTGATGCGTTTTTTCCATCAATTCGCCGAGATGGCTGGTTCCCCGCTGGCTCGACTGCTCGACATGATGGGCGGCGCTGCTCATTTCTTCATTGGCGGAGACGACGATTTGCATTTGCCGCGAAATATTTTCGGTCAACTCGTTGCCGCGTTCGGCTTCGGTGGCCAAACTGCTGGCGCCGTTGGCGATTTCCTCCGTGGCGATGGCGATTTCCTTGGCCGAGATCGCGGTTTTGCGGGAGGCATCCGTCAGTTCGCCCGCCGTCTCCAGAACGGCTCTGGCCGTCGTGTTCGTCTGTTCCACGAGCTTCGTGATTTGGTCCATCATCAGGTTGAAGCTGGCTCCAAGCTCGCCGATCTCGTCCGAGGATTTATGGCTGGTGCGAACCTTCAGGTTGCCCTTGGATCCCTCGATCATGAGGTCTTTCAGGCCGCTGAGAGGTTTGGCGATCATCAGAACCATCCACCAGCCGATGAGAATCGCAATGATCACGACCCCGACCACAAATCCGAGCGTCATCAGCAAAATGCCCCGCGCATCTTTGACCAGCAGCTCGGTTGGAACGGTTCCTACGAGCCTCCAGCCGTTGACTTCCAGCGTGTTGTATACGGCCAGCATTTTATGGCCCTTGTCGTCTTTGGTATCGAGGCTTTTCGCCGCATCCTTTTGTTCCTTCATGAACGTAAACACGGAATCCAGGCCTGCTTCCCCGTCCTGGTTGGAAGCAACCACTTTGTTATCGCCCGAAATCAGCTGCAGCTTGCTGCCTTCGCCCATGTTGATCGCTTTGAATTGCTCCTCGATCGTCGACGTTTTCAGCTCGACGACAACGACGTACGGCTTTCCGCCGCGGCTCAGGCTTTGCAGCGGACGAACCAATTTAAAGTTCATGCCGCCGTCTTTTCCTTTTTCGGACGTCACCCACGTCGATTTATTTTCGTTCAGGACTTTTTTATACCAGGCCGTTTCGCGGATTTGAGTCGAGTCCGTGCCCGGGCTTCCGCTGACGATCGGATTGTGGCCTTCTTCCGGCGGGATCAGGTAAAGCGCTTTAATGGTATTGTTGCTGTTAACCTGATTGCTCAGTTTTTTGCCGATTTTTTCGTTCAGCACGAACAGGTCGTAAGCGCTCGCTTGGCCGGCAGACAAATCGGTCAACAGATTTTGCGTTTCCGGATCGAAAAAGATCTGCAGCGCGATGTCCTCGTATTGCTTCAGGATGATATCCAGCTTCTCGGACGTTTGGATGATCGTTTGTTTGTTCGAATTCGCAGCATTCGCCTGAATGGTGCTCCGGGCCTTGTTATACGACATAAGGCCTAAAATCAGGACAAAGGCGACGATGGCCGTGAAAAAGATCAAAAATAGCTTGACCCCGACGGATTTGGCCGGATTCATTCTGCCCAGCTGCGCTCCCGCGCTGCGGATGTCGAATTTAGGCTTGTCCGTTTGCGGCTGCACCGCAACGCCCGATTCCCCCTGCTTCTCTTTCTTGCGCGGGAAACCCCGGCGTTTGTTTTTGCTTTCTTCGTTTTTCTTTTGCTTACCCTCTTCCATTTCCTCACCTACCATTATGTTTTCATACCTTACGGCTTATGTAAAAGAAACTTCTACTTTATTCTTCGACATTTTCCACCATTATCCTTTGGCTTTTTTCAAAATTCTTTATAACTATTTTCCTAAAGTTCATAATTTTTTCGTTCCTGTGCTACTAAAAAGGACGATTGGCAACCGCCCAGCAGCCTATTTGGCCCATTGTTCTTCATAAGATGCCGAAACCAGCCCGAATATGGAACGCGTTGATGACTGCATTGCATTGAAACTTGCGGACGCTTCGGTTCGTCTATGACGATAAACGGAGGTGCAACATGAAACATACCGTCAAAATCAGTTCCATCGTGCTGGCCCTCGCGGTTGCCGTTTCCCTAAGCGGTTGCGGAAGCAAGCAGGAAGCCCAAACGATTGCGCCGGGAAAATCCGGCGAACAGAAGGATCAAAATAACCCGCCGGAAATCGGAATAATTCCTGAAACCGATCTGAAAGAAGGAGCGGGACATAACGCCGACGCCGGCCAACGCCAAAATGAAGACGATGCGGGGACAGATGGAGAAGGCGTAAAGCCTCCATCCACCGATCCGAACTCGGAGCAGGTGGCATCCAAGCCGCAAAGGTCCCCTCAAGTGAAGGGCCAACCGTCATCGGGCGATTCCAAATCTGCGGCTTCCGAGGGCGGCGCGGCCGCAAGACCCGGCGATACCATGCTCGAGGTCACCGTCGAAGGCTCGAAAGAACAACGGCCGGCCAAGCTGGCCCAGGCCGAAGGTTACTCGCTTTATGTGCCGGAGCATCTTTCCTTTGATCCTGCGAAACATCTGATCTACATGAACATCGATCCCCGCTATTCGGTCCGGATCGAAAAATTGCCTTCCGATTACAACCAAGACGAGCTGCTTCGCGAAGGAAAGGAAGCATTGAAAAAACACGGCAACATCCGGCAGCTTCATTCCGACGATTTGGCCGGCCCGATGAAAGACGCCGAACTGTTCCTGCTCGCTTCCGGTACGTCGGGAACCTATGAGTACATCGTAAAGGAGCTTGACGGCAGCGGTTTTGTGTTCCACGTCGCCATGCCGCAAGGAGAGGCCTCCGAAGGATTTGGCCCGATGGCCTTTGCCGCTTTGAACAGCATTCAAAACGAGTAGCCGAATGCCATGCCATGAAAAAAACCGCCCAACGGGCGGTTTTTGCTTGAAGCTTGCCAATATTTTTGGTGCCCCGGTCGATCGCATTCCCTTGCCGGGCTCAGCCTTTATTGGCGCCGCTTTTGCTTTTTTGGATGTTTTTCAGATGCTCCTGGTACGTCTTCGCAAACAAGTGCTCATGGGAGCCGTCTTTTTTCGTGACGTAATACAGGTAATCCGATGCCTCGGGATTCAGCGCCGCTTCGATCGAGGCCAAGCTGGGGCTGCAAATCGGCCCCGGCGGAAGCCCTTCATGCAAATAGGTATTGTAAGGACTTTCGACTTTCAAATCCTTATACAGAAGCCGCTCTTTCGGCTCCGGCAGCGCGTATTGCACCGTCGCGTCGATTTCCAGCTTCATGTTTTTGTCGAGACGGTTATATATGACCCCGGCCACAAGCGGCCGCTCCTTATCCACGACAACCTCGCGCTCCACGAGCGACGCGATCGTCAGCATGTCATGCAGCGTAAGGCCGCGGTCGCGCAGCTTTTCCTGCAGGTTCGGGATACCGTCCAGCTTGCTTTGCGTTTGCTCCATCATCCGCCGGAACATTTCGGGTTCGGTCGTTCCCTTTTTAAAATCGTACGTATCCGGGAACAAATACCCTTCCGCCGCATGCTTCAGCTTGCCGTTATCCGGGACGTCCTTAAACGCCGCAATCGCTTCGTTCCCGGGGTGATCCGCCAGCTTCAGGAACGAGTCGGCCGGAGCCCCCGTCGCTTCGCTGACCTTTGCGGCGATTTGCTCGACGGTGTAACCTTCCGGAATCGTAATCCGCACCATCTCTTCCTTCACCACGTCGCCCTTGTTCAGCTTGGCGATCAGCTCGTCCAACGTCGCGCCCGGCTTGGCTTCGTAAATGCCTGCTTGAAAACGCGAGCCTTCCCGTTTCCACTTCAGGTACCCTTTAAAAACCGCAGCATTTTTGATCAGTCCGTTTTGTTGAAGCACATCGGCTATTTTGGAGGTGCCCATGCCCGGTTCGATCGTGAATTTCACGGGCTCGTCCGACGCTTGAACCGGCTGGAGTCCGTTCCACACGTAATAGGCTCCCCCGCCCGCTCCTAGCAGAAGAATAATCAGAATTACAATTACGACTTTGACAGCTTTCAAAAAAATCCAACCCTTCACAACCAAAAAGGACGGTCTGCACCGCCCTCTTTGTGTATTCATTTTGAAATTTTGTCTTCTCAGGGAAGCTGTAGATGCTCCGAATCAATTTTCGTCGTCTTCCGGGAACGTCATCTCGTCGTACAGCTCGGTAATGTTTTCCCATTCGTCGTCGTCATCGATGGTGGCCAGCTCCAAATCCCCGTCCGGCGACTTCACGACCTTCAAAATGTTGTATTCGCCGCTTCGGTCGTCAGGGCTTTGCAGCACCGCATAGGTTTGGCCGCCCACTTCAAATTCCGCTGCCAGGTCGTAAACTTCGGTGGAACCGTCTTCGTCCTGCAGCTCTACAGTCGGACCGAACGTTTCCTTCAGCACGGAAGTCCACACGGCCTGGTCTGCAGAAAAATCACTCATGCTCATTACCTCCATCAAGTTCAGCAACCAAGGTGTTGAAGGTTTCCTCGACGATCTCCCACTCCGCATCATCTTCGATCATGTAGAGCTTGAGGTCATCCCCGTCCTCTTCGTATCGGAACGCATACACCTCGTCCGAATCCTCGTCTTCTCCCGCTTCCAGAGGTACGACCATCATATACTTGTTGTCCGAGCCATCGACTTCAAATTTCATGATGACTTCGAATTCTTCTTCATTGCCTTCGTCATCGGGAATATAAATAATATCCGGTTCTTCCTCAAAAAGATTACGCTCATTGGCCATCTGTGATCACCCTCACCCTTTAGTCTTTGAGTCTAAATAATTTTGCAAAATCAAGCTTGCAGCCATTTTATCCACAACTTGCTTTCGCTTCTTCCGGCTGACGTCAGCCTCGATCAGCGTCCGCTCGGCAGACACGGTTGTCAGCCGCTCATCCCACAGGTGGACGGGTAATTTCAGCATTTCTTTTAGCTTGTCAGCGAAATCGATACAGATTTCACCGCGGGGACCGATGCTGCCGTTCATGTTTTTGGGCAGTCCGACGACGATCTCCTCCACCTCGTAGTCGCGGACCAATTCCGCGATCCGCGATACTTCGGAACCGTCGCGCCGCCGTTCCACCACTTCCAGTCCCTGCGCGGTCCATCCGAATAAATCACTGACGGCAACACCAATTTTGCGGTCGCCGTAGTCCAACCCCATGATTCTCATTAAAGCTCTCCTATCGGTGATTGGCTAAGTAGAACCGGACCAGCTCTTCAATCAACTCATCACGCTCTTTTTTTCTGACCAAACTTCTTGCGTTGTTATGGCGGGGGATATATGCCGGATCTCCGGATAGGAGGTAACCGACGATCTGGTTGATCGGATTGTATTCCTTTTCAACCAATGCGTCATACACCATCAAAAGGATGTCTTTGGAAGACGCTTCCTTTTCGTCGCCTTTAACGCTAAACTTCATCGTTTTATCCATGGAGTCCATATTGTGACACCTCGCTTCTTCAACGGCGTGCCGAAGCACGCTGTTGACGAATTGATTCTTTAGGCTTCATATCTTCTTCTAATATAACATAATCATCCCGCAGTAAGGAAACTCCAAGGACAAATTAAACAAATTTTTCTTTTCAGGACCTTCACGCATCTTATGCGTTGGCGACCAATTCCTCCGCCAGCTTCAAAGCATCATCGAGCTTGCTTGCGTCTTTGGCACCCGCTTGGGCCATGTCCGGACGGCCGCCGCCTCCGCCGCCGCAAACGGCCGCAATTTCTTTCACGAGCTTGCCTGCGTGCAGGCCTGCTTTGGTCAGCTCTTGCGGAACCGAGACGACGAAGTTCACTTTGTCTTCGATGGCTGCCCCCAGGACGAGCACGGCCGACGGCAATTTGTTTTTAAGTTCATCGGCAAGGGTGCGGAGCCCGTCCATGCTGCCGACCGTAACGCGAACCGCGAGCAGTTCTTTTCCGCCGACCGTTTTTACCTGGTCGGTCAGTTGTCCCGCTTCGATCATGCTCAGCTTGCTTTGCAGCGATTCGTTTTCGCGGCTCAGCTCTTTCAGCTGGGCATGAACGGATTCGATGCGCTTCGGCACGTCGTTCAGATTGGACTTCAGCATTTCGGCGGATTGCTTCAGCAAATCCAGCTGGCTTTCGACGAATTGGTACGCCGCGCGGCCCGTTACCGCTTCGATCCGGCGCACGCCGGAACCGATGCCGCTTTCGCTCACCAGCTTGAAGATGCCGATCTCCGACGTATTGCCTACATGACAGCCGCCGCAAAGCTCCAGGCTGTAATCGCCGACCTGGACGACGCGCACGATGTCGCCGTATTTTTCGCCGAACAGGGCCATGGCGCCCATCGCTTTGGCTTCGTCGATCGGCTTGTATTCGATGTTTACGTTCACGGCGTTCCAAATCTGCTCGTTGACGCGGCGTTCGATGTCCGCAAGCTCCTCGGCCGAGATGCTGCCGAAATGGGAGAAGTCGAAGCGCAAACGCTGCGGCTCCACCAAAGAGCCGGCCTGGTTGACATGCTCTCCAAGCACTTCCTTCAGCGCCTTATGCAGAAGGTGGGTTGCCGTATGGTTTTTGACGATATCGCGGCGTTTGGCCTGATCCACTTCGGCTTTTACCGTTTCGCCCACTTTGAGCTCCCCGGCTTCTACAGTTACGATATGCACGTGCTGCCCGTGAGGCGCCTTGTACAAGCCCTCCACTTTTGCGGTCACGCTGCCGCCGCGCAGAAGCCCTTGGTCGCTGACCTGGCCGCCGCTTTCGGCATAAAACGGGGTTTTTTCGAGAATGACCTGGCAGGTCGCGCCTTCGCCGGCACTCTCCACCATGGCTTCATCCACGATGATCGCCAAAATTTTGGACTCCGCTACGGTGTCATTATATCCAACAAATTCGCTTTTAACCGTGTAATCGGAGAGCGCGCCTCCCTGCACCTTCATGCCGCCGCTTTCCTGGCGGGCCGCACGCGCGCGGTCGCGCTGCTCCTGCATGGAAGCGTCGAACCCTTCGCGGTCGACCGTAAGGCCATGCTCCAGGGCGAAATCTTCTGTCAGGTCAAACGGGAATCCGTAAGTATCGTACAATTTGAACGCATCCTGGCCGCCGATGACTTTCGTGCCGTTTTCCAGCGCCTTTTTGCTGATGTCTTCGAGAATCGCCAAACCTTCGGACAACGTTTCATGGAAACGCTCCTCTTCGGTGCGGATCACCTTTTCGATGAATTCGCGTTTCTCGACGACTTCCGGATAGTAGACGCCCATGATGTCCCCGACCGTTTCGGTCAGCGTGTAAAGGAACGGACGGTCGAGTCCGAGCACCTTGCCGTAACGGACGGCGCGGCGGAGCAAACGGCGGATGACGTAACCGCGGCCCTCGTTGGACGGCAGCACGCCGTCGCCCACGGCGAACGTCACGGTACGGATATGGTCGGCGATAACCTTCAGCGCAACGTCTTTTTCCACGCTGTCATTGTAGTTCACGCCGGCAAGCTTGGCCGTTTGTTGAATGATCGGCTGGAACAGGTCCGTGTCGAAGTTCGAATCCACATTTTGCAAAATGGAAGCAAACCGTTCCAGGCCGGCGCCGGTATCGATGTTTTTATTCGGAAGCGGCGTATAGGAGCCGTCTTTGTTATGGTTGAACTGCGAAAATACGAGGTTCCATACTTCGAGGAAACGCTCGTTTTCCCCGCCGGGATACATTTCGGGATCGGACAGGTCGCCGTAAGCCTCGCCGCGGTCGTAGAAGATTTCGGTACAAGGTCCGCAAGGGCCTTCGCCGATATCCCAGAAGTTATCCTCCAGCTTGACGATGCGCTCGGCAGGCAGTCCGATTTTTTCGTTCCACAGCTTAAATGCTTCTTCGTCTTCCGGATATACCGTGACGGAGAGGCGCTCCGGATCGAAGCCGATCCATTCCTTGCCGGTCAGGAACTCCCATGCCCACGTGATGGCTTCTTCCTTGAAGTAGTCGCCGATCGAGAAGTTGCCCAGCATTTCGAAAAACGTATGGTGGCGGCGGGTTTTGCCGACGTTTTCGATGTCGTTGGTGCGGATGCATTTCTGGGAGTTGGTCAGGCGCGGATTTTCCGGGCTGATCCGTCCGTCGAAATAAGGTTTGAGCGGCGCCATGCCCGCATTGATCCATAGCAGGGACGGGTCGTTATGCGGCACGAGCGGGGCGCTCGGTTCGATTTTATGCCCTTTGCTTGCAAAAAACTCAAGCCATTTGGAACGTATTTCGCTTGCTTTCATGGTTATACAGCCTCCAGCTTCAATTTATGGGAAAACAACATAAAAACGCCCCTGAAAAATTTCAGGGACGATCATATCGCGGTACCACCCTGGTTATCGCCCGAAACGTCCTGTTGCATTCCGCAGAATGCCCGTCCGTCGGAGCGATCTCCTCGTATAGCCTGTAACGGGGCCAGCCGGCGGGGTTTGCCCGCACTCCGAAATCAGCTTTCCGGCAGCGCCCGCATGCGGATTCTTCCAGCCATCCGCGCTTCAGCGCGAAGGAATCCGTTCTCTGTCCAAGGAGCCTCTCAGCCGTACTTCATTTCATCGCCGTTTTGTCCATTTTGAACATATTCTACACAAGTATATCGGCGCAGCGGGGGAATGTCAATCCAGTGCGGTTCAGGGTCAGTGTCAAGCTAGCGTGGGCAGTCATTTAAGATGCCTGGAACGCGAACCCCGAAGGAACCTCTTCCTTGTAAGCGCTTTGCTTCGTTCTTTCATCAAACACAAGTGATTTGTCAGAATTTTTTGCCGTTATCCGCGAAGTGCTTTGAGTGCCATACCCGTTGTGCTGCTTTGCTTCGGTCCTTGCAGCATGCGAATCATTCCAGCGATACAACCCTTGACCGGTTGCGTCACGTTCTTGAGCAATTGCCGCATGTTTATCGACTGCTGCGGCGTTGCCTGCTTACTCGCTTGTCCTTCAACCGTTCTTACCACCGTGCCCGCTTCTTGAATCCTCATCATCGTCCTCAGCATCGCCCTGACGCCTCGCTCACTCCAACTGTACCCGCCACGCTTCGTCCGCTTGGCGAATATACGCATCTGCGATTCCGCGCTTCCCATCGGGCGCATGCCGCTTGTGTCGATCCCCTTCGCCTGGAGTGTTTTTCGGTAGTCGTCCAAATGCTTCTCATGCCGCTTTAGAAATCTTTTATACGGCTTCCAATCCTTCCGGTTCTCTTCCGCTATCTCTTGCTCCGACACGCCTTCCAGGACCGCCATAAGCGCGGCTGCATCCTGTTTGGCCAAAGACCGTCTCACGGTCTCCCACACCTGCGGCAAATGACCAACAAAGCGTTTCAAATCACGCGCCACATGAAAGCGGTCCAGCATGTACAGACATTGGTGAAAGTAGGATGTACATTCCCCGATCCACGCCGCGCCGTCTCCGTTCACCACAAGCCACGTGTTCTCGTCGATTTCGTAACGCTCCACCAGAAAGTCCCCGAACCCTTCCCAGAAGTCGCCGCCGCTCGTATGCAGGTAATGCTGTTTGTTCTTCAGCTGTACCCGCTTGCCGTTCTTCTCCCAGCCTTCGTGTACGACTGCAATTGCGTTCTCCATCCCGCGCTTTTTGCTCCGCTGCAGCTTCGTGTACAGCCCATCCACTTCCACGAACAGCACGCGGGCAGCGCGCCGTTTCACCGCTGGCATCGGCTGTTGCGCACGCTCCATCAGTTTTTCCCTGATCGCTTGGTGGCTCAGCACATTGTAGCCCAAAAGCTGCTCCAGCCGCTTTGCGCTGTCCCGGTACGACGGTCCTTGGCTTGCGAATGCGATTGCTGTCTCTTCCAAATGCGGACTGACTTTCCCGCGCCCTTCGAATTGCAACAGCTGATCCAGCAGATACACGTGTTTGCCGCTTCTACGGTCACAGTACAATCTCCGCTTAAAGCGCACATTCCCGAACACTGTGTTGACGCTTGTTTCACGCTCGTCCTTTACTCGATAACGCTCTCGGTCCCGTTGCTCCAGGATCTGCTGATCCAGCGCCTCCAGCACCTGCTTCATCGCACGAGCGAATTCCTCCTGCATTTTCCGGAAAATCCATTGCTCAATCTCTTTCATCGTCGGCATTATTGTGGTAAAGTGGCTCACAGGAGCTTCCTCCTTCTTGGTGTGTTGTGCGTCAAACATCACTTTACCAAGGGAGAAGCTCTTTTTCTATATCCGCTTTTTCCAATTCCTACACCCACAGAGATTTTACACTATCCGGTTCAGGTCGTTTTGCGCTTGATGTAATAGGCGAAAAAATGCTGCAGCAGCACCTTGAGCACCGCAAACACGGGAACGGCGAGAATAAGGCCGACGATGCCCGCCATTTCCCCTCCGACAAGCAGCGCAAAAATGATGACGATCGGATGGAGATGCAGCTTTTTGCCGACCACCTGCGGAGAAATGACGTTGCTCTCCAAAATTTGGCATATCCAATTGACGACGATGACCAGCAGAACCATTTTCCATGAAATCGTCGAAGCCATGACGACCGCGGGAGCCGCCCCCAGAAAGGGGCCGAGATACGGCACGATGTTAAACACGGCGACGATGCTGGCCATCAAAAGCGCATACGGCATCCCGACGATCATATACCCGATATACGCCAGCACGCCGATGATGAAACAGACGATAAACTGCCCCCGTACGTAATTGCCGAGCGCCAGGTCGATCTCTTTCAGCACGCTTACGGTCGCTTTGCGCCGGGAACGGGGAAGATACGAAACGATCGCCCGCTCAAAAACGTCGAAGTCCTTCAAAATATAAAAAATGAGGAACGGAACGATAAAAATGTTCAGCACCAGATTAATCGTCGTACCGATGTTGTCGATAAAATCGGAGATCCCCGCCGCCAGCCGGTCTTCCCATTGCAAAAACCAGCGGTCCACCCCGGCCATCACCCCGTCCGGGAGCAGCTTCTGGTCCAGCCGGTTCATGAGGCTTTGCGCATGCATCGTCATTTCCGGCAGGTGTTCGTTCAGCTCCTCCATTTGCTCGATCAGCACCGGAATCATATTGATGAGGATGACCGCCACGCAGGTGATGAACACGGCGTAAATCAACAGCACGGCAATGCCCCTCGGCACTTTGCGGTCGGCCAGCAGGCAAACGATCGGGTTCAGCACGTACGAGATGATCATCGCCACGATAAACGGAGCCAAAATCACTTTGAAAAAATGGTATATATTCATGAACATCGGGCGAAGCAGCCAAATGAAATAAAGGGCGATCAGGCCGAGAATAAACCAGATGAGCAGACGGAACCACTTGTTTCCGGTCATGTTCTCCAAGGAAGCTTTCCTCCTTTCGGACTTGCTGTACACGTTATTATATGTACGAAAGGAAAAAATTAACCTTGAAAGACCAGCCCGTCCCGGCCAAGCGATAAAGCAAAAGAAACCCATCACTAACGCGCGTCTTTCGAGCGAACGCTAGTGATAGGTTTCTTTTTTGCCGAAAAAGCATGTTCATAAGTTCACTTTCAATTGGACGCGTGCAGATGCGGGAATTCCTGAGGAATTTCCTCGAAAAACAGATCGTCCAGCGAACTAAGCGTGCCGTCCTCTTCGACTTGATAGACGGACATTTTATCTCCGTTGACCGTCAGTTCGATAAAACAGCCCCAGCAATAAAATTGGTGCGAACCGATTTTACCGATATCTTTGGAATTGCAGTTGGGACATCTCATATTCATAGATCACCTATCCGTTAACAGAATGAATGGTTTTTCCGAGGCGCTCTTCGCTCATCGGCGGCACCATGATTGCGTTTTTGCCGATGGACATGCCCTCCGCAAGCGGCAGCCATTTCCGGCCTTCCAGCAAATCCGAGACGAAACCGTCGCTGATTTCTATACCTAGTATTGTATTTCCCATTTCCTGGTCAAAATAAACATCCGTCGCTTTTCCGAGCAGAACGCCTTCCTCGGTCAGCACGTCCATGTCCTTCAGTTTATTTTTGCCCGTCAGGAACGTGTATTGTATATCGTCGGCCTTTGTCTTTCGAACAGCCTGTTGATTCCGAATCATCACAGCGTCTTCGCCGTAAGCCACGATATCCTCCCAGGATACGGACTTGGCCGAACTGGAAAACAGGCTTCTGCCTTCAAGCTCCAAAGCTTGGATCCTCCAGTCCCCGCTGACCCAAACATCGCTGATTTTGCCGATCTGCCTGCCTTCGTCCACATCGAACACGGCAAGGCCGATCAATTCTTGAAACTTCATGCCAGGACCCACCTATCGTCATGAGTATTGAAACGAAGGCATCCCGCGAGAGGCGGGACGGATGCCCCTGCGGGCACCGATCCTTGTTCCGGACGGTATGGAAGCACGCCTCCCTCCTTGTCCATACATAGAGAATCCTAACTTCTAATACGTAAACGACGAAGAATGGTTGCAATTTTTTGGGCGGTGTATTCCATATCTTCCGTAGTATTACCCAAACCGAAGCTAAAACGAATCGCGGAGCGCAAAACATTTTGTGGAAGTTTCATAGCTTGAAGCACATGGGACAGCTCAAGGGAACCGGAGGTGCATGCCGAGCCGCTGGCCGCAGCAACGCCTTCCATGTCCAGGTTCATCAGGAGCGTCTCCGTGTCTGTTTCCGGGAAGCTGATATTCAGTATGTGAGGTAAAAATTCAGAGGGATGTCCGTTGACGACAAACGCGTCTTGTCCAATTTCCTGTTCCAGCAAACGGATAAACGTATCCCGGAGCATGAGGTCATGCTCTCTGCGCGGCTCTAGTTGTTCCGCCGCAATTTCGACGGCTTTGGCGAATCCGGCGATGCCCGCCATGTTTTCCGTGCCCGCGCGGCGTTTTTTCTCTTGAAGCCCCCCGTGCAGTCTCGGCGCAAGGTGGACGCCGCGGCGCACGTACAAAGCGCCGATCCCTTGTGGGCCGTTGATTTTATGGGCCGAAAAGCTCATCAGGTCCACGGGCAGCTCGCGCAAGGATATCGGAATCGCTCCCAATGCCTGAACGGCGTCCACATGGAACAGGATACCGCGGCTTCGGGCGAGCTCGCCGATTTCCCGGATCGGCTGCACCGTGCCGACTTCATTGTTCGCGTACATGATGCTGATCAGCGCCGTATTTTCCGTCAGCGCTTGTTCCACATCCTTTACCCGCACCCGCCCCGTCCCGTCAACCGGGAGATACGTGACGCGGTAGCCCTGCCTTTCCAGCTCCTCGCAGGCATGCAGCACGGCATGGTGTTCGATGGACGAAGTAATGACATGCTTATCCCGGCCTTCCATCGCCTCCAACGCGCCGAACAACGCAAGGTTGTCGCTTTCCGTTCCGCCGCCGGTGAACACGAGCTCATCGGGGTGGCAGCCCAAATATTTGGCGATTTTGTCCCTAGCCCCGCCCACCGTCCGTTTGGCGGAACGGCCGAAGGCATGAACGCTGGATGCGTTGCCGAATTGCCCCGTCATCACGTTCATCATTTCCTGCGCGACTTCGGGATGGACGGGCGTGGATGCCGCATGATCCAAGTAAATGGAGTTCATTTTCGCATCTCCTTTTAAATGTAAAACATGTAGTTATCGGCGGCGTCCTGCTCCTGATAGGAGATCAGGTCAAGCAGCGTGGTCGAATCCAGCACGTTCGCGATGCCGTCGCGGATGCGAAGCCACAGGTTGCGCTTGGCAGGATCGTCTTCTTCCGTAAAATCGACAGGGGAAATCGGGCCTTCCAGCACGCGGATGACGTCTCCCGCCGTAATTTCCGAAGCTTCGCGGGACAACACGTAACCGCCGTACGCGCCGCGAATGCTTTTAACGAGCCCGGCGTTGCGCAGCGGCGCGATCAACTGCTCCAGATAATGCTCGGAAAGCTGGTTTTTTTCGGCGATGCTTTTCAGCGAGATCGGGCCTTCGCCGTATTTGGCCGCAAGCTCCATCATGATCGTCAGGCCGTAACGCCCTTTTGTCGATATCTTCAAAGGTGGCACCTCTTTCAAAAGTTCATGTTTTCTTTTATATATGTCGGGATCCGTTGCAGACACCTTAGATCCTGAGGATAATATCTGCGTATTCCGATCATAACCCTTTGCTTATGTTAACATATCCGGCGTTTTTTTGGTATGTTAACGTCAACCGTTGTACTTCCACGGAAGACAGGCAAGCCTTTCCCCAATGGATTTGACGGCGCAAAAATCGGTTTCCCCCGGCAAAAACTTCTAAAACTCCATCATATATAATTTCGGGCAAAACTGCAAATTGTACTCCTGATGCGGACAAAGGCCATCCGGGTATGAACTCCGGCCCGTTGTGTGTTAAAATACGGGTATGGGCACAATTTCAAAATAGAAATGGTGAGTTAACTTTGGCAAACAACAATCAAAACACGCGCGTGGTCGTCGGCATGTCCGGCGGCGTCGATTCCTCGGTGACCGCGCTCCTGCTGAAGGAGCAAGGCTACGATGTCATCGGTATTTTCATGAAGAACTGGGACGATACCGACGAATTCGGAGTCTGCACCGCGGAACAGGACGCAGAGGATGTCCGGCGCGTTTGCGAGCAAATAGATATTCCTTATTACACGGTCAATTTCGAAAAAGAGTATTTCGATAAAGTATTTACCTATTTCCTCGACGAATATAAGTCGGGGCGCACGCCGAATCCGGACGTCATGTGCAACCGCGAAATCAAATTCGGCGAATTCTTGAACAAGGCGCTTGGACTGGGCGCCGATTATGTAGCCACGGGCCATTATGCCCGCGTCGTCGAAGAGAATGGCGTCTTCAAGCTGCTCCGCGGCGTCGACGGCAACAAGGATCAAACCTACTTCCTGAACGCGCTGAATCAGGAGCAGCTGTCGAAAGCGATGTTCCCGATCGGCCATCTGCCGAAACCCGAAGTACGCAAGATTGCCGAAGCGGCGGGATTGTACACCGCCAAAAAGAAAGACAGCACCGGCGTCTGCTTCATCGGCGAACGCAACTTCAAAGAGTTCCTTAGCCAGTATTTGCCGGCGCAATCCGGCGATATGGTGGATATCGCGACGGGCGAAATCAAAGGCCGCCACGACGGCTTGATGTATTACACGCTCGGACAGCGTCAAGGGCTCGGCATCGGCGGATCCGGAAACGGCGAACCGTGGTTCGTGGCCGACAAGGATCTGGAGCAAAATATTTTGTACGTCGTTCAAGGCGACAAGCATCCGAGCCTGTATTCGACGGGGCTGATTGCCACAGGCGTGAACTGGATCGCAGGCGAAGGGAACGTGCCCACAGAGCCTTTCAGCTGCACCGCCAAGTTCCGCTACCGCCAGCCCGACCAGGACGTTACGCTCGAATGGCTTGAAGACGGGACCGTACACGTGCGGTTCGCCGAGAAACAAAAAGCGGTTACTCCGGGACAAGCCGTCGTGTTTTATCAAGGCGACGTTTGCCTTGGCGGCGGCACCATCGACAAAGTGGAAAAGGTTCCGTTCAAGCTGCCGGCACTCCAAAAAAAATAAAGCACAGACGTTAAAGCCACCCGCCCCTTGTTTCCGGCGGCGGTGGCTTTTTTTCATGCAACGCCCTGAATACCGAACCTGCTCGGCGGACGTTTCATGACGCCTGTGCAAAACATTCTCTACGACTCCCGCGGAATCCTTCTCGTTGGTAAAGATTTCCCCGTAATTCGATCATCATTCCCCGGAAAGAAACTGGTTTCTTCTGCGCTGCTGGTTGATTTGGATTTTCGCCTCGTTGCCCTGCTCCGTCGCCTGGTAGAAGACGCGGCGCGCAATCTCCTTCGGCAAATAATCCTGCTTCACGTAATGCCCCGGGTAATCATGGGGATACTTGTAACCTTCATGGCCCAGCTTCACGGCCCCTTTATAATGCGTATCCCGCAAATGCAGCGGCACCTCCGCCGATTTCAGCTCTTCGATCGCCGACGTCGCCCGCGAAATCGCCGTATACACCGCATTCGATTTCGGGCTCTCCACGGCAAACAAGATGGCCTGGGCGATGTTCAGCTTCGCTTCAGGCCAGCCGTTGTTCCGGTAGGCCTCCAACGCGCTGACGGCCTGGACCATGGCCTGCGGATTCGCGAGGCCGATGTCTTCGCTGCTGGCGGCGATCAGGCGGCGGATGAACACCATCGGGTCCATCCCCAGCTTCTCCACCGCGTACAAAAACCAGAACAAAGCGGCATCGCTGGAGCCTCGGATGCTTTTATGAAAGGCGGAGAGCACGTCGTATTGCGTCGACTCGTCCGCCCGCACGGTCGGACGGCGGATCGACTCCTCGGCGACGCCAAGCGTAATGTGAACGGTGCCGTCGTCCTCCGGCGGCGTCGTCATCGCCGCCAGCTCGAGCGCCGTCAGCGCCCGGCGGATATCCCCATTCGCCATCGTGGCGATATGGTCCAGCGCTTCCTCGTCCGCCTTCAGCTTCATATATCCGAGCCCTTTATCAGGATCGGCCAGCGCCCGCTTCATGGCGGCAAGCGAATGGTCCTTCGTCAACGGCTGCAGCTGGAACAGGGTGGAGCGGCTCATCAAAGCCCCGTTGACGTAATGGAACGGGTTTTCCGTCGTCGCCCCGATAAAAATGATCGTCCCTTTTTCGACAGCCGGCAGCAGCGCGTCCTGCCGCGAGCTGTTGAAGCGGTGCACCTCGTCGAGGAACAGGATCGTTTTCGTGCCGTACATCGCTTTGTTGCTTTGGGCGCGGTCGATGACTTCCCGCACGTCTTTGACGGAGGCGTCCACGGCGTTCAGCCGGACGAAGTCCGCCTGCGTTTTTTGCGATATGATATGCGCCAGCGTCGTTTTCCCGCATCCCGGCGGGCCGTACAGGAGGATCGAGGTGACTTGGTCCGCTTCGATCGCCCTGCGCAGCAGCTTGCCGGGGCCGATGATATGTTCCTGCCCGATATATTCATCCAAAGAGGTGGGACGCATCCGGTCGGCCAGCAGCCTTCCGCCCCGGTCCGACTCCTGCTGGAAAGAAAATAAATCCATGTTATGTTCACGTCCTTGAAAATGAAATGGCTTGTCTTTGCTCCCTTTCAAGCTCTCCCTCTATCATAACATACCGGGCAGGTACAGATCATGCGTTCCGGTCGCCGTGATACACTTCGAATGCGGAAAGGTTAGGCCACCATCTCGATTCCTGTATCGACAGGCGGATATAACGGCTCGTCACGGCCGGGAAAGGGCAGATCCGCTTGTAGCCGATGACCGTGCCGTTATACGCCGTTTTCCACTCGCCGTCCTCCATATATTCCAGCGCAAACCGCTCCACCCGCTGACTGTAACGGTATTCCTGCAATACAACATGGTCGAAGGTTTGCTCCGTGCCGAGATCTACCGTAAGAACGGCCTGCTCCGTACCCTCTTGCGGAGCCCAGAACGTATCCCGGTCGCCGTCCACCGCGTATAAGGCTTCATGCCCTGCCATCGCTTCGCTCGCTTGGACCGGGGCGCCGGCGGCCAGGTTCGTTCCGAACGTTCCCCGGATCCAATCCCCCAGCTCTTTCAAGCGCTGCACGTCGTTTTCATGGAACAAACCGCGCGTATCCGGCGGAATATTGAGCAGAAACGTCGCGTTGCCCCCGACCGATCCGTGATAGTGTAAAATCTCTGTGGGTGTAGGAATTGGAAAAAGCGGATATAGAAAAAGAGCTTCTCCCTTGGTAAAGTGATGTTTGACGCACAACACACCAAGAAGGAGGAAGCTCCTGTGAGCCACTTTACCACAATAATGCCGACGATGAAAGAGATTGAGCAATGGATTTTCCGGAAAATGCAGGAGGAATTCGCTCGTGCGATGAAGCAGGTGCTGGAGGCGCTGGATCAGCAGATCCTGGAGCAACGGGACCGAGAGCGTTATCGAGTAAAGGACGAGCGTGAAACAAGCGTCAACACAGTGTTCGGGAATGTGCGCTTTAAGCGGAGATTGTACTGTGACCGTAGAAGCGGCAAACACGTGTATCTGCTGGATCAGCTGTTGCAATTCGAAGGGCGCGGGAAAGTCAGTCCGCATTTGGAAGAGACAGCAATCGCATTCGCAAGCCAAGGACCGTCGTACCGGGACAGCGCAAAGCGGCTGGAGCAGCTTTTGGGCTACAATGTGCTGAGCCACCAAGCGATCAGGGAAAAACTGATGGAGCGTGCGCAACAGCCGATGCCAGCGGTGAAACGGCGCGCTGCCCGCGTGCTGTTCGTGGAAGTGGATGGGCTGTACACGAAGCTGCAGCGGAGCAAAAAGCGCGGGATGGAGAACGCAATTGCAGTCGTACACGAAGGCTGGGAGAAGAACGGCAAGCGGGTACAGCTGAAGAACAAACAGCATTACCTGCATACGAGCGGCGGCGACTTCTGGGAAGGGTTCGGGGACTTTCTGGTGGAGCGTTACGAAATCGACGAGAACACGTGGCTTGTGGTGAACGGAGACGGCGCGGCGTGGATCGGGGAATGTACATCCTACTTTCACCAATGTCTGTACATGCTGGACCGCTTTCATGTGGCGCGTGATTTGAAACGCTTTGTTGGTCATTTGCCGCAGGTGTGGGAGACCGTGAGACGGTCTTTGGCCAAACAGGATGCAGCCGCGCTTATGGCGGTCCTGGAAGGCGTGTCGGAGCAAGAGATAGCGGAAGAGAACCGGAAGGATTGGAAGCCGTATAAAAGATTTCTAAAGCGGCATGAGAAGCATTTGGACGACTACCGAAAAACACTCCAGGCGAAGGGGATCGACACAAGCGGCATGCGCCCGATGGGAAGCGCGGAATCGCAGATGCGTATATTCGCCAAGCGGACGAAGCGTGGCGGGTACAGTTGGAGTGAGCGAGGCGTCAGGGCGATGCTGAGGACGATGATGAGGATTCAAGAAGCGGGCACGGTGGTAAGAACGGTTGAAGGACAAGCGAGTAAGCAGGCAACGCCGCAGCAGTCGATAAACATGCGGCAATTGCTCAAGAACGTGACGCAATAGGTCAAGGGTTGTATCGCTGGAATGATTCGCATGCTGCAAGGACCGAAGCAAAGCAGCACAACGGGTATGGCACTCAAAGCACTTCGCGGATAACGGCAAAAAATTCTGACAAATCACTTGTGTTTGATGAAAGAACGAAGCAAAGCGCTTACAAGGAAGAGGTTCCTTCGGGGTTCGCGTTCCAGGCATCTTAAATGACTGCCCACGCTAGCTTGACACTGACGGCCCTCAAATGAATATTGACGCAAATGAGAAAATATGCTATAATGTTAATGACTATATGGTATCATTTTAAGGGTACATTATATAGTATCATATACGTATGTCACATGCAACATGTTTCATTAAATTATGCAAATCATCATTCTTTTTTTCATAGAACCGAAACGGACTCTTTCCGCAAGAGACCTGTTTCGGTTTTTTTGCTGCGTCATGCCTTTACCGGATCCCACGCCAATACAGCGAGAACGGGAAGGTGATCCGACGCCGTATCCTCTTCGATCGCCTGAGCGCCAACCAGCCTCCACCCGCTGTTTTCCTCGAACAGGATATAGTCGATTTTGCCGTCTTCGGCATGGGTAGGTCCGATGTGGGCCGTAGCGTCCGCCATGTTTTCCGCAAAAACGCGCATCGTCGCGGAATCCGGCAGCGCGTTCATGTCCCCAGCCAGAATCAACGGCGTTTTGTCCTTGAGCTCATTTTGGATCGCGTTTGCTTGCGCCAACCGGATCTGTTCGGCCAGCTCGGCGTTTTCCTGCCATTCCAAATGCGTATCAGCAAACACGAATGACGGAAGGCCGTGTTCCGGAGCCAGCTGAACGACAAGCAGCACGCGCTGCTCTCCTCCCGGTTCGTTCGGCAGCGTCAGCGTATGCGCCGAGGCAATCGGAAGTTTGGAGAGAACGGCTATTCCGTATTCGCCTCCGTCAAAAGCGATCGCCTTCGCGAACCGGTGGTCCATGCCCGTCAGTCTTCCCAGTTCCGCGGCCTGGTCTACGCTGCCGCTTCTGGACAAATGGCGGTCCACCTCCTGCAGCGCCACAAGATCGGGACGGGTGCCGCGAATCACGGCGGCAATCCGCCCCAGGTCCAAAGCGCCGTCCATTCCTTCGCCATGATGAATGTTGTACGTCATGACCCGGAGCGCCGGCTTTCCCCCACCGTCGGGGTCTGGGATGAACGCCTTTTCGGCGTGTCCTTCGGAAGCTGAATAGCCTGCTTTTTGCATCGGAAGTTCCCCCCCCATCATTCGTTTCCTTTGGCCCGGTAAAACGATTTGTTCTCAAGCGCCCTTACCGGCGCGGACCAATCATCCGTGGACGGCATCATCGAGATCGCATCCTCCGCCGCCTGCAGCTTGGCATCCATCTGGTCGATCAAGTGCAGCGCAAGCGCCTCGGGAATTTGCGGCAGAACGGAGCTGCCCCATTCCGGCAAATTATGATGCGACAAAATCATATGCTGCAGCAACACGATTTTTTCCGAATTCACGTCCGCCCCGATCGTCATCGCGGCTTCCGTCACCCAACTGGCGGCAAGCGGAATATGTCCGAGCAGTTTGCCGGTGAAGCTGTATTCGCTGACGATGCCCAGCTCCGCCGTCAATTCCTCCGTTTTGGCGATATCATGCAGGATGATGCCCGCCACAAGCAAATCACGATTGAGGAAAGGGCGCTGCTTGCAAATAAACTCGGCTAACTCCAGCATGCGTACGATGTGATAGGCCAGACCGGCGTAAAAAGCATGGTGCATGCCTTTGGCGGCCGGGTAATGCATTAATTTATCCCCGATTTTGTTCAGGCAGTGGTCGATAATCATCTGGATTTCGGTGTCCTGAATCGTATACGCCGCCGTTTTGATCGTATAAACCAGATCATTGGGCGGAACCGGCGCGGACCGTACGAAATCGGTGATGTTGTGGCCGTCTTCATCCGTTGCGGGCCGGATTTTGTTCACCTTGAACTGCAGCCGCTCGCGGTACAGCTGCACGACGCCGCGCACTTTCACGAGCATGGGTGCAAAAAAGGTTTCCTTGTCCGCCGCGGATGCATCCCAAAATTTAGCCGGAATTTCCCCGCTGGCGTCCGCAAGGACAAGATCCAAATAATCTTTGGGCGGCGTGGAATTCGTCTGTTTGACCATCGCCGTTTTTAATAAATAAAACCCCGTAACTTCCTGTCCTTCGGTAAATGATTGTATAAGCGTCATATGGCATCTCCTCCCCCGAATCTCGTTTGCTTGAAAAAGCAAGGAACCGCCTGCTGCAAGCAAGCGGCCCGTTGCCTCTACCTTTGCTTCAGTATTACAGCAGGGCATGCACCACAAAGTTGACAACGAACAAAGCGGCGATGATATAAAGCACCGGAGAAACGTCCCTGCTTTTTCCCCGGGCGATTTTGACGAGCGGGTACGCGATGAATCCGAAAGCCATGCCATCCACAATACTGTATGTGAAAGGGATCATCACCATGATCAAAAAGGCCGGAAACGCTTCGGTCATATCGCTGAAATCCATTTCCTTCACGTTCTGCACGATCAGTCCGCCAATCACGATCAGGACCGGAGCG
Organism: Paenibacillus sp. FSL W8-0194; assembly: GCF_037969745.1. Taxonomy (NCBI): domain Bacteria; kingdom Bacillati; phylum Bacillota; class Bacilli; order Caryophanales; family Paenibacillaceae; genus Paenibacillus; species Paenibacillus sp. FSL W8-0194. Next base: position 1,510,452 of record NZ_CP150205.1, on the reverse strand, counting down.
ATCGCGCTGTCCGGAATGTAGGCGAGCAGCGGAATAAAAAAGAACGTCGCTCCAAATAACGCGCCCGATACGAGCGCCGTAAGGCCTGTCCGTCCGCCGGCCGCGATCCCCGCGCTTGTCTCCGCCGAAGCGACCATCGGGCTGCTGCCGAAAACGCCGGCAACGATATTCGTCAGCGCCAACGCCCGCAGGCTTCCCCTGAAATTGCCGGGACGGCCGATCATCCGGGTTTGGGCCGCGATCAGGCCGATGTTTTCGAACACGACGATCAAAAGCAGCAAAAACACCGCGATCCAAAACACGAGGCTGCCGATTCCCGACCAGGAAAGCTGCCCGAATAAGGTCCCGTACGATTCGAACAGGCGGCCAGACTCCGTCTGCTGTACGGGTTTGACCGCTCCAAGCAGATAAGCCAGCCCGGTGCCTGCCAGGATCGCGATCAAAAGGCCGCCTTGGACGTTGCGGATAAACAGGATCAACGCCAGTAGCAGCGTAATGCAGGATACGATGACCGAAGGATCGCTGAAATGGCCGATCGTAACAAACGTCGTTTGATGCGCGATGACGATTTGGCTTTTCTGAAGACCGATAAAGGTCAGGAACAAGCCGATCCCGACGGTGATGCCATGCTGCAAATGATGCGGTATCGCCTCGCTGATGATCCGGTAAAGGGACGTAAACGCCACGATCGTGAACAAAACGCCCGTCACCGTCACCACCATCAAAGCCTCCTGCCAGCTTAAACGCATCGAGTGGACCAGCGTATAGGTAAAAAAAGCATTGATCCCCATGCCCGGCACGACGATGATCGGCGATTTTCCGCCGAACGCCATCAGCAAGCAGCCGACGATCGATGCCAAAATGGTTCCGATCATCGCCGCCTTCAGCGGCATGCCTGCATCATGCAGGATGTTCGCGTTCACCATCACGATGTACACAACCGAAAAATAAGCTACGGCTCCGGCGATGAGTTCCTTTTTCCAGCTGTCTCCCGGCCTGAGGCCGAGACGATTCCGCCAAAAACCTTGTCTCAAAAAAATCCCCCTTTTTTCTCTCTCTATGTCGAACCCTCCGGCAAATGACCCCTCATTGCCGGGCATGAAACAAAAAGGCGTGATTGTCGGTTTTTCTCGACTTTTCACGCCTTTTGATTGTACCACATTCTGGCTTAAGGAAGGGATTTTCTTTACACCCGGATCCCGGCCTTTTTCAGCAGATCCTTGACGGCCTCGCCGACCATGATAAGTCCGGCTACCGGCGGGACAAACGCGTTGCTGGCCGGCGGCTGCTTCGCTTTGCGGATTTCCGGAGCATTTTCGGGCACGATTTTTTCCGTCACGTCCACCCGCGGCTTCATCGGCTCTTCGGTCGAAAAGACGACCTTCACGCCTTTTTTGATGCCTTCCTTGCGCAGCTTGGTGCGGATGACGCGGGCGATCGGGTCGACCGTCGTCTTGGAAATATCTGCGACCTGAAAGCGGCTCGGGTCCATTTTGTTGGCCGCGCCCATGCTGGAGATGATCGGAATTTTTCGCTTGAGGCATTCCTTGATCAGATGGATTTTGTACGAAACGGTATCGGACGCGTCCAGCACGTAATCCAGGTCGTATTTGAAAAGCTCCTCGCAGGTTTCCTCGGTATAAAACATATTCAAGGCGATCGCTTCGCATTCGGGGTTGATCAGCTTGATCCGTTCCACCATCAAATCGGCTTTTTTCTGGCCGATCGTCGTCGTGAGCGCATGGATTTGCCGGTTAATGTTGGTAATGTCCACGACGTCCTTGTCGATCAGGATCAGCTTGCCGACGCCCGTGCGGGCGAGGGCCTCCACCGCAATGGAGCCTACGCCGCCGATTCCGAGGACAGCCACCGTGCTGTTTTTCATCGCTTCCAGACCTTCCGGTCCTATGGCCAGTTCCGTCCGGGAAAATTGGTTGAGCATAGAGTATGGAGGCCTCCCTTTATTTAAGCATTCACTTTTTTCTCTGCAGGTTTTTTCGCCACTTTGATATGAAGCTGCTCAAGCTGGGACGCATCGACCGGCGATGGCGCGTCCATCAGCAGATCCGTGGCGCTTGCCGTTTTCGGGAACGCGATCGTTTCGCGCAGATTGCTGCGGCCGGCCAAAAGCATGACGAGGCGGTCCAGGCCGAAGGCGATTCCGCCGTGCGGCGGCGTGCCGTATTCGAACGCTTCGAGCAGATGGCCGAATTTGTCTTGGGCTTCCTCCGGCGACAATCCCAGCGCCGCAAACATTTTTTCCTGCATGTCGCGTTTGTAGATCCGCATGGAACCGCCGCCGACTTCATAACCGTTCAGCACGATATCGTACGCCTGAGCCAGAATTTGACCCGGGTTCGTTTCAAACAGATGCTGGTCTTCATCGCGCGGACGGGTGAACGGATGGTGGAGAGCGACGTAGCGTTTCTCTTCTTCATCCCACTCCAGCAGCGGGAAGTCGACTACCCAGGCGAATTTGAACTCGTTTTCGTTGATCAGGCCGAGTTGTTTGCCGATTTTCAGGCGGAGTGCGCCAAGCACGTCGGCAACGACCTTTTTATTGTCGGCGGAGAAGAGCAGCAGGTCGCCTTCCTCGGCTCCGGTGCGCTCTCTCAGCGCTTCGATCTCTTCAGGGGTAAAGAATTTGACGATCGGCCCTTTGAATTCGCCTTCCTTGACTTGAATCCATGCCAATCCTTTGGCGCCGTAACGGGCCGCGAACGGTCCCAGATCGTCGATTTCCTTCCGGCTCCACGTGCCGCAGCCTTTGGCGTTTAGCACTTTGACCTCTCCGCCTTTTTCGATGACCGAAGCAAATACCTTGACGCCGCTCGACGCAACCAGGTCGCTGACTTGAATCAGTTCCAGCCCGAAACGAAGGTCCGGTTTGTCGGAGCCGTATTTGTCCATCGCTTCAGCGTAGGTCAGGCGTTGGAAAGGCAAAGGAATGTCGACGTTAATCGTTTCCTTGAACAGGCGGGCCATCAGTTTTTCCATCATGCCCAGCAGCTCGTCCCGGCTCATGAAGGACGTTTCGATGTCGACCTGCGTGAATTCCGGCTGACGGTCCGCGCGCAAGTCTTCGTCCCGGAAGCAGCGGGCGATTTGGAAGTAACGCTCGATGCCGCCCACCATCAGAAGCTGTTTATACTGCTGAGGGGATTGCGGCAAAGCGAAAAATTCGCCTTCATGCACCCGGCTTGGCACGAGATAATCGCGTGCGCCTTCCGGGGAGCTTTTGGTCAGGATCGGCGTTTCCACTTCGATAAACCCTTCGCCGTCCAGGAAGTCGCGGAAAATCTTCGAAGCTTTCGAGCGGAGCAGCAGCGTTTTCTGCATTTCCGGGCGGCGCAGGTCCAGGTAACGGTATTTCAGGCGAAGCGACTCGTCGACTTCTACGCCGTCTTCGATGAAAAACGGAGGCGTCTTGGCGCCGTTCAGCACTTCGATCTCGGTGATTTGAACTTCGATTTCGCCTGTGGCAAGGTTCGGGTTGATCGTTTCCGGATCGCGTTTGACGACTTTACCGGTAACCGCCAGCACGTATTCGCTGCGCACCTTGTCGGCAATCGCCAGCGCTTCCCCGGAATAAGCGGGGTTGAATACGATTTGCACGACGCCGCTGCGGTCGCGCAGGTCGATGAACAATACGCCCCCGAGGTCGCGGCGGGTTTGCACCCAGCCGTTCAGTGTTACGGTTTCTCCGATGTGGCCTGTCGTCAGGCTTCCGCATTGATGGGTCCTAAGCATGATTCTCAAACTCCTTTTATATTTGGTATGCCTATTCGGCGATTTCCTTTAGTTTCGTTGCAAGCTCGCTCAGCTTTACCGTCTGCTGTTCGCCGGTCGCCATCGATTTCAGCGCGATTTCGCCCCGCTGCAGCTCGTCGTCGCCCAGGATCGCCGTCACTTTGGCGTTAAAACGGTCCGCTGATTTCATTTGGGCCTTCATCTTTCTTCCCAGGTAATCGCGTTCGGCCGACAATCCTTCCTTGCGGACGAGATACAGCAGCTTCGTGATTTCCCGGTCGGCCGCTTCGCCGAGCGCGACGAAATAAACGTCCAGCGGTTTAACGGCGTTCAGGTCGATTTCCTGCTTCTCGACGATCAGCAAGATGCGCTCGAGCCCGAGCCCGAATCCGATCCCCGGCTGATCCGGCCCGCCGATTTCGCCCACGAGGCCGTTGTAGCGGCCGCCGCCGCCGATCGTGTCGATCGCGCCGATGCCCTGCGCTTTATATTCGAAAGCCGTATGCGTGTAATAGTCAAGGCCGCGAACCATACGGTGGTTCACCTCGAAATCCACGTCCATATCCGTCAAATACCGTTTGACCTGTTCAAAGTGGGTCGTGCATTCCTCGTCCAAACTGTCGAGAATCGAAGGCGCGTCGACGAATTTGTCCCGATCGACCTTGCAGTCCAGCACGCGCAACGGATTTCGCTCCATCCGCGATTGGCAGTCCTTGCACAAACGGTCCTTCATCGGAGTGAGGAATTCCAGCAGCTTTTCGCGGTATGCCGCGCGGCTCGCCGGGTTGCCGACGGAGTTGATCTCTACCTTCACGCCCTGCAGCCCTAGCTCCTTGCAGAACTGGTAACCAAGCGATACCACTTCCGCATCGATCGCCGGATCGATCGCGCCGAAGGCTTCGACGCCAAACTGGTGGAACTGCCGATAACGGCCGGCCTGCGGACGTTCGTAGCGGAACATCGGTCCGATGTAATACAGTTTGCTGACGTCCGGTTCCCCGTAAAGCTTATTCTCTACGTAAGAACGGACGACCCCCGCCGTTCCCTCCGGACGAAGCGTCATGCTGCGGTCGCCTTTGTCCTTGAACGTGTACATTTCTTTTTCGACGATATCCGTCGTTTCGCCGACGCCGCGTTCAAACAATTCCGTCTGCTCGAACATCGGCGTGCGGATTTCGCGGTAATTGAACCGCCGGCACAAGTCTCTGGCTTTTTCCTCGACGGACTGCCATTTTTCCACGGTTCCAGGCAAAAAGTCCTGCGTGCCTGTCGGTTTTTGGTAAGCCATCGTTCTACCTCCTGCTCCATGTATTTTTCGCAAATTTCGCAGCAAAGCTCAACATTTGCCAAAATACGGTTTTGAATGTTTCTTTTCGTATTTCATATCGCTTATCAAAGTACGGGCCAAAAGCCGCCGGGTATGCAAAAAATCCCTCGCCCTGCCGCTTCAATAAGCAAACAGGGACGAGGGATTGGATCGATCAATCTCCCGTGGTGCCACCCACATTCCGGACCCGCTGATATAGCGTATCCGCTCATACGTTTAACGCCCGTTACGCGCAGCACGTCTACTGGCAAGGATCGCACAGATTCCTCGGTTTTCGACGCGTGTTCTCGGGGAAGTCATTCATCCGGTCATCCATAGAATCCTTCCAGCCTAAGGGATTCCTCTCTGCATGGTGGGGCGCGGACTACTTGGTCCCGTCATCGAATCGGTTTTTGGATTATTTTTAGATTGTAATGAACTGCTTTACTAAAGTCAAGGGGCAGGCAAAAGAAAAACCTACAATCCGATTGTAGGTCCAAAAGACTTTATATTAAAAAAGGGGGTCATGCTGTTATTATAAGCAGGCTATATTAAAGGATGATGAAGCTTATATTACAGTTATATTACAAATAAGAAACCGCTTTAAAAAAGCCTGGCTTTTACTCATTCCTCAAAGATTTCGACGTGACCTCCGTGATTGCGCAGCGTGTTGACGACTTTTGCATAATCCTCATCCCGCACTTTGCAGGAAAGCACGTATTCAAGATCATCGTAACGATCCGCGTACAAATCCATGGAATCCGGCAGCAGCACGTCTTCCGCGGTCCGGTTTTCCACCGGTGATTCCCCGGCTGCATCGCCATCCCGGTCTCGCGCGCCCTCGTCATCATCGACCGACATCACCACCGGAGGAGTATAGGCCGCCCCGGAAACGCCGGCAGCCGATGCGGAACCGGTCGATACACCATTGCCTGTCATCCCCGCCGGGGCAAACGGGAGCAGAATCCGCCTGTTGCCTTCCAGCGCAGTCCCGAGCCGGCCGACCTCCAAATGCTCCGTCTCGATGCCGATCAATTTCGTTTTCGCTTGCTCGGCGTCGTCTTCCGTTTTGAAGTATGCCTGAATTTGTTTCGACATGATCATTGCCTCCTTTTCCGGAAGGATTCTGGTTTGCCTTTATGCTCTGTAATTACCCCAAAGAAAACCGGTGTAACCATCATTTAAAAAAGCAGGGTTCCGATATGCTGGAAGCCCTGCTTTGCATGGGTACTGTTCGATTGTTAGCGCTGGCGGTAAGGCAGCGATCCTTTTCCCTTGTCGTATCCATGCCATAAAGGAAAAGGAATTTTCCTTGCCTGCTCCAGCTTGACCGCTTCTTTCACGGATTCAAGCGGAATAAGCGGCAGCTGCTTTAGTGCAGATCCTTGGAAAGATTGGCGCATAAATAGGACGGCTCCTTCGGATAATTGCTGATGTTCTATATTTCAGCATTCCCTTGGGGACGCCGGTTTATGCCGTCGTTTTGCTGTCGATGATCAACGTGACGGGACCCCAGTTCGTAAACGCGACATCCATCATCTCGCCGAAAATGCCGGTTTCGACCTGCAGCCCTTTGGCGGACAGCTCGAGGTTAAAACGTTCGTACAGCTCAAGCGCCCGATCGGGTTTGGCCGCAGCCATAAAATTCGGACGTTTGCCTTTGCGGCAATCGCCGTAGAGCGTAAACTGCGAGACGGACAAAACCCCCCCGCCCACATCGGTGACGCTGTAATTCATTTTGCCTTCCCCGTCCTCGAAAATGCGCAGGCCCGCGACCTTGTCGGCCAAATATTGCGCATCCTTTTCCGTATCTTCATGGGTAACCCCTACGAGGACCATCAAACCTTGGCCGATCCGGCCGGTAATTTCTCCGTTCACGGTAACCTGCGCTTCCTTGCAGCGCTGAACGACGACTCTCATGCTGCGATTCCCTCCGCTTGCTGAATGATGAATGTTATTGAATGATCCGGTGCACGGTATAAACGTCTTTGACGCGTTTGATCCGCTCCACGACCGAATGGAGATGATCCGTGTTGCGGATCAGGATGGTCATGTGGATCAGCGCCATCTTGTTTTTGTCCGAACGTCCGGTGACGGCGGAAATGTTCGTTTTGCTTTCGGATACCGCCTGAAGCACCTCGTTCAGCAGGCCGTTGCGGTCATGGCCCGTAATTTCGATGTCGACGCTGTAATTCGCTTCGATTTCCGTCTCCCATTCGACCTCGATCACGCGGGCTGCATCCTCGCTTTCCTCCGACGCCTGAATGTTCGGGCAATCCGAGCGGTGTACGGAAACGCCGCGTCCGCGGGTAACGTAACCGACGATATCGTCCCCCGGCACAGGGTTGCAGCAGCGCGCAAAACGGACCAGCAAATTGTCGATTCCTTTGACGCGCACGCCGTTGGTCGGGCGGGATCGTTTTTCCGACGGGGCTTTGATTTCCTTTTTCTCCGACGTCAGCTCCAGCAGATTGGCTTCTTCCTGCTCTTTGCGGAGGCGTTCCGTCAAGCGGGTGCAAATTTGGGCGGCCGTGATGCCCCCGAATCCGATGCCTGACAGCATGTCCTCCACGTCGTTGAAGGCGAACTTTTTGGCGACTTCCAGCAGCTTGTCGTCCGTGGTCCATTCGGCAGGATCGAGCCCGCGGTTTTTCAGCTCTCGTTCGATCATGTCGCGGCCTTTTTCGACGTTTTCTTCGCGTTTTTCCTTTTTGAACCACTGCTTGATTTTGCTTCTGGCATGGGAAGACTGGGCAATCTTCAGCCAGTCCCCGCTGGGTCCGTAGGAGTGCTTGGACGTCAGGATTTCGACGATGTCTCCGGTTTTCAAGCGATGGTCCAGCGGCACGATCCGCCCGTTCACCTTCGCTCCGATCGTACGGTTTCCGACCTCCGTATGGATCCGGTAAGCAAAATCGAGAGGCACGGATCCTGAAGGCAGCTCAATAACCTCGCCCTTCGGAGTGAACACGAATACGAGGTCCGAAAAGAAATCCATCTTAAGGGATTCCACGAACTCGGAAGCATCCTTCGCTTCATGCTGAAGCTCCAAAATTTCCCGGAAGAAAGTCATTTTATTTTCAAAATTGCCTCCGGCCGGCGTCGTCCCTTCCTTATACGCCCAGTGAGCCGCGATCCCGTATTCGGCCGTCCGGTGCATATCCCACGTCCGGATCTGCACTTCCGTCGGTTCCCCGTTGGGGCCGACCACCGTCGTATGAAGCGATTGGTACATGTTCGCCTTCGGCATGGCGATGTAATCTTTGAACCGTCCGGGCATCGGCTTCCATAACGTATGAATGATGCCGAGCGTGGCATAACAATCCTTGATGTTGTCGACGATGACCCGGATCGCGATCAGGTCGTAAATTTCGTTAAACTGCTTGTTTTTGGACGTCATTTTGTTAAAAACGCTGTATATATGCTTCGGCCGGCCGGACAGATCGCCTTCGATCCCCATTTCGTCCAGCTTTTCGCGGATTTTGGCGATGACGTTTTCGACAAACTGTTCCCGTTCGGCGCGTTTTTTATGAATCAGGTTGGCGATCCGGTAATATTGCTGAGGGTTGAGATAGCGAAGCGACAGGTCCTCCATTTCGCTTTTGATCGCCGAAATACCGAGCCGGTCCGCAATCGGGCAAAAAATTTCGAGCGTTTCGTACGCGATCCGCCGCTGGCTCTCCTCCGACTGGTATTTTAAAGTACGCATATTATGAAGCCGGTCCGCAAGCTTAATCACGATGACCCGGATATCCTGCGCCATGGCGATAAACATTTTGCGGTAATTTTCGTTCTGCTGCTCTTCTTTGGAACGGAACTGGATACGCTCCAGTTTGGTCAATCCGTCAACCAGCATCGCGCAGGCGTCGCCGAACTTGTCCCGGATTTCTTCCAGCGATACGGTCGTATCCTCAACGACATCATGCAGCAGCGCAGCGACGATGGATGTCGTATCCATCATCAAGCCCACGACAATTTCTGCAACCGCCAGCGGATGCAGAATATAGGGTTCGCCGGATTTGCGCACCTGTCCGTGATGAGCTTGCTCCGCAAATTCATAGGCTTCGCGGATGCGGCTCAAATCCGGTTCTTTGATATAGGCTCCTGCCTTTTCAAGTAATCGCTCTATGCCCATTCTAGTCGTTTCCGTTTCCCTTCTATATGAAATAGAACCCGCAAACGTTTATCCTAAGCAGGTTCCCTGGTCAAATAAGATTTCCTATAATTATGACGCTTGAAAGGCTCCGCGTCAATATTTCGTGCCAGGAACAGGGAGGTTTGGACGGAACATTCCGATGTTTTTGGTTTTTCGTCAATTTTTATCATCGAATTTGGCCATAATCACATAAAAAAATGATTGAAAAATGTCGGCATCTTAGCTAATCTAGTTCATTGAATGCAATTCGAGATACGAAAATATTTCATATTTAGGAGTGAAGAACCTTGCAACGCGAAATTCAAGTCCATGAAAGGCTTCCGCTTGGCCCGGGATTCCTTCTCAGCCTGCAGCACCTGTTCGCCATGTTCGGCAGCACGGTCCTCGTGCCTAACCTGTTCGGCGTCGACCCCGGCATGATTTTGCTGATGAACGGCATCGGCACCCTGCTGTACATTCTGATCTGCAGCGGAAAAATCCCCGCCTACCTCGGCTCCAGCTTCGCGTTTATTTCGCCTGTGCAAGCCGTACTGCTGAAAGATACGGACAACTATCCGCTCGCGCTCGGGGCGTTTATCGTTACCGGCATCATCTTCATCGTCGTCGGACTGATCGTGCAATACGCCGGAACGAAATGGATCGACGTCGTTTTCCCTCCCGCGGCCATGGGCGCCATCGTCGCCACGATCGGCCTTGAACTCGTGCCTACCGCAGCCGGCATGGCCGGTTTGATCCCGCAGAACGGGGCTTCGGCGGATTGGTTTAACCCCAACGCCGTCATCCTGTCCATGACGACGCTTGGCGTTACCGTCATCGGCGCGGTGCTGTTCCGCGGCTTCCCGAAGATCATCCACATCCTGATCGGGATCGTCACCGGATACGCGGTCGCTTACTTTATGCCGGGCATGATCAACAAAGGCGCCATCGCAAGCGCGCATCTCATTTCGATGCCGACGATTACCACTCCTAAATTCGATCTGGAAGCGATTCTTACCATCATACCGGTATCGCTGGTCGTCATCGTCGAGCATATCGGTCATTTGCTGGTCACAAGCAACATCGTCGGCAAAGACTTGTCCAAAGATCCCGGCTTGAACCGTTCTTTGCTTGCCAACGGCATTTCGACGGTCCTGTCCGGATTCGTCGGCTCTACGCCGAACACGACGTACGGCGAAAACATCGGGGTGATGGCGCTGACCAAGGTCTACTCGGTGTTCGTGATCGGCGGGGCCGCCGTGATCGCTATCGTGCTGTCCTTCTCGGGGACGTTTTCTTCGATCATCGCGAACATCCCCGTTCCTGTAATGGGCGGCGTGTCGCTGCTGCTCTTCGGGGTCATCGCCGCTTCGGGCCTGCGTATTTTCGTCGAGCAAAAGGTCGATTTTTCGAAACCGACGAACATGATCCTTGCCACGCTCGTGCTTGTCGTCGGCATCAGCGGCGTGCAGCTCGATATCGGCAACGTCCATTTGAAAGGGATGGCGCTGGCAACGATCGTGGGCATGTTGCTGAGCTTGTTCTTCAAGCTGATTGACGTGCTTGGCCTTTCCAACGAAAAAAACGACGAACTTGTTGAAAAGACTCCAGACTGATCCCAAATAAACAGAGCCGGACAAGCCCTTGTAAGGGGCGCTGCCGGCTCTGTTTTTTATGCTTTTGCCAAATCCGAATAAACATGCCGGGGCTGGAACCCGATGCAGTCTTAGCCTTCCTCATCCGGCGGATAATAACGAACGCTTAGCCCCGCTTCAAAGGTCCGGTTCCACGGCAGGAAGCAATCCGTTATTTCGACGCGTCCCCCGCTTCCGTCAATGCGCTGCCGGAGCTCATCCGCCAGACGCTCCCGCACCAGCCGGGCAACTTTTCCCCGCGGTCCGTCCAGCTGAAATCGGCTGAGCCCCATCGCTTCGACTTCGCCTTGATTCAGTTTCGTGCGGACGACGGTGCAGTAACACAAATCCTCCGCGTAGCGCAGACCCAAAAAATCCAGATGCTGCGGCGTCCGGCCGAAACGAAGGTACAAAAACGACTGCGCGATGACCGTTCCCAGCGTATTTCCGCTCGTGTTCCAGCCGGCATAACCCGCCAATTCGAAGAGAAGACCTTTGTGCCTCAGCAGCTTCAGCAATTTGCGATCCGCGCCGTTTGCGTAAGCCACATCGGCTACGGCCACGGGTTTTCCTTTGCGGCGAAGCATGTAATCCCCGTATTCGGCCAATTCGACGATGTTCCGGGATACCTCGTCACTCCAATCGGGCTCCTCTTGAACGGTTGCTTCCGCCATCGTCTCCCCGGGCGTGTTCACGAGCAGCACGAGATCCGCCTCGTCTGCCGAGGACGCCATCAAACCGCCTGCGGCCATGATTTGGCATTTCAGGCTTTCGTGGAGAACGCGGTCCTCGTACAGCGGGGTTACCCAAGCTCCCCGGGCGGCGGCCAGCCTCGCGTACACGAGCGGAACGGCGTTCAGGCTTTCGTTGACCATTCTGGCCAGCAGCGTGCAGCCGACTTCGTCCGCTCCGGGGTACATGTACGTTTTCAGCTCCAAATCGAGCTCCGAGATCAGGGCCCGCACCTTCTGCTGGTCCTTTGCCGTGTACCCGTAAAGCGCCGCATCGTCCTGCGGGATGACCATAAAATCGATGACGCCTTCGGCAGCGAGCCGAAGCGCGTAGTCGATCGCCCCGATGTTGACGGATCTGCGGCGCAAATAATCCTCCAGAACGCCGGCGGGAAGACGGCTGTCGATCTTCGCCAGCTCCTCCAGTTCCCCGGGGGCAGCGAGCCCCAGCTCCGACCGATGGCCGATGTATCCTTTCCGGAAAATATCCCGCCCCCAATCGGCGTAATAATCCGGTTCCTCGTCGGAGGACGAATATTGGGGACAGCGCATGATCAGCTGAAAGGCGAATATGTTCAGACCCGGATTGCGCTCCTTCAGTCCCCGCAGTTTTTGCAGACGTTCCCTGAGCTGCGGTTCTTCCATAGGATGCAGCCTGGATGGGACGATGCCGCCGTACAGCAGCGTATCCAGCGCTATGACGGCGCCGTCCGCATCCGCAGTCTGTTCCTCAAGCCAGGCCCATAACCGGTCCGTGTCCCCCGGCCTTTTTTTCAGTCCCATCATCTCCATGGGCGGGCGCGCCATGCGGACGCCGGTTCCCTGCGCCAGCAGGTAAGGAAATTGGTAATTGCAAGGCCGTTCATCCAGCGGCATATAGACGATTTTGTGCAGCTTCCCCATCGCTTAACAAGCTCCCTTTTTCATATAAAAGTCCATCCCCCGCCGCCTAGCCTTTGATCGCTCCCGCGATGCCCTCCATATAATACCGCTGCGTAAACAGGAATACGATGATGATCGGCAGCACCGAAATCATCGTCCCCGCCGCGATCCAGCCGAAATTATAAGAAAACTGTCCGTTCAGGAACGTCAGCGCCGCGGCAAGCGGATACTTCTGCGGATCGTCCAGCACGACGATCGGCCACAAAAAGTTGTTCCAAAACGCCATCATCTCCAGCAATGAGATCACCGCGATCGCCGGTTTGACGAGCGGCAGCACGAGCTGCCACCATATCCGGTACTCGGAGGCGCCGTCCATTTTGCCCGAATCCCGGATGTCCGTCGGAACGCTCAGAAAGGTCTGCCGCATCAGGAAAATGTTGAACACCGAAACGGCCGAAGGCAGCACCACCCCGAGAAAAGAACCTGTAAGATGCAGCCACTGGATGGTCAAATAGTGTACGATCATGGCCGTCGAAGACGGAATGATCATCGTCGCCACCAGCAGCCCGAACACGAAATTTCTGCCTTTGAAGCGAAAGGTCGCAAGCGGGTAAGCCGTCAATGCGGATAAAACGACATTGCTGACCACCCCTAGCGCCGTAATGACCACCGTGTTGTAAATGTATTTCGGAAAACTCATGAACTGCCATACTTTCACGTAGTTATCGAAATCGATAAACGTCGGCAAGATGGCCGGAGGATTGGCAAACACGTTTTTGCCGGGCATCAGCGACACGCTGAGCAGCCACAGAAAAGGTCCCATCATAAATAAGGCCAGCGCCAGCAGCAGGACGTACACGACCGCAAGCCGCACGCCCGTCAACCATTTTTTCGCATAAGTCGTCGTCGCCATCAATAGGGATGTACACCCCCTCTGCGGTTAAAGCGGAAGACAAGCACGCTGAGCGCGCCGATCAGGACGCTGACGATCAGCCCCAGCGCCGACGCATACCCGAAGTTGAACTGCTCCAGGCCTTTTTGGAAAATGTAAACGCTGGAGGTTAACGTCGAGTTCCCCGGACCGCCTTTGGTCAAAATGTAGACCTCGTCGAATACTCTGATGGCCCCCATCAGCGAAATCAGCGTGCAAAACAGGATATGCGGCCGAAGCAGCGGCACGGTGATGCTCCAAATCGAACGCCAGCGGCTCGCGCCGTCCACCCGGGCGGCCTCGTACAGATCCGAGGGGATGCCCTGCAGTCCCGCCAAATAAAGCATCATGTAGTATCCGAGCCCTTTCCACATCGTAATGAACATGAGGACGAACAACGCGGTGCTGCTGGTCGACAGCCAGGAAACCTGTTCATGGATAAGCCCGATTTTCATCAGCAGGAAATTGACGACGCCGTTGCTGCTGAGCAGCCAGCTCCAGATCAGGGCGACGGCCACCATCGAAGTCACGACCGGGATGTAATAGGCCGTACGGAATATTTTGACGCCGGGTATGTTCCCGTTCACCAAAATCGCCATCAAAATCGATAAAACCTGGATCACCGGCACGACGATGACGTACAAAAGCGAATTCCACAGCGAAATCAAAAAGTTATGATCCTGAAAAGCCTTCACGAAATTATCCAAGCCAACATAGTGGGTTTCGGAAATGACGGAATAATCGGTAAAGGACAGCGGAATCCCGTAAATGATCGGCCAAAATACAAACACCGCTATTAGAGCCAGCCCGGGCGCCATAAACGTCCAAGCTGAGAAGGCTTCCGAACGCACCCATCTGCGCATGCCGCATTCACCGTCCCGTTTACTTTTTCAACACCTGATTGACCTCCTGCTCCATGGCGTTCAGCGTGGAAGCGATGTCGGCGTCGTTCAGCATGATTTTTTGCAGGCCTCTGGCGATCGCCCCGTTGATATCCGTTGCGTTCGGCACGCCGACCATATAATCGACCGCTTTATCCAGGCTGTTGGCCGAAGCGATTTTGGCCTGGGCTTCCAGCGTGTTGTCCGACTGCGTAAAAAACGGATCCTTAATGGACTCTTTCGTGGACGGAAGCGTATTGGCCGCTTTGGCAAACGCCGTCTGGTTATCCGCATTCGTAATGAACGCCGCAAACTCCACCGCTTCCTTCGGGTGCTTCGACTTGGCGGGCACGACGACGTTCATGCTGTTCGACAAGCGCACATCGGCTTTGCCTGTCGGAAGCGGAACGGCAACCGTATTTTTGTAAACGTCCGGTGCCGAGGTTTTCAGGAAGTTGATGAACGTCGGGCCTGCGATTTCGAAAGCCACCTGTTCGCTGGAATAATACTGGATCTGCTTCGTGAACGGAACATCCTCCTTCATGATGACGCCGTCGGCGATTTTCTGTTTCGTTTTTTCGAGGATCGCTTTCGTTTCCGGCGTATTAAATGCGGCTGCGCTTTTGTCCTCGTTCAGGATCTTGATGCCTTCTTTCGGGAACAGGTTGGAAACCCACTGCGTCGCATATCCCGTTTTCCCCGTTTTTTCCTTGATCTGTTTGGCCCAGGCGATCAGCTCATCCTGCGATTTCGGCGGATTTGCCGGATCCAGGCCGGCCGCCTTGACGATTTTGGTGTTCATGAAAAGAACTTCGGTGCCGGTGTACCAAGGGAGGGCGTAGGCTTTACCGTCGATCACGGTGGAGTTGAAGATGCCGTCAAAATAAGACTTCTTCTGTTCATCGGTCAAAAAGGCGTTCAGATCGGTTACGGCGCCTTTGGAACCCATTTGGCTCGCGAATTCCGTGTTCAAATTGACCACGTCCGGACTGGATCCGCTGGCAATGCTGGTAAGCAGCTTGTTGGTAACGGCATCGTAAGGATAGTCCTTCCAGTCGATGGTTACGCCCTCATGGCTTTTTTCGTATTCCGAGATCAGGTTATTGAAATAATCCGTAAAGGTCGGCTGCAGCGAGATCGTCCAAAATTCCAATTTCACCGGCTCCGCTTTGCTGACGTTTTCTTGCGTTTTTCCGTCGCCGTTTTCCTTCGTCGTTCCACTGCTTTCTTTCGGGCTTGCTCCACCTCCGCCGCAGGCGCTCAGCATAAACGACAACAATAACACGGACAACACAATGACAGACATTCCCTTTTTGTTCATTTTCATGTTTTCGGCTCCCTTTCCATGATTGTCGGGCAGACATTCCTTTGGCTTGAGGATAAAAACGGCGGAACGGCATCAGCTTTTGGGGTAGGAGAAGAAAATCGGGATACTCAGAGAATTTCTTCTGTTTATTATAAAAATATGAAGTTTTTATCCTCTCTTATAACACTATTTCGTATCGCCGCCGAGCATTCCAACAATCTGCGTACAACCCGGGGAAAACTGGTCATGACGGCGGCCATGCCGGCGAGTGGACAACACCCCTACTCCATGTATATTTGCGGCACAAAGCAAAAAATACCTTCAGGTCTGAATCGACCCGAAGGTATTCCTAATATTTCCCGGGAAAACGTAAGTCCCGGACAATCCTTATAAGTATTCGCTATTGGCGATTAATCTTCGTATTCCATGAGGGAGAACACTTCGATCCCCGGCAGCTTCTCACGTCCGTTCAGAGCCGAAAGCTCGATCAGGAACGCTGCGCCGACGACATTCCCTCCCAGCTGCCGCACGAGGTTGACGGAAGTCGAAATCGTGCCTCCGGTCGCCAGCAGGTCGTCCGCAATCAGCACGTTTTGTCCTTTGCGGATCGCATCCGTATGCATCGCAAGACGGTCTTTGCCGTATTCCAAATCATAACCGACCTCGATCGTCTCGTATGGAAGCTTCCCGCTTTTACGGATCGGCGCAAAACCGACGCCAAGCGCATAGGCCAGAGGAGCGCCTACCACGAATCCGCGCGCTTCAGGACCTGCAATCACATCGATGTTCAGAGCGGAAACCATTTGTTTAAGGTCGTCGATGGCTTTTTTGTACAGCTCTCCGTTCTGAAGCAATGTGGTAATATCCTTGAAGCTGATCCCCGGCTGCGGGAAATCGGGAATGACCCGAATATGTTTCTTGTAATCCAAATAAATCTCCTCCTAAGTGTTATACGAAAGGTCATGCGTTTAGCTGGCGCCTTCCAAACGGGATATCATCCAGCTCGTGCATTGGGATGTGCCCGCATACAGCAAATGTTGCTCCATTTCGGCCAGGCTGCCCAATGCGGAGAAATGCGCTGAACTGCTCAGTTCGCGTTTCGGCGGTTTCGGAATGACCACGATATGGCCGTCACGGCGTTCAATAAACGAAAGCTCCTCGAATACGTCCATCATCATCGATACCATACGCAATGTCGCGGAGGACTGCTGGCTGAGACGGAGAAGCGCTTCCTTCTCCCTGATCGGCTCCGCAGCCATCCGCATCAGCAATACATACAGCAGTTTGAATTGGTCCCGGCTCGGCACGGTCAGCTTCTCCGCCTGATTCCGTCCCGAGTGGAGCAGGAACAGGTTGGAGAGGTTTTTGAACGTGGCAAGCAGCGTATCGAGCTGATCCGCGGAGTCGGGCACGTGTATCATAAACAAAGTCGTAATCTGGTCAGCGTCATAGGTATGGGCCGCGTCGTTATATGCCGAAATTCCAGCATTCTTATCATATACCCAAAGGGTGCAATCATTCAAATGCAATTTCGGGGAACCTTCGAGGCGCGGATTAAATACGGCCGCGATCTGTTTGCGGTCCAGCCGCATATGCGGCGATATCCGGTCGTAGATTTGCCGGACGAGCCTCCATGGCTCTTTGGCATCCCTCAAATCGAACACCTGCGGTCCCACGATCCGCATATCCTGCAGCATAAGCTGCGGCTTCCGCGACCCGTTCCATTCGTTGACCGAAACCTCGGCCAGAATGTCCAGGGTCATTCCCTCTTCCAGCACGTCCGCCAAATCTCCCCTGCCGAAAGCCACGGCTTCCATCCGCGCGCCGTCCTGTCGGACGACCAGCTTCAGATGTTTGCCGTCTTTCCCCATCTTTCTCGTTTCGACGAGCCGGGTTCCGCGGAAAATGAGCTTCGGCACCGGATTGGCCATGCCAAACGGCGCCAGCATCTCCATTTCGTCGATGACGTCCAGCGGAACGTCGGATAATTTCCATTCGCCGTCCGCAGCCGTGACGGGAATATAATCTTCTTCCGTCATCGCTGCGGCGGCAAACCGGTTCAAAGCTTCTTCAAACGCTTGAAGCTGATCCTTGTGCAGGCTCATGCCGGCTGCCGACGGGTGCCCGCCGTAATGGTCCATCAGCTCTTTGCAGGAGGTCAGCGCCTCGTAAATGTCAAGCCCCGGGATGGATCTCGCCGAACCTTTGCACATCCCGGTTTCGGGATCGATGCCGAGAATAATGACCGGACGGTAATAACGTTCCAAAATTTTCGAAGCGACGATGCCCACGACGCCGACGTTCCAGCCTTCGCCTGCCAGAACGATCACGTCCGGAACGCTGCCGTCCGTACATTTATGCTGCAGCTGCCCAAGCGCCTCTTCGACGATCGATTCGACGACCTGCTGGCGTTCCTTGTTCAGATCGTCCAAGGCATGGGACAGCCGCTGCGCTTCGTCCGCATCATCGGACGTCAGCAAAGCCACGGCGGAACCTGCATGGTCCAGCCGGCCGCTGGCATTGATTCTTGGCGCCATCCCGAATGCCACGTTCGTGGCCGTAACCGATCCCATCGCAATCCCGCTGACCTCCATCAGGGCGCGAATTCCCGGAAACGAGGTGCGACGCATGGATTCCAGTCCGCGGCTGACCAAAATGCGGTTTTCCCCGGTTAACGGCATCAGATCGGCGATCGTGCCGATCGCGACGATTTCGGTCCATTCCACCGGGGGTTCCCCGAGTATGGCCTGTGCCAGTTTATAAGCTACGCCGACGCCCGCCAATCCTTTGAACGGATAAGGGCAACCCGGCTGCTTCGGGTTGATGAGGGCATACGCCTCGGGAAGCACTTCGGGCGCTTCGTGGTGATCCGTCACGATCACGTCGATGCCAAGCGCGTTGGCATAGGCGATTTGCTCTACCGCGCTTATGCCCGTGTCCACCGTTATAATCAGGCTGACGCCTTGCTGATGGGCCCAATCCAGCGCATGGTTATGTAACCCGTAGCCTTCATTGGAACGATGCGGAATGTAAATATCGAAAGAGGCCTTCAAATGCCGCATGAAAAAAATCATTAATGAAGTGCTGGAAACGCCGTCCGCATCGTAGTCCCCGTATATGAGTATATGTTCCCCCTGTTCAACCGCCTGCCGAATCCGCGGTACGGCTTTATCCATGCCGAGGAGCAGATACGGATCATGCAAAGCGTCAAGGCTGCCCCCGAGAAACATTTCGGCATCGTCCAGGCTGGTGATGCCTCTGGAGGCCAGCAGCGAAGCGGTCAATGGGGATACCGAAAGCTGCTTAGCCAAAGTTCGTGCGGTCTCTTCATGTCCGGAAGGAGTCTGCCACGAATATTTTGATTCAAACAATCGTCTTCACCTTTCTTTCCCTGCCGGCTTGCGCCTTCGATGCGCGATTCAACGCGTTATTGAAGCAGCGTCGGCATGTCATTATCCGTAAGCTGATGATTGGATTTGTACGGATAGCCGGGATCATAAGGAACGACTTGGATATTCACGTCACTGATATGCACGAAGCGGTTCATCAGCAGTTTTTTGGCCCGCTCCGCGATTTCGTTTGCTTCCAGCACCGTAATGCGGGGATTGACGCTGATTTTCAGATCAACGGTTACGTAATGTCCTTGCTCCCTTGCCTTCAAATCGTCGACGGTGATGATGCCGTGTACCCGCTGCACGGTCTCGATGAAATTCAGAGAGTCCTCCTGCTGGGTTTCCTCCACAAGCGAACCGTAAACGGATGTCACGATCATCAGGTACCCTTTGCGGAGCACCAAAGCCGCCACGATCAGAGCCGCAACCGGATCCATGTACATCAGCGCTTTCACCTGCAAACCGTCGCCTGCCAAGGACAAAAAGACGCCGATGCAGACGGTCAATGAAGTATACAAACTAAAGCGATGTTCTTCGGCATAAGCGGTATGATTCCCGTCGCCTTGCTTTTTCGAATAGCGGTATTGGAATTGAAAAATGGCTTCCTTTACGGCCAACGACACAAAAATGGCGATGAGCGTAAACGATTCCGGTATCTCGATGGTTCCCGAAGCGATTTCCCGAATGGAAGCGATCGCGATCTGCAGCCCTCCCATCAGAACAAGCACCGCAAAAATGATCGCAAACAAAGGCTCCGTTCGGTGCGAGCGTTTCGGCTGCTTGCCTGCGCCCCAAGCTTTGGCGGACATGCGGCGCGGAATGAGCCGGTTCAACGCTGTCACCGCATCGGAAGCGGAATACAACGCATCGCCAAGCAATGCCTTGCTTCCCCCGAAATAACCTAATGTCCCTTTAAGAACGGCAAGCGACAAATCGCCGATCATTCCCGCCCAAGTGACCGTATCGGAAGAATGTGAACGCCCTGTGCTCATGTTTGCCTCCTCTCCGGCAGTCCCAACATGCCGATTCTTTTCTTTGAAATGGATGTCATCCGTACGGTTATGACGCACCTGCATCCGTTTCTTCGAGGTGAATAAGCCATTGATGAGTTCCACATGGAAGATCGAAAGCCGCGTCGCATGGGACGCGGCTTTCACCTGTACAAGAACCTTACGCTTTGGAAGGCTTGACCGCTTTCCGGTTAGGTTTTTGCTTGTACTTAAAGAGCAGCCACAGCGGGCTTGCGATGAAGATCGAAGAGTATGCCCCGAAGATCAGGCCGATGACCATGGCCAGCGAGAACATTTTGATCGATTCTCCGCCGAACAGGAACAGGAAAAACGCGGCGATAAATACCGTAAACGCCGTATACAAGGAACGCATCAGCATTTGGTTGACGCTGTGGTTCAGCAGTTTGGCCAAATCCTCGCGCGTCTTCTGCTTGCCGAAACGCAGGTTTTCGCGGATCCGGTCGAAAATAACGATCGTATCGTTGATCGAGTAACCGATGATCGTCAGCACCGCGACGATGAACGTCAGGCTGACCTCCAGCCGGAAGATGGAGAAGATCGCTACGACCATAAACGCGTCATGCAAAAGCGCGACGATGGCCGCTAACGCGAACCGCCATTCAAACCGGATACTTACGTATATGATGATCCCGATACAGGATATGAGTACGGCATAGATCGCATTCCGGCCGAGCTCCTTGGCCATTTCCGGATCAACGGTGTTGATTTCGAAGGATGCAGACTTGTCCAGCTTCTGAATTTCCGCTTTCAGCTTTTCGTCCTGATCCTCCTGGAGCACTTTCGT
This sequence comes from Paenibacillus sp. FSL W8-0194, assembly GCF_037969745.1. Taxonomy (NCBI): domain Bacteria; kingdom Bacillati; phylum Bacillota; class Bacilli; order Caryophanales; family Paenibacillaceae; genus Paenibacillus; species Paenibacillus sp. FSL W8-0194. The sequence continues at coordinate 1,489,692 of NZ_CP150205.1, read as the reverse complement.
GAAACGGATGTTCACCCGCTGATCCCCCGGCGTGATATGCGCGTCTTCTTTGGCGACTCCGATGGCGCTGAGCACCGGCTGTATCTCTTCAGCCGTCACGTTTTTGGACAGCTTCACGTCCACGTTCGAACCCGCGCGGAAATCAACGCCGTAGTTCAAACCGAAAGCGGAAAGCGCGATAATGCCGGCGATCGTCAGCACGATCGAAAAGATAAAGGCCGGCTTGCTGAGCTTCACGAAGTCGAATTCTCTCTTAAAGTGCATTGATCTCACTCTCCTTTACACCGAACTGCTTCGGTTTTTTGAGCAGCTCGCCCTTGACGAGCAAACTAAGCAGGAAGTGGGTCAAATACACGTTCGTCAAAATGCTCAACACGATTTCGACGATCAGGACGAGGGCGAAACCTTTGACGGCGCCTGTCCCAAACGCGAACATCACCGCACCGACGATAATCGTCGTAATGTTCGAGTCCAAAATCGTGCGGAAGGAGGATTTGTTCCCCGCTTTGACCGCCGAGGTGATGCTGCGGCCGTTGCGGATTTCTTCCCGAATCCGTTCGTTTGTGATGATGTTCGCGTCGACGGCCATCCCGATCCCGAGAATAAACGCCGCTACGCCCGGAAGGGTCAGCGTAAAGTCGGCCCAGACGAACACCAGGATGAGCAGCCAGGTATGCACGATCAGCCCGAAGCTGGCGATGATGCCCGGCAAACGGTACATTGCGATCATAAAGAGCAGAATGACGATGGAACCGATGATGCCTGCTTCGATCGTTTTTTGCAGCGACTGTTTGCCCAGCGTCGCGCCTACGCTTTGAGAATATTTTTCGGTCAGTTTCAAAGGCAGGGCGCCCAGATTGATCGTGTCGCGGATTTGTTTGGCTTCTTCGATCGAATAGCTGCCGGAAATTTGGGCTTTGCCGTCGGTCAGCTCTTGACGGACCGTCGGGTCGGACAGCATGTTGTCATCGAGGAAGATCGCCAGGTTTTTGCCGATCAAACGTTTGGTGACATCCGCGAATTTCTTTTTGTCCTTCACCTTGATATCGATGACGGGCTGGTTGAGTTGGTCGTAGCCTACGGAAGCTCCGTTTTCGACAAAATCGCTGCCGACCAGCTCGACCTTACAATATATATCTTTCGGTTGCGCGTTTTCCGCAGGCGCCTTGCAGCCATCCGCGCTGCGGAATGTCAGCGAGGCCGGCTCCTTCATTTTCTTTCTGACTTCGGCTTCGTTGGTTACGCCTGCGATTTTAAGGCGAATCCGGTTCGTACCTTCAGTGGTTACTTCGGGTTCGCTGGTACCAAGCGCATTGGCGCGCTTCTCCAGGCTTTCCGCCGTACGCGTGAGGGACTGTTTCGTAATCTTTTGTCCCGCTTCGAGCGGCGAAGCTTCGTACAAAATCTCGAAGCCCCCTTTAAGATCAAGACCGAGCCGGACGCCGTTCAGCAATCCCGGAGTCGACCAGGCCATGATTCCCGCAGCAACGAGCACGACGATGATGAAAGTAGCAATTCTTTTCATGCCGTTCCTAGTTCCCCTTTCGTTCTCAATATTCCTATTATAGCCATGCGTCAAAAAGCAGTCAATTTATCAATATTTGTCGTTTCCGCCCGCCGGGAGGTTTTCCGGATCTTGAAGAGAGGCCTTATCCGCTTAGCCGCCAACCTGAAAAAGTTCCTCTCCATTAATCGAAAGAGGAACCTTTATATGCAGATATGGTCATAAAGTTCATAAATGTCGTTACCTTCAGAGAGAGAATATCGTTGGTCAGCTTATACAAAGGAGGAATGCCTTCCTTTTCGTATTTGCTGCTGATGCAGTTCCAGATGTCTTTGCTGGTCACATGTTCATAACCGATAAGCCTGAATTCCTCCGCCTTGCTCCGGCAAAACGCCTCAATGGCGGCATCCATCTCGCTTTCGCTCATATATTCCGGGCTCACTGGCGCACCCTCCTCCCCGTCTCCCTGGTGTCTTCCTGCCAAGTTATACTTTTATACTACCACATTCGACTCCGCATGGCCCCATTCCTTCTTTTGGATTGCAAGACTTTTTTCGGTTTTCGCCAAACCCTCGCGCAAAAATGTCCTGGTATGAATGGACGAGTCCGGCATATCCATATACAAAAGGTCTGTCGCAACGCATGCAGCAGCAAAAGAGCTGGCACGGAAAAAGGGAGTGGCGCATTTGAACAAGCTAACACCTCGCACGGGGACATCGAAAAAGCAGACGTTTATCCAAGGCACGATGATTTTGCTCGCCGCCGGGATCGTCAACAGGATTTTGGGATTTATTCCCCGCATCGCCCTGCCCCGCATCATCGGGGCCGAAGGCGTCGGCATTTACCAGCTCGGATATCCTTTTTTCCTGGTGCTGGTCACCATCATCACCGGCGGGATTCCGCTTGCGGTGGCCAAGCTGATATCCGAAGCGGAAACGGAGAACAAACCGCAAAATTCCGAATTCGTCCTCCGCGTCAGCCTGATGCTGACCGTCGGTTTGGGCATTCTGTTCATGGCGCTTTCCGTCTGGCTTGCGCCCTGGGTGACGAGCCATATCCTGACGGATTCGCGCGTCTACTACACGTTTATCAGCATGAGCCCGATGCTTGTCATCGTTGCCGTATCATCCGTTTACAGAGGCTATTTTCAAGGCAAGCAAAACATGATCCCTTCCGCCGCCTCAAGCATCATCGAAACCGTGGCCAGAATCGGCTGCACGTTATGGTTCGCTTATCTGCTGCTGCCCAAGGGGATTGCTTATGCCGCGGCAGGAGCGATGCTTGGGGTAACGGCCGGCGAATTTTTCGGGCTGCTCGCCCTGTTATGGCAGTTCCGCAAGGAGCGGCCAATGCTGGCCAAAACCGAAAAAGGCTCGCGCAATCAAGCGTCAAGCCCGGGTTTGTTTTCTCGTTTGATGGGCATCAACATTCCGGTGACGGCAGGCAAGCTGGTCGGTTCCTTTTCTTACCTGTTCGAATCGATTATCACCGCGCAAAGCCTTGCCATCGCAGGCATCGCCACGTCCGTCGCCACCGCGCAATACGGCGCGCTGCAGGGCATGATCATTCCCGTCCTGCTCCTGCCCGGCGCGTTGACCTCTTCCCTGGCCGTATCGCTGGTTCCATCCCTTTCCGAAGCGGCTGCCCGCAAAGACAAGCTGACGATCCATAAGCGGCTCAACCAAACGATTCGGCTCGCCTTGGTTACGGGCGCTCCTTTCTCCGTGATCATGTACGTGCTCGCCGAACCGCTTTGCCGGCTGTTGTACAACAGCGCGGACATCGCGGGGATGCTGCGGATGCTGGCCCCTTTTGCGCTTTTCGTCTATGTACAGGCCCCGCTGCAGGCCGCGCTGCAGGCATTGGACCGCCCCGGAAGGGCGTTGTTCAACACGCTGGTCAGCGCTTCGATCAAGCTGTTTCTGATCTGGTATTTGTCTTCCCAGCCGGAATACGGCATTTACGGCGCCGTCATCGCGATCATCATCAACAGCATCGTCGTCACCGTCCTTCACGGGTTTAGCATCAGCCGGCTGCTCGCTTACCGCTTCAAGCTTTTCGACATGGTGAAACTGCTTTGCGCCATGCTCATCATGGCTGCCCTAACGACGTATGCCTTCCGCCATTTTCCGTTTGCCGGCTTCGGATGGATTCAGCTTTTTGCATCGGCGCTCGTTGGCGTGGCTGCGTTCCTGGTCACGGTTTTTGCCGTGAAGCTGGTCTCGCCGCGCGACGTGAGAAGAATGCCGGTCATCGGCAAATGGTTCGGCTCGGACGAGCCGAGGAAACCTGCGGCATAAGGTTTATTTCGGGTCGACGTATACCTTGCCGTTCGGGTCGATCGAGCATAAAAATACGTCCTTGAACTCTTTGACGCCATGCTGCTGAATTTGATGTTTGAGCCAAAACCGGTTTTTTCTCAGCTTCCGCAAATTGTCGTCCTGCACTTTTCCGTCCATGATCAGCGGAACGGGAAGCACGCCGAAACTGAAGGTTCCGGCCGGGGCAAAAAAGAGCTTTTTCGATCTGGATCCGCCGTTTGCCGCAATCTTCCCCGCCTGCCGCGGATTTGCGGGTCGTTTTGTCTCGGGCTGCGCCCAAGCCGTGCCGCCGCTTGTTCGGGAATCGTTCCCGCCAAACGGCTGCCGGGGTTCCTCGCGCGGAGGGGAAGGGGATTTGGGAATGACCGTCAGCTGTCCGGAGTTTTCCAGAATGGCAAATTCGACGTCCGCGATGTTTTGGATGTTTTTCCCGCGCAGCTGGAGCAGCAAATCGTCCAGATTATACCGCTGTTTCCGCATCTCCTCCCGGTTGAGCTTGCCCTTGGCCACAAGAATGCTCGGCTCGCCTTCGAACCATAAACGCACTTTCCTGCTCTTCAGGCTGACGATGGCGATGATCAATTGGATGATGACCAGCGTGATCATCGGCACGATCCCGTCGAAAACCGGGCGCTTGATATCTTCCAGCACAAAAACGCCGATTTCGGCGATCATGATGGAAATGACGAGATCGAAAATCGAAAGCTTTCCGATTTCCCGTTTTCCCATAATCCTTAAAGTCAGATAGATGACAAAATACATGAGTACCGTCCGAAATACGGTGACCAAAATGTGAGCAGCCACACCCAAGCCCTCCCTTTGATGCGATATGGTTGGAAGATATATGGGTATTTTGGCCTTCGTCCATTTCAGGCATGCACTGCCGCGCGGATTAATAATTGGAAAATTACTTGTACTACCCCGGGAGGCTTGGACATAGATTTACATTAACTTATGGTTTAGGGGATTGACGAAAAAATCCTAGAATGATGAAGGGGGTTCCTGTTATGCACATGATCCGGCGCGTGCTTTCTTTTCGGATCGCAAATCCGATTCTGTCCGGGCTCTACTATTCTTTTTTCTGGATGATGCTTGGCGCGCTTGTCCTTTCTCTCCTGCTGTGGTCCAGCGGCATGGACGAACAAAGCCTTTCCCGCTACATTTATGTGGTTCATGCGGTTGCATCGTTGTTCGGGGGGATTGTCGCAGGCAAGCGGGCAGGAAAAAGAGGCTGGTACCAAGGCGGCCTGACGGGCATTTTGTACGGCGCGCTGATCATCATGATCGGTTTTCTCGCGCTCGACAGCCATTTGCAGACGGGGGATCTGCTGCTGCTTGCCGCGGCGTTTGCCTCGGCGGCCATCGGCGGCATGTTCGGCGTGAACCTTAAAAATAAGTGAATCGATAAGGCCTCTCCTCTTGAAATATGGTACACTAAGTTCACTTGATTCTTACAAGAGGAGGCTTTTTCTGATTTGATATACCAATCCATGCAGGGAATATCCATCGCCTCGGCGGTCGCCGTGATTCTGCTGATCTGGCTGGGTACGCTCCGCAACCCGTTCAAAGCGGCCTACCTGTTTATTAAAGAGCTGCTTACTTCGCGCAAGTTTTTGCTGCTGTTCTTCATCATGGTAGGGATTCTTCTGCTGAACAAATATGAGCTGCAGATCGAAGAAAACATGAATTACCATAAAGATTTCACGCCTTGGGTATTCGGCTTGGAAGGACATTTCGTGCAGCATTTTCAGGGCTTTTTCCACAGCCCGTACCTTACGCCCGTCCTCGTTTTTTTCTACGTGGTGGTTTTTCAATCGCTGCTTGTCGCATCGCTTGGCGTTTATGTTTCCGATCAAAATAAAGTGTTCGTGCTGGCCACCTGCTTCGCGATTATCATCAATTATACGGTCGCGATTCCGTTTTACCTGTTTTTCCCGGTCAATGAGGTGTGGTCTTACCCGCCATCCGGAGCGTCATTCCTCATGCTGGAGGTCTTTCCGAACTTCGAGCAGGAGTACAGGCCTTTATCCGGCATCAACAACTGCTTCCCAAGCCTCCATACGTCCATTTCGGTAACGATGATGGTTTTGGGATTGCGTTCCGGCAACAGACGCTTCGGCATCATGACGACGGTAAGCGCCATCATCGTGATTTTCAGCATCTTCTATCTGGGCATTCATTGGCTCACGGATATGATCGCCGGCACCATACTCGGCCTCATCGCTTCCAATGCGGGCATTCTGTTCGCCAAGCTTTCCTTGCGAAGCCAAAACGAATCCCTGCTTCACCGGCAGCGCAAAATGTTCGGCGGATTGTAATAACGAGAGTTATATACTTACAACTGATAAAAGAGGCGGCTCCCTGAACGGGAACCGCCTCTTTGGTTCGGCTAACGATGCTGCATATTCGCTGCGATAACCGATTTCATCATGCCGTTGGACGCTTCAAAGAAAGCGGCATAGGGATTTTTTCCGCATACCGGCTCCATTGTCGCTTATTGGTCATGATGAATGGAATTCATAAGTAATCTTGTGATTCGTTATGTCGCTGCAGCTTATTTTTCGCCTTCTGCCGCCGTGCTGATCGCATGGCTGATGGAATTCCGGTCGAACGTCAGTTTCGTGACGTCATTGACGCGCAAAACGACGATGTCGTCCGTGATTTCCATGATCGTCCCGTGAAGGCCCCCGATCGTAACGACCTTATCCCCTTTTTTCAATGCGCTGAGCATCGAGTTCCGGGTTTTCTGTTTCTTTTGCTGCGGACGAATAAGCAGGAAATAAAAAATCGCAAACATCAACACGAGAGGCAAAATCAAGCTGAGGAAGTTGCTTCCGCCGCTTGCCGCGCCGCCTGCGCCTGCCGCAATTTCAAAACTTTCGAATTTTTCGAACATCCCTTTCCCCCCTTTCATGGATTAACCCCGTCGTTTCAGTTTCAGCTGCTTCCGAAAAACCTTCGGATTAAAAACCTTTATCATTGTCATGAAGACCGTACTGCTCAAAAAACTCATCGCGGAAATCAAGCAGCCTGTCTTCCATGATGCTTTGCCGCACTTGCTTCATCAGGTTGATAAGGAAATGCAGGTTGTGGTACGTCGTCAGCCTGAGGCCAAAGGTTTCGTCGGCTTTGATCAAATGACGAAGGTAGGCTCTTGAATAGTTCCGGCAAGTATAACAATCGCATGCAGGATCAAGAGGGCCAAAATCTCTGGCGTATTGGGCGTTTCGCACGACGAGCCGTCCTTGGCTGGTCATCGTCGTTCCGTTGCGGGCAATCCGCGTCGGAAGGACGCAGTCAAACATGTCCACGCCCCGGATCGAACCTTCGATCAAGGCATCCGGAGAACCGACGCCCATCAAATAACGGGGTTTGTTGTCCGGAAGGAGCGGAACGGTATAATCCAGCACTTCATACATCAGCTGCTTGGACTCTCCAACGCTGAGTCCACCAATAGCATACCCCGGGAAATCCATGGAAGTCAAATCCCGCGCGCTTTGTTTGCGCAAATCCTCGTACATGCCTCCCTGCACGATGCCGAACAACGCCTGGTCATGCGGGCGCGCGTGGCTTTTCAGGCAGCGCTCGGCCCATCTCGACGTCCGTTCCAGCGATTTTTTGACGTAATCGTATTCGGCCGGATAAGGCGGGCACTCATCGAATGCCATCATGATATCGGAGCCGAGCGCGTTCTGGATTTCCATCGCCACTTCAGGAGAAATGAACAACTTGTCCCCGTTCAGGTGGGAACGGAAATGCACGCCTTCCTCGGTGATTTTGCGCATTTCGCTCAAGCTGAACACCTGGAAGCCGCCGCTGTCGGTCAAAATCGGGCGGTCCCAATTCATGAATTGATGCAGCCCGCCCGCTTCCCGGACGATATCGTGGCCCGGGCGCAGGAAAAGGTGATAGGTGTTGCTCAAGATGATTTGCGCGTCCATCGCCTTCAGCTCTTCCGGGCTCATCGTTTTGACGGTGGCCAGCGTTCCGACCGGCATGAAGGTCGGCGTTTCGATCACCCCGTGGGGGGTATGGACGCGGCCGAGGCGCGCTCCGGATTGTTTGCATGTTTTAATGTGTTCGTAATAAACTGCTGCAGTCATATAGATACCATCCTCTTAGATTCCGCTCGATCGGACTTAATAAATAAACATGGCGTCGCCGAAGCTGAAAAAGCGGTATTTCTCTTTGATCGCTTCTTCGTACGCATGCAAAATATGCTCTCTGCCTGCCAGCGCGCTCACCAGCATCACCAGCGTGGACTTGGGCAGATGGAAGTTGGTGATCAGGGCATCCACGACCTTGAATTCATAACCCGGATAAATGAAAATATCCGTCCAACCGCTGCAAGCCTCGAGCTGCCCGCCCGCAAACCGGGTGCCAAGCGTTTCAAGCGTCCGGCACGAAGTCGTGCCGACGGCAATGATGCGTCCGCCCCGGCTGCGCGCAGCGTTTAAGACGTCGACCGTTTCCTGCGAAACGGAATAATACTCCGCGTGCATCACATGGTCTTCGACCTTGTCGACGGACATCGGACGGAAGGTGCCCAGCCCGACATGAAGCGTCAAATAGGCGATCGTGACGCCCTTGCGCTCGATTTCCTCGAGAAGTTCTTTCGTGAAATGAAGCCCGGCTGTCGGCGCGGCCGCAGAGCCCTCATGGCGGGAATATACGGTCTGATACCGTTCCCGGTCATCCAGTTTCTCCTTGATATACGGAGGCAGGGGCATCTGGCCGAGCCGATCCAAAATCTCCTGGAAAATCCCTTTATAATAAAACTTCAGCACGCGTTCGCCCATGTCGGCTTCATCTTCGATGACGGCTTTCAGCTCGTCCCCGAAAACGATCGACGTGCCCGGCTTCAGCTTTTTACCCGGTTTGACGAGCGCTTCCCAGCGGTCTTCGCCGAGGTTTTTCAGCAGGAGCACTTCCGCTTTGGCGCCCGTATCTTCCTTGGTCCCGAACAATCTCGCGGGAATGACCCGCGTATCGTTCAGCACAAGCGTATCGCCGGGATGCAGCTGGTCCACGATATCCTTGAATGTATGATGGGCAATCGCCCCGTTTTGCTTGTTCAGCGTCAATAGACGCGATGCCGTCCGCTCCTTGAGCGGCGTCTGTGCAATCAATTCTTCCGGCAGGTTAAAATCGTACAAGTCTACGTTCATATTGCGTCATTCCTTCGTAATAGTTACGTTCTGGTAATAGTGTTTCAATATATCCTGATAACCATACCCTTCGTCAGCCATCCCTTTCGCTCCCCATTGCGAGAGTCCGAGGCCATGCCCGTCGCCGCGGCCGACGAACATAAAGCCTTCGTTTTCGTCGACGCTGCGTGCGCTGCCGTCCCCGTTCAGGATGACCGTTCCTCCGCCTGCAAGAGTGCTTTGGCCGGAAGCCGAGACGACGGCAACGCCGGACGAACCGGTCTTTTTGGCCGTCGTGCCGTCGGCACTCCGTACAGTATAGCTCCCGGTTTGGACAATATCAAATAAGGTGCTTGGAAGGCTTCCCAGCGCCGACCGGAACATCTCCGGATATTTTACGTCGAGAACCTGGCCGTTGGCCTTGATTTCCGTCGCCCGGCCCGAGGGCCCGCGTTTCGTGACGTCCAGCGTCACGATCGGGGAAGGAGGCGACGTCTGGGTTTTGCCCTGCAGGCTTTTAAGCAGCTCGGCCGACGTAAACGGCCCGCGAACCCAGGAGTACTTGCCGGATTCGTTCACTTTTTCCAGCAAGACCGCCGTATCGCCGGGATTCATTTTGGCGACCGGGCTTTTATCGGACTGGATCAGCGGCAGCGGGCGAACGTTCGTATCTTTGGCCGTCACGGTCACTTTGGCGAGTCCGCCGCCGGTAAACGTGCCGGTCTCTTTTACGTTGTCTTCGCGCACATAGCCGCTGATGCCGGAAGGGAGCAGCACATGGTACCACATTTTTTGGCCCTTCGCCGCGGCCGTGTCCCCCTCGCTTGGCACGCTGGCGAACGCATCCCCGCCGCTGTTCCACACTTCGGAAGGATCGGCCGACGCGCCGCCGGCGTTGGAGGAGAACACCGCCTCGACCACTTTCCCGTCTTTCCGGATCACTTCGCCGCGGGTTGCATCGACCGCTTTGACTACGCTCGGGGATTCAGAGGCGACCCCATTGTAAGCCTGGCTCAGCGTCGTGTCGACGACGTCCGCGATTTTAAACTTGCTGCTTTGCCCCACTTGAAATTCCGCATAACTGCGAGCGGCGACCGCTTGGGCTTTCAGTGCTTCCGCAGGCCACGAGGACTGCATCTCGCCGCCGACGACCGAATAGAGGTACTCTTCAAACGGCAGCTCATTGACAAGCGCCAGCTGTCCGTTCAAAACGCTGATCTCCATCGCCCCGCGGTAAGAACGGTTTGATCTTTCCTTTACCTTCAGTTCCGAGCCGCTGCTCGAAGCCCATGCTTTGGCGTCTTTGCCGCTGACCAGAAAATGCTTGACGGGTTGCCCTTGGCCGACATCCTGCCGGATGATCAAACCCGGAAGTCCGGCATCGGCGTTCGAGAGCGCAAATTGCGGCAATTGCGCCGCCGCGGAGCTTGACAGGCCGGCCAAATCCTGATCGTTTGCCGCTTCCCCGACCCAAACCGCGTAGCGGCTGCCGCCGTCGGCCGTCTGCTCCAGCGCGACCATCGCATCAAACCCGGCATCCTTGATGGAGCTTGCGGCTGCCGCCGCTTGCGCTTCCGTATCGTAAGAACCGGCGGTCAAATGCTTCGGGCCCTTCACCGCGGGAACCTGCCCCTCCAGATAAGCGGCCGCGGTTTTGGCCGTGCGGGCTGCTCCTGTAGCAGCCGCCTGCTCGCTTGCATAAGGCCCGGCATATAGCTGATACACTTGTCCTGCGGAGGTCTGGGCCGCAAACAGAAACGGCTTGTCCGCCGTGGCCGCCAGTTTTTTGTAGGCCGCGGAGGCGGCCGAAAAATCCTTCGTTTCCAGCACCTTCACGCGAAAGCCGTCGATGCTGAAGCGCGCTTCTTCTCCGGCGGCAAGCGCAAAGGCGGAGGATGGCCCTTCGGCCGCTTTGAATCCTACGGACCAAGCTTGTCCGGAGGAAAGCGTCACTGCCGCCTGCGTGGATTTATACGTGCTGCCTAAATCCATGAACAAACCGACCCGGATCTGGTCGGCCGAAAGAGCCGATGCCTTGCCGGACAACTGCAAGCCGCCGGCGGCCAGCATTACGGCCAAAAGACCTTTGCCACACCATGTAACTACCTTCGGTACCGTCGATTTTCGCACTCGTAATATTCCTCCTTGCATCCCATGAAGTCTATATCAAAAATTAATGTTAAAATCGCGATTGATTTAACGGGGATCGGGCATCGGCAGTCCTAAGTGCTGATAGGCCGCAGCCGTCACGATCCTGCCCCGGGGCGTCCGCTGCAGGAAACCGATCTGCAGCAGGTACGGCTCGTACACATCCTCGATCGTTTGGCTTTCTTCGCCGATGGTGGCCGCTATCGTATCGAGGCCGACCGGCCCGCCCTTGAAGCTCGTAATCATCGAAGTAAGCATTTTGTAGTCGATTTGGTCCAAGCCGCGCGGGTCGACTTGAAGCATTTTCAGCGATTCTTCCGCGATTTTCGGCGTAATCATGCCGTCCCCCCGCACCTGGGCGTAGTCCCGGACTCTTTTCAGGAGGCGGTTCGCGATCCGCGGCGTGCCTCTGGAACGCAAAGCGATTTCCTCGGCCGCATCTCCCACGATTTCGATGCCGAAAATGTCGGCGCCGCGCGATACGATGTAGCTGAGTTCATCCACGTTGTAAAATTCGAGCCGGCTGACGACGCCGAAGCGGTCGCGCAGCGGAGCGGACAACAGACCCGCCCGGGTCGTCGCCCCGATCAGCGTAAACGGCGGCAGGTCCAATCGGACGGAGCGCGCACTAGGGCCTTTGCCGATCATAATGTCGAGCGCAAAATCCTCCATCGCCGGATACAGCACCTCTTCCACCGTACGGTGCAGCCGGTGGATCTCGTCGATGAACAGCACGTCCCCTTCCTGCAGGTTGGTCAGCAGCGCCGCCAAATCGCCGGGACGCTCGATCGCAGGCCCGGAGGTGGTGCGCAAATTGACGCCGAGCTCGTTGGCGATAATGTTGGCCAAAGTCGTTTTGCCGAGCCCCGGAGGCCCGTACAGCAGCACGTGATCCAATGCCTCGTTGCGCATCTTGGCGGCTTCGATATAAATTTTCAGGTTTTCCTTTACTTGGTTCTGTCCGATATATTCGTTCAAATACCGGGGGCGAAGGCTCAGCTCCACCGCCTGGTCTTCCATCATTAAATTTGCCGATATGATCCGGTCATCCATTCCTGTCGCCCCTCTCCCAGCAGCCGAATGCTTCGATTACCCCGCATAAAGCAGCTTCAGCGCTTTTTTCATCAATACGTCCACCGAATCTCCGAACGCCGTTTCATCCTTGATTTTGAGCCATACCCGATCCAGCTCCGCATCCGTGTATCCCAGCGCCTTGAGGCCTTCCCGCGCCTCGGACCAGGCCGATCCGTCACCTTCCTCGGGCTCGGGCACCGCAAACAGTCCGGTCGCCAGCGAAGCCGTGCCGAAGCCGTCAAGCTTGTCCTTAAGGTCCAGGACCATGCGCTGCGCCGTTTTTTTGCCGATCCCCGGCATTTTCGTCAGGAACGTAATGTTCTCTTGGTAAATGGCCGTAACCAGTTGCTCCGGCGTGCCTCCGGCCAAAATGCCCAATGCGACCTTCGGACCGATTCCCGAGACGTCGATCAGTTTGCGGAACAGCCTCTGCTCCTCCCGGGTCGGGAAACCGAACAACAGGATCGCGTCCTCCCGGACATGATGGTGGGTGTACACGGTCACGGGTCCTTCCGTTTTGGCGAATACAAAAGGATTAGGGCAGAATACGCGGTATCCTACCCCTTGAACGTCCAGCACGATATATTCATTTTCCAGATGGACCATCGGTCCTCTTAAAAAATCGATCATTTTCGCAATACCTCGTTTATTTTCGAATTTAACGCGTGCGAATGGGCGTGGCAAACCGCCACGGCCAAGGCATCCGCCACGTCATCGGGCTTCGGCACGGCCTGCAGCCTCAAAAACATCCGAACCATTTCCTGAACCTGCTTTTTCTCCGCCTTGCCGTAACCGACTATGGCCTGCTTCACCTGCATCGGCGTATATTCCGCGATGGGCAAGCCGCGCTGGGTGGCCGCCAAGATCAAAACTCCGCGCGCCTGGCTGACGAGCATCGCATTCGTGACGTTCCGGTTGAAAAACAGCTTTTCAAAAGCAACGCATTCCGGTTGATATTTATCGATCAGTTGAATCATGGCTTCGTACACATGCAGCAGCCGCTCTTCGTCGGGCGTGTGAGCCTCGGTCTGAATGCAGCCGTATTGCACCGGGGTCAGCTTGCTTCCGGCTTGATCGATGAAACCAAAGCCTACGATGGCGATCCCCGGGTCGATCCCTAATATGCGCAAATGAATTCTCTCCCCTAAATTGAAAGCGAACATATGTATTCGTTCTATTCATTATAATGTAAAACTTCGTATCAAGTCTATGACCCTAGCAGAAAAACGTCTATCGGCAGGCATTCGGCCGCCGCTAATCATATGTTCATAAAGCAGAAATTTGTCGGACTTCCCGCGGCTTGTCATGTCAAAGCGATGCTCTCCGATGTTTTGTACCCCGACAGTCGATTACATCTTTTGCAGCGTTTGGGCAGAATTGTAGGTTTGCGTCAGTTCGTGGATGAAAGCGACCATTGCGGCGTTCAAAAATTTTTGCTTGCGGTATACGATGCCCACCTTTTTCTGCGGAACGGGATGAACGATCGGGATGATGGCAATATCCGAGTGAAGGATCATGTTCAAATACGATTTCGGCAAAATCGTGCAGCTAACGTTCAGCTTGACCAATTGCAGCATCGAATCCATGGTCGACAGCTCGATGATCGGATGCAGGCGATGTCCGGCCTCTTTGCTGTAAGCGTCCACCATTTGGCGCACCAGGAATTTTTCCGGGAACAGCACCAGCGACTCCAGCGTAAGATCCTCCAGCTTGACGTCAGCCTGGCGGCTCAGCCGGTGTTTGGCGGAAACCGCAAGGCAAAGCTCCTCGGTATAAAGCTCCATGCTGACCAATTGTTCGTCGTCCAATGGCAGAAACACCACCCCAAGATCCAGCTTGTTGTCGATCAGTCCCTTCTTGGTTTCTTCGGTCGCGAGCTCGTGCACGGAGATCGAGATGCCCGGCATTTTTTGATGGAAGGAAATGAGCGTTTGCGTCAGCAGATGGTTGCCCGAGCATCCGATGGTAAGTTTTCCCCTTTGCATCCCCTTGAGTTCGTTAATTTCGGTTTGGGCTTGTTCCAATTCGTGAAAAATGTTTAATGCATGCTCTTTTAACGTCATGCCGGCTTCCGTCAAATAATTTTTTTTGCCGATCCGTTGGAATAACGGCGTTCCGACCCTTTCCTCGAGCAACCGGATTTGCTGGCTAAGCGTAGGCTGGCTGATGCCCAACTTTACGGCGGCCTTGGTAAAATGCAGCTCTTCGCAAACCGCCAGAAAATACTCAAGCAGACGAAAATCCATGGACCGATCCTCCACCATAGTTGATATCTATTATTTTAATTGATAACATTGAATTGACCAATCATTTTTTGTTATCTATAGTAGACATTATTATAAATGTACGATAGGAGCGCATGACTATGAGCGATGAGATCAAAATCCAATTAACCACCACGCCGGGGAACAAGCCGGACAGCAGCAATTTGAGTTTCGGGAAATATTTTACCGACCACATGTTTATCATGGATTACCATACGGAGAAGGGCTGGCATGATCCAAGGATCGTTCCTTACGCTCCGATCGCGTTGGACCCTGCGGCCATGGTGTTTCATTATGGGCAGGCCGTTTTCGAGGGGCTGAAAGCCTACATGACCGACTCCGGCAAGGTGCTGCTGTTCAGACCGGATAAAAACATGGAACGCTTGAACCGTTCGAACGACCGGCTGGGGATCCCTGAAGTTGACGGGGAGTTCGTCATCCAAGCGATCAAAACCTTGATCGAGATCGATAAAAGCTGGATTCCTACCGAGAAGGGCACGTCCTTGTACGTCCGCCCATTTATCATCGCCACGGAGCCATGCTTGGGGGTACGGTCCTCGTACACGTATCAGCTCATCGTCATCCTGTCGCCGGTAGGCGCTTATTACTCGGGAGGCCTGGAACCGGTCAAAATCAACGTGGAAAGCTCCTATACTCGCGCGGTTCGCGGCGGGATCGGGTATGCCAAGGCCGCAGGCAACTATGCGGCAAGCATCAAAGCCCAGGAAAACGCCAAAAAAGAAGGCTTCTCGCAGGTGCTCTGGCTGGATGCCATCGAAAAGAAATATATCGAAGAAGTGGGCAGCATGAACATTTTCTTCAAAATCGCGGGCACGGTCATCACGCCGGAAATTAACGGCAGCATCCTGGAAGGCGTGACGCGCGACTCCGTCATTACGCTGCTGAAGGATTGGGGAGTTCCGGTCGAAGAACGGAAACTATCCATCGAGGAAATTTACGAAGCCTACAAGCAAGGACAGCTGGAAGAGGTGTTCGGTACCGGTACGGCAGCGGTCATTTCGCCGGTCGGCGAGCTCCACTGGAACGAGCATACGATGGCTGTCAACGACAAAAAAATCGGCGAGTTGTCCCAGAAGCTGTATGACACCATCACCGGCCTGCAGTCCGGTCAGCTCCCGGATACGCGGAATTGGACCATCACGTTTTAACTTTAAACCGGATACGACAAAAGGATCCCGAATGTCATCCTGACATAAGGGATCCTTTTCTTTTAGCATCGGCCGTCATCCTTCACGCGCGTAATCGCTGAACGTGGACAGGACGCTGTTATATTCGTCGATGTCCTGAATGCGAATGCCGTCATACAAATGTCTTAACGCATCGTCCGGCAAGGAAGACTCCATGGAGTTGATGTCCAGCTGAAAAAACGTCTTAATGACTTTCTCCTGTTCGGGCGGACCGTCAAACAATGACAAATTGCCATCCTTGTCCAAACTCATGTATGCCCGTTGTTTGCATGCCGGCGAAAGATCATGAATCGTTTCGTTCAAAACGACTTTGCCCTGCCCTTCAAATTGTCCCTTCCAGGACGGGTGATCATTCAGCAAATTATATATTTCATCCACGTTCAGCTTGCCTAACGACCGTTCCTCTTCGCCGCAAACATAACTGTGGCGGACGACCACTTCATTAATTTGCTTGGATTTGTTAAGCAGTTTCCAAAAGTTCGAATCCTCCGGATCGCTCATCCCTTCGGACTGCTGATAATATTGAAGCGTTTCTATGGCCACTGGCGGTTTGGAGCTTAGCAAGCTTTGTACCTTGTCCGGCAAATACATGCTGACCCACACGATCGCGATCAACAGCGAAGATAACCCTAACGTTAAC
This sequence comes from Paenibacillus sp. FSL W8-0194, assembly GCF_037969745.1. Taxonomy (NCBI): domain Bacteria; kingdom Bacillati; phylum Bacillota; class Bacilli; order Caryophanales; family Paenibacillaceae; genus Paenibacillus; species Paenibacillus sp. FSL W8-0194. The sequence goes on along the minus strand of NZ_CP150205.1, from coordinate 1,473,386 downwards.
GACCGGCGTTTCAAACGCCGCCACTGCTTTTGCAGTTGTTTCTTGATCCGAGTTGCATTCACGATAATCCCCTTCTATTCCCTGTCTTTTTCTTTTATTGTGACCTGGGGATTACATATTTATACAGCAAAAAAGCCACCGAAAATTTCGATGGCTTTCGTGATCGGGATGACACGATTCGAACATGCGACCCCCTGGTCCCAAACCAGGTGCTCTACCAAGCTGAGCTACATCCCGTTATGAAATTGAATGCCGGTGAAGGGACTCGAACCCCCACGGTTTCCCTCACGATTTTGAGTCGCGCGCGTCTGCCAATTCCGCCACACCGGCTTATATAAAACGCGCCCTAAGAGATTCGAACTCCTGACCTTTTGATTCGTAGTCAAACGCTCTATCCAGCTGAGCTAAGGGCGCAAATTTGGAGCGGACGACGGGAATCGAACCCGCGACCCTCGCCTTGGCAAGGCGATGCTCTACCGCTGAGCCACGTCCGCAAGTGAAAGTGAAACTGGTGAGCCATGAAGGACTCGAACCTTCGACACCCTGATTAAAAGTCAGGTGCTCTACCAACTGAGCTAATGGCTCTCACTTTGATTGAGTCGTTCCAAGAAATCATTCCTGAAGCGAAGTAAAATGGCGGAACCGACGGGATTCGAACCCGCGATCTCCTGCGTGACAGGCAGGCATGTTAGGCCTCTACACCACGGTTCCACGGCCTTGAATAATTCTCCTGCAGAGAATCTGCAATATGTTATGAAAACATATGTAGACCTTTTGGAGATAAATTGCGGGGGCAGGATTTGAACCTGCGGCCTTCGGGTTATGAGCCCGACGAGCTACCGGACTGCTCCACCCCGCGTCATTATGAATCCTCGTTGATGAGGATGATATGGTGGAGACTGAGGGGATCGAACCCCCGACCCTCTGCTTGTAAGGCAGATGCTCTCCCAGCTGAGCTAAGTCTCCATGGTGACCCGTAGGGGATTCGAACCCCTGTTACCTCCGTGAAAGGGAGGTGTCTTAACCCCTTGACCAACGGGCCTTAATGGCTCCCCGAACAGGACTCGAACCTGTGACAACTCGATTAACAGTCGAGTGCTCTACCAACTGAGCTATCAGGGAATATGTACGCTTGGCAACGTCCTACTCTCCCAGGACCCTTCGGTCCAAGTACCATCGGCGCTGGAGGGCTTAACGGTCGTGTTCGGGATGGGTACGCGTGGAACCCCTCCGCTATCGCCACCAAACGATTCAAGTGCTTTGATCACCTGAAAACTAGATACGAAACGTTTGCGTTTTAAATACTCCGTAGCATTTCCCGGTTTTTGTTCCGGGCCCCGCCAAAGTACTCGGAATCAGCTGCGAAGCTGCCCTTCACTTTGGTGGGTCATTTAGGATAAGCCCTCGACCGATTAGTATTGGTCAGCTCCATGCATTGCTGCACTTCCACCTCCAACCTATCTACCTCGTCGTCTTCAAGGGGTCTTACTAATTGGGAAATCTCATCTTGAGGGGGGCTTCACGCTTAGATGCTTTCAGCGCTTATCCCGTCCGTACGTAGCTACCCAGCCATGCTCCTGGCGGAACAACTGGTGCACCAGCGGTACGTCCATCCCGGTCCTCTCGTACTAAGGACAGCTCCTCTCAAATTTCCTACGCCCACGACAGATAGGGACCGAACTGTCTCACGACGTTCTGAACCCAGCTCGCGTACCGCTTTAATGGGCGAACAGCCCAACCCTTGGGACCTACTTCAGCCCCAGGATGCGATGAGCCGACATCGAGGTGCCAAACCTCCCCGTCGATGTGGACTCTTGGGGGAGATAAGCCTGTTATCCCCAGGGTAGCTTTTATCCGTTGAGCGATGGCCCTTCCATGCGGTACCACCGGATCACTAAGCCCGACTTTCGTCCCTGCTCGACTTGTAGGTCTCGCAGTCAAGCTCCCTTCTGCCTTTGCACTCTTCGAATGATTTCCAACCATTCTGAGGGAACCTTGGGGCGCCTCCGTTACTCTTTAGGAGGCGACCGCCCCAGTCAAACTGCCCGCCTGACACTGTCCCCGTACCGGATTACGGTACCAGGTTAGAACCTAGATACGATCAGGGTGGTATCCCAACGTCGCCTCCACCTAAGCTGGCGCTCAGGTTTCAAAGGCTCCCACCTATCCTGTACAGATCGTACCCAAATCCAATATCAAGCTGCAGTAAAGCTCCATGGGGTCTTTCCGTCTTGTCGCGGGTAACCTGCATCTTCACAGGTATTAAAATTTCACCGGATCTCTCGTTGAGACAGCGCCCAAGTCGTTACGCCATTCGTGCGGGTCAGAATTTACCTGACAAGGAATTTCGCTACCTTAGGACCGTTATAGTTACGGCCGCCGTTTACTGGGGCTTCGGTTCACAGCTTCGGGACTAATCCCTAACCGCTCCCCTTAACCTTCCAGCACCGGGCAGGCGTCAGCCCGTATACTTCGCCTTACGGCTTCGCACAGACCTGTGTTTTTGCTAAACAGTCGCTTGGGCCTTTTCACTGCGGCCCCCTCGTGCTATTCACACTACCGGGGCACCCCTTCTCCCGAAGTTACGGGGTCATTTTGCCGAGTTCCTTAACGAGAGTTCTTCCGCGCGCCTTAGAATTCTCTTCTCGCCTACCTGTGTCGGTTTGCGGTACGGGCACCTTCACCTGGCTAGAGGCTTTTCTTGGCAGTGTGAGATCATGACCTTCGGTACTATAATTTTCCCTCCCCGTCACAGCCTAGCCTTAACGATGTGCGGATTTGCCTACACATCAGCCTCACTGCTTGGACAGACATCCATCAGTCTGCGTCACTACCCTCCTGCGTCACCCCATTGCTCATAGCGGTTTACGGTGGTACAGGAATTTCAACCTGTTGTCCTTCGACTACGCCTTTCGGCCTCGCCTTAGGTCCCGACTTACCCTGAGCGGACGAGCCTTCCTCAGGAAACCTTGGGCTTTCGGCGGATCAGATTCTCACTGATCTTTTCGTTACTCATACCGGCATTCTCACTTGTATACGCTCCAGCGCTCCTTACGGTACACCTTCAACGCTGTATACAACGCTCCCCTACCCCTGATGCAAGCATCAAGCCATAGCTTCGGTGGTGTGTTTAGCCCCGTTACATTTTCGGCGCAGAGTCACTCGACCAGTGAGCTATTACGCACTCTTTAAATGGTGGCTGCTTCTAAGCCAACATCCTGGTTGTCTGTGCAACTCCACATCCTTTCCCACTTAACACACACTTGGGGACCTTAGCTGATGGTCTGGGCTGTTTCCCTTTTGACAATGGATCTTAGCACTCACTGTCTGACTCCCGGTCAATCAGTCTATGGCATTCGGAGTTTGACTGAACTTGGTAACCCTTGCGGGCCCCGCACCCAATCAGTGCTCTACCTCCACGACTGTACAACCGAGGCTAGCCCTAAAGCTATTTCGGGGAGAACCAGCTATCTCCGAGTTCGATTGGAATTTCTCCGCTACCCCCACCTCATCCCCGAATTTTTCAACATTCGTGGGTTCGGGCCTCCAGTGCGTGTTACCGCACCTTCACCCTGGACAGGGGTAGATCACACGGTTTCGGGTCTACGCCCACGTACTCAGTCGCCCTATTCAGACTCGCTTTCGCTGCGGCTACGGCTTCTCACCTTAACCTTGCACGGGAACGTAACTCGCCGGTTCATTCTACAAAAGGCACGCCATCACCCCTAGATCGGGCTCTGACTTCTTGTAAGCACACGGTTTCAGGTTCTATTTCACTCCCCTTCCGGGGTGCTTTTCACCTTTCCCTCACGGTACTGTTTCACTATCGGTCGCTAGGGAGTATTTAGCCTTACCAGATGGTCCTGGCAGATTCATACGGGGTTTCACGTGCCCCGCACTACTCGGGATCCGTCTCGGAGGGAACTGACTTTCGGCTACAGGGCTTTTACCTTCTATGCCGGGCCTTTCCAGACCTCTTCGCCTAACCAGTTCCTTTGTAACTCCATGTGAGACGTCCCACAACCCCGGCCAGCAAGCTGACCGGTTTAGGCTAATCCGCGTTCGCTCGCCGCTACTGACGGAATCACTATTGTTTTCTCTTCCTCAGGGTACTTAGATGTTTCAGTTCCCCTGGTATGCCTCTTCATAACCTATGTATTCAGTTATGAGTGACTGACTATTACATCAGCCGGGTTTCCCCATTCGGACATCCCCGGATCAAAGCTTGCTTACAGCTCCCCGAGGCAGTATCGTTGTTCGCCACGTCCTTCATCGGCTCCTAGCGCCTAGGCATCCTCCGTGTGCTCTTAGTAGCTTAACCATTCGACTCCTGTTTGCCTCGCCTCGCTCCGTTGTTTTGTGCTTCGCACAAAGCCAAAGCCGCTCTTCGATTCAAACACTCGTCTGCTACTCTTTTACTAACTTGTTTTGACACAAGTTCAGCTAAAAGGATATTTCTAAAACGCAAATTCGTTTCGGTATCTAGTTTTCAAGGATCAAAACCCGGTTTTTCAACCGGACTTATATCATACCATCCTCAGCACCGCTTGTCACCAAGCAAGTTCTGGAAATCGTATGCGAGAGTTTGAACTCTCAAAACTGACCAACGAGTGAGATCGTTTTGCCTTACGGCATATTTGAATGTTTCCGTTGCAGGAAACGATTCTCCATAGAAAGGAGGTGATCCAGCCGCACCTTCCGATACGGCTACCTTGTTACGACTTCACCCCAATCATCTACCCCACCTTCGGCGGCTGGCTCCTTGCGGTTACCCCACCGACTTCGGGTGTTGTAAACTCTCGTGGTGTGACGGGCGGTGTGTACAAGACCCGGGAACGTATTCACCGCGGCATGCTGATCCGCGATTACTAGCAATTCCGACTTCATGCAGGCGGGTTGCAGCCTGCAATCCGAACTGAGACCAGCTTTGATAGGATTGGCTCCATCTCGCGACTTCGCTTCCCGTTGTACTGGCCATTGTAGTACGTGTGTAGCCCAGGTCATAAGGGGCATGATGATTTGACGTCATCCCCGCCTTCCTCCGGTTTGTCACCGGCAGTCATTCTAGAGTGCCCACCTTAAAGTGCTGGCAACTAAAATCAAGGGTTGCGCTCGTTGCGGGACTTAACCCAACATCTCACGACACGAGCTGACGACAACCATGCACCACCTGTCTCCTCTGTCCCGAAGGCCGCCTCTATCTCTAGAGGATTCAGAGGGATGTCAAGACCTGGTAAGGTTCTTCGCGTTGCTTCGAATTAAACCACATACTCCACTGCTTGTGCGGGTCCCCGTCAATTCCTTTGAGTTTCAGTCTTGCGACCGTACTCCCCAGGCGGAATGCTTAATGTGTTAACTTCGGCACCAAGGGTATCGAAACCCCTAACACCTAGCATTCATCGTTTACGGCGTGGACTACCAGGGTATCTAATCCTGTTTGCTCCCCACGCTTTCGCGCCTCAGCGTCAGTTACAGCCCAGAAAGTCGCCTTCGCCACTGGTGTTCCTCCACATCTCTACGCATTTCACCGCTACACGTGGAATTCCACTTTCCTCTTCTGCACTCAAGTCACCCAGTTTCCAGTGCGAACTAGAGTTGAGCCCTAGCCTTAAACACCAGACTTAAGTGACCGCCTGCGCGCGCTTTACGCCCAATAATTCCGGACAACGCTTGCCCCCTACGTATTACCGCGGCTGCTGGCACGTAGTTAGCCGGGGCTTTCTTCTCAGGTACCGTCACTCGGATAGCAGTTACTCTACCCGACGTTCTTCCCTGGCAACAGAGCTTTACGATCCGAAAACCTTCATCACTCACGCGGCGTTGCTCCGTCAGGCTTTCGCCCATTGCGGAAGATTCCCTACTGCTGCCTCCCGTAGGAGTCTGGGCCGTGTCTCAGTCCCAGTGTGGCCGTTCACCCTCTCAGGTCGGCTACGCATCGTCGCCTTGGTGAGCCGTTACCTCACCAACTAGCTAATGCGCCGCAGGCCCATCCGTAAGTGACAGATTGCTCCGTCTTTCATTACCGCTCCATGCGAAGCGATAAATTATCCGGTATTAGCTACCGTTTCCGGTAGTTATCCCGGTCTTACGGGCAGGTTGCCTACGTGTTACTCACCCGTCCGCCGCTAACCATCAGAGGAGCAAGCTCCTCATCAAGTCCGCTCGACTTGCATGTATTAGGCACGCCGCCAGCGTTCGTCCTGAGCCAGGATCAAACTCTCCAAGAAAGTTTGTGACTCATTTTGAATCTGACGAGAATTTAATTCTCATTTGTGCTCCGCAAACCATCCAGCCATAGGCTTGGACCGATTTGCTTCGCGATCGGCTTTGCAAGCAAAGCCTGTATCTCACTCGTTGTTCAGTTTTCAAAGATCAAACATTTCGTTTTCGTCGCCGCCGTTGTGTTCAGCAGCAACTTTTATAATATATCATGGTTTCTCGAGATTTGCAAGCTTTTTTTTCGAAAACTTTTAATCTCTCAATTCCACTCGGCTTTTCATAGATTTCTTGGCCGGAATAATAATATAACATACTTCTATTATTTTTGACAAGTGTTTTTTTGAATAAACCATTTCCAAATTATAAAAGCCTATAGCGGATCAACTGAATAGCCATTCTGTCTCCTCCTCTATTGGCCCAATGTCGGTTGGTATGAGAGATGTTCATTTTAAGGCCTGCATCTAAGGAGCAGACGAACGCGCAAAACAAAATGCTCATCGATCTATCAACCATTAATACAAAAAAAGAGCCGGACATCCATGTCCGGCCGTCATCTCTGCGGATTCCTCATCCTTTGATCCAAGGATTTTTGCGTTTGGAAGATACGTTTTGTTTTTTGGATTTGTTCGGAATGGATTTATCGCGAGGCACCGTCGTGCTTCTTTTGCTGCTGTTTAACGTCTTGGCGGTTTTGGCGGGTTCGGCATCCGTTTGTCCCGAGTCCTCTTCTGCCTCAAAAGCCGGGTTTGGCGCCTGAACCGAATTTACCTCCGCGGAAGGCGCGGATTGAGGCTCCGTTTGCTGTAAAGGGGAGGCGTACGTTTGGGTGCGGTTCCATATCGGATATTCCGTTCCACCAAATCCGGGGTACGGCATGTTCGGATTATGATAAGGCATATTCGCATTTACATCATGATAGGGCATATTTGGGTCGTGGTAAGGCATATTCGGTCCATGGCCATGAACGCCCAACGGCGCATTCGGGCCCGCTCCGTATCCGCCTACCAGCGGCACAGGCGCCGGATAGGGGTAACACCATGGCGGAAGCATGAAATGCGGATAGCAATAAGGATCGTAAGCTTGCGGCTCCACATAAGCCGGTTCAGGCGCATGATACACGGGAGACGTTCCGGAGCATCCGCATGGATTAGACGTATAAACAGGTTCATAATAGGCCGGCGCCACCTGGTCATGATGATACGGCTGATTCGGTTGATAACTTACGGGAGACTGCATATTGGGTTCGTAAGCGACCGGCGAAACTTGATTTTCCCAATGATGATCAAAGTGTCCGTTAGGATGTTGCATGGACGGGCTCACCCAGGATTGGTTAGGTGCATAGTGATCCTCGGCCCCCTCCACAATCCCCGGATATTTCGAAGATTTCCCATGGTAAGGCATGTCGTCGTAAGTATGCACGGCCTGAACCTCATCGTCGTAAGGCACCGGATAATAAGCACCTGCTTCATGAACTGCTGTCGGGAACTGCATAAACGGATGATGGGCTCCGCCGAAATAAGGATCTCCTCCGCAGCCGCACGGCTCTTCCGCAACAGGTTTGAGGCCTGTCGGCTTTTTCTCGGAAAAGGGCATAATATTCGGAGTCGCGTTCGGTTCAACCATTTCCGGCATGATGTTTGGCGTCACGTTCGGCATGACATTTGGCATCACGTTTGGCATCGTCATTTCAGGCATTACGTTAGGCATTATATTCGGCATGGTCATTTCAGGCATCACGTTGGGTTTTACGTTCGGAACGGTTGCCTCAGGCATGATATTCGGGGTTACGTTTTCCGGCATCACGTTCGGCATCACGTTTGGAATGACGTTGGGGGCCGTCAATTCAGGCATCACGTTGGAAACGTTCGGCATGATATTAGGAACATTCGGCATCACGTTCGGGAGTTCCGGCATCAGATTGGGGAGCGGTACGCTAGGCAGTTCGGATAGCTGCTGGGGCTGCGTCGGCTTCGGAGCCGTCGTTTCGGCTTTAGGGGCAGTGATTTCTTCTTTCGGACCGGTAAAAGCCTTTCCGCCGGGTTGGAGTTTCTCATGCTGCACATTGGCATGTTCGTTCGCGTTGGAGCTTGGATTCGGATGATCGTTCGTTCCCGGGTTGCCTTTTGTTTTCGGAATATTCACCACTTCGCCCACGAGCAGTGCATTCGGATTTTTGAGCTGGGGATTAGCGTCGATCATTTCCTTCAAGGAAACGCCCCAAGCCTTCGACAGCTTCCAAAGCGTGTCTCCTTGCTTCACGACATGTTTATGGATGATTTGATCTTGGCTTGGCACCTGCACCGGTTTTGCGGGAATTTTCACCTTTTGCCCGACCTGCAGCTGATTCGGGTCCGCAATTTGCGGATTGGCGTCGATGATTTTTTCCAGGGGAATGTCGTACTTTTTGGAAAGCTCATATAAAGTGTCGCCACTTTTTACGATGTGTATCTTCACGCGGCAAATACCTCCTAAACTCTAATAGGCGCATGAATCGTCCGCCCTTCGTTACTACATCTTATGCAGAGGATGGGCGAATGACATCCCCAACGACAAAAAAATCCTTCCATGAGCTTGTCATGAAAGGATTTTTTGCGAACGGGCGCGCATAAACCGGGCGCCGGACGATTATTCCCACACTTTGTATCCGTCTTGAGTCACCGCTTTGCGGAACTCTTCGAGCAGCTTCAGCGTAATCGGACCTGCTTCGCCGGTGCCGATGATCCGTCCGTCGATTTCGCGGGCTGCGATCACTTCTGCGGCCGTACCCGTGAAAAAGACTTCATCGGCGATGTATACGTCATGCATCGTAAACGGCTCTTCCTTCAGCTTGTAGCCAAGCTTTTCGCACAACTCGATAATCGCCATGCGCGTGATGCCTTCGAGTGCCCCGAGGTAGCAAGGCGGAGTGTAAACGACGCCTCTTTTGACGATAAAAATGTTGTCGCCCGAGCCTTCGGTCACGTAACCTTGCGCATTCATCATGATCGCTTCGTCCGCTTCCGCCAGGTTCGACTGGATTTTCACCAAAATATTGTTCAGGTAGTTCAAGGATTTGATCTTCGGATTCAAAGCGTCCGGCAAATTGCGGCGCGTCGATACCGACACGGCACGCAGGCCCTTTTTGTAGGCTTCTTCCGAATAGATCGCAAGCTGTTCCACGATGATGAGCACCGTCGGTTTCGGGCACCGTCTCGGATCAAGGCCCAAATTGCCTGCTCCGCGGGAAACGACGAGGCGGATATATCCGTTTCTCATGTCGTTGCGGCGGATCGTTTCCGCCATCGCTTCGCGCATTTCCTCGAACGTCAGCGGAATGTTGAGATCGATCGATTTTGCGGAATCGTACAGACGCTCCAAGTGTTCGTCGCATTTGAAAATATTGCCTTCATAGATGCGGATGCCCTCAAATATACCGTCGCCATACAAAAAACCATGGTCGAACACCGATACCTTCGCGTTTTCTTTGGTGACGAATTCACCATCCAAATAGATCCACTGCTCTGACATAAACTACAGCACCTCCGATATTAATTCCTGATACGTATAGCTTGGATAGGAACCGAGCACGCGCACCTGGCAGCCCAAAGCCTCGATCTCTCCGATCGCCGCCGTCAGCAGCACGGATTCCACCGATTCAAGAACATCGATATAAAAATAATAACTTCCGAGCTTTTTCTTCGTCGGACGGGATTCGATGCGGGACAGGTTCAGCCGTCTCCATGCGAAAGCCGCGAGAACCTGATGCAGCGCACCGGCAAAATCCTCCGGAAGCGTGACCAGGATGCTCGTTTTCATCTGTTTGACGGGCTTCGGCAGCTTGTCGAGCGCTTCTTTGCCGATCAAAATGAACCGTGTGTAATTGTTGTCATGGTCCGTTACCCGTTCGGCCAAAACGTCCAGCTTGTGCGTCGCGGCTCCAAGTTTGGTGCCGATCGCCGCCAGCCCCTGTCCCGGATTGCTTTTGACGATCCCGATCGCTTCCGTCGTGCTCCCCGCATTGACCAGTTCAGCCTGCGGCATATGCTTGCGGATGAACTGCTGGCACTGGGCCGTCGCCACGGGATGGGACAGAACCTTTTGAATGCGCGCAAAGTCCAGTTCCCCGGACTCCGAAAGGAACTCCTCCCGGTCTCCGACCAGGTTTTGAATCGACGGATAAACCCATTCGACCTGCATCGGAATGTCCACTTCGTTGACGAGCCAATCCATGTGAAGGCTGACCGATCCTTCAATCGTATTTTCGATGGGAATGACGCTGTAATCCGTTTTTCCATGGACCGTCGACAAAAACACGTCGGAGATCAGCTTGTGGTACACCAGTTCCGCCGGTTCGCCCCCAAGCAGCTGCGCAACGGCCTCGTGCGACACCGATCCTTCAGGCAATAATGCTATTCGCTTCATGCGTTTACTTCCCCTTCTATCATGTCCATAAATGAGCCTGTCGACATGCTGCCGATCAGACGGGCTCCTTCGCGGTCGGGAACCAGCCATCGTGCAGATGCGCTGATGCCCTCGGCCTTCATCGTATTCAGGAGATAAGACTCCAGTTCCTTTTTCCGCAGCGAATGGCGATCGACGAGCGCAAGCAGCGTCGGGCCAGCCCCGCTAAGCGCGATGCCCAAAGCACCGTGCTCCACGGCCCGCTCCAAGATTTCGGCCATCCCCGGGACAAGCCCCGCCCGGTACGGCTGATGAAGGCGGTCGGACATCGCCCGGCCGATCAGGTCCAGCCTGCCCTGGGCCAAAGCGGCCACCAGCAGCGAAGATCTGCTGATATTGTAGACCGCATCCTTCCGGCCGATCTTTTCGGGAAGCACTTTTCTCGCCTCGGACGTCTTCAATTGAAAATCCGGAATGACGACGAGGACCTCCAGATCCTCATGCGGCTCCATCCGGACGTAATCGGCATGTTCGCCGTCCCAAACCGCCGTAATGAACCCGCCGAATAGCGACGCTCCGACATTGTCCGGATGATCCTCGATCGCCGTCGCCATATCCAGAAGCCTTGCGTCCGGGAGTGGCGATCCGATCAAGGCATTCGCGGCATAAAGCGCGCCGACGATGGCGGATGCGCTGCTGCCGAGCCCCCGGGTCAGCGGAATGTCCGAATACATCGATATTTCCAGCTCGGGCAAATGGACGCCCGCTTCGCGGAACACCATTTGGGCGACCTGATAGACGAGATTGTTTTTATCCGTCGGGATCCCTTCCATTTCGTTACCGTACAACCGAATCGCCGTTTCGTCCGCTTCCTTCATCCCGATCCATGCGTACAATGACAAGGCCATGCCCAACGTGTCAAACCCCGGACCGAGATTCGCGGTGCTGGCAGGAATCCTTACGTATACGCCTTCCGGTCTGATCATGCCGTAGCCTCTTCCAGCTTCGCAATGGCTTCCATGACGGCTTCTTCGGTGTCGGGCACAACAAGCGGATCGGCGTTGACGGTTTTGAGGGCGACGTTCGGATCTTTCAGGCCGTTGCCTGTCAGGACGCAGACGACGGTTTCGCCGCCTTGGAAATATCCTTCCCGTTTCAGCTTCAGCACGCCGGCTACCGATGCGGCGGATGCCGGTTCGGCAAATACCCCTTCGCGGGAGGCGATCAGGCGGTAAGCTTCCAAAATCTCGTCGTCCGTCACGTAGTTGATTTGTCCGCCGGATTCTTCCGCCGCGGCGACCGCCGTTTTCCAGCTTGCCGGGTTGCCGATCCGGATCGCCGTCGCGATCGTTTCCGGCTCGAGGATCGGTTCGCCCTTCACGATCGCCATGGCGCCTTCCGCTTCGAAACCGACCATTTTCGGCAGGGAGGACGCTTTGCCTGCGGCATGGTATTCTTTGAACCCTTTCCAATAAGCCGAAATGTTGCCCGCGTTGCCGACGGGAATCGCCAGCACGTCAGGCGCTTTCCCGAGCTGGTCGACCACCTCGAACGCAGCCGTTTTCTGCCCTTCGATGCGGTACGGGTTCACCGAGTTGACGAGCGTGATCGGATGTTTGGCCGTAATTTCGCGCACGATTTCCAGCGCGCGGTCGAAGTTGCCCTCGATGGCGATGACCTTCGCCCCGTAGATCATTGCCTGCGCCAGTTTGCCCAGGGCGATGTTGTTGTTCGGAATGAGCACGATGCAGTTGAGCCCGGCGCGAGCAGCGTATGCTGCCGCAGCCGCGGACGTATTGCCGGTCGAGGCGCACATGATGGTGCGGCTGCCCTCTTCCACCGCCTTGGCAACGGCCATGACCATGCCGCGGTCCTTAAACGAACCGGTAGGATTCAAGCCTTCGTATTTGAAATGCAGGTCCAGCCCGAGCTCCTCCGACAGATTCACCGCGCGGATGAGCGGCGTGTTGCCTTCCTTGAGCGTAAGCAGCGGCGTGTTTTCATTGACGGGCAGGTATGGTTTGTATGTTTGAAGCAGTCCTTGGTATGACATTTTGGTATGGCTCCTTTGTTCTTTGTTCAGGATTTTCGCGAAAAATCCTTTATATATAAGCGGATCATGAAGCGCTGGTACGATTGCCGCGGAAGGTTTTTACCCTTCCACGCGGTACACGCTTTTGATCTTGCGGATGACGTCAAGTCCTTCAAAATGCTGAAGCACTTTGTCCATGCTTGCTTTGCTGGCATTGTGGGTGACGATAATGATTTCCGCTTCCGGGTTCAGTTCGTTCGGCTGCTGGACCACGGACTCCAGGCTGACGCCGAACTCCGCGAATACTTGGGTGATTTTCGCTAGCACGCCGGCTTTGTCGTCCACGTGAAGCAGAATGAAATTTTTGAATGCGATTTGCTCGTCGTTTTTCAACTTTTTCGGTTTGTACGGCACGATCGCCTTCAGGCCGTTGACGCCAAGCTTCAGGTTTTTGATCACGGCCACCAAATCCGCCACGACGGAAGTCGCCGTCGGCATTTCTCCCGCGCCGGCCCCGTAAAACATCGTCTCGCCCACGGCTTCGCCGTAAACGTACACCGCGTTGAACACGCCGCCCACGGATGCGATGGGATGCCCCTTCCGAACCATCGTCGGCTGTACGCTGATGCTTACATGATCGTCTTCCCGGTCGGCGATGCCGAGCAATTTCATTTCGTATCCCAGCCGTTTTGCGTATGCAATGTCTTCCTTCGAGACTTGGGAAATTCCGCGCACGCTGACGTCTTTCAGTTCTACGTTGGTACGGAAGCCAAGCGTTCCCAGGATGGCCATCTTGCGGGCCGCGTCCAAGCCTTCCACGTCCGAGGTCGGATCCGCTTCCGCGTACCCGAGCTTCTGCGCTTCTTCCAGCACGGCTTCGTAGGATGCCCCTTCCTGGCTCATTTTCGATAAAATAAAGTTCGTCGTTCCGTTTACGATCCCCATAATCTTCAGAATGCGGTCGGACGAAAAACCTTCGATCAGCGTCCGGATAATCGGAATGCCCCCGGCAACGCTGGCTTCGTAAAACACGTCGCACTGTTTTTCCTGGGCCTTGGCCAAAATCTCCGAGCCGTGCAGCGCCATCAGATCCTTGTTGGCCGTGACGATATGCTTGCCGCGGTCCAAAGCTTCGAGGATGTAATCCTTCGTATGATCGATGCCTCCCATGACCTCCACGACGACGTCGATTTCGGGGTCCCGGATCACCTCCCATGGATCTTCGGTCAGCTTGTTTTTGTCCACGGTAATGCTGCGGGTTTTGTCGCTGTTTTTTACGGCGATTTTTTCAATGATGATCGGGGAGCCCACCTGACTGCTCAAATCCTCTTGATGGCCCTCCACGATTCTGACGACGCCCGTCCCCACGGTGCCGAGACCCAATAAACCCACTTTAACCGGCTTCATTCCCTCTCCTCCTGTTACATGCGTGCATTTCTTTTTTACTGTTAACCTAGGTTTTTGCAAATCAAGCGACGTTCCCTTTGGGGCGAATCCGAAAATCAGCCTTGACCGATCAGGTTCGCGCGTTTAACGCCGGCGCAGTCCCGCAAGCTTTCGAGCAAATCCCCGAGCTCTTCGCTAATGCGGGAAACCTCGACGGAAATGACGACGTTGGCGATTCCCTGCAGCGGGATGCTCTGGTTGATCGTCAAGACGTTGCCGCCGAATCCCGCCACGAGGCTCAGCACCTTCGACAACATCCCGGAGCGGTGCTCCATGTCCATCGAGATCGTTACGATCCGCTCCCTTTCCAGCTGGTTGATCATGTGGATGCCGTCCTTGTATTTGTAAAATGCGCTGCGGCTCATGCCGACCTGCTCCACAGCCTCATGCACCGTCTTTGCGTCGCCGGCGGCAAGGAGCTGCTTTACCTGCATCGTTTTGACCACCGCTTCAGGCAAAATATCTTCCCGGACCAAATAATAGCGTTCTTTCACGAACGTCCTCTCCTCAAAGACTGATGTTTTCATATAGTGGACATTATAAAGAATTGCATCCAGGGGGTCAATAGATTTGCGCCTTTTTGTCCAGAAGAATACAATAATAGCGCTTACTTGGCAAGAACGATGTTATATGTACCCCGGCGCGGTAACATCCGGGTATGAAAAAAGCCGCTCAAGAGCGCGTCGCGCGCCCTTTAACGGCTTTGGTTCGAAATATGCCCCAGGCAGCCTCAGGGGCCGCCCATCGGTTGCGGAGTCCGCCTTTAATAGTAGCTGCTGCCTTCGACGAATTCGAATTCGAAATCGGCGATCCGGACGATCGTCCCTTCCACCGCTCCGCGTTTGCGCAGCTCGTCGTCGATGCCCATATGGCGCATCGTCCGGGCAAGCTTCAGAATCGCCTCATGCGAATTCATCTGCAGCCGCTTCAGCATGCGTTCGATTTTTTCGCTGTGAACGACAAAGGCTTCGTTATCCCGCGTAATCGTAAACGCGTTGTCGTCGTCTTTCCTGTTCAGCTTGTACACTTTTCTTTCGGCCGTCTCGGCGACTTCCTCGACGTGAACCTCCTGCGGGATCGCATCCAGGATATCGGCCGCCCGGTAAAGAAGCTCCTGTACCCCTTGACGGGTCAAGGAAGAGATCGGCATGATTTCAATGTCCGGTCTCAGCTTGCCCACCTGCTCGCGGAAGTTTTTCAGGTTGGCCTCCGCATCCGGCATGTCCATTTTGTTCGCGGCGACGATTTGCGGTCGTTCGGCCAGGGTCGCGTTGTACAGCTTCAACTCGTCGTTGATTTTCACCCAGTCCTCAAACGGGTCGCGTCCTTCGGATCCCGCCATGTCCACTACATGGATGATGATCCGCGTCCGTTCCACATGGCGCAAAAACTCATGCCCCAGTCCGACGCCTTGGTGAGCGCCTTCGATCAGGCCCGGCAAGTCCGCCATCACGAAGCTGCGGCCGTCGCCGACTTCCACCATCCCGAGATTCGGCGTGATCGTCGTAAAATGGTATGCGCCGATTTTCGGCTGGGCGGCGGAAACCACGGAAAGCAGCGTGGATTTGCCCACGCTCGGAAACCCGACAAGCCCTACGTCGGCCATCACCTTCAGCTCCATCACGAGGTAACGCTCCTCGCCCTCTTCTCCATGCTCGGCAAGCTCCGGAGCCGGATTGTTCGGCGTGGCGAACCGGATGTTGCCCCGTCCGCCCCGCCCGCCGCGGGCTACCACGACTTGCTGCCCATGGCGGACCATGTCGGCGAGAACTTCGCCCGTATCATCATCGATCAGCACGGTCCCCGGAGGGATTCGCACGATCAAATTTTCCGCATTGGCGCCATGCTGGCTTTTGTTCCGTCCTTTTTCCCCGCGTTTGGCCTTGAAATGCCGCTGGTAACGGAAATCCATCAACGTGCGCAAACCTTCGTCGACGCGGAAAATGACGTCCCCGCCCTTTCCGCCGTCACCGCCGGCCGGCCCGCCTTCAGGCACGTATTTCTCCCGGCGGAAAGCGATCAAACCGTCGCCCCCATCGCCGCCTTTTACGTAAACTTTCGCTTTATCTACAAACATGACTTCACCTTCCTCATGACTCACACGGCACGCGTAACAGAAACGAAGCCTGGGAGGGATGAAGCTGCTCCGCTTTCATTCGTTTGCCTTGTACCACATTATAAATTTGCTGCTTCAATAATTCCGGGTCCCCCATGGGGCCTTCCCCTTCAAAACCTACGACGATTTCCGGACCGTTCTGGCGCAGGCTCAGATACAATTTGCGGGTGTCCGCCCAAGACGCCTTCCCCCCGGCCTGGTAAGCCCGGACGGTCTCCATGATGACGGCCGCCAGATCGGCGCCGTCCCTCGGGCTCAATTTATCGAGCTGAATGTCCTGATCCACGTCGACCTCAAGCTCCAAGTCGCTGTTTTCAGTCCGGAACGACTGCAGAAAGAACACGAGAGACGGGATGCCCAGCTTCGAAATTTTGCTTTCCCGGTTCATCCGTACCTTTATTCTTTCCACACACTCCACAGCTTTATCAATTTTTCCGAGCCGGATATAACCATACAAAATCTGCAGGTCGTTCATCCAATCATGGCGATGGTGGTTCAGCGTCCTTATGGCGCTTTCTTCGAAGCCTCGAAGCAGCGTCTGACGCTCCTCCTCCTGCCTGCGGCTCATGATGACGAAACCTCCGGCCAAAGCCGCAGCCACCCACAACATCAGCACGATGCTCCAGATGAACGACTTGTCCCGCACCACGAAATACAAAGGAACGACTACAGATGCGGCGATTATAGCCAATATGCATTTCCAGGATTTCAAATGGCCTCTCCCCATTCCTGATCACCGATCATCCTTACATCAATTACCAGTATACCACAGCAATCCTCGGTTGTTCATCCACCCGTTCAAAACTTAAACGACCCGACCCGTAAATCCGGAAGGCGTTCCACGCAAATCCGGCCGGCCTTCGCTCCGATGCCGCCGCCTGCCCTTGGCGGAATCGTATAAGGCATAAATCCCAACTGTTAAAAAAAAGCCCTCGGCAAGCACTGCCGAAGGCTCTTCTTGTGTATCAACCCGTGATCCGCGAAGACACTTACGCTTCCACTGCTGCCGCTACCGGAGCAGCATCAACAGGGTAGACGCTCACTTTTTTGCGGTCGCGGCCCCAACGTTCGAATTTCACGACGCCGTCCACTTTTGCAAACAAAGTATCGTCTTTACCGATGCCCACGTTCGTACCAGGATGAATTTTCGTTCCGCGTTGGCGAACCAAGATGCTTCCGCCGGTAACGGTTTGTCCGTCAGCACGCTTTACGCCAAGGCGTTTCGCTTCACTGTCACGTCCGTTTTTCGTGGAACCCACACCTTTTTTCGATGCGAACAATTGAAGATTCAACTTTAACATGTTGTCTACCTCCTTCTTTAATTAGTCACTTCTTTTATTTGAATATACTTCCCGTATGATTCTGCGATCGAATTCAGCATGACGACCATGGACTCGAGCAGCAGCTGCGACCTCGGATCCGTGCCTTGCTCTCCGTCAACCGGAAAATAAGCGCTCAGAAACCCGTCCTTCATTCTGCTGTCCATCACGGTTCCGGTCAGTTCCTCAAGCGAGTTCACGGTTCCGACGGTGACCGCCGATACGCCGGCGCACACGATATCCTCTCCGTGTTTCGCAAAGTTCGCATGACCCTTCACCTCGAAGCCATGGATGCTTCCATCCTTACGTCGTAGTATGCGCACTTGTATCAAAGGAGCGCACCTTCTTACGCTTGGATTTTTTCGATGGTTACTTTAGTGTAAGGTTGACGATGGCCTTGTTTCTTGTGGTAGTTCTTCTTAGGTTTGTATTTGTATACAACAACCTTTTGACCTTTGCCATGTCTCTCCACTTTTGCGGTTACGGATGCGCCGGATACGACTGGCGTACCAGCTACCAAACCGTTGTCACCGGATACAGCCAGAACACGGTCGAAAGTCACGCTTTCGCCGTCGCCTGCATTCAGCTTTTCGATGTACAATACGTCGCCCTCTTGAACTTTGTATTGTTTGCCGCCAGTTTCGATAATTGCGTACATTGCTTGCACCTCCTCATGTCTCAGACTCGCCTGATCCAGGTGGCCTCCCGAAGGCTGCGCTTGTTGACCCGACCGGAGCGGTTACAGCATGTGACAAGCATTTAAGAGAAACACTGGACACATACTCATAGATATTAACATAACAACGGAACCAAGTCAATGGATGCCTAGAAGGCTGATCCGCCCCGTGCCGTCGCAGTGGTCGCAAGGCTTCGCCTGAAGCATCGCCGTGTCGTCCCTGACCTTCTTGCGCGTCAATTCAAGCAGGCCGAGCTTGGTCCAGCCGACCACGTGGCTTTTCGTGCGGTCCTTGCTCATGCCGGCTTCAAGCCTGTCCACGACCTCTTGCCGGTGTTTTTCCTGCTCCATGTCGATAAAGTCGACGATGATGATGCCGCCGGCGTCGCGGAGCCGGATCAGCCTGGCAATCTCCTCGGCGGCCTGCAGGTTGATCCTCGTCACCGTATCCTCAAGGCTTTCCCCGCCGGTATATTTGCCCGTATTCACGTCGACGACGGTGAGCGCCTCCGTCTGATCCCATATGATCGAACCGCCGCTTTCCAAAATGACTTT
Source organism: Paenibacillus sp. FSL W8-0194 (assembly GCF_037969745.1). Lineage (NCBI taxonomy): Bacteria > Bacillati > Bacillota > Bacilli > Caryophanales > Paenibacillaceae > Paenibacillus > Paenibacillus sp. FSL W8-0194. The sequence goes on along the minus strand of NZ_CP150205.1, from coordinate 1,454,643 downwards.
GCGCGAGAAATCCCGCTCGATCTGTTCCTGGATGCCAAACGCTTTAAAAATATGCTCCTGTCCCTGGTACACGTTCACGGGCAAATGGCTGCCGTGGGCGATTTCCTCCAGGAACGCCTCCGCTTCCTTCGCTTCCTTGGCGTTGTCGATCTGAAGCTGGTCATGTTGCGGGTCAAACACGTCCCGGATAAACCGCTGGACGATGCTCAAATCGCGGTGCAAAAGCGCGGGCGCTGCAGCAGCCTCGGCGCGCTTCTGAATGGCGGCCCACTGCTCGCGCAGCAGGGCAAGATCGCCGAAGATCGCATCCGGATGTTCTTCCTCCGATACCGTCCGCATGATAACGCCTTCGCCCTTCTGCCGGATCTCTTCCCCCAGCATTTTAAGGCGGCTGCGCTCCTGGTCCTTGCTTACCTTTTTCGAAACGGCAACATAGTCCGCATTGGGCATAAAAACAACCCACCGGCCCGGAAGCGAATAATGCGTGGTCACGCGGGGCCCTTTGCTGCCAAGCGGCTCCTTCATCACCTGGACGACGATTTCCTGACCTACCCGCAGCAGCGTCTCGATCGGCGGTTTCTCCTTCGGCTGCTTTTCCAGATTCGGATGCAGCACGTCATCGACATACAAAAACGCGTTTTTTTTATGCCCGATATCCACAAACGCCGCCTGCATGCCTGGAAGCACATTGACGACGCGTCCTTTATAAAAGCTGCCCACCAGTCCGTGGTTTTGGCTGCGTTCGGCCGCAAACTCCACCAGCTTGCCTTCCTCCAAGAGGGCCATCTGCGTCAGTTTCGGTTCACAATGAACAATCATTTGTTTCATGGCTTCACCCCTGCCAGAAGACATTTACATCCCATATTACCATGAAATCTCCTTTTTAGCTCCAAAGCTCTATTTCGGGATTGCCCCCATTTTAGTCTCGCCGCATGTTTCCAGCAGCCCGACCGGTTCACCTCGGCAGCGTTGGGCGCTCCGTGGCAAAATAAGCCGAAATCAGGCGCTGTTCGGGAAGCATGGCGATCACGCCCCCTTGTTTGTTCATGACATAAACGACATGGTACTTCCCTCTTTTAAATAGACGCAAAATGCTGTCCAAATGTTTCGCCTGATCGGCAATGATCGGCTGGGCAAACCCGCCTTTCCGGGCGGCCGCGTCGTACCCCCTCTCCCGGTTCATGAGAAATCGCGTAAAACGGAAGGGGATATGGCGGTAATCCACCCAATTGGAATAGAGAAGAAATATGCCGATCATCAACAGATTAAGCTGGACCTTCGCTTCGCCCTGCAAAAGCGGAAAAACCGAGACCAGCACAACGGCTGCGCTGCCCGCAAGGCTGATTCGGGAGGACCAGAGCAGCGTTTGGTGATAAGGAAACAGCAGGCTGGCCGCGGCATGCAGGATTTTCCCCCCGTCCAGCGGAAGGATCGGCAGCAGGTTGAAGCCGGCGATCATGGCGTTGCCGTAAACGACATAAGACAAAAAGGCGCCGTTTCCCCAGCCGGCCTCGCGCAGCAGGAGCGCGCCGCCGATTATCGCCGCGTTCATCGCCGGTCCGGCGAGGGCGATGCCGATCTCCTTCCAGGCCGTCAGCTGGCCATGGTCCTCGATTTCGACCACCCCGCCGAACGGAAGCATCTGAACCGAGCGGATGCGGACGCCGCTCAGCAGCGCGGCGGCAAGATGGCCCAGCTCATGGATGAACACGATCGCAAATAAGACGATCAGCTCGAGAAAGTGCCCCGTCATGACGGAAAACAGCATCAGAATGACAAAAAAAGGATGCAGCGACAACGTGATGCCCCGGATGTTAATCAATGGGAATCACGTCCGCCGGGTCCACGTAGTCGCCATCCTCCTTCATGGACAAAAACAAGGTCGGCGTCTCCCCTTCCGCTGCGGCCTGCAATTGGCCGATCACGTCCCCGCCTTCGACCCAGTCGTTTTTTTGCAAACGCGTTTTGGCCAAATGCCCATAGGATACCACCAGCTTGCCGGTATGCTGGATCGTCACGGTGATGCCGGATTCGGCGCTGCCGGAGATGTCGATGACGCGGCCCGTCTCCACGCTTTTGACGTCAAGCGGCAAGCCGGTTCCGTTTTTCGGGGCAATCTCCACGCCCTTCAAGTTCACGGCGAACGATTGGACGATATCGCCTTCCATCGGCGGATACAGCGACTTGGAAGCATTGACTTTGAGCGGCGATGTCTGGTTTTGCTTGAAAATCGGGATAAACGCCGGCGCTTCGCCGAAGTGGGATTCGTACCAGGCTTCGACCGCCTGGAAGTCCATCTCGCGGTTCAGCGACTGCATGACGTAGTCCTGGATTTTCATGCTCCAAGGCTGAGGATATTTGAAAAGGCCCCAGATCAGGCCAAACATAATCACGCTGAAAAATACGCGCCACATAAAACCGGATACGAAACGGGATTTATGGTAAGACGGGCCGCCGCCTTTGGCATGCTCTTTTTTCCAGACCTTCTCGGGATCGGGCTCCGGCGCAAGCGGCTCCGGCAGCCGGCCTTTGTTCCATAACGGTTGTTCCTGAACGGGCTGCGGCGACGGGGGGGCCGGTTCCTCGCGAAGCAGAAGATCCCGGATGCGCTCTTCCCTGCGCTGTTTGATGGAAGATTTGATGTCCATGGTTTGCGTTCCCCTTTCGAGGCTTGTTTTTATTCTATTTTATGAGGGGATGTCCCGAATTTAGAACAAGCCTGAAAGCGCGCCGGAAGGGTGCTCCAGTCCTGGGTTCGGCGGCCGGGATCCAGCGAAAAAGGAACCCCCTCGACGCGAAGGGATTCCTTCTGAAGACTCGGCTGGCTCTAAAGCCGTCACCCGATGTTCTGCGCTTTGGCGGGTGCCGGCGCCGCCGCCGATTTTCGTTTCGCCAAATCCATTTTGCGCTGCAGATAGCCGAGCACGAGGTCGGCCACGATGGCCAGCACGGCGGCGGGAATGGCGCCCGCAAAAATGCGCAGCGAGTTGTTGCTGTTCAGGCCGGCGTAAATTTCCCGCCCAAGGCCGCCGCCGCCGACAAGCGGAGCGATCGTGACGACGCCGATGGCGATGACGGCAGCGATCCGCAGACCCGACATGATATACGTCAGCGACAACGGAAACCGGACTTTGAGAAGCAGCTGCAGCGGACTCATGCCGATGCCTCTTCCCGATTCGAGATAACTTGCGGGGACCTGCTTCAGCCCGACGTACGTGTTGCGCGCGATCGGGTTGAGCGAATACAGGAAAAGCCCCACCATCACCGTCTTCATCCCAAGTCCCAGCCAAAGCATCAGCACGACGAGCATGGCCAGGCTCGGAACCACCTGCAGAATGTTTGTGATGAACAAGACGATTTTGGCCGCCCAGCGGCTTCTCGAACAAAGGATGCCGAGCGGCACGCCGACGATGACCGCCAGTCCCAGGCCGATGACGACCATAAGGATGTGCTGGATGAAATATTCCCACAGCAAACCGCTGTTGCGGGACACGTAGGACAGAAAATCCATGAAAGTCAAATGTTTGTTTTCCATTGCTTCTTCCCCTCCTTTAGCTTTTCAGTAGTCCCTGCTGCTTCAAATACGCGATGGCAACCTCCCGCTCGCTTTTTTTCTCGATGTCCACCTGGTAATTCAGCGAGATCATCGTATCCGCGTCCAGATGGCCGATGAGCGGCGAGATCGCGTCTTCGATTTCGGGATGTTTTTTCAACAGGTCCGTACGCAGCACGGGGCTCGCGTCATAAGGAGGGAAAAACTGCTTGTCGTCCTTCAGCGTCTTCAAGTTGTACGCCTTTAACCTCGAATCCGTGGAATAAGCCAGCACGATGTCGACCTGCTTGCCCGCGACCGCGCTGTACACCAGGCTGATCTCCATCGGGAACACCTGGCCGAACTTGATGCCGTACGCTTTGGAGAACGCGGGATAACCGTCGGTGCTCCGTTCCAGCCAGGTCGTGTCGACGCCGAGCTTCATGCTCGCCATATCCCTTTTGACGTCGGAAATGTTCGCGTAACCTTTGGATTCGGCCAGATCCTTGCGCACCGTAAAAGCATACGTATTTTCAAAGCCGAGCGGGTTCATCCAGGTCAGGTTGTAGTATTTTTGGAAGCCTTCCTGGGCCTCCTTCAGAACCTGGGCGCGTTCCTTCGAACCGCTGATCGGAAAATGGTTATTAAAAATTTCTCCGGAATAGAGCGTTCCCATTTGCACGTCGTTTCTGGTGATCGCGTTTAACACCAGCGGACTGGACGCCAGGTCGGGAATAATGTCCACTTTCAAGTTCGTACGGTCCTCAATCAGCGCCTTGTACATTTCCGCCAATATTTTCGTTTCGGTAAACGTCTGCGCCCCGATCGTCACGTCGGCCTGAATCCCGCATGAAGACAGCAGGCCGGCCAATATGCACGACAAAACCAGCAGCGTTGTTTTTTTCATCCGTTTCAGTCTCATCACGCCCCCCTTGTTCCGGCTCGGATCTTTGCTCCGGCGCATCATATCGCAGACTCCCTTGTCTGGCGGTAATGCCTGCCGAGCCAGCCCTCCAACAGGCCAAGCAGCGCGTCGGCGACCAAGGCCAAAAGGATCGCGCCGATTCCGCCGATAAAGATCATCTCGGGTTTGTTGACGCCAAGGCCGGATACGATCAGTTGTCCCAAACCGCCGGCGCCGATCAGGGAGGCAAGCGTCGCCCAGCTGATGATGTAGACCGTCGTGATCCGGATGCCCGACATGATATAGGGAAGCGACAACGGAAGCTGAATTCTCATGATGGTTTGCGCGGTGCTGTACCCCATCCCTTTGGCGGAATTCAGCACGCCTTTATCGACCGAATGAAAACCGTCGTACGTGTTCCGCAGGATCGGCATCAACGAATACAGAAGCAGCGCCAGTATGGCAGGTTTCATCCCGATCCCAAGCAGCGGGATCAAAATCGCCAGCAGCGCCAGGCTCGGCACCGTCTGGAACAGGTTGGCGACGAAAAACACGATGCTGTTGATCCAGCCGACCCGGCTGTATACGAGGATAATCCCGAGCGGTACCGCAATGATCGTCCCCAGGATGACCGCCGAAAACGAAATGGCCAGATGCTCCTGCAGCGCCTTTAAAATGTCGGGATACCGCTCCGTGATAAAACTCCAAAACGCGTTCATATCACTCACCCTCTCCGCCGGCGGCAGAGCGGTCGACCCCTGGGTAAACCTCGGCCAAATGTTTGACGACGCTGCCCCTCGTAATCAATCCGAGAAAACGGTTGCTGCTGTCCACGACGGGAAGATTGCTGAGCTGATGGCTGTCCATCAGTTCCACCGCCTGAGCAAGCGTGCTTCCGGACGCGACCGAATAACGGACCGGCTGCATGACGTCGGCCACCGTTTTGCCTTCTTCGCCGTATTGGTCGAGCACCCGGTAAATGGACACCGCCCCTTGGAGCTGTTTGTTCCGGTCGACGATGAGCAGGGAATCGACCCGCTTCATCTCCATCACTTTGATGGCCTCGGCCAGCCCCCGGCTCGGGAATACGGTTACCGGGTTCGTGATCATCACTTCGTCGACGAGCGGGATTTGATAAGTGCTTTCGCTTCCGCCTTCGTCTTGAAGACGTTTTTGCCCGATAAAATTCCGCACGAAGTCGTTGGCCGGATGGCGCAAAATCGCGTCCGGCTTGCCGGTCTGTACCACCTCGCCCGCTTTCATCAGCACGATGGTATCGGCGATCTTGATCGCTTCGTCCATGTCATGGGTCACGAAAATGATCGTTTTATGAAGCTCCTGCTGAAGCCGGATCAGCTCGTCCTGCAGCTGCTCGCGGCTGATCGGGTCCAATGCGGAAAACGGTTCGTCCATCAAAATGATGTCCGGATCCGCCGCCAAGGCACGTACGACGCCGACCCGCTGCTGCTGACCGCCGCTAAGCTCCGACGGATAACGCGAACCGTAGATCGTATGGTCGAGGCCGACCATGTCCAGCAGTTCGTTTACCGTGCGTTCGATTTTATCTTTGTCCCATTTTTTCAAGCGGGGTACCACGCCCACGTTTCTGGAAATGTTCATATGGGGAAACAAACCGACGCTTTGAATGACATAACCGATATTGCGCCGCAGTTCCACCGGATTCATTCCCGAGATGTCCTTGCCGTCGATCAGCACCCTGCCCGAGGAAGGCGTGTTCAACGCGTTGATCAGCTTCATCGTCGTCGATTTGCCGCAGCCGCTCGGTCCGATCAGAACGGTAATCTCTCCTTTTTTGAATTCCAGGTTAATGTCTTTCAATGCGTGAAAGCCATTATCGTAAACCTTGTTCACATGATCCAGTACTATCATTCAATCGCCCCTTTGCAAGCATTATCCATATTATGCGGAGCATTCGGCATATCATCCGTCGGGGGACGCAAAAAACGGTCAGGAAGGCTGGATTCGGCTTCCCAGTTTGCAAAACTCCCCGAAAACCAAAGGAGGCATAGGAAGCCAAGAGACAAAACCAAAACGAAACAGAGGTCAAGCGCATGTATGGATGGGGTGGAAAACAAAGAGGAAACCGTGAGGTCATTATCTTTATGAACAAACCTAAAAATCTTCGTTACGGCATTCGAAATGCATACCTTAACATTCCACCTGTGACTCGGCTATGTAAATGTCGCTCGAAAACGAAAAGCATGCGCCAATAGGCGCAGCTTTCCGGCCTTCCACGAGATCTGGTGCTTCTCCCCCGACCCGAACGGATAATGAATTCACCGTACATTCCTACGAAAAAAGGAAGGCGCATCCGCAGTCTTATGTTTCATTCATTACCCTATTCGGTCCAAAGTGAAACATGTTTTCGCCGTTTTATTTTTTAGTGCCGCGGGTCCAAAATCCTCCATGAAGCATCACCGGTTCGGTCACGACGATAAAGGCTTTCGGGTCGAGCTCCAGAATGGAATTGTACAATTTCTTCTGATTTTTCCGCTTGGCCAGCACTTCGAATACGAGCCGGTGTCCGTCGCGGCCGCTTCCGATCCACGAAGTCACCCCGTACCCGTTGTCCCGCAGCGCGTTGGCCATGTTGCTTTGCGGATCGTTGACGATGACTTTCATCGTGATGTATCCGAGCGCGATCCGTCCCTCGATCCAGGAACCGACAAGCACGCCCAGCCCGTAGCCGACGGCATAAACGATGAGGCTGAGCGGCTGGTTGACGTATTTCAGGACGATGCTGAGACCCAGCACGTAAATGGTAATTTCAAACATGCTGAGCACCGCCGCCAAATATTTTTGCCCTTTCAGCGTCAAGATCATGCGCAGCGTAAAAAACGAGACGTACACGATTTGAATGATAAAAATGGCTGCCAATATGCCAAGCATGGCGGATCACTCCTTTCACAAACCTGATGACCGGGAGGCCGCTATCCCGGAAGGTTCTCCTATTCCAGTAACTTAACCTCTTTCGGAGCCCGGTTATACCTCTTTTTCATTTTTTGTCCCGAAAAAAAGCGGCGCCATCTTCCGCTGAAGTAAAAAAAGACCGGGAAACAGGCATTTGCGCCTTACTCCGGTCCATATCCGTTGAAATACAAAAAACTCTCCCGTTATATAACGAGAGAGTTGGAGCATGGCAACATTCAGCCTATGCCGAAAATCTTTTTGAATTTCGAAAACATGCCTTTTTTCTGATCCAAATGCATCAGCGGCACCGTATCCCCCAAAATGCGGCGGGCGATGTTGCGGTAGGCGATCGCTGCCCGGGAATCGGGATTCATCACCGTCGGCTCGCCGCTGTTCGCCGCTTTGATGACATGCTCGTCATCGGGCACGATCCCGATCAGATCGATGTTCAGCACCTGGATGACGTCCTCGATATCGAGCATATCCCCCGATTTCACGAGATTCGGGCGGATGCGGTTGACGATCAACTTCGGAGAACCGATCTCGGAGCTCTCGAGGAGACCGATCACCCGGTCCGCGTCGCGGACGGCGGCGTTCTCCGGCGTCGTGACGACGATCGCTTTGTCCGCGCCGGCAATGGCGTTTTTGAATCCTTGCTCGATTCCTGCCGGACAGTCGATGATGACGTATTCATACTCTTTTTTCAGCTCTAAAACAATGTCTTTGACCTGTTCCGGTGACACGGCGTTTTTGTCCTTCGTCTGGGCGGCCGGCAGCATATACAGCTCATCGAAACGTTTGTCTTTTACAAGCGCTTGATTCAAACGGCAGCGCCCTTCCGCCACGTCGACCAAATCGTAAATGATCCGGTTTTCCAGGCCCATGACCACGTCCAAATTGCGGAGGCCGATGTCCGTGTCCACCAGACATACCTTTTTGCCGAGCAGTGCAAGCGCAGTCCCGATGTTGGCCGAAGTGGTGGTTTTTCCGACACCGCCTTTACCGGAAGTAACGACAATAGCCTCTCCCATATGTGCTACACCCCTTTAAACACGTTAAAATCAGGCCGCAAGCGTACAATGTTGCTGATTTTGTCGATTTGCATGGCGCCGTTTTGCAAAAAAGCGAATTCCATACTGGTTTCGCGCGTCTCCCATTCATCGGGAGGACGGCTGATTTGTTCCGCGATCCGAAGCTGCGTCGGGGCAAAATGGGATGCGGCGATAATCGAATCCTCGTTGCCGTCGATCCCGGCATGCGCCATGCCGCGCAAGGCCCCCAATATGTAAATATCCCCCGTGCACAAGATGCTGCCTCCGGGGTTCACGTCCCCCAAAAAAAGCAGGTCCCCGTCATGGCGAAGCACTTGGCCGGACCTTACCATGCCGGACACGATTTTGTAAGGCGGAACTTGCGCCTGCTCCGGTTCCGGAAATTCGACCGAGCGGATAAGCAGGTTCCCCTTTTGTTTCAAAATGTCGAGCATGCGCTGCTTCTGTTCTTCCGTAATCCGCCTTGATCCTAATTTTACGTCCACATGGATGATCGGACCGGTTAAAATATTTTGATGGCTGTGCTCCAGCTTATAGCGGAGTTCGCCAAGCAGTTCCTCATATTCGCATTCATCGTCAAGCAGGAATACCAGGCCATCTTTGATGCCCTTAATCGTGACATGATTCGATTTGACTGCCATGCCTGTCCCCCCTATCTCATTACATTTCGCCTTCGAGAGGCAAAGTTCCTGCCGGAAAAGAAAAATGGCGGCGAGACTTATGCCGCCTTTTCTTTTGTCTCCCGCCTAGCAATTTTTTCAAGCTGCTTGCGCAAAGGAACGTAAATGATAAGCCCGAACACGAAATGAAGCACGAGGTCGGGGAGAATGTGATGCAGCAAATTCCAGTCGTAGGTCAACTGCGTCAGCGAAAACAGCCGGTAGATGGCGTACAGCATGCTGTCGAACAGCAGGCTGCCCAGAATGACGACCGTCATCATGACGGGCATCGGGGCGCGCCGTACGCGGAAAATAAAGCCCATAATATAAGTGGAAAAACCCATCACCAAAGAATAAGTGCCGATCATATCGCCGTAAAAAACGACGTCATGGAGCATGCCGAATATGATGCCGAGAACCAAAGCCGTATGACGGTTATGATAAATCGAAACAAACAGCAACACGATAAATACCAGATTCGGCGAAAGGATATTTTGCCAGGAACCCGGCAGGATCCACGGGATCAGAGTACCTTCCAGGATAAACAACAGAAACAGCAGGAGCAGCAGAACTTGCTTGCGCACATTCATTACTTCGGTGCCTCCGGCGTAAAGACGACGAACAGCTGCTTCCAATCCTGGAATTCGGCCGCTGGCTTAATCGTTGCCGTTTTGGTTTTGCCGAACTTGCTTTCCTGCACGCTTAACACTTCTCCGATGATCAATCCCCGCGGATATTTGTCGGTGTCTCCCAACGATACGATCTGATCGCCCTTTTTAATCGGATCATCCTGTTTGATCTGGGTCATGAGCAGCGTCTTCGTCGTCTCGTCATAGCTTTCCACGACACCGAAGGTTTTGTGGTTATTCATTGACGTAACGGCTATCCCGTTCGAATTCGGATCTTTGGCGTCCATGGCCGTAATCAGCTTCACGGTCGACGTAAAGTTGCTGACCTGACTAATGACGCCGACCATGCCATCGATGGAAATGACCGACTGCCCTACTTTGACGCCGTCCCTTTCGCCAAGGTCAAGCACAAGTGTACGATTTACCGTATCGGAATTAACGCTGATTACCTGCGCGATATGATACGAATAATTGTATTTATTCTTCTGCGCTTCTGTAAAATGCAGATCTTTTTCCAACTGCATAATACGATCTTCCATTAAGTTAAATTTCGCTTTTTCCCGCGTATACTGGGCCAGCGCAATTTTCAATCGTTGATTTTCCTCGTACATCTCTCGCATATTGCCGATATCTTTAAACAAGCCCGCTACGTATCCAGCGGGCTTATAAATGATGTTTTGGACAAAGCCGACAGTATCCCTCAAAAACTTCTCGGGCCAGGACAACGTTGCCCTTGGTCCGAGCGTGAAACCCATCAGTGCGATAAACATAACAAGGGCGATTAAAATGACAAATAAGCGTTTGTTTCCAAGCAGCTTAAACAGTTTCAACACCCTCTTACTCTACTGATTTCTCTCCCAATATCAGGGGTTGACCCACAAGTTCCGGCTTAGCGCTTCGAACGCACGGCCGAGCTGCTGCGGGATTTGAACAAATGAATGTTTTCAAGCGCTTTGCCCGTGCCGATGGCGACGCAGTCAAGCGGATTTTCGGCGACGATGACAGGCATACCGGTTTCTTCCGCAAGCAGCTTGTCCAGGTTGCGCAGCAGCGCTCCGCCTCCCGTAAGCACGATGCCGCGGTCCATAATGTCCGCTGCCAGCTCCGGCGGGCATTTCTCCAAAGTCACCTTCACGGCTTCCACGATCGCGTTGACCGTATCGGAGAGAGCTTCACTGATTTCGTCGGACGTAATCGTGATCGTCTTCGGCAAGCCGGTCACCAGGTCGCGGCCGCGGATTTCGCTCGTCTCTACCTGCTCCAGAGGCAGGGCGGAGCCGATTTCCATTTTAAGCTGCTCGGACGTTCTTTCGCCGATCATCAAATTGTACTGGCGTTTAATGTACTGGATGATCGATTCATCCATTTCGTCGCCGGCCACGCGCACGGAACGGCTCGTCACGATGCCGCCGAGCGAGATGACAGCCACTTCGGTCGTGCCGCCGCCGATATCGACGACCATGCTGCCGGTCGGTTCCCAGACCGGAAGATCGGCGCCGATCGCCGCCGCAAACGGTTCTTCAATCGTGTAGGCCTCGCGGGCTCCGGCCTGCTTCGTCGCATCTTCGACCGCGCGCTGTTCGACGGCCGTAATGCCGGACGGCACGCAAACCATCACGTTCGGATGGCGCTGGAACATCGAGCGCTGTTTTTGAGCTTGACGGATGAAATATTTAATCATGGTCGCCGTCGTGTCGAAATCGGCGATGACGCCGTCTTTCATCGGACGGATGGCACGGATGTTGCCCGGCGTGCGCCCGATCATTTTTTTCGCGGACTCGCCGACCGCTTCGATGCTTTTCGTATCCGTACGGATTGCAACAACCGACGGTTCCCTTACAACAATACCTTTTCCACGGACATAGACAAGCGTATTCGCCGTCCCCAAATCAATTCCCAAATCTTTCGTGAAGCTCCCTAACATGCTGTAATCTCCCTTTCTTCGTCAATCTCAACTATTATATTACATCAAGCCTTGCTCCTTCAAACTGACGAATTCCCCGTCGCCGATAATGAGATGGTCCAGCACTTCAATCCCTACGATTTCTCCCGCTTCCTTCAATCTTGACGTCAGCGAGATGTCCTCGGGGCTCGGGGCCGGATCTCCGCTCGGATGGTTGTGCGCGCACAGGATCGAAGCGCTGCTGCGCTTGATGGCGGCGCGAAACACCTCGCGCGGATGGACGATGGAGGCATTCAAACTCCCGATTGAAAGCGTCTCTTGAGCAATAATATGATTTTTCGTATTTAAAAACAGACAGACAAAATGTTCTTTTTGCAAATAACGCAGCTGCTCCATGAGCACGTCCGCGGCATCCCGCGGACTGCGGATGACGACGGGTTCGTCCATACGGGTGCGGGCCAGGCGGAGCCCAAGCTCGATCCCGGCTTTGAGCTGAACGGCTTTGGCGCTGCCGATGCCTTTGATGGCCATCAATTCCTCGGCGCTCATGTCCACAAGCCGGCGCATGCTGCCGACCTGCTGCAAAATGCGCTGCGCCAAATGGATGGCAGACTCCTGCTTCGTACCCGTCCTGAGCAAAATAGCAAGCAACTCAGCGTTGCTTACGGCGCTCGCCCCATACTGCAGCATGCGTTCTCTCGGTCGTTCCTGATGGGGGATGTCGCGCAGCATGTACAAATGCGGCTCCATAGTTCCCCTACTTTCCCTTTACTCCAAAATTTGCTCCCTATTCAAAGAACGTCAATTCCAAATTCCGACAGCATGTCGCTTAATAGCGAAACGGGAAGCCCGACGACGGTAAAATAACAGCCTTCGATGCCTTCCACGAGCGTGGAACCCAGGCCTTGAATGCCGTAAGCCCCCGCTTTGTCGCGGGGCTCGCCGCTTTGGACGTAAGCTTGGATCGTTGCATCCGACAATGGTTTCATGACGACCCGCGTCATGCGATGGCGGACCATCCTTTGTCCCGTGGCCGCATCGATGCAAGCGACTCCCGTATACACGTGATGGGCTCTGCCCTGTAATGATTTCAACATTCGAAAAGCGTCCGCATCGTCCGCAGGTTTGCCGAGCACCTGATCTTCCAGAACGACAATCGTGTCGCTGCCGACGATGACGGCATTTTCCGACGGATCGCCGATCTCTTCGTACACGGCCTGCGCTTTGCGCAGCGCCAAACCTTCGACGATCTGCCGGGGAGTCCAGTCGCTTGGCGTATGTTCGTCGGCATAGCTCGGACGGATCTCGTACGGAATATGTAGAGAAGCGATCAGTTCCTGCCTTCTCGGTGAGGTAGATGCCAGGACGACCCGGCGCGAATGGTTCGGTTTCAATGGAAGGATCTCCTTTGTCTTGTCATTCACAGCCTGCGATACAGCCACACGGAGACAATGATGCCGATTAAACTCAGCAGGCTCAGTTTAAATTTAATGGTGATGTCGTAGCTGATAATGTCCAAATTAGCTTGCGGTGACCACTCGATTGGTGTTGAAGCAGTCAGAAAGGAAAGGGCTTGTACAGGTTCCAGGGCCTTTGCGATCCAGGCACCCGCCAGCCAGCCAAGCAGCAAAAACAAGAGCAGTATACCTACGTTCTTTTTCATCCTTCTCTTCCCTCGCCATAATTTGACACCCAATTTATTATACGGTTATTTGTACGTCAATACAAACAGAAATCCGGCATGGGGAACTATTTCCAGTTCCATGCCGGATAGGCTCTGTTACTTGAATTTTCGGTCGTCGGACACCCGCATTCTCCTTGGAAAGAAAGATTTACGCTTTTCCTAGTTTGGAAATCAGTTCCTTTTGCTGCATGACGTACTGCATCATGCGGGACTGGATTTCCCAAAGCAGCGCCTTGCTCGCGTTCCGGTTGTATTCCGTCAAAGCCGAAACCGCGCTGTTCATCGTTTGTTCGATTTGGGCCCCCAGCTGCTCATCCTCCCGGCTTAGCCCCGTCTGGAACGATTTCATCGCTTCGGTCCAGCGGCTGTGGATGTCCGTGACGGCGGCCTGCTCGCTTGCGTTTAAAGCCCCGGGTTTTTCTTGGCTGAGCAGCGCAGCCGACAGCGTGCTCAGCTTCGATGCCAGTTCGGAGCTTGTTTCGAAATAGCGGCCCGCCGTATTCGCATCCCCGGCGAATTTCAGCTCGCTGACCGCCGGCAGCGTGATTTCCTTAACGTACAGGTCCATTCCCTTGTCTTTAAGCTGGCTGCTGAGCAGCTTGGCCTGTTCGCGGTCGGTCGAGATGCCGGCATACACGCGGTACTCCTCATCCGGGTCGTTGCCCGCCGCAAGCCCGTATTGCTCCAGTTCCTTTTTGGCCTGCTCGGCCCCTTCCTTCGTGCTGAACAAGCCGTACTGGAGCACGTAATACGAGCGCCCCTGCACCGAAACGGCGACGGGTGCAGCCTTCACCGGCTCCCCGGAGCTTTCCGCCACGTTTTCCGTACCCGGCTTGGCCGGGACGATTGAACCACCTGAGCCATCCTTGAAAAACGACAGAATCACGAAGCCGAACAATGCCCCCGTAACCACGGCTCCCGTAATCGTGCCGATGACTTTCCAGGGCGATGCCGGACGTCTCGGCCGGTAGGACACGTTCCCCAGCTCCGGATACACTTCATCCGCCAGATTCCGCCATTCTCCCGAAAGATCGCCGCTGCTCCCTGAATCATATAATTCAACGTCATCCGTTTTTTCGCGCCGATGCTCCTCTTTTGCGTCCTCCCGCGGCCAGCCCGAGATCATTTCATCCCAAGGCTCGTCTTTGTGAAAAGGATCCGACCACCCCTGCATTTGTCCCGATACGACATGCAGTTTTTTTTCGGGCCTGTCCTCTATAGGCTCGTGCCGCGGCGGCAAGCCGTTTTCCGCCTGATCCGGCGCGGCTTCCCTCCCGGACATTGGTTTAAGCATTGGCTCCGCTTTTTTCGTCGTTTCCTGCCCGGCATCGAGCCCTCGCGGCGGGTCCTGATTAAAGCGAAATGTCATTCTCGCCTTGTTCACGTCATACACCTCACCCTTGTCTCTATTACAAGGAATATATGACGGATTGTCCGGACTTATGCCGCCTGGGGATCATGAATTCGGGCAAGTTATCGAAGCTCAAAAGAAAAAGGCCGCCCGTACGCAGCATACGCTGCATATGGGAAGGCCTCTTCGTTTTGTTTCTATGTAAGCCGCGGCCCTGGAAGGGCTACAGCTCCTTGGCCAGCTGGTAGCCGACTTTCCATATGTCCCCGGCGCCCATCGTAAGCACGAGGGTACCCGGCTTGATTCTTTGCTTCAGGTCGGCCAGCACATCCTCTTTCGTGGGAAGATATCGGGCCCCGCTGTTGCTGTTTTGCACGATCAGCTCGACCAGCTTGGCGGAGTGTACCCCCTCGATTTGCTTTTCCCCTGCCGGCGAATAGATATCGGTAATAATGACCTCGTCCGCATCGCCGAACGCGCGGCTAAACGCATCCAGCAGGAAAAAGGTACGGCTGTAGCGCTGCGGCTGGAATACGGCGATGATCCGTTTTCCCGTCGCTTTGGCCGCACTGATCGTGGCTTCGATCTCCGTTGGATGGTGAGCGTAGTCGTCGATAATGAGGATATCGTCTTTTTCGCCCAGCACTTGGAACCGGCGTTTCGCCCCATGGAATTTGGAGATGGCGCCGGCGATTTGCTCGAACGAAATTCCCGCCTTCAGGCAGGAGATGACCGTTGCCATCGCGTTGTATACGTTATGGCGGCCCGGCACCGACAATTGCACCGTTCCGAGCGGTTCGCCCTTATGGTTCATCGTAAAGGATACTTGGCGGTCTCCGAGCGCCAGATCGGTTGCGGTGTATTCCGCGTCCTTGGCGTCGATGCCGTACGTCGCCACTTGGCAGCGGATGCCCGGAATGATCGCCTGGATGTTATCGTCGTCCGCGCATACGACGGCCGTGCCGTCTTCGCGGATCTGATTCAGAAATTGAACGTAAGCTTTTTTCAGCTTTTCAAAATCGCCGTCATAGTTTTCCAAATGGTCGGCTTCGATGTTGGTCACGATGCCGAGCCAAGGATGATACTGCAGGAACGATCCGTCGCTTTCGTCCGCTTCGGCGACGACGAAATCCCCTTTTCCGGCTTTGGCGTTCGTACCGACGTTCATGATTTCCCCGCCGATGATATACGTCGGGTCGATGCCGCATTCTTCCATCACCAAAGCGATCATGGAGGACGTGGTCGTCTTGCCGTGAGCGCCGGCGACCGCGACGCCCTTGCGTTCGTTCAGCAGTCTTGCCAGCATTTGCGACCGGTGCAGAATCGGAATGTTCAGATGTTCCGCTTCGACGCGTTCCACGTTGTCTTTCGGCAAAGCCGTCGAATATACGACCAAATCCGCTCCATGAACCTGCTCGGCCGTATGCCCGATATAAATTTTGGCGCCTTTGGCCGCCAATTTTTCCGTTAATTCCTGGGAAGCCACGTCCGAACCCGTGATCTTGTATCCCATTTCTAGCATAACCCGTGCAATGGCGCTCATCCCGTAGCCACCAATACCGATAAAATGAACATGTTCAGAATTCAACAGATTTTCACCAACCTTTTTCAGAATCGGATTGACCCAGCAGAGCGGCCCGCACATCCGAAATCAAATAAAGCGTGCCGGATACTACCGCCAAATCCTCCGCTTCTGTCCGTGACTTAAGTAGTTCCAGCGCGTTTTTCCAATCCGGTTCGACGATGATCTGCAAATCCGGTTTGCCGTAGGAATGCTTCAGCCCCTCCGCGATATCGCGCAGCGCCGCAGCGTCCATTTTTTTCCGGAAGTCCGGCTCGGTCAGGATAAGCGTATCCACTATAGGAAGTATATGCTTCAAATAGGATTCATGATGCTTATTCGCCAGCATTCCCATCATCAAATTTAACCGTTTGTGCGGATAGTGCCGCTCGATGCTTTTCCGCAAGGATTCCGCACCTTCCGGATTGTGGGCTCCGTCCAGCACGATGCGCGGCGCGGAATTCGAAGAGATCTCTTCCATCCGCCCGGCCCATACCGTACCCCGGAACCCTTTTAACATATCTTCTTCCTCCATGACGAAAGCCATGTACTGGCGCAAAACCTCCAGGGCCATCAGCGCCCCGGCCGCATTGGCAATCTGGTACTCGCCCTTCATGCCGATTTCAATATCGTATTCCCGAAATGGGCCGTTGAAATGGAAGGATTGATACGAACCGTGGTCGCCCGTGTATTCGAACGTAAATTTTTCCCCGGCCAAATACAGCGTTGTGCGGCATTCCTCCGCCTTTTTGCGCAAAACCTCGATGGCTTCCGGCTGCTGAACGCAGCTGACCACCGGTACGCCCGGTTTGATGATCCCCGCTTTTTCAAAAGCGATTTGCTCGATCGTATCGCCAAGAATGTCAGTATGGTCCATACCGATGTTCGTGATGACCGACACGACCGGGTATACGATATTGGTTACATCCAGCCTTCCCCCCAGACCGGTCTCCCATACGACGATATCCGGCACGCATTCCTCGGCGTAATACAAAATCGCAAGCGCCGTCGAAACCTCGAACATCGTCGGAGATCCGAGCTCGGTCGCCGCAATTTCCTCAACGATTGGGTACAGCCGATTCGCAAGCATCAGAAGCGTTTCTTCGGGAATATCCTCGCCGTTGTATTGAAAACGGTTCGTGAACTTGGTGATGTAAGGGGAAGTGTACGTTCCCACGGTATAGCCGCTTTGCAGAAGCACCCGGGTTAAAAACGCGCAGGTCGAGCCTTTGCCGTTCGTACCCGCGACATGAATGAATTTCAGCCGCCGGTGCGGATGGCCCAGCATTTCCATCATTTTTTCAATTCTGGCCATGCCGGGGCGTATTCCGAAAGGGATCAGCCCGTTAATCCAGTCGGCGGCTTCCGCGTAAGTGCGCAAAGAAGAGAAGCCTTCAAATTGATCTCCCATTTCCGTTTTTCACCTTCTGAAATTTATTTGATCCCCGGATGCCGGCGCACCCGGGGGCAGATTCCTTCAGCAACTTAACCCTTCAGTTCCTCGATCCGAGCCAATACCTTGCTCCGTTTTTCGGCGTAGTCCGCCATTTTCGCCTTTTCTTCGTCGATGACTTTGGCTGGCGCTTTGGATACGAAGCCCGGATTGCCAAGTTTCTTTTCAACGCGCTCCACTTCGCTGTTCAGGTGCTTGAGCTCTTTTTCGAGGCGGGCGATTTCCTGATCGATATCGATCAGCCCCGCCAGCGGCAGGTAAAGCTCGGCTCCGGTGACGACGGCGGTCATCGCCTTGTCCGGCGCTTCAAGCCCGGTTCCCGCCGTGAAGCTCGACGTGTTGCAGAAGCGCTGTACATAAATTTCGTTGCGGTTGACGATTTGCAGCACCTGGTCGTCTCCGGCATTAAGCATGAGCTCGACCTTTTTGCTCATCGGCACGTTCACTTCGGCACGAATGTTGCGCACCGCGCGGATCACGTCCATCAGCAGGGACATTTCGCGGGCCGCATCGGCATTTTCGAGAGCCGGATCATATTCCGGCCAAGCCGCCAGCGTGATCGTGTCGCCCTGATGAGGAAGGTGCTGCCAAATTTCCTCGGAGATGAACGGCATGAACGGATGAATCATCCGGAGCGTACGGTCGAGCACATAGGCAAGCACCGATTGCGTCGTCTTTTTCGCCGCTTCGTCCTCCCCATACAACGACAGCTTGGAAAATTCGATATACCAGTCGCAGAGGTCATCCCAGATGAAGTTATACAGCAAGCGGCCGGTTTCGCCAAATTCATAGGCATCTATTAGACGCGTGATGTCCCGGGAAGTTTCGTTCAGACGGTGCAAAATCCAGCGGTCGGCCGTGCTCAGGTTGCCGCTGATGTCGATGTCGCCGTACGTGAAGCCTTCAAGGTTCATAAGCGCGAAACGCGAAGCGTTCCAGATCTTGTTGGCGAAGTTCCGGGCCTGCTCGACGCGTTCCCAGCGGAAGCGCAAATCCTGTCCGGGCGTGCTGCCCGTCGAAATCATGTAGCGCATGGCGTCCGCACCGTACTTCTCGATGACATCCAGCGGGTCGACGCCGTTGCCGAGCGATTTGGACATCTTTTTGCCTTCCGGATCGCGCACCAGTCCGTGCATCAGCACGTCCTTGAACGGAATTTCGCCGGTGAATTCAAGCGCGGTAAAGATCATCCGGGCTACCCAGAAATAAATGATGTCGTAACCGGTCACCAATACGTCCGTCGGATAGTAGCGTTTCAAATCGTCGGTTTGGTCCGGCCAGCCCAGCGTCGAAAACGGCCACAGCCCGGAGCTGAACCAGGTATCAAGCACGTCTTCGTCCTGATGGAGGTTTGCCGAACCGCACTTGGAGCATGCAGCGACCTCTTCATAGGCCACGTGAACTTCGCCGCAGTCGTCGCAGTACCAAGCCGGAATGCGGTGGCCCCACCAGAGCTGGCGGGAAATGCACCAGTCGCGAACGTTTTCGATCCAGTTCAAATAGGTTTTTTCGAAACGTTCGGGCACGAAGTTAACGCCTTTGCCCGATTTCTGGGCTTCGATGGCCGCTTCGGCCAGCGGCTGCATTTTGACGAACCATTGCGTGGACAAATACGGCTCTACGACGGCGCCGGTGCGCTCGCTGTGCCCGACTTGATGGACATGGTCTTCGATCCGGATCAGAACGCCCTGCTCCTTCAAGTCCTGAACGATTTGCTTGCGGCATTCGCTGCGGTCAAGCCCTTCGTATTTGCCGGCCTGGTCGTTCATCGTGCCCGTCTCGTCCATCACCGTAATTTGCGGCAGGTTATGGCGCAGGCCGACCTCGAAGTCGTTCGGGTCGTGGGCAGGCGTAATTTTAACGGCCCCGCTTCCGAATTCCTTGTCGACGTACTCGTCGGCGATGACCGGGATTTCGCGGCCCACGATCGGCAGCACGAGCATTTTGCCGATCATGTCCTTGTAACGTTCGTCTTTCGGATGAACCGCGACGGCGGTGTCGCCCAGCATCGTTTCCGGACGCGTCGTCGCGACCGTGATATGCCCGCTGCCGTCTTTCAGCGGATAGGCAAGATGATAGAGATGTCCTTGAACCTCTTTATATTCGACTTCAATGTCCGACAGCGCCGTACGGGCGGCCGGATCCCAGTTGATGATGCGTTTGCCGCGGTAAATGAGCCCTTTTTCATGCAGCTTGACGAAAACTTCGCGCACCGCTTTGGACAATCCCTCGTCCAGCGTGAACCGCTCCCTGGAGTAATCGAGGGAAAAGCCCATTTTCGCCCATTGCTCGTGAATGGTTTCGGCGTATTTTTCCTTCCATTCCCATACCTTTTCCAGGAACTTCTCCCGGCCCAGGTCATAACGGGTAACGCCTTCCTCGCGCAGCTTCTGCTCCACTTTCGTCTGGGTGGCGATGCCGGCATGGTCCGAGCCCGGAAGCCACAGCGCGTCATATCCCTGCATCCGCTTGGTGCGGATCAAAATGTCTTGCAGCGTAAAATCGAGCGCATGCCCGATATGCAGCATGCCGGTTACGTTCGGCGGCGGGATCACGATCGTGTAAGGCTTTGCGTCTTTGCGCTGTCCCGCCTTAAAGAATTCGCCGTCGATCCAATATTTGTACCATTTTTGCTCGGCAGCCTTCGGATCGTAAGTCGTCGGCATTTCCGTCGTTAATTTGTTGTCCTGCTCTGTCATTTTCTAACTCCTCCATCACAAGATCAGCTTTCTTCGGGATTTTGGCAATCCTTAGCAAGAAAAACAAAAAAGCCTTCCGTCCTCAAAGGACGAAAGGCTGTTCTTTCGCGGTACCACCTTTGTTTCGCGCCATGGGCAACTTCTAAGCCAGATCTCTCTGGCGGCCGTCCTCCGGGACGGATGCCTTCATGCACGCGACACTTCATGCAGATAACGGCTGCGGCCGGCCATGCCCTAACCCGGCGCAAAAAGCGGACGGGATCAAGCAGGCAACTCCCGGGCGACTTCGGTTGAAACAGCATCCTGCGGAATCTCTCAGCGCAGCAATTCCACTCTCTGAAGGGCATGTCATCCTACTATTCCCGATCATCGTTCTTGAACAAAATATATACTCATCATAACTTGGTTGCGGGTTTTAGTCAACATAACCGGCGTCGTTGCCTAAAGTCATTCGGCGTTATAACGTTTATTATTAGCATATGTAAGTTTCTTAAACCGGTTCCTTTGGCGAAGGCACAAAAAAAAGAACCGCCCGGCGCTTATTCGGGCACCGGGCGTCGTCAACGCGAATTTATGGAATGTAGAGAATCTGTCCTTCCTCGACGGTCTGCTCGGACAGGCGGTTATACAGCAAAATTTCGCGGGCGGTGAGCTGGTAGCGATTTGCGATCGTCTCCAGGGTTTCTTCCCGCTGCACGATGCAAAGGCGCACCTTGCGGAACTGGTTTTTCTCCGTGCTGCTGCCGAGGAAGAGGTTCTGCCACTGAATATCATCGCTCGCGGACGACTCGCGTTCCGCCTCCTCCGCTTTCGGCTCTTCCGGGGCAGCCTGCTGCTCCTGCTGGTTCTGGGAGCGGCTGGAGGATAGCAACGAAGAAAATCCGATCGCTTCTTTTTCGCCGGACTCCGCTTCCTTCTTGCTGCCGAGCGCGACCCGCATTTCCCGCTCATCCGGCGCTTCTTCCTGCGGAACCGACTCGCTTTGGAAAGCGCTGAACGGGAAGGCCGGCTCAAACGGCTGATCCTGACCCACGGAAGTCAGGTAGAGATCCTTTTCCGTATCCTCATCCGCTTGGATCGCCGTTTTTTCGGGATGCAGCAGTTCCGACTCGTCTTCATGCTCGAAATGCCAAACGTTCGGCTGGTTTTTGCCCTTTCCGCCGCGCTCCCCGGATTCCTTGTCCGTATGTAACGCGGCAAGCGCAGGTTCTTCTTCCGTCTGCGCCACCTCTTCGGAAGGACGCTTGACGGCTGCCGGTTCGTTTTCAGCCGCCTCCGCTTCGGCATCGCCGGGGCTTCCCGCAGCCTTCGGAGCGGCAGCGAATCCTTCCGTCGCAAATGCCTCCGCATCCTGTTCGTCCGCGGCTGCTTCATCGTGCGGTTCCCTGGCCTTCGCTTCATCGGCATCAAGCTCCCCTTCCTCCAAAAAAGCGGCAAGCACCGGATCCTCCGCGGGATCCTCGGACGCATGTACAACGGTAAATTCATCGGCATTCCATGAAGATTCCGGTTCGCTCGCCGCCGTCTCGATCCCGCGAAGCGAAAGGACGCCGGTAATGTTCATGCTTCGTTTGGACAAAAGATCCACGTCGAAGTTTTCGATTTCGACCGATATTTCGTCCAGCGAAGTGACGCGGTTTGCAGGGACCGTAATCTCCACGGGAATGAAATGCTCAAGCCGCTGCGTCCCGTCTTCCTCCCCGTCCCCCCGGTACAAGCCGGTAAGCAGCAGGTGGCCGCGCAGCGCGACCTGCTCATCCTGGCTGATGACCTGGATATTGGGCAGGAGCTCCACTTCTTCCAGTTCGGCGATGCCCGGCAATTCTTCCGTCAAATGAATCCGTTCATAAATATCAAAACGCAAACCGTAGGACTGGTCAAACACTAGAATCATGTCCTCCTTTCGGCATATTTCTAACCGTGAGCCTGCTCACGGCATGAGCCCCAAAAATCGTTACTCATTTTATCTATATGCTCCAAACAGGAGGGCATTCCATTTTTGCGCGCGTCCGGCGGTTTGCGCCGACATTTTATATTGTGGGGCTAAGCAGCTTTTGCTCGAGCTGCCGGATATCGCTTGGCCAAGGATCGGCGACTTCGATGCGCTCGCCCGTAAACGGGTGCGAAAAGGCAAGCCGTTCCCCGTGAAGCGCCTGCCGTCCGATGAGCGCGGTGCTGCCCCCATACAGCGCATCGCCGAGCAGGGGGTGTCCCAGATGGCTCAGGTGCACCCGGATTTGGTGCGTGCGGCCCGTCTCCAGCTCCAAATGGACCAGCGAAGCGTTCCGGTACGCCCAGCCCAAGCGCACGCGGGTCACGGCGTGTTGGCCCGTTGGCGATACGCGTCTGCGCTGCTTGTGATGGCGGTCCTTGCCGATCGGCAAATCGATCACATGCAAATCGGCGGGCACCACCCCGTGCACGAATGCCGCGTAGCTGCGGGCGATGCGCTTCTGGCGCATATCCTCGTCCAACTTAAGCTGGGCCCAATCGTTTTTGGCATACAGCACCGGACCTGACGTGTATTGGTCCAGCCTGTGAATATGACGGACGGCAATCTCTGCCCCCTGCATCTCGTAATGGGCGGCGACGGCATGATCGAGCGTCGGCTCCGGTTCGCCCTTTCGGCCGTCCGGGTGAATGTTCATGCCCGCCGGCTTATGGACGACCAGGCAAAAGTCGTCCTCGTAGAGCACCTCCAAGTCCCGCCATACGGGCTTTATGCCTGCCGGACGAACGGGAAAGAGGGCCAGCCGCAGCCGGTCCCCTCTCCATTCGATCCCTTTGTTTGCCTGCAGCTGCCGAAGCAGCTTTTCCGGCATTCCCAGCGTCTGCAGCAGCCACTGTACCGTAGCCTCATTCCGGTCAGCCGCCCCGGTCAGGGCTTTCCCCGGGGTCAGCTCCAGCCACTCGCCGCGGCGCCTCCACGCTGTCACAGGTTTTTCAGGGCATTGTAGTTGGCGGCGATGGTCGCATCGATATCCTCGATGCTGTGGGCCGCCGACACGAACATGCCCTCGAATTGGGAAGGAGCCACGCTGATGCCTTCCTCCACGAGATTGCCGAAATATTTCGTGAAACGCTGGATATCGCTTGCTTTGGCCGTATCGTAGTTCACGACGGGTCCTTCCGTGAAGAACGGGCATACCATCGAGCCGACCCGGTTCAACGTGACCGGAACGCCAAGCTCCTTGGCGTTTGCCTCGAACCCGGCCGCAAGCCGCGCCGCGCGTTCCTCAAGCTGGTCGTAAACCGCAGGCGTCAACAGCTTCAGCGTCGTGTAGCCCGCCACCATCGCCAGCGGATTGCCGCTGAGCGTTCCCGCTTGGTAGATCGGTCCGGACGGAGCGACCTGCTCCATGATTTCGCGTTTGCCGCCGTAAGCGCCGACAGGCAGTCCGCCGCCGATGACTTTGCCGAGGCAGGTCAGGTCAGGCGTAATGCCGAACAACCCTTGCGCGCAGTTGATGTGCACGCGGAAGCCCGTCATGACTTCGTCGAAGATCAGCAGGCTGCCGTAACGGGTCGTAATGTCGCGGAGTCCTTGCAGGAAGCCCGGAAGCGGAGGCACGACCCCCATGTTGCCGGCAATCGGCTCGACGATGACGCAGGCGATTTCCTCGCCGAAACGTTCAAAAGCCACCTTTACCGACTCCAGATCGTTATAAGGGACGGTAATGGTGTTCGTCGCCACGCTTTCCGGCACGCCGGGGCTGTCGGGCAGGCCGAGCGTCGCCACGCCCGAGCCCGCTTTGATCAGCAAGCTGTCGGCGTGGCCGTGATAGGAGCCTTCGAACTTCAAGATTTTGCCGCGCCCCGTATATCCGCGGGCAAGCCGGATCGCGCTCATCGTCGCTTCGGTGCCGGAGTTGACCATCCGCACGACGTCGATCGACGGAACGCGCTCGCATACCAGCTTGGCCATTTCCGTTTCGATCAGCGTCGGAGCGCCGAAGCTGGTGCCTTTCGCCGCCGTTTCCTGGATGGCCGAAATGACTTCGGGATGGGCATGCCCCATAATGAGAGGACCCCAAGAGCCGACATAATCGATAAAGCTGTTGCCGTCGATATCGTAAATCCGCGAGCCTTGGGCATGGTCCACGTAAATCGGCGTCAGGCCCACCGATTTGAATGCCCGCACGGGGCTGTTCACCCCGCCGGGTAGATAATGTTTGGCTTCTTCAAACGCAGTGCGGGAAGCCTCTTCTTTCCGTCTACCAGTCATACTCATGAAAGTCACTCCCGTTTCTTAAGTAATTAGCGCTCCTGCATCCAGCGGGCAACGTCTTTGGCGAAATACGTAATAATGATGTCGGCGCCGGCGCGTTTCATGCCGGTCAACATTTCCTCGACGATCGCCTTTTCGCTGATCCAGCCTTGAAGCGCGGCGGCTTTCACCATGGAATATTCTCCGCTCACGTTGTAAGCGACCAGAGGCAGATCGAACTGATCCTTCAGCGTCCGAATGACGTCCATGTAAGCAAGCGCCGGTTTGACCATCAGCATGTCCGCGCCCTCCAGCACGTCCGTTTCGGCTTCGCGCAGCGCTTCGCGGGCGTTGGCCGGGTCCATTTGGTACGTCTTGCGGTCCCCGAACTGCGGCGCGGAATCCGCCGCTTCCCGGAACGGTCCGTAGAAGGCCGAAGCGTATTTGACCGAATAAGACATGATCGGCACATGCTCGAATCCGGCTTCGTCCAGTCCGGCGCGGATCGCCTGCACGAATCCGTCCATCATGTTCGACGGGGCGATGATGTCCGCGCCCGCTTTCGCCTGGGATACGGCGGTTTTCGTAAGCAGTTCGAGCGACTCGTCATTCATCACGTCGCCGTGGACTTTCCCGTCCACTTCGAACGTATGAACCATGCCGCAATGGCCGTGGTCGGTAAATTCGCATAGGCAGGTATCCGCTACGACAAGCAGATCGGGATACCATGATTTGATCAGACGGGTCGCTTCCTGCACGATGCCGTCTTCCACGAACGCCGACGTGCCCACGCTGTCCTTCGTCTCCGGAATGCCGAATAAAAGCACGGCCGGAATGCCGAGAGATACGATTTCATCCACTTCGGCCTTCAGCATGTCCAGCGAAAAATGGTAAATCCCCGGCATGGAGGAAATTTCGTTTTTCACTCCTTGGCCGTAAGTGACGAAGATCGGCATGATCAAATCGTTGACGTTCAGCACGGTTTCGCGTACCAGGTTGCGCATGCCTGCGGATTGGCGCAGACGGCGGTGTCTTACTATCGGAAAACTCATGATTCATGACCTCCTGTGTCGTTTTTTCTTGAAGTTTATTGCGCTTGCTCATGCGAAGCGTTCAGGTATGAGCAAAGCGATTCGAGCAGACCGTCGATCGTCGCCTGTTCGGCTACGACGCTGACGCGCAGCCCTGCTTCGGCGGCCGTCTTGGCCGTGATTTCCCCAATGCAGGCAGCCTCCGCTTTGTTCAGCAGCCGAACCGGATCCTGCACGCCCATCTGCTTCAGCTTGGCGATCAGATTCGTTACAGTCGAGGAGCTGGTAAAGGTCACCACGTGAATGGCCCCTTCCTCAAGCAGCTTCAGGAGCTCCCCGTCCTCATCTTGGCTCATGACGGTCTGGTAAGTATCTATGGCGGTAACCTCAAGCCCCATTTCGGCCAGCTTCCCGGGCAGCCAGGCCCGCGCCAAGTCCCCGCGCGGCAGCAGCACCCGCTCCCCCGGCTGCAAACGGCTGCCGAGGGTTTCGATCAAACCTTCGGCCTGAAAGCGCCCGGGAAGTTCTACCGGAACGAGCCCGCGCTGCTTCAGCGCATCGGCCGTGGCCGGCCCGACCGCGGCGATTTGCGCCCGGTGCAGTTCCCGGATATCCCGGCCTTGCTCCTGCAGATGGCGGTAGAAATATTCGACGCCGTTCACGCTCGTAAAAAATACCCAGTCGTAGCTTCCGAGCCGGGAGAGGGCGTCCCGAATCTCATCCAGCCGTTTCGGATCGTCCGGATACGCCGTTTCGATGACCGGAAACTCGTACGATTCGCCGCCGAGTTCGTCGATGCGTTCCGACAGCCTGGAGGCCTGGGATCTGGCGCGGGTGACGAGGATCCGTTTGCCGAAAAGCGGAAGAAACTCCGCCCATTTCAGCTGCTCCCGCTGCAGGACGACATCGCCGACGACGATCACGGCCGGCGGCTGGAAGCCGGCTTCGCGCACCCGCTGCTCGATATCCGCAAGCGTCCCGGTCAGCGTCTCCTGCTCGGCTCGCGTCCCCCACCGCACCAAGGCTACCGGCGTGCTGCCGGGCCGTCCGTGCCGCATGAGCTGGTCCGCGATATAGCCGATTTTGGACACGCCCATCATAAATACGAGCGTCCCCGTCGCATGGGTGACCCGCTCCCAATCGATCATGCGGTCCAGCTTGTCCGGGCTTTCATGGCCGGTGATGATCGACAGCGACGAAGCCATTTCCCTGTGGGTGACGGGGATGCCGGCATAAGCGGGAACGCTGATGGCAGCGGTGACGCCGGGCACGATTTCGTAAGGTATTCCGTTTTTCTTCAGCAGTCCGGCTTCTTCCCCGACGCGTCCGAAAATCGTCGGATCGCCGCCTTTGAGCCGGACGACCGTCTGGCCTTCTTTCGCCAAATCCACCAGCAGCTGGTTGATTTCTTCCTGTTTCATCGTATGCCGGTCCGGCAGCTTGCCGACGTATATTTTCCTCGTTCCCGGCTTTACGGCCCCCAGCAGCTGCGGGGCGGCAAGACGGTCATAGACAACCACATCCGCTTTTTGCAGGCACTCCA
Source organism: Paenibacillus sp. FSL W8-0194 (assembly GCF_037969745.1). Lineage (NCBI taxonomy): Bacteria > Bacillati > Bacillota > Bacilli > Caryophanales > Paenibacillaceae > Paenibacillus > Paenibacillus sp. FSL W8-0194. The sequence goes on along the minus strand of NZ_CP150205.1, from coordinate 1,427,504 downwards.
GCCCTTTTACCGTAATCAGCTTGGCGTGGCCGGGGCCTGCACCAACCAGATATACTTTTCCCGCCATCTCCTCATCCCCTTATTCCCTGGCTTGTTCGAGAATTTTCTCTGCTCCCCGCTCAATCAGCTTCCGCGCTACGTCTTCCCCAAGCTGCAGCGGATCGGTGCCGGACATCGTTTCCTTCAGGATGACGTCTCCTTCCGGGGATCCGACCATGCCCGTCAATTGTATAACGTTTGGTCCGGCAGGGGAATGACCTTCCGGCGCCTTGGCCAATACGGCATGCGCTCCGATCGGAACCTGGCAGCCGCCGTTCAGGACGCCCAAAAATTTGCGTTCCGCCGCGACCGTCAGCTCGGATTCCTTGTCGTTGTACAGGGCCAGCAGCTTCAGCAGCTCCGCGTCATCCCCGCGGCATTCGATGCCCAGCGCCCCCTGCCCGACCGCAGGCAAGCAGGTTTCAACCGGGATATAGGCGGTAATGCGGTCCTCCCAACCCATCCGGTGCAAACCGGCCGCCGCCAGCAAGATCGCCTGGAACCCTTCCGTCTCCAGCTTCTTCAGCCGGGAATCGATATTGCCCCGCACCGGCTCCAGCGTCAGGTCCGGACGGTATGCCTTAAGCTGGCTCGAGCGGCGGAGGCTGCTTGTTCCCACCTTTGCGCCCTGCGGCAGCTCGTCGATGTTTTTGCCGTCCAGCGTAATGAGGCAGTCGCGCGGATCCACGCGGCGCGGCACGGCGCCGTTGACCAGCCCTTCCGGCAAGACGGAAGGCATGTCCTTCATGCTGTGCACCGCCATGTCGATTTCGCCGTCCAGCATCGCCTGCTCGATTTCCTTGACGAACAGCCCTTTGCCCCCGACTTTGGACAGCGTGACGTCCAAAATGCGGTCGCCTTTGGTTACGATTTTTTTTACCTCGAAATCAAATTCGAAGCCATGCTCCTTGCATAGCCGTTTCAGGTCGTCGATCACCTGTCCCGTTTGTGTCAGTGCCAGCGCACTTTGTCTGCTGCCTACTACGATTGTCCGCATTCCTATTCCTCCTGGTTGTCGTGGATCCACTGCCTGATCCTCTCCGCGCTCCACAGGCCGAAACCATCCTGCCGCAGGGATTCAAGCATCTCCGGTCCGCCAGCCTTTTTTAACAGCTTTTGCCGTGCTGCCGGATCGCAAACCTGTTCCTTGACCGTTTTTCGTATTTCAAATAAGCAATCGAGATATGTTTCGTATTCTGCTCCGAATTCCTGCTCAAGCCTTTTCCGGATCGCGCTCGCGGCAAACGGCCCGGCTCCCGAAGCCGAGACGGCGATGACAAGCCGCCCCCGCCGAAGCACGCTCGGTTGGATGAAGTTCCCCGCTTCCGGACGGTCCGCGACGTTGGCCAAAATCCCCCTGGCCCTCGCTTCCTCCGCCACGCGGCGGTTCACTTCGGGATCGTCGGCGGCGGCATGGGCCATAAACGCCCCCGCCAGATCTCCCGCCTCGTATCCCCGGGGAATCCATTCCAGCTCCCCTTGCTCATGATGCCGCAGCAAAACCGGCGTCACCTCCGGGCTGACGACCTTCACCAGCGCCGAGCAGGCGAGCAGTTCGCCTACCTTTCTTTCGGCGACGCGCCCGCCGCCAACCACCACGCAGACCCGGCCCTCGCAATCGAGCATGACCGGCATGTACGTTTTCACGTCAGCTTCACTCCCCGCCCCAGCGATGGAAATCAGACCATGAATTCAACACGAAAATCATGATGATAAATACGTACCCCGCCAAAAGCCATTTGGCCATCAGCGTGCCCGTATGCTGCTGCGAACGTTTTTTGAACAGGTAAAAATAATAGAACGAGAGTCCCGCCAGCGTCGCAAGCACCTTCAAATCCAACAGCAAATTGATCCTTCCCTCCGAAACGACCGACAGCACCGCCACGATAAACGAAACCGTCAGCACGGGCGTGCCGACAAACGCAAGCGAATAGGCGTATTTGTCGAGCATTTCGAGGCTGGGGAGACGCCGGACCGCGTCCGTCCATTTCTTTCCTTTCAATTTTCGGTGAAGGAAAAGATACATCAACGCAAACACGGCCGCGATGGTGTATACAACGAAGCTGAGATTGGCGAGCGTGATGTGAAGGATCAGCAGCCCGTGCACGGTTTCCCAATGCTTAAGCGGGTTGTTCCCGGGCGAAAACCACAGCCGGTTCAGCACCTGCACGCCAAAACCGATGATCCCCAGCAGCAAAACGGCAAATTCCGCCCGCTGCAGCAAGTTCATGATCAAAGCGGCGACCACAAGGCTGAACGCAAGCAGAAGCAAAAAATCGAACGGCGTAAAAATCGGAAGCGCATGTTCCTCGAAAGCACGAACAAACAACGCTCCCGCCTGCAAAACGCCGACAACGGCAAGAAGCCCTGTACCCATCCGCTTCGCGGCCCGATTGCGTCGAATGCAATCCGAGATAAAAAACAGAAGGCTCAGGGCATAAATATAAATTGCTGCATCATAAAATCCAGTGAGCATGTCCACTCCCCCTGCCACCCGGTTATAGGCCAGCTGGCGTCAGCGTTCCTTTAATGGCAAACGGTTTGTGTTCATGCTTTTCTCTGCTGTAATCGTTTGTTGTTCCGGGCTTGTTCTGAAGGCCTTCCTTCGTTTGTCCGGCATCGTCAAGCTCGTTTTCGAGCGCGAAAATTTGCGTGAAATACTCCAGCGCCTCGTTTCCGTTTTTCCCTGCCGTCATTTCCTTGATCCGGTTGATCGGGTCATGCATCATCTGGTTGACGATGCTTTTGGTCAGACGGTGGATCACCTTGCGCTGGCGCTCATCCAGCTCCGGCAGCTTGTTGAACAAGCTTTGGAGCGTTTCTTCGTGAATCGCCGAAGATTTTTCCTGCAAGGCCCGAATTACCGGTCTTACGCCCAGCGTTTTCAGCCATTGCTGGAATTCGTCCATCTCATGGCGGATCATCACTTCGATTTTGGCCGCTTCGGCCTTCCGCATTTCCAGGTTGCTTTCCACGATCCCTTCCAGGTCGTCAATATCGTACAGGAAGACATTGTCGAGATCGGCAATGGCCGGATCAATGTCCCGCGGAACCGCGATATCGATAATGAACAACGGGCGGGACTGGCGTTTTTTCATGCTTTCGCTGACCTGCGCGCGATCCAGGACGTAATCCTTGGCTCCCGTAGAGCTGATCAGGATATCGACCTCCTGCAGCCGCCCCAAAGCCTGTTCCATCGTGCACGGCGTTCCCTTGAACTTGCTGGCGAGTTCCTCCGCCCGGGCAAGCGTGCGGTTGGCGACGATGACCTCTTCCGCTCCGTTCGCGTACAGATGCTTCACCGTAAGTTCGCTCATTTTCCCGGCTCCGAGGATCATGACTTTTTTGTCGTCGAACATGCCAAAAATCCGTTTGCCCAGCTCTACGGCCGCATAGCTGACGGAAACGGCGCTTTCCCCGATGGAGGTTTCGGAATGCGCTCTTTTGCCCAGCGTGACCGCCTGCTTAAAGAGCATGTTAAACCATGTGCCCGTCGCTTTCTCCTGCTGGCTGAGCAAAAACGCCGAACGGACCTGGCCCAAAATTTGCGTTTCGCCAATCACCATCGAATCCAGTCCGCAGGTCACGCGGAACAGATGCGAGATGGCCTGTTCATCTTCATATATATATAAATGCCGGGTAAATTCCTCGCGCGGAATGTCGAACCATTGCTCCATGAAACTGCGGATAAAATGTCCGCACATGTGCAGACGGTCCACCACGACATAAATTTCGGTACGGTTGCACGTAGCAACGATGACGCCTTCCATGACGCTTTTCGTCTGCATAAGCTGGCTGAGCGCTTCCGGCAGTTCGTTCGGTTCGAACGTGAAACGTTCCCTAACTTCTACAGGCGCTGTACGATAGTTCAATCCGACAACGACGATATGCATTAACATGTTCACCTGCCTAAGCTTTCGTTTCAAACACCAAATGTTGCGCAGGTCAGGACTTAAATCCCTTTTCGAAACCCGCGCAAACCGTTTAAATCATCAGCAATCCAATGGTTGCTGTTTTTGTCGAGTTGCTATATTAAGTATAGCACAGTTGTCTAGTGCCCCTGCATCATTTTATGAAATGTTTATGAAAATGCACAGCTTAACCCTAGAGCATTTTACTATCTTGCCAAAAACTGTTCGGGATTATACGACCAGCCCTTTATTTCCCGTCGATCAGGTCGGCAAGCTGTTTGCCCGCTTTCTTGAGATCGTCGTTTTTCGAGGAAATGACTTGCCCGCCGTCGCTCAGCAGCTGCTGATAGGACTGCACCGCTCCCGAAAAAATCCCGCTGTATTCCTTAAGCAGCTCCTTCTCCTCTTCCCGCAGCGGCCGGTTCCCTCCGATCTGCCAGGACGTAATGGCGTCCACAAGGCCGCCAATGGCCGGGAACGCGTAAAGACGATCCTTGCCGACCGCGTTGACAAGCCTGTCATGGGTAAAGGCAGCCGAATAAGCCGCCAGCTTCAGCGCGTTCAGGTCGTTCGTGCCGCCGCTGTCCGCGGCGTCCAAAAGCGAAGTGTTCAGGACCTGCATCTGAAATAGCGCCACCTCGTACAGCATTCGCTCCGCATCCGCATGTTCCGTTTGCGGCCGCATCATCCGGTAACCCTGGATCACAAGAACCAGGAGCAGCAGCGCCGTCAGGCCGATAAACAATAAATCCCTTGCATTCCGTCTTCTCATTCGTCGCAAAGCCCCCTTCAAGCATCATATGAAGCTTGTTCCATACTTTAAAGTATATTGGGGACGCGCAAAACAAATAACCATGGAGGACGGCTCCATGGTTATGATCATTATCGTTCATTAGCGCAGCGGCCTTTTACACCAGCTCGGCTTGTTTGAATTCCGGCGTTTCCACCTTCAATTCGCCCAGACCGCGCACAAGCTTTTTCGCATACGTTTTTTCGGGCTTCAATACGGATACCAGGTAATCGATTGCCAATTGCGGATCGACGGTTTCGCCACAGGTGTAGCAATCGATCGCTGCAAATCCTCTCTCGGGGTACGTATGAATCGAGAGGTGGCTTTCTGACAGCAAAACAAGCACTGTCGCTCCTTGAGGCTCAAACTGCTTGGATTGTACCGACATTACGGTCGCGCCGCATGTCTCCGCAGCTTCAACCAGCTGGGCTTGCAAAAACTCTGCGTCGTTCAGCATGTCGAAGTCGACTCCCCAAGTATCAACAGCAACGTGTCTTCCGAAAGTTGAATATTCCATCTTCCGGTTTCCCCCTTCCTAGGAATAAAATGTTTGAAAATTTCATCCGCTAGGACCTACGTCATTCACTTCCCGAGGGAATAATCTCTCGCAACATTCAATGTCCTGAGTGAATCCTGGTTCCTAATATATTCTTTTCAACGAGATTAAAAATAACATCTCTCCGGGCGAATTGCAATACTTTTTTTCGCTCCAGGAGGTTTTATTTTTTCCTTATTTTTCAAGGGTAAAACCGGACAATCCTTTCACTCTCCCGCCCGGCGCAAACCAGAATCAAAGCCAAAAAAAGAACCCCTTCTTATGCGAAAGGGTTCCCGGTTTCTGTGTATGGGATCAAGCTTCTAATGCAAACCATTTTGCGGCTCCGAGCCGCAGCTTTTCGTCGATGCGGGCGATCTCCTCGCCTGTCTCCGCCTTGTTCCGTTGATCCAGCCAGTAATCGATGTCCTGATACAGCCGCGTAATTTCCTGCTCGACATCGTTCAGCTGATACACCCGCTGCAGTTCGCCTGCGGTATGTTTGTATTCATACACCGGCTTGCGATGGGAAGCGGTCACTTCCTCGATCTTGCGGACGGAACCCTGTTCATAATAATACATCATTGTGAATCCTCTATAAATCCGGTTTACGATGCCGCTCCCTTTGCATGAGGTGAACAGCTTGCGCACCAGGTTCGTCAAACGGGGATTCACCAAGCGGCATGACAGCACGCAGAAGTACAGGCCATTCTTACTTTCGAGAGGGAAATGAACCTCCTCGCCGCTTTCGTCCACCAGCACGATTTCTTGTCCTCCGCTGCCGAGCACTTTCACGATGGCGTGCATGTGGCAACATTCAGCCGAACGCATAAACTGGTTCAATTGAAGCTCCGTCATTTGCAGAGTGGCTTTGACATACTCCGTGGCTAACCGCTGAGCCATAAAAATCTCCTCAATTCTTTGTCAATGACCATAGAATCCTTCACATCGAAATGAACGGGGGATTCCATAATCCGAACAAAAATTTCCGTCAAAAACGGCTTGCGTCATGGTTTCGAATCCCGGATTTTTTACCGTCGAATCCATTCCTTAGTATTATTATACAGCACATCGCAAAACGATTGCTTGCAGGCGGAACCATGAATTTGCTTCATATTTCATAAAAAAACGGATTAAACCGGATTTTTGGGCAGACTTTTTACGGGATGCTCACTTTCCTGCCGGATAAGGTCCCAATCCCTACGCCATGCGCCTAAAATATCTGGTTTAACCCGCTTTCGCATTTTCCGTTATTCGGAAGTTTCCTCCGTTTTCGGCGCCTCGGCTTTTTCTTGCCCTAGGCCCGCCGCGGATGCAATATGCGCCCACAACTCGTCCCGTCCGACTCCCGTTTCCGATGAAAACATGATAAAGGCATCCGTTTTACGCAGCAACAACGCGTCTTTCATTTGTTTCACATGTTTTTGCCAACGCGTTTTCGGGATTTTGTCGGCCTTTGTGGCGACGACGCAGACCGGAATGTCATAATGCTTAAGCCAGTCGTACATCAGCTCGTCGTCCTTGGTCGGCGGATGGCGGAGATCCACCACTAGCAGCGCCAGCTTCAGCGTCTCCCGCTCAAGCAAATACTTTTCGATCATTTTCCCCCATACCTGCCGCTGGGTTTTCGAGACCTTGGCGTACCCGTAACCCGGGAAATCGACGAAATACAGTTCCTCGTTGATGCGGTAATAGTTTAAATGCTGGGTTTTGCCCGGGGTCGAGCTAGTTCTGGCCAAATTTTTGCGGTTGATCATGCGGTTGATCAATGAAGATTTGCCTACATTGGAACGCCCTGCCAGAGCAATCTCCGGCAAGGCGTCCACTGGATATTGGTCAGGGCCGACGGCACTGATCACAAATTCAGCTTGGGTTACTTTCATCGTATATTAGTTCCTCTCTAGTGCACTTCCGTCTGCTCCACGAGCGCGTGTTTCAGCACTTGGTCCATATGGGACACCGGAACGAACTCCACTTCGTCGCGGACGCTTTCCGGAATATCGCGAAGATCCCGTTCGTTGTCTTTCGGGAGCAGTATTTTTTTGTAGCCGGCGCGGTGCGCGGCAAGCGATTTCTCCTTCAGCCCGCCGATCGGAAGCACCCGGCCGCGCAGCGTGATTTCTCCGGTCATGGCCACATGCTTGGAAACATGTTTTTTGGTAAGAGCCGAAATAAGGGCGGTCGCGATCGTAATGCCGGCCGACGGGCCGTCTTTCGGGATGGCTCCTTCAGGAATGTGAATGTGAATATCGTTTTTCTCATGGAAGTCGGGGTCGATCCCGAGCTCCGCCGCCTTGCTGCGCGTGTAGCTGAATGCAGCCTGGGCCGATTCCTTCATCACGTCGCCGAGTTTGCCCGTAAGCGTCAGCTTGCCGGAACCCGGCACCACCGTGACCTCGATCACCAGCGTATCGCCGCCCACCTCGGTCCAAGCAAGTCCGGTGACGGCGCCGATCTGGTCTTCCAGATCGGCTACGCCGTGACGGAACTTCGGTGCGCCAAGGTATTCCTTGACATCGTCCGCCCCGATCGTTATCGCATCCGATTCGCCCGACACGATTTTTTTGGCCGCTTTCCGGCAAAGGGCTGCCACTTGCTGCTCCAAATTGCGGACGCCCGATTCGCGGGTATACTCCCTGACGACTTTCAGCAGCGCATCTTCGCCGATTTGCAGCTGCTCATCCTGCAAGCCGTGCTCCTTCTTTTGCTTCGGCAGCAGGTACCGTTTGGCGATCTGCAATTTTTCAAGCTCGGTGTACCCCGGAATGTTCAGCACTTCCATCCGGTCGAGCAGCGGCCGCGGTATGTTGTGAATCGCGTTGGCGGTCGTAATGAACATCACCTGCGACAGGTCGAAAGGAATTTCGATGAAATGGTCGCTGAACGTGTTGTTTTGTTCCGGATCCAGCACCTCCAGCAGCGCGGCCGAAGGGTCTCCCCGGAAATCGGACGCCATCTTGTCGATTTCATCCAGCAAAAAGACCGGATTCAACGCGCCTGCCGTTTTCATTCCTTGGATGATCCGCCCCGGCATGGCGCCGACATAAGTGCGGCGATGGCCGCGGATCTCCGCTTCGTCGCGGACGCCGCCCAGCGAGATGCGGACGAACTTCCGATTCAGCGATCTGGCGATGGAACGGGCAAGCGACGTTTTGCCGACGCCCGGAGGACCCACCAAGCAAAGGATCGGCCCTTTCATTTTTTTGACCAGCTGCTGCACGGCCAAATATTCGAGCACCCGCTCCTTCGGCTTATCCAGGCTGTAATGGTCTTCGTTCAGAACCTGCTCCGCTTTATGGATATCGAGATCGTCTTCGGTTTTGGTGCTCCAAGGGAGCGCCAGCAGCCAATCGACGTAGTTGCGGATGACGCCGCCTTCAGCCGAGCTTGCAGGCATTTTCTCCAGCCGGTCGATTTCCTTCTCGACCTTCTCTTTCACCCGCTCGGGAAGCTCTTGCTTCGCCATCTGCTCGCGCAGCTCCTCGACTTCTCCGGCGCGCCCTTCCTTCTCGCCGAGCTCCTTCTGGATCGCCTTCATCTGCTCGCGCAAATAATATTCCTTTTGGGTCTTTTCCATCTGCTTTTTGACCCGCTGATTGATCTTGCGTTCGAGCTCCAGCACTTCCCGCTCGTTGTTCAGGATATCCAGCAGCTTTTCAAGCCGTTTCCCGACGTCGATCGTCTCCAGAATTTCCTGTTTGTCCTTGATCTTCAGCGACAGATGGCTGGTAATCACGTCGGCGAGACGTCCCGGCTCCTCGATATCGCTTACGGCGGCAAGCGTCTCGGGCGTCACCTTTTTCGATAAATTGATATAATGCTCGAATTGGCCCAGGACGGTGCGCATCAAAGCATCCACTTCCGGATTGCCGCTGTCTTCCTCATGCAGCTCCCGCGCAAGGACCTCGTAATATTCCTCGTTGTCGGTATACTGTATAATTTCGGCGCGCTCCATGCCTTCCACAAGGACACGGATCGTGCCGTTCGGGAGCTTGAGCATTTGTCTCACATTGGCAACCGTGCCGATGCGAAAAATATCGTCATGCGTTGGTTCTTCTATGTTCACCTCGGACTGAGAACAAAGGAGAATCAAGTTATCGTCCACCATCGCTTTTTCCAGAGCCTTGACCGATTTCTCCCGGCCTACATCGAGATGCAGTACCATGCTCGGGTAGACCAGAAGGCCACGCAAAGGCAATAACGGAAAACGGCGGCCTTTCGCTTTACTAAGCCCCATTTGCTTTTGCACCTCCAGCCGTTCTCAGGTTATACACATCCGGTTTTATTTTAGCAAATGTTCACAGAAAACACCAATCATTCGGCATGCTTAACAGCTGCCCGCATCGCTGATTTGTCCCTGGCGGCCCGGCTTGGCCTGCAAAAACGAAGCGGCGGGGGCTTGCGGGAACATTTCGGGGGATGCGCTTTTTTCCAAGGCTTCGGCCGGCTCTTCCTGCGCCTGCACGATTGCTTCGGCAGCCGCCGGCTTTAGTTCCGTGCCGAATACGTGGAGGAACACTTCTTGTACGTTTTCGACCGGGATGACGCGATAGTCTTCCATATCTTCAAACAGCGTCTGCCAGTTTTCTTTCGGTATGATGACGGTCGTCGCCCCGGCCTGGAATGCAGCTTCGACTTTGGCGATGACGCCGCCGATCGGTTTGACCCGGCCGTGGATGCTGATTTCTCCGGTCATGGCGATCCGGTTGTCGACCGGCACGCCTTTGATTGCCGACATGATGGCCGTTGCCATGGCGATCCCCGCGGACGGCCCGTCGATCGGCGTGCCGCCCGGGAAGTTGATGTGCAAGTCGTAGTCGCTTGGTCTCAGCCCCATCGAACGAAGCACGGTCAGCACGTTTTCGACCGAACCTTTGGCCATGCTCTTCCGGCGCAGCGTGCGGGAATTGCCACCGATCTCCTCTTCCTCGACGACGCCGGTAATGTTGTACGTGCCTTTTCCCGGAGCAACCGGCACGGCGGTCACTTCGATTTCAAGCAGTGCCCCCATGTTCGGGCCGTATACGGCAAGGCCGTTCACGAGGCCGACCTGCGGCCGGTCGGGCACTTTGCGGTCCGGACGCGGCTGAAGCTGGCTGCTGCTGGCTACCCACTCGACATCGGAAGCGGCCAGCGAATCCCTTTTTTCGGTCAGGGCAAGGCCGGCAGCAAGCTGTATGATATTGACGGCTTCGCGGCCGTTCGTCGCGTATTGCTTCACGACTTCGACCGCCTCCGGGCAAGGCTTGAGCCCGATTTTCTGAATGGCGTCCTCCGCGATCCGTCCGATTTCGTCCGGCAGCAGCGGACGGAAATAAATTTCCATGCAGCGCGAGCGAAGCGCCGGCGGGAGTTCATGCGGGGAACGCGTCGTTGCGCCTACAAGACGGAAATCGGCAGGAAGCCCGTTTTGGAAAATGTCGTGGACATACGCAGGCGTATTGCTGTCCTCCGAATTGTAGTATGCGCTCTCGAGCAGCACTTTACGGTCCTCGAGGACTTTTAACAACTTATTCATTTGGATCGGATGCAATTCCCCGATTTCGTCGACGAACAAAATCCCGCCATGGGCTTTCGTCACGGCTCCCGGCTTCGGCTGCGGAATGCCCGCCACCCCCATCGAGCCGGCCCCTTGGTATATCGGATCATGCACGGAGCCGATCAAAGGATCGGCAATGCCCCGCTCGTCAAAACGGGCCGTCGTCGCATCGATTTCCGTAAATTTGGCGTCGGGTTTAAAAGGCGATGCCGGATTGCGTTTCGCTTCTTCCATCACGACGCGCGCTGCGGCGGTTTTGCCGACCCCCGGCGGTCCATATATAATGACATGCTGCGGATTGCCGCTGCACAAGGCGGCTTTTAATGCGCGCAAACCGTCCTTTTGCCCGACGATGTCCTGAAGCGACTGCGGTCTCGTTTTTTCGGCCAGCGGTTTCGTCAGCGAGATGGAACGCAGCTTCCGCAGCTTATCCATTTCTTTGCGGGATTCCCGGTCGACGGCGGTGCGGTTGGTCTTTTGACCGCGCAGCAAATTCCAAAAATAGATGCCGATGATGACGGCAAAGAAAAATTGAACCAACATCATGATCATGCTTAAATTCATGTCAAAACCCTCCCGTTTCTCTTCCATGGCCAGATTCCCCATCTTTTTTGTACCTACGGGTTGGCCTGATACATGGTAGTATAGCCGTTTCACACCTGCGTAAACGCAAATCGGACGGATTTATGGGGATATTTTTATATTCTCGCAAAATCCGCAAAAAAAAAAGCCGCATGGCCTTTTCGAAAAAAGGCCATGCGGCTTCCTGGTTCTAGCTTTAATGCTTGCGTCCCGGAATTTTTCCGGTTTCCTCGTATACTTTTACGATTTCGTCGATCTCTTTCTTCAGTTCGTCCACCATTTCCGCTTCCGGAACTTTGCGGATCATTTCCCCGTAGCGGAATAGGAGTCCTTCCCCGCGTCCGCCGGCGATACCGATGTCCGCCTCGCGCGCTTCCCCCGGACCGTTTACCGCGCAGCCGAGCACCGAAACTTTGATCGGTACTTTCAGCTTCGAAATGTAAGCCTCGACTTCGTTGGCGATCGAAAACAAATCGATGTCGAGTCTGCCGCAGGTCGGGCAGGAAACGAGCGTCGCCGCATTGGAGATGAGGCCGAACGCTTTAAGCAGCTCCCGGGCGACTTTTATTTCCTCGACGGGGTCTGCGCTAAGCGAAATGCGGATCGTGCTGCCGATCCCCATCGCCAGAAGGGCGCCGAGGCCGGCCGAGCTTTTGATCGTACCGGAGAACAACGTTCCCGATTCGGTGATGCCCAGATGGAGCGGATACGGAATGACTTCCGCCGCCCGGCGGTAAGCTTCGATCGCCATCGGCACGTCGGATGCCTTCAGCGATACGATGATGTCGTGGAAATCGAGGTCTTCCAAAATTCCAATATGGTACAGGGCGCTTTCCACCATCGCTTCCGGCGTCGGGTAGCCGTATTTCTCCAGCAAATGGCTTTCGAGCGAACCTGCGTTAACGCCGATGCGGATCGGAATGCCGCGCTCCTTGCACGCTTTTACGACCGCTTCGACTTTTTCGCGGCTGCCGATGTTGCCCGGATTGATCCGGACTTTGTCGATGCCGTTTTCGATCGCTTTAAGCGCGAGCTGGTAGTTAAAATGAATATCCGCGACAAGCGGGATATGAATCCGTTTTTTGATTTCCTTGATCGCTTCGGCAGCTTCGTTGTTGTTGACCGTCACGCGCACGAGCTGGCAGCCGGCTTCCTCCAGGCGGAGAATTTCGGCAACCGTCGCTTCGACGTTTGCGGTTTTGGTGGTGCACATGCTTTGAATGACGACTTCATTGCTGCCGCCGATCGTCAAATTACCGACTTTTACAGGTCTTGTATCTTGTCTCAAAAACATGGTTTGTTCTCTCCCATAACGCCAAGACTCCACCCCTGCCCCTTTGGCGTTGGCAGCCTAAGGGGCGGAAGTGGAGAACCGGCAATGAATTTCGGAAAACGGTGCGTAGCTGCCCTGCGGGCTTAGGCGCTTTCCTCTTGTTTATTCTCTTTCTTGCTGAGCAGTTCAGGGACGATTTTTTCCTTCACGACCTGCTCCGTAATGACGCAGTCTTTGATATCGTCGCGGGAAGGAACCTCGTACATGACGTCCAGCATGATGCCTTCGATGATCGCTCGGAGGCCGCGGGCGCCGGTATTGCGCTTGATCGCTTCCCTGGCGATGGCTTCGAGGGCTTCCGGCTCAAAGGTCAGCTTGACGTTATCCATTTCAAGCAGCTTTTGGTACTGCTTCGTCAGCGCGTTTTTCGGCTCGGAAAGGATGCGCACGAGCGTCTTTTCATCCAGCGGCTCCAGCGTGGAGATGACGGGAAGACGTCCGACGAATTCCGGAATGAGGCCGAATTTCAGCAGGTCTTCCGGAAGCACCAGGCCGAGGTATTCCCCAGGTTTCAGGTCCTTCTGGTTTTCGCCCATCGCGTTGAAGCCGATGACTTTTTTGCCGATCCGGCGTTTGATCATTTGCTCCAGGCCGTCAAAGGCACCGCCGCAGATGAACAAAATGTTCGTCGTATCGATTTGGATGAATTCCTGATGCGGATGCTTGCGTCCTCCTTGCGGCGGAACGGAAGCGACCGTGCCTTCAAGAATTTTGAGGAGGGCCTGCTGCACGCCTTCTCCGGAAACGTCGCGCGTAATCGAAGGATTTTCGGATTTGCGGGCGACTTTATCGATTTCATCAATATAAATAATGCCACGTTCGGCTTTCTCCACGTCGTAATCCGCAGCTTGGATCAGCTTCAGCAAAATGTTCTCCACGTCTTCGCCGACATAACCGGCTTCTGTGAGGGACGTTGCGTCCGCGATCGCAAACGGCACGTTCAAAATTTTGGCCATCGTTTGGGCAAGCAACGTTTTACCGGAACCGGTAGGACCGAGCAGGAGAATGTTGCTCTTTTGCAGCTCGACGTCTTCGATTTTGCTGCCGGTATTGATCCGTTTGTAGTGGTTATAAACGGCAACGGACAGCGACTTTTTCGCTTGTTCCTGGCCAATGACGTATTGGTCGAGGATATCGCAAATTTCCTTCGGTTTCGGAATGTCCTTCAAATCCAGCTCTTCGTCATGACCGAGCTCCTCTTCCACGATCTCCGTGCACAGCTCGATGCATTCATCGCATATATAAACACCGGGTCCCGCAACAAGTTTGCGGACTTGTTCCTGGGATTTCCCGCAAAAAGAGCATTTCAGCTGCCCTTTTTCATCGTTAAATTTAAACATGTAAACACCCCTTTAAGATTTAATCGGTGAAGTGAGAACCTCGTCGACGATACCGTACGCTTTCGCTTCCTCCGCGCTCATGAAAAAGTCACGATCCGTGTCGCGTTCAATTTTTTCAAGGGGCTGACCTGTGCGTTCCACGTATATTTGATTGAGCTTTTGTCTCGTTTTAATGATCCAGCTCGCGTGAATCTGGATGTCGGCTGCCTGCCCTTGAACTCCGCCCAGCGGCTGGTGAATCATCACTTCGCTGTTGGCCAAAGCATAACGTTTGCCCGGCGCACCCGCTGTCAGCAGAAGGGAGCCCATGCTCGCCGCCATGCCTACGCAGATGGTGGATACGTCAGGTTTAATGTATTGCATCGTATCGTATATACCCATCCCTGCAGTAACCGAACCACCGGGAGAATTGATATACAAATGGATATCCTTCTCAGGATCTTCGGCAGCAAGGAACAATAGCTGTGCTATGACGAGATTGGCTACATCATCGTCGATCGCATTGCTGAGGAAAATGATGCGGTCCTTCAGCAATCTGGAGTAAATATCGTAAGATCTCTCGCCCCGACTGGTTTGCTCTACAACCATAGGTATCAGACTCATGTGTCCAACCTCTTTTCCGTTTAAAGATGTAATGCGTGCATCCATTCAGGCTTACAGCATTATTCTAACATGTTCAAAGCTTGATGTCATTTTTCACTTTATAACCCGCAGTACAGTGTATGAACCCGTTCAGGAAAAATAGCCCTTCCATAGGCTTTGACGCTTGTATGTATCAGGATGTTGCATGATCCGCCTCCATGCATCTCCTCATCATTCCGGCCGAAGAGTGAATAATATCCATTTTATACATTGTTTATGAATAAAATGGATAATCCTAGTTAAAAATAAGGCACGCAATGGAATATACGTGCCTTATCTCTATGGATCCATCCGAAAGCGTAACGACAAGATGCCATGCCTTCAGATGGGTTATGCTCTTTGCGGAAATTATTCTGCTTTTTCTTCAGCAGGCGCTTCGCTTGCTTCGACTTCCTTGCTGTTTTCAACGAGGAGATCCACCGTTTTGCGAAGCGAAATTTCTTCACGCAGGCTGCCCAGCGTTCCGTTTGCCGCCAAAATGTTGCGGATTTCGTCGGCGGAACGTTTGTAGGCTTCAGCCATCGTTTCGAGTTCTTTATTGATGTCTTCTTCGGTCACTTCGATGTTCTCTTCTTTGGCGATTTGCTCGAGAACGAGGTTGTTGCGAACGCGTTTTTCGGCGTCGTCCTTCATTTGCTCTTGCAGATCGGCCGTTGTTTGGCCGGAGAAGCTCAGGAACATTTCAAGGTTCATGCCTTGGCTGCGAAGACGGTTGTCAAAATCGCGCATCATGTTTTGAATTTCGCTGTCGATCATCGCTTGCGGAATGTCCACTTCGGCGTTTTCGGAAACTTTGTCTACGACTGCAGCTTCTTTTTTGCCTTTAGCTTCTTGTTCCTTGCGGGAAAGAAGTTCTTTTTTCAGATCTTCTTTGTATTCGTTCAGCGTTTCGAATTCACTGACGTCTTTGGCAAATTCGTCGTCCAGCTCAGGCAGCTGTTTGCGTTTGATTTCGTGAACTTTCACTTTGAACACGGCTTGTTTGCCGGCCAGTTCTTCCGCATGGTAGGTTTCAGGGAACGTAACTTCAACGTCCTTGAAGTCGCCCGTTGCCATGCCGACAACCTGCTCTTCGAATCCAGGAATGAACGTGCCGCTTCCAAGCTCGAGGGAATAACGTTCTGCTTTGCCGCCTTCGAACGGATTGCCGTCCACGTAACCGTCAAAGTCGATAACGGCGATGTCGCCGTTTTGAGCCGCACCTTCGTCGATCACAACGAGTTCCGCATGACGCTCTTGCAGGCGTTTCAATTCTTCGTTCACTTCTTCGTCGGTTACTTCGACTTTTTCCACAGGCACTTCTACGCCTTTGTATGCGCCGAGCGTAACTTCAGGTTTAACCGTTACTTTGGCTTTGAACTTGAAGGCTTGTCCTTTGGCGAATTGGTCGATTTCGACTTCAGGGCGGTCTACAGGGAAGATGTCCGTTTCGTTAACGGCTTCCGTGTAAACTTCCGGAAGAAGGATGTCGATCGCGTCTTGGTACAAAGCTTCCACGCCGTAGCGCGCTTCGAAAATCGGGCGCGGCACTTTGCCTTTGCGGAATCCAGGCACGCTCGCTTTTTTGACTACTTTATTAAAGGCTTTGTCAAGAGCCTCGGATACGCGTTCCGCTTCGACTTCGACTTCAAGAACGCCAAGGTTCTTCTCTATTTTTTCCCAGGTTGCTTTCATTTTATGCTTTCCCCTCCAAAAATATTTCACATGGTCATTGGTTTAACACGCACAGAATAACCACTATAGTATAAACAAGATTGTACCCTTTTTCAAGGGCATCCCTAAGGCAAAGTCTTCAGGCAGGGCTTCCTGTTTTTTCTATGTATCGGTTCCTGCGGCCGCAAACTGTCTCATCGTGCGATATGCCTGTTCAAAACGAAAGCGCATCGTGTCGGTCACGCCGTACAAATGCCTGATGTCCTCGTCGCTGCGGCTGCCCGTCAGCGTTTCGGATACGATCTGGTGCAGCGCGGCCGCCCAGATGTCGATCGTTTCGTCATCATGTTCGTCGACGATGGAATGGTAGTCGTCCGTTCCGTATATGGCCATAATAAACTGCGTCCACATCTCCTGCGCAAAATAATAGAGCGTCGGCTCCTGTACTTCCGTTTGTTCGGCTACCCGTTCCGTAATAAGCCCGATTTGGGGCGGAAACTCTTCGGGACTCAGCGGCACGGCTTCGAGGTCGATGTCGGCCCGCTCCTGCCCGCGGAGCAGTTCGATGCTTCCCTGCGTCCCGCGTTTGCGCAGCGTCTGCAGGACGCGGAATTGCAGCAGCGGATGCAAGGGCCGGCTCTGCAGCCAATCCACGAGCGCTTGGTCGATATCTGCGCCTTCGAGATAGGAAAGCTGCTCAAGGGCAAGCAGATTTTGCTCGCTGAACGGTTCCTGCTGGGCCGTATGCAGCAGCTTATCGGCATAAAAGCGGTCTTCCGCAAGCTTGGCCCGGACGTTCTGCCGTTTCATGTCGTCCTCGCTCGGTTCTTCTGCGGCCTCTTCCGCATCTCCGGGTTCCTTTTTTCCTTGCCCCGAATGGGGAAAGGCGGCTTCGAGCCATTCCAGCAGCGCGCGCCATTCGTCGTAATGCCGCTGATCCTGCCCCTGACACTGGAGCAAAAAACGCAAAAGATCCATGGCTTCCCCGTACCGTTCGTTTTCCAGCATGACCGTCAGCTGAATCTGATAGAAGTCGAGCGTCTTTGGAAAGAGGATGATGTTGTCTTTTACGGGGAATTCGGATTCGTTGATAGGGGATTCCTCCTTTCTGTCCGTTTAGCCTCAATTAATTGTTGATTATAGCATAACCCTGCCGCACATGAAAAAAACGGCCGGAAATCGATGCGATTTTTCATCATGCTGGGTAAAAGGATGCCGGAATGAAAAGAATTGCGTTCCAAATCGATGCCGAGCCTAAGGTGCCGTTCTTTTTGGATGGACTGAACATATTATAGAACATAATGATCATGCCCTGTTATGGAAAAATTTCTTCTATAATGATTTTAACCCTAAATTTTTTTGCTAATTTATATCAATTTCATATTGTAAAACTCTTGTCCATATGTTATGATATTTCTTGCTTGAAATTTTTTATGTCCCAGTAGCTCAGCAGGATAGAGCAACGGCCTTCTAAGCCGTCGGTCGGGGGTTCGAATCCCTCCTGGGACGTACAAAGCCACTCATTGGAGTGGCTTTTTTTAATTTCCGGGGGATTCGAACCAGGTTCGTCGGAGCGTCATCTTCGCAAGCTTCCGCTTCGCAGTCAGCCCGGTGGGCTGCATCCCGGCCCGGGACGTACAAAGCCACTCATTGGAGTGGCTCAGGCTGTCGAGAAACCCACGTCTTGGAGACGCTGGGTTTCTCTTTTTTTCTTTGCAGTTGCTAAAAAGCCAAAGCAAAGCCCCTTAAAAAAGTTGTCTGATTTACTATTGACAGTCCAGTAAAAAGACCATTGAACGCAAAGAGATATGAGGACCATGGAGAAAAATTGAATGTGAGGAGATTAGGGAATCGAGGGTACAATTGGACGCGAGGAGATGTAGTCGAGGTGAGGAGGCAAATCAAAGTAGGGAAGTAAATTTCTAACGATTGCCACAGCGGTTAATGCCGGGAATATGGAGGTTATGATCTTTTAACGGTTCTGGTTGACGTTATTTGGGCATTTTGGCCGAGTTTCATACGATAATTTTCCAAATAAGCTCATTGGTAACCGTTAGAACTTACAGAGAACCATTTTAAGCCACATAGGCGCTGTCACAACCGTTAGAATTTAAGAACAGCTTACGCGCAGTGATCAAATCTTGTTTGTGCCTCCGTAGACATTTCAGAGGATGATGAATTTCTCCATGAACTGCCCGGCGACGCTTGTCTGCCTACCCTTATCTGCTAAAATGCTTGTTACCGACGTCATTCTATAGATGCTTATCTGCGACACGTTCTACCCCTAACGAAAAATAGCAACTCCGTGGTGCTCTCCGTTCCTCCCCTATACGTCGAGGCCCCGCTCCCAGTGCTGGACCCGCCTCACTTGCAAGATTCATTCCTCAGCTCCGAAACAAAAACACTCATTGGAGTGGCTTTTTTAATTTCCGAGGGATTCGAACCCGGGTTCGTCGGAGTCGTTACACGCCACTCATTGGAGTGGCTTTTTTCGTTAAAAAGGACGCGCCATTCAATATTATTTGCACAACTAGACAAGTGTCCATTATTCTAAGTGCCTTTGAGAATATAATGGATCAAATATCACTGCGTCAAAGGAGGAGGACCGCTTGAAGATACGCAAAGCGATCATTCCGGCAGCAGGTTTTGGAACGCGGTTTCTTCCGGCCACAAAAGCAATTCCCAAGGAAATGCTTCCGATCATCGATAAACCCACCATCCAATTTATCATCGAAGAAGCCGCCGCTTCCGGAATTGAGGAAATTTTGGTCGTCACCGGAAAAGGAAAGAAGGTCATTGAAGATCATTTCGACTTTGCCCATGAGCTCGAATATTATTTGGAGCAAAAAGGAAAATTCGAGGACCTTCGCAAGGTAAGGGAATTCATGGGGAAAGCAGACATTCACTATATCCGCCAATCGGAACGCAAAGGACTTGGGCATGCCATAAGCGTCGGCAGAAAATTTGTCGGAGATGAGCCTTTTGCCGTTATGCTCGGAGATACCTTCTTCGAGGCGGAGCCCCCGGCCTTAAAACAGCTCATCAAAGGATTTGAAAGGTTTCAAACCTCGATTTTGGGGGTGCAGACCGTGGCGGCAGACAAGGTTTCGAGCTACGGAATCGCGGATGCCAAGCCGTTGATCGAGTCGTTCGCTTACGTGAACCGGTTAGTCGAAAAGCCTCCGGCAGGTACTACGCCCTCGCGGCTGGCCATTGTCGGCCGGTATATTTTAACCCCATCCATCTTTCATGTTTTGGAGAATCAGGCGCCGGGAGTCGGAGGCGAAATCCAGCTCACCGACGCTTTAAACCGGCTGTTGGCCAAGGAGGCTTTATACACCTGCGAAATCGACGGCCGTTGGCATGACGTAGGGGATCCGCTCGGTTATTTAAAAGCGATATTGAACATGACGGGGCAACGGGAAAACCTGAAGCATGACCTTCTGGACGAAATCACCCGGCTTTTGAAAGACAACCATCCGGAATAAACGCCTGCGAAAAGCACTGATTAAAAATGATTTAGGGAGAGGTGAGGGACCAGATGATCGAATTGGCTTTAGCTTTTAACGATAAAGATGGAAGCTACTCGGAGCATGCCGGCGTGGTTCTCGCATCGGTTTTCCGCCATACGGGTTCTCCGGTCAACGTTCATATCCTCCATGACGAGACATTAACGGAAGAAAACAAGAACCGGCTGACGGAGTTGGTTTCCGGATTCAACAACAATATCCAATTTTATCCGGTGACTATTCCTCCGGAAATGGCTGAGGCATTATCGGGAACAGGTTCGCTGGACCGCTGGACATGGGGAAGCTTGTACCGACTGCTGTTGCCGTCCTTGATCCAAGCGGATAAGGTTATTTACCTGGACTGCGATGTTTTAGTGAATATGGACATTGCGGAACTGTGGAATATCGATTTGAACGGCTATTATTTGGCGGCGGTCCGCGACCAGGGGATCCAGGGCATTGCAGGACTCGTCATGACCTATGGGCTAAATCCGGAAACCTATTTTAATTCCGGGGTCCTTGTATTCGCGCTGAACAATATACGCCAAAAAATGAACTGGTATGAAGAGACGTTACATTTTTGGCGGAGCTATCCCGGAACGACCATGCCGGATCAGGATGCATTGAATCATGTGTTCGGAGGAAATTCCCTCCTGCTGGATGAGCGATTTAACTCGTTCTTTCTCCCGGGCAGCGGGCAGGACTTAAACAACAAAATTGTCCACTTCGCCGGCGATACAAAAATGTGGGATCCCCAGTCCGAAGGATACGGCCTGTATCAGGAACTCCTCGGTCTGACCCCTTGGAAAACGCCGGTTGTCCCGCCGGCAACACCTAGAACAATCAAAAAAAGAAGGGTTGGCGCCCATGGAAGATATGACTTGGCAAAACCCAGAAACCGGAAGAAGCGTTTGGAAAGACGCCGGCCGATGCAAAGAACCAAACGGGTAAGAAAAATCAAACCTGCGGGAACGAAACGTCTCAAAACGATACGCTTTTCCTTGAATGCCCAGGCTCCGGGTACACGGCGAAAATCGAAAAGAACGGCAATGGCTCCCCGGATCTACCACGGGCGTATTCGAAGCAAAAAACAGGGCCCGAACCATATCCTTTGGTCTTCCAAAATGCCTGCCCCTCCTTTCCTGGTCTTGAGGTAACGAACATCCGGGTCAAAGGCCGGAAGCAGTGATGCATACAATCCTTCCCTAAAGCTGCTGACCGGGCCCGATCCAACATAAAAGCCGCTTCCGGTCGTACCGGAAACGGCTTCTTTTTTTGAAGGAAAAACGAAAGAGTCCCGTATCATTCCTCCTCCGACGCCTGCCTTGCGTGATGGTACAGCTGCTCGTAATAGCCGTGCATGGCGATCAGCTCATCATGCGTGCCCTCCTCCACCGCCCGGCCGTTTTTCATGACCAGGATGCGGTCGGCGTGCATGACCGTCGATAACCGGTGCGCGATGATCAGCGTCGTCCGGCCTTCTGATACGGTTTGCAGGGCGTTTTGCACCAGCTGTTCGGTCTGGGAATCCAGATGTGCCGTGGCCTCGTCCAGAATGAGAATTTTCGGCTCAAAAACCATGATCCGGGCAAAGGAGATCAGCTGCCGCTCGCCGGCCGACAACCCGCTTCCCCTTTCGGACAGCTTCGAATCGTAACCTTGGGGCATCCGCATGATCATGTCGTGAACGCCGACCTGACAGCAGGCCTCCATGACCTGCTCCCGGGTGATGTCTTCTTGGAAAAGCCTTACGTTATCCAGCACGCTGCCCGAAAACAGAAACGGCTCCTGCTGGATCAAACCGACCAGACGGTGCAGCTGCCGCTGCGGGATGTCGCGGATATCGACGCCGTCGATCCGGATGCTGCCCCGGTTGACGTCGTAAAAACGGTTCAGCAAGCTGATCAGCGTGCTTTTGCCGGCCCCCGTCGTTCCGACGATGCCGACCATCTCGCCTGCGGTCAAATGAAGATCCAAGTCGGGAATCACCGGGTCCGCCGGGTTATATCCGAAAGTCACATGGTTAAAATCCACCTTGCCGAGCGCCGTATCGGCCTTCAATTCCGCTTTGCGTTCGGGCCGCGGATCTTTGACCTCCGGCTCGGTGCTGAATATTTTCCAAATCCGGTCCATGGACACCATCGTCGATTGAAACGTGTTCCATTGCATCGTAATCTGGTTGATCGGCTGGAAAAACTGGCGGATATAGCTTGTAAAAGCGTATAAAACGCCCACCTCGACCGCATGGTCGAACACGGCCATGCCGCCGAGCCAGACGACCAGCACCAAAGCCAGGTTGCCCAAAATATCGAAGGTCCGGTTAAAAAGGACGTTGGCCCGCACCTCCCGCATATTGCCTTCCCAATAGCTCTGATTATGCTCATCGAACCGGCGCGTCTGCTCCTCTTCCTGCCGGAAGGCCTGGATCAGCCCCATGCCGGACAGGTTTTCGGCGATAAAGCCGATCAGCCGCGACAGGCGGCTGCGGGTCACCTGGTAAGCTTCGCGGAGATGGCGCCGGAACAGGAAGGCCACGAGGCCGATGACCGGAAGGATCGTCAGCGAATACCATGCCAGCGTCGCGTCGAGGCGGAACATGAAGTAAATGATGAGGACAAGCGTCATGCCGTCGCGGATCAGGCTGAGAAGCACCTGCGTGAAAAATTGGCTGATCGTCTCCGTATCGCTGGATACGTTCGTGACCAGACTGCCGCGGTGGACCTTATCAAAATACGACATCGACATTTTGGAGATATGATGGAACAAATCTTTCCGGAGTTTCGCCACGATGCTTTGTCCCGCAAACTGCAGCAGGTTGTTTTGCAAATAGGAAAACAAAAAGCTGACGATCGAGATTCCCAAGTATATGCCGGCCATCATCGCGATGTATCCGAATTCCGCCCGGCCTTTGGCCAAATGGTCGTCAATGACGATTTTGACGAGATACGGCTGCACCAAATCCGCCGAAATCCCCAGCAGGGCGCAAACGAAAATGGCGGCAAACGTCAGCTTATGCGGCCCCGCATATTTGAAGACATGTTTAAACGCATCCAGCGACTTGCCTTTCTGTTCATGGGACGTCGTTCTGCCGGCCGTCGCGGCCGCCGAAGAATTAGGCATGCTGCAATCCCTCCTGCTGCATCCGGTACAAGGAGGCGTACAATCCGTCGCGGCGGGCCATCAGCTGCTCATGGCTGCCGCGCTGCACGATGCGCCCCTCGTCCAGTACGATGATTTCGTCCGCGTGCTGCACGCTGCTGATCCGGTGAGCGATGATCAGGGTCGTTTTCCCCCGCCGTTCCCGGATCAAATTCCTCAAAATCCCCGACTCGGTGAGCGTATCCACCGCGCTCATGCTGTCGTCGAGAATAAGCAGCTCCGGCTTTTTCATCAGGCCCCGCGCCAGGCTGGCCCGCTGCCTTTGTCCGCCCGAAAGGGTCAACCCCCGTTCGCCCAGTTTGGTCTGGAAACCCTCCTTGAATGTGTTCACACTGTCCAGCAGCAAAGCCTGATCCGCTGCGCTGCGGATTTGCTGCATATTCGCCGAGCGGTCGCTGAACGCGATGTTGTCCGCGATGTCGGTGCTGAACAAAAAGCCGTCCTGCGGGACATAGCCGATTTTGCGCCGGAGCGTGTCCAGGGATACTTCCCTGATGTCCTCGCCGCTCACGCGGATGCTGCCTGCGGGAGGTTCGTAGATCCGAAGCAGCAGCTTGGCAAGGGTGGACTTGCCGCTGCCGGTCCGGCCGATCAGGCCGATCGTGCGTCCTTTGGGAATCGTAAAGCTGACATCCTTCAGCGCCTTGCCCGAAGCGCCGGGATACGCAAAATCCAAATGGCTGATTTCGATATCGCCGATGGAGCTGAGCTCGATCGCCGAATCATGGTCCCGGACGCTCGGCACCTCCGCCAGCAGGCGGTTCACCCGTTCCAGCGACGCGCCCGAACGCTGCATCATATTAATGACGTTGCCGATCTGCTGGAGCGGTCCCATTAGCATCCTTAAATAAAACGTCAGCGCCACGAAGCTGCCGAGGGACAGCTGATGCCGAATCGTCATGTACCCGCCGACCAGCAGCGACACGACCAGGGACAATGCCCCGAGAAACGGCAATATCACCTGAAACAACGAAGACATCCGCACCAAGCGCAGCTGCGCTTCCCGGACGCCGTCCACGGTGCCGTCAAATCTCCGCTGGGCGGTCTCCTCAATGGCGAACGTTTTCGTGACCCGGATTCCGCCGATCTGCTCATCGGCCGATTCGGTCATCGTCGCCAGATTTTCCTGAACCTTCATCGACCTTTCCCGGATTCGCGGGCCGAAATAGATGACCAGAAACGGGATCGCCACCAGCGGACCGACGCTGACCAGGATCAACGTGATCGGAATGCCCGTAATGAGCATCATCGCCACGCAGGAAATCACCATAAACACCGCGTTGGTCGTTTGCGTCACGCCGAAGGAGATCGCCTCGCGCACCGAGGTGACGTCGTTCATCACGTAACTGAGCAGCTTCCCGGTTCCCTGCCTGGAGAAAAAATCCTCGCTCAACCTGGAAAACTGGGCAAAAATGCGTCCGCGGGTCAAAAACTCGAACCGCCGTCCGAGCCTCATGATCGTATACTGCCCCAGCCCGAACATCACCCCGTAGGATACCGCGATGGCCAGCAGGATCAGGCTGTACTGAATGATTCCGTCCCGTCCCAGCGTCCCGTCCTTCAGCCCATCCGTTACCTTTCCCAGCATCTGGGGAAGCAAGGACTGGTCTACGTTGGATAAAATGATCAGAAGCACGGCGATCAAGTAGAGCAGCTTGTTTTCCTTCAGATAGCGGGTGAGAAGTTCAAAGTTTTTCAAAATGGTCGTCCCTCCTCATGCTGGATGTGTTATGTTCCCTTATCGATTCTTCACCTAAAATATAGCACAATTAAAAAAATCCGGGCCGCCGCCAAGCCGGTGACGCGGCCGCAAACCGTTGAGGCGGCTCGGTTTTTTCGCGGCAAAAAAAATTTACGGCTTATGAAAACGCTCTATTCGCGAATGTTCTTAGAAAGAGGAATCGAGGGCACGCATGCATGCATACGGCCGCAGCCCGGATTCGTGTGCGACTCAAATAGGATAGCGGCGACGAATAAACAAAAAAGGACCCGCGCTCCGCAGGAAAGGAATGCGGGCGCATGCCCATCCCTTCCATGCAGGGGAAGTCCTTTTTTTTCATCCATCACAAGGTTTCAAGGTGACGATCAGGGATCACACCGCCGTTTTTTTGGCGACGGGAATCCAGATTTCGCTCCGGAATGCCGGCGAGGAAGTGTCCTTGCTTTCGTTCCACAGCAGTTCCGGGCCTTCAACGGCTTCATACCCCGAAGACGGGAACCATTCGGAATAAATCCGCCCCCATACCGATTGCAGCGTTTCGGGAAAAGGACCGACCGCTTCGAACACGGCCCACGTCATGGCCGGCACCTCCAGCATCGACAGATGCTCAGGGCATTCGGCGGTTGTGGCCGCCCCGATGTAATGATCAAGCTCGCCCTGCTCTTCCATGCGGCCCTCCGAAAAATTCGCGGACGCGCTGATCAGCCCCTGAGGTTCAACGTTGGACAGCCTTTTCAGCAGGGTAATCGTCGTTTCGTCCAGGCTGGCCCACATGGAGGCGATTTCCGGATTGACGCCGCTGAACTTGATCGGGACCCTTTTCTTGAGCCCCACGATTCGAAATGCCTCTTTTTCCTCCAAACGATAGTTCATTTCTTCTCCCCCTTCAATGGATAAACGGAAGGTCATGGGTGGAAATGCTTTCAGCGGACGCCCTTGCTTTCGCGCCTCCGACGGGGCGATTCCATGCAGCTGCTGGAACGCCCTGGCGAACGAATCCGGCGAATGATACCCGTATTTGACGGCGGCATCGATCACCTTCATTGTTCCGGCGGCCAGGTCGATCGCTGCCAAAGTCAGGCGCCTGCGCCGAATGTATTCGGACAACGAAATGCCGGCCAGGAACGAAAACATTCTTTTAAAATGATATTCCGAGCACAACGCCAGCTGCGCCGCCTCTTGATAGTCGATGTCGCCGTCCAGGTTCTCTTCGATGTACCGGAGCGCCCGGTTCAAGTTTTGCAGCATATCCATTGGTTATGACCTCCTTTAATCTCATACTAACAGGATCAAGAAACGGGCATCCGACAATCCATGCACCGTTTTGCAGGGGCTCCTGGTCAGCCGAGACCCGCGTTTGTCTCTAGAATAAACGGCAGCCCTTATGAAGATGTTACTCTTCCGGGCTGCCGTCGTTCATTATTTATCTCCGATATAACGATTGCTTCCGGCTCCCCAACCCGCAAGCATATAGATGATGCCGGCCGCCATCAGCAAGATGATGGCTACCGTCCAGCTTCCGGTTACGTCGTGGACGAATCCGAACAGCAGCGGGCCAACCGCGGCCAATAAATAGCCGATCGATTGCGCCATTCCGGACAGCTCGGCTGCCTGCTGCGAATGATGCGTGCGAAGCACGAAAAACATCGTGGCCAGGCCAAAAGCGGACCCCGTCGCCATGCCGATCGGAATGACGGCGGCAGGCACCAGCGCCGCGACGCCGGTCATAAGCAGCGAGAATCCGATCATGAAGCACAGGAACGTAAGGAAGACAAGCAAACGCTGGTTCTTGAATTTGGCTGCCAGCACGGGCACGATAAACGTAACTGGCACGCTGAACAACTGCAACAGGGACAGCATCCAGCCTGCCGTCGAAGGACTCATGCCGCGTTCGGTCAAAATTTCGGGCAGCCAGGCGACCACGGAATAAAATACGAAAGATTGCAGTCCCATGACGATCGTGACCTGCCAAGCGAGCTTGGAGCCCCAAACGCCGCTTTTGCCCGAAACCTGCGCCTCGCCCGCCTGATGGCGGGAGCGCAGCTGCGGCAGCCAGACCAGCATCGCGATGGCCGAAAAGATGCCCCACATGACGAGCGATCCCCGCCACCCCGAATGCAGATGGGAAGCGACCGGGACGCTGATCCCCGAAGCCACCGCCGCAAAAATGTTCATCGATACCGAATAAATCCCCGTCATGACGCCCGTCCGCAGCGGGAAGTCCCGTTTGATCAAGCTTGGAAGCAGCACGTTGCTGAGCGCGATGCCGACGCCAAGCAAAATGGTACCCGCAAACAACGCGGCCAGCGACGGAATAAAGCGTAATAACACGCCCGCAGTCACGGCGAAAACGCCGAGAAACAACGTCCGCTCCATCCCCCAGCTGCGCGAAATTTTGGGTGCGAGCGGAGAAATGACCGCAAAGGCCAGAAGCGGAAACGTGGTCAGCAATCCGGCAAGCGTGTGGGACATGCCCATATCGCTGCGGATCGTTTCGATCAGCGGTCCCACCGCCGTGATCGGGGACCGGAGCGTCGTGGCGATCATGACGATCCCGAGCAGCAGCACCGCCGCCTTCACGCCGGTGGATGCGGCAGGATCGGTGTTTTGTTGAAATTTCGTTTCGGTTGCGTTATTCATGATGTGTTTTGTTTCCCCCTTGTATCTCTTTTAGCAATACGGTGCGCGAAGCGTCAAGATAGTCGCGGACAGCCTCCGCCGATCGGCTTTCGTCCTGCGCGACGATGGCTTCGATCAGCCGGGCGTTCAGCTCCGAATGAAGCTCCAACAAACACAGGTGGCTGCTGCCGTAACTCACCACCTGCCGGACGGATTCGCTGATGGAATCGTACAGGTCGCTCAAAATCGAATTATGCGCGGCCGCGATCATCTCTTTGTGAAATTCGTAATCCGCCCGGATGTAACCTTCGATATCCCCGGCAGCTTCCGCACGGATGCATGCCTCATAAGCCGAACGGATTCGGACGATATCCTCGGGCGTACGCCGGAGCGCCGCCAATCGAGCTCCCTCCTGCTCCAAAGCCGACCGGACTTCAAGCGTTTCGCTCAGCTTCGACCGTTCCAATCTCCGCGTCAATGCCGGCGCCAAGCTGCTGGCAGAGCACACATAGGTTCCATCCCCCTGCCTTGTCCGGAGCATGCCCGCATGGATCAGCGCGTGAATCGCTTCGCGGATCGTGTTCCGGCTGACGCCAAGCTCCTTGACGAGCTCGGGTTCCGCGGGAATGCGTTCGCCGACCGGCCATGTCCCGTCTTCGATAAGCCGCTCGAGCTGGGCGGCGATTTGTTCGACCAACGTTTGTTTCGTCGGGCGTTGAAGTGTCATCGGCAATTCCTCCAAACATCGGATGTTTGGTTCGATTATAACACTATTTTCATATCCATGCTATCTTCCAGAAAAAATTTCGAAAATCCGATGTAAACAACAAAAAAAAGACCGCTTTTCAAAGCAGCCTTTTTCAAAGAAATGGATCCTATTATGCCTGCAATTCTCGGCGTTCCGCCGCCACTTTGTTTTTATGCAGGGCAGGAAGCTTGATGAACAGAAAATTGTAAATTTCGACAAGAGCGATCGCGCCGATGACGTCCATGATGACGTGTTGTTTGATAAACAAGGTCGATAAAATAATAAGCAGCGACATGCCGGTGATCAAAGCGGCGTTTTTGCGGTTGCGCGCCGGGCTATGCCATATCATCCGCATCACCATGTAGCTGGAGAAGCAGTGAATGCTCGGAAAACAGTTAAACGGTTGGTCCCGTTTGTAAATGAACCGCATCAGCATCGCAAACGGATCGTCCCCGACGACGACGGGCCGCGGCACGGTCGTTTGAAACACCAGATAAATGACGTAACACGTAAGGGCGCAGACCGTGTACAACAAGATGGAACGGTAGAACGACGGCCGGTCCTTGAAAAAGAAATACACGATGCACACATAGATGTAAAAAATCCAGACTCCGTACGGGAGCGCAAAATATTTAATGAACGGCGTTGCCTGGTCCAATGGCGTGACAAGCGAATAGACGTTGTCCGTCGGCTGGTTTACCAGTTGATAAAGGCTCCCGAGCACGGGAAAAACAAGCATCAATAAAAGAGGAGCCCAGCGTTGCATCGGCCTAGGGATCCTGTTTTTTAGCCAAGACATGGGATCAATACCTTTCCAATTTCGAAATCGGGTCATCGGACAACCGCTTTTATCCAAAACTCACTGATTCATTGTACTCCGCCATCCGCCATCATTCAACACCGATAAATGTAGATATTTCGTGAAGTTTTCGTGCTTTTCGGCGGTTCCGAATGATTATCGCGCGCAAAACGCAAAAAAAAGCCCCCGTACCTTACAGGCACGAAGGCTTCCTGAATGCTTCCTAACGTTTTAGTTTGCGGTTGTTGATCCACAGCGGAATGCGGAAAAGCAGGTTGATGAGCAAAACGACGACGACCAGCACGGCCGCGGACCGCTGCGCGATCGATGCGGCATCTTCCACGATCGCTTCCGACTGCACGTACCACAGATGGACGGCAAGCGTTTCGCCGGGCGCAAACAGGTTGAAATCCCACATTTCGCCCGACGTGCTGAGGCCAGCCGTGAGCAGAATGACGGCCGATTCGCCGAAGGCGCGGCCTGCTACCAGGCAGATGCCCGTTATGATGCCCTGCAGCGCGATCGGCAGCACGACGGTACGGATGCATTGGAACCGGGTCATTCCGAGCGCATAGGAAGCATTTTTAACGTCATGGGGCACGGCGCGGACCGCTTCTTCGGTCACCCTGGCCAGCATGGGCAAATTGAGGAAGGCAAGACTGACCGCCCCGCCCAGGATCGTCAAGCCGATTTGGAAATACTCGGCGAAAATCGCGAGACCGAGCATGCCAAAAACGATCGACGGAACGGATGACAAGCTCTCCACGCAGATGCGGAGCACCTCGGTCAGCTTGTTTTCGGGCGCGTATTCCGCCATGTAAATGCCGGCTCCGACCCCGATGGGAATCGAAATGACCAGCGACAAAAACAAAATGTAGAAGGAGTTGAACAACACCGGGCCGATGCCGCCCCCCGGGTCGATATCCTCGGGCACTTTCTTCAAAAAATCCAGCGTCAGGCCGGGGAGCCCTTTGCCGAGAATCGTAAGCAACAGCCAAAAAATCAGCAGCAGCACGAGCTCCCCCAATCCATAAAAGGCGGCCGTGGCGAGCTTGTTATACGCAAGCGACCTTTGCATTTTGCGGCTTTGGGCCGTTGGCGTCATGTTTGGTCACTTCCCTTCCGTCCAAGATAACGGATCAACAGGATGAGCAGGAACGAAATGGCCAGCAGCAGCAAGGCCATCATATGAAGCGCGTAGTTCCAGGTCGAATCGAATTCGACGTTGGAGATTTGCATGACGATGTTGCTCGTCAGGACGGATGCCGGAGTGAATAACGTCGTGGCGAGCTGCGCGGTATTCCCGATGACCATGACGACCGCCATCGTTTCCCCGATCGCCCGGGTCATCCCCATAATCACGGCCGCGACGATTCCCCGCCCCGCCGCCGGAATCACGACCCTCATCGTCACCTGCAGGCGCGTCGATCCAAGCGCATACGCCGCTTCGCGGTACTTCTTCGGCACCATCGAAATCGCTTCGTCGCTGATCCGGCAAATGGTCGGAAGCACCATCAGAGCAAGCACCAGAGCAGCGGCAAGCAGCCCGTCGCCCAAATTTTCCCCGCTCATCCGGCGCAGGACCGGAATCAATACCGTGAGGCCGAGATAGCCGTAGACGATAGACGGAATGCCGACCAGCAGATCCAGCACCGGACGCATCATGTTCCGCAGCCATTTCGGAGCGATTTCGGCGATCAGCACGGCCATGCCGACCGCAACCGGCACCGCCATGGCCAACGTCAGCGCCGTCAAAGATAACGTATTGACGATGATGCCGGCCGCCCCGAAGCTGTCGTTTTCCGGCGTCCAATCGAACGACAGGAAAAAGTCGGCCAGGGAAATATGGGCGAAGGTCAATAACGCCGTTTTGCCGATAAAAAAGATGACGAGCCCGAGCACGAAGCAGAGGGCCAAAATGCTGAACAGGAAATAATACTTAAACAACCGATCCGCGAAACGGGCTCGAACGTAACGGCCGAACCGTCCGTCCGCCGGCTTCGCGAGCGAACCCGATTTATCGGGCATCATTGGCCGGGCAGAGGTGCTCACTCAGGTTTCCTCCCATAAAGCGGCCAGCCCCGTGATCAGGGCTGGCCGCTCGATATTCCTTGTTAAGGGTTAAGGCATCAATCACGTACCGCTGACGGTATTAGCGCATCGCCGAAATCGGAATGAATTTCAGCTTTTTGAGCGATCCCTGCTGAAACTTCGCGCTTTGCACGTATTCGATGAACGCTTTCGTCGCGCCTGTCGGCTGTCCTTTGGTCATGTAATAACCATACGCCCAAATTTTGTACGTGCCGTTGATGACGTTGTCGGTCGTCGGGGCCACGCCGTTGAAGCTGACGGCTTTTACGTCGCTGTTCACGTATACCAGGTCGATGTAGCCGATGGCGTTCGGCGTCGTCGCCACGGCCGTTTTCATGTCGCCGCTGGAGCCGACTTCCTTGTAGTTTTTGTCCTTTTTCACGATGTCGCCGCCTCCCAGCGCTTTGGCCTGGTAGTTGACGCGCGTGCCGGAGCCGAAAGCGCGGGTGATGACGACGATGTCCGCATTGTCTCCGCCGACTTCCTTCCAGTTGGTGATTTTGCCAGAATAAATGCCTTTCAGCTGCTCGGTCGTCAGGTTGTTGACCTTCACGTTTTTGTTCACGATCGTTGCGAACGGAATGACTGCAACTTTGTTGGCGACTTGGCCGTCAAATGCTTTGAAACCGGGGACGTCCATGCTGGCGTCCCAATCGCAGGCGCCGATATCGGCGATGCCTTTTTTCACGGCTTGAGGTCCGGTCACGGAGCCTTTGCCGGAAGCGGCGATTTTAACTTTAGGGTTCAGCTTTTGAAATTCCTTGGCTGCTTGCAGCGTCAAAGGAAGAAGCGCCGTCGAACCGTTGATCGTAATTTTGCCCGACAATCCCGAAGCCGCCGAAGCGGAGCCGACGAGGGTGGATACAGCCACAAGCGAGGCTGCGGCCAGAAGCGACATTTTTTTGAACCATTTCATACGTATAATCTCCTCTCGATATGAAGCAAATTATTTGGTAAGCTGGTCGATTCTTCCGTTTTGAACCAAGATCACTTTGCCGTCCGCGACGACGGCCACGCGGGTGCCGTCTTCCGAAATGGCAAGGCCGGTAACGTCCGCCTTGGTGGCGTACACTTCGGTTTTGACGCCTGATACCAGGGCATAGACCTTGCAGCTTCCGTCTGCAGCCACGCCGGCTGCAGCCAACTGGCCGCTTGGGCTCGTAGCGCTGAGCAAGAAGTCCGCGTCCGTGATCAAATCCCGGGTACCGCCGCTTGCGGAAACGGCTTTGATCGTTCCTTTGGCATTCGCTTGTTCCGGATCGGCGCTCAAATACGCCACGCTGCCATTGCCCAGGAAGGCGGGATACAGTTTGTTGTCCCCGGAGGCCGTCAGCGCTGCGGGTTTGGCGTCCTTCACGCCGAGATCCAACGTATAGATCTGCTCCCCAGCGCCGGAATAATCGATTTTGAGGGAATCTTCCGTGCTCTCTTTGTCGTTTTGCGCAACGCCCGTCGCGGTGACGATATAAGCGATTTTCTTCTCGTCGGCCGAAACGCGGACCTCGGATTTATTTTCGACCTTGTCGGCCAAAATTTCGGTGATTTGACCCGTGTCCACGGAGACGCACGAGATTTTTTCCTGTTTGTCCCCCTGAATGAAATAGATTTTTTTGCCGTCGGCCGTCCAGGCCAGATCTGTCTTCACGGAGGTGTCCGCCCCCAGCTTGTACGGCTCTCCGCCGTTCAGGCTGACGAGGTACAGCTGTCCGGTGTCGTCCGTGTATGCGGCGAGGTCGCCGTTCGGAGAAATTGTCATATTCGACGCGTTCGGATTTGAAAATAATAAACGTGAGCTGTAATCGGAGCTGAGGCTGTACAATTGGGCCGGATCGGCATCCTCCTTCAAGGCGACGAGTCGGCCTTTGGCGTCGAAAGAAACGGAAGCGAAACTTCCCTCGATTCTCCCCGCCGTCAGGATTTGCAGCGTATCCCCGCCAACGATGACTTCGCCTCCCAGAGCGGCTACTACGGGGTTCAGCTCAACGAAAGCACGATTGTCCTGAATGACGGGAGCGGCCGTAAAGGTCCGTGCTTCGCCGTCAAGCTTGAAGGTCTTGGAACCCGATTGCAGCTGCAGGGTATGCCCGTTTTTGCCGGTCTTTACCGTGATGAGGCCCTTGGCGGAAGTTGCGGCAGCGCCGTACATTTTAGCCAGATCGCCCAGCGCGATCAGTTTCCCGTTTCCGGCTTTCAGCATGGAGACGGTCATGTTTTGGCCGTTGACGCGGATGCTTTCGCTCGCTACCGCGAATTTGGCCGGTGAGACTTGGGATGCAGTGCTTTGGTCCTGCGCCCGCAATGCTTTGGCCTCCGGCGCTCCCGCCGACAGCGCGGCCGTCACGAAAGCCGCTGCGGCAATGGTCTGCAGCATTTTATTGGTTTTCAAATCGCTCACCCTTTTCTTCTCTTTTTTCTTCGCTTCGGTGAATCTAGGTCTATTTTCATATAGATTTGTTAGATTGGTTTGATTGGTATGTTATGGAAACATAAAATATTTACCGTTGTCATTTGGAAAAATAGGTATTATCCTAGTTAAAAATAAAGCTTTTCCAAGAAACATGGCTAATGATGGGACTTTTTGTGTTAACCCATTGTTAACTGAAGTGATGGAGGCCAAAAACGTGTATGTAATCGCATTTATTTTATCGCTTGTCATCGTGCTGGCATTGATTCCTCCCCTGCGAAAGCTGGCCATCCGGGTCGATTTCGTTGACAGGCCGACAAGCCGGAAAATTCATAAAGAACCTGTCCCCCATTTGGCGAGCATCGCCATTTTCCTGGGATTCATGATTCCGTACCTCATCCTGAGCCGTCATTGGGACGCGGAAATGGCCGGCATCATCGCCGGTTCGCTCCTCATCCTCGGCATCGGCATGGTGGACGACTGGTACAAAACGCGCGGCAAAGACTTTCCGGCGCTGCCGAAAACGGTGGTGCAGGTGGGAGCGGCCGTGATCGTCTACTTCTCCGGCATCTCCTTCGTCGGGGTGACGATTCCGTTTGCCGGGCATATGATCGTATTCCCTGAGTGGCTCCAGTTCATCCTGACCATCCTTTGGATTTTCGGGGTCACGACCGTCATCAACTTTATGGACGGACTGGACGGGTTGTCGGGAGGCGTAGCCGGCATTTCCGCGCTGACCTTGTTTATCGTCGCGATTTCCAAAGGTCAGACGCAGTCGGCGATCATGGCGATCATCCTCGTGGGGGTGGCGCTCGGCTACTTGAAGTACAACAAACCGCCGGCCAAAATTTACATGGGGGACGCTGGTGCCACGTTTATCGGGTTCATGCTCGGCATCATCGCGCTGGACGGGGCCTTCAAGCAGGTTACCGTCATCTCGATCCTGGTTCCGGTGCTGGCGCTCGGCGTGCCGATCTTCGACAACATTTACGTGATCATCAAACGTTATTTGAACGGAAAACCGGTATACAAGGCCGACCGAAGCCAGATTCACTACCGGCTGTTGTCCTGGGGGCTGAGCCCGAAGCAGGCCGTCTTGTTCATCTATTTGATCAGCGCCTGCCTGTCGCTTTCGTCCATCATTTTAATGCTGCTGAGCAAATCTTCGTAAACAGCCAAAAGCTCCATGCCTGCAAACAGGCATGGAGCTTTTTTTCGTGTTACGCAGGCGACCGCTTGCGCAGCATCGACCGAAAAATCGCCTTCAGCAGCGGCGGAACCGCCAGGAAGATAAACAATGTCCTGAACAGCTGATAGCAAATGACAACCGACAGATCGGCTCCGGCCTCTTTGCCGATGATGCCCATTTGATCCATCCCGCCCGGGGCAAGGCCCAAAAAGGCGGTGACGAACGAGACGGCATGAAGACGGGTAAACAGCAGGCTCAGGCCGATGGAGCAAAGGATCAGCAGCACCCCGCTGAACGCCGCGAGAACGATGATCCGCAGCTTGTTCCCGAGCTGCTCCGGTTTGAGCAGCATCCCGACGTACACGCCGATGACCAGCTGCGAGGCGTTCAGGACGACGGCGGGGAGCGCATGTCCAGCATACCCCGATAATTGCAGCAGGACGGTTGCGATCATCGGGCCGAGCAGATAAGCCGTCGGAAATTTGATCCGCTGCCCGACCACGGCAAAAAGCGTGCATAACACCGCAAAACCAATCACGTGCGGAAACAGTCCGTCCCACCCTGCAGAGGAGGCGGCATGCGTCGCGGCAGCCGTTTCGCGACCGCCGGTTCCCCCAAAAAATGGGCTGAACACCAGCAGCGGCACAAAAAAGATAATCATCATCAGGCGCGACACCTGCAAAAAAGTGACGACCGTAATGTCGATGCCTTCGATGTCGTCCGCCAGCGAAACCATTTGCGTCAAGCCGCCCGGAATGCTGCCCATCAGCACCGTCGGAAACGGTACGCCGGACAGTTTCGACACAAGCGCCGCAATGGCGAGGCTGCCTAAGAGCAGCAGGACCGTCAGCAGAACCATGGACGGCAGCTGCCGTCCGATCTGACGCAGCGTCTCCGCCGTAAACGCCAGCCCGATCGTGTAGCCGACGATGATCATGCCGCTATTGCGGACGGCGGTCGGGCATACCGGCTTGATCCTCCGTATCGCTTTGGATGCGATCAGCGTCACGATCATCGGGCCGAGCAGCCACGGGACGGGCATGTGGATCCACTTGAACGCAAATCCGCCGATAATGCCAAGCACCAATGTATAGAGCAGGCGGAACCCGTTAGCGGACATGGGCGGTCAGCTCATCGATCCGTTTTTGGACATCCCCTTTAAATACCCCGCCATGATAACAAATCACGGTTTCAATATCATAATCCTTGAATTTACGAACCGACTTCAGCGCCGTATCCATATCCGGAGTGGCCTGCGGCACCGGACCGTGAAGCTCGCCGTTATGAACGATGAGTGCATCGCCCGCAATCAGCGTTTTGCTGTTCGCGTGGTACAGGCTGGTATGGCCCGGCGTATGCCCGGGCGTATGAACGACCGTCAGGCCTCCGCCGAACGGCAGCACGTCACCGTCCACGAAAGTATGCGTCACGTGGGCAGGAGTTTCCCGGGAAAACGCCCGCCGAAAATCGGTATACGTCTGTTCCGACAGCATTTTTTGAAGCATTTCCTCCATCCCGGGACGCATCTTGAGCAAAGGAAGCTCGCCGTCGATATACGGACGGTCTTCCTCGTGGGCGTATACTTTCAATGTTTCGCCGGAAGCCGCGATAAATTGCGGCAGCGACCCGACATGATCAAGATCCTGATGCGTCAACACGACGGCGGCCGGCGCCGGCGACGTGTAGCCTTCCTGCCGCACAAGCTCCTTGATCGCCTCGTAGTGCCCCGGGAGCCCGGTATCCACCAACACCCATTCACCGTCTTCCCCGATCACCACCGGATGGAATACCATGCCGGCGCTTTCGTCCGATAGATTCAACATCGTTAATCCTGCAGCTATTTTCATTGACGTCCAAAGCGAATCGCTTTGGTTCACCTCCCCAATAATATTAAAAACCCATGAGTCCATTATATGACTCTCGAGTTCTATTCGTCAATCGCCATCATTGACCTTCTTCTGCCGTCATGTCAAAATACAAAATGAGGTGGGCGTCATGGAGATATTGAAACGACAGCAAATTGTGAATACAGCCATGGAAATATTCAAGGAAAAGGGTTACGTCGCGGCTTCGATGAAGGACATCGCGGAAGCTTGCGGCATGGCCAAAGGCAGCATCTATAAGCTGTTTCCTTCGAAAGAGGATCTGTTTACCGCGGTGTTCGAGGCCTGCCATCAGACCATGTTCGCCAAGGCGAAGGAACTGGATCTTGAGCCTTGCCCCGATCCGAAGGAACAACTGCGGCGGAAAATCGAATTTCAGCTGCGCTACATGCTTGAAAACTATTATTTTACGAGCGAATTCAAGGAATTGCCCGTGAAGGATCATGAGAATTTCATCCTTGCATGGAAAAGGAAAAGAACGATGCTGCTCAACCTGCACCGGGACTTTTTTGTTGAGGCCTACGGCGAAAAAATCGGGAAGCATATATGGGATGTCGTTACCATTTTCAGGGGCATGCTGAGGGAGTATCTGGCTTATGCCAAACAGAAGGTCGTCCGGCAGCCGCTTTCGGAGCTTGCACGTTTTATACAGCAGCGAATGGATGCCGTCGTACGCGACATGCTCGAAGAAGACGCCGCTCCGGTGATGGACGAGCACAGCGTTTACGTGAACGAACTTCATCCGGCCGACCCTGCCGCGGTGCAGGAATACGTCCAGGAATTTTTGGATTCGTTGAAGGACCAATTGGACGAGCTCCCGATGGCCGAACACCAGCGAAAGGAGCTGCAGGACGTGATCCGGTTGCTCAAGCAGGAGTTCGAGCGGCCGGACCCCAATCCTACGCTGCTCCACGTGTATGTCTCTTTTCTCGAAAATAATCCCGCCGTCGGCGCCTATGCCAAACAGCTCAGCTTTATGTTTTGAACGAACAGCCATAGCAAAATGACCCGAATACGAGGACCATGGACGGTTTGCCTCGATTCGGGTCATTTTAATGTTAACGGGATGCGCCTTTTACGGAAGGCTTCCCCACGGATTCGCCTTGGATGAGCGTTACGTAGATGCGCTCATGCTCGACTTTTTCGCCGGAAATGATTTTGATGAGCTGCTCCGACGCGAGCGCCCCCCATTTCCGTTTGGAATAGTCGATGGTGGCCAGCCGCGGCTGCATATACCGGGTCAGCTCGATATTATCGAAACCGATCAAATGGATCTGCTCGCCGATCCGGAACTCCGTATCGGCCAGCCGGTTGCACAGGCCGATCGCCATCTCGTCGTTCAGGCAAAACACCGCGACGGGTTCCGTATACTCCCGCATGATTTGTTCGGCGGCCTTTTCGCCCCCGCTTTTTTTGAAGTCGCCTTGAATTTCGATCCATTCGATGTCGCTGCGCCGGTCCGCAACCATTTTGACGGCTTTCATGCGCTGGATCGAGTCGAAGGACCCTTCGGGACCGGATACGATATAGATCTTTTTATGGCCTTGCTCCACCAAATATTCGGTGGCCAAGGTCGCCCCGGCCTTATTGTCGAGCAAAACCTGATTGATGTTCGGATGATCCAGCTCGCGGTCGAGCACGACGATTTTATGGTTGCGGTCCGCGTACTTCAGCAGTTCCTCGCTGGAGAACGTATGGTCCAGTATGACCGCGCCGTCGATCAAGCGCTCCGGCAGCATGCGGTGGGACTGCTTGCCGCTGCAGACGATGAGGTCGTAACCCTGCGAGTTGCAGACCTCCTTCATGCCGTCCAGCAGTTCCCCGTACACATCCCCTTTGAAGTCCGTCAGGAACACGCCGAGAATTTTCGTCTCCCGTTTTTTCAGCGTTCTGGCAGCGGCGTTCGGAACATAGTTCAGCTCTTTGGCGATTTGCAGTATTTTCGCGCTGGTTTCGTCCGTCACCTTGCTGCTGCCGTTCAGGGCATAAGATACCGTTGAAATGGAGACTCCGGCTTTTTTAGCGATATCCTTTATACTTACCAATTTGTCCTCGCTCCTTATCGTTGTTCGCCGGGGAATTTCGCAGGCGAGGCGCCTGCTGGCGCCCCTTTCCCGCAAAATCCCGTTCATTCTTGGATGAATTGGATCCTATGGAAAATGGCGATCCGTTAAGATCGCCTAAAAATTTACATAAAAATTTCAACGACGTTATGATCGTCCTTCATCGCCTGCTCAAAGGCTTCCTTGCTGATGCGCAAGCCGCCCTCGCGGTAAGGATTGGCCACCCGCTCCGCCTGGAGCGGATTGCCGTTTAGCGTCACGCGGCTGACGGAAGCGCCGGATATATGATAAACGAAGGTAACCTTCACCCCGTCGTATTCGAAATCGAAATGCATTCCGTCCAGCGATGCCGGCAGCACAGGGTCGATCGTCAGTCCGCCTTGGTCCTGGCGAATGCCGAGGGCATTCGAAATCAGCTGGTTCATGTAAATCCCCGGACCGCTGGAATAAATCCGCCATCCGCCTTTCACCTGCACCTTGCCGCTGCGCAGGTCGTCAAAATGCGTCTGCGCCTCGTAGCGGTTGTTGAACTTGCCGTCCGAGCTGCTGAAATACGCGTTGCTCTGCCGCATCTCCGCATTCGGCACGACGTCGCGGATGCCCACCGGGTTAATGACGTTAAGCCCGTTCCATACGTCGTCCGCATGTCCCAGCTTCGCCATCGCTTCGATGAACCGGATGTGGGCATGGACATATTGAAGCCCAACCTCGCGTCCGAAATTCGAAGCCTGCTCCGCCCGTTTGAAATGCGTGCTGACGCCTCCGGCGTACTGGGCGGGGCGGTTCATCAAACGAACGCCGTCAGGGAAGAACAGCTTTTCCTTGATCAATGCGTAATGCGATTTTGCCCGCTCCGGATCGAGCAGTTCCGCGATCATGCTGCGCGTCATCGGCAGCAGGCGGTATTGGATGCCCGTTTCGGTGTCCGTCGGATGCAGCATCAGCTTGGCGTCGGCAGGGTCTTCCATGTAGAGGAATCCCGGAATAACGTCAGTTTGCAGCATATACCGGTGGTAATCCCGTTTGATGCCGTCCGCCATTTCCTGCAGCTCCGCCGCAAAGGACGGCTCTTCCGCCAGCAGCGCCGCGGACAGCTGGGTAAACGTCTGGTACGTCAGGGCCACCGTCCAGCTGCTGACCATGTATTTCTTGAGCTGGGCGTTCGCCGGCTGCAGGGTGTCGTCCCAGTCCCCGTCGCCGTAAGACGACAAATACGTATCGTGCAGGAAGTGGCTGCGGATGTAGCCGATTTCCTTATGCACATGCTCGAGCAGCGTGTAGGTTTGTTCCGTGAACTTGAAGCTTCCTTTAACGGTATAGGAAACCTTTTCCTTCAAAATACTGTAATCCCGCGTAGCCGTCAAATAATCGCTGAGCACCTTGAGCGGCCAGACGATAATGTCGCCGTGGCTCTCCTCCTGCTGCACCGGGGCATACCGGTCGAACATGAACCACTGCGGCCAGTTTCCGTCATCCTCGTATTGATGGGAATATACGGTAAGCAAAATATCCCGGACCTGACCGAATTTTTGCGTGGCCATGAAGTACTCCGACGGTCCCTGGCACACGTCGCGCGTTCCCCATGCCGCGCCGCCGTATTGCTCCAGGCCATGCGGAACCGAATAATGGACGAGCATGTTATGCGTGTACCACCAAGCCAGCGCGTTCACTTTGAAGAAGTCGGCGCCCTCGGTTCCGTCCCCGCCGGTAAGGCGGAATCCGTTCATGACCTCCCGGTAGAAATCGCGATATTTGGCGATCTCTTCCTCGGCGTTTTTGTCTTCGGCCGGAATGTGTTCGCCGTTCAGCAAACCTTGCACCGTCAGGGTCCACTCGCGGGTTGCCTCGATTTGCATCGTGCAGAGCGACGCGCAGCCGGCCGGTACGCCTTCCGCAAGCACGGTCTCGTCGCCGATCTCGGCCGCGGCGCCATCCAGCCGCATGCGGTATTGCAAGTTCGGGTAGGCTTCCTTGCGGATGTCATCCTGCCCGCCGAAGAAGGTAAGGACGCCGTTTTCGTTCGTCATGCGAACCGGCGCTTCGTATTCATTGACGTTCATCGTCACCTGGCTTGTCACGAGGAAACGATACGCCTTACCGCTTTCGGAACGAACGTTCAGCCGCACTTCCGGCGTGTCCACGGTCGTAAAGTTCGTGATGACCAGCATGTCGCCCGTCGTTTTGTAATACCAGCGCACATAGTTAAAGCCGATTTCGAACAGCGAGGGCATCGTCAGCAGCCGGTATTGCCCGTCCACTTCGACGTAAATCCGCTGTCCGGCCGTTTTCGGCACGTTTAGCGCGTTTCGGGCGTTGCTCATCATTTTGTTGAAATTCGTGTTGCCCACAACCAGATGCGAGTTGAAAATGCCGTACATGTAAGACGTGGTGGTGATGACCGTTGCCCCGAATTCAATGTTGTTCCCGCTCATCAAAATATGGCCGTGCGGACGTTCAACCAGCAATTCTTTTTCTTTGCATACGATATGTTCATAGGAATCCGTGAAAAACGAAAGGAGTTGTCCGCCTTCGCGTTCTTCCTGTTGTCTCTTATGTTCCGGGAAACGCGCATCGATTTCCTCCGCCGACATGGAGAGGGTTTGCAGCGGTTCGCCGATGGTTCCGTTAAACCGAACGGCAGGCAGCTGCCGCAGCGTGTCCTTTTCGCCTTCGGCCAAATAAGCCTCCCAAGCCTGCTGAACCTCGGCTTTATACTCGAGCTCGGTTACTGCGGCCGCATGGTTTTCTTTGAACAGGCCGTAAAATACGAACCGCGCTTCGCCGTCAAGCGTCACCCGCTCGGATTGCAGCGCCGTGTAAGCAAACTCGTATTGATAGATTTCATTGGCCAGCCCGGCCTTGCTCAGACAGGAAGGCACGTTTGTTTCCTTGTAGGACAAGCCGAAAAATTGAAAGCCGTCCGTCGAATAGCCGGTAGCGCGCGTCAAGGCGCCTTGCTGGATATAAGGGAACGCGCCGCCGCTTTGCGGCATGTTTTGTCTGGAGCAAACGACGTAACCAAAATCATCGTCCTCGAAAACGGTATGGTCGATATATTGGGACAAATAGGCTTCGTTGCTGCGCACCGCCCCGATGTCAGCATTGCCGAGATCCTGTCCGTAGATGATGTCGATGCTTACCCCTTCGCCCCGGGCCACCACGTCCCAGAACCAGACGCCGAGCGGAGACACGGCAAAAGTCACGCGGTATTCGACGCCGTCGGCGCTGCCTTCCCAAAGAATCCGGCGTTGCCCGGCGCTTACTTTGCTTTGGGAACGGATGCCGAGCAGAGGGTAAAACGAAATGCCCGACTCGCGGTGAATACGCAGGTACAGGTTATTCAAAGCTCCTTCGATCGGGCTTGCCACCAGTTGGTTTATCATGGTTTGGCCGCTTAGAGCCTGGTGCAAATCGCCGCTTTCCCAAAAGGTAAAGCTCAAATCACCCGCTTGGATGTTTAGCTTAGAGTTCGTAATCGTGGCTGTCATATGTTGTTAATTCCTCCTAACCCTTGAAATAAACCTGCGAGCGCGGTGTCCGGATCGTGCCGGAGAGGCCGTCAGGCCCCTCGCACGGTCCGCCTTCATTCACGTTCACCTGTTTCGATTAAACCAGCTTAAAGGACGCTTCCAGCGTGTCGCGGCTGTTCGCCCCCACGAATACCCGGAAGGAACCGGGATCGCTTGCGAAACCGAGATCGGAATGGTGGTACCGCAGCTGCTCTTCCGTCAACGTGAAGGTGGCGGTTTGGCTCTCTCCCGGCTGAAGCTCCAATCGTTCAAACCCTTTAAGCTCGCGGAGCGGACGGACGACCTCTCCCGCCACGTCGCGAACGTATAATTGAACCGTTTCGATTCCGGCCCGTTCTCCCGTATTGGTTACCTTCACTTGCACCGTGATCTGTTCATCCGCCTTCATTTCCGGGCTCGACAGGGTCAAATCGCTGTATTCGAAGCTCGTGTACGAAAGGCCGAACCCGAACGGCAGCAGCGGATCGTTAGGGCTGTCGATATATTTGGATACGTAACGTTCGTCCGATTTGGAAGGATCCATCGGGCGTCCCGTATTAAAATGGTTGTAGTATACAGGCACTTGGCCCACCGATTGCGGGAAGGACATCGTCAGACGCCCGGACGGGTTCACGCGGCCGGTCAAAATGTCGGCGATCGCCGCCCCGCCTTCGCTGCCCGGGAACCAGGCTTCAAGCACCGCATCGGCCTCGTCGAATATACCGTGCAAATCAAGCGGACGGCCGTTGAAAATGACGGCTGCCATCGGCTTGCCGAGCGCCTTCAGCTGCTCCGCCAGCTCGAGCTGCGCCTGAGGCAGGCGGATGTTCGTTCTGGAGCCGCCTTCGCCGCTCATCGCGGATTCTTCGCCCAGGGCCAACACGACGATGTCGGCGCTGCGGGCCGTTTCGAGCGCCGCCTTCAGCTGCTCCGGCGTCATGCTGTCGATGCCGCAGCCTTCGCTGACGGCAAGGGTTCCGGCGAAACGTTCCTTGAGCGCCGAAGCGAGCGGAGCCGCATCTTCCTTCTCCCCTACGCAGGACCACCAGCCGAGGATATCGTTGCTTTCCGCGAACGGGCCGATCAAGGCGACGCGGGCATCCTTTCGCAGCGGCAGCACGCCGTCGTTTTTGAGGAGAACGCTCGATTTGGCAGCCAGCTCATAGGAAACCCGGCGATGTTCCTCGCATAAAAGAATTTCCTTCTCGCGCCCCGGGTCTGCCGCGCGAAGCGGATTTTCAAAAAGTCCGAGTTTGTCTTTCAGGCGCAGGATGCGCAATACGGCTTCGTCGATGAGCGCTTCGTCCACCTTGCCGCTCTCCACGAGCTCCGGCAAATGGCGGACGTAACAAGGGGTCATCATCTCGATGTCGACGCCGGCCCGGATCGCCCGGTATGCCGCTTCGCGGTCGTCTTCGGCCGCGCCGTGCGCGATCATCTCCCGAATGGACGCCCAGTCGGAGATCAGCACGCCGTCGAATCCCCATTCGTCGCGCAAAATGCCGCGCATCAGTTTTTCGTTGCCGGTCGCCGGAATGCCGTCCACCGTGTTAAACGATGTCATGACCATTTCGCAGCCTT
This sequence comes from Paenibacillus sp. FSL W8-0194, assembly GCF_037969745.1. Classification (NCBI taxonomy): domain Bacteria; kingdom Bacillati; phylum Bacillota; class Bacilli; order Caryophanales; family Paenibacillaceae; genus Paenibacillus; species Paenibacillus sp. FSL W8-0194. The sequence goes on along the minus strand of NZ_CP150205.1, from coordinate 1,383,866 downwards.
CGTCAAGCGCCGCTTTATAGGCCGGCAAATATTGCTCACGCAGCTGCCGCTCGGACATGTTGACCGTATTGTAGTCCCGTCCGCCCTCCGGCGCGCCGTAAGCCGCAAAGTGTTTCACGCAAGCCGCCAGCCGGTCGGTTTCCTCTTTCAGATTGCTTCCTTGATAACCCCTTACGAAGGCGCGGGCAAACAATCCGTTGAGATAAGGATCCTCTCCGGTCGTTTCCATGACTCTTCCCCAGCGCGGATCGCGCACAAGATCGACCATCGGCGCAAACGTCACGTGAATGCCGGATACGGCCGACTCTTTGGCGGCGATTTCCGCGCTTTTCTCCGCCAGCTCCAAATCCCAGGAGCAGCCGATGGCGAGCGGGATCGGGAAAATCGTTTTAAAACCATGCACGACGTCCGCCATAAACATCAGCGGGATTCCCAGCCGGCTTTTTTTCAGGTACGATTGCTGCACGTCGATGACCGCCTGCGCCCCGGAAAGGCCAAGCACGGAACCGCTGCCGGTAACCATCGGCTCGGTAATTCCCATTTCCTCCATCGGTCCGGTCACTTGACCTTCGTTGTCCGTACCTTCGTGAAAATGGGCGGTAAGCTGAAGCAATTGAGCGATTTTCTCTTCCAGCGTCATTTGTTGTATAAGGCCTTTTAATTGCTGAATATCCATACAGTTCCCTCCACTACCTGCTCAAACATTCAAGCGGGTTTTTTCTCTTTTTTTGCTGTACAGGCGCCTGGGCCGAAAATTGCTTCATTATATATGAAAGATTTATAGAACGCCGCGAGCCGTGGGAGACTCCGGCATTCTTTCTTCTTTCTCAGGAGCTTGCGCAACATCCGCCGCCCCGGAAGCGGGCAGGACGGATAGATTTTTGTTTCCATCCGCTTGTGCAAACTCCTCAATCAGAAGAGATGGGATGACTTCGTCTCTTTCACGAGGCCGGAAGCCCGCCGTCCCTGCTGGAAAATAGAGGGCTTTCCGGCCGTCATGAAGAGAAGAACCCGGCTGCACCCTAATGCTGCACACCGGGTTAACGGACGGAGGTTTGGGGTCAAGGTCAACCCCCTCGCCCATCGTCCTTTTTAGAGATATCTTTACTTGGCGAATTTGCTGTTCAATTCATCCAGCACCGGTTGAACGAGGGATTGCTTGCTTTGCACCCATTTCTTCCAGTTGGTTTCCAGATCGCCGCTTTGCAGAATCAGGTTGGCATACTCGTTTTGATATTCGAACGTTGCTTGGCTTTTTGCTTTGGAATCATACAGCTGTACGTCCCAATCGTAAGTCGCCAGCTTGCCGCCTTCTTTGCCGAGTTTCGCTTTTTCTTGGAAAAGCTGCACGGCACGGTCGCGGTATTCCTTTTTGATCGCCGGGTTCACGACGCTGAAGTCGTCGCCCAGGACATACAGGCCTTCAAAACGCGCAGGATATTTGTCTTCGAGCGTCGTTCCTTCCGGAAGCAGGCTGACCAGCTCGTTTTTGTCGTCGTATTTCCAATCTTTGCCCTCGAAGCCCATGTTGACGAGCAATTGTCCTTCTTTGCTTGTCGAGTAATCGAGGATGTCCATGATGCGTTCAAACTTCTCTTGGCTGATGTTCGGCGAGAAGATCAGGGACGACCAGAAATTGACCTGCTCCAAGTTACGGTATTTGCTGTCATCGCCGAGAACGATGGCCGTGTGGACCAGTTCGTCGCTGCTGACGCCCAGGTTTTTCTGCATGTTTTTGTCCAGATCCTGTCTGTACGAAGCCAGGCCGCCGAGGGACATGATGCCGGCTACGCCTTTGACTCTGAAGTTGTCGGTGCCTTCGTTGTTTTTCCATGTGTAAAACTCAGGATTCAGCAGGCCTTCTTTATACGCTTTTTGCATCAGCTTCAGGCCGGTCAACGTTTCCGGATCCGCCGGACCCCAATGGAATTTGCCGTCTTCGCCTCTGTAGAATGCGGATTCCACGCGGGAGTGTTCGCTGTTGGCCATGATGATGTTCGTCAGGGCATCGTCCGCGTTATAAGACATCGGAACCAGCTTGGAGCCCAGTTTGCCCGGATCCTTCTCTTTGATCAGCTCGGCATAATGAATCAGCTCGCTTGTCGTGTATGCGTCCTTCAGCTCGAATCCGACGGCTTTCGCCCAGTCTTTGCGCAGCGCGATGACGCCGATTTGGTTCACGAGCGGGTCGGCCGGTTTGTTTTGGTAGTAGACCGGTTTCGGCAGAATGTACGTGCCCCCCGTCAGCTCTTCCAGTTTGTCGCCAAGGCCCGTCAGCTTGTAGGCTGCGGCTACGTTCGGCCAGCGTTCCTTCCAGTCATCCGGGAATTTGTACAAAAGTCCTTGGTCCACGTAATTCATGAAATCGCCATGCACGTAGTTCCAGCTTGCCACGTCAGGCAGGTCGCCGGAGTTGATCCACAGGCGGAGTTTTTCCGGCCAGGAATCCCATTGCACGTAGTTGTAATCCCACTCGACGTTAAACTTGTCCATCCAATATTTGTGGAATTCGTTGTCCAGCACGCCGTCCTTCACTTCGGTCGTCTGCGCGACGGAGATTTTCAGCTTGTCCTTGTAGTTGCCGTCCGCGTCTTTTTCGTTGCCGCCGGATGATGCCGAGTCTTTCGAGCAGGCAGTGACCGTCACCATAACCGCCGACAGCGCGACGGCCAGGAGAGGTTTAAGCAGCTTTTTGGTGTTCATGTTTTTCCCCCACTTTGATCAGATTTTTGCAATTAAAAATCTATTGTGTAATCAGGTCTTGATAGCCCCTGTCAACACCCCTTTGGCGAAGTGCTTTTGCAGCATCGGGAAGAAGCACATAATCGGCACCATCGATACGAAAACCGAAGCCATCTTCATTCCCGTGGAAAAACCGGATTTGTTCAGGGCGTCCACGCTGGACGCGTTCGAAACGTTTGTCGAGGATTCGACGATGATCGTTCTTAGGACGTTTTGCAGCGGCAGCATCTCCGCCTTTCGCAGGAAAATCATCGCGTCGTACCATCCGTTCCAGAAGGCGACGCCGTAGAACAGCGTAATCGTTGCCATGATCGGCGCGGCCAGCGGCAGCACGATGGAGAACAGGATCTTCCATTCCCCGGCTCCGTCGAGTCTGGCGGATTCCATCAGCGATTCCGGGAGGCCTTGGAAATAGTTCATCATCAGGATCATGTTGAAGGCGCTGAAGCTGCCCACCAGGATGACGGACCACAAGGTACCGGTCAGGTGAAGCGACTTCATGACCAGGTAAAGCGGCACGATCCCGCCGTTGAAAATCATGGTGAACAGAACCAGGAAAAAGATCAGCTTTTTGCCCGGAAATTTGTCCCGGCTCAGGCCGTAGGCCATCGTGCTTGTCAGGAACAAGCTGAGCGGCAGCCCGACGACGAGAATTTTGATCGTATTCCAGAAGCCCGTCAAAATCCTTCCGTCATTCAACAACGCCTTATAAGCGTCCAGCGTCGGATGCTTCGGAAACAGCATCATCGGGTTATCGGCGTATTCTTTTTGCGAAGCGAACGAAATCGCGATCACGTTGATAAACGGGATGAGGATCATCAAGGACAATATGATCAGGACGACCAGCAGCGCATAGTCGAGAAAGGTCATTTTGCCGATCCGGTATTTATGCCGTTTTGCGGTAGCGGTACTCATCTGTTATTCACTCCTTTCCTAGCGGAACAAGCCGTCTCCGCCCATCATTTTAGCCACTCGGTCGGCGGCCAGCAGCAGGATCATGTTCACAAGGGAACGGAACAAGCTGACGGCGGTCGAGAACGAGAAGTCCGTCGAGGACTGGAACGTAATGCGGTAGATGTATACGTCGAGCACCTGGGACACGTTTTGCGTGGCTGCGTTCGCCAAGTTGAAGATCTGGTCGAAGCCGGCGGACATCAAACCGCCCACGTTAAGAATGAACATGACGGTAACGGTCGGAAGAATGTTCGGCAGCGTAATTTTGAAAATTTGCTGCATCCGCGAAGCGCCGTCGATTTGGGCCGATTCGTACTGGTCCTGGTCGATGCCGGAAATGGCCGCCAGGAAGATGATCGCGCCCCAGCCGGTCGACTTCCAGATGTCGGTGAGAATCAGCATCGGCAGGAACATGTTTTCCGAGCCCAGGAAGTTGATCGTAGGCAGCCCCATCAGCTGCAGCGCGCTGTTCAGCAATCCGTCGTAGGAAAGCACGTTGATGACGATCCCGGAAACGATGATCCAGGACAAAAACTGCGGAAACGTAAATACCGTTTGGAACAGCTTTTTCGTTTTGCGCATCCGCAGCTCGTTCAGCAGCAGCGCAAGAAGGATCGGGAACGGGAACGTGATGACCAGCTTGATGATATTGACGTACAGCGTTCTCCACACGGCCTGCGCAAAGGTTGGATCGCGGAAGACGTATTTGAAGTTTTCGAAGCCGACCCAAGGGCTTCCCCAAATGCCCTCGTTGGCCTTGTAGTGCTTGAACGCCAGCGACAGACCGCCCATCGGCAGGTAAGCGAACAAAATCAACCAAACCAGGCCGGGAATCAGCAGGGTATAGGTCATTCGGTGCTTCCAGATTTCCTTGTACCAAGGAGTCGCGGAACGCGCTCGTAATTTTTTGTCAGGCCCTAAGGCTGCGGGTTTCAATTTGCATCGCCTCACTCTACATATTTCTTTTCGTTGAACAGGAAGTCGAAAGCCGTTTTCAGGTGCCTTTCCCAGAAAAGCCAATCATGGGCTCCCGGGCCTTCCACATACGCGAATTCGAACGGCGTGTTCCGCATGTAATCGGCGAACTCCCGGTTCATCCCGATAAAAGGATCTTCGGTTCCGCAGCAGCAAAGGACCGAAGGGAGCGGCCCGCCTTCGTCGATACGTTTCGCAGCCAGCGAGTACAAGTCCTGGTCCGGCTTGACCTGAAGGTCCGGTCCGAATACCGCCTGCATCTCCTTCGCCATCCCCGCTTCCATGTTCGGATCGCGGAGTCGCTTTTGGATATCGGTAACGCCGGATAAGGATACCGCTTTCGCATACCGGTCCGGATAGGTCAGGGCGCATTTCAAAGCACCGTACCCGCCCATCGACAAGCCGGCCACGTAGGTTTTTCCGGGATCCTCGTTCAGCCGGAGCAGCCGGCCGCAAAGGTCCGGAAGCTCCTGCGTCACGTAGCGGAAATATTCGAGACCGTATTCCATGTCCGTGTAGTAGCTTCGGTTGGCTTCCGGCATGATGACCGTGCAGCCGTATTTGGCCGCATACAGCTCGATCGTCGTCAGGCGGTGCCATGTACTGGCGTTGTCCCCGGCCCCGTGAAGAAGATAAAGCGTGCTGCTTGCCGGAACGCCGGCATCGACGGGCGAGATGACATGAATGTTGGTGGTCATCCGCAAGGCAGGCGAGCCGGTATCAATCGTTAAATGCGCCATATGTAACCCCTTTCAATCGCGTCTTTTTATAACATACAGTTGCAAAATTGGCTTTATTGTCTTTCGTCATTGATTAAACTTGCAAAATTCGACAAAAATCTCGGACGACTTGGCGAAACGTTTCTTTCATGCTCAAACCTCTCCCTTAAACGTCCAAATAATGCCTATTTTCCTGTAATGTTCGACCTTAGAGCCTCTAGCAATCCATCGTTCCAGTATTTCGTATAGACCGTTTTCTTTGTTTGTAAGCGATTCATTCGAATCGTTTCGATAACATCATAATCCCCTTGTCACCTCATGTCAACTATCTTTTTCTAAAACCTCTTTCCATGACATGGAATGTTCATCATTCTACTAAAACGATCCATTTCTGGTCTTGATTTCAGCAGGAAAGCGATTGCCTGTGCGAAGTTGACAGGGGCATTCTCTTGTAATAAATTCTAGTTTAAAAGAATATCATGGAAACGTTTCTATGAAGAAGAAAGAAGGCTTAACATGTCTATATCGTTATCCGGTTTCGTGGATCGCGTATCGGGCCAACGTTTAAACGTGCTTTCGGCGCGCGTGCTTCAACATGGAGCGCCTGCCGCGGCATGGGACTTGACCCGGGATGAGCGCCGGCTGCAGCACTCGGTGAGCAAATCCTTTACGTGCATGGCGGTCGGGCTCGCGATTGCCGAAGGCAAGCTGTCCCTCGACGCAAAGCTTCAAGATTTTTTTCCGCAGTATGCCGGAGGGCATGTTGGCGCGCCCCCGGACATGCAGCCCGGGGAACTGACGCTGTACAATCTGCTCCGGATGTCTTCGGGCCATGATTCGCCCCCGCTGTGGGCCGAAGAAAGAGCGTCCCTCCAGGAAAAGGATTGGGTGAAATATTATATGTCCTTGCCGCTGGACAGGCCTCAAGGGGAAAAATTCACGTACAGCAGCGGCGACACGTTCGTTATCTCCGCCCTGGTGCAAGCCGCTGTCGGCGAAACTGTCAAAGATTATTTGACGCCCCGCCTGTTCGAGCCGCTTGGCATAAAGGACGTCAGTTGGGAGACCTCCCCGCTTGGCGTAACGCTCGGATGTGCGGGACTTTCCATCAGCAACGAGGAGCTCAGCCGGTTCGGGCAGCTTCTTTTGCAAAAAGGGATGTGGGAAGGCAAGCAGCTGGTTCCCGCGGAATGGATCGAATTTGCGACCCGCAAGCAGATCGACAACGAGGGCAGCCCGGATTGGAGCCAGGGTTACGGCTGCCAGTTCTGGATGTGCAGGCATGACGCTTACCGTGCCGACGGCGCGCACGGGCAGCTGTGCGTGGTGATTCCCGGCAAAAACGCCGTGATCGCGGTCAACAGCGAGGAAGACGACATTCAAGGGATTCTTGATGCCGTATGGGCGGAAATTTTGCCGCAGCTGTAATGGGGAGAAATGAGGATTTTGCAGCGGGTTGCTAAGAAGCCAGCCGGATTTTCGGCTGGCTTCTTTGCGGATGCGGCTATAGATAAGCGGTATACAGTATAATATGGGGCGTACATACACGCCTTGAGTGGGCGCACCCTTCCGAAAGGGGGTGGTGCGATGAACATTTCGTTCGACGAAGTGGATCACTGCGCGTAAGCTGTTCTCGAATTCTAACGGTTGTGACAGCGCCTATGTGGCTTCAAATGGTTCTCTGTAAGTTCTAACGGTTACCAATGGGGTTATTTGCAAGATTACCATAAGAAGTTCCACCATAATGCCCAAATAACGTCAACCAGAACCGTTAAAATAGCATAACCTCCATATTCCCGGCATTAACCGCTGTGGCAATCGTTAGAAATTTACTTCCCTACTTTGACTTGCCTCCTCACCTTGACTACAACTCTTCGCGTCCAATTGTACCCTCGATTCCCTACATCTCCTCACAATCAATTGGTCTTCATGGTTCCTTATATATCTTTGCGTTCAATGGTCTTTTTACTGGACTGTCAATAGTAAATCAGACAACTTTTTTAAGGGGCTTTGCTTTGGCTTTTTAGCAACTGCAAAGAAAAAAAGAGAAACCCGGCGTCTCCAAGACGTGGATTTCTCGACAATCTGAGTCACTCGCAACGACTGGCACCCGTCCCATGTCGGGGTACACCCCTTTGGGCTGACTGCGAAGCTGATGCTCCCGAAGCTTATCCTCCGACGTACCCGGTTCGAATCCCTCGGAAATTAAAAAAGCCACTCTCAACGAGTGGCACACGTCCCATGTCGGGGTACACCCCTTTGGGCTGACTGCGAAGCAAATGCTCCCGAAGCTTATCCTCCGACGAACCCGGTTCGAATCCCTCGGAATTTAAAAAAGCCACTCGCAACGAGTCGCACCCGTCCCAGGTCGGGGTACTCCCCTTCGGGTTGACTGCGAAGCAAATGCTCCCGAAGCTTGTCCTCCGACGAACCTGGTTCGAATCCCTCGGAATTTTAAAAAGCCACTCGCAACGAGTGGCTCCCTCCCCAGGTCGGGGTACTCCCCTTCGGGTTGACTGCGAAGCAAATGCTCCCGAAGCTTGTCCTCCGACGAACCCGGTTCGAATCCCTCGGAAATTAAAAAAGCCACTCCAATGAGTGGCACCCGTTCCAGGTCGGGGTACACCCCTTCGGGCTGACTGCGAAGCTGATGCTCCCGATGTTAATGCTCCGACGAACCCGGTTCGAATCCCTCGGAAATTAAAAAAGCCACTCTCAATGAGTGGCTTTGTACGTCCCAGGAGGGATTCGAACCCCCGACCGACGGCTTAGAAGGCCGTTGCTCTATCCTGCTGAGCTACTGGGACTTGTTATGTAATAGAAAAGCGATGCGTTTATTATTATAGCGCATTTCTCGAAAAATTCAAAGGGAAATTTTTAAAATGAATCATCGCCATCTTCGCGGGGTAATATGATAACAGCAAACCCACGTCAAAGGAGTTTTTGCAATGCGTCAATTGCTGTCGGCCTTATCGTATTTCAGCATCTTTTTCGCACCGTTTCTCCTCCCCCTTATCATCTGGATCGCATGCAGGGAAGATTCGTATGTCGCCATGCATTCGAAACGGGCGCTGATCTCGCACATCCTTCCTTTCGTCGCTGCCTTACCGCTGCTTTTTCTTACGTTCGGCGCGGAGCATTTAGGCTCGGTGCTTGGATATATCATTTTGTTCATCATCATCTACTTCGGAACGTTCATCTACAACATCGTCAAAGGCATTCAAGTCCTTCGCGAATACGCGTAGCCGAAAAATCCCTTCCATTATATGTAACATTATCCAACCCAAAAACCTCCGATCGCCCGGAGGTTTTTGCGTTTTCAGGGGTACCTACTTATTGCCAAATCGTCTTGGGTTTTGCGGCACAGCCAAATTTCTGTCGTTTTTACTCAGGACTTCGTCAGCAAATTCAGTCTGGTGGGCATACTTGTTGCCTTTCGTCTTTTTGTACGTCGTTGCCACTTACGCTCACCCCCCTAAGCATAGTATGGGATGGGATGCAAACCGCTATGACCTTCAATATCTGGCTCGCCTTACAGCTCTTCTTGGGCAAACGGCAGCGAAAATAACCGTTCCATCCCGCGACATCATCCCGCTTCTTGTGACAAGTTCTGGCGGCGACCTGCGCCCGGACAGACATTTTATGCCCTTCTTCGGCATATAACTGTATCACTTTCAGAAAATGAGGAATTTGCAAAAGAAAGGATGATCCGTCATGTGCGGAATAACCGGTTTTATTGAATGGAGCGGCGATTTGACGCAGCATTCGCAGACTCTCGTAAAAATGACGGAAACCTTGACACCAAGGGGACCGGATGCCTCGGGAACCTGGATTTCGGGCCCCTGCGCCTTCGGGCATCGGAGGCTCAGCGTCATCGATCCGGAAAACGGGGCACAGCCCATGCTTGTATACGATGATGAGGATTTATACACCATAGTATATAACGGGGAGTTGTACAACGCGGCCGAGCTCAAGCAGGAACTGAGAAAAAGAGGACATCACTTCCGGACGAATTGCGACACGGAAGTTCTTTTGGTCTCCTACATCGAATGGGGGCCTGCTTGCGTCGACAAGTTTAACGGCATTTTTGCTTTTGCCATCTGGGACAGCGTGCGGGAACAGGTCTTCATGGCCCGTGACCGGCTAGGCGTCAAGCCGTTTTTCTACAGCCTGATCGGCGGCACGTTCATCTTCGGCTCCGAACCCAAAGCGCTGCTTCAGCATCCCAAAGTCGAACCGGTCGTCGGGCCGGAAGGTTTGGCGGAAATTTTCATCATCGGACCGGCACGTACGCCGGGGCAAGGCGTATACCGCGACATCCAGGAGCTGCGCGCGGGGCACGCGATGATATTCAGCCGCCAAGGTTTACGCACGTATCCGTACTGGAAGCTGGACAGTTACCGGCACGAAGAAGATACCGAAACGACCGCCGCGCGGCTGCGCGAGCTCCTTCAAGATACGCTGGAGCGGCAGCTTGTCTCCGATGTGCCGGTATGCACGCTGCTTTCCGGCGGCCTCGATTCCAGCGCGCTGACGGCGCTTGCCGTGCAGTATTACAACCGGACGGGGCAAGGACGGATGGATACCTATTCGGTGGACTACGTCGGCAACGACAAACATTTCAAATCCCACGCCTTTCAGCCGGGAGCCGATGCTCCGTGGATTCAGCGCATGGTCGAAGAGCTTGGCACAAGGCATCATTTCATCGAATTCGACACGCCGGAGCTGATCGAGTCGCTGAACAACTCCACCTTGACGCGGGATTTGCCCGGCATGGCGGACGTGGACGGTTCCCTGTACCTGTTTTGCCGGGAAATCAAAAATGGCGCCACCGTCGCCGTCTCCGGGGAAGCCGCGGACGAAATTTTCGGCGGATACCCGTGGTTTCACCGCGATGACATGCTGAATTCGGGCACTTTTCCGTGGGCCGTCGCCTCCGACATGCGCGCAAGCCTGCTTTCCCCCGAAATCCGCGAGTGGACGCGGCCGCTCGAATACCTCGGGGACCGTTACGCCGAAGCCGTGCGGGAAGTGCCCAGACTGCGCGGCGAAACAGGCAAACAGGCGCAAATGCGCGTGATGTCCTATTTGAACATTACCCGCTTCATGCCGACGCTGCTTGACCGCAAAGACCGCATGAGCATGGGGGTTGGCTTGGAGGTCCGCGTACCGTATTGCGACCACCGACTGGTTCAATATGTGTGGAATATCCCGTGGGACATGAAAATGACCGGAGGCCGCGAAAAAGGCATTTTACGCAAAGCGCTGGAAGGCGTTCTGCCGGAAGACGTGTTGTACCGCAAAAAAAGCCCTTACCCGAAAACCCATAACCCCGATTTCCTGGCCGCCGTCAAACAGCAGGTGCTGGACATTCTCGACGACCCGTCATCGCCGATCCTTCCCCTCATCGACCGGAATAAAATCCGCGAAATCGCCGCTTCCCCCGAAGCGTCAACGCATTTGCCCTGGTTCGGCCAGCTGATGTCCGGTCCGCAATTGTTCGCTTATTTGGCCCAAGTCAACCATTGGCTGAAAACCTATCATGTATCGATCAAATAAATAACGCCGACGCCACCAGGCTTCATTCGACATCGTATCCGTTTGGGATCGGAGGTTACGCCTCCATGGCGCTCCATGCAAAAAAGCCCGTTCGCCGGAACGGGCTTTTTGCCGTTTTGCCGTTTTGCCGTTTCTAAGATGTGAAAGTGACTTGCATAGGAAAGAAAAGCTTTAACCGATAACCCCTTTGGACAAAATCAAATTGCCGTAAAGCGCCTTTTCCCCGGTGGCCACCACCGCATAAGCCTTTTTGGCGCGTTCATAAAAATCGAAACGTTCGATTTCCGCAAATTCGATGCCTTGTTCGACCCGATCCACCAAGCCCCGGTACACGTCCCAGACGGGGGTCTCCACCGGATCGCCGGGGGTCACCTGCATCAGCATGACGGGATGGGTCAAATAGCGGTTCAGCGGAAAAAGCTCCAGCGTCGCCGCCAGCAGCTCGGGAATGCCGTGCCCGTCCGCGCGGACCAGGCGTTTGGCCGTCGAAACGGCGGGAAAATTCGCGTCCGCAAACACAATTTCGTCGCCGTGTCCCATCTCGCATAAAACTTTCAGCAGCTCGGGGGACAGCAGCGGGGATATCCCTTTCAGCATGAGGAAGCCTCCTTTATGTCCTTCACATCACATCCCCTACTAATTACGACGTCGAACCGGGCATTCCTCCCCGGATGGAACAATATTGCCGGCGGTATTTCAGCGGGGACATGCCCGTCACTTCCTTGAATACCCTTCCGAAATGCGTCAGGCTCTCGAAACCGACCTGGCCGGCCACCACCGCCACTTTGTCGTTCCCCGCCGCCAGCAGCCCCTTCGCTTCCTTGATGCGCACATGATTCACGTATTCGGTAAAGGTATATCCCGTGCTTTGGCGGAACGTTTTGCAAAAATAAGACGGACTGATGCCATAACGTTGCGCAATATCCGCGATCGTCAGCTTTTCCTGATAATGGCGGTTGATATAATCGACGATCTCGAACGTTTTATTGCGGACGGAATGGACCAGCGGCTGCTCCGCGGATGCGGCATTCGTTTTTCGGCGGATAAACAGCAGCAGCTGATACAGCAGCGTCTTCAGGCAGGACTCGTATCCTTCGGGCTTTTCCGTAAATTCACGGATCATGTGATCAAAAAGACGTTCAACCAGCCCCCGCTCCTGCACGGAAAGCTTAATGAACGGCAGTCCGCGGCTAAAACCCGACATGACGTCGACGGGCATTCCTTCCGAAAACAGATCGTCCAAAAACTCCGTTTTGAACTCCAGCGTCACCCGCTCGAAGCTTGCCCCGCCGGCATTCACCAGTTTATGAATCTCGTTCATATCGATGACGAACAGCGCGCCGCTGACGGCCTGATAGGCCCGATCGCCGATGAAATAACAGATGTCGCCGGAAACCAGATAAAAAATTTCGTATCCGTTATGGTAATGCCGGGACGGCATGCTGGAGCGCTTTTTCCTTTCCCTGTCGATGTAAAACCGCGAAGCTTCGTAAAATTCCATGTCGGCCGCTGCCCCCCTTTCCTAGCGTCGATGACAAGATATGTAGAAAAACTCTAATCAAGGCGAAGATTTGTAATGAAAATGATCGTATCATGCGCTATGGTAAGTGGCAAGACGAACAAATTCAGGAACGGAGGTATCATCATGAAATTCGACCTTCATACGCATCACGCCCGGTGCGGGCATGCCCATGGACATATTCGCGATTATATCGCGGCTGCCGTCGGCAACGGTTTATCCTGCATCGGCATCTCGGACCATACGCCGTTTTTCGCCGAAAAGGAAGATCACCCTGCCCCGGAAGCATCCATGGCAACATCGGAGTTTCCCGCATACGTTCGCGAAGTGCTGGAGCTGAAACGGGAGTTTGCCGGGCAAATCGAGGTGCTTCTCGGCGTAGAAGCCGACTTTATTCCCGGCTCGGTGGACGTATACCGGAAGGTGCTGAATGATTATTCCCTGGATTACATCATCGGCTCCGTCCATGATTTCGCCGGGGTCAGCCTGTACGATGCCGAGCATTGGGAGCGGCTGACGGAAGCGGGCAAGCTCGAACTGAAAAACAGCTACTACGACTACATCTCCCGCTCAGCCGAAACGGGACTGTTCGATATTTTGGGACATGTGGACGCCTTGAACCGGTACTTCCCGGGGTATTCCAACCTTTATACGGAAGCCGCCGAACGCACGCTGCGCACCATTGCCGCCCACGACGTCGCCATAGAGATCAATTCGTCGGACGACCTGTGGGTTCCGGGCCCCGACCTGCTGGAGAGGGCGTTTTATTACGGCGTCAAAGTCACCTTCGGTTCCGATGCCCATGAACCGGCACGCGTCGGCGAACATTTTGAAGCCGTCGCCCGGCAGCTCTACGACATCGGTTACCGGGAATGGGCCGTGTTCAAAAAACGCAAACGCATCATGCTGCCGTTGGAACGGTAAGCGAAAAACGAAAAGGCGTGCCCCTGCGGCACGCCTTGCCCATTCCAGCCGTATTAAATGCGCACGTCGGCCACGACCGGATAATGGTCCGACGGCATTTTCCCGTTCTGATGATCCGCGATCGCCCCGTAATTCAACACGCGCACCGGGCCGGCAACGAAAATAAAATCGATCGGGCTTTCGAATTCGATCCCATGTTCAGCCTGCGGCTGCAAAAACTTGGGAAACATGCGGGCGGCCACTTCCCTGGAATCGAACCCCTGAAACGTAAACGCTGGCCCGAAATGCCGATAATCCGCCTCTTGGCCTGCATCCCGCAGCATAGCCGGCTCCGGCTGCCCCTGGCCGGTGAGGACGCGGTATGGCACCGAATCGGAAGTCACGTTGAAGTCGCCCGTCAGCACGGCCGGCCGATCCGCCGCCAGCTCCTTGATCCGGTCCACGATCAAATGGGCGCTTCGCTCGACGGCCACCTTGCCGATATGGTCAAAATGGGTATTCAAGTGCAGGAAGGTCTTGCCGGTATAACCATCCTGAAATTCAGCCCATGTCACGATCCTTCTGCAAGCGGCGTCCCAGCCAAGCGAACCCGGTTCCTCCGGACGCTCCGACAGCCAGAAGGTATCTTGGCGCAGCGGCTTGAGCCTTTGTTTGCGATAAAAGATGCAGGAAAACTCGCCGTCTTTGTCGCCGTCCTCCCTGCCTACGCCAATCCAGCCGTATTCGGGCAGCAGCGCCTGCAAATCCTCCAGCTGTTCGTACAGCACCTCCTGCATGCCCACCAGATCAGGACGGTGAAAACGGATGATCCCCGCCACCAGCTCCTTGCGGCTGCCCCATACGTTTTCGCCTTCCCGATCGTACGCGTTTTTGATGTTATAGGACATGCAGCGCAGGTCAAGTTCCAGGTTCGCTTTCTCTGCAGACATTCCCCTCACTCCAATCAATGTCGATTTTTCATTCCAATCTTCCCCATCATAGGGACATTAGCTTTTGACGTCAACCAGCCGGAAACGTTCGCATACGAGCGGAATGTCGTCCGAGAATGCCTTACCAAGCCGGTTCAGCTCTTTCGTAAAAAATTGTTCATGCACCTCCCGCCAATACCGATACGTCCGATCCCCCTCGCCTTCCGCCGCTGCAAATTCCTCCGGAACTTCATTCATCGGCATCACGTTGACTTCGACGGTTTGGATGATGGCGACGGGCAGATTCTTGGCATTCAAAATAATGCTGTAATCGCCGACCGCGGGAAGCGGCTCCCCTTCGGCTTCATAACAGGCGAGTGCGGAACAGGTTGCCGTTTTGATCCCGCTAATGACCAGCCCGGCCAGCTGATCCGGATCGGCTCCGAACGGCCAGGCGCTTACCGACTCCGGTTTGTCCCCGCCCCGCTTGTCCCAATATTCATTCCAATACGCTTGCGCTGCTTCGTTCATGCGTTCCTTAACCTCCCATGCTTTGAAAAAGCTCTATGGTCAAATCATATCATGCCGGCCATGTCCATGCGCAAAAAAAACCACGGCAGCCGCAAACCCGACTCGCCGTGGTTCCTTTACGCTTTAAACTTATGACGCCGGCTTAAACCTTCGATTCCTGCTCCTGCAGCATGCCGATCAATTTCCGCAAAGCGGCCCCCCGGTGGCTGATGGCCTGCTTTTCCTCCACGGACAGCTCGGCCATCGTTTTTTCGTATTCCGGCAGGTAAAAAAGCGGGTCGTAACCGAATCCGCCGCATCCGGCAGGCTCGTCCGTAATCCAGCCGTCGACGTCCCCGCTCGCTTCGAGGTGGGCGCCGGTTGCCGGGTCGTACAGGACGAGGGTACAGACGAAACGGGCCGTGCTTAGCAGCGGCTGCTGCGTATCGTCGCCCATTTTTTTCTCCTCCAACATCCGCAGCAGCTTTTCGTTATTTTCCTGATCCGTCGCATGTTCCCCGGCAAAACGCGCCGAATAGACGCCCGGGCGCCCGTCCAGCTCGTCCACGCACAGGCCGGAATCGTCCGCGAGTACCGGCAGGCCAAGCGCGTCCCCGACCGTCTTCGCTTTTTTCAGCGCGTTGGCGGCAAAGGTTTCGCCGTCCTCCACGACCTCCGGCAGCTCCGGATAGTCGAACATGCTTTGGACTTTTTTGCCGAGTTTCGCGAAAGCATGCTCAAATTCCTTAACCTTCCCCTGGTTCCGGGTCGCGACGATAATCAGATCTTGATCCAGCTTCATTCCTAAACCTCTCTTCCCGATTGGCCCGAGCCAATCATGAGGGCGATCGGTCCAAGCGCTTCCTTTTGTTTCTCGATCAACTGCAATATCCCCCGTTCCCCAAGCTCCAGTAGCTGGTTCAGCTCCTGGCGGGTGAACGGGCTTTCCTCGCCGGTCCCCTGCAGCTCGACAAAAGCGCCGCCGCCGGTCATCACGATGTTCATGTCCACCTTGGCCGTCGAGTCTTCCTCATAATTCAGATCCAACATCGGCTCGCCGTTGACGATGCCGACGCTGACCGAAGCCAAAAAGTCCGTAATCGGAAACGCCGGCAGCCTGTGCTGCTCCGCGATCTTGCTTACGGCGATGGCCAGCGCCACGAAGGAGCCGGTGATGGAAGTCGTCCGGGTGCCGCCGTCGGCCTGAATCACGTCGCAATCCAGCGTAATGGTCCGCTCGCCGAGTGCGCGAAGATCAACGACGGAGCGAAGGGCCCGGCCGATCAGCCGCTGAATTTCCATCGTCCGGCCGGTGAGCTTGCCGCGGGCGCTTTCCCGCTGGTTCCGGGATTGCGTCGCGCGGGGAAGCATCGAATATTCCGCCGTTACCCAGCCCTTGCCTTGTCCCTTCAAAAACGGGGGCACCTTCTCGTCTACCGTTGCGGTACATAATACTTTCGTGTCCCCCATTTCGATGAACACGGAGCCTTCGGCGTATTTGTTCACGTTTACTGTTAAATTCATCGGCCTCAGCTGGCTTTCGCCGCGTCCGTTTGATCTCATGTTTTCTGCCTCCTACATTTGCGCGTCCTGTGATATAGAACGGGCTGAAGACGGCTTTTCGGCCGTTTTTCAGCCCATCTATACGATAGCAAGTTTTATTTTATCAAAGTGTCGGCATAAAAGCACCCCGGAAAGGCGCTTACAGCGGAATCTCATTGATGTACTCGGGTTTGGAAACGGGCTTGCTGTAATCCCGGGTATCGCTGATGCCTGTAATGCGGGTCTGTCCGTTCATGTCGATTTTGACCTTCGCGTTGTTGGCGTTTTCGGACACGGTCAGCACGACGGATTGGAGCAGCTCATCCGGAATCGGATCCTCTTTTGCGAACATGTCGTCCTTCAGCGAAACGGTCACCGTGCCGTCTTTTTCGGTTTTCACCGAATCCACGGAAGTGCCTTGCGTCATGACCATCTCGAGGCCGTCGTTTTGCTGCGGGCCGGCAATCAGCTCATGCAGCGCCGCGCTTACCTTGTCTTGCCCGGGCTGCACGAGCCGCGTGACGGGGACGTAATAAGAATAGGTGCCGTCCGGCGTAATTGTCGAAAAATAGACCGTCACCGGCGTCGAATTCGTCAGGCTGGCGCCGTCGGATTTTTGCAGATTGATGCCGAAGCTCCGCGTGAGCGGCTGATTGATTGGCGTTTTGTTCTGCGGCATTTCCGTCAACCGCTGGCCTTCGACCCACAGCTCCACTTTTTGCACGCCCGGGAATCCGGTTGCCGTCCAAACGACGGCCTCCAATATTTTGCGCTCATCCTGCGGATTATATTGGTTAAACGCGCCGTTGAATTCCACGACTGCCGTTTTTTGCTCCTTGTCCACCGACAATTGCGTAATCTCCGTTCCTTTCGGCAGGATGCCCGCAAATCCCTTAGGCACGTATTTGGAATAGGCTCCTCCCGAGACAAGCGCCGTAAGCGCCTGCTTCAGGCTGTCCTGGTCTTTGGCTTCGGGGATGCCGAGCGACACGGGGGCGAGCAGCCCTTTATCGTTGGCCAAATAGACCGTTGTTTTGGGACCTGTTTGCTCCCCGTTGTTCGTCGAGGCCGGGCCGTTCGCCATGTTCAGCATTTGCTGCTCGATGTCGACCGGCGGCTTGTCGATGTCCATGGAAGATTGTGAACCAAAGAGGCTGCATCCGGACAACAACACAGGTACAGCCAGCAATCCGGCAACCGAAATGCCGCGAATTTTTTTAGCCTTCGTCATATTGATGGTTCCTCCTAATCATTTTGTACAGTTTGTACTACCATGTATACGAGCCCCTGCCGCAAAAAATAACAGCCGGTCCAAATAAAAATCCGCGGCAAAACAGGGCCTTCCTTTAAGGATTTGCGCGGTGCCCCGACAAAGGCCGGAAAAGTATAAAAAAAGCCCGGACCGAATACATAATTGGTTAAAACTGGACAAACCCTAGGGAGGGACGTACAATCGTACTATTACGATAAGCATACAGCGGGGGGATAAGATGAGTGATCCGAACAACGAAAAAATACCTTACAGCCTGAACAGCCGGAAGGTAGCCAGCGCTACCCGGGAATGGCTGCATAAAAGGGGCGTCAAAGTGGAAGAAATCGCGGAGCTTGTCATGCTCCTGCAAAACAAATATTATCCGGATCTGACGATGCAGGAATGCTTGGACAACGTGGAAAAGGTTCTTGCCAAACGCGAGGTGCAAAACGCGGTGCTGACCGGCATCCAGCTGGACGTGCTCGCCGAAGAAGGCAAGCTGATTTCCCCGCTGCAGGAAATGCTGGTCAATGACGAAGGTTTGTACGGCGTGGACGAAATATTAGCATTTTCCATCGTTAACGTGTACGGCAGCATCGGTTTCACCAACTACGGTTACATCGACAAGCTGAAGCCGGGTATCCTGGAACGTTTGAACGACAAAAGCACCGGCGAAACAAACACGTTCCTGGATGACATCGTCGGCGCGATTGCCGCGGCGGCAAGCAGCCGGATCGCGCACCGGAAACAAGCCGAACGCGAACGCCAAAACGGAGAGCCCGAACCGGAGCTGCCCGAGGATTAAAACCAAGCCGGCGCTGCCGGAGCGAACTTAGAAAGAGCCGTCCCGAAAGGTCTTGGACCCCGGGGCGGCTCCTTTTCGATGTATGGATCACGCAAGGCGGAAATAGATTCCGCCGCCTTCGCCCGTCCATGATTCGATCCGTCCTCTGCGTTCAAGCTCCCGGGCATGCGCCAACGTTTCGCACATCGCAAAACGCATCTGGTGAATGCCGAGCTTCGTGCCAAACAACGAAACGCAAAGCCCGAACCCCGTGGCGGGAGCTTCCTCCAGCAGACGCTCCATCTTGGCAAGCCTCTCTTCATGATGCAGCAGCAGCGCCTCCAGCCGCTCTTCGAAATGCGTAAAAGGGTTGCGGTGCCCCGGGTAAGCGGTAGAGACCTCCAATGTTTTCAGCTTCAGCAGCCCTTGCATAAACGATTGAAGCGGCTCCGGATCGCTGCCCGGCATCAGGCTGACGTTGGGAGAAATTTGCGGCAGAACGGCATCCCCGCAAATAAGATGGCCGGTCTCCGGATGGTAAAAGGAAAGATGCCCCGGAGCATGGCCCGCCGTTTCCATCGGCAGCCACCGGCGCCCGCCCATAACCAAAAGCCGATTTGCATCGATAAAAGCGACCTCGGGCATCGGGGTAACCTGCGGGATAAATCCGTTCAGATGGGCTTCCAGCTGGCCGGCCCATTCTTCCGGCATGCCATGGCCGCGGAACAGCGCCGGCAAATCCCGGTTCATCGTCGAACCCGGTCCCCACATCAGCTGCGCCTCCCGGTAAGAACGTTCCGACATCCATACCCGGCAACCGGACTGCTCCTGCAGCCACCCGGCACAGCCGAGATGATCCGGATGGTGATGCGTCAGCACGATTTGCCGGATGTCGGCCGGCCCGATCCCCAGCTCCGCAAAGGCTTTTTTCCATTCTTCCTCGTTCCCGGGCGTCCGCGGCCCCGGATCGACGATCGTCATCCCATCAGGTCCGGGCAACAAATAGCTGTTTACCCAGCGCAGCGGAAAGGACATCGTTATTTTGACTTGAATGATTCCGTTTAAATGATCCGTTATCTCCGGCATGTTCACTTTGGATTAAACCTCTTTTCACGCTTGCTTGGAGCTTTGCGGGCGGCGTCCGACGAAGATCTTCCGCTCGGATGTGTGCTCCTCGTAGCCTTCGTCTTCGTCGTATCCGCCATGGACTTCGTCCACGGCAAGACCGGCATCCGAGAGCATTTGCTTCATCTGCTCCAGCGTATACAGCTTGACGCGTTCGTGATACTGGCGCTGAGCGCCATCCCCTTGCATGGGAGTAATCGTAATGTCTTTGATGACGAAATCGCGTTCGATGCGGCGTTTTTCGACGATCCGCTGCCCCTCCGCCTCCCTCTCTGATTCCGGCACCAGATGGGAGCGGACATACGGGGAGTTCATAAAATCAATGATGAACCGGCCTCCGGGCTTCAGCATCCGGTAAATTTCCCTCAGCACTTTCAGCTGCTCTCCGTCCTCGCGGAAATAGCCGAAGGACGTAAACAAATTCAGCACCGCGTCAAAGCCTCCGTCAAGCGGAAGGCGGCGCATATCGGCCTGATGCCACTCGACGCGCCCGCGGTCGTCGGATTTCCGCGCTTCGCGGAGCAGCACGTCCGACAGGTCGACGCCGCTCACGCGGTAGCCACTGTCTGCCAAAGCAAGCGCATGGCGGCCGGTTCCGCAGCATAAATCAAGCACCCGGGCGCTTGGAGGCAAATCCAGCCAGGAGATCATTTTTTTGACCTCCCGGGCCGCGCCCTCCGCATCCCGGTGTTTATAAACGAGCAGATAGTCTTCTCCGAAACTTTTTTCATACCAGTCTTTGATCATGGCGGCCTCCTGAGACGATAGCAGTTTATGTATTACTTAACCGCGGTTGATCATATTGTACCCAGGCGGCCGGATCTTCAAAAAATGGCTCCCGCTCGCATCCTACCATTCAGCTTAATGCATCTTCCCGATCTTGCCAAGGCGAAAACGGCTCGTTCTGCAGGCCGTTCAGGCGTAACATCGGGCGACAAAAAACGTTATAGATACATATCGATGAAATTGCGGAGGGATATTTATTCAAACGAAAAAATGTTGGCTGCTCCTGCTTCTTTGTGTGTTTCTATTGGGAGGATGCGCCGATCGTAACACGATGAACGGACCGCTTTACGAAGGAAAGCCCTTAACCATCGGCATCATCGGAGAAGCGCCTGAAGTGAGGGAAACAAACGTCTCTTTTGTGCCTTTAGGGCTGGAGGAGATGGCCAAAAATCCGGAGCAGCTGCCATCGCGGTTCGACGCCGTCTTTATTATGAAGGATTATTTTCGCGAGGCCTCGGAACCGAAAAATAAAAAAGCGTTCAAAGCGGAGAACATTCCTTTTATCTTCATTAAACTGGATAAATTGATCGCTGCATACACCGTAGAGGAATTAAGCTATGATGACGTTCCGAATGCTTTTAGCAACCAATTTGCCTTCGGAATTTATCATCCCCCTGGCGGGGAAGAAACTCATTGGGGATTCGGATTGTACAATGACACCGAAAACGAAACCAACGTCAAAACGACGTACTCAACCATATTCCGGACGATCGAGTCCAAAAGCTTGGATTAATCCTATATCAAAACGAAAAGCCCGGAACAGTCCGGGCTTTTTTGCCATGAATAAAGTCTATTTTTATGTTACCCCTGCGTGCCGGCCGTCTCCAGCTTTTGCTTGCGTATGCTCGAAAGTTTTTTGCCCCAGGTCAGAGACAACACAAGACTCAGCACCAAAATGACGGCCCCGAAGGAATACGGCAGATTCATATGAACGTCGAACAAAATGCCGGCGAGCGCCGGCCCAAAAATATTGCCAAGGCTCATGTAGGCGTTGTTCATCCCCATGACGAATCCCTGCTCCTCAGGCCCGGCCATTTTGGACAAAGCGGTGTTGATCGCCGGTCTCATGATGGACGTAAACGTGAAGAAGATGAGGATGAGCAGCATGTTGTACCAGAAGTTGCCCGAAAGCAGCATCAACACCATCATCATTGCCGACACCAGGAAGGACACGTTGATCAGCTTGTTTTCGCCGAAACGAAGCAGCAGCTTGTTGATCACCGCGCCTTGAATGACGACGCCGACGAGCGATCCGACCGTGATGATGACGGAAATTTCCTTCGTGGTATACGCATATTTGTTGTCGACGTACAAGCTGAAGACCGCCTCAAAATTGACGAGACCGAAGGTCAGCGTAAATACGAGAATCAAGTAGATAAAATACGGCGCCTTCACGGAAGCGACCAATTGTTTCAAGATGCTTTCGCGTTTTTGCTGCGACGCTTTGGCTGCCTGACGGCGTTCCACCGACAGCGTTTCTTTCAGCATGAAAAAAGACAGGACGGTGGCGACCGCCGCCACGAGAGCCGAAATGTAAAACGGCGCGCGCAGGCCGAGATCCGCCAAAAAACCGCCGATGCCCGGGCCGATCACAAAGCCGAGCGACATCGCTGCCCCAAGCAGCCCCAAACCTTTGCCGCGCGTTTCCTCCGTCGTGCTGTCCGCGACGTAAGCCATCATGGCCGGAATCATCATCGCGGCGCCGATGCCGCCCAAAAAACGGGAAGCGTAAAGCATCCACATGACGCTGGCGACGGCAAACATAAATTGGGAGACCGTAAACAAGGCCAGCCCCAACACGATCATCAGCTTGCGGCCGTATTTGTCGGCCCATTCACCGGCCAGCGGCGAAAACAGAAACTGCGTGAGTCCCGAGGCGGCAATCAAATATCCCGCAGCCGTTCCCCCGGCGTGGAAATCCTCCAGCAGTTTGGGCAAAATCGGAATGACCAGCCCGATGCCCAGCATGGCTATAAACATATTAATCATCAGTACGTACAGCGACCTGTTTATTTTTGAACCGGATGACATGAAGTATAGTTCTCCTTTTCCTCGTTACGGATTTTTCTTTCTCTAAATCCTTGCATCTCTAATCTAAATAACGTTTGATGCCGGGCAGCGCGGCCAAGCGGCCGGCAAGCTCCGAGAGCGCCCCGACCTGCAGCAGGTTATGCAGCATCCCCTGCACGATTATGCGCCGAGGCGAAGAGCTTTTCAGCTCATGGTCGAGCATCAGGATCGAATTGCGGATATCCTGCTCTTTTTTTCCCGATTCCCCTAGGCAATCGGCTTTACGGTACAACCGGCAAATCAGGTTTTCCACATTGTCCGTCTCAGGCTCCGGCATTTCGCACAGCAAATATTCGGGGTAGTTATGCACGCCAAGGATCGGTTTGACGCCGTTATCGCCCATCAACCCTTCCGCCATATATCCCAGCAGCTTCAATATATAACGGGACAGCTCGGTAATGTCGATCGCCACGTTTTCCAGGATGATCAGCACGCTGAACTGCTCCAGCAGAGCGAACATCGAAAAAACCAATTCCACCGCATACGGCTCGATCTCCGGCCCGTAGACTTGTTTGAACATCTGCTCGAAGTGCCGGATCATCCGCGCGCGCATCGAGCCCGACGCTTTCACGACCTCTTCGGTATACGCATTCGGGTTTTCCGTGATCAGCATCCGGATCAAATCCCGGTTCGCCAAAGATTCGCGAAGCTGCAGCTCGATCTGCTGTCTCAGGCTGTCCGCCGAATCGCCGTGTTCGCGGTTCATGCTGGCCTGAAGTTTGACGTAAAGCCGGTCGTTGATCATATGGAAAATGGACAGCAATAGCTGGTCTTTCGATTTGTAGTGCTGGTACAGCGTCGCTTTGGACATGCCGCAACCCTCGGCGATATCCTGCATGGTTGAACCGTTGAATCCCTTCCGGGCGAAAATATGGATGGCTGCATCCATAATCTCCTGTTTACGGTCAATGGACATGGCTTGTTTTCACTTCCTCTTGGTTTCTTGCCGCCCTCGAAAAAACTATATGGTTTTGCAACTGAACGATATAGTTTTATCGAGATTTTAACCGTTCGCTTCCTCCCCGTCAAGAGAAAGTTTTCAATTTCGACAAGGGTTTAAAGCGACCCGATTTCTGGCAGAAAATAGCGGAAAATAATCCGTTTTCGGCCACATCTTCCGACAAACGTTTTGAGAGACAAATGATATATTGAAAGTGCACTTACGATTCAAGTGTATAAAATGGAGGGATTAATCAATGGAAAACTTTGAACAAGAACTGCTGCTGTCCGACGAAGAGGTAGAGTCTCAAATCGAAGACGTCGAGGAAGACGACGAAGAAGAGGAAGACGAATCCGAAATCGAATTTGATTCCGACGATGAGGACGAAGATTCCGAAGAAGATTCCGAGGAAGATTCTGAGGAAGACGAAGACCAGTAACCCTAATGCCAATCCCTTCAACCAGAACGGCAGAACTTATCAAACCAACCTGTTCAGCCATGAACAGGTTTTTTCATGAAAAAAATTCCGATAAAGGATCTTGGCCACGGCCCTTTGCGGGTGCATTGCGCGGGGGCCCGGGCACTTGAAAAAGGCGCCCGTCCCGCCGATGGGACAAGCGCCTGCCATGATTCAATCTTGATTATTTGCTGAGCGTTTCGGTCAAAACCGGCACGATTTGCGATTTGCGGGATACGACGCCTTTCAGCACGGCCGTATTGTTTTCCAGCTTCACGTTGTATGCCGTTTCCACGGCGGAAGCGGCTTTGCCGAGCGCCAGGGCGACGGAGTCGTTGTTCAGGATGTCGGTGACGACAAAGACGAACAGATCGAGGCCTTTTTGGGCGATGATGCCGTTCAGGGCGTCTTCCAGCTCGGCTTGGCGGCCAAGGACATCGTTCGTGTCCACGACGTTCACCTGAGCGATTTCCACCTTGTGGCTGCCCATTTGGAATTCTTTCGCATCGAGGGAGATGAGTTCGGCAATTGTTTTGCTGCTCATGTCCGCACCGGCTTTCAGCATGTCAAGGCCGTATTCTTCCAGTCTGACGCCGGCGATGTCGGCAAGCTCGCGGGCAGCCGCCACGTCTTCGTCCGTGCAGGTCGGCGATTTCAGCAGGAGCGTATCGGATACGATCGCCGATACCATCAGTCCCGCGATTTCTTTCGGAATCGCGACATTTTTTTCCTTGAACAGCTTGTTCAGGATGGTGGCCGTGCAGCCGACAGGCTCCGCGCGGTAATAAAGCGGATGGCTTGTCTCGAAATTCGCGATGCGGTGGTGGTCGATGACTTCCGTCACGCGTACTTGGTCGATGTCGTCGGCGCTTTGCTGGCGTTCGTTATGGTCGACGAGAATGACTTCGCCGGCTTCGCCCGCCACTTTGTCCACAAGGCGCGGAGCTTCGACCTTGAACGTATCCAGCGCGTACTGGGTCTCGCCGTTTACATTGCCCAAACGCACGGCTTCCGTGTCGAATCCGAGCTGGTTTTTCAAATAGGAGTAAACAATCGCTGAAGTAATCGTGTCCGTATCCGGATTTTTATGTCCGAAAATCAAAGTTTTGGCCATGAGTTTCATTGCTCCTTATTGATTATTGATGTAATAAAGTACTGACATTCCAGAAATGTCTTCGTTTCTACCTTCGATTATAGCGGTAATTCGTTAATATTCCAATTCCTTTACAGAGATTTATTTCAAATCGGCGGGTCAGGCTTCGGGAACGGTCTTTTTCGGAATTTCGCTTAACGGCACGCCTTCCTTATAATACAGCGAATGCTGCAGCAAAACGAAAAATATATGCGCGCGGTCGAAGCCGTGGCGCTTCAAATGCCCGTCGATCATCTTGGCGATGGCGTCATGCTTTTCCTGTTCTCTCGGAAACATATAGATTTCAACCGACTGCGGGCTGTTTGTGATTTTTTCCACATGCAAAAGCTCGATTTTGACGATCTCCTGCGGAATGTTGGCGATGGCTGCCATTTCTTCGACGATCGCGGGCGAGACGGCCTCCACCACGTTTTTTTCGAACCCCGTAAATCTGACAAAAGGCACTGCATTTCCCTTCTTTCCTGAAGTTGGTGTTACTGCGCATTAGGCACTATATACCGTAACACAAAAACACCGGAGGAGTCACCTCCCGTACGGGGGACCCCTCCTTGCCAACGTTATTCCATAATTTTGGACGGGTTGGCCACCACGTCGATTTTCTCCTGCACGCGTTCACGGTCGCCGAGAAACGTCCGGTTCAGCGGCTTTAAATCGTCATCCAGCTCATACAGGATCGGCACGGCGGTCGGGATGTTCAGGTCGACGATCTCCTCGTCGCCGATGTTTTCCAGCACTTTCATGAGCGCCCGCAGGCTGTTGCCGTGGGCCACGACAAGCACGTGTTCACCGGCTTTGATGCGCGGGACGATCTCCGCTTCCCAATAGGGCACGACCCTGGCGATCGTATCCTTGAGGCTTTCTCCGAGCGGAATTTCCTTGTCGGTGAGTTTCCCGTATCGCCGGTCGTTTTTCGGATAGCGTTCGTCTTCGGCGGTGATTTTCAGCGGGGGCACGTCATAACTTCTGCGCCACAGCCGCACCTGCTCCTCCCCGTATTTTTGGGCGGTTTCGTCCTTGTTCAACCCCTGAAGCGCGCCGTAATGCCGTTCATTGAGCTTCCAGCTTTTGCGGACGGGAACCCAAAGCAGATCGTTTGCCTCCAGTATGTAATCCAGCGTTTTAATGGCTCTTTTGAGAACCGACGTAAATGCAATGTCGATTTCGTACGGAAGCGCTTTGAGCAGTTCCCCCGCTTTGATCGCCTCGCGGACGCCTTTTTCCGTCAGGTCGACGTCCGTCCAACCCGTGAACCGGTTTTCCCGGTTCCATTCGCTCTCCCCGTGCCTTACCAATACGACCTTGTACATCTCAAGCATGCCTCCCTTGCTGACGCAGCTATTCGCTGCAATGGGCCGTGATGGGCCATCTTCATTATTTAACCGTTATTCGGTTCTTTGATTCATGCGGGCGACGTAATTCTCGGAGGCGAGAAAATGGATCTTGCGCGCCTTTTCGTCATATTCGTAAATGAGAATCGTCCCGTGATTGCTCGAATCGGGATTGTTGTCGATGACGGCGAAACGGTTGGCGCCGAGGGATACGATTTGCTCCCCTTTCGTCGTGATGTTCATCTCGTCGGGAAAACTGGGAATGTTGATGCCATGCGCGTAGGTTTCCATGCTTCCCGTAAAATGGGACGCAGCGTCCGGCTGCGGCTTGACGATCATAATGACCAGGCAAATGACGACAATCATCATGATGCCGCTTAATACCAACATAAATACATTGTTTTTCTGATCCAAATCGCTTCTTCCTTCCTATCCAAAAAAATCCGCTTAAATAAGGTTATTTCCTCCCGCGGGGCCATCGGTTGCTCTGCATGCCCGTCTACTGTAAAATTGAATGGAGGTTACATATCGTAAGGAGGAACATCACATGAGAGACGCTTACTTATTCGCGCTGATGGAGAAAAACCGCAACACGATCATCAGCAAGGTTGAACAACTTCCGGAAGACAAACGCATGCTTGTCCCCCAAGGCTTCAACAACAACATTCATTGGCAGCTCGGGCATCTGCTGACCGTCACCAGCGGCATTTTGTTCCGTTTTGCCGGCAAGGATGCCGTCGTGCCTGAAAATTACCAATCCTTTTTCGGCAATGGAACGAAACCGGCCGATTGGAACGGCGAACCTCCCGCTTGGGATACGCTGATTCAAGAGCTGACGGCACAATGCAAGCTTGTGGCCGACACCTTCGAAGGGAAACTTGACGAACCGCTGGCGGTCAAAGAAAATTTCGCCAAAGCCGAAACCGTCCGCGAAGCGTTCATCGTGAACCTCGGGCACGAAAACTACCATTACGGCATGATCAACGCCATGCTCCGAGTGCTTGCGTAATTCGCGTGCGGCCATCCAGCCGACATCCGAACAACGCCCTCTGAAATCATATAAAAGACTAAAATACCCTGGCTTTCCAAAAAGCAGGGTATTTTTGGTATCCATATTATTACATAGCACGTCTTTTTAGTAAATCGGTTTTTACAGTATTTTCTATTTTTCTTTTTGTTTCGGGGGATTTCTGATCTTGCTTTACATATTATGAATCGTCTTATCGTAGCTTGCGGCGGTATTGAACGGCGCAAGCCCATTTTTTGGCCACAACGACACCATTGCCCCGGACCTTACATAATATGAGTTGACTGTATCCCTTTACCTTGTTATACCATACAAACCCGAGCAAGGAGGGGTGACACCATTGAAGGGGAACGATCATAAGAGCAAATTTTTATTGACTCACCGTGAACGTGAAGTGTTCGAACTGCTTGTTCAGGATAAAACGACCCGTGACATCGCCGGTCAACTGTTTATCAGTGAGAAAACGGTGCGGAACCATATCTCCAACGTTATGCAGAAACTGAACGTGAAAGGCCGTTCTCAAGCCGTCGTCGAGCTGATCAAGCTCGGGGAATTAAAGATCTGATCGAGCCCTCAAATGCCTTGGCCTTCTGTAGCATGTCTTCCTTATGAGGAAGGAATGACAGGAGGTTCTTTATTTTGTCGTTCCTATTTGTTGCAAAGCTGCGGGACCAGCCCAGAAGCAGGATTCGTTATTTCCTTTGATGGGAACGGCCATAAGCACAAATGGGCCGAAAGATGTCCGCTCAAACGTCGAAAACGAACATCATCCGGTTCATTTCACGCAAGGAAGGGTGCCGCAAGGGCACCCTTTTTTTGTGCTGCAATTACTGTCTTACGATGAGAATGTCTTGAGGCGGTCTGCCTGTTCTTTGGATTTCGGCAATCTCGGCGTTCGTCAGGTTGCGGCCGACCAAAATGAGCGAAGACGTGACGTTATCAAAGTTGAAGGTACCCAGGTTGGCTACGTTTTGGCTGCCGCGGAACACGCGGAAAGCTCCCCGGAAATTCACCTGCGAGAACAAAACAAGCGTAACTTGAGAAGGCTGCACACGGTTTCTTAGACGGAAGCTGGAAAGCACGTTGTCAAAACGAAACGCTCCAAGATCCCGGACTGCGACACCTCCACGTCTCAATACAATTCTGCGGCCCGAAAAATTGATGCCGGACCAAAGGGCAAGGCGTACATCACGGTTTGCCAAATATATCAACTCCTTTTCAAAGATTGATATATTCTATTCGGGTTTCATAAATCGGTATAAGACAAACGATCCAATGAAAATGATGGTTTTTTCATATTTTCACCTCTGTTTTCATAGAATATGCCGTGATCGAGCGGGCTTCTCTCCCGGGAGCCGGGAGTTTAAACCGCTGCGCGCCTGCCGAGAATAGACTCTTGAAGGAGGTGCACGGCATTGCTGTTTTGGCTGATCGCCGGCTTTATTGCGGTTCCGTTTGTTATGGCGGTCCTGGCTGCGTTAAACCGCGGGTTCCGTTGGATATGGAGTTTGCTCGCGCTGCTATCTTTTTATATCACCGGTTCCATCCTCGCGGCCGATGTGTACCGGAACATCCTCCATGGGACCGTTCTGACCACGGACGTCCACCATTTGCTGCTTAACTCGTGGTTTCTCGTTGCGGGTGCTTACCTCGGGTTATACGTCCCCTACCGGATGCTTGCCGGGTTATGGGTCCATATGCGTCGCCGATGATCGGCTCTCCCCCCGCCCTGGCTGCATGTATGCAGCGAGGGCTTTTTTGCGGGCCCGCCGCATGTTTAGCCAAAAAATATGTATTGACAGCAATCCCGAGCCTCTATATTATTAATCCATGCATATAACTGAGAATCATTATCAATTATAACCAAAATCAAAACTTCCATATAAAAGGAGCTGCTTTTTCTTGAAGTACAACGTCATTCTTCCAACCGGCATTCTCGCCGCTTCCCTTCTCTTCAGCGGATGCGGGCAGCAAAAAAACCAGGACGCCGATCCCGCGTCCGCGACGCCTGCTGCGCCTGCGGCCGCTGAAACGAAAACGGCCCCTGCGGCCGACTTTTCCGCCAGCGTCGAACAATACCGGACTTTTGCGGTCGAACAGTGCGATCTTTTCGTCAAGGAGACCGAAAAATTCACGGCTGCGGTCAAAGCCGGCAAGCTGGAAGAGGCGAAAAAGCTGTATGCCCCTGCGCGCGCTTATTATGAACGGATCGAACCGGTAGCCGAAGCGCTCGGCGATTTGGACCCGAATATCGATGCGCGGGTGAATGACGTCGACGCCGCCGACTGGCGCGGTTTCCACCGGATCGAAAAGGCGCTGTGGGAAGACAAAACGACGGCCGGAACGGAAGGGTTCGCCGACCAGCTGCTGAAGGACGCCCAATTGCTGCGCGCCAAAATCGAAACGATCGATCTGGATGCCAGCCTGATGGTCACCGGCGCGGTGGAGCTTCTGAATGAAGTGTCCTCCTCCAAGGTCACCGGCGAGGAAGAGCTTTATTCGCATACCGATCTGTACGATTTTGCCGCCAATGTTGAAGGGGCGCAGAAAATTTATGAAATATTGAAGCCCGAACTGGCGAAAAAAGACGCGGAGCTGGAAAAAGAAATCGAAACGCGTTTTGCCGCCTTGCAGAAAGAGCTGAATGCGTTCAAAAAAGGCGACGGTTACGTCGATTACACGGCATTGAAGCAGGACGAAATCCGCAAGCTGAGCCAAAACCTTGACGCATTGGCCGAACCGCTGTCCAATATGGGCAAGATTTTGGGAGTGTAGCGACATGCCGGAAAAGCACCAGCCATCAAACGACGATTCTATCCTGAAAAAACCGATGACCCGCCGCGATGTCCTTCGTTTGGCGGGTACCGGCGGTCTTGGCCTTCTTCTCGGCGGCGGCGCGATCGGAACGCTGCTGACGACGGAGAACAAGCGCAAGACGAAAGCCGCTGGATCCGTCTCCACAGAGGAGGACTCCATTCCTTTTTACGGAGCGCACCAAGCCGGCATCATCACGCCTGCGCAAAACTTCATCTGCTTTGCAGCCTTTGACGTGACCACAAGCGGCGCGCCATCGCTGAAAAAGCTGTTCCAGGCCTGGACCGCCGCCGCCGCGGCGATGGCCGCAGGCCAACCGGTGGGCGAGGAAAGCGGCAATGGCAACCTTCCGCCGACCGACACCGGCGAATCGGCCGGGCTCAGCCCTTCTCGGCTTACGATCACGTTCGGCGCAGGGCCTTCGCTGTTTGACGACCGGTTCGGCCTGGCCGCGAAAAAGCCGCCGACCTTCAAAGAACTGCCCGCATTCAACGGGGATCAGCTCGAACCCGAGTGGTGCGGTGGCGACATTGGCGTGCAGGTATGCGCGGACGATATGCAAGTCGCATTCCATGCCGTGCGCAACCTGGCCAGAATCGCGCGCGGAAAAGCGGTCCTGCGCTGGGTGCAGGAAGGCTTTCAGCGGACGAACCAGGCCGACCCGTCGGGAAGCACGCCGCGCAACCTGCTCGGCTTCAAGGACGGAACCGCCAATCCCCAAGTGGCCGACGAAAAGGAAATGAACCGGATCGTATGGGCGCAAAGCGGCGACGGAGCCCCATGGATGGCTGGAGGAAGTTATATGGCCGTCCGCCGGATCCGTATGCGCATCGAGGTATGGGACCGATCCACCTTGAAAGACCAGGAGGAGACGTTTGGCCGTTACCGTTCCAGCGGGGCTCCGCTTGGCGCGAAAAACGAATTCGATCCGGTCGATCTGAATGCCGCGGACGAAAGCGGCAAACCGTACATCCCCCGGGATTCCCATGTCGCGCTGGCGAGGGGCGACGGCTCCATTCAAATTCTCCGCCGCTCCTACTCTTATTCCGGAGGCATGGACATCAAAACCGGTCAGCTCGACGCCGGGCTTTTGTTTATCAGCTATCAGCGGGACCTGTTCAAGCAATTCGTCCCCCTGCAGCAAAAACTGGCAAAAAGCGACCGCTTGAACGAATACATTTTGCACGTGGGCAGCGCCGCGTTTGCCTGCTTCCCCGGAGCCGCCCAAGGAGGGTACATCGGGGATACCTTGTTTTAACAATTGATTTTGAAGGAGACTAATGCCAATGCGGTCCATACGCCATGACGACCAGACGAACATAAAACGCAGCCGCCGAAGCAAACCCGGCATGACGGCCATGTTGGCGCTCGCCATCCTGATGTTTTTCCATCTGGTGGCGGCCCCGGCATTTGCCGAAACCGGTCAAACCTCCACCCTGGACCGGCTCCTCCCCGCCGTCGGCAGCGCGCTGGTGGAAAGCGGTCAACAACAGTGGAAAGAAGCGTCCACAGATTTGGAACAGTTTAAAACGGATTGGACCGCCTTGAAGCAAAACGGCGGCAAGGATTTGGCCGACCTGACGGCACGGGTCGATGCGGCCCTGGCCGAGGCCGAGTCGAAGCTCCGGCAGGAGGATGCCGGGGCCAAGCAGGCGTTGTCGGCGCTAGCCAAAGCCGTCAACGCTTACGTCGAGGCCGCTTCCGGCCAGCGGCAAGGCGGCCGCCCAACTTCCGGCGGTGCGGAATCGGCCGCAAAGCTGCTTCCTTTTGCTAAGGAAAGCCTTGCCGCCATGGAGCAAAAGGATTGGGCCAAAGCCAAGTCGAGCTATCAAAACATCGTCGATGCCTGGCCAAAAAGCGAGACGCCGATCCGCAGCGACAACTTTGTCGTCTACGGGCAGCTTGAAACCCAAATCAGCCTGGTGCGCATCGCGCTGCAAGCGGATCCCGTCCGCGAAGACCAGGCCGTACAGCAAATGAACAAGCTGATTGCGCTGTTGACGGATTATGCAAACGGAAAAGTCCAGCTGGCCGGCGACGGCAACGAAAGCATCCATTCGTTGTCCGACCTGCTGGGCGTGCTGGAGACGGCACGCAAGCAAACCGCGGACGGCCAAACCGCCCAAGCCGCGGACAGCATGAACCAATTCATCGCGTCTTGGCCCGCCGTGGAAGGCGAGGTCCGGGTGTCTTCCCCATCTTTGTATACCCAAGTGGAAAATCAGATGTCCGAGGTGTCCGGTTACCTTCTTTCGACGCCTCCCCGCAGTCAGGAAGCGCTCCAAGTTATCGAAAACATGCAGTCCTCCCTGGCGGAGGTTGCCGGCAGCCACAGCTATACCGCCTGGGACGCCGCGCTCGTGCTGCTCCGGGAAGGGCTGGAAGCCATTCTCGTCATTGCCGCGCTGCTTTCCTACCTGAAACGAAGCGGCCACGCCGAAGGGCGGAAATTCATCTGGTCGGGCGCGGGAACCGGTTTGGCGCTGTCGCTGCTGCTCGCCGTCGTGTTGACCTATACGATATCCAAAGCCGCTTCCGGCAGCGCCCGCGAGCTGATCGAAGGCATTACCGGACTGGTCGCCGTCGTCATGATGATCACCGTCGGGCAATGGCTGCACAACAAATCGAACACCAAAGCCTGGAACCGCTATGTCGGCAAGCAAATGGACCAGGCGTTGGCGAAAGGCAGCCTATGGTCCCTGTTTGCCGTAGCCCTGCTGGCCATTGTAAGGGAGGGTGCCGAAACGACGATTTTTTACGTCGGCATGGCACCGTCGATGCCGATGTTTCAGCTGATCCTCGGCGTCGTCATAGCGCTGGCCATTCTCGCGGTATTGGGTTATGCCATCATCGCGCTCAGCGCTGCGCTGCCGATCCGGGCCTTTTTCCTGGTCGCGACGCTGCTGATTTATTACCTCGTGTTCCGCTTCCTTGGGGACAGCATTCATTCGCTTCAGGTGGCAGGCCGACTGTCGGCCCATTCGGATCCGTCGCTGCCTTCCGTTTCCTGGCTCGGCATGTATCCGACGTGGGAAACGTTCATCCCGCAAATGGTCATTTTGGCCTACATCATTTGGCAGGTGCTGCGGCAGGAAATCGGCCGATCGAAAAAATCCCGCGTCAGCGCCGGAAACGTCCAATAACAACAACTTTACCCGCCCTATTACCCGAGTTCCACGCGAACGCGGGTTTTTTCTTTTTCTTAAAAAATACCGGCCCTGAAAAATCCCGTTCCCCCCTTGTCACCGGAAGACTTTTGACCTATGATGGGAGGGAGATAAAAATAATTTTCTTGCAATCAAAAATAAATATTAAAATAATTTTCACACCTCGTCTTCGGATGAAGTCGTACAAAAGGGAGGTCCTTTCGTGGCTCCGTTCTTATATGCGCTGGCGCAGGAAAAAGATAAGCTGTCCCCGCAGGAACGCCGGATCGCCGATTTTATTCTCTCTTCCCCGGCCCAGGTGGTCCATATGGGGATCAAGGAACTGGCCGAGCAATGCGGAACCAGTCCGGCCACGGTCACCCGTTTCTGCAAGGTGTTCCATCTGAAGGGCTACCCCGATTTGAAGGTCAAGCTGTCGGCGGAACTCGCCCACACGGGACTGCAGGAACGAAACCAGGCTTCCTCTTACCAGGACATCGTGGCCAACAATCCGTTATCCAAAATCGTCGAAGCGATGGAAGCCAATCATTTGACCTCCATCCGGGATACGACGCAGCTTCTGGACATGAACCGGCTGTCGCAAGCCATTCGGCTGCTGTGCGATGCGCAGCGGATCGATTTGTACGGCGTGGCGACGTCGTCGGTCGTGGCGCTCGATTTTTACCAGAAGCTGATCCGGATCGGGAAAAACTGCACCGCATTCGCCGATCCCCACATGCAAATCACTTCGGCGTCGACCCTGACGGACCGGGACGTGGCGATCGCCATCTCCTATTCCGGGGAGACCGAGGAGACGATCAGCGCGTTGTCCTGCGCCAAAGACAGCGGCGCCGCAACGATCACGCTCACTTCTTACGGCAGCAACACGCTGGCATCCATGGCCGATATCCCCCTCTTCGTTTCTTCCCTGGAGGAAGGCATGCGAAGAGGCGACATGGCTTCGAGGATCGCCCAGCTTCATATCATTGACATTCTTTTCATGGGCATGAGCAGCGAGCAGTTCGGACAATACGTTCCCAAGCTGGAGCAGTCCTATCACAACGTCCGGAACTACCGCAAAACAAGAGGAGGTTATTCAAAAGCATGAACATCTATACTTTCAAGCATGAGGCCGACTTCAACGCGACCGGTGCGGGTCTCATCGCCAGCCTGCTTCATACGAAACCAAGGTCCGTTCTCGGCATGGCGACGGGCAGTTCGCCGATCGGCATCTACCAGCGCCTGATTGAAATGAACCGGCAGGGGCTGGTCAGCTTCGCCAAAGCGTCCACCTACAACCTGGACGAATACGTCGGCCTGCCTGAAGGGCATCCGGAGAGCTACCGCAGCTTTATGAACGAAAAGCTTTTTAACCACATCGACATCAAAATGGAGAATACGCACGTGCCTGACGGCAACGCCGCCGACCTCGAGGAGGAATGCCGGAAATACGACGCCATGCTCGAAGAAAACGGCCCGGTCGATCTGCAGATTCTTGGACTCGGGCACAACGGTCACATCGGGTTCAATGAACCGGGCGAAAGCCTGATCGGCGGCACCCATGTCGTCGAGCTCCAGGAAAAAACGCGCACGGCCAATGCCCGCTTTTTCCCGTCTTTGGCCGACGTGCCGACGCAAGCGATCACGATGGGCGTCGGTAGCATTTTAAAAGCCAAACAAATCCTGCTGCTGGTCCGCGGCGAAGACAAGGCGGAAATCGTCAAACGCGCCTTGAAAGGGCCGATCACGTCCCAATGCCCGGCATCGCTTCTGCAATGCCATCCGAACGTCGTCGTGCTGCTGGATCAAGGAGCTGGAGGGTTATTATGATGAGCGAAACTTCAGGACAATTGTTGTACGGTAAAGTCGTCGTGCCGGGCAACGTCATCGAGGACGGCGTCGTCGCCATCCATGAAGGCACCATTCTTTATGCCGGCGAGGTGCAGCATTTGCCGGACCACCTGCATCATCTGAATCCCGGCAAAAAAACGGAAGGATATCTCGTGCCGGGTTTCATCGATGTCCACGTTCACGGCGGCAACGGCGAAGACTTTATGTATTCCGGCAAGGAGGAGCTCGACAAAATCACCTCCTTCCACTGTTCCCAAGGAACGACCGCCATGCTTGCCACCACGATGACGGCTCCTAAAGCATCCATCGACAAGGTGCTGAAGGAAGTCCACGAGTATAGGCAGCAGGATATGCCTTATGCCGTGATTGAAGGTGTTCACATGGAAGGGCCTTTCATCAGCCCGAAGTGGCCCGGAGCCCAAAATCCCGAGCATATCGTCCATCCGAACGTCGAATGGCTCGAAGCCTGGGAGGCACAGTATCCGGGACTTATCAAACAGGTCACGCTTGCTCCCGAACGCGAAGGCGCGCTTGAGGCCATCGCCTGGATGAGCGAACACGGCATCAACGCCGCTCTCGGCCATACCGATGCATCTTACGAGGAAGTCGAAGCGGCGGTAGAAGCCGGTCTCCGCCAGGCCGTCCATACGTTCAACGCCATGACGCCGATCCATCACCGCAAGCCGGGCACGGCCGGGGCGGTGCTCAGCGACGACCGGATTCATGCCGAAATCATTGCCGACGGCATCCATGTGCATCCGGCGTGCATTTCGATTTTGACGAAAGTGAAAACAAACGATAACTTGATCCTGATTACGGATGCGATGTCCGCAGCGGGCATGCCGGACGGCGATTATACGATCGGCGATTTGCCCGTAGAAGTAAAGGACGGCATCGCGATATTGAAAGGCGAGTCGAACAGCCTGGCCGGCAGCACGCTTACGATGATCAAAGGTTTCCGTTACCTCGTCGAAACCGTAGGATTGACCGTCGAGCATGCCTCGCGCATCGCCAGCTACAACCCGGCGAAACGCCTTCGCATCGAAGACCGGACCGGGACGCTCGAAGCCGGCAAGCAGGCGGATGTGCTGATGCTGGATGAGCGTTTGAACATTCAGGGCGTTTGGGTACGCGGACGCCAGGTCTTTTAATGAATTCCATCCCATAACAAAAATGACGCTGGATCGCCGGCGTCATTTTTTATGCCGCCCTTCCGAAAACACCAAAAAGCAGCCCGCAATGATGCGCAAAGCTGCTTTTTGTGTTTGGTTTTTACTGCGTCATGTGTCTGCCTGCAGGCGTTTTGCCGGGAGCGTTGTGCGTCGTGCCCATCGGGGTTAAGCGATGGTCGGTCGTGCTTGTATTCGTCGGGAAAATCCGTTCGATCATCGTCGAAAGCTCATTCACCATGCCGCCGATCGGATGGCCGTTTCTCACATCGGTTGCATAATTGCTGACGCGTTGGACAAAATCAGGATTAGCAGATACATAAACATTGGTGATGTTTGGATCGGCTTTTTGAACGATCTTCGTGATCTTGTCTTTTACGTCGTTGCTTACGTTATAATTTTGCGAATAGGTTTCGCTTGTGCCGGCCGTTCCCGGCGTAGTGGCGTTAAAACCGTTGTTTCTCGTGATCGGTTCGCCGGCGCTCGTCGTATATCCGCGGAAGTTGCCGCCGGTTCCGGTTCCTGCTGTACCGGTTGTGCCAGCGCCTGTTGCGCCCCTGCCGGTTGTCCCCATGCCGTTAGTTCCTGCCGCTCCGTTGAAACCGCGGGTATTCACGCCTGCCGCGCCGGTGTTAAAGCTGCTGTTGCTGCCGCTGGCGCCGTGGTTCATCGTGCCGAAGCTGTTATTGCGGAAACGGCCGTGGGTGCCGTCCGTGGCATGATTGGCTTGTGCGCCGTGTTCCAGGGAGACTGCCACGTACGCGCTGTTGCCTGCCTTAAGGACGTTGGCCGTGCGCACTTCCTTCAAGGCAGCCACTTTATCCGCAACGTCCTGGGCCGAAGTCAGGTTCGACAGGTCATGTCTTGCGTTTCGCGTGCCGAAGTTTCCGTCCGTATTGTAGGTGGAAAAACGGTTGCCGTTTCTCAAAGAGTTGACGTTCAGTCTGCCGTCCCGGGTATCCAGCATCCGCCCGTCATGAACGTTGCGGGTGCGCACGTTCGTATTGGCAGGTTCTCTCGTGCCGCAGCCGGCCAATCCGGCCATGCTGACGATCAGTGCGGCGGATACGGAAAGACTAATGGCTTTGGATCGTATCATGAGTTCATCCTCCGTTATAATTAATGTAGTAACATCGTTTAGGATGACCTCGCGCTTAACGCGCTATGCTGAAAGGATTTGGCATCCTGAAGGCCTTTGGGCGGCAGCATCAGGCCGAAGGAGCTGCAGATTTGAGCCTGTCGACAGCCCCTTCCAGCAACTCCAAATCCTTGACAAATACAGGGTAAGCAAAAGATGCCCCCGGCGGAATGATCCATACCCTGTCCGGATCTGACGGTTCTGCGGCGATCAAATACACGGTTTCTTCCGTCTTAGCCATGCCGGCAACGGTCACGGTAGAGTCGATTATTTCATCTTTTAATGAAGAAACCGGTTGCTTTTGTGCCGCCCCTTTGGCCCAAAGCAAGTTCATCTGCGACAGCACCCGCATGGCATCGGATTCCGCTGCGGGCTTGCCGTTAAGCGACCACCCCCCTTCCCCTGCCTCATCGTTGGAATCGGTACGCTGCAGCAGCCATGACGTTCTTTTCCCCTCCCATTCGACCGCCGTCACGTCTTGCGGATCTACCCAGACCGGAAGGGAATCGGATCGTCCGGCCGCAGAATCCGGCTTACCGGGCGCTTCGGTTTGATCGGGGCGAAAGAAATACGCAATGCCGGCGATCAGAATGGCTGCAAGCGCAACGATAAGCGCCAAAACCCTTTTTTTCATCTAACTTTCCCCTTTCGCATGGCGTATTTTGCATGCATGAACGATTCGGCCCCGGCAAAAAGATGTCATTCACATATTACCCCGTTGGAAGCTTTTTACTACCTCTTTCACCAAGATGCCCGGCGCCAGATCGAAATCGGGACAATGCCTAATGCCAATGATGCCGCTGCCACATACGATATCTCATGATTATAGCCTTTTAAGGAGGTCATGACATGACGACGGTGGTAGTGACGGGCGGTGCCGGGTTTATCGGCTCGCATCTAGTACGTCATTTGATCGATATGGGGCATCGGGTACATGTCATCGATGATTTGTCGGCTGGCAAGGCGGGGAACGTTCCTCAAGGCGCGACCTTGCATCAGGAGGATATTCGCTTGCCTGCCGCTTTTGAGGCGATCGTTGCGCTTCAGCCGGATACCGTGTTTCATTTAGCGGCACAAGCGGATGTGCAGCATTCCATCCAGCATCCGCGGGAAGACACCGAAATCAATGTGCTCGGTACGCTGAACATGCTGGAGGCCTGCCGCCAAGGCGGAGTCCGAAAATTCGTGTTTGCATCCACCTCGGGCGTTTACGGGAATCTGCAAAAGGATTTGCTGGAGGAAACGGACCCCGCCGTTCCCATCTCGTTTTACGGATTATCCAAATATGCGGCGGGGCATTATGTCCGGCTGTACGGCGAATTGTTCGAACTGGATTGGACCGTCCTGCGGTTCGCGAACGTCTACGGTCCCGGACAAACTTCGAAAGGGGAAGGCGGCGTCGTGTCCATTTTCCTGAACCAGCTCCGGCAAGGCATGCCCTTAACGGTCAATGGGGACGGGGAACAAACGAGGGATTTTATTTACGTTCAAGATGTCGTCGCCGCCTTGGCAGCGGCCCAAACGTCAGGGAAACGGAAAATCCTTCATGTCAGCACCGGCCAAGCGACCTCCGTCAATCGGTTGGTTGAGCTTCTTCGGCTGCACCATGGCCAAAAAACCGTTTGCGTCCATCGTCCGGACCGGGCAGGAGACATCCGCCACAGCCGCTTGTCCAACGCTCGAGCCTTGGCGCATTTAAATTGGCGGCCGGCATACGGCATCGAGGAAGGACTCCAGCTGACGTACCGAAGCTTTTTCCGGTAAAGGGAATGCAAAAAAAGCCGATCCCCGGCTGATGGCAG
Organism: Paenibacillus sp. FSL W8-0194; assembly: GCF_037969745.1. NCBI lineage: Bacteria > Bacillati > Bacillota > Bacilli > Caryophanales > Paenibacillaceae > Paenibacillus > Paenibacillus sp. FSL W8-0194. Next base: position 1,344,672 of record NZ_CP150205.1, on the reverse strand, counting down.
CCGGAGTCGGCTTGATCCGTATCATTCTATTCGTCTTTACGGAGCATCTACCGTTCCTTCCAAATAATACGCGGCAAGCTGCGCTTTATGTTCGACCGAGCGGGCCGTAAGGAAAAAATGGCGCATGGTGCCGTCGCCCGCCAAAACGCATTCTTCCCTCGTACGGGCCTGGGCATAGCAGGTTTCCATCGTCCAATAGATGATGGGTCCGTCCGGAGCGTCCCTTCGAATCATCAGTTCGAGCTCTCCCAGATCGCACATCGGTTTCAGCCAGGATACGTCGATATCCAAAATCACGCGGTCGCCCTCGGCGATTCCTTCCAATGTGACTCCCGTCAGGACAATCTCATCGGGACCGACCGTAAACGGCATGAAGGTTCCCGCTGCCGCCCCCACCCTGGTGTTGTATTTTGCCGTCACGCGAATTCCTCCCATCAAATGTGATACAGCATATCAATAAAACGCACGCAGTACAGATGCGGGTTGAATTCCGTTTGCACCCGTTTTAACGCGCCGCTTCGGATGTTTTCCCTCAGCGGAGCGTTATGCATCAAGTCCAGCCCCTCCTGCACGGCTTGCGCAATATTGCCAAGCGTATAATTTTTGCCGGTTTCGTTATGACGGATGCAAAGAGCCACCCCGTCGGAATTCGTCGCCAGCACCGGACAGCGGCAGCTCATGGCTTCGAGGACCGATAACGGGCCGCCTTCCACCTTGGATGTATTGCACACGAAACCGCCCGAATCGCCTATGGCCGAGAAATAATGCTGCATCTGATGGTTTGGCACGTTCGAATGCATGATTAAACGCGAATGAAGTCCCAATTGATGCACCACGGAATCGAACTGTTCGCGTTCATGGGGAATCGACAAGTTGGGGTCTTCGAAAACCCAAAGTTTCAAATCGGGAACGTAGAAAGACATCTGATAGCCGATATGAAGGAATTCCCTCCAGTTTTTATTGTCTTCCATGCGTCCAAGCCATGCGATCACCGGACGTTCCGGAATCGGTCCCGGCCGGTAGGTAAAGCTCTCGGAATCAAAAAAATTGGGGAAATTATACTGTGGAATATTCGGAAACAGTTCCCGAAACAAAGCGGCAATATGCGGGGTGCTCGGATTCAGCAGCGCACTTGCGTACGTGTTCACGTAAGGAATGGCTTCGATCAGCTGCTGGCGGGCATATTCCTTGGCGCCGTACCCCTGAATTTCCAGTACAAGCTTTCCCGTATATCCCAGCTGCCTGAAGCGGGGAAAGCTTTTGTGATCCGTCGTGACGACGATGACATCGTAATTCCCGGCGGCCAGAATTCCCCGGATCTCTTCATCGTTGTTCGTAATGTACATAGGGACCCCGTCGTTATTTTGCACCCCCGCCCCCCAATGGAAGTAAAGGCAGGAAGCATGGATACCGTATCTGGCAAGGGCTTTGCAGCGAAGCCGATTCAACGTATCCATGCCGCCGCTCGGCACGTAAAACACAAACAGCACGTTCATGGCATCCCCTCCTTTGCGTCTTAACGGTCAGATCATTCGAAACATGTCCTCCTGGGTAAACAAAGCGACAAGGTTGCCTTGGTTGCGGACTCTAACGGTCACTGCGGTATGCGTATAATCGTTGACGTTCGTCACCAGCACCAGCTGAAAAGGCTTATGCTCCGTCATCATATGATAAAGGGGAACCGTGCTGCCCGAACCGACATGGATCAACTGAACGTAAAACAGTCCCTGTTCGCCGTAGCCATGCACAAGCATCTCAAAACCTTCCGTACCGACATTGCATATTTCAAGATCGACGGACTGGATATACGTAGAGTCGATCGGTGCAAAAGGAGCGGCTTCTAGCCGTAATATGGACATAACCTTTCCTCCTGAAAGTCAAGTCTTAATCCTATCCTATGTGGCTGCGCTCCAAGTGGAAGGGCATTTAACGCCCGCCGCAAACCTATTCTTCCGGGAATAAGCGAGAATACAAGCGAAAGAAGCGGATCTCGCATCTACTATATTGCGAATCGCAATTTAGGAAGAAAGGATGAAAGAATATGAGGGTTGCCGATCTCAAAGGATCCTACGACGCGATTTTCAGTTTGGGAGACTTATGCCTCGCCGCGATGAAGCTCGAAAAATTCGGCCTGCGAAATTATGCCGGTCCGATCGATTGGATGGCGACTTACAACCTATCCGACGTGAACCGCCTTTTAAGGAACCGATTCGCCCATTTCATGGTCTACAACAACCTCGTCGTTGAAAATAAAGTCAGCGAGCAGCTTTATTTGGTGCGCGACACGTATTACGATTTTCTGTCGAATCACGACTTTTTTACCCACAACAACTTCCCGCCCAATCTTGAAGCTTATCCTTACGTAAAAGCCAAATATGACCGCCGCGTGCAGCGGTTCATGGAAAAAATGCTAACCAGCCGTAAAATTTTGTTCATTCGCACGGAAGGCACGTTCGAACAAGCCAAAGAACTCCAGGAGGTTTTATCGAGTCTTGTCGCGCATGATTTTCGGGTGCTGCTGATTAACCATACCCCTGTCAACGACATCGTGGAACTGGACTGGCCGCTTGAAAAGGTCTGCTCCATCCAATTGCCGAACGCCGATAAATGGCTGGGAAATGATCACTTATGGGGACAAATATTAAGCGGAATTCATATATCCACTCGCTGAAGAATCGATGAAGGCCGCCGATCCGGACACGTGACATGCCGAATTGGGCGGCCCTTTTTTTGGCTCTGGATCCCTGTTTGTTCAATGGTTTAGAAAGTCAAAACCTCCAAATCCGGAAGCGTGTAATTTTTTGGAAGCTGCTCGAAAATCCGGTTCCACACCGCATAATTCACCATCAGATCGACATGGGACGATTGCACGGCAAAAATCCGGTTATACAAATCGCCGATGACCATATAAGGCTCAGACACGTCGTCTCCTCCCTTCCTTGGCTCATGGTTCGGCCGTTTATGCTCCTGAAGCTACCCTCGCATATTCGTTCAATAGCCTGGAAATCATCTGATCGAGCGACCAGTGCTGCTGTCCCCAGCGCGCCGCATTTTGACCGAGCATGCGCCGGTATTCATCGTTTCCTAGCAGCGTATTCAGATGCTGTGCCAGCGTAAGCGGATCTTTCACCGGGGAAACCAGGCCGGTCGCGCCATGTTCCACCATCTCCGGCAGTCCTCCGGCATTCGACACGCATGCCGGCAAGCCGGCGAACTGTGCCTCCATCACTGAAAACGGCTGATTATCCTGGATGCAGGAATGAACGAAAATGTCCGATTGCAGAAGCAGGGCCGGTATATCATGGCGCTCGCCGAAAAACACCACGTTGTTCTGCAATGCCAGAGCTTGGGTTTGGTTCCACAGCTCCTCCCTTTTATCGCCGTCTCCGACGATCCAGCACACCCAATCCTGCTGCCTCATGCTTTTCAGGATGCCGAGCGCCGAAATCAGCACATCGATCCCCTTGACGAACGACAGCCTTGCCGGACAGATGATCACCTTTTTATCCGGCGGCCGGCTGACATCCGTTCCCATATGGGCTTTATGCCAAAATTCCTGGGCATCCAGGCCGTATTGGAAAACGCTGATGCGATGTTCAGGAATGCCGAAATCGCGGACGAGCAGGTTTTTCTGCCACTGCGTCGACGTGATTGTAACGTTTCCGGACGCAGCGCCGCGAGATTCAACGGCAGGGAAATACTTCCAGGCTGGCGAATGCTCGTTGATGCCGAGCTGCGGGTTCATCCGGAAATGGTTGTGAAGCTCCCCCGTAACGGAGCCGTGAACCTGCGAAATCAACGGAACGTGTGCAGGCTTCACCCGGGCGAGCGAGCGGGCCGCAAATATATCTTGGGTATGGATGATGTCATATTGATCCAGCCCGAAACACGCGGCCGAAAGCTCCAGCATATAGCGGTCTATCTCATAATAGTGAATGAGGGGATCCGCATGCAGCAAGGGCGCGTACTCCCTGGCCAGCTTGGTGACCACAAGCGGGCGGATCCATTCCTTGGAGATTTCGCGGCCGCGGTTAATGATATGGAATTTGGCGTAATCCGGGCTGTTTCCGAGCAGATCCACCTGATGTCCCATGGCTTCCAGCCGCTGCTGGATTTGCGTCATGTATTTCCATACTCCGCCGACATGGGGAATCAGCCAGTATGTCGCTAGCAGTATCTTCATGCCTTCTCCTTCCCATGGGATCCGGCGACGGGAGCCGGACTCATTGATGGTTTAATGGACGATGCCGACAATATACTATATTGGAAAACGATGCGCCGGGACACGACTCTTGAACCCCCTCACGCGGAATGTTCGGAAATTTCGGACAAAAAAATCACCGGAACATCATTTCCGGTGATTCCAGTTCGTTTAAGCGCCGTTGAATTAGTCGGAGTAGGCCACGGCTTCGAAGCTTTCGGGCCCTACCCGGTTCGGAATGACCGTCAGTCCTCCAGGAATGCTGACGAAGGCCTGGTAGACGACAAATCCAGGGTTCGTCGTCAACAAATCGATGCCCGTTACGGTAATGACGTCGGTCGTCAGAAGCAACGTGCCTACCGGCAGCGACTCGGTAGCGGAATAGATGAGAGTGGATACCCCGTCAACCACCCGGAAGATCGTAATGGTTACAGGAGCTAGGACGGCAACGACAGCGCTCAACGTAACGGTTGCCGTGAAGTGAACGGAAAGATTCGGCCCTGCGGCGGCTGTGTTCAAGCCAAGCGTGCCGAACAAAGCAGGGGTTGTGCTGGCAGGGATGCTGACTGCACCTGCGGTGGAGACGTTTTGGGAAATCTGGCTATCTATCAAACGGTTTGGCATAAGGAATTCTCCCTCCTTTCATCCATAGATTATGCTAGAGTTTCGCATCATGCATGGACGAACCATCCAGTCTATTCATACAAAACCGGAAGAAGGGAGAAGCAGTAGAATTCGATATTATCCCATAATCGACAAAATCGGATGGATCGCGTTCCGGACGCGTTCCTGCGTCATGGCATATTCCTGCCGAATGAGATCCTGATACCGAAGCGTGCCCATCGCTTCGTGCCAACGGTAACCGACCAGCGCCTCATCGAGGTACGGGAACGATATGCCTGCCTGGATCGCCCTGATCCATAAATCCAGATCATGCGTATAAGGGAGGGACTCGTTAAACAATCCGATATGGTAAAACAGTTCTTTTTTCATGATCACCGTACAACCGTTGACCGGATTGTTGATCAGAAAAGTGCGGTAAAAGTCCGCCGTCCCGTGAAAAGCGAAACCGGCACGATGCTGTACGATCTGGCTTTGCCTATCGATATAATCGAAGTTGGTATGGGATATCCACGCCCCCCGTTCCAGCATAAACTGGATCTGGCGGTTGATTTTATCGTGGTAAAATATATCGTCGGAGCTGAGCCATGCGACATATTCCCCCGAAGCATACCGGATTCCGTGATTTAATGCGCTTGCGGTGCCGCCGTTGGCCTTTCCTAGATAATGGATATACGGCATGTACGGACCTAACCGGTCGGCATGCATCGTCGAACCGTCGTCGACGACGATAATTTCGATCGGCCTGTACGATTGCGTAAGCGCGCTTTGCACCGCTTGATCCACGTAAGGATCGTTGTAAAAAGGAATGACGATCGTAACCAGCGGTTTCATTTGGATCCTCCCCCTCCGGTGCGGAAATATTGAAGAATGTCCGTTATCGACCTCTCGATCGGAATGGACGGCTTCCAGCCGAGCGATTCCAAGCCCATCGGAACCTGCGAATCCCGCTCCTTGATGGAATCGTCCTCATCCCCCCACTCGACCGGGACATCGCTCCCCGAAGCCTTCATGAACAAAACGGCTATTTCCTCAAGCGTGCGTTCTTTGCCCGACGCGACGGTGTAGACCTCTCCCGGCGTTCCCTTTTCAAGCATGATGCCGTAAGCCCTGACGGCATCCCTGACGTCCAGAAAATCCCGCCGCGAGGCTCGCGACGAAATGCGGAAGGCTTTCATCGCCTCTCCTCTTTCCCATGCCGCAATGTAGCGGCCCAGCAAAGCGCAAAAGCCCGTCGACGGCCCGGGTCCGATCAAATTCGACGGCTCCGCCAACATGACCGGCTGCCCGAAGAGGCAGCTCCAGGACATGACGGCCGCCTTCTGCAGGCTTTTGCTTAAGCTGTACGGATGGGGCGGCCGATAAGGAGGGGTGAGGCTGAACACGGCTTTCGTTCCGGCGATCAGTACCCGGCACGCCGGAAACGGGCGAAGGGCATTCAGCAAATAAAGCGTCGGAAGCACGTTGGTTTCCATGTAGAGCAGCGGATCGGCCCAGGATTCGGGGACCGAGTTTTTCCCCCCGAGATGAAGGACATAGTCGGGAGCGATCTGCCGGGCAAGCTCTTCAAGCTTCCCCTTATCCATCAGATCGCAGGTATAGTATCTTACCCCGTCGATGGCCGGGAGTGCCTGGGTTTGCCGCACGATGCCGGCGACCTGCATGCCGAGCCCGGCAAAATACCGGCAGGCATGGCCGCCGGTAAATCCCGAAGCTCCGGTAATCATAATGACGCGCTTGCGGAGGGAAGCTCGTTCATCCATATCTTCAACTCCTTCAGCATGTCTCGGTAATGGGGGACGGCATAATCGATGTCGGCCCGCGTCGACACCAGCGTACGGTCCTGCACCGGTTGGTCGACAGGCAAAACCACGACGTCGCGAAGATCCCATATTTCCTGAAACAGCAGCAGCAAGTCATGTTTGCAGATCGGGACCGGGTGGGCCAGATGGATCAAACCCGACACGGAAGAATTCATGAAGCGATCGACGGCCTTCGCCAGCTCCAGCGTCGTCACGCCGTTCCACATGACGTTGCGGTAGCCGGTAACGGCTCCTTTTTGCGACATGAACCAATGCATGAGCCCGATGCCATGGCTTCGGATCTCGGGACCGATAATCGACGTCCGGATGGTCAGATGCCCTGGAGCCCGCACTTCGCCCAGCGCTTTGGTCATCGCGTACATGCTCGTTCCATCCGGCTGGTCTTCCTCCGTGTAGCCGCCCCGGGTTCCTTCAAAGACGCAGTCCGTGCTGATATGAATGAGGCGGGCACCGATCCGGTCCGCGGCCCGGCAGAGCCGGTGGGGCAAAAAGCCGTTGATATGATACGCATTGATCCGGTCGTCATCGGCATGATGGTTCAGGACGCCGATGGCATTGATCACGACATCGGGCCGGACGATATCCAGCAGCCGGTCGACCATGCACGGTTCGGAGGCGTCAAGGTAAAGTCCCCCGGGACTTCGGGCTTCCCGGGTGGTGTAGAAGACGTGATGTTTTTCCTGACGCCGAAAGTAATGAACCAGCATATGGCCCGCCATTCCGTTTCCGCCAAGAATAAGCAGTTTCATCACAGAAACCCTCCGCGCTGGAGAATGTTTTTGATCTCCTCTTTATTCATCAAATGATGGTTGGAGCTGAAGCTGCTGAATTCTACCGGTCTGCAGTGTTTGTAACGTTCCTTCAGCTCGGGCATATGAAGCGTCGGCAGGATGACGAGGTACTCTTCGTCGTATACCACCGTCGTCATGCTTTCGAAATCGCTCATCAGTATTTCGTGGATCTTCTCTCCGGGGCGGATGCCGGATTCCACGATGCTTACGTTTTCTTTGCCGGAGGCTTCGATCAGCACCTCCGCCAGGTCCACGATTCTGCAAGCAGGCATCGTCATGACGAAGATTTCCCCGCCGTAGCTTTCCTCCGCGGCCTTGAACAGCAGTTTAATCGCGTCCGGCAGCGTCAGGAAAAACCGGGTCATCTCCATGTCCGTAATCAGCACCTGGCCTTTGCTCCGGATTTGGTCCTTGAACACATGCACCACGGAGCCGTTTGTCCCAAGCACGTTGCCGCCGCGAACGGTAACAAAGCGGGTTTCGCTGTTGAGCAGATTCGCGTACACGACCAGCTTTTCGCCGATGGCTTTGGTCATGCCGTAAAAATTCGAAGGGTTGGCCGCCTTGTCGGTCGAGATGTAAAACACTTTCTTGACCTTGTTGTCGATGGCTGCTTCGATCACGTTTTGGGTGCCGATGACGTTGGTTTTAAGCGCTTCGTACGGCTGGTCCTCGCACACCGGAACATGCTTGAGCGCGGCAAGATGGAACACGTAGTCGATGCCTTGGCAAACGGCGGTCAGCGCCTCCTTGTCACGGATGTCCCCGATCCGAAAGCTCAGGCGCTTGTCTTCGAACGTCCGGCTCATCGCCACTTGCGACGATTCGTTGCGGGAGAACACGATCACCTCCCTCGGATTTTGCATAAGCAGCTGGGCAACCAATTCATACCCCCAGGATCCGGTCCCCCCAGTCACCATAATACGTTGATTTTCAAACATGCACTTTCCCTCCAAGCAGAAATTTAACTACCTTATCCGAGACGTTTTTGGCCAAATACCCTTCCGGGCAGACCCATTCCCGGTTCAAGCTGATCATCAGGTCCGCCGCGCGTGCGATATGCTTCGCTTCAAGGCCTGATACGATGTTGCTGCCGCAGTCGACGGTTTCCGGACGTTCGGTCGTATGCCGCATCGTGACGGTGGGGACCTGCATGATGCAGCATTCCTCCTGGACCGTTCCGCTGTCCGTCAATGCGCAGCAGGCGTGCCTTTCCAGCTTGACGAAATCGAAAAATCCGAAAGGCTCGTGGAATTCCACCAGCGGGTGCGTGCGCAAATCTTTCAGCCCCGCAATGCGGGAGGCCGTTCGCGGATGAATGCTGCAGATGAGCCGGCGGCCGTATTTTTCCGCGATCATGTTCAGCCCTTCGACGATTTGCCGCAGCCGTTCCGGATGATCCACGTTCTCCGCGCGGTGGGCCGTAACCAAAAAATATTCCTTCGGCTTCAGGGAGAGGCTGTTCAAAATGCGGCTTGCTTCGATCGAATCCTTGTAGTGCTCCATCACTTCATAGATCGGATTTCCCGTCAGCACGATGCGCGAGCTGGGAAAACCTTCGGCAAGCAAATGTTTTTTGCTCTGTTCCGTATACGGCATGTTGATCGAAGAGATCGCGTCGATGACCCGCCGGTTTTTCTCTTCAGGCACGCCCAGGTCAAAGCAGCGGTTGCCGGCTTCCATATGAACCACGGGATATCCGAGCCTTTCGGCAAGCACCGCGCACAGCGCGCTGTTGGTATCGCCAAGCAGAAGGATGGTATCGGGCTTCTCCTTTTCCAGAATCCGCTCCATTTGAAGGAACATGGACGACAGCTGTTCCCCAAGCGTTGCGGCTGCATCCTGCAAAACGTAATCCGGTGAGCGCAAGCCCATCTGCTTAAAAAAAATGCCGCTCAGCCTTTCTGCAAAATTTTGCCCGGTATGCACCAGCACATGCCGCTCTGCATACCGGTCCAGCTTAGGAAGGATGAGGCTGAGGCGGATAATTTCGGGCCGGGTGCCCAAAATCGTCATGATTCTCATAGCGTCCGTCCCCTACTTTCGTTTAATGGACTTGGAGCGACGTTTGGAACGTTTGCCTGCTCCTGCCTTTCTTTGGATCCGGCGTGCTCGAACCGCGGCCGCCGGTCTTCTTGCTTTCCTTGCATGTTTCCTTCTCCTGCCCGCCTTCCTTTTTGCCGGGGCAGCTTGCCCAGCCGGAGGCGGCGGAACGTTCAACGCAGGGACGCCCGCAGCGGATACGCGGCGGGAAACGTCCCCGCTCATCCAATCGGGGCATCCCCGCTGCAGCTCCTGAACGAATCCGTGAACCCGCTGCCGGTAGGTCTCCATGCCGTATGCCGTCCTCGCGGCGTTCGCGTTCATGCTTCCGGTATACTGCAGGAACTCCGGTTGATTGACAAGTTCGGATACCTTGGCCGCCAGCGCTCCATAGTCGCCCGTCGGAACCGCAAAATGACCGTTGCCCGTATTTTTCATCAGCTCGCCGAGACCACCCGAATCGAAGGATACGACCGGCTTGCCGCAAAGCATGCCTTCCAGCGCCGTCATCCCGAAACCTTCCTGCACCATGCTAGGAACGACAAGGATATCCATGGCGCTGTAAGCCGAATGCACCGATTCCACAAACGGGATGAAGCGGAAAGAATTTCGGTGGCCGGAATCATTCACTTCCTGAACGCAGCGGTCGTAATAGGACTGGTCGGCGGGTTTCCCGATCACGACAAACCGGCAATTCGGGTACGACGCCGCCAGAATTTTCGCCATGCGGATGAATTCAAGCAGCCCCTTTTCGGGATGGATAAAAGAAGAGATATAGCCGATGCAGATATGGGAGTCTTTCAGGCGGAGAATTTTACGATAGCCGTTCCGGATCAGCATTTGGGAAGGCTGCAAAAGCTCATTGTCCGCGGACGGGGGAAGCAGCGTGATCGGTTTGGAGACCGTTCCGCGAAAGACGCGGGCCGACGCCTCCGAAATCGCGATCAGGCAATCGCTGTACTTCTCTACCACGGCCGTGGCCGCAGACGTGTATGCCGTCGTTTGCATCGTTTCGGTTATTTTCCATAAGACCGGAATGCCAAGCAATTTGGCAGCCATGGCGGGCATCACGTTCACGATGGTATTGGTGAGGACGATGTCGGGAGCCGTCTCCGCCATGCAGCGGACAACCGAAGCAAAATCCGGATGGTACCGAAGCCCTTCCGCTTCCTGTTCGAGCCGTTCGCCGGGCTGATACATGCCAAAAAGCAAGGGGCAGGATTGGATTCGTACCGTCATGCCTTGTTTACGGGCAGAAGCCGTCAGCTTGCCTTCCTGCGGAGCGACCAGAATGCACTCGAAATAAGGCGCGATTTGAAGGCAGAACATCAGCAGGAGCTTTTCGGCCCCCGTGATGCTGCTTGTATTGCTGACATGGGAGAACAGCATCATCTTAGGCTTATACGTCATCATGGGCGTTGAGACCGCTGCAAAAAAGCACAGGGTACGATTCGCACCTCCTTTCACCCAAGTAATACAATATATTAGAAGTGAATCTGTACCGGCACGACATATGCTCCCCTCCAGATGTCCAAAAGTGGAGGGGAACCTCCCCTTTTACGGAAATACGATGGACAGCAATTGGTTCAAGCGATGGCCGTACGTATGCTCGCGGAGCGTGCGGTCCAGCGCGTTCAGGGCGATCTCCCTGCGCTCCTGCTCGTGATGGAGATAATATTGGATTTTGTCTAACAGCTCTTCCGGCGAGTTGTACGTTTCGATCTCCTTGCCGGGCGTATAAAGTTTGGCGAGGTCGCTTCGGGAATCGGTGAGCTGCAGCGTGGCGCAGGCGGAGATTTCGAACGTGCGCGGATTCGGGGATGCGGCGGGAATTTTTACGGCATTGTTGTTGACGGAATCATCTTCGTGGGAACGGTGAAGATTGATGACGATTTTCGAGGCGTTGTAAGCATCCGACGTTTCCTGCGGTCCCATCCATTTATTGACTTCGATCCGGTCCCGGTAAGCGGCAAAATTGGGCAGACGGTCCCACCAAATGCCGTTGATGAGCGTATTATACTGCATTAACCGGTCCATGATCGGACTCAGGAATTCGATCCGGTTCCAGTAGGCGGAACCGATGAAGCTGACGTCCCTGCGCTGCGGGGAAGGCGTTCTTGCCGGTTTGTAAAAATCCGGAAAAGCGGCGAAAGGCAGATGATAAACCTGCTTGCAGCCAAGCTGCTGGTAATATGGAATGCAGTTGGATTCCAATGTGAATACGTAATCGTAATGGTTGACGTTTTCCGTGGTCATATCCGTGTAATACGGATCATCCGTCAGCCAGACGGCCGTTTTGATCCCTTGGCGGCGGATATCGTCCAGCTGCTCGTTTTGAACAAACATGCCGTCCAGCACGAGAACGAGGTCCGGCATCAGTTGATAAGCGATTTCGCTGACCGGCTGGCCGGGCTCAATGACGGTGACTTGGGCAACCAGCCCGCGCAGCGTCGTCGAAATGGCTTCGTCCATCGGAGAATACGGGAACCCTTTCCCCGAGGCGACGTACAGGACATGAAGCTGGCGGAAAGGGAACGATTCCGTGTGGCTTTTGACGATATAGTCGGCCCGGCCCTTTAAATATCCCTCTTCGTATCCCCCCGAATAACCCGCCTCGCGTCCGCGCGCCCGCGCTTCTTCGGCCGGACTCGGCTGATAGTGGTGCACCATGTTCCGGTGTTTTACGATTGACATGTGACAACCCGCTCCTCTTTCTTTTTTTTTCAACAATTTTCAGACCTATCGAACTTCGGGGTTCGGTGCCCCGTCTTTGAATTAAGTTTTGGTTAAACATGCTCCAGCAGCGTTTTGATTCTCGAAACGAAGGAATGCTCTTTTCGCGTCGTCCATAAACCGCGCCATGCCAATTGTAAGCGCTCGTCGTCATGTGCCAGGTAATGGCTGATTTTGTCCTGCAGCTCTTTGACCGAACCGAAGGTTTCGATGTCGTAGCCCGGCCGGTAATGCGAATGCGTATCCTCCCGGATGTCCGTAATTTGCATCGTGCCGCAGGCGCTGATTTCGTACGTGCGCGGATTGATGGATTTGGCGCGGATGCGGTGGGTGTTCCGGTTGTCCTGCCCATACTCGTCCGGGCGATGGATATTGATGACGATTTTTGCACCGTTGTAATAGTTCACGGTCTCCTCCGGCGGAATGAACCCCAGGTGCAGGAACCGCCCGAGGATCCGGGTCTCCTTCAGCCTTTCCCAAAAACCGCCAGCGATCAGCACCTTTTTGTCTTCCAAAAACGGGGCCATTTCGTCGAAGATCGCGACCCTGTTCCAAAAGGCGTTGCCGATAAAGCAAATGTCGTACAAATGCTGGGGGGCCGGACGTTGGGGCTTAAACATGGCGGTGTTGACGGCCAGGGGCAAATAATGCACCTTCGCCGCGCCAAGTCCGCGGTAAAACGGGACGCAGCTGAGTTCATGGGTAAACACGATATCGTAGCCCGTGCACATGCGGGCCGTATCTTCCGTAAAATACGGATCATCCACGAACCAAATCGCCGTTTTGATCCCCATCCCCCGGATTCTGGCCACATCCTCCAGGTGATTGTCGGGGAATATGTGCAGCCCGTTCATGACAAGGACGAGATCGGGCCGTTCCTTGACGGCCAGCTCCAGCATTTTCGGGGCTTCCCCGACGATGCATTCCTTTACCAGGCTGCGGAGCGCCGAAGCAACTCCCTGATCAATGGCATGAAAGCCTTGGGGAACGTAAAGTATTTTCATATCCCGGAAATAGGGCGGCGGCGGCGGGACTCGTTTCTCGACGGCTTGACACATGCCGAGCCGGTAGCCGGCACCGTAACCGCTTCGGTAACCTTCGCTTTGTTCTGCAACATTTTTTTCCACAGCTCTCACCCTGCCTGTCGTAAAATAAGGTAGAATTCCGGCCGCATGTAACATGCGGAAAAGTGTTCCTATTTGCGGCTGATCTAAGCCGGCTCGGCATTCGCCGAAGGCTTATATCATTCTATAATGATAAATATATGCGGAAGAGGCACATGCATCATGGACGACTGCCTTTCGGGCGGGAAATTGGCGCGTATCACGTTTTACGGGCGCAAAAAAGCCTTCAACCCCATAGGTTTCCCATGGAGCGAAGGCTTGACTGTGTTCCTATCCCTGCTCATTTATTTCAGGATTTTGGCCAAATCCTCATTTCGATTGATAAGCGAGCTGATGCCCATCTTCATAGCCTTTGGCGAATCCGGCATTAAAACCTTCGTTGTAAGCTTCGTCGTATCCTTCATTATAAGCGACGTCCGGCGATTGCGGCAGCGAGCCCTGCTCTACCGGAGCCGGAAGGACGGGGTTACCCCACCCGCGTCTGCGCTTCCTGCGAAGGGCGCCAAGCCGGGAAAGCCGTCTTTTTCTGCCCTTGACAAGCCGGCGCGGCCTGGTTTTGTTCGCACGGAGCTTTCCCGTTCTTTGCGCTCGGGCCTTTCGGGCAACGAGAAGCTTCCGCCTCCGGGTGCCGGATCTCGCGGACCGGGAAACACGTTTCTTGGTCTTCATCCGTTATTCCTCCTGTTAGTTCGGTCATCGTGCATGCGGCAGTCGGGATGCGTTTAACCAGGGCGGCGCAGGAGTACCGCTGCGGGGGTGGCATAACGTGATTCCTTGCAGCATCTCGCACATGGCGGCTTGATACTGCGTGAGAAGACGGATGTTTTCGCTCAAACTCCGCGCGGACAATTCCGAATGGGAGGAAATATCCGCAATGCTGCCGAGAATCCGGGCAAGCGCCTGCTGGCTGCGCGCGATGGAGGCGATCAGCTCAAGCTTTGCTTCCTGTTCTCTTACGAAAAGACTCATTTTTCGATGTCTCCCATATCGAATCCCGGGCCGAACATGCCGTCCTCGCCGCCGAAGCCTCCTTCATCCTGAACGAGCACGGCTTTTAAATTGCTGCAAAGCCCGTTTTCGAGTTTGGTCAAACCTTCGAGCAGCTCGACGATTTGACCGTGAATTTGCAGCGGTTCGTTGAGCTGATGATCATGCGTTTCAAATGCATCCGCGGTCAAGTGGTTGATCGCCCAGTTCCGGACTTTCTCCGCCTCAACCGCCTTTGCCTCCAAAATCATCGCAATGTTCCACTGAATTTTGGATGCGGCGTCCAGCATATGCAAAAATGCCTGCTCCCTGCTCATCTGCAGCACTCTCCTATATCAAGTCTCCAATTACTCTTCCTCATGGCTGCCGAGCTCTTTCACGACATGATTCAGAGTCTCCGCGAGCGCTTCCTGAAGATCCGCGATACTTCCCAGATAGGCGATGATGCTTTTATTGATTTGCCCGGAGTTCTCGATCAATCCGCTAATCCCGTCGAATTCGGGATCGGCGTCCGGAAGGTCGTGAATGATCTGGGACATCCGGACGGCCATCTGCCGCTCGGCATCCAGAACCCTGGCCATCTGTTGATGGGAATGGGACATATGGATTAACATTTCATCGATTTTATTCTGCATGGTCGATTCCTCCTGTAGATGTTCCGCGAAAAGCCGCGAAGGCCCGCCCCTCCTGATCCGCTTCTGCCTGCTATATCTTATGCCGGCCGCCTACATACAGTTACGGGTAACCCGGCTCGCAGCCAAAAATTTATTACAGCACGGGGTTTTCGAGCACCGGGGGAGCGATGATCGGCAATCCGCGGGGGATCAAGCGCAGCTTTTCAGGCGGGAGATGAACGATGTTCCGCTCTTTCAGGTTCCAGCGCTTCAGGGCATAGTCCGATACGAAGGGCCGAACCGAACCTTGGCGCCACTGATAGACGGTTCCGTCGCCGCAGCTGACGATTTGCCCGTCGCTCAGCTCGCCTTCGGCGGGCCTAAGCAAAGCCAGCATCTCCTGTTCCCCCATCGGCGCCTCTGCCGCCGGGATGCTGCGGAGATCCAGCCTGGACAACATCACCGACCGGATTCCCGCCTTCTCTTCCATTCCGCTGCACGGATGTTTTTTTCCTTCGCAGAGAACATACTGACGCCCCCCTTGATCCCGGATCAGCACTTGGGTGGGGAAAAAGTCGGCGGGCGAGCCGCAAGGCTCAGCCTCACCATTGGCACCGCGGTATCCAAGCTGCCGTGCCTCCTCTACCCACGCATGGGGATTCCCCCATTTCTCCGCATAATACCGCTCGTTATATCCTTGAACCGTTTCGAACCGTTCCCGTCCCAGATTCTTCATGCTAACGCTGCCGAAATGATGGATGAACGCATCGCCCGCAATGACGAGCTTAAGGCCGCACAGCCGGATTCGGATCATCCAGTCGTCATCCTCGTAATTTCCGACGCGGAAGCCTTCATCGAAATAACCGACCCGCTCCAGCAGCTCCTTCCGGAAAAGCACGCAAAATCCGACGATCCTGTCGGTTTGCCGCCATTTGGACGCATCCGGCCGGCTGAAGGCAGCCGCAAACTCCCACATCTGCTCCACGTCGTTATAGGGCACCGGGATCTGCTGCTCGCCGCTGATGTAATTCGTCACCGGTCCTACGGCGCCGATTCGGGGGTCGCTTTCCAGGCAGCGCAGCATATGGGTAAGCCAGCCTCCCGTGACCAGCGTATCGTTGTTCAAAATGACGATGGTGTCGCCTTTGGCCATCATGAGCCCTTGATTCACGCCGCCGGCGAACCCCCGGTTGGTTTCCAATCGTTTGTACCGCAGCCGGCCCGCTTTTCGATTCAAATAGGCTTCCGTCCCGTCCGTCGAACCGTTATCGACGACGATGATTTCGTATGGTTCGGCCGTGTGCGTTTCGATGCTGTCGATGCAGCGGGACAGGTAATCCAGCTGGTTATAGCTGGGAATGACGATGCTTGTGCCGTGGAACGGGCGTCCGAACGCTTCTCTGCCTTGGGCAAGCCCCTGTTCGTAGCCCCGCTCGAACCCGGCTTGGTAACGCAGGGCGGCATCCTTCGCCCGGACGCCGTTTTTTTTCCTGTTCATAGATCAACCCTCCTCGCCTGGCATGATGTCCGCCGGTGCCGGGCACCGGCCGTCTTACGATGCGTTGTCATCGTAGGTCAGCTCGCCGGAAATGAGCTTATCGGCCAAATGGCCGAAATCGAGCGCTACTTTGCCAAGCTCCGCGGCGATGGTTTGGCAGATCACGACCGCGGGAATCCCGCTTGCAACCAGCGCGATATCGAACGTATGCTGCGCCGTCGCCGCAAGCGCGCCAGGAACGTCCCTGAACCCGTTGACGGGGGCGACCGTCCCCGTAATATGCACACCTGAGGCGGAAAGGACTTCAGCCAACGGTTCTGCCTTGTTGCCGATGACCAGCACTTGCCTGTTTCGCAGCAGCGGTTGAAGCAGCTTATGCTCATGAAGCGCATAATTTATGGTTGAGATGGTGAAACGGTGCGGATCATGGCCGATGCCGTAATAACGGAGAACCGGAAACAGCAGGCCCTGATAAGTAGGCAACCGCGACGCCGGAATGCCGATGATGTCCGCTCCCCGGACGGCTTCCGCCAGCCGATCCCTCGCCTCGTAATCCGGAAGGGTGATCCCGGCTCGGGTCAGGAACGGACCCGCCGCCTTGGCATGCGCCAGCGGAAGCACGGTGTCGTGGGCCAAAGCAAGCAGCTCCCCGTCCCCCAGCCGAACGACCGACAACGGTTTTTTTAAGGCTAACGATTGTTCGAGGCGAACATGAACCTCCTCCGGTTTCAAAAGCGGCTGAAGCCGGGGCAAAAAACGCTGTAATCCAGCCTCCATCACCTCTTTGGCCGAGACGCCCGGGAGGATCGTGTACGGCGGAAGCAGCGACGTCATCTCCTCTTCCGCTCCGGTCGCGGCGCCCGCCTTGTAACCTGCGTCAAATCCTTTGGCGTACGCCGACTCTTCGGCTTGGTCCGTTCGCCAATCCTGCACCTCCCCCGTGCCGGGCAAGTTGAGTTCTTGAGTGTACGCTGCTGAAAAATCGGCCATTCGCCTGCGCCGATGAGAGAGCGGGGCCGCTTTTCTCCAGGGGCTGCGTCCGCGTCTTGCATGCCGCTTGCCGGATCGGGCGGCCGCCCGTACGCCGTTTCTTCGCCTTTTGGCGCTCCTGACACGAGCAGCCTTCTTCCCTAAAGGAACGAAGGCTGCCGTGGTATGATATGGCCGTGTCATGGAATCATCCCCTTCATGCGCCGCCCGGCTTCCTGCAGCGATTCGAAGGTGCCTGCGTCGCTCCACCATTTTTGGAGAATGTCGTATTCCAACTTTCCTTCCGCTGCATACACGTTATTCACATCCGTAATTTCAAGCTCCCCGCGTTCCGAGGGATGAATTTGCGAGATGATATCGAATACGGCCGTATCGTACATATATATTCCGGTGACGCAATAAGAGGACTTGGGCTGCGCGGGCTTTTCTTCGATTTTGGCGATCAGTTCCTTGTTTTTTTCGTCGAAAACGGGGACTCCGTAACGTCTCGCATCTTTCACCTGCTTTAAGAGGACTTTGGCCGTTCCCTCGGGCTGGCGAACAAAGCCGTCAACGAACGGCTTCAAATCATCCATAAACAGATTGTCGCCGAGCAGCACGACAAAACGTTCTCCTTCCGCCACAAATCCCCGGGCCAATTCCAACGCCTCGGCGATGCCGCCCGCCTCTTCTTGAATCCGGTAGGTCAGACGGACCCCGAATTCCTTGCCGCTGCCCAAAAAGTCCGTGTACAACCCGGCGGACTGCTTGCCTATCACCATCAATATATCGGTAATCCCTGCTTGGCGAAGCCTCTCCAAGCCGTAGAGGATCATCGGGTACTTCCCTACCGGAAGCAAATGCTTGTTGATCAGCCGGGTCAGCGGGTACAATCTGGTTCCTGTGCCGCCTGCCAATACGACGCCTTTCACTGCACTTTCCCTCCTTCGGGTTCGGTTTTAGTGTTCTTCGATAAACTGGCGCGGATCAAAATGCCATTTTTCGATAAACAACCGGTAATTTCGTTCGATCAATGCCTGCAGCTGCTCCGGCTGCGCTTGTCTGAAGCTGACGCTTCCCCGGTGATGCACGAGCACGTCCCTGCAAATCAGCAAACGGTAGCCCGCAAGCCGGGCCCGGTGACAATAATCGTCGTCTTCATAGTGGCCGGGGGAAAACGCTTCGTCAAAATAGCCGATCCGGTTCACCACTTCCCTTTTGATAAGCAGGCACATGCCGATGATCCGCTTGACTTCGAGCCAACGCCCCGGATCCGGACGGTTGTTTTCGAAGGCGATCCGCTGAAATTCGGACAGGTCCTGAAAGGCGATCTCCACCTTTTGAATTCCGCTTGCCTCGTTGGTGACCGGCCCGACGAGCCCGATGTCCGGGCGGCTGTCGGCGGCGGCAAGCAAATTGCCGAGCCAGTTTTTCGTAACGGTCACGTCGTTGTTCAACAGGAGGAGATACTCCCCGCGGGCTGCCTTCATCCCGAGATTGCAAGCCTTGGGAAATCCTTCGTTGGCCGGCAGGGATATAAAAACGACGCCTTCCCGGACGCAATATTCATCCGTGCCGTCGGTGGACGCGTTATCCACGACGATAATTTCGTATGGAACATCGGTGTATTCGCGGATCGACTCGATGCACGAGACGAGCATATCCAAGCCGTTGAAGGTGGGAATGATAATGCTGGTCAAACCCCGTTCCCTTTTCACATCGCATTCCTCCGCATCGCGACGTCCTTGCGGGACAAAGGGGGCTTCAGGCCGGAAACTCCCCTCCGTCTCAGCACTTCTCCAAGCGCTTCCGCATGGTCGCCGATAATCATGCCTGCAACGCTGTTGCCCCTGCCCGTGTTGCCTGCCCGCCTCCGGTTGCCCGAAAAGACGTCTACGGCATGCACCGCCT
Organism: Paenibacillus sp. FSL W8-0194; assembly: GCF_037969745.1. Lineage (NCBI taxonomy): Bacteria > Bacillati > Bacillota > Bacilli > Caryophanales > Paenibacillaceae > Paenibacillus > Paenibacillus sp. FSL W8-0194. The sequence goes on along the minus strand of NZ_CP150205.1, from coordinate 1,325,357 downwards.
CCACGCGGTACCCTTCAAGCACCGCTATCGCTTGCGCTTTCGGCGGAACGGACAAATGGCGCGGATCCAACTGCCGGAGAAGCCGCCCGGACAGGGCATGCGGCACGGCGGTCATGGAATTTGCGCCCAAATCCCCCCGGGAAAGAACGGCATTCAAAAAGCTTTTGCAGCGCGTGACCTCATCCTGATCGGCGAACAAGGGCAAAAATCCGTTAAGGTCATTCAAGGCCACGTCGCACCCTGCGTCAACGGCATATAAAAAGGGCGCCAGATCCTCCGCGGCGATGGCCATGTCGCCGTCGCAGAACAATACGATGTCCGCTTCGGCGAGCTTGGCGCCGAGGCTCCGGCCTACGTCGTGCCCCAGCAGGTCCGGATAATACGCGACCGTTACCCGGCGGTGCTTCCGGGCAAGCGCGTAACTGCGGTCCCGGCATCCGTTCAGCACGACGATGATCTGCCGGAGCGGCAGCCTTTCCAGCTCGCGCAGCACGGCATCGATGCTGTCCTCTTCGCTGCTCGCGCACACCACCGCAGCCGCGCTCCCGCGCAGCGGAAGCGGAATCCCCCTGTCCTTGCGCCCGGCGGCATCGGAGTAACCTTGCGCGTAGGCTTCCGACAAACGTTTCATTCTGGCGTAACCCGGTTTTTCTTTTATGCTTTCGTTCATCCATTCCGCAAACGATTGCTGAAGCGCGGAAGCATGGAACGCCGAGGCTCCGGAATCCGGCGGGGCGGCGTTTCCGGCTTTCCAGCCGGCGCTCGCCGCGCGGCGCAGCCACGGGTCCCTCCGGGTTCCTCCGCGGTAAACCGATGAACGCTTTTTCGTTATGGATACGCGATGTTTCCTTTCGGGGCGGCGGGACCGCCCGCTATTCCGGCGTTTTCTTGTCGACCGGCCCGTTCCTGCACCCATGCCCTTCACCTCCCCACCCTGTCTCTATCCCGGCCCAGATCGGTGAACCCGGCCCTGGAATCCGTATGGGATAAATACCATTCCATCGCCCGCAAATGGTCGTCGATGACGATCTGCTGCAGCGGATCCTGCCCGTAATGTTTGCCCCTGCGCCGGTTCATCCTTCCGACTGGAACTTCGTGAACGGCAGCTACCTTAAGGCCGCTCCGTACGGCGATCGCCTGGGCAAGCGGGGGAACGGAAAGATTGCTTGCTTCGATGCAATCGGCGGCTTTGCGGCTGATCGCATGCGGAACGGTGGTCATCGAGGCGCCGGACAAATCGGGGCGCCCCAAAAACGTGTTCAGCGTATGCTTGGCTAATACGACGGGATGGGGATGTCGCAGGCGGACCGGCCCGCCGTAACGGTTCAACGCGACATCCGTCCCGTTTAGCACCGCAGTCACAAACGGTTTAAGATCCGAACCGCCGATTCTGATGTCGGCATCGACAAACAACAACGCCCGACCCGCGGCCGCGGCGGCGCCAACGGCCCGGCCCGCGTCGTGTCCAAGCGGCTCGTCGTAATGCAGGACCCGGGCTCCCATCGCTGCGGCAATCTCCTCCGTTCGGTCGGTACAACCGTTAGCGACGACGATCACTTCGCAGGACTCGTGGACCTTCCAGGCTTCCCTGATGACGTGGCCGATGGTCCTTTCCTCGTTCATTGCCGGGATAATGACCGATACGACCGGGCTCCCGCATGTCCTGCGCGTCAAAAAGCTTGGAACGGTGCGGCTGCTTCTCCTCCGCCGCGGCCGATTTGTAGTTCGTATTCGTCCAGATGGCTTGTGCATGCGGGCATACTCCCCCTGTTCGAGTCGGCTGATATTCCTTAAGTATCCTATGCGGCGGCCACAAGAGCGGACGCGGCGTTTGTGCATGTTTGCTTCGCTCCGCAGCGGTTGAGCGGCAACGGCTCGCGTGGCCTCAAACGGCAAAAAGAGCCGGATCAAGGTCCTTCCAACCTTGACCCGGCTCGCATCATGTCCGGCTTTGATTACATCGGGGCGCTGCCGACGGCAATCCAGGAAAGGAATCCGAACGTTTCGGCCCCGTTTTGGCGGCGAACCACTTCAATGAACGCGGTATCCTCCCGTTGGGTTTTCAATACGGCATAAAAATCAGGGTGGTTGCACATCGCCACGATGACGTACTGGTTGCTTGGGTACGGCTCCTGCAGCATGACGGGGACTTCGACCTTCGTCTCGCCTTCCCCGATGCGGAAAGAGGTCATTCCGCACTGCTGCACGGTCGGCACCCGCGATGCGCTTCGAACCGGAGCGAAGGCCAAATGGGCGGCCGTCACCGATTGATCGGCCAAATGCCTTGCCTCAACGGATTGGTCCTGAAGATGGTTCCCGTTCACGGCCCCCGGCTGCAAATGCCATTCCTGAACGCTTTCGGCCTGCAAATGAAGCGAACGGATCGACTCCGGCTGAATATGGGTGGCGGATATCGCGCCGGGCGCGACCTTGGCCGAATGCACCGCGCCGTCGCGGAGCGCTTCGCCGTGCACGGCGCCGGGTACCAAATGCCGGGCTCCGATCGCTCCGGATTGGATATGGACGCTTCCGACCGAAGATTCCGCCAGTTTTTCGAACGTGACCGCCTCGTTGCCCAAAATCTCCGTGCTCACGGCCCCGCTGGCGAGATGCCGCTCGCTGACGACGCCCGGCTGCAGATGGTCTTCGCCGACCGATTCGGCGGCCAAATGCATGTAGTCGACCGCCCCCGGTGCGAGATGCCACTTTTGTACCGATTTTTCCTGAAGCTGAGCCGCGGATACCGACCCTGGCAGGATGTGCCCGTGCCCGATCGAACCGGGCGCAATTTTATCCCCGGTGACGGCTTCCTCCTGCAAAGCATCACCCGATACGGCCCCGTAAGCAAGATGCCGCTCCGTGATGATTCCTTCCTGCAGATGGCCGCCGCCGACGGCTTCCGGCGCGAGATGGGAGAAATTGACGACGCCGTCCCCCAAATGCCGTTCTTGTATAGAGCCAGACTGCAGATGGTAAGCCCCAACCGAGTCCTCTGCCAGCTGATGGCTTCCGATCGACTCGAAGGCAATTTTGCTTCGCGTTACGGCACCGTCCTGGATCGCCCCGCCGTAAACGGAGCCTTCGCTCAGATGCTCCGCTCCGACGCATCCGTTTTGGAGCTGCTCCGGTCCGACGGAATCCTCGGCCAAATGGCGCGATACGACGGCATTCGGCGCGATATGCCGCTGCTGAATGCTTTTTTCGTGAAGATGGATGGAACGAACGGCCTCTTGCTGCAAATGCACGCTTGCTACCGACTCTGGCGCCAAATGCTGGGCGGCAACGGAACCGCCTTGGATCGCTTCCGATCCGACCGAACCCACGCTAAGGTGACGTTCCTGCACGATCCCAGGCTGCAGCTGTTCCGATCCGACTGACTCCGCTGCTAAATGCCGGTATTCCACCGCGCCGTCTTCGATCGCTTCTGATCCGACCGAACCGACGCTAAGGTGACGTTCCTGCACGATCCCAGGCTGCAGCTGCTCCGATCCGACTGACTCCGCCGCCAAATGCCGGTATTCTACCGCGCCGTCTTCGATCGCTTCCGCGCCTACCGATCCGACGCTAAGGTGACGTTCCTGCACGATCCCCGGCTGCAGCTGTTCCGATCCGACTGACTCCGCCGCCAAATGCCGGTATTCTACCGCGCCGTCTTCGATCGCTTCCGATCCGACTGATCCGACGCTAAGGTGACGTTCCTGCACGATCCCAGGCTGCAGCTGCTCCGATCCGACTGACTCCGCCGCCAAATGCCGGTATTCCACCGCGCCGTCTTCGATCGCCAGGGAATGGACGGCCCCCTCGGCCATATGTTCCCTTCCGACCGCGCCTCTGGCAATTTTGGAAGAGAGGATGCTGCCGTCCGCCAGCTTCTCCGGCGTGACAGCCGAATCTTGGAGTTTATCCGTGGCGACGCTTTCGGGCGCCAGCTTCAGCGAAGTGACCGCATGATCGGTGAGATGGACATGGGTCACGATGGCAGGATTCAAATGTCTCGTCTGGATGCTGCCTGGGGCCAATCGGTCCGACGTGACCGCTTCCCTGCCGAGAATGTCCGTGTTGACGATCCCGGCCTGAAGATGTTCGGCCGCAATCGCTCCCGCGCCGATATGGCGGGATTGGATCGCTTCATCCGCAAGGGCATCGGGCGAGACGCTCCGGCCTGCGAGATGGCGGCTGCCCACGGCTCCTGCGCGGATATGTTCCGCCCCGATGCTCTCTGCCGCGATCGTTTCCCCACCGACGGAGTTCGGGGCGAGCTTGCTTGCGGTAACGCTCGCATCCCCTAGCTTCTCGGTCGTTACGGAAGCGGACTGCAGTTGGCCGGCTCCGACGGCTCCTTCCGAAATATGCTTTTGTTCCACGGCCTGGTCGCCTAAATGGATGTTCTGAACGGAGGCCTGCCGCAAATGCCTTGACTCCACGCTGTTGTCCGCCAAATGTTCCCCGCCAACCGCGCCCTGGCGGATTTTGGCGGAGAGGATGCTGCCGTCCGCCAGTTTGTTGGCCGTGATGGCCAAGTCTTGAATTTTGTCCGTGGCGATGCTTTCGGGCGACAGCTTTAATGAAGTGACCGCATGATCGGCGAGATGGACATGGGTCACGATGGACGGATTCAGATGTCTCATCTGGATGCTGCCTGCAGCCAGACGGTCGGACGTGACCGCTTCCCTGCCGAGAATATCCGTGCCGACGATGCCGGGCTGGAGATGTTCGGCCGAAATCGCGCCGGGGCCGATATGGCGGGTCTCGACGGCTTTGTCTGCAATCGCGCCGGATTCCACGCTAAGCCCGGCAAGATGGCGGCTGCCGACCGCCCCTGCGCGGATGTGCTCCGACCCGATGCCCTCTGCCGCGATGACTTCCCCTCCGACAGAGCGGGGCCCGAGCTTGCTTGCGGTAACGCTCGCATCCGCCAGCTTCTCGGACGTAACGGAAGCGGACTCCAGTTGTCCCGTTCCGACGGCTCCCGCCGTAATATGATGTTGTTTCACGGCCTGCCCGCCCAGATGGATGTCCTGAACGGAAGCCGGCTGCAATTGTCCGGACCCTACGCTGTTATCCGCCAAATGCCCCGCGGTAACGGCTCCCTGCCGAATATGGCGGCCGGAAACGGAATCAGGCGCAATCTGTCCTTCCTGTACGGCCCCCTGCCCCAAATGGCGCGTTTGGACCGCTTCGCTTGCGATTTTGCTCGGCAAAATGCTCTGATCGGCGATTTTGGAGGACGTGACGGTCTGATCCACGATATGGGCCGTGCTGACGGACTGCTCCTCCAGTTTCGAGGAGCCGATGCTTTGATCGCCAATGTGTGCCGCGGTAATTTCCCCCGCCCCGATATGCCGGCCTTGAATGGTGCCGTCCGCGAAATGGATGCCGAAAATGGATGACGGAGCTATGATGCCGCCGCCGATGGACCCCGGCTGAATATGGCTCGAGGTGACGGATCCCTCAGCCAGCTGGGCCGTGCCGATGCTTCCGGCCGCGATCTGCCCGCTTGAGATCGCACCGTCCGCAATCAGGTCGCCCGTCAGCGACCGTTCCCGGATGTGGATGCCTTCAAGCGTTCGTTCCTTGATCTTTTCCCCGGTAATTCCGCCGTCGCGCAATTTGGAGGCCGTGACCGCGCCGTCCGCCAGCTTTGAGGTGTCCACCGCACCGCTTACGAGATGGCGGGATTGGATGCTGGAGCCGGCGATTTTTTCCTCGGTGACGGCTTCATCCTGGATCAGCCGGCTCGAGACGACAAGCTCCGCGAGATGGCGCGTTTTGATCGAGCCGTCGGCGATTTTTTCCGATGCGATCGCTTGATCCTGCAGTTTGTCGGAGGTGATGCTGCCAGCACGGATTTTTTCTCCGCCGATCGATTGGTCCCTCAGCTTGCTTCCGCCGAACGCGCCGTCCGCCACATGGTCTTCGATGATCGAATACGCCGCGATTTTGGAGGACGTTACCGCCCCGTCGGCCAAATGGACATGGGTGACGGCATAATCGGCGATCGCTTCGCCATCGACCGCGCCGGGCTTCAGTCTGGACGAATCGACCGCGCGGAATGCGATTTTGGAAGTGACAACCGCTCCGTCGCTCAAATCCTCGGCATAAATAAAGGGCTTCGCCGACTCCGGCAGCTTTTTCTCCGCAATCCATTCCTCGATCGTCTCCTGGGGCTCTAGAACGCTGATCCCAAGGGCCTCTGCCCCTGCATCCGGCGCTGCCGGAACTTCTTGCTGCTCAGCTTCATATTGCTGTTCTTCTGCCTCCGGCTCCACGGGGATCGCCGGCTCCGGCGGTGCCTCCGCAACGACCGATTTGATTTGAGCATGCGTTTCCTGGACTTTCGGTATAAGATCCAGTTTTGGTTTAGGTATCATTTCCAACTCATGAATATTCGGGTTATCCACGAAATAGCGGCGTCTGCCGTTTCTGTCGGGCTGTTTTTTACCCTTCTTTTTCAAGTACCCTCGCTCCCTTCCTGGCCGTAACATCCTTTGGCATCATATGCGCCCGGATGGGCCTTTGTCACAACGAGGCGAGCTTTTGCATCAGTTCATGCCATCTGGCGGCCGTCTGCTGCCATTGGAAGGACCGGGCGGCCCGCAAGCGCCCCGCTTGCCCCATTTCCCGCCGCAGCCGTTCATCGTTTAAAAGCCGGATCACGGCAGCGCCAAGCTGCTTTCCGAGGGAGGGAAGCGGCAGCACGATCCCGCTTTTCCCATTCTCTACGATTTCCGGGATCCCGCCGGCATCCGAAGCCACCACCGGAACCGCCGATGCCATCGCTTCCACGTTCACCAGGCCGAAGGCTTCGCCTTCCGCGGAAGGAACCGCCACGACATCGGCCAGATGGTACCAATACGATATCGCGGGGTACGGGACGAAGGGGATGAAGGTCACATGCCCGGGGTAAGGTTTTGCCAGCTCGTGAAGATACCGTTCATAAGGATGAGGCCTGCCGGATTGGTAATACGGGCTGCCGACGATCAGCACCATGACGTCCGGCACGGCCCGCACCAGCTCAGGTAGAGCGGCAAGCAGATGATGCACGCCCTTGATCGGCAGCAGCCTTCCGGCATACATGACGATCCGCCTTCCCTGCCAGCCCCTGTCCCTCAGTTTGGCTTCGCGAAGCGCCTCGGAGGACGGATTCCAGCGCGGGGTAAAGTCCTGGAGCCTGACTCCAAGCGGGTTGACGCTTATTTTATCCTGGAGCGCGGGATGGCGCGCGGTTACCTCATGCTTCAAATACATGCTGTTGACGACGATTCCGTCCAGCGGCTGCAGGACCCGGCCTGCCGACTCCCGATCCATGTACGGCGGCGAAATATAGGTAAGCGAATGAATGGATGACACCACCTTGCTGTCAGGCAAAGCTTCTTTAATCTTGCAGGCCAGAAGCGGACGGTTCTGCACGTCGACCACCCGCGGCCTCCACGCCGACAGGGCTTGGATCACGGCCGAAGCATAACGGGCGCCTCCGGGAAGGCGATGAACCGGGATCCCGCCGTCGATCGACCCGACGACAGGGCGTCCGGGCTCCCGGACTCCGTAAATTCTCGTATCGAAACCTGCCGGCACCATAGGGATCATCTGTTCCACCACCCGTTCCACGGAGCTGCTCCGTCCCGAAGGAATATAAAACGAACCCGGCGTTACGACGGCGGCTTTATGCTTTTCCACTTGCTGTCCCTCCTTCCCATCAGGTTGATGTGCCTGTTCGGTATATACATGCGACTGAACCTTCCCTTCTCTAGCCTATACAACCATGGGGGAGGGCGGTGACAAACGGGGAAGGCCCGAAGCCAAAATAGGCTGAAAACGAACGGACAAACGTCCCTTGCTGTCACGAAACCAGCGGCATAAACTATATCGACCGGAGGAACGCCATTCGGAAGGCACCGGCACCAAGTTTTACGCATCCTAAGAACACGGGCATCCGTGGCGAGAGTTGAAAAACGACGATAAAGATACAGGAGGGATGAAATGTGTGGTTTTCTTATGTCGGGATTCTGTTGAATGCGGCTGTGCACCGGGGAATTCCGCATGGAACAACCGGGCAGGAATCCCTATCGAACTATGATGAGGCCGCGCGGGTTTACGGTCTGATCCCCTGCTATATGCGGCTTCAGGATCTTGACCCGGACAACGGGCAGTGCAGCGCTTACGTGCTCAGGGACCATGCTTGGACGCTCGTGCGCATGCCGATCCCGCGCGTCATTCATAACCGGGCGATCTATCTGGACGCAGGGTCGCGGCAAAAAGTCGAATTCCTGCTCCGCCAGGGTTACGTTATCTTTAATGCTTTTAACCGCTATGGAAAAGATGAAATACATCATCTGCTCAAAAAAGACCCGCTGCTTGCGCCCCACCTCCCGGAAACGCAAAATGCCACATCCTCATCCATCACGGACATGATGCGGCATTACGACGATTTGGTCATGAAGCCCTGCGTCGGCAGCGTCGGCCGCGGCATATGGCGGCTCCGCCGGGCCGGGGCGGCCTGGAAGCTTACCTATTCCCCCAGCGGCCGATCCTCCGGCTGGAAAACGGTAACGCTGCATCAAAACCAGCTGCCGGCCATGCTGCGGAGACGGCTCGCGCGCATGCCTTACCTCGTACAGGAGCGCATCGCCCTGGCGGAGTACAAGGACCGGCCGTACGACCTGCGCGTTTCCGTGCAGCGGGGCATCAGCGGGCAATGGGAGATCACCGGTCTATATGCAAAGGCAGCCTCCTCCCGTACCTTCGTTTCAAACGTGGCGCAAGGGGGCCGGGCTTTTCCCGCCGAAACCGTCCTTGCCGAAAGCCTTCCCGGTTTGGCGCCCGATGTCGTCTTGACGGACGTAAAACAGCTTGCCCTGCGGATCGCCGCAAGATTGGAGCTGCATCTTCCCTGGGCGGCCGACTTCGGGCTCGACATCGGCTTGTCGAAAACGGGGAAACCTTATTTTATCGAATGCAACGGACGCGATCAGCGTTACGGCTTCCGGAAGGCCGGCCTGAACGGGCTGTGGAAGGAAACGTACCGCAAACCCATGGCCTATGCGCGTTATCTTCTTGGGGACTGATGCCCGCTCCCTCGTTCCCTCATGTTTAGGAATGATAGCGGACATCGGCGATGCCGAACCACGGGAAGACGGCCGCGGCGGCATAAGCCGCGCATGGAGCGAGGGCAAGCAGCAGGACGGCGGCCGCGTCGGTCCATGAGACGTTCGACGGGTAGTAATAGGTTCTTTTTCCCCCGCCGTCAAACTGCTTCGCCTCCATCGCAACGGCTACCCGGTGGGCCCGGCGGATGCTTTGGGACAGGAGCGGCACGGCGTACAGCCGGACATGCTCCGCCATCCCCCGCAACCCTTTTCCGCGAACCGCGATCCCCCGTACCTGAAGCGCCTGCCTGCGGATCATAAATTCCTCCCACACCATCGGCAGCAGGCGGATCGAAGCCATAAAGCTGTAAGCAAACCGCGGGGCCAGCCTGAAATTTTGCATCAAGGCGTAAAACAGCTTTACGGACGGCGTCGTGCTGACAAAAAGCAACCCTTCGGCCGCAAACGCTATCGAGCGGAATCCCAGATGCAGCCCGCGGTAAAAGCTTTCCTCCGAAATGCGAAAGAGCCCCCACTGCCACCACAACGTGTCCCCTTTCCCGAACAGGATCATCGTCATGGAGGAGGAGACGAAAAGAAAACCAAACGGCAGAACCAACAGCAGCGTCTTCCGGACCGGAAACCCGCCGAACGCGAATAATAGAACGGTATATGCCAGCGCCTGGTACGCCGCGAAGTCGATGTTCCGCGTCAGCACCGTGACCAGGCACAACGCGACAAACAGGACGAGCTTGATGGCCGGGTTGGTGCGCAGCAGCACCGTTTGCCGCGCCGGTTTCAGCAATTCGATCATGTGCCCGCCCGCCTTTCTGCCCGGTCGGCCTCGATCGCCGGACGTTCGGCAACCGCGCCGTCCAGCACCTCCCACACCTTCGTGGCAACACGCCGGGCGATGTTCTCTTCATGGGTGACCATCACGATGGCTGCGCCCTTTTCCTGCATCTCCAGGCAGTAATCGAGGATCGCAAACGTATTCCGGGCATCCTGGCCGAAGGTCGGTTCATCCAGCAAAAGGACGGGCTGCTCGCCCGCGACGGCGGCCGCCATGCTGAGCCTCCGTTTTTGGCCGGTGGAAAGCTGGTACGGATGGCGGCGTTCCAGCCCTTCCAAATGAAAGAATCGCAGCAACCCGCGCGCTTTCGCTTCGGCCTCGGCCTCCCCCTCTTTTTTCGCTTTCGCGGAAAAGCCGACTTCCTCCAGCACCGATTCCGCGACGAACTGGAATTCCGGGTTTTGGAACACGTAACCGATCCGGTCCGAGGGCGGACGAACGGCCCAGCGCGCTCTCCGGGAGGCGCCCTCCGTTTCCGACATGGCCTCCCCGCATAACCGGTATTCCCCGCGAAAGCGCAGGAGCGACATCAGGCTGAGCAAAAGCGAGCTTTTGCCCGCCCCGTTCGGACCGACGACCGCGATAAAATCACCGGGATCGACCCGCGCCTCGTCTGCCCGCACCACGGGCCGACCGGCCCGGAATCCCGCAAACCGCCGCAGCGTCAGAAGCGGAGCGGATGCGTCCGGCTCCAGCGGCTTCGCCGCTCCGCCCCGCCTCAGGTCAAGCACCTTGAAAAAATCCTCCCATACGCCCGGATACCAGATGCCGTACTGCTGCAGCTCCCGCCGGAAGGCGCCGAAAACCCATGCGGGAGGGCCGTCGCCGAGAACGCTCCCGTCCGGAGCCAGCAGGACGATCCGGTCCATCCGGTCCGCAATCTCTTCGATCCGGTGCTCCACGACGATTAAAGTCCGCCCTTCCGCCGCTTTCCAGACGGACTCCCACATCTGTTTTCTTCCCTCGGGATCCAGGAGGGCGGACGGTTCGTCCAGAAAAATGACCTCGGGCTCCAGCAGCAGCACGGAGGCCAGCGCCAGCCGCTGCTTCATGCCTTGGGACAGGCTGTCTACCGGAACATGCAGCAGATCCGGACGCAAACCGACCGCTTCAAGGGCCCGGCGCATTTCGGGCACCATCCGTTCCCGCGGAATGCCGCGGTTTTCCAATACGAACGCCAGCTCCTCGTCGACGTATGGCATGCAAAACTGCGTATCCGGATCCTGGAACACGTACCCTCTGGAATCCGGCGCCACGATGCCTTCCGCTTTGATCGGGACCTCGATCACTTGCGGAATCAGCCCGCCGAGCACCTGCAGCAGCGTCGATTTGCCGCAGCCGCTGGGCCCGAGCAGCAGCACTTTCTCGCCGCGGCGAACGGACAGGGACAAATCCTTGAACACAAAAGACGGCTCTCCTGGAAATTTAAGCCTGAGCTTGCTGACTCCCGCCACGGTCTCCGGCCCGAACGGTTCTAAATCAAGCGGCTCAATCATGGTCAAGCGCTTCATAATCCTTTTGGGTCACGGGCCGCAGCAGCTGCGTCACGCCGGTAGCCTCCAGCGCCTTCGCCAGCGCAAACGCCAAATATCCCGCCAAAATCGCGGAGCTGATGATACGGAGTACGTATTTGAACAGCATCATCCCGAGCGTATAGTCCGTCACGTAACCGAAATAAACATCGACCGCAAACGAACCGAGCGCAGCGGCCGCGCCCGCAAATGCCGCCGTCCCCATCTTGAAGCTGCGGTAGCGCACCAAGGCAAAAACCAGTTCCGCCGCAAGGCCTTGCGCGACGCTGTACAGCACCAGCTGAACGCCCCATTCGCTGCCGAACAAAATTTCCACATGGGCCGCCGCCACCTCCGCCAACAGGGCAACGCCGGGTTTGCGAATCAGCAGCATGGCGAGCGTCGGCGCCAAAAACCAGACCCCGTACACCAGCTCATCTGCCTGAAAAAACAGCGGCTTGAACAGATCGTACACCGAGCTCCAAAAATGATAGACGACGCCAAGCACAAGCGACAGCAAAATCGTGACCAGCAAATCGCTCAGCCGCAGCCCTTTCCTTTTTTCCGCCTGAAGCACGTGATTCATCCTACATCTTCCTCTCTTCTTCGGTGAGCGGGAATGCGCAAAAATAGGCATGAAAAAAACCGCCCTGGATACGCAAAGAGAGACGGTTAAATAAGCCCAATCCATGGGCTTCTATCGCGAATTCTCTACGCTGGCATTATCCAGATCAGATTCCCGGTCAGCAGCGGATACAGCTGCAATCTCAGCCTGATTCACTCAAGCTCCCGCATCCCAATATGTAACGGACCGCCCTTCGCCAAAAAAAACGAAGCATGCGAAAGCGTCCGGTTCCTGGTTCCAAAATACACCAATTCCGTGCCGGTTGGCAACAGAAAAAATTTTTCCTCGGCAGCCCCTGCCCTACTTCCCTCCCCCTGCATGCGGCCGTCTGTCTTGCGTTAGACCTTATTGATTTAACCGCTATTCTATGTCAATATATTTCAGAGTGTTCCAAAAATAGTATGCTGCGCATTTCGGATCCGGCCGAAATTCGGTGAAACCATAAGGCGGCCGCGAACGTTAACTCTATAAATCGACTCGAAGCACCATCCGAAGGGAGAAATAGCATGGCAAAACGATTGTTAAGGCTGATGACGGAGCTCTCCTCAAGAAAGTGGCTGTCCGCATTGATGGGGCGTTTTTCCCACAGCAGGCTCAGCAGGGGCGTCATCCCTTATTTTATAAAAAGCTATCAGATTCCGGCCGACGAAGCCGAAAAGGAAATCCACGAATACCGGACGCTGAACGAGTTTTTTTCGCGCCGGCTGAAGCCGGGCATGCGCCCGGTCGAGGAAGGGCCGAACGTGCTGACAAGCCCGGTCGACGCCAAAATAACGGCCATGGGCGACATTAGCGCGGGGACGATATTAAACGTCAAAGGCCAGGATTATTCCGTGGCGGAGCTGCTGAACTTTTCCCCCCATTTGGAGCTGTACAAACACGGCTATTTTTTTGTGCTTTATTTAAGCCCGACCGACTACCACCGCATCCATTCCCCCATTACGGGGGTGCGTACGGAAAGCGAGCATATCAAGGGCCGGGCTTATCCGGTCAACGAATTCGGCATGACCCGGATGAAATCGGTGCTGTGCCGGAACGAGCGGCTGATCACCTACATCGCCGGGGAATACGGCGAGGTGGCCGTCGTGAAGGTCGGCGCCATGAACGTCAGCAGCATCCGTTACGACGACGAATCCGTGTCCCGCTGGAACAACGGCGACGACCTGGCCTATTTCGAATTCGGCTCGACCGTCGTGCTGCTGACGCAGGACGGAACGTTTACGCCAAGGGCCGGCCTGAAACCCGGGGACCACGTCCGGATGGGCCAGCTTCTCGGAACGCTTCACCCTCCGGTCCCGCGGGACAAGGGCTAAGATCCGCTTTCGTCCCGTCCCAGAACGGAAGCGATCATCTTTTGCAGCAAACGCCCCGGCAGGATCGCTTTGGCCCGGAGCGTCAGCCGGGTGCTCCCCGGCAGCGCGTACCGGAACGCGGGCCGCTTCATGCATGCGATACGCGCAACGAGTTCGGCTACCTCCTTCGGGTCGCCTCCTTGTCGTGCGCTTTTTCGCGAAAACGCCAGCACCTTGTCCATCATGGCCCGGTAAGGCGAACCTTCGGGAGCGCTCATTTGCGCGAATCCCTTGTCCCAAATCGGGGTTCCGTAGGCCCCGGGCTCTACCAGAACCACATCGATGCCGAAGGGTTTCGCTTCGAGCGCAAGGCATTCGCTGAAACCCTCCATGGCGAATTTCGAGGAAGCGTACGGCGCATATCCCGGAAATCCAAGGCGGCCGCTGATGCTGCTCATCTGGATGATCCGGCCTTTCCCCCGCTCCCGCATGATCGGCAGCACCGCCTGCGTCACCCGCACCATGCCGTGAAAGTTCGTATCCATCTGTTCCTGCCAAATCGCGGCAGGCACCTCCTCGACGAAACCTCCGTAGGCCGTTCCGGCATTGTTGACCAGCACGTCCAACCGGCCGTACTGCCGGCGTATGTATGCCGCCGCGTCCGTCACGCCTGCGGCGTCGGTAACGTCCAGCCGCACGGCAACGATTTTCCCCTGCACCCCGGCTTGCGCCGCCGCGTCCATCAGCTCTGCCTGCGCCTCCATCCTCCGGATGCCTGCGATGACGGCGAATCCCCGCCGGCCAAGCTCAACCGCCGTCAGCAAACCGAAGCCGCTTGAACCGCCCGTTACCAGGGCTACCGGCTCCCCTTGCATTGTTTTCATGTTATCCCACCTTATACGGGAATCGCTTCGAACAGAAACGGCTTCCCGTCCAAATAATGCCGAAGGAGCGCCAGCGAATACGGCTTGCTTTCCCTCAGCTCCGCCGCTTCCCACGGATGCGGGGCATGGAAGCTCTGGTTTTCGATCAGCGCTTTGACAAAAAACGTTTCGAGCGCAGGAATACAGCCCGGCTGGCCGGAAACGGGCCGCAGCCGCTCGTATCCTTCCATGAACCATTGGCGCTGCACAGGGTACAAGCCGATAAACGACTGCGCCAAATCATACAAATAGAAGCCGAAACCGCAGCGCCCGAAATCGATCGGATAAGGCTCCCCGCCTTTGAACACCATGTTTCCTTCGTGGAAATCGCCGTGAATGAGGCCGAAGCTTTCGCGTTCCCGCTGCATGCCGGACATATGGGCCGTCACTTTGGCGGCCGCCTGCTCATAAATCGCGTATTCGTCCGGGGTTAGAAAACTCCCATAATGCTGCTTGAGCCTGGCCGTCTCCCGCGCGAACGGCTCCCCGTCCCATACCGGGCGGACAAAGCCCTCGGCAGGCTTGAAACGGAGGGCTGCCCGGTGCATCTTCGCCAGCAGACCGCCCATGAGAAGGAGTTGCTCTTCGCTGTACTGTCCCTCCCAATGGTCGCCATCGATCCAGCGAAGCACCGACACCTTCCAGCTTTGCCCCCGACCCGTCTCCACCTCGGTGACGTACGAGCCTTCGCGGTTCGGAACGCCCGTGGGGACCACAAGCCCTTCGACCTGCGCCAAATATTCGAGCCACTCCATTTCCGAAACGGTTTCCCTTGAGGATACCGCTGCGGGATGCACGCGGAGCAAATACAATCTTCCCGCTTCATCTTCGATTTTATAGGTGACATGCTCCGACACCTGAATGAAATCCAGATGTTTTTCCTGAATATCGTAATGCTCCAGGGCAGCCGTCAGAGCCGCCTCCGCCTGAACGAGCAGCAGCCTTCTGCTGTCCTCCGAATCCGCATGAAACGCTTCGTTCATGGGTATCTCCCCCTTGTTTTCGCTCTATTGCCGTTTTTTTCTGTTCCATGATTACAAAATTCCATATAGCCAGCATAGCATACCGGGCCCGGAAATTTCGATAGCCATCGCCGCCGTGCCGCCTGCTCCGGTCCTCGCCATCCCCTCTTGCAGGCCTCCGGCTCCATCGCTTGCCCTTCCCCAAAAAAGCTCATTTGCAGCAAAAATGGCGGTGCGGAGTCGACCCGACCCGCCCGCCATGCGTATGTTTGCCTCTTCTACGGGACCCGTTGCCTGTCCGCCCGCGATCGTCGGAGGAAGGCTCCGATAAGGAATCAACGGATTTCGGAAGGTTTTTTTCCCGTATATTGCTTAAACTGCCTGCTGAAGAAAAAGATGTCGCGATAGCCGAGGGCGTCCGCCACCTCCGTTACGTTCATGCCCGCATGAAGCAAAAGATGCTGCGCGCGCTCGATTCGCGTCCGGATGATGTAGGACTGGACCGGCGTCCCGATCAGCTCCTTGAATTTGATCGAAAAATAGCGCGGCGACAATCCCGCTCGGGCGGCAAGATCCTCTACCCGGTGAGGTTTGCCCGGATGCTGCTGGACGTAGTTCGCGATTTCGTGGATGGCCTCGGTCAGCTGGTTGCTGGCCTTTTTCTCCTCCGGCTGTTCGCGGTCATGCCGCAGCAGATGGATCATGAGCTGCTTCAGGATCAGCTGTCCTTCCTCCTGCGCGGCGAACGTGTTCACCAGAAACAGCCTCACGTACCGGGAAAGCATGTACTCGAAATCAACCGTGTCCGTGAGCCTCCGGTAAGGCTGCGGAATGTCGGTCACCGGCTCGTTGATCCTGAAATGGCTGTACGTCAGCACGAGCGGTTTTTGCGGATTATGGGTCGCGCTCGTATGATCCCCCGGCCTGAACAAAAAGCAGCTGCCTTTGCCGACCTCAAACGGCTCGTCGTTGCGGATCACCGTTCCTTCCCCGCTCCATACATAAAACAAATCGTAGTTCTCCAGCGCTTTTTCGCGTTTCTGCCATTTCCATCCCGGCTCGCATACGATTTTCGCCAGCGAAGGCAGTATTTGAAAAGAAGACGGCGACGCATGCAGCATGGCGTCATTCCCCCTTATGATATTTACTGAAGCGCAAATCCATCTATCATGATACCCTTTCACGAGAAATTTTGCACATCCTGCCACGCAAGCACCAGCCTTCGGACGCCGTCCGCGATCTGTTCCTCCGTCAGATGGGCGAACCCGAAACAGGCCGCCGGAGGCCCCTGTCCCATCCAATACGCCTGCGCATCCCGGAATACAACGCCCCGGCGGACCGCTGCGCCGCGAAACGCCTCGTATTCATCCGCGGACTTCAGCCAGTTCGCATACACATGCAGCCCGGCATCGCCGGGCATCAGTTCGAAAAGATCCCCGGCGAGCGCATGCATCAGTCCCCAGAAATGTCCGTGCCGCGCCCCATACAACCGGGTTAGACGGCGCAAATGGCGCATGTAGCTTCCTTTGGACATGAACCTGGCGAGCGCCCGCTGTTCCAGCAGCCCCGGCGACATCGGCTCATACAGCGATTTGGCGCGCACAGCGGCCTCGACCAGCCCTTCCGGCAGAACCGCAAACCCCAGCCTCAGGCCGGGAAACATCGTCTGGGAGAAGGAGCCGATATAAATGACCCGCTCCTGGGTATCGAGCGTTTTCAGCGGCTCGATCGGACGCCCGCCAAAACGGAATTCGCTGTCGTAATCGTCCTCGATGATGACCGCATCATGCCGCTGCGCCCAGTCGAGAAGCTGCCGCCGCCGCTTCAGGCTGAGCACGGCCCCCGTCGGGTACTGCCTGCTCGGCGTCACGAACAAAATGCCCGCATCCCACTCCTGCGGCCGCACTCCCTGCCGGTCGACCGCCGCCGGAATGAGGTTACCGCCGCAGGCCTCGACCGCCCGCCGGATGCCGTGGAATCCCGGATTTTCAACGACGGCGGCCTCCCCATCGTTCATCAGCAGCTGAAAAAGCAAAACGATGGCCTGCATCGAACCGTTAAAAAGGACGACATGCTCCGGACGGGCCATAATGCCCCGCGTCACGCGCAAATGGGAAGCGATCGCCTCGCGCAGCTGTCCGTCCCCTTCCGGGGGCGCTTTATGCTGCAGGCCGATTCCTTTGCGCCCCCCGGCAAAAGACAAGGCGCTCCGCCACTCTTCGTACGGGAAACGGCTCATCTCGAGCGGCTGGTTGATGAAGCTGATCTCCGCCCGCTTCGCGGCATCGAGCGGCATGTTCGGGATGCGGAGCAGCCGCTGCCCCCATTGGGAAAGCTTGATCGGCGTTTCCTTTATTTTTTCCGTCGACGGCGGAGAATAGCCCGCATCCGTGACGAAAGTCCCCCGGCCCGTTTCGGCATATACGTACCCTTCGGCCATCAGCATGTCATAACTTTGGGCCACCGCCCCGCGGGACAAGCCGTACCGCTCCGCCATCTCGCGGGTCGACGGCAGCTTCATGCCGCCGGGCAAGCGGCCCTCCTGGATGGCCTCCCTTAACGCATGATACAGCGCCAGGTATTTGAATCGGTGTCGGTCGAGATATGCCTCCATATGGAGCGTCAATTCCATCCCCGTCGTCTCCTTTGTTCGAAAGGCAAAATTGGACTATTAAAATTAATCTAAATTGGATCTTTTTTATTGTCAATGTCTCCATTATGCTGACAACAAGCTTTCGCGGCTTGAAGGGCTGCGATACCCGCAAAAGAAATATTGGAGGGAAACCAGATGAGAAGAGATGAATTCAGCGTTGACGAAGAAAAGGAAATCGAAGCATTTTTGTCCGGGATGAGCTTCGGCTTTCTCGGCACGGTCGGGGAGGACGGACGTCCGCGGGTGACGCCGCTCAACTTCGTATACGATCAGGGGATATTTTATTTTCACGGCAGCCGGATCGGCGAAAAAATGAACCATTTGAAAGCGAGCCCCATGGTCAGCTTCAGCGTCGCCGACGAATATGCCCTCATTCCGTCCTACTTCACGGATCCCAATCTTGCCTGTCCGGCCACGACGTATTTCAAAAGCGTCACGGTAAGCGGACGGGCCGAAATCGTGACCGACGTGCGCGAAAAAGCGGCGGTGTTCACGCTGCTGATGCACAAACTCCAGCCGGAAGGCGGCTATGATCCGATCGATGCCGACCATCCGGTATATGCTCCGAGACTGCGCAACGTGGCCGTCGTCAAAATCGTTCCGGAACGCCTCACCGCCAAATTCAAATTCGGCCAAAACCTGGAAGAAGGCGAAAGACGCCAAATCCTCTGCGGGCTGGAAGCCCGGAACCGGGAACGAGACCTTGAAACGGCGGAGCTCGTCCGCAGCAGCGTTCCGGAACGTCCCCGGAAGAAAAACGAATCGCCGTGCCAATCCATGGAAAATATCGAATGATATCCCTGTCCAAAGCGGTTTTGTCCGTGACGGTTCGGGCGGCAAATGATATAATGTAAGGCAGTGAAAACGGAAACCTGACATGGAAATCCCACGGCATTTCCGAACTTACAACCGATTTGGAAGGATGGAAGACATGGTAAACCGACCTGCTGAACAATTGAACGAAAGCATCAAATCCGGCAATCCGCATGTATACGACATGCTGTCCACGCTGGGCAAGGAGATCTACTTTCCGAAAGAAGGCATTCTAAGCCAATCCGCCGAAGCTGCCGGCCATGCCAAAAAGTACAACGCGACGATCGGCATTGCGACCGAAGGCGGCATTCCGATGCATTTGGACGTCATCCAAAGCAAGCTGTCCGCCTATCAGCCGAAGGACCTTTATCCGTACGCGCCGCCTGCCGGCAAACCGGAGCTCCGGACCGCCTGGCTTGCCAAGATGAAGGAGGAAAATCCTTCGCTGGAAGGAAAATCGCTCAGCAGCCCGATCGTGACCAACGCGCTGACGCACGGGCTGAGCATCGTTGCCGACCTGTTCGTCGATGAAGGGGACGCCGTCATTTTCCCGGACAAAAACTGGGAGAACTATGAGCTGACCTTCGGCATCCGCCGCCACGCGGAGATCGTCAATTATCCGCTTTTTACGGACGAAATGACGTTCAACAGCCAAGGCCTGCGCGAGGCACTGTTAGCGCAAAAAGACAAAGGCAAAGCGATCGTGATCCTCAACTTCCCGAACAACCCGACGGGGTATACGCCGGGCCTTAAGGAAGGCGATGAAATCGTTGCGGCCGTCAAGGAAGCGGCGGAAGCGGGCATCAACGTGGTCGTGGTAACGGACGACGCTTATTTCGGACTCTTTTTCGAGGATTCCTTGAAGGAATCGTTGTTCGGCAAGCTTGCCGATCTTCATCCGCGCGTCCTGGCCGTCAAGGTCGACGGCGCGACCAAAGAGGAATTCGTCTGGGGCTTCCGCGTCGGCTTCATTACCTATGCATCCGAAAGCAAAGACGTGCTGAACGCGCTGGAACAAAAAACGCTCGGCATCATCCGCGCCACCGTCTCCAGCTGCTCCCATCCTTCCCAGACGTTCGTGCTCGATGCGCTTAAATCGCCGGAGTTCAAAGCCCAGAAGGAAGAAAAATTCCAAATCATGAAAGGCCGCGCCAACAAGGTCAAGGCGCTGCTCGACAGCGGAAAATACGGCGACGTGTGGGAATATTACCCGTTCAACTCGGGTTACTTCATGTGCCTGAAGCTGAAGGACGTTTCCGCCGAAGAGCTCCGCACGCATATCCTCCATCAGTACGGCGTCGGAACGATCGCGCTCGGCGAACATGACCTTCGCATCGCGTTTTCCTGCATCGAAGAGGAATACCTGGAGGACTTGTTTGACCTCGTGTACAAAGGCATTGCCGATTTACGGAAATAAGGCGCCTGGAATAGATTTTTTAGTCAGGAACGGGTGATTGCCCAAGCACAGTCTTTCCCCGAGACATAAGATACCGTGTAACGCAAAACAATCCAAAGTAAAGGGGAATGAACAATGAGCGAAGAAGTAAGAGGCGGATACGGATACGGTTGTGGACCTGGATTATTCGGTAACACGGGTGCTATCCTGGTTCTCTTCATCCTCTTGGTTATCATCACTCGTTCTTTCTGGGTATAATCGCATACCCTTGACTTACAGGCATCGATAAGCACCGCTTAAAAAGGCAGAAGGCCGGGATTCCGGCCTTCTGCCTTTTTGTTTTCGATACTTGCGCGTTATTCGTCGTCCTCATCGTCTTCCGTCTTTTTCCTGCTTGCAAAGAATCGGGACAACAGGCAAAGAACGATCCCGCCAAGCAGCGCCACGAGCACGGTCCCCATTCGTTCGAGCCCGGCCCCGAGCAGCGGAAGCCATGTGACTGCCGCAAACGTCAGTTGAATCTGAAACGCAAGTTTGATGGCATTCCTTCGCCGGCTGCCCGGCGCGATCGGATAGACGTGAAGCCAGAAAGATTCGCTGTGAAAACGCAGCAGCGACGACAGCTGGATGCCTGCCAGAAACACGAAAAACCAATAGATGCCGATGCCGACGTTGCTTCCGCGCTGCCACCAAGCCAAAAACGCCGCCAAAACGCCGACCCTGAACACGATGCCGAGAATGTCGCTGCGCACAAAGCTTTTCATCAGCAAATACCGGTAAGCCGCTTCCGGCTTCCACGGAATGTTGTTTCCCGCCCACGAAAGCCACTTTCTGGCATAAACGCGCTGCTCCCGTCCCGGAACGTTGACGAACCACCCCAGCACCATCAGCACCCGCCCGCTGTGGATTTTCTCCTGGGCAATAAGCCTTTCCCATGCGACGGGGTGTTTGGCGGGAAGTCGAAGCGCAGCGGTATACGTAGCCGCAAGCAGCACGATAAATATCAGGCTCCGGCCTGCCGGCTGCCAGATCCATGCCGCGACGCAAAGCGCAAGCACGACGTAGCGCAGCACTCTATAGGCAAATGCGGCGCGCCGGGAAACCATGCGCAGCTCCTTCCAGCAGCCGTAGCTGGCGAGCAGCTTCAGTGCGATCAGAACGAGCAGGAACAGCCAAAACGGCTTGGGCTGTCCGTCGCTCCGGACGTAAATCGGCCACGAAATGAGAAAGATGAGGGCGAGTCCCAGCAGTTTGTACACGACCCCGCTGGTCCAGCTTCCTTGAAAATAGCTTTTCATCCGGGATTCCTGCGGCAGCAGGAATACGGTGTCCGCCGGCGCGAGATAGGTTCTGAAGCTGCTGTTGACCGTCAGCGGCACCAATAATACGAGCATGATCCAGCGAATCGGGAGCCCCGCCGGAATATGCTGCACCAGGGACGTATACCATGCCGAAAAAACGATCAACGCGAACAGCATCAGCGCCGCGACCCCGCTTTGCAGTACATAACCGAGATACGGCAGCACTTCTTTCCCCCAGAAGCGGCTCCGGCGCTCGGCCCTTAACTTCATCAAGTCCATCGTCAATCCCTGCCTTGCACGAGGGTATAAAACATATCTTCCAGCCCTGCCCCGGTCGTTCCGGCCTGCGCTTCGATCGCTTCCAGCGTCCCCTGCGCAATAATGCTTCCCTGATGCAGCACGACAAACCGGTCGCAGTAGTTTTCGATCGTCGACAGGATATGGGAGCTCAGCAGAATGGAAGAGCCCCCCTCTTTCAATTCAACCATAAAATCAAGCAAAGACCGGATGCCGAGCGGATCGAGTCCGAGAAACGGCTCGTCGATAATGTACAGCGACGGGCGGGCGACGAAGGCGCACATGATCATGACCTTCTGCCGCATGCCTTTGGACAGCTGCGTCGAAAGACTGTCCATCTTGTCCTGCATCCGGAAAATCCGGGAAAGCCTGTCCGCGCGTTCTTCGTAATTGCCGCGCGGAACGTTGTAGGCCCTCGCCGTGAATTCGAGATGCTCGCGGACGGTCATATCATCGTATAACAGCGGAGACTCCGGTACGAATGCCAGGGAGCCGTGATAGGTTTCGGAATCTTCGTCCCGTTTTTTCCCCCTGACGCGAATCTCTCCTTTTTGGGGAGTCATCAGCCCGAGAATATGCTTCATGGTCGTGCTTTTTCCCGCGCCGTTCAGCCCGATCAAGCCGACCATTTCGCCCGGATTCACCTGAAAGGACACATCATGCAGCACGGGGCGGTTCAAGCTGTATCCGCCGCTCAAGCCTTGAATATCCAGCACCGTATTTCCGTTCATTGCATCACCTCCAAAAAAATACCCGGCTCATCCGCTTATGGACGTTTTTTGTCTTTCAGCCATTTGGGAGCCCCTTTGTTTTTCCGGTCGCGGTCCCGCTCGCTGCCTTTTCGTTCCGGCTGCTTGCCGCCGCGGATCCCTTCGTTTTTGCCTTTGGCCGGGCCCGTTGCCCGGCGCGTTTCTTCCTTGGCTATGCGGTTTCTGCCTTCCCCGCTCCCCGACACGTCCGCCGTCGTTTTCTGGTTCGAAGGCTTACGCGTTCCGGACGGACCGCGCCCGCCGGGCAGCGCTCCGGGTTTCAGCACTTTGCCGCCGTACAGCCTGCGCTCTTCCAGCGTTATGCCGAGCTCCCTGGCAAATTTGTTCATGATGAAAATTTGCCGGTGCGTCACCAAGGAGAGAACGAGGCCGCTGCGCCCCATGCGACCGGTACGGCCGGCCCGATGCACGTAGTGCTCCGAGTCGGCAGGCGGATCGTAGTTGACGACCATCTCGAGCCCTTCGATGTCGAGACCGCGGGCGGCGACGTCGCTCGCGACCAGCACCTTGAACTTGCCGCTGCGGAAACCGGAGAGCACCCTGCTTCGGGTCAGCTTATCCGCATCCGCGTACAACCCCTCTGCCGAAAGCCCCATATAATTCAATTTGCCCTGCACTTCGGCGATGGTTTCCGTCTGATTGACGAACACGATCGCCTTTTTCGGATCGTAATGGCGGATCACCCGGCGCAGCGTCTCGATTTTATCCCGTTCGTCGCCGGCAAAATAATAATGCTCAAGCCCTTTGGCGGTCGACTGGTCGGGATCGATGCCGATTTCGACCGGAGCGTTCATCTCGCGTTTGACGAGCGCCGCCGTTTCCTCGCTGACGGTCGCCGACAAAAACACGAGCTGCCGGTCCCGGAGCGCGCTCCGGAGGATGCGGTCGACATCGGCCGCGCCGCCAAGCTGAAACACCTGATCGACTTCATCCACGACGATCGTGTTTACTTCATGCATTTTCACCTTGCGCATTTCGATCAGTTCCCGGATTCTTCCCGGCGTCCCGACGAGAAGCTGGGGGTGCTGCTTCAGCTTTTCCACCTGGCGTTTCAGGGCCGCGCCGCCGATCAATCCAAGCACGTTGATGCCGAGGTTTTGTCCGTATTTTTCGCCTTCCCTGACGATTTGCATGGCAAGCTCCTGCGTCGGCGCGATCACGAGCTTTTGCGCCGATTTCCGCTGGGCGTCGATGCCCTGCAGGATCGGCAGCAGATAGGCAAGCGTTTTGCCGGTCCCGGTCTGGGAACGGGCAAGCACGTCCGCCCCTTTCAAAATCGCGGGAATCGCTTCCGCCTGCACCGGGGTCGGATCCGTAATGCCGTATTCCGATAAGCTGTCCATCAAAGATTGTTCAATGCCCAGCGCTGTAAACGAAGTTGGGTTCATTCCATTCCATCCTTTTATAGAAGTCATTCTTAACCATTATATGATAAAAGGGCCGCCGCACCAAAAAATTAATTTGCGCGTACGGCGGAGGACGTGAAAAAACCGGCTCTATGCCGAGCCGGCCTGTCATTTTTTATTCATCATCCGATAGGTAAGCCGATCCGACAGGCGCGGGAACAGCTGGTACAAACGCATGGCCGCGGCTGCTTTGAGCGGCAGGTTCAGCTCTTCCTTTCGGGTATCCATCAGGCGCACCATTTTGCGGGCCACGTGCTCCGGCTTCATCATCAGCCATTTGACGTTGCTTACGTAGCCTCCCGAAGGATCCGCGATATCGAAAAAAGGCGTGTCGATGGGGCCCGGGTTGACGGTAGACACCGTAATTCCCGTGCCGCGCAGCTCCTGGCGCAGGGCGTTGCTGAAGCCGAGCACCGCATGTTTCGTCGCCGTATAGGCGGTCGACTTCGCCGTGCCGATTTTTCCGGCCATGGAAGCGACGTTGACGATTTGTCCGCTCCGGCGTTCAAGCATATGGGGAAGCACCGCCTTGGCGCAGCGCACCGTTCCCATATAATTGACGTCCATCATCCGCTCGAATTCCGCGGAAGGCATGTCCGTCGCAGGCTCGAATTTGCCGTACCCCGCGTTGTTCAGCAAAATATCGATGTGCCCGTACTCCCGTATCACTTCTTCGACCGCCCGCTTCACTTCGTCTTCCCGGGTCACGTCAAGCGTCTTGATCCCGTGTTTCCCGGCAATGCCTGCGGAAGCTTCGGCCAGCTTGCGCCCGGAGCGCGCCGCCAGGACCGGTACCGCTCCCTTTTCGCTGAGCATTTGCGCCGTCAACAGGCCGATTCCGCTGGAAGCCCCGGTAATGAAAACCACTTTATCCTTTAACATGTTCCCGACCTCCTCCTAAGCGATGCATCCTAACGGGCCATGCCCGCGATGCGCTTTTTGCTTCTCCTCTAAAGATAGCAGAAACTGCCGCCGGGAGAAAATCCACCGGAACGAACCGGCCGGGACCCGCTTAGGACTGCGTTTTTCTAGGAAATCATGACCTGAATGTCCAGCTCCCCGATTCCGTCCATTACAAGAGGGATGCTGAGCGCTTTTTGCGGAAAAACCGACGTCACATGCTCGCTTTTGACCACCTTCGGCGGCGTAATGTCGACGCTGACGCCTTGATTGGACAAAATGGTGCTCGCGTTGCCGCTGATCATGTTGCCAAGCTCGGAAATGGCGCTTTGCCCCATCTCGTCCATTTCCGTCAGCACGTAGCCTCCCATCATGACGGAAACCATGCGTAGCGCCACGCGCTCATGGATGCCGAACATGATGTTTCCGTTCAACTGTCCGGTCATTCCGATTTGAATCCATATATGGTCCTGAATAAACTCGACCGTCTTGACCCCCAGGTTTCCCGTCGAAGGGGATACCTGTATCACCTGCTCAATGACAAGCCGTGCGGATTCCAGAAAAGGATTAATAACCTCCGCTTTCATTAATGTTTAACACCCCTTCCAGATAAATGGCAGCACTACGCTCCAAAAGTCCCATTCCCGTTTGAACCAATTATACGTGAAACCCCTTCACAAATCACGAAAAATTCATATCCGGTTTAATAACTAGGGTATAATTACCCTTATGATTAATCCCTTTTTCCTATTTAAGAATTGTAAGAGGCCGAATCCTGATATGTATATCGGTCCTTAAGGCATAATTTTGAAGACCTTGGCGAATTTTGTAGATGCATTTTTTCCTTCTCCGGCAGGCCCTGCTTTCCGGGCAAAGCCCGAACCCTTAAGCCGAGCGGCATTGCCGTCACTTTCCGAATCCCATATAATTAAAGGATATACATTGGGTCGAGGCTCAGTTAAGGTGAGGATTTGCAAAATCCTGAGGGTACAAATAAGAGTCTAAGGAGGAACTGCATGAACATCAGTCAACTGGAGACACTGATTACCATCTCGAAGACGATGAGTTTCCGCAAAGCCGGAGAACTGCTCAATTTGACCCAGCCTGCGGTATCCGCCCAAATCAAAAGCTTGGAGGACGAGTTCAAAACCGTTCTGGTCGACCGGAATCAGCCGGTAACCCTTACCGACCGCGGGCAAGTGTTCCTTGAACATGCCGAGCGGATTTTGGCCGTCGTGGAGGAGTTGAAGCAGCGGCTGTCCGATCTGGATCAGATCCCGCAGGGGCATATCGTGCTTGGCACGACGACCTCCATCGCGATCCAAATCCTGCCCCGGGTGCTTTCCTATTTTCAGAACCAGTTCCCGCTGATCAAAACGTCGATCCAGTCCATGGCCTCCTCCCAAATTTATACGAGCGTGGAAAACGGCCAGATCGATGTCGGCATCGGTTACTTGATTGAACGCAATCCCAATTTGATTACATCCGTGCTTTATTACGACACCTTCGAGCTGATCGTGTCCCCGAGGCATCCCCTTGCCCGCAAAACGACGGTATCGATGGACGTTCTTCAGGATACGCCGCTGATCCTGCTGTCCCAGGATACGGTCGGCAGAAAGTTCAGCGACGACATATTCAAAAAACACGGCATCGTCCCCAACGTGGTCATGGAGCTGTCCAGCAGCGAGGAAATCAAACGGATGGTCGAAATCGACCTTGGCGCGGCCATCATGTCCAAACAATCGGTCGCAAGCGAGCTCCGCCACGGCACCCTCAAAATCATCCCGCTCAGGGAGCTCGAGGTCAGCCATCCCGTCGGCGTGATCTACAAATCCGGAAAATATTTGAACTCCGCTATGCAGCAGTTTTTAAGCGATCTCAAGGGCATGCCGGAAACCCAGTTCATCAGCTCCGAATAAATTGGGGCATCTATTATAGCGAAGGGAGACTGCAGGATGAAATTCGATCTTCATACCCACCATTTCCGCTGCGGCCATGCGGACGGCACGATCCGCGATTACGTCGAAGCCGCCATTTCCGCCGGGCTGCAGGCCATCGGCATTTCCGACCACACCCCTTATTTCGGGGAAAAAGCAGAGCAGGCGTTTCCGGCAATCGCCATGGGGAAATCCGAAATCGCCAACTACGTCGAAGAAGTGCTGGAGCTGAAAAAAGAATACGAGGGCAAAATCGACGTGCTGCTCGGCATCGAATCCGACTATTTTCCCGAGCATTTCGAAACCTACCGCAAGGTGCTGTCCAATTACCCGTTCGACTACATCATCGGGTCGGTGCACAACGTGGGGGGCATCAGCATTTTCAATAAAAACCGGTGGAAAAAGCTAAGCGATCAGCAGCAAATCGAAGTCAAGGAAGACTATTACCGGCTGATCCAGGATTCGGCGCGAAGCGGCCTCTTTCAATTTTTGGGCCATATCGACGCCATGAAAGGAAATTATCCCGCTTTTTCCGATATTCCCGCCGAACGGATGTTGGACGAAACGCTGCAGGTCATCGCGGAAAACGGGGTAGCGATCGAAATCAACACTTCCGGCAAAACGAAGCTGAGCGGGGGCTGGTACCCTTCCGACGCGATTCTTGCGCGCGCCTTGCATTTCGGCGTCGACGTGACGTTCGGCTCGGACGCGCACAAACCTTCCCGGGTGGGCGACGAGCTGAACCAAGTGGCCGCGCGGCTGAAGGAAATCGGCTTCAAAGAATGGGTGTATTTCAAAAACAAGCAAAAGATCAGCGTGCCGCTGTAATCCGCTGCTATCTAACGCAAAAAAAATGGACCCGTCACGAGCGGGTCCTCAAAACATCATTTATATTTTCAAAAAGGGGGTCATGCAATAAGTGTACCCCGTCTCTGTTAGAGACGCATAACAGCAATATTTCATTTATGTTACAAAACCATTCCCCCGTTGCAAGCTTCCGTTACAGGCTTTTTTCGACCCCTTTTTTAACGATCCGCTTTTGATTCCCTGCTTGACCGGAACGGTTCACGATCAGGATGCCGGCAACGACCAGGCCAAGCGACAGCCCGATCCAGGCCGACACGCGTTCATCCAGCAGCACCGCCGACAGCAGGACGCCGAAAACCGGAATCAGGAACAGGTATAAGGATACTTTGCCGACCGCGTTATATTTCATGACCGTGTTCCACAGCGCAAACCCTGCGGCGGAAAGCACGGACAGGTACATGAGGAGCAGCCACCCTTTGGCGTCAAAGGAAAACGGCGCGATGCCGCTTCGGACGGCCCCTACGGCGAGAAGCCCCAGGCCGCCGGCGAGCATCTGCTTTCCCGTCAGCGCCATGACGGATTCGCTCACGCTTTCCTTGCGGAAAAGCACGTTGCCGAATCCGCCGAAAGCGGCCGATGCCAAGAGCAGGACGGCGCCGATGCCGAAATGGAACTGCACGCCCTGCTGCGCAAAACCCATTACCAGAATGCCGAGGAATCCGAGCAGCAGCCCCATCCATTTCGCCGGGTTCAACCCTTCCGACTTGTCCAGAAGCCGTGCCGACAAAATTTGAAACAGCGAGGTGGAGCCCACCAAAATGGAGCCTTCGATGCCGGAACTGTAGCTGAGTCCCGCGTACAACACGAGGTACTGCAAAAAGGTTTGGATGAAACCGAGCCGTGCGAGGCGGGGCATGGGAAGCGGCTTGCGCCCCGGATTCCGGGTCTGTCCCGTCAGCATGGCCAGAAGGATCAAAATGAGTCCCGCCAGCGCAAACCGGTAGCCCGCAAACACCCATTCCCCGAACACGTCCTTGGAATCGATATGAAAATGCCCATAGCTGATCTTGATGACCGGCAGCGCGCTGCCCCACAACAGGGTTGCCCCCGCTGAGCTGATCAAAATGCCTGCCGGATGTTTAAACCATCTTTCTGCCTTCACTTTGCTGTGCTGAATCTCCCTTCAAATCCTTACCGTCGCTTATCATGCCCTTGTCCTGAAGGGCCTGGTATTGCAGGTTCGTAAGGCTGTAAATTTTCATCTCGAGCGGTGCCGCAAAAAACATCCTTTTATGGGAGAACGTACGCTCCAGCACCATCCCGTTTTTTTGCATGACGCGTTCCGAAGCGGTATTGACCGCATGGCACCGCCCTTCTACCCGATGCAGCCGCAGCCCGGAAAAAACATACTGCAGCAGCACGCCTACCGCTTCGGTCGCCAATCCCTGCTGCCAAAACCTCCGGTCGAGCATGTAGCCGATCATGGCGTCCATTTGCTCCTGCCTCCAGTTTTGCAGCGACACGACCCCGACGGGAACGTTCGTCCCCGGAATCCATATGCCGTAATGCATCGAATCCGGACGGCTGTCGTTCAATAGCTCCGCGGCCACGCGGCGCGACCGCCCGAAGCTGAACAGCGATCCTTGCGTGACGTATTTCATGACCTGCGGATCGGAGAGGATGCCAAGCAAAGCGGGGGCATCCTTTTTCTCGACCTGCCGGAGCGCCAGGCGCTCCCCCGTCAATTCGGGCGAAAACCGAAACTTTTCCGCGAACATCCGCTTCCTCTCCTTTGCATCGCTGCATGATTCAGGCGTTTCCCGACCTCAGCGTCATCATGGTCAGCTCCGGCGTGCACAGGAAACGTATCGGCAAATGGGTTTCGCCGATGCCGCGGTTGACGTAAAGCGGCATGGCCCGCTCCCCGACCGCGTAGGCTCCCATCACGTAACGTCTTGCTCCCGGCGGCGTGAGCATCGCTCCGATGAGCGGAACCCGGACCTGTCCTCCATGGCTGTGTCCGGATATTTGCATGTCGAACGGGTACGCGGCCGCCGTGTCCGCATAATCCGGCTCATGCATCATCAGCAGCGTAAACAGGCCGTCGGGAACGCCGCCAAGCCCCTTTACGGGGTCCGGGAAACCCTTTAACCCGTCATCCAGGCCCACGATGGCGATCGCCTCTCCTCGCCGCTCCACAAGGGCGCTCCCGTTTCTCAAGACTTGAAAGCCTGCGGCCTTCAGCATGTCGGCGACCAAATCCGGGCGGGTCATGTAATCATGGTTGCCGAGGATCGCAAACTTGCCGAGCGCCCCGTTCATGGAAGCCAGCAGCGGAAGATACTCGGGCAAAGCGTCCGCCTCCGAATCCACCGCATCCCCGGTAAAAAGGACCAGATCGGGCGCTTCGCTTTCGATCGCTTCGGCGAGCCGGGCAATCACGCTTTTCCTGGAGTAGAAACCCAGATGGAGGTCGCTGAAATGCGCAATCCGAATCCCGTCAAATGCGGCCGGAAGCCTGGGGCAGCGGAAGGACGGGTGGACGATGTCCAGCTGCACGGGCTCCCAAAACGAGGCGTATCCCCCGGCCAGCATGCCGGCGCCCAAAATAGCCGCCCCCGAGCGCTTCAAAAACGCCCTGCGCGTCATCCTGCCGGACTTTGGACTGTTTTTCATCGCTTGCCCGCTCCCTGTATAATAATGATAAGAAAAGCGTCTTTTTACGTTGATGATTCGAACCCTGAGACCGTTTCCAGAAAGAACGGCATTTGCCAAAAATACTTATCCGTTCTCCATCAATCCAAATAGATCAAAGGAAAAGGATGATTCCCTATGTCTAACGATACCATGTCAAGCCTGATTCAGAAACAAAAACATTTTTACAAAAGCGGCATGACGCGCCCCTTGGCTTATCGTTTGGAGCAGCTCAAAAAGCTGCGGGACGCGCTGACCGCAAACGAGAAAAGGATCATCGAAGCCCTGAACAACGATTTGAACAAAAGTGAGTTCGAAGCCTTTTCCACGGAGATCGGCATCGTGTACGAAGAATTGGCCTTTACGCTCAAACATCTGCGCCGCTGGATGGCGCCCAAAAGGGTCCGAACCGCATTGACGCATATCGGAAGCCGAGGCCGAATCATCCCCGAACCTTACGGCACCGCGCTGATTATAGCCCCGTGGAATTACCCGTTCCAGCTCGCCGTATCCCCGCTTATCGGGGCATTGGCGGCCGGAAACACCGCGCTGCTGAAGCCTTCGGAGCTCACCCCCGCCACGTCGGCGCTGTTGGCCGACATGCTCGGCGGCATCTTCGGCGAGGAATACGTGGCCGTGGTGCAAGGCGGGCCGGATGTCAGCCAGGAGCTGCTGGCCCAGCCCGTGGACTACATCTTTTTTACCGGCAGCGTCAACGTCGGCAAAATCGTCATGCAGGCAGCCGCCGAACGGCTTATTCCGCTGACGCTCGAGCTCGGCGGCAAAAGCCCCTGCATCGTCCACGAAGATGCCGAGCTTAAGCTCGCCGCCCGGCGCATCGTTTTCGGCAAATTCACGAACGCCGGCCAGACCTGCATTGCCCCGGACTATGTGCTGGCGCACCGCAGCATCAAAAACAAGCTCATCCCGCACCTGCGGGAAGCCATCCGGGAGCTTTACGGACCCGATCCGTTATTTAACCCGTCGTATAGCCGCATCGTTTCCGAAAAACATTTCAAAAGGCTTGTATCCTTCCTGGAAAGCGGCAGCATCGCCGCAGGCGGCCGGACGGATCCGGACCGTCTCCGCATCGAGCCGACGCTTCTGGATCAAGCGGCATGGGATATGCCCGTCATGCAGGAGGAAATCTTCGGCCCGATTTTGCCGATCCTGGAATACGACGACATCCAGGAAACCGTGGACATGATTAACGCCCGTCCCAAGCCGCTTGCTTTGTATCTGTTCACCCGGGATGCCGGGATCGAGAAGGCGGTTGTCGGCAGCGTCTCCTACGGCGGCGGCTGCGTCAACGACACGCTGATGCATATCGCCACCCCCTACCTGCCGTTCGGCGGCGTCGGCGAAAGCGGCATGGGGGCCTATCACGGGAAAGGCAGCTTCGACACCTTCACGCATTACAAAAGCGTCCTGAAGCAGACGACCCGTTTCGATATCGCCTTCCGTTACCCGTCCTCCAAAAACGGGCTCAAACTGTTGCGCAAGCTGATGAAGCCGTAAAGCCTGGCCCCTCGCTACAGCTCCTCCGGCAGCTTGTCGTCGGGTCCCGGGCTAAAAATCCGCCGGAATTCGGTCAGCATCGACAGAGCGTACGCCACGGTAATGAAGCTGAAGCATACTTCCATGATGACCGCCAGCCGGGACGTGCTGTCCACGGGCGATATGTCGCCATATCCGACGGTCGCAAAGGTCGCCACGCTGAAATAGAGGAAAGAAACCAGCTGGCTGACAAGATCGCTGCCGATGTTTTCCCCGTCAAACGCATTTTGTCCGAACAGCTTGTAAATCGACGTATAAATGATCGTAAAAAAGCACACGCACATGAGTGCGGCCGCGCTGATCCGAATCAGCAGCGTCTTCATGTAAAACTTCCTTTTTTTCAGCGCGGACTCGGCAATGCCGTTAAAAATGTACAATATGTAAAAAATGACGGAGGCAAGGCAAAACAGCAGGATTAGCGCCCTCATGCCCCCGCGTCCCGGCACGATGCTCATCAGGTCGATCAGGCCGAACAAATCCTCCAGCGACACCAGCACGTAAATGATGACGGGCGCCAGCAGCACCGCCTTGCTCGTCCATTTTTTCTCCAGCCGGTAAAAAACGGCCATCAACGCCAATAAACCCGCGATATTCAAAAGCCACATCCACCACGTCATGATCGAACACGCTCCCGCCCGTTACGGAGTCCCGGGTGCTTTTTGTCCTTGCGGCCCCGGTAAGCCTTGGATTTGTAAAAATTTCTTTAATTTGCATTACCCCCGGGCGGGCATTTCGTCACATATTTCGTCCGTACGGCCGATCCTTGAGCGATTCCGCAGCAAAAAGCCCCTCCGCCCTGCAGTTCACTGCAGCGATGGCGGAGGGGCTTTACGCTTGGGCTGAACGTTATACGCTAAGCCATTTTTTGAACAAATGCTTGGTCGTCTGCTTGTTGATTTCCGCGATGGATGTGGTGAGCGGAATGCCTTTCGGACAGGAACGCACGCAATTCTGCGAGTTGCCGCAGCCTTCGATGCCGCCGTCGTCCATCAGGGCGTCCAGCCGTTCGTCCGCGTTCATTTCGCCCGTCGGATGGGCGTTGAACAAGCGAACCTGGGAAATGGCCGCCGGCCCGATGAAGTCGGATTTGTCGTTGACGTTCGGGCAGGCTTCGAGGCAAACGCCGCAGGTCATGCACTTGGACAGCTCGTATGCCCATTGGCGTTTTTTCTCGGCCATGCGCGGTCCGGGACCCAGATCGTACGTGCCGTCGATCGGAATCCACGCCTTGACGCGCTTCAAAGCGTTGAACATCCGGCTGCGGTCGATGACCAGGTCGCGAACGACCGGGAAGGTCCGCATCGGCTGCACGCGGATCGGCTGCTCCAGCTTATCGACCAGCGCCGCGCACGCCTGGCGCGGCTTGCCGTTGATCACCATGGAGCAGGCGCCGCAAACCTCTTCGAGGCAGTTGGATTCCCAGCATACCGGGGCGACTTTTTCGCCTTTGGCATTCTGAGGATTGCGCTGAATTTCCATCAGCGCGCTGATTACGTTCATCCCCGGGCGATAAGGAAGCTCGAATTCCTCGGTGTACGGCGCCGATTCCGGGCTGTCCTGACGGGTAATGATAAACTTCACTTTTTTGGTAGAAGCAGTTTGTTCCGCCATGTCAAATCCCCCTTCTTACTTGTCTTTGGAATAGTCGCGGATCCGCGGCGGGATGAGCGACACGTCGACCGCCTCATAGGAAATTTCCGGACCGTCCGGCGTCCAGGCCGCCTTGGTCGTTTTCAGGAACTCCTCGTCGTTGCGGTCCGGGAATTCCGGCTTGTAGTGCGCACCGCGGCTTTCGTTGCGCAGCAGCGCTCCCAGCGTCATCGCTTCGGCCAGCTCAAGCATGTTCCACAGCTGGCGGGTAAAGGATGCCCCCGGATTGTTCCAGCGCGATTTATCGTTGATGTTGATGTTTTTGTAGCGTTCTTTCAATTCCTTGATTTTGCCGATCGTTTTTTCCAGCTTGTCGTTGTAGCGAACCACCGTCATGTTGGCGGTCATCCATTCGCCCAGTTCTTTATGCAGCACATAGGCGTTTTCGTTTCCGTCCATCTTGAGGATGTTTTCGTATTTGTCTTCCTGCTTCTTTTTGTACTGGTCGAAGACGATCGAGGATACGTCCGCCGCGGACTTCTTCAAGCCTTTGATATATTCGACCGCTTTTGGTCCGGCCACCATGCCGCCGAAGATCGCGGATACGAGCGAATTCGCTCCGAGGCGGTTGGCGCCGTGGTATTGGTATTCGCATTCGCCGGCCGCAAACAGGCCCGGAATGTTGGTCATTTGGTTGTAGTCGACCCACATGCCGCCCATGGAATAGTGAACGGCAGGGAAAATTTTCATCGGGATTTTGCGAGGATCGTCGCCGACGAATTTTTCATAGATTTCAATGATGCCGCCGAGCTTGACGTCCAATTCCTTCGGATCTTTATGCGACAGATCGAGATAGACGGTGTTTTCGCCGTTGACCCCGAGGCCTTGGTTGACGCACACGTCGAAAATTTCCCGGGTTGCGATATCCCGCGGAACGAGGTTGCCGTAAGCCGGATATTTTTCCTCCAGGAAGTACCAAGGTTTGCCGTCCTTGTAAGTCCAGATCCGGCCGCCTTCGCCGCGCGCGGATTCGGACATCAGGCGCAGCTTGTCATCCCCTGGAATGGCCGTCGGGTGAATTTGGATGAATTCGCCGTTGGCGTAATATACGCCCTGCTGGTAAACGGCGCTTGCCGCCGTCCCCGTGTTGATGACCGAGTTGGTCGTTTTGCCGAAAATGATGCCGGGACCGCCGCTGGCGAGGATCACCGCATCGGCTGCGAACGTATGGATTTCCATCGAGCGCAGGTCCTGCGCGACGATGCCGCGGCAAACGCCCTCGTCATCGATGACGGCCTGAAGGAATTCCCAGTTTTCATGCTTCGTGACCAGTCCGGCCGTCTCGTGGCGGCGAACCTGCTCATCCAGCGCGTACAGCAGCTGCTGGCCCGTCGTTGCGCCGGCATAGGCCGTACGGTGGTGTTTCGTTCCGCCGAAACGGCGGAAATCGAGCAAACCTTCAGGCGTCCGGTTGAACATGACGCCCATCCGGTCCATGAGGTGAATGATGCCCGGAGCCGCTTCGCACATCGCTTTGACCGGAGGCTGGTTGGCAAGGAAGTCCCCGCCGTAGACGGTATCGTCAAAATGGATCCATGGCGAGTCGCCTTCGCCTTTCGTGTTGACGGCTCCGTTGATGCCGCCCTGCGCGCATACGGAGTGCGATCTTTTAACAGGGACAAGCGAAAACAGGTGAACATGGACGCCCGCTTCCGCCGCTTTGATGGTAGCCATCAAGCCGGCCAAACCGCCGCCCACGATAATGATGTTGTTTGATGCCATTTTTGCTCACTCTCCTTAACTAAGAACTGACTTTACGGTATCAAGCCAAGCGGTTGCTTCCTGGAATTCCGCGCCGCGGAATGCGATCATGGACAACACGAGCATCACGCTTACAAGGACGAACAACGTCATGCAGATGTAAGACGATACGCGCTGCGCGCGAGGCCCGACCGTGATGCCCCAGCTGACGAAGAAAGACCAGAGGCCGTTGGCGAAGTGGAACGAAGCCGATACGACGCCGATCAGGTACAGGATGAACAGTCCCGGTTGGACGAAGATGTCGTGCATCGTGCTCCCCAGCTGTTCATGGGTAATGTTGCCGAGCGCCAACTGAATACGGGTTTCGTATACGTGCCAGATGATGTACACGAACGTGATGACACCTGTTATCCGCTGGAACAGGTAACGCCAGTTGCGCGAATACTGAAAGCGCCCGTTATTCGGCTTGGCTTGGTAGGCGATATACAAACCGAACACGCCGTGGTAAATCAGCGGCAGGTAGATCAGCCCCCACTCGAGCAACCAGAGAAGCGGAAGATCATTGATCAGCTTGACGCCGGCGTTAAAACGCGCGAGCCCTCCTTCGAATGCGCCGAAGTTCGTCAGCGCATGCTCGATGAAAAACAAGCCGAGCGGAATGACTCCAAGAAGCGAATGCAGCTTTCTGGAATAATAACCATTCATAGATTGACGTGCCCCTTTCTCACATTATAACGTTTTCAATTTTTCATTTTCCGACATTTCACGGAAGTTCGCACACGAAAGTGTGAACAACTTGTGGCACTTTTCATGTTACTCTTTTTTTTCTTATAATGGAATTGCAATATAATTATTAATCATTATAATTTAGATGCATATGTAATAAACGTTGACCCCCATTCCATGGGAAGGAAGGTGAATCTGATGTTCGAGGATTTGGACGTCTTTGCGACGATTGTCGAACAATCCAGCCTGAACAAAGCATCCCGGATATTGAATTTGTCGCAGCCGGCCCTGTCCCGCAAAATTTCAAAGCTGGAGGACGAGCTGGGCGTCAGCCTGTTCAATCGGCGCGGCAAAAGGCTGGAGCTTACCGCTTTCGGGCAAACCGCCTACAACTTCGCATTGGAGCAGCGGCAGCAAAAGCTCAAATTCATGCAAATGATCTCCAAATACAAAGGCGACGATCAAATTTCCGTTACGCTCGGCGCCAGCCTCACCACCCTGCAGACGACCCTGCCGCCGCTCGTGACCGCGTTCATGGAAAAACACCCGACGGCCGAGCTGAAGCTGATCACGGGCAAAACGCATGAAATCGTCTCCGCCGTGCGCGACAAAAAGCTTGACGCGGGCATCGTCGCCTCTTCCATCGAGGAACCCGGGCTGCGCTGCACCGCATTGTTCGACGACCATCTGGAGCTGGTGCTTCCGAAAAGCCATCCGCTGCTCGAAAAGGATGACGTAAGCATGGACATGCTTCACGGCCTTCCTATGATCATATTCTCAACCGGAACCTGGTACCGTAAACTGACCGACGATCTTTTTCATCGCGCCGGCGTCGTGCCGGACATCCGGATGGAGATGGACTCGTTCGAAGCGATCGTCCGGCTGCTTCCGGCCTGCAAGGCCGCCGCGCTGCTGCCGAAATCGTATTTGCGGAGCCAGCTGCTCGAGGATAACGATCTCGCCACGATCCATGTCCCGGATTTGAAGGAAACGCGGCGTACGACCTCGCTTATTTATCCCGACAACGGCGGGCTCAGCGCCGGCGCCAAACGCTGGGTGGAAGAAACGAAATCGATCTTCGGCCAACTTGCCCGGCAGCATCATTCATAAAAAACTAACCTCTGTTGCACACCAAAAAGCTGCTCTCCGCCGTCGTTTCGTTACGGCCGGAAGCAGCTTTTTTTGAGCGGCGAACCTCTCGTTCTATGCTTTTGAGCCGGCGGATGCGGGTTGGCCGTCAGATTTGATTTCGAGCCCCAATTTGCGGGCGACAAGGCCGGTCGTGCTTGCCTGAAGCAAAATCGTGAGCATGATCGCCATGAACGTCATCGCCGAAATCGCCCCGGCATGCGCCACGCCCATTCCCGCGATCATGCCGGACAAAGCCGCGGGAATGACCCCCGTCTCGCGTACCCACATCATGAACAGAAGCTCGCGCCAAGTCCATTTGACCTTCCGGTCAGGCAGCGCGCAGAGCAGGATGGTAAGCGGTCGGGCCACGAACATGAGCACCAGGACCGCCGCAAAGCTAGGCCAGAAATAATCGCCGAGCGCCTGAAAATCCACCTGGCTGCCGAGCATAATGAAAATCAGCATCCGCATCATGATGCTCGTATTGTCGGCAAAAGCCCCGGTTTCCTCCAGCTTGTCGTCCATCGACAAACCCATCGTGTCCGCATTTCCCCAGACCAGCCCGGCGACAAACGTCGCCATAAATCCGCTGACGTGCAGCATGTCCCCTATTAAATAGGAAGAAAGTGCAACGACGAGCATCGCGATGGTCGTATAGTCCTTTAACACGCCGAGGCGGAAATGGGCGACCAAATAGGTGAGAACGACCGAAACGACCGCCCCGACGGCAATCCCGCCGACGGCCGTTTTGACGAATTCCCAAGCCATGTCCCCGGCTTGCAGCGCCTTTCCTCCCGTAACCGCCGCAAGCAGCGAAAACGTCAGGATCGAACCGGTCGCGTCGTTGAACGCCGATTCGCTTTCGACCGTTTCCCTGACCCGTTCCTTGATTTTCACCTGTTTAAAGACGGGAATGATCGAAGCCGGGTCGGTCGAGGCAATGACGGCGGCCGCGAGAAACGAAACGATCCAATCGAGCCCAAACAAAAAATGCACCGCGGCGCCCACGATGCCTGTCGTAATAATTACGCCGGGGACGCTCAATAGCGACAGGGTGATCCAAACCTTTCGCAGTCCGCCAAAGCTCAGGTTCCGGCCGCCATCGAACAGGATCAAAGCCGAGCCGGCCGTCAAAATAAACTGATTGATCAGCGAGCTGCTTTCCGCATGGATCAGGTGCAGACCTCTCCCCAGCACCATGCCGGCGATGATAAACACGGCAACGTCCGGCAAACGAAGCCAGGATGCCAGCCTTCCGGCCAACATCCCGACGGTAATGATAAAGAGCAGCAGGATTAAAATATGATGAATGATTTCGGTCGTCTGGGTTTCCACGTTAACTTACTCCCATCTAGTCTGCATTGACGGCTTCGCTTTCGAACCGGTCGATGTTGTCGTTCGCGCCGATGATCACCATAATGTCGCCGGCGCGGAGCTGATCCATTGCGGTCGGAGCGACGATCACTTTTCCCTGGCGGTGGATCGCTACGATGCTGCAGCCGAATTTGGCGCGGGTGTTGATTTCGTTTAACGTTTTGCAGTCCAGTTTTTCAGGCACCTTCATTTCGACGATGCTGTATTCCTTGGACAGCTCGATGTAGTCGAGCAGGTTCGGCGTCACAAGCTGATGGGCAACCCGGATCCCCATGTCCTTTTCCGGAAAAATGACCCGGTCGACGCCCAGCTTCTCCAGCGCGCGCCCGTGAAGCACCGAAATCGCCTTGGCCACGACCGTGCGCACGCCCAAATCCTTCAGCAAAATCGCGGCCAGGATGCTCATCTGGATATCGTCTCCGATCGCGACGATGCCGCAGTCAAAATTGCGGATCCCGAGCGATTTGAGGACTTCCTCGTCCGTGGCGTCGGCCACGACGGCATGCGTCAAATATTCGCTCATGTCGCTGACGACTTCCTCGTTTTTATCGACCCCGAGCACCTCGTATCCCAAATCGACGAGCTCGAGTGCAAGGCTGGAGCCGAAACGTCCCAGACCGATGACGACAAACTGCTGTGTTTTCATTCTCTCCTGATACTCCTTATTTAATCAATTTCTGTTTTCTTTGAAACTAGCCGATAATGATTTTGCCTTCCGGATGCCGGTACAGCTCTTTGCCTTTTTTCGGGCCAAGTGCGTAAGCCAGGGTCAGCGGCCCAAGCCGTCCCGCAAACATCGTGAGACAGATCAATATTTTCCCGACCAGCGTCAAATGCTGCGTAAGTCCAAGCGAAAGCCCGACCGTCCCGAAAGCCGAAGTCGTTTCATACAAAATGGTCAAAAAGTTGCTGTCCTCCGTCGTCGAAAGCACCATCGACACCCCGACCACCAGAAACAACGCGAGGAAGGTGATCGTCAGCGCCTTAAAGATGCGATCCTGCGCCAGGCGGTAGCGGTAAAGCACGATATCGTCGCGTCCGCGGATCATGGCGATGACCGCGCCGACCAGAATGGTGAAGGTGGTCGTTTTGATCCCGCCTCCGGTGGATCCCGGCGATGCGCCGATAAACATCAGGATGACCATGAAAAACTGGGACGCTTGCCGCATGCTTGCGAGATCCAGCGTGTTGGCCCCCGCGGTCCGCGGCGAGACCGATTGGAAAAACGACGCAAGAATTTTGCCGCCCCAATTCAAGGAACCGAGCGTTTTCGGGTTCGTGAATTCGAAAACGAAAATGACGATCGCCCCGATCAGAATCAGCGCCCCGGTCATGGACAGCACGATTTTCGTATGCAGCGAAAGCTTCCGTTTGTGCCGGTAATCCACCAGGTCCGACATGACGATAAATCCGATCCCGCCCGAAACGATCAAAAACATGACGACGATATTGACGAGCGGATCGTACACATACCCCGTCAGGCTGTTGAAATGGCCGAAAAGGTCGAAGCCCGCGTTGTTGAACATCGATACCCCGTGAAATATCCCGAAGTACACCGCCCGGCCGACCGGCATGTCAAAGGACCAGCGGATGGCGAACAAAACCGCTCCGCAGCCTTCGATCACGAGCGAAAAGATAAGCACCTTCCGGATCAGCCGCACGATGCCCTCCATCGTGTTCTGGTTCATCGCTTCCTGGAGGATCAGGCGGTCGCGCAGCGAAATCTTCCGCTTCAGCACGAGGGAAAACAAGGTGGCCATCGTCATGAAACCGAGCCCCCCGACCTGAATCAGCAGCATAATAACGACTTGTCCGAAGGTGCTGAAAAACGTTCCCGTATCCTTAACAACCAAACCGGTAACGCAAGTCGCCGAAGTCGCCGTAAACAAAGCATCGATGAACCGGAGCGGCTTGCCCGTCGTGTTCGAAATCGGCAAGGTGAGAAGTATGGCTCCGATCAATATAATGCCGGCGAACCCCAATACAAGAATTTGCGGGGGAGCCAATCGAAACCACCTGATTTTCGCTGTCAACATAGTCACCTCTTTAAAAAAGTCAAAAGAAAAAAAGCATCGGAAATCCAATGCCTTTCGGTTTGGTTCCTGCTGCATAACGCCTACGAGGTTAGCTGACGGATTCGGGCATGCACAGGTTGCCCTATTCGCTATGGATAAAAGCGAAATTCACCCCAAAATAATGGTTCCCCCGTTTTCATATCGAAATTCGGCGTACGGATTATTCATTTGCTTCAAAGATTATAATCCTATTCGTTTTACATCACAAAGCCATTATTCGAATGAATACGTGGGAATACGGCCCGATTGCATCGCAAATCTCATAAAAGTCTGCCTTTCTCTCGCGTTTACAATCACTTTCCACGATTTTCATCATTTTTTCACGGCCAATGAGGGAGAAAACTGGCTTTCGAGGGACATCGTATGCTATGTTTACGTTTATACTAGGTATATATCTTTACAATCCAAACAAAGGGGGCATTTCATGAATCCCGTCGGACAACCGCTGCGGCTCAAAGCCAATTACAAATGGCTGGGCATTTTTGCGGTCATCGGACTCGTTTTATTCGTCTTGTTCCAGATTCTCCCTTCCACCGCCTCGGAAACGCTGGAGCAGCAAAACACGAAGGTCATCAGCAAGGCGGAGGCCCAACGCGCCGCGGAGGCCTTCATGCAAAACACGCTGCATTTGGAGCCGGACCCGAGCAAGGACGCGGTCATCACGTACCAGTCCAACTCGGATCTATACGGCTATTTGTCGCGGGAAAAGCTGCTGAACGAATACAACAAAACGTTTGAAAAAAGTTATCCCTACGACGTGTTCCGCGTCCGTTTGGCCGAACGCCAAAACGAAGGTTACGCCAATATCGACGTACATATGAATTCGGGCAAGGTCGTCGCTTTTTCCGTTACGCCCCGCTATTCGAATTATGCCGCGGCCATGGCGGACCCGAATAAAACCAAACGCGAAACCAAGCTGAAAATCGTGGAAGGCGGCCTGTCGCTGGAGAAAAAAGAAGAGCTTGCCGCACCTTGGCTGCAGCAAATGGGTCACGACCCGGGCAAGCTGGAGCTGTCGACCAAAGAGAACGAGGCGGGACTCGTATACACCGACCCGAACCGGGCGATCGGCCGTTCAAGCCTTCAAGTCAAATTGACGTTCGAGGAAGGGAAAGTTCATTCCTTCGAACAGACCTTTAGCGTGCCGGAGGCGCATGCGGCCTACGTCGAAAAGGAAACGTCCAAAGCCAAATGGCTGACCATCTTGGGCTACGGTCTGCTGACGTTCGTGCTAGGCGTACTGGCCATCGTATACAGCGCGTTGACCCGGGCCCATACGTCGTTCAAGAGGGGCATTTTCCTGAGCGTGTTTTATTTTGCGGTCGCCACGTTCAGCACGTACAACATGCTGCCGGTATTTCAAGGCGAGGGGGTTTCGAATTTCGGCCTTGTCTTCATGCTCGGTTTCCAGACCTTCTTTAACCTGGTGATGGCTGCCCTTTTGTACTTCTCGCTCGTGGGCGGGGACGGATTATGGCGCAAAGCCGGCATCAATGCCTGGGCCAAAGCCAAAGAACCCGGCTACGGGCCTTACGTGCTGCACAGCATGTACACCGGGTACCTATGGGCGTTTATTCTGATGGGCGTCCAGTCCGTCATTTACATCGTGCTCGACAAAACGATCCACAGCTGGTCGACGACCGATGCCACGCAATCGCCGTACAACATGTTATATCCTTGGCTGCTGCCGATTATGGCGTGGATGGCGGGCATTTCCGAGGAAGCGGTCTACCGCCTGTTCGGCATTCCGATGCTGAAAAAGCTGCTGCGCAGCACGTTTGCCGCCTGTCTGATCACGACGCTGATTTGGGCGCTCGGACACACGCTTTATCCGATTTACCCCGTCATTACGCGTCCGATCGAACTGACGGTCATCGGGCTGCTGTTCAGCTTCATTTTCCTGAAGCACGGCTATATCGCCGCCATGTTCAGCCACGTCGTCTTCGACAGCGTCCTGATGAGCTTCAGCCTGTTCGCGCTGGGCGACGTGCCGGACATCATCGCGGGCATCGTCACGATCGTCATGCCTGCCGTCGTCGCTTATATCGTTTACCTGTACAACCGCAACAAAAAGAAAGAGGAGCCATATGTCATGACTCCTCATCCCGGAGGGCTGCAATAATTTGTTTGGCGAGCTTGTCTCCGATGGAAAGAGGCCGGAAATCTTCGATGCTGGCCTCTTTTATTTTTTTCAGCGATCCGAAATGCTTCAGCAGCAGCTTGCGCCGCTTCTCGCCGATGCCCGGGATCGAATCGAGCTTGGACGCCACCATCGACTTGCCCCGCTGTTCGCGGTGGAACGAGATGGCAAAACGGTGAACCTCGTCCTGAATCCGCTGCAGCAAATAAAACTCCTGGCTGTCGCGCGGCAGGTCGACCGGCTCCGGCGGGTCGCCGACCATAAGCTGCGCCGTTCTATGTTTGGCGTCCTTGACGAGTCCGCATACGGGTATGAACAATCCGAGCTCGTTTTCAAGCACGTCGACCGCGGCCGAAATTTGGCCCTTGCCTCCGTCCACGACGATGAGATCGGGCATTTCCAGGTTCTCCTTCAGCACGCGTTCATACCGGCGGCGGATGACCTCGCGCATCGTTTCGTAATCGTCCGGTCCTTGCACGGTGCGGACCTTATATTTGCGGTACTCCTTTTTATCCGGCTTCCCGTCGATGAAAACGACCATGGCGGACACGGGATTGGCCCCTTGGATATTCGAGTTGTCGAAAGCTTCGATACGGTGAAGATGTTCGATGCCGATATATTGGCCCAAGTTAGCTGCCGCTTTCAGCGTTCTTTCCTCGTCCCGCTCGATCAGCCGGAATTTTTCGTCCAAGGACACCTTCGCGTTTTCCACGGCCATGCCGACCATCTGCCGTTTTTGGCCGCGCTGCGGCACGAGCACTTTGACGCCCAGCCATTCCTGGAGGGAGGCAGCCGCGCTGTGCGCATCCAGAACGTCGCCGCCGTTTTCTGTTTCCGCCGCCTTGTCCGAGCCTTCGGCATCCTTCCCGGAATCGGGCAGCAGTATTTCCTGCGGCAGGGCCGGGTTGTCGCTGTAATATTGGGTCACGAACGACATAAAATCGCTGTACGCCTCGCCGTAAAACGGAAACGCCGAAGCATGGCGCTGAACCATCTTTCCTTGGCGCATGTACAAAATCTGCACGCACATCCAGCCTTTGTCGACGGCGAAACCAAGCACGTCGCGGTCTTTTGCGTCGGACGTCGTAATTTTTTGTTTCTGCATGATGGCGTCGATGTTCATAATTTGGTCGCGAAGTTCCTTGGCCCGTTCGAAATACAATTCTTCGGCCGCCTCTTCCATCTTCCGCTGCAGCTCTTTTTTGATCTCCTCATGCCCGCCGCTCAGAAACGACTGTATTTCCTGGGTAATCCGTTCGTATTCCGCAGGGTCGACTTCTTTTTCGCAAGGCGCGAGGCATTGGCCCATATGGTAATACAGGCAAACCTCCTTCGGCATGACGCCGCATTTGCGGAGCGGATACATCCGGTCGAGCAGCTTTTTGGTCTGCTGGGCGGCGTACGCGTTCGGGTATGGCCCGAAATATTTGGCCTTGTCCTTCAGCACGCGCCGCGTGACTTCCAGGCGGGGATGCGCCTCGTAGGTGATTTTGATGTAAGGGAACGTTTTGTCGTCCTTCAGCAGCACGTTATATTTGGGCTGGTGCATTTTGATCAGGTTGCATTCCAAAATGAGCGCCTCGATATTGCTCCCGGTGACGATATATTCGAAATCGCGGATATCCGCTACAAGCCGCTGGGTTTTTCCGTTATGGCT
The DNA here is from genome assembly GCF_037969745.1 of Paenibacillus sp. FSL W8-0194. Lineage (NCBI taxonomy): Bacteria > Bacillati > Bacillota > Bacilli > Caryophanales > Paenibacillaceae > Paenibacillus > Paenibacillus sp. FSL W8-0194. Next base: position 1,281,120 of record NZ_CP150205.1, on the reverse strand, counting down.
GCCGGTAAAATAGGATCGGACCCGGTTTTTCAGCACTTTGGCCTTGCCGACGTAGATAATGGTGCCTGCCGCGTTTTTCATGAGGTAGCATCCGGGCAAATCCGGCAGCAGCGCCAGCTTGTTGCGGATGTTTTCCTGCGCTTTTTCCAGCTCGGCTAACGTTTCTGTCTTTTTTTCGTCCATATATTCCGCTCTCCCCCTCTCCATAACATGTATCAAGAATCGGAAATATAACTTTTATTATATGGGGAATTCTCCAAAATCCAAAGCGCATTTTTATAGGAGAATGTACGACATGCCTGAAAAAAGGCGGCTATGTGAACGCAGCAAAGCGCCCCCGGAAGTTCCGGAGGCGCATCTTATGGCTGATCATGCATATGGCTTGAATTACTGGTGTTTCGAGATGATGTTTTTCAGGTTTTCCTTGGAATTCAATCCAACCACTTTGTCAACCGGCTGGCCGTCTTTGAAGAAGATCAGCGTCGGGATGCTCATCACGCCGAAACGGGAAGCCGTTTCCGGATTTTCATCCACGTTCAACTTCGCGATTTTGACGGAGTCGCCCATTTCGCTTGCGAGCTCATCCAGAATCGGAGCGATCATTTTGCAAGGGCCGCACCATGGTGCCCAGAAATCAACCAATACTGTACCTTGGCCTTCAATTTCAGCATTAAAGGATTGGTCAGTTACGTTTACAATAGCCATAATATTTCTCCTCCTTATAAAAAGCTGAATTTCATCGAAACTTCAGGATTTGTGAAAATCCTCAACTGAAATGTCTTAGCGGACAGTTTTAGTATACCACAATTTTTTCCGAAATGTAAATTCCTTAATTACAGATCTTGCTTCGGCTGTCCTGACCGGCGTGAACCAGCTTATTGTACCCTAAAGTATTCGCCATATATTCTTTACAAATTCTTTGGACTTTGGGTATACTAAGGTTAACTCGGGTTTCCGTGTCAATGACCGCGCTCATTTACATAAAGTGAAACCATCCTGAGGAGGCATTGTATTCATGGATGCAAACGTGCACGCTAACGACCCGCGGGAACACGTAAACGAAGAGCCGCGCAATGACTTGATGGATCTGATGAACGGCTTCGGGGGCATGGCTTTGTTCATGACCCTGATTTTCGCGATCATGGTCATCATCAAGTTCGTGATCTCCGGCTAACATGCTCGTTACGGAGCGATGACAAAAAGCCTGGCCTTTCCGCCGCTTCCGGCAGAAGGTCAGGCTTTTTTCCATTCGTTGGGCATGTCCGGCCCCTTTTAGGAACGAACCCGGCGCTGGTTTTCCCCATGCAGATGCACCTCGTCGACAAAAGGCAAAATCCGGTCCATCAGCCGCTGCCCTTTGTACAATTCCTCTCCGTCCTTGCTTGTAAAGCTGAGATGCTTTTCCAGGCCCGCCAGATCGTAATTGGACGTATAAAAGGTCGGCTTGCGGTTCATCCGGTAATTGAGGATCGCTCCCAGCACATGATCGCGTACCCACGGGCTCAAATTTTCCGCTCCGATGTCGTCGAAAATGAGCAGGTCGCAGTTTTTCATGACCTCCACCGTTTCTTTCAGCTTTTGGCTGTCCTGAAGCATCGATTTCAGGTCTTCCACGAAGTCGGGCATGTAGACGATGACGCCGGTGTAACCCGCGATCGCCAGCTCATGGAGCAGATAGCTCATCAGGAACGTTTTTCCCGTCCCGAAGGAGCCGAACAAATACAGTCCTTTCGGCGTGAGCCCCTGCTCCTTCACTTCGCGGATATAGCGGAAAACATGGCTGACCGCCGGCGCGCGCAGCCGGTCTTTCCCCATGATCTCCACTTCGTTGTACCCTTCCGCAAGCGCCCGTTCATCGACGTAAAAGCTGCGGATCCGCTTCCTGATTCTCTCTTCGTTTTGTCTCGCGATGTGCAGCGCGCACGGGGCTTTGCGCTCGACCAATTCCCGCCGCCCGTTCTGCTCGGCCATCTCCAGCTTGGAGTAGTGGCCTTCGAAATCGTTGGGGCATCTGTCGAGCCCCGGACAGTTTTGGCAGTTGCGCCGGTCGTTGACGTATTGGTAAAGTCGCGGCAAATTGGCGCGCAGCCGGTCTTCGTCCATCTCCGGATGTTCGGCCCGCAGCTCCTTGACGATCGGATCGCGAAGCAGGTCCTCGAAAATCGCCTGCGATCTTTGCAAAAACGACGGTCCGTTCATTTGTTTTAACACTTGGCCTAACGATTCCAACTTGTATGCTCCTCCTTCCCGTCAAGTGATGCACGATGCAGTCACTTGTTTTTGCTCGCCTGCATTTCGGCGGCCATCCGCAGCATCTCTTCGAATTCTTCCTCGCTGACGGCGTTTGCGGTCCCGCTCTCCTGCGCAATCGGGATATCAGGCTTTAACCTGGCCGCCTTGCTGCCGTATGTACGGGTCCTTCCGCCCCCGGAAGCGGCCGCCTGCTTGCCTTTCACCTTGGATTGGTCGCGGATGTATTGAACGGCTTTTTCGTACGTGTTCACCTGCTTCAGCAGCATGTTGGAAGCGATCGCTTCGACGAAATTGCGGTTGATGCGCTGCTCGTTGCCGCCCGAGGTCAATAAGGACATTAAATAATGGATCAGAACGTTGATGACTTCCCCGGGAAGCTTGTAGCTGTGGTCGATCTTTTCGAAAATATCGAAAAAGTTGTCCGGCACCGCCCCCGGAAAAAATGTCCTCAGCAGACGCGTGTAAGGTTCATTGCGCAGCATCATGTTGTATTGGTGGATGTCGCATTTGGATTGGAACTGGACCGGAACGTCCACGTAATATTCCATTTCGACCGCATGTTCCATCGGCGCCGGCTCCGCCGGATCCTCAGGCTGCCTGAGCGCTACCACCTTCCCGGCATACACCTCGCGCTGCTCCTGGCGCCGTTTATCCTGACGGAATTGCAGGTTGGCCCTGCGCTCAAGCTCTTCAAGCGCGACGCTGCCGTCGGGAGCGAACGCCCCGTCTTCGTCCAGCAGCCGGCATAAATCCTGCACGCTCAGGTCGTATTTATGCACGACGTAATTCAGGACCCCCATCTGCTCATGGTTGAAGCGGAGCTTTTCGACATGGGTCCGGTTGACCGAGTCTTTCGGAAAACGGAGAATGATGTCGGCATAATTCAGCGCATTTTCGTCCGCATGAACCCTAACCCCCGGCTGCCTTGCCGAAGACACCTCGGAAAGCGCCTGCTCCAGCTCGTAATCGATGACATGCGTGTTCAGCTCGAAAATGTCGTAAAACGCGAGCGAGATGTTTTCCTTATGTCCTCCCCCCGGTCCCGACAGTTCCTCCGGTTCGCGCGCCCAAAGCTCCTCGCGGAGCGCCAGCACCGCAAACTTGCCGATTTTGTCCCGAAGCAGCAGCGTCAGGTGCTGGGTATTAAAAAATTCGGCCGGCGACAATGGCTGCTGAAGCTCGTATTCGTAAACGTAATCCTCCTGCTCCGGCATATATATGCGGCAGGTTTGAAGCAGCCCGACCGCTTCCAGAAGCGAGGCCTGCTCGATCAGGTACCGGCGGCCTTTTTCGCTGGGCTCGAGTCCCAGGGTCAAAAACAGGCGCCGCTGCTGTTCAAGCGGAGAATAACCCAATTTCTCTATAGGAATCTGCTGAAACAGCAGATGGTACAAACTGATGGCGAAGGCTCCGACCATGGGCTGATAAACCGAGCTGAGCATCCTGCTGTCCAGACTGCTTAAACAAAAATCACGATAAACGCAAAACCTGTGATTTTCCGTAAAATGCAGCAGGCTCTTCATGTGCATATTTTGGCTCCTCCCATCGTAACGTAGACTTTCTCTATTCTATCATAAAAGGAATCCCCGCTCCGATATATTTCGACGATTATTTTATCCCCAAATGAATCCAGTCTGCCAAATCCCGGATGACGAATTCGGGAACGTTCGAGGCGAATCGATATTCGTCGCCCGTCGAAGGCCGGTCGTACAAAGCGTACATATGGTTCAGCCCGGGATATAATTTGCAGCTGACGTTCGTCCGTGTCCCCAGCGCCTGCTTCCATACCTTCAAACTGGAGGGGGGAACCTGCACGTCATTGCCCCCCTGGAGAATGAAAAGGGGCACGTCCTGTTCGCGGGCGATCATCGGGCCGCTGTATTCCCGTATATCGAACCACCAATAGGCGTTAGGCAGCGGAAAATCGGCCGGCAAACGCGCCTTGGAATAACGGTCGTCGTGCAGCATGTCCACCGCCCGCCGCCACGTATGCAGGTTCGCTTGCTTGCGCTCCAGCTCCGCCCCGGTTTCTCCCGCTTCTTCCGCCCGCTTCAAAATGCCTTCGTATTGGGAAAGCATCAAATCCTCCAGCGCTCCCGAGGGAGCGGACAAAAGCATCCCGCCGGCGATGGAGCCGCCCCGATCTTCTTCGATGATCGCAGGGAGGAGCATGCCGCCTTGGCTGTGACCCAGCACGAATATCCGGTCCGGATCGATCCGCTTGTCCTGCCGCAGAAAAGCGACCGCCGACAGAGCGTCTTCGACCGTTTCCTCCCGGACGGTAAAATGAGGCGTCAAGGAACGGTTGGGATATTCATATGTCCGTTTGGCATAGCGCAGAACCGCAATTCCCTCGCGGGCGAGCCCGACGGCGATGTCGCGGAACATTTTGCCGCCTCCCGACGATTCGTCCGCGTCGTTCGGGCCCGAACCGTGGACGAGGACGACGGCAGGCACCTTCTCCCCGGCCCCGGCAGGCAGCGTCAACGTTCCGGGAAGCGGGAGGGTTGCGGTCCCGACGATCACGTTTTCGGTTCGGTATCGGTCGGGAGCGTCATAGGAGGGGGGACGGTACCGGTCGGAAACGTTCGGAAGCAGCGCCAGATCGTCCAGCTTCCCGTCCCGGCCGAAGCGCAGTTCCATCCGGAAGCTTCGGCCGCGCGGCGTTTGATAGGACAAAACCGCGTTCCGGTGCACCCGGTTTTCGGTTGAGCCGGCTTGGATCAGCGTCCAGGAGCCGTAGCTTTCCTCCAGATGCTTTTTGTACCGCTCCAGGACATCGGCCGGAAACAGCTTCGCCAAACCGGGGCTCATCATGTCCCTCGCCTCGCCGTATTCCCCCAGCTGCAAAAGCCGCATCCAGTACATCCCCAGGCCGGCCGGATCGGCTTCCGACGCCCTCCACCGTCCGTCGCGAAAATTCATTTGGACGCCCAGCGCCTCATGAAAAGCGGACACGGGGACATACAGCCTGCCATCCCTGTTCAGAACAGCAGGCTTCGGAAGGTCCAGCGGAAGGCCGTCGATTTCGGACCGGGCGCTGCCCGGCCTGATGCTCCATTTCCGGTTTCCCAACAACACTTTGGCCGCCTTTTCCTCCTTCACCCACAGCACGTTTCCTCCCAAGGCTTCGACCGCGTCACGGACCGGTACGGCATCCGGTTCGGCCTCCCCCTTTTCCGGGATCCAAACGTACAACATGACAACCGCTGCAAGCAGCGCAAGACAGGATTTTCCTTTCAACTTCCCTTCCCCTTCCCGGTTCAAGCATGGAGCTGACGACGAGCAAGTTTTGATCAGGGATGCGGAGCAAGCCAGCTCTAAATGAAGCAAAACAGCCCCCCTGCCGGAGAGCTGTCCTGCCTTACGTTTGCCTTTAAAACATTTTGAATCCGCTTTTGCGCAGCTTTTGGATCGATACGCCGCTGACGATCGCCCCTACGAGCCCCGCCACTCCCGTCAAATAATCGACGATACGGAAGGAGCCCAGGTAATGGAGAAACGAAGTGTCCCCCCGGTCCCAAAGCGAATAAACGACGATCGGCAAAATCACGATAATAAACAAATAGGATGGAAACCAAGTGGTCTTCATAAGCATATTTAAGATGAAGCCGATCCCGAACATCATCATAAAAAACAAAACCATCAGCACCAATACAGGGATAAACTGCATGCTAACCTGTCACCTCTTCTTCTCTATGACCCGCTCGCGGTGCGCGGATATCGCTAACGAAAACGCTTCTTATTTTATGATAGTAAGTTTACTAGAAAATTTGTCACGAAGCAACGAACAATACGTGAATAGATTGTGACTTCATTTGCTCTTTCCGTTGCGGTTGGGATACAATGAGAAGAAGGTGTTAAAGCAACTAAACTTGGGAGTGATCGATAAAATGAACGAAGCAGCATCCACTTTAGAAGGCTGGTACGCTCTTCACGATTTTCGTTCCATCAACTGGACGGCCTGGAAGTCCGCGGACGACGAAGAACGCGCTATGGCGCTCGACGAGCTCCAGGAATTTTTCAAGGAATGGTCCGAGGTCGAATCCGCGAAACAAGGCAGCACGGCCGTTTACGGCATCGTGGGACAAAAAGCGGACTTTGTCCTGATGCATCTGCGCGAAACGCTGGAAGAACTCAACGCGGTGGAAACCGCATTCAATAAAACGCTCTTCGCCCGCTTCACCACCAAAGCCTACTCTTACGTAAGCGTGGTCGAGCTGAGCAACTATCTGGCAGGGGAAGGCGGCGGCGATCCGATGGAAAATCCGCATGTCGTCGCGCGTTTGAAGCCGATCCTTCCGAAAACGAAATATATCTGCTTCTACCCGATGAACAAAAAACGCGATCTTAGCGACAACTGGTACATGCTCGACATGGAAGAACGCCGGAACATGATGCGCAGCCACGGGCTCATCGGCCGCTCCTATGCCGGCAAAGTGAAGCAAATCATTACCGGTTCGGTCGGCTTCGACGATTGGGAATGGGGCGTTACGCTGTTCGCGGACGACGCGCTTCAATTCAAGAAGCTCGTGTATGAAATGCGTTTTGACGAAGTCAGCGCGCGGTTCGGCGAATTCGGCAGCTTTTTTGTCGGTCCGCTGCTCACGCCCGAATCGTTTGATGATATGCTCAAAGTATAAACAACAGCAAAAAGCTTGCTTCCTTTACTCGGAAGCAAGCTTTTTTATAATGAAAAAGAGCATCATTCGGATTCCTGCCCGGCGTTTTTGAGGGATTCGAGAAATTCGGCGGTAGCCCGGTCGCGGTCGCGGCTTTTTTCCTTCAGCCTTTCGATGGCAGGCAAAATCAAAATATCGATTTCCTTCTGCACGGCGTATGCCAGGTCATAGCGGTTTTGGTCCTCCAAATAACCTCCCACTTCCATCAGCGCATTATACCGGTCCAGCTCCTCCCTCGTCAAAAGCGAGCGGACTTGAACACTGCAGTGGCGCATCCTTACAAAAACCTTCCTTTCCTCAGCACCAGCGGAATGCCCCCGATGATGAACAAATAGCGCAAATCGACGAGCTTTTTCAGCTGCGCGGCTTTCCAGCCTTTGTAATGCTTGTCGCCCACGACCGCGATGCCTTCGCCTTTGCCCAAGGAAGCGACGGTGCCCTTGTTCTGGAACACGAATTTGCGCGGCTGCTGGTTGCGGATGGCCGCGACGATGTTATGCGCGCAGCATACGCCCTGCTGCATGGCGATTTGCGCCGTCGGCGGATAAGGCCGCCCTTCCGGATTAAAGACGAGGGCATTGTCACCGATAATATAGATGTTGTCATGGCCGGGGGCATGAAGATATTCGTCGACCTTCACCCGGCCGCGGGCGGTTTCGAATCCCGCTGCTTCGATCATATGGTTGCCGCGGATGCCGCCGGTCCAAACGACGGTCGCGGCTTTGATTTCTTCGCCGGTAGCCAGCAGAACGCCGTCAGGCGTGCATTCCTGGATGGCAACGCCCAGTTTGAACGTCACGCCTTTTCGCTTCAGCACGTCCATCGCGTATTCGACGAGCTCGGGGGCAAATCCGGGCAGCGCGGTCGGCGAGGCTTCCACATTATAGATGTTCACCTGCGCCGGATCGACGTCGTATTCTTTGCACAGTGCCGGAATCCGGTCCGCAAGCTCCGCCGCGAATTCGATCCCGCTGAAGCCCGCTCCGCCGATGACGAAGTTCAGGCGATGCTGCGGATGCCGTTCGTTTTTGTAAAGCGCAAACTGGTATTCGATATGCTTGCGGATCAGGCGCACCGAGTTGATGCTGCGGATCGTCATCGCATAATCGGCCAATCCCGGAATGCCGAAGGTCTCGGATTCGCCGCCCAGGGAAATGACCAAATAATCATAAGAAAGGGTTCCGTCCTCTAAAATGACCTTTTTTTCATGCGGGCGGATTTCCTGCACGGAAGACTTGACCAGGTCGATCTTAAATTCGTCGATCAGCTTCGAAATGGGAACCCGTGTATTTTCAACGCTGTCCGTGCCTGCAGCAGGCATATGCAAATGGGTCGTAATATAATGGTAATCGTGACGGTTCACGAGCGTGACGTCGGCTTCGTTATAATTCAATTCTTTCTGGAGCCGCTGTGCTGTCAGAATACCTGCGTATCCCGCGCCGAGGATTACGATCTTGGGAATGTTGCTCATCATCTTGCTCCTTCCAAATCCTTTGTTGTATGAATCAATTCCACATGGTTAAAAGCGCAATAATGAAACGATATATAGACGGTTCAACTGCTTCGATCTATATATCGTTCGGGATTAGAGCCGTTGTTAAGTTTATGAAATTGATTCTTATATCTATATTTGTGATACATTACAAAACTTATTGTGAAATTATACACTTTTATTGTCGTGATGTATCGCGATCCCGGTTATCGAATGGGATATGGATTCCGCTTGATTCTGACGGCTGCGGGAAACGTTTATCAGCGGTCAATTAGAAAAGCAGAAAAAGCAGGAAAAAAATGTCCGAAATTCGACAAAAAGATGGTAATGCACAATTGAAATGATAGCTAGTTTCAGGCAAAAGATCAAGTCTTATTTGGGCCTGAAATCCGCGTCCGAAGCCGCTTTTTCCGGACGGAAACAAGCGGCCTCCGTAAATCCTCCCATTCTCTGTTCGCCATGGCCAAGGCAGACGAATTCACTTTCCAGCGGCGGCCGGGATATATTATAATAAGAAAAGCGTCGATTGAAGCGCTTCGAAGCAGGCAGGCCGCTTGTCCAAGTTCGAGTTGCGATTGGGGTTGCTGATCTCTTTGAAGATGATTTCTTTTCGATATTCATAGATTATATCATTCGATAACAACGCGGAGGTGCAATATAAAACATGACATCACATACCGATGGTGTTGAAATATCCGACCTGCTCATTATTGGGGGAGGTCCTACGGGAATGTTCGCTTCCTTTTATTGCGGGATGCGTCAGGCTTCGGTCACGCTGATCGAAAGCATGCCGCAGCTTGGCGGGCAGCTGACGGCGCTATACCCGGAAAAATACATCTACGACGTGGCCGGATTTCCGAAGGTAACGGCACAGGAACTGGTGGACAATTTATCCAAGCAAATGGAGTTGTTCCAAACGAACGTGCGCTTGGAGGAGAAGGTCACTTCCCTCGTCAAACGGGACGAGCGTCATTTCGTCGTGACGACGGATAAAGGGGAATACCACGCCAAGGCAGTCATCATTACGGCCGGCGTCGGCGCATTCCAGCCGCGCCGGCTTGAAGTCGAAGGCGCGGAGAAATTCGAAAAAGCGAACCTCCACTATTTCGTGAACGATCTGCAGCAATTCAAAGGCAAAAAAGTGCTTCTGACCGGTGGCGGCGACTCGGCCGTTGACTGGGCCCTCATGCTGGAGCCGATTGCCGAAGAAGTGACGCTTGTGCATCGCCGCGACAAATTCCGCGCCCATGAGCACAGCGTCGAAAATTTGATGAAATCCAAGGTGCGCGTCGTGACGCCGACGGAAATCACGGCGCTGCACGGCGAAGACGCCATTACGAAGGTCACGCTGACCCACGTCAAAACCAAGGAAACGCAAGAGATCGAAGTGGATGACGTGATCGTCAATTTCGGGTTCGTGTCGACGCTCGGCCCGATCGCCGAATGGGGCATTCAGATCGAATCCAACTCGATCGTCGTCGATTCGAGAATGGAAACGAACATTCCGGGCATTTTCGCCGCCGGCGACATTACGACCTACCCGGGCAAAATTAAGCTGATCGCCGTCGGTTTCGGCGAGGCGCCGACGGCCGTCAACAATGCCAAGGTCTATATCGATCCGGACGCCAAGCTGTCCCCTGGACACAGCAGCAACATGAAGCTGTAGAAGCCTTTTTATCCAAATAGATATACAAAAAAAGGGTATCCTTACGTTTGGAACGCTTCAACTTCCAATCGGTAAGGGTACCCTCATTTTTTTGCTTCCTCGCTATAGTTCATGGCTAATGTCTGCTTAATAGAAATTTAGTCAATACTGCTCTGTAAGATGATTAATAGGGCGGGATGACTAGTGTGGACTACATTAAGCAGTAGTGACAATATGATTTCAGAGATGTTCAAAGTGGCGTTACAGTTGGAAGAACCATGGAAATTGACGCATGTTGAGTTTGACGATATGGATCAAGCTTGGCACCTGTTTATCGACTTTGCACGAGGAGCAACCTTCGCTTGTCCCTTATGCGGGATCGCTTGTAAAGCATATGACTCCGAGAAGAAGACCTGGCGACACTTGGACTTCTGGAATTGGAAAACATATATGCACGCCAGAATGCCACGAGTAAAATGCAAGGCGTGTAACAAGATAACGCAAGTATCGGTGAAGTGGGCCAGACCGCTTTCTCATTTCACTTTGCTCTTTGAAGCATGGGCGATGCGATTGATGGCGGAAATGCCCGTCAATGCGGCAGCCCGTGAGCTGAGAGAACATGACACACGGATGTGGCGCATCTTCCATCACTACGTCGATAAAGCGATGGCAGAGCTTGATATATCCAAGGTGAAACGGATTGCGATTGACGAGACGTCATCTAGGCGAGGGCACCGCTACATTACCCTGTTTGTTGATGTTGATCGCAAAACCGTGCTGTTTGCAACTGAAGGCAAAGGAATGGATACGTTGGAGCGCTTTAAGTCGTATCTGACAACAAAAGGTGCTGCCGCGCAGCAGATTGAAGAAGTATGCTGCGATATGTCACCCGCCTTTATCCGAGGCATTGAGGAATATTTTCCTGATGCCGAGATCACCTTTGACAAATTTCATGTGATGAAGCTGGTGGGCGAAGCCCTAGATGAGGTTCGAATTCAAGAGCAGAAGCAAACGCCAGAACTGAAGCGAACGAAATACATCTGGTTGAAGAACGAAGCAAACCTCAAAGCGGAGCAGAAAGAAACCTTACTGCGCCTAAAGGACAGCAACCTGCAGACTGGGCGGGCTTACCGTCTTAAGCTGGCCTTACAGGATCTCTGGACTACCCCGCATATTTTGGCGGATGTGTATTTGCGGGAATGGATTGGCTGGGCCACTCGATCAAAGCTCTCACCCATGATTAGCTTAGCCAAGACGATCAAGCAACATGAGGAAGGCATATTACGCTGGTTCCACAGCAAGATGACGAACGGTTTGCTCGAAGGTATTAATGGTCTGGTGCAAGCAGCCAAACGGCGAGCCAGAGGTTACCGCAACGTAGAAAATCTGATCGCCATGGTCTACATGACCGCGAATAAGCTCCGACTTCCAACGCTCGGAGCACGCCGAGCACAATAACCCTTACCGCCTTAACACCACGCTTCAGAGATTGAAACAGCGGTCAAGTGCTCTTCTTGAGGGCTGTTTCAATCTCTGAAATTCTCTTAGAGGCGGAAGGGTTATAAAACTAATATTTGCGCCTCTACCCACCCAGTAGAGCGAAGAGCCATTTTTTTTCATGTCGTCTCTATGTATTTCGATAATAGAATGTACACCTCCACAACGCCGTCAAATGGTACAACTGTGCTGCATGTCTAAGGAAATAACGATGGATGTGCATGGGATTCCCGTCGCTTAGTGAACGATGCCCGGAGGATCAGCTTCAAGATTCCGTTTATGAATCTCAGCCAGGAGCAGCGTGATGAAGTCCCGGTCAAGCATCAATTCAACAGCTGCATGATAAGAATCAAGGAGCATTTCATCCGTCAAGATAGCCATTCCTTTCACATCCTTTCCTTTATTTTCCTCGAATCTATCATATCAAACATTCCACATCGGAACAAGCGTTCGCAATATCCACAGGTTATTGTGGAAATCCTGTGTATAATTTGTTAGCAAGTGTCGTAATACCAATAAAAATGCAGTGGATTTTGGGGATAACACTTATACACAGGAGGATGAATTATCAACAGCCCTAAAAATATTTTTTCTGAATCTATGATCGGCGGTCTTCCGTTTCATAGGTTTTACTGGGGTCGGGTATTGACTTCGAAAATCCATATTTTCCCGCTGTAATCCAGCCCGTAATCGAAACCCAACTGGCCGATGCCGGGAAAATGGCGTTCCAAAATGGCCGTGCATTTTCGCGTCAGATGGCGCATTTCATTCCGTTTGGCCGCCGAAGAGATATGGGGCAGCGATCTGCGCAGCCCTTCACTGCAGCTCAGCAAACGCCCGCCCTTGCACAGGTTGGTAACGAACAGCCCTGGTCTGGCCAATCGGCCTACCATCGCCCTGAACTCCCAATGGTCTCCGGATTTGACATATTTCACGCGGTAATCGATCGGGCGGCCTTGGATGCGCGCCAGATGAATGCCCTGCTGGATCAAATATTTCCGCCTTACCTTGACCCGAAGCAGCGCTTGGTACATGTCGTTAAAATTGGCATACCGGCTCGTTTGCGATGATCTCGTAATGCTGTAACCCATGCCGGACCGGTTTATTTTGATCACGCCGTATCCGCCGCCCCCTACGATCGGTTTGACGACGACAAATCCATAGGATTCCAACATCGAATAAAGATTTTCCCTATTTAGTCCTCTGGTTTGCGGTATATAAGGGGCTACTTCGGGATCTGTCAGCAGCGCTTCGGTTTTCAGCCACTTGCTAGCCAGCTGTCTTCCCCCCACTTGTACCGCCTCCTTTCTCACTCTTATCTTTTAGCATACTCGCCGGAGGCGTTCCTCTCCTGTATGTTTGTACATAAACGGTGTATATGGGAGGAAAACGGGGGATTGCGGAGTAAAAACGGAAGCATGGAGCCATAATAGTTCTATTGGCGTCTATCGTTTTATCGGATATAATGGGATTTGAATGTGACAAAGGGAGGAAGCTAACGCCGTGGCTGAATTTTTCAAGATATTGTACTGGGTTGCCATGATCGGCATGTCGATTACGCTGGTTGCCGTTACCGTAGGCATTTTCGCCATTGGATTCAAGTTCATTAAAGATAAACGCAAGGGACTGGGAACCGGCTGCATCGTATTTTCCATCCTCGCGGCAGCGATGATCGTGCTGATGGTCAACCACACCTTCATTGTCCCGGCATCCTGACGCAAGACACTACCCGAAAACGAACGGACAACGCAAAAAGGGCTCGCGCCATGCTTCATACGAAGCGGTGCGGGCCCTTTTGGACGAGCGGGATTGGTTTGTGGATCAGCATTCTTCCGGCGCCGGCTTGCCAGCGTTCGTGGCCGTACGGAACGAAGCTCCGCAGCCGCAGGTAGCCGTGGCGTTCGGGTTGTGCATCGTGAAGCCGCCGCTCATGCCTGCATCCTCATAATCGATTTCAAGTCCGTTGATCAAAGGCAGGCTTTGCTTATCGATGACGACCTTCAAGTCGTTGACGTTCATGTATACATCGTTTTCCGTTTCTTCGTCGTCAAATCCCATCGCGTAGGAAAAGCCGCTGCAGCCGCCCTCCTGCACGCCCAAACGAAGGAACATATCCGGCACTTCTTGCTCGGCGAGCATTTCTTTTAGCTTATCGGAAGCGGAATCGCTGATTTGAATCATAAGTCACCCTCCTAAAAGTTTTGCGGAGCCATGCCCCTCGGATCTTTCTTTTTAGCAAAACCGGTATCGTAAGCAGACGCTTACTTAAGCTCAGTATACTCCACAAACGGTATCCTCTCAAGTGACCCCAGCCTTCATCCCAGGAAATACCGACCTTTTTTTTCCTCCCTACCGTATTGCGGAGCCTGAATGTGCGGTTTATAATAGGGTGGGTGACAGGGGAAAGGCATTTGTCGGAATTTTGTCACCAACAGGACAATGGTCTGCCATATTTTTTTGTTATTTTTTTCACAAAAAACATTTACATCCATGACGCAGGCAAGCAGATCTGCCGCCCATACTTAACCGGCCTTTGCTCCTTTCGAGCGCATTGACAAGCCGTTATTTCAAGACTTGATTGAATGAAGCCGGACACCTTCCGACGAGCGGATTTTTTTTGTGTTTTTCGACGCAAAGCCGCAACCCATTACATGAACAGGAGGAATGGATATGTCCATGATCGTAACATCGAATACCAGCAAGAGAATGCAAGAAATCGCCGAAAAAGTACGCCACGGGGAGCGCCTGAACCTCGAGGATGGCGTATTTCTTTATGAAACGGATGACCTGCTGACGCTCGGCCAATTGGCGAATGAGGTCAACCTGCGCAAAAACGGCAAAAAGGTCTATTTCATCGAAAACATGAGCCTTTATTTCACCAACGTGTGCGAAGCCAGATGCGCATTCTGCAACTTCCGCAAAGACCTCGGCGATGAAGGCGCTTATACGCTGACCGGCCAGGAAATGATCGAATACGTGGAGCAGCACATCCATCCGGGCGTCCGCGAATTCCATATCGTCGGCGGCCATAACCACCATATGCCGTTCCAATATTACGTCGACTCGCTGCAGGCGCTCACCAACCGCTTCCCGGACGTGACCCTGAAAGCCTATACCGCGGCGGAAATTGATTTTTACACGCGGATCAGCGGGCTGAGCATCGAAGAAGTGCTGAAAGAGCTGCAAAAGGCCGGACTGAAGTCGCTGACGGGCGGCGGAGCCGAAATTTTGTCCGATGAATACCGCAAAAAAATGAAGGTCGACAAAGCCAACGTCGATCGTTACCTTGAAGTGCACAGAACGGCGCACAATCTGGGCATGAAAACCCATACGACGATGCTGTACGGCGCCATCGAAACGCACGAAGACCGCATCCGCCACATGATGCAGATCCGCGAGCTTCAGGATGAAACGAACGGTTTCCTGGTGTTCATCCCGCTTTCCATGCAGCCTAGAAACAAAAACGCCGGCATCATGCGCCGCAACTCGGCCTACGAGGATTTGAAAACCATCGCCATCAGCCGCCTGATGCTCGATAACTTCGATCACATCAAAGCTTACTTCATCAACATCGGCCCGCAGCTGACGCAGGTATCGCTTTCCTTCGGCGCCTCCGACGTGCACGGCACGATCCTCAAGGAACGCATCAGCCATGCGGCGGGAGCGCTGACGCCTGAAGGCCTGACCCGGAACGAACTGGTGTGGCTGATCAAAGGCGCAGGACGGATTCCGGTGGAACGGGATACTTTCTACAATGAAATCAAAGTATATGAGTAGGGCAATTGGGGGCAAACGCGCCAATCCTTAATCCCGATGCAAAAGAAAGGAAAGACGGACTTAATGAGAAAATTTGTCATCCTTGGTGGAGGTTACGGCGGCCTGGCGATGATCGAAGGCCTGGTGAACGGCAATCTTCCGGCGGATATCGAAATCGTGCTGGTCGACCGGATGCCGTTCCAGGGCATCAAAACGGAATACTACGCGCTTGCGGCCGGAACGGCTTCGGATTTCGATCTTCGGATCCAGTTCCCGCAGCATAACCAGCTGACCAAAAGATACGGCGAAGTGACGTCGATTGATCTGGAGAAGAAGCTGGTTCATATGGATCAGGACGAACCGATCGAATACGACTATCTTGCGATTGCCCTCGGCTGCACGGACCGTTATCACGGCATTCCGGGCGCCGAGGAGTATACGAACAGCATCCAGACCTTTTCCAGCACCCGCAAAACGTATCAGCGCTTAAACGACATCAAGCCGTACGGCCAGGTTCATATCATCGGCGGAGGCTTGAGCGGCGTCGAAACGGCCGCGGAGCTTCGCGAGAGCCGTCCCGACCTGAACATCACGATTCTCGACCGGGGCAGCCGGGTGCTGTCGGCCTTCCCTTCCACGCTTTCCGCTTACGTGGAGCAGTGGTTCCGCGATCATGATGTCAATACGAGATCCCATATCTCGGTATCGCGCGTCGAGCAGGGAGCGGTGTACAACGGCGACGAGGCGATTTATACGGACGCGGCCGTCTGGACCGGAGGCATTCAGCCGGTCAAGGTCGTCCAGGATCTCGATTTGCCGAAAGACCGCGGCGGGCGGCTTCTGATCAACGAATATTCGCAGCTTCCGGATTATCCGGAGGTTTACGTGATCGGGGACTGCGCGAGCATTCCTTTTGCGCCAAGCGCGCAGGCCGCCGGCGCCCAAGCCGAGCAGGTGGCGGAAGTGATCCATGCCCTTTGGCGGGGAGATACGCCGAAAATCCATAAAATCCGCCTGAAGGGCACGCTCGGTTCGCTCGGCAGCAAAGCGGGCTTCGGATTGATGGGGAAAACCTCCGTAAAAGGAAGAGTACCCCGCATCCTGAAGAGCGGGGTACTCTGGTTGTCCAAACGCCATTTCGGCTAATCCAGCTCGAGGCTGTCCCAAGCCTCGAGCTCCTTTATTTTGGCCATGATCGCCTCGTACAGCTCGTCCGCGCTGTCGGCGTCGACGATTTCGCCGTTAACCATGGCGAACGGCATCATGGCGCATTGGCCGCAATTGCTTAAGCAGCCGTACTCTATCACATCATAGTCCGGATTTTCTTCCAGCTTTTCCATGACTTCATCGGTTCCGAAATGCATGTTGTTCGTGCAAAACTCGATAATGGGTCTCAATTGACATCACCTGCTTCATGAATGAATATCAGGATTGTGCTTAATCCTTGGAATAATGAACTTCCCTTAGTTTAGCGGGGCAAAAACAAAATATCAATGCCGTTCATGCGTTCCGAGCAGATATAGCCATTTTATTTTGGCTCGTTTTGTAATATAATAATCATTACAGGAAAGGAGTTGAAACTAATGAGCGATAACGCACAAAGCACCATGTACGATGAGGTAGCGGAAGTGCTGGATAAGCTTCGTCCGTTCCTTCAGCGCGATGGCGGTGACGTGGAACTGGTTGACGTGGAAGACGGCATCGTGAAATTGAAATTGATGGGTGCATGCGGAAGCTGCCCAAGCTCCACCATTACACTCAAAGCCGGGATTGAACGCGCCCTCGTTGAGGAAGTCGACGGAATCAACGACGTTATTCAAGTATTCTAATCCCATTTCATATCTTCAAACGCAAAGAGTCCTGCCTTCTAACCGGAAGCGCAGGACTCTTTTTTTTGCTCATGATTTGGGGCCGGCCGGTTCGATCCAAGGACGGATCGGGTCCAGCCCGCCGGAAACGTCCATGATGTTGCCTGTGATGAAATCCGAGTCCTCATGGCATAGATAACGGATGACGCGGGCGATGTCTTCCCCGCTTCCCGGCCTTCCCCGGGGCGTTTCTCCGTCCGAAAGGCCGGATACCTCCGCAATCGTTTTTTCCTTGTTGTCTCCGCGAATGTCGCCGGGACAGACCATGTTGACGGTAATGCCGAACGGTGCTTCTTCCACCGCAAGCGTCTTCGTGAACGAAACCAGGCCCGTTTTCGCGGCGGCATATACCGCCCGGTGCGGCCAGGCCCTTGCTTCCGACGCATGGCCATACCCGAAATGGATGATCCTTCCCCATTTTTTATGCCGCATGGCCGGCAATACGAGATGATCCAGCAGCATCGTGCCGACCAGGTTCCCCTGGACGAGCGACAGGATTTCTTCCTTCGCGTATTCGGCAAACAATCTCCTTTCGCGGATGAACGGTCCGGCGTTGTTGACGACGATATCCGCGCTTCCCAGCCGGGATTCCACCTGACGCACCAGCTCTTCGATCTGGGCCGCCTCCGAAATGTCCGCCTGGACGGCAATGCACCGTACTCCAAGCTCCTCGATCCGCTGTTTGAGCTCTTCCGCCTCCTGCCGGCTGTGCACGTAGTTGAGCGCGATGTCGCAACCCTGCTCGGCCAGCGTGAGCGCCGTCATTTTTCCAAGCCCTTTTGCGCTTCCGGTAATCAAGGCGATTTTATCCTTCAACATTGCTCCTCCTCCATGGGCATCGGAAACCCTTTCCAAGTTTCAATATGTATCCGGATTTTTGCGAAATCCTCATATTTATAACCGTATTTCATCGATTCGTTATGTATTCCCTGCTCTTCTAGTATAGAAGATTGGACGGCTTCCCAGCAACTTGAAGGCGGCAGCGTTCGGAATTTCTGCAAAGGTTCGCAGCCCATGGGAAGCATAAAAAATCCGCGAAGGCATGAACGCCTCCGCGGATCTTCGTGTTGCGGTATGCTCCAATGGATGGTCATCGGCTTAAGCGATTAAAATGCCGGAATGACGGCCCCTTTGTATTGGTCTTCGATGAATTTTTTGACGTCGTCGGAAGTCAGCGCCGCAGCCAGCTTTTTGATCGCGTCGGAATCTTTGTTGTCCGGGCGGGCTACGAGAATGTTCGCGTAAGGATTATCTTTGTCTTCCATGAACAGCGCTTCTTTCACGGGATCGATGCCGGAATCCAGCGCATAGTTCGTGTTGATGACCGCCAGATCGAATTGGTCCAATTGGCGTGGAAGCATGGCGGCGTCAAGTTCTTTGATTTTGATGTTTTTCGGATTTTCCACGATGTCTTTGACGGTGGCTTGAATCATGTTGTCTTGTTTCAGTTTGATCAGCCCGTTTTTCGCCAGCAGGCTCAGCGCGCGGCCGCCGTTCGTTTTGTCGTTCGGAATGCCGACGACTGCGCCGTCTTTGATTTCATCCGCGGATTTCACCTTTTTGGAATACGCGCCAAGCGGCTCCACGTGCACGGCTACGACAGGGACGAGATCCATGTTGCGGGTTTTGTTTTCGTCGTCAAGATACGGTTTATGCTGGAAGAAGTTTGCGTCAAGCTGCTTTTGGAACGTTTGAACGTTAGGCTGCACGTAATCGGAAAATTCCTTGATTTCCAGTTTTACGCCTTCTTTTTCAAGTGCAGGTTGGATATGTTTCAAAATTTCAGCATGAGGTACGGCCGTAGCTCCCACCGTCAATGTGACGGTTTTGGCTTCCGTCCCTTTGTTTTCCCCGCCTGCCGCCGGTTTCTCCTCGGCGTTTTTGTTTCCGCAAGCGGCGAGCGCCACCACGAGAATGAGGCTGAGCAATGCAAACAATCCTTTTTTCATTTTAAATCCCCCTTTAATTGATCGACTTAATAAGATTTATGATTGGAGAACTTGGCGCATGTCTTTCCTTTGTAGCGGAAACCACATGCAGGCGCCGAAGCTCTCCCGACATCCGAAGGTTCGGATGGAATTACCCTTCTATCATTTGCGCGTAAAATGCTTGACGAGCCGGTCCCCGGCCATCTGCAGCACCTGCACCAAAACGATCATAAACAGCACGGAAATGATCATGACTTCCTTCTCGTACCGGTAATAACCGTAACGGATCGCAAGGTCTCCAAGCCCGCCGCCGCCGACCATGCCGGACATGGCCGTATAGGATACCAGCGTGACGACCGTGATCGTAATGCCTGCAAGCAGGCCCGGTCTGGCTTCCGGCAGCAGCACCTTCATGATGATCTGCCAGGTGGAAGCGCCCATCGACTGCGCGGCTTCCAGCACGCCCCGGTCCACCTCGCGCAGCGAGGTCTCCACCAGTCTGGCAAAAAACGGCGCGGCCGCGATCACCAGCGGCGGAATCGTCCCGAGCACTCCATAGGATACGCCCACGATCCATGTCGTAAACGGGATCAAAGCGACGATCAGGATGATAAACGGCACGGAACGCAAAATGTTGACGATGACCGACAGCACGTTGTAGACGATCCGCACCCAGCCGGTGTTCGATCGCGACGTCTGGTACAGCAGCACGCCAAGCGGCAGGCCGAGAATAAACGTAAACACCGCGGAGGAAACGAGCATTTTCAGCGTATCCGCGCTGGCTACGCCGATTTCGTTCCAATCCAGCAGCGAAAAATCAATACCGAACATCAGTCATACACCTCCACGTCCAAACCTTCGTCCCGAACCTTCCGGATCGTTTCCTCGATCGGCCCGGACTCGCCTTCCAGCCGAACGATCAGCTGGCCGTAAGGGATGTCCTTGATCTTCGAAATCGTCCCCTGCAAAATCGCGAAATCGACGCCGGTTTCCCTTGCCGTCCGGGATAAAATCGAGTCGTATGTTTTTTCCCCCAGGAACGTCAGCTTGCATAGCTTGGACGAACCGTCATGCGGCGCCTGCAGCGCAAGCTGGGCGGATTCTCCCGCCTCGCCGAGGATAAACTCGCGGGTCACCGGATGCTGCGGCTTCAGGAACACTTCGGCCACGGCCCCCTCCTCCACGATGCCGCCTTGATGAATGACGGCGACGCGGTCGCAAATGCTTTGGATGACATGCATCTCATGCGTGATGAGGACGATGGTCAGGTTGAATTTTTGGTTGATGTCAAGCAGCAGCTTGAGTATGGAATCGGTCGTCTGCGGATCCAAAGCCGATGTGGCTTCGTCGCACAGCAGCACCTGCGGGTCGCTGGCCAGCGCGCGGGCAATGCCGACCCTTTGCTTCTGGCCGCCGGACAGCTGCGCCGGATATTTGTCGCGGTGATCCTCCAGCCCGACAAGCTGAAGGAGTTCGTTCACTTTGTTCGCGATTTTGGCTTTATCCACATGGGCGAGCCGCAGCGGAAACGCGATGTTGTCGTAGACGGTCGCCGAGCTCAGCAGATTGAAATGCTGGAAAATCATGCCGATTTCCCTGCGCTTGGTCTGCAGCTGCTGCTTGCCGAGTTTGGTCAAATCCACGCCATCGACCCATACCTCGCCGGACGTCGGCCGCTCCAACAGGTTCATGCAGCGGATCAGCGTGCTTTTGCCGGCGCCGGAATGTCCGATGACCCCGAAGATCTCTCCTTTTTTAATGGAAAGGTTAAGGCCGGATAGAGCTTCCGTCGTCTTCGTGCCTTTGCCGTATCTTTTGGTTACTTGTTTCAATTCAATCAATCCGAAGCTCTCCTTCCTTGCTTTCTTAAAGCTTAAGCCTTGCGTCCTATCTATCAATGAAATGCCGCTCTTCGACATAAGTAGACAAAATAAAAAGCCCTCTTGACGGAATCAAAAAGGGCTCTTCTATTCGAAGTCGCTTCCTCTTCTCATCTGCCAATCTGCAGCGCATGCCTGCAGTTGTAGGAATTAGCACCATGTCATTCGGGACTTTGGCCTCGCGGGGCCGCTTCTCGAATCGGTTGCCGGGCTTCATCGGGCCTGTCCCTCCGCCTCTCTCGATAAGAAAAAATGTATGCAAACAATATTATTTTTTCACGTGATTCAGTATAATCACTTTTCCGCTTCTTGTCAAAAGGAAATTTGTTGGATTTTAGGACCACAGTCTCCCTGCATACCGGTATACCGCGATCAACGATTTGCAGACCATGTCAAGCCCCTGCCGCAGATCCTCCAAATGCTGATCCAGGTCCTCCAGCTCCACTTTGGCATGCAGGCCCTGATGCCGCTGCCACAGGTCGTCCTGCATCTCCGCGTTCATGTAATGAATCTCCGCGTTCCTCCGTTTGCGCAGCACGTTCAGCGCGTCGCGGTATTCGTTTTTGACGGAATTCAGTTCGCCCTCCAGTTCAGGACTGCGCTCCAGTTCCCGGAGCCTGCGGAGGACGGTGAAATACGAGTAATGCTCCTTCACTTTGGCCGTATTCAAGTCAAAAAGTTCATTCAGCACCGTGCCGAGCTTATCCAAAACCGAAAAGACGCGGATAAAGCCGTTTTTATAAAAATAGGCGTATCTTGCATATTCGGTCTGCTCTTGAACGTTCATGTCGTCGACGTATCCGGCCTTGACCGATTTGCGGAAAAAGGCGGCGGCAAACAAGCTTTGTTCCAGCTCGTCCAATGAGGAAACCAGCCCCCGCGTCCATATGTCCAGCTTCCGGAAATCATGGCTCGGGTCGTCGTTTTTGTCCATTTCCTTTTGAAGCAGCCCGATGGTGCGGTGCATCGCATCCATGGCTTCCCCAATCCGTCCCTTGTTCTGGCGCGGCATTTCTCCAAGCAGTGTTCGCAGCATGGGCTTCTCTCCCGGCGTATAGTTTCGGATAACGTCCATTCTTGATAAGACCAAACAAAGCCCTCGAAGACGAAACTCGCGGACTTTGCTGTAGGCAAATGTTTATGATGCCTTGCACTTACACATTTGATGCAGGCTTCAGTTGTTCGACGGGCTCTTTGCCGAGCTGCCATACCCGTACGCTCAAATAACACAGGACGCCGAACAACGAGGAAATGAGCAGGTTATGAAGCAGCGCCGCAAAAATGTAAACCTCGGGGTTGCCCAGCGTGTACACGATGCCCGCGCCGCTGAACACCTGCAGAAGGCACAATACGGCGGCGGCGCCTCCGAGCGTTCGAATCTCCCTGCTGTTCCGGTGCAGCTTAAACGCGCAAACAGCCATGACCACGACGGCGATCAACAGCAGCAATGCCGCTAACCGGTGAACAAACGCGATGGCCACGCTTCCCGTGAGCGTCGGAATGAATTGCCCGTTGCACAGCGGCCAGCCGGAACAACCCCCGGCCGAGCTTGTATGGCTGACGTAAGCCCCGACGTAGACCACTAGGTACGAATAGATCGTAATCGACCATACAAAAGTACGGAAGCCGGGCGAAACGGCCGGTTGATCCTCGGGAGAATCCGTTTGCTTTTCCCGGTCCATTTTTCGGGCCCCGAGGGCAAGCATAAGCGAACTGGCGAAAGCAATGAGCGAAAATCCAAAATGAAGCGCTAACACGGCGGACGATTGGTCATAAATGACGGCGAGCGCCCCCATCAATGCTTGCACGATCACAAAAATAAGCGTCAGCACGGAATAGACGCGCAGATCTTTGCGGTTTTTGGCGTAAAGCCAAAAGGCCGCCACGACGGCCACCGCTGTAAGCCCTGCCAGGCCGCTGACCAGGCGGTGCGAATATTCGATCAGCGAAGCGATCGTGTGCGCGGGAATGAATTGCCCGTGGCATAAAGGCCATTCGTGGCCGCATCCAAGCCCGGAATCGGTTTTGGTGACGACCGTCCCTCCGAACGTTGCGAAAAACATGACGATAAAAGTCAGGTAGCTCAGCCATTTCAATTGTTTTGTATTCAAAATATCTCACCCGCAAGAATCAAAGTAAAAACGCCTCATTTCCCTGAAGCGCCCGTATATTACCAATCCTATTTATTATACCTGATATACCATCGCGAAATATAGCCATTTTGTGACAAAAAGACAAAGCCGCCCTTAAGGCTTACGGATTCGGCAGAAAAACCCGCACCGCTTTTGCGTGAAGGCAAAAGCGGTGCCGTAAAGGTTGTTACTTATGAATCGCTTGATATACCTCGACGGCCCGCTGCAGGAAGGTTTCGATTTCCTCCCGCGACTTGCGCAGCTTGTTGACGAGGCGGACGAGCTCGCGTCCATCCGT
Source organism: Paenibacillus sp. FSL W8-0194 (assembly GCF_037969745.1). Classification (NCBI taxonomy): domain Bacteria; kingdom Bacillati; phylum Bacillota; class Bacilli; order Caryophanales; family Paenibacillaceae; genus Paenibacillus; species Paenibacillus sp. FSL W8-0194. Next base: position 1,257,689 of record NZ_CP150205.1, on the reverse strand, counting down.
AAACGCCACGAAGCTCGGAATCCCAAGAATGTTCAGCTCCTGGCTGACATCGTCCACTTTATCGACGTCCACCTCGACCAAAGTCAATTCATTTTTGAATTTCTCTTCCACATCGGGCATAAACGGATCCATGAATTTGCAGTCCCCGCACCAATCGGCTTTGAACACGGCCACCGTCAAACGGGGTGACTGGGTCGCGACTTGAAATTCGGCTTTGGACGTAATTTTTTGCATCTATAATCAGTCCTTTCTGAACAATCGATTCGTTTTTTCTTCCGGATTTTGCAAAATCCTACCCTTAGTGAATCAAAATATGGAGTGGAAGTCAAATTTTTGAGACATACTGGGAATAAGGGATTTTATGAAGAAAGGAGGAGGCAACCCGTGTCGGAAAAGGTGGACGGACAAACGTTCAAAGGGTTCATGCGGCTGGCCAAAACGCTGCCTCAAACGGCGGCCGAAGCGGTCAAAGGCAAATATGTTTGCTGGAAAGCGTCGCAGGAGCTGATTAAGGTCCGCAGGCCGCTGGGCTGGAGGGAATCGGCCGCCCACAGCATCCGCGATCAGCTCAAGCGGCAGCTTGCCGACCGGAATCGGATGCATAGCGGCGATTTCGGCAAGGAAGAAGCGCCGGCCCCGTTGTCGGCGGAGGATCTTGAAACCGTCCAATCGATCCGTGAAGCTGCCCTGGAGGCCTCGCGCAGCAACGTAACCCGGACGAGGGCGTACTACGAGTGCTACCGCGAGTACCCGGAGCTGCATTGGTCCTTTTTGGCCCATATGGTATCCCGCAATGCAGGCTGGAACATGACCGACCTGAAGGGCGGACTGTTTTCCGACGTGATTCCGGCGGAGCTTCAGGAAGATATTTATCAAATGCTGGAGCGCAGCAACGCGCTCATTTTTCTGGATGCCTATCCCCAGCTGATGCTCTACGCCCGCAGCCGGAAGCTCGGAAGAAGCCTGTTCTACCTGCTGCCCGAGTTTCGCGTTTCGGCTTTCATGCGCCCGTTCTGGGAACGCTTTTGGATCGAGCGGGACAGCGCGCTGCTCGCCGTCGGCCTGATCATCAACGAGCAAAACTACATCGAAGGCCGGGTCGTCCAAAACCGTTATTTTCAGCAGCGGGTTTTGCGGCATCCTTTTTTTGCGATGAACAGCGCCTTCCAGATGAATCAGGTCCTTTTTCCGATGCTCGTTGCGCCCCCGGCCGAAGCCGAATCGCCGGAGGAGGCGCCCCTCCCCCCTTCCGGCGAAGGCGAAGGCAGCGCCGACGGGGAGCAGGGCTGCCGCGGCATGGTCGGGCTGATTTTGGAGCATTTTGCCGACCTGGACGAACGGATCGAATTCGGCAAGGCGCTGTATGCCATGCTGTTCGGTTACCAAGACGTGCTCGCGGGCGTCGAGGCGTTTGCCGCCAACGTGGTCCACAGGGGCTCCCGCCAGGAATATTGGCCGAAGCTGTTTACGGACGACAAAAAAACAGCCCTGAACTCTCCCCAGGAGAGCGCAGAGCTGCTGAAACGGGAATGGCTGCCGCCGGACAAGCGGTTGTACAGCCCTTCGCTTGCCGAGGTATGGCATGATATGCCGTACGAGCCGATTACCCGTTACGACTGGTTCAAATCCAATGAAGCGCTCGATCATCTCACGCGGCCGAAACGGCCGGTGCTGATCGAAATGTCGCATGCGCACCGGTTTGCCGTACAAAAGGCGGCGCTAACGCATGATACGGAACGCGCGGTTTCCGCCGATGCCGCTCCGGGGCGGCCGGACGCGACGCAATGACCGTCAGGCCTCGGCTTACTGTCCCTGGGAATCGGCGGACTTGTACCTGGCCGGTTGCAGGCGCATCAGCGGCCGCAGCAGCTTCTGCACTTTGCGCGGGTAGCCGGCAAGCTCGTGCTGCCGCAGCACGCCGAGCATGATCAGCAGCCCCAGGTACAACAGGACGACCGCCCCGCCGACGATGATGCAGGTAATCAGGAACGCCAGCCGGTCCGGCATGATGCGGGTCAGCTGAATTCCTGCTTCGTTCAGGCCGTAACCGACCGCCGCGGTCAGAATGACGGCCGCCAAAAAGCCAGGCCACCGTTGGCCGAGGATGGAAAACGGCACGATCGTCTTCAATTGGCGGAGGTTCAGCAGCGTAATGACCAGGAAACAAAGCCCGGTAGCGGCGATGATGCCGTAAATGCCGATAACGAGCGCCAGCAGGAAGCTGCCCGCCAGCTTCACCAAAATCCCGACCATCACGTTCACCATCGACAACTTCGCTTTGTTGACGCCAAGCAGGATGGAGTTCGTCGTCATCATCGTGATTTGGAAAATCGTGCCGAACGTCAGAAGCATGATGATCCAGCTGCCGTCGAGGCTGCTGAAAAGCAGCCCGTTAATGGAATAGGCAGCCGTGCAAAGCGCGATGACGATCGGCATCCCCGTCAAAATCGAAATGCGCAGCGCCAGCGTCATCTGCTGCTGCAAATGCTCCTGATCCTTGCGGGCAAAAGCTGACGAAATGATCGGAATAAGCGACGTGCTGAGCGCGATCGCCAGGATCGGCGGGATGCCGGCGATGCTTTGCGCGCGCTGGCCGAGAATCCCGAGCACCTGCGTCGCTTTGGCTTCCCCGATCTGCCCGATCAGCAGCGGGTTGACGATCGACGAATCGATGAAATTCACGGCAGGCACCGTCAGCGACGATAAAACGATCGGAATGGACAACGTAAAAATATCCCGATAAATCCTCATAAGCGGCAGCTTAGGATCGACGGTTTCCTGGAGCATCAGCACCTTGTCCTGCCGGCGCATTTTCACCGTGTAATACAGCATGATGGCAAACGCCCCGATGCTTCCGAGCACGCCTCCGAAGGAAGCGCCTGCGGCGATCCAGCTTCCGCTGTACCCGGCTTTGAGCATGATATAAGCGATAATGATGGCGGCCCCGACCCGGGCAAACTGCTCGACGATTTGCGAAACGCCGCCTGCGGTCATGTTGTTCCGCCCCTGGAAATAACCGCGCATCATGGCGATGGCGGGAAACAGGAGCAGCGCGGGCGCCAAGGCCCGGATCGCCAGCGTCGCTTCGGGCTGTTTGGAGACGTACGTCGCGTAATACGGAGCCAAAATATAAAGCAGCGCCGTAATGATCACGCCGGCAGCCACCGCAAACCAAAGCGCCGCATGATAGACCTGGCGGGCTTCGCCGGGCCGCTTCAGCGCGTAACGTTCCGACACCATTTTGCTCAGCGTGCTCGGAATGCCCGCCGTCGCCACGGTGAGCAGCATCAGATAGACGTTGTTGGCAATCGAAAACGAAGCGTTGCCGACTTCGTCGAGCAGATGTTCCAGGGGCACCCTTTGCACGAGCCCCAGCACCCTCGCCACCAGAGCCGCGGCGGCAAGGATCAGCGTACCTTTGATAAACGATTCTTTTTTAGCCAAACTGTTTCCCCTTCTTTCCCCCAGCGAGCAACCCCCATGGAGCAGATTGCCGGGATTAGCGAAATCCCTGATTGCCAATAACCGCAATGCAAACGGCCATGGAACAAAAATAAAAGCCTGTCCCCTAGGCCCATACAATCCAAATAATAAACACGACGATCATGACGATTTGCAAAATGATTTTCATGACCATGCTGCTGAACAGCCCCACGAGCGTGCCGAAGCCGACCTTCGTCGCCTTCGATACCGAGGAACCGTCGATCAGCTCGCCCACGAAGGCCCCGAGAAACGGACCGATGACCAGCCCGAACGCCGGGATGACAAACGGTCCGATAATGGCGCCGATCGTGCTTAATATGACGGACAGCTTTCCGCCCCCGTACTTTTTCGTCCCCCAGGCGCCGACGGCATAGTCGGCGACAAACAGCACGACGATGATCAGCGTTTCGATGATCCAAAACCACACGCCAAAATGCTCGAACGTAAAAAACCATCCGTAAACGAAAAAGGCTGCGAATATGGCGATTGCCCCGGGCAGCACGGGAACGATCGTCCCGGCCATCCCGACGGCAAACAAGGCGATGATAAGAATCCATCCGAGTACAGCCATTGCTTGATCTCCTTTTGACATTCGTATCCGCCCGGATACTTTGGAATTGATGTATCAGAGTGCTGCGGAATCCTTACATATGAAAAATGAATTTCCGAATGACTTCCGCGATGCCGTCCTTATCGTTGCTCGACGTGACAAAATCGGCGGCTTCCCGGACGACCTCCTGGGCATTGCCCATGGCGACGCCAAGCCCGGCCGCCTGGATGGCGGCCAAATCGTTCATGCTGTCCCCGACGGCGATGACCTCGCTCATGTCGATGTCGAGCAAGCCGCACACCGTTCGAATCCCCGACGCTTTGTTGATTCCCTGCGGGTTCACCTCGAGGTTATGAGGGGAAGAATTCGTGATTTCAAGGCCGCCCATATCCTGCAGCCGCATCAGGATGCGGTGCCGGGCTTCGTCATCCTCCGTATGGTAGCCGAACTTAAGCCACTCCTTCCCTTCGATGGAATCCGTCCAGTGATCCTTGTTATAGACTCTTTCCACGGAGTAGGCCCAAAACCAGCAGTCCTCGGCGACCGCGATGGCATGCATATCCGAGATCAGCTTCGGGTCCATCAGCGAGCGCTGGTGCAGCCGATGCGGGGAGCGCCACACTTCGCTGCCGTTGACCGTGATCATCGGCGTCGAAAGTCCGAGTTCCTCCCCGTAAGGAAGCGCGCTCTCGAAGCTTCTTCCCGTCGAGAGGCATACGTGGACGCCTTCTTCTTTCGCCCGCTTGATCCACTCGGCCGTGTCCGGCGAAATGGTCTGGTCGCCCGTCAGCAGCGTCCCGTCCATGTCCAGCGCCAGCATTTTATATTTCGTATTCATATCGCTCCTCCTATTTGTACGCATTTTCACGTTTCACACACACATACGGACATTTTACCATAAGCCGCTTGGGGCCACAAAAGTGTTTTTAAAGGCTCTGCCCGGGCCCTTCCGAAAGCTGCAAGCGGCAGGCATGCAAAAGGGCAGGTCCGGGTGCCCCCGAATCCTGCCCTCGAGATCATAACGATCCAATGAGTTCAAAAGAAGATCGAATGCCGGCTTATTGGACGCCGTTCGTCGTTCCGGTCGTTCCGTTTGCCGCCTGGTTGTTTGCATTTCCTTTCGGCACGCCGTCCAGGCCGTAAACCTGGTCGTAGGCGTCGAATATTTTCCGCGCGACCGGCGCGGCGCTTTGCGAACCGAAGCCGCCTTCCGGGATCATGACCGCGACGGCCAAGACCGGATTTTCGCGCGGCGCATAGGCGATGAACACGCCGTTATCGACCAGCTGGTGGCCGACCTGCTGCGTCGATGTCCCCGTCTTCCGGGCAAAATCGTAAGGGAAGTCGCCAAAAGCGGAGACCTCACTTTTCATGCCGCGCCGGATTTCGTTCCAGTAGGATTTCGGGAAACTTACCGTGTTCAGCACCTCAGGCTTGAAGGTTTTGACGATGTTGCCCTTCTCGTCGGTAATTTTGCTGACAAGCTGCGGCTTCAGCCGTTTGCCTTCGTTGGCCAACATAACCGTGTATTGCGCCAGCTGCAGGGTCGTGTATTTCCCCTGCTGCCCGAACGACGCGTACGCCATCGCGGACTGGACACTGCCCGCCTGTTTGATGTTCGTATACTCCTTGCGTCCTTTCCATTCGCCCGGCAGGCCGCTGCCCGTCAGGACGCCAAGCCCGAATTTGGTCATATATTGGTCCCAAATCTCGATACTATTGTCCTTATATTTGTCGTAAAGCCTTTTGCCGATCATATCGACCATAAACGCGTTGGAGGATTTTTCGATCGCGCGCGCCGGGTCCATGCCGCCGTACACGTGGCCTCCGGAGTTTTGCACGCGCGTCTGGTGGCCTTCCTTGCCGAAGTAAGCCGCTCCTTTATCCTGATAATACGTATTGGTCGTTATCAAGCCCTCATTCAAGCCGACCAGCACGCTGAGCGGCTTCTGGGTCGAACCGAGCAGGACGACCGACTCCGGATGGTCGCCTTTTTTCCCCGGATTAAACGAACGGATCGTTCCGTTCAAGTATATGTTCTGGATTTTTTTCCAGTTGTCCGGCGAAACGCTGCCCGTCTGCCAGACGTTTGCATCGTAATCCGGCATGCTGGCCATGGCGACGACATTTCCCGTCTTCACTTCCATCGCGACGGCAAACCCCGTCGTCGCATTCGGGTGGGTACGCCCGGACACCGGGTGGGTATGCAGCCAGCTCAGCTGATCCATGATCGCCTGCTCCGTGGCCAGTTGCACTTGTTTGTTGATCGTGCTGTAAATGTTGTTGCCTTTGACCGGCGGAACGACTTCGTCCACGCCTTCCGGCAAGTTTCGCGGGTTGATCGGCACTTTTTTATAGCCGTTTTTCCCGCGAAGCTCGTCCTGGTACATCAGCTCGAGTCCGTCGAAGCCGACGAATTCGGGTTCCGTGTACACCAGGCCGGGATCGGGCGTGACGTCGCTGCTGCGCTGCTTTTCGTCGATTTCCTTATATTTGCTCAGGCTCTTCGAACCGCTGAACGTGCGGATATACCCGATCGTTTGGACCGCAACGGTCTGCGGATCGTAATGGCGGACGCTTTCCTCTTCGATCGAAATGCCGGGAAACTCGGATTTATGCTCGCTGAAATAGGCGATTTCCTTTTGGCTCAAATCCATTTTGATCCGCCGCGGGGAATAACCGGCGTATTTTTTGTAATCCAAGTCCATGGCGTCGATGATGTCCTGCTTCGTCATCTTTTCAGCGGCAGGATCCCCGTAATTATTGAATACGTCCAGCAGGCGCTGCGCGATCTGCTCCGCTTCGGGACGGTTTTTGCTGCCGTTTTTTTGGCTGTAATCCTTCATTAACGTAATGTAAAGCGATTGCGTCGGGGTCGAGTAAGCCAGCGGCACGCCTGCTGCATCATAGATGGTGCCCCGAATCGGCGGAAGCGGCACGTCCTTGACGATGTTGCTGGATTCCTTCTCCGTGAGCGTAGGCCCTTCGACAAACTGCAAAATGGCGAGTCTGATAATGATGACGCAAAAAATGATGAACGTGCTGAAAAAAAACAGGTTGATCCTTAAGTTCAAATTTCCTTTCTTCTTCGTTTCCTCCTGTTCCGGATTGTCCGGTGTATATTCGGTCACCGGCCTCCCTCCTCTCTGCCTGAACATGATCGGTTCGGATTTTCGAAAAATCCTCGTCTAAAAATAACATTCATATTTTAGCACAGATGGAGGGTGCTCGGCATCTTTCCCTACCGTTCGACACGGAAGGCCTTTTTGCGCAAGCCGGAATGCCTTTTTTCAAGGGACGTATCCCCGTGAATTGAAGCCAGGGAGCCCCGCTGCTCTATGGGAGATGCATACATACGCAAGAAAAAAACGGCAGCCCGGACGTTCCGGGCTGCCTCGCGCAGACTTACTGCTGTTTGTTGCTATCTTGTTTTCCCGCGGTATCCAAACCGGCTTGGTTTTGCAGCTGCTTTTTCGGCACGCCGTCGAGGCCGTACACCTCATCATAGGCGTCGAATATTTTGCGGGCGATCGGCGCCGCGCTTTGCGAGCCGAATCCGCCCTCCGGAACGACGACCGCGACCGCCAGCTTCGGATTGTTGCGCGGAGCGTAAGCGATAAACACGCCGTTGTCGATCAGTCCGTCTTCCCTCGAAGCCTGCTGCGAGGTACCGGTTTTCCGGGCAAAATCGTACGGGAAACCGGCGAAGGCGGCGCTGACGTTCGTGTTCATCCCTCTGCGGATGAGCTTCCAATACGAAGGATCGAATTGGACACGGCTCAACACTTCGCGTTTGGTCTGTTTTACGACGTTCCCGTTTGCGTCGGTAATTTTCTTGACGATCTGCGGCTTGATGCGTTCCCCCTCGTTCGCCAGCATGACGGTATACTGAGCGAGCTGCAGCGGCGTATATTTCCCGCCTTGGCCGAAGGAGGCGTACACAAGCGCGGCTTGGGCGCTGCCGACGGATTTGGGGATGTCCTCCGAGGTGCCGTATTCTTTTTTCCCGAGCCATTCGTTCGGCAAGTCGATCCCCGTAGCGACGCCCAGTCCGAATTCCTCCATATATTTGTTCCATACGTCGACGCCTTTTTTGCCGTACTTTTTGTACAGGGCATTGCCGACCATATCCACCATGAACACGTTCGAAGAATTTTCAATGGCGTCGGCAGGGGTGCGGAAATAACCATAGGCATGCCCCTGGGAGTTTTGGACGCGCGCCTGATGTCCCTCTTTCCCGAAAAAGGCTTCTCCGGTATCAGTATAAGGCGTCGTCGTCTTAAACAGATTTTCCTTTAACCCGATCAGTACGCTCAGCGGTTTGATCGTGGAGCCGAGCAGGACGGCCGAATCGAATTCATGCTTCGATTTGCCGGAGCTCAGCGGCGTGATGGCGCCGTTTTGATAATTGTTGTTCAGTTTATTGAAGTCCTCCGTGGAGGACGCCCCCGTCTTCCAAATGTTCGTGTCGTAATCGGGAATGCTGGCCATGGCCACGACGTTGCCGGTATCGACCTCCATGGCCACCGCGTAGCCGGTCACGGCCTCGGGATGCGTTCTGCCGGATACCGGGTGGGTATGGAGCCACTCCAGCTGGTCCTTGATCGCCTGTTCCGTTTTCAGCTGAACCTCTTTATTGATCGTCAGCCATACGTCATTTCCTTTGACCGGCGGCACGATGTCCACCACTTCTTCCGGAATGTTGGCGGAGCTGACCGATACGACCTTATAGCCGTTTTTCCCTCTCAATTCGTCCTGAAACGAGAGCTCGACCCCGTCGAACCCGACAAGCTCGTCTTTCGTGTACGTTTCGTCGGGTTTCGTGCCGTCTTTGCTATCCTGCCGCGCCTTGTCGTACGCTTTCAGGCTTTCCGTGCGCTTGAACGATTTGACGTAACCCACGGTCTGCACGGCCACCGTCTGCGGATCGTAATGCCGCAGCGTTTCTTCGATGATTTCGATGCCCGGAAACTCGGATTTATGCTCCATGAAATATTGGATTTCTTTTTTATTGAGATCCGATTTTATCCGCCGAGGCGTATAACCGCTGTCCCGTTTGGATTCGAGATCCATCGCTTCGATCACATCTTCTGGGGTCATCGGCTTGGTGCCCGGGTTTCCGAATGTTTTAAACGCGGCCGCCATCCGTTTCGCCATATCCTCGATTTCGGGACGGTTTTTCTTTCCCTTATCCGAATTGGCGTTGTAATCCTTCATCAGCGTAATATACAGCGATTGGACCGGCTGTGAATAAGCCAGCTTCACCCCGGCGGCGTCGCGGATGTTCCCGCGGTCCGGCGGGAGCGGAATGTTTTTCGTATTCTGGTTCGCTTCTTTTTCGGTCAGCGTCGGCGCTTCCACGAATTGGATGACCGCAAGCCGGACGATGACGACGCAAAAAATGATGAACGTGCTGAAAAAAAACATGTTAATGCGCAGATTCAAGCTATTTTTGCTTTCCTGTTCCATTTCCTCCGGCGATTTCCCGGACAAGAAAAAACGCAAGTTCCTCTCCCCCTTTTTCCTGCGCGTTTACCGAATCAAGCTTTATGTATCCCGATGTCCTGCTCTTATAAATTTTAACATATAAAACCATTAAAAGGAAAACCCGCCGCCATCTCCTTTTGCGTCTTCGCAGCCAAACAAGGCCAAACGAAGGCTCCAACCCCATCCTATTTCCCGGGCCATAAAACACGCCTTCGGCGGCATGCTTCCTTATGGAAGAAAGCCCCGTTTAGCGGCCGTGATTCTCATTGAAGGAGAAAGAACCGTTCAAAGCTGCGGGAAGAAGGACGCGAAGTAGACGTGGGGGGCATTGAGTCGGCCCTTGCAGGAGCATGGAATGGAGGGAGTCAGCCAGAGACTGGGGCCAGCCTGTCGGCTGTGGCGGTTTTAAATGCCGGCATGTCCCCGATCGTTCGCGCCAAAAAGCCTATCATCGTCATTCAGCCATATACCGCAAGCCATTTTTTCAATTCGCGTTTCATCATTTCGCGATACTGCGCGGGCTCGATAATCTCCGCCTCGGATCCGAATTGGGACAGCCAGCTCATAAAGCCCGGAACATCTTCGACGGTGACGTCGATGATGACGCTCCCGTCTTTCTCCTCCGATTGCGCCAGAGGAATGATCGATTCCTTTTCCTTGTATTTGGGGATCGCCGCAGCGGTGAGTCTTATCTTAAAATCTACCGTTTCTTTCTCTTCATTTCCTCGGAAATGTGGGTGCCATTCTTGCTGCATATTGGTATGTACTTTGATAAAAACGTCATCCAGCACGACGACCCGCGCAAAATATTTTAACCTATAGGTATACAGTTTTCCCGTATTATGATTTCGTCCCACGAGGTAAAATCGGTGCTGCCAAGGAACAAGGATATACGGATCGATTTTGCCGTACAGAAGCTCGTTTCGCTCGGGAACGTAATATTCCGCTTGAATGATTTGCTGCGACAACGTCGCAAACAAGATCGGGATAAGATATTGCGACTGTTCCTCCGTTTCCTCGTTCCAGGCCCCTTTTGCCATGAGACTGTCCTGATCGTCAAGCTCGGTCTCCAGTCGTTCCGCCCGTTGTTTGTGATGGGCTGCCATCACCTTTTCGTAAGCTCCTTCAAATCCGCCGGGGAGCAGCGGCTTGACCTGGTGCATCACCTTCGCCAGCGCCGTAAAGGATTGAAGCTCCTCTTCGGTCCAATCAAGCGGATACAAGGCAAAGCTGCCGATAAACCTGTAACCTTTTCCGTATCCGAGATGAGTGATGGGTATATGCATGGCGCTTAACGCTTCCATATCGCGATAAATGGTACGTTCGGTGGTACTGCACCTCTCCGCAAGCTCTCTGGCCAAAATGCCCGGTTTGGCTTGAACGAGAGTAATGATACGCATCAATCGAATCAATCTGTCAGTCATGTGGATTCTCCTAGCTCGTATAGTAAATTAGACTCATATCCATTTTGCGTAATGTAGTCCATTCGACTTGCAGCAAAGTGAATCCTGCCTGATAAATCCGATCCCGCTTACGGCCGCTGACGTCAACCGCAGGCGCTTCGAAAACAGGGGGCTAACCATTTTTGATTTTCAGAACCTTATGATTCCGGTACGTCCCGATATAATGCTCGCTAAGCTGATAAAGCATGTCCGCCTCTTCCAGCAAACGTTCGTCCGTATGGCGCGCCGCTTCGATCAGCATCTCGTCCCCTTTTCGGCGCAGCAGCCATTCCCCGCGTTCGATGTCGCCGTTTTCGAACAAATGGATGGCTTCCTTCAAAATGCTTTGGGTTTCCAACAGCATGACGTGTTTCCTGACATGAAAGCTCTCTGGCTGTTGCAGCAATCCGGTATGGTACGTGTAGTTCATATATAATTCCTTCACAGGAAGTTCCTTGATCCGTTCCTTGTTTTTTTCTTTGAATTTCCACTGGGCGGCCAAAACGCCATGCATGCCGGCGCTTTGGGGCTGAAGGGCAAGCTCGATGGCCAGAAACTGCTTCACGCCGTCATACAGATGACCAAGAGGAATCATGAGTGATTGACCCAGGTTTTTCATCGCCTTCGCTCCGTGGATGCGGACCAAAGCAACTTGCGGTTCAAGCCATAAGTGCAGCTGCACATCTTGGGCGATCAGTTTGGGCGTGTTTCTTCTTCTGGATTGGCGGAAGGATCCCCCGTACCACTCAACCAACAAAGTGACTGTATTGGAGCCGCTTGCAAGAATATGACTCCGGTTCCATGTAAAATTTTCCTGAATACCTGAATGCAAGGATTTCACCCCTCTTCATGTCATCTTTCTATCGTACCAAGATCGACTGACATCATTATGTCATGGAACGTATGTTCGCATGATATATTTCTTTCATGTTAGCATATTTTCAACAGCCAGCGAAGATATTTGGCGATTTTTAATTCCCCCCCATCCTTGCTCAGATGCGCAAAAAGACCTACTCAATACCCATTATAGTATATAAGAACTACACAAAAATAAATGTCGAATTGTGTAACTATGGGTTGAAATAAAAATATTATTTTGCCGGGCGCGCAGCAAACTTCACACTTTCGGCCCATTTCGGCAAAAACACCGAAAAAAGCCCGAATCCCTTCGGATTTCGGACTTTTACGCACGGTTATGATATGATGTAAAAAAGGGCTGGATCATTCCTATAAACGAAGGCAGGCTTTCAGCCCGCCACCGGTCCGGTTCCGGTACCGGACGCCTTGTCGGCTAGCGGGTTCGCCGCTACCGGCGCGTAAGTGACCTTGTCGATCCAGATCTCCCTGCCGACAGGTTTGCCGTTTACCGTGATCAGCATTTTTTTGTATTGGTGTTCTTTTTCCATAACGATCTCTCCTTTTGCGTTTGACGATTTTTCTTCTTAGCGAACCTATCGCGCAGCGCCTGCAGGCCTTGCGGGATATCGGCTGTCTATGTACAAACGTGTACAAGCTTTTTTAACATTGGAATGGGAAGCGGGATCCATCCTGGAAGGGAAGGTATCCGCTTCTTTACGATATTTTTTTAAACGGGCGAACCTGGAATGAAACAACCGGGGCTTGTTCCATTTTATGCATCAGGTGGTGTAATCATGACCAAAAGAAAACGGCGCAACGGTTTCGCTTTGCCGCAATTCGCCGTCCTATTTCTGATTCTCTTCTTCGGCCCGGCTCTTTTTCCGCCTCCCGCAAGCGCCAATTATTTTAACGATTTCTATAATGGCGTTGAGAAGTTTTCCGGTCTGCCGGGGGAAGTCAACGAACTGAAGGAAAGCTATCGGCAAACGCTGGACGAGCTGGATCGGGCCAAAGAAAGCGCCAAGGCATTCGAGGAGCAAAACGCGGAGCTCGTGCAGCAAAACCGTCAGCTGGCCGAAACCGTCAACGAGCTGAAGAAACAAAGCGATCTGAAGGACGCCAAAGCCCGAAAATTCAAAACGATGCTGATTGCCGTCATTTTGCTTGTGGCAGGGTATTTTATCGGGATACGCGTACTGAGGTTCTTGATGCGGCGTTCGAACCGCCGAGTGCGGCGGTAGCCTCGGATCGCACCAGAAAGGGGAAAGCGTTTTTGAATATCGATATCCGGGAATCCGGGGGAGAAGTCGGCCAAGCCGTTGATTTTGCGCTTCGTTCCGGCGAAACCGTGCATATTCTTCATCCGGAGCAAATCATTACGTACCGCGGGCCTTCCGACGGCCGCAGCGACCGTTTGATGAACGTCAAGGGCATGTATCGCAAAAAGAAGCTGATTCAGGCGGATCTAAGCGGACCGTGCGAGTTTACCGCCGCCCTGCCGCCCGGGTTTGCCGTCAAAGCGGTGGAGCTTCGGGAAGGCAGCGATTTGCTGTACGATTTCCGCAACATTTTCTTTTACAGTTCGGGCATCGAAATGCAGGCGCGGATTCTGCACATCAAAAACATGCTGATCACGAAAGACGCGGTCAAAATGAAATTTTCGGGCGCGGGCACGATCGGGCTGTTGACGGAAGGCGCGGTGTACGAAGCCGAACTTCGCCAAAGCGAACCGCTTTACGTGGATGCCCGCAGCCTCGTCGCTTATCCCGAAAACGCCAAGCTGGAATTGACCGTATACGGCAACACCCTGGCCAGCCAGCACATGAACTACCAATGGAAAATGACGGGCAGCGGAACGGTGCTGTTCCATGCGGGACCCAAAGGAAGCCGCCTGCAAAAAGAGATGGATCAGGACCATATTTTCAAGCGGATTTTGCGCGAGGTGATTCCTTTCGGAGGGGTCATCATCAAGTAAGGGGTATACGCCTACCCATTATCTGTCATATAATCTCCTTATCCATTCGATGAGATCAGGAGGTCCACATGTCAGTTCCAACCGTCAATACCGCCGCGCCGCAAAAAGAACGGCAGCCTCTGGCCGGCACCGACGCCGGCGCCACCGTCTTCCGCATCCTGATTGCGATCAGTCTCGTTCATTTGTTCAACGATTCGATTCAGTCGGTCATACCGGCGATCTTCCCGATTTTGCGCAGCTCGATGCATTTGAACTACACGCAAATCGGCTGGATTTCCTTTGCCATAAATTTCACTTCTTCCATCATGCAGCCCGTGGTGGGCTGGTTTGCGGACCGCAAGCCGAAGCCTGCGCTGCTGCCGATCGGCATGGGATTTACCTTTACGGGCATGCTTCTTCTTGCCTTCGCGGAATCTTATCCGGCGGTGCTGATTGCCGTCGTCTTCGTCGGCCTTGGTTCGGCGGCCTTCCACCCCGAAGGTTCGAGAGTCGCCCATATGGCTTCCGGCTCGCGCAGAGGTTTGGCCCAGTCCATCTTCCAGGTCGGCGGCAACGCCGGCCAGTCCCTCGCTCCGATGCTGACGATGTGGATTTTCATTCCGCTCGGATTGTTCGGGTCGATCTGGTTCACCCTTGTCGCCGGAGCGGGCATCGCCGTCCAGATGTACATCACCAGATGGTACGGCCGCAAGCTCCAAAGCGGAGCCCAGGTAAAGAAAAAGGCGCAAGCGCGCCGGTTGAAACCCGAGGTGCGCACCAAGGTCAGATTTGCGATCGTCATGCTTGTCGTGCTGGTTTTCGTCCGTTCCTGGTACAGCTCTTCGATCAGTACCTTTTTTCCGTTTTATTTGATCGATCATTTCGGACTCAGCGTCGACGACGCGCAAATATTCATTTTCCTGTTCCTTGGCGCGGGAGCCGTGGGCACCTTCTTCGGCGGTCCGGTCGCGGACCGGATCGGCAAGCGAAACGTCATTTTTGCTTCGATGGTGCTTGCCGCGCCGCTGGCGCTGCTCCTGCCGCATGTCGGGTTATGGGGCGTCGGCGTCCTCCTTGCGCTACTTGGGCTGATCGTCTTCTCCAGCTTTTCGGTCACCGTCGTATATGCCCAGATGCTGTTTCCGGGCAAAATCGGCACCGTATCGGGGCTGATTACCGGTCTTGCGTTCGGGCTGGGCGGCCTCGGGGCGCTTGTGCTCGGCAAATGGATCGACCTGGCCGGCGTCAATACGGTCATGGCCATTTGCAGCTTCCTGCCGCTCCTGGGCATCCTGACGTTCCTGCTTCCTTCCGACCAGCAGCTGAACCGGTGGTCCGGCGAAAGCGACGAAACGAAATCCTGATCCCGCGGGCAAGGCCATCAACGATCCGAATCGTTGATGGCCTTTTTTTGGTTCAGCCGCGCCAAAATTCTGCGCTTGCGGTACAGCATTTTCCCCGCCTCCGCCACGTCCCCGATCGTCTCTTTATTGCTGATGGAGCCGAAAATCATGCCGGCTACCGGAATGAGCTGAAACAGCTTTTTCGTGCCGAAGCTGTCCCGGTACGTTTGCACGACCTCCCGCCATCCCTGGATTTGGGAAAAGACCTGAAGCTCCTTGTCCTCGCGCTCGAACAGCGCAAGCTCTTCCAGCACCGCTTTTTTTCCGACGACGTCGGCGGAAGCGAACTGAAGGCATTTTACGATAAAAATCCGTTCCTGCTCCGTGCGGGGATCATAACCGTAACAAACCGCGATTTCCTGCAGCACCTTCAGCGACAAGCCCAATACCATGGGAATGTCCGCGGCCAGCGTAAACACGCCGCCGACGCCCGTCGTCGCGCCCTGCACCGCTGCGAATTTGACGCGTCCGCGGATCAGCTCCTCCGCCGTCCGGTCCATGATCGCAAGCGGCAGCTCCCGCGCCTGTTCCAGCGTAAGCCCGCCTTGGGGTTCGTCAATCGTTCCCCCTGCCGCCAAAGTTCCGCTATATTGCTGCCGATTCTGCTCAAGCAGCTTGAGCACGCTTTTGGGCTGAACGAGATATTGCCCGCCGGTCTGCATAAACCTTCCCATTTCCCCGAGCAAATCCCCAAGCTTATCGCGGATCAGCTTCGGCGTGACTTTGTCCAGCAGCATAAAAGGAAGGCGGCTCAGCTTCTCCCAGAAAAAGACCTGCTTCTGCTCCTTCTCCCATGCTTCGATGTTCTGCAGTTCCTTTTGCAGATCAATGTCTTCATCCCAATCTTCTTTCATATTTTTATACACTCCTCTCATGAACCCGCCTTTTAGGCAAACGAAAATCATTCTTCGGGTATCACCCCTGCAAGTCGGAAATACTGAGGACAAAGGGAAATTAAATCAATAGGCCTTCCCGCTCCTTGAACCTTTTGATCAAAAATTCGCTGTGGACGCCCGTGATGCCTTCCAGCTTCCGAAGCCTTGCGAGATAGCGCTCGACGTGCTCCTGATCGTCCATCAAGGCATGAACGTGCAGGTGCGGGCCGCCGCTCATCTGATATACGCTCGTAATTTCCTCGTCGCCAAGCAGCTGCTCGGCGACGGTTTCCAGCCGGCTCCATTCCACGTCGATGTTAAAATATACGGACATGTTTTTGCCTGCTTTGATCGGATTGACCGTCACGGTAAATTTGTCGATGATCCCCTGTTCCATCAGATGGTTCACCCGTTCCCGGACGGCCGCGCGCGTCAGATTGACAAGCCTGCCGAGCTCGGCGTGGCTCAGTCTGCCGTTATCCAGCAAATGTTTGAGGATCATTTCGTCTTTTTCGTCCAATTGTTTAAATCGCATGGGTCTTCCTCCTCTTCCATGTTAGCGAGCCTCCTTCGGAACGGCTGCCGGTATTTTACAATGTAATTAAAATCGCAATTAAAACATCCGATTGTATATTAATTATTTTACAATCGTTGTATAATAAACCGGTAATCGATTCGATTGTCAAATCAATCTACTTCCTAGTTTACAAGCACTACGGAGGAAAAAGCAATCGGGTTCATTTTTATCGAGAGGAAGGTGTTCTACCTTGGTCATGTATTCATTGGAAATCCTTCTGATCTCCATTTTGGCCGGCATCGTCGGATCCGTTCTGGGGCTGGGAGGGGGCATCATCGTGACTCCGGCCTTGACGCTGCTTTTCGGCGTCAGCATCGAGCATGCCATCGGCGCCAGCATCATTTCCGTCATCGCGACGTCGAGCGGATCGGCGATCGCTTATATACGCGACCGCATCACCAATCTTCGCGTCGGCATGTTCCTTGAGATCGCCACGACAGTCGGCGCCATTACCGGCGCCTTTATCGGAGGACTGATCGCCCCCAATCTTCTGTATATCATTTTCGGCCTGCTGCTGGTCTATTCGGCGGTCAATATGATCAAAAGAAAAAAAGGCGGCCAGCAGGAGCAGATCGCCATGCATCCCGCCGCCGCCAAGCTGAAGCTCGGGGGAAGCTATTACGACAAAGCGGCTCAAGAGCAAATCACTTATAATGTAGGAAATGTGTATGGAGGGTTCGGCGTCATGTACGGCGCGGGCGTCGTATCCGGGTTGCTTGGCATCGGCAGCGGCAGCTTTAAAGTCATGGCGATGGACGTGTTCATGAAACTGCCGCTGAAGGTTTCCACCGCGACGAGCAACTTCATGATGGGAGTCACCGCCGCCGCCAGCGCGGGCGTATACCTGCTGCGCGGGGATATCGATCCGCATATTGCCGGGCCCGTCGCCCTTGGCGTACTTGCGGGGGCTACGATCGGGGCTCAGATCATGCAGCGGATGAAGAGCAAAACGATCCGCATGCTGTTTATCCCGGTGCTCCTTTATGTCGCGTTTCAAATGATTTATGAAGGAGTGGCATTGTAGCATGAACGAAAACAGCGAAATTCAAGACGTCGAACTTGCCGTCAGCCGCTGGCTCCGGATCGGCGTTATCATCAGCGCCGCCGTCATCATCCTTGGCCTCATCCTGCTTTTTATTCAGGGCGGAAGCGGGTACCCCGGAGACACTTACCCGCACGATCTGCCGGACATTTTCCGCGGTCTGATCGAGCTCAAGCCCTATGCCGTGATCACGGTGGGATTGATGCTGCTGATCCTTACGCCGGTGCTGCGGGTCGCGATTTCGATTTGGGTTTTTGTCCGGGAAGGCGACAAGCTGTACGTCGTTATCACGTCCATCGTTTTGATCATTCTGATCGTCAGCTTTGCGCTTGGCAAAGCCTGATGGAAGGAGCAGACAGGCGAGCAGGAGGCTTCTATCTGTCGGATGCTTCCGTGATGCCATGAAAAAAAGCAGAAGGAGCTCTTCTGCTTTTTTGCTTTTCTTCGTCCAATTTAAGCCGCTGCGGGAACTGCATCCCCTTGCCGAACATAATCTACTGTGAGTACGTTATGCGTTTTATCCGGTTGAATCAAGGTTTATGAAAGGAGTGTTCTGTACCCATGCGTGGAAAGAACTGCAATGCCTCCGTCAGTCAGCGCAACGCTTCTAATAGCCAGCGAAATCATTCCCTTAATCAACGCAATAACTCCCTTAATCAACGTAACGGCTCCCCCGGCCAACGCAATAACTTCCTTAGCCAACGCGCTACCAAAGAGCTTGCCCTGGTTGCGGCGGTTTTGTTTTTGATCGCGGCCACGATCAGCCTTTATCTGGCATGGCTGGACTTGCGGGGAGGCGGCACGGAGGAGGTTCTGGTGTAAGGTCCAAGGCGGTCCCGGCCGCTGCTTTACCCTTTTGGCCCGTCTGCTTTCGGGAAACGGACGACGACCTCCGTTCCGATCCCTTTGCCGCTCTTGAATTCGATCCGCCCCTGCATCGCTTCAATGATTCGGAACGTGACCATCAGCCCGAGGCCGGTGCCTTTCGTTTTGTTCGAAAAATAAGGCTCGCCAAGCCTTGCAAGTTCGGCGGGCTCCATGCCTTCGCCGTTGTCCTGGATATGGATAACGATTTCATGCTTTTGGGCGTAAGCCCAAATCAGGATTTGTCCTTCCTCCCGCAGCGCTTCAATGCTGTTTTTGACGATATTGATAAAGGCCTGCTTGAATTTCGAAGAATTCCCTTGAACATATAAGCCTGGCGGAATTCTTGACGTAATTTTGCTCCCTTGGAAGTTCGCCATCGGAATCAGAATCCCTTCAATATGACGGAACTCGTCGGCCAGGTCCAGCAGCTGAACCTGGTCGATTTCCGGTTTGGCGAAGGTCAGAAAATCGGTGATGATGCCCGAAGCGCGGTCAAGCTCCTCCAAAGCGAGGTTCAGATATTCCTTTTCCTTGCTTCCCGACTTTTTTTCCAGCAATTGCAGGAACCCGCGCGTCACCTGGAGCGGATTGCGCACCTCATGCGCGACGGACGCCGCAAGCTCGCTGATGATCTCCATTTTCTCCGAGCGCTGAAGCTCCGTATTGAACCTTTCCAGTTCCTTCGAATAGATGAGAATCTGACGGTGGTTTTGCGCAAACCGTTGGCCAAGCACGGCGATCAGTGCGATCGCAAACCCGAGCACCCCCCATTTCCACCAAAACAGCTCGTATTTCCCCCCGCTGCCCAAATAGCAGGCCATTTCAACCATGACGGTGAGGCCGAACACGGCAAACCCGAGCGTAAAAATCAATGCGTTCCGGTTCCCTTTGGCCGTATACCCGATGGAGCTCGCAATCAGCAGAACGACCTGCAGAATGATCAGGTAACCGAGCGTTTTGACCGAAAACAGGTCGTAAATGGCGATAAGCCGGTCGTGGAGCGCAACGTTAACGGCCAGTAAAACGAGACAAAAAGCCGAATAAACGACTTGGAATTTCCGGAAATGCCGGATCAGATGTTTATACCCCGTGCCGACCGTTTTTTCGAAGAAAAAAGTCGTTGCCGGCAGCAGCGTCAGCAGCGCCATGTCGTAAATGACCAAAAAACACTGTCCGTATCGGTTAAACAGGCTGTATAACAGCGGCGAATAAGTCAAAATCAAAACGCCGATCGACGTCAACACGGCCGTTAACGCCAGCCAGGAGGCCAAATGGCTTTTGCGCATAAACAAAGCGGGAATCAGCATCATGACGCCGAGGAAAACCATGGAGCTGCCCAAAATCAAATCGTCCATATTGGATTGGACGTACTGCTTAAGCAGCGACGCGTAATCCCCCGAAAGAACGTCCCCCCCGATTCCGATCCGGTTCCGTTCTTTCTCCGACACGATTTGGACCTGCAGCGTTTTCCCTTCGTCTTCGGGGCGCAACGGAAGCAAAATTTTATGGACGTCATACATATAGCTGCGGGCCTGCTCGTAAATTTTTCGTTCGTTTAGATAAATCACGATCCGTTCGCCGTAGACCTTTTTCAGCAGCAATGCCGGAGTGCCTTCCGGCAGTCCTGGCACGACGGTCCGGTACCATGCCTCTTTGTCATGATGGGCGGGCCGGGGAAGCTCCCGCAGCGAATCAAGCCGCCGCCAGCCCCCGTCTTTCTGGTCCGGCTCCGAAAGCGGCGGGCTCCATTTGAACTCCCACTCCCACCGGGCATCCCCCTCCCCCGAGGCCGAAGCCGACACAGCCGAAAAAGAAATGGCGCCGAGGAAATTTCCTATGACGAGAACCAGTAGAATGATGAGCTTTTGCAACGATATTTTCATAGGACACACCCCAAATTGGTTCGAATGATGTAAGGCCAACCGACAAAATCGCCGGGCATTCCGCAATATCTCTTTGGGTTCATTATGTTCGATTCCAAAACTTTGCGCAATTTCCCGACACCGAAATGGTTCGGAAGTCCGGCAGGCATGCGGCATTTTACAGCCCGAACCCAATTTAAGGTTTATTTCCGTCCGTTTCGGGTAAGGGTAAATATGAATCCCAGACCATTGCATGGAACCATTTCATGAAAAGGAGATGAAGCGAATGCCCGAACCTTACAAATCCGAAGCCGACTGGACCTATGAACGTTATCAAAATGCCGGGGACCATCCCGCCGAGGACGGCCTGCCCGCGGACGATTTGCGCGACGTGAACACCGAAACGGCGCAAAGCATTTCCGCGGAACCTGACGCGGCCGACGTGGAATTTTATGTCCATTCGGACATGAGCGACGAGCTCGGCGGCCGTCGGGAGACAACCTCCGGGCAAGCCGTCGAGGCAGGCGCCGATGAAAGCGGCGAAGAAAGCGGGGATGAATATACCGAGCTGGAAGACGTGCCCGATGCGGACGACATCCAAATGGACAGCCCCGTCGACCCCGTGGCGACCATCGAGGATATGCATGGTACCGACCTGATCAACGGCTTTGACGGCGACGAGACGGAGTAACATGCGGACGTTCTTCAAATAGAAACGAAAGCCTAACGCAGGACATGAAAAAACGGCCCCGGATCACGGCGGCCGTTTTGATGTTTTTTACGCTGCTTTATTATGCGAACCCCAGCACATGAACCAGCAATAAACCGAGGCCGGCGAGCACGACGGATCCCAAAGCTCCGGCGGCAAACGGTTTGACCCCGTTGCGGCGGAAGAAGGCAAAATCCACGTTCAGGCCAAGTCCTGCCATCGCCATGGCGATCAGGATATACGCGAGGTTGATGATTTGCGCGGTCACAGCATGCGGAATGATGCCGAGCGAATTGACGCCGCTCATCAGCAGGAAGCCGAGGACGAACCATGGGATTTGTATTTTGCTTTTTTGCGCCGTCCCCTCCTGCTTGCGGCTTGCCCAATATCCGACGCACAGCGAGACGGGAACCAGCAGCGCGACCCGGGTTAGCTTAACGATAACGGACATATCCTCCGCCTCCTTGCCGCCGGGAGCCGCTGCCGCGATGGCGTGCGCCACCTCGTGCAGCGTGCCGCCCGCAAACGCGCCGTACGCAGAAGGCGTCAGCCCGAGGAACGGGTAAAGCCCGACATATAGCAGCGTAAACAACGTGCCGAGGATCGCGACGGTCGCCGCGCCGACGGCGGTTTCCTGCTCTCTCGCTTTGATCAGCGGCGCGATGGCCACAACCGCGGCGGCGCCGCAAATGGCCGTCCCGCATGCCGTCAATAGCGCCAGCGGACGGTCCACTTTAAACAGTCTCGCCAGTCCGTATACAACGAAGATCGTTACCGTAATATTTATGGCGGCAATCAATACGACCCTTGGCCCGGCATGGGCGATATCCACCAAATTCAGCCGCATCCCCAGCAGGATGATACCGAAACGAAGCAGCTTTTTGTTGGAAAAACCTACACCCGGCATAATCGATTCCGGCACGCCGACAGCCGCCTTGTAGATCATGCCTAGAATAATGGCCAGAACCAGCTGACCCATAATGCTCAGAAACGGAAGCAGCGACAGCCCCTTGGCAAGCAAAGATAAAATGAGCGTCAGGCCGATCCCCAACATAAATGCGTTTGTGTTCCTTTTTCTGCGCGGAGCCGCAGATTCCCTTGAAATCATGGCATTGCATCCCCTTTGTTTTCACTCGGTGTTCTCATACGCTCACTATAAAGTCGGCCGGCGGGGAAGGGAAATACCGATTTGCTATCCCTATCATGAGGAAAACTTATCATTGGGAAGATGCGGAATTCTTTTGGTATTGTTCATCTGCGAAATGAAGTTTATACCTGGGGGTATTGCAAACTCATAACCGGACAGAACGCAATTTATTTATTGCAAAATGCAAACTATGTATTACGATTTATGGGAAGAAGCAAAAAGACGAAGACGATGCGTAAATCAGGGATGACCGATCATCCCGAACCACACTGGAGGAAGATCCCGATGATTACCGATACATTAAAAGTGTTTGTGACGGTGGCTGAGCAGAGGAACTTCTCGCAGGCTGCCAAGCTGCTGAACTTGTCCCAGCCGGGCGTCAGCCTTCATATCCGCAACCTCGAAAACGAGCTGGGAGCCAAACTGATGCACCGTTCCCCGAAGCTCGTGAAGCTAACCGAGGCCGGAGAAATATTATTTCTCAAAGCGCAGCAAATATTGGCTTTGTACGACGAAGCGAAGGAAGATATCCATATGCTCCGGGACGAAGTGACGGGTTCCCTTTCGATGGGAGCGAGCTTTACGATCGGCGAATACATTTTGCCGAGGGTGCTGGCGGAATATGCGCAGCTGTACCCGCTGGTGGACGTGCAGGTCCATATCAGCAATACGGGCAATATTTTGCAGGATATTCGCGCAGGCAGATTCCACATCGGCCTGGTCGAAGGCAAGGTGGATGCGAAAGACTTGAAGGTGACGGCTTTCATGAAAGACGAGATGGTGCTGATCGCCGCGCCGGACCACCCCATCGCTTCCGAAAAAAGCGTGGATTTCGGCCGGCTTCAAAATCAGGTATGGGTCATGCGGGAGACGGGTTCCGGCACGCGCGCCTACAGCGACAGGCTGATCCAGGACGGGGGGCTTGCCGTGAAACGCAGCTTCGTGTTCAACAGCAGCCAAGGGGTCAAGGAAGCGGTCGGCTGCGGGTTGGGCATCGCCCTTTTGTCGCGCTGGGTCGTCCGCAAGGAGCTGGAAAGCGGGGAACTGCAGGAAATTCCGATCCGGGGAACAAAAATCAGCCGGGATCTGTCCCTGCTGCAAAGCAAGGAAGAACCGGCTGTGATGGCGGTGCTGAAGTTTATTCAAACCTTAAAGCTGAACGTGAAGTCGCTTTACGCCGATTTTTGAGCTTCCTTCATCGTCAGCGCCTCTGCGTTTGCTGGCTGGCGGTAAGCAATAAAGTAGGCGCCGGCCACGAAGACGATGCCTCCGACCAGATTGCCGAGGAAGACGGCCGCAAAGTTCGGGAAGTATTGGCTCCACGTCATTTGCCCGGCAAAAATCGCGGCCGGAATGACAAACATGTTGGCGACGACGTGCTGAAAGCCGATGGCGACGAAAGCCATGACCGGGAACCAGATGCCCACGATTTTTCCGGCAAAATCTTTCGCGCCATAGGCGAGCCACACCGCAAGGCATACGAGCCAGTTGCAGCCGATGGCCGATATGAACGCTTGCCCGAAGCTGTCATGCACTTTCCCGGTGGCGATGGCCACCGTTTTGGCAAGGAAAGCGCCTTCGGTCAAACCGACGACATGGCCGAAAAAATAAGCGACGAATACCGCCCCTATAAAATTGGCGACCGTGACGAGAACCCAGTTTTTCAGCACGGCACCGAACCCGATTTTACGCGAAAACCAAGCCATCGGCAGCGTCATCATGTTGCCCGTCAGCAATTCCCCGCCCGCGAGCACGGTCAAGATGAGCCCCACCGGGAACACCGCCGCTCCCAAAAAGCCCGCGACCGAACCCCATTCTTTCGGCGCCGTGCCGATGACGCGAATATCCAGCAGAAATCCCAAAGCGATAAAAGCCCCGGCCAAAAAACCAAGGACAAGCACCGAGGAGACGGGGATTTTGGCTTTCTTTTCCCCGTTTTCGGCCGCGATTTCCTTTATTTGTTGCGGTGTGTAAAACGACATGCTGCATACCTCCATACCATTTCGTTGAACTGAATACCATTTCGTTGTCCGAAAACGCTTACCAGAGCAGCGTTAACGGGAAAACCAAAAAAACCGCCACGAACCTTTCTTCTCGCCAGAACCGAAAAGAAAGATTTGTGCCGGTTAATCCTCCTACACGCATCCTATAGGAGCATCAATCACACGTTCAATCGTTCAAATAAAGCGGCTGCAATGCCTACAACCCCTTCATTTGCTTGACATAACACATGATAACATACGTTTTATTTTTGTCAACAATGTGAACTTCAAGATTTTTTGTCCTCTAAACGTTTTAGCCGCCGATCCGGGACATCTCCACCTTGGCCCCGTCGCGCTTCTGCCTGGCCTCGTCCCGCTCCAGGGAATAACGGTCATGGCGCCCTTCCCAGATCGAACCGATCTCCTTGGCGATCGTCTCGTCTGAAACGTCCGAACGCAGCAGCGTCCGCAGGTCATGCCCCTTCGTGGCAAACAGGCAGGTGTAGAACATGCCGTCCGCCGACAAGCGGCCTCTCGTGCAGGACCGGCAGAACGCGTCGCTGACGGAGGAAATAATCCCGATCTCGCCTTTGCCGTCCGCAAAGCGGTAGCGGGAAGCCACTTCCCCCGCGTAATTGGGGGCGGCAGGCTCCAGCGGGAATTCCGCGCCGATCCGCTCCAGCATTTCCTTTTTGCTCACGACATGCTTCAAGTCCCAGCCGTTCGTGTTGCCGACGTCCATATATTCGATCATGCGCAAAATATGGCCTTTTTCGCGGAAATAGCGGACCATCGGCAGCAGGGCATGCTCATTGACGCCTTTTTGGACCACCATGTTCACTTTGACGGCCAACCCGGCATCCGCTGCCGCATCGATCCCTTCAAGCACCTGGCGCACGCTTGCTTTGCCGCCGTTCATGGCCATGAAGGTCTCGTCGTCCAGCGCGTCGAGGCTGACCGCCACCCGCATCAGCCCCGCCTCGCGCAGCTTCGCGGCTTGTTTGGCCAGAAGGCTTCCGTTGGTCGTCAGGGCGATATCCTGCACCCCTTCGATGGCGGCAATGCCGCGAATCATCTCCGGCAGCTCCTTGCGCAGGATCGGCTCGCCGCCCGTGATCCGCATTTTCCGCACGCCGAGCCGGGCGAAAATCCTGGCGATCCTTACCGTCTCTTCGACCGACAGCACGGATTCCCGGGGCAGGAACGGATAATCCTTGCCGAATACCTCCTCCGGCATGCAGTAACGGCACCGGAAATTGCAGCGGTCCGTCACGGAAATCCGCAGGTCCCGGAGCGCTCGTTTGAAATAATCACTGGTTTCCATGATGCTCTCACTCCATTTCGCGTGCCAGCGGCAGCCGGACTTACGCGTCCGGCCGCTCTGCATCTGCCGTATTTTGATTCAGCATCGGCCGGCATTCGATGATGCGCTGCGGATGCGTATACACGTTGCATGACTGTCCGCGCACGAAGCCGACCGTTGTAATGCCCAGATTCTCCGCCAATTCCAGTGCAAGCGCCGTCGGCGCCGACTTGGACAGGATGACGCCGCAGCCGATTTTGGCGACCTTAAGCAAAATTTCCGAGGAAATCCGCCCGCTGAACACGATGATTTTATCGTTCATGGGAATGTCCCGCCTGAGGCAGTAACCGTAAATTTTATCCAGCGCGTTATGGCGCCCGATGTCCATCCGGTCCAGCAAAATGCCCTGCCTGTCGCAAAGGGCAGCATTATGGACGCCCCCCGTTCGGCTGAACGTCTCCGATCCTTCCTGCATCTGCCGCACCAGCCTGAAAACGTCGTCAAAAGACAGCTCGACCGGTACGTCGTGCAGCCGCTTGGCGGTTTTGGCGTCGTTGAAAAAAACGAATCCCTGCCGGCTGGCGCCGCAGCAGGACGTGACGTAACGTTTGCTGTACAGCTGGCGGTGAAGCGGACTCCAGCGGCTGACGGTCGCGTGGACGAACCCTTCCTCCTCCTGCACCCATAACTCCTGCAATTCGTCGATGCCGGCAATGACGCCTTCCGACGCAAGATACCCGACGGCCATATCCTCGATGTACTCGGGCGTGCAGACGAGCGTGGCGAATTCCTCGCCGTTGATTTTGATCGTGACGGGATGCTCGGCGACGACGAGATCGGATTTTTGCGCGATCCGGCCCTGCTCGAAGCGGATGATGCTCCCCCGTTCTTTCGTCACAGCATTCATGCCGGCCACTTCCTCACTCTATATTTTTTTCGAACATGAACACGGAAATTGCCACGTCTTCATCGACTTTGATATCCGTGAACAGATGCACGAGCCGGGAGCCGCAAAGCTCTTCGAGCCCTTCGGGCACCTGGTCTTTGTACAAATCCTTGATCATGTGCGTTCTGGCGCTGTGCACCATCTTTTTGCCTTCCGGCGTCTGCGCGATAAACTTCTCGGTAGGGGTAAAATTCCCGTACATCCGGGTGATCGCCATGTTTTCGACGAAGGTCGTATGAATGCGTTCAGGCCCTTTGCCAAACGTGTCTTTCCGGACTTTCCGGATGATGTCGTTAAACGCAACTTCCTTTTTCATCCCTAATCACCTCATCACAAGTTTAACACTATACTAAATCTTAGGGACATTGTACAGAATATTTCAACCTTGTTTTTTCGGGCGGAAGTAGTATAATCATGGCGAGACGTGAGTTTTTTCATTGCATGTTAATTTCATAACGGAATGATCAGTTTAGTAGGCCATTGCTAATCGGTTACTCCACTACAACCTGCCGCACCAGAACTAGCGGACCGGGTTTAGTGGAGTTTTTTGTTTGCGGAACTTTTGAGACAAAATTCTGCATGTTTTTGTATGCATATACAAGCGCCCGAAGTCTTCCGTTAACTCCAGGAAAAAATGTTGGGAAGAGAGGTTATTTTCGTGAGCAAACAAACGGTAAGCATTGCTTTGAACGGACAACAGGTCGAAGTCAAAGAAGGAATGACGGTGCTCGAAGCCATTAACCTGGCCGGCATGTCGCATCCCCAAATCTGTTACGTTCCCGAGGTCGATCCGATCCAGACCTGCGATACGTGCATCGTCGAGATCAACGGCCAGCTGAAACGCGCCTGCTCGACCAAAGCCGAGGACGGCATGGACGTCCGGCTTTCCTCGCAACGAGCGAAAGAAGCGCAAACCGAAGCGATGGACCGGATCCTCGAAAACCATTTGCTGTACTGCACGGTGTGCGACAACAACAACGGCAACTGCAAGCTGCACAACACGGCGGAAATGATGGAAATCGAGCATCAAAAATATCCTTACCGGCCGAAGGTCGACCCTTCCGAGGTCGACATGTCCCATCCGTTTTACCGGTATGACCCGAACCAGTGCATCGCCTGCGGACAATGCGTCGAGGTCTGCCAAAGCCTTCAGGTCAACGAAACGCTGTCGATCGATTGGGAAGCGGACATTCCGCGCGTCAAATGGGACGATGGCGTATCCATCAACGATTCCTCCTGCGTCAGCTGCGGACAATGCGTCACGATTTGCCCGTGCAACGCTTTGATGGAAAAATCGATGCTGGGCGAAGCCGGGTTCATGACCGCGATCGACAAGCCGATCCTCGATCCGATGATCGATCTGGTCAAAGAGGTGGAACCGGGATACAGCGGCATTTTCGCCATCTCCGAAATCGAGGCCGCGATGCGCGACACGAGAACGCGCAAAACGAAAACGGTATGCACGTTCTGCGGCGTCGGCTGCTCGTTCGAAGTGTGGACCAAAGGCCGCAAAATCCTGAAAATCCAGCCGTCCCACGACGCGCCGGTCAACGCGATTTCGACCTGCGTCAAAGGCAAATTCGGCTGGGATTTCGTCAACAGCGAAGAGCGCATCACGACGCCGCTCATCCGCCAAGGGGACGCGTTCGTGGAAGCGACCTGGGACGAAGCGTTGTCGCTCGTTGCGGAACGGCTCGGCGGGATCAAAAAAGAATACGGTTCCAATGCGCTCGGCTTCATCTCGTCCTCCAAAATCACGAACGAGGAAAATTACGTCATTCAAAAGCTGGCGCGCCAGGTGTTCGAAACGAACAATATCGACAACTGCTCCCGCTACTGCCAGTCGCCCGCCTCGGACGGCCTGATGTCCACCGTCGGCATCGGCGGCGATGCCGGATCGATCAAAGACATCGCTTCGGCCGGGCTGGTCATCCTGATCGGCTGCGCGCCTGCGGAAGGCCATCCCGTGCTGGCGACGCGGATCAAACGCGCCCACAAGCTGCATGGCCAGAAGCTGATCGTAGCCGATCTGCGCAAGCATGAAATGGCGGAACGCTCCGATTTGTTCATCCGTCCGAAACAAGGCACGGATTTCGTCTGGCTGAGCGCCGTCACGAAATACATGATCGACCAGGGCTGGCATGATGAAGCTTTCGTGCAGCAGCATGTCCATCAGTTCGGCGAATACAAGCAGCTGCTTGAGAAATTCACGCTGGAATTCGCGGAACAAGAAACCGGCATTTCCAAAGAGACGCTCATTTCGATCGCGACCATGATCCATGAAGCCGACGGAACCGCGATCTGCTGGGGCATGGGCGTTACCCAAAACGTTGCCGGTTCGCATACGTCCGCCGCGATTTCCAACCTGCTGCTGGCGACGGGCAACTACATGCGTCCGGGTGCCGGCGCGTACCCGCTTCGCGGACACAACAACGTGCAGGGCGCCTGCGACATGGGCACGCTTCCTCCATGGCTGCCGGGCTACCAGCATGTATCGAACGACGAAGCCCGCGGACGTTTCGAGCAGGCGTACGGCGTCAAAATTTCGCCGAAACCGGGCATGGACAACATCCAGATGCTTGACGCGGTGGAGCGCGGCGAGCTGAAAGGGATGTATCTGGTCGGGGAGGACATGGCTTGGGTGGATTCGAACGCCAACCATGTGCAGGATCTCCTCAGCAAACTCGACTTTTTTGTCGTGCAGGACGTGTTCCTGTCCCAAACCGCGCAGTTTGCCGATGTCATTTTGCCTGCCACCCCTTCCCTGGAGAAGGACGGCACCTTCACGAATACCGAACGCCGAGTCCAGCGTTTGTATCAGGCGCTCGAGCCGCTCGGCGACTCCAAGCCGGACTGGTGGATCACGACGCAAATTGCCAAACGCCTCGGCTTTGATTGGGGATACACCCATCCGAGCGAAATTTTCGCGGAAATGGCCAGCCTGACGCCGTTTTTCGCCAAAGCCAGCTACGAGGTGCTCGAAGGCTGGGGCAGCTTCACCTGGGGTTCGCCGACCGGCGAAGATACGCCGCTGCTGTATACCGACGGATTCCATTTCCCGGACAAAAAAGCGCGCTTCTCGCTGGTCGATTACATCCCGCCGGTGGAATTCCCGGCCGAATACGATCTCGTGCTGAACAACGGCCGCCTGCTGGAGCAGTTCCATGAAGGCAACATGACCAACAAATCGCATGGCATCAACGCGAAGCTGCCGGAGGTGTTCGTGGAAATTTCGCCGGAGCTTGCCGCAGAACGCGGCGTCGAAAGCGGATCGCTCGTGCGCCTTGAATCGCCGTACGGCGCGATCAAGCTGAAGGCCCTCGTGACGGACCGCGTGCACCGCAACGAAGTGTACGTTCCGATGCATTCCACCAGCCATGAGACGGCGGTCAACCTGCTGACGGGCGGTGCCGTCGACGTCCGCACGCATACGCCTGCCTACAAGCAGACGAGAGTCCGGATGCAAATCCTGAACGTCAAAGGCGCGAGCCCGCTGCCGCTCAACAATCCGCGCAACAAAAAGCGGCATCCGCAAAACGGCGTCGAAGTGCACCGCAAATGGAGCCGTCCGGATTATGTTTCTCTTGTGGACTAAAGGAAGGGGGAACGAACATGGCCGAACCTATATCGTTTATCAAAAAGAAAGTTTTAACCGAAGAAGAAGTCAAACAACAGTCTCTCGACCAGCTCAAGGACTCCCTGGCGGAGCATGAACAGGCGATCGACAAAGCGATCGACGTTCTCAGCGAGCTGTACGGCAGCGGCGTGCTGGAAGCGGCCGAGGCGCTTCTGAAAGCGAAAGCCAAGGTCGCCGAAATCGCCCTGCATCAATTGAAGCGCCCCGAAGTGACGAACATGATCAACAACGGGATGGCGGCGGCCGGAGCGTTGGCCCAGATCGACCCGGAACAGACCTCCAAGCTGCTCGGCAGCGTGGCCAAAGGGCTCGAGGAAGCAAGCAAGCCGCAGGACAAAAAGGTGACCGTATTTTCCCTGATGAGCGCCTTGAAGGATCCCGACGTCAACCGCGCCATCGGCTTCGGCCTGCGCTTCCTCAAAGGGATGGGCAAGGAGCTTGGCGATTAGACAGAGCTAGAATCGATTTGCAAAATAAATAGAGTAAAGAGCCTTCGACCGAATCGGAGGCTCTTTTTTTGTTGCCGCGCATATAAAAACATACCCCGGAGCAGCGGACTCCAGGGCACAAGAAATATATTTATAAAAGGGGTATGGCTTCATTATAGAAGCCGATTCTTAAAATTAGATGAAAATAACCTTCAAGTTTCCTTAAAATTTTATGACGGAAGGCCTAACATCTCATCGGAACCGGCCGTCGCCCGCTGAACGAGTTCCGCCAGTTTGACGGATTTCCCTTCGTGAAGCCGCGATTCCTCCGCGGCAAACGCGATCAAATGGCTCTGCAGCGAAGCCGTAGCCGAAGTGAGCGCCGCGCCGGAGCCGTCCCCGTGCTCCCGCACCTGGCGAAGGAAATCCGCGACCATCCGCTCGTCTCCACCGCCGTGGCCGTCACCGGTAACGCCGCAATGGAATACGATCTTCTCCCCGTCGGCAAAGCGGCGGAGCGTATAGGTTCCTTCCTCCATGTCGCCGTAGATCTCGCCTTTCGTGCCCATGATCCGTACGCTTCGCACTTCCCTTTCGGTAAAGCCCGACAGCGTAAACGTCGCGTTGGCCCCGCCCGCGAACTCCATGTTGACGACCTGGTGGTCAACGACGTTGTTATCGCAGCGGTAAACGCAGCGCCCGAACGGCCCCTCCTTTAAAGCCTTCATGATCCCTTCGGGGGACAGGTCATGCGTAATGTACCGTGCCCATGGATGTTCCGGAGGCTGGTTATACAGCTTCAGCGCCGAGAACGGGCACTCCGTTTCCACCCGGCAGCCGTCCGTGCACCGGTCGGTTGAACCGGCGGGCGCATGCTCCTCGCGGAAATGCAGCAGCGATCCGAAGGAGCTGACGCTGGTGCACGGCTGGTCGATCAGCCAGGAAATGATGTCCAGGTCATGGCAGGACTTGGCCAGAATCATCGGGCTCGTTTCGGCCGAATTCCGCCAGTTGCCGCGCACGTAGCTGTGCGTCATATGCCGGTAGCCGACGAATTCCGCATGCTGGATCGTCGCGACGGCGCCGATTTCCCCGGCTTCGATGCAGCGCTTGATGCCGGACCAAAACGGCGAATAGCGCAGCACGTGGCTGACCGTCAGCACCCGCTTGCGGGCGATGGCCGCCTGCTCGATCCGGATGCATTCTTCAGGCACGGGCGACATCGGCTTCTCCAGCAAAATATGATAACCCAGTTCAAGCGCCTTCATCGCCGGCTCAAAATGCAGGTGGTCCAGCGTGCTGATGATCATGACGTCGGCGATCCGCCCGTTTGCGAAAGCCTGCTCCCATGACGCATAGACGTTTTCGGGCGCGATACCATGGATTTCCGCGATCCGCCGCCGGCGCTCCTCGTGGGGCTCCGCGACCGCGACGATTTTTAATTCCTCCGGATGTTTCTCGGCATAAGGCCCGTAAATATACCGTCCCCGGCTCCCTGCTCCAAGCAATACGGCTGTTAATGTCTTCACGCGGGTTCCTCCTCGTTATGGTGATGCAATGCCCTGATTGTACGCCACCATGCGCAAGGCCCGAAAGAGACATTTCCGTACATTCATATACTATTGTTGACTTCCCTTGCCTGACGCTGCAGCCGGTATTCCTGGGGCGTCGCCTGGTTCTGCTTTTTGAAAAAGCGGATGAACGCCAAAGCCGAATTGTAGCCGAGCTCCCCGGCGATTTCGCCCACTTTCATCGTGCTGTTCAGCAGCCATTCCTTGGCTTTCAGGTTGCGGTATTCGTTGATATAGTCGGACAAGCCGATTCCCGTCAGCTGCTTATACAACCGCGAAAGATAGGAAGGGTTGAGCCCGACATGCTCCGCGATCGCAATCAGCGAGATGTCGCGCGCCAAATGCTCCTCGATGTAACGGTGCACCCGTTTGACCAGATCGCTTGGCACTTCCTCGCCCTGGTCCTCCTGCTTCGCAAAATAACAGTCGGCCAAATTCCAGAAATACTGCTTGACGTCCGGCCAGGCGATGCCTTCATCCTTCCGGTAGAGCAGCATCGTGTCCAGGGTTTTTGACGCTTCCTGCTTGAACTCTTCATTCTGGTCCATCATCGACAGAAACATCGCCGCCATCGAGTGATACAACTCCATCTTGCGCCCATAGGCATGGGCATCGTCGGTCCAGACCGACGTCAGATGAAGATACAGCTTGTTGAACTCTTCCCGGTGCTTGTTTTCGAGGCAGCGCTGCAGCAGCTGCAGCCGGGCATGATGGCAGTAATCGTTTTTGCCTTCCTCGCCTTCCTGCATCTTCAGCAAATCCACGTCGGAGACGATGACGGAAGGGGATAGGCCAAGCCCGTAGACGAAACAATATTTCAGCAAATGGAAGCGCTCCGAGATGGAAGGCAGCGCCGTCGGCTCGCTGCTGATCGCAAAAGATACCGACACGCTCAGCAGCCGCCGACAGGTCTGCTGAATGGTGTCCAGCAACCCGCTGATATGTCCGTATCCCGCCTTCCAGGCATCCGGCTCCCCGGCGCCTTCCTCCTCCCAAGGCTGCAGCAGCCATATGATGCGGGAGTTTTCGTAAACGCAGGAATAACATGTCATGCCGGCTCCGGCGTATTCTTCCGCAATGTTTTGAATGCCGTAGAGGAGCAGCGCTTTGTCCATGGGCGTATACGATTCCTTCCACGTATCCACCCTTCCAAGCAGCAGCAGGACGGGCCGGTCCGCCCGAAGCAAAATGCCAAGCTCCTCGAAATGGCGCGCAAGCTCCTCGGGAGTCTCCTGCTTGCCTTGAAGCAGGTCCCAGATATACTCTTTTTGAAGCAGGGGGAGCGCCTCGCGCATCCGCCTGTTGGCCCGCTCCAGCATCCGAAGGTGTTTTCCCTCCTCCTCCAGCTTTTCGAGGGCCCGTTCCACGGAAGCGATAATCTTGTCGTCGCTTTCCACCTTCAGGATATAATCGAATCCTCCATAAGCCATCGCACTCCGGATATAATGAAAGTCGTTGTATCCCGTCAGGAAAATCACCTTGCAGGTAGGCCAATCGGCCTGAATGATCTGCAACAGCTCGATGCCTTCCAGTCCGGGCATTTTAATGTCGGATATGACGATGTCGACCGGCCCCTCCCGCATCAACTGGAGCGCTTCTTCGCCCGAATACGCTTTCAACACGTCGAGCTCCAAATGCTCCGTCGTTTGGAACAATTCCAGCAAACCGTCAACGATGATCGGCAAATCGTCTACGATCAAAAGCCTACGCATAACCGATTCCTCCTTATTCCATGCCAAGATGTATAAGCACCTTCAGTCCGCCCAGCGAAGATCGTGATACTTCAAGCCCGTATTCCTTTCCGTAATGAAGCTGAATTCGCCGATGCACGTTGATCAGCCCCGTCGTTTCATCCATGCGGTCCCCGGCATGGGCCAATCGGATCCGCAATTGTTCCAGCTTCTCCTCGTCCAGGCTGTTCCCGTTATCCTCGACGCAGATCGTGAATCGGTCTTTCCTCTGCTCGCTGAAAACGCGGAGATCGCCTCTGCCCGCCATCCCGCCGATGCCATGTTTATAGGCATTTTCGATAATCGGCTGGAGAATGAGGCGCGGAACCCGCAGCGGAAGCGCCGCTGCTTCGAAACGGACCTGGATGCGATCGCCGTAGCAAACGGTTTGCATGTCGACGTAAGTGCGCGAATGCTGGATCTCGAGCTCAAGCGGAATAATATCTTCGTCATCTCTCGTAATAAATTGGAAATATTCACCGATATAGAGGCAAAACTGGTAAGCTTTCTCCTTTTTGTCGGACTTGATCAGCCTGCACAGCACAAAAAAACAATTGTACAAAAAATGCGGATTGATCTGCGATTGCAGCCGCTTCAGCTCCGAGCGCTGGTTCCGGATCTGCTGCTCGTAATTTTGCTCGATCAGCGTCTTCAGCGAATGGACCGTGTCGTTGAAGGCCTGGTACAAATAACCGAATTCGTCCCGCCTTCGATCGATGGTCAGCGGGATAAGCTCCAGCTTTTGCACCCGTTTGAAACCGTGGATCAGCCTCATTAACGGACGGTACATCAGCTTGATAAGCGAATAGGAGAAAAACGCCCCTACCCCGACCGCAAGGCCGCATGCCCATAAAAACCATCGTCTGTACGTCTGGATCGGTCCGAGTACCGCCGATTCGGGAATGCAGGTGACGGAATAGGACTTCCACACGTCGGAGTATTTGAAAACGGTAAGGTAACGCCCGTCGTTGAAGCGGGCCATCTCATAACCCTGCTTGGTTCCTTTCGACTGCTTCTGAAAAATAAAGTCTTTGAGCGCATCCTGCAGTTCGGGTTTTTCGTCGCTGCCGATCACCCAGCCCCGCTCCACGTTCAGGAGCATGCTTTCGCCGCCGGGCGAACCCGCGATTTGCTGCAGCGCCTCCTTGATTTTGCCCGTGGATAATTCGATGCCCACCATATATAAAGGATCCCGGAACGTATTCGTAGGGTAGGACATCGTGAGGAACAAGCGGTCGTTCCAATAGACGAACGGATCGTCGTAAAACGGCCCGTCATGCTGCATCGCCGCGTATTCCGCTTCATTGATCCCCGTCTCGTATTTCACGCTGAGCAGCGTGCGCCCGATCATCGGCACGTAGGCCTTGGATTCCCGAATGAACGGGCTCGAGTTTTTCATCAGGTCGAGGCGCTTTTGGATCAGCGTGATGCTTTGGGCGCGCTCGTAATCCGTCATGTCCGTCCCGATGGCCGCAAGCTCCATCAAATCGTTGTCCATGACGTAGTTGGGCAAATACTGCATGATGCGCTCAACCTCTTTATCGAGCGAATCGAGGTAAAAGCCGGCCGTATTCAAGGTGGAGCGGGAAATTTCCGTCTGGATGCTGCTCGCCCCCCGCTCGTTGATAAACCAGGTAATCATCATGAGGGGGAGCAGAACGATCAGGAACACCGCCATCATTTTCATAAAAATCGAGGAATCTTTCATTCGGAATAACAGCTTCATCGGTCGTCCCCCGTTAGTTGAGATTCTGCCGGAACTATTATTCTTTGACGCTCCCCATCACAATTCCTTTAATGAAAAATCTTTGAAGCACCGGATAGATGACCAGGATCGGGAATGCGGCGACGAAAATTTGCGCGGCCTTGCTCGTCCGGTCGGACAGCTTCTGCATCAGCTCGATGTCCTGCGATTTCAAGAAACGAAGGTCCATCTTGATGATAATCGATTGCAAAAAAGTTTGCAGCGGATAATGGTCGGGATGGTTCATGAGAATCATGCCGTCAAACCAGCTGTTCCAATGCCACACGATGGTGAACAACCCGGTCGTCGCCAGCGCCGGGAGCGACAAGGGCGCATAGATTTTCCACAGCGTCGTGAAGTGGCCCGCCCCGTCGATTCGGGACGATTCCTCCAGCTCCTTCGGCAGGTTGCGGTAGAAGTTCAGCAGCAAAATGATATTGAACACCTGCACCGCGCCCGGCAGCACCAGCGCCCAGATCGAATCGATGAGGCCCACGGCTTTGATCGTCATGTACCACGGAATCAATCCGCCGTTGAACAGGATCGTAAACACGAAAATCCAGGCGTAAAAGGTGCGCATCCCGAATTGATGCGTTTCTTTGGAGAGCGGATACGCCGTCAGAATGGTCAGGAACATGCTGATCGCCGTGCCGAGCACGACCCGCTGAATCGTAACCCAAAACGCCCGCAGGTACTCGGGTTTGCCGAATACGTTCTGGTAAGCCGCCGGCGTGAATTCCACGGGCCAGAGAAGCACCTTGCCGGCCGATGCGGCAGAACCGGAGCTGAACGAAATCGATAAAATATGAAGTATCGGCATGAGACACATTAACGACACTAGCGTCAGAAATACGAGATTGCAGCCCAGAAACAGCCGTCTTCCAAATGACTTCTTCATAAGTATGACTGTTCTCCTTTTCTAAAAAATGCGGTAATTGGCGAAGCGATAGGCCATGACGTACGATACCGAAATCAAAATGAAGGACACGACGGATTTGAGCAGTCCGACGGCCGTCGCGAATCCGTATTGCGCCTGCTCAATGCCCATCCGGTAAACGAAGGTGTCGATGACGTCCCCGCTTTCGTACACTTGCGGGCTGTACAGGTTGAAAATTTGATCGAACCCGGCGTTCAGCACGTTGCCGATATTCAGCGTCAGCATCAACACGATGATCGGCATCATGCCGGGGAGCGTGACGTTCAAGGTCTGCTTCCAGCGGCCGGCCCCGTCGATTTCGGCTGCTTCGTAAAGCGACGGATTGATGTTCGTCAGCGCCGCCAGGTAAATAATCGTGCCGAAGCCGAATTCCTTCCACACATCGGTAATGACCATCACGTAAGGAAACCATTTGTTGTCCCCGAGGAAAAAAATCGGTTTGGCGCCGAACAGCCCCAAAATTTGATTGATAATGCCCGTCGACGGGGACAACACGTCGATGATGATTCCGCTCAGCAGTACCCAGGACAAAAAATGCGGTAAATAGACCATCGTTTGGAACGTGCGTTTCATCCATTCCTGGCGCAGCTCGTTCAGCAAAATCGCGATCGTGATCGGCACGACAAGCCCCGCGATGATTTTCATCGTCGCAATGTACAAGGTATTAAACACGATGCGGCCGATGTCCGGATAATCCAGCAAATATTTAAAGTGCTTCAAGCCCACCATCGGAGAGCCGAACAGGCCTTTGGTCGGGATGTATTTCTGAAAGGCCATCAGGACGCCGGCCATCGGGATGTAACTGAATAGGACAAGGAAAATCAATGCGGGAACCACCATGAAATGCAGCGGCCATTCGCGTTTCCATCTGCGTGCGAGTTGATTCATACATGCGTCACCTGCTTCAAGTCGAATTAGAAAAAGGGGGGAATCGATTTCCGATTCCCCGCGAATGATCTTACCGTCGTCGTTGTCGAATTGATTTACACCTTCAAGCTTCCAAACCGATTACTTGTTTTTCGCGTACCATTCGTTGACTTCTTTCGTGATGTCGTCGCCGCCAAGCTTCTTCCACTCTTCGACGAACTTGTCGAATTCGTCAATCGATACCTGGTTCATGATGATTTTCAAGAAAATTTCGTCGCGCTTGCGGTTCAAAATTTCCCGTTTTTCCACCATCGTCGGCGTCGGCGCGCCGTAGAACTTGTTCTGATGGAAGAGGTTATGTTCCTTGAGGTAAGGAATGTTGGATACCGCCCCTTTAGGTCCGGAGATCAGATATTCCCACCACATGCTGATGTCTTCGCCGTTGACGTATTTCATCGCGCGCTCGAAGCGCGTTTTTTGGTCCTTCGTTTTCGGCAGGCTGGCATCCTTCGTTTCGATTGCTTTCGGCAGCACGTCGCCGTTGTCGCTCGACAGATTGAACGCCATGACCGGGCTCAACAGCCAATAGTTGTTGCCTTTTTCTTTCAGGTCTTTGCCGTATTCGTAAACCTTCTGCTCGGGGGTCGGATGGTTGTCGACCGCGATCCATTGGTTCAGCAGCTTGATCAGCGCTTCCGGATGTTTGGCCTTTTTGGATACGACGTAATAGCTGTTCGTGCCAAGCTCGATTTGCGTGGAAGCTTCCGTGCCGTCAATGGAAGGCAGGCGGTACACGCTCCATTCCTGGACTACTTTGCCGTCCTTAACGGCGCCTTGGGCCAGATGGGCCGGCGTCCATTCCGCGCCGTACAGCACGCCGATTTTGTTGCTGAAAATCAGTTCGGACTCCTTTTGCATGTCCTTGACGGCGAATTCCGGATCGATCAGGCCTTTTTTGAACATGTCCTGCAGGCCGCGCAGCGCTTCCTTCATCTCGGGCTGAATGTCGCTGTATTTTAATCCGCCGTTTCCGTCGTCGATCCATTGGTTCAAATACGCATGGTAGCCGTTCAGGAAACCGACCAGTCCCAGCGCGCCCTCGTCGAATTTTTTGTTCAAGGCGATGCCGTAGGATTTTCCCGTTCCGCCCGGATCTTTGGTCGCGAAAGCTTCCATGATGTTCATCAAATCCTGCATCGTCTTCGGTTCAGGCAGGTTCAGCTTCTTGAGCCAGTCCGAACGCACCCATACGAGCTGCGGAGCAAACGGGTTGCCCGTCTGCGGGATCGCCATCAGCTTGCCGTCGAACGTGCCGGACTTCATCTGCAGCCCGCCGTCCTTTTGCATGAACTCTTTCGTCTCATCGCTGGCGTATTGATCGTATACGCTCGTCAGATCCTGAATCATGTCCGCTTCGATGAGCTGCTGCACTTGGGCCGGAGTGGCAGGGAAGAAATCGGGAATGTCGTTGGTGGTGATGGCCATCTTCAGCTTTTCCTGGAACTGCGGCCCGTCCACGGTGCCGTCGACGACCCATTGGTTTTTGATGCGGACGCCGATGTCTTTTTCATACGCGTCGTACACGGCGTTTTTGTCGAAATTCTCCCCTTCGTCAAACTTCAGATACGGGTCTTGCGCGCGCACGGTCGAAATTTCGATGACTCCGCCTTCCTTTCCGGAAGCCGGCTGCTCGGCCGCTTTTGGCTCCGCCGATCCGGTATCCGCCGTTTTGCTGCTGCAGGCCGTGACGCCCAGGCTCAGGATCAGCGTCAGCGCCAGCCCGATTTTACGTATTTTTTGCACAAATGACCCTCCCATGTTTGGAATTACCGATTCTGTTGAAATCCCTTGATGATGCCTTTCATGATTGTTTCTATCCTTATTATAGGTAGCGCCGCCGGGCAGGGGCTATATACCGGTCTTTACTTCCGTATACAACTGTTGCTGGCCGGAGGGCTCCGGCAGGATATTATTTCAAAAGCAGGCCATGATAAGGGAAGAAAAATATTGATATCCATGTCTGCAAAGGAGCGTTTAGCGTATGAAATTATCCGGCAAATCGGCCATTGTTACCGGCGGCGCCAGCGGGATCGGCCAGGCGACGTCGAGATTGTTCGCGGAGGAAGGCGCCAGCGTCGTGATCGCCGATTTTTCCGAAGCGGGGGAAGAACATGCCAAGCGGCTGCGGGACGACGGCCATCAGGCCATCTTCTTCAAGGTCGACGTCACGAAGGAAGACCAGATCCAGGAGCTCATCGAGCACACGGTGCACGCCTTCGGCAAGCTGGACATCATGTTCGCGAATGCGGGCGTCGCCAATGACGATCCCGCCGACCGGCTCTCGCTGGAAAAGTGGCAGAAGACGATCGACGTCAATTTGACGGGCGTGTTTCTCTCCGACAAATATGCTCTCATTCAAATGCTGAAGCAGGGAACCGGCGGCGCGATCGTCAACACCGCCTCCATACACGGCCATGCCGCGAAAGCCGGGGTTACCGCCTACGGCTCGTCGAAAGGCGGCGTGGTCATGCTGACCCAAACCCTCGGCATCCAATATGCCTCCAGAGGCATCCGCGTCAACGCGGTATGCCCCGGCTATATCGAAACGCCGCTGCTTAAAGTGCTGCCGCCGGAGGAGAAGCAGAAGCTGGTCGATTTGCATCCGATCGGCCGTCTCGGAACGCCGGAAGAGGTGGCCAAAGCAGTCCTGTTCCTTGCCAGCGACGACGCCTCGTTCGTAACGGGCGCCAGCCTGCTGGTGGACGGCGGATATACCGCCCAATAAACGAATAAAAGCGCCGGGAATCTGTCGATTCCCGGCGCTTTTTTCATGTTCAGGATTCATGGCGCCAAGCGTTTTCGTTTCATTTGACGAGGATTCGGGTCCCCGGCGGCGTTTCGTTCGGCCGTTTGCCTTTGACGTGCCACAGCGACGGCGTATCCTTTACCTGCCGCAACTCGATCTGAAAAGGCCGCCGCTCGGGCAGCCGGGGAAATCGCAGCCGCAGCCTGTTCCCGTCGACATGGCTCTCCGCGGGCTGGATCTCG
The DNA here is from genome assembly GCF_037969745.1 of Paenibacillus sp. FSL W8-0194. Lineage (NCBI taxonomy): Bacteria > Bacillati > Bacillota > Bacilli > Caryophanales > Paenibacillaceae > Paenibacillus > Paenibacillus sp. FSL W8-0194. The sequence continues at coordinate 1,217,240 of NZ_CP150205.1, read as the reverse complement.
CCCCATTGCCCTTCGTGTTCATCCAGCACGATGACGCCGGTGGATTCGGGATCGAGCCGTTTGTTGAAGGATACGGTCACGTCCGCGGCGCCATGGACGACCGCCGTCAGAGGCTCTGGAGGCTCCTCGTAAATGTACCCGCCCAAATGATATTCATAGGCCGTCCAGGTATGATATCCCAGATCGTAGACCGTGTTTTGGAACGCGTTCAGCCACTCCCGGCTTTTGACCATATTGGCCCTGGAGCCGACATCCGCCTGGATGCCGAGCGGAAGCTCGGGATACGCGGCGCGGATCGGCGCGGCAAAACTTTCGTACGACCGGACGTATTCCGCTTTAAGCCCGCGTTTCATCCAATCCGGCCAATGCGTCTGCAGCATGTGCAGGTCCGGTTTGACCTTGCCGATCATGGAAATGGCGTCGAGCCCCTGCCACTCCTTCAGCCTTAACGTGGAGACGGCTCCGCCGTCCACGGCAAGCGACCAGGTGGCAACCAGCGCATCGGGACGGGAATCCCGCGCCCCGCCGCGGCCGTTAATGATTTCATCGATGAGTGCATTGACGGCGTCCACGCGGAAATCGATCCATTTGGCGTAAATGTCCGGCGTTTTTTTATAATAATTGGCCGCGAACCTGTTCGCGAACTCGGGAACGTCAAAACCGTATTTTTCTTTGAAAGCCTGCTGAGCCGCAGGCCCGATGTCCCCGTAGACCCCGCGGCGGAGGCCGTCCCATTCGGGGAAATACGGCTCCGCGACTTCGATGCCGTCAAACGGATAGTCGCGGAGCATCCGCGCCACGGCTTCTTTTTTCCACTGCACGTACGCTTTCGAAAACGGGGAAAACCGTACGAACCCGTCGCTTAACTCCTTCATCAGCCCCATTTTCCAGGACGGCCATTCCGGAGGCAAATCTGCGGTCGAAAACGTCCCGTTGCCGATCACAAGCGCCCAGACGGCGATGCCCCGCCGGTGCAGGCAATCGATCAATTCGCCGTCGACCGCCGTTTCCTTCACGACGAAATAATGGACCGTCCGGTAACCGGCAAGCTCGATTTCCTCGGCGACGCTGTCTCTGGAACGGTTCTGATAATACGGAAACGTCGGGTCGATTTGAATGCTGGGGCCTTCCAAAGCCCAAAGTTTCACGTTCTCGGAATCCTTTTTCACGTTGTTCTCCTTCCCTCCCGGCTTCGCTTGCTGCGCCTTCCCGTAGTAGCATTGCCGGAAATGGAAAATTTCACCCTTCGTCTTTTTTCTCCGGGAGCCTCTTCACCCCGCACCCGCCCAAAAAGGAGCTCATACAATAGAACAAACACGAAACGGAGGGGATCTCCTTGTCGATACTCAAACGGAGGAAAAACATCACGCTCCAGCAGCGGCTTGCCCAATTGACGGGCCATCTGGCGGAAATCAACGGCGAAGGTTTGGGGCTTGAGCCCGGAAGATTGCAGCGCGTCTTCAAAAGAAATTTCATCCAGGTTTCGGGCGAATTGTTCGTCCCGCTAAGCCTGCAGTCGATCCGGGTTTTCGACGTTAAACCCGCTGCCCGGACCGTCCGGGTCGGCCTTAGGACGACCTTCAAAACGGGGAAAGCCTTCTCCAGCATCCGCCTGGTGCAAATCGGGACCGATTTTGTCGAAGTACAGGCCAAAGGGAAGTTTCCTTCCCGGATTCTTTTCCCGCTGAATAAAATCGAAGGCATTTTTCCGGTCGGTTACCATGCGGCCCCTTCCAAGACGGCTAGCGTCAGCAAATGAAGGGGATAAAAGGAACGCCACACCCATTTGCGCACCCGGAATTCCTCAAGCCTCTTCCATGCGGCCGGCCCATAGACGAGAACCAGCGTCGGCACGATGCTCAGCATCTGCAGCATGCCGCCGAGCCCGTAAACGAGCATATAAACCAAATTCAGCAGCAAATGGATAAAAAGAAGGCGTTCGGATGCAAAATAGCGGAAGGACAAGACAAGAAGCAGCCCGTAACAACCGTAATCAAACGGAAAAAGCTGCATGACCGCCCCGGCGCCAAGCACGATGCCAACCTTCGCCCAAACCCGGGACGTACGGTCAAGCGCCTGCATCACGGCCGCAGCCATGAACAGGGTAGCGACGACGTTCATCCCTCCCGGATTCAAGGCCAGCTGGTAAGGCACTTGCGACAATAAGGCCAGCGCGAACAGCCTGACCAAATATCGGGATGGCGAATTCGTATAGCGATGCCCTTGAACGAGGGCGTAGGCATAAATCGGAAATGCCGCCCGGCCGACCATCCGCAGCCAAAGCCGGTCTTCGAAAAATACGATGCCGATATGATCCATGAGCATGGTCAGCATGGCAATCAGCTGCAAGACGACTCCTCTCCCTTGCCGGACAAAGTTTTAATCTAAGCTTATTTTACTCGGCTGCGGCTCCTTCTCCAAGTTCCCCTCTGATATAATATAGGCATGAACGTTTTATTTTCTTCTACTTATCTCCGAGGAGGGCAATATTTTGAATTTTGACAAACCGATATCGCGACACATGACCGGCTGCGAAAAGTGGGACGGCATGAAACATATTTTCGGTACGGCGGACGCGCTGCCGATGTGGGTGGCGGACATGGATTTCGAATCCCCGCCATCCGTCATCTCCGCGCTTAAGGAGCGCGTCGAGCATGGGGTATTCGGTTATACCATGCAAACGGACGAATATAAAGGGGCCGTGGCCGGATGGATGAAAGAGCGCCATGGCTGGGAAATCGACACCGATTGGATCGTCTTTTGCCCGGGCGTCGTGCCTGCGTTAAGCTTTGCGGTCCAGGCCTTTACCGCTCCGGGAGACAAAGTGGTGATTCAGCCGCCCGTTTACCCTCCGTTTCACAGCGTCGTGGAAGAGCATGGACGCGAGCTGGTCGTCAACCCGCTCCGATCCGAAAACGGCCATTATTCCATGGATTTGAAGGGCCTGGAAGAGATTTTGCAAGGCGGGCAAATCAAAATGCTCATTTTGTGCAGCCCCCACAATCCGGTCGGACGGGTATGGACGCGCGAAGAGCTGGAAGCGTTGGTGACGCTTTGCGTGCGCCATGACGTGCTGATCGTCTCCGACGAGATCCATGCGGACCTGGTATTCGAAGCGAAAGCCCATACGCCGCTCGCCCTGATCTCCGAAGACGCCAAAAAGAGATCCATCATCTGTACGTCGCCAAGCAAAACCTTTAACATTGCCGGATTGAACACGTCCAACATCATCATTCCGGATCCGGACATCCGCAGCGCCTTACAAAGCGCGCTCCGGCTTTACCATGTGGGATCGATCAGCGCCCTCGGCAGCACGGCAGCGCAAGCGGCCTACACCGGGGGACGCGGATGGCTGGACGAGGTTTTGGTTTACCTGCAGCAAAACATGGATTATGTGATAAACTACATCGAAACGCATATGCCGGAAATTAAGGTACGGAAACCGGAAGCGACCTATCTGCTATGGCTCGATTTCCGGGCTCTCGGCATGGATCAGGACGAGCTATCCGCTTTCCTGCTGGCCAAAGCGAAGCTGGCTCTGAACAACGGCGGAGCTTTTGGCCAAGGCGGGGAAGGATTCATGCGCATGAACGTCGCTTGCCCGAAAGCGACCGTCGCCGAAGCGATGGAACGGCTGAACGCGGCGATGAAGGAATGGCGGCAATTGCAATAGAAGAGTCCTGCCTGATCAAAGGGGCGTTGGAGAATTCGGTCATGACCGAATTCTCTTTTTTTATTTGCGCTATGAAAATTCGCACTGTTTTTGTCGAAATATAGGAGGTGAACTCTTCAAGGGACCACAACATACATATATTTTTGGGGGAATCTTTTTGAAAAAACAACTCAACGCGGTTTTGCGCCTCCTTAAGATCAAAAGACTGCGCACCAGACTCATGATCATTGTCAGTCTCATGGTCATCATTCCCAACATTTTCGTGGCGTTATTTTCCGTGAACAGCGCGAAAACGGAGCTGCAGGACAAAATGGAGGAAACGACGAAATCCAGCGTCACGCTGCTGGACAACCTTGTGGACAGCATGATTCAAATGCAGGTATCCAACGTAAAAATGCTCGCAGGCCAAATCACGTCCGAGGACATCAGCGTGAACTCGATCAAGGTCCGGAAACTGATCAACGACTACAAATCCCAACACCCAGAGGTTGAATTGGTCTCGGTCGGCAATGACCGGGGAGCCTGGATGAAAGCGCCGGATCCCGGCAAGCAGAACGACTACGATCCGCGCACCCGCGAGTGGTACAAGCTCGCCAAACAATATCCGAATCAGGCGATGGTCGCCGATCCGTCCATCTCGTACACGACCGGCAATTACGTGCTTTCCATTTCCAAAATGCTGCCTGATGGAGAAGGGGCGATCACGGTCGACTTCAGCATGAAGGAGATGGATAAGGTCGTCAATAACCTTCACCTTGGCAACAAGGGATACCTGTACATCATGGACCGCAACGACCGCATGATGGCCCATCCGACCAAAAAAATCGGCGATGTAGCGACCGGCCCGCAGCTGGCGATCATGCACAGCCGGAAGGAAGGCTTCGTCCACTATACCAACCCTGACACCCATGTGCCGCAGCAGGGGTATTTCACAACCAACGGAACGACCTCCTTCAAAATCGTGGGCATCCTTCCCGACAGCGAATACGCCGACGCGACGCGCCCGATCCTGTACACTTCCGTTGGCGTGCTCGTTATTTCCGTTGCCGCTATTCTTGTCATCCTGTTCTTCATCATCCGCGGCGTGACCAAACCGATCGAGCAGCTCAACCGCTCGGCCATCCGGGTCAGCAACGGACATCTGAACGAGCGGGTCATCACCAAACGCACGGATGAAATCGGAACGCTCGCCGAAAATTATAACGGCATGGTCGCTTCCCTCCGCAGCATGGTCATGGACATGGGCAACACCTCCAGCCAGCTGGCGGCGTCCAGCGAAGAGCTGACCGCCAGCACCGAAATGAATGCGCAGTCGGTCGAATCGGTTTCCCGCCTCATCTCCGAATCGTCCGAGGGCGCCGCAACCCAGGCTCTGGCCACCGAAGAAAGCGCCCGTACGCTGGAAGAAATGACGCGCGGAATCCAGAAAATCGCCGAGTCGGCAGGAGCGATCGTGGATTCGTCCGGCCGCACGGAAGAAGACGTCGAGGCCGGCAGCCAAAAAATCCGCCAGGTCAGCGCCCAGATGGATACGATCCGCCAATCCACGGTGGAATCCGCGGCGTTGATGGATCAGCTGCATAACCACAGCGCGAGCATCGCCGCGATGAGCACCGCCATTGCCGAAATCTCCAAGCAAACGAACCTGCTGTCGCTGAATGCGGCCATCGAAGCGGCCCGCGCCGGCGAACATGGCCGGGGGTTTGCAGTCGTCGCCGATGAGGTTCGCAAGCTGGCCGATCAGTCCAGCATCACGGCCGACGAAATCCAGCAAACGATCGTCAAGATGACCGATCTGATCTCGAGCGCCTTCGACGTCATGAAAAACAAGGTGCAAGCCGACGTCAGCCATGGGCTCGACGTCACCGCGGAAGCGCTCGAAGCGTTCGTGAACATCGAGCGCTCCGCCAAACGGATCTCGGACCAGGTGCAGGACATCTCGGCCATCACGGAACAGATGTCGGCCAGCAGCCAGCAAATTTCGGCTGCGGTCCACGAGGTTGCCGGCATCTCCCGCCAAACCGTCTCCTCGCTGGAGCAGGTCTCCGCGGCGAGCCAGGAACAGCTCGCGTCCATGGAGGAAATCAGCTCCTCCGCGGCGGGCCTCGCCCGAATGGCGACGGACATGCAGGCCATGATCGACCGCTTCAAGCTGGACGAATAAGAAAAAAGGCCGCCTTTCAAGCTGCGTCAGCTTGAAAAGGCGGCCTTTTCATCTATTGGGGCCACGAGAGGGGCGCTTATTTGTTCAGCCGTTCATGCAGGAAATCCACGATGTGGACCGCCTCCATCCGCCCGCTGAGCCCGTGTTCCTCGATGCCGTGCTTCATTTGCAGCAGGCAGCCCGGATTGCTGGTCAGAAGGTAGGAAGCCCGGGTAGCTTCGGCATGCTCCATCTTATGGTCCAAAATTTGCCCGGCCATCGCCGGCTGGGTAATGTTGTAGATGCCTGCCGAGCCGCAGCAGCGGTCGGCGCCCGTCATCTCCACGTACTGCGCTCCCTCCACCTGTCGCATCAATTTGCGCGGAGCGTCCGATGAGCGCATGACGTTGCGGAGGTGGCACGAATCCTGATACGTGATCCGGACCGGTTCCGTACCGCCGGCCGCATCGTCCCGGCCGAAGTCCAGTTTTCTTCCGAAGCGTACCAGCAAATCGCTGATATCGACGACCCGTTCCGCAAACCAAACGGCATCGTCCCGCCACTGCGGATCCTCATGCAGCAGATGGTCGTATTCAGTCAGAATTGCGCCGCATCCGCCCGCATTGGACACGATATAATCCACGCCGGCCGCCTTGAACGTTTGAATATTGCGTCTGGCCAGCTCGCGTGCGCCCTCCGCTTCCCCGCTATGGGCATGCAGCGCGCCGCAGCAGTTCTGCTCGCGCGGGATGACCACCTCAAAACCGGCGGCCGTCAACAAATCGACCGTGTGGATGTTCGTGTCGGTAAACAGCACGTCCATGATGCAGCCCCTGAACAAGGCTACCGTCGCGATTTTTTCGCCTTTCGCCGGATGGCGGTCGCCGATTTGCTCCACGACACCGCGCCCGGCGGCATCCGGCAAAATTTTCTCCATATCGCGCAGATGTTTCGGAAACAGCTTCATCGCTCCCGTCGCATGGGCTGCGGCACGGAGCCCGGATTTCTGGTAAAACCGCAAGCCGCGCCCGACCCATTTCATCCGGTTCTGATGCGGGAATACCGTCTTGAAGGCGGCGTGGCGGGCGGCTCTCACAAGCGGCTTATGCCGTTTATGATCTTCGATCGCGTCCCGTGCCTGCTCGATCAGCTGGCCGTATTTGACGCCCGCCGGGCACGCCGGCTCGCAGGCGCGGCAGCCGAGGCAATGGTTCATCTGGTCTTCGAAAGCCTGATCCGGCGCCATCAGGCCGTCCGTCACCGCTTTCATGAGGGCGATCCGTCCCCGCGGGGATTCGGCCTCCAGCCCGGTTTCCGCAAACGTCGGGCAGGCCGGAAGGCAGAAGCCGCAGCGCATGCAGTTGGTCAGCTGATCTTCGTCAAGGCGTAACCGGAGCTTTTCGGTCAGCGGATTCATCGGTTGCGTTTGCCCGTTAGCCACGTTGGATCACCACCCGTTTCCGCGTTTCCTTCGCGAATACTTTGCCCGGATTCAGCAGGTTATCCGGATCGAAGGAGTTTTTGATCGCTTTCATGACGTCCATCCCCGCCGGGCCTACCTTCCATTCCAGATACGGGGACTTGACCATCCCGACGCCATGCTCGCCCGTGATGGTTCCGCCCAGCCGGATCGCCGCTTCGAAAATTTCCTCAAACGCTTCCTCGACCCGGACGATCTCTTCCTTGTTCCGGGCATCGGTCGTTGCCGTCGGATGGAGATTGCCGTCCCCCGCATGCCCGAACGTGCTGATCTGCACCTGGTGCTTTTTCGCGATCCGGTTGATTTCGACCACCATGTCGGCGATTTTCGAGCGCGGCACGGTCGCGTCCTCCAGTATGGTCGTCGGGCGCAGCCGGGCGAGCGCCGTAAACGCGCTGCGGCGCGCGGTCAGCAGCTTCTCGGCCTCTTCCGGGCTAGCCGCGATGCTGATCTGGTCGGCATGTTCGCTTCGGCAAACCTCGGTAATGATGGCGATATCCCGTTCCACGGCTTCTTGATCGCCGTCCTGCTCGATGATCAGGATCGCCTCCATGTCGAGCGGCAGCCCCAGCTTCGCGAAATCATCCACGACGCGGATGGTGGCGTTATCCAGAATTTCAAGCGTGGCCGGGATGATGCGGTTTTCGATGATTTTCGATACGGTGCGGGCAGCGCCGTACAGGTCCTTGTACATCGCCAGCATCGTTTTCTTGTATCTTGGAGGCGGAATCAGTTTCAGCGTGGCCTCCGTAATGATGGCCAGCGTCCCTTCCGAGCCGACCAGCAGCTTGGTCAGGTCGTACCCCGCCACGTCCTTCATCAGCTTGCCTCCCGTGCGGATCACGTCGCCGCTTGCAAGCACCGCTTCCAGGCCGATCACGTAATCTTTGGTCGTCCCGTATTTCAGGCCGCGCAGCCCTCCGGAGCATTCGGCAATGTTTCCCCCGATCGTGGAAATGGCCATGCTGCTCGGGTCCGGCGGGTAAAACAAGCCGAGGCTTTCAACATGCGTGCTGAACTGTTTCGTGTTCAATCCGGGCTGTACCGTGGCCGTCAAATTTTCCAGGTCGATTTCCAAAATGCGGTTCATCCGGTGCATGACCATGACGATGCCGCCCTGCACGGGCACCGTGCCCCCGCATAAATTGGTGCCGGAACCTCTGCCCACGACCGGGATTTTGTAGCGGCTCAGCACCTTCATGATCCGCGACACCTCCTCGGTGCTGGACGGGTAAACAACGCCGTCCGGCAAGGATTGCAGCATCGGCGTGCCGTCATAGGAATGGGTGACGAGCGTCTGCGGATCGTCCTTGACGTATGCGCTGCCGAGGATCGAGATCAGTTCGCGTTTGACTTCTTCTTGCAGCAAGGAAAGTCCCTCCCTTGGATTCGTTCGGTATCGATGGAATATTTAAATTAATCAGGTCATCTGATGACTTTTCTTGGGAACAAGTATACACTAGAATAGATGAATCGAAAATAGACGCGTCGAAATTTTTTTTTCATACTTGTCCGCTGCTGATGATAAAAATGCTTCAGATGTTATAAACTCGCGAAACATGCTGCATGACGGGCCAGTTGAAATACCAATAACGGAATGAAACCATAGAGACGGATCATGATCAGGAATTTCGGAAAGGACGTTGAGGAAGATGACCAACCAGCAGAGACCGCTTAAGCAGTACGAATGGGTCATGAACGATTTGAAGGAACGGATGCTCGACGGGCGCCTTGCGCCCGGGGACCGGCTTGCTTCGGTCGTCGACCTGGCGGCCCAATACAACGTGGGCAGATCGACGATCCGGGAGGCGCTGAGCGCGCTGAAAGCGATGGGATTGCTTAACATTAAACAGGGCGGGGGAACGTTCGTCAAAGCTGTTCCTCCGGAAGCCGCGCCGGTCCACCCGATGCAGCGTTACGACGATTTATGGGAAGGACGGGCCGCATCGCTGCGCCACCTTCTGGAGGTGCGCCGCGTTCTTGAGACCGGATGCGCCGCGCTTGCCGCGCTGCATCGAACGGAAGAGGACCTGGCCGTCCTCGAAAAGCTGCTCGAAGAGATGGAAAATTCCGATGACGAGCATTTCATCGAACAGGCCGACGTGAAATTTCACCAGCAGATCGCGGCCGCAACCCGCAACCCGCTGCTGCTTGAATTGATGGAATCGCTGTCGAGCCGTCTGCATGAAAACATGAAGGATATGCGCGCGCTGTGGTTTTACGCCGAACGTTCCTCGGCCGAGCGATTGCTGCAGGAACATATCCGCATCTGCGAAGCCATCTCCAAGCAGGATGCCAGGGAGGCGTCCGCCCGCATGGATTTGCACATTTCGAAAGTCGAGCAGGTGCTAAGCGAGAACAAAGCCGGCGACCATCATCTGCGGATGACGTAACCGGCTTCTTTTTTTTTCGCTGCTAGTTTTCAAGCCTGATGACCACGCCGCTGCCAACCGCGCATCGGTCCAGCCCTTCCAGCGTCTGCTCCACCCGCTCGATCATTTTCGTCAGATGGTCGCCGTCGTTCTGGGCCAAAAAAGCTGAATCTTCCGACTCCGCGATATACTGCAGCGTGTTCAAAAACAGCTCCGTTTCCAAATCGATCTCGGCGACATGCCGAAGCGTACCGATCAATTCGTCATAATACAGATCCTCCGGCGGAAACCTGCCTTCCGATTGCAAATAAATTTGCTTCAGCTTCGCTTTGACGCTCATGTGGGCCACGACCAGCGCCGCTTTGCGGAAGCCCGCTTCCAGCAGGGGGCGCGCAAAGTTCATATAACTTCGAGACAAATCGTTCCAGCTGCGGGCTTTGGCATACAGCTCGTACACATCCTTTTCAAAAAGGCCGTTACGGATGCTTCTTTGCGATTGTTCCGAAAAAGGCAGCATGTAAATAACCTCCCGTTCAGGATTTTGCAAATGTTGCGATGCCTGACGCCTTCCATGCTTTCGACAGCCGAATGGAAAACGGTTCCGTTGAAAGACACTGCATGTAATTCGACAAAATCCCCGTTACACCATTTAAACTTCTACCTTGGGACACTCGAGCTTTATGCCCTGGCGCTGCAATGAATGGTACTAAGGACCTCCATGTTCATGCGTCTGGATACCCAGTGCGATCCCTTATTGCGTGTATGCTATATTTATCGGCCTTTCTTACTAAAAAATGAATATTATTCCAACAAAAAATGCGCGACTTTTGCGAAAAGAGCTTGATTTTGGAGCCCCGCCGCTTTGACGTGGTGCTATAATGAATAAGCCCGCCATTTACATCATGAAGAAAAAGGAAGCTGAATGTATGATTGCTACCATATTGCTTGAAGTCGTGCTGCCGGTGTTTGTGCTGATCGCGTTCGGCTCGCTGATGCAGCGGCTTTTCCAACTGGATTTATACACTTTATCCAAAATCAATTTTTATTTCATCACGCCGGCCGCGGTTTTTATGAGCATGTACCATTCCGATATGTCCGGCGAGCTGCTGGGGACCGTCGTTATGTTTTACGCCTTGTATGTCTTCATTTTATGGCTGCTGGGGACCGTGGCGGGGCGCCTGTTCAAATTCGAAAGCAGCATGAAAGCGGCCTTTAACAACAGCATCATGCTCGACAATTCCGGGAATTACGGGATGCCGATCAACGCGCTCGTCTTTAAGGGGGATATGCTCGCTTCGTCGATGCAGGCGCTGATCATGTCCCTGCAAAGCCTGCTGACCTTCACGTACGGCGTCATCGCGATCCAGGGAGCGAAGATGAAAGGCAACTACCGGAGCATGCTGATCGGCTTCTTGAAGATGCCCGTGCCGTATGCTTTGGTTTTGGGGCTGCTGCTGCATGTGCTCCAGGCGCCGCTGCCTTTGTTCGTATCCCAGCCTTTAACCTACGCGCAGCAATCGATGGTTGCCATTGCGCTGCTGACCCTGGGGGCGCAGATCGTCAAATACCCGCTCAAGCTTTACCGCTTGGACGTATACGTCAGCATGTTCCTGAAGCTGATCATCGGACCGGCCATCGGATGCGCGCTCGTCTTCGCGCTGGGACTCAAAGGAATACCCGCGCAGGCGCTGCTGATCGCATCCGGCATGCCGACGGGCGTCAATACGTCGATTTTGGCCGAAGAATATCGGAACGAACCCGATTTCGCCGCCCAAACCGTGCTGCTCTCCACCCTGTTTAATGTCGTGACCATTACGGGATTGATCTCCCTCGCAAAGATGTTCTGAGCCTATTCCAAGCGAATTCCGAGCATATTTCGTGCTAAATCCGCCGTCATTCTGTGGTAAGATGGATATACGGCAATAGAGCTTAATATTGGGAATTCAGGAGTGGTTAACCATTGGAGTTGGAAAAAAGGATTGAACAGCTAGAAGCCAAAATGAAACAAATGGAGCTTGAGCTGACGGAACTGCGCCATGCCAGGCGCGGGGCGGACCAGCCCGTTCAGGGGCCGGCGCCGGGGGTAACGCCTCCGCACGCGGGCGCTCCGGGGCATGCCGGGCATCCACCGCAGGCCTATCCGCCTTACGGTCAGCCGCGGGTGCCAAATCAGGCCGTTCCCCCTCAGGGAATGCCGGGGCATCAGGCCCCTCCGGGCCAGGGCATGTATGGCCCTCCGGCTCCGGGACAAGGGGGGCCGGGTTACCGGCCCGGACCGCAGGGCATGCCGGGATATCCTCCTGCAGGCGTACCGGGCCAAGGTTATCAGGGCCAGGTTCCGCCGCAACAGCCCCGGATGCAGGGGGCCGGCCAGCCTTATCCGCCGGGAATGAATCCGTACGCTTATCCCGGGCAGCAGCCGCAGGTTCCACGCGAACCCAAGCCGCCGAAGGACTGGGAGCATCTCATCGCCAGGGTATGGCTTCCGCGGGTCTTTATCGTGGTCCTGCTGCTCGGCGTGTTATGGGGATTTACCGCAGTGGTCAAAGCCGGATATTTGACCGAACCCGTGCGCTGCCTGCTGGGCGTCGTCGCAGCCGCCGTCATGTATTGGCTGGGCGAACGGCAGCTCCGCAGCAAACGGGAAGCGCTCGGACAGGTGCTTTTGGGAGGTTCGATCGGCATCCTCATCTTGTCCGTGTTTGCGGCCCATCAGCTGTATGACCTGATCCCTTCGGGCATCGCGTTTGCGCTTTACGTCATTTCGATTGCGCTATGCGTGTTTACGGCGCTCAGACGCCGCTCGCAAACGCTGATCATCATCGCGACGGTGGCGGGGTATCTCGTTCCTTTCCTCGTGCATTCCGCCGAGCCGAATGCTTGGGTGCTGGCGGGATACGAGACCGCGTTTTCGCTGGCGATGATCGCCGTCGCCTTGAAATTCGATTTCCGCGCCGCCTATTTCGTCGCGGCCGGGGTGCTTCATCTGCCGCTTCTGATCGCTTACGCGGCAGGCGACTTCGATGAAAGCCGCCACGTTTTCATCGGAGCGGTATTCATTCAGCATGCGGCATTGCTCGCTTACGCCTTCTTCGGGCCCGGACGCCGCAAACTTGATGAAACGTTGTCGTTATTCCCCGGATTCGGCGTCATGGCATTATGGATTTATGCCTTGTACCCGCTGTGGGAAGGTTCCGTTCATTGGCGGCCGTTGATGCTGCTGGTGTGGGCGCTGGTTTACACGCTGGCCGCATGGGGCAAATACATGAAGGAACAGCGTTCCCCCGTGTTCGTCTCCATCGCGACCGTCGCCTGGTTCCTGTGGGCATTCGATATTTCGAACCAGCATTATGCGCCGGCTTCCGCGATCGTCATCGGAACCGCGGGCATCGTCCTAGGCATGGTGCTGAAAAGTTATATGCAGCAAATCACGGCAGCCATCGTATTGCTGTACGGCGCGGCGGGCACGCTGTTTTTGGCCATCCATCGCATCTTTTCCGCCGAAACCCTTTCCTGGCTCGTACTGCTGGCCTCCCTTGCGGTTCTGTCGTACACGCTGCGGCGTATGCCGCAACGGATGTTGTCCAACCGCTGGCCGGATATTCTCATGTGGATCGATGCCGGGCTTGCGATCATTTTTATGACCGAGGCGACCAACGTGCTGACCGGCGGGCTGACGAAAGACCTGCGGCATTTGGTTTTGTCCGCGGTGTGGGCGGTGTACGCCATCGCCGTCATCGTATGCGGCGTCTTGCTTCAGCGCCGGATGGTCCGGCTTGCCGGCATCGGCTTGCTGTTCCTCACGCTGGTCAAAGTCATCGTCGCCGACCTGCCGGACGTATCCGTTGCGGTCAGAGCGATTTTGTTCATCGGACTTGGCGCGATCGGCATCATCGTCTCCAGGCTCATGTACAAACGCAAACAGGTTCCGCCGCAATCGCCACCTGATGATGCGACCGTGGAACGTTAATGCCGGTGCATCGGTACCTGCCTGAACTTATACGATGAAATCGTTTATAGGATGTAAATGAAAACAAAGCAGCCGCGACCCCGTAACGGGAATGCGGCTGCTTTGTTTTCGTTCATCCCTGAATCCTTTAAGCCAGCAGCAGCCCGGCAAGCTCCCGGTAACTGCCTGCCGTATACTGCGGCTGATGTTCCGTTTCGGGCTCAACCTGCCTGTGGTTGAACCAGATCGCGGTCCAGCCCGCATCCAGCGCCCCGATCACGTCGTTTCGCCACGAATCGCCGATGTAGAAGCAGCGCGAAGGATCCGTCCCCGTTTGTTCATTGACGCGGGCAAACAGGCGCGGATCCGGCTTGTCGTAACCGACCGCCCCCGATACGAAAATATGGCCGGAAGGGATGGCGGCATCCAGCGCCAGCGCCTTGATTTTGGCCATCTGGTGCTCCGCCGGTCCGTTCGTGATCAGCCCGACGACATGACCGGCCGCCTGCAACTCGCCGATCAGCTCCGTTGCCCCCGGAAACGGGCGGATCCGGAACTGGCGCTCCAGGTATTGTTCCTGGATCCGGCCCGCCTCCCCATCCGTCACCGCGATCCCGAATTCCGCCAAAGCCAGCTTGGCCCTTTGGATCCTCATCTCCTGCAAATCCCGTTCCGCTCCGGCGGCATTGACCGCGCCATGGCTGGCGGAAAGCTTGTCGCTGTAATATCTGAATCGGTGATATACCGCCTCATACGGAAAGTCCTCTCCGGTGCCGAGCACATGCCGAAGCGCCTCCCTCAGCGGCTGCAAATGATCGTAAAGCGTATCATCCACGTCAAAAAATATCCCTTTTGCGTTCGTCCGTTTCTCTCCCATTGCGTTTCCTCTCCTATGGTCCGGATTGCAAAATCCTTATTGTGATGTTTGTTACGGCAAACGAATTTATGTCTATTTTAGCACATGATGCCGCGGTACAAGCAGGTTTCAGCGACCGCCGGACAGGGGTAAAAAAACTTACCCCGGGCTTAAAACCCTTTCAATTGTGACAGAACTGGCACAACTGTTCCCCGCCCGTTCAATTTTGAACAAAAATGAAAATCGCCGAATTTAGCCTTTTTCAAAGCTTAATCGGATTTTTTGGCCTTTTTTCGTGAAGAATGTGAAGATTATCACAGAATAATTGTATTTTATTTACAATTATGTATTCTACTGTATTTGTTTTCTTTTTCACAAGTTACTATGCTATGGCTATAAGGATTCGCGAATTATCCAAACACTCAGCGATTAAGGCATGCTAGAAAGGAGTTTCCCGTGAAGAAAAAAAGATGGTTGTTTTCACTCATTTTTATTTCCGTCGTCATGCTGCTCAGCGGATGCGATACGAAACTGATGGTCCTGGATCCGAAAGGGCCGGTAGCGAAAACACAATCCAATACAATTATCTTCTCTATTCTGATGATGGCGCTCGTGTTAATCGTCGTGTACATCCTGTACATTTTCATGTTGACCAAATACCGGGCCAGCAAAACGCCGGACGATTATGAACCGCCTCATATGGAAGGAAGCAAATGGCTCGAATTTATCTGGACTGCCATTCCGATTATCATCGTAGCCATTTTGTCTGTCGTTACCGTACGTACGACTTATGCCGTAGAAAAGGTGCCGGCCGGCTATGAGGATCAAAAGCCGCTTGTCATCTACGCCTCCTCTTCCAACTGGAAATGGCATTTCAGCTATCCGGAGGAAGGCATCGAAACGGTAAACTACGTCAACATCCCTACGCACCGTCCGGTCGAGTTCCGTCTCTACTCGTACGGTCCGATTTCAAGCTTCTGGGTTCCGCAGCTCGGCGGACAGAAATACGCGATGAGCGACATGGTCACCAAGCTGAATCTCGTCGCCGAACATGAAGGTTCGTACATGGGTAAAAACTCGAACTTCTCCGGTAAAGGTTTCGCCCAAATGGAATTCGAGGTACTTGCCCAATCTCCTGCCGATTACACGAAATGGGTCAACGAGGTGCAGCAAACCGCTCCGAAACTGACCGAGCAGGAATTCAACTCCGTATTGCATACGGACTTCGTCGGACGCAAGTCTTACAGCTCCACGCACCTGAAATTCTCGCCTCCGCCTATGGATATGTCCGAACACGGCCATGGCGGGGACAATTCGACAGACAGCAAGGAATCCGGCAAGGATTCCGCGGATCATATGCAGGACATGGGTGACATGAAAGACATGAACGATCATTCTTCCATGGAACACGGTCACTAACATCATGGAGAAAGGAGAACAAACTGCATGAAATGGGACGAATTTTTTGTTACCGGCGAGCCGATGATCTACGCGGCCGATGTCAGCATCGTGCTCGTATCGCTCGCCATCGTGATCGGATTGACCTATTTCAAAAAATGGGGCTATCTGTGGCGTGAGTGGCTCACCACCGTGGACCACAAAAAAATCGGCATTATGTATATTTTGTCGGCGTTGATCATGCTGTTCCGCGGCGGCGTCGACGCCCTGTTGATGCGGGCGCAGCTCGCGACGCCGGACTCCAAATTTTTGGATGCCCAGCACTACAATGAGATATTTACGACGCACGGGGTTATCATGATTTTGTTCATGGCGATGCCGTTTGTCATCGGGATGATGAACGTGGTCGTTCCGCTGCAAATCGGGGCCCGCGACGTCGCTTTCCCTAGACTTAACGCCGTCAGCTTCTGGATGTTCTTTATGGGAGCGATGCTGTTTAACATTTCGTTTGTGATCGGGGGATCGCCGGATGCCGGCTGGTCCGCGTACTTCCCGCTCGCAAGCCTTGAATTCAGCCCGACGGTAGGCAATAACTACTACTCGCTCGCGCTGCAAATATCCGGTATCGGTACGCTGATGACGGGCGTCAACTTTATCGTGACGATCCTGAAGATGCGTGCTCCAGGCATGAAACTGATGCGTATGCCGATGTTCACCTGGTCGGTACTGATTACGAACGTCATTATTTTGTTTGCTTTCCCTGTGCTCACCGTAGCGCTTGCCCTGATGATGTTCGACCGCGTGTTCGGAAGCCAGTTCTTTACGATGGCCAACGGCGGTATGGATATGCTCTGGGCCAACTTGTTCTGGGTTTGGGGACACCCTGAAGTATATATCGTTATCTTGCCTGCTTTCGGTATTTTCAGCGATATTATTTCCACGTTCTCGAAAAAGAATTTGTACGGCTACAAATCGATGGTTGTCAGCATGGTCGCCATCTCGGTCCTGTCCTTTCTCGTATGGGCGCACCACTTCTATACGATGGGCCAAGGCGCCATGGTCAACGGCTTTTTCTCCATCACGACGATGGCGATCGCGGTTCCGACCGGGGTCAAAATTTTCAACTGGCTGTTTACGCTCCGCAAAGGCAAAATCTCGTTCACGTCTCCGATGCTGTACGCGATGGGCTTTATCCCGATCTTTACGATCGGCGGCGTAACCGGCGTCATGCTTGCGATGGCAAGCGCCGACTATCAGTATCACAATACGATGTTCCTGGTGGCCCACTTCCACTATGTGCTTATTCCGGGTACGGTATTCGGGGTACTGGCCGGCATGCATTACTGGTTCCCTAAAATGTTCGGCTTCCGCCTGAACGAACGTCTGGCCAAAACGGCCTTCTGGCTGATCATCGTCGGCTTCAACGTGGCTTTCATGCCGCTGTTCTTCCTTGGACTTAACGGCATGACGCGCCGGATGTACACTTATTCAGCCAGCACCGGCTACGGTCCGCTGAACATGATCGCGACGATCGGCGCTCTCATTCTTGCGGTCGGCTTCGTGGTCCTGTGCTACAACTTCTTCTACAGCTTCCGCCACAGCCCACGCAACGAGGGCGGGGATCCATGGGATGCGCGTACGCTGGAATGGAGCACGCCAAGCCCGGTTCCGGTTTACAACTTTGCGAAAGTGCCTGTCGTACATTCCGAAGATGCTTTCTGGCATGCCAAAAAGCATAACGTTCCGCTTTATGAAGAAGGACCTTACGAAGAGATTCATATGCCAAACAACAGCGGGCAACCGTTCATTCTCGGCGTAATCATGTTTTTCCTGGGCTTTTTCCTCGTGTTCAGCTGGTTCATTCCTGCGATCATCGCGGGCGTCGGCGTGATCATCATGCTGGCGGTGCGTTCCTTCGAACGCGATCACGGCTATCATATTCCACCGAAGGAAATCGCCGCTACCGAACAGAAACTGCGGGGTGATACCGTATGAAAATAAATGACACGCTGCCGCTGGAGTACAGAACCGAGGAGAACAGCAACAAAATCTTCGGCTTCTGGCTCTTCCTTGGAGCAGAAATCGTCCTGTTTTCCACGTTGTTCGCCGTATACTTCACGCTTTGGAACCGTACGGGCAACGGCCCGACCGGCAAAGAGCTTTTCGAGGTCGGCGGTGTTATCTGGGAAACGTTCCTGCTGCTCACAAGCAGCTTTACCTGCGGCCTTGGCATTCATGCCATGCGCCTCGGCTTGAAAAAACCGATGATGATTTTCTTCGTCGTCACTTTGCTGATGGGCCTCGGGTTCCTCGGCATCGAGATTACGGAATTCGTCAACTACGTGCATGAAGGCGCGACGCTGCAAACGAGCGCATTCCTGTCCAGCTTGTTCGTCCTGCTCGGAACCCACGGTCTTCACGTGACCATGGGGATCCTGTGGGGCGCAGGCATCCTGATTCAAGTGGGTCGCCAAGGCTTTACGGACGAGACCGCGAACAAATCGTTCATCTTCTCGCTGTACTGGCACTTCCTTGACGTCGTCTGGATCTTTATCTTCAGCTTTGTCTACCTGAAAGGATTGATGTAATATGGCACGATTGTTCCCGATACGTCACGTGATGGGATATATCTTTTCGCTGGTCCTTTCACTCGTGGCACTTGGCGTGATTTACTGGGATCTGACGTTTTCGGCCGCCATGGTCATTCTGATCATCAGCGCATTGATTCAGGCTTCGCTGCAGCTGGTTCTGTTCATGCACATCGGCGAAACGTCCTCGAAAAAGACGCTCTACCTCAACATCGCTTATGCGGTATTCGTCGGCGTTGCCACGATTTTCGGTACGCTCTTTGCGATGATCTGGGGATACTGATACACCTGAAATCGAAAAAAGCTGTCCTTTGCGGACAGCTTTTTTTGCGTTATTACGATTGGGCATGCCGGTTCGTTTCCCCTCCCCCGCATTGCCGGTCACAAGCGGCCCGGAACGGCCTTGCACCGGCATGCATGCGCCGTCCCGTCAATGAAACGCCTTCCAAAATGCCCCTGTCGTATCGATCAAATCGCGGATTTGGGCAAACGGGATCGTAAAGGTTGGGAAACCTGCGGCATACGGGGCGATTTCGTACGGCTCGAAAACAAGATGCAGGGCGTCTTCCGTCACGTAAAAGGATTGATCCGGCGAAATTCCCTTATAACTTCCAGGGAATACATAAGAATATTGCGGGTCTTCCTCAATCTGCCTGCCGACGATGTCGCTCAGCCGCTTTACGTAATCGCTGCCGGGTTTAAACAAGTCCTTAAGGCCGTACATCCGCCCCGTCGCCAGATCGATCAAAGCAAATGCCTTTGTCGGCATGCCATGTGCCGCGCCAAGGGGATACCGGTACCCGTCAAGCTCCAGCACCAGCAGGTTTTGTTTATAAAACAGAACCTCAAAGTCGCCCGTATAGGTGTAGTCCAGCGTCTGATCCGCAGGAACGGGCTTTACCTGCGACAGCTCCTTCAACTTGGCATTCACCGACCGCTGAGCCGCCGGGTCCTTGATTCCTTCCACAACCGGATAATACACAATGTAATCCGGATTCGGCTTATATTTCTCTTCTTTCACGAGGTAGGGAGGCTGCAGCGGAATGACGGTGTTTTGCCGCCAAATGACCTGCCCGCTGCGGTCGATATAGGACAACCGCTGGTCGACGAATGCCTTGATCAGTCCTTCGCTCTCCCGCTGCAGGGTTCCGCTGCCGCTGACCCGCGGGTACCCCGGGGCGGGTTGCCCGGAGCTGTCGATCAAAAACGTAAACCGCCTGTCATACGCGGATGCCAAACCGCCTTCAAAATTGGAAACGTCTCGGTAAGAAAACTCGGTCAGCCTGCGGCCGTGATCGTCCGCAATGGCATACACCGAGCCGATGAAAGGCTGCTGCGGGTCGACGGCACGGCCGAGCGCGAACCGCCCTTCGTTCAGATCCCGGATATCGTCGTATTCCGGGCGGATCACCCATTCCCCCTGCCGGTCGATAACGCCGAATCTGGATTGGTAATCCTCGGCGGTATTAACGATGGCACGGCCTTGATGGAACGGGAACGCCGAGGTGAAAGCGGCCGGAATCACGACGCTGCCTTTCTCGTCGATATACCCGTACTTCCCGCCGGCATCCTTTTGGAATGCAAGGAGCCCCTCTCCAATCGGACCGACGTAAGCATAAGGGTACGTCGCCAGCCTGCGGCCGTTCCGGTCGATCAAGGCGTATTCGTTTTCTTGGATTTTGACGACGGCCTTGCCGCCGGAAAAATCGCCGGCTTCCGCATATTTCGCAGCAATGGCTTCATGTCCCTCCGGATCCAGATAACCGTACCGGCTGCTTCCATTCCCGCCGGCTGCGTCATTGAAGACGGCCCGCCCTTCATGCATATCCGCAATAAACGCATATGCTTTGCGGGTAAGCACCTGGCCCTCTTGATTGATCAGCCTGAAGCCTTGTTCGTCGTTCACGACGGCCCGGCCCTCCGAAAAGGGATTGATCCACTGGTACCTTGGTTGAACGACAAAACGCCCCGCCGAATCGATCACCCCGTATTTCCCTCCTGCCGCGGCAACGGCAAGACCGTTCTGTTGAAAATCCCGGGCATCGTCGAACCGGGCCGGAATCACCAATTTACCTTCGGCATCGATATATCCCCACTTCGTTCCGTGCGTCGTTTTCAGGGATGCGGGAAACAACCCGGAAGGCTGCGGAAAGCGTCCGCTTCCGTGCAGCGTCTGCTCGATGTTCCGCTCGAGTTCGCGTAGCGTTTCCTTGGACGGATAGGGATCCGGAAAGGAAAGGGCCCGGCGCACCGAAGCCAGCGCAGGTTCCGGCATCCCGGCCCGATACTGGGCGTCCGCCAGGTAATACCAGTAAAAGGAATAATCCGGATGCTTCCGCGTCAGCCCTTCGTAATACCGCACCACGGTCGGAAAGTAGTAACGGTACGCATCCGGCGCGGGAACAAACGCGCCCTGGCTCCACCGAACCACATCCACCCGGTATGCGTCCCCCGTATCATGAATCCAAAGGGCGATTTCGGCCTGTCCGTCCCGTCCGTTCGTCCCGGGCATATCCTCGACATGGACGAAGCTGAAGCTCATGCCGGACGGGGCGGCATCGGTCAGGACTTCACCCGACCAGGCATAGACGGACAACTTCGACCAAATGGAACCGATCCGCCAACCGATGACTAAATTGCTCGTGCCAGGCTGCAGGACCGGCGCGGCAGCCATGTAAGTGACGCCGTATCCCGGTCCCTTCATGCGGGCCGCAGCCTCGTAGCGCCCTTCCCGGTAAACAAGCACCATAACAAATAGTTCGCCTTGCAAACGGTAAACCGCCGTGATTTCGGGAATTCGGTCTCCGGTAATATCGGCGGCAAGAACAGCCGGACGGGGCGCGGGACCGTCGATGTTGGCCAGTTCGGCGCCTTGCGGCAAATGCCGCCTGGCGATCTGGATCGGATGGTCGTGTACGGACATCTTGGGACAACCTCCCTTATTCAACAAGCTCCTTCGCCTAATCGTATGCGGCCAGCCGCCATATATGAATTCTCCCGCCCAAAAACACTGTCGTAGAAGTATTACTTCTTTATATACTCAACCATTTCCTTATGCAGTTCCTGCTCAGAACATTGAAAGATCCCGTTAAAATCATGAGGATTGCGAATCACTTTGTTTAATGCATCGATTCCGTATTGTTCACATACAAATTCCACGAACATATAGGAGAACTGGAATCCTTTCATCGTTTCAAAATCCCAGGTATCGTTATTTAATTCATCAAATGATGGGATCGCCAGATTGCGGATCGCATCTTCCGTCGAACCTTTAATAAAGTCCTGAGTCATCTGTTTGGCTTCGAATCCGCCTATCCCCTGCCTGATCCATTTGGGAGCCGTTGGATTAATATCATTGATTAGCCACATGGTGAACAAATGGACCGTGCTTTTTAGGATGGATTGATACGTATGTTCGGGTCCTGGATTCAACGGAGATACGATTTTAAGAATATGTCCTTCATATGTGCCCATAAACCAATTGGGTGCATCGGCTTCTCCTACAGCTTGATGGAACGTTGGCAGATCAGGGTATATTTCAATAACGACTTTTCGTGATGGACGGTGATTGTATTTTGTCGAGATACGTTCTACATTATTGCTGAGTTCGGCGAACAAGTCATGTTGTACCTTCTTCAAACGATGACTCGGGCCTTCGTTGCCACCCTTATCTACAATTGAAATCAAATCTTGAATAGACATAATGGTAATTTCTCCCCATTCTTTGAGTTCTTTTTTTAGTCTTTCCAGTGATCTGTACAATCTGTTCTTTACTGCACTTTCACGCATCCCAACGATTTTAGAAATTTCAGGCAACGTACAGTCCACAAAAAAACGCAGAGCAATAATTTCTTGGTCTACCTCATCTAATTCTTTTAGCGCCGCTCCGATATCAATCCGAAAATCAACATATTTCGTAAATTCAAGGGAGATCGACTGTGATTCGTAATCTTGAAAATCAAAAGGAGATTCTTTTTTTCGGGATAACTTCCGATATTCGTTTTTTACTGTATTCTGAGCGATCTTAAAAATCCACGTGAATAAACTAGAGGTACCTTTAAAGCTGTGAATATTTTCGGCAGCCTTTAAAAAAACCTGTTGAGTCATGTCTTCCGCAACCCGCGGGTTTAATTTCAGCGAGAAATATTGGCGGATTCGTTGGCGATGCTGTTCATACGCTCTTTCAAAGCTTGGGATGATCTCCTGTTCATCCGGATAAACAGGTTTTGTGTCATGAGCTCCTGACATGGTGAAAACCTCCTCTTGATTTACAATGAATTAGACACCAGAGGGAGCCAAAAAGCCACGTACATACAAAAAATATTATGTATTACACGTTCGGCAAACGAAAAAAAGCCGCAGTTCGCGGCTAATTAAGCGTGTGCGTCCTTGTCTTCTTATGTCCTGTCTGTCGTGTCCGTTGAACCTTGAGCAAGCCACGTTCTTACTCCCCGTGCTCCGCGATATATTCCGCCAATCGGCGGTAGATCCCCACGATCTCCTCCATCGGCATCCGTACAAGACCGCTGGACGACGGAGCCACGAACTCGTGGATTTCCGGGATGACCGGGTCCGGTTGAAACCCCCAGTCGACTTTGCTTTTCCGGCTGTATTCGGCATAGACGCCTTTGCCGACAAAGCAAGCCACCTTCGGGCGATACTTCCGGAGCTTCGCGCGGAGAATTTTTCTGCCCTCAGCATATTCGCTGCGATCGATGTCATCGATTCCCCGCGTCGGTCTCGCAACGATATTGGTGAAGCCGTAGCCCATTTTCAGCAGGTCCTGGTCCTCCGAGGCCTCGTAAAGCCGCGGCGTCAATCCCGCCCGGTACAATATCCGGTAAAAATTGTTGCGCGGATTGGCGTAATGATGCCCGGTCTCTCCGGACCGCAGGCTCGGATTAAAGCCGATAAACAGGATGGACAACCCCATGTCCAGGTGATCCGGTATTTCCGGCATCGCGCTCACCTCCTTTGGATACGTTGGATTCGGAAAGGCGTCGACCGGAGGACCGGCTTATTCCGGCGCCGTTCGGCTGTTGCCCGATCCCCCGCGCCGTAAGCCTTAGGCTTATGATCATGGTATACCCCCGGAGAAGCGCCTGCAACCAGATCATCCGAACCTTTAACACTAAATTAACATCCCCCTCCCTATAATGAAGTTGTCGCCAAACTCCAAGGCCATGCGAATTGAATTAAGAAAGGGGTTGCCTTTTATGAATCGAAGAAAGCGCTATCAAGTGATACTTGCCGCCTTTTTCCTTCTCTTCTCCGCAGCGTTGTCCGCCTGCTCCTCGTCAAGCTCAACCGGCAGCGCTCCTCCGCCCTCGGAAACCGCAAAAGACAGCGCCGAAGCAACGCCAAGCCCTGCGGAAACGCCCAAAGAAACAAACGATGAACCGGTCACCATTAAAATTTTGTACCCTTGGGGGGCCGATGCCTTCGAGCAGCGGTACCGCGGAATCGAAAAGCTGCTTCCGAACGTGACGATCGAGCTGGTCGATTCCCAGGCTCAGATGGATCCCCTCCAGGAGCTGAACGCCCAGAAAATCGTCCCCGACATCATTTTTGCGAACTGGGGGCTCGATGCCTTATACGAGCTGGACATGATCGAGCCGCTGGACGACCTGATTCAAAAACACCAGTTTGACCTGAAGGCGCTGGACCCTTCGCTCGTCGCTTCCATTCGCGCGATGGATCGCACGGGCCAAGGACGGATTCTCGGATTCCCCATTCAATACAGTCCGTACGGCATTTGGTACAACAAAGAAGTGTTCGACAAATTCGGCATCGAATATCCCACGGAACGTTTGACCTGGGACGAGGTGGTCGAGCTTGCGAAGCAGATGACCGCGGAACGCGACGGGGTTCAATACCGCGGATTGGAGATGGGACCCGGGCTCGCCTCGGGCGAGGTCACCGTTCCGTTGTCCCAGCTTGCGGTAAACTTGACCGATCCGGACACGGGCGAAGTGCTGATCGACAAAGAGCCGGCCGTGACGCGGTATTTTGAACTGATGAAAAAGATTTACGGCATTCCCGGCATTGTGAACGAAGATCCGGAAGCCCGCAAGGATTATGAATTTCCGAAGAAAAACGTAGGCATGATCGTCTCTTGGATCGAATATCTGCGTTGGGGCGTCGGCGACCCCGAAGTTGCCGCGAACATGGAGGCGGCCCCGCTGCCGGTATGGGGGGACGGGGAAGAATCCGCTCCGCCGGCGGGAAGCAACCTGCTTGTCATTAACAAATACAGCGAGCATAAGGACGCGGCCTTCAAAGTGCTGACGGCCTACCTGTCCCCCGAGCATCAGACGGAGCTCGCCAAAATCGGGGATGCACCGCCGTTGTTCAATAATAAAGACGTCATCAGCCACTTCGGCGAAAACGTGGAGGTGTTCCAAGGAAAAAACGTTGCCGCCTTTTACGAGACGTCCCCTGCTTTGCCTCCGGCGAAAATCAGCACCTGGGACCAATACGTCGACATCGGGGGCTCCATGCTCAAGTTTTCCCAATCGGACATGGACATTGCATCGTTTTTGCGCCAGCTTAAAGAGGAATCCGAAATCAAGATCAAAGAAGCCAAAAAGCAAAAGGAATGATCCGGCTTTCGGCTTAAGCAAACTCAAGCATAAAGAGGTGAATCTGCTTGAAATATCAGGTGTTTAGCGCCAACGAATGGCTGTACCCGGATCAATCCGTCACGCATCCCTCCGAACATGAGCTTCAGATTCGAATCGCGGGAGCCCGGGGCTCTTATGCAGGCTGTCAGGTTCTCTTGGGCGATTTGCCGGTTCATAAGGTTTTAACCTGGGCGTTTCATGACAACGGAAAAGGGCTGCGGGGCCTTACCGCCCTTGCATCGGGCTTTAAGATCTACCGGCTGCTGGACGTGCAAGTGAACGAAAATACCGATATCGACGTATCTACCGTGCCCGTCGGGACGCCGGCTCCTCCTTATGTGACGCGCCAAGCCCCGTTCCGCGTGTACGATGCGCTGCTTCCGGTCGAAAGCCCGTGTGCCGCAAGGAACGCCACCGAAGCCTACTACCTATGCTGGCACATTCCGGAAGAGGCTGCTCCGGGCATTTACGGCGGGGGCGTCACCCTGACGGTCGATGATCAAACCTGTGTCATCCCCGTTCACATCGAGATATTTAAGGCCTTGATTCCTGCACACGGACGGCTCCATATCGCCAATTGGTTTTCGACGAGCAACATCGCCGAGCGGCACGGCCTGGAGCCCTGGTCCGAAGCATTTTGGTCGATGCTCGAACAATATGGGCTGGCGATGAGGCGCTGCCGTCAGACCCATTTCATGGTGAACGGCTCTTTTATCGACGTCACAGCCCTTGGCGATGGACGTTATGCCTTTGACTTCTCGAAAGCGGAACGGCTGATCACGCTGTTCCTTAAGCTTGGATTTACCCATATCGAAGGCGGCCATGTGGCCGGACGTGTGAATTGGGAAGATCCGGCCTTCGTTTTGAATGCAGTTCCGGGCATCCAAGCCACCTCAAGGGAAGGCTACGCCTTTCTGTCCCAATATTTAAGCGCATGGCGGGATTGGCTTGAAAAGAAGGGGTGGCTTTCGCTGCTCGTTCAACACGTGGCGGATGAGCCGATCGCGCCTTCGGCTGCGGACTATCGCATCCTGTCGGGGATCGTGCGCAAATGGCTGCCCGGGGTGCCGCTCATCGACGCCGTCATCGATACGAGCGTTGCCGGAGCCGTGGATGTATGGGTTCCCACCAATAAGGAATACGAGCTCCGCCGGGAAGATTACGAGCATTACCGGAGCTGCGGGGATACGCTGTGGTTTTACACGTGCTGGAATCCGGGCGGCGATTATTTGAACCGCTTCCTCGACATTCCGCTTTTGAAGACGCGTTACCTTCATTGGGGCAACGCGAAGTACGGGCTGGACGGATATTTGCATTGGGGATTCAATTATTATTTCCAAAACCAAGATCCGTTCGAGCTGACGAATCCGCTGCTTGCCCCCGACGTCCACGAACGGCGCGTACCTGCCGGAGATACCCACATCGTGTATCCCGGTCCCGACGGCCCGCTTCTCAGCATGAGGCTGGAAGCCATGCGCGCCGGCGTGGAGGATTATGAGCTGCTGCAAAGCCTAGGAGATCATGACCCGGAGCTTGCCGAAGACATCCTTGCCTCCTGCATGAAAAGCTTTACGGAGGTCGACACGGACCCCGCCGCTTTTGACCGGGCTTACCGGCGGCTGCTGGAAGCCGTATCGGCGTATGCGCCTTAGGCAAGCCGATTTCCCGTCATGATTTACGCGCCTCGAAAGGCGAACCAAGCCAAAAACGGCTGTTCCGTCCGTAGTCTTGAGCTACGAAGGAACAGCCTTGTTATTTCATGCCTGTACGAACGCCGGAGAACCTGGGCGCCGACAACAGCTCCGACAACCCTGCAAGTCAATACAGCTTGTCCGAAGTCGCCTTGGCGGTAATTTCCCTGTATTTGATCGCTTGGTCTTTCATTCTTAACGACACGGCGACGTTCAGGATGTCGATGATTGCAAGCTGCGACATTTTGGCCGCCAGCGAGCTGCCCTGCAGCGGATTTTCCCTGCCGACGACGATCAGCACGATATCCGCGATTTTCGTGATCGGCGAACGGGCGTTGCTTGTGACGGCGATGATGCGGGCACCCGCCTTTTTGGCGATGTTCAGGTTGTCGATCGTGTCCTTGGTGCTGCCCGAAATGGACAAGCCTACGGCGACGTCGCCTTTGTTCATCAGGGAAGCCTGCATCGCCTGAAAATGGGTGTCGCTGCTCGCCATGCTGTTTTTGCCGATTCGGGCAAAGCTGTGCGCTCCCTGGGCCGCAGTCAATCCCGACGAACCGACGCCGAAAAAATGAATGTTCGCGGCTTCGGCCAGCGCGTCGATCGCTTGGGTCAGCTGCTCCTCGCTGACAAGCTCCCTCGTCTGCTCGAGCGTGCGCAGATGCGTTCCGATAATCTTTTGGCTCAGCGTCAGCGGGTCGTCATCCTCGGCGATTTCCTCATGAATATGATCGGTCGGCTTCACCAAGTCCTGCGCCAAAGACAGCTTGAAGTCCTGGAAACCCTGGAATTTCATTTTCCGGCAAAAACGCAGCACCGTCGTCTCGCCTACTTCCGCCTTCTCCGCCAGTTCCGTCACCGAATCGTAAATCAAATCCTGGGCGTTTTCCAAAATATAATGCGCGACCTTCTGCTCGGTTTTCGTCAGGCCGTTCAAGTGGCTGCGGATGCTCAGCAGCGTTTTCCCCATTTCCTGTGTGCCCGGCATGTTTTCCTCCCCTTCCCGTACCATGTCAACGTTTCCCAAACGGCTCGCCCGGAATATGTTCATCATTTGTGCATATAAAAGTGAATTCCGCCTCTAAGTCAATCTTATTGTACCCGGTCGCAAATGCGGTTGGCAAGCGAAAGGCGCGTATCCCCAGCCCTGAAACGGGCCCGTTCATAATCACAAAAAACAAGTTGCCAATCGAACCTAATATAGTAAAATTTAGAAAAAAGATCAGGTGGTGGGTGGTTTGAAAAGGAGCCTTGGTTGGATTCTGTTATTGATTCTTGCGTTAAGCGGATGCGGCGGCGGCAGCGAAAAAGAAGATGACAAGCCGTTCGCCAAAGAAGACATGGGCATCGTCAAAACCGCCAGCGGCGAAAAAGTCCATTTTGGCATGAAACGGACGGATGCCGAAAAAGTGCTGGGGAAAGGCAATGACGCCGGAAAAGGCCGATGGGAATACGCCCCCGGCATCCTCGTGTTCTATAGGAACGACTCCGTCGCCATGATTACGATGGAAAAAGAGACCTTGGGCCAATACCAAACGACCCGCGGCGCCGAAATCGGCATGCGGCTCGAACAAATCAGAAGCCTCTATGGCGAAAACGATATCCCCGATCCGACGGGCGCAAACCTGAATTATATTTACGATTTTAAAAAAGGGGAGTTCCTCGACGAATACCCCTCCGTAACGGATGAAAAAACCAAGGACATTGTTGTGTTTTCAACGATGTTCGATTCCAACGGGCAAGCTGATGCGCTGATCATGATCGACGTCTATTTTCAGAACCACGGAGAATGAGCGCAAAAACTCCAAAGCCGGTATGTATTTACGAAAAAATAGAGCCCGCGCGAATACGTCCGCGGCAGGCTCTGACAATATGGGGTTATCTCGCTTCGATGCGCTTTTCCACGCACCACTTGATGACAAACAGAAACGCGATGCTAAGCAGCAGCTCGAAAACGAACGATCCCAGCCAGTTCCATCCGGCCATGGCGGTCAGCGAATCATGCGTAATCGTGCCGGTTCCGTTTTCGTAATGGAAAGACACCAGATTGAACGCCTGCGTGGAATCCTGGCCGAACAGCAGGTTTTCCAGCCAGTCCATGACGGCCGACAGGACCAGGAACAGCAGCAGGCCGACCCAAAACGCGCCTTTTTTCGTAATGCTGCGGGCCAGCGCAATCACGACGTAAAACAACAAAAACCCGTAAACGGTCGTAATCACGGTCTCCAGCGCCAATCCGATCCACACGTATACGGGAAGATGAAGCGCATCTCCCCAAAAAGACGTATCGAAGCGGCCCAGAAAATACATTCCCGCCCCGGCAGCGATCACCATGACTGCGAGCGTGTTCAGGATGGCGTAGACGAGGGACGCCCAAACGTAAGAGAGGGTGTTTACCGGCAATAGCCTGCGGCTCACCGATTTGATGTTGTAGTCGAACACCCTCAGGTTGTTGATCGTGAAAATAACGGCGGCCGCAAAGTTGGCGACGATGATGACGCCCAGTTTGACTTCCAGCATCGCGGGAGACAAGATCATTCCTAGCTCGCATAAAATCAGCACGGCGCAGACGGCCAGCAGCAAATTCGCGTTACGTCTCAGGTCGTATTTGAGCAGCTTCATCATTCGCCGAACACCTCTTTGAACATGTCGTCCACGCTCCTTCCATGCTTCATGCGGATGTTTTCCACTTCCTCATGCAGCACGATGCGGCCGTCCCGCAAAAACATCACTTCATCGAAAATCCGTTCCATGTCCCGTACCAGATGGGTAGAGATGATCAGGCTGCTGTCTTCGCGGTAAAAACGGACGATCGCGTCCAAAATTTTGCCGCGGGCCACCGGATCGACGCCGCCGATCGGCTCATCCAGCAAATACAGGCTGACGTTCCGGGAGAGGGCCAGCGTCAGCTGCAGCCGTTCGTTCATCCCTTTGGAGAGGATGCTGACGCCGCTTTTCTCGTCCAGTTTCATGAAGTCGAGCATCTCGCGGGCCTTTTCTATATCAAAATCCGCGTAAAAATCGTGGTAAAAGGCAATCGCATCCTTCACCTTCATCCAACGTTCGGTCATCGGGCGGTCCGGCATGTAGGAAATGAGGCTTTTCGTTTCCCTGCCTGCCGTTTTGCCCATTACCGAGATGTCGCCGGCCGCGGCCGGGGTCAGCCCCGCAATAATTTGCATCAGCGTGCTTTTGCCGCTGCCGTTCGAACCGAGAAGCCCGACCAGCCTGCCGGGGCCGATGTCGAAGCTGACGCCGTCCAGCACCTGCTTTTTGCCGTAAGTTTTCGATATGCCGTTAACCTTCAGAAGCGCGTCCATCCGGATGCTCCCCCTTCCAGTCCTTGCCGCCTTCGGCCGCCACGGCCTCTTTCACGATCGTCACGATGTCCTGATTTTTGAACCCCAGCTCCTGCATGCCATGGATGAATTGGTGAAGCAGTTCTCCGGCCATTTCCTTTTTGATCGCCATAATTTTGGATTCCTCGCTTGTCACATATCTTCCCAGACCCCGTTTCGTCTCAACGACCTCCTCGCGCTCGAGTTCCTGAAACGTCCGCTGAATCGTGTTGGGGTTGATTTGCAAATCCGCCGCCAGCTCCCTTACCGACGGAATTTTGTCGCCGGGCTGGAGCAGGCCGGATACGATCTGTCTTTTGATGTGGTTCATGATCTGAAGATAGATCGGCAAATTGTTGTCGAATTCGATGCTCAAGTGGACAGACTCCTTTCGCCGTCAGCTTAGCTCCTATGCCGCATCAGGCTATATCACGTCTCTTAAACGTAACAAAGCTGGCGCCAAGAAACAAGACCATATATACCGCCAGTACCGCGATGGAAAAAGGAAGCGTCATCCCTTCGATCGGCGGCTGCCCTCCGTGGCTGTACACCGACAGATCGGCGTTCGGGAACAGCACGTATTTGTAAAAGCTTTTCGGAATCGTCAGGCTGCCGAGCACGACCGCCGCCATGCTGACGCCCATCGCCGCGCCCGTAGAACGGGTGAGCACGCCCATCATGAAACCCAGCGTCACGTAAACGATGCTGTACACCAAAGCGCTCCCGCCCGCGATCCATAGATCCCGCCAAGCGCCGGCAGAAGCTTCCATTCCGAAAAACGCCGCGCCGGAAGCGAATCCGACCGCTATCAGCCAAACGAAAAGCGATAGCGTAAAGAGCAGCGCCGCGGCATATTTGGAAGCAAGCACTTTCCCGCGGCTTTGGCCGCGGATCAACAGAAACTTGATCGTTCCCAGGTTATGCTCGCTCGCCACCAATCCTGCGGTGAAAATGACGGCCAGCATGGCGGCAAATTGGCCGAATCCGCTCGTCGAGGCCATCATGGCCGTATATTCGAATGCGGAGCCGATCATATCCCCGCCCCAGCGTTTGAAGGCCCAGGCCAGCCCGGCAAGAGCAACGGCGATGATGGCGTAAGGAATAAAAAAGCTGCGTTTTTTGGACATTTTCAGCCACTCGTTGATGACAAGCCGATTAAAACTAAGCAATGCGGTTTCCTCCCGTCCATTTCAAAAATTCGTCTTCCAGCGACTGCTTCAGCTCCGTAATCTGGTAAATCGGAACCCCGGCGGCGCCGAGCGCGGTAACCATGTCCGGAATATCTTTGTAGCGAAGCGCCACCAGCAGTTCGCTTTGGTCCTCCGCCACCTGCAAAATCTCGGCATGCTCCTGGCTTCCCAGCACTTGCTTCGCTTCCTCGAAACGCCCGACCCGGAACATGACGCGCACGAAATTTTTCTCTTCCGGCCCAGATCCGCCGCTTTCGCCCACGGTGCGTACCGTCACGAGCTTCCCGTCCTGAATGACGACGACCCGGCTGCACAGCTGTTCCATCTCCAGCAGCAAATGGCTGGACACCAAGATCGAAATGCCTTCCTCGCGGGCGATTGTTTTCAGGTAATCGCGCATTTCGCGGATGCCGGCCGGATCCAAGCCGTTCGTCGGCTCATCCAGAATGAGGACCGACGGCTCGTGCAGCAGCGCCTGCGCGATGCCCAGACGTTGGCGCATCCCAAGCGAATAAGCTTTCACTTTCTTTTTCATCGCCTGTTCGAGTCCCACCAGCCGGACAACTTCATCGATCCGCTCGTTGCTGATCCATTCGTTCATCCGCTGATATTGCTTCAGATTGTCGTAGCCCGTCATGTAAGGATAAAATTCCGGGTTCTCGATAATGGCCCCGATATGGCGGATCGCCCTCTTCCACTCATGCCGGATGCTGCTGCCGCGGACGAACACGTCTCCTTCGGTCATCCGGATCAGCCCGGCAATCATCCGGATGGTCGTCGTTTTCCCGGCTCCGTTCGGGCCGAGCAGCCCGACGATTTCGCCCTCGTGGACGTCGAACGTCAGCTGATCGACGATTTTTTTTCTTCCGATTTTTTTGGACACGCCTCTTAGCGAAAGCACGGCGGCATCCCCATGTATAGGTTGAGATTGGGTCACGTTCACATCTCCTTTGTATTAGTGTTATAGTTAAATAGTACACTGAAACAATGATGATGTAAAGCCCGATTTGAATCCGGCAAAAAATACGGAAAAGCCGCCCCTTTGTTTCAAGGAGCGGCTTTTCCCAACATGCAGCCATTATTTATATTGGTTCACGTTCAAGCTTCCGGCAGCGACATCGATCCAATAATAAGCCTCGGGCGTAACCAGGTACAGGTTCAAGGCATCCTCGTTATACGGTCCCGCGGAAGCCAGGTGGAAAACACCGTCCTTGTCGAGCGTAACGTGAAGGTCCTCGATCTGCTGCGGCCGGTCTCCCCCGGTCTGCACCATGATTTTCAACGTTTCCCCCGCGTGGCCCGCAAACTTTCCGTCAAGCGCAAGCGTACGGTCGGCACGGAAATCCGCGACGAACATGTAGTCCTCCAACCGATCCGGCTTCCGGTACACTTCCCGTTTCGGCAGCGGCGGCAGCGCGGTTGACGGCGTTACGGACGCCGGTCTGCCGCGAAGCTCTTTCAGCTTCGGCCGCAAATACTGCAGCAGCTCCGCCGCTTCCCCCCGCGTAAGTTCCTCGCTTCCCTTGAAGCCATCCAGCGAGCGTTCCGTGACGCCCTTTACATAGTCGAGCGCAAGGACGTACCAGACCGCTTGGCTTTCCGGGTAGTTCACCCCATCCGCCGCAGCAATGATTTCGGCCGCTTTTTGACGTGTAATCGCCAAGTCCCTTGCGGTTTTGTTAGCGATTCCGGCAAGCGGAATGTTCCGCTCGGCCGCGGCTTTATAAGCTCCGTCCGCCCAATGCGTTTTTTTTGCAGGCGCATAAGCTTCATCATCGACTCGGTACATGCGAAGCAGCGCCGTCCAGAATTCGGCCTCCGTCACCGCCGCATCGGGCCGAAACTGATTGCGGTCCGATGCGGTCATCACTCCCGACCGAAGGGCCCATTCGATCGCGGACCGGCCCGTGTGCCCGGCGATATCCGTTATCGCGGCGGGATTCGTTCCCGGATATTCCTTTAGCTTGAGCTTCGGCAGCACTTTGACCTTGATCCGGTTTTGAACGCTCCCCGATGTCAGCGTTACCGTATAATCGCCAGGTTTAACGCCTTTTAACATGCCCTCCGGCGAGACGGCCAGTCCTTTGGGCTCGCTGCTAACGTAGCCGACTCCGGTTTGGAGCAGTTCCGTCACCCCGTCGTCATACATCCCCTCGGCTTCGATCGGCAGTTCCCCGCCTTCATTGAGAACAAGCTCGGGATATCGGGATTGGACGAAGACCAATTGATGTCCTTTTCCGGTGGTAAAAGACCATGTCTTTTGCAGCTTCCCGGACGTTCCTTTCATCTGATAGGAAAGCGATATTTTGTATGTATGATTGCCTTTCAGAATCTGTTTGGGATACAGGAACAACGTATCCCCGCCGTAAAGCTCCTCATAATACGGCACCGCCGCGCCGCTTTCGTCCGCGATTTGCGCTTCATGCCAAACCATATCCCGTTCCGTCGAAGCCGAAATGATGTAACCGGAATGATCCACGTTAAATTGGCTCAACGGGTTCGGAGATTCAAGACCGTAAAAACCGACCCCGACGTTCGTCATGCCGTCATAGGGATAAACCGAGATGCCTCCTTGGATCGGACCAGGCTCCGAAAAACCGGCAAAATCGGCCACGGCCGTTCCGTCCGCCAAACCGAAGCCGACTTCCCTGTATTTCGGGCTGAGAATGATTTTGCGGTGATAGGCGGTGTCCAGCCAGCCGTCGATCGCATCCTTGCTGCTCGCCTGCTTGTAATGCATGACCTCCCCGGTGGAATACCCCTTCGAACCAAACGTCCAGCCGGCGGCTTTCAACCGGTCCGTTACGGTTGCTCCCGTATACCCGGGCATCCCTTTGGTTTCGTTATGGGCGCCCTCGGTTTTCTTTCCGTGATTCGCGTTGTAATACGCCGCATGAAGGCTTGCCGCCTTGGATATCACGCCGTTAAGCTGCAACGGCTGCAGTCCGGCCTTCGCCCGGACGCTGTTCAAATGGGAGAGCGCCTCGCTTTGATCTTGGTCCGTCCCTGCCGATAGCACCTGCGCGGCAAACGCCGGCGTCGCTATCGTCCCGGTTCCCAGCAGCAGCCCGGCGGCAACGAACGGCATGATCGCCCATTTGCGGAGCCCTCCGTTTCGTGCGCGCGTTCCCTGTCGGGCGTTTCTCTTCGTCACTCCATCGTCCCGTAAGGACGACTGCCCGCTTTTTTTCATATTCATCGAATAATCTTCCTTCCTTTCCTTCGGATGTTCTCTATATTCGACAAAATCCATCACTTTCCTCCCAAACCAAAACGGGACTTCCGGCCCTATAGCGCCTGAAGTCCCGTTTTTTTGCCGATTCGTCATGGATGGTCCCGTGCCTGAAACGGAAATTTGCCTATTCCTTTTCGGCCGTACCGGCATAGATTATGCTATATATCCATCATCTCTATTATGGACCTGCCCGAAAACGTAGGTCCTTTTTCGTCTCTCTGATATTATCAAAAAATCCAGCTGACCCAATACGAAAGGACGATGAGCGTAAACAACACGGTGACGGGGATCGCAACGGCTGTCACCTTCAGGTATTGGCCCCAACCGATCTTAACGCCGCCTTTGCGCACGATATGCAGCCACATCAAGGTTGCGAGCGTGCCGATCGGCAGCAGCAGGGAACCGATATCGCTTCCGATGACGCTGGCCAAGTATGATATTTTTAACGTGAGCGGGTCAAGCCCCATATTCGTCAAAGTGATCGTCCCGACCATCAATGCCGGATGATTGTTGAATATGTTGGATAAAACGCTGAGCAGGCCGCCCATCAGCACGCTGGCGTACAGCAGGCTTCCCGACACGAGCGGCTGCAGCATCCGGATCAGCCATTCCGTCAGACCGATATTGTTCAAGCCGTAGATGATGACGTACATGCTGAAGGCGAAGACAAGAATGTACCACGGCGTTTTTTTCAGCATGTCGGTAGGGGGGATTTTAAGGCGGTACCAGCGCCAGGCGAGCAAAAACGCAGAACCGATGACGGCCATCAAGGATACCGGGAAGTGAACGAAGGAAGCGACGAACAAACTGATGCGGACGCAGAAAACGAAAATCAAAATATTTCTCATGAATTTGGTGCGGTCTTCCTGCTGAAGCGGCTGCTGCAGCGGATGCTGCCCGGGTTTTAAGATCCATTTCGGTTGGGAAGGAATCCTTTTCGGCAGGGTCCGGTAAAAGATGAGAAACAGGATGACGGTGAGCAGGAGGAGGCCGAGCGTTGCGGGGACGAACATCATGGCCGTATGCATGTACAAATCCATGTTCACGATTTTGAGCGCGATCAGGTTAACGATGTTGCTGACGCCGATCGGAGCGCTGGAAGCGGTGGCTATAAGGGCGCCCGAGATTAGGTAGGGTATTTTTTGATGGTTTTTGAGCCCGATGTTTTTCAGCATCATCAGCAGGATCGGCGTCGTGATCAAAATGCTGCCGTCATTGTTCACGAACAGCGTCATCAAAAAACAGAACAGGTTCGTCAGCCAAAACAGCCGGATTCCGGAGCCTTTGGCCTGCCTGGTGAGCAGCTCCGTCGCCCAATGGAAAAAACCGAAGCTTTCCAGAACGATGGCCATGACGATGGTCGCCATGATCGTGACCGCCGCGCCGCTGATCGTTTCCGTGATATTCCCCAGGTCGGCCAGCGTGACGCTGCCGCTGATCAGAACCAAGGCCGCGCCGATCGTTGCCGGAATCGCTTCGTTGACTTGGGGACGCCAAAAGATAAAACCGATGGTGAACAGGAAGGAACAGACCGTAATCAACACCATGAAATCATGCATGTTAAACCCTCATCTCTAACTAAAAAATGTTATTTCCAGTGCACAACTCTCCTTTGCTTCGAAATCTGGAATCTCGTTTTCTATTAAAACTCCATCCGCCCCCCTCCTTAGGTTTCGTTCAAATGGATGTCACTGGTGATACTGTATGTATACGTGAAGTAAACGAGCTTCGACATGGCCAACGCCACGGTTCTCTCAAAATCTACTAATGTCAATCATCGGCATTCGGCCCGGGACGGCATAGGCCGATCCGGGCGGATTGCCCTGAAAAAATGCTATTTTCCAAGCGTATTTGCGAGAATGGGAGCAGATGACCCAAACCAACGTTTTACGCAAAAAAAGACCTCAGCCGTTTGGCTGAAGCCTTTCGTTTCGCCGATCATGAATTGATGTTTGCCGGTCCCAGCTTTCCACCATCCATTTTTAATTTTTTGTAGGCTAACGGGGTGACCTTCTTCAACTTCCTGAATCTTTCGATAAAATAACTCGTGCTGTTAAATCCGACCTTATAGGCGACTTCCGTCACGTTGGATTCCGTTTGCTGCAGCAAGATTAAGCTTTTTTGAATCCTGTAATCGATCACGTAATTCAGCGGAGTCGTATTTAACATTCGCTTGAAATACCGGCAGCATTCCGAACGGCTCAATCGGCCGGCTCTCGCGATCTCATCCAATGTGACTTTTTCGGCGTAATGCGTATCGATCCAGCTTAACATTTCCTTCATCCGCTGATTCTTTGCCGCTTCCATCGGGTCGTGCTCGAGTTGAAAGCCGTTCATGACAAGGTTTTTCCAAATGAGCGCCAGATTTAGCGACATATCGATTTCAAAGTAAGGCGGCTTTTGTTGAAGCCATTGATGAATGTTCCCTACGGCATCCAAAATGTTTTTTCCCCAAGGCTTATCGGACTCAATATATAAGTAGGGCAAATTCGTCGCTTGAATATAAGGGGCTACATACGTGGCGTAAAGCTCTGGCGATACGACGAAATCGGGGGACACGTTCAAACAGATATAGACGCAGCCCGATTCATTCAGCTCCTCCGCCATGTGCAGGCAGCCGCTATTGATAAAGAGCCCGTCGCCTTGTCGAACGACCAATTTCTCTTCGTTGATTTGAAAGCTTGCTTCCCCTTGGACCATCCGGACAAATTGAAGTTCATCGTGCCAATGAAGCGGAATATATCCGTGTATATTTTGATGGATCGTCGTTTCGTAACAGGCAACCGGCAATACGACCGTCCGATGCTCGGTGAGTTCCTTTAAGTTTTGGCCAATCTTGAAATTTTTGATCTGCAAACGACCACAACCTCAATATATTTATATTTTTTCATTCAATATCGATATATTTAAACAGATTTTCCACCTATTATAATACTATCATTATATTTAAGGTGGAGAAACCCGTTCATGGACAAATCATCAGGAAAAAAAGGATTGTTTCTCGTGACCACGGGAGCGGTATTTTGGGGGATCAGCGGCACCGTTTCCCAAAAGCTTTTCCAACAAACGGCCGTCGATATCGATTGGCTTGTAACGACGCGTTTGCTCATCGCCGGCGTGCTGCTTTTGGCCGTTCAATGGTTGGCGAAAGACCGCTCGCAACTATTTGTCGTATGGAAAAATAAAAAGACGGCCCTCCAGCTCGTTGCCTTCGGATTGCTGGGCATGCTTGCGGTTCAATATACGTACATGGCATCGATTAAATACGGCAATGCTGCGGTCGCCACGCTGCTGCAATATTTAGCGCCGGTCATGATTATTATCTATTTAGTTCTGCGAAAACAAACGGTTTTCACGCGAAAGGATTTGCTGACCGTCCTCCTCGCTTTAGCCGGCTGTTTTTTCCTGTTGACCGACGGCTCCGTTTCCCGATTATCCGTGCCGGCCCCTGCCGTCTTTTGGGGTGTTTTGTCGGGAGCGGCGCTGGCTTTTTATACCTTGTACGCAGGTCCTCTCTTGAAGCAATACGATTCCCTCGTCATCGTCGGCTGGGCAATGGTCATCGGCGGTTTGGGATTAAGCGTCATCCATCCTCCTTGGCAAATCGACTTTAAAAGCTTGACGCCGGAAGCCTATGTATACCTGGTATTCGTGATCCTCTTCGGCACCATGATCGCCTTTTGGTTTTATATCGAAAGCCTGCAAAGCCTGTCGCCCAAAGAAACAAGCCTTCTAGGCAGTTTGGAACCGCTGGCTGCGGTTTTAACGACCGTGTTTTGGCTGAAAGAGCCCTTTGGACGTTTCCAATGGCTGGGGGCGGC
Source organism: Paenibacillus sp. FSL W8-0194 (assembly GCF_037969745.1). Taxonomy (NCBI): domain Bacteria; kingdom Bacillati; phylum Bacillota; class Bacilli; order Caryophanales; family Paenibacillaceae; genus Paenibacillus; species Paenibacillus sp. FSL W8-0194. The sequence continues at coordinate 1,178,883 of NZ_CP150205.1, read as the reverse complement.
ATGCATCATCGGACTGATTTTGGTTTTGGCATGGGATAAAAAGGCGGCCTCAACTAACCAAACGAAAAGAACTCAGCAGAAGCGCTAGCTAGTTGGGCGCGAACGAATCCCTCCGGATCAGCAAAAAATGTCCCTTGCCTCGTAGGCAAGGGGCACAAACGCCATGTCTCCTGTGTTAGTCCAGTTTTTGGGCCTGTCGCTGCTTCACGGCAGCATTCCGGATCCTCTCGTCTTGCTCTTCCGCGAAGAGACGGAGCGTTTCGCCGTTTCCCCGCGCCCAGTAATTTGGGAAGATAAGGCGGAATGCAAGAAGCTTGAGGCTGAGTGGAAAATGCTTCAAAATGTATATGTAAGTTAAAACGGGAGAGGCAAGACACCACCCGTTCAGTGGTTACTGGAAAGCGATCCCCTCAGGAGGCATAGGTCCCGATGAAACTTCATATCACGTACGACAACCCCATTCCCATCAATGCTTTCGAATGGACGCCCGCGGCGCACAGGCAGCCGCCCCATGTGCATGAAAGCCTGGAAATCGGCCTTTGCTTGTCGGGCAAGGGCCTCTTTTTCTTCGGCCATAAACGGTATGAAGCCGGCCCCGGCGATTTGTTTCTGGTCAATAGTGAGGAACCGCACATCGCCCAAGCGGACCCGGCGGACCCGAGCCGATATCTTTTCATTAATTTTGATGCCGCGTTGCTGCTGCAGGAAGAACCCGGCTTGCTGCTTCCTTTTTCTTACCGCGCGGCGCATTTTTGCAATCATATCCCCGGCGGATCGGCGCTTGCGCGGCAGCTTGCCCCCTGGATGCTGGCCGTCGCGGAAGAATTGCGGGAGAAAGCCCCGGGCTATCCGGCGATGGCAAAAAGCGCGCTGATTCAGCTATGCGGCCGCCTTCTGCGCCATTATAACGACCGGCTTACGGATGAGGAACGAAGCGGCATGGTCCAGTCTGCGCGCCATGCGCAAGCGCTGGCCGCTTTGGTTGAGCAGCGCCATCGCGAACCGATCAGCCTGAAGGAACTGGCCGATGAACTCGGGCTGAGCGTCTCGCGCGTAAGCCGGGCATTCCTGGAAGCGACGGGTTATCGCTTTTCGGAATATGTGTCGCTGCTGCGCGTTCAGACGGCCAAACGGGATTTGGCCGGCACGGACAAATCCGTCGCCGAGATCGCATTCGACTGCGGCTTTCAAAGCTTGGCAACCTTTTACCGGATTTTCAACGAAAAGGTCGGCATGTCCCCGAATGCTTACCGGCAATCGGGCGGAAACTTTTCCGCTAGCAAAAAATGAGAGGGGCGCCTGCACAATTTGAGAAGTCACGGCTTCCGGATGCAAGTTATAATGAGTGCAAAATTCGATTTGGCTGGACACCAATGAAGGAGGAGCACGCCCATGACGAAGTGGCATGGATTACGGGAATTGGTCTTGGCGGAAATAACGCAGCGCCGGGAAGAGGGATGCGACGTCGCAGGTTTCCGGGAGCATCTTGACGACGCCGGCACCGATGAAACGCGGTTGATGGATGTCTACCGCGAGCTCGCGAAATTAGAACCAAGCACGGATTTTAAATATGATGAGCCGAACGATCTGGAATCGATTCGAAACGAACGCCCGACAGGCCCACGAATGCTTGCCGCCAACAGGGACGAAGGCGAATGGCAGGACAAGTTTTACGGGGCTTGGCTCGGCCGGGCCGTTGGGTGCGCTCTAGGCAAGCCGCTGGAGGCTCCCGCCTTCATGAACGGATCGGGTGGCAGACCGGGCTGGCACAATATTAAGCTGTGGTTTGAAGGTGCCGGACAATGGCCGATCCGCCACTACACGCCGAGCGATTCGGCAGCCAAAGCGGAGTACGGCATCGATATCGCCCGCTGGAGCAGCCTGGCCAGCTGCGGCGACAATATCCGTTTCATGGAAACCGATGACGACATTCGTTATACGGTGCTTGGCCTGCTTATGCTTGAGCAGCGCGGTCTGGATTTTAATTCATGGGACGTCGGCAAGCTGTGGCACCGGCATTTGACGTTTGGTCAGGTGTTCACGGCCGAAGCGCAATCCTACTTGAATTTTGCCCGCGTCACTGCGTATATTAACGGAGAACAGCCGGAGGATTGGGAAAAACATATCCGCTGGTGTCGTTCCTATTTGAATCCGTTCCGCGAATGGATCGGCGCCCAGATCCGTGTCGACGGCTATGCTTACGGGGCCGCCGGCCGGCCCGAGCTTGCGGCTGAGCTGGCTTGGAGGGATGCCTCCTTCTCCCATGAGAAGAACGGTATTTATGGCGCGATGTTCTGTTCGGCTATGATAGCTGCCGCATTCGTAGAGAACGACGTGAAACGGATCGTTGAGATCGGATTAAGCGAAATTCCGAAAAACTGCCGTTTGGCGGAAGATGTGGCCTTGGCGGTACGGATCGCAGAGGAAACGGAAGACACCTTGGAGCTGGTCGCCAAAATATGGGAGTCCTTCAAGCACTATCACGCCGTTCATACCAACAATAATGCAGCTTTATGCTCGGCGGCGCTCATCCATTCCGGCGGCGATTTCGAAAAGGGGATCACGACCGCCGTGCTTGGCGGCTGGGATACGGATTGCAACGGTGCCACGGTCGGCTCGATTCTAGGCGCATCGCATGGAGCGGCAGAGCTGCCTGAGTCATGGACCGCGCCGCTGAACGATACGTTGTATGCGGACGTCAGCGGCTTCCACCCGATCGCCATCTCGGAATGCGCCCGCAGAAGCTACGACGTTTTTCGGAAAATTCAAGCAGAATAAAAGGCCCGCTTTTCCCTAAACCGGCTTCAACAGGTTAATTCCCTTCCCCTACAAAGGATCCGGAACGAAGGGCACCATGTAGCGAATTTATTTTACTCGCCTCCCAAAATAAAACCCCCGTATGACCCATGTCATACGGGGGTTCAATGCGTGCGCCCGAACTAGAACAATTGCCGCTGGAATTCGGCGATGGCTTTATATTCTTCTTCCAGGTTCCGCGAAATTTTAATGAAAATCGGCAGCAGCCGGTGGTAAATTTGCGCGTGTTCCTTGATCGGCTTGTGCTGGTGGGTGGACCCGATCATGCCGGAAACGATGTCCAGCGTATCGGTTTTGCCGAGCGCGTACAGGCCAAGGACCACGGCGCCGAGGCAGGAGCTTTCGTAGCTTTCGGGAATGACGACTTCCTGATCGAAAATGTCCGCCATCATTTGGCGCCAGAGCGGGGAACGCGAAAATCCGCCGGTGGCGTGGATTTTGGTCGGACGCCCGATGATTTCCTCCATCGCCAGCAGCACCGTGTACATATTGAATATAACGCCTTCCAGCACGGCGCGGATCATGTGCTCCTTGCGGTGATGCATCGTCAGCCCGAAAAACGAGCCGCGCGCGTCCGGGTTCCACAGCGGCGCCCTTTCGCCCGTTAAGTACGGATGGAACAACAGCCCGTCCGCCCCCGGCTTCACCTGCTCCGCGATCCGGGTCAGCAGGTCGTACGAATCAAGGCCGAGGCGTTTCGCCGTCTCCACTTCGGAGGCGGCAAACTCGTCCCGTACCCATTGGAACAGCATGCCTCCGTTGTTGACCGGTCCTCCGATGACCCACTTCTTGTCGGTCAACGCGTAACAGAAAATGCGGCCCTTCGGATCGGTCACAGGCCGGTCCACGACGGTGCGAATCGCGCCGCTTGTGCCGATCGTCGCCGCGACGACGCCCGGCTGGGTGGCATCGACGCCGAGATTCGACAGCACGCCGTCGCTTGCTCCCACGATAAAAGGAGTGGAGGCCAGAAGCCCCATCTCCTCTGCGTAAACTGGATTCAGCCCCGAGACGGCATGGGTCGTCGGAACGGGAACGGAAAGATTGTCCGGCTTGACGCCGGCAAGCTCCAGCGCCTCCTTGTCCCAATCGAGCTGCTCCAAATTGAACATGCCCGTCGAAGAAGCGATCGAATAATCGATGATGTATTGGTTGAACAGCTTCGCGAAGACATATTCCTTGATCGAAATGAATTTGTCCGCTTTGTTATAGATATCAGGTTCGTCATGACGCAGCCAAATCAGCTTCGACAGCGGCGACATCGGATGAATCGGCGTGCCCGTGCGCAAATAAATCTCATGCCCGTTCATGTCCTTCTTCAGCTTCTCCGCCCATTCCGCGCTGCGGTTGTCCGCCCACGTAATGCAGTTCATCAGCGGTTTGCCGTCCGCGCCGACGGGGATTACGCTGTGCATCGCCGAGCTGAAGGACACGAACATGATCTGCTCGGGAGCTGCCCCGCTTTTTTCCATCGCCTGCTTCACCGAATGAATGACGGCGGCGAAAATCAGGTCCGGATCCTGCTCGGCAATCGATGACGTCGGGGTATGGAGCGGATAGCCTTCGCTGCCCTTGGCCACGACCTTGCCGTTCTCCTCGAAAATGACGGCCTTGGTGCTTGTCGTGCCGATATCGATGCCGATCATCATGTTATTGCTCATGCTTTAACCTTCTTTCTTGAATCGATGAAACTCTTGTTTCATTATTATACAAATATACTGACGACGAGAATGAACGCAAGCCCCGCCACCGACAGCAGCGTTTCCATCACGGTCCATGATTTCAGCGTCTGCGGAACGGACATGTTGAAGAACTCTTTGACCATCCAGAAACCGGCGTCGTTGACATGGGACAGAACGAGGGAACCCGCGCCCGTTGCAAGCGCGACCAGTTCAGGGCTCGCTCCGGGATTCAGCGCCAGCACCGGAGCGACGATGCCTGCGGCCGTCGTCATGGCCACGGTAGCCGAACCGGTCGCCACGCGGATCAACGCCGCTACGAACCATGCGAACAAAATGATGTTGATATTCGCGGACGTGGCGATTTGCGCGATCGCGTCGCCGACGCCGCTGTTAATGAGCACCTGCTTGAACGCTCCGCCTCCGCCGATGATCAAAATGATCGTTGCAGTAGGAGCCAGGCATTCGCTCGTGAATTTGGAAATCTGGTCTTTGGTGAAACCGCGCGAGAAGCCGAGCGAAAAAAAGGAAAAGACGACCGCGATCAAAAGCGCGATCACTTCATGCCCGATAAACTCGCAAAATACGGTTAATCCATGCTTGGCATTCGGATCGATAATGGTGGCGATCGAACCGATCAGCATCAGAATAACAGGAAGCAGGATCGTAAACAAGGTAATGCCGAAGCCCGGCAGCTTGCGCTCGCCGCTGGACGAAAACTGCTCTGCCAGCTCCGCCGGCGGCTCGACCTTGATCCGTTTGCCGATCCATTTGCCGAAAAGAGGTCCTGCCACGATCGCCGACGGAAGGCCGACGATCAAGGAATATAATATGGTTCTACCCAAATCGGCTTTGTATGCATCAATCGCGATCATGGGTGCCGGATGCGGCGGAACCAGACCGTGCACGGTGGAAAGCCCCGCCAAAATCGGAATCCCGATTTGCAGGAGCGACATTTTGGTTTTCCGCGCGACCGTAAACACGATCGGAATGAGCAGAATGACGCCCACCTCAAAAAACACCGGAATCCCGACGATAAAGCCGACGATCATCATCGCCCAGTGCACGCGTTTTTCGCCGAAGCGGTTAACCAGCGTCGTGGCGATTTGCTCGGCACCGCCGGACTCGGCCATCATCTTGCCGAGCATCGTGCCGAGGCCGATGACGATGGCGATCGTGCTTAACGTTCCGCCAAGCCCTTTCGTTACCGAGTCGACGATATCAAGCGGTTTCATGCCCGTCAAAAAGCCGAGGATCAGCGCCGACAGCAGCAGCGTAACGAACGGGTTCCACTTGAATTTGGCGATAAATACGATCAAAAACGCAATCGCGACAAGCGTCCAAACGATCAGCGTCCAATTATGGCTCATACCGAAAATACTGGACATCAAGACAACCTACCTTTCTTCACCTGGTTTTTCTGGATGATTTATGAATTCCCTTCAAATTATCATGCCCATTTGCCAGCATTTAATTTAAGTATTGGTATACTTGTCGACAACTTTGAGCGGCAACGTCCGCGTAGGGACATGTGCCGACCGCTTCAGGATGTACGGCCGGGGATGCTGCTGTGAAGCGTTTTCCTGGAATCCGCGAAATATTCCCTGACCACCTGTTCGATGACGTCTCTTTTGCGGGATTCCAAGCCTTTCATGATCGTATAATGTTTGTCGATGACCGAATGCAGCTTTTGTTCGCCTTTCGAAAAAATTTCGTCGGTCGTGAGCAGCATGACGGTCATGACGATCGGCCGGATGCTCTTCCAAAGATGCAAAATCCGGTTGTGGTTCGCGGCCGTAATGATCGTTTCATGAAAGGATAAGTCCTGGTAAGAAAATTCCACGGCGTCGTTATGTTTCATCGCCAGCTCCATTTTGTCCACGATCCGCTGGAGGCAGCCGAGCAAACCGGTCACATCCGATTGGGCCAGCCGCTGCTGGGCGAAGCTTTCAATCAAAAAACGAACGTCGTACAGCTCTTCGACATCCGTGACATCCAGACCGACCACGACGGCCCCCATGCGCTCAAGCCGGATCAGTCCTTCGCTTGAGAGCGTTTTTAAAGCCTCCCGCACCGGGGAACGGCTTGTGCCGAACTCGGAAGCCACCCAATTTTCCGAAATGGTCTCGCCCGTCTTGATCGTTCCGTTGATGATTCGAAGCCTCAGCTCGCACGCGATGGTTTCCCCAAGGGATGCGTTCTGCAGCCAGGCCGAAGGATACTGCAACATCAGACAACTCTCCTATTTCAAGGATTGTTTATCAATCCCGATTCGTAAGCATACTAATAGGATTTTATCATATCCGCGCAGTGCCGTTCCAACCTTTCGCAGTTTTTCATCCTGAACCGATTTTTCAATATCACAAGTATACTTGTCGACAACTTAAAACCTTTTTTATTTTAAATCAGAACCCGGCATCTGTAAACCTTATTTTGAAAGCGCTTCAAAGCAATGTTTTCCAGCTGTTTTGACCATGAAATTTCCTTCCGTTTCTTGATCCGCGCCGGGTTCGGGCTTCGCCCCCCTCCCTTCATGCATGCTTTTTGCTGGAATATTTTAGCCGTCATCAAAAAGAAAGCTGCTAAAAAAATTATTTTACGTTTCGTTTTCATAGCCATTTTCAAGGAATCGATCGCATAAAAACGGAAATGATTCGCAGTCCAGGCAGCCTTTATATGCAGGGATGGAGCCCGGAGATTTCCTCCGGCTCCACCCTTGGTTCGCGCAAAGCCATGCTCCTTCCTACGACCCCAAATCCCAAGCCGAGTGGATTTTCGGGACGTCGTTGACGAGCTGCCGGGTATAACCGTGCTGCGGATTCAGGATCATGTCCTCGGCGGGGCCGCTTTCGACGATTTTCCCCTTTTCCATAATGTAGATCGTATCGCTTACGTAATAAGCCAGCCCTACGTCATGCGTGATGAAGATGATCGTCATTTCGTTTTCGTCCCGCAGCTTCAGCAGCATATCGAGAATCGTCGAACGGGAGCACGCGTCCACCATGGACGTCGGCTCGTCGGCGATGAGCACCTTCGGGTGCAGCATGAAAATCCGGGCGATCATCAGCCGCTGCATCTGGCCGCCGGACAGCTCAAACGGGTATTTGTTGTGCAGCTCCTCGAATTTGAGATTGACGAAGGAACAGGCTTCCTGCATTTTGCGGTACCGCTCTTCCTTCGTCAGCTTGAGCCCCTGCAGCTTAATGCAATCGAGCAGCAATTTTTCCACCCGGTAAAACAGGTTAAACGACGAAAACGGATCTTGAAAAATCGCCTGGATATCTTTCCAATACCGTTTCCGTTCGGCATGCGACTTCAAACGGCGGGGCTGCCCTTTATATTCGATGATCCCGGAGGATTCCTTCAGAAGGCCCATGATCATTTTGGCCAGCGTCGTTTTGCCGCTTCCGCTTTCGCCGACGATCGAAATGATTTCCCCTTTATGAAAATCGAAATCCACCGCATCCACGGCGGTCGTTTTTTGGCTGCCATAACCGAACACTTTTGTAAGGCCTCTGCCGCGGATCAACAGGTCACGATGGTTCATTCGCATACCACTCCTTCAGCGTTTCCGTTTCAAACAGGCAGCGGTACCAATGGTTCCCGCCCGCGCGAATCGGCACCTTGCCGGTTTTGCATTCGCTTTGCGCAAAGGAGCAGCGTTCCGCAAACCGGCAGCCGGGCGGCACCTGCTTCAGATTCGGCGGAGCGCCGGGAATCGCGGCCAGCTTTTGGCCTTTCATGCCTTCCTCCGGAACGAGGATGGAACCCATCAATTTTTTCGTATACGGATGGACGGGATCAAAAATCATCTGCTCCGCCGTGCCCCGCTCGACGATTTCGCCCGCGTACATGACCATGATTTCGTCCGTGACATGATAAAGCAGCGGCAGCTCATGCGTGATAAAAACGAGCGACCGGATATACTTTTTGTCCAGCAGATCCTTCAGCAGCTTGATGACCGCTTTCTGCGAAGTGACGTCCAGCGCGGAAGTCGGTTCGTCGGCGATCAGCACTTTCGGATTAAGGATGGTGGAAATGGCGATGACCGTCCGCTGCTTCATCCCTCCCGACAGCTCGCTCGGATACGATTTCAGCACCTTTTCCGGCAGATTCAGCGTCTTAAAACGATCCGCCGCCAGCTCCCATACCTGCTTTTTGGACAATTCGGGCCGGTGCTCCTTCATGATGTCTTCGATAAACCGGATGATTCGCAGCGTCGGATTAAGCGCGTTCATCGCCGCCTGCGGGATATAGGCGATTTCGCGCCCGGAAACTTTCGACCTCAGCTGCTCCTTGCTCAGCTTCATAATGTCGTTGCCGGAGATTCGGATGGAACCGCTGCCGTAATGAAGGGGCGGGAAATAAAAGCCCATCAGGCTGAGCGCAAGCGTCGATTTTCCGCAGCCGGATTCTCCCGCGATGCCGAGCGTCTTCCCCTCCTCCAGATTAAAATCGACGCCGTCCACCGCAAACACCTTTTCCTTCAGGCGGGTTTTATAATAGGTCTTCAGGCCGCTGACCTCCAAAATGTTCGTGCTCATACGCCTTAGCTCCTTATTTTCGGATTAAAGATCTCGTCCATGCCCGTGTTCATCATGTAGAGGGAGAACGTAATCAGCGCAATCGATAACGCCGCCGGGATAAACGCCCACCAAGCCCCCGCCACCGGCGCCTCGAACACGAGCGCCCAGTTCATGATGATGCCGAGCGAAATGGTGTTGTACGGCCCCAGGCCGAGCATGGAGATCGACGCCTCCGACAGGATGCCCGAGGCGGTTTGCAGCACAAACGCCATGACGACGTACGAAGCGATATACGGCAGAATTTCGAAAACGATGATTTTGGGCGTGCTGTGGCCGGATATTTTGGCGATATGGACGTGATCCCGGTTTCGCAGCGACGTGGTCTGCGCCCTGACCGCCCTCGCGGTCCACGGCCAGCTCGTAATGCCGATGATGATTGCGGTCACGAGCGAGCTGCGCGAATTGATGCTGACCGAAATGAGGATCAGAATGACGAATGACGGGATGACGATAAAAATGTTCGTGACGGCGGTCAGCAGGTTATCGAGCATGCCGCCGACGTAGCCGGAAACCAGACCGATGAAAAGGCCGATGACGGTGGCGAACACGCCGGCGATCAGCCCGACGCGGATAGAGGTCCGGATGCCGTACATCAGCTCGAGAAACAAATCGCGCCCGAAATTGTCAGAGCCGAGCCACAGGTTGGCGTCCGGGGGCTGGAAGGCGAGGGCGATCATCTCCAGCGGGTCCTTGCGGTTGATCTGCGGGTAGATCAGCACGAGCGCAAGCATCAGCAGGAACAATACGGCACCGATCATGAACTTCGGCGATTTCAGAAGAATAGCGAACGAATTTTTCATCTCACTGTTCCTCCATTTGCGAGGCTTTGATTCTCGGGTCGATCAATCCGTAAACCATGTCGATCGTAAAATTGGCGAGCAGCACGGTAATGGCGATCAGCAGCGTGCAGCCGGAGATCAGCGGATAATCCAATTGGCGGATCGCCGTGAACATCCATGTGCCAAGCCCCGGGTAACTGAACACGATTTCGCAGATCAGGGAGCCGCCGACCATCGTCCCGAGGGACAGAGCCAGTCCCGTAATTTGCGGAAGCATGGCGTTGCGGAACACGTACCTGGCGATTTTCGAATCCCGGATGCCCAGCAGCTTCGCGTACAGCACGTAATCGGCATTCAGCTCGTAGATGGACATTTCGCGCATCCCGATGGCCTGCCCGCCGATCGTCACGAGCACGATGGACAAAAACGGCAGCGTATGGTGGCGGAGCACCGAGCCGATAAATTCGAAGCTAAGGCTTGGCACCATTTGAAAATCGTATCCGCCGGAGAGCGGAAACCACCCCAGGGTGAGCGCAAACAGGTACAGCATGATGATGGCAAGCGTAAAAAACGGGATCGAGTTGATAAACAAGGCCACCGGAAAAATCGCTTTGTCGAAGACGCCTTTTTTATAAGCGGCTACCGCCCCGAGCACGTTGCCCAAAATCCAGCCGACCAAAATGGCGGGAAGCTGGAGCCCGACCGTCCACGGCACGGCGGAAGCCAAAATGTCGGTCACCTTTTTCGGGTACAGCCCGAAGGAGGTTCCCCAGTCGCCGGTGAACAGGTTTTTGACGTAGATGAGAAACTGCATCCAAATCGGCTTGTCGATCCCGAATTCGGCCATAAACGTCTCATAGACGCGTTTGATCGTATCGCTGTCCGTCATGCCCTGCGACATTTGCGAAACGATCATGCTTACGGGATTGCCTTCGATCATCCGCGGCAGGAAAAAGTTCAGCGTGATGGCGATGGCGAGCGTCAGCACGTACCAAAACAGCTTTTTCACGAAATATCTCGAATAGGCGTTCACGAAAAGCTCCCCCCTTCGGACTTGCGCGGCGGAATATCATGCTGCCGGTGACGAGAGCCCGCATAGGGACGGCCCGGAAGACCGTCCTTTATGCAGGCGCGTGCATGTTTGCTTTTGACTGTCACTCGAACATGATTGGGCTTCCGGATGCGCGGCCTCCTCAGTTATGAATCTGGTACAAGGCCCGGATGCCCGCGCCGTCCATGGCGATTTGCGGCGGAATGTTGCTGCCGTCCCCGTCGACGGGGAACCCCTTCCATACGGATTCGTTGACGGTGTGGAACACCCATGGGCGGTACATCAGCGGAACGGAAGGGATATCCGTCAGCCAGATTTTCGTCAGCTCGGTATACAGGTTTTTCAGCTGCGCTTCGTCGGTGACGGTCGGAATTTGGTCGATGATTTGGTCGGCCTTGTCGTTTTTGTAGCGTCCCCAGTTCCAGAACGCCATTTCTCCGGCAGGCGCCACGCCTTTCGAGTACATGATGTCATGGGCCCGGCTCCAAGGCTGGCTCGGATTGACGCCGCCGGCCGGCGTGTTCATGATGATGTCGAACTTGCCTGTTTGCAGGTCGTTCGTCCATACCGGAGCTTCCGGGAACTTCGTGCGGATTTCGATGCCGATCGCCTTCGCGCTTTGCGCGACGATTTCCAGCGCCGCGTTCCAGTCGGACCAGCCGTACGGGCATTCGATTTCATACGGACCGAGGCGGGTGCCGTTCAGGACGCGGATGCCGTCCTTGCCTTTTTGGGCCCCGATTTTGTCGAGCAGTTCATTGGCCGCTTTGACGTCCGTCGTCCACTGGAGCGGTTTGATCGCGTCTTTGTCGACGTATTTGGATTCGGCGTCGGTATTCAGCGTCAAGGAAGGTTCCATCGCCGCCGAGTAGCCGCTCATCGCCAGATCCGATATTTTTTTGTAGTCGATGGCCATCGCGATGGCGCGGCGGACGTCGGCGTTGTCGAGCCCTTTTTTCGACATGTTGAAGAAGACGGACGGCATGGAACCCGGCACGTAATACGGAGCGTCCTTCAGGAACGTCTTGATCGGCGCTCCCTTTTCCCACATGTTCCAGACCTGCGGAATGAACTGCTGCGATACGTCCACTTGGCCGCTCTTGAACGCCAGGTCGCCGGCCGCGTTATCCTTGTAAATGACGTGCGTGATATATTTCGGAGCCGGCAGTTTGCCGAACAGCGATTTGCCCCAATAATTGTCGTCGCGTTCGATCGTGATTTTCTGGTCGTTGTAGAAATACAGCTTGTATGGCCCCGTGCCGACCGGGTTATCGTTGACTTCTTTCCGGATGGCTGACAGGTCATTGCCCGCTTTCTTTTCGATTTCCTCCCAAACATGCTTCGGAAGCATCGGGATCAGTTCAATGCTGTCCAGCACCCTCAGCCGGTTGGGATTATCCTTGTTCAGCTTGATGTTGACGGCATTCGCCCCGTCGGCGGTTACTTCGGAAATATTCGTCCAATAGCTGCTCCAGTTGATGTCGTATTTTTTGCCGAGCTCGTAAGTATAAACGACGTCCTCCGAAGTGAACGGCTTGCCGTCGTTCCATTTCGCGTCCTTGTTCAGCTCGACATGCAGCGTATCGTCCTTCCATTCGTATTTGGTTCCGAGCAGCGGCTCAAGCGCTCCGTCCAGCTGGTTGATCATGAACAACGTTTCGTACACCAGCTCCCGGGAGTTGCCGTAATTGATCGGAAAAGCCGGATTGCCGCTCAGCAAGTTGAAGTTCGTCGGTGCTCCCCACTGCAGGCCGTTGACGTACAACGTTTCGTTTCGCGGCGTTTCCTTGGCGTCGCCTTTGGAGGTTCCGGTCGCGGGTTCTTTGGAAGGCTCCGTCTGAGTGCCCGAAGGCGGTTTGTTACCTTCCTGCGTTTTCGGCGTTTCCGAAGCGGACGGCGGCTGCACGGTTTGGCAGCCTGCGATGAGAACTCCCGCCATCAAAAGCGCCATCAGCGGTTTCGAAGCGAATTTCAGCCTCATGAACATTCCCCCATTCATCACATTGACACCTTGAATCTTGAATCCTGAATTGCACCGACCATTTCTAAAACGTATTCTGCAAGCGCTTACTTATAAAAATGTATGTCGAACCGTTTAAATCATGACTGAAAATCTCGGGTCCCTAAAAGTTATTCACGCGCAAAAAAAAGGCCGCTTTCGCGGGCGGACAAACCGCCCCGGAAGCAGCCTTTTAAGGCAACAGCTTTGGATTATTTTATAGGGAATGCCACCAGAAAATACGTTTACGATTCCTTTGCGCTTTGGCGCGATATGATGAACAGGACGGCCCAGATCAGAACAAACCCGCAAATTTGGTGGAATTTCACGACCTCCTGGAACGCGATCCAGTTGATGAGCACGCCGACCATCGGGAAGCTCAGCTCCGCGAGGGTCGCCACCGACGCTTTGGTCGTCGTCAGGCCCTTATAATACACCATCAGGCTGAACAAACCGGGCAGCAGCGCCTGGCCGAGCAAGTTGATCGATACGGCCGCGATCGTGCCAGCGCCGGAAGGAACATGCCAAGGATCCCCTTGATTGATCGTAATGGCGATCAGGAGCGGCAGCGCCACGATGAAACGAAGCGAAGTGACCGTTTCGTATTCCATTTTGCCGACCATCAGGCGGCCCATGACGGTCGAGCCGCCCCACAGCGCCGCCGCGCCCAGGGACAGCAGGCTTCCCACTTGGACGAAATCGTTGACATGGCCGAACGGGAACGTAAACCCGAAAGTGAGCAGGTAGGTGCCTGCCAGCGCAAGCAGCAGCAGCCAGCCGAACTGCTTCGGCAGCTGTTCCTTCAGCAGGACCCGCGCCATGAGAATGGCGAAAATCGGCTGCATTTTCTGCAGCAGCAGGACGGCGTTCAAATTGCCGTGGGTCAGCCCCAACGTAAACAGAATAGTCGCGATGGCCGAGCCGCCCCAGGACAGGAACAGCAGCGCGCCGATATGGCGCAGCTTGAGCCCTTTTAATTCGGAGCGGTGCTTCCAAAGCAGCGGCGCCACGAACAGCGCAATGATGATATGTTCGAGCAAAACGATCTGCGTCGGCGTGATCTGCTCGCGCAGCAAAATGATCCGGAAGAGCGGGTCCGCTCCCCACAATGCCGCCCCGAGCACGACCAGCCAAAAGCCGGTTTTCGGGCGGACCGCCTGCTTGCGCAGGGCGGGATTCAGCTTGAACTTGTTGCTTACGTTTTCCATATTCCTAATCCCCTTGCCTGAATACGGAGTCAACATTGGAAAACCCCCGTATATCGACCGAAATCGACAAAACGGGGGCTGATCAAATAAGCCTGCGGAAATGTTACGAAAAAACATTTCCGGCAAACCTGCTCTATTGATCTTCTCCCATCCGGACTTTACCGTCGGCCCTGGAATCCCACCAGGTCAGTCGCTGCCTTTCAATCGCTTGAAAAGCAGGAGTCGCGGGCTTGACGTCGCTTTGGCGTTCAAGGACGTTCACCGCCGGTCAGGAATTTCACCTTACCCCGAAGATCCATATTCATATTTTTAGTATTGGTTTGAGTTCGTTCATACCATGATACTGCGTCATCGTATGAAAAAGCAACCCGAATGGTTACTTACATAAGTATAGCACATATCTTCGATTTAGCGGAAGCTTCTTTCAATAAAGAATTTTTTCCATGCTATCGATATTTTCGATAGCATTATTTCTTCTGCAGCAATGCCGAAATGACGACCACCGCCTCGGCGCGGGTCGCATGGGCGTTTGGCGCAAATAAGCCGCCGCTTCGCCCGCTCATGATGCCCCGCTGTGCCGCCGTCTCGGCGTAAGGCTTGGCCCAGGCGGGGATTTGCGCGCCGTCGGCAAAAGCAGGCTTGCCGCCGCCTGCCGGCGCTTCGGTCGAAGGCAGCGAACGGACGGCCATGGCGGCCAATTCCGCCCGCGTAATTTTCCTCGCCGGCCCGAACGATCCATCGGCGTAACCGTTCATGATCCCCCGGACTACCGCTTCTTCCACGAAAGGCAGTCCCCATGCCGGAATTTTCTTCGCATCCTTAAATTGGACAGGCTGGCGGGCAGCGTCGCCCGCCCCCAGGGCCCGGATCAGCATGGCGGCCAACTCGATCCGCGTCACTTCCTTGCCCGGTTGGAACGTCCCGTTCGCGTAACCCGTCACCCAACCTTGCTGCACGGCCTGCTCGATGGCGTCCTTGGCCCAGTGACCGCCGATATCTTTCAGGGCAGCCGGTACGGGGACGCTTCCTTCCTTGATCGAAATGGACGCGGTAATGATCTTGCTTGCGGCAGCATTCAGCTTGGAGTCCACCAGTTTGACGTCATGCAGCGAAACGTCGGCGCTGCCCTTCTGCAGCCTCGCGAATTGAACGGAGGCCAATTGAACGGTGCCGTTGTCGCCGACCGTTTTGCCTACCTTGGTATGCGCGATCCGGACCGTCCCGTTTCGGACGATCGGATCGACGGAGAAACCGTTCGGGCCTGCTGAGGCGCTTTGATATGAAAGCTTCTGCGCGTCGTATTTCAGCGTGAAATCGTAAGCGTACAGATCTTTAAGATGTTCCCCCGTCACGACGACCGTGATTTGATTCCCGCTGGACGTTGATTGCAGGGAGACGCCGGGGGCTGCGTCATCCGCCGACGCCTGCGTTTGCGCGGCAAACCACCCGAATACGAGCACGAGTCCGAGAATTGAGGCTAACTTTTTCAGCAATGGGCTTCATCCTTTCGAACATGCCAATCGCAGAAAACGGCATACGGCCGCCTCCTGCGATGGGTGTTGGATTCATCCTTCGTTGGTTTATTTGCCGTACCAATCGCCGATAATCATTTGGGCGACGCCGGCCAGCGCGCGGATCGTGATTTCCCCTTCATTGAAAAGATCGGCGGAGGCCACGCGGCTCCAGTTGCCGTCGGCCGATGTGATGCCGAAATATTTGGCCATGATCGACAGGTCCTGCACGGTAATTTTGCCCGTTCCCGGCACCAGCGTGATCAGCTTCGTCTTGAAGGCCGCAACCGCATTGTTCAGCGCGGCTGTCGCGGCATCGACCTGGGCTTGGGCAGCCGCGGAGCTGTTTTTCACCGAAACGGCGGACTGGATCGCGGTTTGAAGCGCCGACTTGGCCGAAGCCGGATACTGTCCGATCTTTTCGCCTGCGGCGGCGCGGTCGTATACGTTCTGAGCCGAAGCGATCGCCGCGTTTAAGGCGGACTTGTCCACAGGAACGGACGGCACCGGAATGACCGCGTTTTTAAAGGTATGAACGGCGCTTGTCAGCGCAGCCAGCGCCGCATTGATTTGCGTTTGGGTAGCGGATGCATCGTTGTAAACCGCGGTCGCCGCTTGAATGGCCGCAAGCAGGTCGGCCTTGGCCGCAGGCGGATATTGCCCCGGTTCGGTACCCGTTACGGCTTGATCCGCCAGTTGTTGCGCATCCTGAATGGCTGCATGAAGCGCGCTGCGGTCAGCCGTTGCCACTTGGATCTGAACGGCGGCCCCGCCCGTGTTGATGTCCTGCGAAGCGCCGTCCGAGGATACCGTAAATACCGTCACCGACAATTCCGCGCTGCCGGCCGCATCCTCCCTCAGCTTGCCATGCAGTTGAAACAATTCGCCGCTTTCTTTGACCGCATTCGCCTCCCCGGTGCTTGCCAGCAGCAGCCGGATTTGTCCCGCTTCCGGCTTGATGCCCGCCGCCAGCAAATTCAAGCCTTCCCTGGAAGAAGCGACCGCCCCCTCGGCGAGAACGGGACGGCCTTCCTGATCGGTTTGCGTTTGAAACGTCATCTTGGACGGATCGTATTGGATCGTGACGTCCATTGCGGTAAAGGAATACGTCAACGCGCTGACGCCAACCGCCACGTCGACGGGAGCCCCCGCATAAGCGGAAGCCGGCCCCGTCATCGTTGCCGCATTGCTTTTCTCCGGGCCCGCTCCCGCCGGCCGGATATCTTCCAGTTTCAGCAGCTTCAGCTGGTAATTGTTTTTGAAGATGGACGAAATGCCAGTGATGTCGACCTTCGTTCCTTCCGGAAACGACTGCTTCAGCCTATCCGCTTGAACCCCCGTGCGGCTGTCCACGCGCACACGGTTGGTCACGCTTCCGTTGACCAGGTCGAATTCCAGCGAACCGGTAACGGTCTGGTAATTCCGTACAGTCATATTTTTCAGGGTAATCAGCTGCCCTTGATTGCTGTCGTTCACCGTATCTTGAACGATGGGGGTCGGCGCCGGAATGCCCGCCGAATCGTCCAGCTTGGCAACCTGAACTTCGTTCATCAGCTCCGCCTCGGAGTTGAAGACCGTTTTCTGGGCGGTCATTTTAATTTTGTCGCCTGCGTGGAATCCCGTTGCCGAGCTTGGATAGACATAGATGCCAGCGGTTCCGTCCTGCAAATAAAATCCCGATCCGCCGAATATTCCCGGTTCGGACGTGATGACGCCTTGTACCGTCACGTAGCTGTTGTCCGCAGCGGACCTGGCGTTTCGGATCGTGGTCAGCTCCGGAATCGTCACCACCGGACCGCTATCGCCGGAACCGTAAGAGCCTGCTTTATACGTTGCAGGATCGTACCATTTATAGCCTGCCGCCGGTGTCGTCCAGGGCTCCGTGCCGGGGATTTCGGCCGAAGTCGCCGGTTCCTCGAGCGCTCCGAGCAGCGGCGTCGGCTCGTCCAGCGCAATGCCCCGGTTTTCAAACGTCTCGTAATCCTCATGAACGGCCAGCCATTTTACGGTTTGCACGAGGAAGACGCCGTCCTGGGCTTCGCCTTTGAATCCGTCATAGGTTTTTTTCTTGCTGCCGTTGTCTTCGCGGACGTATTTCGGGCTCGCGTCCTCCACCGGCGAAGAGTCGCCGATGAACGCGGCTTTGCCTTTTCCCAGCTTGGCGATGGCCGCATACGGTCCTTCGGCTTTGCCGCCGTTTTTGTATACGCCCCCGGTCGGGAAATTTTTCTTGTCGCTGTTTTCGACCGCGTTGTTCCAGCCGGGCACGTTTTGCGGCAGGTATACGATCCCTTTGACCCGCTTCGGATCGAGGATGACCAGCGTCGAGCCGCTGTGCATTTCGACGTCGTTGACCCCTGCCGTGATGCCGAAGGATTGGTCGTATTTGACCGCATCCGTTTTGGTCACGTCGCCGACCGAATTATAGCGGAAACGGACCCCGAAGTTTTGGCCCAGCCAATCCGTGCTGGTCACGTCCCTCATCGCGCCCGATGCGGCTTCGGCGGCAGCCATGCCTTTGGTCGGGTCGCCGAAAGCTCCGCGGCGGTATCCGTTCATCACTTCGGAGGAATCCCAACGGTTCAGGTTCCGGTCGGAATTGTAATGGTCAGAGATGAAGAAAATGCTGCCGCCTTCCTTGACGTATTGCAGCATCGCGGCTTGCTCCGAGGCTTTAAAAGGAATGTTGGCTTCGCCGATGATAAACACGTCGTACGGCTTCAATTTATTCAACGTAACGGTCGGTTCAGCGTAGGCTTGGGCGCTCATCGGGAGCGTCCGTTCCAGCGCATCCACCTGAAAGTTCGCTTCCCTTAAGCCGTCCGCAAAATCGGAAAAGGCTCCGTCGATCACCCAATCGGCGGCGCCGGCCGTCTGCCCGTGGCTTTGGTCAAACAGCACCTTTTTGCCGGTTCCGTCGGGAAGCGTCGTAGGCACGCCGATATTTTCGCTGCCCGGATCGGACGGATTTGGCGTCCCGCCCCCGCTTCCGGGATCCCCGCCGCCGGACTCGCCCGATAACGTGATGGCCGTCGGGCTTTTGACGCCGAACATGCCGCTGTATGCCGTCAGCGTTCCGGTGACCTGAATCTTTTTGCCGAGATTGCCGGGATTGGTTTTGAGGCCGATCTGCGGACGGTAGCTCGCCGTCACCTGGACGTCGATCAGCTTGTCCTTGCCCGTTTCGCCGGGGGAATCCGCGATCAGCACGTTTAAGTCGTCCTGAAAACCCGAAAAAAGGAGCTTCGAATTGTAGACCTCGCCGACGATATACCCTTCGACCGTGGCGGTTTCGCCGCTGTTGTTTTTGGCGATGGCCTCGGCCACGGTAAGAACGGATGATGCCGCCTGCGCAGGCAGACCGCCAAAAAGGGCGGACAACATCAATATCATTGCCAAAAACGCACCGGCAAGCTGCCTGCTCCGGAATTGGAACGGAATGGCCGTTTTCATTTTCCTTACCTCCCCATGTTTTCTTGTCAAAATCGTCTTCCCCTTAAACGTAGCACCCCTGTATTATTGCAATTTGCTGAAAATGTAAAATTTTACACCTTATTCATAACATCGCCCCCAACCGATTGGTAGTTGGATTTTATATTAAAAATGAACGCCGCATAAGCGCCTTAATCCTTATCTTTGCAATAAAAATACAGAGGTCTCGGGACATCCGAAACCTCTGCATGTCGATGAAATCTGGGAGCGGATCACTATGGCAAATATGAAAAGCGGCGCAATCCGTCGGATTTCGTATGTTGTTGGCGAACCGGCTTTGGCCCGGAAGGCATGGACGTTTCCGACAGATCCGCGGCCAAATCGATGCGGTATAGGCCATACCCGCGAGCGTCGGTCCGCCCCGTATGCGCGATCCCCGGAAAGTCCTTCACGTATCGGGCTGCCTCGGGCGAACCTGCGAAGATGACGTTGACCGGTTTCCCGATAGGGCTGAAACTCCAGTTTTCCTCCGGTTCCGCGACGAGGCAGCCTTGCTCCGCAATATAATCGATCAGCGCCTGCCGGTTTTCGTCCGCCGAGTCAAGCACCAGTTCCGCTTCGCGCAGGCCCGGCACGATGCCGCTGGACACGCGATAATTGCTTGTGACCACGATCAACGGCTGCCCCGGATCCACCGGGACCCCTTCATGCCGCAAGTCTTCGATCCGGCTCGCATCCGGGTTCAGCAGCGTGCCGTCGGGGCCGTATTTTGCCGGCCGGGAGACGTTTACGCGATACGTTACGCCGCCGATCACGTCAAAGTTGAAGGCGGGAAACGCCGGGTTCAGAAGAGGCTGCTCCGAGGTTTCGTCCGGGTCGATGCGATTGTAGATTCCCGCCGAGAACTCAAGCCATTCTTTCAGGGCGGCACCGCTCAATTTGACGGCCTTGACGGTATTTTCGAACAAATACAGCTCCGAAGCGCTGCGGATGGCAATCGGTCCGGGCGGAATCTCCGCATAATCGTTCGGGCCGTTCCGTCCGGCTTTGAACGGCGACGAGGCCGCAAGCACGGGGAGATGCCGCAGATCCGGCGCAAACGAAGCGATCCACCGGCGGGCGTAATCCCTTTGGGCATGATTCAGCAGCTGCACGGAAGCATCGGCATGCACCAAGGAAAAATACGTATGCAAAGGAACCTCGGTCCGGCCGATGGGGGCGTTGGCATAAGCAACGGTTTGTTGATGCGCCTGCTGCAGCAGCGCGGCGATTTCGGCATCGGGTTCCGCGAGCTCGCTGCCCTCCGTCCCGCCGCAGATCTCTCGTACCATCGCTTTTCCATGCACCGCCTGCCATTTTCCGTCCAGCTGCCGGAGCGTCAAATCGATGATTCCGAGCATCGCCCCGCTATAGCCGGCCTGCACCGCCGGCAATCCGTTGATGGTCCCCTCCTGCCAGTCGACCGCCGGCAGCGGCGTTCCGTCCGCATGTTTAAAGGAAGCGTCCAAGGAAGCGAAATCCCTTGCCGGGAACGTCCGATGCGTATGGGAAAACGCGATGGCGTCAATCCCCGGCACCAGGCTGAGGGGCAGCACCGCGTTTTCGGCATCGTGATCCTTCAAGGATACGCCGGCGTCAAAACCGGTATGCGCCAGCGCAACAATGACGTCCGCTCCCTCCTCTTTCATGGCCGGAACCCATTCAAGCGCCGACAGGACCATGTCTTTGACCTGCACTTTTCCGGCCAAGTGGCCCTGGTCCCAGTCCAGAATTTGCGTCGGCGCGAAACCGATGAAGCCGATCCGGATCTCATGCGACCGCCCCATCCCGTCTACGCAGGTTTTCGTCAAAATGACGTACGGCCGGTAGCGGTTGACGGCAAATTTCCTCCCCGCTTCCGCTTCATGCACGTATATATTGGCGTTGACGTAAGGAAAGGAAGCTCCCGCGACGACTTGGTCCAAATATTCCAACCCGTAATTGAATTCATGGTTGCCGAACGTGGCCGCATCATATCCCATCGCGTTCATGGCGCGAATCGCCGGGTGAATCCAGTCCCCCGCCTTGAGCCGGTCCGGATCGACCCGCGCGGCAAACGTGCCGAGCGGCGTGCCTTGAATCAAATCCCCGTTGTCTGTCAGCAGCGCGTTTGCTGCTTCCGCCCTGGCCCGCTTCACCAAGGTCGCCGTCCGGACCAATCCGACCGCGGCATCCTTCCGGTCCCGGTAATAATCGTAGTCCATCAAACAAGCATGCACGTCCGTCGTGGACATAATCCGCAGCTCGATGGACGGCTCGGCGTTTCTTCCCAAGCCGTCCGCCTGCGTATTCGGAATGCCATTCACGTTCACCACTCCTTTTCGCCTCTCCATTCGATCCTGGCTACGCCCATTATACCGTCCGCATATTAAACGGGGGTAAAATCGCCGATTACGGTTTTTTACCATATATAGGGACAGATTCGCGGCCGCCCCGGGACCAGAAATGCGGCGGATCGGGCGGATATTTTACGGCCAATCAACAAAAGTCGCCCTTTCCGTTAACCCTTGTTTCCCGCGCCTATGTTACGCTCATTCCTGTCGGACGGCATGCTCCGGCCGAAAAACCATAGAAAAATTCTGGAGGGGACCATCATGTTTAAAAAAGTACTTGCGATCGGCATGACGCTGGCGCTTGCAGCCAGCCTTGCCGCATGCGGCTCCAAAAGCGCCGGCAACGGCAGCGGAGACGCGGCTTCGGGCACCGCGGAAGCGGCATCTTCCGGCTATGTGCCGAAAGAGCTGAACGTTCAGTTCGTGCCGTCCCAAAATGCCGATACGCTTGAAGCCAAAACCAAACCGCTCGAGAAACTGCTCGGGGACAAGCTGGGCATTCCGGTTCACGTTACCGTATCGCCGGATTACAACACCATCGTCGAAGCGATGGCTTCCAAGCAGGTCGACGTCGGCTTCCTGCCGCCGAACGCTTACGTGCTGGCCCATGACAACAAAAAAGCGGCCGACCTTCTGCTGCAGGCGCAGCGTTACGGCATCAAGGACGAAACCGGCGAGGACACGACCGAAAAAGTCGACTTCTACAAAGCGATGATCGTCGTGAAAAAAGATTCCCCGATCCAAAGCCTGAAAGACCTGAAAGGCAAAAAAATCGGCTGGCAGAACGTCACTTCCTCCGCAGGTTACGTCTTCCCGGCGGCCGAGCTGAAAAAAGAAGGCATCGATCCGGACAAGGACGTGCAGGGCGTAACGATCAAAGGGCATGACGCGGCCATCATGGCGCTTTTGAACGGTCAGGTAGACGCCGTCGCCGTCTTCCAGGATGCCCGCAATACGGTGAAAAAGGACGTTCCCGACGTATTCGAGAAAACCCGCGTCCTCCATTACACCGCCAAAATCCCGAACGATACCGTCAGCGTCCGCAGCGACATGGACCAAAGCTGGAGGGATAAAATCAGCCAGGCATTTATCGATATTACGAACGATGAAGAAGGCGCCAAAATCATCAAGGACATCTATACGCATGTAGGTTACGCCCCGGGCGACGACAAAAACTTCGAATCAGTCCGCGAATACGCTGAGGTCGTAGGCCAGGAAATCAAGTAACGTCGACTGTTCCGGCATATCCATACCTTTCTATCGGGCAGCACCGTCCATGAAGTCGATGGCGGTGTTGTTTCCCATTGCAGACGCCGGAACGCTTTTCCATTCAAACCCATTACAGAAAGTTGGTTCGCCATGATCGAATTCGATAACGTAACGAAGGTTTATGCCAACGGAACGGTTGGACTCCGCAATATCAACCTCACCATCCGCGAAGGAGAACTTGTCGTCATCGTCGGCCTGTCCGGTGCGGGTAAATCCACCTTTTTGCGGAGCATCAACCGCCTGACGGATATTTCCTCGGGAGACATCCGGGTGAACGGCCAATCGGTGACCCGCGCCTCCGGCAGCCAGCTCCGCCGCATCCGGCGCGATATCGGCATGATTTTCCAAAGCTTCAACCTGGTCAAACGTTCGACCGTCATCCGGAACGTGTTGTCCGGACGGGTCGGCTATCATTCCACGCTCCGCACCCTGCTCGGCTGGTTTCCGAAACAGGACGTGGAGCTGTCCCTTGATGCGCTGCAGCGGGTCAACATCCGGGAAAAAGCATACGTGCGCTCCGACCAGCTCTCGGGCGGGCAGCAGCAGCGCGTCTCGATCGCGCGGGCGCTTGCGCAGGAAGCCCGGGTCATTTTGGCGGACGAACCCGTCGCTTCGCTGGACCCGCTCACCACGCGCCAGGTCATGGAAGACTTGAAGCGGATCAACCGGGACATGAACATCACCACGGTCATCAATTTGCATTTCATCGACCTCGCCCGGGAATACGCGACGCGGATCATCGGCCTTCGCGCGGGGGAAGTGGTGTTCGACGGCACGCCGGAAGAAGCGACCGACGAAGCCTTTGCCGAAATTTACGGCCGTCCCGTGCAGCAGGACGAGCTGCTGGGAGGAGCATGATGAAAACGACCGTTTCTCCCGCTTCGCTGAATCCGGCCGCTTCCGGCATGGAGCCGCCGCGAAAATACAAGCGAATTGCCGGATGGATCATTCTTGCCGCCGTCATCATTGCCTGTTCGGTGCGGACGGAAGCGACCCCGTATCAGCTGATCGTCGGCTTGCCGCAAATGGGGAGCCTCCTGCAGGAAATGTTTCCGCCGGATTGGAGCTACCTGCCCACGATCTGGGGACCGATGATGGAAACCTTGCAGATCGCCATTCTGGGCACGACGCTTGGCGCTTTGCTCGCCGTTCCGGTTGCCCTGCTCTGCGCTTCCAATTTGGGCGTCAGCCGCTGGGTTTCCCTGCCGACGCGGATGGTGCTCAACTTGGTCCGTACCATTCCCGATTTGCTGTTTGCCGCCATTTTTGTTGCGGTATTTGGCATCGGGCCGTTTGCAGGCATGCTGGCGCTCGTGTTTTTCTCGTTCGGAATCATCGCCAAGCTGACCTTCGAAGCGATCGAAGCCATCGATCCCGGCCCGCTTGAAGCGATGACCGCCGTGGGCGCCAACCGGCTGCAGATCATCATGTACGGCGTCGTGCCCCAGGCTCTGCCTTATTTTATGTCCTACCTGCTTTATACCTTTGAAGTCAACGTGCGGGCGGCAGCCGTTCTCGGACTTGTCGGGGCCGGAGGCATCGGCCTGCTGCTCGACCGTTCGCTCGGCTTGTTCCGTTATGACCGGGCCGCGATCATTATCTTGCTGACGCTTGCGATCGTGCTCGTCATCGATTACGGAAGTACGATGATCCGGAGGAAACTGCTATGAAATCAAACACGACGCCCGCGCCCGGAAAAGCTTCCGGCTCCGCGTTCCGTGCGCGGATTCGTTTCGCGCTGACCGCCTTGATCGTAATCGCGGTTTATTATTGGTCGATCCAGGGAATTCGTTTTGAAGGGATTCAGGGTACGGCGGGGACCGTGTCCAAGTCCATCCTGCAGGGATTCCTGCACCCGGACTGGTCCTTCGTCTATATACCGGAGGGAGAGGATTTGCTTCGGGGGCTGCTGGATACGCTGGTCATTTCCATTCTCGGGACGGTGGTCGCCGCCGTCGTTTGCATTCCGTTCGCCTTTTGGGCGTCCACGAACATGAGCAGGCGGCTTGCCGTCTCCGGCAGCGGCAAAATCGCGCTGAGCGTCATCCGCGTGTTCCCGGAGATCATCGTCGCGATTTTGTTCATCAAAGCGGTCGGACCCGGCTCCTTTGCCGGCGTCCTCGCGCTGGGCATCCACTCGGTGGGCATGCTCGGCAAGCTGTATTCGGAAACGATCGAAAACATCGACCGCGGGCCGCAGGAAGCGTTGATCGCCTCGGGCGCCAACCGCCTTCAGGTCCTTCGTTACGCGGTGCTGCCGCAGGTGATCCCGCAGTTTCTTTCTTATTCGCTGTACCGCTTCGAAATCAACATCCGCTCGGCCACGACGCTTGGCCTGGTCGGCGCGGGCGGCATCGGGACGCCGCTGATCTTTGCGCTCCAGGTTCGGAACTGGAACCGGGTCGGCATCATATTGCTCGGCATTATCGCTCTTGTCGTATTGACGGATCTGGTATCGGGCTGGCTCCGAAAACGGATTACGTGAGCCCGCATCCGCACGTTTTTTGCAATCATTGGGCAATCCCCGAAATCCCGGCCCTAAAAAGGACTGTTCCCAGGAAATTCCCGGAGCAGTCCTTTTCGCGTTCAGACTCCATCCGAACATCATTTATATCCTGGGAAGGACTGCCGGAATGTTTTTTCGAGCAATTCGGATGGAATAAGGGATATATACGCGGGGTGCTTTTACAATTTTATCCATATGAATAAAAAAGAAAACGCCGCACTCCCCATGGAATACGACGTCCCCTCTTCCCGTTATCTCATTTGATCCGTTTGCTTCATGACCTGCATGTACCGGATCAGCTCCGCTTTTTGCTGCTCGATCGCCCGCACCCGCGTGGCCAATCCGGTAAAAAAGGCTTCCACGTATTCGCGCGTCACGTTCGCCGATTGCCCGTTCCAATCGCTAAGCCTGGCGTACAGGCTTCGGGCTTCCTGCTCGTCGGCCTGAATACGGGCAAGCAGCCAGCTCAGTTCCCGCTCCGCCTGCTCCAGATCGACCAGCTCTACAAGGATTTCGCTCATGTTATCCCTCCGCTTCGAAAGCTTATTGCATTAATTACGGGCCGGAAGCATCGGCCTGACGGAATTGCTCGGCCTTCGATTTGATGAACGTGAGAAACTGCGTCGTCTGCTCGACATGCCATTTCGTCAGCCCGCTGACCGAAGCGTCCAGCTGCGCCACGATCGGCTGCAGCCTGCGGCTGTGGCTGGACTGGGTATATTTCATCAACTTTGCCCTGACCGCCTGCATGTCGGAGCTGATCTGCTGGGCGTTTTGGCTCCATTTTTCGGCGACGCTTTTCAGCTCCTCCGGCGTCACGCGGATCATGCCTTTGCCCGCGCCCATGGCCGCCGCAAGTCCCGTTCCCATCGCGAGCCCGATCGGCCCCATAAAGGCGCTTGGTATCCCGAGCGCCTCGGCCAAAGACAGCGGCGCCCGCGGCGATCCTCCGACATATTCTCCGGTTTCCCCGTGATACAGTTTGTTGTCGATATATCCGTTCTCGTCGAATTTGTAGCGTTTCAGGCCATGGTAATAAGGACCGTCCAGCGTGTTTTTGATCTTGTCGATGATGCCAACCCCGTCGTTGGCATCCGCGTAGTTGGAGTCGATGTAATACGTCGAACCGACGTGCCGGTCGTAACCTCCCAAGGTGCCGCTGGCGATGATATCGCCGGGATGGGCGTAATTGATGATTTGCGAATCGAATTCCCCGTTTTCCGCTTTGCGTCTGGCGCTGCTGGTCAAGCTCCCCATGACGGAAGGCGCGCTGAACGTGACCGCCGATAATCCGGTATAAGCCGCGGCATACTGCGCATCGGCGCCTCCAAGCGAATGTCCCGTCAACGAAAAATTCAAATCTTTGTATTTGCTTTTCATTTCATTGGCGTAATCTTCGGCCTGATACAGCTGCTTGTCGCCGTCAAAAAATTTGTCCACGGCTTTGCCGGCGTCGCCCAACCAATCTTTGGCCTTGGTAATGCCCAGATTATCTTCGATTTGCTGCACCTTGTCGTCCCAGGGCATTTTAACCTCGAAGCTTTTGTCCAATTTCCGATCCAGCTCCCGCAGGCCGATGCCCCCGTCGGTCACGTAGTCCGGCAACGCATCCTTTAACGGTTTGCCGCCTTCCGTTCCTCGGTAAGCGATGACCGCCTGCTTCGTTTCCGGGTTGTAAAACGTGACCGCGTCAAACCCCGAAGAATCGTCGTTGGCCGCATCCTCCAGCACTTCCCAGCCCGGCAGCTCCTGCGGCTTGCTCCCTTTTTTCAAATCGGAGTAGGCGAGATCCGACATGGTTTTATACATTTCGTCCGTGATTTCAGATCCTTTGCTCAAACGTGCTCCTCCCCCTCGGTTCATCCGAACGTGACCGCGTCCTAGTTGGACGCATCCTTTTTCGCGAAGGGATCGATCCCTTTGGCGCGAATGGCCTTTTCAAGCTCCGGGCTCATGACGAAGTTGGTCGTTTTTTTGTCCTCGTAATCGACCGCGATGTTGAAGCTTTCCTCCGGCTTGCCTTTGACGTGGCCTTTCATCGTAATTTTTGGCGTTATGTATTCGTCCAATTTTTCCTGATCCGTGATTTCCACGTCCAGTCCGTATTCATCCTTGAAATACTGGATGGCGAGGTTTTTGGCCTCCTGCATTTGGCCGTCGTTTTCCGATTTGTTCACGCTTTGACAACCTCCCAATAAAACGATCGTAAACAGCATAAGAGCGATAGACCGGAATAAGCGAGAAATAACCATCAGTCCTCTCTAACCCTTTTTCTAAAAATTAAACATGATTCCCTACCATTAATCCAGTTTCTTGAAAAAATCAGGAAATTATGACCACTCGCAGCCGAAAAACAAGACCTAAAGTCCATATTAAAATCGGCCTAATTTCCATCGTATGAGCCTATGGGCGGCCGGATGACATTTCGCAAAAACCCTTGCGGAAGGCCCAAGTCGCCGTTCAAGCAAACCTTAACACATGATTTGTTTGCGGGGCCCTCCGCTTCCGCACAAAAAAAGCCGAGGAAACGATTCCTCAGCTCATGTTTTTGCCGTAATAGATTTCATCCATCTCCTGCGTGATCCGTTCCGTGATTTCCTTCTGCTCCCGTTCGCTTAATCCGTCCTTGGTATATCCGAACAAATAGTTGTCCAGGTCGAACTTTTTCAGCTTGCATTTGGTATGAAATATATGCTCCGGGTAGACGTTGACGTCGATCATGTGGTAGAGGTCTTTGACGTTGTCCGGAATGTAATTCTGGATCGAATTGATGTCGTGGTCGATAAACAGCTTATGCCCCGTAATATCCCTCGTAAACCCCCGCACCCGGTAATCGATCGTCATGATGTCGGTGTCGAAGGAATGGATCAAATAATTCAGCGCCTTCAGCGGCGAAATTTCCCCGCAGGTGGATACGTCGATATCGGCACGGAACGTGCTGATCCCGTCATCCGGATGATATTCGGGGTACGTGTGGACCGTAATGTGGCTTTTGTCGAGCGACATGACGACCGATTCGGGCAGCGGCCCCGGCGATTCCGCATACGACTCCTTCGGGACCTCCACCACGGGCCCCTCCGATACGAGAATCGTGACGCTCGCGCCTTGGGGGACGTAATTCTGTTTGGCGATGTTCAGCACATGGGCGCCGATAATGTCCGAAACCTGTTTTAAAATGGCCGTCAAACGTTCCGCGTTATACTGCTCGTCGATATATTCAAGGTACGCTTCCCGCTCATCCTTGGTCCGGGTATAGCAGATATCGTACATGTTGAAGGCCAACGACTTCGTCAGATTGTTGAATCCATGCAGCTTGACGTGCTGCTCCGGTGCTGCCATGCATCATTCACCTCGCTGTTTCTTTTCAATGCCTAATATTCCCTGATCCAGCCCGGATATCCGTTCGGACGGTCCTTCTATTACATTTCATTACCCGAATTCCTCCGTTTCAACCCTTCCGGCCGTCTCGTCCAACGCCAAAAACCGCCCCGCAGTTCGCGGGACGGCTTTGATGGCGCCGTTTTACGGGGCAGGTGCATTGCATCCGCCTGCTTCATCGACGGGAGAGAAGGACGGAATGCAAGGGCTGCCCTTTTCGTTATGGCAGTTTCGGCGTGTTTTGCGGAACCGTTCTTGCTTTCGTTGCTTGTTCGAAGGCATAAGCCAGGTTCAGCAGCTTTTGTTCGCTGTATGCCGGTCCGAAGAATGAAATGCCTACCGGCACGCCCGCTTCCACGGTACCCGCAGGGACGGTGACTTCAGGGAATCCGGTTGCCGACGCGACGTAACTTGCAGCGTAGGTGTCGTACGCCG
Source organism: Paenibacillus sp. FSL W8-0194 (assembly GCF_037969745.1). NCBI lineage: Bacteria > Bacillati > Bacillota > Bacilli > Caryophanales > Paenibacillaceae > Paenibacillus > Paenibacillus sp. FSL W8-0194. The sequence goes on along the minus strand of NZ_CP150205.1, from coordinate 1,149,861 downwards.
TACATACGTAGGTCGGGTCTTCTTTGTCGAACCGGTTGGATGCCGGGCAGGACATCGTCGGGAATACGATCGCATCCAGCTTGTTCTTTTTCATGATGTCCATGATTTCTTTGCGCGTTTTGGGAATTTCTTGGTGCACGATTTTTTTGTATTCTTTCGAATTCAATGTGTCGGCTTTGGCAAGCGCCGTTTTGAGGCCTTCAAGACGTGCCGGGTTGACCGGCGTCGCCGAATTCATCACTTCGGGCGACTCGCTGATGGCGATGACTTCCTGCAGCGTTTTCGGTCCGCCGGCAGGCAGCATGCCCAAATATTTTTCGAATTGGGTTTTGAATTCCGCATCGCCTACAGGCCCGAGAATCGGCGTCCACAAATATTTCGTCTGGGCGGAATACGATACCGGCACGGCGACGGCTCCCATGCTTTGTATTTTGGCGATCGCTTGTTTCGTGATGGAATCGACCTCGGCATTGTCGCCGAAGAAATCGGTGGCTACGCCGATGCGCGCATGCTTCAGCGAGGAAGCATCCAGGGATTTTGCGTAATCCTGCACGGCACGATGGGCGGTTTGGGTTGCTTTGTCGTTTTTGTCCGTTCCCGCCATGACGCTCAGCACGATGCCGGCGTCCTTCACGCTTCGCGCCAGCGGTCCCGTCACGTCAAGCGACAGGGCGGACGGCACGACGCCGCTGCGGCTGGTCAGCCCAAGCGTCGGGCGAATGCCCACAAGACCGGTAACGTTGGCCGGGCCGCGAACCGAACCGGACGTATCGGTTCCCAGACCGAAAACGGCAAAGTTGGCCGCGACCGCCGCGGCGCTGCCGCTGCTGGAACCGGAAGCGTCGCGGTTCAGGTTATACGGGTTGAGCGTCAAGCCTCCCATCGAGCTGTATCCCAATCGGCCGTAGGAAGCGGCAAGCTCGGACATGTTCGTTTTGGCGATGACGATCGCCCCTGCGTCGATCAATTTTTGCACGGTAAACGCGTTTTTGGACGGGTAGTCGTTTTTCAGGGCTACCGATCCGGCCGTCGTCGGCATGCCGACCACGTCGAAATTGTCTTTGACGACAAACGGAATGCCGTGAAGCTTGCTTCTCGGCCCTTTCGTTTTGCGCTCCGCATCCAGCTTTTTGGCGGTCTCCAAGGCTTTGTCGTTGACCGTAATGATGGAATTGATGGCGGGACCTTGCTTGTCGAAGGCCTCGATGCGTTTCAGATAGTATTCGACCAGCTCCTCGGAAGTGATTTGGTTCGTATCCAAAGCGTTTGCGATTTCGTCGATGCTTTTTTCGAACGGATCAAACGCCGGTTTTTCTGAAGCTTCCGCGTGTGCTTGGTTCCATGGCAGCAGGGCCGCCACGAGCAAAATGGCCAGCAGCGCTTTGAAATGAAAATGCTTTTTTCTCACGTTGTCATACCTCCTGATGTCTTTTGTCATTGGCCGTAGTTCTTACAGCATGATTTCTCTCCCAACCTATTTATCGTTATTTACCTACGTTTATTGAATAGCAATAGACAAAAGTCCTGATTATCCGATGCGTTTTTCGACAAAATTTAACAAAACTTCGATACCTGCCGATATATATCCCAGAGAGAAAAATATTCATGCTTAAAACACAGGGATGTTGCAAGATTCGAAATTTGCGGCTTCCTGCACATGGAGGAGAGAAACAACTTGAGAAAGAAATTGCAGTGGAATTTAAAGATGCAGTTCCTGGTCACGATGGTGGCGCTTGTCCTGCTGTCCACGTTGTCGCTGGGTTTTGCCATCAACCAGAAAGTCACGGGGGACATGGAGAAGAATTTCTACGACGCGACCCGGAAGGAAATCATGCAGGTCAGCGGAGCCATGAACCTCTATTTCAGCACCGTCAACGAATCGGTCGAATATTTCGCCAAAAACCCGCTCGTGCAGCAAATCGACGGTTCGATTACTTCATACGTCAACGCGGTAGGCAAAGACGGAACGATCCAAATGACGCCTTCGCAAAAGCCCGGGATCGAATCGGAAATATACAATCTGTATGTGAACTACGCCAAGACGCATCCGAGCATCTCCTACATTTATCTGGGCACGAAGGAGGGCGGATACATCCAATGGCCGGAGGGAACCTCCAAAGACAAATACGATCCGAGAACGAGAGCATGGTATACGCAGGCGATCGAAAATCCGGATAAGGTCAAACGTACGGGCGCATACGCTTCGTTTACAGGCAACGTGCCGATCGTGAGCTCTTCGGTGACCATTAAAGACAAAGCAGGCAACGTCGTGGGCGTTCAAGGCGTGGACGTCAGCCTGGAGGCGCTCACCCAAACGATCAACAACATTAAAATCGGGGAAACCGGCTACGTCATTCTGACGGATGAAACCGGAACGATTCTGGCGAATCCTAAAAACCCGGAAACGAATTTCAAAACGCTGAAGGATTTGAACGTCAAAGCGTTCGCCGATATCGACAAGATGACGGACAAGCATTTCGAAGTCTCGTTGAACGGCAAAAGCTACACCGTCAACGTCTACGTTTCGCCGGAAACGCACTGGAAATACATCGCGATGATGGACAAAAGCGAGATCGCCGAGTCCACGAAGGAGATCCAGCGCATCATTTATCTGGTCATGCTCATCATCGTGGTCATCGTCATTGCGATTTCGCTGTTTATTTCGAGGGCGATCGCTAAACCGCTGAATGCGTCGGTGCATTATTTGCAGCAAATCGGCAGCGGCAACCTGGCGACCGAAATTCCGGAGTCGATGCTGAAAAAAGGCAACGAAACGGGGGCCATGCTCAGGGCGATCAATGCGATGAAAACGGACATTCAAGAGATGATCGGCAAAATTTCAGGTTCGGCGCACATCGTTTCTCAATCGGCGCTCAACCTGAAGGACAGCATGGACCAGACGCAAAAAGCCTCTGCGCAAATTACCGAATCGATCATCCAGCTCTCTTCTGCGGCAAGCGACGAGGCGAATACGGTAATGATGGGATCCGAAAAAGTCGAAGAGCTCGGGGGGGCCATCGATCGGGTCACCGCCTCGACCCAAGAGATTCTCGAATTGTCCCGACGGACCGGAGAACTGAATCAGCGCGGCATCGTTATTGTTCAGGAACTTGTCGGCAAATTCAACAGCACGCTCCAATCTTCGGAGGAAACGGCCCAAGCCATTTCCCAGGTCAGCGGCAGCGCCGGCGAAATCAGCACGATCCTCGACACGATCCTGGAAATCTCGGCGCAAACGAATCTGCTGGCGCTGAACGCGGCCATCGAAGCTTCAAGAGCCGGCGAACACGGCCGGGGTTTTTCGGTGGTCGCCGCGGAAATCCGCAAGCTTGCGGAGCAGTCCGCCGCAGCCGTCAAAAATATAAGCCATATCATTTCGAGCGTAAACGGTCAAATCTCGAGTGCGGTGGAAGCCATCGGCACTTCGCGCGAGCTGTTTTCCGACCAAGAGCAGGCCGTGAGGGAAACCGAATCGATCTTTCATGAAATCATGGTTTCGGTCAACAGCCAGATGAATAAAACGACGGAAGTGGACGAGCATATCCAGGTCATGGTGGAAAAACGCCACGAATTGACCGACGTCTTCACCAATATTTCGGCCATTACGGAAGAAAACGCGGCCATTACGCAGGACGTATCCGCCGCGGCCGAAGAACAGCTTGCCACGATCGAGGATGTCGCCGGCTATCTGACCCAGCTTAAGGGCCTGTCCCGCGACCTTGAAGAAAATATTAGAAAATTTACGATCAACAAATAAAGGATTTTCGGTTCGTTTTCCATCAAAAAGGCCCGGTTCGAGCATCGCTCGATCCGGGCCTTCATATTTTTAGTTTTTAGCCGATCACGTATTCGCGGTAGCGATCATAATCCTTTTGTCTGCATTCAAGCGTGAGGCGGGTCCCCTCGTTTTCATATTCGGTCGCTTGAATGTCCGCGTGCTCGTTTAGATAAGACACCACTTGGCCTTGGTCATAAGGAATCAGCATTTCGCACCGGACGTAATCCTTGAAAATGAAGCTTTTAATAAGATCAACCAGCTCGTCGATGCCGATTCGCGGTTTAGCCGCCAGATATATCCCGTTTTCCTTCACCTCCGGAATGTCCCGGCCTGCCAAATCGCATTTGTTGTAGGCAAAAACGGTCGGAATATCCGTAACGCCGATGTCCTTCAGCGTATTTTCCGTGATTTCGATCAGCTGATCGTATTTTTCGTTGGCAAAATCCACGACATGGATCAGCAAATCCGCCTCGGCGACCTCCTCGAGCGTCGAACGGAAAGCTTTGACCAGATGATGCGGCAGCTTGCTGACAAAACCGACGGTGTCGGTGAGCAGGAAGCTTTTGTTGTCCTCGAGCTGAATGTTCCGCACGGAGGTTTCGAGCGTGGCGAACAGCATATCCTTTTCGAACACGCTTTTTTCTTCGGCGCTTCCCGCCGCCCCGAACCGCTCGATCATGGCGTTCATGATCGTCGATTTGCCCGCGTTGGTGTAACCGACAAGCGAGACGACCGGCAGCTCGTTTTTCTTGCGCTTTTTGCGCTGCGTCTGGCGCTGGAACACCAAAGACTCGAGTTCTTTGTTCAGCGCCGTTATTTTTTCCTCGATCCGGCGGCGGTCCAGCTCCAGCTTCGTTTCCCCCGCCCCTCTGTTTTTCAGGCCGACGCCGCCGCTTTGCCGCCCCAGCGATTCGCGCAGACCCACAAGCCGCGGCAGCATGTACTGCAGCTGGGCCACCTCGACCTGAAGCTGAGCTTCGCGCGTTTTGGCGCGTTTTTCGAATATGTCCAGAATGAGGATCGTCCGGTCGATGACCTTGCATTCCAGGTCGGCTTCAAGGTTCCGCAGCTGGGAAGGGGAAAGTTCGTCGTTAAAAATGATCAGGTTGGCTTCGAGCCCTCTATACAAACCTGCGAGCTCCTCCACTTTGCCCGTGCCGATGTAATGGGATTTGTTGACCCGCTCCATGTTTTGCGTCAGTTGGCCCACGACCTCGACGCCGCAGGCTTCGGCCAGGTTGCCGAGCTCTTCCATCGAATAGTCGAAATCCCGCTGGTTGTTCAAATTGACGCCGACGAGCACGGCGCGTTGATCGATCGTTTCAAGCAATTCAGGTTGTTTCATATAGGAATCCCTCCAAGTGATTATTATTGGCGAAAAACGCAAAAAACCGCAGGCTGCTGCCTGTGGTTGGGGACGAACGGAGAAACAAGCGGCTGCCCGGCGGTCTGCCGCATGCCTAAAAAAGCCTAAAAGGCCTTGGATTCGCATCGATCCGTTAAGTTCAGGAAAACAGCCGCGAATGCAGCCGAAAAGCGTACCTGAAAACAGCAAAGGAGGGGCTTTCGAAGCCTCTCCTTTGCAACCCTTGCGCGCCTCCGCCTGAAACAGACTAGACGGCACGCGTATGAAGATATTGGGTTCATCCGAAGATATGCATACCAATCCCGTTCGCCCTGCACAGCGCAGAGCCTTTGAGCACTATTCAATTAGCGGCACAAAGAGAAAAAACGGAATTTAATATTAATCATAACTTCGCGAACCCTCCGATCATTGTAATTGTTTCCATCTTATCACATGATGGCCGTTTTCACAATCACAAAGTTTTGCGGCAGGTGAGCCGGGCCTACGCCCCCCGGCTCACCGTCGTCCGGTCCCTGCCGTTTTCTTTGGAATGGTACAGCGCCTCATCCGCCCGCATCACAAGCTGTTCGGCGGAATGGCCATGGGCCGGAGATGCCGAAATGCCGGCGGATATCGTAATCGGTTGCCCGGTCGGGCTTTTCGTCACGGCCAGCTGCTCCCGCAGCCGGTCCGCCAAATCTTTGGCCCGGCCCAGGCCGCAATGCCTGATCAGGATGCCGAACTCCTCGCCGCCGTAGCGGAAGCAAACGTCTTCTTCGGAGGCGACCAGCTGCATCAGGCGCGCCAAATAGCGGAGCACTTCATCCCCTATGACATGTCCGTACGTATCGTTCACCTGCTTGAAATGGTCGATATCGATCAAAATGAGCGCAAACGGCACGTTGCTCTTCAGCCAACCGGCCAGCACGCTATCAAATCCCCTGCGGTTGACAAGACCGGTCAGTTCATCGATGTTGACCTCATGCCGCAAATGCGTCAAATCCTGGTTCATGTTTTGCAGCGCAATCTTGACGCTTTGCGATAACAACCTGACCTCGTAATAAGAAGAATCTATGTCGGGAATGTCTTCGGCAGGCACCGGCTTCAAGGTCGCCTCATCCGAAAATTTCGCCAGCGTATGAAGCGGCTTGGCAATCCGGCTTGCGACCCACCAAGCGAGGACCAGAATCAAAATCAGGAAAGGCAGCGAAAACAGCAGCATTCGGTTGACCAAATGACGCAGCGGCTTGTCGATGACTTCATACGGCGTTTGCGAAATGATCCCCCAGGAGCTGCTTGGCTCGTGTGCATACCCCGCCAGAAAAACCCGGCCCAAGGTATTCGTGACCTTTTGGGAGCCGCTCTCGCCCGACACCACTTTCCGCACGACTTCATTTTGAAGGACCTGCTGCCCGACGCGCCTTTGTTCCGGATGGAAAATCAAATCCCCGTTTTCCTCCACAACGTACACGTAAGTGCCGTCGCCGAAAAAATGCTCCTTGAGCATCGTGCTCAGCACGTTTTTTTCCTCCAGGTAGATGGTTCCTCCCACGAATCCTTTATAGTTCCCCTTCTTATCAATGATCGGGGCCGATATGAGAATGATCAGCCGCCCCGTCGTTGCGCGGTAAGGTTCGGAAACGAAAGGTTTTTTCATGGTTACGGCCTTCATGCTCTGTTCGGAGGAAAGCTTGTCCCCCACGATGACTCCCGTCGTGTGCGGACTGATCGCCCGGACCACCCGGTTGTGGTCGGCAATGAGGATCGAGTTGAAATATTGGGTGTTTTCCTGGAACAGATCATCGAACATCTGGGGAGTGATGCTGCCATCGCGGCCGGAAATGTCGGCAATCGCCCGGATGTTTTCCTGCATCGTATTCAGCAGCTCGCTCGTATTGGACGCAAGCTTTTTCGAATACGCTTCGTTTTTGCTCAAATAATTGTCGATCAAGGAAGTACGGTTAACCTGCACGGCAGACGTAATGCTTGTCAGCATCGTAAGCAAAATCGCCGTGATGACCAGCAGCGAAATGGTAAACCGAAGTGTGATTCCTTTTTTGATAACATGCCTCAAAGTGTCTCATCCCGCCTGCTTCTTAAATGTGGAAGATCCTGTCTTCCGTGTCCTAAAGCACATTATACAACAGAGCCTCGTCGCGAATATATAAGAATCGGAAATTGCTTTACGGGATACGGAAAAAAGCTTTGGTCGTCTGGAGCGTACCGCTGGCGACCTCTTCCACGTCCTTTCCCATGCAGGAGGCGATCACCCGGGCAATATGGGCAAGAAAAGCGGGCTCGTTCCTTCCGTCCTTCGGCTTCGGTCTGAGGTCCCGCGGCGTAAGATAAGGCGCATCGGTTTCGATCATGAGGCGATCCAGCGGAATTCGCTGCACAAGGTCGCGCAGATGCCGGCCGCGCCGCTCGTCGCAAATCCAACCGGTAATCCCGATATGGAAGCCCATATCAAGATAAGCCTCAAGCTCTTCCCCCGACCCGGTAAAACAGTGCACCACCGATTTGGCGATCATGTCCGGATAATCCCGCATGATGGCGGCAAAATCGGCATGCGCATCCCGTTCATGCAAAAACAGCGGCATTCCCAGCTCTTCCGCCAATTCGACCTGCTTTCGGAACCATTCACGCTGCACGTCCCGCGGCGAAAAATCCCGGTTGTAATCCAAACCGCATTCGCCGATGGCCACCACCTGGGGCAGCGACGCCAGCTCGCGCAGCCGGTCCAGCGTGCCGCTTTCGCATTCCTTCACGTCGTGGGGATGGACGCCCGCCGTCGCATACAGCTTCCCGGGACGAAGTCCCGCATACCGTGCGGCTTCCTCGCTGCTTCTGACGCTGGTTCCGGTGATGATAAGCGGGAAAACCCCCGCCTCCTCCGCCCGTGCGACGACTTCCTCGCGATCCTTATGGAACGAGCGGTTCGTCAAATTGACTCCGATATCTATCATTTGCGGATGCATGTTTTCTCCTCCATTTTCCATAACATTTTCAAAACCGATTGATGTATAGTATATTATATAAAACAAGAACAAACGTTCGCAATCAGGAGGTGGATATCCTTGGCCAAAAAAATATACGAAACCCAAACCGTCAAACAAACGCTGAACAAGGTGCAGGTAAAAAGCATGCCCTTCGACTGGTCCATCAATCCCTATCGCGGCTGCGCCCACGGCTGCAGCTTTTGCTACGCCAGAGCTTTCCAATCCTTTATCGGACGGGAAGCGGACGATGATTTCCAAAACCGGATCATGTTAAAAACCAACGCGGCCGAAGCTCTGGATGCCCAGCTGTCCAAACTGGCCCAACGTTTCAGCTACGATATCGGCGAGCTGCAAAACCATGTCGGCCTCGTCGTGTTGGGGACGGCGACGGACCCTTATCAGCCGGTGGAAATCAAGGCGAAAATTACGCGTGCTTGCCTCGAGGTCCTGGCCAAATACCGGATCCGCACCAGCATCACCACGCGTTCGCCGCTCATTTTACGCGATCTTGACCTGCTCAGCCGAATGAATATCGATTCGGTCAACATCAGCTTGAATTCGCTGGACCCGGCGGTCATCCGGATGATGGAACCCGGCGCCCCGCTGCCTTATAAAAGGCTGGAAGCCATGCAAAAGCTGTCCGCTGCCGGCGTGCGCGCCGGGCTGTTCATCGCCCCCATCCTCCCCTTCCTGACGGATTCCCGGGAAAGCCTCGAGCAATTGATGACGGCGGCCAAGGATCACCGAGCCTCGTTTGCGATGACCTCGCTTCTTCGGTTGTCCCCGGACGTGAAAGGCTGGTTTCTGCATATGCTGCAAAAACATGAACCGGAGCTGGTCCCCCGCTACAACAGCTTGTTTCAAGGCGCCTATCCCGATCCCCGCTATGCGGATAAGATCAAGCTGCTCGCAAGGGAGCTCAAGCAAAAACTTCAGCTGTACGACGATGAGCCGGAGAAGCGGGGCGCGTCTTCCCCTGCGGCCGAAGCGGCCGTCCCGGCTTCTTCATGGATGCCCGGGCCTGAAGTGGAACAGCTCAGCTTCCCGTTCTGAATGCACGTAAGGCCCCGTGCAGCGCACAGGGCCCTTCTCTCGTCCTATCTAAGGTCTCTGGCCGGAATCGATCCGTTCCAATTGTCGTTCCAGCTCGGCCTGCTCGTATCGTGACAATCCCCCGTTGGAGGAGCCGATATAGAGCTCGCCCCCGGCGCTTTGATTGACAAGTCCTTCGATTCCGTTCCGGTAGCGGGCTTCGGCGAAATCGACGCGCTGGTTCGGCAGCCTGCCCAGCACACTGCCATCTTCTTTGCGCAGCACGAGCAGATCGGAGCCGTAACCAAGCACGAGATGCCGCGAAAGCACGGCAAAGCGGGTTTTGGCCATCTCATCCATCGCGTAGGGGCTTGAGGATTCGCGGGAGGTGACGGGCATCTGCCACAAAAGCGTCCCCTTCTCCCGGTCGACGGCTGCAGGCCTTCCGTCCAGCACGACGTACAGCCGGTTTCCGTCGATCATGCCGTTTGCAGCCTTGCCGGGCAACGTCCATAGACTGCGCCGCAGGACAGCGTCATAAAAAACGGTTTCCTTGACTTTGGAATGGTCGAAATCCCCCGTGCCCTCCGAACGCTGCACCAACAGATATCTTGAGTCATTGGTTGCTTCGAAGCGCTCCTGCGGTTTCCACGGATATTTGCCGAGCACCTTCCCGGTTTCGGTATTCAGCAGCATCCATTCGCTGCCGATCAGGAACCAGCGGCTCGCGTCATGCCGCAGCGGCTGCCGGAGATTTCCGTAACCGAAGTACGGATTCCCCTGAGGATCCTGCTGCACGGCTCCGGCTCCCTGCACGCTCCACTTCTCTTTTCCGCTCAGCGGATCCAGCGCCTTCAGTTTCGAGCCGTCCTGCAGCAAAATGCAGGGATCTTCCGCACCTGTTTCAAGGACTTGCTGTTTGCCCGTCAGCGCTCGGTTCCACCGCTGTTTGCCCGTCGCGCGATCAAGCACGCTGAGCACCCCGGAAGCTCCGTTCGAAGCTGTCTGCTGCAACAGAATGGCGCCTTTGACTGCATGCATCCGAATCTGGCGTTCCTTCGGCAGGCTTTTCTCCCATACGACCTTCCCATCCCGCAAACGGAATTCACGGATGCGGCCTTCATACTTTTCCCGTCCGGGGTCGTATTCGGTATACACCGCAGCCGTGCCGCGGGAAGCGTCAAGCGATGCTCCAAACATCCCGAATCCCGCATCCGCTTGCCACAGCTTCTTCCCCGTGTCCCGGTCAACGGCATAAATGGAAGAGGCGTAATGCATGCCGCTGAATCCGCCGTCGTCGCCGTTGACAAGCAGCACGTCGCCGGTTGCGCCGATCAGATAGGCATAATTCAAATTCCCTTGGTTGCGCCATGCCGGCTTGACGTCCATCGTCGACGGAATCGGCATCGTCAGGAAATCGTATGTAAACCGGTAGTCGCTCCCCGCCGTCCGGTTGAGCTCCAGCCTCCCGTTTGCCGGAAGCATCCACTTCCAAGCCGCAAGCTTTCCCTCGGGAGAGAAGGTGACCGTGAACCGGGCCTGCGGAAGCTCGTAGCGCCAGGTCGTTCCCAGCCGCATCGGTTCGTGCGTTTCCGCGAGATTGGCCGAACGTTCCCTCACGTCGGGCGTCCCCAGCAGCTGCTGAACTTTGGAGGCGGCATCGCCTTCTTCCAGCAGCATTTCGGTTAAATTCCTTGCAAGGTCAACCGGCACGGCGGACCCCCGGCTTAAAATCCCTTTCGGGATCGCGCTTTTGGAAGCAACCGCTTTCGCGTTCACCCATAGAAGCACGGGTCTGTACATCTGATCTTCCCCATGCCATGCCCGGGGGCTGACCATCACGGCCGTCCAATCCCTCCACCCGGCCAGCGCAATGAACCGCGCGCCTTGTCCGGGAGGCGCCCATTTCAAGCTGCTCCCCGGGGCGAGCGACAGCTCGGCATCGGGATGCAGGGTGACGTAAGCCGGCTCCGTCTCCACGATGGACTTGGCCGCGTCGGTCGTATACCAGCGGGGAATCCAGCGGCTGTTCTCGGAATCCGTGGCTGCCGCGGCCAGATCCCCGCCCAGGGAGTCGGCCGGTTGGCCGTCGCCGCTTTCCGCGGGTACGACGTATGCCCATTCTCCGGCGAGCCCGTAATCGGCCGCTCTCAGATCCTCCCACCGGGAAGCAGAGGTCGGCTTCGCGTCAAAATAAGGCGTTTTATACCGAAAAAACAGCTTGATGGCAGGCAGATCCTGCTTTGCCGCATAGGCTTGAGACGATCCCAGCCAACCCGCACTGCCCGGCACGCTCGGCAGCAGCGCGGAGGATACGGCCAGCACCGCAACCCCTGCCAACAGCTTTAAAGGCTTAAATCGCATCATCGGAACCACCTTTTCAATAGATTCCCATTGCCATTGAGACAGCTAGCGAATGACGCATGACGAAAAAAAACGCTCCCGCGTGACGATTCAGGACGAACGTTCGCAAAGTTCCGTCAAAGACCGGAGCACGTATTGGATCAGTTCAGGCAGATCTCCCATCTGTTCCTCGTCGATTTTCCGCTGGAACCTCAGTTCCGCCTTATTTTCATAGCCGCCACTGGCGGCCCCGTAGACGAGGGTCAAGGTTTGCACGAGCGGAATATCCGGCCAGATCGTTTTCAAAATCCGTTCGATCTCCCCGCATTCCGTCTCCGCTTCCGTGACGTTCATCCCGAAGCCGATCTTTAGCCGGCATCCCGGCCGGGCGTCTTCGATCTCCAAAATTTCGGCGGACAAATCGGCAAGGGAAGCTTCCAGGCGGATCTCCGCAAAGACCTCCGGCCTTCCCGCCAATTCGAACCTGATGGCAAACTCCCGGGCCATGACGGACATTTCAAGCCGGTCGTCGCGGCCGATGATCCGGATCAGGCCGTCGATATTGTCGAGATCGTACAATTGGTTTTCAAGAGCCACCTTAAGATTTTCGAAAATCGTCGGGTCGAACATTACCATAAGTCGGCCGCGTATTTCAGTCCAATCTGCTTACGCGCTTCCTCCATCACCTCGGCGACCGCAAGCGACGTTTCGTGGGAATTGATTTTGCTGCAGCGCTTGCCGCGGCAAATCATGCGGATGAATTCCTCCAGCTCGTAATACATCGATTCATGGATTTGCTGCTGGGTTAGGTTCTCCACGCTGCCGTCCCGGTACTGGATTTTGACGTCGTACGGCTGGTTGATCCGGTCGATCACCATCGTTCCGTTTTCCCCTTGGATTTCAGCAGGCAGGAACGAGTCCGATATTTTCGAATACATGACGACCGCATCCATTTCCGGATAACGCATAATGACGCTTCCTTCCCCGTCCACGCCGGAAGAAAGCATGACGCCGAACGCTTTGACTTCTTCCGGTTTGCCGAACAAGGACACCAGCGGATAGATGCAATAAATGCCCAAATCCATCAACGCGCCGTTCGAAAATTCCGGATTGAACGCGTTCAGCACCGTTCCCTGCTTAAACGCGTCGTAACGCGAGGAGTATTGGCAGTAGCTGGCAAAATAACGCCGCACTTGGCCGATTTTGTACAGATTGTCCTTCATGATTCTGAAATTCGGCATGAGCGTGGATTTCATCGCTTCCATCAGCACCACGTTGTTGGCCTCGGCCGCTGCAATCATCCGCCGTACCTCGTCGCTGTTCGAGGCAAGCGGTTTTTCGCACAGCACATGTTTGCCGTGGTTCATGAATAAAATCGCCTGCTCCGCATGAAACGAATTCGGGCTGGCGATATAAACCGCGTCAATGCAATCGCTTGTCGCCATGGCGTTCAAATCGGTATACACCTTCGGTTCGCCGAACTGGGCCGCAAACTCGCGCCCCTTTTCCTCCGTGCGGGAATATACCGCCGTCAATTCGAAATCGTCGTTCTCCGCAGCGGCATGAAGAAAACGCTCCGTAATCCAGTTGGTGCCAATCGTTCCGAATCGGATCAATCCAATCATTCCTTTCCCCAAAAATATATCAGGATATTGCATGAATCATTCCCTTTTAGCAGCCTGAGGTCAAACCTCAGCCGATCTCCGGACCCGCCGCATCGTCCCAGCCGGACGTTTCCTCATCCGCCAGGTTTTGAATATCTTCGGTGCTGATGCTCAGGTAACCGTATCCTTCCTCCTGCTGCAGCTTTAAAGCGCGTTCCTTGTAAAACCTGGCGCTGCTGCCTTCGCCCGTCTCCTCGTCATAGACCAGAAGGATGCCGTCGGTTTTGCGGAACAGCAGGTCGTCCCTGGCCCTGAATTGCCATGGCCCGCTGTAAGGCTGGCGGCTGACCGCCCCATAGTAGTCGATTCCCTGCAAAATCCGGTTGTAGTATTCCTTTTTGTCTTCCTTCCAGTTCTCTTCGGGATGTTCAAAAGCCGTTATGATGGCCACTTTCAGGTCGGGGTAGTCCCGCTTCAAGCCAATCGCCGCTTCGCAGGCCCATAAATCGACGCCGTATTGCCCGGGCGAAATGACCCATTCCAACCCTTCCTCGGCCAGCTGGACGAGCTTGGCGGTTACGGCTTTTTGGATATACGCGATTCCCGGATGCTTTTGCCCGAAAATGTTCAGCTCATGCGCGCGATATCCCGTAACCAGCACATTTTTCATCATAAACCCCTTAATTTCCGCGTAAATTCTGCCTTGCTGCGGGATTTCTGCAAAATCCTCTATGATTGCTTTCCTCCTATCATACCCCGATTCTTTTGGTGATTTCCACTGGTATATCGGAGAATAAAGCAAAAAGAGCCCTGCATTTCCCTATGGAAACGCAAGGTTCTTGAATCGTTACAGCGAGATTTTCACTTCAGCGTTCATGCCGGGCAGCACCTTGGACGACGCCTGGTTGATCGAGATTTTGACGGGAATCTTCTGCGTCACTTTCGTGTAGCTGCCCGTCGAGCCCTGTTGCGGCAGGACGGAAAATACGGAATTTGTCGCATATCCGATCGATTTGACCTCGCCTTCGAAGGTGGCGTCCGGATCGCCGTCGACCGTAACGTCCACGCTTTGGCCGATTCGAACGTCCTTCAGCCGGGTTTCTTTGATGTTGGCGATGACGTACAAATGATCCATGTCCGCTTCCTGCGCAAGCACCTGGCCGGCCTGCACCGGCACGCCCGCGCGCGCGTCGTTTTTGATGACTTTGCCCTTCATCCGCGAGCTGACAGGGATCGTCTTCGTGCCGTCGGACACGCCGCCGACGATGCTTTTGTCGCTTACGTCGACCCCCTCCTGTATGTTCCAGCTTGTCAGCACCCCTGGGGCGGGAGCAACGACGGGCATCATGTCGGCAGCCACGACGGCGTCCTCCGTTTTGATGAAGTTGGCTTTTTCGTAATAAAAATAGGCGCCTGCTCCTATAAAAAAGCAGATGACGAGCACGCCCACAACATTGGCGATGATTAATCGGGTACGGCTAATCATATCGATCGTTTCTCCTTATTTCGTAAAATGTATGGCGCTTGGCGCAAGATCGGCTGATTCAGGTTTCGGCATCATCAGCCGCTTTTCTTTTTGCACAAGCGATCTGCCTTTGCCGGTGACGATTTTCCCTACCGAGGCCAGCAGCATGATCACGCCCACGCAGGCCATGATCGTAAACAGATGGTGATAAGCGCCCAAAATCGCCGCCCTTTTCGTATGAACAATCAGTTCATACGAGGCCATGCTTTGGGCTTGGGCCGCTGGAAGCCCTTCATTGATGAGGCCGCGGGTCATTCCTGCGATTTCCGATTTGGCCTCCCCGCCGAACAAACCGAGACGGCCGCGGATTTCTTCATAATTGACGGCGTTTTGCCGCGTCAAATACCATCCCAGCAGCGGCGTGGCGATTGCTCCCGCAAAATTGCGGATCGAATGCAGCGTGACCGATCTCATCGAAGCTTGGTGGATATCGCCCGCTAGCGCCGTCCCCAGCGCTCCGCCGACAAGCACCATGCTGACGCCGGCCCCGAGCAGCGCGATTTGGAAATACAGCGTCTGCAAGGAAACGTCCGGCCCCATGCCGCGCCACTGCAGGCTGACGTAAATGACGGCCAGCGAACCGGCTAAGCCGAGAATCCCGGCGCCCAGACGGTCAAACAGCCATGTTTTCAAAACGGCCGTCACCACGATGCCGACAAAAAACCAGATGTAAAAATGAACGAGATACCGGTACGGCAGGTTCAGGTTATTCCGCAAAAAGCCGTTGATCCCCGCAATCGCCAAAATGAGGCAGACATGCGAGGCGATCGCCATGACCGTTCCCGAGACCGGTTTTGGCGCCTTCAATGTGCGAAACGGCACGAGCGGATTCGGGGATTTGAGATCCGCGATGATAAACAGAACCAGAAGTATGCCTGCGACGGCCAAAAACGGCCAGACGTACAGCGAGGAAAAGCCTTTGTCCACCAAATTGCACAGCGGCACCGTCAGCGAAAGCATCAGTGCCACGAGCAGGAACAGGTTGAACTTGCCGACAGGCTGCGTCTCATGTTCTTCCTTCCTTTGCGGCAACCCGATAAAGCCGACGAGCAGGCACAAGGCCGTGGAAACGATGTTCAGCATGAACAGCCAACGCCATGCGCCCACGCTCAGCGATACGGAGCCGAAGATGGCGCCGACCGCGCTTGCCCCGAACAAACCGGTGATGACCATCAGCAGGAAATAGTTGCGGATTTTATTGGGAAACGATTTTAAGCTGACGGGCAAAATGGTCAGAAACAAACATCCCGCGCTTAACCCCTGAATGGTTCTCCCGATCGTTAAGGAAACCGAATCCCCCGCAAACACGTTAACCACAGAGCCGACGAAAAATATCGCGACGAACAGGAGATAATTGCTCCGCAGCCCCCATTTCCGGGTGAATGCCGGGCCCAAAGGGACGCCTAAGGCAAAGGCGATGTTGGACAAAGTGGACGGGAGCAGGAGATCGTTCGAACTGAGATCGAGGCCGTTCTGGATAATGACCTGATTCATAATGTAAGACAGATTGATAAAATACTGCGGACCGATCGCAAAGATCGTCAAAATCGAAATGATCAAATACGACGGCAGCGGCATTTTGACCGATTCCGAGATGGCCGCTAGACGGCCCGACGTCGTTTTCATCGGACTCCTCCTTTCTTGTTGGGATCCGCGGGTGATAATCCGCTGTCTCAGCGATTTCTTTCGGAAATGATTATATATTGTAAACAGCAAGTTGTATTATACAATATGTAATTTTGAACATGCAATAGCCAATTTTTGTTTGGAAAAGAAAAAAACCGCCCGAAGGCGGCATATCTCGTTTCTTGATGAGCTATAAGTTCTAATTCCCGTGAAATTCCATCATGAGTTCATGGATCAATTGCGCTGCCGGAATCGCCCGGGCCATCCGGTACCCTTGACCGGCCCACAGCGACATGTAGTCGGCTTGGCCGCGCGCGGCGGCTTCTTTTCGGAGGCGCTGCGTCAGATGATGCACTTGGGGATATGCAGCCGGGGCCTCCGCATCATACGTTTCCATGAACCTGTTCACGAGCCCCCTTGCCCTTCTGCCCGTAAATGCACGCGTGATGCGGGTAGCGGTAAATTCGGGATCGGTTAACGCTTTCCGGTAAGCGGCGTTCGTTCCGCTTTCGGGACACAACAGAAACGCCGTCCCCAATTGGGCCGCGTCCGCTCCAGCGGCAAGCGCCGCCCTTACGCCCGCTCCGTCCATGATGCCTCCGGCCGCGATGACCGGTTTATCCGTCAACGTTCGGACGAGCCGGATCAAAACCTGCAGCCCAATATCCTCCTGAAAGTTCGGATCGTTCGAAAAAGTTCCCCGATGGCCTCCGGCTTCGGCCCCTTGCAGGCATAACACATCCGCTCCGGCATCAAGAGCCAGCGCCGCTTCCGCCGGATTCGTAACGGTGACTGCCACCTCGATGCCCTTCTCCTGAAGCGTTTGCACAGTTTCTTTGGCAGGGCACCCGAACGTAAAGCTGACGACCGGCACCCGTTCGGCTTTCACCAAGGCGATTTTGCGGGCGTAATCATCGTCGTCGAAGTCCGGGGCTCCAAGGGATACGTTCAGCGTTTCCGCTTCCTTCAGAAGCTTTTCCCGATACGCTTCCAGGGCTTGGGGATCCGCGGTATCCGGACCGGGCACGAACAGGTTCACGCCGAAGCCCGCTGCGGTCCGTCCACGCAGCTCCCTGATTTCTTTTTCAAGCTCTTCGCTCGTCTTGTAACCTCCGGCCAAAAAACCGAGTCCGCCGGCGTCCGACACCGCCGCAGCCAATGAAGGGGTCGACACACCGCCTGCCATCGGAGCTTGTACGATCGGATATTTTAGCGCTTTCAACATATCTTCCGCCTCCTTTAGCCAAACCAGCCATATTCATATGGTCCTTATTTGTTCCACGCTTTGAAATCCCGGTTCAGCCGGGTCAAATGATCCCGCAGCTGCTCAAGCTCGGCCGGAGACCAACCGGAAAGCATGTCGGCATAGGCCGCGTAACGCGCTTGCTGAACCTTGCGGAGAATGTCCCGTCCTTCGGGCGTGATTTCCACCAAACTGATCCTGCCGTTATTCGAATCCGGATAACGCCGGATATAACCTTTCCCCTCAAGCACAGCCACCTGGCGGCTCGCCGTGGACAAATTCAGCAGCAGCTGGTCGGCAAGCGCGTTAATGGCCAGCGGGCTGAATTTTTCCAGCTCGCTAAGCAAAAGATATTCTGAGCGGTCAAGACTTCCAAGCTTGGGGCTGTGTGCCGTCGTAAGCCGCACCAGCAAAGCGATTTCGTATTCGATCAAATGAATCGGAGCATCCATTTTCCATCATCCGCCTCCTTATACTGCCCGGTTTCCATGCCAAAAATCGTCAGATCCAGTATAACATACAGGCAGACGGGTGCCGAAATCAGCCGGTGATGCCTGAAGCCAGGCCGCGCCCGATCAGGTTGGCCGACACGGGTTTTCTGCCGATTTCGCGCGACCATACCGAAAGCTGGCCGATATGGTGGATTTCATGGGCGATCATATGCCGCATGACTTCTCCCCACGTGAGGACCCGTTCTTTGCAGTCCCCGCCGATGTCGCGGTACACCAAGTCCTCCAAGCCGTCGTTCCAGTCCAGCACGAACGCTTCAACTTCAGGGCGGAATACGTCCTCCAGCTCGCGGACTTGCCGGATGCTCCGATAGTCGTCGAAGCTTTCATCGAAGTCGCTTTTGCCCTGCAGTGAGCGGACCCAGCTCCACTCCACATCGATGACGTGAAACAGCGTATGCAGGATCCCGCCGACGCCGCCGGCGCGTTTTGCAAGCAGCTCGGCTTCGCTTATTTCTTCGCACCACTTCAACCATTCCTCGCGTACGGCCCAGTTGTATGTAAACATCGTTTTCAGAATGCATTCCTCCTTGAAATACGGGATGTTTTTGTGCTAACTCCCTTATATGTGAAGCATAAGGGAAAACGTGCCGCACCGGTAAGAAAGTTTGGTTATAACGATAATTTCTCGGATATTTCGTTTTAGCCGGCATTTCGTGTACAATTTAAGAGAGAGGTGTTGCGATATGTCCAATGAAAATGAAGAAATCATTTTGACTCCCGAAGGGCTGGAAGAATTGAAGGCCGAGCTGGAGGAATTAAAAACCGTAAAGCGCAAAGAGCTTGCGGAACGTCTGAAGGTAGCGATCAGTTACGGCGACCTGAAGGAAAACAGCGAATACCATTCCGCTAAAAACGACCAGTCGTTCATGGAAACCCGGATCATCATGCTGGAGAAAATGCTCACCAAAGCCCGGGTCGTCAAAAGCACCGATGCTTCGGTCGTCAGCGTAGGCGCCTACGTCAAGCTGAACGACCGGGAATTCAACGAAGTCGTGGAATACCGGATCGTAAGTCCGGCGGAAGCCGACGTGCAAAGCAACAAAATCTCCTACGAAAGCCCGCTCGGCAAAGAGCTGATCGGCAAGTCCGTCGGCGACGTCATCAGCGTGACCGCACCGATGGGAGTCATCCAGTATGAAGTCCTGGATATCCGCGCCAAATAATAAAGGCATTGGTAACGGGATGCCTGAAACCGTGAAACGAACGCCAAGAACCCTGTTGCTTCCAGCTGAAGGAAAACAGGGTTCTTTTTGCGCTTCAGGGCCGGATCCCGGGTGTTCACGCCTTCGTTCGCGGGTCGGCCGATCCTATGTTTTTCATCACGTCCCATAATGGCTTGATCTTCAAAGGGGAGGGTACATGGGCAAAGATCCAGGCTTCTTCCCGCAGCATCAAATCAACCATGAACCTGCAAGCTTCTTTATGATGTTCCGGCGTCATGTGGGCATAGATCCGTTTGACCGCGGCCGCCTGTTCTTCGGGCAAGGAGCGTTCCATATCCTTCATGCCAAGCTGCGCCCGCTCCGGCTTGTATTTATGCAATAACGCTTTGGAGAGATTCGTCATCGCGTTGTGAAGCGTTTGAATGCTCCACAGATCGTTTCCTCTGCGGGAGGCGGCGTGATATTGATACAAAAACCATACCGCGTCGTCGACGGCATCCTGAAACTCCGCCGGCTCCAAAGCCAGGTTTTGCTTGGCGGCCAATGGAGCCAGCCTTCCGTCCGGGTCGTACAGCACCTTGATAAAATCTTTGGCAACGTAGTTTTCTTTCGTCACGGTGAACAGGTCGAGATGGACCAGGTTTTCGTATACGGCCAATATTTGCGGCGCAACGATAAAGATCTCGTCATAAAACAGCAGTTCTTTGTACGCCCTTATATGCCGCATGCGGTTCGGAAGAAACATATCCAGATCCTCCGCATTCACCAGACAATACAAATCGATATCGGAAAATTCGTCATGTTCGTTTCTACCCATCGAACCCTTTAAAAATATCGCCTGCACGGATTCGTCTTTCTTCAAACTGGAGACGACCGTATCGACGGCTTCTTCAAGGATCACCGAATTCCCCCTCCTTCATTGGATTGACATGCCGGTCGCCGGATGCTGCCGTTAAGGCAGCCATTGCGGTCATCCGGGGACATGCGAAAGCACGGCGGCCGGAGTTCGCCCGACGATCAACCGTTCGCCGTCCGAGTATCCCTCTTCGCGATCCTTCAGCTCCTGAACCAACACCGATCGCCAGTGCCGGATCCGTTCCCGGCAGGACTCGTCGCGGATGGCGTTATGCAGCTCCTGCGGATCTTCGCCGAGCTGGAAAAACTGTTCCTCGCCGGTTTGGGAGAACCAGACATATTTTTCCTTGCCGTCCGTAACCCAATGATTGGACTGGCTGCCTTGCGAATGTTCTCCGTGCAAGTAGGAACGCCAAGCAACGCCTTGACGTTCGGCAGCCCGTGAAGCCAGCTGGAGCACGCTGCCCCCCTCCACCGAATCGGGGATCGGCACGCCTGCGGCATCCAGCAACGTCGGCATAATGTCCCGCATTTCCACAACCTCCTCCACCACGTTGCCCCTTTGAAGGCCCAGGCGGTTCCCCGGATCATTGACGATAAAAGGCACCCGCGCGCTTCCCTCATAAGGCAGCGACTTGCGGAACAGATGATGGTCGCCCATCAGTTCCCCATGATCCGAGGTAAACAAAATGACCGTGTCATTCATCTCGCCGTATTCCGCCAGAGCCTGCATAAAGCGGCCGATTTGATGATCGATATGCGTGATGAGCGCGTAATAGGCGGCTGTCGCTTTTTTGAGCCGGCGTTTCGGGACGATGCCTCGGCTTGTCGTCGGATTGTACCCTTCCAAACCGGGATCGGACGTCATCGCCCAATCGCCGACCGGCGGATCGGGGATTTCCGCGTCTTCGTACAAATCGAGATACGCCTGCGGCGGATCCAGCGGCGAATGGGGCCGGACGAAAGACATCCACAAAAAAAACGGCTTGCCCGGGTCGCGGCGGCGAAGGAAATCGATCGATTCGGTGACGACCCAATTCGTCGGGTGGAGCTTTTCCGGAAGATGCCACGGGCGGGCCACCGCCGAGGCGTTGCAGTCCAATCCGGAATCGATCAGGTCCGCACCGGGTTCCTGCCGGCGCAGCCAATGCAAGTAATCGTCCACTTCGTCGTAATGTTCGGAGACCGGGATGCTGTACTTATTCCGGTTATGATGCAGATACCCGTCGTGCAGCACGACATGGTGAAACCCCATCAGGTTTCTGGCCGGGTATACGTGCATTTTGCCGACGCATTGCGTGTGGTATCCGGCCTTCGCAAATTCCTCCGGCATCGTGCGGTCGTAACGCCACGGCACGCGGTCTTGATACCCGACGCGCCCGTGGCCCGTCTGGGACTTCCCGGTAAAAATCGCCGCCCGAGCCGGAATGCAGGACGGCGTCGCGGAGTAGGCGCGGTCGAAACGCACGCCGGTGCGGGCCAGCTCATCCAAATTCGGCGTCTCCACCACGGGATGGCCTGCGATGCTCAGGCAATCGTAACGCATTTGGTCCACGGTAATCAGCAAAACATTCGGTTTGTTCCGATTCAAGGACGTTCCCCTCCCCAGGAGATGAATTCAAAAACATGGATTCGAAATCATTTCCATTTAACCTCCATTCTGATCGAAAGTAAATGGATTTTCCTTCGTTTTCTTGATTTCGATCCCGTTTTGTTCATCTCTGCCAGCAAATAAGGGCCTTTCTTTATTCCAAAAAGAAATAAAGTGCGATATACTGAAAGCGAACACCTCAGGAAGTCATGGAAAGAAGGAAGCAAAAATCATGGAAGCCAACCGAGAACGCAAGCTTCGCTTATGCGGGAAGCTTTTTGTTTCTTTTTTGAAAATCGGACCCACCACCTTCGGCGGCGGCTACGCCATCCTTCCCGTCATCGATAAGGAAGTCACGGAACGCCGCGGATGGCTGGGCTCCAAGGAAATGAGCGAGATGACCGCGCTTTCCGGCGCGGCTCCCGGCGGCATCGGAGTCAACGTCGCCGCGCTGGTCGGCTACCGCGTGGCCGGCATTCCCGGCCTCCTTGCCGCCGTTGCCGGCATTTCCCTGCCGACGATCCTCATCATGCTCGTTTTATGCGCAGCTGCGGCGGGCTTCAGCCATAACCGTTACGTGCAGGCGGCGCTGCACGGCATCAAACCCACCGTCGTCGCCTTGATCATCTACGCGGCGGTCCGGATGCGCAAAGAGGCGCTGAACCATCCTTTGGCATGGGGCATCGCCGCCGCCTGCCTCGTCCTGCTGCTCTTTTTTCCGATTCCGCCCCTTTTCGTCCTGGCGGTCGGCGTCGTGATCGGCATCGTTGCCAAGGCAGCGTCCCCCATGGGGGATCCGCAAAAAGCCTCCCCCGAGAACAAGGGCGACCATCCTCCCATGTAAATTCCGTGATGATCGCATCGGGCCGGTCCCATATGGACCATGAATATTCAATTTTTTATATCGGATTAAACGGCAGCTTCCGGAACGCCCGGAAGTCCGAGAATAGATACCCGCTTGGGGAGAAGAGGAAGAGATCATGCTGCTGGAGCTATTATGGACTTTTTTCAAAATTGGATTTATGTCTTTCGGCGGAGGGTACGCCATGCTTCCGGTCATCGAACACGCCGCGCTGAAGGAAGGCTGGATGACGGCGGAGCAATATACGGAAGCGATCGCCATTGCCGGCATGGCGCCGGGGCCGGTGGCCATGAACAGCGCCGTCTATGTCGGTTATGCCGCGGGCGGATGGATCGGCAGCCTGGTCGCTTCGCTGGGCATCGTGCTGCCTTCCGCCATCGTCATGTTCCTGGTTGCTACCGTTTTTTACCGTGTGTATGATAATCAGTGGATACAAGCGGCGCTGAACGGCATGAAGCCGGCCGTGATCGCCTTGATTGCATACGCCGCTTACACGATGACGATCCACTCCGGTTTTATTACCGGATTTTCCTTCAGCACGTTTGCCAGCATCGCCATTTTTATCGCTGCTCTGACCGCCATGATTCGTTTCCGCGTGCATCCGCTGGCCATGATTATCGTTTCAGGGATTGTGGGGATTGTGATTTATGCCTAATATGCCTAATGAAAAGAACCAACGAATCGATGCGCAAAGCCGCATCCCGTCGCCCAAGGCGAAGGAGCTGTTCCAGGACATCCGCCGGATGCAGGAGATCGCCAAAAACGATTTGCTCGCCGCAAGCGGGCTTACGGTCAGCACCTTAACGCGCGTACTGGATGAGCTCGTCTCCATCGGGGTCATCACCGAAAGCGGTCTTGGAGCCTCCACCGGCGGACGGCGCCCGATTCTTTATCGGGTGAACGCCAGCTACGGTTATGCCTTCGGGCTCGACATATCCCGGGTGTCCTCCCGGCTTGTGCTGCTTGATCTAGCAGGCAACAAAATCGATGCCATAGAATGGCGCATGACCGAAGAAACCACGCCCGCGGCCCTTCTGCAGCGGGTGGCCGGGCAAGCCGGCGTATGGATGGACAAACACCGGATCGCCCTAGACCGGATCATCGGGATGGGCATCGGCGCCGTCGGGCCGCTGAGCAGGGAGGACGGCATCATCGAAGAACCCGAATGGTTTGCCGCTCCCGGCTGGAACCATGTGCCGATCGTGAAGCTGCTGGAGGAACGGCTCGGCTGTCCCGTCATGCTGGACAACGGCGCCAATACGGCGCTCATCGCGGAATCCTGGGCAAACCGCACCAAAAATTTCCGCCACATGTTATACGTCCATGCCGGCACGGGCCTTCGCCTCGGCATGATGACGGACAACAAGCTCATTCACGGCGCCGTCGATATGGAGGGCTCCTTCGGCCAAATGATCATCCAGGCGGACGGCCACCCCTACCGCACGCCGCAGGGCAATTACGGGGCGCTTGATTCGTATGCGTCGGTTTATGCCATTGAACGCGAAGTGAACTCAAGGCTGCGCATCGGCCGCGGCAGCGTTTTGCGGCAATGGCTGCCGCCGGGGGAGCCGGCCAAATATCCGGACATTATGGAGGCGCTGAAGCAAATGGACCCGATGGTGACCGAAATCGTGACGCAAGCGGCGGCGTATTTCGGCGTCGGCCTTGCGAATCTGCTGAACATTTTGAATCCGGAAAAGGTTATTTTAGGCGGCCCGCTCATGACCGAATCGAATCTGTTTTTTTATACGGCCACCCAAACGGCCATCCGCAAAACCTATCATTATCCGAAATACCAGGTGATTTTCAGCAGAGGCACGTACGGCGACGAAGCCATCGCCATCGGAGCCGCGTTAATGATGCTGAGCCAGTTGACCGTCTAATCGGTTTGAACCTTCCACCCAGAGAGGAGTTTTCGCCATGTCAGCCGCATCCACGTTCGGAATGCCCAACAAACCCGACCACGAACCGCATCAAGACCGCCACGTTTCTCCCTGCTGCGCGGCAAAAAGGAAAGCCGTCGCCGGATCGGCCGGCTGCGGCGCCCCTGCCATGGAGTCGGCACGGACGCCGGCCGAAGCCCTAACCGCCGCGGCAGCGGCTCACGCAAGCCAATCGCAGGCACCCGGAGCTTTGCGCCCGGATCCCTCTTCATGGCCCGTCATTCCGGAGGGCGAATATTGGCTTGGCACCGATGATCAGGAAGGGTTCCCTTCCGATGCCGAAGGGCCGGCCAGACGGGTGCGCGTCCAATCGTTCCGCATGTCGCCCTACGCCGTAACGAATGCCGATTTTGCGGCGTTCGTCGACAGCACGGGGTATGTGACGGAAGCGGAACAATTCGGCTGGTCGTACGTGTTTCACCTGCTGCTGCCCGAACCCGGGAAGGTCGCCATCGTCGGGTCGCCTCAGCAAACGCCGTGGTGGCACGGGGTTGAAGGCGCCTGCTGGAGAGCGCCCGAAGGGCCGGGAAGCAGCATTGCCGATCGGCTGAACCATCCGGTCGTGCACGTCTCATGGAACGATGCCCAGGCCTACTGCCGATGGGCCGGCGTACGCCTGCCGACCGAAGTCGAATGGGAGGCGGCGGCCCGCGGAGGGCTCGAAGGCAAACGTTACCCGTGGGGCGACGTCCTCCGTCCCAACGGGGAGCACCGGTGCAACATTTGGCAGGGCGTATTTCCGACGAAAAACCATGCCAGCGACGGATATCTCGGCACCGCCCCGGTTGACGCTTATGAACCGAACGGGTACGGCCTCTATAACGTTTCGGGCAACGTTTGGGAATGGTGCGCCGACTGGTTTACGCGCGATCCCGGGCAGCGCGGCTCGACGGAGCGCCCGGCAGGACCCGCCGAGGGCGAGGCGCGCGTGCTTAAGGGCGGCTCTTACCTTTGCCATCATTCCTACTGCAACCGTTACCGCGTGGCGGCCCGAAGCGGCAATACCCCGGACAGCTCGACGGGCAATACCGGTTTCCGCGTCGCGGCGGATCTTTAGATTTTACGGGCAACCGGGAAATAAGAAAGATGCTTTTTCGACGAACCCCCATCTTCATTTGTCGCGATTAACGTGATGTCGATGCCGGCTAGCCTGAGAACTTATACATTCGAACCTCTTCAACAAGCCCCGTCCTCCCCGGAATGGCATGAACGATTCGGGAGTGCGGGGCTTTTTCGAGTTTACTTTAATGAAATACCTTTTTAACAAAATCAATCAGTTTGGACTTTAATGCGTCACCCTGCTCCCCCTTATGAAACATATCGGTTCCGTGATATCCGCTTGGATCCACAATGAGCTCTTTATCCGTTGCTCCGGATGCTTGATATAATTTGCGCACTTCTTTTTCAATCGATCCTCCATAATCACCGGGTGAAAAAACAAACAGGGATGGCGCTTTCAGCTTTTTGACGCTTGGAATCGCATCATGCGGGCCACATTGTGCAGGAGAAGAAAGAATAATGAGTCCCTCGACAGGCAGCTCTTGACGAACGCCTGCAATGATTGCTGTACTACCGCCACATGAGGCTCCTGCCAAAAACACTTTTTGTGCACCCAATCGTTTGAGTTCGCTTAAGGCTGCGTCTGCATCACGATCTATATTCTGATTATCCTCCGGGAAATTCTGTGAGGCGCCGTGATTGCGATATTCAGGGATAACGACCAGATATCCGCTATCAGCCAGTTCAGTACCCATGTCAAGAAAAGAGCAGATGTTGTAGCCTTGCTCGTGTGCCAGCAGAACCCCTTTGCTTCCGCTCCCAAGCACAAGTGCCGACAGATACACTCCGTCGCTGGTTGTCAAAGTAGTCGCTTGATCGCGCAG
The DNA here is from genome assembly GCF_037969745.1 of Paenibacillus sp. FSL W8-0194. Lineage (NCBI taxonomy): Bacteria > Bacillati > Bacillota > Bacilli > Caryophanales > Paenibacillaceae > Paenibacillus > Paenibacillus sp. FSL W8-0194. The sequence continues at coordinate 1,123,557 of NZ_CP150205.1, read as the reverse complement.
CTTCTCTGGTACGCAACTGTTCACAAGATGCCCGCTCGAGGAGCGTACCGTTCGGTCCGGCCAGGCAGGATCATACTCAACCGGCGGGTTTGATGATATGTTCGTCACTTCGGCAAGAGGTGTTTCATTCCCGGTCTCGGTGGTGGTGGACGTATTTTGAGGCAGATCCGTTGAAGAATGATCTTCGTTTGGAGATACAGGCATTTTGGCGGAGCATCCCGTAACGGTAATTATGAACAAAAGAAGCAAGACGAGTGCCATTTTTATGTCTTTAAAAGATACGATCATCAATTTTCTATTCCTCCGAATGTTCAGTGAATGTACAACAGAGTGATCTATTATCACTTTGAATTAGGTGAGGTTGTACTTTGGTTGAAGAAATCGCCCCGCTCTCAGCAGCCATCTTCTTGCCTTATAATTGGCGCTGCCGTTGAAGACGGTATTGCCCGGGCGTGATGCCCATACGCTCGCGGAACAGCCTGCCGAAAAAGCTGGCGTTCGGGATGCCGACCCTTTCAGCGATTTCCTGCACGGACAAGGTGGTCTGCGCCAGCATCGTGACCGCATGGGAAATCCGAAGATGGTGCACGTATTGAAGCGGCGTCATGCCCGTATATTTTTTCATGCAGCGCGTAATATAGTCGAATTGAAAATGGAGCGCGTCCTCCATGCTTTTGGAATGGAACGGCTCGCTCCAATGGTTTTGCAAATAGAGAACCGTTTCCTTCGCCAGCTCGGACGAACGCGGGGCGGGCCTCGCTCTCGCTTCCGTTTGCAGCGTGCCCAGCAGCTCGCCGAACAACGTCTGCAGCTGCAGCGCCTCCTCCACGGACAGCTGCGCATTCAGTTTCACCATGCGGTTTAAGGCCGGCAGCAGTTTGGCGAAGGGCACGTCGCCATGCTTCGGAAGGTACATCGTCTGATCGGATGGCTTCGTATCGCTGTCGCGCCCCTGCGGAAGGACGGCAGACCACGGAATGTCCTTTGCGTCCAGCCTTCTGAGCGCCGCGGCATGCTTGAAATGCACCCAGTAGACCTCCGTTTCTTCCGTGCACGGGGCGCTGCCCGCATGGGTTTTGCCCGGTTCCAGCACCAGCAATTGCCCGCCCCGGATCACGTATTCCTCCCGATCCTCCCGCATATACATGGCGCCGCTTTTGACGAAGATGACGTCATACACGTCAAATGACCTTTCAAAATGGCAGTTCCCCGGCACCCACATCGCATGTCCGACGGTCACCAGCGACGGCAGCGGCGGGATCGCAAGCTCCAGGCATTTCACCGGGCTCCCCTCCCTTGTTCAGATCGATATCGTTTTAAATCCAATAAAACCGGTACTTCTGAAAACGGATCCATTATGTTCTATATTAACATCCCTTGGCACTCCGGTCATGGTGTGAAGGTCGATATCGTGCGATATTAAGTCGCTATTTTGTGTAGTTCGCCGGCTGCATTTCCGTTACCTTTAGGAAAAGAAATCCCTTTCCAAACCAAAGGAGGACATTCACGATGCGTTTTCGCCAGGTACACCTCGATTTTCATACGTCGGAAGCGATCGACCGTATTGGCAGCAGGTTCGAAAAAGAACAGTTCCAACAGATGCTGAAGCTTGGGCATGTGGATTCCATCACGGTCTTTTCCAAATGCCATCACGGATGGGCCTATCACCCGTCCGAAGCCAACCGCATCCATCCGAGGTTGTCTTTTGACCTTCTTGGGGCAATGATCGAGGCAGCCCATGACATCGACGTCAAGACGCCCGTCTACTTATCCGCCGGATTCGACGAAAGGCTGGCCGTCAGCCATCCCGAGTGGTGGGTGCGCCCGCGTTACGGCGGCAGCGAGGATTTGTTCAGGCCCGGATATCACCTGCTGTGCCTGAATACCCCCTATCTGGACATTCTGCTGTCGCAAATCGCCGAGGTCGTCCGAAACTACGAGGCCGACGGCATCTTTTTGGACATCGTCGGCGTGAGGGAATGCTATTGCGCGAGCTGCGTCGCCGAAGCAAGGGCCGAGGGGCTCGACCCGCGCGACACGGAAGGCATGAAACCGTTATGGGAGCGAACCTACGCCAACTACACCCGGCGCGTCCGGGAAACGGTGGATGCCCTCAACCCCGGCCTGCCGGTGTTTCACAACGGCGGCCATATCCGGCGCGGCCGCCGCGATCTGGCCGGGATGAACACGCACCTTGAGCTGGAGTCGCTCCCTACCGGCGGCTGGGGCTACGACCATTTCCCGCTGTCGGCGCGTTACGTGCAGCCGCTCGGGACGCCTTTCCTCGGCATGACCGGAAAGTTCCACACCACCTGGGGGGAATTCGGAGGGTACAAACATCCGAACGCGCTCCGCTACGAGACGGCACTCAGCCTTGCCCATGGGGCGGCCTGCTCGATCGGCGACCAGCTTCATCCCCTGGGACGGATGGACGAAGCGACCTACCGGCTTATCGGCAGCGCTTATGCGGAGGTAGAGGCGAAAGAAGAATGGTGCCGCGATGCAGCGAATGTAGCCGACGTGGCCCTGCTTTCCGTCGAAGCCGCCGGCTCGCATGCAGCGGACGGCGGGCATGACAGCTTTACCGGCCAAGCCGATGCAGGGGCTGTCCGCATGCTGACCGAAGGCCATATCCTGTTTGACGTGGTGGACCTTGAAAGCGATTTTGACGCCTATCAAGTGGTCATTTTGCCCGACCGGATCCGCATCGACGAACCTCTGCATGCCAAGCTGTCGGCCTATCTCGCCCAGGGCGGACGCCTGCTGGCGACGGGAGAATCGGGACTGTGGGCGGACCGGGACGGTTTTGCGCTGGATTTGGGCATTCGGCATGCCGGAGCGAATCCCTACCGTCCGGATTATTACCGCCCGCTCCACCCGCTCGCAAGCCTGGGCGAGGCGGCGTTTGTCTTCTATTCGGAAGGCCAGCGCATCGAACTGACCGAGACCGGCACGGAGCTCGGGCGGAGGGAAGACCCGTATTTCAACCGGGACGCGTTCGCCTTCTGCTCCCATCAGCATACGCCAAGCAGCGGCAGGGACGGCGGTCCGGGCATGGTCGAAAGCCGCAATGGCATCTATATCGCCTGGAACGTCTTCGAAGATTATGCCGTGAAAGGGAGCCTTGTGCTGAAAGAAACGGTGTTGTACGCGCTGAGCCGCCTGCTGCCGGAGCCTACGCTGCGCACTACCTTGAAGGCCCAAGGCACCGTCACCCTCCAGAAGCAGGCGTCGAAATCCCGATACGTGCAGCATGCGCTGTACGCCTCGCCGGTAAGGCGGGGGAAAGGCGTCGAAGTGATCGAGGACATCCTGCCGGTCTATCACGTATCCATGGAGCTCCGCATTCCCGAAGCCGTCAACGCCGTATACCTGGCTCCGCAAAGGAAGCCGCTCGATTTTAAGCAAGACGGCGAGAAATTAACGTACGTCATCCCTGAGCTGGAATGCCACCAGATGGTCGTGCTGGAATACGGGGAACCGGAGTAACGGCGGCACGGCCCGTCCATGTTTGCTTCTGTTCGCTGCTAGGATCGGGCCGTCCGAAAGCAAAAAAGCCGTCCCTGCCGGTCATGTCGGCCTTGGGACGGCTTTCCTGTTATCGATCGGGTTCGCGGGGGCGAGAAACGTCCTTCGCTTTCAGCGGATACGATCGTATCGCTGTTTGGCTTGTCCATGCCCATGCATGCCCCGCGGCTTACTTCCGCCCGAAATCCGCCTTGATTTCGCCCCATTTCTCCGTGTTCCACTTTAAAATTTTGTTTTCGTAGGTGTTGTTTTCAAGCCACTGCACCGCACGGTCGGTGAGCTCCCAAATTTTGCGCGTGGACTCGTTCCTGGCGAGCGTCGTTGCGGGCTTTTTCTTGCGAACCCAGGCCAAAGCGGTTTGGGAATCGGTGTACACCGTTTTGCTGCTGCCCAGCTTCTTCAGGTAAGCCAATGCATGCACGATGGCGATAAACTCCCCCAAATTGTTCGTGCCGTTTTCGATCGGCCCGACGTAGAACAAAATTTCCCCCGTTCTCGTATCGACGCCTTTGTATTCGACCGGGCCGGGATTGCCGCGGGTGCCCACGTCCACCGAAATGCTGTCGTACACGATCTCTTTTTCGCCTGCAGGCGAAGGTTTACCGGCTCCGGCTTTCCCGCCTCCGGCCGTTTTGGAGGACGTGGACTTGCCTTGCCCCCAGTTGCCTTTCCATCCGTCTTTGAATGCGGCCTCCGCTTCCGCGCGGGATTCGTACGATTTATATTTGGCGTCCGGATAGCCGTTTACCTGGGCCTGACACTCCGCCCAAGTGGCGTAAACCCCCGGCTTTTTCCCTTCCCAAACGACGTAAAACTTCGATTTCGCCATATGCGTAAAAACTCCTTAAGTAAAAAATAAGCTGCAGCCCAAACCTTAAACCCCGCTCAAGCCTTCTTGCTCAAAAGCGGCAATCGCCCCGCGGACAACATCCGGAATCGGCGTGCTTTTGCCGCTCCCCGTATCAATCAGCACGATCGCTCCGCGTCCCGCCGCCTTGAGCCGGTCGTTCGCCACCACCGCATACTCCACGTCCAGGGACGATCTTCCCATCGAAGCAACCCGCACATGAAGCTGAACCTTGTCGCTCCGGTACATTTGCTCCAGGTATTGGCATTCGAGATCGGCGACGACGGCAACCTTTTCCGTGCCGAACATCGAATCGAACAAGCCCAAATTTTCGAAATATTCGATGCGCCCCTGCTCGAAATACATAAAATAGCTCACATTGTTGACATGTCCCAGCATGTCGGTTTCGCAGTAGCGCACCTTGATCGGAATCGAAAAACGAAACTTTTGAAGCCAGCCGGCCGGATCGGGTTTGATAAAGCTTTCTTTGCGCATCGTTTATCCCCTCTCTTCTTCAAAAAAGAACAGTTTGAACAAAAAACGAGCCGCGGCCCGTTTTCAAGCACTTTCAAATCCGCCGTTTTTCCTTCCCAGTTTCAGCTTTGCCTGAACTCGCCCGGCGTCATGCCGGCGAATTTCCGGAATGCCCTGTGGAACTGGCTCGTGCAGGAAAAGCCGAGGCTGCAGCTGATGTCCGCCACCGAATCGCCGGAGCTTTTGAGCAACTGCTTGGCTTTGTCCACCCTCAGCATCAGCAGATACTGGTACGGGGTAACGCCCGTGCATTCGCGAAAATTCCGGATGAAATGAAACCGGCTTTGCTTGGCGACGGCGGCCAGGTCATCGACCGAAACAGCCTCCGCATAATAAGCGTGCATATATTCGAGCACCTGATGGATATGCACATCGCGAACCTTGCTTTCAAGCCCGCGTTCCGGGATGGAGCCGTTCAGCGTTGCCCGCAAATAATGGAGCACCCGGATTTCCGTCTCCTGCGCCGCAAGCGGGTCCGGCGCATCGCCGAACATCAGCTCCGACGTCCAATGCCGGAACAGGCGGGACAGCTCCCCCGGATCCATCCGCTGACGGACCGCAAATTCCGGCAGACTGCCGGAAGCCTGCTCGAGCCCCAGCGCATCCTCGCGGATTTTGATGATGATCACGCTGGAATCCGCATCAAGCCGCAAAAAATGCTCCGTTCCCGGATGCTGGATCAATCCCTCGCCCCCGTTCAGCCGGTAAGGCTTATTTTCCATCGTAACATGGCATACGCCTTGAACCGGAACGGTCACCTGATACCAATGCCCGTGGCGGTGGGACCGGTTCGAAAACCGGTCGGCGCCCTTAAAAAGCTCCATCCGTTCTGTTCGAATACTCATCTCCATCATCGCTTCACCTGTTGACATTATAGCAAAAAAAGCTTTCAAGGCCAGCAATTATCGCGGCGACAACGCCTCCATAACCCGGGTAAGATGAAGGGAAATCCGTTAATGCCGGCCGCTTCCCGCCTTTGCCGGGCCGGGCGGCGGTATTGACAGCGCGCGGATTTGTTTTAACATGTGGAGAACGACATTTCTAATCAGGACTGGAGAGAGGAGATACGAACATGATCATCGATATTCAAAACATTACTTGGAGAAGCGGGCAGCATACGCTCATGAAGGATGTCAGCTGGCAGGTCAAACCGGGGGAGCATTGGGCGCTGCTTGGCCTGAACGGTTCGGGAAAAACGACGCTGCTTAATATCGTCAACGGCTATATCTGGCCTTCGGAGGGCTCGGTGCGCGTCCTTGGCCATCTGTTCGGCGAAGTCGACCTGCGCGAATTGCGCAAATCGATCGGCTGGGTCAGCAATTCGTTCCAAGAGCGGCTGTACGCTTCGGACCGCACGCAGCATATCGTGATCAGCGGCAAACACGCCACGATCGGCCTGTACGATAAAACGAGCGACGAAGATTTCGAGCGGGCCCGCGAACTGATGGAGACGCTTAGCTGCGGGCATTTGTGGGACCGCGAATACCGGACCTGCTCCCAGGGCGAAAAGCAGAAGCTCCTCATCGCCCGCGCGCTGATGGCGGACCCCCGCATTTTGATTTTGGATGAGCCTTGCAACGGGCTGGATATTTTTTCGCGGGAGCGCCTGCTCGAGAGCATTGCGGAGCTCGTGCGCCAGCCGAACGCCCCGACCTTGATTTATGTCACGCATCATACGGAGGAGATTTTGCCTGCCTTCAGCCATGTGCTGCTCATGAGACGCGGGGAAGCGGTCGGCAGCGGCAAAACGGAAGACATTTTGACGGCGGAAAACCTGAGCGGATTTTTCGAATCGCCCGTCGTCGTGGACAGGCATGGAGAACGCTTTTACGTACGGGTAGCGGAATAACCTCCGGCTAATATAAACAAAGTCCTATCCCCTATTCAACAAAAGCATGATTATTCCGATATTACACATGCAGGAATAGATCATACAAAAGGGGATTACAGCACATATGTTCAAAAGATCAATCGCGTTTTTGCTGCTCGCATTCGTCTGCATGATGCCTGCCGCGCTGGCATCGGCGCCGCCGCGGAACGTCGTCGTCATGGATGCGAAAACCAGCCATTCTTTTTTGCCCGTCCGTTTCCTTAACGGTTTTGACGGGAATCAGATCCTGTGGAACGACGCCGCAAAACGGCTTGAAATCACGCACGGCTCCACGAAAATAGCGATGACCCTTGGTCAAAAAACAGCTGACGTCAATGGCCGCTCCGTCTCCCTTCAGGATGCGCCGTACAGGGACAACGGGGTCGTCTACGTGCCTGCCCAGCTCGTAAGCCAAGAGCTTGGCTACAAGCTTGCCTGGCTGAAAGACAGCAATGCCGTCACCATCGCCGCAAACGGCTCGTCGGAAGTTCTGCCCGTCGTCATCCGCAATAACGGCAAAGCCGAAGCCAAGCCGGTCGTAAGCGAAAAGAAGACTTTTAAAATCGGCTCCCGTTCCATCGCCGCGCAGATGGTTACCGTCGACCTGATGAATCCCAAAGTTCATTTGGACGTGGTGCTGGCGGGCAATACGCCCGGCAAGGTCGAAGCGCTCGGCAGCATCGCCAAACGCAGCGGCGCGGCCGTCGCGATCAACGGCACCTTTTTTGACGCTTACACGAATGGCAGCTACAAAGCCCCCTACGGCTACATTTTAAGCAAAGGCGCCATTAAGATGGCAAGCCCGGGCGACAAGCGGGTCATTTTTGCTTACGACAAAAACCAGCTTCCAAGCTTGATTTCCGGCTTGTCTTTCAAGACGGCGTACGACCAAGGGCGCATCGAGGGAGGACTTCAGGCCGGCCCGCGCCTGCTGCTTAACGGCAAAGTGTCGCTGAACGTGAAGCAGGAAGGGTTCAAAGATCCGAAGATACTGACGGGCGGCGGGGCACGCAGCGCACTCGGCATTACCAAGGACCATAAATTGATTTTGCTGACGACGGGCGGGGCGACGATTCCGCAGCTCGCGGAAATCATGCGCCAAGCGGGCGCTTACCAAGCGATGAATTTGGACGGCGGCGCATCCAGCGGCCTGTATTACAACGGCAAATATTTGACGGCTCCCGGACGCCTCATCAGCAATGCCCTCGTCGTAAAAGTGCAATAATGAGAGTCTCTTAACTGAGCTCCGATACTCGACAAAAAGGCTGGCCTTGGGATTTGCAATCCCAAGTTCCAGCCTTTTTTGCTGCGAATTTTCGGGGGAACCGAAGAATCCGGCGTTTCGGATTACGGTTTGCCCAAACCCGTTTTCACCCAATCGGCGACGGTTACGGTGCGTTTTGCCTGATGCATCACGGCTTCCTTGACGTCCTCGATCATTTTTCCGTCCTGGCCGACCGTAACCGATGTGCCGTAGGGGTTGCCGCCTGCCGCAAAAAGCGATGGATCGGTATATCCCGGCGCCGCGATGATCGCTCCCCAGTGGTACATGCTCGTGTACAAGGAAAGGATCGTTTCTTCCTGGCCGCCATGCGGGTTTTGCGCCGAAGCCATGGCGCTGACGACCTTGTTCATCAGCTTGCCGTGGAACCAGAGCCCGCCGGTCAGGTCCAGGAATTGTTTCATTTGCACCGGCATGTTGCCAAAACGGGTAGGGATGCTGAAAATGATCGCGTCCGCCCATTCCAGGTCGGCCAGGCTGGCTTCCGGAATATGCTGCGTCGCTTCCTGGTTGGCTTTCCAGGCCGGATTGGAATCGATCGCCGATTGCGGCGCCGTTTCGGCCACTTTCAGCACTTTGACCTCGGAACCCGCTTGTTTTGCGCCTTCGGCAGCCCATTGCGCCAGCTGGTAGTTGGTGCCGCCGGAGCTGTAATAAATTATGGCCGTGTTTACGTTTGCCATCTCGAATTTCCCCTTTTTCGTGGAATATGGATAGGTTTTATTCTGCCAAAGAAGGAATTAAAGTATTCTCCGCCTAACGTTCACGGTTCATGTTGCCGGGGATTAACGATTCATCCATTTGCCGTTGGTGAAGTCCGGAATCGCCACCGGATGTCCTCCCAAAGCGATCGATTCTTCGGACAAAGCGGAGATGCACATCCAAGCGGCCATGTCGTATACGTCCAGCGGCGTCTCGGTCCCTTGTTTCACGCTTTCGAAAAAATCTTTGAACACAAGCCAGTCCATCCCGTCATGGCCGCCTTTGACGCCTTCTTCGATATATTTTTTCCATACCGGATGCTCGTATTGTTCCCTGAATTGCTCCGCGTTGCCCCACTGGGGTTTCCATCCCATATGGAAATCGTCATGCACGCCGTCCAAATAAATCGAATGGTTGTCCTCCATGTACATGCCTTTCGTACCGCGGACGGTGAATCCCCGGGAATAATAACGCGGCAGCGTCGTATCGAGCGTAATCGTGATCGTTTCGCCATGCGCGCATTTAATGACGGTCGTCACGATATCGCCCTGCAGGAATTCCGTTTGCATCAGCTCGGCATCATCGCTTTTTTCCTTGCGGACATACTCCTGCATGCCTTTTGCCTTGGAAGCCATCGATACCAGCGAAACCATGCGGTTCCCGTGGTTGATGTTCAGAATGCGGGCGATCGGCCCGATTTCATGCGTAGGATAGTTTTCGCAATTGCGATGGATGTAATTGTTCAAGCGGTAATGGCGGTTTTCTTTTCCAAAGGCAATTTCGCTTCGCAGATCGTGATGGTAGCCGCCGGCGCAATGTACGATGTCGCCCAGCACGCCCTGCTTCACCATGTTGAGCACCATCATTTCGTCCCGGCCGTAGCAGCAGTTTTCCATGATCATGCAGGGCACCCGGGTGCGTTCGTACGCTTCGACAAGCTTCCAGCATTCCTGGACGGAATAAGCCCCGCCTACCTCGCATGCCGCATAAATGCCGGCTTCCATCGCGGCCACCGCAATATCGATATGGTCGGCCCACGAAGCGCCGATGACGACCGCGTCGATATCGCCAAGCGCCATCACGTCCCGGTAATCCCGCGTCACGAAAGGACGTGCGCCGCCCTTTTCTGCAACCGCTTTCGCTGCGGCTTCGCCGCGGTCCTCGTATTTGTCGCAAACCGCCACGACCTCGACGTCGTCCATATGCAAAATAACGCCCGTCAATAATCCCATGCCGCGGGCACCGAGACCGATTACGCCGACCTTCACTTTGTTTTTCATCGCAGCCTCCCCAAGGATATGAATCTATGTTTTGATTATGAATCTATGATTCTTTTCACTCTGATATTCCCCCGTTTCCTATGATCTGTCAATATTCATATTTTTACCCTGTGATCATTTGATGATATTTGGTAGATGAATGATGGATGGGTATGGTATAATTTGGGACTGAGGTTCATGAACGACAACATCGTGAGAAGGATGGAGAAACACGGATGAAAAAGCTCTTATCAATTGTGTTGATATTTTGCCTGCTGCTGCCTGCTGCCAGCGTTTCGGCAAAATCGAACCCGTCTGCGGCCAAAACGTATCCCAAGCTTTATTTGGGCATGGACGCCTCCAAGCTTCCCATGAAGCTTTTGAACGGGCTCGTCGTTGACAAAGAAAACGTGGACGGCTTGGGATTCCTGCCGGTCATCAAGCTGAACGGAAAAAAAGTGTGGCGCGAAGCCGACGAATCCTGGATCAACACGGGCGGCGCCGTTCAATTTACCGTTGCATCCGGCGGAGACACGTTTTTGCTGTATCTGTCGGGCGCTACCGGCGGAAGCATGGTCCAGGTGGTCGGAGTGCACAAGAACGGAAAGGTTTTTCTTAGAAAATCGTTTGGCGGCATAGGCGTCAATGCGACATTTCTTTCGGCCAACACCATCCAGGTGGAAATCGAGCGGGAAAATCTAAAATGGAACCCTGAGCGGGATCCGAATGCGGCAAGACATACCGGGGTTTATGACGTCACGGTGTACCAGCTGTCCGCCAAAGGCATGGCCAAACAAAAGCAATTCGTGAAAAAAACGGGTTAGAACAAGGTTAATGTTTATAACAGGATAGCATTGGGGCAGGGTATGTTCAGAAGCAAAAAGGGCGCTTGGAAAGCGGCCCTTTTTTATATTCGAGGCATTAAACGTATGAATTTATTTCGTAATGGTAGCCGTTTTCGTCTGATTGTCCCACGTAAGATTCGCCCCTAAGGCTTCGGCAATTGCACGCAGAGGCACCGTGACTACCCCATCCTCCAGCTTGGCGCCGCTCAGCGTTTTGCCATTGGCGATTACGGTTACTTCGGGGGCGTCCGGGGCGGGAGTTTCTTTCTTTTTCAGCCCCAAATATTTTGCGATTCCGAGGACATGCCCGCTTACGATCGCCTCCATCACGGCCGGCTGTTTAAGCTTGGCGGCATCGGACGCGACATCGATGAATAAGTTTTCCGTCAAAACGGCCGGCATCCGGCTCTCGCGGCACATGTGCAGGTTCCCGGTCTTTTGCCCTCGATCCGCGACGCCAAAAGGTTTCAACCCAGCCATGATTTCCGTATGGAGCAGGTTTTGGAGCTTCACCGTCGCTGCCGATGCCGACGTATAACGATAAGATTCAAAACCGCCCGAGCCGCCTCCCGCATTGCAATGAACGCTAATCAGAAGATCTGCGCCCGCGGCGTTAGCCTGGCCGGTCCGGTCCGTCAGTTCGACAAACACGTCCGTGCTTCGGGATAACAATGCCTGTACATCCTCATATTCCGAATCCAAACGCTTTTTAATGGCTAATGCTATCGCAAGAACAACATCCTTTTCCTGCAAACCATTTCCGGTAGCCCCCGAATCTTTGCCGCCATGTCCGGCATCGATCCACACTTTTTTCATTCGGATGACCTCCTTTTTGTGCAAACCGCTTACTATCCGCAGGATTTCTCGGGCCTAGCCGTTCTGTTTTTGAAAATCATACCCTTCCTTTTATATGCTTATTCCGATCATCATTTTTTGAGGCGGCGGTTGCACCAGGAAATATCCAAAAACCGGAGGAACCTGAATGGACTACTATACAACAAAAAAACGCCTTTCGGCGTCTTGATTTTAAATTTATATGGAGCGGGTGATGGGAATACTCAACATCTCGATTTAAAAGGCGAGCCTGCGGCTCGCACCTAGAGGTTGATGTTGACGCGCGTCCTGATCGGGTCATTCCCGGAGATGTCTGCACGGACGGTCGCACCCACGCTGCGCGGCTTCTCTTCCCCACAAACCTCCATATAACAAAAAAACGCCCTTCGGCGTGTTTGTTTTAAATCTATATGGAGCGGGTGATGGGAATACTCAACATCTCGATTTAAAAGGCGAGCCTGCGGCTCGTACCTAGAGGTAGATGTTGACGCGCGTCCTGATCGGGTCATTCCCGGAAATGTCTGCACGGACGGTCGCACCCAGCGCGTGGATTCTCTTCCCCACAAACCTCCATATAACAAAAAAACGCCTTTCCGGCGTGTTGATTTTAAATCTATATGGAGCGAGTGATGGGAATCGAACCCACGCTACCAGCTTGGAAGGCTGGAGTTCTACCATTGAACTACACCCGCGTGAAAAAAAGAAAGAGATCGGGATGACACGATTCGAACATGCGACCCCCTGGTCCCAAACCAGGTGCTCTACCAAGCTGAGCTACATCCCGAAAAGAAGGTAAACAGTTAAATGGAGCGGACGACGGGAATCGAACCCGCGACCCTCGCCTTGGCAAGGCGATGCTCTACCGCTGAGCCACGTCCGCATATTCATGGTGCGCGTGGAGGGACTTGAACCCCCACGTCGAAGACGCTAGATCCTAAGTCTAGTGCGTCTGCCAATTCCGCCACACGCGCAATTGAAAAACTGGTGAGCCATGAAGGACTCGAACCTTCGACACCCTGATTAAAAGTCAGGTGCTCTACCAACTGAGCTAATGGCTCGTAATTGCCTTGAGTAAAATGGCTGGGGATATAGGATTCGAACCTATGCATGACGGAGTCAAAGTCCGTTGCCTTACCGCTTGGCTAATCCCCAATAGTTAGAATAAATGGGGCGATCGATGGGACTTGAACCCACGAATGCCGGAGCCACAATCCGGTGCGTTAACCCCTTCGCCACGACCGCCATATGCAATTCTGGTGCCGGCGAGAGGACTTGAACCCCCAACCTACTGATTACAAGTCAGTTGCTCTACCAATTGAGCTACACCGGCGCAATGATTGAGTAAGATGATCCTAGAGAACAATAATGATGGCGGAACCGACGGGATTCGAACCCGCGATCTCCTGCGTGACAGGCAGGCATGTTAGGCCTCTACACCACGGTTCCAGGCCTTTATGAATCCTGAAAGCTTTTCGCTTTGAGGAATAATGGTGGAGACTGAGGGGATCGAACCCCCGACCCTCTGCTTGTAAGGCAGATGCTCTCCCAGCTGAGCTAAGTCTCCTTAAATTTTCTATGAACCCAACTGGGTTCTCGTCCCAATCATGGGAAAATAATGGTGACCCGTAGGGGATTCGAACCCCTGTTACCTCCGTGAAAGGGAGGTGTCTTAACCCCTTGACCAACGGGCCTTAATATGTAAAGTTTGAAATGCTGGCGGAGAGAGAGGGATTCGAACCCTCGAGACGCTTGTGACGCCTACACGATTTCCAATCGTGCTCCTTCGGCCAGCTCGGACACCTCTCCGCGTCTTATCCAATAATTATGATTGCTTTTAGCTTTCAAACATTTTATTGGAATTGAACTCCCCGAACAGGACTCGAACCTGTGACAACTCGATTAACAGTCGAGTGCTCTACCGACTGAGCTATCGGGGAACGTTTCGCAAAAAAATAACCACAAAGGATGTGGTTTCCGCTTGGCAGCGTCCTACTCTCCCAGGACCCTTCGGTCCAAGTACCATCGGCGCTGGAGGGCTTAACGGTCGTGTTCGGGATGGGTACGCGTGGAACCCCTCCGCCATCGCCACCAAACGGGATTTTTTCGCTGCAACATCGCAGCTTCAAAATCGTTTGTGAAATTCGCTTCATCTTGATTGACGATTGAATTTCAATACGATATGTACAGGAATCGGCATCGCCAAATGCCGAAAGTCATACTTGCCTTTCGAAACCACTTGAGCTTCAAAAAGTTGTTTTGACTCCCTGAAAACTAGATACGAAACGTTTGCGTTTTAAATACTCCGTAGCATTTCCCGGTTTTTGTTCCGGGCCCCGCCTAAAGTACTTGGAATCAGCTGCGAAGCTGCTCTTCACTTTGGTGGGTCATTTAGGATAAGCCCTCGACCGATTAGTATTGGTCAGCTCCATGCATTGCTGCACTTCCACCTCCAACCTATCTACCTCGTCGTCTTCAAGGGGTCTTACATACTGGGAAATCTCATCTTGAGGGGGGCTTCACGCTTAGATGCTTTCAGCGCTTATCCCGTCCGTACGTAGCTACCCAGCCATGCTCCTGGCGGAACAACTGGTGCACCAGCGGTACGTCCATCCCGGTCCTCTCGTACTAAGGACAGCTCCTCTCAAATTTCCTACGCCCACGACAGATAGGGACCGAACTGTCTCACGACGTTCTGAACCCAGCTCGCGTACCGCTTTAATGGGCGAACAGCCCAACCCTTGGGACCTACTTCAGCCCCAGGATGCGATGAGCCGACATCGAGGTGCCAAACCTCCCCGTCGATGTGGACTCTTGGGGGAGATAAGCCTGTTATCCCCAGGGTAGCTTTTATCCGTTGAGCGATGGCCCTTCCATGCGGTACCACCGGATCACTAAGCCCGACTTTCGTCCCTGCTCGACTTGTAGGTCTCGCAGTCAAGCTCCCTTCTGCCTTTGCACTCTTCGAATGATTTCCAACCATTCTGAGGGAACCTTGGGGCGCCTCCGTTACTCTTTAGGAGGCGACCGCCCCAGTCAAACTGCCCGCCTGACACTGTCCCCGTACCGGATTACGGTACCAGGTTAGAACCTAGATACGATCAGGGTGGTATCCCAACGTCGCCTCCACCTAAGCTGGCGCTCAGGTTTCAAAGGCTCCCACCTATCCTGTACAGATCGTACCCAAATCCAATATCAAGCTGCAGTAAAGCTCCATGGGGTCTTTCCGTCTTGTCGCGGGTAACCTGCATCTTCACAGGTATTAAAATTTCACCGGATCTCTCGTTGAGACAGCGCCCAAGTCGTTACGCCATTCGTGCGGGTCAGAATTTACCTGACAAGGAATTTCGCTACCTTAGGACCGTTATAGTTACGGCCGCCGTTTACTGGGGCTTCGGTTCACAGCTTCGGGATTACTCCCTAACCGCTCCCCTTAACCTTCCAGCACCGGGCAGGCGTCAGCCCGTATACTTCGCCTTACGGCTTCGCACAGACCTGTGTTTTTGCTAAACAGTCGCTTGGGCCTTTTCACTGCGGCCCCCTCGTGCTATTCACACTACCGGGGCACCCCTTCTCCCGAAGTTACGGGGTCATTTTGCCGAGTTCCTTAACGAGAGTTCTTCCGCGCGCCTTAGAATTCTCTTCTCGCCTACCTGTGTCGGTTTGCGGTACGGGCACCTTCACCTGGCTAGAGGCTTTTCTTGGCAGTGTGAGATCATGACCTTCGGTACTGTAATTTTCCCTCCCCGTCACAGCCTAGCCTTACGATGTGCGGATTTGCCTACACATCAGCCTCACTGCTTGGACAGACATCCATCAGTCTGCGTCACTACCCTCCTGCGTCACCCCATTGCTCATAGCGGTTTACGGTGGTACAGGAATTTCAACCTGTTGTCCTTCGACTACGCCTTTCGGCCTCGCCTTAGGTCCCGACTTACCCTGAGCGGACGAGCCTTCCTCAGGAAACCTTGGGCTTTCGGCGGATCAGATTCTCACTGATCTTTTCGTTACTCATACCGGCATTCTCACTTGTATACGCTCCAGCGCTCCTTACGGTACACCTTCAACGCTGCATACAACGCTCCCCTACCCCTGATGCAAGCATCAAGCCATAGCTTCGGTGGTGTGTTTAGCCCCGTTACATTTTCGGCGCAGAGTCACTCGACCAGTGAGCTATTACGCACTCTTTAAATGGTGGCTGCTTCTAAGCCAACATCCTGGTTGTCTGTGCAACTCCACATCCTTTCCCACTTAACACACACTTGGGGACCTTAGCTGATGGTCTGGGCTGTTTCCCTTTTGACAATGGATCTTAGCACTCACTGTCTGACTCCCGGTCAATCAGTCTATGGCATTCGG
>NZ_CP150205.1:0-1105000 GCF_037969745.1 Paenibacillus sp. FSL W8-0194 | reverse complement strand
CTCACGCGGCGTTGCTCCGTCAGGCTTTCGCCCATTGCGGAAGATTCCCTACTGCTGCCTCCCGTAGGAGTCTGGGCCGTGTCTCAGTCCCAGTGTGGCCGTTCACCCTCTCAGGTCGGCTACGCATCGTCGCCTTGGTGAGCCGTTACCTCACCAACTAGCTAATGCGCCGCAGGCCCATCCGTAAGTGACAGATTGCTCCGTCTTTCATTACCGCTCCATGCGAAGCGATAAATTATCCGGTATTAGCTACCGTTTCCGGTAGTTATCCCGGTCTTACGGGCAGGTTGCCTACGTGTTACTCACCCGTCCGCCGCTAACCATCAGAGGAGCAAGCTCCTCATCAAGTCCGCTCGACTTGCATGTATTAGGCACGCCGCCAGCGTTCGTCCTGAGCCAGGATCAAACTCTCCAAGAAAGTTTGTGACTCATTTTGAATCTGACGAGAATTTAATTCTCATTTGTGCTCCGCAAACCATCCAGCCATAGGCTTGGACCGATTTGCTTCGCATTTCGGTTTCGTTGCCGAAACCTCATATCTCACTCGTTGTTCAGTTTTCAAAGATCAAACATTTCGTTTTCGTTGTTGCCGTTGTGTTCAGCAGCAACTCTTATATAATATCATGTTCTTTTTAAGATTGCAAGAACTTTTTTTGAAGTTCTTTTTTTTATTTCTTGGCCCTGCCTTCGTTTTCGTCGGCCGGATTTATAATGTACCATGATTCAACGCCTGCGGCAAGCAGAAAAATTTTACAAATTTAAATCTAATTCAAATCTATTGTCGCTTCTTCTTTTCTATAGATGAAAGAAGTCTGCCCGAGCCGCTTATGCTCAGGCAGACCCGCTCTCCTCAACTTCAATCGATTCTATTCGTTCTATATATTATAGATGCTCGGCTACGACCGTAAACCGTTCATTGATATGCTTCGGATTTTCTATCTCGTCCAGCACGGCGATCGCATAGTCTGCATAGCTAATGTAGCTTTCGCCCTTGGAATTCACAAGCAGATGGTCTTTTCCCTTTTTGTAAGAGCCCGTTCTTTTTCCTTCCGCATCAAAAAATGCCGATGGGCTGAGGAATGTCCACGTGATCCCTTCCGATTGCTGCAGGTCCTCCAGGTTTTTGCCCTGATTAGATGCCGTCGGATAGTAAATGCTCGGGAAGTCCGGCGTATCCATCACTTTTAATGTTTTGGCTTCGTCGGCAAATAAGCTGCCAGCCCCGCCAACGACAAACAACTTCGTATTCGGTGCCCCTTTCAAAGCGTCGATGAGCGCTCTTCCCGCTTCCACGTGAAGATGCTCGCTGCCCGGTGGCGCCGAAAAAGCGTTCACCACGACGTCGAACGGCTGCAAATCGGCTGCCGCCAAATCAAACAAATCCTTTTCGATGACGGAAGAATACCCGCCTTGCAGCTTGGATGCGTTTCTTACGATGGCCGTTACTTCATGTCCGCGCTTGGCGGCCTCTTGAGCGATCAGGTTCCCTGCTTTCCCGCTGGCTCCGATGACTGCGATTTTCATAATATGTTTTCCTCCCGTATGGTATCATCACCTGTAATCTAATACACTACATGTAATCATTTTAGTTACAACTCAATGCTTTGTCAACCGTCTCATTTTGAGCGTATTTTCCATCCGGAGCTTTACTTGTAACGATAGTATGGTCATGTTATAAATGATTATATTCGTTAAGGAAGAAAGAAGGGGTCAAGGTGTCCATCAGCAGCAGATTTTCCGTAGCGATACACATTTTGTGCTTGCTGGCCGTCAGCAAAGACAAGGCAACCAATACTTCCGAGTACATCGCTGCCAGCGTCAACACGAATCCCGTCGTGATCCGCAAAGTCATGAGCATGTTGAAAAGCGCCGGCCTCGTACACGTTCGTGCCGGGGTGGCCGGGGCCGAACTGGCCAAAGAACTGCCAAACATAACGCTTCTCGATGTATACAAGGCGGTGAACGTCGTGGCCGAAAACGATTTATTCAACTCCCATGAACGCCCGAACCCGGAATGTATCGTCGGCCGCAATATCCAACAATCGCTGACCAAACAATTTTCAGCAGCCCAAAACGCAATGGAGCAATCGCTCGCCAGCGTTACCCTTGCCGAAGTCGTCGAAGATATTTTGGAGTCCGATAAAATGAGATCCTTAGAAAACGGATAGAGGCAGTCGCTTGAAAAGTGCGGCAAACCCTGCGTAAACATAAAAACGAGGCCAATCCCCTTCGCGGAGGTTTGCCTCGTTTCTTCATGAATTAGGAAAATAACGGATCAGACCTTATTGGGCGGAATTCTTCAGCAAAGGCTGCCAGTTAAGCCCTTCCCCGCAAATTTCGATGCGCAGATCCGAAATCTTTTTCAGCGCTTCTTCCCGCCGCTGTTCAAGAACGTCAACGGATTTGGCATGCAGCAGATCAAGCTCTTGCCGCGTAACCGCCGCCCTGTTCGCAATATCCTGCTTGCTTTTCGCGACAATGGCGTTCAGCCTTTCGGTCTGCTTCTTATAGATTTTTGCGTATTCCTGCTGGGCCTTCGTTTTGCTGATTTTGCCGTGGTAGTATTGATAAATCGGACTGCCGTAAAAGTTTTTGCTTGAAGCGTGCTTCAGTCTCTGCATCGGACTGTCGTAATAGTTTTCATTGACCGCCTTGCTGTATTTGAATGCGGCGCTGTCCAGATAGTTGGGATTGATCGCTTTACTGTATCTCCACGTTTTGCTGTCAATGAAATTTTCGTTCAGCGCCTTATTGTAGACCCACATGGTGCTGTCCCGGTAATTGCGGTTGGCCGCGGTGGCATAAAGGTTCATCGGGCTGCCATTGAAATTTTGGTTAATGTATCTGTCATAGGTTCTCAGGGCCGAAGTTTTACTCCGGTCGTCCCCGTATTTTGCCTTCAACTCGTTATAGTCCGCTTCCAGCTTCTCGTCCCATTGTTTCAGATCCGACAGTACCTTGCTTTCGAGCTCGGTCATGGTCGCCGTGTATTGCGTCAAATACTGATTATAGCTGGCATCGATCTGCTCCTGATAGTTTTTATAGGAAGAGGTCACTTTCT
This sequence comes from Paenibacillus sp. FSL W8-0194, assembly GCF_037969745.1. Lineage (NCBI taxonomy): Bacteria > Bacillati > Bacillota > Bacilli > Caryophanales > Paenibacillaceae > Paenibacillus > Paenibacillus sp. FSL W8-0194. The sequence continues at coordinate 1,101,939 of NZ_CP150205.1, read as the reverse complement.
GGTTATAGGCCTTGTAATCGGCCAGCACCTTGTTGATCCACTTGGAATCGGCCGCGCTGGCCGAACCGGCAGGGACCATCATGACCAAGGCAACCGCCAGGCTTAAAACCGTCAGCAGAGGTTTGACGATGGCGCGTTTCATTCGCATCTCACCTTTCGTTTGTTTTAGGGGCGTAAACCATCCATATCTTACCCAATCAAGGGATGCCTTCCAATACGCGTTTTGCAAAAACTTACTTTGGAACCATGAAATCGATACTTAGGTAAGGAAACTCCGCTTCGCATCAAAGCAAGCCGATTTCAACGAATGCAGGCCCGGTAGGCCGAAGGCGATAGGCCCGTATAACCTTTGAACTGCCGCGAAAAATAGGCCAGCTGCATGCCGATCTGATCGGCGATGTCCGAAATGGCGGTATCGGTGTAGGTCAGCAGCCTTTTGGCTTCCTCCATCCGTTTGCGCTGCACGTAATGCATCGGCGTGACGCCCATGATTTTTTTGAAATAAGGGATGAAATAGTTCGGATGCAAATGTACGATTTCCGCCAACTGTTCGATTTCCATCGGTTCATGCAAATGCGTTTGGATATAGCTTAATACGTTTCCGAGCTTGCTCCGTTCCGTCTGCTGCATAAATTTTTTCCAAAAATCGGTGTATCCCCCGTCCTCCAGGCAGCACGCCAGCATCGTCAGCAAGCAGGACTGGGTTCGCAGCACGGCAAAAGGCCCTCCCCGATGGAAAAGCTCCACCAACTCTTGAAAAGTCCGTTCGATAAAAGCAGGGTCGCGGGCGTCGCAAATATACAGGCTGCCGTCCGCCGGAAAAAGGGGCCATTCCCCCACCTGGGCGTCAAAATGGCAAAAATAGCGCGAATACGGATCTTCCTGATCGGTCAGTGCCATCTGATTCGTGCCCGCCGGCATGATCATCATCTGATTGGGTTTCGGTTCGTATTTGACCCCGTTGAGCGTGACCGACCCCCGCCCTTCCGCGATAAAATAGAGCCGGTGAAACGACGGGGCGATTTCCGTCCGGTTCCAGCCGGGAAACCCTTTTCGGTATTGGGCGTAGCTGATGTTCAACGTCAATCCTTCCGGCATTCTTCCGGCCATGTCCAGCGCGAGTTCCACGAGCGCATTCCCCCTTTTCTTCTCCCTTATTGTACCATTGGCCATTTATCCAAAACACCTTAATTTTGTGCAAAACACTCTTAATCCAGGTCATTCTCATCTTTTCGGATTCGGGCTAAGCTTAGGGGGAATAGCAGAGAGAAAGGGTGAAATTCCGGCATGGAAAAGGTTCGCTATGGCATTATCGGAATTGGAAATATGGGCGTCTCTCATGCCCAAAACCTGTGCGGGGAAATTCGCGGCGCCGAACTCACGGCCGTCTGCGACACGAATCCCGAAAGACTGAAATGGGCGAAGCAGCATTTGCCGGCGTCGGTGCAGCTGTATGATACGCCGGAAGCGTTTTGGGCTTCCAAGGCGATGGATGCCGTACTGATCGCGGTCCCGCATTACGATCATCCGGGGATGGCCATTCAGGCGTTTGAAAACGGTTACCATGTGCTGGTGGAAAAACCGGCAGGCGTGTATACGAAAGCGGTAAGGGAAATGAACGACGCGGCGGCGAAAAGCGGCAAGCAATTCGGCATCATGTACAACCAGCGCACGAATCCGCTCTACATCAAGCTTCGCGACCTGATCCAATCCGGCGAGCTCGGCGAAGTTCGCAGAACAAACTGGATCATCACGAACTGGTACCGCTCGCAAAGCTACTACGATTCGGGCGGCTGGCGCGCCACTTGGGCCGGCGAAGGCGGCGGCGTGCTGCTGAACCAGGATCCCCACCAGCTGGACCTGTGGCAGTGGACGACAGGCATGATGCCAAAACGCGTCCGGGCATTTTGCCATTTCGGCAAATACCGGAACATTGAAGTCGAAGACGACGTGACCGCTTACGTCGAATACGAGAATGGAGCCACGGGCGTGTTTGTGACCACCGTCGGGGAAAGCCCTGGCACGAACCGTTTTGAAATTACCGGAGACAACGGCAAAATCGTCATCGAAAACGATAAATTAACCTTCTGGCGTCTACGCGTTCCCGAACCTCAGTTCAACCGCGAATACAAAGGAGGATTCGGGCAACCGGAGTGCTGGGTATGCGACATTCCGGTGGCGGGCGGCGGCGGGCCGCAGCATAAAGGCATTTTGCAAAATTTCACGAACGCGCTCCTGCACGGCGAAAAGCTGCTTGCGCCAGGCGAGGAAGGCATTCTCGGCCTGACGATATCTAACGCGATGCATTTGTCCGCCTGGACCGACGACTGGGTCGATCTGCCGCTCGACGAGGATCTATTTTACGAAAAGCTTCAGGAAAAAATAGCAAACTCCACGTTCCGCAAAGATCCTGCAGCAGCCGCTGTCCTGGACGTAAAAGGAACGCATTAATCCCTTAACGAGGAGGCATAAATGACATGAAACTTTCCGTATTTACCGTAGCCACCCCGGACCTGACGCCCGAAGAGCTGGTTCGAGCCGCCAAAGAAGCCGGACTTCACGGCGTCGAATGGCGATTCAAGGAAGTGCCGAAAGCCATAGCCGGAGAGCAGCCTTCCTTCTGGGGAAACAACCTGTGCTCCATCGATCCGTCGCTCTCGGAACCGGAAATGCTGAAATTCAAGGAAGTGACCGAGGGCGAAGGACTCGAGGTCGTGAGCGTAACCCCTTACTTGAACGAAATGAAGCTCGACGAAACGGAACATGCCTTCCATACGGCACGCCTGCTTGGGGCAAGCATGATCCGGATCGGCGTAGCCCCTTACAATAAGACGTTATCCTACCCGGATTTATACGAAAAAAACGTGAGCTACTTAAAAGAAGCCGAACGGCTCGCGAAGCAATACGGCGTCAAAGGCGTCGTCGAAACGCATCACGGGACGATCGCGCCAAGCGCCGGACTGGCTCACCGCCTGGTCAGCCACTGCGACCCGGACTATATCGGCGTGCTGCTTGATCCGGGCAACATGGTGCACGAAGGTTTCGAGCATTACCGCATGGGCATGCAGCTGCTGGGTCCCTACCTTGCGCATGTGCATGTCAAAAACGCGCGTTTCGTGCAGGAAGGCAGCCGCGAGGACGGAACCGCCAAATGGCGCTCCGAGTGGGCTCCGCTCCGGGACGGCATCATCGATTTTGCCGCGTTCGTGGGTGACTTGAAAAGCGTTGGATACGACGGATACCTCGGCATCGAGGACTTCAGCGCCCAATATGACTCCCGCGAGCTGCTGAAGCAGTTCGGCGAATTTATGCGCGAAAGGATGTAAACGGATGACAGCTTCAAAACAGGACGGAATGAACTACGCCCCGCAGGGCAAACCGAATCATGTCGTGAAGCCCGGCGAATTCGTGTTCGCGGCGGCCGCGCTGGACCACGGCCATATTCACGGCATGAGCAAAGGGCTCATCGAAGCCGGGGCAACTTTGAAATGGGTGTACGACCGCGATCATGCCAAAGCCGAAAGCTTCGCTTCCAAGTTCCCAGGGGCAAAGGCAGCGGACAGTCTGGAGCAGGTGCTCGAAGATCCGGAAGTGCGCCTCGTTGCGGCCGCCGCCATCCCTTCCGAACGCTGCGCGCTGGGACTTCAGGTCATGGATGCAGGCAAAGATTATTTTACCGACAAAACGCCGTTTACGTCATTGGAGCAGCTGGAAGCCGCCCGGGCAAAAGTCCGGGAAACCGGCCAAAAATATATGGTGTATTACAGCGAGCGCCTTCACGTCGAATCCGCCGTATATGCGGGACAGTTGATCCGCGAAGGCGCGATCGGCCGCGTGCTTCAGGTCACCGGGTTCGGCCCGCATCGCCTGAGCGCGTCCTCCCGTCCGGATTGGTTTTTCCAAAAAGACAAATACGGCGGCATATTATGCGACATCGGCAGCCATCAAATCGAGCAGTTCCTTTTTTATACCGGAAACAAAGACGCGAAAGTGCTGCACAGCAAAGTGGCCAATTACAACCATCCGGACTATCCGGAGCTTGAGGATTACGGCGACGCCACGCTGGTCGGAGAGAACGGGGCCACCCAATATTTCCGGGTCGACTGGTTTACGCCGGACGGGCTCGGCACATGGGGCGACGGCAGAACGTTTATCCTCGGCACGGACGGGTACATCGAGCTGCGAAAATACATCGACATCGCCAGGGATTCGGCCGGGGACCATGTATATTTGGTCAATAAAGACGGGGAACGCCGCTTCGACGTAAATGGGCAGGTCGGCTATCCGTTTTTCGGCGAGCTCATCCTCGACTGCCTGAACCGGACCGAACATGCAATGACGCAGGAGCATGCCTTCAAGGCTGCGGAATTATGCCTGAAGGCGCAGGAAATGGCCGTTCGCATTTCGTAATGCAGGGCGGCCATGCCAAATTTCAACGGACAGGACGGGATCGTCATGCAAAAGTTAGGAGCAGCCATCATCGGCTGCGGGGCCATTCATCCCCTTCATGCCGGCTCGATTGCGGAACTGGAAGACGCCGAACTGCGGGTCGTCATCGACGCCGATCCGGAGAAAGCCCAAGGGGCGGCAAGCCGTTACGGATGCGAAGCCGCCACGGATTACAAAGTGCTGCTTGAACGGGAAGACATCCAAATCGTTCACCTGTGCACCCCCCATCATCTGCACGCCGAGATGGCGCTTGAACTGTTCGCGGCCGGCAAACACGTCCTGACGGAAAAACCGATCGCGGAAAACGCCGCGGCCGCCCAAGCCATGATCGAGGCAGCGAGAAGAAACCGGCGCCAGCTGGGCGTTTCGTTCCAAAACCGCTATAATGACGCTTCGCGGATCATACATGAACATATCGTCTCCGGCGAGCTGGGCCGGCTGGTCTGCATGAAAGGCATCGTCACTTGGCAGCGCGGCCGTGCCTACTACGAAAGCGGAGCGTGGCGAGGCAAATGGAGCACCGAAGGCGGCGGGATGCTGATCAACCAGGCCATCCATACCCTTGATTTGCTGCAATGGTTCGGGGGCGAAATCACCTCGGTCAAAGGGAGCGTGACATGCGATACGCTGGAGGATTCCATCGAGGTGGAAGATTCCGCGCATGCCTGCATCGATTTCGCCAACGGCGCCAGGGCGTTGTTTTACGGAACGAACGGATACCGCGCCGATTCGCCCGTGGAGCTGGAGGTCGTATTCGAGCATGGCGTGTTGACGCAGCGCCGGGATTCGCTGTACCTATGGAAAGACGGCAGGGAAACGCTTCTAAGCGAGCCGCCCCGATCGAACTTCGGAGGCAAATCGTATTGGGGGCCGAGCCACCGGAAGCTGATTGCCGACTTTTATGCGCATGTCCGGGAGGATCGTCCGTTCTGGATTGACGGGGAGGAAGGCATCAAGGCGCTGCAGCTGATCGAAGCGCTGTATGAACGGACCCGGAGCGGCCAAGGGCTGCGGTTTCCTCCGGCAAACGCCGTGCTGACGAAATCATCGTAAAATGTATGTTATGCCACGAAAAAGCTCCTGCATCGATCCTTGCATTCCCGAACTTACGGGCTGCGGCGATCCGATGCAGGAGCTTCCTTTTTTTTAAGCCGGAGGCCGATGATCCCCCGAATGGACGCAGGCTGCTCGAGCCCTCGGCCGAACGCCGTTATTTGCTTTGCGGGAAGAAACTGCATTACAATAGAAGTTATAAGAAATAATAGTGGAAACGGGGTGATGCTGTGAGCGGTTTTCAACATGAATTCGGAAATGACGGCGCCAAATACATCGTATCCGGAGATTCCATCTCCAAAGGCGTCATTTATGACGAGGCTCGCAACAAATACGTGATCTTGGAGGACAACTACGTCTCGCTGCTCCAAAACAAGCTGAAAGGCGCGGTCCGCAATACCGCAAGATTCGGAAATACGCTGCTCAAGGGTATTAGCAACCTGAAAAGGGATGTCATGAAGGAAAAGCCGAACATCGTGCTGATCGAATACGGCGGGAACGATTGCGATTATAACTGGAACGAAATTGCGAAAGACCCGGGCCGCGAGCATCACCCGAAAACGGATTTCCATACGTTCGAAAAGGTGCTGATGGAAACGGTCAACGACCTGAAAAGCCAGCAGATCATCCCGATTCTGATGAGTCTGCCTCCGCTGAACGCGGACAATTACTTCAAATGGGTCACCCAAAACGATCCGGAAGCGCAGCAAAACGTCCTGAAATGGCTCGGCAGCGTCACGAAAATCTATTGGTGGCAGGAACGCTACAATTCGACGATTCTCAAAGTGTCCGAGCTGACCAAAACAAAATTGATCGACGTGCGCGGCGCATTTCTCCAGCAACCCGACTTCACGAAGTTCCTATGCTCCGACGGCATTCATCCGAACGAGGCGGGACACCGCATCATTTTCGACAAAGTGGTGGAGTTCGTCAAATCGAATTACCGGCATCTGCTGCGGGACGGCGGTACCAACGCCGCTTGCGAAGGATAATAAGCAGCATGCCCTACAGGAAAAAATCCCCTCGGCGCGACCGGCGCCGGGCTGCAGCGGCCAAAACCTTGAACCGCAGTGCCCGTGCCGGCGTATGGAGGGGATTTTTGCCGCTTGCGCTTGCGATCGGATTCCGGATTCCATGAGCCCCAATGAGGGTCTGGGCGCTAATTCGAAAAACGTTTGCAGCATTTACCTGATTTCGAACGCGTTTCGCACGGGATGGATCTTCCAGATTTCGGACGCGTAACGTTTGACGGTACAATCGCTTGAAAAATGCCCCGAGTGGGCGATATTGACGATCGATTTGGCTGCCCAGTCCTGCGCGTCCAAATACGCCCGTTCAACCGCGGCATGCGTATCGGCGTAATCCGCAAAATCGCGGAGCACGAAAAACTCGTCGTTATGGTCGAGAAGCGATTGGTAGATCACCTCGAATTCGCGGTCATGCCGGCAAAAAGGACCGGGAACGATCAAATCGTCCAGCACCCGTTTGATCCTTGGGTCGCTTTCATAGATTTCTCTTGCCCAATATCCTCCATGCTTGTAATAATCCATGACTTCCTCCGAACGCAGGCCGAACAGGAACATGTTCTCCGCCCCGATGCGTTCATGCATTTCAACGTTGGCCCCGTCGAGCGTGCCGACCGTCAACGCACCGTTCATCATGAATTTCATGTTGCCCGTGCCGGAAGCCTCTTTGCCTGCCGTCGATATTTGTTCGCTGACGTTGGCGGCGGGGATGATTTTTTCGGCGAGGGAAACCGAATAATTTTCGAGGAACACGACCTTCAGCCTGCCCTCCATTTGCGGCTCCCGGTTGACGGTATCCATGACGGCATGGATCAGTTTGATGATGCATTTCGCCAAAAAATAGGCCGGCGCCGCCTTCGCGGCAAAAATAAACGTGCGGGGAAGGCGTTCTACGGTCGGATCGTCTTTGATCGCATGATATAAATGCATGATGTGCAGCGCGTTCAGGAGCTGCCGCTTATATCCGTGAAGCCGCTTGACCTGTACGTCAAACAGCGACTCCGGATCGACGACAATGCCCTGCTTCTGCCGGATTTCACCGGAAAGCCGCTGCTTGTTTCCATGTTTGATCCGGAGGATTTCTTCCCGGAACAACGAATCGTTCTTGAAACGTTCCAATTCCTCCAGCCGTTCGGGATTTTCGATCCAGCCGGTGCCGATGCCGTCGCAAATAAGGCGGCTGAGTTCCGGATTGGCATGCATCAGCCAGCGGCGGTGGGCGATGCCGTTGGTTTTGTTGTTGAACCGTTCCGGGAACAAGCCGTAAAAAGGTTTCATGACGTCGTTTTTCAGCAGCTCCGTATGCAGCCGGGCCACGCCGTTCACGCTGTAGCTGCCTACGACGGCCAAATGGGCCATCTTCACCTGGCCGCTTTCGATGATGGCCATCCGGGAGACGAGGTCCTGCCTGCCCGGAAAACGTTCCAGCAGCATGCCGCAAAAACGTTTGTTGATTTCTTCGATAATCATGTACACGCGCGGCAGAAGCTCGCGCACCATGTTGACCGGCCATTTTTCCAGCGCTTCGCTCATCAGCGTATGATTCGTATACGACACGGTACGGGTCGTCAGGCTCCACGCCTCATCCCAGCCGAACCCCTTCTCGTCGATCAAAATCCGCATCAGCTCCGGAATGACCAGCGTCGGATGCGTATCGTTGATATGGACGGCCACCTTGCGGGGAAGCTCGGAAAAAGGCAATCCCAGCTTCTCGAAGGTCCGCAGCACGCTCCTCAGTCCTGCCGAGCATAAAAAGTACTGCTGTTTCAGGCGAAGCAGCTTTCCCTCGTACCCCGAATCATCCGGATATAAAAATTCGGAGATGGATTCCACCGAACGATTGTAGTCCAAAAATTGATAATACCCTTTATTCGCGGGACCGCTTTGGGCGCCGGACCGCAGAATGGCCGGATCGACCGCGGACTCGGCGCTCCACAGCCGGAGGGTGTTGACATGCGGGCTGCCGTAACCGATGACGGGGACGTCATAGGGCACCGCCCAAATTTTTTCGTCGCCGACCGTTTCGAACACGGTCCTGCCGTTTTTTTCGGACACCTCCACCCGTCCCCAAAAGCTGACCGGAACCCGCTTATCCTCCCGGCGTTCCTCCCATACATACCCTTTTTGCAGCCACGGATCGGGGAGCTCGACCTGATGGCCGTCGACGATTTTTTGTTCAAACAAGCCGTATTTATAGCGGATGCCGCAGCCGTGGCCCGCATACCCCAAGGACGCGAGCGAATCAAGAAAACAGGCGGCGAGGCGTCCGAGCCCCCCGTTGCCGAGACCGGCATCCGGCTCCTGCTCCTCGATCGTTTCCAAATCCCAGCCCAGCTCCTTCAGTCCCTCCCGGACCGTGTCGTACATGCCCAGGTTCAGCAGATTGTTCCCGAGCAGGCGGCCGACGAGAAACTCCATCGAAAAATAATACACCTGCTTTTCCCGGTCCGCCTTATAGGCCTGATTGGTTTCGGCCCACTCGCGCCCGATGTTTTCGCGGATCAAATTTCCGAGTATTTTGTAAATGTCGCCTGCCGTCGCCTCCTCCATGCTTTTTCCCAAACGGCTAACCAATTGCTCCTTGAACGCAGTTTTGAAAAATTCCTTGTTGTCGAACAAAAGAAGTTCCTCCTGACGTTTAAGATTCGCGGATGTACAGCCAGCGTTACGGCTTTGTACGATCGCCGCCAAGCCTGTCGCGCCGCAGGCTCGAAATGCGAAGCGCTGCCTGGATGCAGGCGATCCCGTTTACGACGGCTGAAGCAACGTTGGAGGAGAGCCGCTTTCGGCCGTGCCCGGCCCGCAGGCTGCAGCCATATTCCCCAAGCAACTCCCACCTAATAAATATACGCCCAAGGGTGCCGGAGTGATATTCGTTCACGGTTCAAGATATCCATTAGGAAAATTGTAAGTATAGCAAAATATAGTCATTATAATTAAAAACAATAGTATAATTTTCCATGCCGTATTACTAACTTTGTACGGTATTACTTTTAAATATAATATGATAACTCCCCATATTATTGCTATTCCAAAGGTTTTGGTGAAAATTGAATCAAACAAATAACCCGAAATAAGTATAAACGACAGCGAAAAAAGGTTCACCGCTATTAGTACAAATCCTACGGTTATCCAAAATAATCTCAATCTATTATTATTGCTGTTACTATTATTCATCATTCTCCTCCGTTTTTCTCCTTACTTCCCATATTATAGCACGTTATATTTTCGGCCTCTGCAGGAGCCACACCAGATCATGAACTCGATGTTTCAAACAACCAGTATTGAATTGAAATTATGCAAAACCCAACTCAATAGTTTTTCAACCGTTCAAGATTTCGACAAAGAGTTTTCTAGTTTTGTAAACGATACTCTATTAGTAAAACCCTATGAAGATTTCTCCGATACATTTTTGCACAAAATGGTGGGACGCGTGCTCATGACGGATTCGACTCATGTAAAAGCCAATGCCAACAAGCACCACTCCTGCAAATGAAAAAAAGAGAAACCCAGCGTCTCAAAGACGTGTGTTTCTCGTACCACTCTCTCATCCGCCGGAAAAAGGCATCCCCCAGGCGTTTCAAACCAGTGGAGGATGCCTTTTTCACATCGGGCGCGTGCCTATTTCTGCTCCTGCAGTTGGGCCTTCGTTTTCTTCAAGTACGCGCGCCACGTAATGCACCACTGCTTCGGATCGTCGAGGGACGACTCGTCGTTGCGGTGAACGGTGCTGTTGTGCGGAGCGGTTTTGACGATGTCCGGGTTCGTATAAGCTTCATTCGAAATATACTCCAGCGCCCGGATGTATTCGTCCAGGTCTTCCTTGGAATAAGACTCGGTCGGCTCGAGCGTAAACGGCTGCGGCACGATGTACGGATGGTGGGACGTCCAATAGTGGAGGCCGAAATCGCACATCCGGCGCGTGATATCCTCGGTCGTGACGCCCGTTTCGTCCGTCAGCTGCTTCCAGCTGTACCGCACCTGCTCCAGGCGGCGGCCCTTGATGTACGGAGCGCCTGCGCCGCGGATCTGCAAAATCTTATGGTACAGGTAATTGTTGTTCAGTACGGCGATTTGGGCCACGTCCTTCAATCCTTCGGCGCCAAGGCTCATAATCCACGCGTAAGCTCGCAGCACGGTTTGGGCCACGCCGTGGAAGCTGCGGACCTTGCCGATGCTGAGGTCGCCCTGCTCCTTCAGTACGTAACGCCCGCCTTCTTCGCGTTCCACGAGCGGCCCCGGCAGGAACGGCTTCAGCTCTTCGGTCACGCCGAGCGCGCCCGTCGCCGGTCCTCCGCACATATGCGGGGCGGCGAAGGTTTTGTGCAGGTTAAAAAAGCACATGTCGAAGCCGGCTTCCTTCGCCCGGGTAATGCCAAGCAGGCCGTTGGCGTTGGCCTGATCGTAGTAGCAAATGCCGCCGGCGGCGTGCACCACGTCCGTAAATTCCCGGATACGGTGATTGTAAATGCCCGTGTCCTCCGGATTCGCGACGACAAATCCGGCCGTCCGTTCCGAGACGGCGTTTTTCAGCTTTTCGAGATCCGGGAACCCGTCCTCGTCCGGATGCAGCGTGATGATCTTGTAGCCTTTGACCGCAGCGGTCGCCGCCTGGGACGGATGCGAGAAAATCGTCGTGATGATCTCGTCCCGCCGGTCGCCTTCGCCGCGGGAGTCATGGTAAGCCCGGACGATGGAGGCCATGGCCAGCAATGCTTGGGTGCCGCTGCTCGGCTGGAACGAAAAAGCGTCCATGCCGGAAATTTCGCGCATCGCAAGGTCGAGTCGATGGTAAATCTCAAGCATGCCTTGCACGGTGTCGACATCCTGGAGCGGATGCAGCTCCGTTAAACGCGGGTTGCGGATCAGCATTTCATTGATGCGCGGAATGTATTTCATCGTGCAGGTGCCCTGCCCAATTTCGACGTTCAGATCCGATCCCAGCGTTTCCTGGGACAATCTCAAGTAATGGCGGAGCACTTTGGCCTGCCCGATTTCCGGAAGCGCGGGAGCCGAGCTGCGACGCATGGAAGCCGGGATGCTGTCCTCGGCGCTGCCGACCGCGGCCGCCACGGCCGCTTCGGTTCCCGGAGGGATGACGCCCCGCTCCCCTGGGCGGTGAAGTTCAAAAATAACCGGTTCATCCCATTTGGCTTGGTGGAACTGACGGACCTTGCGGTCTCTCTTAATCCGTTTCATGGCGTCTGTCTCCCCCTCTTAGGTTCTTGTAGTCGATGACGTGCCGACAATCGCGCGGATCGCGGCCGCAAGGCGGTCCAGATCGGACTGCGTATGGATTTCCGTCACGCAGTAGAGCGCGCATTGTCCCCACGCCGGATACCCCGCGGACAAATCCTTGCCGCCGAAAATGCCTTCCTCCATCAGGCGGCGGTTGATCTCGGCAACGGTCAGGCCCGTGGCGTTAAAGTCGACGACGAATTCCTTGAAAAAGGCGCCTTCGAACCGAAGGGCAACGCCCGGAATCTCCGCCAGCCGCTTCGCGGCATAATGCGACTTCTGGATGATGGTGCTGCCGACCTCCTTCATGCCGTGCGGACCGAGCAGCGCCAAATATACGCCGGCCGTAATTCCCCACAAGGCGGTTTGGGTACCTACGGATTCCTTGCCCTTCTCGCGGAGGGCAAAGGACGTGCGCTCGTAAGCGACGTCCCCGAAGCCGTATTCGCCTTCTACCTCGGTCGGTACGATGCCGAACAGGCGGGAAGGATATTCCATGACGAATTTCTCTTCATCGCGCGTCGCGATGAAACCTGCCTGGCCGCCGCCGTAATTCATATGCATGCCAAGCGGCTGCAGATCCCCGCAGACGATGTCCGCGCCGTAGCGCGGCGGAGCTTCGAGCACCCCGAGGGAAATCGGGTCGACGCCGACGATCGATACGGCCCCGGCGTCATGGGCAAGCTTCGAGATTTCCGCTCCCCGGTCCTCGATGATGCCGAGATACCCCGGGTTTTCGAAATAAACGGCCGCCACGTCGGGGCCGAGTTTGCTTTGCAGGTCGTCCAGGTCCATTTTCCCTGTCGCCGGGTCGATCTCCACGTATGCGATGTCCATGACCGGTACGCAGTAATTGCGAATGATCGCGGCCTTATCGGGATCGACGGAACGCGGAAGCAAAGCGGTCTTGCGGCCCGTCATGCGGCCGGCCATCCGGATGGCCGTCGATGCCGCCTGCGCCCAGTCGAACGTAGGCACGTTGACGACGTCCATGTCGACAAGCTCGGCGACCAGGCTTTGGTATTCGAACAACGCCTGGAAACGCCCATGGTCTTCGTAAGGTTCGCCGGCATAGGCGGTCACGAATTCGGAACGCTGGTTGATTTCGTCGCATACCGCCGGAATGAAATGCTGCCAACAGCCGGCTCCGAGGAAATTGAGATAATCGGCGCCGTCCTTGTTTTTGGCCAGAAGGCCTTCGATATGGCGGCGCAGCTCGTATTCGTTCATCGCCGGCGGCAGGTTCATCTCCCGCTTCAGCTTCAAGCCGTCCGGAATCGCTTCATGCAGCTGGTCCAAGGATGTCAGGCCGATTTCCTTCAGCATCGCGTCCCGGACCTCCGGTACGGTATTCGGAATATAAGGATGGGCATAAGTTCTTTCTGCCAAATGAATCGCCTCCGTTCGTGTTGGAAAAGCAAAACAAAGATCCGTCCTAAGCAATGCCGCCTCCGTCGACGACAAGCACGCTGCCTGTCACCCAGGAAGAGAGGTCGCTGGCCAGGAACAATACGGCGTTTGCGATATCCCGCGGCGTGCCGAGCCTCTCCAGCGGCCGCCCGCCCGCCGAAGCGACGAGGAACGACGCTTCGTCCTGCTGAAGCTGCTTGGCTTCGTCGCGAAGGAGCGGCGTGTCGGTGTCGCCCGGCGACACGCAGTTGACGCGGATGTTGGCCGGGCCGTGGTCGATGGCCATCGCTTTGGTCAGATTGACGACCCCGGCTTTGGCCGCGCAGTATGCAGCGGCTCGGTCCCCGCCTTTCAGCCCCCAGCCGGAACCCGTATTGATGATGCTGCCTCCGCCGCCTTGCTCCATGATCGGGATGACGTACTTGGAGAGCAGGTACACGCCTTTCAGCGAAACGTCCAGCACCAGATCCCAATCCCGCTCCTCGAGCTCGGTCACCGTTTTACGGCGGATGACGCCCGCGTTGTTAAACAGGATGTGGATGCCCCCAAGCGCCGATGCGACCTCTCCGGCGACGCGCTCGCAATCCGCGGCGGAAGTGACGTTGCAGCGGTAGAAGCTGGCCTGTCCTCCCTTTTCGCGGATGCCGGCGGCCGCTTGTTCCCCCGCCGTTTCATTGATGTCGACCAGCACCGCATGCGCTCCGAATTCGGCGAGCAGCTCGGCGGTGGCCAGGCCGATCCCTGAAGCGCCCCCCGTGACGACCGCCACTTTACCCGATAAGTTCAAAACATCCTGTGATTTAAGCATCGTTCTCCTCCTCCAGCTTCATGTTGTCCGCTTCCGCCGCCATGCTCCGCCACAGCCGTTCAGGCGAGCCGTTTTCGGCCATATACGCCTGCAGCAGGATGCGGAACCGGAAAGGCTCCGGCTTGACGGCATGTTCCGGCGACTGCGCCGGTCCGCAGCTGTTGCTGCCGAGGCCGTTTTGCCGGTAATCCAAATTAAGGGTGATATAATCCCGCGGTTTCAGGTCGCTCAAATGCCGAGCCGCTTCCAGATCGGCGTCGGCATACCGCCTTGCGCTGAATTCAAGCACCGGCGCGCCGGCCGCCAGCAGGCCGATGCCCGTTCCATCCGAGACGGACACCCAGCGGACGTCCGTCCGGTTGCCGTTCTCTTGCGGATACACGTACGGCGTAAATAAACCGTCAACCGTGTTCCGGTACACGCCGAACCTGCCCGCTTCTTTGCTGTCCGAATAACTTTCTCCCGGCCCGCGCCCGTACCACCGGACATGCTCCATGTCGCCCGGTATTTCGAGCTGGAGGCCGATTTTCGGCAGCATGGAAGGCGGCGTTCCTTCCGGCGTCCCGTTCACGTCGATGACGACCAGCCCGCTGGCGCTCACCGTATACGAAACCTCACAGCGGAAACCCCAATCATGGACCGGCGGCGCAATCCGCGAATTCCAGGTTACCCGTACCGCGCTATCGTCCAGCCGTTCCCAACGGAAACCGTCGATCCGTTCCGACAGCCGGTCGAGATGGGCTTTGCGCCAATCCGCGAGCACGTACATGTCGTTGTCGATCGGCGCCCGCCAGAAGTTTAGGCGCGGACCGCGCCGGATCAGCTCCTTGCCGCCGAAGTGCAGCGAAGCGATTCCCGGCTGAAGCCGGTCAAAGGTCAACCGGAACGCATCGTTACCAACGGCAAGTCTCCGGTCCTCCTCGTTTGCCGACAAGGCCCGAGGTTCGGCGGAGACGGCCTCAGCTCCCGGTTCAACGGAGGCGGCTGCGATTGGCAGCGCAAACTGGGCCCAGGCCACCTCATGGCCTTGGGAAGCCCAATCGCAATCGGCCGCCAGCGTGAAGCCGATGTTCAGCCAGCGTTCCGCGCCAAAGGCGGCGACGTTCCGCAAGAGGTCATCCCGCAGCGGAATCTCCACCTCGCGGCTTTCGCCCGCCCCGATCTCCGGCAGCTCAAGCACGCCGCTGTCCAAAACCCGTCCGTCCCCCGTGACGCTGTAATGCGCCCGCAAGTGATCCAGGCCGATAAAATCGTAGCGGTTCGTCACGCGGATGCGGCCTTCATCGGTCATTTTCACCCGGACGGGTTCGATGATTTTCTTGTATTCAAGGAGTCCCGGCGATGGCGTCCGATCCGGGAAGACCAGTCCGTCGATCACGAAGTTGCCGTTGTTCGGCACATCGCCGTAATCGCCGCCGTAAGCGTAATCGGCCTTGCCGTCCGCCGTCCTGCGGCTGAGGCCGTGGTCGATCCATTCCCAGACGAAACCGCCCTGCAGGCGCCGGTACCTGTCGAAGACGTCGAAATACGCGCGCAGCCCTCCCGGGCCGTTGCCCATGGCATGGGCAAATTCGCACAACACATGCGGTTTCGGATGATCCTCCATTCGGCCGAAGCCTTCCATTTTCTCCACGGAAGAGTACATCGTGCTGACGACGTCGCATACCTCCGCTTCCCGGTCTTCCTCATAATGGACGAGGCGGGTCGGATCATGTTCCTTGCACCATGCGGACATCGCGCGGAAGTTGCAGCCGAAGCCCGATTCGTTACCCAGCGACCAGAAGATGACCGACGGATGGTTTTTGTCGCGTTCCACCATGCGGCGCACCCGGTCCACGTAAGCTTCCTTCCAGGCCGGATCGTCGCTTAGGCGCGATATGTTGCCAAGCGGCTCGAAGCCGTGCGTTTCCAAGTCCGTTTCTTCCATGACGTACAACCCGTATTCGTCGCACAGGTCGTAAAAGCGCGGGTCGTTCGGATAATGCGCCGTACGGACCGCGTTGATGTTATGCCGCTTCATCAGCTTGATGTCCTCCAGCATCGTCGACAACGTCACCGTCCGGCCCGTATCCGGATGATGGTCATGCCGGTTGACGCCTTTGAGCAGGATCGCCTTGCCGTTCACCAAAAACTGGCCGTCCTTCACCTCGATGCGGCGGAAGCCGACGCGCTGGGCGACGGTTTCGGTTACCTGCCCCTGCGCATCGAATACGGTCAATACCAAATGGTACAAATACGGCGATTCCGCGTTCCATAAAACCGGTTTGGCGACGGGCAGGTTAAACTCGGCATGCGCCTCCCCGGACCATGTTTTTTCGGCGGAGAGCAGCTCGGCTCCCGTCCGATCCAGCAGCTGGAGGCGAACTTTGCCTCCGGCGTCTTTTCCAGCCATGTCCGTGCGCACCGACAGCACCGCGTTCGTCAGCTCGGCGTCCAGCTCCGTTACCACCCGGAAATCGGCCATGCGCACGGAGGACGGTTCGGCCACCAGGTACACGTCCCGGAAAATGCCGCTCATCCACCACATGTCCTGATCCTCCAGATAACTGCCGTCCGACCACTGATACACACGAACGGCCAATCGGTTCATGCCGGATTTCAAATAAGGGGTCAAATCGAACTCCGACGTCAGGCGGCTCCCTTGGCTGTAACCGACAAACGCCCCGTTCAGCCACAGATGGAAGGCGCTGTCCACGCCGTCGAATTTAATGGACACATGCCGTCCGTCCCATCGCGCGGGAAGCTCGAAGTCCCTGACGTAACTCCCCGTCGGATTGTCGTTCGGCACATGCGGCGGATCGACCGGAAACGGGTAATACAGGTCCGTGTAATGCGGGTGCCCGTAGCCCTGCAGCTGCCAGTGGCCCGGCACGCGGATGTCGTCCCATCCCGAAACGTCGAATTCCTGCTCGTAAAAATGCCGCGGAGCCAGCTCCGGCCCCTCCGCAAAATCGAATTTCCATATCCCGTTCAGCGATTTGAACCACGGGGAACTCCCCCGGTCATAACTCAAAGCGCCTTCCCGATCGGGGAACGGGATGAAATAAGCCCGGCTCTTCGTGCGGTTACGCTCCAGCACGCCGAGGTTATCCCAATCCCGCTGCTTCATGATGTCATTCATGGTCCTCTTCCTTTCTCTGCGATCTATCCTTTGATGCCCGTCGTCGCGATTCCGCCCACGATATAACGCTGCGCGAAGAAGAAAATGGCCAGCGGCGGGATGGAGATCAGGCATGTAATCGCCATGATCGACTGCATGTCGACGCCGTACATCCCCTTAAACTGGGACAAGCCGAGCGTCAGCGTATACTTCGTCTGGTCGTTCAGGAAAATGAGCGGCCCGAGATAGTCGTTCCAGCAGCTCATCACCTGGAATACCGCCACCAGAATCAGCGAAGGCCACATCAGCGGCACGATGATCCGGAACAGCACCGTCACTTTGCTGGCGCCGTCGATCGTGGCCGCTTCGTCCAGCTCCCTGGGCAGGGTCAAAATAAACTGCCGCAGCAAAAAGATATAATAAGCGGATCCGAACCACGAAGGCACGATCAGCGGCTTCAGCGTATTGATCCAGCCCAAATAGTTGAATTCCATGTATTGCGGAATCATCGTCACTTCCCACGGAATCATCATCGTCGCCAGCACGACCAGAAACAGGAAGTCGCGTCCCTTGAACTGGAACCGGGCGAAGCCGTAAGCAACCAGGGTGCAGGAGATCAGCTGGCCGAGCGTGGACAGGGCCGTAATGATCACCGTATTTTTCAAAAACAGGTTAAACGGCTGGCTGTTCCAGGCTTCGGCAAAATTGCTGAATTTCCAGACGGAAGGAATCCATTTGGGCGGGAACAGATACAGCTCCTGCTGCGATTTGAGCGCCGTCGTCACCGCCCAGAACAATGGCGCGATGAACAGGAGCGAAAACAGGATCAGCAGCAGGTACGTCAGCGCTTTTTTCATCCGGCCTGCACCCCTTTTTTCGATTTCCGCTTATCCCGCGAATTTTTTTTCATTTCGCCTTCGTAGAACACCCATGCTTCCGACGACTTGAAGACAAGGAACGTCAGCACAAGCACGATCAGGAACATGAACCAGGCGTTGGCCGCGGAATATCCCATTTTGAAATATTTAAAAGCGTTTTCGTACATGTACATCGCGTAAAAATACGTAGACTTCAGCGGTCCGCCCCCCGTCAAGAGCAAAGCCAAGGTCAGCTGCTGGAACGCCGCGATGATGGACGTAATGAGGTTGAACAAAATCGTCGGGGTGATCATCGGAATGGTCACGCTGAAAAACTGCCGGATTTTGCCGGCCCCGTCGATCGAAGCCGATTCGTACAAATCCTTCGGGATACCCTTCAATCCCGCCAGGAAAATCAGCATCATCGAACCTTGTCCCCACAGGCTGGCGACGACCATCGCCACCAGCGACCATTTCGTGTCGTTCAGCCAGTCCGGACCCTGAATCCCGAACAGCGACAGGAAGTAGTTCAGGATCCCGTAATCCCCGCTGTACACCCAGGACCAGATCATGGCGAGCGCCACGCCCGAAATGACGGACGGCAGGTAGAAGGCGGTGCGGAAAATCGCGCTGCCCCGCACCTTTTGGTTCAGCAGCATGGCGAGTCCCAGCGCGATGATGATGTTGAGCGGGACGAAGAGGGCCGCGAATTTTAAGGTGACGAAAAGCGATTTCCAGAACATCGGATCGTCCGTA
This sequence comes from Paenibacillus sp. FSL W8-0194, assembly GCF_037969745.1. Classification (NCBI taxonomy): domain Bacteria; kingdom Bacillati; phylum Bacillota; class Bacilli; order Caryophanales; family Paenibacillaceae; genus Paenibacillus; species Paenibacillus sp. FSL W8-0194. The sequence continues at coordinate 1,083,243 of NZ_CP150205.1, read as the reverse complement.
AACATTTCGATATAGTTGTCGAAACCGATAAACGTCACTTTGCCGACGATCGGCCAATCGAAAAACGATATGATCAGCGAAAACAGCAGCGGGCCGAGCGTAAAAACGACGAAGCCGAATATCCAAGGAAAGATGAAGAGGTAGGGAGCAGCCCCACCCCATCTGCGTTTTCTCAAGGGCTTAAGGGCGGCTGTCTGTTCCCGTGCGTTGTGCAGGTAGGTCTGAGCCATCTCCTAACCTTCTTTCTTTAGAAGTTGTTTAAGCGTCTATTTCAAATACCGCTCGCTGTCTTTGACCGCCTGGTTCAGCACTTCCTGGGCGCTCGCGCCGTGCATCACCGCTTCGACCGCTGCCGACAGCTGACGGTTCACTTCGTTCCATTTCGGGTTCAGCAGGAACGCCGGCGTATCGCTCGAACGTTCAAGCATCGCGTAAAACGGCTTGTAAAGCGGATCCTGATCCTTCTTCAGCTCGGTCACGACGCTTTGGCGGACAGGCAGGTCGGCTACGCGCATTTTGATCGAATCGTTGGATACGTAAAATTTGACGAACTCCCACGCCAGATCTTTTTGCTTGGAGTCTTTGGCGATGGACAGCGCGGATTCGGCGAGCACGCCTTTGACCGGTTTGCCCGGGAAGGCCGGCATTTCCACGGTGCCTACGTCGACGCCCGCCTGCTTAAACGACTCCAGCGGCCAAATGCCGCTTTCCCACATGGCGATTTTGCCGGCTTTGAAGATGTCGTCGCCGCTCTGCTGGCCTTTTCCGCCCGTCAGCACAGCGGAGCCGTTTTTCACCATGTCCCCGAACATTTGGATCGCTTCGGCCGTCTCCTTGCTGTTCATATATCCGTCGATCGCTTTGCCGTCCGGGGAAATAAAGGAACTGCCGTTGCTCCAAACGAATCCCTGGAGATCGTACGTGTCGTTTTCGGCGCGCACTCCGAAGCCGTACTGCTTTTTCGACTTGTCGGTGAGCTTCTGGGCGATGTCCTGGAATTCGGCCCAGGTCCAGCCGTCTTTCGGATACGGAACGCCCGCCTCGTCGAACAGCTTCTTGTTGTAGTACACGACGCGGGTCGTAAACCCGGCCGGGATGCCGTAAAGCGTATCGCCGATTTTGCCGTAGTTGAACAATCCTTTGTAAAAATCATCTATGTTGAGGTCCGGGTCCTTGTCCGCATAGCCGTCCAGCGGCTCAAGCGATTGATGGTACGTCGGGAAGTCCCACATGTACATCACGTCCGGCGGGTTCGCCGCGCCGAAGCCGGCGGCCAGCTTCTGGTCGAATCCGTCCGCGTAAGCCTCGACCTGCACCTTCGTGCCCGGATGCGCCGCTTCGAACTTTTTGGCGATATCCTGTTCGATCTTAAGCGCATCCCCGGTATCCCAGGTCGCAAAACGCAGCGTTTTCGATTGTTTGGAGCCGCCTTCCCCCTGGCCGGACGTTTCGGCGTTTCCGCCGCTTCCGCCGCAGGCGGACAATACGGATACCATCACCGTTGTTGCAAGGACAATGAGTGAAATTCTCTTTTTCATCTTGTCAGCTCCCCTGTCAATGAGGTGTATAATAATTGAACCGCTTTCATCGTAACTCTTATGAAAGCGGTTCAAAACGTGCATCTATTCGAATGTTGTTGCGTTTTTGTTCGAATGTCGCCGGGCGGGTGTCAATCTGTTCGGGACGCCTCCCCTTTTTGTTGGGAACGGTAATGGCTCGGCGTTTGGCCGGTGCAGCGCTTGAACCATTTGCTGAAATATTTGCTGTCCCCGAGGCCGGTGCGCTCGGCGATTTCCTGCATCGTCAACCCCGTATCGCGCAGCAGCGCCGACGCGAGCCGCAGCTTCCGCTTGTATTGGAAAGCGATAAAGCTGTCTCCGACCGCCTTCTTGAACAGGATGGAAAAATGGCTGCGGCTCAGGCCGACCCTTTCCGCCAGCTGGCTTGCCGACCAATCCGCCGCCGGATTTTCGTGCAGCAGGCGGACCGCTTTCCAGATCGGCTCCGGCCAGTCCTCTCCCGATACGCCGTATATTCGTTCCAGCTCCGCTTCCTTATGCAGGGATTGGAACGCCTCTTTCAGTTCCCCGGCATCCTGCAATGCTCCCTTTCGGCTCCATTTCAGCTTCCCGCACCGGCTTTTGCATTCGACCAGCAAGCCCTCCGCGGTCCCCCGCAGCGATTCGGGAACGGCCCAATAGCAGTATTCCTCGCCGTAAGGGATCACGGTGCCTTCGCATAAGTGCCTGACGTCCTGGCCAGTGCCGAGGAGCAGCCCGCTCCAGCTCGAACCGCAATCGGCCGTACGGATCAAATAAAGGTGCAGCGGCTCACCGTTGAAATGCCACGTTCCCCCGCGCAGCCTGGCAAGCTCGGCCGGAAATTTTTCGTGATGCCCGCTTAGCCAAGCAAAAAGCATCGCCTCCAGCCGTTCGCCGTCCTGACCGTCCGCCGGAGGCGGGGACTGCAGCTCCTGCCGGAATTGCTCCAGCATCGCCTCCAGCTCTTCATCTTCGAACGCGGTCTTGAGCAGGTAACCGGATGCTCCCAGGCGGATGCCCTGCTGGGCGTATTCGAAATCGCGGTGACAGCTCAGCAGAACGATTTTCGTCCGCTGTTCAACTTCCTTCACCCTGCGCGACAGCTCGATCCCGTCCATTTCCGGCATAACGATGTCGGTAATGACAACTTCCGGGCGGTATTCGAGAAAAGCTTCCCAAGCCTTCAGCCCGTTCGGCGCATCCGCAACGACCTCCATGCCGAATCGCTCCCATGCGATCGTGGAACGCAAACCTTTGCGAACGATGCTTTCGTCATCCGCAATCAGCACCTTGATTTTTTTTGCCGTCTCCATCCGAACCCTCCTCCTTTTTCGGCCAACGAATGAGGATCGTCGTGCCCTCGCCTTTCGTCGAATGTACCGTAAGCCCGTATGGCGGGCCAAAATGCAGCTTGAACTTCTGGTCCGCGTTTTGCACGCCGAGCCCGCCGCGCCCGCGGCTCTCCGGCTTCGGCTTGAACAACTGCTCCAGCTTCTCCGCCGCGATGCCCGCGCCGTCGTCCTTCAGCGTCAGCACCAGCTCGTCGTTGTCCTCCCTCACGTCCAGCTCAATGGAGCCGACGCCGTCGGTAAAGCCGTGGAAAAATATATTCTCGAAAAGCGGCTGCAGCGTCATCCGCGGGATCAGGTACCGTTTCAGCGATTCCCCGCAGTGCAGGTCGTAACGGAAAACCTCGCCGTACCGGATTTCCTGGATTTTCAAAAAGTGATCGATCATGCGCAGCTCTCTGCCGAGCGTAATCAGCTCCTGCGAAATGTCGAGATTCCCCTCCAGCACCATCGTCAAATGGTAAAGCATGTGGCGGATCTCCTCCGCTCCCTCCAGCCGGGCTTTCCATTGGATCGAATTCAGCGTGTTGAACAATAGATGCGGATTGATCTGGTAATGGAACGCCCGCAGCTCCGCTTCCTTTTTCAGCCGTTCGCTTTGCTCCACTTCCTCGATCAGCGTCTGCACGCCGCTCACCATCCGGTTGAAGCTCATGTCGAGGCTTCCCAGCTCGTCGCGGCCCTCAACGGGCAGCCGGGTATCGAGCTTGCCGAAGCTGACCTTCTGCATCGAATCTTTGAGCGTCCGAATCCGGGCCGTAAAGCGGGAGGAGAAAACGTAAGCCAGCCCGAACGCAAGCACGCAGGAAATGACGGCCACGACCACGGTGTTGGAGCGAATGACTCCGGACGATTTATAAAACGCTTTGGCCGGCAGCCGGGCTTCGATGGTCCATTGATTCACCGCCAACGTCCGGTCCCAGATGACGTCGTTTTTTTTCGGCGCAAACTTGGAAGCGCTCTCGTATATGAGTCTTCCATCCGGGGACTTGATCGTCAGATGGGCCTTCGTGTCTTCCTCGAACAGACGGAACATGTGGAGCAGTTCCTGCGCGTTTTCCTCGATCAGGATCGTGCTTCCGTCCTGCGCTCCGTTCGGGTGGTGGATGGGCACCGCCAGCCCCAATACCGGGAGATGGGAATCCTCCCCCCTCATCGCATGGTTTTGCTCGTAAAAACCGAGCCAGTACGTGCCTTGATAAGATGCCGGCCTGGACTTCCATGCGGGAATGTTATCCAGCTTGGCCACGTCCAGATTGCTTTCCCCGTAATAATACCCCGATGGCGTAATGATATAAATGCCTGCCGTCCGGTCCGTCCGGAGCGACTTCAGCAGCGCTTCAAAATCGTTTTTTTCGATAATTTCGCTATAAGTAACAGGAACCCGGTTCCCTAAACCGGTACGGGCCGGGTCTAACAAATACGAATAGATGGTTTCGCTTGTTTGTTTCATGCGGCCCAATGACGAATTGGTCTGCTGCTCAAGCTGGGCCACGGCGTTTTCCCCGTATTTGCCGAACTGCGAATTGATCATTTTCGCCGACTGGTAATACGACACCGCGCCGAGCGAAAGCAAAGGAATCAGGGCCACGATGAGAAAACAAACAAGCAGCTTGGTGCGGATGCTCCGGTACGAGCCCGACACGAGACGGCGGTACAGCTGCCGAAGCCGCTGGCCTTTCATCACGATTTCCCCCCTTGTCTGCATGTAGCGTATAACAGCATTCTAGCATGGACGAACACGTAGAAGATAAAATAAAGCTTCCGATGGTACCGCTTACATTTTTCCAGTTGCGGATAAGCTGGCTTTGACGTGAATCCGGCGCGGAAGCAAGACGGGATGTCATGCCGGACAAACGGGAAAAGCACTTCCCCTTGACGCTTTTAAAAAGCGGGAGAAGTGCGTTATATTCCCTTAAAATGCGTATTCATGCCCCAAAATGAGGAACACGCTCGACGTCCAGGTAAACGCTCTGTCGCGGAGGCCTTCGCCGGTCAGGGCGTCGAAATTTTCCGCCATGCCGCTTTTGTTCAGCATGCGGCAGAAGCGGCGCGATACTTCGCGGGCCAGCTCGGCATCGCCGGCCGCGGCGACGCCTTCCACCAGCAGCATCGTCGACGGCGCCCAAATCGGGCCGCGCCAATATCCGTCCGGCGTATAATACGGGCTGCTGACGCTTTCGGTCGCCCAGCCGTTGGCCGTCAGGAACCGGCTTTCGTCGCGCAAGCCCTCGAGCAGCGCGGTGCGGATAGGCTCTGGAAGCCGTTTGCCGAGCACGATCGGCACGAACAGCAGCAAGCTGTCGCCGTCGGACGGCTCATGCGTGCCCGAGCGGCAGGAAATAAACTTTCCGTCCCGCCAAAAATGGGCGATCATGTTATCGAGCGTATCCTCCGCCAAACGGCGCCATGCCGAGGATTCTTCCGGAAGTCCGAGCAAGCCGGCGATTTCGGCAAGCAGCTCGGCCTGAAGGATCAGGAACGCCGCCAAATCCGGGCTTTCCACCGGAATCCCGTTATTAAACGCCGTGCTGTTGTCCCAGCCCGAATCGTTGCCGTGGTTGTACTGCGGAATGCCGTCGCCGTCCCCGTCGCGGTACCGGTACCACCATTTCGTCCATTTGGACAATGGACCGTATACTTCGCGCAGCTGAGACTCCCGGATGTAATCCGTCCGCTGCATCATCCAGGCGAGCGTCCAGCCGTGAATCGGCGGTTTGTTGCAGTTCCACAGCTCGTATTTGTCGTTGACGAAGTCGGGAATCAGCCCGCTTTCGTCCTGCCGGTCGAAAAAGATCATGAACTGGTCCCAGGCCAGCTTCGGATCATGGCGGACCAAAGCCATCGCGTTAAAGCAGTGGTCCCAGCTCCAAATATTCGTCATCCAGTTTTTCGACATGTACATGGCCGGCCGCGTCAGCAAGCCTTCCGCCGGGACGAGGCAGGACCAGGTAATATAGGCCGCAAGCTCCCTTCCCTCGGTGAAAGCCTCGGACACGGGCAAACTTCGATCGAGCCAAGAAACAAAGTCCTCCTTTGCCGACTGAACCGCTTCGTCAAACGGCTCCCATGCCGCCCGCGGCTCCCAGACCGTGCGGAATTCCTCGACGGCAAACTCCGCTTCGTTCATGCCCGGATCCGGAACGAACTCGGCGACGACGCGGGAGCTTTTGATTTTGTCCCACGGCACTTCCATCTTCATGGCGCCCGCAAGCCGGGTCAGCATAAAGCGGCATTCATGGGTGAAGCTGTTCATCTCCCAGCTGTCTTCGTTCACTTCGTAAGCATAATCGTAAGCGGCCGGCATGAAAGTCAGCCGGATGCCGCAGCCCTTTGAACGGAAGCGGACCGTACGTTTGTCCGAAATGCAAATGTCGGCGTAGATTTCGGACGCGGGCGATTGAAGCTTGACCGCCTCCGGCGATGCCTCAGCCGTAAACGGAATCAGCCTGCCGAGGGCATCCACCGGTTCGATGCGGAAGGCTTCTCCGAACTTGTCGTCTCCGCCCCGTACCGTCCGGAGGTACAGGCCTTCCTGTCTATTTTTTCCTTCGGGCAGGAGCGAAACCGCAAGAAACGTTTCTCTCCGGCTGAAGGGCACGATGCTCAGGTCGAATTTCATGGCTGTTCTCCTTCGTCAAGAGGAATCATAACGCTTTCATTGTACCCTTGATCGGGAGGGGTCGAAACGGCCAGTTGTTTTCAAGTGGCGGCCATTTTGTTGGAATAACGGGGGCGCCCTCATAAAAGGTGTCTTTTTGTTCGACCATGCGGGGCATAAATGTTAGGCCGGTCTCCGCCGCCTTCCGAGATTCGTTATTGAGCGTTCGGCTTGGAATGGCTCGCCGTCGTTGCCGGTGGCCGGAACGGAATCCGCTTCGTCCATCAACAAAGCCGATGAACACGAAAAACACCCTGCAGCCGGACAACCGAAGGGCGGTCCGAGGTCTGCAGGGTGTGGATAAGGCCTGGTCAAAACTTATGATGATGTTGTTATTTCCCGTGACATTTCTTGTATTTCAATCCGCTTCCGCATGGGCAAGGTTCGTTTCTTCCGACTTTGGGAACGGTATTGTCGCTGTCGTCCACAAGTCTGACGAGCCCTTTCTCCGGATCGATGGCATTCATCGCACTCAGCTCAACCAGCGTATGACCGGCGTTGGCCCACATTCTCGTGTTGTTGTACACTTCCGCCAGCAGGGAAATGACGCGCTGCGCATGCACAGGCGTTTTGAACGGGATTTTATGGCGGTCAAACTGATTGATCAGCTCCTGCATCGGGGATTTCTGCACGCAAGCCCATTGGATGTCGTCAAGCAGATGTTCCACCCGCTCCGCGTCCTTGCACATATTGTTCAGCACAAAAGCCTGCAGCTCTTCAAGCTGCGGCGTCATCTCGAAGTAACCCATATCCGCGTAGCGGAGCAGCTCTTCTTTTTCCGGAACGTAAAACGGTTTATCGTCCAACCCTTTCGCCAGCTCGGCCAGCTTGTTTTCGTCCGCGCTGCCTGCGATCAGTCCGTTGTACAGAACGTCGCCCGCCAAAAGGATGTTTTGACCGCGACCGCCCATCTCGCCCGCGCAAGCCGCAAGCTCCTCTTTGGCGATCGACTCTTCATGCTGCGAATTATATACTTGAACAAGCTTGTCCAGCTTGATAACGCCATACAAATGAGCCGCGGCGGCGATATAATCGTAAACTTCCTGCTTCGAGCCGTGCTCTTTTTTCAATTCGGACAAGCCGATTTGCGATGCGGCCGCTTTGATTTCCTCCGGCATCAGCACATGCAGCTTGCCTTCGTTAAAGAAGCTGAATACCAGCCCGCGCTCCAGAAAATTCGCATAATGTCCGAAAGGCAGCGCATTATCCTGAATGGACAGCTCATTCATCACTTTTTCCAGAAGGGCCCATTCATCGGCATCCGTCGCCATCACGATCGGCCGCAGCTGCTCCGGATCGGTCAAATATGCTGAAAGAGCATCTGCAAGCTCTTCCTTCTTCATCTTGGAACGTCCGGAAATTTGATTGGCGGCAGCAAGCGAAGAAAGTCTTGATTTGGTCAGGCTTTGCAGAATTTCCGGCAAACGGTTCATCACGTCTCCAATGATGGCGTGCTGTATATTACGTTCTTCCATTTGTAACCTTGGGTCTTCCAACATTTACACCTCTTCCAGATTGATAAGCATGCAGGCAACGATTTTGCAAATCCAAAGAACCCTCTTCGGCATCGAGCGGCCGAAAACGTTTCATTCGTTTATAGATCGCACCCTGGAGCGTCTAAATCGCATGCCGCGGCAGCCGGGGCATGTGAATTTAGCCGCATCTTTAAACATTATACACTATTCGAGCCGTTTCATCTTCCATACCGAAAATTTTACAACATGCCGGCGAGGAGAAAAGCAACAAAAGCGCCCGGCCTCCGGAAGGCCGGGCAATATACGCTGCTATTCATGAAACGAAAGCTACACCATGATTTTACAAATATCGTTCGTAAATTCGACTGGGTCCTGGATCGGAAGCCCTTCGATCAGCAGCGCCTGGTTGTACAACAGGTTCGTATACAAGCCGAGCTTTTCGCGGTCTTTGTCAAAGGCTTCCTTCAAGGATTTGAACACGTCGTGCTGCACGTTGATCTCCAATATTTTGTCGGCCTTGATGCCTTCGCTGCTCGGCATCGCGCTCAGCACTTTTTCCATTTCGATCGAAAGCTCGCCTTCGGCGGACAAACATACCGGATGGGACTTCAGGCGTTTGGATGCCTTGACGTCCTTCACTTTGCCGGAAAGCAGTTCTTTCATCGCTTCGAACAGCTCCTTGTTCTCTTCCGCTTCGGCTTTGGACGCCTCTTCGTCCGCTTCGGACTCGATGCCGAGATCGCCGCTCGATACCGATTTGAACTCCTTCTCCTTGTAGTTCATCAGCATCTTGATCGCAAATTCGTCGATGTCGTCGGTAAAGTACAGAATTTCGTAACCTTTGTCAAGGACAAGCTCCGTTTGCGGCAGCTTCTCGATCCGCTCGACGGAGGTACCGGTAGCGTAATAGATATATTTTTGATCCTCAGGCATTCTCGACACGTATTCATCGAGCGTAACCAGCTTTTTCTCCTTCGAGGACGTGAACATCAGAAGATCGGACAACATGTCCTTGTTCATGCCGTAATCGTTGTATACCCCGAATTTAAGCTGCCGGCCGAACGCTTTGTAGAACGTTTCGTATTTCTCGCGTTCGTCCTTCAGGAGGGACAGGAGCTGGGATTTGATTTTGTTTTTGATGTTTTTGGCGATGAGCGTCAGCTGGCGGTCATGCTGCAGCATTTCGCGGGAGATGTTCAAGGACAGATCCTCGGAATCGACCATCCCTTTGACGAAGCTGAAGTAATCCGGCAGCAGGTCCGCGCATTTGTCCATGATGAGGACGCCGTTGGAATACAGCTCGAGGCCTTTTTCGTATTCCTTCGTGTAATAGTCGAAAGGCGTGCGTTCCGGAATGAACAAAATGGCGTTGTACACGACGGCGCCGTCCGCCTTGACGTGCACGTAGCTCAGCGGTTTGTCGAAGCCGTAGCGTTTTTCCGCGTAGAAATTCTCGTAATCTTCCTTCGTCAGCTCGCTTTTGTTTCGGCGCCAGATCGGCACCATGCTGTTGATCGTTTGCTCTTCCTTGTATTCCTCGAACTCGCCCTCGCCGCCTTCCTTCGGACGGCTTCCGCTTACTTCCATTTTGATCGGATAACGGATGAAGTCGGAATACTTCTTGATGATCGTTCTCAGGCGGTATTCCTCAAGAAATTCGTCGTACCGGTCGTCTTCGGTGTTTTGTTTGATTTTAAGAATGATTTCCGTCCCTACCGAATCCTTCTCGCAAGGTTCGATCGTGTAGCCGTCCGCGCCTTCGGATTCCCAGCGGTAAGCCTGGTCGCTGCCCAGCGCTTTGCTGATGACCGTTACCTTGTCGGCCACCATAAACGCGGAGTAAAAGCCGACGCCGAACTGGCCGATGATATTGTGCCCGTCCTTCGCTTCGTTTTCGTTCTTGAAGGCCAGCGATCCGCTTTTGGCGATGATCCCGAGGTTGTTTTCCAGTTCCTCCTGGGTCATGCCGATTCCCGTGTCCGCAATGGTGAGCGTGCGGCTGTCCTTGTCCGGCGTAATGCGGATATAATAATCTTCTTTATTGAAGACGATGTTGTCGTCGGTGAGAGCTTTGTAATAAATCTTGTCGATCGCGTCGCTGGCGTTGGAGATCAATTCCCTCAAAAAGATTTCCTTCTGCGTATAGATCGAGTGGATCATCATGTCCAGCAGCCGTTTCGATTCGGCTTTGAACTCTTTTTTGATCATGAGTCAGGCTCCTTTCGGCTCGATGGGTATGTTAGCACTCTCGCACAATGAGTGCTAATTCTTATTTTTATATATCACACCTTGAATTTCGAAGTCAATACATGAAGACGATTTCAAAGCCGGTGATCCTGGCTTTCGCCGATGCGCCCCCCCGTAGTGGTGCCCATCTGGCGCGAAACGGGCCGGCCGGCGCAAAATGACGGTGCAAATATAAAAACCCGCGAACTCGCGGGCTTGTGCCGTCTTTATTCCGGCGCGAACAGCTTCCTTAAATAATCGTTCAGGAAGAGGCCGTCCGGGTCCGCTTGCTTGCGAATCTCCCAAAACGCCTCCCACTTCGGGTACAGGCCTGCAAGTTCCCGCGCCGTGCGGGTATGCATTTTGCCCCAATGCGGTCGGCCGCCGTGTTTGCGGAAAATGTCCTCGACATCCCGGAAATAGGCCTCATGCTCCATCCCTTTGTACATATGCACGGCAATATACGCGGAATCGCGGCCGTAGGCCGGGCTGAGCCATATGTCGTCGCCTTTGACGTAGCGGCATTCGACCGGGAAATGCACCGCATGTTTTTTCGCCGCCACCTTGGCCCGGATTTCGCGGACAACTTCCTCCATCCGCTCCGCCGGCACGCTGCATTCCATTTCATTGAAACGCACGAGCCGCTGCGTGGCAAAAAGCTCATGGCTGTACGCCACGTTCTCGCCCGTAGGGACGAACCGCGCCGACAACCGGCTGACCGGCTTGCACAGTCCCGGCAGGATGCGGCAGCCTTCCGACATCATGCCGAAAAAGGCGTTTTCCATCACCAGCTGATTGACCTGCTGCCAAAACCGGCTTTCGGACGGCTTTTCATCCGTTTCATCCAACAGCTTCACCTGGACGGTATCGGTATGGGGGAACCAAAAAAATTCGAAATGGTCATGCTGGTCCCGGAGCTCTGCCAGCCTTTCGAAACATTCGTCCATGGACAGGCGCATGCTTCTATAGTGAAGCACCGTTCGGGGAACGACGCGGATGCGGACCTTCACCACGATCCCCAGCATCCCGAGCGAAACCTGAAGCGCCTTGAACAGCTCGCGGTTCTGTTCCTCGCTGCATGTCAGCAGCTCGCCGGACGCCGTCACTACCTGGGCTTCCAGCAGCTGCGTCGATAGAGAACCGAACCTTATTCCCGTTCCGTGCGTTCCGGTTCCGATCGCGCCCCCGATCGACTGGACGTCGATGTCGCCGAGGTTTTCCTGCGCCCAGCCCTGCTTGTGCAGCGCTTCGCTGATGTCCTTTAGTCTCGTCCCCGCCCAGATCCAGACGCTGCGCGTGCTTTCGTCCACCGGCTCGACGCCGGCCAGGTGGTCCAGCGAAAGCAGGACGTCCCCGGTCTCGACCAGCGGCGTAAAGGAATGGCCTGCCCCGATGACGCGGATGCCTTTGCCTTCCTTGGCGCAGGACTGGACCAAAGCCGCGATTTCATCGACCCCGGTCGGATACGCGACATGCCTTGGCATGGTGCGGACGGTTCCCGACCAGTTCCTCCATACCTTCCGGTTTTCGTTCAAAGAAAGCATTGTCCATCCCCCCGGTACGTCGTGATTTTTTCAACGATTTTGCCTTTCGATACGCCGTACAGATGATTGAACCGTTCGCATAACTCCCCGGCCTTCGCATGCCGGAAAAAAACCGGATCGCCCAGCATGAGCGGCTCCTCCCCTTCGTACTTTACGGGGGTTTGCACTTCCCCCGCGCCTTCCAGCGGCATCAGGGACGCGCCTGCCGGCAAATAAGGTTTCGGCAGCTTATCTTTGCCGGCGGCTCCCGAAGCCGTATATCCGCCCCCGAGACAGGTATACAACTGTTTGCTAGGCTGGCGCACGATTTCAACGGCGAAACCCGCCGAGGGCAGATAACGGAAATCTTTGTAATTGTCGAATAACGCCGGCGCAAAGAACCCGGAGCCGACCGTCACCTCCGTCACCGCTTCCTCCAGGACCGTCGTATGCAAGCTTCCCGTGCCGCCGCCGTTTACGAAACGCAGAGGCGCCCCCAACGCGTCTTCGATCATGGCGACCAGCGCCGCCCTTTTGCCTGCGACCTGCCGGACGGATCGCCGCTTCAGCGTTTGCACCAGCCTGTTTTTCGGGCCGCTGTTCGGATAATGGTCGCCTACCCCGGCAATTTGGGCTTCGTACCCCATGACGCCGTCCAGCATCACCATGCGGGAGGAGAGGATTCTCTCCACGACCGGCTCCGCCTCGGCAACGGTCCGGATCGGCGAGCGCCACACGCCGAAATGCAGCCCCGGAACGTCCATCGACATGTCCATGTCGAGACATACGGGGAAACGTACGCCATGCCTCGCCGCGATGCGTTCGAGATGCTCGATATGCGCGATCGAATCGACCATCAGCGTAACCGATTTGCCCCGGCGGATGAGCTCGGCCAGGCCGGACAGCGCGGACGGCTCCCACACGGGATAACCCATCACGATATCATCCAATCCCTGTTTTACCAGATATATGGCCTCCTGCGGCGAAAAGCACATCACTCCGCAAAAAACCGGGCTCCGATGAAGTATCCGCTTCAGCAAAGCGACGCTTCGGACCGACTTGGTGGCGATGCGCAGGTTTTTGGCGCCTGCCCGCTTCAGGATGTTCCGGATATTTTCGTCAAACAAATCCAGGTCCACGTAAGCGAAAGGTTTGGGAATGCCCTCAAACGCCTTTTTATAATAGGCATAACCGCGATCCATCTTCTCCCTCCTTCTGAAACGTCTGCCGGCGCGGGCAATAAAACCGGAAAATGGAACGAATGAATGGAAACAAACGTGAGACGCGGCGGATCGAAATTAAGAAAGCGCTGTCATTTCAAAAGAACAAATATGAGCTGCTACGTCTTATTAAGGGTATCTAAACGATATGTCCGTTAACTGGAAAATAGGCTTGCGGAGTCGTCGAAAATTGAGGTCGATCGATCAAGCGGTCATGTGGAAGCGAAAATGATTCTTGAGGCATGTAAATTATCCTTATTTTAGCGGAAAAGGAGAATGCGGGCAATCGGTTCTTTTCGCGTGCTTCCCGCCCGGCACCGGCCGCCCGGAAGTCACGAAGAAGCGGGCTTGCGAATAGGCTATTGCAGCAAACATACGAACCTGATTAGGAGCGATTGCAATGCCTCTTTACGAGCCTCCCGTTCAAGTGCGAACCCTTGCTTATGACGCCCCCGGCATCCGGATCCAATATCCCCAGGTCGCCGGACTGGCGAGCCCCCAAGCCGAGGAGCGAATCAACCGCGCGATCATCGGGCAGATCCAGGAAATGCAGCGAATTCAGCAGCATGTCCAGACCGGAAGCCACCCGCAAACGACCGGAAATTTCGAAATCAAAACGAACGAGCGCGGCATTCTCAGCCTGGTGCTCAGCAACTACACATACTCCGCTCCCATGGCCCACGGCTATACCGTTGCCAAGGGATTGACCTTCAATACCCGCACCGGCGCTTCTTACGCGCTGGCCGACCTGTTCCAGCCCGGCTCGAACTATCAAGCGAAGCTGACGTCGGAGATCAACGCCCAGATCCGCAAAAGGAACCTCCCCATGCTGGAAGGAACGACGGTAACGGTCCAGCCGACCCAGGATTATTATGTGGCCGATAAAACGCTCGTCGTGTTTTACCCGCAGTATTCGATTGCGCCCTATTATGCGGGGTTTCCGATGTTTCCGGTGTCGGTCTACGACCTGCAGAACATCGCTGCCGAAGAAGGACCGCTTACGGTGCTCGCGGCGGATATCGCTTAATGCGATAGCGGCAGCCCCGGCAGGGATGCACACACGCCAAAAAAGCCGCCCTATACCGCCGGAAACGGCGGTGCAGGCAGCTTTTGCAGGCGGCATCGGCTTTCAAGCTTCCATGAAACTGCGGTTATTTGACGCCATTATAGACGAAAGCTTTGATAATTTGGCGCTGCGACAAGAAAAACACGACGAGAATCGGCGCCACGAGAATCAGGTTGCCCGCCATCAAAATATTCCAGGTGCCCACGCCTTCGACCTCGCGGATTTTGGCAATGCCGATCGGCAGCGTTCTGGCGGTTTCGTTCGTCGTCATGACCAGCGGCCAGAAATAATCGTTCCAGTGGGCGATAAAGCTGAACAAGGCGAACGTGACAAGCACCGGCTTCACCATCGGCACCATGATCCGGACGATGATTTTCCACTCCGCCGCCTGATCCAGCCTTGCGGCTTCGATCAGCTCATCGGAAATTTGCCGGAACGCCTGCCGCAGCAGGAAGATGCCGAAGGCGCTTGACGCGAATGGCAAAATGAGGCCCAGATGGGTGTTGAGCAGCTTGAAGGCGCTCAGCTCCAAATAGACGGGCAGGAAGATCAATTGACTCGGAATCATCAGCGTCACCATGACGATGCTGAACAAAAAGCCCGATCCGGCAAACTTATATCTGGCAAACGCATAGGAAGCCGGAATGATCGTCAGCATTTGCAGCAAAAGGATGCTTACGGCGATGATGACGCTGTTCGTAATGTAATGCAGGAACGGCCCCGTGTTCCAGGCGTCGACGTAGTTTTTCCAGACGGGATTCCGCGGAATCCATTCCGGCGGAAATATCATCGTCTCCGGCAGCGTTTTGAGCGACGTGGACAGCATCCAGACAAACGGCAGGGCAAAAATGAGCACCAGCAGCAGAAGTCCGGCAGCGTTCGCAAGGCGGAGCACGACGTTCATGATCGTGCGCAGCAGAGCCCGTTTCGACCGGATCCCGTTCATGGGCGTGCCGGCGGCAGCCCGGATCGGGCCTTCGATGGCGCGGTTTGCGGCTTTCAAGCGTTACACCTCTTTCTTAACGGTAATGAACCCGGTTCGACAGCAGTTTGAAGTAGATGATCGTCAGGATGCCGACAATGACCAGCAAAATGACGCCTGCCGCGGAAGCATACCCGATTTTAAAGAACCGGAAGCCGTATTCGTAAATGTAGTACACGAGCGTGTTCGTGGAATTGACCGGCCCGCCCTGGGTCATGATGGCGATCGTTTCGAACACCTGGAAGGAACCGATCATGTTGATGATGACCAGGAAAAAGATCGTCGGCGACAGCATCGGCAAAATCAGCTTCGTAAACGTCGTCCACGGCCGGGAGCGGTCCAGGGAAGCCGCCTCGTAAATATCGGCGGGAATGCTCTGCAGACCGGCGATAAACACCAGCGTGTTGTACCCGATGCCTTTCCATACCGCGACGATGACCAGCGAGACGAGCGAGGTGCTCGGGTGCGACAGCCATTGCAGCTTTCCGAAGCCGAACAAGCCGATCACCCAATTGAGCAGCCCGTATTCCGGGTCCATCAGCCAGCTCCACAGCAGCGAAATGGACACGAGCGAAATGATATGCGGGCTGAAAATCGCCCCCTGCACGATGCCGTAAAAGAAATTGCCGCGGTTGAGCCACAAGGCCAGCAGCAGCGACAACGCCGTCGTCAGCGTAACCGTCAAAACCGTGTAAACGGTCGTATTGGAAAGCACCTGCATGAATTCCGGTTCGGACAACAAATCCACGAAATTTTGAATCCCGACGAACGTTTTCGTCGGACTGATGAAATTCCAGTCGTAGAAGCTCAAATAAATCATGTAGAAGATCGGATAAATAAAAAACAGCGAAAAAACGATGATGGCCGGAGCAACCATGCCGTAGGGACGAAGTTTATGCCAAACCGTCATACGATCGCGCCCCCGGCAATAAGTGCCCTCTCCTGCATCCCGGCCCCGTATATTCTGCCGCCGTCCGGGCCGAAATAATAAAGCTGGTCATGCGGAACCGCTACGGTTACCGCGTCCGCAGGCTCCAGCGGCCTCAGGAAGGTTTTGACGAAAAACGTTCCGGCATCCGAACGGATTTGGTAAATGTTCTCCGCGCCCAGGCTCTCGCGGGTCAGGATATCCCCTTTCAAGACAAGCCCTTCCACCGGGCGATCGGGGTTCAGCAGCCCCTGTTCGGGCCGGAAACCGATGAAACCGACCGGACGGTCCGAGCGGATGTTCAGACCTTTCATGCCCTGCATGTCGATGATATTCATCGCGGGCGTGCCGATAAATTGGGCGGTAAACAGGTTGGCCGGGTCCTGGTAAAGCTTCATCGGCGAATCCGCCTGCTGGATCGCTCCCTTGTTCATGACGACGATTTCGTCTCCCATCGACATCGCCTCCACCTGATCGTGGGTCACGTAGACGAATGTCGTGCCCAGCCGCTTGTGAAGCTGGATCAGCTCCGTCCGCATCTGATTGCGCAGCTTGGCGTCCAGATTGGAAAGCGGCTCGTCGAGAATGAATACCTTCGGCTTTTTCACCATGGCGCGCGCGAGCGCGACCCGTTGGCGCTGCCCGCCGGAAAGGCTTTGCGGCTTTTTGTCCAGGAAAGGGGCGAGCCCGACGATCTCGGAAATGTCCTTGACGAGCTTATCGCGCTCGTTTCGGGGCACGCCCCTGTTTTTCAGTCCGAACTCAATGTTGCCGCGGACGGTCATGGTCGGATACAGCGCATAGTTTTGGAATACCATGGCGACGTCCCGCATGCCGGGCGGCGTATCGTTCACGCACGTATCGTCGATCCAAATTTCTCCCCCGCTTTGCTTCTCCAGACCGGCAACCATGCGCAGCGTGGTCGATTTGCCGCAGCCCGAGGGTCCGACCAGCACCGTAAAAGAACCGTCTTTGATCTCCAGGTTCAAATCCTGAATCACCGTTTCATCCTTGAATGTTTTGCTGATTCCTTTTAGCAGGATTCGTGCCATACATGCATCTCCTCCTTCGTTTTCCGCTTGTTCAGGGCACGCAAGAGCCATTCCAGTTCGTCAAGCGTCGTCAGCCGCACATCCCATGCCTCGGCGTCGCGGCTTGGATACGGGGAAATGAAGCAGGTTCTGCCCCCGATCCGCTTCGCCGGATGCAAATCGTTCCACGGGTTGTCGCCGACCGACAAAATCTCATCCGCTTGGTATCCCTGCCGCAGCAAGGAAGCCAAATAAGCGTCCAACCCCGCCGGCTTTCCCGCCCCGCAGCAAATTTCATCGAAAACATGCCCGATTCGCATAAACTCCAGAAATTCGGCGCCCGATGCCTGATGGGTATTGGTCATGAGCACCCTTTTTTTCACGCCGAGCTCTCCGATCGCCTGCATCAAACCGCCGTGAACCTCGAAGCGGTGCGGAGCAGCCAGCATTTCTCGACGCACTCTGTTAAAAGCTTCGTCCAGCTTCATGGCCGGCAGCTTGTATTTATGGCTGAACATGGCCGCAATGCACCACGGATCGCCGAGATGAAGCAGTTCCCCGTCCAGGATCGAATCGAATTTGTAAACTTTTTTGCGCATCGGGACGGATGAACCGTCCCATGCATATCCCCGTGCCAATCCGTCCTCCAGCCGAACGACCAGGAGATCGTCCTTCAGATGGTAAAAGTGGCCGAACCCGAAAAAATGCTCCCCGGACCGGATCGCTTTTCCCATGCTTATGGCCGCCTCCGTATCCGCTTCATGCTCCGTTCCTTCGAGCAGATATCGGATATACCGCTCCATGAAGGTATCTTCCTGATACAACGTGCCGTCCATATCGAAAATAACGACCTTGATCTTTCCCAACCAGTTGTCTTCCGTCATACCGGACATGTTCCTTTCTATTTGCCGAGCAGTTTGTTTGCTTTTTCAGCCGCTTCATTGAGCGCGTCCTGCGGGGTCGTCTTCGGATCGATGATCGCCTTTTCGATCGCATCGCCCAAAATGTCCGCCACTTCCGGATAAGCGTTCTCCATCGGGCGCGGTCTTGCGTATTGAAGCTGGTCGACGGCTACCTTGTACTGCGGATATTGCTTAAAGTGTTCCTGCAGCTCTTCGCTTTCGACCGCGGACGTGCGCGTCGGCAAGTAACCGACGTGTTTGTGCTGGTAAATCGTGTTTTCTTTGGAGGTCATCCACTTGATAAACTCCCATGCCGCTTCCTTCTCTTCGGGTTTGCTCTTCGAGGTCATGACAAGCTGGCAGCCGCCGGTCGGAACGCCGTAATCCTTGTTGGCGGGCATGAACGCCGTTTGCAGCTCAAAGCCGTTGCCCTGGGCGATTTCCAGGCTCTCCGCCACGCCTGCGGTCGAACCGAACTTGAAGGCGGAAATTTGGTTCGCCCAATCCTTGTCCGCGGTCGCTCCGGCCTCATCGCCGACCGGCATTTTGATCAGGCCTTCGCTGGAGAGCTTTTTCCAAAACTCGACCGCCGCGACTCCCGGCGCTTCGTTGAAAGCCGCTTTTTTGCCGTCCTCGCTTAACATCTGCCCGCCGCTTTGGGCCACCAGCGCTTCGTAAAACCAGATATCCACCGGAACCGTCATGCCGAACTTGCCTTTTGCCTTCAGCACGCGCGAGTATTCCTCCAGCTCCTGCCACGTTTTCGGGCCGGCAGGGTCCAACCCGGCGTCTTTCAGCATCGTCACGTTTTTATACATAATCGGGGTGCTGCGCATAAAAGGAAGCCCGTACAGCTTGCCGTTGACGTAGGCGTTCCCCATCAAACCCGGAATAAAATCGTCCAGCTTGACCTGATCCTTATCCTTTTCCACGTACGGCGTCAGCTCTTCCAGCATGCCGGAATTGGCGAACACGCCGGTCGAAGCGATCTCGAGATCCGTCACGGCCGGGGCGTTGCCCGCGGCAAACGCGGCCTGCACTTTGGCATGAAGATCGTCGTATTTGCCTTGATGTTCGGCCACGACCTCGTATTTGTCCTGCGATTCGTTAAAGGTTTTGACCATGTGCAGCTTCGCTTCCTCGATTTTGTCCCCGTAGGCGTACCAGTATTTGATGACCACCTTTTTGGCCGGCGCAGCCGCTTCAGCTTTCCCTTCGACTTCGGCCGCATCGCCTCCGCCCGAACCGCAGCCCGCCAAAGACACCGCCATCAACGCCGCAAGCGTAAAAGCCGTTACCTTCTTCTTGAACACAGTCATTCCTCCACCCTTTTTTTGTAAAATCAGGCCGGAAGTAGCAAAAAGAAACCCGAAAAACGAACGGCAACATGCGCCAGCCGCAGCAGATCAGGTTTCTCCAAGACTCCAACCGGTTTATTTACTTGTCGATACCAGATTAATGGACAACTGTTAAATCTGTTCCCGCGATGCATTAATTTTCGGTCAAATTTCGTTCCGGTATGCCCCACAGCTCCGGCCGGGAAGAAGAAATGGCGGTTGCGCCATGGTTCAGGCAGGCTTCGGCGTGCGCTTCTTCGTACAATAAGCCTCCCGTAATGATGGGGAGCGACGTAAAAGACTTCACCTTGCAGATGATGTCCGGAATCCGGGCAGGCATCAGTTCGATGATATCCGGTTCGGTTTGCGAGAGGCTTTTGGCGATGTTGTCCAGCCCTTCGCTGTCGACGAGAAAAAAACGCTGGATGGTGATCAGCCCCATTTTTTTCGCGTTTTTGACGATGTTCGTTTTGGTAGAAATCACCCCGGACGGCCGGATGCTTTTAGCCAAATATTCCAGGCCGTAGCGGTCGGTGCTGAGACCGCCGATTTTCTCCAGATGCATAAACACGGGCAGGCCGTGCTCCTTGAATACGTTGACGTACCCTTTGACGACGCCGATATGCCCCATCAGCAGAAAAACGCCGCTCAGCTGATCCCGCCGGCGAAGGGCCAGCTCGATATGCCGAGGATCTTTGATGGAAGCGATGCGTTTATGTTTTTCGAGCCCCCGGCAAAAATCCTCCTTGGTGATCGCATCCTTCATTGCTGCAGCCTCCTTGGTTCCATTTGCAATTAGCGTCATCATTTCGCTTGTCGACGGCTTTTTTCAGTCCTTGTCCCTTCCCATCCATCGTACGCGTTAAAGGTTTCCTTAAGGTAAAATGAGGCTCATCGTTTTGTAAACGTTGGCAGGCAAAAACTTAAGGCTCGGGGAGCGGATCGCGAAAAAAGCCAACGTTTGAGGGGCGTCCTGCCTCCGCACGGTTGGCCCATGGTCAAAGGGGCCGTCGACGCCCCTCGTCAAAAAGCCCGGAAGGTACGCCTTCCGGGCTTTGGCTATCCAATATATACAACGGCTCCGCCGCGCCTGTATGCCTTCGGCAGTTCCGCTTCAAGCAGCTCCAGCCTGCGCAGCATATGCTCCAGATCATCCCCGTGCATGTTGGCCCGCGCCCATTCCTTTAACCGGGAGACTTCGCCCAAAACCGCGGGAACGTCCTCCTGCTCCACATCCACGCCGTTCTCGAACAACGCCAGCCACTGAAGGTCCAGATCCGCGATGGCCGGCACCCAATATTGCCGATAAAACGACTCCGTCGCGACCGGAATCGTAAAGGAACGCTCGAAATCGTCCACGGGATCCACGATAAAAACCGCGATCGACATTTTATTTCACTCCAAACCGTATCGAAAATGTATAATCCGGAAATTCCTGCCGTAGCCGGTTCAAGCTGTTCTCCGCCGCCTCCCGCAGCGCCGGCGAGTCCCCGTCCAGCTGAAACTCGAAACGCCGGATGCCCCTGATTTGCTCAAGCGTCGGGATTTCCGCCGTTCCGTCCGGCGTCGCCCGCGTTCCCGCCGCTTTTTGAAGATTGTGGATCCGCACCTTCGTTTTCTGGTACAGCTGTTTATCCGTAAACTGCTGCGGCGTCTGCTGCGGTTTGCCCGTTTTCGGGTGGATGCGGTCGAGCCCCTCGGCCGACTTCGCTTCATAGAAAACGCCCCTATCCAAATCGATCCCGTCGATTTCCCCAAGCGGAGAATTCCGGCTGTCGTACAGCTCAACGCCGCGGTATTTCGCTTTGCTCCAGTGAACGTAATCGTCCGCATCGCCGCGCGGCGGATTCTCTTCGGGTTCCTGCCCGGACGGCCGTTCCTTTCCTTCAGGCTTGCGCCCCGGCTTCTTCCGCTTCTTCAGCAGCTTCTCCAGCCATTCCTTCAGCTTGCGCCCGCCCCGTTTGCCGAAGCTTTCGGCCAGCCGGCCGAACGGAACCCGGCTGAGCGCCAACGCCAGCAGCGCGGAAATGGCATGCTCGGGCGTAAGCAGCCGCTTGGGATCGCGGATGTTTTTGGCGATTTCATGCCCGCCGGCCGGAAGGCTGGCGGCCGTCAAGGCGATGCCGAGCGCCGGCCAGAAGCCGACGAACAGCAGCGACAAGGCAAACGCGCCCAGCACGATCGCGCCCTTTTCCCAAAAACCGAGGCGGTCCCACCAATTTTGCAGCGAATCGAACATGCAGGAAAAGCACGCGGAATCCGCAGGTTGAACATGCGCCTGCCCATAAGCGGCGAATCCCGCCAGCCCGGCAAGCAGGAAAAGCATCACGGCAACGCCGGCGGCCGCCCGGAAATGCTTCAGCATGTCGTCCTGCAGACGCCCGCGGATCGACCGGGCCTCATCGTTTCCGTAAAGCAGCGAAAAACCCATTTCCCTTCGTTCGCGGGTCCATGACATGACGCTTGCGAACCGTTCCCTGCGGGTGAGGAGTGCCTCCAGCATGTACCACAGCTCCGATACCGGAGTAATCATCCGTTCCCTCTCCATGCGGGGCAGCCGGCTTTTGACCCGGTTCAAGGCAACGTAATCCAGAATCAGCGCCAGAGCCAGCAGCGTCAGGAAAACGCCTTTCGTCCGGTATCCGCTGCCGGTCCAATCGCTGAGCTTCATCAACCACGCGGGCAAGGAATTCTGTCCATTATAAGCGGCGTGTTCCAGAATGGACCAGGCCAGCAGCAGCGCAGGCAAAGCAAAAATGGCGCCGCCAAGCCGTTTGCGGCAACGGACGGCGAGCCCGATGCCAAGCGTGATCATGCCGGTGTGCACGGGATGGCTGACCGACATGATCGTCGGGAAAATGCTCTCCTCAAAACGCCCGGGGAATAAAGTCCAAACATCCCAATGGATCGTCTCTCCCCCGAGCAGCGTCGTGCTGTAGCCATACGTCCGCCCGATGATGCCCGAATTCAGCCAACGGCGGGCAAGCTCCTCCATCAGCTGAAAGCCGGCGCCGGCCCCCGCCCCCGCAAGCGCGTAATCCGCCAGGCTCATGGAGGTGGCGCGGCGCGAGAAAAGCAAAAACAACCCCAGCGGCGCAAGCTTCCATATTTCTTCCGCGATCGGAGTCAGCACCGCCTGAGACCAGGTGTCCCTCGTGCTTCCGCCGAATATGCCGTGAGCCGCGAGCAGCGTCAGCGCCGTCAGCGGAATGACAAGAAAGACGCCCAGCAGCATAAACAGCGCCGTTTGCTTCCAGGCCAACGTTTTGCTGCGGCACAACAACCAGAATTGAAGCATCACGTAAAAGGACCACAAGTACTGAACCAGCATCGTGCGCGAATCCCGGTACAAAAACAAGCCGACGATCCACGTCAGCAGCGATATCCAGCACCAGATGGCATACAAGGTTCCGAGCCAGGGGTAACGCCGCCGTATTCCGCATAACCATCGATATCCCGCTTCCGCGGCGTCCCGGATCCCGCATCGGATCCGCCAGACCGTTTCCGTAACAACCGCCTCCTTTGCCGTAATCCAGCTATTCATGGGCAGCAGTGCTCTCTCCAAATCATACCCGATGTTGCGCCGTTCATGACACAGGAAATGGTTCGATTTATAAAAACTGGACTTTATTCCTCCAACAAACGAACTACGCGAGGCCGCACCGGTTCGTTCGGACCGGAAACAAGGCGATAGGCGGCCGGCCTGCGCTCCTTTGCGCGTTTAGCGGCCAAAAGCGAAAAAACGCCAGCAACAAAATAGCGGCCCATGTTTGGCTGGGCCGCTATTTTCCTCGTATCTCTATTTTTGCCCGAATCGCCGTTACTGCCGAATGAACCCTTTTTCTTCGGCATGGCGACGGGGCTATGCCACCTTTTATTTCAAAATCTCCTCGATGCGGTTCAATACGTCTTCGCTCAGTTCGACGCCGGAAGCTTTCGCGTTTTCCGTGACCTGCTCCGGACGGCTGGCGCCAACGAGCGCGCTCGCCACGTTGCCGCTCCGCAAAACCCAGGCCAGCGCCAGGTTGCCCACGGAAATGCCCAGCTCCTTGGCGATGCCTTCAAGCTGTTTGACTTGATTGATTTTTTCTTCCGTGATGCCTTTGCGCATCCATTCGAGCCTTGCCGCGCGGCTGTCCTGCGGAATGTCCGAGGCCGAGGTGTATTTGCCCGTCAGCAGGCCTTGCGCCAGCGGCGAAAATACCACCTGCCCGATGCCGGAACGCTCGCAGAGCGGCATGATTTCTTTTTCGATGTAACGGTGGAACATATTGTACTGCGGCTGATTGACCACGATGCGGTCCAGCAAATAACGGTCGGCTACGCCCAGCGCTTCCGCGATTTGCGAGGCCTGCCATTCGCTGACGCCCGCGTACAGCACTTTGCCTTGGCGGATCAAATCGTCGATCGCGCGCAGCGTTTCCTCCAGAGGCGTTTCGGGATCATGGCGGTGGCAGTAGAAAATGTCCACATAGTCATGCTTCAAACGCTTCAAGCTGGCATGGACCTGCTCCGTAATATGCTTGCGGGACAAACCGCGGTCGTTCGGACCGTCTCCCATCGGCCAAAACGCTTTCGTGGCGAGCACGTACGACTCGCGCGGATACGCTTTCAATGCTTCGCCTACCAGCTCTTCCGCCGCGCCTTTTTCATAAACGTTTGCCGTATCGAAAAAATTGATGCCCAGATCATATGCCGTTTTGATCGAATGGACCGCATTTTCGCGTTCCACGTAACCGCCGTATGTAAGCCAGCTTCCCAAGCTGATTTCGCTCACTTTCAGGCCGCTTCCGCCTAATCTCCGGTATTTCATGTTCCATTCCTCCTCGAGATCGTTCTGGTTACATTCCCCATTCTATAAAAGTTCGTATCCGATTTAAAGAAGTGAAATGTTTTTCACTTAATTATACGGAGGATATCTAGTATACTTTAATATAGTAGATATCCATGGGAGGTGAACCTTGTGACGACAACGAAAAAGGCCAGCAGCTATATCCCGAAAAATCCGGAATTCATCGAATGCAACATCGAAAAAACGCTGGACGTGCTGGGCGGCAAATGGGCTTTTCTCGTCATCCGCGAGCTGTTTTGCGGAACGCTCCGGTTCGGCGAGCTGCAGCGCCGGATCCCCAGCGTGAGTCCCCGGGCGCTGACAAGCACGCTGCGCCACCTCGAAGAGCAGGGGGTGCTGGAGCGCAAAGTGTTCCCGACGGTGCCGGTGACGGTGGAATATACGCTCACTCCAAAGGGGCAGGATTTGCACGGCATTTGCCATCAAATGAAGCTTTGGGCGGCGCGGTGGACTTAAAAGCCGCGCCCCAGCGGATTGCTCTTCATACCAAAAAAGCGCAGCCGGTATCGGTGCGCTCTTCTGTGAATCGAGGTTCCGTAAACTGAGATGCGGAAGCATCCTCTTATTTCCCATTATACTCCGCGTTGGCTTGATCCAGCATGGACTTCCAGTCTGTGAAGTCGGTCTCTCTGAAGATATGCCGATCAAACAGCTCGTCAGGGATGTTGTCGATGTCTTCATACGTCTGGATTTGGAAGCTGCCCTTCTCTACAAACTCCCCAAAACTGTTGAAAGAAGAATGCTTCCGCATAAACGACGCATTAAACAATTCGTTCAGCGGTACATGATTCGGATCTTCCTGAACCATTTTTTGGCCTTGCAGCTCTTTTAGCAGATCGTCAAATGACATTGGTTTATGCTTTCTCAGAATACCACTCCTTATATAGGTCCATCGCCTGTGGCTTCACCGGTTTTTTTCGTCCCCTTACTGGTATAAGGCTTCGGGGCGCTTTTGATCCGGCGGGCTTTAGCATCCCAGCGGGTCCAGCCTTTCTTGCCCGTTCCCCTGCCTGTTCCGCCCTTGCCTTTTGATTTGCTCAAGTGATCACTCCGTTACCGTATAGTGTTCTTGGTATAGTCATATCCAATTCCGCTGATGAATGAACCAGCATGTTGAAATATACACCACTATGGTCCATATGTACATGATACGCACGGAAAGCGAATCATCGGACCTATTCTAATTCATGTTAACCTATTTGACTAATTTTTCCCAGCATGTTATTTTATTTTTGAACTGACCAGTCAGATTAACGGATTGATTTTGCAGGAAAGGTAGATTGAGCTTGAGCAAAGACAAAATTATACGCGCCGCCATCGAAGTGTTTTCCGAAAACGGCTACCACCGCGCCAGCATGGATGAAATCGCCTTGAGGGCCCAAGTGGCCAAAGGAACGCTGTATTATAACTTTCCGGGGAAGTCCGAACTGTTTAAAACGATCGTCAAGCAAGGCTTCGAGGATATCATGCAGCGGACCCAGGCCGACCTGTGCGCCCCCCTTCCGATCAAGGAGCAGATTTTGCGGGTCATCCGCCATCATCTGGATTTTTTTCTGGAATCGCGCCATTTTTCGCATATCGTGTTCAACGAGCTGTCAAACGGGATCGAGCAGGATGTCCTGGATGAGCTGAAGCAGCTCCGGCGGGAGCATCTCCGCTTTTTGGCGTCCATCTTGGAGGAAGGCCAATGCGAAGGGAACCTGATCCGCGACGTGGATGCGAATTTGGCGGCGGCAAGCATCGTCGGCACGCTGGAAAGCACCTGCAACTATTACCTGAGCCATCCGGACGAATATTCCCGCGATGATCTGGAGCATTTTGTCTTTACCATGGTAACGAAAGGCCTGTTTATCTCGATCGATTAGCCAGGCCTTCTTTTTTAAGGGTTTAAAACTGACCAGTCAGTTCAAAAAATCTTCAAAAGAAAGCGACGGTGTTACGCATGGAATGGAATGAAAACGGTCTGCTGCCTTTGGATTGGTTTAAGCAAATGCGCAACGGCTCTCCTGTCGTTCAGTCCGAAGGGACTGGACTTTGGAGCGTTTTTAAGTACGAGGACGTTAAATACGTCTTCACGAATTACGAAATCTTCTCTTCCCAAGGGTCCCCGTCGTCGGAAGATCCGCTCGAATCGAGCATCTTGCGCCAGGACCCGCCGAAGCACCGTCAGCTGCGCAAGCTGGTTTCGCAGGCGTTCACCCCGCGCGTGGTCGAATCCCTTGCCCCGAAAATCCAAGCGATCACGGACGCCCTTCTTGACGAAGCCGAACAAAAGGGCCGGATGGATGCGATCGCGGATTTGGCCAGCCCGCTCCCGATCACCGTCATCGCCGAAATGCTCGGGGTATCGATGGAACACAGGGAGAAGTTCAAGGAATGGTCGGACGCCCTCGTCGGCGACCATCCCGAAGCCTATTACGCCTGCCAGCGGGAGATGAGCGCCTATTTTGCGGACATCGCCGAAGACCGCAGGCGGCATCCGCAGGACGATTTGATCACCAAGCTGGTGCAGGCACGCATCGAAAACGAGCATTTGACCGATATGGAGATCATCGGGTTTTGCATCCTGCTGCTCGTGGCCGGCAACGAAACGACGACCAACCTGATCGCCTCCGCCATGCTGGCCGTCGACAGTCTCCCGGAGGTGCGCTCGCAGCTGCTTGAAGACCCCGGATTGATTCCGGGCGCCATCGAGGAAACGTTCCGTTATTTCTCCCCGGTGCAGCTCATGTTCCGTCAAGTGAAGCAGGATACGGAGCTGCGCGGGCAAAAGCTGAAGCAGGGACAATTCGTCCACATCTGGATGGCATCGGCGAACCATGATGAAGAAGTGTTCGAGCACCCGGAACAATTCAACATTCACCGGAATCCGAATCCGCATCTGGGTCTGGGCAGCGGCATCCACTACTGCCTCGGTTCGCAGCTCGCCCGGATGGAATCGAAAATCGCCATCGAAACGCTGCTGAGGCGCTTCCCGGATTTCCGCCGCGACCGTTCGGCGGCGCTCGTGCGCCAGGAAAGCACGATGATGTTTGCGCTGAAGGAGCTGCCGGTGATTTTGAAATGACGCGGTCCGAGAGGGCACTCATATTTTTCATATAAAAAAATCGCGCATCCTGCCCGGAAGCAGACATGCGCGATTTTTTACGCTCAAAGCGAATTTAGAAGTTAAAATTGTCCGGATCGGCACCAAAACGGCGGTTTTCGTTCAACCCGTTGATTTGCTCCATTTCGTCCGCCGTCAATTCGAAATCGAAAATGTCGGCATTTTCGACGATCCGCTTCGGATTGACCGATTTCGGAATCGTCACGATTTCATTTTGGATGTCCCAGCGGAGGATGACCTGTGCCGTGGATTTACCGTATTTTGCGCCGATGGTGTTCAGCACTTCGTTATCGAGCAGATGCCCTTGCGCCAACGGAGCCCAGGCTTCGATCTGGATGCCTTGCGATTTGCAGTATTCGCGCAGCTCGGCCTGGTTCAGCAGCGGATGCAGCTCCACCTGGTTGACGGCAGGCTTCACGCTCGCATCCTTCATCAAATCCTCCAGATGGTGGATATGGAAGTTGGATACCCCGATCGAACGGACTTTTCCGTCCTGCTGCAGCTTCTCGAGCGCCCGCCACGTGTCTTTGTATTTTCCTTTGACCGGCCAGTGCACCAAATAAAGATCCACGTAATCCAGTCCCAGTTTATTGATGCTTGTTTCAAAAGCCTTCAACGTGCTCTCGTATCCCTGATCCGAGTTCCACACTTTGGTCGTAATAAACAATTCCTCGCGCGGAACGCCCGATTCCCGAACCGCTTGCCCAACGCCTTCCTCATTGCCGTAAAGCGCAGCCGTGTCGATGCTCCGGTAGCCGTGGGCTATCGCCGTTTTGACGGAATCGACCACTTCCTGGCCTTCCTGCACCTTGTATACGCCCAGCCCAAACCATGGCATGGCATGGCCGCTGTTCAAGGTTGCCTTCGATTGAAGATTTTTCATGAAAAGACGCCTCCTTCGGATGATTCAATGAGGGATGTCCAAAGACACCCGGTACAACCCAAGATAAACCAGCGGCGCGCCAAAGTCAAAACCATGTCATGCATCCCGCCTTCGGAGTTGCAGAAAGAGGTTTTTCGGCTGCAAAATGGACCCAACGTACAGAGACCCGAAGGAATTGCTATAATAGATTGAACCATTTGGCAGATCTGCTGTTTCTTGCCGCGTCAATCCCATCAAAAAAAGAAAAAAGGAGCTTAAACCACATGCAAAGAAGCTTGCAAGACGACGTGATTTCTACGGCCGAAAGTTTTGCCGCCAATTTCGCGGACCGGGGGAATTTTGATTTCGGCGTGGAAAGCCTGCGCCTGCTGGACGATCTGTTGGACGAAATCCGCGATTTTGTGACGGACGACGATCCCTTGGATTCCGTATGTTCCATGGCGGGATGTTATATTTTCGAGGTGGCCCGGCGGAATTACGGCGGGAAATATTATTGGGCGGCGGAAAAGGAGCAACCCGTTCTGGTTACCGGGGAGCCTGCTTTTTCGGTCTCGATCTTCGCTTTCGACAAAGTGAGGGGAAGAATCGTCAACGGCAGCGAGGACAATATCCCTTTTTATTTTGACGGGTATGTCGACGCCGTGGAGGAAGGAAAAAAGACGGGGTACTGCGCGACGATCGTGTAGAAATTTTCTGCAACAGTGACGAACGATGTTCCGCAAGCGTTTAGCTAAAAATGCCGATCATCGGCTGCATTTTTCTTTTTCTCTTCAACGGAAACCTGTTATAGATTCATGACCACCTTAAAAGAGCTGCATTCCAAAAATACGCTGGCATAACATGCCTGGGAGGCGGAAGCATGATCCGTGCACAAGAGCTCGACCAGATCGAGTCGCTCATGGCCTCATTCGCAAAGCCCTGGTTCATTGCCGGGGGCTGGACGATCGATTTGGCCGTCGGAGAAGCGACGCGAAGCCATAAAGATATGGATATTTGCATTTTTAGAGAGGATTTGGAGTATGCGCTCTACTTCTTCAAAGATTGGGACATCAACGTAGCCATTCCCGGCGAACACAGGCTGGGGCCGGTCCGTCATTCGGGAGATGTTGAACTGCCGAGGTATTGTCTGCATTTGTTCAAAGGCTCGGATTTTCTCGAAATTCTGCTGACCGAACGAAACCAAGAGCAAGTCATTTTCCGTAAAAACCGGAACATCACCATGCTACTCGACGACTTTGCGATGGGAAACTCGCCTCGGCCTTACGTCAATCCGGCGTGGCAGCTGCTGTTCAAAAGCCTGGGCACGCGGCCGGAAGACGAGCACGACTTTCGCGTCTATTTGGAGCGGAGCGATGATCGTCGATCGAAAGCGTGGCTGCTGGAGCATCTGATCCAGGCGGGCGGGAACAAGCTGTGGGTTGAGGCGCTGAAGGATGATTTGGAACAGGAGAATGGCGCATAAATCACATCCAAATACATACCGCCTCCAGTCCATTTTGCGTCCGCATCATGAAAAAGAGGCGGTATTTTTAACTGGCATATTTAAACGTACATACTTCACGCATGTACCGCTCTCCGCCGATTTTCACGCTATCTTCCGAAATCTCTGCGATCCGCCCGGCGCCGACGAGTTCATTCCCGATAAAAACGACGATCGGCACGCGTTCAGCCATCGCGGTATACAGGTGCAGCGAAGAGGTCAGCGGCTTCATAAAACGGCTCATTTCGATCACCTCGCATATGCTTCCCTAAATTCTACCATAAGCGCGCCCTCTTGTCGCAGTTTGAGGCTGGCGGCAGACGGCCATCGACCGTAACGGTCTGACACGAATCCTGCTTTCCCCTATCGTTTAGCCGGGGATATTTTCGTTTTTATTTCGAGAGAGGACAAAAAAAAAGCGTCCACCGAAAGCCGAGACTTTCCGTGCACGCTTTTTCCTGTTTGATGAATGGAACTCGATCGGAGTAGCGGGATTTGAACCCACGGCCTCACCCACCCCAAGGGTGCGCGCTACCAGACTGCGCCATACCCCGATGATCGCGGGAGCGTTAATTTCGCATAAAGATACGGATTTCACGTCCATTGTAAGACAGCCCATTCGATAATTGTTAGTCATCCGTTGGTGTATTTGAGGCTATTATAGCGCATAGGCACGCACACCTGCAATACTTAGACGCAACATACCTGCGTATATTTTCCGACTAAAAAATCTCTAAAATCGGCGCTGTAATTCCATGCTTCGTGCTTAAATTTTTTTCCTTTCGTTAATTTCATGTTTTCTGAATACGAAATAACTCTAAGGATTGTTCAGAAACCTTCTAGCTCCTCAACTCGGTGCTTTAATATACCTTTTTCCATAATAACAATATAAAGAACAGGAGTATCCTGAGTATACTGTTTAGGTACGTCCCTTTTTCAAATCTCTAACAGCGTTATGTTCATCCAAACCGACTCAATAATGTAACAAGCGTCTTGGTCAGTAAGAAAAAAGTGCATGTCCTACAGAATCAGTAAATTCATTCATCCCAAAACATTCCATAGTCGTTAATATGAAAAAACCGCCCAAATCAAGGACGGTTCATTGTTGTTTTCTTAATAAAAGCCATTGTAGACAATATGGTCTTACTATGACTAAGTTATTCCGAGATAATTCTAAAGCTTAGTAAATCAGTTCACTTTATGCTTCGTTACTTGTGTACCAGCCTATGTTATTTTTCTCTGTAAAATGCAGATAAACTAAGTAAAAGCCCTAATATTACAAAGAAAATCCCTCCAAATAAGAGTATATGTTCACTACTCTGGGCAACATAATCCAAAACAAATAAACTAATTCCAAAAAGCATAAATTGAAAACTTAAAAGGAACATTTTAATTGAATCTTTAGGAAAAAACTTAGTAATAATATAAACTACAAT
Organism: Paenibacillus sp. FSL W8-0194; assembly: GCF_037969745.1. Lineage (NCBI taxonomy): Bacteria > Bacillati > Bacillota > Bacilli > Caryophanales > Paenibacillaceae > Paenibacillus > Paenibacillus sp. FSL W8-0194. The sequence continues at coordinate 1,052,245 of NZ_CP150205.1, read as the reverse complement.
AATGGAGGCAATAAAAGAAGGCAGGGCAATGTCAAGTATAGTAATAATCATTTACACCCCCTATGTTGATATTTTAGAAGCTAGCATCAGCATTGTTGAATATTTTAAAGCTCTTGCTTTCATTTGCGATTGAAAAAGTAACACCGAAAGTACCACCTGACGCTCCCATTTGAATATTATTAATACTAGAATTATCCCATGTATGAACATAAAAAGTGCGGGCATTACCATGTAAATTTTTGAAATTTTCATCGTATACTATCTGTGCAGCGAAATTGTGTCCCATATAGTAAACATCCGCTGTGCCTGCGTCTGCTAACTTAGCATAGTCCTGAATTTCAAAGGCAACTCCAACATTACCGTTTCCATAAGTTGGGTTTTCATTTTTGATTTCTTGTCCTCGACCATTCTTTAGATATCCCGAAGATGATAAAACCTTTGCATTATACGTACCACTTTTATTAAAGAAGGTAATACCAACCGAATCTCTGCCGCCGATGTTTTTCGTTTCACCTGTGATAGGGAGCCATACTCCTGGTACATCATTCTTCCAATTCTCTGTTTTCCAATATCCGCCCCCAGTTACAATCCACTCCTTACTAGTTGCTGAATAAACAATTGTTGGCTTGTTCATTTGTATATCTGAACCTTGGGACATTGGTGATATAACTTGGTCTTCGTTAGTTTCCGGCTGAAATAGCACGTGGGCGTTATATTTTTGAATCTCCTTATCAATCGTCTCTTCAGATGCTCCTTGAGATACAAGTTCCGCTAGTATTGAGCCTAGTTCAGATCTTAATTCTTTCTTCTGATCTTCAGACAAATTAGGATTAAATTCATTACTAAATTTAGAGGCTAAAGTTTGTTTAGCATTTACATCGCTATCATTTAATATATCATAGCTAACAATAGAAGTATCATCGTTGTCATTGGTTACTGCTGCAAAAGCACTGTTTGCTTGGATAAAAAGCACAGCGGTTAAAGACATCATCAAGCAGAGAAATTTTTTTTTCATTTCGGTAAATCTCCCTTCAGATTTTTTGGTTACATAATATAGAACAACGCGTCGTATAAAAAGTTACATATTTTTTCAATGTTTTTATATTTGTTACCCTCATACAACCATCGTTCGATTAAGTTTCATATGCAACCTCTTCCATCGATTTCAACAACAAAATGTTTGTTTCGCAAAATCCCGCAGCGGGTATTTGTGAACAGAACGTGAACGCTTTCAATTGCGAACTTGTGAACGTTTTTTGAAAGCCGGAACCGAATCCAACGAAAAACGTTATATAAGATAGCGGTTACAAAACGACCCATGACGCGAAACCAAAGGGGGTGAAATGATGACAACAAGGCAGATGCATTCCGTCGTCGCGGCAGTCATGACCTTCAGCATTCTGATCGTCGGTTGCGCCGAAGCCAAACGGGCCGAGCAGCCTCCCAAAGCATCCGTGAAGCCGCCTCGAAGCGAGTCTGCCCAACCCAGCAATCAGGGACGCTAAACTCCACTTTGGCTTGATACCCAAACGGATTCCAAACCAACACGGTGCACAGTAAGTTGTTTTTCATAAAATTTGCGTTAACCTCATGCCCTCCCGAACCTCTTCAGACCGGCGGTGCAGTTATGTATCCTTTTCACAATGCAGCAAACCGGGAATATGCCATTCATCCAAACGGCTTCCTATCCAGCCGAGACCTGAATGTGATTAGTTTCTTCTCTGCTCCTCCTTTTCACACCCGCATCTTGACCGAACTGTTTAGCAAAAAAGCCGATGCCTCTCGCATTCGTTCTTGCCTTTTTAAACCTTATTCACCGTAAGGACCAATCCGTCCATACCGCAATAAAAGAATGCGTAAATACCTGCCAAACGCCCCCGTCCGCGCCAATCCCGAAGATTGCATGAAATGTAGAAGTCGAAGGTTTCGCAGGAGTTCATATTCGCGAAAACGAAATTTTCGAATGGACAGACGCTGGGCGAATCCTGTCGTATAATAGATGGTGCTCGACAACAACAGGATCCGCTGACAACTACTCTAATAACGGGGACGGTAGTTTCATGAAGAAAGCAGCCATATTACTGATATACATAGCCCTGCTCCTTTGCGTGAGATGGTTCTGGTCCGATACGTTCGGGACGGAACAACAGCCCAAAGTGGAGAATGGCGTGCTTGACCTGCGCGGAATCCATCTGGACGACAGGCATTCCATCGTGCTGGACGGAGAGTGGGAGTTTTACCCGGACATGCTGATCTCCGGCAACAGGCAGGCCGACCAGGCAAAAGACGGTCGCCGCTACATTCAGGTTCCCGGCGATTGGAGTACGGCTTGGCCCGACACAAACGGCTCATCGTTCGGATACGGCACTTACAGGCTTCGCATCCTCGTAGACCAGCCGCTGAACCAGCCTTATGAATTATGGGTCAAGGAAATTAAGGCCGCTTCAACGGTGATCGTCAACGGAAAAACCGTGGGCAAATTCGGAAACCCGGCAGCGACTGAACAGGAGTACACTCCGGAGCTGGTATCTTTCATTAATACCTTTGTCCCGGACAAGCAAAACGTGATCGACATCATGATCCAATCCGCCAATTACAGCGATCCCACGAGCGGGGGGATCATCCAATCCCTGCGGTTCGGCACGCAGGCGGCGATCGATTTTCAGTGGTGGTATTCGATCGGCTTTCAGCTTTCCGTTTTCATGATTCTGCTTCTGCATGCGCTGTATGCCGGCATTATGTACCTCATCAATCCGAGGGAGAACATGCTGCTTGCCTTCGTTCTGCTGCTCGTCTTCGCAGGCCTGACGATCGTCTCGGACCATGAATACGTGCTTATGCGCTGGTTCCCCCTCAATTACACGTGGATGTTGAAAATCCGCATTCTTTCCTATCTTGGCATTACGTTCTGCATGCTGCTGATGGGCAGGAATTTTGTCGAACGAACCCGGAAGGGGCCTTTGTTTATCGGATTTGCAGGCGCTGCCGCCCTGTACGTCTTATTCGTGCTCATCGCGCCCGCCAACTTGGTCCATCTGTCCAGGGCCTATCATGTTTTTGGCTTGTTCTACCTGCTGCCGAGCTTCTGGTTTTTCTATCTTATCGGCCAAATGGTGCGCCGGAAGCAAAAGGATGCGTTTATCATCCTCCTGGCGGCAACGAGCGTCATGTCGAACATTCTATGGGGATTCGTGAATTTCGATTGGAATTTTACGCCGATTTATTATCCGGTCGATATTCTGGCTGCCATCGTCGGATTTTCAGCCTACTGGTTCAAACGGTATTTCCGGAACGCGGCGGAAAACGCCAAGCTGAACAAGCAGCTCCGAGAGGCGGATGAACGGAAGGACCAGTTCCTGGTGAACACTTCGCACGAGCTTCGGACGCCGCTGCACGGCATTATCAATATCGCCCAATCGGTGCTGTCCCGCGAGCAGCATACGATGACGGAGGAAGGCCACAAAAACATGGAGCTCCTCGTCACGATCAGCCGCCGGATGGCTTACCTGCTCAGCGACCTGCTCGATGCCGTCCGATTGAAGGATCAAAGGATCATGCTCCGCCGGCAGGCGCTGCAGGTTGAACCGGTCGTATCCGGCGTCATCAGCATGCTTGCCCATATGACAGAGGGCAAACCCGTCCAAGTGAAGATGGCATTGCAGGAGATTCCTTCGGTATATGCCGATGAACAGAGACTGACCCAAATTTTATTCAATTTGCTTCACAATGCCATCAAGTTCACCGACGAAGGCGTCATTGAAGTCACGGCCAGCCTGAACGGAGAGCAGGTCGTCATCCACGTGTCGGATACCGGGCGGGGGATCACGAAGGAAGCGCTTGAACGGATTTTCCTTCCTTACGAGCAGGGGCATGGCGACGATGAAAACGGCGGCATCGGCTTGGGCCTCAGCATCAGCAGGCAGCTCGTCGAACTGCATGGCGGATGCCTGACGGCCGAGTCCACCCTTGGAAAGGGGACAACGTTCAGCTTTTCCCTGCCGATCGCGGAAAGCCGCACGGAAGAAGCCTCCGAAATCCGGGAGGAACAACGCGACGAACCGAACCCGGCCGAACGCGTGCCGGACAACCTGCCGATGCAGGAAACCGCGGCAGCCGCAGAACCGGGCCTGATCACCGAAACGGCCGATATGACGGAACGTTTCTCCAAAGGATTAAAAATTTTGATCGTGGAAGACGATCCCGTCAATCTGCGGGTCCTTACGGGCATTTTTGCGGAGGAACATTATGAAATCCAAACGGCCTTGTCGGCGAAGGAGGCGCTGAATCTGCTGGAATCCGCGTCTTGGGACCTGCTCGTTTCCGACGTCATGATGCCGCATATGTCCGGATATGAGCTGACGCGGATCGTCCGGGAACGTTACAGCAGCTTCGAGCTGCCGATCCTGCTCCTGACGGCAAGAAGCCGGCCGGAGGACATTTATGCAGGTTTTATCGCCGGTGCCAACGATTACGTCGCCAAACCGGTGGATGCGATGGAGCTGAAATACCGGGTGCTTGCCTTGGGCACGTTAAAAAAATCCGCGGAAGAAAGGCTCAGGATCGAGGCCGCTTATTTGCAGGCGCAAATTCAGCCGCATTTCCTGTTTAATACGATCAATTCGATCATGTCCCTAAGCGAAATCGACTTGGACAAAATGCGGGATTTGGCCGACGCGTTCACCTCGTATTTGCGGATCAGCATCGACTTCCTGAATTCGGAACAAATCGTCCCTCTGACCCACGAACTGGATCTGGTCGAAGCGTACCTTTACATCGAAAAAGAACGTTTTGGAGAACGGCTTGAGGTCGTATGGGACATTGATCCGGAAATATCGCTGTTCATTCCTCCGCTGACGCTGCAGCCCCTGGTCGAAAATGCGGTCAAACACGGACTGCTGAGCAGGCTGCAGGGCGGCACGCTTGAAATCCGCATCCGCCGCCAGGAGGATGGGACAAGGTTCGAGGTTCGGGATAACGGAAAAGGCATGTCCGAAGAGGAAGCCGGGCGGCTGCTTCACCTCGACCCCGACAGCATTCAGGCATCCCGCGGGATCGGATTGCTGAATACGAACCGCAGGCTGATGCAGCATTACGGCAAAGGCCTGCATATTGAGAGCAAGCTGGGGCAAGGCACGGTCATGTCATTCGTCATACCGAATCCTAGCTCCGAGCCGGGCCGAAACCCGGAATTTTTCGACGAATAGGAAAAAGCAGCCTGATCCGTTCAGGCTGCTTTTTCTATTTGATTGACTTTATGCGCCGCTGGCGACGCCTTGTTCCCATTCCAGGTACCAGGACGTGATACCCGCGCTTGGGGACATGGCATATTCGCCGTCGAACACGTCCCTCAGCTGTTGATACAGCCTTCTTACTTCTGCGTAATTATGCAAACCGGCATACATCTTCATCAAGCCGGCATAGCCGTCCTCCATAAAAGGCAGTCTTTCGATCATCTGCTGATACAGCTTTGCAGCTTCGGCATACTGCCCAAGCCCGACGTGGCACTCGGCGACGGGTTTGGCATAATTGAGCCACAGCAGCCGGATCCGTTCCTGTTCCGGTTCTGCCCATATATAGCGGTGCTCCTCCAGAAAATCGCCGGTGTACTTGTCCAGTGTTCCTAGATGGCGGTGAAGCGTATCCGGGGTTACCGGCGGCGCGTCGCGAAGGCTGTTCTCCCACGCCTCGACGTCGAGTTCTACTTGGCCCCAAACCAGGCGGTATCCCTCATCATGGTACTTGATTTGAAGATCCAGCCCGCTTGTTTTGATCATTTGCCTAATCTGATAGATTGCCGTATGTAACTGAGTTGTTGCTTTTTTCATGTCTTGCTCCGGCCACAGCAAATCGATCAGAGCCTGTTTGCTCACCATCTTGTCCCGGTAATAAATCAGATACGCAAACAATTCCGGCGCTTTCAGCGTCTTCCATTGGAAGTATTTCGGTTGGCCGTCCGGGTCGCGGTAATGCAAACTTTGCAGGCAGCAAAGCATTGTCTTTGCAGCTTGATCCTGATTTGCGCCCGCAGCGTTCAGAAGCGAAAATCGGACGACCCTGTTCAACGTCACGTTCAAGCGCGACGCGTTCACGGGCTTCAGCAAATAATCGAGTGCGTTGACCTCGAAAGCTTTAATCGCAAAATCCTGATAGGCGGTAACAAAAACGATCTGCATTTGCGGCTGGATCTCCAGCAGCTTCTCCGCCAGTTCAAAACCGGAAACCTCCGGCATTTCGATATCCAAAAAAGCGACATCGGGCCGCACTTCCCGGGCGGCGGCAAGTGCAGCGTAAGGATCCTGATAAGCTCCCGCCAGTTCCAAATGAAGGTTTGCCCCGATCTGTGAATGCAGAAGTTTTTCCAACTTCAATAAAGCCAGTTTTTCATCATCGACGATTATTACCTTCAAGGCTTCTCTCCTCCTGGGCAGCGCTGCATTCTCTTACTTTCATTTTAACAGCAAAACGTGTCCAGTTGAACCGAGAAACCCGACTCTTCTATGATTCTTTTTGCAGGATGCGATCCTCTGTTTCCTCTTGGACGACCGAACAATTTTCCCAATCGTCCATTGCCATGTACCCGCGCCGGACGAGCGCGAAAATGGTGTTGGTCGTGCAATACCATTCCAAATCGGACACGCTTGGAGAACGATCCCTTAATTTCGATACGGCTTTCTCATACGTCCAGTATCCGCCTTGCCTCCAGCGGACCAATTTTCCCCCATGCTGCTGCGCCTTGTTCAGCGCCTCCTGCTGTATTTCAGATAACATTAATTGATCACCACACAAATCTTTTACGTTATTTGCTGCCAAGACAATCGATGGAATCATTACGCCCCCCTCCCATTTCAGCGAGTATAAGGCTATTTAAGCATAGGGCTCTGAATATATTCTGAAAAATAAACACTAGGACCAAAGAAACAGGTTCAGGGCGGCCGCAAAAAACATGGCGAAAACATAAAAAGAAATGCTATAAAAAAAATTTTTTCGAAATGACCGGGCATCCCCAATCATCAAAAAAGCTTGACCCGGTGCAAGCACCAAATCAAGCTTTTGTTCATTTCTGCGCAGTATCTTTGCCAAAAGCGCGCCTATAAAGATTTTCGGGGCTGGACGGCCGCCCGGGTGGATTCCGGCGGATTTCGGCGTCCCGTCAGTAACAGCATCAGGAACGAAATCGCGACAATGGCCGCCGTCCATGCCCATGCCATCGGCGTATTGCCCGCATCCACCGCCACGTAGATCGCCGTCGGGATGGTTTGGGTTTTGCCCGGGATGTTGCCCGCGATCATCAGCGTCGCCCCGAATTCCCCGAGCCCGCGCGCGAAGCCGAGGATAAAGGCGGTACCGACCGCATGAACGGCAAGCGGCAGCGTAATGTATCGAAACACCTGCCATTCGCTTGCGCCGTTTGCGCGCCCGGCGTTTTCGAGTTCGGGATCGACGGCGGCAAAGCCGTTTTTCATCGTTTGGTATACGAGCGGAAAAGATACGACCACGGCGGCGATCACCGCCGCCCACCAGGAGAAAATCACCGGCGCGTCAAACAGCCGTTCTACGGCCTGTCCGATCCAGCTTTTCCGCCCGAGCAGCACCAAAAGCAAAAAGCCGACGACCGTCGGAGGAAGCACCAGCGGCAGCATCAGGACGGTTTCGAGCACGATTTTGCCCTTGAACCTTTTTCGGGACATCCACCAGGCCGCCGCCGTGCCCAGGAGCAGCACGATCACGCTCGACAACGCCGCCACCTGAAGCGAAATGCGGACGGGGGGCCAAAAATCATGCCAGTTCATATCCACACATCCTTTTTACTCCGGAACGGAAAAGCCGTATTTGACAAAGACGTCAAGCGCAGCTTGCGACTGCAAATATTCGTAAAAATCCTCCGCTTCCCGCGCATGTTTGGTGGCTTTGACGATCCCGACCGGATATTCCACTACCGAATAGGAGGCCTGGTCCACCGTAAACGCGATGCCGATTTTCGAAGAAGACAACGCGTCTGTTTTATAGACGAACCCGGCGTCGGCATTGCCCGTTTCGACGTATTGAAGCACCTGCCGCACGTCTTTGGCCTGGACCAGCTTCGGCTGAAGCGGCTCCCACAGCTTCGCGTTCGTCAGCGCTTCCTTCGCGTAATTGCCTGCCGGAACGCTTTCCGGGATGCCGATCGCGATCCTTTTGACCTCAGCTTTGCCCAAGTCTCCGATGCTGCCGACCGGACTCGCGGAATCCGCCGGCACGACGGCGACCAGCTCGTTTTTCAGGAGGGTTTTCACCTTGCCGTCGGCCATAAGCCCCTGCTCGACAAGCGGCTTCATGTTTTTGACCGCGGCGGAGAGGAACAGGTCTGCCGGGGCTCCCTGCTCGATTTGCTTTTGCAGCGCGCCGGAGCCGCCGAAATTGAAATTCAGCTCCACGTTGGGATGGGACTTCTCGTAGGCGGCCTTGATTTCCTCAAGCGCATCGGTCATGCTTGCGGCCGCGGAAATCGTCAAGTCCGCTTTGGATAACGGCTCCGCATTCGGTGCCGCTGGGTTCGAACCTGACGCTGCTTTAGGGTTGGCATCCGTTTTCGACGCGTTTCCGCAGCCTGTCGCCAACGCCAGAATCAGCGCAAAAACAAACCAAACCATACTGTTTCGATACATTTTTCGCATGTCAACACTCCAGATCATTATATTTAATAATAATTAGTTATAATTGATATAAATTATATTGGGCGTGACACGCATTGTAAACCTATTTCAGAAATGTTTCACAATCGGACAACAAATCCGTTGGGCCGCATTCCGCTTGATGATCAAGAAGCAGTATGTTTCTTGGCTTTTTGCAAAATCGGCATGTTACAATGGAAGAAGAAGCATAAGGCTTTTGCCAAACGAGCGTTTGTTTTGAACGAGGAGGATTTCCATGTCGAGCGATATATCCTATACCACCGAAGAAATCGCCAAAATGCTGAAAATATCCAAGCTCACCGTTTACGATCTGATCAAAAAAGGAGAGCTTCCGTCCTACCGCGTCGGCAAACAGATGCGCGTGGACGCGTCGGATCTCGAAGCTTACAAGCAGCGGGCCAAAGGCATCCGAACGGCGTCCGTCCCCGTCCAAGCGGCCGACAGCCTTCCCCTTTCCGCCGCGCCGGCCATGAACGGAGTTCGCCCGCTGGTCGTGACGGGACAGGATCTCAGCCTCGACATTTTGGTCAAATATATGGAAAAAGGCATCCCCGGCGTCCGCCCGCTGCGCGCCTACGTCGGAAGCCTGGACAGTCTGATCGCCATGTACCGCGGGGAATCGGACATCGTCAGCACCCATCTGCTGGACGGGGATACCGGCGAATACAACATTCCGTACATCCGCAAGCTGCTCGTCGGCTCTTCCTACATGGTCGTGAACCTGCTGTCGAGAAACGCCGGGCTTTACGTGCAAAAAGGCAATCCGCTCGGGCTGTCCGGCTGGTCCGATCTGGCCCGTCCCGGCCTGCGGATGGCAAACCGAGAGAAAGGTTCCGGCGCCCGCGTTCTGTTGGACGAGCAGCTGCGCCTGCACGGCATCCGGCCGGAGCGGCTCGATGGATATGAAGAGGAGCAGACCAACCATATCGGCGTGGCGGCCAAGGTTGCGTCCAGCGACGCCGACGTCGGCGTCGGCATCGAAAAAGCCGCAGCGATCGTCGGGCAGGTGGATTTTATCCCGCTCATTCAGGAGCGCTACGATCTGGTGATGCTGAAAAAGCCGGAGAATAGGGCATGGATCGGGGCGCTGCTGGACATTTTGCGTTCGGAGGAGTTCCGGAAGGAGCTGCAAACGATCGCGGGGTACGACTTGTCGCGCACGGGGGAAGTTTTGTTCGAGACGTGACCGCCTTCCTTGCTTGGCCATAAATAAAAGGAGCTGCCCTGGGTCCAAAGCGACCTATGGGACAGCTCCTTTTTAGTATAAGAATTTAAATCCTTCGGCACCCCCGCAAAGCACCTGAATAGGCTTCAGAGCCATTGGCCCGGCTTTGCAGGGTTATTTCGCTATCCTTTGAGCAGCAACAAAAGCGTTCCCGCCGTCAGCAGCACCAATCCGGCCGTCGATTTCAGCGACAGCTTTTCCTTCAGAAAAACGAAGGCGAACAGCACCGTGATCAAAATGCTGAGCTTGTCGATCGGCACGACAACGCTTGCCGGGCCATCCTGCAGCGCTTTGTAAAAGCATAACCACGACAGGCCCGTCGCCAGCCCGGACAGGGTGATAAACAGCCAGCTTTTGCGGTCGATCCGTTTGATCTCTCCCTGCTTTTTTTGGACAAACACGATCAGCCAAGCCATCAAAAGCACGACAATCGTCCGGATTGCCGTCCCCAGGTTGGACTCCACGCCCTCGATGCCGATTTTGCCCAAAATCGAGGTTAATGCCGCGAATAACGCGGATAAACAGGCGTAAACCAGCCAGCTTCTGCGGACGGCGGACGCCGCTTTTTCCGATTTGCTTTTTTGGATCATCATATATGTGCCGGCCGCGATGACCACCATTCCGATGGCATTGATCCACGTCAGCCGCTCGCCGAGAAAAACAAACGCCAACATCATCGTCAGCACATTGCTCGACTTATCGACCGGCGTGACCTTGTTGACGTCCCCAAGCTGCAGCGCCCGGAAATAACAGATCCAAGAAGCTCCCGTCGTCAGGCCGGACAACAGGAGAAACAACAAGCTTTTTCCGCTTAAAGCCGCGATCGTGTTCTGCGACCCGACCACAAAAACCATCAGCCAGGAGAAAATCAAAACGACCCACGTGCGCAGCGCGGTGGCCAGGTTAGAATCCACGTTGCGGATCCCGATTTTGGCAAGAATCGATGTGATGCCGGCGAACAGCGCCGCCCCAAATGCAAAGGCAATCCACATTGCCGATCAGTCCCCCTTTCTTAGGTCAGCCCTTCGTTCGCCGAGCGGAGCCATATGTATATCGGATGATTCCATGCATAGCATATGAAGTTGCGTTCCTTTTACTCGCCTAACCCCGAATTTTCTGCCTTACCACCATATCAGAAACCCGGCCCAAGCAGAAGATCCTCCCCAAAAGAAGTGCTCTTTTTTTCCAACAGGGCTTTATAAAAGGAAATGCTCGCCGCCAGCCAAAAAGCGACTCCGGATTCTACGTGCGGCTTTCGAACAACCGTTATGACTGTCTATCGATCGCATTTGAAGGCGAACGGAGTCGAACGCTGCCATGCTCCGCAGCATTCCTTTCGCCTGATTAGGATAAAGTATCTACACATACATCCGCGTACGCAATAGTCTGTTGTACCCTGTTCAATTGCCGCAAACTCAAGTATGCTCATGCTGCATCCCCAAAAGGGCGGGATGAAGGCCGGCGGATCCACGGCATTCCATCATGGGGTGTTTGGCATACGGAATGGTATGTTTTTTCGCTCTTAAAGTTTAAGCGCTTAAACTTAAAAAAACGCACCCGCCTGCAACAAGAAAAATGAACTCGGAAATTTTTAACGAATTAAAGTTAAAGCGTATTAATTTAAGTGAACGTATCTTCTATCTTCGAATTGGAGGAATAAACGGATGAACAACTCAAGCAAACAAGCCGCCGCAAGAAAAAAGTTAACCGTATTTCTGCTCAGCTTTACGCTGCTGGGTTCCATGATCGCCATGTCGGGCCCCGTTCCGGTGAAGGCTTTTGCCGACGAGCAGGTTTCGGATGCGGAGCAGCTTGAACCGACGGAGATCTCCATCCCCCTGGAAACGGATATCAATGCTGAACTCAACGCAAGCCCTTCGGCCGAAGCCTCCGAGGCGGACGTCCAAGCCTTCGCCGCTGTGGCGGGAAGCCATGACGCCAACTTTTCGCCGGAAACGCTGCAATTTCTGAAAGCCAACACCGGCCTTGACGGCGAGCAGTGGGACAACATCATGAAGCTCGTCAACAAACCGGAGCAGGACGACCTCAACTGGACGAAATATTACGGATATTGCGAGGATATCGGAGATGACCGCGGGTATACCATCGGTATTTTCGGCGCGACAACCGGGGGGCCGAACGACGAAGGGCCGGACGGTCCCGAACTTTTTAAAGAGTACGACCGCGCCAAGGGCGCAAGCAATCCAAGCGTCGAAGGCGCCCTGAAGCGCCTTGGCATCAACGGCAAAATGAAAAACGGCATCCTGGTCATCTCGGACAGCGAAAGCAAATTCGTCAAAAAAATCAACAGCCTGCAGAATGACGCGGCCTGGCGGGAAGCGATGTGGCGCACCTTCTATAACGTATACATCAAATACAGCGTCGAGCAGGCGAAAAAACGCGGCTTCACTTCGGCGCTGACGATCGGCTCTTTCGTCGACACCGCTCTTAACCAAGGCGCCACGGGCGACTCCGGCAGCCTTCAAGGCATCCTGTCCCGCTCGGGAAGCAGCAAGGACGAAAAGACGTTTATGACGAAATTTTACGCCGAACGCACCAAAATCGTGGACACGAACGACTACAACCAGCCGCCGAACGGAAAAAACCGCGTCAAACAATGGAGCACGCTCCTGAACATGGGCGAAACCGATTTAAAAAATGCCGATGCGGCGATCCAAAAGGTCACCGATTGGGAGCTGAAGTAAGCCGGAAACCGGAAAAAGCAGCGGGCATCGTGAACGGTGCCCCTGCTTTCTCAGTATAAGTCTTTACAAAGTTCGATCCTGCCTTATTCGTACCAATATCCCTTAATCCCCTTCGACATCCTTACCAGCGCCTCCAGGTAATAATAATCTCCCCAGATCATGTAATCGTCGGGGCCGATGCCGCCGCGGACATGATAAGAGCCATGCTGCAGCAGGCCCTCCGCGTCCGGCATGCCGATCGTAGAGTAGTTTTCGACAAGCGACGCCATCATCCGCTGCAAAGCGTCCGCGAAATATCCGCGCTGCGGATCGTGTTCGTCCATCAGCTCAAGCAGCTCCAGCAAACCGCAGGCCACGATGGCCGAGGCGGAGCTGTCGCGCGGCGTTCCCGGTTCGACCGGCGCGTCGAAATCCCAATACGCCACGTCGTCCTCCGGCAAATGTTCGATAAAATATCGGGCCATGCGCTTGGACGTATCCAGAAAACGCTCGTCCCGCGTGTACCGGTAGGACAACGCAAAACCGTATATTCCCCAGGCTTGCCCCCGCGTCCACGTCGAGCCGTCCTGATACCCTTGATGCGTACCGCCGCGGATGGCATTGCCGTTTTCCTGGTTGAAATAAAACGTATGGTACGACGAGCCGTCGCCGCGAACGAGGAAACGCCGGCTGAGGAGCGCGTGGCGGTAAGCGATATCGTAATATTTTTCGTCGCCCGTCTGCAGATGGGCCCAATACAACAGCGGCAGGTTCAGCAGGCAGTCGATGATGATCCGTCCCCCGTTTTCCGGATCGCCTTCGGGTCCCCAGGCCTGAATCGCCCCGATTCGCGGGCGCCAGCGCAAAAGCAGCTTATCCGCCGCCTGCAGCGCCAGCTCACGGGCTTTCTCGTCCTTCAGCACGCGCCACTGGGCCACGGCCGAAAGGGAATACAAAAACCCGATGTCATGATGGTCGAGGCTGATATGCTTTTCCAGACGGTGGCGGTATTGATCCAGTTGCGCCGCCGCCGACTCACGGAAAAATGCATCTCCGCCGTATTCGTAACAAAGCCACATCATTCCGGTATAAAACCCTTCGATCCAGTCCTCGTTCGCACCCCAGTCGTAACGTTTCTCTCCGTTTGCGCTTTGCCCGACAATATGAGGGAACAGCCCCGGATGGCGAACCGCATTACGTTTGATTTTTCCCGCTGCATCTTCAATCGCTTTTTGCCACATCGTACGTTGATTCTCCTTTTCGAGTTCATTCATGATTTGAAGCAAACCTTCACGGCTTTCGGCCTCATCCCCGTGAAAAACCATGGCCATTTCCTTCATCGGAAGCGGAGATTGCTGCCGTATGCGCTTTCAATTGTATGTCGCCGGGGCGCGAAGAGGGGCGCTTGCCGCCCGTCTTTTGCCTCGTTCATGTGGATACCCGCGTCCACGGATCGCCGTTTTCCGGTAAGCCCCAAGAAGCGGACGCTGCTTGGGTAGGTAAAATAGCGCTGCTGTGCGCGCCGAAATGCGCTTATTAAGATAATAGGCACCGGTCGGCGGATTTGTCCATACCTTTATATCCGTGAACAAACGAACTGCCCCCGTACCTCTTCGCGCGTCCGCTTTGTCCTTAACGGCTTTGCAGCTGCTTCCACACCTTTTTGTTGCTGTACCTTTTGTCGGAGCTGATATCCCGGCCGAACCACGCCGGCGGAACGAAACGTTCCGCCTCCGAAACGGAAGCGAATTCCACTTCCAATACCCGCAGTTCGATTTGCTCGTATTCGTCGATTTCGATCAGGCGGTTTCCCCAAGCGGCCGTCGTGCGCTTTTTGATCAGCGGCACCGCGCCGTGTTTGGCGATCATTTGCTCATAGATCCCTGCCGAGATGGAATATTCCACTTCCTCCCGGGCAATGCCGTGGCCTTTTTTGAACGTATGGGTGTATTCCGTCAGGCCGGTCTTCACGTCGGAGATTTTCCGAACCCGCAGCTCCTGGTCTTCATGGATCGCCAGGTACGTCTGCTCGATCATCTGCTCCTTTTCGATCCGCAGCCCCTGTTCGTCGAGCAGCGCCGCCGGAAATTCCGGCAGCAAAAATTTGCGTTCAATCTCAAGCACCATCCGTTTGCCTCCCGTTATGTCATTTTCGTGCATGTACTATCCATTATACGGGCGGGACCGGCGAGGAACAATGAGCACGAACAAGCTCGTCCAGACGCAAATCCCGGCCCATGCCGGCCATTTCGCCGCGAAACCGTTCCTAAAAAAACAAAGACCCGGAAAATCCGGGCCTTGCCGTCATTTATTTTCAAACAAACCGAGCCGGTTCCGGAAGGAACCTTGAAGCCGGGCACGCTGTTTGCCTTGTTCTTCTTCGCTGTTTAAGCCCTCCAGAAGCCCCGTCAGTTCGTCGAACCAGGCTTCATCCCACGTGGACAAGGCAAGGTCGATCAAGCTTTCGAGATTCTGCCGGTCTGTAAGGGGGGCTGCCGGAAGCTGCTTCAGCCACGAGCTGCGCACCGCGACCGTTTTGCCGACCGCTTCTTCATGATCCGATTGAACGACGCGTACTCGAACGATCTCCTGCTGGGCATCCAGCGTCTCGATATATCCGTGAATAAACTCTCCGTCTACCGTCTTCCCTTGAACCCAATCGCCAATTCCGAATTTCATTCTTCCACCGCCTTACCTTAAATTGATATACAAACTGTAACTGCGTATATAACAAAAAGAAGATTACTGTAATAATACTAAACACAGTTAGCTATGTCAAATCCGGGTGGCGCGAAAAAAAAAAAAAAAAAAAAAAAAAAAAAAATCAAGCAGCGATTCGCTTCATGTCTTCATTATATTCAACTCCCGGCCTGCAGTTCCGCTTTTCCTCACGTGACATCCCTCCTTTATTCATCCTTTCCGCATAAGCTGACCCTTATGCCATGATCCCCCGGCACCCGCAGCCAATGGAAGGCGCAAGACCATCCTCCTTGTTCAAAAAGTCCCCTTGTCAGGTCCATCCTAATATTGACAGCGTTTACATGACAGTGACATAATGTGTACTAAATTCCACTGCCATGGGAGGAGTCGCGTGCAAAAAGGGTTCGTCTCATTCAAGCATATGAAGATCAAAAACAAACTTTCCCTGCTGATCGCCTTGATCGTCGCGACGACGTTCGCTTTTGCGCTGATTGTCCTGCAGTACGCCTTTTCGGTGTATGACGAGCAGCTGTATCAAAAGTCCTCGCAGGTGCTGCATTTGTCTTCCTCCGCGATCGAAAAGGAGCTGGAGCGGATCGAGCAGCTGTCCTTCAGCGTCGCGACCGACACGCAAATCCAGTCCCTGCTCCGTTCCATCGCCGACAGCGATTCCGACTACGACCGCCTGACCCTGCGCCAGCGCCTGGTCGACCGGCTGCTCAATTACGTCGGTTCCGAGCCGTCCCTCTATTCCATCCATGTCGTGGATGCCCACGGGGCCCAGCAGGATCTCGGCAGCGTCATCCCGATCGCCCCGGACAAACGGGCTTCCATCTTGAAGCTGGCCGCGGAGGCCAAAGGCGAAGCCCGGTGGACCTATCCCGACGCTTCCGACCCTGCCCTCATCCTGTCGCGGGATATCCGCTCCTACTCCGGGACACTGTTTGACCTGAAGGAAATCGGCACGATTTTTATGCGGATCAACATGGACCGGATCATCCAGGAGCTGGCGGCCGAGGAAGGCGTGTTCATGATGACGGCGGGCACCGTCGTGATTTACCCCTCCAGGCTTGATTTCGACCCGTCCGCCTTGCAGGACGCCCTCTTCGCGGGAGCCGGGTATTTTATCAAGGAAATCGATCAGCAAACCTATTTCGTCGCTTACAACCGTTCAGCGGATACCGGATGGACCTACTTGAACGTCACGCCTTTCAACCGGATTTTCAAACAAATCGTGTTTATCAAAGAGCTTGTCGTCATCGTATTCATTCTTATTTTTGCCGTGGCCATCCTTTGCGGCATCCGCTTCTCCCGCAGCCTGACCCGTCCGATCGAAAATTTGATCGCCCGCATGAAGCTTGCGGAAAAAGGAAATTTCGCCGAAGCGAACGTGCTGGCCTCGGATCAGGAGCCGCCGGCCATGGATGAGCTTGGACTGCTGCACCGGACGTTCCGCCTGATGGTCGAACGAATCAACGCGCTCATTACCGAAAACTATGCCAGCAGGCTGCTCATCAAGGAGACCGAATTCAAGGCGCTGCAGGCCCAAATCAATCCCCACTTTCTGTACAACACGCTGGAATCCATCAACTGGATGGCAAAGGTCAACAAGCAAACCCGCATCTCGCAAATGGTTCAGGCGCTGGCCTTTTTGCTGCGCAACGCCGTCAGCTTAAAGGAACCGATCCTGACGCTGGGGGAAGAACTGGAGATGGTGCGGAATTACGTGACGATCCAGAAATTCCGGTTTGAGGACCGGTTGTCCTTCCGCATGGAGCTCGAGGAACGGGAGTATGCGCGCAAAATCCCGAAGCTGACCCTGCAGCCGCTGCTCGAAAACGCGATCCACTACGCGCTTGAGCCTTCGGTGAACACCTGTACCATCGCCATTTACAGCCGGTACGAAGCGGATGCATTTTGCCTGATCGTCGAGGACGACGGGCCGGGCATGCCTCCCGAAACGCTCGAACTGCTGCGGGAAGGAAAACTCGTTGCGGCAGGAAACGGGATCGGGCTGTTGAATATTGACGAGCGGATCCGGTTTGCCTTCGGGGAGCGGTGCGGCGTGGACATCGACAGCGCCCCCGGCCAAGGAACCCGCGTGATCATCAAGTTGCCAAAAGAATTGGAGGGATAAGCAATGTATAAGGTTCTTCTGGTAGACGACGAAAGGATTATTTTGGACGGCATCTCCCAAATGGTCGATTGGTCCGCATTCCGGACGGAGCTGATCGGAACGGCGCAAAACGGGATTCAGGCTTACGAAAAAATCGTCGAGGCGGCGCCGGATATCGTCGTCAGCGACATCCGGATGCCGGGCCTGGACGGTCTGGAGCTGGTCGCCAAAACCCACGGCACCCATCCCGCCGTCAAATTCGTGCTGCTCTCCGGTTACGGGGAATTCGAATATGCTAACCGCGCCATGCAATACGGCGTGAAGCATTATTTGCTGAAACCGACCGACGAGGTCAAAATAGCCGAAGCGCTCAGGGAAGTCACGGAAGAGCTCGACCGGCAGCAAAGCAGGGAAACGTTCATCCGCGACATGAAGCGGCGTTTCGAGAAAGTCATCCCCCATGCGAAAGAACAGGTGCTCAAGGAATTCGTCACCAACAAAACCTACGGAACGCGCGACCTGGAGGAATACCGCGGGCTGTTCCCTTATCCCTTCGACCAGCCGATCCGGCTTCTGCTCTGCCAGCTTGAGGGCGAAACGGATTTCGAGCACCGGTTTGCCGTCAAAAACATTGCCGAAGACGTGCTGCAGTCGACGTTATTGAGCACGACGATCGGCGACCACGTGCTGATTTTGATGGCCGATCCGCAGGATCAGGAGTCTTTTTACCGCGGCCTTCAAGACGTCCGCAGCACCTTCAGCCTCTATTACAAAACCAACGTCACCATTGCCGTCAGCGATCCCGGCCCCATGGCGCAGGCCAGAAGGCTGTACCGCGAAACGCTGCGATGCCTGGATTACCGGTTTTACCTGGACGAAAGCGGCATCATTACAAGACAAGATGCACTCTCCCCGGGCAGCCAAGACGCGGAGTTTGATTTCGACGAAGAACGGCTCATCCTTCCGGTTCGCTCCGGCCGCGCCGAAGAAGCGGCGCTGGCCTTATCCGGGTTCATCGCCGAAATGAAACGCGCCCAGCTCGGCATCGACATGGCCAAGTCGTACGCGATCCGGCAGTACGCTTCCCTTATCCGGCTGGCCGATCCGGAACGGATGGACGAAGCGTATAAACGCATCCCCGAAATTGCCGAAATGGAATCGCTGCAGGCGATCCATTCTTTTCTCGAACATGCAGTCCAAGAGATCTCGCGCCGCAACGCTGAACGGAATGCGTGCAAATATAACGCCATCGTCCGGAAAGTGATCGACATCGTGGAGGAGCATCTGGGAAACTCCGCGTTGTCCCTGAACATGGTTGCCCATGAAATGCTTTACATGAACGCCGATTATCTCGGCAAGCTGTTCAAAAAAGAAACCGGCGAAAAATTTTCCAATTACGTCATGCGGATCCGCATTCAGCGGGCAACCGAGCTGATGGCCTCCGATCCGGACGTCAAAATCTTCGAAATGGCCGAAAGGCTCGGCTTCGGCGACAACCCCCAATATTTCAGCCAAGTATTCAAAAAACAGGTGGGCTGCACGCCGTCGGAGTATATCCGCAAAGCTGCCTTGGATTGGGGCCGCGCCAACGCATGACCCGTATAAGGACCGGGCTGGGCATGAAGTTGTACATACAACCTGTCAGACCTCTGTCCCGCCCTCTTTCCCTAGCGGCATGCAGAAAACCGTGGAGCCCCCGCCGTGCCACACCTCTGCTTTTTAAACAAACAGGTCGGTTTTTTTCCTTACCCCGAAGGAGGCAAATATCGATAATGAACTTGTAAGCACAATCAGTTTAGGAAACGGTTCACGATAAGGGGAGGAAATACGATGAGAAAAACGTTCACTGCCGTATTGCTGTTTTCCTTGATGGCCAGCCTCATCGGTTGTTCGGGAGGAGGAACGGCGGATAAATCGGGCGGCACGGCGTCGACGCCGAAACCTGCGAACCAGGAAGCTTCCGGCGATAAAGGCGGAGATAGCAAGGAGCCGGTCAAGCTCCGCATCGCTTGGTGGGGCGGCCAGTCCCGGCACGATTACACCCTGAAGGTCATCAAAATGTACGAGGAAAAACATCCGAACGTCACGATCGAGCCGGAATACGCGCCGTTCGACGACTACTGGAAAAAGCTCGCGCCTCAGGCGGTAGCCGGCGGCCTGCCCGACATCATCCAGATGGACATCTCGTATTTGAGCCAATATGCCGGGCGCAACCAGTTGGCGGATCTGAAGCCTTTTACGGACAGCGGCGTGCTGGACGTCAAAGACGTGAGCGAAAACGCGCTGAAAGGCGGGGAAGTGGGCGGCAAGCTCGTAGCCATGAACCTCGGGGTCAATGCGCTGCAAACGACGTTCGACGTGGAAACGATGAAGAAAAACGGCATCGATATCCCGTCCAAAGAATGGACATGGGACGATATGGACAAGATGGGCGCCCAAGCGAAAGCCAAAGGGCTGCTAATCGGCGGCTTTGCGTTCCGCCACGACGTCTTTTTCCCTTATTACCTGAGAACGATCGGCCAAAAAATGTACAGCGAGGACGGCAAAACGCTCGGATACGCCGACGACAAACCGTTTATCGATTATTTCACCCGCTACCAAAAATGGTACGACAACGGCTACATTTTGTCCCTGGATAAAGAAGCCCAGAAAAAAGGCGTCGCCGAAGAGGACGAAATCCTGCTCGGCCACTCCGTCTCCGGCACCGGCTGGTCCAACCAGTTCCTGGCCGTCGCCAATCTGGTGAAGGACCGTCCGCTGGAGCTGAATCCGATGCCGGGCCCCGGAACGAAAGAAGGCCTGTTCCTGAAGCCATCCATGTATTTCTCCATCGCGGAGACGTCCAAACAGAAGGAAGAAGCGGCGAAATTCATCAGCTTTTTCATCAACGACATCGAGGCGAACCAGCTCATCAAAGGCGAACGCGGCGTACCGGTCTCCTCCAAGGTAAAAGAAGCGCTGAAGCCGAATTTGACGGAAAACGAAGCCAAAATTTTCGATTACGTCACTTGGGTCGAATCCAACAGCAGCCCGATGGATCCTCCGAATCCGATCGGAGCGGTGGAAATCGAAAAGCTGCTGCGCGATCTGAGCGAAAAGATGTTGTTCAAGAAAATCGCGATCGACGAGGCGGCCGCCGAATTCCGCAAAGAAGCGAACGCCATTTTGGCCCGAAGCCAGAAATAACCCAGCATTCTGACAAAGAGAGCTGAAAACCGGTGGCGGTTGACGGGCTCTCTTTTGTTGTGCGGAGATATGCATTTTCCGGGATTCCACACCTCTGCTTTTTGAACAAAGAGCCCGGTTTTATCCATTACTCCATCCGCCGCCCGTTTCTATAATCGAGATATACCAAGGATTTTTCGCAAAATCCTGAACCATGTTGAGCCTAGGAGTTGACGTTATGAAAAAGCTGCGGGATAACGAGCACATCACCGGTTATGTTTTTACGGCCCCGTTCGTGCTTGGCTTTCTGATCTTTACGCTGTATCCGGTGTTGTCCTCGCTGTATTACTCCTTCACGGATTATAACCTGATGGAGGCGCCGAGATGGCTCGGCTTCGACAACTACAAACGGATGTTCATGGACGACGAAAAAGTCGCCAAATCGTTTCAAGTCACGTTTACGTACGTCCTGGGCAGCGTGCCGCTGCGCCTCATTTTCGCCTTGTTCGTGGCGATGGTGCTGAACACGGCCACCCGGGCCGTCGGGCTGTACCGCTCCGCCTTTTACCTGCCGTCCCTGATTGGGGGAAGCGTGGCGGTGTCGATCATGTGGCAGCAAATTTTCGGAGACCAGGGGCTGGTCAACTCCTTCCTGACGCTGATCGGCATCCCTTCCTCGACCTCGTGGATCGGCAGCCCCAGCACTGCGCTGTGGACGCTGATCGCGTTATCCACCTGGCAGTTCGGCTCGTCGATGATCATTTTTTTGGCGGGGCTGAAAAACATCCCGAAGGATTATTACGAGGCGGCCAGCGTCGACGGGGCTAACGGGGTCCGCCGCTTCTTCCACATCACGCTCCCGATGCTCAGCCCGATCATCCTGTTCAACCTGACGCTGCAGACGATCTCCGCGTTTATGACGTTTACGCCGGCGTACATCATTTCCCGCGGGGAAGGCGGTCCGCTGGATCAGACGCTGCTGTATTCACTTTATTTGTACCGCAAAGCGTTTTCGCATTTCGAGATGGGGTACGCCTCGGCGCTGGCCTGGATCATGCTGCTCATCGTCGGCGCGCTGACGCTGCTGATCTTCAAATCATCGACCCGCTGGGTTCATTACGAAACGAAGGGAGATTAAAGCCATGGCCATGTCGAAACCGAAACGCATCCTCTACCACGTGCTGGTCACGGTGTTCGCCCTGCTGATGATCTACCCGATCCTGTGGCTGGTGGCCAGCTCCCTGAAGCCGAACGACGAAATTTTCGCAACGTCCTACAGCCTCATTCCCAGCCGCCTCGAATTTTCCAACTATGCGACCGGCTTTCAGGGGTTCGGCGGCACGACGTTTGCGACCTTTTTCAAAAATTCTTTTGTCATCGTCGTCATTTCGACCATCGGCGCGGTGGCTTCTTCCGCCCTCGTCGCCTTCGGGCTCGCCAGAACAAAGTTTTTCGGGCAAAAATTCTGGTTCGCCTGCATGATGGCCACCATGATGCTGCCCCATGACGTCGTCATCGTACCGCAATACGTTATGTTCGCCAAATTCGGCTGGCTTTCTTCGTTCAAACCGCTGATCATCCCGCATTTTTTCGGGACGCCGTTTTTTATCTTCCTGATCATGCAGTTTATCCGGACGATCCCGAAGGAGCTCGACGAAGCGGCCAAAATCGACGGCTGCAGCAAATACGGCGTGTTTTACCGGGTGGTCCTGCCGCTGATCGGGCCGGCGCTCATCACAAGCTCGATTTTCTCCTTTTACTGGCGCTGGGACGATTTCATCAACCCGCTCATTTATTTGAACAGCCCGGACAAATATCCGGTGTCGCTCGCGCTTAAGCTGTTCCTGGACGGCGAATCCCTGAACAATTGGGGCGGCATGTTCGCCATGGCGACGCTGTCGCTGCTGCCGGTCGTCATCGTCTTCTTCATTTTCCAAAAATACATCGTCGAAGGCATCAGTACCACCGGGCTGAAAGGCTGATCCGGCCGGGGGCGCCGAATGGAATCACGAATGTATTCTCCAAGCACAAAACATTCTCGAAAGGGGCACGAACCAAATGCCAGCACTCGTATTTGACGAAAAACAGATTCTTGAAACGATCGACCGCGTGGTCGACCGCACGTTCCGGATGGATTTCAGCTGGGACTGGCCGGGGGGCGTCGCCTTTTACGGCGTCTGCGAAGCTTATCAGGCAACGGGTAAAATCGAATACCTGGAGCCGCTGAAAGCCTGGGTCGATGAAAACATGGAGGACGGATTGCCCAAGCTGTCGGTGAACGGCGTCTCCATCGGGCATTCGCTGCTCACTTTGTACGAGGTATACAACGATGACCGGTACATCAAAACGGCGCAGGAGATGGCCGACTATTTGACACATGAAGCCGTCCGCTTCGGCGACGGGATTTTTCAGCACACCGTCAACTCGGAGACGTACAATTTCCCGGAGCAAGCGTGGGTCGACACGATGTTTATGGCCGGTTATTTCCTGCTCCGGATCGGGGCGGCGCTGCAGCGCGACGACTATTTCGAGGACGGCCTGAAGCAATACCACGGCCATGAAAACGTGCTGCAGGATCCGGTCACGAACCTGTATTACCACGGCTGGGACAACATCGCGGGCAACCATATGTCCGGCGTATTCTGGGCGCGCGGCAACGCGTGGGCGGCCTTGACGATGGCCCGGGCGCTGGAGCTGGTGCCGGTGACGCACCCGTCCTTCATGGTCATCGAAGGTTCGCTGCGCGACCAGCTCAGCAGCCTCGTCCGGCTGCAGGACGAATCGGGGCTGTGGCACACGATCGTGAACGATCCGGATTCCCCGCTCGAAACATCCGGCTCCGCCGGGATCGCCGCCGCGGTTTTGACCAAAGGCCGGATTTACAACAAATACACGCAAAAAGCAATCGACGGCATCCTGTCCAAAATTACAAGCGACGGCACCGTCACCGGCGTGTCCGCCGGCACCGCCGTCATGAAAGACGCCGCCGGATACAAAGGCGTGCCCGACAAGCGAATTCAAGGCTGGGGACAGGGACTAACGCTCGCGTTTTTGTCGGAGCTGCTTAAAAATAATCCGTATTGATGGGAGGTTGGCATGAAGAAGGGCCTCTACCGCTGCAACGGTAAAGGCCCGGGACTTTTAAAGGCTGTGGATGCCACGGCGCGATAATATTGGCTGTTCAAGCGAAAACTACCACCGTTTAGGCCCCCAGCCTGCTTAACGGTGGTTGTTCGCTTGTTTCCAAGCTTTTTTGCGTACCAAAGGTAAAGCTTAAGGATGCTAAACTACAGGGTTTATCACCGTAGCCAATCCATCGGATTACATAGGGTGCGAAATTGAAGTTAGCATTGCCCCAGTCGGTAGGGCATTTAATCCACGCACCTGCGTAGGGTGCGACAGCATTACCATGCTCACGGCGGAGTTTGTATCCACGCACCCGCATAGGGTGCGACTATGTGCGCTCCGTTGAAAGACCGCTAATCAACCCGCTATTTCAATCCACGCACCCGCATAGGGTGCGACTTGTCGCCCTTGCCGTAAACGGCCGCAGCTATTTTATTTCAATCCACGCACCCGCATAGGGTGCGACGATTTTCAATTCGATTTGCTGGATATCCATATTCATTTCAATCCACGCACCCGCATAGGGTGCGACAGGACAAACAGCCACATTGCCAATTGTGCCTCGATATTTCAATCCACGCACCCGCATAGGGTGCGACCATGTACGGGAATCAAAGTTGCTTTGCGACTCGTCATTTCAATCCACGCACCCGCATAGGGTGCGACTAAAATGAGCCTAGAAATTTCCGCTGCGCCTGCTATTTCAATCCACGCACCCGCATAGGGTGCGACCAGCGACTTGAACACCATGGTCTTTAACTCCAGATATTTCAATCCACGCACCCGCATAGGGTGCGACTAGCCATTGGTCCGCAGTGCTTCTTTTAGTTTCATTACATTTCAATCCACGCACCCGCATAGGGTGCGACCATGTACGGGAATCAAAGTTGCTTTGCGACTCGTCATTTCAATCCACGCACCCGCATAGGGTGCGACATAATCTCGGGTTCCAGTTAGAAGTGTTCCAAAGATTTCAATCCACGCACCCGCATAGGGTGCGACCGGACGACGAATTTAGCCTGGCGTTCTGGAATCAATTTCAATCCACGCACCCGCATAGGGTGCGACCGCGATCCGGACGTGTGGGTGCGGAAGTGTTTGGCGATTTCAATCCACGCACCCGCATAGGGTGCGACAATTTGACCATATTCTTTTGATGAATGATCACCTTTTATTTCAATCCACGCACCCGCATAGGGTGCGACTGGAGTTACCAGCCACTCGACGAGCTGCCAATTTCAATCCACGCACCCGCATAGGGTGCGACCTTTTCAATCGTGGCCTCAAGGGATTTTGCATAATTTCAATCCACGCACCCGCATAGGGTGCGACGCGTCTGCGTTGGCTGCCGATGGCGAGAAGTACGATTTCAATCCACGCACCCGCATAGGGTGCGACGATAACGTGGCCCGGTCGGAGGGTGACTTCGTGGCATTTCAATCCACGCACCCGCATAGGGTGCGACGGCGGATGAGTTCGTGGAGTGCCGCGGGATAGCATTTCAATCCACGCACCCGCATAGGGTGCGACTTCCAAGCTGCTGGTGCTTGCAAAAAACAACCGTATTTCAATCCACGCACCCGCATAGGGTGCGACACCCGCCTGCGATCGTCACGGCCGTCTTTGTGACATTTCAATCCACGCACCCGCATAGGGTGCGACTTCTTGGATAAAGTAATTCGAAATTTGCTTATAAAAATTTCAATCCACGCACCCGCATAGGGTGCGACTCAGACTTGTGTTCGAACCCCCACCGTTTGAAAATGTATTTCAATCCACGCACCCGCATAGGGTGCGACACCGATTTTTAAGCCAAAATGCCGTAAAAACAGTATTTTAATAATCAAAAATCAATTTTCACAAAAATAAATTTCAATTATTTTACATTAATGGGTTTTATCTAAGGTTTTTTTGGTGCGAACCTCCCTGAGAAATCATGTTCACTTGGCATTCGCACTATAAAATAAGGGGGCCTTCAAGATCAAGCGACTCTTTTACGCCTATATGCTCAACTTTGTTTTTATAATTATTACCGAGTTGGTAGAACCGAAGGCTGTCCTGATTTTGATCAATCTCATCTGCAAGCTTCATCTTTAGTGCCGCAAACTGCGTAGCATCTACAATGCACTCAAACACAGAATTTTGGACGCGTTGACCGTAGTTCTGACATATTTTAGATACGTTACGCAATCTTCGCTGCCCTTCTGCATCCATCGTGCTTACATCATACGTCACCAATACAAGGATAAGGTCCACCTACTTCCATAAAAAAGGAGGGTATTCGTCTAGATCACCACGCAGATATCTCGATAGTAACAATGATTGTACGTGTGGAACTAACCCCCATGATATTTTCTCGCCTAAAAACGGATGGGTGATCTTATCTTGTTTTTTATTCTGCCATGCTGTCAGAAATTTTTTCCTGGCATCATCCGTCATGATTACGGCTCCGTTTTCCTTAAAGACGAAATCACTGGGATTGACCACTTTCGTATTAATTAACGACAGAACAAACCTATCCGCATAAATGCCTCGTAACTCCTCCATTACATCCAATGCAAGCGAAGCTCTACCAGGACGGTCCCGATGCAAAAATCCGATATAAGCATTAAGCCCGACTCCCTCCAGAGCTGACATCATATCATTCGAGAGCAGAGTATATGCGAGTGAGAGCATCGCGTTCACAGGATCTAGTGGAGGCCTGCGGGATCGAGAACGAAAAAAGAAATGCTCCTTTTGCTGCAAAATCATTTGGTCAAAGCGCTGATTATAAATTAGAGCAGCTTGTCCTTCCAGCCCCCTAAGCCGTTCCAAGTTTTCACATGCTCTGATCTCTGCCATGATGGATGACAATTGCCGAGAAGCTTCCTTAAATTCTTCAACATTTATGCGCAATGGGTAATCTCGGGTCATTCTTTCTAGCATCCATTTATGGTTAAATATTTTACCAATGATAAAATTCCGGGCAATTCTCGCCGAAAGCATTTCGTCTTCGGATACCAGAGATTGCTTCTTTCTCAGGACGACGTTCCCTTTGCTCGGACCGATTACTCTTGCAAGAAATCTGCCATTCATCGTTAAGAAATACCAGACAACATAAGGTAGTCATCTTCGTCATTAAAGGCCATCTACTATCTCAACCTTTAGCCCTTCCAGTTCGGTTAATTCAATTACATAGTCTTCAAAAGCTTTAGGTTGGTCTATCCGTGGTTTAACTGATAATGAACGATGTACCTTGGCCGAAGAATATTGCCCCAGCTTTGATTGATGCTCCCACCAATACACCTTATATTTCAATCCACGCACCCGCATAGGGTGCGACACCGATTTTTAAACCAAAATGCCGTAAAAAAAGTATTTTAATAATCAAAAAACAATTTCCACAAAAATAAATGGTTTTAGTCAAGGATTTTTTGGTGCGAACCTCCCTGGCAAATCATGTTCGCTTGGGATTCGCACCATAAAATAAGGGGGCCTTCATTGTCTGGCAATTCACATCCTATTGAATTATCCATAACAGTTTCCAACACGAGCCCTAGCGTTGGTTATCGAATTGGGGATTTTTTTAATTCTTTGGTCTTCAATTATTACAACAATTCATGTATCGTGACACCTTGTGGAGCTTCGCCAATAGAACATACATAATCTGCATAAGACCGAGCAACCTCAACCTCACTCTTTCGCTCTATATGAACAAGGTTAAACAATTTATGTGCTGGCGCATTACCTAATTTGCTTTCATGTTCAAAAACAATTAGTTTTTGTGCAGACATTTTTCCTCTTGCTGCAGAACGATCATGATCAAACATATTTACAAGTGCCGACCACAATAATTCCAAGTCCTCTTCACTAAAATTCGTCTGGTTTGCAAGAGAGGCCGATACAAAACCTTCCATTCGATACAATCCATATGGAACAATACTCTTACGGCCCATCGTCCGTTCCTTTTCAGCATCTTTTTCATTCGTGACAGCCATTCGAGTAATTGTTACATCTAACGGAGAAATAGGATCAATACTTTTTGCGAAACCAAACTGTACTGGCCCCCGAACCTGTCCGCAATTTACGCCGGTTGTCATGACCGCACCAAATGTACGAATATCGTAATACTTATCGCACATCCATTGAGCCAGAGTCATTTGATCTTCTTTCTTCTTGGCTTCGATCTTGTCTGATTTTTTATCTTTTAGTTCAATATCCGGATGATGATCAAACGCTTCTTTATTCAGTTGATTTAATATAGCACCTTCTTTTACATAGATTTCATAGCCATTCGCATTCTCTTTTGCTAATTCAACATAATTTCGAACTTTACGTTTCATGCACACGTCAGTAACCAATCCGCATCCGGTTTCCGGATCAATACGAGGCAAATTTCCCGCATCCGGATCTCCATTTGGGTTTCCGTTTTCAACATCGAATAATAACACAAACTCATATCTCTTCGTTAAAGCTGTATTTTCACTCATGTTCTGTTCCCTCTTTCACTTGTTTTGATTGATTTGGATTATAAAAACTTTGCCGTTGATGATAGTAACCTAACGCGAACATTCCCTGCTCTTCTAGCGTCAATCGACGTGGAAAGACTTCAGGTAATGCATTCATCACTTTCTGAATCTGGTCATCGTTATAACGTCCCCACTTATCATCTTTTGCGATGTGATGCCTGGACAAACTGATCAACCGCGGAAAAACGGTTGCAGGTGAGGCTGAAGCCGCTCCCCAAAATCGGTCACGAATGGATGCATTAATGCCTTGTCCCAATGCGTTTAGCTGTGTTTTTTCCAAACATGCAAATAATCTTCCCAGATGGTAGGGGGTACTGGTGGAATTTTCATTTAGGGACATCGTTAACTCTCCTTCTAAACTTTGATCATCATTGTGGCGGGCTTTACGGATAAGGTATGCTTTTATCATGGCTGCACGAAGTGGTCCTATTTTATATTGATTTTTTTTAGGATCATCCGTCTCTGAACGAATACGATTGATCAATTGGGCAAATATTGCACTGGAATATGGAAGTCCGTGTAGAATAGATCTAACCAATTGTCCTTCCATATTAGGAGGGATTTTCCCCCAATCATGTCCGACTGCGATTTCCCGAAGTAATTGCCGTACAGTTGGTGCCCGGTCTAACCCGGTAATGCTTAAATCTTTATAATGTTGCCACATTCGCTCACCAATTTCACCGAGGGTGCCTGTATACCAGAAACGAACCGACAATCTTGCAGCATTTGGCGAAAGACCCAAGACATAAAATCTCGTATTCATATCCATATCTTTAAATGTCTCTTTAAACGTCTGCCCGTGCTGAATACGTACTAAAGCATTTTTCACACGCGTACGTACATTTTCAGCATCCTCCTGTTCATACTCCGAAGCTTCGTCCATTTCTCCTTGGAACAACAATGCAAACAAGCTCTGTTCTCGCTCTGGCGCTGTCTCTGCCCAAAAAACTACCGTCGTGTCATTCATTCGAATGCGATGATCCGGATCCGCCAAGAATTTATTCAAAACATACCCATAAGCATCGGCTGCCTCTTGGGACGCTGGAGCATTGTAGGATTGTTTTCTACCATAGGAGCAAAAAGAGTCTTTATTAAAAGAAACAATAGCTGCCCCTGATGACTGAGCACCGAGTACATTTTTTATGCTGGGATGCAGCCTTGCGATTTCGTGTTTCGGTATCATCTCACCTGAGATAAGGCACATTTGCTTCTCATCATTTGTGCCTTCATTTTTTTGACCATGGTAATAACGCTCCCACGTTCGTTTAATCAGACCGTCATCATGCAAAAATCGTCCTGTTGGGGCATATTTCAGAACACAAAGTCCTCCTTTGCGCAACATATCCCTAATTTCTTCGTTGGTTACAGCATCTAGTTGAGCTGCCAACTGTTCCGAAGACTGACTCACAAAAGCATGTAATGCCCGAATCTCTGGTGAGTGTGATGTACAATATTGCAGGACATGATGACACAATTGTTGCATCCCAATTCGGCTTTGTTCACGCATAGATAATGCCGATCCGAATAAATAATCCGCTTTATCGCATAAAAAATACGGCTTGGCTCCAGTTCCGGAACGTTTCGCCTGTTTCGGGACATTAAATGTAAGCCTAATGTTTTTCCCTTTTTCATCCGTATAAGGCCTGACCGAAGTAACTTCTCCAGATTCACTTAAATAAATTTCAAAAGACACCTCAGCAGACGAATACTCTTCTCTCGGTAAACAATTGTCTTCTTGGTCCTGTAAGGTCTTGTAGTAGGAATAAAGCGCCTGTAAAATCATCCAGTCACCTCCCTTAATTGCGGGACTTCAATGATTCCGTCGACCATTTGGGCTCTAAAAAAATGCGGAATAACCTCCTTTACCTCCCCTTTTGAATTTAAAATGAAGGTCTGGTCGAGCAACATATAGCCCAAATCAACGATTCCAGGATGAACAGTTTCCTTTACTTCTATTTCATCTTCAACCAGCTCAAAATGAACGGGAAACTCCCTCGTGCCAAAATAAGGCTGATGAAAGCATTGCCCCTTTCTTGCACGTCGTAAGAAAATATTATAGTGCTTCTCAGGATGATCTTCCTCGCCTTTACGATCCGTCATTTCAAAGTGCCCTTCTATTATGTACTCGACGTCACGAAGGACAAGAGACGATCGCAGTTGTCGCTCTTCCGAAACGTTGATAAACTTTTTTTTGCGCGATGCGAGAGATTCTACTTCGTTTCTTCGAATACTTTCAAACCGAATTGGTTTTTTCACATGGATACGGTCAATAACCCACCGGATAGCTGGTTTCCAATGAAGTGCTTCCAAAATTCCTCGTGCTGCCGAAGGCGTCATGACATCATAACTCACGCGTTCAACTTTCATCTCTGGACGCGTAAAACAGGCATAATCCCCCCACACGCGCAGTTTAATCCCATATGCCATACATATAACTCCTCCTTAATGTCGCATTGGTTCTCGAAGCCCTGTTGCTTGATCATAATAGTTCATATCATTTAAATACCAAATACCTCCAGCGTCACTTAATAAACCTTTATTCATCCACTCAGTATATTCTCGCTTATAAACTGAAACTGAATAAGATTGCAACTGGCGAAATATATCCGAACGATGGACTTTGCTTTTGGCATGTAAATGAATTAAATTACGAGCAAACTCATCAAAGGGAATAACAATCGAAAACATTTCCCCCTCGATCATTTCAAACCGACTAGCAATCTCTTCATATGGGATTTCCAAATTTTTGTTTTTACTCCTTAATAATCCCATAATCCTTTTGCTATCTGTTATTTCCCTGACCCTGCCATCAGCAACCCCGTATATTCTATCAAAATACTGCTTCATAGCTTCCGGTGACAACGGATCTACCTGTTGATATTTCAACACGTTTTGTGCTTCAATAGCTGTCTCTTTCATCCACCCATAGAAAGGCATGCCGTGCGACTCAGGATAAAACACATGTACTTCCCCAACAGATTGCTTTCCCTCCCGGTTGCACCGACCAGCGGCTTGAGCAATGGAATCAAGTCCGGCAAACGCTCTGATGACTATTGGAAAGTCCAAATCCACACCTGCTTCGACTAATTGTGTAGAGATAACGTGACACGGTTTTTCGTGAATAAGTCTGTCTTTGATTTCTTTTAATATTTCCATACAATGTTTGGAGCACATGCGACCGCTTAGATGATAAACCCCAATTAATTGTTTTTTAATAGATAGATCGAACAACATCTTAGCATGCTTTCGGGTATTCACAATGGTTAACGCTTGCTTAACTTGTGACATCCAATCTATTGTCATTGAATCAGGAATACTTTTCGTTGCTCCCCCATGCATTGTAACCCGGACTCTTTTAAATGTATCAACCAATTGCTGAGACAGTTGATCTTGTATAATTGCAGTCGGACGAATCCCTAGCGCTTCCCAGGATGGATGTGTTGCAGTACACAATACGACGGTACAGCCGTACGATTCCACTAATTCCTCAAGCACTCTTAAACAAGGGGTAAGGAACCCCCTAGGGATACTTTGGGCTTCATCAATAACGATGACAGATTTCACGATATTGTGGAGTTTCCTGCACCTACTTCTTTTATTAGAAAACAACGACTCGAAAAATTGTACCGAAGTCGTAACCACAACGGGGGCATCCCAATTTTCCGCAGCCAATTTCTGTTTTCTCACTTCTTCTACACCATAATTCTCCCGATATTCTTGTTCATCAAAGTTGCTATGATGCTCTAAAACTGCCTCGTTACCTAGCGCATTTCGAAAAATCTCTACTGTCTGGTCAATAATACTTAAGAAAGGAATCACGTAAATTACCCTCTGTAACTCATGCCTTTGTGCATGATGAAGAGCAAAACATAACGAAGATAACGTTTTCCCGCCACCTGTAGGTATAGATAATGTGAATATCCCTTGGCCATCTCCTGCCCTTATCCTGCAATTTTCAAGGATCTGATGTCTTTTGTTGTTGATTATCGTTTTTTCTGCCTTCTTCTCTAGCTCAGATATAAAATTATCAATTCGTTCCAACAATTGAGAAATTGAGGGTAAGCTTCTTTTATACATTAAACGCCGATCCTCATCATTGCAGTAGTCCCGGGTATCAGTAGAATCGGCATCTACCAGGCAAGAATAAAGCATCCTGCCCAAAATGCTATATTTCCAAGCAATGTTACTGGTCGTTAGATTTCCGAAGCGAAGCATGGGGTTACTTTCGAGAGGTTGCGAGCAGATGGATAACTCCGACCACGCTATAGACCAATCAGGCACTTTTTCTTTCGGTTTAGACAAGCGATGTTTTAATGATCCCTCCTCATCAATTGAGCCATAGTTGCTCAGCCCACCATGATGTCCGGCTACCACATATGCAATCAGCCGGGCTAAATACGGTGCGAATCCAAACTTACCAATATACTTAATAACTACCTCAGGCTTCATAATCCACTGTGCCCCGGCAGTCGAGTGATCGACCGGGATCTGAGAGCCACGAACTCGTTGTTGAAACAACTCTGAATACTTTCCAACATCATGAATTAAACCCGCTAAGTAACCTAGCTCACTCATACCAAATAATCCCGCAAACGTACGAGTCAGAGCCGCTACTCCTTCGAGATGCTCCTTTAAATATTGAAAATCGCCTGATTTTTTACTGTGTGCGTAGAAAAACAAGGCCTCACCTTCTTTTTTATATACCATATTATACCATCCAATATTTTACTTTGTAAATTACGTTTAAGTAGATATTATATGAACAATATTATGATTTTATTACGAATAATATCCGGTACACCTATTGATTCCTGTGGTATAATAAACTGTCGCTAAGCAAGCGTGGATTGAAAAATATAGTATCTACTCAAGAAAACCTATCTTTCCCTTCAGGATAGGTTTTCATTCTATCATCGGAATCAATCCGCGACATTTGAGTGATGACCAAAATGTTAGTCCCATCCCCCTTCTTCCTAATCGGTTAGTAGATGTGTGTCCGCTCAAACTCTTCTAACGATTTGTCCCTTTTGTCACGTACACGCTTCAAATAGTTCGACTCTAATTCGGGATTGAGAAAGTCTTCGAGGTAAGAAGGATGTGAAATGATTGCATTACCTACGATTTCAGCCAACAATCCTTTGATTGGGTGGATTTCTCCAGCACGAAAAAGGTTATACAGAAATTTCCCACCTGCCGTTGAATGATCGACGCTTCCTCTTTTCGGCGGGAAGCTTGGGTTGTTTACAGCTGCTAAAATATAATTCCTGAAAGCATCTGTGTATTTCCCCATATCGTGCAGCATCCCTGCCAATCCGGCGATGTACCGAAACTCCCAATTTCTTTCCGAACGATTCTGCTAATGCTTGTACGCCTAATAAGTGCTCCTCCACTGTTTGGTGCTGCCTGTCAGCTTCGCGAATATGTGCTATATAATTCAAACAGTCTCCTCCTCGAAATATAGAGTCGTTCAAGCCCTCGTGTAGTCCGATGTACCTGCGACAATTCTCCTTATTTTAACGAGATTCGACAGGAATCTGAGATATCCTTCCAATTTGTATGTAAAATTTTGTTTTATTTGATAAATCTATTTCAATCCAGGCACCCGCGTAGGGTGCGACCGCCATGCTGCCGACGATCATGTCGGTTGTCGGATTTCAATCCACGCACCCACACAGGGTGCGACTCGTCAGCTGTTTGGTGAGCAATGAACACAACAGTATTTCAATCCACGCACCACACAGGGTGCGACAATAGCGCGATTGCTTTTGAGGATGGCGCTATTGAATTTCAATCCACGCACCCACACAGGGTGCGACACCGCTTTTTCAAGCAAAAAGCCCGAAAAAGCGGTTTATGACACTCCATTCTCCAACAATAAATTGAATTTATTTACATTGTTGTAAAAATATCAAGATTTCACAGGTGCGAACCCTCCTGAAAATCCATGTTCACTACACGTTCGCACCAGTTCATTTCTTCCATGTTTTCACGTTATGGTTTCGACAAAAATCCTCCAAAACCTCTCATCAGTCCATGAATCCATGTACCCTTTTTAAATCACGAATGCTTGCATTCTCCCGTTTTTCCTTTTAAACCGAGTTGCTTTGTCCCCACAGCAGCCCTTTGGAAAAAGAAAATAGGCGATTGCGTTTCTTTTTGGGTTTTTCCGCGAATACGTACTCCTGCTCGTTTTGTACGACATTATGCGCAATATGCCGGAAGCGTCTGCCGCTCTCCAGCTCGGGATCCAGCGCGATGGGAATCCCTTTGGCTACCGAACGCATAATATCCATGTCCATATGTATGACCCCAATTAAACCGATATTGAGAATATTCATGATGTCTTCAAGCTTTAGGACCCGATCGGCCGGATCATCCGCCATGTTGACGATAAGCTGCGGGGGAGCATCGATCATATCGCTCATCAACCCGATGACGCGGTCCGCATCCTGAATCGCCGTCCGGTTCGGCGTCGTGACGATAATCGCCTCGTCGGCGGCGTATACGGCATTGCGGAACCCGTTTTCGATCCCTGCCGGGGAATCGATCAACACATAATCATAATCTTGGGCGATAAAATGAACCCCGTCCCGAAACAACCCCGGGTCCTCATCATGGTCGGCACTCCCGCTGCAGGAGATGAACGATAGGTTGGACAGGCGCTTGTCTTGGATGGTTACTTGATGCAGGCCGCATCTGCCCGCCATAAAATCGGAAATATCATAATTCAATCTGCTGCTCAGCCCGAGCGGAATGTCCAAATTCCGGAGGCCGAAGTCCGCATCGATCAAACAGACCTTTTGTCCCAAGCAAGCAAGGGATGTCCCTAAATTGGCGGTGACCGTCGTTTTGCCTACCCCGCCCTTGCCCGAAGTAATACAAATGACTCTTGCCATTGAAGCAACACATCCTTCTGACCAAAATACGTGCTGTAACATTTATAACCATCGCACTAGGACGGCTATAACCTACTTACTTTATCATAGAGAAATATACAAAAACTCTACAAAAAGATGCTGTTTTTTTACATTTTTATCATTGTCTATCGCATTGCAACAAAGAACAGGGAGAAAACAACGCAAAAACCCGCCATTTCCGGACAGGCCATTTGAAAAATCCTATCCGCCAAACCGCCAAATCCTGAAGGAAAACTGAAGCTCCGAAACTCATCTTTTTTATATAAAAAAACGGCAGAACCCGAACCGGCGGGTTCTGCCGCTTATGCTGCTTGCCATTATGGCTTGGCTTGCGTCAATTTGCTCATGAAATTATAGATCATTTGGGCGCTTTCCGCCCGCGTCGCCGCTCCCGTCGGATGGAAGCGCTGCGGCGATTGTCCTTGCATCAGCCCCGAAGCGTATGCGGCCTGCACCGCCTCCTGTACCCAGGCCGGCGAAGAGGCGACGTCGGTAAACGCGGCCTTGCCGGCGGAACCGCCGATTCCGGATGCGCCACCCGCCAGCTTATACGCGCGGGCGATCATGGCCGCCGCTTCCTGGCGTTTGATCAAAGCGTTCGGCGCGAAGCTGTTTTCGCTGACGCCCTGCACGATCCCGGCCTGCACCGCCGCCGATACGGCATCCGCATACCACTGGTCCGCTGCCACGTCGGCAAACGGCGTCGTGCCGCCGCCCTTCAGATTCAGCAGGCGTACCAGCATGGCGGCCATTTCCGCGCGGGTCACCGGCTGGTTCGGCGCAAACCGGCCGGCGTCGATCCCTTCGATCAGATGTTTCGCCGCCAGCTCCCGAATGACCTCCGCAGCCCAGTGATGTTCCGTATCCGCAAAGTTTTTGCGGTATTCCAACACGCCATAGGCAGGATCAAGATCGAAGATTTCGGAGGTCAGCTTGCCGCCGGAAAGCGAGCCCCCGACATAATCGAGCACGCCCGTGCCGGTCAGGCCGTAGATTCCGGACAGCCTCGCATTGACGTCCGTCGAGATCGGCAGCGTCAGCATGACCGGCTGCTTCAAATCGGTCAGCGAATATACTTGGCCGTCCTTTGCCGTGATGCTGAGGCTGAACCTCAGGAAATCGCTGCCCGTGCGGAGCGAAGCCCCCGCTTTATTCCCGGCTGCCCCCATCCGCTGCGCTTGTTCACTGCCGCCAATCGGGTTCACGCTGAATCGGATTCGGCTTCCCGCACGCTGTCCTTCAGGGACCCGTTCGCTTACAGCCTGGAACACGGCCGCCGGAATCGTCAGCGAGACCTGGCCGGCCTGAATGTTTACCGGCTTGTTTTGCAGAATCGAAGCGGCACTGCCAGGCACAACCAATTCCGCGAACGGTTGATCCGTTTTGAAGGAAACGTCGCCTTTGGCAAGCGCGGACAGCTCGCTTTCCGATACGCTCCACGTTCCTTCATGTTTCGGAGGCGTCACCGGAGCTGGCTTACCGCTGCCTCCGTTATGGCCGCTGCCCTCATTGCCGTTAGTTCCGCCAGGATTTCCTCCCCCATTGCCGTTATCTCCACCCGGATTGCCCGGTGCTTGGACGTTCAACACATATTCCGCTTGGAACGCCTCGTAGGTTGCCGAAATAACGGTGGTTCCTTCCGCCAAAGCGGTGACCAGCCCCCGTTCATCGACGGATGCGACGTCCTTGCTGCTGCTGTCATAGATGACGCCTTCCAGCAGCGGAATGCGGGTCCCGTCCTGATAGACCGCTTCCGTGACGGTCTGGTCGGTTTCGCCGACTTTCAGTCTGCCTTTTCCTTTCAAATGCAATGAATCCATCTTGCCATCAGGAACCCGGTCCACGGTAATCGTCGTCTCTCCGTACAAGTTCGGGTCGGCGGCGCTTGTTGCCCTGACGACCGCCGTGCCCAGCCCCCGGGCCGTGACCAGTCCCTCGGCCGACACGCTGACCACCTCTGGATCCGCAGGGTCGGAGCTGTACACGGACCAAGTCACGCGCTTATCCGTCGTCTGCTCCGGTTTCACCTTCGCGGTAAGCTGGCGCGTTTCGCCGACGGCGAGCTTAACGTCCTGCTCCTTG
Source organism: Paenibacillus sp. FSL W8-0194 (assembly GCF_037969745.1). NCBI lineage: Bacteria > Bacillati > Bacillota > Bacilli > Caryophanales > Paenibacillaceae > Paenibacillus > Paenibacillus sp. FSL W8-0194. The sequence continues at coordinate 1,015,050 of NZ_CP150205.1, read as the reverse complement.
ATTTCCACGCTTTCCGGAGCCGTCATCTGTTTGGACAACGTAAACTGATCGACGATGCGCCCTCCTACCGTTTTCGTCACGAACTTGAGCAGGTCCCCGTCGACTTCGACCGAGGCGTACATTTGCGTCGCTTCATCGTCTGTCACGCGCTGCCAATCCCGCTTCGTCAGCGAATAAAACTTCGGCCCCGTCGAACCGGCAACGACGTACGTCGTGCCTTGGCCGTCGCCGACGATTTGGTTGTCCAGCATCGGGTACGTCCGCAAATAAATATGATCATGGCCGTTCAGGACGAGATCGACCCCGTGCTTTTCAAGTACCGGCGCCCATAACTGGCGAATGTCGGCCGTATCGTAGATGCTTCCGTACGGGCCGCGGTGGAAAATCGCGATTTTCCACGGTTTCGTCGTGGCTGACAAATCTTTTTCGAGCCATTTCTGCTGATCTTCATACTGATATTCGCTGTTCAGCACCACAAAGTGGATGTTTTTGTAATCGAAGGCGAAATGGCTTCCCTTCAAGCTGTCCAGTCCGTTCCCCGGCTGATTGAAATGGGCCAGGAAATCGTTGTTTTCCTTCGTGCCCATCACCTCGTGGTTGCCGATCGCGGCGACGAGCGTCGTGTTCAGGAACGCCTCCTGCGCTTCGCTGAACCACCATTTCCATTCCTGCTCGTTGAAGCCTTTGTCGACCATATCCCCGACATGGACCATAAATTCGGCGTCCGGCGTATTTTCAAGCGCTTTTTTAACCGTGTTCCCCCACAGCTGGAACCCTTTCAGGTCGCCTGCCTGGGAATCGGCAAAATACAGAAAACTCGTATGGTCCCCGGACGCTTCGGCGGTTTTGAACGTCCCTTGCTCGCTGTAACGGCCTTGACCGTCCCCTACGCGATACACGTATGCCGTTCCCGGTTCCAGTCCGTCGACGGTCGCTTTATGCACGCGCACGGTTCCGAGGTCCAGCGTTTGGTACAAGTAACTCGTGCCGTCTACTTTTTTGACGTTGGCCTGATCGAATCCGCTAAACTCCGACTGCTTGGCAACTTCCACGACGGTCGGCTCCGTGCCGGGATGGGTATGCCAGGTGAACCCTCTGGAGGCGGCCGGGTCCGCGCCCATGCTGACGTTGATGTTGTACGGCGTTTCCGTTCCGGATAGCGGGGACACCTTGAATTCGGCTACCGGACTGTACATGCCGCCTTTAGCCGCTTGTACCTTGTACGTTTGCACGCTCGACGTCAGGGATTTTGTTTTCAGCTGCCCCTGCGCGTCGGTCATGCCGATGGCCGCTTCATCGGCCAAAATTTGCGCCCCTTCCACGGGAGCCCCGGACTCCTCTTTCACCTGGAACACCGTCTCGTATCCTTGAATGTTTCCGTCCTCGTTCCACGATAACGTCAGGCCGCTTTGGATCGCGGAGGACAGCGGCAGCCCAAAGAAGGTGTATTTCACGTCGCCCGTGCCGACGAACGAAACGCTGCCCGACTCGAAACGAATGACATGCTCGCCCGTCGCATCCTTTTTGACGTCGTATTGAATTTGTCCGATCAAATCCTGGTCGGTCAACGCGGCTTCGTTCAGCCTGCTCATCGTCAGGACGACCGTGCCCGCATTGCCGTCGATGCCTGCCTGAGCCTGGGAAGCATCCAGCTTATGCCCCGGGACGAACCGCAGGTTTTCCACTTTCGTAGGATCAAAAGCAAGCTTGATTTGCGCGTCCTTCAATTCCGATGCTTTGACGCCTTTAAAATCGACCGAATACGTATTTCCGGTATAAACCCTTTTTGGCGTGTCATAGGTGATCTTGGAAGCGCCGGTATCCACGTTGAACGTCCATGCTTCGGTCGTCCGGTTGCCGGACCGGTCCTTTACCGTCACCCGCGCCTGATGAACCCCGTCCGCAAGCGGCGTGGCCGGCGTGTAATAAATTCGCCCTTCCGGCGGATACAGCGTATGCTGCACCCGGACCCCGTCCACGTCGAAACGGATCGAATCGGGATCGATCAAGGTCGTTCCGGGATGCTGCGCCGGATCGTATCCGGCATCCTCGGCGTACACCTTGATGACCGGCTGGTTCGTACGAACCGTTTCTCCCTCGGCCGGGGAGAAGTTTCGGAGCACCGGAGGCTCCAGATCGTCTTCCGCCGGGCCGTACAGCGCGCGGATTTGGTCCACGTAGATGACGCCGGCGTCCTTTTTCGCTCCCGAAGTCTCCATGTAACGCACGGGCATGTCCATCGTCAGCGGCAGCGTTCTGCCCTTAGGTACATCGGCTTCGACGTACTTCCAACCTACCCAGTTCACCCCGGTGTCTTGAGGAGTCAAATCGAGCGGGATCGCTCCTTTGCCGTCGCGCAGCTGCGCACGCAGCCAGTGGGCTTTGCCGTCCCCGTACACCCACATGCTGATTTTCTCCGGATACCCCGGAATCGCGATCGGGGCGTTTTTCGTTTGCAGGTAAGCGCCCGACGTGCCCGGCATGCCGGTAAAATCATATTCCAGCTTCAGCGAACCCGTGCCGAACCGCACCAGGTCCTCATTCGTTTCGATGCTGACCTTGGACGTTTTGAACTGGGCCCCGGCCGATGGCTGGTAAGCATCCAATCCGTTTTCGAAATCCTCCAATATGACCGGCGGCAATCCGATGTTTACGTCCACCGATGCCTCAACCCCTTTATAGCCGACAATAATTTTGCCGCTTTGTTCCGTTTGGTCCGTCGCCGTAAAGACGCCGTTGGAGTCGATCGATCCGATCGGCCCTTCCACGCGCCAATTCAGCTGGCCGTTATCGGCCTGAATGACCTGGCCGTTGCGCAGCGCGGTCACCTTGAGCTTTTCCGACTTGCCCGGCGCGAAGCTTTTGACCGCATCCCCGAAAGAAAGCTCGGTCAGCGTATCCACGACCTCCACTTTCGCTTCTCCGCGCAGCGAGCCCGAGGTCACGGCAATATCCGCCATGCCGGCTCCCGGTCCGGCCGTAAACGCGCCTTGGTCGTCGATCTTGCCGATCTGCGGGTTTACGCTCCATTGCAGGGAACCGCTAAAGGCCGCCGGATGCAGGTTCGCATCCACCGCCGCCGCTTTGAAGGAAGCCGACGACCCTGCGAGCACGCGCTGCAGCTGCGGCTGAACGACAAGCTTGTCCGCCGCTTCTTCCGGCGCTTTGTTTACGAGCAATATTCCGTTTGCCGTCTTGCGCTCCCCGCCGTCCGAAGGGGAATTCAGCAGCTTCCGCTGGGTTTCGCCCGGCATCCGCGCAATGAAGGTGGAAGACCCTCCGCCATCGAGATTCAGCGCGTTGACGACGCCCATGTCTTTCAGGATCTGCGCAAGTTCGGCCAGCGTCACGCCTTCGCTGAACCCCGGCTGGCGCCCGTCGATTTCGAGCAGCACGACCGAGCCGTCCGCTTTCGTCCCGACCGCCGTGCGGGGATGGGCCGCCGGATCGGAATTCGGCTGGACCTGCCCGTCTTTGACAAGCAGCGCCGAACCGCCGATCGCCATCGTAACGTCGCTCCATTCGCCGCTCAGCTGCAGGCTGACGCTGACCTCGTCCCCGACTTGTAGTCCGGCGAGGCGATCCCGCTGCGTGCCCGAAGCGGACAAGACGACTTTGCCGTCCGCGATCGGCGTATTCCCTTTGTTGCCGTGGATGCTCTCCACTTTCAGCTGCAGCGTCTGCCCGCTTTTGACTTCGCCCTTCAGCACGCCAAGAACGACCTCATCCCCCAAATCGTTGGTCATCGTGGACGCGTGGAAATCCGGGGTATACAGCACCAGATCGTTGTTGCCGCGGATCCGGTTGATCGCGCTCAGTTCCGCCGTTTTGCCCCCGATCGTCAACGTTTTGGCCAGGCTGGGGCTTGGGCCGTACAACGTCGTGCCGTCCGCCTTTAATCCGAAAGCATACCAGTCCTTCGGCGGGCTGACCAGCATCTTGCCGCCGCCCATAAACATCCCCAGCGGAACGCCGCTGGACATATCGTAAAAATCGCCGTTAATCCCCGCGATGACCCGGTTTCCCGGCTTGTCCGCGTCGCCGGCCATTTTGCTGACGCCCTGCATGCCGTAGACCTTGCCGTCCGTCAGGCCCGGCTCAAGCGTTAACGCCGCATTCTTCGGATCAAACTCGACCATATGGAGCTTTTCCAGCCCGCGGTCCAGCTTCATATCCCTCCACGTATAGGTCGCGCCCGGCCCGATCTCGGCCTGCCTTTCGTCGATCACGGTTCCGAACGCCGCCGCCCCCGCAACCTCCGCCCGCGCCTGCTGCGCCGGAAGCAGCATCGACAGCATCAACGTGCCGCTTAGCAGCGAGGACCAAATCCTTTTCGTCCTTTTCCTCATCATTCTATCTTTCCTCCCATTCTTCCGCCAGCATTTCGAGTCTTGCGTAGAACCATTTCAGAAAAGTATAGCGGCCCCTTGTTAAGCCTCCTCCCGTCCTTTCGTAAACGCATTGTAAAATATTATTTTGAAATTAATCTAAATCTAGCTGCCTTTACTATAAAATTTAATTTCATAGAATTTAAGGAACTTTTTTCCTAGGGACAAGGGGCTATGCTATTTGCGGCTTGGCGTCACCCTTTTCCGAAATTCAACATTTCCGGTCATCGATTGCCCGATTTCGCTGAACGCCGGATCTTGCCCTTATTTAGGGACGGGGTTGGGTCAGGGGACAATTTCAGGTGAGGGACATCGGATCGGTGTGCACAGGAGGCTATTTTAAGCAGGAATAGAAGTGGCTGATGCGGTCCTAAACTGGCCATCCATCATTTGACAGACTTCTCCAAAAGGCTTCATACTATGAATATGTGAAACTATGTACAGAAGGAGTCATTCCATGTCAGACAATCCGATCGAACAAATGAGAGTCATCCAAAAAGAGCTGAAACGTTTTATGATGACATATAAGTTTGCCTTGCAGGAAGTCGAAACGAAAATCAAAATTTTGCAGGAAGAATTCCAAATGCTCCACGATTACAATCCGATCGAACATACCAAATCCCGCTTGAAGTCGCCGGAAAGCATTTTGAAAAAGCTGATGCGCAAAGGCGGGGCAAGCTCCCTCGGGGAAATTAAGAAAACGATCCGGGATATCGCAGGCATTCGGATTACCTGTTCTTTCATTTCGGACATTTACCGAATCAGCGACATGCTGCAGAGCCAAAACGATCTGAAGACCCTTTCCGTCAAGGACTATATCAAAAACCCGAAACCAAACGGCTACAAAAGCCTTCATATGATCGTCGAAGTCCCGGTGTTCATGTCCGATCACGAGGAATCCGTCTGCGTGGAGATCCAAATCCGCACCATCGCCATGGACTTCTGGGCAAGCCTGGAACATAAAATTTTCTACAAATACTACGAATCCGTGCCGCAGCGATTAGTCGACGATCTGAAAAAAGCCGCGGACACCGCCTATGCGCTGGACACGACGATGGAGCAGCTTCACCACGAGATGGAGGATATCAAGCGGTCCAACCAAGCGGACGGCAAAGGGGAGTTTCAGCTGTTGATCGATAACGAGCAGTTTAAAATCCCTGAAAAATTGTTGAGCATCATTTCGCCCCCATCTTGAACATTTGAAAATAGAGGCATGTCGCCGAAAAAGCAAAAAAACCGGTACCTGAATGGGTCCGGTTTTTCTTGTTTTATTTTGTACTGCTGTGTTGCGCCCTTTAGTTGCTCCCGCGGTACGTCCAGTAGAGAAACTCGTTGTCCTCGCGGTCGATGCTGAATCCCAATTTTTCGAGCACCTTTCGGGACGCGCGGTTCCCCGGCTCGCATCTGGCGGTCACTTTTTTGACCCCGTCCCGGCTTGTCGCCCATGCCAGCAAACCCGATGCGGCTTCGAAGCAGTAGCCCTTCCGCTGCTGGCTTTCGTTCGTCGCAAAACCGATCTCGATCATGCCGTTTTCATCCGGTTCGCCCAAAAAGCCGATCCCGCCCACGATTTCCCGCTCCGCCTTCGTTGCGATGATCCACGAATCGAATCCGCGAGTGCCGTTATTTTTGACCAGCAGCTCCCGAAAAAACGGCAGCGCTTCGTAGAAGTCTTGTCCGGGCCATTCGCCGTTGGTTTTGTACCCTAACGCTTCAATGGCCCGCGCATCGCGCCCGGCTGCCGCATCAATGAGATCCAGATCGAGCGTCTGCAGGATTAACCTTTCGGTTTCCAGTTTCATAAAGTCGTTCCATGCCTCCTACACCAAAGTCCCACGGCATGAAACGTTCATGCCTGGCACCGTACTATTTCGATATCGGCAGGCCAACATCCTGTCCGGGACCGGCTTATCAAGGCCATGCCCCCCTCCTTCCGGCGTATGTTGCGCCGTGGCCGCTCTACCGCTTTCATCTTATTCAGCTATCCGCGTTTGATGTTTTTGAAATGTCTACGATATAAGAGGTGATTTCCTTGATTTTTGTTTTGTTCAAACTGCTATTGAAACGATAAACATGACAGAAGGCGTAGCTGGTATGGTCCTCGAGCTTCAGGATGCCGTTTAAGGAACCGGAATATCCGTGCGTTATTATATTGCTGATCACTAACTCCGTGGGCTTTTTGCTGATCAGTTTTTCAAGCATGCTGAGGACTTCATCTTTACCTTGCAATACGTTGCTGCCGATAAAATTCCATTGGATATCGTCAATGATCTTCTCCATGATAAAGCCGCTATCGTTGGAAACGAAGGCAACATTAAACGCTCTAAGAAATTCCTTTTTGGGCGCGTTCCCGCAATCTTCGGCACAAATAATTTTCACCTGTTCGTTTCGGCTGTTGTCCCCTGACATACTCCCGCTCCCCCTCATTCAAAGTACCATCTTTAACCATCATATTATACAAGCCATAAAACGAATGCAAATATGAAACAGCAACAACCATGGCTTTATGAAAAATCGTTTCGGTATTTCGTCAAGCTGATTGAACTTAACAGAAACCTGCTGTTTTTTCTCACCCAAGTTTTTCAATTTCCTGTATGATGATGCTATGAAAAAAATATTATCCTTCATGGATTGGGGCATATTCGCTCTTCGTTTATACCATTACATGTTGCTGTTGTCCCGGGTTCTGGCAGGAAGCGAGTTTTCAGGCCGGACGTTGCTTAACGCAACCTGGTTGAGCATAGCCCTTGTCGTTCCTCTGCTGTTCTGGTTTCCCGGGCGCCGGATGAACAAAGCCTGGTTTTGCGTTCTGGAGCTGTTGCTCGGCGGTTCTTATTATGTGAATTCCGTCCTCCATCCGGATCTGACCTCCAAAGCGGACTATTTGCTGCCGAGTCTTGCCATGGGGTACTTATTAACGAAGCAGACGTTCTGGATCATCCCCTTGCTTGCTGTCGTTCCTTTTTCCTTCCAGTCTTACTTAGGATTGTCTTGGGAGCAAACCCTGGGCATCGGCACGGACAACCTGCTGTTCTGCTTCATCGGGATGTGGGCAAGCCTGGTAGCCAATGCGTATGATCAGAAAAATAAACTGGCAGCCGAAGTGGAGCAGCAAAATAAGCTGTTAACGCACTACACGGCCGAGATCGAGAACATGACTTTGCTTGAAGAGCGCAACCGCATGTCCAAGGAGCTTCATGATACGCTGGGGCATTCTTTTATCTCGCTCATTCTGAGCCTGGACGCTTCTATCGCCCTATTGGATAACAAGCCTGCCGAGGCCAAAGAACGGTTAATCCGCTTAAGGGCATTGGCTGAGCAAAATCTGGACGATATGAGAAACATCGTACATGAGATGGGGGAAGAAGAGGAATCCAGCCTGGTCCGGCAGGTCGAATCCCTTGCGGCCCGTTTCCGGGAGCACACGGGTGTGGCCCTGACTTTGAGTCTGCCGGGGACAGAGCGGTCCATACGTTTTGAAATACGGCAAACGATCCTTCGGGTCATCCAGGAATCTTTTACGAATGCGCTCAAACATGGAGAAGCATCTCAACTGCATCTGGAGCTTGATTTTTCCGGGAACCATCTGCAATTGTCCGTTCGCAATAACGGCAAGCCGATCGATAAACTCAATTACGGCTTCGGCCTGACAACGATGAAACAACGGGTTGAGCGGTTGGGAGGCAGCCTGCGCCTATCATCCGGGGAGGGAACTCCAGCGATCACCGAAGTCCGATGCGAAATTCCGCTGAAAGGAGCGATGCCGCATGGCGAAGATTAAAGTGCTGCTTGCCGACGATCAAGAGTTGATTCTCGAGAGCTTACATATCGTGCTGTCCATGGAAGAGGATTTGGAAATCGTCGGTTTAGCCAGAAATGGAGAAGAAGCCGTAAAGGGCTGCGAGCAGTTTAAGCCGGATATGGTGTTGATGGATGTCAACATGCCGGTCATGGACGGCGTCGCCGCAACGGCCCTGATTAAAGAGCGAATGCCCGCAACCAAAATCATCATGCTGACCTCCTATAAAGAGGTAGAATATGTGTTGGCGGCGTTAACCCATGGGGCGGAAGGTTATCTGCTTAAAGCCATTCATCCCAAAGACCTGGCTGCAGGGATCCGGGTGGTTCAGGCGGGAGGAACATTAATTTCGCAGGAAATGGCGGGTAAACTGATCAAGAACATGAACAATCCCCCCCTAGCGAAAAATAATGAATTCGGCCTCACCGCCCGTGAAATCGAAGTGCTGCAAAAGCTGGCTGCAGGCATGCGTAACCAGGAAATTGCCGAGATGTTGTATCTTAGCGAAGGGACGGTTAAAAATTACATCTCAACGATTTATTCGAAGCTGCATGTAAAAGGCAGGCGTGAGGCTGCCCGTAAAGCCCGGGATTCAGGCATCATGGATCATTAATTGTGACTAAAGCGCACTGCCTCTTTATGACTTTTTAAGCCTATACTCATAGCATCAAACCACAAAAGAGGCGATAAAAGGCATGAAGAAAAAAGTGTCCGGAAATCAAGAGCTGCGGCAGCGCGGCCGGAAGTTAAGTGCTTGGAGTTCATTTTGGCGTTTCCCCGTCGTCTGGATGATTGCCGGGGCCGGCGGCATCATTCTCATCGATACGTTATTCAGGCAGCTGACGGCGCAAGTCGAGGGGACGGTTTCCCTTATTCTAACACTGGTGATGGGCTTTCTGGCCATCCTGGTCTATAAGCTCACGCTGGCGTTCCTGGCCCGGCGGTCCACTCCGGAGATATCCGGACAGCGCGCAGGGATGGAAGCTATTCTGGGCGTATTGACCGGGACGATTTTTATCACAGGGTCCGCTTTGATTATTATGGCTCTGGGAGGGTACTCCTTTCAGTGGGCAGGTTCCGGGAATATGATTTCTGTTCTAATATCCACCATTGTAGCAGCGTTAGGAGCAGCCATTGTTGAAGAGCTTATCTTTCGCGGGCTTATGTTTCAAGCCATTGATCAATTAGGGGGAAGACCGCTCGCGCTTGCTGTAACCTCTCTATTCTTCGGCGTTGCCCATCTTGGAAATACAGGGGCAACCGTTTGGAGCGCGTTCGCCATCTTCCTGGAAGCAGGCGTGCTGCTCGGAGCCGCCTTCTTGTGGCGGCGGAACTTATGGTTTAGCATGGGACTGCATTTTGCTTGGAATGCCATGGAAGGCTTGCTTGGCATTCCGGTTTCCGGGCACGCCGCTGCCGGTCTCTTTACTGTAAAAGTGAACGGTGCCGCACTTCTCACAGGGGGCGATTTTGGACTTGAGGGCTCTATTGTTCCGGTTGCAGGCAGTCTTCTGTTCTCCATTCCGATGCTTATTGCGAGTGCAAGGAAGCGAAGGGGCGACGCCGCGAGCCTCCCGCATTAAAATAAACGGCAGGTTGGCCATCAGGCCGGCCTTTTTTATATTTTGGAGACCGTAAACTCTACTTCCGCTGCCCGGATTGATTCTTTAGATGAAGAAAGTTCCTCATTAGGAGCGGCAAAGATACCAGAATCGGGGGATCATCTTGCCGGGCGGGATGAAGCATGACTTCCTGGTAACGGACAGGCGTGTAAGGTTGAACGGTAATCGGCGCGTGCGCTCGGGTACGCAAGGTCGCATGCGGCAGCAGGAAATCCTTCGTCTGCATCTCCCAAGCGACGGACGTTGCCATCAAATAATAAGTGCCGGGCCTGACATCCGTAAAACGAAAGCGTCCCAAGGAAGGAAGCAGCGTCCCGTATAACGGGAATCCTTCGGGAATCGGCTTGGCAAACAAGCCAATCAGGATGAAGCCGTCGAACGGAACTGCCGAACAGATCTCGCCTTCGATCGTGGAGTTGCCGGAAAGCAGAACAGAAGACATCGTTCCCCAGTCGCTCAAATTCCGCAACGACTTGAAGTGCGCTTCCGCTTCTTGCGCTGACCGGCGAAATTCGGACGGCGTCACGCCTACCCGCTCGGTAAACCGGGTCGTGAACGTGCCCAGGCTCTGCTGCCCGATCTCGAGTCCGATATCGCGAATGGTCAAGTTCGTCTGCAGCAGCAGGTCTTTGGCTTTCTGCAAGCGGAGAGCCGAGACATAATACATGGGCGAAAGCCCGATCTTCTCTTTGAAGATGCGCGTAAAATGAAACGGGCTGTATAGCGCAATGTCGGCCAGGCGCGAAAGCTGAAGCGGTTCGTCGATATGCTTGTGAATATAGGCAATAACTTCGTCGATTCCTGAATAGTCGTCGGTTACCTCTTTCGCCACGCCGTCACCCCGTTTTGAATATTTATCATGCTTTTCCATATTTTAAACCAGATCCGGCTTCTTCGACAATGATCGTCCCTAAAACGATGATTCAGACGCGGCGGTTTAAGCCCAAAAATCCCCGCGGCCTGTTTCGCCAGCGGGGATTTGTTTCGCGATCCGGTGCAGCTTCTGCGGGTTCGATTTCCTAGGATTTGATCAAATCCTCCCGCAGCGGGGTGAAGCAATCGAGCAGCGCGCTTGGCTCCAGCGCTTTGGCGCCGTGCCTTGCGCCGCCGGGAATGACGATCGTTTCGCCGGCGGAAATGATGCTTTTTTCACCGTCTATCGTAAATTCGACCCGTCCTTTCAGGCAGTAGGACAGCTGTTCATGCGGGTGGGCATGCTCGTAGCCTTCGGCCCCTTCCTCAAAATGAACCTCCATCATCATCAGCGAAGCGCCGGGCGGCATGATTTTGCGTCTAACGCCAGGCTCCGCGTCTTCCCATACGCCGATATTGCTCATAAAGAATACCTCCTCCTTCAAGTTTGCTCGCGGCAAATCGGACGCCGGCGTCCCTTCGCGGGGCCCGTCTAAAACGTCTTCGGGATTTCGATTTTTTGCGTTTTGCCCTGATCGGTCAAATACAGGTTATAGCTGAACCCTTGGTCGTCCATAAAATATGAAACGTATTTGCCGCGCTCATCGAGCCGTTTCGGCAGCAGCAGCGTAGCGATCCGGTGCGACGACGCTTCCTTCGTTTCGGCCGTCAGATGCCAGTGCTTGCCGAGCCCTTCGATTTCCGCCGGATCAACGCCGGCAAATTCGTTTGTTTGGCTAAGCGCCAGCTCGCCCGACGAGCTGAAGATGAACCGCCCTTCCATCAGCGCCCGTTTGCCGTTGAGGTGAAACGACTGCCCGCGCAAATCCATCTTGTATAACGTGTGGAACAGCCACTGCACCCGGCCAGGCCGTTCCAGATCGACGGCGTCGACGACGACGAAATACGCATTTTGCACGAAATAAATTTCGCGTTTGTATTGCTTCAAATAAGGGACATGCTCCAGATATGCCTGCGTCGGGTTCATGCGGACGTACGCGTAATCCTTGCCCCGATGCGCGTCTTCAACCTCGCCTTTGGCCGCGATGTTCAGCGCCTTGTTCATGTCGGCAAACTGCCCCTGTCCGTCGATCAGAATGGCGTTTTTCGATCTCGTCTGCCGGCGCCAATTTAAATGCATGGAGCTGTTAAACGCGACGTAATAGCCGCTTTCCACCGCTAGCGGTTCGCCGTATGCATGCAGCATGAACGCGCCCTGATCTCCGTGGCTGTGGCTGACCGAGCCGTACCGGCTGCTTTTGGCCACCAACGAAATCTGCTCCTGCGGATCATGCATCCGGTGATGCATCGCTACCCAGCCGACGTCGCGAAACCATTTGACCGGCTCGATATCGGACGGCTCCACGGCTTGAACCCGGGGATAATTGCGGTAATAAAGCAAATCGTCGAAGTGAAAATCCCACCAGCCGTAATTGTAGAACATCCGGTCCGCTTCCGGATTCCGGTCCTTCAGCTGCTCGTAATACCACTGGTACCAGCCGTTCCCCGTGATCCCGGCATATTGGCGCATGTTGTAGCCGACCTTTTTGATGATGTCGTCCCCCAGCGTCGAGTTGTCGCCGAACGATGTCCGGGTCGATGTCGTCGGGCTGTAGCAGTAAAGCGGAAAATCGCCGGTATGCCGGAAAAAAGGACGCTCGAACACGTTGATTCCGGCGAAATTTTCCAGCAGGTCCAGCGCTTCGGTCAAATAAGCCATGCCCGTCGTCCAATAATGCGGGCCCTCGGCCCAGCCGCCGTCGGCACCGCCCCAAGGGGAAAACAGCGTGTAATAATATTCGACCGTATAATCCAGCCACGCCTTCGCTTGCGGCTCGTCGTCGAACAGCGCGATGCAGCAGGGGACAAGCACCGAAGACAAGGAGCGGACCGCATGACTGTCATACGGGATATGATGAATTTTGGAGCGTTTGATCACATGGTCGGCCACCTGCTCCGTTCTGCGCAGCAGCCGCTCGCGCACCGTCTCCCGTTCGCTTTCGTTCAATTGATCGTGCAGCCAGTCATATCCCCAGGCAAGCGCCCCCGCGATCCGAAAGGCGGCTTCATCGTTATAATCCCGGCTTGTCGGCCCTTCCGGGTCCCAGGAGGCGGCGTGCAGCAGCCACGCTTTCGCTTTGGCAAGCACTTCGGCATCCTGCAGCACGACGCCCGCGATGCTCAGATGCCGGATGGCGTACAGTACTTCCTGGCAAGCCAGGTAGCTTTCCCGCCATAACGCGGCCGTGCGGCGATGGCCCGGATAGGGCTTCGGTTCCGCGATCAGCTCGCGCGTCAGCCATGGCTTGACGGAATGCTCGTAAAACGCGCGCCACCCGGTGCCTTCCGCATCCTCCGCGATGCTGCCGCGGTACGCGTCGATTTCGCCCGGCTGCAGCCACAGCCTCGGGTGGCCGCCCTGCACCCGGCGGTAACGGTCCGCCGCCGGTGCCAGCGGCGTCTCGGGCAGTCCCGCCGGTACATGGAAGGCGCGCACAACGCTCCATTCGGATTGCCCTCCCGCCGCGCCTCCTTCCGATTCAAGCAGCGCGTACCGCCAATAATAATCGCCCGGCTCCAAGGCCTCGTCCGGCGTAAAAAAGTTGTACCCTATAGGCTCGTATCTTCTCGTCGTTTCCTGCCGAAACTCCGGGGAAGACGAAATCTCCAGGACGTACCGGTCCTCCTCCAGCTTGGCCGGAATCCATGTGAAACGCGGCGGATTCTCGTACAGCACGGTGTCTTCCCGCGGCGCGTACTGAACGGTCAGGTCCCCGCTTACGGGCTGAAACAACGCATTTACTGCATTCATGCTATTCCCTCCATGTGCCATGTCGTTGTTAACGCATAAACAATCCGCCATTCACTTCGATCGTCTCCCCGGTAAGGTAATCCGATAACGGCGACGCCAGGTACAACACCGCGTTGGCTACGTCCTGCGGCGTGCCTTCCCGCCCGAGCGGGATTTTGGCGACGGTCGCGGCCCGGCCTTCGTCGGAGGTGAAGGCCGCATGAAAAGCCGTCTGCCCGATAAACCCCGGCGATACGCAGTTGACGTTGATGCGATGGCCGGCCAGCTCTTTGGCCAAACCTTTCGAATACGAAATGACCGCCGCCTTGCTCGCCGCATAAATCGATGCGCCCGGGCCGCCGCCGTCATGCGCCGCGACGGACGTCATGTTGACGATTTTCCCGCCGCCCCGGCGGATCATGCCGGGCATGACCAGCTTGCTCAAGAACACGCAGGATTTGAAGTTCACGTCCATGACCCGGTTGTAATGCTCCTCCGTCATGTCGACGTTCGGCACGCGTTTCACCAAATGGCCTGCGTTATTCACCAAAATATCGACCGGGCCGCCCAGCCTGGCCTGAACTTCCTCCACCATGGCCGCCAGCTGCCTTGTATCGGTCACGTCCGCCCCGAACGCGGCCGCTTGGCCGCCGGCTTCCGCGATTTCCGCGACCAATGCTTCCGCCTGCTCCCGGCCGCTGCGGTAATGTACTCCTACCGCGGCGCCGCTTGCTGCCAGCGTCTTCGCGATCTCGCGGCCGATCCCTGAGCTTGCCCCTGTTACAAGCGCGATTTTGCCGTGCAAATCCACTGTCATCCCACCCTCTCTTCATATATGCATGCCATGTTGCCATCCAGCGGCAGCGACATCGTAATGACCGTCCCTTGGCCCGGGACGCTGTCGATCGCAAGCCCGTAAGCTTCGCCGTACACCATTTGAATGCGGCGATGCACGTTCATTAGTCCAAGTCCGCCTTTATGATAGAGCGAACCCGTATCGGATTCGGCCAGCCGGTTCAGCCGAAGCTTTTCCCGCACGGCGCGCAGCCGTTCCGCCGTCATGCCCGCCCCGTTGTCCTCGACGATGACATAGAAGCGGTCACCCTCGGCTGCTGCGCCGATCCGAATCCGGTGGTGATCCTGAATGCCGTCTGGGAACGCATGCTGGAACATGTTCTCGATGAGCGGCTGCAAGGTCAGGCGCACCATTTTGTGCAGCAGCAGCTCCGGCGGGATCGCCACGTCCAGCTCGAATTCGCGCTGCGTTCGGTACTTCAGGATCGTCATATAGCTGAGCACATGCTTCAATTCGTTGACGACCGTGATTTCCGCCAAATTCGTCTGAAGCGCGTACCTCAGCATGTGGGCCATCGCTTCGACGATCTCCATGATTTCTTCCGAGTCCTGGACGACGGCGTAACATTTGATCGTCTCCAGCGTGTTGTACAGGAAATGCGGGTTCATCTGCAGCTGCAAAGCCTGGAACTCCGCTTTGTGCTGCTCAAGCGCGATCCGCTGCAAATTCAGCTCCGTTTTGTTGGACCGGATTTCGGCTTCGTAAACCCGTTCGATCATTTCGGATAACCTCGTCAGCATCATGTTGTAGCTGCGGATCAAAAAGCCGAATTCGTCCTGCCGCCCGTCATCGTCGATCGATTTCCATTCGCCTTTATCCATCATGCGCATGTTCCGCACCAGCTTCTTGAGCGGCTGCACGAGCGAATTGCCGAACCGGCCGGCGAACCACAACGCGATCATGAGCGTAAACGCGCCGGCGATCACCGTCGTGTACCGGATGCTCATGATGGGCTCGCGCAGCTCGGACACCGGCACGGAGATAACCATCCGCCAATCGGCCGCATGCAGCCGCTGCGACACGTACATTCGCCGCTCGCCGTTCACTTTCGCCGTGAACGTGTCCCGCTCTCCCGCCAGCAGCTGACGTTTGATCTCCTCATTCATGTATTCATCCGTTGCAACCTGATCCGGCTGGTCGACGAAGTGGCCCTGTCCGTCCACGATGAAGGAATATCCCTTTTTCCCGAGATCCATCTGGCCCCATAGCTTCGAGATTTCCTTCGTGTTCAGCTTCATCCCGAGAATGCCCCGGGGCTGGTGGGAGACGATCCCGCGCACGCGGCGGATGAACGTAATGTACTGGGCGTCCCCCGGAGCGACCGAAGCCGAGTTGATCAGCGCCCCGAGTCCGTCCTTCGGGATTTGCCCTTCGATCAGCTCGTAATACGCTTTGTAATCCTTTACTTCGTCCTGAATGATGTCTTTCGTCGTAATCGCTTTGCCGTCCTGATTGATGACATAGATCAAGTCGATCTGCGGATAGATGATAAACGCCTGATCGAACTTTTTTTGAATCCGCTCGGACAATTCGTAATACTGGAAGCTGTTGTCCGGGTCCATCTCCATGAATTGAAGCACGTCCCGGTCGGACAAAATCGTTTTGCTCGCATTGTCAAAGGTCTGCAAATACAAATCCGTATGGTACGCGGCATGCGCGATCATTTGCGATAAATAGCGCTCGAGCTGGCGATCCAGCAGCTTCGAGGATTGCACGTACGTGATGGCGCCGACCACCGACAACGAAATGACGATAAGCACCGTAAAATAAAAGAAGATGCGGTGCGATATGCTTTTGCCGAACATCAAGAGGAGATTCCCAGCTTCTGCCGGTATTCGGACGGCGAGATGCCCTCGTATTTTTTGAAGGTTTTCGTGAAGTTGGAGTGGTCGGCGTATCCAACCGCATAAGAGATGTCCGTGATCCGGTGCCGCTCTTCGCCGAGCATCCGCTTGGCGTATTCCATGCGCCGTTTCGTGCGGTATTGGACGAAGGTCTCGCCGGTCGTCTGCTTGAACATGACGCTGAAATAATTCGGATGCAGCCCGAGCAGGTCAGCCACCTCCTCCAGCGAAACCTCGCTGGCGAGATTGCGTTCGATATACGCCTTGGCCTCCTCGATCGGGTCCTTCAGCTTGCCTTTTCTGCGCCGGTGCAGGTTTTCCAGCGTCTGCCCGACGTTATCCTCGAACCGCTTCCAGGCATCCGCAAACGGCAGACCGCGCTCCAGCTGCAGGCATTCGGCAAGCGTAATGGGAACATCCCTTGCTTTCAGCTTTTTCATCAGCAGCGCATAAAACTCTTCCAGCATTTCGGACTTCTCGGCATCATGCAGCCGGTAACCCGAAATTTCGCCCGCCCAAGACCGCAGCAGCTCCTGCGCCTGCGCACGGTCCACGTAATAAATCGCCTGCTCGAAGCGTTCCAGCCATTCGTCGATTTTGGCCACGGACAAATAAGCGGAACGTCCCAGCTTGAAGGCGCGCTGCACGAGCCGCCCCAGCGTATCATGCAGCTGCCTTTTGCCGATCGGCTTCAGCAGGTACTCCCTCACCCCGTAGCTCATGCAGGTCTGGGCGTACGTAAAATCGTCGTACCCCGAAATGACGACCGTCTGCACGGGAGCGTCCATTTCGGCGAGTTTTTCGCATAACGCCAGACCGTCCATGACGGGCATGCGGATATCCGTGAATACGAAATCGGGGAGCTCTTCCCGGACGGCCTCCAGCGCTTCCGCTCCGTTGGCGGCCTCGCGAATGGATGAAACCGGAACCCCGGATTGCCGAATGAATACGGTCAGGCCTTTCAAAATCATGGGTTCGTCATCAACAATGAGAATGCGATACATCCGATGGAACAGCTCCTTTCGATTTCGATCATCCGGTATAGGCCGGGGGTTAGCTAAGACACCTGCTTCGTCCAAAGGCCGGCTAGAACCGGTTTATTTGCGCGGCAGGAATACGCCTTCTTTTTTCTGGAACCGTTCGTTCGCTTCGGCCAGCACGTCCTTGCCGCCTTTCGATTTCCACTCCTCGATCACCTTCAGCCAATTTTCGATCGGCTCCTGTCCGTACACCATTTTCACCATATGCGTGATGAGCACCGGCGGCGGCGTATCCGACAGCGGCGTAATGTCCGGGTTCTTTTTAAGCGCTTCCAATCTCGGCTCGAATTCCATGCCGTCGCGTCCTTCATGTGCGAGAATGTTATCGAACACGCTCATCAGGTTCCGGCCTTCTTCCGTCAGGCTGAGCGAACCTTTGTTATAGGTCGTATCCTGCACGAGCCACAAAAACGACTGGCGGTACCGCTCTTCGTCGACACCCTGGGAATCGGTCGGCTGCTTGTAGTCGATTTTGTCGCCGTTCATCGTGTAGTTCTCGCCTTCGACCCCGAACGTGAAGAACTTCTCCGCTTCGTCGGACACCATCCAGTCGAGGAATTGAATGACCTTCTCCGGATGTTTGTATTTGGCGTTGATGAAGTAGGAGCGGTTGACGTCGCCGTACAAGTAATATCCGCCTTTGCCGTCGGGTCCGACCGGAGACGGAATGATTTCCAGCTTCGCATTCGGCACCGACTCCTTCAACTGGGTTTCCCACTGGATCAGCTCGTTGGCGTTCATCGACCACATGCCGGCTTTGCCCGCCAGGATCGTGTTTTTGAACGTCGTCGGATTGATCGTCGCGAACTCTTTATTGATCAGCCCTTCATCGTACATCGTTTTATATGTGGAGAGCGCTTTCATCATGTTTTCCGAATCAAAAAATTTCGGCTGCACTTCACCGTTCACTTCTTCAAACTGGCTTAAATACGGGAATACGTCATACGCGCCGAAAAACGTATCCGCATATTTGAAATCCTGCCTTCCCATGTACGGGTTCTCCACGCCGAGCTTTTTGAAGGCGCGCAGCACGTTCAGATACTCGTCGACCGTCTTCGGCACGGGCAGCCCCGTCTGATCCAGCAAATCCTTGCGAATCCACGTCGCCCGGCGGGAAGGATTGGACAGCCATTCCGGGATACCATAAATTTTACCTTGATAGGTCATGCGATTCCAAGCTTCCTTTGGAATTTTCTTCAAAAGGTTCTGGCCGTGCTCCTTCAGCAGATCGTCAAGCGGCATGAACACGCCGGCCTCCACGGAACCCGCCATTTCTTTGCCCGTCACGCCGCCCTGGCCCTGCACCACGTCCGGAATGTCGTTCGTCGCGAACATTTGCGCCATTTTCTGCTCGTATTCCTTATGCGGCACCAGACGGATATCCAAATCTGTTTTCGTCAGCTCTTCGAGCCGTTTCACCCATTTGTCCTGGTTGATATCGGGCGATTTCTCGACATGTCCGAAGTTGAGCGTCCGCAAAGAAATCGAAAACTTCGTGACCTCATCCGCTGCCGCCTGCTTCATTTCTTCCTTGCTTTCCCCCTGCCCGCCGGACGTCTCCTGTTTTCCCGAGCATCCCGCCAGCAGCCCTGCAGCCATAACGCCTGCCAGCAGCAAGTTTGCCCATTTTTTCATGTTATCCCCTCTTCTCAAAAAAATGATGTTTGCAGGTCATGGATGATTTTCGCTAGCCAGATTGTATCGTCAAAGCCCCAGCGACCGTGAGGGAGCAACTTCATATCGGCTGGGCATTTTTTAAGATTTGACCGCTCCGAGCGTAAGCCCTTTCACGAAATGCCTTTGCAAAAACGGGTAAATCAAAATGATCGGCAGCGTCGCGATGATGATCGTCGCCATTTTGATGCCCTCCGGGGACGTAAACGCCAAATCGCTGAATTGCGATGCGCCGGGGTCAATACTGATATCGTCCGTTTCGAACATTTTTTTCAGCTTCACCTGCAGCGGCCACCATTTCGGCTGATCGATGTAATACAGCGCGCTCATGTAGGCGTTCCAATGCCCCACCGCGTAAAAAATGCCGAGCGACGCCATTACCGGTTTGGACAACGGCACGACCATGCTCGTCATGATTCTCAGCTCACCGCATCCGTCGATTCGTGCGGAATCGATCACCTCAGCCGGAAGCTGCTTGAAAAACGAATGCATCACGAAAAAGTTGAACGCACTGATCGCTCCCGGCAGAATCAGCGCCCATGGCGTGTTCATCAGGTGCAGGTTTTTGATCAAAATGAAGTTCGGAATAAGCGGCGCGCTGAAAATCATCGTCACCAGCACCAGCAGCACGACGATCCGCCTGCCGACGTATTCCTGCCGCGATACCGGATAAGCGAGCGTCGCCGTGGCGACCAGATTGACCAGCGTCCCGGCCACCGTGATGAACACCGAGACGGCAAAGGAGCGCCAAATGGATGCGTCGCTAAACACGTATTCGTAATTGATCAGCGTGAATTCGATCGGCCAAAAGGTTACCTTTCCCGACGTAATCGCCGCCGAGGAGCTGAAGGACTGCGCGATCACGTTCAGGAACGGCAGGAACATGACCAGCCCGAGTATCGTCAAAAACAAAATATTAAACGCGTTAAACGTTTTGTAGCCGCCGGACATTTTCCGGTTCATGGGTCCTCCTCCTCTTCATCGGGATGTTGCTAAAATCCTCTAATACAGGCTTTCGCCCGTCGTCTTTTTGCTGAAGAAGTTCCCCGCCATCACGAGCACCAGGCCGACCACGGACTTGAACAGCCCGACCGCCGTCGTGTAGCTGTATTGCTGGGACAACAGGCCCGCCCGGTAGATGTACGTATCCAAAATTTCGCCGTTTTCCATGTTCAGCGCGTTGAGGAACACCCATACCCGTTCAAACCCGAAATCCAGGAACTTGCCGATATGCAGCAGGAACAAAATCATGATGGTCGGGAGGAGCGCCGGGAGCGTGATTTTCAGCGTCTGCTTCCAGCGGTTCGCCCCGTCGATCTCCGCCGCCTCGTACAGCTCCGGGTTGATCCCCGCCAAAGCCGCCAGGTACAAAATCGTGCCGTACCCCGTATCGCGCCAAATGCCCGAGCCGACCAGCACGCTGCGGATGTAATGGTTATCGCCTAAAAAATACAACGGATCGATGCCGAACAACCCGAGCAGCTGATTGAGAATGCCCGTGGTCGGCGACAAAATGGCGACGGACATGCCGGCGATGACGACCCAGGACAGGAAGTGGGGCATGTACACGACGGTTTGGACCACTCTTTTAAACAGGACAAGCCGCAGTTCATTGAGCAAAATGGCCAAAATGATCGGCGCCGGAAACGCGATGACGAGGTCGTACAGCCCGATCAGCACCGTATTTTTTAAAATCCGCAAAAAATCGTAATGCTCGAACATCGTCTTGAAATGCGCAAAGCCCACCCACTCGCTGCCGGTAAAGCCTTTAAAAATGTTGTAGTCCTGAAACGCAATGACCGAGCCGCCAAGCGGGATGTACTTGAAAATGAGAAAATACAAAATGCCGGGAAGCGAAATGATGTACAGCGCCTTATACTTCCACATCAGCTGGGCGATGCCGCCGCTCTTGGCGCGTCTTCGCCCCATGCCCGGGGGCAGCGCCTCGGCCGCTTCGGGTTTCATTGACATATCGATCCTCCTTCTGCCGTATGGGAATAGGTTAGAGACTCCAGGGTCTTCGGATTTTGCCAAATCCTCTACTTTCATACTAACGGCGGAAGGCGGGATGCTCCATGGCTGGATTCTTTGTGGGCTGGTGATTTTTTAAGGTGGAAAAAGGGGATGGATCGGAAGCAGGCGTTGCTTGGAGAGTAAACAGCCGGATGCCGCTCGCGGGCATAAAAAAGCCTCATCTCCTGGAGTGGAGATCAGGCGGTTAAAACGAAACCTTTTCGCGTTTAAAGGCATCCATCCATACGCCCCGTTTTCGGGACGAATAGGATAGGATCAAACGTCCATCGTCGCTCCTTGGGCAGCATGGCCGTGTTCGCTGAAGGGAGTGCCTTTCATGCCCGTTCCATATCCAAGCTCGCAAATTCGCGGCATCGCCCGCCAATTCGGTTTGAACATGATATCCTCGGCGTCGGTTCCATCCCTTTACCGTAAACATGCTGTGATTCGGTTGCAAACGGAAACGGGAACCTATGCGCTAAAACCCTTTATCAAAAGCAGTCTTCAACGCGTAAGCACCGTGAAACAAATAACCTCGGCCGCAGGGAATGTCAGGCATTTGATGAACAGCGGGTACTTGCACATGCCGTCATGGCTTCCGGCGAACTCCGGCAAGCTGTGGGTCTTGGACCGGGGTAGGCCTTTCTATGTCACGGCATGGATCGAGGGACGTCCCATGGAAACGGCGCAGGACTTTGAGCAGCTCGGGCTGGCTCTAGCCGCGCTTCATGCCATTCCCCCGGGAAAGGTCGATCTGAAACGGTCCCCTGCCCTTGAGCAAATTCGGTTATGGAAAACAAAAGATTCCTCCTTCCGCAAAACGATGGCGCGCTTGCATCCAAAAGGAAAGCACCGAAGATGGATCGAAACGTACGGCAAAGCCTGCACATCCCTATCGGAACGGGCATGGAGCGAACTCGCAAGCCCGGATTCGGTCCGTCTGATCCAGGACGAGGCCGCCCGTCCCTCATTCGTTCACAACGACGTTACGATGCCGAATGTCATCCTTTCCGGAGACGGCCGTCTCTATATCATCGACTGGGACCGAATTCGGCTGGGTTCCGCCTATATCGATACGGCCAGGGCGATCAAGAACACGACCCAGTTCAATCCCGAGTTCATCCAATCGTTCCTGACAGGATACGAAAAACATCGCCCATTAAGCAAAGCTGCCCGAAAAACCATCGCGGCCGTTTATGCTCTGCCGTTGGAGGTTTGGTCCGCTTTCCGTTTCCCCTCCGGCGCCGGCAGCCGGCAAATGCTGCGTACCATCAATCAAACGTGGGAGCAGCGGGTTAAGGCAGTGGAGTTTATGGATGCGTGGGTGGGGTTAGGGAAGTGAGGAGCGTGTATGCCGTAATAATGGCAGCAGAGGCTTTTATGATCATAAACGACCGCAGCCAAAGTTAAACAAGCTGACGCCGGTAGAGTACCGAAGCCAGCTTGTATCCTAGGGTTTTTTTTCATTGTCCGCGAAATGGGGTCTTGACCAAGGTCTCGGAAGCTTTATTTTGTCAGAGGATTAGCAAGCTCAGTTTTGAAATAACTTCTGAGAGGGTTTTGGGCGGAACTTTGCAGATGAACATCGCTTGACGGGACTGCCAGTCGAGGCTCTTGACCTGATCGGCAAGGATTACTCCATCAATCGGCAAATCTTGCGGAATAATAACTTCAAAGGGGTAGCCTTTTCTCCTTGAGGTTATCGGACATAACAAGGAAAGTCCAACCTTTCCATTATAGGCTGCAGGAGATATCACTAGAGCCGGACGCCTGCCTGCCTGTTCATGCCCTGTCTGTGGGTTGAACTGCAACCAAACCAAGTCGCCGCGATCCGGTATATAATCGTTATTTACCATGCTTCCCGACCCTTCGGATCTCCTGTCGACACCTCTTCATGAAGGTTCTCAGGAGTAACTTGAGTAAGAAGCTCCCCCAGTGTAGTGGACTTTGGCTTGATAACCAAGTGACCGTTTTCTACATCGAGATCGATCTCCGATCCTTCCTCCAGACCAACCTTCAAAGCAAGGGATTTCGGGATGCGAATGCCTAGACTATTGCCCCACTTTTGAACATGAAACATGGAACCGCCCCCTTAAATGTATATACAAAGTATATACTCGATATGGCATAAAGTCAAATTTGGGTCCTTTTCCTTTATGAGTTATGTGTTTCCCACTTGATGGTTAGTTTGCTCCTTCTTTTGCAATCCAATGACCTGACTCCGTGGAATTAGCGGATTATGATACACCACATAAGCCTTGTTAAATCGCTCGAAATAGCTTGGCTCATGCGATTTAGGGGTCAGGATGATCATTTTTCGTTTAAGTTCGCGAACATAAAGGTCAAAGACCATATTTTTGCGCTGCTCATCTAGCGCGCTGTCAAATTCGTCAAGCACGATAAATCCGGGATTAGACTGCAAATTTTGTAAAAGGGAGAGCGCAAACAGCAAGGAACTCAGCGACTCCTCCCCACCGGATACACCTTTCCCTACTCTTCCACCGCGAGCTTTGATGCTCACATCCTCCAGCTTTCCACGATGTCCTTCCTTTCGAGCTCTAATATACAAATGGAAGTGAGTTCGTCCTTGCTTGTCTTGATGGGAATCCCAGTCTACCTGGCCCTCAAACTGAAACAAAGACATATAGGATCTGAACTTTTGCTGAACTTCGCCCACACGCATACTGATTGTTGTCTCCAGTAAATCCTGCAATTCAGTCGTCCGCTGCTCGTCCGCCTCGAGCAAGATCACAGTCCGTTTATATTCATCCTCCAACTGCTCATAATTTTCTTTGGCAATTCGGTAATTCTCCGGAGCTGCAGGATCAACTTCCTCTTTTCTCGCTTGTTCAAAGGTAACTTCGCCTTTTTCGGCCTCTGTGCGAAGCGCTTTTAACACCGCATTCTCTTCCTTGGCATACTTCTCCGCATAAATCTGTTTCGCCTCGTTAAAAATTTCAGGCACAATTCCTTTCATATCTTCGATAAGCCTAGCAAGTGCCGTCAGTTCCGCTTCCGCATCCTGCTTTCCTTCTCGCGCTTTACCCAGTTGATTATTCAATTGCTGCAATTGCTGTTTTGTCAACTGTAAACGATGCTCCGCTTCGCCGTCATCCCGTTCCAGCTTTCTTCCCCTTTTCTCCAATTGCTCCAGTTGATCCTCCAGTGCTTTAAATTCATCTTCCTTTTCCTGAGTTTCACTTTCTAACAATCGAAGAAGGTTTTCGTTGGCATTTAGCCGCTCAAATTTTTCGCTCTGCGCACCTAGCTTCTTATAAAATGCCGCTTCCTTTTCTAATATCTTCTGCTCGTATTCAAGCTCGACCCGGACAGTCATCAAATCTCGAAATACCTTCGATAACTGAGCCTGCTCATTTTCCAAACCAGACAACTGGATTATCATCGTCTGCAGCTGTTCTCTCCGTTGTATCCGCTCATGTTCTCTCGTCATAAAAGCTTCGGCCATCCGCACCTGCTGGATGATTCCCCCTAGGATCTGACTTCTCTGTGTATCTTCCTGGATCAACTGATTGATCTGTTCCAGTTCTGAGGAAAGTTTGGTTATATTGGACTCGACTTGTTTTTTGCGAACCTCAAGTGCTCGTGCACTTAGAATATATCGCGGCTGCTCCTGGTTGCCCCGAAGTCCGGCGGCATCCCGAAGCACTTCCTCCTCGATTCGGACCGGATGCTTCAGAAAGAACCGTTCTACCCACCAGAGCGCCTTGCTGGCGTCATTCGTCATCTCCTCAGACAAATCACGTTTTACCTTGAGATGAAGCGATGGCAAAACAGTAACTGATCGATCAGGAACAACCGAATGCAAAGGGACATGATACAAGTCGTTCGGAGGCTTGATTCCGTCCCCGCTTCCGCTAAAGAAAATCGTATATTTGATCGTATTAAACGCATCCTCATGCTTTGGATGTGCAGCCTCATCCAGTTCAATCAAGTCACTCAGCGTATACGCCTTTCTGCCCAGCCTCTGAAAATATTGAAGTGATGCTTGCTGCCTGACCGAGATATTCCGATCCATCCGCAAGTTTTCTAATTCCCTCTCCAGCACTTTCAATTCCCGATCAAGGTCATAACTGTGATTTCTGCCTGTCCTGATCTTCTCCTCAAGTCGATTCATTTCCAGCTGCACCTCATGACTGGAAGAATGCTGACTTAAAATATCACGGTGCAAGGATTCTTCCTTCTCATCCTGTTCAAGAGCTGCCTTAAGCTCGCTTGATTTGATCCGAAGGTCTGAGAGGCTACGCTCGACCTCCAAGGTCTGTTTGGCGTTCACTTGTTCCTGTTCTGTCAATTCTGTCAACCTTCTGTAAACATCCTCCAGCCCTTTAGTCACCTGAGCTTCTGTTCGCTGAATATACTTTCTTTCTTCCTCGAGCATGGCAAGCTCCTGCTTCAGTCCAGCAATCTCTGTCTTAAGCACATCCTTGTCCTCTTGCAAGTTCTGAAGCTTCTGTTCGAGATCAAAGATCTCTCCGGTAACACGCTCCTTATCTTCATCACATCGGATCCGCTGAGCATCAAGATTCTGTTTTTCTTCGATCAAACCATCCACTTTTTCCTTTTGCTCCTCTTGATCCAAAAGCAACTGCTCTGCCTGCCCGAGATACATCGCCCTTTCCTGCTTGAAATATTTCTCAAGACGAAGCAGCGATACGGAGCGCAGTATTCCGCCATCTCGAAGCCTTTTGCGGTTTTGCTCATATCGATCCAGTTCTGACTTCATAATCTTTAAATTTTGCTTCGTACCGGCCAGTCTCGTCTGTGCCATAGACAATGATTCCCGTGTTTCCTTCAACTTGACCATGCTTTCTTCCCAATTTCTCTGGGCATCCGTAATGCCATGCATTTCGCTAAAAATACGGAATCGTTCTTCCGGCGACATCGTTGCAAATTGGTTTACTTCCTGCTGGTACCAGATTAAATAAAACAGATCAGGGTCAATTCTATAGACATATTGCAAGTCTCTTTTATACTTGGTAAAGCTGTTTTCCCGATCTCCTGAAGTATAATGCTTTCTATCTGTGTAATGATCTTGTTCATCGCCTGATTCGATAATAAATTCCTTCTTGATCGGCTCACCCGGCTCCTGTTTGAGGATAAGCGTAAATTCAATATATCGCGGAGCATCAATTTTTATTGATCCCTCATTCAAAAATAGCAGCGAAATGCGCGCTCTCCAGGTTTCATCGGGAGGCAAGTTTCGTGATTTCAGCCCTTCCACTTCTACTTTAGAAGAGTAGAGAACAGCCCCCATACAATACGTAATGGTCGATTTCCCTGCTCCATTAGGGCCGGTGATCATTATATGATCCGCATGACCTGACAAATCCAGATAAGCAGGGGCATAATCTCGAATGCCTGCAAAGGTCAACTTCCATGGAATCAACTTAATCTCCTCCCGTGTGCAGATTGTAACGCTTGAAGAATTTGAGCACTTCCTCTTTGCTCAGCTGATTGGACTGACTAAATTCTGCTGTTCGTCGCAGAAAAGAGTCCGAGAAAAGATTGGCTCCGATAGCCGTCAATTGATATGCTCGTTCATTTGAAAATTCATTGTCGCTATATTCCTCAATGGCTCCGATTTTTTTTAGCGCATCCAGATTATTCAGCAGCTTCTGATTGGCTTTCGTCGTTTCATGTCCAAGTGCATGCAGCAACTGATCAAACAGAGTGTACTCATGCTGCAGCACCTCTTGCTGATAAAAGATATATAGGAGCAACGCCAGACTTTCTTCAGACAAAGTGCTTCTTGCAGTTCTAGCAGGAACCCTCATCATGACGATCAGTTGATCCCGTCGGTCGTCATAGATCAATTTGAAATATCTCCCTACTGCCTGATTAACCCTAAGAATGTAAGAATCAAGAGCATCATTATCACTTGCAATGCCCAATTGTTTCTCTGCTTCCTTTCTGGACAAACCAAAGTTGCCCCCTCGCAAAGTTGCAGATGAGGAGAACAAAATATTCATAAATACCAGCTCTTCCTGCGGTGTCAGAACCCCCTTTAATCCCTGTAATGCCTGCAATGTGTGACTCTCTGCCGTCTGATTCTCCGCATGCTCTGCCCGATCTTCCTTCTGTTTCCTCATTTCCTCATGATTCATCATGCAAATCTCCCGGCTTTCTTTTTTTAATCATCCATTCCCGATCCTTCGGATTGATCCAATTCCAGACCTTGTCGGGCCACTGCTGAAGTTCTGATCCAGCTCTATTCATCCAAACCTTGTCGTTACCAATAAGTGCTGAAATAGCCGCCAAGGAATTGATGGCGTCTGACCAGCGCGGGCCCGCGGCTTCGATCATGATTTGCTCCATCCCCGCCTCATCACATTGATCGAGATATTGTTCGACCTCTTCGGTGCGGATCATGGATTTCGTCATCAGCCAGGTGGTGTCTCCTATATATTGCTGCAGCTCATCTGCAGAAATTTCCTCAAGTTTGTATTCGATCATTTCTCCCTCTTCTTCCAGAGGTTTCACCTTGGGCTCATAGTTCTCCAAGTAATGAACCGAATCCGAAATATCAGCCGCAGAAATAGGAGCTGCAAACTTGACCGGAATCCATAGCCCATCCAATGCCTCGCCTTCGTACTGATCCTGTTCCATGAAGCTTAGCATTTGGTAAGGATTTGGAATGTCAGAATCAACAGGCGGATTATACATTTTGATAATGAATTCACGTACCTTCTCAGGCTGAATATATGATGAAAGCACCGTTTCCCGCATCGTGGCAAATTTTAAATATTTATTCGTCATCCCAAGACTAAGACTTGTGCCTTCCGCTAGTACAGAGGTCCCCTTTTGCATCAATGTAGTCAACACCAGACTGTCTTCCAACGTCTGAAATTGCCGGTAGCGCTCCTCCAGCTTGCCCTGCAGCTCCCCCATCAACTCGTGAATCAGCTCTAACTGCGGCAGTGCATTACGATCGGCCAGCATTTCAAGCTCTCGTTCTTTGAGTAGCTGGATGGCATTCTCGACATTACGAATCATGCTGGCAATCTTGTTCCCCCCGGAAATACCATGATCATCGTAGGCTTCGCTGATTTCTGCGTCTCGCCTTGCTTGAAACAAAGAACGTCCAATCTCGTCATGCATATAATAGGCCAATGAGTCATTGGCAAGCCGCACCAAAGCATCCATCATCCGTTTCCCTACATCGCGCAGCTTGATTTGCCTGGACTGTTTGGATAACCAGTTGTATTTCACCAAAATATTGATGATTTGCTCCATCTGCTTTTGGGTAGGAGGATGGGGATCCATGTATTTATTTCTGTAACGATAGAATAATGTGTCCGTATTTTCAATTGGCTCAGCCAGGCCCAAAGCTTCCTCATTTAGAAGCTGTATAATGCGCAGAAATCGGAATATCCCTCCTGGCGTCAACCATTGATGCGTACCGAGATCGTTGAATACTCCTGCAAGATAACTGATATCCCGCATCGATTGATTTAGTTCGGGAACCGTTTCGTCCTTGTCGAATACCGAGATCAGCATTCGATCCATTTCTTCCAATCCGTCTCACTCCCCAAAATCAGCTCTTGTTCTGTACGCTCACCATTCATCAGCAGTTCGTTCATATATTTCTCGTATTCTCCAAACTGGGTTAGGATCGATTGATCATGGCATATCCATTTCATTGTGATTCGTTCTTTACTCGCCCCTTTTACAACCGATGTTAAATGACTGGCAATGACAAGACCGGATTCATCATAATCAGTCCACATGATCACTTGCTGGATGGAATCACCTTGAAGCAACTGCCGAATCAGCCGGGCATGCGCGCTTCTGAGTTGACCGTCTACGCCGATAACCAATGAGCCGCTGTTTTGGACAAACTCCCCTTCAGCTGCAAATCTGGTCAGAATTGCTCTGTTCTCCGCAAGCCAGAGTGTACCGGCTGAGGTCGAATAGTCATCCTTATATACAGACAGGTCTGTTAAAGCGTGCACGGGCCCAGCCAAATAATTCGAGTACCTGCCCGATATCGGACCTGTAAAATAAATGGGCGTGATCTGTCCAAGACTATTCAACCCTAACAAAGGTAACGGACAGGATGCCCAGGTTTCGACCAGATCTAAAAAGTCCTGTTTGTGGGAATCAAAGGTTTTAGACCCACCGATGCTCCGCTCATAGGAAGCTCCGATCTCTTTCCAGTCAAAAGATTGCTTACGAACAGACAAGTGAATAAAAGCCTGTAAGAAATGCATGAACACTAAGCGTTTTTTTCCTGTCCAATTGACAGGAAATTCAGGAGAAGAACTGAGGCCATCCCAAAGATGATGCTGAAGTAGGGCATTCAACACTGAAATTAAAGACGTTATATTTTCCTTTCGCTCCTGAAGCCAAGAAGAAGTATCCGTATTTTTTAAAGAAAGGGCAGGTTCAAGAATTTTAAGGATATCAAGTTCGTTCCTAAGGGCTTGCCGCAATGCAGACCACTGCCGGTCTTCAGCCTCTCTTTTATTGTCAATAAACTCCTGCTTATATTGAAACAAACGAAGTCCCATACGGTAACTGATTCTTTCCGCAGTCCTGCCGTCTTGTTTGAAACGATACTCTTTCATAATCCAGCCCTGCGCTAACCAAGTGAAGGTATTCGAATCTTCCTTAAGATTAACTTTCCTTCCGACGCTCCATTCAAGCAATTTCTCCGAAGGGATCGGTGACTCATCATCATAACTAACAGCAATTACCAACATTCCGGTCTTTCGATAGGTTCTAACGGTTCTTTTTGCGATAGTTAATTCATGAATAACACCATCTGTATTACTTTCAACCGGATCTAGACTACCGAATTCGAGCTGCTCGCCAGTCTTTAAGATGTATTTTTCGATGTAATTTTTAATTTCTTCAAATCGATTTATGATCATAAACAACGAACCTTTGGAATGTAATTTAGAGTTTTATTGTATCATAGGGGAGGAAAATGAGAGTGAAAGAGAACGGACGTACTATTTGGATAAACAGATCCGCATTGCGGTAGCTCCGATTATATGATATTGCAGACCTGTTTGCCTTCATGAAACCGGAATCGCGCCCCGCCTGCTTCGTGAACACGTTGAAAGATTCCGTTGACCGCGTGAAAAGTAGCGTATCCACTGACGGGATGTCACTCCTTTATAAGGTCTGGGCAATGGATAACAGATGGCTAGCGAACGGGTCAGCCGATGCTAGCCATACGTCATAAACCTGCTACACAACAACATTTTGCAGCTGTTCGGACAGCAGTTACTGTTGGTCGTAACGATTCCTAGCCAAGCCGCCCCAGGCAATGAATCGTACGCCGTATCATTTGTTTTGCGATTTTCCGATAATCATTAAAGCACTTCAAATCTCTCTTTAACATCTTCCTTGCGTACTAACTCCTTAATCCGCTGATCAATGCGCTGTATTTCATTTACAGGGTTTTTCCACCAGTTCCTGCTCCAAATTCGCTCAATAACCCAGCCCCTTGATTCCAGAAATCTTTGGCGGTAAACATCTCTTTCTCGAGCACTCGGAGAGCTGTGATACATTGCCCCATCGCATTCTATACCAAGAATATATCTGGAACGATCGTTTGGATGGACGACAGCCATATCGATTCGATAGCCAGACATGCCTACCTGAGTAGTGATCTCGTATCCCAGATTTCGAAGTTGCTGATATACCTGTTCCTCAAACGGGGAATCAAAATGAAGAGCTTGGTGCACTGTGTGCGTGTTCACTACTTCATTAATCTCTTGTATCACAGAACGAATATCTTCGATTTTCCCTCCTGATACAGCTCTCACATATTTTAGGTAAGATTTTAAAAGTTTAGGCCCTCGCTCAGTGGTATTTGAAACATTCAAACCCTCTGGTTCTATGCTGGAAACTACAATAATACCTTCTTTTGCGCGGGTAACTGCAACATTTAAACGGTTCTCGCCCCCCTTTTGGTTAAGTGAACCAAAGCGGTTATATACTTTTCCTTCTTCATTTTTAGCGTACCCGATGGAAAATATAATAATATCTCGTTCGTCTCCTTGAACATTTTCAATGTTTTTGACAAAAAGCCGTTCATCCAGATCTCGAGACATTATCTCTGAGTAGAGAACTCTAAATTCTTCATCTTCCGCTGCAACCTTATCTATAACATCAAGAATCTTAGACTGTTGCTTTGAGTTAAATGTTATGATTCCAACCGATTTACCAGGGTGTTTTTGCAAAGTGTTTTTAAGCTCTCTAACAACTTCCAACGCCTCTATTTCGTTAGACTGGTTTATCCACCTGCCGTCTACCCTCTTCCAATAAATTGCAGGAGGTTCGTTAAATGGAGTTACATTTGGCGCAATTTGTACATAGCCATTGTAGAATGCATGGTTAGAAAAATTGATTAGTTCTTCAAATTTAGATCTGTAATGCCATTGTAAAATTCTTTCCGGAAACCGTCGTTTGGCTAAATTGAGCAGGCTGACAGACTCATCCGTATCATACTTTGCTTCTTCATCGTCATCTTCGTCTGCATATCCTGCCCGGAACAAGTTGGACGGTGGAAGCTGCTTTTCATCTCCGGCTATGACAATCTGCTTGCCACGGTACACAGAGGGCATACTACTTTCCACGGTTAATTGGGAAGCCTCGTCAAATATTACAACATCAAACATTCCTTCTTTTAATGGAAAAATAGAGGACACCATCTCCGGTGAAGCTAACCACACTGGCAAAATATCCGCAAGCCCATTGTCAGCGAAATCATTCACTAACTTGCGTAGAGGCCAGATCGCTCGCTTTTTACCTGTTTGGTGTTTTAGCTCTTTCGTAGATTTTCCTTGCATATACCGAAGGGAGTGTACTTGAGTTTTCAATTCGTGAATTAAGTAGTTTGCCGCCACTTTCCGCTTTTCTTCCAATAAATTAGCAAATGATTCACGTATTCTTCCAAACTCACTCATTGAGATCTTTTTAACATCTGGATACTTAGTCTCAATCTGATCAATCCAGTGAATATAAGCCGAATTTTTAAAGATATCCACCCAATACCCCGGCAATGGCTGCTCTTTATTAGGCTCCTTTTCCTGCAGCGCCAAAATAACACTTCTTAAATCCGTACTTGCCTGTTCCCAGAACGAATCCATTAATTTTAGATCCTCGAAATCGCGAGAGAAATATTCTAACAATATACTTAGCTCTTTTAATGGGATGTCTCCGTTTGCTATCCGAACCTGCAGCCTTTTAACCTGTTCTTCTTGAATCACAGTTTTCAAAGCTTCTAGATCGTCGGACAATGCCTTGGTCACAGTCCCCAGTTCATGCATAATCTTTAGTTCTTGCTTTATCTTTATCCACTCAGTTGAATTGGTTCCTTTAAACTTTTCTCCATTAGTCATTTCTTTAATAATGGATTTACCCGTAATGGTTATCCACCAAAAAACACGCAATCCTTGAAAGGAACGTTTCTGAGTATCATCAAGATCCATATATATTTTATTTAATCGGTGTTGAACCTGCCATGTATAAGCAGGCGTAATCCTTTTAATATCTAAAGTTTCTATATAGTCTACTGCTTTTTTCGCTTTCTGGATCAATGCCTCGATCTTACTCATTACCTCTAATTTTGTTTTCATATCATAAGAAGCAAAGCTTCTCCGATAGCGTAGCGGATAGGCTTCTCGTCCATACTGCTGGTACCACTCTCCGTACGTATATACTGCTTCCGCCAGTTCCTCTAAAGTTTCCCTCGTTAATCGGTCAGCCACGCTGTTTAACGAGATAATCTGGTTTGAGTCCGTGATCGGTCTCGACTTCCCGTAAAGCTCATACAATCGGAATCCGCAGGGCTGTCTTTCATAAAGTGCATTCGCTATCGTGTTCAAAAGCTGCTCTTGATTGTTTAAACGGGATGAAACGGAATTTAACTCCTCTGCCGCCTCTGCAAACTGTAACTCACTATGTTCTAACACAGTCGTAATCTTTTGATAGAGTAATTTCCGATCGACTTTTTCATCATGTACAAGGGCAACGTGATCACTAAGACCAAGACTGTCCATACGTTGATATACAACGTCTAATGCCGCACGCTTTTGACAAACAACAAGTATCTTCTTTTTACGATGAAGCGCATCGGTTATTAAATTGACAATGACTTGAGACTTCCCTGTGCCCGGAGGCCCGTGTACGACTAAACCTCTTTGATGCCGGGCTTCCCGTAAAATCTCCTCCTGAGAACCGTCCGTTTGCAGCAGATTCAGGATATCATCTTTAGAACTCTTTCTCTCATTTGGTTCCGAAAAATCTACTAATACTCCTGAGTCGGGGGAAATATTGTCATCAGGTCGAATCATCTCTTCCACCAATGAGAGGGATTGAATTTCGGAAAGATTAATCAACTCGTCGTAATCTCGAACAATGGCTGATCCACCTTGCGGAAAGTCTCCTATAACTGCGTTTTCCAAGAGTGTCAAGTTCGCAATTTCCGGAACTTCTCCAGACTTGTATTCCTTCAAGCGTCTTAGACCTGTTTTAGTATAATGAACCTTTAATTGATTTCGTTCTAAAAAGGCTAGAACATCCGGAATATTCATGGAATTCGCTACTGAAACAGCCTCTTCAAAAATTTCTTCCGAGAAACCAAGTTTATTTAACTTTTTTAATGCTAAAAACAAAGTTCGATTTAGCTGTGGGCCCCCTTCTTCAGGTTGTATGACCCACTTTTGCATCACTGAGTTATCTTTCTCCAAACGGATCGGAAACAAAAAAAGAGGGGCCTGGATAAAAGTTCCATCGTGAAGAACACCGGACAAAAAAGGATAACCTAGATATAGGTCATTCACACCTGTTTCATCTTCCAGCGCCTTAATTTGTCGGTAAAGATCCGTAAGTTTTTTGGATAGGCTCATTGATTTTTCATCATCCAAAGATGGCTGGAGTATCGTAACTTTTCCCTTTACTTTTTGCTCAGTAACCTTCTTTAAAATGGAAGCAGCATCTTCTTTTGCATCTTCTATTCTGTCTAATGATGCAAGATCAAAACTCCACTTTTGATAAATCTTTAACAGACGGATAGAGCGATTACGTTTATTTATGTTATTTAATTTATCTCGCATGTGTATTAATTGATTCTTCATTTTACTCACTTCTTTCGTTAAAGCAGTTGTAGTTATCGCTGCCCCCGCCCAAAGTTCTTTGGACCTATAATGACTACCAATTAGTTCTATAATAGCACTAGATCATGGATATATCTGCTATTTTCGACATTATACTGCTAAAAACAAAGCGAATTGAGCCTTCAAGTTTCCACCCTTATGGGATATCACCGCTTGGGGTGCATTATTTTATCATCATTTTTATGTTTCTCTTTATCGTCTTTCTTTTTCATTTCAACATAAAACAATTCGATTTCTTCACTGGTTAGACCCATCTGCTCAATGACTCGCTTTATCTCCAAATGCGCTAAACGTTTTCCTTGTTTCATGGTATTCCCCCTTCATTAATTCCTCATTTATCCATAGTTTAAAGAATTGTAGTGACGAAGGAATGCCACCAAACATAGGTTCGGAGCATTTAATAGTCTGAACTGCTGTTGTGAATTAGTACTTTGTTTCCACAGAAAGCATGGCTTATTCTTTTAGACTAAGTAAAATAAAATGCCCACTCATTTTGAGGGGCACTGATTGCTTTATTTAGTTTACAACAACAGGAATTTCATCAACCTCTTCTTCGACTTCAACCTCATCATCAAATCCATCGTCAAAAAACTCTTCATTGCCTGTAAGATACTTAGACAACATGTTCAGTACCTTAATCGGATACGGATCAACAGTATGTGTATCGAAGGTCAAACCTACTCTTCGCAATTGATCGACCAAATAAGCCAGTTCATCGCGTTCATTTTCGTCCAGCGGACCTAGTGGAATACATTCAACTGCTCGTTGTTGTAGTAAAAGTTTGGACGGCTTAGTGTATTTTATATCTGTTACAAGTGAACCTTGCCAGGCACTTGGTCTTCCGCCTACTCCATAATAGATCCCCAGCGGATCTTTAAAAATTCCACTTTCCTTTTTAGGTGTTTCTTCATTTTCCGGATCAAAGATTCGGTATTGAGGCACATCCAGGTTCGTCGTATTGATCCGGATAAACTTGATTCGGGATTCATTCGCCAAACGTTCATTTAAATAAGGAACGACGTCATATTGAATGCGAGGGTTTAACAGAACATCCAACCATCCATTTCTTAATGTTGCATTCATAATGACTACAATTGGTCTATCGTCATGATCCAACTCATTCTCAATCACTTGCGTGACAAACGCTTTAAAAACATTACTGCTATGATTTTTGTTTTTCTGCGGCTTTTTAAGCATCTTTGCACGATCCAAATGGAAAGGAGCATCTCCTATCGGTATCCAGGTATCCACACCAAG
Organism: Paenibacillus sp. FSL W8-0194; assembly: GCF_037969745.1. NCBI lineage: Bacteria > Bacillati > Bacillota > Bacilli > Caryophanales > Paenibacillaceae > Paenibacillus > Paenibacillus sp. FSL W8-0194. The sequence goes on along the minus strand of NZ_CP150205.1, from coordinate 979,703 downwards.
CATTTTGATCACAACCTCTGTTCCATCCATTTTAGATACAACAGGCAAGTAATCCCTATCAGCCTTGAGTACTTTGAAAGAAAGGATCGATTTGTTTTCTTCAAGTTTGGTCACATTATGACTTAGAAAACCAGCGTCGTTCAGTAAGTCCAGGAGCGCATTCACCATACGTCCGGTATCCGCATTGCTCCCGGTGTCTTTATTGCCTTCTACGACAATCTCATTAGAATCATCTCTACTGTTCTTCAGTGGTTCAATAAATTGCGATAAACGACCGGACTGCTTCATAGCTTCTCTTATTGCTGTTTTAGGATCCGCCCCATCGCGCCACGAGTCTTTTCCATTGATCTCAATTAATGCAAGTGTCTTTTTATTTTGTTGATTCGAATATGTGCCCAATTTCTTTTTTATTTGATCTACCAATTTGGCGTAGGCAACGTCTGCCGTATAGGTTCCTATTTCCAGCTCGCTCACAATACCTTCCGGATCCCGATGAATAAATTCCACGGTGACCTCTTTGTCGCTGTGAAGCTCGTAAACATGATCCGAAATTTGGCGTTTAAAGATAACAACCCCTTTTTCCTCTTTTGGGACTATATCAATAAATTTTAGTGGGGTTGTATAGGCCTGTTTCATCGCTGCAAACATCTCTTCACTGCTATACACTTCAATAATAATATCTTGAGCCTTATGGCAAACAATCGGAAGGCGCTGGCTGTTCATTTTATTTCTGGGCATTCCTTCAATAGCGGGTAGCGGTTTGATATTCCATTCAGCAAGAAGCTCTTTGAAAGCATTGAACAATCCCCTTTTTTCCGATAATCCTAATCCTGCTTTAACCCAATTACCTTTATTTTCAAAGGAGTTATGATTAACAACCCATGCTGTAATTTCTCCATTACCCTCCAGATACTCAGCAGGTTCAGTCAGCAACATATCAGCCTCAAAACGCTCGCCATACAATATATCCCAATATAGATTGTCCAACGCAGTCTTCCAACGTGTAAAGGTCCCTTTGTCTTTGTCCACGAATCGTTCAAATTGAAGCTGCGAAAAAGACTTTGTATGTTGATCAAGCTCAGGGTTTCGAACAGAAACAAGTACTGAACAGGTATGATTGTCTTTTAAATAACATGCAAGCCCCTTAGTTTTCTTATCCATCTTTATTTTCGAGTCCTTTACATATCGTCGTCTTCCCATAGAAACGGATAGCAACATTCTGTTCGCATCTCCGCCTCGATTTTGCAGACTCACCCTAAGAACATAAGAAAATGGATCGTATTTATTTGACTTCATGTAGGGCTCTGTAACACACTCATGTTTGCCATTAAAAATAGTATGATAAAACTGAAATTCCTTAATAATTCCCTGACCCAGATCAACTTTGCGAGGTTCAGCACAAAACTTAATGGCGGCAAGTGCTGGCAACCATTGATATTTATCAATATACTTTTGAGTTGAATCTGTAGTTATTTCACCAAAACGGGTAGTAATCCAGGATAATTGGACCTCCTTCAGATCTTCAGGCAACTCAGAAACCGTACATCTCTTGGTAGAAGCCAACCAGCCCAAAGTTAATCTTTTGATTAGGGACTCCGATATTTTCTCTGTTGCTACAATCCACGGCAAATCCGTTTCTACAAATTTATAATCTACTGCCACATTAATAATCTCCGGAAAAATGCTTTGCAGTTTTAGGCCTAATGGCTTCACTTTAAATGCAAGCTTATACTCACTCGAACTTTTCCCTTTGTGTGATGTACCCTCCTCCGAATAAGTCTGATTTTTCAAATAGTTTCGCCAGCTTTCCGGCATGTACATCAAATGAACAACCTCATCGTAAAAGACTTCCTCCTTGACTTCCAATTCAAATAGCTGCATCATTCTAGTCTTCTTCAATATCCTCATCCTCCATTTCCATCTGTTGAATAGCTTCCATAAACGGCCCATATAAACTTTGGAATAGTACATCGTTTCTGTTCTTATGCATGATGGTCTGCCATACTTCCAGCATAGAAAGCCCCTTCGACTTACCCTCATCTACCTGTTTAGCGCTAAACTTGGCATCACAGAAAAAGACCCTGGCATCCCTTCCACCGCGAAGCAAACGACCAATCATTTGCCAGACTGGAACAAAGGTATACCAGCCCATCACCTCCCGCTCATCGTTAGTAAGCAGAGACCAATAATCGGGCTTTTGGTACATGCTTTCCAGCTTGCCACTACTCATCTGGCGCAGTTTATTGATGGCGTTATCGTAATGGAGGCGTTGTTTTTGAATCCTCTTCATGTATTCAGGCAGAAGTGCATGCAATATTTGGACCAAGTAATTCAAATCATTCGGCACCGGATAAGGCCGTACCAAAAAGTAGACACTGCCAAACAAGGCTCCACCTTCCGAATCAAGGATGTTATATCCCCTCCCTACAGATAACAAGGGGACTATCAATACTTCTGCCGATTGTAGATGGAAAGTTTCAATAAGGCTTCTTGAAAGTTCATCCTCCTTAAGTTGTGAATCCCTGCCAAGTGCTTTGTATCGGCCTGCCCAAGCGGAATCATCCGAGAATACTTGCCGTACAGTTTCAACATCATCATAAGAATTGACCACCAGCAAGACTCGACGCTGCTTTCCTAACCGTTTCCAATAACCCAGTTCATAATTCACATCGGATTTTAATTGTCTGACCATCCCCGATAGATTGTTACTCTTGTGTTCCGGATCAAGCACTCCAGAAACTGCATAAAATTCTCCACGGGTCATATCAAGGACAGGTTTATAATAAAGCTGAATTTTGGAAGTTTGCCGCCCCGCTCTCAGCAGCCAGTCTGAAGAAGTCTCCAGATCATAATGCGCCGATTTAGGCGCATGGCTTGTTCCGGATAGGAAGACAACTGCAGGCCCTTCTTTCCCGTCACTTACTTGATATAATTGGTGCCAATCTTTCAAGAGCAATCTTCCAATCGCCGTATATTCGATCAACTTGAACTTTCCTGACTTCTCAGCGTCAGGCAGATCATACTTGTAACCCAGCGTGATCCCCGTCATAGCTTCTTTCATAAACGCTTCGTAATCTTTCTGCATTGTAAAAAGCGGCGAAAAATCAATCGACAGACCTAATTTCACTTGAATCATCGGAAAGGCCGTCAAAATATATTTAATATTCTCTTCCGCACGGCACAGGTAAATGAAGAATTCCAACTGAGCATATAAAAGTTTCTTTTTCACCCGCGGTTTTACTTTCCCTTTTACCTTGGCGATAAGCTCCTCAATCCATTCCTGTTTTCGTTCTGGGCTGTCTGTATCTATAAGATCACTTGCAATTCCCGACAATCTCTTGTCCTTATAAGGCTCAGAGGCATACTCCATCAACCATTTAAAGATCCGTTTCTGCTCCTTCGGGTCGTTGGATAATTTCTCGCTTAGCGTTCCGGCCAGACCCGCTACCCGAATGAGATTACTTCGCAGGTCATTTCTTAAAGTAGCCGAATCATTCAGCTTCGCATAAATCCGCCAGACCATATGTTCCAACATCCGCAAGCGGTCGTTCCACTCAATGATGGCTGAATCTCCGGCATATTGCCCATATTCGCCATTGGTGAGTTGGCTTGATTCGAATCTGAGTTTTTCAAAAATATCCTCAGTCGAACCGAACACATTGTACTCCGTTAAAAAGGCTTCATCGAACTGCTTCTGCACCTGATCCGCCTCATCTACAAATATGACATCCAGCAAGTCATACATGGCTTCAAAAATCGTTCTGGAATACGGATCAATGATTTCAGGAATACGTGTTTTCAACACACTGGAGGCCGTAGTCACCCATACTTCGGCATTTTGCAAATCCACCAAATCACGATAGACCCCGCATTTATGGGCTAGTGGACAGACAACTTTACGGTTTTCCTGTTGTAACTGCAAACATGGATAAGGTTTATTACGTTCGTAATCCTTGGCTAATGCCTGGATCAGGCACACATCGGATACATGCTTAAGCGATTCGTACTGCTCGTTTTGCCAATCACTAATGTTCTGGATTTGATTCATATTGGCGGCGAGATAATTTTGCTGATGCTTAATTCTTCCCGTTCTACCTATGACAGGGACTGCATGTACGCCAAGACGCCGCAGCTCTTTAACCCGTTCCAATACTTGGGCCACACTACCTTCGATAAACCCAACCTTGGCCCCTGTCTTCTTTACCAATCGGAAAGTTTCCAAAATCATAAAAGTCGATTTCCCCGCACCTAGTCCGCCACCAATATGAATGTTCCCTTTATAGATCAGTTCCTGTTTCTTACCTTTTACCGATTCCAAGATGACCGTTTTGGCTCGATCCTGCCACATCGTACTCTCGTTCTGACAGCCATCCATTTCCTCAGCTATGCCAGTCCCATTGTAAGGCAACGGCAGTGAACGTATTGTTTTAGGTCGATATGCAGGAAAGGGATTTGGAGGATCTTCCAACAAACTATCGGGAATACGGCCATAATAAGTAATGGGATCACCGCCACGAATTCTGCGCTTGTAACTAAATTTGCCTGCACTGGCAAACGTCTTGGTGCTTGGCTTTCTGGGGATGTATTGCTTTAGAATCCGATTATAGACGGCTAAACGATCCGTTCTGAATTTTGGCGATATTTGTATAACTGTTCCTTCTTCCGTGATGTTATATAACCGGTAGTCGCGGTGTAATTCGAAGTATCTGCCTAACCGTCTAGATAGCACCTTCTTATGACGAAGTTCGGGAAATAGAATACGCATACGGGTAAGGATCTCAATCTGTGCCAGATCAGGTAGAACGGGGGCGTTGTAACCTACCAAAAGCGACCATGCTTGCTCGATTTTTAATTTCGGATCAACCATTTGGCAGCCCGTGATGAATAATTCTATATTGATTAATGTTGAGACATCATGTTTACCGAGATTTAACGAATCAAACTCTCTGACAATTTCCTCAGACAACTCCCAATATGTCTTCCTCACCAAAATACATCCTCCAACACTTGTTCTACCTCGTTTTCCATCACAATTCGGATGTAGTTTCTAGCTGTCTCATTCAAATACTTTTCTGCTCTTTTCTTATACTCTTGGAACAACAAACTTCGATATTTCGGAACGACAATGAGGCACTGATCCTGATATTTTTCAAGATAAGACGCGGACTGCTCATTAAAAAAGTTGGCTAGTGTCCGCGGATCTTTAAAATCTTTCACATCCAGGAAAAATTCCCGGCCTGCTAGCCTGATAGCAAGATCGAATGTATCAATGTTCGGGTACAGATCAACCTCGTATCCTTTTTTTCTCAAACGCTTAGCCAAACGAAGTTCAGAGATCCCAGGTAAAAGGACAAAACGCTGAATACCCGGCTTAAGACGGAAAACCCGTTGTTTTCCGAACTCCAATGGCTCTAGAATCTCCATATCCGCAAGCGAGTGGCAAATATCTTCCTTGTTACATCGCCAACGATCATGTTTGTATTGCATCGTCCAGCCGCAATGCGGGCATTTTCGGAAATTGGGCAGCTCTTGCGTAATCTCCTGATAACAATGTCTGATCAAATGATTGAGTTCAGTATCCTGAAAATTTTCAGCGAATTCATTGAGTTCACGGGCTGTAATGACTGCATGTTGAGGTTCAGACAGAAATGTACGGATAGCGGTATATTCATCCTGCAGTTGTCTCCCATCCTCCTTGCAGTATTTCAAGATGTCATACATGTTCTGCTGCTCCGCATCTTGCGGAGAAATATAGCGATTCATAAACTCGTCCGTGTCGGCAACTAAACCGATGGTTTCTTCAAGAAGAGGGGAATGTTCTGGGTAGTCGTTATGAAGGCCTTGGATCCCCCATTCATGTGAGGGTCTATGAAGAATTCGTATCAACTGATAAATATCTACCGGAGGATCGGAATTACCCTCGGCAGACAAATGGGCAAACATGAGCATGCCCGTATACAGTTCGTCTGGAATTACACCGAAATTCCCTTGCCATTTCTGGATTCCTGTAATTAAGTTAAAGAGCATATCCGGTCTCTTGACCGTTTCCACTTGGGTCATAGGATCACCATTCCTTATTACAGAAGATAAATATAGGATACACTATTGGGGTGTACGGAGATTGTCAGCGAATATGTGTTCTATTCGTAAAAAACATGAAAAGAGGCCAAAAACAAATATAACGGCCAAGGTAATAAACCATGGCCGTTAAAATGAAGAACCTCAATAATTGTTTACTCTTATGGAATGAGGTTGTCTCCTACCATATAACCACACCTATCGATTTACTTCGTCATAAACCTCATTCATCATATCATCCATAATGAAATTTCTAAAATCATCATTTTCCAGGATCTTCATAAAGAATTTTTCATTACTATTCATACGATCAATAACAAAGTTCATGAATGTTTTTTCAAATGCGAATTTAAAATTATCTCTCGTATTATTTTTTGCCTTTTGTTGAATATCTTCGCTATTAAGCATGTCTTCTTTCACTTGTTCTCTCGAGAGAAAATCTGTTTCTGTAAAATCGGTACCAAATCGTTCATTTAATTTATCCAGAACAGAAGATAAGCGCACCTTCTCATCCTCTGCAGCTCCACCAGTACCGTGAGAGGTCGGCTTTAAATCAACACCGCCTGTTATTTCTAGTTCGATGCCTCCCTCTGCTATCAATTGATTGCGGTAGTACTGAAGTGCCACGTCATCTGCCAAATACACATCCTTATCTGTATTGCTGCGAGGGAGCTTCCGCAGGAGATAACTCAGATAGATATATTGTTTATGCAGACCAACATCAATAAAGGTGGCAATCTGTAATATAAATGAGTACGTTCTTACATATTTGGTAGCCGCCGCTTTAAACGCTTCCTTTTCTTCCTTGGTTAATTGCTTAAAGCGCTCAACGCCTTTATCAATCCAAGCGTTCAACTGCATCTGAGATTTGGTGGATTTCTTGAATCCGCCTTTAATCTCAAGTTCATTAACCGCTTGTACTTCTTCTTCAGTAAAGATTTGGTAGGGTTCAATTTCTGCCTGAAGATCATATAAGATATTGGGGTCCGTTACTTCTTCCAAGCCAGTGGTTTCGTAATACGGTTGAAAAGAAGCCTTAATCTCTTCATGGTTATTGACAAAATCAAGAACGAACGTATCGTCTTTCCCTGGGCAAGTACGATTTAAGCGTGATAGAGTTTGAACTGCTTTAATCCCGCTCAGCGGCTTGTCTACGTACATCGTATGCAGTAGTGGCTCATCGAAGCCCGTCTGATATTTCTCTGCAACCAGTAACACTTTGTACTCATCCGAATTAAATTTGTCAGGTAATTCCTTTTCACTAAATCCGTTCATATCTGGCTCTGAGTAAGGGATTTCGCCATCTTTCACTATACCGGAAAAGGCAACGACAGTTTTCAGGTCATCATATCCCATTTTGTCGATATATTGGTCAAAAGCTATTTTATAGCGTACTGCATGCAATCGACTGGCTGTGACAACCATCGCTTTAGCTCGACCACCAATTTTTTTTCGAATAAAATTGCGGTAATGCTCGACTATAATTTCAGTCTTCTGTGCAATATTATGAGGGTGCAGGGAGACGTATTGGGCTAACTTCTTCGTAGCTTGCTTCTTAGAAACCAATGGATCGTCATCAACTTTTTTAGCTATTTTATAGAAGGTCTTATATGTAGTGTAATTGCTGAGCACATCTAGAATAAATCCTTCCTCAATAGCTTGACGCATCGTATACTCATGAAAGGCATGTAGCTTACCATCCGTTCCCATCGTGCCGAACTTTTCGATTGTTTTGGGTTTGGGGGTTGCGGTAAAAGCAAAGAAGGAAATATTATCTTGTTTTCCGCTTTTCATGATCGTCTCTACGATTTGCTCATCCAAGTTGTCCATGTTTTCTTCCGCAATGCGATCTTCTTCATAAGCATCCTCTAAGGTTTTGTCGGACAAAATATTCGTTAGAGCGGTTGAGGCTTTACCACCTTGAGAAGAGTGAGCTTCATCAATAATGACTGCGTATTTTTTGCGATCAAGATCGGCTACTTTTTCCATTATAAACGGAAACTTCTGAAGGGTTGTAATTATAATACGTGTCTCACCATTAATAGCTTGGGCAAGTTGATTCGAATCTTTATTAATTCGCTCCACCATTCCAGCCTTATGCTCCAGTTGATAAACCGCATCCTGTAGCTGTTTATCTAGCACGCGCCGGTCTGTGATGACGATTACACTGCTAAAGACAGCCTGATTATCTTCATCATGCAGCTTGGCAAGCCGGTGCGCCAACCAAGAAATTGAATTCGTCTTCCCACTGCCTGCACTATGCTGAATTAGATAGTTTTGGCCAACGGATTTCTTACGTACGTCATCTTCAAGTTTGCGAACGACATCCAATTGATGAAACCGTGGGAAAATAAGCATCTTGCGTTCCCCAATGGTCTCGCCGTTTGAGTCTAAAATTTCATCTTTCTTAACAAATACAAATCGGAACAAAATATCGAGCAGACTGTCAGGCTGCAAAATCTCTTCCCATAAGTAGTACGTTCGGTAATTATTATAGACAACAGCGTTGCCTTTGCCTCCATTATTTCCTCGGTTAAACGGCAAAAACTTTGTTTTTTCCTTTTTCAGCTCGGTGGTCATATAAACTTCATCTGGATCTACCGCAAAATACACAACGACTCGTTCATTGAATTTAAACAACGTTTCGCGAGGATCCCGATCATTACTTAACTGCTTCATCGCATGCTCTACAGTTTGGCCTGTAAACTGATTCTTAAGTTCCATAATAACGAGCGGTAAACCATTCACGAACAGTACCATATCCAGACTGTTATTATGTTTATCGCTGTAGTAAACCTGACGGCTCACAGCAAATCTATTTTTGCGATATAACTCATTCATGAGCTGGTTCATCGTAGTAGAAGGCTTATTGTAAATCAGCTTTAGTGTTACACCACGGTCTTTAACCCCGTGGCGTAAACAATGAATTAACCCTTGGCTCTTCAACTGATCACAAATTCGGTTCAGCACTTTTTGTCTGTAATCCGCTCCATATATTTTCTCTAAAGCTTGAAGTGACTTTTTCTGAGTGTCTTCCAAAAACATAAAGAGCTGTTCTACATCAATGGCATACTGCTTGAATAGTCGGCTCGCCTCACCTTCTAGTGTGCGCTTCCGGTAACCGCTTGTTATGAAGGACTCTTCAATATTGGTTTCTAAACCTTTCTCTGTTGCATCAATAGCCATGTTATCACCCTCCATTATGAAACGACTTCAAAGTCACGCACATCGATCTTGCCTGTAACTGCTTCGTAGATGAGGGATTGACGGTATTCTTTAAGTTTTTGAATTTGTCTTATTATAGAATCAATTAAACAATCAAGGATTTTTACTTTTTCATCTAAATATTCAGAAATCTCTTTTTGTTCACTAAGCGGGGGTAATATAACAGCGAATTTCTTTATATCAGCTTGGAACAAATGTGGTACACCCATACCATCTTTTATTTGATTAATGATATCCTGAATATAGGTTGATGATAAATAATAATAAAGATATACGCTATCAATATCCTCTTTAGGTCTTATAACTGCAATCGAACTATTTACAGTAGCCTTGGCTGGTAGCTCTCTAACAACATTTGTGATCCCTAATGTGCTACCATCTTTGGCCAACAATACATCACCTTTTTGAAGCATAATTTCTGGCGATTCTAAATAGCGTTCTTCTGTGATGTAATTAACATGTTCGAAGTCAATAAATCTATTCTTTAAATTTGGGGTAGCTAAGAAAATATAACCTTTATCAACATATTCCTCAGCCTTAAGTCCTTTCCATCCCAGTCTTGCTTTCACTTTGGCTATAAAGTCTAATCGAGTTTTTTCCCAATGCTCAGGTATCTGTCCAATGCATTCCTCACCTGAATCCTTCATTTTTACATCTGGGTTTAGGCCTTTTGTAACTGCTTCTGTAATAATGGTCTGAAGCTGTTCTTTTAACAGAAATATCATTTTTTCCTTTGCCCTAATTAATGCGTTAATTTCATTACATTTAATATCTAAATAGGTTGCAATTTCAACCTGCTCAGAATACACAGGAACTGAACACTCAAAGTTCTCTACTTCTGTCCCTACTATACTAGGCAGGGCAGTTTGAGTAGTAATAACGTCCCAGGGAAATACCTTCATTAAATAGAAGAAATATTTAGGATATGCTTTATTTCCAAACACCGTATAGTACATGGTATCTACTGTCCAAAACTCACCATTGACAAATATCGGTTTTCCGATAGTCCCCTTCCTACCAAAAAGTACTGATTCCCCGCTATATAGTACTTTATCGGTCCATTTAAATACTCCACCAGAGCCATAGACATCAATAGAACTTTCGCTGTTTGGTAATTCCCGAGTAATTTCTTTACCGTTTTTAACAGAAAGAAAATATTTCAGTTTTTTATTTTCCCAGTATAATGGAGTGTTACCATACCAATCTTTTTGATAATTACTCATCCCAACACCTTCTTCAGCTGCTCTGCAATACTTGCTTCAAGTTCTTTAATTTCATTCATAAGCTCTTTAGAACTACGCAGAACCGTATATTTATAAAAGTGCCGAGTAAATGGAATTTCATAGCCAACTTTTGTCTTCGATTCATCAATCCATGCATCAGGTACATGCGGAAGAACTTCTCTCTTGAAATACTTACTGATATCTTCTTTAAGCGGCACATTTTCAGTATCTCGTAAATCAGCATCTGGCTCGGCTTCAGTTTTATTTTTCATACAAATATCCGCCGTTTCATCCTTCTCAGAGAGAGCATTCAAAACAGCTTTTAATAGAGGTGCTGCTACAGTTAAATCAGCTTGTTTAAAAGCCTCTTTCAGGATCTTGGTAAACTCGTCCCGATTTTTATACACTTGTTCACTGGTCATATTACGTAATGTCTCTATTATTTTGTCTTGTTGCAACTTGCCCGCTTCGATCTCAGCTAATCCACTCTCTCCTTTTTTCTTGGATGTAGCAAGGTTCTGGAACACTTTTTCTTCTTGAATTCGCTGAATACGCTCTTCTGAAATTACGAAATTCAGACGAAGCGGGCGTTCGACTGTAATCTTGTGATAACCAAAGTCTTCATTATCGAAGATTTTGACATACTCACTTTCTTTAAAGTCACCATACATACGAACAATCTCATCAATTTGCTCTTGAGAAATCTCGTTCCGCTTACTTCCCAAGCTTCTTTTCATTTTCCTGGAGAAATCAACTGCGTTTACCAGTTGTACTTTTCCTTTACGATTAGCAGACTTATTATTTGTCAAAATCCAAATATAAGTTGCAATACCGGTGTTGTAGAATAGGTCATTTGGCATTGCTACAATTCCTTCGACCAAGTCGTTCTCAAGCACATAACGTCGGATCTCACTTTCGCCTGAACCTGCATCCCCTGTAAATAAAGGAGAACCGTTCATGATAATGGCAAGCCGTGAACCCTGCGGATTTTCCGGTGTAACTGGCTTCATTTTGGATATCAAGTGTAACAAAAACAGGAGCTGCCCATCACTCGTACGCGGAGTCCCTGGACCGAACCTACCATTATAACCAAGCTCCTCATGCTCTGCTTTAATCGGTTTCTCGTACGATTTCCAGTCTACACCGTATGGAGGGTTCGTAATAAGATAGTCGAACCTCTCCCCCTTAAACTGATCGTTTGATAGGGTATTACCTAGGCGAATATTTTTGGCATCGGCGCCTTTAATCAGAATATCTGCTTTACAGATTGCATAGGACTCACCATTAATTTCTTGGGCAAAAAATTCAAGATCAGCTGTAGGGTTTAGCTCATGTAAGTATTCTTGTGCAACAGACCCCATGCCGCCTGTACCCGCAGCACAGTCATATAATGTCTGAGTTATTCCATGTTTGGTTAGAATGTCGTCATCATGAAGGAAAAGTAAGCTAACCATAAGCCGTACTACTTCACGAGGGGTGTAGTGATCCCCTGCTTCTGCATGTTCCGAGAAGCGGCGGATTAAATCCTCAAAAATGTACCCCATCTCAACGTTAGTAACCACTTCAGGATGCAAATCCAATTCACTGAATCGTTTAATGGTTAGGTACAACAAGTCGTTCTGGTCCATTTTCTCGATCTGACGGTCGAAATCAAAATGATCCATGATGTCCCGGGCTGTTTTGGAAAAGCCATTAATATAATCACGCAAGTTATCTGCAATGTTATCCGCGTCAGTTAGCAAGTTGGCAAAGTTATATTTACTTGTATTATGGAAGTTCTGCTTGGCAATGCGGTTCAAAATCGGTTCACGCGCGTCTTCGTTCATGGCTTTGAATTTTTCAAAATTCTTTAGCACTTCATCTTTGGTGTTTTCCAGTACGCAATCAAACCGGCGCAATACGGCTAAGGGCAAAATGACCTTTCCATAATCCTCAGGTTTGTACGGGCCACGTAAGACCTCAGCTATAGACCAAATAAAACTGACTTTATCCTGAAAGTTAATCATCATGCATCTCCTCTTATGGCAAAACATTTCTAGTATACCTTCTAAGTTTACCGGTATCTCTTCTGTTGCGGAAGTCTTCCCTTGTAGAAATATTTAGTTGAAATGATGCAACAATCTCTATTTAAACACACTTTTCAAAACCTCATTTTCAATTTCCAGTTTACGGCTAGACACAATAATGGACGAAGCAAGCTCCTGTTTCTCAGTTAATATGCGGTGGACAATTTCCTCCACTGTACCAGAGGTAAGGAATGACTGTTCAGCTGTTACGATCGGGTAATATACTTGAACAGGTTTGTTCTGTCCAATTCGATACACACGATCCGTTGCCTGATTCTCCACCGCCGGATTCCACCAACGCGTGTAATGAATGACATGGTTAGCCGATGTTATCGTCAGTCCGGTACCAGCTGCCTTAGGAGAGAGAATCATCACATCAAAGCCGGGTCGATTGTTGAACTGGTCAACACAACTCTGTCTTCTTTCCGTCATGCCATTAATAATCTGCGGATTGATATTAAATTGATCACGAATAGCGTCCCGTAGAATCTCTTGCATTTGTCTAAGCTCTGTAAATATCAGGACTTTCTCGCCTTTGGCCTGAATTTCTCTAATTAGATCTAGTGTTTTGGCCAGCTTTGGAACAGACTGGATAGGCAAGTTCCGATAGGACTCATTCACCAAGGCTGGGTGAGAGCATAGCTCTCTAAGCTGCTGTATGGCTTGCAAACCAGACAATGTTTTCATTTTAACTTGTGAAATAACGGCAGCATATGCTTGCTGTTGTTCAGATCCTAAAGGAACAGGAATCTCTACAGACAGCTTGGCAGGCAATTGTCCCGCCAGTTCCTCGGTCTTTGTTCTGCGTTTGTAAACCATTGATATTCGAGCAAGCAATTTTTGCTCTGTTTCATGATCCCGTTCTTCAGCTTCGAGCTTATCCATAAATTCTTTTTTAAATTCATGCAAGCTCCCAAGCAAACCAGGTTGAACATAATCCATAATCGACCAGAGCTCGCTTAGCCCGTTCTCCACCGGAGTTCCCGTCATCGCAACTCTAAATTTTGCATTCATGGCCTTAATAACCTTACTGGCAGCAGTAGTTGGATTCTTAATCGCTTGAGCTTCATCGCAAATAATGGTTTGCCATTCGACTTGCCCAAATGCCAGTTGATCTCGCACCAATGTTTGATAAGTCGTAAGTGTTATGGCATATTTCTGAAGAATTACTGGATCTTTGACACGATTCCCGCCACTATGGACATGAACCAGATGAGCAATCGGTGATGCAAATTTATGAATTTCAGCAACCCAGTTTTCAATCAGAGATTTCGGCACAACGATTAATGTTGGAGTTAGCTTCTCAATTTCATGCAAATATGTAAGAAAGGAGACAACCTGAATGGTTTTCCCCAATCCCATATCGTCTGCCAATAACCCACCCAGTTTACGATAATGAAGGGACTTCATCCATACGTAACCTTCCTCCTGAAAAGGCTTGAGGCTGGCGCCAAAACTTGCCGGTGGCTTGCGATCCAAAATACCGTTATCCAACATCTCCTGGTGCACGGTTAGAATAGGTTGGTTATACTCCAGTTGACTAATATTCTCGAATATTTCAAGTACATATGGAAGCTTGGTAACATCTACTCGCGCGTTATCTCCCCATGTCTGTTCCAACTGAGCTACGGCTTCTTGGAAAGCGCTGATATCATGGGGGACTCTGATCCATTCCCCATTATGCTCGACATATTCTTCCCCGTTTGTAGTTGCCTCCCTGAATACTTCCTCTAGCCCACTTGCATCGAATGTCTGATTAACTTCGCCCTCAGAATCCATGATATGAACCCCTGCATGGAGCTCAAACCAACCACGTCCGCTATCATTGGCATGGACATAGGGCTGGGCTTTATATACTCGTATCCCTAATGATTTGACTCTTTCTCCGAACATAGATAAATCCAAACCCTCAATTTCGGGTAGAAAGGCTTCCGGATTCTCAGCGAAACGAGGAATGTCTTGGCCACGGATGGGATCCTGTTTTCGAATTTCATCGGACTTGGTAACGACATCAGTTGAAACAAAAATTTTACCATGTACAGGGTGGGAGTAGTATCGGCTTCCAGCGCCTCCCATTTCATCGAGAATTTCTTGGGGGATAGGATCACTCGATCGATATTTAGGTATCAGTTCAATTTGGTCCGAATTATACCTCAGATCAATATCCACATCATTTGCGAACTTGAAATCTTGCTTCGAAAGATAATCATCCATGGGTATATTTAGTTTTCTAGCTTGGGAACGAATCTTGGCTACATACGCAAAAATCTGTTCCTTATCAAGGACATTCGGCTGTTCGTTAACTAATTGTTCAAATTGATACTGCTCCGGTTCCATTAGAAGCCACGTACGATCGGGAAGTTGGATCCAAGGGCCAATTTGTCTCGCTGTTCTCTCTATATGTTTCCGGTTACCCCAGTGCTTTTCGAGAATAAATTTGAAATTAGACCCTCCAATGATCCCCACATGCCCGAGCTTCAACTCAAGACTCGTTGTCTCGGGTAGTTCAAATTGCTCGCGAACTTCCGGAGGAGCTTCAATAACTAAGTCATAGGGAAGTAAATATCCGTCATCTGTCTCCTTCAGCAATTCTTCATACCACATCGACTCTAAGAGCTCTAATGTTTCTACATTGGGCTGATGCCGAATTTCTGCTACAGTCATATTTAACGGGAGGCTGATAGGGATATTATCCTGGTCTTGAAATAGATGAACGAGTAATCCTCTTTGATCTTTTATAAACTCCCATTGTATAGGTTTATACTCAGGTTCTTTTGTTCGCTTAGATAATCTGTTCCACCAACTCATTCGATTTTGTCACTCCGAGTAATTATAATGTCCATTCATGAATTCGCTTATATGTTTTCTGAATTTATCTGTCCAAGTCTCAAAAGCCCCGTAATGTCCCAATGAAGTTATATACAATGGTTCTCCTCTTTTAATTTTCTCTGTATCTTTCAATGCCTTTTCTTTGGCTGCTTTTCCTTTTCTTCTAAACTCTGTTCCTGTAATTCGACTCAATATGAACTTATTAAACCCTTTTTTATGATAAAAATAAGCAGCTCCTATTTCTCCAAACTCAACGACCACAAATTCTTTGAAATAAATAAACAACACGGCAGGGTCGTTTTCCCCATCTAATTGACTGACATCCTGAATGTCCAAGAGATACCTTTTCCAGAATTCAAATCTTCTATATTCATCATTAATCGTTTTCAGCCTCGCTACAATAAGCCAACGATTGACCTCCTCACGCCCTTCCTCAGATAAGAAACCCCAGTCCTCATCACGTTCTCTAGGGTCATGAAGTCTCCTGATCGCTTGTTCCATAATCCGAGCGTGAAATTGTTCATGATTTCTGGCCTCCAGATAAATTTTCATAAGCTCTTGATAGGACTTCATGGGATACTTTTCAAGCATTTGAACAACGAACGTTTCTCCATCACGACTAATTATTCCATCATGGTGTAGGCTTCGTTGCAATGTCTGAAACACAAGATAATCTTCAAGTTCAGATTCGGGCTTGATTTTCACCATTCTCATAAACTCGATGGATTTCATCTTTCCATTAGCCATGAGTTCGGCCAAGCCTTGTGCGATACCATTTTTGTTCATAAACACTGGCATTAGCTGTTTCGTAAGTTTTTCCTCTTCATACTCGGAATACAAGAAACCAGTTCCGTCCTTTGAATAAAATCGACGCAATAAATCCTGAATATATACGTTGTTAAATTCCCCTTGAAATCCCCCCCATATTATGGAACCGATAGAAGGAGAATAGTTATGATATAAGACTAGATTTATTTTTTTCTGAACGCTATTGGATTCCTGATGGTAGGGATACTCATATACAAGAACCATAACGTCTCTTTTTTTTAGAGTTTTCGATAGCTGTTCTATCTCCTCTTCAGGCGTCTGACGTATGAGCTCTAACAATTTTGGTAATCGTAACGCACTTAATTGTGAGGCTGTAAGCCTGTCTAAATCCTCATATTTTCTTTCTATATACTCCCTGGCTTGAGATAACTTCTGTGGTTTAAACGCAAAAGTAAATATATACGTTTTATCGTCCATCATCCACCATCATTCCTTGGAGCTTCTCGAGTAATTGCTCATCTTTTAAGCGGAATTTAAATTCAACTCGTCTTGACTTATCAGGGTCCATTTTACCGTTTTTATCCAAAATCGGAACGCTAAACGATCTGCCATTGGCTGTAATAACTGTCTTTAGCTCCTCCTGGTATTTAAACTTAGGGAAATTGGGCGCAAAGACTTGCTGAGCCACGGCTAACGCACGATCCTGCGACAATTGAAGGTTATAAAGGTACCCACCATCACTGTCCGTGTGACCTTCCACGATGATTTGAGCAATCTCATCTCGAAATTGATCAGATAATAGAATTTCAATATACTTGGGAATAAAGCTCTCGAGATACTCTACTCCCTTCGCGGATACCGTACTGCTGTTTTTATCAAAAAAGACGCCGCCGGAGAAACGAATAGCCCCCGTCTGTTTGTCTATCTCGAGATCCAGATTGGAGTCCTTGAATGCTAGCATCAGTTTTTCTATAATCTGGGATTTCACTCCGACTACTTCCTCAATAATTTTATTATTTTCCGCGATGGCTGCCTCTTTCTGTTTGATCGCCTCAGTTGCCTCATCCATAGCTTTCTTTTGCTGTTCATAAGCATTTTGTGTATCATACATGGTCACCATGATAACCAGAGCAAAAATAATTAACAAAGCAGACATTAGGTCTGTATAAGAAATCCATGAACTTTCTTTTTCCTCACCTACTAGGCCTTTTGAGCGTCCTAAATTTCGAATTCCACGTGCCACATTTTAACCCTCCTTACCTTATGTATTTAATGTGGCACGCTTGGCCAGCCTATTGATTTCATTAACCGATTGTTTGAGTTCTTGAATGACCTCCGGCATTTCCACAAGACCATCCCGCATCGAGTCTACGCCTCTTGCCAATAAGTTTACGGACTTGGTTAATTCTTCATCAAATTGTTCAAAAGTGCGCATGATGCCTCGATGCATATCGTCTGCAAACTGATTAATGGAAGTACCGAGTTGTCTGTTTAAATCCTTCATTAACTGGCTGTTTTCTTCCCATACCGAAATCATTTTATCTGTTCGCTCATCCATAGCTTCGACCTGATCCACCAACTCAAAGTTCACTTTTTCGATAAGCTTATCTAAACGACTCTGCTCTTCCAATGACTGTTCTAACATACCTCCCACTCTGCCTTGTAGTTCCGTAAATAGAGAAGCGTTATTCTCAAATCGTTCAACTAAATGGCCAAGCTCTTCACTGGACTTTTTAGAGAGGACTGCCTGATTCGATAATGAAGAGGCCAGAGCTTGTTGACTATCAGCCATGTCCGTAATTCGTTCTAGATTCTGTTCCAGTAAGGTCTGTACTTTCACTTGAGATTCGGTCTGTGAGATAATGGACTCCACATTACTTTGTAATTTAGCAAGATGCTCGTCGAAATATTGGTTAAAGACATTGCGCTCCTCAACCATTCGGTCCAGCAGACCACTCACGGCAGACTGAAGCTCACTGTTCTTAGATGTAGTATCGTTCAACTGGGAAACGGTGCCTTCCAGAACTGTCTGATACTCCGTAATGTTGTCGGTATAATGATGAATTTCCTGTGTCAATACAGTCGTCTTCTCCACCATTTCTGATTGATTACGTGCAGATTGCTGCATAGAATCTACCAAGTTACTCATCTCTTCATGTACTCGTTTCTGCCATTCTACTGTTGATTGTAGTGCCTCCCCCAGGTTTTTCATGTGTTCACCTGTAATCTCGTTCAATGAGTTCATCACCTCAGCGGTCAGTTGCTTCACTCCATCTATCTGGTTTACACTGGCACTTGTAATTAATTCATTCATCAACACTTGAGTCTGTTCCATTGGTGGTAATAATGACTGCTTTAAAGTATCGTTAAAGCCTGTTATCATCTGCGGAATTAATTGCTCAGACATAAAAATTTGAAAGTCGTTCATTTGGCTTTTTTGATTTTCTAGCATTTGTTGAAGAATGGTATTTTGGTCTTGGGTTGGGAATGCCTCGTCAAATGATTCACGGATATCGAGATAAGTAGATTGCAATTGGGGCAAAAGGAAATTTTTATCAATAAATTGCCATATTAAGGAAGCTACGATCCCAACAATGGATGACCAGAATTTAGTCTGCATACCATGTAGCAGAATTCCAATGCCTGATCTCATTTCTTCTGAATTCCCATCAGGGTTAAGACCACTTACGCCTGTAGCAATCCCAATAAATGTCCCAAGAATCCCAATGGAAAGAAATATTCCGGGGATTAATTCGATAAACCTTCTCCTTCCATAATTATGTACTAGCTCCTCCTCCTGAAAATAATCATATACATCAGGGATTCTCATTGCATTTTCCTGGTGAATATATCTCTTATAAAAAGCAATCCATCCTGGTCGCACAAATTTCTTGAGATATTCGCCTTCTTGTTGAAGTATCCAATCATTCATTTTGTTAAAACGTTCAGGTATATCCATCTCATTCTGCAGCTCTTTCAGTATGTTCCTTATATTAGCAGCATCTCTGCCTGATTCCATAGTCTTTTGGATTTGGCGAAATAACAGCCCAAAGAATAATAAAGCAATAAATGCAGCAAAGATAGGGCCAGTTGATGAAGCACTCATTCCTCTTCCTCCTTAGTTCATAAATGTATACTCACAGCGGAATCATCACAAACGAGAAATGTTTTCTTATAAAAAAGAACCCCGAGAAGGGCTCAAATAAGTATTGTGATGTACTTCGCTCCTCTACTATCCACATTTTGAAATTGATCACATGGTGTTTGCATCAATAGAATCTAATGTTGAAGAAATTTCATCGAGCTTATTATAAACATCGGACAGAGAGTTAAATAGCCCGTTTCCCACGACGTTCTCTGACATTTGAATCCAACTTGTCACAAACGTCCGTAATAGAATTATATAATCCGTTTCCTTTAAGTTCTTCAATAGAGTTCTTTAGTTCTTCAATATTAGCGTTCATAGCATAGATTCCATTTCGGATCTCCAGTAATACCTCGATTAAACTTTCCAAAAGAAATTCCCCCATTTTATTTTTTCTATTGCAACAAGGTTTAGGTCTCTCGAAAATTCTTACGCTTTCCTCTCGAAATACTCTATCAACCGATACTCACAAATCTCTCGAGTCCATTCATATAACGTTGGATTGTCAGACTCCCTGATTTGAAATCCAATGCTAAATCCCTCTTCTGTGTATCGAACAAGCTTTTTAGCGCTTTTTGCAAGATGAGTCATAGGCATTCTTGCGATAAGCTGCGCGGTCCGTTCTAACGGAGCATCCCAGAGCTTTCGAGTTTCATTATCTGAGAAGTCAGTCTCCTTTCTTTTAGGATTACTCATATAATATTCATAGAAAAATGGAGCTGCTTCTTCAGGAGTAATAGGACGCTTCCAATCAAGAATACCCCGGTCAAGCATTGCAAGAAGCAGTACCATCTTATAGCTTTTACGGATAATTGTGTTTTCGATTTCAACGAGCCAGCCAGCATAACGCTTGGCGACTGCCGATTCTGTTTTGTCCAGCTCTTTGGCTTCAAGTAAAAAATTGTAATAAGAATTGAACAAAAGACGATACTCTTGACTATTAATACCACCCTGTTGATAAATCTCCATATATGAAGGACGTCGACCAAGTCGTTTTTTAAGGCGTCGATAAGCCACCACAGCCTGCTCTTTACGTTTTCCGGAACCAATAAGTTTCTTTTCTGCAGTAATTGCTTCTTCTAGCTGTTTGACAAAGCGTTCAATGCCTTTAGGACCAACACCATTGATCTGGTTAGCTAAATTCGGTAAATCTTCAGGGATCTCTTGAATTGTAGTAGCCCTGCATTTTTCTTTAAGATACGCTAACAAAGCTCCACAGCCATTGATATTAATATCATCAAGTTTCATGTCAGCCATAGATTGCGGAAATACCAGTTCCTTATTCAAGAACGACTTGCGTATTACTGTGCCGAGTCTAGACTCTTCAGTGGTTACAGTAGGCTGCACTGTAGGTTCTATAATCATTTGATCATCTGTTGATTCTAATAAATCCGACTTGCTCATCTCTGTTTCTGAGTTGCCTAAGTCTGTCAAAGCATTAACGGCCATAGGAAGATTAGTCGGAACCTCATTTTGAGCTGATTCAATCAGAGATAAGCTTTCATTCTCCAGTGTAATCCAACGTAATTCAGTAGGATCCTTGCCCATCATAAACCAGGCAGGCTTTCTTTTCGTTGATTGGCTTCCGTTCTTGGCAAACTTGAAATAGATTTTTTGTTCTTTAAGTGCTAACAACTCTTCTTTTAGTTCCCAACCGCCAACAATCCACATGGCACCACCATTTTTTCGCTTGTCAACAATTGTCATCCCCTTCTCTTCCAGATACTCCCTCACTTCAATTGATCTGCGATCTGGACGGTAATCGGTTATCTTATTTGCCCCTGATAAGGAGATGTCGATTTCGCTGTTGCCTTCCTTTGAACCCATGCTTGGATCATGAGTATTCCTCTGTGAATCAATTGCATTAGCGACAGTTACCTGGGTAATTGTATCCTGCAACTGCTTAAATTGCTCCGTTAAGGCGGGTAATATCTTGGCCTCCAATTGAGCGCTCAACAACTGCTCCAGTTGGTCACTTACACTGGAGTTCAGCTCACTGCCTTCTGACTCGCGTTCTGACGGTATCATCGGCATCGAGTAAACTGGCGTACTAATATCCAGTGGACCGTAAGATTCTACAAACCATTGAGCAAGCGTAAATAAATGACGATGTGCGGTCAGTGCCAGATCCATGGGGATCGGTTTTACATCATGAGCCGCTATATTTCCATTTCGGCGAAGCCATTCAAAGCTTTCTTTAATTTCTTCCGATACGACACCTCTACGAACAAGTAAATGCATTCGTTCATTTGGTTTTATTGCATAAACCGGTTCTACTTTCTCCATTTTGGAAACTGTAACAGCCATTTCTTCACTAAATAACCTGCCTTGAGTAAGTGTTGCACGCGGGTTTGACCACATATCCGCTTCAGCCTGAATAACCAGCGCAGCTAATGGTTCGTTAACCTCACCCAAAAAGGTAAAAATAGATGACATTGATATTGCACTTCCTTCGAATTCCTATCCTGAATAACGGATGAAATTTTCATCCGCGATTATTCGCACTGTTTTTAATTTTTGTATTTTTCTAATTACTGACTAACTTACTCCGTCCCCGCCAAAATCCAAGCTCTTTTTAAAGGTATTTCAGCCTTAATATCCGCTTCCAGGGCATCATAATTTTCTAGCAACTCATGAATAATTGCTTTCTGATCCCACAGCCTTACATTAAAAAATTGTGATGCGATCTCCTTGTCTACCGAGCTTTTAAAGCCACTCCAAGAAACTAGAAGCCCATGGCTGGCCTTAAAATTATGCATCGTGCCTATAAGTTGATCCAGTGTTGGTCTGTCGACTGGAGTATCCGATGTTTTAACCTGGACGCAAATTTTAGGTTCACCGAATCCTAAATTCCCAGGTGCAGCCAATATATCCACGCCCTTATCCGGACCTTCTGGACTAATATAAGTAGTAAACCCTTTAGCTTTAAGAATAGCTTCTACGATTCTGGCCATTCCATGGCCTTTGAATTTTTGAATAATATATTTGGCAATAGCATCATTCGCATACTCTTCTAAATCAAATAAATTCTCATCTTCATCTTGAGCAGCCTGAGTCGGATCATTATAAGCGTTAACGCTAGGCGTGAGCCAATGATTTGCTGCCATCGCCTTTACGCGTCTTTCCGCGTCGTTTCTTTGTATCCTACATACCGTCATAAATGCACCGAATGAATACAACAAATCTTGATCAAAATTCGTTCTTGGAATATCTGTAGCAAACCATTCAACTGCTCTTGAATGGTAGTAAGGGTTGTCACGGCTAATATCAAATTCATAGTCCCCTGTAATTCTCCCAATATGAATCGCAGACTTGAGCTTGCTAGGAAGGACGATCCAATCATCTTTACTCATTTCATGAGCAATCGGCCAGATTTGTCCTGCCCAGTTTCTCGCTCTTCCAAGTTTTTCAGCCTCGTAATCATTCATAAGATAACTGATAAGCTCAGATCTGTCTGAAAAACTCTTTAAATCGACGTCCAACTGATCCCAAGTCAAATATACCTTCTTATCATTTAAGAATTTGCTTTCGTATTCGCCGGATCGTCCCGCGCGAAACAGCCATAATGCCATATATGTTCTCCTCTCTGATCTCATGTAAAATATTAAATTCGAACACCCATTCCCTGACAACTTCTGCCACTCCTCCCTGCTAAACTATTCACAACGATTACAGAGAGGAGCACTGCTAATGCCAAACTACATCATTTTTGACCTTGAATTCATGGTTGTTCGTAAACAACAACATCTGGCGGATATTATCGAAATTGGGGCAGTCAAAATGACCGAACATGAAGGAGCCCCCGTCATAACCGATAAGTTTCATTCTTATGTAAAGCCGTCCAGACAATATAAGTTAACACCTGAAACGACGCCGTTTACGGGGATCACACAAGAACAGGTAAACCAAGCCCCGTCCTATCCTGAAATGTTGGAAACTTTTCTGGAATGGATCGGTCAGGATCCGTATTACCTGTGCGCTTGGGGGCCGGACGATAAATACCAGCTGATTCAGCATTGCAGATATCACCATCTCCCCCTGGATTGGCTCCAAAATTATAACGATATCCAACTGGCTTTCACCCGGCTCCATCATTCGGATCATCGGCAAAGATTTGGATTGAAACGGGCCTTGGAGCATCTGCAGCTTCCGTTTGACGGGGAACCACACCATGCAGCGGATGATGCTTGGAATACGGCCAAAATTTTTGCCTCCATTTTCTCCAAGATTAAACTGGTCACAAATAACGCCGCCGAAGAGAAGTTGTATGTTTCAGAAGTGGTATACTCCACGGGACATAATGAGAATCATCCGTTCAGCAGGCTGGCTGAAATGCTGGGAATGGCGCAATAGCGCCGTTCCTTACTCTTGCTCGTATAACTTGCTCCACTTTTTCAGCCGTTCCTTCATCCGTTCCCTGTAGGACACGGGGGCCAAAATTTCCGCATCGGGACCGTACTGGCTTACCCATGTGATAAATTCCCGGTCATGGTTTACAGTTACCTCAAACAGCAGGCTTCCGTCGGGCAAATCCGTCATACGAGGCCGAACGAACATTTCTTCTTCCTTTACGTAACGAGCTACGTCCGGCGAAAACTTCACTTTGAAATGGATCTGGTCGTTTCCGCGTTCAATTGACCATGTATTTTTCAAGTAATTTTTGATATTAAAATCCCCGCGGTTAAAGGTACGATTTGTCATCTCTATCGAGCGAAACCGGCTCAATCGGAACGTTCGAACTTCTTCTGCGTGGTGACAGTATCCAATGAGATAAAAACGCTGGTCCCTTGGGACAAGATAATAGGGATCGATATCGCGCTCCGTCTGTTGATTCCGGCTTTGGGTATGATAAACGGCCGTGATTGTCTTTTCTTCCACGATCGCCTGGATCACTTGAAATAGAAAGTTCGGCGCATCCTCCCGATAAGCCGGAGAACCCATCTGAATAATGTCGGTTACATGTTCCAACAAATCCCGATCTCGCCTCTTTTGCCTGAAATGAGCTGCCATTACTTTATCGTAAGCCGTGTCGAATCCCGGCGGCATGTTGCTTTGATCGACAAATGAAGGCAGCATGGAAAACACCATGGCCTCCTGCTGCGTCCAATTGAACGGATACACGGCAAAATCCCCAGCAAATGTGTAGCCTTTACCGTATCCAATATTCGTAATCGGTGCCAATGAATCCAATGAACGCAGATCGCGGTAAATCGTCCTCTCTTCAGTTTCGCATCTTTCTGCAAGTTCCTTCGCGTTAATTCCAGGCCTTGCCTGAATGGCATAAATAATTTTGAACCATCTGAATAGTTTGTCTGACATAGTCCAATTCTCCTATGTAACTTTCGTTATAGTATATACACACTTCGACAAAAAGCCCCCATATCCTTCCAAGGAACTAAAAATAATGAAATCTTTTAAAGATATTTAAAAAGAGCGAACTCCAAAAGTTCGAAGTCCGCCCTAGTATACCTACAACACCACATACCGCCCAATCCCGACAAAATACAGCCCGGCTTCTTTTACTGTGAAGCCAAACGTATTCTCCCATTCGGATGCGTATGCGAGGACTTGAGGACGATAAAAGTCGACAAAAGATTGGAGTGATGCCTCTTCAACATGATCTGTTTTGAAATCAACAATCACCCAACCGTCATCCTCTTCGAACAAAAAGTCGATAACCCCCCGAAGAAATGCCTGTTGAACGGCAGTATCTTCTCCCGTTGAAGCAGCGGCTGCTTCGGGAAGCATGTCATCTGCCGCAAATCTATTGAAAGACTTCAGCTCATCAGCGCTTTTTCTAAGTAACAGCGGCAACTCAAACAACCTGCGGCGCGCACGCAAACTCCGCTTCCAAAGTTCGCTTGAGAGAATGGTTTTTACAATACGAACGGCATCAGGTATATACTCCGTGGCTAGTCCCTCTTCACCTGCAAGCACATGAACTGCCGCTTCCAGATCCGATTCGATCAATCCCTTACCCATCAACTCAATAGATCGATGAACGACGCTGCCGAACGCCATACCTCTCCCTTCGGAGGACCATTCCGGACGTTCGTTAAGGGTTTTGGTCTGACCGGTTACGGATAGTAACGAATAGGTAGGCCGGCCGATTAGTTGCAGCCGATGTCGCCGGGCATCCCGAACGCTTGAAAGATCCGGTCCATCGGTTAACTCCGTCTTTGCCGCGCGGACAAAATCAGGGACCTGGAGTTCCCGAAGCTCATGCAGGCCTTCTACAAGCGGGGTCCAAGGACACTTGTCCGGTTGTTCCGGATACAAACTGATGACAAGCATTTGTTTGGGCCGCGTTGCAGCCACATAAAGCAGCCTGTCTTTCTCCGCACTGGCAAATTCCCGCTCCCGCTCGCTCATTTTGTCCCAACCGGGAGGCTGCGCAATCACTTTAGATTGATAAGCGCTCTCCTTTTTGAAGATCGTAAAGTGTCCCGTCGCCGGATTGGAGGAGCGGTCAATGTATTGCGTTGCATCATGATCGAATTCTCCACATGGACACGCTAGAAAAACAACGGGTGCCTCCAAGCCTTTGGCTTTATGCAAATTCATCACGCGAACGGCTTGTTCGCCGCCGGCATACAGGCTCGATGTTTCAGTCCCGCGGCAGGCTGCCTCCATCACTCGGCACAATTCCGTCCAACTGGAACTTGTCCGTGAATCGTTGTGCAGAAGCTGCATCACTTTGACCAAGGTTCCCGCTCTTACGGAACCTGCCGGCAATGTTGACACATATGGCACAATCCCCAAATCTTCAACGATACGGCAAAACGCTGCCGCAGCGCTTAGGGTTCGGACCCACTCCGAATATACGCTGAGTTTGGCCAGCACGGTTGCAACCGGCTGTGCTTCCGCACTTAAGTTTTCTCGCGGCCGCGTTTCAAATAACGATATCCGATACCCTTCCCGCTTGTATGCCCAGAGCTGCCGATCGCTTAAGCCAAACAACATGCCTCGCAACACCGCCAACAATGCGGGCTGATCGGATCCGTCCTCCAGGCAGCGAGCAAGCTGCCAGAGCATCAACATTTCTTCGTAAATGGCTGTGCTGCCCGAAGTATCCGCAGGAATACCGCACAGGTCCAATTGTTCCGCATAAACGTGAATGAAATCTTTCGTTTTTGTTAGGATCATGAAATCGCCCGGAACCGCATTTCGATATGCACCATCCCTTTCGGCAATCCGCAAGTTCCCCTCATGGAAAGCCCAGGAAATATACTTCGCAATCTGTTTGGCATCAGCGAGAGCGGCAGCTGATTTGCCTCCGGCAATTTTGGGATAGTTCAATGCATACACACCGTGAGCTGCTTCTTGAATCGGCTTGTGCCCATGTGTCTCCATCCTTGCAAATGCAGCTTGGTATTCCGTTTCAGCAGGAGGGAATTTGTTTATAAAATGATTGTTGATATAATCCCCGATCGATGGAACGGAGCGGAAATTCGACGTTAACTGCAGAACCGCACCGCTTTCCCGGATCCGAGACTTTACCTCGTTATAAATGGAGATGTCTGCCCTTCGAAAACGATAGATTGACTGTTTCGGATCCCCGACCAGGAACAAAGAGCCCGGCCGCGGCGTCAGCTGCCTCCAGTCCGTCTCTTCCATTCCCGCTGTCTCTTCTCCCGTCAGCAGAAAAATAAGTTCAGCTTGTACCGGATCCGTATCCTGGAATTCATCAACGAGAAGCCTTGTGTATTTTTGGGCAAAATAATTCCGGACTTCGCCATGACAGCGCAGCAGCTTGGCTGCCTGGATAAGCAAGTCTTGAAAATTTAACCGTCCTGAGGCCAAGCGTCGTTCTTGACAATAAGTTATAGCGGGCTGAACGAACGCAATCAGTTTCGGATACAAATATTCGCGCCACTCCTGTAAAAACGGAAATAACACCGTGCATTGCCAGTCTGAAAATCTTTTTTTCATCTCGCTGGCTTGTTCTTTGGATGTCCACCGTTTTAGCGTGACAGCAAGCTTGCAATCGAAGTCCTTCGCGATTTCGAGAATACGCGTATCATCCGTTAAATCCATCATCTGCATCTTTTGACGCGTTTGCGTTACAAGTCTCTGAACTGTATCCCATCCTTGTTCAGGTTCAGTCGTTGGAATGAAAGGCGCCGCCGCATCAAGAAGCGGAAACAGCGTATCTCGAATACGATCGAAGTTCGGACGTTTCTGTTCCCGGCAATGTACTGCTACGTCAGAAAACATAGACACTCGGTCATACACTGTTCGGAGCGAATTGACGTCAACACCTAAAGAAATGAGCTCACGGAAAAGCTTTAGCTCCATTTCACCCAGTTCCGCAAGATAATCATCCCAGCAGGCTTCACGAAATAACTTGTCCTCTTCCTCGGTCATCTCCCGAAAAAAAGGATCCAGCCCCGCTTCAATCGGACGTTCACGCAGCAGCAAACTGCAGAACGAATGAATGGTTCCGATAAACATGAGATCCAGATTGCCCATCGCATCCGAAAAACGCTTGCGGGTTTGTGAGCCTTGTTCAGCTGCTCGAAACGCTTTTTCGAGAGCAAGTCTAAACCGCTCTTTAAGTTCGTTTGCAGCCTTGTTCGTAAACGTAATCGCTGCGATTTGTTCGGCTTGAACGCCGGACTCAATTAAAGCTAGAAGCCTGCCCACCAAGCTGGTCGTTTTTCCTGATCCGGCTCCTGCCTCCACAAGCAATGTCGTGTCCAGATCCTGAAGAATCCGGTCCCGGTCCGTTTGATCGGACGGTATAATCACCATTTTCGGTTCAATCAATTCCTTCCACCTCCAGCAGTGTCCCCAATGTATCTGCATTAGCGACTGCTCCCCGCTTAGACGCTGACCACTCGGCATGCGACCCGCAAACGGCCTTGTAATCGCACCATGTACATGTTCTGGTATCCTTGGCAGGAATAAAAAGGCCCCGGTTCATTGATTCCACTAGCCGCGACAAAATGCCGGCCAATTCTTCTCTTCGGTTTTGTATCCGCCTCACATGTTCCCCTCGTCCTCGCTCCGTCGGAAAGGCATATTCGGCTTCCGTTACCCTCGCTTCGGTATCCCGGCCCGTTTCTCGCAGCCACTGCTCGACCGCGATAGCGTACAGCGCGTGCTGCAACTGTGTTCCACCGCTGAAATATCCCGAAGAGGCGTATTTTTTCGGGCTGCCCGTTTTGTAGTCAATAATTCGGTATTGATTAGGGCCGATCCGGTCCACCCGGTCAACAAAGCCTTTCAGTTTGATCCGAATGCCTCCCGGCAACGCCAGTTCCATTGGTTCACCGTCTGATCCAGCCAGTTCCAGCTCAAAAAAGCAAGGCTGATCCGTTTTTCTTGCTTCGTTCCGATAAAAAATGTCTGCATCGCGCCGTATTTCCTCGCATTCTTTTTTAAACACATGCTGACTTGGAGCAGGAATTGACTGTGCGGCATTTTCTATCGCTTGGTCTATGATCATTTGCAGCTTGCTTCTGTCATGTTGGGGCGGTTTCGTACCTGACTCCGTAACTTCTTCCAGATATTTTCTGAATACATCATGCAGCAGCATTCCCCGCTCGTCAGCCTGCAGCCACCGGCTTCGGTCAAATGTCGGAATTTCCTTCGGGCGCAGCTTCAGAATCGAATAAAAATAGTATTGCAGACCGCAGGCCGCATATTTCTCCAATTGACTTACGCTGATTACTCGCTGACCCGGAACTTCTTCTGTGCCTGATGTAGTCGAAACGTCTATATTCAGCCACCCATCATAATTCGACAGTTCCTCGCCGTGACGATGCAAACTCGCCCTGTGCCCTTGCGCCAAGTTTGGATAAGCCTCAGCTAACGCATGTCCCCCATCTATGCCCGCTCCTTTTAGGTTCCTCAAATATTTCGCCCATGCTTCGAGCTCATCGTTAGGGCCTCTCTCCCCCTGATGCATCAGATCCATGAAGCTGCAAGGCGGTCCTAAAAAGGTCGCGAGCGCATTGAAATCCTGAGTATCATCCCCCGACTGCAACCGCAGCATTTGAAGCATTTCGAATGCAGGGTTGCTGTTATCCTTCTCTGCCGGATCATACGAGGCGTAACTAAGCCATACTTCCCCCCGTACAAGTGAAAGACGTGTATCGCGGCCGCTTCGAATCTTCTTCGTCTTTTCCTTCACCAACTGCAAATCGTTGGACACCGCTGTCCGTTCTTCGTCCAGCAAGAGAGGATCCTGCATTGCCGGAATGCTCCAGGCATGCTCATCCATACCGACGATCCATGTTCGACATCTGCCGCTGAAGCAACCGTTATGTATGGAGGCTACGTGAATCGCCCCAGGTTTTGGTGTTGCATCCACACGAATCCGAATATAATTCAAAATCTCCTTCATGTATCGAACAGCCCATTCCGGTGACATCGGTTCTGTAGAAATGGCCGATATTCGTTGATTCCAATCCTGCAGCGCGCTTTTTACGGTACAGTCATCGACGGAATGTACAGGTACATACTTTTGGGCAAAATCCAACAGCCAAGCAAGCAACATGTTTGGAGTCCACCCGTCTCCCTCCGGAAGCCGATCAAACCAGCTTTGGATATGATCATACAATTTCTTTTTTAGCTCTTGTTCTTCGTCCCCATTCTCCGAACGGAGAATGGCAGTATATCTCTTCCTGCCCCATCCGATACCGCTTCGCTCCAGCAAACGAATCCAATCGCCTGCGGCGGCTTGCATGTCAGGGATTCTCAGGCAACCATGGCGCAACATCTCAGTAAGCTTCGTTACGGGATAACCTGCCTCGATCCAGTCGAGAATAGCCAGAAGGGCTCTGCCCATTGTGCAAAAAGTCATCGGGAGCCCGTTTGAAAAAGTACATTCCACTCCCAAAGCCTCAACTTGCGAAAAAATTACAGGAACATAACGTTCGTAGTCAGACAAAATGATCTCCGTATGATCCAGTGGTTCTGGGTCAGCCAGCATTCTGCGCAAACCTTCGCGAACCTCCGCCAGACTTCCTGTAGCGCGAAACATGGTAAAGCTGTTATTTGAAAATTGCTCATTGTCATAAAACGGCGCATCAAAATCAATGACGCACAGGCGTTTCCCGGCTATTTTCTCTATTAGGCGCCATTCGATTTTTGACCAGTCTGCAGGCTGCAACAGAATAAAAAGCGTTTCTTCCCCAGAGGGAACACAAAATTCTTCTAAACCGGCAGCATCCGTCAAGGCGTTCTCCCTTAAATAAGCCTCATAGCGGGCAAGCAATTGCTGCAGATACGCTCCTTTTTGCTTATTCGTGAAACATTCCGCTCGGACTTCCTCGGAACGCACGCCTGCCATCCTTAATTCAACAAGCGTCTGATGGATTTTATTGACTATTCCTGGATTTAGCATTGATTTTTTGTCTATGTAACATTGCGGTTCCGCTTCGGCCACTTGCATCATGATCTGATGGACAACCCAAAACAACTGTTCCTCATCAATGAAACGAAGTCTTCTACGGGCAAGGATCAATTTGGTATTGTCACGCACCAGCCCTTGTAACGTCTGGACTTCAACATTAAAAATGGAACCGTATCGTCCGGAAACTTGTTCGAGCAGTTGGTGCCCTTGAGCGTAAGATGAGGTGACCAGCACTTTAGGAGATAACGGATCTTCCTTTATTTTCTGGTACAATCGATCTACAAGATCCATGAAAAATCCTCCTCCCTAGTAATTCTATATACCTACATTCGCCAAATTTCCCGTTGTCCCCTTCCTAATTCCGCAACAAAGTATTTTATAAAAACCCCTCTCCCTTAATAAAAGGAAACGAACGCCTCTCGGACTGATGAAACAATTCAGATTCCGGGTCGCCTTCTGCGAGTTCGACAATCACCAAATCTTTTACTATAAACCGGATCACCCCGCTGATATGCCAATCAAACGAATCATAAATGCGTCCCGCACTTCGGCAACCTTTTGGCACCGTATGCGTGCTGTTGGCGACATACCCGATCTTCCCGACTGGCGGCAGTACCGCCTTGATGGCTTCCGCGTCATGCAGATTGTCAGGATCTTTCACAAGGAGTACGGTCTGCCCCGGTTTCAAGAAACTAGTGCCGAAATAATGCGAGGTGCCTGTAATTGCAATATAAATGTGTTCCATGCCTGCTATCTCTCCACTTCAAACTGAAAATCATATTTCTTGTACTTCGAAAGTTAGCCTCGTATCGTTGATAAGCTTATTTTAAAGTGCAGGATGAACAGCTGTTTGTCAGCGAATGTATGTTCTAACTAAAAAACCTTCACACGAGTGACGTGTGAAGGTCTGATCGGATACCGTTCAACGAAATTTGATGTTAAGTCTCGGGATACTCAATTTACTTTATTTTGTAAACCATTAATCTTGTAGGGCAAATATGTATGCATGGTACTTGTGATAGTCTTCAACTCGGTCGCTTCCAAATACGGCTTTCAATTTGCTTACCATATTATTAATCTGTGACAGAGATTAAATTAGACATCATCTGCTCGTTCTAAATATGCCTTGATTCGCAACCAGTCGGACTTTTGTTGTTCAAAAGGCCTGTTTCTCCGGCCTAAACTACCGCAATGGAAGACCGGAAATACTGCTGTATTCCTGCCAACGATAATCGGTGATTCCCTTTCAACCACTTCCTTGAAGTTTATACCTTTATAGCCATACTCACGTAATAATGACTTGGTCGCCTTTTCTCCCAATGTGACAACAACTTTGGGTTGAACGATCTCCTCAATGAGAGGTTTAAGAAATGAGGACACGCAATTTCGAAACCACGATCCTCTCACTTTACCAGCCAGTCCGCCTTCTGTTTTCATACACAAGATGGCATTTGTAAAAAATAAATCAGCATGTTTGTTTTTAGCGGTACTTTCGTCAATGTCCACGCCCGCAATATTTAACAATTGAATCAATGCGCGATTGGTCGAGCTATTATCCACATTACTAACGCCTTCTTGTTTTACCAATGTATTGATATCTCCCCAATCCTGGCCGACAACCATCATTTTGGCATCCAGACTGCCTTGCCACTCTGTCCAGTGTCCGATTTCATTCGTATCGAATCGCCCGTTCTGCGCTTGGCTCGGATTTATAAGTTCACACTGTGCAGGGTCGCACATCGTGCAGTTCTTCCGTTGATTGACTAGTGCTTCATAAGCCATTTGTTTGTTCGTGTTACTCATATGATCGCTCCTCACTTTTGATATAGATTTCAAACGTTTTTCATACCTATCCACCTAATTATACCATTTTATGTGGACATAATATGTCCATTTGCTAAAATTAGAATCAGATTGAAGATTTGAGAGGTGAGGAAAATCAGTAGATCAGAAGCGGGAAATAAACAAAGAATATTGTATATATTTGATAAATTGCTTGAAGGACAATTGATTCGAAAATCCGAGATGGCAACGAAATTTCAAGTCAGTGAAAAAGCGATTCAACGTGATATTAGAGACCTTCGAATCTATTTTGATGGAGTACGGAAATTAAAATATTCTCGCAGCAAAAAAGGCTTCGAATTGACTGATGCGCACCAGAAACAACTGTCTAAAGAGGAAATCATCGCCGTATCGAAGATCCTATTGGAAAGCCGCGCATTCCCTAAAAATGATGTTGATGCAGTATTAAAGAAACTGATCCTTCTATGCCACCCGGATTTCCAAAGTCCGATCGATAAATTTATTCGAAACGAGCTTCACCACTATAAACAGCCTAGACATGGACGAAGTATTTTTACAAAGCTATGGGATCTTCAACAAGCGGTGCAAAACAGGCAAGTCGTTACCATGAGTTACCTAAGGGAGAGTGATACTCGCCCGGTAGAGCGCATAATCAACCCCGTGGGCATCATGTTTGCTGAGTATTATTTTTATCTGATGGCATATTTGCCTGATAAAGATTACGATTCGCCTATTCCCTACCGTCTGGATCGAATCGAGAAATACTCGATCAACCAAGAGCATTTTTACATTAAAGATGCCCAGCGATTTCAAGAGGG
The DNA here is from genome assembly GCF_037969745.1 of Paenibacillus sp. FSL W8-0194. Classification (NCBI taxonomy): domain Bacteria; kingdom Bacillati; phylum Bacillota; class Bacilli; order Caryophanales; family Paenibacillaceae; genus Paenibacillus; species Paenibacillus sp. FSL W8-0194. Next base: position 946,386 of record NZ_CP150205.1, on the reverse strand, counting down.
CATCTTTCGAGAACGGGTACAATTTATGCATACGGGAAAGCTTCAAAGAATAAAATTTCGCTTTAGAGGAAAATCACCGGAAGCCATCTATGATCGGCTGCCCAATATGAGAGAGATCGGTCGTGATCGAGAGGGAATCGTTTTTGAAGCTGACGTATACGAGCAGGGAGTCAAGATGTGGTTATTGAGTCAGGGCACACGGATTGAGGTGCTAGAACCTGCACACTTTCGGTTAGAGATACAAGGTACGATTAAAGAGATGTTGGACTTGTATTCGCAAAATTAGTTTTATCGAGGTGCCGAGATATGGCACCTCTTACCTTTTATATAGGAGAAAATAAAGAAGTTAGATTATAATCTCAACGTACTTTGCCGATCTCATATAACTATTAGGAATCAATCAGCCCATAATGGAGTTTCATAATTAAGTGCCCTGCATGTTCTTTTTATTTTCCTCTTAAAAGGAGCACACCAGTCCTCTCGTTCATAAATTACCACTTGCCGTTCTTCTTCATGGTTATCATAATACTCCAGCTCCATTTTCAACTCCTGGAGCGTAAATACCCCATGCTCATCCGATTCTTTACAAGAATAACAGTAGAACCAGCCATTCACATACGTATCTGCATCGGACTCTAATATGTCGCCGCAATGGGCTTCGCATTTATGTGCTTCCCTAAGAGATACTTCAACACCATGCTTGCTGCAGAACGGCAGTAATATCTTCAGTGCCTCCTCAGCCATATCCCGTCTTTCGAATATATAATTCACTCCCCAATGATACGGATGTTGATGTTGATCAATTAGGAACGTCAGGAATTCCTCATATCCATTAAGGTATAAGTCTGCACAGATTTTTTCATATTTCTGCTCTTCCTTAGCATCTAAATTCCCATAATGGTCGCTGCCGCTAATCCAATAATACGTCGTTCGCTGCGGTCGCCATGCGAATATTCGCTTCTGTAATTCTCGCAGCTTTATCGTGTATTGATAGATTTCCCAAGCATATGGACCGTCATCACCTTCAGAGAAAATGAAATCCGCATGATCCTCGATGAGACCGTCGATCTCCTCCAGTAACTCATCTACAGCGTCCTCCAAATCGTCAGTTACCTGTTGAAGCGATCTTTCCCAGCTTTCAAGCAAATGGATATACGAGCTCCGGATCAATAAATACGTCTCTTCATACGGATGAAGATCAAATGAATATTCGCCCTCCTCCACGTATTCCTCCAAACAATGTTCCGAACAGAATTGATTTCCTTTGGAATCAATCATATATTTTTCATCAGTTTCTTTATGACAGTACTCACACGACATTTACCAACACTCCTTATTAATCTAATTGGCCAAAACAAAATCGCGATGATAAGCTGCTCGGAGCGTAGCTTCCGAAGCGTTATCATCGCGATCCTGTGTTTCTAGCAAACGATGCGGTCCCATAATCATAATACACATGCACTTCGTATAATTCTAATTTGCAGTCCTAAAGCGCTTCTATGTTTAACAAATCACTTCTATGCCAAATTAGCCTATGCTCTTACCCTTTGTCTCAATTCATTAACATATGCTTCTTGCATTCGGAGTATTTGCTCTCGAACTACATCTTTTGATTCAGACATTTGGGAAGTGATTGCCATCAACTGATCAACTAACTCATGAAGTGTGAGGGCTTGCTCTCTAATTGTGTTTGAAATCTCTGCATTAGCTTTTTGATGCTGTTCAAGGTTTTGCCTGGTTGTTTCAATTATTTGGCCGATCTCGGCTTTTTGAACCGCAATCAATTCATTCTTCAAACTCTCTTGTCCCATGATAATCTTCTTAAGATCATTATCAAGTCCTGCGGATAAATCTGTCACCACCTTCGTGAGATGAATAAGATTTTGCGCAACTTCCTGATGATGTGCAGCTTGAAGTTTAACGGCATCCAGCAGTTGATTCATTTCATTGGCTTTGCTTCGATCTTCAATTTCATTATGTCTCAAAGCAAAAAACACGAGAATGGAGACAATGCCTCCTCCTCCCAGCAACGCATAATTCACTGGTGCAAAGCAAAAACTTGCGGCAATAAAGGTTATGAGCACCGCAATGGGTGCATATATTTTCATTATTTTTATTCCTCTCCTATGACATATGTAATTTAGAAAACACCATTAAAGGATCCTGTTCCATTTTGGCCAATAGCATTAAGGCAAAACCCGAGGCCGGTTCTGACCTTAATTGCTGCATATACGCCTGAATGCTATCCTCGGTTTGATCATATAAATCAATGGTTTGGCGGGAAAGCTCCATTAATAACATCGCCCTGTCTTCAATAGAAGCGTGAGCTATCGCTTGGTAAAATTGTTGGTACTTGTTGCTAATCCCTTCGTAAAGCTGCTCTAATTGATAAAAGTGTTCATTCAGAAGAGCATGTAATCTTTCATTATTTTGCTCTAGCAGAATTAGCTTTTCCAAGAATTTCACCTCTTCTCCCACCTAATAAGGCAAATACGATTTCATTAAAATATTCCTCAACTCGTTTATAGGTGTTATTTTTGACCTGATACAAGGATTCTGCATCTATCTTAAAAAGCTCAGTCTTGATTGCATCAATTTGCTGGTGGTAAGCTTTGGCGCAACGAAACAAGGCAGGAATAATGTCTTCATCCTTCGGGAAGGAACTCAACCACCACTCATTACAAACATCTACAGCAGCTATTGTGAAGATATCATCGAGATCCAGATCCCCCAACTGCTTATTCATCCAGGAATTGACCATAGAGCGCCAAAATGGGGCCCCTGTTATCGTCACGCTTTGAGGAATCTGTCTACGGAAACTTCGGTATTGGATTTGTTTCATACCCCCTATCAGGTCTCGAACATGAAAGTCTATAGAAAATAAAACTCCACTTACATTAGACAAATGTTCCAGACGCTGACGTGCTAGGGACATCATTTCCTTTTCTGAAAATACTAAGAGCAGCTTTGCAGTTTGACACTCAGAAATATACTTATAAGTGTTTCTTTCCATCGGGTACTTCACTAGAATGATTTCCTGTCCTGCCTCTTTTGCAGAGACTGTAAAGGACCGAAAACACCAATCCCCCATTTGGAGAACTGGTTCTGGTAGTCCCATGACAACAATTCCTTCACTGCATGCGTCAAAAGCCACGGAGAAATTATCTTCGTTTATTCGAACAGGGATTCCGTCCTGAAGTACATATAATCTTGGGACGGTGTGATAAACAAAGTATAATCTGCCTCGAAAATTCTTCATCCAGTTCTTAAAAGAAAATGATGGTGGAAAAAGCTGAGCATTAGAAAATGAATGAAAAACAGCGAAGACATATTCTGAAGTGAATTTATCTGTGTCGGTAAATACCCAAGTATTCCTTGACGTCCATTGAAACTCCTGGTCTTCATTCGAAAAAATTAATGGTAGCTTTTCTTTCTGATTATTAACTTCCTCTTTATGTTCAGCGTTCGTAGGAAGGTCAAAGTCAAAATTAAAATCATCGAAATCAAGCGAGAACTCTTCATCGATTACTTCAACACCAGCCGCCGCTTCAGGAATGGCAGGTTTCAGATATGCTAACGAATAATCAGCAGGCGGAATTTGCCGGTCTTCCTGGCGGTTTTTCATATGTTGGATATAGTAGAATACGGAATCTTCCTGCTCATTAAGGGGCAAAGTTAAGGCCTCCTTCATCCTTTCATCCAGCCACAACAGTTCTTCCTTCATTTTCTACCTCCAACAGAAATCGCGTGCAGACTTGTAGTTGACGTTGAATGTCCTTTAATTCCACTTCAACAGAATATTGTTGTTCGTTTTCTTTTTGTTCTAAAGCCAGCATACTCTCATTTATTTGTCCTATTTCTTCCTCGTAATGTGCCGCCAATCCTTTTTGTACGGATTCCGTTATATGATGGTTTTGCATAGTAAACCAAGCAGACAGACTTTCCGTCATTCTTTGAATCATTTGGCCAGCCGCATATTCAAACTGCTTCTTCCAGTGATCTTTCTCTCTTAATCTAGATTCTTTTTTCAGCTCCTGCTCGAACATTTGGAGTTTCTGTTCTTGTTCTTTTAACAGCTTTTGTTTCTCTCTTTCCATTTCTAGCATAAACTCTTTGCTTCCCATAGATGCTCGCTTCTGCTCTTTTAATCTTTGAATTTCTTTATAACGGGTCAGCGTTTCGAATTCCAATTGCTTTCTCCTTTGCATATAACGCATACGCTCGCCCTCGTCCTCAACTTTGATAAGCTCGTTATTACCAAAGAAGTTGTCTGCTGACTCCCCGGCTTGTTCCATGATACCTTCAAGGCTTAGCATATTTAAATATTGAATAACTGGACTCTTGTTTAACATTCTCTGGCCAGCTTTACTATCAACAGTCTTTTTCACTGCATGCTCTGCCAATTCTTTTACAGTTTCCTTGACAGTACCTTTACTTAATTCTTTTATCCCCTGCTTAAGTCCCTTCTCGGCAATTTTTTTCCCCGCGGACGTTGCACTCATAGCTGGGATTAGCATCATTGCAATATCCCCAATCTTTCCAATGCCCTTGCCGATTTGCCGAAACATACCGGCATTATTCCCTTCCTTATGGACGTAAACAGGGTCATAAGGAATGTTCAACTTTTCGTTTAAAGACTGTAATTCCATTTCAAGAGCCCGAATTTGAGCTTCAATCTCAGCATCATTGCTTTGTTCCTTCAGCTTATCTCTAACCGTGTCATATTCCTCTTTTATTTTCGCTATTCCGGACAGGAGAACGGCCATTTCCTCTTCTTGACGTTCCGTGATATCTGTAAAATCTGGATCCTTTAAATGAAACGGTAAACCAACAAGTTCGGATTCCCGGAGCTCCCTTTTTATACATTCAAATTCATACTTTGATTGTATCCGCAGCTCATTCATGGATTCGTTAATAAAGGTTCTTTTATCCCGTTCTATGTCGTTCTGTAACTGTGAGAGTAGATTTTGTGCCCCCTCTTTGCTGAAGACATTCTTTTTCTCCTGTTTTACCCAATGATCCCAATACGCGGTTTTAGAATGGATTTTATCTAATTTTTTCGTTAAAATCTGATGCCAGCTTTGTTTTAACTCATTACGTTCTTTAGAAATCAAGGCATTAACTTGATTTTGACGCGCAATAAGCTTGTCCCTCTCAACGGTCAACCCTTTGTTTCCTTTCTCTGTTTGAATCCGCAATAGAGATTGTTTTTGTTCCAGCTTCAACTGAATGTCTAGCAAAAGACGGTAGAGCCGTTGGTTTGCAGCTTCTTTCTTATAAACGTTATGTTGCTGGACTAAAACAGTAAACAAGTAGCTTCGCAACTCTTCGACTCCCTGACCGGTCTTTGCCGAAACCGGGAAGATTTCCAGATTGATATTCAGTCGGTTGAATAAATCCATTTCCATTTGTGTCACAATTTCCACTAAGCTTTCGCCCTCATCTGAGTTTAGTAAACGATCTATTTGATTCATTACAACTATAAGATTAGGCTGAAATTTCAAGATATGATTCAGATATTCCAGATCTGAATTTGACAGGGTTGCCTTGTTGGTAACATACACAGCATATTCAGCTTCCGCGATCGCTTGTTCTGACATTCTTAGATGAGCATCAAAAATGACGTTACTTCCCGGAGTATCGATCAGAGTAAGTTGTTTAGGAAGCTTTGTACGATCAATAAATACACTTATTTTTTCAATGTTCTGAACCTTGTTATTTCCATGAATAAAACTATTAATTTGTTCATGGGAAACTTCTGAGCTCGCCCCATCAACATAGTGAATAACAGCATGGTTTCGGTCATCTGAGGAGATTTCCGTGACGACAGCTGTACTTTCTGTTACTTTCGTAGGCAAGAGATTCTGAGAGTTTAATAAAGTATTAATCAGCGAGGACTTCCCTACACTGAATTCCCCAAGAAACGCTATTTGAAGCTCTGGACGCTCCAAACTATTTCGGATTTGTTCCAACTTATTTAACTGTCCTTCAGTTAGGGAAATTTGACTTTCTATCTTTTCAATCACGGAACCAGCACCTCCTCGCGTTCTTTTAATTGCTCAAGAAGCCCTTCAAATTGCGCTTTCTTTGTTTGGACTAGACCTTCGATCTGCTCCATCTTTTCTTTAATCATACGTTTTTTCTCTTCATTTTCATTAACTAGTCTTTCGCTGCTGGCCAACTCCTCATGAAGAAGACGAATCGTCTCATCACTTTCCTCCAGATACGAGTCAAAAAAATGATCAATAATCGAGTCTATGTTAATCTCCGCCATAATTTGCTGGTAAGAACGAACAACCTTGGCTGCGGAATCCTCAATCATACGAGTAACATCCTTATTAATGCTAACCATTTCTTGTTTACTGGCTTCAATTTTCTTTTCCAGCAATTTCTCTCGCGCTTTACGGTAGTTGTTTTTGAGCTCTTCAATGTCTCTTTCTATCTTCTCTAGCCTCTGCTGTGACAAACCTACAGTCCCTGTGACTGTGCTGTCTTTGCGTGACTCCAACTTTTGAAGCTTTTCTTGAAACTGCTCCTCTAGTTGCTCTTGTTTTTTAATCATTTGCTCCTTGGTATCATCTTTTCTATTCACTGATCGTTGCTTACGCTCAAAACCAATCCAACCTAACACCTTTCCAAGCCCTCTCCATTCTGGAGTTTCATAGTCAGTATAGATGCCAGAAATATTAGCAATCGTACCATTAATCATTTGGTACTGCTGACGGTACATTTCCTCTTCACGCTCTATTTGCCGCTCTATCTCTTGATTGATCTGCACGGATTCAAGGCGTTGTTCAGCTTCTACAGCATCATTTTTTTTGTTGATCAGATTATCTTGAATCTCCTGTATATCGCCTTTTATAGCCAGAAGCTCCTCATTGGGTTTACGCTTCTTCTGTTTTAATCTCGTTTCAATTTGAAATTGATCAATAGGAAAATTAAAAATCCCCTCAAATTCATCCTTATCTGCCTTCAGCTTTTTCATGACTAGATTCATAACGCTCAACCTCAGCTGATTGGCATTTTGATGAATATAATCGTAGAATCGTGAATGTATATAAGCTTCAGTTTGTCCAAAAGACTCATTATACTCATCCAAGTCTTCAAAGTTTGCACAAGTTCGGATCAAATCTTGCTTCAAGGTTTCAACCTCTTCATTGAATTTGGATCTCTGATTATCACGAATTTCAATCGCAAAGCTATGAATCTCTTCCTTATCATTGGCCAGTTTAAGCTTCCTAGTCTCGATGCTCTCTTGAATGATGCGAATTTTCTCTTGTAATTCCTCAACATTTACTTCTCCGGATAAAATATTTAAGCGTTCAGCTAGTTTCTTAGAAATACTTTCAAAGAATAGCACTATGCGGTGCAATGGATCCTCTAATTGCTCCTGTGCCTTTTCACCTTTGGTGAGGTATTCCCACAGACGATGCTCAAAAACTTGGAATCGTGACTTTTCGAAAAGCTCCTGGTTACTCATCCCATTTCTACCATGCATCAGCGTATTATCCCTAGAAAGTAAAGCTTGCTGAGAGCTTACAGGATAGACAATCGCTTGGTGTTCTTCTACTTGGTAATAATCATTATTCCGCAGCTTTTCCTCGATAGATTGAATGACATCCATAATTGACTGGTCTTCTTCATTTACCTCATCACAACGGTTGGCCACAAAAAAAATGCGATTAATTGATTCTTTTACTTTTTGTAAAAATTCATATTCCGTTCGGGAACCTGCTTGATTTATATTAAATAGGAAAATACTTGCATTCGAACGGCGGATTTGAGCATGGGTTATTTCATCATGTTTTCGATGTAAGCTCTTCATCCCCGGTGTATCCACAATAACTACGCCGCCTTCAAGGTAGTGAGAGTCAACAAAGACATCCACATATCTAATATCATCCACTACCGAATGAGATTGACTCATTTCCGTAACAAATTCCTCAAGATTCGTAAATTCAACAGTCTGTGTCGTTTCATTTTCAAAATGAACTATAACTTCCTCCTTATGATTAGGATTTTCGCGGATATGGCGAATAAAATTGACGGTAGCTGTTGTCGGCATAGCTTTGCTAGGCAGAACTTTTTTTCCGATTAATGCATTAATAAAGGTAGATTTACCGGTACTGAATTCCCCGACAACCACCAATTCAAACCGGCTTACTTCAAAGTTGTCTTTTATTTTTTCAAGGCTTTGAATTGCATCTGTTAAATCAACAAACTCACTCAATTCCATTTGCCAAGCTTTTGCCGCCTGAATATTTTCCGTCAAAGCATTTTTTATTAATTCCATTTTACGCAAATAGTTTTGTTTAAAACTTTCCATTCTGTATTTCCTCTCCTTAATTAAGATTGACAGCTCCCATCAATTCATCTTCTGTTTCCTTTTGCTGTGCACGGATGGCATCACGAATCCATTTCACAATTTCATCACGGTCTTTCATAATGTCTTCGTAGCAACCAGAATAGATTGACACGACATAATCGTGCAAATACGCTCTTAATTCGATCTCAAGCTGACGGGTAAATGCTAGTGAAGTGTTTAGTACTTTGTCCAGCAAATCGTCAAGTATTTGCTCCATTTCCATTTCAAGTGCCATGAGTTGGCAAGAGTTATCTCTTTCGCTTCTGGACAATTGTAACTTCAACTGGCTAAGTTCTTGGTCTCTTTGTTGAAGACTGCTTTGAACTTTGTAAAATCGTTGTTCAAGATCCTCTTTTTGCTTTAACCAACTTTTTTGCTTTGAGTCATCCGAGCATATTTTCGTTTTTGTTTTGGACATACGTAACCAGCCAAGAAATCCGCTTCTTTTTACTTGATATTCTTCTTCCCAACGATCAACATCAGGCATTGACCCAAGCCTTTGTATAGCTTCTTTATGTCTTTGAAATTCCCGTTCCTCTGTTTTTCGAGTCTCATTTATTTCATCCACAGTCTGTTTGAGCCTTTGCTTAATCGTTTGAGTCTTTGCCTCCATCGAGCGTTGCTTCTCTGTTACCGTTTCAAAAAGATGAATATCATTAGAAAAGGCTCTGGTGGAAAGCGATTGGAATGTAAATGCCTTAGCTTGTATATTCTCCTTTAATTGAGCTAAATGAGTCAGTTCGTCCTCTCCTTCTCGCTCAAATTGTAAAATAAGATCGAAAACTTCTTGATTCCTTTGTTGGAATTTATCGGTAATCGTGTCGAGAAATCCCCTCGTCTTCTTTTGAAATTGTTGAATAATATCAGAAACTTGCCTCTGAATGACATGATCCAATGCTTTAAACTCTTGTTGAACCGATTCGATTATGCGATCAGCAGGCAATTGCTTCAATCGTTTGTTCAGCAGCTTTATTTCATTACTTAAGTAGCTGCTGCTAGAGTTCACTGCAGGTTCTATCCAACTAGAAGCATTGTTTTCAATATTTTTCTGAAGACTCATAGTTTGTTCATCAATGAAAGATACCAGATTTTTTTCAAGTGCTAGAAATCTTCTACGGACAAATTGAATATGGCGTTTTGCCCGGTGTTGCTTATGTTCAAGTTCGTCTTGCTGCTTTGCCAATGAACTTTCCAACTCCTGCTCGAGGTAGTGGATTTGCCTTTGAATGGAATCGTAGAATCCTTGTACAAATTCAGTGTTATTCATATATGTAGTTAAAGCGTACTCTAGTTCGGAGAACCCCCACTTTTGTGCCAGTGATTCATTATGTTGTTTACGCCCCTCCAATGCATACCTTGAAGAAATTCCATAGATAGTCGGATTTTCGACTCCTACCAGTTCCTTGGCTTGCTTCTTCACATGCTCGAGCATTTCGGATCGTTCCTCTTCAGCAATTAAATCTAACTGATTTAACACAAAAAATAACCGGTCCTGATAATTGGATATATAGTCCAAAAGCTGGCGGTCCGGATCGGAAAACCCTCTATTAGGCAGTAAATATACAATCGCTGCAGCGTCCTTGATTTCCTTTTTTGTCGTCTCAAAAATTTCTTTCGCTAATCCATTTGCCCCAGGAGTATCAACCAAACAAATGGCAGTCGGTTGCTTTGAGTTAATCAAGTAAACATCGACATATTCAATGTCACGAGCAATATCAAAACCACCTTTTAGCAAGGAAACATAAAACTCGATGTCTCCCTCGCCCTCTGACAAATCTAAAAGTTGCTTATTTCCATTCCTAAAGAGGACCTCAGCTTTATTAGCCAGCGGGGACAGCTCAGAAACAGAGTATACCCTGGTAGAAGCAGCCGTTGTTTCACTTGCTGAGGAAGGCAGGAGCTTTCGACCTATCAGGGCATTTAAAAAAGTTGACTTTCCAGCGCTGAAATGACCCACAATTACTATTTTAAAAACACTTTTATTTACTCTTTCTTTTAGGAGATCAAGCTCTTGAAGGAGAAACGGATCAGAGTCTGTAATCTTATTCTCAATCTCCCTAATATGAGTCATTAGTCTCTCTTGATCAATCGACAGCTTTAACAGTGTTGATCCCCCTCTCTTAGTCGCAATTCCAAGCAAGTCATTCGTCTCTTTAAAGAAACATCACGTAATTCTTTATACTTATTTTATTCCACTTCCTCTTTTAACCTCCCTTTTTTCGACATAGGTCACTAGGATTATACAAAATGTAGTATACATATGTCTGCCACCAAACATATATTCTTATTAAATTCTAAAAGATTCACGTTGCTCTGCCATTGTTCTGAGCAACACCCATACCGCCCAATCCCCGTAAAAATAAAGCCAAGCTTCTTTTAAGCAGTAATCCCATTCGAGCGTGCCTCAATTGTTGTATCTTCTCCCCCTTTTATCGTTTTCCAAAAAGAAAAAACCTCACACCCAAGATGTGAAGTCCATTTCATTCCCTCGATAAAATCGAGAACCCTCCATGAATCACGTTTCTTTTCCTATTTGAATCCACTCAAACAACAACCGTCCATAGATAGATCCCCAGGAATATGGACTGTCAACAGTAAATCAGACAACTTTTTCGCCTCCGAGATCGGTATGAAGGCACTAAATGTCGCTCAAATTCGCCTTCTACTGTGGCAAAGGCACGGGAAACTCTGCTCTTTCATAATCCGTCCGATCCGACGGCTTGAAACAGTGCAGCCTTGTTCTTGAAGTTTGACCTTCAATTTGCGCGTTCCATATGCTTTTCGGTTGCATGAAAGATCTCTACGATAGCCGTCGTTGTTTCGTCACCTAACATGAATCAAAATATACTTCGTCGTTTGATCCCATCCCAAATCGAATGGTACGCGGTACCGGTCGGCGGTATGGGAGTTCACGAGGGGATAGCCGTTCGCGTCGTGCCCGACGACCACGGAAAAGTGGTCCGTGTCCCCTTTCAGCTCGTAGCCGATCAGATCGCCCGGCTGCAGCTTGGCAATCGCGCCGTGCGGGTGCTTGTCGCTGGATCGCGTAATTTCTTCAAAAGTTCCTTTGGCAATCAGGCGGCCGTATCCGGAGTAAAACAAGAAGCGCTGGAAGGCATCCGTCTGCACCCAGGCCTGGCTTCCGCCTCCCCGATATCCCCAAATGCCGGACATCGGCAATCCGCCGCCTTCTTTTTTATCGCCAAGCACCTGGGATGCGAAGTTGGTGCAGTCTCCTCCCAGAGACGTATAATCCCTATAATTCCGGTTGTATCGATTGTTATTGCCGGCTCCCCAAGCCAGTCCCGCATATTTGTTGGCGTAAGCGACGGCGCGTTCCCGTTTGTATCTGCCTTCTTTTTGGGCCGCCTCGGGTTCGGGCGAAAGATGCGGAAAGCCGGGAGGGGAATCCGGGATCAGATCCGGATTTTCTTCAAGCGGATCGAGGTACCACTCCTTTTTAACGATCCATCCGTCGCTCGTTTTTTTCAGGATAAGGGCATGCCGGGTACCGATTCCAAAAGACTGCGGAGGAACGGACGACGACTTGTAGCCGTAAGAAATTTTGGTGGATTGGACCAGAGAAAGTACGGCTTGATCCCCTACTTCCTTCAAACGGGCGATTCGGATGCGGGGTTCGGCGGCGATCAGCCGAAGTCCGCGTTTTTCAACCCATGCGTGGACGTATGTTGCGCGTTTTAATTCCATTTGGTAAGCGTAGCGGCCCCCAGATTCGGACAGGTCGTAATATTTTTCAATCGTCGTCGGCTGCTGATCAATGAGCAAGCGGTTGCGGTCTTGGTACAATTGCTCCAAAAACGGCATCATCTTTACTTTATCATCGTCCTGCTCGGGGGAAAGCGCATAAGTATCCGATGGCGATAAGCAAAGGATCAAAGACATGCCAATCAGCAAAAACAGTCGTAACACGGCGGAAATCTCCCTTATCAAGGTTATTTAAGCGTCAGGGCTTTATTGAAAATCCTTGAATATCCTTTTGAGAATCAACCTTTATGCTTCCCATGATGAACGGAAATATCCTTTGAGGTTCGAATTCCATATCCTGGTTTCAGACAAGTTTCGGCCGCTAATTGGGACTACCTTCACCGTTTCGCTCATATAATTTGGGGACAACGTTTTTTGGGGTGAAAAGATGCCGCTTCCTTCCGTCCTTAAACAAACCGTTATGCGCACAAGCATCATTTTTCTGGTGAAAGCCATCGGGCTTGCGGCCCGCATCCCATTGTTTCGGCTGCTCGGCTCGGAAGGAACAGGGATCTATCAGATCGTATACTCCATCTTCGGATTCGCGCTTACGCTCACCGTAGGGGGCTTCCCTACATCACTGGCGCTCATGACGGCAAAAAACGCAGCTCGCGGTCTGCAACTTTTCAACCGGCTGGTTGTCCCGTTTTTGATCCTGGGTGTATGTTCCGGCTCTCTTTACTACGCCATAGCTCCATATATTGCTTATGATCTCGGGGACAGCCGTCTGGCGTTTCCCATCCGCTGCATTGCGCCGGCGCTCGCGGTGATTCCATTACTGCAGCTGTACCGCGGTTATTTGCAAGGGATCGAGTCTTACCTGCAAGCGTCCGTTTCCGAACTCGTCGAGCAGGCGGTGCGCGCCGGTACGATGTTATTATTGGCGGTTTTATGGCTGAAATACGGCATTCATGCTGCGGCCGGCGGGGCGGCGTTCGGGGCCTTTACAGGCGGCGTGACCGCATTATGTTTTCTTTGGGTTTTGCGAAATAAAAATCAAAAGGGTTCGCCGATCAGTGCGGGGAAAACGTCCACGTTACGCTGGTTCATCCTGGGGCCGGAAGCCTTTCTTTTCGTAAAGTCATCCCTTGCCATGATGTTTACCCGTTTAATTTCCCCGGCAGCCGATCTTCTGGATGCGCTGATTATCCCTCGCCGACTGCAGATCGCGGGACTTACCCACTCGGGTGCCCTCGCCGTTTACGGGGAAATATTCGGCATGGCATCGATCATCGTTTACCTGCCTACCATTGTGACCGCCGCTTTATCCTATACAGTTGCCTCGAAGCTGTCAGCCAGTTGGCAAAGCAACAACAGGAAAGATTTTATAGAACGCTCGAACATATGCCTGGAAATCGGGTGGTTATGGGGGATCAGCTCTGCCATCATCCTTTTCTTTCATGCGGACGAGCTCTCTAGGCTCATTTTTGGAAACGAAGATGCGGCCGCGGCCATTCGCTGGATGTCCTTTGCCCCGATCATTGCGGGGATGAGGGAGCTGACGACGACGATTTTATGGACGACCGACCAAAGGAAAGCGCCCTTCATCGGCTCTCTTTTCGGCCTTGCCTGTTCCGTGATTGCAGCATACTTCTTAACGGCCATTCCCGGGTTCGGTTACGCCGGCGCGGCCATCGGCATCTTCCTATTCGAACTCGTTCCATTGCTTGGGAACGCCATCGTTTTGCATAAACAGTGCAAAGGTGCGTTTTCCATCGGCCACTTGTTTAAAATCTCGCTGTTTCTGGTGCTGATTCCCTTTCTCCATGCTCCATTGGATGCCTTTCTGGCGCACATCGGCCTGGCGTCGTCGGCTCTCCGATCGGCCATAAGCCTGTTGTTTTTTACCGCCAATATGGTTTTATACATCCTGTACCGATTCCGGAAAAAATAATCCATGAATCGGGAGGGCCAATGAGTGCTCTACACCCGAAAAAGCAAAAATAAAGCCTTATCTATCGCGAAGAATAGATAAGGCTTTTACGATTCAGCACGTTTACGATTCCGTCTTCCCATACGGCTCCAACAAACGCCCGCTTACCTTGGTAAGAAACGCCGACCATCTCTCTTGAAATTCGGGGTCGCTTGACTCAAGGCCGGTCATGATCTGCGTGATGCTGCTGAAAATGATCGGATACGTCGTTAAAGCGGTCAGCGCCAGCGCCAAAAGTTCAGGGTCGAGATCCGGCGGCACCATCCCCTTTTCTTGTTGGGCCTTCCAGTACGACGCGTAGGATTGCAGGGCATTTTCCCCGCCCTTATTCCATGAGGTTTGCTCGGCTCGCGCCTCAAGCGCTTCCCAAGCGGTGAACTTAATGAAGTCCGCCCTCGCCTGGCTGTTGACTCTGAAACGGTGCTCCGCAATATGGAGAGGATCGTCGGGAACCTGGGCAACCCACTCCGGTTCGCTCGTCGCCGAATACGCCAAAACGGCTTCCAGCAGTTCCGCTTTCCCTTTGAAGTAATGATAGATCAGCTGCTTCTTCACCCCGGCGTTTTCCGCGATCGCCTCAATCCGCGCCCCCTTAAAGCCCTTGTCGAAAAACTCGCGTTTTGCGGCTTCAAGAATGTTCTTTTGCGTACGTTCCGCGTTGCGTATTTCTCCCACTCGGCTGTACCTCCATCCCAGTCTGTTAAAATCATCGTACCCGCTTACTGAACTGCTGTCAAATTTAATTTTACAAAAATAAAATTATACTTGACGAAAGTAAAGTTGTAACTTACCATGTAGTCAGTAACCAATATTTGTTACAAGGTGGCGATGGGAACAAACGCGTAGCTTCGCTGAAGGCAGGAAAATCCGAATGGTCTTGAAAGGGGCTGTGATGCGGAAGAGCGAAATTCGGGTGGCGAAAATGATTTCCTGGATTGAATAAGCTTTGCATCAGTATCGTAAAAAAATTAAATCAATGGAGGAATCCCCTATGACCGTGTTATCGATCGTTCTTCAAAGCTTGCTGATTGCTTATTATGTCTTTTCGGGTTCCGCGAAGATCGCGGGGGCCAAATACTGGGTGGATGTGTTCAACGGTTTGAAGCTGCCTCAATGGTTCCGCGTCATCACGGGCCTGGTTCAGTTGGCCGGAGCGGCCGTGCTCATCATCGGCTATTGGTATGCAGAGGCGGTTGCATGGGGCGGCATTTGGCTTGGATTTACGATGCTGGTCGCGTTTTTTGCGCATATCAGGGTTAAAGATTCGTTCGGCAAAACGGTGCAGCCCGTCGTGTTCCTTGCGCTCATCGTCGTTGTAACCCTTATGAATGCGGACGGCATCATGAACCTTTTATAATCACGATCGATACGCCGGGACCTGCGGCTGCGGCTCCCGGTTATTCCGCTCCAACGAAAAAACACCCGGCAACCCGCCGAGTGCTTTCCCCACTAAATCTGCTATTCCAACCTTTTTTATCTGATCTTTTCTATCTATTCTTTTTATCTAACCTTGTTTTAACTAACGTTCATTCACCTTACAACCCGATGCCCTTCGGCAAATCCTCCTGCTTCACCTGCTCCCATTCCTGCACGTACGCTCCCTTCGCCAGCACCTTCAAATAAACTCCCTGCTTCAAATCGACGCTGGACGTAAACGTCACGTCTTTCTTTTTGCCCTCGGCATTGTACCCGGTCAAGCTGTACTTGAATCGGCCGTCGTCCGGTTCCGAAGGTTTATTCACCTGGACGTAGACATATTCTTTGGTGATGAACGGGTTGAAACGATCGACGACGTCTTTGTACGAAAAAACGAAAAATGCTCCGAAAATGACGATGATAAAAGCGGCAACTGCGCCGAATTTTTTCATGATGGTTCCTCCTCTTTTCCCATGGTTGAATCATGGATTTGCTTGATTTCAGCCTGTCAGGACATGGCGTTTTTGACGATTTTCCTATAGTAGCCGATGGTCAGGACCGCAAACACAAAATAGATCAAGGCGTACATGGCCATCGCAATCACCGAGGGTACGGTGATGTCGGACAGGACCAGGATGGACGCCGCTTTGACGGCAAAGATAGAATGCAGGATGCCGATCAGGAGCGGTATCGCGAACACGAACAGCTGCTTGCGTACGATGCCCCTCATGATGTCCTTCACGTCAAAGCCGAGCTGCCGCAAGGTCTTGAAGCTCCTTTTCTCCTGTTCCGCTTCGGTCATTTGCTTGAAGTACAGGATGCTGCCCGTCGAAATGAGGAACACCAGGCCGAGGAAGGCCGAGATGAACATCAATAACCCGAGCGAATGAAGCGCCCCCTCGTATTGCGTATGAAAATCGGGTTCGAAACCGTCCTTCGACACGTATTTGGCGTAAAGGGCCGATGCCTTGGCACGCTCCGCTTTGCCCGGGACCTGATACGTATCCAAGCGGACTTTTTCGTATCCGGAAGATCCCGGCATGTTTTTCGCCAGCTCCTGCACGGTGTTTTCTGAGGTCACGAGTTGGGCGCCGTAAACGTTGAAGTTCATGACGTATTGCGTGACGAGGTTCGTCAGCCGCATTTTCGTTTCCCCGTGTTTGCCCAGCGCGATTTCCTTCGGGAACCCCATGCCTTCCTTATCAGTTTTTCCTTCGAGGTTCACCCGGGCATCATACAGCACGGCCTCGCCTTTCGGCGGCACTTTCACCTTCATGCCCGCATTTTGAAGCTGCTCCGCCGGCAGGAACAACATGCCTTGCGTCGATTCTTCCGGCTTCCCTTGCAAATCACGGATCGTTCCCTTCAGCCGCACCGCGTCAATCGGGTGATGATCGAACCGGATGCCCGCCTTCTCCAGCTCCGCGCCGAACGACTTGGCGTCCTTTTCTTTGTTTTCGAACACAAAATCGTACGGCAGCGAGATGCGCGTATCGCTTTCCGCCGAAAAATAAAGCGAGTAGGCCAGCGCCACCATCGTAAGCGTCATCGCCGACAACACCGTGATCAACGTGAGCGAGTTGGCGTTGGCTTTCATCCGGTGCATGAGCGGTGCGAGGGACAAGCTGTTCAGCAGCCCGAGATGCCCGTTTTTTCTTTTCCTAAACTGGTAAAACAGCCACCCGATCGTCACCCGGAACAGCAGATACGTGCCCAGGATCGTCGAAAGGAGCACCAGCAGCATGTTAAAAAACAGCATGTCGTTCACCATATGCCCCGACAGGTCATAGCCGCAGATGATCAGCGCGATGCCAAGCAGGGCAAGAAACGCGGCGACGACGGTTTTCGGCTTCTTGGGATGGTCGCCTTGGCGATCCGCGTTAAACAATTCCAGCAGCGTGTTGCGGTAAACCGTAAGCGTCATCTGTATCGAAGTGAACACGATCAAGGCGGCAAAAACGATCACCGTCTGCACCGCCGCCGCGGCCGAAAAGGCGATCCCGACGATGACGTCGAAGCCGAGCAGCTTCATCAGAATCAGCAGGAACAGCCGCGATACGAGCGCGCCGCACCCGATACCGAGCAGAAGGGCGCCCAATCCGAGCAGCATGTTTTCGATGATCAAAAACCGGGCCACGCCCAGCTTCGACAGGCCGATCAATTGGTATAAACCGATCTCCTTGCTGCGCCGCTTCAGAAAAATGCTGTTGGCGTAAATGGTAAAGATGGCGACGATGACGAGCAGCAAAATTCCCGCCACCCGGAACGACGTTGCAAAATTCACGTCCGCGCCCATCCGCTCCACGATCGACGAATCATGCTGCAGCGTCGCAAAGACGAAATACAGGCTCATGCTGAAAATGAGCGCAAAAAAGTACAGGTAATAATGTTTGATGTTTTTCCGAATGCTGCGGATGACCAGTTCAAATAACGTCAACGTTGTCCCCCCCAAGCACGGCCTGCACGTCCATGATTTCCTTGAAAAACGACGGTCTTGTTTTGTCCCCGCGGTACAGCTCGGAGTAAATTTGTCCGTCTTTCAGGAACACGACCCGGCTGCAGTAGCTGGAAGCGACGGGATCATGCGTGACCATGACGATGGTGACGTCCCGTTTCCGGTTCAGGTCTTCCATCGTTCCCAAGAGGGAGGAAGCCGATTTGGAATCCAGCGCCCCCGTCGGCTCGTCTGCAAACACCATCGAGGGCCGGTGGATCAGGGCGCGGCCGGCGGACGTGCGCTGTTTTTGCCCGCCCGATATTTCATGCGGATATTTATGCGCCAGCTCCTTGATGCCCAAAATGTCGGCGATGATGTTGAACTCCTCTTCCGCCATTCGTTTATCCATTTTGCTGAGGGAAATAGGAAGCAGAATGTTTTCCTTCACGGTGAGCGTGTCGAGCAGGTTGTAATCCTGAAAAATGAAGCCGAGTTTTTGGCGGCGAAAAGCGGAAAGCTCGGCATCCTTCATTTTCGAAACATCGGCGTCGTCGATCCGAATGGTCCCCTCGGTCGCGCGGTCGATGGTCGCCAGCACGTTCAGCAGGGTGGTTTTCCCCGACCCGGAAGGTCCCATGATGCCCACGAATTCCCCTTCCAGGACGCGAAGATCGATGCCTTTTAACACTTGTTGGGCGCTGCCTTTCGAACCGTAGGTTTTGCGGACGTTCTGCGCGTGCAGCACCGTTTTTTGCGAATTGATGTCATTCATAGCGAACCTCCATGTTTTGCTGTATCCTCATTGTACTTTCGACCGCCGGGTCTTGTCGCACGTTTTGGATGACAGGCCGGCAGGGCAAGGTGACAATATCGTCATGTTGCGGCTGCGGCAAATCAAAAAAAGCAGTCAGGACGTACCCGGCTGCTTGTCTTGTATAGATTCCATTATGGGGAACATCGGAAGGGGATATTCCCTTCAAAGAAGCAAGGATTGGGGCTATGTCAGCATCCCTCTCCGGATCTCCTCAAACTCGTTTTTAACCGCAAAAATCATGCGCATGTTCGTTCCGTTTGGCGGCTCCGACTGCGCTTGAAGCGTAATCCCGATTTTGGACGCGACGGTTTGCGCGAGATACAGCCCGAGGCCTGTTGCCGCATTTTGGATTCGGCCGTTCCCGCCCGTAAAGCCTTTATCGAAAATGCGCGGCAGGTCGTGCGCGGCAATGCCCGGCCCTTCGTCCTTCATGTTCAGAACGGCGTTCCCGTTCTCCGTGACGCTTGTCCCGATGACGATGATCCCGCCCTCCGGGCTGTATTTGACAGCGTTCGTCAGCAGCTGGCGGAGGATGAACCGGCACCATTTCCGGTCGGTCACGACCTCGGCGTCTTCGCCCTCGAATTCGACCGCGATGTTTTTCTCCATGCACCAGGAAGCCAGGTCGCGCACCTCCTCCGCGGCAAGCCGCCGCACGGACGCCGGCTCCAGCACGTAATCCGACTCAAGGGACGGAAGGCGCGCCATATGGAGCTGCCGGTCGATCAGCAAATGGATCCGCAGCCACTCCGCTTCGATTTTCCGGATCGCCGGATCGCTGCGGTTGGCGTCGATCGTAAGTTTCATCGCGGTCAGCGGCGCTTTCACTTCATGAATCCAGGAGGAGGTAAAATCATTTTCGATCAGCTGCGCCTGCTTCACGTCGGATAGCTTTCTTCTGTAAAAAAGATCCGCCGCACGCAAAATGTCGTTCGTTACCTCATCCGGATAAAAAGCCGGTTTCGGCAACGTTTCCAGCCAGTCCTCGTGCATCTCTTGGCTTCGTGCCGCCAGCGCCGCCGCATACTTCGTTTCCGTTTTATAACGCCAACCCAAAAATACCGCAAAGACGAGCAGGAACAACACGTTCAAATAGATCATGGAGCCGGCATGGACCGCGATGCCATGGTCGAGCAGAATCAGCACGTCGGTAAACACGAGCAGCGCCAAAAACAGAACAATCCAGCTTTTTTTATAAGCCACATAACGTAAAAACAATTCTCCGACTCGCCTCCTTTATAACGTGATGGCCATGTAACCAAGCCCTTTTTTCGTGACGATCGCTTCTTCGAGCCCGAGCACCGCCAGCTTTTGGCGCAATCGCGTCATGTTGGCCGTGAGGGTGTTGTCATTCACAAAATGCTCGTCCTCCCACAGCTTCCGGATCAGATCGTGGCGGGACACGATTTCATTTTTCGCTTGGACGAGGACGGCAAGAATAAAAAATTCGTTTTTCGTCAAATCGGCCTCCTGGCCGTCCTTGCGGATGACGCCGCGCTTCATGTCGATGACCGCACCGTTCCACTCGATAATATCCGACGCCTCTTCCCCGTATGCATACGTCCGGCGGAGGATCGCCTGGATTTTGGCCAGCAGCACGTCCATATGGAACGGCTTCTGGACGTAGTCGTCCGCGCCCATGTTCATCGCCATCACCATATCCATCGGATGGTCCCGCGAGGACAGGAACAGGATCGGCACCTTCGATACCGCCCGAATTTCCCGGCACCAGTGAAAACCGTCGTATTTCGGAAGCTGAATATCCAAGACGACCAGATGGGGCTGCGCATCGGCAAAAGAACCCATCACATCGTCAAACGATGCCGGTCCCGTCACGCGCAAAGACCATTTTTCCAGCCTTTCCTTCAGGGCTTCAAAGATGTGGGCGTCGTCTTCGACGATAAAAATGTTCATATCCATCGGTATACCGTCCCCTTTCATACCATGTATTGTAAATCATAGCGGGCGTGAATTGAAATACAAGGCAGGATAAAGGACTCTTCCTTAAATAGAAAAAGACCCTCGAAAGAGAGTCCTATGGTATAATATGGATTGTACAACATTTCGGCTATAAGGGCGGTCGGCTAGTCTCCCAAACGGGAGGTGATGCCTATGACAGCGTATGAAGCGATAAGCTTAATGCTTACCTTCGGGACATTAATCGTCGCGCTGCTTTCGTTTAATAAACGAAAATAGACCGCCCCAGGTAAGGATTCGGTCTATTTTCTGATCAACCTTACGGCCGACCGCTCTTTTTAGCGGCTGTTGTGCTGAGGGATCGTGTTCCAGCACGGTCCCTTCTTTAATGTTATCTTAGCATATGGAGAAATATACCTCAAGGTTCGTGGCAATTAGGGCTTCCGTAAATTTCTTAGCGACCCGTTTCGCGTGATTTTCTTGTGTTTAAAAAGCGGCCAAACGGGAGGTGAGTTCTACGACGGCTTATCTTTCGATCCACGCATCCGGATAGGATGCGACTTATTGACATGCAAAGTTTCTATGCCAGCGTTGAATTTCAATCCACGCATCCACATAGGATGCGACCCTGTATCGAATACAAGATTGTTCATCGTAAGGCATTTCAATCCACGCATCCACACAGGATGCGACAGAGGCGCGCAACTGTAACTTTTATGACCCCTATATTTCAATCCACGCATCCACACAGGATGCGACTCATCCGCCTCCCACGCATCAGGAAATCGTTTCATATTTCAATCCACGCATCCACACAGGATGCGACATTTAGCACCTTCGGGTGCTTTTTATATTTTGCTATTTCAATCCACGCATCCACACAGGATGCGACCCATCCCGATAGATGTCGTAACGATCGGCGCCGATTTCAATCCACGCATCCACACAGGATGCGACATAAACATGAAGGCTGCACGCTGCTCATTATCGATATTTCAATCCACGCATCCACATAGGATGCGACGTTCGGCACCTTACGGTGGGTTTCCCCGTCCAGAACATTTCAATCCACGCATCCACATAGGATGCGACTCGTTCTGCCGTTGCCGGACAACCGACAGGCCCTCGTTATTTCAATCCACGCATCCACACAGGATGCGACCCATCCCGTCGAGGTGTGTGCCGTCCGGGTTGTGATTTCAATCCACGCATCCACACAGGATGCGACCGAACACCCGGATACGTACGCATATAGTCTTCGATATTTCAATCCACGCATCCACACAGGATGCGACGAAAAGGATAACGGCAATTCAAAAACCTATACAGATTTCAATCCACGCATCCACACAGGATGCGACGAAGAACGACGCGCACGAGCTTCGTCAGGCTTCCATTTCAATCCACGCATCCACACAGGATGCGACGGAAAGCGGACATTCAAGTTTGATGCTAAGGAGATTTCAATCCACGCATCCACACAGGATGCGACATCCAAGCACGTCCATGATGTGATTGCCTTCCGAAATTTCAATCCACGCATCCACACAGGATGCGACAAGCCGGGGCGCACGAAAGGGCGGGATATTCGATATTTCAATCCACGCATCCACACAGGATGCGACTTTTCGAATGTTCACATTTTAGACACAATTATTAATTTCAATCCACGCATCCACACAGGATGCGACTACGGCCAGCTGAAAGAAGTCGGAGACACGCTGATTTCAATCCACGCATCCACACAGGATGCGACGCGGACCCGCTGTTGCCGGGTTCCGACATGAACGAATTTCAATCCACGCATCCACACAGGATGCGACACGGAAGCAATGGACCTAATCACAACCGGCTTTCAATTTCAATCCACGCATCCACACAGGATGCGACGAGGTTAAATTTGGGGTAACAGGGACAAACGGGTATTTCAATCCACGCATCCACACAGGATGCGACGAGGTTAAATTTGGGGTAACAGGGACAAACGGGTATTTCAATCCACGCATCCACACAGGATGCGACCCCACCAGCGATATTCCTACGGTTTAATACGCAATTTCAATCCACGCATCCACACAGGATGCGACGCAGCAGGTTGATTCGGCGAGAGCTCGATACATATTTCAATCCACGCATCCACACAGGATGCGACACGCCGGCGCCATCCGCAAGTACCTCGACCAAATCATTTCAATCCACGCATCCACACAGGATGCGACATTGTTCCGATTCGCTATTAGGCTAACAACTAGAGATTTCAATCCACGCATCCACACAGGATGCGACGGAGGTACGATTATATGAAGACCTTAACGTTTGCCATTTCAATCCACGCATCCACACAGGATGCGACCCAAACAGGCGGCTTCATGATAGGAGCTTCCCGATTTCAATCCACGCATCCACACAGGATGCGACATGATTGCCCGGCGCGGGCGGTGGGTCTTATGGATTTCAATCCACGCATCCACACAGGATGCGACACGCTTTTGTTGCTGCTGATGCAGATGTATACCGATTTCAATCCACGCATCCACACAGGATGCGACGAACACATGTTGGCTTGACATATATTAAATTCTATATTTCAATCCACGCATCCACACAGGATGCGACAAAATGCCTTGAAAACGGCGAATATCGCGTGTGATTTCAATCCACGCATCCACACAGGATGCGACCAATGGCTCCAGCGATTACCGGCATGGCCTCTAAATTTCAATCCACGCATCCACACAGGATGCGACCCACGCTGATGTTTTAAGAAGCATCGAAAAACTTATTTCAATCCACGCATCCACACAGGATGCGACCATACGCCATTCAAGCGGCCGGATCGTGTACTTATTTATTTCAATCCACGCATCCACACAGGATGCGACAGCTTATCCTTGTGCTCTTTCATCGCCGTTGCGAAATTTCAATCCACGCATCCACACAGGATGCGACTTATGGGTTCGCAGGGTCCTTACCAGGGTTTTTATTTCAATCCACGCATCCACACAGGATGCGACTTTGAACTGCCGTCTCGGATCGAGGCGGCATTTTTTATTTCAATCCACGCATCCACACAGGATGCGACGGCGAAAATAGTTCGCCTTCATCGGGATTGGAGAAATTTCAATCCACGCATCCACACAGGATGCGACAGGGACATTCACGTTGTAGGCTTTTACCTCACGATTTCAATCCACGCATCCACACAGGATGCGACCCTTTTGGACTCTCTTATTTTTATGGAGGTGTAAATTTCAATCCACGCATCCACACAGGATGCGACAGAATTTTGAAAAATGCCTGTGTATGATGATAATATTTCAATCCACGCATCCACACAGGATGCGACTTTTCTTCTTTCCTCCATTCCTTCAGGTATCCGATATTTCAATCCACGCATCCACACAGGATGCGACTTACTGCATCTCCGAGGCTGAATTGAACTTGTGTTATTTCAATCCACGCATCCACACAGGATGCGACCGATATCGCCAATCCATATGATAGTGAGGACGGGATTTCAATCCACGCATCCACACAGGATGCGACAGGACGCCGCTGGGCGTACGCGGGGCCGGATGGCATTTCAATCCACGCATCCACACAGGATGCGACTTTCTCTCTGGTGATAAATTTTCTTTGTCAAGTATTTCAATCCACGCATCCACACAGGATGCGACGCGGCGCAAGCTTTGCCATGTCCTTGCCGCTGAAATTTCAATCCACGCATCCACACAGGATGCGACGGTTCGTGGAATGGAATAGTATGCGGATCAAAAGTATTTCAATCCACGCATCCACACAGGATGCGACCAGACCGTCATTTACGGTGCTTACCACCCTTCCATTTCAATCCACGCATCCACACAGGATGCGACGGTCAAGTAATGGACAAAGCGCTGCTGGTTATCCTATTTCAATCCACGCATCCACACAGGATGCGACCAGTTTGTCAATCAGGTAGCTTGTCACAGGCAAAATATTTCAATCCACGCATCCACACAGGATGCGACGCAATCAACTATGCGAGAAATTCAGCGCGGGATATTTCAATCCACGCATCCACACAGGATGCGACTCCGATTTTCAGGCGAACTTCCCTCAAAATAGGCTCTTTATTTCATTAAACAACATTTCCTGCCCCATATAATAAACATTTATTCACATAAAAGGAAGGGTATCAAGATTTTTCGGGTGCGAACCCCCCGGGGAATTCATGGCCACTTCACACTCGCACCAAAGACCTTCCCAGGCGATCTGTAAAAAGGTACCACTTCCTTCATTATCTTAGCATAACCCGTACGGGACAGCTATTGTGCCTTCTCCAAACCATGCAGATCCCCGAAAAATCTATCTCCTGAGCTCCTTGCAATAACGTACTATCCGCTATCGGCTTTTCGGCTCTATAATGCAAGAAACTTATTCTTGAAGGAGCCTTGGAGCATGAACATCATGTCGTTCCTCTTATACTGCGTCGTCGTCACCTTCACGCCGGGACCCTCGAATATCGTCATTTTGGCGTCGGTGAATCAAAACGGCTTCAAACACGCTTTAAAGTTCATTGCCGGATCTTCTTTGGCTTTTGTGCTGCTGATCGCAGCCTCGGTAACGGTAAACCGGGAATTGCTGACCCGCATGCCGGTATTGCTCGCCGGACTTCGAATCGTCGGGAGCTTGTTCATCCTTTACCTGGCTTATAAAATCCTCCGGATGGATGTGTCCCGCTCGGCTGCCAAGCAGGCAACGTCGTTCATGTCCGGATTTTGCATGCAGTTTCTCAATCCCAAGGTGGTCTTGTTTACCGTTACGGTGATCCCGATCTACGTCATGCCTTACTATACATCGGGCTTCGTCCTTTCGGCCTTTGTAGCGCTGGTTTCGCTCATCGGGATTTTAGCCTACCTAACCTGGGCGGTTTTTGGTAAGCTGTTAAAAACACTGCTGCAAAAATACCAAAAAACGACCAATATCATACTCGCATCGTCTCTGGTCTATTCTGCGGTCATGGTGTCCGGGATCGTGGAGCTTGCAAAGGGGTGACATGACATTGGAAGAACGGTTTACCTACAGCCAATCCGCAGGCATGACGGCTCTGTCCGCCAGCTTATCGGATTTCACTTATAAAAAACACTGCCACGAGGAATACGCCATGGGGGTTACCCTGCGCGGGGTCCAACAGTATCATCTGGAAGGCAGCATGCAGTCGTCCGTCCGGGGCGGCGTGATGTTGTTTCATCCGGAGCAGACCCATGACGGAAAAGCCCACGACCGGTCGGGAATCGACTACGTCATGGTCTACGTTCATCCGGATCTTTTTTTGGAGGCGCTCGGAAAAAAGGACGTGCTGCGCTTCAAAGAGCCGATCGTGTATCATGCCGGGTTAAGGCAAAGCTTGCTGGAGTTATCGCAGGCTATTTCCGAAGGTCGGGACGAAGCGTTATGCAGCGATCTGCTTTTTAAAGTCGCGGGGCATGTATCTCAGGATATTTTGGAGCCGATGAACATCAAGGACCGTGCTTTTACGGAAAAAGCCAAAGAAATGATGCGCAGCGACCTGCAGCATGTGCTTCGCCTGGATGAAATCAGCCTTGCCTTCGGGATGTCCAAATACCAATTCATCCGCGCTTTTAAAGCCAACACCGGCATCTCGCCTTACCAGTATTTCGTGAACTGCCGGGTGGAGCAGGCAAAACAGGTGATCGAGCAGCATAAGGACATTTATCTGGCCGTCAGCAGCTGCGGTTTTGTGGATCTGGCCCATCTGAACCGGCATTTTAAACAGGTATACGGCACGACGGCTTTCGAATTTTTGTCCTATGTGGGAGGTAACATGTGACCTATCGTTCCGCCCGGCTCTTCGGCCTGTATCCGAAAAGGATGGCTGGCTGGAGAGCCTTTTCATTCATTCGGATACCAACCGCTTCTTGTCCAAATCCAGCCGGTATTGTATTTTCCCGATGGGGTCGCCGCCCGCTCCCACAGGCGGATACACGATCAATTTGTCGTTTTCAACATGAGGAAACGGATTGTTTTCGGAATAAACCAGCGTATGGAACATATGCCCGTTGCTAACGATTTGCAAAGGAAAAGCTTCGCCGCTGCGTTGGTCGACCGCAAACAAATATCCTTCCACCCCATGACCCGTTTTGTACTGCGGGGTAAGAACGTAAACGTCCGCATCTTTGAAACGAACCCTCTCGAAAGACAGCTTTTTGTCATCGGGCCGGGCAAACATCAACGCGGGCAGCTCCAGCAATAGCCGATTTTCTTTTCCCTGCCGGTAAATAACGGAATAATCGCTTTGAAACGTTTTGTCGCCTTCCCGTCCGTAATTGCTCGGCACGACCAAATGACCAAGCTCCTCCCACCCGTTCGACATCATCACTAACGTTCCTTGCTCCGTGACCGTCTCGGCACGAACGGATGGAGTGTCTTTCACCGAGTCGAGTTCGGTGGAAGCCGTTAGAATCGATTTTGGAAACTGGCTGGTGAGCTTGCTTGGGGTTTCCATCCCGGGGGAAACTTCGTCTTTTTTGTGAATGGCTTGATCGGTGGGATTCGGCGCGGAAAGATCCGTAGCGCGATCAGGCTCAACCGCCGCCTGAGGCGTGCAGCCTAGAAGCAGGCCAAACCATAAAAGGGATGCAGAAAATAAAACCTTCGTGTTCATATAGAAATCTCCCGTTTTCGCTTACCATGCGTTTCCTTCATTGTACACGCCGAATCCATCCAAAAAGTTTATAAAATGTATTTCATTATTTAAATTTCCGTCATCTAGGTCCTAAGCGCATACAACCCCGAAACCGCCCGGTCGAGTCTCTCTTTGATTAGAATCGCCTCCGTATATCGGGCGGGAATGCCCTCGTAGCCATAATAGATACCAGCCACCCCGCCGGCAATCGCGCCGATCGTGTCGGAGTCTCCCCCTAGATTCGCAGCCTGCTGCACGACGCCCGCAAAATCCGGCGCATGGAGCAAAATATGCAGCACCCACCGGAAGGTATGTACGACAAAACCACTCGGCGGGCAATCCGGCTCCGCTTCGATGATGCCTTCGTATTCGCTACCTGCCGTCTCGGCCAAAATCGCTGCTCTTAAGTTTCCCCCCTGCAAAAGACGCTCAGCGATCCGGTTGTACAGGATGCAGGCTTCCGCGCACCTTGGATCGTAATGCGTCATCCGCGACTGCATGGTTGTCACCCGCTCCATGTCCGCCGGGTCGCTGTAGGCCAGCGCCGCCGGCAGGCACCGCATCAGGGATCCGTTTCCGCCGCTTTGCCCCATATCCATATGCGCAACAAAGGCCGCCTCGAACCAGTCCCCCTCGTATTTCTCAAACACGTGACGGATGATGTTCCCGATATCTTTGGGCCGCGATTCATACCAGGCCATAAAACGGCGCCCGATCGCCTCCATCGGCTCCTTCGGATGTTCGAGAATCCCTTCCGCCACGCAAAGCGTCATCATCGTATCGTCGGTCACTTCCCCCGGTTCCAGGCTCCACACGCCCCCGCCGATGATCTCCGTCAAATAGCCGTGTTTCGCCTCGACCTCTTTTGCGCTCATAAACTCCGTCGTTCCACCCAGCGCGTCGCCCACGGCCACGCCATACAGCCCGCCTTTGATGCGGTCGAATAGTTTGCTTTCCATGTAAGCACCTCGTTTCCTGATTTGGAGATAGAATTCCCGGCAAATGCTTTATTTGGCTATGACTATACTACAATAGGCCGCTTATGTCGGGGCGTGCCGTTAGGCAGTCCGGTGCAGACCCGAATTCACAAACCACCCTTTTAGAAAAATAATATAGATAAAGCAGCAACAGTCGGTATTTTTCCATCGTCTTTTAAATGGAGGTGTTTATCCATGAAGATCATTATTGTCGTTATCATTCTTTTGAGCTTGTTCGTCTCTCAGTCCTTTAATCCGGGGCAACTTCGGTCGACAATCACGGGGGTGGAATCCAAGAAAACGGATAAGGATTTTACGGCCCGTGTCACTGTTCCAAAGAAACTGAAAACAGGCAAGGAGTTTGCAATAAAAGCCGAGCTTCAAGTGAACACGGAACAAAAAATGACGATGATGAGCAGGGAGAACGTGTTCGTATTTTTGATTAAAGATAGAAACGGAAAGCAAATCAACTCTTTTGGGGTTCATGATAAAGGAAAGGTCCGGACGCTCTCCGGCAAGAAGACGATCTCAGAGGTATACCACTATAAGATAAAGGAACCGGGCGTCTACACGATTTCAGCAGTCGCGGAATTTAAAGTAAATCAAGGCGGCAGCATCAAGGACTATAAAATGGAAGCCGATCCCCAAACGGTTGAGGTAACGGAATGACAAAGATAGCCCCAAAGTTTTCTTTGGACTGCCTTATCATTTTCCGATGAACGGTATGGCGTAAAGGCTCCTGCCGGCTTCGATCATTTCCGGGCGCGCGAGAGATGGGCCGCCAAGTATGTTCCGGTGTGGGAGCCTTTGGTGGCGGCGACTTCTTCCGGCGTGCCCTGAGCGATCAAGCGTCCTCCCTCTTCGCCGCCCACCGGCTCGAAATCGGCCACCCAGTCCGATTCCGCAATAAGGTCGAGATTATGCTCGATCACGATCACCGTATTGCCGGCGTCTACCAAACGGTTGAGCAGGGAGCAAAGCTGGCGTACATCCCAGGGATGGAGCCCCGTCGTCGGCTAATCCAATAAATAGAGGGTATGTCCCTGATTTTTTTTACTTAGTTCCTTCGCCAGTTTAATGCGCTGGGCTTCTCCGCCCGACAAGGTGGATGTTGGCTGTCCCAGTTGCAGGTAGTCCAGGCCGACCTCGCAGAGCAGTTCCAGCCTTCCGGCAATTCCGGCTCCACGAAAATTGAAGCGTTCTCCCGGACCGTCCCTGGAATCTATTGATATTATGGATAAGTCACTTAAGGCCTCAGTATGTCCAGATGTTTCTAACGGAGTTGAATCCTGTGGAGCATGGGACAACTACTATAGACATAACATACTAAATGGAGATTTCACAGCTCAGGTTCTGGGACTTTCAAACGAGCCTCACATGTACACCAGTCTTCATGGAAATATTGGCAACGATTCAGGCAAAGCATCAAGACTTTCTACATTTTAAGTCTTATATAAACATATATGAAAGATACGTTGTTGATGGATTGGAATATAACAAGTTTATGGAAGCATTAAGCTGGGGAGGAACAATTGCATCATTTATTTTGTTTTATGCAACATATTCCGGCCCAGTTGGTTGGGTAGCCATGGTAATAAACTACTCGAATGCATTAACCATATTAATTGGAATTACTTCATCAGCATATGGCACTAAATCGAGGCTGGACATTACTAAAAATACAGCTCAGTATCAACAAAATGCTATTAATCAGATATACAATATGTTTGGTGATGCCAATTATGGTATTGAATATAAATCTGGCTTTTAGCAGAAAGGAGAAGGGTCATTAAACGTCGAATAGCCTATGCCATACCTGTTTTAATTTTTATCGGAACCGATATTGGATTACTCATATTCTTAGCTTCAAATTTTAAGGGATTATCCGAAATCGGAAGTATGGGTATTATCCTGATTGTTTGGTGTTTATTGACATTGGTAACTTTATATGCTGTTTACCAATATATTGCCTGGATAAGAGATAAAAAGATATAGCAGAAAATAGCCCTCTTAACAAAGACCGCTTAGATTCTATATATCTTAATTCCGGCTCTTTTGTCATTCAAGAGTGTATTGATTCAGAAAGCCCGAAATTGGGAACGGTTGGAGTATATTTAAGCAAGAAAATCAAGTCTTCGGACGTCTAATAATATTCGGTGGCATTATATTCAGACAACTGAATATCGGTAAAACCCGCTTCGCCTTATAAATAAAAGATCTCGATTTTAAAGTCATTAAGTGGGAAATGGCACCCATATTGATTTTGGCAAGCAGCAAAAAACGCTACTGACATACTGTTGTCAGTAGCGCTTTTATATCATCATTAAACCATTAAACGAGAAGTGGCTATATGGCTCCGCATCCAGCCTATACTATCTTTATGTGTGAAGTGAACGTTATGAATAGGTCCAATCAAAACCAAGAGCAGCGACGTTATTGGATTGGCGTCGTCTCCGGAGCTCATGTCAGATATGGAGAGGAAGGCGGTTTTGCGCAGCTTTCGTTCATGGCTGTTTCCCTCATTTCACCTGACCTGACTTTACCATCAGTATAAACCCCAATTATGACATAAGTTGACGTAAATGAGAGGTGAGGGATACAAAAAGATCCTTTGCCGCAAACGGCGTAGGCTCTCAAGGCAGCAAGACTCATTTTTGCAAAACAGCCTTCATCGCAAAGTTTTTAAAGCACCGCTCCAGGCAATCGTTTGATCCAGCATCGCGTTTACATTTTGAAGATGCAATTCGGCCGGTTTGAATGTTCTGAAGTTTTCGAAATCCGTATACAGCGATAAGGTCGGATGCACGCGAACGTCCGCAACCAGCAATTCGCCCAGGATTCCCCGCAAATGCTCGGCCGCGCGGGCTCCGCCCGTCGAACCGTAGCTGACGATCCCCGCCGCCTTATTGTTCCATTCGTCGCGTGCGGAATCCAGCGCATTTTTTAAGGCTCCCGTAATGCTGTGATTGTACTCTTGAACAATAAATACAAAACCATCCAAGCGGGAAAGCTTCTCCGACCACGCCGCCAATCCGGGTTCGTTGCCGGTACCCTCTCCATAAAACGGCAGTTTATAGTCTGCGATGTCTACGATTTCATAATTCGCGTCTCCCCGTTGATCCCCGATTTCTTTCACCCAATTTCCGACTTGCGGGCTTAAACGTCCTTGGCGCGTGCTTCCTAAAATGATGCCGATGTTCAACTTTTCCATGTTATATCCTCCTCTATTTTACGATCGCCAACTTTAAAAGCTGGTCGTTTTTCAGGTTAATTCGCGGAATTACTCCGCAATCCGGACGATGATCCGCCCTCTTCCGTGCCCGGTTTGGCAGAGCTCGTGGGCCTGCTGAAGGTCTTGAAGCGGAAATTCCTTTCCAATCGTCGCTTTCACTTTTCCTTCCGCCATCAACTGGGCAATCGCTTGAAACACTTCGTTGGGCGCAAGTTCATTGCTGAATCGCGCATGAATGCCCAGCTCCTCGGCTTTCTTTTCGGAAGGGACGTCGACAAGCGAGAGAAGCGTTCCTCCGCGTTTTAAAACGGACCATGAACGTTCAAGCGTTTCTCCCCCGACAGCGTCAAGCACCAAATCGACGTCTTGGACGACCTCTTCGAACGACGTCGTTTTGTAATCGATCACGGTATCCGCGCCAAGCGACTTCACATAATCTACATTGGCCGTCGAACACGTTCCGATCACCTCGGCGCCTTTCCATTTGGCAAATTGAACCGCAAACGAGCCGACGCCCCCTGCGGCGGCATGAACCAACACACGTTGTCCCGGTTCCAGGCCGCCATGGGCAAAAAGCGCCATCCAGGCCGTCGTGGCCCCGCCCGATATCGCAGCTGCTTCGGCAAAAGAAAGCTGCTCCGGTTTATGGGCGATGGTTTTCACGGTCGTTGTCACATACTCCGCGCATGCTCCGTGACTGGCCCGGCCGAAAACGGCCTGCCCTTTCTCGAATCCTTTTACGTTCGACTCTTCGACGACTCCGGCCACAGCCGATCCGGGAATAAAGGGAAACTGCAGCGGAACGTGTTTCTGCATCAACCCTTGGCGGTAAGCCCAGTCGACGGGCAATACGCCCACGGCGTGCACGCGAATCAATATCTCATCGGACGCCGGCGTAGGTACCGGGATCCTCTCCAGCGTTAAAACCTCGGGCCCTCCATATTGATGAACACGGACGGCTTGCATCATGGGTCTGGTCATCATGATTCTCCTTTACATGCATCGTTATATTTCAAAACTTAGCCTGCCTTGGCGCGTTTTTTCGGGTCCGGACGGAAGGAAGCTTGGACGCTTTTGGCACCGAACAGAACGAAATACAACGCAATCGCCAAAAGAGAAACGCAGGCAAGCATAAAAAAGGCATTGCTATACGCGGCGGCCTGCTCATAGACTTGCCAAGGATTCAACCGAACGGTCGCCAAAGCATCGAGCACCTTGCCGATCATAGCGGTGGAAGCCGCTCCCGCCATAAACGTCATCATCGTATAAAAACCCATTCCGATCCCGGCCTGTTCCTTCGACAAAGTGCGGGATACGTTATTGGACATCGCCACCTGAATGAAGGTCTGCCCTATGTTCGCCAAGGCCAAAACGATCCACAGCCACGCCGGAGACATCCCTGACAACGTCGATAAAACACAAAAGCTCATGAACAAAGGAATGGCCGCCGCATAAAAAAGAAACGAATTCCCCTTCCGGTCAGCCAGTTTGCCGGCCGCCCTCCCTAACAGCGCGGCAGCAACCGCCCCCGGGAACAGCACAAAGCCAATATACGCGGAAGAGACATGGTTTACGTTGGAAAGCAGCTGCGGCGCGATAAACGGCACTCCCGCACCCAAACCGGCGGCCAGCAAGGCAACGAGAACGGCTAGCGAATAATTTTTACTTCGAAACAACGACGGCTCGATAAAGGGTTCGGCAGCAAACCGGATGCGCAGAAGCAGTAAAACGAATGAAAGCAGGCCGACCGGCAGGAAAATGAGCGAACGGGTGAGCGACAAAAGCACGCAAGCGACCGTACCCGCAAGAAGAACGCCCCCGATCACATCGAGCTTGCTTGCCGTTTTGATCGGTTGATCGTTCAAATGTTTTCGGAAAAAAGGCAGCGTCAACCAGATCAGAAACGAAAAACAGAACAGCAAACGCCAATGCAGAATGCCTGCCACCAAACCGGCCGCAATGGGGCTCAACGCATTCCCAAGCGCTAACCCGCTGACCAACGTGCCTATTGCGCGGCCGCGCTTTTCGGAAGTAAAATACTTTACCGGGATCAGCATCGAGATGGAGGGAATCACGGCGGCTCCCGCCGCCTGCAGCATTCGCCCGGCAACCAGCATCCCATATTGCGTCGCTGCGAGCCCCGCAAGCGAACCTAAAGACATCAGAATCAATCCGAATGTCAACACATTCTTCAATCGATATCGATCCGCCAATTTGCCATACGTGACCGTTCCGATCGCATACACGATGCCGTATCCGGTCGTCATCCAGCTGACGTTCGAGGCGGAGAGGGAAAATTCCTCGCTAATCGAAGGAAGGGCCACATTAAAGATCGTTGCGTTCATCACGGATATGATCAGCGTAAAAAACATGATTCGAAGCAGTTTTTCCGCCGTTTTTTCCGTCTTCTTCAAAGAGGCCTCCACTTATACACCCCCTCCCTCATGAACATGTGATACATTTAAACACGGATCGATCTATCAAATTTGACGCCGCGTCTGCCTTTGTTTCCCATTGTATGATTGCTTTAAAATAAATGAAAATATATATTTATTTATATAATGATATACTCGGGTATATGGATAGGAGGGATACACGTGGAATTGCTGCAGCTGAAATATTTTCAAACGGTCGCCCGGCTGGAACATATGACCAAAGCTGCTGAAGAACTTCATATTGCTCAGCCGGCCCTCAGCAAAACAATTTCTCGTTTGGAACAGGATGTAGGCGTGCCTCTTTTCGACCGCCAGAACCGGCAAATTCGGCTGAACCAATTCGGCAAAATCTTTTTGGAGCACGTCGAGTCGGCCCTCTTATCGTTGGAAGAAGGGAAGCGCCAAGTGTTGGAGCAAGCCGGGCTGGAACGCGGGCGCCTGTTTTTGGCGACGACCAATCACAAATGCGATGCCGAAGTGATCGGTTCGTTTTTATCGATGTACCCCAACATTAACCTTCGCCTGACGCAAATCCCGACGGAAGAGGAGAAATTGGATCTCCTTCTAAACGGGGAAGCGGATTTTTGCATTACCTCTTTGCCCGTGGAACATGAGGAAGTCGACAGCATGCCGTTTCTGACGGAGGAAATCTTTTTGGCGGTACCTCCCGGCCATCGCTTCGCCGATCGGCAAAGCATCGACTTGATCGAAGCAGCGGCGGAGCCTTTCATCAGTTTGAAGGAAGGGAACAGCTTCCGGGAAGTAACGAACGGCTTTTGCAGGGAAGCGGGGTTTGAACCTGCGACGATATGCGCCGTGGATGAATTCGCGGTCATCAGCAACTTTGTGCAGAACGGGATGGGCGTTGGTTTTTTGACGGAAACCGCCAAAGAGAAAGACCCTTCTTTAACGCTGGTTCCGATCCGTCAACCCTATTGCCGGCGTTCTTTTCGGTTAATTTGGCTGAAAAAGCGCTATTTGTCGCAAGCGGCGCAAACTTTCCGCGACTTTCTTCTCCAGTATTACAGAGACTTTAACAAGCCTCAGTGACGCGTTGCAGACGAGGCGCTATCGATGTGGAACATGCATATTCCAAAAACACGAGGGCGAGGTCGAAAGTAAAAATGACGAAACAAACGGATGCAGCATCGCATGCCGAAACGGAAGCCACGAAACGTCCCGAAGGTTCGATCCTCGAAATCCTGGGAGCATCGACGAAGCTCGGATTGACGTCGTTTGGCGGGCCGATCGCCCATTTGGGCTATTTTCGCGACGAATACGTCAAACGCCGGAAATGGCTGGACGAAAAAAGTTATGCCGACCTGGTCGCCTTGTGCCAGTTTCTGCCGGGACCGGCCAGCAGCCAGGTCGGGATCGCCATCGGCATGATGCGCGGCGGACTGCTCGGCGGGATCGCGTCCTGGATCGGTTTTACGCTGCCCTCCGCTTTGGCGCTGATGCTCTTCGCTTATCTGCTTCACCATGCCGACGTCAGCGGCGCCGGTTGGCTGCACGGGCTGATGATCGCCGCCGTGGCCGTCGTCGCCCAAGCCGTCTGGGGCATGGCCCGAAGCCTGGCTCCCGATCGGAACCGGGGCACCATCGCCATGTTGACGGCGATCATCGTCTTGGTATGGCCTTCCGCTTATACGCAGTTGATCCTTATTGCTGCCGCGGGGCTTGTCGGCCGATGGTTTTTGACCGCCTCCAACGTTCCGGAAACGCCTCGTCTGGGCATAGTGATCCGCCGCCGTACGGCGGTTGCCGCCTGGGTCGTGTTTGTCGGCCTGCTGCTGGGATTGCCGCTGCTGCGAGCCGCCTCCTCCTCCCAAGGCTTGGCGCTGTTCGACTCCTTTTTCCGCGTCGGTTCGCTCGTTTTCGGCGGCGGTCACGTCGTGCTTCCGATGCTTCAGGCCGAGGTGGTTCCCGCTGGCTGGGTCACGGAAGCCCAGTTTCTTGCCGGATACGGGGCGGCTCAAGCGATCCCGGGTCCCTTGTTCACCTTCTCCGCTTATTTGGGAACCGTCATGAACGGCTGGGCCGGAGCGGGCATCGCCTTAATCGCGATGTTCCTGCCTTCTTTTCTGCTGGTTACCGGTGCGCTGCCGTTCTGGGATATGATTCGCAACCGTCCTCATTTCCAGTCGGTGTTCCAAGGGATCAACGCCGCCGTGGTCGGCATTTTGCTCGCCGCGCTGTACGATCCGGTGTGGACGAAAGCGATTCATACGCCTTACGACTTTGGCCTTGCGATCGCCGCATTCGGCTTGCTGATGTTATGGAAGCTTCCCCCATGGGCCGTCGTGTTGTTTTGCGCAGCCGGCGGGGCGATTATCTCTTCGTTCACGTAAGTCACGATCAAGATACCGACAATCCTCCGGGAACTTTGTCCCATCAAAAAACCCCCTTAGAATTCATCGGATCGCCTTAACCGTTCCAATGTTTATTCCAAGGGGGCCCTTTATTTCTGCCCGCTTTTCATTACGATCTATATCAAATCAGCTTCCTGCGGTACCACTTCTCACCCCTGAAGCGCCACCAGAAAATCACCCCGCGGACGCCCCACTCGGTGACCATCGCCACCCAGACGCCCATGATGCCGAATTTCAGCGGGATGGCGAGCACGTAACCCAAAATGACGCGCAGCACCCACATCGACAGCAGCGACGTGATCGAGGTGAAGTTCGAATCCCCGGCCGCGCGCAGCGCCGACGGCATGATGAAGCTGGCGGACCAGAAAATCGGCTGCGTAATGGCGATGAGAAGCGTGAGGTTAAAAATGTCCGGAACGATTTCGGCCGGCGGCGAAAACAGATTGACGATCCACGGGAACAACGGCAAAATGATCGCCGCGATCACGATAAAAAACACCGTCGACAGCCCGATAAAGGACTTGATGAATTTCCGGGCGTCCGGAATGTTGCCGTTCCCGATGCACTGGCCGACCACCGTCACGACCGCAATGCTCAGCGCGCTGCCCCCGATCTGGAACAGGAGCGAAATCGAACCGCCGATCGCGTTGACCGTAATCGCCAGCGTGCCAAGCTGCACGATAAACGTCTGCGTCAGCAGCTTGCCGCCGTTAAAAAACATCTGCTCTGCGGCAAACGGGATGCCGATGATCATGATCTTTTTCAGCAGCGAAAAATCGATCTTCAGCGCATCCTTGATCCGGTAGCGAAGCGTATGGTTCATGCGGATCAAATAAAACAGCGAAATGCCCGTGCCGAGCACCCTTGCCGTAATCAGCGAAATAATGAGTCCCATGATGCCCATATCGAGCACGGTAATGAACAAAATGTTCAGCAATAAATAGGACAGGTTCAAAATCAGGGACAACCCGAGGCACGCTTTCGTCTCCGCTACGCCTCGGAGCGCTCCGGTCACGGCTTGGAACACCGCGATAAACGGATACGAAAGGCAGCTTCCGATCAGATACAGCCTTGCATTTTGGAAGACGTCGGCTTCCGCCTGCCCGAACAGCAAATTCAGCAAAGGGGTGTGAAAAGCGATCACGAGCACGCACAGCAGGATCGAAATGAACGCCACCGCCGTAATGGCCTGCGCGGCCGTTTTCGATACCATGCTGTCGTTCCCGCTGCCCTTGTACTGCGCCACGATGACGGTCCCGCCCGTCGCGACGGCAATAAAGACGTTCACGAGGAAAATGTTCAGCGAATCCACCATGCTGACCGCGCTGACGGCCGCCACCCCGGAGGAGGCAACCATTGCCGTGTTCAACAAGCTCATTAAAATAATAAAAGCTTGATCCACAAATATCGGGATAATGATCGCGATAATTTGCCTGTAATCAAGCTTGCTTCCGGTAAAATACTTATTCAGGAATACATTCGTTTTCTGTTTGTAATATGGAGCCGGCGTACCCAAAATGTCATCTCTTCTTCCGTGTAGTTTAAAGCGTTCACCGTATTATAGCACGGTTTGGGCGGAATGGATGGGATGGATTCGTTTTTTTCGAAAAAATGCTCCGAAGCATCCCTCGCGGCGGTCTATAAAAGGCCCTTCTTCAAACTGCGGAGAAGATGATGGTACACTTCATGCGGGTACAGCCGGAACGCCTCCTCCATGGCCGCGCAGGCCGAAATGATGATATCCGTGCCTTCCGAATTGGGTTCGAAGTCGATGCCGCGCGAAGTGAAGTAGCGAAACATCTCAACTTTTTTCTCCGCGCATTCCCCATCCCCTTGCCTGCAGCGCTCGATCCGCTCGAAGACGGACCGTTTGCAGGCGAGCAGCCCCTTTTCCTCCAGTTCGCTTTCGATGCGGGCAATCCGCTCGGAAGAAGCAAACAAACACGCAAACACCGCATCGAAAAACTTCGGATTTCGGCGGCACCGGCTCTCCTCCTCCGAAACCTCGATTCCCAGGAAAAACGACTCGACCTCGTCCTGGAACGTATCCAGCAGCGGAAAACGCGAGGCGTACCCGAGGCTTTCCACCAAGTTCACGTAATACCATTTCTGCTTGTCGTAACCCCGTTTGAATTTGTTCCATACCTCGTCGCCGTAAGCTGCAAAATCCCTTCGGACGGAGCGCAAATTATGCAATTTGTCCGCGCAGGACAGCTGCCTGGTGGACAGGTCGGCGGTTTTCAAAAATTCCAGCGTATGTTCCTTGCGCGCTTCCCACGACAGGCTTTTGTCCGGTTCGGACGCGCCCTGCACCAGGCGCAGCACCTCCTCGCCGAATCGGCTGCGGATGTCTTCATCCGTGGTGTCGGTATCCTCGAGCGTATCGTGAAGCAGGCCGGCCATGACGACCTCCTCCTTGCATTTGGCTTCAAGCAGAATCATCGCCACGCCGAAAGGATGGCTGATATAAGGGATTTCGCTTCCTTTTCTGAACTGGTTCCGATGGGCGTAGGCCGCAAATTCGATGGCAGCGTCGATTCGATTCATGGGTTTTCACATCCTTTGCGAGTATTTTAACCATAGACCAAAGGTATGGCCGGCATTCGATGTTTACTCCGATCGATTACCGTTATTATGAACGAACCGTTTCGGGAAGTCGATCCCTATTTTGGACATAAGCTCGCTCATTGCTTTTTTGCCCTTTGCCGGGAAGTTTTAATACTATATTTCGCGTTATGCGGCATGGTTCTTTTCTGAAAAGAAAAAAGCCGCCGTGTCGGCGGCCGGGCATGGCATCCAATATATCCAAAAAGGTGTTTCAAATGCCTGTCTTCAATAGATCCAAAAAATGCGGATTGTACATGATCCCCAGAACGTTGCCGAACGGATCCGTGACCGAAGCCGTGATAAAACCTAACCTTGGCCCCGATGCGTGACCGGCTTTTCAGGAAACCGGCGTTATCGTCGGCGTCTTCGGTCCGCCCCGCAAAGCCCGGGTTAGCTGCAATGTTCCGAGATAGGCGAGGATCGAGACGAGCAGCGCCCCGATCAAGGCGATCGTCTGCCCCAAGTCCATGCGTTCGAGAAAACGGTGGGCCGCCAGGCTCGTTACCGTCATGACGATTCCGCCCGCTCCCGCTTTCAGCAACACGCGAAAATCGAAATAAAATCCGATCGTTTGGGCCACGGCAAAAAAATTCAGCACGGTGAGCAGCAGCGTGCCCAGCCCGAAGGCTACGGCCACCCCTTTGATTCCGATGTTGGAGCCCAGC
Source organism: Paenibacillus sp. FSL W8-0194 (assembly GCF_037969745.1). Lineage (NCBI taxonomy): Bacteria > Bacillati > Bacillota > Bacilli > Caryophanales > Paenibacillaceae > Paenibacillus > Paenibacillus sp. FSL W8-0194. Next base: position 906,763 of record NZ_CP150205.1, on the reverse strand, counting down.
ACGAAAATGAGGCTCATTTCGAAAATGTTCGTCATCACATGGTTCCACATGACCGTGGACGCTTTGCCCAACCCGAGCAAAATGGCCTGCAGCGGCTTTTCGAAATAATGGAGAAAAAACAGCGGGGCCAACAGCTGCAGCAAAACGCCTGCTTCGGGGGCGTGATAGATCACCGTCGTTAACGGTTCGGCCCATAAATACAGGATCAGGGTGCAGGGCACGCCGACGAGAAGCGCGGTGCGCATGGCCATGTCCATTCTGCTGTGCACGAGCCGGCTGTTGTTGTCCACGCTCGCTTCGCTGATGGCCGGGATCAACGCGGTCGAAAGCGATTGGGTAAAAAAGCCGGGGAGAAACAGCAGCGGAATGGCATAACCGGCAAGCAGGCCGAACTGCTTGGTCGCCATCTCGACGCCGACCCCGAACAGCACCAGGCTTTTCGTAATGACCAGCGGCAGAAACGCGTGGTACAAGGAATGGATGAAGCCGCTGCCCGTCATCGGCAGGCCGATGCGCAGCAGGTCTCTTAGCGTGCGGTCCCCTTTGGGCGATCTTCGGGGGACAAGCGCAGGTTTTTCCTTGCCTTTTCCCCGGTGCGCCCATTTGAACACCGAAAACAGATAAAGCAGCCCGACGCCTTCGCCGACGACGGAAGCGGCCATCGCCCCCGCGGCGGCATACGCGATGCCGTAAGGAATCAGGACGTTCACGACGCCGATAATGACGATGATCTGCGCCAGGTTTTCGATGATGTCGGATAGGGCGAGCGGGTTCATGTTTTGCCTGCCGCGAAAATATCCCTTCAACACGGCGGACATGGCGATGATCGGAATGATCGGCGTAATCGCAACCATCGCGTAATACGCCCGCTGATCGGCCAAAACGATCGAAGCGATCCATTTGGAGCCGAAAAGGGCCGCCAAGGTCAATACGACGCTCAGCGTGCCCGTGACCGATAAAGATACGGCCAAAATCCGTTTGATCCGCGCTTCATCCCCCTTGGCCTCCGCCTCCGACACGAGCTTCGAAATCGCGACCGGAAGCCCGAGCTCCGTCATCGTAATAAACAACGGCAGCAGCGGATGGGCGATCATGAGCAGCCCGACCCCTTCCGCCCCCAAAAAACGCGCCAGCAAAATGCCGTTGACAAAACCGAGCCCTTTGGTAAAAAACGACGATACGGTCAACACAAACGTTCCGCGAATAAAACTTTGCTTTTTTAGTCCCATTGGTCGCATCCCCACCTACTGTTTGTCCTGTTCTATTTTTTAAGCTTATTCGGACAGGGGGCAATACATGCAGACAAGGTTGCGAAAACGGCTCATTCTTCCATAAAATTCCTAAAGTGCAAATCGCGCAGCGATCGAGGAAACTCGCCCATTTCAATGGATCGGTAACATACTTTTGCCAATGGGGCGCTGCATTCAAACATATATTGTTCTATCGGCGCTGCTAATTCGCTCCGATCTGCTCCGGTTCCCCCCGGGTGAACACTTTAACGCTGACAACCGGCTTGGGATCTCCCTTGAATTTGCAGCTGAACGACAATGTCTGCCCGCCTGCGGCTACAGTCGGCGCCTCGGCGGATGTCTTGACGGTTCTCAGGAGATTCCAGTTCCGATCATAGATTTTGCCTTCGGAGGCGCCCTCGCAGACCAGATACTCATTGGCGGCAACTTCAGTTTCGAAGGTCATATACGTGCCATTCGTATAAATCGTCGGACGCTCTACTGCCGCATCTTCATTACCGTAAGAAGGCATCACGCGCAGGCAGAAACGGAGGGGCTGAGCCGCATACTTGTTGTAAAAGGCCCAGTCAGCACCGCCCGGCTGGCCGGGCTGCAGCTCTTCCGGGCTGCAAACAAGCGGTTTGGAGATAGCAATCGGATACAGATTCCATCTCCCCCTTCCCGCTTCCTCCAGATGCCAGTCGCTTTTCGCATCGCAAAGCCGCTGACGCTGCTCCGCGGTAAAAACCTGCGCATGCCGGGCTTCCTCCCAGACACGCACGCTATCGAGCAATATATTGATATTGCCGTTACGCTCAAGTACAGCCATGTCGGCCACCAGTGAGAAGCCGGCGTTAAATCCTGCGGCTTTCGACAGCACCCATTCTATTTCATCCAGAGCAGTCGCTTCGAAGCGCTCCGAAGCAGAACGGATCAGGAACCAGCCAAGCATGGGCGGTATGAAATTTCGTTTGAAATAGCGCTGGTTGCTAAGCCGAAGTTCAAGCTGGCCTTCCCGGGTGAGAGCACCCCACGGTTCACCCCAATTGAAGCGGGTAAATATATGCCATAAATAATTCGGCACGACAATACTCGCATCATTGATGACCTCGCTGCCCCAGCGCTCGTAGCACATATTCACGAACCGGTTGACGCCGTAACCGTCCTGTCCTGTCGCATACAAGCCTTCCAAACCGTCAAACGAAATTTGCTTTAGTCCAGCCTCGGCCATCAATCCGCCAATCCGTTCACTGAACCGGTCCTGCAGCCGGATATTCGGGAACACAACATCATACGGATGATCCCATAAACGGCCGATTTCCGTTCCTTCCAGATGCGGGGCCGGGGCGGTTCCGTGCATGCCGCGTTTGACACCTGTCAGCTTCCACGGAGCGTTCTCCGAAACACCGCCATATTCGATGAGTTCCTGATCAATCTTGGCCGTACGCCGGAACAAGTTGGCTGTAAACGGCCGAGGATCTTCGATCCCGATCTCCTGGTCGAGCGCTCCGATCGATGCCGTCAGCTTCGCCGTGCCGACCTTTGCCAGTCCTTCATCAGGAACGGGAGCGACGTAAGGATCGTTCAGCGTCGTGAAGTTGGACAAGGTATGAATGCCGACATGCACCCCTTCGTTCTCCGCCAGGTCGACACATCGCTTCAAGCTTCGGTCCCCGTCAGGGAAATGCTTGGGCTTCAGCTTGAAATGCCCCCAGTTCTCAAACGGATCCGGATGGTATACATAGTTCAAACCGGCAAGCCTCGTATACCGTACGGCCGCTTGGATCGTCTCCTCAGAAAAATCGGTAATCAAATATGACCGGGTAGCCAGGGGCGACGTTTTCCCCCAGACACCGTCAAATTCCGGATGAGGCAGCCCTTCCCCAAGCTCAATCGCTTCAATTGTCGCCAGCACCCGATCAACCGGGCAGCCGAACAAGGCAATTTTGGTTCCCGGAATATGGGCGTCATCACCGTCCATCCCCTCTACTTCTGCATTCGGCAAATTCCATACCGGGCGGTGCGCGGGTTTGGTCCTGTTGCGGGCGAATGACTGCAGCAAGCTCCCCCCCTTGACTACAGGCCAGGCCGTAGACACTTCGTAGTCAAACTTATTGTCGGACAGCTGACGTCCGCCGGAATCCGCATTGTCGCTGACGGCATAGGTCGGCTGGACATATGCCATCCTTCCCAGCTCGGCTGGCCAGCCCCCGACGGTTTTTATATTCAGCGCCTGCATCCCGATGGCAAAATCACCGCCTTGAACAACGCCTACCGACTCTCCGATCGAGGCGTCAATCGACATGACGATCGGTCCCCAGATCAAGGTATCCGGATCCGCACCGTCGATACGGATCACCTCAAAGGTTGCGTAACATTCCCTGCTTGCTATGGAAACGGTCACGATCGCGCCGCCAGGATAATGTAACGTTAGCTCCCCGGACGCCGCATGGTATTTTGCTGCTGAAGGCGTTTCCAGCTCTTGCCCGGTCGCAAGACGAATGAGCGGCGAATTGTACGCTGTGTTCACATACGATTTCTCGCCTCCTGCATCCGAAAGCGCCGTCACTTCCCCGGTATCGCTGATTCGAATAGCCATCGATCCAGCCTGTATATTAAGCATGGTTTGGTGTCCTCCTTAATGACCTCTAACGTTTTAGGAAATGTAAGGAGGCCCTCTTCATCTAAAGCCAGAACAAGGCCTCCCACTTTTCTAACAGATTATTTTAAATTTTCATCATATATTTTTTGAGCTTCTTCCAGCACCTTGTCTCCGCCCATCTTCTTCCACTCGGCAACAAATTTATCGAATTCATCGAGAGATTTGCGGCCCGTTATAAAGTCGATATAGGTAGTGAGCGTGAACTGGCTCAATTTATCTTGATAATCGTTGTACACCGGCTTATTGAACGGTGATAGAATATCAATCACTTGTGTGCCTTTCGCCCGGGTATCTTGCGCCAATTTGCGCAAGTCTTGATCCGACGTATATGCGGTTTGGAAATTGTAATCATTGAAGGAGCCTGGCAAAGAGAAGCCGCCGATTCCCGCTTTTTTGCGTACTTTTTCATCATCGTACGGCGGGATGAATTCGACCGTACCTTTATCGCCCTTCTTCCAGTGCTGACCTTCCACGCCGAAGTTCATCAGCTCATACATAGCCGGCTCAAACTCCGTAGCTTCAAATACCTGCATATATTTGATCAGCTTGTTTTGATCCTGTGCCAGCTGCTTGCCGAACATGATGCCGGAAGCGAAAGCCGGATTGTATTGCGAGATACCGTAGCTGCCGCTTGGACCCTTAACGCCGCCCACCGTTTCAAAATTAAAATCCGGATTCTTCTTTTTGAGCTTGTCGTACCATTGTTCGCCTCCCAGGAAGGCATTGCCCGGAAGGAATGACCACCAGTAGTATTCTATGGCGCCGATCTTGTCGGCCAGCACTTTATCCTCAACGTTGCTCCCTTTGTTAACGACAAATTCAGGGTCGATCAATTCATTTTTATACCAGCGATTCAGCACGGTAAGCGCCTCTTTGGCCCCCGGCTCAATCTCGCCGCGGACAATCTTGCCGTCTTTTACCCGGAAAATATTCGGATACGCATCAAAAGCGCCAAATACGGAGCTGAACATCGATTCGATATTATCTGCCGAAGCGGTGATGCCATAGGTGTCCTTTTTGCCATTGCCGTCCGGGTCGTCATTCCGGAATTTGGTCAGCGCCGTTTCCATTTCTTCCAGCGTTTCCGGCGTTTTGGCGATACCGACCTTCTTCATCCAGTCACTGCGGAAAGCAAGCTGGATGCCGTCGATTCCGATATCCCATATAACCGGCAGTCCATAGATTTTGTCGTCTCTTCTTACATATTTGAAGGGATCGTCGCCCAGATATCTTTTCAACCATGAAACGTATTTGGGCATATGCTGCTCGATGAGATTCTGCGGGATCTCAGTCGCAACCCCTTGCTCGATCAGCTTGTCGTAATCCGGGAAGTTCGGTTCCTTCCACCAATCGGGGATTTCGTTGGAAGCGATCATCAGGTTCAGCTTTTCTTTCATTGCATCTCTTGATGAACTAATAAAATCAATATCGATGTCGTACTCCTGTTTCAGCTTCTCAACAATGGGTGAATTCGTGGTTGTCGCATCATCCAAATTCCAGAATGTCAGCTTCATCTTCTCCTCGGCCTTGGTTCCATTCTCCGAGGCACTGCCGGGATCGGCTCCCTTGGGGGATTCCGTCTTGCTGCAGGCCGACAGGACCGAGATAAGCAGGGCGCCTGCCAATATTCCGTTCAACCAGCTTCTCTTCAATTCAATCATCCCTTTCTTGAGATCGCTTTCAAACATGAGCAATTCAACCTTTAACCGCGCCGATCATAACGCCTTTAACGAAATATTTCTGAATAAACGGATACACCACGAGCATCGGAATAATTGAAAGCATGACGACCGTCGCCTGCAGCTGCCTGCCGGAGAAAACAGTCTCCTTCCCTATGTTCTGGATCACATTATTGATATCTGTCATATCGTTCTGAATGATGATTTTGCGCAATACAATTTGCAGCACCTGCTTGTGCGGATCTGAAATATAGATCATGCTGTCGAACCAGGCATTCCAGTGCCCGACTCCGACCCACAGAGCGATGGTGGCAAGTACGGGTTTGGAGAGAGGAATGACGATTTGAACGAATATTCGAAGATAGCCGGCGCCATCGACCCTAGCCGATTCTTCCAGTTCATGCGGAATGGATCTGAAGAAATTTCGCATAATCAGTACGTTGAACGATCCGATCATACCGGGGATGACAAGTGCCCATAGCGTGTTCAGCATATGAAGTTCTTTGATGATGAGGTAAGTAGGGATCAAGCCGCCGCCGAAGAGCATCGTGAACAAGATGAAGCTGGTCAGTGTCCGATTGAACGGAAGGTCTTTTTTGGCCAGCGGGTAAGAGGACAGCGCCGTGAAGAATACGGATAGAACGACGCCTACGGTCGTACGAACAATGGTATTCCAGTACCCCCTCCACAGTTCATCGAACTCCATGGCCAGTTTGTAGCTTCCGAATGTCCATTGCTTGGGGAAGAGAACGAGGCCCGTGGCATAAGCAGCTCCTTCCGTATCCGCTCCGTCAAACGAAATGACAATTTGCGTCCAGAACGGGTACAGCGTAGCGATCATAATCAGCAGCATGATAAGATACAGCAGGGCGTCCACCACTTTGTCCCCCGCCGTCTTCTTGATGTTCATCATACCGACCGCTCCTTCGTTAGAAACTCTACCATAATGCGTGCTCCTTCCCGCCCAGCCGCTTCACGACAGTATTGACGGCAACAATCAAGATTAAAGCGATAACCGATTTGAAAAGCCCTACGGCTGTAGCATAACTGTAGTCCATTTCAACCAGGCCTTTGCGGTACACATAGGTGTCGATAATATCCGCGACGTTATACACTTTGACATTGTACATATTGAAGATTTGATCGAATCCGGCATCCAGTATGCCCGACATGGACAGAATGAGCATGATAGCGATTACAGGAGCGAGCATAGGGATGGAGATATAGAACATCCGTTGAAAACGTCCGGCGCCATCCATGACAGCCGCTTCATGCAGTTGGGGATCAATATTCGATAATGCAGCGAAATAAATGATCGAGCCCCAGCCAAAGCCCTGAAAGATGGACGTAACTACCAGAATCGTCCGAAAGTAGCGTTCATCTGCCAGGAAGAGCGTCTTCTCGCCGCCAAGCAGGTGGACAATCATATTGACCGGACCATCAAGCGAGAAAATCGTAAAGAAAATCCCCGCTAATACAACCCAAGAGATGAAATGCGGCAAATACGATACCGTCTGTACCACCCTTTTGAATTTCGTACTGGTAATCTCGCTTAGCATTAAAGCAAACAGAATCGGAACGGGGAAACCAAAGAGAAGTTTGTATACACTGATCATGAGCGTGTTTCGTAGCACTGTGTAGAAGTAGGGATCTTCAAAAATCATTTCAAAATGCTTGAACCCGACCCAAGGACTCCCTAAGATTCCCTGCGTAATCTTGAAATCCTTAAAAGCCAGCAGCACACCATACATCGGAGCATAGTTGAAAATGATGTAATAAATGACCGCCGGAACCATCATCAGCAGCAGAATACGGTACTGTTTGATCTTTTTTCGGGTATCTTTTGTCAGCATGCGTTATGCACCTTGGATGTACACGATTCTTTCATTGCCATCACCCCTTTCTATAGTGAAAACTATAGCAGAGGCTCAACGTAAAGAAATTATCAAATATTTTGGAAACGATTCAGTTTTTTACGGATTTCATGGGGCTTGTCACCGGCCAAAATTCGTATCATCTATTCCATGGTATTTTGTTGATATTTCGGGACGGTGATGGTCATGATCGTGCCTTGCCCGAGTCGGCTGCTGACGGAAATCCCGTACTCCGGCCCGTACAGAAGCTGTATTCGGTCATTCACATTTTTAAGTCCGTAGCCGGTGGAATGCGCCGTCAGAATTCTCTCGGCCGTATCCGGCGGCATTCCCGGCCCGTTATCTTCCACGTCAAAGACAATCGTGTTGTCACATACCCTCGCCCTCACTGTCAGCAGGCCGCGTTCCGCCTCCTTTTGGTCAATGCCATGGAGGATCGCATTCTCGACAAGCGGCTGAAGGATCAGATGGATCGTATGGTAACCGTATACCGCTTCCTCAATTTCATATTCGACGTCAAAGCTGTAATCACGCATGATCTGGATAATTTCCACATAGGACTTCATATTTTCGAGTTCATCCCTGACGGAGGTAATGTTGTTCCCCCGGTTGAGCGCCGTCCGGTAAAACCTCGAAAGAGAGGTCACCACGTGGCTGATCTCATGAGAGTCGCTTTTGATCGCCTGCCAGTTGATGAAAGATAGCGTGTTGTACAAAAAATGCGGGTTGATTTGCCACTGCAGGGCTCTGAGCTCCGCCTCCTTCTGCACGATTTTGCTGCGGTAGGATTCGTCAATCAATTCATTAAGCCTGAACAGCATCCGTCCGAACCGGTTTGTCATCTCCCCGATCTCGTCTCTGGACGTGCTTGCCACCCGAAGGCTCAAATCCCCCATCTCTACCCGCTTCATCATAGAGTTGAGCGCATAAATGCGCCGAATCATCGTTCGGGAGAAAATATAAATAATAACGAGCAGCGCAGCAATGCAGATCAGAATCAAACCCAGGGTAACCCTGATGATCGAGCCGGCTCCCTCTGTTAATTTCTTCGTTGGAACAAAGCAATAGAAAGTCCAGTTCGTCTGCTGGATTTCCTTCTTGACCAGAAAAAATGAAGTTTGCCCGTCGACGATCATACTGCCGTCTTCTTTCGACAAATCCCCGGACAGCAGTCGTTGACGCTGGCTGGCGTTTGGGTTGGCATAGATTAATCGCTGGTTCTCATCTGCGATAAAAATAGCATTATCCTGCAGTGTATCCGATAAATTAAACAAATCCTTCGCATTGATCCTCATATAGACGAGGTTCGTATTTCCTTTCGCATAAAAGTTGGGGAATTGCGCAGTCACGATCAATCCGTCGTCGAAAAACCATTGATTCCGGTTTGGAGCGGCCAGAAGGGCGTCATGGTACCACCGCTCCTCGCTAACCCGTGATGCGGAGAGAAGCGCATCTCCAAATTCCGGAACGGAGCTTTGGGTGTAGAACGTGATCTGTTCAATGTTCTGGTCCATGTTTTTCATCATGTTAAAATACGGCAGCAAGTAGCCGTTCAGATCGCGTGACAAATTAACGAGGTCGATATAGTCGTTCGTCACGATTTTCTCAAAGGTCGCATTATAAATAATAGATCGTATCGTATGATTGTACCGTTCCAGAGACTTCTCAATGCTCTCCGTGATCGTGCCCGCGTTCTTTTCAATTCCCTGCAGCGCCTGATACTCCAACATTTGCTTGGACTGATGATAGGCGTAGAGCCCGAGCACCAGAATGGGGATAATGATGACCGTCAAATAGGATACGAACAGCTTGTGCTTGAAACGCATCCGGTCAAATAGCCACAACCGCTCCCGTCTCATGGCTCACTGATCTCCCCGGTATTGTGATGGCGATACGCCATAGTGGCTTTTGAACAACGAACTGAAATAGGGAAAATTGCTGTATCCCACATCCTGACTGATGTCGATAATTTTACGATTCGTCGTCAGCAGCAGTTCCTTGGCCTTCTCCATCCGGTACATGGTGATGAATTTGTTGATACTGATCCCTTTTTCCTTTTTGAACAAATAACTTAAGTAGCTTGGAGACAAATAGACCTGCTTCGCCAGCCATTCCAGCGACAGATCGGTTTGGTACTTGGTATGTATCATCCGAACGACCTCCTCGATTGCCTTCGGCATCCCGTCCCTGTACCCTTCGCCAGAGGGGATATGCTCATCCAAAATAGCCTGCATCACCCTGCGCAAATCGTGTAATCTGGCAGCGTTATTGATTTTCTCAAGCTCCTTCTTGAACGAGCCGGGTTGAATGCCCGAAGTAACGTCAAAGATCGATCTGACGATCTCCATGCACACATATTTGATGTAGACGACGGAGAGCTGCTTGCAGTTCTGCACGGTGTCGAACAATTGCTCGAACCTCAGTCTGACAATGCTCCAACGGCTTAACTGGATATACTGCTTGATTTCCTCCATGGCATCATTGACGGAAGCCATCATATCGCCTTCCCCCGTCGGGACCGTCCGGTTTGCCTGCAGCACGGTTCCTTCCTCCAGAAAAAAAGAAATCTCCAGAAGGGGCTCCAGCTCCTGGTACGCCTGATACAGCTGATTGGACTCGTCAATCGGACCGCTGACAGCAACCATCATGTTCTGGCCGTAATCTTCCTTGACCCGGTTGATGATTTCCTGACCGAGCTCTGTAAACACCTCCACCGACTCATCCGCAGCAGCTTCAACGAGAAGCAGCCCCTGAAACTCATTCAAATGAATCAATTCAGAACCACGGTCTACCGCCTCCGCCAGCTTCACTTCAAAGTCCTCCCGGTCAAACAAACGGCTGCGCGAAGTCAGCATCAGCATACGGATCAAGGAATAGCCGCATATGCTGCTGATCGGCATCGGCACCGGTTCCTTCACGGCTTGCCCTAGAATGAGATTGGTGAGAATCTTCTGCTTCTCGAAACGGACCTCCTTCAAGTAGGCTTGCTGCATCCGCTCCTGCTTCTCTTTCTGCAGCCGTTCCTGTTCACACTGCTGAATCACATGGGACAATACCTTGATGAACTCTCCAACCTGAACCGGCTTCAGCAAATAGCGTACCGCCTCCAGGCTGATGGCGCGCTGTGCATACTCGAATTCGCCGTAGGCGCTCATGAAAATAACTTTGATAGGCCGTCCGGATTCCCTTACTTTCTCTGCAAGCTGCAGCCCGTCCATTCCCTTCATCCGGATATCGGACAGCAAAATATCGACGTCGTGGTGATCGAGGTAAGAAATCGCTCCTTCGCCGCTTCCCGTTTCGGCAATTTCCAGATCAAATCCATATTTCTCTACCAAAAAACGGACGCCATCCCGTTCAAACTTGTCGTCGTCAACAATGAGCATCTTCAGCACATCTTGCACCACCTTATACCCAAACATAATGAATTTAATTGGAAGGCATATACGACCAACTCTGCACGCCCACTCAGCAAAGTTCTCCATCTTCGCGCCTGAAGGCCAAAATATAAAGCGTTTACAATTTGGAACAATTCTAACACAAAAGTAAAGGATGAATAAGATCCTCATCAGTGCATGGACAAAATGATTCAAAAGCAATAGATTGCTAATAGCAAAAAAGCCGCCATGCAGGCTCTAAACCCGCTTTGGCAGCATCTTCGAATATCGTTGCCGCAGCTCGTGCAGCTCCTCGCTTCCCGTGACCGCCTGTTCGCCCATCTGCTTGCCGACGGCGACGATCAGCGACTCGAGCAGGGCGACCGGGGCGACCATCGAGTGGAACTCCCAGAGCTGGCCGCGTGCCGTAAACAGGGTCACGTCGGCCTTCTCCAGCATCGGGCTGACCGCCAGATCCGTGATCAGCAAGGTCCGGCACCCCTTCATCCCGGCATAGTCGAACAGCACCGACAGTTCGGGCGACTCGGATACGAAGCCGAACATGACGATGAGGTCCTGCGGCTGCACATGCACCAGCAGGTTCAACAGCTCATGCCCGCCGCGGTCGAGCCGCTTGACCCTCATCCCGAACCGGGTCAGCCGGAAATCGGTCAAAGCCGCGAGGCTTTCGGCGGAGCCCGGCCCGTAGAGGTACACGGTCCCCGCTTCGCGCAGGAGCGAAGCCGCCCGGTCGAACGACTCCTGGCTCAAACGGTCGGCCGTCTGCCGCAAATAATCCGCACCGACGAGCAGGCTGGCGGCGGCGTCATTTTCGTTCATTTTGGAAAACGCGGACTGCAGCTTCTGCGACGGGGACAGCAGCATTTCGTCCTTTACCTTCTGCTTGAATTCCTTCAGGTTTTTGCATCCGACCTCGGACCAGAAACGCGACACCGTCGACGTGCTTACCTGGCAGGCGGCCGCGATCTCCTCCTCCACCATAAACGGGATATCTTCCATATGTTTGCTGATATAATCCGCGACCCGCTGATGCCCGCGCGACAGTTTCTGGCCTTCCAGCTCCAGATTCATGGGCTTGCCTCCTCTCCCAAAGGGATGAATGAACAACGGCCTAAACGATAAATGAAATGAAACGTTAAACGGCCTTCACTTCGACCTTTTTCTTCAGCAGCTTTTTCACCGCGTTTGCGGCTCGGACCTGCAGATGCAGGCTCGGGGAAATGAATCGTTTGCAAGCCCCTTCCCGGATCGCGGCCTTCAGCTCGGCTACCGTTTCGTAGTTCCCCGGCAGCTCGTTGTACACGCATCCGACCTGGAACATCTGGTGCGCGTCGCTGCCCGCCACGACCGGCACGCCCAGCTCCGCGCCGAGCGGCAGCACCAGGGCGATGTTTTCCTGAATGCCGATTTCATGCAGATCCTTGCCGTTGAGGTCGAAGGCGTCGAACCGGCGCAGCAGCTCGCGATCCACGTGATACAGATGGTTGGACTCGCGGAACGGGTGTCCGCCGATCACCATCATGCCCCGCGGTTCGCACATATCGAACAGCTCCGCAAGCCCGATGAACGAATCCGGCGTCGTATGCGGCTCAAGCAGCGCGCGAATTTCAAGCAGCGCGTCCTTCGGCCCCGAGACGAGGATGTGTCCGCCTTCGGCCACGTCCACTTCCATGCCCGTAAAAATTTTGAAGCCGTCGCGGTCATAATAATGGTTGTTGCACGGCAGCAGCCGGTCGAGCGTCCCGTAGACCTCGTCGAAGCGGCGCGTATTGAAATGCTCGGTCAGCGTAATGGCCTCAAGCCCCTGCTCGCGGGCCTCGTCCAGCATCTCGTTGAAATGGTCCATGGAAAAATCGGTTTTTTTGGACAGTTTAACATGAAAGTGAAAGTCAATTTTCATCGGTGTATTTCCTCCAATATAGGTGTAATGGTCGACACGCCCAACTCCTGCCGTATGCCTGTTTCACGGTCGTACAGGTTGATGCGGTCCTTGCGGAAGGTCGCATACAACACGCGGCCCGGAGCGTAATCCGGATCTCCCATGACGCGGGCGCTCAGCTTCTCCTGACCGAAGGCCGCCCTCACCAGCGTCTCGCCGCCGGCGGGCAGCACCTCTTCGACCTTCACCGGGATCGAGCCGGGGACCCGCGCTTCGTGCAGCACGACATCCTCCGGCCTCAAGGTCAGGACCACGGCGCGGTCCGCTCCGCCGCCCAACGGCGCCGACAGCCGGAAGCTGCCGAGCGGCGTTGCCAGCATGGATTCGCCTCCGTTCCGGCGGCACATCCCCTCAATCCGGTTCAACGGATAATCCGAGCTACCCATGAATTCGGCCACCTGCAGCGTCCGGGGACGCCGGTACAACTCCCGCGGCGTATCCGCCTGCACGAGTTCGCCGCCGAAAAATACCGCGACCTTCGTTGACAGAGTAATCGCTTCGTGCTGGTCGTGCGTCACATAGACGATCGTCGTACCCAGCTCGCGGTGGAGCCGCTTCAGCTCGGCGCGCATCTCGGTCCGCAGCTTCGCGTCCAGGTTCGAGAGGGGCTCGTCGAGCAGCAGGATCGACGGGGACGTCACGATCGCCCGGGCGATGGCGACCCGCTGCTGCTGCCCGCCCGAGAGCTCGCCGGGATAACGGTCCGCCAGCTCGGAGATGCGCATTTTGTCGAGAGCGGCCATGACGCTCCGCCGGACCTCGGCCTTCGGCTGCTTTCGCACCTGCAGGCCAAAGGCAACATTGTCGAAGACGGTCATATGCGGCCACAGAGCATAACTCTGAAACACCAGGCTCACGCCCCGCTTGGCCGGATCCAGATGATACGCCAGGCTTCCGTCGGCCACCCGGTTACCGGAAATCACGACCATCCCCTCATTCAGCTTTTGCAGCCCTGCGATCGTCCGAAGCAGGGTCGTTTTGCCGCAGCCCGACGGACCGAGCAGCGTCACGAAATCCCCCTCTTCGATCGTCAGGTCGATGCCTTTTAAAATATGCTTCCGCTGCACATGCACATGAATCTGGCGCAGTTCAATCGCGTTCATTCATTGCCCTCCCAATCCTTTGGTCAAATCGGCCTTCCCGAACTTTACCGCAAGCGCGTAAACCGCCACGACGATCGCGATAATGATCATCAGCACGACGTTGGTCAGCTGGTCGTATCCTTTTTCCACATAATAAAAGGTGAGCGTCGTCAGAGTCTCCGTCCGCGGCGTCACGAGCATGATGATCAGCTCCATCTCCTTCATCGCCCCGATGAACACGAGGATGAAGGCGGACAGCAGGCTCTTGCGGCTAAGCGGCAGCAGCAGGCGCTTGAAGCGCGTAAACCAGGAGGCGCCGCCAAGCACAGCCGCTTCCTCCAGCTCCGGTCCGATCTGCATCATGGCGGCGCCGCCCGCCTTGACGGTAAAGGGCAGCTCTTTGACTATCGTGATCAGGATTATGATCGTAATCGTGCCGTACAACGCCGGAATGAACAGGACCGGTTTTGCGAACATCGTAATGTAAATCGCCGCCAGCGAAATGCCGGGGATAAAATACGGGAAAAACGAAAGCTGGTCCACCAGCTTGCCCATGGCCGTATTTTTGCCGCGGGCGACGGCGTAGCCGAACAGCAGCCCGAGCACCGCGGCCGCAACCGAGGCGATGCCCGCGATCACGAGCGAATTTTTCAGGGCGAGCAGGAAAATCGGGTTCTGCAGCACGCCCTTTTCTCCAGTGTTGATATTCGGATCGGAACCTCCCGCCCAGTAATGAAGCGTGAAGTTGCCGGGACTGAACGAGCCGTTTTTCAGCAGGAACGTTTGCAGCAGCAGCACCAAAAACGGCACGACCGCGACGGCCACCATCCCGGCCACCGTCGTCACCGCAGCCGGAAGCCGCCATTTGCCCAGCGGCATGTGCGTTACCGCGCTTCCTTTGCCCGACACGGTCACGTAGCTGCGCCGGCCGCCGATGAGGCGCTGATTGTAATAGATCGCCAGCATGGTGATCAGCATCAGCGTCAGCGACAGCACGTTTGCCTCGGTCGTCAGCCGCGAACGCATGCTGGAATACAGCATCGTCGAAATCATGTAGAAGTTGACCGGGGTTCCGAGCAGGGCAGGCACGCCGTAGGCGCTGACCGCCTTCGTGAAAATCAGGATGAAGCCCGACAGCACCGACGGCAGCATCAGGGGAAACACGATCCGCCGCAGCACCTGCAGCCGGCTTGCCCCCGCCATTTCGGCCGCCTCCTCCAGCTGGCTGTTCATCGAGCTGAGCGCCGCGCCAACCAGCAGAAAAAAATATACGCTGTCGTGGATGGAAAGGGTCAACACGATCGGCACGAATCCGTACGACAGCCAGTCCGGCGGCGCCACATGCAGCAGCGACTGCAAAATGCCTGGCGTGCCGCCGATTTTGTCGTTTTTGAAAAAGGTCAGCCACGCCTGGGACAGCATCCACGAAGGCAGCAAATACGGAATGATCGCCAGAAACGTGATCGTCTTTTTCAGCGGAACGTCCGTCCGCGTCACGAGCCAGGCAAGCCCGCAGCCGAAAACCATGGACAGCGCCGAAACCGTCACCCCCACCGATAAAGCGTTCAGCACCGGCTTGTAAAAAAGGGACCAGCTCATGTCGCTCGCCAGCACGCGGCTCCAGTGGTACAGCGTCAGGTGCCCCGGATCCGCCGCGGGCGTGAGCCGGGCATCCTGGGTTTTCCAAATGAATGTCGAGTAGATTAAGTTCAGGACCGGCCAAACGATGGTGTACGCGAGAAACAGAAGGGCCGCCGCCCCAATAAGGTACAGCGGATTCCGCAGCGCATTGCGGCACCGGTTCAGCCATCTGGCCTGCCACGTATTCAGCATGGGTTTATGCAGCATCCGGATTTCCTCCTGCCTGTGTCATTCACGTTTGTCATTTCTGCTTGATCCAGAAATCCCGGACCTTCGGCGCCTCGAAGTACAGCTTCTCCCCGTCGTAAATCCACAGGTTCAGGTCCTCGAAAGCCACCTCGTTTTTCGTCTTCACGTCCGAACGCGGCACCCAGGAGCCGACCTCGTTGAACGGAGCCATGCCTTCGCCCTGGCCGTCCTTCTCGCCCATCATCCAGCGGATGAACAGCTTCGCTCCGGCCGGATGCGGCGCTTTGTTCGCCAGGAACAGGTAGCCGGAATCCGGCACCGACGTCTTCGGCTTGATGTCGTAGATCGGGCGCACGTTCCAGCCTTTTTCCTCGACCTTCGATACGTCGCCGGACACGGCGAGCCCGACCGCGTCGCTGCTACCCTTGCCGATCGCATCCAGCACGTCGTCGCTTCCTTTCAGCACGACCAGCCCGTTATCGAACAGCTGTTTGATAAACTCATACCCCGCGTTTTCCGTGCCGTGCAGCTCGATATCCTTCCCGAATTTTTCCTTGTATGCCGCCGCCATATCGTCGCTGTGGACGACCATCGTCGTGAACAAATCCATGAACGCCGGCGAGCTGAGCGGATCGGCCGTATACACCTTGCCTTTGAATTCAGGGGTCGTCAGGTCCCACCAGTTGGTGACCGGAGCCGACTTGTAATGACCGGTATTATAGAAAAGCGTGCGGAACTCCAGATAATTGGCGTATCCTTCGGCCTGCGTGCGGTACGGCTCGTCCACCTTCTCAGCCAGGTCTTCCGGCAGGTATTTGACGTATCTCCCCGGCTTCACCATCTCTTCTTCGACGGCTCCGCTCACTTCCTTCGTAATGATGACGTCCGGGTTGAACTGTCCGGCTTCCTGTTCCTTCGTCACCTTGTCCATCATCTCGTCGGACTTGACCTTGCTCACCTCGACCTTGATGCCCGGGTACTGCTTCATAAACGTCTCCGCCGCATCGTTCGCCCGTCCCGACGTGGAGTAGACGATGACCTTGCCTTCCTTTTTGGCTTGCTCGTACAGCGCCTCCGGCGTTTCGCTGCCGGACGCGGCCGCCGAACCTTGCACGGATTCCGCCGGTTTAGCAGGCGTATCCTGGCTGCCCGCCGAGCCGCTTCCTCCTTGTCCGCAGGCGGTCAGCAGCAGGGCCGTGCCCAGAACCAGCGCCGCTGCCTTGCCAGGCCAGGACCAGGCAATCCGTTTCCCCCCCGGCGCGTATGTATCCCGCTCCATCCCCGTTGTTCCTTTCGCGTTCACTTTCAAGACGGTCCTCTCGTTTACCTTCCCTTTTGTTCTCATGTTCCGTGGCCTCCCTATCGTTAACTTCGATTTATGAAGCGTATGGTCATCCGGATCTATCGCTTACACCTTCACTATAGGGAGGAAGTGTCAACGGAATGTTAGGCGGGCGTGCAATTTTGGTAAAAAATTATCATTTGTTCGTTATAAGATAAAAAAATTTCATATTTGAGATCAGAATCCCCCCAATATAGCCTCTCACCGGACCGGACCCGGGTCATCCTGACAATCAAACTGAGCACGCCGATCCCCGTGAACATGATGTTCCAATCATGCGAGCCCGCAATGAGCCTTCCCAACGGAGCTTCTGAAATGAGCCCAAGATTAGGATGGGGAGTGAAATCCCCATAATAACAATCGTTTATTTTGTTATTATTATATTAGTGTAATTAAATAACTTTTAATTGCCATCAAATTCCCATTGTGATAGTATAATGTCTCGAAAAGGGAAAAATAAAGCGGTTACAAACGAGTCTTACGATATTTTTGTTAGTTTATTTTTTCGCTTTGTTAGCCCTTTATCTTATTGCAGCAAAGGGGAGTTTGTATGAATTCATCGACCAAATGGCTAAGTACCGCCTTGTCGGCAGTATTGTTCGCTTCGCTGCTGTCTCCCGCTCACGGATCGGCCGCTTCCCAAACGACCGGCGGCAGCGCGGCGGCCAACGACATTCCCGGACACTGGGCCGAGGCAAGCATCCGAAAATGGGAGGGCAGCGGGCTGATCCGGGGTTATCCGGACGGCACCTTCCGCCCCAATGCGAAAATTACGCGCGCCGAGTTCGTGTCCTTGCTGAATCATTTGTTCGGTTTTAGGGCACCGTCGAAGGACAGCTTTGCGGATGTGCCGGGCGATGCATGGTTTGCAAGCGCTTTCCAATCTGCCAGAGCAGCAGGATACTACACCGGATTTCCAGGCAATACGGCCAAGCCAAACCATCCGCTTACCCGTCAGGATGCAGCGGTGCTCTTGGCACGGGCGTTTGAATTGAGCAGCAATGAAGCCGCCTCCTCCCCTTCTTATCTGGATCAGGAGAAGATCAGCGGATACGCCCGCGAAGCGGTCCGGTCTCTCTCGGGCATTTTTCAGGGTTCCCCCGGCGGGAGCTTCCTTCCGGAAGAACCTATCACCCGCGCTGAGGTCGTCACCTTGATCGATAAACTGGTTCGCGCGTATTATCCCGCAGCCGGCACCTTTACCCCCGGGGAGATCCAGGGCAACGTTGTGATCAATCATGCAGATGTCGTCCTGAAGGACGCAGTCATTCAAGGCAACCTGTACCTTACGCCGGGCATCGGCGATGGCGGAATCACCCTCGACCATGTCACCGTGCAGGGAACCGTCTTGATCGAAGGCGGACAGAACATCGTCTTGAAGGACTCCAAGCTCCGGACCATCCTCGTTCACCGAGCCGACGGTCAGGTGCAAACGCAGGCGTCCGGCACGACCCATATCGGGCAGTTCACCGCAAACAGCGCGTCGTCGCTTGAAGCTGTCGATGCCTCTGCCATCGACAGCGCCGAATTCAACCGGCCTGTGCGGCTGAATTTGGGCGCGGGGGCCTCCATCGCCTCGCTGACCGTCACCCCGTCGGCCGCGGGCACCGCCATCACGGGCACGGGCACAATCAAACAAGCGGTGATCCAGGGCGCTGACGTGACGCTAAACGGCAAAACGCTTCCGGCGGGAACGGTCAGCATTTCCGGCGGAGCGGTCGGCACAGGTTCGGTGTCGTCCGGCACCCCGGGAGCAGGCGGCAGCACATCCAGCAGCACAGGCGGCTCTTCTTCCGGCGGCAGCGGAAGCGGCGGGGACCACGGAGGCAACCCGGCGGAGAACGTCCCGACCGTCAATCTGGTGGACGCGGCCGCGACCGACCGAACCAAGTCGCTGTTTGTTTATTTGAACGAGCTCCGCGGCAAAAACATTCTGTTCGGCCAGCAGCACGCCACGACGGAAGGCCTGTCCATTACAGCGAAAGACGGGACGCAGTCGGATACCTTCAACAGCGTGGGCGCCTACCCGGGGCTTTTCGGTTGGGATACGCTGAGTCTGGAAGGCAAGGAAAAGCCGGGCGTAGCCGGCAACGCCGAGCAAAGCCGGGACAATCTTGTCGCGGTGATGAAAAAAGCCTATGCCGACGGCGGCGTGCTGACGCTCAGCTCGCATATGCCGAACTTCGTCACGGGCGGGGACTTTTACGATACCAAAGGCAACGTCGTGTCCCACATCCTGCCGGGCGGCGATAAACACGCGGCGTACAACGCTTTTCTGGACCAAATTGCCGACTTCGCCCTTCACCTCAAGACGGACGACGGCAAGCCGATTCCGGTCATTTTCCGGCCGTTCCATGAGCAGAGCGGCAGCTGGTTCTGGTGGGGAGCCGCTTTTACGACCACCGACGAATACAAGGAGATTTACCGCTATACGGTCGAATATCTGCGCGACAAAAAAGGCGTGCACAACTTCCTTTACGCCTACTCGCCCGGCGGCGGTTTTGGCGAATCCGCGGAAACTTACCTCAAGACTTACCCGGGCGACGACTACGTCGATATTCTCGGCTTCGACAGCTATTACAACGGCGAAGGCGACTCCTGGTTCAACGGCGTGAAGACCGAGGCCAAAACCGTGTCCCGAATCGCCGACAGCCGCGGCAAGGTCGCTGCCTTCACCGAATTCGGCTATCAGAAAATGAAGGTCGCGGGCAACGCCACCCCCGACTTCTACACGAAGCTGGCGGAGACGCTCAAATCCGACCCGGACGCGAAAAAAATGGCGTACATGCAAACCTGGGCCAACTTCGGGCCGGATTCGGTTTACGTCCCATATCCGACCGGCGATCCGAACCAGGAGCATGAAATGCTGCCGGACTTCAGGAAATTTTACCAGGATGCGTATACGCTTTTCAGCGACGGCGTGACCGGAGCTTACGATAAAAAGGTCAACACTGCGTCCGAGCGGGGTTTCATGCACATCGCCTCCCCAACCAACCAAAGCACGATCAAAGACGCCTCGACATTGCTTCGCGCCCGCGTGCTGAATGAAACGCCGGACCGCGTCGTGTACAACATCCAGGGCTCTGATGCCGAATACCCGATGGCGCTGAACCCGGACAGCGGCTACTACGAAGCGGAGTGGACGCCGGCTGCCGGCCTGAACGGCAAAACCGCGGACGTTACCGTCAAAGTCTACGGCCAAAACGGCGCCGTCCTGCATCAGCAAACGAACACCGTGTTCGTAAAAATCGGCGAGGTGCTCGCCGGAGCCTACACCTTCGATACGGCCGCCGACGTCGAAGGCGTTCAATACAACGGCGAATATACCGATTCGCTTAAGGAAACGCATGACGGAAGCGTGGCGCACAGCGATTTTAACGGGGGCTCCCTGGTGATCCGCGCCCCGTATTTGAACGGAACCGATTCGTGGCAGGAGCTGAAGCTGGAGCTGAAAAATGCCAAGGCCAAAGCGGGGGCAAGCTCGCTCGCGGATATCAAACGGGTCAAAATGGACGTGTGGGTGCCGGCGTCCGCCGGGGAGACCAGCGTGAACGCCAGCCTGCGCGCGGTCGGACAATTGCCGCCGGATTGGAGCAATAAATACGGCATGGATACGACGTATGTCCCGCTCGCTTCCCTGCCGCAGGAGACGATCGACGGCGTGGAATACGTCAAATTCAGCCCGACGGTCGATTTTACGAATGCGGACGCCTTGGCGGCAGCCGACGACATCGCCTTGTCCATCGTGGGCAGCGGGCTGGATGCGGGCGGCGAAACGCTGCCGGTCTATGTCGA
This sequence comes from Paenibacillus sp. FSL W8-0194, assembly GCF_037969745.1. Lineage (NCBI taxonomy): Bacteria > Bacillati > Bacillota > Bacilli > Caryophanales > Paenibacillaceae > Paenibacillus > Paenibacillus sp. FSL W8-0194. Next base: position 885,933 of record NZ_CP150205.1, on the reverse strand, counting down.
TAACATCCGCCTTTACAACGCTTATCACGAGACATCGGGAGACCCGGCAATGGTCGACGACTTCGAGGGGTATCTGGGGAGCAGCGACGCCCTGGCCGGCAAGTTCGTGCATGCCGGCGGCGACCCGGCGAGCGCTGCGCTGGACGGCACGCATAAGCATGGCGGCAGTTACGGGCTGAAATACACGTACACTTTGGCGGGCAGCGGTTATGCCGGCATCACGAAAGCGATGAACGGCGCCGATTGGTCCGGCTTCAACGCCCTGCAGTTCTGGTACCAGCCGGACGGCCAAGGACAGAAGCTGGTGATGCAAATCAACGCGGGCGGCAAAACGTACGAATATTACCCGGACACGAAAACGACCGAACCTGCACTGATCACCGCGCCGTTCAATGAATTCAAGCCCGCTAACGGCGCAACCGGCACGCTGACGAAAACGAACCTGAAGAACGTCCAGGCTTTTTCGATTTACACCAACGCCGTGCCGGACGGCCATCGGCTGACGTCGTCCATGTATTTTGACGACATCCATGCGCTGCTTGATCCGAATGCCGGCACCGTGCCCAGCGGCAGCGAAAGCGGCGGCATCGCGCCGGGCGTGCTGTTCGATTTCAACGACAACATTGCCGGCTGGACGTTGAACGACAATACGCTGGGCGCAGACAACCTCGCGAACCCCGAGGACGGCGGCAGCAAGGTGCTCAGCGCAGACTTCCCGGCCGCGGCTGCCGGCGACCAGCATTTCGAGCTTGCCTACATGAGCGACCAAGACCTCAGCCAAGGCAATACGTTAAAGGTTCGAGTCCGGGTCGCCGGCGGCACCGCAAAAGCCAAGCTGTTCATCAAAGCGGGAGCGAACTGGGCCTGGGCTTCAACGGATGAAGTGGAGCTGACCGGCGAATACCAGTGGATCACGCTCAGCCTGAACGGCAAGGATTTCAATGGCGAAGCCATCGACAAGACGCTGATCAAAGCGGTCGGCCTGCAAATCTCCTCGCCGAACGGGCAAGGTAAAATGACGGTGTACGTGGATGACGTGACCCTGGACGAAAAGGAGCTGGCTGCCGGGGCGGGCGAAACAAGCCTTCCTGAAAAAAGAGCAGCCGGGGAGGAACCAGCAACCGGCCAAACGGAACCTCCCGCTCAGGAAAAGCCAACAGATGAAGAAAGCGGCACAAGCCAAGAAAATGTTCCTTCCGGTGAAGACGAGGGGCTATGATAAACCAAATGGAATAAAAACGGACGTTTGCCTGAAGAGCGCACCCGCAGGCTGTCGAGAAGGTTCTCGGCAGCCTTTTTTGTACACGATATATTGACTTCAGATCGTGTATCTTGAAAAAGCATAACTTTCTGATGTCCACGTTCGTTTTAAGTAATGTAAGGAATTGTTGCAGCAAACGTCCATAAACCATACCCTTCAATCCTCGATCGCCTTGGGGAGCTTGCTGTTATCCGACATCTGCGTGCCCCGCAGCCGAATCAAGACCAGCTCTTTTTATTGGGGATGATGCCTCATATTTATAATAGGCCGATGTGCAAACAGGTACGGCGTCCTTACCGAAACTGCGGCTTCAGCATTTCATCAAAGTAGGTGCGGCGGTCTTCTTCGCTGTCAAACTGAAGCATAACCTCGGCCGCATCGCTATACGCCCGGCAGCGTTTCGAACTCCGGCCGGTTAAACACATCAGGCCAATATAAACGATGATGACATACAGGCTCCATGACGTAAAAGAAAGCTGATGAACAAGCGCCAACCTTGATGTCCAAAATACAGCCCCCAGAAAGACGATGAACCCTATTTTGACGATCGTTTCATTAAAAAGCAGCCTGTTCTCGCTTCGGAGCTGCTTGGTGATAATTTCATCCTTGGTCATGTACAAGTAGCTTTCACATGCTTTGAGGTAATGCTTGTTATAAACTTTCATTGCTCTCCCCCACTGGTCCCCTTACTCGATCGCTATGCTAAAAAGACTTATAAAGGAATCAATTCTCTATTTTCAAATAAATTCCTTCTACACCGGAACGATCCAAAAGAAGACGCGTCCCAGGCAAAACAAGCAGCCATCCCCGGGTCTTCTTCCCGATGATGGCTGCTTTCTATGATTCGCGCTTATCCGTTTTCCGGCAGCTCGATCCATTGATATGGCTGCTTTGTGGCGATAAGCCCGTTTTCGATGATACTGATGACGGCAATCGTCTCGGCGGGCGGCACGGCCGCTTCCCCGGTCTCGAAAAACCTCGCCAAGTCGCGTATAAAGCTCTGGAAAAAATCCGATGCCGGCTGCACGACGCGGCAGGCTCCCGAGGCGTAGTTGACGGCCATCATAAACGGACAGCCCGGACCCGGCTGCTGGATCGTCGCCTGCCGGCCGCCCGAGAACTCGACCAGCAGGGCCGGCGCAGCCTCCGTGCCGGTGAACATGACGCGTTTCGCTTCCGTTCCCATCAAGGCCACGATCGGCTCGATCTGGTGAATCGAGTAGTTTTCCAGCAAACCCGGGCCCCAGCTGGAGATCACCTGGATGCCTTCCCTTTCGACCTCCGCGTATTCGGCGGCATACCGCAGCGCGGATGAAGAATACAGCGGCGTCCGGTGCCGCGCGGCCCGCTCGAACAAACGCAAGGCCGCCGCCCGGTCCGGGGCGAACGTCTTGTCGATGTAGGTCGGCTTCCCCGAAGCAAGCGGCAGCTCGGCAAGGGCCTCATGCTGCTCCGGGTTGTCGGGCGACAGCACGATCAGATAGTCGCTTCGGGCAACCACCTCTTCGATCGTTCCGCACGGCGTCACGCCGTTTTTGGCGCACCACTCTTTATTGCTCAGCCCATGCTCGGCGTCCTTCATGCCGTATGCAAAGGCGACCTCCATCGCGCCTCCGGCGGCATCCCGAATCCATGCGGGATATTGATTGGCATGCCATTCGTCCAGGTAATAATCGATAAAGCCGATTTTCTTCATGCCAGCGCTCCCGCTTCCAGCAGGGAAATCTCGCGGCCTTCTTCCGAGGAACGGTAAATGGCCTCGATCATTTGGGCGGTCACGATCACCGTGTCAATATGCGACGGCAGCTTTTCCCCGGAATGGATCGCGGCGATAAAGGCGTCGATCTCCTCCTGGAAGGCATCGCTTTTCGGATAGTTCGGCGTGCTTTCGAGCAAAGCGCCATGCTTTGCCGAATAGAGCGTAAACTCCTTGCCGTACTTCAGGCGGATACCTGCCTTGTCCCCGAGAAAATCGATGTACATTTCTTCCACGCCGATATTTTGCGCCCATGCGCCGTTGACCGTGATCGACGGTCCTTCCGTGCGGATCATGGCCGTCACGAAATCATCCACGTCATAGCTGCCTTCGTAATTCGGAGGGCCGGCCCACATGTTCAGGTAAGCGTAGTTCTGCATGTCCGTGCCCAGCTTGGAGTACGCCTGTCCCGTCACCGTTTTCGGCCGCGGATCGCCCGCGCAATACATGACGATATCCAGGAAGTGAACGCCCCAGTCGATCAGCGCCCCGCCCCCGGCAACCGCCTTGGTCGTAAAATCGCCCCCAAGCCCGGGGATCGAGCGATGCGCGCGGAAGCTGACGACGACGTGGTACAGCTCGCCAAGCTCGCCGCTTTCGATCATCTGTTTGATAATGTTGACGCCTTTGTTGAAGCGGTTCACGACGCCGATGTTCAGCGTTTTGCCGGTTTCGTGCTGCACCTTCTGCATCTCCAGCGCTTCCTTATACGTTCTGGCTGCCGGCTTTTCGCACAGGACGTGTTTGCCCGCGCGCATGCAGTCGATCGCGATCGGGGCATGAACATTGTTCGGCGTGCAAATCGATACCGCCACCACGTCCGGATCCTCCAATATGACGCGGTAATCCTCCACCGCCGTGCCGCAGCCGTACTTCTCGACGGCCTGTTCGGCCCGTTCCTTGCGAATGTCGCAGAAATACTTGATCTCGGCGTCCTTATTGGCCATATAAGCCGGAATATGCGCACCGTTGGCGATCGTTCCGCAGCCGATCACGGCCACCATCGTTTTTGTCATCGCTTTTTCCCCTCCGATTTTTGAACCCGGCAAAGGCAGCTCCGGATTGCGTATAGTATTGACCGGCAACGTGATCCGAAAATAGCTCCAACCTCCGCTGAAGCCGGCAGCTTTTTCATTCGTGACCCGTTACGGCCAACTACTGACATGTTACCATGAAAGCGTTTTATTTGACCTCAAAATCGTATATGAAAATAGGATTATCGTATCCGTTTCGCTCGCGGCCGAGCTCGCCCGGGAAACGGAAGCGGATCAGGCATATGCGCCGTCATTTTAAAAAAATTATGCACCAACGGATGAGCTTATTCCCTCGCAGTTTATCCCTCCAGTGCCTTTCACTTCCGGACCTTGTTATCCGCAATAGAAAAAGCGGCAGCGATGTTCTGTAGCTTCATCGCTCAGCCGCTCTCCCGTCATATCTGTTTCGCTAATCTTCAATATTTGATCCCGGAACCCAATCCTTAATAAACGCCCTGGACTCATCCTTCGGCTCCACGCTGATGTTGTCGAATCCGCTTTGTTGAATTTTTACGGATTGGATTGTTATTTCTGATCAGCATATCATATCAGCACTCACTTATATAGCGTCAAAAAGAAGGGGCCATTCGCTTGGGGAGGATTGACTTTCCTGTTAGGGTAAGGTTTATGCTTAACGTAAGGAATTCCGGCCGGAATAACTTGCGAAAGGGTGTCCTCGTTTGAAAATTGGAGAGTTCGCGGAGCTGAACCAGGTGACCACCAAAATGCTCCGCCACTACGACGAAATCGGATTGCTTAAGCCTGCGGCCATTGACCCCGGGACAGGCTATCGATCCTATGCATCGGAGCAATCCCGTCTATTGAATTGGATTATGATTCTGAAAAATCTCGATTTTTCCCTGAAAGAAATCAAGGAATTTGTAAGCGGCCCCATCGAGAGCACGTTCGTCGTTCAACAATTGATCCGCAAACGCATCGAGATTTCCGCAGCGTTGAATGAACAAATCCAGAAGAAAATGGCCATTGATCGCCTTATAACCATCATCGAAAAGGAAGGATTCGAAATGAACAAGGAAATCGATTTGCAGAATATAGGACCGGCGGATGTGCATGAAATCAAGAAGAACATGCCCAATATGGAAACGTTTCTTGAAGCGGCAGCCCGTATCGTTGCCCTTTGTTCGGACGATGACCATCTCTCGGTTTTCCGGTTTGACATCAGCCACTTCAAATCAATTAATGACGATTACGGTTTCGAAGTCGGGGACAACGTCATTGTCGCCTGCTATAACATAATTGAATCCAACGTGAAAAAGTACATACCGCATGCGACCATTGGCCGCGCGCACGGCGATGAATTCATTGTTTTCGCCCAAGCCGGCAAAGACTTGACCACCCTCACCGCGCAACAGATCGTCAACGATATGAAAGGTTTTGATTTTGCCTCGATCGGTTGTCCGAAGCAGGTGGGGTGTTATATCGGAGGTCTGGCCGGACCGTTCAAAAACCGCGCAAATATTCGGCACATCATCGAGGATTCGATCGAAGCGATTAACCGCGCAAGGCGAAACGGACCCAACTCGTTTGCGATCGAAGCTTACGGCGTCTAATAACGCTCTATGATGCTCCTGGCTCCGCCCTTTATCTTTCAAGCTTAACCGAATCTTTCTAAGGATCCAGACGAAACAATAACCACCGGATGTAGGCGCTGCCTTTTCTCCCGGTGGTTTTTCTTGTTGTACTGGGCCTGCTTTAACCTTCCGTCGATGCCAACGTCTGCCCCCTGCTTTTATTTTCAGCTGAAGCCGCGCCTCCTCACCCGCCCGTTTCCTTCGTTTGCCCCGCCTTCGGGATGCTCCGCCGAAATTCATTCGGGGTGATCCCGTATTCCTTTTTGAAGACGCGGTAAAAGGACCTTAAACTGTTGAAGCCGGACTCGAACGCGATCTCCGTGACCGGATGCGTGGTCGACCGCAGCAGCATGTGGGCATACGCCGCCCGTTGGCCGTTGACGTAATCGCGGAAGGAAATGCGAAACTGTTCCGAGAAGAGGCGGGAAATGAGAAACTTGCCGATGCAAAGCTCCCTGGAGAGCGTGTCCAGCGTGATCGGCTCCAAAAAATGAATGTCGATGTAAGCGAGGATTTTTTGGACGACGTCCATATCCTTCGTGTAATCGACTTTTTGCAGGGACAACAACGGCAACACATGCCCCAGCAGCACGGAAGCGTAGGCCTTAAGCAAACGAGGGTCGCAGGATTCGGCGTATAGCCCGTACATGGTTTCCAGGGTGCTTATAACGACCGGATGTTTCGGGACGACGGGGTTGTCCGGAATCGAATGAAGCAAATCCCCCGTGTAGTCGCCCGGAAACGAGGCATCGAAAAAGATGAGCAGAATCCGGCTGTGCTCGATCGTTTTGTAGCTGTGAGGCTGATTGGGAAAAATGATCGCCATGTCTCCCTCGGACAAGATATGCTCCCGCTGACCGATGCCGATATGGATTTCGCCGGACAAAACCAATGCGATTTCCACGTTTTTATGCAAATGAAGGGGATACGTGTTATTGGTGGACACAAACGAATGAAACTGCTGGTCGCGGTGCTGGTATTTGAGTTTCATGGTTAACCCTCCGTGTCGGCATGGATGTCCTAAGCAGTGGAGTCTGCGTGATGTCGATATAAAAAACATAATACGGACTGGACGCGTCGCACAAGAATCGGGAGCAATATTTGGCACAAAAAAGATTCGTTTTTGGCAGGTAAAACCATTTCAAAAGATTTAAAGTAATAGCAAGCAGCAAGCTGCCCGATGAGAGAAAAAGCAAACAAAAACCATGCTTAACGACAAACATTCAAGCGAAGGGAGGAAGTATAACGGGATCGCCATCGAACGGTAAGGATGCATCCAGGTTATACGGCAAACGCATGAAATGGAAGAGCAAAGGATTCAAGAGAGTCACGGCCGTCGTTTCGAGTTTTGTGGTAGCGCTTTCACTTGTAGAGGTACAGATTGCTGATGCGGATTCGGCGCAGGCGGTCGGGAAAAAGCCGGTTGTGGGCACCCCCCTCCCCGCTTTTCCGGGCGCGGAAGGCGGCGGAGCGTATACTACCGGCGGCCGGGGCGGCGACGTTTACATCGTGACGACACTCGAAGATTACGGCCTCAACGAACAGCCAGTCCCGGGATCGCTTCGGTACGGGATTTTAACGACGCCGAAAGAAGGACGCACGATTGTTTTTAACGTAGCCGGCACGATCGAGCTGGAAAGCTCCTTGAAATTCAAGAACGTCAAAAATCTGACCATCGCCGGACAAACCGCGCCGGGCAACGGCATTACGATCGCCGGCTGGGATACCGACATCAGCAATTCGGAAAACATCATCATCCGCTATATCGCCTTCCGCCCGGGGGCCACCAATGTCTTTAACGGCAGCGATTCGATGGATGCGCTCTGGGGACGGGACAACAACCAGTTTATCATCGACCATTGCTCCTTCAGCTGGAATACGGATGAAACCTTGTCGCTGTACAGAGGCGAAAACGGCACGGTTCAGTGGTCCATCATCTCGGAGAGCCTCACCTTATCCGGCCATTCCAAAGGCAGACACGGCTACGGCGGCATCGCCGGCGGGGACAAAACGACGTTCCATCACAACCTGTACGCCAACCATACGTCGCGGAATCCCAGACTCGGCGGCGGATACGCCGGAGCGGCGGACGCCGACCATACGGCGGTGGTCCAGTTCTCCAACAACGTGATCTATAACTGGGGGTTTAACGGCACGTACGGCGGAGGTTTCACCTTCACGAACTATATGAACAATATCCAAATTGCCGGCCCGGGCACCAGGGATAACGTCACCGACCGGGTCATCGATGCGGGCGAATCCAAAAAGCTTGGCGGCTTCTATATCGCCGGAAACCGGATTAACGGCAAACTTACGGGCTACCTCGACGGATCGTCGGCGAATGTCAAAAGCTCCGGCGACGACAGCGGGGACCAAAAGACGACCTTTGCGGACAAACCATACCTTTCCGCGGACAGTACGGGAGCCAACCACGGGGTGACCAACCCGGCGTTTGACGATTACGTGCAGCGCAGCGTGGTAAAAGCAAACGAGCCGCTGCTGAGAGACATTTTGCAGAAGGCCGGAGCCACCTATCCGCGCCGCGACGCCATCGACGCAAGAATCGTCGCGGAAGTGGAACAAGGCCTGGGAAGATACATCAACACCGAAAACGAGGTCGGCGGGTATGTCTCGGACTTTGGCGTCGTGGAAGAGCAGCGGCCGGCGGATTTCGATTCCAATCTCAACGGCATCGATGACAAGTGGGAAAAGAAACATAAGATCTGGGGCGTCAAAGATGCCTATAAGACTGTGACCGACAAAGGCTACACCTGGCTCGAGCTATATCTCAACGGCCTGGTCGACATGGATCATGCCGCCGAAAACCCTGAAGCGAAGCTGTTAGCGCCCGAGAATAACGCGCAATTCGCTTTGGGAGAAGCCGTACCGGTGAAGATCAAAGCCTCTTCCAAATTCGGCCATAAAATCGAGAAGGTAGCCGTGTACAACGGTTCCGAGTACCTTGGAGACGCCGTCAAAAGCGGAGGACAATATGTCTTTACCATTAAAGACCTGAAAGATGCCTCCTACCATATCTCGGCAAAAGTCACGGACTCGGAAGGAAACGCCACCCAAACCACGGCAGCCGATATTCACGTCAATACCGATTCCCGGACGCTGACGGACGCAGGGTGGGCTTCGGCCGACGTCGGCCATCCGGACGTTCAAGGCACCGGCAGCCTCGTTGACGGCGTGATTACCGTCAAAGGCAACGGAAAGCTGGGGACAAGCGAAGGCAGCACGAAACAATCGCCCGAAGCCGACGCTGCCAAAGACGACTTCCATTTCGTCTATAAGGAAATGACCGGAGACATGGAAATTACCGCGAAACTGGAGGCCATCGGCTCGGTCGACAATCATGCCTTCACGGGCCTGATGATCCGCGATGATCTGACGGAGGACGGCGCCTCCGCGGCCCTGGGACTATCCTGGGTGAAGTTGTCCAAAGCGACGAGCTGGTCCGCTTATTTGGCGGGAAGAGACAAAAAAGGCGCAGGCTTCAACGATCTGGACGAAAGTCTGGACAGCGCTGCTGCGGCCGCAAAGGCCGGCGTCCAGCTGATCCCGGACATTCCGTTCAAGATCGGGGGCGTGGAGCAAGGCTATTGGCTGAAGCTGGGCCGTAAAGGCGACACGTTCTATGCTTACGGTTCGACCGACGGCAAGGCATGGACAAAAATCGGCGAAAGAACGATCGCGATGAACGATTCGGTATACGTCGGTTTTGCCGTCGACAGCAATGACGTTGCCAACGATATCGAGCAGCTGAACTATGCCAAGTTCTCCAACGTTCGTTTGGAAAATCGCTTTGAACCGGTCGCCGACTAGGTTCTGGGGACAAGCGTTGCCCACGGGCAAATTTTAAAGTTGATCCCGGATCATCGTTAACCGCCTTCCTGGAAGGCGGTTAACTTCGTTTATTTAATGCATAAAAGTAACGGAGGTATAGAATTAATCCGATCACTCGCTTCGGATGGATGTTCTCCACTTCAATATATACGCCAATCGACGGCGCTTCCGGTGCTTCTTTTTTGAACGCAAAAATCGGAACAGGGACATGCTTAACGCAGGTCCCCATTCTCCTAGTTATGACGTGCTCGATCGAGCCACTTTCCATTTTAATTTTGACGCCGCAAAAGCCGCAATCCCTGGGCAATGACGCCGTAAATCGGCTCCTTTTTCGCCTCGTCGATTTGCGCCAGAGGGGAGACGGACCTGAAACTATCCGCCAATCGCTTTCTTACAAACGGGTTATTTTGCAGCACGCCCCCCTGCAAAATAACGGTAAACGGGGCGGCAGCCATGCCGAGTCTGTCCATAACCGACCTTGCCCCCAGAAACAGCTCATCTGCCGCCGTCTCCAAAATCAAGCGTGCAGCCTCGTCCCCCTCCTGTTCCGCTTCCCCGGCGAGTTTGGCGATTTCGGCCGTTTTGTCCACGCTGTACTCGGAGGAGTAAGCCCAGTTGAACAACTCCTCTTCATTCCGCAGCCCGAGATGCCGAAGCAGCTTGCCGGTTAACACCGTAGGGACGCCCCTTCCGTCGAATCCGCGCAAAGCGGCACGGATCGCCTGTTGGCCGATCCAATACCCGCTGCCTTCATCGCCGACGCGGTGGCCCCAGCCGCCTGCCCGCGCGCTCTGGCCTTGATCGTTGATTCCGTGCACGATCGAACCGGTACCGGCGATCACGAGGATGCCGGGCGCCCCGCCCGTGGCCCCAAGCAAGGCGGCCACGCCGTCATTCTCCACGACGACGCGGTCCGCCGTCACTCGGGCGCAGGTGAGGGCTTCCCTTACCATCCCTTCGATCACTTGCCGATCATGCCCGGTATCCAGGCCGGCTACGCCAAATACCGCGCAGGCCACGTCAAGCGGCCCGTCTTCCGCGATGCCCTCCCTTTCCTTCCGGGCAGAAGATGCCGATGCGGCACCGGACTCAAGCGGCGCTTCTCCTCTTTCGGCGGCCGACGCAGCCAACTGCCGCTTGGCCTCCCGGATCGCCCGCGTCAGCTCCAGCGCCGCCGCTTCCCGTCCCGTTCCCTGGTAGTTGCAGGAACCCGCTCTCCCGCTCGCCAGCATTCGACCCTCCATGTCCGCGAACACGGCCAGACATTTCGTCCCTCCGCCGTCCAAGGCCAGCAGAGGGACTCTTGCTGCCATCATGAGCCGCCGCCCCAACCGGCCAGCGTTCGGTCAAGCTCCGCCAGCGCTCCTTCGACCCGGCAGCGGGCTGCAGCCAGCCACTGCTCCTGACTCTGCTGGCTTGTTTTCCGCGTAGCGATGGCACGCCGGATTTCCGCCGGAGAAGGTCCGCCCGGCAATGTCCGGATATCCACGAAATGAACCGGATCCAGCGCCAACCGCAGCTCCTCCGCAGTCAGCGACAATTTCCGGCCAATGACCTGAAGCGCAATCTCGTTGACAAGCTCCAGCGTAATTTCGTTGGCCGCCAGCCCCGCGGCGACGGAACGTTTTACCACTTGGCTCACGATATGATGGGCATTGCGGAAGGACAGACGGTCGGTGCGGACCAGCGTATCCGCCAGTTCGGTCACCGTTGCGAAGCTGGCTTCGGCCCGCTTCCGGAGAACCTCTTTGTTGACGTCGATCGTCCCGATGACGCATGAGAGCAGGCGGTACATCCGGTCCAACACCTTGAGCGCCTTCCAGGCGTAAGGCTGCATGTCGTCTTCGGTATCAACGATGTCGCCGAACGGCGTGTTGTGCATCATGGTCAGCACCGTTTGGGCATTGCCCACGCAGCTGGACAATAGCGCGCGCATATGTTCGAACGAAACCGGGTTCCGTTTTTGCGGCATAATGGAGCTGATCTGCACATAAGGGTCCGCGACGCGCAGCATGCCGAACTCCTGGGTGCACCACAGCAGAAAATCCTGCGACGATCGGCCCAAATTAATGGCCGCCAATTGCACGGCCGTCATGATTTCGCCGATGTAATCGGCCCCGCCGATCGCATCGTAGGAGTTATAGATCAGCTCGTCAAAGCCAAGCAGCTCCTGCATCCGCTCCCGGCTGATGGCAAAACCTGAAGTGGTCAGCGCCGCCGCCCCCATGCTGCTCCGGTTGCAGTTGGCATAAGCCGCCTGCATCCGGCGGATATCGCGGTCGAGCGAGTCCGTCATCGCCAGGATATAATGGGCGAGCGTCGTCGGCTGCGCCTGCTGCGTATGGGTATACCCGATCATGACCGTATCGGCATGCTCCTCGGCAAACGCAAGGAGCTGGCTCTTCAGCTCCAGAGCGCCGCGAAGCGTGACGAGCATGTTCTCCCGCAGCACGATCCGGTAAATCGCGATGCCCATATCGTTGCGGCTGCGGGCCAGATGCAGATTGTCCGCGATGTCACCGGCCGCCGCATGCAATTGATGCTCGACCTGGAAAAACAAATCCTCGAACTGTCCGGTATATTCGGCCTGGCGAAGCTCCTCCAGATCGAGGCCGCGAATCGCCGCCGCGATTTGCCCCGCTTCTTCTTCGGTAACCAGTCCCTGCTCTTTCAGCATGATGAGATGCGCTTTGTTGATCGCCATCATCGGCGCCAGCAGACTGGTTTTCGCTTCGTCAAAAGCAGGCGCGAGCACGACTTCCGTATAGGTGCGGCCCGGAAAAAGCTTGCCTTCCTCCTCTAAAATTTGTTCCCGATTCCTCATGTTGTTCAGATCCTTTCTGTAATGATCTTGTGATTTCAGTTGAACTGTACGGTTGCGGCTTCCGGATGAAATGTTCTTCCGATCGCTGCCCGCCTCCAAATTTCTATGATTTTAATGTTCCTAGCGGTAGAAATTCGGAGACAGCTTATGCTTCCGATGCTAGCTTTTCTTCGAAAAGCTTTCGGCCGAACGCAGCATATGCTTCCGAAGTAGCTTTTTTGCAAAAAGCTTTTAGCTTCGTAAGAATCGATTCCGTCCCCTCCGCTACCTCGCCGATGTCGAGTTATTTCAACTCATATAAAATCAAATCCCATGTGCCTCATTTCCTATGTACCTTCGTCCAACTTTGCCCCGAAACTGCGCTTGGTTGTTTGACAGAAGGCAGAGGCACGCGTTAAGCGGCTTTAGCTTTACGACGTGCCCGCCCTACCTTAAACTTCCTTGTTTCCAGCTCGGACTCCTAACACATATTTACTTAGTCGGAGCAGTCACCCCGGCTGACGCCGCCTCACCTTGTTTCAGGCTGATCATGTTAACGAACATCCGGATCGAACCCGGCACAAGGCTTGGCATTTCGCGGTACCAAACCAGCGAGCTGTACGTGTAAGTACCTTTGCCGTAGTCAGCCGTCAGGAACGTGCCGGTAAACTCTTTTTCGCCTGGATCTCCGTTCGAGATCAGCTCCGTATACTCCTTGCCCCATTCGGACGGGTTGTACGCGGAGCGGTCCTGAATCCAATTTTGCCAGTCGGCGTCCGTAATTTTATTCGGCGTGTTAAAGATCGGATGCTCCGGCGCCAGCATCGTGACCTTGGAATTTTCGTCCGTGACGCGCCACTGGATCAGCGGCTGACCGATCTTGATCGGATACGGAGCCAGATCCGGCGACCATTTGTCCTCCGGCTTGTGGTATTGGACGACCAGGTTGCCGCCGTTTTTGGCATAATCGAGCAGACGCTGGTTGCTTGGAATCAGCTCCGGACGGAAGGCATAAGCCCGGATGCCGAGCACGATCGTGTCGTACTGCGACAGGTCGCCGAACTGGATCGTTTTGGTGTCCAGATTCGTCACATTGACACCCACTTGGCGCAGTACCTGATCGATATTGTCAAATCCGCTGGACACATATCCGACCTTCAGTCCTTGCGGCACCTTCAGATCAAACGCCTGGACGGCAAGATTGGCCGGTTTGACGTAGTAGGTTTTGCCGATATGCGGGTACTGGATCACCTGCACCGTTCTGCTGCTGTCTGACGTGCCGGCGTTGGCTATAGCCGCCAGGTTGTAACTTCCCGCTTTGACACTCGCCGGTGCCTTGACCGTAAACTCAGCCGTTTTGGTCTCGTATTTAGCGGCAAAGCTCAATTCCTGCACCGCGGGTTCTGCGGTCCAGCCTTCCGGCAATTTCAGCGAAACTTTGGTTTTCTCCGCACCCGGCGCAAAATTCGTCGCCGTAACCTTGACCGATATCGGCTCTTCCGGCTTCAGCGTATTCAGCACCGCCGCTTCCGGGCTCAGCGACAACGCCACCGGCGGCAGCACCGCTACCGCATTGTCCGGAATGGCATGTAGCAACGTTTCCGTACCGAACGCTTCATACCGGATATCCGCGGAAATCAGCGGAAGGGCATAAGGGTTAAAGTCCTCCGCCTGCTTGGGAACCGTGACTTCAAACACCGTTTTGACCGTCTGGTTTTTGGCAAGCTTGTCGAAGCTGTCCGCCCCAGCCGCCTTCGCGGTCCAGCCTTCCGGCACATTCAGCTTCAGATGGACTTTGCGGATGTCCACCTCGCCGCCGTTAAAAGCGGTCACCGTCACTTTCGTGGTTTGCCCCGGAATCAGCTCGCCGGTCTCGGGTTTCACTTTAACCACGGTCGATGTCGCTTCCTGGCTTGCCTTATCAAGCTGCTTCTCCTTCACTTTCAGCCGGTGCAGCAGATCGTTTTTCGCCGCTTGCTCCAAGGACGACGCCTTTACCAGCTCGACGGCAGTGTTGACGTCCGCTTTCATCTCATGGACTTCGCGGGCCACTTTCGCAAATGATGGATACGCGGCAATGACTTCGTTTGCATCTTGCTGCAGCGTTTTCAGCTGCTTGACGACCTTGTTGTCCTTTCCCTTTACATCCAGCTCTTGCGCCAAATCCTCGAACGTGAAGGCAATCCCGCCAAAAAGCGACGTTTCGGGCTTGCCGCCGGCTTTTTTGCCGTCCGCCGATTCCTTCAGCTTGTAATACGCCGTACCTTGACCTTCGTCGATTGGTCTTCCCATGCCTTGGCTCTTGTGCATATACCGCGATTCTTCGCCCAGCTGGGCATACGAAGCGCCGTACAGCTCGCTATATTCGTTTACCGGCAGGGAGACGTCATAATCTTTATCCGAGGCCGGCACATACAGCTTCTTCGGCTGCCATGGCTGGAGCCCTTCCTTGATCTGCTCAGGGAAAACCTGCGGATTGCCTGCATCCTTAAACGCCCGTACGGTCAGCACATTCACGGCCCGGTGATGTCCGTGCGTCGAAGGTTCGTTCAGGAAGGCCGGAATGAGCACGTCCGGACGTTTCTCCCGGATTTGGCGGATCAGCCGTTCATAAGCGACGTCTTCGCCCCATTTGGCGAGCGTTTCATCCGGGCTTTTGGAGAAGCCGAAATCATAGATCGGGTCGTTCAGCTTTTGGCTCAAGTTCGCCAGCGTAACGTTGGTGATCTTGGACGCTTCCTGCAGCTCCCGGGTGCGGATGATGCCGAGGGCGTTGCCGAGCTCGCTTCCGATTTCGTTTTGCCCGCCTTCTCCACGATTGGCGATGACGCTGTAGGTATCCACGCCGAGTCCCAAAGAAAGATACGCCAGCGTCGCGCTGTGCTCATCATCCGGGTGAGCTCCCGTATTCATCGCGCTTGCGATGGTAGTGAGCGGCTTGATCGCCTTCCATAAATCAACCACCCCTCTGTCTGCAGCCGCTTTTGGGGGACCGGCTTGAAAAGCCATCGTTCCGGCCAGCACCAGACTGAGCGAAGCCGCCACCCATTTTTTCGTCCTGCGTTTTGCGCTGATTTGATTCAATTCGCATCTCCTCCATCAAGCGTAGTTGTGGCTCGCACCGGCAAACGCCGGCGCCCGCCTGTATCATTATCGCGGGAAGCCCGGATGGAATGCAGGGCGTCCGCGTAATGAAAGAGTGTCGTCCGTGCCGCTTTAACTCCAAGAAAAAATCTATCGTCAAATGGCAGACCCGGCATTGCCGCCGGTCAGCTTGCGGGAAACATAAAGAACCAAAATAATCATCACGATTTGCAGCACGCCGTAAGCGCAGGCGGTACCGAACTCGAACGCGTACATCCGCTGGAAGATTTCGACGGAGATCGGCGTCGTCTTGTTCGTGTACAGCAGAATCGAAGCGACAAACTCGCCGATGCCTTCCACCAGAGCCAGCAGCGTGCCGGCAAGGATGCCGCTCAGCGCCATCGGAAATACGACGCGGCGGAACGCATACCACCAGGATGCCCCCAAATTGCGGGCCGCTTCCTCCACGGAGCGGTCGGTTTGCATCAGCGTCGACGAAGTCGAGCGGAAGATCAGCGGCAGATGCCGTACAAAATAAGCGAGCGGCAAAATCCAGAAGCTGCCGATCAGCACCTGGCCGAAGGAAAACGCATTCGGCTCGCTGAATGCCGTAATCAGGTTGACGGCAACGACCGTGCCCGGAAGCGCCCAAGGCAGCATGATCAAAATATCGAGCAGCGTCTTGCCTTTGAATTTCATGCGTACGACGGCGTATGCCGCCGCAACGCCAAACAGCAGGTTGCCGATCGTCGCTGCGATGCTGATCTTGAAGCTGTTCGCGATCGGGCGCCACGTTTTGCTGTCGGTGAACAAATCCTTAAAATGATCCAGCGTATAAGACGGCGGCAGAACCTGGGTCGTCCATTTCCCGTCTTCCGAAAAAGCGAGCAGCACGATGACGAGAATCGGCAGCATGAGCACCAGCACCCCAAGGAAGGACAACACCATTGCGGTATTTCTGCCGGCTTTGCTTTTCACCTCGGTCCGATGAACGCTGACGCCCTTGCTCATGTTCTGGTAGTTCCGGGCGCCCTGATACCATCTCATCAAAACGAGGAACAGGATGGACACGACCGACAGCAGCGTCGATTGCGTCGAAGCCATGTCCAGGTCGCCGTTGGTGCGCGACAGGTAAATCTGCATCGTCATCGTCCGTTCGATCCCGAAAATAAGCGGCGCGGTATACGATGCCATCGAAATCATAAAGACGAGCAGCGATGCCGCAACGATGGCCGGCGTCAGCATCGGCAGAATCACCCGGCGCCAGACCGTGAATCGGTTCGCTCCCAGGTTGGCCGCAGCCTCCTCCAGCGACGGATCAAGTCCCCGGATCGCCGACGATGCCGTCATATAAAAATAGGTGTACATCGTAAACGTATGAACCACAAGCACGCCCCAAATGCCCTTTAGGGTAAAAGGCGGCTTTTCCAAATGCAGCAAATGCTGCAATCCGCGCGGGATGATGCCACTTGAACCGTACAAAAATTCAAACGAAAGCACCCCGATCAGCGGCGGCAAAGCCATCGGCACAAGCACAAGCACCGAAAGCAGCTTGCGTCCCGGGAACTCGTACCTTTCCAGCAGGAACGCCATCCCTACCCCGACGATGCCGCAGGTGATCACGCTTAGCACCGAGATATACACGCTCGTCCAAAGCGCCTCCAAATTGGCCGTATGCTCCAGGCTAAAAAACCGGGAGTAGTTTTGGAGCGAAAAGTTGCCGTCCGTCTTGACGCTTTGCAGGAAGGTCTGGAAAAAAGGATAGATGACATACCCCAGAAGAATGAGGAATAACGGTGCGATCAGCACGTACACAAAATGCGGCGATGCCGTCACCGAATTCCAGCGGCTGACCGGACGAATGGTTGGCGGTGTCAATTGTGGTTCCGGTTTGCTCATTTTTTCGGCTCACCCCTTATCCCAAAAAATAAATGCTGTCCCGGGCTACGGCAAACCAAACGTCCTCATCCCGGTTCCGCATCCGGTGCCCCTGCCCGACGAACATCGCCTTCACGGACAGCGGACCGGCCTGCGCGATATAATTGACGCTGATGCCGGTGAACTCCGACAGCAGCACTTTGGCCGCCATCGTATTCGCTTCGCCGCGTTCCGACGGGCTAGCTTCCCGGATCGCTTCGGGCCGTACCGACAGCGTTACCTTTTGCCCGACCGCCAGCTTGCATTCCGGCGAAGCGTTTTCGGCAAGGCCGGTCAGCAGCACGTCCGGCGTTAAACGAACGTCGACCGTGCCGCCTTCGAGCCGTTCCACCGTTCCCTCCCACAGATTCGACTCGCCGATGAACGAAGCGACGAAACGGTTGGCCGGCCGGTTGTAAATTTCATGCGGGGTACCGATCTGCTGCACGACGCCGTCCTTCATGACCATGATGCGGTCCGACATCGACATCGCTTCCGATTGGTCGTGCGTGACGTAGATCGTCGTGATGCCGAGCTCCAGCTGGAGCCTTTTGATTTCCTGCCTTGTTTCTTCGCGCAGCTTAGCATCCAGATTGGACAAAGGTTCATCGAGCAGGAGAATATTCGGTTCGATCACCAAAGCTCGCGCCAACGCTACCCGCTGCTGCTGCCCTCCCGACAATTGGTCGATGCGGCGCTGCCCGTAACCGTCCAGGTGCACAAGCTTTTGGGCCCGGGTCACTTTGTCGTGGATCTCCGCCTTTCCCTGTTTACGGACTTGGAGACCGAAAGCAATATTCTCAAACACGGTCATGTGCGGGAACAACGCATAGTTCTGGAACACCATCCCCGTATTGCGTTTATTCGGCGGCATGTGGGTGACGTTTTGCTCGCCAAACAGGATGCGCCCGTCGCTTGGATAATAAAAGCCGGCAATCATGCGCAATGTCGTCGTTTTGCCGCAGCCGCTCGGACCCAAAAAGGTAAAAAACTCGCCCGGCTTGATATGTACGTCCACATTCTCCACACCTTTGGCTGCGCCAAAGGTTTTGCTGACGCGATCCAGCGTCACTCCGATCATAATGAATCCTCCCTCAAGTCATTCTCTGTAAGATGCAGTTAGGAATTGTTAGGGGCGTACCGAATGGCCGGGCGGGGTTTCCCCCGCCAGCGCTGCCGTCCCTGGCCGGCCCCTCATTCCATCCATATCGGCCCCCCATGATGGTCCGGATGGAGCCGATTTCGATTCGGCTGTTACTTTCCGCCTTTGCCTTTGATGTTTTCATCCCAATATTGCATCCACTCTTTCTCTTTCTCCGCAAGAACCTGCCAGTCCAGATCCAGCGGCTTGGCATCCAGCTTTTTGTACCAGTCCGGGAACTCGCTTTTGTCGACGTCGGTCCGGGTTGGGATCTGGAACAGCTTATCCGCCTTCTCCTTCAGCTGGTCCTTATCGAAGAGAAAATCGAAGAACTTCTTGGCGGCATCCATATTTTTGGCGCCTTTGACGATCCCGACCCCGTCGACCAAAATCGGCGCGCCGCTCGCCGGATAAATATAATCAAAAGGCTGCTTCTGCAGTTCCTTCTGGATCAGGATGTCCTGCAGATTCCAAAGCGACAGCGTTCCTTCCTGCCGGGCAAGCTTCAAGTAAAGCTGGGTCGGATCCTGGGTGTATTCTTTCGTGTTGGCATCGAGCTTTTTGAGCCATTCGTAACCTTTCTCCGGATTTGCGGGATCTTGGCGGTAAATCATCGCATCGTAGATCGTCCGCATCGTCCCGGAAGCCATGACGCCCCGGATCAAAATTTGATCCTTCCATTTCGGGTCGAGCAGATCGTCCCAATCCTTCGGCGCATCCGCTTCCTTGATCGCTTCGGAATTGTACATGATGACCTCGGGCAGGAGCATCTCGCCGTACCAGCGGTCCTGCGCGTCTTTGTATTCGGCCGGCACGCTGTCCGCGAAGCTTGGTTTGTACGATTCCAGCAGTCCTTCATTGGCCGCCGTTATAAAAGAGGATTGCGTTCCGCCCCACCAGAAGTCGGCCTGCGGATTCGCTTTCTCGCCGCGGACCCGCTCCATGATCTGCTGGGCGCCCATCGTCATCACTTCGACGTCGATATCCGGGTTCTGTTCCTCAAACTTCGGTAGGATCTGCTCCACGACGTTTTTGTCGCGGGCGGTATAGATGACCAGCTTCTGCGATCCTTTTTTCCCGCTGTCTCCGCCGGAGGCTGCCGGTTGCTCCTTTTCTCCCCCGCCGCAAGCCGTCAGACCGACCGTCATCGCCAGCGCCACTCCTAACATGCCAAGCTTCGACCATTTCTTTTTCATGATTCGGATTCCCCCTGATTTTTAGATTTCATACTGAAATTAGTTCTTGATATGATGCTTGTTGACCGCTACGGCTCCAGATCGTTCTTCCGATCACTGTCGCTTCTTCGGATCGATTCCGTCCCCTCCGCTACTCCGCTTCTTGTTAAGTACTAATTATGCGCTGGGCCAAATTTTAAAACCGAATTTTAGATTCTAGCCCCCATCGCTGCTGAAGAATGCGCTTCCAAAACACTATGCACCGCACCCAGCAAACCCGCGCGTTCGCGCAGCGCCGCCAGACGGATGTCCGGCACCACGGGCACCCAATCGAACAACAGCTCGCGGATCCGGTTCAGTCCCGCTTCGTTCAGATGCACCATTTCGCCGCTCAGGACGAGCCTCTCCGGATCGAGCACGCTGACCGTATTGGCGATCCCCGATGCCCATCCGTGGTACACTTCATCGAGCAGCCTCTCCGCTTGCGGATGGTTTTCCTCGCCCAGCTGGATCAGCTGCTTGAGAATGCTCCCCTCCGGGTCCACGCGGAGACCAAGCGCCTTCGCTTTCCCCTGAATGCCGGCAACCGAGAAATTTTTCTCAAACACGCCGAATTCGTCCTTCCGCCGTCCAGGCGAATCGCCGATCCGCATATAACCGATCTCCCCGGAGGCTTCCCTGCTCCCCCGGTACAGCTGCTTGTCGATGATGATGCCGGCTCCGATTCCCGTTCCGACATACATGTAGACCAGGCTGGACACGCCGGAACCGGCTCCGCCGAAAAATTCCCCTTGCGTCATCATATTGACGTCGTTATCCAGCACGACCGGCAATCGAAGGCGTTCTTCGATTTCCTTGCCCACGGGCAGATCCATCCACCCCGTACTTGGGGCATGGCTGACGGTGCCGCTGAGGCGCTGCGTAATTCCCGGCAGGCCGACGCCGATCCCGATCACCCGGTCGCGATCCATACCGCTTGTATCAAGCAGGCGCGAAAGCGTAACTTCGAGCGCATGCAGCGCCGATTCGCCGTCCACCGGCTGGTTCAAGCGGGTATGGACCTGCGCGATCAGTTCGCCTTTCATGTCGGCCACCGCCATTTCGAGCTCGCTTCCCTCAAAGACGGCGCCTACCACCGCGTAAGCCTGCACATTGTATTCAAGCAAGATGGGTTTTCGTCCCCCTTTGGATTCGCCTGTGCCAACCTCCCGAATCAGCCCTTCCCCAATCATCTCTTCGACCAGCGCCGAGACGCAGGGGCGGCTAAGCTTGGTTTTTGCTGCCAGTTCGGCCCGTGACAAGCGGGGCTCCTGCCGCAGCTGGTGCAATATGCCTTCCCGATTCATCTGCTTCATAACTTTCGTATTCCCGGTTTTCCCCCGACCGATCACGATGTGCTTCACCACCTTGATTAGTTAAAATAACTAACAAATAAATTTAAGCCTCAGTATATGAATGCGCTTTCATTGTGTCAATCAGGATATGGAAAAATGATCTCTTTTTCCTAAAGAACGGCCCCCCCTCGATCATTGCCGAATTCCAGGTCTCTACCCGTTCCAAGCTCCCGTGCCGCAAGTCCGGGCGGGGTTTTCTTCGGGCGCTTTGCCGACCCCTTTTTGTCGAATTCGGGATAGGCCTTCCAGCCGGACTTTTTACCTATGAGCTCTGTTCGTCCTACGATGATCGTCAGAATGCGTGCCAAACGTCATATTCTGCATCGTCTGCATTTGGCTTCAACGAGCTGCAGCGGATGACATCATTGCACAGCAGATTTGCCTCATTGACAGAAAATATTCCCAGATCTATAATTTGAGTAATCACTCAAAATCGCATTCCATGACATGAAGCACATGAAGAAAGGTCGTATTGCCGTTGGCCAACTCTAATAACGCGGACTCTAAAAAAGACCGCATCATCGCTGCCGCCCTCAAGCTTTTTTCACAAAAAGGGTTCCACGGAACCACAACGAAAGAAATCGCCAATGAATGCGGCGTCGCGGAGGGACTCATATTTTACCACTTTGGCGACAAAAGAAAGCTGCTGCTGCATATCGTGAGGAATTTTTCCTTTGCCATTCAAGCCCAAAAAATTGACGGATATTTATCCGGCAGAACGCTGGAAGAGGCGCTGGTTCTGTATGGCCTTGAATACCTGCAATTTCTGAAAAAGCATATCGACTACCTGACGTTGATCTGGTCGCCCGAAATGATCCAGGATGAAGCGGTATCCGAGGAGGTATTCCGACTGATCGGAAGCATTGAATCTGCGGGCGGCAGCATGCTGAAGCAGGGGATGGAAAAAGAGCCGTTAGCCGAAGGAACGTATGAAGTCGCCATGTCGATGCTGACGTCTTCCATCTTTCTTTATTATATGATCCACTCCCGCTTCGGCAAAAACTCCTTTACGTACGATGAGGAGTCGTATGTTCGCAAGCTTGTCCAACTCCTCCTTCACGGCCTGCATGGGCAATCGCATTAAAAGGACTGTCCGGATGCTTCGTAGTTTATATTTTTTTACATGGACTACGGAGCTTTTTTACCGAATTATTTTGAGTGAGTACTCAGTTAAAAATTCGATTTGGGAGGTTCGATGTAACGATGCTGGATTTTTTAATGTCGTTTGATCCAATTCCACTGCAAACACTCATTTGGCTGATACCGGTCGCCTTTTTCATTCATGACGGGGAAGAGATCCTCCTGATGGAGAAATGGCTGCGGAGTCACGGCAATCATTCCCGGATAGCCTTCGAGAACCGCCTGCTCGATCCGGGCAAAAGCATTACGCTGCAGTTCACGGTCGCCGTGCTGCTGCTTGGTTCGGTTCTCAGCTTGATTACCTTCCTATCGGTGATGCGGTTCGAAAAGAACGGCCAATTGAGCATGCTCTGCGCCGGGGTTTTGGCCGTGATACTGCTCGACGGAATTAAACATGTCGTATTTAGTTTGCTGCTGCGGGCCTATTCCGCGGGGGTCATCACCGCCATTTTGGTTGAAATCCCCTTTGCGTCCTACGCGCTTTACCGTTTTTACGATGCGGGCAAAATCAGCTTGATTACCTTGGCCGGAGGTCTGGCTCTCGCGCTGCCGCTTACGATTCTGCTTGTTTTTTGCGGTTTAATGCTGGGAAAATGGATCATTCCATATCCAAAGGTAAGAAGATGATCTTGGATGAACTTAGATAATCTTGGATGAACTTAAGATGAACTTGGATGATCCCCCAAGACTACAGCATGTGAGTTATTGCCTACTTCGAGCTTAACAGTGAAAATTCACTTCATGATTCCTTACAAAAATCCGGTCGTATTCCACTTTCAAACCTCCTACCTACTGACCTTGTTGCCAAGGATTGATCACTTTATAATCTCATTGTGTGGCCCTACCGCGAACAGGAAGAAAACGAACAAATCCAAAAAGATAAGGAATTCACCCATGAGAAAATGGCTAGTATGCACGTTAGCGATCATGTTAAGTTTCGCGGCGTTCACCCCCACTATTTACGCTGCTGAAGTTCGAGTATCCGTGGATGGGCGTGATGTACAGTTCCCGGATGAGCAACCCTATATTGATCAGAAATCGAATCTGACGATGGTTCCGCTTGCTTTTGTATCCGACAAGCTCGGAGCCGCTACGAAATGGAACGGAACATTAAAGCAAGTGACGATCACTCTTAACCGTGACACCGTTACATTGGTGATTGGCGATCATCATGCCCTGGTAAACGGGAAAAGAGTCGACTTTGAAGGGGCCGCGGTGCTCAAAAACGGCCGCACGATGGTTCCGCTGCGCTTCATCAGCGAAGCCCTGCATGCAAACGTGGATTGGCAGCCTGCCCAGCATCTGGCGAACATCACGACTTCCGTGGCCAACGTTCCGAAAGGAACCTGGATATGGGACAGTCATATCATCCAACAGGATCAGGATCATATCATAAACTTCGCAAAAATGAAGGGCGTAACATCGATTTACCTTCAGGTGGATCGAGATCTCGCCCCGACGATATACGAGAGTTTTATTCGAAAAGCCACAAGCGCAGGAATGCAAGTGGAAGCCCTTGAAGGTCGCCCCGAATGGGTCTATAAGTCTAAGCAGGAGGATATTCAAAAATTCATCGCCTGGGTTAAAACCTATAATGCCTCTGCCCACCCGGACGCCCGCTTTACGGGACTGCATTTCGATATCGAGCCTTATGCGCTTAGCGAATGGACCAAGGACAATAAGGCGATTCTGGAGAGCTGGATGGACAATTTGAGACTGATCGAAAAAGAAACCAAAGGCAGCGGCTTGAGCGTTGCGATGGACGTTCCGTATTGGCTGAATACGATTCATGTCCCCGGAAAGGAGTACAGCATGAGCGCCTGGCTGCTGGAAAAGTTCGACTGCCTCGTCATCATGAATTATCGGAATCATGCATTAGGCAGCAATGGGATTGTTGAAAATGCGCAGGCCATGTTGAGGGAAGCCTCTACGCTCAAGAAAAAAGTTGTGATTGCTGTAGAAACAGTCAAAAGCGCCGAGGGCCCGCGGGTCTCATTCTTTTCCATGAACAACGAGACGATGGAAAAAGAACTCCAGTCCGCCCATAATCAATTGGCGCGCTACGCAAGTTATGGCGGCTTCGCCGTTCACGATTTCAAAAGCTGGCAGGATATGAAATAAGAAGCTTTCTCCTCGCTGCATTGTGTGAATAAAGCTATATTTGCTAGGCTAATAGAGCGATTTGGCATGGAACATGGAGCCTATGCGGTCATGAGTACTTGCGGAAGCCGTGGAGCATAAGGACTTGTGAAAGCCGTGATAAGGACTTGCGGAAGCCGCGGAGCATATGAACTTGCGGAAGCCGTGAAACATAAGGACTTGTGGAAGCCGTGAAGCATAAGGACTTCGTTACGCTAACCCGTGCTTTTTATGCCCGAAATCGCTGGTCTCAAAATTCTAACGGTTGCCACAGCCGTTAATACCGGCTAATGGCAGGTTTTGAATTTTTAACGGTTCTGGTTAACGTTATTTAGGCAATTCTGGGGACATAGCGACGTATTCCTGCAAAATAAGCTCACTGATATCCGTTAGAATTTGCAAATCCACAATTTGAGCGAAATAAGCGCTGGCACAACCGTTACATTTTGGGGACCCGCCTTCGGGTACAACCGTTACAATTTGGGATCCGCCCTCATGCAGCCCCTCCACCTTTGTCGGTCGAGCTGCTGCGGTTGTAGAGATATGGATCGGAACGCCGGAATACGGCATCGCCTAACCGGATGCCACTTCATCTGCAGATTTACTAGGCTAATAGAGCGATTTGACATGGAACATGGAGCCTATGGTGTTATGAGTTACTCGCGGAAGCCGCGAAGCATAAGGACTTGTGGAAGCCGCGAAACATTAGGACTTGTGGAAGCCGCGAAACATTAGGACTTGCGGAAACCGCAAAACATTAGGACTTGCGGAAACCGCAAAACATTAGGACTTCGTTATGCTAACCCGCGCTTTTTATGCCCGAAATCGCTGGTCTCAAATTCTAACGGTTGCCACAGCGGTTAATACCGGGAAACGGCAGGTTTTGAATTTTTAACGGTTCTGGGTAACGTTATTTAGGCAATTCTGGGGACACAGCGATGTATTCCTCCAAAATAAGCTCACTGGTATCCGTTAGAATTTGCAAATCCACAATTTGAGCGAAATAAGCGCTGGTACAACCGTTACATTTTGGGATCCGCCTTCGGGCACCATCGTTACATTTTGAGATCCACCTTCGGGTACAACCGTTACAATTTGGGATCCGCCTTCGAGCACAACCATCACAATTTGGGATCCGCCCTCAGGCAGTCCCTCCACCTTTGTCGGTCGAGCCGCTGCTGTTGCAGAGATATGGATCGGAACGCCGGAACGCGGCATCGCCTAACCGGATGCCACTTCATCTGCAGATTTACTAGGCTAATAGAGCGATTTGACATGGAACATGGAGCCTATGGTGTTATGAGTTACTCGCGGAAGCCGCGAAACATAAGGACTTGCGGAAGCCGCGGAGCATAAAGACTTCGTTATGCTAACCCGCGCTTTTTTGCCCGAAATCGCTGGTCTCAAATTCTAACGGTTGCCACAGCGGCTAATACCGGGAAACGGCAGGTTTTGTATTTTTAACGGTTCTGGGTAACGTTATTTAGGCAATTCTGGGGACACAGCGACGTATTCCTGCAAAATAAGCTCACTGATATCCGTTAGAATTTGCAAATCCACAATTTGAGCGAAATAAGCGCCGTCACAACCGTTACATTTTGGGGACCCGCCTTCGCGCACAACCGTTACAATTTGGGATCCGCCTTCGGGCACCATCGTTACATTTTGGGATCCGCCTTCGCGCACAATCGTTACATTTTGAGATCCGCCTTCGCGCACAACCGTTACAATTTGGGATCCGCCCTCATGCAGTGACTTCACCTTCGTCGGTCGAGCTGCTGCGGTTGTAGAGATATGGATCGGAACGCCGGAACGCGGCATGGCCTCACCGGATGCCATTTCATCTGCAGAAGTGGTGAACTATCCACCCTATTAGGCACTTCGCCGTTATTTGTACAAGCGGATGCAGCGAGAAGAAGCAGCCCGATCTGCTAATAGCTGTGTTATTGGACTGAGCGTTTCTATGCGCCCCTACCGGCATCCGGCCAGGCAAAAAAGCCGCCGTCCCCGCTTTCGTAAAGCAGCGACAGGCGGCATGCCTGCATTTCTATAGAGCAGTCCTGTTTTGCCCTGCCCCTTAATCCCTCGCAATATACCAATAAGCGATGCCGACGAACAAAATGCCGCCGACCATGTTGCCGAGCGTGACCGGGATCAAATTCGCGGCCATTCCCGCCCACGAGACCGTCTCCGGATGCGGGATGAACAGCGAAATCGACAGCAGCGTCATGTTCGCCACGCTGTGCTCGAACCCGGAAGTAATAAAGGCGAACAGGCACCAGAAAATCATGACCAGCTTCGCGATTTCTTCCTTCAGCTTCATGGAGCACCACACCGCGAGACAAACGAGCGTATTACACAAAATGCCGCGCATGAACAGCTCCATAAACGGCGCATTCATCTTGGCGCTTGCCGCGCTGTTGATAAAATCGGCCGTGCCGCCCTTCGCAAGACCTGTAAATACGAAAATCGCCGCTACCAGCATGGACCCGGCAAAATTGCCGGCATAGCTGTACAGCCATATTTTGACCGTATCCAGCCAGGTCGTCTTTTTATTCAGCGTGCTGACGACCATAACGAAGTTGTTTCCGGTAAACAGATCCGATCCGGCCATCAAAACAAGACTCAAGGCGATGCCGAAGCTGACCCCCATCACGATTTTCGTGGCGGGAGCATGGGCCGGGGACAACAACCCGCCAATCGTAAAGATCAGGATGATGCCAAAACCAACGAACAGGCCGGCCAGCATCGAAGACACAAGATATTTCCCCAAACTCCGGTTCAGCAGGTTTACCTTGCCGATCCCGGCGTTTTCAACGATTTGGATCGTGTTTTGCATGATGCTTCCGCCCCCCAACATAGACGTAACCGTCGATCACCGCGGTTTCGTACGTGGCGATGCAGCCGTCGTCCGGTTTTTGCACGTCACCCGTCGCCAGCGAGATTTTCCAATCATGCAGCGGGCAAAACACGTACTCGCCCGACACGATTCCCTCGGCCAGCGGCCCGTTTTTGTGCGGGCACCGGTTGCCTACGGCGCGCACCTCGCCGCTCGACAGCCGGAATAACGCGATCGTTTCGTCCCGCACCTGAACCTCCTTGCCGATCAGCGGCTTCAGGTCCTCCAGCTTCATCACTTTCACCAGTTCCTTTGTAGCGCTCATGCGGTTCCCTCCCCGTTATGGTTTTTCCACCATGTACATGCTGCGGCGTTCCTCGTTGTCGAGCGCGGCTTTCCAGGCTTCGCGGTAGGTTCTTTTTGCCGCCTCGAACCGGTCAACCAAAATCTCGATTTCCGCTTCATCCGCCAGCATTTGGCGCACCCAATCCGCGCCCATCCGGTTCACCCAAGGGGCCGTGCGTTCGCCGTAGATGCCCGTTTCCCGATACAGCTGCACGTAGGCTTTGGCCAGACGAATCACATCCTCTTCCGTTGCCACCGTCGTCAGGCTGTCGCATTCCCGGACCTCGGTGCCGCCGTTGCCGCCGAAATAAAGCTGATATCCGTTCTCTACGCACACCACGCCAAAATCCTTCGTCAGCACCTCGGCGCAATTCCGCGGGCAGCCGGTGACGCCCATTTTCATTTTGTGCGGCGTGTCGACCATCTCGATCTCCTGCTCTAGCCGAATGCCGAGCCCGAGCGAATCCTGCGTGCCGAAGCGGCAAAATCTCGAGCCGACGCACGACTTCACGTTCCGCAGCGATTTCGAGTAGGCATACCCCGAGCGCATCTCCAGCTCTTCCCACACTTTAGGGACATCCTCTTTTTTCACGCCGTACAGGCCAATGCGGCTGGCCCCCGTGATTTTCACCAGCGGCACCTCGTATTTTTTCGCCACTTCGCCGATGCGGATCAGATCCTCCGGCGTCGTCGTGCCGCCATACATCCGCGGAATGACGGAGAAGGTGCCGTCCTTCTGGATGTTGCCTTCCATCCGCTCGTTGACGTACCGGGAAGCCTTGTCGTCGGCATACGTCTCGGGACGCAGCATCCGCAAGTAGTAGTTCAACGCCGGACGGCATTTGGAGCAGCCTTCCTCATGCGCAAACCCAAGCACGATGCGCACTTCCCTTGGCGACTGCAGCCCTTTCTCCTTGATCGCGGCGACGACCTCGTCGCGGGAAAGCGTGGTGCAGCCGCACATGCCGGCCGCTTTTTGCGCCGATGCATCGAATTTGTCGCCGAGCGTATGCGCGAGGATCGCTTCGACCATGCCGCGGCATTTGCCGCACGAGCCGCCGGCTTTCGTCAAAGATTTGACTTCGTCGAAGGTCGTTAATCCATGTTCGAGGATCGCGCCGACGATTCTTCCTTTCGTCACGCCGTTGCATCCGCAGATCGTCTCGTCCGCGCTGATCGCCGCCACGTCCAGTCCGCCGTCATCCCCGGCTTTGTGCAGCACCGATGCGCTCGTATATTCCTGAATATCGCTTCCTTTTTTCAGCATGTTGAACAGCCGGTTGCCGTCCGAAACATCCCCATAGAGAACGACCCCGACGACCTTTCCGTCACGGACCAACACCTTTTTATAGGCTCCGGCAAATTCGTCCTGCACCACGATTGCCTTCGTGTGCTCGTCGGCATGAATTTCACCGCCGCTGAACAGATCACAGCCCGCCACCTTCAACTGCGTCGACAACACGCTGCCATGGTACCCTTCCGTCGGCCGGCCTGTCAGATGGTCTGCAAGCACAACGCCCTGCTCATACAGCGGCGCCACCAATCCATAAGCGATGCCGCGGTGCTCGGCGCATTCGCCGACCGCATATACGCAAGGGTCCGACGTTTGCATGACGTCGTTGACCTGGATGCCCCGGCCCACCGCCAGCCCCGCGTCACGCGCCAGCGCGACGTTCGGCCGGATGCCGACGGCCATCACGACAAGGTCGCATTCGACGCTGGTGCCGTCTTCGAATCGCAGCCCTTGCACCCGGCCGTCGCCGTAGATTTCCGTCGTTTTTTTCTCCATCAGGAACTTCATGCCCTGGGCTTCCAAGTCCCGCTGCAGCAGCTTCGCGGCTGCCGGGTCCAGCTGCATCTCCATCAAGTACGGCAGCAAATGCACGACATGCACGTCCATCCCTTGGTTCATCAGCCCGCGCGCCGCTTCTAGGCCCAACAGTCCGCCCCCGATAACGACCGCCTTTTTGTAGCGTTTGGCCGCTTCCAGCATCATTTTGGTGTCGTTAATCGTCCGGAAGCCGATCACGCCGTCGAGCGTATGCCCCGGTACCGGCAGAATAAACGCGCTGGACCCCGTCGCGATAATCAGCTCGTCATAAGGCACCACGCTTCCCCGATCCGTCGTGACTTGTTTTGCTTCCCGGTCGATCGCCACCGCGCGCTCATTCGCCAGCAAATGTATATCATTGGATTGATACCAATCCCAATCGTTGATCGTAATTTCCTCGAACGTCGTTTTGCCCTGCAGCACAGGGGACAACATGATGCGGTTGTAGTTCGGATAAGGTTCGTCTCCGATCATCGTCACATCATAGCGCTCGCGGTCGCGGCGAAGGATCTCCTCGATGCACCGTGCTCCCGCCATTCCGTTGCCAATCATCACCAATCTTTTTCGCATTGCCACGCCTCCTGTGCAACATTGTGAAATCTATTACATGTTAAGCGTAGCTGATTTTCAAGGATTTGGATGTAACAAAGATCATAGACGTGGAAGTAAGGTTCAAATTTGGGAAAAGAAAAATTTTGAGGAATTTTTAATATTGGGAGGCTGAGGCGGACCAGATTTTTTAAACGATCTACTACCTATTCGCTAAAGAGCCAAATCGTTTATGATGAGATAAAGTCAAACTTGGAAGCGGAGTGAAAAAACATGGATGCGCAAGCGATCATTTCAAACATCGTAGAAGTTCTAAAGCAAGTCGACGGCATGCAAGCCCTGGTATTGGGCGGTTCAAGAGCGAAGGGAACGCATCATCCCGGCTCCGATATCGATATCGGCATTTATTATAATCCCGCCCCCTTTGTTCAAATCGGAAAAGAATCCGAACTGATCCGCGATGTACGTTACGTTCCCGCCTAAATCCCCTATCATAGTTTATGTTACCCGTATAAAGCCCGGGTTCATAAATTCCTAAATCCCAAACACGAAAAACGACAGGATAATCATATCCTGCCGCTTGGCGATACTAACATCGGATCATGTCTGCATCAGATCTTTGTTCCAGGTCGCTGAAAACGCAGATGCAAGAGTTGCGGAAATACAGCTTGAAAAGCTTTTGCAAAAGAATGGTTATCGTTCATGCTGACGTTCGATCTATTATTTTACTGCGGTATACGTAACCACAGTCGAATAGGAAGTATGCATTTTCTTATCCTTAATCACGACATGAACCCGCATGTTATGATCCGCCGCATACAAAACTTCGGTCTGAAGCTGCGCATTGGCCGAAAGCGCCGTAGCCGCCATGACCACTGTCGCGCCGCCCCCCAGGAAACCGATCAAGGTTTCGGCGATGGTTGCCCCGCCGCTTGTCATTCCTCTCATCACGCTGGCCATATGTTTGACTTGATCTTTGGAAAGGTAATAAGAACCAAGGACAATGTACTCGTCGCTGCTGCTGGAGCCCGAACCGATATAATCGCTGGCGTGCGCACTAGGGTTGGCGATATTCGCCACTGGCAAAAAACCGCTGAGTCCGAGAGTCAAAGAAAGAATAGCCGCCGTACTTTTCACCGTTTTTTTCATCGTGCTACCTCTTTTCGCTTGGATTTTTTCTCGCGCAACTCTATTTCCGCACTCTCTTATCCCTCTTTTCATAGACCTTGTTTGAAGTGTACCAGCAATATGCAAAAGGTTACAAACCCCAAAAATGGTGATATTCAGCTAAATATAGCCATTTTCATCCATAACATTTTTCTCCCAAATAATTGCAATTATGCCTATAAGAACCCATTTTCCGGCCATCCATGATAGGGAACGATTTTGCTTTTTTGCAAAATTCCTCGAAATAACTCCCCAATGCTTGGAGAGAACATCCTTCCAAAGGCTGCAGAAAACCGTTGAAGTTCCCTGGGGAAAGTCTCACTTTGACGGGGCTAGCGGGGAATGTTAGGGCTCCCGACAGTTCAGCTGTATTTCGGCCAAAGTTTACATGCCTTCAAATCCTTCCAAAACGATCTTGCCGAGCATGCTGCCGGACAGACTTTTGCGGAAGGCTTCTTTCATGTTATCCGGATTCAGGGGCGTTAACCGCTCTTTTAGGGTTGTTCGGATTTTCCCCGCATCCACCCCATGGGACACCTCATTCAGCAGCCGGTGCTGCTCGATCATATCCTCCGTCTGGAACATCGAACGGGTGAACATCAGCTCCCAAACCAGCGTCACGCTTTTTGCAAAAAAAGCTTCAAGATCAACCGGCTGTTCGAACGGCAGGATCGAGCAGATTTTACCTTGCGGCAAAATGACTTTCTTCATCTCGTTCAAATGCTGATCCGGACTATTTAATACAAAAATGTACTTCACGCCATGCAGGCCAAGGACGGCCCCATCCATTCCGTGCGCGCGAGCATTAACGTAAGCGCTCCCCCCTAGAGACTATACATGCTCCAGAAAGTTTTCTAAGGTGAGCGTCCATTGCCCATTGATATGCTCCACTTTATGAATGCCTGTATTTGAATCTGGGAACGATTTATTTTTATTGGTCCATTCCAATCCCTTTAGCATGTGGTAAACGATATTGATCACCCCGCCATGAGTCACAATAATGACATTCTCAAGATGATTTTTGGATGATTGCTCTTCACATAACCCTTTGAAAGTTTCTTGAATTCGCGAATAAAACTCCAGTGGACTTTCACCGCCGAGATACTTTTCGTCCATCCGTAAACTCGAGAAATACAACCCAGGGAAGCGTTCATTAACGATCTCATTAGGCATTCCGGCAATGACGCCGTTATTCGTTTCTCTCCATTGGTTGTTGCTTTCAACGGTCAAATTCAGAAACCTGGCAATCTCATTCGCGGTATCCAAAGCCCGTTGCAAGTCACTGCTCACGATGCGATGTATTTGATAAGTGCTTTGGTTATCCTTGAGATAACAACCCAGCTTTTCGGATTGCCTATAACCTTCCACATTCAGTCCTCTTTGACTCCATCCCCCGCGATACCCTTCATCGTCCGCGCCATGCCTCACAAAATAAATAGCCATTTTTCTCCCCCTTAAAGTTAGGCGACTGCCTGTTCAGACACCCGATATTCAAACCATTCGAACACTGATTACATTAACATAGACTGGAATGATCTGCCTGCTTAATCCGTACGCATCCACCAACCCTTGCGACCTCTAAACTTTATTGATCAAATGAAGCTGCTTTCCTGAATAAATTCCAGCTGCTTCGACAACGTTTTTTAACCGGACAGTTCATCACTTTTCTGAAGACAATCCCCTTGGTTTCCTCATCGATGGATCCCTTAATGTCGATTTGGTACTTAAAAACCGTTTTGGCGTCGTCGCTTCGATCCAGCTCAACTTTGACGGCGACCCCGTCGTAAGATACGTTCATGGCATCCAAAACCATTCTCGCCGTTATGTTCAAACACGAAGAATAGGCGGCTTACGGCAGGTCATGGGGCCTAAAATAGGCTCCGCTCCCCCTTTTTTCTTCGGTCACGTCCGAATAAATGGCAGCCGTGCCATTAGACAGCCCGGTCACATAAGCTTGGCTCATGTTCCCGTCCTTCCATTTTGTATCTACGAAAAGGTGCAATTCACGCGGAATCGTAACGTACATATTTTGCTGCCCCCTACGGTCATCCTTCGGCATTTTTGTCAGGCCAATCATCCTTGACCCTAAGGAGCCTCATCGCATCCCCCTGCTAAAAACCCAATGCCGTGACAGATCCCAAAACATTCGCCTTTTGATATAGACTTATCATTTTTCAGCGCATATAATAACAGATAAACCATCCAAAAACGAACATTAAGGCGGTTAAAATGAATAAATATAAGCAACTGTTTCGTGGAACGGCATTTTCTAGCAAATCCTCCAAAGAAATTGAAATCTTGCAAGACCATCTGTTCTGCATCAATCCGGACGGCATGATCGAAAAAATCGTCGCTCCGGGCGATACAGATTACCAGCCTTTGCTGGACGCTTATCAAGGGAAAGACAACTTCCATCAGCTAGCCGAAGGCCAGTACCTGCTTCCCGGCTTCATCGATCTGCATGTGCACGCGCCGCAATGGGCTCAGTCCGGGACGGCACTGGACATTCCGCTTTATGATTGGCTCAATACCTATACCTTCCCGCTGGAAGCCAAGTTTTCGGATCTCGATTTTGCGCAGGAGGTCTACGACGATTTGGTCCGCAACTTGCTCGCCAACGGCACGACGACGGCACTCTATTTTGCCACCGTGCATAAAGAAGCCAGCTTATTGTTAGCCCAGATTTGCGCCGACAAAGGCCAACGCGGACTCGTCGGGAAGGTCGTCATGGATGATCCGGAGCAAAACCCGGAAAACTACCGCGACGCGGATACCCAAACGGCCCTGGCCGATACGGAGGAATTTATTCTCGCCGTCAAAGAGTTGTCCAAAACGACCAAACAAGGCGTATTCCCCGTCGTGACGCCAAGGTTCATTCCAAGCTGCACGGATGAGGCGTTACAAGGTTTGGGGGAGCTGGCGAAAAAATACGACGCGTACGTGCAATCGCATTGCAGCGAAAGCGACTGGGCGCACGGTTACGTGCAAGACCGGTTCGGGAAAAACGATGCTTTTGCCCTGCATGATTTTGGGCTGCTGCGCGACAAGTCCGTCATGGCCCACTGTAATTTTCTGAGCGACGATGACGCCGATTTGTTTGCCGAAACGGGAACGGCGATTGCCCACTGCCCGATATCCAATGCCTATTTTGCCAACAGCGTCATCCCCGTTGCCCATTTCCATGCCAAAGGCGTGGACATCGGCCTCGGGACCGACATTTCGGGAGGTTTTTCGCCGAGCCTGTTCGACAACGTCAGACAAGCCGTCATGTCCTCGAGAATGCTGGAAGATGGCGTGAACCCTGCCCTTCCTGCCGAAGGCCGCGGCGTACCGGGATCGCGCATTACGGTCGACGAGGCGTTTTATCTGGCGACAGCCGGCGGCGGCGAAAGCCTAAGCTTACCGATCGGCCGCATTCAAGAAAAATATGCCTGGGACGTGCAGATCATCGACACCAAGCTGCCGTCTGCCAAACTGCCGATTTTTAACGAGAACGAAGATTTGCATGACATTTTCCAAAAAATCATGTACCTGACCCGGCCGGAGAACATCCGCGAAGTCTGGGTACAGGGCGAAAAAGTGCATACGCGATAAACATAGCGCAGCGGCCCGTTGCCATGTTCGACGTTCTTTCGACTAATGACAAAACCGCATTTCGCGGGAAACCATCCAAAAAATTCGAGGTGTACTCCTGAGTGAAAACACAAGCAGACACGCAAAACCACGCTCCACAATTAACCGTTTCACCGGACGAAAAAATTTCGGTCGGCAAATCCATCCTCCTCGGTTTGCAGCACGTCGTCGCCATGGACGTCTACGTCGTGCCTTTCCTGATCGCGATGTTGATCGGCCTCTCGTCCGGCCAGTCCAGCGCTCTGATTCAGGCGACCTTTATTGCGGCCGGGCTGGCCACGATCGTACAAACGTATTTTTGCATGAAGCTGCCTGTCGCCCAAGGTCCTTCGTATGTTCCGCTTGGCGCGATCGTCAGCATTTATGCCGCCAGCGGCGGCGGGCAATTGGGCTGGAATTCCGTGTTGGGCGCCGGTTTGGTTGGCGCGGTTTTGGTGATTGTGTTGGGCTTTACCGGCATTTTCAATAAAATCGTCAAAACGTTCATTCCGCCGATCGTTGGCGGCACGATTATTTTTATTGTGGGCCTTTCTTTGCTGCCAGTGGCTATCCGGGACAATATCTACGGTGCCAAGGACGCGACGATCAACCAAAACGTGCTGCTGGCCCTCATTTCGGGCGCGGTGCTCATTATTTTCGTCATCCTGGGTTCCCTGTTCCGGAACAAAGGCTCCATCTTCCGCATCATTTCGGTCATGGTCGCGTTAATCGTCGGATGTATTTCGGCGAATGTGATGGGCGTGTTGGACTTTTCCGCGGTGAGCAGCGCCAAATGGTTCAGCATGCCGCAGCTCCCTTTTGCCGACTTCGGCTTTTCCTTTAACTTCTCGGCGATCGTTACCATGGTCATTATCTATTTCGTTCTGCTGGCCGAAACGACAGGCACATGGTTTGCCGTCAGCAACGTCATCGATAAACCGTTAACGGACAAAAACCTCAACCGGGGCGTGATCGGGGAAGGCATCAGCTGCCTGATCGCTTCCTTGGTCGGTTCGACGCCGGTGACGGGGTATTCCACCAATGCCGGCATCATCTCCATCACGGGCATCGCAAGCCGTCGCGTTTTCCTGGCCGTAGGCGTCTGGTTCGTCATCTTCGGCTGCTCGGGCAAACTGGCTGCCTTGATCTCTTCGATCCCGACGGCCGTCATCGGCGGCGTGTTCACCATCGTGTGCGGCATTATCGCCATCAACGGCATTCAGGTCATGAAAAACATCAAAATCGCCGAAAAAGAAATGTACATCATCGCCATTCCGATGATCCTGACCTTGGCACTGGTCATGATTCCGCAAGACTTCCTGCATTCGCTGCCTACGTTCGTGCAATATCTGTTGGGTTCGCCGATTTTGGCCGCGTCGCTTGCGGCGATTGTGCTCAATAAGGTGCTGCCGGGCGGGAAGTCATCTTAAGAAACGAGGCTGCTGCATTTGGGGAGTCGATTCCAACAAAATAATTTTCAATAAACGACATTCGAAATTGGGCTGACTTGGAGGTATTCACAACCTTCCAGGCCGGCCCTTTTTATGTATAACTTCATCTGGAGGTTGAACATAGAAGTCATCAAGAAAATGGAAATTGTTTACACGCGAAAATGCCGAGGTCAATATTTATTTATAGATAATGGAGCGACAAAGATGGTCGTCCGGCAAGATCGCAAAGAACAAATTTTAGCCAAAGCAGCCGACGTATTCGCCAAAATCGGGTATTACAAAGCAACGACGACACGGGTAGCCAAGGAAGCGGGCGTTTAGCAGCCGTACGTGTTTCATTTTTTCAGCGACAAGGAAGAGCTGTTTATCGCGGTCATCGACCGAACTGTCGGCCGGATCACCGATGCTTTTTCACGGGTCGAGGTCATGTTAAGTATTAATGACCTTTTCGCATCCAAAAATTCTTTTAGCAGTTAACGAACATAACTTTCGATGTGAATTAAGCGTTTATTGAGTAAGCGGGAAATAAATTGACGAGGGATTTTTTTAAGATATATGAGTAATTATGACAGTGGGAAATAAGGGGAAAGGGGAATCATGAAGAAGAAAACAGCGATAGTTGGAGTTTTATCCTTGGCTTTAGCAACAACGGCGGTAACTGCTTGGGCTTCACAAGGTGGTAAAGAAGGTTTGGGTGCTTCCGAATCTAATGTTGTAATTCAACCAAATAACAATCCTGTTAGCGATGATCGCATTGTAAATCCGTTTATTGTCGATAAGGAATGGAGTACACCAATGACTAGTGGGTCTGGATCATCCGCAAGAGATTACTTTACAGTTAACCCTAGAAATGGTTATCTTGAGCTCCATTTGGCCAACTACTCAAACTCTCCAGTTAGAGTTACCTTGACGCACATAGACACTGGATATGTGTACTACGATAAAACTGTCGATCCTTCCAGCTCCAAAGATTATTTCAGCTGGCTTGAAGGAGCGCCTCAGGGACTGCGTACAGGAAGCTATCTTATTCAATACATTGGTGGAGCAAACCCAGTAAATGGAGAATATTGGGGAAAACTCGCTTCATCCAAAACAGATTTTTAATATCTGCTTCCGAAAAAACGGCCTCAATAGAGGATTGAAGACTGACTCCGTAATGTGAGACAAATTAAAAAACACCTTCAAGTGGAAGGAGCCATGTAGTGAGATATGGGGGACAACTTGAAGGTGTTTTTGCATTGGCAGCACAATTTAGCTATCCTGTAGAAGTGAAAATACAGGCAATTAAAATGAGATTAGCCAATATTCCGGTTAAGTAGGTCATGGAAGAACTAAGGATTCAGGAATGTAACTCACCTCTCCCTCAATCACAAACGTGTGCAGCGAATCATCCATCAATGCTCTCACAGATTCGTTCGAAACGAGGGCAGGCTGGCGTCCTTCCCCATTTCGCTCAGGAGATTTTCGATGCTTGCCCGCTGAAAAGAAGCCAGGAATACGGCCAACGGTTCCTCCGTTCCCTCTTCGGATACGTCGAGTTCAAACACGATCAGCACATCGTCCTTCACATAGATTTTCCATGCGTTCAGTTCGGAACCTTCATCAATCTCGCACTCCCGATCCAGACGCATGCATCTGCGATAGTCCGACATCCCCCACATGCTCTCATCGAAATTGGCCCAATACGGAAGCCGATCCTCAACGCCCAACTGAATGAGTGCCTTGCCGGCGAGAAAACGCCGAAGCGATCGATTTTCCAGCTGCCAATCGGGCAAGCTCCATGCGCACAGGTAAACCGGCGGGTCTTCCATCTGCAAATCCTGCATTCGAATCCCGCAATAGATCACGGACTCCTCCACCTGATAGAAAACCAGGAAATCCTTATCCGTCGTAAAAAAATCATTATCGGGAATGAATACCTCCTCCAGCGGAAGGGGTTCATATTGGTTATTGCACCCTTGGGTGATATACGGCGATCGCCCCAAAATCTTATAATAATCCCGCAGCGCAGCCGGCAACGGAAAGCCCAAGCTTTGTACCTTGGCCTGAATGTCTGCCTCCGGAATGCCGTGTGCCTCCTGATGGTGTTCTCCTAATATGCGAAGAAGTGCGTCGGTGTTAGCTTTCATTTATAAAATCTTCTCCTAATATCTTATATGATGCTATGGTTTAAGACTTCCCATCTTAGCGAATCAGCAGCTCCATTTTTGAACCTGAACCATTGCTCCCCAATAAATGTATATCCAAAGTATAAACTTGTCATCAAAAGAGTCAAATATAGGTTGACCTGCGGCAGTTGCAAAGGTCGGAAAATACATCCAATGCTTGGAAGAAGCAGAAGCAAACTAATGTTTGATGACAACTTTGGACAGTAAAATTTTTTATACTGAACGAAACTAAATACACCTAATCGAGTTTAAGTTCATAAAGGAGGCGCTTATGAAGATTACATGCATGGAGTCTGACTATGCTCATATTGGTTATGTGTATCTACAACCACCATCCGGGAATATCCCCCACCAAACCAACTGCAAATTAAATCAGCTCATTGATATTTCCCAGATCCAAATCCCTTTTGAAAAAAAACCGGAACTGGGAACCATCCTCGACAACATGACGATGCTCCCTTATTCGTTTCGAAGCGGTTATAAACATGAAAAGTTCGAAACTGAATATGGGGTCGATTTTGACCATTCCGGATATATTACCGGCTATGAAATCGGGTTGTCTCCAACGCAATTTATAAAGCTCATTGAAAGTCAGTCGTACAGACTCTACGAATCGACCTGGAGGAATCAAAGCTACCATATCTTCTTAATGGATGAATATGATTCGGTATTTTCTGAAAATAATATGATTTGTCCCATGAACCAAAAGGACGACGCTTATCTCATGATTCAATTCGTTGAACCTGCGGCGCTCGGCGTAACCTTCTTCCCACCGGAAGATAAGAAAATCGTCTTGATCAAGGGGCTTGTCTCAGCGAAACCAGAGCTTTACCCTCTGAGCTATTTAATGCACCCTGATTTTGAGCTTATAGAAGATATATAAACCTGCTGGGCCTGTCCTCCGGACAGTTCATGCGGCATGGCCTTCAACTAATCCGATAGTTTAAAGACGGACTCTATCTCATCACGGATTCAGGTCTACAGGATAAAACCCTAGCTTTTTTAATGTATTCAAATAAATGACCAATTCATCCGTATTCATAATACTTTTTATATTCATTAAAGATTTCAAACAACTTGAGATTACGGCTTTCCGCGGATTCTCCGACATTGCTTCATTCTGCACAAATTGCAACAAATCAAGGGCGTGCTGCTTATTATCGTTATTCGCAGGAAGTTTCTCGATTAATTTTTTTAAATTCCCAGTGCTTAACATGAGGTCATTATAAGGGAAATCTGCTTGTCCTATGCTAAGTAAAGACTGTTCAAAATCCTCAATATTAAAAAGCCGTATACGCTTATGTTTGAGTAATGGAAGTACCTCATCCACCAGACTAAAACAATAATTGCAAATTTCAATCATGGGTTTGGGTTGGATTTGAACATTATTTATTTCGTTGGCATTATGCAGAATCCCCGTTAAAAAAATGGTAGCATCCGCAATATAATCCCGATATTCCGGGTAAATCTGCTTCATCCTTGTGAAGAACCAATTGGCCCATTGTTGCCTAATCTGTTTTAAGAAAGCAATAATTTCATTATCGTTGGAAACTAATGCATCCATGAGCAATGCATCGACTTTTTTTTCTATGCGATAACTCATCATCACTTCTAACTGACGAATAAAGATATCTTTGTTCGTTTCATCCTCTCCGATTAAAAGTTGGTCCCGCTCCACATACATTTTTTCTTCGGAATATACAAGTACATCCCTAAATAGTTCTCCTTTGGTTTGAAAGTGTTTATAAAAGGTTCCTCTTGAAATATTGGTTTGGTCGAGAATGTCCTGGATTGATGTAGCATGATAACCTTGTTCAATAAAAAGACGGAGAGCCGTCATTAAAATATCGGATTTTTTCATCTGCACCATGATCATCCTTTCTGTTAACATTATACACCAACATACTGCCTGTCCAAATATATACTTTGAGTATATTTAGTGATTGATTTTTTGATCATCCAAGTATAATATGGATCAAGTAAATCGTAAGTTCAATTTTATACTCATAGTATAAACAGCGAAAACAGCAGCTTATTTCGTCGTACCGATAATGCTAGGCATTGCAATGGGTGTCATTTATTCCATTTTGAACAGGAGGAAACAACATGGAGAAAGAACAGTCTCTTTCAACGTTTAAGCGGACTGTACTTGTGGTCGTTATGCTTGCAGGTGCATTTGTTACCATGTTAAATCAGACGCTGCTCAATACGGCTTTACCGCAAATCATGAAGGATCTGTCCATTTCCGCTAATACAGCCCAGTGGTTAACGACCGGATTCATGCTTGTCACCGGGGTGTTGATTCCGGTTTCAGCTTTTCTAATCGAAAAATTTTCGACGAGAAGACTATTTATTACGGCCATGTGCCTGTTTGCGTCCGGGACATTGATGGCTGCTATAGCACCAAACTTTCCTGTTTTAATATCCGGTAGGATTCTACAGGCGGTAAGTGACGGGCTCATGCTCCCGTTAATGCAAACGATCTTTTTAATGATTTTTCCTGTTAAGCAACGCGGGTCGGCAATGGGTATGGTGGGACTGGTGATGGCTTTTGCTCCTGCGATTGGACCGACGCTTTCCGGTTGGGTTGTTGGCAACTTTTCATGGCGGGCGCTCTTTTATATGATTTTCCCAATTGCTGTACTTATCATCATTTTTGCTTCGTTTATGCTTGAAAATGTTACGAAAGTGACTCGTCCGAAAATTGATATCATGTCCATTATTTTGTCATCCCTTGGATTTGGAGGATTGTTGTATGGCTTCAGCAGCGCAGGTAATCATGCCTGGAACAGTTCAGAAGTGGTCATTGCTTTGATTGTCGGTACGATCGCTATTGGTTTGTTTATTTGCCGGCAGCTGGCCGTTGAAAAACCGATGCTTGAGTTCAGGGTGTTAAAAAACCGGACCTTCTCATTGACCTTATTCATCGGTATGGCTGTTATGGTGACGATGATCGGCGTAGAGCTTTTTCTTCCGCTTTATGTACAGACGGCAAGAGGCTTTACACCGCTGGAATCGGGTTTGCTGTTGTTACCTGGTGCTATTGTGATGGGGGTTATGTCGCCGATTACCGGGAGGATCTTTGATAAGATTGGAGCAAGACCGTTGGCTCTTATTGGTTCGGTTATCTTAGTAGGTACGACGTTCATGTTCAGCAACATGACCGCTTCAACGCCATACATCTATATGATGGTGATTTACGCCATACGAATGTTCGGAATATCTCTTATGATGATGCCAGTCATGACGGCCGGATTAAACCAACTGCCTGACCATTTGATTCCACATGGAACCGCAATGAGTAACACGTTGACGCAATTGGCCGCTTCCGTTGGAGCAGCCTTGCTGGTTACGGTTATGACGAACAATACAACGGCTGCCGTTCAGCAACAACTTCCCAATCCAATGATTCATGGGGTGTCCGTTGCCTTTACGTTCTCCACCGTTTTGGCATTCTTTGCTTTAGTATTGTCATTCTTTATTAAACCGATGAAAATATCACAGAAAGAAAATACAAAAGACGAAGGCCGTTCTGCTGCTGAAAGCTAAAACAAGTCTGCGCGCTGCCAAGCGTACAAAAGTCCGCGAACTTCGCGGACTTTTTGGCATTTATGTTACTCGTCTTTAGCTTGCTGATTTGTCTTTGTTGTTATCTGGTGGATTCGCCTTCTATGAAACACTAATCTCTCTTTTACTTAATTTCTTAAATGCCAAGTAATCCTGATCGGACTTAATAAAACTTAATATTTTTTCGGCGCATTCTGCTGGATTCAACTCTTCAGTATTTACTTCAATGTCATATTCATTAAAGCAATATACTGTGTTAAACTGGGAATTTGCTAGTCCAATCTCT
The DNA here is from genome assembly GCF_037969745.1 of Paenibacillus sp. FSL W8-0194. NCBI lineage: Bacteria > Bacillati > Bacillota > Bacilli > Caryophanales > Paenibacillaceae > Paenibacillus > Paenibacillus sp. FSL W8-0194. The sequence goes on along the minus strand of NZ_CP150205.1, from coordinate 843,833 downwards.
CGATCTCCTCTGATTTGCTCTCTTCTTGTGAGTTCTTCTTTCGAGCATAGTACACCTACAAATAATGTAGGATGGTCAAAAAGAACATCAAGATAATCATTAAACCGCTTATCATTGTCGATTACGGTATCGACGATGACATTCAGACCCATTTCTGAAAACAATTTAATTGTTGCATAGTACACTGAGACTATGGGATCAAAAATGATTTGTCCGATATTATCCACTTCTTTTGTAGGTTCAGTATCTGGAAATTTATTATTAATAAAATCAAAGTAATTATGAAAAAAATCATCTATGGATAAATGATGAAAAGGAATCTCCTTCTGATTTTTTAGTTCCATAGAAATACTAGTCTTTCCTGAACTTGAAGTTCCGTTCAAAAACACAATAAGTCCTTGCTTCAAACGAATTCACCCTCACATATAAGATTTGAGTATCATTCAGACAACGTTATATTCACAGGCGTTCATTAAATTATCCAACTGATAAAATATTCGAGAACCGCTTCAACAATCCTGCCCTTAGCTTAAAAGGCGTTGATGCCGAATATATTAATGCCTTGCCTTCAACTGTTATTAAACTTCAGTTTCTGCTTCTAGTGAGCTTTGGACCGTATAATATTTCATACTGAAAGAAACTAAATATACCTCATTGGAGTTTAAGTTCATAAAGGATGCTCTTATGAAGATTACTTGAGTCGGACTATGCTCATATTGGTTATGTGTATCTACAACCACCATCAGGGAATATCCCCCATCCAACCAACTCCAAATTAAAAATCAGTCCATTGATAATTCCCAGATCCAAATCCCTTTTGAAAGAAAACCGGAACTGGGAACCTGCCTCGACAATATGACTATGCTCCCTTATTCGTTTAGAAGCGGATATGTACAAGAGAAGTTTGAAACTGAATACGGAGTAGATTTTGACAATTCCGGATATATTACCGGCTATGAAATCGGGTTGTCTCCAACGAAATTTATAAAACTCATTGAAAGCCGATGATACAGGCTATACGAATCGGCTTAGCAAAATCAAAACCTGCCATATCTTCTTATTTGATGAATATGATTCGGTATTTTCTGAAAAAAATATCATTTGTCCCATGAACCAAAAGGACGACGCTTATCTCATGATTCAATTCGTTGAACCCGCGGCACTCGGCGTAACCTTTTACCCAACGGAAGAAAAGAAAATCGTCTTGATCAAGGGTCTTATCTCAGCGAATCCAGAGCTTTATCCATTGAGCTATTTAATGCACCCTGACTTTGAACTTATCGAAGACAAATAACTCTTCAGTGCACAGTTATAAGGCGGATAATCTGTGAAATAGCCAATCCATTGTGTCTGCAAATTCTCTTTTCCTATCATTGACCAGACGGCTGAAATTGCTTGCCACCGTCCGATCATAGCTATTATCTATGGTAATTATTTTAAAATTGAAATTGATCAATCATTTGGTTTTTTCTATAGTGGAAAATAACCATACAAGAGGAGGCAACATATCATGCTTGATGCAACACTCACAATCACTTCGCTGAAGACGCCCGACGAAGCTCGTGCCTTCAAAGCCCTTAACGAAGAATGGATCACCCGTGTCTTCACCATCGAAGAGGCAGACCTGGTTATTCTAGATAACCCGGTAGAGAACATCGTTAACAGAGGAGGAGATGTACTCATCGCGCGTGCTGGAGGTTCGATCGTAGGATGCGTTGCACTCGTACCGGGAAAAGCTGGCGTGTTTGAGCTTTCGAAGATGAGCGTTACACCCGAGTCGCGGGGGCAAGGATATGGACGGAAAATTATCTATGCCGCGATTGACCGTGCACGTGAGCTTGGCGCAACATCGCTCTTTTTGGGCAGCAGCACGAAGCTGCCGAACGCCGTTCATCTTTACGAATCGGTTGGGTTCAAGCACGTTTCGGTCGATCAGATCAGGCCAATGCCGTATGTAAGAGCGGATGTGTTTATGGAGTTGGAACTACAATGAATGGGAAACTATAGTGTAAAAGCATCCCTAAAGCGGCTCCTATTGTGGTTATTGGCGATTCCTCAACTGGGATTATTTCACTTTTTTAACCTTGCAAAATTTGCGATGCACTAGAAGTATTCGTATCAATTAATCACACACATCTGGAAAACAATAATCGTCAATCATGAATATATATCCTAATTTAGGATAAAATACATACAATATATTACTATATAGTAGTAATTAACTAAAAAACTTATTATCTATATATTATTGCAAGTCAAAACTTTCCCTACTCTTCTATTAAAGAGAGGTGTAACGATGTCTGATATTCTAAAATTAGTCGGAGCACGGATAAAAGATCTTCGTAAATTAAGGGGATTGTCTCAAGAAGCGCTGGCAGAGAAAGCTGGCTTCAATATAAGCTACATCGGATTTATTGAACGAGCAGAGCGCAATATTTCTATGAAGAATCTGAGAGAAAATTGCTAGTGCTTTAGACGTTGGAGTTTATGAGCTTTTTACATATTTGAAGGAACAGGAAGAACTGCCCGAGGAATTGACTTTGAAAGAAGTTGTCTCAATGCTGAGAGAACGTGATCCAAAGGATATAGAGATGGTCAGGAATATATTAATTGAGATTTTTCGGCTGATTGATGGAAAAAGTTAAAAAAGCTTATCGGTTTTGAGGTTATCTCTGTTAGTAGTCACATGTAAAAAAAGAACCGCCTTAGTTTGTGTACTCTACCGTGCTAAGGCTGTTTAATTTAATTTAATTTGAATCGTTCGTGGACGTGGTTATAGAAGAAGTTGTATTCATAACGCTACATAGTACAAAATAATGAGAGAAGTCAAAAAGAGCACGTGGTAGCTGCGTGCTCTTTTAAACCATTTTTCTTAGAAAGGTCACACCGAAACATCAATATGTTTTCCCAAGTCGGGGTCAATGCTCTTTTCCACCATCTTGATTAGGTTCTGCCCCTGCAACGTGTTCCGTGTATCCACAACCAACTACAGCTTAAGATACAATTTATCGCGATCAAGTATGTAATTTTATTATATCAAGACTCCCAACCTTACGACTCACCCGTTGTAAGAGGAGATTTCCTAATTTTAAGATCCAAAATCAAACAAAGAACATATATTCGTTTTTCTTAAGAAGTTTATTGAATATCCTTCTATAATCAGAGATAATAGAGAAAGCACTAACGACAGAGGAGACCTATTAAACTGATGACTTATCCCGTTATTTCACTATTTTCTGGTGCAGGCTTTCTCGATCTAGGTTTTACCGAGACGCGTGCTTTTTCAATTCTTTGGGGAACAGAGTTAATAGAAGATTTTGCAAGATCAAATAATTACAATATGCGACAACGTTATGGTCATCTTGATAGGATTATCACAGCTGATGTTACACAAATTGACCCTGCTAATGATATTCCTAAAGGAGCTGTCGGAATTATCGGTGGTCCCCCTTGCCAGGACTATTCTATTGGAAACGCTAGGGGAACCGGTGTAGAGGGAGATAGGGGAAAGCTGGTTTGGGACTTCTTAGATAAAATAGAGAAACTGCAGCCTGATTTTTTCTTGTTTGAAAACGTTGAAGCTTTATATAAAACTAAGAAACACAGAACACAGGCATTAAATCCACTCATTGATAAATTTAATGAGCTTGGATATGAAGTCCAATTTAACGTACTTAATACTCTTGATTACGGAATCCCACAGGATCGGTCTAGAGTTTTCATTGTTGGGTTTAGGCAGTACATTCCTACAACATTAAGACAACGTGGGTACGAAACTTTTAAGTGGCCAACTCCAATCTATGAGGATCCCAAAAGAACATTCCCATGGCCGGATAAATGGGAAATCGGAACTTTAATAGATGAAAGAGACTACATCGATAATTTAGAAGTTCCATATGAATTAACAACCCACTCAGTTATTGGAAATGAGTTTGAATTAAATGCACTTCCAAATCATATTTCTTTTAACCCTTATTCTCAAAGGTTTTTTTCTGTTCCCGAAGGTGACGTTAAAAGAAAATCTTTTAAACGGTTGCATCGCTTTAGATTTAGCCCTACTGTAGCCTATGGAAATAATGAGGTACATTTGCATCCTACTCTTCCTCGTAGATTAACAGTACGTGAATCTCTTCGTTTACAATCCGTACCTGACTGGTATCATTTTGAAGATGATATCCCATTAGTTAAAATGTTTAAAATGATTAGTAACGGAGTGGCTTTTAAATTAGCAAATTTATTAGCGGAAGAAATTAAGACTGTTCTCGATAATTACCAATTAGCTATTGAAGAACGCAGAGAAACTATAAAAATAATAAACGATAATATCAACAAAGATTTTAAACAAAAGCAGTTTGCCTAATTTGCAAACTGCTTTTGTTTATTATGGTTCTCTGTTTTATTTGTAAAGTTAAAAAAATTGTTTTAAATGTCATTGTGTAAATTCATAATTAATTTATAAAAGTTTCCAATTAAATTCTCCTAGAATTGATAATCTCTAAACCGCACAAAATTATATCTCAAGGTTTCAAAAAAGAAATGTCTCCTCAAAATCTTCGTCAATATCATCTTCAATTGATGCGTTAGAATATTTTTCAGTAATTTCTTTTTCTATTAATGATAAAGCTTCAATATTTTTTTCATTTCCTAGAATACAGTATTTGTATAAAACTTCAAATCTAATTACTCTATTTCCAACTTTATTCACACCCTCAGACGAAGCCAACTTGTATTTCTTAATTGCCTCAAACAAAATACTACAGAGATCATCATCAAAATTTAGATCCATATCATTTTTGAATAAATTATATACTTTTACAAAATTAGTAAAAGAACTGATCATGCTTTCTGTTACAGTAATTTTTTCGTCAATCATTCGAAGACTTATAGTGAACATAGTATACATTTGAGATTTCTTTCTAATAAAAGATATAGTATGTTCATTGATGAAATTTTCTATAATTTCCATGGCGGAAGCAATAAGCTTTAAATTTTTTTCTTTATCCAAGTACTCGGATTTTAAATCTTGATACGTTTCATTTAATTTTCTATTAGTTGTTTGATCAATAATTCCTTCTCTGGCCAAAATAATAATATTACTACAATATTCGATATCTTTCATTCTTCTAAGATCTGATGTACTAAATACTTTATACTTTTCCCAGAATTCATCATAAGAAAGTTCTTTAGATGCCTTTCCAAACTCTGTTTCAAAACTATTTCTTTTTTCTTGCTCATTCAAACTGTAATCTGTTAAATTTAATCGATAAAACATATGTTTTACATCTTCTAAAGTACAGTTTCTATCAATGTTGACTATTGATAAACTATACATCCAAATGTTTTTCTTTAACTCAGATGGCAGTTCCGAGAAACTTTTATTTTCAAAAATTCCCCTATCGTCTTTAGATGACAGTAAATATCTTTCATTTAATCGATATTCCCCAGAAATGAAATCAATTATTGCATTTATCCGCTGCTGACCATCTACTATATGTGTTACAGTTTCCCCGTTATCCGGATTGATGTCAGCTGGCCATAAGAAAATTTCTGGTATAATCCAATTAAGAAGAATTGTTTCTATTAAACGAACATTGTCACGTGTAGCCCATACTTTTCTACGTTGATATGAATTATCAATTATCAATTTTTCGGCTTTAAAATCATCATATATCTCTTTAATAGTTAATGTGTTTCTTTGAAATTTAAATTGCATCCAAAATCACCTTTTCCTTCATTCGCTCTAATGAATTCAAATTATACTCTTCAAAGTCTTCCCAACTACGATATATTCTATAAGTTATATCATGTTTTAAATACAATTTATTTCTTAATAATTTATTCGAATTATTTGATAAAGCTTGCCACTCTTTCCTGCAAGCATCAATTTCTCTTAAATTACGTTCGTTTATGTAGCCTCTATAAATTTCTCTTGAAATATAAGAATAAACTTTTTGAAACTTAACATTGTAAGATTTACGATACAAGTCCCAAAAATTCTTAAACAAATCTTGAGAGATGATAGCAATATCAATATCTGATTTCTTTTCACTTTCAGTATCAAGCTCAAAAGCTTTAAAATTTTTATGTGGAGAAAGACTGAATCCAACTTTACCGCTTCCCACCATCATTACATTATTAAAACTAACTCCTATATTCGAGCTTACAATATCTTTAAACTCATCAATAGTATTTAGTAATTCTCTTTCAGGAATATTAAGAATTTTACTAAAGTACCAATTATATGATTTAACAATGTATTTCATATAAAAATTTCTCACACTCATATTTTCTAAATCAAATTTTATTTCTTCTAATGAATAATTCATAAGTATCTATCCTTTAGTAGAAAGTTTTGTAAGTAAATAGTACCATGAATCATAAAAAAATAGTTGAATCATATCTAAATTTTCACAATTATTTTTATCAATTCACACTTTTTGATATCACTTTTTGGTACTCAAGTATTACCTCGACAAAATTCAACATGTAAATTATAAATTTTTCTATAGCGAAAAATATATTTATTACACAATATTTTAAAGCGTTTCTAATTTATTTCCGAATTTATTAACTACTCTTTCTGATTTTAAAAATTCTGAATTACTTAGTATATAATAGTATTCAATTCCTTTAGTAGCTCAAAGTTTACAGTTTTCTTCACTGTAAGAACACCAATAACGGTACGGCGTTACAGCGGGTCAAAGCGATTGGATGATAATTTAAAAAATCGCATATATATCCCCTTACTTTATAAAGAATCATCTCTCTTTAAAAAAAATACATAGTGATCAAGAGCGACACTATACATCTTATGGCCAACATTGTTTTTTTTAATAAAGAAATCATTATTCTTTTCTTAATATGTTGGATATCTCTCACTAATTCTTGAATCGAAATGTTAACATAAAAACTTTTCTCAAAGAGCCCTATTTCGATTATATCATCTGATATATTTTTTATAACACGGGCATATTTATAAGCTGAACTTGCACTTAATTTACTTCCATTTTTTTGTTCTTGAAAACCAACCATTCTTCGAACTCCTTAATCAAATTCATACAGCTCACCTCCTATAAATATAACCTTTAGGAAAAATATTCAATTACTCGATTCAAACATTGCAAGCTATTAATAGATCAAAGAGGGACCCCTATTGCCCCTCTTTGATCTCAGAATTATTTATTAAAGAAAGCTGATAATGGATCTAATCCGTGCAACGGAACAACTAAACCTCTATCCAAAAAACGATTGAACTCTTCACACGCTGTTTCGGGGACCAGTGAACAACTGTGACAAGCAGCTAAATTACAAGAATCCGGTCCTTGTAAGCCAATTTCTGTACAAACCGGATCGGTAGAACACCATCCCGCATTATTAAACGCTTTTCGGATAACTGCTTCCAGATAACCTGGTTTACCCATACGCACCAATCCTCCCATGGTCCCGTCAGAATCTCCCGCGGCTGTGTAAATAAGAACACCGCACATTGGGTTGGATTCGTTATCGGAAATATATAGTCTTTCCCTTAATGAAGACGAGCTGTACCCGCATTCAAAGACGAGCTGGTTGATAAGTAAGTGCGCAAAGGTATGGGCCATAATGAACCGAGGTGTTATCTTTTTCTCTTTAGTACGACGGTTAGCTACTAGATGGCGATATCGTAAACTTAGAGACTTGATTCTCTCCGACACCTGAACTCTCTCTTCCCATTCCCTTACAATTTCTTCGTTGAAATTAAAGAAAATTCCTTCACCAAATACTACATAGGCCGGCAGCCAATCGTCATTCATGTCTTCCGGCCGATTGCGCCAGAGCATTGATTTCATATCTTCAATATCATTTTGCTGGTCATTGAAGACTCGGTTAAATCCGGTTAGAACCCGTGTTTCCTTTAATTTCTCCACTAAATGAATATTAGAAAAATACTTAGTTACATCAAAAACATTACCTTTGTATAACCTGACGGGAACAGGCTTAATTTTCAATTCTTCCTGATTTATTTCACTATTTAATACTTCATACTCTTCTTGCCGAAGATCTGCTTCTATATCATCAAGCAGATCCCCTTCACCATCTACACCTGCATCTCTTGATTCTTTCGCAAGCAATGCCCGACGGATATCAGAATCGGAATATCCATATAACTCAGCCAGGAATTGTTCTTTTAATTGCTGGACTGTTTCACCTAAACTCAAACTTGCACGATTGGCTAATTTTATGATTCCTAAAACCTGGGGTTGTTCAAAAAAGGACAGCAGCTCGGAGATTTGTTTATTGCTGTTTCCGGGAATATAAATGGCACTACGCACTTGGGCAAAGTAAACATTGGATGCACTTCTCAGAGAGGCCATAAGATGGCAGTTACACTCTTCCCCTTCATCAGTACCGAGCCATGGACGTTTACCCTGGCATAAGAAAACTGTTCCGTCTTCGCATAATGATTCACTGAGCCCCGTATTACCTTCCTCGTCTACAGATGTTATACCGTGCAGCATCCGTGGTTCTACCCCGCATTCACACCTTACTTGCATAGAGGTAAGTGCCCCTCCCCCTGTGCTTAACAAGTACATTGTTTTTTGGCACGAGGGCTGCCTTTGTTTATGGACCCATTCCCGCCAAGGAAAATCCTGCAGATGACCTTTTTCACAAATGGAGATGAATGGAACCTGAACCAAGTAGTTTTTATATCCCTTCTTTTCGCAGTCTTTGCAGAGCTCATTTTTTTTCTCATAAAATTGCAACTCATGCATTTGGCCGCAGAATGTGCAATAATGCCATTTTGGAAAACGCAGAAATGGTACGGTCAAAAACATGTTCATGTTCTCATCGCCGTTGTTTCTTGTCCGAAAATCCGGTGGAAGCCGGAAATGATCCACTCCCAGTATCCTTTCCAACCGCCACTCTTTAATTTTATATTGCGACAAATCGGTAGAATCCATTTTTCCGTAACGGTCTTTAAACCAATGGTCAAGTCCGCTGCAAACAGCCGAGATTCCGTTCTTAGAAATTGACATTGCCCCAGGGCCAAATGGTGAGATTAATTGCGCCCTGCGTATCGGATACTTCATGATTCCAGCTCCTCTATATCTTGAAGTACGTATAACGCGCTGATTTCCCCTAAACATTGAGAATCCACGTTCCGCATAGAATTTGGTGTGGCCCAGGATATTCTTTTTGTTGTCGGGTCCACATAAGAACCGGCGGGATAAAGCAACGGATACTCATCAGAATTTCTCTTTTTTGACCATTCGGACGGGCGTAAAGTTTTCCACTGTGAAATACGGCGATCAAAAACTTTCCGGATATTCTCCAGTTCTTCATGATCAATTGATTCAACCCGTTTACAAATAATTTCTCGTAGCTGAGTTAAAAGTTCCTCAGGCAGGGGCGACGGCGAATCAACCTCATCCATATGGCCAAACTGGCGCACATAACCTACCATGACCGCATGCAGCATACGGTCTACTACTGTAGGGGAGAAAGGCGTGACACTCGTTGGTTCCACTTGAGCATACAGTTTTTCATGGTAACTCCGGAATTTCTCGAAGTGAGAGCGGTCCCTAGGTTTTGATGCACTGTACAAAGTGACAACGAGTCCTGGTCTTTCATACCAACGCCGTCCTACACGACCTGTAACCTGAATATATTGTGCTGTAGTTTTAGGCTGGCCTATTACAGCCATCAGTGAAAGACGGTCAATGTCCACCCCGACTTCAATGATGTTTGAAGCCAAGCAAAGGTCCGTCACGTTCCCTGCACCTTTTTGTATTTTTAGCTCACTGATTGCCGAGGCGATTTCGTCACTTGATAACCGTGAGGTTAGTTCCTTTATTTTATTTAAATGTCTCAATTCTTTATAGTCCAAGTTTTGCCGGGCTTTAATTACTTTCAGGTGGTTAGGAATGTCAGATTGTAGCAAGGTTACTGTCGTTCCCAATTCCCTCAAACTATTAAAAAATATCAGCAGCGTCCACCATGGATCCCTTTCCTTCTCATCCATTCCCATGGGAGCCTGCAAAAGAGATGTTAATGAACGTACCTGCAACGTCTGCATAGACCCAAGACCAGGAGCATTCAGGCCCACATACTTTCTTCCCGGCATTAAGTTCCCATCTTTATCTCGGGCATAGGTCGAAAAGAAAGAATCATCTATATCTAATCCTGGTGCCGGAAATAAACTCACATCCGTACGGGCGTAAATATCCAGAATCTGCTTTTGATACCTTCGGATCGTAGCGGTTGAACAAACAATCTTCGGTTTTACACCTTTACCTGTCCGATAATCGGTACACAATTCTTCTATTAGGATTTCAAATATCCCGGACATTGAACCCAATGGACCGGATATTAGATGTAATTCGTCCTGTATGATCAAGCCCGGCGGGGAACTGATCCGGGTTCCGTCGTTCCCTATACCAAATATGGAACGCGGTCGGGAACTCCAAGCAAGCTGGACAAACTTATCTATAGTTCCGATAATAAAAGTCGGCCGTTTATCATAAATGTCATCATCTACAACGTAAATAGGCAGTTTTTCACTAAACGGGCATTCATTATCCGTACAATGAATCATCACCTTACCGTCCCCGACCTTGTATCCGTGTACACTGAAATTGGATTGTGCTCTGGATTTATTGCCTCTTTTGATTCCTTTTGCAGCGACAGACTTGGCCTGTTTCAATGGAAGTTTCCCCATTTTCGCACCGCACCAAGGACACGAAGTAATCAAAAACGGGTTGATATTGCTCTTGCCGCTTCTCAACTCCGTTAATTGGCTTTTTGCAACGGTATGGCTGTTAGGTGTTGTATCCCCACCGAGCCAAATGCCGATGGAAAATTCATCACTGCCTAATTGTTCTTGATGCCGACGCCGTATCGATTCCATTGCACAAATTAATCTGGAAGCCCTTTGGAATTGGTCAGCCGTAAGCAAACGAAGTGTGTAACGCATTAGCACATGCACACCTGTATCCGCTTTATTCTTTAATCTACGCATGAAGATGGAAAACGCGGACAATCCCAAATAGGCTTCTGTTTTACCGCCGCCCGTAGGGAAGAAAATGAGTTCCACTGTTTCACGTTCTGGGCAACCGGACTCTGCCGCCGATTCCATAGCCATCAGGATAAAGGCGATCTGGAATGCACGCCATTTCCCTTTGGTTTCCGGTAGTAATGCCAAATCCGGTGTCCGGTATAGGGAAGAAAAATGGATAGTTTCATCTACTATCACGGCTTCACGGACAGATCCACCCGTCACCTGTTGTAAGAGCATTGCTTCATTGGCTAACCGGAATGCTTTGGATACAACTGGATTTTTTAAGTACTCCAACCCCTGCTTCATCCGCTTTACACATTTATCACATTCCTGCAGATTCTTTTCGGCAGCTGGAAACAATGCAGGATCCAGTTCCTTTGCGTCCTCCCAACGGTTTTTCACCCATTTCTCATAAAGACCTACAATTTCCTCCAATTGATCCATACCGTTATCGGCTGAATTTAAGCCAGCTAAATCTTTCATAGATACTACGATATCAGTACCGTCATCTCTCTTAATATCTGGTGTCATACTTTTCGTTTCATAGAACGGCAAAAAGCTAGTTTGTACAAAAGCGACTTTGTCATTTGTAACCTCACTCCAGTCAGCCGCACACCCGTGGCCGACTGCAAACACTTTCGTTCTGCGGTACAATAAAGCAAGGGAGAGCTCTTCTTCATCCAACGCATCCAGATCCGCCATCTCAGGATATGGCAATATCGACGGGCGGTGATTGGGGGTAATGATTTCAACTTTAAACGAAGCCTGAAAAAGACAAATGTTGTCCAAGAGAATATGCCTAGTAGCTTCAGTCCGGTTGATTAAGCTAACCGTAACAAGCCTTTCAGTACCATTGAGTGGGCGTGATAGTATGTCCGTTTGAATATCTAACCCATCCGTATTAGTTGCATCTATAATTTCCCCGTGTTCCAATATTTCTTTTGGACCCAATAGCTTTTCCGCTTTCACTTTCACAATAAAGTTGACCGGAACTCGAACCCACCATTTCCGTACCTTCCTTTCACCTTCCCCTTTTAACTTAACGGAAAAAGGTTGGTATCTTCCCCCGTTTACATGGATAACTAGTTCGCTGCCGTATGGAAAATCCGCTTTAAAACTGACAGCCATACTGCTCTGCTGGTATGCATTTGCTGAAGCCATATCCAGATCTGTATCGTCTTCGTCAACCGTATTCCGATTATCAATGGTCTCCAAATCCTTCGAAGCCTCTTCGAGGACAAGAGGTTCAGCTTGGTTGGGATCAATTTCTTCTTCTTTTTCCTCTACAAATGGTTCTATCCCGGTTTTAAGCGGGTATAAGACGGCTACACCATAACGGCGTGACGGGGATTGTTGCAAAATCTCTTCTCCAGTTTTTTGGTCTTTATAGGGCTTATACAATTCATCGACCCTATCGAATAAGACGAGTTTTCCGGTATTCAGTGTTAAGCTTTTAGCTGATACCGAAGGACCGATGAATTCATCCTTTAAACTGTCATAGAGAGCATCCCGGTTTTTTAAACTTGTGCATAAAGTCGAGTTCATCTTACTGTCCTCCTAAATGGTTGAAATCAATTAAGGCTCTTACTTGGTGGGGCTCAACCTGGAAAACATTTTGGCTTATGTATTCAATTTTATAAGCCGTAAATGTTGCATCATTGGAATCCGGCAACCGAAACGTCATTTTTTGTTCTAGTTCCAATTTCCCGAGATTTGATTTTATAATTTCTTGAATGAGCAAGTTCCGGATAACCACACCGGCCCTATGGTGCGCACGGAATAAATCCTCTGCTTCCTTCCACAGTTTCTCTGCATGCTCTTCTAGTTTTACAAGTTTCATGATAGCTAAAAAATCGTTGTATTCCCGCGGCTTAATATTATCGTTTGAAGCCCAGTTCCTGAGGTTAATCTCATTAGCACGGGTCCCCCCATAATTCCGAAGTTTACGGCAGATTCTTTCCAACGGGTACTTGGCCGTATAAATGCGCAGCCTTTTTTTCCACACAGAATGACGGTGTCGTATCTTTTCGGCACGGTTTCCTAGAAATTCATCAGCCTTGGTTTGTATATAGTCTCGTCCGGTACCGGTTCGTATAAGCAAATAACTATCCGTTTCCAATTCATTAACAGAGCATTTTGATACCGATTCCTGTGATTGTAATGATATTGTCCATATATTTCTTATTGAATGATCCTCAAAAAAAATGCCCTTAGCATCTGTCAAACCAACCAATTTTGCACTGACACATTCCGGTGTGGTAAGAGCCGACCTTTCTGCTAAGCCTTTTTCAATTTTTTTAAAATCAATAATCTGGTCACTGACTTCTATCAATTCCAGGGAATCAGGACGACTTGGATTTTTAATGTTTATGCTGCAACCCTGTAACAAAGTTGAAATTTTTGACTGAGAACTAGTAAAATACTCCATTCTCGGTTCCCGGTACAATTGCCAGTCATACGATATGACCTCAATGATTGGGGAGCGCGGGCAGTTAAACAAATAATCTGGATACCAGTAGGTTGGCCCCAAAATGATAAGCCTGTCAAAAAAGAAATCCTTTTTTAGCTTTGAAGGCGTAACCACGGAAAAGAAATTCTCTCTTAAAAAAGTACGTTTTAATGTTGTTTCTATTGCGCTCAAGTCACTAGCAGTTTTTATGACCAAACCAGTGGAAATTTTATCTTTAAAGTTCCCCCATAAAAAATCCAATACAGGTTTCTCCGGGGAGGTTCGTAAGGAAGCATACTTTTTCAGTACGTTATCAATATCTTCACTCAAATCCTGGTACATCAGCTGGCATTGGCGTGACAGCCTGTTCACATCCCTGTCATTTATCAATTCGCTGTGCGCGGAAAAAGGAAGCGGACTGGACGATAGTATAAATCTGAATTTACGAAAATGTGTTAATAAGTCACTTAGGATAATGTCACTTTCATCCATATTTAGGGTTTTGTGCTCTAGCCTTTTTAACGATAACGAGTATTCAGCAAGCAGTTTCGAAGATACTTCATGAAATCGCAAGTTGTAATTATTTGACAGATCAAATATCTTGCTCACACTGGTCAGAGTATTCATCGCTCCTCCTCCCAATACAACAATTCAATCCCGCCGGGTATTGTCCCAAGGTCCAATCCAGAAGAAGGTACCCGTTTACTTTGAATGTATCTGTTGTTTACTTCCTGAACTGCAAGCTCGAATTGCGGCTCTGAACGGTCAAGAATAATTATGGAATTTGAATACAAAAAATCTTCATTCCAATTTAAATAACCATTTGAGCCTGAGTATAAGACCACAGAACTGGGGATCAAATTTATATCGGTTTCGTTCTTCCTTGCAAGCGAGGAAACAAATTGTGATTGATATGGATCTACGTTATGCTGAAACTGTCTAATTCGCAGCAAGTCATTTAATGAACCTTTTATCATTTGATTTTCTTCGTATACTGCAAACATGCTTTTTGTAATCTCATTCTCAAACTGTTCCTTCACCCCTACAAAACAAATTCTGGTACAACTTTGCTTGAGTATAGCTTGAGAATGCACTCCAAAAACAGCATTTGTTAAGCGGAAATCTTCAGCCATTGTCCGCCCTTTCTGGTTATTCGGCAACCGCTGGTTCTGGTTAGAGTTTATTTGTATGTCTAGTGCATCTTTCTTTGATATATACTCCGTTAAACCACCGGCTTTTGTTGATTGAGTTTGTATGAGTAGCCTTAGCTCTCCTTCATAATCTGCAACTCCTACAAACTTGGCTGTTAATACTCGGCTATTTTTTCTATACCAGACAGGAGTGTTTTTCTCAAGAGAAGCTATGGTTCGAAAATGGTCTTCCAATAAATCATCTGGAGAACTCTTCATGAATATTGAAGACAAGAATCCAACACCAATAAAAGGAGCAATATATGCCTTCGTAGGCAATGCTAAGGCCACTGTCCACCTTTTATTTTCTTCACTTCTCCTGGCTACTTCTTTTCCAAGAGAAATAAAAAAAACGGACCAGGCTGGAATAGGCGACCAGCGTCCAGCATCTTTATAATACATGTCTAGCCCCATTTTTTCCTTACCTCTCACTTGTTTCTTAGTATGGCCACTCATGATAAATGGCAAAATTAAGTACTTAAATAATGTGCCCACACCCTATGTCTTAAAGACTATATTCGACAGATTTTAGTTATAACCTCCTAGTATTTACCTGAAAATAATATCAAAAAAAGTTAAGTGCTAAATATTAATTCAAATATTCTGTTTAATTTTCGGGTAAATGTAAATCTCATTAAACAGAGTAACGAACAATTGCTTAGAACCAAACAATATATTGGTCGCATTTAGGAGAGGATGTTAAGAAAAAAGAATTGTAACGTTGGCTATGCTATGTAAAACATCAAGGTCTAACTTTCTTCTCGCATCATTAGATTCGGCAGTTAGGCCTTAAAGTACTGATCACTGGCAACATCAAGCTTGAGCGGCTCTACAAGGTGGCAAACAATAAAGCTAATGAAAGCATACCAATTTACTTGAAAGAACTATTTAACCTAACAAAATGCCTGAACAAGCATAACAGTAAGTTTCAGAATCTTTGCAACTCTACTCGGAAAAATGGTTATCGACATAGTACATTGCACAGAATGAGCATAAACCAATTGAAAAAAGGCTGGAGTCTCCATAAATTTCACCCATGCAGTATCTTGTCTCCATTTCCTAATACGATCATCATTTCGCCGATACGGAACGTAACCTTCACGACAACGTAACGAAGCAAGTCCTTGGTCGATTTCTTCTTCGTACTCCGTGATGCCAAGGCCTGCGCCGGGACTTCACGCGGGCAAAACCTCATCATTGTGCTTTTGGTTCAATTAGGCGGCTTCCATATGGTCGCCCTCCTTCACAAAAAAAAGGAAGGCTCTGCAGCACTTCCCTATAAAGTCACGGTATATGGTACTTCAGCTTTCAGGTGATCCGGCAGCTTATCCGTTAGCGTCGTTAAGTTCTCCTTCCATCTTAACAATAAACCAAACATAAAAAACTCCCCTTACGGTAGACAGGAAAAATCATAAAACCTGTCCTTCGTAAGGGGAGCATCTCATTATTGCTTCAATCCGACTTTTCCAACAACGTCTCCATACTCAGCGTAAAGCCCTCGATGAGGGCATCCTCGTCAACCTCAATCATAATGCAGCGTTTACCTTGGAAGCTCACCTGCTTAATATAACTTAAATCCTGTGGGCTGATGGTAATCGTGGCTACCTTGGTATCGATCTTGATCGATTTGGACGTGAATTTCGGGATCACGCTTTTCGCCTTCAGTTCATAGTTCTTATCGTCCACGATGGTTTCAAACGCCCGTTCCTCGGCTTCCTTGGTTACATTTTCTACGCCGCTTGCGGTCAGCACGCGTTCCACATGTATAATCCAGCTTCGGAGGTTCTTCCTCGTCCTGGTGGGATTCGATCACATGATGAATCTCCTCGTACACGTGTGCGATCGTGGCCGAGTCCAGCTGTTCACCCGCCACTTCCTTCACGATGTCTTCAAAGATCGCTCGCTCTTCCAGCGCCGACACAGAGCGTTCCGCATTCAGCACCTCGGAGATGAAACGCTCATTCGAATCATTCGATTTGCCCGTACAATAGAGGACCCGGTTCACGTCGGAATAATTGTCCGTCACGCTGGGATAAAAGAACCCTTCCTCCGGGGTGCTGAGCTTGATGATCGGATCTACAATGACATTGTACTTAAACTCTTTCTCCACATAGTCGAACAAGAGCGCCTTACGCTGCTTCTCCGTGAAGTTCACGCTGCATAGAATGAACTGATGCCCGAACACCTCGTCATTCCCTGTCTCCTCGGCTTCATCATTCCGCGCCTTGGTCGGCCGGTACTGGCAGGAAATCAATGACATGCCTCAGCCCATATGTATTTTTAGTGCTCCCGGTCCGTTAATGTTCAATCCATCCTGAAACAAAATCAAATCAATAACTCGTAGCGGTGACAAATTGTACTGTTAGGCCAATTGAAATATTGGTTCCGCAGCTGGTTCATCATTCAAATAATCTTGTAGAGCAAATATGTAAGCATGGTACTTGTAATAGTCTTCAATTCGGCCGCTTCCAAATACGGCTTTGCAAATATTTTGATCGAAGATGGGAAATAGCTCTGGAAGCATGAAATGAAGGAGCTTTGTCGTGGTCGGAAAGTTCAGCCGTTAATCGCCATATGATTGCATTAGCATGTTGAACAAATTGCTTAATCAATACAGGAGATCTCCCAAAGGCTGCGCCCAAAATCCGCTCGCCATGGTGCATGCCGATTATCAGATCATTTAGCCCACCTAAATAGGACTCGGTACCGACCTCCCATAATTTGCTGGTATGGAACAAGTTCTCCAAATCAGCTAGCTGGAGTATCGATTCACGATCCAACCGAACGACCGGAATCCGAGCAATCCAGGCAAAAACAAATGCCGTCTGCTCAATCCAGGCCTCCTCACTTTCATTAAATGGTCTCGTTTCATTGTAGCGATGTAGGATAACCGGATAAGACTTGCTATACCAAAAGCCTCGATCATTTTGACTCGTTGAATGAGACGACTGCTGCAATCCTTGAAGTGAATATCTGATCTTCTTTTGAGAAAATAGCCGCTTTAATGATTGGACTGCTTGCTCATAAGGGGCAATTTTTACTTCGTTCTTCCTCCTTACCATATTATTAATTTATGACAGAGATTAAATTAGACATACTTCCATCATCTGCTCGTTCTAAATATGCCTTGATTCGCAACCAGTCGGACTTTTGCTGTTCAAAAGGCCTGTTTCTCCGTCCTAAACTACCGCAATGGAAGACCGGAAATACTGCTGTATTCCTACCAACGATAATCGGTGATTCCCTTTCAACCAATTCCCTGAAGTTTACCCCTTTATAACCATACTCACGCAATAAGGACTTAGTCGCCTTTTCTCCCAATGTGACAACAACTTTGGGTTGAACAATCTCCTCAATAAGAGGCTTAAGAAATGTGGACACGCAGTTTCGAAACCACGATCCTCTCACTTTACCAGCTAGTCCGCCTTCTGTTTTCATGCACAAGATAGCATTTGTAAAAAATAAATCGGCATGTTTGTTTTTAGCGGTACTTTCGTCAATGTCCACGCCGGCAATATTTAATAATTGAATCAATGCTCGATTGGTTGAGCTATTGTCTACATTACATACCCCTTCTTGTTTCTCTAGCGTATTGAAATCCCCCCAATCCTGGCCGACAACCATCATTTTTGCATCCAAGCTGCCCTGCCACTCTGTCCAGTGCCCGATTTCATTCGTATCGAATCGCCCGTTCTGCGCTTGGCTCGGATTTATCAGTTCACACTGCGCAGAATCGCACATCGTGCAATTCTTCCGTTGATTGACCAATGCATGGTACGCCATTTGTTTGTCCGTGATACTCATACGATCGCTCCTCACTTTTGATATATATTCCATCAATTGCCATACCCAATCCACCTAATCATACAGCGTCTTAAATCATCAGGATAGATTCAAATTGTATGGTACAATCCTATTCTTCGATATTCGTAGAATTGGAGTTGTTTTCGCCACCGGCAGCCTGGTGTTCGTCATCCTTTACAAAACTTCAGCTCTCAGGTGATTCAGCAGCTTATCAGTTAGCGTCGTGGAACCGCTCCTTCCATCGTAAAAAAATGCTTCCCTCACGCTAGACAGGCGAATCATAAAGCCTGCCTTCGTAAGGGGAGCATCTCCCTAATCTACTGGTGTAACCTATGCAAATTTCAAAAGCACTTATCCCTTCACTCCGCCTTTTCCAACAACGTCTCTGTCGTAAGCGTAAAGCCCTCAATAACAGCATCCTCGTCAACCTCAATCATGATGCAGCGTTTGCCCTGAAAGCTCACCTGTTTAATATACCTTAAATCTTGTGGGCTGATCGTAATCGTGGCTACCTTGGTCTCGATCTTGATCGATTTGGCGTGAATTTCGGGATTACGCTTTTCGCCTTCAGTTCATAGTTCTTATCGTCCACGATGGTTTCAAACGCCCGTTCCACGGCTTCCTGGGTCACATTGTCTACGCCGCTTGCGGTCAGCACGCGTTCCACATCGGTATAATCCAGTTTCGGAGGTTCTTCCTCATCCTGGTGGGATTCAATCACATGATGAATCTCCTCCTACACGTGTGCGATCGTCGCTGAGTCCAGCTGTTCACCCGCCACTTCCTTCACGATGTCTTCAAAGATCGCTCGCTCTTCCAGCGCCATTGCCCCTTCGAGAATGTACGATAATTTTATAACTATGAATAAAAGCAAAAATCAATACATGAAAGTAGAGTTCAAGTATTCGAACCATACTGTAAGTAAGTTCTACTCTCTTATCCCTAAAACCAGTAATACTCCCAATCCATTCCCTGGAATGTATGGCGATTGGAGAAGGAATAAATTTAGATATTTATATAATTATTTACAGTTACTAAAGTTTTCGTTATGGTTGTAATAAAGGTGGTGGAATATGGTAAAAAAAATAAGCGCTCTTATTGGAATATTTTCAATAATGATCATCGCTTTTTGGGGTACAGATTATCTACTTTATATTTTATATATCAAAAAAAGCAAATTGTTCATTCCTTGCTTTATCTTATTTTTACTAATGATGTCACTGTTTTCAGGAATAATAACTAAATTCAATCTAGCAAACAAAATAATTGCATCTAGTATAGTGTTTTTTTCCGTCTTTATCAGCCTAGTCATATTGAGAGTTACACTTCCTTACTTATAAAATTGTTAAACAATCATAAAAAAGGAACGGGGAATCGGTAGTGATTACCGGAGATTAATCGCAAAAAGGCTGCTTTACAGTAATGGATCTCTCTACCGCAAAGCAGCCTGTACTTATCTTTAGGAAAAGAACATAAATTGATTACGCCGCGCTTCGGCGACCTGCGGAAGGGTGATCACCTCACCGGCCCGGCCTTAAATAACAAAAGGTCAATAACCGCCTCTCAATGGGCGTTTTTTTCGTCCTCAATAAGTCTTACGCTTTTTAACAACCTCGACTGTATTGATTTGACCGAAATACTTTAGCAATATCAGTATCAGCATATAGAGAGTGATAGCTCTATATTTTAATCTGGGTTAATACTAAGGCTTTAAAACCCCTCACGTTAGACAGGAGAAATCATAAAGCCTGCCTTCGTAAGGGGAGTATCTCAAAATCACTTATCCCTTCACTCCGCCTTCTCCAATAACGTCTCTGTCGTAAGCGTAAAGCCCTCAATAACAGCATCCTCGTCAACCTCAATCATAATGCAGCGTTTACCTTGGAAGCTCACCTGTTTAATATATCTTAAATCCTGTGGGCTGATCGTAATCGTGGCTACCTTGGTATCGATCTTAATCGATTTGGACGTAAATTTCGGGATCACGCTTTTCGCCTTCAGTTCATAGTTCTTATCGTCAACGATGGTTTCAAAAGCCCGTTCCACGGCTTCCATGGTCACATTTTCCACGCCGCTTGCGGTCAGCACGCGTTCGACATCGGTATAATCCAGCTTCGGAGGTTCTTCCTCATCCTGGTGGGATTCGATCACATGATGAATCTCCTCGTACACGTGTGCGATCGTGGCCGAGTCCAGCTGTTCACCCGCCACTTCCTTCACGATGTCTTCAAAGATCGCTCGCTCTTCCAGCGCCGTCACAGAGCGTTCCGCATTCAGGACCTCAGAGATGAAACGCTCATTCGGATCATTCGATTTCCCCGTACAATAGAGGACCCGGTTCACGTCGGAATAATTGTCCGTCACGCTGGGATAAAAGAACCCTTCCTCCGGCGTGCTGAGCTTGATGATCGGATCTACGATGACATTGTATTTAAACTCTTTCTCCACATAGTCGAACAAAAGCGCCTTCCGCTGCTTCTCCGTAGAATTCACGCTGCATAGAATGAACGGATGCCCGAACACTTCGTCATTCCCTGTCTCCTCAGCTTCATCATTCCGCGCCTTGGTCGGCCGGTAGTATTGTCCGCGCACGAACGTTATGACGGTATCCCGTTCATAGGTCGTGTCCGCCATCATTTTCTCTACGAGCAGCAGCATCAGATCCTGCCACTCCTCCGGATCGCCCGTCTGGATCGCTTGGTGAAGCAGCACCCGCGAAGGGTCTTTCTGGTCTTCCGTCTCCTCCGTAAACTTAAGCTCGAACAGCTTATGATCCAATTCGCCGGTCAGCAGCTTTTTGAAATTGCCCATGTACAGCTCCTGCTTCTCCCGGTCCACTAACCCAAAGGGACTCCGCTCCCAGTGATAAATCTCGTTCGTTTCCTTCATAATGTACACGTTCAGAATATCGTAAATTTGCATCAAATGATTATCCAGCTTAAACTGCTTGCGTATGTGTGCGACTTCTTTCTTGTTCATGGTTCGTCAGACAACTCCTAGAAAGTAAATTGGCTCTACCATATCGAATGAATTAAATTTTTTACTTGTCATTCCATGATCCACAGGGAATATCCGTTTCAAAGATGTGACTTACTTTAATTCAATCTATATAGTATAAACGATATAAAAACCCTCCGCTAGAAGGGTTACGCGTCTTGCTTCTTTTCTCTATTTTATAGCCATCTGCCTTGCCGCAACGAGAGCTATTTTTCCTCAACATGTACTACGCCGTAGTTCATAAAAATACTGCACAACGGGATGCTTTAACTTCATCTTCTCGGACATGTTCAAAATCCGTTTTTTTCCGATTCGTCTGTCGACCAAAGCCAGAATATTCAATAAAATATCTTTGCTCTCGATGCTTTCTTCAATAGAAGTCGATAAAAATTGAGTAGCGACAGCGACAAAATTGGATTTGCTTAATGACGCCTGCGCCGCCAAAAGCTCCTTGGCATATTCCGATATTTTCCGGTTTCTTGCAATGACTTTCAGACGATCCTCCGGAACGTTTCCTTTGGTATCCTTTCTGACCGCTTCCATTTCTTCATCGCTGATCGGAATTTGGATATCGGGGTCATTTTTAATTTCGAGCTCCGTCTGGTACCACCTTATTGAACTCGCTTTATCATTCATTCGGAGTACGTCCTTTTTATCTACCGAAATATAACAAAGCCCTGCTTTATCAGGCAAATAACGATAACCGGTTGCTCGGTATTCAACCCTTCCATCTAACGCAGGACAGAGAAAACTCTCCAGCTGCTGCTTCAATTTACTCCAGGACATGGTTCCTCCTATATTTTCAAAACCTACAGATCCGATTTGCGGCTGTCAGGCTTTCTTTATTGAAAAATAATATCTCGTTTCATTGCGCCTCTTGTTCAGTATGAATAACCCCCTGCCAAAAAACAACCCACAAAGTTTGCACGGGCATCCTCTTGTCGTTTCGTTCTGCGGGACTGTCCCCATCGCCGTTACTGTTATTCCTTTACAACGGGTCTTGTAAGGCCAAGGGTCAAACGGTAGACGTTAAAAAGAAGCCTACAGATCATATATCTGAAGGCTTCCTCCATTGTACTTATGCCAGTCATTCCCCTACGGGGTCAAGACTCTCTAATATTTCGCTAAGGCTCAGCTCGGCGCACGCCATGGACGTGTCGGCCACTCCGTAATACATCCGAACGACGTCCCCGTGAACCGTCGCGCCGCAGGAGAACACCACCTCGCCAAAGAATCCATTGGTTTCATAATCCGTTTCGGGCTCCATCACCGGCTTGCCGGAACGGGCGATGACTTTGGACGGATCATTCAGGTCCAGCAGGACGGCTCCCATGCAGTACCGGTGATCCTGGGTCGCTCCGTGGTACAGTTCAAGCCAGCCCTGTTCGGTTTTGATCGGAACGGCTCCGCCGCCGATACGTCCGCTGTCCCACATGCCTTGACGTAAGCCGATCAGATGTTTGTGGTTGCCCCAATACAATAAATTGTCTGATTCGGCGATCCAAATTTCGGGGCGGCCTACGCTTTTGGTTGTCGGACGGTGCAGTGCGTAATACTTGCCGTTAATTTGCTCAGGGAAAATGATCACGTCCTTATTGTCCGGTCCAAAGATAAGGCCATGATGGGTCCAGGTCCGAAAATCCTTCGTTGATACCATCGCTTCCCCGATGCCTACCGGCGATACGGCCGAGAAATAAATGTAATAGGTGTCCCCGATTTGCGTAATCCGCGGGTCTTCGATCCCGAACGCCTCCAGCGGGTTGGAAGGGTAAATGAAAGGCTTATCCTCAATGGTGAAATGATGTCCGTCCTTGCTGCGGGCGATCCGCAAATAAGACAAGGACGTGAGGTATTCAAACGCCGGAGCGTTGGTTTTTTTCACGATGACCCGGGGGTCGGAAAAATCATAGCTTTCATCATCCAAACGGATTTCCATGAGATCCAGATCCTGTTTCGCCGGATTGTAGACCGGAGCCAGCACAATGCCCGGGTCAGGGCTGACCGGGCGCTCCGCAACGCGGAGCAGCAGGATCGTTTCGCCGTTATATTCGGCCACCCCGGCGTTAAACGTACCGATCACTTCAAAGCCTTCACGATGGGGATGGACGTCAGCCGGCGTAATCAGCGGATTCTGTTCATAACGGTATATATTCATGGCATTTAGCTCCTTGTAGTCACTTTAGTTCATGAAATAAAGTCAGGGGTTTCATTCCGGCGTTATTCGAATTTGGCAAAAGGATCGTCAATCACGATACGCTGCGCGTCGGCGTCGCCGATCCCTGCGTAAAGCACGGCAGATCCGTCCTCCTTGCGGATAAGCCCGCCGCTAAACACAACGTCCTGCAGATCCGGGCGCTTGGACGGTCCAGGCAGAAAACGGTCGCGTACCGCGATGAGCTCCATATCCGTAAAGGTCAAGTCGCTCGGGCTGAGCACAAATGCCATCGGATAATAATGACGGTCACCGCTTGGATCGTAGCAAGCCGCATGCCCCAGCACGCCTACCCGTCCGTCCTTGAGAAGATGGGCTTCATTCGCTCCTCCCCATTCGTCGTCGGTAAATTGTCCTTCCAGCAGCGGAGCATCGTTAATGACCTGAAGGGTCAGCTTTTCCAGGGATGGAACCTTGGCAAACCCGATTTTACCGCGGCCACCTTTCTTGCCCTGCGGTCTTGTAAAAATGCCGATGCTGCCGTCCTTCAGCTCTACCAGGCGGAGATCCTTCATGCCGTCCGGTCCTTTGAAAAATTCCTTCAGCCCGTTAACGGAGCTCCCTTGGTAAAATACGGTGCGCCACATCAGCGCATTTTCTTTCCCGGGATGCGGATAAATCTGCACGCCGCCGACGATCAGCTTTCCGCCGATCCGGGTATGAAACGGATCCTGCAGATCGAATACCGGCGCGCCGGCTCGCGGCAGCCATTTTCCGTCCCGCTCCACAAAAAACATCACCTGGGAATGCTCGCTGTCCCGCGGCTCAACGCGTCCGAGAAGCACCAATTCCCCTTCATCCTCAAAAGGAGCTGCAATATTGTAGACATCCTTGTTTCCTATCCCGTCAAACACTAACCTTTCTGCCTGCTCAGCTCTCGCCTGCTTGCTGTTATAGGAGGCCAGCAGGGCCGAGCAGGTCAATGCTTCTCTTTGTATACTCATGGTTTCTTCCTCCAAATCCAGTGTCCAATAACTTCTCCTATCTGCTTACTTCAAACTGAACTGCATGCCCTCCTGAAACTTCTTGCCGAAAATGATAAACATCATGATAATCGGCAGCGTCAGCAGCGTGGATGCCGCATAAAGCGGACCCGGATACGAGCCGTAAGGGCCGAACATTTGCGAAATGAGCACGTTCAGCGTGAGCATCCGGTCGCTTTTCACGACGATCATATCCCACAGCAGCTCCGTCCACCGTTCCATCAGCAGGAACAGGAAAATGACGGTGGTGATCGACTTGGACATCGGCAGCATGATCTTATACATGATCTTAAGGTCCGAGGCCCCGTCCAGGCGGGCGGCTTCGATAAAGACCGTCGGTACGGCTTTAAAGAAATTAGTATACATAAAAATCGCCCATAAACTGACGGCTTTAGGCAGAATCAACCCCAAATAACTGTCGTACAGTCCTACTCTCTGAATGATCAGGAACGTCGGAATCAAAAGAATAATCGCCGGGAAAAACATATGGAACAAAACGAAGTTGTTGATCGCGTTCCGTCCGAAGAAATTCAGCTTGGACAGCGCGTAAGCGACCATCACGCCGAAAATCATCATCAGTACCGTGGAAGCAAGCGAAACCATGACGCTGTTCAGAAAAGCATGCAGCCAAGGACGGGGAATCCCCGTTTCCCCGCCGGTAAACAGCCACTCATACGATTTCAGGCTGTATTTCGTCGGGAGCAGCTGCTTATCGATGTGCGCCCAGTCGGCAAAAGAGTTCAGCACCATATACAGGTACGGGTAAACCATCACGAGGAGCAGGATCATGGCGAGCGCATACCGGACCGTGCGTCTGATGCCGCGATTTCGATTAGACCCAACCATTTCTTTTCCCCCATATCTCCAGTAATTTGCGAATGATAAAGATCGAAATAAAAGTGGCGACCGAAGCGAGCAAGGCTACTGCCGACGCATAACCGGCCTGCAGGTTCGTAAATGCCTGTTTGAAGATTTCCATCTGCCAGGTGTTGGTCGCATTGTCGGGGCCGCCGCCCGTCAACTGATACACCTCGGTGAAAATACCGAACGTGACGCCAAATGCCAGAATCAGCGTTGTATAGAGCGACGGATACAGCAGCGGCAGCGTAATGCGCCAGAAACGCTGACGGTCGGTAACGCCGTCGATGGCAGCTGCCTCGTACACTTCCTTATCGATGCTTTCCAGGCCCGAGGTCAGGATCAGCGCATAATACCCGGTGAATTTCCAGGCCAGAATCAGGCCGACAATACATAGCGCAGATAATGGCGTGCCCAGCCAGTCGATATCGAGCCCCATTTTTCGCAAAAATACGTTCATCGGGCTGGTGTAAGAAAGAAGTCCCTTGGCAATAAGCGATGAAACAACGCCCGAGGACAGGTAGGGCAGAAAAAAACCGATCAAGAACAGGCTTTTAAAGCGCGGCAGACCGTGCACCAGCACGGCGACGGCCGTCGCCAGCACCGTTACAATCGGTACGAAAATAATCATAAACTTATAAGTCACCCAGAAGGCCGAATGTACGCTTGGCGATTTTAGGGCATTCGCAAAGTTCTCGATCCCGATCAAATTAAAAGTCGGAGCGATCAGATTCCAATCCGTGACGGACAGGAAAAACGACCAGATCAGCGGTCCGAAAAAGAAAATAAGCGAATAGATAAGGTAGGGGCTGGTAAATAACCAGCCCATTTTATTGTTTCTATGGTCCATCATCGGTCATCCTCCCTTATTGAAGGGCGCCTTCAATCGCTCTCTGCATGTTAGCCCAACCTTCGGCCGGAGAAATTTGCCCTTTGACGACTTTGTTAAAAGCTTCGGTTCCGATGATGGTTTGCAAATCGTTGTATTTTGCGTTATCCATCGGCGGAATGGCATGGGGAACATTCTCCGCATAAGGTTTCAGCTCCGGCTGCTTATCCAAAATAGCTTTGAAGGAATCGTTGGTTGTCAAATCGTCTCGCGCTGGCGGCAGATTGGTCTGCTCAAACCACTTCGCGTCGTTAGCCGCATCGGAATATACCCATTTCATGAAGTCGATCGCGGCTGCCTGCTGTTCTTTCGTAGCGGAAGCATAAATGACCAGCCCTTTGGTATCCGCAAAGGTTTTGCTGTCTTTAGGATCCATCCCGTCCGGCACCGGAGGCATGGTCAATGCAAAGTTGTCGCCGTATTTCAGATCCGGATATTTCTCTTTCCAGGTTGTGAACGTCCAAGGACCCACGTCCGTAAAGACGCCGACGCCATTTTCAAACGGATCCGTCACCTGCCGGGCCAGGAGTCCGTTCGCTTTCCGCAAATCGTCCACGAAAGTAAGGACTTCTTCGCCGGCTTTCCGATCGCCGGTAAACCGGCTGCCTTCAATAAACTTGTTGCCGCCGGAAGCCGCATCATACAGCATGTAGAAGTCAAACCAGCGTTTCCAGGCCGTAGGATCGGCCAAATCGGCTTTCGCCCACAGATATTTTTTATCGCCGTATTTGTCTTTCAGCTTCTTGGTCAGCTCCACGATTTCGCTGTAAGTTTGCGGCGGTTCGTTATAGCCAAGCTCTTTCAGAACATCCAGTCTCCAGCCGAACAGCATAGCGTTGGAATAGATCGGCAGCACGTATTGGTGTCCATCCGCGAATTTCCAAGGTTCGATGGTGCTGCTCATGTTGCGTGCCTTGATAATATCTTGGAATCCGTCCAGCGTATCGAGCGGAACCAGCGCTTTGCTGTCCGCCAGCTGCGCGCCGAAGCCCCGGTTAATGTTCTCGGACATGGTCGGAGCGCTCTTCGCTGCAATCGCGGATTGAATGCTCGCTTCGGATGTCGGCGACTCTTTGATGGCACTGACATTAATTTTGACGTTGGAGTGTTCCGATTCATAAGCTTTGGCCATTTCCTGCCAGTAGGCCTGCTGCGTTGGGTTAGGAGCGGCCCAGAATTCGATGGTTGTCACTCCACCCGAAGCCCCTCCATTTCCACTGCTTTCCGTCGAGCCTTGACCGGTGGAGCATGCGGACAACATCGTGGCGGCTACGGCGGCCAGCAGTAGTGCACCAAGTGATTTTCTCATCATTTGAACATGACCTCCAATAGAATGTAATTTCAAATTCAAACAAAAATCCGCAAAATTAACATTACAAAACTTTATTTTCAGTCCATGTAAGCGCTTATGAACCTTATTATTACCTTGATTATGATACTTGTCAACTCATATTAATAATTACACTCTATTATAATACAACGAAAAGTAAGTTTACATTTCTATTTTGTAACGTTACAATCTTATCATATAACTAACGCTTGGATGAGGTCCGGTTTCAGAGCCTCGAATGCTTGACAGTCGTCTCCGGAACTGAAAAAATGAAATCGAATGCAAAACCGGTTTAATGCCCTTCCGGTTGTTGCTCGACGGAGGTTGAATTTATTTTGAAAAATAAAGTTACCATGCAGGACATCGCAGACCATCTACATATATCCAAAAATTCCGTCTCCCAGGCTCTAACAGGGAAGGACGGGGTCAGCGAAGCGACGCGCGCCCTGGTGAAGGAAACCGCTGAACGGCTGGGCTACGTCTATAGGAAAAGCCGCCGCGGCCGGCAAAACGAAGCTGCCGCTTCCCCTGCTTCCACCGATCCTTCTGCGGTCCTTCAAGACGGCGGCACCATCGCCCTCATTGCTTCGGATTATGCTTTCTCCAGAAAATCGTTTTTTGGGGACATTTATTTAAGTGTAGATAAAGAATTGAAAAAGTACGGCTATGAACTTGTCATTCAATCCATCAGCCCGGAGGACGCAGAGGCGCTTCGCCTGCCTGCTTTTCTTGAAAACCGGTCGGTAGACGGCATTTTGATCCTGAGCCACATTACGACGCCCTATGTACAAGCCGTGTTGGATACCGGCATTCCTGCCGTCCTGATTGACCACCACCATCCCTCGCTGCAAGCCGACAGCATTCTTACGAACAACCGTTTCAGCGCGTATGAGGGGGTGCGCCATCTGATCGAATTAGGCCATAAGGACATCGGTTTCATGGGCGATATCGACTATTCTCCCAGCCATTACGAGCGGCTTGAAGGTATGCGTCTCGCCGCTTTCGAAGCCGGCATCCGGCTTCGCGAAGACTGGCTTATTCAAGACGCCATCGAAGACAGCAGCTATGTACACGGTGCAATTGCACAAATGCAGGAACGCCCGACCGCCTGGTTCTGCGTCAACGACGGCTTCGGCTTTATGATTACGTCCGCTTTGCAGCATCTGGGCGTGAAGGTCCCCCAAGAGGCTTCGGTGGTCAGCTTCGACAACGGGTATCTGTCGCAGGTTTGTACTCCCCCGACCACAACGCTGGATGTGAATCGCAGGTTATTCGCCACGTATGCCATTAAGCAGCTTTTCTCCCGCCTGCAGAATCCGGATCAGCCTTATACGGAAATTTTGCTGCCGACGCAGCTGCTGGTCCGGGAGTCCACAGCACCGCCTCCAGGAAGAGAAGAGGAAGCTTAACTATGAAGCAGCATGTAAAAAACAGGGGGGCTATCGAGTAAACGGGGGCGGCTCCACGTTCTGCACATCTGACAAGATGCACGTACTAACAAAAAGAAAAGCAGCCCCTCCTGAACTGTCGCTCTCCTTTTGTTGCTGTGGCACAATTTTTTTCAGTACGAACGGAAACAAAACATCGAGGTCCCTCGTTTCAAAATCAGACAGCCTTGCTCCGCTTCTTTTTTTCAAATTCGCCAAGCATTCCTTTATGTTCTTCCTGGAGCAGGAGTCTTGATTGGCCCATCTATTTCAGCCAGTCGCCGAGCGGTATCCGTTTGTTCTTCGCCTCGGGATCGTACATCATGTTCGTTTGTCCCTTATTGAAAGCTGGGGGATGGAGGGCATGGTCGGCAAACGTAAAAACAGCCGGTACGTTTCATCATATAATATATATCACTCGCTTTTAGCGCTCCGTGCGGGGGGGTAAGCGAAGGGCAGGAATGCTAGAGGGCCTTGGCCGGGGGCAATTCCCCCACGGCTTAGGCCCTCTCGTTATCGCGCTGAGTACCCCCGCAGCGATGCGTACCGGCTCTTAGGTGGTGTTTTTGCCGCCTTAGAGCCAGCATCATGAGCCCATATCTAAACCCATTGATTGATAAATTTAGATATCTTCCTCTGATTTAATAAGCTCGTTAGGGAATCCGCTCACGAACAATGCCTTTTCCCAAAACAGAGCGCATAATATCCTTCCGCCCAAGCGCCGTTTCAATCACATAACCTGCTGCCATCCGAAGCGAACAATCCAAAGCATGTTCATCTACAATAAAATCCTGCGGAAATTTAACTTTATAATATCCAGAAGTTCGTTCATCTTCAGACTTTCTTCAGGAAACGGTTTAGCTAAATGTCATCTTGATATTTTTTTGATGTAATTCCATATATTAATATTTATTATTAAAATATGTTATAGTAAAGCCATCATAGGAGGGGTTTTTTTGAAAAAATACATATGGTCAGGACTTGCAATTGGTTTAGCATCTGTACTCATTAGCGGATCAATTCTTGCAGCCACAGGGAAAATCAAAATAATTGTCAATGGAACAGAGCTAAAAACGGACACATCACCCAAAATTGAAGATGGAAGAGTGCTCGTTCCCATTAGTACGATATCCAAGGCGCTAGGCGTTGGGGTAACTTGGGATCCTAAGTCTAAGTCCGTGAAGGTGGACTCTAAGCCGAACGTTTTAAATGATGATTTAAGTGCTCTGTACACTTCCTATGCTTCCGTAAGAGATGTAATCGCTGCATACTTCTCTTACTATGATTCAAAAAAGGATGGCTATCAAGCGTTGGTAACAGATCAATTTAAGAGTGATTTTGTAGACCCAAAAAAAATTATCAGTGATGATCTAATCTTAGATTCAATATTAGATTATAAGATTATTGGCGGTAAATTTATTGGGACATTAGAAGAACCTATACAATATAAATTTCGTGTTGAAGTCATCCGTTTTATCGAAAGAGACAACTCATCAACAAAAGTCGCAAAAATTCAATTGGATTTTAATATGAAATATGACCAAGACAAAGGGAAATATTTAATTGATGGTATCTATAAAGCAAGTAAGGAAGAACTTATAAATTCGTATACAGTATTTACAGGCCTAACATTTAAAGATGTAAAACGGTAAAAAGCAGGGGCTAAATCATAAGTAGATTCACTTATGGTTTAGCCCCTAATAGGTGTTCGGTATTAAATCGTAGACATTAACACAGCTTCTGCTGTATTTGCGCCTCCGCCATTAGAGATTTTAATAGTATAATCTGCGTTGCTCCTTTAGGAACATTTACAGAAACAACTTTAACTTGAGTGGTTGCACCTGATGCAGGTGGTAAAATCTGTGGAACAATATTAGTAATATTATTCGCACGTACAGCACCGAGATAACTTCCTCCACGTGCGCAGAGATTGTTATCCACGAATTTTTTAGGAGGGAAACATACCATGAAACAAAGATTCAAGTCCATCTTGAGTATGAAGAAGAAACGAAGTGGACTTATGATGTTCTGTGCCGTTGTCCTTTCGCTGGGCGTATTAGCCGCCTGCTCCAATGTTACAAGCGGAAACAGCGCGGCCTTCAAACCCGCTACGATCTATTCTAACCTCGTCGGGGACCAAGTTGTCTCCTATGACGCGGGCAATTCCTATTCGATTGATAATGAAGGCCATGTTTCCATCTCATATCGAAATGGGAAAGTGACTGCAAAAACGCCTTTACAATTAGATATGGCAAGGGAATCCTACGACCGAGGACTAAGCGAAGGCAGCTTTTTCATCTCCGAAGATAAAACCGCCATTGTGTATAATCCCGATCCTGACAAATTCGCTCCGGTTCATGTTCTGATCAGCGACAACATGGGCAAGACATGGAACGAGACGGTCGTTCAAAACGAAGACGCCAAGGGTGATGAGCTATTCATCGGTTTCACGTCGGAAAAAGAAGGTTGGATGGTTGTCGGCCACGGCTGCGGAGTCGCATGCGCGGAGAACTTTGTCTTTCAGACTTCGGATGGCGGAAAAACATGGATCGAAACAGGAAATCCGAATGACAAGTATTCGGAACATTTAACGGGGGTCGGTTTCGCTAGCCCCGATATCGGCTTTTTAGGATACAGATATTTCACAGCGCCCGATCCGATCATTTATTGGACCAAGGATCGGGGGAAGACTTGGGATCGGCTCCCTGTCAGCCTTCCAGAAAAGTTTGAGAAATACTCAAAGAACCCTCTCTCGCCTTTCTTTAACGGGAAAGAAGGACGTTTTCCTATTAGCCTGTCCGGGGATAATGGAATCATTGGAACCATTTATTTATTCAGCAAAGACGGTGGCTTAACTTGGGCTTATGACGCATCCTTGGATAAGTTGAAATAACCATAAAAACAGAAAACGGCACGAAAGCTATTTATGAACATGACAATCCGAACCGTTTAGCGAATACCCTCATTTTCGAAAAGGACGGGTTGGAGTATCGCATCGATATTAAAAAAGGGGCATTGGCAATATTTACTCATTATACTGCGTTCCCATCTTTGATAAAGTGGATAAGACTTGTGAAGACGAAGACGGGAGCTTTAATAGACATGAACTTTCTCTCCAAATCCATAATCGGCCTGCTTTGCGTGACGACATTCGCGGGCGCGTATTACAGTTATAAGGAACATCAGCACAATCGGCAATGGGAGCAGCAACAACAGCGGAATGCGCAATATTGGTCGCAAATCCAATCGATCTACTTGCGCAATTTCGACTATGCGCTTGCTGAGTCACTTGCGGCACCTACATTTGCCAATCGGCAAGCAGCGCTCCAATCCGCGATTGAGAATGCCAATTTTATCTTGCAATTTGAAACGAGCGCATCCGCTACAATGAACTTTCCATCTTGGCCCTTGTACGAGTCGTTTATCACGAACGGGAGCCACTACTTGGCCTATCCCGCCAGCGAAAAGAAATTGTCGCTCAACCCGGATCAATTAGAACAAATTCAGCGTATGCGAAAGTTCGTGAGGACCGCCATGCCGTATCTCGATCAGATGAGAGAGAAGGGTTATGATACCTCTTTATCGGATATACAACGGATCTCGACCGCTATGGAAGGTGCCTTGTCTCAACTCGACTCGGTCTCCACGTACGGAAATAAAGCCTTTAACGAGTTCCTGTACAATCAGAATCCTTACATACCTACGAAGCCAGGAACCGTGTTCGCCGGTGAAACCTCTTATACGGCTACGGAGCTTGCGGCAAAAGCGAAAACCTTCATGGGTGAGGCTTGGAATAAAGGGGCCGGCAAGCAAATCGTCAACATGGTTTCCGGCGGGATCAGTCCCCAATTCGGAGAAGTCATGGATTTCAAGTTATCGAACACCGATGGAAAACAAACCAGCCCCTATATTGCAAAATTGAGTAAAAGCGGACACGTGCTCCGGGTAACACGCCACGGCTCGACCTCCGAAAAAGCAGCTTTGCAGCAATCTATTGACCTAAAGCAGGCTATCGCGGTTGCGGACACCTGGATGGCGCGCTGGTCTGACGAACGCCTGACATTAGTAGCGAAAGAGATAAAAGATACCTCAATTCATATCACATATATTCCGGTTCGGAAGCAAGTTTCAATTCCGCAGATGCAAGTCGTATGGGTGTTTGATCGCCGTACCGGTGCGTTGAAGAGCTTTGATGCGTATAATTATTTTTACAATTACAATAAAACATTTCCACTTCACCCGAAGCTGACAGCTGAGCAAGCCTCTGAGCAGCTCGGCCCGAACGTAAACGCCTCCGGCAAGCCAAAGCTGGAGATCCACAACAGCAAGCTCGTATACGCATTTTCCGTCACTGGAATCGAAGGCGTTTCTCACGTGTACGTAAACGCCCTCACAGGTGCTGACGAAGGCATCGACTACAACCTATGAACCACAACATATCTAGGCAGCCCCGCGAACACCCTAACTGCGGGCTGCCTAGATTTTTGCGTGCCGAATGTTGGGTCACCACTTCCTTCACTTACGCATACCTTCGTATGTCCGCAGGATGTTCAGGTCGTTTTACAGTATCGTTCTCCGTTAGCTTAATGATTTTTCTCTACATATGACTGCTTCAAGAAAAGTAATCTTAAAAGCCTTTCATTTCAAAAGACGAAAGAAAGGGGCTCGTTCCATCAAGATGACATTGGAGGGGCAGTTTAAGGTAATCTACAATTTGAAACGGATTAGGAGGATTATGAAGAAATACGACATTATATGTCCCTTTAGGAAGGCCAATCCCTATAAACGGATGATGAAGGCTGCCCAGGAGCCAACCTGCTGAACCAGGAGTTTAAACAGCATCCCAGGTAAGGTATTGCTAACTGATATCAGCTCAAACAATGAAATCTTGGCATATCATGTGTCAGATCGGATCACCATGGATCTTGCGACAGATACTCTCTTGAAACTTAAGAAAAACCGAAGGCTTCCACTAAGCCTTGTTTGACCCTGAACGAGCAGGAGATTAAGAACTACGTAACCTTTTACAACCACTACAGGTATCAATGGAATTTAAAAAAAGATGACCCCTGTTCAATACAGAGATCATCTTCTTCAAACTGCCTAGACTTTTTTAAATGTCCTTTACATAGGGTACAGTTTAGTTATTCGTCCTGACTCTTTTTTTAGAAACTGTCAGCACATTCTTTAATAGTAATTAATTCTTAGTGGAAATATCCACATTCGTTATGTCATCGACAATGGACACTTTTATGGTTGCCCCTAGAACCTCAGAAACAAATCTAAGTGGGACCATTACTCTTACAAAAGGCATCTCTGGAGCATTGGGAAGAATTCTTTCTTCATTATTTACATAAACGGTCCTGCTTCCAACAGTCATAAGAATGGTTGTTCCATTATTAGATCGGATGGTTACTTGTTGTTTTTCCTTGTTCCAGCTTACAGACGCTCCCAATCCTTCAGAAATGACCCTAAGAGGAACATACGTTGTATTTGTAGTTCTGTCAATATATGGACTGACATCTGAATCAATTGGAACACCATTTAATTGAACATTCACACCTATGAATCTTGGAAGTGGTGAAGCATTCACGGGATGATTATTAATAAATAAAAGAGTTCCGACTAGTAACAAAGGGACAAATATTTTCTTAAACATTTTTTGTAACCCTCTCCTTTTCCAGTTGTCAGATGAGAAGATTCATCAAATTAAGTCGGTGAATGTATAGCTTTCAACATGGTTACTGCTAGTATAATCAATTTTTGAACCATGAGTCCATACATCATCCCTCAATCCAGATACCTCAGATGAATATTCGGTGCCAGCACTAAGAAATCTCATATTTTAGAAGCTTTTCGCTCGGTGCGGGGGGTGAAGCGAGGGACAGGAACGTAGAGCGCCTTAGCCGGTGCTTTTTCCGGTTTAGGCGCTCTCGTTATCGGCCTGAGCCCCCCCCGCAGCGGTGCGTTATCTTCACAGCCCATGGTGTTCCGTTATCCGATAAGCACAGCGGTGCCCGAGAATTGGAAAGAAACAACGATGAGTACCGATTTCGAGGAATAGGACGGGGGAGATGATGTCGGGAATTTCGGGTAAAGTGGTCGCCATTACAGGGGCAATCAGCGGGATCGGCGAAGTGGCCGCAGGCTTCTCTTACATTACTATAAGATACGGTTCCCCGCGATTGATTCTTGAACTATGCTGCACGTCAGCTTAATAATATGAGCAGGCTGCTGTGGCCTGCTCAACATTAAGTTATATTGAACTAACGTACCCGTCAGCTCAATGCAATACCTTCAGTTTAAGTGTTACAAATAATTAAGTAATTAGCTATCGTAACCCATCTACGCATTCTAATTTACGAAACAAGGTCATCTAACCGCCTGATAATAGAGACCAATGGCCCCGGAATCAAAAGTTTTGTTTTCGATAAGTTTAAGATTGGTCTTCTCTTTGATGCCTTGGAATAACGGCAACCCGCTGCCGATCAGGACAGGAGAAACCGTGATCTTATACTCATCAATTAAATCAAGCCCCATAAGGTAGTGCGCGAACCTAGGACTGCCGAGGATGACCATATCTCTCCCTGGCTGCTTTTTGAGGTTCTTGATCTCTTCCTCGACATCTTCTTTCACAGTCTGGAATTGTTCCACTCGACTTTCTCCAGCGTTGTGGAAAAAACAATTTTGTCTGTCTTTTCGATCCACTCGGCATGATCCCGTTCATGCTGCGAAGCTGATGGGTTCGAAGGCACAGATGGCCAGTAGCTGTGCATCATCTGATAAGTCCCGCGTCCCCAAATGACCGTGTCGGCAGTACTCAAAATTTCTTTCGCGTGTTTCTCCAAATCAGCATCGTAGGAAACCCAGCCAATGTCCATTTCGCCGTTTGGCCCTTCTACAAAACCGTCAAGCGATGAATGCAAAAATAAAACAAGTTTCCTCATTTTCAGTTCTCCTTTGTTCATGTGGTATGCTTACCATTAACTACACTTTACAACATTTCAGTTCAGGCTGTTTATTATAGATTGCTAATTTAACCTGCCCGTTAGCTTAATAAATCTCCGTGTTGAACTACTCCTCATCATTAACTTCTGGATAAAACCGCTGTAAAACCTCACTCATGCTTTTGTCTTTTGACACATCAAACTGTCTGGAGTAAATCTCCGTTTTATCTCTAATCTCATCGTCAAAAAGATGAAAACAATCTAATGGTTGGACATACACCCACTCCACTAGTTCACCATAAGGATTGAAATGCTTGGTTTCTGAATCTTTGGCTTCACCTTCTGC
This sequence comes from Paenibacillus sp. FSL W8-0194, assembly GCF_037969745.1. Lineage (NCBI taxonomy): Bacteria > Bacillati > Bacillota > Bacilli > Caryophanales > Paenibacillaceae > Paenibacillus > Paenibacillus sp. FSL W8-0194. Next base: position 807,366 of record NZ_CP150205.1, on the reverse strand, counting down.
CTTTTCATACGCTTCCTCAAATGAATCGGCATGTATAAGATATAACCTTTCTTCGTAAATTTTCGATTCATCATAAGCGTCATCGATGGTTAATGGATTTGGCTCACCAGTGATTTTAGCTTCAAACAAAAGTTTTACAGAATACCATTTTACTTTCACTACTTTGTTACCTCCTTAAAATATCAATAATCCTGCCCGTTAGCTTAATAGCTGCAGAAAACCGATCAACGTTCATAGATCATCGAACGGGCCATTTCCTGTCCATAGTTAACCTCATACGCATAGATATCGTCGCCAAACTTTCCTAAAGATTGGTATCCGCCTGTTTTCGGGGGGATGTAATCAGTGTATCTCGAGGTCATCACTCCATATGGATCCATCATGAATATCGTACAATGATCATTATCTGCCCTTTCGTACAACACAAACGAAAAAAACTCCATCCCCTAAGGGACGGAGTTACTCCGCTTAACTTTCTGCGCCCTCATCCATATGTTGCGTAAATTCGTCCAAAAGCGCGCGCACTTCATCGGTTGACGTCGTGCTCATCAATTGATTTCTGAGTTCGCTTGCCCCTCGGAACCCTTTGACATAAATCTTGAAAAAGCGGTGAAGAGCTTTGAATGGACGGGCCTCTAATTTTTGGGAGTACTGATCATGGAGATCCAGCTGCAATCTTAAAAGATCAAGGTATTCGCTGCTGCTATGTTCCCTCGGCTCTTTTTCAAAAGCAAACGGGTTTTTAAAAATCCCGCGCCCGATCATGATCCCATCCACGCCATATTGTTCAGCCAGCTTTAGGCCCGTTTGACGGTCAGGAATATCTCCGTTGATCGTCAGCAGCGTATGCGGCGCCACACGATCCCGAAGCTCCTTGATCTCAGGAATCAGTTCCCAATGCGCATCGACTTGGCTCATTTCCTCTCTCGTCCGCAAGTGGATCGAAAGATTAGCGATATCCTGCTTCAAAATATGGGTCAACCAGTCCTGCCATTCATCCACTCTTGTGAAACCAAGTCTGGTCTTCACGCTTACAGGCAATCCTCCTGCCTTGGCCGCTTGGATGATGTCAGCAGCAACCTCCGGCCGGAGAATTAGGCCGCTTCCCTTTCCGTTGCATGCCACATTATGGACAGGACAACCCATATTGATATCGATCCCTTTAAATCCCATCTTCGCCATATCGATACTCATTTTTTCAAAATACTCCGGCTTATCGCCCCAAATATGCGCGACCATAGGTTGTTCATCCTCGGTAAAGAGCAGCCGGCCGCGCACGCTATGATTGCCTTCCGGGTGACAATAGCTCTCCGTATTCGTAAACTCCGTAAAAAACACATCCGGTCTTCCCGCTTTACTCACGACATGACGAAAAACAACGTGCGTCACATCTTCCATCGGTGCAAGCACAAAAAAAGGCCGGGGTAAATCAAGCCAAAAATTGTTGTTCACTTCAAACTCAAATCCTTTCGTTATGATGCAGTTTCAAACGTTGTCCCATAATATTACGCCTAACGTTCTTCTTATCCACTTATATCATGCTTAATCACTTAATGATTAAACAATAGTACCCTTGGAGATCCAACCAAGCAACTGCTTAGTGCTTACTGACAATATTATATATCAAATTAAAAGAATTTTTTATCTTACCAGCCTTTAAGAAAAAAGAACCAATTCCCCAACCGGAAATTTTCGAGTGCGACCAGAATCATACAATCTTTTTTAGAAGACACAAAAAAACCGAGCAGAAACAGGAGTAGATCCCCGCTTCTCGGTCGGCTCTCATGCAAACTCATTGTCCTGTAGTCAGACTTCTTAGACTTTGGGAGAACGCAGATGCTAATGATGTTGAGCAGATATTGGGGCTTTTTACGATATAAAAAGGAAAACGCCACCCCACATACATAGGGCAGCGTCTTGATATTTCAACTATCATTAAGGGTTGGTTGACCAAAGTCCGGCATGTTTTAGCAAAACACGCGGATGAAGTTTTAGCTGTGCAACCATCAAGTCTGCTAAATCTTCTGCCTGCATCACTTTATCCGGATTGCCGTCTGTTAAGTTGAGTTCAACAGCCATATCTGTTGCCACCGTACTTGGCGTTAACGTGGTCACACGAATATTGTGCTTACGCACTTCCAGCATTAATGACTCGCTTAATCCGATCACCGCAGCTTTTGATGCCGAGTATGCACTTGTAACCGGTGCGCCTTTTTGACCGGCTGTCGAGGAGATATTAATGATGTCGCCTGTTTTGCGCTCAATCATTTCCGGTAATACCGCACGTGTTGTGTAGTACACGCCTTTTACATTGACATCGATGATATTGGTCCATTCCTCTGGCGTTAAGTCCATGAAGTTGCCGAATTTGGAGATGCCGGCATTGTTGACCAAAATGTCGATCGCGCCAAGCTCACCGCGAATGGATTCAACCGCTGCAGTGATCGAGTCTAAATCCGCTACGTTTGCCGCGGCGATGGCCACCTTCACATCATACTGTTTAAGTTCCTCTGCTACGCGTTGCAAATTTTCAAGCGTGCGTCCAACAAGACCTACGTGAATACCTTCTTTCGCAAAAGCTATTGCTGTTGCACGTCCAATTCCACGCCCTGCTCCTGTAATTAATGCCACTTTGCCTTGGATTGATTGCATGGTGTTCACTCCTTAATAAAATCGTTTTGAAACAACGCTGAACCCTGCATTCCACCGTTGCCTCAATATATAAACTTGCAAAACAGTCATTTTCTCAATGTTCGACCACACTTATTGTATCACGACTTGATTTGAATCTGAAATGTCATGCGATTATTCTAATTCCAACCAAGCCACGCTCTCCACATGCACCGTATGCGGGAACATATCCACCGGCGTCACTTCCACCGTGCGATACCCGCCATCCTCCAGCACCCGCAAATCCCGCGCCAGCGTAGAAGGATTGCAGCTCACGTAAACCACCCGCTCCGGTTTCATCTCCAAAATCGTCTCCAGCAGCTTCGGATCGCAGCCTTTGCGAGGCGGGTCGACGACGATGACGTCCGCTTCGATGCCCTGCTCTTTCCAGGCAGGAATGACATCCTCGGACGCGCCAACCTCGAAAGTAACGTTGCTCATTCCGTTCAGCTCCGCATTCCGGCGCGCATCCTCAATAGCTTCCGGCACGATCTCGACGCCGTACACCTTGCCCGCATGCTGCGCCAGGAACAGGGAAATAGTCCCAATGCCGCAGTACGCGTCAATGACCGTCTCTTTTCCGGTCAACCGGGCGTATTCCACCGTTTTGCCGTACAGCACTTCGGTCTGCGCCGGGTTCACCTGATAGAACGACCGCGCCGAGATGGCGAACTTCACGTCGCCGATATAGTCATAAATCACTTCGCGGCCCCACAGGACGCGGGTAACGTCCCCGAAAATCACGTTCGTCTGCTTCGTATTGACGTTTTGGCAGATGCTGACCACCGATGGCAGCTGTTCGCGAATCGCGCCGATCCATTCGTCCGCGTGCGGGATCTTGTCCCCGTTGGTAACAAGAACGATCATCATCTCGCCGGTACGGAAAGCGACCTTCACCACGACGTGACGGAGCAGACCTTTACCGGTTTCTTCATCGTACGCGGAGATGCCGAGCTTGCGGCCGATCGCCTTCACGCGGGCAACGACCTCGTCGTTGCTTTCGTGCTGGATGAGGCAGGCTTCCATGTCGATGATGCGGTGGCTGCCGCGGGCGTAAAAGCCGCCCACCAGGCCGCCTTCGGTGACGCCGATCGGCACCTGGGCCTTGTTGCGGTAGCGCCATGGTTCGTCCATGCCAAGCGTGGCATGAACCTGGATCCCCCGGGAGTTCCCTGCTTCCGAAGGTGCCGCCTCAACAGGCTCTCCCGGGCCCCCGCGCCGCAGCTCCGGCTCCCCGAGCACCTGCAGCTTCCCGATCCGCGTCAGGTTGTCCACGACAAGCTGACGTTTCCAGGCCAGCTGCGCGGCATAATCCATATGCTGCAGCTGGCAGCCGCCGCATTTGTCGAAGATCGGGCAGGGCGCGGCGATGCGGTCCGGGCTGGCTTCGACCAGCTCGAGCAGTTTGGCGTAGCCGTACTGCTTTTTGGTCTTCAGCACTTTCACGCGCACTTTTTCGCCGGGCAAAGCGCCCGCGACGAATAACGTATATCCTTCGGCCCGGCCCACGCCTTCACCGTCATGGTTCATTCCGATGATGTCGATGACGACCTCGTCGTTTTTGGCCACCGGCAGTCCGGTGGTGGGTGCAGGCGTGCTGCGGCGGCCGGCGTTCCGGCGGCTTTGTCGCTTGTTCATGCTGCTTACGTCACTTCTTTCCTTATATATTCAATCGTAAAATGGAGGCCTATTGCAGACACCATTTTCCGTATGCATTCGCCTAACGTCTTTATTTTTAAAAAGGCAATGAACCTTCCCTGCATGACATCCATCCTATTATACCAAACATCTCCCCAACGCAAAAAAGATCAAGATGTCCCGCTCCCCTTCCCGGTGCGATGAGCAGCGACTGGACATCTTAACCTGCGTGAACTGCCGGTATGTATCGGTTTACGGCCGCTTGGGCCGTGTTGCAAACCGCAACTCGTGTCTTGCTAAAAAACATGCCTTACGCAAAAATCCTCAAATGCTGATGCAGCACCGAAAACTGGCCCGGAAGCGTTCCGCCCAGCTCGCCGTCGAGGTTGAGCAGCACCTTGCCCGGGGAAGTGACCTCCATCTCGCGCGTGCGGAAATACACGACCTTTTTGTCGTTAAAATGCTCGCCGCGCAGCGCCAGCGTGACGACCCGGACGAATTCGGCCAGGTTGCATTTTTTGAGGGCAATCACGTCGAGCAGGCCGTCGTCGATCCGCGCGCCGGGCGCGAGCTTCTCGAAGCCGCCGACCGAGTTCGTGTTGGTGATGAGGAAAATCATGAATTCGTCGTGGATCGTCTCCTGCCCTTCGGCTTCGATGATCAGCTCCTGCGGCGACAGGCTGACCATTTTTTCGACCCCTTTAATGTAATACGCGAGCTGCCCGATCATCGTCTTGAGGCGGCTGGGCACGTCATAAGTCAGTTCCGTCAACGTCCCTCCGCCCGCGATGTTGATAAAATACCGGTCATTGGCTTTCCCGACGTCGATCGGACGGGTCTGCTGCCGGATCACGAGATCGCAGTAGTCCTCCCAGCTTCTCGGGATGCCCAGCCCGCGCGCAAAATCATTCGTCGTTCCCACCGGAAAAATGCCGAGCGGAGGCACATTGTCCTTGCCGGCCATGCCGTTGATGACCTCGTTCAGCGTGCCGTCGCCGCCCGCGGCGATGATCATGTCATATCCGCGTTCCACGGCATCCGCAGCCGCGGCCGTCGCGTCGCCTTCGCCGGTCGTCGCATGGCAGGAGGTTTCGATGCCGCCCAGATCAAGCCGCTGCAGCACGTCCGGCAAACGCCGTCGCATTTCCTCCCGGCCGGAAGTGGGATTATAAATCAATCTTGCTCTTTTCATTACCAAACGCCACCCATTTTAGGAATTCACACCGTTATGATTGCTCTAAGGGATTCGCATGTCGCATGTCGCCAAAAGCACGCAACCTTAAGGCCATACGCCCCTTAGAAGAATATAGCCCATTATTCCACTTTTAACCAGTCTTGAACCTGCTGGTCAATCCACGCGGTCAGCAGCGGATGCGGCAGCAGCGCCTTTCCCGGATACAGGTAGCTCAAGCCTTCCAGACGTTTCGGAATCACTTCGCGGATAAAATAACCCTCACTCAAAAAAAGCGGAGCCGCAATGACCTGCATTCCCCGGTCCTTTTGCCAATATGCCACTTTCTCGCGAACGTTGTCCGGCCGCAGCAGCGCAACATCGCTGCATGCGAAGCCGCCGATCTCCCGCACCTGGTCCGCCAGCCGCCGGAGCCCTTCCTCCCAGCGTTTGCGAAAACTTTCATAACTGCTTCCATGTCCGATCAGGACAAGGACTTCCCGCTCCGGTTCCCGGGATACCGGCCGTATTTTATCCCACAGCATTTCCGCCACGTAAGGCCCATGCTCGATCGGCGAGCCGTAGTGAATGGTCGCACTGACCCGAAACCGCTCCAGGTCGCTGTCAAAAGAAGGAGCATCCAGCACGCCGAGCGCGTATGCAATTTCGTTCACATGCGTGCTCCCGGAAGAAACGAACAGCGGAATGACCAGAATGTCCGTGACTCCCTGGCCTTCAAGCCGGTCGATGCCATCCTGAATGAGCCGTCCTTCCACGAGTTCCAAGAACGAAGCCGCCACAGGGAGGTCTCCCCGCAGCGGCAGCTGATGAATGGCTTCATCGACCAGATCGACCCAAGCCTGTTCCCTTGAGCCGTGGCTGATGATTAGTACGCCCCGTTTGCGCATCTTATCGTCCAAGACGGTCTAACGTCATTTTATACCCTTCGTTGCCGTAATTCAAACACCGTTTTACGCGAGAAATGGTCGCGGTGCTCGCTCCCGTTTCAGCCTCGATCTGGTTGTACGTGCAGCCTTTGCCGAGCATGCGCGCCACTTCCAGACGCTGGGACAGGGACTGGATTTCGTTCACAGTGCACAGGTCATCGAAGAACACGTAACATTCTTCAATATTTTCCAGCGTTAAAATAGCTTCAAATAATTGGTCAATACTTTTATCATTAAGTTTCTTCAGTTGCACTGAATCATCATCCCCTACTATTACTATTGCCTATTCAGGATTGTGCTCCCGTCACAGGGTCTTTCCACATTATAATATCGGTCAATCCATATTCAAATGATAGTCCTCTATGTACTCTCATTGTACCGAGCCGGTATAAAATTTTCAAGCGTTAACGAATTCACGCACTGAAGAGTTGCATGGCAGCAGGCTAAATAAAGCGACATGGATCAGCCGCCCGGTCCATCGATGCCTTTCCATGGTTAAAATGCATCAAACACCACCTTCCATTTGAAAGCGCTTAAATTATACATCATCCATGCGGGCTTGTACATGATGTTTTGGCGGATCATTTCCAATTCCGGTTATTCGGCCCTTTAGCCCTCTGATTTTGCAGGCAGGCATGAGCATCGGTATTGACGGATTTCGCCATTCATTTTTGGCGGATAGGTTTCGGTCGATTGATAATCGCTCTCTTGGACAATCCTTCGTGACCCATGACAGGCGATTCCCTACTTCGGGATCTTCCGTACCTGCACCAACCGGGACGCCGCTGAATCTTTTAGGATAAGGGCTCTGCGAGCGATCCTTGAATACGGATTTTGCGCAAAAGAAAAACCGCCCTATATGGCGGCATGGCCCGTCGCTGTTGGTATCGTGACCGTTCACTCCGGACTCGAAAGTCCTTCCTTGGCCTGTGAATTTTTCTCATGATGATAATCCTCCCAAAGCGGGGCGATGTATTTTTCCAACGTATTCACCATTTCATTTCTCCGGCCTTCTTCGATATGGACCGTGTCATGAAGAATATCGTTTCGAATCCGGATGAGCACAAATAGAGGAGGCAATGCCACCTCGCGCAGCGCCTGAATCATGTTTTCCTCTTGCGGCGAAATATTCATAAGCGGCATCTTCCTTTTCTGTTCGGGATGAACCCATTATAAACCCTGACATTAGTGTCAGGGTCAAGGTAGATAACCTGCAAATCCACGATGCCGCCGCCCCACACCCTGGAAGGATACCCCAAGCCCGCTTGCCGGACGCCGCTTCTGGGTATTCGCCCGATTCCGCACCTATCCCTGTCTACCGGGCATTCGTCCATACCTTATGTTTGCCCATGACATACAGTATAATAAAACATTCCAAAAAGGAAAGTGATATCCATGCCTGAGCATTACTATCACCGCAAGCCCCGCAACGATCATCGCTCACTGAACGGCGGTCCTTTCTCTCCTTACCCATCCTATTCACCCTATCCGGGTATCCCTTATAACGATTTTGGCGCCGGTCCGGGCACGGGCCTTGTTCCGATGCCGGGGGGCGAAGTGCTGCCAAGCGCCGAAGTGCTGACGGGAGCCGCCGAAGCGACCTCCGTGGCCGCTGCAGCCGCGCCTGCGGCTGCTGCCGCCAAATCGGGATTTTCCCTGGCCAATATCGGGGAGCTGAAAGGATTGATCGACCGGATGGGCGGGATTGACGGCATCGTCAATTCCATTGGGAAGGTGCAAAAGGTGATGACCGGCGTGCAGCAAGTGGCGCCGATGTTCAAACTGCTGTTCGGAAAAGGCAAAACGAACGCCGCCGAGGAGTCGGCCGAATACCGGCCCCGCCGCAGAAGAAACACGCGCAAAAAATCCTCTTCCCGCAAACGTTCGAACAACGCCTATCGCCCCGGCAAATCCTCAAAATCCTCCCGCAAAAAGCGGCGCTGACCAGACACATAGGAGCATAGAATCTCCCATCCTTCCCAGCCCGGACATCGGTCCCCCGAAACCATCCGATCCCGGGCCGTTTCATGCCGCCATCGTACCCGCCAGCCCCGTAGGACGAAAGATGCTTAAATTTACATCCAGGGGACCGGAAGGTCCCCTCCTCCCCCGTGTTTCCCATTGCAAAAAAGCCGCCATCACGCGGCTTCCCACAGCATTTTTACTTAAACCAGCCCCGCCGCTGAAACCACAGCACCATGCCCGCCGCAAGAGCGAACATAAGCACCATCACCGCAGGGTAACCGTATTTCCAGCCGAGCTCCGGCATGTTCGTAAAGTTCATCCCATAAATCCCGGCAATCAGCGTCAAAGGCATGAACACGGTCGTGATGACCGTCAGCGTCTTCATGATCGAGTTCATCCGGTTGGAGTTGAGCGAGATGTAGCTGTCCCGCAGATCGGCCGTCATTTCCCGGTCCGCTTCGATCATGTCGGTCAGCTTCAGCAGATGGTCGTAAATGTCGCCGAAATACACCTTATGCTCGCTGCTGCTTTGGACATGCTGGGAGTTGACGACCCGGTACAGCAAATCGCGCATCGGCACGATCGTGCGCCGCAGCTTCAGCAGCCGCCCCCGCAGCTCGAACACCTGCTTCATCAGCTCCTCGACCGATTCCCTGCTGCCCCGCGTTTCAAGCTCCGCCAGCTCGTCTTCAATCGTGAACACGCACGGAAAATATTTGTCCACCAGCTTGTCCATCACGTTGTAGGCGCAGGACACCGGCCCGCGGGACCAGATTTTCCGATCATGGGCATGCTGGATGATTTCCTTCCACGCTTCGTCCACTTCCTCCAGCTCTTTTTCGTGGAACGATACAAGCAAATCCTGCCCAAGAAACAGATCCACCTCTTCCACATGGAGCGTATCGGGATCGATGGCATGAAGCACGTAAAATTGCAGCTCGTCGTAATTGTCCAGCTTCGGGCGCTGCAGCACATGGAGGCAGTCCTCCACCGCAAGCGGGTGGAAATGGAAATAAGTCGTCAGCAGGGCCGATTCCTCTTCGGTCGGCGCGTTAAAGTCCACCCACATCCAGGCGTAATCCCCCGGACGGGTATCCTCCAGCTTAAAATTCGTCACCACCTCATGCGTATGCGTCACAGCCAGCGTGCGTATCATCGGTTATCGACAGACTCCTTTCGAGAGCGGGATGCACAAGCCCAAATCCGTCCCTTGCGTTATTCTTTTATTGTACAGCAAAGACAGCCGTTCGCGAAATTCGGGAGGGAGGACCGTTTCCCGGGGCACGGGGACAAGCTCCAACGTCAGCCTTTGGAACGACGCGCCGTAAAACTCCTCACCCAAACGCCGGGCGCCGGCCGATCCGGGCATACAAAAAAGCCAACCTCATCGATTGGCCCCCACTTCATATCCATATGTGATTTGTCTAGAATAAAATCTTATAAATAATGCCTGCCAGAATCGCGGAGATCGGAATGGTAATAAACCACGTGATCACGATCCGTCCGGCCAGCGACCATTTCACTTCGGAAAAACGTTTGGCGCTGCCTACCCCGAGAATCGCGGAGGTTACCGCATGGGTCGTACTGACCGGCAAATGCAGCAGCGTTGCGCCGAAGATAACCGAAGCCGAAGTAAAGTCTGCGGCAAAGCCGTTGATCGGCTCGATTTTGAAGATTTTCGTCCCCATCGTCTTGATGATCTTCCAGCCGCCAATGGAGGTGCCGAGCGCCATCGATGTGGCCGCAGCGATTTTGACCCACAGCGGAACTTCGAGATGATCCAGACGGCCGGACGCCACGAGCGCGAACGTAATGATCCCCATCGCCTTTTGCGCGTCGTTCGTGCCGTGCGTAAACGATTGGGCGGCTGCCGTGACGATCTGCATCATCCGGAAGCCTTTGTTCACGGTATGCGGGCTTTTTTTCGCAAAAATCCATTTGAGGATCGTCATGATGATATACCCGACCACAAACGCGATTAACGGGGAAAGCAGCAATCCTTCCACGATTTCGACGAATCCGCTCCATTTGACATGGTTCGCGCCGGCTCCGACGAATACCGCTCCGGCCAATGCGCCGATCAGCGCGTGGGAGGAAGAAGACGGAATCCCCAGCCACCAGGTAGCGAGGTTCCAGATGATCGCGGCCAGCAGCGTGGCAATGACGACCTCGATCCCGTTATCGAGCGTGGATGGATCCGCGACGCTTCCGCCGATTTTTTTCGCGACGCCCGTAAACATGATGGCCCCAACGAAATTCATGATGGCTGCCAGGATGATCGCCGTACGCGGTTTGAGCGCCCGGGTCGATACCGAGGTTGCGATGGCATTCGCCGTATCATGGAAACCGTTGATGAAATCAAACGCCAGCGCCAGGAAGATGACAATGCCTAATACAATGATTGGTGTCTCCATGTGTTTGTAAACCCCTTACGAGTTGCTCATAATAATCGATTCCAACATATTGGCCACATCTTCGCACGTATCCGTGGTCGTTTCGAGACGTTCGTAAATTTCCTTGCGTTTGATCAGCTCGATCGGATCGGATACTTTGGCGAACAGGGCTTTGATGGAAATGCGAAGCAGCTCGTCCGCTTGGTTTTCCAGATCGTTCAGACGAATCGTATATTCGCGGATGGCAAGGAGCTTTTTCTGGGACAGCAAATGAACCGCCTTTTGAATCTCATAGGCCGACTGCCGCAAAATTTCCGCAAACTGAATGATATACTCGTCAGGGTCTGGCAGATGATACATATCGAAGCGGGAAGCGCAGGCCTCCAGTCCGTCCATTACATCATCCATGCTGGTTGTCAGATCCATGATGTCGTCGCGTTCGATTGGCGTTATAAACGTTTTGTTGAGCTCGGTAATAATGGTGTGTGTAAATTCGTCACACTGCGACTCAAACTTTTTCATTTCGTTGGCAAAAAGAACCACATCTTGAAGATTGGCCACATGCTGTGCGAAATAATCGGCAGCCTGCACAATCGTATCGGCCATATTTTCCAACGTCTGGAAGAATATGTCCTTTTTCTTCAATTTCATACGATAACCCCTTTACTTAAAATTGCTTGTATAAATTGAACAAAAGTTTAATCTTCCATATCCCGGTCCTGCCGATTTAATGAAACGATGCTCCTTGGCTTTCGTCCAATTTATAAAGAACGCGCGAAAACGGAAAAAAGACAACCCTAGTTATCTTATCAATCCACGGCGTATTTTGTAAAGATAACGGCTTTCAATGTCAGTGTCAAGCTAGCGTGGGCAGTCATTTAAGATGCCTGGAACGCGAACCCCGAAGGAACCTCTTCCTTGTAAGCGCTTTGCTTCGTTCTTTCATCAAACACAAGTGATTTGTCAGAATTTTTTGCCGTTATCCGCGAAGTGCTTTGAGTGCCATACCCGTTGTGCTGCTTTGCTTCGGTCCTTGCAGCATGCGAATCATTCCAGCGATACAACCCTTGACCGGTTGCGTCACGTTCTTGAGCAATTGCCGCATGTTTATCGACTGCTGCGGCGTTGCCTGCTTACTCGCTTGTCCTTCAACCGTTCTTACCACCGTGCCCGCTTCTTGAATCCTCATCATCGTCCTCAGCATCGCCCTGACGCCTCGCTCACTCCAACTGTACCCGCCACGCTTCGTCCGCTTGGCGAATATACGCATCTGCGATTCCGCGCTTCCCATCGGGCGCATGCCGCTTGTGTCGATCCCCTTCGCCTGGAGTGTTTTTCGGTAGTCGTCCAAATGCTTCTCATGCCGCTTTAGAAATCTTTTATACGGCTTCCAATCCTTCCGGTTCTCTTCCGCTATCTCTTGCTCCGACACGCCTTCCAGGACCGCCATAAGCGCGGCTGCATCCTGTTTGGCCAAAGACCGTCTCACGGTCTCCCACACCTGCGGCAAATGACCAACAAAGCGTTTCAAATCACGCGCCACATGAAAGCGGTCCAGCATGTACAGACATTGGTGAAAGTAGGATGTACATTCCCCGATCCACGCCGCGCCGTCTCCGTTCACCACAAGCCACGTGTTCTCGTCGATTTCGTAACGCTCCACCAGAAAGTCCCCGAACCCTTCCCAGAAGTCGCCGCCGCTCGTATGCAGGTAATGCTGTTTGTTCTTCAGCTGTACCCGCTTGCCGTTCTTCTCCCAGCCTTCGTGTACGACTGCAATTGCGTTCTCCATCCCGCGCTTTTTGCTCCGCTGCAGCTTCGTGTACAGCCCATCCACTTCCACGAACAGCACGCGGGCAGCGCGCCGTTTCACCGCTGGCATCGGCTGTTGCGCACGCTCCATCAGTTTTTCCCTGATCGCTTGGTGGCTCAGCACATTGTAGCCCAAAAGCTGCTCCAGCCGCTTTGCGCTGTCCCGGTACGACGGTCCTTGGCTTGCGAATGCGATTGCTGTCTCTTCCAAATGCGGACTGACTTTCCCGCGCCCTTCGAATTGCAACAGCTGATCCAGCAGATACACGTGTTTGCCGCTTCTACGGTCACAGTACAATCTCCGCTTAAAGCGCACATTCCCGAACACTGTGTTGACGCTTGTTTCACGCTCGTCCTTTACTCGATAACGCTCTCGGTCCCGTTGCTCCAGGATCTGCTGATCCAGCGCCTCCAGCACCTGCTTCATCGCACGAGCGAATTCCTCCTGCATTTTCCGGAAAATCCATTGCTCAATCTCTTTCATCGTCGGCATTATTGTGGTAAAGTGGCTCACAGGAGCTTCCTCCTTCTTGGTGTGTTGTGCGTCAAACATCACTTTACCAAGGGAGAAGCTCTTTTTCTATATCCGCTTTTTCCAATTCCTACACCCACAGAGATTTTACACTATCGCTTTCAATTTTCGCGTAATCGCAAGGGTTTGCCGGTTGTCTTACCTTCAAAATACCCAATCTCCCGTAAAATTATCCAAGCGCTGGATATTACCCCTGCCAGTATTTACATAATGACGTCGAAATTCGTCCCTTTATGCTTTAAACCGGAGCTCACTTTGAACGAAAAATTTCGACATGGCTCCCGAAGGTTGGCGCGTTCGGCACGATGTTGAAATACGTCGTTCCCGGGTACAGCGGCACTTCCTTGCCGTCCTTGACGAACCGGATCGCATCCCCCTTGGCGCGGGCCCAGCGCCCTTGGAGGACTTTGCCCCGCTGCAGCAGCACGGCTTCCCCGCCGGAGACGGTATCCACGGCCAAACGGCCCACGTCGTCGAGGGTCTTGTGGCTGGCGCCGAGAATGATGACGTTGGCCGCGGCCAGCTGCTCTCCCGTGTTCAGGTCGATATGCGGTTTGCCGTTGATGGATCGCTTGTACAGCTTGCTCGATTCGTCGTACCGGTATTCGACCTTGTAGCTTTTCAGCAGGAAGGTTACCTCCGCCCCTGATGCGTCCTCGCCCTCTGGAAGGTCCTCCTCGGTCCGGAACGCATACGCCGGGATATCCGCTTCCTTTTTGTAACCGCGCTTGTCTGCGCCCTTCCGGAGCGTGTCTGCGTCCGAATACAGATTATGCGGAGCTTTGCGCGACTTGTCTCTCCAAAAGTATGCCCCTGCGTTGCCGATTTCATCGAGGTCTTCCTTATGCTGCTTCTGCAAAATGGCATACGCGTCGTTGCTGCCCCCGGCATGCACCAGGACGCCGCCGTAGCTTTCCCCGATGTCGATCAAATACGGGCGGATGCTGCGGACCGGGCCGATTTTTTCGTTCGTGCCCCGGCTTTGGAAAATGCCGATGAGCCGCGTGATGCCGCCTTCGGCCAGCACCTCGTATACGATATCGGCCTGGGACAGCCCCGACTGCGGACGCGCGGCCGGCGCGTTGTTGATCATGACCGCAAGCGGGCGCGCCGAAGCGGGCTTGTCCACGGGCAGCCCCGTCAGCGGCGCGGTGTAGGCGATCTTCTCCGGTTCCTCCGGAACGACTGGTTCGTTCTCGGCTGGTGCCGGCTCCTCCGGCGGCGTCGCTTCTTCCACAACCGGCGCCTGGGGCGCTTCCGCCTTCGGCTGCCCGCATGCGCCAAGCGCCGTCCCCAGCATCATCAGGCAGAGCAGTCCGCTCCCCAGCTTGTACCACCTGCGCGTTTCCCCATGGCCCTGCTTCTTCATCGATGAATGGATCCTCCTTTTCCTCTCTCCGTGCTTCCTTTTTTCACCATTTAAACACAAACGGCAGGCTTTGTCTTTGAAAAACCGAAATTTTTGGCCTTCGCTTTTCGGCTGCTTGGGGGAAATATGGCGATTGTATTATAAATCGTTGATTACGCTACTTGCCGCTGAATGACTGTAACTTATAATTTAAGGATGTTATTCCATTAAATACTAAAAATTAAAGCGGTAAAGGAATGACAAAGAAAGCACCCTGCCATATAAAAATGAAGGAGTGGGAAAATTGTTCAACAATTGGCTGAGAAAAAATCAAATCGCCATGTGTTTGCTGACGGTCGTCCGGATTTATTTGGGCTACACCTGGTTGAAGGGCGGGATCAAAAAGTTGACCGGAGGTTTCGATGCCGGGGGGTTCCTGAAAGGCGCCATCGCCAAAGCGTCGGGCGAACATCCTGCGGTGCAGCACTGGTGGGCGGCTTTTCTGAAACACGGGGCGCTCCCTGGCGTCAAGCTGTTCAACGTCCTGATCCCGCTCGGCGAAACGCTCGTCGGTTTGGGACTTCTGCTGGGCACCTTCGCGACCCTGGCCGCCTTGATGGGCATGGTCATGAACTTTGCCTTCCTCTTCTCGGGCAGCATTAGCGTCAACCCTCAAATGATTCTGCTCGAGATGCTCCTCGTGGCCGCTGCCGCCAATGCCGGACGCATCGGGCTGGATTATTGGATCATGCCTTATCTGCGCACTTTATTCTCCAAGAAGCCAACGCCCTCCGCCTCAACGCCGCACAAAAGCATGTAATGTTTGCAACAGCCAAGCCTATCAAACCTGCATGGATTCTCGTACGGAGCCGGGCCGGATTTCCGTTCGGCTCCGTTTTCGCATGACTGCCTGCCGGAGAGAGGGATTCCCGAAAAAATAAATTTAAATTTTATTTATATTGTGATTTTTATCACATATATTGTGAAAATCATCACATATAATAAAGACATGAAAGAGATGATCATCCTCCAACAAAACAAAGAAGCGAAACACCAAGGCTCAAGCAGACCAAACGCTTCTTCCAAAAAATACGAAACCCCAATAAGGAGTGGTTCAATATGTTCAACAACTGGCTGAGAAACAACAAAGCAGCGATGTGGCTGCTGACGGTCGTCCGGATTTACCTGGGATATACGTGGTTTATGGGCGGGATCGGAAAATTAACCGGCGGATTCGATGCCGAAGGATTCCTCAAAGGCGCCATCGCCAAAGCGGGCGGCGATCATCCCGCCGTGCAGGGCTGGTGGGCCGCCTTCCTGGAACATGGCGCACTGCCCGGCGTGAAGCTGTTCAACTTCCTGATCCCCGTCGGGGAAACGCTGGTCGGACTGGGCCTGATCCTGGGCACCTTCACCACCTTCGCCGCCCTGATGGGCATGGTGATGAACTTCGCCTTCCTCTTCTCGGGCACCGTAAGCACCAACGCCCAAATGCTGCTGCTTGAAATGTTCGTCGTCGTGGCCGCCGCCAATGCCGGACGCATCGGGCTGGACCGCTGGGTGATCCCTTACCTGCGGAACCTCTTCCGCCGGAACGGCGAAGGCAACACGCCATTCCCCCAAGGCGGGATGACGAAAACGAAAGGCGCAGCCTAAAACGGTAAACAAGCGATCCCTCCCCCGCGGGAGAACCCAAAAGAGCCGGACTGAATCTTCAGCCCGGCTCTTGATTTTATTGGTCACGTGTCATTAGGAACCGAACATCCAGCAGTTCAGGCTTAAATTGCCGTACTGGTAGTCCTGGAACAGCCGCTTGGCCTGGCGGTCGTCGTCCGCCGCGCCCATCGCGTAAAACAGCGGTATAAAGTGCTCCACGCCGTAAGACGGCACCGCCTGGCGGACATGGGGGGCTTTTTTGTCGTATTCGAAAAGCTCGCCAAGCTTCCAGCCTTCAAGCTTTTCCGCAACCCAATCATCGAACTCCACCGCCCACTCGTCCGGCGTCTCCGTCTGCCCCAGCATCCGCAAATTGTGCACGAGGCCGCCGCTGCCGATGATCAGTACGTTTTCCTGGCGAAGCTCCTTCAGCATGGCGCCGATCGCGTATTGTTCCGATGGAGAACGTTTGGAGTCGACTGACAGCTCGACAACGGGAATGCCGGCATCCGGATACATTTTCTGCAAAATGACCCATGCGCCATGGTCGAGCCCCCGGCCGGAAACGGACTGATGCGGCAGGTTGCCTGCCTCGAACAGCTCCCGGATCCGTCCGGCAAGCGCCGGGGAACCCGGAGCCGGATAACGCAGCTCGTACATCGCGTCCGGGAAACCGTAAAAGTCATGCATCGTCCCGTTGGTCTCGTCCACGCTTACCGACTGGTCGGCTTCATCCCAATGCGCGGAAAAGACGGCGATGGCTTCCGGCACGGGCAGCTCCCGTCCCAGATTTTCCAAAAAACGCGTGTAGCCGTTATCCTCCAGGGCGAGCATGGGTGAACCGTGCGCTACAAATAGAGATGGTATTGTCATCGATGTCAACCTCCACACGCCAGTATAAGTTGCTACTTATATTTTACCGCGTAGATCAGGATAATTCCAACTTCTGTACACCGTGTCTTTTCCACCTTCTGCCGCCGCGCCGATCCGAACATCCCGTGGGTACGCCCAATCGCTTTTTTCCGAAGCTTAGATCGACCAATGCTGCCAGTCCTGCTGCTGGGAGATTTGCTCGTTCAGCCATTCTTTGGTCCGGTGAATCAGCTGGTTGCAGTGCGGACCTGATGAATACGTATGGTTGCCCTGAAAAATGATTTCCTTGTCGCAGCGCCCCTCGGACCGCATCCAAAACACTTTTTGGTACAAAAACGCATAATCCACCGGGATCGTATCATCCGACGTTCCGTGCACGACCAGCACGTTGCCGCTGAATTTGACCGCTTCCTGGAAAGGCTGGAACATGCCCAGCGAGTCGAAAAAGGCCGGCGTCAGCCCGAAGCCGAGATAATCCGCGCTGCCTTCCTTTACCGCTTGGTCGTATACGTCCCGGCCGGTGATTTTCACGATGTCGCTCAGCGGGTAACCGACCGCCGACCACAGCACCAAATTTTTGACCCTGCGGTCGCGCACCGCCGTCAGGATCGCCACCGCCCCGCCGAGGCTGTGCCCGATCAAAGTGACCTGCGACGGATCGACGTTCCCGCATTCCAGCGCGTAATCGAGCACCGTCCGCGTTTGGGCGATCATCGATTCGAGCCCCTCTTTGCCGTACGAACCGGTGCTTTCCCCGCATCCCGCAAAATCGAAGCGCAGCACCATATACCCGGCACCTGCCAACTCGCGCGCGGTTTTCACGAACAAACGGTCCACCCCGATCCGGCTGCCGACGAATCCGTGGCATATGACGACGAGCGGAACCCGCTCCCCTTTAGGTCCGTTTTTCCCTTCCGGCTGCGCCGCCGGATAATGCAAGCTTGCGGTCAGCTCTTCCTGCCCGTAACGAATGCCGATTTGTCTTTCCATCGCTTCACTCCCCTTTAATTCCGATCGACCTATGACTGAAAAACGAAGATATGAGGTCTTTCTATTCTTTAACTTATAATTCCGATAAGTTTAATATGTTTTAGATACGTCCATATTAGCACCGCTTGTTCGGCTGTGTCAAATAGATCGTTTTTATGGAAGCGGGCGTCGTGGTATGGAACCGGGCAGCTTGACAGAAACTAGGTTCAAAACCGAATGCAGAAAGGGACGTGTCGTTATGTGGCAGCAATGTCTAGCTCATATTCGCGAGCATCCGCTGTCCTGGGTGCTGGTCGTATGCGTCATCGCGGCCGTCATATACGTGTTTGTCCATCGCGAGCAGCTTTTTCATCTCGAATGAAGACCCCTGCTCCGATCGGACTTGAATCCGGCAATTCCAGTTCCTATACTTGATGTATACGGAGGAACGGACATGACAACTAGAGAAATGGTACAAGAAAACAACCGTCTGCGGGAGCAAATGACGCCGGCGAACAGGGATTTTTACGAAGATATCGTCGTTTATGTAAGAGACAGCCGGGCGGACCGTCAACGGGGCGAGCAGCGGCTGCTGGATCTGGCCCAGGAGGTGCTGGAAGCCCAGCAAAAAGGAATTCCGGCATCCACGCTGTTTGGCGGCGATGCGGAGGCCTTTGCACAATCTGTGGTCGAAACGCTGCCGCAGGTCCGAAAGCTCGAAGGTCCCGCCTACTATCTCATGATCGCGTGGACCGGCTTAACGATTTTGTTTCTGGCGGAGGCCGTCATCGGTTTCGGCGCGCAGCTTGCCGGGCATGGCGGGGATCAGCTTAACCGCATCAGCCTGCTGGCCGTCATCCTGGTCGCCGCAGGTTCAATCGCGCTGACGGAAATCATCATGAGTTCGCTGGGCAAAACGGCGGATGCCGGTCCGCAAAAGCCGGGAATCAACCTGAAGGCGATCGGCATTTATTTGGTCATCATGGTCGTCGTGATGGTCGCCGGATTTTCGCTGCGCGGCGTGCTGCCGGTATGGACGGTACCGCCTTGGGTCAGCCTGATCCTGTGCGTTATCGGCTTTCTCGGGCTCCGGTTTATCTTTTTGCGCAAAACAAAATAAACAACTCCCCAAAAACATCTTTGGATTGAACCAGCGTCGCAAGTTCGGTCAAAGATGTTTTTTATGTTTATGCTAAAAAGTTTACAAGTCCGAAACAAGCGGACGCGATCATGAAACAAGACGCGGGTAATATGGGAGTAACGAAACCTTGGAGGTGCTTTTACATGAAAAAATGGACCAAATCCGCAGCCGCGGCCGCGGCTTTAATCGCCGCCATCAGTTTGCAAACCGGCGCCCCCGCCGTTCATGCAGCCGAAGCCGCGTCAAAAACCGCCCCTGCAGGCGGGCCGACAACGGCACCTGCTGCCGCTTCCGCCAAAACGGCGCATGCCAATGCGGTGTTCAACCAAATGATGAGATTGCTCAAATCTCCTTCCAAACAAGCCGAGGCCGTCGCTTACATGGAAAAAAACATCTATCAAGTGACGCCTTGGCAGGCCACCATCATGGTGCTGAAGCTCGAAAATGCCGAAAAGGCGAACCTCGACGCTTGGAATGACAAATTTTACAGGGACAACGTGCAGCAAAAGCTCATCAAGCTGATGAAGCAGGGCGACGACCTGACTTCCCTGATCAGCAAAACAAACGATAAAAGCTTGAAGACCTTGTTCGCAGGGGCGCGCGACAGCGGCTACCGCATCGATACGGCCGAGGGCATGTTCTATCTCGTGCTCGATTACCCGCGCCTGCAAAAAGTACGCCCCTACGTCACCAACGACATCAAAAGCTATATCGACATCATGACGGCCGAAACGAAAGCCCCGTTCGCGCGCGATGCCGCTTTGTCGGTCGGCTGGACGGAAGCAACGAAACGTGCTTTATCGGATGAGGCGTTTCTGAAGTCCTACCCGACATCCAACCGGGCGACGCAAGTCAAATCGCTGTATAACCTGTACCTGGGCGTTTCCATGTACGGCCTCAACAACACGCCGATGTTCGACTATGACACCAAAAAGGTCGATCCCGAGGGAAAAGCGGCCTTGCAGGCAGCCGTTCAAAAAGGGGACCCGTCCAAGAGCGCTTACCTGAAAAAGATCAAAGGATTCCTGGAAGTACTCGAGAAAAATCACGATATGTTGACGCCGGAGGTTGAGGAATATCGGAAAGCGGCGACGGGGAATTGGTAAATCCTGAAAAAGATCAGCCGATAGTGCAAATTTTCCACTTCACTTATTTTTCAAATTATACAAAGAAGCCGGGTGTCGAAACACCCGGCTGAACAAACTTGGATGGGACTAAAGAACGACCTTCAGTGCTAACCTTGCGGTGGGTTCTAAGTTTGACTACCTTTTCTGCCTCTCGCATTTCACATAGCATGGTTAATTTTTAGAGAGGAATGTCCCTTAAGAACGGGAGGGGGCCCGCCTGAGGGGACAAAAGAGCTACTAAAATGCGAAGACAATAGCATTGTTTACCATACAGGGCAAGAACAAATTGCAATTGAGCTGAGAAGGCATCCATCCTGTAGGAGCCGATATCATTCAACTTGAGATGATCATTGATCCGCATCAGATAGAAATCCATCTGGCTTCTAAACTATATTAAAATAGGACATGAATTCACTCACGTCCCTTTTAATTCGATTATATCTATGAGTCATATATTTATTCCATTATTATATCGCTTCCACAAACAACTCCTGCGATAGAACCTTGTAATTGCTGTCTTCAAAGATTCACTTACCAGCAATCATTGTCATAACTTTTTGAAGTTCATTTCAATTGTTCTGAATGGCCAAAAATTACTTATTGTTATTTTTCTAGCATAAGACCTCCTTCTTGCAGAACAAGAAATTCCATCCTACGTTGAGCTTGGCTCCGCCTAAAAAATCACTTGCAATTTAACTTATAAAGACTTTGGTTGACTACGCTAATCCAGTGCTCCTTTTCCTTCACTTGTCCCGAAGCTGCTTTTGTATACGCAATAAGTTCAGCAAAAATATTTTTCTGTGGAGCTTCTATGCTTAATGTTTCTTTCATAAATTCTAAGCGTCTAATAAATGGAGCAGCAGCTTCTTTATTAATCGCCATAATTGCCTTATTGACAAGTCCTTCAATTTCCCCTAATTCTTCATCAGTAAGTTTTCTTTTACTCTCCATCCTTCTGCCCTCCTCAAGTCAATTTTGAGTTAAAAGCAAAGTTCTAACGTCGCTTTACAGATTTTGCAATTTACTTTTTATTATTCAACCTGCCATTCTCTGGCTATGGCTTTCCAGTCGACTTCTCGTTCCACTTTCCTTGTCCACACATCCCAAAAATCAGGATCAGAGGAATGCGGCCGTTCTTCCTCTTTTAATTGTTTCATTTCAACTAGAATCGGAATTGAAGATGCTGCCCCGATCAATAAAGCCTTTCCTGTTGGAAGTACAGGCAGTTCACTTAGCATTTCTCCCAAATTATCAGGAACCAAACGTTTGACTAATTCTTGATCCCGATCGTTTACTATACGGTGCAGCAGGAAGGTATTGCATTGTGACAATACTGTTGGAGATAACTCAGATGGTCTCTGAGAAGATATCATTAGTCCAAGGCCAAACTTTCTCCCTTCGCGGGCAATTCTCTCGAAAGTCTGCGTGCACATAGATGCTGGCGATAATTCTTCCGAATTTTGTACATACCGACTGAGAAAATGATGAGCTTCTTCTAATACCATGACTGTTGGCAACGGTTTTCCATTTTTCCTTCGATATCTTTGTAAAGACTCAAAAATAATCCGTGACATTACAGCAACGATTAGATGTATTATTTCTGATGGGACAAGTGATAAGTCAATGACCACGGCTCCGCTTCCTTGACCATCCCCAATATATGTCTCTAACCATTCAGATAAAGTCATTTCGCTCTTGTTATTAATAATAGAAGACATTTTAATGTCAGCTATCATCGTTTGAATACGCATAATTAAATAGTCTACATACTGTATGGCGTTTTGTTCTTTAGATATTTGAGCAATTTGGGCGGTTAATTGATTGAGATCAAACTCAACTGGCGTATCCTCATTAGGTCCTTCATATTCCACCTCACCTCCCCATGAATCTAGGACTTCCTGCATATTTGCAACTAAATTGTCAAAGTCAGCCCTCGAGATACTCTCAAAATATTGTATCGTTTCCTCATCTCTAACAAATGACTTAGAATACTTATTAATTATGTCCTCAATCATTCGAAGAATTTTCCCTAGTCCAGCAACAACCTCAGAAAGGTGATCATATAGAGTTATCATATGCTCAAAATCACCCTTAAACATAACAAGCCTTTTCCCGAATGCTGTACGCTCATTCTTATCGGACAAAATATCATAGCCTCTGGCAACATGAGTTTTAAGCGCTAAATGGTAGCTCGTCAAATCTATTCTTGCTTTGAAGATATCATTTGAAATAGTACCGCCATTTCGTAATTCTCTCAATGCACGCCTTAGTATTGGTCGTTGCATTTTTCCACTGGCTTGTGCAATCGAACTCCATTCATAGCTATTCCACATCCAGGCTGGTACTTGAAGTTGAGTACTTTCATGAATCAAATCCTCACCTATATTTACCCTAAATTTCTTTGGTTCCCCTAAAGTATCAAAAGTTTTAGAGTATTCTCCATTTGGATCAAAAACAATAAAACGCGCATTTAGTGCCCCTGATTTTTTATTGTTGATTTTAGCAGTCTCAATTGACCAACGAACCAATCCAGCCACTGAGCAGGATTTTCCGCTCCCTGTGTTCCCTAAAACAGCAACATGTCTACCAAATAGTGTATCTGGGTTTATCTTAACGGGAACATTGCCTGCTATTGGGGCTGTGCCAATAATAACATTCGCGTTCCTTTCTCTATTTTCAACAATAGCCTCCATTTCCTCATTTGTAGGAATAGAAACAGCATCCCCAACAGAAGGAAATTGATAGACACCTCGTTCGAATTCAAAAGTTCCATCTCGTTTTGTTTTTAAAGTTCCAAGTAAATTAACTTGCATTTTCCTTTGGGGAAATGGAAGGTCGATTAAATCAAAATCTTTTAATCCTGTTCTTTTGGGATAAAGCGAATTTTCAACGCCAATCCAAGATATCATTCCGACTATAGCCCCGACTTCATTAGGAACAAGTACAAATCCGTTTATTTTAGGAAAAGATACTGGAAAACCAGCATTAAAAGCTGTGTTTACTGGTGTATTGAATTCTAATTTCACTCTAATTGTTGATGGACTGACAAATTCGACAGTACCAATTGTGAGATCTCGAAGATAATCAAAATCAGGAATCCCATTCATCAAATCTACCTTCTCCACTTTTGTTTTGAGGTTCTTTATCTCCTCGACGTTCCTTCAATTCATGCGCTTTTACAGAAATCTTGTCTATTGCAGCTTTTGGCAGATAACAATCAACCAGGTTCTTTAAATCACTAAAATGGCTTCCAATTAATAAAGTAATCTGCGCAGGGTTATGCTTTTCATAGAAACGTTTTATCCGCTTCGCGCTATCTTCATATGCAATGATAACTAAGTGAGTTGAAGGGAGTGTTAACATGTCCTCAATGATCCGATTTATATGGGAATCACCAAAACTGTAGCCATAAACAACAAGTGCAGAGTTAGGGCGACAAAGCGCTGCAGAAAAATCTCGAAACATGTCCGCATATGGAAAAAAATCAGTTTCAATATCCTTAGAAGAGTTAGGGTAAATAACTACAGCTTCTGTTGATT
This sequence comes from Paenibacillus sp. FSL W8-0194, assembly GCF_037969745.1. Taxonomy (NCBI): domain Bacteria; kingdom Bacillati; phylum Bacillota; class Bacilli; order Caryophanales; family Paenibacillaceae; genus Paenibacillus; species Paenibacillus sp. FSL W8-0194. The sequence continues at coordinate 783,585 of NZ_CP150205.1, read as the reverse complement.
CATTCATAAAGCTTGAAGCTCCAAATTGTAATGGTTCTCTTACAATCTTTTTTCCCTGAAACTTCCAGTCGATTGAACCGTGCATTTTTGTTAATCGTGCTACGCCTTCAACATAGCGAGGTTCTCCTCTAATACCTGGTGGATTGTAGTGATAATCTAATTCAAGTTTAGTCGAACGCATAATCGGAGAAATTTTCCCTATAAAGCGATCCAACAATAATATACCTGCCATATCACATGCGTACTCAATAAATCGATCGTAATTCGTAGTGAAGATGTTAAGGCGATCTCTGCTGGCAGTCCGACTGGCGAAACTTGTAAGGAATGACTTTAGATAGCTTAACGCTTCTTCCGCCTTCTTTTGATAATCTAGTTTTTTTTGTTCTGCCTTACTCCCGTACTCCACATCAAACATCATCTCTATATCAAATTTTTGAAAGTCGGCTTCCAGTGCTTTTTTAAATTGTTCCTCAGTTTTTAAGATTGCTGAAATAAATTCAGATAATGCTGTCTCTATACTTGTCTTTAGTTGCAGGGCATCCACTTCATGGCCGGCGATTTGCAAACCAGCTAATAATTCAAAGGCAGTTCTCAAATCATCTTCCAAGTTAGCTTTGCCTCTATCGCTTTTAGTAGCCTTAATATCTGCGTAAGTCTTTATACGTTCTTTATATGCTCCATCAAAATCAATCCTCCACATCCCTTGGGAGGGTAGGGATGCTATAGAAGTAACTGCGGTCGTTAACCCTGCGCCCAGCAAAACAGACAGATGTTCACTTTGAAAAATCGCTGACAACCATGGTTCTATTTGTTTCCTTACCTCCTCCTCCACAATCTCATCCTTAACATCATATGTAGAAATAGATCTATTAATCTTCATTATGTGTTCGTGATCCCAATTTATTGTATTTTTTAAATTCTCCATAATCCTAATTCCTCCATCAGCTGAAATCAGTTCTACTTTTCTACCAGCTCACTGTTGACATATACAATTTCAGTAAATTCTAGGCATGTCTCTATGGCGAATCTTTCCGATATTTAATATTGCGGATATCGTAATTTTATTAAAAGTAATTGATTACACGACACTATTTTATCAAAATAGTCAAATTTTACCTAGGTATACATTCCCATAATACGGAATAATTTGACGAACAATGTATATCTCCCCTCCTAAAATAAATAAACTCCTGCTGATATTAACAGCAGGAGTGAGTTTTCACGGATATTTGACTCACATCGCGGCGAGTAGTAACATCCTCCTAAATCAATTCTTTTTATTACTTACCCTCTAAAACCCTTCCCACCATCAAACACCTCTACCATCACCAAAGCCCCCACCCTAAACCCTTGAACAAAAGAAGCCCTTGCTAGTATGCCGTTAGACTCCCCATTTAAATCCAGAATTTCCTCAATGGCTGCGAAATCACTCTCCGAAAGTCTCTCTTTGGCTTCTCTATCAATTACGTAATTTTTCTATTCATAGAACGATATTCAGGATCTGCGGGAACAATCTGCTCTTCAAGATTCAGGTTACCGTAATATAATTCTTCTACTACATTCTTCATTTGCTCCCTCACGGGTATTTATAAAAATAGGGAATTGGAAACTGTATAACTCCACTCACCCCGCTCAGTTTACCCTAGACTCCACCGCCAAATAGAATTCTATGCGATATCCGCATATTGCTTTTTTAAGTACAAAAAAGTAGCCCCCTCGGGAATTTCTCCTCTTTTACATGCGTACGCTCCCTCGATTTTGAGGGAAATGTAAACATCTAAAACTCCCGCAAACTATTTACAACATTTCCGCATATTTAGAAAATAATTTTCTAAAAGCGTTTACAAAACGGATTAATTTTGTTAGCCTAAAGGCAATCCAAAGAATACCATCTTGATGAAAGAGGGGTTAGACATGCAGCAATATGACGTAGTCGTGATGGGCGGCGGCATCTCGGGATCCATGGCGGCCATCGCCGCGTCCAAAACGGGAGCCAAGACGCTGATTGTCGAATCGCACGGGTTTTTGGGCGGTACGCTGACGGCGAACGGCGTCGGCCCGATGATGACGTTCCATGCCGGCGACAAGCTGGCCATCCAGGGTTTTACGAACGAGCTGATCGAGCGGCTGAAGCGGTTGGGCAAATCCCCGGGGCATATTTTCGATACGGTGGGTTTCACCTACTCCGTTACCCCGTTTGACGCCGAAGCGATGAAACATGAACTAGAGCTGATGGTGACGGAAGCTGGCGGCGAAATCTTGTATCACACGATGCTGGCCGGCGTCGAGACGGAAAACGGGCGCATTACCGGCATCAAGGTTTGCAATAAATCCGGGCTCAGCGACATACACGCTTCCGTTTTCATCGACGCGACGGGAGACGGCGACCTCTCCGCCGGGGCCGGCGCGGAATACACGAAAGGCCGCGAATCCGACGGCGCAACGCAGCCGATGACCTTAAAAATGAAAATGTACAATGTCGACATTCCCAAGGTGAAGGAATACATTCACAGCCATCCGGAGGACTTTCCGCTGTACAACGGGGACACCTCCATCATCGAAAAAGCGCCGCGCCTGTCGGTCGGCGGTTTCGACAGCCTCTTCAAAAAAGCGAAGGAACGCGGCGAAATCTCCATCCCGCGCGAAAACATCCTCTTCTTCGAGACGAACAACCCCGGCGAAGTCATTCTCAACACGACCCGCATCATCGGCCATGACGCCACCGATGCGCTCAGCCTGAGCCGCGCCGAGATGGAAGGCCGCAAGCAGTGCCGGGAGCTGGAGCTGTTCGTGCGCAAATATATCCCGGGCTTCGAGCATGCCGTCGTCGAATCGACGGGTCCAAACATCGGCGTCCGCGGCTCGCGCCAAATCAAGGGCGTGTACATGCTGACGGCCGACGATATTTTGCAGCAGCGCAAGTTCGACGACACAATCGCCCATTCGGGGTACCCGATCGATATCCACAGCCCTGACGGCGAGGGTACGAAACATCAGAAGCTGGAATGGGGCGGCATGTACAGCATCCCTTACTCCTGCATGATCACGAGTTCGGTGAAAAATCTGATCGTCATCGGCCGCTGCATCTCGGCCACCTTCGAGGCGCAGGCCGCCATGAGAACGACGCCGACGACGGGCGCCATCGGCCACGGCGGCGGCGTTGCCGCAGCGCTTGCGGCGCTGGAGGGTAAAAATGTACAGGACATCGACATCAAGAAGGTGCAAACCATTTTAAAAGAGCAAGGGGCTTACCTGGAAGTTTAAAAGTTGTACTAAAGAGAGGGCTCACAGTCATATTTAGTTCTTAAAAAGCAAAGGTAGCGTGAGGGGACGAAATCGATTCTTACGAAGCTAAAAGCTTTTTGCAAAAAAGCTACTTCGGAAGCATATGCCGCGTTCGCCTAAAAGCTTTCCGAAGGAAGCTATACAAGTTGAAGTAAAGAAAATGAAAGGGCTGGGCAACGAGGAGGAAATGATTCTGCAGAAACGGAGTGGTCGCCTAAAAGCTTTCCTACGGAAAGCTAGCATCGGAAGCATATGCTTGCGAGCGGATTTCTACCATAGATTAGGTTCAAATCATAGAAATCCGGGAGCAACAGCGACCTTTAAGAACATTTCACCCGGCTGCCTCCTTCCGTTCATAAGCATTGGTTCAACTTGTATAAATCACCCATTTTGAGAGGGGAAATTTGGATGACAACGGCAATGTGGTTTCAAGCAATCGGTATTCTGCTCGTCTTTTTGGTGTTCGTCGGACTCATGATGGCGCGCAAGCTGCCGACCATTCTGGCGCTGCCCTGCATGGCGATCCTGTTCGCCGTCATCGTCGGCGTGCCTTGGGTTTCGGGCAATCCGGACACCGTCACCATCGCCAAAACCGTTCTGGCCGGCGGCTCCATGAAGCTGTCCGGCGCCATCGCCGGCCTCGTGTTCGGCGCCTGGTTCGGCCAAATCCTGAACAAGGTCGGCATTACCAAAGCGATTATCCGCAAGGCGGCCGAGCTGGCCGGAGACAAACCCGTACTTATAGCTATTCTGTTTTTTATTACCGCATCCATCATTTTTTCCGCCGCCGGCGGGCTCGGCATGGTCATCCTCGTCGGTACCATCGTCATTCCGATCATGCTCACGGCAGGCATCTCGCAATTCGTCGCCTCCATCGTCGTCCTGCTGGCCGTCGGGGTGGGCTCCCTCTTCAACGTTTCCAACTGGGCCGTCTACGTGGATGTGCTTGGGCTTTCGGTCGATAAAATCGCCAATTATACGTTGGTGGTCGCCCTCCCGCTGATCGTCATTTCGCTCATCATGATCGTCTTCTACGTGCAAAAGGACGGCAAAGGCCGCAAAGCCTGGTCGATGCCTGCCGCCACCCCCGGAGACAACAATAAGGTGCCCGCGTTTGCGCTGATCAGCCCGCTCGTGCCGGTCATTCTCGTCTTCATCTTCAAGATCGACATCGTCCCGGCCGTCATCGTCGGCGCGATCGTCACCCTGCTGCTCACGTGGCCCAAACGTCCGATCCACATCCTCTCCAGCGCATTGGTCGAAGGCATCCAGGACGTCGCCGGCGCGATGGCGCTGATGATCGGGATCGGCATCCTGCTCAGCTCCGTCATGTCTCCGCAGGTATCGGCCGTCATTTCGCCGCTGATCGAAACCGTGCTGCCGGGCAGCCCGCTGACGTACATCCTGTTCTTTACGATTTTGTCGCCGCTGGCGATTTACCGCGGGCCGCTGAACGTGTGGGGACTCGGCAGCGGCATCGCCGCCCTCTTCGTGACGGCGGGCATGTCGCCGGTCGCGGCCATGCTTGCCCTGCGCGCGGTCAGCAACGTGCAGTCCGTTTCCGACCCGACCAACTCCCATAACGTGTGGGTCGCCGATTTTACGAAAAGCGACATCAACGAAATTTTGAAAAAGACGCTGCCTTGGACGATGGCGTCCGTGCTGATCTCGGTGATCATCGGATCGTTTATGGTGTTTTAACCGGGGTTAACTGGCACCTGTACCGGTGCTTCCCGACATCGACAAAACCGGGCGAAGGGCTCCGCAAAAGGTTCTTTGCCCGTCATCTCAGGAGGACATTATGCATAGACGAAAGGTCCGAGTAGGCATCGACGTCGGCGGCACGTTCACCGACGCGGCCTTGATCGACAACGAAACGTACGAAGTCATCGAAAAGATGAAAATACCGACGACCCATCATGACCCGGACGGCGTGGCGAAAGGGATCGTGCAAATTCTGAATCGCATTCTGAGCAGCAAAAGCATCGATCCCGAAGACGTCGTCTTTATCGCCCACGGCACCACGCAGGCGACAAACGCTTTGCTGGAGGGCGACGTGGCCCGCGTCGGTATCATCGGCATGGGCTCCGGCCTGGACGGCCTCAGCGCCCGCTCCGAATCCAATCCCGGGGATATCGAGCTTGCGCCGGGGAAATATCTGCAAACCTACCACACCTATCTCGATTCGAAAAACTTGACGGACGATCAGATCGAAGCCGCCATCGACGAGCTCATCCGGCAGGGCGCCGAAGTCATCGTCGCTTCCGAAGCCTACAGCGTCGACGATCCTGCCAACGAGCTCCGCGTCATCGAGCTTGCGGCCCGCAAAGGCGTGTATGCAACGGGCGGCCACGAAATCAGCCAGCTCTACGGCCTAAAAACCCGGACGCGCACCGCCGTGATCAACGCCTCGCTTATCCCCAAAATGATGGAGACCGCCAATATGACCGAAAAGTCCGTCAAAGACGCGAACATTTCGTCCCAGCTCATGATCATGCGCTGCGACGGCGGCGTCATGAGCATCGACGAGGTGCGGAAGCGGCCGATTCTGACGATGTTGTCCGGATTGGCTGCCGGGGTTGCCGGGGCGCTGATGTACGAGAAAATTTCGGACGGCATTTTCTTTGAAGTCGGCGGCACCAGCGTCGACATTTCCGTCATTAAAAACGGCAAGGTCATGATCAAAAACGCCGAGGTCGGCGGACACCGCACGTACCTGCAGTCCCTGGACGTCCGCACGCTTGGCATCGCCGGCGGCAGCATGATCAAGGTCTCGGGCGGGCGCATCGCCGACGTCGGTCCGCGCAGCGCGCATATTGCCGGCAAGGAATACGAAGCTTTTGCATCCGCCGACGATATCGCCAGCCCCGAGGTCCGCTTCATCAGCCCGCGGGCGGGCGACCCGGCCGAATACGCGGTCTGCGGATGCGCGAACGGAAAGGAATATGCCTACACCCTTGCCGGGGCCGCCAACATTCTCGGATACGTTCCGGAAGGCGACTATGCGAAAGGCAATAAAGAAGCGGCGCTGAAAGCCTGGGAGGCGCTTGCGGAATCCGTCGGTGTTAGCGTGGAGGAGGCGGCCAGACAGGCGATGGACATCGCCATCGATAAAACGATGAAAACCGTCAACGCGATGATCGAAGACTACGAGCTGGACCGCAGCTTCGTTACGCTGGTAGGCGGCGGCGGCAGCGGCGCGGTGCTTGTCCCGGCGATGGCCGAACGCGAAGGCTTCAAATGCCGGATCGCGAACAACGCCCCTTACGTCTCCACGATCGGCGTGGCGCTCGCCATGGTTAAGGAACAGTTGGAGCGGACCGTCGTCAATCCGACCGATGAGGATATCAAACGCATCCGGGCCGATATCGTCGAGCGGATCGTCAAGTCCGGAGCCTCCGAGGACACCGTGGAGGTGACGATCGAAATCGACAGCCAGAAAAATATTCTGCGGGCCGTCGCCACCGGCTCCACCGAGCTGCGTTCCAAGGATTTGGCCCGGGAAGCGATGTCCGAGGAAGACATGCGGACCATTGCCGCCGGTTCCATCGACAGTCCGGTGGAAACGACCGTACTTGCCGCACAAACCGGTCGTTGGCATCTGTTTGCCAGCGAAAGCGTAAAGAAGTCATTGTTCGGGCTGCTGAAGAAAAAATCCAATGCCGTCAGCGTTTTGGACCGCGAAGGCGTTGTCCGCTTCAAGAAAAACAATGTGCATTTTACGAAGCTGAATAAAGCCGCGCAGGAAGCGCTAAGCTCGTTTTTGGACGATAACACCATTTATTCCGACGCCAATGCCACGATTCCGAAGGTGTTTGTCTTTTACAAGGAAAAAATGCTGGATCTAACCGGCATGCAGACCAAAGAGCAGCTGTTGTCCATCCTGGAAATCGAAACCGAAATGCTTGCGCCGCAAGACGAAATGCTGGTTGTGGCTTATCAGTAAAACAGACAGCTTTGCGTGTGGATTCGGGTACATGATCGATTCAGGGATCTCGAAGTACATCTAACGTGGGGAAAATCTTCTAACTTAGCAAGGAGGTCGCCGCGAATGCCGGTTCAAACCACCCTTTTGCCCGACGGCTTGTCCGGTCTGTCCGATGAAGTTTTAGGCTGCATGGCGCTGAGGCAGGATCCTCTTTTTCACAAAATACCTCCTGCGAAAATTCCCTACTATGTCCATGAGTCGCTTCAGGCCGGACGTCTGGCGGCGGCAAAATATAAAGGCCTCGGCATTCGGGCGATGTGCAGGGACGCCGGCCTTCGCTATGAAATCACGGAAGCTTCCGGGACATTTCATAACGTCTCTTTTCGCGCGCAGATCGATTTTGCCAAAACGCCGCCGGAGATTATGTTGTACGCCTCTTCCCTGAAAGGCATGCAAGCGGTATGCCAGGAACTTCTTGGCGAACGGTGCGATACCGGCAAAAACGAGCTGGATCTTCTGGTCGATGTTCATTTGGCTCATGAGTTTTACCACTGGCTGGAGTACCGGGATCAGGTGTTTACGAATGAAAAGCTCGACAGGATCGAGGTTTTTAAGCTGGGACCGTTTACGAAAAAATCAAGCGTGGTGCAGTGCTGCGAGATCGCCGCTCATGCTTTTTGCAAAGATTTGCTTGCGCTCCCCTGCCTGCCCAATTTGCTGGACTATGCCTATTTGATCCGGGAGCGGAAGCTTTCGGCGGATGAGTTCATGCGGCAGATCGAAGCTTGTAAATATTGGATATGACGCTCTCTCCATACCTCACGCAGTATGATATAATGGGAAAAGTTATCGTCAGCCCCGCCGGATTAGTTTTTCCCGCGTTAGATCAGGAGGAGGTATCATGTCTTCACAGATTCCGGCCGTCATCGCCAAAATCGTATCCCAAACCCAAAAACTCACCTTCGGCGAAAACCAGATCGCCAATTTCGTTATACACAATCCGGATTTTATTACGCGCAACACGATTACGGCCATTGCCAATGAAATCGGCGTATCGGAAACGAGCATCAACCGCTTTTGCAAAAAAATCGGCTACAAGGGCTTTAACGATTTCAAGATCGCTTTTGCCCAGGACGCTTTTTATCGGGATATGCAGGCCAAGAAAAAAGAAAGACGGGAAATCAACCCGATCGATGCGCTGGCGCTCGATTATAACGAACTGATCGTCAATACGTCCGCGCTCGTTACCGAAGAGCAGCTTCGCCGCGTGGTGGATATGTTGAAGGGAGCACGGCGCATTTATATTATCGGGATGTTCGATTCGTACCTCGCCGCCATCGCCCTGAAGAACCGCTTGTCCATCATCGGCATTATGGCCGAGGCGGTCAATGACAGCCGTGCCATGAAGATCGCCGCCGCCCAGTGCGGCCAAGAAGACGCCGTTGTGGCCTTCTCCCGCTCCGGTTCGACGAAGGAAATCGTGGAGACGGTGGCGATCGCACAGGTCCATCAGGTCAAGACGATTGCCATCACCTGTTATGATTCGTCGCCGATTACGGAACATGCGGACGAGAACATCATCGTGCCGGATAAAATATCCGTGAATAACAGCGCGCTTCTGTCCAATCACATCACGTTCCTGTTTGTCGTCGATTTGATCATGAGCATTTTTATCTCCTCGGACAAGTCTTATTTGAAAAAGAAACTCGACAGCGAAGCCGTGCTGGCCAGCGATCAGTCGATGACGAATTATTATTTATAGCCCTGTTTCCCTTGCGGTAGATGCATTTTTTCAAGGAGTATATCATTATATGTCAGGATTTTGCGAGATTCGATTCCTGCCGCTCCAGGGTAGAATATATAGACAAACTAAACCGTTTCGCTCTATATATTGCTGATTGAAAGTCGCTCCTTGGATTTTTGCAAAATCCTCATGTAAAAAAAGCGTTCTTCCGGTATGCGGAAGGACGCCTTTTTTATTGTGCTGTTTGCGATCAGATCAAGATGTTATACAGATTCGAGTCCTTGTTCAGCTCGGTATACTGCAGCCCTTTGCGGTTCATGCGCTCGATCAGCGGCAGGTAGTCCTCTTTGCTGTTCAGCTCGATGCCGACGAGGGCCGGGCCGTTTTCCTTGTTATGCTTTTTCGTATATTCGAAGTTGGTGATGTCGTCGCCGGGGCCGAGCACGTCTTCGAGAAATTCGCGAAGCGCGCCGGAACGCTGCGGGAAATTGATCATGAAGTAATGTTTGATGCCTTCGTACATCAGGGAACGCTCCTTGATTTCCTGCATCCGGTCGATATCGTTGTTGCCGCCGCTGATGATGCAGACGACGTTTTTGCCCTGAATCTGCTCGCTGTACAGGTCCAGCGCGGCGACCGGCAGGGCGCCCGCCGGCTCCACGACGATCGCGTTTTCGTTGTACAGGTCAAGGATGGTCGTGCACGCTTTGCCTTCCGGCACCTTCACGATGTCGTCGAGCTTGCTCGCGCAAATCGCGTACGGCATGTCCCCTACCCGTTTGACCGCGGCCCCGTCGACGAATTTGTCGATCTCCTCCAGCGTCACCACTTCACGGCGCAGCAAAGCTTCGCTCATCGAAGCCGCTCCCGACGGCTCCACGCCGATCACCTTCGTCGAAGGGCTGACGGCTTTGATGTACAAGCCCACTCCCGCCGCCAGGCCGCCGCCGCCGATCGTTACGAATACGAAATCCGCCGGCACGTCCAGGCTCTCCATGATTTCCATTCCGACCGTGCCGTTGCCCGCGATAATTTTCGGGGCGTCGAACGGGTGGATAAACGTCATGCCCTGCTCTTTGCAAGCCTTCATCGCCTGCTCGAAAGCGTCATCGAACGTATCCCCGATCAGGATGACTTCGACGTTGCTGCCGCCGAAACGCTTCACCTGCTTGACCTTCTGGTTCGGCGTCGTGCTCGGCATATATATTTTGCCTTGGATGCCAAGGGCATTGCAGGAGAAAGCCACGCCTTGGGCATGGTTGCCCGCGCTTGCGCAGACGATGCCCCTTGCCCGCTCCTCATCCGTTAAGTTGCGGATCATGTTGTAAGCGCCGCGGATTTTAAAGGACCGCACCACCTGCAAATCTTCCCTTTTCAAATAGACGTTGCATTTGTATTTCGCCGACAGCACGGCATCGTGCTGAAGCGGCGTGCGCACGATCACCTCGCGCAGTACGTGATGGGCACGCACGATATCCTCCATCGAAACCGATTGGTCGCTGACTTCCGACGCCGGCGCCGTATTGGCAACGCCCGCAGCCGTTTCTTGCACATGTTCCTTCATTTTGTTCCCCTCACTCCATCAGCCCGCTTTTATCGCTTCCGGGCTTTGATTCTCGCCTTAAAAGTTTATTACTCAGTACCGTACCTTTTTTGCTGCCATTTTTCAAGAGTAATTTAGGAAAAACCGATATACGGAGATGGGATCGCCCGAACGCAAAAAACCTCCCGCCCCATGTCGGACAGGAGGTTCTCCCTTATAGATTAGAAACGGTTATCCAGCCAGTCGGAGGCGGCGTACAGCTCCCTTTTACTCAACTGATGGCCTTGGTTGTCCCAATGCACCTGAACCTCGGCTCCCGCTCCGGCCAGAAGCGACTGCAGTTCTTCCGTTTCGGACACGGAGCAGAGCGGGTCGTTTTTGCCTGCGCCGATAAAGACCGGAACCCCGGTCAGATCCGGCAGCTGCTTGCCGCGCAGCGGCACCATCGGATGGAGCAGCACCGCTCCCCACAGCGCATGTTCGTAATGGAACAGCAGGCTGGCGGCGATGTTGGCGCCGTTCGAGAAGCCGACGGCGATCATGCGCTCGCGCTGCAAGCCGTATTCCTTCGCCGCTTCGTCGAGAAAATCGTTCAGCTCTTTCGTGCGGAACACCAAATCCTCTTCGTCGAACACGCCTTCCGCCAACCGGCGGAAAAAGCGCGGCATGCCGTTTTCGAGCACGTTGCCGCGCACGCCCAGCACGGACGATTCCGGCGACAGCATCTCGGCCAGCGGCAGCAGGTCATGCTCGTTGCCCCCGGTGCCATGCAAAAGGACCAGCACCGGCGCAGCCGGATCGGAACCTTGTTTAAAAACATGTTTCATGCTTAGATTGCTCATTGAAATTCCCCCTTCACTTCACGTACTTCAATCTTGGTCAATATTTGTTCGATCAATTCGCGCTGCGGCTCGTACCATTCCGGCAGCATCAAATGCGTGCCCAGTTCCTCGAAAGTTTCGTCGCGGGCAAAGCCCGGAGGATCGGTCGCGATTTCGAACAAAATACCTCCCGGTTCACGGAAGTATATCGCATTAAAATACTGGCGGTCAATGACCGGCGTCGGCTGGAAGCCGATTTCCGCCAGCAGCGCGCGCCATTGTTCATGTTCTTCATAGTCTTTGGCCCGCCAGGCGATATGGTGCACCGTGCCTGCGCCGGGATCGCCCCACGGGGCATTTTCGGCGTTGACGTCGATGATGTTGCCGATGTCCCCGAATCCTTTAAAGCGAACAAGGCCGTTTTCTTCGGCCACGTGCTCGAGACCGAGCACTTTTTCCAGCACGAGCATCGTATTTTTCGAGGAGATGCTGCTGAGCATCGCGCCTCCAAAGCCTTTGATCGCATGTTCCGCCGGAATGCCGTTAAAGGACCAGCGGCTTGGCGCTCCTTCCTCGCGTTCCACGAGCTCGATTTGCAATCCCGATGGATCGAAGAAACGCAGGTAGCTCTCTCCGAACCGGGTCGTCGTTTCATGACGGATGCCAAAGGAATCGAGGCGTTTCGTCCAAAAGTCCTTGCTGCCGGCCGGAATAGCGTATACCGTAATACTTACTTGACCGCCGCCGATGACGCCCGTTCTCGCGTTGTCCTGCGGAAAAAACGTGATGATCGTGCCGGGGCTGCCGTTTTCGTTGCCAAAATATAAATGATATACTTCCGGCGCGTCAAAGTTAATCGTCTTTTTGACCAGTCTCAATCCGAGTACGCCGGCGTGAAAATCGACGTTTTGCTGCGCGTTATTGACGAATGCCGTAATATGGTGAATACCTGCCGTTTTTAGCATGGTCATAATACCTCCTTTTTGTAAAATCTTTAATTCAAGATTATTAATTATATAATATGTGATTTGAAGATAAATAGCAAGGGGTTTGATTTAGCGGGCCTGCCAACAATAAGTGAAAACCCTACGCGAAGTGAATCGTTGCTCACGAATCATAAAGTAAAAGACCGGAACTCCTTGTTCATCAAGGAATCCCGGTCTTTGATTCTCCAAAACATTCGTATATCGTTCAAAGTCCGCAGCGCCACTTGTTCCACTGGGCTATCATTGCGGCTGCCTTGTTTGATCCAAACCGGTCAAGCGCGCGCTGAGATCCCACAGCCTGCGGCGAAATGGGCCGTCATAGGCTTGCTTGTCGGCAGCTGCTTCCCTTTTGCGATCGAAGTATTTCCCCGTCACTCCTTCGAGTTCGGCCGAAACAGCCAAATGGACGACCGCATCTGCTCCGGTATGAACGCTGCCCAGCGGAGTAACTCCGCTTTCGCGCACCATTTTCGTATCGAGGTACGTTCCGGGATGCAAGCAGTTGCTGGTGATCCCGGAACTCCGGAAAGTTTCGGCCAACTCGAACGTGAACGCTACGAGTGCCAGCTTGCTTTGCTGATAGGCCGCTAACGGCGAATAACCTCGTTCCAGCATCAAGTCGGATAGATCGATCCGTTTCTGACTTGCGGACGCAACATTCACGACCCGCGCCGAATTAGCCTCCAACATGGGCAGCAGCAAACCGGTCAGCAGAAACGGGGCCAAATAATTGACGGCAAGCATAAGCTCATATCCGTCCCGGCTTAAGGCGCGCGCTCCTGATCCACCGGTACCCGCGTTGTTGATCAGCGCATCGAGACCGGCATACTCGGCCTGTACCTCCGCTGCGAACCGCCGCACTTCGGCAAGCGACGAAAAGTCCGCCTTATGAAAACGAATGTTTTCGTTTCCCGTGAACCGGACGATCTGATCCACAGCAGCCCTTCCCCGCTCGCCATTTCTCCCGTGCACAATAACGGTCGCTCCCCGCGACGCCAAATCGATCGCGGTCTGTTTGCCGATGCCGTCCGTCGCTCCCGTCACAAGAATCGTTTGTTCATGGATCGGCTTCATGATGCTCCCGCCTTCTTAATGGCAATTTTGTTTTTGATTTTGCTCCCACAGCCGCAAATGATCGTATGCTTCAAATTTTTAATCGGTTGGCGGCATACGGGACATACAATTCGATGACGAACCGTTTTGCTTCACCTCTCCTTCCTTATATGACGATGCTCCGGTTGAAGCATCTGGCGTTTCTCCCCCTTTGCAGCATGCGGATCATGGGGTTACTTCATTTCCCCTGTTGCCATGAGGACTGCTCTCCCCAGCGTATGACCCAGCATGGTGAATCCCAGGAGAGCCGGCGTGGCGCTTGGGTCAACGCCGATCTTCTCGACATCCAGCGCATGGACGACAAAATAATACCGATGAGGACCGTGTCCGGCTGGAGGCGCCGCACCGATAAACCGTTCAAGCCGCAAATCGTTCGGCAGTTGCAAGGCGCCTTGCGGCAAGCCGCTGCCATGCTCGTCGCCTGCGCCGGTCGGCAGCTCGGTAACGCCGGCAGGGATGTTGATGACCGCCCAGTGCCACAGGCCCGATCCGGTCGGGGCATCGGGGTCATACGCGGTAACGGCGAAGCTCTTCGTGCCTTCGGGCGCACCCGACCATTTCAAATGAGGCGAAAGATCTTTGCCCCCCTCCACTCCAGACGCGTATTGCTGGGGAGGCAAGGGAAAGCCCTCCACAATATCGTTACTCGTTACCTGAAAGGCTGCGACTTCCGGCAATTTGGCAAATGGGTTGTTGTTCACTGTAGATTCCTCCTTTTTTTGTATGACTCGATTATATATACAAGAATCGATTCTGTAAATATAAATATTTTTATGTTTTGATTTTCGAATTTCTGCTTGTTTTTTTATAGGTTTCAGTGTAAATTATTTAAACGTGGATATTCCCGATGTTATAAAGGATGGTGTCGGCTTCATGGCGAAAAGAAACGGTTCGTCCACTTTAAGTGAAAATGTTACAAAGAAACTCCGGCATGATATTTTGGCCGGGAAATATGAACCGGGCTCTCCATTAACCGTTTCGGAACTAACCAAAAGTTTCGATGTCTCGGTTGCCGTCGTTCGGGAAGCTCTAACACGGTTAGCGGCCCAAGGCCTCGTTTTGCAAAACCCGAATCACGGCTTTTCCGTGAAAACGGCGTCGGAAGAAGAATTGAAAAGCATCATAGAAGCGCGGTTGATCAATGAATCCGCAGCATTACGCCTGTCCATCGCCCATGGCGATCTCACCTGGGAATCCAATGTCATCGCCCTTCACCACAAATTATCGCAAACGGCCGAATACGAGGAAGTGGATCAAAAGCTTGCCATTCTCGAAGAGTGGTCCGACATCCACCGTCAATTTCATTACCAGCTTATCGCCGCATGTCCGAATTTACTTCTCCTTGATATCTGCAGACGCCTTTGGGATTTGAGCGAATTTTATCGACATTGGTCGTTCCAACAGCAGCCAACTCGCGATGGCCGCGCCGAACACAAGGCATTAACCGATGCCGTTCTTAGCCGCGACAGCGAGCGTGCCGTCGACATCTTTAGAACGCACATCCAACTCACTGCGGACAACCTGCTTGACAATCTATAACGAGGCAAAATAAAACACCTTCAAAAACATGCAACCATCTCTTTAAGGTATGGAGGCATCTTTGAAGGTGTTTTTTTCGAGGTAACAAGAGTCAGCTGCCTGGTGGAAATAACGATAAATGCGAAAAGGCATCACCATGAGCATACCCCGAAAGGTTACGCCCGCTGATCATGCCACAATCGATCATGTTATAACCAGTCTCTTTTTTCAAAAAAGCGCTGCCCGACAAGCAAATAAGCCGCTCCCGTCACCAACGTAATGGCCCATAAGCTGTATGGTTCGACCCTTGGGGCATAGATGGCCGCCTGCGGCATCATCACATAATAGGGAATCGTAAACGGAAGCCAGGCTCCGATCGCGGAATGAAACCCGGTCAGCACGATGTTCGGCACGACATAACCTACGGACAACGCCAGGGAAGCGCCGAAACTGCGCACTTTAATGGAAACGATCAGCTGCAGGGCCGCGAGCGGCAGAATGCCGATCCATCCCCCAAGTCCGGTATACAGCAACGTTCCCCAAGGAATGCTTCCCGGAGCACCCGCCAGCTTGCCTGCGGCAAGGTAGCCCAACATGAATACAAGTTGCACCAATGCCAGAATCCCGATTAACACCAAGTATTTGGCATAGAATACGTTATGCCGCGGACCGGGAGATCCAAGCACGATCTTCCAGCCCCCGTCCCGGTGCTCGTACATACACAATAAGGAAGCCAGAATCCCGCAATAGAGGGGATAGAAAAACATAGAATGAAGATTCACGCTGTGGATATAAAGGGTCGTCCAGCTCGGCGCGAAAAATTCCTTCAGGCTTTGGAGCTGCTCCACGCCCATGGCTGCATTGATCAGCGTATCCAGCAAAGCCAGCAAAAAAACAATGTTCCATTGGGTTTTCATCGCTTCGGCACGCAAAAGCATTTTCATGTCTTCCGTTCCTCCTATTCAAACTCTCTTCTGGCGAACATGAAAGCTCCCAGGATCGACAACCATAATCCCATGCCTAGCGATATCCAAATCCACTGGACATGACCGGGAATAAGCGGACTGGATAAAGCGGGATATGACCAAGGAAGAAGATGAATGATGAAAGAACTGCTTCGGGCCAAAAACAGGCTGGAAATGGAGCCGAATATTCCTATAGCCAGCGGCAGCGCTTGATTGGAAAACACGGTGGAAAACCACAGCTGGATCGCCATCATCGGCAGGGAAGACAAGCAGACGAAAAGCGGCTGTAAGATCAGGATTTTCCACGGCAGCGGTTCGCTCGTATATAAAAACCAAATGATGCACATGCCCACGACCGTAATCGCCACGGTGCACAGCTGCAAAATGAAAATCCACAGCAATTTCGCCAGATAAACCGATCCTTTGGGGATCGGCATGGCCAGCAGCTGCTTCCAAGCCTTCGTTTCGTGCTCCGTACCTGCCATTATGCTGGCAAGAATCGTAATGCCCAATAAAAAAACAAACGAGATAAACATATACATGACGGCAAAACCCGCATAGACTCCCCCGGGTCCTTGCCGAAAATAGAGATACCATTCGAGCGCCGTCATGCTGATTAAAATGATGCCTTGAAAAAAAGGGATCAAGCGGCATAACCTCTTCAGTTTGAGGCCTTCGGCACGGATCAGCTCCATATTCATAAGCTTTGCTCCTGCCCGGTCAATTCAAGGAAAATTTCTTCAAGGGTCTTTTTCTTCTCCGTTACCCTGTAGACATCATGCCGCCGTCCAACAAGATATCGGATCATTTCGGCCGATTCCTTCCGACCGGTTACGGAGGTTCTAAGCTGACCTGTCGCTGCATCCGGCTCCGCATCCCATCCGTTGTCGTTTAAGGCAGCCGCGGCTTCCATAGGCCGGTCGATTTCCATCCATACATAAGGCCTGCTTCGTTCGGTCAATTCCTGAAGCGGCCCTTGGAAGATCAATTCTCCATGGTTAATAATCCCTACATAGGTGGCCACCTGCTCAATTTCACTCAAGAGGTGGCTGGAGAGCAAAACCGTGATGTCAAAGTCACGGGGCAGCCGCGTAATCAGCTCGCGGATTTCTTGTATGCCGGATGGGTCCAAGCCGTTCGTCGGCTCGTCCAGAATCAGCAGCTTGGGCTTTGTAATCAGCGCCATCGCAATGCCCAGCCGCTGTTTCATGCCAAGGGAATACCCCTTCACCGGACGATGGGCGGCTTGCTCCAGCCGGACCCATTGCAACACCTCGTTGATTCTGGATTCCGGAATCCCGTGCATCAGTGTTACGATTTTCAGATTTTTATAGCCTGAAAGATGGGCATAGTAAGACGGAGATTCGACGAGCGATCCCACATCTTTTAATATCTCCATTCGGTTTTTGTTCAGATCTTTGCCCAAAATGCGGATATCTCCGGACGAAGCGCGTATCAAACCAAGGAGCATCCGGATCGTGGTTGTTTTCCCGGCTCCGTTCGGCCCCAAAAATCCATAGATCTCCCGCTTCGGAACCTTCAGGTCAATCCGCTTCACCGTCTCCCGTTGTCCAAACCTTCGCGTTAGCTGATGGGTGTCGATTGCATAATCCGTCATTGTTTATTCCTCCTGCTTGCATCTTAACCAACATCTCAAGTGTAGCAATGCAGGGTAAATAACAGGTAAACAAGGAATAAACGGCAGCCTAATTCATCGGCCTAACTCGGCAATGTGATCTCAACCCGGGTGCCCCCGCCGTCGGCCCTCATGATGTTCATCCGTCCGGAATGCGCTTCGACAAAGGCTCTGGCGATCGCGATCCCTTTGCCGGAATGAACCATCCCCTCCTTCAGCACGCCCTCGCCGATCCCGACTCCATTGTCCTCGATCACAATGAACCCGCTGTTATCTCGAACTGCAAATTCGCATGTAACCTGAGTTCCGGGAGGATTATGTATCACGGCGTTCATCAGTACGTTTTGAATGGCTCTCCCGAGCAGCTTGCTGTCAAAATCCATCCTATACATGCTTTCCGAAGCCGTAAAAGTAAACAGGGTATGCTCCGCCAAAGGATGGTTTGCGATATCGATGACCACATCGCGCAGAAAATTCACCACATCTTCCCTTTTGCGGTCCATGGGAAATGGCTCTACCGGCCAGCGGTTCGTATGATTCAAATCCTGGATCAGCCTTTTGATGTCGGCCGTCTTATCGCTGATCTGCCTGCTGAAATTCGACTTTTCTTCATCTGTCCAATGATACTCGGCTGCGGTTAACATGTGGGCGTAGCCCTCAATATAGGACAGCGGCGTTTTCAGGTCGTGACTGATGGACGAAATCCACTCCTGCTTTTTGGCTTCCATATTCAGCCGATCCGCTTCGCTCTGACGCAGCTGCTCCGATAACTGGCTCATCTCCTCCAACAATTCCTTGTATAACGCATAAGGATAACGATAGCTTTTTTCGTGTACGGCACCCTTGGATTGCTTCCGAACATGGTCCTCGGGCTGTTGGTAGTTCCCATCGTATAAACGGTGGATCCAACGAATGAAATAGATCAGGGGTTTGCCAACGCTCCAGCCGCAAGCCAAAATAAATAAGACGATTTGAATGAGCCCAATTGAAAACAGTAATGTTCTAGTGGATATGAACTGCAGCGGAGTTATGACTTCCCGAAGATAAATAAGGACAATCGCAAGTATAATAAAACTAGCAACGGAAGCCGCCACCAACACGAGGGTAAACTGAATAAAACGAATCGCCATTTTGATCATGGCTTCATTCCTGCCCCTTCCTCGGGGCAACCATTTTGTAGCCAAGCCCCCTGACGTTCACAAGAAAGCGGGGATGGCCCGGGTCGGGTTCAATCTTTTTCCGCAGCCGGGAGATATGGATCACAACGGTCTTCTCATCTCCGAGATAAGGCTCGTTCCAGACCGCTTCGTATAAGTGGCGCGTGCTGAAAATACGGTTCGGATGACGGCATAAAAATACGAGCAGTTCCCATTCGCGGGCCGGGCATTCCATCCGCTTCCCGTCTACGATGAGCTCCCCGGCCTCAGGCTCAACCCGGAAATAGTTGTAATCCAATATCGCTGGCTGGGCCGCCGCTTTTTCTTCCCGCATCTTGTATTTCAAACGGGCTTTAATGCGGGCGACAACCTCCAAAGGGTTAAACGGTTTGGTGATATAATCGTCCCCGCCGATCCCAAACCCCATCAGCTTGTCCAAATCGGTGTCCCTGGCGGTCAAAAAAAGAATCGGCGCTTCGGTCATTTTGCGCATTTTCCGGCACACCTCGAAGCCGTCTTCATCCGGAAGCATCACATCCAGCACGATGACATCGACCGTGAGCACGGCCAACATTTGGAGCGCTTCGCTTCCGGTCCCCACGCTGCGAATCTGCCGAAAACCTTCCTTTTTCAATACGGCTGTCAGCATGTCGCACAACCCCTGCTCATCGTCCACCAACAATATGGAAATTTGATCGATAAAGTTTTTCTCCATCACTCTGAGTTCCTTTTGGTTCGACATCGTATTTAGCCGATGCCCGGATCATCCGTTTGCGGATCGGCCAATACAAGTATTATATAACGGAAAAGGAATAAAGAGGAAATTTGTCGTTAGTGTTTGTTTCGGCAGCAATCAAACGATGAAAATGATTCAAACCCTCCTCCTTTCTACGCGCAAAAAGGAGCCTTCGTTGACGAAGACTCCTTTTACAGATTTCCCATATTCCTCTTAATTTAACGGGGTTAATCCTTTACACCAACGCTTTGGCGGCAATGTCCGTGCGGTTCTGCTTGCCCTCGAACGTAATCCGCTCCGCTTTTTCGTAAGCTTTTTGGCGGGCTTCGGCGATATCGGCACCCAGTCCGACGACGCCGAGCACACGTCCGCCGCTTGTGACGTATTGCCCCTGCTCATTCAAAGCCGTGCCGGCATGGAACACGACCGCGTCTTCTTCGTCCGTCGACGGTTCGAGACCGTTGATCGGCCGCCCTTTCGGGTAAGAACCCGGGTACCCTTCGGAAGCAAGAATGACGCAAACGGCGGCGCGGTCGCTCCATTCGATATCGACATCCGCCAGCGTGCCGTTGACGGCCGCGAGGAAAATGTCGAGCAGATCGCTTTTCAGCCGCGGCAGCACCACCTGCGTTTCGGGATCGCCGAAACGGGCGTTGAACTCCACCGTCGTCGGCGTGCCGTCCGGCTGGATCATCAGCCCCGCGAACAGGACGCCGCGGAACGGACGGCCTTCGGCCACCAACGCTTTCGCGGTCGGTTTGACGATGGTTTCGATCGCTTTCTCCACGATGGCCGGATCGATATGCGGCAGCGGCGAATAGGTGCCCATGCCGCCGGTATTCGGCCCTCGGTCGCCGTCGAAGATCGGCTTATGGTCCTGGGCCGCCGGCATCGGTCGTACCGTCTCCCCGTCGACAAAGGACAGGATCGACATTTCCTGGCCTTCGAGGAACTGCTCGATGACGACCTGCGCGCCGGATTCGCCGAACACTTTGGCGACCATGATGTCGTGAAGGGCCTGCCGCGCTTCCTCCATCGTGCGGGCGACCGTCACGCCTTTGCCGGCTGCAAGCCCGTCCGCTTTGATGACGATCGGCGCCTGCTGCGTATTCAAATAAGCCAACGCGGCTTCATGGTTGTCGAATTTTTCGTAAGAGGCCGTCGGGATGCCGTATTTATGAAGCAGATCCTTCATGAACGTTTTGCTGCCTTCGATTTCCGCCGCGTTTTTGCGCGGTCCGAACACCGGAATGTTTTTCGCTTCAAACGCATCGACGATGCCGTCCGCCAGCGGATCATCCGGTCCGACAACGACCAGGCCTACGTTTTTGTCGGCTGCAAAAGCCGTCAGCTTGTCGAATTCATGTACGGCAATCGGCACGCACTCCGCGATTTGCCCGATGCCGGCATTTCCCGGCGCGCAGTAAATCGTTCCCGCTTTGGGGCTTTTCCGCAGCGCCCAGACGATCGCATGCTCCCGGCCCCCGCCGCCAATGACCAAAATATCCATGTTTCACCTCCTGTAGTTCCCATGTATTATTCAGGCCCCGCCCGCATTCGCTTTAAAACGGCAGCAGGCGGAGCCCGATCTCAAGTTTCATATGTCGTTTCTGATATGCCAAGTCCGGCTTTTAGTCGCAAAGTGCATATAACATTGGCCGTTCGCCGAATGAAGTTTAATGTTTAAAATGTCTAACGCCCGTAAACACCATGGCGATGCCATGCTCGTTTGCGACTTTGATCGACTCTTCGTCGCGGACGGAGCCGCCCGGCTGAATCACGGCCGTGATGCCTGCTTTGGCTGCAAGCTCCAGCGTGTCGCCCATCGGGAAAAAGGCATCGGAAGCCAAGACGGCGCCTTTTGCTTTTTCTCCGGCTTGCTCAATGGCGATTTTCGCCGCACCGACGCGGTTCATTTGCCCGGCGCCGACGCCGACGGTCATGTTGTCCGCAGCGAGCACGATCGCATTGGATTTGACGTGCTTCACGACTTTCCACCCGAACAGCAGCTGCTTGAGTTCTTCCGGCGTCGGTTGACGTTCGGTCACAACTTTGAGGTCGGCCTCATCCAGCGCGTGCACGTCGCTTTCCTGTACGACCATGCCGCCGTCGATGGACGTAACGACAAAGCTGCTTTTGCGTTCTTTGGAGGATCCGAATTCGCCCATTTTGAGGAGACGGATGTTTTTCTTTTTCGTCAAAATGTCGAGCGCTTCCTCGGTGAAGCCCGGAGCCAGGATGATTTCGAGGAAAATTTCGCTCAGCAGCTTCGCGGTATCGCTGTCGATGATCCGGTTCGCCGCGACGATGCCGCCGAAAATCGAGGTCGGATCCGCGCTGTACGCTTTTTCGTAAGCTTCCAAGATGCTTTCGCCCACGCCGACGCCGCAAGGGTTCATGTGCTTCACGGCGACGACCGCCGGTTCGTCGAATTCTTTCACGATTTGCAGCGCTGCATTGGCATCATTGATGTTGTTATACGATAATTCCTTCCCATGAAGCTGCTCCGCCGTCGTCAGCGTGCCGGATGGAGCCAGAGGTTTGCGGTAAAAAGCCGCTTTTTGATGCGGATTTTCCCCATAGCGGAGGTCCTGGATTTTCTCGTAGGTCACGGTAAAACGTTCCGGCAGCGGATCGCCGGTCACGTTCGACAAATAATCGGCGATCAGGGCGTCGTATGCGCCTGTATGGCGGAAGACTTTGGCTGCAAGCTGTTTGCGCGTCTCCAGGGTGGTGTCCCCTTGCTCGCGGATTTGCTCGATCACGGTGCTGTAATCGCACGAATCCACGACGACCGTTACGAACGCATGGTTTTTGGCAGCCGAACGGAGCATGGTCGGTCCGCCGATGTCGATGTTTTCGATGGCGTCTTCATACGTCACATCCGGTTTTGCGATCGTTTCCTGGAACGGATACAGGTTAACGACAACGAGATCGATATAACCCAGCCCCAAATCCTTCATCTGCTGCTGATGATCCGCGCTGTCGCGAATAGCCAGCAGGCCGCTGTGAACCGCGGGATGAAGCGTTTTGACGCGTCCGTCCAAAATTTCGGGAAACCCCGTCACGTCGGAAATGCCGATCACCGGCACGCCTTCTTTTGCCAAAAGGCTTTTGGTTCCGCCCGTTGAAATGATTTCCACGCCCAGTGCAGACAGCTCGCGGCAAAAATCTACGATGCCTGTTTTATCCGAAACGCTTACCAGCGCTCTTTTCATACCCACAATATGCTCCTCCTTTGTCGTAGAGGATGGTGGAAATTCCTCGATCACGGCTTTGCGGGCCGCTTTTCCATCATCCTCGCGTTAATACGCTAACATTCGGGTGATCGTTTTTTATTTCCCGAGAAATATCGAATGGTCTCCGTGTTTCTCTCCTCAACATGCCGGTCATGACAAAACATCGGATTATTCACATTCCTTAGCCGAACTTGTCGTCTCCTTCAACGAAAAATGCATCTAAATCATTCCACGATTGTAACCTGTCTGCCTTCCAGCTTGACCCGTCCTTGGGCAAACCAGGATACGACCTCGGGATACAGTTCTCTCTCCACGGCATGGACCGCTTGCGCAAAAGACTCCGGCGTTTCGCCAGATGCGATCGGAATCGCCGCCTGAGCGATAATCGGCCCCGTGTCCATCCCTTCGTCGACAAAATGAACCGTCACGCCGCTTACTTTTACGCCGTATGCCAAAGCCTGTCCAATCGCGTCTTTCCCGGGAAATGCCGGCAGCAACGACGGGTGGATGTTGATGAGGCGTCCGCTGAATTTTTCGACGATCACGGGCGTCAGCAGCCGCATGTATCCCGCAAGCACGACAAGATCCACGCCATGCGCCTCAAGCTGTTCGACGATTAGGCGTTCGTAAGCTTCCCGGGACTCGTAATCCTTCGGTTTGAACAGGAAAGCGGGGATGCCCAGCCGCTCGGCACGTCCCACGACAGGCGCCGACGGTTTGTCGCAAACGAGCAGCGCGATTTCGGCTTTGCCCAGCCTGCCTGCATCTGCCGCTTCGGCCAACGCTTGAAAATTGCTGCCCTCGCCCGAAGCAAATACGGCGATACGGTAAACGCCCATTAAACGTCAGCCCCCGTAAACGTCACGATCGATTCGCCCGCCGTCACTTTGCCGATGATGTAGGCCTCTTCCCCTTGTTCCTTCAAAAAGCCGACCGCTTTTTCCGCGTCTTCAGCCTTGACGACAAGAACCAGCCCGATGCCCATATTAAACGTCGTAAACATATCGCGGTTTGAAATGGAGCCTTTGCGCTGCATCAGCTCAAAGATCGGCAGAATCGGCCAGGAGCCGTATTCGATGTCGACGTTGACGTGATCCGGCAGCATCCGCGGAATATTTTCGATGAACCCGCCGCCGGTGATGTGCGCCATGCCTTTGACCGGCAGCTGCTCCAGCAGGGCCAGCAGCGGTTTGACGTAGATTTTCGTAGGCGCAAGAAGCGTGTCTCCCAAGGTGCCTCCCAGCTCCGGAATTGAATCCTGCAGGCTGTAACCCTCCTGCTCAAGGAGTAGCTTGCGAACCAGAGAAAAGCCGTTGCTGTGCACGCCGCTGGACGAAAGTCCGATCACCGCGTCGCCGGGGGCAATGTCCGCGCCGTTAATGATTTTGCTTTTGTCGACGACGCCGACGGTGAAGCCGGCAATGTCGTATTCGCCTTCGGCGTACATGCCGGGCATCTCAGCCGTTTCGCCGCCGATCAGCGCGCAGCCGGCTTGATGGCAGCCTTCGGCGATGCCGGCCACGATGGCTTCGATTTTTTCGGGCACGACTTTGTCGCACGCGAGATAATCCAGGAAAAACAGCGGTTCGGCGCCCTGCACGACGATATCGTTGACGCACATGGCGACGGCATCGATCCCGATCGTATCGTGGCGGTCCATCGCAAAGGCGATTTTCAGCTTCGTGCCGACTCCGTCCGTGCCCGACACGAGCACCGGTTCCTCATATTTCTCCTTGTTTAATCCGAACAATGCACCGAAGCCGCCGAGATCGGTCATCACTTCGGGACGGAACGTCCGTTTCACGTGCTTTTTCATGCGTTCTACCGCTTCATTCCCTGCCGCGATATCGACGCCGGCGTTTTTGTAGGCCTCAGACACTTCCCACGACACTTCCCTTCCATTTTATATCAATGATTGATGAAAACGAGCGTTAACGTATACGTGATAAAATTTTTATCTGATGAACTTTCACGGCTGTCATCACGGTCAAACGCTTAACAGCCGCAGCCGAACTTCTCTTCGCCGTCGAAATCGAGGCGCGTCGGGTAATCGTTGTCGAAGCAGGCCAGGCAAAGACCGCCTTTATAATCCGCCTCGTTATTTCCCGCGATTGCCGCGATCAACCCTTCGGGGCTTAAAAATGCCAGCGAATCCGCATTGATCTCCCGACAAATTTCTTCCACGGTCCGTGACGAAGCGATCAACTCGCGCCGGTCCGGCGTGTCGATGCCGTAAAAGCAAGGGTTTTTGAACGGCGGCGACGTAATCCGCACATGCACCTCGACGGCGCCCGCATCGCGGAGCAGATTGACGATCCGTCTCGAAGTCGTGCCGCGGACGATCGAATCGTCGATCATGACGACGCGCTGCCCTTCCACCACGCGGCGCACGGCGCTCAGCTTCATCTTGACGCCCTGCTCGCGCAGCTCCTGGCTCGGCTGGATGAACGTCCGGCCGGTGTATTTGTTTTTGATGAGACCCAGCTCATACGGGATCCCGGTCTGTTCGGCATAACCGATGGCCGCCGAAATGCTGGAATCCGGCACGCCGGTCACGATGTCCGCATCGACAAACGACTCGATCGCCATTTGGCTGCCCATCCGTTTGCGCGCCGCATGCTGGTTCGAGCCGTTCATGTCGCTGTCGGGACGTGCAAAGTAGATGTATTCCATCGCGCACAGCGCTTTGCGGTGTTTTTTCTCGTCAAAACGGCCTTCATGCAGCCCTTCGCGGTCCAGTACCAGCAGTTCGCCCGGCTCGATGTCGCGCACGAATTCCGCGCCGATCGTCTCAAACGCGCACGTCTCGGAAGCAAAGATATAGGCATCGCCGAGTTTGCCCATGCTGAGCGGGCGCAGGCCGTGAGGGTCGGAAGCCACCAACAGCTTGTCGTTCGTCATGATCAGGAACGCATAACCGCCGACGATCCGGTTAAACGCATCTTTCGCCGCTTCCACCAAATCCTTCGGGGAACGGGCGATCAAATGCGCGATCACCTCGGTGTCGCTTGTCGTTTGGAAAATCGAGCCGCTTTCCTCCAGCTCGCGGCGGATTTGCGGCGCATTGACGATATTGCCGTTGGTTGCCACGGCGAGATCCCCCGCGCGGTATTTGAACACAAGCGGCTGCGCGTTCGCCAGCTTGCTGTCGCCGCTGGTCGAATACCGGACATGGCCGATGGAGATGGAGCCGGCAAGAGACGACAGCAGGTCTTTGTCGAAGACCTCCTTCACCAGCCCCATGCCGCGGTGGAAATGAAACTCCTGACCGTCGCTGACGCATATCCCGGCGCTTTCTTCCCCCCGGTGCTGCAGGGCATGCAGCCCGTAATAGGAAAGGGATGCGGCATCGGAGTGTCCGTACACCCCGAATACGCCGCATTCTTCCTTTAATTTGTCGAACAGGCCTTCCTTGCCGGCCCCTTCGTTATAATAGTCTCCGGTCCACAGCGGCTGGGATGCTATTTCATGAGACATGGAATCGCATCCTCCCAGACCTGGCGCAAACCTTCCACCGGTTCGTTCACGGCCTGCGCGTCGTTGATCGTCACGGCCAGGCTTTCGCCGCCGACGGAACCGATCCGCGTCACGGGCACTCCGCGTTCGGACAGATAGGCTTCCAGCTTGTCGGCTTGCTCCCGGCTTGCGGACAGCAGAATCCGCGACTGCGATTCGCTGAAGAGCGCCACGTCGCTGCGCAGCGGCGTGCTGAGCGAAACTTGGGCGCCAATGGAACCGCTGATGCAGGATTCCGCCAAAGCGACCGCGAGCCCGCCTTCGGACAGGTCATGCGCGGATTGGACAAGCCCGCTCTGGATCGCGCCGAGCACGCCGGCAAGCAATGTTTTCTCCGTATCCAAATCAAGCGCCGGCGGACGTCCTTCCGTAACACCGTGAACGGCATATTGGAATTCGCTGCCTCCAAGTTCGGCTTTCGTGTCGCCGAGCAGGAAGATGACGTCACCTTCCTGTTTGAAGCCTTGGGTTGTAATATGGTCCGTATCATGCAGCAGGCCGACCATGCCGACCACCGGCGTCGGGTAAATCGCGCCGCTCGCGTTTTCGTTGTACAAGCTGACGTTGCCGCCGATGACCGGCGTGTCGAGCACGCGGCAGGCTTCGGCCATGCCGTCGACCGCGCGTTCCATTTGCCAGAAGATGTCCGGCTTTTCCGGGCTGCCGAAGTTCAGGTTGTCCGTAATCGCCAGCGGCTCCGCGCCGGAGCAGACTATGTTGCGGGCCGCCTCGCTGACGGCGATTTTGCCGCCGACTTCCGGATCGAGGTACACGTAACGGCCGTTGCAGTCCGTCGTCATGGCGAGCCCTTTGCGCGTGCCGTCGATCGTGATCACCGCCGCATCCGAACCCGGGCGCACCGCCGTACTGGTGCGGACCATATAGTCGTATTGGTTGTACACCCACGCCTTGCTGGCGACGGTCGGTGAAGCCAGTACCTTTTTCAGGGCGCCGCCCAGATCTTTGACTTCTTCATAACGCAGCGTATCTACATTTTCGTTTTCTACATAATAAGCAGGCACGCTCGATGGCTTCTCGTATACCGGGCACTCGTCGACCAGCGCCTGTACCGGCATGTCGCCGACCAGCTCGCCATGATGGAACAGCTTCAAACGTCCGTCGTCCGTCACTTTGCCGACTTTGGCGCAGATGACGCCCCAACGCTCGAAAATTTCCATGGCTTGGGCTTCGTCCTTCGGTTCAACGACGAACAGCATCCGTTCCTGCGATTCGGAAAGCATCATTTCATACGGCGTCATGCCTTCCTCGCGCTGCGGCACCTGGTCCAGGTACAGCTCGAGGCCGTTGCCCGCCTTGCTCGCCATTTCCGCGCTGGAGCAGGTGAGGCCCGCTGCGCCCATATCCTGAATGCCGAGCACGATGCCGGTGTCGATCAGCTCAAGACAGGCTTCCATCACGAGTTTTTCCATGAACGGATCGCCGACCTGAACGGCCGTTTTCTTGGCTTCCGACTCTTCGCTCAGCTCCACGGAGGCGAACGTCGCGCCATGGATGCCGTCGCGGCCCGTCGGAGGTCCGACGTAAAATACCGGGTTGCCGACGCCTTTGGCGACGCCGCGCTGGATTTTGTCATGATCGATGAGTCCGACGCACATCGCGTTGACGAGCGGATTGCCGTCGTAGCTGTTGTCGAACATCACTTCGCCCGCCACGGTCGGAATGCCGATACAGTTGCCGTATCCCGCGATGCCCGAAACGACATGTTCAAACAAGTATTTGACGCGTTCGCTCTCCAGCTTGCCGAAACGGAGGGAATTCAAGAGGGCCACCGGTCTTGCGCCCATGGAGAAAATGTCGCGGATGATGCCGCCCACCCCGGTCGCCGCGCCTTGGTAAGGCTCGACGGCCGATGGATGGTTATGGCTTTCGATTTTGAATACGACGGCCTGGTTGTCGCCGATGTCGACGATGCCCGCGCCTTCGCCAGGACCCATCAGGACGCGAGGCCCGCTGGTCGGGAAGCGGCGCAAAAGCGGCTTCGAGTTTTTGTACGCGCAATGCTCGGACCACATGACGCTGAAAACGCCGATTTCCGTATAGTTCGGGAGGCGGCCCATAAACGAGCAAATCAGTTCATATTCGCTGTCCGATACGCCAAACTGCTGATAAATTTTCTGTTCCGCAATCTGCTGTGCGGTCGGTTCCTTAGCGGACACTTGCTGTGCCATGGGTATCCCTCCAAGCCTTCAGGATTGATGTAAACATGCGCTTTCCGTCCGCAGAGCCGAGCAATTCGCTGACCGCCCGCTCCGGATGCGGCATCATACCGACGACGTTGCCCCGTTTGTTGGAAATGCCGGCAATGTCGGCCAGGGAGCCGTTCGGATTGTCTTTGTACGTAAACACGATCTGATTATTTTGCTGAAGCTCTTTTAACGTCTCTTCGTCGCAATAATAATTGCCTTCGCCATGGGCGATCGGGATGACGATTTCTTCGTTCGGCGCAAAATCGTTCGTAAACGGCGTTTTATTGTTCACGACCTGAAGCACCGTGTCATGGCAGCGGAATTTCAGGGACGTGTTGCGGAGCAGCACGCCGGGCAGCAAGCCCGCTTCCGTCAAAATCTGAAACCCGTTGCAGATGCCAAGAATGTATTTGCCTTCTTCCGCCGCTTTCGCCACTTCGCTCATGACCGGCGCAAACCGGGAAATCGCCCCGCAGCGCAGGTAGTCGCCGTACGAAAAACCGCCCGGAACCAGAATGCAGTCATATGCGGAAAGATCGGTAGCCGTATGCCACACGTAATCGACAGGCTCTCCAACCGTTTCCTGCACCGCTTTGTAGCAGTCGATGTCGCAGTTGGAGCCAGGAAAAACGAGAACTGCAAATTTCATGGATGTTAGCCCTCCAATTCGTAACGGTAATCCTCAACCACCGTGTTTGCCAAAAGCTTTTCGCACATCTCTTTGACGCGGCGCTCGGCCTCGGCACGGTCATCCGTGCCCAGGCTAAGTTCCATATATTTGCCGATGCGCACACTCTCTACTTCCTGAAACCCCATCGAATGCAGCGCTCCCTGCACCGCAACGCCTTGCGGATCGAGTACGCCCTGCTTAATCGTGACATAGACCGTAGCTTTCAACATATTCCTCTAGTTCCTCCTCAGGTTAGATCGATAGAATGAGCTGATGATAAATGCTATTTTAAGACTCAATACTTACATTAGTTCCTGTACTATTTATGACGTAAAGTTCCTTTTAAAACTTCTATTTATGTTGAACAGGCCTTACGCCCGCTCCGTCAACCGATGATAAATATCCTGATAGCGGCGGGTGGTTTCTTCCACCACTTCAGCCGGAAGCGGATCCGGCTGGCTGTTTTGGTCCCATGTCGTCGACGCCAAATACGTGCGGACAGGCTGTTTGTCCATGCTGTCGATTTCGATGTCCAGCGCATACTTTTCTTTCGCCCAGAACCGGGAGCAATCCGGAGTGAAAATTTCGTCGATGAGGATGACCCGGCCGTCCAGGATGCCGAATTCGAACTTGCAGTCCGCCAGAATGATGCCGCGCTCCGCGCAGTAGTCCCTGGCAAAACCATACAGCTTCAAGCTTTTCTCCTGTAGCTCAAGGGCAAGCTCCTGGCCGATCATCGCCTTCATTTCATCCATCGAAATGTCTTCGTCGTGCCCGACGTCGTTTTTCGCGGCCGGCGTGAAGATCGGCTCCGGAAACGCCTCGTTTTTCCGCATGCCCTCGGGAAGCTTGATCCCGTTGACTTCGCCCGAAGCTTGATACTGCTTCCAACCGCCTCCGGTAATGTAACCCCGGACCACGCATTCGATGTCGATGCGTTTCGCTTTGCGGACGACCATGATCCGGTCCTTCAAAAGCGTTTTGTCCTTCGCGATAGGTCCGAGGCGCTCCACGTCGGTATGCACCACGTGATTGTCCATCAGCTCCCGCGTTTGGTCGAACCAGAAGGCGCTGAGCCGGTTCAGGATGTTTCCTTTTTCCGGCACGGCGGGCTCCAGCACGTAATCAAAAGCGGATATCCGGTCCGTGACGACGATCAGCGTATGTTCCCCCAGATCGTACAGCTCGCGAACCTTGCCTTTGTAAAGCAGCGGCGCATCAATAAGTTCCACAGCGGTGGATACGGCCGGTGATGTCATGTGACTCCTCCCCATGTTGTGGATCAACATTGAAATTAGATTTTTGACGAAGTAGACCGCTTCGGTAATGCTTTTCGATGCGGTATAAGTTGAACCAATAATTTGAACGGATAAAGGCAGCCGGGTGAAATGTTCTTTCGATCGCTGTTGTTCCCGGATTTCTATGATTTAACATTCATTAAGGTAGAAATCCGCTCACAAAGGCGAACGCTTCGCTTCTCTAGAATCATTTCTCCCTCTTGCCTATTCCTTATCCATTTCTTTAGTTCAACTTATATAGCTTTCTTTCGGAAAGCTTTTATAGAAAGAATCGATTCCGTCCCCTCCGCTACTTTCGCTTCATTAAAATCAAAAGTCCAATGTTGATCCACTTTTTTTCTTTATATCAAACCAAGTCTTTTGAAAATCGTATCCACATGCTTCAAATGCCAGGATGGGTTAAACGCGTCTTCGATGTCCTCCGGGCTCAGCACGCTTGTAATTTCCGGCGTGGCCTCGATGATCTCGCGGAACTGGCGCTGCTCCTCCCATGCCTGCATTGCCCGCGGCTGCACGGTATCGTACGCCTGCTCGCGGCTGAAGCCTTTGTCGATCAGCTTGGTCATGACGCGTCCGGAGAACGGCACGCCGAAGGTGCGGCTCATGTTGCGCTTCATGTTTTCCGGGAATACCGTCAAGTTTTTCACGATATTGCCGAAACGGTTCAGCATATAGTTGATCAGCATCGTCGCATCCGGCAAAATGACGCGCTCCACCGAGGAATGCGAAATGTCGCGTTCATGCCAAAGCGCCACGTCTTCGTACGCCGTGACCATATGGCCGCGGATGACGCGGGACAGGCCGGAAATGTTCTCGCAGCCGATCGGGTTGCGTTTATGCGGCATGGCCGACGAACCCTTTTGGCCCTTCGCAAAAGCTTCCTCCACCTCGCGGACCTCGCTCTTTTGCAGGGCGCGGATTTCCGTCGCAAATTTGTCCATCGATGTCGCGATCAGCGCCAGCGTCGCCATATATTCGGCATGGCGGTCGCGCTGCAGCGTTTGCGTCGAAATCGGAGCCGGGCTGATGCCGAGCTTGCGGCACACGAATTCTTCGACGAACGGATCGATGTTCGCGTACGTGCCGACGGCGCCGGAAATTTTGCCGAATTCCACGCCTTTGGCCGCATGGCGGAAACGCTCGAGGTTCCGTTTCATTTCTTCATGCCACAACGCCATTTTGAGTCCGAACGTCGTCGGTTCGGCATGAACGCCGTGCGTGCGTCCCATCATCGGCGTGTCTTTGTAAGCAATCGCTTTGTCTTTCAAAATGTCGATGAAGCGGATCAAATCCTGCTCGATGATTTCGTTCGCCTGGCGCAGCAGGTAACCGAGTGCCGTATCCACTACGTCGGTCGACGTCAGGCCGTAATGCACCCATTTGCGTTCCTGCCCGAGGCTTTCGGACACGGTACGCGTAAAAGCGATGACGTCATGGCGCGTCTCCTGCTCGATTTCGTAAATGCGGTCGATGTCAAAGGACGCCTTCTCCCGCAGCAGCTTGGCGTCTTCCTTCGGAATGACCCCGAGCTCCGCCCATGCCTCGCAAGCGCAAATCTCGACTTCGAGCCAAGCCTTAAACTTGTTTTCTTCGGTCCAAATGGCCCGCATTTCCGGTCTGCTGTAACGTTCGATCATGAATTATCCTTGCCTCCAAATATGAGTTTGTTCGACCCAATCCAGCGCATGCTGGACGTCTTTGCACAACAAATTGATATGGCCCATTTTGCGGCCGGTCTTGCTTTCAGTTTTTCCATATAAATGAAGCTTAGGCACGATGCCGAAGTCATTCAGCGAAGGATCCGGCACCCCTGCCCGCTTCACGGCTTCATCCAAATGCTGCCCTAATACGTTCACCATGACGACCGGGCTGAGCAGCGTCGTATCTCCCAGCGGAAGATTGCAAATCGCGCGGATATGCTGCTCGAACTGCGAGGTGGCGCAAGCCTCCATCGTGTAATGCCCGGAGTTGTGGGGACGCGGCGCAACCTCGTTGACGTACAGTCCGCCGTCCTCCGTCACGAACATCTCGACGGCCAGAAGTCCGGCCACGTTCAGGCTTTCCGCCAGCCGTTCCGCCAGCTTCCGCGCCTCCCGCTGGATGCTTTCCTCGACCCGGGCAGGGACGATCGAAAGATGCAAAATGCCGTTCACGTGAATGTTTTCCGACACCGGAAAGCTTTTGATTTCCCCTTTCGGGCTGCGGGCGGCGATGACGGAAACTTCGGCGCGGAACGGAATGAATTTCTCCAGAACCAGTTCGCTGCCGGATGCCGCCAGCTCCCGGTATGCCGTTTCCAGTTCGTCCGCTTCGCGAATGACCGCCTGCCCTTTGCCGTCATATCCTCCGGTTGCCGTTTTCAGCACGCAGGGAAGACCAAGCTCGCCGGCCGCGACGACCAGGCTTTGCAAATCCGTCACTTCGCGGTACGGGGCAACGGGAACGCCCGCCGCTTCGATCGCCCGCTTTTCGCGCAATCGGTGCTGGGTCGTGTACAGCAGGGCGCTGCCCTGCGGCACGTAGGATTCCCGCTCCAGCAAGGCGGCAACGCCGGCGTCGACATTTTCGAATTCGTACGTGATGACGTCCGACCGTTCTGCCAGTTTCCGCGCCGCTTCTTCATCGCCGTAGGCCGCTTCGATCTGCGGCGTCACTTGTCCGCACGGCGACCCGGGCGTCGGATCGAGCGTGACGAACCGGTATCCCATGGCCGTCCCGGCAAGCGCCATCATCCGCCCGAGCTGGCCTCCGCCCAAAACGCCGATCGTCGCTCCCGGGAGGAGCGTTTTTGCTTGGAGCTGGTTTGGCTGTACGTTACTCATAGCGAATCACTGCTTTCCATCACTTCGTTGCGGATGTGATCCCGCCGCGCTTGCACCCGGTTCTGGATGACAGGGTCCGAGGCTCCCAAAATTTGAGCTGCCAACAGTCCCGCGTTTGTCGCGCCGGCCTGGCCGATGGCCACCGTCGCCACCGGAATGCCCCCAGGCATCTGCACGATGGACAGCAGCGAATCCAGTCCGTTCAGCGCTTTCGTCTGCACCGGCACGCCGATCACCGGCAGCACCGTTTTGGAGGCGACCATCCCCGGCAAATGCGCGGCTCCGCCCGCTCCGGCGATAATGACTTTAATTCCCCGCTGCGCGGCTTCTTCCGCAAAAGAAAACATCAAATCCGGCGTCCGATGCGCCGAAACGACCTTTTTCTCATAAGGAATGTTTAATTCATCGAGCACCTTGCACGCGTGCTGCATCGTTTCCCAATCCGACTTGCTGCCCATAATCACTGCGACCAATGCTGACATGCTTTCTACCTACTTTCCTGTGGTTTTTCGCAAAAAAGCGTTCTGCTATGGATGATGCCTTTTCTAGTGAAAGCCGAAAATAAGACCAAAAGGCCCGGTCCCAAGAAAATGGAGATTTTCAGGCTACCGGACCATGTCAGGAATACGCAGGCGAACCCGGGACGCTGCCTACGGATAAAGGCCGGCGCCAAGGGGGAAGGAGGTACTGGCCTCCCCTGCGGTATTCCCTCGTAGTCCGGAAATTTACGGTTTCCGGGTAGAAACTTCCGGGCCTTATTCCCGGCATTATACGAGTCGTTTTTAATTGAAAGTTGTAGATGATTGGCGAAAGTCTCCGGTAAGGCGACTTACACTTATCAGTTTAACAATCCCCTACATCACATGTCAACTCAAACCCGAACAATCAAAATGAATATGATTACAATGTTCGTTTTTTCGGTCTGTCCAACTAAAA
Source organism: Paenibacillus sp. FSL W8-0194 (assembly GCF_037969745.1). Taxonomy (NCBI): domain Bacteria; kingdom Bacillati; phylum Bacillota; class Bacilli; order Caryophanales; family Paenibacillaceae; genus Paenibacillus; species Paenibacillus sp. FSL W8-0194. Next base: position 749,465 of record NZ_CP150205.1, on the reverse strand, counting down.
AGCAAGCCAGTATGCCTTTCGATTCCGGCACACTGGCTTACGTTTTTTATATTTTCGCTTTATTTAATCACAAGAACAGGTATGCGCGCATGCTGCACCACGTTATGGCTGACGCTGCCAAGCACGAATTCGCGGATTCCGCCAAGTCCCCGGCTGCCGATCACGATCACGTCCGAGCCATGCTCCTGGGCCAATTTCAAAATGGTTTCCGCAGGCGCCCCTTGAATCAATTCCGCGCTGTAGTTCACGCCCGCATCGTCCAAGCGTCTTTTCGCTTCTTCGACCGTCTGTTCCGCAAGATCGTAATAATCCTTGTTTACGGAGGCGGGAATCGGCGCCAATCCTTCACCGATAAACACGCGAGGGAAATCGAACGCATGCACGACTTTAATCACCGAGCCGGGGGCCGCTTGCGCAAGCTGGACCGCCTTGTCGAGCGCCCGGTTGGAAGCTTTGGAACCGTCGTAAGCCAGAAGGATGTTGGAAAATAACATGTGAACCCACCTCTTCTTTCTCTGTTTTGTTGGACCGCCGCAACTTTGCTGAAGCCGGTAACCTTCTCTTTTTATTACACGCAAAGATAAAGGAAGAAACTTCTAGTCAAAGCCTCGGAGCCACAGGAAACAAACCGTCGTAAAAGAAAGAAATTCGATGATGCCCGTCAATAGGGTCTTGCCTCAGGTCGATGCGGAAAGCCTTACCTCAAAAAATAGGCGTACAGAACGGCATTGATGAACAGCAGCACCGGGATGCCGATCCGGAAGCTCAAGTGGCGCGTTTTGTGGCGCTTGCGGTACATGGCGATCCATACGCCCAGCGCCCCGCCGATGGCCGCCAGCAAAAACAGCGTTTTTTCCGGCACGCGGTCGCGCCTGTTTCTTGCCCTTTTCTTATCTTCCGACATGACCAGGTAGCCCACTGCATTGATAAAAATAAACCATACCCAAAGGGCTGTCCTCACCCGGAGAACCACCTCCGTTCTTACTGCCTACCTTCATTATAAATCCGCATCCCGGCGGAAACAATGGACAAACTCCAAACCATAACGGGAGATAAATCCGCAAAAGATCGGATGGCGTCGATATTCGTCGTTACTTGTCGTTTTTCTGCTCCAAGGCCGCTTTTAACAGCTCGCCCAGGTTGGATACGGCAGCCGATTCCTGTTTGGCATATTTTTCGACCAGTTTGCGCGCTTCCCTTTTGTTGACGTGGTTATGATCCTTATTGAGCGTTTCGGTAAAACCGCATGGCAGGCACTGCACATACAAGCCGGCTTTGCCTTCCTTGAGCTCCATTTTTTTGTGGCATGTCGGGCAGCGGCGATTGGACAGCCTTTTTTCGTCCGAACGGCGGTAGCCGCAGTCATCACTCGGGCATACCAGCAGTTTGCCGCGTTTGCCCTTTTTCTCGAGGAGCCGGGTTCCGCACTGCGGGCAGTGGCTGTTCGAGACGTTATGCGGTTTGTAACCTGCAGAGCTGTTTTTGACCTCGGCCACCAGCTCCTTGGACATTTGGCGAATGCCCTCAATAAACGGCTCCGGCTTGCCTTGGCCGCGGGCGATTTTTTCGAGTTCGGCTTCCCAGCGGGCGGTCAGTTCCGGCGTACGCAGCTCGGGCGCCACCAGCTCGATCAGCTGTTTTCCTTTTCCGGTCGGATGCAGCAGATTGCCTTGACGCTCGATCGTATCGGAATTGATCAATTTTTCAATGATGTCGGCCCGCGTCGCAGGCGTCCCGAGTCCATGCTTTTCCATCTGCGAGAGGAGGCTGGCTTCGGTGTAACGCTTCGGCGGAAGCGTTCTTCCTTTCTGGACGTGCACGCGCTGCACTTTCACCGAATCGCCCTCGCGAAGCTCGGGGAGCAATACCGGACTGTCGTCGTCATCCCCGTCGTTGTCGTCGTCGGACAAATCGTCCGCATCCGCGCCGTACACTTCCCGCCAGCCGGCATCCTTGATCGTGGTGCCTTTGACGTGAAGCTGCTCTCCTTCGACCTGCACGACGACGCTGACGTTGTCATAACGGGCAGGCGGATAAAACAGGCTGATAAACCGGCGCACGATCAAATCGTACAGCTTGCGCTCCTCCGTGCTTAGCTGGTTCAGCAGCACCGTCTCTTCCGTCGGAATGATGGCATGGTGATCGCTGACCTTGGAGTCGTCGACGATCCGTTTGGACGTAGGCAGGTTTTTGCGCAAAAGCGGACGGGCCAGCTGCGCATACGGGCCGACGGCCACGCTCTCCAGGCGTTCCTTCAGCGTATGAACCATATCCGACGTTAAATAACGGCTGTCCGTGCGCGGATAGGTGACAAGCTTATGCTGCTCGTACAGGCGCTGCAGCACGTTGGACGTCTGCTTGGCGGAAAATCCGTATTTGCGGTTGGCGTCCCGCTGAAGTTCGGTAAGGTCATAAGCGAGCGGATGCGGTTCGACCTTCTCCGATTTTTTCACCTGCGTGACTTTCCCGTATTGTCCTTCGAGTTTCTTTTTGATCGTATCGGTCTGCTGGCGCTCGAAGATGCGCGCATCCCCGTTTTTGCCGCGCCAGGTTGCCGTGAAGCTGCCAAAATCGGCCTTCAGCGTCTCGTATTCCTGGGACCGGAAATTCACGATTTCATTTTCCCGGTTCATGATCATGCCGAGCGTCGGGGTCTGCACCCGCCCTGCGGACAGCTGCGCCCCGAATTTGACGGTCAATGCCCGGGTGACGTTCAGCCCGATCATCCAGTCGGCTTCGGCCCGGCAGCGCGCCGATTCGTACAGTCGGTCGAACTGGTTGCCCGGACGCAGCGAAGCAAAACCCTCCTTGATCGCTTTGTCGGTTTGCGAGGAAATCCACAGGCGCTGGAACGGTTTGTTCCAATGGGACATTTTCATGATCCACCGGGCCAGAAGCTCCCCTTCGCGCGCCGCGTCGGTGGCGATGATCAGCTTGTTGATATCCTGGCGCTTGGTCAGCGACTGCACGATTTTAAACTGGTGGCTTGTTTCGCGGAGCACCTTCAGCTTCATCGTTTTCGGCAAAATCGGCAAATCCTCCAGATTCCAGGTTGCGTATTTGTGGTCGTAATCTTCGGGTTCGGCCAGGCCGACCAGATGCCCAAGCGCCCAAGTCACGATATATTGTGGGCCTTCAAAATATCCCTTATGCTTTTCCCTGCTGCCCATAACCCGCGCGATTTCGCGAGCCACGGACGGTTTTTCGGCTAAAACGAGCGATTTCATTATGTATCCACCCTTTCTTCCGTCCTATTATAACATTGATTGCGGCTGCGAATGCAAAGGGGGATGAAACCCGACCGATTTGGTTCAAGTCGTGAAACGACAAAATCCCCTCAGTGGGCATCACGTCCGATGACGGTACCTTTCTGAAGGGATTTCAGGTGGTGCGGTGTTCGCCTAATCCTGTTCCTGCTTCGGAATCTCGTTCAGGCTCGGCGGAAATTTAGCAGCTTTATCCGGATGCAGCGTTACGTTTTCCTCTTTCCTGCTCGCTCGGTTTTGCTGGTTGTTGATTTTGAGCGGTTTATGATGCGGCATGCTTATCCCCCCTTACCGTTTAGCCATCCCCTGATCCGCGCCGAATTATCCATGACTGCGTTCGGTTTCTTTTAATAGAAGATAAGCATCAAAATAATGCGTCCCGTCCCCGGCTTGTCCACTTACGTAAATGCGGCCGTCCGTCACCTCAGACCTCTTGACCTGAATTTCATCGCCCAAGCGGGCTTCGTGATGATACGTGATTCGGAATCCGGCGTACGTTAGACCGGCAAGCTCGTCCGGGGTCAACGTATCCATGCATAAATCGGCGTAACGCGAATTGTTCAGATGACCGTTAGCGTCGATCCCGCTGTATCGTACCACGGATCGGTACGCATCCCGAAGAGGGACGTCCTCCGGAATGGTGACTTTATCCGGCGTTTCGCCAGCCGAGTCCTCTTCGTTGATGTAGACGTCAAACGGGAATTTGGACGGTCTCAGCATTCTCCGTTTTTGAATGTCCACCAGCGCCCAGATGCTGCACGCTTCGGCAATGATATCACCGCCGGAATAGATCCGGAAATCCCGCTGCCACAGCGCTCCCTTCGGTCCTTTGTTCCAGGTTTCGATCGCGATTTCCTCCAGCGCCTTCGGCATCCGGCCGATGCGCAAATCCATCGTCATCAGCATCCAGCCCATACCCGCTTCGATCATCTGGTCTCTCGTCGCCCCTAGCTGCTCCAAATCGGCATCGGCCGTTCTTTGGGCGAGCGACAGCAGCACCGACAGCCTTGCTTCGGATTTATAATCGATATCGTTGGAATGTATCAGGTAGGTTTCTGTCCATTTGTTGCCCATAGCTCTCTCCCTTTTTGAGTAAAAATTGAGGCGTCCCGGCGCGTACCTTTTTTCGTTGTCCGAACTTCCCATGAATTTCGGCTTGCGCATATCCTCTTATGTATTAAAAGCTCGGGAATGCTCATCCTAAAGGTAATCCATCAACCGGGTAATGAAGCGAATGTTACGGATTTCATGGCATTCACGTTAAGGGTTCGGGGGTTGTCATCCCATACATACAGCATACTCCTAGTTTTTATTTTATTCAAAGCAGCGTAATCGCCGTCATGTTCAGGGAAGTTCCCTTGCTCCGCCATCCGGTCAGATCGGATCATGCTCGATGTCATGATGCCCCAAATAGACGGAATTCAAGCATGCAAGGAAGTTCGTGAGGATGGCGGGGATAGAAAAGCCCGCCAAAACTATATGCTTTGACGGGCTTCCAGGCTTTATGTGGATATCAATATTTCTGCTACGGCTTAGCTTCATAAGGATAGTTCGCAAACTTACAGGACGACCTTTAAACGCTTTCAAAAGTTCGTTATTCAAAATGTGAATAGAAATTTGAGAATATCAACGTTTGAACCTTTCATGCCATGAATCTGTGTATTATGGGGATTATTTTGTGAATTTGTGGGAAACTTTTTGTGAAAAACTACAAAATTACAAAAATCGATTATTTTTTCTGTGCATAAGTCCATTTTCCGATTTAAAAAGAGAGGGAATTGTGGACGAAATTTTTCCGGATTCAAAAAGATATCCACAAATAGGGACAAAAAAACCACTGTCAATGTTTCATCAACAGTGGTCCTTCGCTTGGCAACGTCCTACTCTCCCAGGACCCTTCGGTCCAAGTACCATCGGCGCTGGAGGGCTTAACGGTCGTGTTCGGGATGGGTACGCGTGGAACCCCTCCGCTATCGCCACCAAACGATTCAAGTGCTTTGATCACCTGAAAACTAGATACGAAACGTTTGCGTTTTAAATACTCCGTAGCATTTCCCGGTTTTTGTTCCGGGCCCCGCCAAAGTACTCGGAATCAGCTGCGAAGCTGCCCTTCACTTTGGTGGGTCATTTAGGATAAGCCCTCGACCGATTAGTATTGGTCAGCTCCATGCATTGCTGCACTTCCACCTCCAACCTATCTACCTCGTCGTCTTCAAGGGGTCTTACTAATTGGGAAATCTCATCTTGAGGGGGGCTTCACGCTTAGATGCTTTCAGCGCTTATCCCGTCCGTACGTAGCTACCCAGCCATGCTCCTGGCGGAACAACTGGTGCACCAGCGGTACGTCCATCCCGGTCCTCTCGTACTAAGGACAGCTCCTCTCAAATTTCCTACGCCCACGACAGATAGGGACCGAACTGTCTCACGACGTTCTGAACCCAGCTCGCGTACCGCTTTAATGGGCGAACAGCCCAACCCTTGGGACCTACTTCAGCCCCAGGATGCGATGAGCCGACATCGAGGTGCCAAACCTCCCCGTCGATGTGGACTCTTGGGGGAGATAAGCCTGTTATCCCCAGGGTAGCTTTTATCCGTTGAGCGATGGCCCTTCCATGCGGTACCACCGGATCACTAAGCCCGACTTTCGTCCCTGCTCGACTTGTAGGTCTCGCAGTCAAGCTCCCTTCTGCCTTTGCACTCTTCGAATGATTTCCAACCATTCTGAGGGAACCTTGGGGCGCCTCCGTTACTCTTTAGGAGGCGACCGCCCCAGTCAAACTGCCCGCCTGACACTGTCCCCGTACCGGATTACGGTACCAGGTTAGAACCTAGATACGATCAGGGTGGTATCCCAACGTCGCCTCCACCTAAGCTGGCGCTCAGGTTTCAAAGGCTCCCACCTATCCTGTACAGATCGTACCCAAATCCAATATCAAGCTGCAGTAAAGCTCCATGGGGTCTTTCCGTCTTGTCGCGGGTAACCTGCATCTTCACAGGTATTAAAATTTCACCGGATCTCTCGTTGAGACAGCGCCCAAGTCGTTACGCCATTCGTGCGGGTCAGAATTTACCTGACAAGGAATTTCGCTACCTTAGGACCGTTATAGTTACGGCCGCCGTTTACTGGGGCTTCGGTTCACAGCTTCGGGACTAATCCCTAACCGCTCCCCTTAACCTTCCAGCACCGGGCAGGCGTCAGCCCGTATACTTCGCCTTACGGCTTCGCACAGACCTGTGTTTTTGCTAAACAGTCGCTTGGGCCTTTTCACTGCGGCCCCCTCGTGCTATTCACACTACCGGGGCACCCCTTCTCCCGAAGTTACGGGGTCATTTTGCCGAGTTCCTTAACGAGAGTTCTTCCGCGCGCCTTAGAATTCTCTTCTCGCCTACCTGTGTCGGTTTGCGGTACGGGCACCTTCACCTGGCTAGAGGCTTTTCTTGGCAGTGTGAGATCATGACCTTCGGTACTGTAATTTTCCCTCCCCGTCACAGCCTAGCCTTACGATGTGCGGATTTGCCTACACATCAGCCTCACTGCTTGGACAGACATCCATCAGTCTGCGTCACTACCCTCCTGCGTCACCCCATTGCTCATAGCGGTTTACGGTGGTACAGGAATTTCAACCTGTTGTCCTTCGACTACGCCTTTCGGCCTCGCCTTAGGTCCCGACTTACCCTGAGCGGACGAGCCTTCCTCAGGAAACCTTGGGCTTTCGGCGGATCAGATTCTCACTGATCTTTTCGTTACTCATACCGGCATTCTCACTTGTATACGCTCCAGCGCTCCTTACGGTACACCTTCAACGCTGCATACAACGCTCCCCTACCCCTGAATCGACTTCACTCCGCCTTCGAAGTGTTTATCCCCTGGTGGCATTTGATCGTCAGCCTTGTTACCTCGGCTTCCGATAAAAATGTCTCTCGGGTCTTCCCTACCTCAAAGAAGCAGTGAAGTCGATTCAAGCCATAGCTTCGGTGGTGTGTTTAGCCCCGTTACATTTTCGGCGCAGAGTCACTCGACCAGTGAGCTATTACGCACTCTTTAAATGGTGGCTGCTTCTAAGCCAACATCCTGGTTGTCTGTGCAACTCCACATCCTTTCCCACTTAACACACACTTGGGGACCTTAGCTGATGGTCTGGGCTGTTTCCCTTTTGACAATGGATCTTAGCACTCACTGTCTGACTCCCGGTCAATCAGTCTATGGCATTCGGAGTTTGACTGAACTTGGTAACCCTTGCGGGCCCCGCACCCAATCAGTGCTCTACCTCCACGACTGTACAACCGAGGCTAGCCCTAAAGCTATTTCGGGGAGAACCAGCTATCTCCGAGTTCGATTGGAATTTCTCCGCTACCCCCACCTCATCCCCGAATTTTTCAACATTCGTGGGTTCGGGCCTCCAGTGCGTGTTACCGCACCTTCACCCTGGACAGGGGTAGATCACACGGTTTCGGGTCTACGCCCACGTACTCAGTCGCCCTATTCAGACTCGCTTTCGCTGCGGCTACGGCTTCTCACCTTAACCTTGCACGGGAACGTAACTCGCCGGTTCATTCTACAAAAGGCACGCCATCACCCATAGATCGGGCTCTGACTTCTTGTAAGCACACGGTTTCAGGTTCTATTTCACTCCCCTTCCGGGGTGCTTTTCACCTTTCCCTCACGGTACTGTTTCACTATCGGTCGCTAGGGAGTATTTAGCCTTACCAGATGGTCCTGGCAGATTCATACGGGGTTTCACGTGCCCCGCACTACTCGGGATCCGTCTCGGAGGGAACTGACTTTCGGCTACAGGGCTTTTACCTTCTATGCCGGGCCTTTCCAGACCTCTTCGCCTAACCAGTTCCTTTGTAACTCCATGTGAGACGTCCCACAACCCCGGCCAGCAAGCTGACCGGTTTAGGCTAATCCGCGTTCGCTCGCCGCTACTGACGGAATCACTATTGTTTTCTCTTCCTCAGGGTACTTAGATGTTTCAGTTCCCCTGGTATGCCTCTTCATAACCTATGTATTCAGTTATGAGTGACTGACTATTACATCAGCCGGGTTTCCCCATTCGGACATCCCCGGATCAAAGCTTGCTTACAGCTCCCCGAGGCAGTATCGTTGTTCGCCACGTCCTTCATCGGCTCCTAGCGCCTAGGCATCCTCCGTGTGCTCTTAGTAGCTTAACCTTTGACTCCTGTTCGCCTCGCCTCGCTCCGTTGTTTTGTGCTTCGCACAAAGCCAAAGTCGCTCTTCGATTCAAACGCTCGTCTGCTACTTTTATCACTTGGTCTTTCAATGAAGACACAAGCAGCTAAAAGGATATTTCTAAAACGCAAATTCGTTTCGTTATCTAGTTTTCAAGGATCAAAACCCGGTTTTTCAACCGGACTTATATCATACCATCCTCAGCACCGCTTGTCACCAAGCAAGTTCTGGAAATCGCATGTGAGAGTTTGAACTCTCAAAACTGACCAACGAGTGAGATCGTTTTGCCTTACGGCATATTTGAATGTTTCCTCGCAGGAAACGATTCTCCATAGAAAGGAGGTGATCCAGCCGCACCTTCCGATACGGCTACCTTGTTACGACTTCACCCCAATCATCTACCCCACCTTCGGCGGCTGGCTCCTTACGGTTACCCCACCGACTTCGGGTGTTGTAAACTCTCGTGGTGTGACGGGCGGTGTGTACAAGACCCGGGAACGTATTCACCGCGGCATGCTGATCCGCGATTACTAGCAATTCCGACTTCATGCAGGCGGGTTGCAGCCTGCAATCCGAACTGAGACCAGCTTTGATAGGATTGGCTCCGTCTCGCGACTTCGCTTCCCGTTGTACTGGCCATTGTAGTACGTGTGTAGCCCAGGTCATAAGGGGCATGATGATTTGACGTCATCCCCGCCTTCCTCCGGTTTGTCACCGGCAGTCATTCTAGAGTGCCCACCTTAAAGTGCTGGCAACTAAAATCAAGGGTTGCGCTCGTTGCGGGACTTAACCCAACATCTCACGACACGAGCTGACGACAACCATGCACCACCTGTCTCCTCTGTCCCGAAGGCCGCCTCTATCTCTAGAGGATTCAGAGGGATGTCAAGACCTGGTAAGGTTCTTCGCGTTGCTTCGAATTAAACCACATACTCCACTGCTTGTGCGGGTCCCCGTCAATTCCTTTGAGTTTCAGTCTTGCGACCGTACTCCCCAGGCGGAATGCTTAATGTGTTAACTTCGGCACCAAGGGTATCGAAACCCCTAACACCTAGCATTCATCGTTTACGGCGTGGACTACCAGGGTATCTAATCCTGTTTGCTCCCCACGCTTTCGCGCCTCAGCGTCAGTTACAGCCCAGAAAGTCGCCTTCGCCACTGGTGTTCCTCCACATCTCTACGCATTTCACCGCTACACGTGGAATTCCACTTTCCTCTTCTGCACTCAAGTCACCCAGTTTCCAGTGCGAACTAGAGTTGAGCCCTAGCCTTAAACACCAGACTTAAGTGACCGCCTGCGCGCGCTTTACGCCCAATAATTCCGGACAACGCTTGCCCCCTACGTATTACCGCGGCTGCTGGCACGTAGTTAGCCGGGGCTTTCTTCTCAGGTACCGTCACTCGGATAGCAGTTACTCTACCCGACGTTCTTCCCTGGCAACAGAGCTTTACGATCCGAAAACCTTCATCACTCACGCGGCGTTGCTCCGTCAGGCTTTCGCCCATTGCGGAAGATTCCCTACTGCTGCCTCCCGTAGGAGTCTGGGCCGTGTCTCAGTCCCAGTGTGGCCGTTCACCCTCTCAGGTCGGCTACGCATCGTCGCCTTGGTGAGCCGTTACCTCACCAACTAGCTAATGCGCCGCAGGCCCATCCGTAAGTGACAGATTGCTCCGTCTTTCATTACCGCTCCATGCGAAGCGATAAATTATCCGGTATTAGCTACCGTTTCCGGTAGTTATCCCGGTCTTACGGGCAGGTTGCCTACGTGTTACTCACCCGTCCGCCGCTAACCATCAGAGGAGCAAGCTCCTCATCAAGTCCGCTCGACTTGCATGTATTAGGCACGCCGCCAGCGTTCGTCCTGAGCCAGGATCAAACTCTCCAAGAAAGTTTGTGACTCATTTTGAATCTGACGAGAATTTAATTCTCATTTGTGCTCCGCAAACCATCCAGCCATAGGCTTGGACCGATTTGCTTCGCGATCGGCTTTGCAAGCAAAGCCTGTATCTCACTCGTTGTTCAGTTTTCAAAGATCAAACTTCACTCGCCATCGTCGAAGTTCTTATCGGCGACAACTTTTATATTATAACATGTCCGACTGTTTTATGCAAGCTCTTTTTAAAATCTTTTTTGGAGCACTGCTTGCTTCGAATTCTTGAACGTTGTTCATCACATTTTGCGGTTCGCAACATCATGTTTTCTTGGCCGGAATTAGAATATACCACGTAGAGAAATATAATGCAACACTTTTTTGAAAAAAAATTTAAAGTACTGTATTTACCCGATTATGCTTGCCCTGTATCAAGATCAGCAAAAGCGAGCTCACGAGCTTCAATCATTTAAGACATCTTGCGATCCACAGTATTTCTTTTTGGATCAGAACAGGTACTTTTAAATAAACACTTTGCTATCCCTACAGAAATAACGCCCCAATGATTTTTTAGCGCTCACATCCCCGTTAACTATATTTAACTAATCCAAGTGCTGTCTGCTTTTGAAACTTGCCATTTCCCGTTTTTGTATTCAATAATCACTTTCGTTCCAATTGCTCCATCACCAGCTCTATACTTGGATCCTTCGACAACAATTTTATTGTTTGAAATTTCAGTCTTTTCGACACGCAACAATACGCCATTAAGCACCATGGTTATAGGGTCATATAACCCCTTCTCTTTTAGCTGATCGTAAGTCGCTTCCATTACCTCAACATTGTATTTCCCGAAATACTTTAAAATTTGTTTCTTGTCTGTTTCATCAATATCATTTAAATTGCTCATGTCTATTGCAATATATTTCATACCTCCATTTAAGCCTTCATCAATCGGCATGTATGCATCTAATGCTAAACTGTACAATTCCCCCATATCTTTTGAGGTATTTGAGTCCGAACATGCAGTTAATAACACGCAAAGCAAGGCCAACCCGAGAAACAGCTTTTTAACTCTCATTTCCACCCCTCCCTTACCATTAGACGGAATAGATCCTATAAATGTTTCCAGCCACCATACTAAGGAGGGTTGGGAAGCAGCCATTTTTCAGAAAAAGCCTTTCTAAAACAGAAAGGGCCGCTCTCCACAGAAAGGAAAGCGACCCTTTTTCATCTATTATATATGTTTTATTCCGTTCCCAAGAACACAAAGCGGATAATAACGATAACCGCAAGCACCCACATCAGCCAATGGATTTTCACTTTGCGCTTCATCCCGATGTTCGCGAAGATCGCCAAAATGACGTAGGACAAAATCCCGGCCGAAATACCGTTCGCAATCCCGCCGGTGAACGGCATCAAAATGATCGTCAAAAACGCAGGGAAAGCTTCAAAGAAATCATCCCACTCGATGTTCCGGACTTGGCTCATCATAAGCACGCCTACGACGATCAGCGCCGGTGCCGTTGCCGCCGAAGGAACCACCAGGGCAAGCGGAGCGATAAACAGGGACAAAATGAACAGCACGCCCGTCGTGACCGCCGTCAGGCCTGTCCGTCCGCCTGCTTCGACGCCCGCGGTGCTTTCGACGAAAGCCGTCACCGTGCTCGTACCCAAAACCGCGCCTGCGCTGACGCCAACGGCGTCGACCAGCATGGCTTTCCCGATCGTTTTTTCGCCTTTTTCCTTGTTTTTCATCAGACCGGCGCGAGTCGCCGTACCGACCAATGTTCCGAACGTATCGAACAATTCGACAAACGTGAAAATAAATACGATATCAAACAAACCGATGTGAAGAGCGCCCTTAAGATCCAATTGGCCGACGGCCAGGTTCGTAAAGGAAGGAATCCAATTGGCATGCGCCAGGCCGCTCAGGTCCGTCACGCCCATCGGAATGCCGATCAACGTCGTTACGACGATCCCGATAAGCAAGGCGCCTTTCACGCGCAGCACCATCAGGACGGCGATAAACAACAGACCGATCAAAGCAAGAAGAGCGTCTTTATGCGTAAAGAAGTCGCTAAGCATCAAGTTGAAGTTCGCGCCGCCGACTGGCTTGCTGGCATCCGTGCCCGCGTTGACCGAAATGGAAATCAGGTTGCTCAGCTTAAAGCCGACGATCGCGATAAATAAACCGATGCCGACCGTAATCGCGTTTTTCAGGTTTTGCGGAACGGCCGTCATCAGCATCTGCCGAACCTTCGTCACGGTCAAAATGAGAAATACGATACCCGAGATAAATACGGCGCCCAGCGCCGCCTGCCAAGTGATCGCTCCGTTCGAGCTGAGCACCACCGTCATAAAATAAGCGTTAAGCCCCATGCCCGGCGCCAATGCGATCGGAATGTTGACGAATAATCCCATCAGGATCGTTACCAAGCCCGCTCCCACAGCCGTCGCAAAAAATACTCCCTCATTCGGGATGCCGGCTCCGCCTTCGCCCAAAAACAGCCCGTTGACGAACAGGATGTACGCCATGGCCATAAAGGTCGTCAGACCGGCAATGATTTCTGTCCTTACATTGGTTCCGTGTTCCTTTAACTTAAAGAAACGCTCCATTTTTACAGAATCCCCCTTAGAAAATGTGTCAGGACGACAAAAAAAGGCCCGCAGACCGTTACAGATCCGCAGGCATTATGCAAAAGGAAGAGATCGCTACCCGTGCACGTCCTGACAAACAGCCTTACGCATAAGGTGTGTCAAGCGCATGCAGGTTATCCGCATCCCTTCTTTTTCGTAGCCAGATCATTACGGTGATCTCGTAGAGACTCCCGGGCCGATTCCCGGGATTATACGAAAAAAATGATGATGTATTGTCGTTTCTTACATCATTTATTCTAGGGAGACGCGCGAAAATTGTCAATATAAAAAACGAATATTAAATCGCCAAATAATGTCCATTGTTCGGAATTAACATTTTTTATCTAAATTCTATTCGATTTCGACGATCAATTCGATCTCTACCGGCGTATTAAAAGGCAGCTCATTCGCGGAAATCGCGGAACGCGCGTGTTTTCCCTTTTCTCCGAAAATTTCGACCAGAAGCTCGGAAGCCCCGTTAATGACGTACGGCTGTTCGACGAATCCGTCCGCGGAATTGACGAAGGCCAGCATTTTTACCACCTGTTTGATCCGGTCCAAATCGCCCAAATGCTCTTTCAACACGGAAATCAGGTTGATCATCACCTGGCGCGCCGCATCATACCCCTGCTCCACCGTCAGGTCGCTGCCCACTTTCCCCGTATATTTCAGCTTGCCGTTGACGCGGCAGTCGTTGCCGGAGGTATACACGAGGTTGCCGACGGTTTTGGCCGGAACGTATTCCGCTACCGGAGTCGGAACCTTTTCTAAGACGATCCCTTTTTCTTCGAGAATTTTTTCGATTTTTGCCATGATGGTCATCTCCCTTTTAAATTTAGCTTGTGCTTCGATACGAACCTGTTTTGCATTTACCGTTCCAACTCATGCCGGCAGCAATGCTGCACGGGGATAAACACGCCCGGCCGTTCATGCGTATGATGCCGATGCTCCATCGTTTTGCGGCCGTTGACGAGCACCGCGGAAATCCCCTCGGGATGCCGGATGGGGTCCTGGTAAGTCGCCGTGTCGGAAATGCGGTTCGGGTCAAAAATGACGATGTCCGCGGCATACCCCGGAACGAGGAGCCCGCGTTTGCCAAGCTTGAACCGCTGGGCCGGGAACGATGTTACTTTGCGTACCGCCTGCTCAAGCGTAAGTATTTTGTTCTTTCGGACATACTCCGCGAACAGCCTCGGAAATGTGCCATAGGAACGGGGGTGCGGTTTGCCGGTGACGCAGCCTAAGCTGTCCGATGCCACCAAAGAATAATCGTAACGGATAACTTCCCGCACGTCTTCCTCCGACATATGGAAATACACGATCGATACCTGTCCGTTTTCCCTCCGGAGCAGCTCCAGCGCCGCATCTTCCGGATCCATGCCACACAGTTCGCCGATCTCTTGCATATGCTTCCCTTCAAGCAGCTTGCCTGCCGCGGAAGGCACGGAGGACACGAACACGCTTTGCCAGCCGGTCGAGCATACGAGGTTGTCCCAAGTCGTCTGTTCTTCCCGGAGCTCCTGCTTGATTCGGGCCCGGATGGCCGGATCGGCGATCCGCTCCAGCGTTGCTTCGATTCCGCCTTCGAGGACCCATGGGGGGAGCACCGTCGTCAGCGTCGTCGAGCCCGCGGAATACGGGTACACGTCGCAAGTGACGTCCATCCCGCGGCTTCTGGCTTCGTCGATCAGCTCCATCGCGGCCCCGGTTTGGCCCCAATTGATCCGGCCCGCCGCCTTCAAATGGCTGACATGGAGCGAAACTCCGCTTTGCTCCGCGATCCAGATCACTTCGCGCACGGAAGCCAGCAGGTTGTTGCCTTCGCCGCGAATGTGGGTGGAGAACAAGCCGCCGTACGCGGCAACGACCTTGCACAGCTCAGCCAGCTCTTCTTTTGGCGTATAACTTCCCGGAGCGTATAACAGACCGATGGACAAGCCGATCGCACCGGCCTTCAAGCCGTTTTCCAGCAGCCGTTTCATCCGGTCGAGCTCGTCCTTGGTGGCCGGGCGGTTTTCGAACCCCATGACGGAGATGCGAAGCGCGCCGTGCGCCACGTAAGTGGAGACGTTTTCGGACGCGGGAGACTTCGCCAAATGCTGCATGTATTCCTCGATGCTTTCCCAAGGCCAGGGCCAATCCGTGCGTCCGATGACGGGCTCGATATAGCTTTTCAGCTCGGCAGCCCGGTTTTTCACGTAGGGGGCAGGCGCCAGGCCGCAGTTGCCGACGACTTCCGTCGTGACGCCCTGCTGCATCTTGAACTCGCTGTCCGGCTGGTCCAAAACAAGCAAATCGGAATGGCAATGCCCGTCGATAAAACCGGGGGCGACCACCTGCCCGCGCGCGTCGATCCGCTCCAAAGCTTCGGCGTCGGTTCTGCCGACATGCGTGATAATCCCATCCTTGACGCCCAGCTGTCCAAAATACCACGGATTTCCGCTGCCGTCCACAATCCTTCCGTTTTCGATGACGATATCAAGCATCTTCTTCTCCCTCCCGCTGCGCTAGGCCAGTCTCCCTCTTGCCAAGACCGGGATGGCCCGAATGCTGCCGTCTTTCGACGCAAAAACCTCGTTATGCAAATTGACCGTCGAACAAATATGGTTCGGGACGATTTCGAGAACGTCGCCGACATGCAGGCCGTGCGGGCCTTGCGTTCGGATCATGCCATGCTCTTCATTCATTTTTTCGAATACGGCATCCGGATGGCCGACAATTTCGCCAAAACCCTTCAAATGCAGCGGCGGTTGCCCGGGCTGCACGTCGGTCGCAAAGGTTTTGCTGCCGCCGTCGACGACAAGCCGATCTTCCGCGGGAACGCTTACAACCGTAACCAATACTTTGGCCGCCCAGTCTTCTTTCGAGCAGGCTCCCATCACGGCGAGCATCCGGTCATAAAAAATATAGGTGCCGGGCCGCACTTCCGTGATGCCCTCCACGGCTGCCGCATAAGGGGCGGTTGGCGTGGAGCCGACGCTGACGTCCCGGATGGCGATGCCCGCGGCGCGCAGCCTTTCGGCCGTTTCGACCATGATGCGTCCTTCTTCCTGTCCTGCTGCTTCGAGGTCCAGCGTCCCTACCCCTTCGAACACCGCGCCTTTAAACGTAAAAATACCGCTCAAATCGAGCCCCGGCAGCTCCGCAATCCGTTTGGCCAGCTCTACGGCCTCATCCGGACGCACCCCCGTGCGCGCCAGCCCCGTGTCGATTTCAAGCCGGACCGACAAGGTGATTCCCGCCTGCGCAGCCTCTTGGGAGAGATTCCGTGCGCCTTCGATGCTTTCGACGCCGACGATCATGCGGATTTTTTCCGCCAAAGCAAGGATCCGCTTGATTTTGGACGGGGATACGATTGGGTAGGCGATAAAAATATCGTCAATGCCGTGTGCCGCCATCATCTCCGCTTCCCCCACTTTGGCCGCCGTGATGCCGGATGCCCCCTCAGCAAGCTGTCTGAGCGCAAACTCGGGAACTTTGTGGGTTTTGATATGCGGGCGAAGCTGTACCCCGTTCCGCGCGGCGATGTCGGCCATGCGGCCGATATTGCGCTGCATAACCTGTTCATCGATCAGGATGCAGGGCGTCTCCAGCAGCTCTTTCGTTACCATGCCTTAAACCTCTCCCCTCTCGCGTTCGCCTGTATTTTGCAATTCCTAACATAAGCCCATTATATAGGATAAACAATAGGAGGAAAGGAAGGAAATGATAAAATTCAACGAAATCGGCTGCGGAATCGCCGAATGCCCCGAAAAAAAGGGATGAAATCTCCGCGCGGCGGAGACATTACTTTTTATACATCGAAAGGCAGGTGCGAAAGAAGAACATGACGACATCGAAATCCGAACCCGAATACAGCGACTTCTCCAACGTCGAGTCCCAGCGCAACGACCTGACGGCCGAGGAGTTTCCGGAGGGCCCTTACGGCTCGGGCCTGGAAGCCGAATCGATCGGCAAAAGCGCCCCTTGGGGAAAAGGCCAAAACGGCCCGCGCCCGTACGGTTACGAAAACCTGCAGCTCCATGAAGGTTCGGGCCGGGACTATCCGGCCGAAGATTTGATGACGGACGAACAAAACGAGCGCGAAAACGGCGAATAACCGGCGGCATGCCCAAGTGACGCTCCCTTAAGGTAGACAGGACATGCATAAGTCCAGCTGCTTTAAGGGAGCTTTGTCATGTAAAGCCTCTCGCGGCAAAAAAAGCAAAAAAGAAAAAGCCATTCGCCGTAAACGATGAATGACTTTTCGAACCGATTATTCAGTGAACAAATAAATAAGGGTAACGAGAAGCGAAACCCCGAAAATGCTTCCCGCCACAAGGGTATGACGTTTCCGCTGCATGACGACGATGGCGATGTATTCGCGGATCATGGCATTCGGCCAGTAATAAAACGCTGTTTTCGAACCGATTCCCTGGCTCTTCAAACCTACCTTTTTCGCGTACAAGCTGGCTCTGAACAAGTGGAAATTGTTCGTCGTAAAAATGCTGTTATATTCGCGTCCCTTTATCGACTCCATGATTCGTTTCGAAAAAAGCATATTCTGGTATGTATTTACCGATTCCGTTTCCGTTATCGTGTGCTCCAAAGGAATGCCGCGCTCGAGCGCAAATTTTTGCATCGCTTCCGCCTCTGAAATATTCTCGTCCGAGCCTTTTCCGCCTGAAAAAATGATCGTCGGCGGAAAAGCCGCCGCCGCTTGCTTCCGGTAAAAATCAATGGCTTTTTGAATTCTGCTGGCCAAAAGCGGCGGTACCTTGTCGTTAATCAATCCACTGCCAAGAACGATAATAAAATCCTGATGATATTTAGGTCTGTTCAATTGATACAGCAAATATGCGGTCAAAAAATTGGTGAGGTGCAAAAAGAAATACACCACAATGAGGGTCACTCCGGCGTATAAAGGTTTAAAGTGAACGGATAGAAAACGCTCCGGGTTGATGATTTGGATCAACGACAACGCGAGAAGGGCGATCCCTAAGATCAGCGTCAGGCAGTTGGAGAATTTCCGGCCTTCTTTTTTCAGCAAAATTTTCGCATTTAGGAAAAGACCGATACTTAAAGCCAATAAACCGAACGAAGAAATAATAAATACAAAAACGAGTGCAACGAAGGCAAAGATCCCAAAAATCAAGATATTCGACTGATACCCTAAATAACCGCAAAAAAGAAGAAGCGAACAAAAAAACACGTTAAACAAAAAACCGTTTAACATTCGTCTCGGGTCCGTCAAATAAAAGGCCAGGAACACCATAAACAACGCAAGAGAAGTCAGTCCAAGGGCTGCAAGCATGTAAATCAAACCTCAATTTTTATGTATTTTTTCAAAATGTCAAATATATCTTACCCTTTCAAAGCGGAAAAAAACGCATGAACCTGAACGATAAAAAAAAACTCCCTATTATTTGCCAAAAAAAGCAGATAAAAGAGAGTTGTTGTTTCAGATGATCGCCCGCAGGTAAAAAACAGCTGTACCGTTATGCCGTCCCCTCTCACTTCCAAGGGGGGACAAGCATGGACGGACATTTACCCGGCTTACTCCCATTCGATCGTTGCAGGCGGCTTGGAGGTAATGTCGTACACGACGCGGTTGACGTTCTCCACCTCGTTCACGATGCGCACCGAGATTTTCTCGAGCACGTCCCAAGGAATGCGCGCCCAGTCCGCCGTCATGCCGTCGATGGACGTTACGGCGCGGATGCCGACGGTGTAGGAGTACGTACGGGCATCGCCCATGACCCCAACGCTCTTCATGTTAGGCAATGCCGTGAAGTACTGCCAAATTTCGCGGTCCAGACCGGCTTTGGCGATTTCTTCGCGCAAAATGTAGTCGGAATCGCGCACGATCGTAAGCTTCTCTTCCGTTACTTCGCCGAGCACGCGGATCGCAAGTCCAGGACCCGGGAACGGCTGGCGCCATACGATGGCTTCCGGCAGGCCGCATTCCAAACCGACCTTGCGCACTTCGTCTTTAAACAGAGTTTTCAGCGGTTCGATCAGCTTGAACTTCATGTCTTCAGGCAAGCCGCCGACGTTGTGGTGCGATTTGATCGTTTGCGCCGTCGCCGTGCCGCTTTCGACGATATCCGTATACAGCGTGCCTTGGGCAAGGAAATCGAAGTCGTCGAACTTGGCGGATTCTTCGTCAAAGACGTAAATGAATTCGTTGCCGATGATTTTCCGTTTTTTCTCCGGATCTTCCACGCCGGCCAATTTGCCGAGGAAACGGTCGCGGGCGTCGATTTTGACGACCTTCATGTCGAATTTGCCGACAAAGGTTTCCATGACGCTTTCGGCTTCGCCCTTACGCAGCAAACCGTGATCGATGAACATGCATGTCAGCTGGTCGCCGATCGCTTTGTGGACGAGCATGGCCACGACGGAAGAATCTACCCCGCCACTGAGCGCGCAAAGCACTTTGCGGTCTCCGACCTGTTCGCGGATGTCGCGCACCGCGTCTTCAATGAAGGTTTCCATGCTCCAGTTGCCTTCGCAATGGCACACTTCGTACAGGAAGTTGCGGATCATTTCGTTGCCGTTCACGGAGTGGCGTACCTCCGGATGGAACTGAACCGCGTACAGCTGCTTGTCCAGGTTGCTCATCGCCGCAATCGGCGCCGATTCCGTGCCTGCATCGAGCTTGAAGCCTTCAGGCAGCTCGACGACATGGTCCCCGTGGCTCATCCATACGGTTTGTTTGGCATCCAGACCTTTGATCAAAGTCGTGCCCGGATTGAATTCCAGGTCCGCTTTGCCGTATTCGCGTTTGGCCGCGCGCTCCACTTTGCCGTTCAGCTGATGGGCCATCAGCTGCATGCCGTAGCAAATGCCGAAGATCGGTACGCCCAGGTCATAAATCGCCGGATCCACATGGGGTGCGTCTTCAGCATATACGCTCATCGGTCCGCCGGAAAAAACGATCCCTTTCGGGGAGATCTCGCGGATTTTGTCGATCGGCGTATTGTATGGCAGCAGTTCGCTGTATACTCCCAAATCGCGAATGCGTCGTGCAATAAGTTGATTGTATTGTCCACCGAAGTCCAAGACGACGATGATTTCATTTGGTTTGTTCATGAACGTGCCTCCCTCAATTGTTGAAATTAATTATACGCAACGATAATTCATACCGTCAAGGAAACCGGGGCGGCAAGCTTATGCCACTTTTTTGGAGATCCGGAGGCAGCGGCGCAAATAGGCGATGCATCTGCCCCGTTCCATCGGACCTTCGTCATAAGCTATCATTTCCCAATCGGCGGCAAAATCGTACAACATCCTGCGTATTTCGTCTTGTTCAACAGGGAGGGACCGTATATACTCCCGAACCGTGCAGCCTGCGGGGGCGGCGCCGAAGCGGCGCGCCAGGGCCCGCCAGACCGGGCGTGCGCTTTGGATCAGCTCGTTTCTTCCCGGAAACCGCCGTCGGGTCGCGTAAAGGCGAAGCCATAGAGGCAAAAGCCCCAGCCATGGCAGCGCCCAGACAACCGCCAGGGCAAGCGCTCCCGCCAAAGCGGCTCCGACGGCGAACCATGCCGCGTGACGGAGCATGAAAGCCAGCGTCGAACGCAAACCGTCAACGGCCGTGCCCGCCAACGCTTTCAGAACATGCCCGTCTGCCGCTGCCGGACGGAACGCCGCTGCCGTTTCCGACGCGCCGCCGGTCAACGCAAAGCCTGGCGTAGGATCGAACGGAATCCAGCCGGACTCCGGAAAATAAACCTCCACCCAGGAATGCGCATCGCCTTCGCTGACCAGATACGTGCCCTCTTGGCCGACTTCTTGTTTTCCCGGCGCAAATCCCTTCACGTACCGCGCCGGGATGCCCTCGCTGCGCAAAAGCACGGCCATGGCGGTCGAAAAATGATTGCAGTATCCGGCGCGGGTCTCGAAGAGGAAGTCATCGACGAAATCCGTGCCGGCCGGGGGAACCCTCGTGTCCAGCGTATACTTTTCATGCTCCTTCAAGTAATTCAGGACCGCTTGAACCCGGTCGTAACGGCTGCCGGCCCCAGCCGTCATTTCCTTCGCCAGATCCTTCACCCGCTGCGGCAGCTCCTCGGGAAGCTGCAAATACCGTTCGCGTACGGCGAGCGGATCCGGGCCCGACTCCCGTTTCAGCCGCTCGGGGTTTTTGTCCGGTATGGCGACTTTCACGGTATACCCTTCAATTTGCGGCTGCCCTCCGTCGAGCACGACTTTGACCGTGCCGGCGCCAACGTTTCTTTCGATGGCGGCAGGCAGCGCCGAACCTCCCGGGGACAGCCGCATGTCCACGATTTCGGCGACCCTGCCCCCGCCAAACAACGGAAAGCTTTGCCGCAGCGGTTGCTCGAACGAGACATGCTGGGTGATTGTCGCCAGCCCTGCCGAAGCGTCTCCCCCTTGCTCCGCGATCACGCCGGGGGCATACCCCGTTTTGACGTCAGCGCCGGGCTCCGACCATTTCCTTCCATTATATTCGCTGAAGGTTTCGCCGCGCCAATAGGTCGGAACCGGGGTTTGGGCCGTGAAATAGATCCGGCTGCTTTGCTGAAGCGGAAGGCCCATGTCCTCCTCTTCGCCGGATAAATTATAGCCCGTCACCGCTGCCGCTTCTTTGGCCCCATATTCGGATTGAACCCAATTCGCCAGACGGTTCGCGGCTTGCTGGAGCGAAAAACCCGCAGCCGGTTTCGGCTCCGCCAGGCTCCCCAGCATCCAGCTGCCGGCAACGACCGTCAGCACGACCGCGGCAAGGGAGGCCCCCCATCGACCGTACTCCGGTTTCGCCATGCGGAGGCTGCCAGGAAGCGACCGTTCCCTTAAACGCGAGAAATGAACCATGCCCTGCAGCAGAAGCAGCAAGGCGCTGGTCCGGACCACGTCTCCGTACACGGACAGGCCGAGCAGCGTTTCAAGGCAGAACAAATACAGCAGCGTGGCTCCCGCGAACAGGAGGATGCTGCTTCGGAGCAGGGCCAGGGATTGGACCGAATAGACCAGCAGCGCCCAGCCGACCATGAGCACGAGCATGCGCGCATCTTGGCTTAATGCCGAAAATCTGAAGGTAGCGGCAAGCTGTTCGGCATCTTGGCGCAGCACGGAAAGCATGGAAGCCAGGCCGGCTTTCTCCCCGCTTTTCGCGATGACATCCGCCCAAAAAAGAAGCGTGCAAAGTCCGTACAAAGGCGCCAAAAGGGGCAGCCGTGGACAACAGGCCCCAAGCAGCAAAAGCATGGCCGTAAAGCCGTACATGACGCCGAACCATTCCCGGCTGACGGACAGCACATCCAGCGGTTGCAGCGGAACGATCCATTCCATGAACAACCCCATCAAGAGAGCGGAGATGGCGAGCCGGAACCATAACGGATCTTTGCCGGTTTCCATTTACACCGCCCCCTCTCCGGCGCGAAACGGACCGGTCAAGCCGACCTTCGTCACGCCTTCAGGATGAACGGCATAGATTCCGGCACCCAACCGGGAAAGGCGAACGGCCGCCGCAAAAGCCGAAGATTTCCCTGCACGCTTCTCGCGTTTCCCGTCAGCCTCCTCCATCCCGGCATTCAGGGCCGTGCAATACAAATGAACCTGGACGCCCCTTGCCAGCAGCCGGGCTGCCGCCTCGGACGTTGGCTCGCTGAGCGTCCCGGTGATGAGCAGGACTCGCGTCCCGGGGGCCGCATGCCTGAGTTCCGTTTCCAGCAAGGAGCCCAGGGCCGGGCCCTCGGCCAGTTCAACCGAAGACAGGGCGGCAAGCATGCGCGAATAACCGCCGCTGCCTGAAATCCGTTCCTCCGCCGGTGCGGCGGCAAACGACGCGAGCGGGTCCGATGCGCCGCAGACCAGCTTGCCTTTGGCTCCGGAACGCCTCATCTCGCTGATGATTCCGGCCGCAGCCGATACCGCCTGCTCAAAATCCCGCTTTGCCCGTTTCACCCGCTCCTCGTCCGTTCCTTCCCACGCAACATATCCGGCGTAGGAACGGTCCAGAACAACGAGACAATGCGGATCGCGTTCGTCTTCCGGCAAAAAGGTGTCCAGGCTGCCGCGTTTGGCATAACTTTTCCAATGGATCCGGTTCATTGGATCCGTCGGCAAGTAGGGCCTAACCTCAGGGCCTTTCACGCCCTGCCTCCGTTCCATCGTTTGGGCCGGCTGCGCCGCCCCATAAGCCTCGGCGGCCGGGGATTCCGACAAGCCGGCGACGGGCAGCGGCTTGGGCAGCACCAGGAGGTTTCCCTCCGATTTTTGCACCCGCTCCCCTTTAAACCAGCCGAAAAGCCCGCCCCATTCCAGCCGGCAGGCATCGAAGGAATATACGCCGCGCGGCAGGCTGCGCAGCTCGCAGCGGTATGCCAGGCGGCGCCGGAATCCCGGGAACAGGATCTGCCGGCTGCTGCCGCCGGTGTAATAGTCTTCGACGGCAAGCCAAGGCACGGGGAGAAACGATCGGAACCCGATCTCCACCTCCATGACGGCGGTTTCTCCGGACGTCACGACGGGGGCGGACATCCGGCGCTGGACCGTGACGTTCCTCGGCCCGAGCCATTGCAGCAGGATGCCGGACGACACGACCCACCCCGCGAGCAGCATCAAATACAGCGCGGAGGCGCCCCCATGCCAAACATACAAGGCGCATAACGCGCCAAACACGAAAACCCCGGCCGACCACTCTGCAATCCGCCTTTTCATGGCTTTGCTCCTTTGCGGGCGGCGACCGGCATCGTCAGGCCGGATAACAGCTCCCGCACGACGTCCTCGCTTTGCGTCCCGGAGAGCACGGCCTCATGGCTGAGCACCAGCCTGTGGGCAAGCACCGGAACCGCCACATGCTTCACGTCGTCGGGGATGACGTAGGAACGGCCGGACATGTAGGCGGCAGCCTGCGAAGCCTGCATCCATGCAAGCGTCCCGCGCGGGCTGATGCCGAGCTGAAGCTTCGCATGCCGTCTCGAAGCGTCCGCAGTCTGGACCAGCATCAGCTTGATCGCGTCGTCCACGAAGACGCTTTTGACCTCCCGCTGCATGTTAACCATCTCTTCGGCCAGCATCACCGGCTTGATCCGGTCCAGCGGGTCGTTCCCGGCCATCCGCGTCAGCAGCTCGATCTCCTGGTCCGGATCCGGGTATCCGAGCTGAATCCGCATAAGGAAACGGTCAAGCTGCGCTTCGGGAAGACGGTAGGTTCCTTCGAACTCCAGCGGATTTTGGGTCGCGAGCAGCAAAAACGGACGAGGCAAGAGATGCGTATGGCCGTCCACCGTTACTTTTCGTTCCTCCATCGCTTCAAGCAGCGCCGATTGCGTCCGGGGCGAAGCCCGGTTCAACTCGTCGGCCAGCACCAGATTGTTCATGAGGGGACCTGGACGGTATTCGAATTCGCCGCTTTGCTGGCGGAATACCGACGTTCCCGTGATGTCCGCCGGCATGAGGTCGTACGTAAATTGGATTCGCCCGAAGCCCGCGCCGAGACAGGCGGCCAGCGAGCGGACCAGCATCGTTTTGCCGACGCCGGGAATGTCCTCAAGCAACAGATGCCCGCCGCAGAGCATCGACATCAACGTCAGCCGGATTTGTTCCTCTTTGCCGACAATGACCGTGCCGACGCGGTGAATGACCCTTTCAAGCAGCTCGGGAGCAAAATCCCGATGAGGTAAGGAAGAAGTGGACAATGTCAAAACCTCCGATTCATTGTGGAGTGGCCGTCTATAAACGGAATCTATGAATATAGCTTTTCCACAAATGAAAGGAAGTAGACATGATCGCCCGGGTTGTTTTTCTTGAGCAGCCTACCATAGAAACGGTTAGGACACCTTGACCCGCCGCTCCTCCCGGTTTTCGGAAGCCGCCGCGTGGGCATATCCGGCATTGGCGAACAAGTCCCGCAGCGGAATCCAAACCGCATCGTTGATCATGGTGACGGACGTCGTGACCGAAGAGACGTTTTTCCCGGCTTTGGTCACCGTCAGCCGTCCGGTCCGGACCTGGATGTTCAGCACGGTATCCGAATTCGCCGACAAGGTCACTTTGGCGGTCTGCGTTTTCGGATCCCAAACGGCGTTCCCACCCAGCCTTTCGGCTACGGCACGGACCGGAACCAGATAATGCCCGTCCTTATACAGGTATTCTCCGGGATTCAGCGTCGTTTCCATCGGTCCGACTTCGAGGCGCAGCGGTTTGCCGCTCGCGAACAAGGCGCCGTTGCCGGCGACATGCGACTGCACCCACGACTCGCTTGGCGCGGCGCGCTTCAGCTTTTTCGCCTTTTCGTTCACTTTGAACTGCACGGGTTCTTCGTCCGGCGACAGGACGTCAAAACGATACCCTTGCTTTTTGTAATGCGCAATGATTTCAGGCAAAGCCTTCACGCTCTCCTCATGGCCGCTGCCGTCATGCAGCAGGAGCACGACGCGGTCCGAGTTCGCCGGGGCCTTAGCCCCTTTCACGATTTCAGCCGCGGGCACTCCCCGCCGCTTCGAATCGCCGCTGTCCACGTTCCAGTCGGTCACGACGTATCCGCCCAGCTTCATCAGGCGAAAATAGGTATCATCGAAATGGCCGGCCGTACCGCCCGGGGCCCTGACCAATTGCGGCCGAACGCCGGTGACGGCATAAACTTCTTCTTCGGTCCGTTTGATCTGGTTCCAGAAGGCGGGAAATCCGCTATAAAGTTCGGTATAATGATGATCATAGGAATGATTGCCTATCGCGTGCCCTTCTTCGTGGATGCGCCGCAGCAGCTCGGGATACCGTTTCACCTGCTCGCCCAGAACGAAAAACGTGGCGCGGATATTATTTTTTTTCAAAATATCGAGAACTTTGCCGGTTAAAGCGCTGGGTCCGTCGTCAAACGTAAGGAAGACTGTTTTTCCGGCTGAAGTTGGATGTTTGGATTTCGGGGATGCGGATGTGGTTGCGTACATCGGCGGAAGTTGCTGCAGAACCTGTTCCTGCACCGAAGCTTCCGCGGTTTGAGGCTGCCGAACCAGTTCCTGTCTGCTGATGAACGGTAGGATCATGAGGAGCAGCAAAGCAATCAATAATCGTTTTACCATCGGGAAAACCTCCACTATTTCTATGAATTCTGCTTTCTGGTAGATTATATGGTGGGAGGTTCGAAAATAGACTTTACGGATCAGTCTTTTGGCAAGAACATCTTGGATCTGGTTTGGAGTGAGAATGTTGGAACTGCTGAAGTGGATACAGCTATTGTTTGGAGATTACGGTTATATCGTTTTGTTTTTGGGACTGGTTCTGGAGTTTATTGCGCTCCCTTTTCCGGGTGAGACGACCATGGCTTATGCGGGGTATTTATCCTACGCGGGGAATCTGAATTTCGGCTGGCTGATCGTGCTTGCTTTCCTCGGGACGACCATCGGCATGACCATCACGTATTTTATCGGCCTCAAGGCAGGCCTTCCCTTCATTCACAGATACGGCAAATGGGTGCTGCTTTCCGAAAGCAAAATCGATCACGTGCAAAAATGGTTCAACAAATACGGGCAAGGCCTCATTTTCATTGGGTATTTCATCCCCGGCGTGCGCCATTTTACCGGATATTTTGCGGGAATCATCTCCGTTCCCTTCCGGAGGTTCGCTTTGTATGCATACAGCGGGGCGCTGTTCTGGGTGGTGCTCTTCATCAGCATCGGCAAGGTGTTCGGTCCTCAGTGGAACATGGCCTTTCATATGGTAGAGAAATATTCCGTTTGGATCGTCGGCGCCATCCTGCTGCTCGCGATCGTCCTGCTGGCCGTTCGTTACCGGAAACCTCTCTCGGTGCTGATGCACAAGCTTTTCCGCAAAAATAAAGCAAAGACCGTATCGAAGACGCGTTAATCGGATGGCAACGTTTGAAAAACGTACAAGGTCCATCGAAATAAAACAAAAGGGTATCCCTCCAGGTTGTTCAAACCTGCCGGGACACCCTTTTTTGCGTGCGATTCATTACCCTTTCGCGTTCACGGCTTTGCCGACGTTCGGCATCTCCGCCTTTTCCGACTTCATGTTTTCGTCTTGCGGTTTGGTCTTTTTGATAAAGAACGCCAACACCAGCGAAACGGCGCTCAGCCAAGTGGCGATCACGAACGCGTCGTTGATGCCGTGCACCATGGATTGGGCCGACAGGGCCGCCATTTGCGCTTTGTCGGTCGCTTTGGCGGCGCCGGCTTTCAGCCCTTCGGTCACGTAATGCTTCGTTTGCGAAGTCATGACCGTCACCAGGATCGCCGTACCGATCGAACCGGAAATCGTCCGCAGCGTATTGGACATCGCCGTACCGTGCGCGTTCAAGCTGCGCGGCAGTTGGTTGAGGCCCGCCGTCTGGATCGGCATCATCATCAGCGACATGCCGAACATGCGGATCGTGTAAATCGTGATCAAATGCGCATAAGTCGTTTCAACGCTCAAGCGGCTGAACTCATAAGTCATGTAAGTCGTGATGGCCAGGCCGATGACCGAAAGCCATCTTGCGCCGATTTTATCGAAGATCGCCCCCGTAATCGGCGACATGATCCCCATCAGGATCGCCCCCGGCAGCATCATGAGGCCGGACTCCAACGGCGTAAAGCCGCGGATGTTCTGCAGGAACAACGGCATCAGGATCATGCCGGCATACATCGCCATCGTGACGATCACGTTGATGATCGTCGTCAGCGTAAACATATTGTATTTAAAAATGCGGAATTCGAGCATCGGATTTTTGGACTTAAGCTGCATCCACACGAACGCGATCAAAGCCACGGTGCCGACCGCCAGCGACCAGACGACCTCCCGGCTTCCCCAGCCGTCCGTACCCGCGTCGCTGAAACCGTACAACAGGCCGCCGAAGCCGATCGTGGACAAAATGACCGAGACGGCGTCGAATTTCGGCTTGGTGACTTTCGTGACGTTTTTCAAGAAGAAAATTCCGATCAACGTCGCGATAATGGCAAACGGAAGAATGATGTAGAACAGGACGCGCCAGCTGTAATGCTCCACAAGGTAACCGGAAAGCGTCGGTCCGATTGCCGGAGCGAGAATCATTGCGATCCCCATCATCCCCATCGCGGAGCCGCGTTTTTCAATCGGGAAAATGTTCAGGAACACGACGGTCATCAGCGGCATCAAAATGCCGGCTCCCCCGGCCTGGATCAACCGTCCGACCATCAATACGCCGAATGACGGAGCCAAGGCGCATATGAGCGTGCCGATCGAAAACAGGGACATCGCCGAAATGAACAATTGGCGTGTCGTAAAACGGGCGATCAAAAAGGCGGTGACCGGGATCAACACGCCGTTGACAAGCATATAGCCGGTGGTCAGCCATTGTCCCGTCGCGGCTTGGGTAATCCCGAGGTCGGCCATGATTTTGGGCAGGGCCACGTTCATGAGCGTCTGGTTCAAAAACGCCACGAAAGCGCCGATGAGCAGGGCGGCGATAATCGGCCCTTTTTTTATATGCTCGATGGACTGAGCTTCGCTGCTATTCATAATAGATTTCTCTCTCTCCCTTTTTCGGATAATATGTCGATAATCTGCTTGTGCGTCCTTAACATGTGACGCCGGTCCTCTTCCTTGATATGTAAAAGAGGTTCAAGATAGTCCTGGCAAATGGCCTCGGTGCGTTTCCGCAGTTCATCTCCTTCCTTCGTGTTTCTCAGCGTAATCGATCTCCGGTCCGTCTCGGAGCGTTTGCGTTCCACCATCCCCGCCTTGACGAGCCGGTTCACGACGCCGCTGGTCGTACTGTTGCCTATAAGAATCAAATCCGCGAGCTCGGTGAGTCCGATGTCCGGATGGTCACGGAGCGTTCGCAGCACTAGATATTGAATCCAGGTGGTCCCAAGCGATTCCGCTCTCTTCCAGAACAGCTGGTAGAAGCTTAAATGCACTTGGCGAAAAGAATACAGCACTTCAATGATTTGTTCCTGTTCCCGGGATTCCAAAACCTGCCCCCCTGTTTCATAACCTAATATTTCGCATACGAATTAGTTTAATGTCTACCTGTTTCCATGTCAATAAAAATATACGAACAAATTTACATATGTTTTTACAATATTATTTCATAAATTATCTGAAAACAACTATTTCGGATTAGACATGTCCCCTTAGCCCGAACTAGATCCCCGGAACAGCAAAAAAGCCGGTCTCCGCCGCCGCTTAGCAGCAGGTACGGAAACCGGCTTTTGAAGGATCACAAATAAAGAACAATTGCATTATTCCGCGGCCAAAGCGCCCATTTCGTTTCCTTTGGATGCGGATGCTCCTTGTACCGCCTCGATGGCAGCGCCCTTTTTATCCTGATGATGCGCCATGATGACCTTTGCTCCGCAAAGGAACAGGAACATGATCAAATAGGTAACGATGTATTGCAGCGCCGTGCCAAGTCCGGCTTCCATATGGCCGCCGTAATAAAACAAGGCGCGGAACCCGTCCACCATGTACCGCGTCGGCAAAAACGAGCTGAGCGCGCGGTGAAACTCGGGCAGCGTCGTGACTGGAAAAGCGCCGCCGCTCCCGAAGATCCCCATGATGTTGACCGGGAACATCGCAAGCATCCCCCATTTGCCGAGGAACAGGCTGAGCATTTTGAATAAGAAAAACATCGTGAGGGAACTTAACAGCAGGAACAGATAAATGCGCCAAACGGCCGTCGTATGCGCGCTATCGAAAACGCCGAACACGAAGATCATGATCACCGATGTCACGAGCACCGACGTAATGACTCCAAGCAATATTTCGGTCAGCAGTTGTTTGGCATGGCTTAGGCGATGACCTTTGCGTCTCATGTTTTCGGCGATTTTTTCCACATATCCGTGGATCATGTTGACCCCGAGCAGGCCGCTGATCGACGAGATCATAACGACGACGAAAGGCGTCATCCCTTTGTTGATGTTCCCCGTCAAGCCCAAGGCATTGGTGGTCTTCGCCTGTACCGGATTATCCAGCAGCGTTGCCGCTTGCGGCGATACCTCCAGGCCGAGCTTCGTCATGCCCGCCTTGATTTGCTGGCTGACGCCGGCGTTCACGGTCGAGGCGACCGTTTGAATCGCGGTGGTAGCGACGGAGGAGGCGAGCTGTCCGCCCGCTTCGTTAACCAATATCTCCATCCGTGCAGGTTTGCCGCCGGTTTGTCCGGTCATCAGCGATTTCTGCACGCCGGACAGCGAAGCGGAATAGTCGGCCGGGATGACGAGCGCCCCGTATGCCTTGTTGTTTTTGATTTGTTCGACGGCTCTTTCCCTGCTGGGCTCGATCGTCCATTTAAAGGAATGTCCGTCCTGCGTTTGAATCAGATTGTCCATGATCTTTTGGCCCATGTTCACCGAGGCGGCGCCTTGATCCTCATTCACCACGATCAGCGGAAAATCCGTCAATCTTTGCGACTGCCCGCCGAATACGGGCAAATATATGCTAAGCATGCAAAGCATGAGAAAGGCCGTGCACCACACCGGAAACCAGGCGATTTTAACCTTCAGTAACCTTTTCAAAATAACACTTCCCTTAAGTTATGATTCATATTTTTTGCATATCGCTTGATTCCGAGTCCAATTTACGGTTCATGATCCGCATCATCACGTACAGAACCTCGAGGTCATCCTGGCTGAGCTTTTTGAAAAAGTCAGCGGCAAAAGAATGCTCGAACGGGAAAGAGGAGATTTCATGCCCTTCGTCCGTCAAACTGATGAAATGGCTTCGCAGGTCGCTGGGATTTTCCGTCCGGGCCACAAGCCCCTTTTTCTCCAGCGAATCGACCAAATACGTAATGGACGCCGCCTTCAGCTTCAAATGGCTCGCCAGATGGCTCGACAGGCATGCGCCGCCCCGTTCGATAATATTCAATATAAAAAACTGGTTCAGGGACAATTCGTGCTTGCGCAGATGATCCATCAAGGCACGAATGCGCTGGCCAGTCATTTTTCGGGACAGCTCGCTGTATACATCAAATAACATATCTACCGTAATTTCAGGCTGCTTATCCATGTAATTCTCCTCTTTCCTTACCGGATAATTAACATTATACTTCGAATATTCTAAATTGTAAATGGATATTGATGTGTTTACATTTGTTTTCAATGAAATTTCACCATGGTTTGCTTAGAATATTCTAACTTATATTCTTAGGCACTCACTGCGGAAACAGCCGGAGCAGGCTGACCAAAACGCCAAAAATCCCGGCGTCCGCCATGAGGCTTCACAGCGCCGGGATCTTTGGGTTGCAGTTTACGATAAAGCGGATAGGACGTCCTCGGTATGGCCCTTGACCTTCACCTTGCGCCATTCCTTCAGCAGCTTGCCGTCTTCATCGATGAGGAAGGTCGAGCGGACGATGCCCATATATTCGCGGCCGTACATCTTTTTCAGCTGCCAGACGCCGTACATCTCGCTCACCCGGTGATCCTCGTCCGATAACAGCAGAAACGGCAGGCCGTATTTCTCCGTAAACTTGCCGTGGGATTTGATCGGGTCGGGACTGATGCCAAGCACCACCGCCCCCTTCTCTTCCAGCTGAGGGTGCGCGTCCCGGAAGCTGCAAGCCTCCTTGGTGCAGGCTTCCGTCATGTCTTTTGGATAAAAATACAAAACGACCTTTCGTCCGCGGAAACTGCTCAGCGTAACGTCCGCGCCGCTGGATGCCGGGAGGGTAAAATCCGGAACCTCTTGTCCGATCGCCAGTTCTGTCATCTTCTTCGTGCTCCTTTCGGCAGGCAATCCATGCCAACATCGGGTGCCATCAAATGCAATATCCCAAGGTAAAATTGATTGTATTGTCAAAAAAAATTATAATAAATGAATCCTTATCCTACAAATTGTCGAATGATACAGCAAAAGCCTCCTTTATCAGCATAACTTGAAAGGAAGAGAAGGAATGACTTCAAGGAAAAAAACGATATTATGGATTATAGCCATCATCTTGGTAGCCGTCATCGGCTACGCGGTATATTATTTTACTTCGATATACAACGGTTTGCAGGGCCTGCAAAAAACCGGCGAAGCCTCCCCTTTTAAAAACGTGACTCCCGTCGAAGCCAAAGTCCCCGAGCCTCCCAAATGGGAAGGCACCGAACCCGTCAACATTCTCCTCATGGGCGTGGATGCCCGCGGCATCTCCGAAGGCGAGATTCCCAGGTCGGACAGTATGATGGTCGCCTCCCTCGACCCGGTCAAAAAGCGGATTCATCTGTTTTCCATCTTGCGAGATACGTACACGGACATTCCCGAGCACGGGAAGGACCGAATCAACACCGCGATCACCCACGGTCCGAACACGGCCATGAAAGCGGTCGGCGATTTGCTCGGCATTCCGATCCAATATTACGTTTACACCGACTTCCAAGGCTTTATCAAGCTGGTGGATGCGGTCGGCGGCGTCGATTTTTACGTGGAAAAAGACATGTATTATCCCAGCGCCGCGGATAAACACGAATACGACATCGACCTGAAAAAAGGCATGCAGCATCTCGACGGAAAAACGGCGCTGCAATATGTCCGTTTCCGCCACGACGCGACTTCGGACTTCTCCCGGACCGAGCGCCAGCGCGCTTTCCTGAAAGCCGTCGCCGCAAAAATGCAGTCCACCACCTCCATCATGAAACTTCCGGATATTTTGGAGGGGGTCAGTCCATACATCGATACGAATTTATCGGTGAACGACATGTGGAAGCTGGCGACGGTCGGCTACAAAAGCCAGATGGCCGGCAGCGAGCAAATTCCGCCCATGAAGCTGCTGAAAGAAAGAACCATCGGCGGAGCGGCGGTGCTTACCGTATCGAGCGAATCCAAATTGAAGGATTATATTCAAGACGTTTTCAACAAACCGGCCACGGTACCGGTTTCGAGCGACGGAACCGCCGGGTCCGGAACAACCCATACCGAATCGCAGGACGCCACGTCCGGCAAAAGCGGCAGTACGGGCAGCAGCGATTAACGGCTGCCCGCCTGTTTTTCTAAATGGAGGATTTTCACATACATCGAAAGGAAGTTGAAATTCAATGAATCGTTCTCGTTCCGAACAGCTTTACCAGGAAGCACTTCAGCACATCGTCGGCGGCGTCAACAGCCCTTCCCGTTCGTTTAAGGCGGTAGGCGGCGGGGCGCCAGTCTTT
This sequence comes from Paenibacillus sp. FSL W8-0194, assembly GCF_037969745.1. Taxonomy (NCBI): domain Bacteria; kingdom Bacillati; phylum Bacillota; class Bacilli; order Caryophanales; family Paenibacillaceae; genus Paenibacillus; species Paenibacillus sp. FSL W8-0194. Next base: position 716,434 of record NZ_CP150205.1, on the reverse strand, counting down.
ATGAAGAGAGCCAAAGGGGCTTACTTCTGGGATGAAGACGGCAACCGCTACATCGATTATTTGGCGGCCTACGGCCCGATCATTACCGGACATGCCCATCCCCACATCACGGCGGCGATAACGCAAGCCGCGGAAAACGGCACGCTGTACGGCACGCCGACCGAACTTGAAATCCGCATGGCCCGGATGCTCAAAGAAGCCATCCCTTCCATGGACAAGGTCCGTTTCGTCAACTCCGGCACCGAAGCGGTCATGACGACGATCCGCGTCGCCCGCGCGTATACGGGCCGGAGCAAGATCATCAAATTTGCCGGCTGTTACCACGGACACTCCGATCTCGTGCTGGTTGCGGCGGGATCCGGGCCTTCCACGCTCGGGACCCCGGACAGCGCGGGCGTGCCGTCCAGCATCGCGCAGGAAGTGATCACCGTTCCGTTCAACGATTTGGACGGCCTCGCACAAGCGCTGAATACCTGGGGCAAAGACGTCGCCGCCGTCATGGTCGAGCCGATCGTCGGCAACTTCGGCATGGTCATGCCGAAGCCCGGATTCCTTGAAGGGCTCTGCCGGATGGCCCGCGACAACGGCTCGCTCGTCATTTACGACGAAGTCATCACCGCTTTCCGTTTCCACTACGGATCGACCCAAACGTTTGCGGGCCTGGCCAACCACGAAGCGATCAAGCCCGACCTGACCGCGCTCGGCAAAATCATCGGCGGCGGGCTGCCGATCGGCGCTTATGGCGGCAGCAAGGAAGTCATGGAGCAGGTCGCGCCGCTCGGCCCGGCGTACCAAGCGGGAACGATGGCCGGCAACCCGGCTTCGATCGCTGCGGGCATCGCCTGCCTGGAAGTGCTGCAGGGCGAAGGCGTCTATGAAGAGATGGACCGCCTGGCCGCCAAGCTTGCGGACGGACTGCAGGCATCGGCCGACCGTTACGGCGTGCCGCTGACGATCAACCGGATCCGGGGTTCGCTGTCCACGCATTTCTGCGACCATCCGGTCACCAATTACGACGAGGCGCAGGATACGGACGGCGAAGCATTTGCCGCGTTCTTCCGCAACATGCTGAACCGCAACGTCAACCTGGCGCCATCCAAATATGAAGCCTGGTTCCTGACGACGGCCCATACCGAGCAGGATATCATCGACACGCTCGAAGCGGCCGACGCCTCCTTCCGCGAAATGAGCAAAAATAAGCTATAGCGCCAAAGGCAGCGCACGATTCGAGTTCGCGATGCCTTGGCTATAAAAAAAGCCGTCCCGAAAGGTCCAATGATGGACCCGGGACGGCTTTTGCCGTTTAAAACGGTTGATTCCTGTTCCTATCTTGCTCCCCTTGCTTCAAAAGAAAATACAGCACGAGGTATGCCGCGTACCCCAGCAGCCCCCCGGCGGTATTCATGATGATGTCGTCGACGTCAAAGGTGCCGATAAAAAGGACGAGCTGCAGCGATTCCAACGCCAGGCTGACGCCAAAGGATATCAATAGGACTTTGGGAAGCGTCATCGAGCGGACGCCGCACACCATCGGCAGCAAAAAGCCGAGCGGCATAAACGCGGCGATGTTTCCGAAAAAGTTCATGAAGTTGACCCCGTCTCCCAGGTCGCGGAGATAGCCCTCGATCTCCCGGAGCGGCATAAGATTGCTGGCCATCCGAAGCCGGTCGGCGATCATCCCGGGATGCAGGATATGATCGACCAGCTCCCGCAAGTAATACGCCGGGCTGATGCTGCCGAATTTGAACAGGATGATTTTGACGAGCGCGTACAGGTACACGACGAACAGCAGGATCACGCCCAGCTTGATCGCCGCATGGGCCGGATTCGAATCGGCTGGGCGGGCCAGAGCATCGTTATTTTGCTGGTGATATCGTTCATGTCGCAGTTGTTGGTCATACATGGAAATAGTCCTCCTTAACATGCTTCCTAATCCTAAGCCATGTCTCGATTCAGGCATTTTCGCCGTTCCTGATTTCAAGGATACCCTGCAGGTCTTTGCTATCTTTCAAAAAAACCTAAAGAAACTTAAAGAAGATGCGTTCGATCGAAAGCCTATTCCCTTTTGCCGGCAAATGCGGTACAATGAACCCCATATTCGCGATGATGAAGAAGAGTACGCGGACAGCGAGCCTCAAGAGAGCCGGCGGGTGGTGCAAGCCGGTGGCTGCGTTGGCGGAAGTGGGCTTCGGAGCGACCGGTCTGAACGTAAACCGCGATTTTCGGCGGCGATTAGTAGGACGGGCGGCGTGTCCCCACCGTTAGCCGGGGCAGGGTATCGAAGAGGAGCTTAAAGGGCTGCCGCTTCCGTACCTGATGAGCAGGGCGGCCTTTTCCCATGGAAAAGAGCGGCCAAACAAGGTGGCACCGCGAAGCTGACGGCTTCGTCCTTGGAAAGCGATATGACCGGAAATCCCGGCATGCCGCTTTTCGCAGGACGGGGCTTTTTTTGATTTCGGGAACATCGGGGAGGGCATGGAATGCAGTCCGCCGAGGCTGCAGGCTATTTTTCGCCGATGCAAGTTTTACGGCTGGCCCTTTGGAATTCGGGCTTATGGTTCATATGATTTTTATGGGAGGTGATGGCCATGGAAGACGGCTGGTGGCGGCTCAACGTCGGAACGAAAAAGAACAACTTAACCCTTAGGAGGAATTCCAATGACAACCCAAACGATAACGCAAACCAAACGGGAGATCGTATTGACCGGAGACCGCACGACCGGAAAGCTGCACCTTGGCCATTACGTCGGCAGCCTCAAAAACCGCTTGCAGCTGCAGCGGCAATATGAGACCTATATCATGCTCGCGGATGTGCAGGCGCTGACGACCCATTTCCATCGGCCTGAACTGCTTGCCGAAAGCGTGCGCCAAGTCGCGCTGGACTACTTGTCCGTCGGGATCGATCCGGAGCGCTCCACCATCTTCGTGCAGTCGATGATCCCCGAAATCGCGGAGCTGACCGTCATCTTTTCGATGTTCGTCACGGTCAGCTCGCTGCGGCATAATCCCACCGTCAAACATGAAGCCAAAGAACGTGGCTACGAAGATCTCTATTACGGCTTTCTCGGGTATCCGGTCAGCCAGGCGGCCGACATTACCGCCTTCAAGGCGACGCTTGTCCCGGCCGGGGAAGATCAGATTCCGCATATCGAGCAGGCGCGCAAAATCGTGCGCCGATTCAACGAATTATACGCCCCCGTGCTGGTGGAGCCGGATATTCTCGTCGGCGAACGTCTGGACGGACTCGACGGCGGCAGCAAAATGAGCAAAAGCCTCGGCAATGCCATCACGCTGGACGCTTCTCCCGAGGAGGTGGGCATGCATATCCGCAAGGCGAAAACCGATCCCGCGCGCATTCATAAAACCGATCCGGGCCATCCTGATCGATGCACGGTGTTCGGCTACCACGGCATTTTCCGCCCTGAAGGCAGCGAAGACATCCGGGAAAACTGCCAAAAAGGCGCCATAGGTTGCGCCGCCTGCAAAGCCATGGTAACGGATGCGATCGAAAAGGTCATGCAGCCGATCCGCGAACGGCGCGAAACATACAAACATCGTCCGCAATATATCGACGAAGTGCTGATGGCGGGCACGGCCAAAGCTCGGAGCGCTGCCCGGCAGACGATGGGCGAGGTACGCGAGGCTATGGGTATCCATTATTTCAAATAGGATCGAATCAGACGGCAACCGGCCTGATTCTTGCAAAAAGTAAAGGGATGCCTTCCGGCCGGTGACCGGGGCATCCCTTTTTGTTCTATTCCTTAAGTTTTGCTCCTACTTTTTAGCGTTATATTCTACCGTCATTTCAACGCTTGCCTTGTTCCCGTCGCTATCGGCGGCTTCGAGCACGATGCGGTTCGTGCCGTTTGCCAAGGTGAGCTTCCCGTTGAATTTGCCGTTGTTTACCTTGAGATACACCGGCTCTCCGCCATTCAAGCGGACGCTGATCCGGGCATCCGCCACCGGCTTGCTGACATGGCCGGAAAGCACGTAGTTCCTGTTGTTTTGCTTTTTGTTTGTGCCGTCTACCGTGATCACGGGCGCTGCCGTCCCCGGAGTCCCGGCCATCTCGCCGAGCACGATCCCCAGGCCGTTCGTGGCCAAATACACCCGTCCGTACACTCTCGGGTCACCGGTGATCGCCGTGTTCGCCGCTCCGAATTGATGCCGATCGTCATTGATGCGAATCCATGTTCTGCCCGCATCGTCCGAGCGGTAAATGCCGTCCCGGCCGCCGATGGAGGCATGGGCGTACAGCGCCATGTAACTTTGGCCCGGCGCGGCTTTGCCGAACCCGATGGCCGCGGCGGCCTGCACCTGATCCAATTTCATAAACGTCTTTCCGGAATCGGTGGAATGCCAAAGTCCATACGGGCTGTCCCGATGGGTGTTATCCTCTGCCGCGGCTACCCAAATGTCCCCTTCCACTCCCGGCATCGCCTTGAAATTGCTGATCAAATACTTCGGCAATCCGGTTGCCGCCTTCGCAAAGGTCGCCCCGCCGTCCACGCTGACGTAGAATACGCCGTCCGCGATGCCGTAAAATTTCTTCGGATTCACCCGATCGGAGGAGACTCTGGCACCGCTTGGGATGCCGGACGAAGCCTTCCAGGTCGCGCCCAGATCTTTCGAGTAGCTCACCGGCTTGGGGTCCGCCGCATTGGACGGGCTCCAGACCATGGATGAGCCGTCGGCACCGACCGCAACATAACCGCCCTGCGTCGCATCATTGGACGGCGAAACCCAGGCGTTGGCAGCCGGTTTCCACGTTTTGCCGTTGTCCATGGAGACGCCCATTCTCGGATTCGGGCCTTCGCTGTTGCCGACGCGAACGACGATGTTCGGGTTCAGCTCGGCGTAGTCGATATCCGTGCTGGTTCCCAGATACGGATTGGTGATCATCGGCGGCGCCTGGGTCAGATCCTCGTGGCGGAAACCGCCGATGTCCCCCATGGCGCTCAGCAGATGCGCCCCCGACGGCGGGCTGATCAGGCCCAATACCGCCGTTTCTTCAATGCCGTCGGCCATAACGGAAATGTTGACGTTCTGCCCTTTGTCCAGCGCCGTCACGTTATTGGAGCCGTACAGCGTCGCTCCCGTGCCGTACATGATCCGGTCCGGATCGAACGGATCGATTTCGAGGTCGCCGATCATCCAGCCCAGCTTCGGATTCTGCTCCGGCAGGTTCTTTTTCTCTCCCCAATCCAGCCAGGGTGCCAGCGAATAATCGATCGTATATTGATTGGTCCTGACCGGATCCTTGGTATCATCAAACGTCCAAAACGGCTTCCATGTCTTGCCGCCGTCGGTGCTTCGATAGATGAACTCGTCCGGCCACCATTTGTTCATCGTTGCGACCATGACGGTATCGGGATGCTGCGCGTCCACGGCCAAGCCGCCGTAAGGGCTGTCGGTCTTCCCCGCCCCCGTCGGGCTAATGTCGGTCCACTTGCCGGACGCGGTCTCGTATTTCCATACGGAACCTTCGCCTCCGTTATACGGCCCCACTTCCTTGGTGTACGTCACGTACAGGTTTCCGTTCGCGGACAGGATGCCGTGATGCGGGATGAAACCTTGAGCCGGCTGTCCAGGCACAGGTTCCCACGTCTGGCCGCCGTCGGTGCTGCGATACAAGCTATGTTCGGTATCGGCTACCCCGGCATAAATCGTCCGGGTCGCTTTTCCCCTGCTCCCCGTGGAAGGATCAAACGTGACCCATACGACGCCCACCAGGTCGTTATACGGATCTCGAACGTTGCCGACCGCCGTAAAGCTCTCCACCTTCTGCCAGGTCGCCCCGTAATCCGAGCTCCGCCACAGCCCGTTGCCGCTGCGGGTGCCCATGTACAGGATGCGGTTATCGTTCGGATCGACCGCCAGCCGCTCGCCCATGGAGCGTCCCGGCATATTCCCGCCGAGTTTGAAAGGAAGCTCCGTGCGCTGCCACGTCTCTCCTTTATCCGTCGAACGCAGCAGCACCCCGTTCATGTCGGTCCAATCGTTGGTATACGTGCCGGCCGCTACGTACAGGCGATTCGTCTCCACCGGATCGGTCGCGAGCGTATCGACGCCAAGCATGTTCCATTCCTTGGCCCCAACAAAATCGAGCAGCTGCTTCCACTTTTTCAAGGCCGGATCCCACCGGTAAGCTCCTCCGATATCGGTCCGGGCGTAGATCAGATCCTTTTCGCTCGGGTTAAAAACAATGCCCGGGACAAATCCTCCGCCGACGACCTTCACCCGGTCCCAGCTGTAACCCTGCCCGGAAGGCGCCGAACCTTTGCCGCCTTCCGGCTTGGCCGAAACGGACGGTCCGCCCATCGACGCGAGCGGCGCCGACAGGGCCGCCGCAAGCACCAAACTTAACGTCTTCTTGAACATGAATCTCCCTCCTTAAACATGAACTCGCCAGTTTGAAACCGCTGTGAGAAGGATGGGTTCCAGCTTCTAATGCCTGCCGGTCCCCTCCTTCCGAAATCGTTCCGGGTCCCGACGCCTTGCATTCGTCCTTCGGGCCTTCCGACGACCTAGCTGCAAACACTCCGTATGTAAGCGGTTTCTGAAGAGCGGTATATTCATTTTAAGGGGACTGTTTCCCTAAAAAACACCCTAATAATTAGATCAGTTTTCATGTAAAAATTAGACATGAAGCCACTGCCCTATTGTCCCGCTTCCATGCTGATCGACGCAAAACGCCGCACGATAAAATCGCGAAACTCGCAGGCCGCTGCCGAGAGGTAACGGTTCCGCATCCAGGCGATTTGGTAGGTGCGGAGGCATTCAGGCTCAACGATCTCCAGCACGTGAAACGGAGCATCGAACTTCTCGAGCAGCGTCTCCGGCAGAAAAGCAATGCCGATCCCGGCACGCAGAAAATGCCCGACCGCGGAATGCTCATCCACCTCGCAGACGATGTTCGGCGCAAAGCCGGCCTGCCTGCAAAAATCATCCGTCATCGTCCGGAACGGGTTTTCCGACTTGAGGCAGATAAACGGCTCCGCCGCCGCTTCCGCCAAACGGATGCTGCTGCGGCCCGCAAAAGGGTGCCCATGCGGGACGGCCAGCAAGATCCGTTCCGTCAAAAACGGAATCCCTTCGATGTCCGGCTGCCGAATCGGCGGGAACGTAATGCATAAATCCAACTCTCCCTTGCGCAGCTTTCCGATTTTTTCCGTCTCCGAAGCCTGGGATATGTGCAGCTTTGCCCCGGGATGCCGGGCGATAAAATCGCCGATCGCATCGGAGAAACATTTATGCGTCGTGGTTGCCACAAAAATGCGGCCGCGCTCAAGACCCGCCATATCCTGTACTTCCTTCCGCCCGTCTTCCAGCGCCTGCAGGGCCGTGTCGACCCTCCGCAAAAACGCTTTGCCGTAAGCGTTCAAACGGATTTGCCGCCCTTTGCGGTCGAACAACGGCACGCCTACGTCCTCTTCGAGCCTGGAAATCGTTTTGCTTAAAGCGGGCTGGGCTATATGCAGCTCTTCAGCCGCTTTAGTCATATGCTCCAGCTCCGCCACTTTCCGAAAATACTGCAGCTGCAGAAACTCCATTTTCCCACCTCATTGATATACTTCAGTATATTAATAAATACGGATATATATATTATTCATTATCTAGAGTTCATTATAAAATAATCCTTGAAGCAATGCGATGCTTAAAAACGCAATCGTGTTAAACACGGCTCAGACATAGAACAGCAGAAAGGCGGATGAAACCATGAAGCGACAAATGAAAGCTGCGGCATTTTATTCAGCCGGAGCGCCGGATGTGCTGCAAGTCGTCCATTTCGACTTGCCGGAAGCAGGCCCGGGAGAAGTGCGGGTGCGGGTCAAGGCGGCAGGCGTTCAGCCTTTCGATGTGGCCGTCCGGAAAAACGGCTGGGCGCCGCCCGGGCGCCGGATCAACTATCCGCAAATCCTTGGCAATGAATTCGCCGGCGTCATCGACCAGATCGGCGAAGGCGTCACGGCATTCGCCGCCGGCGACGAGGTGCTGGGCTGGGCGCTCCTTTCCTGTTATGCCGAATATGTGACCGTCCCAGCCGATCAGATCGTCCGCAAGCCCCGGAATATGCCATGGGAGGAAGCCGGGACTTTAACGGCCGGCGGTTTGACCGCGTACACGGCCTTAAAGGAGCTCGGCGTCGGCCCGGGGGATACCGTCCTCATCCATGCGGCCGCGGGAGGCGTCGGTTCGGCCGCGGTACAGCTGGCCAGCTTGTGGGGGGCGACCCCCATTGGCACCGCCAGCCCGCAAAACCACGATTATCTCCGCTCGCTTGGCGCCATTCCCGTCGCCTATGGGGAAGGTCTGGCCGAACGGGTCCGGGCCCTCGCTCCGGACGGCGTAGATGCGGCGCTGGATGCCGCCGGGGAAGACGCGCTGAGAGCTTCCGTCGATCTTGTCCCCGATAAAAACCGGATCGGCACGATCGTCTCCCCCGAGCTCGCGGCCCAGCTCGGAGTGCGCATGATCCGCAACCAGCGTTCGGCCCAGCGGTTGGCGGAGCTAACCGGCTGGTACGAACAAGGAAAATTCCGCGTTCATGTCCGGCAAACGTTCCCGCTGGAGCAGGCGGCGGACGCCCATCGCGAAATCGAGCAGGGCCATGGCCGCGGAAAGATCGTTCTTACCGTCGGATAACCGTACTCAAAGCCGCCGGAGGTTTGGCGTTTCCCTGCATTAAAAAAAACCAGCTGCTTGGCCGAAGCAGCTGGTTTTTTGACCTCTGATTATGGATTGATGAATACCGTTCTAAGTTTGTTTACGTACTGTACGTCCAGCCCCAGGCCTTGCGCAAGGGCCGCAACCGGCACGTAGGTTTTCGACTCTTTGCCCGCTTTGTTCAGGAAAGCCGCGGCATCGATCGGAACGTCCTTGCCGTCCACTTTCACCGTTTTGGATCCGATCGTAATGACGACCTTGTGCCCTTCGTGCGTGATCGTCGCGCTGGAGGTTTTATTGTCCCACGTCGACGTGGCGCCGATCGCGTCCACGATATCCTTGATCGCCACGAAGTTCAGGTTTTGCCGGATGACCGGCTTGTAAGGCGTGTTCAGCTCTTTGCCGCCCACGTAAATGCCCATGGGCGTTCCTGCTTCATGCACCGCCAGCTTCGTATAGCTGCCCCAAATCGTTTCGGAGAATACCTTGGCCATCGCTTCGTAGCCGAGCTGGTTCGGGTGGAAATCATGATCCTTGATCATATGGGTCATCGTGCCTTCCCCGCCGACGAATTCCTTGGCGACATGGGCGACTTTGACCTCGACCCCTTGCGCCGCGAAACCGGCGGCCATCTGGTCGATCACGCCGGTAAAGGCTTCAGCCGCCTTGCCGAGCTTCGGATACAGCGCTTTGTCGGCGATTTCCGGCAGGGGCTGGTATTGGTCCGCGACGACGATCAGCGCATCCGGATTCAATTCATGCAGATCCGTGATGACCGCGCCGACGCTGTCGGTGTACAGCTTGAACAGCTCCTGGACGCGGGCTTGCAGATCCGCATCGGTCATTTTTCCAGCCGTCGTCAGCAGCTCGGACATGTCGTTGCCGCCGATCGTAATCGTAACGGCATCCGCGGTTTCAAGCGCTTCCTTCGTCACTGGCGCCGCAGCCCCGATCTGGGACGCGCGCGGGTCGGGCAGCTTCGGCTGGATGTCGTCGGCCGAAATCGCTCGGCCGTTTTTGACGGCTTCCACGAAGTTTTCCAGCCCCTTGCTCTTCAGCCCGGCAATGCCGACGTTCACCGTTTCCGCGCGCCCGTGCAGCAGCGCTTGTTCCTGCAGGCGGTCGACGAACCCGTAAGGGCGTTCCTTTTCGCCTTTGCCCGGTTCGTAACCCACCGTCAACGAGTCGCCAAGCGCCACGATGCGGTAAGGCTGCTTCGCGTAAGCTTGTGCCGATTCCGGCGCGGCCGACGCCGCTCCCAGCAGCAGGGAAGACGTCAGCACCGCCGCCGAAACGGCCGATATGTACCTTTGAATAGACTTTCGCATCCGATCCATCACTCCTCTTTCCGCCTATGAAAGCCCTTTCGACCATGGCGGCGCAGGGCTTTCTCCCATTTTACCATCTTCTTCTAGACGGAGTAACTGCTTTCTTCGCGGAATTCGGACGGCGTGCGTCCCGTCGCTTTTTTGAACACCTGCGTAAAATATTTCGGGTCCTGGTAGCCGACCATCGGCGCGATTTGATAGACTTTGACGCTCGTATGCTTGAGCATGTATTTCGCTTTTTCCATCCGGCATTCGGTCAAATATTCCAAAAACGTGTAGCCCGTCGCCTGCTTGAACAGCGTGCAAAAATGGCTGATGCTCAGCCCGGCCACTTCCGCTACTTCTTCGATGCCGAGATCCTTATGGTAATGGTTCATCATGTACAGCTTGGCCTTTTCGATCAAGGAGCGGGCGTCCTCCTTCGTTTGGCTTTTCATGCTCTCTTCCATTTGTCCCGCAAAAGCCTTTTTCAGCAGGTCGATCGCTTCCTGCAAATGTTCCGCCTCGTGAAGGGCCTGAATCAGCCCGTCCAGCGGCCAGTCCGCAAGTACGCTTGCGTACTCCAGCTGCCTATACAAAACGACCGCGATTTCCACCAGCAGCCGTTCGGCTGCATCTTTAGCGGCGGCATGGCGTTCGATGTACAGCTTCAAATCGTCAAAAGCCGCCTCCATCCGCTGCAGGTCCAGCGTACGGACGCTTTCCGCCAAAACGCTCTCCAGCTGCCGGGGATACTTCAGGTCCGAAGGCCGGGCCTCAGCCTGCTGCCCCTCTTCGTCGGCAAACACTCCCTCACGTTCGGAATAAAAACGGCGGTACAGCGCCCGCGTGGCGCTCTGATAAGCGGCGCTCAGCTGCCTGATCCCCGTGCAGGGCCGGCTTAAGCCGACGGAACAGCCCAGCTTGGCGTATTTCTTGATCTGGCTGATCAGGTCATGGCCAAGCGCCGCGGCATCCGCTTGCCCTCCCGACGGGAACAAAACGATCCATTCGCCGCTGTGGAAAGGAAACATCGTCAGCGCGCCATGCTGCAGGGACCATTCCTCCAAAATGTTGCGGATGGCAAACAGCCACAGGCGTTTCTCGTCCATCATCCATTGCTCGTTCAGGCGGAGATAACGGTCAAGCTGCACGACCGCCATCACGTATTCCTGCTCCAGCTCGCTGTTTTCCATCCACTGCATATGCCCGAGCGGCCGGTCGTTGCCTTCGATCCATTCCGCAAACAACCGCTCGCGCGCCATGACGGACAACGCCTTGGCCGAGTGCAGCAGCCGCTCGTTTTCCGCCCGCGCTTCCAGCTGCGCCGCCGCCCGTTCAAGCATGCCGGTCAGCTCCTCATGGTCGATCGGTTTCAGCAGGTAGTCGAACGCCCCTTGGCGCAGCGCCTCCCTCGCATATTCGAACTCGCCGTAGCCGCTGATGACGATAAAGATCCGCTTCGGACCGCCTGCCAGCACTTCCTTCATCAGCGCGATCCCGTCCATGCCCGGCATGCGGATGTCGCTGATGACGATATCCGGCGCATGCGCTTCGATCAGCTTCAGCGCAGCTTCCCCGTTGCGTGCCGTTCCGGCGACCTCAAGCCCCAGCTCCTCCCAGCCGATGGCCGCCTGCAGGCTGCGGAGAATGATCGGTTCGTCGTCGACGAGAATGACTTTATATTTTCCGGATCCCCCCAACTCCCTCACCTCCTGCTCATTTCAACCCGGAGCTGCTGCGCAGGCTCCAATACCGGCGCACCGATTCATCCATGCGGCGGAGCGCCGCATCGGGAGCGATCCGCCGGCTGATCGTCTCCTCCACGGCGGTCAGGAACGACCATTTGACCTCGGGCGAAAGGATGTTGTCGTACGGCGCAAAAGTCTGCGCCTCCTGTTCCATGAGTCCCGTCACCTGGGTGAACACCGGACCGGTCTTTTGCGCATCGAAGTCGATCCGCATGGACGGGATGCGCAGCCCTTCGTACACGATTCGTTTCTGCACGTCCTCCGAATAAAAAGCCTTCATCAGCTCGAGGGCCGCTTTCTGCTGCGCCGCCGTCAAGTTCGAGGAAAGGCCGATGCCGAACGTGTAACCTCCCGCGATCGATCGCTCCCCTCCCGGATGCAGCGCGGGAAACGGGAGCACGCCCACCTTGTTTTGGAAGTCCGGCGGCGCCTTCTCGTTGTGGAACAAGGTGATGTCCCAGTTCCCGTTCAGGTACATGGCGGCTTTGCCATGCGTGAACAGGCCGATCGCTTCCTCGGTGGACAAACCGTTCGGGTCCGGCCCGAAGGCGCCTTCCTTGCCCCATTCCGCCAACTGTTCAAACGCTTTCAGATATCCGTCATTGTCGAATACCGCTCCGGCGTTCCCTTGGACGATCCCGTCGATTTGCTCCGGGCCGCCGTAGCGGTCCATCAAATAATGGGCAAACACCGCCGCCGGCCACCGGTCCTCGTTCCCGAGTGCAAACGGGATATACCCGCTTGCTTTCAGCACCGTCACGGCTTCGTTCAACTGGGAAAGCGTTTCCGGAAGCGCCAAGCCCAGCTTGTTGAAAATTTCCGTGTTCACGTACAGCGGCTCCGCGTTCCCCTCGATCGGCAGGCCGTAAATGCGCTGATCGTAGGTCCATAACTTCAAATCTTTGAATTCCTTCTCCAGGCCGTTTTCTTGGACGAACGCCGTCAAGTCCATCAGGCGGTTGGAACGGATATACGGCTCGATCTCCGCCCCTCCGAACAGGACGAACATATCCGGCGGCGCGCCGGTCACCATTTCGCTTTTCAGCTTTTGTTCCCGGTGGATCGTCTGATCCATGCCCTCGAAATTCACCTTGACGTTGGGATGGCTGCTTTCGTATTGCCGGACGACATCCTCGAAAATATCCAGCATCGGGCGGTCATGCTCGGCGATCCAGAAATGTCGGAAGGTCAGCGTCGTTTTTTCTTCGGTCTGCTCCTCGATCCCGCCGTGGTTGCTCCTGGCCACCAGCGTAACCGTGACGGTGAGCACCGCCGCATACAGCAGGGCCCAGCTCCAGTTCAGCCATTTTTTTAAGTGCGCTCGCTTCACGTCCCGTTCCCCCTTCCGCTCCCGGTATCCCATCTCATGGCGTGATTTTGGGCAGCCGGATCCGGATGACCGAACCCCAGCCCGGTGAAGAGCAGACAAAAATGCCGTAACGTCCGCCGAACCGGATGCGCAGCCGTTCATGCACGTTTTTCAGCCCCACGCCGCTGTCGCGGTATTTTTTCACGCCGCCCGCTTTGTCGTCCGCCAAATGCCGCAGCGTATGCTCATCGAAACCCGGGCCGTTGTCGGTCACGTCGATGATGATATCCCCGTCCGCATCCCTGGCTTCGATCCGGATAAGGCCTTTGCCTTCCATCGGCTCGATCGCATGGTACAGCGCGTTTTCGACGATCGGCTGGACGATCAGCTTTTGCGTCATGAACAGCTTCAGCGGTTCCGGCAGCACGAGCTCGTATTCGAAGCGGTCCTCGAAGCGGTATTTTTGGATGTTCATGTAATGGCGGACATGCTCAAACTCCATGTTCATCGTGATGAGCTCCTGGTTCTCGCTGATGCTGATGCGGAGCAGCTTGCCGAGCGAGACGACCATTTTGCTGATATCCCGGTTGCCGGCCAGGACGGCCATCGAGTTGATGGACTCCAGCGAATTGTATATGAAATGCGGGTTGATCTGGGCGACCAGCGCCTGCATTTCCGCTTCTTTTTTGCGGGTCTGTTCGGTTTCCACCTGCTGAAGCAGCTCCTGGATTTGGCTGCTCATGCGGTTGAAGCCGTCGATCAGCAGATCGGTCTCGTCGAAGCGCTCCACATGCGCCTGAATCGGCACGAAAATGCCCTGCTTCACCCGCTTCATGCCGTTAACCGCGCTGATGATGCTGCGCACGAGCCTGCGGATGAAAAACTGGTCGAACCATAAGGCCGACAGGAGCGAAAACAGCACCAATATGACCGCGATGTTGCGGATCGACAACGACTCGGAGCGGATCAGCTTCAGCGGGGTAACGGCGACCAGGTACCACTGCTCGTTATGGGACGGCAAAAAGGTAATCAGCGATTTTTCATGCTGGTATGTATCGACGTAGTAATCCTTTTCCTGGCGGTAACCGTCCGACAAAAACGGAAATTGCACTTTTTCGCCCACATGGCCCCCGGATTTGTTGAACACGATGCTGCCCGCTTTGTTCACGAGCAAAATATCCCCGCTTTTGAGCGTGGCCGACTCCCAAAATACCTGGTCCAAAATGTCCGGCTTCACGTATATGACCAAATACCCGATATCCTCCAGCGAGTAGTAGTCTTTGATGACGCGGGCATGGATCATGACCGGCTTTCCCCCTGCGGCGGAGCCGTTTTCTCCGGGACCGGACCAGACCGGCCTGCCTTCGGCCTTTTCCATGTCGGCGAACCATGCCTGCCGCTTCATGTCCCCGTAGGGCAACGGCGCGTTGTATTGGTAGACGAGATCCGCTTTGGAATACAGGCTGAACGAAGCGATCATCGGATGGTTGATGAGCAGATTGTTGATTTCCTGCTTGCGGTCATAGGTCAACCCGGTGCCGTGGTTTTTAAGCGCCTGCTGGATGGCCGGCTGCGTGATCGCCGCATTCGAGATGGAGTTGATTTCGCTGAGGGCGAATTTCAGCTTCCGGTCGGTCTCCAGGAGGGAGATCCAATAAAAATTGCTCGACTTCTTTTCCATCGCGCTCGAAAAATTGTAATAGGAGACGACGCCCATGACGATAACCGGGATAAACACAAGAAGAATAATAGCAAGCAAGATTTTGCGGCGGAGCTTCATGGCAGTCCCTCCTGCGCCTTGATCTGTGGCTTCACTCTATTATTCTTCATCAGGTTGAATATTCCTTGCATGAAACGTTTTCGGGCGAAGGTCCCGCCGCAAGCAGTGCCGGGCTTGCCGGCACCAAGCGGGAAACTTTCAACTTTTGACCGCGCCGGAGGTCAGGCCGGCGATGACCCAGCGGCTGAACAGCAGGAACACGATCAACAGCGGAAGCGTCGCCGTAAAGGTCGCGGACATGATCATGCCGTAATCGAGGCCGTCCCGGTTCGCAAAAAGCTGCTGCAGCGCGATTTGGATCGTAAAATGCTCGCTGTTTTTCAGCACCACGAGCGGCCAGAAAAAGTCGTTCCATACGTTCATGAAATTCAGGATGCCTAACGTCGCCATGGCCGGCGTAATGACCGGAACCGCGATGTTCCAGAAAATCCGGAAATGCCCGCCCCCGTCGATGCGCCCCGACTCGATCAGCTCGGAATGCACCGCCGTGGCCGCATACTGCCGCATCCAGAAAATGCCGAACGCGTTGACCATGGCCGGAACGATCAAGGCGCGGTACGTGTCGATCCACTGCAGCTTCGCCATGATGATGTACGTCGGAAGGACGCTGAGCTGCGACGGCACGAACAAGGTGGCGATGACGAAATAGAAAAGCGCGTTTTTGAACGGGAATTCATATTTGGCAAAAGCATACCCCGCCAGCGTGCAGAAAAAAACGACGGATACCGTCACCATCGACGAGACGAACAGGGAATTCAGCAGCGCCTGGAAAAAGTCCGTCCGCTCCAGCACGCGCTGAAAATTGTTAAAAAACTCGCCCCCGATCGTCAAGAGGGGCGGAATGTGGAAAACCGCGCCGCGGTCGTTCGTGGCGATGACGAACATCCAGTAGAACGGAAAGATCGAGATCAGGGCACCTGCGATGAGCAGGACATAAAATACGGTTTTGCCGAAAATTCCGGCTCCGCCGGGGGCCTTTGAAGGTTGGGACCAGCTGCTCGAGCTCATGCTTTGCCACCTCCCGTACTGCCTTCCATGCGGTTCGATACCCACATATTGATCATCGAAAAGATGATCGTAATGATAAACAGTATGACCGCGGTCGCGGCCGCCGTGCCGAAAAAGCCGTTGCGGAACGCTTCGCTGTACAGATACGTTACCATGGTGATGCCTTCCTCGCGCGTCGAGCCCGTTCCCGACTGTCCGAGATACACGTACGGCTCCGTAAAGAGCTGCAGCGCTCCGATGGTCGAAATGAGGGTAACGAACACGATGAACGGCTTCAGAAGCGGCATCGTAATGTACAGCAGCTGCTGGCGCCGATTGGCGCCGTCGATGCGCGCCGCTTCATACAGGTCCAGCGGGATGCTCTGCAGGCCCGACAGGAAAATGATCGCGTTGTAGCCCGTCCAGCGCCACATGACCATCGTGGAAATGGCGATTTTGACGCCCCACCACCCGGAGTTGAACGCCATGCTCTCCATGCCCATATGGTTCAGCAGCCAATTGATCATGCCGTTGTTGCCGAACAGCGTGCTGAACACGAGGGTGACGGCCACGATGGACGTAATGTTGGGCATGAAAAAAAGGACGCGGAACGTTTTCTTGAACCGGGTCATCGCCGAATTCAGCATAACCGCCAGCAGCAGGGCTATAACGAGCTGCGGAACGGTGCCCATGACGCCCATGATGAGCGTGTTCGTGAACGAAGTCCAAAACAAGGGATCGCCAGTGACCAGGTCGTAATTTTTCATGCCGACATAGGTCATCGGCCCGAGCGCATCCCATTTGAAAAAAGACAGATAGATCGTGAAGAAAATCGGGTACAAGCCGAAAATCGCAAACAAAATAAAAAAAGGCGATATGAACGTATAAGCCGTTAACCGGCTTCGCCTTTGCTCGGTCCAGAACGGCCGCTTGCCTGCCGAAACGGGCCGCGCGGCGGTGACGGGTTCTGCCATGACGCACCTCCATGAAGTCGCTTGTGATATGCCCGGAGCAGACCGGAATGAGGCTCGTGCCTGCTTCCGGCCTGCTTCGGGAGAGTCCTTCCGGCCTGACGGCAACCGCGGCGCGAACCGCCGATTCCCGAAGCGTCAACGCCTCTTTGAGGCGGTCCGCCGGTTGCCAGTCATGCCGGGTCTGCCGGCTGCCTGCTTAGCTGCGGGCCGCCAGCGTCTTCGCCTTCTCCACCGCCGCGTCCCATTCTTTCGCGGGATCGGCTTTTTTCTCCAGCACGTTTTTGAGCGCGTCCTTGAAGTAGGTATCGGTTTGGTCGTGCAGCGGACCGTAATAGATCGGTTTGACGCGCTGCGCCGCCTTGCCGTATTCCACCGCCGTCGCCTGGCCGCCGAAGAAGTCGTCCTTGAAGCCCGTAAACGCCTCATCCGTATACAAGGCCGGGATGGACGGCATCAGCCCTTTCGTTTTGAACGATTCCAGCTGGTTTTCCTTGCTGTCGAGCCATGCGATGAATTCGTACGCTTCCTTCGGATGTTTGCCCTGCTTCGGCAGCGTCAGGAACGAGCCGCCCCAGTTGCCGGCGCCCTCCGGAAGCTGGGCGATCCGCCATTTGCCCGCGGAGTCCGGACCGTTGCTTTTGATGTTGCCCGCCATCCAAGCCGGGCCGAGCATCACGCCGAACCCGCCGTCATTGGTCGCCTGTCCCCACTCCGGAGACCACAGCAGCGTATTGCCGATCCAGCCTTCCTGGATGCCTTTGACGGTAAAGTCGTAAGCTTTTTTCACCTGCGGGTTTTTGTCGCCGATGAAAGAGCCGTCTTCTTTGCTGAAGTAGATTTCCCCTTCGGATTGGTCGCGGATGGCGTTGTATACCAGGTCGGTCAGATCCGCGAACGGTTTGCCCGTCTTTTCTTTGAATTGCTTCGCCGTAGCGGCGAATTTATCCCATGTATCGATCGTTTGGCCGAATGCCTCCGGGTCGGTCGGGAGCCCGGCCTGCTCCGCCAAATCGGTGCGGAAATAGACGACGGTCGGGCCGATGTCGGTCGGAAGGCCGATCTGGAAGCTGCCGTCCTTGGAAGACCCCTGTTTCCATTTCCAGTCCAGATAGTTGCCGGCGATATCTTTGGCGCCCAATTCGTTCAGGTTGTAAAACTTGTCCTCGGCGGTGATGAACCGCTCCATGAATCCGATTTCAAGCATGAAGATGTCGGGCGCCCCGGAGCCTGCGGACAGCGCCGTCGTCAGGTTGTTGTGATGGGCCGTCTGGTCCGACGTATTTTGAAACTTGATCGTGACGTTCGGATGTTCCTTCGTGTATTCCTTGCCCAGTTCCTCGTAGTTGGTCGTTCCGAGCGACCAGAAGGTCAGCTCCACTTTTTCGCCGGAGTCCCCTTTTGCATCGCCGGATGGCGCGGCGTTGTTGTCCGTCGTGTTCCCGGGCGTCGTTTGGGTATCTTGCTTGCCGCCGTTTCCGCCGCATGCCGCGAGCGATGCCGTAAGCAGCAGCGACAGCAGCAGCAGCGGCCATTTTTTGCCTCGTTTCATTTTTCTTTTGCCCCTCTCGAAAATAAGTTTGACGTCGTCTAAGGTTTAGTCTAATCGAGGGGGCCATAAATTTTGAGGAGACAATATTTCGATTCGAGGTTGAAATTATTACGGCGCAAAAAAACGCCGAAGGATTCCCCCCGGCGCCTCCATATTCAGTTCAATTCGAAAACGGGCGGTGCTGAATCAGGCATGACGAGTTACCTGCTTGCCCGCTCCTCCTCATAACCTTCCACATAATCCCGGTGCTTAAATCCCCAGGAGCACATATCCTTAAGCACCGAGCTTAACGACTTGCCGTGCTCCGTCAGGGAATATTCGACCTTGGGCGGAATTTCCTGATAAATCTTCCGGGTGATCAGCTTGTCGCGCTCCAGTTCGCGAAGCTGGTTGGTGAGCATGCCCTGCGTTATGTTCGGAAGCTGCCTCCGCAGTTCCCCGAACCGTTTCGTCCCCTCGTGGAGCAAAATGAACAATATCAACGGCTTCCATTTCCCCCCGATCGCATGCAGCGTCGCCATGATTCCTTCCGTGTTCCCGGGGCGGCGTTCGTCCGTGCTCACGTTCTTTCGTCCCCCTTCCCTTTGATGCGGTTTCGGCTTTTTTTCCATTTTACCAAATCACACCGTTATCTTACAGTACTCTCATTTCTCGGACATAGTACGTTTTTTGGTACCATTCCGCAACCCGCGTCCGAACGGATGGTACGGTTTGAGAGACCTGGTATGAAAAAAAAGCGTACTTTTCAGAAAACGGAATCGGAACCATACTGGAGATGAATCAAACGCATGCATCATTTTGAAACCCACGTTAACCGACGAAAGGATGATTCCATATGAAAACATTGATTATTGCGGCACATCCCGATCTTGGCGTCTCCAAAGCCAATCGAGCGCTCATTGACGCGGTGAAAGGAGAGCAGGGCATTTTCGTCCACGACCTTTACGCGGAATATCCCGACTGGAACATCGACGTCGCCCGCGAGCATCGGCTGTTGACCGAACATGACCGGATCGTGCTGCAGTTTCCTTTTTATTGGTACAGCACGCCGCCCCTCCTCAAAAAGTGGTTCGACGACGTGATCCTATCCGGCTGGGCTTACGGCCCCGGCGGGGACCGTTTGAAGGGGAAGGAATTCATGGTGGCCACCACGGCGGGCGGAACGGAGAAATCCTTCCAAGCCGGCGGAGACAACTGGTATGCGATGAGCGAATATCTGAAACCGATTCAGGGGACGGTCAACAAATGCAGCGGCGTGTTTCTCCCCCCATTCGTCGTTTACGATGCCAACCGGGCGGACGGTTCCCGCTTGCGGCAAGAAGGGCAGCGGTATGCGGAGCATATCCGGATGCCTTACCGCGTCCTGGTTCACTAATAGCAACGTTTAAGCCGTCAAAGCGGACTGCATGTCGCAAAATTTTGGCGGATGTTTGACTGAACGCGCCTGAAGGTACAATCAAGTTTCTTGACGACGCAAAAAAAGCGGACGAAGTGACATATCCACTCCGTCCGCTTTGCCTCTTATTCCTGATTCTCGTGATCGGGCGTGTGTTCCCATTTCTTCGCCCGTTCCAGATATCGGTCGTACCGGTCGTCCAGCTCGCGCGCGATGCTGCGGTATTTCAACGTTTCTTCCACGATCGGATCCATTTTCGTCTGAATCCGGATTTCATATCGGGGGGAAATAAGCTCCCGCTCCTGCTCCTTGCGGTCACCCTGATCTTCCATTTCGCCTTCGGTTAGCATCTCACTAAGCTGACGCTCCAGTTCATGTTTTTCACTCATAGCAAAGACACTCCTTGCGATAGATTCCGCACCGGGGTAGGTGCTTACGATATGTGTTATCCCGTCAATCGGGAAATGAAACGCCTTCCGGCATGATCACGCGTTTTCCAGTCCGGTGGCCGCTGCTTCCTTCAAAGCCTGAACGAGCTCCGAATGCACCGCTTTGTTCGTGGCGGCAACATGGCGCGTACGAAGGGAATAAGGGTTCCCTGCCGTATCGGTGATTTGTCCGCCGGATTCGGTAACCATCAGCGCGCCCGCGGCCGTATCCCAGGCGTTCAGGCCGATTTCCCAGAATCCCGTCAGCCGGCCCGCGGCGACATAAGCCAGATGCAGCGCCGCCGAACCGCCGGAGCGGATATTGCGGACCTTCGGAGCCAAATGCATCAGCCCCGCCATGTTGACCGGAAGCGTGCTCTCGCGGCCTACGGGGAATCCCGTCGCCAGCAGGCTTTCCTCCAGCTTGGCCTCGCCGGATACCTGCATGCGTTTGCCGTGGACGTAGGCTCCCTTTCCTTTTTCGGCGACAAACATTTCGTCCCGCGAAGGATCGTAAATGACGCCGACGATCACCTCGCCTTTATGCGCAAGCGCAATGGATACGGAAAAAAACGGGAAGCCGTGCACGAAATTGGTCGTGCCGTCCACGGGATCGACGATCCACAAGTATTCTTCTTCCGCATATTTCTCGAGCGCTTGGGCCGAAGCCTCCGGACCGGGCGCAACGCCCTCTTCGCCGAGAATGGCGTGATCCGGGAAATGGGTGAAAATCAGCTTGCGGATCATCGATTCCGCACCCTTGTCCACTTCCGTGACCAGATCGCTCACCGCGGATTTGGTATTTAATTGTTTTACGGTGCCCAATCTGGTTTTAATCCATTCCCCCGCTTTGGAGGCGGCATTGATCGCCACAGCGGTATAGCTTTTGCTCGTCACGACATAAGGAGTTGTTTCCTTTTGGTTCAAAGCGCTCACTCTACTTTCCGTGTTATCGTAAGTCAAACATCTGATCGATGTGATTCCTTGAAGACAGACCGATTCTTGCAGTTATTATCTTTAAAAATATACGTGATGAAAGATTTAAAGTTTCGCCCTTTTTCACAAGGCGGTTCAAATCCGGCGGCAGCCTGAAAAGGCCTTGGCGACAGTCCAAAATCGCCGCTTCGCTCCATCGGGGATTCAGCCCGAAATTTCGATGCTCGCCCCGTCCAGCATCCGGACTCCTTCCGATTCGTAATTAGCTAAACGATTCATCAGGTCAAAAAGGGCGGCATCCTTCCGTTTGGCTTCGATCATTACGTCGATGGCCGGCGTGCTGCCTGCGATGCGGCGCAGAAAGGCAAGCAGCGGGCCCGGATCCACCAGATCGGCGTGGCTGCGCGGATCGCTTTCGCTTTTCGGGCTGGATACATGAATTTTCGGCGGCAGCGGGTGGTTCGGATCCGCATCTTTTTGCGCCAGCTCTCCGGCCCACGTTTCCTGAATGCCCGGCCAAAGCTCCCACGGCTGTTCGCCGTCGTTATTGACCCATTGATGATGCAGATCGAGCACCATGGGCAGGCCCGTCGCCCGGCAGACCTCCAGCGTTTCGGCCGCGGTAAAGGTTTTGTCGTCGTTTTCGAGCGTCAAACGCTCCTGGATTTCCCGGTCCAGCATAGCGACATGCTCTTTGAAGCGGTCGGCGGCGGACGGCTTGTCTTTGTAGGCCCCTCCGATGTGGATGTTGTTTTTCGCGGTGGCATTCAGTCCCATAGCCTTCAGCATCGCGACGTGATGCTTCAGATCCCGTACCGAATTGCGCAATACCTCCGGCCTCGGCGTGCTCAGCACCGTAAAGTGATCCGGATGAAAAGACACCCTCATCCCATGGTCGCGGACGTACTGCCCCACTTCTCCGAAAGCCCCATGCAGCGCCGCAAACGGGTCCCAATCCTGCAAGTCCTCGTGGGTCGACAGCGGGATCAGCTTGGAGGAAAAGCGGTATACCCGGATGTCATGGGCATGGTTATGCTTCAGAAGCCGCAGCGTGTTGTGCAGATTCCCTTCCGCGATCCTCTCCAGCTTGCGAATGGCCGCATCCCGGTCGCTCAGCTTGCGAAAACTCGTCATCGTCATCGTTTTGGACGGGGAAGCGTCCTGAACCTCCATCGACATGGCCACGTAGCCGAACCTTACGATCATAATTCCGCTCCTTAGGGTCTTAGTAAATGATTATACCTTAAGGATTATGTTCCCCAAAAAACATTTCGTAAGCCAAAGCCGTTTGAATCCGCGATTCCTCGTCATTCAGCTTGCGGATCAGCTCCATTTCGACCTCGGTCACCTCTTGCCCCTGAAAGTTGATTTCGGCAATGCACCCCACGATTTTGACGATGGCCACCGCGACGTTGTCCGGCGTATACGCGATCACTTTCTGCCCCGTCGGAAAAACGCGGAAGCCCTGCTTCACCATTTTGCCGCGCCCGTATTCCATCAGTTCGTACAGCTCCTGGTCGCTCTTGAACTTGCATACCGAGTTGAATTCCGTTTGAAATCCCATCCATGCACCTTCCCTTTCCCCATAAAATGGCGTTCCCTCATGCATAAAAGGTGCCCGGGCCTTTGACTGCGCCGGCCGGACACCTTATGAAACGTTTCTTCATCTTCGAGCGGGGCAGCCGCTTACGGTTCGTTCGTGTAGCTCAGCGCCTGCTTGTTTTCGTAGCGTTCGAACGCCAGCTCGATCATCCGGTCGAGAAGCGCCTGATAGCCGAGCCCCGTTTCCCTCCAGAGCAGCGGATACATGCTGTACGGCGTAAAGCCCGGCATCGTGTTGACCTCGTTGATCAAAATCGCGCCGTCCGACTTGCGGAGGAAGAAGTCCGCCCGGGTAATGCCGCTGCCTTCGATCGCCTGGAACGCGACCAAAGCCGCCTCGCGCAGGCGGTCCGCCACGTCCGGATCCACCGGAGCCGGAATGATCATCTCCGACTGGCCGTCGGTGTACTTGGCGGCGTAATCGTAATAATCGGCGGAGGATACGATTTCCCCCGGAACCGAAGCCATCGGCTCCTGGTTGCCGAGCACGGCCACCTCCACCTCGCGGGCATCGACGAATTCCTCCACGATGACCTTCAGGTCGTAACGGAAAGCAAGCTCGACCGCACGCTCCAGCTCCTCGCGGTTTCTCGCTTTGGAAATGCCGACGCTCGAGCCGAGATTGGCCGGCTTGACGAAGCATGGGTACCCCAGATCGTCTTCTACGCCTCGGATCAGATTAAAGCTGCCTTGTTCCCATTGATGTTTGGTGAAATGGCAAAACTTGCACTGCGGAAGGCCGGCCTGCGCGAAGAGCTTTTTCATCACGACCTTATCCATCCCGGCCGCCGATGCCAGCACGCCCGCCCCGACGTAAGGGATATTCGCCATTTCGAACAGCCCCTGGATGGTGCCGTCCTCGCCGAACGTTCCGTGAAGGAGCGGAAACATCAGATCCACGGCCGGATCTCCGCCGTACAATCGGCTGAAAATCGCGCCAAGCGCCGCTTCGGTGCCTTCCCCGCCTTCCTCCAGCTTCAGCTTTTCCACCTTGTCGAGCGGAGCGGACAGCGCGGGTCCCTTTTTCCATTCCCCCTGCTTCGTGATGTAAAACGGAATCAGCTCGTATTTATCGTAATCAAAGGCGTTCATGACCGCAAAAGCCGTTTGCAGCGACACCTCGTGTTCGCCTGATTTGCCGCCGTATACCAGCCCTACGGTTGTTTTGTTGTTCCCCATGCCTAACCTCTCTCTTTTTTACTGTATTGCAGGCTGCTCCTGCTGTCGTACCTTATCATTATAACGCTCTAGAAGTAGTCCGGGATATGCAAAAAACGGTACGCGGTATTTTCGGTCCACGCATAGGAATCCCTGTAATCCCAGTAACGGTGCCGGCTGCTGACCGTGTGCGCGTTCACCAGCGGCTGCCCGCCGGCATCGAAAGCGGTGACGATCGTCGAATGCTGGAAGGAGCCGTCCCCGTCCCAATCATAAAAAATGACGTCGCCGAGCATCAGCTGCTCCGGACGTTCCACCAGTTCCCCCCGGGTTCCCCAGGTGCTTGCCGCGAGAAAAGCGGACAACGCGTTGGACACGGCCCAACTGTAGCTCCACCATTCCTTGCCGCCGACATATCCCTTGTACCACCAGCCCGTTTCTCTTCTACCAGTATAGTTGATTGGCGCACCGCCTGCAAAGAGACATTGGGAGATGTAATTCGTGCAATCCACGTCGAAAACCGCAAACTCGGGATTATAGGAATTCCACCAGCGGTCGGCATACGCAGCCGCTTCCTCCCGGCGGTACCGGACGGACTTCCGGTTGATTCCCCCGCCCAGGATGTACGGGTTCAGGTAAGGCTGGGGACTGCTGCCGTAGGACGGGTCACCGGACTGCTGCGGTTCCGCAAAGACGTCGATGCCCGCCGCCGACGGATGCTTTTCCGGCGTGAGATGCTCCACGGACACGATGACCCAATCGTCGCCGTCGCGGATCAGCGTCAGGCGCTCCCTCTGGATCGTTTCCTCCGCATGGGTCACCCCTCCTTTTTCATAAAAAAGCTGCACATGGAGCTGCACGTCGACGACCGCTTGATCCGGGGCGTCCTGGATCGTCCGCAGCAGCTTGGCCCTTGTTTCGCTGCGAAGAGGCCGGGCCCCGCGCGCTTCGTACCATTGCGAAAGCCGGAAGGAACGCTCCGCCTTGGCCATCAGATAACCCGGGTCGGTGACGACCTGCTCCCCTTGCTGCGACCGGTAATCGATCTGCAGCTGATTATATTGGTTCACATAGGTGTAGAGTGTCTGTTTCCATTCCTTCTCCATCCGCTCTAATCCCCTCTCGTTTCCGTTACTTGCAGCCGTTTTCAGGCCCTGAACGGGCTTCAGGCTCGAACAAGCCATGAAACGGCTTCCTAATATAACGTATATGAACCGAAACGAGCCGCTATGAACTTCATTCATCCGCGGTTGAAAGAGGCGGCCCGGGGAAAGAATGATATCCGGCGGTTTTTGGGAATGCGAATTCCTTGGCGCCGCAAGGATCGGGAGGCCTCCCGGGCAGTCGTCCTTCTTCCTTTTATCCCGCCTTTCGTTTCATATAAATAGACGCAAAAAGTTCTTTACTCCCCGGCTTGTAAACGGTATACTAAAAGCAAACCTCACTATTTTGAAATTATGTTTCATCTAGTGAAACAGGAACGGCAAAGTGATTGCCCTATCGCTTACCGCATCCCACCGAAAATGTTCACGAGAGCACATTCTTAAGGAGGTACATGTATGACAGCAAAGGATCAATTCTCCACAGCCCGCAGCCTGGAAGTCGGCGGCAAAACATACCGCTACTACAGCCTGAAGGCGCTTGAAGAACAGGGACTCGGCAGCATTTCCAAGCTCCCGTTCTCGATCAGAGTGCTTCTGGAAGCCGCCGTCCGCCAATTTGACGGCCGCGCGATTACCGAGGAGCATATCAAACAGCTGGCAAAATGGAACGAAGGCGTAGGCCGCAACAAAGAAATTCCGTTTATCCCGGCGCGGATCGTGCTCCAGGACTTCACCGGCGTTCCGGTCGTCGTCGACCTTGCCGCGATGCGCGACACCGTGAAAAAAGCCGGTGGCGATCCGAAGAAGATCAACCCGCTCGTACCGGTCGACCTCGTTATCGACCACTCCGTTATGGTTGATGCCTTCGGCACAAGCCAGGCGCTGAACTATAACATGGAAGTCGAATTCGAGCGCAACGAAGAACGCTACCGCTTCCTGCGCTGGGCGCAAACGGCGTTCAATAACTTCCGCGCGGTTCCGCCGGCAACGGGGATCGTTCACCAGGTCAATCTGGAATACCTTGCGTCCGTGGCAGCCACCAAAACGGTTGACGGCGAAACCGTCGTCTACCCTGACTCCCTCGTCGGAACGGACTCCCATACGACGATGATCAACGGTCTCGGCGTCGTGGGCTGGGGCGTCGGCGGCATCGAAGCCGAAGCCGGCATGCTCGGACAGCCGCTTTATTTCGTCACGCCGGACGTCATCGGCTTTAAGCTGACAGGCAGCCTGACAGAAGGCGCAACCGCGACCGACCTGGCCCTGACGGTCACCGAAATGCTGCGCAAAAAAGGCGTCGTCGGCAAATTCGTCGAATTCTTCGGTCCTGGACTTGCCAACATCAGCCTGGCGGACCGCGCGACCGTAGCCAACATGGCACCGGAATACGGCGCGACCATCGGCTTCTTCCCGGTTGACAGCGAAACGCTGGCCTACCTGCGCAACACCGGCCGCTCCGACGAACAAGTCGAGCTGGTGGAAGCTTACTATAAAGCACAAAACATGTTCCGTACGGCCGACATGGAAGACCCTGAGTTCACGGACATCATCGAACTCGACCTGGCTTCCGTCGTACCGAGCCTTGCCGGACCTAAACGTCCGCAGGACCGCATCGAGCTGACGAACATGAAAAAAGCCTTCAACGATATCGTGCGCACGCCGATCGAAAAAGGCGGATACGGTCTCAGCGATGCCAAAATCGAAGAGAAAGTGACCGTGAAACATGCGGACGGCACCACCAGCCAAATGGGAACCGGCGCCGTCGTCATCGCCGCGATCACGAGCTGTACCAACACGTCCAACCCAAGCGTTATGCTGGGCGCGGGCATCTTGGCGAAAAAAGCGGTTGAACGCGGCCTGAAAAAACCGGGCTACGTAAAAAGCAGCTTGACGCCGGGCTCCCTGGTCGTTACCGAATATTTGGAAAAAGCAGGCCTGCTTGAATCCCTGGAGGCCCTCGGCTTCTACGTTGCAGGTTATGGCTGCGCGACTTGCATCGGCAACTCCGGTCCGCTGCCGGACGAAGTCAGCCAAGCGATCGCCGACAACGACATGACCGTAGCCGCCGTATTGTCCGGCAACCGGAACTTCGAAGGCCGCGTCCATGCTCAGGTCAAAGCCAACTACCTGGCTTCGCCTCCGCTCGTCGTAGCCTACGCGCTGGCCGGAACGGTCAACATCGATCTGCAAAACGATCCGATCGGCCATGACCAGGAAGGCGAGCCTGTCTATCTGAAGGATATCTGGCCGACTTCCGCGGAAATCAAGGAAGCCATGAACCAATCCATGGACGCGGAAATGTTCCGCAAAAAATACGCCAACGTCTTTACCGCCAACGAACGCTGGAACGCGATTCCGGTTCCGGAAGGCGAACTGTACGAGTGGGACGAAAAATCCACTTACATCCAGAATCCGCCGTTCTTCAAGAACCTCGGCACGCAGCTGGATGACATTAAGGACATCAACGCCGCTAACGTACTGGCACTGCTCGGAGATTCCGTCACGACCGACCATATCTCCCCTGCCGGCAACATCTCGCCGACAAGCCCTGCAGGCCTGTACCTGAAAGAGCACGGCGTTGAACGCAAAAACTTCAACTCCTACGGCTCCCGCCGCGGCAACCATGAAGTCATGATGCGCGGCACGTTCGCCAACATCCGGATCCGCAACCAGGTTGCGCCTGGAACGGAAGGCGGCGTTACGACGTACCTGCCTACGAACGAAGTGATGTCCATTTATGATGCATCCATGAAGTATCAAAACGAAGACCGCAACCTGGTCGTCATCGCAGGCAAGGAATACGGCACGGGAAGCTCCCGCGACTGGGCGGCCAAAGGAACGTTCCTGCTTGGCGTCAAAGCCGTTATCGCCGAAAGCTTCGAACGGATTCACCGCAGCAACCTCGTCGGCATGGGCGTGCTTCCGCTGCAGTTCCAAGAAGGAACCGGCTGGAAGAGCCTTGGCCTGACCGGCAGGGAAACCTTTGACATCGTGGGTCTGAGCAACGACGTGCAACCTGGCCAGACGCTGACCGTGAAAGCGACGCGCGAGGACGGCACGACCTTCGAATTCCCGGTTACGGCCCGTCTGGACAGCATGGTGGACGTGGATTACTACCACAACGGCGGCATTCTGCAAACCGTGCTTCGCCAAATGATCGCAAACCAATAATAAGCTTAATGAAAAAGGCGTACCCCAGCCATGATGCATGGCTCGGGGACGCCTTTTTTCTTTCGTGTATGGAGGTGAATCGCGCTTATCTTCAATACGATGCCGGCAACCGGAAACTCTATCTCAGCCCGACATGGTCAAAGCGGTTCCGGATCCGTTCATGCATAAACGTCTTGATCCGTCCGATCGCCTCCTGCTCCGCACGCTGCGCTTCATCGAATAATCGAACGAGATTTCGGGCCTGTCGTTTCATGCTTGGATCCTCGGCAATGAGGCCCAGCACCTCGCGAAACGCTTGTGCCGTCTTTCGGTAAGCTTGAGCCGCCGGTTCAAGCTGCGGCCATAAAGACGCCAGCACGCCTGTATATTCGCCGACATCCCTTTTGGCGGCCGCATAACATTCGAAAACCTCGCCGGCCTGAACGGGATCGAATGCACCTCCATGGAGTGCCTGCTTGATCGCATCATAAGCCTTAGAGCCGCAGGCATAATCCGCTTCGGGGAGCATCCGGTCATGCGTCTCCCATTTGTAGATTGCTTGCATAAGAGATTCCTTATAAATTTCGATCGGATCGAGCTCAACCGTATCTTCGAGTATCTGATAATACCAGTAGGGGGAACGATTCTGTCCGAATTCCCCGTACGGCAATCGCTGCAGCCTATGCCCGGAGCCGTCGTCGTAATACAGGATGCCTTTTTCGTCGTCATATCCGGCTGCAACGGCAAAGCAGTCCTTCCAGAACACGGCTCCAATTCCCCGGTCCAGCGACGCCTTAATTTCGGCAACCGCCTCCTGCCGATATAACGGAAACGTCGGGTGAAAGGTAAACCCGGCGGATGACGAAGCAGTAACTCCCATAAAATCCGCGGCGAGAAAGTTTTCCGCCAC
Organism: Paenibacillus sp. FSL W8-0194; assembly: GCF_037969745.1. Classification (NCBI taxonomy): domain Bacteria; kingdom Bacillati; phylum Bacillota; class Bacilli; order Caryophanales; family Paenibacillaceae; genus Paenibacillus; species Paenibacillus sp. FSL W8-0194. Next base: position 687,427 of record NZ_CP150205.1, on the reverse strand, counting down.
CCAATTGTATGCCGTCGGCGACTCGGCGGTTAAACGCCGATGGACCGCAAACCGGAAGCCGGTAACGGTCATGCCGGCAAGCATCGCCTTGGAACAGGACGTCCAGCCGGCATGGGTCAACACCGCATGCATCGCATCGATGTAGGATCTGGACTCCGTCGTCATGCGCAAATCTTTCAGGATGGTATTGGCCATAACTTCTCCCTTCCGTTTATCTTGCGGTATGCAGTCCCCATCGCGGAACCGTCGACCGTTTCAAATCCGGATATTGGACGGAGATGCTTTTAAAAACGCCCATCGCCCGCTCCTCCAGCTTCTCCGCCTCCTTCAGCACCCCGATCAGTGCCGGAATGCTCTCCTGGCTGAGCGTTCGGCCCTGGTTCGCGGAAACGGTCCAACGCTCCGCCGGTTCCATCATGCCCGCAAGCTGCTCGTAACATGCCGCCGCTTCCTGCAACCCCGGAAACATGAGGGACGCCTCCTGCAGAAAAAGCATGATTTCCGTCCTCGAGGCCCGAAAGGCATCCCAAACATAAACGGCGCCAAACGAGTCAAAGTCCCCTTGCTCCAGCGCATGGATAAAATACGAATAAGCCTTCCTTCCGGAAGCAATGCTGCGGTTCGGGGGAACCGGATGCGGGGTCTCCCAATCGTCCAGCGCCATACGGAGTGCCTCGAGAACCATGTCTTTGGCCCCGATGTCCACTTTCCCGCCAAACATTTGCGCATACCAAAACGGGGTGAAGTTGATGCCGAAATTATCGTACAACACGATTTTGCTTTCCGCGGAGTACCCGTCCTGCACGTAAAAAATCCGGTCGGCATCGTCATATCCGTGGATGACGCCGAATTCGGGAAGCCAATACACCGCTCCAAGTCCGCGGTCCAGGCTGGATTTGATCCACTTGACGGCATCCTGCTGATATTTCTTAAACGTGGGATGCCGCGTCCTGCCTGCATCCGCCACCGTAAAAATGCCGAGGCTGTCGGCGGCCCGCTTATGAACTGTCCCCCACTCCCCGTAAGCCGTTACCGAAAGCGGCAGCAGCCGTTCATGTACGGAAAAGATGAAGGCCATGCCGCTCAGCGCGGACAGCCTGTATTTCGGTCCGGAGAATAACCCGGCTCCCGTCAGGACAGCGTACAGGCTGTCGGTAAAAGACTTCGATTCCCTTTTCATCTCCAGTCCGCGCAGAATCACTTCGGCCATCGGCATCATTCCTCTCCATCCAAGCATTTTAAAATTTGTCCGCACCGGTTCTGCAGCTTGGTTTTCAGCCATTTGGGAGATACCAGGTTCAGCCACCCGCCCAGCAAAAGCTGCTGCAGGAACGCGTCGTCGTCATAAAAGTCGATGTCGTAAAAGCCGTCCCCGGCGGGTCTTGCCGGATAACCATGCCAGGCCTCCCCCTGAAGCTCCCGATCCAGCCTAAGCCGGGCCGTAAAAGGTTGGATCGCGGGAGGTCTGCCCTTTACAAAAGGAACGTCCTCCGCTTCGTTTATCTCGAACATGCGATTCGTCACATGCAGGCTTTCGATGGCGTCCAGCCGGTAGAGGCGCGTTTTCCCCTCATATTCTTGGTACGCTGCAACATAATCGGCGTTGTATCGGGACACCAGACGCACCGGACATACGTCCTCCCGGAACTCTCCGTTTTCGGACCGGTAATGGAGATGCACGGTCCTTCGCTGCTCGATCGCAAACGACAGCTGCCCGCTGATATGGATAAGCCGGGGATCGGCATCGAAATAAGGAAGCCTCCCGGCTCCCTCCCCTTCTTCCTCGCCCGCAAACCTGCCCAGCAGGTGTGCGACCCGCTGAACGCCGGACGGGGCATCGGTGCTATACTCCCCGTATTTTCGGGCCAAAAATTTCAGCACCGACTTTTCTTCTTCCGTCATGTACAAATGCGGCAGCATGTACGTTTTATCCTCGTAACCGTATCCACGGTGTTTGGCTATATAAACGAGCGGCGCCCGCAATGAAACCGCAAGGTATTCGATGTCGCGCTGCGCCTGCCTTCTGGAAATTTCGAATTGAAGGGCAAGATCCCTGCTGCTCGGATAATGCCCTCCCCTAATCCGCTGGTCAAACCAGTGAATCCTGTGCATATTGCTCATATCTTGCTTCTCCTTGTCAGAAGATCATGCCCTTCAGCTATATTGAAGCATTTGCAGGCTCTGGGATACAAGCGGTTTTTGAATCTTTTTCCTGCTGAAAAACGTTTGATCCTTACTCCGTCCGAACGGCCGGTTCCGGATTTCGGCTGGCGGCGTCAACCCTTTCTTGTGTGGCTTTAAAGCATTTTTTGCAGACTTTCATGGATGCGCCTTCCGTACTCGTGCGGGTATATAAAAGCTTGATCCGCCCGCTGCCGCAAACCGGACATGTCCCCCGGCCTCTGGACGGCAAATTCCATAATACGCGTCCCCGTTTCGTTTTTGCCATGAACATACAACCTCTTTTCATTCATTTTTCCGAGTTACATGCCCATTATAGGAGATGTGATGCGACATAAAATGTCGTAACAGTTTGCGCTTTCGCATTTTTTGCAAAATGGAGCGTTTCGAAATATGATGTTTATAACCGCCATGAAACGGGTAATGGTTCTACACAAGCCGCGCCGAAAAATAAGGGCGCTTCCGGTTTGCTGCCGCCATGACGCATGCAGGGCTAGCAAACCTTCGGAAGGAGAGATCATGATGAATGTGCCGCGCATTGCGCCTTTTCACCATTCGTATCCAAGACCACAGATCATCGCATCGAGGAAAAAGGAAAACCTCGAGCAAAACGCAACCTTCAAAGAGCTGCTCATGAAAAAAATGAAGCAAAAACAACAACGTGAATAACCTATCGCTTCGAGAACCAAAGCGTCTGCTTAAGCAGGCGCTTTTTTTGCGCAAGCCCGGCCGCCGTTTGCGGCTTTTTTGAGCTGCGGCTTTGGTCAAAGCCCTTATTTACACCCAAAATTCTATCTGTTATATTTGTAGTATAACAGTTGCACTTTTGACATTTTGTTTGCGAAAGAAGGGCTTCTTATGATCATCCGTCTGGATATGCAGTCGGAACTTCCCATTTATACGCAGCTGATTAATCAGATTATCGAAGGCATCGCGAGCGGCAGCCTGCAGCCGGGAGAAGACCTCCCGTCCGTCCGGAGCCTTGCCGCGGATATCGGCGTCAACCTGCATACCATCAACAAAGCGTACACGCTGCTCAAACAGGAAGGCTACATTCAGATCCACAGGCAAAAAGGCGTCGTCGTCAATCCGGACGGCATGCCTCCCGCTACGCCGGAGTTTGAGCAGAAGCAGGCGGAGCAATTCAGGCCGCTGATCGCCGAAGCCATATGCCGGAGCATGGATAAGGCGAGCCTGCTGCAAATCGTCGAATCCATTTATGAAGACATCTCACATGGCAAAAAGGAGAATGCATAATGTACTGGATTTCTGCTTTCATGATTGTCGCCCTCTTCATCCCCATCATCATCGCGCTGATTTCCATACCGTTTCTCAGCAGGGAAACCGTCAGTTTCGGCGTTTCGGTCAGCGAAGAGATGTATCACAGCCCGCAGCTGCGGCAGATGAGACAACAATTTGCCTGGATCAGCGGCACGTTGTATGCCATCCTGCTGCTCGGCTGCCTGTATTCGCTGATGAACGCCGGCGAAGAAGGCCAGGCCGCCGTAATATCCATCTTTATTACCGCCGTGATTGTTTGCTCGGCAGCAATGAACTTCGCCTTTTACCTGAGAATGAAAAAAACGAAGGCCTCCCTGCCGACCGCGGTGCAGCAGAGCGGAAAAATCGCGATCGACACCCGGTTCCGCAGCAAAAAGATCACGGTTTCCAACCGCTGGTTCGTCCTGCATATTGCCGTCATGCTGATCAGTGCCATCCTTGCGTTTGCGTACTACGACCAATTCCCTGAGACGATCGCGATGAAATACGACTGGCATGGCGAAATCACCCGCTCCGTCGACAAATCGCTGCGGGCGGTGCTCGGTCCGAACCTGATGCAGCTTGTCATGATTTTCCTGTTTATGTTCATGAACTGGATGATCCTGAAAAGCAAGCAGCAGATCCATCCCGACCATCCCGAGCTTTCGGCGCAGCGGAATGCGCTTTTCCGCCTCCGGTGGTCGATGTTTAACGTCGTCTCGGGGATGTTGATCACGCTGTTGCTGTCGTTTATTCAGCTAAATATGCGCTACAATCTGCCCGGCAACGTCGTGTTTCCCATCACGCTGCTGATGCCGTCCATCATCATCGTGATGGCCCTTGTCCTCTCGTTTACGACCGGACAAGGAGGCCGCCGCATTGGCCGCCCTTCCGGGACCGCCAGCGCGACTGCCGTGAATGACGACCGTTTCTGGAAACTCGGCTTTATTTATTACAATCCGGACGATCCGGCCATGTTCGTGGAAAAGCGGATGGGCATCGGCTGGACGATCAATTTCGCCAGACCGGCGGCATGGATGATTTTTGCGGGGATTCTGCTCCTCATATTTGCCGCCAGTTTTTTCACAGGTTGATCAACGAAATTGGAGCATCCGCGGTTTCATCGGCATCGGACATCCTAGAATCCAACCTCCGCCTTCATACGATGCCTTTCATTATATATAAAGGGGCTAACCGCTCCAGAGGAGGAAACGTCATGAAAAAAAATTCAAAGAAACTGCGCAAATTTGCCGCCGCATCCCTTGCGCTGGCGCTGTCCGTACCTGCAGCCTCCGCCGCTGCAGAATCGTCCAAGGACAAGACGGCGTACGTGTCGGTACGCGAAGCCGCGTCCAAGCTGGGCGTAGAGGTTCGCTGGGATCAAGCTGCCCGCACGGTCACGCTGGTCAAAGGCGGCCAAACCCTCGTGCTGACCCCGGGCAAAGCCCAAGGCGTATTCAACGGCAAAGCCGTAAACGTGGGAGGTCCGGTTCAGCTCGTTTCCGGCAAAACGCTTGTGCCTGCCGGTTTCCTTTCCGGCATTTTCAGCCAACCGGCAACCCCGGGGGAAACTAACAACCCGGAAGCTTCCCAAGACGCCGCCGATTTGTTTCTGAAGGAGCTGCAAGCGGGCAACGGCGCCAAAGCCGCCGAATACATGAGCCCCGCTTTCCAAAAAGCGCTGCCTGTTCAAGCCGTCAACGGCTTGTGGAGCAATTACGAGCAGCTGTATGGGAAGGCGCCTTCGAAACCCGCTGCCAGAACGGAGCAAACGAATGCCGTCTACCGCAACGTTTCCTATCTGCTTCAGTGGGGACAAATGCCGGTGGAAGTAACGCTCAGGCTGAATGGCGAAGGCCGGGTGGATGACATGTATATCGGCCCTTCCAGCTCTGGGGGATACCAAAAGCCCGCTTATGACAACCCGGCCGCCTATACGGAACAGGAAGTGCGCATCGGTGAAGGCCAGTGGGCCTTGCCCGCCACGTTGACCCTTCCGCAAGGCGAAGGACCGTTCCCTGCCGTCGTGCTTGTCCACGGCTCCGGGCCTCATGACCGCGATTCCTCGATGGGCGCGGCCAAGCCGTTCCGCGACCTGGCCGTCGGTTTGGCGGCCAAAGGCATCGCCGTTCTTCGCTATGACAAGGTGACCTACGAGCATACCTTCAAGGTTGCGGCCGATCCGAAGTTCACGCTGAAGAAGGAAACCGTGGATGACGCCGTCACCGCCGTCAAGCTGCTCAAACAAACGCCTAAGATCGATCCGGGCCGGATCTTCGTCGCAGGCCACAGCCAAGGCGGTTTTGCGATGCCGCTGATCATCGATGCGGACCAAAGCAAGGACATCGCGGGCGCGATCGTGCTCTCGGGCCCTAGCCTGAAGTTTGCCGATACGCTGATCGAGCAGCAGCAGGAGCTGGTTGCGCGCGTCAAAAAGCTGGGCCAGGACCCTGCCCCGTTCGAACAGCAGGCGGCTGCATGGACTCAAATCGCCCAGCTGGTGAACGATCCGCAGTATACCGTGGACCATATGCCGGAAAAATTCCCGCTCTCCCCGGCGTATTGGTGGTTTGAGCAGAAAAACTATAAACCCGTCGATCTGGCCGTCAAGCAACAAACGCCGATGCTCGTCCTGCAAGGCGAAAACGACTGGCAGGTAACGATGAACCAGTTCAATGAGTGGAAAAAATCGCTTCAAGGCCGGAGCGGCGTCGAATTCAAGTCGTATCCGAAAATGAATCATCTGCTCGCGGAATACGACGGCATCTCCATCGGTGCCGAATATGCGATGCCGTCCAACGTATCTTCCGCGCTGATCTCCGATATCGCGGCGTGGATTCAGAAAAAGTAACGGACTGCGGGGTTCTCGGCTTCCGAAGGAATCGGGATGGAATTTACGTCCAATCTCTGGGATAATGAACTCATGAAATGGTTCATCTTTTATATGGGAGGTCTTTTTCGATGAGTGAGAAACGCGTAATGACAGCCGAGGACCTGTACCGCATCCGCTGGGTAAGCGATCCTGCAGTCTCGCCCGAAAACGGCGCGACTGCGTACATACTGAAATCGGTCAACGACAAACATGACGGATACGTGACCCAAATCCGCCTGATTCAGCCCGGCGGCGCGGACGTTCCGTTTACGGCCGGCGAGCAGGACGGAGCGCCGCAGTGGTCCCCTGACGGTTCGCAGCTGGCTTTTCTCCGGAAAAAAGGCGATGCGCGCCAGGTGTGGATCATGCCCGCCCATGGCGGCGAAGCCCAGGCCGTGACCGAATTGAAGCATGGAGTAAGCGCATTCAAATGGTCGCCGGACGGTTCCGCCCTGCTTCTTAAAGCCGAAGCGCCGGACGACAAGGAAGAGCAATTGGACGCCAAAGCCAAGGACGAACCTGCGCTGCCCGAGGAAAAAATCGTGGACCGCATCCGTTACAAAGCCGACGGCGTCGGTTCGCGAAGCGGCCGCAGATCGCATTTATTCGTATTCGACATCGCGGGCGCAAGCAGCGTCCAGATAACGTCGGGCGCGTTTGACGTCGGGGCTTTCGCCTGGTCGCCGGACGGCAGTCGCATCGCGTATACGGCGGAGCTGCCTACGGACGAGTATGCCGACGCCGATCTGAGACCGACGAACGATCTGTATGTAACGGATCGTACGGGAAGCGAAACGCGCCGGCTGACGGACGGCAAAATCAGCATCGGTTCCGTCAGCTATACGCCGGACGGCGGATCCATCCTGATGCTTGCGGATGATCTGTCCTGCGGTTACGCCACGCTGACCCGCATATATCTCATCCCGGCGGAAGGCGGCGAATACCGCGCCCTCTATACCGATCTCGACATTCAGATCGGCCACAGCTGCGTCAGCGATATGCGCGCAGGCGCCGGAACGCCGCCGGTCTTCAGCCCGGACGGAGCGCATGTGTACCTTCAGGTGAGCCAGCTGGGGCGCGTCGAGATCGCCCGTTATGCCCTCGACGGCTCCGAATTCGAAATCGTCGCCGGCGGGGACCGCGAGATCTACCAGTTCGCCCTGACGCCGGAAGGCAGCCTCGTATTTGCCGCTGCCGATCCTTTGCACCCCGGCGATTTGTACCGGCTGGAACTGCAGGGCAGAACGGAAACCCGCTTGACCGAATGCAACAAAGAGCTATGGAGCGAGCTGACGCTGAGCGAGCCGGAAGAGTTCCGGTACGCGGCCGGAGACGGCTGGCCGATGCAGGGCTGGATCATGAAGCCGATCGGCTTCAAGGAAGGCTCCAAGGTACCGGCCGTTCTCGAAATCCACGGCGGACCGCAAGCCATGTACGGCCATACGTTCATGCATGAGTTCCAGCTGCTGGCCGCCGCCGGTTATGCGGTATTCTACACGAATCCGCGCGGCGGGCACGGCTACGGCCAGGTCCATGTCAACACGGTCCGCGGGGACTATGGAGGACGGGATTACCTCGACCTGATGGAATTTACGGACTACGTGCTGGACCACTATCCTTTCGTGGACGGCTCCCGTCTCGGCGTGACCGGCGGAAGCTACGGAGGATTTATGACCAACTGGATCGTCGGCCATACGAACCGCTTTCAGGCGGCCGTCACCCAGCGTTCCATCTGCAACTGGCTTTCGTTCTACGGCGTGAGCGATATCGGCTACCACTTCACGGAGGACCAAATCTGGGGCAATGCGTGGGATGACGTCGAAAAGCTGTGGAAGCATTCCCCGCTTGCTTATGTCAAAAACGTAAGCACCCCGCTGCTCATCCTTCACGGCGAGCAGGACATGCGCTGTCCAATCGAGCAGGGCGAGCAGATGTTCGTCGCGCTGAAGCGGCTGGGCAAAGAAACGCAGCTGATCCGTTTCCCGGGGGCGGATCACAATCTGTCCCGGAGCGGCAATCCGTATCTTCGCACAAGACGCCTCAGCCATATCGTCCGCTGGTTCAAAGAGCATATCGAGGTATAAAATCAAACAAAGCCCGCGCCGACCGTTACGTTTACGGTCGACGCGGGCTTTTTGCCGTCTAGATCATCAGTCCCATTTCATGGGCCGCTTCCATCAGTACCGGCGCAAACTCATGCAGCGTATCCTCGCCGATCCGGCTGATCGGACCGGATACGGAAAGCGCCGCAGCCACTTCCCCCCTCCGGTTCACGATCGGCACGGCTACCGCGGCCGCTCCCGGCTCGCGCTCTTCGAAGCTGGTCGCGTATCCGCGCTCCCGGATCTCCGCCAGCATGCGAAGATAACCTTCCGGATCGGGCATCTCCGGCCATTCCGGATCGCCGAACAACTCCCGCCGGTCTTCCTCCGAAGCAAAAGCGACAAGCACCTTGCTCGAAGCTCCGACGTACAGCGGCAGGCGGGCGCCGACCTGGGCCACGCGGCGGATCGCCTGGTTGCTCTGCACCGCCTGGATCCGCAAGCGGTCTTTTCCGTCCCGCAAATACAAGCTCACCGTTTCCCCGAGTCGGTCGCGCAACCGCTCCATCGCCGGAAGAAGCAGCACGGCCGGATCATCGCTTTTGGACAGATGCGTGGACAGCTCCCATACCTTCAGCCCCAGGCGGTATTTTTCCGTTGCCGCATCCCGCGCGACGAATCCCTTCTCCTCGAGCGTCGTCATCAAACGATGCACCGTGCTTTTATGCAGGCCGATCTGCCCGGCGATTTCGGTCAGCCCGAGCTCGCTGCTTTTGGTAAAACACATCAATATGTCAAGCGCGCGCTCGACGGCGCGTACGGTTAATTTGCGGTCTTCCATTCCTGTTCCCGCCCCTCTTAATGTTTCACCAAATGAAACATGGTTACAATAATTATAAAAAATTCAGCCCCCAAAGTCTACTTTTTCGCTAAAAATCTGTTTGGGCGGCGCTAAAAAAAGAAACCGTTTTTCGGGGCCAGGCCGATTGACTTTAGGCGATCTACCGCATAGGATATAGAGTAAAATTTTTTCTGTTTCCGAATCGGGTGTATAATAGGTAAACTAGAGACAGGCTCGAAATTTGTAGAATCCTGAAATTTTGATATAAAGGAGGGGCACGCATGAATATGGCAACCCGAAACGACGCCCAAATTTCTCCCCCCTTGACCGAGACACCCATTCCACTATCCCCGCGGCTGATCCGCGTGAAGCATATTCTCGTTGCCTTGCTGCTGTCGGTCGTGTTTTTCCTTCTATTTTGTTTTATCGCCTTGCACGCGTACATCGCTTGGGTGCTTTCGAACCCGACCGTTGCGCCGCTGTATTCGAATCCGAAGCAGGCGAAAAACATGGCCTACGAAAACGTGACCTTTCCCGCCTTGGACGGCAGCCGGATGATGCAGGGCTGGTACATTCCCGCCGCCGGATCGAAAAAAACAATCGTGTTCAGCCACGGCTACGGCGCAAACCGCGAGGAAACGTGGATTCCGATGTACGATCTGGCCCATTACGCGCACCGGATGAATTTTAACGTCATCATGTTCGATTACGGCTTCGCGTCCCAGACCAGCAAGGCGGTGGCCACCGGCGGCAAAGCCGAATCGCAGCAACTGCTCGGGGCGATCGAGCTGGCCAAACAACGCGGCGCGAAGCAGATCGTCGTGTGGGGCTTTTCGATGGGAGCCGGGACGGCGCTTCAAGCCGGGCTGCAAACCAAGGATATCGACGCGATGATTTTGGACAGCACCTTTTTGCTGGAGCCGGACACGTTGTACCATAATATCAAAAACCAAATCGACCTGCCGCGCCATCCGTCGCTCGAAATTTTGGAGCTGCTGTTCCCGGTGCTTAACGGAACGAGCCTTCACCAAATTCCTTACCAGCAGGTCAAAAAGGAAGATTACCCGTTCCCGATCTTTTTCGTTCACGGCACGGAGGACGAGAAGGCCCCTTATCCGATTGCCGAAAAATTGGCGTCCAACCAGTCGAATCCGTATTCGGACGTTTGGATCGTCAAAAACAGCCATCATGAGCTCATTTTCCGCGAGCATCCGCGCGAGTATCTTCGCCGCGTCTCCTCCTTCCTCGCCAACGTGAAGCTTGCCGAACGGAAGGACATCGACAATGCGCCCATGATCCAAAACAAACGGTAAACAGCCTTTCGCCCGTTTGGATCAAGGCGCTTCCGAAGCCCGGGCAAACAAAAAAGGCATCATCGAAGATCCGATTCGGGTCTTCCATGATGCCTTTTTATGATGTTCCGATTATTCTTTGATCAAAGACAAAAACTCGGCTCTGGAAGCCGGGTCCTCGCGGAAAATGCCGCGGACCGCGGATGTCACCGTTTTGCTGCCCGGCTTTTTCACGCCGCGGGCGCACATGCACAGATGTTCGCCTTCCACGACCACCATGACGCCATGAGGCTGCAGAACTTCGACCATGATGTCGGCAATTTGCGACGTGATGCGTTCCTGAACCTGCAAACGGCGCGTGATCGCCTCCACCAAACGGGCCAGCTTGCTCAGTCCCGCGATTTTGCCGCTCGGAATGTACCCGATATGGACTTTCCCGAAAAACGGAGCCATATGATGCTCGCATTGGCTGTAATAAACGATATCCTTGACGATCACGAGCTCCTCGTGGTTTTCATCGAAGGTAACGCCCAGCACATCCCTCGGGTCCACTTCGTACCCCGCAAAAATTTCCTCGTACATCCGCGCCACGCGCGCAGGGGTTTCAAGCAGGCCCTCCCGCTGCGGGTCTTCGCCGATCAATTTCAAAATTTCCGCGATGTGGTGTTCCACCTGTTCACGGTTTTCCCGAACCTTGTTGTTTACGTAGTCTTTAACGCCGGCCACGGCACTTCCCTCCTCTCGCGGCTTCTTTTTTGTCGCTTCACGGATTTATCGACAATCCGGCTTATTTGCGTTTGCCTCCGCCAGGCTTCTTTTTGCCGCTGAACTGCGGATTGTTTTTCATCATTTGCTGCGCTTTCTGCATTTGACGATTGTTTAGATTATACCCCATCTGTTTGGCCATTTTTTGCAGCATTTGTGGATCACTCTGCATTTTCTCCATTTGCTTGCGCAAATAAAACACGCCGATAAAAAAGCCGCCGACCAAGCCGACGATCAGCGTAATCACAGGAATGACATATTGCATGTTCCGCCACCTCATCGTTATAAATCAATACTTTGCGTGCATAGCAACACGAACCTATCATAGCATGTCCCCGTGTGGCTCGCAAATGGATTTCTACGATAAAACCGCCTCGATGAATACCGTCGTCTCCTTCGCCAAATCCAGCTCTTTGACGTCGAACCGGCTGGCCTCCCCCTGAACGATCCGGATGACCGGACGCCCGGGCAGGCCGCGATGCTGGCGGACGACGACGCCCGTTTGCTTGGTGGACAAACGTACCGCCGTCCCGTTCGGATAAACGGATACGATCCGGTTGAACTGCAGCAGCACTTCATGGTCCAGCTGCTTTTCCGACATCGCCATCATTTCCTCGCAGGCTTCGTGCGGCAGCAGCTGTTTGGCCTGCGGATGCAGCGGATGAACGAGCCGTTCGTAGGTGTCCGCCGCCGACACGATTTTGGCGTACAGATGAATTTCATCCCCCGCAAGTCCCCGGGGAAGGCCCAGACCGTCCACCCGTTCATGGTGCTGCAAGGCCACGTGCGCGATCAGGAGGCTGAATTCCCTTCTGCTTTTCAGCTTTTCGTATCCTCTCCAGGTATGATGTCCTTTGAGGTCGGGAATGAGCTGATCTTCTTCACTCATGCCCGTTTTGCCGATGTCGTGCAGGAGGGCCCCCGTCGCAAGTTCCTTCAGCTGTTGATAGTTGAGGCCCATGTTGATGCCCATGACGCTGGATAACAGGCATACGTTGATGGCATGTATATATTGGCCGTTGTCTTTCGTCCGGATATCGGTCAATTGGACCAACACTTCCTTGTTGCTCATCACGTCCGTCAACAAGCTGTCCACGCTGCTCCCGATCATCTGGGTGTTCCAATCCTTGCCGGAACGGATCGCCTCGAACGTGCTGTTCATGGCTTGGATCATGCCCTGCTTCGTGGCCTCGCTGAGCATATCGTCCGTCTCGACGTCCTCGAACATCGGATCCTGGATATACAGCATCGTCACGCCGATCCGGTTGAGCGTGCTGATCATGTACACCGTCAATTGAACGCCGGCGCCCAAAAGCACCGTCCCGTTCGCGGAGTAGATCGTTTTGCCCAAATACTGCCCGGGCTCCACATGGTCTATGCTCACATACCTCATCGTCTTCCCCCGATTTCGGAGCGGCCGAAAAAAGAACCCTTCGCCGCTTTACTCTTCGATCCGCTTGTTTCTTTCGGGGAGCGCATTTTCGTGGTTCAAAAGCTTCCGTTTCGTTTCAAGCCCGCCGCTGTAACCCGTCAGGCCTCCGCCTTCCTCAAGCACGCGATGGCAGGGAATGATGACCGGAACGGGGTTTTTGTTCACGGCTCCGCTGACGGCCCGCATCGCTTTCGGTCTCCCTATGGTCTCTGCGATCGTCCCGTAAGTGCGGATCTCTCCATAAGGAATATCGGCAACTGCGTCCCAAACCTGAAGCTGGAACGATGTGCCGCGCAAATCGAGCGGAACGTCGAACGTCTGCCGTTTGCCCGCGAAGTATTCGCCAAGCTGGCGTTTGGCCTCTTCCAGTCGTGCATCGTCGTGCTCCAATTCGCCGCCTCCGCACCAGGTGCGGGACCATTTTTGCAGGACGGCTTCCTTGACGCTAAAGCTGCCGAATTCGATCAGGCACAGCCCTTTGTCGGTGGCGCATAACGTTAACGGCCCGATGATCGACTGCATTTCGTCATAATAAATCGTTTCCGGTTCTCCGCCGAGCGCCGGCGAAAATTCCGATGCCTCGTTTTTGTTTTCCGCTGCGTCCGCTTTCGTTTGCGATTGAAGTTGCGCTTTGGCGTCCGTGAGCATTTCCCTTACTTTCTCGTCCTGCTCTTCCGCCAATGCTTTATTCATGATGTCCAATGCCTCTTCGCCTCCTATGCGTCCCAGCGACCAGGCGGCGGTTCCCCGCAGCTCCGGCCGTGGATCTTTCAGCAGCACCTCTCCGAGTTTGGGCACCGCAGATTTGTCTTTGTAATTACCGAGCGCGATGACCGCGTTGCGCTGGATCGGTTTCCGGCCCCGCCAGGCGGCGGCGCTTTCGCCGAATTTTTCTTTGAACTCCCGGTTGCTCATGTCCAGAATCGGCAGCAGCAGCGGCCGGTCTTTGTCGGGCACCGGCAACAGGTCCGGATGATGCGTCCAATGCTTGCCTTTGTTTTTCGGGCAAATCACCTGGCACGTATCGCAGCCGTACAGCCGGTTGCCGATTTTACGCATGACCTCGTCCGTCAGAAATCCTTTCGTTTGCGTCAAAAAGGAGATGCAGCGCTGCGCGTTCAGCTGCCCCGGACCGACCAGCGCGCCCGTCGGACAAGCGTCGATGCATAGCGTGCAATCCCCGCAATCCTCCGTCACCGGCGTATCCGGCGGGAACGGGATGTTCGTGACCATCTCGCCGAGAAAAATCCAGGAGCCCCATTTCGGCGAAATGATGCAGCAGTTTTTGCCGCTGAAGCCGATTCCGGCGCGCTCGGCGACCGCCCTGTCCACAAGCGCCCCGGTATCGACCATGCTTTCCATGACCGCATCCGGCACCCGTTCGCGGATAAAAGCCTCCAGCTTTCCCATCGCCTCGCGCAGCACCTGATGATAATCCTTGCCCCAAGATGAACGCGACAAGACGCCCCGGTATTTGCCGGGTTCGTTTTTCGGCGGGTTTGGCATTTTGGAGGAATACGCGACGGCGATGGAGATCAGCGAGGCTGGTTCTGCGGAAGGCAATGCGGGGGTGATTCGTTTATCCAAATCCGGCTCCTCGAAGCCGGACTCATACCCAAGGTCCCGGTGATTTTGCAAAATGGCTTTTAACGATACGAAAGGGTCCGCGGAAGCGAAGCCGATCTCGTCGATGCCGAAATCGGCCGCCGCCTCCTTGATTTCCTGCTTCAGCTGCTCCCACCGGGAAGGCGGAGGAGCATAAGCGGATGGATTCATGGTTGTCAAAAGCTTGCGCCTCCTTTACAGCATGCATTCAAACCGATGTTACAAGCCCTTGATTTGGGAGATCGGCCAAAAAATGAATTCGGCCCTGCCGACGATCGCTTTGGCGCTGACGCTGCCGAAAGAGCGGCTGTCTTTGCTGGCGCGGGCATGCCGGTTATCCCCCATCACGAAATAATGATCCTTGTCCAGCTTGACCGGACCGAAATCCGGATCCTGAATTTCGACCTCGGTATACGGCTCCGTCTGGACCTCGCCGTTCACGTAAAGCTTGTGGTCTTTGACCTCCACCGTATCGCCGGGAACGCCGATGATCCGTTTGACCAGATATTCCTTTTTATCCGGCCCGTTGCTCGGATCATGCAGCACCACGATTTCGCCCCGGCTCGGCGATTTGAAATCGTACACGATTTTATCGATAAACAGCCGTTCCTTCTCATGCAGCGTGGGCTGCATGGATTGGCCTTTGACCATCGACAGGTTAAACACGAACAAATTCAGCAGCATCATGATAACGAACGCAATGACGATCGTTTTCGCCCAGTCCCACACTTCGGCGGCAAAACTGCGCTTTTTCGGTTCCGCTTCGGGCGGCCGTCCCGGATCGTTCCCGGAGCGCCCCTGCTCTTGCAGTCGAGCTTGATTCATGCCACACCTCATTTTTAGACAAATTCCCCTTATATACAGAAAAGCATATCTTGCGCGGTTTTGCAACGGCAGCAAAGATATGCTCAATATAGAAAATATTGTTTGTTGACAACAATAATGGATGTGTTTTTTGTAATTTCTGGCGTTTTGGGCATGTCCGGACGGCGGCCGCACACACGCAAAGGTTATTTTTAGTTATGAAACTAAATTAGTGCTGCGGGCTTATGATGCTCAGCTTCTGGAATGCTTCTAGCACCTTGTTGGCACCGTAACCCATCGCTTCGTAAAGAGGCATCGCTGCTTGGTTATGCTCGTCGCCCGCGATCCATATCCGGCTCACCTTCCGGTTCTGGAAACGCTGCTCCATCGCCGACACAAGGGCTTTGCCGACGCCTTGGCGGCGGTAGTCGGGATGAATGGCAATGCGGTAATAGCAGCCGTGGTTGTGCTCGATCGTGCCGATCAACGCGCCCACGATTTCATCGTCTTCCTCTGCGACCAAAATCAGCTCCGAATCCCAGGACAACTGCCTGGAGAACGGCCCCATCGTATTCCGGTAACATTCTTCGGACAAGGCAATCTTCATCAATTCGGTCACATCGGTACAATCACTTAACTGAAAGGAACGAACACGCATGATTAAATCTCCCTTTTTCGTCAGCTTGTTTGGATCCTCGGAAGATCAAGCTCCTCTTATAATCCAGAATAAATATTACGACAAAAAACGTTAAATTCCTGCTTTATCATCCATTAAAGCATAGTTTTCTTTAAAAAACACGCTTTTTCTTTTGAAAGCGCTTTATAGCAAACGTTTTCAATGTAATATAAGTTTATAAAACCAGATATTGGTTATTTGTCCGCGCATAATTATCCGTAAAACGGGTAATGGTTAATATGGGTTATAGGCCTTTATAACCTAATCGCACGGTCACGCAGACTTTTTAAACATAAATGTTGATTTAATTGAAAAAATACGGTTTAATTGTACTTGGAAGCATTACTGTTTGAAACCGGTCAATAAAGGAAGCCTTCGCCAACCGCGGAGTTTCCTTTATGAAGAGGATCAATGTTCATTGATTCCTTGAATAAAAAGAAAACAATACAGGAGGTATTTATCATGGCATTTCAATTACCTGCACTTCCTTACTCCAACGATGCGCTCGAGCCGCATATCGACGCCCAAACGATGGAGATCCACCACGACCGTCACCATAACACCTATGTAACGAACTTGAATGCAGCGTTGGAAAACGCTCCTGAACTGCAAAATAAAAGCTTGGAAGAGCTGCTGACCAACCTGGACAGCGTGCCTGAAAGCATCCGTACCGCAGTACGCAACAACGGCGGCGGCCATGCCAACCACAGCATGTTCTGGGAAATCATCGGACCAAACGGAGGCGGCGCTCCAACCGGCGCTTTGGCTCAAGCGATCGACAGCGAGCTGGGCGGATTCGATAAATTCAAAGAAGACTTCGCCAAAGCGGCTGCAGGCCGTTTCGGTAGCGGCTGGGCTTGGCTGGTTGTCGGCAAAGACGGCAAACTTGCTATCACAAGCACGCCGAACCAAGACAACCCGATCATGGAAGGCCAAACTCCGGTTCTCGGCCTGGACGTTTGGGAGCATGCTTACTACCTGAAATACCAAAACAAACGCCCTGATTACATCGCCGCTTTCTGGAACGTTGTAAACTGGGACGAAGTCGGCAAACGTTACGACGCTGCCAAAAAATAATAAGGGTTCATGAGGTGACGGGCCGTTCCGTTGCCGTCCGATCCCTAGAGAAGCGGTTCAAGCCTAGGCTTGAACCGCTTTTTTATTGCTGCAGCAAGATCATTTGGAAACACGCCCCTCAAGGCCCGTGCCGGGTTCCGGTCAATTTTTTGCGAAATACTGGACGACGAAATCGCGGAATTCCCGGGCAGCGGCCGACAGGTACCGCTGTTCATGCCATGCCAAGTAATATTGGCGCCGGCATCCGGGATCCTCGACCGGAACTAAAACGAGGTCCGAATCGGCATTCTCTCCCCTTTTGCAGCCGAACAAAGCAACACCGATTCCGGCTCGGACCAGGCTCAGAATCGCCGGGGGTTCGTCAACCCTGCAAATGTACCGGGGGACGGCGCCAGCCTGTTTCAGAATGTCGTCATTCATTTGTTGAAATATAAAATCCTCCCGATACCCGATAAAGGGCTCCCTTGCCGCTTCCTTCAAGGATATACGGCTGCGCCCAGCAAACGGATGCCCGAGAGGAACTGCCAGATACAAATCCTCGCTTAGTACCGGAACTTGGGCGCAATCGGTTTGCTCCACGGGCAGCGGCGAAAAGCTCAGATCGGCTTCACCCGAAGCAATATGATGAGCCGACTGCGCCGGAGAAACATGGGAAATACGCAAGTTCACCTCCGGATGCAGGGCCAAAAATTCGTTCATCGCCCCAGCCATCCGGTCCAAGTTCGATGTGGCTAAATGGATGCCGCCTTTCTCCAATCCGGCCAGGTCGGCCACCTCCCGTTTCCCCTCTTCCAACAGCCGCAGCGCCTGCTCCGCTTTGTTCAAAAACGCCTTTCCGTACAGGTTCAAACGGATTTTTCCTTTGTTCCTGTCGAATAGCGGAACGCCGATATCCTCCTCCAGCCTCGAGATCGTCTTGCTGAGCGCCGGCTGCGCGATTCTAAGCTCCCGAGAGGCTTTTGTCATATGTTCCAGCCTGGCTACCGTTCTGAAATACTGCAGTTGAAGAAGTTCCATGCCGATCCTCCCACATCATATACTCAAGTATATAAGTATTATAACTATATATATATTTTCGTTTATCACATGTTGATTATAAAATGGGATTCAAAGGAAAATCAATGCGGCGTTCCGGCAAACGCTTGTGAACATACAGGAAAGGGGATTGCTTAGCTTCATTTCGGGATGGGATTCGCAAGCATGACTGAAGCTATTCGTCATCATATTTGAAATAAAGGAGTGAACGGCATGAAAGCTGTTGTTTTCAATCATTTTGGTTCGCCCGAAGTATTAGAGCTGGCCGAACTTCCACTCCCTGTGGCAGGTCCCGGCTTCATTAGAGTCCGCGTTAGAGCGGCAGGGGTAATGCCGTTCGATTGTTGGGCTCGTGAGGGGAACATTCCGGCTGCGCATTCCCGCCCTTTCCCGATCATTCCCGGCAATGAGTTCGCCGGCATCATCGATCAAGTAGGAGAAGGCGTGAGCGGCTTTGATTCCGGCGACGAAGTACTCGGCTTTACGACATTCGGCGGTTATGCCGAGTATGTGGTCGTCAGCCCCGAACAAATCGTGCGCAAACCAAGTTTTATGCCTTGGGAAACGGCAGGCGGATTTTCGGGGAACGGTCAGGGAGCGCATATGGCTTTGCAAGCCCTTGGAATTCAGAGGGGGGATACGGTACTGATCCATGGCGCGGCGGGCGGGCTAGGTACCTTCTCCGTACAACTTGCTTTTGCATGGGGAGCGAAGACCGTTATCGGCACGGCGAGCGAAGCGAATCATGATTACCTCCGCCGGCTGGGCGCCATTCCGGTCCGCTACGGTGATGGGCTGGCAGAGCGCGTGCGCGCTGCCGCCCCAGGCGGCGTGGATGCTGCGTTGCATGCGGCCGGAGGGGACGACGTCCTGCGTATGACCGTCGATCTTGTCCGCAACAGAAGCCGAATCGTGTCGATGCTGCCGGGCGATCTCGCCCGGCAGCTCGGCATCCGGCAGCTTGACGGCCAACGCAGCAAGGAGAGACTGGCAGAGCTTGTTGATCTTTATACCCAAGGCAAGGTGGACATCCATATCCGAAACGTCCTTCCGCTTCACCGGGCCCAAGAAGCTCATCGAGAGATCGAAAGCGGTCATGGCCGTGGAAAGATCATCCTGTCATCATTCAATCAGCATCACAATGGCCGTGGGGTAAACTCCTCCAAAGAAGCAAAAAGCAAGCATAGCGGATTAAACTAACGGGATACGATAGTTTTATAATCGAGGGTCGATTTAGTGGAGGATTTTGCAAAAATCCAAAGAGCGACTTTCAATCAGCAATAGATAGAGCGAAACGGTTTAATTCGTCTATATATTTTACCCGGGAGCAGCCGGAATCGAATTTTACAAAATCCAGACTGAACAAAAATGCTGCTGTAAACAACAAAAAATGGATAGAGTTCAGATCTCTGAAACCTCCATCCATTTTTATTTTCACCATAAGATGTTTAACATTGTATTCAACCAACTCCGCGCTTCCACAATTCGACTTAAGGCCGCTTCCCCTTAAAATGCTCCCTGAGAATTCTCAGGAACACGTTCGGAAACGCGTACAGCTCCATCTCTTCTTCGCTGATCCAGCGGTACTGCGGGCGTTGCGTGCCACCGTCAGGATCAGCATCAGCCGCGTAAGCCTCCCCGGATTCGGCCACGGCCACGGAAAGCAAATCCTCTTCGCGGCAGCGGTACACCTGAAGGTTCCAATGAATATGGCTGAACGTATGCTCGGCATCCATCATGAACCCTTCCGGCCGTGCGTGAATCCCCTCTTCCAGCAGCATGTCCGCCACGATATCCATGGCCGGCTCGTCCGGGAGCCTTCCCTTGCGGCTTTGCGGAATCTGCACATGCGGCAGCTCCCACATTCGGGCGAGCAGTCCCTCCTGCGGACGTTGACGGATCAGGACCTTGCCTTCGTGCGGACCCGATCCTTCGACCAGAGCGACCATCCGGTACTCCGGACGCGGCGGTTTCGCTTTGGTTTTCACCGGGAGCGATTCCTCCACTCCCTCGATCCTTGCGGCGCAATGCTCCATGACCGGGCAGGTCAAGCAGTGCGGCGATTTCGGCGTACATACGAGCGCGCCAAGCTCCATCAGCGCCTGGTTAAAATCCGAAGCCCGTCCTTCGGGGATCAATTCCGTGACGAGTCCCTCCATGAGCGCCCTCGTGCTTCCTTTCATGATGTCTTCTTCGATCAAAAAATAGCGCGACAGCACGCGCATCACGTTGCCGTCCACCGCCGGCTCCGGTTTGTTGAAGGCGATGCTGAGAATCGCCCCCGCCGTGTACGGGCCGACGCCTTTGAGCGCAAATACCGCCGCCCTGTCATCCGGCACCTGTCCGCCGTGAAGCTCCTTTACCTGCTTGGCGGCCGCCTGAAGATTTCGTGCGCGCGAATAATACCCAAGGCCCTCCCAGCATTTCAGCACGTCCTGCTCCGGCGCGTCCGCCAAAGCCTCGACGGTCGGAAACCTTTCGATAAACCTGTTGAAATAAGGGATCACGGTATCGACGCGCGTCTGCTGCAGCATGATTTCCGATACCCAAATATAATAAGGATCCCGGTGGCGGCGCCACGGCAAATCCCGTTTATTTTCCATGTACCATTCCAGCAGGTGCCCGCTGAAATACTCTTTTTGTTCCGCTTGATCCATAACGCTGCTTCAAATCCTTCCGCTTTCTTCTCCCAAAAGCTTTACGCTCTTTTTTCGATCACCGCAAACGCCGAAGCCAGCTCGGTCTGATGGGATATGGTCAAATGTATGGCATACTCCGGCTCGCCCGGAAGATTCAGGCGTTCCCACGCTTCCCTGCTCAGGACGGCCACCGGCTTCCCCACGGAATCCGGCAAAATTTCGATGTCGCCAAAGCCGATTTTACTCCCGATGCCGCAGCCGAAAGCTTTGGAAATCGCCTCTTTGGCGGCAAAACGGCCGGCAACGAACTCCGTCAGCTTCCCGCCTCTTTTTCTGGCTTCCTCCCGCTCTTTTTCGGTAAGCACCCGCTCCATGAACCTGAATCCAAGCTGTCCGCTTAGCAAAAGCGCAAGCCGCTTGATTTCCAGCACGTCATGCCCGATTCCGTGAATCAATGGACCACACCTTCCTTCCGTGACATACAAACTCTATTGTAGCAGGAGACATCCCGGGAAGCGAGTCCATGCCGGCCATATTTCCGACAGAATCAGCACGGAAATTTTTGTTAAAAATATCCTTGACGATTCGACTGCTTCGCCGCTATATTTATATCAAGACGATACATCGAATCGATACATTAGAGGTGAACTGCATTGATCGAATACATTATTTTGGGTTTATTGATGGAAGGAGACATGAGCGGGTATGAGATGAAGAAAACCATCGACCTGTCCGTAGGCATGTTTTACAAAGCAAGCTACGGCAGCCTGTATCCGGCGTTGAAGCGCATGGCCGAAAAAGAATGGGTATCCGTCACGGAAGAAGAAGGCAGCAGCAAAAACAAAAAGATATATTCCCTTCTTCCCGAAGGACGCAGCCGTTTCATGCAATGGCTCGAAAAGCCGCTCACGCTGGACCGGAACGAATTTTTGCTGAGAGTCTTTTTCTATGATTATTTGGATGATGAAACCCGCAGGCTTCGCCTTCATGAATGCCGATACAACTTGAACCGGGAGATCGGCCGCTTGCAGGCCGTCGAGGAGATCGTGGCCGGGGAGCTTGCGGAAATTCCCGACCCGCAGAAGCATTACTTCAGGGTTTCCGTGCTGTCGTACGGAAGGCATTTTTTTCTTATGTTAAAAGATTATGTGGATCAATTGCTTAAAGGAGAGGAATCGAGCCATGAGAACAACGGTCACACCGGTAAACCTTAACGTCCCTTTTTCGGAAAAACGCCCCATCCTCAGCGTTGTCCTGATCGAACTGCTGCTCCTTGTAGCCATGTTCGCCGCCGGAGCCTACGCCACCGTTCAGAAGCTGAGCTACACCGCGCCCGTGCTGATCGCTTTTATTCCGATTTCGATCGTCCTGCTGATCGGCCTGACATGGAAAAAAAGCTGGCGCCGTTACGGCTTCCTGCCGTTAAACGCCATTCCGGGACAAAATTTGGTCTACTACCTCCCGCTTGTCCTGGTACTGGGATGCATCGCTTTGAACGGGTTTAGAACCGTTTCGGTCCGCGAGGCTCTGTTTTTCGTTTTTTTCACCTTGCTGGTCGGTTTCGTGGAGGAAACGGTGTACCGGGGTCTGATTCTGCATATTCTGCTTCGCAAAAAAAGCATTACCGCCGCTGTCATCACCTCAAGCCTGCTGTTCTCCGTCACGCATATGCTGAACATGTTGTCGGGCCAAAGCGCCGAAGACACGGTAGTTCAGCTTGTTTACGCCCTGCTGACGGGCGCTGCCCTAGCCCTGCTCATCGTCAAGAACAAAAACATCCTTCCGCTGATTTTCTATCATTTCATCCATAACCTGATCCAATTTCTCGGCCCTGACGGCCGGTCGGTTTCCGTAATGGATTATGTCGTCCTCGCGATCCTGCTTCTTCACTGCTTGTGGCTGATTCTCAGCCTCAACAAAGCAAAGGGTGCAGCCCGTATTTCGGGTTCGTTCGAACGAGTGGCCCCATAAACGAAAACTTTGGCGGCGTATTCGCCGCCGGCTTATGCCAGGCTGCCGTATCCCCATCGGGCATACAAAAAGCGGAGCCATGGACGGCCCCGCCTTTCATCCCTAAAGCAAATTTCTCGTCTTCCTTTTCAAGATCCGGAAACCGTGCTTGTTCAGCTCCATTCCGCCCTCTACGGTTTCCCCGCTCAACACGTCGGTGTACTGCCTGGAATCGAGCTTTACCTGCTGCACCCGGCCGCTGAAGTTCAGAACGAACACGTAGTCCGTGCCTCCGTCCGATCTCAGCTGTGCCGTGACCCCTTCGGGAAGCTCCGTATCGATCGCTTGGCGGACCCCGGCCTCCCGGATCAACCGAGCATAAAAATCGGCGTAAAACGGCTCCTTCGCCCGCGATGCCAAATAATACGCTTTGCCTTCCCCGTAAGCATGAACCGTCAGCACCGGACGCCCTGCATAAAAATCGTCGCCGTATTCGGCAAGCACCCGGGCGCCTTCCGGGTGGATCAAATCGCACAGGTCGTATAACCCGTATGATCCTTCAAGCCCCAATGCGTTGTCTTTGAGGCATACCATCTCGTTGCGCTCGCCTTCATGCAGGCCGTCCATCTCCTCGGACCAAATGCCGAGCACCTGCCGCAGCGGCCCGGGGAATCCGCCCAAATGGCACAGGTCGCTTTCATTGACGATCCCCGACCAGTACGTGGCGACAAGCGTGCCTCCCCCGGCGACAAACGCCTCCAGGGCGGCGCCGGCTTGCTCCGTGCACAGATACATCATCGGTGCCACGATCAGCTTATACCTGGAAAAATCGTCTTCGGAGCCGATGACGTCCACGGGTACGCCCATGTTCCACAAAGCCCGGTAGTGCTGCATCACCGTGTTTTCGTAGTCGATGCCCCGGTTCAGCGGTCCTTGCGCATCCTTCACGGCCCAGCGGTTGTCCCAGTCGGCGATGATCGCCGTCTCCGCCGGAACGCCGGAGCCGGTCACCTCGGCGATCGTATCCAGCAGCCCGCCCAGCTCGGCCACATCCTGAAATACGCGCGTATGCTCGTGACCCACATGGTCCACGACCGCTCCGTGAAATTTCTCGCTCGAACCGCGGCTTTTCCGCCACTGAAAATACTGCACGGTGTCCGAACCGTGCGCCACCGCCTGCAGCGACGACAACAGGTGCATGCCCGGCCGTTTCAGCTTGCTGACCGGCTGCCAGTTCGTCAGGCTCGGCGTGCTTTCCATCAGCATGAACGGCCGCCCGCCCTTAAGCGAACGGAACAGGTCGTGATTGAACGAGAACCAGGCGGCAAGCTTGCCCGGCTCCTGCGTATCATGCCAGGTCGGGTACGCGTCCCAGGAGATGACGTCCAGCATGTCGGCAAATTTGCGGTAATCCAGGCCCTCGAACCAGTCCATCATGTTGGTCGTCACCGGCAGATCCGGCCGGATCGCCTTAAGCGGGGCGATTTCGGCCCTGCAGAAATCCGCCGTTTGGTCCGTCACGAACCGTCTCCAGTCCAAATTCTGACCATGGACCATCTTCTCCCCGTGAGGGGCGGGAGATTCGATTTGCGACCAGTCCGTGTACGTATGGCTCCAGAACGCCGTCCACCAGGCGCGGTTCAGCGCTTCAAGCGTGCCGTAGCGCTTTTTCAGCCATTCGCGGAACGCTTCCTGGCAATAATCGCAGTGGCATTCTCCGCCGTATTCGTTGGAGATGTGCCAGCCGACCACGGCCGGATGGTTGGCGTACCGCTCCGCCAGCTTCGTGTTGATGATGCGGGTTTTCTCCCGGTAAGCCGGCGAAGTGTAGCAGTGATTGTGCCGTCCTCCATGCAAATTGCGTACCCGGTTCTCGGAAACCCGCAGCACCTCGGGATACCGCTGCGACAGCCATGCCGGCCGAGCGCCGCTTGGCGTTGCAAGCCACGCGTAAATTCCGTTCGCGGCAAACCGGTCCAGCACCCGGTCCAGCCATTCGAACGTAAACGTCCCCTCTTCGGGTTCCAGGGCGGCCCAGGCAAAGATGCCCACGGCCATCACGTTGCATTTCGCCAGCTTCATCAGCCGGATATCTTCCTCGAGCACTTCCGGACTATGCTGCCACTGGTCCGGATTATAATCGGCCCCATGCATGAACCCGGTAATTTTCGGGCTGATGGGCGGATAAGTTTTCACCATGTATAACTACCTCGTTTCAGTTATGGAATGTACAGCGCAGGCAGCGGGCGGCCGTCGTGATCGAACAGCGTAAGATTGCTCCAATTGTTCGCGTGGCCGACCGACCACTCCCTCTGCGACGGGATCCAGCACGGCTCCCAATAATAAAACCCGATCCCACGGCCGCCCTGCGTCCTGCGGATCACGTCCGCGAATGCCTTCATGTACGCCGCCTGCCCCTCCGGCGTGGCCGGATACGCGGCGGGCAACGCCTCATCATTCTCTACGATGAGGGGAAAACCCTCCTTGGCACGGAAAGTCCACGGGTAAGCCGTCTCCACGACGATCAGGTCCCGGCCGTACCGCGCCGCCAGATCGTCCAGATTACGGCTTAGCTGCTCCAACGGGCCGTGCCACCAAGGATAATAAGACAGACCGATGACGTCATAATCGATTCCTTCCGCTTCCATCCGGTCGAAGAACGACCGGCTCCCTTCCGGATCGCCGCCCCGGTCGATATGCAGCATGATCCGGACGGACTCATCCGTATCCCGCACGGCGCCGATGCCCGCCTTCAGCAGGCCGCACAATCGGGCCCACTGTCCGTCAGCCGCGCCAGGATCCCCTGCAGCTCCGATCCTGCCGTCCGGCCACAGCATGCCGTACGTAATTTCGTTCCCGATCTGGACCATGTCCGGCAGCGCGCCTCCCGCCCGCAGCACGGCAAGCACTTCGTACGTGTAGTCGTAAACGGCCTGCTCCAGTTCCCGGCCTTGGAGGTCCATCCATAACGCAGGCTTCCATTGGTTCGCCGGATCGGCCCAGCGGTCCGAATAATGGAAGTCAAGCAGAAGCTGCATCCCGAGCGCCTTCACTCTTTTGGCCATCAGAAGGGTCCGTTCCAGATTGCAATACGTTCCGGGCGGGTCGTTCCAGATCCGCAGCCGGATGGAATTGACGCCGCCATCTCGGAGGATGCGCAGCGCATCCCCGCTTTCGTTTGCGTCATGAAAAACGCCCCCTCCCTGCTCGATCTCGTCGAGAAAGGATACGTCCATGCCCTTGATCCATGCTGGTTCCATGCCCATCCCTCCTTATTCTTTAACCGATCCCAAAACCAGGCCTTTAACGAAATATTTCTGCAGAAACGGATAGACGAGCAGCACCGGCAGCGCGCCGATGAAAATTTGCGCCGCGTTGACCGTCTTTTGCGACAGCAGCGCCACTTCCTTCGGATCGATGCTCATCGAGCTCATGTCCTTCTGCACAATGACCGTCTGGAGAAAGGTGGCCAGCGGAAACGACTTGGAATTGTTCAGGTACAGCAGCCCGTCGAACCAGGAATTCCAATGAAATACCATGCTGAACAAAGCCAGCGTCGCGATGGACGGAAGCGAAACCGGAAGATAAATCGCAAAAAGCGTACGAAAATGTCCGGCGCCATCGATAAAAGCAGCTTCTTCCAGCTCCGTCGGGATTCCCCGGAAAAAGTTGAGCAGCAAAATCGTCAGATAAACGTTAACCGCTCCCGGCAGCACCAGCACCCAGAAGGAATTGATCAGATGAAGCTTTTGGATGACGATATAAAAAGGCACCAGCCCCCCGCTGAAAATCATCGTGAACACGAAGATCCACGAATACGCGGTTCTCGCCTTAAACACACGCGATTCCTTGGACAGCGGATATGCCGCCAGAAAGGCAAGCAGCAGCGTCAAGCCGGTCCCGATGACCGTCCGTTTGACGGACACCCAGATGGAATGCAAAAAGATCGGGTTGTCGATCGTTTTTTTATAGGCTTCGGTCGAAAATTGTACCGGCCAAAGGCCGACGAGGTTGGCGTCCGCCGCCGACTTGGCGCTGAACGAAACCGCGAGCACATGCAGCAGCGGAATGATGCACGCGAGCGACAGGAACAGCAGCAGGATCGTGTTGAAAATGGTAAACAAGCGGTATGAAGCGGTTTTATGATACATGCTTTTATGTCCCCCTCTTAGAAAATCCGGTAATTCGCCAGCTTATACGCCAATCGGTACGAGATCAGGATCAGCACCATCGAAATGACGGACTTGAACAATCCGATCGCCGTTCCGAGCCCCATCTCCCCGTTCAAAATCGCCGTGCGGTACACGAAGGTGTCGATGATGTCCCCTTTTTGATATACGAGCGGGTTGTACAGGTTGAATATCTGGTCGAAGCCCGCATTCAAAATGTTGCCGAGGGCCAGCGTGCCGACGACGACCGCGATCGGCAGCATCGACGGGATGGTGATGTGCAGCGTCTGCTTCCAGCGGGACGCGCCGTCCACTTCGGCAGCCTCATAAAGCGACGGGTTGACGTTCGCCAGCGCCGCCAGAAAGACGATCGTCCCGAAGCCGAATTCCTTCCAAACGTCCGAAACGATCACGGTAAAGCGGAACCAGTTGTTGTCGCCGAGGAAAAAGATCGGCTGAATGCCGAACCAGGAGCTTAAAATCCGGTTCAGGAAACCGCCGTCCGTGGACAGGAAGTCCAGCAAAATGCCGCCGAGGATGACCCAGGACAAAAAATGCGGCAAATAGACGAGCGTCTGGACGAAACGCTTGAAAAACGCCCTTCTCACCTCATTGAGCAGCAGCGCAAACGTAAACGGCGCCACCAGGTTCAGGACGATTTTGAGCGCCGAGATGATCAGCGTGTTCCAAATGACCTCGATGCTGTCCTGCCGCGCGAACAAGGTCCGGAAGTTGTCCAGCCCGACCCACTCGGAATGCGCAAATCCGAGCCACGGCTTGAAATTTTGAAAGGCCATGACGATCCCTGCCATCGGCACGTAGCTGAAAATAATGAGAAACACGAGCGCCGGCAGCACCATCGCGTGCAGCGGCCAGTTTCTTTTTAAACGGTTCATGCGCGTTTTCCCCCTCATGATTGCTTATCTCCTTCTAGGTACCGACATTATAGCAAGGGGCCCGAAGCGGCCTGTAGCCCATAAAACCAACATAAATGGCACTATTGCAACCAATTGCGAAAAGCCCTGCCGGGAATCGGCCGCACATCAAAAAGCGGCATGCCATCGCATGCCGCCCGTTTGCCTTTTGCCGGTTATTTGCCCAGCTTGGAATACCAGTCGTTCACTTCATTCGTCATCTGATCGCCGCCAGAGGCTTTCCACTGCTCGACGAACTTGTCGAAGGCCTCTGCGCCCTGCTTCCCATAGATGATTTCGTTGAAGGTCTGGTTCTCGATTTTATTGAGGTAATCCAGCTTGGATTTCATAGTGGCCGTCGTCGGGCCGGTGTACATGTTCGGATAAGCGATGCCTTCCTGGGACATCAGCACTTTGGCCGCCGCCGGCGTTTCCAGGCCGTAGTTAAGCTTCACTTCTTTTTCCAGGCGGGTCGTCGCTTCCTTGCCGTCCGCCAGATTCAGGAGCGCCTTTATTTGGGCGTCCGGAATGCGCGCGCCGTCCCGAACGAGCAGGTAGCGCAGGCTGTTGACGTAACCTCCCGGAATTTGGTCGTACCGCAGCGGTTTTCCGCTCGCGTCGAAATCGTAGTCGTAGCCTTTGAACAAGCCGTTTTCGAATACGCCGCCCGGTTTGGAATCGGCCAGATTGTCATACATGTAGTTCTGGTACGTAAAAAACGCTTCCGGATGCTTCATGTCCTTGTTGATCAGCGTCACGCCGTTGGTAAACAGCGTCCCGTGGCGCCCGGCCTTGCCGTCCGGACCGGCGGGCAGAGGAATCGGTTCCCAGACCGCGTTTTTGGCGTTTTTCACCGTGTCGGAAAGCGGCCAGCCGCTCATCCAGTAAGGCCCCGGAATGATCCCCGCCTTGCCCGCCACCGCCGGTTCCGAGGTTTTGTTTTCGTCCCAAAGCGCGGCTTCCTTCGGGATATACCCTTTATTGAACCATTCGTTCAGCTTCTGCAGTCCCGGCTTCATGGCCGGGTTGATCGAGCCGTACTCCAACTTGCCGTCCTGGCCTTTGTTCCACTGCTGCGGAATGGTGCCATAGGCGCCGAAAATCCAGGAAGGATCGCCCATCCATGTATTCATCGTCGTCTTGAACCCGATGCTGAGCGGAATGACCTCGTCCGGCTTCAAGCCGTCCGGGTTTTTGTTTTTGAAGGCATCCATCACCTTTTCCAGCTCATCGATCGTTTTCGGAGCCGCCAGGCCGAGCTTGTCGAGCCAGTCCTTCCGGATCCACAGCAAATAATCGTGGTTGTACGCATAATCCAGCACCGGAATGCCCATTTTTTGGCCGTCGCGGATGTACGGGTTCCACACGTTCGGATCCTGCTCCATCGCTTTCTTCCAAGTATCCGATGCATACTTGTCGAACAGCGATCCCACCTCCCGGAACATGCCCGAATCGATCAGGTCCTGCGCCAGCTGCGCATCGCCGATCGTCACCACGTCCGGCATTTCCTGGCCGGAGGACATCGCGAGGCGAAGTTTGGTCGCAAAAGCGTTGTTCGTGTCGGTCACGGACCAAAGCGATTTGATGTCGATCCCAAGCGTGTCCTTGGCCCATTTGGTGGCGACGTTGTTTTCGATCGTCTCCCCGTTCTTGAATTTCAGCTCCGGATCCACGCCCCAAACGGTGGTGATGGTGACCGGCGGATCGTATTTTTCTTTATAAGCGTTTTCGCTTCCGGATGCGGCCGGCGGATTTTGCGCCGAGTCGGCAGCCTCTCCGCCCTTGGAACCCGAACATCCGGCGAACAGCGCGCTGACCAGCACGAGGCTGGAAGCCAGCATCCATGCTTTTTTCGTATAAGCCTTCATGTCGCTCCCCCTTTATAGATCTTGCTACATGTTTCATTATAGAGGCGTCCGATTTTCCGTCCCATGTCATTCTTCGAACATTTCTGCACCTTTTGCAACCAGTTACTGATCCCTGAACTCGTTCGGATTGAGGCCGTAATGCTTTTTGAACATTTTGCTGAAATATTGCGGATTTTGGTAACCGAGCTCGGCGGTGATCTCGTATATCTTTTTGTTCGTTTTTTTCAACAGGTAAAGCGCCCGTTCCATGCGCAT
The DNA here is from genome assembly GCF_037969745.1 of Paenibacillus sp. FSL W8-0194. Taxonomy (NCBI): domain Bacteria; kingdom Bacillati; phylum Bacillota; class Bacilli; order Caryophanales; family Paenibacillaceae; genus Paenibacillus; species Paenibacillus sp. FSL W8-0194. The sequence continues at coordinate 657,750 of NZ_CP150205.1, read as the reverse complement.
GCGGATAATGTAGTCCCCCAGGCTTTCGCCCGTTTCCGCTTTGTAGATTTTGGACAAATAAACCGGGTGCAAAAAGACCTTGTCCGCAATCGTCTTGACGGACGTGTCCTGTCCCAAATCCCTGGAGACCAGCTCCTGCACCTGATGAATGATATAGCTCCTCGTATACCGGTCGCTCGCCGACAGCTCCGTCCGCAGCTTCGCCAGCATGGCTTCGGCCCATCCTTTCAGCTTATCGAGCGAAAGAACCATGCTGGGGTCATGCATCAGGTCAAAGCCCGACTGGTCGATCTGGTACGCAAACTGCCCCTGCTTGTGGGCTATGTACATAAACGCATTGGTCATCAGGAGGTACACCTCGTACAGGTGCTCCCGGGTGTAGTTCGTGTTTCGCAAATCCTTAAACACTTCGTCCACCTTGCTGCGCGCCGCGTCCCATTGCTTCGATTCAAGCAGATGGATGAGCGTCGGCGGCTTATACAGCGACTCGATGGATTGGACCGGCCGGGCATGCCCGGCCTGCAAATCCTCCAAATACATGATGGCCCCCGCTCCGTCGCACCCGGACATCATGATGCTTCCAAGCCCCGACCGGTAAGCCTGGGCCACCCCGTGCGGGAACCGGAACCAGTCCGAAATGACCATTCGGATGTCGCCCTTCAAATAACGGCTAACCTGCTCGCGGAAGCTTTCGGCCCGCTCGTGCAGCCGCCGTCTCCGCAGCGATTCGAAGTCCGGCGACCGCTCGATGCGATGCCGGAAGGAAGGCTGGGGCGACGCCAGCATGACGAGTCCGTCATGCGGGGCTTTGCAGATCCAAATCGCAAAGGAGTCGGCAAACACCTCTTCCGCGATGTTGCCGACCGCATACTCCATCAAGGACATGGAATGATGATCGTAGTGGGCGAACTTCCCGCCAAGCTGCATCATCAGCAGCACGGCGGGCTCGTCCACCGTCATCCCGATGTCGTATTGGGCCAGCTTGTCCGCCACGGTTCGCTCCGACCAGGTTCGTCCTAATACCAGATCATGCATCAGGCTCGTTTTCAGCACGGGGGAACCCGATTTGACCGCGTAGGCCAGCTTATGGTATCTTTCGGCGGCCTCCCATTCGTCCTTCAAAGCTTCGATCGCGTTCGTAAGGCTGCGGATAAACTCCTCGTCGTCGACCGGCTTGAGGATATAGTCAAACGCCTGCAGCTGCAGCGCCTTTTTTGCATATTCAAAATCCGAGTACCCCGTCAGCACCATGCAGCGGATATGCGGCCATTCCCGCTCAATCCGTTCGATCAGCTCCAGGCCGTCGATCTCGGGCATGCGGATATCCGTCACGACGATATCGATGGATTGCTCGCGCAGAACCGCCAGGGCCGCCTCCGCGGAATCGGCCCGGTACACCTTCTCGACGCCGAGATCGTTCCAAGGAATCGTGGCTTCAATACTTTCGGTGACGTAGGATTCGTCGTCCACCAGCAAAATTTCGATCATGCATGTCCTCCCCTTTGCGTAACTGTCCGTTTCGTTTCCTGCCCGGCCGGCCAGTACAGCTCAGCCCTCACTCCGCCCAGCGCGGACGGCATAAACCTGAGGCCCGCGTCCTCGCCGTAGCGGATCAGCATGCGCTGCCGCACGTTCCAAAGACCGCAGCCCGTCTCTTCGTTCATCGGCCGGGACAAGGAGCGGCGCAGCTCCTCCAATTCCGGGCCGGTCATGCCTTTGCCCCCGTCCTCGACCCATATCCGGATTTCGGTTGCTCCGATTTCGCCTACGATCCGGACGCATCCCCCGCCGGACCGGGGTTCGATGCCGTGAAGCACTGCGTTTTCCACGAGCGGCTGAACCACCAGCAAAGGCACTTCCCACCGCTGCATCGCTTCCGGTACGTCGATGGAAAATTCAAGCTGCGGCTTGCGCATCTTCTGAATCTCCAAATAATTGCGCACGAATGCCAGTTCCTCCGCAAGCGGCACGACGTCCCGCTCCTGCCGGGTGGTGTACCGGTAATAACTCGACAGGTTTTGGGACATCGCCACGACCGCCTTCATGTTCCCCAGCTTCGCCATGCTTGAGATGAAGGAAAAGCAGTTATAGAAAAAATGCGGGTTGATCTGCGACTGCAGCTGCTTCAGCCTCGCTTCCCTGGCATGAATCCGTTCCATATACACGTTTTCGAACAGCTCCTGGATTTGCTCCACCATGGAATTAAAGCGCCCGAACACGAAACCGAACTCGTTGTTCCCTTTGGCCTGCAAACGGATGGAGTAGTCCTCGTGCTGAAGCTTTTTAAAGGCGACGACCAGCTTTTTCACCGGAACCTGTACCTGGGCGTACAGCATGTATGCCGCCAGACACCCCAAAAGAAGCGTGAGGCCTACCGAAAAATAGAACAAGCGGTTCGACTGTTCAATCGGCGCCACGATCTCCTTCAGCGGCATATAGTCGACAAGATACCAGCCCGTCGTGGCCGAAGCAGCCACATTGACCAGGTAGGTCTGCCCGTCGAGCTCGAGCGTGCGGTTCTCCTCGGCCTGGAGCGTTTCCTTCTGCAGCTGGCGCAAAATCCGTTCCGTCAGCGGCTTGTCCGCCGACCGGTTGTAAATGACGCCCAGACCCGGCTTGAAGTATACGGGATCCCTGCGCCCGTCGCTTTTGAATTTGTCGAGCATATCCTGGATGTTGCCGCTTTCGAACTGAAGCTCAATGATCAGGTTCGCGTCCTCCGGATGACTGAACGAGGAGTAGGGATAAGCCGTAAACAACGAAAACACGTAATACGCCTCGTCTCCCTGCCCCATTTTTTTCACCTGCCAGCCGGGCTTCATCCGCTTCTTGAGATCGTCGTTGTCATAGTGGTCCACATCGTTGTCGGATACCACCCTGCCAAGCGACGGGGAAAATATGTAAAGCTTCGTTTTCCAGTTGGAGGAGCTTTCCTGGATGTTGAGCTTGGTCTGGATTCGTTTCACCACGTTAATGATATCGAGGTTAAAATATTCGCTGCTTAAAAAAATGTCTTTAAACCCGAAAATGTCGGGATCCTGGATCAGCAGGTTCGGCCACAGCGAAAACAGGTCGATGTTCGTATTAACCTGCGACTGGAAAAAACTCAATTGGTTTGCGTTCGATTGGTTAAGCTCCGTTCCCAGCACTTCCGTGCTCGTACGGTTGGAGTAATAGTAAAGCCCTACGATCGGGACGAGCATCATGACGAGAAGAAGGACCATTTTTCGGAACAACGTATGTCTGGGCACGGGAAATTCACACCTTACGTCCATAATTTTATCTGATGAATCGTTTGCCAAGCCTCACGATGCCAAAAAGCAAACATCATGATACGGTATACCGGTCGAATCCAGCAGATCCGTTTCGGCAAAGTCGGGATTGGCTGAAAAAAATGCAAAAAGGAAGCCGCCGGAAACCGGCAGCTTTGCCATGCCGCATTGGTTATCGGGTCCGATGCAGGCTCGGGCTGAACACGCTTTCATATACCCGAGTGGCAGCCGGCGCATCTTTGTCTCCATTGTACCGGGCAGGCGTGAGGGCGAAAAGGGATGCCCCTGCAACATTTCTGCACTTTTCGCAACCCCTTGGCATGTCTCCGGCATCATCGGCCGCCCAAAGACCTTCCGCTAAACGGCAAGCGCATTCAGGCCGTACGCGGGAACCCGGAGATGACCGAACCCAAAAAGACAGGCCGCAGCCGCGGCCTGTCCCTGCTGTTCACTCCCCGAGCCCGCTCAAATGCCCGGAATCGGACTGCGCTTGTGCGCGGTTCGTTTATAAAAGCTTTCAAGGCGCTTTTGCGCCTCCGGGCTGATTTCCTTGCCTTCGAGGTAATCGCTGTTTTCCTCATAGGTAATGCCCAGCTCGCCTTCGTCGGTCTGCCCTTCCCACAGCCCGGCGGTCGGAGCCTTGTCCAAAATCGCCTGCGGCACGCCCAAATAACGCGCGAGCTGACGAACCTGGCGTTTGTTCAGCGTGCTGAGCGGGGCAAGGTCCACCGCGCCGTCGCCCCATTTCGTATAAAATCCGGTCACGGCTTCGGAGGCGTGGTCCGTGCCCACCACAAGCAGCTTCAATTCGAACGCCAGGGCATATTGCATCACCATGCGGGTCCGGGCTTTGACGTTGCCTTTGCCTTGCGGGGACAAATGGCGGTACAACCCGATTTGCTTCAGTCCCTGCTCGGCTTCAAGCGCAATTTCGCCGACCGCGTCTTCGATGTTCGTCTCCGCGGTATGCTTCAGGTCAAAAGCCCGGGCCACGGCATAGCTGTGTTCGATGTCCTCCTGCGTCCCGTAAGGCTGGAAAATGCCCAGCGTTATGTATTCCCGGCCGGTTTCCGCCGACAGCTCGTCGGTCGCCTTTTTGCACAATCCCGCGGCCACGGCGCTGTCGATTCCGCCGCTGATGGCGATCAATAGCCCTGTCGCTCCGGCCTCTTTTACATGCGCCTTCAGAAAATCCACTCTTTTTCGGACTTCCGTTTCTTCGTCGATCACGGGTTTAACGCCAAATGCTGCAATGATTTCTTCCTGCAGGCTCATCGCCGGCCACCTCTTTTCCTAGTGTCATGGACGTCGCGCGTAACGAATCGGCATGTATTCACCGCGAAACGCCCGCATTAAAATACGAAAGCCCCGACATCGGCTGACGCCGAAAATCCGGGGCAAATCCGAACGCGGAACCGATTAACGGCACACGCGGTCAAAAGCTTCGATCAAATCTTCCGCGATTTCTTGGGCGGAACGGTCTTCGATCTGGTGGCGCTCGATGAAATGAACGAGCTCTCCATCCTTCAACAGAGCGATGGAAGGCGAAGACGGCGGATACGGAGCAAAATATTCTCTTGCTTTGGCCGTTGCTTCTTTATCCTGTCCGGCAAATACGGTGTACAGATTGTCAGGCACCAATTCGTTCTGCAGCGCCAGGGCTACGCCCGGACGGCATTGGCCTGCTGCGCATCCGCATACCGAGTTGACGACCACCAGCGTCGTGCCGGGTGCATCCTGCAAATGGGTTTCCACCTCTTCCGGCGTTCTGAGCTCTTTGATGCCCAGGCTGGTCAGCTCGTCTCTCATCGGTTGAATCATATCTCTCATATATCTGTCAAAAGACATCGACATTTCTTTCATCACTCCTCGATCCGCAAAATATCAGACTGCATTCAATACTATTATACCTTCCCAAGGTTTGAAATCAAGATAAAGCCCGGCGACGGACGCTCCGGACTCTTCTGCGGTCAGGATTCGAGAAGCGGCAGGGAAATGATGAACGCCGTCCCTTTCCCCTCTTCCGATTCCACGTCGATTTTGCCCCCGTGGCGCTCCACGATGCTCAAGCAAAGGGCAAGACCAAGCCCCGTGCCTTTGGCCTTCGTCGTAAAAAACGGCTCGAAGAGCCGCTCCAGCCGGCTTTTGGACATGCCGACGCCGGTATCCCTGACGATCAGCTCCACCATGTTGTCGCTTTCCCTGAACCGGGTTTGGATGGTCAGCTTCCCTTTTTCCTCCATCGCCTCCATCCCGTTGCGCGCTAGATTCAGCAGCACCTGCTTGATTTCCTTGGCGTTCAGGTGGAGCTTCGGCACCCGTTCGTCCAGCAGAAGCTCGATCGTCTGGCCGCGGAGGTTCGCGTCCGCCCACAGCAGCGGGCTGAGATCGTTGATGATCTGATGAAGATGCCACTGCTCCTTTTCGGATATCCGGTTTTGCGCAAGGGATAAAAAATCGTTGATGATGCCGTTGGCCCGGTCCAGCTCCTCCATCACGATCCGATAGTAATGGTCCAGCGAATCGGGGCTTTTTTCCTTCATCAGCTGCAAAAAACCGCGCACCACCGCCATCGGGTTCCGGATTTCATGCGTAATGCTGGCCGCCATCTGCCCGACCAGGCTCAGCCGTTCCACATTGACCAATTCGGTCCGCAGCCTCTCCAGCTCCGTAATATCCTGGATGACCAGCACGGCCCCGAGGATTTCGCCGGTATAGCTGTTCGTCAGCGGCGAAGTGCTCGTATAGTGGATCTGCGAGCCGATCCGGATCAGTTCGTTGTCCATCTTGACGCCGTTCAAAGCCTGGGCGATTCGGCGGTTGATGTAGTCCTCTTCGACCATGTCGACGAATACGCTGAGCGGCTGTCCCAAAACGTCGGTTTTGGTCAGCTCGGGCGAGCGGTTTTTGAACAGCCCCATCATCATTTCGTTGACGCTGGTAATACGCCCCTCGGTATCGACCGACACCATGCACAGCGGAGCCACGTCCATCACCTGCTGGAGTTTTTCCTCTTCGCGGAGGTATTTTTCGGAGATGCCTTTGACTTGCTCGGTCAAAAGCAGCTTTTCCAGCGCAAATTCGATCATATAGATCAAAGCCCCGCCGGCGAACACGGTGATCAAAACATAAAACAAAAGCATGAGAATCGGACCGGCATCGGACAAATCCAGGTTTGGATCTTCAATGATCGGGGACGATGTAAACAGAAGCATTGCGGGCAAGAGGCAAACCCACAGCTTGTTGATTTTGTCGGTCAGGGTACCCGTCCGGAATCTCGGCGACATCCAAACCAGAAGCGGATAAAACAATAATCCCGTACGCAGGAACAGGCTTGAAAACGATCCGCTTTCATTCGACAAATAATCGCATAGCAGGTACAATCCGGCCAAGGGAAGCCCGCTTTTGTAGCCCCCGTACAGCATGCCGATAAACAGCGGTAAAATGCCCAGATTCAAAGGGATCAGATGAAACAACGAGGTAGAGAAAAAAGAGCACATTAAAATGCTCAGGGCGCTGGATATAATGATAACGACTTCAAAACCGGAAGCCCGCAATTTTTTGTTCCGGCTGATCAGCCGGACGTATTTGTCCAGGCTCAGCGGAAACAAAAACGCGAAGGAACCTGCCATGAGCACCTGTGTTATAATATTTTTCAGCGCATCGATAATCGCAATCCATCCTCCCTTCGGGGTGGCCAATACCCGTTCGTCGCTTGGACCGGGCATCGTTCTGCTCCACCATTTCATGAAATGGCGACAAAGTCTATTGGTTTAATAAAGTATAAATCAGAATTTTGCGAAAATCATGATGTTTTATTATAGAGGAAACGACTAAAATCGTGCTTTTTTGGAAGATGGATGGTACTTTCGAAAGTAATATACATGTAGATTAAATCACAGCCTACACTATATTACAATATACCCTGAAATATCCTGCGGAGCATGATGAAAACCATCGATCCGTCACGTTTGGAGTCAAAAGGAGAGAATAAATTTGAAGTCTTATGATGTCATTGTGATCGGCGGCGGGTCGGCCGGGCTGATGGCCTCCGTCGCGGCGGCAAGGTTCGGCGCATCCGTGCTGCTGCTCGACAAGGGCGCCAAGCTTGGGCGCAAACTGGGCATTTCCGGGGGCGGGCGCTGCAATGTGACCAACGCCAAGGAAACCGAGGATCTGATCGCCCATATCCCGGGCAACGGCCGCTTTCTGTACAGCGCTTTTCAGCATTTCAACAACCGCGATATCATGGCGTTTTTCGAAGGCTTGGGAATCGCCCTGAAGGAAGAAGACAACGGCAGAATGTTCCCGGTGTCCGACAAAGCCGCAAGCGTCGTGAATACGCTGATCGGGGAGGTCCGCCGGCTCGGCGTGGACATCAAAACCGACACTCCCGTATCGGAGGTCCTCTATTCGGAACATCGCGTATCCGGCGTAAAACTCGCTTCGGGGGACATCTTGCGGGGAAACGCGGTCATCGTTGCGACCGGAGGCAAATCGGTGCCGCATACCGGCTCGACCGGCGACGGATATCCGTGGGCGCAGGCCGCGGGGCATACCATCACCGAGCTCTATCCGACGGAGGTTCCCATCGTTTCGCGCGAAAGCTGGATCGCGTCGAAGGAGCTGCAGGGATTGTCGCTTCGCGACGTCGAATTGTCGGTATGGACGCCGAAAGGAAAAAAAGTGATCGGTCACCGCGGAGACATGATTTTCACCCATTTCGGGCTTTCAGGCCCGATTGCGCTGCGGTGCAGCCAGTTCATCCGCCAGGTGAAAAAGAAATTCAAGGTGAACGAGGTCGACATGGCGGTCGATTTGTTCCCTGACCTGCCTCCCCACGACTTGGACCGCATGCTGCGGGACAAGCTCGGAGCCGAGCCGAAAAAGGCGATCAAAAACGTGCTGAAAGCCCAAATCCCGGAACGCATGCTTCCGCTGCTCATGAACAAGGCCAGCCTTGACGGCGACGCCACGTTCGCCCACCTGCCGAAGCAGCAATGGGCATCCTTCATCGACATCTTGAAAAAGTTTGTCATCCGGGTGACCGGAACCAAATCGATCGAGGAAGCTTTTGTGACCGGCGGAGGGGTGAACCTGAAGGAAATCCATCCGAAAACGATGGAATCCAAGCTGATGCCGGGTCTTTTCTTCTGCGGAGAGATTCTCGACATTCACGGCTACACCGGAGGGTATAACATTACCGCCGCCTTTTCCACCGGTTACACGGCAGGCATGCATGCGGCCGAGGCAGCCCGCTCCGCTTCGTCCGGCCTTTCATAATCCGCCCCGTTTTCGGGGCGGTCCGCTTTCCTGATCCAGGGCGGCATTCAAAAACCTCCCGCGTTTCATAACGAAACCGCGGGAGGTTTTTTAGAATCGGAAAACGGGCAGGGCCGCGAAGGCTACATCTTTGTATGAAGAAAAAACATGCGCATGAGATAAGGCACCGCCCAGCCGGCCGCCATGCCCAGCGGGATGAAACCAATGGCCGCCAGCCATGGACTCAAGCTGGAAAACAGAACAAGAGCGGAAGCCCATACCGAAAACGGAAACAGCAGCGTCCGGACGGCCGCGAAGCCGGCCTGCACGCCGTCCGCTTCCGGCCAGGGCAGCGGCGCGATAAAGGGATCTTTCCTGAAAGCGGACCACTGCAGGAACAGCCAGTACGCGATTAAGGCATGCAGGGCCGCAAACGCCAAGATCTGCATCTTCACCGGAAGCGTAACGAGCACCATCGTGCTGATCCCGGCGAATCGCAGATAAAGGGAGCGTTGTCCCGGATGGCGCAGCAGCGATTTGATCATCGCCCCGGCGATGCGTTTGGCGGGCTCCCGCGAGCGGAACACATGCCGCGATTTCCGGAATATCCATGTTTTGCTGCGGACCCGGCGCGGTTGATCGACCGACTGGCTGAGCAGCAGCCCCGTCAATCGGGTGCGTCTTGCAAGGTCCTCCTGGACGTCGGCCATGAACGTGCCGCGCAGGCCAAGCCTCGCCCTCAGCAGCAGCAGGCTGAGCAAAGCCAGCGCCAGCGCCCCCGTCCAAAGCATGGCGGCCTGCTGCCTGAACATCAGGACAAACCCCACATAAGCGGCGCAAGGCAAAACCGCGAACGGAACATAAAGCAGCCATCTCCGCACGCCTTTGGCCTGTACCTTGACCAGATGGCGAGACCACATCAGCACCCATTCGAAGGCGATCGTGATAGCAAGCAATCCCCCGGCATACAAGCCGTCCACATGAAACAGCCGGACCAGGAACGGCAGCAAAACGAAGAAACAAAACGACGTTTTTACGGCCGCCGCAGCCATGCTGTACCAACCGCTCCGAAGCATGATGCCTCGCAGCCATTCCCGGCGCTGCACCAAAAACAGCGCATCTCCTTCCCGGACCAGCAGCAGGATGCCCCCCGTCAAGGCGATCAGCAAAAGCGATAACGGCACCGTCGGGAACGACAGCATGCCGGCCCATTCCGGCAGCGGTTCCTTCCAAAACCCGTAATAAAACCGGCCCGCAAGCAAAAGCCCCGGGACGAGAATATACAATAAGACCGTCCAATCGTCGACGACGGACCGCAAGGCGGCCGCCGTTTCTTTGAAATGGCTCCGAAGACGCCGCCGGAACAAACTTGCGGGATTCGGAAACAGATATCCTTCTTTTTCCCTCGTCATCATCGTGTCGTCCTTTCTTTCCGAAAAAATGGCCCCTCTTCCCGGAAACGAAGCGTTACGTCAGCGAATCGAAGCAGTCGAACAGCGACGCATCGGGCAGCCCGGCCGCATCGCGGATGTCCGCCAGCGTTCCTTCGGCCACCGTCCTGCCGCCGGAGATCATGACGAATCTGTCGCAGATTCTTTCGGCCGTATCCAGCACATGCGTGGACATCAGCACCGCCGCGCCGCGTGCGCGCTCCTCGTCCAGCAGCCGCAGAAAATCCTTGGTCGCGCGCGGATCCAGCCCGATAAACGGCTCGTCCACGATGTACACGTCCGGTTCGCTCAAAAATCCGAGCATCAGCATCATTTTCTGCTTCATCCCTTTGGAGAAGCCTCCCGGCAGGTCATGTTTGACCTCCTCCATGCCGAATTGGCGCAGCAGCCTGTCCGCTTCCCCGCAAAACCTTTCGTAGTCGAGACCGTAAACGGCCGCGGCCAAATCCATATGCTCCCACAGCGTCAAATCGTCGTGGAACACCGGCTGCTCGGGGATGTAAGCATACCTTCCCGAACCGCCGAAAAACGATACCCGGCTTTTGGCGTATTTCAGCAGCCCCAGCAGCGTTTTGATCGTCGTGCTTTTGCCGGCCCCGTTCGGGCCGATCAGCCCGAGCAGCTCTCCGGCATACACCCGAAAAGCGATTTGGCGGATCTTCGGATGTCCTTCCTCGTATCCCGCTTCCTCTATTTCAACGTCCAGCAGCGGTTTTTCCGCGCTTTCCATGTCCATGCTGTTTCTCTCCTCCCCAAAAAAGCAGCTTCCGCACATTCCTCCACCGCCCGAAAGCCGGTCGCAACGACCATCGCTCCAAACGAAAATCTTGGCCGGCTCTGCCCTTCCCTGTCCTTGATCCGGACCTTCTTCCGGCTGGAACAGGATTTACTATAAATTTTAACGTTTCAAAGTTGATGGATTGTGACAAATGACATGTTTTTCGCACAATCCGAAGGGTATGATGTAAATACAATACGGATCAGACTGCGGTTATGTTTCATAAAAATATAAAACAAAAGGCGGGATTGTATCATGATTCACGCACAGGAACGCGATACCGAGTTATCTATGCAGCTGTACCGGGCGTTCGCCAAAAGCTTCAAAAGCGTCAGCGAACATGCCGCGATCGGCGCAAAGTCCGAAGGGTTCCATCCGACGGCCTTTGCCGTCATGGAAATACTGTACTGCAAAGGAGCGCATCCCATCCAGCAAATCGGCTCCAGCCTCCTCCTTCAAAGCGGCAACGTCACGTATGTCATCGACAAGCTCGAAAAACGCGGATGCATTTACCGCAGACCGTGTTCGAACGACCGCCGCGTCATCTACGTGGAGCTCACGCCGGAAGGCGAAGCGTTGATGCGCGAGCTGTATCCCCGATACGCCGGCCGGATCGACCACGCCTTTAGCGGCCTGAACGGCGAAGAAAAGGCGGAGCTGATCCGCCTGCTTAAAAAGATGGGGATGCAAGCCGAAAAGCTGATGCCCGGAGGGCAAACCTAACCTGAAAACATAAAAAGACACCCCTGGGCAAAAAAACTCTCCCATGGGGTGCCGTGCCTTTTGGTTGGTCATCCGATCTTGAGAATCAGGCTTTTTCCGTTTCCGCATCCTCTTCCGGCGATGGCACCGTATTGCGCAGCGCCAGGACGGAAATCAGGCTGATCACCGCAATGACTCCCATCACGATGTACAGCGAATGAAGGCTTCCTTCCAACACATGCTTCAGTTGATTCCATACTTCCTGCGGCATATCGGCGCCGCCTTCCGGCGTCAGCAGCCGGTTCACGTCCTCCTGGCCTACATGCTCGAGACCCGGCTGACTCGCAATCCGGCTGGCCATGCTCAGATTGATAAACGTTCCGAACACGGCAACGCCGACCGTCTGTCCCAAGGAACGGACGAACGTGTTCAGCGCCGTCGAAGCTCCGCGCAGCGAATATCCGACCGAGGACTGGGCGATGATCGTAAACACGGTGGTTGAATAACCGAAGCCCAAACCATAGATGAAGGTAAAGATCAGCAGCACGTAATGCGGAGTTTGCCCGTTCATCCAAGCGAGTCCCGCTGCGCCGATCACGATGCCGGCAAGGCCGATGGCGCTCGTTTTGCGCGAGCCTGCCGTCAGGATCAGCCGGCTTCCGAACACCGAGCCGAACAGCCAGCCGATCGACATCGGAGCCATCGTCAGCCCCGACAGCGTCGCGTTTTTGCCCATTACGCCCTGGATCCAAAGCGGAGTATAGGTGGTTAACCCGATCAGGAGCGCGCTGGTCAAAATGCTGGCCACCGTGGACATCGAAATGTCGCGGATGCGGAACAGCTTGAGGGGCAGCATCGGTTCGGCCGCGCGGTTTTCAATCCAAACGAAGGCGACAAGAAGCACGGCCGCCAAAACAAAACATCCGATGAGCAGCGGCGAGCTCCAGCTGAAATATTGCCCGCCCGTTGCGAGCGCAAATAACAACGCGGTCATGCCGACCGTAAATACCGCCGCGCCGGCCACGTCGACGGACACCTTCTCCCGCTTGTCCCGGCTTTCATGGAAATAACGGGCGATAAGCCACATGGAAACGATGCCGAACGGAACGTTAAAGCCGAATATCCAGCGCCAGTTCAAATAGTCGACGAAATAGCCGCCGACAAGCGGACCGATCAGCGAGGAAATGCCCCACACCGAGCTGATCAGCCCTTGGATTTTGGCGCGCTCCTCGATCCGGTACACGTCGCCGATGATGGTGAACGTGACCGGAACGATCGCTCCGGCGCCGATCCCCTGAATTGCCCGGAACAGGATGAGCTGCTCCATGTTTTGCGAAAAGCTGCAAAGCAGCGAACCGAGCACGAACAGCAACGAGCCGATTTGGAAAACCGGCTTGCGGCCGTACAGGTCGCTGACTTTGCCGAAAATCGGCGTCGAAACGGCCATCGTCAGCAGGAAGGCGGTAAAAATCCAGCTGAGCAGCTTCATGCCTCCGAAGCTGCCGATGATCGCCGGGCCTGCCGGACCCGTCACCGTTCCTTCGATCGCCGACAGAAACGTCGATACCAAAATACCGATCAAAATATATTTGCGTTTGGCAAGTTGAATGCCAGCGTTATCAGACATAGGTTTCCTTTCCAGATGACGAGGCGGAAACCGCCGGAAGGGCCTTACGCCGGCCCGAGCCGCCGGAAATCGGCGGTTTTATGCGGAGAAAGCCTGAGCATAAACGAGGCTTCCCTCTCCGCCAAATCGGGGTCATGCGTGATCATCAGCACGGCCGCGCCGGCCGCCGTTTTCTCCCGGCATAACCTGAGCACCCGTTCGGCCGCCCCAAAGTCGATCCCGGACGTCGGTTCGTCCAAAATGTACAACGCCTTGGGATGGACGAATTGGCCGATGATGCTGAGCAGCTTTTTTTCCCCTTGGCTCAGCATGTAAGGGGAGGCGCCGCGTTTTCCTTCCAATCCCGCGGTCCTAAGCAGCGCTTCAGCCGTTTCACGCTGAGCGGCGGTCGGCTCGGACGGCCCGCCTTTTTTCCGGCCAAGTCCGTACACCAGCTCGTCCCATACCGTATGGGCGACAAACTGATGTTCCGGCTGCTGAAAAACGTAACCGATCCGGGCCGCCCGCTGCGAAACGCGCCATGTAGCGACATCTTCGCCTTCCCAGTACACCGAGCCCGGCGGCACCGGCAGCAGTCCCATCAGCAGGCGCGTCAACGTCGTCTTGCCGGAGCCGTTCTCCCCGGTGACGATGCCCCATTCCCCCGGCTTCATGGCGAAGCTGGTCTCATGAAGCGCCGGGGCTGCGGCGCCGGCATAGGCGTAGCTCAGCCGGTCGATCTCGAGCAGGCTGCCGGAGCCCCCGGCAGCCCCGGGCGGCGCCGCGCTGCGAGGCGCCGCGCCCTGCGGGTCCGGTCCGATGGCCGGACCCGCCTGCGTCGCTGCCCCCTCCCAAGGGGGCAGCAGCCCGAGCTGCGCGAGCCGCTCCCGGCTCTCGCGCAGCAGCTGCCGCGGCGGCCCGTCCAGCACGACGCGGCCGCCGTCCAGGACGATGACGCGCCCTGCGGAGCGCGCGGCATCGTCGAAGCGGCCGGACGCGGTCACGAGCGTCCGGCCTTCCGCGTGCAGCTTGCGGCAAAGCTGCACGAACTGCTTCTGCGCCGCGGGATCCAGGCTGGCCCCGGCGTCGTCGAACACGACGATGCGGGGGCGCAGGGCAAGCACCGCGGCGATGGCCGTGCGCTGGCGCTGTCCCCCGGACAGCTCGCGCACCGGCGAGTGGCGGCGTTCCGACAGCTCCACCGCCGCCAGCGCCTCCTCCACCCGCCGCTCGATTTCCGGCGGCGGCACCCGCAGATTCTCCGGGCCAAAGGCGGCTTCATCCCCGGGCGTCCCTTGGACCAGCTGCGCGTCCGGGTCCTGAAACACGATGCCGCATAGCTGCGCGACGTCGGCGATGGCCGCTTCGGCCGGGTCCAGTCCGGCCAGCTCCAGCCGCCCTTTTCTCGTGCCTCCGCCGCTTCGCGGCAAATATCCGCTCAGCAGCTGGCACAGCGTGGACTTGCCGCTGCCGCCGGGTCCGACGACCGCCGTCCATTCCCCTTCCGGAATCGACAGGGTCACCTCCCGCAGCGCGGGTTCCCGCTCGTCATCATAATAGTAGGTTAGATTCGAACAATTAATGGATATCGGGCGCATGCTCGGCTCTCTTCCCTCCGATGGCAAACCGCCGCAGAAGTCCGCTGCGCTGCAGCATGTCCCCAAGCATTTTGGTCAATAAACCGCAAAGCACGATACCGCTTATAAGACGCATCACGAGCGTCAGCGCCAGCACCTGCCAGCTCCACGCCGTGTAACCGAACATATTGGCTGCGCATACGAACCACAAAGGAACCATCGCTCCGCCGGCAAGCATCATCATGCCCGTCCCCCAGCGCTTGTAGCGCGAAATCGCAAAAACGGCCTCCGCCGCCACCATGTAGCAAAGCGCCGCCACGATCGCGGACGCGATGCCGTAAGTCGTTCCCACAAAGCACTGGATGGCTCCGCCGATGCCGTAGGTAATGGCAGCCGTGCCCGGCTTGCGGATAATATAATACGCGAGCAGGCCGTAAACCATGTACACCCCGACGATGGTCGATGTCGCTACAGGGCCGCCCAGGCTGTTCAGCATTTTATTGATATAAGACAAATAAAAGGTCAATACAGCATTGGCTGTAGCCAGCATGGCCATGAGCACGATATCCAATGTGGTAAAAGAAAGGCGGTTTCTCTTTGATTTTGATGAGGTTTCCATTCCATGTCAACTCCTAATCTAAAAATGGCTTTACCTTGTTATTTTGCCTTGTCCGCCCGTTAACGTCAACCTAAATTTTAGTCAAAGGTTAACAATATGAATAAACCACCATAAAAACGCAGTAAGCGCGACCGCCGTCCCCGCAAGGACGATCCCCCGTCCGAGCGGCATGCTTTCCCGGACAAACGTCCGGTCCGGATACGCCCCGAAGCCTTTGGCTTCCATCGCCCCGGCCGTCTGCTGAATCCGCCGCAGCGCGTTATGCATGACCGCCGAAATAAACGTCAGCCACCAGCGCAGCCGCCCCCGAAGGCCCTCCGGCGTTCCCCCGCCCCTGACTTGATGGGCTGCGGAAATGCTTCTTCCTTCCTCCTGCAGCAGAGGCAAAAAGGTTAGCGCCATCGATAATCCGAACGCAAACCGGTACGGAATCCGCAGCCGCGTCGTCAACGATACCACCATATCGCGCGGATCGGTCGTAAACATGAAGACGTATGACGACAGAAAAACGGTAAACATGCGCACTGTAACCGATCCTGCCGAATCCAAAGCCTCGGTTGTGAGCCGAAGCGGTCCCAACTGCATGAACACATGTTCTCCCGCAGCCGTAAGCAGCGTCACGATAAAATACGGGACCGCGAAACCAAGCAGGATCGCCAGCGCTTTCGCCTGCTTTTTCCATGGCATGCCTCCCGCCCATCTCGCCAATGCGAACACGGCAGCAAGCAGCAGCGCTTGTCCGAGCGAAGAGTGAAACCTCATCGTCAGCAGCGCGATGCAGAACAGCAGCACCAGCTTGCCGAGCGGATCGGTACGGTGCAGCAGCGATGGTTGTTTATGAAATGCGATCATCTTGTTTGTTCCCCCCGATTTCCCCTTGATCCGGGCCCTGTCCGGAAATCCTCCCAATCCCGGCGCAGCATGGCATGCATATCGGCATCGACGAAGCCCTGCTCCGTATGGCGGTACTGGCGGAGCCGCCCCTCCAGCGTAAATCCGAGGGCGCGGAACAGGCGACCGGCACGGTCATTGCGGGGATCGGTCAGCGCTTCGAGCCGGTTCAGTCCCATCTCCTCCATAGCATAATCGATGACAAGGCCGATCGCCTCCCGCATGTAACCTTCGCCCCAAAAAGGCCGGGACAGCTCACAGCCGATTTCTCCGCGGTAGGCTCCTTCAAGCTGCCACCAGTTCAACCCGCAGCTGCCGATGATGCTCCCGTCCGGCGCCTGAATCCCCCACCGCAAACTGTCGTCCGTCAAGGCCAGGCGGTTGAGGAGGCCGATCAGTTCCGCCGCCGCCGCGGCGTCCGGCATGCGGGGAAGATCCGCAAAACGCCTGACTTCCGGATCGGACCAGCATTCGAACATCGCCTGCGCGTCCCGCGCGGCAAGGCGGCGCAACACGACCCGTTCCCCCTCCAGCTCAGGGATGTTTCCTTCGCAGCTGTATGGCACGGCACTTCCTCCTTACACGCAAAATATCACCATCCACTGTACACCTTGAGCCCCATATCGATCAAGCTTCCTTATTGCGGCAAGCGAGCCCCAACCATTCGAACCCCAGCGATCGGTGCGCGAAATTCCGAGCCGTCGTTCCATCCTTGGCAGGCCAGTAATGTCCGCCGCCCATGACGGCATGCCCGCATTCTCCGCATGCAAAAAGCGCTTGCCCCTTCCGGATCGCCGGTTTCGGGCAAGCGCTTTTGACGGATGCTTATGCTTCTTGCATTTCCTCCTTAGGCTCGCGTCCCGCCAGCAGCAGCAGGACGATCAGGATAAATGCGATCAATGCCAGAAGCGGAATCGTGATGAATCCGAACCAGTTCAGGTAATCGAAATTGCACGGGATCCCGACGGTGCACGGAAGGGCTTTGGCCAGCGCAGGGATTTTCTGCTCCAGGTAATGGTAGATGGAGATGCAGCCCCCGATGATGCTGAGCGTCATGGCATAGGGAATGATTTTGCGGTCGTTCTTGTAGCTTGCGATCCCGAGCAGAATGACCTCCGGATACATGAAAATCCGCTGGAACCAGCACAGCTTGCATGGCTCGTAATGCATGATTTCGCTTAAGTACAAGCTTTCGCCGGCAGCCACGATGGATACGATCCACGCCATGTACAGGGCATACGGGCGAATAGACGCCAAGAAACGATTGCCTCCCATCGCTCTAACTCCTTTTTCTTCCAAGATTCGTCATTCTTTATTTTGTTCGGCCAGCTTTTTCTCGATGAACGGCTTCAGCACCGGATAGTTCATGGAAGCTTCTTCGGTCGCTTTTTCCCCGTTGACGAACACGGTCGGCGTGCTCATGACGTTGAGCTTCCGCGCCAAAGCGTTTTGGCTGTCGATTTCTTCTTGGTACGTTTTTTCGTCGATATCTTTGCGCAGTTGGTCATAATCGACCTTAATGTTCTCCGTGCGGGCGAGGTTCACGAGGAAATCCGGCGTGGCCCATTCGGTGGCCTCGTCCCCTTGGTTTCTGTAAATCGCCTCGTAATATTTCCAGAACTCATCCTTGTTCTGATGGAACACCGACTGGGCGGCCAAAGCGGCGGTATTGGAATCCCCTTTTGGACTGATGATCAGATAATTGCTGAAATACAAAGCGGCTTTGCCCGTGTCGATGAAATCCTTCTTCAGCTCCGGCGAAATCTCTTCCGTGAAATATCGGCAGCTTGGACACTTGTAGTCGCCCATCTCCACGATTTTGACCGGCGCATCCGGATTGCCGAGCACCGGGAGCGAGCTGTAGTCAAAATCCCCCTTTTGGGACGACGGTCGGATGGCCAACAGCAGCACCACCAAAACGACGATGCAGGCCCCCGTGATCCACATCACCCGTTTCATCCGCTTTTCCTGCTGTTCCCTCTGGGCTTTTTTCTGTGCGATTTTATTCACCGGCTTTTTCTTTGCTTTCATAAATTGCCGACCCTCTCCTCTCTTCGAACTTCAGTTCGAGGCGCCTTGGCATGATTTTTTGTTTTCTTCCATAAATAGCCGCAAGAAAGCGCTACTTGTCCACTTTATTTTAGCATCTTGATCTTTGAAAGGCTATATCGGAGAGAAAGGGTCTCACGATTTCAGACAACCATTTCCCCAATTCGTCAGAATTTTTCCAAAAGTTGGTGGCTGCATGTCGCATCATGCGGTTAAATTTGGTTATAAATGCATATAATAAACCTTGCCTAATGAATCATCATCCGGGAGGTGAGCGGAATTGGACTGGTGGGCCGTCGTCCTCGTCGCTGCCGCCGCAGCGCTTGCGGTCGCAGGGATCACCCATTACGCATTCATACAAATGACGCAGATGAAAGCCTTAAGTTATCAGCAGGTTTTTGACGCTTTTGAACGGGCCGGAGCCCGCTTCCGGGAAATGTACGAGCCGCTGCGGAAGGAGGAGGTCCGGATCGCGAGCCATGACGGCCTCCGCCTGCACGGGGTCGTCGTCAAAGCGGAGCAGCCTTCGCCCAAATGGGTCATTCTCGTGCACGGATATACTACTTCCCTTCCGGCATCCATTCCTTTTATGGATATGTTTCGCGAGGAATGGTTTAACGTCCTGCTGGTCGACCAGCGCCGGCACGGACAAAGCGAAGGCAAATACACGACGTACGGTTATCACGAGAAACATGACGTGGCTGCTTGGGTCGGATACATCAAAGACGCTTACGGCGAAAACTGCGTCGTCGGTCTCCACGGCGTTTCGCTCGGAGGCGGCACCGTGCTGGAATATTTGTCGCTGCCGGAAGCCGACGCGAAATTCGTCATCGCCGACTGTCCTTATTCCGATTTGACGCGCCTGATGCATCATCAGTTGCAGCGCTTGAACCATCTTCCCGCGGCGCTTTTTCTTCCGCTGGTTAACGCCCGGATGCGAAAAAAAGCCGGTTTCACGCTCGATCAGGTCAGCCCTGTCCGTTCCGTGCAAAAAAGCAGCGTTCCGGTCATGTTTATCCACGGCGCCAAGGACAACTATATTCCGCCGTCCATGAGCGAGGAGTTGTTTGCGGCCAAAACCGGCTCCAAAAGGCTGTTGCTCATTCAAGACGCGACGCACGGCTTTGCGCTGGACGCCGACCCGGCCCTGTACAAACGGTCCGTGCAGGAGTTCGTCCGCGAGGCGCTCGCAGGCAGCCCGGCGGAATGCATGGAGCAAGCCGCGGAGCTGTCGCCGCCGGAAAAGGAGGAGTTTGGCGGATTTGGACTGACCGGCGTGCCAAATGCCTAAAATGGATCGGTGCTTGGCCCGTTCCTTTCTTGAATAACCGCATCATCCCCTCGGCGGCCAGCCGGGGGTTTTCTTTTGACCGTTCCTGCCTCCATCCGGCTAAAAACGAATCCCGGAAAACCGCCTCGCCGGCATCATCTTTTGCTTGACTCGGAGGTCATTCCTGTATACTATCGTTATAATTAACCAACGGTTAAAAGAAAGGTGGAGTATGATGTTTCAAGCACTTCCTTATGAAGGTAACCGGAGCGAGCAGTTTGCCGCCGTTCTGGAACAACTGAAATCCCTCATTCACGATGAACCCAGCTCCATCGCCAATCTGGCCAATGCATCGGCGCTGCTGAACAGCTTTTTGCCGGATATCAACTGGGTAGGCTTTTATCTTTACGACGGGCAAGAGCTGGTGCTTGGTCCATTCCAGGGTCTTCCGGCATGCATCCGCATTCCTTTGGGCCGCGGCGTATGCGGCACGGCGGCGGCCGAACGCCAAACGATCGTCGTGGATGACGTGCATGAATTTCCCGGACATATCGCCTGCGACGCGGCTTCCAACAGCGAAATCGTCGTTCCGCTCGTCAAGGATGGAGAACTGCGCGGCGTGCTCGACATCGACAGCCCGCTCAAAGGGCGCTTTGATCATGAGGAGAAGCAATTTTTGGAGCAGTTCGCCGAGATTATCAGCTCCAAATTGTAATTTTATGTAAAAGAAGCGGTCATTCGCCCATAACGAATGCCGCTTCTTTTTTATGGGTCACGGGTGTTGTTCGCTTCCTTCCCGATCAGGAATCCGTTTCATCCCCGCAAGCCGCGTTCAAACATCCTCCGGTCTCCGAATGATCGATAACCCTTCCACATGCTTCCGCTGCATCATCTTGCTTTTTTTCCGGTTTTCCTTGCTTTCAAAGACGATGTCGAAGTCGTAATCCTCCGGATACAGATTGCCTTTCTCGATATACAGCTTCAGCCGCTTCTGATTGATTTTCAGCTTTTGCTTCTGGACCATGACCCCGACCATGCCTTTGGCGTCTTCCTCCTGATACACGATTCCGACGCGCTGCAGGGAACTGACGAATACGGCGTCGCCCACTTCCAGCTTCCGCGGTTTTGCCGTTTCTTCGGGTTCCGCTCCCTCGTCGCTTTCCATGGATTCTTCCCGATCGTGGCGGTGCTTGCGCCCAGATTCCCCGCTGTCCGGTTGGCGTCGTCCGGCTTCTTCCGGCAGCGTTCCCGCCCCGGATTGCTCGTATTCGGGCTCCAACGGGTCGTGACCGAAGGCCGCGTTGCCGCCGTTTTCCATTGCCGTCGCCCCATCCGAAAACATCGTCTCAGCCTTGCCGCTCCCCGCTCCCGGCTTATGGTTGTGCAAAATCTCCCTGGACCGCTGCGTAATGCCTGAAGGCATGCCGAGTTTGGTGGCGATTTCGATCGCGTAGCTTTGGCCCGATTCGCCGATCGTCAAGCGGTACAGCGGTTCGAGCGTCTCGACGTCGAATTCCATGCGCGCGTTCTGAAAGCCCGGAGCGGATGAAGCAAAACCCTTCAGCTCGTTAAAATGGGTCGTGACCATCATCATCGCTCCGCGCCGGTTCAATTCCTCCAAAATGGCGATTGAAAGCGACATTCCTTCCCCGGGATCGGTCCCGGCGGCAAGTTCGTCGATCAGAAGCAGCGTCGATCGGTCGGACTCCTCCACCATCGCGATCAGCCGGCGGATTTGGGCCGAAAAGGTGCTGAGCGATTGCTCGATGCTTTGCCCGTCGCCGATTGCCGTCATGACCTTGCCGTACACCGCAAACACGCTGCCCTCCTCAACGGGCACGAGCAAACCGGACTGAACCATCAAAGTCAGCAGCCCCAGCGTCTTCAGCGCGACGGTTTTGCCGCCCGTATTCGGCCCGGTGATGATCAGCGAGCGGTAGCCGTTACCCATCTCCAGCTGCAGCGGCACCATCGTTTTCAGCATGAGCGGATGTTTGGCGCCCCGCAGCCGGATGCGTCCCTGATCGTTCAGCTGGACCATGCGCCCTTCGATGGAGCGCCCGTATTTGGCTTTGGCGAAAATGAAGTCGTAATTGCCCGTAATGTCGATGTTGAGCAGCAAATCGGCGCTGGACGCTTCGAGCAGGCCCGTCAGCATGCTGAGCACGACGGCCTCCTCCCGGGCTTCATCCGCTTCCAGCATCCCGAGTTCGGTCTGAAGCTGGGAGATTTCCTCCGGCTCGACGAATACCGTCTGGCCGCTGGTGGACTGGTCAAGCACGGCCCCTTTGATCTGTTTGTGATATTCCCGTTTGACCGGGACGACATACCGTCCTCCCCGGACGCTGATCAGATGCTCCTGCAGAATCGAGCCGTGCCGGGACAGGATGGAGCTCATTTTTTTCTGGATCCGCTCCTTGACCACGGCGATTTTTTTCCGGGTTTTCTCCAGCTGCTTGCTCGCTTGGTCATCGACCTTGCCGAAGCGGATGCAGCGCTCGATTTCGCTTTTCAGCCGCGGCAGCTCCTGCATAGATAAGGCATAGCTGCTGACGGTCGGCGCCATGTCCCTTTTGCCCGCCATATATTTCTTCAGCTGCCCGCAGCTGTGCAAAAACGTCTGCACCGCCGCAAAATCCTGTTCGGTAAACAGGTATCCCGTATGCAGCAGCGACACGATGTGTTCGATGCCTTCCAGCGACGGCAGCGGCACGCTCGCCCCTTTTTCCAGTATCGCTTTGGCCTCGGCCGTTTCCCTCAGCGCCGCTTCGATCGCCCGCAGGTGGCTTCCCGGCATCAGGTCGTCGATCTGTTTCCTCCCTGCGTACGATACTGCGTATTCCCGCAGATTTTCCTTCACTTTGTCATACTCCAGCATGCTCATGGTCATGTGATCCATCGCTTGATTCTCCTTTTTCGTTGTTTTAAAAAACGCAAAAAGGGACAAAGAACGCGCATGCGAATTCTCTGTCCCTTTGGTTTTCGGCCGCTTTATTCTTCATTTGTTTTTTGCGTCTTGGATAGCCCGAATCCGGCCCTCCCCTGGGAAATCCCGGAGACGGCCCAGGCTTTCGCCATGTTCGCCTATCCTATGAACGCAAAAAAACCGTGCTGCAAGAGCACGGTCTCCAAAAAAGTCCTCGCTGGCGGAGATGCCGCTCACGAAGGAACATGATTGAATAACAAAGAATGAAACGGCGCCAAAGTACCGTTTGATGCTTCGCGTGTTCTTAACTATTTTCCATGACCGCGCGCGAACCTTGCGGACTTCAAGCCCAGGCTTCGTCCGATGTTCAAATCCCGAAAAGGCGCAAGGAAACAAAGCTGCCTTCCTAAGCAAGCTTGACTTGGTCTCTTCGTACGGTCTTCGTATGGAATTGGATTAGTTAAGAACAACCACCGACATCAAAATCTCTCCTTTGGTATAGGATGAGGCAAATTTATCAATTTTGTTCATCCATGTCAAGCCTTTATGCCTGAAGCATGTACACCCTGGCTTCATAAGGGCGGAGCCGGACGGTGTCGCCGAGATCGTCGTCCCCCGAAACCGCATAGTTGGAGATCAGCAGCTCCTTTGCCGAAAGATCCAGTTCCGGCGGAAGCTGGAGCTCCGGCTCCCTTCCGAAGAAATTCAAAATGACCAATAGCTTGGCTTCGCCCAGCGTCCGGGTGAAAACGTAGATTTCGGGATCGTCCGGAAGCAACAGCTCGTATTTCCCGTACACGATAACCTCATGCTCCTTACGCAGCGCGATCAGCTTTTTATAGTAGTGAAGGATGGAATCCGGGTCTCTCAGCGCCGCTTCGACGTTGATTTCGCGGTAGTTCGGGTTCACGGCGATCCACGGCGTTCCCGTGGTAAACCCCGCGTCTTTCGTTCCGTCCCACTGCATCGGCGTTCTGGCGTTATCCCTGCTTTTTTGGCGGATCACCTGCATCACTTTTTCCTCGGACGCCCCCTGCTTCAACTGATCCCGGTAAAAATTGCGCGTCTCCACGTCCCGGTAGTCCTCGATCGAATCGAAGGCGATGTTGGTCATGCCGATTTCCTCGCCTTGGTAGATGTAGGGCGTACCTTCGAGCATGTGCATGAAGGTGGCGAGCATTTTGGCCGATTCCACCCGGTACCGCCCGTCATCCCCGAACCGGGACACGGGGCGCGGCTGGTCATGGTTGCACCAATAGTTGGCGTTCCAGCCCCGACCGTGCAGCACCGTCTGCCAGTTGCTCATCACCTTTTTCAGCTCAAGAAGGTTCCATGGCCGAATGTCCCATTTTCCCGAACCGCCGGATACGGCATCGAGCTGCATATGCTCGAATTGAAACACCATGTTCAGCTCTCCGCGCGTATCCCCGACGTAACTGAGCGCCTCTTCCGGTCCCAGGCCCGACGTTTCGCCCACCGTCATGATGTCGTAATGAAACAGCAGCTCGGTATAAAGCTGATGCAGCAGCGTGTGGACATGCTCCAGATTGGAAAACAGGTCATAAGCACGGACCGTCGGCAGGTGATGCGGATTATCCCCGTCCGGCAGGCCGACGGCCTTGGCGATATGCGCGATCGCGTCCAGCCGGAAGCCGTCCACTCCTTTTTTCAGCCACCACTCGATCATCTCGTGCATGCAGTCGACGACATCTTGATTTTCCCAGTTCAGGTCCGGCTGATGTTTCGAATACAGATGAAGGTAATATTCGCCGGTCGTGTCGTCGTATTCCCATACCGAACCGCTGAAATACGACTCCCAGTTGTTCGGCGGGCCGCCGTTTTTCCCTTTGCGCCATATGTAATAATCCCGTTTCGGATTGTCCTTCGACGACCGCGATTCGATAAACCACGGATGCTCGTCCGATGTATGGTTCAGCACCAGGTCCATCATGATTTTAAGCCCCCTTGCATGGGCTTCCCGCAGCAGCTCGTCAAAATCCTCCATCGTTCCGAACTGCTCCATGATGTCCTTGTAATCGCTGATGTCGTACCCATTATCGTGGTTGGGGGACTTATAGATCGGGCACAGCCAGACGACGTCCACCCCGAGCTCCTTCAAGTAATCGAGCTTCGACAGGATGCCTCGCAGGTCGCCGATGCCGTCGCCGTTCGAATCCAAAAAGCTGATCGGATAAATTTGGTATACGACGCTTTCCTTCCACCATGTTTTGTTCATGTCCGTCTCCTTCCTTGCAGTAAAACCGGCTTGTCTTTACAACCCGGGGGAATCCATTTATAATACATGTAAACTGTTTTTCAGATCCCCTTTCACATGAGGGGCGACTGTGTTTCCAATCGCATAGAATAACATTTGGAGGAGCCTGCCACGTGCGGGCTCCTTTTGTCTTTTTCAGCCTTCTCGTCCCGATGGCGGGTCCGCATGCGGCATTCTTCTCCTTGGACAAAAGGAGGAATTGGATCATGCGCTGATGATCACTCTAATCTTGCGGACTTCGACATAGAGACAAACGGGGAGGAACCATATGGAACAACAAGCGATTTTGGCTATCGTTATTTTTTTGATTGCGTATGCACTGATTATTTCCGAAAAAATCCACCGGACGATCATCGCGATGATCGGCGGCGTGCTGATGGTCGTGTTCGGGATCGTAAGCCAGGAAACGGCCATCCACCATATCGACTTCAACACGCTGGGACTGCTGGTCGGCATGATGATCATCGTCAACATTACGGCCGAAACGGGGCTGTTCAAATACGTGGCCGTCTGGGCCGCGAAAAAAGCAAAAGGCCGTCCGCTCGCCATCCTGGTCGCGCTGATGCTGCTGACGGCGCTCGGGTCGGCGTTTTTGGACAACGTCACCACCGTCCTGCTGATGGTGCCGGTTACGTTTAGTATTACACGCCAGCTGCGGGTCAATCCGCTGCCATTCCTGATCACGCAGATCATCGCCTCCAACGTCGGCGGCACGGCGACCTTGATCGGCGATCCGCCGAACATCATGATCGGCAGCGCGGTCAAAGAGCTGACGTTTATGGCTTTCATTCAAAACCTGATGCCGATGGCGCTCATCATTATGCTGGTTTTGATTCCGATCTTCATCCTGCTTTTCCGGAAACAGATCCAAACGACGCCCGAGCTGATGCAAAGCATCATGGATCTGGACGAAAAAGAGCTGCTGACCGACAAAAAGCTGCTGGTCAAATGCGTAACCGTGCTCGGGCTGACCATCGTCGGATTTTTCATCCACCAGCTCGTCCATATCGAATCCGCCACCGTCGCCTTGGCCGGCGCCTTCCTGCTCCTGCTTCTGACCGGGGAACATATGCTTGAAGAAGCGTTCGCCAAGGTCGAATGGCCGACGATCTTTTTCTTCGTGGGGCTGTTCGTGCTCGTGGCCGGCTTGATCGAAACGGGGGTCATTTCCACCCTGGCCGAAAAGGCTGTCGGGCTGACCGGAGGCAACGTCACGTCGACCTCGATGCTGATCTTATGGTTAAGCGCGATCGCTTCGGCGTTTGTCGACAACATCCCGTTTGTGGCCACGATGATTCCGATGATTCAGGACATGGGCAGCATGGGGATCAGCAATCTGGAACCGCTCTGGTGGTCGCTCGCCCTAGGCGCTTGCCTCGGCGGCAACGGTACCCTGATCGGCGCCAGCGCCAACCTGATCGTGGCCGGCATGGCCGCCAAAGAGGGGTATCCGCTGAAATTCACGACGTTTTTGAAATACGGCTTCCCGATCATGATTTTGTCCGTTTTATTGTCCAGCGCATATGTATATCTCAGATATTTGATGTGACCAGGAGGATACAGGACGGTTGTTAAACGGCAGGAATCGTGGGAAGGAATAAGCAAGGGAAAACATTTTAACCGGAATGGAGGCGCCCGCCATGCTGACTTACCGCTGCAACGAGGACGTTGCCCGCATCACGGAAACCGTCAACGGAGACGATGTCGAATTTCGCATCCATCTCCTCCAGGAGGAGCCGTATTTGAACCGTTTGCGGGAAATCCGGAAACATTTCGAGGATAACGACGTTTATACCGACGCGCTGTTTTACGCCTATAAAAACCATGAATACGCCGCCATCGTGCGGAAAGATTACTACGCGGATTTCGTGCTGGCGCTGATGAAGCACGGCCTGCTCCGCAGCGTCGAATGGAAGAACGAAGCATAGAAAGCATAGTTTGAAGGAGGGCAAACGCCCTCCTTTTTTATTTGCCTCTTGCCGGCTCCCCGAGTCCAAGCGACTTCGGGCGGCTCCTTCAAATCTCATTCCGCCGACTCGACCACGTACTCGTACCTTCTTTTTACGTCTGCCAAGCGTGTCTCCAAGCTGCGCTGCTCCGACTCGATCCGGCGCACCACCCGTTTGACCGCATCCAGCTTTTCTTCCACCTGCGAAAGCGTGTCGTTGATCCGTCCCTGCACCATCCAGTCGGCAATAAACCCGTCGAAAAAATAATCCGAAAAACGCAAAAAACTGCCGATGTCGATCTCGACGGCCAAATGCATCTCCACATCCTTCAGTTCTTTGCCGAACCTCCGCAAGCTGGTTTGCGCGTCATGGATATAATCCATGGCCTCGTCGATTTTGTTATGCTTGACGTGCGTGGACAGCATGCCGCCGCCCAGCATGTCGTAAGTGCCCCAACTGCGGGCGGACTGCAGGTAATCCCGGGCCTGCTCCAAATCATGAAGCACCGAGCGGCCCGCTTGCACCGCTTCCTTCATTTCCTTCAGCTGCACGGCGAGATCCGCCTGCCGCTCCGCCAGTTCCGCCAGTTCCCCGGGCTGCCGCAAAAGGATGGTTTCCTTTTCCTTCAATATCCGTTCATATTCGAATTCCGAATAGCGCAAGTCGCGGAGCAGCCGGTCCGTTTCCTCGCATTGCTTCTGAATGTCTTCTGCGGCCCGGACCGCCGCATCGTATTTTGCTTTCGCCTCCAGCACTTCGAGCTGTTCGCGTTCCATTTTTTCTTCCTTTTTGCCGATCAAGCCGAAAAACAACGCGGACAAAGAGGCGCCAGCCAGCCGTTCTACGTCCTTTTCCTCGTCCGCCAGCCGCTGTTTCCAGCGATCCGCTTCCCGCCGTCGTTCCTCCCGCTCTTTTTCCAGCTCCTGAAGGCGTTTTTCCCATTTGACTTTGTTCCTCATGCTCTCCTTCAGCTCCGTCAGACGGGCATTTTCCGCCTCGAACATCGGTATCCCCCCATGTCAAATTTTACATTCATTACCTGTTTAAACGTTGCAGCGAATGGAGAAGTTTCAAGAATACCTGCAAAGAGCCGGTTTTTTCTGCAAGGACGGGACAAACCGGAGGTGCGCTAGATTTTGGAGCGAAAAGCCGCTATCATTAGACATAGCGAAAATGCATAAGGAGTGAACAACCGACTCATGAAACTGAAAAAAGCGTATTTTCTTCCGTTGATGATCATGATCGTGGTTGCCCTCGTTCTCGGCGGCTGCGGCAAAAAACCGGAATCGTCCGCCGAGCAGGCCAACCCGAACCAGACCCAGGAAACGCAGCAGCCGCAGGACACGAAGGGTACGGATGCCAACGATACCGATACGAAGGATAACGGCACGAAGGATAGCGGCACGAATGCATCGCAGGGGGCGAAAAGCTGGACAAGCCCGCCGGCCATGCAAATCGATACGAAGAAAACCTACGAAGCCGAGGTCAAAACGTCCAAAGGCACGTTTACGATCCAGCTGTTTGCGAAAGACGCGCCGAAAACCGTCAACAACTTCGTGTTCCTCTCCAAGGAAGGCTTTTACGACGGCGTCACCTTCCACCGCATCATAAAAGAATTTATGATTCAAACCGGTGACCCGACGGGAACCGGCGCGGGCAGCCCGGGATACGCCTTCGAGGATGAAAAAACGAGCTACAAATACGAGCCGGGCATCGTCGCGATGGCGAACGCCGGACCGAATACGAACGGCAGCCAGTTTTTCATCTGCACGGGCGAGGAAAGCAAGGATCTGAACCAGATCCCGAACTACACCATTTTCGGCAAAATCACCGGCGGCATGGACGTTGTGAAAAAAATCGCCGCCACGCCGGTCGAAGCGAATCCGGACACGGACGAGCTGAGCAAACCGACCGAAAAAGTAACGATCGATAGCATCGCCATCAAAGAAAAATAAGGACACGACAAACGCCCCGCGGCCAAATGCCGCGGGGCCTTTCTTTAGTCGGGACGATCGTCGGAACGGGCCGTACGTGGGTGGGGCCGCCGAAGTTTATTTTGCGAATAGAGTCCCGGACTTGCTCATATGGTTGTACAAGCGAAACATGCGACTGCAATCTGCTGGGTAAGGAGGATCCTATGAACGCCATTTTGCTGGGAAGTCTGGCGACTTCGCTTTGCACCGCTTTGGGCGCGCTGCCCGCGCTCCTGTTCAACAATGTCACGCATCGGAGGCGGGATATATTGCTGGCGTTCACTGCCGGCATCATGGTTGCGGCTTCGACCTACGGCCTTATCCCGGCGGCGCTGAAATTATCGAACCTGTGGATTCTCACGATCGGCACGCTGCTGGGAACGGCGGTTCTAACCATATTGGAGCTGATCATCCCCCATCAGGATCCCGGACATCATCCGCACAACGAAAAAAACGGCCGGACAAGCTCGCTCATGTTCCTTTCCGCGATGGCGCTGCATAACTTACCGGAGGGGCTTTCGGTCGGGGTCAGCTACGGGAGCAGCAGCCAGGATCTCGGAACGATCGTCGCGCTCAGCATCGGCCTGCAAAACATTCCGGAGGGGTTCCTCACCGCTTTGTTCCTGATTACCCATGGCATGCGGCGGCGCTGGGCGCTGGCGCTGGCCGCGTTTACCGGCGTGCTGGAGTTTGCCGCCTGCTGGGCCGGGCTTCGCTTCGCCGAAACCTTCCATGCGGTCATCCCTTACGGACTTGCCTTTGCGGCCGGAGCCATGCTGTTCGTCGTCTACAAGGAGCTGATCCCCGAAAGCCACGGGGACGGCAATGAACGGGCCGCGACGTTTTCCTTCATTTTCGGCCTGCTGACCATGATTGGGCTCACCCATTTCCTGCGCTAGGGCGCTTCGTCGAGAAGCGCCTTGACAAGGAGCGGGTTTCAATCCAATTCTTTTGCCTGCGGATCGCTTTGGAACATCCATGCACATAGAAGAGCGGTAGGTTCATATCTTACTTCGGTAAAGGAGAGATTTTTTTTACATCAAAAGTTGTCCGGAGGCAAAATAATTTCCTGTAAGAAAGAAGGTTGTACACATGAACATGTCCGCACCACGCGTAAAGGAATCGCAGTCCGAGCAGGGCTGGCGCTCCAAGCGGGATGCCCCCAGCCTGCCCGAAGTTTACAAGTCGATGAAGGTGCCGACGAAAGGCAGCTTTTTTCGGAAGCTGCTCGCCTTTGTCGGTCCGGGATACCTCGTCGCGGTCGGGTACATGGATCCGGGAAACTGGGCTACCGATTTGGCGAGCGGAGCCATGTTCGGCTATACGCTGCTGTCGGTCATCCTCATCTCCAACCTGATGGCGATCGTGCTTCAATCGCTTTCCGCCCGGCTGGGCATTGCCACCGGAAGGGATCTGGCGCAGGCCTGCCGCGACCATTACAGCAAACCGGTCAATTTCGGCCTGTGGATACTGTGCGAGCTGGCGATCGCAGCCTGCGATTTGGCCGAAGTGATCGGCTCGGCCATCGCCCTTCAGCTGCTGTTCGGCATGCCGCTCATCTACGGCGTGCTGCTGACGGTGCTTGACGTCTTGCTCGTGCTTTTCCTGCAAAACAAAGGCTTCCGCTACATCGAAGCGATCGTCATCTCGCTCATCGCCATGATCATGCTTTGCTTCGTCGCCGAAATGGTGCTGTCGCGGCCCGATCTAGGCGGCGTGTTGTCCGGTTTCGTGCCCAAGGCGGAAATCGTCCAAAATCCGGCCATGCTGTACATTGCCCTCGGCATTTTGGGCGCGACGGTCATGCCGCATAACTTGTACCTTCATTCGTCGATCGTGCAGACGCGGAATTACGAGGATACGGTGCAGGGCAAAAAATCGGCGATCCGTTTCGCGACGATCGACTCGACCGTGGCGCTTATGCTGGCCCTGTTCGTGAATGCGGCGATCCTGATTTTATCCGCCGCCACGTTCCATGCGGCGGGTCACACGGAAGTCGCCGAAATCCAGGATGCGTACCAGCTGCTGACGCCGCTGCTCGGCACCGGCATCGCCAGCGTGCTTTTTGCCGTCGCCCTGCTCGCTTCCGGCCAAAACTCCACCCTGACCGGGACGCTGGCCGGCCAGATCGTCATGGAGGGTTTTCTTAACATCCGGCTCAAACCTTGGATTCGCAGGCTTATTACCCGCGCCATCGCCGTCGTTCCGGCCGTGCTGGTGATCGGGATCGTCGGCGAACAGGCAACCGGCAGCCTGTTGATCCTGAGCCAGGTCATCCTGTCGCTTCAGCTCTCTTTTGCCGTCATCCCGCTCGTCATGTTCACCTCGGACCGAAAAAAAATGGGCCCGCACGCCGCCCCCCGGTGGCTCCAGCTGCTGTCCTGGTTCATCGCGATCCTCATCGCGGTGCTTAACATATATCTGTTGTACGGAACGTTTGCTTTTTAATGAAGGATGCTGCCCGGTGCCATAGCCGCTCGGCAAAACAAGGTCATCCCGGAAAACCCAAACCTTTTACAGGTTATCGAATGAAGCAGCCGACGCATTCCGGGACGTGCCGAAGACGCTCATCTTCACTACGATCAATCCGAAAGCCAGCGCCGCAAACAGCAACCCGCTCCAGATCAGCTGATGGATCCCGAAACGGGAAATAACCCAGCCGCCCAAAGAAGAACCAAGCGTAATGCCCAGATTGGAAAACGAAACGAACAGGCTGTTGCCGAATTCGGGCGCTTCTTCAACCTCGCTCATCAGCCAGGTTTGGCTCACGATCAGCCCGCCGGAATGAACGATGCCCCACAAAAAGACGATCGGCAGCATCGGGATGAAGGAAGCGCCGAAGACATAAACGAGCAGGTATAGCGCCAGATACAACACCGGAAAAAACGCTACCGTTTTACGCATGTTTTTTTGCAGCAACCCCCCGAACAGGAAATTGCCGCCGATCATGATGACCCCAAACGCCAGCAGCATGGCGCTGATCCAGGTGCCGTTCATGCGCGTGACCTGTCCCAGGTATTCGGCAAAATAGCTGTAGACCGAAAACATGGCCGCAAATATGGAGCAAACTGCCGCGATGTTCAGCCACAAGGCCGGTTTGCGCAGTACGCCAAGCTGCTTGGCGTATGACATTTTACCTTGGACGGGCATGGAAGGCATCAGCGCCAAAATGCCGACGAAGGCAATCGTATTGACGGCAGCCGCAAACCAAAAAGCGGTATCCAGCGAAATTTGCTCCGCCAAATACGAGGTCAACGGCACGCCGAACGCGAAACCGACCGTGATGCCGGCAAAAACCTTCGTCACCGCCTGCCCGCTTTTTTCCGGAGAAACCAGCTGCGAAGCCGTAACGAGCGCGATCGAAAAAAATACCGGATGGAATATCGCCGGGATGATGCGGAACGCCATCAGCACTTCAAAACGGCTCGTCAGCACGTAACATACGTTGGAAACCGCAAACATCAACACCGCCAAACTTAACATCGCCTTGCGGTTCACGCCGGATGCAAGCAACGTGGCAAAAGGGCCCGAAACGGCGACGACCAGCGCAAACACGCTCACCAACAGCCCGGCCTGCCCAGCGGAAACATGAAACTTTTCGGTAATCTGGGGCAAAACCCCGACGATTCCCATTTCGGTTGTGATGATGCCAAAAACGCCCAAAGACAACATCAGAATCAGCAGCGTTACTTTATTTTTCATGCCTTATGTTCTCTCTCCATTCAAGTTATTTCATATCTACATATCCAATTATTTGGATGTATTTTCGCAAAAAAATACCCTTCCCGCCTTGCCCCCCTTCCGCCAAATGACCCGGCCGTTTAATCCTCAGTCATTATACATCCAATTATCTAGATATGTAAATGCGTAAGCGCAAAAAAAAGGAGCTTCCTCCTTTTTCATCGCGTTACAATTCATTTCGGATGTAATCCGCGAAAGCCTGAATGGTTTTTTCGTTGCGGCGGTAAAAGGTCCACTTGCCTACCCGTTCCATTTCGAGCAGTCCGGCGTTTTGCATCATCAGCAAATAGCTGGAAACGACCGATTGGGCCAGCCCCGCCTTTTCCTGGATGTCGCTTACGCAGGCGCCGATCTGCTGGGGCAGCCCATGCTGGACATACGGAGTTTCATCGAAATGCTCCTCCGGATGTTTTAACCACGTTAATATTTGACGGCGTGTTTCATTCGATAAAGCTTTTATGATTAATGACGGTTCCATTGGTTTTTCGATCCTTTGGCATAATATTTTCCAAGCAGTGAAGCAAACAGGGGGGTTACCAGGAAGGACGCAGCTTTCTCGGAGCATCCCCTTCGCTTACGCTTTGGAGAATTCGTTTCAAATCGAGACGCATCGTTTGCAGGCGGTCATGGCCGATGACGGCTCCCCACCGGCTTTCGATATGGCTGTAGATGCTTTCTTTGGCCTTCATCAGCGCCTGGCCGCGCTCCGTAAGCACCACCAGCTTGCCTCTGCCGTCCGAAGGGTGCGGTTTTCTCGCAACGTAGCCGCGCTCCTCCAAATCATCCAGCATCTGGCTCACCGCCTGCTTGGATATACCCAAAAGCTCAACCAGCGTTTTGGCCGTGGCCCCGTCCGGAATCAGGCCCTGGAACAAAAAACCGTGCATGGGCCGGATATCTCCGAATCCTAGCTCGTTCAGGCGCTCATGAAGTTCCTCATTCAAAGCGCTGAATGCGAGCGAAAACAATGATGCCAAATCCTCTTGATGTCGACGGGGTGTTTTGGGCATAAGTAGCACAACTCCTTGTTAGGTGTAAAAGTTAAAAATTGGTCAGTTTAGTTGACTTATAGGTCCATTATACCGCTCCGGATCAAAGAGAATCAAATCGGTCCCGGATTTTTGCGGTGCAACTTCCTAACAACTGGAAGCGTCTATGAATATCATGTGAACGGAAAGGCGGTTCGACGGCGATGATCCGGAAAAACAACCCGCTGCTGCCGATATGTTGCGTTTTGCTGCTGCTCATGACGACCTCCTGTGCCGGCCTGCAGCCCGACTCCTCGGCAAAGGAATCGAACGTGCAGGTTCTCTCCCTCGCCGAAAGACGGCAGGTCGCGGAAAAGCTCCATCCGGACGTGGTACTTGCGCAAAACCGGTTCGGGCTTCGTATTCATGAAAAGCTCGCAGAGGCGGCAAAACCGGGAGACAACACCCTGTTATCCCCTTATAGTATCTTTACCGCGTTATCGTTGGCCTATCAGGGCAGCGGCGGAAACACCGGGGAAGAAATGGCGCGGATGCTCGGCATCGACAAGATCGGCCGGGAGCAGGCGAACGCCTCAATCCGCACGCTGCATACCCTGCTCGAGGATGCGGGGTCGGGCGTCCGATTGAACTCCGCCAATTCGGTCTGGTACAGCAGGGGCATGGAGATCAAAAACTCTTTTATTCAAACGGCCAAAGACAGCTACCATGCCGACGTTCAGGCCGTTGATTTTGCAGCACAGGAAGCGGTAAAAGAGATCAACGATTGGGTAAGCCGGCATACCCGCGGCAAAATTCCGGGAGTTCTCGATCAAGCCCCTGCCCCGGATACGCGGGCAATGCTGCTGAACACGGTCTATTTCAACGGAGCCTGGCAAAGTCCCTTCGATCCGAAAAACACCCGGGAAGGCGGGTTTACGCTTGGCGATCAAACAGATATACAAGTGCCGATGATGAAGCAGACCGGCTTGTACGAATACAAGCAAACGCCCGAAGCCCAGGCGATTCGCCTGCCCTACGGGGACGGACGGTTGTACATGCTGATCGTGCTACCGGCCGGAGGGCGTTCGCTTGCCGATGTCATGAACACCATCCGCAAGGACCCTTCCATATGGCAGGCCCGGTTCGATCATGCCTCCGGCGAAATCCGGCTCCCCCGCTTCAAAGCCGAATCGTCGCTGGAGTTAAACGAGGCGCTCATCGCGATGGGTATGAAGCAGGCGTTTGATCCGGCGGCCGCCGATTTCACGGCCATGTCTGGCGCGAAGCCGCTGTTTGTGTCTTCGGTGCGGCATAAGATGGTGCTTGACGTAAACGAAGTGGGCACGGAAGCCGCAGCCGTCACGGAAATGGGCATGGCGAGTTCGGCTCCGCCGACGGACCGGTTCGAGATGAATGTGGACCATCCTTTTTTCTTCTGCATCGAAGACGGCCAAACCGGGCTTTGGCTGTTTATGGGGACGGTCGAGAATCCGGCGTAAAACAGAACATAACCAACGTTCAACTTATCATCGAGTGCAAATACGGAGTTACAGTGATGGCTCCGCTGGACGCTTCCATACAAAAAGCCGCGCATTTAGCGCGGCTTTTGCCGATTCTACGATGTATTTTTTCAGCTGCATCCGCAAGCCATGGCAACATTCAAAGCTGCTCCCGAAGCTCCACGCCTTCCGGCAGCACGGACAGCACCTTCTCTTTGACCTCGGGATTCGTCCGCAGCTCTTCGCCCAGCAGCACGGCGATCCCCCGGTCGTCCCGGGAACGGATCAGCCGCCCGATGCCTTGGCGGAGACGGAGCAGCATATACGGCAGGTCCACTTCGCCAAACGGGTCGGCGGCGGCCTTCCGTTTGGCGATAAACACCGGATCATGCGGCGGGAACGGCAGCGACCAGATGATGACGTTCGACAGCGACGGCCCCGGCACGTCGAGGCCTTCCCATAGGCTGACCGCGCACAGGACGCTTTCTTCTTCGCGCTGGAAGGCCGAAATCAGGTGGCTGATTTCCCCGTCGCCTTCAAAGTAAAACGGTATTCCCGCCAGCAAAGGCTCGTCCTTCGCTGCTTGCTTGAACTGCCGCAGCTCCTCCCGCGTACGGAATAGGATCAGCGCCCTGCCGCCGCTTTCCTGCAGCAGCCGTACCGCTTCCTTCATTTTGCCTTCAAAGCCTTCCGCAAGATTCCATGCCGGGGCCAGCACTTCCATCTGCTCCGGATACGCGTAAGGCGAAGCGACCGAAAAAGACAGGAAGCTTTCGATGCCGAGGCTGTCCGCCAGGTAACGGAACGAACCGTCCACCGACATGGTCGCCGACGAAAACACGATCGGCATGCGCAGGCCGAAGACATGCGTCTTCAGCACATCCTTGACCGTTCCCGGCATAATGGAAAGCGTGAGTCCTTCGGGGCTGTCCTCCACCCAGCAAATCAGCGCTTCGGAGCGCTCGAACAGCATCAGCGCCTGCTGCATCATATCCAAATGCTCTTCCACGATGCGGAGTTGATATTCGTCCAGCGTGTACAGCTCGCCTTCGAATACCAGCTCTTCTTCAATCGCCGTCAGCAGCCCCCGGAACCGGCGCACTTCGCCGAGCAGCTCGTCCGTCAGCAGGATTTCTTTGCGGTCCGACCCGGGAATCGGGCGGCTGTTTCGCCCGAACAAGGCAAACATCGCTTCGCTTTGCACGATGGCGTCGTCGATCAGGACGGCCAGCGATTCGCGGATTTCGTTTTGCAGCAGGCGCGTAATCAGGTCCTCGAAGACCGTATGCTTCATTTTGTAGCCAAGCGCCTTCATGGCCGCCGACTCCAGCAAATGCCCCTCGTCAAAAACGACGGAGGAATGTTCCGGAAGCAGCGGCAGCTGTCCCTCCCGTTTGCGGCCGTCGTACGTCCACACATGCTCCAGGTAATAGTCATGCGAGCAGATGATCACGTCGGCGGCCCGGCGATAATGGTCCCGCGACAAAGTCTGCCCGCAGCGGTGGCGGCGGTCGCAGGTGAAGCAGTCCTGGAAGGGATCCCAGCTGATTTTCTTCCACTCCTCGTCGCCGAGCTGCGGATAGTCCCGCCGGTCGCCGTATGCATGGAAGGTTTGCATCGGCGCAGAAGAATACACGAAATCCGGCAAACCGGACGCGATGTCTTCCCAGACCATCTCTTCATCGCCTTGAATCCGCGCCTGATCCAGCTTTTTGAGGCAAAGATATTGATCCGGCGACTTGCCGAGCCGCGCGTCGATCACGAGATCCAAATGGCGGGCCAGCTTGGCGATATCGCCCTCCGGCTTGACCAGCTGCTCGATCAAGGACTCGTCCGCGCAGGCGATGACCGCCGGCTTCCGCGTATAACGCGCGTAACACACGGCGTACAAAAGATACACCAACGTTTTGCCCGTACCGACGCCGGCTTCGGCAAAAATCGTTTTTTTCTCGGCAAACGCCTTTTCCAGTTGAAAGGCCATGTAAATCTGCTCGTCCCGGACTTCAAAGCCCGCTTCGGGCAGCAGCTCATAAAATACATCCGCCACCCAATCCGACGCTTGCTGGATAAAAGGCCGGGAAGGATCATATGCAAATGGGTACCGTTCCACGTTCGAATAACCTCAGCTTTCCAATCAAAATCGTTCTACCGCTCATTTTTATAACGAACATCCCATTATCACATGCTCCATGCGCAATTACAATGGGGTGCCGAAAAATGCTAAATAACCCCGCAACGCAGGGCCTTCCTGGTTAGGGGGTCGATTCTTTCCCGTAAATCTCCCAGATCCGATGGATGTTCTACTCCTTCGGCTGGTTCTTGACTCCCCATTCACATAACCCTTCCAAAACGGGCAATAAGGTTTCCGCTTTCTCTGTGAGACTATACTCGACTTTAGGGGGAATCTGAGGGTACTCCGTCCGTTTAACCATGCCATCTGCTTCCAATTCTTTAAGCTGTGCGCTCAACATTTTATAGGTGATAGCACCAATCTGTCTTTTCAAATCATTAAAGCGAACTGTTTGGTTTTCGGCTAGGAGGTAAATAATAACCATCTTCCATTTCCCACCAATAACTGACAATGTATAACCAAAAGGCGTATCTTGTATATGCTTAACCTTACCTTTATATTCAGCCATACTCATATTTACACTATCCTTTCTGATAGTACCTACCAAAAAAGTGCGTTCTATTCTTTTGTACGTCTAAATTCTATACTAACATTACTTCAAGTAAAGGGGAGAAAAAAATGACTAAACAAACCATACGCCTGCTGATGCCGCAATGGCAAGGAGGAAATAATCCTAACTACTCTATCGGGGCCGAACTGCTTGCCTGGCTTGCTCCTGACAATGATCAGCCCCTTATTCATGTCCCTGTTCAAGCTTATGACGGAACTCCACTGGAAAACGAGAACGGTACGTATGGAAGAAAACAACTGCTTGAGCAATTAGAGGCTGCTCATCACATCATTGATGCCCATAAGCCGGATCGCATTGTCATGTTTGGTGGTGACTGCTTAGTCGAGCAAGCCCCATTTGCCTATTTGAACGAACGATACGGCGGGAATTTAGGTTTAATTTGGATTGATGCTCATAGCGATTTAGGTAGGATTGTTGGCTATGATTATGGACATACCTTGCCTCTGGGGAATCTGTTGGGTGAAGGAGATGAAGAGTTTGCCCAACATGTGAAAATCCCTTTAAAGCCTGAAAATGTGTTTATCGCAGGTATAAATGTACTAACAAAACTAGATACAGAAATTATTCAAAGACTTGGTATTAAAACTGCTGGAAGCCAGGAGTTATTGAACAGCACTGAGCCTATAAAAAGTTGGATTAAACAAAATAACATCCAGCACCTGGCTATTCACCTTGATTTGGATGTGCTTGACCCAAAGGCATTTCGTTCATTATTATTCGCCAACCCTGAAGCCTCTTATGATTTTTCCGCTGCCGGTACCATGCAAATTCCCCAGCTCCTTAATCTCATTAAAGAGCTGTCAGCAGAATCCGATGTAGTTGGATTAGGCATAACGGAGCATATGCCGTGGGATTCTATTAACTTAAAAAAACTGCTTTCGGAAATACCTATTTTAAATGAGCATGGTGCTTGATCGTTACTCCCCACAGTAAGCACTGCTATCCGACTAGTCGACAGAAATCTAAGCCGCCTGCTGTTGCTTAGCTGTGCAAAACTCAGCTAAGCAACATATTCTTCGTTTTTCGCGTCCCCAGCTTATCGGCACAAACATTTTCATTGAGCATCTGTCCCTTCTGTATTTGAAAATAACCTTTCGGTTACCAATTCAATAATCAGTGCTTGGCATACCCGAAAAACGTCATCTCTCCATTTTCGTTCTGAGTGATACTGTAGGGATGGGTCTGATCGGAATATCTGCGAACGAATTTCCCCTCGCCTACCGGATAGATCTCGATATGAAGATTGCCGGAGAATCGCGTAAAGTACAACTTGCCATGAATGAACTCCACCTGGATTTTATCTTTCAAGTATGTTCCGCAGTACTCCATCAGCAGGGTTTCGCTCATGGGAAATTCTTGATGTTTCTCGTGAACCTCGACGTCGACGCCATGCAAAATATCCGAGATGGCATTCCCCAACCTGTACTGATTCACAGCGTCATTATTGGAGAGAATGATAATGCAAATATCTTCTTCAAAATAACTTTGCATATAAGCGCTGACCCCGAGGTGATCTCCCCCATGGGAATAGCGGTCCGTTCCGTAAATATGATGGTGTTCCAGCCCATAACAGTAGTTGTTTTGGTTCACATTAAAAAACCTGGCATACGTCTTCCGCGACAGCATGTTCCGGTCCCGCAAACAGGCATGCCATAAGTATAAATCTTCGCAGTTCGAAACGATGGCGCCTGCGCCGATGCTGAATTTCTCGTTATGATATGGACTTTTGATGTATACATCATAATCTTTTACGTAATTGGAGGACCTGTTGATAATAGGTTTGGAGCCGTCATCAACGTCACTGTTCATCATATTCAGGGGCAGAAAGATATGGTTTCGAATGAAATCCGCGTACTTCTCCCCGGAAACATGCTCGATGATCCATGCAAGCAAATTATAGTTTGAGTTGTTGTAATCAAACACTGCGCCTGGCGGCGCCGCAGGTTTTTTATCGATATACCGCTTGAAGAAATCTTGCTGCGAATACTCCAAGCGATTGTATTGACCAAAAAAATCGTCTTTAAAATGATAGAAATTATATAATCCGGAGGTATGCGATAACAGATGGTGTACCGTGACCGACTCATCCACGTTCATATCGGCAGGAAGATATCGCTTAGCAGGCTGGTCGATGTCCAGCAGTCCCTTTTCATGTAGGAGCATAATCGCAAAGGCCGTAAATTGTTTGGATAAGGAAGCGGTGGAGAAGCGCGAATGCAGACCGTTTTTAATTCCGAACTCGATGCTTGCGTAGCCATAGGCGTTTTCAAAAAGCACTTTGCCTTGCTGGATGACCTGAATAATGCCATAAAAGTCCCATAATGCCAAATATTCGTTTATGTATGCTTCCAGTTTTATTTGCATGGATTGCACGGATCCCTCTCCTCGTTTTTTTGTATAAAAATCGGCGGCTTGGTTCACTTGAGGCACAATCCACTTGTTCACGACTACGGATGCCGGTTTTTTTGCGGTTTATTCCCCTAGTCTTTTCTTCAATAAAAGTTCATCGTCTATAACATAATGGTTATGTTCGTACGTTCTAATTGCGGCGTCGTTCCCTTTTCCTGTAAGTACTTTTATATCCTTTACGCCACGCTCTCTAAGATTGTCTTCCAGACAAGAAAGTATGGCGGCTGCAGCCCCTTTTCTTCGGGCGTTTTCTTCTACATACAATTCGGTAATTTCCCCCTGAGGCTCTTCATAGCAAAATGAATCAAAACTTTGGGCACAGCCAAAACCGACGATTCTGCCATGAACCTCCGCCACGGCAACCAATTCGTTGCTGGTGTTCAGGCTTTTAATGATTTGGGCCGGAGGTCTACTGTCGCCTCCGTTAAATTCTTGATTTAGCCTCGACAGTTCCTCCGCATCGGTTAAGGATGCCAGTCTTGCCTTTATATCCGCATTCATTTTATTCGTCTAGTCCTTTCGCGTATAATTACATATTCTACCACAATTACTGATTGACCATGAATTCCCTCTAAAATAAAATAACCTCAAGGAGCGTGATCTTTTTGCCAACGATTCGTAAGGAGATTTTGATTGAGGCCACACCTGAACATGTTTGGGATGCAGTAAGCGATGTAGGAGCAGTTCATCATCGTTTGGTTCCCGGCTATACCGAAGATACGATCATGAACGGCTACGAAAGGACTCTGGTTCTGCCGAACGGCGGGATCACCCGCGAATTCATCGTCTCTATTGATCACAAGGAACGGCGGATGGCTTATGCGGTAAAAGAAACGCGTTTGCCCCTGTTGCATCATCATGCGTCCTTTCAGGTTTTCCCTCATGGCGAGAACGCTTCTAAGCTCGTGTGGATCACCGATTTCCTGCCGGAGCACCTTGCCCCCGAGATTCAAGCACGCATACATCGCGGAGCGGAAGTGATGAAAGAAACCATCGAGGCGGGGGTCAAAGGAGACTGACACTGAGATTTCCCTTCATTGCTGCTCATACGAAGATCTATGAAAAAAAGCCGCAGGACTCGCCTGCGGCTTTCTCTTGCTTATTACTCCGGCTTCACCGGTTCGTATAAACCGGAGCGGACTTTAAACCACCGATAGATGTGCGAAACGACGACCTTCAACACGGCGTACCCCGGCACGGCCAGCAAAACGCCGACGATGCCGAACAGGTTGCCGCTCGTCAAGATGACGAAAATGATCGTAATCGGGTGGATTTTCAGCGTCTTGCCCATCACCTGCGGCGAAATGAACTTGCCTTCGATCAGCTGCACCACCGTCCACACGATGATCATTTTCAGCAGCATCATCGGAGACGTGACCGCGGCGACGATCAGGGCAGGCGTAATCGCGATGGCCGGCCCCAAATACGGCACGACGCTGGTGAAGGCGGCGATGACTGCCAAAATGAGCGAATATTTCAGCCCGATAATAATATAGCCGATGAACAACAGCACGCCGATGCAGAAGCTGACGATGATCTGCCCGCGAATGTAGGAGCTGATCTGATGGTTCATCTCGTTCATGACGCGGCTTGTTTCCCCGCGCAGCTTGGTAGGCACGAAGCCGAGGATGAAACCCGGCAGCTTCTTCCCGTCCTTCAGCAAATAGAACAGGATGAACGGCACCGTCACGACGGCCAGCACCACTTCGATGATATTGCCGAGAACCCCGCCGATCCCCGTCCACGTTTTGTTCAGGAAGGTCGATGCCTTTTCGGAGACGGTGCGGATCATTTCCTGCGGGTCGAAATTGATGGACTCCTGGATTTGATTGATCAATTGGCTGCCCATCAGATGTTCGACTTGCACCCGGATCATCTCGCTGTATGCCGGAAAGTTCGTGACCAGGTCCATGATTTGCTGCCGGATGACCGGAATGACAAGCGTCAGCAGCACCGCAATGATGCCGATGATGAGCACGTACAGCAGCAATATGGACTGCAGCCGCCCCACCTTGTGCCGCTCAAGAAAATCGACGATCGGATTCAGCAGATAATACACAATCCCCGTGAGGATAATGGGCAAAATGACGGTTTTCAACAGAACGGCCACCGGATGGAAAATAAACGATATTTTGCTGAGCACCATAATATTGAGGCCGATCAAAAGCAGCACCAGCAAAAACAATACGAAACGGTTGTTCAGAAAAAACTTTTTAAAGCGGCTCGCCCAATTCACGGAGTTGTCCATCTTTTATTCCTCGCTTTGCGTTTCCTTAATAATTTCCAGCTTGCAGAAACGGTTGTTCTCCCGTTCCAGCAGCTTGAACGTCACCCCTTCATGCTCGAAGGATTCGTTTTCTTCCATTTCATTGCTCTGGCTGTACAGCCAGCCGCCGATCGTATCCCATTCCTTCGTGTCCAGCTCGAGATTGAAGTAGTCGTTGATTTCCGAAACGGAGACCATCCCGTCTACGATCAGATGGTTTTTCTGCACTTCCTGGATCTCATCTTCTTCGTCCGCATCAAATTCGTCGCGGATCTCGCCGACGATTTCCTCGATGATGTCCTCGATCGTAACGATGCCCGACGTACCGCCGTATTCGTCGATCAATATCGCCATATGCGTGCCTTCGCTTTGCATCCGCTGCAGAAGCACGCTCACCGGCGTCACTTCCGACACGGCCATGACCGGGTGGATCAGCGTGGATACGTCAACGTCCGGGTTGTCCTCATATGCGAGGAAAAACTGCTTCGTGTTGATGATGCCGATCACGTTGTCCTTGCTGCCGTCGATCAGCGGAAACCGGGTATACTGTTGCTCCTTTATGATTTCCACGTTTTCGCTGCGCGGCTTGTTTTTGTCGAGACAAATCATGTCGGTGCGCGGCACCATAATCTCTTTTGCCAGCATATTGTCAAACGCAAAGATCCGGCTTACGTATCCGAATTCGTTGTCGTTGATTTTTCCGCTTTCGTGACTTTCGTTCAAAATGATTTGCAGCTCTTCTTCGGTATGGGCTTCTTCATGCTCCGAGGCCGGCTTGACGCCGAACAAACGAACGAGCTGGTTAGCCGAACCGTTAAGCAGCCAGATGAACGGGTACATGATTCTT
This sequence comes from Paenibacillus sp. FSL W8-0194, assembly GCF_037969745.1. Lineage (NCBI taxonomy): Bacteria > Bacillati > Bacillota > Bacilli > Caryophanales > Paenibacillaceae > Paenibacillus > Paenibacillus sp. FSL W8-0194. The sequence goes on along the minus strand of NZ_CP150205.1, from coordinate 614,718 downwards.
TTAAACCAGATAATGGGGGCCGAGAACCAGAGGGCAATGGTTTCCGCTTTGCGGATCGCCACCGTTTTCGGCGCGAGTTCGCCGATGACCACATGCAGGTACGTAATGACGACAAAAGCGATCAGGAGGGACAAGAAAGAACTTAACCCTTCGGAAACATTCCATTTTTCAAACAGCGGATGTAAAATTTTCTCCACCGTCGGCTCTCCGAGAAAGCCCAGCACAAGCGACGTAATCGTAATTCCGAGCTGGCAGGCCGATAAATAGCCGTCCAGGTCTCCAAGCACCTTTTTCACGGCATTCGCGCCTTTGCGCCCTTCGGCGATCAGCTGGTCCACGCGGCTGGCGCGGACGCGGATCACCGCAAATTCCACTGCTACGAAAAAGGCCGACAATCCAATCATGAGTGCAACCAAAACCAAATTTAATACATACCTGTCACTGTCCATGTAAAGCTCATCTTCTCCTTTGCAAAATAAAATTGATCAACTATATAAAATGCTAATACGATAATTCAGCTGCTAAGGTTTCAACTGCAGCCTAAAAAAATTTTGCCTGTTTCCTCCAAAAAGAAAACGTCTATCTTACATCATATCCTGAATGGGCGCGAACATTCCACTATCTGCGATATGCCGCCGCATGCCGGACGTTCAAACCTCTTGCGCGCGAACCCGAAGATTCCCGCCGCGTATCGAAATGAGGAAAAGAGCCCGAAGCCGGATTCATGCAAGAAAACAGGCTTCAGGCTCTATACAGCATCAGGGCGCGGCTGTCCGCATCAGTGTCCGATCATGAGCGACGGATCCGGCTTGCCTTCGCCTTCCGGCCCCGCCCCCACGATCATTTCCTTCGGTTTCCGTAAAATAAGGCAAAGCGCGACGCCTGCGACGGCCATCCAGGCCGACAGCAAAAAGACGTCGTCGAAGCCAAGCACCGTGGCCTCCAGCGGGTTGCCTCCTTTTCCGGCCGCTGCGACATGATGGGTGATGCGGCTCGTCATATATCCGGTCATGCCTGCCACGGCAAAGGACACGACCACCTGCTGCAGCGCCGACGTAAGCGGCGTCACGCGGTTTACCCACTGGCGGGGCGCCGCATTCAGCACATGCGTGTTCAGCGGCATCATCGACAAGCCCATGCCGAAGCCCATGGCCCCAAGCAGCGGCATGATGACGTACAGCGACGTGTCGGCATGGATTCCGCCCAGCAAAAACAAGGATACGGCAATGATGACGAGTCCGACGAAGGAGACCGGACGAGCGCCGTATTTATCGAAAAATTTGCCGCCGATCGGCATCGCAATGGCAGAGCAAAGCGCCTGCGGCAGCAGGATCAGGCCGGTCTCCAGCGGCGTGAATTGGCGGATGTTTTGCAGGTACAGCGGCACGAACAGCATGCAGCCGAACAGCGAGGCCTGCATGATCCACGTCAAAATGATCCCGCGCGTAAAATCCGACGAGCGGAATACCCTCAGCTCGAGCAGCGGATTTTTATGAAGCAGCTCCACGATGATGAACAACACCAAAGCCACGCCGCCAATCGCAAGGCCAAGCTCGGCTCCGCGCGAGGTCCAGGATACGCTGCCGCCCTCGTTGACCCCGTAGGCCAGCATCGCAAACGCGATCGGCGCCAGAAGAATGCCCAGCAGATCCAGCTGCTTCGGCGCGAAGCGGTCCGCCTTCGGCAAATAAGCGATGCCGAGAATGACGGCAATGACGCCGATCGGCACGTTGATCAGAAAGATCCAGCGCCAGTTGGCGTATTCCACGAGCCATCCGGACAATACCGGTCCGAGCGCCGGGGCCAGCAGCATCGGCACTCCGAGCATCCCCATGATCGCGCCCCGACGTTCCGGCGGCGCCAGCTTGAACACCATCGCCATCCCGATCGGCGCAACCATGCCGCCCCCGAGCCCCTGAATGACGCGATAGATGATCAGCTGCGTTGCATTTTGGGCGATCGAACACAACGCCGATCCCAGCACGAACAAGACGACCGTCGTGACGAAAACCTGCTTTGCCCCAAAGCGGTCGGTCATCCAGCCGGCAAGGGGAATGACGGCTGACAGCGCCAGCGTATAGCCGGTTATGGCCCACTGGATCGTTTTTAGATCCGAATTGAAAAAGTCTACAAGGTTCGGAACGGCGACATTCACGACCGTACCGTCCAAAATAACCATAATCATCCCGACGATGATCGCCAAAAGAGGCGGAAGGATCGCCTTCAGCGAAAAAGGCGCCTCTTCGGCGGCAGTATGGCCCGACAGCGGTTTAGACATAGGTTTCTCCACTCATTTCTATAGTTGGATTCGTCTCTAACATCTCTTTAATCTGTTTTGTACCGGTGAAAATAGTGACTGAACAGCATGTCGACCTGATCTTCCAGATCAGGCAGGTGAATCTCCGGCGCAGGCTCTTCCCCGCCCATGCCGAGGTAAGAGTTCATGATGACCGGGTAAAACAATGCTCCGTAAAGCTGGGCCATCATGCCGCGCACAACCGATTCGTCCGTTTCGCCCGTGATCTTCATTAACGTGTCCATCAGCTTTTCCGTCTTCATCACTTTGCTGTACCGGACATATTCGTTTTGGGAGCAGAGGATCAGCCGGCTCTGGTCAAGCAGCTCCTTGGCCAGGCCCGGATACTCCTGAAGATGCGAAATATACCGGTAAAAAAACTGCTTCAGCCGCTCAATCGGCTCCATGTCATGTTCGTCAAGCAGGGCGAAGGCGTCCCCAAAGGTGCCTACGATGCTGCCGATGGCTTGAGCGATCAGTTTCTCCTTCGAGCCGAAATGGTAGTTGACCAGCGCCAAATTCGTCGCCGCCTTATCCGCAATTCTGCGCAGCGTAACGCATGCGATCCCTTCCTCCCGGATCAGCTCGACGGTGGCGTTTAACAAGTCTAATTTGGTATCGTTTCCTGCTGCGTTTACCGAGCTGTCTTCCTTCATCAAAGCGGGTTCCGTCCCCCTTTCCGGCCGTTTTTAAACAATGTTTAATACATCGTTTAATTTACCCGCCCAAATTTGGATTGTCAATATTTTCATACGAGGATTTGCAAAAATCAGGGTGCGTTAAAATGGTTGTTATTCGAAGCATTTTGACTCCTTATGTCAGCTTTGCCAAAAGACGCTCCGTTTCCTCCGCGATCCGGGACGATTCGATTCGCTCGAACAGCAGCGCAAGAGCGGTCAGTTTGCGGCCGGCCGGCACCAAGACGATTTGCCATTCAGGTTCCGGCAGCGAGAGGAATTCTTGGATCCTGCGGCAGGAAAAAGGGATGAACGGCATAAGCAGGCTGCTTAAATTGGCGATGATCTGAACGCAGTTGTGCAGGGTGACGCCGCAGGCTTCCCGGTTGTCCTTGATTTGCAGCCAAGGCTTTTGTTCGTCAAAGTATTTGTTCGCTTTGCGCACAAAGGCGAAAACACCCTCCAAAGCTTCCTTCAGACGCCCGGCTTCGATCAGGTTTCCCGTGCTTCGGTACAGCTCTTCAAGCGATGTTTTCCATCGGGCCGGAAGTTCTCCTTCCGGAATCGACCCGTCAAACGATTTATGAACGAAAGCAAGCGTCCGCTGCACGAAATTGCCGAAAGCGCCCAACAGCTCGCCGTTATGGCTGTGAATGAATTCCCGCCACGAAAAATCCGCGTCCCGGTGCTCCGGTCCGTTCGCAATCAGGAAATACCGGATGGAATCCGGCTCGTATCTCGCAAGCAGGTCGGGAACCCACACCGCCCAGTTGCGGCTGGTCGAAAACTTCCTGCCTTCAAGCGTCAAATGCTCGCAGGAAAGGATTCGGTCCGGCAGATGCAGACCGCCTGCCCCCAGCAAAATGGCCGGCCAAATCAGCGTATGGAACGGAACGTTGTCTTTCCCGTGCACATAATAGGAAGTCATTTCTCCCTCCCCCTCAACCCAAAACGGCTCCCATCGTTCCCCGGATTGCGCGGCCCATTGCTTGCTCGCTGACAGATAACCGCTGACGGCTTCGATCCAGACGTATATTTTTTTATCCTCAAAACCCGGGAGCGGAACATCCACGCCCCATGCCAAATCCCGGGTCGCCGCCCGGTCCTGCAGGCCTTCTTCCAAATACCGCTTCGTTATCTTCCCGGCGTTGTCACGCCACCCCTCCGCCTGCCCGGCATAACGGGACAACTCCTCCTGAAACCGAGATAATGCCAAATAATAATGCTCCGTCGGCCGTTCCACCGGCGCATTCCCGCACAGCTTGCAAATTCGCTCCTTAAGTTCCGAGGGCTCCAGCAGCGTCTGGCAATCATCGCATTGGTCTCCCCGCGCCCGCTTGCCGCAAACCGGGCAAATGCCCTCCACATACCGGTCCGGCAAAAAGCGCCGGTCGGTTTCGCAGTAGGTTTGCAGCACCGTTTTTGGATATAAGTATCCTCGTTCCAGCAGCCGCAAAAACAGCTCCTGCGCCGTTGCATGATGGGCCGGCCGATCCGTGCGCGTATACAGATCATAGCTGAATCCCATTTTTTCGAAGCAAGCCGCGAATTCCTCATGGTACCGCCCCGCAAACTCTCCCGGCTCGATGCCTTCCTGCCCCGCTTGAACGGCCACTGGCGTTCCATGGCAGTCGCTGCCTGAAACGTAAAGCACCTTCTCTCCTTTGGACCGGAAATACCGCGCCAGCACGTCCCCTGGCAGCAGGCTGGCCAGCCTGCCCAAGTGAAGCGAGCCGTTGGCGTAAGGCCACGCCCCGCCGATAAAAATATGCTTCATCGTTTACTCCTCCTTTTTTCGCTTGAAAATACAAAAAAGCCCTCATCCCCATAAGGGACGAGAGCTGATTGCTCACGTGTTACCACCCAAATTCATCAATGCCTCGCGGCACTCACCTCGTCAGGTACGCCGCAGGCAAATCCGCGGTTATACCCTAGCACGTTAACGGGTGCGGGCATCCGGCGCAGCCTACATCCCGTGCGGGATTCGATGCGCAGCTCCAAGACCATGTTCCCGGGGGTATTCCCTGCTCCTTTTCAGCTGCCGGAGCTCTCTGCAGAGGGCGTCGCCGCGGTACTCTTCTTTTCATCGCTTTTGTCGAGTTTGAAGTTATTGGAAGAATTATACACAGAAAGGCGAAGCAGAGTCAAGAATGAAAAGCCTTGTTCCATGAAACCTGGGCTTACACGAATTCCCCATTGTGGATCAGCCCGAGCCTTTTAGCCTCTACAATCGCCTCCGAGCGTGAACGCACGCCCAGCTTTTCGAAGATCCGGGTCAAATTGTACTCGACCGTACGCTGGCTCATAAGCAGCTTCGCGGCGATATCCTTGTTGCTGCTGCCGCCTGCGACCTCCTGCAAAATTTCCTGCTCCCGCTCATTAATGGAGACGTCCTCCATCGTCTTATCGTTGCGGATGGAAGAGAGCCGTACCTCGCTTCGCCGCAGCTGCCTCAAAAGCGAAACAGGGATTACCGCTTCCCCGCGGAGCGCGCAGCGGATCGCATTTAACAGCTGCTCCCGGCTGGCCGTTTTGCTTATGATGCCCGAAACACCCGCCTCCACCAGCAAATTGAAATTCGAGCTGATCTCGTAGCCCGTATAGATCAGAATCCGAAAATCCGGATTGATGCCCATCAATCGTTTGGTAAGCTCCAGACCGCTGATCACCGGAATGTTCAGATCAAACAGCATGACGTCAAATTCCTGGGTTTTGGCTATTTCCAACGCCTCCGGCGAATGATAGGAAACCGTTACTTCCATATCGGGGTCCTGTTCGATCATCGTTTTCGTACCCTCACAAACTGAAGGATGGTCGTCAACTAGCAAAATACGAATCATCGTTCTCTCCTCCTTCTTCACTGTGGGGATTCATCGGCAGCGTCAACTGAACTTCAAAGCCTTTGCCCGGTTCCGAATGAAAAACAATATCCCCGTCAAGGCTGCGCACGCGTTCCTTGATGCCCGAAATCCCCATATGCTTGAACGAATCGGTAAGTTCCGTCAACTGAAGCCCGCGGCCGTCATCCTTATAGTAAAAATACAATTCGCTGTCGCGCTGCTCCAGCTCGATCAGGATTTGGGACGCCCCCGCATGCTTGTCGGCGTTTCGCAGCAATTCCTGCACGATACGGTAAACCGCCAATATTTGCACGTCATTAAGCTCGATGACGGTCGGTTCCGCCCGAAGCGTCACGGAATAATTGGAGCGGATCTGCTCCTGCTGAATCAGCTGTTCCAGCGCCTCCACGATCCCCATCTCTTTCAGGAGGGGCGGGCGCAGCTCGTTGCAGGTCTGCCTGATCTGATGTATAACGTCGAGAAGTCCTTCTTTGATCTGGTCCAGCTGTTCCAGCAAACCGTCTTCCATCGGGTAATCCAGCATCAGCGACTCCAGCTTCCGGTACCAGATGAGCTGATCCTGCAAAGCCGCGTCATGCAGATCCGAAGCAAGCCGTCTGCGCTCGTTTTCGGAAAGGGTAAAAATCAGGCGGAGCACCCAGGAAGGCGCTTCCCTCTGGCTTTTCATCTCCATTTCCAGGTTCTCGATCAACCCTTCGATCAAATACAGGTTTTCGTATACGATCCCGCTGTAATGAGCTATCGTTTTGAGCCAGTTTTTTTCGTCCATGTTGAGGCTCGTATGGTTAACCTTTTCGTCGATCCACAATACGTGCTGCGTTGTTCCGTAATTGCCCGTCACCAGCCCGGTGCCGACCGGCAGGCGGATCATATCTCCTACCGCCGGCTTATGACCCAGTTTTTGCAGCGCGGCTTCGATCTCCGGAGCGGCTTTCCCGTCCCCCGAAACCGCAGGTCGGTCCATGCTTTTATCCTGAACGATTTTCAGAAAGGAGACATTCCGAACGGGCAAAATCATGCAGACCTCCCGCTCCAGCAGCTTCTCCAGATCGGAACGTTTCATCACCTTCGAAATCCGCTTGGAAAAGCGGTCGATGCTTCCTTGAAAATCATGAGTTTCCTTAAGAAAGTGCGGCCTGAGCCTATAGTCCATAAATTCCTTGGCGAACAAAAACAGCGTAATCATGAAGTAGACCAATATAAAAATTTGAATCCACTTGACCCAGGTATATTGATCCTGATGCATAATTACGGCCATCAAACCGATGATGACCAAAGCCGGAATAAAAGAAATCGACGTATAATAAAAGAAGCGGTTCAGCACAAAGTCGATATCAAACAGCCTTTTCGTGATAAAGAGATAAAAATACACGACCGGAATGGCCACCAGAAAAATCGCCGTCAGCTTTGCCGGGGCAAAGGACAGGCCGAAAAACCCGGGAATGGCGTCAAACAGCAAAAATGGCAGAAAAGCAACCGTATGTCCGGTTAACGTAATTTTGAAAAGCGAGCGGAGCTCCCCGGAACGGTGCTTTATGAATTTGCTAATCAATTTGTAAACGATGACCACATTGGCGTACACGAAAAACACAAGCAGCGCCGTCGTCTCATACGGATGGATCGGGATTCCGGGAATGACGCTCAGCACCATCATCATGCCGACCAACGAGGCGAACAGGTAAAACGCTCTGAGCCCCGCCCTGGTAATAAATCGTTCTTGATAGTTCCGAAGATAGGCCTCCATAAAGTGGATAAAGAAGACCGGTATGCTGGCGAAACTGATTCCGAGCGTAATTCTTCCGACGGGGTTCAGCAGCCCCGAAGCCGCCGAGCTGAAATAACTTAGACCAATGCTCAGAAAAAACAGGATCAAGAGCTTGGCAGCCCGGTCTTCCTTTTCCTTCTTATATACATAAACCGAGAAAATCAGCAGCAGCACCAGAGATAAGCCGGGGATGACCAGATAAAATAACGTGCCGTACGCCGAAACGCCATGATCAACGGGCAGCGTTATCGTATACGAAGAACCGTCCGGTGCTTGACGTTCGATCTCGATGTGGTCTGCGCCTACAATGACTCCATACGTCCGGATCGCTTCCGATTGGAGGGGATCGGCTCCGTCCACATTGACCACGATGTCGCCGGGCTTAATGATGCCTTTGGCCCAGCTGTCGGGCTCGATGGCCGTCACGGCCATGCGGCCGTCCGCGTTCGGAGCGACGTCGATCCCCATGTCCCGCTGGTTGATGATGACGCCTGCCAAATATGCGACCAATACGATGAGTGCAATCCATCCTGCAGCAAGTTTGATGTTATTCGTCCATTTCGACAATGAAGTAGGCCTCCAGATCACTTAGTGTGTTGTATGGGGGTTAAGCAACTTGAGAATTTAAGCCCAATATGCGCTTTTGCGGAGGGAGTCATCCGGTTTGCGCTCTTGCATGACATCCAAGAATGCGCGCTGTTCGAATGCCGACATGCCGGCCAGCTGCAGTTGTCCGTTTTGAATCCGGGCCATAAATTCAGGTTCCGTTACAATTTTGCGAATCATTTCTTTCAACATTGTCGTTTCCTCCCAATGGATCAATTTGCTTCCTTTGATTTCAATATATCAAGGCAGCATCCATTGCAAAACGACAACGTATCACGTATTTCCCGCAAATCGATTGCGTGGGAGTTTGCGGCATCATTGCGGTACCCCGAACAAGTTGATCAGCTTGTTACCGCGCGGCTTCGATCATTAAGTCACGCCATTTCGCGTCCATCTCCATGCCCTCGATGATGTTCAGAAACCGGTAATAGTGGGATCGCATCCGAACGGAAGTATATAATGCGGTGCCTGTCCGCTGCACCACGGCGCAAAACTCCTCTTCGCGATGCAGCACCTCCTCCGGTTGGAGGCGACCCGCAAAATAGTCCACGATCCAGCGTTCATCCTGTTCCTCGGCAGTAGAAAGCAAAAACAGTACCGGGAGCGTTTTTTTGCGGCGCAAAAAATCATTTTTGTTTCCCCAATCCAGCAAATCCCTATAATCGTTTTTAATCTGAGCGGCGATGCCGACCTCCCGGGCATACTCGGCCACCCGTTCGTCCGCCTGTCCGGTAGCCAAAATGACTCCAATCATGCAGGCGCATACCAATAGGGCCGCCGACTTTTGCTCCACCATCTTCAGGTATTCATCCTCGTCGCGGGCGGCATTCAGCAGATCCAACGTTTGGCCGTTAATGGCCACCAGCATTTGACGGTTTAAAAAGGCTGCGGACTCATGCACCCTCTCCAGCGGAAAGTCGCTGTAAAGCAGCGTCTCCTGGGATAAGGTCAAAAAGCCGATGGCGAGGTTTAGCGCAATATCCTTCGAAAGCCGGTGCCAAGGCATTCCTCCATGGTCTTCATCCTGCAAATCGTCGATGATGTCCAGGCCAAGAATCATCAGCTCCACCGCTGCCGCAGCCCTGTAGACGGCGTCGCCTTCCCCGCCGAACATCCGGTAATGCAAAACGGTCATTTTGCCGAACAATAGGGATTCGGCTTGCTTCACCCGCAAAGACGCCAAAGCAGCCTCAAGCAGCATTTCCACTCTGAAAAACGCCTTTGCTTGGCCTTCCAATTCGGACATGATCCTGGGTTCAAATTGCTCCACGAACTCCCCTCCCGAAATTTCGCAATTTCCACCAATATTTAACTCTTATTTTAATGGATGCTACAATCCGTTTCCATAGTTTTCCTAAAACTCCCCCGCAATTGATAGGCCCTATAATATTGAAAAAAAAAAGCATCTGCAGGCCCTGGATCGGCCGGCAGACGCTTTTATTCAGCTTATTAGGCAATGACAGCGGGAATAACGCGGAGTGATCAAACTCGTAAAACCGATCTCCTGATCGCGAAGCAGCATTTTCCGCTCATGGACGGTAGAAAGCAATGTAATATAGGAGCTGTAGTGGTCGATCAGCGATTTGAGGAACTCCTCTTCCAGGAGCTGTCCGGCAGGCACCGACAAAGGACTCGACCAACGGATTTGATAAGCTTCGAGCTTGCGGACCATGCAATCCAGGCAAAAGGTTGGGTGAGTGACATACATCGGTCCAATCTCAGCGATCCGGCCTTGCACGACACGGCACAGAAACAGGGTATCTCCCCGCTTGGAATCTATCTCCTGCTTCAGCTGCCGAAGCTGTCCGGGCTCGCGGTACAAGACCAGATAGTTTCTCGGAGCGTTCGTGTCTTCAGCCGACGGGGTCTGCCACAACCGAAGGTCCAAGTCCGTGTCCTCGTATGCGATGACGGCAAACTCCGAGCGCAAATATTCCCTGGCGACGACCAGCGACAATGAATAGAGATCCACGTCGGGGCCAACCTGCGAAAAGAACCGTTTGAACCTTTCCAGCCCTTCCGAGCGGACCCGGTCCACCAAAATCCCTTTATGGTACAAGTTTTGGACCCCCTGGGCGCCCGCAGGCAGGTCCTGATTCTCCAAGATCCGCTTCAGCTTCTCGGGCTCTTGATGGGGAATCGTGTAAAGCGGATGGTCGCGGCGGTAACGGTTCATCACCCGCAAAGCCTTTTCGGCCGGCTCAAGTTCGAAAAAGGCATTAATCATTCGAATGTCCTCCTCCTTTACCCCAGCAGCATGGCGTACACGCAGTGCTGGTATTTTTGTTCACGCACCTGCAGCATTTCCTCCACTTTATCGGCAAAAAAACCGCAGATGGGCAGCGTTCGTTTATCGAGCGCGGTACTGATCAGCTGGATGTTCTGGGCGATATGGCCTGCCTCGATCAATGCAAGCTTATAAGACAACCGCCCGTATTTCCGGAAACTGTACTGCAGGTCTGCAATGAAAAACAGCAAAATCGAAACGCCTTCCAGCATGGAACTGCGGGCATCCGTTTTGTATAGCGTCATCGGAAGCATCCGTTCAAGCTCGCCTATTTCAAGAGAACCCCGATACCGGTAGAGCTCCTGCTGTACCGGCGCGTAATAATACACGCCTTCCTCCAGCCCCTCCACGCCGCGGATATACATGTACAGCTTAATCGGATACATGGCGCCGCCCGACGGATATGTACGCATCGCAATCACTTCTTCCGTTCCCCGGCTGCCCATATGGCGGTGAGTATCGCGGATTCCCGCCGACCAGGTCAACAAAGCGTTCACGTCGGATAACGTCCACGTCTGCCCCATGCCGTTAATAAAGGTTGATCTTCGTTTAAGCAGCAGCCGGGCCAATTCGGCCTCCGCGTTTTCGGGAAACGACGCTCCCCGCTCCAGCGCAATTTTCTCCAAATATTCAGGCAGGGGCACTTCATGCTTGGAAAAAACGTAATCGTCCAGCGGCCGCTGGTTAAAACGCCATGCGACGGACCGCGGTTCCTGATTCGCCAACTCCTCGAACAGCACGTCGTAATCATAAAATTCGGAAAGCTCGTTATGAGACGGTTGCATTTCCGTTCGCCTCCTGACCGGTATGGAATCTCCATAAAACTTCATAAAGCGCGTATTCATATTCCGGGCCCATCCCGAGACGGTTGTTCAGCATATGAAGATGGGAGTAGAATATCGACCTGACCTTTTGATCGTCTTCAATCGCATCCGCCATCGCGGAGCAGCCGGCAATCAGCCTTTCGCGCAACCTGCCGTACTCCTCATCCGAACGGATCAGGCGGGAGGCCGCTTCTTTCAGCCGGGGATAATCCTTCCCTGCTTGAACGAAACGGTCCGGAATCGACATCCGTTCCAATTGATAGAGGCGTTTCCAGCTGTCCGCGCTTTTGCGGTAATAGGAAACCACGCCGCCAAGCCGGACGTTCCCGGCGAAAAAGAGATTCGCCAGCTCCTCCACGGCCGTCATGGCTACCAAAAAACGTGCCGTAAACGAAGATTGCTGCGTAAGTCGGAGAAGCCGAACGGCCATCCGGCTCGATTCAAGAAAAAGCGTCTCCGTCAGCGGCATCAGCTGCACGCCGCCATACCGCTCGTATTCCGGCTCATAAGGCTTTGCCACGATCTCCCCTTCCTCGTACCAGCCCAGCTGTTCAAGCGACAACGGCACCCCGTCGAATTTATGATTGCGGAAGTACTCCTGCTTGGTGAGCCGGCTGCTGGCGGGATGCTGCCGTATCCACGATTCGGCCTTTTCAAACAGTTCTTCCGCATCCTGCCTCTCCGGACCGAGATAACGAATGCGGATATGCGGTCCGTCCTCCCAATATCTGAGAAAAAACCATTTTGAAATGTTCCCTTCGGCCATCCATCTCTCCATAAGATCGGCAAGCAGCAGGATCAGTCCGTCGTACATGGCGTAATTTTGATAATAAATCCGGTAACTTTTCCAGGTTTCCATGGAATATCTCCTCCTATCAAGGAAACGGATGGGGCTCGGGATTCAATTCAAACTTCCCGCGAAAGCCCCGCCGCATCCGCTCGCGGCTTAGCCGCTCGGGAATAACGCGCCGGTGCTGATGACCGAAAGTCATCGGGAGCATGCCAGGCACAAGCACCTTGGCTGCATAAAGGCCGAATTCTGCAACCTCGCCGGGCGTTACGTCTGCCACGTATATATTTTCGTAATGCTGAAGCACTTCCGACGCCAACTGTTCCAAATCCTCCGCCAAATCCTCATGGGTAAAGCGGGAGCTTTCATAAAATATTTCCCTATACGCTTGCCGGACCGGAAGTTTGGCGGATGCGTCCCGGTTCAGCAAGAATCCCAGACCTCTCCCGCAGTTTTCCTCGCTTGCATAATAAAGCACATGGTCCTCAAATTCCGTTACGGCTTCCGGCCGGCCTGCCAGCTGCCGCACCCGCTCGCGCATCGCCTCATCCCGGCGAAGCGCATCTTCATAAATCGGAAGCGACGTAATGACCTCCATGGCGGCCGATTCAATGGCTTTTTCGGGAATAAAATGGGCCGCCGCCGCATTATAGCATTTCATGAGCGCATTCTTTCGGGTATCGTAAGCCACGGCCCATACGCTCGGCACCCGAAGTTCCATCGTAATATCGAAAAACCGGACTTGGATCCCTTCCAGCTCCAGGAAGTAAAGGAGCTGTTTCAACTCGTCCAGGCCGGTATCCTCGATGTCAAGCTCCTGCAACGGAAGCCGGTTATACCAGGCGCAGAGGAAATGATCCCGCTCGATCAGTTCGAACAATCCGTGGAGCACCGCTTCTTCACGGGAGCTTCCTAACGCGAGTCCGTTCGAGCTGTCGTACACAAACCGATTGGTCTGGTCCCTGAAATGCCCGTCGGCGTAATAAACGAGCTGCTCGGGGACCAGAACCTCCCGCTTCTCCTTCAGCGAATAGGCCGGCGTCCAGTATATAGGCAGCTCCTCCGTGTAATGTTTCAGCCGGAATTCCGGATGTTTCAGATCGGCTTCGGTATGCAAGCCGAAATCCACCGGATTCGCCGCGATGGCGCGCACTTGGGCATAACTTTTCTTCTCGGCCGAAGGCGCCTCGTGAGCGCACATGCCGCAATACCGCTCGACAGCCTCCAGAACGGCCACCTTCTCGGCATCCGTCCGACGATAGGCTCTTCCGAACCCGGTCTCAACATATGCCGGACTCACCCGAATTTCGACGCCGCCTGCTTCGATCATGGAAGAGCGAAGCTCGCGATAGCTGTGCGTCGCCGTTCCGCTGTCCCTGTCGAACCAACGCTTTAGGACCGCGCCTGTATCCGGGCCGGAATTCAGGCGGTATATCCGGGGGGCTGGCTTAAATCCGCTTTGCAAACCATGGATGAATGGATTTTCGCGTTTTACGTCCGGCGAACATATAGGGCAATATCCGCTTCGGCTCAACACGTAGGAATCGGCCCGCCATGCATCAAACTGGATATGCTCCGCCCGCTGGTCATAACGTGCAAGCAGTTCTCCTGAGAGCTGAAACGCCTCCATCATATCCACGACAAATTCGGCCGCTTGGGGATGCGGCGAAGACAGCCCCGGCTCCCCGTATGCGAGCGAAACGATATTTTCCCTGCCATTCGCCTGCAGCCTCCGCTTCAAGCAGGCGAAGCATACGCCGGACCGGTCTGCGACAAACGGGCCTACCAGGAGCGTATTCAGCAATTGATGATAGAAAAATACGCCCCCGGCGGGCTGGGGAGCCGGTTGGAAAAACGGCGCGAATTCCTCTTCCTTGAGGCCATCGGAGATGACGTGAAGGACCATGCCCGGCTTGCCGGACCTCTCTTGGGTCAGCCGGTACAACATGCCACGCCGGTCCATCTCGCCCAGAACTTGCTGGAACAGCATGCCGCCCGTTTCATATAACAACAGCTCTTTCATGCTTGCTTCCCTCCTTTGCGGCGCAATTGAATCACGGATATTCCGCTGTCCTGAAGCAGCGGAATCCGCATCGCCCTGACCTCGTATATCCGGGTGATCAGCCGATACAGATCCTCCGCCCGGCAAGTCTCCGGACGGTCCAAGTCTCCGGGGGGTTGCGTTTCGATCATCCGGAAACTTTCCGGACCCGCGGCCCGGATTCCGTTTTGGCGGACTAAGGCATAATAAAGGATCAGAGCATCCTCCATCACCCGTCTGGACGCGGTGCCGTATACCCTGTCCGTCCACGTCTCCTCTTTAGGGCCTGCGGCTGCGCTCCACAGCGAGGTTCCAGGAATATGGTCCACATGGAGATACAGCTGCTCCTTCTCCTTTACGAAGCGGTTGATCATGGCATCTATTCGCCCATTCAGGGCAAGTTCTGCATAAGGAATGACCTGTCTTTCCACCGGCCCCTGCTCCAAGGCATAGGTCGTCATCAGAAATTGGGCGAGCCGCTGGAGCCCGTGCCGGGATCCGGCCACCACCAACCAGGCTGCCTCCGGATCCATCTTCTCCAATCGGAGTTCCAGGTTGCGGCAGGATGCGTATACGATCTGCTCCGCGCCCGATTCCCCGGCAAAGAAACTGCCGTCATCCGCACTCGCCAACTTGTAAGGGACCTGGATCCATTCATTCCGGCGGAATAGAAAGCTCGTAATGATGCGGCTTTCGAGGCGCTCCATCGCATCGATCATTGCGGTCCATTCCAAACGTTCCTCTCCGGAGAACAGTTCCCGCAAATCAAGTTCTTCCAATGCGTAGTCGCTTAACAGTTCTTTTTCTTCCGCGATCCGTTTGGCGTCCATGGCAATCGCAAGAACGGTCTTGGCTTCTTCATTTCCTGCATCCCCCGCACGGGCCCGGCTTGCGGCTGCCAAATGCCCTGCGTAAATATCGAGCAAAAGATCGTCCTTTTCCTGCGGGCCGGCTTCGGCAGCTGCCATCAGCTCCGCATAGTTTTGTGGAGTCACGTTTCGGAACAGCACCGACGTTGCGCCGTCAAGATGCAGCATCTGCCACTGGCCGGAAGCCGGGGGAAGCTCCGTTTCCAATATTCTGGTGCCGGCCGCAGCAGAGGCTGGTTGCTGAACGGGGCTCCCGGATGTTTTCCTTTTTAGAAGACGATCCGCCAATGTCTGGTCGATCTCGGCCATTCTGCCCGGCTTGCCTCCAAGCACGGCTTCTTCCAATATCCGCTGGGTTTCCGGCGGCATTTGCAGGCGGTGAAGCCCCTTCCTTTCATACAGATAAAGCCGGTCTTCCTGCTTAATCAGCCAGTTTGCCATAATCGGTATCACCTGCCATCTTCATTTCCAAATATCGATATGCAGCCCGCCAATCCATGCCGAAGCCGCTCTCCACGCATTCCGCCACCAGTCCCGTAATCCGCTGCCTCCGCAGCGAAGAGATGCCCAGCAGCGGCATCAGCGAGTACAAAGCGGAAGCCACGAACCGGTATACAATGAACCCTTTATCGTGGTAATGCCGTAAAAATTGCGGATTCGAATAAAATGTCCGGTGAAATTCGCTCACTTCGTCATGACGTTCAAAAAAATCATCGCCATGCGTCAGCTTCTCCACCTCCAGCTCCCCCCCGTCATAAGCCTGCGCCAGCATCGCCGAAAGCGAATGGACGAAGATTTTGAACCGCCCGAAGAGGAACTCCCGCTCAAAGATCCCGTTTGAAAATTTCTGTACGCCGTCCGCGATAAATTCCTTTTCGGCTTCCGACCGGCCCAATAGCGCCGCCCGGATTTTCGCTTCGATGGCCGGATTCTTTTTCATGGCTTCGATCTGGGTTTTAAAGTATTCGAAATTCGAACGCAGGGATAAGTAGCCGACTTTGAGCCCTCCCGGACTGCCGCTGCCTGTAATGAGAAATATTTTGGCGAATTCAACGTTCTGCCTGTCTTCCGAAAGCTTGTTCCAATCCTCGTAAATGTCCGCAAGCAGCTGGCTTTTCAGCAGTTCCATCCCATAATTGATCCTGGGGCTGCACAGCGGATTTCCGCCAGTCAGCCGCTCTTCCTCCTTCACAACTACTTCGCCGTCCCGGCACAAGGGTAAATAATCCCCGGAGTACCTCTCCATACCGGCAAGCTTATGAAGCATCTTCTCGTATTTTTCATATTCCTCCGCACTGCGCGGTTTAGCATAACGTTCCGCGGCCCGCCGGATCATCCGTTCAAGACCTTGGTCGGCCTCGGACACGGGGAGCGTCGTTTTGACATGGAAGCCGTTCACCCAGCTTTTTTGCAATATGGCATTTTTCAGGCTCCCCGCTTGGATATACCGGACGATGCCTCGAAGCAATGACGCCGACGCCTCGCTGTCGTACAAAAAGCAGCTAATGGTTCGCAGCCGCATCGCCGTACACCTCCCCGCAAGTAATTTCGTAAGTGTACTCCCTGACGCATTCCTGTTTCGGATCCGCCACGGGAAACTCTTCTTCGAGCATCAGGTACCCGGTCTTACCCGCCAGCTGAATCAGCAGGTGGAACAACAAAGGCGATGAGAGGTTAATGAATTGCGGCTTGCGTTCGCCCCCTTCCGTGACTTCCTCCATCTCCGCCATGAATGCGCGCACATAAAACCGGCTAGGCACGCCATGTTCCTCCATGAAATCAAGCACCCGCTTCCAGGAGCCGAACCGATCCTTTTCTTTATACAGCTCAAGCAAAGTTTTGGCAGGAATCAGCCATTTGGCGCGGGAAACGATTAACTCGGAATCCCCGAAGCTGATCCGCGGGACGCGAATGATTGCATCATCATGCCCATCCCAATGTTTCAGCCGTTCGCGGATGACCAGCTCCCCAAGGTCAAAATAACTTGTTCCATGGGAAGACAACACGTCAAAAGTGGTTAAAATAGCCGGTGCGGCGACCAGGACAAGCGTTCCCAAAAATTGCGGGCGCACAACCTCTCCGGTCTCCTTCTCAAAAAACTCCACGCTCCCTGTGGAAGCGTTGTATCTCAGGCCCAAATCCAACCAGGAAAGGAACCGCTCGGATTCCGTCATCGATTGGATCGGCAGCGCGATCTCCCTTTCGACTGTTTTTTTCCGGATGTTTGCGTTAAAGCCAAACGTGTTCCGTATATCCGCCACCCGGTTGCCGTCGAAGCATTCGCTCAAGTATTCGCCGTACGCGGCTCCCGTATCTTTCAAATATTTGAGGAATCTCGCAAAATAGATCGAGAAGCCTTTATACATATGGTTAACGACCATACGTTCACCGTCTTCCTGCACGAAAAAGGAATGGGAAAGCAGCCGTTCGCCGAGCACCTTCTCGATTTGCCGCAGCCACCGGGAAATGTGGTCGTCCGGAATAACGATTTCCTGGCGATCCCCTGCCCCGGTCAGAAAAGATGCCAACTCTCCGGCAATGTCATGCAGGCTGCGAATGCGCGGATGCATATATGCTTTATTCCAGTTGAAAAAGCCGTAGGTCTCTTTCATCAGTTCCGTATCCGAAAAGATCACCTGGGCCATATCCCTGAGCATTCTCGAAGCTTCCTGCGAATTGCTTGGCACATAGGATCTGCCGTAACGCTGCCGGAAAAATTCGCCTGCGGCAAACTGCATTTTGACGACTGTGTCAAAACACATCATCAGCCATTGGTATTGCGACAGCCGATTCAGCTTATGCTGCTGCTCGCGGTAGCTGCGAGCGGTCACCTTTTCGTCGATGCCGTCAATATACAGCATGCTCCGCCGCGGTATCGGATCCATGCCGAACATCGCGGACAGTTCCTCAAGGGCTTCATACAGCCGTTCCGCCCTGGTACGGTCAAAGGACGCCGCCAGTTCTGCGGTCAGCTTGCGCAATTGCCGAAACGCGTCCAGGCACGGGTGTACGATGCCGTAATGCTCAAGCTTTCGGATGAGTTCAGCCAACAGCTCGCCGGATTGTTCGTTGAGCACGTCGGTACGTTCAAGAACGCCGCTTCCGATCAGGTGGCGAAGCGTGCCGTCCGCTTGATCCCCTTCAATGCCGAGGCCGGTAAGGGTTGATTTCAATTCGTCGTACGAAAGCGGGCCACGATCCGACAATTTGCCAAAAAGAGCCCTGAGAGCTCCGCCCGAACGCAGCGTCACAAGACCCTGTCTGGATTTGTAAAGCTGCCGCTCCCCCTTCGCATTTTGCAGCACCGTAATGTAATATTTGCCTTCCAGCTCCACGCATGTGGCGTTCAGCCGGTAATGCAGGCGGGTCATAAGCTCGGGCTCCAGGCACAGCCTGTCGAATGCTTGAAGGATCAGCGAATCGTTGATCCGGGGATACAATTTTTTGCATCCTTCCTTTCCCGCGCCGTCGAAGCTGCCCATCCCGGAGTACGTCAGATTGGCAAAAGGGCTCGTCTTCATGCTGGCCCGGGTTAAAAATTTGATTAAGGTATAGTCGAGCTTTCTCAAGCTGCGGTCATGCTGCTCGACCGGCGTCTGCAAATATTTTTCCAATTTGGGCACGATGGCGCTGTTCATGAACATGACGGCATCGCATAGTTCCGGATCTTCCCGGTAGACGTCGTGCAGCCATTGCCGGTCGGCGCTGGAAAGCTCGCCAAACTCTTCTTCAATCTCTGTCATATCGGACTGCGCGGCTTCACGGGCGGCAAATACGCCCTCCACTTTTTCCCGCAAGCCTGCAGGAAACCAATGCTTCACCCGCTCGTAGCGGCCTGGGGCCGAAGGCCGGGCATTAAAAAAATCACGCTTGAAGCGGATCGCTTCCATGCGGTCATGATCCTCTGCGATGCCGGCAATTTCATGCTCCATTTCTTCGATAACTTCTTTGACCCGGGGTTCGAGCCGGGTTGCCCGCGCTTTGGCTTCCGCATACCTTTCGGCCAAATCGCCCAAATAATGAGAGACCCGCCGCAGCGGAAAATGGGTTTCCCTATAGATATAAAGGGGGGATACTTTCATCGTTTTCACTCCCGGTTTCGTAAAGTCGTATTCTTTCAGCCCGTTCTTCAGCCTGCTCGAACATCCGGACAATCGCCCGCAGGCTTTCATATCCGTACAGAAGGGCCTCTTCGCCAATATCGAACGACGCCGTATGCACCGCGTTATGTTCCCTTATATAGGCGCCTATAAAGAAATAACAGGTCCGAAGGCCCGGCAAATCCCTGGCATAGAAAGCAAAATCATCGCTTGAAAATAAAAAGGGCGAGTTCAACACCGACTCCTGACCGAATCTCTTGCCGAGCAAGCCCCGGATCCGTTCCGCCAATATGGGGTCATTGGCATACGCAGGATACTCCGAGACGACCCGGTTCCACAAAACGCTGCGCACGGAACCGTTGTGCTGCATCCGGTGGAGCAGCTGGGCGTATCCGCTGCGGTTCGCTTCCTCATCCGCCGATCGGAACGATAGGAAAAACGTTATCCGGTCAGGAACCGCATTGTAGTAGCCGTTCGTTTCGATATGCGTAACTTTACAGATGCGGCGCTCATCGTTATATTCCCGTTGGAACGCATGGACTTGGGCCAACAGTTCCATAACATCCTGTTGGTCCGCCGCATGGCCGGAGCAAAGCTCCAATCCGAGCTCGGCCGTCAGGGCGCCGGCAAGCGCCGTGCCGCCCCGCAGCGCGAAGTATCCCGGATACAAATCAGGCGTGACATGGACCGCGAACATATAACCGATATCCCGGTTACGCAGGAGCGGAACAAGCTCCCGCGCGCCTCCCAGCACTTCCTCGGCCGCCTGAAAGATGAAGACAAGATTTCTGCGGGGACCGACCTCATCCGCCCATCGCAGCAGCTGCAATAAAATCGACATATGGGCGTCGTGGCCGCAGGCATGATTCATGCCGGCATGGCGGCTTCTATAGTCGAGCTCCTTATCGTCCCGGATCGGCAGTCCGTCCAGCTCAGCCCGAAACGCTACGGCCGGTAGCTTCGACCCGCCGTCATAAGATGCAATCAAGCCTTTGTCGGAATGATGGTCGATGCGAATCCGCCGGGTATGCTGACGGATGTAATGCTCGACAAAAGCCCTCGTTTTGATTTCCTTCCCTGCCGGCTCCGGAATCCGGTGAAGTTCTCTCCGAATTCTCCGCAGTTCTTCGAATACGTCCGGCATGGCGGCTACCCCACCATCGCGCTTCTTTTGTATCGGTACACGAACAACGTGACCACGAGCAGAGCCGCGATGTTAAGCGTCAGCATCCCGATGTCCTGGATTGCGTTACTGCCGGCCGATATCGCTCCGACAGCCTTGTTCAAATAAAATCCGGGGAAAAACTTCTGAATATGGACCATGAACTCCGGCATATGAAGTCCGAGATCGTTCGTCAGATTCATTGCCATAAATCCCATGTAGAGCGGGAAGGAGAGGGATTGAAGCGAAACGACATCCAGCAGGAATCCCAGGCTCAGCCCGATGAAAATGTAGTAGAGGCTGGAGTAGACCGCAAGCAGCTCCATTTTCAGCAGCATTCCGTCGATGTTCAATCTGAAAACGGCAAGGCCGAATACAATAATGACGGCGGCGATCAACACGTTGAGCAGCAGCTGGACAAACGCCGTCACAAAAATGAATTTTCCCGGCGAATACGGCGTGACGGCATAGATGCTGCCAATGTAGGACTTTTCCTTGGCGACGCGCGTGCTAAGCGTGTTCAGTCCGCTCCCCGCCGTTCCGAACAACGTGCAAAATACGGCAAGATAAGTAATGTATTGCCCTTGGTCGCCTTCCGGCTTGGCAAAAGCGTTCAAAACCACCAAAAACACCAGCGGCAGCACCAACGTAAAAAATACGAAACGTTTGTTGCGCAGCACCTTCAATATTTCATAACGAATGATCGTGATCATGCCTGTTTCACTCCTTCTTGCGGATTCAGATCATAAATTTCCCGGTAACAATCCCTGACTTCCTTCAGCCTTTCCTCAAACGTCATGCCCCGCTGCTGCAAATACGCGCAAAGCACGGAATGTTTATTCTTGTCGGTGACATACAGCTTGCGGTCTTCCAACAGACCCCCGAATTGGCGCTGGAGATCGAATGCTTCCTCTGCCGTCTCCAGATAAACGACGATCACCTTTTGGGTGTTCAAATCCTCTTTGCGCACATCGGCGATAATCTCGCCGTTCTTCAGGAAAATAAACCGGCGGCAATAGTCATTCAACTCGTCGAGGTGATGGGAGGTTACGAAAATCGACTTGCCCTGCTCCTGAATTTCCCGGATTTTATTCCAGAACATTCGGGAGGCCGTCACATCCATCCCTACCGTCGGTTCGTCCAGGAACAGCAGCTTGGGATCCGCCGCCAGCGAAAGTGCAAAAGACAGTCTCCGTTTCTGGCCGCCGGAAAGGTTTTGGACCATTGAGCGCGCTTCTTTGACAAGATCGCCGGCCTCGAGCAGGGCATGGGTGCTTACGTTTGATTTGCTGTAGCTTTTGTGCAATTCGATCACTTCCCTGACCCGCAAATGATCCGGAAACAAATCGTGCTGAAGCATGACGCCGACATCTTGCCGCGTATTAAAGTTCCGGATGATCTCGCCGCCATCAATCGATGTAAGGCCTAATACCGAACGGATCATCGTCGTTTTCCCGGCTCCATTCGGCCCAATCAGCGCGATGCTCTCCCCTTCGTCGATCTCGAAGCTTACTCCGGACAATACCTGTTTTTCCTTAAAGCGCTTTTCAACCTGGTTAAATTTCAACAGCATCAACAATCTCCTTCTTCCCTTTAAAAATTTGGCCTTCGTAAAATATGCCATGTCTCTGTTTCGGGCTTCGTACGAGGAGCTTTATAGAAACTTTAGAGCCTTTCCTTTAAGGAAAAGGATGAGGCGCATGCTGAATGTCTCCCGGCGCAACGCCCCAGAGCCGGGCTGCTTGCTCCAGCCGCTTCCGGCTTAACATCCGATGTTCCTCTCCAAACCAGAGCTGCTGTAAATGGGGGATCAGCACTTTGACGACCTCCAGGCCCAGATGCGTATATCCCTCCGGCGTCTGGCGGACCAGAATGACGTCGCCGAAAATGGCTGTCAGCCGGTCAAGGAGCCCCGAAGTTTCGCTAGCCATATCAATGGCGGTATATCTGAGTTTTTCGTAATAATCTGCAAAGCGTTCCATAAGATCCACGTCGCCGCCTCCGAACAAAAAATCGAAATGATGCCTTTCCTCCGGCAAGAAGTAGAGGATCGGGTGATCTTCGACTTCCCGAACGCCCTGGCGCTTGATGCGTTTGGCCTTCTCACGGATTTCGCCGGTATGCGTATCGTAAAATTCAAGGGCGAGCAGCATTTCCTCGAGCGCGTTCTGAATGGCTTTCTCCGGATCGGGATGCGCCGCGGACGTCGAATACGCCGCAAACTTTTCCGGCGTCCTGCCGAAGCAAAGCGCCCAGATGACCGGGATTCCGGTATCCATGGTGATGTCGAACAACCTGACATCGTAGTCCAGCTGCTCCAGCCTTCCGCACATGTAACGGGCTTTGCCGTTCGTAACGGATTCCAGTCGAATTTCCGGGGGCGCATGCCGTAAATACCAATGATTCAGAAAAGCATCCCGTTCGATCAATTCGAGGCAGGCATAATACACGCTGTTCAGAAGGCCGGTACCCACCGCGTTGCCGTTGGAGTTCCCTTTATAAACCCGCAGCGCGCCGCCCGGATAATTCTGATCCATTTTGTAGTAAGCCAAGCTTTCGGGAACATACGTTAGCGCTTTTGAGCTCCAGGAATAGGCGGGGATCCATGGCAACTCGCCATCTTCGTCAAAGGGAATCAGACTCTCGCTTGAACCTGCAACATCCCTGATAAAGATCCGGGGATCCGTCACATGCCCCGACTGCCGCATGGCGTTAAAACTGGCGCGGGCAACCGTTCGCTCCCGGCCTCGCGGATGCATGCCCGCATACCTTTCGAGGGCTTCAAACAAAGACTTGCGCTCGCTTGCCCGATAATCGGTCGTACTTCCGATCCCCATTCCATATTTTTCTTCCCTATTTACCCGGAAAAAGGTGGAGACGGAAAAGAAGGACCGCGTATTCCGGTCTTTATAAACGATAAAATTCGAGTCGGTATTATCCGCCCTGAATGCATCGCTCGGAATGGAGGCCTCCTTCGGGCGATAACTGTCTCCATACGTGTAAACCGCCTTCTCCCTAAAAGCCGCCGCAAACGCTTCGGCGTCATCCGGCTTCCCGCCTTCCGGGCAATTGGAGCATCGTTCCGCCGGCCAAAAGGTCAGCCGTTTCAACAACCCGTTTCCGTTCATCCGGTAATAGTCCAGCAGCCCCGGCCGCCTGCGCTTGCGGAGCAGCATGCCGAAGCATTCCATCACGAGATCCTCGGGTACCTGCAGGTCTCCGACCAGCCTGCTGGGCGCCCCTTCAAGCCGATATTCATGCTCCCGAAGATTGAAAGTCCTTCGTTTCAGGAAGCAGGAAGGGCAGCCTAATTCTTCACGGTAAAAAACCGGCCCGACGATGCATTCATGCGCGTCCACGTGCAGCAGGGCAAATTTCGGAGGCTTCCGCTCCAAATATCCGTTTGTTTCCGGACGGTCGCCGTACGTGATCAAACAGGGCAGCCGTTCCCCCTCGACCTCCAAAAGCGTCCAAGGCTCTCTCCGGTTCAGTACCTCGTTTAACGCGTGTGTTGCGATCATGAATCATCACCTCCCCCCAATAAAGCAAACCCGTATTTGCGGGAAAACCCGTCTTCATATCGAAAAAGAGGAAGCTCGCCATTCTGCCGGTCCCGTGTATGATAGCCCCCCGCCAGCCTATTTTCATCCCTGAAAGTTCCTGCATTAGCCTCCGTGGATCCTCCCTTTCCGCGGAGTCTGTTCCATAACCGGAACAAGGCATCCTCCAGATCCTCTCCGAAAGCCCGCAAAAGAACTCCGCCGCTTTTCCATTCAACGCCGTATACCGGCATCAAGGCTTCAATGACCTTGTAACTCATGACAGGCGGGAATAACACGGGGCCGGGCATCCAAAACGAAAATTGTCCGGGATCGAAAATCCGCTGCTCTGTTTCTTCCCCGCCATTCAATCCGTAACGGTTGATATGATTCAGATAGGCGGCCCGATCGGTTAATCCGGGAGAAAGCGTGCGGTAGCTGCAATAATGGGTGAGCATGTATGCGTACATATCCTCCAGCACCCGGCGTTTGCTCGGACCGTCAAATTTGCGGACGTGATCTCCGAAATCCGCCGTTAACGTCCAGTACGTTTCGAAATCGATCTCTATTTGCCGCACCCGCTCCTGAACCAATTCCTGTTCAAGCACGCTTTCATCGCGTGTTTCTTCTCCCAACTTCAGAAGCGGGCTTCGGACCAGCGGGCAGCATTCCGCATGAGCGGTTTCGGGCAGCGGAGCAATGGCCACAAGGCCGTCAGCATCCATCGTGATGATGCGGTCTCCCTCCCATAACGGCGTTTCCAACAGCTTGGGAAGAGGAAACCTGTTCAAAGAAGACACCGGATATTGCCGCCCAAGACAGCTCATGCACACCCCATCGGCGAATATGATCCGGTCTCCCAACTCGTAACGTTCCTTCGGCCGGGGCCTTTCCGTCTCCCGCAGCAGGCTGCGAACGCGGGCCACCCACTCCGCTTCCTGCGGGTTCGAATCAGGCTTTGCAAAAAGATGGACGATATCGTCATAACTGGCAGCTGGAAGACTGATCATCCGGCTGCGTCCAAGCAATTCAACCCTGCCGGGGCCGCCAATGATCCGCACGGGACTTTTATCCATCGCTTCTTCCTCCTTTCCGGCATTACATTTCGTACACATATTCAGCCGTATAATCCGTCTGGTACGGATCCGGCAGCGCTTCTTCAAACACAACGGCGATGTCCCCATATTGCTGCCGGCTCCGCTGGATGTGCTTCAGCATTTCGATAACATAGAGCGGCTCTTCCGCATCAAAAAAAATCGGCTTGTGAATGGCCGTCGCCCCATATTCGATATGGAGCTTTCCTTCGCGGACTGGAAAAATCCTGACAAAAGAACGCAGCGGAATATCATGGGATTCTAGAAGCTCATGGAAAGAGCCGTATCCTTCCAGGTCGAAGGTCAGACTTGAGAAAAGGCTGGAGTTCAATATGTTTCTGCGGCGCTGCAAAATAAGATCACCAAAGCTGATTCTTCCCAGCTTCCTGCTCTCCCCGATGGAAATCTCGTTATACTCGAATCCAATTCCGTTTAAAAAGCCCGATTGACTTAGAAGGGCAATATTCCTGTAATCTTCCGGAAGATATGCCGGCGCAAGGCTGCCCGTGTAAAGCGCGATCCCCCGAACATCTCCGGCCCGCAGCTCAAACCGGTTCATGTCCGCGTTCCACTCCAATGTGCAGCTGTTTAGGGCAATCAAACGGGATGTTTCCGATTGTCCCCCTTCCTCCGGATCGTGTATTTCTTCCGTCAAGGAATACGTTTCCGTAAAATCGTTCGTGTTCGGATTAAATCCGCAGGACGGCGAATACGTCAGCAGCAACGCCTCTTTGCATCCCAAAGCGGATCTTATTTTATGGAGCACTTGCTCATGGCGCCCCGGGTCATGGTAGATGGAATACGCCAGATAACCGTTTTTGCAATCATTGACGACGTATTTCCCGTCCATCGCCGGCTGAATGAATAGCTGCAGCGTCCGCTGCGGCTTGATGCCGAGCTCCTCAAGCTGCGCTTTAAGATCCATAAGTTCATCTTCCCCGATATGCACGTCCTCGCCGTTTTCAGCCGGTTGGATCCGTTCCCGATAAACGTCCTTCATATCTTCAAGGCGGGTTACCTGGGGCGATGCGGCAAACACTGTATTTCGGCTGGTGCGGCGCAGAGCTACCTCTTTTTCGTACATGCCGGCGTATTCCGAAAGAGACTGGCGAAGCGACTCATAGGAAGCAGGGAGCCGGTCCTTAAGCCATTCTTTCATGAACAGCCTGAACTTTAATCTGTGATCGAATAATGGAAGAATATCTGCCCATTTGTCGATCATTCTTCTGGCGGAAGCCCGAATCTCATAGGGGCCCGCAGGAATATAGCTGTCTTCATGAAAAAGATCCAAGGGACGTTTTCCTTTCCACAACACCGCATCGCAGCATGCTGACGCATGCTTCTGCGCGGAAAGGATCAGCGACTCCCTTATATGAAGATCCGCGGTGTTCTCCAGCCGGGAAGCGATGAGATGCAGTGCCTCCAGATGCCTGACAAAGCCGTCGACTCTCCCGGAAACGCTCCGGAAAGAAGACGCTTCGTCAATCAGGGTGTTTAAGGTAAGGGTCTCCGCCTTGCGCTCCAGCACATTTCGAAGATAGCCGGCGGCCAACAGCTTCGCGGTCCGGCTTTCAATCCAATCCGTTCCGACACCCAAGCGGGAGGCGAGTTCTTCCCATGTAACGATGCTGCCGGAAGGGAGATTTCGCAGCCTGGGTTCCTGTAACATGAATCGCCGTTTTTGACGCTGATATAGACCGGGCCGGACCTCTAACGGCTCCCCGGCGCCGACGGTCCAAACTGCTTCTCCGGACGGATCGGCCTCATATTTAATTCGAAAACGGCTTGCTCGGATGACTTCCGGCAGCAGGAGAAAATAATCAAACCATGCAAGCAATATCCACTGGGCCAAACGGATCCGGCTACTCGATGTCCGGGCACCTATCCTGCCGATGGAGGTAAACGTGGATAACGGGGCGGTTTTGGCAAATGAACGCATCATGATTTTCCAAACCTTTCCTGTTTTTTTGGGGCTATAGGAATTGTTCATCGAACAATACATTTCAAAGTTGGTGAACAGCAATGCATTTTGTACGTTTGACTGCTCCCGGAACAGCTCATAAAGCTCTTCCGCTTGCCTTTTATATACTTTTTCAAATTGTTCCCGCAAAAGTTCCTCATGCTGCTGAAGCTCCTGTCCACGGATTAGATGGGACCGGATGCTTTCCAACAGAAGCGGATCTACGAATTCAATCTTGGGGATCTTTTCGAACTGTACCTTGCCTCTTTTCATCCCCTGCTGGAGGCGTATGTATGCAATTCTGGCTCCCGGCTCACGTTCAATGAATCCGGATAATTGTTGGCGCAGCTTCTGCCGCTGCGTTGCATAGGCAGCGCGCTCTTCCCGATAGTTGGCGAATCGTAGGTAGAAATGATCCTTCAGGCGCTGAATAGAATGTGAAGACAGATGATTCTGGCGGATGAATACGTGGGGTTCCGTCACCAATGCTCCTCCTCCGGAAAATCCCTTGGATGAAGCGGCCGCTACCGCCCCATCCAAGGTTTTTGAATCCATCTTAGGAAAGTAAGTCTTGCGCAGGCGTTTGATTTGCTCGGCTGAATGTGATCAAGCACAGGAAGAAGAGCAGGAAGAACAGGAAGAAGATCCGCAGGTGGAGTGGCTGCCGCTTCCGCTCGATGCCGCAGTGGAAGGGATCGCTTCCGCTTGATCAAGTTCGATCAGCTCCAGATCGAGATTTTCCAGTTCTTTGTTCAATTCCTTGTTCAATTGGTTCATGTTTAACATCTCCTTTAAAATTTTTAATGAGTTCGATCGGATGGTCTCGCTTTTTTAAGCTTATGCACAAGATGAAGAGCAAGAGGAGCAGGACGAAGATCCGCAGGTGGAGCTGCTGCCGCTTCCGCTCGATGCCGCAGTGGAAGGGATCGCTTCCGCTTGATCAAGCTCGATCAGCTCCAGGTCGAGATTTTCCAGTTCTTTGTTCAATTCCATGTTCAGGTCGCTCATGACGTTCACCTCCTTTTTACGACAATTGGGTACGGGGCAAGTTAACGTTCAAGCAGTTTCCCAAAGGAATGTCTCCCTTCAAAAGTTCTTGGTGCATTTGTTAATTGCTTCCTGTAAACAGACTAACATAGCTTTTATCCGGCTTCACCGAATACGTGTTTAGGGTTCTCCACAATTGTCTTGCGGCCGGTTTTGCGGAGCCGGTTACGGTCGTTACGAGCGGCCGCAAGGGGCGAAAGAATCAGCATTTTTAGGTGTATGGGCAGGGTTTCAAGCCGAATCTTCTGGTCTATAATGGTTACTGAACCAGTTGTTAGGGAGGGAAACAAGTGACGGAAAAGTCTTTGTCTGGGGGAATATGGAACAAATCTAACTTTTTGAATAAGCGGGTTTGCGGGTTATGGCTGATCTGGGTCGCTGTGGTCATTTTCGCCGGGCTGATGGCGGGAGGAAAGCAGCTGATCATGATGCCCGTTTTTTCTTTCGGTTACGTCATCGGGATTTTCGGCATTCTGGCCAACAAATCGTTAAGCAGCAAATTATCGTACGGAAAACCGACGCAAGGGCAAAACCGGATGCTTTTCTTTTCGATCATCCTCATGTTCGTACTGATGGTGCTGATCGGCGGGCCGCATTTTGCGGACGAAAATTACCGCCTCATATGGCTTGGGGCGTTTCTCGCTATAGGCATTCATTTTATCCCGATGGCTTGGGTGCACGGGCCTTCGATGTTGGTGCTCGCCGTGCTGCTGATCGCGGATGCGCTTCTGGGCCTTCTCGATTCGAATATTAGCTTTCATCTGCTCGCATATGTCGATATCGGCCTCAAGCTTGTGTTCGGCATTTACCTTCTATTAACCGGAAAGCCGATGAACAATAAAGCGCAGACCGAAACCCCTTTAACCCATTAAGCGGGACGCCAAAACTGCCAAATCTATGGCTGCCCAACATAAATAGGGATTCGATCGCTCCTTATCGGAGGGCTCGAATCCCTTTTTTTTGCGTGGAACGGTATCAAAAATCCACTTAACATAGGAACATATGTTTGGTATAATTTGAAATAAAGGACCGTTTATGTTTTTAGCGAAAACAGATGAACGAAAGAAACGGAGTTGATGGGCTTGACGACGATCGTTCAAAAAATGGATCCGGAAACGGGAGCCGCGGATTTAAGATGCCGGCTGCCCAAACAAATCAGGCAAGCGGTGATGGACCTGATCGAAGCCGATTCCGGTTCGGATTATTTCTATAAGCTGCTGACGGATCGCGCCCAGATTCAGCTTTTGCTGATCGAGAGGAACCGTAAGGAAAATTACGCCCAGTGCCACTGCTTTTCGACGGACATGGGCGACCCCGGGTACGCGTATGAAAGCCTGCCGCTTTCCAACGTCCGGGTGTTTGCCGATATGGCGGACAAGCTTAATCTTGTTTAGCCCCTTCCTTCAAAGCCTTGACGCGGGCATATTCCTCTTCAATCGTTCTCGACAGAAGCTCGGTTGCGGTCATGTTCAATTTTTTGGCCGTATCCGCCAGCATTTGCTTAATGTACACAGGAACGTCGTAATGGAATTTCACCTTGTTTCCGTATGCCATCTTCAGCCTTCCTTCCCGAATACGCTTTGGTGTTTTCTTTCAATCAGGCGAATCAAAAGCTGCGTTGCGGACATGTCCTGGAGCTCGGCGGCTTCGATCAGCTTTTCCTTGATCTCGGGCTGAAACTCATAAGGAAGCTTCAGCTTCGGCTCGCTTAAGTGTCCGCTCATGCCCTTTTCGATTTCGATCGCGGCCCGAACCAGGCTTTCGAGGCTGTCCTGCGGTCCCGGCTGCCGTCCGTATTTTACCAATACCCGCAGCAGATATGCCCGCAATGCGGCCTGATCCTCATCGTCAATGTCGATCCGCATCGTTCCGTCCCGAAAATCGATCCGGCAGTCAACCGTATATCCGAATAAATTGAGGGCGTATTTCATGCCACCTCTCCTTTCTCACGGTTGTATTATAGTATGCCTTGTAACGTTACGCAATATAAGGCATCCATCCGGCATGCCGTCATCCCTAAAAGAGCAGCCCGTTAGGAAACGGACTGCTCTCATGATTTTTACGATCTATAATTCCTTATAAGTTCCTGTAGCGGTTATGGATATCTTTATTCACTCCAACGTAACGCATGGCCCGAGGGTAATTTCAAACGCGCGTCCCCAAATGAATGCCGGATTATCATACGCTAACGATGCGCCGGCATAAGCCGAACAAATCCAGCTGCCGGATCGTTTGATCTGGCGGATCGCCCGCGAAGCGCAGGCCTGGAACGCTTTACGTTCCGCAAGAGCTTTCGTATTCTCCTGCATCCGGTCCCGCAGCAGCTTCACGAGAACTTCATAGTCTTCCGGCGAGTTGAACAGAAGCATATTCTGGTCTGCATAAGGAACGTTCTCGTACAGGGAATGCGCCCGGGAATAGGTCCGAACTTCGGCTATCGTCAGCTTTTTATAATAATAATCCTTCAGGAAACGTTTGAAGAGCAGCGAGCCATGCGCGTTGGCGGCATCCCCCAACGCATGGGGCCGGCGTTCCGTGATCAGAAACGCATATCGGGATTGGGCCATTCCGAGCGCAAGCCCGATTTTGTTTCCGGCCGTATTCCAGCCGCTGTACCCAAGCAGCATTCCGGTGGCTGCATCGTCCAGCAGCGCCTGCGTCACGGTTTCGTTCGCCGCGCCGCCTCCCACGAAGTCGATCGCGATGGTCGGAAGCTGCCGATCGGCATTGCCCGCGATATGGCTCGCGGCTTCCATGGCCTTGTCGGCTCCCGTAATCGCAACGATTTCGATGTCGCAAGGCCCCGAGTCTACGAAACGTCCGCCGATCATGTCCACATGATACCGGATATTATCGTGCACGCTCATATACTCATAGGGATTCACGATCGTCGAACCGTCGGGCCCGAAGTACCGGACGCTGTATCGCGGTTTGAAGCCGCAGCGGTGCAAATGGAGTGCCATGCGCCCCATCAGGGAGTGACCCAGGCCGTCCGCATCCGGAAGAAGGATGACGCGGTCCGGATTTTGGCCGTCGTGGCCGTTCAAATGCTGGTCTACATAAGCTTCAAGAAAGTCGATTTCATTCGACTGCACGCCCTGCGTATACGAATCGTCGACGCCGATGGCAAGAAAATCGATCGCTCCCGAGCGGACGAGCTGGTCCAAAATGTAATAATTCGATTTGAACTTATGGCGCCGCGCATTGTAATACTGCTCCTTGTCGAAGTGTACCGGCGTCCCGAAATGCGTGCCGTCCGGCTTGATGTCGTAGCCGTCCAAAATCGCATCGAATTCCGAAGCGGCCGCGCGCGGCTGCTGCGCAAAGGCGCGGGCCTCGTCGTACGCGCTTTGGGTCAGTCCCTCGACGAATACGGTCGTGGCAAGCCGCATAATCGTATCGAGTACGTACACGGGCTTATGGGGGCAGGTTTGCTTAATTTCGCGAATGACGTCAAGCAATCCGGTCGTTTCCGGATCATAGTCCGGATAAGTGCCGCCCCCGCTGGTGCGGAAGCGCCGGCTGCCAATGAGCCCTCCGTAGGCAAGCATATCGGACGAGATGATGAATCCGTCGACCGCCAAAATATGTTTCTGAATAAACCGCCGGATCCGATCCGTGTTTCCAAAGACCGGGGAATGCGTGTCGAGCAGCGTGTTCCCTTCGGCGTCCGCTTCGGTGTCAAGCCTGTTTTTCACGTCTTCCGCATCCGGAGTGATGACCTGAATCCCTGCCGCCCGAGCCTGCACGACCACGTCGTCAAGATTGCAAGGGCGATCGTCTAGAGGCACATACAAAACTTTTTTCATAAATACATCTCCTTTTCGATTCAAAATAGTATATGACGTTACGTAACGCTATATGAATGATCAAAAAAAAATCATTCCTTTCCTGTATCGATACCTTGGTCTGATTGGCGGGAACATCGCGGACGTCCGGACATCCCAGGTCATCCCCGATCCAACCCGAAGGCCATCTCATCGATGTGCCCTTCGTTGAAACAATAATATCATGTTACGTATCGATACGCAATATAATTTCGTTAAATTTTTCCTGTACATTATTTTTGACCAAGGACCGGATCAGAACGCTAACATGCCGGAAGGGGCAGTTCCGAAACTAACATTCACATTTCGATGAGCATCGAATTTTTTCTCGATTAAACTATTCCTTGCAACCCATCGCAGAAAGGAATGTGAGTTCATGCCTCATACGCAAAAGAAAACATCCGATGTTCGAATCGCAACGATAGAGCCCAAAATATTATATTACGGCACCCCCGTCCTGCTGCTGAATACGTTGAACGAGGACGAAACGGTCAATATCAGCCCGATCTCGTCCTCCTGGGCGCTCGGCGATTACATCGTTCTGGGCCTGGGGACAAGCAGCAAGGCGTACGACAATTTAAAGCGCCATCCGGAGTGCGTGTTGAATATCCCCGATCCGTCCTTGTGGAAACATGTCGAACAACTTGCCCCTTTTACGGGCAAAGACCCCGTCCCCGCGTTCAAACAAGCGTTAGGCTTCACCTGCGCCAAAGACAAATACGCCGTCAGCGGCCTGACGCCGATTCCGTCCGAAGCCGTCCGCCCGAGCCGCATTCTGGAGTGTCCGCTGCAAATCGAAGCGGAAGCGGTGAACATCCGCCTGCCGGAATACGCCGACTTTTTTGCGGTGATCGAAACGAAGGCGGTTCGCGTTCACGCCCACGAAGATATTTTGATTCGCGAAAACCACGTCGATCCCGCCAAATGGAGCCCGCTGATCTATAATTTCAGACATTATTTCGCGCTGGGCGATTTTCTCGGGAAGACGTTCCGGAGCGAGACCTGATTCTCAGGAAAAGACACGTTCGGCATCCGCTTTCTCCGGATTGGCGCTGGCATTTCCCTTCAGCCGCATGTAAGATAGAAGCAAATCATACTGAAATGAGGGAACCGCCATTCAAGCTTGGTTAAAAATGATCGCGGTTGTCGTGTTGACCAGCATTTTAACGCGTTTTCTTCCGTTTTCGGCGTTTTTCCGCAACGTGGACACCCTTGTCCATGAGCTGTCGCATGCCCTGATGACGCTGGCCTTATCGGGCCGGGTCAATGTCATCCATTTGTACAGCAACCAGGGCGGAGTCACGCTCTCCACGTTTGACCGCAACTGGATGGCTATTCCGATCTCGCTTGCCGGATACGTCGGTTCCGCGCTGTTTGCGGTGCTGCTCTTTTACCTTTATGCCAGACGACAAGAGCGCGCCGGACTGATCACCGCCATGATTCTGGCCATCGTCGCGGCCGCGCTATTCGTGCGCAACGGCTACGGGGTCATCTGGTGCATCGGTTTTGCGGTTTTGAGCGGGCTCGTCGCTTTTGCGGCTCCGCCTCTGCTGCAAAAATGCTATTATATGCTTATTGCTTTTATCTGCTTGGTCGAGTCCGTGATCAGCCCGTTCGTCATTTTGTTCCGGTCGGTGACGCGTCCCGGTTCCGCGGGCGATGCCGCCAACCTGGCCGAAGCGACGTATGTTCCGGCCGTTGTCTGGTGTCTCGTGTTCGTTGCGGTCTCCTTATGCTGCGCCAAGCTGTCGACGACGATGTTGTTCAAACGCGGATTCGGCTCCGGAAAGCCGAGAGAAACGCACTGAAAAACACAATGTACGCCTATCCAAAAAATCGCCCCTCCGGTTTATCGGGCGGTTTTTTGTCGTTTATATTTTTAATAGGCAGGCGCCCGCAGGACCCTCCTTTTTTCGTCATCCTCCAAGACTTGTACAACAACAATTAAGTTAATCGTATCAAATTATATTTGCCATTGACAAAAAAGTTTACCGGGGGCAAAATAGAGGTATCAAGACGAAGAACGTTCTATATCATGAATCATTAAACTCATAAATAGATTGAAGGGATAACGATGGAAAACATGACTTCTATTGACCCAACCCCAAAACATAACCGGAAACATCAGGTATTCAGCTCCACGAACGGGCTCAGCCTCAGCGAAATCAACAATACCGTTTCGCTCCCGAAAAACGCGGGGTTCTGGAAAAAGCTCGCCGCCTATAGCGGACCCGGCGTCCTGGTCGCCGTCGGATATATGGACCCGGGAAACTGGATTACTTCCATACAAGGCGGAGCACAATATGGATATACGCTTCTAAGCATCATTTTGCTTTCCAGCCTGATAGCCATGCTGCTTCAGAGCATGTGCGCCAAGCTCGGCATCGTGACGGGCATGGATTTGGCGCAGGCGACGCGCCAAGCGACAAGCAAACCGGTCGCCATCGTCTTGTGGATTTTGACCGAACTTGCCATCATGGCTACCGATATTGCCGAAGTGATCGGCGGCGCGGTGGCGCTGCAGCTGTTATTCAAAATTCCGCTTTTGGTCGGCGTGCTGATTACGACGCTGGACGTGTTGCTGCTGCTGCTGCTCGCCAAAGTCGGTTTCCGTAAAATCGAAGCCATCGTCGCAACGCTGATCGCCACCATTTTTATCGTGTTCTTTTACGAAGTGTTATTGTCCAGCCCAAGCATCGGGCCGCTGCTCCAAGGCTTTATCCCGAGTCCGGAAATCGCGACCAACAACGGCATGCTGCTGATCGCGCTGGGAATCGTCGGGGCGACCGTCATGCCGCATAACCTCTACTTGCACTCGTCGCTGGTGCAATCGCGCCAATTCGAACGCACCTCCGCAGGCAAAAAGGAAGCCGTTCGTTTCGCGACGATCGATTCCAACATCCAGCTCAGCATCGCATTCGTGATCAACTGTCTGCTGCTGGTGCTGGGAGCCGCCATGTTTTTCGGTTCGACCAGCGATTTGGGCCGGTTCACCGATCTGTACAACGCGCTTTCCGATAACGCCATCGTCGGCGCCATCGCCAGCCCGCTGCTGAGTACCCTGTTTGCGGTCGCGCTGCTGGCTTCGGGCCAAAACTCGACCATTACGGGCACGTTGTCCGGCCAGATCGTCATGGAAGGTTTTATCCGGATGAGGATGCCCGGCTGGCTGCGCCGCATCATTACGCGGCTCCTCGCCGTCATTCCGGTCATCATCTGCGTCGTTTTGTACGGCGGCCGGGAAAACGCGGTCGAACAGCTGCTCCTGTACACGCAAGTATTCCTGAGCGTCCAGCTTCCGTTTGCGATCATCCCGCTGGTCATCTTCACCAGCGACAAGAAGCGGATGGGCGAGTTCGCGAACCGCTCCTGGATCAAATATTTGACCTGGGCCATCGCGATCGTGCTGACGGCGCTGAACGTATTCCTGGTCTACGGCACCTTTGCCGGCATCGGTTGAGCCGATTTTTTTCTAAAGTATAAAAAACTGCCCCGGGGAGACTCCCCAGGGCAGTTTTGCTTTGAGCTAGGATGATCCACAGGAGGCAAAATCGGCGCCTCCGCCCTGCAGGGCCTGCAATCCCAGCGCCAATGCGCCATGCAAACCGGCATCGGTTCCGAGTACCGGCTGCACGATATATTCCCCGATCTTATCCAGCAGCTCTTCGGCTTGGACGTAACCGTTCAGGATGCGCTTCACCTCTTCCCGAATCAGAGGAAAAAGCTGACGCTGCTGCATGACGCCGCCGCCCAACACAATCTTTTGCGGCGAATGCGTCAGAACCGCCCCGGCGACCGCCTGGGCAATATAATACGCTTCGATGGACCAGGCGGGGTGCCCGGGCGGCAGCCGATGCCCGGGCGCCTTCCAGCGAGCTTCGAGCGCGGGCCCGGCAGCCATGCCTTCCAGGCAATCCCCGTGAAACGGGCAGATGCCGGGGAAGTCATCCTCCGGGTGACGCCGGACCGGCACATGCCCGCCTTCCGGATGAACCAATCCGTGGACGGGCCGTCCTCCGGAATAGACGCCCATGCCGACGCCGGTTCCGATCGTGTAATAAATGCAGCTATCGAGGCCTCGGGCCGCTCCCCAGGCGGCTTCGCCCAAAGCGGCGGCGTTGACGTCCGTATCCCATCCAAACGGAACGGCAAAATGACGTTTAAGCTTCCCTAGGAAAGGGTACTGCGCCCACCCCGGTTTGGGGGTTGTCGTAATGCAGCCGTATGCCGGGCTGTCAGGCCTGAGGTCGATCGGTCCAAACGAACCGATGCCGATCGCTTCCACCTGCGCATCCGCAAAATAGGAAATGACTTTCGGGATGGTCTCGTCCGGGCGTTCGGTCGGAAAGCTGATCCTGTCTTCGATCTTTCCTTCCTCGTTTCCGATCCCGCAGACGAATTTGGTCCCGCCCGCTTCAATCGCTCCAATCCGCATATCCGTCTTCTCCTCTCCAATCTTCCGGTTTCCGTAACCATCGCGTCTTCGCTTAACGAGTAAACTAAAATGACTAGACGGATAAATCGTATATGTCGAGGGCTTCGATCATCAGCCGTTCATCATCGGCGGCAACGGAAATGCCTGTAGAGGCATGATCCGGATAAATCAAATCGGTCATCACGACCCGGCCCCCGTTTGCGAACACCTCGACGGAAGCGCGGTCAACGAAAATGCGGAGCGCAAGCTGCCCCGACGCATCTTTCAGCATGGCGGAATGCCTGCAGGCGAACGACGGATGGAAATCGGCGATGCCGGATCGGGTACGGTCCACAAATATCTCCGCCGCAGCCGCATCGTATCCGATGACCGTTTCCTCGCCGGCTCCGGCTCTTACGTGAAAAGCGATCTCCCCCCGGCTTGAATCCGGGAACCGTACGCGAGCGACGATTTCGAAGCTTTCCAGCCGCAGGCCGGATAACCGCTTCGCAGCGGCAGTTGCATCTACGTTTGCCAGGGAAACGACCGGCTTGCGGTAGGCCTCCAGCTCACGGACGGGCTGCTGGACCAGCACGATGCCGCCGCTATATTCCCGAAGACGCAGCTCCCTGGCGATCGTCATCGCCCCCCTCCAGCCGTTCGTCGGCGTCAGGTTGGCGTATTTCCAATTGCTCATCCAGCCGATAAACAGGCGCCTGCCGTCTTCCGCGGGAATATCCGACCAGCTGACGCCGGCATAATTGTCCCGGCCGTAATCGAGCCACCGGACGTTCTCCCGCGAACCGGCATCCGGAATAAACCGCTCGCCGTCGAACTCCCCGATAAAATACTGCGTTCGTGACCCTTCCGCAAAACCCGGATGGTCGCCGATGCTGACCAGCATCACCCAACGGCTTTGATCCTTCGCGCCTTCGACCGGAAGCGGGAACAAATCCGGGCATTCCCATACGCCGTCATGGCTTCCGATCCCTTCCCCAAACTCGCTGGACAGCGTCCAATCCTTCAAATTCGGGGATCGGTAAAGGCATACCGTCTGGCCGCAAGCGACAATCATCACCCATTGCGCCGACGGCTCGTGCCAGAACACTTTCGGATCGCGGAAATCGGTATAGGAATCATGCCGCAGCACCGGATTGCCTTCGTATTTCGTCCATGTCCTGCCCTCGTCCATGCTATAGGCCAAGCTTTGGCATTGGACGGGCGGCTGCGAATCGGTCCCTTCCGCATGATGGGTAAAAATCGCGACAAGCCCCGGCTCTTCCCCGAAAAAACCCGTCGTGTTGCGCCGGTCGACTACCGCGCTGCCCGAAAAGATCATGCCGTGTTCGTCCGGCTCCAGCGCGATCGGAAGCTCCTCCCACGCCACCAGGTCCTTGCTGACCGCATGCCCCCAGTGCATCGGCCCCCAGGTCGTTCCGAACGGGTGATGCTGGTAAAACAAATGATATTTCCCCTTGAAATACACCATGCCGTTGGGGTCGTTCATCCAGTTCTCCCGCGGGGAAAAATGATATGCGCCGCGGTGGTTTTGCTTTGCGATTGTTGACATTCGTTAAACTCCTTCGTTATGGGCCCTCTTGCGGAAACGGCCGCGCTTGCCGGAACATGCCGTGCGCGGCCGCATTCCTTTATCGGTTTCAAGCCCGTTATTTTGCGTTCCGGTCGTAACCCGCCTGCTTGATTTTCAGCCATTCCTGCAATCCGAGACGGTCCAGCTCTTTCAAATAGGCGTCCCATTCCTGATCGATGTTGCCGTTTTGATACCATTCGGTCCGCTTCCGCTCCACGTAAGGGAACAAATCCGCCTGAATGGTCGACAGCCGATCCAAGTCTTCGATGGAAAAGAATACGTTCGGATACGTATTTTCCGCCTTCATATGCGGCACCATCACGTCTTTCAGCAGTTTAAGCCGCCATGCGGCATCATCCGGCATCGTCGTATATTTGCCGTAATATTCGTCCAAAATGGCCAGCGGGCCGGCAATGCTCGTTTTTTGGCGAAGCTCGACCGGAGCCGTTCCTTCCAAAGGCAAATGTTTCAGCATTCCTTTGGCTTCGTCGAATTCAAAAATATTTTGCTGGGTTTCGTCCCCGTAGGTTCCCCAGTTGTTCTGGACGGACTGCAAAGGATCATAGAGCTGGTCCACCCACTTGGCTGTTTCCTCCAAATGCTTATTGCTGCTCGTAATGACCATCCGCCCGCGGTCCAGCCCGATGCCGTTCGTTCTGGTCACATTGATTTCCCCGCTCGGGCCGGCCAGCGGCGGCATCAGGTCATACGTATCGTTCGCCCCGGTAATGTTGGCTTTGTCCCACGTAAAATACAAGCCGTAGCGGTGATCTTTGCCCTTGGCCAGATAAGTGTTCCAATCCTGCTGGAACGCCTCGATGTCGACCAGGCCCTCCTGATACAGCTCATGGATGAACTTGACCGCTTCTTTGTAGCCGTCCTGCGCCGCCGTAAACACCACCTTGCCGTCATTCGTCACGACGGTGTGGTCCCAGTTCTCGCCAAGCCCGAAGGAGCCGTACAGGAATGCCAGGTCTTCGCCGCCCGGCTTATTAATGAATGATAACGGGATTTCGTCGGCTTTTCCGTTGCCGTTCGGGTCCTGCGTTTTGAAGGCGATCAGCACCTTTTTCAGCTCATCGGTCGTTTTGGGCATCTCGAGCCCCAGCTTTTTCAGCCATTCGACGTTGATCCACGGAAGATCGTCCACCGACTGGATGCGCTCCTTCCCGGAACCAAGCTCTTCGATCCACGGGAAGGAATAGATATGCCCGTCCGGAGCGGTGATCATTTTTTTGTATTCCGGAGCCTGTTCGAGCACCTTTTTGAAATTCGGCATATGCTGCTCGATCAAATCGTCAAGCGGAATGATGACCCCGTCCTTTGCCAGTTTCAGCAGATCGTAGTCGCCGTAGCCGGCATCGAAAATCGCGTCGGGCAAATCGCCGCTCGCCACCGCCAAATTCCGTTTTTCGGCAAACACGTCGTTCGTGTAGTTTTTCCAATCGATATGGATGCCCGTTTTTTCTTCCAGCCGTTTGTTGATCAGCTTGTCGTTCGGATCGGCCGGCGCGAGCGCCGAGCTTTGCGTCAGGAAATGGAGCGTCACCTTGCCGTCTACCGGCTCCTTGCTTTCCCCTCCGCCCCCGCCGCAGCCCGATAGAAGCAGCAGCGCCGCCAAGGCGGAAAGGGACAACGTGTGGACCATCGCTTGCTTTCTTTTTACCTTCTTCATCTTTATGACCTCCATAATGTAAGGAATGGATCATTGCCATGGATGTTCAGGCGGCCTTTACTTCAAGGAACCGACCAGGACACCTTTTTCGAAATATTTCTGAAAAAACGGGTACATCACAAGCAGCGGGAGACTGGAGATAACGATCGCCGAATATTTGATCATTTCCGACAGCCGTTTCAGCTCGTTCATGGCCAGTTGGTCGCTGATCATGCCCGGCGCCGCCTGATTTTGGATCAAAATCGAACGCAGCACCAGCTGCAGCGGATGCAGCTTCGCATCCTCCAAATAAATCATCGCGTCAAAATACGAATTCCATTGTCCGACGAAAGCATACAACGCCAGCACAAAAATGATCGGTTTGGACAACGGCAGCACGATCCGGAAAAAGATGCCGGCCTCCGAAGCGCCGTCGACGTTGGCCGCTTCCTTCAGCTCGTTGGGCACGCCTTTGAAAAAGGTACGCGACAGGATGATGTTCCACACGTTGACGGCGCCCGGAATGATGACGGCCCACACGGTGTTCAGCATGCCCAGCTGCTTGACGAGCAGGTATGTAGGAATCAGCCCGCCCCCGAAAAACATCGTGATCACGAACAAGGTCATAAAAAAACGGCGGCCGGCGAGTTGGGCATGGGAAAGCGCATATCCGGCAAATACCGAAACGGCAACGGTGACGACGGCAAACGCGGCGGAATACAAGACGGCATTGCCGAACCCGCGCAGCATGGCCGGATTCTCCAAAATCTTTTTGTATCCGTCCAAGGTCCAATCCGAGAACCGAAAAGACAGCCCCTGATTCAGCAGCACGGTCGGATCCATAAACGAAGCGACGACGATGTACACCAAAGGCACGACGACAATCAGAACGGCCAGCGCCAGAACAACGGCGTTGAGGGACAATAACAACCGGTCGAACCGGGAATGTTTGACGGCCATGACCTAAAACTCCTTCCTAGTAGAGGCCTTCGCCTTCATTCAGTTTTTTGACGATCAGGTTGACGGTAACGAGCAGCACGACGTTGATGACGGAATTGAACAGTCCGACCGCCGCGGAATACGCGTAATCGCCGGACTGCAAGCCGACCTTGTACACGTACGTGGCGATGATTTCCGAAGCCGGAAGGTTCATCGAGGTCTGCATGAGATAAGCCTTTTCGAACCCGATCGACATGATGCCGCCGGCCGCCAGAATAAACACGATCGCCATGATCGGCCGGATCGTCGGAAGATCGATATGCCTGATCCGCTGCAGCAGATTCGCCCCGTCCAGGTTGGCCGCGTTGTGCAGCTCCGGATCGACGTTCGCCAGCGCCGCCACGTAAATGATCGATGCCCATCCGGCCCCCTGCCAAATATCCGACAAAATGTAAATCCACCTGAAATACTTCGGATCGGACATGAACATCAGCGGCTCTCCCGTGATCCACGCGAGAAGGTGGTTGATCGGGCCCGTCGGCGACAAAAAGATGAACAGCATGCCGACGATAACGACCACCGATATAAAGTTCGGGGCGTATAAAAAGAGCTGCACGTTCTTTTTCACGGACGCCCTGCGGATCTGGTTCAGCATCAGCGCGAGCAGGATCGGCACGGGAAAGCTGCATAAAAGGCCGAACAAGCTTAATTTAAGCGTATTCATAAAAATGACGTCGAAATTCGGCGAGTACAGAAACTTCTCGAAGTGCTTCCATCCCACCCATTCGCTGCCCATAATCCCCTTGATCGGGCTGAAATCCTTAAACGCGATGACGGCGCCGTACATCGGGACGTATTTGAAAATAAGGGTCAGTACGAGTGCCGGAGCGAGCAGAAGATAAAGAAAATAATGCTTTTTCATCTCATGAAGCACCCGTCCTGTGGAACTCCTCCGCCTCAGCGCCGCTCCCCTGCGATCGACTTCCACTGTGTTTTCCAAACGTTGACCTCCATTCTTTCAAGAAGTTGTGCATGCAGCAGGCCGAAAGTGCTTTCAAAGTTACGATTGTGAACTGCTGCCTTTACAATTTACCAAACGAATTTCCGATTCGTCAATAACTTTTGTAAATTAATTTTTGTGCAATTGACAAATTTAATTTGTTCATAAATGACTTAAATCAGCATGAAATGTAACAAATCAGTGGAAACGATCGTCATTTCAAGGAATCGCCCAACCAAAATATCCCCCATCGCATTATGCATATTTCTATGATTTCGAACAAACTACGGCCATAATTGCCAAAGTCATTTCATGGTGTAAATGTAAATTCGAATTGTGCATTTGTAAATTCATCATTGCTATTTTAGCTAAACTATTATACATTTGACGTATATTAAAGAGAGAAGACGACGGGGATCGGACGCCGATAACCAAAACTATTAGAGGTGGAATCGTATACATGGCGAAAGAGAAAGTCACAATTCAAGATATAGCCGATGCGCTGGGCATTTCCAGGAACACGGCATCCAAAGCGCTGAACGGCAGCGGCAGCATTCCGAGCGAAACCCGGAACAAAGTCATCAAAAAAGCGATCGAGCTTAAATATAAGCAGTTTGCCTACATGGAATCCGAGAACCTTATCACCAAAAACCCGGGAAATATCGCGCTGCTCACCGCCAATATGCCGAGCAACTCCCACTTCGGCTCGCGGCTGATCAGCGGGCTCGAAAAAAGGATCAGCGCCGAAGGATACAACCTTTCGATCCATATCGTGCGCGATATTGAGCGGAGCGCCTTGCAGCTGCCGAACAATTTCGAGGCGTCCAAGGTGGACGGCATCATCTGCATCGAGCTGTTCGACATGGAATACAGCAAGTTGATCACGAGCCTCGGGCTCCCGACTATTTTTATCGATTGCGCGGCCGACATGTCCTATCCTGCCCTGCAAGCCGACTTGCTCCTGATGGAAAACGAGCATAGCACGTACGACGTGACGAAAACATTGATAGCAAGCGGCTGCGGCTCCTTGGGCTTCATCGGCGACTACAACCACTGCAAAAGTTTCAACGAGCGCTGGGCAGGCTTCAACCGGGCGTTGGCCGAGGCGGGAATCCGGCTGGATGCCGGCCAATGCATCCTGAATCCGGACCGCGAGTTTTCTTCGGAATCGGATTGGATGGAGAAACGGCTCGGCCAAATCAAGGAGCTGCCGGCCGCGTTCGTATGCGCGAACGATTTTATCGCGGTCAACGTCATGAGAGCTTTGAAAAACCGTAACGTTGCCGTGCCGGACGACATCGCGGTGGCCGGTTTCGACAATGCGCCCGAGTCCCGGATCATCGAACCCCATCTCACCACGGTCCATATTTACAGCGACGAAATGGGAATCGCCGCGGCGAACATGCTGCTCTCCCGCATCAAGGAACCTTCCCAGCCTTACCAAGTGACGCACATCCAGACCAAGCCGATTTTGCGGGAGTCGACCGGGGCGACGGTGTAAGCAAGGCCCCAAATAAAGCCGGAGGCAGCCGGTTTTTATTCCGTGCACCGAACCGCCGGAGAGGCCCTCAGGCATCCACAATATGCTTTTTAGGAAGATTTTCATATGGCTTTGCGGTTAAAATGAAATATAATAAAAGGAACTTTCAAAAATAAACTGGGGGAACATCTATGACAACACCACCAAAAAACCCAGCGGCGTCGGGAAAAAAGGAACGTTTTTCCTCGGCAGGGTTTATCCTTGCCGCCATCGGCAGCTCCGTGGGTCTCGGGAACATGTGGAAGTTTCCGTACATCACGGGCGAAAATGGCGGTGCAGCTTTTTTTCTGCTTTTTATCGTTTGCTTGATCATCATCGGTTTGCCCGTGCTGCTGGCTGAACTCGCCATCGGACGGGCCGGCCGGGGCAGCGCGGCGACCTCCTTCGTCAATGCCGGCGGCTCCAAAATCTTCGGCCGTCTCGGCCTGCTGCAGATCATCGCCCCGTTTCTGATCCTGACCTTCTACGTCATCGTGGCGGGTTGGACGCTTCATTACGCGGTACAATCGTTTAGCGGGCATTTGTACAACAGTACGGATTTCACGGGTCAATTTAACGGCTTTATCGGCGGCTATATGCCGATCGTCTGGCAGGTCATCGCCATTGCGATCACGGGTTTTGTCGTCGTTAAAGGGATTTCCGGGGGCATCGAAAAATTCAACAAGGTCCTTATCCCCGGCCTGATCATCCTGCTGATCGTGTTGATGATCCGTGCCGTTACATTGCCGGGTGCGGGCGAAGGAGTATCGTTTTTCCTGAAACCCGATTTTTCGAAATTAAACGCGGAATCCGCTTTGGTCGCTCTTGGACATGCCTTCTTCTCCCTGTCGCTGGGGATGGGCATTTTGCTGACATACGGGGCGTACGTGGACAAGCGCCAATCGCTCGGGGCGGCGACAATCGCGATCGGGGCAGGCGACCTGATCTATGCCTTCATTGCCGGGCTCATCATTTTCCCGACCACCGCTTCCTTCGGGATCGCGCCCGACTCCGGGCCAAGCCTCGTGTTTATCGCCCTGCCGGCCGCCTTTTCGGCCATGCCGTTCGGCGCGT
The DNA here is from genome assembly GCF_037969745.1 of Paenibacillus sp. FSL W8-0194. NCBI lineage: Bacteria > Bacillati > Bacillota > Bacilli > Caryophanales > Paenibacillaceae > Paenibacillus > Paenibacillus sp. FSL W8-0194. The sequence goes on along the minus strand of NZ_CP150205.1, from coordinate 570,782 downwards.
TTTTCGGGGGACTGTTTTTCATTTTGCTGGCGATCGCGGCGCTGACGTCGGCGGTATCGCTGCTGGAGGTTCCCGTCTCCTTTGCGATGGACCGCTGGGGCTGGAGCCGCATGAAGTCCGTTCTGATCATCTCGGTGCTCGTGCTGCTGGTCGGCCTTCCTTCGGCCTTGTCCTTCGGCATCGTGCCGGCCTTTACGCACATGGGCAGCAAAAACTTTTTCGACTGGCTCGATTTTATCGCCTCCAACATCCTGCTTCCGGTGGGCGGCCTGATCACCACCCTGTTTGCGGGGTACTTCTGGAAGGGAGCCGCGGAAGCGGCCGGCCTCAAATCCGGATGGTTCCGGGTATGGCTGTTCATGCTGCGGTACATCGCTCCGATCCTTGTCGTGCTCGTGCTTCTGCACACGACCGGCGTCATCAAGCTCAAATAAGGGAACGCCTCTCGAGACACCATCCTCGCATGCGTATCGCATAACAAGGGTAAAAAAGAAAGGCAATCTCCCGGTCTGTCTTGGACAGCACCGCGGAGATTGCCTTTTTTCATTTGTAGAATTACTTCACGCTGCTCTTCCAGTCGGCCGCAAATTTGACGAGGCCTTGGTCGGTCAGCGGGTGTTTCGCCAGCTGCGCAATGACGGAGAACGGCACCGTCGCGATATGGGCGCCCGCCATCGCTACGCGGGTAACATGGTCCGGATGACGGACCGATGCGGCGATGATTTGCGTGTCGAGGTTATGGGTGCGGAACAGCTGCGCGATTTTGTCCACCAGCAGCACGCCGTCTTCCGAAATGTCATCGAGCCGGCCCAGGAAAGGCGATACGTATGTTGCTCCGGCACGGGCCGCAAGCAGCGCCTGATTGACCGTAAAGATCAGGGTAACGTTCGTTTTGACGCCTTTCCGGGACAGATAACGGCAGGCTTCCAGACCCGCCAGGGTCATCGGCAGCTTGATCGTGATTTTCGGATCGTTGCCGTTGATTTTGATCAACTCGTTGGCCTGCGCGATCATCTCTTCGGCGGTTTCCGCATCCGGCGTCACTTCGGCGGACACCGATTCGACTTCAGGAACGGCCTGGCAAATTTCGGCGATGCGGTCCTCGAATTTGACGCCTTCTTTGGCGACCAGGGACGGGTTCGTCGTCACGCCGGACAACACTCCGATTTTGTAAGCGGATTGGATATCCTGCAAATTGGCGGTATCAATAAAAAATTTCATGAAATACAACCTCCCGAAAATGTTCTTTTCATCGTTTTATGTTGGATTAGGTGATCCGTTTTGCTTTAATCAGCTGGCCGTGACATGCTCAACAGGCTGCTTCCGCGCCTCTGCGGCATTTGCCGCCTCCTGTTCGGACGGTTCGTCGAACCACCAGTGGAATCCGTCCCGGGCAAGCAGCTCGTTGGCGGCCTCCGGACCGTGGGAACCTGCAGGATACGGATAAAGCGGCACTTCGCCCGCTTCAAACGCTTCAAGGATCGGCTGAACCCACTGCCAGGACAAATCGACTTCATCCGAATGCACGAAAAACGTGGAATCGCCGTTCAGCGCGTCATGAATCAGCGTTTCGTAAGCCTCCTGCGCTTCTGCGCGGTCCGGGAACATGTCGATATGAACCGGCTTGAATTCGTCTTTATGATGCGGGTCTTTCGTATTCAGCTGCAGCGTGATGCCTTCGTTCGGGCCGATCTCGAACACCAGCAGGTTCGGCACGCTCGAATCCTCCGCGGAAGCCGAGGAGCGGAGCGGCTCCTTGAATTCGATCACGATCCGCGTATTTTTCGATTTCAGGCGTTTGCCCGTCCGGATATAAAACGGCACGCCCCGCCAGTAATAATTGTCGATGTTCAGCTTGGCCGCAATAAACGTATCGTTCGTCGAATCGGGCGAAATGCCCGGCTCGGAAGTATACCCTGGCACCGGCTTGCCCTGGATGGATCCCGCCGTATATTGGCCGCGCACGATGCGCGTGTGCACGTCCTGTCTGGACAGCGGCTCCAAGGCTTCCAACACGTTCTTTTTCTTCAGTCGGATATCTTCGGCCGTAGCGTTGCTGTTCGAAACATGAATCGACAACATCATAAGCAGCTGGAGCATATGGTTTTGGAACATGTCCCGAATAGCCCCCGCCTTGTCGTAATAACCGGCGCGGTCTTCCACACCGACCGTTTCGTCGGCCGTGATCTGGACGTTCGCGATGTAGCGGCTGGTCCACAGCGCCTGAATGACAGGGTTCGCTTGTTTGAGCGCTTCAAGCCGCTGAACCATCGGTTTGCCGAGGTAATGGTCGATCCGGTAAATTTCGTCCTCGGTAAACGCCTGGCTGAGTTGGCTGTCGAGTTCGCGCGCCGAAGCAAGATCATGCCCGAAGGGCTTCTCGATGACGAGCCTTTTCCAGCCCGTGACGCTGCCCAGGCCGCTTTGCTCGATTTGCGACGCGACCGTGCCGAAGAAGTCCGGGGCGACGGACAAATAAAACAAGCGGTTGGCCGCTCCTCCTACTTCCTTCTCCCAGCGCTCCACCCGTTCCTTCAACTGAACAAAATGCTCCCCGCGGTCGATATGCAGGACATGAAAGCCGAACAAACCCAAAAAGGCTTGCAGCGTGTCGCCCTCTTGGACCTCCAGACGGTAAAAATCATGCAGGGATTGCTTGACGTGCGCGCGGAACGTCTCGTCGGTCAATTCTTTTCGCCCAAGTCCAACTACTGAAAAAGACGCAGGCAGTTTTCCGTGGATATATAAATGGTATAAAGCCGGGTAGATTTTGCGCTTGGCCAAATCTCCGGTGGCTCCAAACAATACGAAAGTGGTAGGATTCATTTCGATTTTCTCCCTCCTTCAGAGCTTGGGGACGAGGGTGAAGACTTCGCCGGTTCCACTCTGGTTTCTATGTCTTGGATTCACTATAATACAAATAAGTACCATACACGTAATTGATATATTTCTGAGGAGATATAGATCATGTCTATGACTAATAATTATGAGCTGTATAAGGTATTTTATTGGGCGGCCAAAACGGGGAGCCTGACGCAAGCGGCCAAGGCGCTGTACTTGACCCAGCCCAGCGTCAGCCATGCCATCAAGCAGCTGGAGGAGCGGGTCGGCCTCACGCTTTTTTACCGCAACGCCAAAGGCGTGTCGCTGACGCAGGAAGGCAAAATTCTTTTTTCGTATATCGAGCAGTCCCAAATTCTCATTTCGTTGGCCGAAGAAAAAATGGAAGCGCTCAAAAGCCTCGAAAGCGGCGAGCTTCGCATCGGCGGCAGCGATTCGTTGTTCAAGCATTACCTCCTCCCGTATCTGGAAGACTTTCACGTGCGTTATCCGGGCATCAAGCTGCATTTGAAGCACGGCACGACGCCGGAGGTCATCTCCTACCTGAAGGAGGGCCGCATCGACCTCGGGGTCGTGCGGATGCCGATCGTGGATGCCCAGCTGGAAGTTACCGAAAGCACCGAGCTTCAGGATTGCTTCGTCGCCGGCGAACGTTATGCGGAGCTGAGCGGACAGACGCTGACGATGGAAGAACTGATGAAATATCCGATCATTTTGTTTTCGCGCAACAGCCGGGTTCGAATGGCGATCAACGAGCTGTTCGAAAAATACGGCCACGAGCTGAAGCCCGACATTGAGGTGGGGAGCGTCGACCTGCTCATCGAGTTTGCCCGCAGGGGGCTTGGCATTTCTTACGTCACGCGGGAATTCGTCTCCAAGGAACTCAAGGAAGGTTCGCTGTTCGAGGTCAAGCTGGACGTCGAAATTCCGCCCTCCAAAGTCGGGATCATGGTCATGCGCAACCTCCCGATTTCCGCGGCGGCAACCAAATTCATCGAGATGGTGCCGTAAAAGCGGCGCGGCAAACCGGGCAGCCCATTACTCCTGCCTCGTTTTTTTCTTAGTCACTTATCGTATATTGGGCGACACTTTTGTACAGAGGAACCCTGCCGTCCGTAAATTAAGAAAGGCAGCCGACCAAATAAGGCCGGCTGCCTTCAAATGTCTATATTGTGTTATCGTTCCCGTGGGCCTCATGCCGCATACGGGTGATGCGGGACATGACGACGAAGAAGCGCAGCCGTCATCAGCGGCGGGTTAATAAGTAAACCCTTCCGACCGTGGCGGCTCCGAGCACAGTAAATCACAAATGATTGCCAGCCAATGTCCCTTTCGCCGTTTGGCCCCTCTACAAAACCGTCAAGCGGTGAATGCAAAAATAAAATAAGCTTTCTTATTGTCAATTCTCCTTTTGTTCATGTGGTATGCTTACGATTAACTACACTTTACAACATTACAAGATTGCTAATTTGGGCCGCTCCAAACATTAAAACGCAACCGGTAATCCAATTCCTCCGCGCATCAAAGAAGTCGGACGCCATGTTGTCCCTTTACCTCCAACGAAGCTTGCTGCCTGCATTCCATGCAGCATTTCTGAATTTCCACGCAGGTTTTCCCGTTATAATCATATGAAATCCCCATTTGTGTCCCCACACCAATCCGCGATTTTCCCCCAGTCCGATGCAGAAGAGATCCAAGGGCGCCGATTTGTGGACCGGCGCGGGGCGGCCTTCCAGATCGGCCATCACGATTTTTCCCAGTCGATGCTCCTGTGTCGCTAGTTCTGCGCATCTCATCAGAGCGGCCTTCCCGTTTTTGGGATCGACGATTCTCGCACAGTCGCCAATGCTGTACACGCCCGGTGCCCCTTGAACGCGGTAAGATTCATCCACTAGCACCTGGCCATTAGGGGCAAGTGGCAAGCCCATTGTACGAAGGGCCGGATTCGGAATCAGACCGATCGTCCATATACATAGGGAGGTCTCGAGGCGATCGCCGTTGTCGAGCGTCACCACTCCGGCTTCTTCCCGGGTCGCCTTACGATTGTAAAGCACCGTCACCCCGCATTCGCTGAGGATGCGATCCAATTTTCGTCCTACCTTCCTTGGTCCTTCCGTGAACAAACGTTCCTGCCCGCTCAGCAAATAGACAGAGATATCGGAAGGATTCAGCCCTAGCGACGATGCTTCCTTTTGCATCCCAAGCGCCAGCTCGGCGGATGTCTCAATGCCGCTGATGCCGGCTCCTGCAACTACAGCTGTCATCAGTTGCTTTCGTTTTTTAGGGTTTGTCTCGCCCACAGCTTGCCGTAGATTGGCGCGCCAGCGCTTCCGGATAGCCGCCGCGTTTTGCTGATCAGTTAAAGATATGCCGCCCTGGTCGGCATCCGGCTGACGAACGACGCTGCCGACCGCTACAACCAAAAGGTCATAACGAATACGGGCATCCTTTCCTTGCGCATCCGTGTACCGAATCTGTTTTTCCTCACGGTCCACGAACGTAACCATGCCTTGCACGAATTCGACCCCTTCCGAAAAACCATAATGCTTCCAGGGGATCGTAATCTCTTCCTCACCCACGGCCGGCCGGAACAACAGCACTTTGCGCACATGACCGGGCTGCTTGTCGATCAGAACAAACCGAATCCGCCGTCCGTTCGCCGCGCCCCGGGTCGTTTCTTTTATTGCTTTGAGCGCGGCAAGCCCTGCATGGCCGCCCCCGATGATGATGCATGTGAAATCGCTCATATTCCTCAGCTCCTTTACGTTTTGCACATATAACAATGCAAGCCTCAGATTTGTGACACTGGAAAGGAGCGGACTAACCTTGGCATACGCCCGTTTAATCCGCGAATCAATCGGGCCCGATAGTTAAAAAAGGCAGCTGACCATATGAGGTCGGCTGCCTTCAATTTAATTCCTGATCGTTAGGGGGACATCTCAAATCACTTCGTGAATCCGGGTAAGCTTATCAGGGTTTCGTACCATGTAGATTCCGGCATATTTTTCGTGTCGGCGTCGTATAAACATAGCTGCCAGAGTTTCGTCGCCCGAACGGAGTATTATACCGGTCTCCCCGTTCAGAGGGGCAACCTCGAAGCTGAGTTTTGCCTGGGACAACATACATAGGATTCGAGCCACATGATCGCGCGTTTGGATCGGACGCTTCAAAGCTCTGACTTTTCCGCCTCCATCGGAGACAAGCATGACATCTTCGGTCAACAGGGACATGACATGATCAACGTTGCCTTGTTCAAGAGATGCCAGGAACCGGCCAACCCATTCCATTTCGACCGCTTCGGCCGCGACCGTCTCCTCCTCCGATATTTCCAACTTGCTTCTTGCCCGGCTCATCAGCTTGCGGCAATTTGCCTCTTGCTTGCCGAGCAGTTCGGCGATTTCCGGATAATCGAAGCCAAGCGCCTCGCGGAGGACGAAAACAGCCCGCTCTGTCGGCGTCAACCTCTCCAAAAGCACGAGCATGCCGTATGACAGCAAATCGCGACGGACGACCGCCGTCTCGACCGAATTCGCCTCCGGCGTCCGAATCGGTTCGGGGAGCCACGGGCCGACGTACATTTCCCTTTTCTTCCGCGCCGACTTCTGAAGATTGATGCAGTGATTGGTTACCATTTTGCACAAATACGCCTTCGGCTGCTCCAAACGTTCGGGATGCACGTCATACGCCTTTAAAAACACGTCCTGCAACGCATCTTCCGCGTCTGCCGCAGAGCCTGTCAACTGATAAGCCAGGGTAAACAGCAGTGCTCTATACTGATCGTACAGTTCTTCCATTCGCCGTCCCTCCTTTTCCAAGGCATACTTGCGTCATCCAACACCGCCTCTCCCATTTTCCATAAAAAACCACGTCCGCGTCAAGAAAAAAAGGGGGGCTATCGACGCCCGCTGAAAATTTGTCCGATCCATAAAAAGGAGCCGCCCCTCTGTCAATAACGATGACATTTTGGGACAGCCCCTTTGTTAGCATCCGAAACTGCACGATGCTGCTTATCTTTCATGCTGCTCATAGATTTTTTTCAACTGGTCGATGATTTCCCGGGGCTCCATGCGTGTCATGAAGTCCGGATCGACGTGCGTGCGACGAATGACTCCTTTTTTATCTATAATAAACGTCGCCGTAAGCGGCAAAATCCAACGATCGGTTTGGTTGAACTCGGTGAGATCCATACCGAACTTGGTGTAGGTGTTCTGCAGGTAATCGGGCAGTTCATAGAGAATTCGGTAGCTATCGGCGACACGGCCGTTCAAATCGCTCAGCACCTGGAAGGTCAGCTCTTCCTTCTCTTTATGCGACAGCGAGTTGTCCGGGCTTTGCAGAGAAACGGCAATCAGCTGGCCGCCAAGTTTCTTAATATCCGGCAGCAATTGTTGATAAGCCCTGAGCTGGATATTGCAGAACGGACACCAGCTGCCGCGGTAGAAGGTCAGAACGACCGGCCCTTTGGCAAGCTCGTCATATAAGTTCACTTGCTCACCTAGCGGATTGGCCAGCGTAAAATTCGGCGCTTCGTCCCCCTCCTTTAAACCGAAAACGATGCCGGACTCCTGCTGCTCCTTTATGTGCCGAAAAACCTGCACTTGCACCTCTTCAGGCGCTTTGACGATAAAAGCTTCCTTCGCTTGATCGAATAATTTTTTAACCGCCATTCCCGCAACACTCCCTTTTACGTTTTGCCCATATAACAATTCAGGGGTCCGTTTTGTGACATAGGATCGAAAAGAAAATCGCGTGAGCCAGCCGTTTACAACTTAGCGAATGTGTTAAAGCTGTTTTACTAGATTATGATAAATGGACTTACTCCACTAAACAGTATCATTTTTTGACATGATTTAGAGCTATGATAAAACCAAGCGAAAGCACTAATTTTAAGAAAAGGTAGGTTTTGAATATGGCAAACTATACGATTGAAGAAAAAGACAGCTTTACCGTTTTGGGCATTGGTACGGAGCTTAAAAGCCATTACACAGACTTTGCCGGCATAAACAAGGAAAAAGCAGACTTTTGGTCGGCCGTCGAACAAGACGGAAGACTGGACACTTTAAAAGCCATCGCCGCAAATAACTACATTTTTGCCGTGAACGAAGCGGTAAACAACAAGATGATGTATTATGCCGGCGTCATGACAGAAGCATCGCTACCCGAAGCATCGAGAATCATCCAATTCCCTAAGGGGGAATACCTCGTAGTTAAAGGGGAAGCGAAGACATCTGAAGAGTTGAGTAATACGCTAGCCGGCATTGCCTTTGGTCAAGTATTGCCGGAAGCAAAGGATTTTGCCTATGTCGGCGGACCAAACGCGACGGTTGAGATGGGTCAGCGAAACGGCAACGTTGTTGGCGAAATGTGGATTCCTGTGGTTAGAAAATAATATTGATCCCTATAAGGAGGAATAGAAATGTCCTATATCGTTGATTTTAAAAATGTGTCTACGGTTGGTTTGGAGTCTTCACCCGTGGCAGAAGCGCTTGCCGGTTTGCGCGCGAATGAAGCCCGTTACTTTATGAACAAATACAAGCATGAATTTACGGTTGTACCCGCCAGCGAAAGCCAAGAGACTCTTGATTATGTGAACCGGATTTTGAAAGAAGAACGTGGGATTGAGTTTGCGGCCAAACCTTTGGAAACGTCGCGCTTTCAAGTGGAAAACATCCAATTTACTTACGTTTTTTATGAAGATGGCCTTGGCCTCAATGTCATGTATACGGTGGATGACCCGAAGAAGCGGGCGGTTGGTTTTAAGCTTTCGGAGGGAATGGAGGTACCAAAAGAATTAGGGAATTTTAAATTTGCCCGGCAGAAATCCAAACTGGCTGGAACCATCCGGGGTTCGTTTTTTGTCATTAAAGGTGAATATTAAATAATGAACAGCACCTCTCCATCCAAATCGAGGGTGCTGTTATTTTTGTCGCCCGTTTGCTCATTGCTTTCTAAAACTAGTGATCAGGGAATGCCCCATAATGATGCAGGAGACGATAACAATATAATGATTTGTTGCGATATATGCGGCGATCGATGGATTCCATTTAAATAAACCTAGATGAACCCAGACATAACTCAAAGAAACGACCAAAGACGGTAAAGTCAGCAACAACAGCCTTGATTTATCGATCAGTATCGTGCCCCCGGTTCGCCGATCCCTGCTGCCAAGGCCTAGCAAAACGCCAATGCCTCCAAAAAACACGATGGAGATGATCGTCACATATACAGGACTAAAACGATAGGTTGTTTTTACTTGCTCAAGATGGTTTTCTATTAACATACTTCCTAATGCGAAAAAAGCGACAATAAAAACAAGATAAATAAAATTTTTCAGGATGCCCCGTTGGTTCATTTTCATAAATGTAATCCCCCCATTCTTTCGGATGAATGATTTCATTTTAACCATATATGGATAGTAAAGCCATTTAATTATATACCAAAAAAAATGTAAGTACGGTCTGCCCTTTCCACCTTCCTGACCGGATGGAATGACGATCCTCAGAGCAGACTACTGGAAAGGAGGGCATTCTATGGTAAGCATAACTTCTTGGCTTGAACAATACGGTTACGCGCTGATTTTTACGGCCTTATTTTTAGAGATGCTTGCTTTGCCCCTTCCCGGCGAAATGATGATGAGCTACACCGGTCTGCTTGTCTTTGAAGGAAAATTGAACTGGCTAATAAGCATCGTTGCGGCGGGATTGGGGGTTTCGGCCGGCGTTACGTTATCTTATTGGATCGGTTACCGCTTCGGCAATACGCTCGTGACCAAATACGGCGAACGTATTCATTTGGGAGAAGAACGGCTCGCCAAGATGACCAGCTGGTTCGAGAAATACGGAAACAAACTGCTGTTTGTCGCATATTTTATCCCCGGCGTCAGGCATATCACCGGTTATTTTTGCGGGATCACCCGGATGCCGTTCAGAAAATACGCGGTATATGCGCTCCCCGGCGCGGTGTTTTGGGTCAGTCTGTTCATTTCGCTCGGAAGAGTGCTTGGCCCCAAGTGGGAGATGTATCACAAAACCGTAAATCGTTATATGGTGATATTCGGGATTTTGTCCGCAGTACTGGGCGCCTTGATCTATTTATACCGAAAAAATAAACAACGTTTGCTGGAATCGATCGGGTCTCTAATTCAAAAGGGAATACGCCATTTCAACTCGCTGGGCAAAGTCCGCTTTCTGGTTTTGGTCGCGTTTGTGGTGTTTGTGACATGTGTTTCATTGATGCTCGGGCTCATTCAGGACTTTTTGGCGCAGGAATTCAGCCAATTCGACGAGATCGCCTCCTACATCATCCTTGCGCTGTTCGGGCCGGAGTGGCGGCAGCCGATGGAATTTTTCGCCGCGCTGGGCTCCGATGTTCTTTATGCTTCCGTGATCTTGGTGACGGCGTTATGGGTATTGTTCAAATCCCGGAAAAAGCTGCTGGAGCTGTCGTTTTTCCTTTGGGTTCTCACCTCCGGCGAGCTGCTTGATGAGGGGCTGCGCGCGTTGTTCCATCGTCCCGGCCCGGTCGTATCCGGCCATCAATGGATCAACACGTTTCCGAGCGAGGATACGCTCACCGCGGTGACGATCTACGGCTTTTCCGCCTTTCTGCTGCTCCGTCATGCGGGCAAAAGCGCGGTGGCGATTCCCGTGACCCTCATCGTCATCCTGGTATGCGTCCTGATCGGAACGAGCCGCGTCTATTTCGGTACGCAGTTTCCGAGCGACGTGGTTGCAGGGTACGTTTTTGGAGGGGTGTGGATCAGTTTAAACGTCTTGCTGCTCGAAATTTTGAGGATGCTTCAAAAAAATAAAAAAGAGGGCGAAAAAACGGACGGCCCGCGCGCCTGATCCAAAAGGGACAACAGGCCAATGCCCTCGACGCGGCAAAAAAACGCGATCCCGGTACGAGAGATCCTGCCATAAAGGGTTATTTTCGTGCTATATTGTTCTATGATGATCCGATCGATGGGAGGAGAATAGCATGGAAGAACCCGTAAAAGTGTTCAATACGGCAGTGGAAGCCACGCTTGAGGTCATCGGCAGCAAGTGGAAGCCCGTGATCCTTTTTCATCTGACGTTCGGAAAAAAGCGCAACAGCGAGCTCATGAAACTGATTCCGTCCATCACCCAAAAAATGCTGACGCAGCATCTTCGGGAACTAGAGGACGAAGGCGTCATCTCCCGGATCGTCTATAACGAGGTGCCGCCCAAAGTCGAATACGAGCTGACCGAATACGGCTGGACGCTGAAAGACATTTTGTACATGATGTGCCGCTGGGGGGACACCCACATCGAACAAAAATACGACGGCAAAGCCGTCGTCCTGCAAAGCCGCGAGCTCGAAGCCTCCCGGTAAAAACGCATAAAGGCCGTTCCCGTTGAAGCCGGCATGGGAACAGCCTTTTTTGGGTTACGCCCTGCCGTTAAGGTATGACTTTACGGCGGCGCAATTCGTCAAATATGCCCATAAACATCTCTTCCGTATCCACGAACTCATGAAAACCGAAACGGCGGGCTTTGGAGCCGTCGGCGAAAAAGTCATAGTCCCAGGAAAACACGAAGTCGCCAAACCGCCAGGAGGACACTTCCTGATAGGAATGCGGCGCAAGTCCGTGCTTCTTCACCATTTCATTCCACAGCGGTTCTTTGTCCGCCATGACGACCTCCAGCGGCATTTGCAGCGGGGGAGCCGTCTCGAGACCAAAATAACCGGCGATTTTCGGCCACATTTCGTTCCAGCGGAACAAATCCCCGTTATTGATATTAAACGCCTGATTGGCGCAGCGCGGATCCGTTGCGGCCCACACCGTCGCTTTCGCGAGCAGCCCTGCATCCGTCATTTCCATTAAGGTGTGATATGCCCCCGGCTTGCCCGGAAAACGGAGCGGGATGCCCAGCTCTTTCGAGATGGAGGCATACACCGCGATCACCATCGCAAGGTTCATCGGATTGCCGAGCGCAAAACCCGCAACGACGGAGGGGCGCAGCGCCGACCAAGTCCACGACTTCCCTGGCTGCCGCTTTTCCAGGTAATTTTGCTGATCCACGTTAAATTCGGGCGGCATATGGCCGGCGTCCGTCTCCCGGGCCGGGGTTTTGAACGGACCCAAATGCGCTCCGTACACTTTGTATCCCTGCATCAAACTGATATGCCGCAAGCCCGGAGCAGCCGCTTCGACGGCCTCCACGCTGTTCGTCAGCATGGCCAGATTCGGCGCGACCAGCTCCGCCCAGGTCGGACGGTCTTGAAAAGCCGCGTAAAACAGATGGGTAACCTCGGACAAACCTCCCAGCTTTTTTCGCGTATCCTCTTGATCCAGCAGATCAGCGGCCACGTAGCGGACCCGATCGGTATTCTCCCCTCCCCTGCGGGATACGCCGATGATATCCCAATCCGGCAGCGTCGTCAGATAATCGATCAGGTTGCGGCCGATGACGCCGTTGGCGCCGATGACCAGCGCGACTTTACGTTCTTGATGGACAGACGGGTGATTCATGGCAATTCAGCTCCTTTTGGCTGTGCTTGATATGCTCCCATTGTGCATCGAAAACATCTCTTTGCGAAGTACGCACTTTCAAGTCATATAAGCACTATTTTGTAACCAAGGAGCGCCGCCAACCCGATTCCGCCCTTTTTCCTATCCGTCAAGCCGCCATGTTCCGGCATGCCTGCGCGCAAGCAAAACAGGCTTCCGCGCAATGTTTGCAGTGCTCGTGCATATGTTTTTCGCACTCTTTTCCGCATGCATCGCAAATGTCGGCACATAACACGCATATTTCCCGAACGAAAGGACTGCCTTGGGATATGGATTTAGCCGCCAGCTCGCACATGTCCGCGCACTCGCGGTCCAAGCGGATGCAATCCCTCATCCTGCCGATGTCATTTTCTTTCAGACAGGCATCATAACAGATGCTGCAGGCGACCATACACTGTAAACATGCATCAATGCATTGTTGCATTTGCTCTTGGGACATCCTATCCACCTACCTTCGCATAAATGCTTGCAGCCTGATCATCCAAGCTGCGTCAGGTAGTTTTTACCCAAAAGCGAACGGGAACAAACGATAGCCTCCCGCTTTATTTTTTAATGGCGCTCACCATGCTAGCGTCCCCGTTGAAAAACCGGCTTCTCGAGCGCGTACAGTTCGTCGTCGATCTGAGCGGTCTTCTCGGCGATCATAGCCCTGGCATCTGCGATGCCCTGATTATAAATAAACGGTCCGAGTTCGCCGATCATAAAATCTATGATCTGTTCCGCCGCCAGCCGACCGATGCTTTCGGAACGCTCCTCCTCGAAGTAAGCCTGCACTTTATCGGCAATAACAGCCTTTTGTTCCCTGGAAATTTTGATGACCAAAATGAACGTCCTCCCTTTGTCCTCGATTGTCGGGGTTTGCGCCACGCCTATTTATTACGGAACGTCCAAGCAAACATAATACAAAAAAACAAAGAGATCAAGGCGGGTTCTAACAAAGCGCGTTTCATCCACGCAAAAAAAGAACCTTTATGCTCATTGAGCATAAAGGTTCGACGCAAGTCGTCTTGAGCCGACCGTCATTAGAAAATATGCGATCTATCCCTATTCATCCGCCCCAATGTTCACGGACGAACCCTGCACTCTGGCTTGACCATCGATATCGTATTCACCAATGATGGCCGTATCCGTCGATCCGGCATCGATCGCCGGCGACGCAGGCTGAAGGTGAAAATCGTTATTCGAAACGTTCAGGAACTTCGGATCGGCAAAGATGGAGTGCGCGTCGTTGCCTGTTTTGGATTTATACGCCGAGAAGCCGGTGTACTCTTTGCTTTTCCATGTCCACGTTGCGTTGGAGCTGCCTCCTGGCGAGAAGTAAAGATTATAATCGACGATATTCCCCGTATTTTTCGTGTATTCGTTATAGATCAGGACATCGGAGGAACCGGCCACCATGATGTTGTTTTTGATGACGTTATTTTCCGTATCGTACTGAACGTATAGTTGGCCGTTTCCTTCGCCCAAGGAATCATTTTTATAAAGCGTATTGTTGACGATGCTGCAATTCTTGGTGGAGCCGCGTTCCGTGTCATATCCGCCCATGGCAATGCCGGTCAAGCGATTTTTGTAAATCATATTGCTGCGCACCGTAATGTTGCTGGTCGACTTGCCGGCATGTTCGGATGCGATTTCGATGCCGATGTCGTTGTTGTAGCTGTAGTTCTGCTCGATGATGCTGTCTTTGCCGCCATCGACGTAAATGCCGCCCGCTTCGGTGCTGCCTTTCTCGTAGGACGGATTGTTGGCGGACGTGACATTGTAGATTCTGTTGCCTTTGATAAGTCCGTTTCGCGCCTGGTCGTAGGCGGCGTTCGGGGACTTGCCTTCAAAGCCGATCACATCGATCCCGATGTTGTCGTTGTCGTGGATCACGTTATTCGTGATATGGAACGTATCGACGTTGCCGTTCACCACCAGCGATTCGCTGGAGCCGAGGACGAGATTGTAAAGCTCGTTGTCGTCGATCGTAATGTTGTTGATGGAATCCGGCGCTTTCGTGCCGTATACGGCGATCCCGTGCGCATCCCTGCCTTCCAAGTCCGATCCTTTCGGGGCAGCGGTATTTTTGATGTCATGGACCTTATTGTTCGATAAGGTAATGTTGCTGCCCGTACCATGCACATAGATGCCGACAGGCATAACGCCGTTTTGGGTCGTTGTATAATTTCGGATTTCAAAGCCGTTTATTGTGATGTATTTAGCATCGGTCAGATCGACGATTCCTTCCGTTCCGCTGACCGAGAGCCCGGTGCCGTCGATAATTGGTACTTCATTATCATAATTCGAAAACGTGATCGTACCTTGCTCCGCGGACCCGGAACGGGTGATTTTCAGCTTTTGGTTATAGACTCCGCCGCGGACGTAAACCTTACTGCCGGGTGTGGCAACGTCGGCTGCGTGCTGCAGCGTTTTCCAAGGAGAGGCGAGCGTCCCGGCATTCGAATCGTTGCCGTTTGGCGATACGTAATACTCGGCCGTTCCATCCGCCGCGGCTTTGGACGGTGCCGTATTCCCAAGAGAGACCGCCAAGGCGGCAATACTCAGACCCATGATCATACGTTTACCGAATTTCAACATGATTTCAATCAGCTCCTTCATTAATAGGTTTTAGAACAAGATTACAAAACCACCTCCCCTCTCTATCGGCTTCGTTTCCTTCAAAACTCAGTAACACCGGGTTAGCTCGCCGAAAGGCTATTTTTTTGCCATCAAGCGGGCGATCCCCTCCGCCGTCGGCAAGCTGCCGGCGCCGCCCACGCCCAGCGTCGACAACGCGCCGCATGCATTGGCATAGCGAAGCAGCGATTTAGCCGTTTTTCCATGCAAATACCCATAGATGATGCCGGCATTAAAGCAGTCCCCCGCTCCCGTCGTATCGACGGGCGTCACACGGTATGGCTCAGCCAAAATAACCGTGCCGTCCGGTTCAAGCAGCGAAGCCCCTTTGGATCCTTGCTTGACGGCAATGCGGCCTGCAGTCGGCGGGATTTTGGCAAATGCTTGGCCAAGAGACGCCGACTCGAAAATATGCAGAATCTCTTCCTCGCTCGGAATAAACAAATCGGTATGGACCAGCAACGCACATATTCCTTCCCGGTCCCATACATTCCTTACGTCCCATCCCGTGTCGAACGAAGTGCTGACGCCGTGGCTTTGTGCGCGCTTGAAAAATTTCGGCCAATGCGGCCTCATTCCGTCCTGCAAATAATAGGAGCCGAAATGAAGATGGTCTGCTTCCATCAGCAGCGTTTCCGGGACATGCTCCGGTCCGACAAGCGGAATGCTGCCCGGATAAGTCAGCAAACCGCGGTCGGACGGCGTAGAGAAGGACATCGTCACGCCTGTCTGCACGCCGGGCAAACGGACGATATGTTCCGTATTCACTCCCATACGTTTCAATTCGGATATGCAGAACGTCCCGAAATCATCGTCCCCAACGACGCTGACGAACCTGACGTCCGCCCCGAGACTGGCAAGGGCGCAGGCGGTGATGGCCGAGGAAGAACCGAGGACGACCCGAAAGCCGTCGACGATTTTCTCCCGGTTCCATTCCGGCATAACGTCGCTGCCCGTAACAATGACATCCACGTTCAACTCTCCGACGATGACGACGGTAGGGGCGGTCCCCCCTTTTTCCGCTCCGCTCATCGCAAATCCGGGATGAAATCCCGCTCCGCTTCGTACAGTTCTTCGAACATGTCGCTGATTTCTTTAAGGGAACATACGGCGGCCGATAACGGATCCACCATCAGCGCATGCCGCGCCATTTCTTTATCGTTTTCGAGCACGGCGCCGACGGCCAGCTCGAAGAATGCCATATTGGAGCGGCAGAGCGCGGCCAAATGCTCCGGCAGCTCGCCGAACCGGCAAGGGTTTACACCGTTCCGGTCGATCATGCATGCGACCTCGACGACGCCGTTTTGCGGCAAATTATGAATAAGCCCCTCATTCGGCACATTGCCGTAAATCACTTTCGGTTCGTTCTTCAGCATCGCTTCAATAATAATCGCGGCATATTCATTGCTGGACTCCAGGCTGATCGGGAGTTTTCCTTCAAGCTTTTGCAGGATCTGCTCATCGTTCTCCTTGCGCCAGATCGGCCAGTTGTTGGCATAGAAGCCGGTCGCCCCATTATAGCCGGAACTGCAATGCAGATCGATCAAATCCTGCCGTTTGCGGTAATACGGAATGTATTCGGAGAAATGTCCGCTCGATTCCGAGACGAATGCTCCCAAGTATTTCATCGCGTCAAAACGCACGGGATCTTTTTTCAGCAGGTCAGGGTCCTTGATTTTTTCGCGAAGCACCGGATATAAGTTCTTGCCCTGATGCGTCAGCTCCACGAACCAGGACATATGATTAATGCCCCCTGCTTTCCATTGCAGCTCTTCGTAAGGAACGCCTGCATATTTGGCAAGCTGTCTGGATGTGTTCTGGATCGAGTGACATAACCCGACGACCGGGATCTCGGTGATCCGGGAAGTAAGCAGCGTCACGGCCGACATCGGATTCGTATAGTTCAAAATAATGCTGTCCGGGCACAACTCCTCGATATCCCGCACGATGTCCATCCAGCTCGGCAGCGTTCGCAGCGTTTTGAACAAACCGCCGGGGCCCAGCGTATCGCCGATGCATTGATTCACGCCGTATTTCAATGGAATTTCGTATTCATACCGAACGGTCTGCAGTCCGCCGACTTCGATCTGATTAATGACAAACCGGGATCCGGCGAGTACCTCTCTGCGGTCGACGGAGGCGATGACGTCCCATCGTTTCCCGGTCATTTCGATAATTTTGAGGACGAGCTTCCGGGCGATCTCCAGCCGATCCGCATCGATGTCGACAAGCGCGATCGTACCGCCCTCCACGCCTTCGATGTTTAAAATATCCACGGCAATTTCTTGCGTAAAAGCGCTGCCTGCGCCGATAATCGTTATTTTCGTCATATGTTCTCTCTCCATTTTGTTTATTTCATGCCGGTCATCGTCAAACCTTTAACGAACTGCTTTTGGAAAATCAGGAACACGACGATGACGGGAATCGTAATTAAGACGGCGGCCGACATCACGACATTGTAATTGACGACATGGGTGCCGTTAAAATAGACCAGCGCGAGCGGAACCGTCATTTTTTCGGTATCGTTCAGCACGATGAGCGGCCATAAGTAGTTGTTCCATGCATTCATGAACGTAAAAATCCCCAGCGCGGACAACATCGGAAAAATAAGCGGCGCGATGATGCGGACCATTAACTTCAGTTCGCCCGCCCCGTCGATTCTCGCAGCCTCGAGCAAATCGTTCGGAATCTCCTCGATAAACTGCTTCGCCAGGAACACGCCGTAAGAGCTGACGAGATTGGGCAAAACGATCGCGGCCAAATTGTTGACGAGCCCAAGCTTGGCGGTAATCAAATACGTCGGAATCATGATGACTTGGAAGGGAATCATCATCGTAGCCAGGATCAGCAGAAACCAAATTCGTTTGCCGCGAAACTGATGTTTGGCGAATACATATCCGGCAAGCGCGCTGGTAAACAGCGTGGCGGCCGTGATGATGACCGAAGTGACTGCGCTGTTCAAGAGCCAGACGCCGAAGGGAGCGTCCGCAAACACCGTACGATAGCCGTCCAGGCTGGGATGCTTGGGCCAAAAGCCGCCTGAGCCCGAAATGATGTCCATGTTGCCCTTGAATGACGAAAGCACCATCCACAGATAGGGGACCAGCATGACACAGGCTGCTACCGTGAGCAAAGCCGTGACGGCAGTATCAAGCCAGACATTTTTGCGACGCATACGTTTTCAGACTCCTTTCAATATTCCCACTGCGTACGGCCCAATCTCAACTGCAGCACAGTGACGATTAATATAATCACGAGGAACAAGGTGGCCAAAGCCGACGCATAGCCCATATTCGAATTGGAAAAGGCCTGGTCGTAAATTTGCAGCGCAAGTACCCTCGTTTCGTTGAAAGGCTCGCCCTTGGTCATGATCTGGAACTGCGGAAATGCTTGAAAATAAGAAATAACGGTTGTAATCGTGACAAACAGCGTCGATCTGCTTAACAACGGCAGCGTCACATGGCGGAATAAATGCCAACGGTTCGCCCCGTCCAAAATGGCGGCTTCATAGTACATCTCCGGAATCGAATCAAGACCCGCCATGAACAGGACGATGTTGTATCCGATATCGGCCCACAACGTCATCATGATGACCGACAGCAAAGCGTAATGCGGATCGCTCAGCCATTGTACCGGCGCGATGTGGAGCTCGCCGAGGATCATGTTGAACAAGCCGTTATGGTAGTTGAACATCGTGCTCCAGACGATGGCCGTCCCGGCAAGCGGAGCAATGGTCGGAAGAAAAAATACGGTGCGGAATAAATCCTTGAGCCAGCGTACCCGCACCCGCTGAATAGCCATCGCAATCAAAAGCGTAATGACAAGATTGGAAATGACGGTAATAAAGACGAATTTGAACGTGACCCACAGCGATTTCAGGACCACCCCGTCCGTAAACATGCGCAAATAATTCGCCGCGCCGACGTAGCGGGCATGATCGCTCATCGGGTTGTATTGAAACAAGGACAAAATCAGACTCCACGCAATGGGAAGGAAGGCAAACACGCCGAACAACAGCAGCACAGGCGTTAAGAAAGCGAATACAAATCGCCGCTCGTTGCGGTAACGGCCAGGCTTCTTTCGCATTCCTGCCCGCTTGTTATCGCTTATTACGGTCGCTTCGTTCATTATCCAGACACTCCGATCATTTATGGTTGTCCTGACTATCGTTTATCGCTCTCTCCATCGTTTTGAGACCGTCTTCCACGCTCTCTTTCCCCGCTGCAATCAGTTGAAAATGATCATTCACCTGCTTGAAGAAATAATCGCGGTCCGCGATCGGACCGATCCATTGCCCGTACTGAAGGACGGAGAGCGATGTTTTCATATATGGATTTTCCTTGACGAATTCCGGGTCAGCCGCAACTTCCTTCTTGGCCGGAACGGTAAAGGTGTCGAGATTCCATGCTTTCAGACGATCCTTCTGCGCCATGAATTGAATGAAATCGAGCGCTTCCGCTTTCGCCTTGCTCTTTTGGGCGACGACGGTTCCCCACCCGGATTCCGCCGCAAAAAACGGTTTTTCCGAGGTGAACGACGGCACGGGCACGTAATCGAAATCCTTCACCTGGTAGTTATCCAGCCCCGCCGCGATCGTCCAAGGTCCGCGGTAGGTCATGGCGGAGTTGCCTTGAAAAAAATAATCCGAGATATCCAGCTGGCTGCCGAAGGTCGTCAAATCCGCCACTTTATTGTCGGCGACGAGCGCCTTAAGCGCCGTCATCGCTTTGACAGCTTCCGGTGTCTGGAAATTCACGTGCTCGTCTTCGCCCCAGAAATGGCCCTTCTGCTGCAAAATGAGCGAGAGAAACGAAAAGGTGATGTTATCGGAGGATACGAAATCGAAGCCTTTCACTTTCAAGCCTTTGCCATCCCGCACGGTCAGCTTTTTCGCGGCATCGACGAGTTCGTCCCATGTGGTCGGCGGACGGTCGATTCCCTTCTCCTTCAACATCTGCGGGTGAATGAGCATGCCGCCGTTTTCGATGTTGTACTCCATCGGAAGCCCGTACAGTTTGCCGTTCAACATATAACCGCCGACAGGCGCCGGGTAATACTCCTTGCTCAGCGATTCCCCGTCCGGAAGCTCGGCAAGCGCGCCGTGACGGGAATATTCCGGCACCCATGTACCGAACATTTCAGCAACGTCGGGAGGGGTCCTCGCCGAAAAAGAGGCTTTTAATTTCTGGTTGTAAATTTCGTAAGGAAAGGTTTGAAATTTGATTTCGACGTTGGGGTGCTCGTTTTGATAGGCTTCAATCTGCTTTTCATAAGCCGCAACGAAAGCGTCTTCCTGATGCGCCCAGAAAACGAGCTTTACCTTGCCGTCAACGCTTGCGTTCAATCCTACTCCTGCCGAGCATCCTGATATTGCAAAATATGCGCAAAAAAATAATAAAATTGCCGCAACTTTAGAAGTTCGCACATTCCTCCTCCTTTCAACCTTTATCCAAGTTCCTATGGCAATGCTCCTCAATCCATATGGAAAATATAGCGCATTCAATGGATTACGTCAATGGTTTCGATTTCATGTTTTGCGGCAAATTTTTCTCGTGTTTTTCTGTATTTGCGCTAAATGCAGTTGACCTCCCATCTCTTTTTCCTTAACATAGAATGTGGGATTTTGCCGCAAAAATAAAAGCAATAACATGACTGACATAGCGAAAAAAGGCAGGTTATACGTTATGCCCACATTAAAAGATATAGCCGAACGCGTCGGCGTTTCCATCTCCACCGTCTCCCGCGTGCTGGCCAACGAATCCAACCGCTCGGTCAACAGCCAAACCAAGCAAAAAATTTGGGATGCCGCACGGGACCTTGGGTACCCCGTCAAGCCGGCCTCTCAAGATCAAGCTCCGACGGTCAAGGGAATCGGGTGCATCGTATCGACGATGCAGGATCGCCATTACCATCCCTACTTTTCGGTGATATGCGAAGGCATCGACAAGGAATTGGCTAGAAACGGTTACAAGCTCGCCTTTACCCATACGCAGGAGGAGCTGAAGCGGCCGGAAATTTGGCGGGAAGTGACGGAAGATCCGCAGATCGAAGGAATCATTTTGATCGAAGGCCTCGATGGAAAAATGTACAACCATATGAAAAAGCACGTCAAACAGATTGTCGGCATCGACGTGTCCGATCCGAGCATCCCGACGATCTCCTACGACCGGGTCGAAGCTGCGCGCATGGCCGTTGCGCATCTGGTCGACCAAGGCCACCGCGATATCATTTTCATCGGCGGAACCGGCCTTTCCGGCAACTTTGAGCGGGAAAAGCGTTACCGCGGCTACAAAACCGCGCTGGAGCAGGCCGGTCTCGCCGTCCAAAGGCAGTATGTCCTGAATGCCGAGTGGGAGCCCGACAATGCTTACCGGCTGATGCTGAAATTCCTTGAGCAGCCGCCCGTCGGTCAGCTGCCGACGGCCGTATTCGCAGCCAGCGACATTATGGCCATGGCCGCGATGCGAGCCATCTCGGAGAAGGGCTACCGGATCCCGCAGGACTTCGCCGTCGTCGGCTTTGACGATAACGAACCGTCGCGGTACACGGTGCCGCCGCTGTCGACCATCCACATCCCGGCATTCGAGCTTGGGGTCGTTGCGGCAAAAACGATGCTCCAATGCATCCACTCCCCGTATCCGCTGCCTGTCAAAATTTTGCTGCCGTTTGAACCGATGTTCCGGCAGTCAAGCGATTGGCGCGTACCGAAGCAGCCATAAGCCGGGAATAACCTATTACGGACGGTGGACGGCGGATCAATGCTGCCCCGAGATCGGACTGGAAACGGGTCCGGAACCGAAAAACTTCCATCACGTCCGATGTCCGATGCGGACAACGAGGCCCTCAACCCCGCGATAAGACGGGATTGAGGGCCTTCCGCTTACTCGGGGAGATGCCCGACATTTCATAATACCGCACACAATGTCGATAGAAATGCGACTTCAATTCGAAGCAAAGACTGCCTTATGATCATAATGCAGCACTAGATTATCATGAAAATAAAGGAGGTGTTTCCCGATTTTAGGCAGCGCTTACATTTGCATAAAAGGAAGTATTTTTCCATTATGAGGACGCAAGAGTAGCACAACAGGGACCCAGAGCCGCTCGAAAAAAACTATTGTAAAGGGAGAATGAAAAACGTGAGAAGCAAAAAACGAATCTTGGCCTCCGTTTGCACCCTAACCATGATATGGGGCATGTTCCTTAGTCCGGCGGGATTCCCCGGCCCTGTCCGGGCAGCCGCCGCTCAAAATTTGGCGGCCGGCAAACCTGCGACGGCATCCGGCCACGCCGACGTATATGTCGCCTCCAACGTAACGGACGGCAATCAGGGCACCTACTGGGAAAGCATCAACAACGCCTTCCCGCAATGGATTCAGGTTGACCTCGGCAAAGAATCCGCCATCAACCAGGCTGTGCTGAAGCTTCCCTCCGGATGGGAAAGCCGGACGCAGACCTTAGCCATTCAGGGAAGCATGGACGGAACCAATTACTCGAACGTCAAGGCATCGGCTAACTATACGTTCGATCCGAATGCCGGGAATACGGTCGCGATCGACTTCCCCGCCGTCAATACGCGTTACGTGCGGGTTCACGTCACCGCCAATACCGGCTGGCCGGCCGCGCAGTTTTCGGAAATCGAAATTTACGGCACTTCCGGCGGCGAAGCCGAACCCGGAGCGATCCCGGGCAAAATCGAAGCCGAAAATTATAGCGCCATGAACGGCATCCAAACCGAACCGACGACGGATACCGGCGGCGGCCTCAACGTCGGGTGGATTCATGTCGGCGACTGGCTGGATTACAACGTTAACGTGCAAAACGCCGGCACGTACGCCGTCGAGTACCGGGTGGCCAGCAATGCCTCCACCGGCGAACTTCAGCTTCAATCCGGCCCGGCGACGCTTGCCACCACAAAGGTGCCGAACACCGGCGGATGGCAAAATTGGCAAACCGTCACTGCATACGTGACGTTAAACGCAGGACCGCAAACGCTTCGCATCTATGCCAGCGGCTATGACTTCAATATCAACTGGATCCGGTTCGTGCCGGACAACGGAGACCATGAACCTCCTGCCGCCCCCGCAAATCTAGCTTTCACGCAGCCGACCCCGGACACGATCAAGCTGACCTGGAATGCGGCGACCGATAATGCAGGCGTTGCCGGATACGATATCTACGCAAACGGCCAGCTCCGCGGCAGCGTCGACGGATCGACGCTTACGTTTACGGACAATCAGCCTTCGAACGCAACCGTGTCCTATTACGTCATCGCCAAAGACGCCGCCGGCAATTCCTCCGCGCCAAGCAACGCCGTCACCCGGTTCGGTTCGGGAGACAACCACACCGGCCGAGGCGCCAACATGCCTTTCACCATCCTTGAAGCCGAGTCTTCCTCCAACAAGACGAACGGAACGAAACTCGCTCCCAACTTTACCCCGGGCGATTTTGCGGGCGAAGCTTCCGGACGTTCGGCCGTTTACCTGGACGCTAACGGAGAATATGTAGAGTTCACCCTCACCTCCCCGGCGAACGCTTTCGTGCTTCGCAATGCCGTTGCGGAGAACACCGCCGGAACGGTCAGCGTGTACGTCGACGGCGTGAAAAAAGGCACCTTTGCCGTCTCGTCCAAATTCTCGTACGTCTATGCCACGCCGTCTACGCTTGGCCGGCTGGGATACGACAACTCGGGTTCCAAGGCGTATTGGCTGTACGAAGATGCCCAGCTCATGCTCGACCAAGTCTATCCGAAGGGCACCAAGATCAAGATTCAAAAAGACCCGGGAGACGTTCCGTGGATTTACGTCGATATGATCGAAACGGAAAACGTCGCTCCGCCCGCCGCTAATCCCGATCCCGGCAAATACGTCCAGGTGTCGAACACCAAATCGATTGAGCAGGCGCTGAACGAATTCAGGCAAGACCCGACCAAAAAGGGGATCTTTATACCGGCCGGCGAATGGACGATTCCTTCCAAGATCTACTTATACGGCCGGGCCACCGAAATTATCGGCGCAGGCCCTTGGCACACCAAACTGATGGCCCCCCAAAACCAAACGAATACCGATGTCGGATTTAATATCGGATCGGAAGCAAACGGTTCAACGATCAAGAACTTGTCCGCCTGGGGCAACTATGTGTACAGGCAGGACGGTCCCGGCAAATTCATCGACGGGAACGGCATGCGGAACGTAACCGTCGAAAACGTCTGGGCGGAGCATTTCGTCTGCCTCTATTGGGGGGTCAACTCTTCCTACAACACATTCAAAAACAACCGGATCAAAAACATGTTCGCGGACGGCATCAACATGACCAACGGATCGTCCTACAATATCATCGACAACAACTACGCCCGCGGCACCGGAGACGACTCGTTTGCGTTATTCAGCGCGATCGATTCGGGCGGATCCTACAACGTGGGCAACAAGTACACCAACCTCACCGCCACCAACGTCAGACGCGCGGCCGCTTTTGCGGTCTACGGCGGTCAAGGCAACCTGTTCCAGAACCTGTACGGCGCGGATACGTTGACCTACCCGGGCGTGACCGTCAGCAGCCTCAGCTTCGGATACAACACGTTAGGTTTCGGCGATCAGGATACCGTCATCGACGGCGTGACGCTCGACCGCACGGGCGGAGATTTCTGGACCAGCGTCGGGGCCGACGATAAAATCAACGACTACCAGAACTTCGGCGCGATTTGGTTCTACGGCGGCGACCGAAGCTTCAAAAATATCGTCGTCAAAAACGTCGACATCAACAATCCGGTGTATTTCGGGCTGATGTTCCAATCCAAATCCCCGGAAAACCTACCGATGGAAAACATCCGCCTGGAGAACATCAACATCAACAATCCGACCCGCTACGGCATCAAGCTTGTAGCCAAAGCGGAAGACGGGCAAGGGCCCGTAGTCGGCGCGGCAAGCTTCACCAACGTTAAAGTGAACAATCCCGGAATCAAGGCCATTTACGGCGAAGACAAAAGCCCGAACTTTAAGGTGATCCGGGTGTCGGGAAACAACTGGTAAGCAAACGAACCGGCTTCGGCAAGCTGAACATGGCCCGGCCGATCACACCAACCGGCTCGTATATGAATAACAATTAAAAGAGAAAGTCACCACGGAGGACTGTAAGGCGGAATCGAACCGCGGCAGTCCTCCGTCCCCGTTATATGCCCCGCATCCCGAAAGCAAAAAGAGGTTCCACCGGGGTGCGCGCCCGAGTGGAACCTCTTTTTGCTTCTTTGAATATCGATTATTGCGCTTTGATCTGGTCGAAAAACTTCGTCTGCACGAGTTTGGCCGCTGCGTCCAGCTGCGCTTTCGAATCCGTTCCTTTCTTCGAGAAGGACTCCTGCACGACGTTGGACATGGCGCCGTAATAGTCCTGCGTTCCGTACTGCGCTTCAGGTTTGCCGTCGATGAGACTCAGCATTTTTTCGTCGTAATGGTAGACGTTGTCGTATTTGGCGTAGATGGCATTGACCTTTTTCGCGTATTCGGAGTTGTCGCTGAAGTAGTTCAGCGGAGCAGGCACGTAATATTTGTTTTTGCCCTTGCGCTCCTGAATGTTGGCGTCGAGGGCTTCCAGGCCTTTATCCGTGAAGTAATCGAACGTGATGTAACGGAAAGCCATTTCCTGCTCTTCTTTCGTCGCGTTCGGGTTGATGACCAAATAGTTGCCGCCCAAAATGCCGATATGCTTGCCGCCTTTTTCCGCCGCAGGCATCGGATAGGCAATGACGTTTTCCGGCTTGAGGCCGCCCTGGTTCAAGGCGGAGTCGATAATATCGTATGCGCCCGCGATGACCATGGCCGTCCGTCCCTGTTGGAACGCGTTAATCGCGTCGCTCCATCCGAGCGCCCAGTCCTGCGGGATCGCGTTCGCTTCCCATCTCAGCTTTTTGTAGAAGTCGAGCGCTTTGACGCCGGCATCGGAGTTGAAGGCCGCCGTATATTTTTCGCCTTCGATGTTTTGGATTTCTCCCCCGGCTTCAAACAGGAAATTGGTCCAGTTCCAGCCGGCC
Organism: Paenibacillus sp. FSL W8-0194; assembly: GCF_037969745.1. NCBI lineage: Bacteria > Bacillati > Bacillota > Bacilli > Caryophanales > Paenibacillaceae > Paenibacillus > Paenibacillus sp. FSL W8-0194. The sequence continues at coordinate 544,761 of NZ_CP150205.1, read as the reverse complement.
TCGTTGCCCTTGCCCATCGGCGCGATCCCGGAAATGCCCTTCTTGGCGTCCGTGGCGCCTCTGGCGGTGTTGTACATGTCATCCCACGTCCAGTCCATGTCCGGCAATGGAACCTGCTTGGCATCCAAAAGGCCTTTGTTGATGACGGTGGAGGTCACGTAACCGTTTTGCGTGATGCCGTACACTTTGCCGTCCACGATAAACTGGTTTTGCAGGAGCGGGTTCATCTCGTCCTTGTATTCCCAGCTGTTGTAGAGGTCGCTGATGTCCGCCACCCAGCCGTGCTCGACGAGCATTTGGGCTTCGGTCGCGAAGGTGTTGTAGAACGTCGGCGCCTCGTTCGAAGCCATTTTGATGCCGATTTCGTTCACGTTGTACTGCCAGTCGTCCTTGACGATCGTCACGTTCGGATATTTCTCCGTAAACCGTTTGATTTTATCGTCTTCCTGGGCTCTGGCTTCCTTCTGGTCCGGCAGCGGATAGTGGATCTTGATCGTGATCTTTTTCTGCGAAATGTCGTCCGTTTTGGCCGGTTCTTCGGTTTTGCTTCCCGTCCCGCCCGTGCCTTGGGAATCGGTTCCGCTTTTGTTATCCTCCGCCGTTTTATTGCCGCTGCAGGCTGCCAGCATGGCGGCCGACAGCATCAGGCTGAGCAGCAACATGGAAAACTTGCGCATGGAAACTCCCCTTTTCGTTTCAAAGTTATACTTGCCCTTTTATCATAAAAGAGATGATTCGTTCTAACGATGTGCAATCATATGCCCTTCGTGTGCAGGCCTACGATGTTGCCGGATGTTATCCCTTCACCGCGGACAGGCTGACGCTCCGCATAATAAACCGCTGGAACACTAGGAACACGAAAATCGGCGGCACCATGACCATGAAGAGGATCGCGAATTTGATGCTGTTGTCCATGCTGCGCGCGTTGATGACGTATTTGTAGATCGCCGTCGCCAAGGTGTATTTCTCTTCGCTGTGCAGCACCAGGGACGGCCAGAACCAGTCGTTCCAGGCGCCCGAAAAAATAAAGATCGCCAGCGTCGCAAAAATCGGCACGGACAGCGGGACCGCAATGCGGATGTAGCTGTTGATTTCCGAAGCTCCGTCGATTCGCGCGGCCTCGAAGATTTCCGGATGGATGCCGTCAAAAAAATTTTTCATCAGCAGGAAATAATACGCGCTTGCCCCCGCCGGAAGCCAGAACGCCCAGAAGGTGTTAAGCAGCCCGAGGTCCTTTAGGTTGACGAAGTTCGGAATCATGTAACTCGAAGCCGGAATAAATAACGTCATCAAAATAAAGAAGTAGATCGCCCGGTGATAGGGCACCTTCAGGCGCGAAATGCTGAAGGACGCAAGGCCGAGCACGAAAATCGTCATCACCAGGTTGCCGGCGAATACAAACAGCGTGTTTTTCAGGAACATCGGCAGATCGATGTATTCCCAGCCTTCCTTGAAGTTGCTCCAGTTCCACGTCTCCGGGAAAAAATGCGGCGGAAACGTGTTGACTTCCTGATTCGTTTTCAGGCCGTTGAACATCGTCATCAAAATCGGATACAGCATCGTCACGATCATGACGAGGATGCCGAACACCATGAGGCCGTACACGACCCGGTTCAACGGCTTTTTCAGGTCGGAATCGGACAGGATACCGCGTTCATGCTGCTTGCTCATCTTTCATACTCCTCCTTGTTCAGCTTGTATTGAAGAAGGCCCACCAGGCTGAGCACGATGAACATCAGCATGCCGAGCGCCGTGGCCGTGCCGTAATCCAGCCGCGTAAAGGCGTATTTGACGATGAGCAGCGCATACGTCAGCGTCGCGTTGTTCGGTCCGCCGTCCAGCAAGGCCAGCTGCGACTGGTATGCCTGCGACGTGCCGATGACCTGTAAAATGAACATCAGGATGATCAGGCTGCGCATCGAAGGAAGCGTGATGTGCCGAATCCGGCTCCATACGCCGGCGCCGTCGATCTCGGCCGCCTCATACCAATCCCGCGGAATGCTGAGCACGCCGGCCAGGTAAATCAGCATCGCCGACCCGAACTGCTGCCACGTCTCCATGAACACGATCGCGATCATCGACCAGCGGCTGTCCGAAATGAACGACACCGGATCGACGCCGAGCGAGCTGAGCAGCCCGTTGATCGGCCCGACCGGATCGTACATCCATCTCCACATGCCGTACAGCACCACGCCGGGCACGACGAACGGCAAATAGGCGGCGATGCGCGCGAAGCCTTGGAACCGGCGCAGCTCCGAAATCGCGATGGAAGCGACGATCGGCACCCAAAATCCGATAATGACCGTCAGCAGCATGTAATACAGCGTATTTTTGATCGCCGTCCATACGTCAGGATCATGGAACACCCGGACGTAGTTGTCCAGACCGACAAAGGTGTTGCCATTGACGAAATCGATCTCGTAAAAGCTGTACAAAGCCCCTTTGGCGATCGGCACCCATAAAAACAAAATAAAAATCACGACAGCCGGCAGCAAAAACATGTATCCCCAAAAGTGCTTTTTCAAAAGGCCTCTTCTTTTGGACGATTGGTTCTCGATGGCCGGCTGCCTCACCAAACCTGGCTCCCCCATGGTTCTCCCTCATTCCTTGTTGATTTCCAGCTTACGTTTCATTGTAGGAAAGGGAGCTGCCCTGGAACATGTCTAGTTCTATGTGAATTATGGTTGATCTTACTTCTTCTATTTCTTCAGGTCGCTCGGGCTGACGCCGTAGTACTTTTTGAAAATTTTGCTGAAGTGCTCCGGCGATTCGTAGCCGACCCGCTCGGCGATTTCGTAGCGGCGCAGATCGGTGTGCAGCAGCAGCGAGCGGCTTTCCTCCATCCGCAGCTTCACCACGTATTCCCACAGGTTGAAGCCGGTCATTTTTTTGAATAAATAGCTCAAATAGTTCGGGCTGACATGGTTGCGCCTTGCGACCTCTTGGATCGTGAGCCCTTTTTGGCAGTAGTTGTCTTCGATGTAGGCTTTGGCCTGCTCCACGATGCGGTTGCTCTGGGTGGAAAGCTCGTCGGGGTTCGGGTCGCGGGCATAGTTATGCCAGCTGAAATCGCCGTAATAAAAAACGTGGTAATCGCCGTGCTCCCGGGCCCAAAGCATCGCCTTGTCGGCCTGGCGGCTGAGTACGTGGACGAACTGCAGCCCTTTCAGGATCTGGCTGATGCCGACCGTGCACTCCATTTTCAAATATTTGCCGATATGATGGTGCATGCTCCGGCCGATCATCTCCAGCTGGCTGATCCGGTTCGCATGCTGCTCCTCGTATGCCTCCTCGCTCCATTGCGCCAAAATATTGATGCTGCGGTCGGGCGCATAAAATACCCGCGCATCCAGCTCCCGATCCAGCAGCTCCTGGATGATGTTCAGCGAAGCGTACTGCATGAGCGGAATGTCCTTTTCCGGAAACGGGCTTTCCCCGTCCGTCCCGTTCAAGGCAAGCTTCACCTTGATGACGGCGAAATAAGGTCCGGCAATCCCGATGCTTTCGTAATACGGCTGCTCGGGATACGGCTCATCCGGATGTTCGACGGTTTCCGCGAGCAGACGGTTCAGCGGCTCGTTAACCTCCGGCTGCGGTTCCTCCATGCGAAAATCCCCTTGGCCGCCCGACAGCACCTCTTCCGTGCGCGGCAGCGGCTTATCCATCTTGAGCAGCACGCTGCGCACCGAGTCGAGAAACTGCTCGCTGTTCAGCGGCTTGATCAAATAATCGCGCGCCCCCAGGCGGATGGCCATCTGCGCATACTGAAACGTCTCGTGCGCGGAAATGATGATCGTCTGCACCCAAGGTTTGACGATTTTGGCTTGATGCATCAGCTCGATCCCGCTCATTTCTCCCATTTGGATATCCGTGATGAGCAGATCGATATCCTCCATGCGAATGTAATCCAGCGCTTCTTCTCCGCTCCCCGCCGTCATGATTTTGCCGATGCCAAGGCCCGAAGCGTTCAAAAGCCCGGCCAGCCCTTTGCAAATCAGCGGTTCGTCATCCACGACCAAAATGTTGTACATCGCTTTAGTGCCTCCTTTTAGTCCTCCTGCCTCGTGATCTGCAGCGATACGGTGACCGTCGTGCCTCCGCCTTCCCGCGCCTCGTAAGCCAGTCCGTATTCGGGCCCGAAATGCAGCTGCAGGCGCTGGTGAATGTTGCGGATGCCGTACCCTTTCGCGGGATTCTGCGAATCGTCGCCGAGCACTTTGCGGATCGTTTCGTAATCCACGGGTTTGAAGCCGTTGTCCGAAATGCGGATGTACAGCACGCCCCGGCGCTCTTCGGCGGCAATTCGGATTTCCCCGTCTTCGCCCATATTTTTAATGCCATGAATGATCGCGTTTTCGATCAGGGGCTGGAGCGTGATTTTCGGAATGTGGACTGAATACAAATGCTCCGGTACGTCCATTTCGACGCGGAAAGCATAATCGTACCGGTTCTGCTGCAGCTTGATGTAAGCCGTGGCATGCTCGAGTTCCTCTTCCAGCGTAATCAGCTCCCGCCCGCGGCTGAGGCTGATTTTCATCAGCTTGGACAAATCCTTGATCATTTCGGCGGAAGTCGTGTTCCCTTCCATCATGCTTTTCCAGTAGATGCTCTCCAGGGTGTTGTACAGCAAATGCGGGTTGATCTGCTGGTATAAAAGCGAAAGCTGGAATTCCTTCTGCTTCAGGTCCATCGCGTATTGATAATGGATGAGATCGTTCAGCCTTCGCGCCATGTCATAGATCGTGGAGATCAGCACGCTGACCTCGTCGTTTCGTTTCCGCAGCGGGGTCTGCGGCACGATCTGGCCGGGTTCGTACCTGCGGACGAAAAACACCAGCTTTTGCAGCGGCGTCATCAGCGACCGCCAGAAATACAAAATGATGATCAGGCCGACGATAAAATAAGCGATCGAAATGACCAGAATGACCCGCTTGATTTCGTTCTGCTGCTGAAGCAGTGCTTTGACGGGCACTTTGTAGATCAGCTTCTGCTGAAGCACGTAATTGTAATCCGCCACGTAGATGAAATCCTTCGCGATCACGTCCTTGACGCCAATGGCGGAATTGCCGGGGTCAAGCTCCGGCGGCAGGTCGAGCACGCCCGTTCTCCCTTGTTCCGTCGTCGTCAAAATATGGTTGTTCCAATCGGTAAAATAAATCTCGCCTTCCGGCAGTGACACCGTTTTCAAGGATTCGCCGATCCGGGCATCGACGTTGGACACCGCCAGCACGCCGATCGTCCCGCCTTTGTAGATGTTGTTGATCGCCCGCACGTAAAGAAGCGTCTGCTGATCCTTCTGTCCCTTCACGGGAGGGGAAAGATGATCCGTCAGCCTCAAATAACCGTTCCCTTTGCGGGAAACGGCTTCGTCGAACCATTCCGGTTTTTCCTTCTCGCTCGAAAAGAAATACAGCCCCGACTTTTTCGATTCCGGGTAATAAGGGGCAAAAAAATAAGCGTTATCCGGATCGTACACGTACAGCGAATAATACAGCGGCTCCCGCTCATCGGTCTCCTGCGAATAGGTATTGAGCATGACCTCGATTTTTTCGTAATTTTTCACCCGGGTCAAAATCGTTTCGTCCCCGGCCGTGCTGAGCTGCTGAATCATCGCATTTTGCAGCACGGTGGACGTCACCTTGTTGATCGTCTCGATATCCCGGCTGATGAGCTTGAAGTTTTGCTTGTTCAACTCGATGTACGCATTGGTCACGTGGCGTTTCAACACTTGCCCGGCCTTGCCGTTGCCGTAACTGTTCAGGATAAAAAGCGGAATGACGAGCACCAGAAACAGCAGGATCATCTGCTGCTTGACGTTCATTTTCGTTAACGGGTTCCGCAGCTTCATCTGCCAACACCTCCGCCCTTTCAATATATCAGTTCTAAAATCGGGCCAGTATGTGCATTTCTACGATCATCATGGGCATTTCCACATACGCGGCGATTGTCAGAAAATGTAACTCTAGTGTAAAGCATTTTGGGATGCTTGCCAGTTTTTTTATGGTAAAAACAAGCGGCGAACGAAAAAAACGGAGCAAACGAACAAATGAAGAATTTTCCTGTTTTTGATATGATGGCATAGAGGTGAGTCCGATGATGATTCGAGAGCAATGTACCTGCCCTTTAGAGGTTGTACATGACATTATAAAGGGCAAATGGAAAACCATGATCATTTATCAACTAAAAGACGGTAGTATGTCCTTGGCCCAACTGGAGAGGGATATCGACCAGATCACCCAAAAGATGCTGCTGCAGCATTTAAGAGAGCTCAGGTCTTCCGGAATCGTCGATAAAATCAAAACGGAGGGTTATCCGCTGCACGTCGAATATTATCTTACCGAGCGCGGAAAAAGGCTGCTGGACGCGGTGTTGATCATGCAGGAAATAGGCATTGATTACATGGTGGAGATGGGGCAAACCGAACTTCTCGACCGCAAAGGCATTCCATACCCACAAAAAAGTGGGTAATTCACGGTACGTCATACCGGTACTATAATGCGTGTAGAAACCAACTTTTCTACGAGCAAAGGAGCCATGTACCATGAATACTGCATTTATATCGGTAGACATTCAGAACGATTATTTCAAAGGGGGCCGAAACGAGTTATATCATCCCGACCAGGCGTTAACTCATGCCCAAGAAGCATTGGAGCTGTTCCGGGAAAAGAACCTGCCCATCATTCATATTCAGTGCATTCTTCTGGATGAGCAGGCTACGTTTTTCCTCCCCGGCACCGAAGGAATCCGCATTCATGAAGGCGTAAAACCTCGATCCGACGAAAAAGTAATCGTCAAACATACGCCGGACAGCTTTTTTCAAACCGAATTGCAAGAGCATCTTGAATCGATCCAAGCAAAGCGGTTGGTCATTTGCGGCATGATGAGCCACATATGCATCGATTCGACGGTTCGAAGCGCAAGCCGCTTGGGATATGAAGTGGTGCTGCTGGACGATGCGTGTGCCACCAGGGACTTGGAATGGAACGGTGCCGTGATTCCGGCCCAAACCGTCCATGATGTTTTTATGGCATCGCTGCAGGGTACGTTTGCTCAAGTCATCCCCACAAGCAGCCTTCGCGACATGATTTAGGCATACATGATAAGAGGCTCCTTTTGTCGCGTTACTGAGCGGCAGATATGCTTTTGAACACGGAACCATAAAAAAGAAGCCTGGAGCAAATCTCTGCTCTCGGCTTCTTTTCAACTAAATAAACTCAGCAGCTCTTTCCGCCGTTTTTCCCCGGGTTCATCGGGTTCTTTCCTTGATCTTCCGCCAGCTTCTCGCCGAATTGATCCAGCCGTCCAGGGGAGGAGGCAGGTCCGTCATTCTTCGGTTTGTTGTTTCTTCCAGTCATAACGTTCACCTCCATACATAACATGAGCGCCTGACCTTGTTTTCATACCCCGATCTTGATCTCACGATCCGATAGACTGATTTAACCTATCCTTCCGCCAAAAACGGCAACATCTCTATCTAAGACGATACAGTTCGTCGATGCGCGGCCGGTCGACGGGAACCGTCATGTTCAATTCCTGCATGAAATGTTTCCGAATCTCCCCGTTCTCGTCCAGCGCATACCCGCCAAAGGTCGCGCCCGGATTGGCAAAGACGGGCATAAACGGCTTGATGGTGACGGATTCGGGCGCTTCCTTGAAGCGATCCAGCACGATATCGAACGCTACCGTCTTTCGGTCCGGATAAATCCCTTTGCCGCCGATTTGATTTCCCTTTTCGCCGTTGCTTCCGACCACCTCAAAAAGCAGGTTGCCCTTCTCGGCATCGGTCCATTCATGGTCGGCATGGACTTCCAGCCTTAGGATCGTTGAAACCGGCGAGAATTCCAATTCTTTTACCGTCATGGATAGCCCGTTCCACGTTTTCTGTTCACCGGATGAAACGGTCACGCGATCCGCCTGTTTATAGACAGGGAGCGTGATCACGAAAGGATCCTTGAAGCCTTCCAGGGTAATCTTCAATGTGAGCGAAAATTTGTCCGGCAAATGCGTGGAATTCGGGACCGAGCCATTGCTGTTGTTAAAGACATGGAACAACACCGCGTCGTCATCGGCCGACGGTTCCCATGTCAAATCCGGACGGTACGATCCCGGAAAACTATTCATCGCAACGCCGTCCACGAACATTTCGGCATCTTTGATCGCTCCCTTTTCGTAGACGATTTTTGATTCGCCGCCCGAACGAACTTCTTTATAATCGGATATTCCTCCGTGAAAATCTCCGCCCTCCCGTTGAAGGGAAAACGACAGAAGCGTGCCGTCGAATACGACCTCGCGTATTTTAAGAACCGTTCCGTCATGTTCGTCGTAGGCCTCGGGATTCGATACAAGCCCCTGTTCTTCCGCCGTCCGCAGCCCCAATTCGTCCGCAAGCTTAAAAATGCCGCCGACGACAGGGATCTGTTTCATCGTTTGAGCCATCGCCGGAGAAACGAAGCCGCTTCCCAAAACCGCGATCAAGGCGGCAGCCGACGCCGCTGCAGCGATTTTGCCGGTTTTCTTTCGTTGACGGTCTCTTCCCGGCCGCGCGTCCTCTTCCATTTCGGCCAAAGCGGCGTAGATTTCATCCTGCTTGCGGCGGATCAGCTCCGGAACCTCCGCGGCGATTTGTTTCTTGCCGGATTGTGTCAGTTCACGTTCCAAATCAAACAGGCTCATACGATAAATCCCCCTCCTTTCCGTTTTTCATTTGATCCGCCAAAATGCCCCTTGCCCGGTGCAGGCGCGCCCGGACGGCACCGTTCGAAATGCCGAGAATTTCTGAAATATGCTTAATCGGAAGATCCTGATAATAAAACAGATGGATGACGATTCGAAGCGACTCGTCCAACCGGCTCACCGCCTCCTGAAGATCCACCTTCTGATAGCTGCCATAATAAGCCTCCGAGGTTTTCGCTTCCGGAAGCTCGTCCATCACCACGGTCCGCTGCCTGTTTCGCAGCAATTGATTGCATTCGTTGATAAGAATCCGGATCATCCATGTCTTGAAATATTCAGGTTTTCTTAAAGTCGACAGCGATTTATAGGCTTTCAGCGTTGCCTCCTGCATCGCATCCGCGCAGTCTTCGTCTCTTCTCAGAATGGACTTAGCCAAGCTGTACAGCCGGGGCTCCAGACCGCGCATGATGCGGACGAACGCATCCAGGTCTCCCTTCTGCGCCTTCTTGACTTCAAGTGCCATGGTTACCACGTTGCTTTCATCTCCTTTTAAAGGCCCTCTATGGATTAGATGGTCCGGAGGCGCGAAATGTTATATGGAAAAAATTGCGGCAGAACGAAGAATCCCTTCCCGGCGAACAGGTGCCTGCCGGAAAGGGACCGCGATGTTTTCAAAATTCATTGAACCCTAAAAAAAGTGTAGGATAAGCCTTTTATTCTGCTGCTTCTATTTTATCTTGGCAGTCATTTCGAGATCTTTCAAGTATTCCATCACCACTTCGCCTTGGTCATCTACCTTGAATGCGCCGGATGTGGCGCCCGGTTCCTCAAAGACGGGTTTGGCCGGCTTAATCGTAATGGACTTGATGTTTTTCCCCTGCATATCCAGGAAGAAGTCGTGGTACATGACCCCCTTGGCCCCGTTTTCGTCGGTGCCTCTTCCGCCCGATAACTGCTCGATTTTACGGCCTTGATCGTCATAAAAATCGTACAGCATCGTCGTGTTCGCGTCCACCCCCGTAACGATCAGCTGCAGTCTCGCGGAATGCGAAGTCACGTTTGCCTTTTTGAATGTAATGGAGGTTTTACCCGATTTTTTCGTGATGTTCGGATTCAGCTTCTGCACCGTGCCTGCATTTTTTTGTACGGGAACGTTCAGCGTATACGGCTTGTTGACGCCTTTCAGCGTAATCTTCGCCGTGAGTTTGAAGTTGTCCGGCAAAGCCTTCAGGCTGGCTATATCTCCGAGATAAGTCGCATCGGCCATCGTGATGAGCGCTTTGTCCGGGCCGGAGCCCGCTTGCCAAGTAACGTTGGGGCGCTCCCATAGCTTGGACCCGCCGTACGCATTGGCGGAGATACCGTTAATAAAGAGTTCCAGGGATGTAATCGCTCCTTTTTCCTGAACGCTTTCTTGTTTTTGATCATCCCATTTCCAGTCGGTCATGCCTCCGACGAGGCCCTTTCCGTTACGTTCGACTTCCAGCTGAACGACGTTGCCGTCGTATGTCGCCTTGGAGACGCGCAGGGAAATGTCTTGCTGAGTCACGGTGCCGGAAGCGGATTTGGTTGCCTGAGCCTGGGCGGCGTAGGCTGTCCCCCATGCGGCTCCTCCCAATACGCAGCTGGCCAAGACGGCGGCGCTCATCACTTTATATATCGACTTCATTTATAGTTCCTCCTAAACATTTCAGTATCGTTCGAGGGCCCTCTATAGGATTAGATGGACCGGGGACCGGAAATGTTATACGGCGTTTGCGTAGGCATGGCTCAAATTGTCATTTTCGTTCGCCCTTTAACCTTGGCGCCTTCCGTGCAATGTTGAGTCGGGAGGAGGATGTGAATGACGGTGCCTTTCGCTTCCGGATCGAGCCAAATCCGCCCGTCATGCCGCTCGACGGCGCCTTTGGCGATGGATAGTCCCAGCCCGCTCCCGCCGTCGCTCCGGCGGGCCCGGTCGCCTCGAACGAACGGCTCGAACACGGTTTCTTTCACTTGGTCCGAGATCCCCGGCCCGTTATCTCCTACCGTCACCCGAACGTTTTCTTCCGAAACCTCCAGCGATAGCCATACACGGGCCCCCTCCGTATTGTACTTCAACGCATTGGCCAACAAATTCGTGACCGCCCGGCGTATCAGCCCCTCGTGGCAGCACACCCTGACCGGCGTTTCCGGAATCCGGACATCGAAGGCGATGCCTTTTTGCTCAAACGAATCATATAGATCGGCCGCCGCGGTACGGCACAGCTCCGCCAAATCTTCGGTCCTGCGCTCGTACGCCGGCTCCAAGCTTTCAAGCTTGGTCAGCTCGAACAAGTCATCGACAAGCGAAGCGATGAACTTGGCTTTCAAATAAATGCGGTTTGCGAATTCGAACCGTTGCGTTTGGTCCTGTTCCATGCCGAGCCGCAGCACTTCCGCATAACCTTGGATCGTCGTAATCGGCGTTTTGAGGTCATGGGAAATATCCATCATCATCCGGCGGCGCCCTTCTTCAAGCTTCCGTTTGGCCGCCTCGGCCTGCTTAAGCCTGTCGGCCATGCGGTTGAAGCGAAACTGGAGGTCCATCAGCTCCCGGTCGGCCCGATAAAAAAGCCTCTCGTCTTCCCAGCCTTCGGCGATGCGGTCGAGTCCGCGGGTTACCGCGGCGAGCGGCTTCGTAATCCGTTTGGCCGTGATCCGGCTGTACAGCCATACACTTGCCAAAAACGCGGCGGCGAACCACAACAAGCCCCGCAGCAGAAAACCGACAAATACGCGGGTGGTTTCGGCGTTCGTCTTGGCCAACCGGCTTTCCTTCTGAACGGCCCCGCCCGGGATCGCGACAAGCAGCCGGTATGGCCGGCCGTCAGGCGCAACGAAAGGCGCCAAGGAATAGTAGGCCGAACGGTTTCCATCATAAAACATCGCGTACACCTCCTCCTCCGTATAAGCGGATTTGGCTTTTTCCTTGCCGCTGCCGCGCGAAAAAACGACGTGCAAATCGGAATCCAGCACCTGAATGTAACCGCCCAAGGATTGAACGGTTTCATAGGGGATCTTTTCCCAATCGTCCCGGATCAAATGGCTGGCTTCGACCATAGGCAGCGTTTGGTTCAAGTACTGGTCCCGCGCATCGTACATGCCTTTGTACACCATGAAACCAATGATGCCGAGAATGACGGAAAAAAGGACGTAATTCAGCATTAAGCCAGCATGGACGCTGCGCATGTTCCTCATGGCGCCACGTCCCTTGGATCCAGTTTGTATCCCAGCCCTTTAATGGTCACGAGAAACCGCGGTTCCCGCGGGTCGTCCTCCAGCTTGTCCCTCAGCCTGCTGATCTGAACCATGACGGTGTTGCTGTCCTCCAGATAAGGCTCGTTCCATACGTTTTCGTATATTTGGCGTTTCGTGAATATCCTTCCCGGCGATTCCATCAAAAGCTTGAGCAGCTTATATTCGAGCGGCCCAAGCGCAATCTCTTCGCCTCGTTTGTACAGCATGCAGGCTTCATGATCCAGCTTCAGCGGCCCGCAGACGGTGGCAAGCTTCGGCGAAGCACCGTCTCCGCCGGCCCCTTTCAGCTCATAATAACGGCGAAGCTGGGCTTTGATTCTCGCCACCACCTCGATCGGGCTAAACGGTTTGGAGATGTAGTCGTCCGCCCCGATCCCAAGCCCGGTCACCTTGTCCACGTCACCGCCCTTGGCCGACAAAATGATAACGGGGATCGTATGTTTTTCCCGGATCCGCCCGATCAGCTGGTAGCCGTCCAGCTCCGGCATCATAATATCGACCACGGCCAGGTCCACCTGTTCCTGCTGAATGATCCTCCATGCCTCCTGCCCGTTTCCCGCCACGATCACGCGGCAGCGCTCCCGCTCCAGAAACAGTTTCAGCAGCTCCGCAATCTCCGGCTCGTCATCCGCGACAAGAATCGTACGCTCCTCGATCTCTCTTCGTTCATGCATCAATATGATTTCTTCCTCCACTTGTATGTTGGCGGCTTGTCCGCCCTATTCATTTAAAAATATACATTGCTATGATCGTCCCATGCGAAACGAATGTCAATTGTAAGGATAATGTAAGGTTGGCTACAGATGGGCTACAGTTTCGATTGATACGCTGATGGTACACATCCAAAACAGGAGGAAAAACATGCGAATCTGGGAAATTGCCTTATTCATCGCGAACTTTACGCTGATTCTCGGCAGCGTTCTGGTTACTAGGAAACGGGGGCGCTCGTTTTACGGGTATGCCTGGGCCACCGCCGCAACGGCAGTTCTTAGCTTGGTTCAAATAATCGCCGAAGGATATCGCTGGCAGATGCTTCCCGTCTACGCAGCCAGTCTTGTCACCGGAGGCTTGGCCCTGCTCCGCCGGCATACGTCGCGAAAAGCGGAGGCCCGGGCAGATACGCTGCCGGAAAAACCGCGCGCCGCAGCCAAAGGACTCCGCCGCGGAATCGTGGCGTTTCTGTTTCTCGTATATGCGGGAGTGTCGGTCGCGCTGCCGACCCTTCTGCCCGTCTTCAGTTTCGCCAAACCCCAAGGGCCGTACCCGGTAGGAACCACGACGATGATGCTTGAAGATCCAAGCAGGGAAGAACCGGCCACCGCAGACCCTGCCGATCGCCGAAAGCTCATGATTCAAATCTGGTATCCGGCCCAAGCCGGTACCGGAACGGGGCCGGCCCCCTACATCGAGCACCTGCCGGAAATATTGGACGGCTTGCGCCAGGCGATCACCCTTCCCCCGTTCCTGCTGGGCCAGCTCAAATACGTGCATACCGATGCAATGCAAAATGCGGAACCATCCAGGGAACAGGAACGTTACCCGGTGCTGCTGTTTTCCCACGGATTAACCGGCTTCCGGAACCAAAACACGTTTCAGGTGGCGGAACTCGCCAGCCGCGGATATGTCGTGGTCGGCATCGACCATACCTACGATGCGGCCGCCGTCGTTTTTCCGGACCATACGGCCACGCTAAAGCTTGAACATACATCCGGCTTCGATGCTTATGTGGACAAAAGCAGATTATGGGTCCAAGACGCCAAATTCGTGTTGGATCAACTGCAGCGTTTGAACGATCCGAGCCAAAAAGGGATGTTTTCCGGCAGGCTCGATCTAAACAAGGTCGGCATGTTCGGACATTCCTTCGGCGGCGCCACGGCAGCGCAAATGCTGCTGGCGGATGGACGGGTCAAAGCAGCCCTGAACATGGACGGCACGCTTTACGGCAAGCCTGTGCCGGAAGGCGGCTTCGGCAAACCCTATCTGCAAATGAACGCGGAGCTGAGCATCAGCCGGGACGTCTTCGACAAATCGCTGGATCAGGCGATCCAGCAATCCGGCCGCAGCCGGGAGGATTACGAACAATTTTGGGACGAGTCCGCGAAACGACGCCAGCGGGCCACTGCCTCGAGCGAGGCGTATTCGGTCACTTTTGCCCACGCGAACCATATGAGCTTTACCGATTTTTATCTGTTCTCGCCGCTGCTTCACCCGAAAGGAGCCGAACCGAGGCAGACGCAAGCTTCGATCAACGCGCTCACCGTTGCATTTTTCGATCGTTACGTCAAGGGAAATCCCGGTCCCTCCATCGAGGAGGTTGCCGGCCGCCTTCCGGGCGTAACCATGCCATAGCCGCACAACGTATCCACGTACCGCAAAGAAGCCCCGGGCATGCCTGCCCGGGGCTTTGGTACGTCTTTAGCTTAATATGTTTTGTTTGTGCAATTTCCGATCCGGATTTTGCAGTAACGCGGGACCGGTTTTGCGTTCGATCGCTTTGTGAATGAAATACAGGCTGATCCCTGCAGCCGCCTCGTCCCCGTCCTTCAGCCGTTTTTAGCACCCAACTTATTCATCGGCCGTCCCATAATCTTTGATCGTTAGGTTGACCTCATACCGGATCGGAACCTCGCTAAAGGTTTGATCCCAATCTTTTTTGACTGTTTTCCATACATGAGGATATGCAATTCTCAATTTGTTTCCGAAGCCGGCAACGTCCGTTTTGTATTCATGCTGAATTTTATCCAATACATTCTCTACTAAACGCTCCACCTCTTCTTCGGCCGCTTTTTCCGCTCTTTTCAAAAAGTCCGTTTCGATGGTTTTCTCCGAAACCACCCAATGCTCGGCGATTCTTCCTTCAGACTCGATTTCTATTTTAAATGAAATGTTGTTTCCATCAACGCGGGGCTTCATTTTGCTTTTCATGGACAACACCTCGTATACTATGGGCTCACCTGTCTTTTTGTCCACGCTTTTAACCAAACCGCCCTTCCCCTCTCCGATGATCCACGTTAAGCCTTCCAATTCCTTTTCATTCAAAAATCCGCGCAGCTTTCTGGTTTTCCCTTCAATGACGGCAGCTCCTTCAAATTTTATGTCGCCACTCGCCGACGAGACGACATTTTGCAATAGAAAGCTGGTCCCGGAATGCAGCTTCCCCTCGATCTTGGTCAGTGTTGTCGGTGGTAATATCTTGGTGGTTCTGCCGTGGCCATGTGTCATTTCAACCAGTTTAAACGCTGGAACTTCCATCGGCTTTTTCGAATCCAGCGTTTGGCTCGCCCGGTTCTGAGCGATGAGAAGGAGGCAGCTTGGCCTCATTTCCTGTTCCCTAATAAAAAAATCCAAGATCTTTTGCAGATCCAAGGTACGTGCAAGATCCCCGCCAATAATAATCACTTTTGAATGCTCGGCAAAGGCGCGCTTTTCGATTCTTAATATCATATTGCGTAAGGTCGGGATGATCGCATCTCCGGTTTCGGAAACGTTGTTATAAGCTTTTGGTTGTGAAGAAGCGTTTTTTGTGCCTTTGCCTGTCGTCTCTGCGGTGACAAACTGATTGGTTATCGTAATTCGATCCCGGCGGGGAGACCCGCCTGCTTGACCAGCAGATTCTTCCCGGGACTCCTCCTGTGTGTCCAGATCCAAAGAAGTGCCTACAACCAGGCCTAAATCCTCAATTTCTTTACTGCTCCAGCATCCTGTAAGAGACAGGAGTGTAAGAACCAACAGCGAAATCAAAAGGTTTCGTACCGTAACGTGCTTCAAGCTTTTCCACCTCTCACGCTCGATACCAGAAGCAAAATGACTGGCAGTACGGCAAATAATAATAACGCGGCATTGCCGACCATATCCCCGAATTTAAACAGGTCATTGATATCTTTTGGAACCATGGCAATGAGATAAATAATCGGAACCAAGCCATAAACAAATGGGCGAATCTTCTTTTTGAAAAGTTGGGCCAAACCTAAAGCAGCCGCATAGTAGGTAATCGTAAAGGTCGTGAATATTTGCATAATCCAGATGACAAGCAGCAAAGATTCAAACCGTTCAAAGATCAACCCGGGGATCTCGAAACTTCGCATCAGCTCCAGCGTAGGCCATGTACTCATGACCGCTCCGTCGATTGACAGGGCTCCGATGACCATGACAACGGTGATGACGTAAAAAAGCAAAGGGATGAATACGCCAATCAGAACGACTTTTGCGGCTTTGTCCGGCTGTTTCATAAATGCTACAAGGAGCAGCATAATTTCACAACCTAAAAAAGCGAGCGTAGTTGTCTTGATTCCCTTGAGCATAGGGACAACTCCCAATCCTAATACGGGACGGAGATTATCTATTTCAAATATGCCTAAACTCAAAAAAGCAACCAGTAAAAAAATGATGATCGTAATAGGAAATATAATTTCGAACAATCGGGCGATCGCATTGATTCCGCCTATGATCAGATAAAGACCTATCCATATAAAAGGAAGGATGATGGCCCAGGTGGGGGTTCCTTCCAGCAAAAAAAGCCCGGTTACTTCTGCCATCGTTCTGACTTCATATGCAGAAAGAGTAAAAAAGTAACCTATAATAAGCAAACTGAGGAACCCGCCCACCCACGTTCCTACAATTTCCTGGCTGTATTGATAGAAGGTTTTTTCGGGGTATCGCTGGTTTAATTTCACGATGATCAGCCCTATGATCATGGCGATGATCCCGCCCAAAATAACGGTGATCCACACATCGGGTGTTTTCACCTTCTCCACGGATGTTCGGGGGAGGGTGAGGATCCCGGCTGCCAGAATGTAATTGACGAGGATAACCGCTGCCTGCAAATTCGTAATTTGGCCTTTTGGACTACTCATGTTGGTTTTATTTCCTTTCATAAAGAGCTATCCTTTACGCATGGAATCTTTCTTATGTATCGCCTTCCGAAAGCGTCTCATTTTCACAAGCGGCATTCGAATCATAAAGTCTTTCCAATCACTCACTCGATACGGAACGACCGGCGTGATAAAAGGAACGCCAAAACTCTTCAGCCTCACTAAATGGCTGCAAAGGAAAAGGAAAAACAAAACCACCCCGTACAATCCATACACCGCCGCGAAAAACATGGCTGCAAAACGAAGCATGCGAAACGAAATTCCGGCGCTGTATTGAGGGATAGCGAAGGAGGAAATCGCCGTCAACGCCACCACGATCACCATAATAGGACTGATAATCCCCGCTTGTACGGCTGCTTCCCCTATGACTAATCCGCCAACGATCCCCATGGCCGGACCAATAGGTGTAGGCAATCGCAGACCGCCCTCCCGCAGGATCTCGATCGAAACTTCCATGATCAGGGCTTCGATGATGGCGGGAAACGGTACCCCTTCCCTCGTGCCCATGATGGACAAGGCCAGTTTGGTAGGGATCAACCCTTGGTGAAACGAGACGAACGAAATATACAGGGAGGGTCCAAAAAGCGAGATGAGGGCTGCAAAATATCGTAATAAGCGGATGAGGAAACTCGGCATCCAACGATCATAATAGTCTTCCGGTGAGTGCAGCATCATACTTAATGAAGCAGGAACGATCAAAGCGAAAGGCGTCCCGTCCAACAGGATGGCAACTCGTCCTTCCATCAAGGCACTGTATACGCGGTCGGGGCGCTCCGTATTCTGTACTTGCGGAAAAGGACTGAGGTAATTGTCCTCGATCAGCTGCTCTACATAGCCTGATTCCGGCACATCATCGATATTGATTTTTTTGATTCTTTGCTGGACCTCTTCCACCAAAGCAGGATCAGCCAGATCTTGGATATAGGCGATGACGAGTTCTTTTTTTGAACGCTCTCCTACTTGAAACTTGATGATGGATAAGTTGTTGTTGCCGCCTTGCTGTCGTAAGAGGGCGGTATTATCTTTTAACGATTCCGTAAAACCTAACCGCGGGCCTCGAACCAACGGCTCCGATGACGGTTCTTCCATATTGCGCGACTTCCCTTTGGTTGTACCGAGAATGAGCGCATTCCGCACGCCGTCCACTAACAGGGCGGTCGAACCCGTCAATATCTTGGACGCCAGATCTTTTGCATGACGTGCTTCCGTTACTTCACCAATGGTAAGAACTTGATTTTTAATATACTCTTTAGAAACAGGGCCTTGCACAAAGGCTGGCTCCTGATGATGTTTTTCCGAGAAGCTCGCCATCAGCGATTTCATAATGTGTTTGTCGATAAGTTCTTTATCCGACAGTCCATCCACAAAAATGACGGCAGCACAAATGCCTGTGCCTCCGATCTGAAACTCCCTAAAGTGCACATCCGAGTTATGACCGATTTCTTTTCTCACCCGTTCAAGATCTAAGGCAAAATTCCCCGTAAATGGCTCTAATGAGGCTTGGGCAGCATTCCATGTGTTGTTTTCTTTATTTTCATGTTGTTCCATCGTTGGTACCTGCCATGTTATTTTCCTTCGTCTTCCTTGGAGTGATGAATCCATTTAAAAAACCTTGAGAGCACATACGGAATCGCAAATGCAATGAAACCCTGCATAAAAACCTTCCAATCCGGAAGGTAGAAAAGCACCATTTTCCACATGTCGGCCCCCTGTTAAGGCAACATTTGCGTCGTATAGACAAGAATCCCTGTAATTCCATTATGGTCTAAGCAACAACCGTTTATTCTTCATACATCGACTATGCAGGAGTTGAACGGATGATCATTGGAATGGATGCCCCCACAGAAGCTTTTCGTTCCGTGCAGGGGGTAGCCTGGGGACAGGAACGTAGAGCGCCTAGCCGGCGCTTTTTCCGGTTAAGGCCGCTCGTTAACAGCCTGGATATCTCTTTTTCGGCGTACGCTAAAAAGAGCCTTTGCCGCGGTAACGGCAAAGGCTCGGGGGACAAAAGGCTGTGCATCTTTCTACATTTTCTTCAAACCTGGTCTTTGGGCCTCAACGAATTCAAGTCGATTTACTTCCGAACGACAGTGTATCCTTTATCCTGCAGCAGCTTGATGATGCCGTGCTCGCCCAAATAGTGAGCCGCCCCAACCACGATGAAATACTCTTCTTTTTTGCCGTTTTTCAAGTATCCGTCGATTTTTTCGGCCATTTTCTCGTTTCGGTCGATCAGCATCGCTTTGTTGTATTCCGGCTCGGAGGCCATGCTGTTGGTCAGCTCGAGCAGCTGCTCGTCATTGCCCGTTTTCCACATCTCGGCCATCTTGTCTACACCGTCATCCAGCACGTCGAAATTGTCCAGCGCGGTGTTCAGGTTTTTCTCCTGCAATTCCTTGGAGAAGCCGTTGAACATGCTCAATTGGGACTCATAGGATTCCAGCTCGACCACCGGGATTTTGCGTTCGATCGCTTTTTGGATGAAATACAGGTCGATTCCTGCAGCCGCTTCGTATCCGGCCTTCACCGATTTCAGACTGCTGATTGTGGTTTCGACGACCCACGGTTTGAAGGCATCCAAGGCATCCGGCTTCATGCCGCTTTGCTGCAGAATTTTGCCCAGCTTGGCGTACGTCTCGCCGGAAATATGATTCTTCAGCGTCGTTCCGTCCTGATACATGCCCATATCCATGACCATCTTCTGCTGCGCTTCGTCGGCCGCTTTGCTCAAATCGATCTCGACGCCGAGATAGTCGGCCTCGGCAAACGCTTCTTCAAACTCCGGACGCAGCGGGTAAAAGCTGTCATCCGCAATATGGATCGAGCCTACCAGATACACCGTATTCCCGTTGTTCTCCACTTCCCACATGAAACCTTTGCCGCCGGTCTTGGCGGTTTCGGCTCCCTTGGAAACGAGCAGAACCGTGCGCGTGTTGGCATCCCAGCGAACCTCGTAACCCGCTGCGTCGCCAACCACCCGAATAGGCGCATAGGTCACGCCGTTGATGCGTTTGAGTTTGCCTTTCAGCGTAATCGTTTTGCCGTTCACGACGGCGTGAATCGTATCATTCTCCGCGCCCGTCAGCTTCGCATCCATGGCCTGGAGCGTCGATTTCAGCGGAACATACGTGGTCCCCTGCTCGATGATCGGCGCCCCTCCGGCATATTGAACGGCATGGTTATTCACTTTGACTGCCGGCTGCTGCGGAGCGGCCATGACAGGCGCAGCCGTGGCCATGAGTCCCGCCGAGATCGTGATGGATAAGAGCATTCGTTTCCAATGTTTCATGTTGGATTCTCCTTAAAATGAAATGAGTATTTGGATGATATTCAAATCTTGTACGCCTTCATCGCTTTGCGAAGCTCTTTGAACGACGGACGTTTGCCGTACATCAGAACGCCGGTGCGGTAGATCTTGGCCGACAACCAGCCGAACACGATGATCGATACGACGAGCAGCGCCAGGGAAATCAGAATTTGCCAGGTCGGCACGGTACCCATTCCGATCCGCACCAGCATCGCGGTAGGAGCCGTGAACGGGATGAAGCTCGTGACTTTGATCAGCATCGTTCCCGGCGAGCTGATGCTGAAAATGCCGATGTAGAACGCGGCAAGCCCAAGCATCGTAATCGGCATGACCGCCTGCCCCAGCTCTTCGGTGCGGCTGACGATGGAACCGACGGCGGCATACAGCACCGCAAACAGGAAGTAGCCGACAATGTAAAACACCAGACCGTACAGCAGCACGGAAATATTGAGATCGGTCAGGCTCAGATGGAACTCCTGAAGCATGCCCACGTTGTTCGGCAGCATGAGGTTCGCTGCCACCACCACGCCAAACACGGCGATTTGAACGAGCCCTACCAGGAAAATCCCGATGATTTTGCCGAACATTTGGTTCAGAGGTTTCACGCTCGTAATGAGAATTTCCATAATGCGCGAGCTTTTTTCGGCGGTGACTTCCGCGGCGATCATGTTGCCCGTCATCATGTTGGAGCTGAAGAACAAAATCATGAGAAAATAGACCGTGACGTAATTCATGATTTTCTGGTTTCTTTCCTTTTCCGTGTCCCCTCCGGCATTGGCCTTCGCCTCTTCGGATAAGTCAAGCGAGTCCAGGCTTACCGGTTTATTCAGGGCGGCGATTTGCTCCGCGGTCAAGGCATCCTTGGCGATCATGGCCGTTTTGACGTTTTGCAGCGCTCCTTGCAAATACGTGCTCAGCCCTTGCCCCATTCCGCCTTCGCCGGCATATACGACTTTCGGAAAAGACGAATCGGCCGGATCCTCCTCGAACTTCAAATACCCTTCAAGCTTGCCGTCCTTCACGTCCTGCTTCAACGGATCTTCGGCATTTCCTTCATATTTCACAAACGTATAATCCTTGTTACCCGAAGCCGCCGCATACTTTTCCAGCTCGGACGCCACGGCCTGCCCGCTGCCGGTCAAAAGGCCGATTCGATCCGGGCCGTCGTCCCCGCCGCTGAATTGTTTGATGAAATACGGCACGTTCATCCCGATCGTGATCAGAATGGCCAGCACCAGCGTCGTAATGAGAAATGATTTCGTTTTGACTTTATTTTTGAACGTAAAACCGATAATCGTCCCCAGATTGTTACTCATTGGATTCACCCACCTCTTGAATGAAGATTTGGTTCAACGTCGGCTCCTTGATTTCGAAGCGTTCAACGACGGTCTGCGCCATCGCATGCTGCAAAATCAGCTGAGCCGTATCCAGCGTGCCGATCTTGATCTGGTATCCCCGCTCGTTGCGTTCCACCGATTTGACGCCCGGGATGGATTCCAGCCGTTCCACCTCTCCCTCGGTATGCAGCACGACCTCTTCCCGCGGGTAACGGCTTTTGATTTCCTTGATATCCCCCTGCACTACCGTATTAGAGCGATGAAGAATCGTGATGCGGCGGCACAGCTCCTCGACATGTTCCATCCGGTGCGTGGAGAACAAAATGCTTGTTCCGTTGTCCCGGAGCTCTTTGACCGTCGCCTTGAGCAGTTCCACGTTGACCGGATCCAGGCCGCTGAAGGCTTCATCCAAAATCAAAATTTGCGGCTTGTGCACGACGGCGGCGATAAAACCCATTTTTTGCTGATTGCCCTTGGACAGTTCTTCAATCCGCTTATCGTAATACTCCGGCACTTCGAACCGGTCGAGCCAATAACGCAGGCTTTTGTCCGCGTCCTGTTTGGACATCCCGCGCAGCCGCGCCAGATAAACGATCTGCTCGCTGACCTTGATCTTCGGATACAAGCCTCGTTCCTCGGGCAGATATCCCATCACCCGCGTCAGTTCATTGCTGTAGGGCTTGCCGTGGTAACGGATTTCGCCCCCGTCCGGATAAATGAGCCCCAGCACCATCCGCATCGTCGTCGTTTTGCCGGCGCCGTTTGCGCCCAAAAGACCGTAGATTTCGCCCTGCCCTACCTGGAGCGATATGTTGTTCACCGCCGTTTTTTCCCCATACTGCTTAAACACGTGATCCAATTGCAACGATACCATGCGTTTAATCTCCTTTCCCTGACTGCATTCCCGCAGGCAGATGGCCTTTGAGCCACAGGCTTAATATTTCATCCAACTCAAGCGTTCTCGTCTTTAACACCGAGATGCCCGAGTCGTGCAAAATCCGTTCCGCTTGCAAACACTCCGTCGTAATCATGCGCACCACGCCATGGAAATCCTGCTGGACCTGAATGATGCCGGGCAAATCCTCGGCCAGGTCCATGCCGCCGCTGATCCAAAGCTCTTTCCAATTGTCCATCAGGCCGTCCTTTTCCGCCATGCCGTGGAGCTTGCCGTGATGCAGGAGCACAACGTAATCGGCCAGCCTTTTCACTTCCTCGACGATATGGGTCGAAAGCAAAATGGTTGCCTCCCCGGATTCCATGTACTCGCGAAGCTCGTCGATCATCAGCTTCCAAGCGAACGGATCGAGCCCCGAGGAAGGTTCGTCGAGCAGCAGCAGCTTGGGGCGATGCGCCAGCGCGGCGGATATTTCGTATTTGCGCCGCTCCCCCTTGGACATTTTTTTCAGCTTGATGTTTCTGGGGACCTTAAATTTTCCGAGCAGCTCCTCAAAATACGTCTGATCCCACTCCGGATACCATTCCGCCCGGAACTCGGCGGCTTCCTCCGCGGTCAAATTGTCCTCTTCGACGCTGGACTTTTCCGACACGAACCCGATTTGGCGCCGCACCTGCTGCGGAATCTCGTAGGGATAACTTTCGCCGAACCAGGCAATGTCGCCCCGGTCGGGAAAAACGATTTTCAAAATCATATGAATGAGCGTGCTTTTGCCCGAACCGTTTTCCCCGATCAATCCGATGACGTATCCTTTAGGCAGCTTCAGGTTGATCGGGCCGATCAGCTTTTGCCGCATTTTTTTCTCGACGCCCTTCATTTCGATGGCCGTTTGCTCCATTATGACTCACCTTCCTTCCCGTCCGGATGATATTTTTTATGCAAAATAGCCAGAAACAGCCGCTTCAGCTCTTCCTCTTCGTATTTCACGGACATGCCGACGTCCACCGCCGAACGCAGCGCCTCCTCTACCGCTTCGCGCCTGAAGGTCTCCCGTTCCGTATCGCCGACCTTGGCGACAAACGTTCCGGTGCCCTGCTTCGTTCGCAGCAGCCCTTCGCTTTCCAGGTCCTGATACACCCGGCGGACGGTAATGACGCTGCAGTTCAAACCTCCAGCAAATTCCCTGATGGACGGCAATAGGGTCCCCTCCTTGATTTGCCCGCTGATGATCAGCGACCTTAACTGGGATTCGATCTGATGATAAAGCGGTTCAGCGCTATTTTCATTCAGTTGTATTGGGATCCACACCTTTCGCACCTCACCTCTTGCTTTCCCGGTCAGTACGCCGCTTTCGGCAATTCTGCCAGAGGTCAGCCTTTAATCCAATCCTTATTCCGGTCGGGTTACACCAAGTCTCTGCTTCTCAGTTTAAGCCGTGTTAACCTCGTAAACACCGTCAAACTCGCGGCCGCTGCCGCAAGCATGCCCCACATCAGGGGGGAAAGCAGCTTCCACCGGGTCCCCGCCTCGATCGAATAAAGCAGCATGTTTCCGCCGCATATTTTAATGACGACCGCCGCTGCAATCGCTCCACCAAACAGGATTAACGTCGATCTGAAATACGCTTTGCCGTGTTTGGCAAATTCAAAATACATATAAGGTCCCGAAATCGCCAGTCCATAACCGATCCATGTCAACGCAAAAGCCGCATAACCGGCCAACGATATGCCGCTTCGTATCGGTTCGGCGGTCCAGAACATGATCCCGAAAAATACGATGCCATTGATGCTGAAAGCGATAAACATCTGCAGCAGGCGATAGCTGATAATGACGTGATCCGATATCGGCAGCGCCCTGAAATACGCCAGCATTTGCGTATACGAATCCTCGCTCAAATATTTGAAGGATCTTCGGCTGAAATAAAAACCCAGCATCGGAATGAGCAGCAAAAACATCCCGTCGGTGACCGGGCTTACGTATTCCGGCGCTTCCATCTGCCCCCGAACGGCCATCCCGATCATCACCGCCATATATACCGCATAAACAACGGTCCAAACCAGATATCTTTTCTCACATCTCAGGTCCTTCTGCATGATGAACCAAGCTTTTCTCGCGTTTTCCAAAACGGCTCTCCCTCGCTCCCGTCAAGACTTATCCGTCAGGTTAAAATTGTTCCATCTTCTCAGGTGTGCATATGCCACGTTTACTGTGCTCACTGTATATATCTTTATACACAGTATACAGGGTGAAGCACACTCATGCAATAGCCGTTTCGCTAAAAGTTTGGAAAAATTTATGGGACGAAAAAAAGGCCCGAATCCGCCGTAACGGATCTCGGGCCTTGCTGCGCAAGGACTTGATCACTTATCAATAAATGAATGCAGCCGGATACTTGGCAAAAAAATCAAGCATGTTTTGCATAACCTTCAGCTGGGCTTCGGGCGCTTCGATTTCCAGCATCGAAAAAGCGTTATGGTCCTGCCCTGTAAAGCGGTAGGCCGCCCCGAACGTCTGATAGGCTTCGGCGTCTTTTTGCATGCGATATTGAACGACATGTTCGTTCAGCATCGAACGTTTTTCGAATGCCGGCAGATCCGGGATCATCCCTTGTTCTTCCGCCCATGCCTTCATACCCGGAAAATAACTTCCGATCCTTTGAATCGCGCATCCGCCGCAGGATCCCGTGTCCAGGTACGTCATGCGGATGCGGGGGTTGGACGGGTCTTGGAGCTCGATTTTGACTGAGCCGTCCATGCCGGTATCCGCCGTCACGACCTTCCAGTGGCGCGGAGCCAGAAGCAGATAACCGTGATTGCTGCCTTCATTCAGGAAAAAGGCTCCCCAATGCGCCAATTCAGGAACCGGAATGGTGGTTCCCCGCAATATCGGCAAATCCTTATGCGGAACATTCGGCGGCGTCATCCCGCCGTAAAACGTTCCCGAGATGCAATACAGCGGAATCTGACCGATGCCTTCTCCCGGTTGATCCAGCTTCAGCACGCCGCACTGCACGCTTGCCTGCTCGCTTGTGCTTGCAGGGCCGCCTTGCCCTGGGCTTGAATTGCCTTCCTGGCCCGAAGCGGGCTGGTCCTCCGGACGCTGACCGGTTTGTTCTTGATCATGCTGCTTGTCTGCCGACATCGAGCCGGGGGTTGATAACGAGGTGGTAAAAAGCAGGATTAGCATAACGGCAGCCGCCAAGATGTAAAGCCTTCCCCTCATATTCCCCGATGAAGTTTTGCCGATACGTTTCATGTGGATCCCCGGACTTTCTTTAGTGATTTGGAGTTTCACTCTTATACTCTTTAGACGTAATGAGGGACCATAAAGTTATCAATTTTTTAATTTTTCTGTAAATTGTCCGACTTGATGCTTTCACCCCTTATCATGATCATCCGGTTTACCCGCGAAAAAGCGCACAAATACTAATATGAGGGAGAAAAAACAAAAAGACCTTTTCATTTGGCCTGCATGTATCAGATGCCGAAGCACCTCCAGGTCAACTCGAAAAGGTCTTTCTTAAAGCCGTTCACTCGAACGAACATATTCGCTTGGTCAAGCGCCCAAAATAACGTCCCAAACCGGTTTCGTATGCCCGCCCGGATACAAGACGTAAAGCAGGACATAAACCACGACCCCCGTAATGGCGGTAATGAACCAGATGGTTGCCGCCACTCTTCCCCATTTCCGGTGCTTCGCGAATTTCTCCTTGAAGCCAAGCACCAGCGTCGTTATTCCGAACACCGCAGCTACGGTCGCTAGGGTAATGTGGAAGATGAGGAAGATCTGATAGTATACTTGAAGCTCATCCGAGCCGCCCCAAGAAGTGTTGCCTACGAATGCCGTTCTGGACACGTAAATGATGAAAAACAGGAGCGCCGCAACGGCACCAAGGATCATCACTTTTTTATGGGCTTCCCGTTTGCCGCGAATAATGAGCGCCCAGCCTATAGCCACCAAAATCGCGCTGATGACGATAAACGACGTGCTGATGGTCGGCAGCAGCGTATATAAATCCATCGAAATCCTCCTTACTTCACAAAAGCGGGCGGTTTACGCCCGATTCAATGAACCTTCGTTAAACTCGGCAGGCGGAATGTCTTCTTCCTTATTTTCAGCCCGATACCAGCGGAAAAATACTCTTCCCAGCATCGAGGCGAAAATGAACTCCTGTATGAACTTCATGACGATGCCGCCTACCTGCTGGTCGACCTTCGTGCTCATGATGTTAAAAAAGGTTGGGCCGCCAAACGCTTGCAGAAGCTTGGACGGATCGCCCGACACGCAGTATCCCATCGCTTCGGCCCATACGTTCGGATCGCTGAATGTGGCGTACATCGGCTTGGCCGAAAAAATGATCAGGCCGCAAGCCGGCGTCAGGAGCACCATGTTCAAGAAAATATAACCGATTTTGGCCAGCCCCGAAGCTTTGTCTTTTTCCGGGAGCGGATTGATCAGCGTCCACCACATCAAAATAGCCGCAATGAACAGCACCAGATAATATAGACGGTGCACGGCAAAATGCAGCATGACGTAGTCATGTACCGCCGGAAAATGGTAAAACGAAAACAAGCCGTTAAATACGAGCGCAGCGACGATCGGACGGGATAAAAACCCCAGCTTTTTGAACGGATTCACCTTTAAAATCGCTCTCCACAACCACGCCGGTATCCCCATCATTAGCAGCGGCGGCGCCACCAGATAGGATAATGCCATCGTCGTCATGTGGAACGTAAACATCATATGTCCGAGCAGACTGATTGGGCCGCCTTGAGCAAGGTATAACACCAGCATACCGCAGACGAAGCTGATTTTTTTGCTTACAGGGACGGGTTCGCTCCCCGCAAACCTCTCGCTAAGCGGACCGATCACGACGAAATATGCAGCCGTTACAAGCAGCATAAACGCCAGAAACAGCGGACTAAACAATTCGCTAAAGCTAAAATATTCTAACCCCAGCATGTGAAAACCTCCTCTCAAGCGGTATCAGTTCTGTCGAATTTGTGACAATGGCCTTCCATTGAAAAAAAGAGGGGGCAACAAAGCCCGCCTCTTTATCTATTTTACCACCATACCCAGTACAATGCTGTGACAATCGCCGTACCGGCTACGAAAAATCCGCCGATCATGAAGATAATCGGAATCAAATGACCGCGATCCTTCAAGTGCATCCAATAACCCATTTGGACGAGAACCTGAAGTATGGCCATCACCAGGAGCAGCAGCACGGTAAACGCGGCGTTCACTCCGCCCGCCATAACGGCCGCAAAGGCAATGGCTGTCAGAATGATGGAGAAAATGAAAACGATGATATGCTTTTGAGGCCCCTCGTGGCGCTCGCTATGTTTCACGATGCCACGATTCGCCTGATGTTCTGTCGTCATATCTTAGCCCACCTTCCCGAGCAGGTAAACGACCGTAAAGATGAATACCCAAACGACGTCGATAAAGTGCCAGTAAATGGCCGACACGTAAATCTTAGGCGCCGTTACGACCGTCAAACCTTTTTTAAAGAGCTGTCCAATCAGGATGGAAATCCAGACGACCCCGAACGCAACGTGTGCGCCGTGGAAGCCGACCAGCGTATAAAACGCCGAACTGAATGCACTGGTCGTCATGCCGAATTTTTCGGCATGGACGTATTCGGCAAATTCGTAAATTTCAAGGCAAAGGAAGGCCAGACCCAAAAGGACCGTAATCGCAAGCCAGCCGCGCAGCGCGCCGACCTTGTGGCGGTGCATCGCCTGAACGGCGAACACGCTGGTCAAGCTGCTGACGAGCAGGATCAACGTCGTGATCGCCGTCATCGGCAGTTGGAAAAGTTCGCTCGCGGTAGGACCTTCATTCGTTTGATTGCGAAGCGCCAGGAACGTCGCGAACAGGGTACCGAACAATACGGCCTCTCCGCCAAGGAAGAGCCAGAAGCCGAGTACTTTATTGCGGCCTTCTAACGTCGCCTTTTCCGGTTCGTGCGGCAAAGCGCCTTCTGTGTGCGTTGCACTCATGCTTTTACCCCCTCTTCCTCCAGCTCTTCTACTTCGATATGCCAGCCGTGATCGTCATACAAGGAACGAAGCAGCATGGAACCGAACGTGATGACCAGACCGATGATGACAACGATCCAGTTGTTGAAAATCATGCTCATAAAGGAATTCGAGAATTGCTCTTTGCTGAACATGAATCCGAGACCGGCAATGAAAATGCCGACGGACATGACGAAAGGCAAAATGGTTGGCGACGGCATGTGGATCGGACCCAGCGGTTCCGCAGGAGTCATTTCCTTGTTGCCGGCCATTTTTTCTTTCCAGAAAGCATCGATGCCGCGTACGAGCGGAATTTGCTTGAAGTTGTATTCCGCAGGCGGAGACGCGATGGTCCATTCCAGCGTACGTCCGTCTTCCCAAGGATCGTTGGCAACGCCTTTCGGTTTTGCCCAAGTCGCAAACGCATTGATCAGGAAGACCAAAATGCCGATGCCCATCAGGATGGCGCCGATCGTACTTACCAAGTTCAGCGTGTCGAAATTCTGGTTAGGCAGGTACGTAAATACGCGACGCTGCATCCCCATCAGACCCAGGAAGTGCTGCACGAAGAACGTCAGATGGAAACCGATGATAAAGAACCAGAAAGAAATTTTGCCGAGCGTTTCGTTCAGCATGCGGCCGAACATTTTCGGCCACCAGTAGTGCAAGCCTGCCAAGAGGCCCGATACGAGACCGCCCACGATAACGTAGTGGAAGTGAGCGACGACGAAATACGTGTCATGGAACTGGAAGTCGGCAGGAGCCGAAGCCAGCATCACGCCTGTTACCCCACCCATAACGAATGTCGGGATAAATCCGATCGCAAACAAGTTTGGACTCGTGAAACGGATCTGCCCGCCCCACATCGTGAACAGCCAGTTAAAGATTTTGATGCCCGTAGGCACCGCGATGAGCATCGTCGCAATCGAGAACAGCGCGTTCGCAACCGGTCCGAGACCCGTCGTAAACATGTGGTGCGCCCAAACCATGAAGCCCAGGAAGGCGATCAGGATCGTAGCGAATACCATCGAGCTGTAACCGAAAAGACGTTTGCGCGAGAATGTTGGTATAACCTCGGAAATGACGCCGAATGCCGGCAGGATGAGGATATACACTTCAGGGTGGCCAAAGATCCAGAAGATATGCTGCCAAAGAACGGGGTTACCGCCATTGGCGACTTCGAAGAAATTCGCTCCCAAAATCCGGTCGAACGACAGCAATACCAAACCTACCGTAATGGCAGGGAATGCAAACAGGATCATGGCGGACGTGATGAAAGACGTCCATGTAAACATCGGCATTCTCATGAAAGACATGCCTGGGGCGCGCATCGTGATGATGGTCGCCAGGAAGTTGATGCCCCCGATCAGCGTACCGAGACCGGCAATCTGAAGGCCGACGGTGTAAAAGTCGACGCCATGCGAGGTGCTGTAAGTATTTGTCGAAAGCGGGGTATATGATGTCCAGCCCGCGTCTGGAGCTCCACCCATAATCCAGCTCAGGTTAAGGAGCAAGCCGCCGAACAGGAATGTCCAGAAGCCCAGAGAGTTCAAAAACGGAAACGCGACGTCGCGCGCGCCGATCTGCAGCGGGATCACCGCGTTCATCAGCGCGAAGATGACAGGCATGACGCCCAGGAAGATCATCGTCGTTCCGTGCATCGTAATCAATTCGTTAAAGGTTTGCGCCGAGACGAAATCATTCATCGGCTTAATCAGCTGCAGCCGGATCAGAATCGCTTCGATGCCGCCGATCGCGAAAAACAAACCGCCGGCCAGCAAATAAAGAATGGCTATTTTCTTATGGTCGACTGTCGTCAGCCAATCCATCAAGCCCTTGTGGCGCTTGACACTATGAGCATGAGCCAAGGTTGGTACCCCCTTATAAAAAATCTTGCTGTTGATAACGATTGGCGCGTTCAAAAAATGCGAATCGGCGCCTTAGTAGTTCAATTTGTAGTTAGCCAAGTAATCGGCAATGCCATCGATTTGTTCGTCTGTCAGACCCAAATCTTTTGGAGCTGGCATTTTGTTGCCCGGTTTGACGGCTTGCGGATCTTCAAGCCATTCCTTAAGGTTTTCCTTCACCGGTTTGCCTCCGTCTTGACCCTCGTTCAGCAAGATACCCGCAACAGATTCACGCGAACCGATGCCGGTAAGGTTCGGGCCCACAGGACCGCCTTGGTCACCTACAGCATGGCAAGACAAGCAAGATTTTTTGAACGTTTCGGCCAGTGCCTGATCTTTAGGCAGAACCGCAGGCGCTTTCATTGCGGCTACCCATTTATCAAACGCATCCGGGCTTACCGCCTTGACCTTGAATTCCATCAGCGCGTGCGAAGCCCCGCAAAGCTCGGCGCATTTACCGCGGTAAACGCCTTCTTTGTCGGTCTTGAAGCTGAATCTGTTAATCGTTCCATCCGGGTTGGTGTCCATTTTACCGGACAAGGACGGTACCCAGAAGGAGTGGAGAACGTCCGCCGTCTTCAGTTCGAAGGCAATGTTTTTGCCCGTCGGGATCATCAGTTCCTGAGCGGTTTTCACGCCGTATTGCGGGTATTCGAACTCCCACCAGTACTGGTGGCCGGTTACTTTTACCTGCACGGAACCCTTCTCATTGTAATGATCGTCGCCAAAAGCAAAAATCTTTTGCACGGTCGGTACGGCAAGAATGAATACCAGAACGAGCGGAATAACGGTCCAAATGACCTCCAGCTTGAAGTTGCCTTCCACTTGTTTCGGCACTTCCGTTTGTCCCTTTTTCCTGCGGAACTTAATCAAAACGTACACCGCAATTGCAAATACGACGATCAGGACGACGATCATGATCGTGATTGAAAGCTTCATCAAATCGTACTGTCCTTCCGCCACAGGCCCCTGTGGTCGTAATGCCGACAAGTCCTCGCGGCCGCACCCGGCTAAAAGCAGAGAAAACACTGCGAGCAAGGGAAGAAGTCGCTTTACAGCCTGCCACCGTTTCATCATTGATCTACCCCACTTTTTACATTTTCACAGGCGCCGCCAAAGAGGCACTAGGCGGTCTCATACCTGCGCTATAACGGATGTATTGCTACTGTCAACTAAAACAATCACCTATTTAATATAAGTTTAAGGTAATATTTTGTCAATGATTCTGACCTAGTTCACAAATTGTTCGAAAAGTGCTGAAAGTCGCGCCACGCAAGCATTTGCAATCGTTTTCGGACACGCTGCGCGGCCCCTTTCTACCTTCCGTTTGCAACCATGTTATTCCCTTTTCGTATACCCATTTTTCCCTCTTTTCATTCACTTTCCCTCCGGATTCGTCCATCAAAACGTCACCAAATCGTCAAAATTCAACATCCGCGTCGAATGCGTTGCCGTTATTTCAGGCTTTGATAAGCCGAGCTTCGGGCTTTTGGCGGCAACAAAAAAGAAGCCTTCCGGCTTCTTGGTTTTTAAGCGGTAATGATGAAGGGGCCTTCCGGCGTGATCGCGACCGTGTGCTCGAACTGCACGCCGCAGGTGCCGTCCGCCGTCCGGATGGTCCAACCGTCGTCATCCCACAATACGGCTCCCGTCGATCCCAACGTAAAGATCGGTTCAACGGTAATGACCATGCCTTCGACGAGCCGGACGCCCTCCCCGCGCCGTCCATAGCTCGGCACATCCGGCGGTTCGTGAAGCCGGCTTCCGATGCCATGGCCGACAAGCGGCTTGACGACGCCGAATCGGCCTTTTTTCGCCGCTTTTTCGATCGCGTGCCCGATGTCTCCGGTGGTATGGCCGATCCGGGCCTGGTCGATCCCGGCATAAAGCGCCTGCTCCGTTCGAAGCATCAGCCTCTGCTGCGGCCTGCCCAGCTTCCCGACGCCATAACTCCAGCCCGAATCGGCCAGCCAGCCGTCTTTGTTCACGACGATGTCGATTGTGACCAGATCCCCTTCGGACAACGGAACGTCGTTCGGAAAGCCGTGGCAGACGACGTCATTGACGGAAGAACAAGTGGCAAACGGAAAACCGCGGTACCCCTTTTGTTCCGGAACGGCGCCGTGTTTCGCCAGATATTCTTCGACGAAAGCGTCAATTTGAAGCGGTGTGACTCCCGGAGCGATCCTCCGCGAAATTTCGCGGTGACACGCCGATAGAATGCGCCCCGCTTCGCGCATATACCCGATTTCTTCCTTGCTTTTCAAGCGGATCTCCATGCTGCTGCTCCTTTCGCCTAGCATACTGCTATCCGGAAGCGGATGGTACACTATATGCATCGACGCGGGCATCCTGCAGCAGGTCTACAAAAAAAACCGTATTCGGCGTGAAGCTCGTTCACAGAATACGGTTCAAATATTTTACGTTATATTCAAAGTGATTAAGAAACGGAAGAATTCATTCTTCCCAGTTCATGTTCTACAACCGAGGTGAGTTCCTCTTCGTATCCTCCCATGATATGATACTTCCGGACATATTCCTTCACAAACTTCTTCGGATCCTTAGGCCGGAAAATCCGTGTCATTTCCCGCAGACTTTCTTTGACTTCGTTGTGACCTTTCGTTGCCATGATAGTTCCCTCCCAAGACACTTGAATGGATTGCTCCAATTAAGAGAATGCCGAAAAGACCTTACCTGACACCAAGAAGTAGTCATATGCAGTTATTAGGTTTGGGCTGAACGCTCCCGGCTGCTCGCTTCAAGGTTCTGTAATGGTACTTAACCTAAAAGCGTAAAAACTGAATCACTCCTTTCATTGTATCATATTCTTGCAAGGAATACAGCTTTCCAAAAAAATGAATAGATTAACTTTTTTTACATGACTAAAGAACGATAATAAGCCGGGTTTCGGCGATACCTTCCGGGCAAAAAGAACTCCCTGTATTTATCATCATCCGATAGGATTAAATCCATAATAAGAATGATTTTTCAGGGCATCATTTCAGCTTGAGGAGGTGGTCTTCGCGTGCTGCCCGTTTCGTTACCGGAGGAAGCCGGCTGCGATGTTCGTTTGCTGGACCAGACCCATGCCAAAATCAACGAAACCTTCCCGAAGATGCGAAGCTTCCTGGTTGCCCGGAGCGGCAAGCTCATTTACGAAAAATATTACGGGGGCCATGATGCCGGATCGCTTAACGACCTGCGCTCCGCAACCAAAAGCTTCATCTCCGTCCTGATCGGAATCGCATCCGGGCAAGGTTTGCTTCCCGCATTGGACGAGCCGCTGCTCGGGCTGCTTCGGCATTATGCCGCAAAAGACGTCGACCCCGCCCTGCATCGGTCTTTGACCTTGCGCAGGCTCCTCACGATGACCACCGGCTTTGCGTGGCAGACCGGCAAAAAGCTGGGGGAGCCGATGATCGGCCGCCTGCACCGCAGCAAACGCTGGACCGCTTTTGCCCTTTCCCTGCCGGTGCTTCCCGATATGGTCGGCCGTTTTCAATACCGCAGCGTCGACACGCATCTGCTGTCCGTCATTCTCAGCGAATGCACGGGCATGGATGCGCATGCTTTTGCAAAAAGGAACCTGTTCGGACCGCTGGGCATCGGACCATCGGAGTGGCTCGCCAGTCCCGAAAACCACAGCATGGGACATGTCGGTTTGTTCCTCGCATCGCGGGATATGGCCAAATTCGGAATGTGCTGCCTTCAAGGCGGCCGCTGGAACGGCGAGCAAGTCATCCCTGCCTCCTGGCTTTCGGAGGCCCTTCGCCCCCATGCGGAAGGATATCCCGCCTTTGGGGATTACGGGTTCAGCTGGTGGTGCGGCAAAATGAACGGCCAAACGTTCAGCTGCGCGCATGGCCATGGGGGCCAGCAAATTTACCTTTTTCCCGAAAAAGAAACCGTGGTCGTGTTTACGGCCGACAGCAAGGTCAGCCGGTGGAAAAATCCGCGCCCGCTGTTGCAGGAATTCGTCCTGGAAGCCGTCGCCCAGGCCCCGCAGCCGGATAATCCCCGGCATGCCAGGGAAACTTAAGTATGCATGCGACGACAAGGATGCTTTTTTACACAGCGATGAAGGAGGACTAATCAATGGGCGATAAAAACAAAGCCATGCTGCCGATTTCCCGCGAGGAGGTCGAAGTGGACGGCGTTTATACCAACGAATGGGGCCGCGAAGAGGTGCTGCACCGGGGAGAAAACTTCCCTGCCGATCCGATCATGGGAACGACCGAATGGCAGCTCAGCGAGTTTCTGTTCGATAACCATCACGAAGGCCGGACGGACGAGCGCCTGGTGCCTAAAGAAAACGATACCGATAAAATCGGGAAAATTACGCATCCGCGCAGACAGCAGCAAGGCGGGGACGCACAATAATCAATATAGCGAAAAAGCATCCCGACTTCCGGGATGCTTTTCTGTTGGCATACCTTTCATAACTTGTCTCAGCCGGACATATGTTTATACAACAATCCCGCGCAAGACAAGGAGTGTGCATACCATGTCCCCTTTTTTCAAATCGTCGACGGGCCTGCCCGAAAATATCTCCGCCTCCCTCTGCTATTTGTTCGCTTTTATCGGCGGCATCGTGTTTCTCGCGCTGGAGAAGCGCAGCCGCTTCGTCATGTTCCATGCGCTGCAATCCGTCCTTGCCTTCGGCGCGGTCATGATCGCCCATGTGCTGTGCGGGTTCATCCCCTTGATCGGTCCGTTCATCGCCGGACTTCTTTCCATCTTGACGCTGGTGATGTGGATCGTCCTTTTATTCGCTTCCCTGCAAGGAAAATGGCTGAAGCTGCCTTGGATCGGCGATTTGGCCGAGAAACAGCTGCATCATCTATGAAATCCTTCTCCCCTGCATTTCGTGATTCCCTTTTGCCTCCCGAGTTCTTACAATGAAAGCATGG
Organism: Paenibacillus sp. FSL W8-0194; assembly: GCF_037969745.1. Lineage (NCBI taxonomy): Bacteria > Bacillati > Bacillota > Bacilli > Caryophanales > Paenibacillaceae > Paenibacillus > Paenibacillus sp. FSL W8-0194. The sequence goes on along the minus strand of NZ_CP150205.1, from coordinate 509,559 downwards.
GTTTCATTGAGACGATGGGGGAGACAGAAAATGTATTTGTTCGTGATCAATAAAAAGTCCGGCAACGGCAACGGCTACCGGACCTGGATCAAAATCAGGGCTGCTCTCGACGCGCGCCTGATCCGCTACCGGCACGTATTCACCGAAAGCGCCGGCCAGGCGGAGGACGTGATCGCCGCCACGCTGTCCGAGCCGGAACATTGGCTTGGGGTTGCCGTCATCGGCGGCGACGGCACGATTCACAGCGTGCTGCCGGCCCTGAAGGAGTTCGGGATCCCGCTTGCCGTCATTCCCGCCGGCTCGGGCAACGACACGGCGCGCGGCTTCGGCATCCCGCATGATCCGTTGTCCGCCCTCGATATCATGCTTGCAGGCCGGACCCGGGCCGCGGATTTGATCGCGACGGCAAACGGGCTGACATTGACGGCACTGGCCATCGGTTTCGACGCGCAAGTAGCCGAAAACGTCAATGCCAGCCTCTATAAAAAGGTATGCAACTTTTTCAGGGTCGGTCGGGCCGCCTACATCGTGGGCATCCTGCATACGCTGCTGACATTCAGGCCGTGCCGCGTTACCGTCGCCTGCGACGGGATGACGAACACTTATCCGAATGCGTGGCTTACCGCCATTTCCAACGTCAGCAGCTACGGAGGCGGACTGCATATCTGTCCGGATGCCCACCCGGGGGACGGCCAGCTCGATATTTGCATCGTGCACGGCTGCTCGCGGCTGCAGCTTCTGCGCCTGTTCCCGACGGTGCTCACCGGAAAGCACGTCAACCTACCGTTCGTGACGTTTTTGCGCGGCCAAGCCATTTCCGTCGAATTTGATCAGCACAGGCTTGCGCTCGGGGACGGGGAAAACCTGTCCGCGGGGCCGCTGGATATCACCGTGGAGCCGAACGCTTTACGGGTATATGCCGCATAACTTAAGCCATCATCGTTTTTTTCATAAAAAAAGGGCAAGCCCGCTTACGCGGCTTGCCCTTCTTTCATGGCTGCGTCCTTCGATCCGGAGAGCGCGCCGCCCTTAAGACCGTTAAACAGCAAGTTGAGAACGATCGCCGTGACGCTTCCGGCCACGATGCCGTTATCGACGAGAATGCGGGCCCAATCCGGCAGCGCCGCAAACAATTCGGGATGAACGCTCACGCCCAGTCCCATTCCGACCGAGCAGGCGATGATAAAGAGGTTTTCGAACTTGTTCAGGTCGACCTGGCCTCCCAGCATGCGGATGCCGGAAGACACGACCATGCCGAACAGGGCGACCATCGCGCCGCCGAGCACCGATGTCGGAACCAGCTGCGTCAAGGCCGCGATTTTCGGAACGAATCCGATGACGATCAGAATCCCTCCGGCCACGACGATGACGTCCCTCGTTTTCACCCGGCTCATTTGAACGAGGCCGACGTTTTGCGAGTACGTCGTGTACGGGAAGGAGTTAAACAATCCGCCAAGCACGATCGCCAGGCCTTCGGCCCGGTAACCCCGTGCCAGGTCCTTGGAGGAAACGTCCTTGTCGACGATTTTGCCGAGAGCCATAAATACGCCCGTCGACTCGGCGATGCTGACGATCGAAACCAGAATCATCGTGATAATCGCGGAAGCATGGAACGTCGGCGTTCCGAAATAAAACGGTCTGACGGCATGGAACCAGCTTGCTTCCTTGAGCGGCGTCAAGTCCACATGCCCGGCCAGCGCGGCGACGAGCGTGCCGATAATAAGTCCGATCAGTACCGAAATGGAGCGGATAAAACCTTTGGCAAACCGGTTCATCAAAACGATGAACAGCAGCACCCCGAAACCGAGCCCGAGGTTCAGCAGGCTTCCGAACTCCCCTGCCGCCTTCGCGCCGTCCCCGCCGCCGAGATCGTTCAGCGCCACCGGAATGAGCGTGACCCCGATGACCGTAACGACGGACCCGGTAACGACCGGCGGGAAAAAGGCGATCAATTTGCCGAACAGCCCCGAAAACAAAACGACGAAAAGACCTGAAGCGATGATCGCGCCGTAAATGGCTGATACTCCGTCTTTCATGCCGATGGCGATCATCGGCGATACCGCCTGGAACGCGCAGCCGAGCATGACCGGAAGCCCGATGCCGAAAAACTTGTTGCCCCATACTTGAAGCAGCGTCGCCAAACCGCAGGCCATCAAATCGATCGAAATCAGGTAAGTCAGCTGCTCCGTCGTAAAATTGAGCGCTCCCCCGACGATCAGCGGCACGATAACCGCGCCCGCGTACATGGCAAGCACGTGCTGAATGCCTAACGAAAAGGTTTTGAATGGATTTCTTGTCTTCGTCGGTTCCATACGGATTTCATTCCTCCCGAAGTTTTGGATTGGATTCTATGCAAACGTAACGGTGCCGTTGTCGAGCGCAGCGATTCGGACGAGCGACTCCACATGGTAGCCCGCTTCCTTCAGCAAACGGCCGCCCGGTTGGAACGCTTTTTCGATGACGATGCCGATGCCGGCCACTTCCGCTCCCGCCTGCTCCACGATGCGCGCAAGGCCGAAGGCCGCTTCCCCGTTGGCCAGGAAGTCGTCGATGATCAGCACGCGCTCCCCTGGCTGAATGAACTTGCGGGAGACGGTGATTTCGTTCGTTTCCTGCTTCGTGAACGAATATACCTTTTCCACGTAAATGTCCTCGCGAAGCGTCAGGGACTTTTGCTTGCGGGCGAAAATGAGCGGAACCTCCAGCTCAAGCGCCGTCATGATGCCTGGCGCGATGCCCGAGGATTCGATCGTCAGCACGCGGTCGATTTTTTGTCCCGCAAACAGCCGTTTAAACTCCTTGCCCACCTCTTTCATCAACACCGGATCCATTTGGTGGTTCAGGAACGAATCGACCTTCAGCACCTGATCGCTAAGCACGATCCCTTCCTTCATGACTTTCTCCTTCAGCAGCTGCATTGTTTTTTCTCCCTCCAAAGTTCTTTCTTTCAAGGCATTGCAATCTCCGTCGGCGGCTTCCCCGGGAACCCGGCAAAAGACGATCCGTCGCGATTCGGCCATATCCTTCCTGCAATGTCATGACAAAAAAAGCCCGCCTCTTCCGGGAACTGCCTTGCTGGCAGGACACGAAACCGAGCGGACTTACGGTAACAAACGAAAAGACGCCGGGACGTTGGCCCGGGTTGCTTGTTATTCCCGTAGTCCGATCATTTCCGGTGATCGGGTAGAGACATGCAGGCCCATTCCTGCACATATACGAGAAACCTATGAAAATTTGCAAAAACATATGAGACAATGCATGAAGTATACCGCAAAACCGGGCCAAAAATAAAGAGGTATTTGATGGAGGACGCAAAAAACGCAAAAAATCGACCGTTTCTGCTGATTTCGGCGCGAATCTCGTTTATACTTTAGTGGCAATGTTTCATACTGGTCAGCAGATAGATTCGAAATCATCGGGAGGGAAAACGCTTTGAGAGGCTTTTTAAGAGAATTCAAGGAATTTGCCGTCCGCGGCAACGTGGTTGACCTGGCGGTCGGCGTCATCATCGGGGGCGCATTCGGCAAAATCGTCACGTCGGTCGTCAACGATATCGTAATGCCGCCGATCGGACTGCTTTTGGGGGGCGTGAATTTCGGTCAACTGATCATTCCGCTTAAACCAAATCTAACGCTGGACGGACATCCCATCCACACGTTAAAGGAAGCCCAAGATATCGGCGCCCCGGTCATCGCGATCGGCCAGTTCATCAATGTCGTGATCGATTTCCTGATCGTGGCTTTCTGTATTTTCTTGCTCGTTAAAGGCATCAACTGGCTGAAACGGGAGAAAAAAGAGGAGCAGCCGGAGCCGGAAAAAACGACGAAGGAATGTCCGTACTGCCTTTCCGAGATCCCTTTGGCCGCTACCCGCTGCGGACACTGCACTTCGATGCTTGAAGGCGCGCCGGAGCACGGCTAAAAGCCGCCCGTTACGGCTCCCGGCTAATAAGACCAAAGCCGAATATCAGGTTGCAAAGGCCGTTAGGCTACAGGCCCAGCGGCCTTTGCGGCAGCAGCGTGGTGACGACCTTTTTCAAATCCCGGTCTTCGGTGTATTTGGCTTCCCCGGTATCCAGCTCAAGGACCCGAATGTGGTCGAACGTCTGGCCGGCCGCCGTGGGCGTAAACAGCAGTTTATCGGGATCCGCCAGCGCCACGTGGTAATTCATGTCCTTAAACATGTCGATGAGCTGCCCGGTATCCGGTTTTTTGCCCTTTTCGACGAAAAGCAAACCGCGCAGGCGTTTGGTCTCCTGTTTGGATTTCACTTCAAAGCGGACGATGCATTCCATGCTCGTTCTCTCCTTTTTTTATAAGATATCGTACAGATGCGGACGTTGAGCCGGAATCGATGTTCATAATAACCCCGGAGGTGCATCCATGAGTCAGGAATTATTCGATATATATGATGAACACGATCGCAAAATCGGTACCGCGCCCCGGGACGAGGTGCATGCCAAAGGCTATCTCCACCATTCCTTCCACTGCTGGATCGTCAGGGATACGCCGGAGGGCCGGCACATTTTGTTCCAGAAACGGCAGGACAGCAAGGATACCTTTCCCGGGCATTTCGACATTACGGCTGCCGGGCATCTTTCCGCGGGAGAAACCGTTGAGGACGCCATTCGGGAAGTCGAGGAAGAGCTTGGCGTCCCGGTCCGGATGGACCAGCTGACCTCCCTCGGGACGATCTGCCATTACGCGGAAGGCACGGCGGGCGGCAAATCGTTTATCGACAGGGAAAAATGTTACGTGTTCGGGCTGCTGCACGATGTTCCGCTCACCGCTTACCGCTTGCAGGAAGAAGAGGTCGCGGGATTGTACGAAGCCCGGCTGGACGACGCCATCGCGCTGTTCGAAGGCCGCAGGGACGCCATTCCGGCGACGGGAATCCCGTCGGTCCGGGAAGGGCAGGCCGCTCCGGAAACGTTCCCCGCTACGCTAAGCATACACCAATTCGTGCCGCATAAATATGACGATTATCTCCATGTGTTCCAAAAGTTAAAGCATCTGCGGCCGGATGAAAAATAACACGCTAAAAACAAAAGGGCGCCCCCGGCGTCCTTTTTCAATCCCCGAAACCTATGAACTTCAATGACAGGCGTCCCGGCTTCAAGCGCCGAGGGGGAGCCCTCTCCGACAACTTGCTTGGGACGGCCGGCGGACGCGTCTTGTGCCCGCAGCCCGCCTAGTCCTGACCGGAATCCTTCGGTTGGTCCGGCCCGATGTATTTGCTGTAGATCCGCTCATATCGCGGGCCGTATCGTTCCGTCAGCTCCTCGCCGATATCCTGCTCCAGCTCGTAAAGCACCATTTCCTGCGTAAAATGATGCAGCAGCAGCTCGACCATGACCGGATGCTCCGTCACCAGCCCTTGCGTCGTGCAGTCGTCCCCCCGCATGCCCAGCATGCACCAGCGGCGGTCGATGACAAACGAAAATCGTCGTCCCGAGGCCGCCCCGTCCTTCTGCTGCCCGAACGAAAGCCAAGGAAGGAAACGGCTGCCGGCCTCCTCGCTCATGCAGGACCACAGCAGCTTGACGCCGCGTCCCTCCGCTTCTTCCAGGCCCTGCCTGAGCAGCGCCGCTTCCTCGCGCCAGACGTCGACGACGATTTCATGTTCGGCCCGCTCCATCTCCCGGGAGAGCGTCTCCAGCACGTTGCGCTCGCCCTCCACGCTGTAGAACGGCTGCTGCTCCGATTCCACTCTCGGCATTCTGGTCTCGATAAACGCGAGCGATTCCTTGACCTGGCCGGAGATCATCCGCGTCAGTTCCTCTGGCTTCAGCATACTGTAGCGGACCGGCTCCCCCGCGCTCCGGCGCAAAAATCCATGCTGCGCGAGGCGCTGCAGGGCGGCGTATACGTTGGATCTGGAAACGCCGAGCCCTTTTGCCACCTCGTAACCCGAGGAAGGGCCCTTGCCGGCCAACTCCACCATTATTTTTGCTTCCATCTCGGTGAATTTCAAATTCCGCAGATGCTGTAGCAATTGTTCCATTCTTCTGTCCTCCCAAGCTGCCAAACCCTTGCGTTAGTCGTTAAATGATTGATATCGTGCCCGATAGGCATTATGCCGTCTAGATCTGTTCCGCTCCGCATCGAGGGCACCATTTCGATCCCTTCGGCAGATCGGCGCGGCAGATTTGGCACTTCACCGAATCGCGCTGGGATGCACCAGCCGCCTCGGTCTTACCGTCGTTGTTTTCTTTCCAGAACCGGATTCGTTCATCCAACTCCAGCTGACGTTCGCGTTCCCGTTCCTCCGCCTGGCGGCGTTCCCGTTCATCGGCGAATTCTTCTTCTTGCGGCTCCTTCCAGTCGTTGCCCCCCGGAAAATCGTACAAGCTTTCCGCGGCGGCTCCGGTTTCTTCCTTGTCAAATGCCAGCTCGAATTCGAAATCGTCGTCGTCCTGGACGATCGGTTCCCTGTAAATTTTGGTTTCGCCGAAGTCCTCGTCCTCGAATTTGGCAGCTGCGGGCGATTTGCGCCCTTCGTCGCCCGCACTTGCCGGCGCTTCGCCTTTCAGGCTTCTGCCGCAGGAAGGACAGAAATTGGCGTCCAGTTCGACTGTGCGCCCGCATTTGCACAGCTTTTCGTTTTTCAGCTCCGCGATCCGGCGGCGCAGCTGCTCGATCTCCTCCTGCAGCCCGTCGCAGGTTTTGCAATGTTTGAGCATCTCTTTTTCGGCCAGCGTCATGTCCTCCTGGCTGTACCCTTCATAAAAAACGCGTCCCATTTCGATAAAATGAAATTCCATTTCTTTTTGGACGTCGGCAATCTGGTTGTTCAGCTTGCTGATTTCCACGGCGCCCTGCGCCTTTTCCGTCGCCCGGTTCGCTCCGTCCTTAAGCCTTTGCAAAATTTTCATTGATTTCTCCTCCAGTTCCCCAATTGATCATCTCGTGTATGAATCCATATTAGGCCCGGCAAGCCATGCAGCGCTTGTCCATTGGTGCAAGCCTATGTTTAATAGCGTCGTTTTTTGTTGGATGACATCAAAACCTCATGCTACAAAGATACCATGCCTTGGCTTTGCTGTGAAATGTGCGAAAAGACTCTTCTTTGGCCTTCTCTGCCCGCCGCCGCTCGGGTTATAATGGACTGCATGCGGTTTAGGGTGCTTATATCATACCAAATTTCATGTGCCACTGCTAAAAAAGCAATCGATAACTTCAATATTTTCAGACATAAGGAGGGTGCAGCCATGGTAAACACGCAGCTGACGCCGACAGGCGTTCCAGCCCAAGTGCCGGCTTCGGCCGCGCCTCCGCAGGCCAAAACCGCACCTACGCTGACCAGCCGCGAGCTGGTCAAAAACGATGAACCGGACGCCTTCTTCTTCCGCGAGCTGGAGAATAGCGGCATCCTGCTGAATGCGCCGCAAATCAAGGCCGTACGGCACGGGGAAGGCCCGATGCTGATCCTTGCCGGGGCCGGCTGCGGCAAAACGACGGTGCTCGCGGCGCGAACCGCTTACCTGCTTGCGGTCCGGCGCGTACCGGCTTCCGGCATTTTGCTCGTGACGTTCACGAGCAAAGCGGCGCGCGAAATCAAGGAGCGAATCGCCCGCATGCCCGGCGTCGGTCCGGCCGCCGCCCATGCCGTCGAGGCCAGGACGTTCCACTCTTTCGCCCTTCTGATGCTGCGGCGGAATGGATACAAGGAGCAGATTTTGGGCGAATTCGGCGCCCAGCACACCATTATGAAAATGGTTCTAAGGCGGCTGGGTTCCGCCCAGACCTTCCAGCCCGAAACGCTGCTTGCCGCTTTGTCCGCATGGAAAATGCAGGGGAAAGGCGCCGACGAGCTCCCGGACCGAACGGACGATGAAGTGGCGGTCAAGAATATTCTGACAGCCTATGAAGACTGGAAGCAGGAGCGGAACCTATGGGATTTCGACGACATCCTGCTGCAGCTGCGGCGGCGCATGGATGACCGCCTGTTCCTTAAACGGCTGCAAAGCCGGTACGCTTGGATTATGGTCGACGAGTTCCAGGACACGAACCTGATTCAATACGAGCTGGTGCAATATCTCGCTGCGGCGCACCGCAACCTCGCCGTGGTCGGCGACGACGACCAGACCATATATACGTTTAACGGAGCGCGCCAGGAGTCGATTTTGGAATTCGACAAGCTGTATCCCGAAAGCAAAATCGTCACGCTCGATATCAATTACCGGAGCGACAGCCGGATCCTGGGACTCGGCGGCGCCATCGTGCGCCACAACCGGGCCCGCCGCCCGAAGGATCTCAAGGCTGCAGGCCCGTCCGGGCGGATGCCGCAATATGTCCGGCCTTCCCATCCCGAGGAGGAAGCCGCATGGGTCGTGGATCATCTCGCCCGCCAGGTGCGGAGCGGTAAAGCCGCGTATAAGGACATCGCCATTTTGCACCGGACCGCGGGCAGCAGCCGCGCCGTTCTGGAGCAGCTGCTCATGCGCGACATTCCGTTCGTGCAATACGGCAGCCAGGCCGTGTTTTACGACCAGCCGCTGATCAAGCCGCTGATGGACCATTTGCGGCTCAGCCTGAATCCGCGCCGAATGGAGGCTTTGCCGGGCGCGCTCGGCCCGCTTTACGTGCCCAAGGAAGAAGGCCATGCCTTCATTCTGGCGCAGGAAAAGGAAACCCGGAAGAAATACCCTCTTATCCATCTGACGCGCTGGAGCAGGCTGCAATCGTTTCAGCAGGACGCCGTGAAAGAGCGGATCCGGCTGATCAAATCATTGAAAGCGATGAAGCCCGCCTATGCGCTTCAGGAAATGCGCCGCCTTTTTTACGATAAATACGTGCAGGCGGGCGATCCCCTTGTATATACGCAATACAGGGACATGGTTCTCGATTCGCTCGAGGAACTCGAAAGCGCCGCGGCGCGTTTTGATTCGGTGGAGCGGTTTGTCGCTTATGCGGACGAGCTGTCCTTGCGCCATGCCCGAATGGAGGCGCTGAAGGACAAAAACGAAGGCGATGCCGTCCAACTCATGACCATCCACCGGGCCAAAGGGCTTGAATTTCCGTACGTTTATTTGATCGGGGCCAGCGAAGGCATTCTCCCGCACAGCACGGCCCTGAAAGACAAACCGCCGGAGGAGCTCAAAGCCGTCCGTCCCGAAGCGGCGGAGGAACAAATTTATGAGGCGGCCCTGGAAGAGGAGCGAAGGCTCGCTTATGTGGCCGTGACCCGGGCCAAGGAGCGGCTGTACATCAGTTCGCCGGCCTATTACCACAGCAAGCCTGCCGCACCGTCGCGGTTTTTGCTGGAGGCCTACGGCATCAAACCCGCCAAGGAATCCAAATCCGCTTCGACCCGCCCTGCTGCGGGTTCCAGGCAGCGTACCCGGCAATAGCTGTCGGGAATGCCCGCTGCCGGTCGCGGGGGAATGACCAGAAATCTGGCGGTTGGTTAAAAAAAAGGCAGCTGACTGAAAGAAGTCGGCTGCCTTTTTATATGGGCGTACATATTTGCTAAAGTTCGCAAATATCTTTTACTTCTATATAGGTCTTGACGCTATTCGGGCATGTTTCCCGATCTCGTTCCCGCTTCAAAAGAGGGGATCACATTGTCATACATCAGATGCAGCATCATGCCGACCGAAGCATGGTCGAGTATATGACAGTGGTCCATCCACATACCCGGGTTGTCGGCAGTAAATGCCACCTCATACGTTTCGTCCGGATTGACGTTTAATGTATCGGTTACCCAAGGCGTCTCGACGCTTTTCCCGTTTTTCTTCAATACCGTCATATGATGTCCGTGAAGATGCATCGGATGCTCGGAGAGGCTTTTATTGATAAAGGTCGTTTTGATTTTCTCGCCTTCCTTGACGACAAGAGTAGGCGTATGAGGATAAACTTCTCCGTTAATGGTCCAAAGATAGTTGAATTTTCCGTTGTAGAATCCCATCCTGTTTCCCAATATCATCGTAAATTCCCTATCGAACTCAGTCGCAGCAGTCCATTCATTCACGGCAGGCTTCCCGTACCGGGACGGATCAAACAGGCTGGATTCCGTTTGAAACCGGATGGTGTCCGGCGGAGAATCGCCGTAAAAAAGGATACCCGGTCCGTCAGCATCCGTAGATTCGCCTAATTTCAAGAGCACCGGATGATCCGGCATCGTAAAAGAGACGTCGTATCTTCCGCCGGCCGCCAGTCTGAATGCGGTTTGATCCGATAAAGACTCCGGCTGCTGAATGGGAGTACCGTCAATACTCGTGATTTTATAATCGCTCCCTTGCAGCAAATACTTCTGGGATTGATTATTGGCATTGATGAGCCTCAGCTTTATGATCTTCCCCGGCTTCACCTGCTTCCTCTGCATACGATCCTGATCCCCAAAAGCCGTCCGCTCCCCTTGATCGGTATTCCAGTTATGATTGATGAGCGTGACCTCTTCATCGTAGCGGATCGTCTCCTTTTGGGGTTCAACGACAAATGATCCGAACAGACCGTTGCGTACTTGCTCTGCCGCCTGCTGGTGGGAGTGGAACCAATACGTCCCTGCTTGTTCGGCGCGAAACTTATAAGTGAAGGATTCCTCGGGATTGACAACGTTTTGGGTCATGCCAGGCACGCCGTCCATGGCGTTCGGCACATCGTATCCATGCCAATGGATCGTGACTCCTTTATCGATATTCTTGTTGATCAGCTTTACCTCTACCATATCTCCTTGCTGCGCTCTTAGCTCGGGAGCCACCTCCCCGTTATATATCCAGGCTTCGACCACGGCACCCGATGCAAGCGTAATTTCCCGCTTCTGCGCGACGAGCAGATACGTAATATCCGCAGGAATAGAAATGTCTCCCGTAAGCGCCGATACTTCCACCATATTTGCATGGTTATGATGTCCGGACATCATCATGGTTGGCGTACCGTCCCCTTCGTCCATCCATTGATGATTCATCATATCCGAAGCCTCCGGCAGTTTCGACGCGTTAAAGTCTGCCCAAGCCTGAACGACCACGACCGCAATGGTTACGATCGCCGTCGCCGCACCCGACACGGAGAACTTCAACAGCCTTTTCCAAAAAGGAGCCGCAGTGAATGCCCCCTTCAGAATCGCCTGATGTCTCCTGATGACGAAAAGGGAAGGGACAACCTGAACGAAGAGAAACAGAACGATCATCTGTGCCGTTTCGAGCAGGCTCGGAAGGGTCGGTTGCGAAAAGATCGTATGAAAAGCCGCAATGCCTGAAGCGAAAGCAGCCGCATAAGGCGGGATTACGAGCATGGGATGGCTTGTTTTGATCAGCGTATCTGAAGGCCGTTTGTCGGGACTGGATGCTCGAAAGCTTCTTAAGCGGGGGAGCGTGTACAAAACCACGGGGATATAACCGATCAACATGATGGGAAAAATCGATTTGACGATGCCCTCAACGAACAACCAGCCGCACCTAACGTATAGGCTGACGATCAGGATGCACCATAACAAGGCCAGTGCAAGACCGATATAACTTATGCAGCGCAATAGCATTCCCCAGACTTTCAGCCGGCGATGACTTTGAACGTACGGGAGCCCCGCGGCTCCCGTACCGACGATAAACCATAGTGCCGTCATCGCATAGGTTAACATCATACTTGCAATCGTTTCGAACATTGCGTTTTCCTTTCCACCGTTAAAATAGCCGGGTATCTCTTAAATAAAAATTGTTATTTGCTAAGCTTCGTAAATATTTTTTGCATGAGGCTCGGGCCCGAGATCCGGCTATTCTGGAAAGCGGCTATCTTCCACTCGCCGTTTTGTTTGACGGCAACATTCGTATTTATCGAATCCCTTTTCTTCGGGGCTGTTTTTTGCCACTTGAGTTTGACGACGCCGAGTCCATGAAAAATCGCGATGTCCGGTGTCACGAAGCGGATCTTCTTGATCTCGCCTTCCAGAGTCGATCCCTTTAATACGCTGTTCCAAAGTTCTTGATGCGTATCGGCAATCGCTTTTCTGCCTTGCAGATGCTCCCCCTGAAACGTGACATAGTCGGCATCCTCCGTGAAACATGCGCCGTAAGCCTCTCCATCGCCTTTGCCCCAAGCCAGCTTCATCTTCTCAAACAAGCTTTCAATTTCTTTCATTTGGTTGCGATTTTCCATGTTCATTCACTCTCCCTTTGTTATTTGCCGCCTGTAACGCGGATTTCTTCGCCATTTACAAAACTGTTTGCCGTTGATCCCAAATAAACGATCAAATTAGCGACATCTTCCGGGGTCCCCATTCTTTGGGTCGGAAACGATTGAGCGTATTCTTCGAGCATCTGTTGCGGGAACGCGTGCGACACCCATTCGGATAACGTTAATTCGGGAATAACCACATTGGAAAAGATCCCATCTGAAGCCAGCTCTACCGCCAAGGTGCGGCTGAATCCGTGCAAAGCTGCTTTAGCGGTTACGTTGGCGGATTCATTAGGTTTGCCGCTGTAAACCAGGCTGGAGGAAACATGAATCAGTCGCCCCCATCCCCCCTGCTTCATAAGCGGAACGGCCGCTTTCGTAATGAGGTACGTCCCCTTGACGGTCTGATCGATGACGGAAAACCACGCCTCGTTCGCAGGATCCTCGATCGGGGCCTCTTGCCCCCAATACACGGCATTATTCACGAGCACATCCAATCGGCCCCTCTCTTCCTTCACTTGATTGATGACCCCTTGGATGCTTTGCTCGTCATTCAAGGATAGCTGGACCGCCTGGGCGGAACCTCCGGACATGTGAATATCGTCGATCGTTCGGTCCGCCTCGCTTCGATTCCTCAAATAGGTAATGTATACGTGAGCGCCTTCTGCAGCGAACTTCCGGGCGGCCGCTCTGCCAATTCCCCGTGAACCCCCGGTAATCAAAACCACTTTTCCACGTAAACCGTAATCCATCCTCAGTACCCTCCATCAATTAAAATATTTTACTTTTTTCATCATTTCGCCCTCATTGGCTCTTACGCGGATAAAATTTGGCGATCATGCAGCGTTATGGTATACTTGTGGCATATTATCTTGGTAAATAAAGTTTCTTAATGAATCATTTATCTTTATCGATTATTTATCTTAACTGATTAAGATAAATTCATAATAACTTGGAGGTTAGATAATGTCAAGAGATCATTCCCATCTTTTTTCAGACCTTACTCCGCTGCAACAGGATCTGGTTTACGAATTACGCCAAAACAGCGCGCGGGCGGTGATGCTGCACCAACTCGTTTCCGAAAAATTGGGGTTGAATGCAACCGACCACAAGTGCCTGGATTTTTTGAATCGCACCGGACCCGTTACCGCCGGTCAGCTGGCTGAATTAACCGGACTAACCACAGGCGCTGTGACCAACGTGATCGACCGATTGGAGCAGGCCGGTTATGTCGTTAGGGATAAGGACCCGAAAGATCGGCGGCGCGTAGTAGTCAAACCTGCCGAAGGCAGCTCGTCCCGAATCTCTCCCCAGTTCGAGTCGATCATGCAGTCGACGCTTCAGATCCTTTCGCGGTACGATGAGGAACAAACGCGTTTGATCCTTGAATTCATCCGGCTATGCAATGACATGACGTTGGCTGAAATGGAAAAAATGAAGAATCAACCTTAAAAGCGCCGCCCGTACTGTACAGCAAAAACCCTTAAGCTTTCCCAAAAAAACGGGATGCTTAAGGGTTTTCATTCGTTGAGGTTTATCAACCTCATGAGCCGATATTTCGAATATGACCGCTGCTTTCAGATATCTTTTGGTACATGACAACGATCCGCAATTCCCATATGACGCTTTTGCCATGGGTCCGTCTTTTCAGGTAAAATAAGTGTAGAGGATCGGAGCATGCATCCGGTCGCAAGGCACATCAAAAAAAGCAGATATAGGAGAACCGACCATTGAAAGAAGAATCGAATCATCAGCTTGCAGTGGGCTCTGTCACCCTGAAGGATTTGGAAAAGCTTGATATCGAGAACAATTTGCTGAACCAATTCAATGAATGGAAAAGGCTTCCGATGCTTTATAAGCTTGCCCTGGAGGAGCTCCAAAATAAGATCAAACTTATCAAGACCGAGCTGAAGCTTCAAGACGGCTACAGCCCGATCGAACATATCAAGGTCCGGATCAAGGAACCCAAAAGCATTATCAATAAACTGGAGCGCAAGGGCATCGAGTTTACGCTGGACAATATTTTGAACCATATTCACGATATTGCCGGCATGCGGATCGTGTGCGCTTTCGTGCAGGACATTTACCGTCTGCTCGATCATTTTTCGCATCGGGACGATATTCGCATCATCGAAATCAAGGATTACATCGCCAATCCAAAACCTAACGGTTACCAGAGCCTGCATGTCATCGTCGAGGTCCCGCTCATTTTGTTCGAAGGCACGCGCTGGATGAAGGTCGAAATTCAAATGCGGACGTTAGCGATGGATTTCTGGGCCAGCATGGAACATATCATCTTTTACAAATACGATAAACAGGTTCCGCGCCACGTCGTGACCGAATTGAAGGAAGCGGCCGTGGCCGCGGATAAGCTGGATCATCAAATGCTTCGCTTGCGCGACGAAATCCTGGCGTCGGCCGGGGAGTATTACCCGCAGGAATTGCAGGAAGTCCAGGAGGAGTAGGGCAGAAATTTCCCGTGTGCTCCATGAACGACAGCGGGACGACAAGTCATCGTTGCACAAAAAAAGGACGGATCAGGCTAACATGCCTGTCCGTCCTTTATCTTTGTCCAAGGAAGCGATACCTTCTATTCCCTTGCCTACAGCTTGATATTCGCCTCGTCGAAATACTCCTCCAGCGTCAGGCCGCTTTTCGCCACGTCTTCCGCCAAGTCCACGCCGATGTAGCGGATATGCCACGGCTCGTACACATACCCCGTAATGTCCTCGCGGCCTTTAGGATACCGGATCACGAAGCCGTATTCCGGCGCATGCTCGGCAAGCCACTTGCCTTCCGGCGAGTCGCCGAACGTTTCCTCCAGCTCATTGTTGACGCTCGGGCTGGATACGTCGATCGTCAGGCCGGTCTGATGCTCGCTCGTTCCCGGCACCGCGCTTACGCGGGAAGCATATTCTTCGCCTTTGGTCCGTACGTTGTTTTCGTAAATGGATTTTTGACGCTTGTACGAGCGGTACCCCGAGACCGCCCGAAGCTCGATGCCGTCCTCTTTCGCGCCCGCAAACAGCTTTTCGAGGGCCTCAGCCGCCTCTTTGCGCATATGCCGTTTCTCGTGCGGCCCGTCGAAGGAAAACGGCACGTTCGGCTCCACGAGGTCGGACGGTTCGTATCCTTCCGGCAGGCTCCGCTGCTTGTTGACGATGACCGTCATCGCCTCCGGATTCGTGACCACTTCTTTTCCGTCCTCTTCCTTGATCGTCGCCTGCAGCGAGCTTTCGCTGCGTTTTTGCATGACCGGATCCGCCGGAACCTGATTTTCCTGTTCGCTGCTTCCCGCCCCTTTCAGGGCTTGTCCCTGCTCGCTGCCGGAACCGCCCGTCTTCTCGCAGCCGCTCAGCACGGCCGTCGGAAGCACAAGCGCGGTTACCAGCAGGCACGTCCATAATCCCTTTTTCCATGTTTGCATGCTCATGTCCATTCTCCTAACTCTGCCTCGCCAGTCATTTATGTCCATTGTACTTGATTCTTGGAGTTGCGGCAAAACAAGTCGAATTTTGGGAATAAGCGCATCGCGCATGGAACGTCACGGATCGTCACGGGACCGTTCGGCAGCCCCAAAAGCAGACTGCGGAACCCTTCAGCGGGTCATGGAGCCGGATTGTTTATTTTGTCCGCGCGTTCCCGCGCTTTATCGGCTGCATCGGACGCGATTTGGCGAATGATCTGCTGCACGTTCTTCACCCGGGGCAGCAGCGCCGCCCAATCGTCGACCTCGAATTCGTCAACCGGCTCCGTCCGCAATGAAACAGCCACGTCGCGAAACCCCGCTCCCGGCTCATGCAGTTTACCCTGCTCCGCAGCCTCGGCCAGCCATTCTCCCGCCAGCGGACCGCCTTTTCCTTTTTCCTCAAGTTTGCCCAAGGCATCACCGTCCGAGGATTCGGCGGCCGGAGGCACCCGCTCGGCCCAATCCCGGAAGACGGCGTTCAGCAGCTGGTCCCTCGGCAGCCCCAGCAGCGCCAAACGGAGCAGCGGCTCCGCCCGAAACTTTCGCTCCGCTTCTTCCAAAACCAGCCGGATATGATCGCAGCCATCCTGCCCGCATGCGCATGTTGCCTGGTCCAAATCCGGCGCATACTGCGACATGACGTCCTCCTCGAGCCATAAAGGCATTTGCCCTTTCAGCAAAGCATGCAGTTCAAGCGGATGTCCGGCAAGCTCCCTGAGAATGTCCGCGGTTTCCTCCGCGGCAAAAGGAGCCGCCGGTATATGGGCCTCCCAGGGCGCACCTTGCCTGATCTCCTTGACCGGCGCCGCTGTGGCATGAATCCAGCCGGGGACAATGCTCAGCTCGAACGTATCCATGTAATTCGTCATCGTACCCCTCCCGGTCTGCTGTGTTCTTACTTCTTGAAGGTTACATCCAATCTTCTCCCTGAAGCGTAATCAGTTCCCTGAGCTCGCTGTCGGACATTTCCGTCAGCCACGTTTCCCCGGAGCCGACGACCTGCTCGGACAACGCCTTTTTATGTTCGATCAGCTCGTCGATCCGCTCTTCCAGCGTTCCTTGGCAGATCAGCTTGTGGACCTGGACGTTTTTCTGCTGGCCGATGCGGAATACGCGGTCCGTCGCCTGGTTCTCCACCGCCGGGTTCCACCACCGGTCGTAATGCAGCACATGGTTCGCCCGGGTCAGGTTCAAGCCGACTCCCCCCGCTTTCAGCGAAAGCACGAAAAACGGCGAACCCTTCCCGTTCTGGAACGCGCTGACCATCTGGTCCCGTTCCTGCTTGGAGACGCCCCCGTGCAAAAAGAACGGTTTGACGCCGTACCGCTGCTCCAGGCGCGCCACGATCAGATGCCCCATCGCCACGTATTGCGTAAAAATCAAAGCGGCTTCCCCCGATTCCTGAATCTGGTCAAGCAGCTCGCAGAGCCGCTCCATTTTGCCGGAGGATTCGCCCTTGGACCCTTTTTCTTCCCTGCCGAGCAGCTGCGGCGAATCGCAAATCTGCTTCAGCTTGGTCAGCGAGGACAACACGAGCCCTTTGCGGGCAATGCCGGTTTCGTTCCCGATTTGCTCCATCACCTGCTCGACGACGGCCTGGTACATGGCACCCTGAACCGGCGTGAGCGCGCAATACGACTTGATTTCCAGCTTCTCCGGCAAATCCTTGCGGATATCCGGGTCGCTTTTGAGGCGCCGCAGCATAAAGGGAGCGACCAGCTTATGAAGCTCCTGCAGTTTTTCCGTCCCTGCATCGCTGGCCGTATAACGCTGCCGGAACGATGTCGCGGTGCCGAGGTATCCCGGATTCAAAAAGTGAAAAATCGACCAAAGCTCGCCCAGGCGGTTCTCCACCGGCGTTCCCGTCATCGCGATGCGGTGGGGGGCCGACAGCTTCATCACGCTCTGCGCCTGTTTGGTGCGGTGGTTTTTAATGTATTGGGCTTCATCCAACACGACGGACGTCCAGGCCATGGCGGCCAGGTCTGCTCCGTCCCTTCCCGCCAAGTGGTACGTGGTCAACACCAGGTCATGTTTGCCGGCTTCCTGCAAAAACTGTTCGCCGTGCAGCCGGCGGTTGCCGTGGTGGATATACAGGTTCAAATCCGGGGCAAACCGCTGCAGCTCGCGCTGCCAGTTGCCGAGCAGCGACGTCGGGCATACGATCAGGACCGGATTCATGCCCTTCCGGTGCTGTTCCAGCAGGCAAGTAATGACCTGAATCGTTTTGCCCAAACCCATGTCATCCGCCAGGCAGACGCCGAAGCCCATGTCCCTCATGGCGGACAGCCATTGAAATCCCCGCTCCTGATACGGGCGCAGCACGCCGTGCAGCGATGCCGGCACCGGTCTGACCGGCACTTTGCGCGGGCCGTCTTCGCCCAGCAGCGACTCAAGGTACCCGGCCGTTTCAAGCCCGAGCACCGGAATGCCTTTCCAGAACCGCTCCCCGCCTTCTTCCGCCGATAAATGAAGCCATTCCGAAAGGTCCATTTCGCCTTCGTCATGTTTTTTCAAATAGCGGAGAACCTGGCGGATTTCCTTCAAATCCAGCTCGATCCATTCCCCGCGGAATTTGACGTAAGGCAAGGAAGCTTCGGCCAGCTCGGCCAGCTCCTCGCGCGACAGCGTTAGCCCGTCAAGCGCCGCCTCCACGCGGAAGGAGACCAGCTGCTCCATGCCGACCACGGGGAGGCCCGGTTTATGGTCGTCGGTTTGCATTTTTAAAGACAACCCGACCCGCCGCCGGCCCTTCCGGCTCCATTTGGACGGCATCTGCACGGCCATTCCCGCCTTGTTCAGCCGCGGAACCGAATGCCTTACGAACGCCACCATTTCTTCGCTCGACAGCTCCAACCCCTGGGGCGCAGGCACGGTAAGCGCCGCGGCGATTTCAGGGGAGAGTTCGGCCGCTTCCCCCAGCAGGGTCAGCATTTGCTCCTGCACGTTCATATAGGTTTTCCCGCGCCGCTCAATGTCGCGTTCCTTGTATCCCCAGATCGCCGCGGCCGGCAGCCAGGCGCCGAATTCGTCCTGAAATTCCGCCCAAAAGGTTACCTTCCAGCGCTCCTGCTCCTCCGTATGGTTCGGAGCAAGGCGAAATCCGAGCCGCAGCCGGCCGGACCTGGAACGCTCCTCGTCCTGCGGGCCTTCGGGAACCGAAGTAAACCCCGCGGCCGCCACGTCCTCGGCCAAACCCGTGATCTCTTCCGTCGTTCCCTGAACGGAAATCGTCCGGCTCGCCGTCAGCAGGCTGTTCCACCAAAGCTCGGCCAGCGGCGACGTTCCGCGCCGGTAGTCGGCCTGATACCGCGACAGCTTGCCTTCCTGCGCCCGCACGATCTCCTGCACGCTGGCATGGATCATCGCGCTGAGAAACGAATGCAGCACCGCTGCCCCCGCCTCATGTTTCGTCATCGGCTCGCTTCCAAGAAGCGCGGGCACGCCAAGCCCGACCGGCGGCATGGCGCCGGCAAGCTGCCTGAAACGCTCCACGTCATGCGGCTCGCGCAGCCTTGGCTTCCAGCTGCCCGTCAGCGCAAGCACGCCCGCGCGCCGCCGGGTGCCTCCCGCGGATACCTCGGCCGTTCCCGGCGCGATTTGGCCGCGAATCAGCAGCTCCAGCGCAAAACGCGCAGCCTTGGCCCAATAGCCCATCTCCGCTCCCGGCCGAAGGCCGAGGCGCGAGCAGGCGGCTTCATCCAAAGCGAGCAGCATGTGAAAGGCATCGGCCGGCGAAAGGGCCAGCCCCTCCAGCGTTCTGCCCATCAGCTGCCGCTTTTCGCCGCGCCGGGCCGTTCGCTGGCCGGCGGACGGCGAAGGGTACCGAAGCTCCGCCAGCCGGAGAACCGCCTGCTTAAACGGCTTCGACCCGTCCGGAAGCTGGAGCGATCTGACGACCTTGCTCCACGCGTCTACCTTCGGTTCGGACATTTCTCCCGAAAAACAAAAAAACACGTCTCCTAGCCATACGCCATATAGCGGTTGATTCATGGTTGTCTCCTGTCGTTTCCGTGATTAAACATAATATCTTCATCTTATACGAAAACCGCCGAATTTAAAAACCTCAATCGTTATTTTTCGGCACATGACGAAGTTTTGTTCGGGAGCGGCGGCGCGCGGGACTCTGCCTCTGCAAACGGCTTCGAACGCAAAGGGGGAAACGGTTTCGCCTAAAAAAACAAGCCTGTTTTTCCCCGGGATTCCGGTTCAAAACAGGCTTGGCTCATGCGTTAATTTGCGGCTGTGATCATCCAGCTTGCTCCGGACGGCCGGTCCGCCGCCTGGATGATCAGGCTGCCTTCTCCGTCCACATGCCAGCCTTCGGCTCCTTCGCCGAGCTGCTCGGCCGTAATGGCATCCAGCCCCTGCACCCCGCTCGGAGCGAATTCCGGACGGCAAAGCTTAAACCGCAGCAGGCTCCGGTTCGCCTCGTATTGTCGATGCGCATAGGCATACGACAGCTTGAGGCCTCCCTCTTGGCCTTCAAGGCGTACATTCAAACGGGAGTAGGTTTGATCGCGGTAATCGTAGGTGGCGCCGTCATCCTCGTAAAGGCTGTACTCCGCCTGGAATCCGCTTTGGGCTTCCGCGCCGTAGATATGGAACGTCAGGTTCCCGTTCGTCTGGTCGTCCGCATGCTGCGCAAGCGCGCCCTCGGGCACGATCGCCCCGGATTTGACGTACATCGGCATCGTATCCAGCGGGCAGGCGGCCAGAATATGCCGTCCCCCTTCGAGCTTTTCGCCCGTCCAATAATCGAACCATCGGCCTTCCGGCAAATAAACGGCGCGGTGATCCGTATCGGGGCGATAAACCGGCGCGATCAGCACGGCATCGCCGAGCAGGAATTGGTCGCATAGGTTGGTCACGTTCGGGTCATTCGGATATTCCAGCACAAGCGGGCGGATCACCGGCAGGCCTGTGGCCGCCGCTTCCTGGAAGAGGTTGTAGATATGCGGCAGCCAGCGGTAGCGAAGACCGATGTACTTCCGGATGATCTCCTCCGTCTCCGCGCCGAACGCCCAAGGCTCCTGTCGCAGCGTATCGATTGCGGAATGGTTGCGGAAATACGGGAAAAACGCGCCCATTTGCGTCCACCGCACAAGCAGCTGTCCCGACGTATGGTGGGCAAAGCCGCCGATATCGGGACCGGCGAAAGGCAAACCCGACAGGCCCATGTTCAGCACCATCGGCATCGCCAGCGCCATATGCTCCCAGAAGCTGCGGTTGTCTCCCGTCCATACCGCCGCGTAACGCTGAATGCCGGCATACCCCGCGCGGGTCAGCACGAACGGGCGGCGGTTGTCCAGCTGCCGCTTCAGCCCCTCCGCCGTCGCCTTGGACATCAGCAGCCCGTAAAGGTTATGCAGCTCCTCATGCGTCTTCAAATGGCCGTTGTTCCGGTGCATGACGTCCAGGTCCATCGTTTTGCTCTCATTGAACACGGCCGGTTCGTTCATGTCGTTCCAGATGCCTTCGATTCCGTTCTCCGTGTAAAAGGAATGAAGATCCCCCCACCACTTCGACGTCCGGTCATCGGTGAAATCCGGGAACGCGCTTGTTCCGGGCCATACCTCGTCGAAATAAATGTCGCCTTCGAGCTTGGTGCAAAAATGCCCCTGCTGCACGCCTTCCCTGTACACGTCGTATTTCGGATCCTTTTTGACGCCCGGATCGACGATCGGCACGATGCGGATGCCCATGCCGCGCAGCTCCTTGATCATCGCTTCCGGATCGGGGAAACGCAGCGGATCGAACGTAAACACCCGGTACCCGTCCATATAATGGATATCCAAATAAATGACGTCGCACGGTATGTTTTTTTCGCGGAAGGTGCGCGCGAGCTCCAATACCTCCTCCTGATCCATGTAGCTGTAACGGGATTGATGGTACCCGAGCGCCCATTTCGGCGGCAGCTCGATGCGTCCGGTCAGCGCCGTATAGCGCGTGACCACGTCCTTCACAGACGGCCCCGCGATGAAGTAGAGATCATAATCCCCGGTGCTGCAGCCCATCGTAAACGCTTCGGCATGCGTTCTCATATCCACCTCGGTCCGGCCCGGGTTATCCAAGAAGAGGCCGCAGCTCGTTCCCCCGGCCATGTGGATCACGAACGGGATCGATTGGTACAGCGCCTCGATTTCCGGCACATGGGGCGCATAAACGTCGGTGTTCCAGTTCGTGTAACGCTCGCCGCGTTTGTCGAGGAAGCTGGATTTCTCTCCGAGGCCGTAAAAATGCGAGTCCTGCGGCATGTCATATACCGCGTGCACGCCGCTCCGCGGTTGGCACACAAGGCGGGTCTGCCGGCAGAGAACCTTCCCTTCCTTGTCGCGGACCGTGAACGCAAACGTGGTTTTGTCGATTTCAAGCGCGATCAGGGAAGTACGAAGGATCACCCGGTCGCCGGTTTCCTCCAGCCCGATCTCGCTTTCGCTTTTTTGCCTGAACGCCGGGTCGATCGCCACCGTCGACGACAAGTCCGGTTCTCCCTGCCAAAAAAATTTGATCCGGAATATTCCGTCCGCCGGGAACAATACCGCCGCTCCGCCGCGTTCGGCCCGCAAAACAAACGCATCCCCGCGCCGCTCCAGCTTTTGGAACGCACCCAAGTATCTTCCTGTTTCCGTGTGACCCGCCTCCGTGTATTTGTCCGGGCGGATTGCTTCGCTTCCTTCCATGTCTCTCGCTCCTTCTTCTTGGTGCACATGATGCCGATTCCTTGCGTTTTCCGTAGTTGTGACGCCTTTGTACGGATGTCCGGGATGGAAAGAGGCTCCTTTCGAATGTTCAAAGGGAGCCTCCTCTTATCGGCCGATGCCGCTTCGTTCTTTTTATTTTTTCAGGTTATCCCATGTTTTTTGGAAATCCGCCAGCAGCTGGTCTTTGTCCGATTTGCCTGCAATATAGCTTTGCATGCTCGAACCGAATTCATTCCAAGCGCCTTCAGGGAATCGGGCGAACTGCCAGCTGAGCACTTTGTTTTCTTTGCTGTATTTCAGGATTTCCGCGCCCAGCGCGCCGAGATCCTGTTCCGTCGCGTCGATGCTCTTGAACGCCGGGATGAACTTGAATTCCTTCGTGATGTAGTTTTTGCCTTGATCGGACGTCACGAGCCAGTTCAAAAATTCCTTCGCGTCGTCTTTAACTTTGGAGTTTTTGTTGACGACCCAGTTGTTCGGCACGCCGACGAGCAGCTTGTCGTTTTCTTCCGCGTTATCGCTGATCGGCATCGGCAGGAGTCCGATGTTCATGTTCGGCGTAATGCCGTCGATTTGCACCTGCGTCCAGTTGCCCTGCTGCGTCATCGCGGCCTGGCCGTTTGCGAACATGGTCATTTCCGTGTTGTAGTCGGTCGTCAGCGGGTTTTTGTTGCCGTATTTCAGCGTCAGGTCAAACAGCTTCATCAGCCCGTCCATCTGCGGGTTGCCCGCGAATTTTTCCGTACCCTTGTTCAGGCCTTCGATATAAGCGCCGGGGTCCTTCTGATGGGAAAACGCTACGTTCAGCGTATGTTGTCCCAAAATCCAGCCCTCCTGGTAGCCGTTGACGAACGGCGTGATGCCGGCATCCTGCAGCTTTTTGGCGGCTGCGTCCAGCTCCGTCAGCGTTTTCGGCGTTTCGGTGATGCCCGCTTTTTTGAACAGGTCCTTGTTGTAGACGAAGCCGTAGCCCTCAAGGTTCATCGGCATGCCGTAAATTTTGCCGTCTTTCGTGATTTGGTCTTTGGACACGTCCACCATGTCGCTAACCCATTTTTCGCCCGACAGATCCTCAAGCTTGTCCGCCCAGGTGTTCAGATCCGTATACCCGCCGACGTTGAAAATGTCGGGTTCTTCGCCGGACGCGAATTTCGCTTTCAGGGCCGCGCCGTAGTCGGAACCGCCGCCGACCGTTTGGATATCCAGCTTGATGCCGGGATGGCTTGCCTCGTAATCGGCTTTTAGTTTATTGAGCGCTTCCGCGATTTCGACTTTGAACTGGAAAATATGAATCGTTTTGGTGCCGCCTTGCCCTTCGCTTCCGCCGTCGGCCGTTTTGTCCGTTTTCGAGCCGCAGCCCGCCAGAACAACGGAAAGCGCGAGCATCGAAGCAAGCGTGATTTTAGAACGTTTTTTCATGAATGAGTCCTCCCTTTTTGCGGTGTGAACCGAATCCTGCCATGTTTTTTATCTTTGTAATCGTTTACTTCTTCATTATAAAAACCGGCGTCGCCAATGAGCACTTACGATATTGATCAAACAGGGGGAGCGGATTGACCTGTGAAGCCCCGCCCCGTTTCATGCATTCATCAGCCCTTGACCGCGCCCTGCGTAATGCCCTCCACGATATATCTCTGCATCGCCAGGAAAAATATGATGACCGGCAAGATGCCGAGCACAAGCGCCGGCAGCGCCAAGTCCCACTGCTTCGTGAACTGCCCGAAAAACGCGAACGTCGCGATCGGTATCGTCCGCAGATCGGCGCTTTGCAGCACCAGGGACGGCAGCAGGTAATCGTTCCAGATCCACAGCGTATTTAAAATGATAACCGTAACGAACATCGGTTTCAAAAGCGGCAGCACGATCCGGAAGAAGGTGCCGTAGGTGTTGGTGCCGTCTACCCGCGCGGCCTCCTCGATCTCCAGCGGAATCGACTTGACGAACCCGTGGAACAGGAATACGCTAAGCGGCACGCCGAAACCGAGGTAGCTCACGATCAATCCCGGTATGCTGTTCATCAAGCTAAGCGAGCTCATCACTTTCACGAGCGGAATCATGATCGACTGGAACGGAATGACCATGGCCGCGACGAAAATGGCGAACAAAAACCGGTTGAAACGGCTGTTGTGGCGCACCATCCGGTATGCCGCCATCGCGCTGAACAACGCGAGCAGCACGTTGCTGAATACGGTGACGATCAGCGAGTTTTTGAAGGCCGACGGGAAATTCGTCATGTCCCACGCCTTGCTGTAGTTGTGCCATTCGAAGCTTTTCGGCCAGCTGGCGGCATTCGTGAGTAGATCGCCGAACGTTTTGACCGAATTCACGAACAGGAAGTAGAACGGAATCAGGAAGAGCAGCGCGATGACGACCATGACGATTTCGGTCGCAAGCGTTCCGAAGCGGTATTTTTTGGATACTTCCATCAGGATTCAACCTCCTTCGATTTCGTCAATTTCACCTGCAGGCTCGTAATGACCGCCACGACGACGAAGAATATGATCGCTTTGGCGGTGCCCAGCCCGTAACGGTTGTTCTGGAACGCCTCGTTGTAAATGTTCAGCGCCACGGATTCGGTCGAGCGGAACGGCCCGCCTTTCGTCAGCGACAGGTTCAGGTCGAACATTTTGAAGGACCAGGAGATCGCCAGGAACAAGCAGACGGTAACGGCCGGCATGACCAGCGGCATAATGACCGTTTTCAAAATTTGCAGCCTGCTGGCCCCGTCGATTTCCGCCGCTTCGATAATGTCCTTCGGAATATTGTTGATCGACGAAATGTAGATGACCATCAAATAACCCGCGGTTTGCCAAACGAACACGATCACGATGCCCCAAAACGCTGTCGTCGCGTCGCCGAGCCAAGGCAGGTTGAAGAAATGCCAGCCGGTGGCATCGCCCACCGCAGAGAACCCTTTGACGAAAATGAACTGCCAGATGAAACCCAGCAGCAGGCCGCCGATCACGTTCGGCATGAAAAAGACGGTGCGCAGCACGTTGCGCGTCTTCAGCGGCTTCGTCAGGAAATACGCCAGGAAAAATCCGAGCAGATTGGTTAAAATA
This sequence comes from Paenibacillus sp. FSL W8-0194, assembly GCF_037969745.1. Lineage (NCBI taxonomy): Bacteria > Bacillati > Bacillota > Bacilli > Caryophanales > Paenibacillaceae > Paenibacillus > Paenibacillus sp. FSL W8-0194. The sequence goes on along the minus strand of NZ_CP150205.1, from coordinate 484,214 downwards.
ATGCCGATCACCGTAAAGCGGACCGTAAACCAGAAAGCCTTCCCAAAGTCGGGATCTTTCGTTAATATTTGTTTGAAATTGTCGATGCCGACCCAGGTGACCTCGCCGGATACTCCATTCCAGCTCGTGAAGGAGTAATAGAGGCCCAGCAGGAACGGAATCACAATAATGACGGTAAAAAAGAGCGTGGACGGCCCCACGAACACCAGCTGCTGAAGCAGCCCGGACGTTTTTTTGCGATTCATCCCGATTCTCCCCTTTGCAAAAAATACTCTGACTGTCTGTAGGTTAAGTATGGAGGAATGCGTTTACAAAAAAAACGGAGGATCGTGAACCGTTAGGGGGAAAATATTGATATGCCGAAAAGAGGCCATTATTTGAACGAAAGGGACAAACCGATGAAGTTTCGCAGCATCCGCTCGCGGCTGATCCAGTTCATGCTGCTGGCGACGACGATACCGCTGCTGCTGTCCATCAGCATCACGTATATCCATACGAAGGAGACGATTAAGGAGCAGGCGCTGGAGGAAAACCGGCATTTGATTTTTCAGGGGAAAACGAATCTGAGCAATTATTTGGACAATATCAACAAGGCTTCGCTCGTCGTGTATAACGACGCCAATTTTTTGCGGAACCTGCGCAAAATTCCCGACGATTACCGCGCCGTGGCCGAGGTGTTTACGCTGCTGCAAAACATACAAAACACGGTGAGCGGCATCGAGCGGATCTACCTGCATGCTTCGCAGTCCAACCAATCGACGCTCGTGACGCCGGCCACCTTTCCGAAACGGGAGTTCCGTCCCGTGCCTTACGTCAGCACCGTGCCGTACGAAAGATTCACGACCGCCGTCGAGCCGACCCATAACAGCCATGATTATGGTTTTCCCCCGTCGCCGACCTCGTATACGAAGCGCCAGGTGTTCACCTTCCACCGGACGATCACCAACATCCCTTCGGAAAAGGTGCTGGGGGTGCTGGCCATCGACGTCAGGCTCGATTCGGTTGCAGCCATTTGCGAACAGCTGTTTAATAAAAAGAACGAGCAGTTGGTCATCGTCGACCAGGGCGGCAGCGTCATTTATTCCGGCAACGACGAGCAAATCGGCCAAAAGCTGCAGGATCAAGCCGTGCTTGACCATATCGGCCAAAACGTCACCGGCTATTTTGAAATGAACGGCGCGATGCATGTGTACGAAAAGATGCAAACGCCTTATACGGACTGGACGATTATCAAGCGAATCCCGAACGCGACGCTGTATGAGCGGGCCACCGAGCTCACGAAAATCAATACGGTCATCGCCGTCATCGCCCTGCTCGTGATCATCTTCGGCACGCTGTTCATTTCGGTGCGCATCACCGAGCCGATCAAACGTTTGACCAGCTACATGAACCGGATCCAATCCGGCCAGCTGAACGTCGATATCGATTGGAGCAGCCGCGACGAAACGGGCATCATGTTCGCCAGGTTCAGGCAGATGATGGATACGATCAACAACCTCATTTTGCGCGAATACAAGCTGGAATTGGCCAACAAAACCAATCAGCTCAAGGCGCTGCAGGCCCAGATCAATCCGCATTTCCTATACAACACGCTGCAGTCGATCGGCACGCTGGCGCTTCATCACAACGCGCCCCGGATTTATGCCCTGCTCTCATCCCTCGCGAAAATCATGCGCTACAGCATGAACAACAACGACGCGCTCGTCACGATTCAGGATGAAGCGGAACACGTGAAGCTGTATCTGGATTTGCAAAAGGAGAGGTTTGGCGATCAGCTGGAATTTTCGCTCCTTCTGGAGCCGGACACGCTGGGGGTGCAGGTGCCGAAAATGATTTTGCAGCCGCTCGTCGAGAACTTTTTCAAGCACGGGATGGACAATCCGGAAGGCGGGAAAGGAAAACTCGCCATCATAAGCCGGATGGAGCCGGAAGGCGTCCTCACGGTTACGATCGAAAATAACGGGGAGTCGATTCCGCCGGACGTGCTAAGCCGCCTCGCCGCCGGGCTCGAACGCCAGCAAAGCGGGACGCAGGCTGACGGAAACGGGGAGTATGGAATCGGGCTGCACAACGTCATGATGCGCCTTCAGCTGTACAACGAGCACGGATCGGCGCTGCACATCGAAAACATCGAGCCGCAAGGCGTCCGGATCACCGCCCGAATACACACCAAAGCGAAATATACGAAGGAGACGAACGAATGATGAAGGTTTTGATAGCGGATGACGAAAAGCACGTGAGGGATGCGATCAAAATGCTGGCCGATTGGGACGGGCATGGAGTGACGGGCATTCTTGAAGCATCCGACGGGCAAGCGGCCGTGGAGCTCATCGCGGAGGAATCCCCGCAAATCGTGATGACCGACATGCGCATGCCAAGGATGGACGGCACCAAACTGCTCGAATGGATCAAGGACAACCGCCCCGATGTCAAAACGATCGTCATCAGCGGATACGACGATTTCGAGCTGGTGCGGCACACGATCCGGAGCGGCGGCCTCGATTATATTTTGAAGCCGGTCGATCCGGATGCGCTGAACGAAGCATTGGAAAAAGCCGTGGAGGCCGTACGGAAAGAAGCGCTGCAGGACCGGCTCAGCACGCGCCAAAACATGGAGCTGAACCGGATGCGGCCGCATTACGCGGACAAGCTGCTGACCGACCTCATCGGCGGCCCCGGCGGCAAAGAGGAACTGGCCCGGCAGCTCCGGGACGAGTTCGGCCTGCCGGATTCCGCAGCCTCCTGCCGTGCCGCCGTCATCAGCACCGCCCAGCTCGATCACGAGGTGCTGGATAAATTCGGGCAGATGCCGGAGCTGCTGTACTTTACGCTGATCAATATCTGCAATGAAGTGCTGATGTCCGGACAAAAAGGCATCGCCTTTCACCATTTGGGACGCCCCGAGGAAATCGTCATGCTGCTATGGGACGAAACGATGCCGCATCAGGCCGTCCTTGAAAACATCCGGCAGGGAATCGACCTGACGCTGCGCCGGCAGGTGCATATCGGGGCCGGATCGTGCCTGCCTTTTCCGCAAGGGATAGCCGCTTCCTATCAGGAGGCCCGCCTGGCCCTGTGGCGGCGGAACGCGTTAAGCGGTTCCGGCTGGCTTCACGGCGACGCGCCGCAGCCCCCGAAACCGCTTCGTCTAAGCTCGCACGAAGAGAGCTTCCGGCTGGCCGCGCTCAGCGGCAGCGCGGAAAAAATCGGAGCCGCGGTGGACGCCTGGATGAGCCGGGTCGGGGAGCTCGGCGCGGTAACGCCGGAGCAGCTCGAGCAGTGGAATGCCGAATGGGACTGGATGCTGAAGCAGTGGATGGACCACAACGATAGCCCGTCCCAGGACGGACCCGAAAAGGACGCGCTGCTCGAACTCCCGCGGTCGCTTCCGCTCGACCCGCAGGGAAGGCTTTCCTTCCCGCTCTGGAAAGCCCAATACGAAGGCCGGCTGACGGCGGCCAGCCGGATTCTCACGCAGCGGCATTCCCGGGAAAACCACATCATTTACGACATCGCTTCGTATTTGGAGAACCATTATGCCGAGGATATCTCGCTGCAGGACATGGCCGCCCGCTTTTTCCTGAGCCGCGAATACATCTCCCGCCGCTTCAAGCAGGAATTCGGCGTGAACATATCGGATTTCCTTGCGGGCGTGCGCATCGAAAAAGCGAAGCTGCTGCTGCTGAACCCGCAGCTGCGCATCGCGCAGGTCGCCGAAATGGTCGGCTACCAGGACGAAAAATATTTCAGCAAGGTCTTCAAAAAGCAGGAAGGCCAAACCCCTAACGAGTACCGGAAGGAGCAGGCCGTGCGCTGAGGCTTCCCCCGCGTTCCGCTTGCTGATCGGCGAAAAAATAAGCGTCCCTCGGATCCATGACGGATCCCGGGACGCTTGTCTGTTTTTATGCTATCGCCATCGAAAGAGCGCGAGACGCTTCAAGCATTCACGCAGCCATCTTCCGCCTCCGTGCCAAGCACGCGAATCACGTCGTTCGGGTATATATGGACGCCGGCCGTCCCCGTTAAAGCGATGTTCACCATGGCTCGCGCAAGGGTCCTAGCCGGCATGGCCCGGTATTTGGCCGCTTTGCCCCGCATGAGGGGGTCCAGGCTTTTCATGACCCAGGCCCCTGCCGCCTCGCCGAAGCGGAATTCGTTTCGCTCGCCGAGCAGCAGCGACGGCCGAAACAAATGCACGCCTTGGATGCCCACGGAAGCCATGGCTTTTTCGGCCTCGCCCTTGACCCGGTTGTAGAAGATTTTGGAATTGGGATCGGCCCCCATCGCGGTAACGGCCAAAAACTGCCCGGCGCCTTGACGTTTCGCTATTTTCGCCGCCCGCAGCGGATATTCAAGGTCGACCTTGCGGAATTTCGCCTGCGATCCCGCTTTTCGGATCGTCGTGCCAAGACAGCAAAACACATCCCTGACGCCCCGGAACGTTTCCGCATGATCCTCCAGCGCCTCTAAGTCGATGATCGTTTCCCGCAGCTTCGGATGGCGAACCGCCAATGGACGCCTCGTCAGCACGACGACGGCATCATAGGCTTCGCTGCGCAGCAGTTCCGCAACCAACTCTCCGCCCACAAGCCCCGTGGCGCCAAGCACCAATGCCTGCAATCCGATCTTCCCCACCCCGCTTTCTAAGTCATCCTTTTTTCCTCATTCTACCTGTTCCACGTATCCGGTTTCAACAGGCCCCTTCCCCCCGGAGCCATCCGCTTCTTCTTCCTTAGCAGCCGCGTTCTCAGGGGCCAAGCATCCCCACATCCCGTCATGCTTCCCCCTCCCTTTTGCGTTTATCGTTTTTCCGTAGATTTGAAATTCGAATGTCGTGCGGATATACTGAAATAGAATTATTTTAGAATGAACGTTCAGTATAAATATTGGAGCCAAGGTGAGGTGAGGTTCATGAACAAAAAACAGCTTTCCAGCCAGCAGACGAAACAGAAAATCGCCGATGCCGCCCGCGCCTTGTTCGGGCAAAAAGGATATGCCTCCACCTCGATCGAGGATATCGTCGCCGCCACGCAAATCAGCAAAGGCAATATCTATTACCATTTCAAAAACAAGGAAGGGCTGCTGCTGCACCTGCTTGACGAATGGAACCGGGAATGGGCCGAGCAGTTCCAGGCGAAAAAGGCCAAATACCATACCGTCAAGGAGCAGATGATCGCGCTGGTCGAGCATTTTCTGATGGACGGATTCCAGCATCCGCTCACCAAGGCGATGAACGAGTTTTACGCGACCGAGCTGATTACGTCTCCGAATCAGGACCGGATCGAAGCGATGATGCACGGGTATCTCCGCAATTATGAAGAGCTGCTGGAAGAGGGCATGCGGACGGGCGAATTCAAACCGGACGACGCGCGCATGCTCAGCATTATCCTTGAAGGCATGCTTGCTGGCATGGAGTTCTCTTCGAACAAAATGTCTTTTGAGGAGGCGCGCGCGCTGTACCTTAAAGCGATGCATGTTTTCCTATACGGCATTACCGGCCTGACGGAACCGCCGGCCGCTCCGTCGGCGACGGAAGCCGACCGAATGAAACTTTAACAATCTTAAACAAGCTTGATCAAGTTATGGAGGAACTCTCATGAGTCAAGAAAAAAAGCTTTTGCCCGCAATGGAAACCGACCCCGTAGGCAAAGTATTCGTACGTTATCTCATTCCTTCCCTTGTCGGGATGCTGATGATGTCGATCAACGTCGTGGCCGACGGCATTTTCGTCGGTCACCGCCTGGGCGCGCTGGCGCTGGCCGGCATCAACATCGCATCCCCGGTTTTCTCCGTATTTTTCGCCATGTCGCTATGGCTCGGGATCGGCGGCGCAACCCTGTTCTCCCAATCGAAAGGCGCGAAAAACGCGAAGCAGGCGCAGCGGATATTCACGCATTCGCTTATCCTTATTTTCGTTTTGACGATGCTCGTCGCGCTCACGGCCTATCTGCTGCGAATTCCGTTGGCTTATGCGCTCGGGGCCAACCGGGATACGCTCCCGTATGCGCTTGAATATATGACGGTGCTGCTCACGTACGGCTTTATCATTACGATCCAAAATACGTTCAGCCTGTTCGTCCGCAATGACGGCAACCCGAATCTGTCCATGGTCTCGATGGTCGTTTCGGCGGTGTTGAACATTGTTTTAAACTATGTATTCCTGTACGTGCTGGATATGGGCGTCAAAGGTTCGGCATTGGCGACCGTCGCCGCCACGCTGGTCGGCGCGCTGGTCCTATTCGTCCATTTTTTCCGCAAGGAACGGACGCTTTCTTTCGTCAAGCCGTATTTCTCCCTCCGGCTGGCCATCCGGACGCTGACGATCGGCTTTCCAAGCTTTATATCCGAAGTCGGATTATCCGTATTCACGATCGGATACAACGTGGCGATGGTGCGTTGGGCCGGGACGGCAGGCGTCGCCGCTTTTTCGGTGCTCAATTACGCCCACAGCGTCATGCTGATGCTGTTCCTCGGCATGGGCTCGGCGGTTCAGCCGCTGATCAGCTACTATCGCGGCGCCAAGCTGCGCCTGCGCGAAGTGCAAACCGTCCGGATCGCCGTCGTTACGGCCATCGTCTCCGGCATTGCCGTATTTCTTTTTGGCCTCGTGTCCGCGGGAGGCATCGTGTCGCTGTTCGGCGATTTCTCCGCAGAGGTCCGGTCGCTGGCGGTCAACGGCATCCGGTTGTTTTTCATCGGCTATATGTTCATGGGCGTCAACTTCGTCATGATGACTTATTTTCAGGCAACCGAGCAGGTCAAGGCAGCCGTATGGATCACGTTGTCGCGGGAAATCATTCTGATGGTCATCTTCCTGCTGGTGCTGCCTCACCTGCTGGGCACAAGCGGCGTATGGCTGTCCATCCCGTTGTCCGAATGCGTCGTCGCCCTTTCGATCTTCCTGTACGTCAAATTTTTGCAAAACGGCAAAAAAAGCGCGTCGATCACCATGACTTCAAAGAAAGCGGACCGCATTTGACCCAAGCTGTTCGAGAACAATACGTCTTCCCTGGCTTGCATGCCTTGCACGCGAGCACGCGCACCGCCTGTCTTTTCCCATCCGGGAAGGGACAGGTTTTTTGCGTTGGATAAACTCTCCACTTCAAAAAATTTGGTCTTGCCTATTGTATTAGGTGTATTAAGTGATATAATACACTTAAATCACTAATCGTACTTCGGTACGGTGGGAGGAACCTCTATGGAAGAACAGCAGGTTGGCTCGCTGCATTTTCAGATCGATTTCAGTCAACCTTTATATGAACAGATACTGGACCAAGCCAGAAGCGCAATAGCAAAAGGAGAGATTGCTTTGGGAGACAAAATGCCATCGGTCAGAGAGCTCGCCCAGGAACTGCGGATTAATCCGAATACCGTGATGCGGGCCTATCAGGAGCTGGAACGGGACGGATTGACGGAGAAACGCCGGGGTCAAGGCACGTTCGTGACCTCCTCCGCCGAAAACGTGGCCTCCTTTCGAACGGCTCTGGCCGCCAAATATATCGACAGTTTCATGGAGCAGATGGAAAGCCTCGGACTTTCATGGGAAGACATCGAGAAATACGTCCGGGGGAAAAAAGATTCGGGGACGGGAGGATACGGATTATGACCCCAAACATTGTGGAATGCCATCAGGTAACGAAGCGTTACGGCAAAAAAATCGCGCTGGATCGGCTTGAACTTGCGATTCCCGCAGGAAGGATCACCGGCATACTGGGCCCGAACGGCTGCGGCAAATCGACTTTTTTCCGTACGTTGACGGGCATGGTGAAACCTGACGAAGGACGGATCGAGGTGCTGGGAAAAACGCCGGGCTGGCGGACGAACGAAAGCATCGCCTATCTTCCCGACCGCGCCCGATGGTATCCGAATCATACGGCCCGGCAAGCGCTCGAATGGGGAAACTCTTTCCTTGCCGGCTTCTCCATGGAACGCGCGATTCAGCTGGCGGACGAAATGGAGATCGACCTCGACATGCGCGTCGGCGGCATGAGCAAAGGCCAGGAAGCGCGGATTATGCTCATTTTATGCCTTGCGCGGGACGTGGATCTTGTCGTGCTCGACGAGCCGTTTACAGGGATTGACGTCATGTCCAGGGAAGCGATCGTCGCCAGTCTGATCGATTACCTGGAAGAAAGCGAGCAGTCCATCCTGATCAGCACCCATGACATCCAGGAAGTGGAGGGGCTGTTCGACTACACGGTCATGATGAAGGAAGGCCGTGCCATCTGGTCCGGCAATTCCGAGGATTTGCGGGCGGAATACGGCTCGCTGCGGAACGTTTTCCGCAAATTGTACGCGAAGGAGTGGAACGATTAATGTTTTCCGCAGTTTTCCGTGATTTGGTACGGCACGAGTTCAGAAGCAAAGGAAACTGGAAAAAGCAAAACCGGACCCGCATTCCCCGAGGTTGGTGGTGGGCCTACTTTTTATGCATCCTGGCCGCCATGATCGGTACCGCTACCTATTTTGCCCTGCGGAACGATCTTCAGGTTAATGCCATTTGGACCATTACCCTGGGTTTTCCATACATCGTATTTTTCCTTGGATTCGGGTCCGTCAAAAACGAATGGGGCAACGAAACCTACGGCTGGTGGCTCACGATTCCCGCATCCCGCATGCGGCTCATTGCCGCCAAATGGCTGGGCAGCTGGCTGAAGGTATGGGCAGCGATCCTCATGCTGTTTGTCATCACGTCTGTATACGTCATGATTCTTTCCTTCACCATCCCCTACTATTCGTTCGAAATGACCCGGGAGTTTATGGCGACCGGAATCCAGTGGCTGTCGCTGATCGTCACGTTGAGCCCGCTGATCATCGCGGTCGGCATCCTAATGGGCATTCTTCAACACACCGTCATCCGTCCTTTGGCGCCGATCCTGTGGGTTGGTTTCATGGCGGCCCTCGGCCTGACGTATTCCTTGACGGACATCGTCATTCCCGAATCAAGCTTTTCACCGGAGCAAAGCCTTTGGGCTTCCTATCCGCTGGAGCTTCCGGCCATCGTCGCGCTGGACTGGATCCTGGCCTTTGCAGTGCTTCGGATCACGGCGTTTTTGCTTGAAAAGAAACTGGATTTATAGGAGGAAAAAAACATGGTTCAAACGATCCATCCGCCAAAGGCGGCTGATTATACTGCATCTAACAACGAATATATGCTAGAGGTCAAAGGACTGCGAAAAGCGTACGCCAAAAAGCAGGCGCTCGAAAACGTCACTTTTTCGCTGAAGCCCGGCACCTCGTTTGGTTTTCTTGGCCCGAACGGCGCCGGCAAATCGACGACGATGAAAATATTGACGGGCATCGTAAAGGCCGACAGCGGCACCGCGAAGCTGTTCGGCAAAGATGCCGCCAGCGAAACGGATGCCGTCGCCAAATATATCGGCTACGTTCCGCAGGACATTACGCTGTACGAAAAGCTGACCGCTTACCAGAACCTTGAATTTTTCGGGGAAGCCTATGGGGTCAAAGGCAAGGAGCTAAAGCAAAGGATTCATGAGGTGCTTGCCAAGACCGGCCTTCTCGAGCGGGCAAACGAGGCGGTCAGCACCTTCTCGGGCGGCATGAAAAGAAGGATCAACATCGCCGCCGCCCTGCTCCATCGGCCCAAGCTCCTCATTCTCGACGAACCGACGGTGGGGATCGATCCGCAGTCGCGCAACCATATCTTCGAGATGATCCGCGAGCTGAACCGCGAAGGCGTGACCATCATCTACTCCACGCACTACATGGAAGAGGTCGAAGCCCTTTGCGACGAAATCGCGATCATGGATCAGGGCACGGTCAAAGCGATGGGCCCGCTGGGCCAACTGCTCGAGCAATACGGCCAAAAGGCGATTTATCTGGAAGTTCCCGGCTTGACCGAACCGCCTCAAGATTCATATATCGCCTCCTCCCGCAAGGAGGGGTCCGGCTGGCTGCTGGAAACGGAACAGCCTTCGGTCCTCATGCAGCATCTTTTGCGCCAGGCTTCGCAGCAGGCATGGGACGTCAAGCAGCTGGAAATCGTCCGCCCTTCGCTCGAAAGCGTGTTTTTGAAGGTCACCGGAACGGCGCTTCGCGACTAGCGAACATTCGGTTCCAAACTTTGAACAAAGGAGATTCCAACGATGAAATCGATGATTATCAAAGAGCTGCGGCTCATAGGCAAGGATAAAAAAAGCTTCTTTTTTCTCCTCTTGATGCCGATTATTTTTATCGTCATGTTCGGTTCCGTCTTCAATCAGGGCGAAGGCGGGGCCTCCGTGACGCTGCGTACGATCGATCAGGACCAGACCGCCGCGTCCAAGGCGCTGATCGGCCAAATGAAGGGCATCATGGACGTGGAGCAGCTTCCCGCGGATGACGTAAGCGGGCAGCTCGACAAAATCAAGCAGGGGCAATTCTCGGCCATGCTCGTCATCCCGAGCGGTTTCGGGCAGGCAATGAAGTCGGGGAAAGCGGCTGACGTCAAGCTGTATCAGGACCCGTCCGCCCAGATGGAAGTCGCCCCCATCCAGGCCATTCTCGGCAGCATTTCCACCCAATACCGCGAGCAAAAGCTGACCGACCTGCTGATCTCCAAAGGCGAGTCCGAAGCGCAGGCCGAAGCGGCTCTCGCCTCCCCGATCCGGATCGAAAACGTGACGGCCTCCTCGGATAAGTTCAGCATGATTGATCAAGTCGTGCCCGGCATGACGGTCATGTTCGTCTTTTTCATCATGATCACGATGGCCCGCCGCTTTTTCGAGGAAAAGAAAACCGGACTGCTGTCGCGTATCCGGACGACGCGCATCAAACCGCTGCATTATTTGCTCGGCATGTGGTTCCCGTTCGTTTTGACGGTCATCGCGCAGTGCGTCATTTTGTTCGCCTTCGGCCATTTCGTATACGGCCTGGCGCTGGGCGACGTCGCCGCACTCGCCGTCATCGTGGTATCCCTCAGCATTGCCGGCACGGGCATCGGCCTCGCTCTCTCCTTCCTCGTGCCGGGCGAAGGCGCGGCCATGGTCATCACGCAGGTCATTTCCATGGGGGGCGCCATGCTGGGCGGTTTGTGGGTCCCTTCTTATCTCCTGCCGAAGGCGGTGCAGACGGTCGGCCATTTCCTGCCGCAATTTTGGGCGCAGCATTCGCTGCAGGATATTATCGCCCATGGCGCACATCTAGGGGACGTATGGGGCGCAGCCCTCATTCTTCTCACGTTCGGTTTGGCCGGACTTACCGTGGCCATGCTCAGACTGCCGGGTTTTCTCCGGTCGGCGGCCAACTAGCGTCGCCGAACGGGGCCCCCGATAAAAGACAGCGGCTAGCGCACTTTCCAAGAAAACGGGCCGCGTAGGATTGAGGTTTCCCCAAGAAGCAAGAAGCTTGCAACAATGAAGGGCTGTCCCGCCGATTTGCCGGCAGGACAGCCCTTTCGCTTGATCCCTATCATGATCTTTGAGTCAAAATACGCTTACGATGAAGATGGCAAAACACGCAAACCCGATGAGCGCCGCCGTCTTTGCCCCGGACAGTTTCGGTTTTTCCGCGGAACGGTAAAACCGGCGCTGCCCAAACAAATTGCGGTGCAGCACATAAAGAACCGTCAAATTCGCGGCGAGAAACAGCAGCATCTGGATCGGCCCCAGCTCCTTCCCGTCCGTCAGCGGCCTTTCGACGGCCCCCAAAGCAAACAATCCCACGGCCAAAAACATGATGCTGCGCAGTGCTTCAATCGTCCACGCCGCAGCTTTTCCGATCCCCATATCGCCCGCCTCCGCCTTGATCATTTTTCAAACCAGCCCGTTTTGTTTTCGCACATGGATGTCAAACGGCACCCGATCCGTCATGGCGCCGCCTCTTTGTTGACATTGTATCAAAGAAGCCGGCCCTTCCACAACAAAACGCCTGCCGTTCCGGCAGACGTTTTCCGGTTTCAGGCCCCCCATTTGGGAATCGAGGGCAGCTGTTTTCGCATATGGTCCACAAAAACCTTGGCGAACACCGGGTCCCACTGGCTTCCCCGTCCTTCATCCAGAATGGACAAAGCGATGGACGGCGCCATGCCTCTGCGGTAAGGGCGGTCGGAGGTCATCGCGTCATAGGCGTCGGCCACGGCGATGATCCTTCCGAGCACCGGAATCTCTTCCCCGGCGAGCCCATCGGGGTATCCTTTGCCGTCGTAACGCTCATGATGCGAACGGACGCCCGGAAGCAGCGGCGCCATCACTTCCTTCGGTTCGATCTGGAGCAGGATGTTTTCGCCAAGCTCCGGATGCGCTTTGATCTGATCAAATTCTTCATCGGTCAGTCGTCCCTCCTTCAGCAGGACGGTATCGCGAATGCCGATTTTGCCGATATCGTGCAGCAGCGCCGACTTCCGGACGATCGCCAGCTCCTCCGGGGACATGCCGCACAGCCGGCCGATTTTTTCCGAATATTCGGCGACGCGCAGCGAGTGGCCCGCGGTGTACGGATCGCGCGCATCCAGCGCTACGGCAAGCGTGACGAAATAACTGTCCAGCATGACCTGGCTCTCCTTTTCCCGCATTTCCAAAGCATTGACCATCATGTTGAAGCCGGTAACCAGCTTGGAAAATTCATCGGAATACACGTTCTGGACCTTGGTCAGCCGTCCTTCCTTAATTTCGTTCATTGCATCGTACAGCTGCGAAATCGGGCGCTCGATGTCTTGGGTGATCAGCCTTGCCCCCATGTAAACAAAAGCCGAATCGATGAGCAGGATCAGTCCGGCCCAGCCCCAGTAGTTTTGGAACATGCCGCCGTCGAGCTGCTCCAGCCGGATATGCGCGGAAAGGCTGAACAGCAGCAGCGGCAGGGTGCCGATCAGTATGCCGCTGACCAAAAATTTGGGACGGATCGACAACAACATATGGTCATCGGCATCCAGCTCCACCCGGAACTTTTTTTCGGCAAGCATTTTGAATTCGATCAGCATCGGGCGGATGGCGGCCGTCGTCAGGAAAAAATCCAGCATCGCATGCATCCCGGCCACCAGCAGCGCCCCCAAAGCCGCCACCAGGATATAAGATCCGGGAAAAGTCAGCAGGCCTTCGTGCAGCATCCATGCCGTCAACAGCAGTGCCGGTATCGAGAAGCTCAGCTGATGCGGCACCAAAATCCGAAAGACGGTCAGCAGCGGCAGCCGCTGCGTTTGGATGAACGCGTTGCGAAGCACGTCCAGGCTTGCGCCCGGGGCAAGCCCCTCCCGGAGGGAGCGGATATGGCGGTTAAAAAAAATCCATTCGGCGGCCCCCATGGAAACGAGCGAAACGAGCAAGACGAGTGCAAGGCGTTTATACTCCTCTGTGGCGATGTTCAGCGTCGCCGGCACGATCGCGCTGCCGACGACGAGAACCGTAAGCAGCAACCCGATCAAATAATTGCGCATCAATTTGCCCAGAAACGACCGGTATACCTTCCGCGTCTCCAAGCAAGAAGAATCGGTATTCATACAGCAAAGCCTTCCTTATTCGTAAAATGGCCAGTCCAATACTACTATCATTATCGGACGAAAGAACGGAATATGTGACAATAATCGCAAGAAACATCCCGCTTTCGGAAACATTTTGTGACAACGGCAAAAAAAGCCCCGCCAAGGCGGGGCACGCATAAGAACTTATGAATTTATTCATAGATCCGTTTCAAATCATTTCCATTCCAGGTTGAAAAATCTCTTGATTCCCTCCTTGCCCTGTTCCGTCACGATGACGGCTCGGCCGGAAGCCGCCCGTTCAATCCAGTTCATGTCGAACAAACGGGTGACGATCGCTTGGCCCAGGCTGCCCGCAAGATGATGCTGCCGCTCGCTCCAATCCAGGCAAATTCGGCCGAACGACCGACGCTCCTTGCGCAGCGCAGGCAGATCCAACCCAAAGTCGGCAAAAAAATTCTCACCGGCCGTCGTCACGACAAATTCGCCGTCGCCTTCTTCGATCCACCCCTGTTCGACCATGGCCCGGGTCAACCCGACGCCCAGCTTCCCCGCCAGATGGTCGTAACAGGTTCTGGCCTTGCATAGGGCTTTCATTTGTTCGGATTGGCGCAGCGACCTGATTTCGGCGGGCCGGGAAATCGATAGCAGCGTCTCGAGCGCCCGCGCGATTTCTTCGTTCGCCAGTTTGTAATAACGATGCCGGCCGTGCTTCTCGGCTGCGACCAGCATGCCGGAAGCCATTTTCCCCAAGTGAAAGCTGGCGGTTTGCGGGGTTATGCCTGCCGCAAGCGCCAATTCGCTGGCCGTATGGAAACGGCCGTCCATCAAACTCGTCAGGATCGCCGCCCGGGACGGATCCCCTAGAAGAGATACCAGTTCCGCAAGCTTAGGATTTGCGCTCATGTCCGTTCCTCCCTCAAACACATTCATACTTCGATAATAATCGAAACGTTAAAGTGTTGCCATACCCAACCAACCATTGTCCCCTACAATTCAGAATACTTTTGCATAATCCTGGTTTTTGTGATATAGTATAAGAATGTACAATTTCATTTAACCCCTTTTACGTTCCTCGCAAGAAGAATAACCCTTCAGATCCATGAAACCTTCATTCGGATCGACGAAGCATTAAATTCCTATTTTGAATGACCCTAACGAAGTAAGAGTTTATGAAAGACGCATTCTGATTCACACTGGCGCGGTCATCGGAGCCGCAAGGACAAAAGAGAGGTAGGGCTTTTGTTGTTTTGGAAAGGTCATTATTCTGTTTACCGACAAGAATACTTAAGGAACCGGCTGCAGTCTGCCATTTTCGGGCTGTCAGGGGTTAAATAGACGGCGTCATGCTGCGCCTGACAAAATACACAGAACCCCCGGAAGCTGCCCTTCGCAGTCTTCGGGGGTTCGTCCATTTTAGAGGCGATAGCCTTTGATCGGCGTTTTGACCGGAGCGCCTCGCTTCATGTATTCAAGGAGGGTGATCGGATTGTTGTCCATGCCTCCCGCGTTGACCCGGTAGCCGATATACTGGCCCGGGCTGTTGATGCCCGGTTTGACGGAGAACGTCACCTGAACGCCGAGCTTGCGGCAAATGTCGATCACGGGTTTGGAATAACCGCCGTAGGGAAACGCCAGAATGTCGCGGTTATTTCCGATTTTGGCTCGTAAAATTTGATTGGATAAGTCCAGGTCCCGCGTGACTCTCTGCGTATATTCTTCCCACGTCTCGACATGGTGCAGCGTTTTATTGACTTCCGGCCCCATCAGCATCGGCTCGGCCCGGTCCTTGTTTTTGCCCAAAATCCGAATATAACCGTAAGCATGGGAGTCGTAGGTGTGGCTGTAAAAATCGATTCCCTTGCGGTGCATCTCCTGCACTTGCTGCCAATTGAGCTTCGGCAGTCCCGGATGTTTGTTATTGCCGATGGTCGCGACGATCAGGAAATTGGTTGCTGGCGCGCGGTACTCCTGCAGGATGGGAAAAACATGTTTGTAAAACGTCTCATAGCCGTCGTCAAACGTCAGCAGCACCGCGTTGTCCGGCACGGGGCGGCGTTTCGTGATGAAGTCGGCGTATTGCTCCATCGTGATCCAATGAAAGCCGTTCGCCTTCATCGCATCGAGCTGCTGCCTGAATACGGCCGTATCCAAGCTCTTGATGTCGGTGGGGTGGGGCTGCACGTCGTGATACATCAGGACGATCACCTTATTTTTATAATAAATGGCGTTTGGCGTCGGCCGGGTCGAGAAAAAGCCGTGAACGCGGGCCGCTCCGGCTCCTCCCTTAAGCGGGGTCCGCGCCGGATGGTAAACGTACGGGCCCTCTCTCCATAAAAACAACACAGCGATCAACAATAAAATGCCGAAAGTGCCGTACGATAATATTTTTTTCCGGTGCATGGCTTGCTTGAACTCCTTTGTTACCGATAATGGCAAAAGCTTTATTTTTGGATGATTTTCGCGCTTGTCCGGTGATACCTTCCCTGCATAATAAACATACTCTGAAAACAAGGAGTGATGCAAATGCCCAACTATCGGATCATCGTTGACCTTTCGGACCGCAAGCTGCATTTGCTGGACGAAAACCGGGTCGTGAAAACCTATCCCGTCGGCATCGGCAGAATGGTAACCAGCACCCCGACGGGCGAATTTACGATCATCAACAAACAGGAAAACCCGGGCGGGCCGTTCGGAGCGTTATGGATGGGCTTGTCCAAACCGCACTACGGCATACACGGAACCAACGATCCGGCTTCGATCGGCCATGAAGTGTCGCATGGATGCATCCGGATGCACAACGAGGATGTGCTCGAACTTTCCTCTTACGTGCCCGTCGGCACGCGCGTGACGATCCGGCCCTAGCTTAAAGTCCCGAATCATGCCGCCCAAATAAACAAATCCCTGCAAGAAACTGCCGTTTCAAGCAGGGATTTGTTTTTAGAGCCGATAAGCTAGGCTTTGACCGGATACGCCATGACGCTCATCAGCGCGTTTTCGGCTTGCGTGGAATCCAGCCTGCTGTACTGCACATACACGGGACCGCTGCTGACGACTTCCATAGCATAAGGCACGCCCTTGGGGATAAACCGTCCTTCCGCTTGCAGCGACGCGGTTCGGATATGCTTCGTTCGTTGGCCCGGAACGGTCGCCTCCATGCCGAGCAACGGCTCGCGGTCCTCAAAAAAAGCGTTGACGGTAACCATGACATCCTCCCGGTTCAAATTCAGCACGCATATCGATTCATGGCTTTCCAGTCGTCCGCTGCTGTCCGGCGGAATGTAACCGTCCGGGATGATCCACTGCAATTCGCCTTTGGGCATGATGGTTTCCTCCGCTTTCATCAGGTATTGGGCAGTCAAATTACACCCATTTCCATTTTCGCTCTACCCATTCTGCGGATGAAACCGATATTCCTTCCTTTTTCCGTGAAAAACGCTTTGCGCTGCAGGTTCTTTATTGCCGGGGGCCGTCCGCGTCCGGGCCGTCGGGGTTGACCCGAATTCCCTTTTCGTGCCGGTATTGAATGACGAGCTGCCGCCAAAAATCATAACTTCCTTTTCCATCCGAGATATACGGCTTGTAAAAGTCGTAAGCATCCTGCGCCCAAACCGGGCAGGGCATATTGAGCAGGATTTCCTGCTGCTTGATCCAGGCGGCTTGCTGCGCGGCCGTTGCCTGCAGCGCTTCGAACGCCGCCTTTTCTTCTGGGGTCATGGGCCCGCCCTCCTCCTTTTTGCGATCATAACGATACAAATCGTACCGGTCCATGAGTTGCATCAGCTTTTCCGCATAGTTCGGATCCGTCGCATAACCGGCTTTCGCCACCGCTTTTGCCGCCGTTTTGCCGTCCGCATGCAACGCCCCGCTGTACCGCCGGTCCCCGGCAACCCCGTTCAGGATCAGGCGGGAATGGTCTTGGATGGACTCCTCCCAGCTATGGTACTTGCGGAAATAAGCAAACATCTCCACCCAAGCGCCCCTTACATATTCCGAGGTCGGCATACGGATGCTCCCGGCGGGTCCTTCGCCTTTGATGCCGAACAAATTATTCGCTTGCGCCGCAAGGCTGCTTGCCCCCCATGCCGATTCCAGCGCCGCCTGGGCAATCGTAAGGGAAGCGGGGACTCCTGTCTTCGCCTGGTCCGCAACCGCAAGCGGAGCTAATTTGGCGATGAACTCCTCCTGTTTCACTAAAAACACCCCCTCTTCGTTCTAGCAAATACGACATTTGAAACCCTCCCTCATACCATTCAATGCCGACCGGCTTCAGGCGGCCTGTACGGCCATACCTTGCCCGAACCTTATACAAGCCCTTTTCATGACGGATGAAATGTACGCCCTCCCGGCTTGCTTCAAGCCATAGGCCTCTTCCGGCAAGGATGGGCATACGGCGCATGTATTGCTTAAAGCCGCGAACTTTTTTAAGATAACAGAAGCAATCATCCTGAAAACGAGCATGCAAGCCAATGGCGAACGTGTATGCTCTATATACGCATCTTATTTGTTACGGAGGGGAGAGATGAATATGAACGATATGAAATACCGCATCATTCGCGACGAAGTCAAGCCCGGAATCCGCGCCGTTCAGGCGGGAGCGGAAGATAAAGCAGCGGTGAACGGCCTGATGGTACAAGCCGCGGCCTGGCTGCAAAGCAAAGGTTCCAAGCAATGGCATGAGCTGCTTGCGGGAGAGGACCGCCACGGCGTGCCCGAAGCGATCGGCCGCGGCGACGTATTTATATTCAAAAAAGGCGAGGCGCTCGCCGGCATGGTCATTCTTCAGCAGCACGCCAGCGCGTGGGACCGTTCGCTATGGGGGGAGGAGGGGCATGAATCCTCCGTTTACCTGCACCGGCTTTGCATCAACCGGGACTTTGCCGGCGAGCAGCTTGGCAGCGCCATTTTGGACTGGGCGGTAAACGGCATCCGTTTTCCTCGCAAGGATCGGATCCGTTTGGACTGCATCGCCTCCGTGCCCGCCCTCAACCGCCTATATAGCGGGGCCGGGTTCGAGTATCGCGGACCGGCCCCGGGAGCTTCGTTCAATCTCTATGAAAAGCGGGTACCGGCCGCAGATTAACGCGCGGAATAAGCCGTTCAAGGACGCAAAAAGAGGCGGTCTCCTGCCAAGGAGAACGCCTCTTCGTTGATTTCGCCGCTATGCGGATGAATCCAGCGTACGGCCGATTTTATCCAGAATGACCCGGCTTTCTTCATTGAGTCCTTGTACGGTAACCCGTTTGCCGAGCGCCTCGTATTTATCGATCACTTTGGTGAGGGCGCTGGTTGCCGATTGGTCCCACAGATGCGACCCCGTAAAGTCGATGACGACATGCTCGGGATCCTCGTGATAGGCAAACAGCTGGGTAAAATGCGACATGGTTCCGAAAAACAGCTGCCCATGGATACGATATATTTTGGCTCCCTGCCCGGTTCGTTCCGTGGAGGCATGGATCCGCGCCATTTTCCAGCCGAACCGCAGCGCGCTCAAGATCACGCCCGCCACGACGCCAAGGGCCAGATTCGAAGTCGCCACTACGATCGCCACGGTCACGACCATCACGATCGTGTCGCCGATCGGCACCTTATGCAGCGTCCGCAAAGAATGCCAATCGAACGTTCCGACGGACACCATGATCATCACGCCAACCAGCGCAGCCATCGGAATCACCTTGACCACGCTGCCAAGGACGATAATGAGAAACAGCAGGAACACGCCGGCCACCAACGTCGACAGCCGGGAACGGCCGCCGGATTTTACGTTGATCACCGTTTGTCCGATCATTGCGCAGCCCGCCATGCCTCCGAAAAAGCCGGAAACGATATTGGCAATGCCCTGCCCTTTGATCTCGCGGTTTTTGTCGCTTCCCGTCTCGGTCAGCTCATCCACCAGATTCGCCGTCAGCAGCGATTCCGTCATTCCGACCACCGCTAGCGCCAAGGCGTACGGCAATACGGTTATGAACAGATGGAACGATATAGCGACCGACGGAATATGAAAGGACGGCAGCGTCTGCGTGATCGTCCCCATGTCGCCCACCGTTCTGACGTCCGCATGAGTCCATACCGAAATCACCGTCATCACGATGATCGCCACCAAAGCCGAAGGAACGGCCTTCGTCAGGAACGGGAACAAATAAATGATGAGCAGCGTGCCCGCAACCATCAGATACATGACCCAGGTCGCGCCGACGAAGTTGGGAAGCTGCGCCATAAAAATGACGATGGCCAGCGCATTAACGAAACCGACAATCACCGGCTGCGGCACGAAGGTAATCAAACGACCGAATTTCAGCGCGCCCATCACCCACTGCAATATCCCCGTCAATATGGTCGTCGCGAATAAATATTCGATGCCGTATTTAGCTACGATCGGCCCCATCAGGGAGGCCATGGCGCCCGTCGCCGCCGAAATCATGCCCGGCCTTCCGCCGACAAACGAAATCGTGAAGGCGATCAGGAAGGACGCGTATAATCCGACCATCGGATCCACGCCGGCCATCAGGGAAAAGGCGATCGCCTCCGGAATGAGCGCAAACGCCACCGTCAAGCCGGATAAAATATCTTTTCTGACATTACTAAAGAAACCTTGTTTCAAGCCATTCAAAAACAAAGAAATAATTCCTCCTATCCTATTTTTTGTGCCGAAGCGTCCGTACATAATCCGAAAGAAAGCATATAAACAAGATGATAGCTCCCCACTCTCAGGTTCGCCGGGTCCGATTTTCACTGATCATTATTATAAACATAAATCGAATCGATCCCAAAATGCTATGTAAGCGATTAAATACGGCGTTTGCTCTCCCATCGTCCCGATTCCTTATTCTTATCTGCCATCTCCCCGGCAATAAATGAGCTTTTTACCTGCTGTTTCTATCACGAAACATCTCAAACCTTTTGAATATATTACTAGAAACGAAGATGTTATAAACATTTTCGTTTTCCGCCAACCTCATGCTTCACCCATCACTCCCCTTACTTGGCAAAAAGCCTGCCTCTCTCGCGAGGTGCATGGATTTGGCTTGGCCGCAAAACCGCTGTACATACGCATCAACGAAACGAATGATTCCCTTACTCGACGGTAATTTCTCCGGCGGAGGTCTGAAGCAAAATCTCCGCTCCTCCCCCGTTGAACTCCCGTTTTCCGTCCGGCACGCCGGTGATCGCCCCAAGGTCGCTTTCCGCCTGAAGCGTATATTTCATCGTATCGGCAAAGGAGGCGCGGATGCTTCCCACATCGGTCCGGGCCGTCAGACTGCCGCCTTCCTCGATCCCGTTCATTCGGAGCTGCAGGCTTCCGGCATCGGCTTCTATCTCGGACGCACCCAACGCGTGGCCGTCTAGCACGACGATATTCCCCACATTATTGCGGATTCGGTAGTTCCCTTTAAACCCTTCCACGTTCACTTCCCCGACGTCGCTCGCGATATCGATGCCCGTCACCGATCCGGGAACTTCGATTTCATAGTCGATGACGAAGTCGGAATAGCCGTATTTGGATTCGGCCCAATCCCATAAATTCCGCTCCGGGTCGTCTTTCGGGCTGGTTGCGAGCCTCAGGTTGCCGCCCTCTGGAAGGAACGAAGTCTCCGCTTGTTCCGCCACGTTTTCGTAAGACCTGTCTTTCAAAAACCAAATCGTCGTCTTCACCTGGACCGCGTCCCCCGCCACCGGCACGAGGCGAATGTTTCCGACCTTATGCTCGATGCGCAGCACCGTCTCTGAGCCGGATTCATGCTGAGCCGTTAACTCGAGCGGTTTACCGCTCCGCTTGATTCGGTCCGCCATCCCGGAAGCGGCGTTGCCGATCGAATCCCCCGCGGCGGCCGTAACCTGCTGCAGGTCCTCCTTAACGGATTGCGCGGCTTCGTTAACGGAAGCGCAGCCCGTCAAAAGCAGCCCTGAAAGGATCGCCCCGGCCGCTGCCCACTGATATGATCTCTTCATTATGAGTTCCCTCCGATACCCCTCTGGTTATATCTGGTACTCATTATACGGGTCGGAGGCGCCACTCGCGCCGAGCCTGAGACTAGTCGCTCCCTGGACTTTGGTCTGGGAGGGGAGCCGACCTGGCCGTCTGGATATGAAAGTTTAGACGTGCACGGCCCGGATATCCTCGAATCGGATCCACTGCCAGTCATCTTCCTCGCGCAGTTTGATTTCCTTCAAATATGTATTGACGACGGTCACAAAACCGCGCAGCTGGCGGCTTCCGTTCGGCGTGTCGACCGTCATGCCGATTTTGACGTGCGCTTCGAGCGAATGCGTAAGCTCGCGTTCGATGCTTGCCCAATCCTGATGCTCCTTCTCCGGGCGGGATGCCTCCTTGCGTTCCGGCTCCGGTGTCATCAAAGCGGATGGATGCGGTTTGTTCATCTATCATCATCTCCCGTTAATCAAATAAGAACACATGTTCTTATTATACCCCAAATCATTCCCTTTTGGCAATGTGAAATAACTCCCGGCAAAGTCTGACTCCGCCGCCGTAAATGCATTCGCGTCATTCGCCGCGAAGCCGCAAGCGTTCAAGAAACTGCTCTTCCGAGATGACCTCGATGCCTTCCCGCTGCAGCAGCGCGGCCGTCACTCCGCTTCCGGCCACTTTGCGGTTTTCAAACTTGCCGTCGTAGATCATCAAGCTGCCGCAGGAAGGACTGTATTCTTTTAACACGACCAGGCGGGCACCCAACCCGCGTATCACATCCAGCGCCGCATAAGCGCCCTTGACGTACATCTCGCTGACGTCCCTGCCCGATTTTTCGATGACCCGGGCTTGTCCGTCCAGCACGTCGGCACCGGTTCCGCCTTGAATTTCGGCCGGCTCCCGCGGCGTCGCGAATCCGCCCATCAGCTCCGGGCAAACCGTGACCGCCTTTTTTTCCTCGACCAGACGCCCAATCGTTTCATCCAAGCAGTCCGTTCCGTTATATCTCACTTTCAATCCTGCCAGGCAGGAACTGACCACGATCATACCAATCACTCCTTAACTTCATTATACAAGACGAATGGCCTCAATGGTCAGGTTCAACAAATTGCTTTCTGAGCGCACCAGGCAGGCTCGGACCGACAGCAACAAAAAAAGCGCTGAGCCCACTTTCGTGAACCGCGCTTTGCCCGGGTTGAGCCGTGCGTAGAACGCTTCTTCGACCCTATAAAAGGATCAGCCGCTCCCCGGAATCGTCTTGTCGCTTTTTCTCTCGAACCCCGGCTCGTATACGCTGAAAAAGGAAATGCTCGATGTTTTGACGTGATGTTCGTTCAGGACAACCCATTCCTCGCTTTTCAGCCGTGCAATGATTCCCGGAACGTCGCCCGAAATGATATTCAATGACTCCCCGCCGACAAAATGAATCGTAATGCTGCTTTCGCTCAAAATGCCTCCACCTCCAGAAATTCGCTCCATATCATGGAAGTATTCCCCGTTCCTTCACTTCTTATATACACGGGACGGAGAAAGGGAAAACGGGAGGAAGGAACTATGTCCAAAATGTTTAAAAGGCTGCCAAGTACCTAAGACGACCGCTATCCGAGAAGCTCCTAAGGGTACACCCAAAGTTCCGATGTCCACGGTCAGAAAACGAAATAATCACACTAGTTCTGAAGGCATAATATCCCTCCCATTGTTTTAGTACATTTATCACTCTGCAATAAAAAACATTTTTTATATATAATTTAAAAGTCAAATGTGTTCTGTAGAGGCATAAAATGCTAGTAATTAATTTAACCAAGGAGATGATTTATTCAATGAAAAAAATGATCATAGGACTGACCATAGGCATGTTAATTGGATCTTCTACCGTTGCTTTAGCGGCTACATCGAATACAGTAAAAGCAAACCTTGTTAAGTATCGTATTATGATCAGTGGCAAAAACCAGACAGTATCTGCAAATCAGTTACTTTACAATGGCAATACATATATTCAACTTCGTGAAGCTGGCAACCTTTTTGGTTATTATGCAACATTTGACGGTCCAAATAAAACGATACATTTTAGTTCAAAAGATAGTAATCAGAATAAATGGATTTCTCTCCTGGATTTCTCAATTGCAACTAATCTACAGGTTGAGCCGGATCAAGAGAAACCGGATGTGTATAAGATTCTAAAGGGAAATGACGTTATCCTAAACATCAACGCTCTCGACCTCAAAGAAAATGAAGAAAGAGCGGTTGCTGCACAGAATGGCACCATGGTTTATTTCACAAAAATCAAAGGTTCTGTGGTCCTAAATCGCGCTAATTTGAAGCCAGCAGGATTAATGTAATGGATTGTATGAGTTAAAGAATATCCCTAGAATTTAACTAAAGCAGAAGATGGTTCCGAGGGGGGCCATCTTCTGCTTTTATCTGTCTACTAACATGGTACATGAATCCTTTTATTCATAATTATCCGGTAATAATTCGACAACAGAACAATTACTATCCCATCCCTATATCTTTCAATAATTCCTCGATGTAATATAGTTCAATGAATCCGGTCGGGAATAAGCTTCTGCACGATTTGCTTCGAAAGATCCTGCGTCTCCCCTTGGATGGCTTCCATCGCTTTTCGTTTTTCCAGCTCCAGCTCCGCCAGCGCCTCTGCCACATGCCGATCCGACTCGTCCCTTGCTTCCTTGATGACCTGCTCCGCTTTCGCCAAGCTTTCACGGATCGTACGCTGTACGGCGTTATTCGCATCCTGCACCGCGGACTGCAGCACCGCGTTTCTTTCGGCTTCAAGCCTCTGCATCTCCTCCCGAAGCTGTTCAGCCGACTCCAGATGCTGTTTCGTGCGGGCCTCCCTTTCCTCCATAACCTTAAACAACGGTCCAAATGCATACTTGCTTAACAAAAAATATAAAACCAAAAACGCAATGAGGGACATCACCATCGAAGGCAGGGATGTTGCACTGAAAAAATTCATCGTTTCCGCTCCTTTGCAGCCAAAGTTCTGATCTCATCGACATGCAATGCGTCATAACATGGTGCCGGTTCGCCTAGAGATGTTTCTAGCGTACCATAAATTTCCACATAGTAAGGATAGGAACGATTTCGATTTTTGTATTTTTTGTGAAATGCAATTATCGAGTAGGATGGTGTCCCTTCCCGATATACCCAAACATAAATGTCAGCACAACGGCGAAAATATAACACGCCTTAAGGATAATGGGGACTTGTACGGCCAAACTTAAAATCAAAAAGATCAAGACAAAACCGCTTTCTTCCCTGAGATACCGCGAAAATGACTTGGCCAGGATACGATAAACCATGATTCCGACGTACAACAACATGGAGACGGTGTACCCGATCGTGACGAGCATGATTTTCCCCTTCCGAAAAGATGTGGTTAAACAAAAAAGACGCGGCTTCCGAAATTCGGAATCCCGCGTCCTGTAAGGCTTCATAAGGATGCTGGTGAAGGGAATTGAACCCCCGACCTACGCATTACGAGTGCGTTAATACTTCGCAATTTCCTCCGATACCTGAACGCTGCCTATAACGGACATTCAAACGTGTCTTACGGATTTCTCGGAGTCCTACGTACTGACGATTATACAGCGCAACGGTTAGCAATTCAACCATATTTAACCTGCCGAGTTATTTTTGTTGCGCGGATTTTATGAGGGCCTGATGCGGTGCCTTTGAGGTGCCCCCTTGGGGGGTCGTGCTTCACCGCAATAAAGCGTTATGCATCCGTATGCAATCGCAGGGGCAACGCACAAGTAATACGTAGGCCACAGCGCATGCCTCAAACCCGCACCACTACGCCATTCTTTCGATTTATACCGCGCACACCGTTTATGCATCGTTTATACATTCGCCGAAAACCGCACCGTTATGCGATCCACTTTAGCACACTAAATAATCGTAATCTATACGATATGCATCCGTTTATGCAGCGCCAACCCCCGATTTTCTGGCGACCGTCCGCCGAGCCCGCGTCGTTGAATTTCGGCCACTTATGCGCAAGAATGTGACGTGATAATCTCGCCCCATCAGCGCTCTCCTCGCCTTACTCCCGCAAGAGTTCGGCCGCAACGAAGTACCTCCGAAGTGTCTCCGCATCACATCCGACAAGATTAATCTTCGGCATCTCTGCGCGAATCTCATCGATATATTCTGCGATCGCCTTCCGCAAGGCCGAACGGAAGTCCCTCCGTTCCATCCAGCGGTAAAGCTGGCGCCGACTGACGCCAACCTCCGCGGCAATATCATCCATCGAAGTATGAGTCGATCGGCGCGCCATTAACTCGATCGCTCTGTGATGACGCTTGTCTAACGGAGGACGCGCGCGCTTCTTCCTCTTCCGCTTACTCACCGTTAACCATCCGATCAAGTTCGGCAATTTCACGCTGGATCTCCTCGTCAGTCTTGCGCTTGCCGGCGAGTTCCCGTTCGTTGGTTACGACTTCGTGGCGGTCGGTCAGTAGCGCATAATGGCGGAAGTACAGGTCAAGCGCTCTAACCGACGGGATGCCGTTGCTACCGCCCATGGCTGCCCGTACGAGCTGCGTGTACATTTTCGAGCGCATGGCGTCGAGTTGTCTCTCCGCCAGATAATTCGTGTACGCGGTGAAGTCCTCCTCGGTACGCCAGCCCGTTAATGTCGAGCGACTACATCCGACCGCGTCCGCAATCTCCTGCATCGTGCGCTTTTGGATCGAATCGTCGCCGAGAATGTCCGCCCAGTCATTCAGTACAAGGAGATGCGCGGCCTGAATCTTTTGCGGGGTTAGTTGTGCTTCGAGTTGTTTCCGTAATTTACTCATAGGATAGTTCCTCCTCTATTTCTTTAAGCGCTTTATCAATCGCGGCCTGTAGCGCGACCGGATCGGATAACAAGCGCTCTGCTTCCTTCCGTGCGTCGAAATCGTATTTATCGCGGTGATCGAACGCATCATGTCGTAGCCCTTCATCTTTTGTCATCAACTCAATACAAAAGTGGACGCCGCGCATCTCCTTGTTTGTGTTGATCTCGTCAATTCTTCCGGCGTCAATCAACGCATTAATCCGCTGCATGGCCGCAAGCACTCCGTCAGCTCCGAGCGCATGTAGCCCGCAGAAGAAGCCCACTGAGTGACGCAAGAGGCGCGCCATTTCACCATATTCCGCAAGCTTATCCGTATCAATCCGCATAACCTGGCCAGCCGCAAGAATCGACGCGTACTTTACTGCAATCGCTCGGAACGGTTGCAACCGCTCAACCAACGCGAGCGATAACGGAATATCAACGCATTTCTTCCGTTTTGGTGGATCGGCCGGCCGCCCTTGTTCAATACGGATCTGGCGCAGTCTCTCCGTTAAGTCTGCGATACTCGTGCGGATCTCTTCGTTCGTTTGGTAAGCCATTCTCTTCCTCCCCAAATTAAAAGAGCCCGCGTGTAGGCGCGAGCCCTTCGTTTTAGTTGCCTATTTCAATTGTTCCTGCAGCTTCGCAATCTCGGCGTTGGCGGCATCTACTTTCGATTGTAAATCCGCGATTCGTGCGCGCTCTTCCTTGAGCTTCTTTTCTACGCCCTCGATGATCAGTGCATGTGCATCAACATCGGTGGTATATGCCTTTTCCTTTTTCAGTTGCTCCTCCAAAGGTGGGATCGTCTCCTCAGAGGCTATTTTGATATCGATTTGATACCATTTCACTTGTTCTCCGAGCTTATATATTTGTTCGCGGATAGCAGGCGCTTGGTCATTTTCTTTAGTAACGTCGGTTGTACCTGTCGTCAATTCTACCGAACCTCCTTCAACTTTCAGCGCGTATCCTGCAGCGTCAGACAAGCTACGAACAGGCGCATAGGTAACGCCATCAATTACGACCGCGTCTTTTATTGCCTTCCCGTCTACTGCGAGCGATATAACGCGTTGAACCTTCTTACCGATAAGACTGCTTCCCGCGGCTGAAGCCACCGCTGTTACTGAGGCGACCGTCATAATGGCTATAACCGATGAATATATTAATTTCTTCATAATATTTCCTCCGATGTTTTTGACACCATTATACATCAATCCGCGGGACTGGGTTATGCTGGAATGTTAACCGCAAACAGCTGAGAGCCGTATTGATTGTAGAATTTAAGATTCCTAGAAGACGGATCAAACGCGGCATTAGCAACAACACTGCTTATATATGCGCGATCGGAAATGGCCGTATCAATCGAATTAAGGCGCGTCTGTAGTTGGCTAATAGAGCTGATCCCGATACCTGAAACACTACCGGAAAATTTAACGTTGCCCTGGATCGTAAGGTTACCGCCAAGCGCCGCGATAAGCATATCGTTAGTCGTGATGATACTAAATACCGAATCTCCACCGTTGACATACCCGCCACCGCCGTTAGTTCCAGCGAAGTTAATCGCGCTCATTCCCTGCGAATCATTAGCGTTAATATATATACGCTGTCTACCGCTGGAATCGTACGTCCGCCACCCTTGCCGATCGACCTCAACGCGCGCGCCGCTCGCAGCGGTCCGGAGCAACGCACCTGTAATCGTTCCGCCCACAAATACGCCACCTTGCGTATAGACGTCGCCGGCGGAGCTTACCGTAAATTTACCGTTACCCACGTTAATCGACGATCCGACGATCGACCCGTCCTTAATGTTAGAACTAAGAATGTTCGCACTATTGGCCGTCAGCTTATTAAGGACCGCATTCCCCTGCATATCCGCGTGAATGGGAATTGAAAGATCCCGCAGCCACCGGACCGGCTTACGGTCACGGATAGCGCACCGACTGCTTACGACCCCTTCCGGCTGAATAATAAACATCGTTAAATAGCCACCGACTACCTCGTCCGCGACATACTCGAAGGTGCGACGTGCCGCGAACTCAACCGGTGTGCTTGAATTAATCTTCCGCACAAACAGCGGCAACGCAACGTCCGAATGCGCAGCCACGCCGTAGACGTCCGCATTAGATGGCGTTTCCTTCTTAATCTCGAAGTTATCGCAGTATGCGAGCTGAACGTAAACCGGCGCCCCATCAACGATTTCGTGCAGGTAGATCCCAAACTCGATGCCGTGCTTTGAATCCGCGTAGCCCGGCGAATCCTTGTGCGCGACGGTGAAAGAGTCGTAAGCCTTCCGAGCCTCGTTCTGAATCTCCTCATAAGAGCTTTCGGGCTTAATTCGATCGAACACTTCTTCAACGATCTCCGCCAGGCCCGACATAAAAATCACGCGGTTTCCGACCTGACGGATTTTATCGTAATCATCCGAAACGACGAAGCTCTTTCCCCCAATCTCTGCACTTAAACGGCTATCTGCCCAAACAAAGAACTTGTTATCGTGGTACAAACTTAGGCATAAACTCAAACTGATTTCCCCCTTATTTATCGCATCTTGACGCCCTGAGACTGTAGGCGGATGGCAACACGTTCGCGCTCGTTGTACAGCGCTTCTGCCGTATCCGGGTCCGCAACTTCGACGTTTTGGATCGACATATCGATGTTCGTAACACTCGGCGCAGGCGTCGGCGCAGTTCCGGCCGGTGTCATCGTGCGGCCGCCGTTCAACGCGTCCCACAAGGCCGCTTGTTGCTGCGGATTAAGAACAAATTCGCCGGCATGAACCTGCGCGATAACCGGTTCGCCGCGATTTCCCTGAACGATTCCGCCGGTGCTGAATGATTGAAGCTTGCCGGTATCCTTTTCGATGCCATACTTCTTGCGCAATTCCTCGTTACGGGCGGCGAGCTGCGCCATTGCGGCCGAGTCACCCCGCGCCTTGGCGGCGGCCCATGCGTCTTTATTGGCGTTGTATTCCGCGAGGTCACTGGCTCGTTGAGACGCCTCATTTGCGGCCGTGATTGTCGCCATTTTCGCGTTGTATTGGGCCACGAACGTGTCCAGATCGGCCAGGATCTGCGTATTAGCGTTCGCATTCTCCCGTACTCGGAACGTCGAAATAGCGGCCTCAATCGTCTGGATATCGCCGGAATAGTTTTCGAAGGCTTGTGTGAGCTCGTTATACTGCGCCTCAGTTGCGGCTTTCTCGGCATCGAACGCGGCAAGCTGCGTGTTTTTCTCGTCTTGTAATGCGGTCTTTTGCGACTCAAGCTCACGTTTCCGGAGGTCCCGATCATGTTCGAGCTTCATGCGCTCAATCTCTTTTAAAATATCCTCGCGTTCCTGGATACCATCCGGACTGACGGCGCTTGCGAGCAAATCGGCACGGGCCTGTTTCTCCGCTAGTTGCGTCTCGTAGTCGGCGTCGACGTTTAGTTCGGCTTCCTTCGCAATAAGGTCGTCAATTGCCTTAATCTTCGCGTCCTGCGCCTCGACATACGCCTTTTTGCGCTCCTCGATCGCGTCTAGTTCCGCCTTTTTAGCGTCGGTAATTGCCTTTTTCTCGGTTTTGACGAGATCGTCCGCAAGCTTCTGCGTTTTCTCGACGAGGGATTTGCGCGCCTGATACATACCTTCGTCGGCTTGCTTGTACCATTCGGTATCTTTCGCGTATCGGCCACGTACCCGAGTCCACGCATCAAGCTTCATCTGTGCTATCTCTTGTTCGGACTTGCCGGCGTCCTGCATGCGGCGTTCTTCCGCCTTAATCCAGTCCGAGGAGACTTGGAATTGACGGGCCTGCTCGGTTTCCTGCGCTCTTGCGAGTTCCTTGCGGGCTTGGTATAGCGACTCGTCCGCCTGTTTGTACTCCTCCGAGTCTTTCTTGTAGCGGTTTCGCATGCGAGTCCAGGCGTCAATTTTCATTTGCGCGATAGCTAATTCGGACTTTCCGGAGTCTTCCATCCGGCGCTCCTCTTTCTTGATCCACTCTGCCGAGAACTCGTAACGTGATCTGGCGCTGTCTTCGGTCAGCCGCTTGATCTGCAGGTTAAGCGACCGTTCGTCCTCGATAGATTCCTTTAAGAACTGTTTGTGCTTCGTCCGGATTTTTTCATATGCTGCGATTTGTTGTTCCGCAGTCCAGTCGAACATTTCCGCCTGATAACGAATTGTTGCGACGTCCGCGTCATATGCCTTTTTGCGAGCTTCTGCTGCCAGTTCGTCGGCGGTCTTGCCCTTTTTCTCCTTCTTCTTCTTCTTAGGAGCTTTGGCTTTCTTTTGCTTCTCAGGCTTGGTCAGATCAATACCGGAGCCGGTCGTAGCTTTGTTGAATTTGTCGTAGGCCCCTGACGTAATATCTGCGATTTTCTTATCCAAATCATTTATTAGTAGCTTAGACTGGTTAACCTCGCTTTGAAGCTGATTCTTCTTCCCTTGAAGGACCATTCCGCCGAAAATGTCAACTGTTTTACTCAGGTCTTTAGGCAGTGCTTGTCCTATCTTGGTTCCTGAGAAGTTGAACCCGTTAATTTTTTGGAGCGCCTCAATTTGTGCTTGCGCGAGCTTCAACTTCGCTTCGGTTTCGATCTTCCAGTGCTGTAGCCGCTCTTTTGACTTTTGAGCAGAGGCCGCGACTGAGTCGGACTCAGCTTTGATTAGGTCATCTAAGGAATCACGATTGGTGATGCGCCATTTATTTTCCTCGCCCAGCTCCGCAATCAGCCCCGGATACTCCCTCGTCAGCGCCTCTACTACCTGGGCAAGTCGTGTCGTCTGTTGTTCGGAAAGTTTTTGCTCACTGCTCAGACTGTCGTATTCCGCCCGGAGCGCTTTCATCTTATCGATATGCTGGACTTGAGTTCCGAGTTTGGCAACCTCTGCCTCTTGGGCTTTTAAGAGCGCGGGTATGGAGTCTTCTATTGCTTTGTTGAGTTCACTGTACTTTTCCTTGGCGTCGTCGATGTTGTCATACCCCATGCCTTTAAGCTCATCATCAACCTTTTCAAGAGCTTCCTTCATTACATCGAGCTCCGAAACTACCCCACCGAGAGATTGATCCCCGTTAGCATCAAGTTCTTGTATTCTCTGCTCGATTTCTGCACGCCGCTCAAGTACCTCTTGAAGCTCCTCGGATTTCTGCTTCAGGGCTTCGAGATCCTCGACCGTATTTTGCAGTGGAGATTTGTTCAACGTCTCATTCAGCGATTTTTGCGCCTCGTCGTGCTTTTTGACTGCCTCAGCCGCCTCGTTTGACTTCGAAACAATCGCCGCAATCCCGGCAGACACCGCACCAATTGCGACAGAAATCCCAAGTAATATAGGAAATGATACTTCAAGGGCTTTGAATGCGATCGCAAGTGCGCCGATAGCTGCTATGAGCCCTAAAACACCCGCCGTCACTCCCGCAAATGCGACGATTGCAGACTGCAGCGTTGGATTAAGTTGCGTAAAGCCTTGTAGCAACCCGGTGATAAACTCCGCCATTTTACGGACTGCCGGCGCAAGCTTGTCCCCGACTGCGATTCCCGCGGCCTCTAATGCGGCTTGAAGTTCGAGCGTGGCGCCTTTGAGCGTGTCCATCTGTGTATCTGCGACTTCCTGCGCTGTTCCGCCGGCATTTTGAAGGCTCGTCGTGTATTCGTCGAGCGTGTCTTTTCCCTGTGCAATCAACGTTAAAAAGCCGGATGCCGCTTCTCGACCTACGAGAGTTGCGGACACGTCGGCCTGTTGTGCTTGCGTCAGCTTCGTAAAGGATTTTTGAAGGTCGCCAACTATCGTACTCAGCGGTTTGATGTTTCCGGCGGAGTCTTTAATACTGACGCCAAGTCGCTCCAAGTAGAAGGCAGCATCCTTCGATGGCGAAGCCAAGGCTAACAAGATAGCACGGAGTTGTGTGCCGGCCATTTCGCCCTTGATACCGGCGTTACTGAGTTCGCCAATAGCGGCTACGGCTTCCTCGATGCTCACGCCCATATTCGCAGCCACAGGCGCGACATACTTGAGCGAGTACGCGAGGTCCGTGACGTCCGCATTTGTATCGATAGACGATTTCGCCAAGACGTCCGCAACACGCGCCGCCTCGGTTGCCTCAAGGCCGAACCCATTCAGCGCGGACGCCGTCACGTCAGCGGTCGTTGCAAGATCGACCTGGCCCGCAGCCGCCAACGAGAGAACGCCGGGCATCGCCGCAAGTATGTCCTTCGTTTTAAACCCGGCTTGTGCCAATAGTGCGGAGCCGTCCGCAACTTGCGCCGCTGTAAATTTAGTCGTTGCACCGAGTTCGAGCGCTTGTTTCCGCAAACTCTCGAACTCGTCGCCGGTCGCTTGGGAGATCGCTTTGACGTTTGCCATTGACTGCTCGAACTCAGCAGCCGTTTCGACAGATTTTGTTATAACCGCACCCATTGCCGCAGACAAACCGGCGTATGCGAGGCCCAACGCCTTAATCTCTTTTGACATTCCGGAGGCACCGGCGGCGCTTCTTTCCAATCCCTTCGTTACCTTGTCGATTTCGGCGGAGGACATGCCGAGCTTCCGCAATTCGTCGGTTACTTCGGCGATTTGTTTACGCAATAAATCCGGGTTTGCCTTGCGAAGCGCTTCGGTAATTTTCGAGATTTGCGACGATGACAGGCCGAGGCTCGAAAGCTTCGAACTGAGTCCATCGAATGACTTGGTCACGTCGGTGGCTGATTTACCCAAATCATCTAATTGGGATTTCGCCTTATCTACTCCGCTTTTATACTGTGAAATATCAAGCTCTAGTTTGGCGCGGATACCACCGATATCTACTGCATCAGTCGTCATTTATCCACCGCCTCAGATACGGCGCTCATAATGTCGATAATAGTGCCGATAAATAATTCCCGGTCCGACTCACCCAAAACCGGAATGAATCCGGCATCCGTCAACTTCTTCGTCATAGCTTCGGCACCAAACCGCATAACCTCCGCTTTCTCCTCTTCCGAGCCGGCCGCGCCTTTGATTGCGAGCATACTTACGATATCCTTCTCGATCGAGCTCAAGGCAAATTCCATAACTGGATTCAACTCGTTTCCCCCTTTGAAAATAAAAAAGAGCCCGCTTTTTAAGCGAGCCCTCCTTCATATTTCCGTTTTATTTGCGTATAAAGACTCATCATCAGAGCGCTAGGGTTATGTCGAGCTAACCTATACGCCTCCTGCACGTCTGCGTCCGTCACCTTTTCGTCGTTGACGAGAAGGTTTCGCAACCGCTCACGGCCGATACGCCAGTCGATATGTGCCGTCTTCTTCGCGGCATAGTAATCGAGCCTATCGCGCAAAATGACGGCTCGTGCTTTGTCGGCCGGATCTCCGCTTTCTTCCGCCTTGGCCTCTAGCTCCGCGACGTACGACTCAGGCGGATGCTCTAAAAATTTAACGCCGGAATCTTCGGGGAATAATTCCGCAACAGTGTCCCTATATCGGCGCTCAGCCATCGTATAAGCTGCGATTTTTTCGGGATGGCCGGCAGCCATTGTCTTCATTTCCTCTAGCTTGGCGAGGCTTGTATCAAGTTTCAAATTACTTCACCCCCTTCTCGGTTGGTTTGCGCGCAATTCCGTTTGGCAATGCACGACGTTCCTTGATCATGCGCATATCTGATGTTGTTACGAGTGGTAGGTTGTATTCTTGCTCAATTGATTGGACGCCGTATGACACTCTCCCAAGGTGATGGGAATCTCTTTGTTCAAGTTCTGCGACCTCTCGGCGTTGATGATCGTACCTGTCAATGAGGTCATAGTAATCCAAGAGTGCGTTATACATTTCGGTCCTGGCCGCGTCCATCCGTTTAACAATCGGCTTTAGCTCCTTCTCGCGGATCTCCGGAATGACATTGTTGTTCCAGTCCATAGTTAGGTCCAACACGGTAATGCGGCCCTCTCGCGACTTCTCGGTTGTATATGCATAAGCGGCAGCTCGCACGCTCTTCGCCTCATCTACGTCTTTCTCGGCAGCTTCAATCTTTTGGGTGATTGCGTCACGTTCCGCAGCTACGTCCTCACCCTCGAACTCACGGACTAGAATCCGCTGTTTCTCCGCGATGAGATCGGCGACCTTTTGCTCGGCCTCTCTTACCAGTCCATCGTGTTTGTTTCGTAGCTCGATAAAGCGCGCGTCCTGGACATCGTACCTAGATTTCAATTCCCAATTAATCATTTAGAAAACACTCCTTTAATGTATTGAAAAAACCGGATGTACCACGGCTTCCGCGGCTCCGGATTCTCTTCGATTTCTTCGGTCGGCTCGTCTTCTTCCTTTTCAAAGAAAATGTCCTCAAGTATCGGGTATATAGGAGAGCCGGGCGATAGTTGCCTGTACAAACCGCTAAGCGTACTCGAAGGAACAAGCGTCACCTTTACGCCTGCTACCGGCAGAAACAACTTGAAAAGGGTCTCGCTGTCCGTTTCGATGTCGACAGTATCGACGTTGTGGAGGCGCATAGCATCGAGGACATTATCGATAATCGCGAGTTCCTCTACGCCGTCAATACCGCGAATTATCTGATCTGCGTGTGTCCCGGTTTCGTCGAAAAAGTTGATAGCGATTAATTTTGTCGCGCCTATCTCCGTAACGACTGTTTGAAATAATGGCCTCACGATGCTAACGCCACCTTAACGGCAATCGGACGCCCTTGCTTATCCTCACCGACTTCAAACGTTACGCGTTCCCCACTCATGAGATATGTCAGGCCTGGTTCGGCCGCGGATGCATGAAAGAAGTAGTCAGCTTTCCCACTCCGGATGAACCCGTATCCTTTCTCGGCGAGATACATTTTTACCCTGCCCTGTCGGCGACTGGACTTCGTTTTCTCACGTTTGGGCTTCGGCGGTGCGACCGGTGACTTACCCAGGCTCGGCCCGATCAACGAATGAACCTCCACCATTTCCTCGCCTTTTAGTCCTTGCCACGTAATTGCTGCTGGATATGACATACTTACTCCCCCATCTCCTCTTCGTCTGCTTCTTCCGGCTCCGCCCATTGCAAGCGCACGTTATCCGCCTTGTCCATGCGCGGATGATATGTTAACTCGCCTTTAAATCCGCTCTCCGTAGCCGTATATTCAACGCGGCCCCGGATATTGCAGTCGTAAATGACGCGATCCGGCGATAGGCTGCGTCTAAGTACCCGGAGCATATACTTCGCGTGCTCATCGGCGATTTGCTTGAGCGGGTAAGCAGCGTAATTCTCGATCCGCCGGTTGAGCACCACGCCGGCCTCGTTTACCAGCGTCGTATGGACGCGCGTTTTATCACGGTCCGCAAAAACGTACTGATAGACTGTTACGGTCATTCCGCGTCATCCCCTTTTACATATTTGCGTATCCAAGTATCGGCAGCGAATCGACTCAGCACCGCGCCAGACCCTGCAACGTGTGTCCGTCTTGTTCATCGCCTGCAAAAGAACGCATCCATGATCCTCGCGAAAATATGGACAGTAATGTTTTGCGTCTGTTTGTTTTTCATCCATCCGTCAACCTCCCCTCCGTAAAATCGTGCATATATGGCACTCAGAACGCCGTTTTCGCTGGATTTTGGGCGCGACAAATAAGCCCCGAAGGTGTTTATACCTTCCGGACCTCTCGCGTCTGTATCGACGTTATATCGGCGTTTACCGTACCGTTATCTCTCGACGTTCACGCCGAGCAACCGGCGCGCATTCCGTTTCTTCGAGTCGGGTACGTTGTACTGTCTTGCGACGCAGACGCCGCCCTCGTAATATTGCGTTGTCTCAGTGAAATACGGATGACTGCGGTTGATCTTGCGGATGACTTCCGGATCCTCCACGTAAGCGACAAGCCGATCGCCGGCGCGCCAAAGTTTATTCGCCATGTTTGTCCACCTCGTCGCACTCGGCGCAGTACGCCGCGAACGCTTCGGCATCGGTTGAGTGGATCGCGACTTTGCTGACCCCGAAAATCTTCGCTACATCGTCGCCCTGAAAGATACCGGCCCATATCGCATCCAAACTCGTATCCTCGTCCGTGACCGGCCAGACCCCTTTGGTGTATTCCAGGCCGTCCGGCGCATAGACCTTCACGATGTGGTTGCCGTCTTTGACGGTGTGGGTTACTCTGACATAATCGTATAGCATATAAATCATTCCTTGTCCGGGTCGCTGCGGTCTGCACCCTCGAATTTTTATCCCGCGTGTTCCAGGCAGTTTAACGTCCGGCCCGTAGGACATAAAAAATAGCGCTTAATTGAATAGAACTTTGATGGCGGCCAGACTTTTAGCCGGCCCCGCAAAGACAATTCGCGGATTGACGATGACACGGCGCTTACGTTTGTCATGGATGTTGTGCGGCAGGTAGAACACCGGCTTGCCGTCAAGCTTGATCGCTTCGAGCGCCTTCTTGAGCTTTTGCGTGTCCTGATAATGGAGTAGCGCTGCTAGGTTGTCCAAGTCCATCGGTTGCACGCGGTCCTCGTCTCCTTCCTCTGGATTGAAGCAAACGACATTGCATGCGAAGTTCACGAAAGGAAGCACCGAATAGATGAGCGCAAGCTGCTTGATCGCGCGCCCATTGTATCGCTCGTACAGGTCGCGAACCGTACTCCGAAATAACCGTGTGTGGCGGTATTCAGACAAATCGTACTCGGATTTTTTTAACTCACCGCGGTAGAATATCGATGGATTGATGTAGATATCCCCATGCTCGTCGCCGGCGGTAATGATATCTGCGTCAACCAGGCGGCCGAAGAACTCCGAGAACCTAGCGCGGCTCATACCGAGAAGCGATTCGAGCTTCTTTCGGTCGATCGGGCGCCCGTTGTCGTGCTGCAGGCGACCGCTATACTGCGTGTACGTTCCGATATACATCAGGCGCGCAAGATCCGATTGTGTCAGCGTTGGGAAGCGTTCCGCCATCGTTACACAGCCGCGAAACAGAGCGAAGACAAAGCCTCCGTTTTCCGCCTCGTGCGCCGTCAGTTCGTCGCGTACCTGGAGACCGCGGATCTGCTTGTCGGATGTTTTGAGAACGATCTCCATGCCGGCCAGCTTATCGCCGAGTAGCTCCTCGGCTGCCGCCTTCTGTGCGACGACCCCACGTTTAGTCTTTCTTGGCAGGTCCAGCCACCTGCGCTGCTCTTCCAATCTATTAACTGCCAACTTATTTCCTCCTTTGTGAAATTAGGAACACCATGCTTTTCGGGAACAAATGAGGGGAAATACCATGCTTTTCAGGAACAAACGAAATTGCTGATTATCCCGAAATACCTCTGTTTATCGGCCGTTTTCTCTGTTTTCCTCCATTTTTCATATGTTCTATGACTCTTATATTCAGTCATTCTCCTTTTCAATGCCCCCGCGGTACAACCTATCACACACCAACCAAGTACCCACCGTCGCCTTCGGCTCCGCCCCTTGTCGCATTCGCGCCTTCGGACCATATCTATTTCTACCGCGGATAAAGATCATCAACTTCTCTGACGCGGCAAAAGATATATAATAATCCCACAAGGCCCGGTTTTGGCCGCAGTGGTGAGGAGCGTAGCGACTCAACCATGTTCGCGCTCGTCCATAATGGACGTACGGGAACATACGTAATAGCCCGGCCTTTGTAGCGTCTTACCGCGCAAGTCTAACTAGCTTCTGCCGCGCCAGTTCTTTCGCGGTATTCGCCGCATCGTACGCCGCAATAAGGGACGCTAGTCTTTCCGACGTGAGTCCGATTTCACGAATCAACATCGCAACTTGTTCACCGCGCAACGGACGGCTTCCCTTTTCGATATAATGCAAATGCGGCCCGGACACGTTCATGAGCGCTCCCATTTCATCGAGTGTCAAGCCGAGCGCCTTCCGGATTTTGTGCAAATCTCTGCGCGTAATCCCCATACCGTTCT
Source organism: Paenibacillus sp. FSL W8-0194 (assembly GCF_037969745.1). Taxonomy (NCBI): domain Bacteria; kingdom Bacillati; phylum Bacillota; class Bacilli; order Caryophanales; family Paenibacillaceae; genus Paenibacillus; species Paenibacillus sp. FSL W8-0194. The sequence continues at coordinate 446,164 of NZ_CP150205.1, read as the reverse complement.
CTCCTTTCGCGTTAATAAATTTTCTTACTACTTGAGCAAATAAAAAAGAACCGCTCCCGCGCCGCCGAGCATCCGGCACGTTTGCAGTGCTTAAACCTGCGGTTGTAACGTATAGCCGTGAGCAGACGATAAATACACGTATCAACACACAAAATTCACAAAATGTTCACATTTAAACGAAAAGAGAAGCGCTATACAGGTATCTTCGAAAGGAAATTTCCCTTCAACTTCTAGGTCCTGAGGACGGGCAAAATGTAAGCCCCCTACTTTAGAGGTCACAAAACGGCGAAAAATACGGGTTATCCACTACCTGTAGCCACAAAACTATTAAAAATACATGTCCTGAAAAAAATACCTCCCCTTTTTAGGTCCGCAAACACCATAAAAATATACGTTTATTTTTCAAAAAAAGTCGGAACGTATGTTCGCATTGTACGTATTACTTAATATAAAACGCAAACGAGCGGTGCCCTATACCGGATTTAACCGGCCGCCCGCTTGCGATAATCGCGGTGTTTACCGTAGGAAATTGTGTACCCGTCCGGAACTGTTGGCGCAGAACCGACCGGATTTCCGCCGAACGTTTGGCGCCGTCCGACGATAAAACTCCCGCATGGCGATCCCACCTGTTGGCGGCCGGCAGGTACGGGACTTCGGCGGTCAATGTTGGCGCAAGGACCGTCGGATAACAACCGGTCACCCCTCCGCTCATCCGCGTGGCTGCGCGGGCATCATCGGAGCGTAATTACGAGAGGATTTCTTTAGCAATAACGACTAGCGCGTAGAACAGGCGAAGCGCAGCGATAATCCGGCGTCGTGTCTTGCGTGATAATCTGTTGTTACGAGTATCCCGAAAGGAAGATTAGTCGACATCGACGAATTCCCCTGGACAGGGCGCTCATTGCGTACATCTGCCGCAACCTCCTTCCGTACAAAGCCTAAATCGTCGAGCTGTGCGGCCGTTACGTCCATGCATCCGATCGTCGCACGCTTGTCCGCGCCAGTTATCCGGAGGAAGGCTGCAGAAGTTATTGCGATAGACTGACCGAGATCGACCGCGTTGACTATGTAGTTGGTTGCGCACGGGCGGCCGTAGATATCGTAGCCGAGTTCGACTGTATAACGGATTTGGTACCGATGCTTGTCCACGATCTCCGCGAGGGTACCGAGGGCTTCGATTTCGCGTGCGCTTGCTTCGAGGGAACCGGCCGTAAGTCTGCGGTCGATCCGCGGGAATACTGCGCTAAAAAGGCGGGAAGGAATATAGCGTTTGTTGCCGTCCAGGGTGACGATATAGTATCCGCGCCGGGACGTGCGTTCGAAAGAAACTGCGTATGTAGGAACGATGATAATTCCGTTCATTTTGAAACCTCCTATTTTTCAAAACGTACGCTTATGCGTACATCATTTGTTTTGATTATAATGTACGCTTATGAGTACAGTCAACTATTAATTTGGAGGTATTTTAATTGGCGTACAAAGTTAAGGTAGTATTCGGAGGGTTGCTGCATGAACGTGGGATGACGCTTAATGAGCTTTCTCTAAAAGCCGATGTTCGGCGGGCCGCATTGTCCGAATTGGTGAACGGTAAAAGGGGGAATATTAATTTTGAACACATCGCCAAAATAGCGGAAGCCCTCGATGTTAATGATATAAGCAAGATAATTACTTTGGTTGAGGTACCGGATGAGTAAGACACTATCACAAGATGTCCAATTCTTTGCAGCAGCCCTTTCCGGCGCGCTAATATCCGTTTGGGAGGAAGATCCTTGCGGAGTGTATATCGAGGCAGAGCGCGGATATATCGATCGATATACGCCGGACTATGTACGTATTCGGAACGCAGAAACCGGGGCTTGGACGTACTATAGCCGGGATAATTCAGTTTTTGAACGAAGAGAAGTAAAAAAAAAGAGACCGCCAACCCGTTTATGGGCGCGGTCCTTTTAGATTATTTTCGTTTTCCTCAACACAGTCTTTTTTGGTCTCTATTGGTCCCAAAAAGACTTCGTATAACGCGCTTTTATTACGTACAATTTTGGGTTTATTCCTCTCCCTCTCCATCCATTCCTCCATCATTTTCGTTACAGTTTTCCTCGCCAAAGTTTCCCCTCCCCTAATTATTTTGCAATTCTACCATAGTAGTTATTGATTGTCATGGCTACGTAAACGTAGACGTATTATAGGCGCGAAGGATGTCTGTAACGTATTGAAAATCGGAAACCCTGCTCAAGCTCTCACCAGACTAGAGCAAGATGAAAAAGCTGATGTCATTTTAAATGATGGCAGGCAGGACAGACTCCAATTAGCAGTAAACGAACCTGGCCTTTACTCCTTGATCCTCGGCAGCCGCAAACCCGAAGCAAAACAATTTAAACGGTGGATCACACACGAAGTCATCCCGACAATCCGACGCACTGGAATGTACGCGACTGATATGCTTTTGGACGATTCTTAACCGCCCGCCAACTTACGCTTGAAATTTGCGGCTTCCCACTCCGCCCATGCCTCGGCATACGCATCGTAAAACACACCGACCGGTGAATAGACGCTAGGTTTCGGCAATCCGGTCCGCAGATCAACGGCCTTCTGGAAATACCGATCGGCAGCTAAAGCGATAACGTCCTCCTCTAATCGATCGCTAAATCTACGCGTCAGCATCGCGTATATATCGGCGAAATAGAAGTCATAGAGGGTTGCCGTATCGTTGAGCGGCAGCCTATGCAGTGCCTTTGCTAGTGCTTGTAAAATGGCTTCATTGGCGCTTTTATTTATTTCTCTTTTAGAATCAGTAGTCTTTAAATTATTAATAACTTGTGTCGTTTTTTCCGCGTTCGGTTTTGCCACGTCGGGAATTTCCGTATGTGGAATATCCGGGTCCGGATCATCGACAATCGGCCGCTCGTAAATTACCGTTTCCAACCCGGTTATCCTATTCGATTCGTCGCGCGTTTGACGGCGCTCAACATATCCGGCTTGTTCGAGTTCCTTTAGCGCGGAATATACGGCATCGCGGCCATCTTTTGAACGTTTGACGAGATCCGAAACGAATACGCGCCAGTTACTCGGCTTAGACAGTAGGTACGCGAGAACACCTTTCGATTTCCAGGACAGACGCTCATCCGATAAAAAATACGGGTCCATAATCGTGTAGCCGCTCTCGCGTTTGGATACGCGAACAATTCCGCCTGACTGCTTCGTCATACTCAGCGACCTCTCTTTCTAGGTCGTGGTAACCCCAGACGCGCAATCTGAGAAAATTGCGTATGGCTATCACGCATTGCCTCTTCGTTTACCTTCACGTATCCCTGCGTGGTCTTAATATCCGCATGCGCTACAATTCGCTGTAGGGTAAACAGATCGCCACCGTTTAGCAAATAATTCGTTATGAAGTAATCCCGAAAACGGTGCGGAGAAACTTTCGTTTTAGTAGTATCAATGCCGGCATCTGTCGCATACTGGCGAAGCCTCTTGCGGAACTGATCAGCCTTTAATCGATCGCCGTAGTTAGAGACAAAAATATAGGTCGTATCGAAGTATTCCCGATTCTCATCCATTAAGCGAACGATCTCACGCAAGACCGATGCGGAGACCGGAACAACACGAGGCTTGCGATTTTTATTTAGATGGCCTGGAAGACGAATGCATCGCGACTGAATATCGATAAAGGATTCCTCTAAATGTAAGGCCTCGTTAATCCGGAGTCCGGTATCGGCAAGCAGTAACATTAGGGCCCTATCTCTATAGCCTGCGAATGTACTTGTGTCGGCTGCCGCGATAATAGCCGATAACTGCTCGTCGGTGATGATACTTTTTTCAGCCATGTCCTTACGCGGCGCTTTTATCTTCTCTGCTGGATTTGTTTGCGCCAACCCCTCCGCAGCCCAAAACTTGCACATCGTCTGTAATGCTCGAAGTCTCGAGGCTACAGTTGCAGGTGAAAGAGTCTTTCCGTCCTGTTTCCGGCACTCCACGCCCTCATATCTCTTATGTTCGTGCGACATATACTCTATGTATTCCCGGAGAGTTACTACCGTAATTTGCCCGATAAATTGGATTTCCGGATGTGCTTGCGCGAGCCATTCCCGAAAATATCGCCAGTAGCTTTTGTAATCTGCGAGCGTCCGACTGCGTACGCCCTCTGTACGTTTGGCGCTAAAAAATAGGTCGAACCCAATATCTAACGGTGTTGCTCCGATTTCTTGGCCGCGGCCCTTACGTTTGTTTATAATCGCTTGTTTTCCTTTGCGCGGATCCGTGTTCATAGCAAAAAGCCCCCTACAATGTACTGTAGGAGACTCCGATTTGACCGTATTTCTGCGCCAACGTTCGTCCATTTCAACGAATAGAATGCGTCGACCTGACGTTGCCTATCCGTTACATTCAACGATCGTCCAGACGTTGATATTACGGGAAAATTGCGATAAGGATGCTGGTGAAGGGAATTGAACCCCCGACCTACGCATTACGAGTGCGTTGCTCTACCCCTGAGCTACACCAGCTTAACAAGGCGTTTCATTCAAACAATCAAACGAAACATAAACTATTATACAGCTTTTCCGGGGAAATGCAATAGTTTATCCCAAAAAAATTTAGGAGGCGCTATTGCAGCTTCGCCCGCACCGATTGCAGCTTCTGCGCGCTCGAGGATGGTTTGTCGCGCCGGTCGTCGATTTTGACAGAAGTGGATACCCGCTGCGCTCCCGCAAGGAACGGAGCTTCATGAAGCGCCGCAATGGCTTTCCATACGTCCTCAAGCGAACCCTCGATAATCGTGCTCATCGACGTTAATTGATAACTGATGCCCTGCTGATTCGCCAACACCTTTTGCATATCGGCCACGTAAGCGCTCAGGCTGGTCGTCGCCGTTCCGATCGGAATGACCGTCACTTCCGCAATCGCCATGTTTTTGCCTCCCTGTCCTTTGCTCGGGCAACCTGAATCGGGCCCGTTCATCTCCCCCTATTGTATCCAACTCCGGAAAAGATAGCAAAGCCTCCGAAACATCGATTGACCGTGTGCAAAGCTTTACGAGGCGCCCTTTGCCCGAAAAGCGGCATACCGGTTAGAAATGTCCTCCATCCCGCTTGTAACGGGATTCGCGCATTTGATTTAATGCAAGCAGCAAATGCATATTGCGCGGGAAAACGGATTACGCTATACTTAGCGGCAAGAATTGAACACCGATATTATGCCGATGACCAGCATCCAACTGCGAGGCGTTTTCGACCGGAGCAATAACAGGTGTTGCTCTCTAAGTTAACCGGCTTTCCGTCCGTTACCGCGGAACCAAGGGGATCGGTCCCTGCCGCTGAATGCAGCGTCAAACCGGTCAATTTGGGTGGCACCGCGAGCAAGCGCTCCTCGTCCCAAAGGATGAGGGCGCTTTTTGTATTTTTTCGGACAAAGGAGCTGTCAAAATCATGTTAAGCATGCAATTTATCCGCAACAATCAAAAGCGGGTGCAGCAAACGGCCATCCACAAAAACATCCCCTTTCAGGTGGAGGAGCTGCTCGCGTGGGATGCCAAACGAAAGGAACTTCTCCGGCAAACGGAAGCGATCCGGGCCCGGCGAAACGAGCTGAGCAAGGAAGTCGCTCCCCTCATGAAGCAAGGGAACCGGGGGGCAGCAGAACCGCTGATGGCACAGGTGAAAGACATGAACGAAACGCTGGGCGCCCTCGAAACGGAACTTCAGGCGGCCGAAGGCCGGGTATCGGAGCTGCTTCTGCTCGTTCCCAATGTCGTGTCGGAGGATACGCCGATCGGCAAGGACGACGGCGACAACGTCGAGGTTCGCCGTTTCGGCGAAGCGCCGGTTTTTGATTTCGAGCCGCGGGACCATGTCGCCCTCGGGGAAATGCATGATTTATTCGACATTCCGCGGGGCGTAAAAACCGCAGGGACGCGCAATTATTATTTGAAGGGCGCGGGCCTTTACCTCCACCTTGCGGTGCAGCGGCTGGCGCTGGATTATTTGGCGGCGCACGGGTTTACGCCGATGGACGTGCCGGTCATGGTCCGGCCGGAAGCCTTGACCCGCACAGGGTTCTTCCCCGCTGGGCAGGATCAGACCTTCGGGATCGCGGACGAAGGAAAATGGCTTGTCGGCACGTCGGAGGTATCGCTTGTGTCGTATTACAGCGACGAAATCGTCGACGTGGGCCAGCCGATCCGACTGGCAGGCATGTCGGCCTGCTACCGGCGCGAGATCGGCTCGGCGGGTCGGGACGTCCGTGGACTGTACCGGGTTCATCAGTTTGCCAAGGTCGAGCAGGTCGTTCTCTGCCAAAACGACCCTAGCGTATCGGAGGCTATTTTGCAGGAGATCACCGGCCATGCCGAAGCGATTTTGCGGATGCTGGAGCTTCCATACCGGGTGATGGCCGTGTGCACCGGCGATATGTCGCAAAAAACGTATAAACAATATGATATCGAGACGTGGATGCCAAGCCGCGGCGCCTACGGCGAAACGCACTCGTCGTCGAACCTGCTGGATTTTCAGGCCCGGCGTTCGAATATCCGTTACCGGGACGAGGACGGCAATCTCCAGTACTGCCATACGCTAAACAACACGGCCGTCGCTTCGCCGCGCATTCTGATCCCGCTCCTCGAAAACCATCAGCGGCCGGACGGCAGCATAGATATCCCGCAAGCGTTGCGGCCGTACATGGGCGGCATCGAGCGGCTCACGCCACCCGAACCCGAGGAATAACTTTAGGACAGAAAAAGTATTCAACCGGCATTTACCAGGATCCCCCTCATACAATACTAACAACGCGCTGCACCCGATGCGGCCGGGAATTTTGGCATTCCCACGAGGGCTGCCCTTGATCCTGAACGATGAAGTGCATAGCCGACCTGTCCGGTTACGACCGGTACCAAAAGCATTTTCCTGTTGTTGCAGACGCCGGACCTTCAGGAATATACTGGTTGTACACAACAACAAGTCATCGCTGCGAACGTCTCACATTCATGCTGGAGGTGTTGGGATGGAAACTCCTTCGAACGTACAGGATGTAGCCAATCTTTATCTTCAAATCGCAACCGCCGGATTCAAAGAGCTCAAAGCGTCGGCCGAAAAGGCCATCAGCCAAATCAAGGACGATGCCAGACTGAATTGGGCTCCGGGCGAAGAGTCCAACAGCATCGCGATTATCGTTAAACACATCAGCGGCCACATGATCTCGCGATGGACGGATTTTCTGACGACGGACGGCGAAAAACCCGGACGCAACCGGGACGAGGAATTCGAAGGCACGCTTTCGTCCCGGGAAGAGCTCCTCGCCGTGTGGAACCGGGGCTGGGACGTATTTTTACGGACGCTTTCGGAACTCAAAGGCGAGGACCTGCTGAGGACCGTCTATATTAAGCAGAAGCCGCATTCCGTGCTTGAAGCCGTCGAGCGCCAGATGTCGCATTATTCAGGCCATGTCGGCCAAATCATTTATCTGGCCAAAATGATTCAAGGCGACGAATGGCAGACGCTTAGCACACCGAAAAGAAAAAAAGCGTGATTTTCGTACCGCCCGGTTCTTGTCGAATAAAGATATCCGGAACAACAGCCCGGGATCTTAAGAAAAAAGCCTCCCGCGCCTTTTTTGGCGGGAGGCTGAATTCTATGCGGTTCCATTTTCGCGGCGATTTCCCGGAACCCGGGACTAAACATTCTCAAAGATTTGATGAGTCCGATTCCACACTACTCCATGTGAGGTAGCGATCGTCCGCCATCGGTCCCTGATCCTTTCGTGGATTAGGCCCTGGTGTTACATACTCCGGTTCATTTGCCGACGTTTCTCCGCCCTTTTTCTTGCATCCAGCTCCCGATGCCGGTCGTACAACACGACGCCCAACATGGCGATCACGATACTAAAACCGACGATCAGCACTATATCCGCCAAACCGCCCGCCAGCAGATAAACCGTAGACAACACAACCGCCGCACCGAAAAAAAGGCCGACGCCTGCCATGAATTTCTTCATGCACCCACTCCCTTTTCATCGACCGAATCCAAGTTCCCGTTCCCGCAAAACAGGCCCGAATTCATGTTCCAACCCAAAGAATCTACTTTCTCCATGTTCCAAAAACAGACATCGAGCAGCGTTTTGGCGGCAAGCACCTGCCCGCAAATCGGTTTGGGGTCCGTCCCCCCTTAAAAGCCGGACTTCTCCTGTAACCTTTCCCGCGGCTTGTGATTATGCTGTACCATGAGGATTGGCAAAATCCTGACGAGAATGACGATGGGGCAAGGTGAAAACGAATGATGAAACCGGATTATTCCTTTATCCATGCCCGGCTGAAGTCGGGAAAATATACGATGAACAAATTGGCCTCCGCGGGATTGACGCTGCTGATGCTCCTGCTGATTTCCCGGATGTTTCCCGTTCCGGAAACGCCTTGGAACGCGGCGGACCCCGAAATGTCCATTACGCCCGAAATTTGGGTTTACAGCTACGCCATGCTGATCTCCATCGCGTCCGATGCGATCCTCGCCGTGCTGCCGCCGCTGAGCAAAATGAAGCAGGCCGCCTTGTATGCGGCTGCGGCGTATAGCGCTTTTTACGGCCTGTTCGCCGCTAATCCCGCGTTTGACGGTTACCGCGACATCGGGGCGGCCGCGGGCGTATGCACGGTGCTCGTTTTTTTCCTGGGAAAGCGGATGTTCTCCGACCGCTCCCTGCTTACCCCGCTGTTTGCGCTTGTCGTTCCGCTCATTTGCCTGTTTTGGCTGTAAGTTGAGCACGGTTTTCCGTCGGTTAAAGCGCCTCGATCAAATCGCCCGCGATCAGGGAGGACGGGTGTCCGCGTCTTTCGGCCGCAGCTTCGCCGGCAAGTCCGTGCAGGTAAACGCCGTAAGCGGCCGCTTGGACGCCGTCCAGCCCCTGGGCCAACAATCCGGCGATGATGCCCGTCAGTACGTCTCCCGATCCGGCCGTCGCCATGCCCGCATTGCCCGTCGTATTGACATAAACGGTACCGTCCGGCCCGGCAATGACCGTGCGCGCCCCTTTGAGCACAAGCGTAACCCGATGGGTTGCCGCATACAGCGAAGCGGCGCCGATCCGGTCCCGCTGGACCTCCTTGACGGACAAGCCGGTCAGGCGGGCCATCTCGCCCGGATGCGGCGTCAGCACCGCATCCGCCTTCCTTCCCTGCCAGACGGGCAAGTCTTTGCAGTCCGCGAGCATATTCAGCGCATCGGCATCCACGACAAGCGGACGCTCGGACTGCTCCCATATGCGCCGCAGCCAGCGACCGTCTCCTTCAAACCGCCCCAGCCCGGGGCCGATGGCCAGCACGCTGCGGCTTGCGGCAAGCTGAAGCACCGTTTCGGCCGAAGCCTCGTCCCAGTCCCCGTCCGCGGCGGGGGCGAGCATAATTTCCGGCGCGGCCCCGGCCATATGCGGCAGCAGCGGTGCAGGCAACGCCCAGGTCACGAGGCCGCTGCCCGCACGCAAAGCCGCCCGGCTGCACAGCAGGCCCGCGCCGCTCATGCGCGGGCTTCCGGCCGCCACAAGCACGTGGCCATACGTGCCTTTGTGGCCGTCCGGCGAGCGGCGGCGCGCCGTGTCTACGCGCAAGCGGCCGCGCAGCACCGCTTCGGTCAGCAGGAAGGCGCCCCCTTCCTGCTGACCGCACAGCTCCGAGGGTATCCCGATGGAGCGCACCACCACCTCCCCGGCGGCTTCCGCGCCGGGGTACTGCGTCAAGCCTCGCTTCAGGAACGCGAGGCAAACGGTCAGCCGGGCCGCGATGCACGGCCGGCCGACTTCCCCCGTGTCGGCGTCCAGCCCGCTGGGGATGTCCGCCGACACGATGGTCTTGCCGCTGGCATTCGCCGCGGCAATCATGTCCGCGTACGCGCCCCGCGGCTGGCCGTGGGCGCCGGTCCCAAGCAGGGCATCAACGATGCCCGTGCATCCGTCATAGTCCACGGCATCGCGCCCGTGGACAAGCAAGGGGATGCCAAGGGCCGCGGCGGCGTCCCGCTGCAGGGCGGCATCCCCTTGCAGCTGCTCCGGCGGCAGGGCATAGACCACCGTCACGCGGATGCCCGCCTCGCGCAAATGACGCGCGGCCACCAAACCGTCGCCGCCGTTGTTGCCCTTGCCGGCGAGGATCAGCCAATGCTCGCGTTCCGGCTGATCCAGCGCAAGGCCGGCGTCGCCCCGGATGCATCCGCGCCCTCCTGCTTGCCGGCCGATGCCTTCCGCCTCATTCCGGTCTGCCCGTGCAGGCTGCCGCTCGCGGCAAAGCCGGATCACTTCCTCCGCGATCGCCTTGCCGGCGTTTTCCATCAGCGCCATGGAAGGAATGCCGATCTCCTCTATTGCGCGGCGATCGAGCTCCCGCATCTGCGCCGAAGTTACGATATGCATTCAAGTCTACCTCCTTGTCAGCAGGTCCGCACCCATCATTTTCGCGTAAACCGACCGCATGTTCCGCTTTGAGGGAAGCGGAGCCCGCGTGCTTGCCTCAATACCCCACCGTAAATCTTGAACGGACGAAATAAGGATCCTCCAGTTCATCCACAAGCGCCGCGGCCAAATCGGCGATCGTGATCCGGCTGCTGCCGAGCTCGTCGGTGATCAGCCGGTCGATGCCGATTCTGAAATTGCCGCTGCGGGGGCCGTCTTCCAGTGCGGCCGCCGGACTCAAATACGTCCAATCCAGGTCGGAACGGCTGTAAATCACGTAGGCGTCGGCATGCGCCGCAGCCAGCGGAAACCATTCTTCCGGAAACGAAGGCGTATCCATCAGCCGGGTGCCGTCATCGGTCAGCAGGCTGCCGGCGCCGCCTACGACAAGCAGGCGTTTCGTTCCCGAACGGCGTACCCCTTCGATCAGCGAACGCGCCGCTTCAAGCAGCTCCTCCTCTTCTCCCGGCTTCGGTCCGTAGGCGCTGATCACCGCCTCGCGTCCTTTCGCATTTCTTTCGACCGTCGCGGGGTCCAACAAATTCCCCTCCACGGCATGCAGACGTTCATGCTCTATCTTTAACCGGGAGGCGTCGCGTACGACAGCCGTTATGTCATGGCCGCGGTTTAGCGCCTCCCGGACCAAGGCCTGCCCGACTTTGCCGGTGGCTCCGAAAATCGTTATGTTCATGGGGTGAATGGTTTCTGTCATGAAGATGTCTCCTCTGTCTCAATTTGCTTTGAACCTGCCGAAGCTTTAGTCCAAATGATCTCTTTTCCGCTATTCCTATATTACCCTTAAAAGCCGTTTTATGCCCGCAAATCTTCGGGTGGCGTTCAACACGCGGCACAGAAAACACGCGATTTCCCCCATCCATCCTTTATAGACCGAACGATTCATGGGACTGTCGCCGCCCGCGACCGCAGCCCACGTTTCAATTCATTCGACGATTCTATCCGTTGACTTGTCTTATTAACATCTGCCGAATGACCAAGTGCCGCTTCATCCAAGCTTTGTCGAATATTTTTTCCTATTATCCCGCAAAAAAAAGCGCCGCGCTCCCGGGTACGGGAGTCGCGGCGCCTTGGCCTTCGTTAGCCTTGCAAGCTCATGTATTCGTTTATGCCGCGGCGTCCGTTCCGGCGCCATCGCATCCCGTTTCGGAGGTGGGAAAGAGCCGGCGAGCCCTGCGTTACGAATACACCGGTTCCAGCTCTTCCGCCGGCACGACGGCCGCCTTCAGTTCCAGCTCAAGCTCTTCCGCGTATTCCCGAACCTGTTCTTCGCTATAGCCCAACTGCTCCGCCATGAAGCTGACGACGGGTTCTTTCCACTGTCGCACCCATGCGATATCGAAAAACAGCGCCCCGGTCCGCCGGATGAAAAAGTCGACGGGTTTTGCCGCCGTTTCCTCCTCGATCGCGTACAGAAGCATTGCCTGCACTTCCCGGGACAGTCCGCGGCCCGTACCGGCCTTTTGCGCCGAAAGGATCCGGTCGAATACGGCCGGAACGTTCGAGCCGTAACGGAGCGCAAGCCGTTGGGCCGATTCCGGCGCGAGGCCGATTTGCTTGCCTTTTTCCGTCATTTCGCGAACGAATTCGGGAAAACGCGCCGAGCCGCCTACATCCCCGCCGGAAATGGGCAGCGTCCGCGTAGCGCACGGGGCGAACGGCCCGAACCCTTCGGCCTGGAGCTTCCGGGCGAGCAGATCCGTGATGGTTTCGGCCATTTTGCGATAACCCGTCAGTTTGCCGCCGGCGATCGTCAGCATGCCCGAAGGCGAAACGAAAATTTCGTCGCGCCGCGAGACTTCCGAAGGCGATTTGCCTTCCTCGTAGATCAGCGGACGCAGGCCCGCCCAGCTGGATTCGATATCCTTCGCCGTCAGCAGCAGCTCTGGAAACATATGATTGCAGGCGGCCAACAAATAATCCCGGTCCTCGGCCGTCGCGCGCGGATGAACCGTGTCTCCCGCATAGTCGGTATCGGTCGTGCCCACGTACGTTTTTCCGTCGCGGGGAATGGCAAACACCATCCGTTTGTCGGCCGTATCGAAGTAAATCGCCTGCCGGAGCGGAAAACGCGAGCCGTCGAAAACCAGATGCACGCCTTTGGTCAGGCGCAGCGTTTTGCCGGATTTGGACCGGTCCAGCTCCCGCAGCGTATCGACCCAAGGCCCGGTTGCATTGACGACTTTCCGGGCCCGGATCTCGTATACGCCCCCGCCGATGACGTCTCTTGCCTTCACCCCGACCAGTTTGCCGCCTTCGTATACAAGCTCCTCCGCTTTGGCGTAATTGACGGCGCTCGCCCCGGCTTCCACCGCTTTTTTCATGACTTCGATCGTCAAGCGCGCGTCATCCGTGCGGTACTCCACGTAATAACCGCCGCCTCTTAAGCCCTGCTTCCGCAGCAGCGGCTCTTTGCCGAGCGTCTCTTCTTTGCTTAACATTTTGCGTCGTTCTTCGGGTTTAACCCCTGCCAGGAAATCGTACACGCGCAGCCCGACCGACGTCGTGAACGCCCCGAACGTGCCGTCTTCGTAAAACGGCAAGAGCATCCACTCCGGCGTCGTGACGTGGGGCCCGTTTTCATAAACCACGGCGCGTTCCTTTCCGACCTCGGCCACCATCTTCACCTCGAACTGCTTCAAGTAGCGAAGCCCGCCGTGGACCAGCTTGGTCGATCGGCTGGACGTTCCCGCCGCAAAATCCTGCATCTCGATCAAGGCCGTTTTCATTCCCCGCTTCTGCGCATCCAGGGCAATGCCTGCCCCTGTGATGCCGCCGCCGATAATCAGAACGTCATAAATCCCGTTTGCCATTTCCTCAAGCCTGGTTCGGCGATCCATTCCGGAAAACCTATGCTTCATATCGCAGCCCCTCTTTCGATAAAGTAAAAAAACCACGAAGATCCCGCAGCTTTCGCGTGCAAAACGCGAAGCGCGGGCGTTCGTGGTTGTCTCAAACGTCTCCTACCATCGTATGAACTTGTAATCATTATAGCATGCAAACGGCGATTGCAGTATCCCTATTTGTAAGCCATCGCTGCCCGAACCGCCTTTTGCCACCCTTCATACAGGCGGCGCCTCTCATCATCGGGCATGGCCGGTTTAAAAGACCGGTCGAGCCTCCAGCTCCCTTTGATCTCGTCCTGGTCCTTCCAATAGCCGACCGCAAGCCCGGCCAAATAAGCGGCGCCCAGCGCCGTCGTTTCGTTGACGATCGGCCGCTCCACTTCCGTATCGAGCAGATCGCTTTGAAACTGCATCAGAAATTCGTTGCGCACCGCGCCCCCGTCCACGCGCAGGCTGGTCAGCTTCAGTCCGGAATCGACGGCCATCACGTCCAGCACGTCCTTGCTCTGATACGCCAGCGATTCCAGCGTCGCCCGAACGAAATGCTCTTTTGTCGTTCCGCGCGTCAGCCCGAAAACGGCTCCCCGCATGTCGCCGTCCCAATAGGGCGTGCCCATGCCGACGAATGCAGGCACGACGTATACGCCTTCGGTCGACGGGACGCGTGCCGCATATTGCTCGCTGTCCGCCGCGGTTTTCAGCATCCGTAGCGAATCCCGCAGCCACTGCAAAGCCGATCCGGCCACAAACACGCTGCCTTCAAGCGCGTATTCGATCCGGCCGCCAATCCCCCAGGCAATGGTCGTCAGCAGGCCGTGTTTGGAGTCGACCGCCTCATGCCCGGTATTCATCAGCATGAAGCAGCCGGTTCCATACGTGTTTTTGGCCATCCCTTTCTCGAAACAGGCCTGACCGAACAGTGCCGCCTGCTGGTCCCCCGCGATGCCGGCGATCGGCACCTGCCTGCCGAAGAAATGATGCTCCACGGTGCTTCCGTATACCTCGGAGGACGAACGCACCTCCGGGAGCATCGCTTTCGGAATATCTAAAATTTGAAGCAATTGGTCGTCCCAAGCGAGCTCGTGGATGTTATAAAGAAGCGTCCTCGACGCATTGGAATAATCGGTCACATGCGCCTTGCCGCCGGTCAGCTTCCATACGAGCCAGGCATCGATCGTGCCGAACAGCAGCTCGCCTTTTTCCGCCTTTTCACGGGCTCCCTCGACGTGGTCGAGGAGCCATTTGATTTTCGTTCCTGAAAAATAAGCATCGATGACAAGGCCCGTCTTTTGGCGGAACAGCTCTTCATATCCCCGGCCCTTTAAGTCTTCGCAAATGTCGGCCGATTGCCTGGACTGCCATACGATCGCGCGATGGATCGGCCTCCCCGTAGTTCTGTCCCACACGACCGCCGTCTCCCGCTGGTTCGTAATGCCGATCGCTTCGATCTGCTCGGGCCCGATGCCCGCCATCGACAACGACCCGGCAATCACGGCCAGCACCGAAACCCAGATTTCGTTCGCATCGTGTTCGACCCAGCCCGGTTCCGGAAAATACTGCTTGATTTCTTGCTGCGCCGAGCTGACGACCTGCCCGTTTTTATCGAAAATGATGGCCCGGGAGCTGGTCGTCCCTTGATCGAGAGCCATAATATAGGTTTGCGGCAACCTAGTCCCCCTCCTTATGCTCAAAATGCTTCCACAGCTCGACGTTCGACGTCGTCACGGCCGACGCTCCCGCGGCAATCGCCTGTTCCACGTCGTTCACCGTGCGGATCAGCCCGCCCGCGAACACCGGAATCCCGGTTCGTTCGGACACTTCGGTAATCATATGCGGGATCACGCCGGGCAGCACTTCGATGTAATCGGGCTGCGTCCGCTTGAACATCGCGTAGCTTTTCTCCAATGCATTCGTATCCAGCAGGAATAAGCGCTGAATCGCAAGCAGCCCGTTTTGCTTCGTTTTCGCGATGACCCCAGCCCGGGTCGAAACGATGCCCGCCGGCTTCACGACCTGGCACAAATACTCCGCCGCGTATTCGTCGTTTTTCAGCCCCTCGATCAGATCCGCGTGGAGCAGCGGCTTTTTGCCGTGCGATTTCGCGAGTTGAACGATCGAACTGATTTGGCTGATGTGCGTATCCAAAATGACGATATGCTCGTACGACAATTTCATCAGTTTTTCCAGGTCCTTCACTTTACGGGCGGCCGGCAAAATGCGTTGATTCGTAAAGGTCATGTCGCTCCCCCATCCCTGTTCCTTTTTACGATAAAACGAAAAAGAGAAAAGAAAAACACCAAACGGTCCCCAGAGGGACTTCATTCGCGTGTTCTCCTTTTCTCCGCCACTTTTATGAACTTGCGATTCATTATAAATCAAAATGTAAGCGGTGTCTACCCGCTTCGGCCGGCGGTCAGTGTCAAGCTAGCGTGGGCAGTCATTTAAGATGCCTGGAACGCGAACCCCGAAGGAACCTCTTCCTTGTAAGCGCTTTGCTTCGTTCTTTCATCAAACACAAGTGATTTGTCAGAATTTTTTGCCGTTATCCGCGAAGTGCTTTGAGTGCCATACCCGTTGTGCTGCTTTGCTTCGGTCCTTGCAGCATGCGAATCATTCCAGCGATACAACCCTTGACCGGTTGCGTCACGTTCTTGAGCAATTGCCGCATGTTTATCGACTGCTGCGGCGTTGCCTGCTTACTCGCTTGTCCTTCAACCGTTCTTACCACCGTGCCCGCTTCTTGAATCCTCATCATCGTCCTCAGCATCGCCCTGACGCCTCGCTCACTCCAACTGTACCCGCCACGCTTCGTCCGCTTGGCGAATATACGCATCTGCGATTCCGCGCTTCCCATCGGGCGCATGCCGCTTGTGTCGATCCCCTTCGCCTGGAGTGTTTTTCGGTAGTCGTCCAAATGCTTCTCATGCCGCTTTAGAAATCTTTTATACGGCTTCCAATCCTTCCGGTTCTCTTCCGCTATCTCTTGCTCCGACACGCCTTCCAGGACCGCCATAAGCGCGGCTGCATCCTGTTTGGCCAAAGACCGTCTCACGGTCTCCCACACCTGCGGCAAATGACCAACAAAGCGTTTCAAATCACGCGCCACATGAAAGCGGTCCAGCATGTACAGACATTGGTGAAAGTAGGATGTACATTCCCCGATCCACGCCGCGCCGTCTCCGTTCACCACAAGCCACGTGTTCTCGTCGATTTCGTAACGCTCCACCAGAAAGTCCCCGAACCCTTCCCAGAAGTCGCCGCCGCTCGTATGCAGGTAATGCTGTTTGTTCTTCAGCTGTACCCGCTTGCCGTTCTTCTCCCAGCCTTCGTGTACGACTGCAATTGCGTTCTCCATCCCGCGCTTTTTGCTCCGCTGCAGCTTCGTGTACAGCCCATCCACTTCCACGAACAGCACGCGGGCAGCGCGCCGTTTCACCGCTGGCATCGGCTGTTGCGCACGCTCCATCAGTTTTTCCCTGATCGCTTGGTGGCTCAGCACATTGTAGCCCAAAAGCTGCTCCAGCCGCTTTGCGCTGTCCCGGTACGACGGTCCTTGGCTTGCGAATGCGATTGCTGTCTCTTCCAAATGCGGACTGACTTTCCCGCGCCCTTCGAATTGCAACAGCTGATCCAGCAGATACACGTGTTTGCCGCTTCTACGGTCACAGTACAATCTCCGCTTAAAGCGCACATTCCCGAACACTGTGTTGACGCTTGTTTCACGCTCGTCCTTTACTCGATAACGCTCTCGGTCCCGTTGCTCCAGGATCTGCTGATCCAGCGCCTCCAGCACCTGCTTCATCGCACGAGCGAATTCCTCCTGCATTTTCCGGAAAATCCATTGCTCAATCTCTTTCATCGTCGGCATTATTGTGGTAAAGTGGCTCACAGGAGCTTCCTCCTTCTTGGTGTGTTGTGCGTCAAACATCACTTTACCAAGGGAGAAGCTCTTTTTCTATATCCGCTTTTTCCAATTCCTACACCCACAGAGATTTTACACTATCCGGCCGGCGGCGAAAGCGGTTCGCCGGATATAAAAGCGTTCTTTATGTTTAAACTTTCTTATAACCATAAAAATATAGACACCCGTTATCCGCGCCAATTTTTCTTCCGATATCAGGACGGCCGTCCTCGAAGCTCGTTCTTTTCTGTTATCATATGGGATAACCCATTTCTATCCAAATGGTGTGCCGCCGGCAAATCCAAAAGCGGCGATCAGGATCGATTCTATATTTTGCAAAGGAGCTGATGAATGCATGGTTGCAGAGTACATCATCCGTCTGGCGGTAGCCGGGCTGCTGGGCGCGATCATCGGCCTGGAGCGGGAGCTGCGGGCCAAGGAGGCGGGGCTCAGAACCCATTTTCTCGTCGCGGTCGGCAGCGCGCTTATTATGCTTGTGTCGCAATACGGCTTTTCCCAGGTGCTGGAACACGGCCATGTCTCGCTGGATCCGAGCCGCGTCGCGGCGCAGGCGGTCAGCGGCATCGGTTTTCTCGGGGCCGGCATGATCATCATTGAACGGAAAATGGTGCGCGGATTGACGACGGCGGCCGGGGTATGGGCGACCTCGGGCATCGGCTTGACGATCGGTTCGGGCATGTATGCCGCGGGCATCAGCGCGACGGTCCTTGTCATGATCGGCCTGGAACTGCTCAGCATGATTTTCAAATCCGGGCGGGCGCTGCAGATTTCCTTCGAGCTGGATTCCAAATCATCCGTCAAGCCGATATTGGAGTCGCTAACGTCGCGGAAAATCTCCATCTCGTCGTACGAAATGGAGCAGGACCCCGAACGCCTTGGCATGTACCATCTTAAAATCGATGCCAAAACGAAATATAACGGGACCCTGCAGGAGCTGCTCGAGGATCTGGACAGTTTGCCGCATATTTTGTCGGCGAAGCTGGAATAATTCAGGAAATATTGAAATCCGGAGCCTATTGTGCAATAGTGGAATCAAACGCGATAAAGGAGGGTTGCGCATTGCCGTTTGCGGCTTGGATTCATGCAGATGATCTCACCGGTACGCAGTCCGGAATCATCTTTACGGGATTTGCGGTGATCGCGTTCATATGGATATACGTCCGCACCGCCCGCTCTTTTCGAAAGGCCGCCTCGGAACGGCTTGAAAGGCTGCGCCAGACGCTTGATCCGTACTGCCGCGCGGCAGGCATGCTGAGCGGCGATGCGGATGCCGCTCCGGATGAAGCGGAGCATGAGCCCGAACCGCTGCATCTGCTCCTGCAGCAATGCAAAGCTGCCCCTCTGGTGACGACGGAGATGATCGAAGCCATCGACGCTTATGCCAGGGACCGGGACGCCTCGCGCCATGCCCAGCTTGAACGGCTGCTGGACCGCGAGATCAAGAAAAAAATCGCCGAGCAGGCTTCCATTATCCGCTCGTTGGACAACCCGGGGTGGGGAACGGCCTTTTGGAAGCTCGTGCGGCCTGCGGTGCCTTTTTTCCTTTTGGCTTGCATCGTCTATTGGAGCCTGGGGCTTTACGGGCAGTTCCATGATCATCGTATCCCGGCGCTTTCCTGGACCGGAGTCGAGCTGTGGATGCGGTATGTTTCATGCCTCGTGGCCGTCGTTTCCTTTCATTTTGCCGTGATGACGCCCCGCAAGGATTCGCCCAAATTCGCTTATCGGATGCTGGCCTTATGCATCACCGCCGCGGCAGCGGCCCATCTTGCCGGCCTGCAGGCTGCCCCTTACATATTAGCGGTTCAAATTCTCTTGTTTTTGTGCGGTTTCGGATTGGGACCGAAACGTTCGCGGAGGGACCGTCCGTACGCGGGTTCCGCCGACTTGTTGGAGCCTGGCGACCCGACGCGGCACAACAAATAACCCGCTGACGGCAAGCCTTCGATTACGGCTTGCTGCATCAGCGGGTTTTGACTTTTTCCGTTCCGTCCTTCCGTGTCTGTTCTGTTCGGGTCCCTGCCCGGGAAGATTCCGGGAGCTGAAGCAGATTTGCCCGGCCGCCGCTACCGGCGGTCCGGCGCGGCCTTTTTCAAATCCTGCCTCGATCTGGCTGCGATTCCCGCCTTCGCCGGCTTGGAGGGCGTATTCTCAAAGCGCTTCCGCTCCGTCCGTTCCATTTGCACGATTTGGCCTTCATGCACGACGATATGCAGGGAACCGAATTCCATGTCGTTTAGCTGGCCGGCGATCCTCTCAAGCCATACCTCATTTAACTGGAGCCCTTTTGCCATGACAAGCGCCTCCTTTGCTTCAGAACGATATTCATGAATTGCATACACAATCAATTCATTCTTTTCCAACCAATTTACTTTGTTTTATGATGTTACAGTTACATTATCATGCCGCCAAAATCGCTGTCAATCCGGATTTTGTAAAATTTGCTCCGGCCGCTCCCGGGGCCGCGTCAATGCTCATGTTTTCTTGCATACAGGCTCTTGATCAGCAGGGTCGCGAGAGCCAGCAGCAGAAGCAGCGAAGCGACGGCAAACGAGGCCGAAAACTGGTACTCGTTGTACAGAATCTCCACATGCAGCGGCAGCGTGTTCGTCTCTCCGCGGATATGTCCCGACACGACCGATACCGCGCCGAATTCCCCCATCGCCCTCGCATTGCAAAGGATGATTCCGTAAATCAGGCCCCATTTGATGTTCGGCAGCGTCACCTTCGTAAACACGGTCCAGCCTTTCGCGCCAAGCGTGATGGCCGCCTCCTCTTCCTGCTGGCCCTGATCTTCCATGAGCGGGATCAGTTCCCTCGCCACGAAAGGAAAGGTGACAAAAAGCGTCGCCAGCACGATGCCGGGGACGGCATAAATGATTTTGACGTCATGGTCCGCCAGCCACGGGCCGAACCAGCCGTTCGCCCCGAACACCAGCACGAAGATCAGCCCGCCGATGACCGGGGAAACCGCAAACGGCAAATCGATCAGCGTGATCAAAACGCCCTTGCCTTTAAATTTGAATTTGGCGATTGCCCAAGCGGCGGCCACCCCGAAAATCGTATTCAAGGGAACGGTCGCAAGCGCCACAAAAAGCGTCAGTTTCAGCGCCGACAGCGCATCCGGATCCGACAAAGCGGTGATATACACGTCCCATCCCTTTTTCAGCGCCTGCGTCAGGACGACGACAAGCGGCAGCACGATCAACCACAACAAAACCAGGCCTGCGCCGGCGATCAGCAGCCATTTGACGAACGGTCTTTCCGTTGCGGCCCGCGACGCCTGCACTTGCTTCACGGCAGCGGCTCCAGGTACGCCTCCCGCCATCTATACCGCCTCCTTTTTCCGGCTGGACCATCGCTGCAACGAATTGATGACCAGCAGCATCAGGAACGAAATGAGCAGCAGCAGCACCGCTACGGCCGACGCTCCCGCGTAATCGTACTGCTCCAACTTGGACATGATGAGCAGCGGCGCGATTTCCGTTTTCATCGGCATATTGCCGGATATAAACACGACCGAGCCGTACTCCCCGATGCCTCTGGCAAAAGCGAGAGCAAAGCCGGTAAGCAGCGGCGGAACCAGCGCCGGCAGCACGATGCTGCGGAACGTCCGGAACCTGCCGGCCCCAAGCGTGGCGGAAGCCTCCTCGGCATCGCGGTCCATATCCTGCAGGACCGGCTGGAGCGTCCGGACGACAAACGGCAGGCCGATGAACATCAGCGCCAGCGTGATGCCAAGCTGCGAAAAGGCGACTTTAACGCCAAGCGGCGCCAGCAGCGAGCCGATCCATCCGTTCGGGGCATATAAGGCAGTCAGCGACACGCCAGCCACCGCCGTCGGCAGCGCAAACGGCAAATCGATCAGCGCGTCGCACAGCTTCCTTCCCGGAAATTCGTAACGGACGAGTACCCAGGCCAACAGCAGGCCAAGCACGGCATCCACGAGCGCGGCCGCGGCCGACGTCGTGAAGCTGATCCGGTACGAGGCAAGCACGCGCGGGTCGGTCGCCACCTGCCAGAACTTGGCCCAGTCGAGACCGGTCGAGTTGATGAGCAGCGCCGAGAGCGGCACCAGCACGACCAGGCTCAAATACGCGACGCTGAATCCCAGCGTCAGGCCGAAGCCGGGAAGCACCCGGCTTTGGCCCGTTTTTCTTCGGCTCATGCGTTCACCCCTTCCCTTGCTCGGTCCCCATTATTTGCCCGGCGTATAGATCTCGTCGAATACCCCGCCGTCGTTAAAATGTTTCGCTTGCGTTTCGGCCCATGTCCCGAAAATATCCTTTAGCGTAAACAGATCGAGCGTTTTAAACGTGTCTTTATATTGGTCCAGCACCGATGAAAGCGTCGGGCGGTAGAAGTTTTCCGCGGCGATTTTTTGCCCTTCCTCCGAATATAGATACTTCAGGTAAGCTTCCGCGACCTCGCGCGTCCCTTTTTTGTCCACGACTTTATCCACGACCGCCACCGGCGGTTCCGCCAAAATGCTGACCGAAGGATAAACGATGTCGAATTTGTCCGGGCCCAGCTCCTTGACCGACAACAGCGCTTCGTTTTCCCACGCCAGCAGCACGTCGCCGATGCCCCGCTCCACGAACGTCGTCGTCGCCCCGCGGGCGCCGGTGTCCAGCACGGGCACATGCTTGAACAGCTCGCGCACGAATTCTTTTGCTTTTTGCTCGTCGTTGTTGTTCTGCTTCAGGGCGTATCCCCAAGCGGCCAGGTAATTCCACCTTGCTCCGCCCGACGTTTTCGGATTCGGCGTAATGACCTGCACGTCGCCCTTGATCAGGTCGTTCCAGTCCTTGATGCCCTTCGGGTTGCCTTTCCGCACCAAAAAGACGATGGTTGAATTGTACGGCGTGCTGTTCAGCTCGAATTTGTCCTGCCATCCCTCTTGAATGAGCCCTTTTTTCTGGATGGCGTCGATGTCGTAACCCAAAGCGAGCGTCACCACGTCCGCCTCCAATCCGTCGATCACGGAGCGGCTTTGCGCGCCGGAACCGCCATGGGACTGCTTGATCGTGACTTTTTGCCCCTTTTCTTTTTCCCAATACGCCGCAAACGCCTTGTTGTAATTTTCATACAGCTCCCGGGTCGGGTCATACGAAACGTTCAGCAATTGAATCTCTTTGGCTTCGCTTTTGGTTTCGCTTTTGGCCTCGCTGCCTTGGCTCTGTCCCCCCGCCGCTGCGGACTGACCGGCTTCTTTTTTTGCGCCGCAAGCGGCCAGCGCCGCCGTCAGCAGCACTGCGAGCGTGATTGCCGCTCCTTTTTTTGCGATTTGGATCCCCTTGCGATTCATCATGGTCCCACTCCCATTTCTTAAATGATGTTCCCCGCCTAAGCTTCAAGCCACAAAAAAACGGAGAAACCCCTGTCCAATGATCTGCGCGTGCTAAAAAAGCGCATCTTGCCATTCGGATCGGCGGTTCCTCCGTTTGTACGGCGGGAACGATGTGATTCGGATAATGTTGCGTTGTTATTTTTGATTAATCCTACCTGTTTAGTATGTTATATTGGTATTGTAATCATGACTCTTAGCGCCGTCAATCCTTTTTTTAGAAAAAAAGCGGCTTTTTTCAAACAGCGGCGAACCCGCATAAAAAGGCAGCCTTCGCATTCAAGCGAAAGCTGCCTAAAGCCGCACGCAAAATATTATTTATACACCGGGACGACGCAAACCGGTTTCGGCAGCGATAGCGTATGCCCCGTCGGCGTCAATCGTCCGCTTTCCTTGTCGATGCGGAAGGAAACGACCGAGTCGCTGTTCTGGTTCGCGGCAAGCACATAACCGCCTTTGACGACCGCGAAGTTGCGCGGGGTTCGGCCCCCCGTCGATACCCACTCGACCGCCTTGAGGAGCCCCGTCATCGGGTCGACGTGATACAGCCCGATGCTGTCGTCGCTGCGGTTCGAGGCGTACAGGAAAAGTCCGCATGGCGAAATATGGATGTCCGCGCTGCTGCTTCCGGTTGCGGCTCCTTCCGGCAATGCCGACAAGGTCTGCAAAAGCTCCAGGTTCCCGGCCTCCCCATCGAACGCATACACATTGACCGTATCGTCCAGCTCGTTGATACCGTACGCCCACTTGCCCGAAGGATGGAATTCGAAATGGCGCGGACCCGCCCCCGGAGCGATTTTAACCCTGTTATGCTCTTGAAGCTTGCCGCCGTCCAAACGGTAAAACACGATTTCATCCAAGCCGAGATCGCATACCAGCGCGTATGTCCCGGTCGGGTCCTGGAACACGGAATGCGGATGCGCCCCTTCCTGGCGTTCCTTATTGACGCTGCTGCCGCTATGGCGGACGAGGCTTGTCTCGGCAAGTTTCCCGTCGCCTTCGATCCGGTAGGCGTTCACGTGGCCGCTGGAATAATTGGCCGCCAGCACATGGCTTCCATCCCGGGTTAACGCGATGTAGCAAGGGGCCGAGCCGTGGGTCGGCTTGCGGTCCAGCAGCTGCAGTTCGCCGGTTTCCCCATCTACCGCGTAGGCGTACACTTCGCCTTCCTCCGTCTCGCTCACGGCATACAAACGGTCTTTGGCCGCATCCAGCGCAAGGAACGACGCATTCGCGATGCCGTCCGTTCCGCGCACGATTTCCATGCTGCCGTTATCCATGTCGAGGGCGCACAAAAAAATGCCTTCTTCGTCCGCACCCGCGTATGTACCGGCGTAAAACCATCTTTTGTTGTCGCTCATCCTTTTCATCCCGCTCCTTCATTCTATTTTCCCTTGCTGTGTCCATGTCGCTTGTCCGTTACTCTAACAATAATCTTTTCCGTGCCGCGGGGCAACGCTAACTTCGCTTTTTTCGGCCGGCGAAAAAACGCCCTTCCCCATTCTTTTTGCTGCATTCCCATCCTTTATGACAAAACTTTTTGCAGGTATAATGGTATCGGAACGCAAGTTCTTCCATTTTTAGGACGTGAACGCATGAGCCCTCTTGCATGCGGACATGCTGTGAGGGAGACTCTGCGTTTCCGGGCTTGGATCGCATTGATGTAAGTCCGGCTGGAAAGCGTAAGCTTCCGAAGCAATCGGCAATGTCTAGATGAGAGAAAACGTTTTGGAGGAGGAGATTGGATTGAAATCGGTAGCCGTATTTTGCGGTTCAAGCAAAGGTGCGTCGGACGTGTACGCGGAAGGCGCAAAGCAGCTCGGGAAGGAACTGGCACGGCGCGGCATTACGCTGGTGTACGGCGGTTCCAGCATCGGCGTGATGGGGGCGGTCGCGGATGCCGTCCTGGCGGAAGGCGGACAGGCGATCGGCGTCATGCCGGGGTTTTTGGACAAAAGGGAAATATCCCACAAACATCTCACGGAGCTGATCATCGTCGATTCGATGCACGAACGGAAGGCCAAAATGGCCGAATTGTCCGAAGGATTCATGACCCTGCCGGGAGGGCCGGGAACGATGGAGGAATTTTTCGAAATCTTTACGTGGGCCCAGCTCGGGCTGCACCGCAAGCCGCTCGGATTCCTGAACATCAACCATTATTACGATCCTCTGCTCGAGTTTTTCAAGCATATGGCCCGCGAGCAGTTCCTGCACGAAAAATATTTGACCATGGCTTTGGTCGACACCGACCCGGGCCGCTTGCTCGACCAGTTCGGCGCCTACGAGCCGCCGGCCGTCAAAACCTTTCTCAAGCCTGACCAAACGTAACATAGATGAAGCCAAAAACAGACCGGGGGCCTGCCGCGCCCGGTCTGTTTTTTTCGTTATTTTTGAATCGTGAGGCTGAATGTTTTTGGGATGAACGTACCGGGATATTCCTCCGCCTCGAAGGTTAGGGGCTGCGGATAGGCCTTGCCGGGAATGTCGAAATAATACGCATCCAATCCGGTATCGGCATCCTTTCTCCACCCCTCGTGAATCACCTCGGCATTGTTGGCGATCAACTTATGTTTGTTTCCTTTTCCGTCCGTGAATTCGGGGTTTACTTTCATAAACTGGGTAATCCGCGGATCAAAACTCGGGAACCCCGAGGTGATGCGGATCCGTTCGTATGACGTTTCGATGGAAGCCAGCTTCAGCCTGCTGTCCGGCGCTTGAATCAGCTTAAACTGTTTCGTGTCGATCACGAGCTTCCTTTTCCCCCGAAAAGCCGTTTCAATCCCTGATCCCCGCAGTTCAAGCGGGTCTCCCTTCACATAGTCCGGAGCATGGAAACTAAAGATGAGCTCGCCGTTTTCCTTTATCGGGCCCATGGCTGGCTGAAGCATGTTTCCGCGGTCATTTTTCGTGTAGAGTCCCCAATCCAAAAAACGGGCGATATTGGGCGTGCCGGCATCCGAAGTCAGTATTAAGTTCAAACGTTCGGGAACCTGCACCATCGTCTCCAGCTTGATCTTCTGTCCTTCCAAATCAAACGATTGGCCAGCCGGTATCGTTCGTTCAAGAACCGCAAGCTTGGATAGGTCTACGGGAATCTTTACCTCCAGAAATTTTTGCGTCGATACCGGCTCGCCGTTGCTCCACTTACCCGAAAAATAAAACTCGTCCGGAAGCTGCGTGCTGCCAGCCAGATCGAAGATCAGCATATCCCGGTAGCTTCCCTCGTCGTAATATCCCGTTTTTTGACGATCGTCGCGCACGAATTGCCGAAACGGCAGCTTATCGTAGGTTTTCGTGTACAGGCCGGGATTTACGGGCGTGATCCGATCCCCTTGATCGCTTTTCGATGTATAAAACAGCACGACATGCTTCCGGTCCGTCATGATTCCGTCCACCGTGACATGGTAACCCTCATAGGATGCCGTTGCGCCGACCGCCTGATATTTCCCCTGATCCAAAGCTTCGCGCAGCATCCCCCGTTTGCCGACGGACCATTCGACGTAAGCCGGAATTTGCCGTTCGGCTGCACTCTGCAAGGATGCCGAACGGCCTCCAAAAGTCAGCTCGGGCACATAGACGGCAGCCGCAACAAGCAAAAGTAATGCTGCCGCGCAGGATGCAGCCACCCTGCCGACCCGCCGCCGGTATTGGGCTTTTCCCCCTCGCCCCATTCCGTTTTTGATCGCGGCATCAAGCCGCTGTTCGGGAATTCTCCGCCTGGCGATATGCGCCGGCTCGAAATATTGCTCGAGCAGCCGTTCTTGTTCATTCCCCATGATATACCTCGCCCCCTGCGTTCAGTTTGCCGCGCAGCTGCTTCAAGCCTTGATGAAGCCATGTTTTTACCGTGCCCTCCGGTTTGTCCAACACGTTGGCAATTTCGGCAAGCGTCATATCCTGATAGTATTTCAGCACAAGCACATGCCTGTATTTCGGCCTCAGCCGCCCCATCGCCTGATGCAAGTCCAGCCTGCTGTCGCTGACCATCTCGGCCATGCGCTCATCTTTGTCGAACAGAAGCGGCAGGGTCCGTTTCCTCCGCTTCTGTTCGTCGATGCAGCAGCGGATCAGAATGCGGACCAGCCACGCCTCGAAGGCCGAAGCTTCTTTCAGCTTGCCGCAGTTCGCCCAGGCTTTGCACACCGCTTCCTGCATGGCTTCGAGAGCGTCCGCCTCATTGCCCAAATAGCTGAACGCAATGCCGTACAGCTTTCTCTTTAATCCGGATACCAGCGCGTAAAACGCTTCTTCATCCCCATGGCAGGCAGCGGCCGTAAGTTCCGGGTCGCTCATCACGCTTAACCCCTTTCCTGCATTTTCACCGGCCGGTGAAGATTCATCGAACCGTTCCAGGATCGATAACGGATGTTGTCATTCCGTATATTTAAGACAGCGCAGAAGCGTAAACGGTTTTATTTTTTGTCCATCGATTTTGCCACATCGCTCCATAAAAAAGCGCAGCAAAAAAGCAGCCCCTTCGGAAGCTGCCTGTCTATAACTGCGATATTAAACCGGGTCCGCGGTTCCGGCTTCAACGATCTGGCGTTTGACGTCCTTCATCGTAATCCCGTCCAGATATCGTTCCAGCGCGGATTCTCCGCCGCTGTATATTTGATCCATGATCCCCTGGATATTGGCTGCAACCTCGCAATTCAGCTCTTCGCCGCCGGAGCACCAGCCCGGCTTCAAGGAGCCTCGGGCGAGCAAACGATACAAGTCTCCCAGCGTCGCGTTTTCGGTGTCCGGATTCAGCAGATACCCTCCGCCGACGCCTTCTTTTGTCGCCACGTACCCATGTTTGCGCAGCAGGCCGAGCACCTTGCGTATGCGGGCAGGATGCGTGCATACGCTTTTGGCGATTTCCTCGCTGTTAGCCATATGATCCTCTTTTACGCTAAGAAGGGTTAAACAATGGACGGCAATGTTAAACTCACTATTCATTTTTGCTCCTCCTTATACTGTAATTATATGGTTAACAGTTGCCGGTGTCAACCGGGGCGGACCATTTCCTTTACGTTCCTTTGGGGGGCCGGACACGAAATCTACAACCTTTATTTCTAGTGTATCAAGCCGCCGGAAAGATAAACCCCATCCTTGTGATTTTATCTTGTTTCGGGTTCGTGTTACAATAGAACGGCGGAAGAAAATGCTTCCGCCTATTTTTGGGCAAGGAGCTGGACAAGGCCATGATCCATTACATTCGTTTGCGTTAATGAGAGGTGCAGGTTTAAATCGACCCGGCCGCTTTTTTTGAAGCCTGAAGCCGAGGTTTATTTAGCTGCGCCTTTTTCATTTGACCCGGGATTTGCAATATCCCGAACCAAACGAATGAATGGGGTGTATTTGCATTGTCCAAAAAAGAACATCTGCATCATTTGGCGAGCCTTTTAGCCCGCCACGCAACCATCTTCCGCTGTCCCGTCTGCGGCGGGGCCATGAACATGGCGGGCGAACGAAGCCTGTCATGCACGGCCGGCCACCTTTTTGATCTGTCCCGCGACGGGTACGTCCATCTGCTGCCGAACGCCAAGCCGGGCAAATACGAAAAGGAATTGTTCGCGGCGCGCAGGCTGATCAACGACGCCGGTTATTTCGATTTGCTGCTCGAACATTTATTTTCCGTCATCAACGGCAACATGCGGCCGGGTCCGGCCGATGCCTTGGCGCTGTTGGATGCCGGATGCGGCGAAGGATCGCACGTATCCGCTCTTCAAGCCAGACTGGAGTCTGCCATGAACCAAGACATCGTCGCGGTAGGGGCCGATCTGTCCAAGCCGGGCATCGTGACGGCCGCCAAAAGAAACGCCCGCGCCATCTGGGTCGTGGCCGATTTGGCCCGCAGTCCGTTTCGGGATCAAGCGTTTGACGTCGTCACGAATATATTGTCCCCCTCCAATTACGGGGAATTCCGTCGGCTGCTCAAACCGAACGGCATGCTTGCGAAGGTGGTTCCGGGACCGGAGTATTTGCGGGAGTTCAGGCAGTTTCTGTACGGGGAGCGTGCCCGCCGCACGAAGGCTGCGGAAAATACGGCCGCGTTGTTCGCCAAACATTTTCCGGACATGAAGCAGCGCCGCGTGCGGTACGAAGCCGAGCTGGAACCGCATCATTTGGAAGCCATGCTCCGGATGACGCCGCTGTCCTGGCAAGCCACCGAGGAACAGGTCCGAGGGCTGCTCGCCCGTAGCTCCTTTAGGCTGACGTTTGATTTTTATATTTTATGGGGAAAACCGTTTATCGGATGAATATTTTTGCTAATGAATGTTTTAGCCCAAAAAGCGTACCCCTTCCAGGCTCCCTGGAAGGGGTACGCTTTTGTCGTTCAGGCCAAGCCCGCGCCGATTCCGTTAATACGTCGGCGGGTCCGCATGCTCCAGACCGGGGATCGATTTACCCTTCGGCAGCTCAAAGGACCATTCCACGTTGTTGTACCATTTGTCCGTAACGATGCGGATAAGCGTCGCTTTTTCGGGCAGCCGTTTCATTCCGTTCACGATAAAGCCAGGGTCCCCCGTCACCTCGTTCCATTCACCCCACCCGACCGATCCTCTGTACGTCACCAGGTATTCCTTTCCGTCCGAATCCTTTACGATCCATTCGTCATGGTTGAACATGTTGCGGAATTTGCCCTTCATCCGGATCAGGCTGACATTCGGGCCTGCCCCCTCTTTCTGGTTGGGATCGTTGTCGACCCAGAAATCGCTTAACGTCAGTTCGTCTCCTTGATCCTTGAACACGGCCGGATGGTGTTTCAGCTCGCTTGGAACAAGCTCCACCGAACCGCTGCTTCGGACCGGGATGGAATATCCGTCCAACACGAAACGCAGCTTCTGGCGGTCATAGGGAAGATAACGGAACGTGAACGTCCAGTGGCGTTTCCCGCCCCGGAGTTCGCTGTTTTGCGAAATGATGGTTTCCATATGCGGGAACTTGATGTTGTTGACGCTCGAAATGTCTTCCCCCTGCTCATTTTCAAAATGAAACATCAGCTGCTGCTTGGACTCCAGTTCGCCCGGAGAACGCCGGGCCGCCCGGGGGCTTAACGACGTGCTTAACTCGAGCCGCACTCCGCTTGGCGTGCGAACCAGCTTCTCCATTTCGATCCGCAGACCGTCGGGGGTCGTATATTTCTCACGCAAAGGCGTCGTGATGTTCATCGCGTTCGCCTTTTTCATGTCCAGCTCGAACCGGAAGTCCCATTTCCCGTCGACGACCTTTCCGGTGTACGGAATCTGCAGATGGTCGACGCGGGCCTGCACGATCAGCGCATCCGCCGGGATTTCCTTCACAAAAACAAACGTTAATTTTTCGACCGTGTCCGATCCCTCGATGCCTCTCAGCTCCGCGACCTCATTTCCGTTCAAATCCGTAATATGGAGATCATGCCAGTCGATCGCGTAAACCAAAGGCTTCCCTTGGGGATCCGTCACCTTCACGCCCATGACGAGCCTGGTGGCATCCGCAACGACCTCGTCGATTTCCAGCGCGTACCCTTTATCCTTCACCTTCACATGGGGATTCTGCACAATGCCCAGCTTGCGCGCATCGAGCATCCCGCTGTCCGTCGTCTCTTTGGAAAAAATGGACCTTACCCAATCGGCGATGGACGGCTGGGCATATAAGGTGAGGGCAGCCGTGACGATGGCCAGCGATGCGATCCACAGCGCGCTTTTTCGGATGATCCGTCCGTATCTGCGCTTGCGCCGAAAAGATGCCGGATGCCCATGCTCCATGGTTCCGTCCCCGTCCTCGATTTCAATGTCGGCCAAAGACGCCATCACCCGCTCCGTGAACCCGTCGGGCAATGCCTTGCGAAAGAGCAGCTCTTCCCACGCCTTTTCCCCCTCTTCCGCCAGCTGCAGCAGCAAACGGCACTCCGGACAAGTTTGCATATGGAGGCGCGCCTCTTCATCCATTGCGTTATTTCCAGACCGAATGAATTCTCTTGTCTGAGACAGATTCCAGCATTTCATGCTTTATCCCCTCCTTATCCTTGACCATTTTGCATAAGGACTTCTTGGCTCGGTGAAGCCGGTTCCGCACCTGGTTTACCTTAATGCCGGCAATTTCGGCGATTTCTTCGTAACTGAGCTCGTTCGTATATCGCAGCAGCAGCACGATGCGGTATTTTTCGGGCAGTTGGTTGATAAGCTGCTGCACTTCTCCGCCGGTCTCCTTGCGCAGAAAGGCTAATTCCGGCGTTTCGGCATGGTGCCTTCCCTCGCCCAGGACGCCGTCATCCGCCAGCAGGTCTTTTTTTTTCCGCATCGCGTCCCGCATGACGTTCACGGCAATCGTGTACAGCCATGAGGCGAAGCTGGAGTCTTCCCTGAAGCTTGCCAGCTTGCGGTAAGCCTTCAGAAAAGCTTCCTGCGTATAATCCTGGGCGTCCTGCGGGTTTGCCCCCATGCCCAGAAGCAAACCGTATATTTTGTTTTTATGTGTATCGACCAGCTGCGCAAAGCTGTCCTTATGTCCGGCAAGCACCTGTTTGACCAGCGCAGCGTCCCGTGACGGGTCTATCATAACGATCCTCCCCTGCTCTCTCTTCCTCTGACCATTTTACATATCTAGTAGACGAAGGAGGCAGGTTTTTCCTCTCGCTTTTTATACAAAAAGTCCCCGTCAAGCGGGCCCGGGCTGCGAGCCGGTTCAAGCGCTTCTGCGGGGAACCCCGAAAAAAAAGGAGCCCTCCGAATGAAGGGCCCAAATCAGATTAGACATATGAAAGGGTTTACATTTACCATTATAGTATGATTTTGTCCTTTTGAAAACGCTTTTTTGAAAGAGAATGCTGCAAACATCCGAGCAGCGGCTTTCCGCCAAGCAGCCTTGGCGTGAAACGCATTCGTCCAACTATAACGTTGTGTCCGGAGAGCGTCCGGAATCGAACGTTGAAGATGCCTTATAAAAAAATGGGTTGATTATGGAAAATAAATGATTGCCAAAAACTAATACCATTAGTTATAATGCTAATAAGATTAGTCTTAGCGTATGGGAGGATGATTTTCATGAAAAAAACGACCGTTCATCAAGTCACCCAGCTTTCCTTTTTGCCCCGCCTGTTCCCCGTCAACGTGTATCTCGTCGAAGAAGCGGACGGCCTGACCCTGATCGACGCCGGCATGCCGTTCAGCCTGAAGGGGATTCTCAACGCTGCGGATTCGCTCGGTAAACCGATTACCCGCATTTTGCTCACCCATGCGCATGGAGACCATGTCGGGGCTTTGGACGGATTAAAGGAAGCCCTCCCAAACGCCGAAGTGCTTATATCGCGCCGGGATCAAGCCCTTTTGGCCGGCAGCCGCGCCCTGGAAGCGGGAGAACCGCAAACGCCGATCAAGGGGGACGTCCCGCAAAAAGTCCGTACGAAACCGGATCGCCTCCTGGCGGACGGGGATCGGATAGGTTCCCTCCTGGCCATCGCCTCTCCGGGGCACACGCCCGGCCATATGGCCTTCTACGATACCCGGAGCGGCGTCCTGATCGCCGGCGACGCGTTCCAAATCCGGGGCGGGATGGCCGTATCCGGCGACACGCGGCCGCTTTTCCCTTTCCCCGCGATGGCGACCTGGAATAAAGAAGCCGCATTGGCAAGCGCCCGCCGCCTGGCCGACCTGAAGCCGTCCTGGCTGGCCGTCGGCCACGGCCGGATGCTGGAGCAGCCCGCCGCTGCCATGAACCAGGCCATTCTGCGGGCCGAAGCCGCTTTTCGGGAGGTGAAATAAGATGGCGAAAATGGGCCTCGACCGTCACACCCTCCTCGTTGCCGCCGCCGAAATCGCCGACGAATCCGGCTTGGATTCGCTGACCTTGGCTGCGCTTGCGCAAAAGCTGAAGGTGCGTTCGCCTTCCCTGTATAACCACGTGAACGGCCTTCCCGATTTGCGGGCGGCGCTGACCGTTCACTGCATCCGCTTGCTTGTCGAAACGACACGGGACGCGGTCATCGGCAAAACGGGCGACGATGCGATCCTCAGCTTATGCGGCGCTTACCTCCGGTTCGCACGTTCCCGCCCCGGGTTGTACGAAGCCTTTTATAAGGTAAACACGCAGCGGCACGAAGAGCTGGAATCGGCGAAACAGGAGCTGCTGAACCTTTTTTTGCGGATTATGGAGCCTTACGGGCTCGGCGAAACGGAAACGCTGCACGCGATCCGCGGACTGCGCAGCCTTTTGCACGGGTTTGCGTCGCTTGAGCAGCACGGAGGATTTCAAATGGACCTGAAGGTGGATGAAAGCCTGGAATACGTTTTGCGGGCTTTTTTGGAAGGGCTGCACACGAGCAAAAAGCCGATCCATAAGTAAAGAATGTCATATGGCGTTCAAGTTTACTTCTTGCCGGGTGTGATATAATATAGTTATACGTGATTAATTATATCATTATGAAGAGAGGAGTCTTGAACGTGGCTCATATCAGTCCCTCATATCTTCAAATCGGATCCACCGTAGGGGCTTTATTGATGGCTCTTCTGGTCATTTTTGTCCGCTTGAAGGCCAGCAACAGACCGGTAACGATCAAAAAAATCATTATTCCGCCGCTAGGCATGGCCACCGGCTTCCTGATGTTCGTGGCGCCGCAAGTCCGGGTTCCGTGGCTCTGGGCGTTGGCCGCCTTCCTTGTCGGCTGGTTCATATTTTCATATCCGCTCATTCGCAGCACCAAATTCGAGGTCTCGGAGGGCCAGGTGTTCGCCAGACGTTCCAAAAGCTTCGTGGTCATCTTGTTCGTTCTGCTGATCGTCCGTACCGTGCTTCATCAGGTGATCGACGAGTATGTTTCGATTCCGCAGTCCGGCGCCCTGTTTTTCTTGCTGGCGTTCGGCATGATCGTCCGCTGGAGAGTGTTCATGCTGAAACAATACCGCTCCATCGAAGCGTCGGGCGAACTGCAAAGCACCCCGCTGCCCCAGGAACCCCCGACCTCGACGAATGCAAAATAACAACGATATTTACGCATCCTTTCACCGTCTTCCGCGGCCCGCCGCAGAAGGCGGTTTTTTTATGCGAGGCGGAGCCCTTTCCCCTTGCATCTTGCTGCATTCAAAGGTATATTGCATTATGGAAATGCAGAACCTAGGGGAGAAGGACAAAAAGCGGCAACATGTTTCATCCGTTCAGCGACACTTTGTTGAATTTGTCACAATTTGCGCACAAAAATGGAGGAAAACAGAGAGATTCGGACCAAGAAGACGTATACTTGTGTAAAACTTCACAATTTGTGCGTAAGGCTTGAAATGCCTCATTATCCTTTTGGTGAACATTATGTTAACATAGGTAATGATGAGTTAGATTGCGGCCTTTTTCACTTGAGGAAGGTCTGTTGCTTCTAGACCCCTCTGCCCAAAAAGGGTCTATTAGCCCTTTTTAAAATAAAATTAAGCACTGCTGCTTACGCAAAGGAGAAATGGACATGTCGGAAACAATTACTGATGCAAAGACTGAACAAGCGAACGAGCCTGTCAGCCAAAATCAACAGGATTTGCTCGACCAGCTGCTCAAGCCCGAGGTTCAGGAATCTTTGACCACGCTGGTCAACCATCTTCCAAAGCTGACCGAGCTTGTGAATGTATTGACAAAGTCTTACGATTTCGCTCAAGCCGTGGCTACGGACAAAACGCTGAAAAGCGACACGGTTGGCGCCATTCAGGAGATGGCAACCCCGGTTATCAAATCGGTGAAATCCGTCGCTGCAAACGTGATCGAAGCAAAAGACCGCGCAGAAAGCAGTCAAGAAGTGATCGGTCTTTTTGGCCTGCTCAAATTGCTGAAAGATCCGCAAGCACAAAAAATGTTCCGTTTCGTGAACGCTTATCTCCAAGTCTCTGCTGAAAACGCGAAAGAACAAAAATAATCCACTTTAATATTTAGGTAAGGACGGAGGAAAAACTATGTCAAAACATATTGTCATTTTGGGTGCAGGATATGGCGGACTCCTCTCCGCGCTGACCGTTCGCAAATACATGAACAAAGACCAAGCGCGCGTGACCGTGGTGAACCAATATCCGACTCACCAAATCATTACCGAGCTTCACCGCCTGGCTGCGGGCAGCATCGAAGAAAAAGCGATCGCCATGCCGCTTGAAAAACTGTTCAAAGGCAAAGACATCGATCTGAAAATCGCCAAGGTCGAGTCTTTCTCCGTGGACAACAAAGAAGTGAAGCTTTCGGACGGTTCCAAGCTGACTTACGACGCGCTTGTCGTCGGCCTCGGCAGCATCACCGCTTACTTCGGCATTCCCGGCCTCGACAAATACAGCATGGTGCTCAAATCCGCTGACGATGCCAACCGCATCCACCGCCATATCGAAGAACGCATCCAAGCTTACTCCCAATCCAAAGATCCGGCTGACGCAACGATCCTCATCGGCGGCGGCGGCTTGACCGGCGTCGAACTCGTGGGCGAAATCGCCGACATCTTGCCAAGCCTGACCAAAAAATACGGCATTGACCGCAGCGAAATCAAATTGATGCTCGTTGAAGCCGGCCCTAAAATTTTGCCTGTGCTTCCTGACCATCTGATCGAGCGCGCGACCAAAAGCCTTGAAAACCGCGGCGTAACGTTCTTGACCGGACTGCCTGTAACGAACGTGGAAGGTAACGTTGTTGACCTGAAAGACGGCCAAAAAATCGTCACCAACACCTTCGTATGGACCGGCGGCGTGCAAGGCAATCCGCTTGTCGGCGAATCCGGCCTGGAAGTCAACCGCGGACGCGCAACCGTCAACGAATTCCTGCAATCCACGTCCCATAAAGACGTATTCGTTGCCGGCGACAGCGCCGTATACTTCGACGAAACCGGACGTCCTTACCCTCCAACCGCGCAAATTGCATGGCAAATGGGCGAGCTGATCGGCTACAACCTGTACGCGTTCCTGAACGATAAAGCGTTCGAAACGTTTGCTCCGGTAAACTCCGGTACGCTGGCTAGCCTTGGCCGCAAAGACGCTGTAGCAACCATCGGCGAAAACAACATTTCGCTGAAAGGTCTGCCTGCGACGCTGATGAAGGAAGCAAGTAACATCCGTTACCTCTCCCACATCAAAGCATTGTATACGCTGGCTTACTAATCTTCATAACAACAACCGCTTGAAGCGGCAAACAGGGTATCCTCACGGTCTTGGCGACCGGGGATACCCTGTTTTTTACGATGCCAGGCTTTGTGCAAGCGCGGTCTGCATCCATAACAGGTCGTGACGGGACTTTCGGGATGCCCTCAAGCCCGGGCAGCTCCGGAATCGGCAGGAGACGCTGCCGATCGGCGTTTTGGGCTATATTCAATATGGCCATGGGACGAAGAAAGTATGACCGCCGAACAAAATTCGATCTTGTCCGCGTGTTCTCAAACGTTTTGCTTTGATATATCCTAAAAAAGCGAGGGATTTATGGCGAAAGGGAAGGAGGGCGGCATGCGAAAGCTTGCGGGGATTCACCAAAAGGAGTTTCAGGTCTGGGTATTTACGCGCGCGGATCTGGCAAAGTTCGTCATCGTCGACGTGATGTTCAGCACCGCCCTGTATGCCGGGCTCAGACGGATCAACGGACATGAAACGATCGCGATTTTGGGGAGCTCCATCGGGACGCATTTATGCAGATATTTGCGCTGTCGGGGTCTTTTTTTAAGGCTGCGGCCAGGCACATGGATCCGGCGGCCCTGGAGTCCTTCAGCCCCCTGAACGAAGCTCCAAAAGGACTCTCACCGGAAGCCGCCGCGCTGCCGGTTTTTATCGTTTTAGGGCCGTAATGGACCGAATTTCGCCGAAGCGGCCGATTATGGGATTTTTATCACAATCTCGTGTACAATAGGATTGAAGGAGCGAATGAAACATGAAACGCAAAAGAAGAAGAGTTGCCGTCGTAGGCTCCGGCATGGTCGGATCCAGCTGCGCTTACGCGATGATCAACCAATCCATCTGCGACGAGATCATGATGATCGACCGCACATACGACCGGGCGCTTGCCCAGGCGCTGGACTTGTCGCATTGCATCGATTTTACGCATACGCGGACGACCG
This sequence comes from Paenibacillus sp. FSL W8-0194, assembly GCF_037969745.1. NCBI lineage: Bacteria > Bacillati > Bacillota > Bacilli > Caryophanales > Paenibacillaceae > Paenibacillus > Paenibacillus sp. FSL W8-0194. Next base: position 409,601 of record NZ_CP150205.1, on the reverse strand, counting down.
TGTACGCAGGAACCTATGCGGACTGCGCCGACGTCGACGTCGTCATCCTGACGGCCGGCGCCAATCCGAAGCCGGGGCAAAACCGGATGGACGTCCTGGCCGAAGCCGCCGAAATTACGCGTCAAATCGTGACGCCGATCGTGGAGAGCGGTTTTCAGGGGATCTTCATCACGGCCGCCAATCCGGTGGATCTCGTTACGTACATGATTTGGAAGCTTACCGGTTTTCCGCGCCATCGCGTCATCGGTACGGGCACTTCCATCGATACTTCGCGGCTCAAAACGCTGCTCTCGGACGTGTTTTCCATCGATCCGCGCAGCGTCAGCGGGTATGCGTTGGGCGAACACGGCGAATCGCAATTCGTCGCATGGTCGCACGTCACGATCGGCGGCAAGCCGATCCTCGATATTTTGGAGCAGCACCCGGAACGTTTTAAGCATGTCGATTTGAACGATATCGCGCGCAAAACGAAGGATGCCGGATGGGAAATTTTCACGCGGAAGGGATCGACCCATTTCGGGATCGGCAGCGCCATCGCCCATATTACCCGTGCCGTCCTGAACGACGAACATAAAATTATCGCCGTATCCGCCATACTCGACGGGGAGTACGGCGAACACGGCGTGTGCGCCGGGGTTCCGGCCATCATTAGCAGCGACGGCATTCAGGAACTGCTGGAGCTTAAGTTAAGCGAAGACGAACGGAAACGGTTCGAGGATTCCTGCGCCCTGATCCGCCGCAATTTGGAGGGTCTCCAGCTCGAGCCGATACGTTAAGTTAACCTTCCGTTGCCGTCACGGCCATCATCCTCGTTCGCAGCTTGCGTGAGCACAAATAATAAAAGGAGCCTCCCCCGCTTTCCGGCATCCGGATTGGCGGGGGAACGGCTCCTTTTTTCATCGGCCGGAAGATCAAGCGATTGCCGGCGATGATCCGAACGATGAGGCTGTTACTGCTCCTCCAGCCTGCTCATATCCGGCGGTACGCGGTGTCGGGTCGCCTGCTCGTATCCATAGGCAATCTTGATCAGCGTCGGTTCGCTGAACGCGGTTCCGATAAACGTTATTCCGACAGGGCCTTTGGTGATGTAGCCTCCCGGAGCGATGACGCCGTCCTCCGCGTAACCTCCCGGCACCGTAATCGCCGGATAGCCAGCTCTGGCCGCGATATCGTCCCCTTCGTCGCAGCCGAGGAACAGCAACGCGTCAAGACGGTAGGTTTCAATCGCGTAATCGATCCCCTTAGCCCGCGACATCTCCTGATTGTAACGGAGCGTCTCCAAATATTCCGGTTCGGTTAGGGTCCCGCTGGTCGCTTCGCATTTCTCCAGCAGGTCCTGCCCGTATTTCAGGCACCGGTCGGCGTGCCCGTTGTTGAACGCGATCACTTCGGCCAGCGTATGAACGGGAATGCTTTCAGGAAGCTGCGCGAGATAATCGTTGACGCCCTTTTTGAATTCGTAGACCAGCACGTTTCCGTTCCAGGACGCATCCTGACAAGGGAGCTCTACCGGATCGACGATCGTTGCCCCTTCCCTGCGGAGCGCTTCGATCGCCGCTTCGAGAACGGCCTTTCGGGCCGGATCCAGGTCGCGGAAATAATGCCTCGGAATGCCGATGCGCACTTGCTTTAAGCAGGAAGCGTCAAGAAATGGCGTATAATCCTGCAAAAACCGCCCTGCGCTTGCCTCCGTGGCCGGGTCCCGCTCATCTATTCCGGTCATGGCCCCCAGCAGGATCGCGGCATCGGCGACGGTTCGGGCCATCGGTCCGGCCGTATCCTGCGTGTGCGTGATCGGAATGATGCCCGAACGGCTGACCAGCCCGACCGTCGGCTTAATGCCGACCAGCATCTGCTGGCTGGCCGGGCTGATGATCGACCCGGACGTTTCCGTGCCGATCGCCGCGGCGGCCAGGTTTGCCGCCACGGCTGCGGCCGAGCCGGAGCTGGACCCGCCGACGAACAATTCCCCCGGTCCGTACGGATTAAGGCATAATCCCCGGCGGCTGCTGTAACCGGCCCACATGCCGCTCGCCATAAAATTCGCCCACTCGGTCATGTTCGCCTTCCCGAGGAATACCGCCCCGGCCTTTCTTAGCTGAGCCGCTACGAACGAGTCCTCCGCCGCGACGTGCTCCGCCAAAGCCAGCGTGCCGGCGCTGGTATGCATCGCGTCGCGGGTATCGATGTTATCCTTTAAGAGCAGGGGGATGCCATGGAGCGGCCCCCGGGTTCCTTTTTCGTAACGTTCGTCATCGAGCTCCCTTGCGATCCTCAGGGCAGCCGGATTCACTTCTATGATGGATTTCAGCTTGCCGTCGTAGCGCTCAATCCGTTTCAGATAGGCTTTGACGATTTCTTCAGAGGTGGTTTCGCCCGATTCCATGGCAGCCTGCATGCTGCGGATATCCAGCTCCACGATCCATTCCTCGATATTCAGTGGATTTTCCATTTGTCCTCACCCCCGGGTTTTAAGTAGGGCATGGCTGCATCATTTCAGACAGAGGCATATTTCTCCATATGCTGCCTGTACAGCTTCCATGCTCCTTGTTCCTTGCGAAATACTTCCATGGCCAACACGCTCGCGACTTGTTTGCCGTGCAGGCTGAAGTTCACGATGGACGATAGGACCAATTCATTTTCCGTACGCATGTTCCTTGCGAGGTCGCTATACTCCCAATGAGGTTCCTTACCCTCATACATGGCCAGCGTTTCAAGGTTGTCCGTTTTATAATGCCCGGACCGGTAAACCTCGTAATCCCGATCCGGGTAATAACCAAAATAACCGATAAAGTCATCCGATATCCATGCGTTCACCTCTTCCGCGGTCCCTTCATGGATAACTCTGCGGTACGCTTCGACCGCCGCCATGGCTTCATCAAACATGAGAAACCACTCCCTATGTATATTGGCGCTGCCCTTTCAGATTGGCCTGTATTATTTTGCATTAACTCCCAGTCTTAAAGCGTTCCCAAATATTCGGGAATCATCTCCGTTTCCGCGACTTTGCCGTCAAAGGCTTCGACCCCGTAGATCCGGGCATCCCGCCGCGAACTGACGACCCGATGAATTCTGCAGCCGATATAATGAATGCCCGCTCCATCGCTTACGCCGACGCCCGCGCGGATTCGGCCGCTGCGCAGCAGCTCATGATACCCCCGCCTGTACTCCGGCTCCGAGTCGTAATGCGGACTGTGGCTCCCGGGGATGAGACCCAATCCTTGGACCACTTTCGCCTGCCCGTCATCATCGCAGTTGACTCCCTCTTCATACCAGCACATGGAACCTGCGCTGAGGCCCGCCAGCACGACGCCCTGCTCCCACGCCTGCCGAAGGATGCGGTCCAAACCGTGTTCCCGCCAGGTCTCCAGCATCTGCACGGTATCGCCTCCGCCCACGTAAAGGATATCCTTTTCCAGGACGTAATCCTCCAAGTCGGCTGCAGGCGGCCTGGACAGCGCCAGATGGGAAGGAATGCAGTCGAACGCCGAAAAAGCTTTGCGAAATCCCTCAATGTAACCTTCCGCGTCCCCGCTGGCCGTCGGGATAAAACATACCTTGGGCTTACGGGCCGCGGACTGGCTCAAAATATATCGGTCCAGCAGCAGATTGTCCGGCTCCATGGAAAAACCGCCTCCGCCAAGCGCGATCACCTGTCTCATGGAATCTCCTTCTTTCAGCCCGCATCGAACGCGAAGCGAGCAATATTCCAAATTTCTCCTCCCCATCATAACAGCCCCAAGATTCGCGGCGCTACCTAAAAAATCGTTAAAACGGTTGTTTACTGCGCGAAATCAAGGTAAGGTGTAGAGAACCGATTCAGGAGGAGGAACATGACATGATTCAATATCAGGATCATTTACGCGATATTACCGAAGCTTCGCTGGCGGAGGGATTTTTCGACGGGTGGCCGAACCCGCCTTCTTATGCCGTTTTTATGCAGATTCTCCGCAATGCGTCCTCTTGCATATTGGCCAAGGATGAGCAAACGGGGAAAGTCGTCGGATTTATTACCGCGTTGTCGGATGGCGTGCTGACGGCCTATATCCCGCTGCTGGAGGTCGTTCCCGCCTATCAGAAACAGGGAATCGGACAAGAGCTGGCCCGGCGGATGATCGAGAAGCTGAGAGGAATTTACATGGTGGATCTGCTCTGCGATCCCGATCTCCAGCCATTCTACGAAAAACTCGGCATGCGGAAAGCCCAGGGGATGCTGATTCGCAACTACGAGCATCAATCCGGGCGAACCCATCCGCAATAAAACGCGGGAAAAGAACCCGCCGGCCGCCATGCCGGCAAGTTCTTTTCCCGTTTTTTAGAAACTTATCCCGCAAGATCGACGAGATTCTTTTCAACCGATAGTATAAAATAGCTGTGGTTCCACTGCCTGACGGTCACAATGCAGCGCTGCCGGTCTTTTTCGAAAAAATAGCCCGCCCCCTCCTGTTCAGCATAACTCCAGCCTTCCTTGTTCATCTTTTGTTTTACTAATTCGGCCGGATTCTTAGCTTTCGTCAGATAATTAACGGTTCCGTTCAAACCTTGATCCATCAAAACGATCGTCTTGTCGGTCGCATGCAGCGCATACATAAGCTTGATGTTTTGGACTCCGATATTTTGGACGTAGGAACCCGCCGTGATCGCCGCAAGAAAGACGATGCCGATGCCGCTCCATAATACGATCCGTTTTTTCACGCTTTCGCCCCCCAGCCCTGCGTTTTCTATAGGTATGTCCGCAAAAATCTATTTTTGTTCCCCATTCTTATGCAGCGCCTCATACAGAACCTGTCCGACCAGTTCATGATCATTTACGACATAACGAAACTCCTCAGGCTCGACCCAAATCCGCGTTAAACATTCATGCTCCCGGTTAAACGGCAGCCGCTCGGTCACGTCCATCCGGTAAAACAGCTGATACCCGACCATCGGATATTTCCCGTTCGGATCAAACCGTTCGTTTTCTTCGTGGCTGACCTCCATTTTTCCAAGGTAAGCGATCGTCCCCTTGACGCTGCCTTCCTCCAATGCTTCCCGGTGAAAAGCTTCCTCCGGCGTTTCTCCCGGCTCCACATGCCCTCCCGGCACGTTGTAACCCCGGCCCTGCACATGCACGGCAAGAACAAGCCCCTGATGCAGGCAAATGCCGTGCACGCTCGTCACCAGCGCGGGATCGGGAGGCTCGTCTCCGGGCAACCAGGTCAACTTGATTTTGTGGCCGTTCCAATCTTCATATATGGTTTGGTTCATGCTGCATGCATCCTTTCAAAAAAATAACGAATCTCTGCCCTTTCCACGGCCTACTCCGTTTCCGTCCGCGCAGAATCCTTCAAAACCGTTATGCTTACCGGCATTTTGGTATAATGAGTCAGCCTGATTTCCACTTCCTGATCGGCCTTCAGCCTTTCGCGCGCCCAGGCAGCGTTGATTCGAAGCCGTTTCAGCCGGTTTTCCGTCGTTAAGACATGGATGATCCGGCCTTCTATATTGATGACTTTCCCTTGAAAACGCTCCTGCTTTTTTGTCGCCAGGTCCGCTCCCGTGAACAGAATCCCCGTCAAACTGCCCAGACAGACGAGAAAAGAGAGCCATGCAAATGCAGGCATAACCTGGAGCTGGATATCCAGAACAAGCCGGAAACAAAACAATCCGAACATCAATAGATTGGACGCCATGAAGATCCACAAATTTGGATAAGGACGTAAATCCACCAAACTCCCCCTCGCTTATAGGTGTTCATTTCCCGGCATCTGTCTCATATGTATGCGTCTTGCTTCGGCTCTACCTATAGGATGTTCGACGAATGACGCCAAGGCCCGATATAAAAAACGCCCGCCAAACTTGCTTCCACAAGCTGCCGGGCGAATCCTGCCTATGTTGGTAATGTATCGATGCCATTTCTTCCATCATGATTTGCCCGCAATGCGCCGGTACGTCGCTTCATCCGATACCACATACAGCCGGGCCTCGGAAGGAATCGGGTCGTTCAGCCTGCGGTTGATGGACAGATCGCTGCGGTCGGCGAGCAAGGTTGCCCCCTGCCGGAGCAAATCCTGAAAAGCGTCTCCGTAAGTCCGCCACTCCGATTTCCGCGGAACCTCGTAGATGTCGTCCCCCTGTTCGCGGCTGATCAGCTGGTTGATCACCGCCGAATTCCCTTCCTGAAGGGCGGCGCGCACCGCCAGGCTGGAGATGGCGTCATGGGAGAGCACAAATTCGTTCACCTGGACGAACCGAAAATTTTGGATGTGCTTTTCATGCATGATCTCGACCGTCGTATGCACCTGCGGAGCGATCCGTTCGATGCTGGAGGCGATCATCAGCGATTTGCCGTCGATCAAGGAAGTATCTTCGATCCGGGTATCCGCGAAAACAATAGCGGCCTTCGCCGTTTCCAACCCCGCTTTCCGCAACACATCCTCCGCCGATGGATCGCCGCTGATAAAATGCACCTGGTGCACATCCTTGATCGGATGCCGCTCCAGCTCGTCGATAATGACGATTTGGGCTTTTTCGTCGTACGTCAAAATTTCTTGGACGGCGGATTTCGCCTTTTTGCTCCAGTTCATAATGATGACGTGATCCCGTCCGTGGTAACTCAAGGTTCCTGCCTCCCTCTGCCGCTGAATGCTTCCGATGGAATCGATCACTTTGCCGATGACCAAGCTGAGAAGACCGATGCCGAAAATGTACAAAAACAGCGTAAACAGCTTGCCCCCAACCGTCGTGGCGAAAAAGTCGCCGTACCCGACGGTGGCCATGGTCGTCATCACCCAATACAGGGCGTTAAACCAGGTGCCAAACGTGGATTGCTCCAGGAGATAAGCGATGGTTGCGCTGCCCGTCACGAAAAAAAATACGATCAGGGCCAGGGTCGTTTTGCGCATACGCATCATGCGTGCGGATAATTGGAGAAAAAAATGCACTTGCCTCTTCCCTTCTGAAGACGAGCTTTTGATATCGGGATGATTGCAACACCGTTAGACGATCAAACTGCTGATGGCAAAGGCCGTTCCGATGAACACCATGCACAGCAGCGTCGCCACGGCCACGTTTCCTTGCTTCAGGGACTCCGAGATTTTGAAGCTCGGGGTGACCAGTTCGAATATCCAATACGCCGCGATCAAACATACGTAACCGACGGCAAACCACATCGCCAAAAACCAGATCGACGTGTTGGTATAAGCCGCAACGCCCAAGATGATGGCCGTGGCCATGAATTTGCCGCCAAGCGCGAGCCCTACGGCCACGTTTCCCTTTTTCAGTTCCTCCATATCCTTAAACGGCGTCATCCAGCTGAAAATCAGCATGCCCAGCAGCTGCAGCACAATGATGACAAGTACACTTACGACCAGATTAACGACGACGGTCAACTCGCCCACCCCCTGAATTTTGCGTATGCCGAATCGTAGTCGGCAAAATCATGAATCTCTTCAAGCTTGACGGATACCTTCTTTTTCTTCTCCAATGCTTTGTAGCGAGCGTCGTCGATCGGCTGCTTGATCCGGTTGCCGGAAGGCAGCTCCAGCACGGCGAAGTTCCGCGTTTTGTCCTTGTACTGCGTTTTGTACACGCCAACCAGATCGATTTCCGTCGTGACGGGAACTTTCAGATTAGCCATGTCTTTTTTGGCTTCCGCCTGGGATTTGAAGGTTTTGATCGTGCTCCAGGAGGACAAATGGACGCTGCTGCGCTGGCTGGAATCCGTCGTCATTTCCGCATCCATGTATTGCAGGACCCAGATTTTGTCCCCCGTCGCATAGTTCCCGTCGTTGGGCATCAGCTCGTTGTCCGGCAATACGGTCATGTCGCTGCCGATCAAATCGCCGACGCTGCCTTCAATGATCCGGTAATCCCACGGCACGCGGGACACCATGTCCTGCCCGTCCGCCGAGGAACCCGAGTAGAACACGGATTGCTCGTTGTCCGAACAGGCGCTCAGCAGCAGCATGGCCAGCATGGAAAGCGCCAAAACGGCCGCAAGCCTGAAGGTATGCCCGGAACGCGGGTGTTTCTTTCCGTTTCTTGTCATCTATCTCACTCCGATCGCTATAAAATGGCTCGTATTTCCCGTAATCAGCCCTCCGGCTCTGCCCAGCAGGCCGCATGGCTGCCCGTTGATCATGAACATCCCCGTCAGCAGGCGCCGCGTTCCGGCCACCGTCTCGATTTCCGGAAGATTGGCCCTCATCTGATAGACGGAAGGGAACAGCTCGCTGGTGTCAAAGCCGTCCTCATCCTTGATTTCCAGCTCTCCGCTGCCGTCGAACATCTGCACGGAGCCGCCTTCGCGCCCGAACATCGATTTGGAGACGTAATTCCCCGAAAATACGGGCTTGTTGTACGTCGGCAAAAGATATTTTTCGATCGTCTCCCGCTCTTCGGCGGTATACAATAACCCCAGCTCAAACAGCCCCCAAGCCGCGGCAATCAGCCCTTTGGACTGCAGCAGGATGCTGTGGGGCGGGTTGAACAGCGTCAGCTTGCCCGTCTCGATCGCATAAGCAAGCGCGTCGCCTCCGTCGTCAACGGCCATCCATTCCTTCGGATACAAGGCGAACATCCGCTTGATTTCCCGTCCGCTGCCGTCCTTGACGATGCCATGATCAATGGTAAGCTCCAGGCAATCGACGCACCGAATGTCCAGCCCGCTGTGGCGCACCAGCGCTTCGATGGTACCGGAGTCCTCCAGATGCTCCCCGTAAGCGACGCATGCGGCAGTATCCGGACGCTCCGCGCCCCAAGCCGCGGCTACAAGGTCCTTCATGCGGACATTGGGCGAATCGATGCCGGCTTCCCGGCACATCCACGGCGTTGCGATCGATGCTTCCACATAACCGGTAGGCGTATCGGCATTGAGTTCGTACAGCTTGATGCTCCCGTCATGCGAGACGGCGTAATCAAAACGCGCATACCGGCTGATCAGGTTCTCCTCGGGCAGCGGGCAAATGTCGAGCATATCCCACAAAATCGGCGGGATGCCGATGAGTTCGTACAACGCCCTGTTCCCGTGGACATAACGCACCGTCCGGTCCAAGATCCGCCATAAACGGGCCGACGCTTGTTCAAGCTCTGCGTACGTATCCCGGTTCATCACGACGAGCTGATCGAGCCAATACTCCTCATCCTCCAGGTTGGCCCAGGTGAAGCCCAGCTTCGCGAGCTCTTCGACCCGTTCCTGGCGGGGGGACCCGCCCGGCTTAAGCACTTCGAATACGCTGCCCGTCATCCGCCGAATCCGCTCCTCGAGCTGGATCTTGATCCCGAAAAGATGCTGGATTTCGAGCTGGAGCCGGACGAGCTGTAGCCGCTCGATTTGCCGCCGATGCCGCCGGAGCTTGAAGAGGTGCCGCGCCGGGTGATCGAACCCGTCGAACGGGAGGTTTTTGGCGTAACCGTCGACCCGACGACCTGCTTGTTTTGGAACGTGCCGCTGGAATAGGAGCGCGGCTTATAGCTTTGCGACGTGCCGGTATAATACGTTTTGCGGTTATCGTAATACGTGCTGGGCTGGTAGCTGGATCCGCTGTTGAACAAAAAATGGTACAGCAGCAAGTCGTCCCAGCCGAACCCCGAATGGCTTGCGCCGTAATTGTTGATGACCGTCGTTCCTCCGCTTCCGCTGCCGCCCGAGCTTCCGGCCTGCGGTTCCCCTTCTTTTTCGATTTCTTCGGGAAGCGGGATGTTCCAGTCGACGTTTTTGTCGAAATAGGCTTTGACTTCCTCGGTCGACCATGCGACGAGCTTCGGCTCATCCGCCGATTCCCCGGCCGCGCTTGCAGAGTCCGCTGTTACTCCGCCCGCCAGCAAAAAAGCGTTTGCCAAAAGCGCCACGCCCAGCGACGTGGATAACACCCGAACCGGCTTGCCGTCCGGCGTAAACAGCTTGGCCGGGTATTTGTCCTTGTTCTGCGGCTGTTGTTCGTTCGTCATGTCTGTTCCTCCTTTCTGCCCGCTTGGATGGCTATTCATTACGAATCCGGACGAGAAGCAGCTCCAGCTTGCCTTCGTCCACGTTTAATCTGCCCTCGATCGTTTCGTACTCCTGGCCTTTGACGACGAGATAATTCACATGCTCCAGCGCCGCCACCATATTCATGCTCCAACTGCGCTCTTCGATGTGACGCAGTTCGCCGTTTGGCGTTTTTTCGATTAAAATGACGCTCATGTCGTTGCCCATTGTGCCTCCACCCCTTGTTCTGAATTGATCGATATGTCTTTTGATACGTAAGGAAACCGTGGTCCGTTCCATCTCCCGTTTCCATTTTTTCGAGAAAATTGTCGTTTTGCTATCTCATCTCTGAAAAGCAAGACCTCTCATAATATGGAAACATGCATTTATCAGCATAAAACCTCTTTATTCGAAACGCAACAAAAAAATGGATCGTCCCGTCCGCCGCTTTCAGGAATGAAAAGAAAACCTTTCGTCCATATTAACCTTTTTTTGCCTGGTCGATCAGCAACCTTATATTGGAAATTGCGTTTAATTTAAGGATCGGTTAAATTTTGGCATCCATGACCCTATCAAAATTCGAAAAATAATGGCGGAAACGAGGCGCAATGATCATGAAGAAACAAACCAAGCTTATCCATGTAACTGCCCTAACGGCAACTTTGCTTTGCGGCACGGTCTCCCTGCCGGCGGCAATCCATGCCGATGCTCCGGCCGTCTCGATCGGTTTTTCGGGCGGTCAGAAGATTAAGGCTCCCGTGCAAAAGCCGCTGTGGACCGCAGCGGTCGATCCCGGCTCCAAGGCCGCCGTCACCGATGACGGAACGGTGCTTGCTTTTTCCTGGAAAAAGCTGATCGCGCTGAATCTGTCCACGGGCAAAAAGGCCTTTACCTACGGCAGCAACCTGAAGCCGTCGGTGCAATACTTAAAAGGAGCGGCCTACGGCGTCGGGGAAGACGGACATGTATATGCTCTCCATGTCAAAACGGGCAAAGAGTTGTGGAAAACGGCTGCAGGTTTATCGGATGCGGACGAGCCGGTGGTAATCGGCGATACCGTGTACGTCACGAAAAAGCAAACCCTCATCGCTTTGGATGCGGCGACAGGCAAACCGCGCTGGAAGGCGGTCGAGGATCAGGCAGACACCGCAGGCAAGCTGTCCCTGGAAGCGGAAGGCATCATTTTTATGTCCAATAGCATTTCCGGAGCGTATTCCTATTCGCAGCTTAAAGCCATCGATAAAAAAACGGGCAAAACCTTATGGAAGGAAGCGTTCCAGGCAGAGCCACTGGCTGTCCGGGACGGGCTGGTATATTCCCAAAGGGAACCTTCTTTGTTTGATGAAGCGGATGCGAACGAATCTCCTCATGTCACCCTATCCGTACTGAATGCCAAAACCGGCGAAAAGGTCGGCGAACGGGTCTACTCATGGAACCGTACGAACAGCTCCCGTTCTGCGGGAGTCGCAGGCAGCATGCTGCTCAGCGGCAATGACCTGTATCTTGTGACGGAAGATGCCATCCATCGATACGATTTTGCGCACTACGAGAAAAACGGCAAACCGGTGAAAAAGTGGAATAAACCATCCTACCCCATCGATTTAACCGGATCGGTGCATGCCGGCAGGATTTATTTCTGGACCTACAATGGGTATTCCATTGGAGGCATGAAGCTCGTAGACGGCCAGGAAGTCCGATGGGGGGCCGACAACCCGGTCGTACGGACCGAAATCTACGGCAACGGCGTGTATATCGGGCAAAGCGACGGCGTGTTTTATGGATACAACCTGCAGACAACCGCCCCCGCCTTTACCGTGAACACCGGATCACGCAATTACGGGCCGACCCTGCGCAGCGGCAGCACATTGATCATTCAGGCCCAAGATAACGGGAGGCTGATTGCGGTTCCGGTGCCGAATGCATTGCGTTAACGATTCGATGAAACATGGTACAATCTTAGATGTAACGATACGTTCAAGAGGAGACGAACCGTGGAACAATTACTGCAAAAAATCAAGAAGTTAAGCGAAAAGGAAAAGAAAACGCTGGAGCAGATGGTTTTAAAACTGACCGAAGAGGTCGGGGAAACTTCGCAAGCGATGCTTTCTTACAGGCAGGCAAGCGGCAGCGAGTATAAAAAGCTGGATCTCTCTGACGTGAAGGAAGAATGCGTGGACGTGATCTTGGTCGCCTTGGCGTTATTTTACAAGCTGAGCGAGGATGAAAATGAGCTTCAAGACGTTCTCAGCAAAAAAGTCGATAAATGGAGTTCGGTGATGACTTAAGAACAGTCATGAAAGGAAATTCGAACAACTAATTTGAATGAATGAGTAGTCTGTATTTTATGGAGGGATCTCGGTATGGCAAAGTTAGTCTACCATATTGCAACTACACTTGATAATTTCATCGCCGATTTAGATGGAAATGCTGACAGCTCAATCTTTTTGTATGAAGGGGAGCACGTTACTGACTTTATTACCGATGTCCAGCAATACAATGCAGTATTAATGGGGGGGAAAACATACGAGTACGGATTTCAATTCGGTGCTAAACCCGGTGAACCTGGTTATTTTAAGGAGCTAAAACATTACGTTTTCTCGAACACTTTGCAGTTTGAATCCAACGATAAAGTCGAACTTGTCAAAGGTAACGCAGTAGACTTTATCAAGGACCTCAAAATGAATGAGACAGGTAAGTTGTGGCTCTCTGGGGGTGGAGAGTTGGCAGGTTCATTTATTGAGCAAAAACTCATTGACCAATTAGTATTAAAAGTAAATCCAGTCATAATCGGAGCGGGCATCCCCTTGTTTGGTAGTGCTAAGCCACGTTTGAACTTGGAATTAGTTGACATGAAACAATATTCAAACGGAGTCCATAAACTTACGTATAATATGATTTATTCTTAGAAAATCATGGCCAGTTCGGACGTATATCCGGAATACCGTACCAACGCCACCTATTTTCAGGTCGCCTGCGGTATTTATGGAGCCCTTGGCACGCTGCTGTTGGACAAGATTCCGGAGGGCGTCTATTTCATCGACGAGCTGCTACTGCAGACGGACAGCCGTTACGGCAAATATCTCTGCTATTACATGCGCGACTGGGTCGAAGGCGAAAACCCGGATTCCGACGGGTTGCTACTGGACCGGATGCGGTTACGGCCGTAACCGGGATTTCGGCGCCAGGCCAAAATCCGTAAAACCATTATAAAAAAGCACCCTTGGTCGGGTGCTTTGATTTTGGTATCTGCAAATGGAATCCAGGATGATCCTCGCGCCTCACGGAATGTTTCATCTCATGAAAATTTAACGGGATGAATCGGAATAGCGTTACGCATCGGGTTCAGCTTCGGCGTACGCCGCCGCAGCCGCGTTCAGATAATAAGCCAGCCCGGTCTGCTGGTCCTCCAGCATCCGGAGGTGAAACTCATCCTGCAGGAAAAACGCCGTTTGTGCCGCAAAATTTTTGGCTGCAACCCGATGTCCGTGACTGTTCAGGAACGCCAAATGTTCCCGGATCGATTGATGAACCCTTGGGTCGTTATGTTTGACCCCTCCGGCCAGAAAAGCGGACATACTTTTCATAAAAGCCGCCGCCTCCGCAGCCTGCTCGTTCATCTCCGGCACATCGATCCGCTCCGCTTCAAGCTCTACGCCGTATTGCTCCTTGAGGTATTCACTTTGTTCCCGCAACGCTTCCCGCCACTCATCCTCGCTTTCGAAGCCGATAAACAATTCCTCCTGCGGCAGCGGTTTTCCGCGCTCCAGGCCCGCTTTTGTTTTCCGCAGCGTGTCCATGATCCTCTCCAGCCTGAGCCTGCGCTGTTCCAAAAGCTCTTCCTGCTCCGCCAGCATCGCCGCTCGATTCGGTTCCCGGTCCAGCAGCTGCCCGATTTGCTCCAGCGAAAAATCAAGCTCGCGGTAAAACAGAATGGCCTGCAGCCGTTCCAGCTCTTTTGCGCCATATAACCGATATCCCGCTTCCGTGATTTCAGCCGGCTCAAGCAGGCCGATTTTATGGTAATGGTGCAGCGTCTTGACCGTCACCTTGGACAGCTCCGACACTTCTTTGACTGTAAGAAGCATAATGCTTCACTCCCTTCTGCAGTGAAGTCTAAGGTCTGACCTTAGAGGAGGGTCAAGGGGGAACTTTTATTACCCATCGTAACACAAAAACACCCCGCTCAAACGAGCGGAGTGCATAAACCAAACCGGCTATAAATGGCAGCGGTTGGTTTGGGGCTGGATGTTCTTTGAACGATGGCGGCTATTCCGCCCCTGCCCGCCAAGCGCGAATCAGAAACTCCGCATCCGCGTTGAGCGCTGCTTTGACGCTGTCTTTGACATGGCCTCCCAGCGCATCGTTGTTTAGATGCTTGACGAAATCCTGCAGATGTTTGATCGCCTGATCTGCTTTGCCGTTATCTCGTTGATGCTGCGCCTGCTTGAGGGCGTTGGTCAATTGAGGAACAAGGGGGCCGTCGAGGTCGCCTGCCGCCGCGAAGCGGCTGATCAGATTTTGGACAGAACCCGGATCGGTCGTCACTTGGAACCGGAACGTTTTCGAAACGGGATTCGCGGAGCCATCATTCACCGTTACCTTCGCCGTCCGATCGCCCAGTTTACCGGCCAATCCGATGGAGATGTTTTGGGTATGGTAATCGACCGTATACGTTTTGCCGTCAAAGCCAAGCGTAACGGAACCGCCTGCCGGCAGACCGTCTCCCGCCTGAAGGGTCAGGACCGCATCATCGGTAAAGGAGTCGCCGTCCATCAGCGCATGGCTGCCCACGGTGAGCGAATAGACGGGCTGCTCTTTGCTTTCCACCGTAATCCCCTTGGACACGTTGCCTGACAGGTCTACGGATTGAAACTGAATGCTGTATTCCTTCCCCGGTTCGATCCCCGGAATCGCCGCCGTTTGTACGCCCCGTTTAACTTCAATCCGATCGCCGATCTGCCGCCCGTCCGAAAACAAGGTGATTCGCACCTTTTGGCCGTCAATATCGTAAGGACCGTCCCACGTCAAAGTAAGCTGGCCGTTTGCCCGCGTCATCCGGACATTCTCCACGTCTCCGGGAGGAACATTGTCTTTGGGAGGTTCGACCGGCGGCGTCGGCGCCGTGAATACGGCCGGATCTCCGAACGTGAACTTATCCACGTTGAACAAATAGTCGGTTCCTTTAAATAACAGGAACACGATATGTTTTCCGGTGACAGGAGTTGTGACGTCGGTCGAAAACACCTTGAAGTTTTGCCAGCCGCCGGTTCCCGCAATCTTGTTTTCGGCGATGACCGGGCCGTTCATGCTGTCCAATCGGACCTCGATCGTACCGCCGCCGGTCGCGCTGGCCGCTTGGACATGGAATTTGGAAGGACTTATACTTCCGAAATCCACAAAGTTGTACATGACATACGGGTTGTTGGCGGCGTTAATGCCCGCCAAATACGTTTGCCCGGCGCCCGATTCGGTGCCAAAGCCAACACCGCCGTTGTTGTCCTCGGCCTCGAGCTTAGCGTAAGCATCCCTTGCTTTGCCTTTCATGGTCGTAAACGTGAACCAGTCCAGATTGCAAGGATAGTCGCCGCCGCCCGCCCCATGGAAAACGAGATAGACGTCATGCACGCCTGCGGCCGCTTTGTCATCGATGTTGGCCATGATGTCGACCCACTTGTCCCAGCCTCCAAGCGCCGGAATGTCCACCGTGCCTACCGTCGGTCCGTTCAGCGAATCCAGCTTGACTTCGATCGTGCCGCCCTGGCTGCCGCTGGATACATGCACGCTGATGCCGGACGCGCCAGATCCGAAATCGATGCCCTTATAGGAGGCAAAGGCGTTATTGCGGATGCCGTCGAGATAACCGCCCTCCGCATTTTTGCCCAGCCCCTCGCTGCTTTCGAAATCTCCTGCCTTCAGCTTCGCATAGGCGTCGGTTTTGGTCGGATCGCCCGCGGTGAACTTAAACCAGTTCAGGTTAAACAGATACGGATCGTTTGTCTTGGCAAAGACGAGATAGACGTCATGTTTTCCCGTAATCGTGCTTGGATTTCCTTGATCGTCCTTCAGCAGTGTGACGGCATCGATGTAGTTGTTCCATCCGCCGGTTCCTTCGACGTGCAGCGTCCCGACTTTCGGGCCGTCCAACGCGTCGAGCCGAATTTCGATGTTGCCCCCGCCCGTGGCGCTGGCCGCTCTCGCAATAAAACCTTTGGCGCCGGCCGATCCGAAATCGACGTTTTTGTAGGCCGCGTAGTGTCCAGGCTGGATGCCTCCAAGCTGCAGGCCGCCTTCGAGCGCCCCTTCCAAAACGAATCCTTTGCCGATGTTATAGCGCTCGGCTTCGATTTTATTGTAAGGATCCTTAACGGCGTAGCGGAGCTCTGCATCCATCGGTTTGATCACGTTCAGCGCTTCGACGGCCGCGGCCGACGACCAGGATTCGTACGTACCGGACAACAGCTGGCCGGCCCAGTTGCCGTCGACGATATTGTCCGGATTCCGGTGGCTCCATGCCATTTCCGTGTTGAAAGCCGCCCAGGCGTCAAACCCGGCGCTGAATTCCTTGTATTTGCTTTCGCTTCTTTCGTCCAGCGCCTTTTGGAGATGAGCCAAATTCCGCATCAAAATTGTTTTGCCGCCCTTCAAATCGCCGTTCGGGCCTTCGTAGTTCAGCAAACCATTTGCATCCACCAGATGGTTTTGGGTAAAACCGCCCGCTTTGACCGCATCGTCGAGGTATGTCGTATCCCCCGTTATCCGGTACAGGCCGACGGCAGCCCCGATGTAAGTGCCCTGATTGTAATGCGTGGCGTCCGGGATCGCGCCTTTTTCCGTTTCGATCCGGTCGAACACTTTGCCGCTCCCGTCCGTCAACATCGTTTTGCCCCAGCGGAAGATGCGGGTCGCCGCATCCAGGTAATACCGGTCTTTCGTAATGTCGTACAAATATTCCGCCGCCTCGGCGGCCGGGAAGTTGATGCAGGCGTTTTTGGTATTATGCTCGCTGTTCAGCCACCAGATGCCGCCGCCGGCAAAATCGTCGTCCCACTGCGTGTCGTAGACAAAAGCGAAATGGCGTTTTGCGGCCTCCAAATATCGGACTTCTCCGGTAATTTGATACGCGCGGGCGCTTCCCATGACCCACCACATGATATCGTCGTTAAACGGATTGTTCGTCCAATCCGAGCCGTATTTGGCCACGGTTCCGTCGAAGATATCGTCGATCTGGGCCCGGAGCTGGGCTTTCAGGCCGGGGTCGGAGGTATGCTGGTACGCGTCCATCACCATTTCCCACAGCTCGGCTTCGACCCAAAAGCCTTGATGGTCTTTGCGATTCGTGTTACCCCAAAACATGTTGGCGGACGGATCCCAGAACGCGGCGTTAAACGCCTTGATGGCCGCGTCGCCGTCGATTGCCTGAAAGGCGTAGGCCGCCGACCCTCCTGTTTCGGACAACGCCCCGAACGCGAGCACCGCCGCGAGCGGAGCGGCAAAAAGCTTGCATGCGCGGTATTTGTTCCATGACATCCCAATTCCCTCCCTGGTTATGTTGCGGATATTTGCGAAAGCTTGAAGCCGACCTCCGCCCAGGGTTGGAACCGGATCGGCTTCATGCTTTAACGCCAGGCGCTTACTTTGCTTCGGAAATCACTTTGTTGATTTTGTCCGCCATCGTGTTCAGCTCGGTGGTCGGCGCTTTGCCCATCAGGACGTTTTTCCAGGAGGCTTCGATAAAAGGATTCGCTTTCCCCGTCCAGGTCGCCAGGAAACGGACCGGCTGCGTGCTCGGGGATTTCAAAATATGGTCGATGCCTTCCCCGACTTCCGGATGCCCTGCCGTTTTCAAAGCGTCAAAGTAAGCGGAAGAGGATGCCTGGTAAGCAGCCGGCGCGACCGGCGTTTTCGGCAGCACTTTCTCGTACATTTTGGAATCCAGATATTTAAGCACTTTCCAGACGGCCTCGGGATGTTCGATCGTTGTCGGGCTGCACCAGCCTACGGCATCGTAAATTTCGGTCTGGCTGTTCACGACGGGCATCGGCACGAAGCCCCATTCCAAATCTTTCGGCGCGGTCCGGATCAGGTCGTCGGCCACCCATTGCCCCTGCAGCGTCATCGGCACTTTCCCCTGTTTGAAGGAGCTCATGACGTTCGTCAGATCAAAAGTCGGCGGGTTCATATGTCCGCTTGCGATCGCGTTTTTGTATTTTTCGACGCCTTCGACGAATTTGTCGCTGATTCCCACCTTCGACGGGCTGATGATGGCATCGGCAAACGGTGCCCCGCCTGCGGATACCGAATACAAAGAGACGTAAAACGGATCGAGTGGAGCGTAATAGCCGAACTGATCCACGCCGCCTTCCTTGCTCGAGAGCTTCTCCATATCCGCGAAAAATTCGTCGTACGTCCAGCCGATTTTCGGTTCCGTCAGGCCCGCATCCTTGAACGCTTTTTTGTTGTAAAAAATGCCGTACGTATTCAAGAGGCCCGGAAGACCGACCAACTTGCCGTCAAAGTGCCAGCTGTCGACCACGCCTTTATAAAACCCGTTCATAAACTCTTTGTCCTGCTCCGCCATCGGCGTCCAGTCGTACAGAAGTCCCTTCGAGGCATTGTCCAGCAGCATGTCGTTGCCCGTCATAAAAATGTCGGGTGCTTTTTTCGCGGTCAGCATGCCGTTGATTTTGACGCCGTAGTTATCGAGCGGGGTAGGGATCAGCTTGACTTTGATGTCGGGATTTTCCTGTTCGAAGCTTTTCATGGCGGCCATGATTTTATCGTTCATCTCGGCCGATTCCCAGGTGATCATCGTGACTTCGACCTGTTTTCCCTTGCTGTCCGTCCCGTCCCCCGTTCCCGGCGAATCGGCCGTGTCCGACTTGCCCCCGCAAGCGGCGAGCAGGCTCGAACACAGCATAAGCGCGATCATTCCAGCGGTCCATTTTCTGGCACCCTTTTTCATAAAAAGACCTCCCTAAACGAATTGGATAAAATGACGCCTAAAGTCCGATATGTCTTGAGCATCGCATCAAGCCGGCACGCACCACCTCCGATCCGGTCCACCCGGTTATTTCAGCGATGCGGAATTAAGGGAGCCGAGCCCCTGCATGAAATATTTCTGCCCGAAGAAGAAAATGAGCAGCATCGGAAGGATGTAAATCAGGTCCGCGGCCATGAACAGGTTCCAGGCGGTCGCATAGGTGCCTTTATAGGAAGCCATCGCCAGAGCCAACGTCCATTTGCTCGGATCGATGATGTAAATCAGAGGCTCAAGGTATTGGTTCCAGGCCCCCTGGAAGGAGAAAATCACCATCGTCATGATGACCGGCATCGTCATCGGCACCAGCACCTTGGTCAAAATGTACAGGTCGGAGGCGCCGTCGATTTTGGCCGCTTCGTCAAACGATACGGAAATCGTCCGCAAATACTGGACGTACAGAAAGGAAAACGTGGCATTGCCGAAAAAGGCGGGCACGATGATCGGGAGCCAGGTGTCGTACCATCCCAGCTCGGTATACAGGTTGAAAAGAGGGATCATGCCGACGAATCCGGGAAGCATCAGGCTGCCGACAAACAGCGAAAACCACAGCTTGCGGCCCGGAAAATTCAGCCTGGCAAGCCCGTAACCGACCAGCACCGAGCTGACGATCTGCCCGATCGTGCACATCACCGCGATAAACATCGAGTTGCCGAAGGTTTGCCAAAAGTTGATTTCTTTCGTTCCGGTCACGAAGTTGGACCAGTGAAGCTCCCGCGGAAACCATTCCGGAGGGATTTTGAACACGTCATTGTTGCCTTTGAGCGCAATGGTCACCATCCACAGCAGGGGAAACAGCATTGCGACGGCGCCGACCGCCAGGATGATAAACCGCAGCGTATCCAGCAAGCTGAACTTCCGTCTTCGCCGGAACCGCGCTTCCGTATGCATCGCCATGGCGAACTTACCTCCTTATCTCGCGTTGTCGCTTTCGTAATAAACGAACCGGTTGGAATACCGGTAGGTCAAAGCCGTAAAAATCATAATGATCACGAAGAGGACCCATACCTCCGCGATCGCATAACCGAACATTCGGCCGCCGAAGGCGTCATTGTAAATTTTGAAATTGAGGAGCGAGGTCGAAAAATTCGGTCCGCCGCCCGTCAGCACTTGGACCTGATTAAAGGCCTGAAACGCGCCGATGATGCCGAGGATCAGCTGCAGGAACAAAATCGGGGTGATCATAGGGACGGTAATATGCAGCGCCGTGCGCCACCGGACGGCACCATCGACCTCCGCCGCCTCGTACAGCTCCTGCGGAACCGACTGCAGGCCGCTCAGAAAGATGATGACGCCTGATCCGACCTGCCATAACCCGATCAGCACAAGCGAGGGCAGCGCCGTTTTTTCGCTCGTGAGCCACGTCCCTTCGGGCAGCCCCAGCAGGCGCAGCAGGGAATTGGCCAAGCCGTATTGCGGCTGGTAGATGAACAACCACAACGTTAACGAAGCGATGGACGGCACCACCGTGGGCAAATAATAGATCGTGCGGAACCATTTGATCCCGGGCAGGCTTTTGTTGAGCAGCATCGCCAGCAGCAATCCCAAAATCAGCGACGAGGGCACGCTCAAAAGCACGAAATAAAGCGTCGCGCGGACCGAAGGCCAAAAAGCCGGATCCTCCGTGAACATGTACTTGAAGTTGTCGAAGCCGACAAATTGCGGCGTATCGTAACCGCTCCACTCCGTTAAGGCGTAATACATGGACGAGAGCAGCGGATAAGCGACAAACACGCTGAAGCCGATGATCGAAGGCAAAATAAACAGGTAGCCCTTGGTCCAGCCGCGAAGTTTCCTATTGTTGACCCTCATGTTTCACATACCTCCTTTATGCGATTGTTAAGACAAAATGGTTCTCGGCCCGGCCGTTCGGCAGCCCGATCTCCTGCCGGTCCGATGGTTCAACCCCGTGCGTTTTTGCATCGCCATCGCCCTTCACCGCCGTACCCGAATCCCGCAATAATCCATCAGCAGCTCGCAAAACATCATGTTCGCCCAGGAAAACCAAGGCCTGGTATACGCCTTTGGATCATCGGCATTAAAGCTTTCATGCATCAGTCCGGTTCCGGCATCCGTTTCGCTCATGAGCTGCAGCAGCCGCCCCTTTTCCTCCGGGTTTTCCTCGGTCAATCCCTGCATTGCCAAGGCGATATGCCAGACATATCCTTGCGGCGTATGCGGGCTGCCGATCCCCTCGGCCGCGCTCCCCCGGTAGTAGTAAGGGTTATGTTCGCTTAAAATGAACCGGCGCGTATTCCGGTAGATCTCGTCGTCCGCTCCCCGGTATCCGAGGTAAGGAATGGACAGCAGGCTTGGCACGTTGGCGTCGTCCATCAGGTTGTGGTTCCCGAGGCCGTCCGTCTCGTAAGCGTAGATGGGGCCGAATTCGGGATGCTGCACAATGCCGTATGTTTGAATCCCGCGGTCGATCTCCGCCGCGAGCTTGCCCGCCCGGCTGCACAACTTTTCATCATGAAGCACTTCGCGGGCAATGTCCTGCAGATAGCCGAGCACCACGACCGCAAACATGTTGGATGGAATCAGATACCCGTATTCGCAGGCATCGTCGCTCGGACGGAATCCGGACCAGGTCATGCCGGTATAAGCGGTCTCCGCCCCCTTCCCTTCCCGGACCAGCGTGTCGGTTGGAGGGCAGTCCTTCCTTTGGAACCGGTAGGCCGAATGCGTCTCATGCCGCTGCTCCGTGGTCCACAGATCCAAAATCGCGCCCGCGGCCATGACGAATTCCTTGCCGAAATGCGAAGTTCTTCCGGTATTTTTCCACAGCAGGTAACTCAGCTGCAGCGGATAACAAAGCGAGTCGATCTCGTATTTCCGTTCCCAAATCCAAGGCGTCATGTCCGTGTCGTCGTTTTGATGTCCATGCCCGTTCGCCTCCGCATTGAAAGCGTTTGCATATGGATCGTGCAAAATCCCCCTCAGCTGCCGAATCACCAATCCTTCGATCAGATCCGCCGTTTCTGCGTCCTCTTCCGCCAGCGCCAAGAACGGTCTGACCTGGGCCGCCGAATCGCGCAGCCACATCGCGGGAATATCCCCGGTGATGACAAACGTGGTCCCGTCCGCCATTTTCTTGAACGTCGTCCCCCACGTATTGCGGATGGCGTTCCGGAAAATATCCAAAAGCCGCGGTTTGCCGGCCAACCGGGCGGACATCCTTTCGGTAAGCGGCCCGAGCGAAACAGGTTCTTTTCCCAAAGTCTTCATGCTCATTCCCCTTTATGTACGGATTGGTTTATGATGTCATACCATTGCTTCCAAACTTCAAATAACAACTGTATATCAACCTTGTGAGCGCTTGCATAGACACATTATAAATTCAGCCAATTAACATGTCAATATGTTTTTTATAACATTTTTATATACCAATATAATATTAGGTCATAAGCATACATCCGCAAAAAAAAACGCCATTCGCTAAGAATGGCATTCCGCTTCGATACGCCTACGCCGGAGACTTCTCCTTGCGGACCGGTCCCGTCGATGAGCCGAGGATCAATTCGGCATCAAGCAGCATTTTATTCGGCACGCTTTCCCCGTTTCTGAGCTTCAGCACGTTTTCGAAGGCCAGCCTGCCCATCTCTTCCTGCTTTTGGCGCATATGGGTAAACAGCGGTTCTCCCGCGTAATCCGGGCTGTCAAAACAGACGATCGATACGTCCTCCGGAACCCGAAGGCCCGACTCGCGGGCGGCTTCGTAAGCCAGCTGGGCAATGTTGTACTCCATGGCAAAAAGCGCCGTAATTTCGGGATGCTCCCGCAGATGTTTTTTGATGTTTTCCTTTTCCTTCTCTTTATTTTCGGGGACGAATGCGGCCGGAAGCGTGGCCGTAATCTGCTCCATCCACAGGCTGCGGTCGGCGACGATGCCGTTTTCCGCATGGGCCTGGATAAACCCTTCGATCCGCTCTTCGATGGCCGTCGTATCCTGCGGCGGGGTCGTCAAAAGCGAAATGCGGGTATGCCCCAGCTCGAAAAGATACTCGATCATGCGCTTGGCGGCTGCCGCGTTGTCCGTGCTGATCGAACTTGCCGAAACGCCCTTCAGATGGCGATCCAGCAGCACGAAAGGATATTGGCCGATGACCAGCTTTAAGATTTCGGCATTAAAATACTCCCCCTGCGCAGGGAAAATGATGAGCCCGTCGACGCCCAGCTCCAGCAGGCCGCGGATCGCCTCTTCCTCACTGGCGATCACGCCAAGCGATCTTCTCAGAACCAAATAGCCGTCGTGCTGCCGGGAGGCTTCCTCCATGCCGTATATGAGCCCTGTCCCGTAGCTGTCCCCGAAGTCCGTCATGACGAGCCCGATCAACGGCTGGCCTAGGCTGCGGCGCGGTTTTGCAGCTCCTTGCGCGGCGGCGGCCTGCGTCCCTTCCGAACCGAAATGCTCGGAAACGAACGAACCCCGGCCTGGCTGCCTGACGATGTATCCATGCTGGGTCAGCATCTCCAGCGCCTTTTTGCTCGTAATCCGGCTGACGTTGTAAGCCTCGCCCAATTCCTTCTCCGAAGGAATCCGTTCGCCGGGCGCGTATTTCCGGGATATGATCTGCTCGCGCAGCGCTTCGAATATTTGCTCGTACATCGGTTTTGAGGATGTTTCATGCGACATGTTAAGTTCCCTCCACAAGAAAATATCTATCCGGTTTGGATAGATAGCGCCAATTTCTACAATATGTAAACGTTATATAATAATATATCATGTTATATTTACTTTGTGAATAGCTAACCTTAGGAATGCCGAAATCTCTCCGCAACGTCGGTACGGTGTTCATGCGGAAATGGCGCCTTTTTGATGCCGCGCAGACCAAAAAGCGCCCTCGCCGCTGCGAAGACGCTTGGTATGGGAAGGCCGCTCCCTGGCGGTTCACCGCCACTTGGAGAGGGCGTTATTGCTATACTTCCTTCATTTTGAAATAGGTCCAGCCGAAAATCAGGAATACCACGAAGCTTCCGAGTACCGTCACCATCAGGTTTTCGAACGGCAGGTTCATCGCCCCGAAGCCCCCTCCTTCCATCGCTTGACCAGGAACCGTGGCAATAAACGGCTGTGCCCAAGGATAATAGGGACCAAATTGGGCCGAGTTCACGACGAGCATGTTCGGGATGGTAAATACGACGTTCAGCGCCAGCGGAGCCGCAAAGCTGCTCCACATCAGCGAAACGGCGAGCTGCAGCGCCGCCAGCGGCAGGCAGGCGACCCATCCGCCAAGCAGGCAGCGCCCGATGATCCCCCAGTCGACGGGGGCGTCGATGCCTTTGACCGTTCCGACAAGAAGCAACGCTCCCAAAAACAACAGCTGGATGAAGGCCAGCATGGCAGCGACGATCGTATATTTGGCGAAATATACGCCCGTCCGCGTGACCGGCAGCACCAGCAGCTGCTTCCAGCCGCCGCCATGGTGCTCGTACCGGCAAATGAAAGCGGCGAAGATCCCGGACAAAATCGGCAGAAACAGCAGGGCATGGATCATGCCCATCACCCCGAGCAGAACCAGCCAAGGACGGTCCGTCCCTTCGATGTCGGACATCAGCCCGACCAGAACGGAGATCGCCGGACTCAGCAGCAACAACAGCACGATAAACGACCGCGACATTTTCAGCCGCTCCGACGCCAAAATTTTAAAATAACCTCCCATGTCAGTTCACGTCCTTTCCGCGAAAGTGGCCCATGCCGACCATGTAGACGACAAAGGCAAGGATAATGCCCGCACCAACGGGAAGCGCCGGTTTAGCTTCGCTGATAAAGGACAGGAACGGCCAAGAAAGCGGTAGGAATTCCGGATAGTTTGCGGCAAACATCGAAGCGATGGCCGCCGTGATGCCGAGCGTGATGGGCAAGGCCTGGTTTTTGAGCGTTAAGGATAACCACAGCTGCAGCGCCAGCATCGGCAGCGCCCCCAGGTAAGGCAGGAAGCTGAGCTTCAGGATCGTCAAATACGGGATATCGTCGGTCCCGAATTTCAGCAGAATGCCTAACACGACGGTGCCGGCGGATAAAATAAGGCAGGCGACTCCCATCGCGATCAAGCCGAGCAAAACCTTGGCGGTAAACACGGAGGCTCTGGAAATCGGCAAAGCGAGCAGCTGCTTCCACGAATTGTTCTGATGCTCCACGTTGGCGATCTGCGAGGAGATCAGCGTAGCCCCCAAGTAAAGGGCGATCGGAACGAAGGAGAAAATCTCCCCGATCAGCCCCTTCCACAAATCCGCTTTATATCGGTCGATCAAGTAATCGTAACGCAGTCCAAAATTCAAAGCCTGCATGGCTAACAGCCCGACGGAGCCGAGGAAAACGAGAAGCCAGATGCCTTTTCTGCGAATTTTCAGAAAATCGGACGACAACGCTTTGCCGATCATCAGGAAAGCCCCCCTTGCTCGATCACCTGCATGAATATATCCTCGAGCGTGCGCCGCTTCTCTTCCACGCGGTATATGGCATGGTTATGGTCCACCAGCCGCTTGACGAGCAGCGCCACTTCCGGATCGCTTAACTGATCCAGCCGGAGACCTCCGTCCTCCAAACGCCCGGCATAACCTTGTCCCCGGATCAGCTGAAGCGCTTCAGCCGGTTCGGAAACGACCAGCCGGAATCCTCCCGACGCCTGCTGCTGCAAATTGCTGATCGTATCTTGGAAGACCATCTCTCCTTCGCGAATGATGCCTACGGTACCGGCCATCTGCTCCACCTCGGACAACAGGTGGCTGGAGACCAGAACCGTGATGCCGTGCTGCTGCGGCATGCTGCGGATCAGCTCGCGGATTTCATGGATGCCTTCGGGATCCAGCCCGTTGGTCGGTTCGTCCAGAATCAGCAGCTCGGGATTGCCAAGAAGGGCCGTCGCGATGCCCAGCCGCTGTTTCATCCCGAGCGAATACCCCTTCACCGGGCGTTTGGCGTCCTTGGTCAACGATACGATGCTCAGCACCTCGTCGATCCGCGATTTCGGCACATCCAATATCCGGCGCACCGCCTCCAGGTTTTGCACCGCCGTCAGATGCCCGTAGTTGGACGGATATTCCACCAGCGAGCCGACCTTGCGGAGGATGTTCAGCTTTTCCTTTCTTAAATCCTTGCCGAAAACGTGGATGGAGCCCATCGTCGGGCGGATGAGTCCGAGCAGCATCCGGATCGTCGTCGTTTTGCCCGCGCCGTTCGGGCCCAGGAATCCGTAAATTTCCCCTCTTCCGATTTCCAGGTTCAAATTTCTGACGGCATAACGCCCGCGATATTTCTTATTCAAATCTTTCGTCTCGATCACGAGTTCTCTCACTATGAATCACCTCGGGAACTATATTAGCTCCCGCAGGTTAAAAGACGGGCGGCCTCAAGTTTAAAATTTCTTTAAACTTGAGGCCGCCTGGGCTTTCTTCAAAACAAACATCTTTAAAGCAAGGAGCTGGCAATGGCGTCGTCCCCATATTCCCTTGTCTTCTAAGGATTGATGTTGCAGATTATGATTTCGAAAAATTCACGTTCGTTCTAGTAATTAAATAAATATTTCCTAAATTGTTATAAGAGAAATTGATATAGAGTTCACCCGGTTTACTAAACGTTCCTGTTCCTGGGGCTTTCTTATTAAACGTTAAGCTATATTCATTCAAATCGACATTAAAGAGTTTGGAGGCTATAGGGGCTGCCGTCTGGCTTAACTGTTCCGGCTTCATGGATGAAGGCATATGATTGCTCAATCTGGGAACCCCGATTTGGGAAATTTCATTTGTTTCTGAATCGAAATACACATGACTACCGTCCATATATTCTAGGATAAGATACTTCTTTTTACCCGAAATCAAATGATGAGCCTTAATTAATTGATCACCTGCACCTTTACGTATAACCGAGAGAGCTTGCTTGGCAAATTGGTTCTGATTTTCAGTTACCTCGTCAGGACTTAATGGAATGAACAAACGGGTCAAGTGACCATTGGAAAACAACACTTCAGATTCGCCATCTTCGAATTTGGTTTGAACCTCATAAGGGAAATTCAGGGTCGGATCCAATTCGATATTACGATGAATTTTGAATTTTGAATTGCCGTTGAATCCTGCTTCCTTCAGACTCTGATTGGCCTGATCGACCAAACTTGGATCAACCTGGTCTGGGGACAAATCCAGGCCGAACTTCACTACCTCCATTTCACCCGTTTGATCATCAACCCATAGGTTTGCAAAACCCGTTCCATCACCAGTAAATTTGAGCAACCACTGGTGTTCATTAGGCACAGCTTCTATACTTTCCAGGGGAAGCGCTTGTCCCAAATCCCTCATCACTTGACGGATTGTCTTCTTCACTTGAATTCTCAGTTTTGAATCTAGTTTGGCCAATAGAGGGGCATTGTTTTTTTCCATAACATCCAGTTCCGTAGCCAATGCGGAAGAGAAGTCATCTGCCCGGGCATTCTTGGCATTAGTTAAGGACACTGCGACTAATAGAACCAGTAAAGCTAGACCAGCCGCGGACCATTTGGATGACTCTTTTTTGAAATAAGTAATCATCGTAATCCTCCTCATAAGTTGGGATTTACCCGTCGAAAAGTTAGTCGATGTCAACAATCGTGCGGCCTTCGAGGAGCTTTTTTTCAGGAGCTTGATGATGGTGTAACCATATTCCTTAATTTCATTTTCACTCAGCCGGGAAATCGTTGCCGCGTCGCATGAAAGCTCTTGATCTTCTCTCATTTTTCGATATGCATACCACAGAATAGGATTGAACCACTGTATCACAAGCAGACAAGTCATGAGCCAGTTCGCTAATATATCTTTCCTTTTGTAATGCACCAGCTCATGAAGAAAGATGAACCTTAATTCATTGGGATGAAGGTCTTCGATCCCTGCGGGAAGTAATATTTTCGGGTGGATCACACCATAAAGCGCGGGACCATCAACTCCATTTTTCATAATGAGAGGCACCTTCCGCCTTACAGTCAGTTCAGATTTGCACTGCTCCAGAACACCGACCAAGACCGGGTCCGATACGATAGAGGCGTACTTCTTCATCTCGCGGCTAAACTTGCGATTGACTCTGACCAGATAACAAATGAGTGTTATTGCCCCAATAAGCCATCCTAAGATTAAAGCAATCTTCTTCCAAGGAAGAACCGTTGCCGGAGATTTATCCATATCATCTTGTACGATCGAAGAAAACTTAGACGAATCGGAAGACGGGACTTCGTCACCGACATTCGTTGCCGGCACTACGCTTTTTTGCTTCATATCGATGAACAACGCCTCAGGATGCTGCTCTGCGTGGAAAGTAAACGCATTATACAGGCTAAAATGGCTTTCCGGCGCCCAAGGAATCACCATACGAATCATCAGCAGAAACCACATTAAATATTGCCATTTGACAGGAAGATGATTTTTCAGAAGCTGCCGTATAAAAAGAATGAGAATAGCCATAACGGTAGCCATGAAAGATGTAGTTGCGATCCATCGGAGGAAAGAAGAAACCACATCATTCAGGAGGAAATTCACATAGTTCATGATTCTTTTTTCCTCTGGTCGAGAATTTCCTTCAGTTCATCAATCTCTGCTTCTGTCAACTTCTCATCTTTGAGAAAATTGACGATCATCACTTTCAAGGCTCCGCCGTACAATCTGTTCAAAAACGAACTGCTTTCGGCCTTCAAGCATTCTTCTTCGCTGATCAGCGGGAAATAGGAATAGGTTTTCCCCTTTTGATGGAATCCGAGTGCTCCTTTCTTCACCAAACGATTTATAAGCGTTTTAATTGTCGTTGGCTTCCAATCTGTTTTGGAGTCCAGCAATTCAATGACTTCATTCGCCGAAGCAGGTGAATGATTCCAAAATACCTTCATGACCTCCCATTCAGATTCCGAAATGCGCGGAATTTTTTCTTTCATTGAACAATCATCCCCCTATGACTACAATTGTAATCGATACAGATGATTTAAAATTACACTTGTAATTGATTTTTGTCAACAGTTAACTATTTAGCTCAAAACAACAAAGTCACGATGCTCGATGCAGCACCGTGACTTTCGCATCAGGTTGGTTGTAACTGAACCGTCTTTCTACCTCAACTTCAATCCGGGCTCATCGCCTGTGGCCGGAGAGATCATGACACTCGTGCCGCCTTCGTCGCTGCGAATCTCCATGCCGAGCCCCATTTCCCTCGTCAGGAAACCGACGATCGCGAGGCCAATGCCCGCCCCCTTGTCTCCCGAGGAGGCCTGCATTCCCTTGCCTTTATCTGCAATGACGATCGCCAGGCCGCCGGCGGCATCCGTCGCCGTCCGGATGCCGATATACTGTCCGCTCCGGGCATGCCTGACGACGTTTTGGAATAAGTTATCCAGAATTCTCCGGAACCACTGCGCGTCGAGCATCCAATAAACGGGACCCTCCGGCAGGTCGATATCCGCCTCGAAACCTTCTTTTTCCCACAGCGGATACCAGGCCGCGGCGCTCTCCCGGACGATGCGGAGCACGTCGATGCGTTCCGGGTGAAGCGTGTATTTTCCGCTCGTCAGCAAATTGTAGGACAGCAGGTTGTCGATGAGGCCCGCAAGATCGCCCAGCTTGGTCTCCGTCAATTTCAACAGCTCCTGGCCGCGCTCGGAGAGCTGCTCCTTTTGCAGGGAATACACGTGGCTGCGGACGACCGTCAGCGGCGTCCTTAAATCATGCGACAGGTTGGCGATCAGCCGTTTGCGCAGCTCTTCCTCCTCGCGCTCCCGTTTCAGGCTCCGGTCGAGCCGGTCCACCATCCCGTTAAACGCCGCCTCCAGCTGCCCGATTTCATCGCTTTTCCGAACCGCGATCGGGTCAGGCAACCCGCTTCCGTCCTGGACCGTCATGGCGGATTGAAGGCGGAGCAGCCTGCGGCGCATGTTCATGAAAAACATCCAGGAAACGATGATAAAAAGCACGAACATCAGCAGGATGATGCCGAAAAATACCATCGATTCGCGGGCGGACAGGCCGCCATCCCTTGGCCCTATCGCCGCTTTGGATACCTGCATGACCATAAATCCCCGGTTCAGCTTTTCGTCGTCCCCGATAAATGCGATCACGGAAAACTGCTGCGTCGCTCCCCGGTAACGTTTCATGTAGGAAATCGCGTCGGCCGCATCCCAAGTTTCGGGCAAATGCAATCGGCCGCCGGCGGGCTGCCGCACATGCGAATCCGCGTCCACCCAGAACATGTCCACCTTCGCATATTCCTCGCTAAGCTCCCGCAGTCTGCGGTCGATTTCCTCCGGGGTGCTTCCCTTCAGCCGTTTGGCTTCGTTATGCCACATCTTTTCGAGGTGGATCGTCTGGTATCGCTCCTCCGGCTGTATCCCCGCATCCGGCAACGCGTTCCCGATCGCCATGTTCTGCACGACCTGGTAACCGATCAGCGACGCAGGGAACAAGACCGGAATGAACAGCAGAGCAATCAGGATAAGGAGCAGGTACCTGGAAAGCAAAGACCCGCGAAACCTGGGCTTCGGCAGCTTTTTTTCCCTCATGCCTTCACCCTGTAGCCGACGCCGCGGATCGTTTCAATGATCTCCGGGTTCGCCGGATCGCGCTCCAGCTTTTCCCGCAAATACCGGATGTGCACCATCAGCGTTTTGTCCCCGTCCAGGTACGGATCTCCCCAAACCCCCTCGTAAATTTGCTCTTTGGTCAAAATTTGCCCGAGATGGCGGAGCAGATACATGAAAATTTGGAACTGCTTGCCCGTCAACACGATCTCCTCGCCCGTATCCTTGTTCATGATCCGGTTTTCACGTTCGTACACGAGGAGATGCCCCAGCGCAAGCGCCTCCGACGAATACGAGCCGGAGCGGCGCAGCAGCACCTCGATCCGGGCGGCGAGCTCATCCGGGTGGAACGGCTTGGTCACATAATCGTCGGCGAACTGCAGCCCTTCGAGCTTGTCGTCGATGGAGGTTCTGGCCGACAGCATGAGGATCGGCAGATCCGGGTAGGCTTTCTTCAGCCGCTGCCCGACCGTAAAGCCGTCAAGCCCCGGGAGCATCACGTCAAGAATGACGAGACGGCAGCCTGCGGCATGATCGACGGCCCGCTCCCCGTTTTGCAGCCAGGTCACCTCATACCCCCTCCCCTTCAAATCTTCGTTTACCCATGTTCCGATTTCCGCGTCGTCTTCGATATATAACAAATGAATGCCCATGATGATTGCCCATCCTTCCTCACCCGGCCCCTGCAGAAACCCGGTTGTGTCGTCCATGAAACCATGGTATATTTTACGTATCATTCATTATCAATTTAAAGGCTATGCTACCCTGAAATCAAGGTACAACCTCGGACAACGCTATCCGTCCAGGTTGTACCTTTTTTGATGTGGCGGGTAGCTCAAACATGATTTGTATTTACTTTTTGCGATAGTAGCTGCTTCGGTTACGGATCGTTCTTCCGATCGCTGCCGCTTCTTCAGATCGATTCCGTCCCCTTCGCCTCTATCGCTTTCTTACGCACAAAAATCATATTTGAGCCTTAAGGAGGAATTTCCATGCTGCTTGAAGCTGTCTATCACCGTCCCAAACTGAACTGGTGTTACGCCTACGACGGGCGCACGATCCATCTGCGCATTCGCACCAAACGAAGCGACGTTACGGCCGTATCCGCGATGGCCGGGGACAAATACATCTGGGACCGGTCCAAGACCTACGTTCCGATGAACAAACTGGCGTCCGACGAGCTGTTCGATTATTGGGAATGCGAAATCGTTCCCGAATATCGCCGTTTGAAATACGGATTTTTGCTCGAAAAAGGCGCGGAGAAATATTGGATGACCGAATACGACTTCGTTAAGCAGGAGCCCGAAAATCCGGACCGCCTGTTCGAATATCCGTTCATCAATCCGGCCGACGTGTTCGAAACGCCGGACTGGGTGAAGGACGCGGTATTTTATCAAATTTTTCCCGAGCGGTTCGCGAACGGCGATCCGTCCAACGATCCGGAAGGCACGCTTCCATGGGGCGGAACGCCTAAGCCGGACAACTTTTTCGGCGGGGATCTTCAAGGCGTCATCGACCATATCGACCATTTGTCCGAACTCGGCATCAACGCCATCTATTTTACGCCGATTTTCAAAGCGACGACCAACCATAAATACGACACCGAGGACTACATGCAGATCGACCCGCAGTTCGGGGATCTCGAAACGCTGAAAAAGCTCGTCGCCATCTGTCACGAGCGCGGCATCCGGGTCGTCCTCGACGCGGTGTTCAACCATTCCGGACGGACGTTTGCGCCTTTCGTGGACCTGCAAAAAAACGGGGAAAAATCGCGCTACAAAGACTGGTTCTACATCCGCAAATACCCGATCGCCGTCGAAGACGGCATTCCGACATACGATACGTTTGCCTTCGAGCCGCTAATGCCGAAGCTGAACACCGCCAATCCCGAGGTAAAGGAATATTTGCTGAAGGCCGCCGCCTATTGGATCCAAGAGGCCGACATCGACGGCTGGCGCCTGGACGTCGCAAACGAGGTCGATCACGAGTTTTGGCGCGAATTCCGCAAGGTCGTCAAAAGCATCAAACCCGACGCCTACATTCTCGGCGAAATTTGGCATGAGTCCTCCCCTTGGCTGATGGGCGACCAGTTCGACGCCGTCATGAATTATCCGTTCACGAATGCGGTGCTGGACTTCTTCGTCGACCGGACCCGGGACGCCCGAAGTTTCGCGAACGCCCTTGCCAGCCAGTATGTGCGCTACCCGCGCCAGGTGAACGAGGTTGCCTTCAATTTGCTGGACAGCCATGATACAGCCCGGCTGCTGACCAAATGCAACGGCAACAAGGAGCAAATGAAACTCGCCGTCCAATTTCAATTCACTTATACCGGGGCCCCTTGCATTTATTACGGGGATGAGGTCGGCTTGACCGGAGGACATGATCCGGGCTGCCGCAAATGCATGGAGTGGGATGAAACCAAGCAGGACCGGGATCTGTTCTCCTTCTACCGGGAGCTGATCGGCCTGCGCAAAAAGTACAGTGCGCTGCGCACCGGCTCGCTCCGGTTCCTGTCGGCGAAAGCGGGAAGCACGAACCTGGTTTATACCCGGGAGGACGAAAACGACAGCATCGTGATTTTCATGAATAATTCGGCCAAAGCGAAAACCATCAACGTGCCGGTGCCGGAGGAATGCTGGGAGGATATCCGCACGGGTGAAACGGTATCCGCCCACGGCGGCGTGCTCAGCATGAAGCTCCCGGCTTACGGCTGCGCGATGCTTCGGGCTTTGCAGCGGACACAAAAATAAGCATACTGCAAGCAGCAAAGGGGATGCCCGCCAACGCGGGACATCCCCTTCACCATTTGGAATAACATATATTCAACTGCTTTCGGAATGAACCGGCCTCTAAACGAAATTTCTCGTATCGTTGTTCCGTCCGAACTTATAGGTCGCAATCAGGAAAAACACCACCGCAAAGGCAAGCAAAATCGACAGATGGAACCCAATGGAACCAAACGTTGCCCCTTCCTGAAGTTTTTCGATGGACTGCAGAACCCAGCTTTGCGGCAAAAAGTCGGACACCCGGCGAAGCGTTTCCGGCATGATGCTGAGCGGAAAGAAGCAACCGGACAGCAGGCATGTCGGCACGATAATGAGGTTTTGCAGCGCGCCGGCCATGCCCGAGCTTTTCGAGAAGGCGATGATCACAAGCGACAGGCTGATCGATACGACCGCGAAAATGGCCAGAAGGGCGAACATTTCGAAGACGGAAATGCCGGGATCCATATGAAACACGACCTTCATGAAAAAGAGGGCAATCACGATCTGTGCGAGCATGACGACCGCATTCACCGCAATGTTGGCGAGCACGTACGTCTTCGCGTTGATCGGGGAGGACAAAATCCGGTAATAGGTCCGGTTCTCCCGGTGTTTTAGCATCAACTCCGCCAGGCTGGCGGCCGAATTCAACATGAACAACAGCAGGAAACCGATCGATTGGTACGACATCTGTTTGGCCAGGGACATATCGTTTACGGATTCGGACGTGAGCTTGAATGCCGAAGAACGGTATTGATCGTAGATCTGCTGAAATTTTGTTCCGTCTCCGCCAGCGATTTTGCCCATCGCCGCGACGTTGTCGATATACCCGCGCAGCATCGATTTCATATATCCCGTGACCTGGGCGCCTTTGACCGATTCGATCGCGATATGATCGGGACTGCCGCTGAGCACGCTTTCCGAAAAGCCGGAATCGATGATCAAGCCGCTGTCGAGTTTGTTTGCGGCCAGCAGCTCTTTTAATTCGTTCCGGCCGACATGAACGATGCTGACATGATCCAGATTTTTAACGAATCCGACCGTGTCCTCCGCGATCCGTTGACCGCTGTCCTCGTTGACGACCCCTACCCTCAGCTCCGTCGTTCCGACCGAACCGTACAGCAAAAAGGTAGCCACGATGCCGGCGATCGGCAAACCGAAGTACAGGATGAGCGTGCTGCGTTTGCGAAACGTCATGAGCAGCGTTCGGGTCGCCAAAAACCATATATCTCTCCACATGTTACAGTCCCTCCCTGCGTCTCATTGCCAATATCGATACGCCCAAAAACAACGCGGCAAAACCGATGTTCAACATCAAAACCGGCCAGGCCGCCGAGACGTTATCGGCATAAATCACCTGCGTTAACCCGTGGTTGGCCCAGCGGATCGGCGACAGGTTGACGAGAAATCCCATGAGGCCGCCGCCTTCTTCGTCGAGAATCGGGAAATACGCGCCCCCGAAAAAGGACATCAGCTGAACGACCAGACTGATGACGCCCCGCGAAGCCTTTCCCTTCAACAAATAGCTGCCGGCCAGGCCCAGGCTCATCGCCATAATGACCTCCGACACTAAAACCGCGATGACGACTCCCATATGATGGCCCCAGTAGGCTTTAAACACGTATTTGCTGAACAGGATGATCACCATAACGCATAATAAGTTCGAGATGATCCCGCCCAACATCTTGCCCACGAATATCTCGCCTTTTCGGATCGGGGCAATGACAAGCCTTACGGCCGTTCCCCGCAAAACCTCGCCCTGAATGAGCGCCCCCGCGCCCATCGCCGCCCACATGCCGACCATGACGGTCATCGCCAGCGCGTAATAATCGACGGAGCCGGGCGTCCGGTTGGCGTCGACCGACAACTCCCGGATATAGTCGCTTCCGCCGGTTGCAAGCACCATCTCCGTCTTGGCCGGTTCGATGCGGGCCACCGCCGCCGCCGCGTTGTATTTATCCGTAAAAGAAGCCAGCATCCCCTGCACGATGTTGCTTTCGATCGCGTCCCGGCTGCTGCCGTATAAGGAAATGCCTTGGTTCGTCAGCTCCACGTAACCCGAAACATGGTTGTTTTCGACCTCTTCTCTTCCGTTTACGCCCGGTTTTAAAGGTTCGAATGCAACGCCCGTTTTGCCGACCTCTTTCGCGAAACCCGCAAAGGCTTCGGAAAGGGGGCCGCCCCCGGTCGCGTCTTTTACGGCCACCTTCACGTCCCCGACCGAAACTTCCGAGCTGAAGGCGTTGGTCAGCGCCAAGCCGAGAATCAGCATCAGCACGATTGGAAAGCCGAGCATGAACAGGATCGTGCGCCGATCCCGGAAATCGTGTTTCATCTCTTTGATTGCAATCGATAAAATGTTCACCCCGTCAATAACCTCCTTTCGCGAATATTAATCCCGTAAATTACGACCCGTCAGCGTCAGGAATACCGTCTCCAGATTCGGCTCCTGTTCCTCGACCGAGCGGATTTCCTTGCCAGCGTCCATCAGCTGCTTCAATATCCGGTTCAAATTATCGACCGCCGCATCGCTGTGCACGCGGATCACGTTTTCCTCCTGCAGCACGGTCCGTACGCCCGGAACCGGCTTCAAAAGTTCCCCTTCCATTCCTTGCACGGATTTCAGCTCGATCCGGATATCCTTCACGTCGGTTATGGTCGACTTGAGCTGTTCTTTCGTGCCTTCGGCAATGATTTTGCCGTGATCCACGATCGCGATGCGCGAGCAGATTTCCTCAACCTCTTCCATATAGTGGCTTGTGTAAATGATCGTGCAGCCCGATTCATTCAGCTTGCGCACCGAGGTCAAAATATAATTGCGCGACTGGGGATCGATCCCTACCGTCGGTTCGTCCATAATGATGAGCTTCGGTTTATGCGCGATCGCGCAGGCAATATTCAGGCGGCGCTTCATCCCGCCCGAAAAGTTTTTCGGAAAGCTTTTCGCCTTGTCGCTGAGCCCGACGAACTCCAGCGCTTCTTCCGCGCTTTCCTTGAGCTTGTCGCCCCGCAGCCCGTATAGCCCTGCAAAAAAGCTGACATTTTCATAGGCGGTCATGTCTTCGTAAATCGCCAGATCCTGCGGCACGATGCCCAGATTCATCTTGGCGAAGCGGCTTTGCTTCACGATGTCCTTCTCCAAGATCCGAATTTCCCCGCTCGTTGGCCGCAGCAGCGACGAAATCATGTTGATCGTCGTGCTTTTGCCGGCGCCGTTGGCCCCGAGAAACCCGAAAATTTCGCCTTCCCGGATCGTCAGCGACATGTTGTCGACCGCGACGAATTCGCCGAATTTTTTCGTCAGGCCCCGAATATCCAAAATGTTCATTTATTTTTCACTCCGTTTCGTTGTTCTCTTCATGCTCTTATGGTAATAAAAAAGGACGCCCTTACGTCAGTGCATAAGTTCATCCTTTGTACATGAGAAATTTCATATGTTGTTGTGGGCATCCGCCGCGGGGCGGATGAAAATTCTCACTTGCCCTCATACGGAATCAGGGTCGTGATGCTGAAACCGTTCGTGCCGTCGGCTACGACCGTCCCGCCGACGGACGCGGTGCGCTCCTCCATCCCGATCAGGCCCAGGCCTTTGACGATTTTGGCCGCGCCCTTGCCGTTGTCGGCGACGACCGCTTTGATCATCCGGTTCAGCACCCGGATTTCCACGTGAACGGCCGTGGCGCCGGAATATTTCGCGCAGTTGGTCAGCGCTTCCGTCACGTTTTCGTAAATGATTTTCCACTGCAGCGGCGTGATGACTTCCATGTTGCCTTCATGAACGACCGAGGTCATGAGGCCGGTCCTTCCGCTGAAGGCTTCGACGGCCGTCTTCAGGCGGCTGAGCCCAAGCTGCTCCACCGGGGGTTTGTTGTTTTTGAGCGTAACCCGGATTTCTTCGATCGCTTCCTTCGAAATGCCGATGGCGTTTTGCAGCAACGTTTCCGCGGTGGCCGGGTCGCTGTTCAGCAGCCGTTTGGCCGCCTCCATCTGAATCAACGCGCCTGTCATCGCGTGGCCGATGCCGTCATGGATTTCCTGCGTGAGCCGGTTCCTCTCCTCGAGTTTGACCATATATTCGGAAGCCCGGGCAAAATCCTGGTTTTCGTTCAGGCTTTTGGCCATTTTTTGCAGATTCCTGCGCATGTTTTCCAGCTCGTCCTCCTGATTGCCAACTCTCCCCATGTAATGGCGCACCATGCAATAGTTGAAAAAGCCGAGCGCGGCCGCGAACACATACAAAATCATCATCGTATCGCGGAGAACCATGAGCGGAGCCAAGATCGCAAGCAGCAAAAATCCGTTGGACCGGGAATAAAAGGAAGCGAACTCATTGAAGCTAAGCGGAAGCAGCAGCGCAAAATACGGATGGTAGACCGCGCAGCCGATCAAAAACAGGATGATCGCCAAAAGAATCGCCTTTTTGGTGCGGGCTTGCTTGACGATATGCAGAATCAGGTTCAGCGCCAAATAAGCCAGAAACAGGAACACCAGCCATACGTCCCTTGCGGCCGCCGTAAAGTAGGTTGCGGTCACGACAAACAGCAGCATGATCGTTTTATTGCCGACCGTCCATAGTTCCATGCTTATGTTGTCCTTTCGCTTTAACGGGTTTTTCCCGTCAGGTAATAGATCGCGATTTGCGTGCGGTGCGACAGCGCCGTTTTGTTCAAAATGGACGTAATGTAATTGGCCGTCGTCCCTTCCGATATAAAGAGCTCTTTGGAAATTTCCTTGTTGGACAACCCTTGGGCGATCAGCGACATCACTTCAAGCTCCCGTTCGGTAAACAAGCTGCGGTCGAAAGGACAGGCATCCCGTCCGTCTCCCGTCTCTTTCGGAGTTCCCTCTGCCTGCTTCCTGTCAGCCTCTGGCAGGCTTCCGGCTTTCGCCTCCTGCCCTCCCCCGACCTGGGACTTCAGCTTATCCAGCACCACGTCCTGCAGGACGCTGTGACCGTTGTGCACGCTTTTGATCGCGTCGCGGATCCGTTCCGGATCATTGTTTTTCAGCAAATATCCTTTCGCCCCGAAACGGATCGCATCCAATATGTATTCATCGTCGTCGAAGGTCGTCAGGATCAGCGGTTTGGCCGACGTTTCCCCGCTCAGCATTCTGGTGGCTTCCACCCCGTTCATGTTCGGCATCCGCACATCCAGCAAAGCCACGTCCACCTCATGGTTCCGGCAATATTCCACGGCCTCCCGCCCGTCCGCGACGGTAGCGACGACGTCAAAATCCCCAAACGTGTTTAAAATGATTTTCATGCCTTCCCGAATAAAGGAATTATCGTCTGCAATCAGCACTTTAATTTTCATCCGCAGGCCTCCTCTGCCGACCCTATTGTACACGATGCCCCGCCCGCTTTGGAAGGACTTAGAAAAAAAGCCCCCGCGTCAAAGGACTCGGGAGCTTGGCTTCATAACGTAACGGTTTATAACATAAGAAAGATGATTCCGGCAAGCACGATCCGGTATACCGCAAACGGCACGAGTTTGATCCGGTTGATGAGCTTCAGGAAAAACCGGATGGCGATCAGCGCGACGATAAAGGAGCTGATGAACCCGGCGGCAAAAAACGGCAGCATGTCGGCCGTGAAATATTCCCAGTTTTTGAGCAGCGATATCCCGCTTGCGCCGGCCATGATCGGCACGGCCATAATGAACGTGAAGTCGGCCGCCGCCCGGTGGCTCATCCCCAGCAGCACCCCGCCGGAAATCGTCGATCCGGATCGGGAAAATCCCGGCCATAAGGACAGGCACTGGATCAAACCGACCGAAAAGGCCTGTCCGTAAGTGATCTGGTCCACCGTTTCGGTCTTCGGGCGCTTCGGGCGCCACAGGTCGGCTGCGATCATCAGAAGCGCCCCGACGACCAGGCCGATCAGCACGGTCCGTGTCGAAAACAAATGCTCGTCGATATAATCTTCAAACAGCACGCCCAAAATGCCCGCCGGGATCAGCCCGACAATGACCTGGGTCAGTTTGAGGCGGCCTTGCGCCTGCTCCCCGCTTCCCTCTGCCGGTTTTCTTCTCCGGAGACCCAGCAGATCCATGAACCGGCTCCAGAACAGCACCACGACGGCCAAAATCGATCCGAGCTGAATGACGACCTTAAAGGTGTTCGCCACCGGCTGGGATAAAAACTGCTGTGTCTTCAGCCACATGTCGTCCACGATAATCATGTGCCCGGTGGAAGATACCGGCGCAAATTCCGTCAATCCTTCGACGATCCCGAGGATCACCGCTTTAATGTACTCCATCCACTCCAAAACTCTCCACAACTCCTTCAAGTTATTGCTGGGCTTTCATTTTTCTCGCCCGGCGCAGATAAAGATATAGGACTGCTAGAGCAACCAGCCCGATTACAGCATAGGTGAAATGGGAGTACATGTCCATATAGTGCACGATACTTTCCCATGATTCGCCCAGAGCCGCGCCCAGATACACGAGGACCGTGTTCCATATCAGCGTCCCGAACGTCGTAAACAGCAGGAACAAACCGAATTTCATCCGGGCCATGCCGGCCGGAATCGAAATGAGGCTCCGCACGAGCGGAATCATCCGGCAGAAAAAGACGGTCCAATATCCGTATTTGGCAAACCACCGGTCCGCCCGATGGATGTCTTCTTTTTTGACGCGCAGAACATGCCCCCACCGCTCGACGATCCGCTCCAGCCGCCGGACCTCCAGCAGCAAGCCGATCAAATAAAGCACCACCGCCCCTGCCACCGAACCGATCGTCGAAGCGAGGATCACCCCTGGCACCGTCAAATGGGTTTTGGTGGTCATGAATCCCCCGAAGGTTAGAATCACCTCCGACGGAATCGGCGGAAACAAATTTTCGAGCGCAATGACCAGCGCAATGCCGGCGTATCCGAATTGTTCCATGATATCCGTTATCCAGTTTTGCATGCAGAACCTCCGTTCTTATGATCAGAAAGGCCGATATGATTTTCGGTAAAACGCGGTTGCCCCGTTCGATTTCTCCAAGCCCCGTTACAGCAGCTTTTTCCTGACGTTCCGCAAGTAGTGGAAGCGAATGAAGAAAAAATACATCGCCTGGGCCGAAAAAAAGCAAAGCAGGACGAACCCCATCTCCAAAGCGATCGATAAATAAAAGAGGCTTTGAAGCGCGATAAAGGCAAAGCTGCTGTGAATGACCGCCAGGACGATCGGGACGAAAAACAAAAGCGCCAGCTGCCGCGTCACGATGCGGCTGAGCTCCTTGTCCGTCAGCCCCAGCTTGGCCATGGCGGCGTATTGCCGCCGGTCGTAATCCAGATCCGCGTAAAGGCGGAAATACAGAAAGGAACCCGCGGCGATGAAAAATACCGTGCCGATCAGCAGGGCGGCAAAAAGCATCGCGCGGTACGCCCCCATTTGCAGCACGTACAGCGTGCCGCTGACGGCGATCGAAAAGCCGCGATTTTCGTTAAACCTCACCTCGCCCGAATCGGCCAGCGTGTTCGCCACTCCGAGCGTTTTCCGGAAGTCATCCACGTAAAACGCGGTATAGCGGTCGATCCCCGCCCGGGACTCCAAACGGCCGAACAATTCGTCGCTGACCACGAGGCCGTTGGTATAGCCGTCCATTTGCCGCAGCCCCGTCCGGAGCATATGCTCCGGCACGGCGACATGCCGGGTATAGCCGATTTCCTTGATATGCAGCCGCCCGCCAGTAACGGCATGCACCGCCAGCGGCCTCGCTTTCATGAATGCCCGATCCCGTTCGGAGCTGACCATGGCGAGCGCATCCGAACCGGTTAGAGGCTGTTCGCCGTACGAAAGGCCCGCCATCCGGACCGCCCGTTCATAACTGGATAACGAAATGACGGACAGCACCTCCGGATCGGAGCCGGAGCCTTCCGGAGCGACCAGAATATTTTTGACCGGAAATTGGAGCATGCGCGGGTGCAGTCCTTTTGCCAGCAGCTCCCTGTGTATGGATTGCAGATGCTCCCCTTCCGCCGGATTGCCGTCCTTCGCCAAATAACTGACCGCAGCCGGGTAATCGTTATGGAACTGTTCCGACAGCGTATTAATGGAGGCGGATACCCCGACGGCGCAGAACGAGACGGTCGATACGATCGTCACCATAAACAGCATCCGGGAATGGTCCTTTAACCGGTAGGACAGATTGGACAACGTGACGATGTTCGTTTTTTTCCAAAACAGGCCCCGCTTTTTCTGAAGCCGCTCGACAAGCCATACCCCTGCGTGGTTATACAGCAGATACGTGCCCGCGACGGTCATGGCGGTGACGGGCAGCATGCGGACGTACAGATCGGAAACGCTCGTCGTCGCCGCAAACCCGTAGGCTGCGATGATGAGCACGACGGCTGTTGCCGATAGCCAGGCGGACCCTTTGGGAGCAAGTTTGGTACGGCGTCCGGCTTGAAAAAGCTCGATTAAGGAAAGATTCCGCAACAAACCCGACGTGCACATCGAAATGATCAGAAAAAGCACCGCAAACGCGCCGGTCGTAAGCGCAAACGCCTCCCACGTCAAGCGGAACGGAATCGAGGGAACGCCGAACACCAGGGAGCCGATCATCAGAAACAGCTTCCCGGTGACGAGCCCCGAGGCGATGCCCGCGACGACGGCCCCGGTGCCGATCAGCATGTTTTCCAGAAAAATCATCCGGTGCAGCTGTCTTTTCGTCATGCCGTGCATCAGCCAAATCCCGATTTCATGCTTGCGCGAGGCCAAAAACGAACCTACGGAATACAGAACAAAAAAGAACAAAAAAAGATACATGACGCATACCGCCGTAATCATCGTCTGCATGACGATCGGATACATGATGGACTCGCGGATCCCCGGATTAAAAATAAACAGCATGCAGACGAAAAAGATCATGACGGAAAAAGCGCTGCTCAAAAAATAGGCTGCATACGTGCGCTTGTTGCGGGAGACGTTCCTATAAGCGAATTGTAGAAAGGACACGACGATCCCCTCCTAAGAGCGACAGCATGTCGATGATCCGCTGAAAAAATCCCTGGCGGTTGTCCCCCCGGTAAATCTCGTTGTAAAACCGGCCGTCTTTGATGAAAATGACGCGCTTGCAGAAGCTTGCCGCCACCGGGTCATGCGTCACCATCAAGATGGTCGCCCCTTCCTCGTTCAAGGTCCGCAGCGTCTTCATCACGTCGTCCGATGCTTTGGAATCGAGGTTGCCCGTCGGCTCGTCGGCAAGGATCAGCGACGGCTTGTGGATGATGGCCCGCGCAATGGCAACACGCTGCATCTGACCGCCCGATAATTCGTAAATCCGCCGGTCCAAGATGTCCGAAATGCCCAATTTTAAGGCGATATCATTTAATTTTTGCTCCATCTCCCCCACCGGCACGCCGTCAAGCGACAACGGCAGCACGATGTTTTCGGCCACGGTCATGGCGTCAAGAAGGTTAAAATGCTGAAATACGAATCCGAGCTCGCGGCGGCGGAATAGCGCCGTTTCCGTCCGGCCGAGCTGGTGCGGATTGATGCCGTTGATTTGTATTTCGCCGGAGGTCGGTTCGTCGATGGTCGCAATGACGTTTAAGAGCGTCGTTTTCCCGCTTCCCGACGGCCCCATGATCCCGACGAATTCTTCCTCGCGAAGGGAGAACCGAACGTTGTCCAGCGCCTGCCGCGGCACCTGCCCTTCGTAAATTTTCGATAAGTATTTCACGTCCAAAATCGTCAACGCTGCCGGCTCCTTGCTTCATAAGATCGATCTCATGGTTTTATTATAGGGAAGATGCCTCTCCCGCTGCCATGCCGTAAGCTTACACAAGCTTACACTTTTGTAAGCTTCACTGCGCGAACCAAGTTTTCAAAAAACCAACCGGACCGTCGTCCCCTTCCCCGCCTCGGATTCCACTTGAATGTCATGCCCCAGCTTCCCGCAAATCTGCTTCGCCAAATAAAGCCCCATGCCTGTCGATTCCTGGAACTCTCTGCCGTTCTCCCCGGTGAAATACGGCTCGAATACGCGGGGCAAATCCCCTTGGGGAATGCCGACCCCTTCGTCCTGCACCTCGAGCACCGCTTGTTCGCCGCGGCGATAGCCGTAAAACACGATCTTGCGATTTTCGCCCCGCGTATAACGGACCGCGTTGGTGATCAGCTGCGTCAGCACGAAAGCAAGCCATTTCTCATCCGAAGCAATGAGCAGGGGCTCGTCCAGCCGGATCAGCGGAAACACATGGCTGCGGATAAACAGCCTTTTCTGGGACGAGGTCACCTCGCGCACGACCCGGCGCAAATCAAGCGTCTCGACATGGAAATCCCGTTCGAACGTGTCCAGGCGCGCGGTGTACAGCACGATGTCGAGTCCCTTGCGGATCCGGTCCAGCTCGTCGCCGATGGCGGCGAATTCGGCCTCGTCCCTGTTCCGGATCATCAAATGGATGACGGACAGCGGCGTTTTCATCTGATGGACCCACTGATGAATGAACTCCATATGGGATTCGATTTTATGTTTGTAATGCTGCAAATCGGTCTGATAGCGCCGGTACTGGAGCTTGATCAAACGCTGCAGGCTTTGGGCGAGCGGCGTCTGATGTTTGTCTTTCAGCAGCTCCTCGGTGGAAGAAACCTCCGCGGCCAGCCGGACGTAAAAAATACGGTTTCTTATATAGCGGATCACGAGGTAAACGGACAACAAACATACGCTGAGCAGACCGGCGTAGAGACTGATGCTTACATCGCGGCTGCCGTCGAGCCAGTACACGAGGGTTACGAGGAATAATTGCAGCAGATAGACGGCGACTAGAGGGGCCTGGTCCCGGATGAACAACCTCATGTTTCATCCCCCCAGTTCGGCAGGAGACGGTATCCCTGCCCGCGGATCGTTTGGAGGGCGTCATGAATGCCGACCGCCGCCAGCTTTTTGCGGACCCG
The DNA here is from genome assembly GCF_037969745.1 of Paenibacillus sp. FSL W8-0194. Taxonomy (NCBI): domain Bacteria; kingdom Bacillati; phylum Bacillota; class Bacilli; order Caryophanales; family Paenibacillaceae; genus Paenibacillus; species Paenibacillus sp. FSL W8-0194. The sequence continues at coordinate 365,445 of NZ_CP150205.1, read as the reverse complement.
GGTCACATAGACGTTCAGCGTGTTGTCGTCAACGAACCATTGGTCGTCCCAAATTTTGTCGAGCAGCCGGTCCCGGCTGACGACTTGCCCGGACCTTGCGATCAGTTCGTCCAAAATTTTGGCTTCGGTCGGGCTCAAATCGGTTTTGTCCCCGTTAAAGGAGAGCGCCAGCCGTTCCACATCGAGGGTCAACCCCGAGACGCCCACCGTACGCTGCTGCTGCGATGCCGCGTAAGACCCGTAGGCCCGGCGGAGCTGGCTGTTGATTTTGGCGAGGGCGATTTCGAAGTCGAACGGTTTGGTCAAATAATCGTCGGCCCCGTTCTCCAGCGCCATCACCTGATCCATTTTGCCGTCGCGCGCGGAGATGAAAATAATCGGGCAGGTTGAGCCGTTCCGGATTTGCCTGCACCAATAAAATCCGTCGAACATCGGCAAATTGACGTCAAGCAGCACGAGATGAGGCTGGAACTGTTCGAATTCGGCGATCACCGCCCCAAAATCGGCCGCGCATTTCGTATCGTAGCCGAATTTGTGCAAATGCTCCTTCAGCAGGCCGACAAGTCCCTTGTCATCTTCGACGATAAATATTTTGAACATTCGGGCGTTCTCCTTCGCAAGAGGTGTATTTGCCTAGTATTGTACCATGCCGGGCCGCGCCTGAAATCATCCATAAAAAAGGAGCAGCTGCCGAGAGACAACTGCTCCTTTTTCACTTGCTTATCCTTTCGGGGGGTCGATGCTTACGGGCCAGTTCAACCGCGGGAAACCGGACCGAATACCGGCGCCAACCTGGAGGGATGCAATTGGCCGCTTAATCCGAAATATTCGCAGAAGTTCATGATGAGCGGATTCCATTTTAGCGGATCGACGTAATTCTTCTCCCCTGCCATTAGAAGGTTTTCATCGACATGCACTCTAGTGACGGCAACCTCGATCGCTACCAGACTGCTGGGTTGGCCAATATCGTGTACTTTAACGAGAGATGCCTCTAACTGAACTGGGCATTCCGCAACGCGGGGCGCCTTAACCAAGTCCGAAGGTTCGGGGGTGAGTCCGGCCGTTCCGAATTTGTCGGGTTCGTATCGGTATCCGAGCTGCATTTTGGTATCGGGCACTGGGTTCGCGCCGGTAAGTAAAGCCAGTTTGTCGACGGCGCCGACAAGATCCGGCGACGGAAGATTCAATACGCACTCTTTTTCGCGGATAAGGTTCTGGACGGTCTTGGATTTGCGGCTCATCCCGAGCATGCAAGTCTGGTTTAACCACCATGCGGAAGACATAGGGGCTACATTGGCTGAACCGTCTTCGTTTAAGGTGCTGATCAGGACGACAGGGGTTCCGAAATAAAGAATTTTGGGCTCTATCACTTTGTGCATTTCAAACACGCTCCTCCCTTGAAGTTATGGCTTCCGTTCATCATGCGTTGCCAGTCATCCGTTTTGTCACTAGGAGTATATCACGCGTATTCATGCACAGTCGGATTTTAAGAATATAACAGCAAGATAGAGATATGCCCGTGGAAAAACAGCCCCTCTCAACGGGCGAGACGGGCTTGGCTTTTGGTCCTTCCACCGTATATGCATACATGATTTTCTCGGTAAGTTCGCCTGAATGTTAAACGTGCTAAGTCATGTTTCATGATTCCAATAGTTCTTAATCGGATCAAGAGCGGAAGCGTTTTTGACCTTGTATAGATGATTAGTTTCGTTTTCCGAATCCAATATCTGCACGTTGTTGTTATCATCCCAAAAAACGCTGAATGTCGGCTTTCCCTGAACTAATATGAGCATCGAATACGTATCTTTAGCAGCATCTTGATGGCGGTTCGCTTTTTCAAGCTCTACTGAAGACATGGCATCCAACATGCGGTATATGTCCTCTTTGTTTCTAAGAGCGAACGTTTTTTCATCCGACGACTTTATCAGCTTCACCGCGGAGACTTCCCGATCCCCGATCTTCTCGATGATTTCTTTTTTAAATGTTGTGTTCGGGTCTGATTGAAAAAGCCGCTGAATAGCGAAGACAACGACTAGGACAACCACAAGCCCGCAAACGACCAGCAATGGACGTTTCTTCAATAACGATCACGCTCCCCAATATTCCCTTCTCTCTATACTTCAAGATGGCGGCAAGCAAACCCTTCCTTGAACATTTTCTAAAACTAATGAGGGGCCCCTTTCCATTTATATCGATATGATCGGAATGTCGGTCATGATTCATATTCATCGCTTTACTATAGAAAAAAGCCGCCAATTTGGCGGCTTCATTACGTCTCTATATGATGGACATCGATAAACGTACCGTTACCCCTTGCTTGCGCCCGACGTCAATCCGTCGACAAGCAAGCGCTGCAGGAAAATAAACAAAATGGTGATCGGCACGGCGATCAGGACCGCTCCGGCGGAAAACGCCGTAAAGTTCGTGTTTTGGTTCGAAGCGACCATATCGTATAGCCCGACCGCCAACGTCCAGTTTTCCTTCGTCCGCAGAACGAGCCGTGCAAAAATGTAATCCACCCAAGGGCCGACAAACTGCGTTAATGCCATATAGGTGATCATCGGTTTAGAAAGCGGCAAAATGATGCGCGTAAAAATCTTCCAGTTGCTCGCTCCATCGATTCTGGCAGCTTCATCCAGCGTGCGCGGGATCGTATCGAGAAAACCTTTAGCGATAAACGTCCCCCCGAGAGGAGCTCCGGCTGCATACACGACGATCAGCGCCAGATGCGTGTCCAGCAGATGCCACTCTTTTAACAAAAGGTAGATCGCGATCATGCTCATGAAGCCCGGAAACATCCCCAGGATAAGCACGGTCGATAACGCCGTCTTCCGCCAACGGAAACGGAACCGGGATACGGCATAACTGGTCAGCAGCGTCAATAATACGCCGATGATCATTGAGCACGTGGCAATTTTCAGCGTGTTCAAATACCACTGGCCGAACATGAAACTTTTCGAAGTAAACAGCTCGCGATAATGGTCCAGCGTAAAGGTTTCCGGAATCAGCGTCTTGCTGTACAGCGATTTCCCCGGCCGGAACGATCCCAAGACCACCCAAAGGGCAGGATAAACCGCGCATACGGACAGGATGACCAGAACGAGATAACTTAGTCCCAGCCGGAAACCTCTTCTCACTTTGCGTCCGCTCATTGGATCATATCCTCCTCTTTGAATGACTTGGTCCGCCGGTAATTGTAAATCGAGAACGAGGCGATAATCAGGAAAATGATGATGCCGACAGCCGACGCCATGTTGTATTTATTCTGATCCAGCGTCAGTTTGTACAGCCAGGTCACGAGCAGGTCCGTCGCGCCGGCGTATTGATAATCCCCGACCACCGGATTGCCGTTCGTCAGCAGGTAGATGGCGTTAAAGTTGTTGATGTTGCCCGCAAACTGCATGATCAGCGTCGGCGCCGTCGAGAACAGGATCATCGGCAGCGTGACGATTTTGAATTTTTGGTATCCGCTAGCCCCGTCAATTTCCGCCGCTTCATACATGTCCTTCGGAATGGTGGTCAGGATACCCATGATGAGAATCATGGATACCGGAATACCCACCCACATGTTGACGACGATAACGGTCACTTTCGCCCAGAACGGATCCGTAAGCCAGGGAAGACCGCTAAGGCCGAAGTAGCCAAGGTATTGGTTGATTGGGCCGAATTGGCCGTTAAACATGTTCCGCATGACAAGCAGCGAGATGAGCTGCGGAATCGCATATGGTATAACCAGGATCGTCCTCCACAGCCCTTTGAATTTGATGCCCTGCTGATTGATCAAAAGCGCCACCAGCAGGCCTCCCAAATAAGTGGTTAGCGTGGACAGAACCGCCCAGATAATCGTCCAGGTCAATACGCCAAAAAACGTATGGCTCCACGTTTTCAGCGCCAGTAGGTCCTTAAACGTCTGAAAGCCGACCCAATCGACAAGTTTCGCCGGAGGCATATGGTTCGGCGACGAATAGTTCGTGAATGCCAGCATGATCATAAACAGAATCGGCATAATTGTAAAAAACAAAATGCCTATCGTCGGAAGGGCCAACAAGGATTGCGCAAATTTATAATCCAACACATACCGGACGGATTGTTTAAAATTGTTTGGCTTTTTGCCGTTTTCCCGGTTTTGCGCCGTTTTATAGGCATCCCGGATGTTCATGATGTAGACGATAATAAACAGAACCAAGAATAAAAGGGTGATCAAGCTCTGGACCAGAAGGAAAATGGAGTGGTCTCCCTCGATCTTTTTGGGTATATTCCGGGGTGTTTCCCCAAGAGTTACGATCCCCCATAGCGCTCTACCCAAATTGCTGTTGAAATAAAAAACAGCCCATGCTTCAACAAGCAGGAACAAGATGCCTTTGATGAACTGGCGGTTATATATTTGTCCAAGTCCCATGCTCAAAATCGACAGTATCGTTGCCTTGCTGCGGTGCCTTTGCATCAGCCCTCTCCCCTCCCCGAATTATGCGAAAGCATCTGTTGACGCGTTCCGCGTGAAACCAGACCCCAAGCGGAGTTCCTCTAGCGACGCGAGAAAAATGCTCTTTTGACGAAAACAGCAAACATGACGATGTTTTAAGGAGAATCGCCCGCCGCTCGGTGAGCGGCGGGTCGATTCAACAGGATCTGCCAAGCTTCTGTTTTATTATTTGGTTGCGCCGTTGTTCAAATCTTTAATTTGCTGAGCCGCTTTATCCATCGCTGCTTTCGGATCCGCATTGTTGTCCCAAATTTCCGGCAGCGCCGCATTCACAGGACTCCATACGTTGCCCATTTCAGGAATGGAAGGCATCGGCTGCGAGTTTTTGGCTTGCTCTGCGAATGCCGAAATATACGGGTCGTTTTTGATTTGGTCGGATTCCAGCGCTTCCTTGTTCGTAGGGATGGAGCCGACTTTTTCGTTCAGCAGCAGCTGAGCGTCTTTGGTGGATGCGAACTCGGCGAACAATTGAGCCGCATTCGGGTATTTCGTAAACGAGTTGACGTACCATGCTTTAATACCGGAGAAGGAGATGGCTGTTTTGCCGCCGATCGTCGGAATCGGCGCGATGCCGAGGTTGTCGCCGAGCGCTTTTTTGTAGCCGCCAAGCTCCCAAGGCCCGTTGATGTCCATGGCCACGTCGCCGGAGTTAAACAAGCTGCGTTTGATGTCCGGATTGATGTCCCCGCTCTTCACCGGCAAAATCGTTTTCAGCTCCTGGTACACTTTCAAACTTTCCAGCGCGCCTTCGTTGTTGATGCCGATGTCGTCTTTGTCGGTGCCGTTTTTGCCGAAAATATATCCGCCGGTCGAGGCGATGAACGGATAGTTGAAGTACATGTTGCCCGTTTCCCACATGATGGCGTATTTTTTCTTGGCGTTATCCGTAAACGTTTTGCCGAAAGCGATGACATCTTCAAACGATTTAGGCGCTTCTTTCACGAGGGATTTGTTGTAATACAACGCGTAGGTTTCAGCCGCTCTCGGATATCCGAAAAGCGTGCCGTCGTAGGATACGCCTTGAACGGCTGCCTCGGTATTGTTTTTGGTGATTTCGTCCTTGAATGCTTCGTTCGGAAGCAGGAGGCCGGCTTCAACCGCTCTGCCCAAATTGTCATGCGGGAAAATAACGACGTCGGCGGCCAGCCCGGAAGGTCCGTCCTGGGACAGCTTCGTCACTTGGTCCGTTGGATTGACTTCTTCGATTTTGACCGGAATATTATATTTCGCCGTAAATTGCTTCGCGATTTCATCCGTAAACATTCTTTCGTCTTTGCTCTCCCAAACGACCAGGGAAGCACCCTCTTCCGGTTGCAGCGCTTCCGCGCCAGCCTCGGTGTTGTTATTTTCGGCCGGAGCCGTCGATTCCGTATTGTTGTTGGACGGTGCCGGCTCCTCGGCCGTTTTGTTCGAGCTGCCGCAAGCCGTAATGGAAAACGCCATGGTCAGCGTCGCAGCCAAAGCCAAAAACTGTTTCATTTTCATTTCGCAATAACCCCTCTCCTGAAATTGATCTTTGTACGTCCCGATTTTAGCGCAAACGATTTCACAATCAGCAATAACGGTCCGCTTTTTATGTATGACAGACCATTTTCCATCGTCTCATTTCCAAGTAAGCGCTTTAATCATGGGTTTATCATACACGCCGTCTTTTGATTTGTAAAAACGTTTGCACAGCATATTTTCGGCTAAATTAGCTCATTTCCTGGTCAAAAGCCTCCTGTATCTCCGATTATCGCAGGTTTCCTTCGATTTACGGATGGATTTAATGCAAAATAACGGTGGAATAGGCTGGGAGCGAAACGATATTTTTGTTCATGGCGGCCGCATTGCTGCTGCTCTGAATGAGATCCTTGAAAGCCGACAGGCCGGCGGTTTCCAGCGATACTTCCTGCGTCTGGCCGGAAAGGTTATGCAGCACGAGCACCGTTTGCTCCGCGCTTTGGCGCTTGAACGAAACGATCGCCGGATTCCCGGTTTCGACGCTTGCCAGTTCCCCGTCGCGGAGGGCCGGCAGCTCGTTTCTCCAGCGGATCAGCGTCCGGTAAGCAGACAACAGGGAATCCTCCTGCTCCGTTTGGGTTTGAACATTGGCCTTCTCCCGGGTTTCGCCGCTGACGGCCGGTTTTTCCCAAAAGGTTTGGGCCTTGCTTTGCCCGTCCGCCGTCCATGCAAACGGTTCGCGGATATGCTCATCCGGCTTGGCGCCGAGCATGCCGATTTCTTCGCCGTAATAAATAAACGGGTTGCCCGGCAGCGTCAGCAAAAGCGCAGCGGCCATTCTGGCATGGTTTTCGTCGTTTCCGAGCTGGCTCATGACCCGGTCCTGATCGTGGTTCGACAAAAACACGGCGTCGACGAACCGGTTTCCGGACTTCTCCATGTAGAACCGGTGGGTGCGCTCGAGCGTAAAAGCCAAGTTGTTGTCTTTCTCCTGCCGGACGGCGCTGAGGATGTTGTCCGCAAGGTTAAAATCGAACGCCGAATCGAAGGCCCGGTCCAAGTAGGGAGCGATGACGGCCGCGGATTGTTCCCATACCTCGCCCACCATGTATGCGTCAGGGTTGACGGCATTCATGGCGCTGCGGAACTCCTGCCACCATGCCGCGTTTTTGTCCGTGGTTGCCGTGCCGCGGTCGCTTTGCAGGTTTTCGTAAATATGCTTGGCGCCGTCCACCCGAAAGCCGTCCACGCCAAGCTTCAACCAAAACTGCCCGATGTCCTGGACCTCCTTGCGCACCTCCGGATTGTCGAAATTAAGGTCGGGCATGCCTTCCCAAAAGGTGCCGAGATAATGCGAATCCCCGCGTTGAAACCACGGATTGCCGCTGCCCGCCGCGCTGGCGCCGGATGGAGCGATGCCCTGATCCTCCGCCCATACGTACCAGTCGCGGTGTTGGCTGTTTTTACTTTGGCTCGCCTCGATGAACCAGGGATGTTTCACGCTGGTGTGGTTCACGACCAGATCCATGATCACTTTGATCCCGCGCTTATGGGCTTCTTCGATCAGCTTTTTCATATCCTCCAGCGTTCCGTAATCGGGGTTGATGCTCCGGTAATCGGTAATGTCGTAGCCGTGGTAGCTTGGAGACGGCTGCACCGGCATCAGCCAGATGCCCCCTACTCCCAAATCGTCATGGGTATCCGGGTTGCCGTCGTTTAAATAGTCCAGCTTTTCCGTCAGTCCCTTGAGATCCCCGATGCCGTCCCCGTTGGAATCCGCGAAAGACCGGACGAATACCTCGTAATAAACGGTCGACGGCTGCTCGCGAACCTGCGTTTTCGTTTCTCCTGCTCCCCCGGGCGCTTCCCCTTTCCTATCTGTTCCGGCGGATTCGCGCGGCCCTTCGACTGCCGCGTTCGGTTCCGACGGTTGGGCTTTTTGCGCCCCGGGACCTTCGCTGCCGCAGCCTGCCAGCAGCATGCCGGCCAATGCCGCAGCCGCCGCACCGCGCCCCCATCTTCCAATGGACGCCTGACTTGCCGTTTGCGCTCTATGCTTCATGTTCTCCTCCTTCGCAAAGTCATCAGACAATGTTAAGAAAACGGACGTTCAGGCAGCATGTCATGCACTGCCGCACCACCATGGTTTGCCGCCCGTGCTTTCTTACTACGCAGGATACGCTGTCCGAAAACGCACGCGCAAGACATTTTTTTCTTCGCCGTTTTTCTTTCAGGCACCCCAAAACGACGCCAAAGCTTGGCCGATCCTTGACAGCCCGGTGCGATTGCAATATTGGAAACGGGCTGATATCTGCCGGATTTTTCGCCGTTTCCGCGCCTTGTTCGGACAGACCCGGATGAACCGTATTTACAAGCGCACATGCTTTGGATTAAGATATCAAGTGAAAAAATAAGGTGAACATTTGAACAAAGGTTCCCGTCTATCCAGGAACGCAAACGGTTCCACAGGGAGGTCACCATGTCTGTAACGATAAAAGATGTCGCCAAAAAGGCGGGCGTTTCCCCCTCCACCGTGTCCCGTGTGCTGTCGAACAATACCAGAATCAGCCGGGAAACGTCTCAAAAGGTGCGGGACGTGATGGAGGAGCTCGGATACCACCCGAACATTATGGCCAAAAGCCTCGTGTCGAGAACAACCGAGAGCATTTGCGTCATTCTTCCCAAGCCTGCCGAGGAGTTGTTTCTGAATTTGTTCTTCATGGAGCTGATTCGCGGCATCGTCACCCAGGCCAACCGTTCGGGATATGACGTGCTGATCAGCTCCGGCGGAAGCGAACAGGAGGAGATCGAAGCCGTATCCCGGCTGCTCAAAGGCAAACGGGTCGACGGCGCGATTTTGCTGTATTCCCGAAGGGACGACCAGGTCGTCGAGTTTCTGAAGAAAAACCAGTTCCCGTTTGTCCTGATCGGGCGAAGCGAAAAATATCCGGACATCCTGTCCGTGGACAACGATAACGTGCAGGCAGCCTACGACGCTACCAAACATTTGATTTCGCTGGGGCATCGGCGGATCGGGTTTGTCAGCGGCCCGCCGAACCATATCGTTTCCCGCGACCGCCTGAAGGGCTACACGAACGCGCTGGAGGAATCCGGGCTCGAAATGCGCCGCGACTGGATCGTCGAAGGCGAATTTTTGCAGGAAAGCGGCTACCGCGCCATGTCCTTTTTCATGAATCTGCCCGAACGCCCGACGGCGCTGGTGGTGATGGACGATTTTGTTTCCCTGGGCGTCCTGCGCGGCCTTCATGAATTGGGCTACAAGGTTCCCGAAGATTTATGCATCGTCAGCTTCAACAATCTTTCGATCTCGGAACTCGCGTCGCCTCCGGTCAGCAGCATGGATATCGGCATATATAATCTCGGATACACCGCATCGCAAGCATTGATTCAGTCCATTCAACACGACGGGGAAAAAAATCTTCAAGAACGTTATATCATTCCCCACCGGCTGGTGATTCGGGAATCATCCGTCTACACGCCGCCGAAACAGAACTAACCGGACGAATGGCTGCCAATCGCGCTGGGCGATGGCCGGCCGCCGGACAGATAAGAAGTCGTGACGCCCAATCGGGGCGTCCCCGCGGGATTCTCCCGCATAGATTTGGAACTTGGGGATCAGCAGGCATGCCCTGCGCCAAAGCGGCATGTTCCCCCATGAAACGAGTACAAAATAAGCGGAGCATCAACGGTGCTTCTTTTATTTTCCGTTCGAGTTCAAACGTTTGCACAAACTTCGAGGAGGGACTTTCCATGACGCTTCATACTCCGATTCGCGCCTGCCTGTTCGATTTGGACGGCGTGTTGGTCGACACCGCAAAATATCACTATTTGGCCTGGAAGCGGCTTGCCGGAGAGCTTGGCTTCGAGTTTACCGAGCAGGACAATGAAAGGCTGAAAGGCGTAAGCCGGATGGCCTCGCTGGATATTTTGCTTTCCATCGGCGGCATCGCGCCCGATGACGACGCTCGGCTCGCGCTCGCCGAAAAAAAGAACGGCTGGTATGTGGATTACATTACCCGCATGGATGAATCCGAAATCCTTCCGGGCGCGCTGGACTTCCTGAAGGAGCTGAAAGCCGGCGGCATACTTGTCGCGCTTGGCTCGGCCAGCAAAAACGCGATGACGATTCTGAACAATACGAAGCTGGCTCCTTATTTTGACGCCATCGTCGACGGGACCAAAACCGTCAGCGCCAAGCCCGATCCGGAGGTGTTTTTGCTCGGTGCCCGGGAACTAAGCGTCGATCCCGCCGCCTGCGTCGTGTTCGAGGATGCCGAGGCCGGCATCGAAGCCGCGATCCGCGCAGGCATGCGCAGCATCGGTGTCGGTTCTCCTAAGACGCTGGGCCGGGCCGATGCGGTTGTGTCGTCTTTGCGGGAAATGTCGCTGAACCGTCTTGCAGAAATCTTTCCATCCAGCTAATTTTCAACATATTTCCCTGGAAATTTTGTTTGTGAAATTGGCTAAAAGCTTTTTGAAAAAAAGCTGCTTCGGAAGCATAAGCTTGCGGTCACCTGAAAGCTTTCCGAAGGAAAGCTAGCATCGAAAGCATATGCTTTGTGAGCAGATTTCAACTTTGAATAGTTAAATCATAGAAATCTATGAGCACCAGCGATCGTAAGAACGATCCGTAACCGCAAATGTCAACCACTCATTTATAGTTTGAGCCGTGAAATTTGACCAGAAATTTGCACCCACCCATTTACCTCATAAAGGAGCCGATGATGATGAAACCATATTTAAAGCTCGATCCATGGAATATCGTTGAAGAGGATTTTCAGCCGCATCTGCATGAAATATCCGAAAGCATTTTCAGCATTGGAAACGGATACATGGGGCAGCGCGCCAATTTCGAGGAGTCGTACAGCGGGCCTTCCCTTCAGGGCAGCTACATGGCCGGCGTTTATTATCCGGACAAAACCCGCGTGGGTTGGTGGAAAAACGGCTACCCGGAGTATTTTGCTAAAGTGCTGAACAGCACCAACTGGATCGGCATCGATATCGCCGTCGACGGACAGCCGCTTGACCTCGCATCCTGCAAGGTCACGGATTTCACCCGTGTGCTGAACATGAAGGAAGGCACGTTGTCGCGCGCGTTTACGGCCGAATTCGAAGACGGCAAAAAAATCCGCGTCGATGCGATCCGTTTCGTCAGCATGGCCCGCCAAGAGATCGGTGCCATTCGTTACGCGGTTACGCCGCTGAATTTTGACGGCATCTTGACGGTCACCCCTTATCTGGACGGGGACGTGCAAAACCGGGACGCCAACTACGACGAAAAATTTTGGGTTGAAGTTGCGAAGGAATTCGGGGAACGCGATGCAGCGCTGACCGTCAAAACGAAAAAGCTCGATTTCCACCTGACCTCGGTCATGGCCTTTGAAGTCGCCAAAAACGGCGAAGCCGTGAAGCTCGAAACCGAGCAGGTCGAGAAAGAGAAATACGTCGGCTTCCGCACGCAAATCGAAGCGGCTGCAAATGAGCAGGTCGTCGTTTACAAATATGCGGCAAACGTCACCTCCCGCGACCATGGCCTGGGCCAGCTGATCGAAGCCGGGCGCGCAGCGCTCCGCAGCGCGTTGGAAGCAGGTTTTGAAACGCTGTACCGGGAGCAGGTTCAGGCATGGGCCGATAAATGGCGGGACAGCGACATCGTGATCGAAGGAGACGTCGCGGCGCAGCAGGCGATCCGGTTTAACATTTTCCAGCTGAACCAGACCTACACCGGCGAAGACGACCGCCTAAACATCGGCCCCAAAGGGTTTACCGGCGAAAAATACGGCGGCAGCACCTATTGGGACACCGAAGCTTATTGCCTGCCGTTTTACTTGAGCACCGCCGACAGCTCCATCGCCCGCAACCTGCTCATATACCGCTATAAGCATTTGGAAAAGGCGAAGGAAAACGCGCGCAAGCTCGGCTTCGCGAAAGGCGCCCTGTATCCGATGGTGACGATGAACGGCGAAGAATGCCATAACGAATGGGAAATCACCTTCGAGGAAATTCACCGGAACGGCGCGATCGCTTACGCCATTTACAATTACGTGAACTACACCGGGGATATCGACTACCTCGGCCAATACGGCCTGGAGGTGCTCGCCGAAATTTCGCGTTTCTGGGAGGAGCGCGTCAACTACGTCGCCGCGAAGGATCAATACATGATGCTTGGCGTGACGGGGCCGAACGAATATGAAAACAACGTCAACAACAACTGGTACACCAACCGGATCGCGGCCTGGACGCTGGAATATACGCTCGAAGTGCTCGATTATTTGCGGGAGAACGAGCCATCGCGTTATCGCGAGCTGATCGATAAGCTGGAATTGACCGAAGCGGAAACCTCGAAATGGAAGGACATCATCGCCAAAATGTATTATCCGTTCGATGACGAACGTCAAATATTCCTGCAGCAGGACGGCTTCCTCGACAAAGACCTGACGCCTGTCAAAGAGCTGGATCCGGTCCACCTGCCGCTGAACCAAAACTGGTCCTGGGACCGCATTTTGCGTTCGGCGTACATCAAGCAGGCCGATGTCTTGCAAGGGCTGTTCTTCCTGGGAGACCGCTACGACCTGGAAACTAAAAAACGGAACTTCGATTTCTACGAGCCGCTCACGGTGCACGAGTCCTCCCTCTCGCCTTGCGTTCACTCCATCATCGCGTGCGAGCTGGGCTACAGGGAAAAAGCGTACGAAATGTACCTGCGCACATCGCGCCTCGACCTTGACAATTACAACAACGACACTGAGGACGGCTGTCATATTACGAGCATGGCCGGCACCTGGATGTCCGTGGTTTACGGTTTCGGCGGCTTGAAGGTTCAAGACGGCGTTCTGCGCCTGAATCCGTTTAATCCGGGGCACTGGACGTCCTTCTCCTTTAAGGTCATGTTCCGCGGATCGCGCCTGAAAGTCACTGTCGGGGAGCACGACGTGATCGTGGCCAACGAGTCGGAAACGGCAGCCGAAGTTTGCGTTTATGGAAAAAAACATACGGTTCATGGCCTGAGCCATGTCCAAATCGGGCACGCTTTGCAAGGCTAGCTCATGGTTGCCTCCCGTCCATGCCACGTATTGCAGACCTAGGGGATTTGATTCATGTTCAATGATTGTTCTATCAACAAGGTGAACACTCCCTTGGATTTCACTGCGATGGCTTTCGCAGGATCTATTCCCTCAACGGAGTAAATCTCTGAACCAACTTCGTATTCGTTTGAAAAGGTTCCGTGATATTCTATGTTTTCGTCGGTCGCAAAGGATTCAACTTCGCCGATTTTCGGCCCGACTTTGTGCAGCTTTTCATCCGTTTCTTTATAAAATGCGTTGTTCCAGTTAACAAAATTAAAAGCCCATGATGTTGAAGCATGAATCACTGTTGGCTTCTTATGATTGCAGCCGATCACCAATACCAACAACATCGACAAAAAAAGTAACGCATAATGGCTTCGCTTAACTATAAAGAACACCTCCTAAACGCAGTCACTTCAAATATATACCAATTTTGACGATCGGCAAAGACATCGACGATCCCTGAACCATCCTTCTCCAAACGCCAAACAAGCCGGCAGCGTATCGCTGCCGGCTTGTTCATATGGCTCTTTGGCTTACGGAATGATAATTTCCTGCCCGATTTTCAGGCCGCGGACATTGGTGATGCCGTTTGCTTTGGCGATTTTCTCCCAGTCCACGCCGAACCGAAGCCCGATGCGGTACAGGTTGTCGCCTTTTTTGATGACGTATACTTTACCGTTTGCGGACGGCTTGCCTGTCTCCGGTTTAGGTGCAGGCTTCGTTTCAGGCTGCGACGGTTTCTCCGGAACCGCAGGAACCGGAGGCTGTTCCGGTTTTGTTGGTACAGTTGGAGTTTTCGCCGGAGGCGTCGTTGTGTCCGTCGATGGCGCAGGCCCGCTTACGGACAGATCAAGCGCATATTTCGCAAAGCCGTTGCCGCCGTCTCCGACATACGTCATGTTTTTGCTCTTCGCTACCAAATCTTTGGCGTCCGGAGACGACGTAAACGTGACGTTCAGCTTTTTGTCGACCTTAGCAAACGACCAGTTGTTGTCCGCGGAAGGATTGATCGTGCCGTTGTCGCGGATGTAATCGATAATGACCTGACGGTTTTCGTCCGGAGCCGCCATGATGATCCGTTTGCCGTCCGGATTCGCCAGCTTGGAAGACGAAGCGCGGTAGTTGTTGGTCGCCACGACGAATTTTTGCTTCGGATCGATCGGTTTCCCGTTGAATTGCAGGTTTTTGATGCGGTTCGCGTTCGGGTTGACCACGTTGCCTTTCAGGTCGTATTTGTTCGGCTGCGTCACGTCGATTTGATAAGTCACGCCGTCGATGACGTCATAGTTGTACGTCGGGAAGTCGTTATTGATAAGCGGCTGCTCCGTCGTTTTCGAAGGATCGATTTGATTGAACTGTCCCGCGGACCATTCAAGCCAGTTTTTCAATTCCTCGCCGTTGACGACGACGGCATGCACCGTATTCGGGTATACGTACAGGTCGGACACGTTTTTGATCGCGATCGTGCCGGCCGGAATGTTCGTGTAATAGGAAGCGCCCGAACGTCCGCCCGCCTTAAACGGAGCGCCTGCGGACAGCACCGGAAGATTTTCGTATTCCGTGCCCTTCAGGTTCTTTTCCACGTACCATTTTTGCGCGTTGGTTACGATTTGGATGGACGGATCGTCCTGCACGAGCGCAAAATAGCTGTTGATCGGCGCCGTGGTTTTGCCTACCGGACCGCGAACGTATTCGATCGTGGCGTCATGCTCGGTTTTTACCGCATCGACGATTTTCGGGTCGGCGTCGACCAGCGCCTTTTTGTTGGTTACGTCGTATACGGCGCGGGTTTCGGTTTTGGAATCGACGACCTTCCATTTGCCGTCCACCTTTTCAAGGTCCAAATCGATGATGCCGAGATGGTCCCCCCAATACCCCGGTTCGACGGAAGGAACGCCGTTGATGGTGCCTTTTTCGAGGTCTACCCCTTTTTTGCCCTTGAATTCGGCGCTCGGGAAGGTTTTATGCGCATGCCCGAACATGATCGCGTCGATGCCTTCGACCTGGCTCAAATAAAGCACGGAGTTTTCCATCAATTCCGTTTGCGGAATCTCCTCGAAGCCGGAGTGCGGAATCGCGACGACGATGTCGGCGCCTTCTTTTTTCATTTGCGGCACGAACTTTTTGGCGGTCTGGATGATGTCCTTGGCGATGACTTTGCCGACCAGATTTGCGCTGTCCCACTGCATGATTTGCGGCGGAGCAAAAGCAATCACGCCGACTTTGACGGTCTGCTCCTGGCCGTTTTCGTCAATCACTTTTTTGTTCAGGATCGTATAAGGGGTGAAATAGTTCACGTCATTGCTTTCATCCTGATCCCCGTCGTCCTTGTAAATGTTGGCGTTGACGATCGGGAAGTCGGCTCCTTGTTCGGCCAGCTTCAGAAAATCGAGCCCGTAGTTGAATTCATGGTTCCCTACGCCGCCCGCGTCATAGTCCATCAAGTCCATGGCTTTATACACGGGATGAATTTGGCCCGGCTTGAGCGGGTTTACTTTCGCTACGTAATCGCCCAGCGGATTGCCCTGCAGCAGGTCGCCGTTGTCGAACAGCAGGCTGTTCTTGGCTTCCTTGCGCGCAGCGTTGATCAGGCTGGCCGTTTTGGCGAATCCGTATTCGTCCGTCGGCTTGTCCGCATAGTAGTCATAGTTGACCATGTTGACATGCAAATCGGATGTTTCCATCAAACGGAGTTTGACCTTCGGGTTCGCCGTGCTTCCGTCGGCATAGGCCGCAAACGGGAGCGCCAGCACATTGAATGCCACGGCGGCGGCTGTAATGGTTTTTGCTACTTTTTTACGGGACTTCGACATGTTACCCCTCCTTGAAAATATGTACCTGATAAGTACATTGCATGGACCTTTTGTAACCGTTTTCTAAAGTGACCAGCGGTTAAATATGTTTTAGATCCACTAGTAGTTTAAATCCATTTCCAGCCAAAATAAAGACAAATGCATCCAAATGGCCAAAAAATAATACCCGGGACCCTGTCCCGAGTATTATGGAAGATGTGACATACGTTTATATAGTCCTAAAATCCCGCAAAAAGCCCGTGTTTTTACTCGATCCATTCATGTCTTTCGCCGTTTTCCGACACATGGATCATGCGGATCGGCTTGATTTTCAAAACAACGTAGTCCGGGTCCTCGGGTCCGGTGAAGCTGGCTTTGAATTCGGGTTTCCAGAAGTGTTCGCGAAGCTCCCCGTCATTCGTGATGCTGCAGGTTCCTTCGATTTCCGCCCAGCCTTCGACGCTCCCGTTTTCATACCCGAACAGCAGGGAAACATGCGGGTTTTCCTCCAGCTCCTCCACTTTATGCGTCTTCCGGTCCGTAATGAGATAAATGCTGAGGCCCCTGTTGTACAGCATCATGTACCGCTGCTTGGGCTTGTTTCCCTCCACGGTGGCAAACGCGCAATATTCATGGTGGTCCAAAATTTTGACGATGTTTTGCTCCATGACGATCCGGGTTTCCATGTACAATGCTTCTCCTTCCGAATAAAACGGTGTACTGCTGTAAAGGTAGTGTGCCCGCTTCGGAACGGGATGAATCATTCAGAAAGATTTTTCAATATTTAGCTGCCTTTTGGAAGCCGTTTTCGAGTATGATAAACATACATACTAATCGGGAAAGACGGTCGAAATCCGGATTAGGCAAATATCACCTTTAAAAGGAGTCACCATGAAACGATTGATATGGATCGGATGTCTATCATACTTTTTGATCGGGCTGGCCCATGTGGTGCTTGGCTCGGTGCTCCCCGTGCTGCTTGAACATTACGGCCGCGAATACAGCCAAGGGGGCACGCTCATTTTTACCCAGTTTGCCGGTTTTCTGGCAGGCGTCCTCGCCTCCCCGCTTCTCAACCGGCGGTTCGGCAAAAGGGGCGGGCTGCTGATCGCCATTTCCCTGCTTTGCGCAGCCGAGCTTGCGTACCTGCTGCTGCCGCCGTGGGGATGGCTGTACCCGATCGCGGTATGCGCCGGATTTGGGTTCGGCATGATCGAAGCGGTCATCGGGACGATCATCATCGCGGCGATCAAGGAAAAAACGGCGGTTGCCATGAGCCGGCTCGAAGTCTTATTCGGAGTCGGCGCGATGGTGATGCCGCTGATTGCCAGCGGATTCATCTCCCAAGGCTGGTGGCGTTTTTCCTTCCTCGTCATTTCCTTGTTCGCTCTGGCGACGCTGCTGCTGTGGGCCAAAAGCTCGTTTGGGGAAATCGACGCGGAGCTCCGTGCCAAGAAGCCGGCAGCAAACGTCGGCGGTTCGGACATCAGCAAGGCTGCACGCCAAAAACGTTTTCCGTATCAGGGAAAATCCTGGGGAATCCTGGCGCTGTTTATGGTCTTTTTCTTTCTTTATGTCGGCACGGAAATGAGTTTAGCCAACTTCATGCCTGCCATTCTCATTGAAAAAATCGGCATGAAGGAAGCCGGCGCGGCGCTTAGCGTCACCTGCTTCTGGATCGCGATGTCCATCGGGCGGATTTTCGCGGGGACCGTCGCCGAGCGGATCCATTACCGCGTTTACGTGCTTTACAGCTGCGCCGCCACGCTGGTGCTGCTCGCCGTATTTCCTTTTACCGCCGCGGTCTGGTCCGCGTTTGCCGTCATCCTGCTGCTTGGGTTGTTTATGTCCGGCATCTTTTCGATCGCCCTTGTCTTTGCGAGCAAGCTGCTGGCAGGAACCGAAGAATCGACGCCAAGCATCCTGATCGCCTCGGGCGGCGTCGGGGGAGCGGTGCTGCCCCTGATCATCGGCTGGTGCATGGACCATCTGGAGGTGAACCAAACCTCATGGATGCTCGCTTTGTTTACGCTTTTTATGGTGGCGCTCAGCTTCGCGGCTTATGTTTTGCAGCGCAGGCAGCTCCAAGCCGCCGAACGACGGCAGGAAATCGCGCAGGAGGCTTGCAGCAACTGAAGCAATCGACGGGCAACCGGCGTTTATTTCAATTTCGAAATGCCGCCGCTGATCAGGTTCACCTTGATATCGATCTTCCCGATGCTGTCCGAATCCAGATCGATTTCCCCCTTGGCGCTTAATCGATGCCAGGCATCGGGCATATTCCGGCGGAGTATGCCCGATAGCCCATAGGCGTCGACGTCCATTTCCAGGGCTTTTAAGTAGGTTCTCATCACCTGTTGCCTCACTTCCCTCGCGGCTTCCATTTCCAGTTCCCTCTTGTTCAGTCTGGCGTTCAGCTGCGGAATCATGGCCTGCATGGACACGCTAATGTCGAAAACGGGCTTGCCCTGCCTCAGCTTCGGACGGATCGAGGGCTTGATTTTGTTCATGACCAACATGGCCTGTACTTTTTTCTCCTGCTTGACCGCAAGCGGGGTTCTTCTCGTTTTCTTTTCCAGCCACCTCAGGCCCAGGATATCCTCCGACACGAGGCATCCCCGGAATTTCTGGTTATTCAAAAAACAGACCCCGGTCATGCTGACGTTGGGCGAAGGTTTTCCGTCTTCCGTCCATCCCGGCATGATTTCGACGTACGGCAGCAGAACCGTCTCGCCCTTCTCTTTCCATTTCCATATAAACTTGTAAAGGTACAGCGGGGCGATGACCGAGCTCTGTTCATAGATCCGCATCGGGCTGTTAAGCTGGGAGTATACGACCGACAGCTCGTTGATGGATTTCGTATTGAGCACCTCTTCCAACGGATCCCGGGTGGCCATCGTCCAGACGGTATACCGGAATTCGTAATAACGGTCCCATACCTCCAGCACCTGATCCACGATGCCATGCTTCAAGGCAGCCTCGCTGAAAACGATCGACTTTACGTTGCTCCACGAGATCCTTTGCGGGCTGGAAGCGTACAAATTAAAAATCGCCTCATCGAACGAAGCCCCTCCCGCTTTTCCGACGGAGGTCTTCTGCTGCTGCGTCTGTCCCGACTCCTTTTTGGCGATGCCGCTGAAATTAACCATTTGGATGTAAACGACAACCTGGTTTTCAACGTAATCGACCCCGATCGTATTGACGTAAATCATATGTTCGATTTCCCTTGCTCCCCAGCATCCCGTAAGCGGAACGATCAAGAGCGCCGCGGCAAGGAGGCAGCGGACCCAACGCATGACGTTTTTCATCCCTTTTTCCCCGCCTTGCTGGTGAACTCGCCTTTTCCCCACGGCATCCGAAACAGGATTTTATGCAACTCCCTGAATCTCGGAGGACTTACCGGAGACAAATAGAACGTGCCGAAAGAGCGCAGGTTGACCATGAACAGGACCAAAGCCAGCAGGCAGAACAGCGTGCCGAACAACCCCAACAGCCCGCTGATCAGAAGCACGAGAATGCGAAACAGACTGACGATGTTCACCAGGGACTGGTTCACCAAAGTAAACGTCGCAAGCACCGATATGGCGATGACGACGATCGTCCCCGGGCCCGCAATTCCTGCGCTGATAGCAGCTTGGCCGATGATCAGCCCGCCAACGACCGATAAGGTCTGCCCAAACGCGGAAGGAAGCCGCATGCCCGCTTCGCGGAAAATCTCGAACAACAGCAGCATCACCATCGCCTCCAGAGGAGCCGGGAGCGGCACGCCCTGCCTGGAATTCACCAAGGTCGCCAGCAGCGTAAAAGGGATTTGGTCCTGATGGTACGTCGTCAGCGCAATCCAAAACCCCGGCAGGAACAGG
This sequence comes from Paenibacillus sp. FSL W8-0194, assembly GCF_037969745.1. Taxonomy (NCBI): domain Bacteria; kingdom Bacillati; phylum Bacillota; class Bacilli; order Caryophanales; family Paenibacillaceae; genus Paenibacillus; species Paenibacillus sp. FSL W8-0194. Next base: position 345,773 of record NZ_CP150205.1, on the reverse strand, counting down.
GAAAGCAGCACGCCGCAAATCCGCAAAAAACGCGTAAAAGCAACCACGACATTAACGAGGTGCGCGTCCTCCGAGGAGTTGAGCAGGAAGTTGAAGCTCGCCGGGGCGATGAGCACCGTCGGAGCGCCGCCCATGACGATCGCAAATTTCCCGTGAAGCAGCGCGTTGACGGCATAGTCCGGCCTTCCCGTATAAGTCATCAGCGGAAAAAGCGAGAAGCCAGTCAATATCTCTTCGAGTTGGCTGTTGCTCACAAGGCCTTTGACGTTCACGCGGGAAAGTTTCGTTCGGATCTCCTGCAGCACATGCTCCTGGATCGTCTCCTTATGGTACAGAAGATGAACTTTCGTCGACGTTTCGGAACCGATCGTAAACTCCTCGACGGCAAGGAGATGGGTCTTCAGCCGTCTTCGGATCAAAGCGATATTGGTGTACGAGTCCTCGATAAAACCGTCCCTCGGCCCCCTCGTCGAAACCTCCGTGTTCGGCTCCTCCGGCTGCCGTTTGGGCGCATTGGTCATAATCATCGAGTAGCAGCTGTTCGACGGCGCGAAGATTAGCAGAAGGTCTCCCGCGAGCACGGTCTCTTTCATTGCCGCCTCCCTTTGGTCCTCGGGGATCGGGTCCATGGGGAACGGAATTTTGCGCGGCCAATCCATCTCGTCCGACAGCAGGATCTGCTCCGGTATATTCATCAGTTCGGGCACGACCCATTGCTCCACTCTTGCCGTATCGGACAATCCCTGGCAGTAAATCAGCTGAACCGAATAACCCGGTACCGATAACGGAATCGTTTTTCTTCGGATATCCGAGCTTGATCCAAACAGCTCCGTAACGATACCTTCGACGGCCTGGGCTTCCTTTCGTTCACGGCTTTTCACGATATTCTCCCCCTTCGCCGGGCCAAGCCGATCAGCCCCGTGATGATCACCGAAAAAGCCGCTATTCCCCACACCGATACGGGAAGCACATAGACGGACAGGGCCTTCATAAAATACCGGTCGCTGAAAGGAACGGCCATGATGATTAATATGGCGATAAAAATGCCCCCCAGCACCCACGCTTTCGCTTTTTTGCCCTTCACCCGAAAAACGTCGAGAATGAGGAACAAAGCGAGCGAAATTCTCAAAAATGCGCCGCAGAACCATTGGTAGACGCTAAAAAAGTCCAGATGCTCGACGTATCGGCCAATGTTCAGGAGCCTCCATTGCTCGTAAGCAGGAAACCGGAGCTTGCCCGCTTCGTCCGCCCCGAATTCGACGATGGCGCCCATGACGGGCCCCAGAGTGAGTCCTAAAAAAAGCAAAACCGTGACGGCCAAGGAAACATAGGTTATGCGCGTTCGGATATGATGCTGCAAAAAGAAGATCATGATGACTTCGGCAAAGCCGGCCCCCGCATAAAGCGTCCCCTTCCACACGGGCCCCATGCCAAGTTCAAGCATCGGCTTCAGCAAGGAGTAGTCCTTGTGGGGCATATTAAACGACATGACAAAAAAGCCAAGCACAATCACCATCGGCAGCAATAAACTCGCGGTATTGGCAACGGATTGAATGCCCAAAAAAGCGTTTAAAGCCGAGATCAGAAGGAACAGAAACGAAAAGATCATAATGGGCGTTTCGGGAGAGAAGGTCGAATGAATCCAATATATGGTATCCCGGGTCGTTACCGCGCAAATGGCAAACAGGTACAAACCAATGAAAACGGCCAAAACGCGGCCCACGATCGGATGATAGGCTTTGGCCAACCAATCGAACAGATGGCGTTTATTGAGTTTCGCCATGCCCGCATAAAGAAATGCCGCCCATACGAGCGTGAGTCCGCATGCCAGCAGCACCGAAATCCAGGCGTCCCGTTTTGCCGCGTCAAGCAAAATAGGAATGATGATGACATGATTCAGCAGGCCGGTGCTCAGCATCAAAATCATGACCGTTTGAATGAACGAAATGCTTGTTTTGATTTTCCTCAGCCCCCTGTAAAAACCAGACTCCTTTCATCCTTATAGTGGCATTTCTACGGTCATTTATACGCTGGCTTGTCCAGCCGCGCGGCCGAAAGCGTTGAATTATTCCGAGCTTAGGACTATAATACCAATGTAATAACCCGTTAACTTCATAAGAATCCGGGGTGCTGGAATCGGCCGGCTGAGATTGTATCCCTCCAAGATACTGACCCTTAAACCTGATCTGGGTAATGCCAGCGTAGGAAAAGCCATCGTCATGGCGTTCGCCATGTCATCCTTGCGCCTTAAGCGTCCCGCATCCGGGGCGCTTTTTTTGTTGAATGATCGGACCTTCCGGCGAAAATAAAGACGGCCGCGGTCCCGTGATTCGCCTCCAGATATGGAAACGCGATTCTTTTGCAAAATGAAGGGGATTAAATGGACAAGGGAGAGAGAAACACAATGAAAACGAAAAAAATCGGACTGTTTTTGCTGGCATTCCTGCTTGTGCTGGTTCCGGCCGCTTGCGGAAGCAGAAACGCCCAAACGACGGGCCAGGGGACGCCATCCGGGGAAACCTCCTCGGCCGGCGGCGGCGAGCCCAAAAAGCTGAAGGATGTCAAAGTCGTGCTGGACTGGACGCCGAACACGAACCATACAGGACTCTACGTCGCCAAAGAAAAGGGGTACTACGAAGAAGAAGGCCTGAACGTCGACATCGTGCAGCCGGGAGCCGGCGGCGCGGAGGCGATGGTGGCATCGGGCAAGGTGCCGTTTGGCGTCAGCGTGCAGGAAAACGTCACCCAAGCGCGCACGCAAGGCGTTCCGCTCGTGTCGATCGCGGCGGTGATCCAGCATAACACTTCCGGTTTTGCCGCGCCCGTGGACCGGAACATCAAACGGCCGAAGGATTTTGAAGGCAAAACGTACGGCGGCTGGGGCTCCCCGGTGGAAAAAGCCGTGATCGATTCGATCATGGACATCGACAAGGCCGACGTCAGCAAGCTGAAAATCGTCAACATGGGCGAAGCGGATTATTTTACGGCGGTGAAACGCGACATCGATTTCGCCTGGATTTTCTACGGCTGGACCGGCATCGAAGCCGAGCTCCGCAAGGAGCCGCTCGATATGCTGTACGTCAAAGACTTCTCCGACAAGCTGGATTATTACACGCCGGTCCTCGTCACCAATGAAAAGCAGATCAAGGAAGATCCGGAGCTGGTCAAAGCGTTTATGCGCGCTACCTCCAAAGGTTATCAATTCGCGATTGAGCATCCCGAGGATGCAGCCAACATCTTGATCAAAGCCGTGCCCGAGCTCGACAAGGATCTCGTCATGGCCAGCCAGAAGTGGCTCAGCCCGAAATACCAGGACGATGCCAAGCGCTGGGGCGAGCAGAAGGAACAGGTATGGAAAGGATATTCGGATTGGATGTACGAGCATAAGCTGCTCGACAAGCCGCTGGACGTCGAAAACGCGTTTACGAACGACTTTTTGCCGCAGCAATAGGTAAGGATCGCTGTACCAAGCGAACCCGCTGCGTGATTACAGCAATCATCAAATTTTAAAAGGACGTGATTGATATGGCTCATACCCTGCTCAGCATACAGGTCATTCCAAAAACGCCGAACAACGAGGATTCCTACGATTACGTCGACCGCGCCATCGAAGTGATCCAAAAGTCTGGCGTCAAATACGAGGTGCACCCGCTTGAAACGACGATGGAAGGCGAACTCGAGGAATTGCTCGACGTCGTGCGCCGCATGCATGAAGCTCTTGTGGAGGCGGGCAGCCCAAGCATCATTTCCCAGATCAAAATCGCCCATCGTCCCGGCGGCATCAGCATGGAGCGGCTTACGGAGAAATACCGTCCATGAGACGTTGGTGGAATAGCGTATGGCCGCCCTTTGTGGCGGTCCTCTTCTTTTTGGTCGCATGGGAACTGAGCACCTCGCTGTTTCATATCGAAAAATGGATCCTCCCCTCCCCGGTGGATATCGCCAAGGAAACCGCAGTTGGGGCCGGGGATCTGTGGGGCCATGTCGGGGCAACGGTGAGGCTGACGCTCGAAGGATTTATCATCGGAACGGCGGTCGGGATGATCATCGCGCTGATCCTGCACCTGGTCCCGTTTCTTAAGTCGGCCTTGTACCCGCTGCTCATTTTGAGCCAAAACATTCCGACCATCGCGCTTGCCCCGCTCCTGATGATCTGGTTCGGCTTCGGGCTGCTGCCCAAGCTGATCGTCATTACCCTGGTCTGCTTTTTCCCCGTTGCCGTCGCCACGATGGGCGGACTGAAGCAGACCGACCGGGTCATGCTGAATTACATGCGGATGATCGGCGCGAACAAGCGGCAAATTTTCGCCAAGCTGGAGCTGCCGCACGCGCTGCCCGCGATCTTTTCGGGCGTCAAAATCGCGGCGACGTACAGCGTGATGGGAGCGGTCATTGCGGAGTGGATCGGTGCCGACAAGGGGATCGGATACTATATGATGCTGCAAAAATCGGGCTACCGCACCGATCGCATGTTTGTCGCCATCATGATCATCGTGGCGCTAAGCCTGCTCCTGTTCGGCATCATCGCCCTGCTTGAAAAATGGCTTGTACGGTGGAAACCGAAACAGGAAAACTGATACCGGAAAAGAAAGGAGCTGCTAAACCTATGTCAACGCTGGAACAAAAGCCGGCTGCCCTGGAAACCGGCGATAATCAAACCGTTCCCGCCCTCGAAGCGGCCGGCATCAGCAAAACCTTCCGGTCCAAGCGAAGCCGGCTGCAGGTGCTGGACGACGTGACGCTGACCGTGGGCAAAGGCGAATTCGTCTCCATCCTCGGACCCTCCGGCAGCGGCAAAAGCACGCTGTTCCATATCATCGGCGGCCTCGTCAAACCGGATGCGGGCAGCATACGCATGAACGGCGCGGACGTAACCGGCCAGCAGGGACATATCAGCTACATGCCGCAGCAGCCGGCCTTGTTCCCATGGCGGACGATCGAAGACAACGTTCTGCTGTCCCAGGAGGTCCAAGGGAAGGTTGATCGGGAAGCCCGCGAAAATGCCCGCCGATGGCTCGGTAAGGTCGGGCTTGGCGGATTCGAGAAAAACCATCCGCATACGCTGTCCGGCGGCATGCAGCAGCGGGCCGCTTTCCTGCGCGCCCTGCTCAGCCCGCAGGAGCTGATGTGCCTCGACGAGCCGTTCAGCGCGCTCGATGCCCTGACCCGCAGCGACATGCAGCGCTGGCTGCTCGATATTTGGGAGGAGAGCCGCCGCTCGGTGCTCTTTATTACGCATAATATCGAAGAGGCGCTGCTGCTATCCAGCCGTATTTATGTGTTTTCGAGCCGTCCCGCCTCGGTGCTTCACGAGATCGACGTGCCGTTCCAACGGCCGCGCCGCGAGGACATCATCGAGCATCCCGATTTCATCCGGCTCAGACGCGAGCTGTCCGGCTGGCTGCGCGAAGAGCAGCTGAAAATGCAAGGAGCCACTTAAGATTCGGCCGCATAAAAAACGGCCCGTGCTTGCCGTTCCGCGAAGGAACCCATGCACGGGCCGTTTTGTATAGATCCCCGATGATGTTCTTGATCTCCGATCATGTTCGAATCGTTTTACAAGCCGAATATTTTCATCCAAATCAGGGGAACGTTGTATACGAGGTGAAACGATGAAATCCCAACTACGATCGGCCGTGCTGCTCTTGTCCGTTTTCCTGTCTTCTTGCCCCGCCGTTGCCGCCGCGGAGGAGCTTCAGCCGAAAGAGCCGAAGCTGCAGCTGTACCAAGACATGATGCTGGAGCTGCTTCTTCCCGAAATCCAAAACGCCGTAAACGATTATTACCAAAACCTGCTGACGGCGAATCCGCTCGTTTATCCCTACGAAATCGAAATCCTTCAGGCCACACGGGTCAACGGCGGTCCGGGAGACCGGGGCTTTCACTTCTCCGTCACGCTTGAGGTCTCCCCTGTTCTAGGACCGCATATCGGCGTCGGAAAAGACCGGATGACGATTGAAATTTCTCCGCTGTTCCCCGACAAAGTCAAGCTGGCGGCTTTCCGCCATCTGCAAACCTACGAGCTGCCTCCGAATTATCAGCATATGCTGAAGGTCGGCGCGGAAAATCGCTGACACCGGAAAAACGCACCTTTTCGGGTGCCCTCGAAGCCTATTTGTTATAATCATGTTCATACAATGAATAATTCGCATGATGAACGACAAATAAGGAGGGATTTTACCCGTGAATTTTGCTCCTGAACCGAATTCGAATCCTCAGTTTGCAGCCCGCCCGGCCGACAGCGTTCAAGCCGAACCTTCTCGGAACGAAAAGGCGGCTCCGCTGATCGACGCCCACATCCATCTGGATGCTTACGACCCTGCCCAGCAGCGGGACATCCTATCCGGCTTGCCGGCTGCCGGCATCGCAGGCGTCATTACCGTTTCCATGCACCTGGAATCCGCACGCAGCAATCTGCGGCTCGCCCGGCAATACCCTTCCCTGGTCTATCCGGCCTTCGGATACCACCCGGAACAGCCCGTCCCGGCGCCAAGCGACGTGGACGAGCTGCTGGCCTGGATGCGGAGGCATGCCGATGACATGGTCGCCGTCGGCGAAGTCGGTCTACCGTATTATACGCGCAAGGAAGCCGAAGAAGCCGGCCGGCCGTTCGACGGCAAACCTTACGAGGAGCTGCTGGAACGGTTTATCGCCTTCGCCAAGGAACATGACAAGCCGGTCGTGCTTCATGCGGTATACGAGGATGCCGACGTCGCCTGCCGTCTGCTTGAACGGTACGGCGTGAAGCGGGCCCATTTCCATTGGTTCAAAGGCTCGCCCGCTACGGTGCGGCGTATGGCAGAAAACGGCTACTACGTTTCTTTCACGCCGGATATCGCATATGAGCCGGAAATCCGCGAACTCGCCCGCGTCTATCCTCCCGGTCAGGTCATGTCCGAAACCGACGGCCCGTGGCCGTTTGAAGGTCCGTTCGACGGGCAGATGACCCATCCGCGGATGACCGCCGCGGTAGCGGAAGAATGGAGCCGGATCCAAGGCTTTTCCCTGCAAGAAGCCCGGCAGCACTTATATTCGAACGCAAGGCGTTTTTACGGAATTTAACCGGGCCGCGCGCCAGGCGGCTTATTTCTTCATGAACCCTTTCCCGTCCAGAAACGGCTTCATGTGCAGGCGAGTCGGCTCGCCCAATCGGTCGGCCATCACTTGCGACCAAGTCGCATCCCTTTTGCCGCCGGTCCGCTCCTTCAGGTATGCGGCCATCGTCACGTCATATTCCCGGACCGGGGCCACGCTTTGTTCCTTGGAATAGCCGTTATAGTGCAGCACGGACGGCAGCGGCAGGCGCGGGCGCTGTCCCGGCTCCTGGTCGGGAACGCCGACGCACATGCCGAACACCGGGTATACCAACTCTGGCAGACCGAGCAGCTCGGACAGTTCGGCAATCCGGTTGCGGACGCCCCCGATGTAAACGATGCCCAGGCCGAGCGATTCCGCCGCAATGGCCGCGTTTTGGGCCGCCAGCGCGGCGTCCACCGTCGCGACGATAAAGTTTTCCGTGGTATCCTCATGCGACTCCCGGCCCTGCAGCGGCTCTGCCGTCACCTGCTTGAGCCGGTACAAATCGGCGCACCAGACGAGAAATACCGGGCATTGCTCCACGTAAGCCTGGTTCCCCGCCAGCTCCGCCAATCTTTTTTTGAGTTCCGGGTCCGTCGCCGCAATGACGGTGTACGCCTGCACATTGCTAGAGGTGGAAGCCATTTGGGCCGCGGAAACGATGGTTCGGAGCTGCTCCTCGGTGACCGGCTGGTCCTTAAATTTTCGGATCGAGCGATGATTCATCAATAAAGATATCGTATCGTTCATGTTGAATAATCTCCTCCTGATCGTATCTGTACGGTTCATCTTCTATGATAATCCCCTCGTACCCTCGTCTCAATGCTGCGGAAGCCTTGCCTTTTGTGCCAATTTGATCCTTCGTTTTATTTTACGGGCATCACTTGCCCTTTCGTCATCGCGACGAGCTCGCCCGGCGTCAGCTGAAACACGGTTTTCGGATGCCCGGCCGCAGCCCATATCGTCCGGAATTGCAGCAAATCCTCGTCGATGATGGTGATCATCTTTTCCCGGTGCCCGACCGGGGCGACCCCGCCGATGACAAACCCCGTCCGCTCGCGTACGAAATCGGCATCGGCTTTGCCTAATGTATCGTGTACATAATCCGCGATTCGTTTTTCGTTGACGCGGTTCGCTCCGCTTGCGACAACCAGCAGCGGCTGACCGGAGCTTTGCAGGCGGAAAATGATCGATTTCGCGATTTGCGCCACCTCGCACCCGATCGCCTCGGCCGCCTCCTGGGCGGTTCTGGCGCTATCCGGCAGCCAAACGACGGTATGGCCGTACCCCATTTCGGACAGCAGGGCTTGCACCTGCTGCACCCCTTCATGAATTTCGCCCATGTCTGTTCCTCCTTGTTTCGTATGTTCCTTCAATGATTTTTACTTGGCTGCCGGCGCCGACCCGGAAGCGTCCGCCGAAGCGTCCAGCAGCACGGCATTGATGCCGTTCAGGAACGCCAGCGCGCTTGCTTTGATGATGTCCGTGTCCATGGCGCGTCCGGAGTAGATTTTGCCCTGGTATTCGACCCGGATGTTGACGCGGCCTACGGCTTCTTTGCCTCGGGACAGGCTGTTGATTTTGTAGTCCTTCAGCTGCACGTCCAGCCCGACGAGCGATTTAATCACGCTGTACAAAGCATCGATCGGGCCGTCGCCCACCGCGCTGTCTTTGTATATTTCGGAGCCTTTTTTCAATTTGACGGTGGCCGTTGGATACAGATCGTTGGTGACGACCTGGAACGATTCCAGCTCATACAAATGGCCGCTTGCGCTTTCATCCAACATACGGTGATTGGTCACCAGGTAAAAGACGTCGTGGTCGTACACTTCTTTTTTGGCGTCCGCCAGCGCGAGGAACTTGCCGAACAGCAATTCGAAATCCTCCGCGTTGCTGACGTCGAAACCCATTTTCTCCACCGCGTTTTTGAAGGCATGGCGGCCCGAGCGGGCGGTCAAAATCAATTCCATGCTTTCCCCGCCGACCTCTTCCGGGGTCATGATTTCGTACACTTGGCGGTCTTTCAGCAGTCCGTCCTGATGGATGCCGGAGGAATGGGCAAAAGCATTTTCGCCCGTGATGGCCTTGTTGACCTGCACGTCCAGCCCCGTCAAATGGGTCAGCAATCTGGACGTTTTGAGCAGCTCGGTCGTTTGGATGTTGGTCTTGCAGCCGTAATAGTTTTCTCTGACCTTCAGGCCCATGACCACTTCCTCCAGCGAGGTATTGCCCGCCCGTTCGCCCAGGCCGTTGATCGTCACCTCGATTTTGTCGGCGCCGTTATGGATCGCGCTCAGCGTATTGGCCGTGGCCAGCCCCAGGTCGTTATGGCAGTGGACGCTCAGGATGACCTTGTCGTTCAAGTTTTTCAGCCGCTCGTTGATTTTGCTGATCAGCTCGCCGAACTCCTCCGGCACGGCGTACCCGACCGTATCGGGCACGTTGATGATGGTTGCGCCGGCTTTGACGACGGCCTCGATCGTTTGCCACAAATATTCGAAGTCCGACCTGGAAGCGTCCTCGGTGGAGTACTGCACTTCAGGCAGCAGCGTTTTGGCATATTTGACCGCGTCGACGCCCATCTGCATGACGGCTTCCTTCGAACGGTTGAATTTTTTGTCCACATGGATGTTCGAGGTGCCGAGCACGATATGGATGAACGGATGCTGCGCAAGCTTGATGCTTTCATATACGGCATCGATGTCGTTTTTCACCGCGCGCGCCAGCGCCGTAATCGATACCCTGTCGCCGACCGTGCGCACAATCTCCTGGACCGCTTGAAAATCGCCCGCGGAAGACGCAGGGAACCCCGCTTCGATGATGTCGACGTTCAGCCGCTTCAGCTGCTGGGCAAACTCGATCTTTTGCTGCACGTTCAGTTTTGCGCCGGGCACCTGCTCCCCGTCGCGCAGCGTCGTGTCCAAAACGATAATGTTACGGTTCATTGTTCATTCCTCCCAAAGGTTATTTGATATATAGTGAAGGATTATTGGTTAAACCCGGACTTTAACCAACAAAAAAACCCCGTCTCTGTATAGAGACGAGGTTGAACCCGCGGTACCACTCTAATTCATTCCATAACGAAATGATCTCTTTCGATGGCCATCACCATCTATCCCTGTAACGGGGGAAGCCGTCTAACCCTACATTGTCGGGCAGCTGTTCATAGACGAGTTCAAAGTGATCGACGCTGCCGTTTCGCACCAACCAACGGCTCTCTGAAAGGTCCTTTCACCTCTACTATTTCTAATCCCTACATTTGGTTTTATAAATTATTGGCTATTATAGGGCATGAAACTTTTTGTTGTCAACCTCTTCCATCGGATATTTACGGATTCGCCCGCTGCAGGCGCAGCGCGTTCAGGACGACCGATACGGAGCTGAAAGCCATGGCCGCTCCCGCCAGCCACGGCTCGAGAAAACCTGCAGCAGCGATCGGGATGCCGATCGTGTTATAGGCGAGTGCCCAGAACATGTTCTGTTTGATGTTCCCCATCGTCCGGCGGCTCATCAAGATGGCGTCGGCGATGCCGTTCAGGTCCCCGCGCATCAGCGTGACGTCCGCCGCCTCCATCGCGACGTCCGTTCCGGTGCCGATCGCCATGCCGATATCGGCCGTGGCAAGCGCGGGCGCGTCATTGATGCCGTCGCCGACCATGGCGACGCGTTTGCCCGCCTGCTGCAGCTTTTTGACCTCATCGGCTTTGGCTTCCGGCAGCACCTCGGCCAGCACGCGGCGGATCCCCGCCTGGTCGGCGATCGCTTTGGCCGTACGCTCGTTATCGCCGGTAACCATGATAACTTCGATGCCCAATTGATGCAGACGGGATACCGCCTCACGGGAGGTGTCTTTGATCGTATCCGCCACGGCGACCATCCCTGCGTATTTGCCGTCCACGGCGACAAGCATCGCCGTTTTGCCTGCATCCTCAAGCAGCCTCATCGGATGTATGGCCGGGTCGATACGGATGCCCCGCTCTTCCATCAGCTTGCGGGTGCCCACAAGTACGGGCCTCCCGTCCACTCGGGCGGAAACGCCGTATCCCGGCAAATTTTCGAAGTCCTTCGCTTCCGGCAGCGGCAGCGCCTTGCTCCGCTCGAGCGCTCCGGCCACGATGGCATCGGCAAGCGGATGCTCGGACTTGCGCTCGACGGCCGCCGCCGTCCGGAGCAGCGATTGCTGCGTCATAAGCGGCGCCGGGATGACGTCGGTCAGCACCGGCTTGCCACTGGTGACCGTCCCCGTTTTATCCAGCACGACGACTTCGATCCCCTGGGCCGCTTCCAGATGCTCCCCGCCCTTGAACAGGATGCCGAGCTCGGCGGACCGGCCTGAGCCGGCCATGATCGATGTCGGCGTCGCCAGTCCAAGCGCGCACGGGCAGGCAATGACCAGCACGGCGATCGCTTTTTCGAGCGCGGCCGGGAACTGTCCGGGAAGAATGTAGAAATACCAAACCAGAAACGCGGCGATGGCGATCGTGACGACAATCGGGACGAAAATGCCCGAGATGACGTCGGCGATCCGCTGGATCGGCGCCTTCGAGCCCTGGGCTTCTTCCACGACCTTGATAATCCGGGCCAAGGCCGTATCGCCGCCGACCTTGGCGGCCTGGATGCGCAGCATGCCGTTTTTGTTCATCGTGGCGCCGACGACGGCATCGCCCTCGCGTTTAGCGACAGGAAGGCTTTCCCCCGTCAGCATCGATTCATCGACCGAGGACACGCCCTGAAGCACCCATCCGTCTACCGGTATTTTTTCACCCGGCCTCACGATGACCGTATCCCCGGTCTTCACCTCGTCGATCGGAATGCTCGTCTCGCGCCCGTCGCGGAGCACAAGCGCGCTTTTTGCCTGCAGCCCCATGAGGCTCTTGATGGCTTCGGAAGAGCGGCCTTTGGCCAAGGCTTCGAACCATTTGCCTACCAGAATCAGCGTAATCAGAACGCTGCTCGTTTCGTAATACAGCTCCGCCGGGTGGTGCATGTCCGATCCGAGGGAGCGGATGGTCAGGAACAAGCTGTAAAAGTAGGCTGAGGATGTTCCGAGCGCCACCAGCACGTCCATATTGGCGCTTCCGCCCCGCAGCGATTTATAGGCGCCCGCATAAAACTGCCCGCCGATCAGGAATTGGACCGGCGTGGCCAGCGCCAGCTGAAACCATGGATTTAGAAACGGCGAAGGCACCGGAATCCAAGACGTCATGGGGAAGTGCTGGGTCATCGCCCACAAGAGCGGCAGGGAAAGAATGGCCGCCATCATCCATTTGAAGCGTTTATGGCCGATCTCCTGCCGGCGGAGCTCGGCGCTGTCCTTCGCTTCCCGTTTCGGCACGGCTTTATAGCCGAGCTGCTCCACTTTTTTCTCCATGTCTTTTACGGTGACCATGCCTGCCGCATATTCCACGCGGGCCGTCTCCAGCGCCAGGTTTACGTTTACCCGCGTAACCCCGGGCATTCGGCCGAGCCCCTTTTCGATCCGGGCCGCGCAAGCGGCGCACGTCATCCCGGAAATATCGAAATCCATCGTCTCCTTCATCATCCCGTAGCCAAGCGATCCGATCTTTTCCTCCATTTTTCCCAGATCCGTATATTTCGGGTCGTAGGAGACGGTCGCCTGCTCCAAAGCCAAGTTGACATGGGCCCGCACGACGCCCTCCATCCGGCCGAGGCCCTTTTCGATCCGGGCCGCGCAGGCGGCGCACGTCATCCCGGTAATTAGCAGCGTCGCTTGCCTTTCGTGCTCCCGGTTCCCCGTATTCCGTTCCATAGTCCCGGCTCCTTTCCGCAAGTCATACCCTGTTGGCGTATTATATGCAGAATGGCTCATTCTCAGAAGGACAAACCTTGGCGCCGGCGCAAAATAAAAAACAAAAAGGCGGCGGCCGACCTGTCAAAAGGTCAGCCGCCGCCAGAGATTCCCCGCCGAAAATCTTAAACTACATCGTAGCCTTGCTCTTCGATGGCTTCCTTGATTTTCTCGAGGCTTAATTTATTTTCGTCAAAATCCACCGTTACTTTGTTGTCGGCCAAATCGACTTTGCCTGTTGCGCCGATTTCCTTCATGGCGCCTTCGATCGCATTGACGCAATGGCTGCAGGACATTCCTTGAACATTCAAAGTTACGCTTTTCATGGTATATTTCCTCCTCGGATTTTGGTTCATCCCGGCAGCGGGATGTTATTTCATTAACTTCTTGACGGTGACGAGCAGTTCGTCGATGACTTCGTATTCCCCGGATTCAATCCGTTCGACCACGCAGCTTCTCATGTGGCCTTCCAGCAGCAGTTTGCCGACCCCGTTGAGAGCGGCCTGGATCGCAGCGATCTGATTCAGGACGTCGTCGCAATAGGTGTCCTTTTCGATCAAGCCCTTGACGCCGCGAATCTGTCCTTCGATGCGGTTCAGGCGGGTGATGAGATTATTTTTCGTTTGACTTGAATGGTGGCTGTGCCGCTCGCTGCACCCTTCCGAACAGGCATCGCTCCGAAGCCCGGCATCGTTTCCGGCTGGATCTTTCTCCTTAAGTTCAGTCTGGGCAATCATCTCACTCCACCTCCTTTATATCGAAGCCTTCGAGATCATTATACTATACCCCCTCTAGGTATGCAAGCGGCATTCATCGGCATCGTCGCATCCGATTTCCCCTGGCCCGGTTTTCGTTTTTTTTGCCAACCCGCTGCATGGAATGCGAAACAATATTTGCGAACTAAAAACGATTCCCTTATATTGATTTAACAAGCAATGTTGTTTTGATAGGATTTGCTTCATGCTTCAACTTTCAGAACAATCTGATTGAACAGGGGAAATATCCATGGTAAAAAAATACCCGATCATGCGATCCTGGTTTACGGCAAACATGAATGCCCTTTTGTTCTGCGTCCTCGGCACCTTCCTGTTTGGGCTGCAAATCAGCCGTCTTTCTTGGGATTTTGCGTCCGGACAGTGGGCGGTGCCGGCGTCGATGTTCGCGGCGTCTCTTGTCCTATATTTTTATACTTTTCAGATTCCCCCGGAAGGCAATAAACAGTCGATGGATTCGGCGGTGTACCTTGCCTGCCTCTTTATTTACGGGACGCCGGCGGCGCTTGCCCTCCTTTTCCTGAGCTCGCTTCTGTTCGCCCTTGTCGAGCGGAAGGTGTCGGGATGGAAGCATTTTACCAATTTCTCCATTTACGCGATTATGATCAGCGCGGCCGGCGCCGTTTTCGGCGGGCTTGGAGGCCGGCTGGGACAATTGGAAAACCGGTATTTACTATCTTATGTAGGCGCCCTGATTATATACTTCGCCGTCAATGTCCTCTGCATCGGAATCTATTATTATCTCACCGACCGGAGCCGGATCGGCGCCACCGTCAGGGGGCTGCTGCAGGAGTCGGCGCTTGTGTACACGTGCATCCTGATTTTGTCGCTCGTTCTTACCATTCTGATCGAAAACAATGGGGTGACCGGGCTCATATTGTTCCTCGGCATCAGCATTTTTTTGTCCCACCTCTTCAAAAAGCTGTTCGATATGTATTTGCAGCTTCAGGAACGGGCGATCCGGGATCAGCGCACGGGGCTGTTCAATCACAGCTATTTCGAAAGCCTTCTCGAGGACGAAATCCGGCAGGCCCGGACCGAGGGCTCCCCCCTTTCCCTGGTCATGATCGATATCGACGATTTCAAACGGTATAACGACCATTTCGGCCATTTGGAAGGAGATAAGCTGCTGGGGCTGCTCGGGTCCATCTTGAAAGAGGAAGCCGAGCAGGCGAACATCACCGCTTCCCGGTACGGCGGAGAGGAATTTACGCTGCTGATGCCCGGGTTTACCGAACAGGAGGCGCTCGTGTTCGTGGACCGGCTGCGCAAAAAGGTCAACGATACGCCCTTTGCCGGAGTGGAAATTTTGCCGCATGCATGCCTTTCCTTTTCGGCGGGCATTTCCGGTTACCATATCGACATCCACGACAAATCCATGCTTGTCCTGCAGGCGGATCAGGCGCTGTACGACGCCAAAAAGCAGGGCAAAAATGTCGCGTACATCTACGGCAGCTCCGTCCCGCTCGAGCAAGAAATCGAAATCGCGCAGGATGTGCGGGACATCGAGCAGCTACTGAATCTTTTTTTGTATAAAGACATCAATACGTTTAAACATTCCAAGCGGGTATTCCGCTATGCCATGGACATGAGCCTGCTATTGAAGCTCGATCCGAGTGCCCGCAGGCAGTTCGTGCTCGGCGCCCTGATCCACGACATCGGCAAATTGGAAATTCCGTGGGAAATTTTGAACAAAAAAGGCAAGCTAACTCCCGAAGAATGGGCAGCGGTCCGGAAACACGTCAACTGGGGCAAGGAAATGGCGATCACAAGCGACAAGTTCAAGGATCTCGCGCCGTACATCGAGCTGCATCATGAACGGTTTGACGGTACCGGGTATCCCCACGGCTATAAAGGGGCCGAAATTCCGCTATTATGCCGGATGCTGACCATCATTGATTCCTTCGACGCGATGACCTCGGAACGGCCTTACCAGCCGACCAAATCCGTCCAGGAAGCCGTGGAGGAACTTCGCCGCTGTTCGGGGACCCAGTTCGATCCCGAGCTTGCCGGACTGTTCATCGGATACATTGAAGAAAAAGGCGTGGGCGTCTGGGACACAAACGGAGAAGAGCACCCAACCTTGGGTTAATACAATGAACAAAAAGGCTGTTCCCTGAACCCGGCCCCCCATCGTAGTTTTGTTTTCGTCTACATGGGGTGCGGTTCTGGGGAACAGCCTTATTCTGATCTTATGAACATCCAAAATGATTCCGGTTCCTGCACACGTTGCCTAAGTCTTATTTGCTGCCGTTCATTTCATGCGAAGTCTGATGAAGCTCCTTGATCATTTGCTGCAGAAACAAGCTCTGCTGCCGGCTGATTCCGTGCTGGTTATCCCGGATAAGCAGTTGTTGAATGTGTTTTTTCAGCATCTCGCTGCGACGCTCCAATACGGCCTGGCTCATGTCATCACTCCTGATAAATGATTTCCCCTGCTCGGGAAGTTTTTCTTATTCATTTATTATAAAACGATGTGAAACAGATTGAAAACGTTCAGAAAAAACCAGAAACTTCCCTGAGACAGCTGAGCCCGCGGGAGCCCGCCATAAACGGTGCCAGCCGGAAAGATGCTCCGATTTCCTCCGTTATCCCCCGTTAGAGAGCCGATGCGCCTCCATGTACCGGAAGCGATGCCGCTCTTCCTTCCAGATGAAGGGCATCGCCGGCTTGGACGTTCACAAAAAATCCCTGAGCTTGATCCAGTTGGAAACCGCAGCGCTTCCCTTCCACCAAATGCTTCGTTTTCCTGCACTTTTCGGAATTTTGCCACATGCCCGTCTTTCCCCGCTGCGCCGCGGGTTTGAGGCATTTTCGGTTTCGGGCGGAAGTTTGTCCGTGGTCCTTATAGCCCACACGGGTCATTTCCTTCCGGAAAGTCCGGCTATACAATGATTTCTGGGCTAAAGGAAACGTGACGGAAGGGGCGAACCTTTGTCCTTCATTGCCGTTCAGGCGTATATTTCATCACATTTTGCAAAATCCTCTTCCCAAAGAACAACAATCCGGTGGTTTGCAAACAGGCTTTCCACGCCAACGCCTTTTTGCAAATCCCCAGATCGAAGGTGATCCATTGAACACAAAAACGCGGCTGCTTTCCGGTTTGATGACGGTGATCCTTGCCGTCCTGCTGCTGTATCCCGGAACGGTTTCGGCCCATGCGTATATCGTCAAGTCGTCTCCGGCCGAAAACGAGGCGCTGCAAAAGCCTCCGGCCAAAATTGACATTTATTTCAACGAACCGCTGCAAAAGGCTTTCCACGCAATCAAAGTGACGGACTCCGCCGGCAAGACGGTCAACGCGAGCGAAAGCCGTTTCCCCGAAGGGGAAAACTCGGCGCTCGAGGCCGACCTGCAGCCGAATCTTCCCAACGGCATTTATGCCGTGCAGTGGAAAGCGGTATCCGCCGACGGGCACCCCATCGAAGGAACCTATTCGTTCCGGATCGGTGAAGGCGGCAGCGGTGCGGCCGGGTCCGAAACGGTCGTGTCCGCCGGTTGGCCCGGCGCCGACCTGATCGCCATTCGCTGGCTTATTTACATCAGCCTGGCCTTCCTTGCAGGCGTTTATTTCTACCAGCTGTACCTGCTTCCGGCCGGTGCGGGAATCCGTCCGCCGTGGTCGCGCCGGAGCTTATGGCTAATGTGGATCAGCATCGCCGTGTTCGCCGCAAGCTTCCTGATCAGTCTGCCGCTGCAAACGGGGATCGATGCCGGCGTCGGCTGGAGCGGCGTTGCGGCCGACCCGTCCCTGCTGCTCAAAATGCTGCGGATTACGAGCTTCGGCGAAGTCTGGCTGGTGCAGCTGCTGCTGCTGGCGATTCTTATAGGTCTCGCCTACGCCCTGCCGAAAATCAAGGACAAGGACAACGCCTACATCGCGGGTACGGTCGCCTTTCTGCTCGTGATGGTCCTGCTGCTGGCCAAAGCTTTTATCGGCCATCCGGCCGCTTCTTCGCAAAAAGCGCTCGGCATCGCGATGGACTTCCTTCATTTGGGCGCCGCTTCCCTGTGGCTCGGCAGCCTGCTGGCCTTCGGGGCGCTGCTGCCGAAAGAAGCGGCCCTGCCGTCCGGGGCCGAGGAACGAAAACAGGGATATTTTGCCGTCATCCGGAGATTCAGCTTATGGGGCACGGTCTTCGTGGTCCTGATTCTGATCAGCGGAGTATATGCCAGCCTGCAAAACGTGCCGACGTGGTATTCGCTTTTCCACACGGCGTACGGAAAGATCCTATACGGCAAAAGCGCCCTGCTTCTCGTCATGGTCGGCTGCGCCGCCATGAACTGGCTGCGCGGCAAAGAAGGCAAACAATCCTTGGGGGCGGGCGTGTGGTTTGAACTTACAGCAGGCGTATTGGCCCTGGTACTGGCAGCGGCCCTGACCAACATGCCTACGGCGGCTTCTTCGCCCGGGCCGGTCGACGTGCAGCAGACGCTGGAAAACAAAGCAGTCGTCGCGCTGAAAATCACTCCGAACGTAACAGGCACGAACGAATTCGAGGTGCAAATCAAAGACGGTCAAGGGCAGCCCGTGACGGCGATTCAGCAGGTGAAGCTCACGCTGACGCATCTTGACATGGACATGGGCAAATACGAAATCGTGATGCCGGGCGGCAAGCCGGAAGGCTTCAAAGCAAGCAATCTGATCACGATGGCCGGCAAATGGAACGTCCATGTGCACGTCCTGACCGACAAGCTCGAGTCCTGGGACACCGATATCGTCATTCATGTCGGTAATCATTAAGGCCATGAAATGAAAAAGTTGAAACAAATCCAAAATGCAAATAAGGAGAGAAACGATGATGAAACTGTTTAAACGTCTTCCGTTTATTGCGACCGCCGCAGCGGGATTCCTGCTCTTTTCGGGGATCGCCAGCGCGCATGTCACCGTCAAGCCCGCCGTTTCCCAGCCCGATGCCTGGGAAACCTATACGATCAAAATTCCGTCCGAAAAAGAAATCCCGACGACCAAAGTCACCTTGAAAGTGCCGGAAGGCGTCGAACTGATGAACTATCAGCCGGTTCCGGACTGGAAAGTCGCCACCGAAAAGGACGGCTCCGGCAAAATCAGCAGCATCACCTGGGAAGCGACCGGCGCAGGCATTCAAGCCGGCGAATTCCAGCAGTTCAATTTCGTGGCCCATAATCCCGGCAAAGAAACGGAAGTCGCCTGGGATGCGTTCCAGTATTACAAAGACGGAAGCATCGTGGAATGGAGCGGCGACGAAGGCTCCGAATCCCCGCATTCGATCACGAAAATCACGACCGCTGCCGGTCAGGCCGCTGCACCGGCCGATCACGGCCATAATGCCGCGGCCGGAGGACAGCAAGACCAGACGCAAGGGAACGCGGGCAGCGCGGAAAACGCCGCTAAGACTCCCGCCGCCTCCGACAACTCGTCCTCCAGTGGCGTACAAACCGCTACGCTGGTCGTCTCGATTGCCGCGCTCGTGTTGTCCATCATTTCTCTTGTTGCCGCACTAGCCAAGAAAAAACGGTAGTTATTAGATACGCAAAGCCCGTGCCTAGGATAGGCTCGGGCTTTTTCATGTTCACCGGAAGCGGACATGCAGGTCGCAATATTTAGCATGATGCCCGTAGCCCGGCCATATATTGTAAAGATGTATGGCGTCCAATTTGGAAGCCGGGCGCAACCATTTACGAAGGGAGGTCATCGATATGATCGAGTTTCGCAAGGTCGACAAAGCTTATGGCAGCTTTCAGGTTCTGCAAAATATCAATCTGCGGATCGAAGAAGGCGAGGTTGTCGTCATCATCGGTCCCTCCGGCTCCGGCAAAAGTACGCTGCTCCGCTGCATCAATCGCTTGGAAACGATATCCTCCGGCGAGCTCGTTGTGGCCGGCACGCCGCTGCACGATAAAAAAATCGACATTAACCGGTTCCGCCGCGACATCGGCATCGTATTCCAGCATTTTAACCTGTATCCCCATAAAAAAGTGATCGACAATATCACGCTCGCTCCCATGAAGGTGCTCGGCTTAAGCAAGGCGGAGGCGGAGGAAAGAGCCCTTGCGTATTTGAAGCGGGTCGGCATCGCCGACAAGGCCGAAAGTTATCCTTCCCAGCTCTCCGGGGGCCAGCAGCAGCGGGTAGCGATTGCCAGAGGGCTCGCCATGAAGCCGAAAATCATGCTGTTCGACGAACCCACCTCCGCCCTCGATCCGGAAATGATCGGCGAAGTGCTGGACGTCATGCGGGACCTGGCCCATGAGGGCATGACGATGGTCATCGTCACGCATGAGATGGGATTTGCCCGGGAAGCCGCGGACCGGATCGTATTCATGGACAACGGCCAAATCCTCGAGGAAGCGACGGCCGCCGATTTTTTCCGGGAGCCGCGCGAGGAGCGGGCCAGACTGTTCCTCAGCCGCCTGATCCGGCATTGATTGATGATTGATCACTGCGGCTTACATATGCTTCGGGAACACGCAAAAAGAAAGGGGTAAAAACGAATGAAAAAAAGATCTTATGTCAGCCTGCTGCTGATCCTGCTTGCCGCCTGCCTGGCGCTTGCCGGCTGCGGCGGCGGGAAAAAGAACGCCGAGGGAGGCACCCTGGCGGCCATCAAGGAGCGCGGCAAGGTCATCGCCGGCGTGAAATACGACACGAAGCTGTTCGGGCTGAAGGACCCGGCTACGGGCAAGGTCGAAGGTTTCGATATCGATATCGCCAAAGCGCTCGCCAAAAAGATCCTCGGCGACGAAAACAAGGTGGAGCTGAAGGAGGTTACCTCCAAAACCCGGATTCCGCTGCTGCAAAACGGCGATATCGACCTGATCATCGCGACGATGACCATCACGGAAGACCGCAAGAAGCAGGTCGACTTCAGCGATGTCTATTTTAAGGCGGGCCAATCCCTTCTCGTCAAAAAGGGCAGCCCTATCAAAGGCTTGGAGGATTTGAAAAAAGGAACCAAAGTGTTGGCCGTAAAAGGTTCGACTTCGGCGAAAAACATCCGCGAAAAAGCGCCGGACGCCACCGTGCTGGAATTCGAAAACTACCAGGATGCGTTCACCGCGCTGAAAGCCGGCCAAGGGGACGCCCTGACGACCGACAACGCCATTTTGCTCGGCATGCAGAAGCAGGATCCAAATTATGAGCTGGTCGGAGGCAACTTCACCGACGAGCCTTACGGCATCGCCATCAAAAAAGGGGACTCGGAATTCGTCAGCGTCGTCAACGACCTGTTGAAGGAAATGAAAGAAAGCGGCGAATACGACAAGTTATACGAGCAATGGATGGGCGTGAAGCCGGAGTAAGGGAAAGTTGCGGCATCCATCGGAGGCTTCGGCCTCCCCCCGTCCTCCTTCGGGCTTATCTTTAGGGAAAGGAGAGTTTAAGCATGGAGGGAAAGTTCGACATCCACATCCTTTTTGACCATTGGGACCGGTTTTCCGCAGGTTTTTTGCATACGATCGGTTCCAGCGCCCTTGCCCTTGTCGGCAGCTTCATTCTCGGGACGATCATCGCCGTCATGCGCATCGCGCCGCTGAAGCCGCTGAACTGGATCGGTACCGCTTACGTCGAATTCATCCGCAATATCCCCCTGTTGCTCGTCGTATTCGTCTTTTTCCTCGGGCTGCCGACGCTTGGCGTGCCGCTGGACGGTTTTACGTCCGGCACCCTCGGCCTGATGGTATATACCGCATCCTTCATCGCCGAGGCCATCCGCGCAGGGATCCAGTCCGTGCCATCCGGCCAGAGCGAAGCGGCCCGGGCAACGGGGCTTTCCTATATGCAGACGATGGTGCATATCATCCTGCCGCAAGCGATCAAAATCGTGCTGCCTTCAATCAGCAATCAGTTTATTAACCTGGTGAAAAACTCGTCCATTCTCGCCGTCGTCTCCGGCTTCGATTTGATGTATTATGCCGACCTGATCAATGCCGACACCTTCCTGCCGTTAACCGTCTACACGATCGTGGCTTTATTTTACCTTATCCTGACCCTGCCGTTGAGCATGGCGGTGCATTACATGGAACGGAGGTTCCGCGCCGCGGACCGTTAGACCGGGGAAACGCATCACTTTTGCGAAAGGAGGCTTAAAGCATGGATTTTGCGGGAGCGTACTCCTGGCCGAACCTTTCCTTCATTTTGCAGGGATTCGGCGTCACCCTTCTCGTGGCTGCCCTTTCGATCGCGTTCAGCTTCGTGCTCGGCACGCTGCTCGGCGCCATTCGTTATGCCCGCATTCCGATCCTGTATCGTGTTTTAGCCGTCATCATCGATCTGATCCGCAATTTACCTTTGCTGTTGATCATCTATTTCATTTATATCGTTCTTCCGTTAGTCGGGGTCAAGCTCCCGCTGTTGTGGGCGGCCGTCTCCGCCCTGACCATTTTCGAAGGCGCGATGATCTCCGAAATCGTCCGCGGCGGCCTCAACTCCGTGGACCGCGGCCAGATCGAAGCCGCCCGTTCCTCCGGGCTCGGCTACATGCAGACGATGCGCTACATCATTCTCCCGCTCGCGCTGCGCCGCATGGTGCCGCCGATCGTCAGCCAGTTCATCTCCCTGCTCAAGGATACCTCGCTTTGCGTCATTATTTTGCTCCCGGAAATGATGCATAACATCCAGATCTTGCAAGGGCACAGCCCGAACTATGTCATCCCGTCCCTGCTTTTGGCCGCCGTATTGTATTTTGCCGTCAACTATACCCTATCCATCATTGCCCGGCGGCTCGAAGCCAAAACCGCATAACCCGTCCGGACGTTCCCGGCCCCCTTTAACCGGACTCGCCGCCCGGATGAAAGATCCTGACAAATCGGAAAGAGGCAGCCCATTTGCTTACAAAGGGGTTGCCTCTTTTTTTGCATGGCGTCTTCTCGGCCTCCAAAAAAGGAAATCGAACCAACAAAGACGAATGGATATATCCTGAACCCGATTCCGAAGGAGGAAATCATGATACATTTCCAAAGCTGTTTAGAAAAATACGCCGAGCTGGCCGTCAAAATCGCGGTGAACATTCAGCCGGGCCAATCGCTGTGGATCAGCGCGCCGATCCATCAGCCCGAATTCGTTCGTCTGGTGACGGAGCAGGCCTATAAAGCCGGTGCCAAACTCGTCCATATCGAATGGCAAGATGAGATCAGCACGCAGATCAAATACCGCCTCGCGCCGGACGAAGCTTTTGAAACCTATCCGGCATGGAGAGCGCAAGCGGTGCAGCAGTTCGGCGAGGAAGGCGGGGCCTTTTTGTTTCTCGAATCCAGCAACCCGGAACTGCTGAAAGGCATCGATCCGAAACGGATTGCAGCCAGTTCCAAAGCCGCCGGAGCAGCGCTGGCCAAATGGAGGGCGGACATGTCCGCCAGCAGATTCACGTGGTCGATCATCGGCGTGCCGTCCGAAGGCTGGGCGAAGCTCGTATTCCCGGACCTCGACAAGGAAGCGGCGATCCAAGCGCTGTGGGAGGCCATTTTCAAGGCGTCCCGCGCCGACCGGGAGCAGCCGGTACAGGCTTGGCATGAGCATAACGAAACCCTTCATGACAAAAGAGCTTACCTCAACCGCAAACAATACAAAAAGCTGCATTATCGCGCCCCGGGCACCGACCTGACGGTCGAGCTTCCGGATCATCATATTTGGAACGGCGGCACCGCGGTCAACGCGCAGAACAACCCGTTTAACCCGAACGTGCCAACCGAAGAGGTGTTTACGTCGCCGCGCAAGGAAGGAACCCGCGGCGTCGTGCGCAGCACCAAACCTCTTAGCTACCAGGGCAACCTGATCGAAAATTTCAGCCTGACGTTCGAAAACGGCAAGGTCGTCGATTTTTCCGCGGAAACGGGTTATGAATCGTTACAAACGATGCTCAGCATCGACGAAGCCGCCCGTTATTTGGGCGAAGTGGCGCTGGTGCCGCATCGCTCGCCGATTTCCGAATCGGATTTGATTTTTTTCAACACGTTGTACGACGAAAATGCCTCCAACCACCTGGCTCTGGGCGATGCATTCCCAACCTGCGTGGAAGGCGGATTGGCAATGTCCCGCGAAGAGCTGGACCAAGCCGGGCTGAACCACAGCCTGATTCACGTCGACTTCATGATCGGCTCGGCGGACATGGACATTGACGGCATTACCGCCGACGGCGCCATCGAGCCGGTGTTCCGGAACGGTAATTGGGCGTTTTAGTTTGCATCGATCATCATCAAAAAAAAGCAGGAGCTCCGATCGTTTCGTCGGTCGGGCTCCTGACCCCCTTGACATCCAAGGCCTGGAATTATATGATCAAAGTAAAAATGTTAGTTGTCGCTAACTAACGCAACAGCGAGGTGATACCGTCTGAGTACCAAAACCGAAAACACGGCCGACCGAATATTGGCAGCCACCGTCGAACTCATGTCCGAAAAAGGCTATAAAGCCGTTACGATCAAGGAAATTGCCGCCGCCGCATCCGTCAGCGAGATGACCGTTTTTCGGACGTTTGGCTCTAAGAAGGCGATTTTGGAAGCTATTTTGGAGCATTACATGTTCTCCACCCCGATCGAGCAGATCATTAAGCAGAACATCACGTATGAGCTCGAAGCCGATTTATTGATGATCAGCAAACTGTACCATGACGTACTAAAAAGAGATAAAAAAATCTATTTGATTTCCGTCATGGAACGAAAAACGATGCCTGAAATCCATCGGGGTGTGCACAACAATGCTGTGAGGTTCCTAAGCATCGTCGCCGAATATCTCAAAACCATGCAGGAAAAGGGCAAAGTCGTTCAAGGCGACCCTGAAATCCAGGCTCTGACGGTCATGAAGTTCAATTACGGGAAGTTCGTGGCAAGCACGATGCTGGAGGGTATCGTTCCTGAAGTACGGGAAGACCACATCGAAGAATCGATATCCATATTGGCCAGAGGGTTAAAGACGTAATTTTTTTTGGATTGAATGTTAGTTACTAGTAACTAACATATATATCATTACCATGCTCATAGAGGAGGCTGCTTTATGGACCGATTGTGGACCAAAACGTTTGTCGGATTGATGGTGACGTTGTTTTTCTTATGTTTCGGTTTTTATATCCTGCTTCCGACGCTGCCGCTGCATATCAAGGAACTCGGCGCCAACGAAGCACAGCTGGGACTCATCATCGGCGGGTTTACGTTATCCGCGGTGGTTGCCCGCCCCATCGTCGGCGGACTTCTGGACCGTTTTGGCAGACGTCCGTTTATCCTGGCGGGACTTGTTTTGTTTGCCGTCTCGATGTTTTTGTACAACTGGGCCAGCGGACTCATCCTGTTGCTGCTGCTGCGGATTTTGCACGGCTTCGGCTGGGCCCTTTCCACGACGTCGATCGGAACCTCGATCACCGACGTCATACCGGAGGAGCGCCGGGGCGAAGGTATGGGATGGTATGGGCTGTCCATGACGGTATCGATGGCCATCGGCCCCATCGTCGGGGTGTGGATGATCGGCCATTACGCCTTTGACCGCACCATTCTGCTTGCCTCCTGCCTGTCTGCCGCCGCCATCGCGATTGCATTGTTTATCAGGGTCCCCGCCTTCCGGCCGGACCGCAAAAACAAAATGGTGTTTTTCGACAAATCCGTGCTGCCTATATCGGCATCGATATTTTTTCTGGCGCTGACGTACGGCGGGATCACCACGTTCCTCCCCCTGTTTGCCGAATCCATTCAAGTCAATGCAGGCACGTTCTTTTTGGTTTACGCCATCGTCCTGACGATCACCCGTCCCTTTGCCGGAAAACTGGCGGATCGGTACAACGAAGGGGCAGTCGTTATCCCGGCCGTGATCATAGCGGTCATTGCGCTGGCTGTGTTAAGCATATCCACCGGTTACGTGGGCGTAATGTGCTCCGCGGTGTTGTACGGAATCGGCTTCGGATCGGCGCAGCCCACGCTGCAGACGGCAACCGTCAACCTCGTCGCCCCAACGAAAAAAGGCGTGGCCAACGCTTCCTTTTTCACCGCCATGGATTTGGGGATCGGCCTAGGGTCGATGGTGCTCGGCCTGATTTCCCAGTACCTGGGTTACCCTTTCTTGTTTGCCGCATGCGCGGTGTCCGGACTTCTTTCTTTGCTCATTTTCGCTGTTTTTGTCAGAAGAACCATACTGCGAGGAAAGGAGGAGCTATCGGGGAATAGCGATCTTTCATCTTAAGGCGAAGTTTTTTTCGAACGGGATG
This sequence comes from Paenibacillus sp. FSL W8-0194, assembly GCF_037969745.1. Classification (NCBI taxonomy): domain Bacteria; kingdom Bacillati; phylum Bacillota; class Bacilli; order Caryophanales; family Paenibacillaceae; genus Paenibacillus; species Paenibacillus sp. FSL W8-0194. The sequence goes on along the minus strand of NZ_CP150205.1, from coordinate 319,950 downwards.
TTAGTTATAACTAACTAACAATAAATGGGCAACGGCGTTAAAGACGGTCCGAAGCTGATTGGTCGTTAAAGCCTTTCCGGGTGCGGAAGGGCTTTTCTTTTCACGTTCGAAAATCAGAAGGTAACCTCTCCCCTCCTTTTTGCGTCTATACTTTTAAACATCTTCTGTGTACATCTCCCCCTAAGCCTGCTATTTCAACTTTCGTTTTCCAGCAAACCATTCACAAGGAGAGGAACAAATGAACAAATCCAAAAGCATCGCCCTGTTGTTGTCTGCCTGGCTCGCATTTGGCAGCATTCCCGCTTACGCGGCTGAAAGCACCACCCCGGAATCTTTAAGCAAGGCATTCGACCACATCGTGATCATCCCGCAAAACTTTCAAGGAAAAGCCTATATTAACGGGCAAATGGCCAACTACTTCAGCGATTACCGGATCGTTCAGCGCGAAGGACGCGTGTACGTCCCGATCCGCTTGATGAGCACCCTCGCCAACGAGCTGGACAAGGGCCAAGGAACCTGGCAGGCCATTTGGGAGCCGAAAAGTCCCGACGATGTGATGCTCGTAAACTACGAGACAAAGAAGACCATCAAGCTGAAGGTGAACAGCACCACGATGCGGATCAACAACGAACCCCGCGAGATAGACGCCGCGCCGCAAAAAATAGACGGCCAGATCATGCTTCCATTAAAAAGCACAGCCGAAGCGCTCGGAAAAAACATTCAATGGTCCGACGGACTCCTCCTGATGGGAAGCGCTCCCGTGGATTTGCAGGATACGCAGTCTGCCGCCCTCAAAGACCGCATCAAAACGCAGCTGTCCGATCCGCGGAAGCCTTTGAAAATGTCGGCAGATATCTCGCCGTTAACCCGGTATGGAAATACGATCTATTATATCAAACGAACTTATACAAAAAACGATACGATCGAGCAAATCTTCAAAAAAACGGACGGGCAAAAAGAGGTTCAAATTCAACTGCCGGGGAAACCGCAAATAACATCGCTTCAAGTTCTTAACGGCAAGCTTTATTATGCGACATACATCAACAACCAGGCCGAACTGCATGCACTGGATTTAAAAACTCAGAAATCGCAAAAAGTTAGTTCGCTGAAGCCGATGGGACCGGATCAAGGGCTTTTTCTGGGCAGCGTCGAATCGATCGATAACGATTTGTTTGTCACATTGAATAACGGGGAACTCACTTTGGGCCGGGTGGACTTGTACAAAGTCGAAAAAGGCGTGTTAAAACCGGTAGCCGGTGCCAAAAGTTTTGCCGGATACGTGAAGTCCGGGGACTATCTGTACAAGGCCAACTTTAATTTCATGACCGACATGTCAGGCAATTTGGCTCGCGTCAACCTGAAAACAGGGGAACAAAAGCCGATCGGCCAACCGGAGTTTGCTTACGGGGTTAACCGGATGCTTAGCCCGGATGGCGGAATAGGTTATGCATCGAACAACACCATGTACGTAAAAGACGGCTACCTGTATACGTTAGGTTATAAAGAAGCCGATCCGAACGACCAAAGCGCGGTGTACAAAATTAATCCGACAGACTCGACGCAGACGAAACTGACGCCTCCGGCCAGCCACTTTTGGATGATCGGCAGCGATGTTTATTATATCGACGCCGAATCGGGTTACCTGAGCAAAACCAACCTGAACGGAGCAACCCCCGAAACCGTTGTGTCTAGAAAAATGCTGAACTTTCAATTTGCAAACGGAAGCTTTTACTACACCTCAAATGAGGCAGGCAAGGATTCCGTCCCTGGGGACTTGTATCAATACGATCCGTCGGCGGGAAAAGAATTCAAACGAAGCGACAAATCGGTCACATCATTTTACGCGGGCAAAACAGGCCTGTATTATGTATCGAACGGGTATGAACCCGGATTGTACAAGGTCGATGCCAAAGGCAGCAACGTCCGATTGGTGAACGACCGCATTCGCGACGCCTTCCTGACGGACGAGGGCATGATCTACACGCTGGTCTACAAAGATGGAATTTACTCCGTAAAGTAACGGATAACCCCGGAACAGCGACGAGCTGAAATCCCGTCCGAAATAAGGTATGATGATTGGCAAACAGGCGAATGCCCCGCAAAGGAGTGCCGGTTCATGTATGAGCTGAAAACGAAGGAAACCGAAAACAGCGTCATCGAATTCATCGAGCAAATCTACCACCCCGGCAAACGCGAGGATGCGTACAAGCTGCTGGATCTTTTTACGGAAACGACGGGTTATCCGGCAAAAATGTGGGGACCCAGCATCATCGGCTTTGGTTCGTACCATTACAAATACGCTTCGGGCCATGAGGGAGATGCGCCGCTCGTCTCGTTTTCCCCGCGAAAAGCGAAAATCAGCCTGTATTTGGCCCCGGGAGACGATCAGCGTGAGGCGCTGCTCAAGGATTTTGGAAAACATACGTCAGGCAAAGGCTGCGTCTACATCAACAAGGTGGCGGACATTGACGTGGAAGTTCTGAAGGAGCTGATTCGCCAGTCGGTGAAGTTTTTGCGGGAGACGTATCCTGGTGGGGAGTAAAAGAGGTGTTTGTATGGATGAAAAAAGGGCGCTGGCGGCGTCCTTTTTTTCGATTGAAATTTTTTTATTTATAACGGTGATCCCCCCCTCTTCTCTAGCAGTCATTGTCGTGTTGATTTCTGTAGCCATATCGGAAAATACTCACTAAAATAATTCTGTACATATTTTATCACGAAGGGAACAGTAACCATGAAAAAGTTATGCTTAGTTTTGGCAGCGTTGTATTTGTTTTTAAGTGCATGCGGTTCACCCTTTGATAAGGCCATGAGAGAGGGGAAAGCTGCATTAAAAGAAGAACGTTACAAGGATGCCGAGAAGCTTTTTAATGACGTTCTTATGGATGACCCTCGGAATAAGGATGCTAAAACTTTATTTGAACAAGCAAGGACTCAGAGAATCGAACTGGAAATGAAAGATAAAATAAAATCGTACAGGCAGGATACGGCTAAATTAGGTATACGACTTTTGGTTATACGACAAATACCTGGGATAATAAAGCAAAATCTTGAATTTCATGAGCAAAAATATAATAATTTGTTGGATGTAAAAAAAGAAATCGATGAGATCGCCTCGAAATATAAAGAATATCCTAAAATCATTTCAATTCATGAACACATGCAAAAATCAATAAGTTATTTAATAGAAGCTCAAGCTTTAATACTATCTCTGAAAAACGATACCTCTGGACAATTAAGCAAAGAAGAAGTAATAAAAGATCTTAACATATACACCCATAAAAGTTACGAGGAAACAAAAAAATATATCGAGGGTTTAATAAGTATTGAAAAAGAGTACGGCATTAATCCGGATCCATTCAATAAATGATTTTCAACCGTACATAAATGTATTTCGGCCATAACCGTAGACGGATCGAGGCAAAATCAAAGGGCATGAGCCTGGTACAAAGACCGAGCTAATGCCCTGGAAACGCCAAACTAGTTATCACTTTCTGTTTAGGCTCATTCTACAAGATGAGTTGCATTGTGGCGTTTTTTCCTGATCAACGGAAGCTGCCAACCTATCCGAATCTGTAGCTCACCTAAATGTCATAAGAGTAATCCGCCGGCAAAACCCTCCTTAAGAACTGTTGGGTGCGCTCTTCTTTCGGGTTGGTAAATATGTCCTTCGGCGTTCCTTGCTCCACGATGCTTCCGCCATCCATAAAAATAACCGTGTTAGCCACATCCCTGGCAAAGGACATTTCGTGAGTAACCACCAGCATGGTTGTCCCTTCCTTCGCAATGTTTCTCATGACGGTTAACACTTCCCCGACTAATTCCGGATCAAGCGCAGAAGTAGGCTCATCAAATAAAATGATGTCAGGATTTAATGCAAGAGCCCTCGCAATGCCAACCCTTTGCTGCTGTCCTCCTGATAATTGGCTGGGATACGCGTGGTACTTGTCTGAAAGCCCCACTTTGTCCAGCATGGTTCTGCCGATTTCATCCGCTTCCTGTTTAGGTACTTTTCTTCCGATGATAAGCCCTTCGGTCACATTTTCTAACGCTGTTTTATTGTTGAACAAATTATAATTTTGGAATACAAAAGCGACCTTTTGCCGAATCGCGTGAACTTGTTTTTTCGTTGCTGTTCGAAGGTTTACATCGACATTGCCAAACACCGCATGCCCGTGGTCGGATCTTTCCAAGAAATTAATGCATCGAAGTAAGGTGGTTTTACCCGAACCGCTGGGGCCAAGGATGACGACCACGTCACCCTTATCTATTTTTAAGCTGACTCCCTTTAAAATCTCCTGCTTACCAAATGATTTATAGACATCCCGAATCTCTAACATGTGTGTGGCCCCCCTTGCTCATTCTTAGGCATTGACCGTCTTGTAGGTCCTCAAATATTTCTCATACCGCTTGAATCCATATTCCACCAGGCTGCAAATGATCAAATAGATAAGAAAAATATCGATATAAGCCTCTACGTAATTGTAGCCGACGTTGGCAGCCACTTTGGCTTTTAAAGTGATTTCTTGCAGGGACATCGCATAGCCCAAAGAGGTAGCTTTAATTAAGTTGGTTGTTGCCGTACAAATATTGGGTAATGCCACGACTAACGCTTGCGGAATGATAATCCTTCTAAAAGCCTGGACGGTAGTTAATCCGACAGACAAAGCGGCCTCCAGCTGCCCTTTGTTGACCGTGTTAATGGCCGAACGGAATACCTCGATCAGCGTCGCTGTCGTGTACAAGGAAAATACGATGAATGCGTACCAGATCGGATTCACCTTGTAAACGTCAGCTTGAATATGAAATTTCGCAAATAGAGAAGTTAGCAATAAGGGCACGCTGCTATAGATAATAAAAATTTGCACGATGATAGGTGTTCCTCTTACAAAAGAAACATAGATCTGAGCGAGCCGGTGTAAAACCGGGATTTTGTTTATTCTCGTTAACGCTCCCAGAAAGCCGAGCGGAGCCGCAATCAGCAGCGCAACCACCGTAATGGCCAAAGCAGTAGGAGCACCGGACAATGCTATAAAAAAGGTTTTCACCAAAAATCCCCAATCGAGCCCCTCCGACACGTTTCCCACCTCCTCATACGGTTTTTAGTGCTTGTTTTCCTTTGCCGAATATTCGTTCCAGCTTCGAGAAGAGCTGCTCAATAGCAATGGAAACCACCCAGTAAATCAGGGACAAGGCCAGATAAATTTCTAACGCGTGAGCGTTGTAATTGCTGGAAATAATTAAACTTGCTTTCCCGATGACATCGATCAATCCGATCGTATACGCCAAGGCGCCTTCCTTAATCAGCGCTAGCAAGCTGTTGCCGAAATTGGGCAGCGCCACTACAACAGCCTGGGGAAAAACGATTCTCCTGTAAGCCTGCGTGCTGCTCAATCCTACACTTACGGCAGCTTCATACTGCCCTTTATCTACAGATTCGTAGGCGGTCCTGATGACCTCGGACATCGCTGCCGCGAATTGAAGCGAGAACGTAATAACCACAAATACAGATTTATCAATGCTGTTCAAGTCGATGCCAAACTGATTGAATAGGTATGGTATTCCGTAATACGTCAGAAATAGAAGTACAATGGACGGCGTACATCTGATCATAGTGGTGTACCCATGAGCCATTTTATTAGCCCAGCGATTCTTCCCTATTTTTGATGCCGCTAAAAGGAACCCAAAAAGGGTGCCGAACAGTACAGAGAAACCGGTAACCATAAAGGTTACTTTTAAAAAAGGAATTAACACGGGAATGGAATCAAAGATATATTTTGCATCGAAATACTGGTTCATGGCTCACCTTCATTCTGGCTTAGGAATAGGTAAAAGCATTAATCGAAAAAACTTGCCACTCAAGTGACAAGCTTTTATTTGACTTTGGAAAAACCGGTTAGGCAACAGGCTGTTACCTTTTAACAGAATTTAATACCTCGAATAAATCCCGTCCATAAAATTTGATGCTCAATTCATTGAGCTTCTTGTCATTTTTCAGCTTTTGAATAGCCTCATCGTAAGCATCTGCGAATTCCTGTTCCTTCTTATTGAACAACGGCCAGGTTTTGATTACGGCGAACTCGTTGTAGACAATCTGATCCTTGAATTTATAATAGGGGCCGTCCGGTTCAGTGACCTGCTTTTGAAAAGGACCTTCAATCATGACTCCTCCGTCCACGCGTCCTTCATTTACCCATTGAACTACATCCACTGTGAACGAATCGCCGGCTTGCAATTTTACTTTGTTACTAGGATTCGCCTTGTTGTATTCGTCAATAATGGTATATTGCGCGTTATTTGCGGCAATTGGCGCTAAGGTAAGTCCGGCTGAAGCAAAATCCGACAGGTTTTTGATGTTTTCATTCTTTTTCTTCAACACAAGTCCGGTGCTGCTTAAGCCCAGGAATTCTTTGGGGAAAATAAATTTTTTGGTTCGCTCCTCTGTCCAAAAGGCATTTTTAATCCCCACTTGATACTTGCCCTGCTCAACGCCTAACAATAAGTCGTCGCTGGATGTTCCAACGAATTCGAATTTGTATTGAGGGAGTAATTGGCTTACTAACTTCATAGCTTCCACATCATATCCCGTTGGATTGCCATTGTCGTCCGTGTAACTTATCGGCTTGGAAGCTTGATCATACGCTATTTTGACAACTCTGGCTTTGGAATCCTTACCATCCGAAGAATCCTTTGACGCGTCTGTGGAAGCCGTTGTGCTTGAACCGCATCCGGCCAGGAAAGTGACCAGCGCCAAACTAGCGACAGCCATGGATAACCATTTTTTTCTCATAACGCAAACCTCCTTTGATCTGATCGTGAACCATTTTTGGATGAACCAAATATTAACATAAGTAAACCAATCAGTAAAGTATGATTTAAAGTTGATCGAGGGAGATTTCTTTTCTTGACAAATAACAGGCATTGGAAATAACATGATACTAAATAAATCCAATCGGAATTATATGATATCTTGAATGGTTAGGCAAGAGGGCATTATTATCGCATGGAGGGGAAATCCGGATGAATTTATTTATAAGGCGGGATATTCAACAGGAGTGGCTGAACAAGCTTTACGAAAAGGAGGCTGATTTCAAAAATAGAGCCTCGCGTATCGATGAAGAGGGGCTCTTCCCTACCGAAAATATAGTCGATTTAATTGAACTGGGCTACACCCGGTCGACGCTTCCAAAGGTCTATGGCGGGGGCGGGCTAAACGTATATGATATGGTGCTGCTTCAGGAAACGGTCGCGAGCTTCGATGCCTCTACTGCCCTAGCTATTGGCTGGCACTTGTCCGTGATCGGGGAGCTGTTTGAGAAAAAATTATGGTCGGATCGAGACCTGAATTTTATAGCTGAAGAAATTGCCAAGGGGGCCTTAATCAATCGAGCTGCCTCTGAGGCCCAGACAGGAAGCCCGACAAGAGGCGGCCGTCCCGAGACCAAGGCTATAAAAAAAGGAAGCCATTGGGTGCTCTCAGGACGTAAGGTGTTTACATCGCTTGCTCCTATGTTAACTTATTTTCTGGTTTCGGCATGGATAGAGGAGACAGAGACGATCGGGTATTTCCTGGTACATAAGGATTTAGAGGGACTTAGCATCGATGAAACTTGGGATACCATTTCGTTGCGGGGAACTGGCAGCCATGATCTTGTCCTGGAGCAAGTCACCGTTCATGAGGATCTGCTTGTTGAGCCGGATATTCTTGGCAGAGGAAAAGAAGTGAACGGTTGGCTGCTCCACATTCCGGCTTGTTATCTGGGCGTCGCTCAGGCTGCGAGAGATTACGCGGTCCGGTTTGCCAATCAATATTCGCCTAATAGCATAAGCGGGCCGATCAGTCAGCTGGCCAACATTCAACAGCTTATAGGCGAAATGGATCTTGAGCTGATGAAAGTAAGGCATTTTTTATATAGTGCTGCCGAAGCCTACGATGATGTATCGCGAAGACCGCTCCTCACGAACGAGCTCGGCGCTGCCAAACATGCAGTCACCAATTCGGCGATTGCTGTTGTGGACAAAGCGATGAGAATCCTGGGAATCAAAAGCATCCACCGAAGCAATCCATTGCAGCGATACTATCGGGATGTAAGAGCCGGCTTACATAATCCGCCTATGGATGACGCTACTATACAAAAGATCGCTTTATCGGCCATCGAGCAGGATAAGTTAAAAGCAGCGGCACGAGTATGAAGCCTGGGAACGTTCGCCCCAAGGTCTCAAAATTAATTTTAAGATAGTGACTCCAATATCTCTTCATATTTATTAAGCCACACTTTAGCTTTATCAAGATCAATATTAAATCTCTTTACTATACCAAAGTTTTCCATGAAACTTTCAAAGGAATGATATTCATCGGTTACCTTTGGTTCAGTGAAGTGCCATGAATAATTAGGGCTACATTCAAAACAGATATTATCATTTATGTTGTACATCCATGTTTGAATACCATTAGAACTTGGAGTTGACCATAACCAAAATTTTTCTAATGGATTCTCATCAGATGACCCACAATCGGGAAGTTGATGAGTCAGAACATTCCAGTGGTAACCTGCACCTAATAGTTGATATACAGGGTCAAGTTGAAGTTTCCCCTGAATTGCTTTATTAAGCATTACACCAAATGTCTCGATTGCACCAAAAGCAATCTCATCCTCATGCAGAACTAACGTTAAAGCGGGGCTCTCATAATTAACTTTTACAAGGTCTAATGGTGAACCTGTTCGCTCTAGGATTATCTTAATATCTTCTTCACTAGACACGTGAAATGTAAATACCTTCTCCATTAGGGATTAATCTGCCTCCCTTTTTTATCAACTAATCCTGCATTTATTAACATCTTTTTTAGTTTGTCATCCAGAGAGTCCCAACTTCTAACATGACCATGCCAAATTGGTCCTAATCCTTCTCTAACTTCTGTTCTATCTAATAGAACGACTTCTCCATTGCTTACGCCAATCCTGCGTGGTGAATTATGAAGCATTTTGGAATAAATCCGTTAGGTCCACCGCAAGATGCTGTGCTTCCACCCAGCCTCTGCCGACAATCTAAAACGGATGTTCATCGGTTGTCGTTATGACTTCGCCGCCAACAGTAATATTATACGTTTCTTCAACATCACGTTGGAAGAGAGCCACTCAACTTCCTTATAAGCCATCTCGCCTGTCTCCTCGTCTTTGGCTAATACTTTGCTTCCATTTTCTGTCGTCGGTTTCAGCAGCTACGTCGCAATTGCCCTTGCCTTTAAGCATTGTCAAATCATAAAAATAAGGACGCCACAAGCGTCCTTATTTTTAATGTACCAATTGTTATCTCATTTCACCCAGTTCTCGATTAAAGAGCTTCTCTTCCCCATTTACATTCACCATGAAATATCCTGCCCCTTGAAGATAAGACTCAACATCTACGTTGGACTCCTTTGGCAAAGGGTACACCATTTCTCCCCGGTCATTAATCAGTTCCACCTGTTTCCCCTTTTTAACCAAAGCAAGCCCTCTGATAAAGGGAAGAGCAGCATCATACTTTGCCACAATAAGCGTATCCCCCGTTGTGTTCATATATCCATATTTCATCGTCTGGGGATCAAAAAAGAATGCCATTCCTTCTGAAAATCTGCTGCCAATTCTCATGCTTGGAGGTATAGTGACTTCCCCCTCCGTATTGATATATCCATACTGCCTATTTTCAAAAAGAACCTGAGCCAAGCCTTCAGAGAACCCTTCAACAGGTCTATACTTCGGGCTTTCAAGTATGACTGAACCCCCGGTATTGATAAAATAGGATTTGCCTTCTCTTGACACAAGCGCTATCCCATCAATGAATGAACTTGCTTCGTCATACACAGCATCGAGACGCAATTCTCCGTCAGGGCCAAGGAAACCAAACTTATCTTCTCTGCTAAATCTATACAAGTTTGAGGAAAGACCATCGATATGATCCGCAATACCTTTTGGAAGCTGGTTGAGCACGTCCCCTTTTTTATTCAGTAATGTGAATTTCTCTTCTGCCATTACCCAGGCTTTTCCCTCAACAAACCTCTCTGCGGATTGAAACTGATAGTCTATGATCACGTTCCCACCCATATCGATATAACCCCATAAACCATTTTTTAATACAGCTGCTAATCCATCAGAAAAATAATCGGCTTCCTCAAAGATCGGAGGAATCAGAACGTCCCACTCCCGACCGATATATCCCCATTGTTCGCCTTCGTTAAACGGGAAGTAGTCCATATTGCACCTCTTTTTTCAGGGTATTATCTCCTCTGCTATAGCAACGATAATCTTAATATCCGGGTATTCCTCGTTTTATTGTCAGTATGTATTGGCCCCATTTTTTGGCTAGTCCCGGCGGAATTTGGTACAAACCATAAGTTTTAATCTCTTTTGTAATTGACATGTAGCACCCCCCATATATTTTTTTCGAAAAATTTTCTAGCTACATTGTAGTACAAGAAATCGATGATCAGTCGTATTGTGGCCGGTGCATGTGCTAATCATTATGGAAATAATATGTGTTTAAGCAATAAAATCGCTATTGTAACGCAGTTTAATCCAATTATTAATTTTTTTGATTTTTTGCTGGATACATATCGAGAAAAGAAAGCAAGAAGTCCGAAATAGAAAATAACAATTACAATGTTAACCAGATTAAGTTGGCCTATAAGAGTAACGACAACCACTACACTCAAAATGAGAAATAAAAGAATAATTTTATTTGAATCTCTCATTTGTACACCTCCCAAGGCCGTACACTAACAGGCAAATAACCACTAGTGTCAATAATATAATCATATTTTCAATTTGTCCTGTTCTTTGATTCGTTCGATAAATCATAGTTTTCGTTACACCGGAATTTGGAGCAGATAATCTTCTGCGCTTACATCACCCTTCTCCTTCTTAACAAGCCATGCATTAGGGTATAAATTCAAGCATTGCATGTACGTACAGGCATATTAGAGGAATATTATACAGGGATGATGATTTTGTCGGTTGGAAACCGTCCGCCCCCATTTACCACCCTTGTCCTGTAAGACTTTCCACTCATTAAGAGTCAATCTACCACCAAAAAAGATCCTTGAAAGGCAAAAAACCAATCAAGGCTCAGATTCACGCCTAAGTTTGTGGATGGATTAAATGAATCGGGCTTTCATCCCATGGTTTTAAAGCAATCCCCTGAAAAGGTTACTCAAAATCCTCGAACCAACAAGTTGAAAATTGTATCATAGGATCACAAAAAACAGCTAACATTTCTTTAACACTGGAATGGGCGGATGTTTTCCCCTTATCCCACAACCACTTATCCGATATTAATCTCAGTATTTTATCCGCCCTTTGATAATCGAACGGGCCTATCAACTCAAAATTACACGTGGTTTTGAACCAACCATCCACCTTCCAGTAAGGTTCGTTTTCAATCAGATTAAATGATGTTACTTCATCACTCAATCTGCGTATTACTTCATTTAGCACGCTTAATGCTTCAGTATTAGTTTTACATTCTATAAACAAGCTAAGTTGAAACATTTGAACCTCCTTTCTTTAATGCGAAATAGTTCCATCTGGAGCTATTTGCTGTCATCCGCTTCAACGGCAAATTTAGTTGGGATAGATCCTCCCAATTCATTTGGCACCGTAGTATAAAAAAGAACCTTGAGGATTGCCCCCCTCAAGGCCTCATTATAAATATCAATTGTAATTCAGTGTCTGACAAACTTAGACTGAACTTTTCAGTTAAGAATGTTTAAGAATTTCACATTATATATTTACTGAGGTCCTTCCATACCCTGATTTTATGAAGATCCTCCTCCTTAACTTGTATTGATTTTTCACCTTTGAACATGAAGACTATTTGCATTCCGTAATTCTGTGAAGTTATCCATTCTACTACCTTAAAACCCTCTTTTAATAAGTCGTCGCTAATTTCCCTTTCACTATAGTTAACGATTAACTGTACCTTGTCATGCATTCGATCCTTGAATTGTGTAAAGGAATTTAGATCTTTAAAGGGTACCATCTGTTCATTATTTAGGGAAATTTTTAAAGTTATAGGTGCACTAAGATTAACAACCTTCTGTAGTTTTCTAGAAATTTGATGTCCAGCTTGTTGTTCCCACGTTGAAACGTAGTAGTTATCAACAAAATGATCATTATAATCAAGCCAAACTAAAAAATAAACATCAGAATCAGTAACAATCAAAGAACGATACTTCATTTCTTTGAAAGAATACGAAACCTTTTGATTTTTAATCTCAATATCAGGGTATTTCGACTTAATGTATGATTCTACATCCTTTTTAAAAGATCTTCTCTCCCACGGATTGCCATTTATCTTGAAACTAAGTAAGAAAGCCCCAATTAATATGGCAAGAATAATTATAAGCATTAAATACTTTTTAGCAATTACAGGAACCACCTTTCTAAGGATTTTGGCCGAAAAGTATATTTAGCCTGAAAATATGATAGTTAGCACGATGCGCTGTCTTCATAAACCAATTCATATTTTCGTATCGTTCCATTTCGCTGCTTAGTTGCTGCGCATAATCATCTTTTGTGAAAGCATCATTATAGAAAGTCATTGCAAAAGCAGCATTACCCACATTAGGTACCTTGGTCCCAGCAATACCGGCAAACTCCAGTTCTTTCGAAGTCACTGTGGCCATAAATTTCTCCATACTGACACCATTATACAGGGTTCCTATGGATAAAAGCTCTTTTGAATTAGTAAAACAACTGCATGTTATCAAATTATACTGGGGATTCTTACCGTCTAGTTCCTTCAGGCTTTCGTAGGTATTGACCATGTTTGTTGCAGCAAAATAGGATTTGTTAAAATCCCCCTGTATATAAGTAGAGAATTGATATCCGTTTCCACCAACTCCAGAAAGTCGATTTTTTTGCCCCATGATTTTAGATTTTTCAAATTCTTAAGTGCATTAGAATCAACCTTAGAAAAATCGACGCTGTAATCACCATAGTAAAAATATGACCATTCACCTTTATTATTTTGGAGTAATAGGGAGGTATGCCCAAAACCCATTGCTAAATCTGGTAGTAAGCACTATGGCATCATGCCCGCTCGGATCCACATAAATCAGCGGATTATTTCCCACATACGTATACAGATTCTATTCATTTTTGAAAAAACCGTGCGAAAGCGAAGATTACAAAAAACAGGTCAATCATGGTAGTATCTGACCATAATGAACCAGTTAGAAGTAACGCTGATTCGTTATAAAATTAAAGCATTTGATGTGCGTACAACCGAAATGAAGAAATCTTTATACGGGTATTACATGGGTTATTTGTATTATTAGTTGAATGATGTATTCATTCGGCACTGGGTAGCCCCACCGAAAAAAGACCACAGTGAGCAATCGCACTGTGGTCATCATATAACTTACTTTCTAAAAGTCTCAGTCCAATGCTTGAATATACTTAGCAACTCATTCAGATTTCGACTTCCACCAAATCCTCGAAATATCATTTCTTGAATATTACAATGAACCCAATCAATCTCACTACGCTCAATTACTACTGGTTGAAAAACCGCTTCTTCTAATGAAGTTCCCTCTAGATTGATGTAAATTGACCATCCTGGGTTATCGAGGGTAGATATTCTTATCCCTCGTGAATGTTCCCAATCACCATCACAATTATTTGCAAACCATTCTTCTATCCACTTCAATAAATCCACTCACTCATCTCCTTATTGGTATTTCATCAGGATATGGTGCTCTAGCCCCTCCAGGATTAGTTGCCTCATGAACATGCGGCGTTGGAACATCTTGTCCTGTTGCTTTATCATAGTGGCTTCCACCAACCCCATCATAACGCTTTTCAAATTCAAATGGATTTGGATTTATAGGATTAGTCTGAGTTTTTATACGTCTCATAATTTGTAATATTGCCAGTAGCAGGGTCACGCTTAAAGACTGTATGGTCTCCGGTTGCATTGGGGTCAGGTTTAAGATTGTTCTTTCCTTTTCCACCACCAAACAGTTGCAAATCAGTTTTAATGAGCCAGACTTTTGGGCAACTTCACCCGTCCCCTTATTCGCTACTTCACCTACCTTCAAATACTTCGGAGCAAAGTAACTTTTATTCGGGGTAGCCTTAATAGGGAAATTGTTCAAACTATATTTGACTACAACTTTACTTGGACTGCTAACTTTATAAGGTCCGGACGAAAGCTTGGGGGTTATATTTGTAACCCTTATTGATCCAACACCACCGCCAAAGTTTCTGGCTCCTCCAGAACCTCCACGAAAGTCAAAGAGGCGCCCCGCATGCCCGCTCGGATCCACATAAATCAGCGGATTATTCTCCACATACGCATACAAATTCTGACTTAGCGGATTTCCTAATGTCCCTTTATACGTATCCTCGCTAATAAACCGTCCAATCTCCGGCTGGTAATAACGAGCACGTGCGTATGTCAGGCCGTCAGTATAACCATATCCCAAACCGGTGTATCCAAACAAATTGTCTGGTCCCGGCCAGTTCAGGTCGAACTTCTTGCCGTCCAGCGGGATGCCGAATTCGTCGTAGTGGTAGCGCGCCGACACGCGGCCATCTTTTTCTACGAGGCCCAGGGCGCTGCCGCTTGCACGGGGAGAGAAGTTGGACATAGATACCGGCTGCCAGTCCATTCAAGAGAAATGAGCAGCCGATACCCGGTCATTCGGCTATGCCGATAGCTGAAGTCTCACGTGCATTTTGTCGGTTGGAAACCGTCGGTCCCCATTTACCACCCTTCTCCTGTAAGACTTTCCATTCATTAAGAGTCAATCTACCACCAAAAAAGATTCTTGAAAGGCAAAAAACCGATCAAGGTCCAGATTCACGCCCTTAGTTAGTGGATGGATTAAATGAATAGGGCTGTTCACCCCATGGTTTTAAAGCAATCGCCTGAAAAGGTTACTCAAAATCTTCGAACCAACAAGTTGAAAATTGTATCATAGGATCGCAAAAAACAGCTAACATTTCTTTAACACTGGAATGGGCGGATGCTTTCCCCTTATCCCACAACCACTTATCCGATATTAATCTCAGTATTTTATCCGCCCTTTGATAATCGAACGGGCCTATCAACTCAAAATTACACGTGGTTTTGAACCAACCATCCACCTTCCAGTAAGGTTCGTTTTCAATCAGATTAAATGATGTTACTTCATCACTCAATCTGCGTATTACTTCATTTAGCACGCTTAATGCTTCAGTATTAGTTTTACATTTTATAAACAAGCTAAGTTGAAACATTTGAACCTCCTTTCTTTAATGCGAAATAGTTCCATCTGGAGCTATTTGCTGTCATCCGCTTCAACGGCAAATTTAGTTGGGATAGATCCTCCCAATTCATACGTATACAGATTCTATTCATTTTTGAAAAAACCGTGCGAAAGCGAAGATAACAAAAAACAGGTCAATCATGGTGGTATCTGACCATAATGAACCAGTTAGAAGTAACGCTGATTCGGTTATAAAATTAAAGCATTTACGTGCGTACAATCATATTTAGGGAATATCATACGGGTAAGATGAGGGTTAAGTTCTTTCAAGCTATGCCGCCCGATTCATTCGGCACTGGGTGGGAAGGGAGTAAATAAGAAAAGCCATATGGAGGATTATTTGCTCCACATGGCTAATCAAAACCTATCGTCCTTTCAACTTAGTCCAAGAATCAAGTACCAAGGATCGAATGTCCAAATCGGTAACATAAACACCGGGATACTGCAAATGGTCTTCATGGAATTCTGAGAATCTAGAACCCTTATGAGAGATTTCCATAAATAAGGTTTTCTCGATATCACTTAAATCTTCGTTAAGGTCATGCTCATAAGTTTGATAGAACTCATCGCAGAATTTTGATGTTTCTATTTCTTTTCTAATCAGTAGTTCCATAAGCCAATAAAGTCGTTCCTTAGGGCTTAGTTCGGACATTTCGCACCACCTCATTTCTTTGGTATAGCCGGAAGGTTGCCAAGGGGGTCTCTAGTATACATAAAGTGCAATACAGTATTTTAAGCCTTATCATATAGAACCTCTAGGTTATACGCTTGATTATTTTTATACATGACTGTGTAGTAAATTATTGCTTTAGTCCCTTGAGGGTCTGTCATTCCATCTCCATAATACCCATACCTGCTGAAACTGCAATTCCTTCACCGGGATGATTCTCAATGTATAGGGCGGCACTTTCTGTGAATCCTTGAATTGCACTTAAAGCAGGAAACATATCATGTGCCCGTTTCATGATTTTATCCATAGGTATCATAACATCAGTGGATTGCATTATGTCTGCTTCTGTATAATAACCGCTTTTGAAATATTGTGATCCTCTAATCTGATTTCTTAAATCCTCTGCTTGCTGAGCCCAATAATCCCTTTCATCCCCAGTAGGTGCAACAGCCCATTTATTTTTCATCTCGTTTATTACGTAGTTAAATCCTAACTTCTCATTCCAGTGTCCTGTCGGGTCAACATAGATTAATGGGTTGTTCAGAACATACGTATACAAGTTAAGACTTAACGGATTCGTCAGTTCCCCCTTATACGTATCCTCGCTAATAAACCGTCCAATTTCCGGCTGGTAATAACGAGCACGTGCGTATGTCAGGCCGTCAGTATAACCATATCCCAAACCGGTGTATCCAAACAAATTGTCTGGTCCCGGCCAGTTCAGGTCGAACTTCTTGCCGTCCAGCGGGATGCCGAATTCGTCGTAGTGGTAGCGCGCCGACACGCGGCCATCTTTTTCTACGAGGCCCAGGGCGCTGCCGAGCGCATCCTCCATATACCAAATCGTCTTCGGCTGCGTTCCCGGCTTGGCTCCGCCATCACCCGGCACCGGCTCCCAGCCGTTGTTCGGGTCATAGGCCGGCAGGTAGGTCATGCTCAGCCGTTCTCCGCCTGCTCCGTATACGTAAGATTGTTTCCATTTGCTGTCGTCGGTTTCAGCAACTTGCAGCGGCTCCGGAAGCTCCAAGCTGACGTCATTGGTGAAGTGCAACTCCCAATGCTTTTTCTTGTACTGCTTCTCCCATCCGCCCCGTGGGCCGCCTGGATGCATATCCGGGTATTCTTCGTCGTATTGGCCGCATTTTTTGGCTAGTCCCTGCCGATTTGCATAGGTTAGATGTATTATTGGTTGAATGATGGGTTCATTCCACACTGGGTAACGCCCACTAAAAAAAGAAACCTTGAAAAGCATTCGGCCAATCAAGGTTTTACAATGTGATGAGTGATGATGAATTAACTATTTTTTAATTATATTGTTGTAAAGAATGGCTAGCTCCTGATGGGCTCGTGATATAACCTCATCAAACAGACCCTTCTCAAAATTCCCCTCTTGCACTTCCACTTCATTAAGATTCCTGAATAACATTCTTGACATTTCTAAATTCTCAACAAGATATACCTTACACCCATCAAAAATATCAACAGGCAAAACAACATTAAAACGGGCCCAACTTTCTTTTATAGCCACCTCATCATACAGTGTTTTTTCATAACCAAATAGCTCCCCATCCAATCTTGTAAACAAATCACTTCGAGATAGTTCAAATAGATTTACCTGTGTTCTATTCCCATTATCTTGAACTAAAGTATCCAACGAGAATAATACGTCACGAAGTGAAGTTCCCAATTCATAATCACCTATACGCTTTCCCCTTATCCAATAGCAGAATTTGCCGAATAACCAAACGCCATTGTATTCTTGGTCAAGTTCAAACTCCACAGCAAAAAGCGAACGATCACCGAAAACCATATATTATTCCCCCACTACTTTTTAACTCCCAGTTGATTAAGTACGTCCTTTGGCACAGATTCTTTTGATACAGTACCAAAGTGAACTCCTCCTGCATTGTCATCAAAATATCTGTAAATTTGCCCGTCCTTTCCTACACCATACCATGTTTTCATATTTAATAACCGTTCATAAGACAGGTTATAACGGTAATACTCTGGTCGCCGCTCCTTCCCCCGCGATAAAATTACTGTGGCAGTAAAACGGCTTGGCGGCGAATCTTGCGTAATAGGTCGTTTAATGGCATTCCCTTGCCGTCCCCTCCGTTTTCGCGGCTTAATCAGCGCATCCTTAGTCCGCGACATTTCACGTTCCCCCAAACTTTTTTTGAAATTTCTTCCCTAAAACGGCATAGTTCATGCGAATAATACGATGACTAACGCCGGGGGTAGTATTACCCCCACGATATTTAGTCAACATAATCAGCGATATCCTTGACGCTCGGATATGTCGCCATAATCGCCGTAGATGTGACGGTATTATTAATGGAATACAACAGAAGAGTAGTCGCCGAAATGTTCCCCAGAGGTCGCCGCGATATAGGACAGAAAAGCGGAAATACGGCGATACCATAACGTCTAATTTGAAGGAGAGGATATTGCTGGTAGGACGTTGAAAATTCCAAGGGATTGCCGTCGATAATGTCCGCTTTCGCAAATTCGCATAATTGCATTAGAAATCGTCGGAAGACGCATTGGATAAGGGATTGAGCCATGTCCGAAATCAAGTGAATGGCGTTGAAATAACGTCAAATGTGACATACGAACATTTATCGTCGGCTAAAAAAACAGGTCAATCATGGTGGTATCTGACCATAATCGACCTGTTCGGTGTAACGGAGTAGCGTTATTCGGGTTATAAAATTCAAGCATTGATGTGCGTACAAGCAAACTGACAAAATCTTTATACGGGTCTTACATGGGTTATATGAGTTATTGGTTGAATGATGGAGTCATTCGGCACTTGGTAGCGCCCACCAAAACAAAGAAAAACCTTGACGGGCTAAAGAGCCAATCAAGGTTTTAATATCTTTAACGATACGATTCTACTTTAATAAACATAGATGGAATAGAATCTGCCAACCATACAGAATTATTGCCTTGGTAAAACTTCACCCCCTCATTTGAAGCCTTTTCAGCTTCTATCTTGAGCAGTACTGGGTTTGAATCTTTACGTTTTAGCAAGGCGTAATGCCATTAATAATTGTTCTATGCTTACCCAACCCTCATTATCTAGCCCTAATTCATACTCCCAAGGGGCATGTCTTAAAGCACAAGAAACCTCTTTGCTAAGTTTAGGAAAGTCCATAGTTCATCTTCTTCCTTAATCAAATTCAATCATTTCGTTCATAGCATCCCTAAACCAATCCCAAAAATCGGCGTACTCTTTCCTCTGCTCGTAACCAGAGGAAGCAAAGTCATGAATTACTTGCACTCCTTCCCCTTTCATTGGTTCAAAGCAAGCTAAATCATCGTTATCTAATCTTCTCGCAAATGGAATAAGTGTTCTATTAGGATACCGCTCCTTTAACCCCTCTATCCTTGAGACAACTTGGTCACCGTTCATAATAATCCATGGGTCAAGGTTTATTAAATTAAGCCTTACCACCTTAAATAACGATTCCGGATAGCGAAACCCATTTGGCAACACTGATTTTTCGGGTAACCTAATCTCCATGTTAATTACCATCCCATCCTGTAATATTTGAGCCATTTGGATTAGTTGTTCTATAGGATGAATTTTGATTGTTAATTCTATTGGTGACTGCTTCACCCCAAGTTGTTGGAACTTGACCATTCCTTTATACAAACCTTTGTGCACTATCTGCCGGAATTGGGACCTTCATTATACTTGACAGAAAAATTTTCGATATTATCTTGTCTTTCAAAAAAATCCTTCGTTTCAGACCATACCCCTATTTCATATTCTGTATTTAATGTTTTAGATAATTCTAGCAGAACATCCTTAGTCATTTCGTTTTATCATCTCCAAATTTTATTTTTTGGGTTTTGGAATGTAAACCCCACCCTAAGCAGGAGAATGAACTGATACAATTCCTCCACTTTCGTTGGTCACAACCTTATTCCCACGAGAATCCGTATCCTAGAATATGCGACATCTGACCTTTTCACTCTCTATATCGAGACAGGGCTGTACGTACAGCGTACAGGCATATTAGAATATCTTAAGGGGGTGATGAGGGTTAAGTTCCTTTGGACTTATCCAGTGGATTTATTATTCGGCACTGGGCGGGGGTAAAAGAAATGCCTTAAAGGGTAAGCCCCCTCAAGACATTTGATAGTTTTAATGTGATAATCCTACATCAAACAACTTTCCATCAATATCTACAGCCGATGCTTCAATTATCAGCTCTCTTCCCCAAATTTCCAAGCAAAAGTTTGTCCTAGTTGTTAGATGGGGATATTCGTCAGAAACACAACTCACTTTTATTTGTTTTGATTTTTCTTTAAGAAACGTAACGGATGTGAGTTCTAGACAGTCATCGCCTTCCGGGTCAAACGGGGATTGGTCATTCAAATAGTAGAACGCCTTAACATTGTTAAACTTCAGCTGATGATGAAATTGCTCCCCATTATTAATAACCTTAATATTAAATAAGATTGAGTGGTTAAATATATCGAAAACATGTCTTTCAATAATGCCTGACCACAGACAGTTTAAGTAGTTTTGAATATCTTCCATATTTCCTTTCACCTACTTTCCACCTGACTTCACATAATTATCAATCATTTTTAGAATTTGGTCCATATAGTTATCAGATAAATCAATATGCGTTGTAGCCATATCGTTGGACAGTTTACCATCTAAAGTAAGAGCCCCTTTGTTCCCAACAGAAACCCTAAAATAAGCTTTGTCTCTCCCTCCTAAACCTGCGTTCATAACTCGCACCATTATTGGCTGATTCTTGGATAGGGGATTGGTAATATTTATTATCTTCCAACCATCGCCACCCTATTATTGTTTCGATCGTTATATATAGGTTTAAATATATTGCCAAAATAAACGCGATACTGCCAATAATCGTCATATTTGGTTGATGTCTGAATCATCTTTCTCCACATACGCATACAAATTCTGACTCTTCGGATTTCCTAATGTCCCCTTATAAGTATCCTCGCTAATAAACCGTCCAATTTCCGGCTGGTAAAAGCGGCGGCATTATCTAAAAAAACAGGTCAATCATGGTGGATCTGACCATAATCGACCTGTTTGAGGTACCGTAATAACGTTATTTAGGTTATAAAATAAATGTATTATTAGATGGGTTAGATGTGTTGTTAGTTTAATATTGGATTCATTCTGCACTGGGTAGTCTCGCCAAAAAAGTGAGAACCTGTTTGCTTATCAGTGTCATATAACAGATTAATTAAATTAAAAAGGTGTGATAATTAACCTGCTACAAGTAATCACTTTGCACTTTTGGGCTAATGATTTAATTTCTTCTATGTGCTTTATTGCATTAGAGTCAACTAACTTATCCTTCAATCTTTCAAGTTCATTTAATAATTTATCCATGTCTTTACTTGAAAAAACATCATAACTACAGGTAGATAGCTCACCCAACAGTTCAAATTCATCCTCATCTTGCTGTAAATATTCCACATTACTAACTTCATACACCTTCCCTAGCTGTTCACCAGTAGCTAATTCTAAAATAATTTTAAACATACTATCCTCCCCGAATCCCAGCCCACCTGGAAAAGTATTTACAAGATTACCTTTTATATCAGTAATAACTGTTATCGTACTCGTCGGCGCACCACCCCTGTTAACTGGTAAATTACCAACTTTGTAACCTACATCAACCTGACGTACAAAATTTCCCGAAGTCGGCGATACAGTTACTGGAGAATTTACAACCTGTTTCGATTGCAAAAGTTTCTTTAACTCGTCACGAGAAATAGAGCATTGTGATTTGTTAGGCTTATTTACCCCACCATGTTTCCCAAGAGCATAATTTAGACCAGAGCCTTTTACATTGGCATCACCATTACGAACATTAACTCTTGTATAAACAAGTTTAGGGATAGTCCCCTTATTCGCTACTTCACCTACCTTCAAATACTTCGGAGTAAAGTAACTTTTATTCGGGGTAGCCTTAATAGGGAAATTGTTCAAACTATATTTGACTACAACTTTACTTGGACCGCTAACTTTATAAGGTCCGGATGAAAGCTTGGTGGTTATATTTGTAGCCCTTATTGATCCAACGCCCCCGCCGCGTTCAACACCACCGCCAAAGTTTCTGGCTCCTCCAGAACCTCCACGAAAGTCAAAGAGGCGCCCCGCATGCCCGCTTGGATCCACATAAATCAGGGGGTTATTCTCCACATAAGCATACAAATTCTGACTAAGCGGATTTCCTAAAGTTCCTCTGTACGTATCCTGGCTAATAAACCGTCCAATTTCCGGCTGGTAATAACGACTCTCGCCCGTTTCTATCGTGACTAGGTGGGGTCTCTTGAACAGCTGCCACTCATACTCTTTGAGTAGTTATTTGTATAGTTGACGATTTTACGGCAAAAAGAAGCCACAATACGAGAGTTAGTCGTATTGTGGCACTAGGACTACCATTACTTCTTAGATGCGACGAAATTGTTCTTTATTGGTTGCGTATAATCCCAACTTATTAATTTGATATTGTACTTTCTAAGCAACTCATCGGACTGAATAACGCCGCTACTAGTACTTCCGTCCTCATATTGTTCAAAATAACTTGCATCAGGAAAAGACTGTTTATATTTTTCATACTCTTTCATATCGCCCATGTAATATCGTGCACTTCCTACTGAATAATAGATTTCTTGTTTCACAACTTTTCCATCACTCCTTAGAGCAACAGGATTATCGACTTCCAATAGTAATAGTCTCTCTTTCCCACTGGCTAAATATCCTTTCCATTTCCGATACTTTCCTTGCCCCTCATCCCATCCAGTTCCATCAAATTCACATATTAAAGTATCTTGAATAACCTTTCGTTGCCCGTTTAACTCATATTCCAATCGAAATGGAAATTCTCCATATGTGATGGATGGTTGTGGTGGATTCGGTAGTGAATCGATTCTATTATGCAAAAGTAACCAAGGCCAACTAAAAATAACAAATATCACTAGCGCCGAAAAACTTAGCCAAATTGTTATAATAATTGATATTTTTTTCATAAATATCCTTTTTTCTTAAGGGCACTAATTACTGATTCCATTGAATGATTTTCAAGACGCTTATTCATGATCGCATCAGCCCCTTTTGTGAAAAATTCCCATGTGGTCCACTTGTGTTGATTTGGTAAATATTCTGTTTTCCCTACGGATGCTTCTCCAAAAAGAAAATTTAATATTTCACCCGATACCACATAGTTTGTTACATTGCCTTTATATCCTGCCTTACTAAAATCATATTGAATTAGATTTGGATCAGCAGGATTAAATGTAATGGCATTTTTATTAGTAGCAACTGCATTTACAATTGCTTCTGCTCCTCCCTTAGAATGACCAACCATCGTCACTTCAGAGTTCATATGTTTTGCCACAAAATACTTGGCTTCTTTAATTGAGTCTCTCATATCATCAGACCACCCGAAAGGTTGCTGAAAATTATTTACCCAATTTCTTACGCTTGTGGGTGTAGTTCCTTTATTGATCAACGCATATTCAGTTGTTCTATCGCCTTTTACTCTTGAGTATACGCCCATTTTCATGCTGTCAGTCCCATGTTTAATGTCAATGAGTGTCCAGTTACCAGAAACAGAAGCTTTACTAATATCGTCATCAGTTACTACATAAATCTGTTGCGCCATATACGCAGCTTCCAAAGGTGTTGGAATATGTCCAGTAGGGTCAGTATACCTTAATGGATTATTTTTTACATACGTATAAAGATTTAAACTCAACGGATCGTTTAGATCCCCTTTATACGTATCCTCGCTAATAAACCGTCCAATTTCCGGCTGATAATAGCGAGCTCGTGCGTATGTCAGGCCGTCAGTATAACCATATCCCAAACCGGTGTATCCAAACAAATTGTCCGGTCCCGGCCAGTTCAGGTCGAACTTCTTGCCGTCCAGCGGGATGCCGAATTCGTCGTAGTGGTAGCGTGCCGACACGCGGCCGTCTTTTTCTACGAGGCCCAGGGCGCTGCCGAGCGCATCCTCCATATACCAGAGCGTCTTCGACTGCGTTCCCGGCTTGGCTCCGCCATCACCCGGAACCGGCTCCCAGCCGTTGTTCGGGTCATAGGCCGGCAGGTAGGTCATGCTCAGCCGTTCTCCGCCTGCTCCGTATACGTAAGATTGCTTCCACTTGCTGTCATCCGTTTCAGCGACCTGCAGCGGCTCTGGAAGCTCCAGGCTGACGTCATTGGTGAAGTTCAGCTCCCAGTGCTTTTTCTTGTACTGTTTCTCCCAGCCGTCCCGTGGGCCGCCTGGATGCATATCCGGGTATTCTTCGTCGTATTGGCCGCATTTTTTGGCTAGTCCCGGCGGAATGAAGCCCGGCGGTACAACATGACACTTGTCCTTCCCGTTACCGTTACCATTGCCGTTGTTGCCGTTCCCGTTGCCGTTGCCATTTCCATTGCCGTTTCCATTACCATTACCATTTCCGTTTCCGTTATTGCCATTTCCGTTACCATTACCATTGCCATTTCTGTTACCATTACCATTTCCGTTATTACCGTTACCGTTGCCGTTGCCTCTGCCCCCATGGGCATAGTCAATCGTCATCTTCATCCGGTTGCCATCGCCGTCATAAGCATATTTCGTGACGTCTCCACGCTCGTTCGTCTGCTTGATCAGGCGATTTGCTCCGTCCCAAACATATTGCTGAACGATCTCCGGAGCGGACCATTTTCCGATGGAATCCAGCAGATTTAATGGCGCGCCCGGCCCAGGAGTCGGAAGCCCTGCTGCAGGATCCACTGCTGTAGGATCAACTCCTGCAGGATCCATTGTCGCCGGATCGTATACGTCCGTTGTAACGCTTGGATCTGCGTACGTAATCCCGGTCACCGAGAATGTTTCCGGAAGCCTCAGCTGCTGCCGGATGACCTCCAGTAAGTTGCCCCGCGGATCATAACGGTAATCGTTGATTTCCGTGCCGCTGGTCATTTGAAGCAACCGATCCGCTGCGTCGTACGTGTAATTTTCCGTATCGGCCAGGTCGCCCCAATGGCTGCTCTTGGCCGTCCGGTTGCCGACGGCGTCATATTGGTAGGTCGTGATGGATGGCAGACCCGCTTCCGCGTTCTGTCTTTGCACCTGAATGAGTTGGTTCAAGGCGTCGTATGCGTAATCTGTAATAATACGTTTCTCTTTGTCGTTTGCGTCGGCATCGTCTTCGTCGTTGCCGTCCGACATACGCTCCGTCCGGACCAGGTTTCCTGCCGGGTCGTAAGCATACGACAGCTTCTCCAGGACCTTGCCGAATTGATTCCGATGGGTCAGATTGACGAGCTGTCCGGCATCGTCATAGCGATACGTGCTTTCCCCAAGCGTCGGAAGATGCTTGGATACAAGCAACCCTCTGGCATCATAATCATAGGAAGTGGTTCGGCCCGCCGCGTCGGTCACGGACGTCATGCGGTCCAACAGATCGTATTGGTAGCTGACGGATGTTCCATCCGGGTATTCCACGCGGCTGCGCTGGCCGGTAGGCGTCCATTCGTAACGAATCATGCGCGCATTCGGATCCTTGACCGATATGAGCCGGTTCAGCGCGTCGTAGGCGTACGTCGTCGTGCCCAGACTGTCCGTCATCTGTGTTCTGCGGCCGGCGGCGTCATATTGATAGCCGACATGTTTGCCGTCCGGGTACCGGATGCCGGTCAAACGGCTGAGCAAATCGTAAGCGTAGCTGGTTTCGGTGCCGTCCGGAGCGGTCATGCCCGTCACATTGCCGACGCTGTCATACGCAAACTCGGTAATCCGCTGATCCGGAGCGATCTCCCGGATCAAGTCGCCGCGGCGGTTATACTGATACCCTGTCGCGCGACCGAGCGCGTCCGTCTTGGAGACGATGTTGCCTAAAGCATCGTAGGCATAAGCCGTCTTGTTGCCCAAAGCGTTCATGACCTGCGTAAGCCGTCCAAGCGCGTCATAAGCATAGGCCGTCGTCTGCCCCTTGGCATCCGTCAAACCGGTCACCAGGTCGTGGGCATTGTAGGCAAACTGCGTGGCTTGGCCCAACGGATCGACCATGCGGGTAACCCGGTTCAGCGGGTCGTAGGCGTAGGTCGTCGTTTTTCCGGCTTCGTCGGCAGACTGAACGACGCGCCCAAGCGCATCCCGGGTTACCGTCGACTCTCCGCCAAGCGGATCGATCGTCTTCACGAGCAAACCGCGTGCGTCGTATTCCATCTTCCATTCTGCGCCGTTCGGACCGGTGATCCGAGTAAGGCGGCCCGAACCGTCATAGGCATAGGCGGTTACCTGTCCCAGTGCATCCGTCTGCGAAGTCAGTCGGCCCAAGGCATCATACGCATACACAACCGCATGGCCCAGCGGATCGGTTTCCTGCGTCAAACGTCCGGCGCCGTCATAGCTGAATCGGGTCACGCCGCCTTCCGCATCCCTGATCTCAACCGGAAGGTTACGCCGGTCATAAGCGATCCGGGTTTCCGCGCCGCTGGCTTCCACCTGGAGGGTCAGGTTCCCGTTGCCGTCATATTCATAATGGGTGACGCTGCCTTCAGGATCGGTCGCCGCCGCGATCCGATTGTTGTCGTCGTAGGCATATACCGTCTCGCCCCCTTTCGGGTCGGTTATTTTGACGAGATTGCCCACTCCGTCGTATTCGTAACGGGTGACGCCACCCAAAGCGTCCGTTTCTTTGGCTAACCGCGCATAACTGTCATATTCGTATTTCGTTTTGGAGCCTGCCGTATCCGTATAAGCGGTCAGGTTGCTGTCCTTGTCATATTCGAACTGTTCCGCCTGCCCCAAAGCGTCGATTCGTTTCGTCACCCGGTCGCGCGGATCGTATTCGAAGCTTGTCCGCTGTCCAAGCGCATCGATGATGTCGGTGACCCGGTGCAGAGGATCCCGGACCATTTCCATCCGGTTGCCGAGCGGGTCCTTCAAGGAACGGGCAAAACCGGACGCGTCATTTTCGATCGTCGTCGTTTCGCCGTTAGGGTTTACCACCGCTTCCGCGATGCCGCGGTCGTTGACGACGATTTTGGAGACGCCGCCAAGCGGATCGGTCATGCTTGTCAGGTTGCCTTTTCCGTCGTAACCGAACACCGTTTTATTCCCGAGCGGGTCGACCACTTCCTCCGGAAGATTGAAGGCATTGTACCGGATTTCGGTCTGGTATCCCTCAGGGTCCTTCGCCCGGATCAGGTTGCCGCTGCCGTCGTACATATACTCCCATACGTTGCCGTTACGGTCCGTTTTTTGAATGACATTGTCGTTCGCGTCGTAAAGGAAACGTTCGGTCGTTCCATCCGGGTACGTGATGGCCGTTTGGCGATAGCGATCATCGTAGAAATGGACGGTTTTACGTCCCAGCGCATCGGTAGTCACTGTCTTCTTCTCATTCGGGAAGTATTCGATATCCCCCCAAGCTCCGGAAAAATCGCGCTGGCGCACGACCCGGTCCTGATCGTCATATTCATTGACGAGGGACATCGTCTCGTTCGGGTTGCCGATCTCTGTCATCCGGTGCTTTTCATCGTACTTGTAAGTGATCCGCGCGCCGTCCGGCAAAATCATCGCCTTCAGGTCGTGATTCACGGCATCGTATTCGTAAGCCGCATACCGGCCCGATTGATCCGTAACCCGGACCACTTTGCCGCCGTCCCCGTAGGTGAGCGTCAGCTTCGCGCCTTCCGTCGAAATCTCCGTCAGCAGGCTGCCGGCATACGACAGCTGAACGGTATTCCCGTTGGCATCGGCGATCCGCAGCAGCTTGCCGTCTTTCCGGTAAGTGTATTTCCACTTCTGCGGCGTCTCCTGGGTGAAGGTGCCGTCCGGTTGTTGAACGAGCGTATCGTACTGGCCGTCCATGCCTTGATAACGTCCGCCGCCGATCGGCTCAAAGCGGAAGCTTGCGCCTTCCGGTGACACGGCGTACAGGATTCCGCCTTCGCGGAATTCCAGCTTCCGTTCGTACGTATGATGCCATCCGACCCCGAAATCCCCGTCGTATCTGTCGCGGCTGTGGTAGGTAAGGGTCATGTCGAGCGGCATCAACGCCGGGACGTCGATATTCGTTTGATAAAAAGTGAAATCCCCTGTTGCAAGGTTGATCGGGTCAAACGCGGCGGCAAGCGGAAATCCGTTGCGGTTCGCGAATTCCTCCTGAATTCTCTCGTCGTCATCCCTGCCGATTTCGCCGGCTTGCCGCGGATTCAGAATGAGCAGGTTGATGTCCTTTTCGAGGGTCCCGTAACAAACCTGGCCGCTGCAATCCTGCACGGGGAAGCCGTTAAATTCGGCGATGTCGGCAATCTTCTGAACGATGGCGTCCTTTTCGATGACATTATAATAATAGCTGGCGACGACCGCCCAATTGACGCCCCATGAAGGCGTTTTATAGCGCAGCACGCTGAGCGTGTCCGACGCATTCGAACGCTTTTTGTCCAGATCCCTCGTCGCAAACGCCTGAATTTCGGCAATTTCGTATGCCGGGAGTTTGACCTTGATCTCCCACTCGCCGACGTATTTCTGCGGCTTGTTGTCGGCTCTTTCGGGAAAATCGGTAAAATAGGTTTTGTCCACCGCGATTTTTTTCGCCCAATCCGATGTGAGCGGACGAACCGGAATTCCCGAAGCGAGGGTGTCCACTTTGCCGTCGTCTACGGTCGTGTCGTCGCCCACCCGGCGGATCCGTTTCATCTTCAGCTCGACCTTGGTGCCGATTTCCGCGATTCCGCGGATGACATGCTCCTCGCTTGCCGGATCGGGCACGATTTCCATGCCCTTCGGCGCCGGCGGATTGGCGTTCGAAATTTGGACTTCGCCCGCTTTTCCGTTTTTCGGAAATCGTTTCGGCGTCACTTTAATCTCGTATTTGCCTTCCGCCGCAGGCTTTCCGTTGACTTTTCCGTCCCATACGTACTTGTTTTTATTCAGGGTCGGATAGGTTCCTTCGTGCAGTACGGCAACGGTAGAACCGTTTTGTTCCAGACTGATGACCGTTTCATGCGACTGCTGCGTCGTATCGTTCGGATCGGGATTGTCGAAGCTGAAACTGACCTCCGTCTGTCCTCCGTACACGGAACTAAAAGAATACGGGTCGATTTGCAGCGACGTTTCCGCAAAAGCCTTCGGCAATTGCTGGGACGGGAACAAAGGAAACCCAGCGATCAAAATAATGAACGCCAGCAGCGTTTTGCCGACGGTCCCAAGCTTGTCGAAGCAGCCCTTTAGCGCCCGGGGTTTCAGCCGATTAATCATGGAACACCACTCCCTTCATCGCCAGCCAGCGGTAAATGACCATTGCGGCCTCGGCCCGTGTCGATGTTGCTCCCGGATTCAGACGATCCCCGTCGCCCTTGATCAACCCGCTTTGAATCGCGGCCTGTACGGACGGCTTGGCCCAATCCCGAACCGATCCGGCGTCCTTGTATCCGGCGAGGAGATCGCTTTGTTCGTCTTTACGAAGGCCTGCCGCATTCGCCAGCATGACCATCATTTCCGCCCGGGTGATCGGCGCATTCGGCTTGAACAGGCCGCCTTCATACCCTTTGATCCATCCCGCTGCCGCCGCCTGCTCGACCGAGTCGGCCGCCCAATGCCCCTCAGGGACGTCGCGGAAGGAGCGGCGATTCTCAGGCTGCTGCGCATCCAGCCCGGCGGCTTGAACGAGCATCTTGGCGAATTGCGCGCGCGTCACCGGCTGCCCGGGCGCAAACGCTCCGTTTTCCATGCCGTTCACGATCCACCGGGAGGCCAGCACTTCCACTTCCGCTTTCGCCCAATGGCCGTTCATGTCCTTAAAGGATGGCGCATACAGGAAAATGCCGTATAAGCCCGGCTCTTGAACCTTCGCGCGTACCGTTTTCCATAACGCGTCGACCGTTCCCCCGCTGTATACCCAGCGTCCCGCGCTTTCGTCAAAGCGGTAAATGCCTGCGCGGTTTGCCGCATCGGCATATTTCAGCGGCTCATCCAGCTGGAAGGTTAGCGCAGCGGATTTCAAAGGTTTCGTGTCCGCGGTCCACTTCCACGCCACGCCGGTCCAGGTCATGCCGCTCGCGAGACGGTCGGACGGAAGGCTGCCAATTTTTTTAAGCGTAATCCGGGTATCAGAAGCGAACGCTCCCTGGCCGAATTCAAGCTGGAACGCTTGTCCCTTCGCCGCCACGCCTCCTTTCGGCCCGATAACGATGCCATCAGCCGGTATGCTTCCGGTTCCGCTGCCGTTTGCCGGCGTGGCTTCCGTTTTTTCGGTCCGGATAATATCACGGCTAACCAACGTTCCGTTGTTGACGAATGTCAGCTTCTCCCCATTAAAGCCGATAAAAGCGGTAGGTTTCGTCAGGCCCAAACTGAAGATTTGCCCGCTTTTCAGATCGGCTGCCCGCATGATCGCCGCATCGCCGGAAGCTTCCAGCCAGACGGCCGTTCCATGGGAGATACTCATTTCTTTATATTCGCGTTGCCCTTCCTTGGCCGGCTTCGTCAGATCGACCGGCTGCGGGCTGTTGCTGAGATCTATGTAGACGTACTTCCCGTTTCCGTCCAAATCTTTTTGTTTCCATAAAATTTCTTCGCCGTTATATACAAAACGCTCCACATATTCGGTATATGGCAGGTCGACGATTTTGTTATGTTTGCCCGTGGCGACGTTATATTCGTATAAATCTCCGTCTTCGCCGCCTTTGTAGACAACGCGTCCGTTCTTTATCACAGGATCCCGGCCTCGCCCCAAATCGGTTAACTCTCCAGTTGCCAAGTTGTACAAGGTCATGGTATAGGAAGGAAAGGTCTGCCAGACCACGAAATCGCCGTCCGCCAGCGGCGCGCTGTTTTGTCCCGTATTTTTGTTCAGCTTGGTTTCGGTTTTCGTGCTGACATTGTAGCTGTATACGTCCCAGTTCAAATTGTCGTCGGTGCCGCTGTCATTCCGCTTATCGATCCAAACGACGACCGCTTCCCCTTTGCCGTTGATCCCGACGGAAGGAGAATCGGTCAATTTTCCATGGGTCGTGACCGCTTGGCTTTGTCCGGTTTTCGTATTCCCGTAAAAAATTTGCCCTTTCAGCTTGGCGCTGTTTCCGCGCCACACCGCATGTTCACCCGAAATCCGGATGTTTGCGCCGCTAATCGATAACGGGGACGTTTCGTCCTGATAGGTGAATACGGTTTCCGCTGAGACCCGCTGTACCTCCGGAATAACTCCCCCCAGCAGTCCTGCCGCAAGCAGAGCTGCCATCCATTTTTTAGTGCTACCCCTCATGTTTTTCCTCCTTAAGACAGCAAAAAACCAAGCACCATGAGCAACCCGGCTGTCAGTCCATGAATAGGCTTCATGGAGTAAGACCCGTGGCTTTGCGTCCCCGACTTTCGTACGGGTTTGCCTTTGTTCAAGCACCTGGTTTAGCGCTTTCTGCGTAGTTCTTTGAATCTATTTTTAATCAAGATTATATAAATAGTTACAAAAAGTTACAATATGTAATGAAATATATGGTTCTTAGAACCTTAATTTTCGTCATTCAATATTGCACAATTGCGTAAACAAAAACAATTTTATTTCTTCTAACAGGAAGGAAACCAACCGTAGTTCACCACGCAAGCCATCTTGAACTAAAAAAGGCCAGGTGCCGTTTTTTTTGAAAACAGCCGCTTATGCAACATTTTGCGTTAACGTCCCGTCTGGAACGGTGAAAGGCATGCATCATTTTCCAATGAAGGGTTTGGCAAAAGTATTTCGGAAATGAGCTGCCGAATGATAACCAAAACGTTCGTACAAGCTCACGCATATAGGAGGAATGACAGATGAATAAAATGTACAAAGTGCTCGCGACCGCATCCATTTTGGCTCTGGCAGCCATGCCCGTGGCGGCAAACGCGCAGCAGCTCCCTGCCCAAGCGGTGCAAAAGGGAAACGCCAACAAGCAAACCGACGTCAAAAACGTTCCGGCAACCTGGGGACAAATCACGGATTTCGCGCAAGACAAATCGGATAAATTCATTACCGTAACCGGACGCGGACTCGCGCCGACCGATCAGGACGAAATCATCCTGGCCATTACGCCAAAAACGAAATTCATCGACGCCAAAGGCAAAACCGTTCCTCTGCAAAAAATCATCGACGGGCACAAAACCGTCAAAGCTTTCTACAGCCCGAACATCACAAAAAGCCTTCCGGCCCGCGGAACCGCGCTGACGCTGGTCGTTCAGGACCAAAGCTTCTCGGCTATCGACGGTAAGGTAACCGAGGTAAGAGACGGCCGCATTTTGGTAAAAGGCACTGACCTTTACAACAAATACGACGAGGAAATTTGGCTGCATTTCGCGGATAAAGCAACGATCATCGATCAAAACCGCAAAGCCATCGCCGCCGGAGACATCAAGGAAGGCATGAGCGTGAGAGCATTTTACGGTCCGGCCGTTGCGATGAGCCTTCCGCCGCAATCCGGAACGAATTACGTGATCGTGAACACGAACATGGAAGACGTCAATCCCGGGGAGGTTAACGAGCTGACGGCAGGAACCGCAGGCGTCATTACCGACCAAAAAGACGGCCAAATCACGGTCATCGGCCAACCGCTGGAAACAGGCGGCGTCAACTATGTCGTGTTGTCCATCGACGACAAAACGGAAATCGTTGATGAAGACGGCAACAAACTGACCAAGGATGCGCTCAAAACGAGCGGCCATGTGGAAGCGACCTACAGCGCCGTCATGACGCTGATGTATCCCGCCCACACCCATGCAGACAAAATCGTGGTGAAAAAAGCGGAAGCCGTCAAAATCGAAGGCACGGTCATGCCGTCCGACCGCACATCCAAAGATCAAGTGTACGTGAACGTCGGTTCCGATAATTCCACGGCAAACGACGTGATCCTGAACATTTCGAAGGATACGACGATCATCCCGCTGATCGGCGGCGACACGGATCTTCGCGCCGGAACGAAAATCGTCGCATTCCATTCGCCGATCATGACCAAATCGCTGCCGGGTATCACAAGCGCCGAGGTCGTGATCGTGACGTCGGACAAAGATGCGGTGCAGCCTAAATAAGCAGCATCATCAACGCACGAAAACCCGGCCGATTCATCAGAAGAATCGGCCGGGTTTTTTGGTATGCGCGGACATGAGGGAACAGACCGTATGCGGACATAACCAGCGGACGTTTTTTTACCGACCAAAATCTCATGTATGATCATCAAAGACCACCGATCGCCAACGATGTTCAATGTCTGCAATACGCCGCCGTTCTCAAGAACGGACACCTCTGAGCCGAAGCCTGCATAGATGGAGGCGAATTCCAGGAACTATTTCTTCGTAATCATCCACGTCACGCCGAACCGGTCAATGACCTCTCCATAATAAGCGCCCCAGGGCTGAAGGGCAAAAGGATATTTGCTTTCCCCGCCGAGAGAATCGATGTAAAAATTCGCCTGGCTTTTTGCATCCTTCGACATCAGATAAGCGTTCATTTGTGCTCCCATAAAAAAAGACACCCGGCTTTCGGCCAGGTGTTTCATGGAATCGGCGCGAATTCACGCCCCTCCTACTTATTTTCCAGCTTCGTCTCCTCTACTCTTTTCAGCGCCGCATCGTACGTGTCGATCAGCTTTTGCACGCCGAGCCCGTTGATTTCTTTTACATATTGGTCCCATTCGTTTAAGCTTCTTGTGCCGAGGACGAATTTCGAGAAGTTTTCTTCCCTGTATTTTTTCACGGCCTGCCCCGTGACCGAAAGCACCTCGTTTTCCTCGTCCGTAAACGCCGGTTTCGGCTGCATCGCAGGCGGATCATATTTGACGGCTTCCTCGTAAGCCTTTTTCAAATCCGGCGAAAACAGCGACAGATGCGCGTTAAAGTCGATCCAGGTGTACGTGCCGCTCGTCTGCAGTCCGGTCTGCTTCCGCATTTCCGTCACGTCGGTGAACTCAGGTTTGAATTTTTTCTGCCCGTTTTCCTCTGTATACGTTTCGCCTTCCTTGCCCCAGCTGCTTAACGTCCGCCCTTCTTCGCTGTAGAAAAAGTCCATGTATTTCATGATGTCGTCTTTATGCTTGGAGGTCGACGCAACCGTCAAACCGCCCTCAAGGTAGTGGAAATAAGGATTCTGCGGTTTCTGGCCCGGCAGCCCGGACGGCGGCGCCATAAACTGCAGGCTGTATTCCGGATTGTCCTTGCGCATGGCGTTGTTGAAAAAGTCGACGCGGCTGATATAGTCGATCGTAATGAACGACTGGCCGGTGGACATGACGTCCTGCCACTGCTTCGTCTGGATCGAAAGGAAATCCGGCGGAATCAGTCCCTCCTTGTAGAAGGTGTGCCACATGCCGACCATCGCCTTGTAGTTGTCCTCCGTCGGGCCGAACTTCCATTTTTTCTCGTCAAAGTTGTAATAGACGTCCGTGCCGCTGCCGAAATTGGTTGTCAAATTCGCCATCATTTCATCCGGGATTTGGCCGAAGCGCATGGAAAGCGGATAGCTTTCCGGATAAAGCTCCTTCAGTTTTTTGAGGACTTGATGCAGCTCTTCGTACGTTTTGGGAACGGCAAGGTTATGCTTTTTAAAGACATCCTCGCGGTAGAGCCAGATCATCCGGTTCGTTTCCCCGAAGCCCTGGTTCGGGAACATATACATTTTGCCGTCGGCGGACAGCGCCGCTTTCGCTTCTTCCGGATATTGCTCCATCCATTTTTTCAGGTTCGGCATCTGGTCGACATGGTCCAAAATGTTTTCCAAAGCCCCCTGATCGCCATATTTGTTGGAATCGCGGCGGCTCGACATATACATCAGGTCCGGCAGGTTGCCCGAGGCCATGACCAGGTTAAGCGTATCGCTCAGCTTGCCGGACGGCGTTTCGACGTTTAACGTCACGCCCGTTTTGTCTTTGATCCATTTCCAAATCGGCCAATCCTTGCTGTACGGAAACGTCGCGTTGTTATCCAGAAGCGCCGAGAGCGTGACCTCGCTTTTCGATGGCGCCGCAGGTTCGGTCCCGCCTTTCGGTTCCGCGGCCGGAGTTTCCTTTCCCGTACCCGAAGTGCAGCCGGCCGCCGCAAGCATCAATACGAGCAGCGCCGCCAAAATCGTATACGACCGTTTTTTGCCCATGTACATCCCCCTTGAATTCTTTTTTCGTTCCGAAAGCAAAAGCCATGGATGTCAGCCTTTGACCGCGCCGATCATGGAACCCTTTACGAAATATTTTTGCACGAAAGGATACAGGATCAAAATCGGCAGCGTCGATACCATGATCGTGGCGTATTTGAGCGAATCCTCGACCACCAGGTTATCGCCGCCGATCTGTGTGACCTGCCCGGAGCTGACGCTGCCGGCCAAGACGAGATTGCGCAGCAGCACCTGCAGCGGAAACAGCTCCTGACTCCGCAAATAGAGAAGCGGATACAGAAAGTTATTCCAGATGCCGACGGCGTAAAACAGCGAGATGGTGGCAAACACCGGTTTAGATAGCGGCACGATGATCCGGAAAAAGATTCCGATATCGTTCAGGCCGTCCATCCGCCCCGATTCCTCCAGTTCTTTCGGAATGCCGCTGAAAAACGTCCGCATCAGGATCAAATTCCAGGTGCTGACCGCGCCCGGCAGCACCATGCCCCAGATGGTATCCACCAGCCCCAGCGAACGCACGACCAGAAACGTCGGGATCATGCCGCCGCCGAAAAACATCGTAAACACGATTAAAACCGTAAAACCTTTATGAAACGTCATGTCCTTGCGCGACAAGGCGTACGCCCCCATCGAAGTCACCAGCATGGCAATCGCCGTGCCGAGCACCGTATAAAGAATTGTATTCCGGTACGACGTCCAAATTTTCGGATCGCCAAGGACCAGCTCATACATCCGAAAATTCCAGCCTTTCGGCCAGAGCGTGACTTCGCCTTTCATCACGTATACGTCTTCGCTCAGCGATACCGCGAGCATATACACGAAAGGATACAGCATCACGGCGGCAACCAGCAGCATGATGAGCGTATTGACGACCGTGAAGACGCTGATGCGGCGCCGGCCGCGCCCCAAAGTTACCATAGGCTCGTTCCTCCCAACCGCCGGCTGATGTAATTGGCCGAAAAGATAAAAATAAAGCTGATGACGCCCATAAACAGGTCAATCGCCGAGGCGTAGCTGAAATTGCCCTGCTCCATGCCGACCCGGTACACATAGGTGCTGATAATGTCGGCCGTGCTGTAGACGGCGGGATTGTACATCAGAAATACTTTTTCGAACCCGATTTCCAGCACCTTGCCGATATCCAGGATCAAAATGATCATGATCGTCGGCGCGATCCCCGGCAGGGTGACATGCCACAGCTTTCTCCACCTGCCCGCGCCGTCGATGCCGGCCGCCTCGTACAGCTGCGGGTCCACCGCCGTCAGCGCCGCCAGGAAAATGATCGTTTCCCAGCCGATATGCTGCCAAATTTCCGACAGGACGTAGATCGGCCGGAACAGCCCCGGCTCCATCATGAAATTGATCGGCGTCCCGCCCAGCGCGGTAATGGCATGATTGACGATGCCTCCCGTCGGCGACAGGAACATGATGACCATGCTGGCTACGATGACGTTGGAAATAAAATGCGGCAAATAGCTGAAGGTCTGCACCCATCGTTTGAAGATGGCGTTTCGGACCTCGTTCATCAGCAGCGCGAGAATGATCGGCGCCGGAAACCCGAAGATCAGCTTGTAAAGCCCCAGCAAAAACGTGTTTTTCATCAACACCCAAAAGTCCGGGTTGCTGAAAAACATCCGGTAATACTTTAGGCCGACCCAATCGCTCGCCCAGATGCCCTTAAAGACGTTGTAGTTTTTGAACGTGATGACCAGTCCGAACATCGGAGCGTATTTGAACACCAAGTAGTAGATCAGGCAGGGCAAAAACAGCAGCCATAAATATTTGCTCCGCCGGAATGCCCGCGCGATTCGCCCCCTTTCCGGGCGGGCGCGGGAGCGTCCTTTTAACGCTGTGCCGGCTCCGGGCAAATTTGTTTCCGCCGTTTTCATGTCCCTTCCGCACCCCCTTTTCGCCAAGTCGTTTTCTTTTTGCCTTTCCTGTACCGACAGCATAACGGATGCCCCTGCGGAAAATAAATCGGCAAGTTTGCGGCGCCATCCCCTTTTTTTCGGGTGAGTGGAAAGGTTGTAGAGAATCCTGAAAAGGTGAATATTGTGTGAACGCGAAAATAAACCTTATGATAAAGTCACTGTAGGCCGATATTTTCATTCACCCTTCGGGAGGCGGGCCTATACTTGCATGGAGGTGTCGACCTGATGTCGTTTGTGCTGATGAAGAGAAGGTTTGGCTTTTCCACCTTGTTCACCAAGCTGCTGTCCGGTTTCCTCGCGGTCATTTTGCTGCTCACCGCCTTCAATCTTGTTTCCTTTTTTTATTTGAAAGGGCAAATCCACCGGGAGATCGTGAAATACAACGAGCTGGCCATGAACCATGCGGCCTCGGGCTTCGAAAACCAATTCCGGCTGACCCGGGAGATGGTGCTGGGCTTGAGCCAAAACCCGGAATGGATGACGTACGTAAACCAGCTGCGCCAGGTCAAGCGCAATCAGGCATACGGCTACGTCAACGACGTGATCGGGGAAATGAAGCGGCTGTATGGGAATCCTTTTTTGGGGATGGACAATTTAATCATCTATTTTCAAAAGGACGCCTATGTCGTCGAAAAGGACGGGACGAGCAGCGCAAAGGCGATGTTCGGCACGTATTATGCAAGCCCGTCGTACCCGCCGGCTTTTTGGGATGAGCAGTTCGGAAAGCGTTACGCGTTCCGGGTATTTCCCGCGGCGGCGTTTACGGAAAACACGGCCGGATCGGTTCGCTCCAAGGGCAAACTCATGCCCGTCGTCATCAAAATGATGCCATACAAGGATATGTATCTGGTGGCCATGCTTGATGCGGAACGGCTCGCCCGGAACCTGCAATCCGCCATGAGCGGCAGCTTTTATATTTTGGATTCGGATGGGCGCCCGCTTTATGCGCCTGAAGCCGGATCCTACGCGGGTCTGCTGCCTGCCCTTCATACGTTTGACGAACGGCATTCGTTCGTGCAGACGAAAGACGCGTATTATTTTTACCGGAAAGGAACCGACACGGGGTTCATGTATGTCAGCCGCGTGCCCGTCCAAAGCATCTCCTCCCAGCTTCTGAATTTGAATCTCGTGCTGCTTTCGCTCCTCGGCATCGTCGGCCTGCTGATCGTGTTGACGTATGCGTTCAGCCGCAGGGTGCATCGCCCGATCCGCATCATGGCCGATACCCTGCGCGCCGACGAGCCCGAATCGGTGCAGGGACCGTTCAAGGAAATCGAGCTGATCAGCCGGAGGGTCCAGCATTTGCGCTCCACCCATCAGCGGATCTCCAGCGATTTAGCCCGAAAAAATTCGCTGCTGCGCCATTACGCCTACACCAACCGCCTGAAAAACATCCATATGAACCTGAGCGAGCTGAAGGAGCTGGCGGATGTCAGCATGCCGTACGTCATGGTCGCATACCAGATTATTTTCAAGGAAGCCAGCGCCGAGTATCCTTTGGTGCAGGAAAAAGGGGCCTATTACATGCGGGAATACGTCGACCAGATTTGGCGGCAGGTGTATCCGGACTCCGTCACGCTCCAAACCGAACCCTGCCAGATCTTGTCCATCGTTTTCCTTCCCGATGAAAATGCGGAAACGTCGGCGCAGCTTCGGCATCTGCAGCAGGTGTTCGACCGGGACCGCAGCTCCTACCTCGTCACGATGGCGGAAAGCCCGGTACAGCCTGCGGGAGCTTCATTCACGGCGGCGCTCGCGTGCGTGAACGGCATGCTGAAACAGCGGAAGCTCCGGGATGAAACCCAGTGGATCCGTCCGGATGGCGCCGCGCCCGGCAAAGACGCCCGCTGCTTCAAAGCCACATGGGAGCAGGAGTTCCACAACCGGGTGCTCAGCGGAAGCGACGACAGCATGCAGGAGTGGATCGCGAAAAGCTTAGGTGTGCTCGAGAAAAAACAGGCTGCGGCCATCGAATACCGGCGCTTCGCCAAAGACGTGGCCGACGAGCTCGACAAGCTGCTGCGCAGCCAAAACCTGCATGCGGAATTTGAGGCGGCGGCGGTTCCGGCGCTGGAATCGACGCGGCATTTCTACAGCCCGGGGCAATACGAGGCCTGGTTCGGCAGCCTGCTCCGCCCGGCGCTGGAACTGATCCGGCGCAAAACGGAAAACCACGACCCGATCACGTCCTTCGTCATGACCTATATCAATGAGCATCTGGACGAGGACATCAACCTGGATATGATGGCCGATAAGCTGAATATCACCTCGGGGTACCTGTCCACCTATTTCAAGGAAAAAACCGGGCTCAATTTCAGCGATTATTTGAACGATCTGCGCATCCGCGCGGCCAAGGACATGCTGCAAAACCTCGATTTGCGCATCCAGGACGTCGCCGCCCGGGTCGGCTACCACAACGTCAATTCGTTTATCCGCATGTTCAAACGGCATGCCGGCATGACGCCGGGCGAATTTCGGAAGAAATACGCTTCCTGACGGGTTTGTTTGTCCGTACCCGTTCAACAAACCGGCGAAGCAAGTTATACCCGCGTCCAAGAAGACAGGCGGCAATTGGCGCAGCTGCTTCTAAGGCAAAAAAAGCACCGCCGCGAAGCGCAAAAGAAACGGCGGCCAAGAACGATTTTCTTGGCCGCCGTTTTGCATTTGGTTACGTCATTTTGAACTGAAGATGAGGCTACGCTTTCTCCTGTCGGCCACCTTAGGGGCTGTGTTCACGTCACTCTGCCCTGGGGCCGCGGCGAAACATCCGTTTCCCTCGCTTATACGTCTCCAGCATCCGGATTTCCCCTTCGTCCAGCGTAAACACGGCGAGGTCCGCAGGTGCGCCAGGCTGCAGCCCGGCGCCGGTCTCCAGCTTCATCAGCCTGGAAGGCGCGGTCGAGGCCATGTCCCAAGCCTCCCCGAGGCTGCAAATTCCGCAGGAGCGCATATGCGCGATGCCGGCGGTCAGCGGCAGCGCCGATCCGGCCAGCAGCGCCGGCTGGCCGGCAAGATGCAGCCGCCCCTGTTCGGTTAGCGTGACATGACCGCCGACGGGCGTATCGTAGTTCCCGGGCGGCATGCCGCCAAGGCTGACGGCGTCGCTGACGAGAATCAGCCGGTCTCCTTTTACCTTCCGGGCGACCTTCAAGAAGGCGGCCGGAAGGTGGAAGCCGTCGGCAATGACGCTGGCCCACAGTCGGTCATCCGCCAGCTGATCCCAAATGTAGTTGGGATGGCGCGGCAGCACCGGATGGGCGCCGTTGCCGAGGTGCGTGGACAAGCTGGCCCCGGCTGCAGCGGCGCGTCCGATTTGATCGGCGGAGGCGGCGGTATGCCCGATCGCCGCCACGATGCCTTGCTCGGCGCAGCGGGCGATAAAGGCTTCGGCCTCCGGCCATTCCGGCGACAGCGTGACGATCCGGATGCGCCCGCCGGCCGCCTGCTGCCACGCTTCGAGACGCACCGGATCGGGCGCCTTGACGAAGGCCCGGTTGTGGGCGCCGCGCGGCCCGTCTTCGGGCGAGATGAACGGGCCTTCGAGATGGATGCCGGCGATGCTGTGCGCTCCGCCCTGGCCGCCTTCCCGCTCCAGCCGGGAGCAAACCCGATCAATGACGGCAAGCGCCCGTTCGATCGATGCGTCGGAGCCCGTAATGACCGTCGGATAAAACGAGGTGACGCCTTCGGCCCACAGCCTGTCGATCAGCGCTTCTACCGTCTCCTCCGCCAGGTCCGGCGCGTTCATGTCCAGTCCCCCGTAACCGTTGATTTGCAGATCGACAAGCCCCGGGGCGATCCACGGAAGGCTTTCGACTGCCGGCAGGTTCACCGCGTTTAACTCGCAATCCGCTGCGTCAATGCTCTTGCATTCCGCGATGACCCCTTCCCGGATGCGAACCGCAACCGGCTCCCCCGTACGGTAGTGCCTCCCGATCAATTCGAAGCCGGACGTCGCCATGTTCGATCTGACCATCCATGCACCGTCTCCTTGCTTCATAAGTTTGGATAAGACAAGAAAAATTTTATGTTCCAGGCGTCCTGCGTCCTAATCTGCCAGCTTTCCTCCGTCGCGCGAATGGCGTCAATGCGGCGCGACCGGCGAGGAATCCCGGTCGAGGTACATCCGGCAACCGGCATGCGTTCTCAGGATCGAAGCCGGGCAAGCCGTCGTCATCGGCCCTTCCAGCGCGCCTTGTACCGCGCGGCGTTTGGCGGCTCCGGGCACGATGCAAAACAGCCTTTCGGCCGACATCAGCGCAGGAACGGTTAACGTCATCGCGTACTCCGGCACGTCCTCGAATTTAGCAAAACATCCGTCGTGAACCTGCTGCTCCCGGCACCAATCATCGAGTTTGACCTGTTTTACAAGCTCGGGATCGTTAAAATCGGCCACCGGCGGGTCGTTAAAGGCAATATGCCCGTTTTCGCCGATGCCGAGGCAAACGATATCGAGCGGGGCTTCCTGCAGCAGCGCCGCATATCTGGCGCATTCCCGCGCCGCTTCGGCGGCACCGTTCAGCAGGTGAACCCGTCCCGGGCGAACGCGGCTGAACAGCCTCGTCGTCAGGAAATGGCTGAACCGCTGCGGCGCATCCGGGGAGAGTCCGATATATTCGTCCATATGAAAGGCCGTTACCCGCCCCCAATCGATGCCCTCCTCACGCACGAGCGCGTCGAGGAATTCGTTCTGGGAAGGCGCGGCCGCAAAGACGATCCGCACGGCTTCCTGCGTATTCAGTTTTTGCCGGATCGCCTCGGCCGCTTCCGATGCGGCAGCTTTGCCCATCTCGTCCCGGCTGGCATATTGATGCACGTGCAAACGGCCCGCCGTCCATGATCTTTCAGGCGATGGGGCATTGGCATTCATCGATGCACCCCTCCTCTCATCAAGTCATCGTTTTCCGAAGCAGCCCCCGGCATCAACCGACGCGCTGTCCGTGCTGCCGCAGCAATCCGAGGAAGCTCTCCAAGCACTCCTCCGTCGCCTCCTCGCCTCCGGCGGAAAAGGCATATCCCGAAGGACGCTTCAGCTGCTCTTCGCTCAGCTCGGAAGCCAGCCTGTAATGCGTCTCGACGACAAGCCAGCCGTCGTATCCGTCCTCCGCCAGCCTGGCAAGCAGCCGGTCATACCCCACCTCGCCCCTGCCGATGGCGACCGCTTCGGTTTTGCCGTTCTCCCGTACGGCATCCTTGACGTGGATGTGGCAAATTTGGCCTTG
The DNA here is from genome assembly GCF_037969745.1 of Paenibacillus sp. FSL W8-0194. Taxonomy (NCBI): domain Bacteria; kingdom Bacillati; phylum Bacillota; class Bacilli; order Caryophanales; family Paenibacillaceae; genus Paenibacillus; species Paenibacillus sp. FSL W8-0194. The sequence continues at coordinate 277,710 of NZ_CP150205.1, read as the reverse complement.
CAGCGCTTCGTACCCGTCCGGGTAAGGCGTTTCGCCATCCGGGTCCCACAGATCGTTGCCCGGATCGTATAGAGCCCGGATCCGCGGATTCGCCGCCTCGCTTACGAGCGCAGCCACCTTGGTTCCGTTCGTCGCATACACGGAAGGATCGGCTTCCATGGCAAGCTGGACGCCGAATTCCTCCAGCACCGGAACGGTATGCTGCAGCTCGCGCACGATATCCGGAAAAGCCGTGCGATAATCGTCCCGGTTCGCCCAGAAGCTGAAGCCCCGGAGAATCCCCGTACCGAACCTCCGCGCCAGTTCCGCGTAACGGCGGAGCATGCGGTGATGCGCGGCGACCTCCTCCTTGTTATGCAAATTGCATTTAAACACCGGCGTGGACAAACCGCACACACTTAAACCCGCATCGCGGATCATGGCGGCAATCTCATCCAGCCTCCGGTCGCCGAGCCGGTGAAGCTGCTTGCCGTCGACCGAACGCAGCTCCAATCCGTCCAGCCCGTACCGTTGGGCGATCCGGATGGCATCTTCGATGTTTTGCGAAATTTCATCCGTAATGACTCCGAGCTTGAATCCGGCCATCATCCAATCGCCTCCTTTCTTTTTCCGGCAGCCAATGATCCTGTCAACATCCCTTATTTCTACGACAGCCGGAAGGTTTATAAGTTGATTTCATTCCTGCCGTCCGCCTGTCTTGATGCGCCCGCTTCTATCCGTTCCGCTTCGCGAACGAGCCGCGCAAAGGAACGGATTTCCCGGTTGCCCGGCTTTCGTTTGCCGCTTCAAGAAAGGCGATCACTTCGATCGTTTCCTCGATATCGAGCGGCGGCGTTTTCGTTTGGAACATGCGGACGACCTCTTCCAGCATGCTGGCGAAATATGGCTTCTGCGCGGCATAGACATCGACGTATTCGGTTCCCTGCTCGCGGTGAAGCAGCGCCCCGAAACGCCGGTTCCCTTTGCGGTTTCCGCGGATGGTGCCGATCCGTCCGTCGGCCCAGACGCCGACCGCCAGATCATGGTCCTCATTGGCCGTTACCCGCACCTCCGTGCAGCCCCGGCCCATGCAGCGGTACAGCATATCCGCCATATGAATGCCGTACCAGAAAAAGCCCGGCTGGGTCGGCTGCAGCTCCATCGGGCCGCAGCAGTCCGCGCCAATGATTCCGCCTTGATCGCCTGCGCGGACGGCCGCGTCCAAATTTTCCGCCCAACGGACGGAGGAGCAGCTCATGAGCGGCACCCGATGCTCGCGGGCGAGATCGGCGATGGCGCGCGCATCCCGGCTGCTGACGGCAAAAGGCTTATCGATAAAGACCGGTTTTCCGTACGGGGCCACGGCCGCAAACTGTTCCGCGTGAATCCGCCCATCGACGGTCAGCAGCAGGATCGCATCCGCTTCCTCGGCCACCTCCCCGATGCTGCCTGCCATGCGCACGCCAAAATCGCTCTCAATTTTGGCCGTGAACCCCGCCACCCGATCGATGCTTAGCGGAAAATCGGGCGAACCTCCCGGAAAGGCGACGATCACCCGCGCTCCCGGAACATGATGGGGATGGGCCGAGTCATTGAGCATTTCCGCAAATAAAGGGGCATGAGAGGTATCCAGGCCGATCATGCCGATATTCAACGTCTTCGAATCCATGTTTATGCGCCTCCAGGCTGTAGTCTCACTTCCCTGCCGGTTCGGGCGGACTCGTAAATGGCCAAAATCAAGTCGACCGATTTCCGCGCCTCTTCCCCGGATATGAGCGGCTCCCGGTTCTCCTTCACTGCCTTGATCAAATCGTCGATCAAAATATAATGCCCGTCGGCCGAAATCGCGCGCGGGTCGTCGGTGCCGTCGGCGGTTCCATTTTTGGCGCCGATCGGCGCCGCATCGCCATCCACCGTTTTCCACACTTTGAAGCCGCTGTCCCCGTACACGATCGAGCCGTGTTCCCCGTGAATTTCGAACCGCGCTTCCTGGCCCGGATTAACGGTTGTGGCTCCTTGGATAACTCCATACGCTCCGTTTGCATATTTCAGCACGGCCACGGCGGTATCTTCCACTTCGATGTCATGAATGAGCGGCGACGCGTAGGCAAACACGCTTTCCACGTCGCCCATCATCCACCGGATAATGTCCACGCCGTGAACGCCCTGGTTCATCAGCGCCCCTCCGCCGTCCAGCGCCCATGTTCCTCGCCAGCCGGCGCTTTTGTAATATTCCCGGCTGCGGAAATATTTCAGATAGGCGTCCCCGAGCACGAGTTTGCCCAGTTTGCCTTCTTCGATCGCCTTTTTCGTCAGAAGCGCTTCCTGCGTCGTCCGTTTTTGGAATACGGTAGCAAGCTTGACCCCGTTCGTCCGGCAAGCTTCAATCATCTCATCCATGTCCTTCGCCGTAATGCCCAGCGGCTTTTCGCAAAACACATGTTTTCCTGCCCGCGCCGCGGCCACCGCAATGTCGCGGTGCAGCCCGCTCGGCACGCATACGCAAACCGCGTCAACCTCCCCTCCCTGCAGCAATTGCTCCATATTTCTGTATGTCGGCGGTGATCCGAACTCCTTCGCTAACGCCTCGGCCTTTTCCTGCACTTCATCCACGACAGCCGTCAGCTCGGCCTCCGGATGGCTGACAATCGCACGCGCATGGAGCGGGGAAATGACGCCCGCGCCGACAATGGCAAACCTCATCTTTTTCGTCATTGCGACCTCCTTAATCGGTGAGTGCACCATGGACTTTCATCCCCATTCTAGAAACCGGCATCCCGGCTGCCAATCCTCCGTTGTTCCGCTTTGCCCACACCTTTGGCGTCAGCCGCAAAATGGAAGATGAATCCGCAGAAGTGCATATTCAGATGTATATGAGGCTTGACCCCGCGGTTTTCGCAAAAAAAAAAGAAGATGCATCATGCATCTCCCCTCATTTCCTTCACGTTTAGGCCTGCTTCCTATTTGGCTCTTCAGTTTGCTCCTGCACGTTCCATCTGGCAGCCCATCGCTCCATTTCCTGCAGCGCCGTTTTGAAGTCCATGCCCTTCTCCGTCAGCGAATATTCCACGGTCACGGGCACCGTTGGGAGCACTTGCCGCGAAACGATCCCGCTTTGCTCCAAATGGCGAAGCGCGTTGGACAAGGACTGCGTTTTGACGATGGCCAGGTCCCTGCTGAGCTGGTTGAACCTTTTCGGCCCCTTGGACAACTCGGCAATCACCAGGAAAGCCCACTTCGCCCCCAAAATCTGCAGCACCGAGCAAATATTCGAAAAATCGCCCGCGTCGCCGGGATTATTCTGTTCCATACACGAACCTCCCATGAGCTTACTTTTTGTAAGTTAGTCCAAAGATTTGGATAAGATCCAAATGTTTTGCGTTCTTACGAAAGGAATGTACTGCCATTATAATGCAATCGAGAGCTCTCCAACATCCCTGAAAGGAATGATTTTTGATGAACCGTTTATTTATATATATTCTGACGCTTGGCGTGTTTCTCACCGCCACCTCCGAACTTGTAGTTTCGGGAATTTTATATGTTATCGCTTCGGATCTTCATATTTCGATTGCACTTGCTGGACAGCTGGTTACGGCGTATTCGCTTGCTTTTGCCGCCCTAACGCCCGTAATCGTATTTTTCACTTCCCGCTGGGATCGAAAAAAAGTGCTGCTCCTTTCTCTTGCCCTCTTTACACTGGGCAGCGCCGCATCCGTCATCCCTCATTTCGGAATCATTTTGGCTTCCCGGGCTATTTTGGGCATCAGCTCAGGCGTTTATCTGGTCACCGCTTTTGCGGCCGCGGCCAAAATTTCCCCTCCCGAAAAAATAGGCTCCGCCATCGGCACAATAGTGCTCGGCTTCAGTTCTGCCATGATTTTGGGAGTTCCGATCGGGATCGCCATCACCAAATGGCTTAATTGGCAGTCCATCTTTGCGATTCTCAGCGTGCTGAGCCTGTTGATGGCACTCGTCATCTTCCGGTTTCTTCCCCGCATGTCCGGCGATAAGCCCGCTTCCTTCCGCCAGCAGTTTAAGCTGCTTGGCTCTGCCGTTATCGCCAGCTTGCTGCTGCTCAGCTTTTTCCGCGAGTCCGGTAATTCCGTCCTGCTGACGTACTTGACGACGTTTATGAACGATATGCTGCATTTAAATGCAGGCTCGATCAGCCTTCTGATGCTCGGCCTAGGATTGGTCGGCGCCGTCGCAGCCCGCCTAGGCGGCTCCGGTGTGGACCGTTTTGGAACCAAGCGCATCCTGATCGCCACCTTAACCGTGCATGCGGCGGCGCTTCTTCTGCTTCCCTTGTTTACAGGCATGCTTGCCGTAGAAATCGTCCTGATCGGATTGATCATGTTTTCGATGTTTATGGGCGGGCCCGCCCTGCAAACCCACTTTATCAAACAGGCGCCGGAGTCCTCCAGCCTCGTGCTCAGCCTGAACACGTCGATGATCCATTTGGGCCTTGCGGCCGGCGCCGGTTCGGGGGGCATGCTGATCGAACGCACGTCGACCGTGCTTTATAATCCTTGGCTGGCGGGAATCGTCGTAGCGCTGGGGCTTGGAACGGCCGTCTTCAGCTTCGCGCTCGGAAAACGGCGCTCCCCTCAAACTGCGTGAATGTTACGGTCAAATCAAAGAGGACGCCACAAGGCGCCCTCTACAGGTTTAGGAAATTGCAATATTCAACGTTTTGATTTCGTACGGCGCGAGAGCCAGCTCGACCTTCCGGCCATCCACAGGCAGCGGCACCGGATGTTCTTCCATCAGATCGGTTTCTGCTGCCGAGCGGACCGGCCCGAGATACGGATCGATTTCCACTTCCGTTTTCGTCCGGATGCCGCCGAATTCGTACAGGCGCACGATGAGCGTATTGCCGTCTTCGGCTTTTTTGACGGTATCGATCATGACGTTGCGCGCGTTGACGCTGAGCATGCCAAGCGATTCCGGAAGCCCCGTCTCGCCGCTAATGCCTGCCGCCATCAGCGGCGCATTGAGCTCGCAGGCCGCCTGATGCGTTCCCGCCTCATACCAGCCGCCGCCGTGCGGATACAGCGAATACGTAAATTCGTGCAGCCCTTGGTCCGCATTGCCGTCCGGATAAACTGCCGACTTGATCAAGCTCAGGCGGATGACGTGATTCCGGATGTCATGCCCGTATTTGCAGTCGTTCAGCAGGCTGACGCCGTATCCGCCCTCGGACAGGTCCACCCAGCGCTGGGCCACCGATTCGAACCGCGCGTAATCCCAGCTCGTATTCCAATGCGTCGGCCGCTCCACGTTGCCGAACTGGATTTCGTACGTCGCTTTGGTCGAACGGATCTCCACCGGGAAGGCCGCTTTCAGCAGCTGCTGGTGTTCATGCCAGTCGACGCGCGTTTTGAAATCGATTCGCGGATGATCGCGGTAGACGGTCAGATGCTGCTCGATCGTCGAGCCGTGGTAGCCGTACACCAGCTTCAGCACCCCGCGCAGCGGGCCCGCTTCGAGAACCGTCAGCTCCTTCAAGTCGTCTACGACCGTCATTTTCTCTTGGTAATAAATATCGATGTCCCATGCGTCATGCGCCATCGGCTTATCCTCGAACACCTGCAGCACGTTGGCCGGCTGCCCCGGCTTCAGCACCTCGCGTCCGGCCCGCTTGTCGTAAAGCGAAACGATTTGGCCTTTTTCGTTCAAGCGGATGCTGTAATATGGCGTTTCCAGGCGATCCTTTTCGAGGGCCCACTCGGAAGCCATGCTGCCGGACTCGGTCATTCCTGCGCCGCTTGGAACTTGTTCCGCCTCGCGCCGCCCGTAGATGGTCGTATATCCGTATGCCGGAACCTCCCGAACCGCCACCAGCACCTTGCCTTCATCCCAAGATCCGGCCGATGCCGCCTGCACGTCCAGCCGGGCGCCGTCCGCCCCATACCAGGCATATTCCGCCGCATCGTCCACGTCAACCTCCGCCAGGAAGGAACGCGTCCAGCCGAGCCCATTAAAAATGCGGACCGGCAGCCCTTTCTCCATGCCGCCAGCCGCCTTCGCCCCGTGCCCGTCCAAGCCGGCAAGGCCCGTTTCGATCGCCGCCAGCGCCAGCTTTTCGGATTCCTCGTACTCCAGTTTGCTGTCCTCGTACACTTCATGGATGGAGGAGCCCGGAATGATGTCGTGGAACTGGTTGCGCAGCGTGATTTCCCAGCTTTCCGCAAGCTGCTCCGACGGGTAGGCATGGCCCGGATGAAGCGCCAGCGCCAACGAATTCAGGAATTCGGCCTGATGCAGCAGCAGCTCCATCCGGCGGTTCATCCGCTTGTTGTACGCTTGGGATGTATAGGTTCCCCGGTGGTATTCGAGATACAGCTCGCCGTCCCACAAATGAAGCAGCGGATGGTCCTGTACCTTCTCCTCCAGCTGGACGAAGAAATCCTCCGCCCGGCCGGCTTTCACCTGCGGCGCACCCGGCATGTCCTCGTAACGCCGCACCGCCTCGAGCATATCGCGGGTCGGGCCGCCGCCTCCGTCGCCCCAACCGTACGCAAGCAGCAGGTGGTCGTTGATGTCCTTCTGGCGGTAGTTGTTCCATAGGCCCTGCACCGACGCCCCGGTCACGTTGCCGTTGTAAGTGTAAAACCAGCTGCCGTCGTTATCCGGCGTCGTAATGTAATGCGTCAAAATTTCCGTGCCGTCGATCCCTCTCCAGGTAAACGTGTCGTAAGGGAAACGGTTGTACTGGCTCCAGCTGATTTTGGTCGTCATGAAATAATCGATGCCGCTTTTCTTCAAAATCTGCGGAAGGGCCCAGCTGTAGCCGAACACGTCGGGCAGCCACAGCACGCGGTTGTCGACGCCGAATTCCTGCTTGAAAAAACGTTTGCCCGTCAGGATTTGGCGGACCAGCGACTCGCCCGAAGGAATGTTGCAGTCGGATTCAAGCCACATCGCGCCGGTCGCTTCCCAGTTGCCCTTTTGGACGCGGTCTTTGATCTTTTCGAACAGCGTCGGAAAATCCTTTTTCAAATAGGCGTACAGCTGCGGCTGCGACTGGAGGAATACATATTCCGGAAAGCGGTCCATCAACGTCAGCACGGTCGAGAACGAACGTCCCGATTTTTCGCGCGTATGCTGCAGGCGCCATAACCAAGCCACGTCGATATGGCAATGCCCGACGGCCGTGATCTGCGGACGGGGTCCGCGCGGAATCGCTTCGAGCCGTGCCCGCAGCGTTTGCCGGGCCTCTGCGGCCGAAGCGTAGAAGGCTTCCGAGCCCGGACGGCTCCAGTCCAGCTTGCGGAAAGCCTCTTCCAAAGCGGCGGTGAGCTCATGCCTTTCCACCTGGCGTTCGTCCAGCTGCTTTACGGTTTGCAGCATATGCAAGGACGTAAAATACAGATCGTCCACATGTTCGTCCAAGATCCCTACGCTAAGCGAATCGATGCGGTGATCGAACGGCGAACGCCCGTCATGGGCAGTCAGCCCGCTCCACGCGTAAACGGCCAATTCCGCACGGCCCGCGGCTACCGCGTCATCCGGGAAAAACAGCTCGGCATGGTTGCGGTCCAGCGCCTGCAGCGGTTCCCCGTTCAAGTACGCTTGCGCTTCATATCCCGAACAGTTCCCTCCGCCCGTTTCGCCGAATTTGATCAGGCCGATGACATCCCGGCCTCTCCAGCTTTGAGGGAATTCGACTTCCGTAATAAACCATGCGTAACGGTCCCGGCCGCCCCAGCGGTCGCCGACGCGAACAACGGGACTGGACGGGGCGAGCTCCCGCGCCTCCTTTAATCCCTTCACGTCAGGCACGATGCGGACCCGATCCAAGGTCCGGCCTTCCCGGTATCTGAGTCCAGCCAATTCGCGAATGCGGTTCTCCAATTTTTGAAGAACAAATCTCATAAATCCCCTGCTCCCTTCTCCGGTTCAAATGACCTTTTAATATATACAATATATCATTTATATCTAAAAATATCATTAAAAAACATCGGCGGGATCCCCAAGAATAGAATGTCGTAAAAAAGAAAAAACCGGCTCTCCACAATCGGAAAAACCGGTTATTGCCACGTATGCGGTTAAGAAGAAGCCGGTCCGGTGGTGCGCAGCGGGACCAGCTCCGGCTGCATAATGATTTTGCTGTACTTCGGCGTATGTGCAGGATTTTCGAGCAGGCGCAGCAGCACTTTTCCCGCTTCGTATCCCATTTGCTCTTCTTTTTGGTTAATGAACGTAAAGATGCTGAACTCCTCGAACATCGGGCTCGGATTGTCGAAGGTGATGATCGATACGTCCTCCGGCACCCGCAGGCCGGCCGCTCTGGCCAAAGACCAGATATGCACGCCAAGCTTGCAGTTCAAGGCGATGTAGGCGGTAGCCATTTTATTTTTGATGAAACGGTACAACGGGTAGTCCTCTTGAAACGGCTCGTCCTGAATGCTGAAATCGGTCAGGATCAACGCCGGATTAATGAGCGCTCCCTGACGCTTCAACGCCTCGTTGTACCCCTGGATCCGCTCCTCGACGGTAACGGTCGGCATCGGCGTGTCGGAACAGATCGCAATGTTGCGGTGCCCTTCGTTCCATAGATGCTCCACGGCAAGGATCGAACCCTGCAGCGGATCGGACAACACGACATTCGTCTCGACGCCCGGCAAATGCCGGTCCAGCAGCACGAACGGATAGTTTTGCATTTTCAGGGCGATGATTTCTTCGTTGTATACCTCGGCATCCACCGGGAAAATCAGCAATCCGTCCACTTTGGAACGCAGCTCGCGAATGGCGTTTTTTTCGAGCTCCTTGGAATTGTACGTAAACATGATGATCAGCGAATATTTGCTGTCCTTCAGCGCTTTGCGGATGCCGCGCACCATTTGGATCGCAAAAAAGTCCTCGATGGAAGGAAAAATAAGCCCGATTTTGGGCGTTGTCGCCTGCTGCGCTTCGAAAGGGCCTTCCCCGGCGTTCTGGATGTAGCTTTCCGGTATGCCCTTGACGTAACTGCCCCGGCCGGGGATCCGGTAAATCCACCCTTCGTTCGCCAGATCGGCCAGCGCGTTGGCCACCGTAATGCGGCTGACCTGAAATTGCTCGATCAATTCCTTTTCGGTCGGAATCCGGTCATCCTCCACCAGCTGCCTGGACGAAATCAATTGTTTGAAGTGGTTTTGGATCTGGATATAGAGCGGTTCCCGTTCCTGACTCATCTGCTACCCCCCAATGACGTTTATTGCTTCGCATGCGGTTGCCCGCCCTTGTGTGTATGGAATGAGCTAAGCGTTCTTCTCCCGTCAGTCCTCCGGATGCGCGTTCCTTAGTCTCGATTCGTTCGTTGGCATGATTTTATAACATTCATTATATCATTTAGGCTGCAAGGCAAGTCAACGGAGCGGATGCGACTTGCGTCGATGGCGATCACCGGAGCCGGGGTGACTTCATCCCCGAAAACATTCGGTCGCTTCGCTCAGGCAGTCCCCGCGTCGACCCGTCGAATGCGCAGCAGCCCTGCCTCCGCCGTTTCGATCGTTACCGAAGTGCCGGCCGTAAAATCGATGTCGAGCGTTTGCCCGCGGTACCTTACTCTGCTCCTTCCGTCGAAATCGGCCGTTACGGTCGCTTCCTCCAGCAGGCCGTTCGCCCAGGATACGTTCACTGTGTAACCGCCCCGAGCCCGCAGTCCTTTGACGCTTCCTTCATTCCACTCCCCCGGCAGGGCCGGCAGCAGATGGATGTCCCGTTCGTGGCTTTGCAGCAGCATTTCGGCGATGCCTGCCGCGGCGCCGAAGTTGCCGTCGATCTGAAACGGCGGATGCGCGCACAGCAGATTCGGATATATGCCGCCCTTATGGTAATCAAAGCCTTCGCCGTCCACGATTGCAAGAAAATTGTTCAGCACCTGCCATGCCTGGTCCCCGTCGCCTAAACGCGACCACAACGCCACTTTCCAGCCCATGCTCCAGCCCGTGCCTTCGTTGCCGCGAATCTCGAGGGAACGCCGCGCCGCCTGCGCGTATTCGGGCGTTCCCGTTACGGTCAGCTCGCTGCCGGGGTACAGGCCGTACAAATGGGAAAGGTGGCGGTGTTTCGGGTCGGCATCGTCGAAATCCCGATCCCATTCCTTAAGCCGGCCGTTCGCGCCGATTTGCAGCGGCGGCAGCTTGCTCCGCGCTTCCCGGCAGCGATCGGCGAAATCCTCTCCTTCTCCCAGCAAACCGCAGACCTCGATGACGATTCCAAACAGCTCCCGGCACAGCGTCATGTCCATGGTCGAAGCCCGCGAGACCGAGCTATGCCGGTCCGTGCCCGGCACGATAAAGCTGTTTTCCGGCGAAGTGGACGGGCTGGTGATGAGCCGTCCAGCATTATCGGCCACCAGCCAGTCGAGCAAAAACCCGGCGGCTTCGCGGATCAGCGGCCATGCCCGGTCCTTCAGGAAACTCAGATCTTTGGTAAACAAATAATGCTCCCACAAATGGCTGCACAGCCAGGCCCCGGCCATCGGCCAATAAGCCCACTGCGCATCCCCGTGCGGCCCGACGTTGTTCGTACGCCATAAATCCGACATCGTATGCGCGGTCCAGCCCCGGCATCCGTACTGAATCCGGGCCGTACGCGCGCCGGTGACGGCCTGCTGCCCGATCAGGTCCAAAAGCGGCTCGTGGCATTCGGACAAATGGCAGGTTTCGGCAAGCCAGTAGTTCATCTGCACGTTGATGTTGAAATGGTAGTCGCAGTTCCAGGGCGGCTGCACCTTGTCGTTCCATATCCCCTGCAGGTTGGCCGCCTGCGTTCCGGGCCTCGAGCTCGATATGAGCAGGTAGCGGCCGTATTGGAACACGAGGCTGAGCATATCCAGGTCTTTGGCGCCGTTCATGATGCGGCGAAGCCGCTCGTCCGTCGGCAGGCCGCGCGGGACATCCGCGCGTTGCGGGGAGCCCAATTGAAGATCTACGCGCTTGAACAGCGCCTGATAATCGCGTACATGCGCCTCCAGCAGCGCATCGAAGCTTTGGCCCTCCGCTTTGTGCATGACGCGGCGGCAGACCGCCGCCGGATCGATGCCGCTATGCCCCGGAATCCGGTCCGAACCGTCAAAGCTTGTCGCCGATGTATACAACAGCGTGACGCCGCTCGCGCCCGACAAGATCAGCCGGCCATCCCCGGCATGAAGGCGCCCCCCTTCAGGAAGCACGCGAACAAACGCGGCGTAGCGCATCGGCCTTCCCGGCTGTTCTTCGTCATAAATCACGGCCGGTTCTTGCCCGTTGTTGTGGTTCTGCACCCGCAGAGGGCATTCGCCCGTCAGCAGCAGCGAGCCGTCAGAATAAGCCTGCACGGCATGCTTCAGCTCCGAAGTCAAAGACACCGCCAGCTCCACGCCAGCCGGATCGGCGCTTTCGATGCGGACGGCCATGACCTGGTCGGCCGCCGAAATAAACGCCGTGCGGACCTGCCTGCGTCCTTCCGCGCCGAATTCGGTCCGGGCAACCGCCGTATCCAGGTCCAGCGAACGGGTATAGTCCCGTTCATCCGGCTCCCCCGCAAATTCCAAAATCAAATCGCCGAGCGGCTGATACGGCTGCACGCCTTGCCCGGGCATGCCGAGCATGCTGCGCTCGATCAGCTGCTGCGCCTCCGCGTATTTTTCCTCCGCCAGCAGGCGGCGGGCTTCCGGCAAGGAGGCTGCCGCCCCCGGATGATCCTCTTGAACCGGATAACCGGCCCAAAGCGTATCCTCGTTCAACTGCAGCCGTTCGCGCCGAATGCCGCCGAACACCATCGCGCCCATTCGTCCGTTGCCCAGCGGGAGCGCCTCCTCCCATTTTTTCGCGGGCTGCTTGTACCAAAGCATGTTCCCCTTCGCCATTTTCGCCGACCCCCATCTCATTTTTCTATGGCTCTTACCCATAGCTATATAATCCACGATGTTATTCGGTTCGGCTGGTGCCCCAGCGCCTATCGCACGCCGCAAGCGCTTCCATATTCAGCGATATGACCGAATCGGTCCAGAGCGGCACCAGTCCTTTTGATTACCCCATCTCCGTATTGAGGAACATTGTACACTCTCGACATCCAAAATTAAACATATTATTCAAAGAAAAAAGAGCCCTCCCTGCTCCCCCATCGGACGCAAACATTCCAATAGGCGGATGAGAAACGACCCTCACGAATGTATTCATCGGCACTTTCAGACGGTGGTGCTTTTGCCCAAGAGCGGTCTCCTTTTCCGTTCGTTTCACTGATAGACTGCCTTTTCCAAGTATGGCTCCCGTTCTGCCTATGCTGCAAGGTTAGCGGAGTTTTAGGCCGGGCTCAAAAACGGATCAGAACTTTACCTTTTTCGGACATACCTTGTAGACCGCAAACGCGACGATCCCATATATCGCGCCGTACATGACCCATGCGTCGATATTGGCCGCCAAAGCGGACAAGTCATTTGCAAGAAACAGCAGCGGAAGCAGCAGCGCGATGGCTGCCCCGACCAGGATGTTGACGTGCAGCAGGCGGCAAAACACCCCGATCAAAACCGCCAGGAGCGGACAGATAACAAATGCGGGAAGAAGGACGTTCATCCTTTCGAACAACCAATAAAGCATGCACATCACCTCCACTATAACGTCATCCTTATTAAGAAGAACGTTATAGGGATGCAGAAAGTTACCGTTCCGAGGCCAAAACGGCAAAAGTCATGCGTAACATCAAGTGTCGTCCCTCTTCCGGATGCCTCCCACAAAAATGGTCACCGCCTGCTGGAACAGCCGCTGCAGCGGTTCACCGTCCATCGTCAGCGTAAACTGGCACAACGTCCCCATCCAGCTGCCGAACAGCAGCGTCGTCTCTTCGAGGTTCTCGATCGCAAATTCGCCGCTTTCCACCCCTTCACGGAAAATCTCAGCGTAAGCGGCCATCGGCGTAGCCGCCAGACCTTGCAGCGCCTGCAGCGTCTCCGGGGAAGTGTTCGGATTCATCGCCAGCTCCTGGCCTACAGGCAATAGCGGCGTCTTGTAGTTGTTCATGACGAAATATGCCATCCCGTACAGCTTCTCTACGGCCGTCGGGTACGAACCCGCGACCGCCTTCCACTTTTCGCCCCAGTTGCGCATCGTCTCCAGGGACAAGTGGACAAACAGTTTCTCTTTGTTTTCGAAATGGTAGTAAATATGGCCTTTGCTAAACCCCGACTCGCGCGAAATATCCGCGATGGACGTGCCTGCAAAGCCTTTTTGCGCAAACAGCTGCGCCGCTTTCTCGGCGATGACCTGCCGCGTTTCCTCGCTGTTGTAATGACGTTTGTTCATCGAATAAACCCTCTGTTCTTCGGTTCCCTTAATTTTGAACGATTGTTCCATTCCGAGTATATTGCAATAACAGGCGGTCGGCAAGAAGCGCAGCAATTCGCGGATCAAACTTTATTTAAACTCCGCTTCGTCGAGATGGAAGCGAAGTAAAGAAAAAAGCAGCTGCGCTTTTTGCCCTTTAAGGCTAATTGCGCAGGCTGCTTTTTTGCGTTCAGACGAAGCCGCCCTTGGATTTAAAGGCTGATTTATTGCACGAGACTGGTGATCTGTTTCTTTTTCCACGACAACCAGTAATACGAATAGACCAATATCATGCTGACGATAAATGCCGCCGGATAGCCGAGCCAAATGCCGCGAATGCCAAGGCTCGTATGGTACGACAGCACGTAGGCGACAGGCACCTCGACGCACCAGATGGAGATGACGCTGAAGATCATCGGCCACAACACGACGCCGCTGGCGCGCATGGTCGCCGCGACGATCTGCACGTGACCGAAAATGAGGTAACTCCACAACGTAATGACGAGCAGCTCATGGGCGATATTCAGCGTTTCCGGGCTCGTTATGAACCAGGACAAAATATTTTTCGAGAAAATGTAAATCGGGATCATCAGCGCCACGCCGATAATATAGTTCAGCACGATTCCCGCCCGAATGACCTCCTTCAAACGATCATTCTGTTTCGCGCCGATCGACTGCGCCGCCAGGACCGACACCGTCATCCCGAGGCTGATCGCCGGCATCTGGACGTAGCTCACGACCTGGTTCACCGATCCGTATGCCGCGGTGGCATTGGAGCCGAAACGATTGACGAACACGATGACCGCGATTTCGGACAAGGACACAAGGATCATGCTGACGCTGGACGGGATGCCCAAACGGAGCAGCAGCTTCAGCATGTCTTTGTTCATGCCCAGATGCTTGCGTACGGAAGCGTCCAAACGAAGCGGGCTTTTCCTCCAATACGTGTACCAAAGCAGCAGGACGAACGTAATGACGGTCGAAATCACGTTAGCGTACGCCGCGCCGTAAATGCCGAGTTTCGGCAAACCCAGCCATCCGAAGATAAGAACCGGCAGGAAAGCCAGATTCAGCACGGTGCTGACGATCAAGGAATAAAACGGCGTCTTGGAGTCGCCGGTTCCGCGCATAAACGTCGTATAAACCATGTACAGGAACATGACCGGCAAGCTCCAGAACATAATGCGCGCGTAATGGATCGTGACGTCCATAATGTTGGCCGGCGTGCCGACCATGCGCAAAATATCCTCCGTAAAAATGCCGCCGACGATGGCAAGCACGATGCCAAGCAGGAACGTGAAGGTCATGGTCGTGCCGACGATCGTCTTTAACTTCTCCATATTTCCGGCGCCGTAAGCCTGACCGATCAGGATCGCGCTCCCGGAACCGATTCCGATCACGAACGAAACCAGCAGGAAGAACAGCGGGAAAAAGGCCGATATGGCCGCGAGCGCATCCACGCCGATCCAGCGACCGACCACGATCGTGCCGGCCAGCTGGCCGACGGATTGCAGCGCGTTGCTTAAGATGAGCGGAATCAGAAAAGCAATCATGGCGCGGTAGACGCCAGGTTGCGCTTGAGCATTCAATGAGGGCGCGCCTTCAGGCCTTCGGATCTCATCCGCATGCCCGGCGGCCTGTTGTGAGGAACTCATATGACAACATCTCCTTTTATTAGACAAATAATTCATTGGTTTGAAATCCACTTAGACATTATATTGTATCGTTTATTATTTATCAATATAGAAGCCAGGAAATTATTTTTTAAAAAAAGCGTTCCCTCTCATTTTTTTCACGGTTTGTTTCTAACACATTTTTTAACCCATTGGGGTACAAAAAAAGGTACGCCCCTCCGAAAATCGGAAAAGGCATACCTTTAAACAACCTTTGCAATAAAACGATGTTCGCGTCCGGATCACGTCTATCACGCCGTCGGCCATGTTCCGGAACACCTTATGCATATGCATGCTTACAGCGATTCCACGATGCTGCGCGCAATCCACACGCCGGCGGCTCCCGCCTGGGCCAGACCGCGGGTAATGCCCGCGCCGTCGCCCCCGCAATACAGCCCGCGGATTTCCGTCTCCAGCGTTTCCGACAGCTTCGGCCGGGCCGAATAAAACTTCGCCTCCACGCCGTAAAACAGCGTATGCTCAGAAGCGATCCCCGGCGTCACCTGATCCAGCGCCTGCATCATTTCGATCAAGCTTTTCATCGTATTGTACGGAAGGACAAGCCCCAAATCCCCCGGCACCGCTTCCTTCAGCGTCGGCTCCAGGAACCCTTCGCGGATCCGCGCTTCCGTGGAACGTCTGCCGCGCAGAATGTCCCCGTATTTCTGAACGATGATGCCGCCGCCCGACAAATCGTTGGCCCGTTTGCAAATTTCCCGCGCGTATTCGTTCGGCTTGTCGAACGGCTCCGTAAACTTGTGCGAGACGAGCAAAGCGAAGTTCGTATTGCTCGATCCCAGCGCCGGGTCTTTGAAGGAATGGCCGTTGGCCGCCATCGCCCCGGTGTGGTTTTCCACCACGACATGCCCCGAAGGGTTGCTGCAGAACGTTCTGACCCTTGTTCCTACCGACGTGTTAAAGATGAATTTTCCTTCGTATAGATGCTCGTTGATCTCCCGCATGACCACATCGGACGTTTCGACGCGGACGCCGACATCGACCTGATTGTTGTACATTTTCAGCCTGCGCTTTTTCAGGATCGAAGTCAGCCAGCCCGAGCCGTCCCGTCCAGGCGCGATCATCACGCGGTCCGCTTCGTACGTCTCCCCGTTTTTCAGCACGATGCCGTGCACCGTATGCGTGCCGCCGTCTTTGCTCGTGACGATGTCTTCAACTTCCGCTTTGAACATCATATCGACGCGGGTTTTCAAAAATTCGTATATCGATTTCAAAATTTCCAGGTTCTGTTCGGTCCCGAGATGGCGCACCTGTGCCCGCAGCAGCCTCAATCCCGCGGCATAACCGCGCTGCTCGATGCCCCGGATGACGTCGGTCGTCGGGTCGGTGATGTTCGTCGTTGCCCCATGCTCCAGATTCAACGCGTCCACGTAACGGATGAGCTCCATGACCTTGGAAGGAGACAAATAATCCGTCAGCCAGCCGCCGAATTCGGTCGTGATGTTGAATTTCCCGTCGCTATAAGCGCCCGCACCGCCGAAGCCGGCCGTGATCGAACACGCGGGCACGCAGCCGGCAAACTCCTTACGGCCTCCTGCAGGCGGGCAAAGCTTGATTTTGTCCT
Source organism: Paenibacillus sp. FSL W8-0194 (assembly GCF_037969745.1). Classification (NCBI taxonomy): domain Bacteria; kingdom Bacillati; phylum Bacillota; class Bacilli; order Caryophanales; family Paenibacillaceae; genus Paenibacillus; species Paenibacillus sp. FSL W8-0194. The sequence goes on along the minus strand of NZ_CP150205.1, from coordinate 261,184 downwards.
CCAGAATCGGACAGCTGCGCCGATAAATATCATGGCCCTTATCCACCAAAAGCACCTTCAAATGCGGAGCTTTCAGCACAAATTCATAACAGGCAAAAATGCCGGCCGGACCGGCTCCAACGACAATCACGTCATATTTGTTCATCGCGAACCTCCTGAAAGTATGAGTAGTCGGATTTCATTCCCTGCGGGGCATCCCCGCCCCCGGTGCCATAATCCCGGTTCGGGAATCCGGACAAAATTTCTATAAGCGCAAAAAAAATCCCCGGCGCAGGAACAGGTATGCCAAAAAGCAGTCCTGTTCGTAGCCAGAGATTTACGGTCCCTTGTAGAAACCCTCAAACCATATCAATGAGGATATACGAACAATCTCTCTATATCATCAACAACAAATATAAGTTTATCGAACAAACACGAAAGTGTCAATCAAAAATAATAAAATAATTCGTATTTAATGAATAAAATGAGCGCGTATATTTAGATAACTTAATAAATAGTAGCCTAAAACCGAACATTAAAGAATTGCCTTCTCCTTTTGCTGTGTTTTTCGCCCTTTGCCATGCCGTCATGGTATTGAAAAACGCGGCCGTTGGAGTTATCATGAATGCGCTTCCACAAAAAGACACCGGTAAAACCCATGCCAACGCGATAAGGAGGACTTGCGGAATGATCAAAGGAATCGGGCATTTGGCTTTTGACGTGGCGGACATGGAACGCTCCCTGCATTTTTATTGCGGCGTTCTCGGCTTTAAAAAGGCGTTTTCCATCGAAGACGATCAAGGCAATCCGTGGATCGAATACATTAAAGTCGCCGACGGCCAGTTCATCGAGCTGTTTTACGGCGGCAAGCAAAAACCGGAACGGCCGGAACGCCCCGTCGGCTTTTCCCATCTGTGCCTTGAAGTCGACAGCATCGAGGAAATCGCGGACCATTTGAAACAAAACGGCGTTCCCCTAGACGTGGAGCCGCAGCAGGGGAAGGATCTCAACTGGCAGTGCTGGGCGAGGGATCCCGACGGCAACCGCATCGAATTTATGGCAATGCATCCGGATTCGCCGCAGATGAAGGCCTGAAGCAAAAAATAAGAGCGCCCTTTCCTCCAATGAGGATCAGGACGCTCTGTTTATTTTATGGCGATTCTCCCGATTCATTTCCCGTATCTTGGGTGCCGCCCAGCGAACCGTTTTCGGTGCCGCCCTCCACTGTATTTTGGGTATCCGTAGTGGACGCGCCCTCCCCGGTCACGTCCGTTTTGCCTAACTGGTCTTCCGGTATGATGACGTAAGGCACGTTATCGACCAGCACCTGGTCCACCTTGTTCAGGTCCAGCTTTTTGATCAGTTTGAGCGTTACCGTGCTCGTATAAGCTTCCGGACCGCCGTTCTCCGCCGTTCCGGCTGCCCCGCTGCCGCCGGGGTTATCCCCCCCGTTGGCGGACGTGCCGGACGCATCCGTTCCTGCGGTTCCTTCCTGGCCGGATGCCGTGCCATCCGAAGCGACGGCATCTTCCGGATTTTCGGTTTCGTTGGCCGAACCATCCGAGCCGGACGCCGTATTTTGGCCTCCTGCCGTTCCTTCCGTACCGTTCGCCCCCGAAAGCGTCCCCGTTCCATCCGCGGAACCCGCGCCTTGATCCGATGCCGTTTCTTCCGCGCATGCATGAACGAAACGCGGCGTCGGGACTTCCAAAATGATGCTTCCGTCTTTCCCCATGACGGTCACTTCATTTGCGACGAAATCGCGGCAGGAAGCCGGCTGCTTGAAATGGAAAACAAGCTGGGTCACGCGGGTTTTGTCCGCGTTTTTGATCGTTTTGGACGTCAAGACCGGCACTTCCTTCGCGGCCTCGATCGGTTCCTTCGGCTCCTCCGCCTTATTTTGGTTTTCGGTCGCCGCAACGGGCGGTTTCGCCTCGGCGTTCACCTGCTTCTCCGGCTCTTTTTTGAACCCGCCGTTGGCCTGCATGACGATCAGCATGCCCCCGATCACGACGATCATTAACATCAGCACCGCGCTGAGCTTGAATACTCTCGGGTTGCCCCGGAAAAACTTCACAAGCGGCGACGCCAGCTCGTATCTGGCTTTGTCGTAGACCGCTTTTAACTCCGGAGCCGCCGCGTCGAAATATTTGCGCACGTTTTCTTTGTTTTTGAACGCGGCAGCATCGTAATTTTGGAAATAATTCAAAATCGCCGTCGCGTAAGCCGGAATCAACCCGCGCGGCCGCACGAACGCCGGCTCCTTCGCGGACCATTCGATAAATTCGTAGACCGTCTCGGGATGAGGCGCATGCTTATGCAAAAATTCCATCAGCCCGTTGTAATCCACCGCCCCTGCATCCACATCGTAACAGAAGGCCAGCGTGATGCTGCCGAAACGGGATAACCCGACTTCCTTCCGCAGCCAATTTCGGGCAAGACGCTGAAGCTCGTCCCGCTCCTCCGGAGAAAGTCCTTTCAGCAGGGACGGGTCCGGCTCCACGCTCGTAAACCAGCGGTGCGCGGCCAGCATGACCTCCGCTTTCGAACGGGTGCGGGTGTCAAACCGCGACACCCAGGAGCGGAACTCCTTCGGATTGTTCAAAAAGCCGATTTGCAGCAGCTGCTCTTTCGTGATCTTGTCGAGCTGCACGTCCTTCAGGAGGAACAGGTTCGCCGCATACATCAGCCTGTCGACGAAAAACGAGCCTCCTTCCACCAGCGAAAAACCATGCTGCGGATCCTGGTCCAGCTCGTCCAGCTGATCCAGCACCTGATTGACGGCTTTGACCGGCTCGGCTTCCTTCCGCAGCTTGTCTATCAACTGACTTTCGGCGGTTTGGACAAAAAAGTCGTTGCTTAACACCACCGGATGCGACGTCACCCAGCGATGCAGCAGGTCCGCCACGTCCCGCGCTTTCATCGCTTTTTTCAGCCGGTTTTCGATATATGGGTTAAACATCAGCTTCGGCAGCCCCTGGCTTGCGAGCACCCGGCCAAAAAATGCCGTGCACAGGTCCGCATCGCTTTCGATCATTCCATAGATCGCGGACAGCAGATCCTTGCGGCCAAGGGTTATGGCGTTATTCAGCGCACGGATAAAATACTCCACGATCTTCCGTTCGCTGTGTTTTTTATCGACCCGGTAATAGTCCTTGATGCATTCCAGAATTTCAAGCTCGGGCAGCTCCCCTTGTTTGACCCGGTCAAACTCCAGGTCGAAGCTGGCCAGGAACAAATCGTTCAGCCGCATCTTTGCAGGCAGGGAACCGGCCGGCTCCAATAAATCGAGCATCGCCCGAAGCACGCTTAGCCTGTTCGGTTCGTACAGCTCCAGGTTTCCTTCTTCCATTTGGAAAAGCACGGCAAGCTCGTGGTAGCTGGCGATCGCGATTTGACGGATCGGCTCCATGTCTTTGAGCATCCGGGCCGAAAAATCGTAAAACCGCTCCGCCCGCTCCGGATTGCCAAGGTTAGCCCAGGCAAAATCCAAATAAGGCTGGTCGTCCCAGTCCAGATCGGCGTTTAATATGCGCCCGGCCGCCAGCTCGAACAGAAAGTCCTTTTCGATGCTGCGGTCGTTCAGCCGCAAGCTTCCTTTTTCGACGAACATCATCTGCACGCCTTTTTTGCTCTGAGGCTCCCGCGCATAAGTCTGGAAGCCGAGCTGACGGCGGATGCCGTAAGGAAGGCTGGCAAAAAGCAGCGCCAAAAGCCGTTTCGCTTTTTCGGACAGCTGCTCGATCGGCACGTCCAGCACAATGTAGACCTTTTTCTTGCCGGCCACCGAAGCCATCGCCGCAAACAGCAGCTGCTTGAACGCCTGCTCGTCGATTTTGAGCTCCTGAAGCAGCCCGAGCGCCTCCGCCCGGGTAAGATGGCCGTCATGGTCCTTGGCCGGGATGGCGGGCAGTTCCGGAAGGTCCATCCCCTGCTCGACATCGTACCGTTCGGCAAACGAAGCGTTCAGCCAGGTGCGGTAATCCGTTTCCGGCGAATCTTTGAAATCTGCGGGAATGACGTAGTTATGCGTAAAAAAGGCGCTGCGCAGCCCCGTAAAATCCGCCGGCTGGAATACGCTCCGTCCGACGATCGTATCGCCGGATTCGGTATGGATGACGTGCAGCGCATCCGGATATTCCTGTCCTTCCTTCTCGGTTCGTGCCGCAAGTTCGGCAGGGGCATCGTATTGGCAATACGGATGCAGCACCTTTTTGATATAGGCTTGATCCAGTCCCGAAGAACGGGCGACGGTGTCAAACCCTTCATTATCGCGGAAAATGCCCCGACGCTCGCGCGTATACATTTGCTGCTGCACTACATTCGGGGGTAACATCATGCGTCGACTCTCCCCTCTATGTAATTCAGCTTATACATCAGCCAGATAAACGGCTCATCCACGCGGATCGGGCTGACGACGGACTGCATTTTTTGGTTGACCGGGTTGCTGCCAAGCGCCGATACCGCAAAATACGCCGTGTTGGAAAAATAAACGTCCATCGTGCCTTTGAACGGGCGGTCCACCTTTTCGATGAAGCGGCGGATCTCGCCGTCGATATTTTCGAATTCGGTCAAATTGAGCGCCTTGCGGTGCACCATGTTGTGGAACACGTTGCTGTTCGATTTGATATACTCGCCGTCTTCGTCCTTCAAGGAGTGGAGCATATCGCTTTTGGTCAGCACCACGGCGGTCGGAATGTCGGTTTTCCCCTTATCCTCGTAAGCGATAAAGTCGCCGAACAACGTCAGCACCACGTCGCGCGGCTCGTCGTACTGCGGTACCCACTCTCCCGGCTCGTCTCCCATTTGGATGCGGATTTTATCGCGGATGGAGCGGATTTGCAGCGGATCGACCATAAACAGGATGCCCGCCGAATTTTTGATATGCTGGCCGTGCAGGCCAAGATAATCCTCGTCGACCATCCCTTCGCCCGCCACGTCGAAAAACACCAGCGTCAGCGGCGGTTTGCTCTCGTCCTTGAACACGAATTGGAAAATGAACGGTTCCTGCATTTTTTCCTTCTGGGTCGATGCCAGCAAATCCCCGCGCTCAAACAGGGGTTCCTCGTACATCGTCCGGAATTTGCGGCTGATTTCCGCATTCAGCGGCATGCATGCCGCATTGAAGTGGTCGGCCGTCGAATGCTGCAGCGTATGGATCAGCGACGTCATGTAGACGGATTTGCCGACCTGGGAAGCGCCGATAATGGAAATGATGTTGCTCGGCACCTTGCCCGACGTGACCGGGAGCTCGTTATGGCATTTCGGGCACAGGCGGCGGCGCGTCACCACCCCGTAACGGTCATTCAGGCCGACCAGCACGTGATCGGAATAAATATGACGTTCCTCGGGAATGTCGCTTGGCCGCAAAATGGCCTCCATGTCATACACCGAGTCCAAGCCGAAGCGCTCGCGGTACCGGTTCAGCACCTCGTCCTCCTGCAGCGCGTAATCCTCGTCGTCCTCCCGGCTGTGGGCCGCGCGGAAGACGACTTCGTCCGGCGCGAATTTGCTGAAGCAATACGGACACACAATATCGTAAAAAAGCGGCCTAGGCTCGGCGATCGGTTTCTTTTTGAACATATTGAAAATGCCCATTGGTTTCCCTCTTCCCCCTTTGGCTGGTGGGTTGCCGCACGGCAGCCCCTGCTGCCTGTGCGTATCGATCATGATATCAAAAATGACGAAATAGTTCATGATGAAGCTTTTTATGGAATGATTCGTTTATGTTATTAAAACTTCACTCTATAAATAAGGCTAATATGACTTTATGCCGAGCATTGCGCAGCGGGCCGACGCGACGGACGGAATCGAGCTGCCGATAACGGCGTCCTATCGATTCGTCCTCTCGCGACCGTTTGCGTTCGTCTTATGCGTCTTCCTACTACATTATACTTCCTAAAGCAAGAAACTTCTCGTTTGGGTGCGCGATCCCTATAAAATTTATTGAAGTTGCGTTATTTTCAGCTTCAACGGAGCAGGCGGAGGCACTCTCTTTACTCCTCCGAATTAGCCCACACTTTCCTCTCGAAACACCAAGCGGAATGTAAATTTCCCGGAGAGTTTACGTACATCCTTTGAAGTCGTGTTATGTCCTTGCTTCAACGGAGCAGGCGGAATCATTCTGAAGAAGCGTCAGCGGTCGCCTTTGTCCCCGGATTCCTACCATAACATATATTCCATAGGAATCTGGGGGCAACAGCGATTGGAAGAATGATCCGCATGCGGAGTGATGCCCACCCTAGATAATCACGATTTCAACAGAGGCCAAACCGAGGGAAATTTAAACTTCCGGCACCAACTCATACATCTGCCCATATTTCTTCCCGTCGGTGAAAAACAGCCGCACGTAATCGTTTTTGCCGACTTCGATCACCGGCAGTACGTTTACGCCGGCCTCGAAGTCCGCCACGAAAGGGTACAGCGTGCCGTCGTCTTTATTCGCCGGATATCCGCCGGCCTTTTTGACGTAACAAAGCGCTTCTTTCGGGATCGGAATCTCGGTGGTTACCTTGATTTGCACCGACTTGTATTTTTGCAGCCAACCGCCCTTGTGGCGGATGGAAAACCACACCTTTGCTTTGCCCGTGCTGAATTCCTTCCGGTTCTGGCCGTCATGCTGGCGGATCAGCGCCGGGCCCTCCTCCGTTTCGGTGGCGGCATAAATCGTATAGACGACCTTGCCGACGCCGTCGATCCGGTCGTGATAGCCGTTGGCGGCTTTATATTCGTTCCGGGTATACAGCTTCAGCCTGCTCATGTTCGGCCGGCGGGCATCCGGCATCGGCTCTTCCCCCGCCATGCTGCGCTCGATATAGACCGCCTTGATATCCTCCGGCCAACGCCAGCGGAGCGTGCAGCGGTCTCCATCCAGCTGATGGGTCACGCCGCGAATGAGCATGGAGCTGATATCCGCATCGATGAACCTCATCCCGTTTTCTCCTCCCGTTTAAAATCCTCTGCTACCGTTGTTTTTGGTCCGGTCCGCAAATCCGCCCCGCGAACGCCCGGCCAAACCCGGACGCTGCAGGCCCGCTTCGATCTTTCCGTTCTCTTTGACCGGCACGATCGCTGTAAATACCGCAAGTACGCCGGCGAGCACGAGGCAGGCCAAAAGCCGGATGATGCTGTCTTTCCAATCTTCGCCCGTCAATCCGAATTCCAGCAGCAATCCGGCCAGCAGCCCGGAAACCGTGCCTCCGGCGCCAAAGCTGCGGGCGAGATAACGGTTATCGAAGATCAGCCCGAGCGCAATGCCGATGCCGGCGCCGATCAATGCGAGGAAAACCACGCGGGCGATCAAGTAAAAGGTGCTGTTCTCCTGCGGTCCGGTCCGCTCGGTGAGCAGCGTGCGGTCGCCTGCATCCCGGTATATTTTTTGGAACACCGGCGACAAATCGCCGGCATTTTGCACGTCGTAATACTGTCCGCCCGTTTCCTGCGCGATCGCCTTCAGCAGATCGGAACCTTGCGGGTCCATCAGTCTCAGCCCGATCGTGTTCACTTGGACTTGCTTTTGCTTATAAGGGGCAAGGGCCGCATTCAAGTCTACCTCGCTCGCGCCGTCGGAAAGGAGGACGACCATCGTCCCCCGCCCTGCATTGCCTTCATCCTCGATCTGCTTCATCGCATCCGACAAAGCCAGGCCGATGTCCGTGCCGCCGTCCGTCGCTTCCAGCGCGTCGATTTTCGCCGTCACTTCGTCCTTGGCAGCCTGGTTTTTCATTTTCGCAAACGGCTGCAGCAGCGTCGTCTGATCGTTAAACACCAGCACCGCGACCCTGTTGCCGCCGTCCATCCGGTCGATCATGTTTTTGGCGGCGGCGTATCGTTCGTTGTCCGGGTCCGTCTGCGTCATGCTGCCCGAGTTGTCGATTACCAGCGCGATGTCCTTCACCGGCTTCGTTCCCCCGCCGTTGATCTCGTACACGAATTCGAGCGCCAGCGCCAGGACGAATATCATCACAAGCGTGGCCGGCACCAGCAGCTTCCACGACGTCCCCGCATAACGCTGCTTCCAGGAGGGGCCGTTCAGCCGCGGCGACATGACTTCGGCAATCAGGCAGCCCAGCCCGATACATAAGGCAAGCACGCCGAAATAGAGTCCGATCGCCACGATCCGGGGCCAGTCTTTTCCCCACGTATTCAGCATGATCTCCGCGATGATGTAGCCGACGGCACCGCCAAGCAGGCTGAACAGCAGCAGGAGCAGATTCAATTTTCGCTGCATATCCATCTTCCTTTCCTTTAAGGCCAAACGAAAGTTCGGCGACCGATTGAAAACGGGGCTATTTCAGCTCCGGCAGCCGTTCGGCGTCGATCCCATGGAATTCGTAGCCGTTCTGAACATAGGTTTCGTAATAAACTTTGCCGTTGCGGTAATACATCAGATCCTCAAGGTGAAATCCGCCCATCAGGTTCAATTTCTCGACGCCGCTGCTGCGTTTCTCATGCACGACGCCCAGCTTGTAGATCCGGGAGGTCTCGTCGGCTGCGGCCGCATACCGGATAAATTCGCTTTCCGCATCCCCGAAAAAGTATTTTTCCTCGTAGCGGTGCTCTTGCGTGTATTCGAGCAGGCGCAGATTGATGACGGCATGCTCCTCCAACGTCCGGTACAGCCTTTTGAACAGCTCTTCCTTCGAAAGGACCTGCCGGTTGCCATACTCCGCCGTTACGTTCGCCCGGTTCAAAAGCTCCTCTTCGAAGGTCTGATCGAACGCTTCCGATTCCAACAGCTCTCTTCTGCACACATCGATCAGCCGCATCAACATCCGTTCCCTGCCTTCATCCAAAAGCTCGGCGAAACTTCCCATATACCGCTCCTCGAAAAAAACGCCCTCGCCGCGCCGCGACTCCAGCTCGCGCATCAGTTCTTCGGTGACCACGCCGTAATATTCCATGACGTTCTGGCCGATATAATCGTCGGCTTCCCGAATGCTTGCGCGGGCCGCATGCAGCAGCGTCTCCTCGACCTCCGTAAGCTCCAGCGCCTTTTGCTTATATTCCGCGTGGATTCGGGCCAATTCCGTTTCATAACGCCGATACAGCTTCAGCTCGGTCTCGATCCGCAGCAGCTCCAGCTTCCGCCGGTACACCGTCTCGAAGAAAAAACGGATGAAGCTGCGGACGTTATGCTTCTCCATCAGCGGCCGTTTCGGGAACGGCTGGTTTTCGACCCGCTCTTCATAATACCTTGCAAGCTCCGCTTTTTCGGCTTCCAGATGCCCCGACAAATCGCGGATGCGGCTCCGTACCGCCTCCAGCACGCTGCCGCCGTTTTTTTCATCCGTCCATAACGCGATCCCGAAAATCCCTACGGCCGACTGCTCGCGCAAACGGCGGCGAATCCGTTCCCCCAGCCCTTCGCCGGCTTGAAGCTGCTTTAAGCGCAGCTCGGTCTCCTGCACGTAGTTGCTCTGGAAATAAGCCTCGCAGCCGCCGCCGAATAACGCCTCCTCCGCATCGCGGAGGGTCATGCGCTTTAGCGAGCCGTAGCTGACCGGGTGCGTCATCATGCCGGTCATCTCGGCGATTTTGCCGCCGTCCGGGACGATTCTTTCCGCTTGCTCCGATATGGCCGCCGGGTGGAGGCCGAAAAAGGACATTTTTTCTTTGAAGCCCCATTCCGGCACGTTTTTCATCCGGCTGAGCAAACCGCCGTAAAAATGGTACAGCACGGCCAGCGCAATCGACTCGTTGGGCCGTTTAACGCGGGAAAAACCTGCCGAAACGTATCCCTGACGACCGGATTCGGTCATGACGTTGTTTTTGAAGGAGGTGTTGTTATACCCTCCGGTATTCATGTCAAAATGGCTTTCCTTTTGCTTCCGGTTTTTGAGCAGGCTGACATGGCAAATGATTTCGTAGTTATCCTGCATGCCGTGGGCGGCGGTAATGCCGCGCTCGTTTTTGTCCGAAAGCACGTAGACGAGATCAAACAGCGGGGCGGGCCGGTGCGTGACCGGGATGGACAGGCCGTCCTCCGTCACGTGCAGCTTTGCCGAAAAGCTGTAGTCGGGGCTCTGCATCACTTCCAGTTCCCGGAGAAAAGCCACCCCGGCCGAGCTGCCGTACCCGAACGATTCCATCTGGTCCCGCTCGCTGATCAGGACGTACAAATCCATCTGCACCGACTTGAAGGACTGGGCGAAGATGGACTGCGCCAGCAGGGAAACTTCCGGTATGAACACATTAAGCGGGTCGTCGACCCGCGTAATAACAGAAAGATGAATGCGGTCGAATGACGAATACAGCCGCCCGTAGTCCGCTATGTTGTAGCTTAGCTGCCGCAGCGCCCGGTTCAGGGCGTACAGCTGCTCCTCGTCCCGGTAAAAGGAACGGTACAGCTCTTTGCGGAGCGTTTTGGGATCCTGTCCGGCAGGTCCGGCGTCGATCGTAAACCGGCTGACCCGCAGCTCGGCACCGCTGGAAATTTCGGTTTTTCCCGAGGCCGGAGAGGCCGCCCCCGGATTCCCGGTCGCGGACCGGCTTGCGTGTCCCGAATGCGGCCCTTCCGGCGCGCGGCCTGTTCCGACATGAAAATACATGACGCCGGCGCTGTTATCCCATTTTTTATGATTGATGCGCATCATCGGCTCGATGGCCTCGGCCGATTTATCCCCAATGAACAGAAACACGGCCGGGTAGTGGATGCTGCTCTGGTCATCCCCTTTGCCCGACAGCTTATCCTGATCGGCGGCATAACCTGCGGCGAACCGTTCCAATACCCGCTCCATCATGATTTCAACCTTCTGCGGATATCGTTTAATTTGGAAGCGACCTGCTTGTAGAACTGATAGCGTTCTTCCCCGTCGGCCAGCTCCACCTTCTCGTATTCCAGACGCTCGCGGGCGTCGAGGAATACCCCGAACAGATCATCCAGCTTGACGAGCAGCCCTGAAATGTCCTCGGAAGCCGTCAGCTCTTGATCGCGGCGGGAGGATTTGCGCAGCAGCGTGCTCCGGCTTCGCTCATCCAGCCCGCGGAAATGCTTGTAAACCTCGTATTCCACATAATTGACGCTTTTCATCAGGTTCGCGAACGGCTCCCACGCTTCCTCTTCCGGATCGCGGTCATAGACGTACAGCGCCCCTTTTTTGCAGATCGTGCCGGTATACATCGCTTCGATAAACTGGTCGAGCCATTTTTCCTCGTTCTGGTTTTTGTTGATGACGGCCTCCAGTTCTTTCAGCTTGGATTGAATCGCCTCATATTTCGCCAATTCCGCCCGAACGCGCGCAATCTGCTCCGGCGAGCGGATCAGGTTCTCCTTCGCCAGCTCTTCGTTGATGCTGCCGAAAATATCCTTGACGTTCTCCTGCTCCAGCCCGTCTTCAAGCAGCCGTTTCAGTTCGGTGGCGGCACGTTTCACTTCGCCGAGATTCGGCTTGGCCGCGCCAAGCTGCATGTCGTAAGCGCGCAGGAGCTGATCCAGATCAAACGGCTTCGTATGAACCACTGCGTAGCGGTTGCTCGTGTTTTGGTCGACGCCTTTTTCCACGATGATTTTGTATGCAAGAGCCCGGTCGAATTCCGCCCGGACGCGGGCGTTATAGCTTTGAACCCGCGGATTGACGTAGGTTTCGCCCCATGATTTTTCCGGGATCGGGGACGGCAGGTACGTCCAGTTGGCGCGGTCGGTTTGCACCAGATGGCGACCGATGCCCTCTTTGTCGAGGATGGTGCGTTCGTAGCTTTCCTCGTATACCTTCAGCGGAGTATACACGAACAGCGGCACGCCGTTTTTCGTGTTCAGCCAGAAAATCCGGTTTTTCACTTCGCTTTCCTTCACCGTGAAATTCGATTTGCCGATCGAGTTGCTCTGGTAGTTGCGGATTCCTTTCAGGATGCTCGGCGCCTGCACCGGCACCGACACGAAGCCCCAGGAAGGGAAATACAAGTTGCCCGCGCTGTTGCTCAAATGGAAAACCGGCACGGCCTCCTCGTCCAGCTTGCTGGCGATTTTACGCTCGACGAATTTCTCGATGGATTCCTCCTGCCCGAACTTCATCACCAGGAAATCCTCCATCGACTTCGTGATCAGATCCCCGAATTTTTCGGTCAGGAAGTCGGAAATGGAGCTGACGATATCGATTTCCTGCTCTTTGATCCACCGGTCGGAATGCTCCAGCAGCTCTTGGGTGAAATCGCGGATCAGATCCTCGACGTCCTTCTGCTCCATCATCCGGTTGATGACCTTGGAGATGTCCGGCACGCTGACGATATTCCAGTAATACGTTTTGTTGCCTTTATGATCCAGCTGTTCCTCGCCGTTCAGGAGGATGTCCCCGTTTTTGGCGAAGATGGCGTTCAAAGCGTTCAAAATTTCGGTATATACGTTATAAATGCGGTTGTTTTCCTGATTCAAAAGATCGTACAGATCTTCGTAAAACTCGATCATCTGCTCCGTGCGCTCCACGTCCGCCATCAGCCAATATTCATTGATTTTCGCTTCGATGTAGACGTTTTTCTTTTTCTCCTTGGAGACAAAAGCGCTTTTCGCATCGCCCAGCCGTTCGTTCGCCTGCTCCCTGGCCGCCTCGATGTCGCGCGGAATGCGGGTCAAGTTCTCCCGCAGCGTCTCGATGTAGGACAGCAGCATCTTCAGGAGGCAGAATCCCTTCTCCGTGTACAGCAGGCGCGATACGTAAAACGGACCTTGCTGCGGATGCAGGAAGATACGGCGCACTTGGTCGCTGAACTGCTGCACGATTTCGCCGGGCAGCTGTTTTTTCGCTTTGATGTATTCTTCGCGGGCACGGGCCAGGAACGTCTGCTCCAGCTCGGTATCCATGTTGATGACCTGGTTTTTCACGACGTTCGTATAGCTCAGGCGTTCGCTGTTCTGGTAACCCGGCAGCGGCTCGGGCACGCGGGATTCGAACGTTTTGACCATCGTGTCGAGGTCGATGCCCAGCTTGCGCGCGAACTTCTCCACGTCCTCCTGGCTTGGCGCCTTTTCGAACATCGATTCCATTTTGCCGAAGAGGCGGTACGCCAGGTATGTCGTCATTTCCTCGATCGGCAGCACCGCGGACGATGCGCCGATAATGTTGTAATCGTAGTTGGCCGGATACATCTTGTTCATCTGCGCGATGTTGGTCCGGATGTTGCTGATGTAGTCGTGGATCGCGAATTCTTCGCCGGATTGCTTTTCTTCGCTGGCCATGAAGTTCGTGATGTTCTCGGCGGTAACGTTCATGCAGTAATCGTACGCGTTTTCCAGCAGCTTGCCTTCGGTGTTCGTCGCGGAAATGAGATGGCACAGGTTAAACGGCGGCAGCGGCGAGTTGACGGTCAAAATGTTGCCATACTGCTGCTTGAAGCGTTCGCCGCGGGCGTCGACGTTCATCCAGTAGTCGAGCTCCTTTAAGGCGGCGTAGCCGTTTTTCTTGATGTATTCGCGCGTATGTTCGCTCAGGCTTTTGTTCGACAGGTTCACGTCCGGCGTAAACAGGTAACCAAGCGTGTTGACGCGGTCGATCCCCGCGGAGCCGTAATCGCGTTCGATAATGCCCCGCACGATGTAGGCGATGTCCAGGAAGCAGCCGCTGCCCGTTCCGCCGGAAAGGCCCGTGAGCAGGAACACCATCAGCTTTTTGCTGGTGCCGACGGAGAGCGTTTTGATCTTTTTGTCGATGGCTTGAACCACCTGGTTGATTTTCGTGAACAACAGCAGGCGTCCCGCCTGGCGCACGCCGGCAGCGCCGTTCATGCCGTCGGTGATGCTGAGCTCCGGGGACAGCCAATCCGTGATGTACGGCTCCAAAATGCTGCGGTTCTGCAGCAGCCCGCCGATTTCGGCGTTGGAAAGCAGGACGAATTCGTTGATCGAATCGAGTCCCACTCCTTTATAGCGTTTGTTCCGGTCCTGTTCGTTCGTTTCGAAAGCCAGGAATTCCACGTTGGACGGCTTCTCCATTTTTTTCTTGGACAGCGGATCCTCCGGCAGCTTGAAGCGGCGGTTGATCTGGTATTTCAGGCGCAATAGCGCGTCGATCCCCGTGCCTCCAAGGCCAATAATGAGAATCGGATTGTCGATTGTATCGACCCGGATCTTCTCGCTGACGATTCCTCCGCCAAGCGATACGTCAAGCTGCTGGATGTGTTCTCTAACTACCGGTTTCATCTTTTCCCCTCCTGAGTGCTTCTCAAGGTTCGTATATTTTCACTTGCGTCCGTTTCAATCGTTCAGCGTCACACCAAATATTCGATCAAAATCGTCTTATCCACCTGCGGCAGCGATATGCTGAGGCGGTCGCCGCTTTTCAGCTCGGTTCCCTGCGCAGCGTTCACCGCGCGCCCCGATTTTTCGACGGTGCAGGCGGAGCCGTTTTTGAGCATGAGCCGGTCGTTTTTGCCCGGTGTGAATACGAGCTTTTCCGTTTCCTTCAGCTCCGGCGCAAGCTGGAGCAGCTGATGCAAGTTGAACTTGCCTTTGAAGGCGGTCAGCTTTTTGTATTGCGGATACGTTTTTTCGCCGGTGTTTTCGTCGCGGATCTCCACGACCATCTGCCCGACAAATCCTTTATTCGCTTTCCGGACCGCGCCCATGACGAAGTAGGCGGCAGCGGCCAGCGCGGCCAGGACGGCGATGCCTATCACTACGGGCCACACCGGAAATGGTTTCTTGTCTTCCTTGTCCGCGCTCGGGGCCGATCCGCTTCCGGCGCCGGCGGCTTTGGCGCTGATGGTCACCGGCTTCGATTCCCGGTAAAAGCTTTTGTCCTCGGCGCGAACCTTCAGTTCGTATTGATGTTTCGCCTCCACCTTGTAGGAGCCTTCGAAATGGTCGCCTTGATTGGCAAGCTCCACCTCTTTCGTATCCCCGGTATCGAGATCCTTGACAAGAAGTTTGGCGGTCATGTCCTTATAAAGCCCGTTATTGTTCAGCTTTTGTCCGTTGCTGACGAGGTAGGCGTTGATGTCGACCGTATCGCCTTTTTTGACGGCTGTCGATTTCAGCGGCTCCATGGCCAGCTCAAGATCGTAGTTGAAAATCAGATTGATGTCGATTTTATCCTTGGGAACGCCCTTGACCCGCAGCTTCCAATCGCCCTGCTCCGGTTTGAGGAGCTTGATCAGGGAATACGTCTTCGATGTGGAGCGCTGCACGTTTGCCGACGGTACCGGCACGTCTTTCCCCGACGGATCGGATAATTGGACGTCCACCGGCTTGCCGGACATCAGCGAAATGTTGGCTTCCAGCACGTTCGCGTTCGGCACGTTGACGACGACTTCCTGATAGCTGCCGTTTGCCGTGATCGAACTGACCGGCACGATTTTCAGCTTTTGGTGGCTGGCAAAAATTTCGCTCAAAATCTGCGGCAGATCGTCGGCCGAACTGGTCGAAAAAGACTTGCCCCCGGTCTGGTCCGAGAGCTTGGAAAGCGCGTCTTTGTTCAGCTTGCCGTCCGCATTGAGGCCGATCGTATAAATCGGGATGCCCCCGGCCTTGGCCTCCTGCACCGATTGGTTCAGCTCCTGGTCGGACTGCGCCTGCGTGCGGCCCGATTTCGGGTCGAGCGCGTTGTTGCCGTCCGCCAGCACGACGATCATCGGCTCATGGCCCGGATCGGCGCCCTGCTTCAGCACCTTGACCGCTTCCTTCACCCCGACGGATATATCCGTATAGGCGCCGCGGTCGATTTGGTCGATGAATTGCTTCAAGTCGTTTTTGTCGGCATCCGATTGGATCGTAAGCAGCGCTTTTTCCCGTTGGATTTTGTCGGTATAGGAGACGATCCCCACCTTGTCCCCTTGCGCCTGGAGCATGTCGATGAACATCTTCATCGCTTCGCCGCTGACCTCGTTCGGATCGCTTGTTTTCATCGAGTTGCTTGCGTCGAGGACCAGCACCGCGTCGATATGGGAAGACGGCTGCGGTGCGGCGGCCGAAACCCCGGGGCTCCAAACCGGCAGCATGACCAGCAAACCTACCAGCAGAAGACAGAGTGCTATTTTATTTTTATGAAGCATAGACTTTCGATACTCCTTCTCTAGTGAATTGTGGGATTTCTTCAGCCTTCCTTCTACTTTAGGAAAAAAGTCTTAAAAAATGCTTAAGAAACGATAAAATTACGTAAAAAACGAAATCCCCGGATTTCCAAATCTAGCAGCGGAACCGCCATAAGGCGACTAAAAACTCCCAATACTTTTATAATATGATATAATTAAAGCCGGCAAAGTTCAATGAGAGCAGCCGCTGCGCTGCGTATAGGACTTAAGTCCCGCGAACGATTGAACTCATCGTTTTTGAACCCCGAAAGGAGTGCGGATTATGATTGCATACGGATGCCTCGGCATTTTGTTTCTTTTTATCGTCATCAAAATCGCCGTGTACTTCCATCGACAAAAGAAAGCTCCTACGCCCGAGGATATCGATGAAACGCTCCTGGAAATCGCCAACCCGCGGGGGGATCGCGCATGATGGCCAAGAAAAAGCCGCTGATCCTACGCCCTTATCATAAGACGAGATATGCCTACGAAAAGTTAAGAATTTGCAAACATTGCCGTTTTTTTACGGTGCTATGGGAAGACCGATGCGCGAATTGCGGCCGGGAAGCGCTGATTCCGGTCATGCAGCAGGCTCGCATCCAAGCCAAACGTTCCATGCAAAACGAGCGTCTGATCGCCCTGCTCATCACCCTTGCGGCCGTGCTGTTCAGCCAAACGATTCTGCAGATCATCCTCTGCCTGGCGGGCGGCATCCTGCTGACGGGCCTGCTTTGGTGGTTTCAGCGGAAAATGATCGAACCCGAAACCCGGAGGCAGCTCGAAAAGCTGCTGCGAAGCAGCGAACGCCGGATCATCGAAGGCATTTATACGAATTTGACGACGGCTTCGGCCGCCATTAAAGACGATGAGCAGCTCGGCTACGAAATTTTGCGGGAAATGGCGACGATCGTACATAATGACCGGATCCGCTTGCAGCAAATCATGCTCCTTCAGTCGTTTGCGCTCCGCAAAGACATGGATCTGACGCTCGAACCGCTGATGATCAGCGATTTCGAACCCGCCCTGGCGGAATACATCGGCGAGCTGGCCAAAATCAAACGCGAACTGATCAAACATAAAGCCATCCGGTACGTGCTGCGGTACGAACGCGAAATCCTCGATATGAAGAACGGCGTCCGAATCATGGCGCTTGTCGCCGGCGCGGCCGTCCGAATGAAAACATACGTGGATGCATACCCGGATTTCATTCTTCGTTACGTCCGCCATCTTCCGAAAGACCGGTTTCTTCGCTTATACCGGCTGGTACGGCGCCATCCCGATCAAACGTGGAACGGCCTTCGCAACGAGGTGTCGGCCCTCTATAACGAAAAGTACCGTTGGGACCCCGAATTCCAGAACTGGGATTAGGGCATGTGTCCAAATTCTATTAAAGGGGCCGTTATTATATGACGATAAAACCGCCGCAAACCCTGCGCAATTTTCGGATTCGTCCGCAAAACGCCGCCTCCATAAGGGATACGCGAAACGGCCCTCTCTTTTTCGGAGCGGGCCGTTTTCGGGTTTATTGTTACTTGAATTAACTTTTTATGCCATAAACCAATGAATGAATCATTTTTCGTCACGAATCATTTGACATGTGACGTTCGTTCAAAACATGCTGCATTCTATTCGTTGCGAATATGAATTAGGAGAAGATAAGAGGGAGCTTGGGGGGCCGTCCACAAATGAAAATAAAACAAGTGCTGACCTTGAGGCATATTCTCATCTTGCTTTGCATCGCCATGCTGGTCCTGATCGCGTTCAAAGGGATCGACATCAAGCGCAAAATGGCATGGGTCGACGAGGCGGAGCGCTACTATCGGGAAAACAACCTCATACAAGCGGAGGAGTGGTACCGGAAGGCGGCAAACAACCGATCCTTTCATTACAAAGAAGCGTTGATCCAAAAGCGCCTGAACGAGCTCGCGCCGGTTACGGAGATGAAAGCAATGCTTGCCCGCCTGGACGGGCGCGTGGAACGCGCGGGTTCCAGCCAGGATTTTACCGGCTTTCTTCAGGTTTACGGCGAATTCCAGGACGCGCGGAACAAGTTCATGAACGCGGACAAACGGTTTGCGGCCGTTTACCCCAAAATTTCGGCGGGCTACGGCATTTCGGACGATATCACGCGTTATTTCAAAGAGTTCAAGGGCTTGTTTTACGGCCAGCTGGAGCAGCAGCTGAATCAAGGGCTCACGGACGAAGCCGGCGCAAAGTGGAACCTGCAGGCGATTCCCGAAGCGTTTTACGGCGGAGCAGACGAAAAAAACAAGCAGCTTGGCGCCAAATTCAAAGATTTCGACGAAAAGCTGATGTCCCGGCTCGCCGGAAGCGGAAAATTCGCCCAGCTGCTGGATTATTCGCAAACGCTGATGGATCAGTATGAAGGGCGGAAGATCCAGGCGCCATGGGTCAAAAGCAAAACGGAAGAGCTCTCCCGGATGATTCTGAAAAAGGATGTGGACGGAGACCAGCCGGCCAATTACGCGCTTCACGCCAAAACCTACGAGTCTTACGTCCAAAGCGCCGGAATCAAGTCCAGCCTGCTGAAGGAAATCGATCGGCAAATCCGAAAATGGCTGACCTCGGCGCAGCGGAAAATCAAAAACAACGATTACGAAGGGGCGATTGCCCTTTATGAAGCGTTATCCGCCTACCGGGACACATCGGATGAGGTGAAAAAGGCAAGGCTGGCCTGGACCGCCCATGACCCGCTCCGTCTGCTGCAGCTCGTCGGCCAGACGGCCAATTTCAGCCATGTCGGCGGCGGAGGCAGCCGGTTTGGCGGCAGCGCTTATGCCATCGGTTCGGATGACGGCAACGCGATTTATTTTGCGATCATGAATGCGGACGAGACGGTGCAGGCGGCGAGCACACGCGAATTTCCGGGCGACGTTGCCATCCGGAACGTTACGATCGAAGAATCGCTCAGCACGAAAACGGCGCCGGTCCTTCTCGTCGAAGGCGAATCCGCCTCGCGAAAAGCGCTGTATGCGGCATACGAAGTTCACGGCAGCCAAATGACGCCGTTGTTTTTCTTCGAAGCCGACGGTTACGCGGTGCAGCCCGACCGTTCGCTGCTTGTGACGAACCCGGCGGGCGTCGGCGAAGACGGAAGTGCGTCCGCCTCGCAAGACGCGGTCTATACGCGGCAAGGGGACAGCTACCAGTTCGCGGGCTTCCAAAAGGATTACACCGACATCGACGGAGCCGATCTGCTTGCGCATCCGAACGAAAAAGTAAGCTTCGCCTGCTATATCGTCTACGGCGGAGAAGGCCAGGCGCTGGCGCAGGTGGGGGCTTCTTACATCAAGCTGCGCGGCGATTACATGTTTAACGAGGGAACGAGCCTGACCGTCGTCGGAATGTTCAATCAATTCGAAGACGTCATCCCCGGCGGAGATCCGCTGAATCAGCCGATCAATGTCCCGGTGTTTGACGTGGAACGCGTGGAATAAAAGAACGGGCGGCGCAAGATGATTTCTTGCGCCGCCCGTTTGAGTATTAAAATGAAACTCAAGAATTTGAATATAGCGAGAGTAAGCCGAGGGGACGGAATCGCTCTGAAGAAGCGGCAGCGGTCGGAAAAACGACCCGTAACCGCAGCGGTCACCTCGCATGAATCAGTACATTGCATTAAATTTTAATGCCGTTTATTTATTTTACATTGACGACCACTTTCGTCGACTTGCCGCCGAACGAAACGGTAATCGTGGCTTTCCCTTTGCCCGTCGCCTTCACCACGCCGTCCTTTACCGTTGCGGTTAGGATCCGCGAGGACTTCCAGAGCGCAGGCTTCGATACGTCCGATTCGCTTCCGTCGCTGTACGTGGCGGTTGCGGTCAGATTGAAGGTTTGGCCAACGCTCATGTTCAGGCTCACTTCGTTCGTTTGCAAATATTTCAGGACGTCCACTTCCACAGGAATGCGGACGGTTTTATTGGCGTATTTGGCCGTAATCGTCGTTTTGCCGCTGCCGACCGCCGTTACTTTGCCGTTTACGACGGTAGCCACTTTATAGTTCGAGGTTTTCCATTCCGCTTTGCTGCTGACGTCCTTGACGGAACCGTCGCTGAACGTTACCGTTACGGCCACGTTTGCGGTTTGGTCCTTCGCGCTGCCGGCTGTTTTCAAGAAGAGGAAATCAGCGCTGGCATCGATTTTGGAAATGACGTCGACTTCAACCTGTACGGTGGCCTTCTTGCCGCCGTATTCCGCCGTAATCGTCGCTTTCCCGCTCTTCAAGCCCGTCAACACGCCCTCGCTGTCCACGCTGGCTACCGTAGGGCTGCTCGACTTCCAGGTTGCTCTCTTGTTCAAGCCATCCGGCGATTCCGGATCGTCCACGGCCGTCAAATCGATTTTCTTCTTATCGCCGGCGGACAGGATGATCAGGCTTTGCAGAGAGGTCAATTCGCTGACGAGTCCTACCTCAACGGTCAGCGTATACGTTTTTCCTTCGTATTTGGCGGTAATCGTCGCCGTGCCCGTTCCAACGCCCGTCACGACGCCGTTTTCGTCCACCTTGGCAATGTCTTCCTTGCTGGAGCTCCATTCGGCTTTATCCGTTACCTGTTCCGCTGGTTGGCTTGCGCCGTAATCCAGCACGATGCTTGCCTGGTACGTTCCGTTTACCTTCAAGGAAACTTTTTTCGAGGAAAGCTCGGTTTTCAAAGGCATGTCCACCGCAACATGGGTTTTCACGCTCACGCCACCATAAGTCGCCGTGATGTCGGCTTCGCCTTTTTTATAGGCAGTCAAATACCCGTTCGAGACATAAACGACATCTTCCTTGCTGGATTTCCACTGCGCTTTGTCATGCACCGGTTTGGTCTCGCCGTTGGCGTATGTTGCATTCAACTCAATCTGATACGTTTTGTTCCCGTTCAAACTCAAAGCCACGTCCTCCACCATATCAAGATGGCGGGGAACGTCGACGTCGACGTTGATCGTCACGCTTTTATCCCCGTATTTGGCCGTAATGACCGCCGTGCCCGGCGAATTGGCCGTCACCGCGCCCTGTTTCACGAATACCACTTGCTCGTTGCTGGAAGTCCACGTTGCATCTTTTGTCACGTCTACCGCGCCTTTGTCCGGATACACGGCCTCCAGCTTGATCGGAGCCGGCAGCGACTCCTTGGCATGCAGGAAGATGTTCTGCTCGCTTGCCTGCAAACGGATCGCCTTGTCGACGTCCACTTGGATGGTCGCGGTCTGCGTGCCGTATTTGGCCGTAATGGTCGCCGTTCCCGGGCCGTAAGCGGTAATTTCGCCCTTAATGACGTCCGCTACCTCCGCGTTGCTGGTGGACCACTCGGCTTGCGCGGACACGTCGTTCTTCACGTTGCCGTCGGGATATGTAGCCTGCAGCTTAATTTGAACCGGTTTGTTTTCGCTCAGCAGCATCGATACCTGCGTTGTGCTTGGGTCCAAGCGTTTGACCACTTCCACGCTGACCGGAATGGTCGCCGATTGTCTGCCGTAAGTGGCCGTAATGGTCGCTTTGCCCGGACCGATCGGCGTCACCTTGCCGTTCACGACCGAAACTACGCTGCTGTCGTCCACGGTCCAGTCCGCTTTGTTCGAAGCATCCGTGTCCGTGGAATTGTCCGTATAGGTTGCCGTCAGATGGATGGTTGGGCTGTCGCCCATTTTCAGATCAAGCTTCTGCACGTCTTTCGTGAGCGCCTTGACCTTTTTCGTCACGTTGACCTGCACCGATTCGGTTTCGCTGCCGTAAACGACCGAAATCGTCGAGGTGCCTTCCCCTACCGCGGTAATCGTGCCGTTATAAACGGTGGCCACCGCGTTGTTTTTACTGCTCCAATTTGCTTTTATCGTCACATTTTCGGTTGAATTGTCCTTATAAACGCCCGTCGCCGTCACGGATGCCGAATCGCCGATCTCCAGCGTAATCTGGGATTTCGATAGAACCAGCTTGGTCAAATCGGCAGCGGTGTTCGCAGCCATGCCGACCCCTGAATATGCCACGCACAATACGAGCACAAGCATCATGACAAGCATCTTCCGAAGCATCTTCTGCAATGTTAATTCCCTCCAATTCTGTATTGACATAAACACATCATACCTCACATATCGGCCATCCGGCCGTCGAATATTAGGTTTTTTGAATGTTTTTCGGTTTTTTTTTCGAAAAATGGGGCGAATCCGTCGAATTTTGACCGTCGATTTTTACGTGCTGAAAACGGCAGAAAAGCCAAGCTTCAGGCAACTATCCATCCAAATTAACGTCTATATTGATATGGAGGTGCCAACGATGATCACAACCGACCATCCCATCGCAAGGCTGGCCGAGGAGCTGGTCCGAAAACATTTTGGCAAAAGGTCCCCGCTGACCGTCACGATCGGCATTTTGGAACAAGGCAACCAGTACTGCTGGGGGCACGGGCAATCCCCGGGCTTCGATTATGCTTCCGCCATATACGAAGCCGGATCCCTAACCAAGGCTTTTACGAATACGCTTCTGTTCATTCTGGAACGGCGCGGCAAGCTCGGCTTGGCAGACACCGTCGGAACATACATACCTGAATGCGCCTCGAACCATGAGGTCAGCCGCATCACCCTGGAACAGCTGGGAACGCATACTTCCGGACTTCCCCGGCTGCCCGCGGGCTTGAAAGCCGTCATCAGAAACAAACTGAATCCTTACGAGCACTACGCTGAAGAACATCTGCTCCAAGATTTGCTGGCCTGCAAACCGCAGGCTCCGGGAAAATTCGAATATTCCAATCTGGGGGTAGGGCTTCTCGGATACATTCTGGCCCGCTGCACGGGCCAAAGCCTCGAGGAGCTTGTTCGCGAAGAAATATGCGTGCCTCTGTTTATGGAAGATACGGCATTCCGTCTCCAATCGGATCAGCAGCAGAGGCTCCTGCCCGTATATACGGCCAATGGCAAATCCGTCCCCCACTGGGATCTTGGCGTCTTGGCGGGGGCAGGCGGGCTGCGGACCACGGTCCGGGATCTGCTGCAGTTCGTCAAAGCCAACGTCGGCATGGGAGCCGCATCCGTGACGGCGGCCATGAAGGAAACCCAGAAGCCGAGACACCGGCTCGGCCGCGGCGGCGAAGCCGGCATGGGCTGGATGATCCGAACCGGCGTTTACCACGACAGCGTGCATTGGCATAACGGCGGCACGTACGGATCGAGCAGCTTTATCGGTTTCCATAAAGAGAAAAATATGGCGGTGATCGTGCTGGCGAACAACGGCAGCTTGGCGCTGGGGCCGTTTTCCATTCTGCGTCCGCGAAAAAACCACGTCGACGACATCGGCTTCGAGCTGATCAAAGCGATGACCAAAACGATCCATTGAACCGTATTTTCGCATGCAAAAAAAGGAAGACGGGCCGGCAGCTTCGCTGAAGCATGCGGGATCCGCTTCCTTTTCTATTTTCTTAACCCTATTATTTGTCGTCCGTCGGCAGCGCGCAGGAACCGTCTTGGCACGCCAAATCGTCGGAACCGCCCACCATCTTCAGCGGGTGGTCTTCCTTCCATATTTCGTTCAGCGCGTTCGCGAACACTTCCTCGGGCTGGGCGCCGGAAATGCCGTATTTTTGGTTCACGACGAAAAACGGCACGCCGGTGATGCCGAGCTTCGACGCTTGGTCCTCATCCTCGCGGACTTCCGTTTTATAGGCTTCGCTTTCGAGCATGTCGGCCGCCGCCTTCGTGTCCAGTCCGATCTCGCCGGCCAGGCGCGCAAGCACCCCGCGGTCTCCCAGATGCTCCGAATCCGTAAAGTAAGCTTTGAAGAGCCGCTCCGTCATTTCGTAACGTTTGCCGAACTCGCCCGCCCAATGCGTCAAGCGATGCGCATCCAGCATATTGGTAGGCTTCATCGTATCGAAACGGTACGTCAGCCCCACCGTTTTCGCCTGCTCGGTCATGTTGTCGTTCATCTCTTTGGCGCGTTCGTAGCTCATGCCGTACTTGGACGCCAAAATCGCGTGCATGTCTTTGTCGTTATCGCGCGGCGCGCTTGGATCAAGCTCGAAGCTGCGGAACACCACTTCCACTTCGTTTTTATGCTCGAAGCCTTCCAACGCCGCTTCGAAACGGCGTTTTCCGATGTAGCAGAACGGGCAGGCAAAATCGGACCATACTTCAACTTTCATTTGTCATCCTCCTCAAAGTGGTACGCTTAGGTTCGACTAACTGATACTTTTTTATACACAGAATAATCCAAAAAGAAAGGCAGGATTTCCTGCCGTCTAACTGTAACTATTTTATATACATTATATACTGAAGGTTCGGTTTCCGCAACCCGGGAAAGCAAACCATCTTCCGGTCGTCCGTATTCCCCGTTACCCCGTCGTCGGCGTCGCCGCAGGCGCCGGTTCCTGCTCCGCGGGCGGTACGAGCGCATGCCGCTCCCAGGCCCGGCTTTTCCAGCGGAAAAACATGATGACGGCGCGCGTCCACTCGTCGGCCGCAATCGCCAGCCACACGCCGGCCAGGCCGAGATGCAGGCGGAACACCAGGAAATAACCGAGCGGCAGCGACATGCAGACCATCGAAATCAGCCCCATGTATACCGGGAACCGGGCGTCGCCGGACGCGCGGAGCGAGTTGATGATGACGATGTTCACCGTCCGCCCCGTCTCCAGCACGATGCTGAGAAGGATGACCTGGGCCCCCATGCGGATGATGGCCAGGTTGTCGGTGAACAGGCTCATCAGCGGGGTGCGGAACGCGATCACGACAAGATCGATGACCACGGTCGCGGCCAGCGCCCATTTGACGCTTTGAAACACGCGCGCGTAGGCGTCCTGGTTGCGGCGCGAACCGACGTAATGGCCGACGATGATGGCCGTCCCCATGCCGATCGCCATGCTGAACAAATAAATGTACATCGAAATGTTGTTGGCGTACTGACGCGTTGCCATCGCTTCCGCCCCCAGGTAAGTCGCGTACATCGTAAAAACGAGCTGGCAGCTCTGGTAGACGATGCTTTCAAACGCGGAGGGAATGCCGATGCCGAGAATTTTGCGGACGTAGTCCCTGGATAAGCGGACGTAAAACCGCCACTCGACCCGTACCTCCATGATCCGGTACAGCAGCCACAAAAACATGCCGAAACAAATGAACCGGCTGAATACCGTCGATATCGCGGCCCCTTCCACGCCCAGCGCGGGAAAACCGAAGTGCCCGAATATCAGCACGTAGTTGCCGCCGACATGGATGAGGTTCATCAAAAACGAAACGACCATCGTTTCTTTCGTAAAGCCGTGCGTGCGAATCGTAGCGGCCAGCGCATTGATCAGCGCCTGCAGGAAAATCCCGCCCCCGACGATTCTCATATACGAGTGCGCATATTCAAATATATCCCCTTGCACGTTGAGCAGCCGCAGCATGAAACCTCCGAACGCGATAAACACGACGCTCAGGATCAGCCCGACCGCAAGGTTCAGCGTCAGCGCGTTTCCCGTGACCTGCGCGGCTTCAAGCTTTTTCCTGGACCCCAAATATTGGGCGACGACGATGGAGGCCCCGGTTCCGATCACTTCGAGCACCAAAATGGCGATCGACATGATCTGGTTGGCTGCCCCTACCCCGGATACGGCGTCATCCGAAACCGAACTGAGCATAAACGTATCCACGGTCCCCATCAGCATGAACAAAAACAGTTCCAGAAAGATGGGCCAGGTTAAACGCACAAGGCTGAGACGTGTGGATTCTGACCGTTCTTGTAAATCCATCGAATGTGCGGTCATAAGTCAGAAATCACCTTGCTTCCTAAAAGTAAAATAAATGAAAACAATGGTATGTTAGCACACTTTTCATGAGATTACATTCCTTTCATCCAAATTTCATTCTAACAATTTTCAGGAAAACGGTTGCTTGGAAAAACCATGAAAAATCGCGCCGCTGCGGCCTTTTGGAGCATGCGTGGACAAAACCTGCCCGCAGCGCCGAAGGCAGCGCTTACAGCGGCAGCAAAAAAAGTGTTGATAATTGGAAAACCATCCTCTATGATAAGGTCATCGGGCCGCATCAAAAATTAAAGCACTTTAACTTTTGCAGTGTACTACCCGTATAAAACCTAACACGATCAAGTAAAGTTTATCCCAAAAGTTAAAGCGTTATAATTTTAATTCAAAAGAAAGGTTGGTGTTTCCGTGACTCACCGCGAAAGCCGGCGGCAGACCTTGTACATGTACCTTTTCATCTCTCCATGGCTGATCGGGTTCCTGGTGTTCGCCTTGTATCCGATTCTGTCATCGCTTTATTACAGCTTCACGGATTACGACATCATCCACCCGCCGAAATTTGTCGGACTCGCCAATTACACCGAGATGCTGCATAACGATCTGTTTTGGAAATCGGTCGTGGTGACGGTGCGGTATACGTTCATCAGCGTGCCGATCCAGCTGCTTTTGGCACTCGGCTTTGCGCTCCTGCTCAACCGGAAAATACCGTTCCGGGGCTTTTTCCGTACCGCCATGTATTTTCCGAGCATGGTCTCCGGCGTGGCGATGTCGCTGCTGTGGTACTGGATTTTCAATCCTTCGATCGGCCTGTTCAACTACGTGCTGTCCTGGTTCGGCATTAAAGGCCCGGCGTGGCTCATGAGCCCCGACTACGCGCTGTACGCGCTGATGATCATGTCCTTCTGGACGGCGGGCTCCGGCATGATTTTGTTCCTCGCGGGACTGCAGGGCGTGCCCGCCAGTCTCGTCGAAGCCGCCAAGCTTGACGGCGCGGGACGCTTCCGGATTTTCCTGAACGTGACGCTTCCGATGATCTCGCCGGTGCTGCTGTTCCAGCTCATCATGGGAATCATCGACTCGTTCCAGGTGTTTACCCAAGCGTATGTCATGACCCAAGGGGGACCAAACTACTCGACCTGGTTCTACGTGTACAATCTGTACACCAGCGCCTTCAAGGAATACCGGGCCGGATACTCTTCCGCGCTGGCGTGGGTGCTGCTGATCGTCGTCATGATGTTCACGGCCCTGATCATGAAATTTTCGAACCGATTCGTTCATTACGAAGGAGGCGGACGTAAATGAGTACGATCCCGGCTGCAGGCCCCCAAGCGCCGTCTTCGCCGATCCGGTCCAGGCGCAAAATCGACGGGGTGCGCATCGCCAGCTTCATCGCCCTGATCGTCACCACCTTTCTGATGCTTTTGCCGCTGTTCTTTATGGTCTCCACCTCGCTGAAATCGAAAAAGGAGCTGCTGAAGTTTCCGCCGAGCTTTTTGCCGGAATCGTGGCAGTGGAGCAACTATAAGGAAATTTTCGAAACGCTGAACTTCGGCCAGATGTACATGAACAGCCTGATCATCGGCGTATTGACCGTCGTAGGCACGCTGCTGTCGTCGGCTTTGGCGGCATACGGCTTCGCGAGGTACCGGGGCAAGGGCAACAACCTGTGGTTCATGCTGATGCTCAGCACGATGATGCTCCCTTACCCGGCGATCATGATTCCGCAGTTCATTCTCTTTTCCAAGCTGAACTGGCTGGATACGTTTTTGCCGCTGATCGTGCCCGCGTTTTTCGGGTCGGCGTACAACATCTTTTTGCTCAGGCAATTTTTTTCCACGCTGCCGGAAGAGCTGTTCGACGCGGGACGCATCGACGGCTGCAGCGAGCTGCGCATGTGGCGGCAAATCGCCCTCCCGCTTTCGGGCCCGGCGCTTGCGACCGTTGCGATTTTCGCTTTCATTTACAGCTGGAACGATCTTTTGACGCCCGTGCTCTACTTAAGCTCATCGGATAAGTTCACCCTTCCGGTCGGCATGTCTTCCTTCACCTCGTCGCGCTTCCGCATCCCGCCGTGGCATCTGCTCATGGTCGCCTCCGTGCTCGCCATGCTGCCGATCGTCACCTTGTTCGCCATCGCGCAGAAACGGTTCGTGGAAGGAATCGTGCTCACAGGCATCAAGTAAAGGCCCCGCCGCCAGAGGGGCGGCATCGACTCTTGAATAGATGGGGGATACCGTTCATGAAAAGGAAAAGGATCAAAAAGACGTTTACGCTTCTGCTGGCAAGCACCACGCTGTTGGCTCTGATGCTGTCCGGCTGCGGCGGCGGCAAATCGGCGGTCGACGTCGCTCCCGCGGGCGATGGGGATACCGGCAAAACCGCTTCATCCGGCGGTCAGGTCACCATTACGCATTACACCATCGATTCGGAAGACCGCACCTTTATCGAAAAGCTGATTCCGGATTTTGAGGCCAAACATCCGAACATCAAGGTCAAAGTGGAAAAAGCCCCTTACGAGCAGTTCGACAGCAAGCTGCAAACGATGATCGCCGGCGGCAAATCGCCCGACGTGACGAGCCACTACGGCTACGGCGGGTTCGCGGAATACTACAACAAAGACATGCTGCTCGACATGAACGACATCATTAAAGAAGACGGGTTCAAGGCATCCGACTACAACATCCCGGAAAACCTCATGAACATCTACACCATCAAGGACCATGTATACGGCATTCCGGTCAATATGTACGTCACGCTGATGCTCTACAACAAGGATATGTTCGATGCAGCCAACGTGCCTTATCCGCCAAGCGATTACGAAGATAAGAGCTGGACGTTCGACAAAATGGTGGAAGACGCGAAAAAATTGACCCACGTCTCCGACGATATCGCCAAAACGCAATACGGCGTCGATTTCACCTGGTCCGAACGCGACATGCGCCCGCTGTACTTCGGCGTCGAGCCATACTCCCAGGATACCTGGACCAACGGCGGCGTGCCGTCCGAAACCCGTTTCGACTCGCCGGAAGTCATCGCGGCCTATAACAAGCTGTACGGTCTGATCTTTAAAGACAAAGTATCCCCGACGACCGAATGGAGCAAAAGCGTCGCCGGGCAAAACGGCGATGCCTTCGTCACCGGGAAGCTCGGGATGAGCATCGGCGGCTCCTGGAACCTGGCAGGCTCAAACGACTTCCCGTTCAAGGTCGGCGTCGCGGCCGTGCCGGCAGGCGGGAACGACAAGGTGCGCAGCGTGCTGTTCGTCGATCCGCTGTTTATCCTGAAAGGCTCCAAGCATCCGAAGGAAGCATTCGAGTGGATCAAATATTTGGTCAGCGACGAAGTCCAGGAAAAATCGATCGAACTGAGCGGCGGCAACCCTCCGGTCAATACGAAGGCCGCCGAAGCCTATTACAAGCATTTTGACGGGATCGATCCGGCGGACGTGAAAAAGGTATACGAAGGCGCGGTGAAATACGGCTTCGAATCCTACAACCACCTGATCACCAACTATTCGCAAATCAACGACATGTTCATCAACGAGATGCAGCCGCTCGATACGGGGCATAAAACCGTCGAAGAAGTCATGCCGACGGTGCAGAAAAAGGTCATGGAAATCATCAAACGCAAATAAATAGGAAGTGCCGTCCCGGAACCGGGACGGTATCTGTTAATTTCGCTTCGCGGCGGCCTTTCGTCCATGTATACTAATGTTAAGCTGATATAAAATGTACGGAAAATCTGCCGCAAGGAGAATAAAAACAATGAAGGTTAGTATATTTGATGTTGCCAAAAAATCAGGATTGTCGGTTGTGACGGTGTCCAGGGTATTAAACGGCGCCGAATCGGTGCGCGAGAAAAACAGGCAAAAAGTGCTTGACGCGATCAAGGAGCTCGACTACCGCCCCAACGCCGCGGCGCGCAGCCTCGCCCGGGGCAAAACAGGGATCGTCGGCTTGATCGTCACCACGCTCCAGGACTCCTTCTTCGACGCCGTCGTCAAGGAGCTGAACGAGGTGCTTGCCCTACACGGCTATTTTCTTGCCGTCTCGGTCTCGACGGGCATCGGCTCCGACGAAGCCCATTACCTGATTCAGGAAGACCGCGTCGACGGCCTGATCCTGCTGTCGCCGATGGAAGAGGACAACTATATCGTGGAGCTGAAGCGCCGCAATATTCCTTACGTTCTGATCGACAACCAGAAGCCCGAAAACGACGCTTTTTCCGTGACGATCGACAACTACAAAGGCGGTTACGATGCGGCGAAGCATCTGATTGACCTCGGACATACCCGGATCGCGCACCTGAGCGGACAGGAAATGTTCCGCAGTACGAAGGAACGGCGCAGCGGCTTTCTGCAGGCGCTTGAGGAAAAAGGCATCCAGCCGTTCGAAATGGTTACCGGCGAATTCGAAATCGCTTTTGGCTACGAGACGTGCCGCAGATGGATTCGCGAAGGACAGCTCCCTTCCGCCGTCTTCGCGGGCGACGACAACATTGCGCTTGGCGTCGTCAATGCTTTGATGGAAGAAGGTATCCGCGTGCCCGATCAGGTTGCCGTCGTCGGTTATGACGATCAGCAAATATCTTCGCAGCTGCATCCTCATCTCACGACCGTCCGCCAGCCTGCCGACCGGATCGGCCTGGCTGCCGCGGATATGCTGCTGAAACGGATGGACGGCACGATGAAACGCGGATCGAACGTCAAAATCAATCCTGAACTGATCATCAGGGAATCCACCGCCGCAACGACAAATCAATAGGAGTGACGACCATTGGCTTACTACTTGGGAATCGATGGGGGAGGAACCAAAACTTACGCCCTGCTGACGGACGAACGCGGCAACGTGCTGGGCAAAGGCGTCAGCGGCAACGGCAATCATCAGATTGACCGGAGCCTTGCCGCGCAAAGCATCCGCGAAGCCGCCGAAGGAGCGCTAAGCGAAGCTGGCCTTGCGAAAAGCCAGCTGTCGCATGCCTACTTCGGGCTCGCCGGGGCGGACCGCGAAGCGGATTACCGCATCCTGCATCCGCTTATACAGGACATCGGCTTTACCCGGAACTATACCATTAATTGCGATACGATGATCGGCCTTCGGGCCGGTACGAACCGCCCGTACGGCGTTGCGCTGATCTGCGGCACCGGAACCAACGCCGCGGGGCGAAACCCGGCGGGCATGCATGTCCAAGTCGGCGGCTTCGATTATATGTACGGCGATTTCGGCGGCGGCGGTTCGCTGAATATCGAGGTCTTCCGGTCCGTCATCCGGGCCTGGGACGGGCGCGAACAGCCGACCAAATTGACGCCGCTGCTGCTTGGATTCCTGGGATACGACAACGTCGGCGACATGTTCGACGACTTTCAGGACCATGGGAAGCATGTGCCCGTGCACGCCGCCAAGCTGCTGTTCGAAGCAGCCGCCGAGGACGACGCGGTAGCCTTGGAGATTCTTTCGCACCAGGGGATCGAGCTCGGAAAATCAGCGGTGGCGGTCATTCGCCGGCTGGGCATGCAAAACGATACGTTTGACGTCGTGCTGGCGGGAAGTCTGCTAACAAGGGGCGACCGCGGCTGGATTCGCGGCAAAATCGAGCAGGCCGTTGCCGGCACGGCTCCGAACGCAACGATCGTTACGTTATCCACGGAACCTGTCGTCGGCGCGGTTTGGTCGGCCATGGAAGCCGACGGGACCCCGGTAAGCCGGGAGGCGTATGAACAAATGCGGACCTTCCGCGACTTCGAGCAGATTCCGTTAGCAACAAGGTAATCCCTTTTTGAATCCATCCATTTCATTCATGTGAGGAGCGTGCAGACATGGCATCTGAACAAGGACTCAAAATCGCCGTCATCGGCGGCGGATCTTCTTATACGCCGGAGCTCGTCGAGGGCTTCATCCAGCATTACAACGAGCTTCCCGTCCGGGAGCTGTGGCTCGTGGATATCGAGCCGGGCAAGCGCAAGCTGAATATCGTCGGCAACTTGGCGAAACGCATGGTCGAAAAATCCGGCCTTCCGATCGAAGTCCATCTCACGTTGGACCGCCGCGAGGCGATTCGGGGCGCGGACTTCGTCAGCACGCAGATGCGCGTCGGCATGCTGGAGGCGCGCGGACGCGACGAATCCATTCCGCTCAAATACGGCGTCATCGGACAGGAAACGACGGGCCCCGGAGGCATGATGAAGGCGCTGCGGACGATTCCGGTGCTGCTAGACATTTGCCGCGACATCGAAGAACTGGCACCGAATGCCTGGCTGCTGAACTTCACCAACCCGGCCGGCATGGTAACGGAGGCCATTTTGAAGCACACGAACGTGCGCAGCATCGGTTTGTGCAACGCGCCGATCGGGCTGATCAAGCGGACCGCGGCCAAATACGGCGTCGCTACGGACCGGGTTTATGCCGAATTCGTCGGCCTGAACCATCTGCACTGGGTGACTCGCGTCGATGTCAACGGCGAAGACAAGCTGGATGAGTTGCTTGCCGACACCGCCGGCTACAGCGCAAGCAACGTCCCGGCAAGGGAATGGAATCCCGAGTTTCTCCAGTCGCTGCGCGCCCTGCCTTCCTACTATTTGAAATACTTTTACATGACGGACGCCATGCTCGAAGAGCAGCTGGAATCCTTCCATAAAGGCGAAAACCGTGCCGAAGTCGTGAAACGCGTCGAAGAGGAGTTGTTCGAGCTGTACAACGACCCGGACCTGAACGAGAAACCGAAACAGCTGGAACAGCGCGGCGGCGCGTTTTATTCCGAAGCGGCCGTGAATCTGATGTGTTCGCTTTACAACGGCAAAAACGACATCCAGACATTGAACGTCGCCAATCAGGGCATCATCGATTTCCTGCCGGACGACGCCAGCATCGAAGTGAACTGCGTCGTCACCCAAAACGGCCCGCTGCCGCTGCCGTTAACCAAGATCCCGCCGATGGCGACGGGTTTGATCCATGCGGTGAAAACGTACGAACGCCTTGCCATCGAGGCCGCCGTCACCGGCGACCGGGGCCTTGCCATTCAGGCGCTGGCGCATCATCCGCTGGTGCCTTCGGTGGAAGTCGCCATCAAGATGCTGGATGAAATGCTGGAAGCGAACAAAGCGTATTTGCCGCAATTTTTTAAAACGTCGGAGACGGGCATTTCCTGATTTTCAGCACAGCCGACTCCGAAACTTGTTAATGGAATATATGCATAAAAAGAGACTGCCGCGGCAGTCTCTTTTTTATATTCCTTAGTGATGCACAGTTGGGGCTGCATCCGCCGTCTTGGCCGGATGGATCGAGCTTCGAACCAGCAGCAGGTAGCACAAAATCGAGCATACGTCCGCCCCGGCGATGACAAGCCCCATCGGCAGCGCCGACGTGCTGCCGCCCAGACCGACCAAAGGGCTGACGATCCCGCCGAAAATGTACGACAGAAGCCCCAGCAGCGCCGATGCGCTTCCGGCGGCATGGCCGTAATCCTGCAAGGCCAGCGACGACCCGGCCGTGCCGACGATGCCGACGCAGGAGACGACGATAAACAGCGGCGGCAGCACCGCGGCGAGCGGTGCTTTGACCGCAAGCAGCAGCAGAAGCGCCATGCCTCCGACCGTAGCCAAGGCAATGCCGGTCACAAGCAGCTTTTTTTCGCTTACCTTTCCGGCGAGCCGTCCCGTGATTTGCCCCGCGATAATAATGCCGATGCCGTTCATGGCAAAAATGAGGCTGAATACCTGCGGGCTTACCCCGTAAATATTTTGCAGCACGAACGGCGAACCCGAAATGTAAGCAAACATGGCGGCGGAGATGAATCCAGAACTTAACGCCAGCCCCATGAATTTGCGGTCCCTCAGCAGAACGCCAAAGGTTTTAAGCGTATTGGCGGTACCGCCTTTGGAACGTCTGCTTACGGCAAGCGTCTCCGGAAGGCCGAAAAAAACCGCCAACAGCATCACGATACCGATCCCCGCCAGCACGATAAACACGCCGCGCCAAGAGGTGAACTGAAGGAGCTGTCCCCCCACGATCGGCGACAGGATCGGGGCTGCGCCATTCACCAGCATCAGCATGGAGAAAAATTTCGTCAGTTCCGAGCCCGAATACATGTCCCTGACGATGGCCCGCGAAATGACGATCCCGGCCGAACCGGCGATCCCTTGAATGAATCGCAGCACGATCAGCATTTCGATGGACGTGCTGAACGCGCATAACAAAGAGGACAAGCCGTATACGACCATGCCGGCCAACAGCGGAATGCGCCGCCCGCGCACGTCGCTCAGCGGCCCGGCAAACAGTTGTCCGACCGCAAGCCCGATCAGGCACGAAGTCAAGCTGAGCTGCGTCAGCGACGTCGTCGTATGCATCGTTTCGGCCAAAATCGGCAGCGAAGGCAAATACATGTCCAGCGAAAAAGGACCGAAAGCGGATAATGCCCCAAGAATGATTATCATCCAAAGCCTGCTTGCGCTCGGGCGCACAGTCAGCGTTTCTTCTTGACCGCCGCTTCGATCCGATCGCGTCGTTAATGGTTTGCTCATAGGATGTCACTGTTCCTCCTTTGAATTCTTTACAACATAGGCGCCCCGCATTTCTGCCAAGCCCGGAGGGCCGAGCCCCCTCTTCCCCGTGTTCATATCCATCTATTGTAGCTCATTTCCCTTCCGAAAAAGAACCCTAAATTGCAAATCCGGCTTCCACGCATGCATTGGCAAATCCGAACCGCTCTTTATGAAACACGCCCCTCTCCCTTTCACAAGACGCAAAAATGCCGGGACCCATGGACCCGGCATTTTTTTCGAATGCGCTCTTGAAAGGTTATTTTTTTCCTTGAATCGTTGCTTTCGCATCGGCTTTGACAATCGAAACAGGGTTGGACAGCACGCTTTTCTTTTCCCCGACGCTAAGGATGTAGACATAATAGGAATTTTTATCGCTTAGACGGTTTCCCGCTACGTCGGTATCGTTCGCCTTAAATGTGACGGAGTAATCTTCATTGACGTTAATGAATTTCATGTTCGAGTCGATGCTTTTTGCCGTCGCCGTCTTCAGGGTAAAATCCTTTAAAGACGCAGGGACGACCATCACGGCATATTTTTGAACCTGGCTCTCGTTTGCCGGCTTTTTGAAGGAGACATCGATCCCGCCATCGGCCCATTTTGCCGTAATATTCGTTGGAACTTGCGTCAGATCCCTTAAAACGACCTCCACAGGATTGGACAGCGCGCCGGTTCCCGTTTTGGCCACGGACAGCACATAAACTTTGTAAGGATTCTCCTCGGCCAAAGGTTTATTATCCGTATCCTTTGTCGAATCGCTCATCGCCCCGCTAAAATCGCTGCCGACCTGAACTTTCGTAAATTGACCCGACGCCAACGCGTTTTCAAGGTTAAGGTCTTTCGACCCTGGCACGATGAAAATCCGGTACTCTTTAATATTGGCTTCGTGATCGGCGCGGGTAAACGAGATTTTCAGATCCTTTCCGTTATGCTCGTCTCCGGCATCCGTCGCGCTCAGCTCTTTGACCGGGGAAACCGGGAGCAGCGTATCCAGCGTGATGGCTTCGGAAGCGGCAGACAGCGCATAATTGTTGTGGTTTCCGACGGAAAGGACAAAAATTTTGTACGATATTCCGTTACGGATGAAATGGCCGTCGGAGTCTCTGGCGTTGTCGTCCAAGACCACCTCGTAGCTTCCTTTATTGCCGTTTTCCACGGCTTTGTAGTAGCCCAGGTTGGCCGCGAGTTTTTGGTTAAAGCTTCCCGCTTCGCTGGACTTTACGGCGATGATCCGGTACTGGGACACGTCGTCGTCGTGGTCCGCGCGGGTAAAGGTGACCTGCAAATCGCTGCCGTTGCCCGCGTCACCGATATCCTTCACGGCCACGTTTTTGGCCGGTCCCACCGTAAAGGTCTGCGACAAACCGATTGCCTGGGAAGGAGCGGACAATGCATGGGCATCTTCCTTTCCTACGGACAGGATAAATACCTTATATTTGGTGTCGCCTTGAATCAACCGGCCGTTGACATCCTTCGAATCCGCGGCGAGCGTGCGGGTGATGTTGGATCCGGTTTTGCTGACGGCCGTATAATTCGAGCCGGATACGGCCAAGGCATCCGCCAGGGTAAAGTAGCCGGCATCCGAATCTTTGACGACCAGGATCCGGTATTCCCTGATATTTTGTTCCTCATTTGCCCGCGTGAACGAAACCTGCAGGTCGCGGCCGTCGCCGTGATCGGCAACGTCGTTAACGGACACGTTCGTTGCCGGATAAACGCTCGCGTTCCCCGCCAACGTGATGGCCGAAGAATACGAAGACAGCACATTTGTCCCGTACGACCCTACCGAAAGCACGAACACGCGGTAGCTGACCCCGTTGCGGATCGACTGTCCGTCCACGTCCCTGGCGCCCGAGGCGAGGGTTTTCGTGATGTTATATCCCGTCTTGTCGACGGACGTGTAGTTCGAGCTGGAAACGGCGCTGGCTTTGGACAAGTTGAAACTATTGGCGTCGGAGGACTTTACAACCATAATCCGGTAACCGCTCAAGTTGCTTTCGTCCGCAGCCCGCGTAAACGAAACTTGCAGGTCGCGGCCGTCGCCGTGGTCGGCGACATCGTTGACGGACACGTTCGTCGCCGGATATACGTTTGAATTCCCCGTCAAAGTAATAGACGCAGAATACGAAGACAACGCATTGGATCCGTAAGCTCCCACGGAAAGCACGAATACGCGGTAATTGACCCCGTTGCGGATCGAATGTCCATCCACGTCCCTGGCGCCCGAAGCGAGGGTTTTCGTAATGTTATAGCCCGTTTTGCCGACGGATGTGTAGTTCGAGCTGGAAACGTTATTTGCATCCGACAAGCTGAAATAAGGAGCGTCGGAGGCTTTAACGACCATGATCCGGTAGTCGTAGAGATTGCTTTCATCCGCGGCCCGGTTGAACGAAACGCGCAAATCGCGGCCGTCGCCGTAATCGGATACGTCGCTGACGCCGACGTTCGTTGCGGCATAGACGTCCGAACCTCCGGAATTCCCGTACAGCACGACGGCATACGATGGCGCCGAAAGCGCGTAGTTGCCATTGTAGCTTCCCGTTCCCACCGCCATGACAAAAACGCGATAGGCGACGCCGGAGCTGATCAGCGATCCGTCTACGTCTCTGGCCCCGTAGGACAAGGTTTTGCTGATGTTATTACCCGTTTTGCCGACTTCCGTATAATAGGAGCTCGACAGGTTCCTTGCATCGGATAGCGAGAAGCTTCCCGCCTTGCTGTCCTTGACGACGAAAATCCGGTAACTGCCGATCCGGGATTCGTCGGAAGAGCGGTTAAACCGCACGTTCAGATCGCGGCCGTCGCCGTAATTGCCAACGTCCTGCACGCTGGTAATGACAGGAGCGGCGATCGGATTCGATGCCAGCGAAAACGACGGCGAACCCGCGGAAAGCTGGTTCGAGGCGTTGCTGCCGCTTGCGACGGAAAGCACGAAAATGGTATAAGAAACGCCGTTTTTAATGTATTCCCCGGAAGTATCCCTGGCGCCCGAACTTAAAGTCGTCGTAATCGTGGAGCCGTTTGTTTTGTTTACTGTCGTATAATTGGCGCTTGCCGCGTTGTTAGCCGTATCCAGGTTGAAGCTGCCGGCATCTTTGGTCTTCACGACCATGATCCGGTAGTTCTGGATGTTGGCCGTATTGGGTGGCTGATTAAAGCTGACCGAGATATCCCGTCCGTCGCCGTAATCGCCGACATCCGCCGCTTTGACGCCGGAGACCGCGTTTACGGGCGAAGCCGTCGACAGCGTGACGGTTGGAGATATGCCCGACAAGGCGCTGGCACCCTTTTTGGCTACCGTGAGCACATAGGCGTTGTAAGGCTGATTGGCCCGCAGCAGCTCGCCGGTGACGTCCCGCGATTGCCCGGACAGGGTGATGGCCAAATCGTTGCCCGTCGGCCGCACCGAGGTATAGTATCCGGTGGATAACGCCTGGGACAGCGTATATCCGTACGCGTTTGCGGACTTGACGATCAGGACGCGGTATTCGCTGACGTTCGTCTCGCGTTGAACCTTCGGAAAGCTTACCTCCAGGTCGCGGCCGTCGCCGTTTTTCCCGATGACGCGCGCGGTCACGTAAGAAACGGCATTTACGGCAGTGTCCGAAGTGACGATGTTGACGGTCTGCGTGCTTTGATTCCACAGCACCTGCGCGCCCAACGTCTCGCTGACGAACCGGACCGGCACCATGGTCGTTCCCTTCAGGTTTTGCGCAGGCACGTCAAGCGTCACCTTTTGCTGATTCACCGTCGCCGTTTTGGCGCCGATTTTCAGCACGATCGTGATGTCGTCGCGTATGGCCGTGACCGTGCTTGTTTTTTGATTCCACAGAATCTTGGCGTCAAACGCCTCAAAAATGGCCCGCATCGGCAGCATGGTCCGGCCCTTGGTCATCGTGGGCGGCTGCAGCGGGTTCAGTTTCACCCCGTCGACGTATACGCTGATCGGTTTCGGTGTAGCCGCCGCCTGCACCGCTGCAGCCGGAAGGGACAAGGAAACGACCATCAGCACGGCCACGAGCATAATCCAAAGCTTTTTCACGGTTCTCCTCCTCTTGGTTTTGTGTAAAAAAGGCTACACTTATTTGACGGGAGAACGGGTTGAAATGTTTTCCATCCCGAAAAAAATATATCGGCCAAATGCCCTGGCTTTCCAAAGCCGAAACGCAGCAGAAAAAAGCCCTGCCGTCCAGGCAGAGCTTGTTGTTTTCAGGATTTGTTTTTATGCAGCTTGACCAGCTCGTTAAAGGCCAGATAAATCGACCAAATGACCAGAATGAGTCCGACAAATTGCAGCAGGTAAATGAGATAGGGCTCGATTTTGGTAACGGACCCGAAAAAGCTTTTGAAAAGGGACAAAGGCTCTTCCGATGACAGCTGCATGAGCATAAATCCGATAATAAAGCTGATCAGAACCGTGACTTTTTTCTCCAAAGAACAAGGCCTCCCGTCGTGCGCACCACATAATATATATTCCAATATAACCCATATGGTATATATTGTCTATTGCATCACGAACATGAAATTTTCGCCAAAATCCGGGAAAATCGGTCTATACACGCAAAAAACCGGAACCCTCCCCCTCGCG
The DNA here is from genome assembly GCF_037969745.1 of Paenibacillus sp. FSL W8-0194. Taxonomy (NCBI): domain Bacteria; kingdom Bacillati; phylum Bacillota; class Bacilli; order Caryophanales; family Paenibacillaceae; genus Paenibacillus; species Paenibacillus sp. FSL W8-0194. The sequence continues at coordinate 222,351 of NZ_CP150205.1, read as the reverse complement.
GGAATGGCTCCGGTCTTTCGACAGGCACGGCCCCTATTCATTCCTTGAAGGGGTATGGTCCCCAAGCGGGACGAAATGCTTTTCCGGGATGAAAAAGGGCTCGCGCGCCACGATGTCGGACGGATTATAACCCAAGCAATCCATCTCGGGCGCCGATAATCCGGTGCTCCACTTGGCCCTGAATTTTTCGGCATTGGCCAGCGAAGAGCGTTTGTAGTCGAGCCGGTTCGATGCGAACGTCCCTTGCCCTTCATGGTGGATAAAAACATCCTGCGCGACCCACAGCCGTTTGCCGCCGATGCGGGCCCGGATGGAAAAGTCGTCGTCCTCGTAGTTGCCCGGAAAAAAACGCTCGTCAAAGCCGCCGATCCGCTCCAGCAAACGACGGTGGAACAGCATGCAGAAGCCCACCAGCTTATGCGCGTAAAAGCCGGAGCCTGCCTGCTCTTGCTGCCGTCTGGCTGCATAAGCGTCCAGATGTTCAAGCGTCGGCCACTCTGCGTGGGGAACTCTCTGGATCGGAGCCACATGATTGGAAACCGGCCCGACGATGCCGATGTCAGGGTCCCGGAAAAGCGCGGCATACAAACCGGAGAGCCAACGCGGCGTTACGACGGTGTCATTATTGAGCAGCAGGATAAAATCCCCGGAAGCCTCAAGCATGCCCTGGTTGTTGCCTGCGGCGAACCCCCGGTTTTCCGCGTTGGCGATCAGCTTGACGTCCTCCATCGAATTCCAAAATTCCAGCGTTCCATCCGTAGAGCCGTTATCCACGGCAATCCATTCAAGCGGCTCTTCCGTATGGCGCATTACGCTTTCAACGCATCTTCGCGTCAGGTCCAGACCGTTGCGGGTGAGCATGACGATCGAGGTAAGCGGCATCGATAACGCCCCCTTTTTTTAAATGTGAACGGATGGCCTACAATCCCGATGTGTTTAAAATAAACGGAATCACCCGCCCGTACGGCGTATCGCCAGGCAGCATGATCCCCAGGCCGTTGTTCGAACGCAAAGCATGCCAAGACAGGTCAAATGTCGTTTCCTTCAAAAAATCCTCGACGGCCGTCAACACGCCATTGCGTTCCCCATGTTCGAATATGGCGTTATGGACCATATGGTTGAAGCCTCCGCCGGGCACGAGCAGCGGATTGCCGGGTTCCACCCCTTGCATGGCGCTGGGTTTGCGGTATTCCGCCGGAATGCTCTCGGGAAAATAGTACATATCCCGCCGGCCGTACGGCCAATCGATGTCATGCAGCATGACGACGGGAAATGCGCCGGCCGAAAGGGCCATATGCTCCACCTGCTTTAACTCATGATATACGGTATACCAGTTATGGTCGCCGTCGATCAGGATCATGTCATAGGGCTCTACCTTCGGGAGCGCCTGCAAACTGAAATCCTTGACCATTCGGAACGATTCCCCATAATAATCCGACAACAGATCGGCATCGAATTGCGGAGCAGGATCGATGACCGTGCATTTGCTGCCGGTATGATGGCAATAATCCAGAATCTTGAACGTGTTCAGTCCCGTCAGCGATCCGATTTCAACGATATGCGCCGGCTGCGCGGCGATCATCACCGGTTTGATGACCTTTTCCCAGAAACGGTGCATAGCCACTCTCCTGACCTGAAGATTGTCGAAAACCCCATCCCAATATATGAGCTCTTCAGCGGTTTCATGCTTGGAGCCCCATGTAAAAAGAGCCTGCGGCGGTCTGCTTTCCGAATTTTCGTCATACATATGACTGAAGTCGCTTGATGCCTTTTCCCGCAGCCCAGTCAGCAGATGCATATTTGCAGCCTTTGTACATTGGCAAAAATTTTGCCGCCCGGTTTTCGCTCCGGGATGGGAAATTCGGGTGCTTGAATCGTCCTGCATGCAAAGGAGTGAGAAGATGATTACCATCAGCTTGTGCATGATCGTCAAAAACGAGGAGAAGTCGCTGGAGCGCTGCCTTTCTTCCGTTCAAAAAGCGGTGGATCAAATGATCATTGTCGATACCGGCTCCACGGACAACACCAAGCAAATTGCACGCAAATTTACCCGATACGTTTTCGACTTCGAATGGATCGACGATTTTGCCGCAGCGCGCAACTTTGCGTTCAGCCATGCGGAAATGGATTATATTTTATGGTTGGACGCGGATGATATTTTAAAGGAGGAAGATCTCGAAAAGCTGCTCGAACTGAAACAAAACCTGGACCCCGGCGTCGATTCCGTCACGATGAAGTATCATCTGGCGTTCGACGAGCACGGCAACGTCATATCCAGCCTGCGGCGCAACCGTCTCGTCAAACGAAGCAACGATTTCCGCTGGATTGGGGCTGTCCATGAATATCTCGAAGTCGCCGGGCGGATTATCGACAGCGACATTGCCGTGACGCACTGCGGCGATGAGCGGGACAGCGACCGGAACCTGAACATTTATATGAAACGGCAGGCCAAGGGAGAGGTCTTCACGCCGAGGGATACTTATTATTTCGCCAATGAGCTCAAGGATCATCGCTTCTTCGAACTGGCCGCCGTCTATTACCGGAAGTTTCTGGATGAAGGAAAGGGGTGGGTCGAAGACAATATCGCGGCCTGCGGCAAGCTGGCGGATTGTTATCTCGAGCTGGGCGACAACGCCAATGCGCTGGCCTTTACGCTGAAATCGTTCGAATACCGCGCGCCCCGGCCGGAATTTTGCTGCCGCATGGGATATCATTTTCTGCAAGCCGGGGACTATGCGGCAGCCGTTTATTGGTATAGGCAAGCGCTGGAAAATCCGGCTCCGGCCAACACCTGGGGCATGCAAAATTTAAGCTGTTCCACCTGGCTCCCCCACCTCCAGCTCTGCGTCTGTTACGATCGGCTCGGCATGCACCAGATCGCCTATCATCATAATGAAGCCGCAAGGCAATATCAGCCCGATCATCCCTCCGTGCTTCAAAACAAAGCCTACTTGGAACAAAAGCTGGGCATCATCCCCGTCGAAAATTCAGAAGAAACGGCCGACTCATAACGCAACGGCGTTAACGGTCGGGCGAATGCGGACGAACCGCCTTTCCGGAGCATGGCCTCAACCGGAGGGCGGTTTCTTTTGTTTGCGTTTGCCTCGAAAGTACATTTTACGGATCAAAAAAAGGGCTGCCCCGAAGCCCTGCGGCTTCTGGGGACAACCCTTGTTGTTGCTGCTTACGACATGCGGGATAGAAACGGCGTCAAATCGACGTTCAGCGCCGCCGCCAGACGTTTGCCCAGCTCGGCGTCCGCACGGTAGAAATTGCAGATCGCGAGCAGTTTCGTCTGTTCCGCTACAGGCTCCAGGTCAGCGGCCAAATTGCCGATCAGCTGCTCCTGGACCTCGGGGGAATATTTCCGGAACACTTGGCCGGCCTGGCCGAAATCGTTCGGCTTGTCGATTTTTTCGCGGGAAACGGTCCCCCGCACCGGCTGCGGCACGTCCTTGTAGGCCGGGTCTTCCTTCGGCGTATGCTGGTAGCGGTTCGGCTCGTAGTTGATCCGGTCGGACGGCTGTTTGAACGCCATCGCCCCGTCGCGCATATTGTTGCTTACCTTCGCGAACGGGCAGTTGATCGGAAGCTGCAAATAGTTCGGCCCGATGCGGTAGCGCTGGGTATCGGAATAGGAGAACAGCCGTCCCTGCAGCAGCTTATCCTCCGAAGGTTCGATGCCCGGCACAAGCACGCCCGGATTAAAGCCCACCTGTTCCGTTTCGGCAAATACGTTTTCCGGGTTCCGGTTGAGCGTCATCGTTCCTACCAGCTGATAAGGAATGTCCTCCTCGAACCAGTCTTTCGTGGCGTCCAAAGGATTGAAATCGAAGCTGTCCAGATCCGCCGGATCAAGCACCTGCACGTACAAATCCCATTCCGGGTAATCGCCGCGCTCGATCGCTTCATACAAATCGCGGCTGGCATGGTTGAAGTCCTTGCCCTGGATTTGCGCCGCTTCCTCCCGGCTCAAGTTTTTGATGCCCTGCTTCGGAACCCAGCGCAGCTTCACGTACACCGTGTTGCCGTATTCGTTGATCCACTTGAAGGCGTGGACGCTGGAGCCTCGCATTTGGCGGTAATTGGCCGGAATGCCCTCGTCCGTAAAGAGGTGGACCAGCATATTCGTCGATTCGGGCGACAGGGACATGAAGTCCCAATAACGGTCTTCCTCTTGAATATTCGTGCGGGGGTCTGGCTTCAGCGCGTGCACCATGTCCGGAAACTTCATCGCGTCCCGGATAAAGAAGATCGGCAGGTTGTTTCCGACGAAATCATAGTTGCCTTCCTCCGTGTAAAATTTGACCGCGAAACCGCGCGGGTCCCGGAGCGTTTCCGGGGAATGCTGACCGTGGATTACCGTGGAAAACCGGGCGAATACCGGCGTTTCCTGTCCTTCTTTTTGCAAAAATGCCGCTTTCGTGTACCGTTTCATGCTGTTGATGACCTTAAAAACGCCATGGGCTCCCGCTCCCCGGGCATGCACCACGCGTTCCGGAATGCGTTCCCGGTCGAAATGCGCCAGCTTCTCCAGCAGCTGATAATCCTCCAGCAGTGTAGGTCCGTTCTGCCCCGCCGTTCTGGAATTTTGATTATCGCCGATGGGCGCGCCTTGATTCGTCGTAAGTTTGGCCATAAGGATCGTGCCTCCTTGATTTATTTTTAAATTAGAATAATTCTAAACAAGCAACTCGACGTCATTTATTGTACCCTCATTGAAAATGAAAATCAATACTAAATTATAATTATTCTAAATTAATCGTATGCGCTCTTTTGCCGATATATGCCGGGTACAGGCAACCATATGGTTAAAAGCAATCTTCCTGCGCTTCCCCATGATCGTGAAACGGCGGACAACGTGTATAATATTCAAAAAAGCAACCTATCCATTGCGAGAGACGAATGAACGAAGGAGACCTTTATGTATAAAATGCTTATCGTCGAAGACGATCCGAAAATCGCCGACCTGCTGAAAGCCCATATTGAAAAGTACGGGGATACGGCCATTGTTATTCATGAATTCGACCGGGTTCTGGAACAATTTAAGCGGCATTCCCCCCACATCGTGCTGCTGGACATCAATCTCCCGAGCTTTGACGGATATTACTGGTGCCGCCAGATCCGGCAGGTGTCGACCTGCCCGATCATTTTCATCTCGGCCCGCGACGGCAAAATGGATCAGGTGATGGCGCTCGAAAACGGCGCGGACGACTTTATTACGAAACCCTTTTACTATGAAATCGTCATGGCCAAGATCCGCAGCCAGCTTCGCCGGGCGTACGGCGACTATGCCGTGAAAAACGACGAGCGCACGGTCGAATTGGGCGGCCTGATTTTGTACCCGGAACGCATGGAGCTTCATTTCGGCAAACGGAGCGTGCCGCTCAGCAAAAAGGAAACGATATTAATCGAAACGCTGATGGAGTACAGCCCGCGGGTCGCAAGCCGCGAGGTCATTTTGGAAAAGCTGTGGGACGACGCCTTCGTGGACGACAACACGCTCAGCGTCAACATCACGCGCGTGCGGAAACGCCTAGCCGAGCTTGGCCTGGAGGAAACGCTCGAGACCGTGCGGGGGCTCGGTTACAGACTGAACTTGAACGCGGAGGAGCCGAAGTAAATGAAACTGTTCATTCGGGAGCACCTCCCCTTGATGATATTTACGTTGGCGCAGCTGCTCGCCGTCATGGCGGTGTTTTGGTTTGACGGATACGATCATCCGCTGACCGCCATGTACGCCTTGTTTTTGGGGCTGTTTATTTTCGCGGGATACCTCGGTCTGCGTTATGCCACGCATCGCGGGTTTTACGCCCGGCTGTCCCGCCCCGTCGCTTCCCTCGCCGACTCCGTGCACAAGCATGAGCCGGCGCCGCTTCCCGCTGCCCTGAGCGAGCTTTTGGAAAACCAATACAGGCAGTACCAAAACATGCTTCAGCATTGGGAACGAAAAAACGAGCAGTACATGACCTTTTTAAACCAATGGATCCACCAGATGAAAACCCCTTTGTCCGTGATCGAAATGATCACGCAGGATGGCGGGGACGAGCGGATGGGCAGCATTTCGGAGGAAACGGACCGCCTGCGGAGAGGGCTGGACATGGCACTGTACACGGCCCGTCTGGGCACCTTCGAGCAGGATTTCAGCGTGGATGCCGTCGATCTGAGACAGCTGGCGAACGAAGCGGTCCATGAATACAAACGGTATTTCATCCGCAGCCGCGTTTATCCGGAAGTCTCGATCGAAGAAGGAATTTCGGTACGGACCGATGCCAAGTGGATGCAGTTCATCCTGGGCCAGCTGCTGAACAACGCCATTAAATATTCGGCGGGCAGCGGAAAAAAAGTGACCCTGTCGGCCGTCAAGGAAGGCCGGGACGTCGTCTTGAACGTACAAGACCGCGGCGTCGGCATTCCCAAAGCGGATCTCCCCCGCGTGTTCCGTCCCTTCTACACCGGGGAAAACGGCAGGCGTTTCAAGGAATCCACGGGCATGGGGCTGTACATCGTCAAGGAAGTGATCGACAAACTGAACCACCGCATCGAGCTGGAATCGGTTGAGGGCGAAGGCACGCTTGTCCGCATCCGTTTTTGATTGATCCGGGAATCGATTCACGGGATTGTTGTAAACGGCATTTCTTACAGCGTTGTAAGATGCGTGAAAGCTGCGTCGATAGGAGGAACCCCTGTCCGGGGCGTATACTGGGGATACGAAGAGAACGAAGGGTTTTGAGGATAAAAGCCCGGAAAACGAAAGGGGAAGTCACCAAGCCATGGAAATGTTATCCGTCCGCAACCTCGGCAAAATATATAAGGGCATGGTTTCGTACGAAGCGCTCTCCAACATCGACCTGTCCATCCAGCGGGGAGAATTCGTAGGGATCATGGGCCCGTCCGGGAGCGGCAAAACGACCCTGCTCAACATGATCTCCACGATCGACAAGCCGACCACGGGCGAAATCCGCATCGACGGCAAAGACCCTTACGCGCTGTCGCAGGATCAGCTGGCCCTGTTTCGAAGACGCGAGCTCGGGTTTGTGTTCCAGTCATTTAATCTGCTCAATACGCTCACCGTCAAGGAAAACATCGTGCTGCCGCTGACGCTGGACGGAGCCGGCCTTGCGGACATGAACGAAAAGGTGGCGGTCCTGTCGGAGAAGCTCGGCATCGCCCCGATCCTGGACAAGCGGACGTATGAAATCTCCGGAGGACAGGCGCAGCGAACGGCGATCGCCCGGGCGCTGATCCATGAGCCCAAGCTGCTGCTGGCGGATGAGCCGACGGGCAACCTGGATTCCAAATCGGCGCGCGAAGTCATGGAAATTTTAGAACAGCGAAACCGCGAGGATCAGGTGACGATGCTGCTGGTCACGCATGACGCCGTGGCGGCAAGCTACTGCAGCCGCGTCATTTTTATCAAAGACGGACAGCTGTACAACGAAATCTACTGCGGCGAAAACCGGACCGCATTCTATCAAAAGATCATCAACGTCTTGTCGCTGCTGGGAGGAAACGGGCATGAATTTCCGCCAGTTCGCGTTTAACAACGTCTTCCGGAACAAACGGACCTATGTCGCCCATTTCCTGAGCAGCGCGTTTTCGGTCATGATCTTTTTTACGTACGCCATGCTGGCGTTCCATCCCGACCTCAAGGGGCAAATCATGGCCGACAGCATCACGCTCAGCATCCTCGCAACGATGGGAATGCATATTTCGCAAGTCGTCATCTTCGTGTTTTCATTCCTGTTCCTGCTTTATTCCGTCGGTTCCTTCATTAAGGTCCGCAAAAGGGAGTTCGGCATTCTGCTTTTGCTGGGCATGTCCCGCAAACAGCTTAACCGCATGCTTTTTATCGAAAACGTCTTGATCGGCGTCGCGGCGATCGTTACGGGCATTCTCGTCGGCATCGTTTTCTCCAAGCTGATCCTGCTCATCTGCGCATCCATGCTGGTGATCGAACGCGGGCTTCCGTTTTATCCGCCGGCCAAAGCGATTGGGCTGACCGCGGGCGGTTATCTGGTTCTGTTCATGGCCGTTGCGGCCTTCACGTCGCTTATGACCAAAAAAGGCACGCTGGCGGACCTCATCAAATCCGAGGATAAACCGAAACCGGAACCCAAGGCATCCGTCCCGCTTTCCATCCTGGCGGTGCTGCTGATCGGGCTGGGTTATGCCTGCGTCTTCCTGTTCGTGCTGCGCCGCATCTATTCGTTCGGCCTGCTGTTTGGCGGCGTGGTGCTGGTCATTATCGGAACCTATTTTCTTTTCACCCAGCTCAGCGTGTACGTCATCCGCGCCTTGAAAAACAGGCCCCGCTTCGTGTTCAAACGGACCAATCTGCTGACGGTATCGGAGCTCGTCTACCGGATGAAGGATAACGCGGTCATGTTTTTTATGGTCGCAGTCATTTCGGCGATCGCTTTTACCGGCATCGGAACAGCCCTTGCCATCGGCGATCCGGGACTTGCGGCGATGAAAAACCCGTACGCTTTTACGCACGTCTCCTTTCCGGAACCTGGTGATGACGTTTCATTTGAGCAGAAGCATATCCGTTTGATCGAGCAAACGCTGAAAAAAGGAGGTTTTGCCTACCGCAAGGCTTCGTTCGTTCCGGCTTACTCCGATGACGGGAAAACCTTGATCCGGCTGAGCGACTATAACGGGCTGGCCGCTGTCCTCGGTTATCCCCAGGAAACGCTGCGCAGCGGGGAAACCATGGCCTCTCCGTCGTCGGTGACGCAAAATGACAAGTACAGGCTCGAAGGACTTCAAACGGATCGGCTTACGATCACGAAAGGCGAACATACCATGACACTTCCCATCGTCAAGGCGCTGCCCCATATCGTCATTCCCGATTACGGCAATGTTTGGATTATTACGGATTCGGATTACGAGCGGCTGGCGAAGGGCGATGAATATAAGACCCGGGTTGTCGTGTTCGTCGTCCCGGAGTGGCATCATACGCGTACGGTTGCCGAAGAAATAAGGAAAGCCCTGGATGCGGATTCAGCAAACGAGCGGCAATACGCCTATAACTTCTCTGCGCTTGTACTGGATTGGATGCATTCGAAGCAGTTAAACGGCTTGCTGCTCATCGTCAGCGGGCTGGTCGGAATCGTCTTTTTCACGTTTGCCGCCAGCTTCATCTATTTCAGGCTTTATGCCGATTTATCGAGAGACGAGGAGCAGTACCGGATGATTTCAAAAGTGGGGCTGAGCCGCAAGGAACTTGCCAAAACCGTCACCCGCCAGCTTTTCCTCATGTTTTTCCTGCCGCTTCTCGTGGCGATCGTGCACAGCAGCGTGGCGTTTACCGCGCTCCAGGGCCTGGTCGACTTTTCCGTCGTCTCCCATACGCTGGCCGTATTCGCAACGTTTCTCGGCATTCAGGTCGTCTATTTCCTGGTGACCCGCTGGCGTTATTTAAGCCATTTATACCAAAAAATCTTGTAACGCATCAATGCTCATTATATTTAAACAAAAGACATCTGCCCGTTCGTTTGGCGAACGGCTCCAGATGTCTTTTTTCGGATTCCCGCCTTCACAGCGTCTGCAGTTCGCGCCGGATGTCCCGGCGGCGGTTTTCGATGTATGCGTAAATGACGTTGTGTTCGTTCAAAAACATGCCGAGAGGCCACTTGTATTTCGGATCCCGGTATACGTCGTCTTCGATTTGGCGCAGCATGTTCCGGACCACCGGCATCAATTGATGCGCGGTAAAGGAGGAGGCGAGAATTTCCTCGAGAATCTCCTTGTATCGCTGCCGATTGGCGCTGTAGGCCAGCACCTTTCCCGTCAGCTTGTTATGCCCTTTAATGCTGACCAGATTCGAAGCGACCTCCTTGCCGTAGCAGTTCCGTCCCCAGGTTCCCTCATAATCCCATGGCAGAAAACCGTATGCCTTCCGCTTCCTGTATTCGAAAATCGTATAGTTATGCCGAAATCCGTCGTAGTTGCCTGTTAGCACCGCCCCGCTCAGCCATGTCAAAAAATTGTCCATGTACAGACGCTGGTTCAAATATTTTTCCAGCGTTTTCCCCCGTTTGGCGTGGATGTTCCGAATGAAGCGCATCAGCCTCAGACGGTCTTCCCCGCGGCCTTTGATCAGCCTGTATCCGGAAAACAGCGAGGTTTTCGGGGTATTCGTGCTGACGTTGTTCAAATCGAAGGTGGCATTGTCGTTGACGGCATAAATGATGCTTCGGACGGGAAGCTTGCGCACGCGGAAAAAGGTTTGATTCACCGCCTCGATCCGCAAATACACGCCTTGGTTCACGCCGTTTAATTGCAGGACGCAGTGCTGCGTCGAGGGACTTGGAACGCCGATCATATTAAAGAAATGAAATGAAAGCGCATTGCGGATCAAGGAAGGATCGTCATACTCGGCATTAAAGTGATACGTTGCGCGTGATGTGCGGATTTCATAGGATTTTTTCGGATATTCGCGCGTATGGCCGCCCCGGTACCGAATCCGGATGGCTTGAGGCGACCCGTTCCCGTTCGACAACGTCGCCGGAAAAAAACGGTCAGACCAAATGTGGTTCTCCATCTGTTTCAAATCCTTATCCTTGATTGCGATCCGGTATACGGGCAGACCCATGCAGCAACCGCCTTTCCAACACGAAGAATAGCCTATGATGCGGGCTTTTCACCATATTATGCCGAAGGGGCGGATGCCGTCAGGGCGGATGCCTTGGTGTTCCGGGAAAATGCCTAAACTTGTCTTGGCAACATTCTAGCAACCGGGCAGAGGGATATTCACTCAATTTTGATAATCTAGTATATTCGGCTAGTCCCTTCTAACACGAGGACATATATAAATATTGCATAGATAGACTTGAAGGACGAATCGACGCCTCTCTCGTCTACCTAATCACTCCAAGGAAGGGGAATGTGAAATGTCTTTAGCCGGTTATGATTTAATGAACCTGGTCGGCCAAAGCGTGAAGATCAACCGTGGCGGGCATGATTCGGTTGAAGGTGTTCTGCAAAGCGTACAGAACAACTACATGGCTGTTTGGACAAATGACAGCAATGTCGTGTACGTGAACACCCAACACATCAAAAGCATCTCTTCGACGGGCCAATCGGGAGATCAATCCATGACGGGAACGACCATGACGAGTCCGATTCGGGCTTACAGCTTCGGCTCGCTTCTGCAGGCGCTCCGTTACCGCTATGTGCAGGTGAACCGCGGAGGCCCTGAAAAGCTCGAGGGGATCGTCGCCGACGCCAACCAAAACTACCTCATGCTCGCCGTAAAAGGAGAGGAAGTCGTCCGCATCCCGATCTACCATATCAAATCGGTCGCGGTCGTAAGCAGCAATTCGAACAACAAAAATAACAATAACAATAATAACAACAGCAATAACAACAACCAAAATAGCAACAACAAATCCGGAGGCAGCCAATCGGGCGGTAATCGCAGCAGCGGTAACCGCAGCGGCGGCAATCGCAGCGGCGGCAGTCGTAGCGGCGGCAGTCGCAGCTACGGAGGCAGCCGGAGCGGTGGAAGCCGGAGTTACGGCAGCCGCAGCTATGGCGGACGCAGCTCCAGCAGACGCAGCGGCGGACGCAAATAACCGCAGCCGGTTCGCCTTGGAACCTTCTATCCTAATCTAGTCATCGGGCCGTAAAAAATATAGACGCTCCCTGCGGAGTCTCATGAATCTACATTCCTCGCGCCGCAGATTCACAACTCCGCAGGAGCTGTCCTTATTTACACGGCTTACCGTTTAGCAGACCGTTAAAAGGAGTATATGCAAGCCGTATCGTTCATGATCTTCGAATCCGCTTCGACACGGCTTGTCCATAGGATGCAGCTTCCCCCTGATCGTAATGTGAAAGGAGGTAGATTATGGAGTCGATCCGTTCTCTCCTCGGCAAAAAAATCGAACTCAAACTATCCGGCTGCAAAATCCCCATCACCGGAGAGCTCATCGATCTTGGCAGCGACATTGTCGTCGTGTTCTCGGACTCCCGGTATGTGTACGCGCCGGTGCACCATTTGCAGCATTTGAAACTTGCCGATGACGGCGAGGATTTCTCGCCGGCCGACCGGGAACCGCTCGTGGACCATGTGCACATTTCCTACCGGAAAATGCTAATGAATTCCAGGGGCATTTTTACGGAAATCGGCCTGGGAGGCCCTCATCCCGTGTACGGTTATGTGACAAGCATCATGAACGATTACTTTATTTTTTATTCGCCGCTGTACCACTCGATTTATGTTTCGCTTCATCACGTCAAATATATCTGCCCGCTTCCGCCCAACATGACGCCATTCTATCTCAGCCAGCATCCTTTCCATCTGCAGCAGCCGGCCGTCCCCCTCTCCCGTACATTAGAGCAGCAATTGGAGAAATTTCAAAACGAGCTCGTCATCTTTGATTTGGGAGAATCCCCCTTAAAGGCAGGACTGCTGAAAAAGGTGGATAACCGGATCATCGAACTGATCGAGGCCGGAGGAAAAACCGTTTTCCTTCACTGCGACCATATCAAATCGATTCATCTGCCATAACCGCCAACGACACGGCTGTTGTAGAATCATCTACACCGGCCGTTTTTTCATTAAGAATCCCTACGAAAAAGCACCCCGATCGGGGACATCCTGTGCAGGCGCTTGCTTTTGACCGGCACGGGCCGCGGCCACCGGAAGCCTCACGGTCATGCGCGTACCATCGCCAAGCGTACTGGCCACCGAAACGCTTCCGCCATGCATCTGCACGATTTTCTGGATAATGGACAGGCCCAGCCCGCTGCCTCCGCCGGAGCGGGTTCTTGATTTGTCCGCTTTGAAAAACCTTTCAAAAATATGCGCCTGGTCCTCGGCCGAAATGCCGATCCCCGTATCCTCGACGGATACGACGGCCTCGCGCCCGTCCGTTTCCAGCGTGACATGGATCGAACCTCCCTCGGGCGTGAATTTGATGGCGTTATGCAGCAAATTCACCCACACCTGGCTCAGCAGGTCATCGTCGGCTTCGATGGTCACGGGTTTCAGATCGACCGACATCTCCAGGTTTTTGCCCTGCCACTGGGGTTCGCAGGCGAGAATGAGCGTCTGGAGCTGTTTGTCCAGCCTTAAGGGAGCCGCATGGAACGGGTGTTTCTCCGAATCGAGCGACGCAAGCTTAAGCATGTTTTCGGACAAACGCGACAATCGCACGCTTTCCTGTTCGATGATGTTCAAATAATGGTTCCGCTGGTCCGGGGTTAATTGCTCTTCCCGAAGAACCCGCGCAAAGCCGGTGATCGAAGTGAGCGGGGACTGGATCTCATGGGACACATTCGAAATGAATTCCTGACGCATATGCTCCATTTTGTCTAGATCGGCGGCCATGTTGTTAATGCTCTGGACGACTTCTCCCCAACCTTTGTCACCGCCACCGCCAAAGTGCACAGGCAGGCTGACTTTAAAATCCCCTTTCGAAATCCGCTTCAGCGCATCGATGACCATCTGCCAATATTCCCGCTGCTTCCCTCTCCCGAATCTGGAAACAATTGAAATGATCGTTCCGAAAATAACAAATCCGAGCACCGAATTCACGAGCTGTCCGACGAGCGGCTGCATGTTCCATCTTAAGGAATGGGTAATATAATATGCTCCAATCCAGCATATGGCAAGCGAGCACAAAATGAGCAGCATAAACAATACGATTCTGACGCGAAGCCAAAAGCTGAAAGCAGGGTCGTCCTTTTCTTGATACCATCTCTCTTCGCGCGCTTTCCGTTTCTTTTCCGCTTTTTCGAGCCGTGCTGCCGCGATTTCCTGCCGCTTCATCCGCCGCCAAGCCTTGTTCTGCTCGCGATCCCGCTCCAGCAGCTCGCGCCGCCGCTGCCTGCGCTCCCGGTTGCTCATGAGAGCACCTCCAGCCGATATCCGAGCCCGCGGATCGTCCGGATGCAAAATTGGTCCTGCTGATCCGCGAACCGTTCCCGCAGACGTTTGATATGCACGTCGACGGTTCGTTCGTCGCCTTCATAGTCGTATCCCCAAATCTGTTCGATGATCTGGTCGCGGGAAAACGTTTTGCCCGGATAGCTGCCCAGCAGGAACAACAGCTCGAATTCCTTCAGCGGCAGAGTCAGCGGATCGGACCCGACATAACATTCGTACGTTTTCCGGTTCAGGCGCAAATCGCCGAACTGGATTTCCTGGGAAGCCGATATCCGGTACCGCTTCAGCAGGGCTTTGACCCGGACGATGAGCTCCAGCGGATCAAACGGTTTGACCAGATAATCGTCGGTCCCAAGCTCAAATCCTTTCACTTTTTGCGATGTTTCCCCTTTGGCCGTAAGCATGAGCAGCGGAATGTCGTAATCCCTGCTCAGCTCCCGGCACAGCTCCCAGCCGTCCATGCCCGGCATCATGATGTCGAGAATGACGAGATCGGCCTTGGCCGATTCCATCGCGCTGAGCGCCTCCAGACCGTTGGAGGCCTCCGTTACCGTAAAACCTTCATTTTTCAGCAGATGACTGACCAGCTCCCGGATATGGGGGTCGTCATCGACAACTAGGATATGGGCCATTGCAGCCTCCGCTCCTTTCTACTTGGAAACATATTCGTCCAAAATTTATGCGTTCACACCCATGTCTAAGTGCATTTTACCGATTTCGCTCCGATCTCGTAAACATCGGCGTCCCCGACAATCGTAACATCACGTCGTTTCCCTCTGCGCTTTCGGCATGATCATTTTGCCTGCCTTGCGAACGGTATTCAGTATAACCCCGTTTCATGAACTCAATATGAACTGGGCAAGAACCGAACATGAACCGGATGACTCGTTTTTTCTTGGAGAGGGGGCGCCGGGAAAGATTTTATTTTAGTCAAACTTTATCTTGAATCGTTTCCAAATTATTGTATGATGGGTATTATTTGCGTCTGGGCCGTAACGTTCCAGGCGACCATCACATGCAATGCATACGGTTTTGTTTTGGGAATTGGGGGGTTTTAAACATGCAACCTAAACGGCAATCCATGACATGGCTGCTCCGGTACCTTCGCCCGGTTGCGGGGCGCCTTGCGATCCTGCTGCTGCTTCTGCTGGCTTCGACCGGCGTGCAGCTCGTCAATCCGCAGATCGTGCAGCGTTTTATCGATACGGCCGCCGACAACGGCATCGTGTCGAGCCTGCTTACGCTGGCCGGCATTTATCTCGTGCTCGCCGCCTTGAACCAGGTGCTGACAGTGGCCGTCAGCTACCTGGGCAACGACGTCTCCTGGCGCTCCACCAACCTGCTGCGCGGCGACTTGCTGAAGCATTGCCTCCGGCTCGACATGCGGTTTCACAATTTGAAAACGCCCGGGGAAATGATCGAGCGCATCGACGGGGACGTCACCCATATGTCGAACTTTTTTTCCATGTTTATCATCAAGGTCATCGGCAGCTTCGTGCTGCTCGCCGGCATTCTCGGCTTTATGTTTACGATCAATTGGCCGATTGCGGCGGTTATGACCCTCTTCACGCTCGCCTCCATCGGGGCCATGGTATTCGTCCGCGACATGGGCGTCAAATCGTCCAAGGACGAACGCGGGGCAAGCGCGGCGCTGTTCGGCTTTATCGAGGAGCGGATCGCGGGGATCGAAGACGTGCAGGCCAACGGGAACGTGCCATACGTCATGAACCGGTTTTACCGCGCGATGCGCAATGTTTTTCTGAAGGGCCGCAAAGCGTGGATGCTGCGCGTCGTTCCCTGGAACACGACGGTGGTGCTGTTTGCCCTTGCCGTGACGGTGGTCCTGCTGCTGGGCGTGCATTATTATTTGATCGGAAACATCTCCCTCGGCACGCTGTTCCTGATTTACCAATACACGCAAATGCTGAATGATCCGATCGAGCAGCTCGGCGATCAGGTGCAGGAGTTCCAGAAGGCCAAGTCGGGCATGATGCGCTCCCAGGAGCTGCTGGAAAGCCGCAGCGAAATCGTGGAGGGCGGCAAGACCGCGCTGCCGGAAGGCGCGCTCGGCCTCGAATTCGAGCATGTCCATTTCAGCTACAGCCCGGATAAGCCGGTGCTGCATGACATTACGTTTGCGGTTCGCCCCGGCGAACGCTTAGGGATCATCGGCCGCACCGGCAGCGGCAAGTCCAGCCTGAGCCGCGTCCTGCTTCGACTGTACAACATCGGCAGCGGCACGATCCGGGTCGGAGGCGTGGACATCCGGGACTTGAGCCTCTCGGCGCTGTACCGCCGCGTCGGGATGGTGACGCAGGACGTCCAGCTCTTCGACGGCACGCTGCGCGACAACCTGACGCTGTTTGACGGCAGCATCTCCGACGGATACATCCTCGAAACGACGGAACGCCTCGGGCTGAAGCAGTGGATCGATTCGCAGCCGGAAGGCCTCGACACGCATCTGAAGGCGGGAGGTTCATCCCTGTCGGCCGGAGAAGCGCAATTGTTCGCGCTGACGCGGGTATTCCTGACCCAGCCGAGCCTCGTCATTCTGGATGAACCGTCCTCGCGCCTCGACGCGGCAACCGAAGCGATGCTGCAAACCGCGGTGGACCAGCTCATGAAGAACTGCACGGGCATCGTGATCGCGCATCGGCTCTCCACGCTGGAGCAGGTGGATCACATAATGGTGCTGGGGGATGGGCGCATCCTTGAATTCGGCGAGAGGGAGAAACTCGCCCAAGATCCCGCCTCGCATTACGCCCAGCTCCTGATTACGGGCCGAGAGGAGGATTTGGCATGACCGTAACCCGCTTTATCCAACGTTTGTTTACCTATAATATTTCGCTTTTTATCGTCAACGGGCTGCTTTGGGGATTATTTCATTCCATCCCGCTATTCATCGGGCTCGGCATGCAATGGTTTTTCGACCGGGCGACCAGCCAGTCCCATAACTATCTGTGGCTTGCCGTCCCGCTCATTTTCATCGCGCTCGTGAGAGTCTCGCGGGTAGGCGTCTTTTTCTGGGCGTTCTGGAAATGGGTAACTTACATTTACGACGTCCAGGCGATTTTGCGCACCAATATGCTGAAAGGCATTATGCGCTGGCCCGGGCGCAACCTCCCGGCTTCTCCGGGGGAAGCGGTCAGCCGGTTCCGGGAGGACGTCGACGAAGTGGTCGAATACGTCGAATCCTGGGTCGATTTTTGGGGCAGGCTGGCTTTTGCGGTCATCTCCCTGGTCATCATGGCCCGGATCAACTGGCAGATTACGCTCGTTGCCCTCCTTCCTCTGCTTGCGGTGACGCTGCTGAACAACCTGTCGGGCAATCGGGCGAGACGTTACGGCCAAATGAACCGGGAAGCCACCGGGCGCATTACCAGTTTTATTGCGGAATCCTTCGGGGCGGTGCAGGCGCTGAAGCTGGGGCAGGCGGAAGAACACGTTCACCGTCGCTTCGTCCAGCTGAACGAATCCCGCCGGCAGGCGGCGCTGAAGGATAATTTGTTCAAGGAATGGATGCGCTCGCTGAACCAGCACGTGCTCAGCATTTGCACCGGCATCATTCTGCTGATGTGCGCATCGGCGATGAAGGCCGGACGGTTTACCGTCGGCGACTTTGCGCTTTTCACCTCCTATTTGACGAACATTGCATTCAGCATCTCGCTGTTCGGGTTCATGGTATTCCAGCATAAACGGTTAAAAGTGTCGCTCGATCGGATGAGCGTGTTGTTCCGTCCGGGCGAACAGGAGCGGATCATGGAGTTCAGCGAAACCTATCTTTACGAGGAACCGCCCGAGCTGCCGGCGATACGCAAAAACCCGCAAGAACGGCTGCAAAAGCTGGAAGTCAAAGGACTATCCTATACGTACCCGGGTTCGGAAAACGGCATCCGCGACATCAGCTTCTCGCTGGAACGCGGAAAATTCGTGGTCGTTACCGGCCGCATCGGTTCGGGCAAATCCACGCTCGTGCGCGCGTTGCTCGGCCTGCTGCCCGCATCGGAAGGCTCCGTGCTTTGGAACGGCACAAAAATTGCCCCGGCGAAATTCCTCATCCCGCCGAGAGCAGCTTATACGCCGCAGGTGCCGCGGCTGTTCAGCGACACGCTTCGCGAAAACATCATCCAGGGCAGCCCGGGCGGCGAGGATCGCCTCGCGCGGGCGGTACGGCTGGCGGTGATGGAAAAGGATATCGGCGACCTGGAAAAAGGCCTTGATACGTTCGTCGGTCCGCGCGGCGTCATGCTCTCCGGCGGCCAGATCCAACGGGCGGCCACCGCGCGGATGATGATGACGGACTCCGACCTGCTTATCTTCGACGACCTGTCGAGCGCGCTTGACGTCGAA
Organism: Paenibacillus sp. FSL W8-0194; assembly: GCF_037969745.1. Taxonomy (NCBI): domain Bacteria; kingdom Bacillati; phylum Bacillota; class Bacilli; order Caryophanales; family Paenibacillaceae; genus Paenibacillus; species Paenibacillus sp. FSL W8-0194. The sequence goes on along the minus strand of NZ_CP150205.1, from coordinate 204,101 downwards.
ACCGAAAAACAGCTGTGGGGGCGGCTCTTCGAGGAACAAGACGCGACTTGCATCGCCGTCTCCCACCGCAAAGCGGCGCTGGCCGAAGCCGATCACATCATCGTCATGAAGGACGGACGCATCGAAGCGGAGGGCACCTTGACCGAGCTTCTTGCGACCTGCTCCGAGATGCAGCTGCTGTGGCAGGGCGAGGCCTCGGAAACCGAGGAAGCCTACGAAAGCCTGGTAAAGGCGACATAAAACATAAAAAGCCGGGAAAGTCCTGCGGACCTTCCCGGCACCCAAAGACTCCGACCGGAGTCTTTTTATTTTATTGCGGTTCGTTCTTGGTTAAGTCGCCTTAAATGACCGAGCTCAGCTTGGCATAGGACAACGTCTTTTTGATGTAACTCGAATCGCTGTAATATTTGGCTCCCGACTCGAAGTTGATGTACAGATTGCCCTTGATGATTGCCAGATCCTCGGACATGTTCGGGATTTTCATCGTTTTCTTCAGCTTGGGGGAAGCCGCCTTCGTGTAAATGCGAAGGTATCCCGGATTGTTTCGGCCGTACGAGGTCGAAAAAATCAAATGGCTGCCGGTAACGGCAACGCCCTGCACCTTGGCCGGCGTTTTATAGGTCGCGATCGGACTCGACGACGGATTCTCCGAACCGTTCAGGTTGTACCGGTACAAGGAGGAGCTGTTTTTCTCGTCGAATTTGCCGACGTACAGGTCTCCGTCCGCAACGGTCGCGTAGGAGGATGCCTTGAGCTTAAAGCCTTTGTTCAGTTTCAGATGGCTGTTGTTTTTGGCAGCGGCGAGATCGCTCAGCTTGTAGCGGAGCATGTTGTATTTCGTATCCGAAGACTTCGCGGAGGAAGCGATCCACAGATACGTTTTGGATACGCCCATGCCTCCGACGTGGCCGCTGTGGTAAATGCCTCCCGACTTTTTCTCGTCGGCGAGATACACGTTTTTGACGAATTTTCCGGTTGTGGCGTCCACGACGGCGATCAGGCTGTCTTTTACGGCACTGCTGTTTTTCTTATGGTAATAATACGAGATCAGGATCCAGTTTTTGGCCGGATAATAGGTCAACCCTTGCGGCACGTAATTCGTATCGAGATTCGGGATCTTCGGTCCCTTCTTGAACACCTTGTGATACGCCGGGAACGGGTCCAAAGCGGCGGATGCCTGGCCAGGATTTGCGCCAAACAGCGACGCGCCGGCAATCAACACGGCGCACACGATCGTCGTAAGCTTGCGAAGCAGCGACATAAACTGCACCTCCTGCATTTCATAATGGCTAAAACGATATTTATTCCATCCGCGGGAGAATGATGCTTCCGCGAAAGGCGGGGCGGAAATCCCCTCTTTATCATAAGCCGCGATGCCCGATTGCAGAAGGGAACCCGTCCCTATTTTCGGCGAGCCATAGTCCCATTTCGTAGCGGCGGATTTTATAGGCAAAGGGTCGTATCTTTTTAGGGAACCAGCCGGAATGCCCGAGACTTTAGCCCGGGTCGCGGCCGGCTTACGAAACGTCAGGGGCACCGCGCCCATGACCTTCAAAACCTCCCAGGACTCCAAGCTACCGGCTCCCTTGCCCTGCTTCCTTCCACCGCGCCAGCAGCTCGGACCGGGCCGTTGCCGCCACGTCGAACCGGTAGCTGGTAAGCAGCTCCTCGGATTTGACGCCGGCCAGCAGCGGATTGGGCTGGATGCCGGGGATGACGGGCAGGGAGTACGCCGCGTTCATGTATGCCGTTTGCGCGCTTTTGGAAAGCACGAAATCGGCCAGCTTTTTCGCCGCGGCTTTGTTGTCCCCGTTTTTCAGGATCGATACCGCCCCGACCTCCCATCCCGCCTGGGGCGGAATGGCGGTACGGATCGCGTAACCGGAGCTGACGAAGCGCAGCTGGTCGCCCAAAAAGCTGACGCCGGCCGCGACGTCCCCGACCGCCAAACGCTGCGCCGAAGAGATGCCCGAAAAGGTGGTCGTGGAGCTTTGCGACTTTAGCGCATGCATCAGCTTCAGCGCCTCGTCCGTCCCCAGCTGCTGCGCCAGCGAAGCGAGAAGCGTATAGCCGGTGCCGGACGTCTCCGGATCGGGGATTTCGATTTTCCCCTTCAGCTCCGGGCGGAGCAAATCCTCATAACGCTCGGGGTAAGGAAGCCGCGCAAGCTTCGGATCCGCCTTCCACGCCTGCTCATTGACGCCGATGGCCAGCGCCCCCATGTACATGCCGGTCCAATATCCCTCCTTGTCTTTGTAGGCGGCCGGGATTTTGTCGCTCATCCGGGGCGAATACCGCAGCAGTTTGCCGCTGCTTTTCAACTGCTCATGCAAATCCGCCGGTCCCCCAAGCACCACGTCGATCCCGGTTTTGTTCATCGTCAGCAGATGATAGCTGGCTTCCCCGCTGGACATCCGGATCACCTCGTAAGCCTGGCCGGTTTCTTTTTTGAATTTTTCGAGCAGCATCCGGCCTTCGTCCTCCTGGAAAATGACGTACACCTTCAGGGGCGGCTTCGCGGTTTTCCCCGGGTAGCCCTTATACATCCATCCCGCTGCCAAAACAAGAATGGCGGCCAGAACCAAAAACATGCTCCCTTTTTTCATCCCCACAACTCCCCCTCATGCCCTTAGCTCCTGAAACAACTTGAAACGCCAAAAAGGAAAACAACATTGTTTTCCTTTTTTATCCATAACTAGATCGAAACGAATCGATCTCTACATGGAGTTCAAACTAAGCTTGATCCCCATCGTCAGGAATGATATGAATTTTGTCGGCCGCCGCCCCAAAAGCAACTTCGCCGTCGTAAGTCGTTTGCCCGACGTCGTAGGCATCGACGATCCACTCTTTTCCTTCATCATCCAAAATGAAATACCGCTCTTTTTCGCCGAGGAACATGGACGATTTCACCTTGCCTTTCATCTGAAACGCATACCCTTCAGGCGGGTTCAGCCGCAAAGATTCCGGCCGGATGCTGAGGATCACGCGTTGATTCGCGGTCCACGATTCGTCCGTTTTCAAGACTGCCCGGCGCCCTTGGCCGTAAGCGACGGCAGCTTGATCCCCTTCCTGGCGTTCGACGACCGCTTCGATGAAGTTCGTCGTCCCGATAAAATCCGCGACGTACCGGGTCCGCGGCTTATAGTAGATTTCATGCGGCGTGCCGTATTGATCGATTTTCCCCTTGTTGAACACGACGATATAATCGGACATCGACAACGCCTCCAGCTGGTCATGCGTCACGTAAATGACGGTCAGGCCCAGCTCCTGCTGGATGTTGCGCAGCTCGACGCGAACCTCCTCGCGCAGTTTGGCATCGAGGTTGCTGAGCGGCTCGTCGAGCAGGATGATCGGCGAATTCATGACCAGCGCCCGCGCCATTGCCACGCGCTGCTGCTGGCCGCCCGACATTTCATGCGGATAACGTTGCTCCAGACCCGTCAGCTTCACCTGAGCCAAAGCCGCCTGCACCCGCTGCTGCACCTCCGCCTCCGGGCGTTTCTGCATGTCCAGCCCATACGCCACGTTGTCGAAAACCGTCATATGCGGGAACAGGGCGTATTCCTGGAACACCATCGGCGTTCCCCTTTTGTATGGCGGCAGGTCGTTCACCATTTTGCCGTCGATCCATATTTCCCCTTGGTCGACGGTGTAAAACCCGGCGATCGAACGCAGCAGCGTCGTTTTGCCGCAGCCGCTCGGGCCGAGAAAGGTGATGAATTTGCCGCGTTCGATTTGCAGATTGATATGTTTAAGGACGTGATTTTGCCCGAATACCTTGTTGACGTCTTTCAAATCCAGCAGTACCTGTGATTCCACTTTTGTCCACTCCCTGTTTTTCCAGTTTTGCCGCGGGGCTCATGCAGCTTAGAAATCGAATATTTTCACCTTCGAGCGGAAAATGAGCTTGATGATGCCCAGCGTGCCGAGCGTGGCGCCCATGAGGCCGACGGCAACGGCTGCCGCCCAATAGTAGGTTCCCGTCTCCGCGTAATTGAAGATCGACACGGCCGCAACCACCCATTTGGGGGTAATCAGGAAAATGATCGTGCTGAGCGTGTTCATGTTTTTCATGAAGGCGTACACGAAATTGGCGACGATCGTTTTTTGCAGCATCGGGAACACGATCGTCGTCAGCGTCTTGCGGCTGTTCGCCCCGAGGTTGGTCGCCGCCTCCTCGATCGATTTGTCCACCTGCTTGAAGGAAGCGGTCAATCCGCGGTAGCCGACGGGCATTTGCTTCAGCAGCATCGCCATGACGATCAGCACGGCAGAGCCCTGCAGCACGACCGGGCCTTTGCTGAAGGTAACGATGAGGGCCAGGCCGACAAACGTGCCCGGCAGCGCAATCGGCAGCACCGCGCTGAAATCGAGCAGCTTTTTGCCGGGAAACGGCTTGCGGACGACGATATACGCCAGGACCAGCGCAAACGCTACCGCCAAGATCGCGCTCACCAGCGATAACACCAAGCTGTTCATGACCGCCGGGCTGGAGGAACTGAACACGACCTTCATCAAATGATCGAGCGTAAACGTGTTGTCGCGCCCGAAGTTTTTCGTGAAGGCAAACAACACCGTAATGGCGAACATCGAAATGATGAAAACCGAAATCAAAGCGTTAAAAATGAACAGCAGCACGTCGGTGCTCCGGGAGGTCGTAATCCGCTTCAGCCCGGAAACCGGCTTGCCCGTTACCGTCGAATAGGAACCCTTGGACAGCACTTTGTTCTGCAGCCAAAACACGAGCAGCGCCGGAATGACGAGAATGATCCCCATCACGGAAGCCAGGCCCGGCTCATTGTTGATGATTTCCCCGTAAATCTCGACCGCAAGCAGGGAGTAGTTGCCGCCGATCAGCTTCGGATTCCCGAAGTCGGCAAAGCAGTTGATCGCCACCAGCAAAAATGCGTTGATGACGCCCGGCAGCGCCAGCTTGAACGTAATCGTCCGGAACAGCCGGAACCCTCTGGCGCCCAGGTTTTGGGCGGCGATTTCGAGATTCGGCGAAATGGAGCGAAGCACGCCCGTAATCGTCATGTAAGCCAGCGGGAAATAGGAGATCGTCTGCACGATCCACAGCCCCGGCAGGCCGTACAAATCAAGCTCGATATGAAATACCGAATTCATCCACTGCGATATCATGCCGCCGCGGCCGAACAGCAGCAGAAACGCCAGGCCGCTCATGACCGACGGGGCCAGCAGCGGGATAAACGCGATGATGCGGAAAAACTTTTTGCCCGCGATGTTGCTGTAGTGGATCGCATAAGCGTACACGAAACCGATGACCGTCGCCGTCACCGCGGACAACGAGGAGCTGACGACCGTATTGAGCAGCGCCCGGCCGTAGCGGGGTTTGCTGAAAAACGTGCCCCAATTGTCAAAACCCGAGGTGAACACGACGACGATCAGCGGGTAAATGACGAACAGAATCAACACGATAAAGCTGGTCAACACCAAAACCAGGGAGGACGGATCTTTCAGAAGCCGGCTCAGCGACTCCCGGGTGCCTTTTTTCTCTTTCATGGGGTAGGGCTCCCACCTTTCTTCTGTCTATCCATGAAGGGGCAGCGCATCACCCGTGATGGGTGCCGCATGCCCCCCGGCGGCTGTCCGGTTATCTCAAGCTTTTTAAGGCACTCTGCAGATCTTTGCGCTGCTCGGCCGCTTTCCAAAGATCGTATGCCGTATTGTACTTGGTCGTTTTGATGTCGATGCCGCCCTGCGGAATAGGCACGGAAGGTTTCACGGATACGGCGTAGGCTGACTTGGTGTACAGCTCGCCCGGCTCGTTCGTGAGCATGAAGTCCATCAGCTTTTTCGCGGCTTTCGTATTCGGTCCGCCCTTCACGATCGACAGGCCGCCTACCTCGTATCCGGCTGCTTCCGGCACGATGCTGTGGATCGGATTGCCCTGGTTTTTGATTTTCAGCTGGTCGCCAAGGAAGGTGATGCCGATGGTGTACTCTCCTTTGGCGGCCTTTTGGATCGGCTCGATCCCGGATTTGGGTCTTTCCTTCAGGTTCGGCAGAAGCTCCTTCATGTAGTTCAGCATTTCGTCTTCTCCCCATACCTGGGCCAGCGATGCGACCGCCGTGTACGCCGTGCCGGAAGTGGCAGGGTCGGACATGCCGATTTCGCCTTTGAATTTCGGATCAAGCAGATCCTTGAACGTTTCCGGATACGGATCGCTGCCGTATTTTTCTTTCCAGCGTTCCTCGTTGATGCCGATCGCGACGGGATTCAGGTAAAATCCGGTCCAGTAGCCGTCTTTGTCCTTCATGTTGTCCGGCACGTCGGATGCGTTCGGCGAAACGTAAGCCTCCAGCGCTCCGGCTTTTCTCAGCACCTCATGCGAATCGGCAGGTCCGCCCATCAGGAAGTCAGCCTGCGGATTCAGCATTTCGTTCTGCACGCGGGAGACGGCCTCGCCGCTCGGCAGGCGCAAAATGTCGTAATCGATGCCCGTTTCTTCCTTGAACTTATCCAAAATCTTTCGCGCTTCTTCCTCCTGGAAGATGGAGTATACGGTAATTTTCTCTTTGCTTTTGCCGCCGAACACCCCTGCTTTGTATAAGAAAAATCCCCCGACCAAAACGACGATCGCCAACATCACGATAATAAGCGAGCTGTTGCTTTTCCTTCTGGAAGCCATGATTCAAACCATCCCTTCACTTATGTTCCTGAGGCAACGTTTAGTTTGAAATAGGCTCTTTGGTTCGTCTCGTCCAGCAAATCGTATACCACCATGTAAGCGCCGTTAAACCGGTCGATGTGCAGCCAATGCTTTTTCCCCTGTTCGGAAGCCTGCAGCGAGACAACAAAATGCCGGTCCGGCTGCCTCGACAGCTCCTCGAAACGGCTGAAGTCGATCACCCGGGCCGCAGTGCGGATTTGCACCGTCAGCGCCGAGCGCTCCGCCTTGGACAGCGGCGTCATGACGCCGCTTTTCAGCGCGTACACTTCGTTTCCGGAATTTTCGACCGCCGCGCCGATCAATGACGACGTAAACACCTTGTCGATCAGCGTGCTTTGCAGCTTGCGGATGTTTGCGCTTACATTTAACGAATTGACGGATACGTCCCCGAATCGGAATGCGCTCGTCTGCACCTGAAACGGGACATCCTCCTGATCCAAATACGCGATGCTGCCGCTGAGCAGCAGGCGCGCATTTTTGACGGAGCGTTCCTCGCGGCCCGCCGTCAGCAAAGCCGAAAACGCCGACTTCAGGGCAAGCAGCTCCTTCGGATCGTCCAGAACGACTTGGCCGAGACCCGGATAGTTCAGGTCGATCCGCATCGGGATGCCTGCAAACCGGTCCGATTGGTCCTGCTGGGGCGGAATCGTCCGGACTACATCCAGCGGAATCCGGAAGGTATAGGAGCAAATGCCGATCAGAACGCAGCCGATAACGGCCTGGACGAGAATGAGGCGAAACCATGAAAGCCCTTTCTTTCCCTCTGGCATTCACTTTAACCTCCTTTTTTCTTAAAAAAATTGAAACTTTGTATCAGTTTTGTAACAACCCGATGCCGGGCATCTCTTTGCTGAAACCAAGCTGCACTTCCGTCCCCTTGCCCGGGCGGCTTTTCAGCGTCAATTCCCCGCCCTGGAGCTCCATCAGCTGTTTGCACAGCGGCAAACCGAGGCCGTGCGAATCCCTGGAAATGACGCGGCCCGGTTTTTCCTGCGGCGGAAGGAACAAGGCGGCTTGATCCTGCTCGGATATCCCTTTGCCGTTATCGATGATGCTGACGTACCCGCGGCCTCCCTGCTCTTTCAGCTCGATGTGCAGATGTTTGCATTCGCTGTGCCGGATGGCGTTGTCGATCAGGTTGAACAGCACCTGCTGCGTCCGTTTCGGGTCCAGGAACACCTCGAAATGCGAACCCTTCACCGTCGTCGAAATCATCGATTTTTCCAGCGTCGGCTTCAAAATGCGGAGACTGTCCGCGATCAAGGCCCCGAGGTCCGCTTTCTCCGGCCGGATGCGCCATGCCTCGTCGCCCTTCAGCGACGTTTGCAGGAGCTCCTCTACCATGTTCAGCAGCTTCGTGCTTTCTTTGCGGATGTACTGGTTGCATTCCTGAATGTCCTCCATCCGCTGCATTTTGGAGATAAGCTCGGAGAACCCGATCACCGAAGTCAGCGGCGTTTTGAATTCATGCGTAATGTTGTCGTAAAAAGCCTTCTGCTTCCCCTGCTCGTAATGCAGCAGCTCGATGTGATGCTGAAGCGCATGCGACATCTCATTAAAGCTTTTGGCCAAGTCGCCGACCTCGTCGCGGGTTTTTGCTTCGATTTTGCTGCTGAAATCTCCGACCGAAACGCGCCTTAACGCCCGCTGCAGCGCATACAGAGGTTTCATCAAAAACGAAGCGAAGGAATAGCTTGCAAGCAAAGACAGCGCCAGGCATCCGGCGGCCGCGCCGATAAACCAGATGCGCATCTGCCGGAGCGTCTCCGCGTTCGGGCTTAAATCGAGCAAATAACGAAAACCGCCCACGATTTTTCCCTCATACCAAAACGGAGCGGAATAAATGAGCGTCCGCATGCCTTCCTTTTCCGTGATGACCGTCGCGTTTTGCCCCTGAAGCGCTGCCGCGATGTCGCCCCGTTTAAGCAGGTTGTCCTTGTCGCTGCTGCTCCCGACGATCGTTTCGTCCGGCGCAAACAGCTGCACCTGAAAATTGCTGTTGGCGGCCAGGTGGGAAGCGATAAACGGCGCGTAGGTGCCGGAAAACAGCTGGTCCATCCTTATTTTTTTGTCGCTGACGATTTTAAGCGCCTCGATGCGGTGCAGGGCAAAATACTGGCTCAAGGTTTGCGTATCGCGTTCGATCATGCTTTTGTTCAGCGTGTAATTGACGACGAAATACATCGCCGCCAGCAGCATTACGATCGTGACGGCGTGTTGCAGAAACATTTTATTGCGCAGCCCCATCCCTATACCTCCAGCTTGTAGCCTGTACCGTGGACGGTTGCCACCAGGTGGTCATGCGGCTTCATTTTTTCCCTGAGGCGGTTCACCATCATGTCGACGGAACGGGTATGGCCGTAATATTCGTAACCCCAAACCTGGTCAAGCAATTCCTCCCGCGTAAAAACCTTTTTCGGATTCGTGCACAGCAGCCACAGGAAGTCGAACTCCTTGCTCGTCGTTTTCAGCGGCTTGCCCGCGATCCGGCAGGACCGCTCCCTCCGGTCGATTTCGATGCAGCCGATCGCGACCGTCTCGGACGGGGGCTGCGAGGCCCGCATCCGGCGCATGACGGCTTTGATCCGCTCCACCAGCTCCCGGGTTTCGAACGGTTTCGTCAAATAATCGTCGGCCCCGAGCTGGAACCCGAGGATTTTATCGTTCATTTCGTTTTTGGCCGTCAGCACGATGACGGGAATGTTCCGGTATTGACGCTGCAGCTGCTGGAGCAATTCAAAACCCGAACGGTCCGGCAGCATCAAATCGAGCAAAACAAGATCCGTTTGTCCTTCCGCAAGAATGTCCAAGCCTTCGGCGACGCTGCCGGCAACGGACGGCCGGTACCCCTCCACCTCCAGGCTGAGCTTCAGCAGCATCTGGATGCTGGCATCGTCTTCGATAATCAAAATATTCACCTTTGTGCACCTCCCCCATCCATATGGGAACTTCGCGTATCGCGTATTTCGACATCAGATGACTTATTTACGTTCAACTTAGCTTAAATCGAGCAAGATGTAAATCGGGGTTTTTTGGACTACAAACAAACATGGTTAGGAATCCACTTTCGACGCTGGCACGCAATGCAGGATTATCCGTCTGCGGACGAATATCCCGTCGCGGAACACGGAAAATGACCTGAAAACGGATCAGCGCCCCGATAAAAGGAATGTTTGTCTACTTGCCGAATTATTTATATGATAGGGATACCATATTTTTCAAATGAGGGAGTTTATCTTATGTACGGAATTATGGCTGTTTCCGGCCTGTCCTTCCTGCTGGTGGCGACGCTGACGCCGCTGTTGATCTGGACGCTGCGCAGACTGCGGCTGACGCAGCCGATTCGCGCCGAACTTCCGGCGGATCATCAGGCCAAACGGGGCACGCCGCTGATGGCGGGGCTCATCCTGCTCATCGGGGTAGCGACTTCGCTACAGTTCCACCCCGTGCCGCTGATGCTGCTGCTGTGCGCGACGTTTTTGCTGTTCAGCTCGGTCGGCTTCCTGGACGACTTTAAAAAAGCCTTCTGGCAGGACCCTTCCGGCATCTCCGGCCGCACGAAGCTGGTGCTTCAATTTCTTTTTACCGGGGCGATCCTGTACCTGCTTCTTCGCTTCTTCGGCCTCACGAGCGACATCGCTTTATTTCAAGGGTACGAGCTGCACCTGCCGGTATTCGTGTATGTGGCGGTCATCCTGCTGTTTGTGGTCGGCTCCGCGAATGCCATCAATTTTACGGACGGGCTGGATGGCCTGCTCATCAACGTGTCCGTTCCGACGTATTTTTTCTTTTTCATGATTTCGGACAAACCTGAAGTGCAGACCTTTTCGCTCGTCATGATCGGCTGCCTGCTCGGACTTTTCCTTTACAACATTTATCCGGCAAGGGCGTTCATGGGCGATACGGGGTCGATGGCGATCGGCGGTTCCCTTTCCGTGCTGGCCGTGATCGAGAAGGTCGAGATTTTGATCCCGATGTTGTTTATCATCTATTTGGCGGAGCAGCTGTCGGTCATTTTGCAGGTGTGGTACTATAAACGCACGAAGCTGCGGCTGTTCCGGATGACCCCGATCCACTTTCATTTCAGGCTAAAATACGGATGGAGCGAAAACAAAATCGTGATGATTTTTGGTTTCGTTTCGTGGATGTCGGTGCTAATCTGCTGGTTGATCTGGAAATACCTCATGCATTAAACCGGCTTATTTTCGGATTCAAAACATGACAAAGACCCGATCCGCTGCGAAATACAAGCGAATCGGGTCTTTTTATGCAGACTACCGGCTTCAACCGGTCTGTCCCTTAATACGTCCACCAGTTGCCGGACATCACGATCATCGAAAACAGCTTGATGCTGTCTTCATAGTAGCCTTCGTTCGAGCTGCCGGCCGTTTTGGACCATATGGAGTTCAGCCAGCTTTGGTTGGCCGAGGAGGTCATGGCGCTGACGCCGAACGGAGCGTAAAATGCGCCGCTGTTGTAGGAGCCGACGACGCTGCCGCTGAGCTTATAACCGTCTTTGATGCTGCTTGGATTGCTGCTTACTTTGCCTTTGATCCAGGTGTTCATTTGGTTCAGCTGATTAAGCGCGCGGTTATCCCCGGAGATCAGGTAGTCGGTCGTAATCCGCCATGGCGTGCGGCAGGAATTGTATTCGTAGTTCCCGTCATTGGCGCCTTCGAGGAAGTCGGCCGGAGCAGGCTTGTACGCCCCGCCCGACAACACCACGAAATCCGGGAGCAGGCCCGTCGACGAGCTGTAGTTGTTGTAAATCGAGTTGATGATCGTGTAGGTTTTGTCTATAACGTTGTTCCATCTCGAATCCCCGGTTGCGGCCTGGAAAGCCTTCATATGGTTCAGCATGAAGTCCGAAGGGCGCGTCGCGTCTTTATATTTGCTGTCCGTCGCCCAATCGCCGAGACGCAACGTCCATTGGGTCTGGTTCACGTCGCTTTCCATGATGGCGCCAATGATATTTTTGGCGGCCTGGAGATAGTTGATGCTGCCGCTGCTTCCCCACTGCTTGTCCGCGAGGAGCAGCGAATAAGCGATATCCATGTCGCCGTCGGTGGCTGAATCTGCGCCTTCGATGTTCTGGAAGCTGCTGTTTTGTTTCCACGCCATCAGGTACGGATTGTTGTCGCTTGGATGTTCCTTGTAATATTTATAAAGCCCGTCAAAATAGGTCTGCGCATTGCTGTCGTACCCGGCCATCAACACGGTTGCCAGCATGCCGTAGCCATGGGCTTCGGACACCGTATCGCCGTTGGACTGGTATTTCACGTAATATTTTCCGGTTCCGGCCGGCTTCAAATAAGCCGCCTTCCAGCTGTTCCATTTCGATTGGACGGCGCTGTCCATCGCGCTTTGCGTGACGTTGCTCGGTTTGATCGTACCGGATGTATATGTCGTATGCTGCGGAAACGGCTTGTTAGGAGATGCGAAAGCGAAACTTGCGGGAATCAAGAGAAAAGCGAGACAACTCATCATAACAGCTTTGCCGCGAAGCGAAAACTTTCTGTTTTTTCTCATTTTCCTTACTCTCCTTTAAAGTCGATTTTTGGATCCGTGACATAACCTTTATGCCGGATGACATTAGGCAGCATCTTGTTGGAAAGTAAAAACGGTTACATCAAAAAAGCCTGTACAAACACCTCCTTTAAATTAAAGCGCTTTAATTTTAGCGCCTATATCCATTTTAGATGCCATGCTAATATTTGTAAATAGTTCCAGAAAAGATTGCATCGAAAGTCCTGATTCGACATGTTTTTCTTTTCTTTTCCTGAAGATAGAAGCACCTAATCGATGATCTCAACCGCCCAAACGTATAACTTGAAAATATGAAAATCGTCTATCGACGTGCTTTCACGGAAGACATACAGCGTTTAAAGGTAGTTTTTCATGCAATATCAGGAAGCAATGACTCTGTAGTTTAAATAAAAAAACCCGGGGCTAACGCCCCGGTCCTCTGCCCCCATACGAAAAACCGCCTCTGCATCCATCGTCGCTGTTCACATCCCCGACGGATTCTTTCCGCTGAAAAAAATTTTGATGCTTTGTTACTCCGCCAATACGTTTTGAATGCTGAACCGCAATGGCTCATATCCGGCGATAACGCCTGAAGTTCCCCAGGCAAACGGCTTGCCGTCCACGTCCGACACGCTTCCCCCCGCTTCTTCGATCAGCAGGGCACCGGCCATCCAGTCGTAGATTTCGCGCCCGTATTCCCAGTAAGCATCCATCCGGCCGCAGGCGACGTACGCCATTTGGAGCGCGACGGAACCCAGCATGCGCACGGCCGTCGATTCGGGGAGCAGCTTGCCGAGGCTCCAGGAGGTATAGCGGACGTTTTCCGGTTCGACGTCGACTTTGTTCGGCGGTGCCGTCAGCAGCAGCGCATCCTTCAGGTTCGTTTTCCGCGCCACCCCGATCCGTTTTCCGTTCAGAAAGGCCCCCTGACCCCGAAGAGCATGAAAAAACTCATCCTGGTTCGCATCATATACCGCGGCAAAGACGGGAACGCCATCTTCGATCAAGCACAAAGAGGTCGACCAGAACGCAAACCCTTGGTGCAGATGCACCGCGCCGTCGATCGGATCGAGCACCCAATAGCCCCCGCCGAATTCGGGAGCGGCCTGTTTGCCGGCATCCAGCTCGGCTTCCGACCAGCGCACGCCGGGATAACGGGGCTCCAAAGCCTTTCGAATCTCCCGTTCGGCCCAGCCGTTGGCATCGTTGAAACGTTCGATCAGAAGCTCCCGGGTTTGCGGCGGCTGCTCGCGGTTATATTTTTGCAAAAGCAGCTGCCCGGTGCGGGTTAAAACGTCCCGAATTTCATCGACATTCACTTGGATCATACAAAATGCCTCTCCTTCGATATTTTAATAGTATTTATAAATACTACTACAAAATCCGCAAAAAAGGCGGAGCCGGCCCTAGGTGAGCAGCTCCCGGTAAGAGGCAATGATCTTTTCGTAATCCTTGCCGTAGTTCTCCGCCAATGCAGCGCCAAAATCCCGTTCGATCCACTCGCCGACCAGATCATGGTAAAATCCGTTTCTCAAAAGCTCGATGATCGACGGATGGTCCGTCTCCAGCGCGGACAACTTGACGGTTTTGCCAAAGCTTCCGATCAATGCGGCCTTGCCGTCGGCTAAAACGGAAAATTTCCTGGATATATGCCCTTCCCAGTCCGCACTCCTTAGGTGGGTGATGACTTCCTTCAGCGGCGTATGAACCTTGCCGATCGTCATGACGATGACGCGAACGCCCCGCCCTTCGGCATCCAGCAGCGCTTCTTCCATCGCTTGAAAATCTTCGGACCATACATCGACGATAATGCTGCGCTCGCTGTTGGCGATCACCCGATCCATCGCCTGCCGCAGCGCTTGCTCTCCTTTCCAGGAATAAAAGGACGCCGCTTTTTTCGGAGGCGCATCCAGCTCCTGCAGCAGCAGCCTGGAGGTTTGGTCGAAACGCGTTTTCATCGTGCGGATCAGCTCCGCGATCGGAACGGCATCGTACAAAACGGGTTCGGCCTCAATCGTGCGGCACACCCCTTTGTCCGTAAGCGCGCGCAAAGCGGCATAAACGTTGGTTCGGGATACGGATACCCTTTTCGCCACTTCATACCCCGAAATCTCCGGCTCCTCCAGCAGGGCAAGGTAGATTCTCGCCTCCAAATCGGACAAGCCGATGCTTCGCAATTCCTCGATCATGGACTCACCCCCTTTTCGAATTTCATAGTATTATTTATAAATACTACTCATAGAGCCATCACATGTCAACCCGAGAAAAAAGAAACAACCCGGACCGGAAAGCCGGCAGCGGGCTGTTCTTCCTATATAAAGGATTTGGCCGCCGGCGTTAACCTCAGTTGACGCGGCTGCATCAAATACGCGCCTTCGATCCGTTCGGCATGCAGCTCGATCCGATATTCGCCCGCATCCGGAAAATGAAGGATGCCGGCTTCGAATTCGCGGAATTCATATGGACCTCCGGTCGGCTCGACCTTTTGACGGAGCGTTTGACCGGGAGCGGAAGCCTCCAAGCGGTAGGAACCTCCCCCGTCCCCGCCGCATCCGTAAACCAGGCTTGCCGTAAACGTGCAGGGACCTGAAGTGCGTATATTCCAGGACGCAAAATCCCCAGGGTCGGACCAATCGAGCAGGTTGTCGCGGTTCTTTTTGCCTGTGTCGTAGCGCAGCGTGGCGCCGGAAATTTCGCTTTCAAAAACCCCCAGCTCGTACATCGGCGGCGAACCCGGGCCATCCATCAGCAACCGGACGGGATTTCCTTGGACCGCTTCGGCGCATAAGGCCGCCAGCACGACCGGTCTTCCGTCCGGAATCTGCAGCCCATCGTCCAGGAATACGACAATATCCTGTGCGCCCTGCCGCCGGAACGCCAAATCCTCCCCGCCTGCCAGGGGATAGATCCGCTCGACCCGACTTAGCAGCCCCGGCACCACCAGCTGTCCGTCCGCAGGCCGGTCGTATATGTGCAGGTACAGCGTACGGCCTTTTAACGTGCATCTTCCCCAAGACGGTTTGGCGGTCGGCGACGCTCCCGCGCCGTAAATGCTTTCCCCGTTCGCCTGCAGCCACTCGCCGACCTCCAGCAGGATCGATTCGGAGATGGGATCCCATTCGCCCGTGGCCGTCGGCCCGACGTTGATGACGAGGTTGCCGTTTTTGCTGACCACGTCGATGATCTGGCGAATGATCGCATCCGGCCGCTTCCAGTTGGCATCCGATTTTTTATAGCCCCAGGAGTCGTTCAGCGTGATGATATTTTCCCAGTCCCTGCGGAAAGCCCGGGTTTCAAGCTGGTTGTCGGAGGTGTTGGCGTAATCCCCGAGCGGGCTTTTCCAGACGCGGCTGTTCACCAGGCAGTCCTGCTGCAGGGCGTGAACGGTGGTCAGAAACGCTTCCCCCTGCTCCCGGGTCAGCTTGCCCCCGCAGTCGAACCACATCAGCCCCACCTTGCCGTATTCGGTCAGCAGCTCGCGCACCTGCGGCAGCGATTTGCGGCGGAGGTAGCGGTCGAACCGGGAACGTTTGTCTTCATCGTGAATCCAGCTCTCCACCTCGTCGTAGGCGCCGATATTGCCGGGATAATCCCAGGTGTTGCCCTGCGAGTCCGGGTCATGCCAATCCATGGCGTGCGAATAATAAATGCCGAGAACCAGCCCTTCCTCGCGGCACGCTTCCGCCAATTCCTTCAACGGGTCCCGCCCGAACGGCGTATGCCGCACGATGGAGTAGTCGGATATTTTCGAGTCGTACATCGCAAATCCGTCATGATGTTTGGCGGTAAAAATAATATATTTGAGCCCGGCCCGCTTGGCGGTCCGCACCCATCTGCCGGCATCGAAGGCGGTGGGGTTGAAACGCTCGGCCATTTCCTCGTAAGCCTGCACCGGAATGCGGGCGCGCAGCATAATATGCTCGCTGTAAGAGGCTTTAACCTCCTCCCCGTTCCACTCACCGGCCGGAAGCGCGTAAGGCCCCCAGTGAATGAACAGGCCGAGCCTAGCTTCGCGCCACCAGGCGATCCTTCGCTCATGGGCTTCGTCCCCGGCCTCCGGACCGTCGTTTACGGCCTGCAGAGGATCATCCAGCAGATTTTCCCCGCGGACGGCCGATGAATGCTCGCGGCCCGTTAGGTTGATGTCCGTCTGATGCCCCTTCCGATTCCCCATGCTTCTCCCGATCCCCTTTCCTTGTCCCGTGTCCTGTTCAATAGCCTATTTCGGACATCCGTTACCAAAAACCAAGCTTGGAACCGCGCAGCCTCGAGACGGCCTCCACGAAGAAGTAATCTCCGTATATAAGCGGCGTATCGATATGCACCCCGCCCGGCAGATTGGAGGTACCCGACAAAATCAACCCTTCCTCGTCCTCCCGGTCCCAAGCGCCGTATTGCTCATCCAGGGCACGGACAAGCCTTCCGGCGGCGTCCAAATACGTTTGGCCTTCGCCTGCGGGAAGATGGGCCGCAAGCTCGATCAGCCCGCAGGCGGCGCAGGCGCCGGCCGAGGTGTCGCGCGGCGTGTCGTCGTTCCGGGGCGCCCGGAAGTCCCAATGCGGGACGTAATCCTCCGGCAGATGGGCCAAAAAGAAATGCGCGGCCCGCTTGGCGGCGGTCAAAAACGCTTCGTTTCCGGTATATTTATAGGAAAGCGCCATCCCGTACAACGTCCAGGCGCTGCCCCTCGCCCAGGCCGAATCCTCCGCATAACCCTGCCCGGCATCCGCGCCCAACAGTTCCCCGGTTTCGGCGTCAAAGCGCAAAATGTGATAGCTCGATCCGTCCGGACGCATGAAATGCTCAAGGACCGTTTCCGCATGCGCGGCGGCGATATGCCGGAAGCGCGGGTCGTTCGTCGTTTCCGAAGCCCAATACAAAAGCGGCAGGTTCATCATCGTATCGATGATCGACCAGCCGGCACGGTTGATGTTCTCCCCATCATGCCAAGCCCGGATATACCGTCCCTTCAGGTTAAAACGGCTCGCCAGCTGCGATGCCGCCATCAGCCCCCGCTGCCGGGAGCGTTCATTGCCCGTGATGCGGTAGTTGGCCACGGCGGAAAGCAGCCAAATAAACCCCGAATCATGGTGCACCGCCAGCGCATGCAGCGGTTCATCGAGCCGTTCTTCGCACCGCTCCGCGATGTCCCTGAATTCGGGTTGTCCGCCGTCAGCGGACAGCTGCCATAAAATGCCCGGCCAGAAGCCGGCCGTCCACCAGGACACGCGCATATCGTCGTATACGCCGTTCACGGAGGCATGCGGGCAGCTGACGCCGATGCGGCGGCTGGTCCGCCCGATTTTGTGGCGAATCCGGTCCCACGCGCCGTCCGCCCAAACTTGGACGGAAGCAGGGATCTCTGCCGGTTGCAGCGGTTTGGCGTCGGCTTGTTGTAAAATCTGTTCACTCATTGCATATTCCTCCTCTATTCGCAGGTTCAGATGCTTCCGGCGGCAAGCTGGTCTGCCCGAAACGCCAGCCCGCGACGCGGTATCGGCTTCCCGCTCCTCCCGGCTCCACGGTGCCGGAAAAGCTCCCGTCCGCGGTTTTGGCCACCGTCACTTTACGCCAGCATCCGCCGGTCTGTTCGTAATCAAATGTTTCTCCGTCATCGTCGTACAGCAGGCTTTCGCCCGGCGCGGATCCAAAATGGACCAGCTCGATCGGAATGTCTCCTTCGGGCACATGGCTTAGGGCAGGCATCATCGGAATGACGGCACCCTCGCGAACGAAAAGCGGGAGGCGTTCCAGCGGGCACTCCACGCGGATGACGCGCCCCCCCTCGCGGCGCACGCCGGTTTCGGCTTCATACCAGACGCCCTCCGGCAGCAGCACATCCCTTCCGGTTTCGCCAGCAAACATCGGCGCAACTAGCAGATCGCGCCCGATGCAAAACTGGTCATCCCATTCGCGCCCAAGCCGGGTTCCGTAGGCTCCCTCCGAAGTATCAAGCACATCGAAGGCTTGGACCGGTCTTCCAGGGGAGGCGCCGTTCAAGGCTGCAGCGTCCGGATTTTCTCCGGCGGCGGATGCGGCGCGCTGCTTCGTGCGCTTTGCTTCGTCCAGCACGAGCGGCATGGCCGGAAACGGAGGCGTCCCGTTCGCCTCGTATTCGGCGAATACGGTATACAAATAAGGCAGCAGGCGCATCCGCAAACGGATATAATGGCGGATCGCCGCCTCCGCTGCGGGATCGCTCCACGGCTTCACGCCGTCCCCCCAGGCGTTCAGCATCGCCAGCGGCGAGAAGCATACCGTCTGCATCCGCCGCACCCAGTCTTCGGTGCTTTCGGTCCGGCGCACCTCCGGGCTCCAAAGCAGCCCGCAAAACGATGCATTGCACAGCGCCCTTACAAATTGCCTGTGGTCGTACAAATCCGAGTACAGCACGTACGGAAGCGGCGACGCGCCCGCGTTGGAGGCACGGACCAGCCCGTAAGTCCGCTGGTTTTTCCGGCGATAGAGGCCGCTTGTGATGTCCTGCAGCAGCAACCCGTACAGCTGCCGCATTTGCTCCCCGTCATGTCCGGACGGAAAGGCCGCATGCGCCGGGAACATCCATGAATTGCGCGTCAGCTCGCTGCCGTCGCATTCGTCCAGCTTGTAGCCGGCTATGCCGAGGCTGACATGCTCCCGCTCATGCTGGGCGGCATACAGCTCCCTCGCCTTCTCCAGCGCAAAGTCGGGGGCGAGGCCGCCCCATACGGCGTAATCGCCGGACAGCGCCTGCATCTCGCCGTACAATTCCGACCGCGGCGATATGTAGGGATGCTCCCACAGATTGAGCCGGAACCCGGCCTGCCGCATGCGGGAAACGAATCCGGCCGGATCGGGGAAACGGTCCGCATCCCATTCATAGGTGCAAGGGTAGCTCGCCGAATGCCAGCCCGGCTCCAGCCCGATGACGTCGCAAGGAATATCCCTTGCGCGGAACTCCATCGCCTCCCGCTCGACCTCTTCATCCCGGTACAGCGTCGGGACGCGGTGCCAGAAGCCCAGCCCCCAGCGCGGGGGCAAAACGCCCCCGCCGCAGAACAGGTTGTAGCGGCGCACCGCATCCATCATGCCGGGACCGGCAAACAGGTATACCGCCGCCCCTTCCGGCGGGAGCCGGATTTCCAGCCGGTCCGACGCCGGCGTCGCTTTCCAGCCGCGGTCCGTGTTGCGGTCGCGTGCCTCTGCCGCGGCGCCTTCATGCTGCCGCAGCGTCGACCCGCAGTACATCGTGACGGCCCGCGCGGTATCCACCAGCACGCCGTACCCGCGCCCGCTCACCAGAAAAGGGACGGGCGCATGCGTCTCCCCCGTATCCTGCCGGGGATCGCTGTTTACCCGCAGGTACCGGGTTCGGCCGCGCTGATTCATCCGCATGAACTGCAGGCCGGCGCCGTACAGCTCCTCGCTTTGGTCGAGCGGAAACGACAGCAGGCTCCCGCCTGCTTTCAGCTCGGTGAATGCGATTTCCTCCCATTCTATCGGAAGCGGAATATCCGGCATCCCGGCCAACGCTTTCGTTTTCGGCTTCCGGTTCATGCAGGTGAGCGGCGTCAGCCCCTCCGGGCTGCCGAGGGTCGTCTTCCATACGCCCGGCGCCGCTTGAATCCAATCCGTATGCCGCATAGCTCTCCCTCCTACAGGCCGCCCGGCGGGTCTGCCGCGAGCGGAATCACCATATTCCATGTCTGCCGCGCATGACGGAAACCTCCCGGACCGTCGGCGGTCGCCGCAAACAGATGCGTCGGCCGGCCGTCCTGGAACAAAAGGAAAGGCCGCTCGAAGCTGCCCATCACCCGCTTCCGTCCGTCATCCCATAAAATTTCCCGCGAATAAGCTTTAGGCGCATCGGCTAACCGCCAATCCGTCCCGTTGTCCGATAAAGCCAAAATGCCGCCGTGCTTCTCGCCGCAAAGATGGCCTTCCATATCTTTGGCGATCATGGCATATCCGTTATCGGTCCGCCAAATGAACGGGTCCTCCACATGCACGTCGGGCGGAAACAACGGCTCCTCGCGGATGACGCGGTAAGGTCCCTCCGGTCCATCCGCCGCCGCCGCGCCAAGCGTCATGTTGCCGTACGCGTGTCCTTCATATTTCCGCGCCTTATAGATCAGGAGCACCGATCCGTCCTCCCTGACGCAAGGCGCCGGGTTCGAAGTCAGGTAGCTGTCGAACTTGCCGGGGCGCACAGGCAAAATCGGGGAATCCCTCCGCTCCCACGGTCCGAACACGCTGTCCGATACGGCCAAGCCTACCCGTTTGTTCGCCCTCGCCGCGATCGCGCGGCAGTCGTCCAGCCCAAGCTCTTCCCCGGGCTTCGCCTCCGCAAACGGATGCGTGGATCCCATGTAGTAGAGAAAATATTTTCCGCCATGCCGGACAATATGAGGATTATGCGTGCTGCGCCCGTCCCAATACTCCGCCCCCCGGGCCGGAAGAACCGTCTCCGCGTATTCATAAGGTCCCTCCGGCGTATCCGATACGGCTCTGACGATCTCCGAGCGGAGCAGCCAGCCCGGATGCATCGGCAGCCAGTCGGGCCAACGGGAAGCAAACATATGATAGCGTCCGTCCTCGCCGCGTACGACCGAGCCGCACCATACCCACCAGCCATCCATCCGAAAGCCGCCGTTGACCGGCGCGGGCAGCATCCGATCCATCAGCGAAAAATCCATCATGCTCCCTCCCACCCCTTCAGTCCGTACCGCCCGGCCGCACTCCCATACAGCCATTGCGCCCCGCAGTAAAGCGCAAATTCGCGGTCCATCCATCCCTTGGCTACCTGTTCATCCAAAAATCCCGCCAGCAGCCGCTTCACGACATGAATCTTGCCGTACGTCCATTCGATGCAGCGGGCATCGGATACGATCAGCGAGCTTTTGGCGGGGGCCAGCGCTTCGAGCCGATACTGCATGCTTTGCGTATACGTGCTTGCCCGGAAGTTGTACCACCACATCCCGCCGACGTGAACATTCGGGAAATTCCATGCCGCCTGCACGACGTCCAGATTGCTCAGCTCCGCGGCGGTGACCAGTTCAAACGGGATGGAGTATTTTTCAAAAAATCCGTACAGCCGGACGACCCGGAGCGGGTCATTGACCGGCGCCGCGGAAGCGATGCCCCATCTGCGCTCCACGCCGAGAAACAGCTGCAGAAACATGCCGCGGCGCTCCAGCTCCGCGCACGCTTCGTGCAAAAGCATGAACAGCACCTCGTCGGACCGGCTGTCCCTGCCGATCCGGTACGTTTCATGCGCCGACGCCTCAAACTCCGGGAGCGTGGTCATGATGCCGGGGCAGCCCATCTCCTGATATTCGCCCAACTGTTTGCGAACTTGTTCCTTGGCCAGTTCAAACGCTTCTTCCCGCCGATCCGACTGCAATATTTGTCCGACCAGCTTCGGCAGCCAGCCGTCGATCCGCGGAAACAGCAGCGCATCGTGCGCCATGCCTTCGAATGAGGCATGCTGCGGATGATTGACGGCAAAACGGCGTACATGCAGCCGGTCCGCAACGTTCTGCGCCCAGCCGGGATCTTTACGATGTGCCTTGATCCGCGCATCCGCTTCCCGGACCGATGCCGCGTCCGTCAGCTTCACCCCGTACAAGTCCTTCAAGATCGTGGTGAACGCGATGTTCATCAGCGTGTTGCGCGAAACATGGTAGGCGTTCAGGAAAGCTTCGATCCGCTTTTCCTCCGGCAAAGATCCTGCCCCGGGCGGATACCCTGCGCTCTGAAGCTCGCGGTTCAGCCAGAAATAGTCGGCGATTTCCCAAAAGTCTTCCGCGCACAGATGGTCGCCCGCCAGATGGGTATGCGTATCGATGACGTCCATCGCCATGATGTCGTCCAGCAAAGATGCCTCTTTCATCCGGAACCCTCCTTCGGTTGCCAGCTTACGTTTGTATTGTTTTCATTTCGGCTCATCCTTCGTCCATCGCCGGGCCGCGCCCGAAGCACATCACTTTTGCCGGCCCGGAACCCGATGATACGGCCTGAAAATAGGCGGATAACCGGCTCAACTCCGCTTCGCCGACGGCCTGAATGTTGCTGTCAGAACCGTCACCTCGCCGGCATGAAGCCGCAACGGAATCTCCATCCTCTGCTTGGCAGCCAAAGCCCTCTGTCCGGCAGTATTCCGGAGCGTACAACTCCCCTCAACCGTTTCGGCCCCCTCAGGCAGCTTCACCAAGACGCGCTGATCGGCCGTTGACGATGCCAGCTTTACCTCCAGCCACCCTTGTTCCCCATCCCAACCGATGTCCACTTCGATGCCGCCGCAGGCCGACAGCCCCTGCACGCGCGCCCTTCGCCACTTCGAAGGCAGCGCCGGAAGAATCTTCAGCAGCCCCGGCTCGGAATACAGCAGCATTTCCTGCACCGCCGCCGTCCAGCCCATGTTCGCATCCAGCTGCACCGGTGCCCAGTCCATGGCGAGGCCAATCCCCATCTGCCGCCAGTCGTTATGGAGCGTATAAAAGTTGTTGATCACCGACGAGCGGCTTAGCAAATCCAGGCATTCCAGCGCCAAATCCCCCTCGCCCAGGCGGGCGTACAAATTTGCCATATGGGCAAGCGACCAGCCGGTCTGCTCTTTGATCCCGACGACCAGCCTTTTCCGGACCGCCGTCCAAAACGCCTCGAACAAAGCAGGGTCCTTCTCCTTCGTCATCTCCTTGCCCGGAAACACCGGATAAAGATGCGACTGATGGCGGTGGTGGTATTCGTCGTCGTATGAAGGATGCATCCATTCCCGGACCGCGCCGTCTTCATTCACCTGGTAATCCGGAATGCGCCGCAGCAGCTCCTTCCAGACGGGAATTTCGCCCGGGTACATGCCTTCCTCCCCGGCCCCCGCCACCAGGCGGCTCAGCACCTCCTTCGCGATGGCAAAATCCATCGTCGCGTTGACCGTCGTCCCTTTCGGTCCCCCCGCCCCGTTGCCGGGTTTGTTCTCCGGCGAATTGGACGGGCAGCTAAGCAGCCTGCCGTCTTCCCCGACGACAAAAAAATCTTCATAAAACAAAGCAACCTCCCTTAAAAACGGGAGCGCCCGGTTTCTAAGAAACTCCCTGTCGCCGGTATAAAGGTAATAATCGTAATAATGCTGGGCGATCCAGCCCGCCGCTCCCGTCCAGTGGACGATATGCGGCGCAAGCGTTTTGACGAGCCCCGAATCCGGAGCCGTCGGCGCCGGGATAAAAATTCCCCTGCAGCCAAAAAGATGCCGGGCATTCAAGCGGAAATCGTCCAGCAGCCGCTCCATATAATCGAACACCGTCAGGAGCAGCTCCGGCATCCGGCCGCTCAGCGCCTGCCAATACATCATCTGCAGGTTTTCATTGGCCATGTTGAACGCCCAAAAGCCCCGGTACTCGCCGCACCATAATCCGTAAAGATGACAGGGATTGCCGCCTTCGCGGGAGCTTGAAATGAGCAGGTACCTGCCGTACGCCCACATTTTCTCCACCAGGGCCAGCGGCGCTTCGCCTTGATAGGCTTCGAGCAGCAGCTCCTCATTGGAACGATCCCGCCCGCCCGCGGAGAGATCCAGCGATACCCGGTCAAACAGCCCTCGATGCTCGCGGACATGCGCGGCCAGCAGTTCGCGGTAGCCTCTTTGCTCCGCCGCCAGTTCAGCTTTCAGTCTCGCCCACTCCGCTTCCCTGCTGCCGGAAACGAACATGCGGAGCAAAACGAGCACCTTCCCGGCGCCTTCAACCACCGTTTCCGCCCCGTCGGCGGTCAAGCTGCCGTCCGCCGGAACGATCCGGGCTACCGCTCCGAATTCGCTGCCGTCGTCGCTGCGGGCCGCGTACCATACATAAGTGCCGTCCGCCCCCGACTCCGCGTCCGTCGGCAGCGGCGCTTCAGGCCGGCCCGGCGGCCGTTTAACATCGGCAGGGTCATGGAGCCCCAGCGATAAACCGGCCCTTACGGCCGAAGGCTCTTCCGCGCGCAGCTCCATCACGACCATGTCATCGGGGCGGGATACGAACAGGGCCCGCTCGAAAGCGGCCCCCCTGTCCTGCCAGCGAACGATGATTTCGCCGGTCTGCATATCCAGCTCGCGGAAATAGTGTTTGAATCCTTCGCCTACTTCGCAACGGATCGTCAGATCGCCCAGCGCAAGCGGAACGGCCATCACCGGATCGTATCCAAGGTCCTGAAGCTCCTGAATCAACATCGGCTCGGCCTCCGCCTCCCGGCCCGCCAGCATCAGCCGGCGCATTTCCGCAAGCCGTTCGCTGACGTCGGGCAGCTCGGGCGTGCGGCTCTGCCACCATAAATCGCCGTGCGTCAGCATGATGGTCTCGTGATGAACGCCTCCGTACACCGCCGCTCCGAGACGGCCGTTTCCGGCCGGAAGCGCTTCGCGCCACCTAGCGCCCCACCAGGAAGACGGGGTAAGGAGCTTCAGCCTCCATGCTTCCGCGGAACCCGTATCCATGCTGTACACCTCTTTCCCCGCTTGCCGCGGATGTTATTGGTTGCGGCTCGATTGATTCAGAATGCCGTCGTTGTTTTTGAAGCGTTCGGTCGCCTCTTTGACAATTTCATTGCCGCCTTTTTGCTTATACTCCTCGATGACCTTCGGCCAATCCGAGATCGGCTCCTTGCCGTAAATCATTTTCACCATGTGGTCGATGATCAGCTTCGGCGCCTGGTCGGGACGTTTGGACGCCAAATCCGGGAATTGGCTGAAGGTTTCCAGGTCCGGCACGAAACCGATGCCGCCGATGCCTTCGTGGGCCAGCGTTTCGTCCAGCGCCTTCAGCACGTCCGTACCGCCCGGAAGCAGCTCGGTGCGCTCGCGGTTGATCGTTGCGTCGCCCACCCATCTGAGCAAGGAACGGAAACCTTGTTCGTCATTGCCTTGTTTGTCCGTCGGGAACTTATAATCGATCTTGCCGTCTTTTTCGGTGTAATTTTCGCCCTCGATGCCGAAGCTGAAGAACTTCACGGCCTCCGGCGTCTGCATCCAGTCGAACAGCTTGATGATGCGGATCGCTTTTTCCTTGCTGACCTTGCTGTTGATATACAGGGAGGTGTTGACCGAGCTGTACAGGCCGTAGCCTTTCAAGCCGTTGTCTCCTTCGGGAGACGGGATGATATCGACCTTCGCATCCGGCACGGCCTCCTGGATTTTGGTGCGGAAATCGAGCAGGCCGGCGGCGTTCGCCGTCCAAATGCCCGCGTTCCCCGCCTGGATGTTCTCGGTGTACTGCGGCGCCTGGATGGTGGCAAAGTCCTTCTGAATCAGGCCCTCTTCATACATCGTTTTATAGAAGTTGAGCGCTTTTTCCATGTTCTCGGCATTGAAGAATTTCGGAACGACTTCGCCGTCCTTCTCCATGAACTGGTATCCGAGCGCGTCGTAGGCCCCGAAGCCGATGTCCGCATATTTAAAGTTCTCGCGGGCTTGGTACGGCGCAGGCACGCCCAGCTTTTTGAATGCGCGCAGCACGTTCAGAAGATCGTCCATCGTTTTCGGCACCGGAAGCCCAGTTTTTTCGAGCAGGTCGGTCCGGATAAACGTCGCGCGGCGAGAAGGGTTGCTCAGCCATGTCGGCACGCCGTAGATTTTTCCTTTATAGCTCACTTCGGCCCAGGCTTCCTTCGGAACCGCTTTCATAATATTCGGCGCATACTCCTTGAGCAGGTCGTCGAGCGGCATAAACACGCCGGCTTCAATGGATCCCGACATCGATTTGTCCGTCGCGCCGCCGACGTTTTGCACCACGTCAGGAATCTCCCCGCCCGCAAACATGATCGACATCTTGGAGTCGAAATCCTTGAGCGGAATCATCCGGATGTCTACGTCGATGTTCGCCCTCTTTTCAAATTCTTTGACCCACTTGTCGTTGTTGATATCCTTTGCGCTTTCTGCGTAACTGTTTCCGCTTGTTGTCAGGGAGATCGAAAATTTGAGCGGCTTGGACTCGTCGGAAGCGTCTGCCGCTTCGGAGCCGCTGCCTTTGCCGCATCCTGCGACGCCAACCGTCAGAAGCGCCGATGCCAAAACCAGGCTAATCCATTTCTTCATTGGCTTTTCCCCTTTCCGTTACTGTAGAGACAGGCATTCATTCCTTGCTGATCTCATGATAAAACGAAAGCCCGGGGCGCACCCATGGGGCGGATTATGCTGGTGGTGTGTTTTTTTAGGATGTGACGGCCGCAGCTGAAGGCAATGGACGGCAAACAAAAAAACAACCGGTCTCCCGGCTGTTCCATTTCTATCGTTCAGAAGGTCACCCCGCCCGCCACGCGTCCCCATCGGACCGGCCGGAAGGCAGCCATGTTCCGGCTCCGTCTGCCGCTTCCTTTTCGTGAGCCGCCGCCGTGCGCGGCATGCGCATGATCATTTTCGTGCCGCGCCCCGGGCTGCTTTCCACGCTCAGCCCATAATCCTCCCCGAACACGAGCTGAATGCGCCGGTGCACGTTGGCGACGCCGATGCCGCCGTGAATTTGCCCTTCCCCGCCGCCGTCGGCCAGCCGATTTTCGCGCAGCTTGGCGCGCAGCTCCTCGAGACGCTCCGGCGCCATGCCGCAGCCGTTGTCCTCGACGCTGACCCAGAAGCAGTCCTCCTCTTCGCCCGCATCGATCGCAATCGCATGATGATCCTCGATTCCGCCGCGGAACGCATGCTGAAACACGTTTTCCACGAGCGGCTGCAGCGTCAAGCGGACCATTTTCCGCAGCAAAAGCTCGGGCGCGACCCGCAAATCGATCTCGAACGTCCGTCCGATGCGGTGGTTGATGATCACCATAAAATACATGACGTGCTTCAGCTCGTTGGCGACCGTAATTTCCTCCAAATGGGTCCGCACCGAATAATGCAGCATATAGGAAAGCGCCCCGACGATTTCGGAAATTTCCTCCGAGTCCTGAATGACGGCATAACAGACGACCGTTTCCAGCGTGTTGTACAAAAAATGCGGATTGATCTGCAGCTGCAGCGACTGGAATTCCGCCTTCTGCCGCTCGGCCTGCATCTCCTTGTTTTTCAGCTCGGACTGGTAGACGATGTCCACCAGCTCCGACAGCCGATTGACCATCAAATTGTAGCGGATGATCAGCTCCGTAATTTCGTCGTGCCGTTTCGGGAGGGGGATGAATTCCCAGTTCCCTTTTTCGGTCTGGCTCATCCCTTTCATCAGCCTGCGGATCGGATTCGTGATCGCCCCGCCGAAGCGGTTCGCCAGGAACAGCGCGCAAAGGAACGTGATTCCCGCTACGATGAAAATCAGCGTCCGCGTCGTTTCGAGCGGCTTCGTAAGCTGGCTGTCGGGGATGGACACGACCAGGTTCCAGTCCGAGTAGTCGGCCTTGCGGCTGATGTACGCCCGTTTCTCGCCCTCCGCCGAGCTGTGGAACATCGAAGCTCCCGCCCCCGAAATCTGGTTGGCCAAACTGGCGGGAAGCACCTTTCCGGTCATCCCGGGATCGGCATGGTATTGAATCCGTCCCTCATTATCAACGATAAAAAAATAGCTGTCCTTCCCGAGATCGATCCCTTTCCATAGCGTCGACAGCTCCTCGGACTTGACCTCGATGCCGACAAAACCTTTCATCTCCGGGGAACGCAGCCCGCGGATGCGGCGGATCAAGGTCAGCATCGGCGCCCCTTCCCCCTGGATGCTGTGATTGACGATGGTCAGGCGCCCGGACGGGTCCGTATGTTTCTTGAAGTAATCGATTTGTTTGGCCGTATCTTCCGGGCCGAGGAACGGTTCGGTGCCCCCGTTGAAATAATACAGCGCATTGCCGTTGTAGCCGAGGATGTACAGCGCGCTGATCTCCGGATTGCGGATCCAGACCGGCTCCACGATCGAATCGCGGATGTCGGTCAGGTAGCGGTAGTTTTCGTATTCCTCGCGGTCGGACGGCAGATCGATGTACTTTTTGACGTTCAGGTTGGAAAGCAGGGCTACCATCGAGCGCTGGTAGGAAGATAAATACAGGTTGGTATGATGGACGGCGTTATTGACGATCTGCGTCATCTGATTTTCCGCGCTTTGGGACAGCTGCCTCGCCGATATCGTGTAAAAGGCGATCCCGACGGTCGAAAGCGACAGCAAAATGACGACCAAAAATCCGATCAGCAGCTTGACGCGCAGGCGAAGCTTCATCATGCGCATCACTCGATGCCAAAAGACGACCGGTATTCCGAAGGCGACATGCCGACGAAATTTTTGAACGTCTTCGTAAAATGGGGATAATCCTCGTAACCGACCTGAACCGCGATGTCCGTGATGGTCAGCGTCGGGACGGCAAGCAGCTTGCGCGCTTCCTCGATCCGTTTTTTGATGCGGTAATGCACGAAGGTTTCGCCGGTCATCTTTTTGAACAATGCGCTGAAATAGGTCCGCGTCAGGCCCACCCGCTTGGCGACCTCCTCCAGCGTCACCTCTTCCGAAAGATGCAGGTCGATGAACGCCTTCGCCTCCTCGATCGGATCCTTGAATTTGCCTTTGCGCGTCAGCTGCAGCTGGGCATACATTTGCTCAAGCACCGCCCCGAATGCTGCGAGCGTTTCCTTTTTGCTGATGTCCGTGCCGCGGATGTCCAGGCAGATTTGCGGCTGCCATCCCCGCTGGGAGAGCTTTCCCGCGATCATGCGCAGGCAGTCTTCCAGCACGGATTTCATGCCGGGCACATGCAGCCCCGCAAACAATCCCTCCCGCTCGCCTTCTTCGAGCAGCCGGACCATGTCGCTTTTTTGCAGCATCCAGATGCTCTGCTCCAGTTTTTCCGACCATTCCACGTATTTTTGCAGGGGAACGATGTTTTCGTTCATGCCGGCGATGATTTCGCGGAGCGCGTTATGCACGTCCTGCTGGGTCACCGGCTTGAGCAGGTACCGTTTGACGCCGTATTCGATCGCCCGCTGGGCGTACCCGAAATCGTTGTAGCCGGAAATAACCGCGACCTGCACATGCGCGAATTCCCGGTGGATCCGCTCGCACAGCTCCAGGCCGTCCATCCGCTTCATCCTGAGATCGGTCAACACCAGATGCGGCTCCACGCTTTGGATCATTTCCAGGGCGGACTCCCCGTCGTCTGCCGTATATATGGCCGAAAACGACGCGGGATACCGCTGCACCATTTTGACAAGCCCTTTTTGAATGACAGGTTCATCTTCCACAATCAGCACACGCATGGATCCATAACCCCTTTTCTCGCCGGATTTGAAAAGAAAGCTGCGGCGCTATGCGCCTGTCTGTTTCACGACTTTAGCGGCTAGGCAAAACCAGAACGCCCTCCCGGGCATGATAG
The DNA here is from genome assembly GCF_037969745.1 of Paenibacillus sp. FSL W8-0194. Lineage (NCBI taxonomy): Bacteria > Bacillati > Bacillota > Bacilli > Caryophanales > Paenibacillaceae > Paenibacillus > Paenibacillus sp. FSL W8-0194. The sequence goes on along the minus strand of NZ_CP150205.1, from coordinate 174,598 downwards.
CGCTGCGTCGCCTCGCGGATAATGGCATCCCCTCCGCGGTCCCTGTATTCCCGAATCACCTTGGGCCAGTCCGATATCGGCTCTTTGCCGTAAATCATCCGGACCATATGGTCGACGATCAGCGGCGGCGGCTGGTTCGGATTGTTCGGCGCAAGTTCGGGATAAATGCCGAACGATTCCAGCTCGGGAACGAAAACGATATTGCCGAGCCCCTCTTTCGCAAGCGTCGAATCGATCGCATGAATCACGTCGCCGCCGCCGGGAAGCAGCTTCATCCGCTGGCGGTTGATCGTCAAATCATGGGTCAGCCACAGCAGCTCGCGGAAGCCTTGTTCATCCTGCTGCTCCCGGTTTTGCGGGAACCGGTATTTGATGTTTCCGTTTTCGATGGTGTAGGTGTCGCCCGGGATGCCAAAGGAAAAATAACGTTCGGCCTCGTCGGTCAACATCCAGTCGAAAAACCGCACGATGCCGACGGCCTTTTCTTTCGAAACATGCTTATTGATGAAATAGGAGTTGATCACCGAGCTGTAAAGCCCGTAACCTTTCGAACCTTCGGGCCCTATGGGAGACGGAATGATATCCACCTCGGCCTCGGGCACCGATTCCTTTACTTTCGTCCGGAATTCGAGCAGTCCTGCGGCATTCGCCGTCCATATGCCGGACTTGCCGCTATTGATGTTGCGGCTGTATTCGCTGATGCTGACCGTGGCGAAATTTTTCGCGATCAGGCCTTCGTCAAGCATCGTCTTATAGACGGAGAGCGCCTGCATCATGCGTTTTTCGTCGAAAAACTTCGGAACGACCTCGCCGTTTTGAAGCTCGAACTGGTATCCCAGCACATCAAAAGCGCCAAAAATGATGTCCGCGTATTTGAAATTTTCACGCATTTGGTACGGATTTTCCACGCCCAGCTTTTTGAAGGCGCGCAGCACGTTCAAAAAATCATCCACCGTTTTCGGCGCCGGAAGCCCCGTTTTTTTCAGCAGATCGGTACGGATGTACGTGCCCCGCCGCGACGGATTATCCAGCCAGGCCGGAATGCCGTAGATTTTTCCCTGGTAGCTCGTTTCCTGCCACGCTTCCTGCGGAATTCGGGCAAGCAGGCGGGGCGCATACTGATGGAGCAAGTCGTCCAAAGGCATAAACAATCCGGCCTCCACGGTTCCGGCCATGGCCGCGGAGCTTGCCCCGCCGATGGTCTGGATGACGTCCGGAAAATCGTCCCCGGTCAGCAGCACCGGCAGGCGTTTGTCGATATCCTTCAGCGGAAGCATCGTAATATGCAGATCGGTGTTTGTCAGCGCTTCCAATTGTTTGACCCATTTATCCTGCTGAATGTCGGGCGACTTGGCCGCATATGGATTGGAACCGGTGGACAGAACGATGGAAAACGATAAAGCCCCCGGAGACGCGCCGCTGCCGGCCGCCTGCCCAGGGGAGGATTCGGAGGTGCCCGGCGAATGGGTCATTCCCGGAAAAGAACAGCCTGCAAGCGTCACAATCATGGTCAGGATCGCATACCACCATTTTTTCATGGCCTCCCCCACTTTCTTCTTCCGGAGTATCGCTGCAGGACGTGACGGGCGCTTTTTCGCGTTGGTGCGGAACACCTCTATATTATCATAATTTCGCAACTATGAAATCGCATTCAATGGCAGGACGTACCGCGTTCTAGGTTTTGATCGACCCGATCAGCATCCCTTTAATGAAATACTTTTGCAGGAACGGATAGACGATGATGATCGGCAGCACCGAAACGATGATCACCGCCATCTGCACGCCCGCAGGAGACACTTCGTTGAAGCCTTCCAGCAGGCTGCCGGCCTGGCCAAGATCGTTGCTCAGTACGATTTCGCGCAGGCGCATTTGCAGCGGGTACAGGGCGCGGTTATTGATGTAATACAGGGCCGTGGAATACGAGTTCCAGTGCGATACGGCGTAAAACAATCCCATCGTCGCCATCACCGGCTTGGACAGGGGCAAAATGACGCTCCACATCGTCCGCAGCTCGCCGGCCCCGTCGATTCTGGCGCTGTCGATCAGCTCGGACGGAAGCCCGACGAAAAAGGACCTCATGATAAACAGGTTATACGCGCTGATCGCCGACGGGATAATGAGCGCCCATAACGTGTTCAGCAGATGCAAATTTTTGATGATGAGATAGTTCGGGATCAGCGGGGCCTGGAAAATCATCGTGACCAGGATGAAGATCAGCACCATTTTCCGCATCGTGTACTCCGGACGGGACAGCGGGTAAGCCAGCGATGCCGTGAGGATCAAGTTGATGACCGTGCCGCCGACGGTGATGATGACGCTGACCAGGAACGCCCTCCAGATCGAGCTGTCGGACAAGATGACCTGATAATTGACAAAGGTCCAATCCACCGGAAACAGCTTCACGAGACCGGCATTGATCGCTTTGCTGCTGCTGAACGACTTGGCAAGCACATGGAGCAGCGGAAAAACCATGAGGCAGCCGACGAGCGCCAAAAATATCGAGTTGAACCAGTCGAACCAGCGTCCTTTGATGTTCATTGTCGCATGCTCCTTTCCCTAATAAAGTCCTTCTCCGCTTGCCTTCTTGCTGAGGGCGTTGCCGATCATGATCAGCATCAGGCCGACAAGCGACTTGAACAGGCCGATCGCCGTCGTATAGCTGTACTGCTGGTCGATCAGGCCGACCCGGTAAATGTACGTATCGAGAATGTCGCCCTTTTGCTCGTTCAGCGAATTGACGAAGACGAAAACCCGTTCGAAGCCGAAATCCAGGAAGTTGCCGATATGCAGCAGGAACATGATCGTCACCGTCGGCAAAATCGCCGGGATGGTGATGGATAACGTCTGCCTCCAGCGGTTCGCCCCGTCCATCCGCGCCGCCTCGTACAGCTCGGGGTTCACGCTGGCGAGCGCAGCCAGATACACGATCGTCCCCCAGCCGCTGTCCTTCCAAATCCCCGTGCCGACCAGAATGCTGCGGATGTAGGAATCCTCCCCGAGAAAATAAACCGACTGGAAGCCGAAAAAGTTCAGCACCTGATTGACGATCCCCGTCGTCGGCGACAAAATGCCGATCATGATCCCGCCGATGATGACCCAGGACAGGAAATGGGGCAAATAAACGACCGTCTGCAAAATGCGCTTGTACAGCACCTTTCGCAGCTCGTTGAGCAGCAGCGCGAGGATGATCGGCACCGGAAACGCAAACAGGATATCGTACAAGCCGATCAGCACCGTATTTTCCAAAATGCGCAGAAATTCCGTGTAGGTGAACATCCGCCTGAACTGGTCCAGACCCACCCACGGGCTGCCGGTGAATCCTTTGAAAATGTTGTAATTTTGAAAAGCCATGACCGAGCCCATCAGCGGCAAATATTTAAACACGATAAAATAAAGAATGCCCGGAATCGTTATCAAATAGAGCGCTTTGTATTTGCGGAAATTGCTCATTTGCCTGGCGAACCGGCTGGGTGTTTTGAGGCTTGCCCGGGGGGCCGTCGGCGCCTGTCCTGACATGTCCATCGCTCCTTTTTCGCTTTTGAACCGGTTCGGAAAGCCGGATGGCTCGCTTGGTAAGGCCGGTTCAGGAATGTATTCTGGAAAAGAAAGCGTTATCCAAACCGATCGGCCGAAACTTGCCGTTCTCCCGTTCGATCGGTTCGGTCGGGCCGGCCCACGTTCGGAACGATCCCTTGCCTTCGTGATTATCTTAACGTTCGCGGTCCTTGCGCCGGAATGGGGATTTGTCGGCTGGCTTGTGTTTTATTATTTTCTTTCGGCCGAAGCATGAATGTTACCGCAGGTCCTTTTTGGCTACGAGCATAATGCTTTGCCCTTCGGCAGCCTCGATGAGATAACGGTATCCCGGCGTTTCGGCGCCGCCGCTTTCTTCGCGCCAATCGGTGTGCGGGTCCTGCACATGGAGCGGCACGGAGGACCAGACCCGGCAGGTTCCGCTGCGCTGCGGATGGATGACGGCTTCCATTAGCGCCCCATCCCTCCAGCTCAGATCGGCGCTGCAGCCGCCTCTGGCACGCAATCCGCGCACCTCGCCCGCGGGCCACTGCGGCGGCAGCGCCGGCAGCAGCCGCAGCTCCCCGGCATGGGATTGCAGCAGCATTTCCGCCACCCCGGCAGCGCCGCCGAAATTGCCGTCGATTTGAAACGGCGGATGGCAGTCCAGCATATTCGAGTACGTGGAATGCGACAGCAGCTTCTCCAAATGGCCATGCGCTTCGCCGCCCATCATCAGCCGCGCATAAAAGTTGACGATCCAGGCTCGGCTCCAGCCCGTATGTCCGCCCCCGGACGCCAGCCTGCGGGCCAGCGTCGTCCGGGCCGCTTCCGCCAGCTCCGGGGTTTCAAGCGCGTCGATCAGCTCGCCCGGATGCAGCGCAAACAGCTGCGAGATATGGCGATGCCCGGGATCGGCTTCTTCGTAATCAGTCCGCCACTCCATAATCTGCCCGTAACGCCCGATCGCCGGCCTCGGGATACGCTCGATGGCCCGCTCCAGTTCGGCCACGAATTCAGCTTCCCCTTGCGGTATATAGCCGCCGCCAAACTCCTCACCGGAAGCCGTCCGTTCGGCCCGGCCGATCGTTTTCGCCGCCTCCCGGCAAGCTTCAAACAGGGTCAGCGCGATTTGCGAATCCATGGACGGCCCCAGGCATAAGCTGCCGGTTTGGCCGTTCGGGAGCAAAAAGCGGTTCTCCGGTGATACCGACGGGCCAGTGACGAGCATGCCGTCCTCGTCCTCCGTCATGTAATCGAGCAAGAAAAGGGCCGCTTCCTTCATGACCGGAAAAGCGCGCCGCTTCAAAAACGAAACGTCCATTCCGTAGCGGTAATGCTCCCACAGATGGAGGCTGAGCCAAGCGGCGCCCATCGGCCAGACGGTGCAGGTCATCAGGATGCCCTCGGGCCGGGTTTCGCCCCATAGGTTGGTATTGTGATGGGCAACGAACCCGCGGCACCCGTACATGTCGCGGGCGGTAGCTTTCCCGTTAGGCAGCATCCGTTCAATCAGGTCGAACAGCGGCTCATGGCATTCCTGAAGGTTTAGGCTTTCGGCGGGCCAATAATTCATCTGCGTATTGATGTTGATCGTATATTTCGACTCCCAGGGCGGAGTAAAGCTGTCGTTCCAAATGCCCTGCAGGTTTGCGGCCAAAGAACCTGGTCGCGAACAGGATAGCAGGAGGTAGCGGCCATACTGCACGTAGAGGGCTATGAGGCCGGGATCGGCGGATGCTTTCGCTTGTTCCGGCGGCTCGCTGCCCGAGGCCTTCTCCGCCTCTTTCAGCCGAAGCAGCCGCTGATCGGTCGGCAGGCATGCCAGTGGATCGCCGCCCGGCGTCAGCGACAGCTCGAACCGGTCGAACCTTTGCCGGTATTCCGTGACATGACGCTGGAACAGCTCGTCGAATGGCCGTTCCGACGCCCGCTTAAGCTGCTCAAGGCAGGCTGCGTCCGGATCGTCCGCGCGGAAGGACGTCTGCGCGGCCAGCAGCAGCGTCACCGAGGACGCGCCTTCCACGGATACAAAATCCCCGATGTTCCGCACCACTCCCCCTTCATGGGCGGCGCGGAACGCGGCGCTGAAACGAACGCCGTCCGCGCCGCATTCCCCGTTCATGACGACCGTGCCTGTGCCGTCTGCAAGGGCCCGGCAGCCGCCGTCGAAGGGACGGCGCATCAAATTGACGGCAAAGGTCAGCGCGCCGGGGCGATCTGCCGTCAGACGGATGACCAACACCCCGTCCGGTTCGCTGACGAAATACTGCCGGTGGTAATTGACGCCGTCCGCATGGTAGGATACGTTGACGACGGCACGCTCCAGGTCCAGCTCCCGCTCATAGTCTTCAACCTGAGTGGCGCCATTCAAAGGCTTCAGCATCAAATCGCCAAGCGGCTGATAAGGCTGCTCGTATTTGGGAGAGGCGGTCATCGCCATGCGGGCAAGATGCTCCGCCTCCGCCTGCCTGCCGTCCCGCAGCAGGCCGCGGATTTCGTCCAGATACGGCCGGACATCCGGGTTAGCCGCCCGCCCGGGTCCGCCATACCACAGTGAATCTTCGTTCAGGCGGATCGTTTCGAGCCCCGTCGAACCGTACACCATCGCGCCCAGACGCCCGTTGCCTATCGGCAGCGCTTCTTCCCACGTGGCCGCCGGCGCGGCATACCACAGCCGCAGCGGGCGGCCGTGCCTGGCGGTATTGATTTTGGCTTCAATTCCGTTTCCTCCGTCAAATTTTGCTTGAGCTCCCTCTTTTGCCTCCGGCCCATCCTTCCATTCCCGCTCGTTTGCCGCTCTCACTTTCCCGAAATCCTCCCTTCCAAAGCCAACGCTCTTTCGGCTCCCGCATCAACCGCCTTTGCCCACCTCGAACACGATCGCCCGGATCGGCTCGCTGCCGTCATTCAACAGGCCGTGCTTCCACCAAGGCTTGTTGACGACGATATCCCCCGGACCTACCCGGATTTCGGTCCCGTTCACCGTCATCAGGCCGGTGCCTTCCAGGATGATATAAACCTCTTCATCCTCGCGATGCCCGTGGTACCCGATCGACGCGCCCGGAGGCAGCACCGAATAATATAAAAACTTGAGCGGCGTCTCGAAATCCCCTTCGCCGAACAGCCGGGCGCCTTCCACCATCCCCCGGCCCCCGTGGCTTTGGGACAGCTTCCGTTCGGCCCGCAAAAAATTGCGGATGTCCGCCGGGCCGTATCCCCAGCTTGCCGACGTATCCACCTGCTCCCCCTGCTGGAGTGATAAGCGCGTATAATGGGCAAGCGCCTGATTTTTTAAATATTCCTTCGCATCGGTTTCGCCGCGACGTTTCTCCGCCAGCGCAGCCAGAAATTCCTGCAAAGCGGTCGGGGCCGAAACATCGCTGAAGTCGTCCCAGCGCTGCACGCTTTCCGGCGTCGTCAGCTCGATCCCGCCATCCTTGAAGATCAGGCTGCCTTTCGTCCCTTCGATCCGCCAATCGCCCGGCCACTGGGTTTCGCGCCCCGCGCTGTGCAGCGAACAGCGAAAGGAGGCCTGGATGCCTGCCTGCAAATCCATCACGATATGAAACACGTGGCGTTTGACGGCATACAGCTTGCCGACCTCCCGTCCCGACAAATGGCGCAGCAGATCGAAATGATGGATGATCACTTCCTCCAGTTCGTCGTTCGGCTCTAGTGCCACCTTTTGGCGCTTCCGGAAAAACTCGCATTCCAGCGACTGCAGCTCCCCGACCGCGCCTGCCTCGATGAGCTGCTTCAGCTTGCGCAAGGGTGCGAAGGTGCGGTAATTTTCCGCAATCATGAACGGAATCCGCTCCTCCTCCGCTCTTTTTACGATTTCGAGGGCTTTCTCGTAGTTTTCGGCGATCGGCTTTTCGCAAAGCACCGGCAGCTTATAATCGAAAGCCAAATGGTTGATGGCCGTATGCACATGGCGCGGCGTCACATTAATGACAAAGTCGGGTTTTTCCCGCTCGATTGCTTCCTTCGCATCCATATAAAAAGGAACCCCGTCCGCCTGCAGCTGCTCCCGCCTGCTTTCGTCCGGGTCCGAAACAGCCAGCTCCAGTTCTCCGTGCATGCTCCGCACTCTTCGGTACCAGCCGCTTCCGGCTTCGCCCAATCCCACTAAAAGCGCTTTCACAAAACAACCTCCCCTTTCCCGTTTATCCGTCTTTCCTTCATGCTACTACCGGCAGCACTTCTCCTCCATGGCGAGGGTTGCGTACGGCTTGTGTTTTTTTATGAAACGCAAATTAGCCCGGCACCTTGCCGGACTTTCCGAATTCGTATTCAAGGCAAATCATATAAGCCCCCCGCTTAACCTTGTATTATGTTATTCAAGTTTACGGTGCTGAAACCTTCCATACCCAGCCGCTTCTTGTTTGATCGGATCATACTTTACAAGCACAGGAAAAAAACGGGGCGAGATGATAAATGAATATTTTTCACCGAGCTTGTTCTCATAGGTAACAAAATAATCTCCGAATTGCGGTACATACTCTATCTTCTTAAAAAATAATTTGTCATGCCCATAGGTGAAATAAACATAAACCCGAGAAACGTTTGCAGCCGTAAAACGCTGCACGCCCGGAATCTGTTCCAACACCAACAAAACAATCAGGACAATGCAGACTAAGCCAAAAATCCTCCGAATGCCCACCTTAACTCCTCCTTTGTATAAAAGAGAATCGCCCACAACGGCCCTTTCCTTGTTAGACGCATTTTTCCCGGCATCGGTAATGACGATTTCGAAGTCCCCTGCTTTTTCTCCAAATAAAAAAGCCCCTTGAAATCAAGGGGCAAAGTGTGTCTTCAATATCAACCGGCCTCGCGAATGGTCGGCCGTTCCTTATTTAAACTCCGGCAGCCAGCTGCCGTGAGCTTCGATCAAATCGTCGCACAACGCCACGATATCGTCCAGCGACAGCTCGGCGGAGGTGTGCGGATCCAGCATCGCGGCATGGTAGATATGCTCCTTTTTGCCGGTTACGGCCGCTTCGATCGTGAGCAGCTGCGTATTGATGTTGGTACGGTTCAGCGCGGCGAGCTGCGGAGGCAAATCGCCGACGTACGTTGGAGTAATGCCGGAACGGTCGACAAGGCACGGCACTTCGACGCAAGCTTCCTTCGGCAGGTTCGTGATCAGCCCGGTGTTCATGACGTTGCCGCCGATTTTGAACGGCACGTCGGTTTCGATCGCTTCCATGATGTAGGACGCATACTCTTTGGAACGTTTGTGCTCGATGTTTTCGCTGGCGAAAATTTTCTCGCGCATCTCTTTCCAGCCGTTAATCTGGTTGACGCAGCGGCGCGGGTATTCGTCGAGCGGAATGTTGTATTTTTCGATCAATTCGGGATACGTCTTTTTGATGAAATACGGATGGTATTCGGCGTTATGCTCGGAGGATTCCGTCACGTAGTAGCCGAAACGGTTCATGAGTTCGAAACGCACCATGTCGTGATGTTTTTCCTTTTGCTTCTCGGCGGCGCGGCGTTTGATTTCCGGATACAGGTCGACCCCGTCCTTCGACACCTCGAGCAGCCATGCCATATGGTTGATGCCAGCGATTTTCGCCTTCACCCCGGTCGGGTCCATGCCAAGCGATTCGAACAGGTGAGGTACGCACACCTGCACGCTGTGGCAGAGGCCGACGGTTTGGATGCCGCCCACCGTGTTCATGACGTTGGTGAGCACCGCCATCGGATTCGTATAGTTCAGGAACAGCGCGTCCGGGCACACTTCCTGCATGTCCTTCGCAAAATCGAGCATGACCGGGATCGTACGCAGGTTGCGGAAAATGCCGCCGATTCCGACCGTGTCGGCAATCGTTTGGCGCAGGCCGTATTTTTTCGGAATCTCGAAATCCGTGATCGTACAGGGATCATAGCCGCCGACCTGGATGGCGTTGATGACGTATTTGGCGCCCTTCAGCGCGGCTTTGCGGTCGGAGTAGGCTTTGATGACGCAGGTGCTGCCAAGCGTGGCTTTGATGCTGTTCAGCAGGCGCTCGGAATCCTGGAGACGCTCCGGATCAATATCGAACAAGGCGAGCTCGAAGCCCTGAAGCGCCGGCGTCGTCATGACGTCGCCAAGCACGTTTTTGACGAAAACGGTACTGCCCGCACCGATGAACGTAATTTTGGACATGGAATGATTCCTCCCTTTCGCGATTCGCTTCAACTTGGTTTTAACTATACCTCTCCGCCCGCGGAAGCAACATGGAGCAAACAAAGCAAAACATGTCATAATCCCATTTTCGTATCCGTTTACAATAGGGAAATATGACGATTCACCTGTTATAATATAGAGTAAGTTCCTTATGAAAAAGGAGGGGATGCCGTTTTATGGCCCGCGTTGACGAATACCTTACCGTACCCGCGATCCAGGGACAAATGGATCTAAATCTGCTTTTTTTTGGCTTTGAGGAATGTTTGCCTGGGCATACATGGGGTCCGGGGCTCCGCGATTCGTATATTTTGCATTACGTCCACAGCGGCTGCGGCGTCTTCCGCACAACCGAGAAGGCATATGAGCTGGAGGCGGGGCAGGGTTTCGTCATTTTTCCGGAAATGCTTGTCCATTACAGCGCAGACGAAGCGGACCCCTGGACGTACTCTTGGATCGGGTTCGCCGGACTGAACGCGAAATCGCTGCTGCAGCGTGCGCAAATTCACGCCGGGCATCCGGTATTTACCGAGCTTTCCGAGAACAGTCTCGGCAGCTTCTATCATGACCTGAAGGCAGCGGAAGGCGAACGGGGCAGCGATGTCGTCGGCCATAGCATTCTCTACCGGGTCCTTGCCGATCTGATCCGCTGCTCTCCCGAGCCGACCGACGAGCAGAAGCCGCGGCATTCGCGTGAAGGCTATATCCGAAAGGCAATTGAATATATTGAAAGCAGCTACAGCCAAAAAATGTCCGTGCTGGACATCGCCCGTTCGGTCGGCCTCGACCGCACGTATCTGTCCGGATTATTCAAGGAACAGTACGGCGTGTCACTTCAGGCTTTTTTGCTGGAATACCGGATGAAGCGGGCCGCAGTCCTGCTGCGCAATCCCGAGCTTTCCGTCAGCGACGTCTCGCGTTCCGTCGGGTATATCGATCCGTTTTTGTTTTCCAAAATGTTCAAGAAGGTCACCGGCGCCTCCCCGCGGCAGTACCGGGAAACGCGGCTGTAACGCGGACTTCCCCGGTTCATTTTTCAAAATAAAAAGAGCCTTACCGGCCCGAATTCGATTTCGCCAATTTCCCCATAAACGCGGTACGTTTGATGCTTTGCGGAAGGGCATAACTCTGATTTGCCGCCATGTACGCCGAAAGCTTCGCTTTCTTTTCCTGGGGTTGGTTTTTTACCTGAGGTTTGCTTTTTTCCTGGATGCCTTTGATTTGCGGCTTATTCTGCTCGAGCTTGCTGACGTAACGAAGACGCCCTCTTTCAAGGATTTGCTCTGCCTGCTTCGTGTACAACGAGACTTCCAGCCTTGTTCGGGCATCCCTGATTTTTTTCTTCAGCCTGTTGTACTCGTTGATTTCGTCGTTCGTTAACGTGATCTTACCAAGGGTCATGTCAACTTCTCTCCTTTACGGTCTGGGATAGCAAGTTCAAACGTCATTTCATCGGAACCGTCCGTATCAGGAGCGCTGGACGCAATGATCGTCGGCAGCTTATCCTGGGAGGATATTTTTTCTTCGGCCGTCAGCTTGGCTTGTTTCGCGATAAAGCTGCCGCCGCCGAAGCCGGCGATCATCGCCACGTAAATATATTTCGGGAACTCGAGTCCAAGCGGAAGTGCCGAAATCAAGCCTGCGCCAGCCCCCAAAATGATATCCGAAAGAAAGCCGATATGATAATTTTTCCTTCTGGATCCGTCGCTGAGTTCCAGTTCGATGATTTTGGGCAGTATAAGGGATCCGTCGTGGATATACAAACTTGACAAAAGACCGCCGAATGAACCTGACGCTATGATCACCGCGAAATCAGTCCAATGCATGATTGGATTCCCCCATATACCATTCTAATATGTAATGAGAAGCTGATTTGTGATAACGAGATGTGAAAATTGGCTGACATATCAGAAGGCGTCCTTAGTTCTGCTATTTTATGCACGGTTTTGCTTCAACTTGCAAGTTTTCTAGGTTTGTACCCATTTTTTGGATTATTTTACTAAAATCCTTAGAGCTTTCTCTACACCTTATATGATCAAGGGCCTGGTTGCTATGCATAAAAATGCAAAATATCTCCGGAAGCGGGACATGTTTATAGATAAAAAAAAAGCGGCTGCCATCCGCAGCCGCCCTTGTCCGATTCGCTATTCCCTTTTACCAGCCAAAATCAAGCGTATTTCCCGTTTCCGCCACCGTTTTGATGTTGCTCAGAATCATCCACCAATGGCCTTCGGCGTTTTGAAAAGCGGGATGGTTGTCCGACCACTGATCGTTCACGAGCGTTAACTTCGTGCATTTGCCCACCGTGTCCAGCGTAAAGGTCACCCGCGAAGTCAACTCCTCATGATTAGCATGATAAGACGGCCCCGGATGCTCAAGATAACTCAACGTTTTGTTCGGCTCATACGCCAAAATATCCCCGTACACGTGCACCGTTTCATCGCCGTCATTGCCCGGTCCGACGTAAGCGAAAGGCTCCCCGGCTTTAAAGCTGGACTGAAGCACGCAGTTAAAAAACGTTTTTTTCGTTCCTTCCGGCGCCACAAGCAGATCCCACACCTTTTCCGGCTCGGCTCCGATATAAAATTCATATTTCAGGCTGTTCATGCGTTCACGCTCCCTTGGAATTCGTATTCGTTATTCATTTGCCGCAAAATTCCCCAAACGGGAATTGTATGCTAAACTCATGATACCTTTGATAGAATGCCACGTATTGTAAAAACGCGACAAGAACGCCTGTTCCATAAATATTTTCAGGAGCTGATCGACATGTCTTCCGGTGCAATCAAACCAAGCATGGGAATTCTGAACCCGCAGGGCGGCGAAAAAAGGTTTGCGTTGTCCCGCCACGCCGCTTCGGAAGCGCTGGGCTTTTTTGTTAAACATTACTGGATCATCCGTTGGGATTGCCGGGACGAGGAGCCGTACATGCAGCATGTCGTCCCGAATCCCTGCGTCAATCTGGTCGTCGAGCCCGGTAAAACGCTTATTTATGCTCCGTCTCCCGGAAAATTTTCTTACCCGATCCACGGAAAGGGCGTCGTTTTTGGCATCAAATTCAAGCCCGGCGGTTTTTACCCTTTCCTGCGGCGGCCCGTGTCCAGCCTGCTGGATCAGCCGCTTGGGGTACGCGGCATTTTGGGCGCGGACGGATCCGAACTCGAAAAAACGATTCTATCCATGGGCGACGAGCAGGATATGGTCCGTGCCATGGAAAAGCTGCTGCTGCCCAAACTTCCTCCGCTGGACGACGAGGTGCTGCGGATCAACCGCATCATCGACTTTATCGCGGACGAACGGGAAATTTCCAAGGTAGACCAGGTATGCGAGCGTTTTCAGATTCATATCCGCAAGCTGCAGCGGCTGTTCGACCAATACGTCGGCATCAGTCCGAAATGGGTCATCCGCCTTTATCGCCTGCAAAATGCCGCCGAAACGATGGACCGAAGCCTTCCCGTTGATTTGTCCCGGCTCGCCGCGGAGCTTGGATACCATGACCAGCCCCATTTTATTAAAGATTTTAAAGCGGTCGTCGGCTGCACGCCCGATGAATACCGACGGATGGTGCAGGATAGCTGAGGCTCCCGTTCATTCCATGCTGATCCGCAACCGTTCTGCTTCGTCATGAAGGCCGATGTCGGCCAGCGCATGCCACAGCCTGTGTTGCAAGTCCGTCATGCCGTTCAGCGCATGCAGCTGCAAATCCCGCACGAGCGCCATCACGGCCGGAGGTTCGGCATCGTCCAGAAAACGGAAAATTTCCTCAGTCCCGAACCTTCCCTCAGGATCGACGTGAAACCGTTCCCCCGAAAACGGGGCATGCCGTCCCGGGGGCCGAAGCACATGCAGCCCGCCTCGAACACGAATCCAGGCATCGCGGTCCCGCTTTGCCTGCAGCTCCCGGACATATCGGTAGGGGTGATCGATCCGCGGAAGATGAAGCCGATCCCGAACCTGCTGCCGAATGTGCTCAGCCCGCTCCTCTTCCTCTTCGCTTGGGCGATAAGGCAAATCATCCTGTTCCCCCAAAAACCGGGCATAGTCCTCCTCGGAACGAAAATGATTGTAAAAAAGCCCCGAATCGTTCATGTTCAAGCTCAAAAAATGCTCCAGGTTCTCGGCGACGATGTGAACCGGACGATCAAAACTCATGGGCGAGACGCAAACAACAGGCGCTTCATCCAGCGCCGCCGCCGTTCCGAAATCCGTCAACAGCCCGTAATGGATTCCGTCCGCGCCGATGTTTCCGAACACCACGACATCGCATGGCGTGTTAAAGTAACGGAAACTCTCCTCATGCACGAGATAAAAAGACAACCCGTCATACAAATTGCCGCCCTTCGCCTTTAAGCCCTGATCGATTTCGGCCAGAACTTGCAGCGCTTTGGGGACGGCGTATTTTCCGAAATTGCTTTTCAGTCCGTTTTCCATACGCATGTTCTTCCTCCTGTTTTAAAGGGCTGGGTTGCCCGTGGGAAGCCCCTATTCGACTTTCTGCATTAGTCCTCGCTCAGCGGCAAGTAAATATCCACGATCGTCCCTTTCCCCGCTTCGCTGGCAATGTCCATCCGTCCATGGTGGGCATCGATAATTTTTTTGACGATCATCATGCCCAGGCCGTTGCCTTCCGACTTGGTGGTATGGAAGGGCTCGCCGATCCGCTGCAGCATCTCTTCGCTCATGCCGACGCCGTTGTCGGCGAAACGTATCCGTTGGTATCCCTCGCGGGTTTCAAGAAGTATATGTATTTTCCCAGCGTGAGGCAGAGCCTCGATCGCATTTTTTACGATGTTCATGAATACCTGCTTGATCTGATTTCGGTCGCAGCGGATGGGATGATCGGCGTGAACGACGCAATCGACCGTGATGCAGTTCAAAGCGGCCTGAATTTCAAACAGGTTGAGCACTTCCTGAAGAACCGGGAAGCAACGATCCTTCCGGAACAGCACCGCTTGAGGTTTGCCCAGAATCAAAAATTCGCTCACGATCACGTTCATCCGCTCCAGCTCCGACATGATCAGGTTATAATGGCGCAGGCAGTTGTCCTTGCCGAGGAGCTGCAGCATGCCTTTGACCGTGGTCAGCGGGTTGCGGATTTCATGGGCGATGCCCACCGCGATCTGACCGGCGAATACAAGTTTTTCGGTATTGCGGAGGATTTCCTCCGTTTTCTTCATTTCGGTGATGTCGCGGATGCTGCCGACCACACGGATGATCGTCCGGTCCGTGTCGTACACCGGAAGCACGTCCAGCATGTAACGGTGTTCGTCGTCCTTTACCGCCAGGCTCAGCTCTACCCCGATGGTTTCCTCATGACGCCTGATCGCTCTTTGAAAATATGGGCTGATCAAATCGATGTTAAATACCGACGTCCCTGCATAATCGGTTTGCCCGTCCAAAAGCAGCATCGAGCGGCAGCGTTCATTCATTTCAAGGATATGGCCCAGATGGTTCGTAATGACGACACCGTAAAAATTCGTATCCAGCAAAAACTGGTTCAGCATTTGCAGCTGGGTGTTTTGCCTTCGCAGCAAAAGCTCGCGCTCCACAGAATCGGCCATCGTGCAGAGAAGCGCGAGTAAATGCGGATGGGCGAACCCGAGTTCCGTCATCAGCGAGATCGTCCCGACAATGCGGCCGTCTTCGCTGCGGAATCCCGTGGAGTAACAAGCCAGCCTGTGCAATATGGTATGGTAATGATCCTGTCCCAGCAGCTGAAACGGCCGGCCATGGGTCAGGCACAGATCAATGGAATTGGTGCCCGCATCTTTGCTGAACCGGACGCCTTCCTCGATCCCTAATTGTTTAACCGTTTTAATAATCGTCTCATCCCCGGCAAACTCCAGCACATATCCCTGATCGTCCGTAACGGTGATCGTGATGGGACTGCCTGAAATGGAAGATAAAAATTTGCCTATGAAAAAATGAATGACTTCGATGTACTCCTTGTACTTTACCAGCTTGGCGGCCAGCTCCGCTGGACTGTATCTCTGATTGAACCTCGGAGGCTCACTCGGATCAAGTCCCGTATGTATGCAATATTGTTTGGACACCTCGATGGCGTGTGCATCATTCAATTGATATAAGGGCTCGCCCATGCAGCACACCTCATTTTGTTATATACTTTACCTAGTGATTGGATCGTTTGGAAGCGGATCATTTATTATAGTAAGAATTATTTGCCCACCCCTATATCATACCATTCAAAATGAATCCTTCACTAGAGGTTTTTTGATGTTGTCATAAGCATGTTATATTTTTGGAAGACGGGCCGGAGTCCGGCTACAAAGGAGGAACGATGCAGCCATTTACAAAGGCCGTGATCGAGCAGATCCAATCCATACCGCCGGGCAAAGTCATGACTTACGGCGGCGTCGCCGCCGCTGCGGGCAGTCCGCGCGCCGCCCGGCAGGTCGTCCGAATTTTGCATTCCATGAGCGCCAAATACGATCTTCCGTGGCACAGGGTGGTCAATGCCAAAGGCGAGATCGCCTTGCGCGACGACGAGTCCCACTTTTTGCAGCAGGCCCTGCTGGAAGACGAAGGGGTCGAAGTCGGGATCGGCGGCCGGATCGATTTGTCTGTATATGGAGTATAAAAGAACGCCTGAAGCGACTTTATGTACGATCATGCAACTATAAAGCGTCAACCTGCCCCTACTGTACCGCAACGCGTTCCAATGAAAAACCCCCGCAAAGCGGGCATGACCATCATGCCATGTCACACTGCTTTACGGGGGACTTGCTGAATTATTTAGCTCAGGGTTCGTTTATAACCGGCTCGACGGGAACCGCAGCTGCATCCGTTTCATAAGGAATGCCTTTGAGCCCGTTCGAAAGCGCGGCCAGCAAACTTCCCGACGCATCTTGGCTGTATTCCCAGAACATCGCCCCTGCGAGTCCGCGGTCAAGAACGTATTTGGCCTTCGCCGCGATAGACTGGGGATCGTCATAGGAAATGAAGGTGCTGCCGTCAAACAGATAAGGTGCATGGGCAGTCTCATCCCAATAGCGCGTATACCCGGTTTGCGCGTTGTATTTGGCCAAAATGTCCGTATAAGTCGGCGTGTCGGGCGAACCTTTCGCCTGTTGGCCCAGGCCGTCGGAACCGGCGTTTTCGACGTCGGTCCAAACATGCCCGTAAAATGCGGCCGCGATCACAAGCTTATTCGCCGGAATGCCGCTGTTCAAATACAGCTGAATGGACGCATCCACGCTAAAATTGCCGCCGTACAGATTCGTATGGTGTTCCGTGGACGGGCTCCAGCCTCCGGCAAAATCGAACGTCATCACGTTGATATTGTCCACGTATTTGGCCACTTCCCCGATCTCGACGCCGTTAAGATAAGATGGGCCCGCCCCGGCGGCGATCGTCAGCTCGTAATACCTTCCGTTTTCGGCACCCAATTGGTTCAGCTTCTCCCGCAGCAGCTTGAGGATCAGCGTGAAGTTTTGTTTGTCTTCGGGCCTTGCCTTCATGACGCCGTCCGCGCTTTGGGTCGGATACTCCCAATCCAGGTCGATGCCGTCCAAATCGTAACGTTTGATATAGTCTATTATGCTGGAAGCGAAAATCTCCCGGCTCTCTTCCGTCAGTACGGCGTCCGAAAAACCGTCCGCTCCCCAACCGCCGACCGAGTTCAAAATTTTAAGATGCGGATGTTCCGCTCTCAAACGCTGCAGATAAGCATAGTTCTCCTCGTCGAAAGATCCCGCCATCGGCACGATTTGGTTATCGCGGATATGGGTGAAGGCATAATTGATATGAGTCAGCTTGCCTGCATCGATCGGGTTGGCCTCGGACCAGGCAACCCAGCCCGGCACGTAGGCGATCAGCTTCGGCCCGGCAGGCGGCTGTTCTTTGCTTTTGACTGTAAAATGAACGGTTGTTTTGGCGGTTTTCATGCTTTTGCCATGTGCCGCAATCACGGTCAGTGTGTAGCTTCCGGCTTTCGTGATCGGGGTTCCTTTTTCGTAGACGGCTTCGTTCAGGAAAGCTGCGCTAGCGGTTCCGGGCGCATCGTTCCAGTCTGCCGCGACGCCCGGATCATACTCCCCGCCTTCCGTAATGGGGCGAATGACTGGTGCATCCGGAACGGAGGTCGTGTCTTTTTCGTAAGGTTTGCCCTTTAAGCCGTCCGCCAAAGCTGTAAGCAGCACGCCCGTCGTATCCTGGCTGTATTCCCAGAACATCGCTCCTGCCAGTCCGCGGTCCAGCACGTATTTTGCCTTTTCCGCCAAGGATTCCGGATCGTCATAGGACAGGAACGTGCTGCCGTCGAACAGGTAAGGCGCCTTGGCGTTTTCGTCCCAATACCGGGTAAATCCGGTTTCCTCGTTATAGGCCGCAATCGTTGCGCTGTACGACGGCGTGTCTTCGCTGCCTTTGGCGCTGCGTCCCACCACCGGCCCGTCGCCGGCCACGTCCGTCCACTTGTGGCTGTAAAAAGCGCCGCCAATCACGATCTTATGGGCAGGCACTCCGTTTTTCAGCAAAACGTCGACGGATAAATCCGTGCTGATGTTCGTTCCGTACAGATGCGTGTGATGGGCCGTATTTTGCACCCAGCCTCCGGCAAAGTCATACGTCATCACGTTGATGTTGTCGAGCAGCGGAGTGATTTTGCCGATCTCGACGCCGTTCAAATACCCCCAGCCCGCTCCGGCCGCGATGGTCAGCTCGTAATATTTGTTGTTCTCCAGCCCCAGCGCGTTCAGCTTCTCGCGGATCAGCTTGAGCACGAGCGTAAAGTTCTCTTTGTCTTCAGGCCTTCCCGTCACGATCCCGCCTGCATCTTGGGTCGGATACTCCCAGTCGAGGTCAATGCCGTCCAGGTCGTATTTTTTGACGTATTCGATGATGCTGTCCGCAAAGGCGTTCCGCGAAGCTTCGGTCATTGCCGCATCCGAAAATCCGTCCGCCCCCCAGCCGCCGACCGAGTTCAAAATTTTGAGGTTCGGGTTTTGGGCTTTCAGGCTTTGCAGGTACGCATAGTTCGCGTCATCGTTTTGGCCTTCGATCGGAATGATTTTATTGTCTTTGATATGCGTAAAAGCATAATTGATGTGCGTCAGCTTGGCGGCGTCCACCGGCTGCGCCGATGACCAATCCTTCCAGCCCGCCACGTAGCCGATCAGCTTAACCTCCGGCTTCATGGTGAAGTTGACCGTCGTGCTTGCCTTTTTGCCGCTGTTCTTGTGGATGGCGGTGACGACCAGCGTGTATTGTCCCGCCTCGGTAATGCCGGTGCCTTTGACGTAGGCCGATCCGTTCAGCGTGGCGCTGCTGGTCGTATCCGCGGCGTCGGTCCAGTTCGGAAGCACGCCCGAAGTATAGATCTCGCCATTGGCGACTCCGGTAACGACGGGCGCCTGCGGAACGGTCGAATCGCCGCCGGGGCTGCCCCCGCTTCCGCCGCCGCTGCCCGATCCCCCGCCGGAGCCGCCGGAACTTCCTCCGGAGCTGCCGCCGGGGCTGCTGCTGCCGGGTACACCCGTTTGGATAGATCCGGCCTGCGGACCGTCGACGCTTTGCGGAGCGGTTTGGAAGGAAGAACCTTTAGCCCCTTCGTTAAGGGTTGCTTTTTGGATTTTGCCGGAGCCAAGAACCTTGGTCTTCGCATTCAGCACCAAATGGGCGATGCCCGCATCGCTGCCGAGCTGCAGCGTATTGCCTTGTCCGTCCACGACGACGGAATCCAGTTGGCTTCCCTGGATGACCAGCTCCACTCCCTCTGCCAAAATGACCAATTTCCCTTCCACCTTCACGTTTTTCAGCGTTACGGTGCCGGGACCGGCTCCCTTTTCGAGGGTAAGGTTCCCGCGGATGACCATATTTTGCAGGGTGATGCCGGAGGCGGATACGGCGGCATCCCCGCCAACCGTTTCGGTTCCCGATGCGGGACCGTAGGTGCCGGCTTTGCCATAGGATTGGAGCGTCTTAGGCACGCTCACCTGCAAACGGCTGATCAGCACCGCCCCTTCGGCCCGGGTCAGTGCCGATTGCGGACGAAGCGTGCCGTCGGGGTATCCGCCAAGCTTGCCCTTCAGAACCAGATAAGCGAGCGCCTGTCGGCTCCAATCAGCAATGTTACCGGCATCCTTGAACGCTTTGAGGACGCCCGGATCGCTGTCCGCTTCGGCCTTCAAAACCTTAAACAGCATCACGGCCGCCTCTTCCCGTGTAACCGGCTGATCCGGGCGGACGGAACCGTCGGCGTAACCGGAGACATAGCCCGCCTCCAAAGCTTTCGCGGCTTCCGCATACTGCCACTGCCCGGATTTCAAATCGGGGAAGGAGGCCGCTTTCTCGGCCGTCAAATGAAAATACCGGTTGATCATGGCCATCAGCTCGATTCGGGTCAGCGCCCGATCCGGCTTCATGGAGCCGTCGGGATACCCTTTAAGCAGGCCTTGATCCCGCCATCCGGCAAGAAGCTGTTCCGCCCAATGGCCTTTGACGTCGGACGAGGCGGCTGCAGCCCGTCCCGCAAAAGCGAATGAAGATACGATGACGGCGGCGCAGACGAAGCAAATAAACCACTTCCATTCCATCCTGTTATGAAGCGCTTTCATATTACACCCCTATCTATCCTTTTTTGGCCACGCGCCCTTTCTTCCCTCCTTCGTCAAACGCATATTCCACCTCCTTCGGCTTCGGAACGGGGGGCGTATGGCATGAGTATTAAACCCGGTCGTTGGACCGGACTTAATCGCAGACGGTATGTTCCCTATCGGGCCGGCCCGATAGGGAAAACTGCAGCAAGCAACAAGTTTCGAGATTTTTCGTTGAAGCGCCTTTGGCAATGGTGATTGAACGTTAGGAAATATGCGAAGCCGCCATAAAGATTTGTCATGGAAAACGGCATCGGCCGCTTATGGCAGGCGGCGCAGCATTACGCGGTGTACAAGCTGTTCTCGGGGAAGTTCTGCGGATCGCGAATGAAGATCGTTGCAGCCTCATCATACCACCCATGTTCCCGCGCGAAAATCGGTTTCGGGATAAGTATCTTATTTCGTTGATTTGTATCTTTCTCATGCCGCAACCCCCGGCCTGTGCGGCCGAGGGTTGTCGGAAAAGGAACTAAGGCATGGAAACGAGGAATGGCTTCACCGTGCCCGCGAAGTTGTAGTTGCTCGTTTTATCCCAGTTGATCGACCACGTCATAGCGCCGCGGATATCGGGGTATTTTGCGACAGGTTTGTAGCTTCCGCAGCCCGTGCCGGTAGCCAGACAGTTAAGCGCATTGTTGACGACGGACGGGGATACATAGCCGCCGCCCGCGGCAGCCGGAACGGCGGGTACCCCGATGCCGAGCTGCGACGGGGCCACCCACTGGAGGGACAGATCGGACAACGCCGTCAGGAAATCGACCGTGCCCTGGGAATAACATTTGCCGTCCCGGCCCAGCATGCAGCCCGAATTGTAATACTGAACGTTAATGACGGTCGTGATGTCCTTCAAGTTGTTATACAGCTGCATATAAGTCGTGCTTGGGCTCTGCATATCGATCGTCTGCGGGGCCATCGTCAAAATAAAACCGGAGCCGAACCGCTGCTGCAGCTGCTTGACGGCCGTGGTCAGGTTGGCCACGTTCATGCCGTTCTCCAAATCGATATCGATCCCGTCAAGGCCGTACGTCGTGATGATGTTGGACATGCTGTCGACGAAGTTGGCGATGTTCGGCGATGCGCTGCCGAGATTGACGTTTCCTTTTTCCCCGCCGATGGAGATGATGACCTTTTTGCCTTTCGCGTGTTTCGCCTGGATGTCGTTGATCAGGTCGGCCTTGGTATATCCGCCGAGGGCGTTCGACAGCGAAGAATCGACGTTAAACGTAACGCCCCCGGGCTTGGAAGGGTCCATATCGGCAAAAGCCAGCACGATGATATCGTATTGGTCCGGCACGTCGCTCAGCTTCAAATTGGAAGATCCGTTGATGAAATTATGCCAATAACCGGTAAGCACATGCTTCGGAAGCTGACCGCCTCCGCCTCCTCCGCCGCCGCTGCCGCTTTGCGTCGTTGCCGTCACCGCGGCGCTTTGCGGGGATACGTTGCCGGCGGCGTCTTTGGCGGCAACCCGGAACGTATAAGCCGTGCTTGCCGACAAGCCGGTAACCGTCGCCGTCGTGCCTGCAACCGTCATGACCTTCGACGTGCCCTGATAAACATCGTAGCCCGTGACGCCGACATTATCGGTCGAAGCCGTCCAGGATAGGGACACGCTTGAGGATGTCGTGCCCGTGACGGCAAGGTTCGTCGGCATCGTCGGCGCCTGGGTATCCGTCGTGCCGCCTCCCCCGCCTCCAGCGACAAGCTGCCACAGCGCCGGCACGTTCGGCGGTTCCCAGCCGACCAAGGAAGTATGCGGCTGGATGGCTTTGTACGTGCTTCCGCTATACGTCACCGTATCATTAACCGCATAAGCGACATTGGGCGCCCAAGCCCCGCGGTCGGCCGCTGCGGCGATGGACGGCGCCAATCCGACGACGAGCACCATCATCATCAGCAGCGGCAAAAATTTGCGAATCAGCTTGCTTTTCGGGGAACATGCATTTCTCATCGATACGCCTCCTTCATTTGTTTAACTTCTGCTTCTCATGCTTCCGGTCGAACCGTCCTGAATCTGCTCCGGCCACCTCCTTTTCCTTAAACTCCTGGCTTTATGTCAAAGGGATGTAAGTAACCATGTCGGCACGGCAAAACTACGGAAATACCCGGCCTGACCTGCATAAACGAAGGAAGAAACGCCGATTCCGTTTGCGGGCTGGAATGTAAATCCGTTAAAAAGTCGGGAAAACCAAGCTTGTCTCTCCTACATGTTAGCGTTTTCAATTGTGGTGGAGAGTTCGGAAACGTTGCTGTAGATTCAAACGTTGCTGAGATTCAGTAGAAGAACGTTGGGAGAGCATTGCTGCAAGCAGAAAAATGTCACATCGGGAGCAAAAAAACGGTATGATCGAGCTCAAGGGCTCGTGAGAATTTTTAATGTCGTAGGTAAAAATTGGCATAATCATCATACCATTCCGTTCCGAAGTTGAAAATCGGTATCCGGAATATGTATCTGATTTCGTTGAATTGTATCATAATCATCTGCAGCTTGGCGTTCGCTTCGTTCATGCAGCCGATTGCTGCGGTCCGGCGGCGAATGGCGCGGGGCATCCCTGCGAAACGCAAAAAGGCTCCTCCCTTCTTGGGGCGGGAAGCCTCTTGTTCAAACTTACAGCTGCAGGGACTGCACAAACCGCCAAACGAACATGCCCCCGAAATACATCAACGCCAGGCCGGCGCCAATCGAAACCCGCTTCATCCACTTCCCGTCGATCAGCCTCCGCGCATGCGTCACAAGCAGCATCAAAACCACGTCATGGATCGCAATGCCGCAAATGACGCCCGCGGCCATGGTCCAGAAATGGGCTTGCCCCGTGCTTCCCAGCCTGTCGGCCAGCAGCGTGCCGAATACGCTCAGCCAGAACACGATGTTCCCCGGCGATACAGCGACCATAAAACCGTTCCCGTAGGAAGATAACCAGGTTTTGTCAGGGGCCGCTCCTTCTCCGCCGGCATGAAAAGCCGATGCTTCCTTGATGCTGCCGTATCCGACAACAAACAAAAAGACCGCCCCGACGATCCACATCGCTTGCTGAATGACCGGAGTCGTCAAAAACGCCGATGCGCCGCAATAAAGGAGGATCATCAAAAGCACATCCACCGTCATCCCGCCGAGTCCCACGCTCCAGCCATGGAAAAAGCCCTTTTTTAATCCTTGCCGAATCATCTCGATCGTGATGGGTCCAACCGGAATCGCTACCGACAAGCCCAACATGACGCTACTCCACCACAGCAGTTCCATGCACCCCTCGTTCATTGTTCAAGTATAGACCTACCATACCCGACAATTGTCATTTCAAAAAGGGATAGTTTATACTTTTCAAAAATGACAGATGAGGTGCAACGTTGCATGCAAGAGCTGATTTTCCACATCGACCCCGACAGCCCGGTTCCCCGGTACGTCCAGGTATATCGGCATTTAAAAAACGAAATCATGCAGGGCCGGCTGCTTCCCGACGCCCGGCTGCCTTCCATCCGGAATCTGGCCGCTTCGCTAAACCTGAGCCGCAACACGACGCAGCTTGCTTACGAGCAGCTCCTTGCCGAAGGTTATGTCCGCAGCGAAAACAAAAAGGGCTATTACGTGGAGCCGCTGCCGCTAAGCCAAGCCCTGCCGCCCGACTTTCGACAAGTCCGCTCGCAGACGGAGGAGGAAGCTCCGGCGGATTGGATCGATTTTCGCCTCGGGGCCGTGGATCCGGAACATTTCCCCATCGAAAAATGGCGGCTCCTGTCCAACCGCGCGTTAAAAGATTCCTCCATCTACACTTACGGGGACCGTCAGGGGGATCTTCTGCTCAGGCAATCCATTGCAGCCTATCTGTTTCAATCGCGCGGCGTCCGGGCGACCCCCGAGCAAATCATCGTCGGCAGCAGCACGCAGCAGCTGATGTATTTGCTGGGCGCGATTTTGGGCGGAACTTTTGATTCCGTCGGCTTCGAAGAGCCGGGGTACGCGGGAGCGAAAGACGTGTTTCGCGAGCTGTCTTACCGGATCGAGCCCGTCCCCGTCGGCCCGAACGGCGTGCATCTCGAAAGTCTCCGTCAGGTCGGGAGCAGGCTGTTGTACGTCACGCCTTCGCACCAGTTTCCGCTGGGGATGATTATGCCGATCCAACATCGGCTGGCGCTCCTGAATTGGGCCGAGGAGAAAGACGGCTATCTGATCGAAGACGATTATGACAGCGAATTTCGCTATAAACAAAAGCCGATTCCGGCCATGTTCAGCTTGAACGACAACGAGCGGGTGATTTACGTGGGAACCTTCTCCAAAGCGCTGCTGCCGTCGGTTCGGATCGGGTACCTGATTTTGCCGAACGCGCTTTTGCCGCATTATGAGAAAAAAAAGCTGCTGTTCGAGCCTTGCGCTTCGGGCATCCACCAGCGGACGCTGCATTATTTTATGGAGGAAGGTCATTTCGGAGCCCACATCAAAAAAATGCGCAGCATCTACAAAAGCAAGATGGCGAAGATCAGGGAAGCCGTGCGGAATTACGCTCCCCCTTTCGTCCAAGTCAATGACACGACCTTGGGGCTGCATGTCATTCTGACGATCCAAACGGACCTAACGGAAGACGAGCTCATCAAAAAAGCGGCCGACCGCCGCTTGAAAGTGTACAAAGCCTCCATGTTCTATGAAACGCCCAAAAACGATGGCCGCGTTCAGCTCCTGCTGGGTTTCGCCGGCTTAACGGAAAAGGAAATCGAACGGGGGCTGCAAACGCTGCTGCGGGAAGTGCTGTAAACGCGGCTACCAGCGAATGCTTCCGACGCAGGCCGCGATGCGTTCCCGTTCCTCCTCCGGCAACGGCCAGCGGCTGATTTCCTCCAGCACCCCGGATCGGTTGGCATAACCTTTGGCCAGGCCGTTGAGCCTAGCCGCCAGCGTGGAGCGGTCCATCTCGGCGATGGAGCCATACAGCGTCAGCAGTCGTTCCACCGCATGCGGGTACCGCTTCAAATAATATTTCTGGTGCCTCTCTTCCGCTGCATAAAAAACGGAAAACGGGCGTATTTCCGTCGCCGGCTCCCCCTTGCCCGAAACGCGCCGTTCTTCCAACACCCGTTCAATCGCGTCCTTTTGTTCCGGACTCCGGTACAGCAGCATCGATTGGTATTGTCTTCCTTTATAACCGTTGATATTTTCCGGGCGGTGGCCGTTCCAGAATACGCGCAATATGTCGTCGTACGCCAAAACCGCCGGGTCGAAATCTACCTCGACGGTCTCGGTATGGTCGCCCATATGGCGATATGTCGGTTCGCTTGCCGTTCCCCCGGCATAACCTGTTCTGGTGCTCACTACGCCGGGCAAGGCGCCGAAAAGCGCCTCCGGCCCCCAGAAGCAGCCCATGGCAAGCGTGGCGGTTTCGGTGTGATGATGATCGTCCAAGTCGCATACCTCCCAAGCCGTACTGTCAAGGATATTGTTGCAGTGGGTACCAGACTACTTTATCGCTTCTTCCAGCTGCTCTCCCAACAACCGGAAAGCTTCTTCGATTTTCTCCTTCGGCACGTTAGCATACCGATCCCCGATACTGATCTCAAAAAAGCACGGCCCCGCTTCCTTTTCACGCAGCCACGAGGATAACCCGACGCCCGTCGTTTCGGCGATATTCGCCAGGATCGGGGCGACCTTCTCCTCCGGGAGCCTGAAATGCACATGGAACATGTTCGATACCGGCACTTCCGGCCGGGTGGACACGCCTTGGCAGGCGTTGAACAGAGCCGCAAGCTCCCTGGCTTCCCCGTAATACCGCGCCATGCTACCGATCCGCCGGTCGAAATAGTATTCCGAGCTGACGATATACGGATACAGGCTGATCAGATCGCCGCCGTGGCGCCTTTTCCAAATTTTCGATTGCTCCGTAAACGAGGCGTCTCCCGCCAAAATCGCTCCCGCGATCCCGCCGATTCCTTTATAAAAGGATACGTACACGCTGTCGAACAGCGCGCAAATTTCCGCAGCCGATTTATTGTAATAAGGGGTAATCTCGAACAATCTCGCCCCGTCCAAATGCAGCCGGATTCCTTTTTCCCGGCAATAGGCGGAGATCGCCTCAAGCTCCCCGTACGGCGGCAGCTGGCCGCCGATTTCGCGCTGCGGCAGCTCCAGGAGCAGGCAGGATATCTCGCCTTCCATCTGCCGCACGTCGTCCAGCGTGATCAACCGTTCTTTATCCGCAAGCAGAACTGCCTCAATATGATGCAGCTCCTTCATTCCGTCCTGTTCGTGGATTTCCAAATGGCAAAGCGGATGGTAGGCCACGCGTTTGAGCCCTTTTTCGTCGCACCAGATGCGAAGCGCGATTTGCTGCGCCATCGTCCCGCTCGGGAAAAATACCGCAGCCTCCTTGCCGAGGTAGGACGCCATTTTATCCTGAAAATCCTCGATTACATTCCCCTTGCCGTACATATCGCTGCTCATGGAGCCCGGAACCTCTTCAAAAGCTTGCCGGAGCACCTGAACATCACGCGGCCCGTGGCCGCCCAGCGGATAGGCCGCCTGCTCGAATGCTGCTATCAATGTTTTACCGCCGCTCATCATCGTTTCTCCCTTCGGTCAACCTCATTCTTCTTAAGCATACTAAATCCGCGTCGATCTGAAAAATTGAATTGATAGGCGTCCGCACGCGCAAAAACCCCTGCCTCGCCATGAAGGGAAAAATTTCATTGTCGCATCTCCTTCGCCATTCCAAACCCTCGACCAGCCGAACCTCTGTGAGCCTTCGGGATTTACCTGTTTGCTTTCAGGCTTGGATAAACCGATGTCGTCCCCCTTATCGCAGCAGCTTCACAAGCCTCAGCCCGGAACGCAGCCGCGGCCGCTTTAAATGCTCCTGCACGTACCGGTAATCGGTCAACTCGACATCGGCGTCGCGCAGGGCGTAAGCAAAGTCGTCATCAAAAGGAAGGCGGTATTCCCACACTCTTTTTTCGTAATTCGGGATATGCTCCTCCATCCAGGGATCGGGAACGCCGGGATGAATGTACGTTTCGCAGACGCCGTCGGGCAACCGGTATAACTTGGCGATGATCGACTGCTTGAAGCTGTCGTACGTTTCCCCGTCCTCGATCGCAAAAGGATGCGACAGCAAGTAATCGGGAATCGGCACGCCGAAGGCGTCGGCCAGCGCCGCGACTTGGGCCACCGGGCGTTCGATGCCCTCCAAGGAACCAAGCAGCGGATCCTCCTTGTAAATGTGGCGAAAAAAGCGCATCGGCAGCTTCCAGCGCGATACTTTCCACAACGTCTGGGGGAGCAGGCTGCGCCCGGTTTCCATGCCGTACAGGCTCCCCATGTGATTGTCGACATGGCTGACCGCAATGCCGGCCTTCCGCGCCAGCACGTACTGCGCGTCGATTTCTTTCATGACTGCCCTCGTAGCCGCGCCCTGCTCGAACTCTTTTACGGTGCGGTATTGATATCCGCTGTCGTCATGCAGCGACGGGTCGCCCGTCAGGCTGCGCCAGCGCAGCGCCTCGAATTCGCTTGTCATCGTCAGATGTAGTCCGACATTGGGCTGGCGCCGTTTGGCGGTCCAGGCGGCCGCTTCTTCGAAGCCGGGAGCCACCGTCATGATCGTCGCCGACGATACCTTCCCTTCCTCCAGCAGCGCCATGATCGCTTGATTCAAGGCCGGGCTTTGCCCGAAATCGTCACAATTGAGGATGAGTTTTTTCCCCATGCGTTACATCCCCTCTCCGATGCGTCGTAAATTCAAACCGGGTCAGCAGCGATATCGCGATCGAGATCAGCAGCAAACAGAACGGCACCGCGCTGATCAGCACGCGGAACGTCATTTCCGGATTCGGGCCCGGTTTGTCGCCGCTTTCATACCCGAACACCAGACCCACGACCAAAAACGCAAGCGCCGATATCAACCCGCTGGAACGCGTAATGAATCCGGCGACGGCGGTATAGATACCTTCCCGGCGCAGCCCCGTCTTTTCGGCGTCTTCGTCGATGATCCGCCCGCTCACCATCGCCGGAGTCACCAAAAAACCGGCCAGGCCGAAGCCGACGGCGATGCCCGCCAGCAATCCGCTGACCAGGTTAAAACCGAACCAAAGCGGCAGCACGGAAACGGCATAAACGGCGAGCGACAGCCTCCATACCGTCACCCCGTCCAGCTTGCGGCATATCCAATACCAGACGAACACGAGCGGGATGACTGACACGAATACGGCAGCCATGATGAGCGTCACCTGCGGGTCGCTGATTTTCAGCACGTATTTTGCGTAAAAAGGGATGATCGAGCTGATCAAGCCGTTCACCGTCTGGGCAAATGAATTCGAAATGTTAAACAGCCAAAACTTTTTGTTGCCGAGCGTTTCCCGAAACGCGGCCACCAGCTTCAGCGGTTCGCCGGCGCTGTATTCCTCGCGCTCCCGGACCCCGAGCATGCAGACCAGCATCGCAATGCCGAACACGAAGGCGTAAATGATCGACATACTGGTAAAATTGAGCGCATTAAAAACGATTGGCGTGAGCGCCGAACCGATCAACAGCGCGACGACTTGATAGCTCTGCTGGATCGCGGAGGCTTTGGCGCGCAGCCGGTCGCCGTGGTACAGCTCGGGGAACAACGCCCCGTAATTGACCCACAGCACCGTCGAAACGGCTTCGAACAAAACCAAGGCCGTCAGGAACCAGGCGAACAAGCCGTTCTGCGACAGCCCTCCCGGCGGGGAAAACACCATGATGAACGTGAGCATAAACAGCGGCATGGCGCCGAACACCCAAGGCCGCCGCCTTCCGAGGCGGGTGTGGGTCCGGTCCGACCAGTGCCCGAACAGCGGGTTGTTGACCGCATCCCAGACGAGAAAAATAGTGCGGGCCAGCGTCGCCAGTCCGATGCCGAGACCCAACTTCTCCACGTAAAAAAAGCTGTAAAATGAGCTGAACGCCTGGCTCGGCACCATCATGGCAAACATGCCGAGGGCGAAGATGTACGGCGAATTGACCCATTTGCGCTGCATGCGCGATTCCCCCCATACCGTAAAATAACTTGTTTTATCTTATTCAACGGCCGGGGAATATTACCTTCCTTGCCAATGTCATTAACTGTATATTGCCGGTAAAATCAACCTCGTTATACTATAAAGGCGGATTTATCATCCAATTTCTCATCATGAAAGGCAAATTCCCTGCAAGTTTTGCTGTGTATGGCTTTTCCATCAAACAAAACCATTATGGAGGGACAAATGAAGAAAACAAAAATGAAAGCCTTTTCATTGTTGTTGGCCGCCATCCTGCTGATGCCTGCCGTCCACCCGGCGGCGGTGCTCGCGAAACCTGAATTTCAGGACATGTCTGCCGTCGCCTCAAAGGACTTGCCGCCCCCGGCTCCCGGAGAACACGATACCGAAAAACCTGCCGGCGTCACCGACGACGTATACGGACAGGAGCCCGGCGCATCTGCAAACGGGCCGCAGGCAGACGAAACCGGATTCGCCGCGGCATCCGCATTCGGCGGAACCAATTTGGCGCTTCACAAACCCGTTTTCGCTTCCGGCAACGAAGTCGATTATCTGAATCCGGAGCTGGCCGTGGACGGAAAAGGAAACACAAGATGGTCCTCCGCCTTGCGGGATGATCAATGGTTTTACGTCGATCTCGGCGAACCCCAGGAGATCGACCGCGTCGTGATCCGTTGGCAAACCCCTGCCGACTCTTATAAAATCCTCGTATCGGTCGACGGCGAAAACTGGGAGAACGTCCGGGCCAACGACGGCATCATCTCCTGCAAAGGCGGCGTCGAAACGATCGACTTCGCTTTGCGCGAAGCGCGCTACGTCAAATTCCAAGGCGTCAAACGGGCGCCTGTGGAAGGCACGCTGTACGGGTATTCCTTCTATGAATTCGAGGTTTATCAGCTGCACGACCTGCAATCGATCATCGACAACGTCGCCGCCGCGTTAACCGTCCGGCCCGGGCAAACGCAGCTGGACTGGTCGGCGGCCGGCGTGCCGGAAGGGTACAGGGTCAGCTTGTACGGAAGCGACCGCCTGCCGGTGATCGGCATGGACGGCCAAATCCGCACGCCGCTGGTCGATGCCAAAGTCCATTTGATCGTGCAGGTGGAAGACGGGAAAGACCCGGACCGGAAGCTGCTCTCGGGGAACATACCGGTCGTGGTGCCGGGACTGCATAAGCAAACCCCGGACCGGAACGCCGAGCCCGACGTCATCCCGTCCCTGCAGGAATGGTACGGAGACAGCGGCCGGTATGCGCTCAAAAAATCGTCGCGCATCGTCGTGAATCCGCAGGACGAAGCGGCTTTGCGGAACGCGGCCGAGCTGACCCGCGAGGATGTGCTCGACGTGACCGGATACGATCTCAAAGTCGTCGCCGGCAAACCGAAAACCGGCGATTTGTATTTGTCCATCGATCCGTCCCTCGCGTGGCTCGGCGAAGAAGGCAACCTGTTCCGGGTCGGGGATTACGTTTCGATCTCCTCCGTTTCCGCCAAAGGGGCGTTTTACGGCACCCGGACCGCGCTGCAGATTCTCAAGCAGCATCCGGACCGCACTATCCCGAAGGGAGAAGCGAGAGATTATCCGAAATATGCGCAGCGCGGATTGATGATCGACGTCGCGCGCAAATTTTACACGATCGATTTTCTCCGGAGCTACGTCAAATTGCTGTCCTGGTACAAAATGAACACGTTCCAAATCCATTTGAACGATGATGTCGGCACGCCGTTCGCGGACGGAACGAACGCCGCCTTCCGTTTGGAAAGCACCACCTATCCGGGACTTGCGAGTCCAAACGGCCATTATACGAAGCAGGAGTTCAAAGACCTGCAGCGGCTTGGCATGGAATACGGCGTCAACGTCATTCCGGAGATCGATACGCCGGGGCATTCCGGCGCGTTTATTTCCTACAATCCGGCGC
Source organism: Paenibacillus sp. FSL W8-0194 (assembly GCF_037969745.1). Classification (NCBI taxonomy): domain Bacteria; kingdom Bacillati; phylum Bacillota; class Bacilli; order Caryophanales; family Paenibacillaceae; genus Paenibacillus; species Paenibacillus sp. FSL W8-0194. The sequence goes on along the minus strand of NZ_CP150205.1, from coordinate 143,403 downwards.
TCGGAGAGAGCCGCAACCTCGATATTTCCAAACCGGAAACCGTCCGGTTCGTGAAATCGTTATTCGATGAATATTTGGACGAAAGCGACCCGACGTTCATCGGCCCGGACGTCAACATCGGCACGGACGAATACCACGGACCGGATGTCGAGGTTTTCCGGGGGTACATGGATACGCTGATCAAGCATATCAACAGCAAAGGCAAACGTCCGCATCTGTGGGGCGGGCTCACCCAATACAACGGCGTGACCCCGATCAGCACCGACGCGACGATGGACATTTGGCATGAGCCTTACGGTTCGGCGCAGCAGGCGGTCGATCTCGGCTACGACGTCGTCAATGCCCAAAACGTATACATGTACATTGTTCCTACGTTATACGGCGACTATTTGAATTCCCAATTCATCTATAACGAGTGGGAGCCGGTCAAATGGGAAACGACCACGCTCCCTTACGGGCATCCGCGCGTCAAAGGAGGCATGTTCTGCTTATGGAACGACGTGTCCGACGCCAACGGCTTATCGATGGACGATTCGCATGAGCGGCTGCTTCCCGGCATTCAAGCCGTATCGGAAAAAATGTGGACCGGAACGCGGGAGGACCGAGCCTTCCAGAAATTCGAGCAGCGGGCGAAAGCGATAGCCGATGCGCCGAACGCTGACCTGTCCCATAAGATCGCCGTAGATAACGACGAAAACAGCGTCGTTCAATACCTTTTCGAAAACCGGTTCAAGGATGAATCCGGCAACCGCTTCGACGGCAAGGGCGTCAACGTCGACACGGCCGACGGGAAATACGGCAAAGGCGTCCGCCTGAACGGCGGGAAAAGCTACATCCAAACGCCGATCGAGTCCTTAGGTTTCGGTTGGACGGTATCGATGTGGATCAAACCCGACCCGGGCAACCCGGACAATGCCGTGCTGATGGAATCCCCTGCCGGTACGCTCAAGCTGAGACAGGGCGCTTCCGGAAAGCTCGGGTTTACGAAAGAGCATTACGACAGCACGTTCAACTATGCGGTTCCGGAAGGCCAGTGGACGCATATCACGCTGAAGGGCGACAAAAAAGGCGTGACGCTGTTCGTTAACTTGGACGAATATGTGGAAAGGTTGGAGGAACAAGCCCCCAAACTGCATACGCTCGTGCTGCCGACGCTCCGGATCGGAAGCGATACGAACGCGTTTAAGGGCATGCTGGACAACGTCATGATCTACAACAAGCCGATCGATCTGCTTAGCAGCGACAATTTGGCCCTTCATCAAGCCGCGGAATCGTCCGAAACCGAATTCCCGTATTACTCGCCCGACAAAGCCGTGGACGGGGACCTGTCCCCGCTCTCCAGATGGTCGAGCGCTTACGTGGATGACGCTTGGTTTATCGTCGATCTCGGCGAACCGAAAGACGTCAGCAAGGTCGTCATCAAGTGGCAGGGAGCCTACGCGGAGAAATACCAATTGTTCGTATCGACGGATAAGGAGAATTGGACGAACGTTTCCGGCGGGGATGGAACTATAGCCTCCAAAGGCACCCTGGACATCATTGCCTTCGATCCGCAGGAGGCGCGTTACGTTAAATTCCAGGGCATCAAACGCGCCACCGTATTCGGAAACTCCTTCTTCGAATTCGAGGTGTACGGCCCGGATCATATTCAGGAATACAAGCAGCTGATTGCGCAGATGGATGAGCTTTTGCAGCAGACGAACAACGGAAAGCTGCGCAAGCTTCTCCTGCAGGCGCTTAATCGTTATCCGTACGATGCGACGCGCGATTTGGGGCCGATGCAAGAGCTTTGGGACCAGGCGTCGAATCCGTAATCATGTGCAACAAAAGGGAGCCGCTTCCGACCCCAGGTTATTGGGGGGAACGGCTCCCTTTCCGATCTGTTCTAGTTTAAGTCCGTATTAGAGATCCTTCATGAATTGAATGATCTTATCGTTCAGCCCCGGCAAGCCTTCATGGCCGAAATCCGGGAAAATCTCAAGCTGCACGGGCCCGGGGATTTTGTTGATGGCGGCGAACTGCGTGGAAGGCGGGCAAATGGTGTCCATCAGGCCGACCCCGACCAGGCACTCGGCTTTGATGCGCGGAGCCAGGTTTTGAATATCGATGTATCCCAGCTTCGTGAAAATTTCGTCCTCGCGCTGATGCTGCGGATCGAACATGCGGAAGTATTTGCCTAGCTCTTCGTACGCGTGTTTGCACAAATCCATTTCCCAGGTTCTGCGGTAATCGCTCAGGAACGGATAAACCGGCGCCGCTTTTTTGATGCGCGGTTCAAGCGCAGCGCAAGCAATCGTAAGCGCACCGCCCTGCGACCAACCCGTCGCCCCGACGCGGTCCGCGTCGACCTCCGGCATGTTCATGACGATCGAAGCCAGCTGCGCCGTATCGAGGAAAATGTCCCGGAACAGCAAACGGTGCGGATCCTCGTTATCGAGTCCGCGGATGATATGGCCGTGATGCGTGTTGCCCGATACGCCGCCGGTATCCTCGGACAGGCCTCCTTGCCCGCGAACGTCCAGCGCCGCGATGGAAAAGCCGAGCGCAGGATACACCATTTTGTCCATCCAATCGCCGCTATGTCCGGTGTACCCGTGAAAATGCAGCACGGCCGGATGCGGTTCGGCGCTCCCTTTAGGCCGAACATATTTCGCATGCACTCTGGCACCGCTTACACCCGTGAAATATAAATGGAAGCATTCCGCGAACGGAAGCTGGAATTCAGCCGGGACAAGCTCGACCTGCGGGTCTACGGCGCGCATCTCCTCAAGCGCCTTCTCCCAATAAGCGTCGAAATCATGCGGTCTGGGATTGATCCCTTGGTATTTTTTCAGCTCCGATAGGGGCATATCCACTAGCGGCATTCGTCATCACCCTTTTTTATTTGATTTAAGCAGATTCGCACTCACGTTGACAACCCTTTTTTTCCAGATGCGATCCGGCCCCCGCCTTTCGTCCTCTCTTTTGCCCGGTGCCGGTTGCAGCGCTCCCGATTCCCCCAAAAGCAAAACATAATATATGTGTCATTTCTCGCCCCATTGAATAGGCTATATCATCAAATTTGATCTGGAGGTTCTATCTCATGACGACAAGCAGCTATCCCTTCGGGCCCGGCTTCCAGCACATACATCCGGTTCCATTCGCCTATTATCCGTTTGCCTATACATTCCGCGGCCCGTTTGCTCCATCGCCTTATTTCTGGCCCATGCCGGAACGGGTAGTTCCTTACGGAGGCGGGTTCACCGGGTATCCGGCCTATACGGGGTATCCAGCCTACCCGGCTTACGCGCCGTTCCCGGCCGCTCCGTACCCCGGCATCCCTTATGACGCGCCTTATTCGGCGATGGACCCTACCCGGGTCGAACCGACTCCCAAAGGCTTTCAGATTAAACTCCAGCCGGAGACCGAGACGCAACCCGCCGAAGTAAAAGCGGAAAACGTCCAGGCGGAACAGGTTGAGCCCGAAAAGGCCAAACCGGAAAAAAGCCATACGGGCGTGAAAATGAACACCGGCATCGAAGTTGGCGGCAAACACGGCGCCGGCTTCCAGGCAGAAACCCAGGTCGACAAACATGGCGTAAGCAACCAGGTCAGCAGCCACGTCGGCGCGGAGGAATACGGTCTGAACGTCCAGGGAGGGGCGAACCTGGATAACAAAACAAAAGGCTTCCAATTCGAAACCGAAAGCAATCTCGGCGGCAAATACGGCATTCAGGTGCAAGCTGAGGGCCATGCCGGACTGAAGCAAGGGATCGGACTGAGCACCGAAGCCCAGATCGGGGGCGATCACGGCCTCGGTGCCCATGTGAAAGGCCAGCTCGGCGGCGGTCAAGGCGCAGCCTTCAGCACGGGAGCGCAGATCGGCGGCGATCACGGGCTTGGCGCCCACGCGGGTGCCCAAGTAGGCGGGGGCCAAGGCGTAAGCTTCAAGGTCGGCGGCAACGTCGGCAGCCATGACGGCCAGGTCGGCTTCCAGGTGGGAGGCAAAGAGAAAAAACAACATTCGGAGGATTAAGGCTTTCGCTTTATCGTCCGCAGATGTTTGCGTTCGCTTACTCCTTCAAAACGGCGTAAAAAAGGCCATCGGCGTCATCCCTAAAGATGACCCGATGACCTTTTTCGTGCGGTCAGGTCAAGCGTGCTGCAGTTCGCCCGCTGCGAGCTTCGGCAGCGCGGCGATGCCGGCCGTATTCAAGAAGTTCCAAGGCTTGTTGAAGTGAGGCTGGAAGAAGAAGTCGACGAAAGCCAGCTCGTCGATCGTCATCCCGTTCTGGATGCATACCGACAACGTGTTCATCGCTTGCGTCAGATCGACCTTGGACATGATCTGCGCCCCCAGCAGACGGCGGTTCTCTTTGTCATATACGACTTTCAGCATCACCGTCTCGGCCGTAGGCATAAACTCCGGACGGTAAGCGTCATTGACGGTCACCGCTTCGGCATTGATCTTCTCGTCGGCTGCGGCGCCTTCCGTCAGTCCCGTCGAAGCCAGGTTGAGATCGTAGATTTTGAGGCCCGACGTGCCCTGCGTGCCCAAATATTTCGTCGTTGGCCCCATCAGGTTGCGGGCCGCCAGCAGTCCCATCCGCACCGCATTCGTAGCCAGCGGAATGTAAGCCGCCTTCCCGGTCGGATTGTAATGCACGGCGCAGCTGTCGCCGGCCGCAAACACGTCCTTTTTGCTCGTTTGCATATATTGGTCGACGATGATGGCGCCGCCTGGCAGCATATCCACCTGGCCTTTCAGCAGTTCGGTATTCGGACGGAAACCGATGCAAAGAATGACCATATCCGTTTCGATTTCGCCCTTGTCGGTGATGACGCGGCTGACAAGCCCATCTTTGCCTTCAAAAGCTTTCACCGTTTGCCCCAGCGCCAGCTCGATGCCATGACCGCGGAACGCGTCTTCGATCCGGCTGCTGAACTCGCCGTCCAAATACCGGTTCAAAATCCGGTCCGCGCTGTCGATCAAAGTCACCCGCTTCCCGCTTTGCTCGAACGCCTCCACCAGCTCAACGCCGATGTAACCCGCGCCGACCACCGTAATGTGGTTCGCATGTTTCGCTTTTTCGATGATGGTGTTGGAATGTTCGTAGTTTTTGCAGAGTAGAATGTTGCCGAGCTCCATGCCCGGAAGCTTCGGAATGACCGGCCAAGAGCCTGTCGTGACGATCAATTTATCGTAGCAGTCTTTGAATACTTCTCCGGTCAGCAGGTTACGCACCTGCATCGTTTTCGCATCGGTATCGACCGCAAGCACCTCATGGCGCATATGGGTCACGACGCCCAAATCCGCCAGCTGCTGCGGCGACGAATAAAACAAGCCTTCCGGATCCTTCACGACGCCGCCTACATACAAAGCAATGCCGCAGGATAAAAACGAAATGTTGTCGTTGCGTTCATAAACGGTAATTTGGGCATCAGGGTAAAGCTTGGCGGCATTCGCCACCGCTGCCGTTCCGGCATGGGTACATCCAATCACTGCAATTCTCATCGTAATTCCTCCTCGAATATAATCGGTAAATCCGATGGTTCTTCATCTAAAGAAATTTAAAAGTTCATGCCTGTCTTGAAGCTGCTGCATTTCAACCTTCGAATTGTAATGTTTTAGTTGTGATTTTTTTCACATTTACAGTATACTGTGATTTTTTTCACAAATCAATAGGTTCAAGCACGAAGTTCATAATTTGTTCATTTTTTCACAAGAAAGCCTGCGCCATCTTCGTTTCTCCTCAAGCCGCCCGGGATGGTTGTCCCTGACGATCAGCTTGTACGCAGCAACAGCGGCCAGCCGATTGCCCGAGCTTGCAGGTGCGCATGTCATCGTTGTCTAATTATGTAAAGGAGGAATCATCCGTTCTATTAGCCCTTACGCTCACGGAGTCATCTCGTTTGTAATTTTTTGGTTGGACACCAGATGGAGAGAATTCTATGACGAATGTAACCTTTTATAGAAACGAACATTTGCCTTTCCTGGAGGCCAAACGATGCACGCGAAGCGATCTGGCCTATCAGAAGCATTTTCATGAAGAGTATTCGATCGGCTTGATCGACGAAGGCGAAACGGAAGCCTGGTGCGACGGACACGCGTATCGGGTAGAGACGGGCAGGGCGATCAGTTTTCCGCCAGGCATGCTGCATGCCTGCCGCCCCGCCTCCCTCGAGTCATGGAAATATAAAATGTTGTTCATCAAGCCGCAGTGGCTGGACCAACTGGAGCCGGCCATGGCGGAACCGCTTCGCATCCCGTTTTTATTGGAAGGACACAAAAATCAATACTGCCGCCGCCTGATCAACCGGGTGGCGGACGCTCTCGCCGGGGCGGACGAACCGTTGGCCGCCGAATCCGCTGCCGTTGAACTGATTTATGCGCTCGCCAGCCGAAATACGCTCGACCTGGAGCATCCATCAGGATCCGGGTACGATCAGCCATACATCCGCCGGATTCAGGAATACCTTCATGCCCACTATCATGAGCGGATTACGCTCCAAAGGCTGGAGGAAGCGGTGGGGGTCAGCAAATTCCATCTCATACGCCTTTTCAAGAAAGGCACGCACATGCCGCCTCACGCCTACCAAAACCTGCTGAGGATCAACCATGCGAAGACCGAACTTTTGAAAAGGCGGCCGATCGCGGATATTGCTGCTGAGACCGGGTATTACGACCAGAGCCATTTTTCGAAGGCTTTTTTCAAAATCGTCGGCGTGACGCCCCAGCGGTACGTCTCCATGCGGATGCCATAGAGCAATAATTTACAATACGAGCCTACCTAGCCTTTGTATACTTTAAAGGCATAAAGAAAAGGAGGCTTGCGATATGAACCATGAACCCGACTGGGAGCGGCGTCTGGCGGACGCCTTAAAATCGGTGGCAAGACGCCCGGACGTGAAATCATTTGTTGAGCAAACGCCTTGGCTCTATCAGCTGCTGCGGCGCGCAGCGAGGCAGTACGTCGCCGGCGAGGAGCGCCGGGACGGCCTGGATGCCGCCGGCAAACTTGCAGACATGGGGTACAGGACTTCCCTGGAATACATCGGCGAAAATACGATGGATCGAGCGGCATGCCAGGCGGCTGCCGAAGAGCTGAAAACGATGATCCGGGAGTTGAACGGAGCGGGCGACCGGGTTTGCTTCGACCTGTCCCATATCGGTCTGTCGGTGGACACGGATCTGGCTTATCGTCTGTTGACCGAATTGGCCGAAGAAGCCAGGAGGGCCGAGGCGGAGCTGTTGATCAGCATGGAGGAGTCTGCCAAAACGGATCGCATTTTGGACGTCTACCGGCAGGCCGCCTCCCGCTACCCGAACATCGGCATCACGCTGCAAGCGCATTTGCACCGCACCCGGCAGGACTTGGCGGACCTAAGCCATTCGCCTCGCCGCATACGGATCGTCAAGGGGGCCTTCCGGGAGCCGGAAGGACAAGCTCTGCCCCGCTCGGCTGCACTGAATGATCGTTATCTGGAACTGGTTCACGACGCGATCCGACAAGGCCATCACGTATCCATTGCGACCCATGACGAGCAAATCATCAACGAGGCGATCCGCCGCGGATGGCTCGACGCCGGAAACGCTGAATTCGATATGCTATACGGCTTCCGCCCGGATTTGGCCGCGAAACTGAGGGCAGCCGGCTTCCCCGTGCGCATCTACATCACCTATGGACAAGAGTGGTTTTTGTACCTATGTCACCGGATCGCCGAATATCCGCCGCATTTATACCGGGCTGTCGCGGACATGGCCGGCGGGGAAGCGGCCGACCCTTCCCTTGCTTACGAGCTTCAAACCCAATGACGGATACGGGAACTTGCCCGGCTTAACCCTAAAATTCCGATGCGGTAAATCCGGCCGCCAAAAACGTTACCGCGAATTGAAGGGTGCGCAACAAACGCGAAGAAGCACCGCTTAAGCCAAAAAAATCGGCTTAAAGCGGTGCTTTTTTTCCAAAACCTGAATCAGGCTGCGATTTTTTAATCGGAAGTTCCCATGCTGCGGATTAAGAAATGACCGCGCTTTTGCCGATATGCTCCTTGACCTTTTCGTTCATCCATTCGCGCTTGGACAAAATCCATTCGGCGTCCTTCGGATAGCTGCTGAAGGTCATCGGTTCCTCAAGGCCCTCTTCCAGCGCGGCAAGAACGGCATCGCGGCCCATCCATTCCTCCAGCTGGCGCAGCAGGCGCAGGTCTTGAAGCGCTTCCTGCATGACCTCCATGCGGATGGACTCGATCGGCCCATCCTCGCCCGGATACACGAGGAAAGCATCGCCCGAAGGGAAGCCGCCGCCGGCATCGGTTACGCGGAACGGGTCGATGACTTTTTTCGAATATTGCGTATACCAGAAGTTATATCCCCACTGCAAAAATCCGGCGTTGTCGAATTTGTACAGCTGGTATCCGAGAATCCGGTTGCGCGCCGAAGGCATGCAGAAAAACCGGTTGGCGACGTTTTTGTACTGCGAACAGCAATAGTATGTCCACAGCGGCGTCACGTTATTTTCAAGGAATGGTTCGATATGGTTGCTCGCCGGAATCGGCGTCTGCACCAAGCCTTTTTCGTAAAAATCATAGTCGGAAAGCGCATCGATCACCGGGAAACCGGACAACAGCTCGTTGACCATCTGTTTGGCGCTGGCATAATAATCGATATGCTCCAAGCTCGGCTCGTCGGAAATATGGAAGTAGCTGCGGTCTTCGATGCCGTGATCCTGGATCCACTTTTTCAGCTGCGGCAGCAGCTGTTTCAGGAACGTATGATATTCTTCGCCGGAAGCATCGGTTTCCCAGCCGAAAATGCGTTTGGTCTCGCCGTTCACGACAGCCATGATTTTCGGCGCATGTTTGGCTCCCCACTGCGTGAACAGATGCGAAAATTCGAAGTATTCGATGCCGCACTTTTGGCACAGATCCACCCAGCGCTTCAACCGGTCAAAACCGAAGCTGTATTGGCCTTCGCCCGTTACCTCAACGTCGACCAGCTGCACCGTCGGCCGTTCTCCCCCTACTTCGGTATCAAGCGGCGGGGTGAAAAGCGGCGTCAGCAGCATGTTGATGCCATGATCGGCAGCGGTTCTTATGTACTGCTCGAGCAGTTCCCAATGCCGTTCGCTGAACGCTTCCACGCCGTATTGGGTCGCCAGGCAATCCGCGTGAAACCACTGCGTATGCAAAAGCTGCTGCTTCGGCAGCTCCGCTCCGATGATCTCCAGTTCGAATCGTTCTTCCCCAAGCGTTTCCCCGGATGCCGTCTCAAAACGAACCGTGATCGGGTACAATCCCGGTTTCGCCTGTCCTTTCGGATCGACCGTAACCCATACCGAACGCCATTGCCCGGGATAAGCTCTCAGCTCCCCGCTTGTAAGCGGTAACAAGGGATCGGGATATAAACCCGGCGTGGACCGAAGCACATTGTCGTCGTGGTCGGAGTAAATAGGCAGTTCGGACGGTACCAAGCCGACGCTGCGCAGGGTCACCAGATCTCCAAGCTCCGATTCGGCCTTGACCTTCACGGCAGGGATCAGATGCGGCGAGCGATAGGCCACCTGATACGAAAACACTTCGTTCAGGAGCGCAGCACCCTGTGTCTTGCCTGGAGCCGCCTGCAGCTCCTCATCGGGAAACACTTTTACTAAAGAATGGAGAATGCGGGTTTCAAGCTTTTGCGTCATACAATCCTTCCTCCCTTGTTTTCAGGGATTTCGCAATTCAGGCTGCTTGGAGACTCTTGGTGGAATCATGCAAAATCCGCGCTCTAATGACTTCCAGTTTACCTGATGGCAGAAGACATTCAAGACCTAATTTAAAAAAGATCTTCAACGCTGTCTGTACGTGGTTATTGTCCTGCTCAACCATGGTCTCGCTTATCGTAACCAAAAGGCTATAAGGAACGCTATTCTACCTCAAAAAGAAACCCGATCCGACTTTCGGCTGATTTTTGTACTTCCAAGTTAAACCTCGACGGTTTCCGGAGAAATTATCGAATTGATAAAAAATATAAAATCCATAAAAGGGGAACTTTTTCCTTTTTTAGTTGTTATACATTTAAATACAGGCCGGAATTCCTGGCAATATTGACACCAAGGAGATGAATGATTATTGCTAATTCTAATCATAATTTTATTGATCATTGCCATAATCCTGCTTATTAATATCAACAATAAAATTCCCCCACGCCCACCACGTGATTACGTAGCTGAGGCAATGGAGCGGGATAAAAAAAATAAGGATGACAAAGAGAATCAAGAGAAGAAGAGCTGATCTTGCCAGTATGCTCTGATTGAATTTATAACGGGCCACCCTATAAGTACATGGGGGTGTTCCAAGTCACTTTAGACTTTTTGGGACACCCCCTTTTTCTGCTCTCACCTAGGTCGAGCGTAAAAAACCATGGAATCGGCTTAAATCCGCATCCCATTTCTTTCCAAATTAATTCTTAACCATGTGCAAGGCACCCGCTGCGATTACGGATCGATCTTCCGATTGCTGTTGTCTTTAAATCGTTTCCACCCATCGGCTGCACCAGCGTCCTGCATTGCACTAATTATGCCGTTGAGCCAAAAAATTCATCGCATCTACACCACCGACTCCACGGCCGCCTCCGTTTTCGCCTTCGCCATGTTGCGCTGCGCGGTAATGAGGTTATAATAAATGCCTTTTCGTGCCACCAGCTCGGCATGGGTGCCGATTTCGGCGATTCTGCCTTTGTCGAGCACGATGAGCCTGTCGGCATGGCGCAGGGTCGACAGCCGGTGCGCGATGGCCAGCGTCGTGCGGTTGCGGGTGACGCGCTGCAAGGCTTCCTGGATCGCCGTCTCCGTGTCGATGTCCAGCGATGCCGTCGCTTCGTCCAGAATGAGAATCCGCGGATCGTTCAGCACCGCCCGGGCAATCGCCAGCCGCTGCCGCTCCCCGCCGGAGAGGTTGCTGCCGTTTTCCTCCAGCCGCGTGTCGTATCCGTCCGGCAAACGAAGGATAAAGTCATGCGCATTGGCGATCTTCGCGGCCTCCAGCACCTCTTCGTACGTCGCATCCGGCTTGGAATATCGGATATTGTCCAGGATGGTGCCGCCGAACAGGAACGTCTCCTGCAGGACGACGCCGATTTGCGAACGCAGGTGGGCCTGCTCGATCCGGCGGATGTTCACGCCGTCGATCAGAATCTCCCCTTCGTTTACGTCGTAAAAACGGGAAACCAGGTTGATCAGCGTCGATTTGCCCGAACCCGAATGCCCGACAAGGCCGATCATTTCTCCGGGCTTCACCTCGAAGTTCACGTCCTTCAATACCGGCTCATACGATTTGTACCCGAAATAAACGCCGCGGAACGTAATCGTCCCCCGGATCGAATGTTTGACGGAGCTCTCCGAATCGATCACCTCCGGCTGCTCGTCGATCACCGAAAAAATCCGGTCAATCGAAATGATCGCGTTCGACACCCATCTCGGCATGAACATCAGCCAGGTGATCGGCCCGTAGATCATGGCGGCATAACCGCTGAACTGCACGAGCTCGCCCAAGGTCATGTCTTTATTCAAAATCATTCCGCAGCCGATCAGGAGCACGAGATACTGCCCCATCTGGATCAAATAGTTCGAAATCGGCGCCAAAATGCTGAATACCTTTTCGGTCTGGATCGTTGCCGCAGCAAACTCGCCGTTATACTGCCGAAAACGTTTGACCTCCCGCTCCTCCTTGCCGAAAGCCTTCACCACGCGGATGCCGCTCAGCACGTCATGCAGGAAGGAATTGGCCTTGTCATAGACCCGCCACTGCTTGCGGAACAGCTTCCACAGCACGCCTTTCCATATGTAACGCTGCAAATAGGCGACCAGCGGAGCCGGCAGCAGCACCACGAAGGCAAGCCGCCAATCGGCGGAAAACAGCAGCACGCTCGCGGAGACGAGGATGATCAGCTGAAAGATCGCCGTCGTGGCGAGCTCCTGCACGAGATTGCGAATCCGCTCCGTATCCGACGTAATCCGGTTCATGATATCCCCGGCCCGCTGCGACGTCAAAAACCCGAGCGACAGGCTCTGAATCCGCTCATACACCAGCTTGCGCAGATCCGCGGCGATTTCCGAGCTGACCCGCGCCATAATCCGGCCTTTGACGATCCCGAGCCCTTCGCCGCCGACAAGCACGAGCAGCAGGCCCGCGATGCCCAGAAAGAACATCGGAACGCTTGGCGACTGCCCCGCCGGCGGCTGCAGCGCAGAATTGACCAGCAGCTTTTGAAAATAGGGCCCGGCCATCGATATCGCCGAAGCCGCGACAATGACCGCCAGCCCGATCGCGAACGTTTTGGAATGGGCCAGCGAAACGGACAGCAGCCGCTTGAGGGCGGCGGCTTTGTTCATGCATTTCGGGCATACCCTCGTTCCGGGAACGAGCGGCCCGCCGCAGGTCGCGCAGATCGGCTCATCCTCGTCGTTGTATATCCGGACCTTGCGTTTGCGGGATATGTCGTTCAAAATTTGCGCGATATATCCGTATCGGGCCGCATGTTTCATCGACAGCCGGGTCAGGATGAACTTGGTCCCGGCTTCGTCCCCTTCCAATACGGCGCTGCCGATCAGCGGAACCACCTTATACTCTTCGGCGTCCGCTATCGCCCGGCTTTCGATGACAACCCCGTCCTCCAGCAGCGCCCAGCGGTGTTCGCCGACGACAAAATAGTTTTCCGTCCGCCTTCCGCCATACGTCAGATCGGCCGGGACGCAATATAGGATGGACTCCCCGACGGCCTGCCTCGCGGCAAACAGCTGCTCCTCGGGCAGCGTAAAATTAAGGTTCATGGATACCTCCGTCCTCGCACTCGGTTGCTTGCAGGCTTTTCAAAGCCTACATGCATACTTCGATCATCCGGTATTCCTTGTCGCTCAAACGGTCCAGTTCGGGAATGATGAACCGGTTGCCGTCCACGTCGACGACGAGCAGGCGGTTCGGCGTCATCAGCTTGACGTTCCCGCCGCCGCTCCGGACCGTAAACCGGCACAGCCCCGACGAGGTTTCCGCTTCCCAATAGGAATAGCCGAATTCCTCCTTCACCGACAGCACCTTCGTGATTTCCGGGGCAAAATACCGCAGCTGCACCTGCTCCTCCAGCAGCTCCTGCGTTTCCTTCGGAAACTCATCCAGCGAGCGGATCATGCCGATTTCTTCGTTTTCCGCGGTCCGGACCGATAAATAGATCCGTTTGTTCGTATGGGGAAAAGAGCAATGGATATATACGCCCGCATGCGCCTGACCCCCGACGGTCACGTTTAACATCCGCCCTTCCGTCCGGGTGAACGTCGCATCCGCCGGCGACAGATAACGGATTTGGGCCGCGTCCGCCATGCCGGCGCTGCTTTTCCCCGGGCTTCGTGCCGCTCCCGTTTCGTTTTGGGTCATGCCGTGATCACCTCTTTCATTTTCAGCGCTTCGTCATGTTTTTGCACCAGGCCGTAATACGCCCCTTCTTTTTTCATTAACTGCTCGTGGGTTCCTTCCTCCACGATGGTTCCCTGCTCAAGCACGACCAAGTAGTCGGCGTTTCGCAGCGTCGAGAGGCGATGCGCGATCGCAATCGTCGTACGGCCCCGAATGAGGGTGTCCAGCGCCTCCTGGATTTGCAGCTCCGTTTTCGTATCGAGGGAAGCGGTCGCTTCGTCCAATATCAAAATTTTCGGATTATGCAAAATCGCCCGCGCGATGCTGAGCCGCTGCTTTTCGCCCCCTGACAGGTTATGCCCGCCCGTGCCGACGATCGTGTCGTAGCCTTCCGGCAGCTTTTCGATGAAATCATGCGCTCCGGCGATCTTGGCGGCATGGATCAAGTCCTCCAGCGTGCAGTCCGGGTCGGCATAGGCGATGTTTTCGGCGATGCTGCCCGACATGACGTACACGTCCTGGGATACGATGCCGATATGCTTGCGCAGCGAAGCCATGGACAGATCCTTGATGCGGATGCCGTCGATCCGGATCTCTCCCTCATTAACGTCGTAAAGCCTTGGGATGAGGTTGACGAGCGTCGATTTGCCTGCCCCCGAGTGTCCGACGACCCCTATCATCTGGCCGGGACGCGCATGCAGGGATACTCCCTTCAGAATAGCCTTGTTCGGCTCGTAGCCGAAGGTGACGTTTTTGATCTCGATTTCGCCCTTCATTTCCGAAAGCTGGACGGCATCCGGCTTTTCCGCAACGTCCGGCACCGCGTCGTGAATCTCGAAAATCCGCTGGGCAGCGGACATGCAATACGACCACCAGTTGACGATGTTGTTCATGAACTGGATCGGACCGTACAATAGTAGCATGTAGTTAATAAAGGTCATCACTTTCCCGAACGTAAAATCGCCCTGCATCACCTTCCAGCCGCCAAAAGCCCAAATCACGATGCCGCCGACCTGCGTTAATATGTTTAATACCGGAAACAACGTGACGCCCATTTTGTTAAACGACTGTTCCGCCTCGGAGAAAGCGCCGCTGGCCCGGCCAAAACGGGCATTCTCCATCTGCTCCTTCCCGAAAGCCTTGACGACGCGCGTCCCGCGGATCGTATCGCTGATGATGGCATTCATCGCCGCGACCCGCTTATGCCTGCGGATGGACAGGCGCCACAGCTTGGGAAACGCTTTCCGAACAAGCCAAAACACGAGCGGAAGCGGCAGCAGGCACAGCACCGTCAGCTTCCAATCCATGATGAGCAGCACCGTGACGATCCCGACGATGTTCATCGCGTTTACGACGAAATAAGAAATGCCGTCCACGAAAAAATACTGCAGCTCGGTTGCGTCATTGTTCACCCGCGTCATGAGCTGTCCCGTCTGCTTTTTCTCGAAAAAGCTCAAGGAAAGCCGCTGCATCGCCTGAAACACGCTCGATTTCAAATCAAAGGCGATGTTCGCGGCCATCTTCGCGTTAATCACCCCGTAGAGCACACCGAACAGCAGCGACAACGTCCGAAACACGATGATCAGCAAGATGACGAGCCCGATTTTGCCAGCAAAAGCCCCTTCTCCGCCAAGCGCCTGGTCGAACAGCAGCGTCCCCTGCAAATAAGGGATGACGAGCCCCGTTCCGGAACCGAGCAGCATCAAAAGCACGATCCAAAACATCGAAGCCTTGTACCTGCCCGCAAATGACAGCAGCCTCCCGAATACCGCATGTTTTTTCATGCATTTGGGGCAAACCTTGCGCCCTTCCTCGGGGTAGATCATGCCGCATTTCGGGCACGCGGCGCGCTCGTCGCCGTCCTCCGTCTCCTGTTCCTCCGGTTCCTCGTTTTTCTTCACCTTGGCAAACATCCCCGCCAGCCGCGCTGCCTCCCTCATGTGGCCGTTCGTAAAAGCGGCGATCGCCCGTTCCTCCGGCGCCTTCAACACCACCATGCCGGACGCGACCAGGTTGACGATGGTCAGGGACTCGATGTCCCCGATCGGCAGCCGCTCGAACGTCCATCTCCGCTCCCGCGGAACGGGAGGCTGTTTTGCACGCGTACCCGCGGCATAACCGCCGTACGTCTTCTCCTGCAAAGGCTCCTCCAAGCTGGCCAGGATCCATACATGCTCGCGGGTAAGCAGCACGTACGTATCCGAGAATCCTCCGTCCAGCGTCCGATCGCACAGCATCCAGCACAAAACGCCTTCCGGATCGGCGCCATGCCGCTGCAGAACCTTTCCGATTTCTTCTGGAAGCTTATCCATTTGCCCTCCGACTTTTTGGATTAATGTGGATTTCATTTGTTTTAGGTACGAATTATAATACACTCTTTACCGATTCCAATAAAGGGAAAATTTTCTTTAAACGCAAATTATCTTTACAGCCGGTTTTTCGTCCGAAAAAAGCAGCGGAAAGCCAGGGCGAAAATGAAGCCCCAGACTGCCCGATAAAGCCCCCTGCGCCCGCAAAAAAGGCCTCCCTCAAGCCGATGCCATTCGACTCGAGGGAAGCCTTTTATTTTAGGATTCGCGAAATCCTTACTTATAATATAACAAGCTTATTTTGTTGCGTTTTTCCAGTCGGCAGCAAACTTCTCGATGCCTTGATCCGTCAGAGGGTGCTTCGCAAGCTGCGCGATGACGCTGAACGGAACGGTCGCAATGTGAGCGCCGGCCATAGCTACGCGGGTAACATGGTCCGGATGGCGAACCGATGCCGCGATGATTTGCGTATCCAGGTTGTGGACGCGGAACAGCTCGGCGATTTTGGATACGAGCAGCACGCCGTCTTCAGAAATGTCGTCGAGGCGGCCCAGGAACGGGGATACGTAAGTTGCGCCTGCGCGTGCAGCGAGGAGCGCTTGGTTCACGGTGAAGATCAGGGTAACGTTCGTTTTTACGCCTTTTTTGGTGAGGTAACGGCAAGCTTCAAGACCAGCCAGCGTCATTGGAAGCTTGATCGTGATATTTTTGTCTCCGCCGTTGATCTTGATGAGCTCTTCGGCTTGCGCGATCATGTCTTCAGCGGTTTCGGCATCCGGAGTGACCTCGGCGGATACGGATTCCACTTCAGGAACAGCCTTCAAAATTTCTTCGATGCGGTCTTCAAACTTCACGCCTTCTTTGGCTACCAGGGAAGGGTTGGTCGTGACGCCGGAAAGCACGCCGATTTTGTAAGCTTTTTTGATGTCCTCAAGATTGGCAGTATCGATAAAAAATTTCATGATGCATAACCTCCATATATGTGTATTGTTTTGGATCTGGAATTAGTTCTTCACTACAGCGTGGCCGCCAAATTCATTGCGAAGCGCTGCAACGACTTTACCCGTAAACGTGTCGTTTTCCAGGGAACGGTAACGCATCAGCAGGGACATAGCGATAACCGGAGTGGCAGCCTGAAGATCCAGAGCCGTTTCCACTGTCCATTTACCTTCGCCGGAAGATTGCATAATTCCTTTAATTTCATCCAATTTTGCGTCTTTGGCAAATGCCTTTTCCGTCAATTCCATCAGCCAGGAACGGATAACGGAACCGTTGTTCCATACGCGGGCTACCTTTTCGTAGTCAAAATCGAAATCGCTCTTCTCAAGCACTTCGAACCCTTCGCCGATGGCAGCCATAAAGCCGTATTCTACGCCGTTGTGGACCATTTTCAGGAAGTGGCCGCTGCCGGCTTTGCCTGCATACAGGTATCCATTTTCAACCGCCGTGTCTTTGAAGATCGGCTCGACATGGTTCCAAGCTTCTTGGTCGCCGCCGATCATGTAGCAAGCGCCGTTGCGTGCGCCTTCCATGCCGCCGGAAGTGCCCACATCAAGGAAGCTCACGCCGAATTCCTTCATTTGATTGTATCTTGCAATCGACTCTTTGTAGTGCGAGTTGCCGGCTTCGATCACGATGTCGCCTTTGGACAACAGTGGTTTCAGCTCGTCAAGAACCGAGTCTACAACGGAGTGAGGCACCATGATCCACACGATTCTTGGTGTTTCCAGCTTGGACACAAGCTCTTTGATGCTTGCAGCGCCTTCGGCGCCCTTGCTCTTCATGTCTTCAACAGCGGCTGTGTTCAAATCGAATGCAACGACGCTGTGGTTGTGATCCATCAAGTTTTGTCCCAAGTTCAATCCCATTTTACCTAATCCGATTAATCCGACTTTCATTTGTATTCCCTCCACACCATATTTTCTATTGGTTTGGGCTCATGATGAAACCAGCCCTTGATCATGCGCATGTTAGCCGCTGCGGTTACGGATCGTGCCTCCGATCGCTGTCGCTTCGAAAGAATCGATTCCGTCCCCTTCGCTACCCATGCTTCATATCAATCACTAATTTATCCCGAGCCTTTTTTGTTTTTTGCCTCTTACAGTATGATTTCTAAAAAATCAGCGCTGAACCGCCAGTTCTTTTTCTTCGGCTTTTTCGCCTTCGACGGGTTTATCCAGCCACCATTTGAATCCGTCCGCCGCAACCAACTGATCGGAGGCTTCCGGTCCATTGGAGCCAGCAGGATAATAAGACAGAGGAATCAAGTCTTGCTCGAACGCGTCCAAAATCGGCTGCACGTACTGCCAGGACAGCTCCACTTCGTCCCAATGCGCAAAGAACGTGGAATCCCCGCGAACCGCATCGTGGATCAAGTTTTCGTAAGCTTCCGGCAAATCGTTGCCGCATTCGTAGAAGTTGATCCGCATCGGTTCAAGCTTTTCGTTGTCCAGCGGATCTTTTTTGTTCAATTGAATAAAGATGCCTTCGTTCGGATTAATTTCGATTACCAGCAGATTAGGATCATTGTTGGTATTCTGTCCTTTTAGCGGCTCTTTAAATTCAATGACGATGCGCGTAGATTTTTCCTTCATGCGTTTGCCCGTACGGATGTAGAACGGAACTTCGCTCCAGAAATAGTTGTCGATCCACAAGCGGAGCGCGATGAAGGTATCGTTTTTCGATCCGGCCGGAACGCCGGGTTCGTCGATGTAGGCCGGAACGGGTTTGCCGTTGATTTCCCCGGCTGCATACTGGCCGCGCACGACGTTTTGGGCGATGGTTTCCTTATTAAGCGGACGCAGCGATTCCATGACGTTTCTTTTCTTCATGCGGACTTCGCTTGCATCTCCTTTGCGCGGAAGGCGCATGCTAATCATCATCAGCAGCTGAAGCATATGGTTTTGCACCATGTCGCGGATCGCTCCGGAATGATCGTAATACCCTGCTCTTTCTTCAACGCCGACGGTTTCGCTGGCCGTAATTTGGACGTTGGCGATATGGTGATTGGACCAAAGCGCCTTGAGAATCGGGTTCGAAGATTCGAGGATTTCGAGATTTTGGACCATCGGTTTGCCGAGGTAGTGGTCGATGCGATATACTTCGCTTTCGTCGAAAGCTTTGCTGAGCTGCGCGTTCAGATGACGCGCCGATTGCAGATCCCGTCCGAACGGTTTTTCGATAACCAGCCGCTTCCAGCCGGTGGTGGAGCCTAGTCCGCTGTCCTTGATGTTAAAGGCGATCGTTTCGAAAAACTCGGGCGCTACCGACAGATAGAACAAACGGTTGTCCGGAATGTTCAATTCTTGTTCGCGCTGTTCCACGAGGGTACGCAGCTTGTTGAAATCCTCCAGGTTGCCGGCATCCAGCGCCGCATAACGGACGGTTTCAAGAAAAGCATTCAACTGCGCCTCGTCGCTTGCCGCTCTTCTCGAAAAAGTCTCCAGCGATTTCGCCACGACTTGTTGAAACTCGGCATGGGTCGTCTCTCTTCTGCCCAACGCGATGATCGAAAACGTTTCTGGCATTTTTTTATCTATATACAAATTAAATAAGGCCGGATAGATTTTACGCTTCGCTAAATCTCCCGTCCCGCCAAACAAGACAAATGTCATATTGTCCATTATTCGATTCCTCCATTCCACCCAAATACTTTGTTACCAGCAGCTCTCTCTTTTTCTCCGTGCATAGTACAGTATGGTTACTTTTAATAACCCGTTTACTTTAACATCGCCCATATTAAACCTATTTTGTCGAACTGTCAAACTTTTTTTGTCGAAATTATGAACGGCATCCTTCCCCCTTTAATGACAGCGCTTTCCGTGATATGATGGTGTTAATTGTCAAGTCGCCATCGTATGTTTAGCACGCTGTGACGTTTGTCATATCCCTGCAAAATGTGTAACCTGATAATATTTAGTAACCATGGTTTTGATCTATGGGGCGAAGGAGTGAGCGGAGGATGAACGATGAAAAATACGAAACTTTATGCCAAAAAATCGAAATGGCGCACCAAATCACGGGGAAAAAGTGGGTTAATCTTATTGTTCATACGTTAATGGAAGAGCCCAAGCGTTTCAGCGAAATTCACGCCTATATTCCGGACCTCAGCAAACGCATGCTTAACGAACGGATCAAGGAACTGGAGGATAACGGGATCGTCATTCGCAACGTCATTTCGGACCGGCCCGTGCGGATTGAGTATTCCTTGACGAGAAAAGGAACCGAACTGGGGAGAGCGCTGCAGGCGGTAGAGAAATGGGCCGAAAAGTGGTTGTAGCGATCGGCATGTTTCTTGCAGCGGATTTGACAGCGGTTACAACATCGAACAAGCGCAAATTAACGATATAACCGAACCTACGCGATGAAAAAAAGCTCTGCGCCAACGCCGGCACAGAGCTTTTCGTTTGCTTAAGCCAGGGTCATCACTTCGAAGGCTTCCGCCAGTTCCATAAAATGTCCCATGCTGGAAATTTCCCCGGCCATAAGCTGTTCACGCACGCCGTAATAGTCGACGCAGGTGGCGCAGGCCAGCACCGGAACCCCCCGGTCCGCAAGCTCCTTCAAATGAACGGAGGCCAGCGATTGTTCGGTTAAGGCCAGCACGCCCCGGTTGGCGCAAAAAACGGCTGCAGGCAGCTGCTCCCGCTGCTTCAGAAGCGTGAAGAAAGTCTCCAAAATTTGCGATCCCAGCTCGCGTTCCCCGTTGCCCAGGCTGTCGGTCGTCAGAAAAATCACTTTATTTTTCATCCAAAGTCCATCCCTTCGGTACTTGAAATCATTTCCTATTCCAACGATAGCCTACGGGCATGAAAAGAGCAACTTCCATGGGAATGGCAAGGAAAAGCTGTTTTTACCCGGCAGGGCATTGCCGTTTTCCCGCTCCCGTTCCGCTGCCTTCCGCCGCCGCTTGAACCGCTTTTGCGGGCCTTGGCTTGTTGACGAGAAAAATGCCGATCCCCGTGCAAACGGCTCCGGCCAGCACGTACGCATGAAGGGGCTCACCGAGCAAGAGCCATCCGGAACATAAGCCAAACAGCGGAATCAGGAACAGATACACGTTCGCTTTCCCCGGGTCGCTGTTCATCAGGACGTAATACCAGGCCACGAATTGGGCGATCGAGCTCATCAGAATCATCCACCCAAGAACGAACAGCTCTTTGCCGAGATGATCCGGATCCCAGATAAAATGCGGCTGCTCCAATAACGGACCGACAGCCAGCAAAAGCACTCCCCCGATCAGCATTTGATACGCGGCCATCACCCACGTGTCGTATGCCTTGCCCCAGCGGGAAGTAAGGAGCGTTGCCAGCCCCCATGCCATGCCCGCCCCGATCGCATACCAGAAGCCGCTTTCCAGCTGCACGGTAAAGCCCTGCGCGACGGCAACGCCGGCGAAACCGATGAGCACGCCGGCCCATTGCACGGCCCGGTAACGAACACGGTACAACAAGAAGCTGAAAATAATAAACCAGATCGGATTCGTGGAAGATAAAATCGAGGAGCTTCCCGAAGAGATCGTCTTCATGCTCAAATAGATGCCGGCCATCACCAGCGCAGACTGCAGAAGGCCGATGACGGCGATTTTAAGCCAGTCGGCCGCCCGGCGGGGATGCGGACGCTTCGCAATAAACGGCAGCATCAGCAGGCCCGCGGCAATGAACCGGATCGCCAGCAGCACGAACGGGGAACCGAAAGCCAAAGCCATTTTGCCGACGGGAAAATTGAGGCCGGAAACCAGCATCGCAAACACGGTCAACAGCATGATGCGCAAGTTTCGCATTCGTATGCCACCTTCTTTTCTTTAAGGATTATGTACAGTGTATTTCAGGGCATGTTATCATGTAAAATGATTAAAACCGATGCATTTCATCACTGGAAATGATGATAAGATAAACAACCCTGCTTTGAATGTTGACACTGTGGAAGGAAGGTGGCTAACGCATGGAAAGCGCCGATTTGAAAATATTCCAAGCCGTAGCAAGGGAAGGCAGCATCACGAAAGCGGCGGCCCGGCTCGGATACGTGCAGTCCAACGTCACGGCCCGCATCAGGCAGCTCGAGGCGGAGCTGAACACCTCGCTGCTGTACCGGCAAAGCCGCGGCGTATCGCTCACGCCGGCCGGCGAAAATTTGCTGAAATATGCCGACAAAATCGTGTATTTGCTGGATGAGGCGGTCAAGTCCACCCGGAACTCGGAGACGCCGAGCGGCACGCTGCGCATCGGATCGCTTGAAACGACCGCCGCGGTCCAGCTTCCCGTGATGATGCTGGAGTATCACCGGAGTTACCCGGACGTCCAGTTATCGCTGTCCACCGGGCATACCTCGGACCTGGTCAAAAGCGTGCTGGAGTATGAGCTTGACGCCGCTTTCGTTAACGGGCCGCAACATCATCCCGATCTGGAGGAGCTGTATACGTTCGAGGAAGAGATGGTCCTGATCGCGGAACCCGGCGAAACATCGCTGCAATCGGCGCTTGCCAAACCGCAGCTGTTTTTCGGCAAAGGGTGTTATCACCGCAAAACATTGGAACGATGGCTGCAGGAAGAGCATCAGCGGTCGCTGAACAGCATGGAGTTCGGGACGCTGGAGGCGATTTTGGGGGGCGTGTCGGCCGGTCTGGGCGTATCGCTGGTCACCCGTTCCTCCGTTAAAACCTGGGAAGAGGCGGGCAAAATCAGCGTCCTCCCCATTCCGGAAAAATACCGGCGCTCCGTGGTCAGCTTCGTGTTCCGGCGCGATTTGTTCCGCACCAGCGCGTTTAATGCATTCGTCGAATTGATGTCTCGATTTTCGGCGCAAGGCGCCGCAAATGCGATTTCGGGGTGAAAAAAGGGCCGGGCTATGCTACAATACTGGACGGCAAATCGATCAGGGAGGTTTATATTCAAGCCATGCTCATTATAGGTATCGCCGGCGGAACAGGGTCCGGCAAAACGACAGTAGCCCGCTCCGTCATCGACCGTCTAGGTACGGGCAAAGTGACGTTCATATCCCAGGATAATTATTATAAAGACCACAAGCATCTCACGCTCGAGGAACGGGCGCATATCAACTATGACCATCCGTTCGCTTTCGACAACGAGCTTTTGATAGAGCATCTTGCCCTTCTCCGCGACGGCCAACCGGCGTATGCTCCGGTGTACGACTTTACCGTCCATGCCCGTTCGGAGACGGAAACGGTTGAGCTTAAACCGAACAACATCGTCATCATCGAAGGCCTTCATGTATTGTCCGACGAAAAGCTCCGAGAAATGCTGGATATCAAGGTGTTCGTCGACACCGATCCGGACGTCCGCATTTTGCGCCGCGTCGTGCGCGACATCGAGGAGCGCGGCCGCTCCATCCAGTCGGTGCACCAGCAGTATTTGACGACGGTGAAGCCGATGCACGAAGCCTTTATCGAACCTTCCAAAAAATACGCCGACCTGATCATCCCCGAAGGCGGACAAAACGAGGTCGGAATCCAGCTCCTGTCGATCCTGACGGAAAAATTCCTGTCGGGCGACCGGGACTGGTCCGATTATTAAGAACATACTTCAACAAGTTCCCCGAACCGGCGAACTTACGACAGCCCCCGTGCGCTCCAGGCGTGCCGGGGGCTGTTTGCCGTTTGCGGCTTGCGGACGGCGACGGGTCTTCCCCTTGCCAGGCGGTCCCTCCCAACATATCATGGTTGAATGATCATCTTTATGGTTATGAACTGCTTTTTTATCGTACCCTGTTATTATTTTGTTAGTTCAAGTTGCATGTCAACGATTTCATTTTGCACAAAAATAGACAATAAATAACAAACGAGTACATTTCAAATGCGGCGAACAAACGTTAAAATAAGCCTGTAAACGCTATCAAACAAAGAAATGGGGAGAACAAGGATGAAAAAAAGATCATATTACTTGTTAGCTTTTGTTATTATCCTGTCTACGATCCTATCCGCCTGCGGTTCCGGCGGCGATGGCAAAACCTCTGAAACCGCAGGCGGATCCTCCACCCCGACAGAGGGAACCAAAACCGGAGGCGAAGCGAAAACAGGGAACGGAACCGATATCAGCGGAAGCATAACGTTCCTGACCAACCGTACCGACATGATCGGCAAAGAGTATGACGAATACTTGAAACGCTTCAACGAAAAATATCCGAACATCAAAGTCGAATTCGAAGCTTCCCAGACGGACTACAACCAGCAGGCGAAAGTCCGCATGGCCGGCGACGAACTGCCCGACGTGATGTTTATCCCTAACATTCCGAACTCCGATCTTCCGAAATACTTTTTGCCGCTCGACGATTTGGGCTTGAACGACAACATGACGTTCAAAGATTTCAAAGCCTTCGACGGAAAGGTGTACGGCCTCTCCAGCGGCAACTCCACTTCGGGCATCGTGTACAACAAAAAGGCTTTTGCCGATGCGGGAATCACCGAAATCCCAAAAACCTGGGACGAATTCCTCGCCGCTTGCGAGAAGCTGAAGCAAAAAGGCATCGTGCCGCTCGCTTCGAACTTCAAAGACAAATGGCCGCTTAACAACTGGGTTTACGACCTGCCCCGGGTGATCGAAAACAATCCGGATTTCCCGAACGCCAAGCTGAACACCGATACGCCGTTTACGATGGATAACGGTTACGGCAAGGCGCTCAGCCTGATCCGCGAGCTGAATGAAAAAGGATATCTTGAAAAAGACATCAACTCCACCAACTGGGAGCAGTCCAAAAAGGACGTCGCTTCAGGCAAGTTCGCGATGTATTTCCTCGGAAACTGGGTCATCAACCAGGTGATCGGAGCCGGAACGACGGCCGACAACGTCGGATTTTTCCCTCTCCCTTACGATAATTCCGGAACGGTGAGAGCGGCCCTGAGCCCGGATTTCTTCTACGCGGTCTCGAAAAACAGCAAGTCCCCGGAAGCGGCCAAAGCCTTCGTGAAATGGATGCTGGAAGACTCCGGATACGCGGATTTCGCCGGATTCATTCCGCCGCTGAAGGATAAGGAATCCACGCTGGCCCAATTGAAAGAATTCAAGGCCACCGGCGTCGAGCTTCAGGAAGGCACTCCGGACAACATGGACGTCGCCAACATTTCCAACAAAGCCCAACTCGATTTGCCGGCCCTCGCCCAGGAATTCGTGCTTGCCAAAGATCCGCAAAGCGTGCTCGACAAATGGAACAAAGCCTGGGCCAAAGCCAAAAAGGACCTCGGCAAATAAGCATTTCGCCAATATCAACCCTGCCCGCTTTAAATAACGGTTCGAAGCAAAATGGATTATCCGTCACGGCGATAATCCATTTTGTTTCCCTTTTTCGGCGCGGCCACAGCAAAAGCTTTTTGCAGAAAGAAGGTATGCAAGATGTTTTCATCGCTTTCGTACAACAAACAAAAAACGATCGTGATCGTCTCTTTCCTGCTCATTCCGTTGATCCTTCTGGCGACGTTCACGTATTATCCGGCAGTAAAGCTCATTTATTACAGCTTCACCAATTGGGACGGATACAGCCCGGAAAAACCTTGGGTCGGACTGGACAATTATAAAGAGGTGTTTTCCAATCCGGACATTTTCAAGGTTTTTGAGCATAACTTCGCTTATTTTGTCATGGGGATCATTCAAAACATCATCGCCATTTATTTTGCCGTGGTCTTGAACAGCAAGCTTCGCGGCCGCAACCTGTTTCGGATTCTCCTGTTCCTGCCCTACATCATGAACGGCGTTGCGGTTGCCTTTATGTTCGGTTACGTGTTCGACACGACCAACGGTTCGCTGAACCTGTTCCTGAACAGCCTCGGATTGACCCGTCTCGGGGAGACGAGCTGGCTCGGTACCGATGGGCTGGTCAACTATTCGCTGGCTTCGACGGGATTATGGCGTTTTATGGGATATAACATGGTCATCTATATCGCTTCGCTGCAGGCGATCCCGCGGGATCTGTACGAGGCGGCGAAAATCGACGGGGCCAATTCGTGGCAGACGTTATGGAAAATCACGCTCCCGAACATGAAACCCGTGATCCAGCTGAATTTGTTCCTCACCGTCACGGGGGCGCTGGAAGTGTTCGATCTGCCGTTCGTGCTGACCAAAGGCGGCCCGGCAGGCGCCAGCGAAACTTACGTGCAGCGGGTCGTCGATACGGCCTTCGCCTACAACAATTACGGGCTTGCATCAGCCATGAGCGTCGTCCTGCTCGGGTTTGTGGTGATCGTGCTTGCCGTACAACAGTTCGTTCTCAGCAGAGGAGGCAATAAGTGATGAAACCATCCCGTTTTCGCGTGCAGGACCTGATTAAATACATCACGCTTCTGATCGGCGTTTTTGTCGTTTTTTTTCCGCCCTACGTCGTCATCGTCAATGCATTCAAATCGAAGGACGAGTTCAACGCCAGCAGCTCCATTTCGCTGCCGCACAGCTTTTTCAATTTCGAAAATTTCAACATCGTGTTTGAACGCGGCGGCCTGCTCAGCGGCTTCGGCAACATCCTCGTCATCATCGTCGTTTCCCTTGCCCTGAATATTTTGTTCGGCACCATGGTCGCCTACGCTCTCGGCCGCTTCTCCTTCAAGCTGAAGCCCGTCGTGTTCGGCGCGTACCTGATCGCCACCATCATTCCGAGCATTACGACCCAGGTCGCCACCTTCGGCATCATCAAAGGCATGGGACTGTACAACACGCTGGCCGCGCCCATTGTGCTGTACATCGGGGCGGACGTGATTCAAATCATCCTGTATCTGCAGTTCATCCGAAACATCCCGTACGACTTGGACGAAAGCGCCATGGTGGAAGGAGCCTCCTTGTTCAAAATTTACCGGTCCATCATTTTTCCGCTCCTGACGCCGGCAACCGCCACGCTGGTCATCTTGAAGACCATCAGCATCTATAACGACATGTACATTCCGTACCTCTACATGCCGAAGCAAAGCCTGGGCGTCGTCACGACCGTCCTCATGCGGTTCCAGGGTGTCAACACGGCCGACTGGAATTTGATCTGCGCCGCCATTTTGCTTATTTTGCTGCCGACGGTCATATTGTACATTTTCCTTCAGCGGTATATCTTTGAAGGAGTCACCAGCGGAGCGGTGAAATAAATCAAAGCATCAGGGGGAGAACTCGCATGATTCGTCGGATCGGCCGGATGATACGCAAGGGATGGGTATTTCTTGCCAACCTTTCACTGGAGAAAAAGCTGATTCTTATTTTCGTTTTTCTGCTGTCGCTGCCCATCACCTACGTCAGCTATCTTTCGGCGCGCTCCACCTTCGATTCGGTTTTGCAAAACGCCACGAACAATGCGATCCAAATGGCCGTCAACGCGTCGAACACGACCGACAGGTACGTTGCCGACCTGAAGCGTTCGACCGCCCTTCCCCTTTACAATTCCGACGTCCAATATTATTTGGAGCAGGAGACGACCGACTGGGGAAAAAACGTTGCCATGGGGATGTTCCTCAGCTATTTGAGCCACACCAAAAAAGAGATCGCCGCCGTTTATCTGGTCGACCGTTACGAGCATATCTTTTTCGACAAAAGGCCGGATATTACGGAGCTGTCCACGAAAGATCAGCTGGGCACCTGGAAAAGGCTCGTTGACCAGCAGTCCGGGGCGCACCCCATTCTGATGGGAAGGCATTCGATCCGGGTGAACGGCAACAAGGAAAAGGCCGTTTTCAGCGTGCTGCGCACGGTGAAATCGGCGAGCACCCTTCAGGATATCGGGATTATCGTATTCGACATCGACATCGAGCTTTTCAAAGACATCGCGGAGCCGATGGACCGGGTCACGCAAGGCTCCTCCTTAATCCTGGATGAACAGGGCAAGCTGGTCTATGCCAGCGGGGATCCCGGGACCGTCAACGCGCGGCAGTCGGAACTGATGTCGATGAGGCTAAGCCGGCAAACCGGCTATTTCGAATCGGAAATCGACGGAAAAAGCTATTTGACCGTTTATGTGGTGTCGGAGCAGACGGGCTGGACCACGTCGGTTTCGATTCCGCTCGCCAAAATTTTGTATAAGGTCAAGCAAAACAGCACCACGCTGATCGTTACGACGCTGCTGCTGCTCAGCATTGCGCTGATTGCCGCCACCTTCTTCTCCCATGCGCTGACCAAGCCGCTGAAGTCGATGGTGCGTTATATGAGGCAGGTGCAGCACGGGAACCTGAACGTTTGGATCACCACCCGGTACGAGGACGAAATCGGCATGCTCGGAAGCCATTTTAACCGGATGATTTTGCGGGTCAAAGAACTGTTGAACGAAATC
Organism: Paenibacillus sp. FSL W8-0194; assembly: GCF_037969745.1. Lineage (NCBI taxonomy): Bacteria > Bacillati > Bacillota > Bacilli > Caryophanales > Paenibacillaceae > Paenibacillus > Paenibacillus sp. FSL W8-0194. Next base: position 115,480 of record NZ_CP150205.1, on the reverse strand, counting down.
AAGGCCACGGAAAAGCGGAAGCAATTGGCCGACATGCGGGCGCTGCAAAGCCAGATCAATCCTCACTTCATCTACAACACCCTGGAATCGATCCGCATGCTGGCGGAAATCAACGATGATCCGCAGGTGGCCAAGCTGACTTACCTGCTCGGGACCCAGCTGCGGTACAGCATCGTCCGCGGCGAAGAAACGGTGACCATAGCCCAAGAGCTTGAGCACGTCCAACATTATTTCGATCTTCTGTCCATCCGGTTCCCGGGAAAATTCAAGCTGACGATCGATGTCCCCGAGGCGTTTCGCGGGCTTCCGGTATTGAAGCTGATTTTCCAGCCCATCGTCGAAAACGCCGTGTTTCACGGGCTGGAGCGCAAGCCGGGCACGGGCACGGTTTCGATTGCCGCCTGGAAGGAACGCGAGCACGTCATTTTCCGGGTTCAAGACGACGGCGTCGGAATGGACGGGCAAAAATTGCTTGCGCTGAACGCCAGCTTGAGAGAGACGGATGCCGGCGGATCGTTCGGCATCGGCATCCACAACGTCAACGAACGGATCCGTCTGCATTACGGCCACGGATGCGGCCTGCAGGTTCACAGCGAACCGGGGGCCGGGACGAGCGTTTTGATCAAAATCAAGGAAAAACTGCCCGATGACGGGGAATGATTCCGGCGTTTCGAGAAGAAAGGAGGGCGAAGCCGCTTGCTTAAAATCATCATCGTGGACGATGAAATGCTGATTCGCGAAGGACTGGCGAAGATCATCGGCAAGGAAAGTCCTTGCTTCCAGGTCGTCGGCCAATTTCCGGACGGGGAGGATATGCTTCGGCATCTTCCGGGACTCGAAGTCGACGTGGTCATTACGGACATCCGGATGCCTGTCATCGACGGCCTTGAGCTGATCAAAAGCTTAAGGGCGACCCACCCCCATATCCGTTCCATCCTCATGAGCGGATTTACGGAATTCGAATATGCCAGGGAAGCCATCCGGGCATCCGCCGTCGATTACCTGCTCAAGCCGATCAACAAGGAACAGCTGTTTGAGCTGCTTTACCGGTTAAACGACGAACGCGAGTCCGCCAGGGAAAAAGAGGCGGTCCACCGCCAAAGGCTGATCCACACCTGCCTTCACAGCGAGGCCGTGGCCGACTTTGTTTGGGAAGAGCTGACGCTTCCCCGGCCTTATTTTGTGGCGTTCGTCCAAAAAGCGGGCTTCGGGGAACCGGAGCAAGCGCAGGAATGCTGCCGGGGTTCGGAGGGGCTTGATCCCGAATGGTTATTCGATCGGTTCGCCCTTCGATGCCGGCTGACAGCCTATATTTTTTATTTCGCCGAAGTTCCCGGAGCGGAAGACGTCAACCGGATCGGCAGGTTCCTGACGGGCGACGCGTTCCATGGCGGGGCCGACGGCCGGGTCCATGCCGGCTCCAGCCATGTCTACAATGATGTCAAAATGCTCAAGGCGTCCTACCTGGAGGCCAAGCTTGCCTGCGATACGGGAATTTATGCGCACGCCACCCGCTATTACGTCCCCTGTGGCGCCGCCCGCGGCCGCCAAACGCCTCCGCAGGTGCAGGAGATAACCGCCGCGGAGTGGGAGTTTTTTACCGAACAGCTCCATCTCCTTCACGCGGCATCCCTGCAGGAGTGGATTCAGCGGCGGTTCGAGCATCTCAGGTCGGCATCGGCCTCTCCCGAAGCCATCCTGGAGACGTGCTGCCAGATTGAAGAAACGGCGGCTGCGGAAATCCGGGAGCTGAAGGACGTTTTCGAGTCGCCGGCCCATGCCGGGTGGAAGGAGCAGCTGCTTGCCTGCCTGTCCTTTGCGGAAATGAAGCAGCTGTTTTTGTCCTTTTTCATGGGCGCGTTGGCGGAAGTGCAGGAAGCCCGCAAGGAAATGGGCAGCAAGGCCGTCGAGACGGTCAAACGCTGGATCGCCGAAAACTACAGCGGGCATGTCGAGCTGAATACGCTGGCCAATCTCGTCTTCCTGACCCCAAGTTATTTGAGCAAGCTCTTCAAACACGAAACGGGCCTCACGGTAACGGAGTACATTGCCGAGGTCAGGATGAAAAACGCCAAACGCCTCCTTCGGACCGAACCGGGCATGAAAGTACACCAAATCGGCGCCGAAGTGGGTTATCCGGACCCCGCCTATTTCAATAAATTGTTTAAAAAAATGGTCGGCGTAACGCCGAACGAATATAAAAAAAGATTGTGATCGCCTGTCCCGTTTCATCGCCAAACATCGATCGACGATAAAGATTGACACGAATGCCGCTTACCCAAGCGGCTTTTTGTTTTTCATCATAACCGCTTCCATTTTTCATGCCTCCGTTAGCACTCATTTGCTTTTTAGGTATTGATATCGTCCGAGGTTCCGGTATATATTTAGCATATGGTATTTATTTTGTTATTATTTATGATAACAAATCATAACAAGTTGTTTGATTCAAACGAATAAGCCTGTTATTTAAACGACACGAGGTGAACGAATTGAAACTAACAGAACCATTTATCGCGGGCATGACATGGGGATTCATGGGAGTCAGAGGAACGTGGGCTACCGAAAAAGCTTCCGCTTCCATGGAAGCGATGTCCGAAACGACCGGCGTCAATTGGACCGCCATTGCCTTTTCGGCTTACCAAGCGACTCCCTTCTCCACGGAGATCCCTTACTGGGAAGAGCCGACCGTGACGGATGACGAGGTCAAATGGGCCGTTGCCAAAGCCAAATCGTTGGGGCTCAAGGTGTGCCTGAAGCCGATCGTCAACTGCGCCGACGGGACGTGGCGGGCCCACATCAACTTTTTCGACAAGGACGTGCCCTGCGAACCGAAGTGGAGCGATTGGTTTGCTTCCTATGACCGCTATATCCTTCATTTTGCGAAGATCGCCGAGGAAACCGGGTGCGAGATGCTGTGCATCGGCTGCGAAATGGTGCAAACGGACCGCCGGGAACGGGAATGGCGCGAGCTGATATCTAAAGTCAGGGACGTTTACAGCGGAATCCTCACGTATAATTGCGATAAATATCAGGAGGATAACGTTGTTTGGTGGGACGACCTCGACGTGATCAGCTCCAGCGGATATTATCCGATTCAGGATTGGGACAACCAATTGGACCGGATTGAAGCCGTCGTCCGGAAGTTCAACAAGCCGTTCATTTTTATGGAGGCCGGATGCCCGAGCAGAACCGGTTCGGCTTCGATTCCCAACGACTGGACGTTTCAAGGCGCGGTGAACGAAACCGAGCAGGCCGATTTTTACCGCACCATGTTCGGCAAGTGCAGCGGGCGGGATTGGGTGCAAGGATTTATGTTGTGGGATTGGCCGGCCGAGCTGTACCGCCGGGATGAAGCGTCCGCGGATGACGGATATTGCGTATACGGCAAAGAGGCCGAAGCCGTCATTAGGGAACATTACGCCCTTAGACTGAAAGACGGGGCGCATGCCCAAGGAGGATGCTGACATGATGGACGCCTTGCCGTGGATGCAGGAGCTTGAGGACGAGCTGAAAAACAATATTTTGCGGTTTTGGATGGACAAAAGCGTGGACGACGCGCGCGGCGGCTTTTACGGCGAAATCGACCGGCAGCTCCGCGTGAATGAACGGGCCGACAAAGGGCTGGTGCTGAACGCCCGCATCTTATGGACGTTTTCGGCCGCTTACCGCCGCTACAAAGACGAGCAATACCTGAAGATCGCAAGCAGAGCTTATCATTACTTGATCGAGCATTTTCTGGATCGGAGCTTCGGAGGGTTGTATTGGATGGTGGATGCCGACGGCCATCCGTCCCAGGATAAGAAGCAGATCTACGGGCAATCCTTTGCGATTTACGCATTATCCGAATTCTATCTCGCCGATGGACACCAGGAGGCTTTGGATGCCTCCATCGAGCTGTATGAGCTGATTGAGCGGCACAGCCACGACCCGATCCATCAAGGTTACATCGAAGCTTTGGGACGCGACTGGACCCATACGAGCAGCTTCAGCCTCAGCAACAAGGACCTGAATGAGAAAAAATCGATGAACACCCATCTCCACGTCCTGGAGGCTTATACGAACCTGTACCGGGCATGGAAATCGCCGGCGCTGGCTTCAAGCCTGGCGCGGTTAATCGAGGTGACGATTGAAAAGATCGTTGACCCTGCCACGGGGCATTTCCGGCTGTTTTTTGACGAGGAATGGAACGCAAAAGGCTCGCATATTTCCTACGGCCACGATATCGAAGGCAGCTGGCTGCTGCTGGAAGCCGCCGATGTTCTTCAGGATCAGCCGCTGCTGGAACGCGTAAGAGCCGTTGCCGTCCGGATGGCGGAAGCCGTCATCGCAAACGGCGTCGACCGGGACGGCGGGATCTGGAACGAAGCCGACCCTGACGGAGTGACCGATGCCGACAAGGATTGGTGGCCGCAAGCCGAAGCCATGGTCGGCTTCTACAATGCCTATGAATTGACGGGGGATCCCAAATTCAGGGCTGCAGCCTTGGACTCCTGGAAATTCATTCAGCAATACATCGTTGACCGCGAGCACGGGGAATGGCATTGGGGCGTCGACCCGAACGGCGTGCCGCTGCCTGGCGGCCCGAAAATCAGCGCATGGAAATGCCCGTACCATAACGGCAGGGCCTGCCTTGAAATGCTGTCCCGCCTTCAAAAAGAAACGAACGGCCGGGAAGCCGATTCACGATTATCGGAGGGGATATGATGAGCTTGTTCGAGCAAAGAAAACGGCAGTTGACCGAAAACTATGAAACGTTAATCAACCGGAAAAACGAAAAAATGCCGCCGGGCAACGGCGTTTACGACCGCTACCGCTACCCGGTGCTCACGGCAAACCATGCGCCCCTGATCTGGAGATACGATTTTAATCCCGAAACGAATCCTTATTTTTCGGAACGGCTTGGCGTGAACGGCGTTTTTAATCCCGGAGCCATTCATTTGAACGGCAAATTTTATTTGGTCGCCCGCGTCGAAGGCGTGGACCGCAAGTCTTTTTTCGCGGTCGCCGAAAGCGACAACGGGATCGACGGCTTCCGCTTCTGGGACCATCCGATCGTCATGCCCGAAACCGACGTTCCGGATACGAACGTTTATGACATGCGGCTTGTGCAGCACGAAGACGGCTGGATTTACGGCTTGTTCTGCACCGAGAGGAAAGATCCGGACGCTCCCCGCGGCGATTTGTCGAGCGCGATCGCTCAGTGCGGAATCGCCCGCACGAAAGACCTCGTCACATGGGAGCGCCTGGACGATCTGAAGACGGGATCGCCGCAGCAGCGGAACGTCGTGCTGCATCCCGAATTCGTCGACGGGAAATATGCCTTCTACACCCGGCCGCAGGACGGGTTCATCGATGCCGGTTCCGGCGGAGGGATCGGCTGGGGATTATCCGATTCCATCGAACATGCCGTCATCGACCAGGAGATCGTCATCGACGAACGCCAATACCACACCATCAAGGAAGTCAAAAACGGGCAGGGACCCGCGCCGATCAAAACCGACCGCGGCTGGCTCCATATCGCGCACGGGGTCCGCAATACGGCTGCCGGCCTCAGATACGTTCTATACGCTTTCCTTTCCGATTTGGACCGTCCTTACCAGGTGACGCACCGCCCAGGCGGGCATTTCATCGCGCCGGAAGGCGAAGAACGGGTGGGCGACGTCTCCAATGTCGTCTTCTGCAACGGAGTGATCGCCACCGACGACGGAAACGTATACATTTATTACGCTTCCTCCGATACCCGGGTACATGTGGCCACCACCACGGTAGACCAGCTGCTGGATTACGTGCTGCACACGCCGGAGGACGCCTTGCGCTCCTATGCATGCGTGGAACAACGCATCCAACTGATCGACCGTAATCTGGAATTGCTCAAGGCCCGCATTTAAATAAAGATTCGGCAAAAATCCGGAGAGCCGCTTTCAATCAGCAATTTATAGAGCGGAACGGTTTCGTTCACCTATATATGGGACCAGGGAGCGGCCGGAATCGGGGTTTGCAAAATCCTGAAATATCAAAAAGGGGATCCTCTGCCGTTTATCGGCTGATGGATTCCCTTTTTGATGACGGTGCGGTTTCGGCCCGGCCGGCGGAGCCGCAGCGATCCGCGGCCGGGCGCGGCCGTTTCCCCGATGCGTTTTTTGCCGCCGCGCCTTTTTACGGCTCCTTAGGCTCCGACGTGGAGTCCCGGTGCACGATGTCCGCGGATACCAGGATTTTCTCGACGGGAAGTTCCGGATACCGGATCCTTTCAAGCAGCTTTTTGACCGCCCGTTCGCCCATGGCCTCCTTCGGCACATGCACGGTCGTCAGTGCAGGCTGGGACCGGTCGGCGGCGTCGATGTTGTCAAAGCCGGTGACGGAAATATCCTCCGGTACCCGGATGCCGTGTTTCCGCAATGCGGATATCACCCCGAACGCGATCGAATCGTTGGCGCAAACCAATGCCGTCGGCAGCTGCCCCTTTTCTTTCATTTTGGTCAGCCATTTCTCGAATTCCCCGGCGAACTCGCCGCTGTCCACCCCATCCAGCGTCAGCATCGGATCAATGGGTTTGGGTGCCTCCAGGTCGTTCTGTTCGAGCGCTTTGCGATATCCGATCCATCGGTCCTGAAAGCTGCGGGAAAAGCGAACGTCCCCGACAAATTGCAAACGCGTATGGCCAAGGCCGATCAAATGGTTGCAAAGCCGGGCGATCGCGTCCGTATTGTTGACGAAAACCGTATCCGTCGGAATCAGGTCGTCTTCATGATCGACGAGGACCATGGGAATGCCAAGGCGGTGCGTCTCCAGCAGCAGCTCGGAATCGATTTTGCCGACCCCGATCATGCCGAAAATCCCGCTTGGATTCAGCACATGGACGAACGAGTCGACCCGGGACTCCGTGACGATAACCATGCCGAGGCCCTTCCGTTCCAACTCCCGCGAAATGCCCTCCATAATTTTTCCCCAATATAGGGAATCCTTGGTCTGAAAGCGAATGTTAGGCATCAAAACGATGACAGACTGCTTGCCGGATGCCGAAATGACGTTGGGTTCCCCTTCTTTATTTTTCATGTAGGCATTTTTCTGGGCAAAATATCCGAGCTGGGAAGCGGCTTGAATGACCCGCGATTTCGTATGTTCATTGACGCCGCCTTTTCCCGAAAGCGCCTTGGAGACGACAAACTTCGAAACGCCCAGATGGTCGGCAATCTGCTGCATCGTAACCCTTTTCAACGTATAACTCCCCCCGCTAGCAACGACTGTTTGCATTTTTTATTTATTTTATTATAACAAAGGAACGCAAAGGGATAAACCGGATCGGGTTACGAACCTAAGATTCGATCCAGCGCGGTTTGATTCCGGTGCCCATCTTCGATCGGAGGCAAATCCGCATCGGGTTGGCCGAACTTGATATAACGATATACGTTGTCTATAAACGGATAAAATGCCGGGTAACACTTATGTATGGAGCAATCGCTTTTTTCTTATCGCTTCGTTCCTTTCTCTGTTCTCCCGCCATATTTACCTCCACTTTTTTCAAGTTAATGCAGCGCTCTCTTTTTCTATAATTAAAACCAAAATCCCAGTCTTCCGAATTCAAGAACCGAACCAACATAAAAAGAAGCCGAATGGGCGCATATCCTGCCCATGGCTTCTTTGGGTTGCTTTATTTTAATGAAGGACCAAATAACTCACGAAGATAATCCCGTCGCCCATGTAAAAGCCGATGAATAATCACCGTATCTTCAATTACCCGATAAAACACTAAATAAGGGTGCACGACAATGAACCGGTAACCTCGTTGCAGTAAGGGAAAATCATCTTCCGACAAGACGGACCCCATATAAGGGAACTCCGCAAGATTTAAAATTTGATCGTCTAGTTTTTGCAACAAATTTTCTGCAGCTGAAACATTGTCCTGAGATATGAATGAAAAAATTTCATCCATATCATCAACCGCAGCCGGAGCATATTGCACCCTATTCCTTTGCTGCATCGATCTTCCTCCGGATTCTTGAAATAACCTGGTCGTGATCGAGTAATGCTTCCCCTTCGGTTACCTGTTTCTCAGCAATCAAAAGCTTTGATTGTAATTTAATCCGTGCTTCCATCCGGCGATAAGCCTCATGGCTCATAACAACAAGATCAGCTTCGCCATTTCGTGTTAAAATAACCGGTTCATCGAGTTCATGACAATATTTTGAGAAACCATTATAATCCTGCCGGATTGTGGTTGAGGGTTTAATGTTCATTTTGCACTTCCCTTCTCCAAATGACATTATTCCGACATTATTATATCATTAAAATCAACATCATAACCACCAAAAGGGAAAAAACGCCTCTAAATCAAAAAGTACCGGCCAGATGGCCGGTTCCCTCCATTCATCCCTGAGGCATCCCTCAGCTTCAGTTTTTTTCTCCCCGTCAACCGTCCGCCCATGAAAAAACGCGGGGCCGTCCATTTTTCACGCTTCCTTCTTTTCCTGCATCGCAGGACTGAACTGGTCCCGGTATTGTCCCGGCGTCATTCCCTCCAGCTTCTTGAACATCCGGTTGAAGTAAGGCGGCTGATAGCCGACCGCCCGGGCGATATCGCTGATTTTCATGTCGGTCGAAACGAGCAGCTTTTTGCAGTGGTTCATTTTGAGGGAAGTCAAATAGTCGATGTAGTTCGATCCCGTCATTTGCCGGAACGCCTTGCTGAGCTGGGACACGCTGACCCCTGCTTCCATGGCGAACGTTTCCAGCGAAAGCTCGGCCATGTAATTTTCATGGATCGTCGCGATGATTTGGTCCACGATGCCCTTCATGAACGGATGATAACTCCGGTTCAACACCTCGATGTAGGGCCGGATCATGTTTTCCCGGAACCACTGGATGCACGCATTGGCGTCCCGGAGCGCCTCCAGCTCCTCCTGCAGTTTGATCCCGTCACAGATGGCGTAAGGGTTATGGTTCGATTGCAGCATCGAACGGAACAGGCTGTTTTTCAGCCGCATCAGGCCTTGATGCACGACCCATTCCGGCGCCCCGTCCTTCTGCAGCGCTTCGACGAACCGGATCAAAATATCCTCCGCCTCTTTTTCCAGTCCCAGGTTCAGCGTATGCGTAAACTCCTGCTCCAGCTCGAAAGGAAATTCGACCTCCACGTTGGCTTTCTCCAGCACCGCCCCGGCTTCAAGCAGCTGGCTGTCGGACGTAAAGGTGCGGTAGCTCAGCGCCCTTCTGGCCTGTTCCAGCAAATAGGGCACGTCGCGCCAGGCCGCCGCAGGCCCGTTCACGACGATCGTGGCCGGCATGCTCAGCACGTCCCGAAGGGTATCCAGCATGTCGCTGCCGAGCTGCATCAGCGTCGGCTTCAGATCATTCCCCGGCCCGGCGGCCGGCACGCATGAAATGACCGCAAACGAGCCGTCCATAAAATCCAGGGTATGCACGTACGAGCCGGTCCGCTCGGACATTTCATGCAGCAGGTTGATGGCGGCGTAAGTCAGCAGCTGCACGTCCTTCCCCGTTAGCTGGCCGCGTCCCAGCGTCAGGGAATGAAGGCGGCATACCACGATAAAAAAGCGATGTTCCATCAGATCCAGCTGCAGCGCCTGCAGCTTTTCGATGATTTCGGCTTCCGTCAGATGGGCCGCCTGGCCCGTCACAAACTGGTTGATGAGCGCTTCCCGCACCTTCGGAATGGACTGGTTCAGGTTGCTCTGCAGCGTCACGTTGACGGACCGGTACTGCTTCCATTTTTCCTCGATGTATTTCAGCTCGTCGTTCGCCAAAGCCGGCTCCGGCTTGCCTTCCTTGAACAAATCGACGATTTTGCGGATGGGCCTGTAGATCCGGTTGGAGGCGAACCAGCTGAGGGCCAGCGCCACGAACAGGGAGCCGATCCAATACACGACCACGACATGCCGGTACGGTCCCGTAGGCGCCGTAACGGCCGACGACGGCGTACCCGAGACGAAGGTCCAAATGCCGCCCATTTTTTCAAAGGATAACACGCTCACAAGCAGCTTGTCGTTTTTTACCGGGAGCTGAAAATGCATCTGCGTGTCGTAGGTACGTTTGACGGTGCGCAACTTCTCCAGAATGCGCGGCATGACCTCCGGATACTGTTTGCTTGCGTCGGATTGCCCGACCAGCGTATCCTCCCCGTCGAGGACAAAAGCGACCTGCTCGGAATTGGCGTTCAGGTGCACTTTGGCCGGGTTGACGTACAACACAAGCGCCCCGTAGGATTGCTGGCTGTTGAAGGGCAGCTTCATGACGATGGCATGCGTCGGTTTCCCTTTATTGTACGGGCGGGGCAGCGCATTCGTCCAAAAAATGCTTTGGTCGGACGACATGATCTTTTTCCAGGCGGCCGCATCCGCCGGATCATCCAAAGGGCGCAAACCAAGCATAGGCTGCATGATCTTGTTCTGCTTGGCCACATACAGATAAGCTTGGTCAACCAGCGGATCGCCGTTTTCGATAAAATAAAGCGTATCGCTGAGCTCCTGCGTTTTTTCGAACTGGTCCACGAAGTTCGTGTCGGCCAGGGACGGTTTCAGTATAGGGTTCGACATCATGTGTACGGCATATTGGACAAGCTGGGAAAATTGCTCATCGATTTGCCGCGCCGTATCCTTCAGCAGCTGCTCGTTGTTCTGTTGGTGCTGCCGGATCAGGTACTGGTTGCCGACATGCCAGTTGATAAAACTTACGATCGAAATGGGAACGCAGGTGAGCATGATGGCCAGCGCGATGGTTTTCCAATACATGATTCCTTTTGAAGCCAATTTCCTTGTCCATTCCTTCCCCAAATCCCTCACTCCTGACGGTACTGTTCGAAATAAGCCATAACTCGCGAACGGCGTGTTGTACCATCCATCATAACGAAACGAGGCTCACATGAAAAGGCTTACAACGCGAAAAATCATGCCATTTCGCCGGATGCCGGGGGCCAATCCCTTCGGGTAAAAAAAGTGCAACGCCATGAAACGGATAACGGGGAGTGCCTCGCCTTCAGGCTCTAACCGAAGCCACGAAAGCCCGATCGCAAAGGCATAAAAAACCCCGCCGTCGTTGCCCGAAAATAAAATCAAATTGCCGGAAATGCCGCGAGCCTCTACATTGTGCTTATGGCATGCGCGATTTCCAAGCCCGTTCGAAACCAAGTTTTGTGGGCAAAGGACAAATTCGCGAAAGACGAAATTTTCCATAGACAAAAGAAAGCGAGGTAAACAGATGCGGAAACGATCAACCCAATCCGGTGCTGCAAGGCTGCGGGAATCCAAACGGCCGCTGTGGCCGGATCTGAAACGGGACCGGTATTTGTACGTGCTGGCGCTGCCGGGCATTTTGTTTTTCATTATTTTCAAATATATTCCGATCACCAACCTGGTCATCGGTTTTCAGGACTACTCCCCTTATTTGGGGATTGCCGGAAGCCCATGGGTCGGATTCGAACATTTTACCCGGTTTTTCTCGAACCCGGACTTCTGGATGCTGCTGCGCAACACGCTCGGGATCAGCTTGATGAATCTGGTTTTCTTTTTCCCGGCGCCGATCATCCTCGCCCTGATGCTGAACGAGGTTCGCCATCAGCTGATGAAACGGACCGTGCAGTCGCTCATCTATATCCCGCACTTTTTGTCGTGGGTGCTGATTTACGGCCTGACCTATCTGATGTTCTCCCAGTCCGAAGGGCTGTTCAACAAGCTGCTGACGGCGCTGGACAAAGATACGGTCGATATTTTATCGAATCCGAAGCTGTTTTGGGGCATGCTGACGGCGCAGTCCATCTGGAAAGAGGTCGGCTGGGGCACGATCATTTTCCTCGCCGCCATTGCCGGCGTCGACCCGCAGCAGTACGAAGCAGCCGTCATCGACGGAGCCGGGCGTTTCCGGCGGATGTGGCATATCACGCTGCCCGCGATGCGGAACGTCATCATGATTTTGCTCATTTTGCGGCTCGGAACGATCATGGACACGGGCTTCGAGCAGGTCTACCTGATGATGAACGCCGCCGTCACCGAGGTCGCCGAAGTATTCGATACGTACGTCTACCGCGTCGGCATCCGGCAAGGGGAATTCAGCTACAGCACCGCCATCGGCCTCTTCAAATCGATCGTGGGCGTCATTTTGGTCGTCGGCGCGAACAGAGCCGCCAAACGCTTCGGCCAGGAAAGCCTATATTAACGCACCAGACCCCACCGAAAGGAGAGTTTAGCCGATGATCATGGAAGTCAATGCATCCTGGAAAGACCGGCTGTTTGCCTGCGCCAACGGCGGCCTTCTGATTTTGTTCAGCCTGGCCATGGTTTTCCCGATCTATTACACCCTCGTGCTTTCGTTTACCGATTCGACGGAGTATTACACCCGGGATTTGATCCTGTGGCCGCATCAATGGTCGCTGGATGCCTACAAATATTTGCTCGGCAACGGCTTGTTCGTCAATTCGTTGATGGTCAGCGTGTTTCTGGCCACGGTCGGCACCGCCCTCAGCCTGCTTGTGACGGGAGGGCTCGCTTACGCCATCTCCTGCCGGCGCCTGCGCTTCCGCAAAACGATGATGTTCATGATCCTGCTGACCTTTTTATTCACGCCGGGGCTTGTCCCGGTCTACTTGATCGTGCGGAATCTGGGCCTGATCGACAGCGTCTGGTCCCTGATATTGCCTTCGCTTACCAGCGGCTGGTACGTGCTGCTCATGAAAGGTTTTTTCGACGGCATCCCGGACAGCCTGGACGAAGCCGCACGCATCGACGGTTGCACCGAAATCAGCGTCTTCTGGCGGATCATCATCCCGCTGTCGCTGCCCGCCATCGTCGCCTTCGGCCTGTTTTTTGCGGTCGGCTATTGGAACACGTATTTTAACGGCATCATGTTCATCAACCAGCAGTCGAAATGGCCGCTGCAGGTCCTTCTGCAAAACATGCTCGTCGATCCGACCACCATGGGCGGCGGCGAACAAAACGTGTCCCTGCAAATGAACCGGCAGCTGCCGACGGAAACGCTCAAAATGGCCGCGGTCGTCATTGCCACCGTTCCCATCATGCTCGTGTATCCGTTCCTTCAGAAGCATTTTGCGACAGGCGCCATGGTCGGCTCCGTGAAGGAATGAGACATACAGGTTTGCCAAATCAAAGGAGGTTATGAAATGAGTCCATCCGGAACAAAGGTACAGAAAAAGATGCTGATGAAATCCATGCTGATCCTCTTGGGAGCGAGCGTGCTGCTGACGGCATGCGGCGGCTCCAAAGGGGCATCGAAAGAGGGAGACGGGCCGACGCCGATCCAGATGCAGACACTGAATTACGCCACCGAATTTATCGACAACACCAATCCGATCTGGAAGGAATTCGAAAAGCGCACCAACACCAAGCTCGACATCACCTGGCTGTCCCCGTCCACGTCGGAGGAAAAAATCAACGTCATGCTCGCCTCCGGTGACCTGCCCGAAGTGACGTTCGTGGAGTCGCTGATCAACCCGCAGCTGCAAAAAATGATCAAGCAAGGGGTCTTCTGGGATTTGACGCCGTACATCAAGGATTATCCGAACCTGAGCGCTTCCAATCTCGCCGAAATGTGGACCGCCTCCAAGGTGGACGGCAAAAACTACGTCATTCCGCGCTACTATCCAAGCTATGGCGGGGGTGCCTTCCCGATTCTCCGCAAGGACTGGATGGATAAACTCGGACTGCAAACGCCGACGAACATGGACCAGTTGTTCGAGGTGCTGAAGGCATTCAAGGAAAAGGATCCGAACGGCAACGGACAGGCGGACGAAGTGCCTTATGCGGCCAACCCCGATACGATGGGCTTCGTGTACGGCGTGTTTAACGGAACGCAAGGCCAATGGAAGCTGAAAGACGACAAACTTGTTCCCGTCATCACCGAAGACGCTTCCCGCGATGCCGTTTTGTGGCTGAAAAAAGCATTTGACGCGGGGCTGTTCCCGAAAGATTTTGCCATCATGAAATATTCCCAGACGGTGGACCTGATCCGCGGCGGCAATGCAGGGGGCACCTCCCAATCGATGAACCATGCGTGGGTGACGGGCTCCAAAATCCGCGAGGTCGTGCCGACGGCCGACTATATGCCGATCACGTACCTGGAAAACGCCGGCGGGGAAAAATACACGCCGTCCGGCACGCCGTATTACGGGGTGTACCTGATTCCGAAAAAAGTGTCTGAGGCAAAAGTGAAAAAAATCCTCGAATTTTTCGACTATGCTTACGGCAAGGAAGGCAACGAGCTGGCGACCTATGGCATCGAAGGCGTCCACTACAAGGTCGAGAACGGCCGGAAAATCCCGACGCCGCAAAGCGAAAAGGACCATCTCGGCGACGGCAACATGAACAACCTGATTCACCTGATCAGCGACGATATGTCCATCGGCGCGGTCGGCATGCCTGACGATGTGTACAACCGGAACGTCGAAATCGTGAATGAACGCAAAAAGATCAAAACGCCGAACCCCGGCAGCGAGCTGTACTCCGAGGCTTACAACAAATACTATCCGGAAATTTCGAAAAAAGTGAGCGACATGCGCACCAAGGTCATCATCGGCAAAGACACCATCGAAAACTACGACAAATTCATCGAGCAGCTGCGCAACGACCCGACTTTGAAGCAGGTGGCGGATGAAATGACGGAAGCGTATCATAAAAAGATGAGCAGCCAGTAAGGCGGGAAAGCGCCGGGGTTATCCCACCGGACCGCCGGGACTATGCACAACAAAACAAAAGGGATGTCTCCAAGGTTCGCACCTTGAGGACATCCCTTTTACGTTCCGGGCTTCCATTATGTATCCATGCTGATATCGTCCCATGCTTCGTCCCGGTAGCCGATCATCCAGAACAACGCCCGGCGGCGCTCCATCACGACGCTTTCGTTCAGGCCGGCCGCAGGCTCCCTGCCACGAATCCGGTCATTGACGCAGGCCCAATGCAAGCGATAGATTTTGTCCGCTTCGTCCAATATGTCTTCCGCGCGTCGAAGCGCCGTCCGCTCCAAAAACTCGTCGAAGCCGCCGCAGCTCGATACCGCCTCAATCGCGGCATTGGAGTCGCAAGCATGATCCGGAAAATCAAGCGAATCCACCACCCCAAGCGCCCAGAGCAGCGCCCAATAAGCCTCGTACTGCCAGACCAGATTGACGGCGTCCTGATACTCGGGCTCCGCCTCCTCCAGCAAATCCTTTTCGGCTTCGGTTAACGCATCCTTGACCCCGAATTGCTCCAGCAGGCGGTTCACGAAAGCTTTCGACTCGGCCAAGTCTCCCTCTTGGGCGACGTCGCACGCGTATTGGATGACGATCAGCAGCGCGGCGGCCCGGCGGGCGATCTCCTCCCTGGATCTGACCTTCAGCTCGCTAAGCGGAGGCAGTTCAGGCAAATGCTCCACGAACGGGACTTGCTTTTCCGTCAGATACGCCAGACTTCTTTGCTTTCGCTCCGCGCCTTCCGGCGTCGTACGGTCCTCGCCCCGGATTTTTCTCGTGCATGCCCGCGGACTGAAATCGGCGGCATCGGAGCTGCCGTCGGGATACACGATGACCCGCCCATCCCGGTCGAGCAGCGTCCCGTCGGGGATAAACCCGATGCCGTCCACCTTGGCGGCAAGCCTGACGAAGCGGTCCAGGTCGTCTTGGCCGTATTCTTTTTCCGTTTCGATCGCCAGCATCGTGTTAATCACGGAGATTTGGATCAGCACGCGGCGCTTCAAATCCTCGTCCTGGAACGGGATGCGGTCGTAAAATCCCATCATTCCCGGAATATTGTTTGCGAAATACTCCGGATCGGTATCTTCCGAGGCGACGCGAATCGTGATTTTGTTGTTTTTAAACCAGCCCTTCGGCTGAACCGTCATCTCCTTTTCCCCCGGAGCCCCGCCCGTTACTTTAAAGCCGTCCGCAAAAACCTCATGAACCAGCCCGCCGATATCCTCGATATCGTTTCGGGATGCAAATATCGTAAAATAAGGCAAAAAACATTCCCCTTCCTGTCAGCGACGGTTCATTCATCCCTTTAACCGTTAACGCCATAAAATAGGTCCCAAACTTGTTGCCGGCCGCCGATTGCACGATCCGTTCGAGTTCTTCCGTTGCGATTTCTCGCAACCGCGTGTGCAAGCAGCCCGTGATCTACACTGTCATAAGCGCAAAACGCTTCCCTGTCGAGTCCCCTTGCGGCCATCGATTTGCGAATCGGCCACAGCAGCGTGACCGGTACATCCATTGTCTTCAATCCGTCTCCTCCCGACCGGCGCAAATGATCAAGTTTTTCGCGCGTTTCCCCATGTCGCTTGCCACTTGGTTCCCGTTATGATGGGTTCAATTCCATTTTACACGACGCCGTATCGATAAGGGGGAACAAACTATACACGAGGCCATTTTGCAGGCGGACCATCTGGTGCGGGTCTACCCGACCTGGTGGGGGGCGCAAGTTAAAAATGCTGGTCCCGGAAAAGCGCAAGCGCTGGCTGGAAAAGGCGGAGTCGCTTGGGTCGAAACTGGCTTAGGATGAATCCGCTCACCCTGCTCCAGCATCCATCGGATGTTTCAGATTCCGATGCACGGGTAAGTAAAGAGTGCGCAAGCAAAACTCAATACCCTAGAAGGAGTGATTCGAAATGGCAAACAATAAGGATGACCGTAAGATGACACTCGAAGAAGCTGGACGCAAGGGTGGCGAGACGACCGCCAAAACGCATGACCGTGAATTTTATCAGGAAATTGGCCGTAAAGGCGGAGAGGCAACATCGGAATCCCATGGCCGCGATTTCTATGAGGAAATCGGCCGCAAAGGCGGCGAAGCGACAGCGGATTCCCATGACCGTGATTTTTATCAGGAAATCGGCCGCAAAGGCGGCGAAGCAACGTCGGATTCCCACGACCGTGACTTCTATCAGGAAATCGGCCGTAAGGGCGGCGAAGCGACGTCGGATTCCCATGACCGCGATTTTTATCAGGAAATCGGCCGTAAGGGCGGCGAAGCGAGAAGCGACAGCGATGGGAAAGATGGCAAAATGAGCCGCGAGGAAGCCGGCCGTAAGGGCGGGGAAGCCCGGGCTCGTCAAAGGGACGACTCTTAATGTAGTGAAATAGATGAATAAAAGAAAGCCGGCAAAGGAAGCTCTGCAAAAAAAGGCCTTCCTGCCGACAGCCTTCGAAACTTGAAAAGGACAGCGCGCAGCTGTCCTTTTCGCTATTTCGGGAACGGGCCGTCATCGGGAGAACAGGTCCGTTCGTGTCCGGGACGGCGCCCCTTATCCGAAAGAAGATCCTTCACTGCGGGTTGCCGTCCCGCTTCATGCCTCACTCCGGATTTTCATTGCTCATCCAGCCATCGACTTTAAGCGGCTCGAAATAGTCCTCTCTGGCGGATAATTTGCGCAGCAGCTCCTCAGCCTCCCCGCGGGAAGCAAAACCGCCCATGACGACGACAAATTTGCCGTTTTTTGTTTTGATGACGCCGCTGCCGTCCCCGGCATACTGCTCCTCAAGGATCGCCAGCGTTTCTCCCTGCTCCATTTCCTGGCTGCGGACAAAATAGACCTCATGCGCTTTTTCCTGTTTCGCTGCGCCAAACAGCTTCAGCTGGATATACCCGGGCTGCCGGTATTCCGACACGGAATAATCGATATTGTCACCCAGCTCGACGACAAACCGGACCGCGGAATCGTCCAAAATCACGTTGCTGTAAACGTCCTTGACGTTGGAGAGCCCGCGAATGTCCTGCTTCAGCTTTTCCATATCCAGGTTCCGGACGCCGTTAAAGGTAAATATCAAGCGGTTTGGCGCTTCCTTACGTTCGACCGTATACGCCGGCGCGCTCGCCGTCCGTTCGCCGTCGATCGTGAAATGGATGTTCAGCGAATTTTCCTCCGCCGTCGTGGTGACGGACACCCCGTCGGTACGCTCGCCCCCGCTTCCAACCTGCAGCACTTTGACGATCGACCCGATCACCGGTACATCCGACAATGCCATGGCCACGCCAGGCACGTTCGCCGTAATGATGAAAGCGGCGCAGGCCGCCACGAGAGCGGACGAACCGCGGAGCCATGCCATGTTTCGTTTATGGGCGCGTCCCCGCTTCATGGCGTCCTGAATGACCCCGGAAAGGCGGGATGGGATCTCGATGTCGTCATAGCGTTCTTTCCCCGTCATTGTACATCCACCTCTTCCTTGATCAAATGTTTTTTGAGTTTGCCCAAAATCCGGTACAGCTTCGTTTTGACGGTGTTTTCGGGCAGGGACAGCACTTCCGCCATATCCTTGAACCGTTTATCCTCAAAATATTTTAATATGATAAAAGCCTTGTCTTCCGGCTTCAGCCGATCCAGCGCGTCATACAGATCCCATTTCTCCTCCAAAGAAACCGGGTCTTCTTTCGCGGCAAATTCCGCCGCGCCGTCTTCCGTGTACGTATATTTTTTCTTTCTTTTGATATGGTCGAGCGCGCAGTGGATGACGATCCGGCTGATCCAGGTTTCAAAATACTCCGGGTTTTTCAATTTCCCGAAGGATAGATATGCTTTGTACGTTGCTTCGGAGACGATTTCCAAAGCTTCCTGTTCATTTTTCACGTAGCAGTACGCAAAGCGGTAGAGCTTTTCCTTGCAGGCTTCGATCCGCTCGCCAAACTGCCGCTCCGTGAATGCTCCCTTCTTGCTGTTCAGTTGATTCACCCCCCTGACGACTTTAAAGGCGCATTTCGCCCCGCGGTTCTCATCCCGGGCCCGAGGTCTTTGAATGCCGCTTATGCCCGTTTGACTGGGGAAACACCAAAAAAGTTTCAAATACGTCTTTGCAAATAAAAGGAAACCATCGAAAACGGATCGGAATCAGGCGCAGCTCCATCAATTTCAGTCGTAACTTTGGAGAGCCATTTTATGTTATATACAATAAACGAATCCCTCAACCCAAGCGGGAAAAGGACGGTGTGACACATGACGGAGGAAGTTAAGGAAAATAAGCGGCTAGAGGAGCTGCGGAAAAAACATGCGGAGCTATGGCAGGCATTGTCTGCGCTGCAGGAGGAGCAAGCGGAACGATTGCTGAACAGTTTTTCCATGCAGGTTCAAAGGGCCGAGAAGAAGCGGCAGCCGGGCCAGGATTTGGATCATGATCATGGCATCGTTCACGCCTTGCGATCCCCGTGGTTTTACGTGTCGCTGTTTATCGGACTAAGCCTGCCGGTCATCGCTTATATTGCTTTCATATACACGTCGCTTTCTTTGGAATAATGACTTTGGTGCAAGGCCGGCGCGGCCGAATAGAATGGCCCGGTTGAACTTGATCTCCCCGAATGGGCCAAGCCTGCCGGGAGCGGCATAACGCGAATCACGATCGAAACGCTTGTCGGCAAAAATGAATGACCCCCGTTTTTATTACGAGGGTCATCTTTGTATTTCCTATTTTCCAGAGAGCAACCGGTAAATGACTTGGGCGCTTTCCGCGCGGGTCGCTTGGCCTTGCGGAAGGAACCGGCGGTTTTCGTTCCCTTCCAGCAAGCCTAACTTTGCAGCTGTCTGAACGGCGTCCCGGGCCCATGGACTGATCCGGTCGGCGTCCGTAAATACGGCATCTACGCCGGAAACGCCGGAATTTGCCGGGTGCTTCGCATGGTATGCTCTGACAAGCATCACGGCCATTTCCTCGCGGGTGATCACCGCGTTTGGTTCAAAGACGGCTTCGGAACGTCCTTGCACGATGCCCGCTTCATGCACGGCGGCTACGGACGCCGCATACCAAGCATCGCCAGGCACGTCGGCAAATGCCGCCGCCGCCTGCTTCGCTTCCAGCCCCAAAGCGCGCGCGATCAGGGAGGCGAATTCTGCACGCGTCACGCTGCGCTGCGGCTCGAACCGGTCTGAGCTCGTTCCGGTTGCGATTTGGCGCGCGGCGAGGTAAGAAA
The DNA here is from genome assembly GCF_037969745.1 of Paenibacillus sp. FSL W8-0194. Lineage (NCBI taxonomy): Bacteria > Bacillati > Bacillota > Bacilli > Caryophanales > Paenibacillaceae > Paenibacillus > Paenibacillus sp. FSL W8-0194. Next base: position 95,588 of record NZ_CP150205.1, on the reverse strand, counting down.
CCGCATCAGACGCCCAGTGGCCTGCAGGCAGATCGGCAAAGCTCTTCCGCCATTCCAAAGCCGCATACGTGCCAGGCTTCCGAATGTCTGCCGTTAGGGTTCCCCCGGCATTCGAGGCGTCGCCGATCCATTCCACGGCGCCGTCGTCCGATACCCGATACATCGCCGTCAGGTTCCATTTTGCCTGGTCTTGGGTTTTGAGGCTCAGACGCAGAGCCGGATAAAACGACGACAGTTCCTTCATCGTTTTTCCGCTTCCATCGATCAGCAGCAGCTTCAGATCGTACCACTCCGATTGCTGCTCGAGCTGGGTCCCGGACTTCGCGCCCGCCATCGACAGAAGCTGCTGCACCGCCGAAGCGTCGACGGCTGCAAGCTGCAGGCAAATTTGCCAGCCTGGCGCTGCACCGTCGGCAGCGGCCTTAAGCTGCTCCAAAACGGCGGCCGGAACGGTTACCGTATCGGCACCGCGCTTCACTTGGAGCGCCGCGCCTTGCAGCAGGCTTCCCGTTTGAACCGGAAGCAGCACGCGGTCGGCGCTTCCCGCATCAATTTCGGCAGGGCTGCCATTGCCGCGATGGTTCACTGCCGTTGTGATCTGTTCGACGGTGAACACGGCGGTTTTGGCATCCTTTTCGCTAGGGATGCTGCCCGGGCTTGACGGGGTGCCGGAAGAGCTGCCCGGCGCACTGCCGCCTGATCCGCCCGAACCTCCGCCTTCCTGGCCGCCATTGCCGCCGTCCCCGCCTTTGTTGGACACGGTGACGGTGCTTTGTGCCTGATAACCGCCGTCGTGGGTCGTGACGGTTATCGTTGCGGTACCTGCTTTCAGCGGCGTTACGGTGCCGTTGGCATCAACTTTGGCGACCGTTTCGTCGCTCGAAGCGAACGACACCGCCTTGTCGGCCGCATCCTCCGGTTGAACGCGGGCGGTCAACGTTCCGACAGGGCCGCCTTCCGTCAAATGCAGCTCGTTCGGAGCAAGCGTCACGCCGGTCACGCGAACGGGATTCGGTTCGCCTCCCTTCTCTTTGCGCGTAATGGCGAGCTCAATCGTTTTGGTTGCCTTTGCGGCCCGCCCTTTATCCTTATACCACGGCAAGTTCAGCGTTTCCGCGCTTGGCTCGGTATGGACGGAGAAGCGGTTCATGCCCGGAAGCAACGGAATGTCCCGGACCTCCACGTTCCCTTGGGCATCGAGCGCATCCGCCGGAATCGGCTGCCCGTTGATGGTCACGGCCGAACCGTATGGAACGTTGGCTTTTAACGTAAAGCGGTCCTCGGTCGTTTCGTAGGCGATCGCCTCCCCGTAGGAAGTCCGCGGAAGCATAACGATCATCGGCATATCCACCCAGCGCAGGACGTAATCGTTGACGGTCATCTTGTTGCCGCCCTCGTTTTTGACGGTCAGCTTCATGTTCGTATTCTCGGAGGAATACGCATAGTTGCTCATGTCGGAAGGATCGTCGGCCAGGCGGGAATGGGAGGTCAGCGCTTCGGTATCCCAGGTTCCCCGGGTATATTTGTATTCGATCTGTTTTCCGGCCATCATTTTGAAATCGTATTCCACGATGTCCCGGGTGGTGGCCCCGCTTGGCACGTTCAGCTTCCCTCCGGCCTGGTTCCAGCCGTTGATCGTCCCCGCGATGTAAATATCGTCCTCTACCGGCGTGTAGCTCGGCAAATGCAAGCGGAGCTTGACGTCGACCATGACGAGCTTCGGCGTCACCGTCTGCTCATCCGAGAAAGCCCGATTATAAAAAGCATCGATCGCTGCAACCCGGTACGTGTACGTCGTGTCGTTGGTTACCGTAAAATCCGTATAGCCCCGCGCCGAAGCATCGAGAACGGCCAGCTTTTTGAAATTCCGCCCGTCCTGCTTGCGGTAAACCTCGAATTTGAACGCGCCGCCCGCGTGGGTCCATGCCAACTGCGCGCGGCTCGATTCGGTGCCAATCGAAGCCAGGACCGGTGCTTCCGGCGGCGTCGTATTCACCGGATCGGCATAGACATCGACAGATGCGGAAGCAGATTCCGTATATGTCTGTCCGTTGTCGGTGGACACCTTGGCGAAATAATGGAAGGTCCCGGCTTCCGTCGGTTCAAACGCAGCCCAGTACACCTTCCGCCCGTCCGGCGTATCTTCCAAATAACGCAGCTTGGTTTCGCCCGCATCCTCCTTGTTATCGCCTTCCTTGTAAAAAGCCAGCTTCGCGGCAACCCCCGGCATTTCTTTTCCGGCGTAAGCAGGATGATCCGATAATCCCGGTATGTGGATCGTGACTTGGATTTGCGAAGTCTTATGCCCTGCCCCCAAGGTCACGGGCGTCAAGGTGCCTGTGATTTCCACCGATTGCACCGGATAAAAAGGCGTAGCGGATGCGTAATCGCTCAAACCGCTCTCCCCATCCGGCGTGACCGCCGTCACGGCATAATAATATTTCGTTCCGTTCTGTACGTTCGTATCCGTCCAGTCCGTTCCGTTCACCGTTGCGGCTTGCTCGAGCGTCCCGCCTTCGATCGGCGCGCGGTAGATGCGGTAAGACGCCGCTTCAGGAACGGCATTCCACGACAGCGCGACGGAGCCGTTGCCTCCGATTGCCTGCAGTCCGCTCACTTTAGGCACGGCCTTCAGGCTTGCATCCGAAGTCATCATCATGCCGCTCATCGCCTTGACCGTCAAACTGGCTTTTCCGTCTTTGAATTGAACCGTCGTGCCGCTTCCCAGCCGGTCGGTGAGGGTGATATCGGATGGCAGGAAACCAGCCGTGTCGAGGCTGATCGTCGCGTCGCTGCCGCCGCGGTTGACGATGACGAGCCCCGCCTGGGTATCGGTTTTGCGCGCATAAGCGATCACGTCGCCTTCGTCATAGGCCACTGTCAGATCGCCCGTACGGAATACCTCGTTATCGTTTCGGATTTCAGCCGCCTTTTGGTAGGTTGCCAGCAGATCCGCGTATTTTCCCGTTCCTGCATAACCTCCCCCGGATTCGCTTACCCGTTCCCACGGGAATGTGCGACGGGAGTCCGGATCTTTCGTGCCTTCCAAGCCTACCTCATCGCCATAGTAGATCGTAGGCGCTCCCGGGTAACCCATCTGGAAAACGGCCGTCAGCGCCTGCATGCCAAGCGCCCGGTCCGACGGGCTTGGAGCGATCTGCAAATGCTCTTCTTCCCAGGACGGTTTGTCGTATTTGGTGATCGAGCGGATGGTGTCGTGCGAATCCACCAGATTCAGCATGACTTCCCACGCCTCTTGCGGATAATCCTCGCGGATCGATTCCAGCGATTCATGGAACTGGGTGGCGTTCCCGTTCAGGACAAACGTTTGCAAAGCGCTGCGGAAGCGGTAGTTCATTACCGAATCGAACTGGTCGCCAAGCAAAAACTTGGTCGCCACGCCCCACTCTTCGCCCAAAATGATCGGGTCGTCGATCGGCTCCCCGTTGACGTCGGTTCTTCCCTCCGTCGATTTGACGGCTTTGCGGAACTGCTGCCACGTGCCCGAGGACACGTCAGGCGCAACATCCAGCCGCCAGCCGCGGGCGCCGAGCCATTCCCAGCGCTGGGAGTTGGCCTCCTGCATCCGCTGTGCCGCCTGGTCATCCGATAGGCCCGTCAAGTCATGGCCGATCACCTGGTCCCGGTATCCTTGAACGTTCCATTCGTGGTTGCCGGACAGACCGTCCGCATCGCTGGCAGCCGGTTCGGGCGCGTCAATGACGGGCAGGGAGTCGAAACCCCACCAGCCTTCGTATTTGTAATGGCCGTCGACCTTTTCGTTCGATACCTTGAACCACGTCGTAAAGTCAAAGTCTTCGGGGTAAGCGTAATGCTTGCCCGTCGCCGGATTGATTTGGGACGTAAACGAATCAACCACCTGCTGCTTGGCCTTCTCCAACGTCAGGCTTGGATCCGCATTCATTTTGTCGTAAACCTTCGACCAAAATTCGTAAGCCCCGATCTCCGGATATTTCTCATAACGGTCAAAATAAATGGAGTCGTCGCCGACATGGTTAAACACGCCGTCCACGATCAGCCGGATGCCTTTGGCGCGCGCCTGTTTGGCAAACTCGGCAAAGACGCGGTCGGATGCGGTTCTTGTCGCTTCGTAGTTCAAACCCGAGGTCGGGTCGCCCGGCTTGTTGTACACCGGCTCGCCGAACATCGGATCCAGGTGCTTGTAGTCGGTGGCGTCGTACTTATGATTGGAAGCCGCCCAAGCGACCGGATTGAAATAAATGACGGTGACGCCAAGCGATTTTAAATAATCCAGCTTTTTCGCCACGCCTTGGATATCCCCGCCGTAAAATTCGTTCGTCCACACGCCGTCAGACTTGGCACCTGGAAAATAAGGCTTGTTTTGCGGGAGCACGCGGTCCGGGTTTTCCGGCACGTCGCTCCACGAGCCTGCAACATCCTCCGGCACGGGGTCGCCTGGGACGCCGCCATCGAAAAATTGGAGCTTATGCCCGTTTTTCTCCGTCATCGTTTCGCCCGGCATGGCGCCGCCGCGGTAACCGTCCACGATTTTCGCCCGGTTGTTGTCCGGGTTGCCGTCGAGGAACCGGTCCGGGAAAATCTGATACACGACCGCGTTTTTCATCCAGTCCGGCGTTTTAAAATCCTTCTTGTACACGGTCAGCTCGTACGGGAGCACCCCGTCGTCAGCCGTCGTGCCTGCTCCGCCGCGGTTGTTGTCGTCCCCGTACTCCACCTTGGCCATCCCCTCGACGAGAATGAATTTATAATTCCATACGCCGATGCCTTGAAAAGCCGTCTTCGGAATCGTGGCCTCCCAATAGTCCAGCCCGCCAAAAGAAGTCGCCACATGCATATCGTAAGCGGAAGACATTCCCTCGGGATTCGTCAGCTCCACGCGCGCAACCTGCACGTCCCCCGCCTCGGCGGCGATCCGCAGCGTGACGTCTTCCGTTTGCTCCTTGACGGCTCCGAAAGGCTTTTTATAAGTCATCTGACGCGAATCGAAATACAGCTTGCCTTTGTTGATTTTGCCGTCGTAAGCGGCGTCGGAAGGCATGTAGTTGGTCGTCAGCACCGGTTTCGGCTGGCTGAGATCAATGGAAAATATGACGTCGGACGGATCCAGGACGTTCAAAAGAAAATTGTTGCCGTTTTCGTCCCCGTAATTCGGGATTCCATCCTCCGGTCCCCCAGCACCACCTTCATCTCGTATTTGCCTGCAGGCACCGGGCGCTGCAGCTCATACACCGAACCGTCAAACCGGGTATCGACGAACATCTGCTTCGCTTCGCCCGGAGCCCACTCGTTTTCGCCAAACAGCTTTTGGATATTGCCTACCAGCCTCGGCCATTCGGCTTCGGTCAGCTTGGGCGCATATTGCGGCAGGCCCTGCACGTTCGGCAAATTGATGCGCGCCTCGCCAAGCTTTTCGTTGACGTAAATATTCACCTTTGCGGGGGCATCCAAATCGAACGCAAAATTGTTGCCGTTGTTCGAAAACCCGTCCCAGGTGCCGCTTTTAACGATTTTGAACTCATGATGGCCCGCATCCAGCACCGCGGAATATTGATAAAAATCTCCCGTTAAATGCTTCATTCTCGTCTCTTCGGAGCTGTTGTTCCAGCCCTGGAAGCTGCCGGCGATCACCCATTTGGACGCGCCTCCCGGCTGATCAACCAGCGGGTCGGGCGCCGGCCCGGAGAGTCCGGCCTTCGCCGCAGGTTCTGCAGGCGGCTGTTCCGAAGCTGCGGCCTCCACCGTGATTTTGCTGTCGGGGCCGTCCGCCGGAGGATTGCCCGGGTCGGAAAAGCGGATGTCTCCCGTCCCTTCGGAGGAAGCGATAAACGCATACGTATACTCCCCGGCCGGAAGCATCTCCGTCTCGTATTGATACGTGCCGCTTTCGAGCGCAAGCGGGTATTGGTCCGCTCCCCCGGAAGCGTCAAAGCTTCCCGTCACCTTAAACACGGGGGTATAGGACAGGCGCAAAATGCCTTGATCATCGGCGGAAGCCGTCAGGGGCGACCCGCTTTGCTGCACGCCGTTGACGGCAATCGCGTAGGCGTATTCCTCTCCGGCTTGCAGCCCGGTGACTTCAGCCGTGTATGTACCGTCGTTGTCCGGATCGGTGAGTTCGGCCGCCTCGTTCCATCCTGCGGATGCGCCTGAAGCCGTGACCTGAATCAGCGTTTGCGGCAGCCGGAAATAAAGTTTTCCTTCATCCGCGTACGTGCTTTTCGGCTCCGCCTCCGCCGCCTCGGCCAAAACCGGGCGGAAAACGCCGGCAATCAGTTCGATTGTCATCATGATCGCCAACAGCAAAGACAACGCGCGGATTGGTTTTTTTCTGCGATAGCTCATATAAGGCCTCCTTGATAAAAGTGATGATCAAAATCTGCTTCATTCATTGAGCAAACGTTTGCACAAACGCAAATAAACCTCCTTTATTTATTTTGTATGTCAACCCCTGATGCTTGAGATCAAACTGATTTCATCTTATTATGAAAACGCTTACTCGTCAATCGGCGCCAAGTTTTTTCTTCAGTCATTTTGCCGTGCTTTTTCGCATCTTGTGGGGAATTGGTATTTTCGGGGAATTCCCATATAATAGCGTAAGTATTCATTTTGATCGCAAATTGGATTCGAAAAGGGGGACCCTGTTTGAAGAACCGGACCGCGTTTACGATTTTGCTTATTTTAAATATTTTATACGGACTCACGCTGCTGCTCTACCCCTTCATGCTGATCATCGTCGCCTTTTCGTTCGACGACCCCGCCGCAGCCCACAATGGGTTTGTCTACACTTACGTTGCGATCCTGTTGAGTTATCCGCTGGGCCCTCTGCTTTCGTTTATATGCTGGTTTTTTTACCATCGTTTTTCCTTCAAATGGGCTTATGCGACGGCGAATCTGACCCTGCTGTGGGTCATTGCGTTCTGCCTGTGCTTGCCGTTTTTCGATTAATAAAGAGTGCCGCAACATAACCCCGGACAAGGTGGGGCTTTGGCTTCGAAGGCAGATTGAGATACGCTTTTCGTGACCCCGGAAATGATACTTTCTTACAGATCAAAAAAAGCTTCCGAAAGAACCGGCCGCCGTCGCCGAATTTCTGGAAGCTTTTGATCTATAAGTAACTCCATTCTTTCTACTCTTGCTGCGATTTCATATACTCCTTTTTCGCTTTATACGCAAAAGCGGCATACACGAGAATCATGATCGGAATGACAGCCCAGCTAAACCCTCTCATAACGGCGAACGGCGTTTCAAACAGGAAGGACCTCCAAAATTGCGATCCGCTCATCTCCCATAATCCCGGTGTATAATACAGCAGCTTGGGCTTTACAAAAGCCGTCACATGAATTGCGCCCGTCGAAATCAAAACCGCAAAAAGCGGAATGAAGCTGCAAGCCAGCGACAGCCACATATCCGAGATGCGTTTGTACCGCGCCGCCTTCGAATTGACGTCGGAAAAAATGTCGTCGTCTCCCCAGTCGCCCGTTTGCTTAAAATATTGCGCTCCGGATGTTTTCGTCCCCGCAACGTGGGTCCAGCCGCAGTCCTCGAACAATGCCTTGTAGTCCTCAAAATCCTGGCGGGTTTTAAAGGTCCGGTAATCGATCCGGTAATTCGCCTCCTCCGGTTTTGCAGGCTCGAATTCATAAGTCATCGATTTATTGACCAATCGGTACCCCTGACGGGCCATCTCGTTTAACCACTGTTCTTCACGGTCAAAATTCGTAAAAAATTTCATCTTTTTCATGGCGGTTCCTCCGTCTTACGATCCCATGATCGCGTTTGTTACTTCAATCATATGTTTCATGCGTTCAAAGTCCTGACGCAATATGGCAAGCCCCTGGTCGGTAATGACGTATACCTTGCGGCGGCTGTCCTCGCTTTGGACCGGCTGGATCCATTTCTGCTTCAGCAGGTTTTCCACCGCCCCGTACAGCGTTCCGGCAGCCATCCGCACCTGGCCGGCGCTCATCTCCTCCACCTTTTGCATGATCAAATATCCATGGGCGGGTTCCCGCAAAGCAAGCAATATATAATAAACCGTTTCCGTCAGCGGCAAATGTCTGTCCCGGCTCAAGATGATACCCCCTTTATTCAGCTTCGCTTTATATCGTAGAACTGTATAGTTCCACTATATATAGTCGGACTGTATATTGCAACTGTTTTTTTATTTTGCCGAGCCATCTTCGATCTTGAGGTCATACTTTGCTCCGGCAGGCTTATGAATAAAGAGTACAGCTACATTCGAAAGAAACGGGGTGTTCTGTTGTTTCATTTTCGAAAAAAAGGAGGCCGTCTTCCCAAAATGTTAGCAGCCCTACTTGCGGCCGGGGTCGCAGCCATGGCCCTTCAAACCGCGGCCGCTGCGGCCGAAACGCCGAAAGCCGATCACCAGCCTTACATGCACGGGTACAACGTAAACCAAATCAAGAACTGGAGCCCGGAAACAGACCGCTTCGCAAAATACTTCAGGTCCCGCATCCCCCTGGCCGAGCGCATTCCCGCCTTTGCCCCGACCCAGGCCAACCCGGCGTTAAGCGCAGAACCGCAGGTCATGAACCTATCCGCGGACTACGATAAGGAGGCTTTTTTCGAGGCGTACCGCTACAACGACTCCTTCTCCCGGAATTTGCTGAACTTTTGGCAGTACACCGACCTTTACGGGTCATGGCACGGGCTCCCGGTAGACGGCTCTTCGGTGACGAATCCCGAGTTTGGCGTGATCAACCTGCCGAATCCGGCGTATACGGATGCCGCGCACCGAAACGGCGTGCTCAGTTTGGGCGGATGGTTCTGGCCCAGAGCGGGGCAAAACTTCTCCGATTGGGTCGAGAAAAAGCCGGACGGATCGTTTCCGGTAGCGGACAAAATGATCGAGATGGCGCAGTATTTCGGATTTGACGGTTATTTTATCAATCAGGAAGCAAGCATTTCCAAAGAAAACGCCCAGAAGCTGATGGAGATGATCAAATATTTGCGCGCGAAAGCGCCGGAAGGCTTCCATCTGCAGTGGTACGATTCCTTGTCGGTGGACGGCAGGGTCAGCTACGTGAACGGCTTCAGCAGCAGCAACGCGCCTTGGATCGTGGATAACGGGGTGCCGGTCAACAACAGCATCTTCATGAACTATGCCTGGAACGAAACGAGGTTGGCGAATGCGAATGCGTATGCCCAAAGCCTGGGCTTGGACCCGTACAAGGTGCTGTTTGCAGGTACGGAAAACGATAAATACGGCTACAATCCGCCGTACGACCCCCGGTGGATTTTTCCGGCAGGCAAGGCGCCAAAAAGCGGATGGGCGTTGTTCGGAACCGATATGGTATGGAACAGAGCCCCGAACAAATTCGACCCGAATGCGCAGGAGGAGGTATTCCGGCGGGAACGGGTCTACTGGTCGGGGCCGAATCAGGACCCTACCCGCACGGGCCGCACGCTGACGACGGGCTGCAGCCCATACCCGGATCGCGGGGTTCCGAACAACCCGACGGAATACCGCTGCTGGGACGGGGTGGCGCATTTTATCCCGGAGCGGTCGGTGATCGGCTCCTATCCATTCCAGAGTTCCTTTAATACGGGGCACGGCACCGCCTTTTTCCTGGATGGGGAAATATCCAGCGCGAAGGAATGGAACAACGCCGGCATCCAGGACATTTTGCCGAGCTGGCAGTGGTGGGCGAAAAGCGCCGGAACCGGCGCGCCGCTTGCTGCATCCTTCGATTACGGGACGGCCTACGACGGCGGTTCGTCGCTGAAGGTGTCCGGTAAGCTGGGTGCCGCCAACCCGACCGATCTCCGTTTGTTCAAAACAAAGCTTGTGATCTCGAATGACGTGAACCTGTCCATCACGTATAAGTCGGATGCCGCCGGCACGCCGACGCATATGAAGGCCGCGCTCCTGTTCGAGGATCAGCCGGACCGGTTCGAATATGTCGATATCGGCAGCAGCGATACGGCAGGTTGGAATACCAAAACATTGAGCCTCGGAGCTTACAGCGGGCGTACCCTGGCGACGATCGGGCTGCATTTCGCGTCTGCCGAAACGGTCGACTACCGCATGAATATCGGACGGATGGCCGTAACGAAAGGCGCTTCCGAACAGCCTGCGGCTCCTGTAGACTTGAAGATCGATGAGGCCTACGTGAAAGGCAATCAGGCGGAGCTGTTTGTATCCTGGACATGGAATCCGGACCATGTGGCGTATTACGATCTTTACCGGATCAAGCCGGACGGCAATAAGGAAGCGATCGGACGGATCATGGACGAAGTTTATTACGTCAAATCGCTGGAACGGATCGGCAGCGAAGCGGAAACGACGATCGAACTGGTCGCCGTCAGCCCGGACGGAACCCGCAGTTCGGCCGTGCAGACGAAGCTGAAGTGGGACTAAGCAGAACAATTGACGACGGCCGTCTTCCCTAGGAAGGCGGCTGCTTAATTTAGGGGCGTTATCCTTCGAGATAATATACATTGGCTGGAGATTTGGTCCTAAATTTGATCGATTGTATATTTTGTAGTATACATATGACAAGCGAACATTTTTCGAAAGGAGTGAATTACGCGCTGCCATGGAGGCGATGGGGCGTTCATGCCACAACTATATTCTGGAGGATTTATGACCCGTTCCAAGAAAAAAAGAAGCATTTATCGTACTGTCATACTTAGCTGTATCAGCGTTATCGGACTGTTGATTGTGATCGCCGGAGCTTATGCGGGGGTATTGCACCATAAAGCCATGTCAGCCTTACATAAAATTTCCGCCGCCGAATACACGGCCCCGCAGCAGCAGGAAGTTTCGCATCAGGTACCCGAAGCGGACGCCGAAATCGAAAGCATCGGCGAAGAAGACATGAAGCCGGTGACGTTCCTGCTTGCGGGCGTCGACAACCGCGAGGGCAGCGGCGGAACGATGAACACCGACGTCATGATGATCGCGACGCTGAACCCGAAGACCAAATCGGCCAGCCTGCTCTCGATCCCGCGCGACTTAAAAATTACGCCTGCCGGACAAACAAGCCATAAAGCAAACTACTTTTACGCCCACCACTACATCCAGGACAAAACGACCGCGATGGCCGAAACCAAGCAATTATTCGGGGAGCTGCTGCAGATCCCGATCGATTATATGGTGCTCATCAATTTTGACGGGTTCCGTCAGGCGGTGGACGCCGTTGGCGGACTCGAGATCGACGTCGACATGGATATGCGGTATATCGATAACGCGGACGGGACGCATATCAACCTGACCAAAGGGCTGCAGCATCTCGACGGACAGCAAACGCTCGACTTCGTCAGATACCGCAAATCCAATGACGGCACCGGGCCTTCTTCCGATTTTGACCGCAACAGACGCCAGCAGCAGGTCCTGAACCAAATGCTGGACAAACTGACTTCCCTGAACGGCATCGGCCAGTGGGGAGACATGCTGGATATTATCGGCGATAACGTCAAAACCGATATTCCGGAGGAAAAGCTGAAGCGGTGGCTCTTCAATTTCAAACAAATGAAACCCGACACGACCCGCATGCTAAACGTGGAAGGCGACTGGAAAAGCCCGTTCGTGTATTGGAACAAAGAGGATTTAACGCAGGCGATGGAAGCCTTATACTCCAATCTCGGCCTGAACAAGAAAGCGAAAACCAATTACGGAAAACATATCGGGCTGTATACGAAGCCCAATTCGCAATAACCAATGAGACGGCATGATTGATCTATATGTTCCGGCTTACACGTTCTAATGCTCGAATAGATGTAACGAGGCAAATAACAACCCACCGCGCCGGGCACCGGCGTACGGTGGGTTGTTCACTGTATTTTCGCGGAGCTGCGAACTTTTGGAAGGATCCTACTTGATAAAACTGATGATGATCAGGATTACGAATAAAACAGGCACGATAAAAACGAAAAAGTACCCCAAATACCTTACGGGCGCAGGCATGCTGTCGAGATGCACCCTTTTCGGCCCGCCCCCGCCTTCGATCCGCTGCATGGGCAGCAATGGATCGTCAACATATCTTGTCTCTTCCGCTGCTTGATGAGCAAATACAGGATCCTCCGTTGCCTGACCTTCGTGAATCCGTTTCTTCCCTTTATCATTCATTTCATGTTCAGCTCCTTAAATGAATGGATTTCCCTTTAATAAATCGGTTCAATCAATTGTTATAACGTCGCGGACAACGGGACGGTTATCATTTTGGGTTCGATATCCGGCCTTGGAATCTGCGGGGCACGGGTGAGAATACAATAAGACCACCATTCAAGGTATGAAATGGCGGTCCAAATTCAAAACTTATGATTTTATCTTCGCATTCTTTCAAGGGTGGATTTCATCATTTGGTTATAATCGCTTTTAATTAAATCGAGTTGACTATTGGCATGCCCAACTTCTTTAAAGAATTCAGCAAGCTCAGTTTCCTTAGAAGTCCTTTGATAATTCTCCAAATGATCCATCGCTTTTAAATAGTATTGGCATACGTCAGCTGCTCGATAGATATTAGAGGGGTTATCATGAAGCCCTGTTTTCAAATATACTAATTTGCCACTACCTTTACTGTTATCAATTACTCTATTGAGCTGCTCCTTAAGCGACTGAATAGCAGAATCCGTTAGGGTGCCGTTTTGAACAGATTTCCATAGAGACAAAATATCTGTATTAATCTGATCGATGACTTGGATGGTCCCTTCATTAAAAGCTTGAAGGGCATCTAAACTAATAAAGTATTCGTTTTTGCTGTTCGACATTTCAACCGTATTTCCCTTTTTAACTGCAGAAATCCCCATTTCTTTAAATAAATACACTGGAATCATCGTTCGATTGTCTATAATCACCGCTGGAGTACCGGAAGGATCGCTTATTTCTTCCTCATTCCACTTTAAATGAACGGTTGGAAACCCCTTAAATAGACTCCCTTGCGCCGAAACGGAAATTGCGGAAACCAAGAAAATACTAACAAGAAGCGCAGTGATTAACCCTTTTTTTCTCACCATGCCCCCTCCTATCGTCAATTTTCTGATCAATATCACCAGTATATATAAATTCCATATTATTACAAGTTGAGGGTGTTCATGGAGACAGGTTTGTGAATCACTGCAGCATTTGTTTTCTTTAACACGAAGTCGCTTATGAGCAGGTGCCCGGTCTTTTCCCTTCCGCGAGCAGCCCGTTGATGCGTTCAATCAATGCCGGCAGCTCAGCCAGCGTACGGATCGTAAAATCCGCCCCATGCTGCATGAATACCTTTTGCGTTTTTTCGATCACCGCTTCTTTTTCCGAGTCCGCCAAGCCGTGGTACTCCTCTTCGCTCAGTCCCATTTCCGAGCTGCCGACGGCCACCCCGACCGACCATACGCCGGCCTGCACGCCTTCCTTGATATCGGAAGTGGTGTCGCCTACCTTAACGACCTTCCAAGCCGCGGACAATCTGAGATGCTCCATGTTGCGGTAGATCATGTAAGGGTACGGCCTTCCGTACGACCCGGTATCGTCCGGCGTCACGACGTGATCCGGCCCGTATCCTTTTTCGCGGGCGCCCGAGACGACCACCTCCATCATGGAGCTTGTGTAGCCGGTCGTCGAACCGATCTTCAGCCCTTGGGCGCGCAGCCCTTCCACCGTGTCGATGACGCCCGGAATCGGATTCGTATACTCGGATAAGGACACCATCAATGCAGGTTCGAATTCGGCGTACAGCCGATTTACATCTTCCTCGTTAAAAGCCCTGCCGTAAGCCTCTTCCCACAGCGCCGACACCCTCGGCATGGACAGCATGGCGCGGATATGGTCGATTTTCAGCATTCCCATCGGGCCGCGCGCTTCTTCCATCGTCACTTCGATGCCCGCCTTTTTGAATATGTCCACAAATACGTTCACCGGCGCGAAACAACCGAAATCCACTGCCGTTCCGGCCCAGTCCAAAATAACGCCTTCGATCTTGTTCATCGTCCCGTTCCTCCCATATATTCGCTGATGATGCCGCATAACCGTTCGATGTCCTCCGGATAAATCTCGCCGATATTGCCGATCCGGAACGTGTCGACGTCCGTTAGCTTGCCGGGATAAATCACGTATCCCCGATCCTTCACGTAAGCATAAAAGTCTCCAAAGCGAAAACGTTCGTCCGGGAATAAAAAGGTCGTGATGATCGGCGACTGCTTCTCTTCCGAAATATAGGCCGGAATGCCGATTTCCGCAAGCTTTTGGCGCAGCAAACGGTTATTTTCGAGATACCGCGCATGCCGGGCGGGTACCCCGCCTTCTTCCATGAGCTCGTCCAGCGCCTTCGAAAATGCCGCCACGACATGGGTCGGGGACGTAAACCGCCATTTGCCGTCCTTGTCCATTCCTTTCCATTGGTCGTACAAATCCAGGGACAAGCTGCGCGCGACGCCTTGGCAGCCTTTCAGTTGATCCAGCTTGGCGATGACGAATCCGAAGCCCGGCACGCCTTGAATGCATTTGTTCGCGCTGCTGATCAGATAATCGATGCCCAGCCCCGCCACGTCGATCTCGATGCCGCCGAAGCTGCTCATCGCGTCGATAATAAGGGTTTTTCCGTATTCCTTGGACAGCTTCGCCACCGTCTCCAGCGGGTTCAAAATGCCCGTCGTCGTTTCGCAGTGGACCATCGCGATATGCGTAATTTCCGGATCGGCCGCCAGCAACGCTCGAAGCTCCCCTTCCTCCGGCTGCGCATCATAGCTGACTTGGTACGGCGTGTAGTTCAGGCCGATATACTCGGCCATCTGGACGATCCGCTCGCCATACGCCCCGTTGGTCACGATCAGCACCTTGTCGTCGTCGGACACGGCCGAGGTCATCACGGACTCTACCGCAAACGTGCCGCTGCCCTGCATCAGCACGGCGGTATATTCGTCCGGACTCGCTCCTGCAAGCGAAAGCAGCTGCGACCGGATTTTTTGCGTAATCGATTTATAGTCGTCGTCCCACGTGCAGCGGTCAAACAGCATCTCTTCCTTCACCGCGGCGGTCGTGGTGAGCGGTCCCGGGGTTAACAGCTTGTAATTGTTCATTTTGTTTGGCTCCCTTGTTCGGTTTGGATTTCAGGCGTCGGCTGCAGCCTTATTGGGCTGCCTCAAAAAATTGCTGATGTTTCTTCAGCAGCTCGACGGTCAGCGGTTCGACGAACTTCATCGGATGCGCAGGCTGGTTGACGTTTTCCACCGTCTCGCCTTTGTACAGCGCCACCGGATAATTGGTGATCAGATCCTTCCGCGCGTCTTTGATGATCGTTTCCGCCATTTTCATCGCCAGGTCCGTCACGGCATTTTTCTTGTCCACGACCGCCACGGATTCGGTGAGCGAAAAGTTACCTTCAGCAGGGTCCACATAGTCGATCGGCGCGCCGGACGCTTTCGCTTTGACGGCCTGGTGGCGCAAGCCGAAGCCTGCAGCGACTTCTCCCGCCTGCACCTTTTTGATCGGACCGGAGCCGGAGCTTTCCAGATGCGGGCCAACGTTTGCGATCAGGTCATGGAGCACCGTTTTGCCTTCTTCCTGGCCGTATTGGCTAATGACCGCTTGAACGAGCAGCCAGCCGGTCGAGGAATCCATAATGTTCGGGATCGAGACAAGGCCTTTGAATTCGGGCTTCGTCAGGTCTTTGATCGACGTGGGCATCGGCAAACCTTTTTGCTTCAGCACCTCGGTATTGACGAAAATCGAACCGGTGTTGGCCAATATCGGCGTATAATAGGACGGGTATGATTCCAGCGCATCCGTCGTAAACGACAGATCTTTGTACATAGAATACTGGCTTTGCGAGCTTTCAATAAAATAGGAGCTCATCGTGATCAGATCGGCTTCGATTTTTCCGCCTTCGGCCATCAGCTTGCCGCCGAGCTCCGAGGTGCCGAGCGATTGCAGCACGTATTTGCCGTCATACCCGGCGTTTTTCAGCGCGGTTTCCATGGAGGCGACGGCCTCTTCGTCCGCGTTCGTGTAAATGACGACCTTTTTCGCTTCCTCCGCTTTGCCGCTGCCGCAGCCCGTCATAGCAAGCACGAAGCCGATGGCGAATAACGTAAGCAGCATACTTTTGAATGTTTTGGACATGTCGTAAATCCCTCGCTTTTAATAATGGAATAGTTGTTGCGGTGGAAACCGCTACGAGATAGTAAGGCCGCTACGGGTTGCCTGGCTTGGGTATCTACTTAAAGGGCTCCACGCGAAGCGGTCGCTCCGTGTACGGAAAAGTATTAGCGCACCGCCCTCCTCCGCTGCATCCAATCGCACGCGACCTTAACCACCAGGTTGGTGAAAAAGATCAGCAGCGACAGCACGAAAATCTCGTTGAACTTGGCGAAATGCTGCAGCTCCTTGATTTTGCTCGCCACGACCGAGGTTTGCGCCGACACCAGGAAGATGATCCCGCTGATCGTCACCATCGAATTGACGAAATAATAAGCGAACATTTCGATGATCGCGGACGCCGAGTTCGGCAGCACCACCCGGTACACCGTCTTGAACCAGCTGTCCCCGAGCAGCTCGCCCGTCGTTTCCCAGGACGGATTCATCTTGGACAGGGCGTTTTTGGCCATTAAATACGGCGTCGTAAACAGGTGCACGATGTTGCACAGCACGAGGATGGCGAACGTTCCCTTCAGGCTGCTCCCGTTAAACAAAAGCAGGTACGCGATCCCGAGCACCATTCCCGGCACCGTATTGGTGACCATCGACACGACATCGGTCGCGCCTTTCGCCTTAAGCTTGGTGCGCACGTTCAGCAGCGCGGCTCCGTATGCGGCCAGCGTCCCCAGCAGCGACGTGAGCAGCGCGACCCAAAGCGAATTTTTGTATACACCCGTCAAATCGCCGGACGCGAATACGCCGGTGACATGCTTAAGCGTAAAAGCCGTATCGTAAGGAAAGCCGTTCATGAACGGCGCCGCGAACATGACCGCAAAAACGGAAAGCATGCCGGTCACGATCACGGACGACAGAACGCCCAGTCCCGTATCCCGGACCCGGTGCTTCGGCAGCTCGATGGCCGAGATTTTGTCGTAATGGAAATTGAGCTTGTCCAGGTACCGCAGCAGCCAGATCCCGAACGCGGCCGGAACCAGCATCACGACGGCGATGACCGCCCCCTGGTTGAAATCCGGGATGGAGCCGAGCATCACCTGGTACAGCTGCGCCGCGATGACCGGATACGTTCCGCCCACCGAAGCAGGAATGCCGAAATCCGTGAAGCTGAGGATAAAAGCGAGCACGAACGCCCCGCCCAGCGCGCCCGCGAGCGGCCGCAGCACCGCGTGAAAAAAGCTTCTTGCCGTCCCGTCGCCCATCAGCTTGGACACGATGATGAACTTTTTGTCGATATAACCGAAAGCGTTATGGATCAGCAGAAAAGCCGGCGGCAGCGTGTAAATGACATATCCCGTCAGCAGGCCGTTAAAGCCGTATATTTCGAACAGATTGCGCCCGATCAGCTTCGTGATCAGACCTTGGTTACCCAACGAGTACATGATGGCGAATCCGTAGGTGATCGTCGGCAGCAGCATCGGCACGAGGACGGCCGTTTTCAGAATGCCTTTGATCGGGCGAAAGATCCGGGTGCAGTGAATGGAATACGCTAAAATGAATCCGAGCACCGTGGCGATGACGGCCGCGGCCGCCGACACCTTGACGCTGTTCAGGACCGCCTCGATCAGCTTCCTTCCTTCCCAGACCGCCGCGTAGTTCGCAAACGAAAAACCTTCGCCCGTTTCCAGGGAACGAATCAGCAAAACGAGCAGCGGCAGGAACAAAAAACCGGCGAAAAAGAGCATCAGCAGCATAAAGACGACGCGCATTTCCGGTTTGACTTTATGCATACATCTCACCGAACAGGTTCAAAATGTTTTGCCGTTTGATGCTTAACTGCTTAATGATGAACTGCTCGACGAAGTCGTCGGCCGGCCGGTCGATGATGTCCTGGGGCGTGCCGAACTGGGCGATTCGGCCCTGGTTGATGATCAGGATCTTGTCGGACATCGTTAGGGCTTCCTCAGGATCATGGGTCACGATTACCGTCGTCAGCTTGAATTCCCTCGCGATCGATTGGATCCGCTGCTTGATCGATTCCTTGATCACCCCGTCCAGCGCGCTGAGCGGCTCGTCGAGCAGCAGCAGCCTCGGTTTCGTGACGAGCGTTCTCGCCAGCGCCACCCGCTGTTTTTGCCCGCCGGACAGCTCGCCGATATTTTTGTTCAAATGCGGAGTCAACTCCAAAAAGTCGATATATTCCTGAACCTCCGCAGCGTTCACGCGTCCTTTTTTATTGCGCAATCCGTATAGGATGTTGTCGTAGGCATTCAGGTTCGGAAACAGGGCGTAATCCTGAAACACGATGTTGAAGCCGCGCTTTTTCATCGGGACGCGGGTCAAATCCTCATCGCCGAAACGAATGCTGCCGCGGTCCGCCCCGGTCAAGCCGAGAATCAGGTGAAGCAGCGTCGTTTTCCCGCTTCCGCTCGGGCCGAGGAGCGACATGATTTCCCCCGTGCCGATCTCGAAGCTGATGTCGTCCAAAACGGTTTTACCGTCGAATTGTTTGCCAATATGCTGCAGCTTCAGCAAGCCGCCCACCTCCTTAAACACAACCCCAGTATAAAAACCGTATGTCAACCCGAATACGCGAGTGTGTAAATTTTGCGTAAATTATGCATAACTATTTCATAACTCTTGACCAACTCTATCCCTACTCTAACGATAAAACATGATGATCTATGTAAAATCTATTGAATCCCCGGGAGGCTGAACGTACACTGGAATTGTTTCGGTTCGAAACGCCAACGTCATAGATGAGCGGGTGAAAGCGATGCTGCCACTGGAGAGGCAAAAGAAAATTCTCGACCTATTAACCGTCAAAAAAGTGCTTAAAATAACGGAGCTGACCGAGGAGCTGGGCATTTCCGTCGATACGCTCCGGAGGGATATCAACCTGCTTGCCGGCCGAGGGAAAATCGAAAAAATCTACGGGGGCATCAAGCTTGCCGACCGGTTCGGGGAATCGTCGATGGACGAGCGGATGGTCAACCATTTGGAAGAAAAAGAGCAAATCGCCCGCAAATGCAGCGAGTGGATTGAGGACGGCGACTGCATTTATATCGACAGCGGGTCGACGACTTATCAAATTGCCAAATACATCAAGGATAAAAAGAACCTGACGGTCATTACCTGCTCCATACCGGTCATCCAGGAGCTGATGGACACCGATGCCGAGCTGATCATCATCGGGGGCAAAATCCGGAAGGAAGAGCAGTCCGTCGTCGCGTTCGACTACATTTTTAATTTTCACGAGCTCAACGTGCGAAAAGCCTTTATCTGCTGCAGCGGCATTACGATCGAAAGGGGCATTTCGGATTATAATCTGGAGGAAGCCGTCACGCGCAAAAAGATGATCGAGCTCTCCAAAGAGGTCATCGTCGCGGCCGACAGCACCAAATTCGGCAAAGACGTCACGGTTGCCATCGCGCCCCTGGAGCGGATCGACACGATCGTGACGGATGCGCATCTGGATCGCGGCTACCTGTCCAAATTCAAAAAGACAGGGACGAACCTGGTTATTGCAGACGGAACACCGTCGAAACCAAGCAACGAGAGGCGATTTTAATTAGCTAAGGTGACGAAAATCGGTATAGCTTCTGTAAGTAGAAGTGAATATGCCCATTAAGTAAGTATTAGAAAGGAGCAGTTGTCTCTCGACAACTGCTCCTTTTCTGCTCGAACAAACAAAATAGTTGCAGGATTTTTTTCATATTCAGCAACTATTGTCATCGTTTTTGTGCTTATAGTATATAAAATAAATTTTAAAAGGCGGAGGATACTAAATTCATGAAAAAAATAGCTGTTTTAATTTCGATGATATTGGGCATTGTTTTATTTTCAAATCAATCTTTTGCTGACTCAAATGTCATGGTGCCACAAATGGATACGACCGATGTCTTTGTACTCAATGAGAATGCAGTAGTTTTGTTAGATCATGCTTCTAATAAAGTTAATCTAGTAGACGTTAAAACAAATAATCCGATCAATTTATCAAATGACTCAAATCCCATTTTAGATTTAGGAGTTATTAAAAGTCCGGAAAAAATTGTTCTTTTAAAAAAAACTGGTCCTACAAAAATCACGAAAAGTGTATTCTCCTATAAGGGAAGTTTACTTTCAAAAACTGAAATTCCTTTAAAAGATACCGGTGATAAATTAAAATGGGTTGCCCCAACAGGAAAAGTGAATGAGAGAATTATGGTACAAACAAAAAATGTTTTTCATTTGTATGAATACCCTTGGAAAAAACCAACTGTTACTTATAATGCCCAAGTTGTAGATAAGGGATATGAAAGTGTAAGTGTCATGGATTGGGATTTTGAAAAATATCCTAATTTGGCAATTAAATATGTTGCGCAGGGGATCGGTATAAACGACTATTTTCTCAGGACTATAAATCTATATACAAAGCAAGAATTTCTTTTCAAAGATTTCAATACGGATTTCCAATTCAAATTCTTGGATAACAAACTTTCGGTTTTCAATTCTTATACCTATCAACCAGTTTTAGCTAGTGCTAATCGA
The DNA here is from genome assembly GCF_037969745.1 of Paenibacillus sp. FSL W8-0194. NCBI lineage: Bacteria > Bacillati > Bacillota > Bacilli > Caryophanales > Paenibacillaceae > Paenibacillus > Paenibacillus sp. FSL W8-0194. Next base: position 75,022 of record NZ_CP150205.1, on the reverse strand, counting down.
CCAAAACCAGCAGATTCTCAAGTATTTTATAGGATCATCAATGTTAGTACAGATCATAAGATTAAAACATTAGAATCATACTTTAATGAGGATATAGATAAAACATCGGGTTGGGTAACCGTTTTTAACAATAGTCAACTTTTTATAGGGGATCTGGCTAAACAAACTTGGTCATTGTTTTCATCAACTGGAGAGCCAATCCTGAAAGATCAGAAATGGGAAACCGGAAGTAAATTTATTAGCTATAATTCAAATTTAAAAGTTAGCTACTTTTTAGAATACAAAGACGGTAAAGCTATAATTTCTTCCTATCCTGCTTCAATGAATTGAGTGCATATAACATACGGAATACCCTAATTTTTAACGGTTGCTTACCTATACCGCGGCCGCTGGCGGCCTGTGGCTTCAACCATGAACTAGTCTGCTCTTTCCTCATTCGACGACCTTAAGATCGCAGCGCTAACCCTTGCATGAATGCGGTAAGAAAAGGTAAGACGGTGGGAATTGTCAAAAATCGGCGGAAGAGCCGTCATTAATCCGGGCTTAACGATCGGAGATAACGTCGTGTTGTTTTCCGGAGCTGTGGTAACATAAGATGTTCCGGACAACACAGTTGTCTGAGGGTATTGAAGCTTATAGTGAGGCCTTCGCTGCCGTCCATGCCGACACCCAAGTGATGCAAAGATTGCTTTTCATAAGAAGCAGCGATCGAAAAAGCAAAATCCGATTCCGCATAAAGGCAACGGAGGAATCGGATTTATTTTTACTTAAAAGGATTATAGGCTTCAGCAAAATTTAGATCATAGATGGGATCCGCCCGTAGCATCGATCATCTGGCCCGTAACCCATCGGCCGTCGACAGATGCGAGGAACGCAACAATGTCGGCAATATCCGAGGGTTCCCCAATGCGCCCCAGTGCAGATATTTCCGTTGCATACCGTTGTCCTTCCGGAGTATACAGCCAGGATGCGTTAACATCCGTATCGACGATACCGGGAAGAACCGCATTGACTGTGATGCCCCGTGGTCCAAGCAGCTTTGCCAGTTGAAAAGTGAACGTATTGATTGCTCCTTTAGTCAAGTTATAAGCCATCAATTCCGGCATAGCAATTTTAGTCACTCCGGAGGATATGTTAATGATCCGTCCTTCATCACGCAGACGGGACAACGATTTCTGTACGAGAAAAAACGGGGCTTTGACGTTAACGGCAAATACTTCGTCAAAAGATTCTTCCGTTGTTTCTTCAAGATTTTTTGAAGTACCGATGCCGGCATTGTTGACCAAAATATCAAAATGATGACTGCCTGTTCGCTCTACAAGCTGCTCATCTAGCGATTGAAGCAATTCTTGAACGCCTGCAACGGAGTTCAGGTTTGCGCCCACAGCAAATGCTTGCCCCCCGTTTGCTTCGATGGTACTAACCACTTCCTCCGCTGCAGCAAAGCGATTGCCGTAATGGACCGCAACCAGAGCCCCATCTTCTGCCAGCCGCAGCGCGATGCCCCGGCCAATGCCCCGGCTTCCTCCGGTGACTAATGCGACTTTTCCTTCCAAACGTTTCATTTGTACCACTCCTTATTGTTTGATTAATGACAATCTACACCCTCCACCATAGGGGAGAGTCAACACGTCCAAAAAAAAAAAAATCTTTCATCCTTCCTTTTGCACGGAACAATGAAAGATTCGTCTTTTTATATTTTTTCAATCGGAATGAGCAATTCAGCCCTCCGGAGTTTCCCATACAGATCTTGATCTGCCGTCAAATATATTTCCCGGATCGGTTTGGCTTCGCTTGGCCGATATCCGTTGGACGATATCCATGTCGCAAGCTCAGCCAATGCCGAACAGGAAGAATGATACGGGTCGCACCAATGAACCAGCGAGGCAGCTTGTTTTAATTCCGGCCAAAATTGAACGTTCACCCTGTCACTTCCCGGAATAGGCTTTGCAACGGGTAAAGCGACTTCCACATCGATCAAATCCTCTTCGTAGTCGTTGTTATGCCATTGAACGGTTAAAGAGCGGTTGTCATCCTCCTGATGCTCACGCACATATTGTTTAATTTCATCCAAAAGGAGACATAAGTGCGAGCGCGGGATCGTATCGCGAATGGATGCGACAAGCTGGGATTTTACGTTTCGAATGACGATCGGGACGGCCGGGGAAGGGTCGTCTAAATCTCGAATACGCTCCAGCCCCGAATTGATCTCCTTCAACCGGCTTTGTGCCTCCTCGATGAATTGCTGCAGTTCCAGCTGCTTGGCCGTCAAAGATTTTTTCACTTCCGCCGGCGAAACATCTTCAGCCAATAGGGACTTGATCTCTTCCAGCGTAAACCCCCGGTTCTTTAAATCGATGATTCTTTGCACGACTAACAGTTGTTCCGCTGAATAATATCGATAGCCGGAATTTGGGTCGATCGTGTCCGGTTGCAACAATCCCCGCTGATCGTAATAACGCAATGTTTTGACAGATACCCGGCTTAATTTAGAAAATGTACCGATCTTAAAAATCTTAAGCCCTCTCCTTTCTTTAGGTCGATTAAACCACTAATCATTTCATTCCAAGAAACCGATTTATATGACCCCTTGTATTCAAGCGATTGCTAATTACTTCGATCTTTCATTCAGCAAAACCTCTAACCGGTCTTTCGCCTTCTTTCATAGGGCAACGTTTAGGCCGAACTTCATGGAATGAAACGTAGACAAAAAGGTTCCATGGCAAGAGCGATCAAAAACACCGACGTAAAGGATGCGGATTCTCCAGCCCTTCATGAAAAGGCGAAATATGCACACATACAACAAAACGGACCTTTCCCCTGCCGGTGCGACAAGGAAAGATCCGTTTTGTTTTCATATCGAACCCTAACTAAAAAAGAAACATGTCGGCCCATCTTAATCGTATCGATAGACCCGCTTCAACCGGCTCCCCAAACGGCTTAGAATCTCGTTCGCCACGGTGCCGCACCGCGCGGCGATTTGGCCGGCCGTGATCGTCTCCGCCCCGTCTTGTCCGATGAGCGTGACCGGATCGCCCTGCCGGACGCCGGCGATGGAGGTCACGTTGACGGTCAGCTGATCCATGCAGATGCTGCCGACGATGCGCGCCCGCTGCCCGCGAATGAGCACGTACCCGCCATGTTCGGAAAGCGACCTCGGAATCCCGTCGGCATAGCCGATAGACACGGTCGCGATCCGAAGGTCGCGGGAAGGAATAAAGTTCCGTCCGTATCCCACCGGATCGCCGGCTTTTACCTCTTTCACTTGAGTCACAACCGACCTTAAGGAAAGGACGGGCCGCAAGTCGGCCTTCGTCCGCACCTCGTCTCCCTCGCGGCTCAGCAGTCCGTACAGCGCGATGCCGGGACGGACCAGATCGCAGCTCACCTCCGGGTAATTCAGGATGCCATAGCTGCTCTGGATATGCACAAGTCCGGGATCGATTCCCGCCTCCCTCAGCTGCCCGATCACCAGTTCAAAACGGTCCAGCTGCTGCTGCGTAAAACGGGTCTCGGCCTGCCCCAAACTGTCCGACATGGACAAATGGCTGAACGTCCCCGTTACGTTCAGGTGCGAAAACCTGTAACATGCCATGATCGAATCCGGGTCATGATACGGCACGCCCAAACGGTTCATGCCGGTATCGATTTTGACGTGCACGTTCAGCTTCACTCCATACGCATTCAGCGCCTCGCCGTATTCCCTGCTGACCATCGTTTGGGTCAGGCGGTAACGGGCAAGCTCGGGGGCTCGCTCCGGAGACGTGTAACCCAAAACGAGAATGTCGCCGCGTACGCCATGTTTGCGCAGGGCGATCCCTTCCCCGATCTCGGCGACGGCAAAGTGGGCAATGCCTTCCCGGCTCAGCTCCCGCGCGGCTTCAAGGCTTCCATGCCCGTAAGCATTCGCCTTGACGACGGCCATGATCCGGGATTGCGGCGGCAGCACCCGCTTCAGCTCCGCCGCGTTATGCCTCAGATGGGTCAGGTTGATCTCCGCCCAAGCGCGGTCGCCGCGGCTTGGGGCTTCTTTTTTTCCCGCCATCGGAATAAGGAGCATCAGCAGCCGGTCCATAAGAGCCGAAGTCTTCATCGGACGGCTTGCTCCTTCCCGAACCCCAGGCTTGTTCCATGTTCCGGACCGGCCGCGCCTCCTGGCCCCTTGCATTCATGAAAAATCGTGACGACGCATCCATTGACGTTGTTGCCTGAGATCTCCACTTTCGCACCCGGCTCCGTGCGGACGGCAATCTCGGTTCCTTCCTCCCCGACCTCCACGGCGAACATCTCGATCAAATGATCCTTGTACTTCTTGAAGAGATGCGGTCCGTCAGACCTAAACTGCCGCATATATTCGGTATACTCCTCAAGGCACATCCCGTATTGGTCCATGATGATCGCATGAGGCACGCCGACGTAGCGAAAATGCCACGGCTCGCAGGCGATATGGGTGAGATGTTCTTTCCCTTCCCGGTATCGCTGGATAAAACCAAACTCCGCGGCTCTCCGGCGGAATTCCGCGAATACGCCGTCCTCCGGAAACGACGGGCAGATGTAATCCACGCCCGCGTCCATTTCCCCGACGTCGACGGCCAGTCCGGTCTGGTGCTCGCTTTCGCCCGGCCGCGCGACATAGCTGGCCGTAAAAATCGGCCCGTTGGCTGCGTAAGACCGGTCATAAATGCGCTGCTGCTCCATCCGCGTCCGGTAACCGCTGACGATGCCGATGGCCTCTGCGCCGCCGCAGGCCGCAAGCAATGCCTTCAGCTGCCGCAGGCATGTCCGCTCGAGGCGCATGCAGGCTTCTTCCGTGCTTGCCCGGGCGATGCCCTCAACGGAAGCCAAATAACTGGAGTGGATCGAATGCTGCAGCGGATGTTCCCTGTTCACCAGCACTAAAGGTCCGCGATGGCCCATTTTCGGTTGCAGACGTATCGCTCGCTTAAGCATCATGCTCTTGCCTCCTTCGATAACGCAAGCTGGATCAGACGGTCCATCAGCTCCGGGTAGCCGATATGGCTTGCGCGCATCATGTTCGGGTACCGGCTGGCCGCCGTAAATCCCGGCATGGTGTTGACTTCGTTAAACACGATGCGGCCGTCCGGGCAGACAAACATGTCCACCCGGGCCAGGCCCGTGCAGCCCAACGTGCGGTAAATAAGCTTGGCCGCTTCTTTGATGCTGGCCGCCGCATCCTCCGAAATTCGGGCAGGCAGATGGATCGTGGACGTCGCAAGGGAATATTTCTCGTCATAGTCGAAAAATTCGCCGCGCAGCTCGATTTCGTCGATTTCGGCAATCAAGGGATCGGCAGCATGCCCAAGCACGGCGCAGCCGACCTCGAAACCGGAGACGTTTTGCTCGATGACCACCTTATCGTCATGCAACAAGGCGGACCTTATGCCTTCCATCAGCTCCAGCTTGTCGTAAGCTTTGGCGATGCCGAAGGAGGAGCCGGAACGGGCCGGCTTCACGTACAGCGGGAACCCTAGAGGCTCGGCCATTTTGACCACACCGTAGAGATCATCCCCGGCATGAACGACGATCGACTCCGCCGTATCCACGCCGGCCAGCTTCACCAGCTTGCTTGCGATGGACTTGTCCATGCATACCGCCGAAGACAACGTATCGCAGCCGACAAAGGGAATGCCCGACAGCTCCAGCAAGCCCTGCACCGTGCCGTCTTCGCCGTTTTTGCCATGCAGCACCGGAAACACGGCATCGACCGGCGTCACGCGGTATTCCGTGCCGACCAGCTCCACCAGCCCGGCCATGTCCCGGCTTGGCGGCAAAAATGCCGGAATGCAGCTGGAATGCTGCTGCCAGCGGTCCTCCCGGATGTCGTCCGTGCCGCCGCCGTACCGGAGCCACACGCCTTCTTGCGTAATCCCCACAAGCACCAAGTCGTACTTGTCCCTGTCCAAATGATCGATCACCGAAGCCGCAGACTGCAGCGATACGCCATATTCCGTCGAACAGCCGCCGAATAATACCGCGACCGTCGTTTTCCGCATTAATTTCATCAAGTTCTCCCCCGTTCATCGCTTCCGGACATCAGGCCTTCGCCGTTCCGCCCGCTTAAGATGTTTTTATTATAGGGAGGGGAAATTAAGCGTTTTGAAACGAAAAATAAACGTTGGTAAAGGAAAACTTAAGAAACCTAAAGAAAGGGAGCAGGCACTTTCGCCCGCTCCCCCAAGCTCCTTACTCCCCATAAAATGGACCCTTATTCCGAAGGCGCGCCAAACCTTCCACGTAATTTAAATAGTGGCCGCAGATCAGCGGCACGCCGATGTTTTGCCCCTGCGGCAGGTTGCCCGCGCCATCCAGAATCAACCCTTCTTCCTCCGGATCGTGCCATGTGCCGTAATTCCGGTAGAGCGACTCCAGCATCCGGATCGCCGGTTTCCGGTAGACGGGGCCTCTCTCGGCGTCTTCATTCCACTCTCCTATACCCTGAAGCGAGATGCTGAATGTCCATGAGAAACCCCTTCATCATTGTTGGGTTATACGGGTTGATTAGCGCGAGATCGAAGTCAAAATATCATTTTGGAAAAAGAGGTAATCGTCCGATCCATAGCTATGCTCATACACCCACATATCGGTCGTTCCCCACGAATAGATATCCCGGCTGTTGCGGCTGTACGGCCCCCAAGAGAGATACACCATGTCCGCGGTCATGCCGATGCTGATCGTTCTGTTTTTAATTTTATTCCAAGTCTCTTGCGAAAAATGGTATGTCGCATAAGGACTGGTCGTCAAAAACGACGAAGCGAAGTCATACTCGGGCAAATTCGCTTTCAGCGTTCGGCCTTTATAAAAAAAGTAAACGTTAACGTACGAATCCAGCAAGGAATCCCTCTCGACGTTGGTGATTTTGACGGCAGCCAAATGCTCAACTTGCTCGTTTACGAGGTTGCCGTATAGATCGTAAATCAGGCCGGGATCGAACAGCCATGCCGTCTTCCCGATATACTTGGCGTACGATTCGTACAGATCGTTGATCCCGACGTGAATGCGCACGTTTTGGAGGCTCACCGTAACCGTTTTGACGAAACGATCCCCGTAGTCCCGGTCGCCGTATTCAACGGACGTCTTCCCTTTCGTTGCGTCTTTGACCATTTGCAGCGGCACCATGAGCTTCCCGTTGATATTCTGCGCAGGCACGGCGTAGGAAGTCCCTACACCATTCACTTTGGCGTATTTGGAGTTTAGCTTTGATTGAACGGTCGTCCCTTTGTAAGAAATTTCGATTTCGTTTGTTTTGCTTACGGACAGCTGTCCCCCAGCAGCCTTCATAAACTCGGCGGCCGGAATGAGGGAGCTTCCCTTCAAAATGACTCCTTGCCCTTGAAGCGTACGTTCCTGAACGGCTTCGGCCCGTGCTGACGCACCGGCAAAGACAAACACCGTCAGCAGCGCCATCATGCTTAGAAAAATTCTTTTCAACCTTGATTCCCCCTATGTATGTTCCTGTGCGTATGCCCATTCAACGTACCACCTTTTTCAAAAGAGGTCCATCCAATTAATCCCATACGCGCTTTTTCGGGGGCCGTGCTTTGCAATCTCCCTGGTGATTCAGATTTTATTCAGAAGCATGATGTACGCTTAGGGTAACGCAGACTTTCCCGGAAGGCAACAGAGCGTCAGACCACCATAAACCGAACACAAACAAGTTTCCGATTGCGGAAGTCGGAAGGGCTTGTTGTGATTCGGAAGCATTCAAATGTCATCGCCTCGGCAGTGCTTCTCCCATCTCCCTCGGAATCATGTTTTTCCGCCGGAAAACCGACAGCAGCAGCCCTGCAGCGGCAAAATCGAAGACTTGCATCATACTGCTGTACCCTATGAAAGGCAGCACCTCGCTGACAATCGGGACGATGCCGAAGGACATGAGAATCGGCCAGAACATCCGGATGGCGAAGAGGCTCATGAATCCGACGACGATTCTTCTTGCATATTCGTCATGGATGAGGTCCCTCATTTTCCAGACCCGGACCATAAACCAGAACGCCAGCCCAGCGATGAGGATGCCGAATCCCCAACCGAAACAATAAATCAGATAAGGGAACAAGGAGTCGGCGTACACATAAGGGAGCGTATCCAGCCGAGCGGCAAATCCATGCCCGAACCAGCCCGCCGAAAGAATCGCCGCCTTGGTTTGAAGCAACTGATGGCTGCCCTCCCCCGCCGGATATAGAAACGCATGAAGACGATGGTATAATTGGCTGGCTTGAGTAAGGGCGAAAATGTATAAAGACAGCAGCGGAAGGGCCAGCAACAAAAATTGGGTGCCGCTCTTTTTTGTTTTCCAAGTCAGCAAGATAAAAGCAGCGAGATAGATTAGGCCGTAAAACCAGGAAGATCCTAAGGAAAACAACACAACGGGAAACACTCCCCTGCCGACCAGCTGAACAAGGTGCTCCGCTCCGCGCCAATCCTTAGCCGGCTTCATGCCCGCCAGCCCCAAGACGAGTATCGGAAGCGAAACGGCCATGATATTGACGCCAAACGGTCCAAACGCGAGAAACACTTTCCTTCCGTTGAGGTCGATCCCTGCAAAAAGGGTAAGCAACATCAGAAGTAACATGCCGTAAAACAGCACGGCCGAATGCTTTTGTAGTTTGCGGTAATCGATAAAGTAGAAAACCATCAGGAAGGCCATGCCCATAAGAGTAAACAGCACTTTATTTTCGACAAGCCTCGTGCCGAATTGCGGGTACATTCCCGATTGCTGGGCGGCAAACATTCCGAAAATGCCCAAAAGCGCCATCGCCGCTATAATAACAAACATCTTCCATTCCACGGCAGGCTTATGAGCCTGGTGCAGGTTGCGCCCAATCGCATCCGGGTCCCCCATCTGGCGGACCGCCTCCGCGGCAGCCTCTTCCTCGGGCATCCCTTCCTCAAGCAAAAGCTCCATTCGTTCCGCCACGTGGGATGTTAGCTCCTCGCGGATATCCGCATGCAGCTCCTTGGCGCGAACGTGTCTGCATACCCGGTTCAAAAATGCGGCAACGACCGCAAATTGTTCAAGCTGGTTCACGATGTTCCCTCCCCTATAACCCGATCCACCGCGGTCCGGAATTGTACCCACTCTTGCGTTTTTTCCTTCAGTTGGCCTCTGCCCCGGTCGGTAATGCGGTAATACTTGCGTTTGCGCCCGTCGTGCGTGCTCCAATAGGCATCCAGCCAACCTTCGGCCTCCAGGGAATGCAGGATGGGGTATAACGTTCCTTCCTTCATCGAAAATACCCCCTCCGAGCTTCGCTCGATCTCTTTGATCAGTTCGTAGCCGTACATTTCCTTCTTGTTCAACAACGTGAGCACTAAAATAGCGGTGCTGCCTTTAAGCAGCTCTTTATTGACTGCCATCCGACGATCTCCTTATACCTAGATTTACGATATATCGAATTACTATGTATATGAGTATATGTAAATAAACCATGAAATGCAAGAAGAATTCCTAAATAAGCGATCTTCAATAAGCCCCCTATATAAAGGAAGGTTTTCGAAAATTGTATAGGTTTTGTATAGGTCCGGTTGTCAAACAATTTTTAAGGCATATTGCAGAAATACAAAATTTATTGACGCAGCGGCTTGGGCAAAAGCGGATGAGGCGCAATTGATCGAAGCCGGAATTCTTCAAGGCAACGGGCCTGAAGTTCTGAGTCCGAAAGCGCCAATGACGCGTGCCGGAGTCACCGCGCTGATTGCCAGAATGCTGAAAACAACCGACATGATCGATAAATAATCGGCACTGCAAAAAACAACCATTGACCGGCTTTTCGGCAATGGTTGTTTTAATATCAGGATGTTTCAGCGTCTCCGATTCCGCGGTTCAGACCAAGTTCAGAAAATATTCAGACGGTTCTTGTATAATTCATTTGTTTACTCACTCTACTTGAATATACGCTCGTACGATAAATGGCAAACCCGCTTGAAAAACGGGGACGCAAAGCTACAGGGGCTAACGGTTTTGCCAGAGCAGCAAATGCCCAATGCCAGCCAGCTGCCGAATACGACGGGAATCTCCGTCCTATTTAGCATGCCTGCTGCTTGACGGAGGTTTTTTCTTTTTCCTGCATAACCGCAAGGAAGGCAATACGAATAAAGGTGGAATCAGGATGAGGGCTTTACTAGTCGACGATGAGCCATTAGCTCTGGAATATCTTAAAAAGAAACTTGAATACGATATCGGTGGCGTTAACGTCGTGGGCTTATGTTCAAATCCTTATCAGGTGGTTGGAGTTGCGGTCAAACAGCGACCCGACGTCGTCTTTCTCGACATCCATATGCCTGAAATGAACGGGCTTGAGCTCGGCGAACAATTGCAGGCTGCCGTTCCGCACACTGAAATCGTCTTCGTGACGGGCTACGACCAATATGCCGTACGCGCTTTTGAGCTTTATGCGCTGGACTATATTATGAAACCTGTGCGCTTGGACCGCTTGCGCCTGACCGTTCAGCGTTTGCGCGAAAGGCTTCAGGAAGATCCCGAAGCGTCCGGCAATGCGAAAACGCCGCTTTTCCTGTGCTTCAATCAGCTTCGGGTCCAGCTTCCCGGGATGGAGCCGCAAACGTTGAAGTGGCGCACGAACAAAGCGCAGGAGCTGTTCGCTTATTTGCTTCACCACCGCGAGCGTACGGTCGATCGCGGCACGTTAATCGAGCTTTTATGGCCCGATTTTGAAGTGTCCCGGGCGACCCAGCAGCTGTACACGACAATCTATCATATCCGCCAAACCCTGTCCAAGGCCGGTCTGACGATGATCCGCATCATCAAAGGAGAACTTGAAGCCGGATACCGGCTCACCATCGGGGGAGCCCGGGTGGACGTCGAGGAATGGGAACATCGGCTTAAGCGGTTAGAAGCTATAGACCTCACTAACGCGGAGGAACACGAGCAGGTCCTGGATCAGTTCGAAGGGAATTATCTGGGGGAATACGAGTACCTGTGGGCCGAATACGAACGGGAACGAATCCGGCTCTTGTGGCTGCAGCACGCGGAGAACCTGGCCCGGTTTTATATGGACCGCGGGAAAACGAAAGCAGCGATTCACGTGAATCTGCGCATTCAGCGGCAGCTCCCCGACCGGGAAGAAACGTATCTGACCCTAATGACGCTTTACGACAGCCTGGGCGACACAAGCGGCGTCGAAGAGCAGTACTGGCTCCTTGCCACCAGAATGCGGGAGTTGGAGCTTGCTTTCCCTCCGAGAATCTTGGCGTGGTATGAACAATGGAAACAGCAGACGCGCTGATTGCGGCAATCCCCCGAACGTTACGTTCGGGGGCGGATTTCAAGCTGTTTTTCGTTTACAGCCGCGGATCGATCTCCCGTTCCTGGCCGACCTCGAACAGCAGATTGGCGGCGATTTCCTGATAGGCCTGATGCTGAGGGGAAATCTCCCCGAATTTGACTTCAAGCATCCGCACGCCAAGCCGATGTTCGTTCAAGGATGTCCGCAGCTTGCGCATAATGCTTTTTTGCTTCATCAGCTTGCGGTATTTGTGCGGGAACCGGTAATCGTAGCCGTATACGATCGTCAAATAGTCGGGATTGCGCACCTTCATGTAGGGCACCGTCCGGCCATTCCACGTCTCCGGCTTGATGACGACTCCTTCCATATGCTTTTCCGTGGTCAGCTTGCCAAAAAAGCTTTCGGCCCGGGCGTCGCTATCCGGATCGGACAAATCCAGCGCGATCGCTTCATCCTCCGAAAGGAAACGGTACATCTCCGAGGTGCTCCATGCCGGCAATTGCTCCCGCCCATCGTCGTATACGATTTTCAACACGGCAAACGGCTTATACTCCATTTCCGCATCTTCCGCATACAGCTCCAGCTGCTTCTTATAGACTTCGTACGCCCGGACATGTTCGGCAAGCGGCACGCTGCTCTCCCGGACGTCATGAAGGTGCTTATAGGTTTGATAAACGCTGGCGCCGTATTTTTCGCTTAAGACGATTTTGGCGGTACGGTATTGGTCCTGCTCGAACCCGCTGGCATCGTATTGTTCCGTCAGCTGTTGCAAAGCCGGCTCGAATCCGTTATGCCGCAAAAACGCCAGCTCCGTTTCCAGCGCTTTTTCGATCGGCTTGAACTGGCGTTCGATCAGCCCTTCTCCGAGCGCCTTCCACGGCAGCAATTCCCCGTCGAGCAGCAGCATGGCGATCCCGTTTTGCTTCATATATCCGCCGAACCGATCCAGAAGTTTCCGATAAATCTCCGTCAAGTCCGCCTGCTTCACCTTATAGCCGTTCCGGCTGACGGCAAAACATTGCTCCGGTTCCTGATGCAAATAGACGTTGCAGCGGGAGCCCATATATTTCGGCTGCAAAACAACCTGCCGGACGCCGTGTTCGCGGAAGTAATCCAGCCCTTTTTTCAGCGACTCCAGCTCGTTTCTTTCCGGATCCTTGTCCGCGGGGGACATCGTGCCGGAGATAAAGTTAATGCGATGGCGCGAACAGTAGTGAAGTCTGCGAATTTCTTCCTCGCCCAAATCCTGCACGGAAACCTTGCGCTCTTCCCGGAACAATACCGGCAGTTCTTCCGCCATCGCGGCCGTGCGCGATGAATGCGACTTCATGAACGGCTTGAACGTGATCATGACAGACGTCAGTCCATTTCCATGGACGGCCCCGGTATCGATATGGATTTTGTTTCGGATGCGGAAAGCGCGTTTCGCGGCGATATGGCCGAAAATATGGTACGGATGGTTCCCGACCGCTTCCTCCTGCAAAAACGACAGCTGCCCTTCCAGCGGCGCTTCGCGATCGATCCGCAGGTTGCGCTGATGGCGGACGGCATTTGCGTCCAGCTTGCCGATATATTTCTTTTTGCACGGGGCATGGGTCACGTAATAGGATGGGCCGTTCAAGCCAAGATAACGGTAAAACGGCTTCGCCCTCGATACCAGGCACTCGAATTTGTCCCAAAGTTCCGGATCGGCCCGCAGCGTCCCGACGGAATCGAAATACGTGCGAAGCAGCTCCGGATCCGCGCCGTTGATTTCGCCCCGCACATATTTGTACACGAAATTTTCGTGGTTCCCCATCACAAACAGGAAATGCTCCCGGTTATCATGCAAAAATTCCACGATTTCCTTCGTTTTTTTCCCTTTGTCGATCCAGTCACCGGCCAAGATGATTTTCGCGTCCCGCACCCGGTCCCCGGCGATCAGCTTGCCTGCCTCGATCCGGTACCCGTAGCTCAGCAGCAGCCCCTGCAGTTCATCCACGCGTTCATGGACGTCGCCGACGATGATATACTGCCGATTTTGCGGCAGCACCGTATCCAGATAGGCGTCAAGATCCTCGATCACCACGCTGTATTCGGGATTCCGTACGCCCACCTCCGGCCGGTAAAAATCCTTCGCGCGCACTTTATGGATTTGGTCGTACCCCTCGCGGGCAAGCGCTCCGAGCACCTCCTTTTTCAGGCGGTTGATATGTTTCGTGATGAGCCGCTTCGAACGTTCCGAGGCGTAATAATCCTCCCGTTTCCGGTAATCGAACACGATGACTTCCAGATGGTAATGGTTGCGGCGGGCAATATCCTTGACCTTGGCGCGGAAATCCTCGGCCAGCCCGGTCGTATCGACGACGACGAACTCCGCGTTGACGGGAAACGTCGTCACCATGTTCAGCTTCTCGAACAACAGGTGAAACGCCTGCTCGCTTGCCTCCAGCATCACCTGGTCGTATTTATCGTAGTCATGCCCGAGCACCTCCTGCCGGATTTGGTCGGAAGACAGGTATTGAATATTCGCTTTGATGTTTTTATCCGCGTCTTCAAACCGCAGTCCCGGCATGAGGACTTCCTTGGCAAAGGTCGTTTTGCCGCATTCCGTCGAACCGACGAGCATGAAGATCGTATGCATTTTCGTCCGGATTTCCATGATTCATTAAACCTCCTTTTTCTTCAGGATGGCCCCCTGCGTCGTGCGGATGCCGTCCACCTCGTCCCCGATGTCCACGAATTCGCATGAAAGGCCCGCGTCCCTGATCACATCAAGCAGCCACAGCCGGAACGCCTCCCGCCCCATCTCCCATTTGTGGTCGTTGTGGCGGAAACCCGCAAGTCCGTAAAACCGGTTAAAGTCCTTGTTCGGCGTCGTGATTACAAAATGGCCGAAATCGACCTCTTGCCCAATCTGGCGGATCAGCTCCCCCGCCTCCCCTTCGCTCATGTGCTCGATCACTTCGGTCAAAATGACGTCCACCCGCTCGCCGCTGTATTCCGCGAGGAAATGGCCGATCGATCCAAAAGCCGCAATGTTGGCGATCTGCTTCGATTCCGCTCTGCGCGTCATTTTGTAAAGCGCCTCTTCGTCGACGTCGACCGCATAATACGTGCCGTCGATTTTGCCGGCGAACGGAAGAGCGTAAAAGCCTTCGCCGCAGCCCACATCCAGAATGGATTTGTCGAAAGGCAGCACGCCCCCGATGAAATTCCGCCGCTGCAGCGCCGTTCCCCCGTACGCAAATTGAATGCTGTAGCGGTCCGTTTTTTCGAGCTCGGCTTTGTATCGGCCGAACCGTTCCTTGGACGACAAAAAGTTGCGAACGAACAGGCTCCGGATGTAAAACGGCGCGTCGATGACGTGCATGCTCCGGATGTACTTCTCCAGCACCTTTTCGGAGATATCGATGTATTCGTTGCCGAACATGGACAGGAACAAACATAATACGCTGACCACATGCAGAAGCTGATACAGGCTTTTTTGCGTCGTGACGGTTAACGAATAGCTTTTATGCGCCAGATGGTCGGTCGTAAACGTAAATTCCGGAAGATGTTTCGCAAAAAAATCGATATAACGCGTCAACTCGATATGGATCATCGGAATGTAAAAGGTATGTTCATAGCCTTCCGCATCCCGTTCGTCTTGCGTTTTCAGCGGGGCCGAAAAAAATTCCCCGATTGCGTTCAGCGGAAATAAAGGCGTATGATAGCGCGAAACGTTAAGATATTCGAAAGTCTCCTGCTGGTGCTGTTTATAGGAAATTTCATTGTCCGCGTCCTTGAAATAAACGTTATACGTGCTTTCATCGGTATACCAGCCGTACGCGATTCCCTGACGGATGCTCCGCAGCATCATGCCGGAACCCGGATTTTTTTTGATGAGATACGAAAATTGCGGATTGGTCGATTTTACTTGAACGATTGCCATCGGTAACTCCCTCCTGTGCTGTTATCATCGCGTATTTCCGGCCGCGCGAACATGGCGGAAGTATTACGACAGGAAAAAAGTTTGGCATTTTCCCCATCTCCATCCACTGATACAATGAAAGGAGCATTTTTTACGGAAGAAGGGAAAAACGGATGGCCAAAGAAAGCTTCGACAAAGAGATCCAGTTTCTGCGCATGCTCGTTCTGACGAGCGGGGCTTACAACAGGCAGCAGTTTGCCATACGGCTCGGCATCTCCGTCAACACCTTCGACAAAACGCTCCGCCGATTAAAAGACATCGTGCACGCCACGTACCAACAGCTGCCGGAGGAGCAGGGCAAAGAGTTCGCCGAAGCGATCAGATACCGGTACGACGATTCGGCCGACCCGATGCTGCTGTTCCTGTTCCGGGCCAAGTCGCTTAAAGAGTCCGAAAGCCGGCGGTTGTCGCTGGTGCTCGCGGCGCTGAACGGCCGGCCGATGACCGCGTCGGAGCTGCTCGACTGCTGCATGGCGGATCTTCCCGCGGACCTTTCGTTGCCGGACGAAAAAACGATACGCAAAGACTTGAAATACTTGGAGGAAGTCGGCGTCGTTCGAAGGGAAAACGGGGCAAGGCCTTATATATACCGCATCCGGAACGAACTGATCCATGAGCTGACGGATGAGGAGCTTCTCGATTTATACGATTTCGTGGACGTGATGGCCAATACGCAAATCCCATCCGTACAAGGATATTTGCTGCGCGACGGGCTCAAAAAACATCTCGTTCGCAGCGGCGCGGAAAAAGAGACGGTCGAGCCGTTTTTGTACAAATACCATTACCATTCGCGAATCCTGGACGAAGCCCATTTGTTCGCCATTCTGGATGCGATCCGGGGCCGGCGCAAAATGAAGTTTTTGTACTTCTCGCCCAAATCGGACAAAAGCTACGGCTCGCAAAACACGAACCCGCTGTTCGAGCGCGAATCCCAAGGGAAACTGGAGACGACGCTGCCGCTGAAGGTGGTGTATGACCACCAATACGGAAGATGGTATGTGCTTGGTTACGGACGGGAAGGCATCCGGAAATACCGGATGGAAGGCATGACGCAGGTCGAAACCGGGGAGCCCGCGGCGCAGGCATGGTTCGAGGAAAAGCAGGCGGAGCTGATGGACCGGATTCGCTACAGCTGGCTGATCGACACGGGGCGGCCGGTGACGGTGCGGGCCAGATTTTTTAGTCCCGGCGGGTCGGAGCCGAATTTCATTAAAGAGCGTGTGCTCTTACAGGGGCAGTGGGGAGAAATCGTCGAGGAACGCGAAGACTCCTTCATCTATGAGATCACGGTGAACGGCACGCAGGAAATCAAACCTTGGCTGCGGAGCTTCGGGTCGAGCTGCGAGGTACTGGAGCCTGTGCAGCTGCGCCGGGAGTTGATCGCGGAATGGAAGGAGATTCGGGCCTACTATGAATCCGTTTGAAAAAATTTTCAATTACCAGATCATTTCTCGCCTGGACGATGCCGGCACGTTCATGGCAACTGCCCACGAGCGGGCCTGGCTCAAAACGGCGCTGGCGCATCCCGCAGCGGCCCAAGCGTTTACGGCCGGAACGTTGGCCAAACTGGAATCGATGTTGGATCCGGATGATTCCTTCGATCCCCATCCTCATCTGATCGAAAAAGCCCGCAGCCGGGAAAAGCAGGTCTACCATCCCCTGCTGGGGAAAATCCGCCGCCTGATCCTGAACCGCCATGGCATTCGGCTGTCGTACAGCGTCCGGGGCGACCGGATCTTTTCCGATCAATTGGGCGTGCCCTACAAGCTGGAGTATTCGATGGTCAAACGGGAATGGTATTTGCTGTGGCACCGCGTTCGGCATCACGCGCTCATGAAAACGAAACTGGACAAAATCTTGTTCATCGCCGAAGCGGACATCTCGCACGAACGAGTCGATCGGATGCTGGAACGGACCCGCCTCACCCTTGAGTCGCGCAAAACGCAGGTCCTTATCGAAATTCTTCCTATGTATAACCGCGAACTGTCCCGCATTCTATACGCATTTTCCTGTTTTGAGAAGGAAGTCGCCTATGACGCGGACCGGAACCTATATACCGTCAAGGTATGCCTCCTGGGGGAAGAAATCGAATATCTGCTTTCCAAGCTGCGTTTTTTGGGCAAACGGGTCAGAGTTTTGGAAGGGGATTACGTCAAAAAGCGGATGGTGGAAGCTTCGACGAAGGCGCTGGAGCGGTATGGGAAAGCAAGTGAGAGAGAAGAAGTTTAAGTAGCAAAATATTGAAAGATAGGGGGAGCTAATACGTGTCCAAAGCAGAGAAACGTTTACGCGAGATTGAAAGCCAACTTGATGGGGCGATGTATAATTTGCCGATGTATAATATCAACAGAGATAAAGCACTGCAATTAGTTGCTTCACTATATGAATCTTTAGAATTATCACTCCAATTGCAAGTGATACGAAGTCAAGATAACCCAGAGACGTTATCCGAAGCAGAAAAAAAATCAGAAGGTTTAAAAGGTGCTTTTGGCACAGCCATTCAGCATATAAATAACATTTGCCCTGAAACCGAAGGGGAGGATGGGACAGGGCAGCCCGCAATAGATCAATGTATTGAACTACTGAATACTTCTAGCCTATACCAATATGTGGAGGTTAATTATAAAGGGATCCGCCCCGGGATACTATCCCCCTCTCTCGAAGAAGACTCACCTGATCAGATTACGATTGCTTTTCGTCCCGTTGACGATAAAATCCAACGTTATGAAATCATGAATGAGATACTGATCGAGGAAAACTCGAGGTTATATCAAGATAGAATGTCAGCCATTAAACAAGCACTACATAGAAAGTATCCTAAACTAATGAACTGGCGTATGAAAGATGCATACTATTCAGCTATTGCGAATAGCCAAACAGACTTGTTATTTCATTTTCCGGATGAAATGGATTTGGCTGGATATAAAGTTAAGGATATCAAGCACGTATGGAGCAAACTTTTGTATAAAGCCTATATGGCATCACACGCCGCTCGTAAGGATTGTCTGCCGATCTTGGACAAGATCGGTGTTTTGCCGGAGCATATGCTGCCAAATCTTCTATACTTTATTCATGTTGACGAGTTCGATGGCGTAGACCGGCACGTTGTGGAGGCAATACTTGATGATCTTACTTTCGGCACCATGAAAGGTAAACAGAAGTATGGAAGTTTAATGACAGAACCCATTATTAAATTGACTGATGGAGCACGATTCGTAAGTCCGACATTCATTAGCCATAATCTAGCAGGAAGAAATATAAATGCGACACTCAACCGAATATACGCTGGGACGGTAGATAAAGATACCGTGTCAAAAGAGGCCTATTTCGTGCATGAATTAGAAGAAGTATTAAGGCTGTTTCCTACACTGAAAGGAGGAGGCCCCACTCAACTTCCTGGAGACCTACCGGACGTGGATTATGCAATTTACGATCCGATTTCCAAAACAATAGCAGCTCTAGAAATGAAATGGATTACAGAACCTGTTACAGCTCAGGAAATTGTATCTCGTGACGAAGATTTATACAAAGGACTTCATGTTCAAATACCTAATTATGAAGCGGGAATTACAGCAAATCTTCAATCTTTCATGAAGAAGACCTTTGGTGAAATCGATCCCGTCGATCATATCAATTATTTTGTATTAACAAAGATTTCGATTGGAAGCGGGAAAATCAACGACGGTTCCAACCGGATTATAAACATTCGCATGCTAAAAAAAGCGCTGTTCGATCATGGAGGCAATCTTTATGAAGCGACCCAATCCCTTAGGACGGGAGCTTATCTTCCTCAAGAAAATGTTCATTATAAAATAATTGAAAACCGTTACCCATTTGCCGGGGTGAATTTTATAACCTGCGGAAAGGAAGTTCTCGAGCCATTTTCCCTCCAAACACCGGATGATCTTGAGTTTTTCCCTGGAAAGATAGAGTAGCCCAGGATACTCTTGCGCTAGTTACATACGAGCTATCCTCCGTTCCGAAAATCCTGCGTTTCTTCCGAAGCGTAATGCAGCGTTCAAGGAAAGATCCCGAGTCGGCGGAGGTACTTCGGCATCTGATCCTTGGGCTGCATGCGGCCTTTCGGAGTCACTTTTCAGAAATCATACCGCCCTGCATTTCAATACAATACGCTTTCGAGCGCTCTTTATTTTTGACTACGGTCCCTTCCGCCCCGTTTAGGATAAAAAAAGAGGCGAGCAAACCCATTCCTCCGACTTACCAGGATGAGAGCTCCGTTCTTTTCCAACTGTCTTTGGCAACGCAAACGTACACATACTGCTCGTCCCAAGCCATTTGCCCCTGGCTGCAAGGCTCGCTGGACGATGCGGGCGTATGCTTTTCGCGGATGCGGATCTTGTCCCCGTTCACATCGAGCTTTGTATCGGGGTTATCCGTACCGACTCCGATGTTGCCGCTGCTGCGCTGCATGGTGAGCGCGGAATCGAACGCTTCGCCGTTATCGCCGTAACGGACGAACTGCAGATCGGAGCCGGCGTTATCCCCCGCTTCCTGCGAACTGTCCGCGCGGACGGCCCATCTTGGCGTCGTCTCGTTATCGTTGCCGGCCACGCTGAACTGAAGGTCCCGGTTCGTGCCGGTTTCGCCTGCTACGCGCAGGATGCCGCTCATCACGTTAAAGTTGGACGAATGGGTGCGGATTTCGCTGATGTCGGTGTCGTAAGGGATCTCCAACCGGGTGAACAGTTGGTTCGGGTATTGTCCGGTCGGCGACATCGTCGTCTCGAACGAAATATGTTTATGGTCGTGCTGCTCCGGGTTGTTTGCTTTATCGTGGGAAATGATCGCCGTCTTGTCTATGCCGTTCTCATCGGCCCAGGCGATCGCCGGCTTGGCCCGGCCCGCCGTCCATTGCAGCCGGATCAGGTCGGACTGATGGCCCTCCTTCGCGATCCATTTCTCGTCGGTGGACAGAAGCAGCCGTTCATTGTGCGGGACACGGATTTCGCCGCTGTCGCCTACCGATTCCCCTAACGCCGCCGGCGTACCTGCTTCTTGCTTTGCCGTGAACCCTGTGCCTAGCAAGCTTACGCCTCCCAATAAGACCGTTACCATCATCACCTTCGACAATTTCATGCTTTCCCTCCGTTTTCCTTTTCGTTTCGTTTGTTCAATCGTTTGAAAAAGACTTTTAAAAAGACCTGGACTGATCGTATATAAACATCGCCCGGCGCACAACCCATTTCGCGGAATGTCCCGGAAAAACGATTCCTTTCGCCTAGCGTTTTGCCGCAATAGCCGCCGCAGCGGTTCCTACCAAAGTTGTGCCGTACTTTTGGCCCCCTGTTATTTAACAAGACGCCGAATATGTATTTTCGAGCTCCGATGCGCGATGCTTTCATTTTTGGCGATTTTCAGATAACCTCTTATTATCGAGAAATGATATCGTCTTCCCCATAAGGAGGTCACCCGCCTTGAAATTGATCGAAATCATGAAACAACCGACTGCTTAACACATGGGGCTCCTGATCTTTGATCGGGACCTTCTTTTGTCGCTCAAGTGCCCACATCCTATTTCCAATAAGTTCTGGCATGCGTTAACGATCCTTTTACAAACCGGATGTATACTAGATGTACGGCACATAAAAACCATATTTATAAGGAAGGACTGCAAAAAACATGGGAATTCATGCGTACTTCCAATCGCTGACGGATCTGGAGCGGATCATTCGCTGCCCGGGAAGATTCAAATTTCAGGAGCATAGCGTTTCTGAGCATTCCTGGAAGGTCGTCCAATATGCCAAAACATTGGCGGACATTGAAGAAAGCAACGGGGTAACGGTAGACTGGAAGAAGTTATACGAGATTACAAGCAGCCATGATTACGGTGAAATTTTTATCGGGGATATCAAAACGCCCGTGAAGCACCACTCGCTCGAATTGCGCGCCATGCTGCAGCAGGTTGAAGAAGGAATGGTCGCCCATTTCATTGACGAGCATATTCCCGCCGAGTTTCAGCCTATTTTTCGCAGACAGCTGCGCGAAGGCAAAGACGATTCCGTCGAAGGGCTCATCCTCGAGGTGGCGGATAAGATGGACCAGATCTATGAAGCCTTCGCCGAGCTGCAACGGGGAAATACCGAAAAGGAATTTATTGTAATGTACCGCAGCGCCCTCATCAAAATCAAACAAATCAAACTGCATTGCGTCGATTATTTTCTGCGTGAAATTTTGCCCGACTTGGTTCGCGAGGGATCGCAATCCCCGATCGATATCGAACGGATTACGAATGAAGCGCTCCGATCATAACCCCCGTTTTTCAAGGAGTTTCGCAGACCTTGGATTGTCTAATGCCGTTATAGCTACAAGGATGGTTCAGCCCCCTGACATGAGGGCTTTTTTGATTTGGCCAATGCGCATCCTGGTTCACGCTTCCGGCGGAAGGCTTGCAACGGCCGTAAAAAATACATCCAGCAATTCTTTGCCGAACTCGGCTTGAACGTATTCGGAAATGCGATCCAGTTCCTCCCTGCTGCCGTATTCCAAGCACGGACGCCCTTCGCACCACAACACCTTGCACGCAAAGGCCTTCTTTACGCGCTCGATCATATAATCCTGCTCGCAGCCGGCTGACATCGGTCTTCCCCCTCTTCCTTCACTCTGTTTCTTTTTTGGCAAAGCATCTCTCCTTATTATTCAAAATTTAAATTTCCGCTTCCTATGATATACATCACAATTTTTTAGAGAAAACACAAGCTTGATCAAGCTTTCATGCCGCAATCTATGAATTTGAATTCAGCTCCCGCGGTTGGTAGAATGTACCTTTGTAGACTATATTTTTATGTTAGGAGCGGAAATGATGACGACCCAACGGCAGGCAGCCATGCAGTCCATGATCGAGTGGCTGGCCGATGAACGCGAACTCGGAAAGGAACCGAGTAAAATTGAAATCGCGGGAGAATTTGATCTGCACGGCATGCATTACTACATATTCAAATATAAAAAAAGCCTGCTCGGCAAATGGCTGCTCGGCGTGTGCGGCGGTTATGAGCATGACCTGGATACTGAACATTGCGGCCATGTTTTCAGCGAAATGCAGCCTTATGATCCTGCCACGGCCCAACAGGAGGCCATAGTCATGGTAGAAATGATCCGCGAGTTCTGGATGAAGCAAGCGGCGGCGCTCGAGGAGGGGCAACAAGAGGCAAACTCTGAAGAGTCTCAGAACGACAAGCGCGGTCTGTTTAACGGATTCGTGCTGCTGGATTCCCACGAATGCGATATGGAGCAGATCAAACGGAATCTTTTGCAGGATTGGAATATTTCTTGCACGGAGGCCGAAGAGACGGACCGCGACAACGCAAAAGAAACCGACGGCACGCTCGTGTTCGAGGCGGATGGCTGCATGGCGGCTTTAAGTTTTGTCGATGCTCCGATTCCGGACGGCGAAGCCGAACATAACGCCCAAGCGAACTACCTTTGGAAAGAAGCCGTGGAAAAGACCCAAACCCATGTGGCCCAAATCATCGTGGCCGTGTTTACCCGCTCCGGCTCCCCGCTTGATAGCGGCAAACTATACGCAAAGCTGGCCTCCAGCTGCTTGAAACTCCCGAACGCGGTCGGATTGTATTCCTCAGGCACCGTCTTTCACCCGGGGCTGTTCGTGGATTTTGCGGAATTGATGAAAACGGACAATGACATGTTCCCGCTGCTGAACCTGGTGCATTTTGGCCTTGTCCGAACGGAAAACGGCATCAGCGGCTACACTTTCGGGTTGAAAACATTCGGCAAGGATGAAATCGAGGTGCTGGACACCCAAGCCTCCCCTTCCGAGCTGCGCGATTTCCTGATCGACATCAGCGGTTACGTCATCGAACAAAACGTGACTTTAAAAGACGGGGAAACGATCGGCTTCAGCGCGGAACATAAGCTGCCCATCGTCCGTTCGGAGGGCGTATACGTCGAAGGAAGCAGTCTTAAAATCAAATTTTGAACGAATTCCTCTAAAAAAAGACAGCGCATCCTGCTTACAGGGTGCGCTGTTGCGGTTTGCCGTGGCGCTGACGCGTGCAATTCCGGCCCCGAGGAACTGTCCATGTTGGCGGCAAAAGTTCTATATGCCCCTTCGTATCCCCGACAAGAATTGAATCCCCGCGATATAAAGCGGAAATATCAACGTTTCGCCAAGCGCGATCAAACCCACCACCGGCAGCGGCATGTCCTGCGGGTCCGTGATGGGATACATCGCCGTAAAGGCGCGGATCAAGACGCAAAAATAAGGAAACCAAAGAACGGTCGTAACATATCGCCATTTGCGCTGCCCTGTCCACCGTTTGCTTATGACAAAGAGCAGAACCGTGGAACAGACAAAAAGCGCGATATTCGCTGCATCGACCAGCTTCCCGGCATGCTCCCAACCCGTAAGCCGTTCGATCCGGTACACATTCGCCATCAATTCCGTATGGACAAAAAGCACAAATGCATATATCAAGCTGACGCCGTTCAGTTTAAGGATATAAGCCATAGAGAACCTCCCTTTCGAAGCTGCCTCATACGGATTAACGGCCTACCAACTTCCGCCCCTCTTGACCTCTTCAATAATGGCGCGTATGCCTTCGTCGATCCGCTCCGGGTCGGCCCGGGAGATACTGATCCGAATAAATTTTTCGCGCTCCCGGAAATCCGACAGGTAATGCCTTTTGCCGGACACGACCCGAATGCCCCGTTCCTCAAGCCGCGCAATGAGGCGTTCCAAATTGACCCTAGGCTGCACCTTCAGCTGGATATAAATCCCTGAATCGACGTTGGAAGCTTCGACGAGCCCCTCCCGGTTATGCCTTCGAATGGCTTCGTTCGCGGCCCGGATCCGCGCGGCGTACTGGCTGCAGATATGACGTTTGTGCCGCTCATACATGCCGTTTTTGATATAAATATCCAGCGCCGCTTGGGAAAGCAGCGAAGTGTCCGGATACCTTCTGTACCGGTGAAATGTTTCCACAAGATGCAGAGGCAAGACGGCAGCCCCCAAGCGAAGGCCGGGAAAAATGATTTTCGAAAAACTCTTCAAATAAATGGCATGCCCTTTCCGGCTGTAGGCAAAAATCGGATCAAAACAGCGCTCCTCCCCGAGATCCGCCATATAATCGTCTTCCACGACGTATACATCGTATTTGTCCGCCAGCCTGGCGATCGCTTCCCGCTCCCGAACCGTATACGACGTGCCCAACGGGTTGTGGTAACGGGACATGGTGTAAAAAAATTTGATTCCCCCGCTTTGAAACATCTCCTCCAATTCAGCGAGATCGATGCCGTCTGCGGTACGAGCAATTCCCCGGACCGGCAGGCCTTCCGTTTCAAGAAAACGCAAATAGATGTCGTAACTCGGCTGCTCCACCAAAATAACCTCTTTTCCGTTCGGAAACGGCATTTTCGCAAGCATTTCCAGCGTCTGCTGGACGCCGGAGGCGATAAAAATCTGTTCGGCTTTGGCAAATACCTGATCAACGGCCAAATGGTTCACCAGCGTACGGCGAAGACTCTCCATCCCTTGGTGGCTGCCATAGGTAAACAGATCATGTTTGTATGTATCAATCGCCTTGTTCAGGCAATGCTGGAAATCCAGGTACGGGAACAAGTCGATATCTGGCAATGCCGAGGCCAAATCCAGGACGCCGTCGTCGCGACCGTCCCCTTCTTTCGCCGGTTTGTCCACGACATAGAATCCGCTTTGCGGAGCGGCGTAAATGGCGTGGCTTTTTTCAAGCTCGGCGTAGGCGCGGGTCACCGTACTGACGCTGCACCCGTAATGCGCGGCCGCGGAACGGACGGAAGGGAGCTTTTGGCCCGGAGCAAACTGCCCCAGCTCGATTTTCTGTTCGATATCTGCCAAAATGGCAGCATATTTTTTCACGCCGATCCACTCCTCTATTTCAGCATAGGACATGCTTTGGTACATAGTATACCTGAATTTTGAACTGTACCGATACAGTTGCTTTAAAAAGGCATGGTGGGTTCGCCCGATTTATCGTACTTTTGAGATACCGGGTGTTGTATCAATGAAAGGAACCACAAAAGGAGCTGGCTTTATGAATATAGACGCATATTTGGAACGATTAGGCATCGATGGTCCCCGCCGGGCATCCTTGGATTTTCTTCGGCTGCTTCAGCACGGCCATGTCACGCGCATTCCGTTCGAGAATTTGGATATCGTCGGCAGGGTCCCGCTTTCCCTTGAAGCCGACAAGCAGTTCGACAAAATCGTGTCGCGCAAAAGGGGCGGCGTCTGTTACGAGTTAAACGGCTTGTTTCACGAACTGCTGCGCGAGCTTGGCTTTTCCGTATCGCGGACGGCGGCTACCGTCAAAACGGAGGATGGATGGTTCGTGACAGGCTCCCATGCCATCAACATGGTACGGGTCGACGGCTCCGATTATTTGGTCGACGTCGGTTTCGGCGGGAGAACCCCCAGACAGCCGGTGCCGTTAACCGGCGAAGAGGTGCATGATGCGGACGGCGGCTCCTATCGGATTCGTCCCTGGAGTGGCCAGGAGGGTAAGCTTGTCCTTGAGAGACGTGAAGGATCGGACTTGGATGCCTTATATAAATTCGATCCGACCGAAACGAAGCAGTTGAAAGATTTTTACGATGTTTTTATGATGACCCAATACGGCGAGGAATCCAGATTCAACAAAGTGCCGGTGGCGATGATCCTGACCGAAGAAGGGCGCATCACGCTGCATGATCATTCGTTGACGGTCGTTCAAAGCGAACTGAAAACCAAAGAATCGATCAGGCCCGGAGACTTCGAAAGGGTTCTTGCCGATATTTTTAACATCAATCTCCCGCCCGTCAAGTGAAGCCATAAATAAATCAAAAAACTTCGGCATATCCCGCTTTTGCGCATCATCCTCCCGTTTCCAGCGAATACTAACGGCGAAATGATCAATTTTTCGTTAGGAGACAGGAAACGATGAACAGTGATGAAAAGCCAAAGCATAAATGGCCGCTGATCGGCAAACGTTCGGGGCCCAAGCTGCATAAAGACGACATTACGATCGTCGATGCACAAATGGCGAAAAAGGCCGTGATTGCAACGGCTCTCGGAAACGCGATGGAGTGGTTCGATTTCGGGATCTATTCCTATCTTGCTGTCGTCATCGGGAAAGTGTTTTTTCCGGAAATGAGCGGTTCGGTGCAGCTCGTCTATACGTTTGCCACTTTTTCCATCGCGTTTATCGTGAGGCCTTTCGGCGGATTGTTTTTCGGGCGTCTCGGGGACCGTTGGGGCCGCAAAAAGGTGCTCACCATCACGCTTTTGATGATGGCCATCTCGACGCTTTGCATCGGTCTCATCCCGAGTTACGCTTCCATCGGAACGACGGCTTCGGTGCTGCTTTTGCTTGCCCGGCTGGTACAGGGATTCTCCACCGGAGGGGAATATTCGGGAGCGATGACCTTTATCGCCGAATCGACGCCCGACAAAAAAAGAGGCTTTTTATCCAGCGGACTGGAAGTGGGCACCTTGGTCGGTTATATTGCCGGCTCCGGTTTGGTCACGCTGCTGACCTATCTCCTCGGTTCCGAGCAAATGCTTGCTTGGGGCTGGAGAATCCCGTTTTTCATCGCGGCGCCGATCGGTTTGGTCGGACTGTATCTCCGCGGCCATTTGGAGGAAACGCCGGCTTTTGAAGCAATGGAGCAGGCCAAGGATGAGGATAAACCGAAGACGCCGCTCAGGGAATTATTTTCGAGGCATTGGAAAGTCATTCTGATCTGTACCGTGCTTGTCTTTTTCTTTAATGTGGTCAATTACATGGTGCTGTCCTACATGCCGTCACACCTGACCGCCGTATTGGGTTACGGGGAAGCGGAAGGGCTGCTCCTGATCCTGATCGTCATGTTCATCATGATTCCGATCGTGCTGGCCATGGGTTATTTCAGCGACCGGATCGGCAACAAAAGGATCATGCAGATCGGCCTGGCCGGACTGCTCGTCCTGTCTTACCCGGCTTTCCTGTGGATCAGCAGCGGCAAGCTCGGGCTCGTATTTCTCGGACTGCTGATCCTTGCGGTATTCCTCACCTGCTTCGAGGGGACGATGCCTTCCGTGCTGCCCGCGCTGTTTTTTACCGATGTCCGGTACGGCCTGCTGGCGATCACGTACAATATCTCGGCGTCCTTGTTCGGCGGCACGACCCCCCTTGTGATGGCCTGGCTGATCAATTTGACCCAAAACAATCTCGTTCCGGCTTATTTTTTGATCGCCACGTCGATCATCGGACTGGTCGTCGTCACGTTTTGGTTTACCGACACGTCGGGCAAATCGCTGCGCGGCTCCCCGCCGGCCGTCGAGGAGAAGCACGAAATCAAGGAGCTGCTGAAAGAACCGGAAGAAGCGCTGTGGTGGCATGAAGAACATGCGATGATCCAAGAGTCCGCATCGGACCCGGAGCAAAAGAAATAGCTCGCGAAGCCCGGGACAAAACAGCAGGTTAGCCCGCAAGAGCCTTGAAAAACATTGTAGCCGCCAGACTCCATGACGCGGTAACATACTGAATGCAAAAGAAGACCACAGCTCTTCGCGGCTGTGTTTTTTTTTTTTGAAATCGCGCTAACCATTAATGACCTCATACCCCCTAAAAGAGCATGGTGCATCCCTATAGGTTCTTTTTTCAGATCCCAAGGAAAGGATTGACACATCGATAAATCGCGATATAATTATGCGTATGGAACTGATCAATATTATCAAAGCATTGTCCAATGAGTCCCGTATCCAAATTTTGCAATGGTTAAAGGAACCTGAGCAGCATTTTACGCCCCATGAAGGGATTGATATGAGAAAAATCGGGGTATGCGTCGGCCAGGTAACCGACAAGTTAAATATGACCCAATCCACCGCTTCCCAATACTTGACGATTCTTCATCGAGCAGGGTTGATCAAGAGCGAACGAATCGGCAAGTACACCTATTACAAAAGGGATGAGGAAAAGATTCGCGAAGCGATGACTAAGTTAAGGGGGGAGATCGAATAAGGCTAACTTCAGCTTCCGATGGGAAAAATAAGGACCCGATGACGGCTGCCGTCGCCCTGGATTCGCCGCGCCCTGTCGGTTGCGGGCGACGAAGCCCCTTTTATTGCGTCCAATGAACAAAAGCATGCCGGAACAGATGCTGTCAGCCACGGAGCGCGATACGTTCGTGCCCGATGGGTATTAGCTTATTTATCGGGGAATTGGCGGATGGAGGCCTCATGATCAGGTCCGACAGATATTTCGGTTTTATTTTTGAAGATCATATCGACATATAACAATATGTAGTTTTGACGTGTTGTCGGCCACGGCACGTTGCAGTTTATGTCTGAGCAGGGAAAAACGGTTTATTTTTGTATATCAAATCGAAATATACTTATATATCGATTTGAGGATGCTTATTATGAAAGGAACTTGAATAAAGGAGAACAAATTCATGAAGGGCACTTGGAAAATATACTTATTAGCACTCGTCAGTTTTTTGGTTGGGACATCCGAATATATTATTTCGGGTATTTTGGATAAGATCTCGGTATCCTTAGACATCTCGATTACTTCCGCAGGACAATTGGTGACGATTTTTTCTTTCATTTATGCTGTCTGCACTCCCGTGATCATGGCTTTAACGGCCAAGATGGAACGTCAGAAGCTGCTGGTCATCGCCATGGGCGTTTTCGTCATCGCTAATGTGCTGGCATTCATACTGCCAGGGTACGGACTATTTGTGGCCGCGCGGGCTTTGATGGCCTTGGGCGCAGGGACCGTCGTCGTGACGGCTCTGGATATAGCCGCTAAAATTGCGCCTGAAGGAAAGCAAGCTGGTTCGATCGCAAATGTGGTCATGGGTTTCACCGTGTCGATGATCGTTGGCGTTCCTCTGGGGCGCATGGCAGCCGCCGCGTACGGATGGAGATCCATATTTGGTTTTCTTGTTTTAGCGGGGCTGCTGGCAATGATCGTGTTGTATTTTGCCATTCCGCGCGTGAAAGGCGATGCTCCTGTGCCATTGACCAAGCAGCTGGGGCTGCTTAAAAACCGCCGAACGGTTCTCGGGCTGGCGATCACTTTCTTTTGGCTGGGCGGTTACTCGGTAGCCTACACCTATCTTTCGCCTTATCTCCTGACGGTGGCGGGCGTGCATGAAAACGCGCTGAGCGGCATTTTGCTGGCGTTTGGCATTGCAAGCTTAATCGGTTCTAAATTCGGGGGATACAGTACGGACAAATGGGGAGTGACTCCCACCTTGACCGGGGGCATGCTGCTGCATATTGCCGCTTTGGTTTTACTTACGGTTACCGTCGCGTTTACGAATTCATGGTTGCCGATTGTCGCTATCCTTATGTTATGGTCTTTCACCGCCTGGTCCACCGGCCCAACACAGCAATTTAACTTGGTTCGGATCGAACCTGAATATTCGGGCATTATGCTAAGTCTAAACCAGTCCACGATGCAATTGTCAATGGCGGCGGGCGCCGGCATCGGAGGCATCGTAGTCGATCAAATTTCCTTGTCGCAGATTACATGGATTGGCGCGGCCGGCGTCGTGATTGCCCTTCTGGCATCGTTCTTGTTGAATGGGCAAATGAAAGAAAAAGCCCTTGCATCTAACGCTGATTAACCGCCAAATGTAGAAAGGTCGGGGCGTAAAGCCACGACCTTTCATTTTTTCTGCTGTTTTTGCGCTAAACCCGCCGCAAGCTTCTCGTATACGTAAGAAAAACGATAAAGGCAGCCCTAGAGTTATACTCCAGAACTGCCCTTCTCTCTTTCGGATTGATCCCTCGGACAACTTGATCCTGGTTTCGGCACTATACAATACCGTTCGTGTGCCTTATCCATTTTCAAGGACATGGAACAAAGCTGCCGCAACTTCTTTTTGGGACTCGGGAATGGTATGCACCCATTCATGGAGGGCCGAACGTACGCTGCTTTCCGTCAAAATCTGTGTATCCATGATCCGCTTAAGCTGCGGTGGAAGAGCGATCCCTTCCTGTTCGCTGATGTCAACCGCCATGCCAACGATGGTGGCAAGCTCGCAAGGACGATGGTCCGCAATGCTGCACTCCATGGTCAAGCCATATGCGATTTCATTGTCTGGTAGACTCATATGACTTACCTCCCCAAGCTTGGAGTACATCCCGGCGGAAGCTGGAATTCAATTCCGCCGCTTCCTTCTGCGCGATTTGTAATGTTTCCGGATCGGGGTTCACGTTGATTCTCCGCGAAATGAGAGCAAACCGAGCGCCTGCATGTTCAAGATCATCCGGTGTGGTGATGCCGTTCAACAGTTGATGGCGTGCCTCGCGGATCTCCGGCAACACGAGTTTTATTTCAGCTCGCATCTTGGGCTCCAGAGACTGTATGTTTTCCGGTGCGAATCGAATCCGTTCCAAGCCATTCACCAGTTCCTCGGAACGTTCCAGCCGCATTTGCACCTCAGGATGTTCTATACCGTCTACCCTGGCGAAACGGATGGCCTCTTTGAGCGATGCTGCAATCGCCGTCAACTCCGGTACAGGTTCGGCCAGTTTTTTCTGCAAGCTGGAAATGGCTTTTGCATACTTGGATAATACTTCACGGTCTTTCTCCGGTGTTGCTGCTAACTTCTCCGGTGTCAAATCGTACTCCATCAGTGCGGAGATCTCTTCACGGGCCGTTTCTGCATCCCCCTCTTTGAGGGCCGCGGAAACCGCTGACAAGTGCGCCCTTGTACATGGGATACAACCGACCGATACGTGCATATCAGGCGCATATTGACTGTACGGCGCTGCCCCTTTTTCAATTACAGCCGCTCCGGAAACATAGGTTTCGTTGTTCTTAACATGACTCATAAACATCCTCCTCAAAGTTTGAATCTAGCCGCTCTTACCGCATACCTCAACTGGCGTGTTCCGAATACAAAAAGCCCCCGTCCGATTTTTGCATACGAAAAATAGACGGAGGCTTCCGTCGTATTCGGCAACTGGCTGGCATAGCGGTTGCAGTAGAGCATCCACCTTAGCCCCTGTAGCTTTGCGTCGCCACCTTTCGATGGGTTTGCTATTATCGTACGAAGTATGACGTTGTTAACTCTTTCATATCTTTAAAATCAATTTGTTACATCTCATTATAAAATTCGACCCCCTCAAAAAAAATACCCAAAATTGGGTATGCTTCCGGATTGCAACAGCTGCCGGCGTTTGGGTTAGAATGGGCCATTTTCCGCAATAAAAAAAGCCACAGCCTTCGCGGCTGCGGCTTTGGCATTACGCCGATCCGTTCGTTTTGCTTGGGGTGCCCTGATCCGTTGGAACCGGGTAGGCGTATACGACATACCGGTCGGGAGCGGCACCTACGTAACGAAAAGGATAACACGTCGAAACGACAAGAACTTCTTTTCCCATCGGTCGAATGACGGAGGTGTCGTCCTTATCGACGATTTTTGTGCTCGCTATTTCGTATTCGAAGGAACCGTAAGGCATTTTGACGATGAAACGATCGCCGATCCCGAGCTCGCCGAACTTGCGGAACACCGTATCGCGGTGCCCGGATAACAATATTTGCTCGCCGTCGGACGGTAACACGGTACCGCTATAATGCCCAACGCCTTTTTCCAGCATCTCTTCATCCGTGCCTTCAATGATCGGCAATTCCGCCTTGATCTTTGGTATCTCCAGCAATCCAATCACGTCATTATCGGCGGGATGGAACTGTTCCCGCGTTACAGAGGGATTCGGGGCTGCCTTAGCCGTGGGCAATGGCTTCGTTACCGGAAGCTCGCCGGATTTTGAGCCGACCAAAACCTCTGCCTGAGCCAGCGCCTTTTTTAATTGGATCTGATGTTCAACGTATTGGTAAACGGCAATGGATACAATAAGGATCCCAAGGGCCATCAATACGGCTCCCGCTTTCTTCCTCAAACCATTTCCCCCCTGCCTTTTCATATAGAAGAAAACACCTTTCGCGCAGAAAAGTGTTTTCTTCATATCAGTTATAACGATTATACCTTACGTTTTCTCCAAAACAAAAGCAATCCTGCCAGCAAAATAACCATGCCGATGAACCCTAGATTGTAAACGTTCGTCGACGTATTCGGCAGCTTGCTGCCGGATTGTTCTCCCGGCGAAGGAGCTTTGCCAGACTCCCCGGCAACGGTTCCGTTATCTTCCAACGGAGATCCAGATCCGTCGCCCGCATCCGGAGCCGTTCCGGTTCCAGGGCTTGTTGGCGTCGTGCCTGGTCCTGGATTCGACGGCGTTCCGCTTCCCGGATTCGTTGGCGTCGTGCCGGTTCCCGGTTTGGTCGGCTCAGGGGTAGTTCCTGGAACCGTTGTTCCCGGTTCAGTGCCCGTTCCCTTCACGTCGAGCGTCACCACCGACGTCGTCGTGCCGCCGCGGCCGTCGCTCACGATCACCGTAAAGCTGTCGCTGCCGGTATAATCCCGGTCCGGTACATAGGTCCACGTTCCGTCCGGATTCACGGTAACGCTGCCGTGCTTCGGATCGCTTCCTTTCGTATACGTCAGCTTGTCTCCGTCCGCGTCCGTACCTTCTATTTTTCCGGTTGCCGGCGTGTTGATCGTCGTTTCCGCATTATAGGAAGGCACGCTTGGTACTTGATTTGGTTTTCCTGGGTCTGTGCCCGGATTCGGCGTAGTGCCCGGGCTTGTTCCTGAATCGGTTCCCGGGCTTGTTCCTGAATCGGTTCCCGGGCTTGTTCCTGGATCGGTTCCCGGGGTTGTTCCCGGATCCGTACCTGGGTTCGTGCCAGGGTTCGTCGCAGGTTCCTTCACGTCGACCGTGATCGTCACCGTGGTTTTTCCACCTTTGCTATCCTCCACGATAATCGTAAAGCTGTCTCCTCCTACATGGCCAGGCTCTGGCGTGTAGGTCCATGTGCCATCCGGATTGACCGTCACGGTACCATGTTCCGGATCTTTGCCTTTGGTATACGTCAATGGATCGCCATCCGGATCGGTGCCATAAACGGTATCCGTTACGGATTTGCCTTTTTCCGTCGTTACCGTTTTATCCGAAGCGGTTGGCGGACGGTTCGTTGGCGGAGTCGGCTTATCCGTTACGTTAACCGTAATGGTCGAGGTCGTTACCCCGCCCTTCTGATCATCCACGATTACAGTAAAGATATCCGGGCCGCTATATCCCGGGTCCGGGAAATACTCCCACGTTCCATCCGACTTCAACTCCACCTTGCCGTGTTTCGGATCGGTTTTGATGGCGAACTTCAACTCGTCCCCATCCGGATCGGTTCCATATACGCTGCCGGTTACCGACTTGTCCTTCTCTGTCGTTACGTTGTCATTTTCGGTTACCGGCGGGTGGTTTGGCGGCTCTTTCACGTGAATCGTCACCGTCGAGGTGGTGCTTCCACCTTTGCTGTCCTTTACGATAACTGTGAAGCTAAAATCACCGACACCATCAGGAGTATACTCCCACTTTCCGTCCGGACCTACGGTCACCTTACCCTTTTCAGGATCCTTTCCTTTTTCGAACGTCAGCGGATCGCCGTTTGCGTCCACGCCATATACGCTTCCGGTTACGTTTATGCCGCTCCATGTCGTTTCTTCAAAATCCGGCGAAATCGGCGGACGGTTCACATCGACCGTAACGCCGTTGGACTTCCGTTCCTCATGAGTTCCTGTCAGCAAATTATCGTACCCCACAGTCGCTTGATTGGCGACCGTAGTCGTTTTGTATTTCGAGAGAATCTTAACTTTGAATTGGACTGTCGTTCCGTTAGGCAAGACATCGGTATTCGGGATTCTGCCTGCTTGGCTTTGGTTCGCTCCGTTTCCTAAACGAACGACCACCCGCTTTTCGTTTTCGAGAAACTCTCCTTGGTCATCGCCGCTTTTATCGGTCAGCTTCCCGGTATTCGGGCCGGATACAATCTCCAAAGATCCAGGGATGTATTCGGTTCCGTCAGGGATGGTGTCTGTAAATACGGTGTTGCCTGTTTCGTCTCCACCTTCATTTTTAAAGTTGACCGTATAGGTTAAGGTATCTCCCTCTTGCACATTGTCAACTGGATCTACAGACTTGGTTACAACACCACACGGCTCTGTACCAAGGAAAATGTCATCCAGGAAATTGCCGCTATTCCCATATCCAAGGACACTACCAACTGCTTTAAAACCAAACCGCGTTACGGTTTGGCCAGCAGGAACTACATAACTTCCACGATATTCCTTCCATCCTTGAGAAGTGTGAGTTTTTATTGTTTCAACAACAGGTAGTTGACTTGGATCAGTTGTACTTGAGCCTATTCTTACATCCATTGTATCGTCCCCAGGGGTCTGATATTCATACGCAGCTCTGTGAAACAGTCGCCAACTAATGGTTTGTCCAGGTGTTGTTTGAACATCTTGGTATAATTGACCGAAATTATAGGCGTTTAATTCCACATACTGCTCTCCATCCGGGACGTCAGTAACATAATGGTATTTGGACTCAGGTCGAGGGTCAACGCCAAGTTTGGTTGGTGATGAAAACTCGATAGTTCCTGTGCTATCAGTAGTTTGCCAACCTGGTACAAAATCATCATCGATAGTATACCAAGAACCACCATTTTCATGGATGTCATTACTAGGAAGATTCAACAAATCCGGCTCCTCAAAACTACCGTTAATTAATGCAACCCTGTTCCCGCAAGAAACCTGAGTGGGATCCGCATGTGCTGTTTGATTCCCAAGTGGCGCAAGCGGTACCCAGTTGCTGACGATTAGAGCTGTCGTTGCTGCGATTGCAGCCCGTTTCATATACCGCAAGTTCATTTTTCAACCTCCTTTTATTTTTCAGTGACTACTTCTTTTTAAATGGAGGCATTCATATGTATCTTTCATTCGCCTCAAGTCCACCAACTAAGTTTTATTTTCCCCTAAAACATTTCCTCCCTCATGGTTAATCATTATCTATAGACAAAGCTTAATGCCCCGACTATCATTAGTTAAATTTTAAAATATATCAAAAAAGAAAACTCCGTCAAAAAGCAGACGCTTAATAGACGGAGTTGTCCGTCGCATTCGGTAACTGGCTGGCGTAGGATTTTCTTCTTTCAATAAATCCGATAGCCCCTCTAGCTTTGCGTCCCCATTTTTCAATGGGTTTGCCATGATCGTACGAACTTATATGTAGTTGAAATTTTTAACATTTACTTAAAAATATAATATATGCGAATCTTAAGTTAGGGTCTAAAGTCTCATTTTTCAATATTTCCTTCGTTTTTGTCGTTCCTACTCACCGCTCTATTAGAAAAAGCTGTCGGCTTTTGGAGAAATAAAGAGAACCGGCCATTGATTAACTCTCCAATTATTGCCTCAAGTACATCGATAACGTCCTTTACGTACAGTGCCTCGCCGTCTTCGGCGGCATCAAGGCATGTCCGTTAAATAGAGAATAAATTATATGTTTGACTAAGTAGCCATCTTTGATCCACTGTGACATAGCTTTGTCTTTCGTGTCCGTGGTATGATATGTAAGATATCCAGCATATCCCTGGGCAGCTGCCCAGGCGAATGAATGATTGGTTTTTGACGTATACCACCAGCTTTGAATACCTGCGAGACGAAGTTGGCGCAGTCCCCGCCACCACCATTAGCGGAATAGTCAGGATAGCTTGTGTTATAACTTGACCAGTATTTATACGCATATGCAACTGCTGCAGCACTATCAAACGATGCTTTCACATCAATTTTTCCGGTTTAACGATGGATTCCGGGGTCGCAGGCAAACGCATTTTTAAATCTGATTGTTCTTCAGAGGATAAAGATCTTTTTGCCTTAATTTTCTCCTCATACTGCTTTAACTCCTGGTTTTTCCCGATAGCCTCATATAAATCCATAAATTTTACAAATTGAAGGACAACCTCCCGGTCTTCCTCAGAGAAAGCATCTAGATTAACCCCCAGTGAAAACACAAATTGCACAAACCCTCTATCATCTAAATCTAGAGCAACATTCACATTGTTTTCTTGAATGTATTTTTGGATAATGCCAAGAGCTTTTGCGTACTCACTCATCTTTCTTGATTTATACTCACTAAGCGGCTCATTTCCCGAATAGTCCGACGGAACACCGAAATATTTGACGCTTGGCACCGAAGACTCAGGAAAAACCATCTGCACGGCAGGTGGTACAGGCGGATCAATTGAAACATTTTCGTTTGCTGTAGCACCTCTAAGTGGGAAAATAGATAAACTACCTACAGCTAAGGACAATGCGAGGAAGTACGTTAGCTTTTTCATGAACTACTTCCTTTCATAATAAATTTTGTAGATGACCATTTCTACACTTACTTAAACCCGAAAAAAACACAAAAGTCTGATTATTTTTAGAAAAATTCTCTATATGAAGAAATGTATATATGGATAATTTTACAAACTCTATCGGTTAATCGATGTAAACCCATGCGGCTGCCGTGATAGTTGCTTTGCTCCGAAGCCAGCTTGCAGACCGACAGCAGCGCCCTACTGCTTTCCGTCATCACACTCGTGTTTTTCACGCGCATGGCTGTACCTTTTTCATCGTCCCCGTCGTCATCGGAAGCATCAGAGCCGCTGCTTGTTCGCCATACGCCAAGCGTCGAGCTGTTTTTGGACCTCGGCTCTCACCTTGTCAATCCCGGCCTGCTTCAGTTCCTGGTTGAACTTCGGCAGTTCGGTATCGATATCTACGCTGCCTGTCATCAGGCTCGGGTAATATTTTTGCCATACCATCTCGATGTTCTGCATCTGGATCGGCATCATGGATAGATCGGGCGTAAACCCCAGCATGCTGGATTTAACGACTCTTGCGTTGGAAGAACGGAACTGATCCCATTTATTCAGAGGGTCCGGAAAGTCGCCGCCCATCGTCTTCAAAATGAACCAGTTGCCCTGAGTATACGTGACCCCCGTGTAACCGGGCGATTCATCCGGGATGGCATTCCCGCTAGTGTCCTTCGGAGGAATAGGCACGACTTGGCCATTCTCGTCCAAGCTATAATGCACGCCCTCTATCCCATAATTGAACAAGTTGCGCACTTCGGGGTCCGTATTGAGTAAATTTAAAAATTTAATGGACTCTACAGGGTGCTTGGTTTCCGCGCTGACCGCCATAATGCCGCCCCGCAAAGATTCCGTCGTGACAAGCTCCGGCGTTACGGCGTTCGCCACCACCTTGTAGCCGCGGTCCTTGCTCCAGCTGTTTACCGCAAGAGGGCCGCCGTCGGAGGCTTTCCAGAACAACTTCGAACCTCTCTTCAGCTTTTGATTCTCCCGTAAAGCAGCGTCTTCGTTGATGTAGCCCGCCTTATAATAGCGCCGCAGCGTATTCAGCACTTGCCGTGCTTCTTTCGTTTCGAATATATTCACCACGGGAGCGTTTGGATCTAAGGACTTCACCATCAAAGGGAGCTTCTTGTCTATGACGTATTCGTAGCCGTCCAAGGCAAAGAAGTTCTGCGAGTCCTTGTCCAGCTCCATAGGCAAATAATCCGGTTCCTTTTGTTTGATCATTCGCAGCAAAGGTTCAAGCGATTCCAACGTGTTGTATTTTGTAATATCGATATCGTACTTCTTCACCAGTTCATCCGGATACGTCCACTGTTGGCGCACCGCGAGTTCTTTATTGGTAGGGATGCCGTAAATGCCGCCGTCGTCCATACGCACCCCCTGCCAAAAAACGGGATCGATGACCTCGTACATTTCCTTGCCTGCGGTAGAGAGATAGTCATCCAGCCGCAGCCATGCGCCACGCTTGGCATAACCCGTGAAATCCTGGGCAAAAGCGACATCAAAAGGGGTTCCCGCCGATATCATCGTGTTCAATCGGTCTTCATACTCTTGCCAGCCTACCTTGACGTAGGTGATGGTAACGCCGATCTTTTTGGCGAGGATCTCATTGATTTTATCGTTCACCAGCTTCAGATCCTTGTCCGGCTCGCCGATCGTGTAGTAGATGAGATTCACCGTGGCTCCGCCGGGCTTCCCCTCATCTTCGCCGGAAGACGAGGAACACCCCGTCCCCGACAGCGCTAACATGACGGTTAATGCAACATATAGGATGATACGACCCCAAAAAGAGGGTTGCTGCATACAAAGGCCTCCCTTGCCGCGTTAAACCTAGCTCTTTTTTCTCATTTCCGAAGGCGACTTGCCGAAATAACTTTGAAAATGGGTGTAAAAATAATTCAGATTGGGGTATCCCACGGAAAGCGCGATGCTGGAAATTTTCTCGCTGGTGGTTAAAATGAGTTCCCGCGCGTGAAGCATTCGATAGGCCATCAAATATTCCGAAAACTTCATATGCGCTTCCTTCAAAAACAGCTGTCCAAGGTACGTACTGTTCATCCGAAAACGCTCCGCCACTGATTTCAGAGTGATGTTCTGGGCATATTCCGCCTTCACCATCATCAGGATGCGGTTGGTCAGCTTGGATAATTGATCATACGGAATTCCCAGAATCGGGTCGGTGTTCGGATCTTCACCGCTTGCGCCGTCCAGGGTGCCGTGCAAATCTTCTACAATGATTTTTTCAATCACCTGCTGCAGCTTGGAACGCTCGACGGGCTTGAGCAAATAATCCTTCACCCCGCAGCGGATCGCCTCCTGGGCGTATTCGAATTCGCTATAGCCGCTCATCATGATATATTTGGTAGGCATTCGCAGTTCATTCAGCTTCTTTATGATTTCGTAGCCGCGATCCGTGCCGATGCATACATCGAAGATCGCGATATCGGGCAGCAGCTCCACCGCTTTGGACAACGCATCGTCTTTGGTTTCGCACGTCTCAACCCGGTGAATACCGTAGCTTGCCCAATCCAAAGTCCGTTTCATGCCCTCCAGAATTTGAGGTTCGTCATCCACGATAAGAAGTTTGTACATGCCTGTTCACTCCTTTGCGATCATTACGGTAATCTTAACCCCAGCCTCCTCGTTGTTCCCGATTTCCATGGAAAAGCCCTCCCCATAGAAAAAATGCAGCCGGGTATACACGTTGCGCAAACCTATGCTCCGCACCGGGGCATCGTCACGGCTTGAAAGGTTCACCCTCACTTCGTCCAAACGCTCCCTGGAGATTCCTTTTCCGTTGTCGACAAATTCGAGCACGAAGCGCTGATCCGTTTCCCAGCCGTTGACGACCAGCAAATTAAATTCGTTGCCCGGATCGAAGCCATGAACGAAAAAATTCTCCGCCAGAGGCTGCATCCAAAATTTCACGGTAGATACGTTCCAAAGCGCCTCATCCACATTCAGCTGATAATAAAACCGCCCCGGGTATTTCAGCTCCATGATTTTCAAATATTTTTGCAAAAGTTCCAGCTCGCTGATGATGGATATGATGTTTTCTTTCTTCACGATATCCCGATATAAAGCGCCTAAGGTCGCGATGGCATCGGCGGTGTCGACATCGCGGTTCACCAAAGCGGTAGAGCGAATGGCCTCTAACGTGTTGTACAGGAAGTGGGGATTGATCTGATGTTGAAGCGCCTTCATTTCGGTCTCCTGCTGTTTGAGCTTCAGCAAATATTCGGTGCGGATATGTTTATCAAGCTGAAGAACCATGTCATCCAGTTCCCGGGCAATCATGCCGTATTCGTTCCGCCTGTAACGGGCCGGAGAATTCGACGTAAAGTCCGCGGTTTTCACGCGTTTGATGGAATAGATAATGCGCTGAAGGAATCGCGCGTCGTCGCGCAGATTGTAAACAATAATAAGCAATACGCTGATCATCGCCATCAATATAATGAATAACACCGCCGCAATAATGCCGGTATTTTGACGCATAAGCATCGGAAGATCGACAAGAACGACGAAGCGGAAATCAAACTTGGTGGAAGAAAAGATCATAAAATATGTGCTTTTCAACCCGCCTAATGAAAGATAGCCGCTGGTTCGTCCGTCATCCGCCGCTTGAAGAACCAGTTTCCCGGCATGGCGGTTCCCGCCTAAGATCATGTACACCTCGCCGGAAGCGCTTACGGCTGCGGCCGTGTTCAATTTGTAGCTGTTTATTTTTTTGAACAGCTGCTCGCTGCTGATCAAGAAACGAAATTCCCCGATCTGGCGGGAAATCTGGTTCGGGTCGGATAACTTTTTGCGGTATACGAATCCCTTTTGGATCGTCTCGCGAAAGGTTTCATCCGTGTTCGGCAGGCGGAACGCGAAGCTGTCATTGCCGCTGCTGTCAAAGCGAACCGCATTGCCCCGCGACGCGGTATGAAGGCTGATTTGCGTAATGTCTCCCTGCCCTGAGCTGTACAAAAAAGCTTTCATATCGTCCGGAAAGGAGACGAGCGGTTCGTTAAATTGGCTGTTTTTCAGCCTGTTCGTCAGATACCCCTCCGCGCTATTGCCCAAAAAGTACCTGGCATCGGTCATCAGCCGATTGTTGGAGTATATTCGCTGCATGTATGCCTCGATGCGATCCGCATCATACTGTAGCTCGTTTTCGATGCGGGCAAAGGCGCTGACGGCCTCGGTTCGGGCGTTTTCGATCCATTGATACAGCAGTATCGCACAAGTCAGAATGCCAAGCGCCAAACCTAAAGTTACCACAAATACTGTATACGCAATGAATTTGCCGCGGTATATCTTAATCTGCAGAAAAGAACCCATGCGACGCCTCCTTTGCATCAGGTTGTTAACGGAGGATTTTGCAAAATCCTGAACGATGAGCATTCCATTTCACGAAAGCAATTTCATTATATCTTGTTTTCCTATAGCAGGAGGATGCAAAATTCGATCCATTTCGACATTGGGATTTTGGCAAATAAGGAAGCCCGAACGGGCGAGTGCTCCTTCCGTTCGGGCTTCCAAGTCGGGCGTTGGCTTTTATGACTCACTTAAAGAAAGCATCAATCTGCTCTTGGGCGGCTTTCATGAGGGTATCCATGCCTGCGGCTTTCAGTTCGGACACGATCTTCGGCACCATTTTCTCCGGATCGGATGCGCCCGTGAGCAATTCATAACGGTATTTGTCCCACACCGCCTTGGTATTCGCCACTTCTGTAGAGAGATTGGTAATATCCATGGAGAAGCCCAGCAGCGAAGACGCAAACGCTTGTTCATTCAGCTTTTTAACCTGTTCCCATTGGTCTTTAGGCGCATCCTTCTGTGTTGCCATGTTAAAGAATGTACCTTGCGTGTAGGCAGCGAGCGGCCATGTATCTGTCGTGCGCTCGACAACTTTCTCGCCATCCACTTTCTTGTAATC
The DNA here is from genome assembly GCF_037969745.1 of Paenibacillus sp. FSL W8-0194. NCBI lineage: Bacteria > Bacillati > Bacillota > Bacilli > Caryophanales > Paenibacillaceae > Paenibacillus > Paenibacillus sp. FSL W8-0194. The sequence continues at coordinate 33,628 of NZ_CP150205.1, read as the reverse complement.
CACACCCTCTTCGCCAAAAGCGAGCATGTTGCGCAGCTTCGGATCGGTATTGACCAGTTCCAGGTATTTCAGAGCTTCTTTTTTATATTTCGAGTTGGCGGAAATAGCGTTCAAAGAACCTTGGATCGTCGTTGTCGTGTAGATCGGCCCGTAATTCTGCACCATATCGTACTTTTCAACGCCATTGTTCACTTGCCAACTCACTTCTGCACCAGGGAACCCTTGAGCGCTCAAGAATGGTTTGCCTTTATCCGGTTCAGGCTTGGTTGGCGCGTCCGGATTGATAATGCCGTCTTGATACCATTTATGCAGCATTTTCAAATTCTCCATCACGTCCGGCTGTTCGAGAACAGATACGACCTTACGCGAAGCATCGTCCGCCTTTACGCCGATAGGAGCGAGTCCAAGGGCCATATCGTCGTATTCGTTAAAGAATCCGTTTAAGCCTTCGCTTTGCGTCATCGGCAGCGGATAGAAGCTTTTGCCTTCTCCTGCTTTCATGTCATGGAAAGGTTTATCGAGATCCTTCAGGGTTTTCATGTTTGGCACATCAATGCCGTATTTCTCAACATACTTATGATCGAATACCCAATACTGGGTTAGGGACGAGTCCTTGTACGTAGGTACGGAGTAGATTTTGCCGCCAACTTTTGATCCATCCCATACCTTCTCGGGAATAAGCTTATACAGGTCCGGCGTTTCGCTTTGCACGAGATCCGTGAGATCGGCAAAGGCGCCCATGGCAACTTGCTGATTGTACTTGGAGCCGTTCGTGAACATGATATCGAAAGGTTCGCCCGTATTTACGATCGTGTTGATCTTCGTATCCCATTCGCCCCAGCTGGCCACTTTGATATCCACTTTGACGCCGATTTTCTCGGCTGTGTATTCATTCATCGCTGCGACAGCCTTGTCAAAGTTGTTCGGAACCTGGCCGCCGATCGTCCACCATACCAAAGTAGGCACATCAGTGGAAGATGAAGAAGTTTTGGAAGCGTCGGAAGCCTTCGGATCGGAAGCGGATGTATCCGACTTCGAGCCGCAAGCTGCAAGCGCTGACATCAGAAGCGTCAGAACGCAAGCGGTAGAAAGGAGCTTCAAAGGCTTTTTCATAAGTATTTCCCCCTTATAAATGTTGTTCTTACGCCGTTTTGAAGCTTTTGTATAAAAAAGGTCATCCTCAGAACGGCGTTGTTTATAAAGAAAACGTCTTTTCGACGCGTTCTCTCGGCTGACAGACCGCCTTTAGCGAAACTTTCCCCAAATGCTTAGCCTTCGGGCGACGCCTTATCCCTTAACGGCGCCAATCGTCAGGCCGGAAATGAAATACCGCTGGAAGAACGGGTAAGCAAAGGCTACAGGGAGCACGATAATGATCGCCACCGCCATCCGCGCGGATTCTTTCGGCATCGTTGCCGCAAGCATCGCGTAGCTGACGCCCATACTGGCGGCATTTTTCGCAAGAGCATCCACGTTGCTCATCAAGTTATTCAGCAGCGCCTGCAAGGAATACAGATCCTGGTTGTTGATGTACAGCATCGATTGGAACCAGTCATTCCAGTAAGCAAAGCACAGGAACAGTCCGATGGTTGCGATAACCGGCAAGGAAATCGGCAAAACGATTGAGAAAAAAATACGCAGCTGGCCCGCGCCGTCGATTTCCGCGGATTCGATCAGGCCATCCGGAATCGTGCTCTTAAAGAACGTTTTGCAAATAATGACGTTGAAGGACGAAACCGCCAGCGGTAAAATCAGCGCCCAAACCGTATCCTTAAGTCCAAGCAAATTAGCGTTGATGTAATAGCTGGAAACCAAACCTCCATTGAAGATCATCGGAATAAATACGATCCAGGTCAGCAGCCCTTTGAGCTTGTAATTCGGCCGGGAGATGACGTAACCCATAGAGGCGGTCAGCAGCACGCCCAGTACCGTGCCCACAATCGTGACCAATGCCGATATACCGAGCGCACGCAGAATCATCGTCCCTTGCTGTGCTATATAACTGTAAGCATCGCCGGATAGCGCGGTTGGAATGATGTGATATCCCGTCTGACGGATGGAGTCCTCGCTGGATAAGGATATGGAAAGCACAACCAGCATCGGCACCACGCATACTAACGCGAGCAAAATAAATATGAGATTGAAAACGATGTTGACGCCTTTGCTCGGGCGATTGAATTTATCCAAACCGCTTTCATAAACCGTTCTTGCTGCCATAAACGCACCCCCTACATCATCGCGCTATCCGGATCTATTCTGCGAACGATCCAGTTTGCGGTTAGAATCGTGATACAACCCAGTACGGATTGCACGAATGCGGCCGCGGAAGCCATGCCGACAGTTGCCGTTTTGAGTTGCTTATAAACCAATACATCAATGGTGGTGGTCACGTTAAACAAGGAGTTCGAATCCCGCGGTACCTGGAAGAACAATCCGAAATCCGTGTAGAAGATGCGGCCCACGGCCAAAATAAACATCATGACGATAACCAGTTTCATCAAAGGCAGGGTAATGAATCGTGTCTGCTGCCAGATGGAAGCGCCATCAATGACGGCCGCCTCATAGTAGGTTTTATCAATGCCGGTGATTGTCGCCAAGTAAACGACCATACCGTAACCTACGCTTTTCCAAACATGCATGAAGATCAAAAGGTAAGGCCAGTATTTCGACTCCATATACCAGTTGATCGGCTCGCCGCCCATATTAACCAGCATTTGATTGACAATCCCTTTGTCAAAGCTCAAAAATGCCCAGCCTACCGCCGAAACGACGACCCATGACAGAAAGTAGGGCAAAAACATCATGGTTTGATACACTTTGCCTGCTCTCCGATTGTGCAGCATCCCGACCATCAGTGCTAAAGCAACGGGGATGACAATGCCAAGGACGATAAAAACGATATTGTATCCCAGCGTATTTCGAATAATGATCCAGGCATCGTTGGATTTGAACAAAAATTCGAAGTTCTTGAACCCCGCCCATGGACTGTTAATGACGTTACTTAGAAATCCGCCGCTTATTTTGAAGTTTTTAAAGGCGATAATGATGCCGAACATGGGTAAGAAGCAGAAAAGAATGTACCATATGGTCGTCGGCAGCGCCAAAAGCGTCAGCTCGGCATCTTGCTTGCGCCATCGCGTTCGTAAGCGCTTACCCTTTGTCTTAGTGCTCATGTCTGTCACCTCTTCCGTCATCCTATATTGCTTGTTGTAAGTCAATTTTATAGGAAATAGAGCGCTTTCATCCAGATAACAAACATGATAAAGTAGTCAACAAACGTTAGGTTTTGCAAGGTCAATGGACAAAAAAAGACAACCACCATCGACCAGGAAATCGGTCGTCAATGGTTGCACGGAAGCAGCTTGTGCTCAGTTGGAATAACCTAACAACAGCTGGACCACACGGAATGAATGTATGCTCTTACCAGTCACTGACGGGTAAAAACGATTGAAAGGTGTTTGTAACCCTGCATGAAATTGGAGACGACCCGCGGGGGAACCTCTAGAATTTCCGCCAGGTAGCGGCGGTTTAGAATTTCGCCAAACAAGAGCTTTAGTTCTAACCGGGCTAAATCGGCCCCGAAACAATAATGAGGCCCTGCCCCAAAAGTTAAATGTCGATTGGGGCTTCGGCCAATGTCAAATGTATAGGGGGATGGGAAGACTTCCTCATCCCGATTGGCCGATGCGGTCCATAACGTCACGGCCTGTCCGCTGTAAATAGTATGATCTCTGATTCGTATATCCTTTGTTGCCACTCTCATGACGTGTACGTTGGGAGTCGTCCAGCGCAAAATTTCCTCTACGGCGCTTGATAGTAAAGCGGGGTTTTGCAGCAAACGTTCCCATTCGATTGGATGCGTAATGAAAGCGAGCAGCCCCCCTGCTGCAGCGTACTTCGTCGTTTCGATACTACCCAGCAGAAGAACAAAACAATGAAGGGCAATTTCCTGGTCGCTCAGTCTCTCCCCATCCCTATCGGTTTGAATGAAGCGGCTTATCACATCTTGAGCAGGATTCTGTCTACGGGAACGAATAATGTCGAGAAAATAGCTTAGTATTTGCGTATGGGCCGTCGAGAGCGATTTCATCACCGAATCCTCTCTTTTGAATTCCGGATCCTCCCCAGTGACTACGGCCCTGCTAAGATCCGCTATGAAATCCCCGTCAGCCCTGGGAACTCCCAATAACTCGCAGGTAACGGCAACCGGCAATTTAGCCGCGACGTCCTCTACAAAATCGAACACTTCACCCTCAACCACACCATCAAGCAGCTCGCAGATAATGGCATGGATTCGCGGCTCCATCTCCGCCACCGTTCTCCGATTCATGGCTGAACTGAGTAAAGCATACAGCTGGGTATGGCGAGGTGGGTCGGTCAAGTTAATCATGCGGCCGGCAGCAGGATCCCGTTTCCCGTGCAGACGCAACATATTCCCATACTCCGAACTTAGCGCTTTTGTATCCTTCCATGCATGCAAAATATCATGATACCTGGTTAATACCCAAAACCCGCTCGAGCGTGAAGTGGGGTTCCAAAAGACCGGCGTGTTTTGCCTTAGAGCAGCAAAAACGGGTTCCATTCTGCCGCTTGCAAACAACTCAAGGTCTGTTAAGTCAATGTCGGCCAATTTCAAATGAATCACCTGCCCTTCACGTGATAATTAATAAGCCGGCAGCTGGCTGGCATCGCGATCCGAGGGTTCCATTGGCCCCTGTAGGTTTGCGTCACACCTTTCCGATGGGTTTGCTATGATCGTACGATATATGAAATTGTCGAGTGATGAAGTAACTACAACATTGATGTAATTATAAAAAAACGCAAGCGTCAAAAAAATACCCAAAATTGGGTACTATTGGTTTCGAACGTGGTCATATAAACTTTTTAAGAAACGCTCCTTTATGATGGACTCTCGTTTTAGCATAGATCTTCTTAATAAACGTTCGAACCGTATTTTGACTAATCCCGCAAATGTCCGCAATTTCGGGAACGTTTTTATTTTCCAGCCACCCAAATGCGATTTCCTTTTCCCGATTCGTTAAATCATACTGATCAAACAGGGCATAGACCTGCTCCTTATAAACCAATGGATTTTTAGGAGACAATTTTTCTTGAACGCTCTTCGCCAGGCGCTCAATAAGCGGCAAGGCAAATGTCACCTCGTGAAAAGAGTGAAAACTGAGGCCAAGGTAGCCTATAACAACGTTTTTTATTCGAATTGGGGTACAAACGCATGCCAGCTCCCAAAACAAATTATTGCTATGTTCGGTCCCAATGACGACGGAAAGAGACTGTAATTTGATGGATAATGAAATGGCGCTCATTCCTGCGTCTTGGATGGCAACGGAGTTGCCCTTTTGAATATGATTCCTTTCAAAAAAGCATTTTAACGAATCGGTTCCGAGAAAATCCAAAACATTCCCGTCAGGATCAGCAATGATAAATAAATAAGGGATAGACAGCAAATCGCTTATATTCCGGATTTCCTCTTGCAGCAAAGAAAGGCTCTCTCTCTGTTCAACCAGCCTGTCGCCTGCTTCGGATCTATGATCGACATGAGGAAATGGATGGTTTGCCTCCAAGAATGTTTTTGATTCCATATCCGACACATGCTTCCACGAACGTTTGCTATCGATCATTGTGTTCCCCTCTTTCGAATGTATTGCGATCAATAATAAGATCGATCTCTCTCGTTATCGCCGCCGCTCCATTTCAAGAGAAACAAAAACCCCCGTCAGCATATAAAAAACACAGCTAAATAGACGGAGGCTTCCGTCGTATTCGGCAACTGGCTGGCATCGCGGTCCGAAGTCGTTCCGCATTAGCCCCTGTAGCTTTGCGTCGCCACTTTTCAGTGGGTTTGCTATTATCGTACGATAACTATTCAGTTAAGACAGCTTTTACGTTTTGAAAGTCCATCCTACGCTTGCATCAATTCGAATTTTTTCGCTGCAGGAAGAAAGGTGCTGCTACAGATAAAGCCCAGAAAGTTTAATTTAAGTTTGTGCAATTCTCTCCTCTTTAAAGTATGTTAAAGAACGCAAAAAGCCTCCGTCAGCTTTAAAGGCATAGATAAATAGACGGAGGCTTCCGTCGTATTCGGCAACTGGCTGGCATCGCGATCCGAAGTTGATCCGCATTAGCCCCTATAGCTTTGCGTCGCCACTTTTCAGTGGGTTTGCTATTGTCGTACGAAACGAACTATGAAATTGTCGAGTCCCGGGACATCTTTTCCATAAATTTTTATTTTCCGACTTATTTTAACTATAGACTACATGATTTTACCATGAATATAGGACCATCGTACCATTTTGTTAGGAAATAATGTTATATACAGGAGCCAAGAGAAAAATCTAAGCTGATTTGGCTTTTTCGATATTTGATCGTCTGATGTTCGGTACATTGGTAAATGGCAACTGCGCATGTGGATATAAAGCGAAGAAAACACCTTTCGCGCTGAAAGATGTTTTCTTCTTTTCTTGAGAGATACTGTTATTGTACCTTATTTTTTCTCCAGAACAACCATCCTGCGAACAGAATGATCAATCCGAGATACCCTAAGTTGTAAAGGTTCGTAGCTGTGTTCGGCAGCTTGCTGCCGGACTGCGTTTCCGTTTGGTCCGCTGGCGAAGGAGCTTTTCCTGACTCGCCAGCAACGGTTCCGTTATCTCCAAACGGAGAGTCCGATCCGTCGCCCGCATCCGGAGCCGTTCCGGTTCCAGGATGGGTTGGCGTTGTTCCTGTTCCGGGATTCGACGGCGTTGTTCCGTTTCCAGGATTCGTTGGTGTCGTTCCGCTTCCCGGATTCGTTGGCTCAGGAGTGGTTCCTGGAACGGTTGTTCCGTTGCCAGCCTCGCTTCCCTTCACGTTAACCGTCACGACGGACGTCACGGTGCCTCCCCGGCCGTCGCTCACCGTCACCGTAAAGCTGTCGCTGCCGGTATAATCACGCTCCGGTACATACGTCCACGTTCCGTCCGGATTCACCGTTACCGTACCGTGCTTCGGATCGCTTCCTTTTGTATACGTCAGCTTGTCTCCATCCGCGTCCGTACCTTCTATTTTTCCGGTCGCCGGCGTGTTGATTGTCGTCTCCGTAGTATAGGAAGGCACGCTTGGTACCTGATTTGGTTTTACCGGGTCCGTTCCCGGATTCGGCGTGGTGCCCGGGCTTGTTCCAGGGTCCGTGCCTGGATCTACAGGTGGAGTAACCGGTGGATCCACAGGATCGACCGGCGGGTCGACGGGTGGCTCTACTGGTGGATCCGGGTCTACTGGCGGGTCAACCGGCGGATCTACTGGAGGATTGACCGGCGGTTCCGGCTCAACGACAATTTTCTCTGTTGGTTCGCCTGGTTGAACGATGTTGTCGCCATCAACCAGCGCTGTATTTGGGATCGTCTGACCGCCTTGTCCCGGTTGAATAACGGCCTTAAACTCCAGCGTATGCCAGTTCATGCCCATAACATTGCCAAATGAGCCATACACTTCTCCCGTTACCGAATAACCGGCATCGTTATCGTTCTCATCGGTGACCGATGCACCGTCCACCTTTAGGCTGTCCGGCACGTATTTCAAGCCTGCAGGCAATGTATCTGTAATCGTCAGATTCTCCAGATACGTATCGTTGACCACGCCTCTTACACGAATCGTATAGGTGATCGTATCCCCGACTTCATAGGTGGCCTTGCTTACTGTATTCGCTGCGGACTTCTTCGTTTCAATCTGCGGATTCCGCGGATAAACTTCGACTTCATTTCTTGGTCTGTCCGGCGTTCCAATATTGTCGCCCTCGACGGCCGCAATATTGACAATATTCTTGCCTGCTTGTCCCGGCAGTACTTTCGCCTGGAACGTCACCTTGTGCCACGCGGTATCGGTAACATCTCCGAACTGACCGAAGATTTTACCGTTAGCGAAATGGCCCTTGTCGCCATCTTGGTCATCGGTGACTTGCACGCCGTCAACTGTCAGCGTGCCCGCGACATATTCCAGACCTTCCGGAATCTCGTCCGTGATCGTCAGGTCAGTCACCCGACTATCGGAGACCGTGTTGCGTGTTTGAATCGTGTACTGCAGTGTGTCCCCGATTTCCGGATGTGCGGCATCGGTGTTGCCGTCTGCCTTTTTAAACACTTCCGCTGTTTTTGTAGACTCCAGAGCGTTTTCGCGCGGATAAACTTCAACAACTTTCTCTGGCGTGTTTGGCGTGGTGATATTATCGCCATTCACGACAGCTACGTTTCGGATGTTTTTGCCAGCTTGACCCGGCAGCACTTTCACTTTGAATGTCACCTTGTGCCACGCGGTATCGGTAATATCTCCGAACTGACCGAAGATTTTACGGTTAGCGAAATGGCCCTTGTCGCCATCTTGGTCATCGGTGACTTGCACGTCGTCAACTGTCAGCGTGCCCGCAACATATTCCAGACCAGCTGGAATCTCGTCCGTGATCGTCAGGTTGGTTACCAGACTATCAGAGGCCGTGTTGCGTGTTTGAATCGTGTACTGCAGTGTGTCTCCGACTTCCGGATGTACGGTGTCGGTGTTCCCGGCCGCTTTATCAAGCAGTTCCGCTGTTTTCGCGGATTCCAGCGAAGTTTTGCGCGGGTAAACCTCGACAACGTTCTCCGGCGTTTTAGGTGTGTTGACATTGTCGCCATCCACGACAGCGATATTTCGGATGACTTTGCCGGCTTGTCCCGGCAATACCTTCACCTGGAACGTCACTTCGTGCCAATCGGTATCCTTCACATCCCCGAATTGAGCGAAGACTTTACCGTCCGCGAATTGGCCCTTGTCGTCACCTTCGGCATCGGAAACGGCTGCATCGTCGACTCTCAGCGTACCCGCTACGTATTCCAGACCAGCTGGAATTTCGTCTGTGATCGTCAGGTTGGTTACCAGACTATTTTTAATATTGTTGCGCGTTTGAATCGTGTACTGCAGTGTGTCCCCGACTTCCGGATTTGCGGCGTCGGTGTTGCCGGATGCTTTTTCAAACAGCTTCACTGTTTTCGTGGACTCCAGCGAAGTTTCACGCGGATAAACCTCGACAATTTGCTTCGGCGTGCTCGGCGTGGTGACATTGTCGCCATCTACGACAGCGACATTTTGGATGTCATTGCCGGCTTGCCCCGGCTGCACTTTAGCCTGAAACGTCACCTTGTGCCACTCGGTATCGGTCACATCTCCGAACTGACCGAAGATTTTACGGTTAGCGAAATGGCCCTTGTCGCCATCTTGGTCATCGGTGACTTGCACACCGTCAACTGTCAGCGTGCCCGGAACATATTCCAGACCAGCTGGAACCTCGTCCGTGATCGTCAGGTTGGTTACCCGACTATCGGAGGCCGTGTTGCGTGTCTGAATCGTGTACTGCAGTGTGTCCCCGACTTCCGGATGTACGGCGTCGGTGTTTCCGTCCGCCTTTTTAAACAGTCCCGCTGTTTTTTCAGCTTCTAAATGTGGTTCTCTATACTGGACGGATGTTGTCACATTATTGGACTGGATTGTTTCATTTCCACCTGTCAGCAAGTTTTTGTAGGCAATAGTCGCTATATTGGCGACAGAACCTTCTGCATGGCTGGATAGTGCTTTCACTTTGAATTGTACGGTAATCCCATCAGGTGAGTTAGTCGTGTTTGGCAAATCGCCGAGCCTGATGATTACCTTTTGCCCGTCAAAATGCCCTTCATCTGGATCATCTTCATCGGTTAATGCCTTGGCATTCGTTCCTCTCACAATTCTCATCGAGCCTGGAACGTATTCCGTTCCTTCTGGAATCGCATCTTCAAAGACGGTATTGGCTGCAATATCTCCACCATTGTTTTTAATGGTTACTTCATAGGTTAATACATCGCCAGCATATACTTTTCCTTCTGGAGAGACAGTCTTCTCTGCAACTACACATGGTTCTGTTCCTAAGAAGACATTATCAAGGTAATTACCGAAGGCCACATTCCCATTAGATGAACTAATTGCTTTAAATCCAAAACGCGTCATGGTTTGACCTGCTGGAACCTTATAACTTCCTGAAGTAGTTTCCCATGTAGTCCCAGTTGAAATTCTCTTTATTTCTGGCGTGGTGTTGAATGGATCGGCCGTAATCGGTCCAATATTAACACTCATCATATCCACACCAGCCCATCCTCGGTGATCTAAGCGCCAATAAATCGTCTGCCCTGGTATGGTCGGTAATTCCTGGTATAACATACTGTTTTGATCAGCATTCAATTCTGCATATCTACTCGTGAGATTTTCCTTATTCGGAGTATCTGATGGTATCGTGCTCGGTCGGGCAGGGTCCATGATTTGAATAATTCCTCTTGGTGTACGCCAGACATCAGTCGTTTTCCACCCTGGAACCGTGTCTGCATAGTAATAACCGCCTCCTGCTACCGAGTTATCATAGGTACCAGGTCCCTCCGGCTTTTCAAAATCACCATTTATCAACGCTACTGGTGTAGGACATACCTTGGGATTTAGCTCCGCGGCTTCCGTTTGCACCGGGTTCAATGGAAAAAAACCGCTCAAAGCGACCAAAAATACACTAAATTGAATAAACAGACGTTTTACCACATTTGCTCTAGTTACCGTACGGGTAAGGTTCAATTCCTCTCCCCCCAATCGTTGTTATTTCCAAATCACGCGCCGGTAATCTCGTTCTTTTAGGATAAGTATGTATTATTCTTGGTCAAAGCCTCTCCTCCTCGCTTATTCATCTCTTCTATAGACAAGGCATAACCCCTCGACTATCCATAATTAAAATTTTAAATATCTGAAAAAGAAAAAACCCCATCCACAAGCAAACGCTAATAGACGGAGTTGTCCGTCGTATTCGGCAACTGGCTGGCATAGCATTCGCACTTTACAGCAAATACGTTAGCCCCTATAGCTTTGCGTCCCCATTTTTCAATGAGTTTGCCTTGATCGTACGATCGTGTATGTAATCAAAAATTTAATATATATTTAAAAATATAATATAAAAGAATCATAAGTTAGGTTCTTTAGTCTCATTTTTCTAGTATTTTCCTCACCATTTGTCGTTTTTGTGAAAATTGCGACTTTCTTATACAGCGAAGAAACACCTTTCGTATAGAAAGATGTTTCTTCTTGAGAGATCGTTATTGCACTTTATTTCTTCTCCAGAAAAACCATCCTGCGAACAGAATGATCAATCCGAGGAACCCTAAGCTATAAACGTTCGTAGCTGTGTTCGGCAGCTTGTTGCCGGATTGTTCTCCCGGTGAAGGAGCTTTTCCAGACTCCCCTGCAACGGTTCCGTTATCTCCAAACGGAGAGTCCGATCCGTCGCCCGCATCCGGAGCCGTTCCGGTTCCAGGATGGGTTGGCGTTGTTCCTGTTCCGGGATTCGACGGCGTTGTTCCGTTTCCAGGATTCGTTGGTGTCGTTCCGCTTCCCGGATTCGTTGGCTCAGGAGTGGTTCCTGGAACGGTTGTTCCGTTGCCAGCCTCGCTTCCCTTCACGTTAACCGTCACGACGGACGTCACGGTGCCTCCCCGGCCGTCGCTCACCGTCACCGTAAAGCTGTCGCTGCCGGTATAATCACGCTCCGGTACATACGTCCACGTTCCGTCCGGATTCACCGTTACCGTACCGTGCTTCGGATCGCTTCCTTTTGTATACGTCAGCTTGTCTCCATCCGCGTCCGTACCTTCTATTTTTCCGGTCGCCGGCGTGTTGATTGTCGTCTCCGTAGTATAGGAAGGCACGCTTGGTACCTGATTTGGTTTTACCGGGTCCGTTCCCGTTCCCGTATTCGGTGTGGTGCCCGGGCTTGTTTCAGGGTCCGTTCCCGGATCTACAGGTGGAGTAACCGGTGGATCTACTGGATCGACCGGCAGTTCCGGCTCAACGAGACTCATTCTTCTAGTATTCCCCTCGCCATTTGTCGTTTTTAGGAAAATTATAGGATTAATTTTTTTGAGCGGGCCTCATTTATTGTCCTTGCTTTAATATGCCCTCCTCGCTTGTATGCCATTTCCCTTGCAAGTTCAAAGGGTGAAGCTATAAGTTTAAAATCACTTTGATTTCTTCCATTGCCACATCACTTAGCATACGAATGTTTTTCAAGGATTTGAGCAATCGATTCGAGTTCGTAGTTCCCTTGTGCGATATCAACGATAAACTCTACCGCTTCATTACGTTCCATTCTCAAATGGAAGCCGTTTAACAATAAAAATGATTTTGTCACAAGATAGGCTGTCCGCTTATTTCCATTGTGGAAACAATGATTTTTGACCAAAGATTCGACTAATGCGGCTGCTTTGTCAAATAAGGTTAGGTATGCATCTTCCCCAAACAGGCTTTGTTGCGGTCTATGTACCGCAGATTCAAGCAGGCCATGGTCTTTGACACCTGCTTGATCTGCATCGTTCATTCTTGTCATGATAAAATAATGCGCGGCAATAACTTCTTCCTTGGTTATAAACACGACAGACATATTATCGATCCCTTAGATCATCGAGTATTCCTCGATCTTTATTGAATACGTCAAAAAACGCCTCCAACACTTCCGGGCGGACATGGTCAGGAAGTTTCGCTTGCTGAACTTTTTTAAGGATCACTTCGCCACGTTCATTTTCGATGAATTCAACCTCATCACCTTGCGAAACATCTAACCGCTCAGCCAGTTGTTTAGGCAGGCTTACACCTAGACTATTACCCATTCGGCCGATTTTTCGGGAATAACGGGTCAACTTTTGTTTATTGTTTTTCAATTTGATCACACCGTCCATGTTCATTTTCCTCCTATAGTATGATCGAAACGCAATATGTTATACCTTATAACTGTAATAACGTTATAACATAATTACATTTTAACAATTTTAATAAGGAATATAAAGAAAAAAACGACCTGATCAAGGTTCCCAGTCACCCGTAAGCCGGATAAGGCTGGAACAAATAAAGGAACGGATAGGGCCATGCTTCGATCTGAAAGCATATAAATAGAAAAGTAATCCCAGCCCTTGTTCGGACCGAACTCTGACCCGGGAGATGGACGCTTTTAAAAAGGTGCCCTCACTCGGGTCATGTTCTGTATCCGTTAGGAGTACGTTTTTTGGCTTTCGGTTTTGACGGTTCGGTTCAAGAGCCACTTTTTGGGTTTACAGATCAAGCGCTATTTCTTAAACTATCAGAAAGTATTTGTTTTCAGCGATGGCTTGAACCATGTTGCCAATAACGTCCAAAAAACAAGGAGTGATCGAATGAGCAGTGCTCCGAATACGTTGCGCTTCAAATGAGGAAGCCGGATATTCCAAAGTTATGGCCTGCTTGAACGGGCATAATCATCTTGATGCAGTCACGACCATCGACGGCATATCTTATATCGAGATCAACAGCATGTCCTACCAATGGCTCGGTTCCGGGTATGAGTGCATCCGATACTTCGAGGAAGTCGACAAGCAATATCCGACGTTGAAATATACGGTCTCTTACAAAGATCCGCTGTATGCGATCGTTACGCTGAAGCAAGGCGAGCTGTCGGTGGAAGGCGTTCAGAGCGAATTCGTCGGGCCGAGCCCTCTTGAGCTTGGGCACTGCAATATGGAGTCGGGACACGAAATTACGCCGGTTATTTCATCCCGCAGGCTAACTTTTAAATGATCCTGTAGGACCCGAATTACATATTCATTGGGGAGGCAACCGTATGAAAAGATTAAGTTTTCAAGTGATCAGCGACATCCATATTACCGAGACAGATCTGCAATCCAGACACAGTAGGCAGTTCATTCGCGTGTTGGAGGACATTCGGGAAAATGACCCGGATAGCGCGGCGCTCATCATTGCCGGAGATATGACCGACCGGGGTATGGAGGAAGAATACGACGGCTTTTTGGCGGTTTTGGAAGCGGTACCACATCCCCGTCCGTATTTTGCGCTGGGCAATCACGATATTCGGTGGCATGAAAGCTATGAGGTCAAAAGAAAGCGCTTCGAGGAGAAGCTCGGCACGGGCATTACATACGACTTTTGGCTGAACGGCTATCATTTTATCGTTTTGGGAACGGATTATAAAGACGAGGCGACTTTAAAAGATCATTCCTATATATCCGAGACACAGCTGGATTGGCTGGAACAAAAGCTTGCCGAGCGTTCGGATCCCGCTAAACCGATCTTCGTGATTCTGCATCAGCCATTCCAGGAAACGGTTGCCGGGTCCGTCGAATGGCATGGCGTCGTTCCGGATGCACAGCTGAGAAGCTTGCTGGGCCGGTATCCGCAAGTCGTCTATTTTTCCGGGCATTCCCATGCGGCACTGGAAATGTCTCATGCGTTGCACCGCGATAAGTTCACGATGGTGAATACGGCGAGCGTGATGGCATCATGGAACAGTATAACCGAAGAACAAAGCAGCCAAGGGTTATACGTGGAAGTTTACGACGACAAGGTTTTGATCAAAGGAAGAGATTTTGCCAAGAAGGAATGGGTACAGGAAGCCCAATATAGCATTGAATTTCCAGCTCGAGAATCAACCGCATAGCCTATAACCCCATAAAATAACGGCCCGGCAGACGATACTGCCGGGCCCTAGACCGGTTACGCCGTTTCTATTAATTTTGGCGCATCTCCAGACGCAAAACTGGTTTCAATTCATTTTGTAACAAGCCTTCTACTCAGCAATGCAAAAGGAATTGAGATTACAGTATCAGCAAATGAAAACGTCTCAGTAGTAGGTGGAAAAACTGGAATAGCTGTTGGGTATCCAATATACAACTCCACGTTTTGCGAGGTTTACGAAAAAGGGATACTCAATGAAAAGTACTTCGGTGGAGCGACTTTCAACCTTGGAGGTGTTTTTTATGTTGGCAACAGGAGCTAGCAACCCAGCATTTGCTGCCACCATATCCGTAAAACTAAAACCTTCTATTCTTAAGGCACTTTAAAAATAAATAGGCTCTTTTCTATAATATTGTTGTTGCTCAGTGAATTTCCACAGCAAAGGGAAAACAAAATGTTTCGAGCTGTTGTTTCCCGTTAGTGAAGCAAACAATCATTTTATTCGCTAAACTTTATAGTTTCTTTCATCCGTTTTCCTTCTTGTGATATCCATTCTATTATCCCATATATTTTATCTTTATTTATAAAGGTAATTTTTTCGCGTTCGTTATTCATAGGCACTTTTAATTCCGCTTTACCTGTATCTTGCTTATTGAAATTTCTTCCTTCACTTACAATTTTCGTTTCTTGTAAAACAATTTCTTTATCATCAATTACTGCAACCGTCCTAAATGAACCACGATCAGTTATTTTTTCATCAAACTTATAGTGTAATTCACCATCCCCGGCAAAAAGGGTATCCCCTTCAATTTTCAATTTATATCCTTGCAGCTGCCAATGCTCGCTTTCACCATTTAATGTTGCAAGCTGGGTTACTTTATCAGAAGATGTTTTTTCAGAAAAACAACCTGTAGTTAATAGCAATATCAACGACATGATAACTACTAATTTTGAGCCTTTCAAACAAAACGCTCCCTTTCAAATTTTGCTTTTTAATGAAGTGATATATTTTTAAAGATTACTTTTTCATGACTATAAATCCAATCCTTTCCTGTTTATTATACAGCTCATAACATTTTCTTGAATATAGAAAAAAGGCCGCCTTCCGATGGATTCGGAAAGCAGCCTTCCTTAAAGACCACATATGATGTTAAAAAATCGTAGGCACCATGCCCCCATCCATACGGATCGGAGAACCTTTGAATGCGGATGCATAGGGGCTGCAGACGAACGCAACCAGCCTGCCTATTTCAAAAGGCTTGATAAATCGCTGTATTTCGGATTGGGGCAGGTTTGCAGCCATAAATTTTTTCTCTTTTTCCGAAAATGCCATATCTTCAGGAAACATACTGTCAATGATCTGATATACGTTTTCGGAAAGCGTTGGGCCCGGCATGATCGTATTGGATGTGACTTCCGTTCCTGCGGTTAGCTTAGATAAGCTTTTTGACAGCGATAATAACATGGATTTGGTCATGCAATACTGAGGCATTTGCCCTGATGGCATAATGGCTTCTTCACTTGCAATAAAGATGATTCGCCCATCATTGTTATTCAACATGTTAGGCAAATAAAATTTAGATAATCCATTCGCGGCAAGGACATTCGTGCGGAAGTATTTTTCCCATATTTCATCGTCAACGTCCTCATAAGGCATGATTTCATAAATCCCCATATTGTTCACCAGAATATCGACGTGGGGATATTTCTCGAACAACGCTTCTCTTTGCTGCAAATCCACAAGATCGGCCGTTGCATTCTGAGGAGAAGTAGCCGGGAACTCCGACTTCAATTCATTAACGGTTCGTTCTACCTCTTCATGCTCCCGTCCGTTAACGAGGACATTGACGCCTTCTCTGGCAAGTTCAATGGCAATGGCTTTCCCTATCCCTTTCGTCGATCCGGTTACCAAAGCCGTTTTGTTCTTTAATCCCATATCCATAACTTAGGTGTCTCCTTTGTTGTCATTCACATCAAGCTGAATTAGAAATTATTCCTGGAACATCCTTGTGCTCCGGATAGGGATTATGTTACTTTGTCCGGACCGTCCGGTAACTAGCGTACAACGCCAAATTTCTTGTCTACCCCGCCAAATATAATGAAGCCGGAAAATGCCAGCCATGTTAGGAACGAGTTAAGGCCCGGATTCTATGACGTTGGGTTTGCCCTTAAATGTTCGGAACGCCAATTGGTAGGAGTATCGCCTTCCCAAAGGCGAAAGGCGCGGTAAAACGAGTTTTGGTCTTCATATCCAATTAAATAAGCCACTTCTTTAATGTTAAGCTCGGGTTCTGCCAAGTATTCTCGAGCCTGTTCATGCCGAACCTGTGTCAACAACTGCTTGAAAGTTGTACCTTCGCCAGTAAGACGGCGCTGCAAGGTACGATCGCTCATGCAAAGCTCGCTTGCCACAGCCCGAATGTCCAGGCCCCCTCCGATTAAACTGCGCTTCAAGATCCGTCTGACGATCTCAGAGATTGAACGGTTGCGATCCTCCTCCAATGATTGGTCCAATACTGGAGTCAAGATCTCCAGCAACTCTTTATTATGCGAAATAAAGGGGCGATCCAGGTCTCTTCGATGCAGCGTCAATCGGTTGGCGGTTGCACCCGTCCGGATCGGACACCCGAAATAAGCTTCGAGGGCCTTTACACCCCCCATCGGGTGAGAAAATTCTACGGACCGTGCAGTTAAAGGCAAGCCCGTACCCCGTCGCCCAAGCTCCAGAAGAAGGGCCAGTGTAGCTCCAACCAGCACGGGCGGTACAGGCTCCTCTCTGTGCGTCCATTCCAATTCGATCGTACAGACCTCGCCCTCTTCGGTTATACGCAAGCTTTCCGGAGGGCACAGTTGTTTGTACCTGGCCATTCGGTAAAGAGCGTCACGATAATCATGCGCATGGTAAGTCGCCAAGACGGGCGGCGGGTACTGTGCCGTCTCAAACACGGTTGCAAGTTTGATGATTCCAACGGCAGTGTCACCAACGAGATCGGAGTAAGCTTGCCAGATTTTAAAATACTGGGCTGCGGTGACGCCAGCCGATTCTGTCATCATGCTGAGCGGCAACCGAGCTTTGCTCGCTACGTCGCGCGGAGAAATTCCCAATAGTTGTAGTCCCGCCCAATATCCTGACGGGAATTTTATACGGTCGGATTTCATAACCTATAACTCCTTTAGATGCTAACCTAAAAAAATAAAAGGTCAGCCAGGATACATCCTGACTGCCCTTTTATATAGTTTTTGACTCTTTATGGAGACGAGGGGAGTAAAACCTTTTCCGAAGATAACGCCACATAGATTTCTACGGGTGTAAATGGCGGCCATTGTGGTGTCACCGGCCCTCGTTTGATTTAGTGCTTCGTCTGATTAGGACTTGTATTTTCTAAAACAGGCAGCATTTTCTCGCTCTTCTCCATGAAGGAATGGCATTGGACACAAATGGGTTGAATCAAAAAAACAAAATTATCCCTCATCCATCCGTTGCACTTTTCATTCGTGCATGACCATATCGTCGTCATTTCCTCTGGAAGTTCCATCATCAGTCTTTTCCGCGAATCGTACAAGCAGCATCCCTCTTTCTCTTCTGGAATCATGAGCGAAAAAAAGGCCCCGACACTAAGTGCGGGACCTTTCAACTACAGTTTTACAGTTTAACGACATTCTCAGCCTGCGGGCCGCGATTGCCTTGAACGACATTAAATTCGACTCTTTGACCTTCGTCCAAAGATTTGAAGCCGTCGCCAACGATTGCACTGAAGTGCACAAATACGTCGTCTCCGCCTTCAACCTCGATAAAACCGAATCCTTTGTCTGCATTAAACCATTTTACTGTTCCTTGTGTCATGGTCAATTACCTCCATATTTTTATTTTTACATGATCTTTGAATTTAAAAAAAAATCACATATTGTACAAGGCTACATATCAAAATCTAACCCTCTACAATATGTGATCTCAGGTTCAAATTCTAATAAATCAACTATAACACAACCGGAGTTCGTTTACAAGCTTGTTTTGCTTTTGTTTCCATTTTATTTCCTTCGCCTCATCCTGCAGTACGACACCGCATAAACTTTCCTGTGTGATCCTTAAAGGCGAACAGCGGCTTGGTAAATCCACAATTCGCCGGAGTGTATTGATGAGGTTACGGTTCGCCAAGTAGCGGTCATAAAAAAGAGAGCTTCTAAAGCTCTCTATGGGCTGGCTGCATCATCCCTTGAGTGGGGTGATCCTCTTGGTACTCATAATATCGCGACTGAACGGACGCATGTATTTGTTCTTCCATTGGCGGTACTGACGGCTGCTGATATGGCTCATCTACATACATGATTCTGCGCTGAATTTGCATGAGCCCATTCACGACGCGCAGCGCGACCCAGAACAGGACAAGGCCAACGCCAACGTACAGCAGATATTGCTGATTATAAGTCCAATCGATATGAAAGTAACTAAACAAGCTATTTTCTAAAATATCAAGCTGGATTTCATTCATCAATATGATATGCACGACGGGAAGCGCAATTAATCCGAGTCCCAGTGAAATCACGGTAACCATAATAACAAAGAATACGATACCCGTTACAAATCTCAGGAATACAAGCAGCAGATTTCGAATGAATAGTCCGCCCTCAAAACCTCTCACCATTCGCATAAACCAGTTCTGCCCAGCTTCAGGCTGTTGATTGTAGGAATACGAAACGGTAGGAGCAGGCAAACCCAAAATTTGTCTAATCATGCTTTGTTCAAAAAGCACAATCCCGTTCAACAGCTTCGCTACGCCAAAGAACAGCGGTATTCCGATAAATATGGGAGTTAATCCGATGGATAATGCCAGTCCTGTTATCGCTACTGTAAAATAAATAATCCCTAACGGGAGGGATAGCAATAAATAGAGGATCGTTGCGTAGGTTTTAGGATTAAAAAGGACCCATTTCACCTTACCTGCCCGCGCCGTGTTCGTCGCTTCTATTGCTTTCAAATTCAAACACCCCTTTTGGCTTCCTATATCACGTATCAGCGAGTTATATAGATTCATTATAACCGCCTTATTGGGCTGACATAACCGTCTCAAGGGGGGTCTGAACCTAGACTTAAGACTAGGGATCGGCCGGCTCAGATGAACTTATTCTTCACCAAAAGTGAAGATGAAAACACATGAAATGGGGATAAGGGTACATAGGGAATCCATCCTGTGAATTTTATTCGGATTTTTTGCACAAGAATGATTGGATTAAAACTATATTCCGATTTCCCTCATTTTCGCCGTTACCTTCTCGACCCTAACATCCATTTCCGTCCCATTAAACTTCGGAAGTTTCAAATCGCTTACGATTGTGCCGTCACGCATGAACATAATGCGCTCCGTCCGCGCCGCAACCTTGGCGTCGTGAGTGACAAGCATTACCGCAGTACCCTCTTCGTTGATTTCGGAAAAGATGTCCATGATCTCCTGCGCGGTTTTTGAGTTGAGCGCACCCGTAGGCTCGTCGCCGAAGATAATGCTCGGACTGTTCATCAGCGCACGGCATATTGCCGCGCGCTGGAGCTGACCTCCCGAAACCTGCGTAATGTCACGCTTTCCAAGCTCCGCAATGCCTGTCCTTTTCATAAGTGCTCTTGCCCTCTCCGTAATTTTCGCGACGTTTTTTCTATTGTCCCGCATGGAGGGAAGAATGATGTTGTCGAGGATATTCAGACTTTTCAGCATCGTTGGCTGTTGAAATACAAATCCCATTTTCGTTCTGCGGATGTCTGAAAGCTCATTCTCCCCGATCTCCGATAGATCCCTGCCGTCAACAACGACTTTTCCTCCATTTACGCCATCGGTCCCGCTCAGTGCAAACATCAGCGTTGATTTTCCCGAGCCCGAAGGTCCCATAACCGCAACGAACTCGCCCTCGTTTATATAGGCGGACACTCCATCCAGAACATTGCGCTTGTCATCGCCCTCGCCGAAAGATTTTACGATATGATCACCAATAATGATCTTCTTCATATGCCTACTCCCTTATGTTCTCGGAAATTTTGATTTGTCCCGCGCCTGATATACCGATGATGGTTGCAATAAGTACCGAACCTATCATCATTAACGGACTAAGCAGATAAGCGGACAGCGGATTGACCGTAAAACGAAACGTTGACGCCCCAAAGGAAGAAATCATCGCGCCTGCAAGCATCTCTCCGAGCGTATTAGCCAGAAGCGTGCCGAGAACAATTCCGACAACCATAACAAATGCCGAACGTGATACATACTGCGCCTTAATATCCGAGTCTGTGAAACCGAACGCTTTCATGACGGCAATCGAGTGTTTATCTTTGGCGACAAGCATTTTCATAAACAACAATGTCACCAGTACGGTTATCACTAGCGCAGCCGCAATAGCAGCATTAGAAGCCTTTCCGACGGAGTTTATTGTGGAGCCGTAGGTCTGTTCCATGTATTCCTCAATGTCCGCAACTTTTGCATAAGCAAACCTGTCTGCATATTCCGAAACCTTACCTTTGATAAGGGATTGATCCAAAAGCTCTGCAGAGATCACGTACCACATCACGTCCGCCGAATGATCGGTGAACACAGCCTTTGCGGTTTTGCCTCCGTTGGTAATGTCGGAGTAAATACCGCTTACTGAGAGATCCCTCTCCTTTCCCTCTGTCACCAGTGTAATGGTTTCTCCGACCTTTTTGCCCAGCTCACTCGCATTCATAACCGAAAGCGCAATTTCGTTTTCTGCGGTGGGTGCTCTGCCCTCGGCATATTCCAGGGGGAATATGGAATGATCACCGAGCTCAATTTTTAACTTAATCTCCGAGCCGTCCTCCGTCTTTGCTTGGAATGTTTTTGTTGTATGTACGGCATATTTTAAAATGGTATGATCACTGCTCATCGTTTTTATAATTTCAGTAGCCTTTTCAGGCATATTATCGGTCTGCTGAATGTCTATGCGCATATCACTGTTGCCGATTCCCATGTATTGGATGAAGCTTTTTGAGGAAATCGTGTTGTGCAGGTTCCGCGGAACAATAATGATAAATGCCGAAATCATCAGCACCGCAAGCATTGTAGCGTAAAGTTTTTTCCTTGCGAGAACATCTTTGACACCGAGGAAAACATTCGTGGGGATAAGCCTGTTACCGCTTAGGTTCAAACGCTTTGCGCCCGCGTTTTTTTCCTGTGAAGTGCCCATGCGGATGGCTTCGGCGGCAGATATTTTCCGAAAGCATCTCAGCACTCCGTTTACATAGGCAATGATCGCAAAGAATACGAGCAGTATGCCGATGATTCCAAGAAACGAGGCCACAAATGAGTTTTTGCTTTCACCCATATAAAGCCGGATATTTTCAAGAAGATACCCTTTGAACACCAAAGAAAGTGCAAAACCGAGCATACAGCCTGCCGCCGCAATCGCCGCGTACTTCGCAAGATAAATCTTCTTAATGTCGGAGATACGCAGCCCGATGGCCTTCATCACGCCAATTTCCCGGTAATCATCTTCAACCTTCGCAAGGAGCGTAAAGCGAATACACATAAATGCGATGGCAATAACAAGAACGCTTACAAATAGGATAATCCCGATCATTACCCCGTCAGAAAGTGCGTTAACTGTTTTGAAAAGCGGATATGTCATCGTTGGTCCGTTCGTTTCAAGTCCCGCCGAAGCATAAGCCGTTTCAAATTCACTGAGCTTCGACAAATCCTTTAATCTAAACTCAATCAAATACTCTATACTTCCGAGGTTCTTTAACTCCTCAAAGTCATTTTTACTGATCAGAAATCTTTTGGAAGAGGCTAGCTTGGAATTCATCTGCGAGTCTCGAAGAAAACCCGCCACACGAAATTCCTTTCCGCCTATGACAGCCTTGTCACCGGCCTTTATGTCGTTGTCTTTCATAAAGCTTATCGGAACATATAACTCACCGTCGGATACGTTTATGATTTGCCCGTCAAGGTCAAGAAGATAATCAAATTTATCGCTTTGGATGCTGAAGCCGTTGTCCTGAACACTATTTGCCAGGGAATGAGCGCCGAGTCGAATTTTCGAGCCGTCCATGTTAAGAAATTCAAGCACCTGAAATTGATCGACATTGTGATTTTGCTCCGCAAAAGCCTGAAGTCGTTCGGAATCGATCTTACCCGAGTGCATCTGCATAAAATGCGGCGTTTTCGCCGTTGTCATAAGATCATTTAGTGCTCCGGAAAGATTTACGAAGAGAATGGCCGCAAGCGAGACGAGATTAGCTGCCACAACGATAAACAACGTGGTTGTCAGTGTAACTAATTTGCTTTTTGATATATCGTTGCGGATGATTCGGTAATTCATAAGTCACCTCTGTATTCAAGCTTTTTAACCGACCTTAAGTTGCCCGAACGACGTAAGCCCACTCCCTATTGCGGAAATAAACTGTCCCGACCATAAGCAAAGAAATTTATTGAAAGGCTGCCCTGAATTACTCATGGCTTCCTCCATTTCCGCCGCCAAACATCTTCATGACGCTCATCAGGCTCCCGGTTTCGGCTCCAAGCAGCCTTTCAATGTTGAAAACAAGCGCCTGTATGCGTAGAACTCGCTCTTCGTTCGTCATTTGAACGATATCATCATCCAAAACGGTATTCGCATAGATCACGATCATTTCCACGCATTCATACGGGTACGGTGTGCTGAATAGTCCCTGCTCAATGCCCTCGCGGATGATTTCCGTCAATATCGGCGTAACGCCGTTGACTATGACCCTTTGTATTTTCTGATGCATAAGCGCGTTCTGCGGCTTGTGAATATGCTCCATAATTTCGTTGCTGCTTTCCCCGCTTAAGTTCAGCGCCATAACAACGCGAATCATGCGCTCGACTACGGGAATGCTCTTGTCTAGGGCAATTTCCTGCGCCGCACCTAAAAGACGGACATTATACCGAGCAATCAGCGCGTCCATAATATCCTCTTTTGACTTGAAATGATGATACAATGTTCCCCGCGCAATACCGACCTTCTCCAGAATGTCGTTTGTACTTGTGCCGTCAAAGCCCTTCTGACCGAAAAGCTCATCCGCCGCATCAAGAATTTCATTTCTGCGTTCCTCAGCTTCTTTCACAACTCTCACGATATTACCTCCTTTCTATAGACCGACTGTCTGTCGGTTAAATCGTATCATATTTTTCTATGATGTCAAGCGGGGCCTAAACTCGTCTAAAAATCCACCATCTCCTGTATGGAGAATTTCTTTAGTTTGCAACCATCAACCTTTCAAGTGAAAATAAACAACCTGAGCTCTTATGAATACAGGACTCAGGCTGCTTAAAGATTGCTTTTTTTGCTGTCTACGTAATAGAGAGGGGGCATTCCATAATTTCCAAGCCCTCTTCCTTTAATCCAACCATCCCTTGCTACGTGCGATATCTATTGCCTCGATCCGCGTATTTGCCCCAAGCTTCCCAATCGCTTCCGACATATAGTTCCGCACCGTTCCATAGGATAGAAACAGCCGTGCTCCAATATCTTGAAGAACTAAGCCTTGAGCAGCCAACTTCATGACCTCCCGCTCCCTGGGCGATAATGGACATGGATCATCCCATACCGCGAGCGACAATTCTGCATTGATGACACGTTTCCCATCATGGACCCGACGAATCGCATCAGCCAGTTCATCGCTGCCCGTATCTTTAAGAAGATATCCATAAACTCCTGCCTGCATCGCCCGCTGGAAATATCCGGGGCGCGCGAATGTCGTCAAGATGATGACACGACAAGCGGACTTATTTTTTTGAACCAGCTCCGCAATATCTAACCCCGTTTTCAGCGGCATCTCAATATCCAGAACGGCTACATCTGGTTCATATTGCTGAATCATGGACATCACTTCTTCCCCATTTTCAGCTTGACCGACGACTTCAATATCATCTTCTAACGAGAGTAAAGTTGCCAGTGCTCCCCTTAATAACTTTTGATCTTCTGCCAACACAATACGAATCATCTAAGCGCTACCTACCTTTTCATTTCGTATTACCCTAGGTATATGTAAGGTGACCTCCGTCCCCTTGCCTGAGGATGAGGACAGCGACATACGTCCGTCGATCATAACCAACCGCTGCCGCAATCCGGCGAGGCCATTACTGCTAGTAGAGAGTTGCTCCGGATCTGCCCCAATCCCGTCATCACTTACAGATACACGGACTTCCCCTTCCTGAATGTCGAGAAGAACGTTGCACTTTGTTGCCCGGCTATGTCGAACCACATTTGTAATCGTCTCGCGAAAACACATCGCCAAAATCGTCTCCTGCAAGGGTGTTAACGGAAGCGGATTGTTCACTAAAGCGTCATCCGTTCCTACATTCGAAGGTCTGGAATCTGAAATCGATTGATATTGAAAATTAAGCGGTATGCCCGCAGCTGAACATAACGATACGGCATGCTTATATTCGTCAGCAAAAGTTGTAACTTTCATCTCCGTAACCAATTCACGCATTTGTTTCAAGGCTGCGCGTGCCGTTTCCCGTATTTCGCGAGCCTCTTCGATCGCTCTCTCGGGATGGCGATGGACCAATTTCTCAACGACCTCCCCTTTTAGCGCGATTAATGACAGCGTATGTCCCAATGTATCATGCAATTCACGTGCGATCCGCTGGCGCTCCTCCTGCTGTGCCATTCGTTCAGCCGTTTCTGCCCGCAGCTGCGCGGACTTCTGTTGAAACCTGGTCGAAGTTCGAATAATATACGGCAGAATACAGATGCCAAACATAGGCACCAGCCCTATCCATACTAGGCTGCCCATCCGATCCAAGTAAGGAACAGCGATAAATCCCATAGCTATCGTGAAAACGACCGTTATAGAGAGTAATATCGGCAGCTTTTGTTTGCTCAGCGGAGCAGCGATCATAAAACCCATAAACGTATACATAGGGTGAAATACAGCGGCTAAAATTAAAAGTATACCCACCTGGACCATCAATATTGGCGTGGCCCACTTTGCATAAAAGTAGGATTGTCGAAACGATAGAACGAATAGGCCTAACAGAGCAAAGCCAAACCACTGTATACTTGATGGCTCATAAAGCAAAAAGTACATGGGTATCATGACATTTGTTAACAAAATATAAGGGGCGGCTCCTTCCGACTTTGGAAAGAGACGCCACTTTTCCTTATTCAATTAGACCGCATCCCGTCGATTATAGATATAGATTGATACTAGCATAAAGAAGAGACCGCATCCTGTCAAAATTATGAAATCAATGCCTGCCGGATTTTGTCCGGCGATCATATTCCATGCCCCATTGGCGTAACGATGAGATGGAAGCCATTCCCCGACCGAGCCCATCCAACTTGGCAAAGTACTAAGCGGCATCCAAAGCCCCCCCATAATGGCAAGCCCCATCTGTAACACATTTCCGATGGCAACCGAAGTATTCGCATTTTTAAGCGTTCCTAACAAGGCACCAAGCGCCAGAAAAGATATGCTCCCGATCCATAACCATAATCCGCATAGAATCCATTGCCCGGCTGTCAATTGTATATCATGAACAAGGCCGGCAGATAAAAAGATAACAACAATGACGATCAAGTGAACAGCCATTTGCGATACAATTTTGCTGCCAATCCATACTGCAGGAGATAGTGGAGTCAGCTTCAACAAGCGCACCCATCCGTCTTGATGCTCAAACGATAGACGAATACCGAATTGGGATACAGCCGTACCAATCAAACTGAATGCCGTCATCGACATCAATGAAAAGACGCCCCAAGTTGTCGATTGAATCGATTGATCTACCCCATTCATGCTCGCAAATAAAAAGTAGAAAGCAAGCGGCATCGCAATGGAGAAGAGTAAGAAAAATGGACTGCGGATAATTCGTATACTTTCTGTTTTGGTCTGGGCAACAAACATATGTAACATAGCTGTTTTCCTCCTAAAAATGTTTTTTATCTTATCGTCGTTGGTTTATGTGTACCGGTGAGACTTAGGAATGTATCTTCTAAGCTGGCGGATTGTATATCAATATCTGATATTCCCCATTCAGACTGCATCAGTGTAAATAACAATGCATCGGTCTCCTTGACATACAGACGAATACGCTCGCCCTTGCACTCTGCCTTTTCCACACCAGGCAATGTGAGCCATTCCTGCTGGGCTGGCGCGTTCGCCGCCCGAAATGAAACCGTTCTAAGCGCTGTTTGAGCCTTTAAACGTTCTGGTGTCCCTTCCGCAACAACCTGTCCTCTGGCGATGACTGCGATATGATCTGCGACAGCACCCGCTTCCTCCAAATGATGTGTCGTTAAGAGCACCGTACGTCCATCACTTGCCAGCGCTTGGATGGTGTCCCAAAAGCGGCCACGAGCCTCGATATCCATTCCGACGGTTGGTTCATCGAGCAGGAGAAGCTCTGGATTTCCCGCCAAGCTTTGGGCGAAAGCTAATCTACGGCGTTGTCCTCCGGAAAGGGAGGATGCGCGACGTTTCTGATCCGCGTGGAGACCCGAAATGTCTAACAATCGCTCCAGCGACATCGGATTACGATAATAACTGCGGAACAATTGAAGCACTTCTTTGACCGTAAGCCCATCTGCTGCTTTCACATCCTGCAAAAGCGCTCCGACGCGTTGCCGTAATTCTTTTGTTCCGGATGGAACCCCCAAGACCCTAACTTCTCCTGAGGTTGGCTTGATCATTCCGAGGATCATGGAAATGGTTGTCGTCTTGCCTGCCCCATTCGGTCCGAGCAATGCGGATATTTGGCCTTTCTCAAATGATAGATTCATATGATCAACGGCACAGTAATCGCCGAATTTCTTCACCAGATTTATACATTCAATCGCCTTTGTCATTTTGTACTAACCTCCGCTAATTTCTTCTTTCGTTCCTTGATGTCCTCATTATATTGAAAAAGCGCGAGGTTCAATTAGTGTGGGTTGTCACAAGCCGGTTATGACAAATGTCAGAAAAAAGGACGAAAGCAAAGAAGAAGGACCTCTAAAGGCCCTTCTTCAGCATAACGTGCATTGGATTGGGGTGTCTTGCTTTGCAAACTTATTGCTCAGGATTCTACATATTTAAATCGAACACAGCAAAAACCACAATCTGATTGTCTTCTTCAGCTAGCCCCAGGCAGGGACTAGACCGCGTTCCACGAAGTTTTACAGCACAACGCATAAGAAAACGCAAAAAAACGACCTAAGACAGTCGCTTTTTTGATGGTATAAATGGAGGCGAGGGGAGTCGAACCCCTGTCCGAAGACAACGCCACATAAGCTTCTACGGGTGTGTAGAGGGAGAGCATGTCTGCAGGTTTTAAGCTAATGCTAAAGTAGTGCATTAATTGATTTATCGTCGAGTAAGCCATGGTCCTGAGCTAACTTGATAATTTCAGATATAGGAATCACCTCGTTCGGCACTACTCCGTTCATGGTTGCTCCTTTTACAGCAACAGCTATCACTTCTGCATTTTCATTAACAACCGGACCTCCACTGTTTCCTGCATAAATTGTTGGTGATATTTCATGGCGAATGTATTCTCCTTGACTCCCCTTATGAATTCTTTTACCTTGAACAAAACCATTTTCAACCCTAATCTCTTGTCCTTGCCGATAATCTGGATATCCTATCAAATCAATAGACTGTCCTTTTGTGATACTCTTATTGTATTCAAACCCAATAGATGAGCAGTCTATGCCATCGGGTGTCAGAATTGCAATGTCTCTTTCGGGGTCGTAGCATGTAATATTCAGTTGACAAGCCAGTTGATAATCATGTTTAAATGCATGAATTCGATAACTTTTAGGAAGCTTAGCACCATTTTTCAGGGCTTCTACTACTGTACCAAGTACATGTGTATTGGTTACTATGCCTATTCCCTTAAGCAAGAATCCTGTCCCTTGTCCGTAATAAAGATCTACCAGTTCACCCTTTTGAGGATCGTAAACTTTTTTAATATCATCATCCTGATTTATCACATAAGTATAATCTTCATAGACTTTTCTTTTATTCTTTTGCATTTCAGCAGACTTAATAACTAGTTTCTTTGGAGATATACTGTTAAAGCGGTTTGCTAATTTTAAGTAAATTGGATCACGTTTTCCCTTTACATGACCTACATGAGTGATCATACCTCGGAGTACTAAGAACATTTCTGGGTAGTTTTCTTTCGCCCTTTGTCGAAATGGATATTTGCTTTCAAAAATTCCCCTTGCAACGTCAAGGTCATCAATGTTCTTTTCAATACAATTCAAGATGGAACGAATTCTACGAATGTATGTCCTGCTTACGTTTAATTTTTCATTTACTGTTATTCCGGTTACAGATTGGTTGCCTTCACGATCTTGCAATCTTATTTTGTCTTCGTTCACATTGAAGCCATTCTTCTTAATGATCTGAATTAATTTATCACTTAACACTACCTGCTCATCATCATTCAAAAATGCGATACTTCTAGGAAAAACCTTCTTATTTGTGGAGAATGTAATATCATCTGCATATCGTGTATATTTAACCCCCTTACTTTCAAGGGACAGTTTTAGGAGTTCTTTATCCAGACTCTTAGCGAGAATGTTAGAGACGATTGGAGAAGTCGCCGCTCCTTGAGGCAAGAAACCATCGGGATGAGTACATATATTTGCAAGAGTTGTTGAAACCGCTTCATTCAACTTAAAGTATGAAATAAACATCTTTCTTACTCTTGCAAAAGATATACTCTCAAAAAAGTTCTCTAAATCTATATTCAGTACAAAGGCTTTTTTCAAATGCTCCGAGGCATTTGTAACGATGCTTCGCTTTTCTATAAAACCGTATGCTCGATTATGAGGGGTAAAGTTTAAAGAAAGGATATAGGCGAGTTTTTTTTGAAGAATTTTCAGATTCTTTGAAGGAGAGTAAATTGTGCGATAACCACCATTTTTTTTAATCAAGGGAAAGGACGTGTAGTTAATTTGTTTGTCCCTTATAAGAATCTTCCAAAGAAACTCAGTCGAAATTTCCAAAAGTGCTGCTACATCTTCGAAATCCACTAAACTTCTAAATTTAGTTTTTATTTCTTCGTCTGAGCTATGTAATGAAGGTTGCACTGAAGTACTGATAAAAATCACCTTTTTTTAAAAAAAGTAGACAAACAAGTCAGTTCTACCTTTCTAAATCATACCGTTGATACATATGCGACGATTAGGATAAACAACTAGAATAGTGCATAGCGATGTGTATATACATTAAAATATTCGATAGCGATTATCACCATCAAAAGTTCAACTGCACCTTGTTTGTCCAAAATATTATACTACAACCATCTGTATTTTGTCTTTATTTCTTTCTCAATTCTTGCTGATGACTTCCAACATCGGCTCCAGCAGAAAACCGTGTGGTATATCCATATCAACAGGCTTGGATGAAGATAGAACGGTACCTCCTTGCTTTTTGAGTAGGGCTTTATACGCGGCACCATCGATATTCCCGCTCTCTACCAACCATTTAGTTAACTGAATGTCCTCGGCTGATGAGAGCCGGGTTGCCGCTAAGGTGAATAGAAGCCGCAGAACGCTTCACAGCTCCACGAAAAACCAAAGTGATAGATTGGTTTTTCCTGAGTCTCCTACTTGTGGCGGCCACCTTTTCTGTTTAGACAGTAAGCAAGGCATGAGACGCATACCGAGGACTACATCAAGACGGAGGACGGCAGGTTGGGATGGTGCGGATGCGTTGATGTGGACGAATAACATGAATAGCATAGAGAATGCAGTTGTCCTTTCCGCTATTGCTATTTATAGACCTTTGCCTCAAGGCTGGGTATCCGAATACAACATTTTTTAAAATCACGTTACAAAATCGCCATTTTGAAAATAGATAGAATAGGGGAAGAAAATCCGCAACTTTTACATCTTAATTGAAAGCTTTATAACGGCATTTTGTATAGATCACAAAATTAGAGCTTTTTTACTAAATCAACGCCCAATACGGTTAGTAACAATCCAAAAATTACCGTTAGTTGTATCATACCGTTTGGATGCAGATATAAGATTATCACAAATTCAGTAATTAGAATGGCAAGTCATCGTCAGTAATATTAATTGTGATGCCACCTAATCGAGTTTGAATATTATCAAGTACAATTTTTTGCTTATATGGATCTAATTTTACCATTAATTGATAGAAATTTTTCACATGCTGAACTTCTATATCGCATTTATCGTTGTATCTATAGCTTCCTTTAATGAAACATTTTATAAGTTGAGAGTTATCTTGTATAAACGTTTCAAGTGAACTACTACGGATTAGAGTCCCTAACTTATTGAGTATAATGTCAATATCATTTATTGGATCGTATTTATCGTTATAATAAAGAATGTGACCAACTAAAGCATCGGCAAACTTCTTATACATATCCTTCTCTATTCTTGAGAAATCAATCTCGCTTATTACTCCTTCAGAAATTGCTTGTGAGATATCATTAAATGAAGCGTAACGTTCTTTTTGTTCTAATTTAGTCATCTTATCTATTATATGATTAAACTTAAACCGCTCTACTTCCCCTTTACTTCTAAGAATGTTCTGAAACATTTTCCCAATAAAATAAATCTCAGATTGATGGTTATATATACCTTCTAACTGAGTCTCGTTAGGCCATTGAGTAACCGGCCAATTAAGAAATACACTTTCACCCCCAGTCTCTTCAAACTCCAATTTTTTACTGAACCCAAAATCTATAACTTTTACATCCTCGTTCTTGTCTATTAGTATATTCGTGGGACGGATGTCTCTATGTAATATTTTCTTTTCTTCTAAATATTCAAATGCATATATAACTTCTTTAAAGATATCTTCCCAGTCTTTCCCGAAACTCGGTTCAAATTCATGAAGAGCTGTGCCTTCCACATACTCCATTTGTAGATAGCCAGTCTTGGCTTCGGGATACAAGTAATAATTAAAAATCCTGACAATGTTGTTGTGGGATATATTAAATAGAATTTTGATCTCGTCTACAAAACGTCTATAGTTATCATCTGAGTTGTTACTATCTTTAGGAGCATATTTTTTAAATGCAAACAACATATCCGTTGTCTCATCCTTAAAAAGATGAGCATCTCCAGTTCCTCCAGACCCCAATGGAGAAAGATATCTGAAGTTTTTCATGCTGTCGAATTTCACAAGTTCCCCTGGCACTAACATAGTAATCCTCCTTGTATCAACTTGAAAATTATGGTCTCACAAGTTAATTGAGGTTGTCAATGCAGGATTATTTTATGTAAGCCATCAGTGAACATTCTCTCATTTTCGCCTGTGGCGAACGGAAGAAGACAAGCAGGATAGCCAAAAGAGGACATCAAAAGTGCCTGTATAGATGTAGACCTTGTACATCATCAGAAATATGTCGCATTCGACGTCAGAGATGTCAGAAACCCAAGAGCCGCAGCGGTTTATTCCCTTCGAATATGAGCAGCAAAAAAGCGACCGGTCAAGGTCGCTTTTTTGCATGTTACATATGGAGGCGAGGGGAGTCGAACCCCTGTCCGAAGACAACGCCACATAAGCTTCTACGGGTGTAGTGACAGTTTTGATGTCACCCGATCAAGCTCCCCGTCACCGGATCTCGAAAGGGTCAGCCTGTTTGTCTTCTTCAGCTAGCCGCAGGCGGAGACTAGACAGCGTATCCCACTAAAAGTGAGCCCTCATCCCGGCACATGGGCGATGCAGAGCGAGAGCACGTCTGCAGGTTATTAAGCTGCGAGAGCGTAGTTGTTTTGTTGTTTGCCAGTTATTATTGGCGTTAGCGTTGATGAAGCGGACGCGTCCCCACTACCCGCTACTCATGCTCGAACTGTCCCCGTCGAATCCAAGAACGCCCCCTTGTTATAAAGGGCTTCTCCGGATTAGATGAGCTGCTCTGCAGCACAAGAAGCAATCTAATTCCGCATCCTTTCCCTCCATAAAGAAAGGACGATCAGAAGCAATTCGTTGATTCTGTAAAAGAATCGCGGCATGCGCATCTCTTACATCATTTATTATATCACACCATCCGGCCAAAATGACACAGATGATGCAAGGAAACGCAGGTGAAACTTGCTAAGCTTTCACATAACAGGTCATTAACGCGCAATTTTCTGCTTTTCGCGCAAAGCACGCTGTATATCGCGCTGTGCATCATGTTTGGCAGCGGATTCGCGTTTGTCGTATTGCTTCTTACCGCGGCCGAGGCCTAACAGCAGCTTGGCATAGCCATTTCGAATGTAGATTTTGAGCGGAACGATCGTGTAGCCTTCCTGTTTCGTCTGACCCAGCAGCTTATGGATCTGTTCCTTATGCAGCAGCAGCTTGCGCGCCCGCGTCGGATCGGTCGGATTGTACCGGTTTCCCTGCTCGAACGGGCTGACGTGCATATTGTGAATATGAATTTCCCCATTGCGGATCGTCGCAAACGCATCGCCGATGTTCGCTTTCCCGTTTCGGATCGATTTGATCTCGGTCCCGGTCAGCACGATGCCGGCCTCGTACGTATCCTCGATGAAATAATCATGGGAAGCTTTCTTGTTCTGGGCCAGTACCTTCCCGTCACTCTTCTTACCACCCATGTCTTTCACTCCTCACCCATTACAAAATAGCGGACTTCCGGCTCGGGCATCACAGTTCGTCGCCACACACGTACCAGAAGTCCATTGTATCAACTGGTTTCGCCAAAATCAAGGCAAAGACCGAGCTTGTCCAGATGCAAACGAAACCGCCGCGGATAAATCCCCAGTGCACCAAACAAGCACTACCGAAAGCGAGCTTGCACAAATTCCTGAAAAAGCTCAGAACCGGTTGAATCTCATTCTACGTTCTCACCAGCGTACCGAATTCACTTTTTCTTCTTCCGAACAAAAGCAGCCGTGCCGTTTTTGCTGGCACCCTTTTTCTTTTTGCCTTTGCGGAACTGCCAAAAAGCTTCGCCGCTGCCCTGCTCGGAACCTTCGCCGCGTTTGCGCTGGCTTTCGCCCGATCCGGCCCCTTCGCCGATAAAGATGCCGCTGCCCGACGTTTTCTTCCGGCGTCCGCTGCCGGCTTGTTCACCTTGCGCCGGAGCCGAGTTGTAGCCGCCCTTGCCGGAACCGAAGCTGAACGTCTTCGGCCGGTTGGCCTCGACGCTCTCGCCCGCCGCCG